>NZ_CP120718.1:7142500-7206440 GCF_029542445.1 Paenibacillus sp. BR1-192 | reverse complement strand
TTGTCACCAACAAGTTATCTCGTTAGCAACTCTTATATCTTATCACATCCGCTCGATCATTGCAAGCTTTTTTTGAATTTATTTTTTAAATTCATTTCAGCTTGTTGATCCAAGCATTTGTTCCAGGCCGTATTTCTTGGCCGGAAATATAATATACCATGGCATCCGCCTATATGCAACCCTTTTTCGCAAATTAAAAACAAGGCAAAATTATCCACTTATTTACTTGCCTGATATGACTCATTAAGTCCATCTAATTCTGTCTGCTTATCGGGCATAGGTATAACTGAAGCTGTATATGAGTCCCCAGAATGACGGTCCACTGCAGGCCATCATCTTTAGCTGCTCCGTTCGTGTTGGTCCCCAACCAAGTATCAAAGGCGCCAAGCAGACAACGCCTAAACACCCAGGCCATTACGTGTTGATACATTGTATCAAGTGAATGTAGCACAGCTTTACAACAAAAACGCGCTCTATGCACAAAAGAGGCAGTCGGCTATAGAAAGCTATAGCCGACTGCCTCTTTTCTATCTATGAAAGGAGCAAAACCTACTCCTTATTACGCATGTGCGGGAACAGCAAGACATCGCGAATGGACGGGGAATTGGTCAGAAGCATGATCAGACGATCGATCCCGATGCCAAGTCCGCCTGTTGGCGGCATACCATATTCAAGGGCACGCAAGAAATCCTCATCCATCTCGTGCGCTTCGTCATTGCCCTGCTCTTTCTCCTTCATCTGCGCTTCAAAACGCTGACGCTGGTCAATCGGATCATTGAGCTCCGAGAATGCATTGGCATGTTCGCGCGCCACGATAAACAGCTCAAAGCGATCCGTGAACCGCGGATCCACGTCGTTCTTCTTCGCCAGCGGCGAAATCTCAACCGGGTGACCGGTTACGAACGTCGGCTGAATCAGCGTCTCTTCTACGAATTGCTCAAAGAACGCGTTCAAAATATGACCAAATGTCATATGCGGCTCAACCGGAACTTTGTGTTCTTTGGCAAGACGGTGCGCTTCCTCGTTGGACATGTCCACGCTGAAGTCTACGCCGACAACTTCTTTTACCGCATCCACCATGGATACGCGGCGCCACTGCGGCGTCAGGTCCACTTCATGCCCTTGATAGGAAATGACTTGCGTGCCCAGCACCTCTTGGGCGATATGGGCAATCAGATTCTCGGTCAGTGCCATAATATCTTTGTAGTCCGCATAAGCTTCATAAAGCTCAATCATCGTAAACTCCGGATTATGACGGGTTGAGATCCCTTCATTCCGGTATACGCGGCCAATTTCGTACACTTTCTCAAGTCCGCCCACAATCAGGCGCTTCAGATGGAGCTCAATTGCGATCCGCATATACAGTTCCATATCGAGCGCATTATGATGCGTGATGAACGGGCGTGCCGCCGCACCGCCAGCGATGGAATGCAAGGTCGGGGTCTCCACCTCAAGATAGCCTTGGGAATCCAGGTAACGGCGCATCGATTGGATAATCCGGGAACGGGTAATGAAGGTTTTCTGCACATCGGGATTGATGATCAGGTCGACGTAACGCTGACGATAACGGAGCTCTACATCCTTCAAACCATGGAATTTCTCAGGGAGCGGATACAGCGATTTCGAAAGAACCTCCAGCTCCTTCACCTTCACGGTAGTTTCACCGGTCTTGGTCTTGAACAAGACCCCTTTTATCCCGATGATGTCACCCAGATCAAGGATGCTGAATGCTTCATACTGCGCTTCTGCAACGGAATCCTGGCGAACATAAATCTGAATCCGGCCGCTCAAATCCTGAATATGGGCAAAAGAAGCCTTGCCCATGCCGCGTTTAGCCATAATCCGTCCAGCCAGGTTCACTTCCACCTGCTTCTCTTCCAACTCTTCCTTGGAGAGCTCGTCGTACTGTTTCAGAATATCACCTGCGTGATGTTCTCTTTCGTATTTTCCGCCAAACGGATCGATGCCCAGCTTGCGAAGCTCGTCCAATTTGTTGCGGCGGATTTGCAAAAGCTCACTTAACTCCTGTTCTTGTTCCTGGTTGTTCATTTCTTCCGTCATCGTCATTCATCTCCTTCATTTCGCTTCCATTGTGAATCCCGTACACATTCGGCAAGGACTTAACGGTAGGGCAGCCATTTCAAGACATGCCATCCATCCATTAAGCCCTCAACCCGGCCCTAACCTATTTAAAAAAGCCCCCGAAGGAAGCTTTCTACACCACATTCCGACTTACTTCTTAATGTCTACAATTTTATATTGAATAACGCCCGCAGGAACGTTAACATCCACAACCGATCCTTTTTGCTTGCCGATAATCGCTTTGCCGACAGGGCTCTCGTTCGAGATTTTGTTGTTAAGCGGATCCGATTCAGCCGTACCTACAATGGTATATTCCATCGTGTCGCCAAATTCCAAATCCTCCACGATCACCGTGTTGCCCACGCCGACTACATCGGTATTGATATCATCGTTGTTGATGATGCGCGCATTACGGAGCATTTTCTCCAGCGTAATAATCCGGCCTTCGATAAAGGCTTGCTCGTTCTTGGCGTCTTCATATTCGGAGTTTTCACTAATATCGCCATAACCGATGGCAACTTTAATCCGCTCAGCCACCTCGCGGCGCTTCACAGACTTCAGATTCTCAAGTTCGTCCTCCAGTTTCTTCAGACCGTCCTGGGTAAGAATGACTTCTTTATCGCTCATTAACCGATTCTCCTGTCATGTAAATAATTTAAACCACGGTATCAACATACTATATGCGAATTCTTGGGGATCAGAACTTCCCTCTGATGCCTGCTCAATTTCTTGAATTTATACTGAAAGATTATATGGGAACCATTTCAAAAAGTCAATGCGCGCAAAGGCTGTCACGGATGTCGCATACACGCAACCGTTAACAGCCTGCACCTCGTATTATCCAATCGCCGCAGCGGCTTGAGGGTATACGCTTTTTGCCGATTCTTCATGGTTCTCCAGATTGTTCACAAAGTTGTTCAGAAGGTTGACCAATTCATCGCGCTTCGTTTCTTCCATAATAATATCTTTAATGCGAGCCGATCCCTTGAGCCCTTTCAAGTACCAGGAAAGATGCTTGCGCATCTCCCTAACCGCTACCGCTTCGCCGCGCAGGGCGATCAGCCGGTCCATATGCAGGATGGCAATCCGGATTTTCTCCTGGGGAGACGGATCCGACAGCAGCTGGCCCGTCTTCAGGTATTCCACGGTACGGTACAGCATCCAAGGATTCCCCAGCGCTCCACGACCGATCATGACGCCATCGCATCCCGTCGTATCCAGCATCCGTCGCGCATCTTCCGGCGTCACTACGTCGCCGTTGCCGATAACCGGAATGGAGACGGCTTCTTTCACTTGGCGAATGATGTCCCAATCTGCGTGCCCGGTGTAGAGCTGCTCGCGCGTACGTCCGTGAACGCTGACGGCTTGACCGCCCGCCCGTTCGACAGCCTGCGCATTTTCGACAGCATAGATATGATCGCTATCCCAGCCTGTGCGCATTTTCACCGTGACCGGTTTGTTCACGGCATCGACAACCGCCGCGACCATCTCATAGATTTTGTTCGAATCCAGAAGCCAGCGCGCTCCCGCATCCATCTTCGTTACCTTCGGTGCAGGGCAGCCCATGTTGATGTCGATGATATCGGCATTGGTCTGTTGATCGACGACTTTGGCCGCTTCCACCAGGGATACGCGGTCGCCGCCAAAAATTTGCAGGCTCAACGGCTTCTCCCGCTCGTCGACGAACAGCATTTCCTGGGTGCGCTTGTTGCCGTGAACGATCGCCTTGCCGCTGACCATTTCGGCGCAGACCAGACCGGTGCCGAATTCCTTCGCGATCAATCGGAACGCCGGATTGCACACGCCAGCCATCGGCGCCAGAACCACTTGGTTTTTCATTTCAACGTTTCCGATTTTCAATTGATCCATTCCATGTTTCCCTCCTTTATTTTCAAATATTTATAGTCGATGGATCCCGCTTCTCGAGCGTGAAATCCCCTAAGTTTCAAACCAAACCATCATACCCATGAATCGCGCAATCGTCCAGTCCGCAACATTTACTCATTCTTGTAGATCCCATCCAAAAAGCATCTTCCTATATTAATGGCAGGGTTTCTAAAAAATAAACCTGAATCGCCTTCACGATAGATAAATCTAGCTCCGTTCCTTAAGCTCCTGCAACGTAATCTCCAGCACGTCGGCAATCTGTGCCAGCATCTGCTCTTCGGCACGGCGGTTTCCCCGCTCGATGGCGCCAAGAACAGCCAGAGAAATACCGGATCGCTCGGCGAGCTCTTGCTGGGTCAAACCCTTCAATTTTCGGAAAGCGCGGATACGCTGCGCCAGCTGCTTGTTTTCCAAAGCTGAATTCCTTCCTTTCCTTCCAGGTTCTCAAGTGCTGTCTTCACCACGGGGTACAGACCAGAAGGTTCAAGCTCAGACACGATATCGGCCAACGGCCTGAGAACGAAAGCCCGTTCCTGCATGCGGGGATGCGGCAGAACGAGGTCCGGCGTATCCAGACGGCGTCCTTCCATCCATAACAGATCCAGATCCACCGTCCGCGGTCCCCAGTGAATATGACGGACCCGGCCGAGCTGTTTCTCGATTTGCTGCATTACGGCAAGCAGCTCATGGGGACTCAGCGATGTCGACACGGCTGCGGCCATATTAAGGAACATCGGCTGATCCACGTAACCGACCGGTTCGGTCTCATACAGGTTGGATACGCGCTCTACCTCAATGCCTGGCACTTCATCCAACCGTTCCAAAGCCTCCATCAGGTTCCCCTCGCGGTCTCCCAAATTGGCCCCTAAAGCAATATAAGCCTCTGAACACTCAGAGGTGGCGTGTGAATTCATGATCGTCTCACTTCCTGGTCCGGTGCAGCTCAATGGTCACACCTTCAAAATGAATGTCAAAAGGCGGGTGCGGCTTCGTCAATCGGACCGTTAAAGCATCGATAATAGTATAAGTGTCCAATACCTTAGATGCAATATGCTCCGCTAAAGCTTCAATCAGGCGGAACGACTCCGTCCGCATAATCTCCAGCAGGAGTTCATGAATCTCGGCATAATTTACCGTTAACGTCAGATCATCCGTCTTCGCGGCTTTGCTCAAATCCATCTCCAGCTCAAGATCCACATAGAAACGTTGGCCCAGCTTCCGCTCTTCCTCAAACACACCGTGGTAACCGTAGTATTCCATGCGGCTCAGTATCATTTTATCCATCTCGTACTCCGCCCTTCCATCCTTGATCCCAAAAAATTAGTTGCGTTGAAGCTCCGTTGAAGCGTAAGTCATGGCATCGCACATCATGGCTGTCCGTTTCATATGCTTCACGTCGTGCACCCGAACGATCTGACAGCCTTGCGCAATCCCGTATGCGACGGTGGCTGCCGTTCCTTCCAGCACGTCTTGTGCCGGAGCTCCAAGCGCGGTTTGGATAAACCTTTTGCGGGAGGTAGCCAGCAGTACCGGAAACCCCAGCCCCACAAGCTGATCGAGAGATGCCATCACTTTCATGTTCTCGTCATAGTCCTTAGCAAAACCGATGCCCGGATCAAGCAAAATTTGGTGATCCTGCACACCGGCAGCGCGCGCAATTTCGACGCTTTCCAGCAAATCGCGTTTTACGTCTTCTATCAGATTCGTGTAATTTCGATCGCGTCGATTATGCATAAGAATGACGGGGCATCCGAGCTCTGCCGCCGTCTTAGGCATATCAGGATCGTCTTTAAAGCCCCAGATATCATTAATGATATGAGCCCCCGCTCCAATAGCCTGACGCGCCACTTCCGCTTTATAGGTGTCAATCGACAACGGAATTTGCGGCGCGTGCCGGTGAATAGCTTCAATAACCGGGATTACGCGGGCAAGCTCCTCTGAAGCTCCAACCGGCTCGTGTCCCGGCCGCGTCGATTCCCCGCCGATATCGATGATGTCGGCTCCCTCCTCAATCAGCTGAAGCGCATGCTCAACTGCTCGCTCCGTGTCGTTATAACGGCCTCCGTCCGAGAACGAATCCGGCGTCACATTCAATATGCCCATAATGAGCGTCGATTGACCGAGCTTTAACTCAGCGTCCTTGCTCAAACGATATTCACGTTCATAGATGGTTGTTTTCATATATCAAGCCCTGCTTTCCTTCTATACGCATACAGCAATGTACGGGTTATCGGGCCGGCCACTCCTTGTCCGATGGTCAGTGCCTCACCTTCAACTCCAATCAACGTCGTGACCGGAACAATCTCCTGAACAGAGCCTGTCGTAAATATTTCATCCGCTCCGGTAAATACATCCCAATCGTAACGGCCTTCTTCGGCCTCGATGCCAAGATCGGCAGCCAATTCCAGTACCACCGCACGGGTAATCCCCGGCAAAATGCCGGTACCCACGTCCGGCGTATATAAACGCCCCTTCTTGACGAAAAAGACGTTGCTGACGATGCCTTCGGCCACGTCTCCCGCCGAAGTTAACATCAGCCCCTCTGCCGGACCACCCGATGGTTCCGGATATCTTGCCAATTCCCGCTTTGCGAGTATATTGTTCATATAATGCAGGGATTTCATCCGGACCGATGATTCCGGCGTGTTCCGCGGTAGGGACAGCAGCCTCATGGCTCTGCCTGTCTCGTAGAGCGCAGCGTTGGCGGCCGGCAGCTCTTTGGCGAATAGTATCTCGGCCGGCTTCGCATAATCTCCGGCAGGCAAACCGAGCAATCCTTCTCCTGCGGTTACGGTGTACCGTATATAGGCATCGTGAAGGCCGTTCGCCTCCATCAGCTCGGCAATCCAGCCGCTGATCCTCTCGGCATCCGCCTTGTGGGCGATCCCGAGCTTCCGGCAGCTGTCCGTCAGCCGGTTCAAATGCCGCTCTAGCAAAAAGGGCTTCCCCTGATACGTGCGGAAGGTCTCGAATAGACCCATTCCGTACAAAAGCCCATGATCCATCACAGGTATGACCGCGTCGGCAGCTTCAACGATGCCGCCGTTCATGCCTATATATTTCATGCCTTTGCGCCAGCCGTGCGCTTCAGGAAGTTGCGCAGCATCTGATGGCCATGGTCGGTAATGATGGATTCCGGATGAAACTGCACGCCTTCCACGGGATAATGCTTGTGCCGAAGCCCCATGATTTCGCCCTCTTCCGTCCAGGCGGTAATCTCCAGCTCCTCGGGGAGGGTCTCCTTCTCAACGATCAGCGAGTGATATCGCGTTGCGGTGAACGGAACCGGCAAACCTTCGAAGACCGATTCTCCTGTGTGTTGGATGGCGGATGTTTTTCCATGCATGAGGCGCTCCGCACGGATGACGTTGCCGCCAAAGGCTTGCCCGATCGCCTGATGGCCGAGGCAGACGCCGAAGATGGGAATGATCCCTTTGAAATGCGAAATCACGTCCAGACTAATGCCCGCTTCATTCGGCGTGCACGGTCCCGGCGATATCAGGATATGGTCCGGCGCCAACGCTTCGATGCCGGCGATGTCGATCTCATCATTCCGGTAAACCTTGACTTCCTCGCCGAGCTCCCCCAAATATTGAACCAGGTTATACGTAAACGAATCATAATTGTCGATGACAAGTATCATGTTATTTCCCCCCTATATAGGCAGCCGCCGCTGCGGCTTCTTCTTCACTGCACATCAGCGCCGCTATCAAAGCTTTGGCCTTGTTATGGCACTCCCGGTATTCCCGATAAGGATCGGAATCAATGACGATCCCAGCACCTGTCTGAATGTAACCGACCCCATCCTTCACGGCGAGGGTTCGGATAATTATGTTAAGCTCCATATCGCCGTTATAATCGATCCAGCCCATGGAGCCGGTATAAGGCCCCCGCGTCACGGGCTCCAGCTCTTCGATGATTTCCATGGTCCTGATTTTGGGTGCGCCGGTAATGGTGCCTCCAGGGAACGCTGCCGCAATGACATCATATGCATTGTTGCCCTCAGCAATCCGCCCTTCCACTTGGGACACCAAATGCATGACGTGCGAGTACCTCTCCACGGTCATCAGCTCCGGTACATGCACCGTCCCGTATGCGGCAATGCGGCCGATGTCATTCCGTTCCAGGTCGACCAGCATAATATGCTCGGCCCGTTCCTTCTCGCTGCCAAGCAGCTCCGCTTCCATGGCCGCGTCCTCTTCCGGATTTCTCCCCCGGCGGCGGGTACCCGCGATCGGCCGGGCTGACACGGTATCGCCATCCAGCTTCACCAGCAATTCCGGCGAGCCGCTGGCCAAACTGAAGCCTGGCGAGGATAAATACCCCATATAAGGTGAAGGGTTCAGAATGCGCAGCCACTCGTAAATATCGGAAGGTTCCGCATGGAGCTGCAGATGCCGGCGAAGAGACAAGTTGACCTGAAAAACATCGCCCTGCCGAATATATTCTTGGATCGAGAAAACCGCCTGCTCGAACGCTTCCTGCGAAAAATCAATCTCCAGCCGATCCCATACCTCCACGTTCGGCCCTGACAGCTCCTGCGCTTTCTTCCATCGTTCCTGCCGCACCCGTTCATCTTCGGAATTCGAATCGTTCTCCGGCCCCGTTCCGTACATTTGATTCCATTGGGAGAGCATCGATTCGGCTCTTAAGCCGGCCTTCTCATATAATTCCTCCAAAATTCCTTCCTGCCCCTGTGAGAGCTCAGAACCTTCAGAAACATTCGCTGAATCCTCAAGCGCCGTCGCCTCCTTCGAATCTTCCCCGCTCCCGAAAGCCCAAGGCAGAGGAACATGCACCGAGCAGTATAGGCTGTCATCCGCATGATCGTAAATCCAGACTTCTTCCATGCGCATCCACAAATAATCCGGAAAGCCAGGCTCATCCTTGGCCATCACGGGCAGCTGCTCGATCGAGCGGATGACATCGTAGCTCAGAAAGCCTGCACAGCCTCCCCGAAAATCCGGCCATCCCGGCACTCGGGGTGATTTCCACGCTTTCATCCACTGCTCCAACAGACGCAGCGGCTCTCCCGTTACCTGCGTTCGCAATCCGCCTGACATTTCGACGACCTCGCCCTGGCTTCCTTTTCCCTGCAAAATGGACACCGGTCGTAACCCAAGATACGTGTAGCGTCCGCCCTTACCGCTCTCCAGCACAAAGGCATAAGGCGAGGCCGCTTTCCAAGCATGTCTCCATGACAGGGGTAATCCTCGTGTTGCTCCTTTATATTGAACCAGATAGGGAACGACGGACCAGCCCTCTTTAGCCCATGACTGCCACTGGGCCAGCTCCACTCTTCTCTCCATGCCGATCCTCCCTTAGTCTTCAAAAGCCTTACTGTTGCCTGTCAGTATACTGTATCCCGCTTCTCTTGAAAACCCTAAATAGAGGCTTGTCCAACAATAATTTTTGAAGCGGTCAGCCCTTGATTCCATTAAAGCGTTATCTTAGGGAGTAGTATACGCAAAAAGCCCTCAATGCTATAAAAAACACATTGAGGGCTCCCTTCTCGCAGCACATTACCTCACTTGGGTGAGATGAAAATGCACAGCCTATTCCAGAACATTTTATTCGAAGTTATAGAGCGGCGTGCTCAGGTAACGCTCTCCGTTGCTTGGAATGACAGCGACAACCCGCTTGCCTTTACCAAGCTCTTTGGCGACCTTCAAGGCAGCATATACAGCCGCACCGGAGGAAATACCGCCAAGAACGCCTTCTTCCTTCGCCACGCGGCGGGAAGTTTCAAAGGCATCGTCATTCTCTACATGAACGATTTCATCATACACTTCTTGGTTCAAAATTTCCGGGATGAAGTTTGCGCCAATGCCCTGGATTTTGTGAGGGCCTGGCTTGCCACCGGCAAGGATTGGCGATGCAGCAGGCTCCACCGCAATAATCTTGATGTCAGGGTATTGCTCCTTCAGCACTTCCCCAGCGCCTGTAATTGTACCGCCTGTTCCGATGCCAGCCACGAACGCATCCAGGGAACCGCCGATCGATTGGATCGCTTCAACGATTTCCGGACCAGTCGTTTCACGGTGGATCTTCACGTTCGCTTGGTTCTTGAACTGCTCGGCCATGAAGAATCCGGCATTTTCCTTCAGGATTTCTTCGGCCTTCTTAACGGCACCGTTCATTCCTTCAGATCCCGGTGTCAGGACCAGTTCCGCTCCGTAAGCACGCAGCAGGTTTCGGCGCTCCAAGCTCATGGTTTCAGGCATGACGATAACCGCTTTATAGCCTTTAGCCGCTGCCACCATAGCTAAGCCGATGCCGGTATTGCCGCTGGTCGCTTCAATGATCGTATCGCCCGGCTTCAAACGTCCATCCTTCTCTGCCTCTTCCACGATGCTGATCGCGATCCGGTCTTTAACGCTGGCGCCCGGGTTCTGGTATTCCAGCTTCAGATAGATCTCTGCGCTATCCTCAGGTACGATCCGGTTCAAACGGACGAGCGGGGTTTCACCGATTAATTCTGTCACATTATTTACGACTTTTGCCATGAAAGAAGACCTCCTCTAAATATGGATCTGGATAAAAATAGTGAATACATAATGGTGTTATTCATTCGAATGTCGAATCATGAATTTGTAGGTTCTCGATGTTAAAAAAATGGGAGCCGGCGGATTAATAAAATTCCTGTTGTTCAATGGCTCTCCAATATCCGAGTAAAAAAGGTAGGTTTTTGTACCTTCATCTTATCAACGTTACAGGCCATTGTCAATATCCAGCTGCTCGAAAATCAACATTTCTAGGTGAATTTTCCTGCGACTCACGAACGAGCCGAACGCGAAATCCTTCGGAGGACTTCATGCGGGATAACCGCCAATTTTCCTCAGCCATCCAAGCTCAGGCATTAACTACAGCGAAAAAAGCCCCTGCAGCCAGATCTTTCTCCGCCACAGCGAGCTTTCCTCATGTTGTTGCTCTATTTACAGCGTAACCGTACCCGCACTGATCCGTGCCTCGTATTTCTCGCGAAGCTGCCGCTCCAATTCCGATAAGGACACCGACTGCTCCAGGGCCAGCTGCTTGCGAACCGCCTTCCGGATACTTTCCTCGCTAGGAGCTTGAGGCTCAATAATATCCCTCACATATACTATGGCGTATGTGTCCGTGAGCGATACAGGTCCCGCAATATCTCCGGGCTCGAGCGATAAAGCTGCTTCAAGCAGCTCTGGCGGCAAAAAGGGGTCATCCTCTTCTACCAAGCCGATCTGTCCGCCGTCTTCCCGAGTGTACTCGTCAAGGGATACCTGAGCTGCGAGATCCGCAAAATCCTCCCCATTTTCCAGCCGATCCATGACGCGTTCCGCCTCATCTTCCGAAGCGACTTCAATCATGGATAAATTCAGCTGTTTCTTGGGCCGAAATTGATCAGGGTACTGTTCCAGATACGAATCGATTTGCTGCTCCTCGATGTGAACATCGGAAGTCGCAATTTTCTCAAGCAGGAGCCGATAAGTCGTCTCCGTCTTTAACTCACTCTCCGTAATGCCAAGCTGATCTTCCATTTCCGATAAGAACCGTTCCTTAGAGCCATAGCTTCGGCTCATGACTTCGATTTCCGTTTCGACTTCCGCGGTCGTCACATCAATGCCCTTCGCTTTCGCTTCCAGCGCCACGGCGTGCCGATTCAGCATGGTCATCAGCATTTCGCGCCCATATCGCTTCTTCAGCTCGTCAACCCACTCGTCTTCGGTAATCGCCCTGTCCTGGATGGATGCAACGGGCTGGGAGCCTGTTTCCCACGGCGGTGAAGCCTCCTGCGAAAAGCCCCCGGAAAACAGCATCCAGCCCCCCATACCCAATACGCATGCTGTCAAGACAATGACGGTCGCCCACAATCCCTTCTCTTGTCTCGTCATCACGGTCGCTCATCCCAACATTAAGATTTGGCCCGCTCTAGCACGGATTTAAGCTGTTCTCGGTCAAACGTATATCGTTCATTGCAAAAATGGCAGGAAACCTCTGCTTTGCCGTCCTCTTCGATCATCTGCTCAAGCTCTTCCCGTCCCAAGCTGATCAGTGCGCGCTCCACCCGCTCATGCGAGCAGTCGCAGCTGAAGTAGACTTCCGTTTCCTCCAGAATCGTCACATCCGGAACGACGCGTTTCAGGATATCCTCGAGATCCAGCCCTTCCTCCAGCATCTCGGTGATCGGAGGAATCTTGCTTAACGCCAGCTCGATCTCCGTAATCTCTTCATCGCTAACGCCGGGGAGAAGCTGAATGATGAAGCCGCCGGCATTGGCCACGGAATAATCCGGCGAAACCAGCACGCCCAAGCTTACCGCCGAGTTGGTCTGTTCGGATACGGCAAAATAATACGTGAAATCTTCGGCCAGCTCGCCCGAGATAATCGGCACGCTGCCACGGTAAGGCTCCTTCAATCCGAAATCCTTGACCACATCAATCTGACCGGTAGTCCCTACCGCAGCGGCTACGTCCATCTTGCCCGGACGTATATTCGTCAGCTCCACATGCGGATTTTTGACATAACCGCGTACCTCGCCCTTGGCATTGCTCTCCGCCGCAATCAGACCGATCGGTCCATCGCCGCGAACCTGAATGCTAAGACGCTCATCTCCCTTCAGCATAGCTCCCATCATCGCTGCTGCTGACACGGTGCGGCCCAAAGCGGCTGTGACGACAGGGAACGTATCGTGTCTTCGGCGAAGCTCTTCCACCAGATCGGTTGTCCGAACGGCAAATGCCCGCACTTTCCCGTTTAACGCCGTTCCCCGCAGCATACGGTCTTTTTGATTACCCATCTTGAGGCCTCCTTGTCTTTCTGGTTGTTTGTAATATCTAACGGTTTTATATCGGTTCTAGTTACGCTCGTAAATAATACGCAAGCCTTCCAGCGTCAAGAGGGGAGAAATCTCTTCGATGGATTCCGTTTCGCCGGCAATCAGCTCAGCCATTCCCCCCGTGGCGATAACCTTAACATTGTCCGTTCCCATCTCGGCTTTTATGCGTTTAACCAGGCCATCGACCTGTCCTGCATAACCGAATACGATGCCGGCCTGCATGGCATGAACGGTGTTGCGCCCAATCACCTTTTTCGGCTTTTCGAGCTCTACGCGAGGAAGCTTGGAAGCACGCTGCACAAGGGCTTCCGTGGCAATGCCAATGCCCGGCACAATTACGCCGCCCAGATAGTTGCCTGCTTCATCAATGCAATCAAACTTCGTCGCCGTACCGAAATCCACTACGATCAGCGGCCCCCCGTACTGCTCGACGGCTGCTACTGCATTCACGATCCGGTCAGCCCCCACCTCGCGCGGATTCTCATACCGCAGATTGAGTCCGGTTTTGATCCCCGGCCCAACGATAAGGGGCGCCTTGCCAATATATTTATTGCACATTTCCTCGACCACGCGCACAAGCGGAGGAACTACGGAAGAGACAATAACGCCTTCTATTTGGCTTACCAATATATTGGACATTTGAAACAAATTGTGGATCAATACACCATATTCGTCCACGGTAGACTGACGCGATGTACTGATCCGAAAATCATGCAGCAGTTTCTTTCCCTGGTACACACCCAGCACAATATTGGTATTCCCTACGTCCACAACGAGAATCAACCCTCTGCTCCTCCTTTCTTTGCATTCAGATCCAAACTAATATCGAGACTATGGAATGAATACGTCAGCCGTCCAACCGAAATGACATCGACCCCGGTCTCCGCAATCCCGCGCACGGTCTCCAGCGTCACGTTCCCCGACGCTTCGACGCGAACGTGGGGCGACTTGGCCTTGATTCTCCGCACGGCCTCCGTCATCATGTCATGACTCATGTTGTCCAGCATGATAATATCCGCGCCTGCAGCCAAGGCTTCTTCCACTTGTGCCAGGCTCTCGGTTTCAACTTCGATCGTCATGGTGTGCGGAATATGGGCTCTGGCCCGGCTGACCGCCTGGGCGATGCCGCCCGCACCCTTGATGTGATTATCCTTGATCATGACGGCATCGTACAGGCCGAAGCGATGATTCGCGCCGCCGCCGACCCGCACGGCATATTTCTCAAGCATCCGGTGGCCTGGCGTCGTTTTGCGGGTATCCACCAGCCTTGTCGGCAATCCCTCAAGCACATCAACAAAAGAACGTGTTTTGGTTGCAATGCCCGATAGACGCTGAAGCAAATTTAACGCGAGCCGCTCGCCTGTCAAAATACGATGGGTGCTTCCTTCCACCTCAGCGAGAACCGTCCCTTTTTCCACCACGTCTCCGTCACGGACCAATGCCGTAAACGTAAGCGTTGGATCTACCGTTTCGAATACCAGCTCTGCCACCGGCATGCCTGCCACGATGCCTGCCTCTTTGGCATGGATAACCCCTTTGGATTGGTGACCCGGCTCGATCGTGGTGAGGGTCGTAATATCCCCCGACCCAATATCCTCCTGAAGCCAAGTCCGTATGCTCTGGAGAAGGCCATCGTTATATCCGTTAAACATCATCGCTCAATTCCTCCGTCATTTCTTGGTCCCGTATAAACACAATATGCTTGCGCCATTCGCTGTCATTTCGCTCCGGATAATCCTCTCGGTAGTGAGCTCCCCGGCTTTCTTCCCGTCCCAGCGCGCCTTGAACCACCAGCAGGGATGCAGTCAGCATGTTCGCAAATTCGTATTCTTCACGCTTGGAGAGCATCGATTGGAACAAGGGCAGCTGACGGCCAAGCTCTTCCGCCGCTCTTATTAGAGTATCCCGATTTCTCCGAAGTCCTGCATAACGCACCATGACCTTCTGAAGCTTCAAGCGTTTTTCCACCATCGCTTGCGACGGAGCGTCCTTGCGGCCCAGATGAAATGATACCCCAAGAGGATCCCCAGAGGGTTTCGGGAGGCTCTTAATGCGCTCGACAATCCGACTGCCGTACACGACCGCCTCCGAAAGCGAATTGCTGGCCAACCGGTTCGCTCCGTGAACACCGGTAGACGAGACCTCTCCGCAAGCAAATAATCGCTTCACGCTGCTCTCGCCGTGCAGGTTGGTCTTGATGCCCCCCATCATATAATGGGCAGCCGGGGAGACCGGAATCCAATCGGACGATAAATCCAGCCCGTACTGCATGCATGTTTCATAAATCGTTGGGAATCGATGTTTGACCATTTCCGGCGACTCATGGGTAATATCCAGGTATACGAAGGTCGATCCCGTCGCTTCCATTTCGCTGACAATGGCCCGTGCCACGATATCCCGGGGTGCCAGCTCCTGTAACTCATGGTATTTCGGCATGAACCGTTCCCCTCTTATATTACGAAGCACGGCACCTTCGCCGCGAACCGCCTCTGATATCAGGAAACGGGGAGCGCCCGGATAGCTTAGCGCCGTCGGATGAAACTGGATAAACTCCATATCCCGAATTTCCGCGCCGGCCCGATAAGCCATGGCGATGCCATCTGCGGTCGCAACCTCCGGATTGGTCGTGTACCGGTACAACTGACCGGCCCCGCCGGAACACATAATCGTCGCACGGCCGCGCACGAATACCCGCTTGCCATCCGGCATCTGTACCAATGCGCCGTGACACTCTCCCTGCTCGGTAATCAGGTCAATGACAAAATGATCGTCCCATACCTCTATATTGTGAAGCATTTCGACCTGAATGGAAAGAGCGCGCACAATTTCATAACCGGTAGCATCCCCGTTGGCATGAAGGATCCGTCGGTGGCTGTGCGCACCTTCTTTGGTCAAAGCAAGCTCGCCGTTCTCCACATCAAACGTCGTGCCGAGGCGAATCAGCTCTTGAACCCCGACGGGACCCTCGTTTACAAGCACATCCACCGCGGCAGATGAACATAAACCGGCCCCTGCAAGGAGGGTATCCTGACGGTGATATGCTGGCGAGTCATCCTCCGCCGTTACGGCCGCGATCCCGCCTTGAGCATAACGCGTGTTGCTCTCGAGGAGCGATTTTTTCGTAATCAAAAGCACATTCTGAGTCGCACTTGCCATGATCGCCGTATATAAACCCGCAATGCCTGAACCGATCACGATGACATCCGTCTCTACAACCGGGAGATCGTTCAGCTCAAAATCAATCAAATACTGCGGTATCACGTTGCCTCACCTGTCTTTTCACGAAAGAGTAGCGCATGCTACTTAACCTGTAACATGCGCTCTAATGAAGTTCTGGCTTTCTCTGCAACGACCGGCGGCACATAGATCTGCGGCTTCATCGTTTCAAGTGCTCTCACCAGCTTTTTGAGATTATTCACTTTCATATTCGGACATACCAGGAATTTCGTCGCGAAGTGGAACGATTTATCCGGGCTATCCAATCGAAGCTGATAACCGGTACCGTCCTCAGTTCCCACGATAAACTCCTTGGCCGATGACTGTTTGCAATATTCCAGAATGGCGGTTGTGCTTCCCACAAAGTCACCCATGGCAACAACCTCCGGACGGCATTCCGGATGCACCACAAATTCAGCCTGAGGATATTTGGCCCTCATCTCGACGACATCCTTAACGGTCAGCATGTCATGCGTGTTGCAGTATCCTTCCCAAATAATGAGTTTCTTGTCGGTATGCTGCTGAACATAATGCCCCAGGTTCTTATCGGGAACCCATATAATTTCGTCCGAATCCACCGACTGAATCACTTTCACGGCGTTGGAGGAAGTGCAGCAGATATCCGTTTCGGCCTTGATTTCAGCGGATGAATTGATGTACGTAACCACCTTCGCATTCGGATGCTGCGCTTTCAATTTCCGCAGTCCGTCCACGTTCACCATATCGGCCATAGGACAGCCGGCCCGTTCATCCGGAATGAGAACCGTTTTGTTTGGTGCCAGGATTTTGGCGCTCTCGCCCATAAAATGCACGCCGCAGAATACGATGACCTCGGCGTCGGTTTGTGCCGCCTTCTGCGCGAGCAAGAAGGAATCCCCCGGAAATCAGCAACCTCCTGAATTTCGTCCCGTTGATAATAATGAGCCAAAATAATTGCATTGCGTTCCTTCTTCAACTGCATTAACCGCTCACGCAGTTCACGGTTCTGTTCTGCCTTGCGCTCCAGTGCCAAAGCTTCCATGATCGACCCTCTCCCTTTATGTAGTCCGGCTGTTCGCCGCTGATGACCATGTGACTTTCAGGATGGTTTCCACCTTTGTGAAAGGAAGCGCATCCTTATTTAACAACTAATGTACACGTTCGTTCTGTCCCCTGTCAATGTGATAGAAAGCACAAAAAGAACCGGAAAACGAATTATCGTTCTCCGGTTCTTCTTTTTTATTCGGTATTCGATGTTTTATCAACGAATATTACGTTAATCTGCTGTTACCGTTGTCCGATCCGCCTGGAGGATCCTTGCGTTCGGAATCTTTGGTTTCCGGTGCTGGATCATTCGAATCCATCGGGTTGTTCGGAATTTCTTCCGTGGAAGTCGGCTGCCCGCCGTCTTCTTTCCCTTGGATGCGAACTTTCACGTCGCCAATGTTGTCGATGATCGGTTCGCCGTTCTCCGAGGAACCTTCACCTTCGCCACTGCCATCGCCTTCAGCCGATCCGGTCTCAATGAGGTTCTTGATTTGCTCAAGCTCCAGTGTTTCCTTCTCCAGAAGCGTGTTGGCAATCAGATGAACCTCTTTGGAATGCTTGGTCAGAAGCTCTCTACACTTCTCATAACATTCGTTAATGAACCGCTGCATTTCCTGATCGATTTCATAAGCGATTGCATCACTATAGTTCTGCTCGTGTCCGATATCACGTCCCAGGAACACTTGTCCTTGGGATGTACCGAACTGCATCGGTCCGAGCTTCTCGCTCATACCGTATTCAACAATCATGCTGCGGATGATGCCCGTTGCTTGCTGGAAGTCGCTGTAGGCTCCGGTTCCGATTTCGCCGATGAACAGCTCCTCGGCGACACGGCCGCCAAGCAAACCGGTTACGCGGTCCAGCAATTCCTGCTTCGTTACGAGCATCCGATCTTCCTTCGGCATCATGATGACATATCCGCCGGCACGGCCGCGAGGAATAATCGTTACCTTGTGCACCGTATCCGCATGCTCAAGGAAGTAACCCACAATGGTATGACCGGCTTCATGGTAAGCTACGATGCGTTTCTCGCGGTCGCTGATCACGCGGCTGCGCTTCTCGGTACCCACGATAACGCGGTCAATCGCTTCATCCACTTCTCGCATGGAGATATCTTTACGGTTGCGGCGAGCCGCAAGCAAGGCAGCCTCGTTCAGGAGGTTCTCCAGATCGGCGCCCGTAAAACCGGTTGTACGTTTGGCGATGATGTCGAGCTTGACATCCTTCGTCAACGGTTTGTTGCGTGCATGAACCTTCAGTACGGCTTCACGGCCCTTCACATCCGGGCGATCGACGGTAATCTGACGGTCAAAACGTCCCGGGCGAAGAAGCGCCGGGTCCAAAATATCCGGTCGGTTGGTCGCAGCGACGATGATAATGCCTTCGTTCGCTCCGAAACCGTCCATCTCAACCAGCAATTGGTTGAGCGTCTGCTCGCGCTCGTCATGACCGCCGCCGAGACCGGCGCCGCGCTGACGACCTACAGCATCAATCTCATCAATGAAGATGATACATGGTGCATTCTTCTTCGCGTTTTCGAACAAGTCGCGTACGCGAGAAGCACCGACGCCGACAAACATCTCTACGAAGTCGGAACCGGAAATACTGAAGAACGGCACTCCCGCTTCGCCGGCAACGGCGCGTGCAAGGAGCGTCTTACCGGTTCCCGGAGGACCGACAAGCAGGACGCCCTTCGGAATGCGAGCGCCAACCGTGTTAAATTTGCGCGGATCCTTCAAGAAGTCAACAACCTCGACAAGCTCCTGCTTCTCTTCATCTGCTCCGGCTACATCTTCAAATGTAATCCGTTTCTTCTCTTCATTATATAAGCGGGCTTTGCTCTTACCAAAGTTCATCACTTTGCCGCCGCCGCCCTGAGCCTGATTGAACAGGAAGAAGAACAGAACAAACATAATGATGAGCGGAATAAAGGATGAAAGCAATGTCAGCCAAATGCTTTGGCCTTCCATTGGCACCACGGACAGTTTGACATTGTTGCTATCACTGGCTGCAGTCAGCTCTTGCATCGCTGCATCCGTGGCAGGAATATAGGTCGAGAAATTCTCCGATTTTTTCTCTTCGGATATCTCCCTATACTTACCGGTCACCAGATAAGCGTAACCGTCAAATTGTACCGTCATTTCCTCTATGTTGTTAGCTTTGACTTCCTGCCGCAGTTGATTATAACTAGGGGCATCGGCTTGCTCGCCGCCATTGGTGACGAATTGTACTATGCCCACCACGACTAAAAATAGAATCAAATAAAAACCAGAATTCCGGATGAACCGACTCATCCCCTACCTCCTCTCAAGACACATAAGATATTTTACCACAGCCTGTCTGGCCATCTCAACAAAGGCCCCCGATCTGTGGCAGCAGCCCATTGGCGCGGTTTAACTGCTGTAGATTTCCGGTTTCAGAATCCCGATGTAGGGGAGGTTCCGGTAATGCTCGGCGTAATCGAGCCCGTATCCGACAACAAAAGCATCCGGCAGCACGAATCCGGTATAATCAGCCTGCAAATCCACCGTACGGCGTGCCGGCTTGTCGAACAGGGTGACAACACGCACCGAGTTTGCCTTGCGGCTCTTAAGAAGCTCAATCAAATGGCTGAGCGTAAGACCGCTGTCGATAATATCCTCCACAATCAGAACATCCCTTCCTTCAACGGAAGCGTCCAGATCTTTAATGATCTTGACCACGCCAGAGGATTTGGTTGATGCTCCATAGCTGGATACAGCCATGAAATCAAGCTCCAGAGGTACTGATATGGATTTAACCAAGTCGGCCATAAAAATAAACGCACCTTTAAGAACGCAAATAACGAGCGGATTGCGTCCCTCATATTCGGCGCTGAGCTTGGAACCGAGTTCCTTAATTTTTGCGCGAATCTCTTCTTCACTGATGAGTATTTCCTGAATGTCATTCTGCAACTTAAGTGGACCTCCTACGTTTATACTATGAAAGCGTGAAACGGGCCATTCTTCGTTTTACACTTGCCTTAAACATCCGACAGCTCCATTCGGAGAACTCGCGATGTGTGCCGCCCGCAAGCGGCGTGAACGGAACGTCGTACACCTGGAATCCATACGATGCTGCCGGAACCGTCACAAAGAATAGGAATCCGGGCACGGACAGACGGCGGGATTTTCTCATCAATGAGAATATCTTTCACCTTTTTGCTTCCGTTTAATCCCATGATCTTCATCTTGTCTCCCGGCTGTCTGTTGCGCACGGTTAAAGGAAACTGCAGCTCATCCGCATCAAAATCCGCCACAAAGGCCGATGGTCTGGAGCCGCTCCGGCTTTCGCTTCCTGTCTTTAACGACAATGTCAGCATTTTTCCGATTTCCTTAACATAAAGCTCTGACGCATCAGGAGAATCAAGAATGTATATGTACTGTCCCTGTTCTTCCGGAGGTTTAGGCCAAAACTGGATCACTCCGTACTCACGAACACAGGTAATGCCGTCACCCAGATCCAGACGCCAGTTGCTTCGCTGATCGTTAAGAATGCCGTGGCGCACCGTTTCAATCTTGACAAAATCGGTGTTTTCCTGATCTGAGGGCAGGTAATTTAATATTAGTTTAATCAAACGCCGTTGTAAAGCGACATGTAAGCCCAAAAAGGAAGGCGCGTCGAAAGCGAGCCTCCCATCGTTCTCCTGTACCAAACTCCGAAATTGCTTCGCAGCTTCAAGCTCCACAAAATCATCCTCCTGCTGGACAATTTCGGCCAGCTGATTGAGTGAGGAGGAGAACTGCCCGTTGTATCGCTCCAAAAAAGGAAATACTTCCAGGCGAATCGCATTACGGCGGTACTTCGTCTGCAGATTGCTGTGATCCACCGCATACTGGAATCCGCATACGCGGCACAGCTCCACGATATCCGCCTTGTACATACGAAGGAACGGGCGGATAAGTTCCACTTTTTTTCCGTGCGCTTAAATTTGATGCCGCCCAGGCCCGACAAACCGCTTCCGCGCAGTAGCCTCATGAATACCGTCTCGGCTTGATCGTCGGCATGATGAGCCAGAGCCACGGAGCGCGCATTGTGTTTCCGGGCCGTTTGCAGCAGAAATTCGTAACGCTTCTCTCTTGCCGCCTCCTGTCCACCCTTGCCGCTCTCTTCCATATAAGCGGGAATATCGATGAACGCCGTTTCCAATGGAAGTCCGAGCGACTCCGCCAGCTCGCGCACCATCTCCGCCTCCTGATCCGACTCTTTTCGAAAACCATGATGCACATGAGCGCAGATCAATCGGAGCGGCGTACGGTTCTTTGAGATTTCATGCAGAACGTGAAGAAGCGCAACGGAATCCGGTCCGCCGGAAACGGCAACCACGATACCGTCGCCTTCCGACCACAAATCAAACTCTGCGGCGGTACGCTCGATATGTTGGACGAATGTTCGTAAATAATCCTGTTTCACTTCCAGATCCCCTTTAGAGGTTGTTCAAAAAGTCCGCTTTTGATAAGAAAACCCTTATCGAGATAGAGGCCACTTCAAGGATGAGCGACCGCGATGCATAGGTAGGTTTTCTTGCGATATAGAATTTCACCAGTTCCACTGATAACTCATAAATTCTATATCTAACACGAAGTGAATCCGGAAGCCACTCGGCATCGAATCTTGAATTCAGCCGGGCCTAAGCAGATGCTTTCGAAGTATGTTTCCTGCGGAAACATTTCAGGTGCTCACGTACCAAAAACAGCAGATGCTTTCGAAGGCGTTTTCTGCGAAAACGTTTAGCTCCACTCCTGACGTCCCTAGTTTCATTCAACTGAAGCGTTTTGAAAAAACGCACATCGGGAGCATAACCTTCTCGGTGCTGAAAACCGACCTTTTTGAACTCGCACCTTTATGAACTTCCAGTAACAAGGCAACTACTCATGAGCGGAAGAAGAAATAAACGGCGCAGGCCATAATGACCAAGGACAACCCAAACGCATTCCTTAGCCAGCGCGGCGTACGTCCCGGAACGGGTCGCCCGCCTCGGCTCGAGCCTTCATATATCCGTTTTCTCCACTCGTTCAGCGCTTCCCGTGAATCCGCGAATTCTCCCGACAATGCCTTGTTCAGCCAGACGGCGTACGGCTTGAATACGGGGTTTCTTCGCAGCACCAGCTGCAGGTCGGCAACGCTCCGGGTTTGGGGAAGCTGACAAGACGCCTCCTTAAGCGACTTCTCATCCAGCAGGCCGATGCACATCACGGCAAACGAGAACAAATCATAGGATACGTCGCATGTCCGGCTCCCGGCATTCCAGTATCCCCGGTCGTACCATTCCGTAAACTGCTTTACGCTGCGCCCGAAGGAGCTGACGCCGCCGTAATCGATCAGATCCACCCTTCCATAGGCCGAAACCATCACATTATTCGGCTTCAAATCTCCGAACGCATAACCGGATGCATGCAGAACGGACAGCTTCTCAAGCAGCTTCAGCCCGATCAGGCCGACCCACTCGGTGCCGCGTTTGCGAATAAAATGATGCAGCGGGCTCCCCTCGATGTAACGCATGACATAGAAGGACACTTCGCCGCTGCCGTCATGATGATCGTCCGCCTCCACGAGGTAAGGGTCCGTCATTTGTTCTTTGAGCGCATTCAGCACATTAATTTCGGATTGTAGATCCAGAGCGTCATAGCCTACTTTTAAAGCATAACGCTCGCGCACTCCTGCCCGGTGGACCAGATACACCTTGCCGTTAGCCCCTTTACCGAGCATACGTTCCACGATGTACCGGCTGTTCCGCCATTTGCCCTTAATTACGGTTCCTGGCGGATAACCCGGGTTAGACAACGTAGTCACCGAGCATCCCTTCCTCTTGGCTGGAACGACCCTGCCATGATTGATTACCTTCTAGTGTACCATATCGGTAAAATTCAATCACCTTTAACAAGGCAGGTCCTGTCGGCGTCGCCCCCTTCATCTGCAACCTGCTGAACATGCCGCGGGCACCGTCAAGATCCGAGGTCCAATCCACGTCCATGACGATATCCTCGCCGCTATGTTTTCCGGGAAAGTGGAATACCGACAATTCGCTTGAGCCTGCGCGCGCTTTCAAGCTCAGCATCAGGTCGCGTATCGCTTCCTCAACGGCTGCCAGCTTAGGCTTCATGCTTGCGC
Source organism: Paenibacillus sp. BR1-192 (assembly GCF_029542445.1). Classification (NCBI taxonomy): domain Bacteria; kingdom Bacillati; phylum Bacillota; class Bacilli; order Caryophanales; family Paenibacillaceae; genus Paenibacillus; species Paenibacillus sp. BR1-192. The sequence goes on along the minus strand of NZ_CP120718.1, from coordinate 7,183,285 downwards.
TTGCATCGATTAACAGCGCAACCTGAAGGGATGACGTCTCGGCCAGCTCATCCACCACTTCGACGACTTGCGAACGCTTGTCCGGCGGAAGTTCCTCCAGGGTCCCGCCTCCCAAAATATGCTGTATCTCCTTATTTACCGCTTGTTGGATCGTCTGAACCACCGTTTTCCGAGTCATCATCTGCATCGTCTGCGCAAGCTGCGGGGTACCCACGATCCGGTGTATGCCTCCTCCCGCTTTGGCTATCTCCTGTATTTCCAATCCCCCAAGTTCACCGATCGTCCCGTAATCAAGGACCCCCACCACGTTGACGACAATACCATCCTGCAGCGCATGCGCCGCGGCCAGAACCGGACTGGCACCGACATTCGAACACCCGTCTGTAATCAGCAAGATTTGTTTCATAATCAAATTGCCTCCCGTCTGATCCATCCTATCGATTGGATTTCTATCTCTATCATTTCCACATTCAAGAGAGTTCAAACGACAATCAGGAAGAATAGACGGAAAAGAATTGATCGGCTCCGGGCCTCCATTTCCCGGGTAATCGCTTTGTTATATTGTAAATCCTCAGCTAACCGTTCGAGGCCGCTCCATGCGGGCAAATCCCGGAACATGCACATTCGACCATTCCGGATGGAAGTGATCCACGCGCCCGACCACCACCGTCATATCATCATGGATTTGATTCTGTTGATAGCGGATCACCTTCTCAAGCAGACAATCGGCTATTTCCTGCGGGTCTTCACTGTTCACTTCCTGGATCATTCGTTTCATCCATAACTCCTTGTTCACCGCGTAACCCGGCGCATCATAAATGCCGTCCGTCATCATAATGAGAACATCGCCCGCCTGCAACTGCAGGGATACCAAATCCACCTCGATATCCTGGATAATGCCGATGGGAAGATTGCTGGCCGAGACCGGTATGACATCATTCCCCCTTTTGATAAAGCTTGGCGTCGAGCCGATCTTCATAAAAGTGGTCTGAGCCGTGTATTGATCGATGAGAGCCATATCGACCGTGGCATAGATTTCATCCGGCGAACGCAGCATCAGAATCGAGTTGACCGATTTAATCGCCAGCTTCTCATCCATGCCGGATTGAAGCAGCTGCTCTAATATATTCAGGGCCGAGCTGCTCTCGAGCCTTGCCCTTTCCCCGTTCCCCATTCCATCGCTGAGCGCTACCGCAAACGTGCCGTTGCCCAGCTCAACCGTACTGAAACTATCCCCTGATAAAATATCTCCTCCCTTGGCCGCTGCCGCTACGCCCGTCATAATTTCAAATGTTTTGGCCGAACCGAAACGCACCGTCGCCAATCCGTCCTTTGGATGGGTCAGGGTTTCTTCCATCACGGCGATATGCTCCCCGAGAATGTCGGACAGCAGCGGCCCAATAATCTTCCTGCATTCGTCGTATCCGCGGGTATATGCATGAACGATCTCAATCTCGACCTGACCCGAATCCAGGCTAATAATATCGATGCCTTGAATCGATAACCCCAACTGCTGCAGCGCTTCCCTGATCTGCTCCTCCTGAATGTGCATCGTCTGGCTTTCCCGTTTAATCTCTCGAGCCAAATCCTCCATGACCTGCGACACGCCCGATAATTGTTCCGCTACCAGATGGCGGCTATCGTATATTTGGCGTTTCCACTGCATATCATGTTGGTAAAGATGATACTGCTGCTTCAGGATGCCGAGCACCTCCTCCTTCTTGGCGCAGATCCGGCTCCACTCCGGCGGCAGATCGTCTGCTTCCATCTCGGGATTCTCCTCGATCGAGGTCATCATATCGGTCATATATTTATAAGTCTGGTAGAATTTCATGTCCCAGCACTGATTCCGTTTATAGCAGGTGGCGCAGCTTTCCTTCCGCCACGGCATTCATGAAATGATTCATCTCCTCCGCCTGTTTGCCTGGAGGCTGTATGACCCCTGACGTTTGTCCGAAACTTTGCGAGAGCTGGCGGAACACCTTGGAGAATTGGGTCACGCGATCGGCTGTGAGGTCCCGGACCCGCTTGGCATACTCATGCTGAGAACGGGTATGATCCTGCGTCCCCGGCACATATCTGCCGATGGCCTGCATCACGCTTTTCGGTGTAATGAGGAACAGCACGATGGCCGCGCAGGTTTCCCATGTGGAGATCATGACTTCTCCGGGATTGCTGAAATAGATGGAAAGAATGGTTGCCCCGAGCAGCATGCCCAGCGAAACGCCGCCCTTCTTCCCTTCCTTCAGCATACCGGCGAGCATCCCGGAAAAGGCGAGCAGGCTCATCTGCGAGAAGGCCGATATATTGGCCAAACTGAGGATCAGGCCCGTCACTACGCCAACCGAGGCGCCCAGCGGCGCACCCCCTACCAACGCAAACAGCAGAATCAGATACCGGGATAAGACATGCTCCACCGACAGGGATTGAACGGTCCAGCCGACGGCACCTGTCATGACCGACGCCAGCAGAATGATGATGCATAGAATTTCTTCATTACGAAGAACATGCGTTTTTTTACGAAGCGTCAGCACCGGAATCGCCTGGATAAAGACCAGCGTCAATACGAAACTGAGTACGGCATTCAAGGTGAGCATCATCATGGAGTACCAGGTAATGCTTGGTCCGATGAGGACGCTGAACAGGTTCACAAAGAAGGTGGAGACAAATACCATCAAAGGTGCATAAGACAATTCCGCCCGATCATACGTCTCCAATCCCCGCATCATAAAATAAAAGATCAAAATCTCTGCCGGCACCATCCATGCCACCGGAAAGGAAGCAAATAAACTTCCTGCAACGATCGCTGCGCCTACCGGCAGCAAAACATCGCGTCGCATAAAGGCGATGACTGCGAAATAGGCGACGGCAAATGGAGAAAGTTCCCCCAAAATCATAGCTCGTCCGAGCAGAAAACCCATGAAGGTTAGCAGGATCATCCACTTCTTTGCGGCCAGGAAGTGGATGGGACGCTGCAGGAAAGGCAGCTGCCCTAACCGTTCCGCCACGCGGGCACGAATGGAACCCGCTCCCCCTTTAACTGCCTCAGTACCCGGAAACATCACCAGATTTCTTTTATCCATTACGCTGGCACCCCATTCTTCACGAATTTGTTGGTCCCATTATAAAACCCCCGTTTCGGAAAGTTTGTCAGAACACCGGACAAGCCCCAAAGAAATTTCCGACAAAATCAACGTGCCCTGCGAACGTTCGGGAAACGACCGCTCATCCCCCGCGCCCAGCCGGGTTTCCGCAGGTCTAGCCTGGGGCGTTCGGGCGGACCATTTCCCGAATTGAGGCGGCCACCCTCGTTCATTCCGCAGATTGGCGCCGTAAAATGCGTAGGAACCTGTCGTACCCTTGGATGCAACGACAAAAAAACCGCAGAAGGCAATTTCCCTCTGCGGTCAGTTTATATTTTATCGAATTACATACGTTTGGCTCCGCGTCCGCCGCGTTTGCCTTCCGTATTCTTCTTGAGCGAAGAGATTCGTTCTTCACTGTCTTTCAGGAAGCGTGACATTTTATCCTCAAATGAAGGCTTGTTGGCCGCAGGCTTAAACGGGCGTCCGCCGCGTTCGCGGTTGAATCCTCCTCCACCGCCACCTCCGAATCGTTCTCCGCCGCCTCCACTGCGTTCCGGTCTCGGTGCGCGGGGTGGACGACTTTCGGAAGCCGGCTTGTCGACAGCCTGCTTGATCGAAAGACCGATCTTGCCGTCCTTGTCGACATTAATCACCTTCACGGTAACGACATCGTTGATCTTCAAATGATCGTTGACATCCTTAACGTAGTTGTCGGCGATTTCCGAGATGTGAACGAGACCCGTGACACCTCCTGACAGATCCACAAATGCTCCAAAATGCGTTATGCCTGTCACCTTGCCCTCTAACTTGGTGCCCACTTCAATTGCCATAGAATAAAATGATCCTCCCTTAAAAATATACAGTCCGATTTAGAAATCGCGCTGCGGTGATTTGATTATACGATAATGACCTAAACAAGGTCAACAGACGTCTGTCATGCCTAATTACGGCGATTCGCCCGAATTTTGGGGCTGAATGATCGGCGTTTCATTCGGCAGATACAATCCGAACTTCTTGCGGGCAATCTGCCCGATATATTCTGGGTCCTTCAATCGCTCCACTTCGTGAGTAATCTGGATGAGCGACTGTTCAACGGACTTATAATCCTCTTGCTTCTGAGCTAGCGCTTCGTTCTGATTACGGATGCGGTCATTCTGGGACCAGAGCGTTGATCCTGCCCAGATCAAAAACAGCGCCATCATCGCCACAAACATTCTCTTACGCCGGCGGGCGCCTTTGTTCTTTGTCTTGGTTTGTTGGGGAGCCTGCTTCGATGGATCAGCAAATCTTCCCATGACCATACCTCCTAAAACCAGCGCTTCCACGCCTTGATAACCTTGTCCGCTAATTGCCTGCTCCATGCCGGCAGCCTGACCCTGGACGTGATCGGTCTCAGCGTCCATTTCAGGAGTCGCCAAAAAGGCATGAGGCATTTAAGGATTAAACGCAACAGCGACAGGAGAAACTTCCATAGAAACCTTAACAGCCCTAAGCCCAGCATCAGGATTCCTTTGATCGGATTCCATAATAGCATACGGAACAGCTTGTACAAAAAGGACAGCAAGCCTTTTGTCACTTGAATTAACATTACCACAAAACGCTGGGTTATGACACTCCATAATAAAAAATAGATCCAAACCCCTATAAATAGCCCCACAAACACATAAAAGCGTAGCTGCCCGTCATTGGTCATGTATAACATGCGAAAAATGAAGAAGGCTGCCGCAATCCAGTAAAGGAAGTCCAGGGCATGCTTGGACCATTGCGGGAAACGGAGCTGCCCTGCCAGCACCCGGTAGCTGTCGAAGGCGACTCCCATCGCTGCTCCGGAGAAGAGCATCCAGAGCAGCGTGATCCATTGTACGCTGGGATTCATTTAAACAGCTTGCCCAGCAGACTCTTGTTCTTGGTCTGCGAACCGGGATTCAAATATATCAGGGAGTGCACCTGACCTTCAATCGACAAAAGCCCCTCTTCCAGGCTGAGATTTTTAATATGTAAATTTTGCCCCCGAATGGTCAGATGCCCAAGCTCGGTCTGAAGCAGGAATTCTTCGCTGTCAAAGCTCTCCACGTTTTGGACACCCGTAATGTCCAGCAGCTTCCGGTTCTGCATCCGCAGATCATGAAACTTGCCCTTCCCTTGGTCGATCATGGCATGTACCCCTCCTTTTAACAATAGCTTATGGGGAGGTGCCTGTCTTTAGAACCGGAAGCGGCGCACACCTTCATGAAAGATCGGAAAGCAGCCGGGATGCTACATAAACGAACGGGAGCCCGGATCTCCCGTACATATATACACGCCAGGATGAAAACAGAAACGTCCCCCCCACCTTATGGTGAGAGGGACGTTTCATGGAACGGCTCGGGCTGTTTACCAGTCCAATCCGCGATCTTTAACGATCGGTTCTTCCTTGACCAAGGTATAGAGGCTGGTCGCCTCATCTTTACGGGTTGTCTCGGTAAGACGCTCGACCCGGACGGTCACCAGCTTCTGGCCAAACTGGACGGTGATCTCATCGCCCACTTTAACCGTGCTGCTCGGCTTGGCCTCGCGGCCGTTGATCAGCACCCGGCCTTGATCCGATACATCTTTCGCTACGGTACGCCGCTTGATTAACCTCGATACTTTCAGGAATTTATCGACGCGCATTATTTTACAGCTTCTTTAAGCTTGTTGCCTGCCTTGAACGCAGGAACGTTGGATTCTGGAATTTCGATCGTGTTGCCTGTTTGCGGGTTGCGGCCTGTGCGTCCAGCGCGCTTGCGAGTTTCGAATGTACCGAAGCCGATCAATTGAACTTTATCGCCATTAGCCAAAGCTTCCGTGATTTCGCCAAGGAAGCCGTTCAGGACGTTCTCTACGTCTTTTTTAGTCAATCCACTTTTACCGGAAATGTTGTTGATCAGATCTGTTTTGTTCATGAATTAAATCCTCCCAATTATCAGAAAAATATAAGATTTACGGTTATTCGGTTATACCGCCTTGCACTCTGCAAGATTTCACCATTAATGATTATTCTGGATGCCTTGCGGAATTCCTGCCGCATATCCCTATTTTTTTATTTTTTACGTGAAAAGATGCGTTTTTTCACTCTTCGATACCGCCGTGATGCGCCGATCCCGTTTTGGCGGACTGCCACAGGGCTTCCATCTCGTCCAAGGTGCTTTCCTGCAGGGTTTTGCCCTGGGCGGCAAGCTGCTCCTCTATGTAGCTGAAGCGACGGATAAACTTCCGGTTCGTTCTCGAAAGCGCCTCTTCCGGATCCGCGCCGATGAATCTTGCCGCATTGGAAACCGCGAACAACAGGTCACCGAGCTCGAGCGCCGTTTCCTCGTCGGATTGACCCTCCGTCACCGCTTGTCGCAGTTCACCGAGCTCTTCCTCAATCTTCTGGAATACGCCGTCGATGTTATCCCAATCGAAGCCCACCTTGGACGCCTTCTTCTGGAGCTTGTACGCCTTCATCAAGGCGGGAAGGTCCCGCGGGATGCCGTCCAGCGCCGAAGCCTTCTCCGGGGAGAGCCCCTTGCGCCGTTTCTCTTCCGCCTTCATCTGCTCCCAGTTCTGCAGGGCGGATTCCGCGTCTTTGGCGCTGCTCTCGCCAAAAACATGCGGGTGACGGAAGATCAGCTTGTCATTCAGGGCTTGAATGACGTCGTACACCGTGAAGGTGCCCAGCTCTTCTTCCATCTGGGAATGCAGCATAATCTGCAGGAGCAGGTCGCCGAGTTCCTCCTGCATATGTTCGGGGTCATCCTCGTCAATCGTCTCCAATACCTCGTAGGTTTCTTCGATCAGATTTTTGCGGATGGATTCGTGGGTCTGCTCACGGTCCCACGGACAGCCTTCGGGACTGCGGAGAATGCCAACGATCTCATGAAGCCTCGCAAACGTCCGCTGCCTCAGATTGCTGTCATCGCTTCGGGGTACATAGATCAGCGACAAATTGCCGTAGCCGTCGATGCGATCGAGCTCGAAGAGCGGCACTTGCTGGATCGCTTCCTCGCCCTCAACGCCCAGCGCATGGCCGACAATGACCGGATAATCGTCCGGATACAGCTCCATCAGCGCCAGTTTCACTTCCGAAGCCGTAAACATGTCATACACCTGGCCGATCAGGGTATGCAGCTGCGGCTGGATGACGCTTGCCCGAAGCTCAGCGGCATCGAGCAGCTGGAAGCCCTCAATGGGATCGAAACCAAGGCGGACGAAGGCCTCGTCCAGAAAGCTCTCGCCGCCGAGCACCGTAAGCGTCACATTCTCTCCGGGGCAGCGCTCGCGCAATAGCCGGACCGTTGCCTCCGCTACCATCGGATGCCCGGGTACCGCGTAGACGATCTCGCGCTCGTCGTCCTTCGCGGCTTTGGCCAAATTGATTAGAGCGGCCGCAATGGATTCGTACACCTCGGGAAAGGTGTCATGCGCTTCATACACATGGTCAAACGATTCCGGCTGAACCTGGAACTCTTTCAACGCAGCCATGACGGGATGGGATAATGTGCGCACATACACCTTCGATGCCCGCTGCATGGTTTTGATGATGCCTATCGTCAATCGATCCGGATTGCCAGAACCCAAGCCGACCACCGTAATGGATGCACTCATAAGCTACTTCCTTTCGTCTTCGTCCGCCTTTGTCGACGTCGTTATCGTACACTACTATATCACAGAAGATCAAACATCTGCACGTCTGCCCGGTTCAGCGCAGCACGCGCAGGGCCCGCAAGAAGGCCGCCAGCGGTCTCCCGACCTTCGGCAGCATCCGGAGCTCCTCCTCGGTGAGGAGCTTCGTGAGCGCGGCGCCGATGAGGAAGGCGCCGCAGCCGGCCGCGACGCCGCTCAGGCTCGCGACCGCGTGGGTCAGGCGACCCGGAGCTACGCCGGCCGCCCCCAGAAGGCCGCCGGACGCGGCACCTGCGCCCCATGCGGCCAGCGCCACCGCAGCGAGGACCGGCAGCGTCCTCGCGAGCATCCCGCCGGCGTCAAGACGGGCGCCGGCCCTTCGCGAGAGCAGCGCGAGGTTGAGCGCGGCGGCGGTCAGATGCGCAGCCACGCCGGCGATGGCCGCGCCGGTAATGCCGAACTGCGGCACCAGCAGCAGGTTGAGCAGCAGTTTCAGACCTGCCGCAGCCAGCAGGTGAATCGCCGGCCCCTTGACCATGCCGATGCCCTGGAGCAGCGCTGCCGTAATCGTGCTCAGCGTCCCCCCGGCCGCTGTAAAGGCAATCACCTGCATCGTGCCCGTACCTGCGGCATCCTCATACAGCATGATATTGATCGGCTCAGCGAGCACAGCCAGGCCTACGGAGGCCGTCATGCCGATCAGCCAGAACCAGCGAAGGGCCATGCGGCTTTGGCTTGCGACCCGGTCCGATTCTCCCTTGAACTTGGCTTCCGCCAACGCAGGGATGAACAGCACCGACAAGGAAGCGGCCAGCATCGTAACCAGCTGGACCAGCGGCAGGCCGCGGTTATAGACCCCAAACTCCGCCATGGCCAGCGATTCGCCAAGTCCGCCGGACGCCAATAGCCGGGGCACGGTGAAGGTGTCCACCAGTCCGATCAGCGGAACCGCCAGCAGACTGAGGCAGACCGGGATGCCATAAGCGAGCAGGCGGCCAAGCAGAACACCTGCTCCCTCTTTAGTTACATCGGCACGCATCTCCGTTTTGTTCATACCGGACTCTCCGAATTCGTGCCTTGCTGCTCCCCGCGAAGCGCTCCGAGATGCCCGGATATGCTTGCGCCAGTAGATCCCCATCACCAAAAGCCCAGCGGCACCGCCGGCAGCAGATCCAAGCAGCGCCCCCGCCGCAATCACGTCGGCATCGGCGCCGACACGGATCAGGTAGAGCAGCAGCACGATCATGACCCCGACGCGGACCATCTGCTCCGTAATCTGGGAGATGGCCGTCGGCACCATATTATGCAGCCCCTGAAAGTAACCGCGCAGTACCGACATCCAGGGCACGAAGGCAAGAGCCAAAGCTCCTGCGCGGAGAGCCGGTATTACCTGGCTGCTGCCGATCCACTTCCCGATCCACGGAGCGCAGGCGTACATCAGGAAACCGAGGATCAGACCGAACAGCACCAACGCGGCGGAGGACAAGCGCAACAGCCGATGACCGTCCCGCGTGCGCCCTTCCGCCTCATACTCTGCCACATACTTGGATACGGCCGCGGGAAAGCCGATCGCCGCGATCGTAATGATCATCATATAGAACGGATAAACCGTGTTGTAGATGCCAAAGACGGCATCGCCGCCCATGTTTTGCAGCGGTATTTTTTGCAGCGTGCCAATCAGCTTGGACAGAATGGCGGCTGCGCTGAGGATAAACGCTCCCTGCAGCAGCCTTGCCCCGGTTTGATCTGGTTTCATATCCTCTTCCAATCCCCTAGTCTCTTCTTTCGCATCGCAAGCCGATCCTCATGCAGACGCTGCCATGCGTACCTCCATTATAACCAAGGGTGGGAGAGTGGCACAAAAATCGACCGGACAAACAAAAACTCCCGGCTGCCGATTGACCCTGTGATCAACGTTCAGCGGGAGTCTCCATCCAAGGAACGATGTCCTCGTCTACTGTTCCATTTGCTTGCCGAGGAAACCTGCGGCAGTTTCAGCCATTTTCACTTCCATCTCGCCCATGTTCACGGATTCGTCCTTGTTCAGCAGCACGACGCTGCCAATCGGGTCTCCTCCTGCAATGATAGGCGCGGCGACAAAAGCGGACAACGCTTCCGGATTGTCTTTGCTGATCTCATACGTACCGTTGTTGCTTTCCAGTACCGTCTTGCGATTTTCCATGCAGTTTTCAAGAAGGTTGCCGATCGGCTTGTCCAAATACTCCTTCTTGGAGCCGCCTGCAACGGCGATAAACGTATCACGGTCCGATATGATCGTGATGTGGCCTGTACTCTCATAAAGGGACTCTGCATATTCCTTCGCAAAATCGCCCAATTCACCGATCGGTGAATATTTCTTCAGAATGACTTCGCCATCCCGGTCCACGAAGATTTCGAGCGGGTCGCCTTCGCGAATCCGCAGTGTGCGTCTAATTTCTTTTGGAATGACCACGCGCCCGAGGTCATCAATACGGCGGACGATACCAGTAGCTTTCATGTCACTTGTTGCCCCACTTTCATAAGAAGATTTTTCAACTACTGTTCCATTCGGGAAGAGGATGTCCCCAGGTATATAAGAGTTAATGTCTGACCATAGTATTCATCCATTCCCAATTCCTTATACATCATCTACCCTCTGTTGGTTGCGAAATCCAAAAATAAATCTCGTCAGGAGCGACTTCACCGCCCGGGGGGAGAAAAAATCCATAACGCGCGCATCGCACGTTATGGATTCAAAGGATCACGCCATTTCATCATCACGCTGGCCGTCGATTTGGCCTCGCAGCACAATATCCTTGTGCCGATGCCGGGCCACGGGTTTATTTACCCGTATCTTCCTTGCCTGCATCCGGTGTTTGGTCGCCCTCTGCCGGTTTGTCGGTCGTGCCGTCCGTCTTCTGGTCGCCCGTGCCTTCGGCAGGCTTGTCCGCATTCTCGCTCTTCGGAAGGTTCATGCTCTCAATCAGGTTGTTGAGTTCATTCTGCATAAAGTTGTCGATCTTCGCCGAAGCCAGTTCGCTACGAATGCCTTCCTTCTGATCGGCTGGAAGCTTGTCATACGTCACTTCCTCGCGCTTCTCCACTTTCATGACATGGTAGCCGTAATCGGTTTCTACCGGATCGCTGATTTTGTTCAGTTCCAGCGTTAAGGCCTTTTCCTTAAATTGAGGCACCCAGCTGCCTGCCGGCTTGTTCTCATACAGGCCTCCGCTGTCCTTGGAGCCCGGGTCCTGGGAATATTCCTTCGCCAAAGCAGCAAAATCCTCCCCTTTATTCAGCTTGGACTGTACTTCCTTGGCAATTTTGAGCGCCTCGCCCTCCGGTCTCTCCTTGCCTTCGGCATCTTGAAAAGCAATCAGGACATGACGAACGCTAATGTTGGTATAGTCCTTCTTGTTCGCATCGAATTCCTTCTTGATATCCTCTTCGGTTACCTGATTCTTCTCATGCTCCATGACGGTCATGACGCGAAGCATATAATTCTTCAGGTCGTCCTCCGTCAATTTTTGGGATTCCAGGGCGGATTTAAACTGTTCCTCGCCCATTCCGGCTTTTTGCTGCTTTAACAAATCATCCGTTTGCTTCTCGGCAGCTTCCTTGGCTTTATCGTCAGCTTTGGCGTACAGGTACTCATACGCTACCCCCTGTTTCGCCAAATACTCCTTAAATTCATCCATTTGCAAAAATTGGGCATATTCCGGGGACATGAACTGAATCATGCGCTGTTCCAGGTCAAATTCCTTCTCGGTAATTTCTCCACCCTTATATTTGACAATGACTTTGCTGTTATCTTCTTCGGCACCTTTAGTCTTGTCGTTTCCGCACGCAGCGATCATCGACATGGATAGTACAGCTGTGATCGATACAATAAACGTCTTCCATGCCTTATTATTTCTTGACGGCATTTTGTAGTTCTCCCTTCAGGTTGAATGGCCCTTTTGCAGCCTCCAGGAATTGCTCAAGCAATTCTAACAGTTGTTGATCGGATAGTCCCTTGCCTTTGATTCGAATGGCCATCGCCGGCCCTTGTTCAAATTGTACACGTCTTTCGAACTGATTTCCAATTTGCGCAAGCCCTGCGGTGTCCACCGCTTTATCCTGCCCTTCATAAAACTGCAGCAGAACGTCGTCCCCGCGCTGGGTAATGGAATCGATCCCGTACGTACGGCCATATACCTTCAAACGGGATACGGCAAGCAGGTTGCTTACCGCCAGCGGCAGCTCGCCAAAGCGGTCAAGCAGCTCGTCCTCAAGCTCAGCCGATTCGTCGATCGAGGAAACGACGGCCACTTTTTTATAAATTTCGATCTTCTGAATGCTGTCATAGATGTAATCGGACGGCAGGTAAGCGTCAATCCCCAAATCGATGGACGTGTTCCAGTCCTTCGACGGCAATGACGGCTCGCCCAGCATGCTGACTTTGCGTTTCTGAATCTCCTCTGCCAGCATCTGTGAATACAGGTCAAACCCGACCGAAGCGATGAAGCCATGCTGCTCCGCCCCGAGCAAGTTGCCCGCTCCGCGGATCGACAAGTCCCGCATTGCAATCTTGAATCCGGAGCCCAGCTCCGTAAACTCTTTAATCGACTGCAGCCGCTTCTCGGCTACTTCGGTCAGCACCTTATCCCGCTGGTACGTGAAATAGGCATACGCGATCCGGTTGGAACGTCCGACGCGCCCACGCAGCTGGTACAGCTGGGAGAGGCCCATTTTGTCGGCGTCGTGCACGATAAGCGTGTTGACATTCGGAATGTCGACACCCGTCTCGATAATGCTTGTGCTCACCAATACGTCGTATTCGCCGTCCAGGAAATCGAGAATGGTCTTCTCCAGCTCCGTTTCCGACATTTGGCCATGCCCTACGCCTACGCGGGCCTCCGGCACCAGCATCGATATCTGGGCTGCCATCTCTTGGATCCCTTGAACCCGATTGTAGAGATAGTATACCTGGCCACCTCGGGCCAGCTCCCGTTCAATGGCTTCCCGCACCAAAGTCTGGCTATGCTCCACGACATACGTCTGCACCGGAAAACGGTTCTCCGGCGGCGTCTCGATCACGGACAAGTCCCGAACGCCGAGCATCGACATATGCAGCGTGCGCGGAATCGGCGTTGCCGTCAGCGTCAGCACGTCGACATTGGTCTTCAGCTTTTTCAATTTTTCCTTATGCGTAACGCCAAAGCGCTGCTCCTCATCCACGATCAGCAGCCCCAGGTCCTTGAACACAATATCCTGGGACAGGAGTCGGTGCGTGCCGATCAGAATATCGACCGAGCCCTGCTTCACTTTTTTGATCGTCTCATTCTGTTCCTTCCGGCTGCGGAAACGGCTCAACACCTGGATATTGATCGGGTAATTGGCGAAGCGCTCCCGGAACGTCTCGTAATGCTGCTGGGCTAGAATCGTGGTCGGTACCAGCACCGCAACCTGCTTGCCTTCGATCGCCGCCTTGAATGCAGCGCGAACCGCCACTTCCGTTTTCCCGTAACCGACGTCACCGCATAAGAGCCGGTCCATCGGCCGGTTCTGCTCCATGTCTTTTTTGATTTCGGTAATGGCCCGAAGCTGATCGGGGGTTTCATCATAAGGGAACATGTCCTCGAATTCCTGCTGCTCGGACGTATCCTTCTCAAATCCGTACCCCGGCGCAGACTGACGCTCGGCATACAGCTTGATCAGATCGTCGGCGATATCCTGAACGGAGGAACGAACCTTGTTCTTGACCCGCGTCCATTCATTTCCGCCCAGCTTGTAAACCTTCGGCTCCTTATCCTCGGAACCTACATATTTCTGGATGAGATCGATCTGTTCGATCGGAACGGACAGCTTATCGCCCCCAGCATAGAGAATATGCATGTAGTCCTTATGGATTCCGTTGATTTCGAGCGTCCCGATCCCCATATATTTCCCGATGCCGTGGTTTTGATGCACTACATAATCGCCGACCTTGAGCTCCGTATAACTCTTGATGCGCTCGGCGTTGTCCATATTCTTCGTGGTTTTGCGTGTTTTTCGCTGCTTTGAGGAGAACATCTCGCTCTCCGTAATAATGGCCGCGTGAACCGAGGGCATCTCGAAGCCGTTCTGGAGATGGCCTTCCAGCATAACCGGTTCTTCGATGCCGTAGTCCTGCAGAACCCGCCGCATCCGGTCCATCCGCTCCGCATCGCCGGCAAGCATCATGACCTGGACGCCTGACTTCTTCCAGCGTTCCATCTCGGCCTTGAGCACGTTCATCTGGCCATGGAAATCCTGCATGCCGCGCGTAATGACATTGACGATATTCTGCGGCTGCATTCTCGGCACCTGGCGCAGGAAGATGGAGATCATCAGACTCTGGTAAGGATGCTGATAAATCAGCTCCTCCGTATCCAGGGACAACGGCAGATCCGGCAGCGATTTGCCGTTTTGCATCAGATGCAAATTCCATTCCGCTTCATCCCGCTCCAACTGCTTGGCTGTTTCCAGCAGACGGGCAGGCTCATCCATGATCAGAATCGTATCCTTCGGCATGTAATCGTACAAATTGGTCTTCTCCGGATACAACAAGGAGATATATTTATAGATTTCAGGAAAGTAGATCCGCTCGCGCAGCATTTCGACTTCCCGGTGTATTTCATCCCGCAGGCGGAGCTTGGCCTGACGGTCGCTCATGCGTTCAAGCTGCGCCTCCAGCAGGCGGACCACCGTATCCGCCGTGCGGCTGAGCCGCTCCGCATCCGCAATGATTTCCTTGCACGGTGTGATCATAACCTCCCGGACCTTGTCGATGGAGCGCTGATCCGTCGGATCAAAGGTTCGGATCGAGTCGATATCCTCATCAAACAGCTCGACGCGGTACGCCATGGCCGTTGTCATCGGGTAGAAGTCGATGATCCCCCCGCGGACGCTCATCTCGCCGCGGCGCTCTACCCGTTCCACGCGTTCGTACCCCATCTCGATCATCCGGTTGAGGAAGGCGTCCAACACGAGGGTCCCGCCGTCGTGAAGCACGATTCGGGCATCGGACATCACCTCGGGAGCGGGGAGAAGGCGGCGCACGCCGGAAAATGGCGCAACGACAATACCCCGGAATCCTCTTGCACAACGGACGAGCACATCGATCCGCTGCGCCAGAGTCTCGGGGCTTGAAACGGCCGACTCCGCCGCCACCAGTTCATTCGCAGGGTATAACAGCACTTGATCCGATGACAGCGCTTCCTGTAAATCATCTGCGATTTTCTGGGCTGAAAACATATTATGAGTGACCACGAGCAGCGGGCGCTGCTGGTCCTGGTGCAGGGCAGCCATTAAGATCTGCCTGGACGACCCGGAAAGACCGGAGATCAATTGCTCCCTCATGCCGGCATGAACGCCAGACGTTATGGATTTGAAGTCCGAATCCTTCGAAAATACATCAATAAGTGCTTGTAACAAAAGGGGCACCTCTCTTATGCAAAAGAAATGAATTTCCTAGACTCTATTTCTCATGGAATTTTAGACGATTGCCGAAAAATTATAACCGAAAAGAAGCCTTGAGCAAAACTGCCAAGGCTAAAGCAGCGGCAGGCTCTGCCGCTGTATGTCATCTACGAAAAAACGTCGTGTACCCCATTATACTCTCATTGCAGGGGGTTTGCCAAAAGGCTGAGTTCCGGATGGGCCTCGAGCGCTTCCCTGCAATGATCGCAGGTTACCCGAACCATCACTTCTCCGTTAAAATCATACGCTATTATATCCCTGCGTTCCTCAGGGGTCAAGGAATCAAATCCGAGACGGGCTTCGGATACATCATGGGAATCGATGCGGCCCTGGAACGCTCGACAATGTCTGCAAACATAGGTTATCGCCATCATGTGCCTCCTGAAGGTCGTATATTACCTTCAGTATGTCCGGATTTCCCTTGTTTAAGACCCGGATGTCCCCATTATCGAATGCCTCGGAGTCATCTTACCGGGATACTTCATCTATGTTGCTCTTCTACGACTTGTTAAACTTCGCCATAGTCTGCTCAAAGGTATGACCCAAACTGAATTCCAGTGCGTCACAGGTCTCTTCCACCATGTGCTGCAGCTGTTCGCGCTCCTTCTTCGGGAACGTCCCGAGCACGTAGTCGACAATCGCATAACCCGGCTCGGGTCTCGAAATGCCCATTCGGACCCGGTTGAAGCTCTGGGTCCCGGTATGCTGAATGATGGACTTGATGCCGTTATGTCCTCCGGCGCTGCCCTGATACCGCAGGCGGATTTTACCGACGACGGTATCCAAATCATCATAAACCACAATCATGTCTTCCAGGCTCACCTTATAATAATCCATATAAGCACGCACTGCCTCGCCCGAGAGATTCATGAACGTCATCGGTTTGATCAGGACGGTTTTGGTGCCGCCAATCATTCCTTCGGCGATGACCGATTTGCATTTATTCTGATTGAACTTCAGGCCATGGCGCTCTGCGAGGGCATCCAATGCCATGAATCCAACATTGTGGCGTGTCTTCTCATAATTGGGACCGGGGTTGCCCAGTCCGACAATCCATTTCATCACAGGTTGATTCCTTTCACGATTTATACTTTCTTCTTTGCGCATTTCTGAGTACAATATGAACAAAACCTATTGGCGTTATGCCCTCATAAGAAGGTGAATCGGCATTGAAAGCTTTCGAACAGAAATTAACGCATCACAGCCATTTTCAATACCATATGAAGCATGGCATCCCTGTTCAGGTCTATGAACTCGGTTGTCACATCGACGTGGGTCTGATCACTGCGGTCGACGCCTATTTTGTCGAGCTTGAGGGAACGCTGTACAACCGGAGTACGTTCACTTTCATCTCCAGGCCCGGATACTGACAGGGGATGGACGTCGCCCTGATATTGGCAGGTCATGATTTTGAAAACGTTTTCTTGATGGCTGTCCATCTGCATCTGACAAGGGCCGTAATGCCGTCATAGCCGACAAGGGCTACATTTCCCTCATGAGGAGATGTAACCCTGCCTTTTACACGGTTTATTATTCTATTTCAAACAACTTGCTGATCGACAATTCCTCGTGAACCCGGATGATGGCTTCACCCATCAACGGAGCAACCGACAGTACCGTCAGTTTGCTGCTAGGGTTCGGATTGGTGATCGGAATGGTATCCGTTACGACAACTTCCTTCAGCGGGGAGTTTTCCAGACGCTCATGGGCAGGGCCCGAGAGAACCGGATGCGTACAGCACGCATAGACTTCCTTCACGCCGCCTTCCATCAACGCATTGGCACCCAGCACAATCGTTCCGGCGGTATCGATGATGTCATCGATCAAAATGGCGGTCTTGCCTTCGATATTCCCGATAATGTTCATGACCTCACTGACATTCGGCTCCGGCCGGCGTTTATCGATAATCGCCAGCGGGGCATTCAGGAAATCAGCAAGCTTTCTCGCGCGAACCACGCCGCCGTGATCCGGAGATACAACGACCGGGTTCTCGATCTGCTTCGAACGGAAATATTGGGCAAGGATCGGCACGCCAAGCAAATGATCCACCGGAATATCGAAAAATCCTTGAATCTGCATCGCATGCAGGTCCATCGTAATGACGCGATGAGCCCCTGCCTTTTCGATCAGGTTGGCAACCAGCTTAGCGGTGATCGGATCCCGCGAACGCGCTTTACGGTCTTGACGGGCATATCCGTAATACGGAATAACCACGTTGATGCTCTTCGCGGATGCCCGCTTGAGCGCATCCACCATAACCAGCAGCTCCATCAGGTTATCATTCACCGGCAAGCAAGTGGACTGCACAATATAGACATGACAACCCCGTACGCTCTCGGAGAGCTTAACTTGAATCTCGCCGTCACTGAAGCTGGTTGTATGCGACTCTCCCATCGGAATGCCGATGTAATCAGCGATTTGATGGGCAAGTTTAGGATTGGAATTACACGTGAATATTTTTAATTTAGAATCAAGATAAGTCATAGAATAAAAACCCTCCGTGCTGGTTCGTTGAATTAGGCTATCCGATCACCGCTTCTTATCTTGGAAAAGAGAAGCAGGGATAATTACGATTTCTTGTTCTTCTTGGCGATGGCGCGTGCCCGGATCTTCTCTGCGTACCCTGGCTTGTTCTCCTGACGCTGTCTGGCGATGGCCAGATCATTGTCCGAGACGGAATGCGTAATGGTCGAGCCTGCAACAACGAATGCGCCCTTGCCCACCTTCACCGGTGCAATCAAATTCACGTTGCTGCCGATAAATGCATCATCTTCAATCTCGGTAATGGACTTATTATAACCATCATAGTTGACTGTAATCGCACCGCAGCCGATATTGACGTTTTTGCCGACTTTGGCATCGCCAACATAACTGAGATGGGATACCTTAGAGCCGTCGTCAATCGTCGCGTTCTTCACTTCGACGAAGTCGCCCACCTTCACGTCAGCTCCGAGTTTTGCCCCCGGACGGAGATAAGCAAAAGGCCCTACCGAGGTTCGGGAGCCGACTTCAGCGCTGCTGAGCACCGAATGTTTGACGCTGGCACCATCCGCGATAACGGAGTCCTCGATGTCGGTGTCCGGCCCGATGACGCAGTCTTCGCCGATTACCGTGTTCCCTTTCAGAACGGTACCGGGATAAAGCACGGTATCCGAACCAATCTGAACGTCGGCTCCGATATACGTAGAAGCCGGGTCAATGATGGTAACACCGTTCAACATGTGCGAGCGGTTGATGCGCTCTCTCATGAAGCCTTCGGCTTCCGACAACGCCAGACGGTCGTTGACGCCAATCGATTCGGCGTAGTCATCCGTCTGATAAGCAAGCACGGTCTCGCCGGCTTGTTTCAGGATGCCGATGCAATCGGTCAAGTAATATTCCTGCTGCGCATTCTGGTTGGTTACGTTATCCAGTGCAGCAAATAGCTTTTTATTGTCAAAGCAATAGGTACCGGTATTAATTTCAGTGACGGCGTCCTCTTCCGGACTGCAATCTTTCTGTTCGACGATCCGAAGCGCGCTTCCATCCTCGCCTCGAATGACCCGGCCGTAGCCTTTCGGGTTATCCATATGCGCGGTGAGCACCGTGGCGGCCGCGTTGCTGCTTTCATGAAGCTTCAGAAGATTCTCCAGCGTCTCAGACGTCACCAGCGGAGTGTCCCCGCAAATGACGATCGTGGATCCTCTCTTCACCGCCAAGCAGTTCCTTGGCTTGCTTCACGGCGTGACCCGTTCCGAGCTGCTGCTCCTGCAGAACATACTCGGCTGCGTCTTGCAGATAGGTGCGAACCGCTTCCGCGCCGTGGCCAACGACCACAACACTGCGTTCGCAGTTCACCTGCTGTACCGTTTGGACCACATGTCCGACCATCGGCTTGCCACAAACAGGATGCAGCACTTTATATAGTTTGGATTTCATACGTTTGCCCTGCCCAGCGGCGAGCACAATAGCAAATCTTTTCAAGGGCCATGCCTCCTCCTCTTGAACTCACTACTGAATATATATCATTCTACAAAAAAAGAAAAGAGAGCCATAGGTATGGCTCTCTTTTCCTTGAACCCCAATTATAAAACTTAAGCGCCTTCTTCAATCACTTCTTCTTCAGTAGCCGCTCGCTCATACTCGGCCAATACAGCCGATTGAATCTTCTCGCGGGTACCGGAAGAAATGGGATGGGCAATGTCGCGGAACTCTCCGTCAGGAGTGCGTTTGCTCGGCATTGCAACAAACATTCCATTGTTTCCGTCGATGACGCGAATGTCGTGAACGACAAATTCATTATCGATGGTAATGGATGCGATTGCCTTCATTCTCCCCTCAGAGTTAACACGGCGGAGTCTGACATCCGTAATTTGCATATGTGTTCACCACCTTTTTCCATCAGAGACTTGGTGTATAATTCCACACAGCAAACCCGAAATCCTTCTTTTTTCTACTACAAAATGTCCTAAAAACAGGAATTTTTTTTAGAATGTGATATTTTCGACAGACTTCGTGCCGATTCGAATGAAAACGCTATTATATCGACAAAAACCGCGTGCCTAGTTTTCGAAATAATTACCAGGTTTGACGGTAATTCTCTTGGTTTTGGAGTCTACGTCGCTCAAAACCGCGAGTGAAATATAGTCCTCCAGGAGTCTTTCCTCGGTTTCTACCGATCCCGATTCCACGAGGACCCCGACGCCTGCGACTTCGGCATTAAATTCACCCAGCAGATCGACCATCCCCTGAATGGTGCCTCCTGCCTTCATGAAATCGTCCACGATCAGCACCCGGGAGCGTTCCTTGAGCGCCCGGCGGGATAAAGACATCGTATGGATGCTCTTGTGCGAACCCGACACATAATTGATGCTTACGGCCGACCCCTCCGTCACTTGATGGTCCCGGCGAACTAGTACGACCGGCAGGTTCAATTGCGCCGCCGTCGCATAGGCCAACGGAATTCCTTTGGTCTCCACGGTCATGACCACATCGATCTCCCGGTCGGAGAATGCCGTCGCAATGATCTTGCCCGCTTCGTTCATGAGCGTAGGTTGTCCGAGCAGATCGGACATGTACAGGTAGCCGCCCGGCAGAATCCGATCCGATTGCTGAAGCTGCTGGCACAGCTCCTCCGCAAAGCGCAGGGCATGGTCTCTGCGCAGCTTCGGAATGTACCTTACCCCTCCGGCCGCGCCGGCCAGCGTCTGAAGCTCTCCGAGCCCCTCGCTCTCAAATACGTCCTTAATGATCGCCAAATCCTCGCTAATGGACGACTTGGCTGCTCCATATCGCTCGGCGAACGTTGTCAGCGGAATCAGCGTATGCGGTTTGGATAGTAAATATTGGGTCATATCGACCAATCGTTCGCTTCGTTTTAATTTTTTCACCTAGGGTTCCTCGCTAAATCCGAATATTATATGTTAAATATAACACTTTTGTACGTATTTATACAACTTTGATTGCAATTCGCCCCCGAATTGTCAATTCCAACCGTTTCTAAGTGAGCAGGCGAACGGCATACACTTCCTTGCAGAAGCCCCGAAGGCCATTGTAAATCCGGGCCACCTTGGATTCCTTGGAGACCAGCCCGAAGACGGTAGGACCGCTGCCGGACATCAGCGCGCCGTCAGCGCCCAATTTCAGCATACCTTCCTTCAGCTGCTGAACTTCCGGGTGCATCTTCAAGGTGACTTCTTCCAGCACGTTGCCCAGCGACTGGCACATCTGCTGGAAGCTGCCCTGCGCCAGCGCGTCCACCATCCGCTCAGCCGAGGGATGGGACTGAATTTGCTCGCTGCGCAAGCGGCCATACACCTCCGCCGTCGACACATTGATCGGCGGCTTCGCCACGATCACCCAGCATTGCAGCGGATTCTGGATCGGCGTGAGGACTTCGCCGCGCCCCGTAGCCAATGCCGTGCCGCCAGTCACGCAGAACGGCACATCGGAGCCGAGCTCGGCACCGAGCGCGAGCAGCTCCTGCTGGGGGATGCCGAGCCCCCAGAGGCGGTTCAAGCCGCGCAGCGTTGCCGCCGCATCGCTGCTGCCTCCTGCGAGTCCCGCGGCAACGGGAATTTTTTTGTCCAGGTGGATATGTACACCCTTCTTCACGTCGTAGCGCTCTTTGATTAGTCTTGCTGCCTGAAAGGCCAAATTCTTCTCGTCCAGCGGTATGTATCCTGCCTGAGAGGTGATGATGATGGTGTCCCGCTTCTGTTCGGACATTTCGAGCCGATCGGCGAGGTCGATCATCGTCATGACCATCTCTACCTCATGAAAGCCGTCAGGACGTTTATGGAGTACATCCAGCATCAAATTGATTTTGGCCGGTGCTTTTTCGTATATTTTCAAGAACGTTCACCTATCCTTAGCTTTTCCCATATGCTTGAACTTAACATATTCGAGGAAAAACATCTAATGCCTCTATATTATCAAACTCAGGCTTTGAAGTCATGGGACCGTTTGATGACGTTTACGATGCACCGGCTTTAAGAAAAACGCCTATCGACGCGAATAACGTAAGCTGTTCCTGCGAGTCAGGAAGCTAAAGATGAAACAAACAGGGCCTTCCGCTTAATCGGAAGACCCTGCTGCGATGCGGCCATACTCTTACAGGTCGGATTTGCGGGCTGCCCGCTCGGCGAGCTCAATCGCCCGTTTTACCATGTTGCCGGCATCCTTGGCCTTAATGCCTCCCCAGCCCTCTTTTTCCACGGTGTCGTAGAATCCCAATTCTTTAGCCAATTCGGTCTTCAATTGATCGGACATGATGCTTCGTCTTCTTCTGCTCATCAATCCCGCCTCCTTGGAAAATGTATTGAGTATGGCATGAACAGCATCCTGCGCGACGCAGCGGCCTTCCATGGGCCTTACGCATGCTTAAATCTCCGTCACCGCATAGAACGGCTGGGATAAGCTTCGCGCAGCTTTAGTATGCGTTTAACCCGTCCTTGTCATCCCTCCGGAAGGATGGCAACAAAAAACAGCCTCCCTGTAAGCGGAGACTGCTCTCATGACGTATCGTTATGACTTGATATAGGTGATTCGCATCTCGTTGTCGTCACCGGTGACCATGATCTCCACGGTTTCGGTCAAAATATCCGCATAACTGTAAGACACACGTTTAAAAGTTTGCTGGTCTTGGTCCAGCTTCACAATGAAAACAGAAGGGTACGTTTCTTCCAAAACACCAGTACGCTCGACGGTCTTCCGACGGCCACCGTTTGCCCGAAGCGTAATTTTTTGCCCTAAATGGGCATCGAGACTGCGTTTGATTTCCAACAGCGCATTTTTAGCCATTGTCGACGACCACCTCTTTCCTTGTCCATTATACCGAAGATTACATCATTTGTCAATTCAAAAACATTAATTATATCAGCATCAAA
Organism: Paenibacillus sp. BR1-192; assembly: GCF_029542445.1. Classification (NCBI taxonomy): domain Bacteria; kingdom Bacillati; phylum Bacillota; class Bacilli; order Caryophanales; family Paenibacillaceae; genus Paenibacillus; species Paenibacillus sp. BR1-192. The sequence continues at coordinate 7,160,745 of NZ_CP120718.1, read as the reverse complement.
AATATATTGTCAATGTATTTTTTTTGACCCTGCCATTCTCGCGCTCATTTGCTTTAATATGTGCTAAATTGACAAGCTTTATGTATTCTTTTTGACAACTTTCTTAACGAATGGAAAGGAAAAATAAAAAAACCCCAGCGAGTGGGGTTCTTCTTGGTTCATTTTCCAGCGGTTATTGGACCTCTGATCGAACGGATTAGGCGCCTAACTGACTGAAGGCGTAACCTTCAAGGTGGACAAATCCTGCAGCTTGGGCAGACCGATCCGGTAGCTGCCTCTCGTCTCAATTCCGCCTACGCCCTGGCTGCCGCTGATCGTATGATGGACCACGTCATGGATGTTCACGGTATCCCGGACCGACGTATAGGCCGCTTTAGCGGCGACGTAAACGGGATCCAGCGCATGGATGAGGATTCGCCCCGGCGAGCTGGCAAAATTGGCTCCAGCCTGCAGCAGCGCCTCAAAATGCGATTGGCACGCTCCGGCCACGATGACCAGGGAATCCAGGTTCCGCTCATATTGACGCGCCACCTGAATCGCCGTGACGAAGTTGTGGGAATTCTTATAGCTGTCCAGGCTATATAAATCGTATGGCTGACGTCTCTTCAGAACCCCATCATGCCCCGTGATCACAACGATATCAGGTCTTACCCGCGGAAGAAGACGATATAATGAATCGGCCATCCCCGACTCATTGATATAATGGCCTTCCGCTGGGACCCGAAGCTGGTTGTACAAGGTCATGCTCTTCTTCAGATATTGGGGATCTCCATCCAAATGCAGCACCTTGCCCGGCACGTCAAAGTATCCTTTATCCGCAAGCTGGCCGCCTTCAGTATGCCGCAGGCTGGCCAGTTGACGTTCGCTCTGCTCCTGTCTTTGCTTCTGCAGGCGGTCCAGCGATTCATTGGCTTTGATCTGCGCCTGCTTTGTTCGTTCGCTTAAGGTGGGATGCGGGACCGTAACCAGATCATCAACGGGAGCATCGGCCAGTAACCGGAATTCCGTCCCTTTGATGACGATATTGTTATTTTGCCGCATGCCTTCTACCCGGAACGTTACATCGCCGCCGTAGGATTTACGAACGACCAAGTCTCCCAAGTTCATCACAACATCACCCCTACCCTATGGTATGGGCTACTGTGACTATTGGTTCTTGTTCAGCGCCAATTTATCGCGCGGAGGCCATCCGTAAGCTCCAGAGACTCCCTGAACGGCTGCGTCAACGGATATTGGCGCCGAACAGCACGTTGCTAAGCCGCGCATACTCCTCAATGCTAAGCGTCTCTCCGCGCCGTGAAGGCTCGATCCCTGCTTCCTGCAGCAGCTGCTCCAGCCGTTCACGTCCCTCACCCGGGAAGAACCGGCTCTTCAAATTGTTGGCAATCGTCTTCCGTCGCTGTGCAAATGAAGCCTGGACCACCTCGAAGAAGAATCGTTCATCTTCCACGCGGACGGGCGGCTGTTCCCGGACCGCCAGGCGAATCACGGCCGACTCGACGTTCGGCTGCGGAATGAACACCGTGTGCGGCACGATGCAGACCAGCTTAGGCTCGCTGTAGTATTGAACGGCAATGCTGAGACTTCCGTAATCCTTGCTTCCCGGTGCAGCGGCCATCCGTTCGGCCACTTCCTTCTGAATCATCACCACGATGTTCTCCAGCGGCAGCTTCTCCTCCAGCAGCTTCATGAGAATCGGCGTCGTCACGTAATACGGCAGATTGGCAACCACGCTTACCTTCGATACGTCCGCGAAATCCTGACGGAACAGCTCATGAAGATCCACCTTCAGCACATCCCCATGATGAACCCTCACGTTCCCGTAGGGCTCCAGGACTTCCCTTAGGATGGGAATCAGGCGCTGATCGATTTCGACCGCGGTGACGGTTCCTGCCGTCTGCGCCAGCTTCTCCGTCAGTGCACCGATGCCAGGTCCGATCTCGAGCGCGCCTTTATCTTCATCCAGTCCTGCAGCTTCCACGATTTTATACAAAATATTCTGATCGATGAGAAAGTTCTGGCCTAGACTCTTCTTGAAGGAGAATCCATGGCGCGAGATGATCTCCTTCGTCCGTCTTGGTGTTGATATATCCTCGATCCGACTCATTAGCTAAACGCCCCCTTCTTCCAGCTGTGCAAGTGCTGCCAGAAATTCTTCCCGCGATATTTGAAACATGGCCAATCGTTTATGGAACTGCTTGCTGTTGCAGTATCCGATGCCCAGCAAATTACCCATCGCCATCCGTCTTGCCGCAGCCTCCGGGTGAGCCGATAATCCTGCCTCCAGCATATCCTCCAAACTGATCAGGCTCTCTGCACCCTCAAAAGACGTGTGGACCCGCTCCAGCGCGCGCCGTATCGCCTCTGGCGAGGCATTCTCCACTCCGATATCCCCTTTCCGGGTAGCATCCGCTTCCGGAATGAAGGCGTGCTTGCAGCCGGGTACGCCCTGATCCACGATTTTGCGGATTCGTTCACCCGCATGGTCAGGATCCGTCAATATGATAACGCCTCTGCGCTCCTGGGCAAGCGCTATGCGCTTCAGGATTTGTTTGTTGATCGCTGAACCGCCGGTTTCGATCGTGTCGGCTTCTACGGCCCGTTTAATGGCAACGGTATCGTCCCTGCCTTCCACGACAATCACTTCTTTAATCATGCGTTCGTTCTCTTCCTTCCCAAGCAGAGCAGGCCTGTACAACGTTAAGGCTCAACCCGTTTAGCCTTGATTACTCCGGTCTTAACAAAACAAAAGAAGAGGAAATATTCCCTCTTCTTGATCATCATATATTATAAGCTAAATAGTATAGCATTAGAATGGCAAAGTAAATTGGAATTCATGCGTCTAGTTCAATTCAGGTTTAACCGGACCGATCACGTAAACGGTGCGGCCGCTTTTCCGGCCGAAATTCATGGCCGATTTCAACGAATCGTAATAGACATCGATTTTGTTGCCTTTGATGGCGCCGCCCGTATCTTCAGCACGGCGGAAGCCGATGCCTTCGATGTAAACCCACCATCCGATCGGGATGATATTAGGATCAACGGCGATGGTGCGACCTTCCGTAACGCGTGTGCCGGATGCGGTACGCGTACCGATTCCTTGCTGTTCGGCGGAATACGCGGTCATCGACACGTTGTTCAATACCTTCTTGTATTTAAAATCAACGCCTGCGCGGGAAACCACGTTGTTCTCAACAGCCTTGGCGGTCGTTACTTTTTTCGTGCCGGACAATTTAGCCGGTGTAGCTTTTACATCGGTGGCTGCCGCCTGGACGATAACAGGCTTCTCCACTTTTTTCGTGCCTACGGCAATGATTTTATCCTTCGTTCTGCGTTCGATTTGTTGGGAGACCTTAGTCTTGGAAACCAGCTTGCCATTGTGGTAGACCTTCTCGTAATGGTTCACCATAAGACCAGACTCGCCCCGCTGAATGACGCGGTTATCGCCCTTTTCAAGCGATGGATCGGCCGTCTTGATCACGCGGAATTCGCGGTCTTCCGTTTCCTTAACTTTTTGCTTCGTGACGCGAACGACATGGATATTCATATTGCTGGTCAGCTTCGTGTCTTGCGACGGTTGTACTATATCTTCACCCTGGATCGTAACGCCAGCCTCTTTGAGTACATGATCAACTGTATCCTGGGATGTAAATATGGTTTTGGTTTTGCTGCCTACCGTAACGTTGACTGGAATAGCTCTGTCAATAATAATTCGGTCTCCGTCCCGGATTGCGCCGTTCAGGGGCATCGAAATTTGATCTTGGGGACTCAACGTGATCGCTTGCTCATCCAGCAATTCCTGCAGCAACGATCCACGTGTTTCCACCGTAGTGACCCGGCCGTCGACGACAAGCTGAACTTCCTTGCCTGCCTGGTCATGTACAACCAACGATATGAGAAGTGATACCGTAACGGCACCCATGGCGCCGAGCAACATCAGTTGACGCAAATTGTCATGCTTCCATCTCAATGCGTAAGACATGCTGGATGATTGTGATTCATGGGTTTCTTCAGGTTGAAAAATGCCCACTATTCCATCCTCCTTCATAGTCCCGCCGTCTAGGTAAACGCATGAATGCATTTGACGTGACTATAGCAATTTTTCTCACAGGGCGCCCTGCTATCTATCTACACCCTGCGTCAATTCCCGTCTTCCGTCCATCTGCCATCACCTCCTGTTTACCAAGAGTATGATGGACCCGTCTCCATTATTCAAAAATAAAAGAAGCCATTGAAAGAGTACTAGAGGCTCTAACGTGGCTTCCTGATGAATGAAATCATGGAAATGGTATGCACGAGATTTCCCCTCTTATTTCGCTTACGGAGTTAGCTGTCGGGTTCGGACGTAAGAGAGACGCCCTATATCCGGATGCCCGCTCATGGCGAGATCCTTCAAATTCACCCCAAAGACCCGAAAAAGAAATCAAATACAGCTTCGTGCATCCAGACCAGTATGCACCGCAGTATCGGTTCCCCCGTTCTCCAGAATTTCGGAGATTAAGCGAGACGGTTCATGAAATATTCGGCTGCGATCTGCACATCGCAGCTTCTTATCACTGAAAAGATGATATCCTGTTTGTATGCAGGTTGTAAAGCGACATTCAACCACATTTTCTCAAGTAAAAGGTTAAAATATTGTAATATCAACGCCTTTTCTGATTAAAAAACTTTAATTAATCGAAAATGCTCCCTTTTTCATGGCTTTTGCTCTTGTTTTCGTTAAATACCAAATCGTTCCAGCGCATTTTTGGTGGTAATTTGGGCCAATTCCTCATAGGACAACCCTCTAATTTCGGCCGCCGCCTCCGCCACCAATTTTACATATGCGGTCTCATTTCGTTTCCCGCGGAAGGGATGAGGTGTCAGGTAAGGCGCGTCCGTTTCGATCAATAATCGATCAAGCGGAACCTTTGCCAAAACCTCTTTGGGCTGCTTCGCATTCTTGAACGTAATCGGCCCCCCAAACGAGATATGGAATCCCATATCCAGGCACATTTTGGCCGTTTCCCAGCTTCCGGAGAAGGAATGCATGACACCGCCGACCTCGGAGGCTTTTTCCTCACGCAAAATGTTAACGATATCTTCATGCGCATCCCGGTTATGAATGACAATGGGCATGTTCAATTCCCGGGCAAGCCCGATCTGGCGCCGAAGCACGCGGTGCTGCACTTCCTTGGGGGACGTATCCCAATGATAGTCCAAGCCGATCTCCCCGATTGCCACCACTTTCTCGTGACTGCATAAAGAGGCGATCCAATCCAGGTCCTGATCCTCCATGGTGATCGCATCTACAGGATGCCAGCCTACCGCTGCATATATAAAATCATAAGTCTCAGCCAGCTTCATCGTGGTCGGGATCGTCTCCCGGTTAAATCCGATATTGATCATCCGCGTAACGCCGGCTTCAAGCGCCCGCTGAATTGCAGCTTCCCGGTCTTCGTCGAATTGGGGAGCGTCCATATGAGTGTGCGTGTCGAACAGCATACTATCCACACTCTCCTTCCTGTCGTTTCTATGTCGTCTATTTTCCATTAGTTGGTTGAATGCAAGGGGATTAACGGTTGTCCTGTTTTGCCTGATTTAATGCTGTTGTTTGAAAACGTCGGCTATCGTCTCCGGCATTTGACCCAGGAGCGGGCCCACCTTCTCCTCCGGATAATAAAGATGGTACCGCCCTTTATGAATGCCGCTGATCGAGCGTACGATATCGGATACCTCCGAGATTTCCCTCAGCTCGTCATGCCGGTCCAGAAGGAGAATCTGTTTCTCGTTAAGCGGCATATCGGAATGAACCTTATCATAAGGAAGATCTGTTGGAAAATCAATCTCCAGGTCATATTCCGGTTGCAGCCCCACGGCGCGGAACGCTTGGCGGATCCCGTCGATGGTTTCCAGATCGATGTTGTCGATTTCTACATATTTGTAGAGCTTTCGGTGCATGAAACGGCCGCATAATTCGCTAAGAAGCGGGTCTTCCTCCTCCGTCCATTGCAGAAAGGCCGTTTGAATCAAGGCTTCATCAAGACGCAGGTATTGTTTCACGCCGATATTCCCCGAAAACAGCGCAGGCAGCGGCTCGATCATGAAACGGAAAGCATATCCACGGTCATGCAGCTCCTTGGCCCGGCGAAAGATTTGGCGCAGGATGATTTCGGAGCTTCGGGTGACGGGATGAAAATACACCTGCCAGTACATCTGATACCGCGACATGAGATAATCCTCCACCGCGTGCATGCCCGATTCCTTCACGACGACCCGATCGCGGTACGGCCGCAGCATCCGCAAGATTCGGTCGATATCAATCGTTCCATAATTGACTCCCGTATAGTAAGCATCCCTTAGCAAATAATCCATCCGGTCTGCATCCAGCGGACTAGTGACCAGATTCATGACAATTGGCTTATCGTAGGTTTTGTTAATAACGGAGGCGACCTTCTCGGGAAAATCGGCACCGAGCTCCTGAAGTACCCGATTGACGCAAGTATCTCCGAGCAGGATCCGGCATGTCCAATCCTCGTGGTTCATATGAAAAGCTTCTTCTATGGAATGCGAAAAAGGTCCGTGCCCCACATCATGCAGCAGCGCTGCGCAGAGCGCAACTTGCCGTTCCTCGGCAGGCCAATCGGAATACCCTCTCCGTTCGAATTGAGAGATGATTCTTCTCGTAATTTCATAGACTCCAAGAGAATGGGAGAATCGGCTGTGCTCAGCTCCATGAAAGGTCAGGAAAGAAGTGCCCAACTGCCTGACCCGGCGAAGCCGCTGAAATTCCGGGGTATCGATTAACCGCCATATAATGTCGTCCTGCACATGAATGTAATTATGGACGGGGTCCTTAAACACTTTTTCTTCCGAAATGGGTGAATGCATTTCATCTCATCTCCTTCTCGTTCACGCTTTGGTTTTAGCCGATAAACACTTCTTTTGACATTTAATGTCGAACTGTGTCGAATAACGTAAAATCGCGCTTTCCAAATCGACAAATCCAAAATCGTCGTGAAAATTGGTTCGATTATGGTAATTCCGTTGCTATATAAGGCTTTTGTTCACTATACTTTCGTAAACAGGTTCCGATTTCTCAAAAATATAGGTTGACTGTTTTGGGAATCGTTGGTACTATAAATAACATAAAAACTAGAACTATGTCGAATTATGACTTTTTTAAATTATGGCGAGAGGGGCATTTATAAGTTATGATGAAATCAACAGGAATTGTAAGGAAAGTCGATGAGCTTGGACGGGTCGTCATTCCGATTGAGTTGCGCCGCACGCTCGGAATTGGTGAGAAAGATGCATTGGAGATTTATGTAGACGGCGAACGCATCATGCTTAAGAAATATGAGCCTGCGTGCATCTTCTGTGGTAACGCTGAGAACGTCACTTACTTCAAAGGTAAAATTGTTTGCCATGAATGTATCTCGGAAATCCCTACACCTGTGACAAATTAAGATTTTTAGTATATAATAGCATTATTACATTTTGTTAATTCTAACCTTTTTCATATCTCCTTGGTGCCTTTCTCGGCTATGAACCCGGCCGCAGGAGGGTCTTTTTTTGGGATTAAAGAATTATACGTTTTCAGTGAAGCGTATCCTTTCTTTAATCCCATTTATATGTTTTGGGGTCCCCGTAAAGTATTTGGAATAAGCATCGAAGCTTGGGTCCACTTTGTGGGGCTTTTTGTTTATCCCCCTTGGGCCAGGCAAGCCATATTCACGACTCCGTCAGGAGTGCGTTATAGATGTCCCTTTTCGATACGCCGCGATCACCCGCGGTTTTTTTCATGGCATCCTTGCGGCTTAGTCCTTCCCGCTCATAGTGCCCCACATGCTCCTCCAGCGAAAGCTCCTGCCACCAGGCATTTTTCTCTTTCTGCTCCTCTTCTGCACTGCCGGCTTCCACCACCAAACAATATTCGCCCAGCGGCGGATGCTCCGTGAGCCAGTCCAGGCATTCGGAAATGCTGCCTCTCACAAATTCCTCGTAGCGCTTGGTGAGCTCCCGTGCCAAGGTCACCTTCCGATTTCCCAGTACCTCCTGCAGGATCTCCAGCGTCTTCTTCACGCGATGCGGAGATTCATAAAATAATAACGTTCCCTGCGCCGATTGCAAAGCTTGCAGCTGCTGGACGATATCTTTGCGCTCCCGCGGCAAAAAGCCGATAAACGTAAACCGTTCGGTCGGCAAACCCGACACGATTAAGGCGGATAACGCCGCATTGGCTCCCGGGATCGGAATGACCGAAATTCCTGCCTCAATCGCAAGCGAAACCAGATCACTGCCAGGGTCTGAAATCGCCGGCAGACCGGCATCGCTGACGAGTGCCACATTTTTTCCTTCTATTATATAACGTATGATTTCAGGACCGCTTGCCGCCTTATTATGCTCGTGATAACTAAACAGCGGTTTAGCCGGAATTTCGAAATGGGTCAGCAGCTTGCGTGACTGCCTCGTATCCTCTGCAGCGATAATATCGCATTCCTGCAGGATGCGTACGGCCCGGTACGTTATATCCTCTAAATTCCCGATCGGCGTTGCCACCAAATACAGCGAACCCGGACTTCCCGCTCCCCGGTCGGCATAACTCTGTTGCACAAGATTTCTCATTCTTTTGTCTCATCCTCATGTGTTCCATAGTAAATTTCCATAAAATCCGGGCCGTAATTCCCCTGCTCATCATACACAATCAGCGGTGGCTTCAGCCGAACCTCGGGCTTTCCATCCCGAATGCCCTCGATCAGGACCATGTTGGCTTCCATCTTCACGCGCGGATGCACAAATCGGATGACCTTGGGCTCAATCCGGTATTTGCTCATCAGGGTGATAATCTCTGCCAGCCGCAGAGGCTTATGAACCATGCTCATCTTCCCGCCTTGTTTGAGCAGCCTTGCACAGGACTCAATAACCTCTTCAAGCGTACAGTGAATTTCATGCCTCGCAATCGCCTGATGCTCATTCAGCTTCAAGTCGCTGCCATTCATCGGCATATAAGGCGGGTTGACCGTAATCAGGTCATACGCTCCATATCCCTTTTCCTTGTACAGTTCCCGCAGATCGCCTTCATGGATCGTGATCTGGTCCTGAAGGTCATTCATCGCTACGCTCCGTCTGGCCATATCCGCAAGTCTGGGCTGAATTTCAATCCCCTCGATCGGCGCGCCTGTACGTGTCGACAGCAGAATGGGAATTACCCCGTTACCCGTGCACATATCCAGAATCCGGCCCCTGCGCGGTATGCTGGCAAACCTGGCAAGCAGGACCGCGTCCATGGAGAAGCTGAATACCTCTTCGCTTTGAATGATGCCGAGCTCATGGGTAAGCAGATCATCGATCCGCTCGGATGGTTGCAATAACACTTCTTTCAATTTCATGGTTTCAACCCTTTATCTCTATAATTCGTTATATCCCCGCTACTTTGGTGTGTAACTCTTTCCACCCTTGCCTGATGATATGAAATACGTAAAAGGCTGCTCTTCACATTGCATGACAAGCAGCCATATGTCTCACTCGCGATCCTTACAGTATAACCTTTCGATTCTAGAAAAAAACCGTAGGCAATTTCCCCTACGGCTTCTTATTTATTCAGAAAAGACAAGCAGAACAGGCAATCCCCTTCCGTCCGCAGATGTCCATAATAGACATTGCAAATGTGGAAGCCTTCATGATACAGCCGTGCCAGGTTATCGTACCCCTCACCGACCACATCTTCATGTTCCTCATCCTTCACATGAGGCTGAGGTTGTAAAGCAACTGGGTTTTCCAATTCTGCCGGATTGACTTCCCTCTTTAAAATTTTCCGGAGCTGTTCATTTTCAAGACTGAGGCGATGGTTCTCTTCCAGCAGTTCCTTGATGACCAGCTTAAGTCCACCCAGTTCACTGTGTATATGTCCCATCTGTGTTTCCAACTCTTGAATGAGCACAAAAATGTTTTTCTTCTCCAAGTCTACACCCCGAAAATAAACATTCTATTGGACTATTTGATGACAACGTCATCCATTGGAAGTTCCTTGACCTTTCCAATTTCAAACAGCTGAACATGAACCGTCCGCTTATCCGCATTGAGCCCGACTACTTTGCCTTCTCCAAGCGAAGTAACGACCAGTTTCCCAGCGGATGGAAGCTCTTCTTTCACGCTTTCATAATTATCATGCTCAAACTTCAGGCAGCACATCAATCTTCCGCATAGCCCGGAAATTTTAGTCGGATTGAGCGATAGGCTTTGATCCTTTGCCATCTTGATCGATACCGGCTCAAAATCACCAAGCCATGAGGAACAGCACAGTACGCGTCCACAAGGTCCAAGACCGCCGAGCATTTTGGCTTCATCGCGAACTCCAATCTGGCGAAGTTCGATTCTTGTTCGGAATATGCTGGCCAGATCCTTAACCAGTTCACGGAAATCCACACGGCCTTCCGCCGTGAAGTAGAAAATGATTTTGTTTCGGTCAAAGGTAAATTCCACGTCGACCAGCTTCATTTTCAGTTCGTGATCCCGAATTTTATTTAAACAGGTAGTGAATGCATCCTTCGCCGCTTGTTTGTTCTCTTCAACCACACGGGCATCGGAGTCACCAGCGATACGAATGACCTTCTTGAGGGGAAGGACAACGTCCGATTCACCTACCTCCTTCTTTCCTATCACAACTTGACCATACTCGATCCCTCTCGCGGTTTCCACAATTACGGATTGTTCCTTCTCCACGGGGAGGTCGAGCGGATCAAAGTAATATATTTTGCCCGCTTTCTTAAAGCGGACACCTACTACACTGTACAAAAATAAACCCCCTTGTGCCTGTACATATTGGCCATTCTTCGGGCCTGGGGGGTGTGCTCACGCCGGAGTGTTACCGCCCAAACCCATCAATAACTGCTCTAAACTGAGCTGTCCATTGACATTATAGCGTAACTTCTTCTGACACTCTGCGGCCAAATCCATGTATGACACCCACTGTGCTGTGCTGCGGGCTGATGCATGACCAGAGATATACTCTGCCTGATCTATGAAAACGAGAGAATCTTTCCTTCCATACTGGACATGGATCATGTCCTTAAACCATAAATGAAACATACTGAACAATAAGTCCAGATGATCGGAGAGTTCGGTTTTGAACACTTTTTGACTCGCGGTGATCATCGCAGAGCCGCTGCGGTTCAAAGACTCCTTCCCTAATTGTAACACTACGTTTCTAATTTCTGCAAACCAATTCTCATTCAATATTTTCCTGCACTCGTCAAGCCCGGATGCCAGATGAACGGCACAGCGTACAAGCGCGGCAGGATAGCCCTCACCTACAAGGACCTTTTCCATCATCTGCGGATCGAGTGCCCGAAACGGGACTAACTGCGATCGCGATTGAATGGTGGGCAGAAGGGCTTGTCCATTCTCGGCAATCAGTATGGCGACGGCAGGCGCCTGCGGCTCCTCAAGAAATTTCAGCAGGCTGTTGGCTGCCTGCGTGGTCATCTTCTCCGCACGGTCAATAATATATACCTTGGGGTTCCGATTCTCCGATCGATAGGAGAATATCCGCTGAAGATCGCGGATCTGATCGATCTTGATGCTGGCCCCATCCGGCTCGACCATCGTCAGATCCGGATGGTTGCCGTGCTCCACCTTGCGGCATTCCAAACATTGCCCGCAAGCATCGTCTTCCCGTTCCGTACAAAACAATGCCTTGGCAAACGTAAGCGCCGTCTGCATCTGTCCGGCACCGTTCGGGCCGCTAAACAGATAGGCATGACTGACAGCATTACGGCGCAAGGCATTTTGCAGCAGTTGCTTCGCAGTCTCTTGACCTACGATATCGTTAAAAGACATATGTCCTCACCTTCTACCAATCCTTCATGATCCTCTATGACGGAACAGTCCATCATTTCAAGTAAACTTTCTTACGCTTGCGGCTAGAATACAAGATTGATCAGCATGCCCCGGATTTCCCCTACCTTGTTCAGCAGATCAATTCTCCCCTGTTCCGTATCCAGCAGCTCATCCGCCATCTCGAGCAGCGCCGAATCGACCTCATCGATTACGTTATAGCGCTTGCCGCGCCCCCTGCGGTCCCAGCCTCGCGTTTCCTTCATTTTTACGCCGCGACGAACCGTTTCTTCCAGGAAGCGGTGAACCATCAATTTATATGCCTTTAACTCCCGGACGGTCATTGCTTTGGCCAAACGATCCCCTTGCATTGCAATTTCACGCATTTGACGACTCAGCTCTTCATGGGTCGCACGTTCTCCCTGCTGCTGCATCATATCCGAGAACGATCGCTTCTGAATCGGTCTGGCGTTGCCATCCGGCACCGTGATTTCGCTTTTCATGGGCCGAAAGCCCGGATTGATCTTCACCTGAATCCACCGCCTATTGCGTTATTTGTTGCATCTAATAAAACGGAGGCATCTGGTACGTTCATATCGAACAACCTATGCCTCACGTGAACGTACCTTGAAATGGTTATCTTGTCAAGCGATTCGCCGACAATGATCGAAATACGGGGTGCTTGATCCGGAGTCCATCTACAATATCCATTTATGAAAGATCATCTCCCGATTGCAGCGATCTACGGTAACTATTTTTATTATGATACAGAAGTGGTTCAGAAGACTTTCAATACAGGAGAACACAGCCGTCAAATATCCCAATAAAAACATCCGTTACGTATCTATCGCAGATCTAGAGAATGAATTTAGAAATGCTCGAAACGTTCTACAGGGAGTACAAATACCGTTGCGCCGCCAACCTGCACTTCAACCGGAAGCGGCAAATAGGAATCGGTTGTACCGCTCATAGGGGTTACCGGAGTGACCAGCTGTTCGCGGACCTTACAGCTTGTGCGAATGACGCTGAGCACACTTTCAACCTGTGAATCGTCTACCCCAATCATAAAGGTGGTGTTCCCCGCCTTCAGAAAGCCGCCCGTACTTGCAAGCTTTGTCGCCCGAAAGTTAGCTTTGACCAATGCGGCGGAGAGACGGTTGCTATCTTTATCCTGGACAATCGCAACAATCAATTTCATGGTAAACCCTCCTTGTTTATTTTGGGCATCATATGCCCTTAACACTACTTATTTGACAAACAACCTCAAAAATCCTTTAATATCGCGTCTTCCAAGTGACGATTCATTTCCCTTTCGACCTGCGCGGGCGTCTTGGAAGCATCCACGATGCGAATTCGATCCGGATTACGCTCTGCTACCAATAGATAGCCTTCCCTAACTTTCTCGTGAAATGTCAGGTTCTCCATATCCAGTCGATTCCATTCCCGTTCTGCATTCGCCGCGATCCTTGACAGGCCGATCCTCGGCTCGATATCGAATAACAGCGTCAGATCCGGCATCCGGGTATCAATGGCGAACTGATTGATGCTCCATACCTCTTCCATGCCCAATCCTCGCGCATACCCCTGGTAAACCAGGCTGCTGTCCACGAATCGGTCGCATAGGACGGTCAATCCCTGCCTTAATGCCGGCTCCACCTTCTCCACAAGATGCTGGCGGCGGGCTGCCGCGTATAACAATGCTTCTGTGCGTGCATCCATCGCGGTGTGCTCCGGATCCAGAATAATAGAGCGGATCTTCTCGGCGATGTCTATGCCTCCGGGCTCGCGGGTAATCAGATACGGGATCGAATGATTCTGCATAAAGGCGGCGAGTCTGCCCATCATGGTCGTTTTACCGGAACCTTCTCCTCCTTCTACGGTAATAAATAGTGGTCTGCGATTATTCATAGCGTATCCTGCTTTCATCATTTGTTGATCATATGCCCCAAGTTTTACGTACCGGCGCATTACGGAGGTTTCCATCCTTTACGTTTCCTTGTAAACGACAATGGTTTGCAGCGTGGGATCGGTTATTCCTTGACACTTGGCCCCGGCCATCCTCAATGCCAGCATTCTCTGTTCCATTTCTGCTGTTATGTCTTCGCCGGGGTATAATATCGGAATGCCTGGCGGATACGGAATAACCATCTCGGCCGCCTTTCGCCCGGCGCTATTTGCTAACGGCACCGATTCCAATCGCTCCTTGTCAATCGGCTTAAGCGAGAAAGGGACTGGAGCTGAATATGGAGCCTGTCGCAGCAAATTGTTCCACGTGGAAACATCGGAGACCGAATTTTCTTCAGTTAACAAGTTAGCATCGACATTGAAGTGAGAAGAGCCCTCATTCAAGTGGATCCCCGGCCGCTCGTACTTCGCGAAATCCCCCTGTTCCCGCAATTTCCGGATCAGTAATTCCGTATCTTCCGCAGCAGTGCCTGGTTCCATTCCGGTCTCATCTGTCTTCTCCCCCTGCTCTACAATATGCACAAGAGCCCATAAGACGTGATTCGAATCTTCGCGGGTCGATCCCAATGTAAACAATAAGACGACGCGCAGCTCGTCACTCATCTCCGGCACGCAGCCGCGCGCCTCCAGTGCGCGCTGTAGTGCATACCCGCTAAGGGCCCCGGTGCGGTCATAAATGACCGCCTTGAACGGGTCCTGGCGGGTGTACGCCGCGGCGGCTGTGCCCGCGGCGCCTTCCATGGGCTGCGGCGGCTGCAGCAGCCCGAAGCGCGGCAGCTTCGCGAGGCCGCGCCGGAAGGCATCCACGGCGGCTAGGCCAGCCGTGAAGGCGCCTGCGCCCTGCGTGTGCAGCAGGCGCCGTGCCAGATCCAGCGAAGCCATGAGCGGGTACGAGGGGCTGGAGCTTTGCACCATCGCCAGCCGCTGGCGCAGCAGGCTCCGGTCGAGCAGCCCGCCCTGTACATGCAGCATGGCTCCCATCGTCATTGCGGCTAACATCTTGTGCGTGGATTGGACCACGCCGTCCGCGCCGCATGACAAAGCATTCATCGGCAGCTGTGGATGCTGCCCGTAATGCGCTCCGTGCGCTTCGTCCACCAGCAGCGGCACTCCGCGCTTATGGCAGGCCTCCGCCAGCGGCCTTATGTCGCTCCCCATCCCGTAATAGTTCGGCATCGTGATGATCGCTCCCTTGGCCTCAGGGAAGGCCTCAAGAGCCGCTGTCAGCGTAGCTTCTGATGGGGCAACGGCTAAACCGCTCTGCTTGTCCAGCTCCGGCTGAAGAAACACCGCCCTTGCACCGGCCAGCATCAATCCGTTCAACACGGACTTATGTACGTTCCGCTGCACCAGCACGAGATCGCCCGGCTCACGGCATACCGTCAGGATCAGCGCCAGATTGCCGGCCGTGCTTCCGCCCACCAGAAAAAAGCTTTCTTCGGCGCCAAAACAATCGGCAGCCAGCTCCTGCGCTTCCTGAATCACGCCTTCCGGATGAAATAAATCATCGGTTCCGGTAATTTCCGTCACATCGATGCGCATCGCCTCTAGCAGCATCTCCGCTGCGTCACCTTCTGCCCCGTATGCCCTGCCGTTCTTATGGCCGGGTACATGAAAAGATGAAGCCCCGCGTTCCCGGTATAACCTTAAAGCTTCAGTAAGTGGGGCACGCTCTCTATGTGTAGTCATCGACATATCCCTTCGGATTACATTCTCTAACCTATTTTAACGCAAATTGAAACCTACGCCTACGTTTCCATGCCCTGAAAATCCTCTCTAAACAAAAAAAGGCCCTTACTTCAGGCCCATTTAACACGCGTACCCGCGCCTATGCATTCTTCGGCATCGCAATCTGTTTTAATTGACGGATAAAAAAATGATATTTGGCATCTTCCGCACTGGTATGGACGATTTCCGATTCACATTCCTCGCATACGAATTGCGATACAATGGTGATTCCATCGGTCTTCGACTGATTGCATATGATACACACGTGTTCGGTCAATTCTTCCATAACCATCCCACCTTGATCCTTTTCCTATTAGTATGACACAGTTTCTATTATTTTAAACCTTTTCATAGGATATCTTTCTACGCTTTATTTATATGTACCCCTTGATGGCCTTGTGTCTGTACCTTTTTTTTCAGCTTAATAAAAATATGATTTTGTCCGATAAAAACATAAAAGACTAAAACTTTTCGTCTATCGAAATTTATCTTCTATTTAAAGGGGGACGGCATAGCCCAATGGCAGATCCACACGGTCAAGCCACCTTTTATCACTACCGATTAATCAAGAAAATCCAGATTTCCAGAAGCTTGCTCATCCTCTACTTAAGTCTGCCTTGGCTTGCTGCAGCTGCAGGGACCCTATGGGTGTCTCCGTACATTCTGCTCTATATGCTCATCGCTTTTCCGCTTATGTTATGGATCCAGTACGTTATCGGTCATACCGTGCTTGTCCTCCTGGGAACAGGCTATCGGAAGCGCTGGCGCTTCAGGCTGAGGCTGCCTTGGCTTGGTTATATCCCAGATCAACATGTCAGCCGTCGCGTATTCATGTTGGTGCAGTTCTATACCTGTTGGGTAGGGATAGTCTTAAGCGCTATCATGGCCTTCTGGTCATCGCTGCCGTTTGCCATTGCGATTGTGTTCTGGCATCTATGGCTGCTTCTTCCGCGAGGTTATACCATGCTGCGCCTGAGCGGTCAGCGCAAAGACGGGATGTTAAAAATGAATGAGCAGGATATCTCATACTACCAGCAATAAAGTAAAGGATTTTTCGTGTTTGAATTTACTACATAGCGTTGTAACCATATTCTCTGGTACATGAAATAAAGACCTCATTCCGAAGCCGGAAGAGGTCTTTATTCATTCGCTTTATTGCTTTCCAATCCTTGTATGACTTGTTTCTTAAGCTGAGTAGGAACCGTGATTATGAGAAAATCGTCTTGCACCGACAGGTGGACGATACTTTTACCTTTTTCAAACACTAACGAAGACCCGTTGTCTTCAACTTCCTTCTGCTTCCATCCCCAGGACTCGATTTCATCCAAGTAAGGCTCAGGAATACTGTCGTCTTCCTTCAAGCCTGGAAGCGCATAGCGTACATAATCCAAGTCACTATTGCCTGTCGTCTGCTCCGTTTTATTCGCTTCCTTCGGAACCGGGAATGATTTTACATTCGCTGCCCCGTCAAAGGATTTCCAGCTTGGTTCCGTGGATGCCCCGCATCCGGATCCGATTAACAGTATCGTACCCGCACAGATCATTCCTGCCACATGCAGACCACTTTTACGCAACATGTCATTGTCCTCCTTCCCCCACAATAACCGGTCTCCAGATGAGTATTCATAGTTGGTTGGTTAATGGAGAACCTTCCAATCAGGCCTTCATTCCTATAGCCTGCGTAAATCGGTAAACACTTACCCGATTATGCCTAATTCTATTATACTGATTTTCGGTGTGGTATCGGTAACAAAATCTTCATCTGTTTACGTCAATTTTATGATCATGTTATATAACAGAAAAGCCGCTGGCACTTACGTTTGGTGCTATTTTAAGCGTTGGACCTCTTAATACGGCAAAGCATCAAAAGTCCCATAAACAAATAAAAAAACCACCATCGATTACATCGACAGTGGTTTTTCGCTTGGCGACGTCCTACTCTCCCGGGACCCTTCGGTCCAAGTACCATCGGCGCTGGAAGGCTTAACGGTCGTGTTCGGTATGGGAACGCGTGGAACCCTTCCGCCATCGCCACCAAACGGTTCAGATGATTGATCACCTGAAAACTAGATACGAAACGATATTTGCAGCACATTAGAATCCGTAGCATTCACCCGATGTGGTATCGGGGTCCCCGAAAAGTATTCGGCATCTGCTTCAAAGCTTTGCTTCACTTTTTGGGGTGTTTTTTGGATAAGCCCTCGACCGATTAGTATTGGTCAGCTCCATGCATTGCTGCACTTCCACCTCCAACCTATCTACCTCGTCGTCTTCAAGGGGTCTTACTAATTGGGAAATCTCATCTTGAGGGGGGCTTCACGCTTAGATGCTTTCAGCGCTTATCCCGTCCGTACGTAGCTACCCAGCCATGCTCCTGGCGGAACAACTGGTGCACCAGCGGTACGTCCATCCCGGTCCTCTCGTACTAAGGACAGCTCCTCTCAAATTTCCTACGCCCACGACAGATAGGGACCGAACTGTCTCACGACGTTCTGAACCCAGCTCGCGTACCGCTTTAATGGGCGAACAGCCCAACCCTTGGGACCTACTTCAGCCCCAGGATGCGATGAGCCGACATCGAGGTGCCAAACCTCCCCGTCGATGTGGACTCTTGGGGGAGATAAGCCTGTTATCCCCAGGGTAGCTTTTATCCGTTGAGCGATGGCCCTTCCATGCGGTACCACCGGATCACTAAGCCCGACTTTCGTCCCTGCTCGACTTGTAGGTCTCGCAGT
>NZ_CP120718.1:6482500-7137500 GCF_029542445.1 Paenibacillus sp. BR1-192 | reverse complement strand
TTATTCAACACAATAGGATCAATCTTGGCATTTCCGATATCATGCAGCAACCCTGCAAAAGCGACCTGCATCCAATCTTTCTGCGGAAGCCCCACCCATTGTGCCAGCTTATAGGAGGAAAGGGCGCAAAGCACAGCGCTGTGATACCGGTAATCATGGCGATTCGTCATGCGTGGAATAAATTTAAGAATGTGATACTCATGCTGGTGCTTCAATAAGTTTTCCATCTGATTACGAACTTCATACATTCGAAGCTCGCCTGTTATTGCGGATTGATAACAGTTTTTGACCAAGGTCATGGTCTTGTCATATTCCTCATGCAAGGCCAGATCTTTTCGGG
Organism: Paenibacillus sp. BR1-192; assembly: GCF_029542445.1. Lineage (NCBI taxonomy): Bacteria > Bacillati > Bacillota > Bacilli > Caryophanales > Paenibacillaceae > Paenibacillus > Paenibacillus sp. BR1-192. Next base: position 7,137,160 of record NZ_CP120718.1, on the reverse strand, counting down.
CAGGCGCTTCTTCGTTCCCGTTGCCCTGTTGATTCCCCGTAAAGATCAGCGAAGGCTTTTGCCCTGCGGATTTTACGGTCGGTATTCTTGTGCTCTCCGCTTCAACGGACTCTACGGTAACATGGTCCACCATGAAGGCCTTCAACACTTCCAGGTCCCGGGGAAGCAATACCTTGCCTTTTTGAAGCAACAGTCCCCCCAGAGGCGTATGTACATCTTTAGCCAGCTTTACTCCGGCCACTACTTCATTTACGGCTTTGATCGTCATGATCAACCCTCTCCATCTAATAAGCTGCGTCATGGCAGCTAACTTCACCTTATAATATACATATTATAGTTCGTCTTCCGCAGCCTGTACAATACCAATTCCCTGAATTTGTAATCCGATAAAACAAAAAAAGAGCATGGATGCAAATCTGCATCCATGCCAAGCTTCTTCGTTATTCTTCGGTCGGCTCGGCCGGCTCGATTGGTTCTGCGCCGTCTTGGCCTACTTCTCCCTCTTCGTCGGCATCCGGCTCATCGCTCTTATCCGCACGGCAGACGGTACCTACGGCATCGTCCTCGCGGATGTTGATCAGCTTCACGCCTTGAGCATAGCGGCCCATGGTGGAGATGCCCTCCATGCTCGTACGAATGATGGTGCCGCTTGCCGTAATGATCATGAGGTCTTCTTCCGATTTCACGACCTTCAGTGCCACAACCGGTCCATTCTTCTCCGTAATATTGATGGTCTTGATCCCTTTACCGCCACGGGTCTGGCTGCGGTAGTCGCTTGCAGGCGTCCGCTTGCCGTAACCTTTGGTCGTTACAATGAGGATATCAAGCTCCTGGTCTACTACGTCCATGCCAATGACTTCATCATTGTCGTCCAGCGTGATCCCTTTCACCCCGGTCGCGCTTCTTCCCATCGAGCGAACATCGCTCTCCTTGAAGCGGATGGACATTCCTTGCGCCGTTCCCATAATGATTTCTTGCTGACCGTCCGTCAGCTTCACCTCGATTAGGGAATCGTCCTCGCGCAGATTAATCGCAATCAGACCGCCCTTGCGGATATTCACATAATCCTCAAGCGGGGTTTTCTTAACGACACCCTGGCGCGTTGCAAAGAACAGGTAATTATCGCTGTCAAAGTTCTCCACCGGAATCACGGCATTGATCGATTCGCCCTGTTCAATTTGAATCAGGTTGATGATCGGCGTTCCGCGGGCGGTACGGCTCAGCTCTGGAATTTCATAGGCTTTTAACCGGTACGCCTTCCCTTTGTCCGTAAAGAACATCAGGTAATGGTGGGAATTCGTGACGAAGAGATGCTCGACAAAGTCCTCGCTCTTCGTATCCATCCCCACAACGCCGCGTCCGCCCCGCTTCTGGCTGCGATAGGTGTTCGCAGGCAGACGCTTGATGTAACCAGTATGCGTAATGGTGATGATCACTTCTTCGCGCGGAATCAGATCCTCGTCCAGGATGCTGTCTTCCCCGACCGTAATTTCGGTGCGGCGTTCATCCGCGAAGCGTTCCTTAATCTCTTGCAGCTCATCATTGATGATCTGAAGCACAAGATGCTCATTAGCCAAGATTTCACGGAGTTCCGCGATTCTGGCAAGCAATTCCTGATATTCGTTCTCGATCTTCTCCCGTTCGAGTCCGGTCAAGCGCTGCAGGCGCATATCCAGAATGGCCTGTGCCTGCTCATGACTGAGACCGAAACGCTCCATCAAGCCCTCGCGGGCAGCCTCTGTGGTTTGGGAAGCGCGAATGAGGGCAATGACCTCATCGAGATGATCCAGTGCGACACGCAAACCTTCGAGAATATGAGCGCGGGCCTCCGCCTTCTTAAGTTCGAACTCCGTCCGGCGGCGGATAACGGTGACCTGATGCTCCAAATAGTGGAACAGCACGTCGCGCAGGTTCAAGATCTTCGGTTCGTTGTTCACGATGGCCAGCATATTAATGCCGAAATTCGACTGCATGGCCGTATGCTTGTACAGGTTATTCAAAACGACATTCGGGTTGACGTCCCGGCGCAGCTCAATAACAATCCGCATGCCGTTACGATCCGATTCATCGCGCAGATCCGTAATGCCGTCAATTCGTTTTTCGCGAACCAATTCCGCAATTTTCTCAACCAGACGGGCCTTGTTCACTTGATAAGGAATCTCATGAACGACAATGCGCGCCTTGTTATTATTCTCTTCGATCGTCGCCTTCGCCCGCATCGTAACGGAACCGCGGCCCGTACGATAAGCCTGGCGAATGCCTTCGCGTCCCAGAATATAACCCGCTGTCGGGAAATCCGGTCCTTGGATGTATTCCATCAGCTCCATCGGCGTGATGTCAGGGTTACGAATCATCGCCTGTACACCATCGATGACTTCACCAAGATTGTGAGGCGGAATATTGGTAGCCATCCCTACCGCGATCCCCGACACGCCGTTTACCAGCAAGTTAGGATAACGCGCAGGAAGAACCACCGGCTCCTGCTCCTCGCCGTCATAGTTCGGAGCAAAGTCTATTGTCTCTTTATTAATATCACGCAGCATTTCCATGGCAATCTTCGATAAACGAGCCTCGGTATACCGCATAGCCGCTGCCATATCGCCGTCGATGGAACCGAAGTTCCCGTGCCCATCAACAAGCATGTAACGCATGGAGAAGTCCTGCGCCATCCGGACCATGGATTCATAAACTGCGGAATCACCATGAGGATGGTACTTACCAATAACTTCGCCTACGATTCTTGCCGATTTCTTATGCGGTTTATCCGGAGCCATTCCAAGTTCGGACATCGCATACAGAATACGACGGTGTACTGGCTTCATTCCGTCCCGTACATCCGGCAAAGCCCGGCTGACAATGATGCTCATCGCGTAATCCATAAAGGACTCGCGCATCTCGGTACCAATGTCCCGATCTTTGATTTGGGAGAAATTTTCTTCCGCCATGCTGGACCTCCTTCATTTTCCTATCAACCATGCCTTGATCTATGTGAAAAAAGCAGAATAGTGATCAGAAACCTAGAAACGCACTAACCTTTATTATATTACTTTCACAAACATCGCACAATTAAACACGGGATGGATCAAGTGAAAGCATGATTTTTGCCCGGAAACCGGGATATACGCCCTGTCCTCCGTGCCCCTTTTCACATACAATGCATTGCAAAGGACTTTTCGAATCATCACATCTTTATATTATACCACTGTTTGTCATACTTGTCCTATGTTTTCCGGGCATCCCCTCTCTTGTCAGAGGCAGCCACACTCTTTTAAATCAACCGATCACACGAGTTTGTTTTACGAGACAGGCAAAATCCTGTCACTCCAATCATACAGCTAAGAAAGGATGAAGATGTTTGACTATCCAACGCGTTGCAAGCAAGTGGGCGAAAACGAAAATACTGTTGAAAAACAAAGGCCTCGCCTCTTATGTTCCGGCTACCCGCCTATATTCATTGGAGACGCTTGAAGACATGCTGAATACGCATGCGCTTGTGTATATCAAGCCTGACCGAGGGACCTACGGCATCGGCGTGATGTCGGTCGAACAGCTCCATTCCCAAACCGCGGATACTGATGAAACAACGGATGCTTCCTACATGCTTCGTTACGACCATAAAACCGAAGTATTTACCTCTCTGGAGAGTCTCCATAAAACATTAAGCGCCTTGTTTCAAGGCAAGGATTATCTGGTTCAGCAAGGCATCCACCTGCTCCGCCATAAGGACCGTCCCTTTGATCTTCGTGTACTTACCCAGAAGAGTCCTTCCGGTCAGTGGGTGAGCACAGGAATAATCGGCCGGGTCGCGGCCAAAAATAAAATCATTACCAACCATCACAGCGGCGGCGTGGTTCATCACTACAAACCGCTAATGCTCGAGCATATGACGGCTGAAGAAGCAGGGAATATCCGCAGAGAACTGAATACGCTTGGAGTGAACGTCGCTTCGCAGATGCAAAAAACGTATCCTAACCTGAAAGAAATCGGCCTGGATGTTGCGATTGATGATCGCTGGAACATTTGGATCCTGGAGGTTAATACCAAACCTGCCCTGTTCCCGTTTAAGAAATTCTTCAAGGATCCCAGCATCTACAAACAGGTAGAAAAATACGCCAATGCCTACGGACGCAACTTATCCAGCAAGAAGAAAACCAAAAAAACCGGTTAGCAAGTCTCTCTGAATCGGTTGGGTCCTGTTATGCAACGACTCGCGGCCTGTGCCCGTTATTAACGAAAAAAGGGGTATTCCCCTGAGGCCTTTACAGACCTTGGGGATACCCCTCTTTAGCTTGCAGTACTTTATACGTCCAAATTCCGGACCGACTTCGCATGCTCCTGAATGAAATCCCGGCGCGGCTCCACGTTATCGCCCATCAGGGTATCAAACAACGTATCGGCCAAGATCGCATCCTCGATCGTCACCTGGAGCATCGTACGGCTCTCGGGATCCATCGTCGTCTCCCACAGCTGGCCGGCGTTCATCTCGCCGAGACCTTTGTAACGCTGTACGTTGATTTTGACGTTCTCACCGAATTCCTTGATGATCTCGTCGCGTTCTCTCTCACTGCCGGCATACCGGATCACCTTGTTGCGCTCGATCTTGAAGAGCGGAGGTTGGGCGATGTAGATATAACCCGCTTCCACCAGCTTACGCATGTAACGGTAGAAGAACGTCAGCAGCAAGGTACGAATATGCGCACCGTCGACGTCGGCATCGGTCATGATAATGATTTTGTGGTAACGGGCTTTGGAGAGATCGAAATCCTCCGCAATCCCCGTGCCCAGAGCCGTAATGATGGCTCGGATCTCCGCATTGGACAGGATGCGGTCAAGCCGCGCCTTTTCCACGTTGAGGATTTTACCACGCAGCGGCAAAATCGCCTGGAAATGCCGATCGCGCCCCTGCTTGGCGGAACCGCCGGCAGAGTCACCTTCGACGATGTACAGCTCACTGATGGAAGCGTCCTTGGAGGAGCAGTCCGCCAGTTTACCCGGCAATGCGCTGACTTCAAGGGCGCTCTTCCGGCGCGTCATCTCGCGGGCTTTACGAGCCGCTTCGCGGGCACGCGATGCTTGGAGCGCCTTCTCCAGGATCCGGCGGGAAACCGCCGGGTTCTCCTGCAGGAACTCCTGCAGCTTCTCCGCGAACAAGGATTCCACGATCCCGCGCACTTCGCTGTTGCCGAGCTTGGTCTTCGTTTGTCCTTCGAATTGCGGCTCCGGCACTTTGACCGAAATGATCGCCGTCAATCCTTCGCGCACGTCGTCACCCGACAAGTTGTTGTTATTGTCTTTGATCAATCCCGTTTTGCGGGCATAGTCATTGATGATCCGAGTGAGCGCGCTCTTAAAGCCGGATTCATGCGTTCCGCCTTCGTGCGTGTTGATATTATTGGCAAAAGAATAAATATTCTCGGTATAGCTGTCGTTATACTGAAGCGACACTTCCACCTGAATGTTATCCCGGGAACCCTCCACATAGATCGGGTCTTCGTGCAGAGCTTCCTTCTTCTCATTCAGGAATTTGACGTATTCGATAATACCGCCCTCGTACTTGAAGTAGTCGGAGGCCCCGGTACGTTCGTCCGTCAGCGTAAGCGCGATGCCCTTGTTCAGGAACGCCAGCTCACGGATCCGCGTCAGGAGAGTTGTATAGTCATAGACCGTCGTTTCCGTAAAAATCTCCGGATCCGGCAGGAAGGTTACCGTAGTCCCGTGATCGTCGGAATCCCCGATGATTTTGATGTCATATTGGGGTACGCCGCGATGATATTCCTGCTGGTAGATGTGCCCGTCACGTTTGACCTGAACCACGACTTTCGAAGACAGAGCATTCACGACCGAAACGCCGACACCATGCAGACCGCCGGATACTTTATATCCGCCGCCGCCAAATTTACCTCCGGCATGAAGGACGGTCATAACTACTTCCAGCGTCGACTTCTTCAGCTTGGCGTTCTCGCCGACCGGAATGCCGCGACCGTTATCGATAACGGTTATGCTGTTATCCTCATGGACAATGATTTCGATATGGTCGCATATTCCCGCCATCGCTTCGTCAATACTATTGTCCACAACTTCCCATACCAAATGATGCAAACCCTTGGCACTGGTAGATCCGATATACATACCCGGCCGTTTACGAACGGCTTCCAATCCCTCCAGTACCTGAATCTGATTCTCATCATATGTCGGTTGATTCATAGACATGCCTTCACCTACTTCTACAGATTCTGTTATGCCTGAGCTACAAAATGATTCGCTCGTTTCTTAAGTGTTGCAGAGGAAATCGGAGAGTAATAGACGATCGATTTCGTCACCACGATGGATTTCGGATCCTCTTCCCCAATCAACTCCACGACTTTATGCTGCTGGGCATGCGTGACGAACTGCTTGGAGATTTTCGAGGATTTCTCTATCGAGATATCGAATATCCCAACCAGCTCTGACGAACGGATGATCTTCTCTCCGCCCAAATGAATATACATATGGAATCACTCCTTAAGAGCCCACCTGTCCGTCATGGACATGAAAAATGCTGGCACCCTTCAATTTGTCGGTATTCAAACTCTCAATGCCCGTCGCCGTGATGAATGTCTGCACTTTGCTCTGGAATGTCTCGATCAATTGTGTCTGCCGGTACGGATCCAATTCAGAAAGCACATCATCCAGAAGCAGCACCGGATATTCACCGATCTCTTCCTGTATCAGCTCGATTTCAGCCAGTTTCAAAGATAGCGCCGTCGTCCGCTGCTGACCTTGAGATCCATACGTTTGGACTTCTTTGCCATTAATATAAAAAGCCAGATCATCTCGATGAGGACCTGCCAATGTCATACCGCGCCGTATTTCTTGCTCTTTCATTTGTGATAATTTTATCATAAATGTCTCAAATAAGACAGCTTCATCTTCTTCCTCCGCGTCAGCAAAGGATGGAAGGTAGTGCAAAGAGAGGTCTTCCAGGCCGTTGGTGATCCCCTGATGGATGCTTTCCGCCCACTTTTGCAGCTTTTTTATAAATTGTTTCCTCTTCTTGACGATTTTAACACCATGTTCTGCCAATTGGCTGTTCCAAATTTCAAGCATCGCCTGCTCGGCGCTGCCCTTCCCCCACAATTGCTTCAGCAGATTGTTGCGCTGCACGAGCACCTTCTGGTACTGCTGCAGATGAAACAGGTAGCTGGGGGCCACCTGCCCGATTTCCATGTCAAGAAACCGGCGGCGGACCCCCGGCGTGCCTTTGACAATCTCCAGATCCTCGGGCGCAAACATCACGACATTGAGCGAGCCGATGAAATCGCTAAGCTTCCGCTGCTCAAGCCCGTTGATTTTTGCCTTCTTCCCCTGCTGAGACAAGCTCAGCTCCAGCCTCAAAGTGCCGTACTTGCGGTCAATCTCGGCAGATATATGGGCACTGGACTGCTCGAACCCGATCAATTCGCGATCCTTGGAGGTACGATGGCTCTTCGTTAAAGCAAGCACGAAGAGCGCCTCCATCAAATTCGTCTTTCCTTGGGCATTGCGTCCGATGATCAAATTGACATCACCAAATGCCTCAAGCTGCAGCTTCTCGTAATTTCGATAATGCTGCAAGCTGACATTTTTGACAAACAAGCTAATCCTCTCCCTCGTCTTCCGCGCTTAGCGCCAAAGCGGCTGCGGGAGGCTATCTATTGTGCTGCCACCTGAAACGTCCCGCAATCCTCTACCTTGACGATGTCGCCGGGAACCAGTTTGCGTCCGCGCCGCTCTTCCTTCTCGTCGTTGACCAGAACTGCCCCTTCCGCGAGCAGCGCCTTCGCCATCCCACCTGTGGATACGCAATCGGATAGCTTCAAGAACTGATCCAGCTTGATATATTCACTGTGGATAAATATTTGTTTCATGACTTCGTCCTTTCATCCCTATCAACATGGGGATAACTTTAATTGGCCGTACGGTACGGCAGAATAATATATTGGCTCTTGCTGTCATCGAGCGGCTTCAGGATGATCGGGCTCATGACGCCCATGAAAGCAATCATCAGCTGTTCGCTTTCAACCACTTTGAGCACGTCCAGCATGTATTTCGAGTTGAACGAGATGCGCAGCGGCTCCCCTTTGAAATCGATCAGGTCCAATTCCTCACGCACTTTACCAAGCTCGGAGGAGCTGGAAGAGATTTCGATGCCGCCATGCTCCATCGTTTGGAGAAGAACAATGTTCGTTTTCTCCTCTTTGGAGAGCAGGTAGGCACGGTCGATCGACTCGCTTAATTTTTTTGTGTCCAAAACCAGTTCTGTTTTATGCGAGGTTGGAATAATTCTAGAAGTATCGGGATAAATGCCGTCCAATATACGGGAATAGAACAGAACACGGTCAATTTTAAATAATACCTGATTATCCGCGACAACGATATCAACCAGCGTATTTTGGTCCGGAATGATTTTGCTCAGCTCATTCAGCGTTTTGCCCGCAATCACGACATTGTTGAACGAAATGCCGTCAGCTCCCTCAAGATGGGCGGAGCGAGTAGCCAGTCTGTGACGGTCCGTGGCCGTAAATTTCAGCTCATTGTCGTTCAGACTCCATAATACACCCGTCAAAATAGGCGTGGTTTCATGTGTGGAAATGGAGAATACCGTTTGTTTGATCATGTTTTTCAACAGATCCCCTGGCAAAGAAACGGTTTGGCTGCCCTCGATATTAGGCAATACCGGGAATTCCTCCGGATCCAAGCCGACCATCTGGATTTCCGTGGCCCCCGAAGAAATAAAGGTCTGGAAGTTTTCTTTGACCTCCATCTGAATTTCCTGGGAAGGCAGTTTCTTGATGATTTCAACGAAGAATTTGGCTGGCAGCACAACGCTGCCAGGCTGCTCTACCTGAACGATGGTATGCTTCTCATCCTCCGCAGGAATAAACGATTGAATGGAAATATCCGTATCGCTGGCTGTTAGCGTGACGCCCGAATACGTGACATCCAGTTTAATGCCGCTGAGGATCGGGATCGTGGTTCGGCTGGAGATCGCCTTCGATACGTGTTGAATGGATTCGTTTAATACATTTTTTAATATGCTGATTTTCATCAAGTTCACTCCTTACGGAAAAATGAGAGGGGGTTTTTCTCTTGGCGAAAGCCAAGGGGATTCCCCTCTTTATGGTTAATTTATTTATTAATTATTATTAGTAATAGTAATAGGGACACTGAATATGTGGATAAGCCTCGTAAAAGGCATAAAATTAAGCCTATCCACATGTGTATAGATTGTGCATAGGCTTTGAACTTGTTCAGGTTGGATTTTTGATTTTCTCCGTAATGTTATTGACCACTTTGAAAAGCTCCTGGTCCGTTTTCAGAGATTGGGTAATCTTCTCATGGGCATGAATGACAGTGGTATGATCCCGGCCTCCGAATGCCTCTCCGATCTTGGGAAGGGAATAGTCGGTTAATTCGCGGGACAAGTACATGGCAATTTGCCGCGGAAACGCGACGGCTTTGGTCCGTTTGCGGGCTTTGAAGTCTTCCAGTCTCAGGTTGTAATACTCGCCGACCTTTTGTTGGATATCCTGAATCGTAATCATTCTCGGCCGGCTGGACGGGATGATATCCTTCAGGGCTTCGGCTGCCAGATGCGTTGTAACGTCCTGATTGGTCAGGGAGGAATAAGCGACGACACGGATAAGGGCACCTTCAAGCTCACGAATGTTCGTATCGATCTGATTGGCGATATACATCATGGCTTCGTTCGGAATATCCAGATTCTCGGCCTTGGCCTTCTTGCGAAGGATGGCGATCCGCGTCTCCAGATCCGGCGGTTGAATGTCGGTGATCAATCCCCATTCGAAGCGGGAACGGAGCCGTTCTTCCAGCGTCGGGATCTCCTTGGGGGGACGGTCACTGGATATGATAATCTGCTTCCGCTCTTCATGCAGGGCGTTAAACGTATGGAAAAATTCCTCCTGCGTCGATTCTTTCCCGGCCAAGAACTGGATATCGTCAATGAGCAGAATATCAACGTTGCGGTACTTGTTGCGGAAGCTTTCTGCGCGGTTGTCCCGAATGGAGTTGATGAACTCGTTGGTGAATTTCTCGGAGGAAATGTACACGACTTTGCTGCTGGGATTGTGCTCCAAAATGTAGTGGCCGATGGCATGCATCAAGTGCGTTTTTCCAAGACCTACTCCACCATATAGGAATAACGGGTTATACGCCTTAGCCGGAGCTTCGGCAACGGCGAGCGAGGCAGCATGTGCGAACCGGTTACCCGAACCGATGACAAACGTGTCAAACGTGTACTTCGGATTCAGCATATGGGACTGAATTTCTTCACCGGATATTTCAAGCGGCGGCGAGGGCTGCTGCGGAGCAGGTTCGTGTGCCTTCGTCTCTTCGATCACGAAGCGAACGTCGACCTGCTTGCCCACCACCTCCAGCACGGTTGCACTAACCAGCTTGGTGTATCGGCTCTCCAGCCATTCCACAGCAAACGTTGTCGGCGCGGAAATGACGACGGAGTGATCGTTAATGGTCAATGCTTTGGTAGCTTTAAACCAAGTGTCAAAACTCGGTTTGCTCAGCTTGGTTTGTATGATCGATAATATTTCTTGCCATAATTCGGAAGTATGGCTTTCCAAAACTGTCACTCCTTTAAATCTTCCAAATGTGGCTAGAGCCATGTGTGGAATTGTCGAAAGAAAATGAATGATGTCTAATTATCCCCAGAACTAACTCCTGTGGAAACAAAAAAATATGGATAAATTGAAATTGTTCACAACTTTATCCACAGCCTGTTGATAATATTATAGCTTCATTCACATATTCACAACCAAAAGTAATATCATCATAGCAAAAGAAGGCCTTATTTTCAATGTATGTCGCTAATTTATCCACAAATTCAATACGTTGTGCATAATTATTATTCACACCACTATATATTGTTTATAATCTGTTCGGCATTCGACATCATTGGCCTCAAAGCGCGAAAAATTATTCACAGCTTGTCCGATTGGCAAGCAGAATTTTCTTCTCTCACCATCTGTTCATAACTTCTGGTTGAATGTTCTAGCAGCCGCACAATCGACCAAAGGTGAAAAATGGCTGTGGATAGTCATCCAAAGTCCTCAAACGGAATCTCCGAGTTTCCTTTCGAGGGCTTTTTTTGTGACTCAACTTAATAATGGCTCTCTAGTCGATCTCAAATGATAAATTCAGAACGCTTATGGCGTCGAATGGTCGGCGACCGTTCGGAATGGCTCGGACCGCACCCGCGCAGTGTGCGCAGAAGTCTAAAAGCATCTGTTTATTGGCTGTTCCATTGCAACCTTCTTTGCGAACGACCGTACTATAAGGAAAAATGGACGGGGGAACCATGGATGCGGACCGAAGGGAAGGGCATGAGCTGGAGAAAAATAGGGGTGCTGCTTGCACTGGCGGCCCTATTGGTTCTGATCGCGGTATGGGCTCAGAGCTATTATTCGAAGAAAGTGTTTCATATGGAAGACATAAAGTACGCGAAATATGCCGATTCGGGAAACGGGACCGTCGAGTACAGAGGATCATTTGGCCGCGGGGAGCCAATCTATGTCCATGCCGATGAAGAGGGGAAAAGGGTCGAGATTGCCGGCGAAATATATGAAATACGGGCATATGGTAACGGATCGGGACATTCGGCGTCCTATGAAGTGATCTATCCTGACGGGAAAGTCTACCGCGTGGAACCGTTTGGAGACCGGAGCTTTCTTGCATACGACGAGAAGGGGGAGATGGTGATACCCGGCATGAGGTTCATGGACGGCAGCGGCCAAGTTTATCGATCCGATCCGGATGAGCCCCGCTATTTCCCCACGGAGCTGGCCAAGGCTGCTGACGAACGGTTTCATGACCCGAATGGCAGCATAGGATTCTTTTTGTTGGCGCTCGGGTTAGGGATCATGAACTGGTGCTTCTTCAAATATGAGCCTTTCCAGCGGTTTATGTTTCATATTTCGCCATCAAATTGGCTGTATGATAATCCGGAGCCCAGCGATTTCTACTTCTTTATGTGCAAGGCAGGGGGGATTTTCGGTATGGGATTCTCGCTGTGGATATTTTTTACGCATGCATTATGACAAAAAAAGCCCGTTTTCGTCATGGATCGGATCCAGCGAAAACGGGCTTTTCTTTAAGATATACGAATGTTTAGAACTTCGAAGCATCGCCTACCTGACTATTACCGAAGAAAACAACATCGGATGCCTGCTGTTTTAGGAGAAGGTACGTCGAACGGTGTTTTTCTTACTATAGTAAGCTTACGCGTTCTCGAATCTGCGCTGGAATTCGGTAATCGCTTCATAATCTTCCTCCAGCTTCCGGGAAATGCGGATGAAAATCGGCAGCAGCGCTTTATAAATATCGGCGCTTTCTTTTACTGGCTGGTGTTCATGGGTGCCGCCGACCATCGTCTCGACGATATCGAGCGATTCCACTCTGCCTGTGGCGTACAGTCCAAGGACCACTGCGCCAAGGCAAGAGCTCTCGTAGCTTTCCGGCACGATCACCTGCTGGTCAAAAATATCCGCCATCATCTGACGCCAGATCGGTGAACGGGCGAAACCGCCTGTGGCATGAATTTTGGCCGGCCGGCCGATTTGTTCCTCCATCGCCAGCAGAACGGTATACATATTAAAGATCACGCCCTCCAGCACGGAGCGGATCATATGCTCTTTTTTATGATTGAGCGTTAAGCCAAAGAACGAGCCGCGGGCATTCGGATCCCATAACGGCGCGCGTTCTCCCGTCAGGTACGGGTGAAACAGGAGTCCGTTCGAGCCGGGCGGAATACGGTCCGCGATTTTGGTCAGCACATCATAGGGATTGATCCCCAGACGCTTGGCCGTTTCGATCTCGGAGGCGGCAAATTCATCGCGAACCCAGCGGAAAATCATGCCCCCGTTATTGACCGCGCCGCCGATGACCCAATGCTTCTCCGTCAATGCATAGCAGAAAATACGTCCTTTCGGATCGGTCATCGGCTTGTCGACGACCGTACGGATGGCGCCGCTCGTACCGATCGTGGCTGCAACGACGCCCGGCTGGATGGCGTTCACGCCCAGGTTCGACAGAACTCCGTCGGCAGCGCCGAGCACGAACGGCGTGGAGACGGAGAGCCCCATGGCTGCGGCATACTCGCTTTTTAAGCCCTCCATGATATGTGTAGTAGGGACGATGGTCGACAAATGGTCCTCGGTGATGCCGGCGAGCTCCAGCGCCTGCGGATCCCATTCCAACGCCTCGAGGTTCATCATCCCGGTGCTGGAAGCAATGGAATGGTCAACGACATATTGGCCGAACAGCTTGAAATAAACGTATTCTTTGATCGAAATGAATTTGGCTGCTTGCGAAAAGAGGGAGGGCAGCTCATGCCGCATCCACATCAGCTTGGTTACGGGTGACATGGGATGAATCGGAGTTCCGGTTCTAAGGTACAGCTCCATGCCGCCAAGTTCCTTTTTGAGCTTCGCCGACCAGGCTGCACTGCGGTTATCCGCCCAGGTAATGCAGCGGGTCAGCGGGGTGCCTTGGCTGTCCACGGCAATGACGCTGTGCATGGCTGCGCTAAAGGATACGAACAGCACTTGAGCCGGATCGATCCCGCTCTGCGTCATGACGCCTTGAACCGAGGCGATGACGGTTTGAAAGATTTGTTCCGGGTCTTGTTCGGCCGTAGAGGGAGTCGGTGTAAGCAGCGGATATTCGCCGCCGGCCTTGGCCACGACCTCACCGTTCTCCTTGAAAAGGACCGCTTTGGTGCTTGTTGTTCCGATATCGACGCCGATCATATAGTTATGTGTACTCAAGAGACCTACCTTCTTTCTACGTAAGGGCACCCGGCAGCTGCTTAAAAACAGCGCTTCGGGAGCCCTCATGTGTCTTATTGCTTCATTATACAATTACATTCAGAACAAGAGCCAACACGAGCCCGGTCACGGACAGAATCGTTTCCAGCACGGTCCAGGATTTTAGCGTCTGGGCTACCGTCATATTAAAGAATTCTTTTACCATCCAGAAGCCTGCGTCGTTCACGTGGGACAGTACGATGGAGCCTGCTCCGGTAGCGAGCACCACTAGCTCCACATTGGCGCCCGGCGTCATCGCAAGCACGGGAGCAACGATTCCAGCGGCGGTTGTCATGGCTACGGTTGCAGAACCGGTTGTGATGCGAATGAGCGCCGCGACAAGCCATGCGAACAGAATCACGTTGATATTGGCGCCGGTTGCAATTTCGGCGATGGCATTGCCGACGCCGCTGTTGATCAGAACCTGCTTGAAAGCGCCGCCTGCACCGATGATCAGAATGATCGTGGCGATCGGAGCGAGACATTCGCTGGTGAAGCGGGAAAGATCATGTTTATTAAAGCCGCGGGCGAATCCAAGCGAGAAGAAGGAGAAGACCGCAGCAATGAGCAGGGCAATGATTTCATGACCGATAAATTTGCAGAACACGGAAATGAAGCTGGTGGACTCCGGATCGATAATATCTGCCGCGGACCCGATAAGCATCAGAATGACCGGCAGCAGGATCGTAAACAAGGTGATGCCGAAGCCTGGCAAACCTCGTTCCGCTTTGCTTGAAAACTGCTCGGCCAGCTCTTCGGGCGGTTCGGTTCGAATCCGTTTGCCGATAAATTTACCGAACACCGGACCGGCGAGTATCGCTGCAGGAATTCCGACCAGGAACGAATAGAGAATGGTCATGCCAAGGTCCGCATCATAAGCTTCAATGGCAATCATCGGTGCGGGATGCGGAGGCACCAGCCCGTGAACGGTAGACAATCCGGCCAGAATCGGAATGCCGATGTGCAGCAGGGACATTTTCGTTTTGCGTGCAACCGTGAACACAATAGGAATCAGCAGGATGACGCCAACCTCGAAAAATACGGGAATACCGACAATAAAGCCGACGATCATCATCGCCCAGTGGACGCGCTTCTCGCCGAAGCGGTCTACGAGGGTGGTGGCGATTTGTTCGGCACCGCCGGATTCGGCCATCATTTTTCCCAGCATGGTACCGAGGGCGATAACGATCGCAATCGTTCCGAGCGTTCCGCCAAGACCGCCGGTTATCGAAGTAATCACATCCGCAGGCTGCATGCCCGTCAATAGACCGAGGATCAGCGCGGAGATCAGTAAGGTAACGAAAGGATTCCATTTATATTTGGAAATCAGCACGATCAGGAAGACGATCGTCAGCAGTGTCCAGATCATTAAGGTAGCGTTATGACTGAGACCGAATAGTGAATTCATATCTTGCTTCCTCCTATAGATTACCCATTTGAATTGGGAAATGGTTAGTATCATCGGGCTGTTCTGCGGTAGTATACCCAAAACAAAAGCGAATTCTATTGTATACTTGTCGACAACTTAGAGCGTACACATGTAATGTCAGTGCGGAGGAAGGGAGGATTATATTAACCCTCCGGAAAACTAAGATGAAGCGTCTGACGGGAATCATCGAAGTAATGCTGAACCGCCGTTTGGATCCGTGCCGGATCCAGGGATTCCATCTCCGCAATAAGCTGAAGATGCTTGTCCATGACATAGCGAACCTTGGCGCCCCCGCCACCGAATACCTGCCGCGTCGTAATGAGCATCACCGTGATCACGATGGGGCGAATGCTCTTCCACAGATGAAGGATTCGTTTATGGTTCGCTTCCGTTATAATCCGTTCATGAAAAGCCAAATCCTGATAGGAGAATTCCACCGGATCCTGATGTTTGGCGGCAAGCTCCATCCGATCGACGATTTGCTTTAAATGCCGGATCAGTTCCGGCTGCGGATTCGCAAACACATGTCCTTGCACAAAGCTCTCGATAAGAAAACGGACATCGTATAATTCCTCGACTTCCTTGAGCGATAAGCCCATGACGACGGCTCCCATGCGCTCCAATTGAATCAAACCTTCGCTGGACAGCGTTTTCATCGCTTCCCGCACAGGGGATCGGCTCGTGCCGAATTCACCCGCGATCCGGTTCTCGGATAGGATTTCTCCGCGCTTGATGGTGCCGCTGATAATCTGCAATCTCAGTTCGCTGGCAATGGCCTCTCCGAGAGAGGCTCCCTGAAGCCACGTTGAGGGAAATTTCATAGCATAATTCTCCAATCCAGTACTGATTCTTGAAGTTCTCCAGTGATCATCATACCACAAGGAATGAAAAGGGGACCATGCCCAGCCTGGTCATAATGCCTGCAGGGAACATGCCCTAAAGAAACAGCAGGGTGCATGAAAGAGAATATATGTTATTCCGATTTCTCAACGGCATGGCCGCCAAATTCATTGCGAAGCGCGGCAACGACTTTGCCGTGGAACGTATCTTGATCAAGGGAGCGATAGCGCATGAACAGCGACATGGCGATGACCGGCGCGCTGGCTTGAACCTCGAGTGCGGTTTCCACCGTCCATTTGCCTTCCCCGGATGATTTCATCACGCCTTTAATGCCTTCGAGCTTCGGATCCTTGGAAAACGCGTTTTGCGTCAGTTCCATGAGCCAGCTGCGAATGACGGAGCCGTTCGACCATACCCGCGCAACATCCTCATAGTTAAAATCAAACGCGCTCTTTTCCAACACTTCAAAACCTTCTGCAATGGACTGCATCATGCCGTATTCGATGCCGTTATGGACCATTTTCAGAAAATGGCCGCTGCCGCTTTCACCGGCATACAAGTAACCGTTCTCGACAGCCATATCCTTAAACAGGGGCTCGATGCCGCTAAATACGTCGCGGTTGCCCCCAATCATGAAGCAGCCTCCATTATGCGCGCCTTCCATGCCGCCGGAAGTGCCGGCATCGAAATAATGAATGCCTTGCTCCGCCAGTCGTGCTGCACGGGCGATGGAATCTTTATAATGCGAATTGCCGCCGTCAATCAAAATATCGCCGGACTCGAGGAGGGGCGTAAGCGATTCGATGACCGAATCCACGATCTTACCGGCCGGCACCATCATCCAAACGATGCGTGGTTTATCCAGTTTGGCTACGAGCAATTCGGTGGATGCCGCAGCTTCCGCGCCGCACTCGGCGGCTTGAGCGACCAATTCCGTATTTAAGTCGTAAGCTACGACCTGATGCTGATGGTGAATCAGATTCTGAACCAGGTTGAGGCCCATTTTCCCGAGACCGATCATGCCTATTTTCATAAAACAATGCAGCTCCTTCTTAGATGTATACTTGTATACAACTTAAATTCAATTTTTATACTACTCTTTTATGGCTCTGGTGTAAACATGGGGGATTAAGAGGGCTGGAGGGCGTCATGTTGACCTAAAAGGGACCATCCACAACGTGTTCAAATAGGTTATCCCCATGTGGATAATTCAAAACTAGCAATAATGACTACTTGTGGAAAACTTATGAGCGGGTCGAAGTCAAGTTTGGTTTGACTTTTGGGCCTGAACGTGATTAAATGTATAAAGGCATTTTCTGTGAAGATGAGAACATTATCCGCTAGCAAGTAGCGGTCTGTTTACAAGAGATACGTCCATAGACGTCGGTTCAACAAATCGCGGTCTATTCTTCCGTGAAAGTGCGTCGATTGACGTTTTGATCTTAAAATATGGGTAAGCGATATTCCTGTAAGGGGGTGCATTAATTCATGAGACCGACTTTCAAACCGAATGTAAGCAAACGCAAAAAGGTACACGGCTTCCGTAAAAGAATGAGCACGAAGAACGGACGCAAAGTATTGGCTAACCGCCGTCAAAAAGGCAGAAAAGTACTGAGCGCTTAATATTGTGCCACGAAGACCACCGAGGTGGTCTTTTTTTCGTAATATCTGCTGCGGTGTGAGGAGTTTCCTTTAAAACCGGCAGAATATAAGCTACATTGAGTGGTAAAGGTTCGCAATCGGGTGTTTAGCGCGGTTTTGGCATGCCTATACTATTATAATAGTAGGGATGTCACAGCAGCGCAGGATGTAATGAACTTGATTAACGGCAGGGCGGTAGAAACTTGTGCATAGAAAACTTCGTTTACGGAACCGCGCTGATTTCAGCCGGGTATATCGACACGGAAAGTCCTTCGCCAATCATCAATTTGTTGTCTATTGGTC
This sequence comes from Paenibacillus sp. BR1-192, assembly GCF_029542445.1. NCBI lineage: Bacteria > Bacillati > Bacillota > Bacilli > Caryophanales > Paenibacillaceae > Paenibacillus > Paenibacillus sp. BR1-192. The sequence goes on along the minus strand of NZ_CP120718.1, from coordinate 7,119,091 downwards.
GCGCAAAAAAGAGGTAGAGCAGTTTCGCGTCGGCGTTTCGTGCAGCAAAAAGATCGGCAATGCGGTTGTCCGCAACCGGATGAGACGGCTGGTTAAAGAGATTGTCAGGCACCATCAGCACCAGATTATCGAGCATATCGACCTGATCTTTATCGTTCGAAAGGGAGCGCTCGACAAGTCTTATCAGGAGCTGGAGAAAAGCGTGCTTCATGTATTGAGGAAATCGTCCCTTTTGAAAGCGAAGAGGGGCTGAACCATGTGTTTATTTGTCCATATAAATATGTTATGATTTACCGTGGAATGGAATGGCGAAGAGAGGGGTTTTGAAGTGTCGTTCATGAAGACAAGACGAGGAAAATGGTTCCTCCTCACCGCTGTAATACTCGCAGTGGCCGTTATATCAGGTTGTGCGCCTGGAGCTGACCAAACGCGTACCATTGAAGACTTGAAAAATGGAGGCTTTTGGCAGAGCAACGTTGTTTATTACTTTACATGGGCACTTGATACGTTTGCGACATGGTTTAACGGCGAATACGGATTGTCCGTACTCGTGATGGTGCTTATCGTCCGTACCTTGATTTTACCGCTGACTCTGAAACAGGTCAGAAGCTCGAAGGCAATGCAGGCCATCCAGCCTGAAATTCAGAAAATTCGCGAGAAATATAAAGATCAGCCTGAAAAAGTCCAAATGGAAACCATGAAGCTTTTCCAGGAGAATAAGGTTAATCCGATGGCGGGATGTTTGCCGCTGATCGTACAAATGCCGATATTTATCGCACTCTATCATTCGATTTACTATAACAATCTCCTTCGTGATCACGAATTCCTGTGGCTGCAATTGGGTCAACCGGACAAGCTGTTTATTTTGCCGGTGCTTGCCGCTGCAACCACTTATTTCCAAACGAAAATGATGATGAAGATGAACCCGTCTCCGCAAATGGGGATGATGCAGTTCATGCTGTTCGTTTATCCGATTCTGATCTTTGTAATGTCCTTCCAGTTCCCATCCGCACTTCCGTTGTACTGGTTCTACAGTAACCTCTACACGATCGTGCAGAACTACTTCTTGTACCGCAACAATGACAAGGCTGCAGTCGTGGCAAGCGTTGCCAGCGCAACCGAAGGTCATAAGAGCAACAAGAGCGGTAACAAGGGCGGGAAGAAGAGTGGCAGCAAAGGCGGGAAAAAAGGTTCGAAGGGAGCCAAGAAGTCGAGATGAGTAAAATCGTCGCAACAGGAAAAACCATTGAAGATGCTGTCGCACAAGGGCTGGCCCGCTTGGGTGTAAGTCAAGACCGTGTATCGGTTGAAGTATTGAGTCAGCCATCAAGAGGATTCCTGGGCCTGTTCGGGGTCAAGGAAGCGAAAGTCGAACTAACGCTCCTGCCTGGCGGTGCCGGCGGCGAACCATCTGTGAAGGAAGTTTCTCCTTCGGGTACGCAAGCTGTTCCGGCCAAAACGGTTCAGGTCTCTCATGCCTCCGTGGCGACGCAGGCAGCGCCTGCGGGCACCGCGATTGCCGAGAGCCCCGGAACAGCTTCCCTTGAAGGCAAGGACCCTTACCAGGAAGCCATCGCCTTTCTTATCGAAACTGGACAAGCCATGGGGCTTGATATCTCGGTTGAGATGGAGAAGGGAAAAGACTTTACGACGCTTCAAATTTCCGGAGCCGGACTCGGACTGATGATCGGCCGCCGAGGCCAGACGTTGGATGCACTTCAGTATTTGGCGAATATCGTAGCGAATCGGTACTCCGATAGTTATCTGCGCATCGTACTGGATGCCGAGAACTTCCGTGACCGCCGCAAGAAGACGCTGGAGGATCTGGCCGATCGATTGGCGGGGCGGGTCCTGAAGACCCGCAAAGAGATTGTGCTTGAGCCTATGCCTGCTGCGGAACGGAAGGTAATTCACGCCAAACTCCAGTCCCATGGAGCCGTGAAGACGTACAGCAAGGGCGAAGAGCCGAACCGGCGGGTTGTCATCACGCCCAAGTCGTCCTAAATGAGTTGAAGAGCCTATATAAACAATGACTCCTTAAGCTTCAAGAGGGAGTCATTGTTTTTTAGAGAGACCTATACGCAAAGACTTCTGCCGGAGGTTTTTGTTTAAGATGATAGATCAAGCAGCAGGGTAGTGCACCGTTTGGGGTGTAATCCCGAGGTTTTTTAAATCGAAAGAGGTGAAGGAAACGATGTTTAGCGATACGATTGCAGCCATTTCTACGGCAGTCGGTGAAGGCGGCATCGCGATTATTCGCGTTAGCGGGCCGGACTCCGTTCGGGAAGTGGAGCGTATATTCAAAAGTAAAAACAAGCTAACGCAGGTGGAATCCCATACCGTTCATTATGGTCATATTGTGGATCCGAAAACGGGGAAAAACCTGGAAGAGGTGCTCGTGACCGTAATGCGTGCCCCTCGTTCGTTCACGACCGAGGATGTCGTGGAGATCAGCGCCCATGGCGGCGTCATCTCCGTGAAGCGGGTCATGGACCTGCTGCTTCAATTAAACATCCGTTTGGCGGAGCCCGGAGAATTTACGAAACGGGCCTTCTTAAATGGCCGGATAGATTTGTCTCAGGCCGAGGCCGTCATGGACCTGATCCGTTCGAAATCGGACCGTGCCTTCTCCGTTGCCCTCAAGCAGGTCGAAGGTACATTATCCCGCAAAATCAACGAGCTGCGCCATACCCTGGTCGAAACGTTGGCCCATATCGAAGTGAATATCGATTATCCCGAGCATGACGTGGAGTCGCTCACCTCGGAATTCATTAAAGAGAAAAGCAAACTGGTGATGGGGGAAATCGATAAACTGCTCAAGACCGCGCAAGAAGGGAAAATTCTGCGGGAAGGTATTACGACTGCCATTGTCGGACGTCCTAACGTGGGCAAATCCTCGCTTCTGAACACGCTGGCCCAGGATAATCGGGCGATTGTCACGGATATACCGGGCACGACTCGCGATGTGATCGAGGAATTTGTCACCATTAACAACATTCCGTTGAAGCTGCTGGATACCGCAGGCATTCGGGAGACGATGGATGTGGTGGAGCAGATCGGCGTGGAACGATCCAAGCATGCGGTAAACGAGGCGGATCTCATTCTGCTCGTGCTGAATGCCAGCGAGCCGCTTCATCAGGATGAATTGGAATTGATGGAACAAATACGCGGTAGACAATGCATTGTCATTATGAATAAAATGGACTTACCGTCTAATCTCGATCTGGACATTCTCCATCGGTATTATCCCGATGAATTGATCGTTCCGATGTCGGTGAAGGCGCAGGAGGGGATCGACCGGCTGGAAGAGGCCATATCGAACCTGTTCTTCAGCGGCCAGATTGAAGGCGGGGATTTGACTTATGTGAGCAATGTGCGGCATATCGCCTTGTTGAAGAAATCCAAGCAGTCCCTGCAGGATGCCTACGACGCGGCCGAACAGCTCATTCCGATCGATATGATTCAAATCGATGTGAGAATGGCCTGGGAACAGTTAAGCGAGATTCTGGGCGAGGCGGTTGGCGATTCGCTCATCGATCAAATTTTTTCACAGTTTTGCTTGGGTAAATAAGCTTCAGGGCTTACTATATATAGTAGGAACAGTTCAACAATTTCAGGGATATCCGAGGTGGATGCCCCTTGATAACGTATATAACACAATAAGAACAGGAGGGTGAGCTATGAGTTATATGGGTGGCACTTATGACGTGATTGTAGTCGGTGCGGGCCATGCCGGTTGCGAGGCTGCACTGGCGTCCGCGCGTATGGGTGCTGAAACGTTGATGGTTACCATCAACCTGGATATGGTTGCTTTTATGCCTTGTAACCCGTCCATTGGAGGTCCTGCCAAAGGACATGTCGTACGCGAAATCGACGCACTGGGCGGAGAAATGGGCCGCAATATCGATAAAACCTTCATTCAAATGCGCATGTTGAATACGGGTAAAGGTCCGGCCGTCCACGCGCTGCGCGCTCAAGCGGACAAGTTTTCTTATCAGCATACGATGAAAGAAACGATGGAGAAGGAAGAGAAGCTTACCCTTCGTCAGGGTATGGTGGATCAGCTCATCGTGGAGGATGGCATGTGCGTGGGGATCGTGACGCAGACGGGTACGGAATATCGCGCGAAAGCCGTTGTGCTGACAACCGGTACGTATTTGCGCGGTAAAGTCATTATGGGCGAACTCATGTATGAGAGCGGTCCGAACAATCAACAGCCTTCGGTAAAACTTGCGCATAACCTGCGCGAGCTTGGATTCGATCTTGTTCGCTTCAAAACAGGCACGCCGCCGCGGGTGCATAAGGATACGATTGATTTCTCCAAGACCGAAATTCAGCCTGGGGATGAGAAGCCTAAGTTCTTCTCTTACGAAACGAAATCCTCCGACAATGAGCAGCTTCCTTGCTGGTTGACGTATACGTCGGTGGATACGCATAAGATCATCAATGACAACCTTCATCGCGCGCCGATGTTCTCTGGCGTTATAGAAGGAACGGGTCCGCGTTATTGCCCGTCCATCGAGGACAAGATCGTTCGTTTTGCCGACAAGCCGAAACATCAGATTTTCCTGGAGCCTGAAGGTAAAAATACAAAAGAATACTACGTGCAAGGTCTATCCACCAGCATGCCTGAGGATGTTCAGCTTGCGGTGCTTCGTTCCATTCCTGGAATGGAGAAGGTAGAAATGATGCGTAACGGTTATGCGATTGAGTATGATGCCATGGTGCCGACGCAGCTGTGGCCATCTCTGGAAACCAAGAAGCTGCCGGGCCTGTTCACGGCCGGTCAGATCAATGGTACCTCGGGATATGAAGAGGCGGCAGGCCAAGGTATTATGGCTGGAATCAATGCGGCACGTAAAGTGCAGGGCAAAGAGCCAGTCATTCTGGATCGCTCCCAGGGTTATATTGGAGTGCTGATCGATGACCTGGTGACTAAAGGGACGAACGAGCCTTATCGTTTGCTCACCTCCCGTGCAGAATACCGTCTGCTGCTCCGTCATGACAATGCCGATCTGCGACTTACCGAAATCGGTCATGACATCGGACTGATCTCGGAAGAGCGTTATGCCAGATTCGTGCTGAAGAAGCAGCTCGTTGAGCAGGAGATCGAACGTCTTCGCCAAACGAAGGTGAAACCGGTTGAGGTGAATGCGATGCTGGAAGCCGCCGGGTCAGCACCGATCGTGGACGGAAGCAATATGCTGACCATTTTGCGTCGTCCGGAGATTACGTTTGCCATGGTTGAGTCGCTCTCGCCGTCTCCTTACGAGCTGGATGAGGAAATGAAGGAGCAAGTCGAAATTCAAATCAAATATGCGGGTTATATTGAGAAACAGCTGGGACATGTGGAAAAGCTTCAGAAGATGGAGAAGAAACGCATTCCGGAGGATATCGTTTACGACGAGATCAACGGACTGGCCATGGAGGCTCGGCAGAAGCTGAACAAAATCCGTCCGATTTCCATCGGCCAGGCATCGCGCATTGCCGGCGTAACGCCAGCGGATATTTCGATACTTCTCGTTTACCTGGAGCATTATAACCGGGTAACCGCAGCGAAAGGATAAGGAATGGACGACATTCAGAAAGCTTTTGTAGACCGGCTCGGCGAGCACGGGATCACGATTGACGAGAAACAGCTTCATCAGTTTGAGATGTATTACGAAGTGCTGGTGGAGTGGAATGAGAAAATGAACTTAACCGGAATAACCGAACGGGAGCAGGTTTACACGAAGCATTTTTATGATTCGATTACGCTTGCCTTTTACGTGGATATGAACAAGGTCGGCAATCTGGCGGATATCGGATCAGGTGCCGGCTTCCCGGGAATTCCGTTAAAAATCTGCTTTCCCCATCTCAAGCTGACGATTGTAGATTCGCTGAATAAACGAATTACGTTTCTGAAGCATGTTGCGGATACCCTCGGACTGTCCGGGGTTGAGCTGATCCATGGGCGCGCGGAAGAGGTTGCCCGCAAACATGGGTACCGTGACGGGTTCGACCTGGTCACGGCAAGAGCGGTAGCCCGAATGGCTGTATTGAATGAGTTCTGCCTGCCTTTCACGAAGGTAGGGGGACAATTCGCGGCGATGAAGGGCAGTGACCCTACGGAAGAGGTGAAGGAGGCGGCCCGCAGTTTGAAAGAGCTGAGAGGGGCGTTGAACAAGGTTCATTCGTTCTCTTTGCCTGTAGAGGAATCTGGCCGGCATATCGTGGTGATCGATAAAAAGGGAGCGACGCCTACCAAGTACCCTCGCAAGGCGGGTACGGCCAGCAAAACGCCGATCGTGTAAGCAACAGCGACTTCGGAAATGAGATGCGAACGGATTAAAGAGGAGGACTCTTATAAGAGTCCTCCTCTTTTTTTATTTACTGTATTATTGATGAAGAGAGGGCGTGTTAGTGAACTTGATGCATTCATTCATCCTTATATGGAGTAATATCGTGAGGCTCTCACTTTATTTCCGGGTGTTTAGTCGGCTGAGTGTCATTCGTTGGGTAGCGAAAGGCTGAGTTCGGAAATGTGTTGTTTCTAAAACAGTTGTAACACATTGGCTACTAAGCATTTGTCCCTTGGATATATCTGTTAAGCTTTGAATGTTTCACGTGAAACATTTCAAATGTTTGAGGTGCGTTGAATAAATGATATCTATTATTATAGTAGGATTATATTTCCTGTTAGAGTTGTGATCTGCGCCAAGATATTTCTTAAGGAATAAGTTAGGTGGAACTCTCTTGAATGAAAGCTTCCCATTTTATTAATCGTTTAAGAGAGAGTCGATTGCTTTCTTAGCAGATGAGGATAGAAGCGAGTTCTTGAATTGGCAAATCCCACAATTATTATGGATGCTGTGATCATAGATAAGGCTATGGAAGGGGAGATGCGGTTCAAGAGCATCATTTTGACGGATAAACTTTGGAACTGTGCACAAATCCTGTATAAAGCAAGCGAGAAATGCAGGAAAAAAGGTGATATTGGAGAATAGAGTTATAGGACAAAAAGTGGTAGAATAGAATCGTAGTATCCATTTGAGCTGGCGGGCCCTATTGCCCGATCCTTGAAGGGATGAAAGAGTATAAATCCTGGTTTGGTGACTTTTCCATCCTTGCTTCGTGCAGTCAACAACCTTCGATTGTTGTGACTGCTGTTTTTTGGAAGTGCCAGGTTAACCCAAGGGGGTTCTTGGCCTCATACGAAGTAGAACAAAATATATACCGTTTGTGAGATATCGATTGATAGTAAACATCATGATATTGCCTCCTGATCTATCTCTCAAGAAGCAACCGCTTCATGCAGCGGGTTCGATCAGAGGAAACACGGCTATGACACAGACGTTTTTCTCTAATCAGCATGAAATCTGTTTTTGCAGGGAAATGCCTGACATCACAATGATTGCCAGCACCGTAACAACTTAAATGACTAGTTCTACATGGTGGCTGGAACGATCCGTGTATGCTTCACATTGTGGTTGTTCAATCGTTTAACCGATTCCGGGATAAACCGGAGGCTTATCCGTGCTATCATGAAATTAGGTGGTAATATACGGAATGAAAGAACAATTTTCGAGATTGTTTGGCTTAGCGGCAGAGCGGAACCAAGGGGATGAAGTGAAACAAATCCCGGTAAACGAGGTTGTCAGCAGCCCATACCAGCCACGGACGATTTTTGATGACGAGAAGATTGATGAGCTGCTTCAGACGATTAAAACCCATGGAGTTATTCAGCCTATCGTCGTTCGCGTTCGAAATGGCGTGTATGAGATCATTGCAGGGGAACGCCGCTGGCGTGCGGTTAAGAAGCTGGGTCTGGACACGATTCCGGCCATTGTTCGGGAGTTCAACGATTCACAAGCAGCCTCCATTGCGTTAATCGAGAATCTGCAGCGTGAAGGTCTTACCTCGATTGAAGAGGCAGTAGCTTACCAGAAGCTGATCGATCTTCACCAATTAACGCAGGAGAGCTTGGCACAGCGACTAGGCAAAAGCCAGTCCACGATTGCAAACAAGATTCGTTTGCTGCAGCTGCCGGAAGCGGCCAAAGTGGCTTTGATGGAACGCAAGGTGACGGAGCGTCATGCGCGTGCACTGCTTTCCTTGGATAATGAAGAAACCCAGCTTAAAGTGCTGGACGAAATCATTACCAAAGAACTGAATGTGAAACAGACGGAAGCACGTATCGCCTTTTATAAAGAAGTAACGACAATGAAGAAGGCGAAGCGCATATCGTATAGTAAGGATGTTCGCCTGGCCCTGAATACGATTCGTCAATCGATTGATATGGTATCCGGTTCCGGGATGGCGATCAAAACAACGGAGAATGATCACGATGATCACTATGAAATCGTTATAAAAATACCTAAACGTTAAGATATGGTGTGAAGCGGTATGCATCGTACCGCTTTTTCTGTTGATCAAGAGATCAAGATTCTCTGCAGCAGCGATATCTTTGCTTATTAGGTTTTATGCTGCAGATGAGAAATATGTAATTTTATTATTACTCATTATCATCGAGCGCTATATCCAGGGCATCCCGTATTTTACGGGATCGTTCACATATTACATATACAGCCTTTCGCTGTATATCATCTATTGCGACTACTTAGAAGAGTCTTCCTACATTGAGGTGAAATGAGTGTCAAAGATAATTGCCATAGCAAATCAAAAGGGCGGTGTCGGCAAAACGACGACTTCCGTCAATCTGGGAGCTGGATTGGCTTCGCTAGGCAAACGGGTGCTTTTGGTGGATATAGACCCCCAAGGTAACACAACGAGTGGGGTTGGCATTAACAAAGCCGATGTTGCAAATTGCATTTACGATATTATCATCAATGAAGTACACCCGAAGGACGCCATCTGTGGGACTAATATCGAAGGTTTGGACATCATTCCGGCCACCATTCAATTGGCTGGCGCCGAGATTGAGCTTGTTCCTACGATTTCTCGTGAAGTACGATTGAAGAAATCACTCCAATTAGTCAAACCCCAGTATGATTATATTTTGATTGATTGTCCTCCATCGCTTGGCATTTTAACGATCAATTCATTGACCGCGGCCGATTCGGTCATCATCCCGATTCAATGTGAATATTACGCATTGGAAGGTTTGAGTCAGCTGCTGAATACGGTTCGCCTCGTTCAGAAGCATCTGAATACATCACTCAAGATAGAAGGCGTATTGCTGACGATGCTGGATGCGCGCACGAATCTGGGCATTCAGGTGATTGAAGAAGTGAAGAAGTATTTTCAGGAAAAAGTGTACAAAACGATTATCCCGAGAAATATTCGTTTGAGTGAGGCACCGTCTCATGGGCAGTCGATCATTACGTATGATCCCCGTTCAAAGGGAGCGGAAGTATACTTGGAGCTGGCAAAGGAAGTGATCTCTTATGAGTAAACGTTTGGGAAAAGGGCTGGATGCGCTGATTCCATCTTTGTCTATTCATGATGATGACAAGGTAGTGGAAATTCCGCTCAGTCAATTGCGAGCGAATCCGTATCAGCCGCGAAAGACTTTTAACGATGAGGCGATCCAGGAGCTGGCGGAATCGATCCGTCAGCATGGTGTGATTCAACCGATTATTGTCCGCAGCGTACTGAAGGGCTATGAGATTATTGCCGGGGAGCGAAGATTCCGGGCATCCCAATATTGCGGCAAAGCAACGATTCCGGCGGTGGTTCGTTCCTTCAGCGACCAACAAGTAATGGAGATCGCCCTCATTGAGAACTTGCAGCGCGAGAATCTGAACGCCATGGAGATTGCGGTAGCTTATCAAGGGCTTATGGAACAATTTTCCTTAACCCAAGAAGAGTTGTCATTGAAGGTCGGTAAATCTCGTTCCCATATCGCTAACTTTTTGCGATTGCTTTCATTACCAGAAGAAGTGAAGGAAAATGTTTCACGTGGAACATTGTCGATGGGACATGCCAGAGCGATCGTGGGAATTAAGGATCCGATTCTTGTTAAACAGCTGGCGAAACAATGCGTGGAGCAGGAATGGAGTGTTCGCGAATTGGAGGAAGCGGTTAAGAATCTGGACCGCAAACCAGCGGATAAAGCGAAGCCTAAGGTCAAGAATCGCGATCCTTATATTGATCATCTGGAAGAGGATCTTAGAGAACGATTTAAAACGACCGTCAAAATTAAGCACAATAAGGATAAAGGGAAGATTGAGCTTAATTATTACAGCAAGCAGGATTTGGAGCGGTTATTGGAACTTCTTCAATAAGAGCAGGCTTGGTATCTGAAGGCTCCGTTGATGAGTGGCTGGTTAAAAAGTGAGTTAGATTAAAACCAAAGACATGTCGACGTTCCTGAAAGGGAATGAGATATGTCTTTATTTAACTAAACGTGAGGCGCTTCATTTGGCAGCGGAAGTTGAAGATGCTTGAATGTGTATTGTAAAGGGAAAATACTACGGAAAAATGAAGGGGAAACATCATGGACCCGATCGTTTATCTGGATCATGCCGCGACTTCGTGGCCCAAGCCTCCTGAAGTGTTTGAGGCAATGAAGAGGGCCATGGAAGAGGCGGCTGCAAACCCGGGGCGAGGGAGTCACCGAATGGCGGTGAAGGCATCCCGTGTCCTTTATGGGACTCGGAAAACGTTGGCAGATTTGTTTGGAGTGAAGAACCCCAACGATATTGCGTTGACATCGAATACAACCGAAGCGCTTAATTTAGCCATCAAAGGGTGTTTGCGTGAAGGCGATCATGTCATTGCGACGATGATTGAGCATAATTCTGTGCGCAGGCCGCTTGAATATTTGAAGCGCACCCGGGGGATACAAGTAGACTATGTTCCCGTTGATGAGGAAGGTCAGCTTGATCTGCAACGAATCGAGGGAGCCTTTCGTTCTAACACTAGGCTTGTTGTGTGCAGTCATAGTTCCAATCTGCTTGGTTCCATTATTCCACTTGTTGAGATAGGAGAACTGGCGAAGAAGAAAGGGGCTATACTGCTCGTGGATGCTGCCCAAAGTGCCGGTATGCTGGGTATTCATGTGGAGAAGATGCACGTGGGTATGCTCGCGTTTCCCGGGCATAAAGGGCTTCTGGGGCCACAAGGAACAGGAGGGCTGTATATCTCGCCTGATATTGATCTGGAACCATTGCTGCATGGAGGTACCGGCAGTCAATCGGAGGCTATTGAACAGCCGACGGTGCGTCCGGATCGATATGAGGCAGGAACGCCGAATACGATTGGATATGCGGGATTGCAAGCGGGTGTGCAGAAGGTGCTTGAATGGACGCCACAGCATATTTACCGGCATGAATGGGAATTAACGCAATATATGATGGAGGGCCTGCAAGAGGTGAGAGGCCTTCGTTTACTCGGTCCTGCTCTTGGAAAAGCGCGGACAGGCATCGTGGCTTTTGTGTCTGAAAAATTCGACGCGTCCGAAATAGCTTTTCGACTGGACCGGGAATATGGGATTGCCGTGCGTGCCGGTTATCATTGTACACCGCTTGCCCATATGGCCTCAGGAACGGAACATACGGGTGCGGTCAGAGCGAGCGTTGGAATTTCTACGAGCCATGACGATATAGAATTCATGCGAAAAGCGATCAAGGAAATTCACAGTTAAACAAACAGATCAAGATGGAGAAGAGGAAGGAAGAAAGCATGTCTGAATTAAATGAATTGATCATGGAGCAGCTTCATTGGTTTGTCGTCGGAATGGTCATGATCATCTTGATCTTATGGATAACCTTAATTGTTCAAGGGGTAAAATTGCGCAAGATGAAGCGCAGATACGAGGCGATGATGGCAGGTAGCGGGGTAGAAGATATCGAATCGCTGCTGGTCCAGTTGAAAATCCAAATGGATGAAATTGAAGAAGGGCATGCCAGTCATCAAAAAATGCTGGATTCCATCAACGGCAGCTTGAAAGGAATGAAATCCAAAGTTGGCATCGTCAGATATAATGCATTTGGCGAGCGGGGGAACGAAATGAGCTTCTCCCTGGCTATCCTCAGTGAGGAGGAGGAAGGGATCGTTCTGACCGGTCTGCATAACCGGGAGAGCTCCTATGTGTACGCCAAACCATTGAAGGATGGGCAATCCAAATATCCATTGTCTCCGGAAGAAAAAGAGGCCGTTACTCTTGCGCTGCAAGAAGGGAAGAACGGTTCCACTCTTTAATCCCTGCAAACAGGCAGGTTGCGATAATATCAGATAACCGCATGACCAAGCTTAATCGAGTGTTCTGCAATACGAAGTATTCCATAAAGCCGCCGACATTGACGATTCCCGTGACGTGGATATCGCCAACCGGCGGTAATTCTTTATGTACGCCGGCTCCAGGCTTAAGAGGGCCATCGGCGATCTGAATGGAGCCTACGCTGGTTGATTGGCCTAAGCAGGCGTCAATCCCGATCACAAAAGGGTTATCGAATTTCTCATATATGGCGGTCAGCGTATCCTTCAGATTCATGGCGTGGACAGGCTCGTCCAGCGTCCCGTAAAGATGAAACAGCGAACTGTTGTAGCGGGCAAGCGAAGTGCCGACCAGCGGCCCCAGGCAGTCACCGGTGGACCGATCGGTGCCGATGCAGACAATGACAAGCGGCCGGTGCTGAATACGGGCGTCGGAAAGATGAAAGAGCAAGCGATGTATAATAGCAGAATGGATATTAGGGTCCGTGTGTGGTATTTTTAAGCTGGAAGCCTCCGGGCGAGACGTGATTTTAGATAGACGGTTCATAGAATCTTCCTTTCGTCTGCATTTGGTAGTATCAGTATATGGATGAAAGACTGTTTTTATACTTTGCGTTTTGCTTAAAATGCGATTTAATCATTTTGAGCGGTGGCCGTGCTTTGATACGAATAGGACATGGACCTGCAGAAGTTCTATGAAATGTTGAATTTATTTTAATAGTTTTATATAAAACCCTTAATTGACGGACATGATGATGAGAGATACATACTACTAAAATGATAGGCAGTATGAAGGAGGATTGGGCAGTGGAAGGTGCGATGGTGATCGCATTCGATTCCACCCAGCAGGCGCTGCGCGCGGAAATGCTGCTGGAGTATGCGGATATCGAAATAGATCTGTTCCCTACGCCGAAAGAGATCACGGCTGGCTGTGCATTATCGATTCAATTCCCCCCTGATGCGTTAAAGGATGTTCAAGAGATCATCCGGCTGGAGCATGTGGAGATCCGGGGCATTTTTGCGCTTGATGACAACGAGAGGTATATCAACATCGAAGAGTAAGTAAGGGAGGACATCAGGGATGAGGGACTTTGGTTACTTGTCTGGGGAAACTACAGAAGATGATGTAGACTTGCAAACGATAGCTGAGGAGGCAGAGGGCTTGAAAGATAAGATCTGGGGCTGGTTAACGAATGAGGAGATGTGGATGAATATTCTGTCATCCGGCATTCGGGTAATCATCATATTTATTCTGACGCGTCTCGTGATCCGGGTTGTGTATAAAATGATTGATCAGTTTCTGCTCCGGCAGGAGAAGAGCCGAATCCAGGTGAACTCAAGACGCTTTGTCACGGTAGGGGAATTGTTAAAAAATGTAACCTCCGTCGTATGTAATTTTGTCATGATCTTAATCATTCTGTCGGAGTTCAACTTCAAGCTAGGGCCGCTGTTGGCTGGTGCCGGTGTACTGGGTCTTGCCATCGGTTTCGGTGCACAAAGCTTGGTGAAGGACGTTATTACCGGATTCTTCATTATATTCGAGGATCAGTTCGCCGTGGGTGACGTGATTAAGAGCGGCGAGTACCGGGGAACGGTCGAAATGATCGGGCTGCGCACATCGCGTGTCAGGGGCCTGAACGGAGAAACCTATATCATTCCGAACGGGATGATTACCAGCGTTACGAACTACTCTCTTTCCAACTCGCTTGCGATAGTGGATCTGCCAGTGAAAAACGATCAGCAGGTGAAGGATACGATTACATTGATTCAATCGGCACTTACGGGAATCATGGACCGCCGGCCCGAGGTGCAGCGTACGCCGGATGTGCTTGGGATCCAGTCTTTGACAACGTCGGAATATGTGGTTCGCATCGTAGCCGAGTGTAATCCGAATGCCAGGGAAGCCGTGGAACGCCAGATTTTTACCGATATCAAACAGGCCATTGAAGCACGCGAGCTGGGGCAAGAACGCGCTCAGGGTTGATCTATTCGGTGATCCGATGTTATATAATAGATAATGAAGCGACGAAACAAAAGGGAGCGGTAACCATGGAGCGCAAGGTTTTTCAGTTAGGGGATATCGTTCAGATGAAGAAGCCCCATCCTTGTGGAAATAATGAGATGGAGATTATTCGCATGGGGATGGATATTCGGATTAAATGCACGAAGTGTCAGCACAGCGTGTTGATCCCCCGTGTAAAGTTCGAGAAGAATATGAAGAAGGTTTTACGTTCGGCGCAGGAATCGGAAGGGGCAGGGGATACACCTTAATATTTCCTCCCCGGAAGCTTCCCAGGCCAGTATTCATGAAGCCGGTAAGGCGAATCTGATCGAGCAGCTAAAAAGATGTGGAGACAAGCTATTGACCAGATAACGTTTCCATGATATAATCAATCTTGCTGTGGAAAGGTACCCAAGAGGCCCAAGGGGGCTGACTCGAAATCAGCTAGGCGTCGCAAGGCGTGCGTGGGTTCGAATCCCACCCTTTCCGCCACCAATCGTTCTAAGTTCCGCTGTTATGGATGCAGACGATATTGTTACATAAACCGAGGCGTTAAGCTGTACGGACGCCTTTGAATAAAACACCCTCATGCAGGACAGATGACCTGCCGAGGGTGTTTTTCGTTGTCGAGAAGCGGATATAAAAAAAGAAGGGCCCTAATGGGCCCTTCCTTCTGGGTAGGCGGTGCTTGTGAATTGGAATCATTTTATCAGCACTTCTGCGAACCTTGTCAACAGCTTCACTTGTCCTAAAGGTCAAGCACTCGGCTCATTTCCTCAGCTTGCAATTCGTGCGACGATCAGAAACCTTCTGCGTTGTTCAGTTGCAACGTTCAACGGAACCACACCTCTCTCATGCACCGCCTGATTATAATGTGCGCATAAAGGGCTGTTTGTATACATGCTAATTTCAACGAATGACAATTTAGAGTAAATGGTCAGCCTTCATTGCTTGAACGACAGCCATATAGGCAAAGCTCGATCGTGGGGCAGTGCTCAGGATCATAGGACGGACGCCGAACAATACCATGCGTCTGGAACATTCCAGGCTGTTACTTAGGCTGCACCCGACGCTTGTTTAACCATACGCGATCATCATTTTGAGTTTCAGGAAAGGTGTCGCCCTTGCTCATTTTAATTTGACGCGGGTTCTCGATGCCCATAATATGGTCTCTAACGCCAACTTCCATATAAATGCCGTTGTTTGGCGCTTTGTCGCCTGCACGAAATTCGGTCTGTTCTCCCATTATGGAATTCCTCCTCATTATGATGGATGGACTGCATGTATTATCATGCGCCAACAGACCTTAAATCATTGCAGGGAAAGAGAGAAAGGCGCGGTAATAAAGGGAAGAGGGCATGTTTGGTTTCGAAAAGAAACTTGCATCCGATCATCCGTTCTGATATAGTATTATGGTGCGAGTTAGACTCGCTCCTTGCTCTCAACATCGATTGAGGGCCGAAGTCCATAAGGAGGTGAAATATATGCGCAAATATGAAGTGATGTACATTATTCGTCCTGACATTGAACAAGAAGCTGTTCAAGCTGCAGTCGATAAATTCCAAGGCATCATCTCCAACGGCGGAGAAATTACAAAGCATGACGTAATGGGTAAACGCCGTCTTGCGTATGAGATCAAGAAATTCCGTGATGGCGTCTACGTTCTGGTAAACTTCAACGCAACACCTGAAGTTGTAGCTGAGCTTGAGCGTCTCATGAAGATTTCTGACGAAGTCATTCGTTATCTCATCACGAACGACGTTGCTTAATACGGACCAAACTTTGTAATTGATTTCGTTCTAAGGAGGGGATTGGATTGTTGAACCGTGTCATTTTGATTGGCCGACTGACTAAGGATCCCGAGCTGCGATATACTCCTTCAGGTGTTGCTGTAACGCAATTTACACTTGCTGTTGATCGTCCGTTTACCGGACAAGGCGGGGAGCGCGAAGCGGATTTCATTCCGGTCGTGACCTGGAGACAGCTTGCGGAGACTTGTGCAAACTATCTGCGCAAAGGCCGTCTGACGGCTGTAGAAGGGCGCATTCAAGTGCGGAATTACGAGAATAACGAAGGTAAGCGTGTATACGTCACCGAAGTCATTGCCGATAATGTTCGCTTCTTGGAGTCAAACCGTGAAACAAGCGGTGGCGGAGGAAATCGTGAGGAATCATCGTTTAACGGAGGAAGCAACGGCAATAGCGGTGGCGGAAACCGGGGGAACAATAACTACTCGCGAAACAACAATCAGGATCCTTTTTCCGATGAAGGAAAACCGATCGATATTTCGGATGATGATTTGCCATTTTAATACGGAAAGGACTGATAACACATGGCTTTTAAACAAAGAGAAGGCGGAGACAACGACAAAAGACCGGCACGCCGCGGCGGCCGCAACAAGCGTCGTAAAGTATGTTTCTTCACTGTGAACAAAATTACTCACATTGACTATAAAGATACAGACCTGCTCAAGAAATTCATCAGCGAGCGCGGAAAAATCCTGCCTCGTCGTGTAACAGGTACTAGCGCTAAATATCAGCGTGCCCTGACGATTGCGATCAAACGCTCCCGTCAAATCGCATTGCTTCCATACACAACGGAGTAATCCTTTGTGTGTAAAGCGGTTCAGCCTAATCATAGGCTGAGCCGCTTTTTTATTAGGTACAAACTCAAGTGCTTACTTCAACATCTCGCAAGGGATACCTCGGCCATATGCGGTCTGTCGTCGAGTAAGCAATGTCGGCAGATGCTTGCAAGACCACGTCGCTGTCCATTGCGAAATCGTAAAAGCATCCATGTTGAGTGGCAGAGGTTAAATCATATATGAAACAAGAGCAGGGACAGACCACTTCGGTTTCAAACAGGCTTAACCAAATGTTGGGATATAATGTCTTCACGGAAGAATCGTGTCTCCTCAGAGTGTACATTGTTAAAGAGTAGCAGCGATCGATAAATACAAGCCTGGTGTAAAGCTTTCCAGTTTTAAAGCCCTGAAATCATGTCTGCTTCGAAAGGACAGTGTCTATTGTAAGCAATACAACGATAAGAACAATGAATGTTCCTGCTATAAAAGAATCCATAAATGTGGGCCGATCGCAAAGTAGGCTAAAAAAATTCCTTCTATTATATATAGGTATCTGTAGCCTTTCTGCATGAAGGGTGGAATGATATTTGTCTAGTATATAGAATGCGATCCTTTTCATATATCGAAAAAAGAGATTGGTACGGGCCTATTTCTTATTCTCGTATGAAGTTTGATGTCTATCGTGTACAAACATGGTATACGAACATGGCTTCGAACCGTGAGGTAAGGAAAATTTAATAATGCGATTACATTAAAATTGCAGAAATTTTTCAATCTGATGATGTCCTCTCCAGGGATACAAGCGTACATAGAGTGGAAGCTCCATGATGTTAGTCTTATTATGCATATTCCTCCTCCATTATCCAAACGATAAAGGAAAAAGGAGGTAGTCGTATGTGCAGAAGATTTTCGCTGTCCGCAGGGCTCGAAGAAGTGAATCAACGCTTTGGCATCCATCGGGTCATGTATTACTACAAGAGCCGATACAACATTAGTCCTACCCAAACCATGCCGGTCATTGTACAGGAACAGGGGGAGCGGGTACTCGATGAGTATCGGTGGGGCTTGGTTCCGTATTGGGGGAAAGATGCGGTCAACGCCGATATTACGACAGTTGATCAGAATCCCACTTATCGAAAAGCGATTGATACGAGACGCTGCGTTATACCTTGCAACGGACTATATTACTGGAGGACGGTCGGCAAACGGAGTTATGCCGTACGGACCGTGATCGGAGATAATGAAATATTCGGTATGGCGGGCCTATACGAGACATGGCGGGATGCCAGAGGAAATGAAATGAGAACCTGCACAGTTCTGATGACGGATGCTAATGAAGCGATATCGGAGTTCGAAACACGGATGCCGGCAATCTTGTCAGAAGAAAATATGGCCAAGTGGCTGGACCCGGAAATCCAGGGAAGGCATGCGGTTCATCCGCTGCTCCATACTTACCGCGGACAGATGCGCATATATCCGGTAACGCCTTTAGTGGCCGACGATACGCATGATCATCAGCAGTGCATTGAAGAAATGGATTTGAAGCTTGCTTGGGTGAAGAACCTGTAGTTCGTAAGTATGAAAGAACGAGGTTGATTGATCTGACATAAAACAGAACATGAAAGCAATCCGGAAGATGCCCCCGGATTGCTTTTTTTAGACTTTAATGCAGTAGAGGGACGAAACCATGAAAGGCAATACCTTCAAACAGGCGTCACCTAATACGGAATTGAAGCATACGGTTAGGATGAAATATTACATAAAAATGGGCTTTATTTAGATTGAGCAGAGATAGACTAGGATGGTGTGATATAATTTAACATGAAACTTAACTTTTAGCACTTTTAATCAAGGTTTTAAATCTGAATTCAAATTATTTGTAATATAACATTACATAATTTCAACAAAACCGAAAGCGATTATAGTTATAAATTGTAATTAAATCTTGATATTACATACATTTTCAGTAAACTAAGGATATACAACGGAGATAAACTTAATTATTAACCTCGAAAACGACGATAAAAACATGATTTTTGAGAAATATGAAAAAAAGTAATTGACGTTACCTAAATTTACACGTATCATAACATTAATTTTATAGGCAAGAAGATATTGCTAGAGACTTTGGCACTAATTGACCAATGGTATATTTTCTGTAAAACTTTCAAGTTGTTTCACATCATGCAATGACATCCTAGAGAACGTAACGTTCAGTACCGAAATTATTTAAGGATGATTTCAATATTCGTCCTGATAATTTATATTGCAACAACATTTTTTAAGAGGAGGATTCGCATGAAGAAAAGAATGTCACTCCTGCTTGCAATCATGCTTTTGGCCATCACGGTATTGGCAGCATGCTCGGGCGGAGGAACAGCAGAACAGCCACCAAGTCAAGGGGATCAAACGGAGCAAACTCCACCAGCTGAAGGCGATGGCGAAGAAACTACAGAACCGCCAGCTGAATCTGGTGACGAAAGCCAAGGCTATTTTGAAGCTGAAGACCCATCTTTGAATCCAGCAACTGCATTGAATCGTAAAGACACGCTTGTTGTCGGTATGACTGCACCTAAAGGGGTATTTAACCCGTTTTACTGGCAGACTGCTTATGACCGTTATGTTGTAGACGCAATTTTCGATTCTTTCTTCTCCCTGAACGGTGATGGTACTTATAATAATCGCTTGGCTGAGAGCGTTGAAGTATCCGAAGACAAATTGAAATACACATTCAAATTGAAGTCGGGTGTGACATACTCTAATGGCGATCCGGTTACTGTAAAAGACTATGCTTTCGCCATGAAAGTTTTACATGACAAAAGCTACGACGGTCAATCCGACATTCTGTCCGTTAACATTAAAGGCGGAAAAGATTATTACGATGGTAAAGCTGACGAGATTTCCGGTATTAAAATCATCGACGACCACACCGTTGAAATCGAAGTTACAGAAGCAAATGCTATGACGAAGGATAATCTGGGTACTGTATTTTTTGTTCCAGAATCCGTTTATGGCAAAGGTTACAAGCACGGCGACCTGGAGTACATGAAAGACCTGCATGCCAAACCAGTCGGCAGTGGTCAATATGTGCTGAAGAGCTTCTCTCCTGGACAAGAGGTAGTATTGGAAGCTAATCCTAACTATTTCTTGGGTGCGCCAAAAATTAAGAACGTCATCTACAAGACTACAACCGACGAAACCAAATTGGCTATGTTCCAATCCGGTGAAATCGATATGGATATGGTTTCCGTTAGTGAAGATAACGTAGAAGCTGTGAAGGAAATGGGCTTCTTGGATATTAACATCTTCCCATACAATGGTTACGGCTATGTTGCTCTGAACCATAAAGATCCTAAATTCCAAGATGTTAAAGTTCGTCAAGCTCTGATGTACGGTTTGAACCGTGCTGAAGTTGTTGAAATCATTTATGGTCCATATGCGAACGTAATCAATGTTCCACAATCCAGCGAATCATGGGCTTATACGAATGAAGGTATTGAACCGTATGAATACGATCCCGAGAAAGCGAAGCAGCTTCTTGATGAAGCAGGCTGGGTTCCAGGTGCTGACGGCATCCGTGAAAAAGACGGCAAGAAATTCGATATTCACTTCTCTGCAACTGCTGACAACCCGGTAATTGATGCATTGATTCCGATTATGACACAGAACTACCAAGAGCTGGGCATCAAATTGACGTCTGAAACATTGGACTTCAACGCCATCATGGATAAGAAGGATAAAGGCGAGTTTGAAATGTTCTTTGCTGCTTGGGGCTTGACTCCAGACCCAGACTCCACCGTATACATCACGGATGGACAGCAAAACGATATCGGATTCTCCAACCCTGACTATGATGCAGCTATGAAGAAAGGTCTGAATGCCTTCGATTTGGAAGAGCGTAAAGCGGCTTATGCAGAAGCATATCAAGCGCTGAACCAAAACGTTCCGGATCTTCCGATCTACCAAAGACGTGATATGTGGGCGATTAACTCCAGATTGAACGGAATTGACATCACACCTTACAAAAACTTTGCAATTGACCTGTACAAAGCAGAAATTCAACAATAGCATCAAGAAACTTATGCTCAGCTCGCAAGAGCTGGGCATATGCACTTATAAGCCGGGAGGAATATTATGAAGCAGTACATTATCCGGAGGCTGCTGCAGATCATCCCGACATTGATCGGGATTTCGATTATTATATTTGCTATATCATCTTTGGTACCAGGTGATTATATCACTGCAGTGAACAACCCGACGATGACTGCTGAGAAGGCAGCTCAGCTTCGGGAAATTTATGGTTTGGATAAGCCGCCTGTAGAACGTTATCTTACATGGGCTGGTAATATGTTAAAGGGTAATCTCGGAGATTCCCTTGTGCACAAACAACCGGTTACAACCGTAATGAATAATTACGTATGGAATTCCTTTTTTGTTGCGATTTTCAGTTTGATTTTCAGTTGGATTATAGCTACTTTTGCTGGTGTCTTCTCGGCGAGGTTTCAGTACTCATTATTCGATAAGATCGTAACTCTGGTAATCTTCTTGTGTATGTCACTGCCTTCTTTCTTTATCGGACTCCTTCTGATCAAGTTTTTTGCCTTGGATTTAGGATGGTTCCCTGTTGGCGGCATGAAGACTTCAGGAATGAATGGAAGCACATGGGATCAACTGATCGATATCGCATGGCATATGGCCTTGCCGGTTACGGTGCTTACAATGCTGAGCACAGGCAGTTTGACGCGATACTTCCGTACAAGCATGCTGGAGGTTATCCGTCAGGATTACATCCGAACAGCCCGTGCAAAGGGATTGAAGGAACGTACGGTTATTTTCAAGCATGCGCTGCGTAATGCCATGCTTCCTGCTATTACTCTCATGGGTTTTGAGCTTCCATCCTTATTTGGTGGCGCCATCATCATGGAGAAGATTTTCATCTGGCCCGGGGTCGGTCAAGTTTATCTGGAATCGATCAATATGCGGGATTATCCGTTCATGCTTGGTTTCACAGTATTCATATCCGTTCTGACACTTTTGGGTAACCTGTTGTCTGACGTTCTATATGGAGCTGCAGATCCAAGAATTCGCTTAAAGTAGGAGGAGATTCACTTGTCCACAGAGACTGCACCATTAAAAACGAATCTACCAGTTCCGAAGAAGCGGCCGGATTCCCCATGGCGAATTGCGATTCGCCGTTTTGCCAGAAACCGTCTTGCTGTCATCGGACTTTTTATAGTTGTATTTATGTTTTTGCTCTGTTTTATTGGTCCGTTCTTTTCACCTTATGACCTGTACGATTACAATAAGCTTGATAAAAACTTACCTCCTAGCTCGAAATATTGGCTGGGTACCGATAAGCTGGGGCGCGATATTCTGCTGCGCATGATGCTTGCTGGACGAATATCTCTTTTGGTTGGGCTTGTTGCGACTGGCATTTCGGTTATCATCGGAGCAACCTTGGGAGCTTTAGCGGGTTTTTATCGTAAATGGGTAGACACGCTGATCATGCGTGTAGCTGATATCTTTATGGCAATACCTACACTACCGATCCTGATTATCCTGGGTGCGATCTTGTCGGACCTCAAGGTGGAGCCATCAGATCGTATCTATTTCTTGATGCTGATTATCGGTGTGCTCGGGTGGAGTAGTATATCCCGTCTCGTTCGCGGTCAAATCTTGGGACTCCGCGAGCAGGAGTTCATGCAAGCAACAGAAGCTTTAGGGCTTAAAGATCGCCGGAAAATCTTCCGTCATCTGCTTCCTAATACGATTCCGATCATTATTGTATCTGCAACCTTAGGGGTAGCAGGTGCAATTATTTATGAATCTGCACTAAGTTATCTCGGAATTGGTGTTGTTCCACCGACGCCGTCATGGGGAAATATGATCTCTGCTGCCAACAATCTCATTGATTTCCGTAAACGGCCGTGGCTATGGATACCGCCAGGCATGTGTATTCTTGTTACCGTAGTTGCAATCAATTTGATCGGTGACGGGCTTCGCGACGCACTTGACCCGAAAATGAAGAAGTAGGAGATGCGAATATGGCAAAAGAAATAGTAGAATTCCGCAATTTAAAAACGCATTTTCAAACCTCCGCAGGCACCGTGAAAGCCGTCGACGATGTAAGCTTCAAAATCCGTGAAGGTGAAACATTGTGCGTGGTGGGGGAGTCAGGCTGTGGTAAAAGCGTTACAGCCATGTCTCTTATGCGTTTGATCGATACGCCTCCGGTAGGGGGAGAAATCCTGTATGAAGGCAAGGATCTGCTGAAGATGAGCAAGCGCGAGATGAGCTTGATTCGCGGCAACGATATCGCCATGATTTTTCAGGAACCCATGACCTCGCTTAACCCGGTATTAACAATCGGGGAGCAGATTGTGGAGCCGATCCTGCTTCATCAGCTCGTTAACCGTAAAGAAGCAAAACAACGCGCCATCGATCTGATTAATTTGGTTGGAATCCCGCGAGCGGAGAAGATTTTCGATTCTTATCCGCATGAACTCAGCGGCGGTATGCGCCAACGGATCATGATCGCGATTGCCCTTAGCTGTAATCCGAAGCTGCTGATCGCGGATGAGCCTACGACCGCGCTTGACGTTACGATTCAGGCCCAGATTTTGGATTTGATGCGTGACATTAAGGGTAAACTCAACACTTCAATTATGCTCATCACGCATGACCTTGGCGTTGTTGCCGAAATGGCGGATTATGTTGTCGTTATGTACGCAGGCAAAGTCATAGAAGAGGCTCCGGTCATCGAGCTATTTAAACAGCCGAAGCATCCATATACCAAAGGTCTTCTGAAAGCGAAGCCGGTCATTAATCAGACGCAAGAACGTCTGTATTCGATTCCGGGACAAGTTCCTAACCCGGTAGATCTTGGAGACAACTGTCATTTCCATGATCGCTGCGAATTCTGCATGCAGATCTGCAAGGAGAAAACACCTCCGCTCGGTACGGATCCTAACGGCCATAAGGTCGCTTGCTGGCTGTATGAAGAGGAGGGGAAAGCCTAATGAGTCAAGCACTGATCGAAATAGACGGTTTGAAGAAATACTTTCCCATCACCGGCGGCGTATTTCAACGAACCGTGGGCAATGTAAGGGCCGTTGACGGAGTCAGCTTTACCATCAACAAAGGCGAATCCTTCGGGCTCGTAGGTGAATCGGGCTGCGGCAAGAGCACCATAGGACGAACCATTCTTCGATTGCTGGAAAAAACGGAAGGCAAGGTCATCTTCAACGGTACCGACATCCATACCTTGTCCAAGGAGAAGATGCGTGCCCTGCGTCCGAAGATGCAGATCGTATTCCAGGATCCATTCAGCTCGCTGAATCCAAGAATCAAAGTGGGCGAAGCCATCGGCGAAGCACTCATTGACCATGGGTTAGTTAATCGTAAGGAACTTAAAGACCGCGTGATTGAAACGCTGGAAATTTGCGGCCTTGCTGCCTATCATTACGATCGGTATCCGCATGAGTTCTCCGGCGGACAGCGACAACGGATCGGGATTGCCCGCGCATTGATTCTGAATCCCGACTTTATCGTCGCGGATGAGCCGGTATCTGCATTGGACGTATCGATTCAAGCACAAATCATCAACTTATTAAGTGATTTGCAGCGCGAGAAGCAGCTGACTTACTTGTTCATTTCTCATGATCTCAGTGTTGTAGAGCATTTGTGCAACCGAATTGGGGTAATGTATCTGGGATCGATGGTAGAAATGGCCAGCAAGGAAGAACTGTTCCGCAACCCACTGCATCCTTATACGAAAGCATTGCTGTCTGCCGTACCGGTACCGGACCCAACGCTGAAGCGTGATCGGATCGTACTGAAAGGCGACATTCCAAGCCCGGCGAACCCGCCTTCAGGCTGCAAATTCCACACACGCTGCCCGCTGGCTTCAGACTTGTGCAAACAGCAAGTACCGGAATACCGCAATGTAGGAAATGATCACTTTGTTGCTTGTCACTATGCTTAATACGACTCATCATATCCAGTTTTTTTGACAGCAATCAGTGTGATGATTAGAAGATTTACAGATTCATAGAAGGACTTTCTCCGTCTGGCCGACGGAGAAAGTCCTTTTCGTCTTTTCTACGCGATCCAATTTATAAATATCTCTAAATAAACTTTCATGAGTTTTCACTCGCAAACCTATATGGAGGTATTCTTGCATGGGAGTATAGCTTGACAGTTATGCAGGGATGGATGCCACCAAGAGACCATTGTTGTTTGTGTATTAACGACAGAATCATCAGGCGAGGTATGATGTTGCCATTTTTCAAAAAATCTGCGACTTTTAAAGACGAGCTTCAACATGCGTGCGTTGTAGATTTTCACAGAAAGAGAAGAAAGGCAGAAGGACAGTATGGATAGCAGAGAAGCAATGAACTCATCTAACATCACATTCCTACTGCGGAGCATTCTCCCTTTGGTTGCCTGAGGAGTTTCGTGAACAGATAACATTTGCCTTTTGCTAGATTGAACTGAATTTAAGATATATTGCCGATAGAGCAAGGCTCTGTTGACGTATTATATTTGAAGGGAAGAACTCAATGACAGAGAATGAAAACCAACAAGCCCACTATAGGCGGAGTATCCAAGCATCAATCGAACAATTGGCAAGTAGTTCCTGGCGGTTCATTGTTCAATGAAGAGTCAACTAAACTGACATTACATCAGAAAGAAATGATCTAGAATCAGTAACGTTTTCATTAGTAGTTCTGACATCCTTGAAGAAACGTTCCATTTGTTCAGCTTTTTTATCGTCAGCTACTGTCTTGAAAATCTGAATTGCCTGCTTGATATCACGCTCACCCTCAATTCTTTTACCACTGTTATATTTTAAAATTCCTTGAAAATATAATAATATGGTTTTCTCATATAATTGAGTAGATAACTTCGCATGTAGCCCCAATTGTTCCACAAAATATTGTGCTAGTTCATGCTTCCCAAGCGATAAATAATGAGAAATAGCATTTATGAAAAATGTAAATAAAGCTTTTTCGAATAAGCGAATTTGGCTATAACCATTCAAATCTCTTATTAAACGTTTAGACGCAACTAGTATAAAATCATCATCAAATATGTACAGGCAATTCATCAGCAGAGATAGTTCAAATGCACTCCAATTCTCAACCTTTGCAATATGTTTCTTTAGCGTACAAGCATATTGTTGATGTGTGTTTAGAAAATCGTCAATGGATTTTCCTGATGTTTTAATGATCGCCCCTTTTACTCCCATATAAAGAGCTAGATAATAAATGTCATTTGTATTTTTATAAATTTGGAGTATTTCGCTTAAACGTTTATCATGGATCGTTCTACTAGAGTAAAAATCCTCAAACAATTGTGCTGACAGCTTATGCTTCTCGGTTAACTCCAAACCTAAGAAATATTGAAACTCATCTAATCTAACGTTCATTCTATCCAAGTACAGAAGTAGATTTCCAAGAGGAATATCATTTGTTTGTTTTTCGTATGAAGCAAGAGTAGTTCGACTAGAAATGCCACAACTCAATGTAGACTGACTAATATTTCGTTCCACCCTCAATTTTTTCAAAAGTGGCCCCGCCTTCATGAAATTACCCCCTCAAGAAGAAATAAGTCTAAATTCTGGTCATTATTAACATTATACCCGGTTTATGATATAAAATGTAAGCACTTAATTGAAAGGAGGAATTAGAGATCTGGGAACTATGCCCTATGTGGATATTTTAAGCGCGGCTACTCACTGACGTTAATTTAAGAGACATATTGAAGTTATCTTTGTGAGCACTATGTTCCTCTTTTTTGAGGAAGAGATATGGTATAAGTGCTACTAGTAGGAGGATGCATATGTCGAACAATGAATTGCGCGGTCAATATCGTACTTTTGAGGGGCGAGCGAAGCAAGGGTTTGTCTCGCCGGTTGGTGAAGTTGATGAGCAGCAGTTAAAGGAAATGATTGCAGGTAGCGGGGTTGAACCACATTCAACTGGTATCACCATGATCACTATGATTAGTGCATGTGGTAGTTGTTTCACAAACCAATGTGGACTTTCGTACCGCCCTGGTGATGTGCCAATTTGCTAGATATATTAACCTCTAAGAAAGAAGTATGTCGAAATTCTGGTCTTTATTTCGCCGGTTGGTGAAGTGGATGAGCAACAGTTAATGGAGTTAGTTGCAGGTAGTTCGGTTGGACCTAATTCGACGTGCTATACTCCACCACACATTTCATTAGATTTTGGTTGTTCTAATGAATGTGCCACAAGTCTAATAGGTTGTCCTGAACCTCCTACTCAAAGAAACTGCGGATTTACATACCGTCCTGATGATATACCATACTGCTAACTCTACTTAAGCGCCATGCTCAGAGCAGACTCACTTTGTGAGCACTTCTTCTCTTCTACAGAGAAGGATATTATATAGTGCTACTAATTAAGTAGAAAGGAGGAAATGTATATGTCAATCAATGAACTACGCGCTCAATATCGTTCTTCTGAGGGGCGAGCGAAGCAAGGATTTATTTCACCGGTCGGTGAAGTGGATGAGCAACAGTTAATGGAGTTAGTTGCAGGTAGTTCGGTTGGACCTAACTCGACGTGTTCTACTACAACAATAATTTCAGCAGCTTTAAATTGTTCTGATCAATGTGCCTCAGGTCCAGTACTTTGTGCTACCCAAAACATCTGTCAAACCATGAACTGTGTTACCCAAAACCAATGTGGAGTTTCGTACCGCCCTGGTGATATTCCACAATGTTAGCAAATTGTAAGTAACTAATCAGAAGTGAGAAGGTAAAATGTTACTTTCTCACTTCTGATTTTAATGTGAGAAAGCGAATTTATGATAGTTTCTTTTCCGTTTTTATGCAAGTGAACTGTAATGTTATATAGCTACAACTTTTATTGAAAAAAATGGGTTAATTGATATATTCGTTCAAATACATAGAGTTGCAAGATTCGTGAAATGTTGGACTCAATTTGCCGTATGCAAGAGATGCCAACGTCATTCAATTGGAATAATTAATGCCGATTATCTTTTTTGTAAGTCCAGCAAACAATCGTATAAGATCGCTATGAAAAATGTGCAATCTATATGTGTAAATATGAATGGTGCTATTTCTTTGATGCGATATTATAGTGCAGGTTATGTGTACTATGCAAGATAAGTAATTAAATCAATTATTTTTGAGTTAAAAATGTCTCGTATAAGTATGATAGTTGATGATCATAAAATGTTGATAATTCAAGGAGGGACTAGTTAATGAGTAGAAATTTAGTTCAATTAGATGAGCGCAGTGTTAATCCTACTACATGGGAGGAGAATTTGGGCAGGATATTAAGTGCTTCTAATGTTAATGAGTTCATTAATATAAAATCTAGCCCCGTAATCCGCCCATTTCTAGCAGAATTTTGGCGCAATCTTCAGGATTCTCTGAATAATGTTAATGAAGATATTATTGATAAACTACAAGTTGAACAAGAACTCATGCAAGTGTGTGTACAACGTTTGTCTTCATTGCAGTACAAAACAACGATGCTTGAGATATCCATTGCTAGTCGGTTAGGTGAATTAGCAGCTGAATCGCCGAACGAGCGATATCAAGAGTATTTTAAGCTGTTAGAAGATCCAGATCATTTAAGAGCGTTATTCGATACATACCCAGTATTAGCTAGATGCATGACAGAGTACACATTGATGTTTGGCACATATGTATGTGAAATTATTATTCATTACAGTTCGGATTGGAACAAATTTAAGTCGAAGTTGGGAAATGGTTGCGAATATGATTGTTTAACTGGGATAGAGATTGGGGCAGGAGATACCCATAACAAAGGTAAATCAGTTGCAATTTTAAAATTTAACAGTGGTGCTAAACTAGTGTATAAACCCCATTCCTTACGTATCGATGAATGTTATAGTGCTATGCTTGATTGGGTTAATCAGAGAGGCATTAAGTATTTGTTGACCAGTCCAAATGCCCTCAATTGTGGGACTTATGGATATCATGAGTTTATCAGTCATCATCCATGCCAATCCATTATGGAAGTAGAACAGTTCTATTATCGTCTGGGTGCATTAACTGCATTATGTTATGCATGTGGTGCTACCGATTATCATTCCGAGAATATAATTGCAAGCGGAGCTCAGCCGGTATTAATTGATTTGGAGACAATATTTACCCCATTAACAGAGACCCAATTGCAGTATATGCTAGGAGAACAAAGTCTGCGGACGGTATTTTCATCTCTTATGATCCCAGGAATTTATTCTCCTAGTCCACTACTGGATATTGATTTAAGTGCAGTAGGTGGTCGAGGTGGGCAGAAGTCGCAATTAATGAAGATACAACGTATTAATAATTTTGGCACAGATGAAGCCTTTTTGATTGACGAATCTTATACGACAGATGAGAGACAAAATCGCCCCATGATAAATGGCGAATATATGGACGTATCAATGTTTACGAAGCATATGATCGAAGGTTTCTGTGATTTGTATCGCTTAATACTTACTCATCGCGATACCTTTGTCCAAGACATACTCTTACCATATTCTGATGCAATGGGCCGTCATGTAATAAGGGCGACAGCCTTGTATGGAAAGTTACTGACACATAGCATGCATCCAGATTATTTACAGAATGAATCAGATCGTGATCGCTTATTACAAATTATTTCTAATAACTCGGCGTTTCCTCCAAAAACTGTTATTGAACATGAATTGGAACAAATGCAACGCCAAGATATTCCTTACTTTATGTTCTCACTTAATAGCTGTGATTTGTATGATATGAATGGAGTCTGTATACGTGATTTTTATCCAATGTCGATTATTGAGTTAGTTGAACATTACCTGATGCAGCTATCCGAAGATGATCTTAGTATACAATTACAATATTTGCGGTGGTCTCTGTCCAGTTTGGAGGATAGTAATCATCATAGCGATGGTCATTCATATAGTCAGCATTCAGATAAGTATAATCGCCATACTACCGAACTTTCCCAAGATTTTATTAATAATAAGAATAGGGGTACACAATTTCAGGAAGGCGCTACTTCAATAGGTAATAGTATAATGCGTCGCATTGTCATAACAAACGATAGTAATGTGATGTGTATTGGTTTTGCTATAGTTGGAGAAGAGGATAAACATAAACCAGTATGGCTAGAGCATAATATGTATAGTGGTCTAGGCGGTTATGTACTATATCTCGCTCAACTAACGAATATCACTTGCGACCAGCAGTATCGGGAAATGGCACGACAGCTTTTGAATGCTATGCAGTCTTCTAATAAGCCGAACCTTGATGAAGATGGTAAATTGCGTAAAGAGATAACGATTTCTACTTCAGCTTTTTTAGGGGAAAGCACACATATTTATGCACTCATTTATTGTGGATTGCTATGGAAAGACAATACCTTGCTTGAAGATGCCAAGGATAGGTTACCCCTATTGATGAGGGCAATAGAACAAGAAACTGAATATGATATTATCGCGGGACTTGCAGGTTGTATTATCGTTATGCTTCGTGCCTACGAAGCCTTGGATGATGTAGCTTATTTGCATGTGGCTCAAGCGGCCGGAGGACGCCTTCGTACATTAATGGATGAAATGAACTTTGATGCTGATTCTATAATAGACCCAGATGGAATGACGAATCAACAAGTAGATAATAATCATAACACAACAAAAAGCAATATATTGTTGACGGGTTTATCTCATGGTGCAGCCGGGTTAGCATGGGCTTTCACATGGCTTGCTAGGTCAAGTTATTATCACAGTAATCATTCAAACTGGGATCAGTACTTAATAATGGCGAATCGTTTGCTCGTATATGAAAATCAACACTATTCGGAAATTGAACAAAATTGGAGAGATTTGCGCAAAACAGATAGACATGAATTTGCTGATTTTTGGTGTCATGGGGCACCAGGGATCGCACTTGCTCGCGCAGAGATTATGCGTCACCTTGAAGCAATGGATCTCCTGCAAGCACAAGAGTGGAAATTTGTTACTCAAGACTATAAGAATGCACTGAAGACTTTATTGAATCGAGGAAATAAATATAATAGTTTTTGTTTATGTCACGGTATCTTAGGCAATGCGGATATTTTACTACATTTAAGTAAACTGATGGATAATCCTGAACTAGTGAGCGTTGCAAACGATTGGGCATCACAAGCTCTTGTAGGTTTTGAATCATATAAGTCATCTGACAGCTTAATTGCAAGATTGGAATGTGATGGATTGATGTCAGGAACTGTTGGGATGGGGTACGGATATTTACGATTACTAGATGTGCGAGTGCCTTCTATACTTGCACTTGAATTGCCACAATAACTGTACAGTTATTGTGGCAGTTGGACACGGAGATGATACGTATGAATGATGAGAGGCGAGATAAACAAAATCACCGATGGCGCGTACCATTCATTGAACAGATGCAGCAGACAGAGTGTGGGGCTTGCTGTGTGGCAATGATTATGCATTACTATAAAAGCAGTATAAGTATGTATGATTTACGCGAAGCATTAGGCAGTGGCCGTGATGGGACTACTATGTACCAGTTGAAGAATACAGCAGAACAGTTTCAGTTTACAGCAAAATGTTATAGCTCTGACTTGTCATTCTTAGAGACTTTACGGTTACCAGCTATTATTCTTTGGGATGAAAATCACTATGTAGTTTTGGAGCGAATCAAAAATAAGAAAGATTCAAACGAGAAGAAGTATACGATTATTGATCCTGCTATTGGACGAAAGCATTTGAATGAAGAATCCTTTATGAGCTACTTTCATGGCTACGTATTAGAGCTTATTCCTACGGTGAATTTTGAACGTGTCAAGGCAACCAATGTTTGGGCTACGATGTTCAGACTTATACTTCAAAACAAAAAAATGTTCCTACTTGTATTTTTAGTAACTGCTGTACTACAATTGTGTGCCATAGCAATGCCGATATTAATTCAGCAATTGATCGATAAGGTAATTATGCCGGCTAATACGACCATGATGAGTGTTATGGCATTGGGTATTATGATCATGTTAGTCACTTCATCCGTGTTTACCTATATTCGGGGCAGAATACTAATTACAATGCACAATGTTTTGGACTCCTTGTTACAGACTTCATTCTTTCAACATTTGCTTAAACTTCCCTATAGCTTCTTTATGCTTCGGTCTATTGGTGATCTGCTATTTAGGGCTAACTCGTTATCTATGATACGTGAACTTATTTCTGGTAGTATCATTCGCGGTATATTAGATGCATTGATGTTAATCGTTCTCTTCATATATATGTCGATACAATCTACCTCTTTGGCATTGTTCGTTGTTGCTCTATCACTAATCAATATCATTGCCATAGTATTTACTAAGAAGGTAATCGCTGAATGGAATCAGCGCCAGATTCTTGCAGGAACGAATGTGCA
Source organism: Paenibacillus sp. BR1-192 (assembly GCF_029542445.1). Classification (NCBI taxonomy): domain Bacteria; kingdom Bacillati; phylum Bacillota; class Bacilli; order Caryophanales; family Paenibacillaceae; genus Paenibacillus; species Paenibacillus sp. BR1-192. The sequence goes on along the minus strand of NZ_CP120718.1, from coordinate 7,086,919 downwards.
ATCTGTACAAACGGAAATGCTATTGGGTATATTTCATATCAAGACCAGTGGTGTTGAAGAGAGTATGTTTGAGAAGTGGCGACAACATTTTATGAATCTGCTTGATATTTATCGCAGTAAAGAACGAATTACTAACGTACTTGTAACAATGACCAGTTTATTACAACTAACAGCACCACTTATCATATTATGGGTGGGTGCATATCGAGTCTTTGATGGAGTAATATCACTAGGAATACTGATTGCGATTCAATCCATAGCAAGTCAATTTTTTGGAGTAAGTGGTAGTTTGGTGGGGACAGTTAATAGCTTTATTCTCACAACTTCCTATTTAAAACGAGTTCAAGATGTACTTGATGCTCCAACTGAACATTATGATGGCAGACAAAAAATAGAATTGACAGGGAAGATCGAATTGGAGAATGTATCCTATGCATATTCGAAGTTTTCCGATCCAATACTGAATGATATTAGTATGAGCATTAAGCCTGGTCAGAAGGTAGCGATTATTGGTCAATCTGGTGCAGGAAAGTCGACCTTAGTCAATTTGTTGATAGGCTTATTTGAACCAACATCAGGACGTATTTGCTATGATGGCATTGATTCAAAAAAATTAGACATGCAACATATACGCAAGCAGTTTGGTACTGTGCCTCAGAATATATATCTATTTAATCGCAGTATCCTGGATAATATTAGATTCTCTGCAGCTGAAGCAACAATAGAAGATGTGATGGAGGCAGCAAAAGCTGCTCAAATCCATGATGAAATTATGCAGATGCCGATGAAGTATCATACGATGATAAGCGAGATGGGGATGAATCTATCAGGTGGCCAACGGCAACGGATTGCATTAGCGAAGGCACTGCTAAATAAACCAACAGTCTTATTGCTTGACGAAGCGACAAGTTCACTTGATCATTTAAATGAAGAGAGAATTGATCGGTATTTGTCTGATATTGCATGCACGCGCATTGTAATCGCTCATCGCTTAAGTACTGTGATGAATAGTGATGTTATTTTTGTATTGGATCAAGGACGCATCAGTGCTATAGGGACGCATGAACAATTATTGGAAAAGTCAGATTATTATCGACGCTACTATGGTGATCTAGCCTTGGTGTAAAACTTCATATTATATCTCGGTAATGAGTTTATATTGTTGCGATTTATGATGGAGCAGTTAGCGGTAGTTCTGTAACGAATAATCAACCTTTTCAGCTTAGTTTAGGAACACCCCAGCCTAAGATAAGAGTTATCTTAGGCTGGGGTGTTTCGTGAATACAAGTTAAGCGAATTTCATGGAGGGGTGGTTAAAAAATGCCTCTCGGCTTGGCTGCGGCTTATGTAGAATGTCGTTGATCTTCTCCGGCTTTTCTCTTACCTGAACCAACAGCGATAGATCCGTCGTGTAAGTGACGAAGACGAGCCTTCTCATTCCGAGATTGTAAATTTTTACAGAAAAAAAATTCAAAAAAAAGCAGACCAAATGCCTCTTTCAACCGTCTATAACTATGGAGGGCTAATTCTATGAAAAAACGGTGGCTTTGGCTGGTCATGATGTTGCTAATTATCGTCCCCATAGGGGCGGTTGTCATAGGAAATATAGAACGAGCGGGGTTTAAACCGAAGGTCGACGCGCGAGCCGTCGTCTTAATGGATTTAAACACCGGGCGTATTTTGCTCAGCGAGAATGGCGACGTACCGTTACCGCCTGCTAGCATGTCCAAGCTGATGACCGAATTGGTCATTCTGGATGATATTAAGACCGGTAGGAGATCCTGGGACGATGAAGTCAAGATAAGCGATACGGCAAGCGACGTCAGAGGCGTTAAAATCGCTTTGAAGTCCGGCGAAATTTTGACGGTTCGCGAATTGTTCCAGAGCATAACGGTTTATTCCGCCAATGATGCGTCCGTGGCGCTTGCCGAGCATTTTGCGGGCTCCGAGGAAGCGTTCGTTCGGAAGATGAATGCCAAGGCCAAAGAGATTGGCTTATCCAGCGCGACCCGTTTCGTGAACGCATCAGGCGTCGAGCAGGGCACTGCCAATGCCAATGGTCACGCCTGGTCCTCGGATGGAGAAACGGTAATGACCGCAGAAGATACGGCTAAACTAGCCGCGCATCTCATTAGAAGCCATCCGGATATTCTAAGCACTTCCAGCAAAACGCAGACGAAGATAAGCGGACGCAATTTATATTTGAGCAACACCAATTGGATGCTGCCCTCGCTTGGCGGCCCTTATTCCTACGAAGGCACCGATGGATTAAAAGCAGGGTACACGGCGAATGCAGGGTACTGCTTTACGGGAACAGCCGAGAAGCAAGGCAGCCGGCTTATTGCCGTTGTCATGGGTACCGAATCCAAAGAAGCAAGGTTTGAAGAGACACGAAAGCTGTTCGATTACGGATTTTCCAAGACTTTGACGTGGAGAGAGCGGCTGGACGACTGGTTCCAATATTCGGGAACCGCAGCCGCTCTTCAGCATGAGAACAGGCCGGTTTAACGGATCAATGAGGATTTGGTAGATTTATAGAACTGCCCGTGAAGGGTTCACATTTGACAATATTCTGGTTTACAATAGATGATGTGTTGCAACTGGCCTACTAGTATGAAGTGAGTCAACGGGAGGAGTTCCCGTTTAATAAGAGAGGAGGGTGAGCCAAGCAGCTTAGGGTGCAAGCAAAGGCCTTTAACGATCTGACTTATCCATTAATTTATTTTATAATAAAGAAGGAATTGAACTCATGAAGAGGAAATCATTATATATTACGCTCGCTGTTGTCATATTGCTGGGCTCTTCCGCATTTCTGTTCAGAACGCAGCTTGCGGTCGTGGCATTTGATCTGTTTATGGCAAAGGACGTAGAGGAATCGTTACAGAAATCGTATAAGCCGCTCCAGAGCGACAAGACGCCTGAACCGGTCGTACTCCAGAGCAAGCCGTTCTCGGTCATGCTGCTGGGCAGCGACCAACGGGAAGACGAGCCGGCCCGTTCGGACACGTTGATCTATGCGGTTGTACGTCCCATGGAGTCCAAAGTGCTCCTAATCTCGGTACCGCGGGATACGTACGTCGATATTATCGGCAAGGACAAGAAAGACAAGATCAACCATGCGTTTGCATATGGTGGTCATCAAATGGCGAAAGATACGATGGAAGCATTTTTCGATGAGGAACTTGATTATTATGCCTCCATTAATTTTCAAGGATTGAAGGATGTCGTTGACGCCCTTGGCGGCGTTGAGCTGCCGATCCGCAAGGATATCGTCAACAAAGGCAGGGATCATGAGAAGTTCACGATTGAAGCCAACAAACCGATTTACAATGGCGAGGAAGCCTTGAATTATGTCCGTTATCGTGAAGATAGCGACTTTAATCGGGCGAAGAGACAGCAGGTATTTTTGGATGTAGCGGCTAAGCGGGTCATGAAGCTGGATCAGATCGGCAAGGTGCCTGAACTGATCGAGATTATGGGAGATAATTTCCAGACCGATATGCAGCCTAAATTCATTATCGACCTGGCGAAGCAGATGCTGACCGGGGGCAAAGTGGATATGACCAGCTATACGATTATGGGAGAAGGCATGAAAATTAACGGCATCTATTATAATGAGGCCGACATGGAGGACGTGCAGGAAGCCCGCGACCTAATCGACAACTGGATGAACCCGGATACGCCGGCAGACCAGCTGCTGCAGCCTAAAGATGCAGAGAAACAGAAATTGCAATAACATAAACACCGGTACATCCGGATGATGTCATAGTACGTTGCTTCATCTCAATCAGCAGTCCGGATTGCCTGGCTGCTGATTTTGTGCCCTATACAAGGGAATCGAAACGACGGAGTTAACGTATGTATGAGTATGGATAGGGGAAGGAGTAACCTGCATACCAAGCTTTTGGATCAGGAAGGTTACTTAACATGACTCCATGAGGTTGGAGTCATAAGGAGGATAATGCATTATGAATATCGCTTTTTTTCTATTACCGAAGCAGGAAGTGATTTGTTTAACGCTGGACTCCACGCTCAGGCAGACGCTGGAACGGATGGAGTTTCACCGGTACACGGCGGTGCCCGTGCTGGATAAGAACGGGCAATACGCAGGCACCGTAACCGAAGGCGATCTATTATGGCATATGAAGAACTCGGAAGGCAAAATCACTTTTGAGAACGCTTCGAAATTTTTGCTGAAGGATGTTCCGTTCCGTATGGATATCAAGCCGGTATCGATTGATGCCCGGATGGAGGATCTGATTAATTTGGCCAAGGTACAGAACTTTGTGCCGGTGGTGGACGACATGAACCGATTTATCGGGATTGTCCGCAGAAGCCTTATCATCGAGTACTGTGAACGCTTTGTTTCCAAGGAGACGATGGAATCCCAAGGGGCAACATAATCATGTAGGAACGCAAACAACAAAGGGCGTGGGACCACGGGGACACCGTGGGTAACACGTCCTATTTCTATAGAGACGGGGCTGCAGCCGGCATGCAGTGGGAATAACCGGTGGCCATTTGGAGTACAAAGAGAAGGTAAGTTATCTCCGCCATGGGGACTAAGGTTGGACAGGGTGCCCCGGGGCCTTTGTGTGGGCGGCTTTTTTTTATGCTATAATGGAGAATAAAGCTGTTTTCAGGGAGAGATGGATATGCCGAATATGCCGAAGGACTTGGATGTAGCGAAACGCGCCAAAGTGATTGAGTGGCTTAAAACCGAAGTAATTGATCATGTATCCCGGTTATTCAAAGCTCTATGGGAAGGCAGCACTACAAAGGTTGGAGACAGTTTGGCAAGCCTGATGATGAGCTCCTACATACTGGGCCGAAGGCTCGGCTTGACCTATCGGGATTTGGACGATCTCTTGTTGGAGAAATTGAAAAAGCATAAGCAGGAAGGACATCAGCTGGAGGATTGGTACCAGGATATTTCCGCGCTCGAAGAACATTTGCGTAAGAGGTGAACATATTGAAATTGCGCTGGACTACGGCGGTATGGAGCGTTGTATATTTGCTGCTGCTGCTGTCACTACTCACACCCTTTTCGATCGTAACGGCTTTCTTGCTGGTTCTGCCGGTTGCGATTCTGTTTACGGCTTTGAATACAAAATCATTTATCATGCATGTGGTGCCGGTGTGGCTGATTGCTCTTCTGATTCATCCCATTTATTTACTGCTTGCGATCTATTTTGCGATTCCGGGGATCGTGATGGGGTATTTATACCGGAAACGGAAGGCAGCCATGCAGGTGTTGAAGTATGGCATGGCCGTCATGCTGGTGGAACTGCTTGTCCTGCTGATGATCAGCACGGCCTTCTTCCAATTGAATCTGTCGGAATATGTGGATGAGATCGTAAAGATGACGACCGCTCCGCTCACCGAGATGGGTGTTGAAGGCGGCCTGGGCGGCCAGTTCCTTGGCACCGAACTCGATACACAACTCATTAAAGATCAAACGATGCGTTTGGTTCCGTTCGCGATGATTATCAGCTCGTTCCTTATGACGGTGGTCACTCATGCTTTGGCACGGCCCACCCTCAACAGCATGGGCTTATCCGTGCCGCGGCTGAAGCCGGCCAGAGAATGGATGCTCCCGCGTTCCCTGATCTGGTACTACCTGCTCATTTTCTTCATCAACATAGCAACCGTCAATTCGGACAATACCTTCATGAAGATGATAGTAGCCAACGCTACGCCGTTGCTGCAGATCTGCTTCATGATTCAAGCGCTGAGCTTCTTCTATTATCTGGCACACGAGCGGAAGTGGCATCCGATCGCGCCGCTTTTGACGGCCATACCGATTGTTTTGTTCCCGCCGGCAATGATTATCGGAATCCTGGATCTGGCGTTCCCACTTCGTCAGGCATTTAGTAAAAACAAAAGATAGGGTGATGAGTCATGCCTAAATTTCTGCAGAAACGCTGGCACGGCTATCATACCGTCTGGGCGTTTGCGCTGGTGCTTCTGCTTGTTATTTTTCTGTCGTTCTACAATACGATTCTGGGGCTGGTCGGGCTGCTGCTTGCGGTGGTAGGCGGCTACGCGATGCTGAAGGCGGAGATGAAGTTTCGCCGCGAGCTGGTCGATTATATCGGAGATCTGTCGTTTCGGATTCAGCGGGTCGAGGGCGAAGCGGTCAGCGTGCTGCCATTTGGCATTGTGCTGTACAGCGAGGATAAGACCGTGGAATGGCATAACCGATTCGTAGTCAATATGTTTCCCCAACAGCCGCTGGTGGGCGCTTCCTTGCAGGAGCTGTTCCCCGAGCTGGTGACAGCGCTAAAGGAAATCCAGGAGAAGAAGGATAGCAAAGAGAAGCCGCCGAAGGAAATTCGGCTGGAGATTTCCCATGAGGATAAGTATTACGGAGCCACGGTAATTCCGGATGAGCGACTCATTTATCTGGATGAGATCACCGAGCTGGCGGTGCTCAGGCAGCGGTACGAGGATGAGCGGCTGGCCTTGGGCATTATCATGATGGATAACATCGATGAGGCCTCGCAGGGAATGGATGATCAGCAGCGGACGGCACTCATTGCAAAGGTCACCAGCGAGATTACGAATTGGGCCCGGGAGTTCAACGTCTACTTACGGAGGCTCTCCTCGGACCGCTATTTGATGATGCTGAACCACAGGTCGCTCGATGCGCTGGAGAACAGCCGTTTTCTCATCCTGGACGAAGTCCGGGAGATGACCGCCGATCTGAAGGTACCGCTTACGCTGAGCGTCGGTCTTGCCTTCGGTTCAGACGATATCACGGAGCTGGGGCAGCTTGCCCAATCCAGTCTGGATATGGCACTGGGCCGGGGCGGAGATCAGGCCGCTGTCAAAGCCGGCCAAAGGCTCTCCTTCTATGGCGGTAAATCCAACGCGGTAGAGAAACGAACGCGCGTAAGAGCGCGAGTCATTTCCCATGCGCTGCGCGATTTGATGCAGGAGAGCGACAAAGTGATCATCATGGGCCACAAGCTGCCGGATATGGACGTGGTCGGCGCTGCGATCGGCATCCTGAAAGCAGCCCAAATGTATAAAGTCGAGGCTTATATCGTGATGGAGGGAATGAACCCGTCCATTTCGAGGATTATGGAAGAGGTCCGCAAGGATGAAGCCTTGATGAGCCGATTCATCTCGACCGAGCAATCGATGCAGATGATGACGGAGCACACGCTGCTCGTTGTCGTGGATACCCATAAAGCCTCCATGACGATGGAGCCGAGGCTGGTTCATCGCGCAAGCCGGGTGGTCGTGATGGATCATCACCGGCGCGGCGAAGAATTTATTAATGACGCGGTGCTGATCTATCTTGAGCCGTATGCCTCTTCAACCTGCGAGCTGGTGACGGAGGTGCTGCAGTATATTCACGACCGGGTATCCCTTACTCCGGTTGAGGCGACGGCCTTGCTGGCAGGGATTACGGTGGATACCAAGCATTTTGCCCTCCATACGGGATCGAGAACGTTCGAGGCGGCCGGGTTCCTGCGGCGTCACGGAGCGGACACCATGATGATCCAGCGGGTGCTCAAGGAAGATCTGACAGAATTTATAGCGAAGGCAGAAATCGTGAAACATGCTAAAATGGTATTTGACCATATCGCTATCGCGGTGGCGAAGAGCGGGGAGCCCATGCCGCAGCTTCTCATTGCTCAAGTGGCGGATATGCTGCTGAATATGACGGATGTGCAGGCATCCTTTGTCATTAGCGAGCGCACCGACGGCAAGATTGGCATTAGCGCCCGTTCGATGGGCAAGATGAATGTTCAGATGATTATGGAACGTCTCGGGGGAGGCGGACATTTAACGAACGCCGCAGTACAACTGGATACGACGCCTGAGAAAGCCGAGGAGAAGTTGATGGAGGTACTGAAGGACATCGAAGCGAAAGAGGGGTTATTTGAATGAAAGTCATTTTCATAAAAGATATGAAGGGCCAAGGCAAGAAAGGCGAAGTGAAGGAAGTTTCGGAAGGATATGCAACAAACTTCCTGATTCCGCGGGGAGTCGCTCGTCCGGCTACCGACGGGAACATGAAAACGCTGGAGCAGCAGCAGGCCTCCGAGGAGAAGCGCAAGGCGCAGGAGAAGGAAGAGGCGCAGGCGCTCGGCAAGAAGCTGGAAGAGATGACGGTGGTCCTGAAAGCCAAAGCTGGAGAGGGCGGACGTCTGTTCGGCGCCATTACCAGCAAACAAATTGCGGAAGCATTGGCAGGACAGAAGATCAAAATCGACAAACGCAAAATTGAGCTTAGCGATCCGATCCGCAGCCTGGGCGTTACCCAGGTTCCGGTGAAGCTGCATCCTGACGTCAAGGCGACGCTCAAGGTTCAAATTACGGAGGAGTAATATGGGAGGAGAACTCTATTTCGATCGGGTCCCCCCGCAGAACCTTGAGGCAGAGCAGGCCGTACTGGGTGCCATTCTGCTGCAGAGTGAAGCGCTGATCACGGCGATGGAGCGGGTGCAGGCTGAGGACTTCTACGATAAATCACATCAGATGATCTATGAAGTCATGGTGCAGCTCGGGGAAGGCAATCAACCGATCGATCTGGTGACCCTTACATCTCTTCTGCAAGATAAAGGACAGCTGGAAGAGATCGGTGGAGTCAGCTATTTAGCGAAGCTGGCTCATGCCGTCCCGACGGCTGCGAACGTGGATTATTACGCCCAAATCATCGAAGAGAAATCGATGCTGCGGCGTTTGATCCGAACGGCAACCCAGATTGTCAGTGAAGGCTATACCGGAGGAGAAGATGTATCCGGTATGCTCAGCGAGGCGGAGCGCCGCATACTCGAGATCTCCAATCGACGCACGGGCAGCGGGTTTATTGCGATCCGCGACGTGCTGATGGAAGTCTTCGAGAAGGTGGAGGTCCTTCATCAGAACCGGGGGAATACGACAGGGATTCCTTCCGGCTTTGTGGATCTGGACAAAATGACAAGCGGATTCCAGCGCAACGACTTGATTATCGTGGCGGCTCGTCCTTCCGTAGGTAAAACGGCCTTCGCACTGAATATCGCCCAGAACGTGGCCATTCGCGCCAAAGAAACGGTAGCCATCTTCAGTCTGGAGATGTCCGCGCCGCAGCTCGTTCAGCGTATGATCTGTGCCGAGGCAAACCTCGATGCGGGCGTGATGCGGAATGGCGATTTCAAAGGCGACGAAGATTGGTCCAAGCTAACGATGGGCATCGCCGCTTTATCCGAGGCGGAGATTTACATTGATGATACACCTGGCGTCACGGTAGCCGATATCCGTGCGAAATGCCGCCGTTTGAAAAAGAGAGAAGGGGCTCGGCATGATTCTGATCGATTACCTCCAGCTCATTCATGGGCGCGGCAAGCCCGGAGAGAACCGGCAGCAGGAGGTATCCGAGATCTCGCGTACGCTCAAACAAATTGCCCGTGAGCTCGAAGTGCCGGTCATCGCGCTGTCACAGCTCAGCCGGGGCGTGGAGCAGCGTCAGGACAAGCGTCCGATGATGAGTGACCTGCGGGAATCCGGTTCGATCGAGCAGGATGCCGATATCGTTGCGTTCTTATACCGGGATGATTATTACAATCAGGAAACCGAGAAGAAGAATATCATCGAGATCATCATTGCCAAACAGCGTAATGGTCCGGTAGGCACAGTGGAATTGGTCTTCCTGAAGAACTTTAATAAATTCGTCAATTACGAGCGAACGCATGCCGATGCCTTTGCCGCCGGGTAGCGACGGTATTCACCCTTAGTCGGGCTTTCATGTTTGCTTAATGAAACAGGAAGCTTCTAAACTAAAGTTCGGAGATCGGGCCAATACCTGCCGCTCGCTGTAAGTATAGGGCATTTCTTAAGATATCAAGTATACACTTCGAAGCTTGGGCCTTCCTGATATCGCAAGAAAAACTTTCTCTAACCGCGGTCTGTCTTCTGAGAAAGTACGTCGACAGTCGTTTTTCTTATGGCAGTTCCCCGAATAATACGGTTATCCATCTATAATCTCGTCCTAATTCCGAACAATCGTACACACTGATGTGCGATTGTTCGTTTTTGTATTTGACTTTAAAAATGGGGACTGTTACACTGGTATTGCTGCTTTAGTGCAGTGAGGTTGAACTTTAATCAGCATGCAGAGATTTATTTCATCAGTGTTACGCGAAATCATAAGGGTGTAACAGCCCGGGCGGAGGAATGAATATGTCAACGGTAGTCGTTGTGGGAACACAATGGGGAGATGAAGGGAAAGGGAAAATCACGGATTATTTGGCGGAAAGCGCCGACGTGGTAGCCCGTTACCAAGGCGGCAACAATGCCGGCCACACCATTCTGATTGACGGTAAAAAATTCAAGCTTAGCTTGATTCCATCCGGAGTATTCTATAAAGACAAAACCTGTGTAATCGGTAACGGTATGGTCGTTAACCCGGCTGCACTCATTGAAGAGATTAATTATATTCATGATAACGGGTTCAGCACAGACAACCTGGTAATCAGCGATCGTGCTCATGTTATCATGCCTTATCATATGGTATTGGATGCTCTGGAAGAGGACCGCAAAGGTCCGAACAAAATCGGTACAACGCGCAAGGGGATCGGCCCTTGCTACATGGATAAAGCGGCACGCAACGGCATCCGGATCGCAGATCTGATGGATGCGGAAGAGTTCGAATTGAAGCTTCGCCATCTGGTGAAGGAGAAGAACCAAGTGATTACCCAGGTGTACGGCGGGGAAGCGCTTGATGTTGAAGAGATCCTGACGCAATACCTGGAGTACGCCGAAGTTATTCGTAAATATGTGCGCGACACCTCCGTTGTCTTGAATGATGCCATCGATGAGAATCAAAAGGTATTGTTCGAAGGCGCGCAGGGCGTCATGCTGGATATCGACCAAGGGACGTACCCGTTTGTTACGTCTTCGAATCCTTCTGCAGGCGGCGTCTGCATCGGTTCCGGCGTAGGGCCGTCGAAGATTCAACAAGTCATCGGCGTGGCCAAATCCTATACGACGCGTGTAGGAGACGGACCATTCCCAACGGAGCTGGATAATGAAATCGGCGAATATATCCGTGAAAAAGGACATGAGTACGGCACGGTAACCGGGCGTGCTCGTCGCGTAGGCTGGTTCGACAGCGTAGTTGTGCGCCATGCCCGTCGCGTAAGCGGAATTACCGGCCTGTCCCTGAACTCGCTGGACGTGCTCAGCGGACTGGAGACCGTGAAGATTTGTACCGCATATAAATTCCGCGGTGAGGAGATTACGCACTACCCGGCCAGCTTGAAAATGCTAGCCGAGTGCGAAGCCATCTATGAAGAGCTGCCAGGCTGGAGCGAAGACATAACCGGCGCGAAGACGCTGGAGGATCTGCCTGAGAACACTCGCCGTTATGTTGAGCGGGTATCCGAGCTGACCGGCATTCCGATTGCCATCTTCTCCGTCGGCCGCAACCGGGAGCAGACGAATCAAGTGCTGCCGATTTATGAGAAGTAATCAAGCGTTGGACCAAGAATAGAGAGAGTGAAAGTTCAACTTTAAGTTATGTGAAATACACCCGCCGAAGATAGGGGTCGGCGGGCTTTTTTATGGCTGTAGGAGATCCGGGATAGGAGATGGCTTTCGAGCATACCATAGCTGTTCAATAGGTAGAAGAATTTGTCCCTTCAGCTAAAGAATATTATCCCCTAGTCATCCGCCCATCCACCCTATAATGGAGATAGACATAGAGGGCAGCACGCTGATCATTTGGAATTGGGGCTAAAAACAGCGGATGAATGCAGTCAGATCCATGTAGGGGGGACAGAAGCCATACGAACCTTCGAATAGACGTATGGCCTTCTTGAGCGCTGGACAAGGCACACGGCGGTCCAGCATAGTAAAAAACCGGATTCATCGACTAGGTTGCCTAGGGATGAATCCGGTTTTTGTCATGCTACAACACAATCGGCTGCGTCCGTTCGGACAGCTTGCCGTCCTCGATATAGACGACCCGGTCACATAGATCCAGCATGCGCTTGTCATGCGTGACCATGATGGCAGCTTTCCGGCGCAGCTTCACTTCATCGGCGAGCATTTGAACGACCGTCCGGCCGCGCTCGGAATCCAGACTTGCCGTCGGCTCGTCTGCCAATATGAGCTCCGGATCGTTCATCCATGCCCGGGCAATGGCAACCCGCTGCCGTTCGCCGCCGGACAGGCTCTCGGGATACCGAGACTTGCGATGCGACAAGCCCAGCCGGTGAAGCAGATCATCTGCCCGCCGATGCGGCTCCTGGCCGTGCTGGTTAGCCAGCTTGGCCATCAAGAGCAGCTGATCGCGGACCGTCAGATACGGAATGAGATTGGAAGATTGAAAGACAAATCCGATATGGCGCAGCCGCAGCTGATTCATTTGTTTGGCGGGGAGCCGGGTGACCTCCTGATCGCCCATCCATATTCGTCCCCGGGTAGGGGATAGCAGTGCCCCGGCAATGGAGAGAAAGGTGCTTTTGCCCGAACCGGAAGGTCCGACCACCGCGACAAATTCCCCACCCTTGATATCCAGTGAAATGTTGTCCAGTACTTTAGCTGAGGTGTCCCCGTCACCGAATTCTTTGCTTACCTGATCCATCAACAGCTTGGATGATGTCATTATGCAGCCCTCCCGATAGCTTCGATTGCATCGATCTTGATGACCCGATATAGCGATAATAGCGATCCCATCAGGGAAACCGCCAGGAACAGCAAGGAACAGAGCAGAACGACCGAAGGCGTTAACGAAAACGGCACGATCCCGGACAACAGGAGCGAAACCCCGTACGTCAAGCCGATGCTGATCGCAAGACTGACGATGGTGAGGGTCAGGACCTGAAAGATCAGACTCCTCACCAGATAGCCGGTCCCCGCGCCGATGGCTTTCAGGACTCCGAACTGATTCATTTTCTGAATCGTCATGACGTAGAAGAACACGGCCAGCACGAAGGCTGCAATCACAAACAGGAACACAATCATCATGATGAGAGAACCCTGCTCCTCCTGAAAACCGGGAATCCCCTGCAGGGCTTCCTCTTTCGTGATCATCTCGATGCCGGATACGTCCCGGACCAAGGCTTCCTTCTGCTCCGGAGTTCCATTCCAAGCGATGGCATTATAGATAGGCGCTGGCTTCGACGGGTTTGGCTGAAGCGCCTTCCACCCCTCAAAGTTCATGTGAATGACCGGGGCATGACTGAAGGATTGTCCCTCCGTAAAGGCAGCAATCGTAAACGTGGCGCCTGTAGCCTGATCCACGATCCGGTCGCCCAGCCGGTACCCGTCCTCTTTCAAGGAGCGGTCGGCCATCACAAGGTCGGCATCCGTATTGCTAATCATGGTGCCTTCAACGACTCGGGGTGCCAGCATGCTCTCCACATCAATGGCAAAAAAAGCCGCATCGAATTTGGCTGCGGAGCCTTCCTTGGTCAAGGTGTTCATGTGTACTCCGAGCGGAGTGGCCGGGTTTCCACCCGGGCGGCTCTGCACTTCTTTCCAGATCTCGCCGGTTAGTACGGAACGATTGATCCGATGATCGGACTCCTCCTGAAGCACCAGGTAGTCGGCTTTCATATTTTGTATGGAAGAGGCGTTATCGGAGGAAAGCCCCTGGGCCAATCCCGTGACGAACAGGACGAGCCAGGCAATCAGTACCATAATGAAGCCAATCAGCAGATAGCGCAGCTTCGCATGTTGAAGTTCACGCAGTGCAAGAAACATGTTTCTCATCTCCATTCCTGATCATTAAGCAGCACATCCCTCGGTTATTAATCTCTGCGGGATATGCCCCAAGTATAGGAATGGAATATGAACAGAGCATGAACTTGAGATTAGGCTGCATTATACGTTAGGAAGGATCACGGTGAAGGTGGCTCCCTTTCCAGGCTGACTCGTGACCTCAATACGTCCGCCATGCAGTTCGACAATTTTCTGGGTAATGGATAAACCCAATCCGCTGCTGCCCTCGGAGCGGTCACGGGCCTCATCCACGCGGTAGAACCGGTTGAAGATGTGGGGCAGGTGCTCCTGCGGAATGCCAATGCCCGTATCGGAGATCTCGATGCGGCATTGTTTGTTGTGTTCGATCACACGCAGGGAGATGGCGCCCTCAGGTGCGGTGAATTTAATGCTGTTGGTGATGAGGTTCGTCCATACCTGATGCAGCAGCTGCTGATCGCCGTAAACATAGGTCGGCGGCAGCGACATATCGATGGTCAAATCTTTGCTGCGCCAGTTCCATTCGGTGTGGAGCAGCACTTGCTTGATTTGCTCGGCCACGTCGAAGGTGGATTTATCGAGAATGTTCTCTTCCTTATCCAGGGACGCCAGCATAAGCAGCTGTTTGCTGAGCTGTGACATCCGGCGGCTCTCCGCCTCAATGATCGATAAGTAATGCTGCTGCTGTTCCTCGGACAAGCGCTTGGTTTGCAGCGTCTGCGAGAAACCCTGAATGGAGGCCAGCGGCGACTGGATTTCATGCGAGACATTGGATACAAACTCCTGGCGCATCTGCTCTAATTGCGCTAGTCCTTTGGCCATCTGGGAAAAATGGTCCGCAAGCTGCCCCAGCTCGTCACGCCGGGTAACGTTCAGCTTAATGTCATATTGGCCCTGCGCCACGCTCTGGGTGGCCTCGGTTAACTTCACGATCGGTTTCACGATATAGCGCGTAATAATGCCGACAAGCAGGATGCTCAGCAGGATGGCAATGACCATAATGATGGAGAAGAAGATACGCATCTCCCCGAACTGGACGGTAATATCGGGCCTGAGGAAGAGTGCGTGAGGGCTGCCTTCTACCTGTATGGGGATGCCGATGGAGTTGCTTAGGACATTGTCGAAAAAGCCGGTAATGAACAGCTCCGACGGAAACTCCGCAATGCCATGGTACACCTTCCCGTTCAGCACTTGCCGCACCGTTTCGGGCGAGAGGTCCTGTTCACGGAACATGCCGCCGTAGAACCACTCCTTGCCTTGATCATTCACCAAATAGAATTGATAACCGAGCTGGCCGATGTGATGGAGATAATCATGGATGTCCGTCTCCGGGTGGCTGTCATAAAAGTCCCCGATATCCTTGGCCATGGTGGTGACCTTCTGATCGTTAAAGGGCTTGAGATTGTATTGGTAGTACAGATTAGACAGCACAAAAGCAATCAAGCTGCTGATCACCATGATGGCGATGGTGGTGAGGACGATGCGCGAATAGAGGGTTTTCACTGCGGCGCCGCCTCCAATTTATATCCTACGCCCCGAACGGTCCGTATTCGGAAATCGCCGCTTCGGTCCGCGAAGCGTTCCCGGAGTCGTTTGATATGAACGTCCACGGTCCGGTCATCTCCGTCAAAATCCGTTCCCCAGATGAGCTGAATCAGCTCCTCGCGCGAGAACGTCCGGTCCGGATAGCTCGCAAGCTGGGAGAGCAGCTTAAACTCCTTCATCGGCAGCATCAGTACTTTTCCGTGTCCCTGAACTTCGTAGCTTTTGCGGTCGATGGTCGTTTCGTTCAGACGGATTTTGTCCGCGCTGACCATTTGATATCGCCGCAGCAGGGCTTTGATTCGAAACAGGAGCTCCCTTGGTTCAAACGGCTTGGTTAAGTAATCATCCGTGCCGACGGCAAAACCTCTCTCTTTGTCTACAAGCTGATCCTTGGCGGTCAGAAGAATGACGGGTACATCATAATAACGCCGGATTTCTTCGCAGAGCTGATACCCGTCCTTGTTCGGCATCATGACATCCACGACAGCCAGGTGAACCTGTTCTTCCGCCAAAAGGGCAGAAGCTTCTTCCCCGTCAGCTGCAGTGAATACCGTGTATCCTTCGGTTTGAAGATGATATAGCAGGAGCTCTCGAATATGCGCGTCGTCATCTGCGATCAATATATGAATCATTGCTAGATTGACCTCCTTCATAAGCGTTCCAATGACTATATATGTATCATACATTCCCTGGTGCGGTCGATGGAGCGCTCTATCGCATGGAAGTAGTGTGGCCTAAAAGGAACCGAATCATGAAATATATCAGATTCGAAGTAGAAAAATTGGCGATTCCCACGATTGAAGCAATACCGAGTGGTCAATACTGGAAAAAGAAAGCAATAATCGTCATGTCATTGCAGCGTGCATGAGGAAGGAGGAGATACGGATGAAGTGGATGAAATGGCTGCTGAAAATCAGCTTGACCGCCATTCTGGTGAGCACGCTTACGATTGTGACCACGGGCATCGTCGTGAATGCCTATATTCAATCGGTGTTATCCAGCTTTAACATTCAACTGGAAGCGGAGCCAATGGGGGTGGGAGGTATTATGAAGTCGATGCTGGGCGTGGGCTCCGGCACCAAGCCGGATGCAGGCAGCGTCAATGCCGCGAAGGACAATCGCCAATTGGAAGAAGATCAGGGCGCTGCGGACGATGAACCGGAATCGGAAGCCGGCACCCAAACGAATGGAGGGGCCAAGGAGGACGAAGAGACGAGTTCAGGATCAACGGGAACGTCAGGGGAGACTTTGAACGATGAAGAAGCACCGGATAATTCCCTGCCCGTCATGGGCATGAATACGACAGAGTCTGGCGACTCCTCCCTGGAAGATCAGGAGATTGTCATGACACCGGGGGACATCGTGGACCGGAAGGACCGTTTGCCAACGGAGGAGAAGGAAGAGATTTTCGCCATGCTGATGAACAAGCTGCCCCAATCCGAAATGCAGAAGATCTCTGAGGCGATGGAGGACGGTCTGACCGCTGCGGAGCTTGCGGAGATCGAGCAGGGCATATCCAAATATTTGAATCCGGAAGAATTCGATAAACTGATCACCATGCTCAAAGAATAACGGTATGACGGGTTTCAGGCAGGCTCTGTCACCGTTTTGTCACCGACATGCAAAAGCCCCATATTGGAAAATATCAGGAAACCCGCGCGGGACGCGGGTTTTTTCGCTATTTTCGTAAACTTGAAATGATTGTAAAGGCTATGTTAAAGTATACGAAGATCGAAAAGGTTAAAATTTTGATACCTTTTGACAGGTTGTGTCACATTCAATGCTAAGTCAGCAAGTTCAGATGAACGAATAACGGATTCTTACATATGGACAAGGCTTAAAGGAGAGAGACATGAAAGGTTCTAAGGGGAAACGGTGGATGGACAGCATCTTGCGCAAGCAAGCGGCCGATCAGTCTACCCTCAATCACAACTCAAATCAGGAGTCCCCGATGTCGTCGAATCCGCCAAAGCGGGGGTGGACATCACCGCGCAGATGGATTTGGATGTCGGCAGGGGTATTGCTCATAGCAGGATCGATATATACCGGCGGAAAAGCTTACGTGAATGCGAATACAATTCCGTTCTATCATGTGTATGTCGATGGGAAATCGATCGGTACCATTCAAGAAGATGCCCAGCTTGACCAGCTGCTGAAAGCGAAGCAAAAGGAATATCAGGAGAAGTACCCTGATGTGCCCATGGTGCTTCATACCGACGGCATCACCACGAAGGCCGACCGTTCCTATAAACCGGTCGTGAACAGCGAGGAGACGCTTCATAAGCTGGATGGCATGCTGAAAGCATATGCCCGCGGCGTGGAGCTGAAGGTGGATGGCAAGACGGTGGCGATCGTGAAGGATCAACAGACGGCCAAGGCTGCCGTCGAAGCGGCTAAGCTGAAGTTCGCTCCGGCTGCTGCGCAGAGGGAGAAGACGCAGAGAGTCGCTTTCACGAAAACGTCCGCATCGGCATCGAGCAAGAAGAAGGATGACGCAAGCGGGCTCGAGTCCGTGGACATCAAGGAGAAGATTTCGCTTGCCAACACGAAGGCTGACCCGAACAAGGTGCTGGACGTGGAAGAAGCGGTCAAGGTGCTGACCGGCACGAAGGACAAGCCGGTGGTGTACACGGTGAAAGAGGGAGATACGATTTCCTCGATCGCACAGCATTTTGGCATGAAGTCTGCCGACGTCATGGCGCTCAATCCCGGGCTCGAAGAGAAATACGTTCAGATCGGGGCCGAGCTGCAGGTGACGAAGCCGGAAGCGCCGCTGACGGTCAGAACGGTGGAGACGGTGTCGGTGAAGCAGCCGAGCAAACCAGAGACGATTGTTCGCAAGAGCAGCGAGCTCCCGCTGGGCAAGCGGAAGGTCGTCCGTCCCGGACGGGACGGCGTGAAGACGGTGGATTACATCGTGACCAAAGAGAACGGCAAGGTTATCTCCAAGCAGTGGACAGGCCAACAGGTGGTTCAGGAATCCCTGCCGGAAGTGGTGTACAAAGGAACCAAGGTAGCACCGAAGAAAAAAGCGGCAGCGGTGACCCAGAAGTCCAGCGGCAGCATGTTCGCTTGGCCGGTGAGCGGGGCGCGCATTACAAGCTCCTTCGGACATCGGTGGGGAAGAAGCCATGAGGGCATTGATATGGTTGGCGGAAGCACCATTATGGCAGCGGCCTCCGGAAGAGTGGTCTTCGCGGGTCAGCAGAGCGGTTACGGCAACGTCGTCATTGTCGATCACGGCAATGGATATCGCACGCTGTATGGGCATATGAGCAAGATTTCCGTCGGCAACGGCCAGTCTGTTGGACAAGGCTCCAAGCTGGGCGTCATGGGTAATACGGGCCGTTCCACCGGGACGCATCTACATTTCGAAGTGCAAAAAAATGGAGTTGCCCAAAATCCGATGAAATATCTGTAGTTCTGTGTTATACTAGGTAAACCAATGCGACATAAGCCATTATTGGTTCATATATCATAATAGTGAAGATGGCCGCTCCTTAACGGGGGCGGCCATCTTTGCGTCTTGCAGGCGGTGATTTGGGGATGTGGGGCAGAACGGGAAAATAGTCTGCAGTGGTGTCGCAAGCGGTATCCTCCTCCGTCGCTGTTGAATTCGGAAAATAGGAATGCCGCTTATGATGAGATTTTCCGAATCCAAAGGCGATCGCTGCCGCTCTCCGAATGACACCGCATGCTGCGGTAGAGGGTATTTCCCTTATCTGTCGGATCCATCCCCGTGTACTCCAGCTAAGCTGCGAAGCGGATGGCCGCCCCCTGAATCGGGGCGGCCGTAGGGGAGGCGGTGTGAGTGGGGCAGAACGGGAAAATAGTCTGCAGTGGTGTCGCAAGCGGTATCCTCCTCCGTCGCTGTTGAATTCGGAAAATAGGAATGCCGCTTATGATGAGATTTTCCGAATCCAAAGGCGATCGCTGCCGCTCTCCGAATGGCGGACCAGTGGGTGTGTAGCGGCGGCAGGTGTGGTAAAATGGAAAGAAGACCGTTTAAGTGTGAGTTCAAAAAGGGACTTTTTGAACATCCTCTTTAAGAAGGTATGAGGTGAACAGGAAGATGCAGGGAACCATTCTGGTGGTGGATGACGAACAGCCCATCGCCGATATTTTAAAGTTTAACTTGGAAAAAGAGGGCTATGAGGTCATCTGCGCCTTTGACGGCATCAGCGCCGTGGAGATTGCGCTCACGCAGCGGCCGGATTTGATGCTGCTTGATTTGATGCTGCCCGGCAAAGACGGAATGGACGTGTGCCGCGAGGTACGTGCCGCTAACCTGCAGATCCCGATCATCATGCTGACGGCGAAGGACGGAGAGATCGACAAGGTGCTTGGGCTTGAGCTCGGGGCGGATGATTACGTGACGAAGCCGTTCAGCACGAGAGAAATACTCGCACGCGTGAAGGCGCATCTGCGACGTCAGCAGAAGCCGGACAACTCGGCGGATAACACAGGCGGCACAAGTGCAGGCGGACAAGGCCTGCGGCTGTTTGAGCTGTTTATTGATACGGACATGTACATGGTATATAAAAGCGGGGAAGCGCTCGATCTGACGCACCGCGAATATGAATTGGTTTATTATTTGGCCCGTAATGCCGGCAAAGTGATGACTCGGGAACATTTGCTGCAGGCGGTATGGGGCTTTGAATACTTTGGCGATGTGCGAACCGTGGACGTGACGATCCGCCGGCTTCGCGAGAAGATTGAAGAGAATCCGAGCAAACCGGAATATATCCTGACTCGGCGCGGACTGGGCTACCTGATGCGCAGCGCGAAAAACGGAGGCCTGTAATGAAGTGGCTGTCCTTCTTCCGCACCATCCAGGCGAAGGTCATCATCATTTATGTCCTTCTCATTCTGATCGCGATGCAGCTGATCGGGGTGTATTTTGTGAGTGCGATGAAGAACTCGCTGACCAGCAACTTCACGAAGGACTTGCAGGAACGCGCCGAACTGATGTCGGTTTTGGCGGCCAAAACCCTTGGCGGCGAGAACGATACCGAGGAGGATCCGATCGAGAGCCTGCGCGTCATGGTGAACAATCTGTTCAACCTGAACGGCGCCGAGATCCAGGTGCTGGATTCCACCGGGCGGGTACTGACTACCTCGCTGCCCTCCCATGCCGATTATGTGAGCACCAAGAACACGCAGACGGTTGTCAGTCGGGCCTTGCAGGGAATACAGGATAATGAAGAGTACATCATCGACGATGATAATATCCGCAAAAAAGTGGTGGCCAAGCCCGTCATGTACAACGAGAAAATCGTCGGCGCGATATATATCGTAGCCAGCATGAGCGAGCTGTACAGCACGATGCAGCGGATCAACAATATTTTTATATCGGGCATTCTCTTGGCCCTCGGCTTGACCGCGGTGCTCGGCGTCATCCTGTCGCATACGATTACTCATCCGATCAAGGAGCTGACCAAGCACGCGCGGGCCGTCGCGGATGGCCGGTTTACCGAGAAAACGCCGGTATTCGGCAGCGATGAGATCGGCCAGCTCAGCCAGGCGTTCAACTATATGACCAGCCGTCTGCGCGAAGCTCTCTCGCAGAACGAAGAAGAGAAGGAGAAGCTTGCTTCAATCCTGACGAATATGAGCGACGGCGTGATCGCAACCGATGAGGCAGGGCGTGTCATCCTGATGAACCGGCGCGCCGGCGAAATGCTGGGCGTGGAGGGGGAAGAACTGGCAGGACACGATATCGTGTCTCTGCTGGGCCTGGAAGAATCCGAATCCGAAGCCTTGGCGCGCGGCGAAGGCCATGATTCGAAGCTGCTTGAGATTACGCCGCGCGAGGGCAGCGAGCCGTTCATGATGCGTGTGACCTTCACGCCGATTCACCGGCGGGAGATCGGCATCACGGGTACGATTGCCGTGCTGCAGGACGTCACCGAGCAGGAGAAGCTGGAGGCATCCCGACGGGAGTTCGTGGCGAATGTATCCCATGAGCTGCGCACGCCGCTGACCACCATCAAGAGTTATACCGAGGCGCTGGAGGATGGCGCACTGGAGGATAAACAGATGGGGCCGAGATTCGTCGGCGTCATCCAAAATGAGACCGGCCGGATGATCCGGCTGGTGACGGACCTGCTGCATTTGTCCCGGCTGGATTCCAAGGAGGCCGCTCTGCATAAGGAGCGGACGGACATCGTGGAAATGCTGGAGGACGTAGAGGACCGATTCTCTTTCCAAATGAAGCAAAAGCATATTCGCACCATTATCGAAGTGAAGCCGGGCGTATCCACGGCGATGCTGGACCGGGACGGCATTGACCAGGTTCTCGATAACCTGATATCCAACGCCCTTAAATATACGCCGGACGGAGGCACCATCACCATGGATGCAAGCATAACGGAGGAAGGCATGTTATCCTTATCCGTTAAGGATACCGGGATCGGTATTCCGAAGAAGGATCTGGACCGGATCTTTGAGCGCTTCTATCGGGTGGATAAAGCACGGACGCGCAATTTAGGCGGAACGGGCCTCGGTCTGTCCATTGCCCGGGAAATTGTCAGGGCACATGGAGGTTTCATTACGCTTCAATCCGAATTGGAGAAGGGCACCACGGTGACCTTTACCTTGCCCCTGGACGATGAGGGGAGGGTGTTAGCGTGAAGGAACGATTGAAAACCGTGCTGCTGGTCCTGTTGGTCGTTGGCAGCTTGGTACAGAGTTATGTGTTGATTTTCCGTTTTCCGGGCAGCGACTCGGTTGTGCAATCGAAGGACGCCTATATCCGAACCGAGGAGATGGGGCCGGAAGAGAAGCCCGAGAATCTGCTCTTTCCCGACAAAATGGTCATTCATCTGGGCGAAGACAAGCATACGGTGTTCTATCCGAACGATACGTTCTATAATCTCGTGTATAACCGGCTTAAAGGCCGGACCTTTGATAATTTCCAGCGGCGGATGGTCAGCAACATCGATTGGGCCAAGGTTCGTTCCGAGAATCGAGGCATTGAGCTGAGCTTTGATTCAGGCATTCCGGTAACGCTGCTCCAGAGAGTGATGCAAATCGTCCCGGATACCCTGTTTGAAGGGGAAAGCATCAACAAAATGTGGCTGTACAGCGTGGAAGGCGAAGCGAAGATCCATGTCATGTTTTTCAGTACGGAGGGCGATGTCGTCTATGAAGCCGCCCAGGCGGATTTGACCGTACAGGACGTGGATCAGCTGGTGGACTTCGGGCTGAGCTGGACGCCGTATAAGATGGTGGAAGGCCGGTATTATACTCCGGAGAAGGAGCTGAATATGGTCAGCATTGAGCTGCCGATCGGGGAATATACGGTTGATCAAATGCAGCGCAGCCTGTTTTTTGACCCAAGCATCACCCGCAACATTCGGGAAAAAGACGGCTCCGAGATTTATACGGACAGTAAGCGGAGCCTCCAGGTAGACCAGGGACAGAAATGGATCAGCTATACCGATCCGGCTGCGCCGCCATCCGGAGAGAGCAGTCCCGGCAAGGATGTGCTGTCCGCCATCGATTTCGTGAATCAGCACGGGGGCTGGAACGGCACATACAGGCTGGCTAAAGCGGGTGAATCCGAGGATCGGACGCTGGTGAAATTCCAGCAATACTACGGCGGATTTCCGATCCTGAATACGCCAGGCTTCCAATATGGCGTCATGGAATTGGACTTGCAGCAGGGAACGGTAACCTCCTATGAGCGCTCGCTGTTATATCTCGAGCCGGCCTCTTTGAAGAAACAGATGGTAAAGCTTACGGGAGGCGAGGCCTTGGAAGCGAAGCTGAAGCCTTACGAGGAGAGTGTGGTTACAGGTCTGGATCCCGCCTATTTACCGGTGCTGACGGGAGAAGGGCTGCTGCTGAAGCCGGTATGGGCTTTAAAGCTCCAGAACGGCTCGGTTGTCATACTCGAGTAATCATACGGGGTACATTGAATCACAAGGAGGGATATTCATGGATTGGGGCCGTGCCAAAAATGTTCTGATTTACGCGTTTTTGCTGCTGAATCTGGTACTGGGCTATCAGCTCTGGATGGATTACCGCGAGCAGGTCGGCTCCAATCTGGATTTCACCTCGCTTTCCGAGAGCACCCAGCAGGTGATGGAGGAGAATGGGATTCAATTGCTGAGTCCGATCCCGACGGAAACGCCGCAGCTGCCCAAAATTAATTATATCTACAGCGCGGAAGCCCAGGGCGAGCCGGTAGGACTGGAGCAGCCGGTGGACACGAAGCTGATTTATGCCGATGAGAAGGAATTGCGCAATGCGCTGGAAGGCAAGATTGCGGATCTCGGGAACTATCGCCATGACGAGCCGTCGGACAAGGAGAATGTCTTCATATTCCGGCCGTTGGTGCAGAAGGAATGGCCGCTGTTTAACGTGGAGTTGGAGTTTATCCATGAAGCCCAGAAGATTCATGCGTTTCGCGAACCCGTGTTTGAGATTCTGCCAAGCAGCGATATGGAGGAACAGAAGGTTCTGCCTGCATCGAAGGCTTTGGAAACCCTTATCGAACGTAATTTCATCCCGCCTGATTCGGCGGTACGCGATATTCAGCTTGGTTATTATGGGCAGTTGTTTAATACAGAGGATCAGTTGGCAGCACCGACCTGGCGGTTTACGCTGGATCATGGCGAGATGATCTATGTGCAGGGCATCAGCGGGGATGTGCTGACGCCAAAAAGCGATACGACAAAGGAGTAACAAGACTATGGGGATTTCATTTTCCGTGCTGTCGAGCGGCTCAACGGGCAATGCGACCATTGTCCGCAATGAGGATACGACACTGCTGATCGATGCGGGCCTAAGTGCAAGGCGCATCGATGAGCTGTTGAAGGAACGCGAAATGATGGGAGAAGAAATCGACGGAATTCTGGTCACGCATGAGCATTCGGATCATATCCGGGGGCTTGGCGCGGTGGCGCGCAAATACAATCTGCCGATCTATGCGAATGAGAAAACGTGGGAAGCGATGAGCAAGTCGCTGGGCAAGATTGCGGAAGAGAACCGGATTGTGCTGGAGAGTCATGAGGTCAAGGATTTTGGCACGCTGCGGGTGGAGCCGTTTGAAATATCCCATGACGCTGCGGCACCGGTCGGTTACTGCTTCTATGACGGCGACGAGAAGCTGGGCGTTGCCACGGACCTCGGTTATGTCAGCGACAAGGTGAAGAAAGCGCTGGATGGATCGGATGTGCTGGTGCTGGAAGCCAATCACGATATCGAGATGCTCCGGATGGGACGGTATCCGTGGAATACCAAGCGCCGGATTCTCGGCGATATGGGGCATTTGTCGAATAATTCGGCAGGCGATGCGTTAAGCGAATTGCTGACGGGCGATACCAAACGGACGTATCTGGCCCATCTTAGCCTGGATCATAACATGATGGACCTGGCAAGAATGACCGTACGCGATACGATGGAAGACCGCGGCTGCTTCTTCAAGGACAGCGAGTTTAAATTGTGCGATACGTATTATGACCGTCCGACCCCTTGGGATAAAGTCGGGGAATAGTTTAGTGAGACAGCTTGCCTTGGACGAATTCAGCATTCATAACATGGATATCTTAAAATAGGCATGAGCAAAACAGCCCCATGATGACGTGGGGCTGTTTTTGCTGTTGCGGACGGACGCATCACATGCTGAGAAACGGCTCGTCTCTAACGCTTGCTGAGGCTTTCTTGCGCCATACGAACCATTTCCCGAACCATGGCACCGCCGATGGCACCGCCGACTTTACCCGCCTGTTCGGTGGTCAGGTCTCTGTTGTCGCCGGGTTTCAGCGGTACGCCGAGTGATTTGGCCACCTCATATTTGAGGTCCTGCTGCCGCTGCGGGTCGACTTGATAGCCTTCGTTTCGCATCACGTTAGTCATGAACTGCTGCATTTCGGGACTCCGGTGCCGCCGTGACCTTCTTGCCATCCTTAACCCTCCTTGCATATGGTTTCCCCTTCATAACATTCCCTGCGGGCAACCTGCAGATGAATGGATAACCTAACCAGTGCCAGAAAGCGGAGAAGCAGGTCGAAATCCTATGGCTTAAGCAGGCAATGTGCTTTTTTGATAGGCCAAACAGGGCAGACGAGCCTTGTCTGCAGGCATACTGCAGAGGGGACGGGGAAGTATTTTTGCAGCGGAGAGCTTAGGAAAGAATAAGTGACGGTGAATCCAAATAGGAATGATGTGTGGGTCGCCGGAGAGATGTAGCGCGGTACTCCGAAATGAACATATTTGGCCTGGAAGACCAACCGTGTTGCCATTTTCTTAACACATTTGTTCGGTATAGTCTTTAAAGGGGGAATGCACGAATCAAGGGCTGCCGCTGCCAGGATTGCGGGAATGCCGGAAGAAGGGGTCATGGAATATCCTCGAAAAATGGAACCTTTTGGCTGTCTGTCTCGTATACAAGGGTATTGTGTTCACCTGGACAATCGCTATGAATCGAATGTAAAATCTCTCGTTACACAGACTCTTAAAATTGCCATCAATTTAGCATTTGTTTTTACCAAAGAAAGCTGACGTGAACCTGTGTTCGTGTGGTACAATAGGAGCACCGGAAGGTCTGAGGGCTGTGGTTAAGCACCTGCAACGAACTAGAGGACAGGGTGCTTGTATACGCCAAATGAAGCCAACCCAGGTATTCCCATCTTTTTTAGAAAAAAACGGATGTTTCGCGCTTAAAACGCCCTGTTTGTGGTAATAGAAGGATACAGGGTCTTTTTTGAACGGTCGGGTGTCAATACATACCTTTTCTGGAACTAGATTTCTGGCTGTGGGTTCAAATATTGGATAAGGAGCGATATTTCACTAAAAGTTCAAAGACAGAGCTCAAAAATGCAACTTTTTGAGCCGCAGAAGAGTCATACAATAGAGAGATATTTAACAGGTGGCACGCTGCCGATTCATAGAAAGATAGATACATGCGGTGCAAGGCGGTTGTTATGACGACAAGATGATTTTAGTAGGTCAGTCGGTAATGGCGGTAGGTCTGAAGCTGGTAAAGTATCTTGACGCGTAGCAACCAAGGGGAGAGAGGGATCGCAATGGGATTGTTTGACGATGATTTCTATTCAACTAAAATTTCCAGACGGAGCAAAAATACCAGCGAGGACCGATCTGAGCGAACGAAGTGGCGGTCCACCCGCCGCAGGAAGGGTTTATCCACATTCCAGATTTCCGCGATCAGTTCCGTGTGCAGCGCCTTGATTGCGGTGATGCTGTTCAGCTTCATTACAGGTCATCCTGCGACGTCGTCACCGATTACCATGATCAATGGCAGTCATCAGCTGTCCACGTCGGATGGCGATCCATATGAACGGATTATTAGCGCTGCCCAGAAGGTGCGTCCTGCGGTTGTCAGCGTATTGACGCACAAAGAGACTCCGCTGCCTGAAGAGGAAGGGATCGAGGGTGAAGGTCTGGAAGAGGAATCCGGCACGCTGCCTGAGGATGAGGGCGACTTTGAGCTTCCGGAAGGGTTCGACTTCGGCGATGATTTTGATTTCGGCGAAGATTTCGGCGGCTCGCAAGAGGATGCCCTTGGATCTGGCGTCATCTTCAAGAAACTCGAGGGCAAAGCCTTCGTGATTACGAATAACCATGTGGTGGAAGGCGCCGATTCCCTGGAGGTTGTGCTGGTAGGCGGCGAGAAGAAAAAAGCGACCTTGGTCGGCACGGACAACGTCAGCGATATTGCCGTTCTGTCAATTGACAGCAAAGGCATCGGCGAGGTTGCCGAATTTGGAGACTCCTCCAAGCTTCGTCTCGGCGAAACGGTCATCGCTATCGGTAACCCGCTGGGTTTGGGCGATACGCTGACCTCCGGGATTGTCAGCTATACCAACCGCATCATTCCGGTATCCCTGAACCAGGACGGCATTTACGACTGGGAGCAGGAGGTCATCCAGACCGACGCAGCCATTAACGAGGGCAACAGCGGAGGCGCTTTGGTGGACCTGAACGGTAAAGTCATCGGCATCAACACGATGAAGATTGCCGACACCGGCGTCGAAGGACTCGGGTTCGCGATTCCGGTCAACGAAATTACGGAGGTCGTAACCGAGCTGATGCTGAAGGGGCATATTGCCCGCCCTTATCTCGGCGTATACACCGTCGACTTGAGCAATCCGTATGCTCCGCTGAGCAAGAAGGAGAAGGAGGATCTCAAGCTGCCGAAGACGGTAACCGAAGGCGTGGTCGTGCTGGATGCGCTTGGCCCTGCGCTGGATGCCGGTCTGCAGCTGAACGACGTGATCGTGAAGCTGGATGGCAAACCGATTACAACGACGCTCGAGCTCCGCAAGCACCTGTACTACAACACGAAGGTGGGCGGAGACCTGAACGTGACCTTCTATCGTGACGGCAAGCTGCAGTCGCTGAAGGTCAAGCTGGAAGAGAAGCCTGGAGAATAACGCAGGCTGTCTTGGCGGACGATTTTGCACAGCAAGTGTGCAAATTCCCGCAAAGATGTGTTTGTTCGGTGTTTATTGAAACAAATAGCGGGTATATATTATCGTTAGCATGGAATAGTATCCATATATAGAGAGATTGAAAAAGGTTAGATACGAGCCGTTGAAACGGCCGCGAAAGAAGAGCGTGTTTCACGCTCTTTTTTTGCTGCTCACACCTGTATTCAAGTTGTGCGGAAGGCCTTGGATGTGAAATCCATGGATGGATCGGAAGCTTTTGTGGGTTGAAATACAGCGGGGATGGGCAATTGGGTTAAAAACATTTCTTTTTCTCGTAGAGTGTGGTAGAACAGAAGAGTGGCTATACTGGTTTGAAGGTAAACACAACATGAGGCGAAAGATAGAAAGGATGCATAGAATGTACGTCGTATGCAAGGAACATGTGGAACTAGCGATCGAAAATTTCGTGGATGAATATGAGGATGCCCCGGATATTGTTGATCTGAAGGAGACCGAGTTTTCGGACTGGGACCCACCGGTGAAGTGCGCGGAGTGCGAGAAGCATGCTGAATTTTTAATTGTGTAATGTGAATTTTTTAATTCAATAAATAATGCGAATGGGAAAGCGTGATGAATTCACGCTTTTTTTGTTTAAGAGAATCATGAAGGGAATCGAAGAAACGCAGCTTCGGTGGACAGTCCTGCGTAGTGTATGATGAATGTATAGATTGCACGGAGGCGCGAAAACCTATCGTGAATGGAGACGATCAGACATGGATGACTACGGAAAAGCTTGGGAGGAAGAGATCAAGAGGGCAGCCGATGAGGCCTACGAGAAGGAAATGGATGAAATCAACCGCCAGTTGAAGCAGGAAATCCTCATTGCGCTGATTGGCGACGTGAATACGGGCAAGTCTTCCACCATGAACCGGATCGTGGGCGAAGAGGTGGCCGGCGTCGGGGCAGAGCCTGGGGAAACGACGGAAATTCATCCGCACAAGTACAAGGACCATATATCCTTTATCGATACACCCGGATTGAATGATGTGAACACCGCCAATTCGGAGGTGACCTTGAATTACTATAAACAGGCGGATATCGTGCTGTTCTTTCTGAACGCTGCAGGCACCGTCTTCTCGGAGGCGGAGAAGAAGTCGTTTCAGAAAATTCAAGGCGTTAACTCGAACATCCTTATCGTGCTGAACAAAATCGACGCCGCGGATGAAATCGATCGCCTGGTGGCGCGTGTGCGGAAGGAGACCGGAGGGCGCTATGAGGTTGTGCCGGTGTCCTCACGGACGGGCCAGAACATCGATCGGCTGCGGAGCAGCATTCTGGAGATACTTAAAAAAAAGTCTAAAGACATCCTCTTTGCCAAAAGCATCAAGGAAAAGTCGGCGACCGCCAACGGGTGGATCATCGGTGCCTCGATCTCGGCGGGAGCGGTAGGCGCATCCCCCATCCCGGGGTCGGATATCATTCCGATTACCGGCATTCAAGTGAGTCTGCTTACCCGGCTTGCGGTTCTGTACAATAAGCCGATCAGCAAGGAGACGGCGAAGGAGCTCGTCATTGCCACGATATTCGGGAATATCGGGAAGAGCATTTTCCGGCAGATCGTGAAGGTGTTCCCTGGCGCGGGATCGGTCGCCGGAGCGACGGTAGCGGGTGCTACGACCTTGGCGCTGGGATATGCAGTGAAATACGCTTACGAGCACAACATCGAGATCAATACGGCGAATATTACAAAGCTCTATAAGAAATTCAGAGAGAAGGCCGAGACGGAACCGGATTCGGAATCCAAGTCCGAGTCGAAGTAAGCAAGTCGATGTCGAAATGCATACCACGTTAAAAGGATGGAATAGAAAAAGGGGCCTTCGGCCCCTGATCATAGCTGCGTCATAGCAGCGATATTACTTCATGGCAGCCGCATGATCGGCTTTGGCCTGCTCCAGCATCGATTTCCAATCCGGGAAATCGGTTTCTCTGGAGACATGACGGTCAAACAGTTCGTCCGGAATGTTATCGATATCTTCGTGCGTTTCCACTTGGAAGTTGCCTTTTACGACAAAATCCCCAAAGCTGTTGTGGGATGAATGCTTACGCATAAACGATTCATTGAACAGCTTTTCCAGAGAGATGTTATCCGGATCCTCCTGTACCGATTTTTGGCCTTGCAATTCCTTCAGCAGATCATCAAACGACATGGGCTTTTGCTTTCTCAGAGTACCACTCCTATAAATTAATATTTGTGTTCAGTATAACATAACCGGAATTCTCATATACATGGTGGGCATCCGGAAGGCTGAGCGCACCGTTATCTTCTTAACAAGGAAGACCAGGTTTGCTCCAGCCAGCTGTCGAAGTCGGCGCCTTTGTCACCCTCGTACGTATCGTAGATGTCGATTCTCATCTTCTTCAGCTTTTCTTTGAAGTCCTCATACGTGTGGTCACGGGGAAGGCTTTTTTTGATGCGCAGGAGCACCTTCGAAACGTCTTTCATCAGCTCGCCTTTGCGTCCTTCGGGCATTTGCACGTCCTCGCCAAAGGCCAGGAGTTTATGATAGGCAGCCTCCCGTACTTGGTGAACCGCATCCGTATTCAGTCTATGCAGCAAAATATCGATGGATTTTTGATTTTTCCATTTTCCCAGCTCTTCAACGGCGCTTAAGCGTTCTCTCCAATTGGCGTTTCGGTTGGCGGAGCTTTTCAATTCCTCATAATTCGACGGCATGTCCGTCAAAACTTCTTGATTGTCCAATCCGTTCATCTCCTTCATTAGGTTGTATCAGGGGTTCTTAAAACCATATGTTCATTATGGGGTACCTCTATGATTATCGGCGTCCGCTGTATTGTCCGCCTGCTTGGTCCCTTTACTGGTATAAGGTTTGGGTTTACTCTTGGCTCTTCTTGCGCTTGCATCCCATCGGCTCCAGCCTTTCTTGCCCGTGCCTCTGCCTGTTCCGCCCTTGCCCTTGGATTTACTCAACCCATCACTCCGTTACGGTATATTCTTGTTCCTATATGCTGATTCTTTACCAGCCCTGTTGAAATATACACCGTATTTGTCCATTTGTATAGGATACCACGGAAATAAACCTAAGAATCGAAATAGATCGAGATGGAATCCAACATTCATATGGAGGAAAGGCGTATCCGTTGACTAATTTTTGCCAGCATGGTATCTTATTTTTGAACTGACCAGTCAGAACAAGAGCAGTGAACTAAATTTAGCCGTGAAAGGGCCGACCCTATTGTGAGCAAAGAAAAAATTATCCAAGCAGCCATTGAAGTATTCTCCGAGAACGGATACCACCGCGCAAGCATGGACGAGATTGCCGCCCGCGCCCAGGTTGCCAAGGGGACGCTGTACTACAACTTCCCGGGCAAATCCCAGCTCTTCAAGACGGTGGTGAAGCAGGGCCTTGAGGATATCATGCAGCGGACGGAAGCGGATCTGAATTCCTCGCTGCCGATGAAGGAGAAGATTGAGCGGACGATTCGCCATCATTTGGATTTGTTTCTTGAATCCCGACATTTCTCGCATATCGTATTCAATGAGATTTCGAACGGTATCGAGCAGGATGTCCTGGATGAGTTAAAGGAGCTTAAGAGGAATTATTTAAGCTTTTTGGCAAGCATGATTGAAGAAGGACAGTGTGAGGAGAACCTGTGCCGTGCCGTGGATCCCAACCTGGCCGCTGCCAGCATCGTCGGTACGCTGGAGAGCACTTGCAATTACTACTTGAATCATCAAGATCGGTATTCGCGTGAGGATCTGGAGCGGTTTGCATTCACGATGATTACCCAAGGCCTGTTTATATCGCTTGAATAAGCAAGGCCTTCTTTTTTTACATGCCTATAACTGACCAGTCAGTTCAAATTTGATGAGGAAAGCGAAGGTGTTAAGCATGGAATGGAATAAGAACGGTTTACTCCCGCTGGAATGGTTCCGCCAGATGCGGACGGAATCTCCGGTGGCGGCGATTGATGGTGGCGGAGCCTGGAACGTATTTAAATACGAGGATGTCAAAGCGGTCTTCACGAATTACGAAGTGTTCTCTTCCCAGGGCTCCTCATCCTCCGATGACCCTATTGAATCCAGTGTGCTGCGGCAGGATCCGCCGAAGCACCGCCAGCTGCGCAAGCTGGTATCCCATGCTTTTACGCCTCGCATGATCGAATCGCTCGCCCCCAAGATCCAGGAGATCACGACATCCCTATTGGACGAAGCCGAGAAGAAGGGGAAGATGGATATCGTGGCCGATCTCGCAAGTCCGTTACCGATCACGGTGATCGCGGAAATGCTCGGCGTATCGATGGAGTATCGGGAACGGTTCAAGGCCTGGTCGGATGCTCTGGTGGGCGACAATGCCGATGCCTATTTCCAATGCCAGCGCGAGATGAGCGAATACTTCTCCGAGATCGCAGAAGACCGTCGCCGGCATCCGCAGGACGATTTGATCACGAAACTGGTCGAGGCCCGTATCGACAATGAACACCTGACCGAACTGGAGATTATCGGGTTCTGCATTCTTCTTCTCGTAGCCGGCAACGAAACGACGACCAACCTGATCTCTTCGGCCGTGCTCGCCTTCGACAGCCTGCCGGAGGTCCGTGCAGCGGTGCTTGGAGATTCACAGCTGCTTCCTGGGGCCATTGAGGAAGTCTTCCGCTACTTCTCGCCCGTTCAGCTGATGTTCCGTAGCGTGAAGCAGGACACGGTGCTGCGGGGACAGGAGCTGAAGCAGGGACAGTTCGTTTATATCTGGATGGCCTCGGCCAACCATGACGAGGATGTGTTTGATCAGCCGGACGTATTCAACATTCACCGGAATCCGAACCCTCACTTGGGTCTGGGCAGCGGCATCCACTACTGCATGGGCTCTCAATTAGCCCGCATGGAGTCCCGAATCGCCCTCCAGACTTTGCTGGACCGTTACCCCGAATACCGCCGGGACCGCTCCGTAGAGCTGGCACGGATGGACAGCACGATGATGTTTGCGCTGAAAGAGCTGCCGGTCATTTTAAAATAGATAGGAAGAGAAGAAGAGTCGCTCCCGTTGGAGAGGGCTCTTTTTTTAATATACGGCTTGAGTTTAGTGGATTCGAAAGAGGGTGAGAGCTCTCTTAGGAGGTGGGATGCGTATGGTATGTCCTTTAATTGGCAGTGGCACCATGTTAGAATGAACGTCATAAAGTCGAGTTTAAGGAGCGAAACAGCGCCATGAATATACAGATCGTATGCGTAGGCAAGTTGAAGGAAAAGTACCTGGTTCAGGGCATTGCGGAGTACAGCAAGCGTCTTGCGCCGTATGTGCGCCTGACCGTGCACGAGGTACCGGATGAGAAGGCGCCGGAGAACATGAGCGAAGCCGAGATGCGCCAAGTGCAGGAGAAGGAGGGCGCCGGCATTCTCGGCCACATCAAGCCGGACACCCACGTCATCGCCTTGGCGATCGGTGGCCAGCTGTGGTCCAGCGAGGACTTGGCGGCCCATATGGACAAGCTGGGCACGTACGGGACCAGCAACGTGGCTTTTGTCATCGGCGGCTCTAACGGCCTATCCGAGGACGTCCTGAAGCGCGCCCAGACGAAGCTCAGCTTCGGGCGGATGACTCTGCCACACCAGCTGATGCGTCTGGTGCTGGTGGAGCAGATTTACCGGGCGGTGAAGATTAATCGGGGGGAACCGTATCATAAGTGAGGGCGAAAAATCTATTTTCAATCATTGGCCAGAGGATAATTTAGGGGGGCTAAAAATGAGGCATGGTGCTATTTCACTGATGGATGTATTAGGATGGAAAGGAATATGGCAGCGAAAAACAGATGCAATATCAGTACTCAAGAGCCTAATAGGTGCTTCACAAGTTTGGATTGATAGCTATAAAGAAGATTCTATAATGTCATCACATCTGAGTAATTTAACAGTAGAAATCAGGAGCATTTCAGACACTATCGCTTTGGTTACATATGGAGATGATATCAATAAAGCAATTGAATTTCATGGTATTATTAATCGATTTTTAGTTTGCAATTCAATTTCCAGAAAGATACCTCTTAGAGGAGCAACGGCTTATGGAGAATTAGAACTCAGTGAGAATATAATGATCGGTCCAGCGGTAGATGAAGTAGCTTCTTGGTATGAAGCATCAGACTGGATAGGTGTATTTCTAACTCCATCAGCGCTATTTCAATTAAATACAGCTAATTTTTTTGGCAGTCGATTTAATCTCGAAAGTGAGACTGGAATTTATACTCGTTATAATGTTCAAATAAAAGGGATGGGAGCTTACGACACCTACTGTGTCAATTGGCCTACAATTTGGGAAAATGGCCGCCAAGGCTTAACTCAAAACTTTTTAAAAATGGGTCCAGTAACTCCGTCTATTGCAAGTAAGTACATCAATACATTAAAGTTTTTTGATGAACAAACGCTTCAAAGTTCTGAAATTTAAGTCTAATAGTTATATTTCAAACCCAGAGGTTTTTCAACTGTGGGGCTTCTGGGTAAGGGAAAGCCTTCGGCTATATTACCAGCGGAAGGGGCACAGTCTCCCCCGTTTGAAGTCAAGACCAATGCAGCCGACGCACTTCCTGTGATCCAGAGTGATTCTCATCATAATCAAATACGGAAATCGCCCGTGGCCCTATCCCGTACCGAGAAGAAACTCTCTCCTTTGGCCGCATGATCTATCCGCACCAACCGATGCGTCTGGTGCTGGTGGAGCAGATTTACCGGGCGGATAGATTAATCGGGAGAACAATGCAATAAGTGACAGCGAAAAATTGGTATATATCGTTACTACAATTTTCAAAATAATGGATAAATCAATTTAAGAGTGAAAGAGGTGATTGTTATGGAGATACAGATTAATTATCCATGGACGGATGAAGAGAAAGCTACTATCCGAGAAGGAATAATCAAATTAGTCGATTCGGTTAGACCTGTACTTCAGTTAGACTCACTCAAGCTCATACTCATTCCACATGACTTCGGTGTAGAGTTAATTGATTTTCAAAAGAAGAATGGAATGCGTACCGGATATACTGACAATGGTTTGGGGCTTGCGGTAGCCAAGATGCTTACCTATGTCGAAAATGAAAGACTTGTTTGTAACATTATCATCAACCCTGGTATTGTTTTATCTATGTTTAACGAGGAAACGAGTTCAGATGCGGTACATATTTTCCATCATGAGTTATGTCATGTGCATGACGACATTCTAAAATTTGACCTGTTCCATGTGGCGGAGATAGATGATCTGTTTGCTGGGAAAAACAGTACTGTTTGTCAAGTATCCTATACACACGCTGATCTTATCTGGAGCGAGTATATAGCAACTAGATTATCATCAACTTCTAAGCCATCTGATCATCATATGTATATTGAATCATTTCTGGAAGCAATTCCTGAGACACTGAACCGTTGTAAAAAGCCAAAGAAGAATATCAAGGACATTTAGACGTAGGGAAGCTTTTTAGAGAAATTCAAGGTCATATTTCATATCTCCTAAAAACATATGCATATTTCCTTGGCTATTTCCACAGTATAAATGGGAGTCTTTCAGAGGAGCAGTATAAAGAGATTCTTGAGTCTGCCCCATACCTTAAAGGAGTAATAGATGCAATTCCTTTGGAATTACAAAAGTTATATACTAGTTATGGATCATGGGACGATCATGAGGTATTTCAGAAGTTAGCAGATACCATTTTAACTGCTTGGGGAAATGTGGGCATCCATCCTAGTGATTTACCCGATGGTAGACTATATATTGGTGTTACGTATGATATTTAAGTCCGTTGGTGGAATGATGTGATTACAGATTTTGCGTTAATTTAGGGGCTTTCTCGCAAATACGGGAAGCCCCTTCCATTGTTAGGTCACGGAAGGGGCTACGCTAAACATGCTTTTCGTTATCTTCGTTAAAGGTGAACCCGACGATGTCAATGCGCTTCCTGCCGTCCAGAGTAATTCTCATCATAATCTATTTGGAAATCGCCACCGTCCTGTCCAACGCTGACAAGGAGCTCTCCTTTGGCAGCATGGCCAATCTGAACCAACTGATGCATGTGCTCTGCTGGAGCAGGTGTATAGGGCGATTAGATGAATCGGGGGAATAGTGCTATAAATGACGGCGAAAAAAACGGGGGTGTCAAGGACATATAAACCTGGAGAACATACCTCGAGACCTCATTAGGTCTAGAGGCTTTTTAGTTATTTGTACCCACCATTTTCCATAATATGATATGATAATGGAAGGGAATGAAGCAAAAAGAAGTTAAACATTCAGTCTATTAGACCTATACATATTAAACGGAAGGGTGCTCAAATTGATCTATCACGGCGCAAAATGGTGGAAATTTGATTTTCATACTCACACTCCTAAATCCATAGATTATGGAAAAGGAACAAATTATACTGTACTTCAACAAAGGACTCCACGTGAATGGCTCTTGGATTATATGGGAAAAGAAATTGATTGTGTTGCCGTGACAGATCATAATTCTGGACATTGGATCGATGTATTAAAAAATGAATTAGTTATTATGCGAGAAGAACAATTGGAAGGTTTCAGAGAAATAACTATATTTCCGGGCGTCGAGATTACCGTTCATGGAAATATACATCTTTTGGCTATTTTTGATCCAAGTGAAACTTCTGAATATATAAGCAATTTACTTGCTAGATGTGAATATTTCGGTCAACCGGGGGACTCCGATCAATGTACTAGAAAGTCTTTCAATGAAGTTGTTGAGATAATTCTTCAAATGAAAGGTTTACCTATACCAGCTCATGTAGATACAGTAAGGGGGTTATTTGTTGAAGAGCAAGGGAATTCACTAAGAACTTGCTTAAATACGAATGGGCTGCTTGCTATACAGGTGTGTGATGAAAATTATAGTAAACCACAAATATATATTGATTCTAAACTGATGTTTGCTGAGGTTGCTGGCTCTGATAGTCACCATCCTGATTCGGCAGGATCTTCTTATACATGGGTGAAAATGGAAAGCCCTGACTTAGAGGCGCTACGTTTAGCATTGCATGATGGTGAAGACGGTATCATTAGAAATAATGTTTTAGCAACAAATCCAAATGAAGTCAGGGAAAGATTTTATATTCAATCAATAGAGATAACTAATGGGGCGAAAGCAGGGAGAGGAAAAAAATTAAACGTTAATTTTAGTCCTTGGTTAAATACAATTATTGGAGGAAGAGGATCAGGAAAATCCAGTATTATTGAATATATGAGGCTTCCCTTTAGTAAGGTAAATGGTCTACCTGAGAAAATTGATGAACAATTTAATGAATTCAATAAGGTTCCCAAAGAGCGTGGTAAAACAGGGATGCTTACCGATTCAACAGTCATTCGTGTTCAGATGCAAAAGGATGGAAGGGAGATTGTGCTAAAGTGGGAAAACAATAAGATTATCGAGGAACAACTAAATGAAAACGGAGTATGGGAAAGGAAAGAAGAGAGTAGTAATGTAGAATCTCGTTTTCCTGTAAGAATATTTAGTCAGAAGCATCTTTATTCTCTAACTGAAGATCCCAACCATATATTGAAAATTATTGATGAACAATTTGACAAAAATAGATGGATAGAGATACGAGAAGAATTAACAAAAAAATGGATGCAGTCTCGAGCTAAGCAGAGGGATCTGAAATCGAAAATCAGTGAAAAGGGGAATATAAAAGCGGAGTTTGAAGATACCTTGGCAAAAATGAAGGTTTTTGAGGAGTCAGGACATAAAACTTTGCTTGAAGAATACCAAAAAACGCAAGCAACTAATAATACAATCGTTAAGTCAGTAACAAAAATCGATACATTTAGTGTAAAACTTAAAGATATTGTTAAGGATATTCCCTCCAATCTCTTTGATGAAGAGTGTTTTTCTTTACTAGATCAAGCTTCTATAGACATGCTGAGAGTACAATCGATGGAATACGAAGTGATTAAGAATGCAATGGTTGATTTGGTTTCTAGAACTAACCAACTGATTGAAAAAACAAAGGAAGTTGTAGATGATATCCCATGGCAACAAACAAGGATGGAAAATGAACAGAAATATTTTGAGTTTGTTCGTAAACTAGAAGAACAGGGAGAAAAAAACCCTAACGCTTATGGGGAGTTATCTTCAAAATCACATTTTCTTCAGCAGAAACTTAAAGATATTGCAACCCTTGAGGAGCAATTGAAACAACAGGATGAAATAGTTAAACAATATTTAGACGAAATTCATGCACACGAAATCGAATTAAGAACACAAAGAAATAATGTAATTAGTCGTTGGCAAGGTTCAAATTCCAATGTTAAGATGCATCTTTCAATAATGGGTGATATAGATAATGCGGAAACGAGCTTTCGCAGCTTAATAAGAAAACCTGGGACAGAATTTTCAAGAGACATACTTGAACGAGATGATGAAGGAAATCCAATGAAGGGATTTTTGTTGAACATCACAAGTTCTACATCTGTATGGAGATCTAGGGAAGAATTAATAGTTAGGATATTAAAGGCAAGTGAAGAGGAAACTCAAAACTTTAATAAGCCATTTGTAAAACACCTTACATCTCTGAAGTTTAATACACCAGAAGATATGGATAGACTATTTATCTGGTACCCTGAAGATAAAATCAGTTTGAAGTTAGTTACCAATCGTAAGGAAGAAGATATTGAAACTGGTTCTGCTGGTCAAAGAACAGCAGCAATGCTTTCCTTGATGTTATTACTAGACGACTCTCCAATTATTATTGATCAACCAGAAGAAGATTTGGATACAAAAAGAATCACTGATCTAGTGGTTACTGAATTAAGAAGATTTAAAACAAAGCAACAAGTCATCGTTGTAACACATAATCCCAATATTCCTGTTAATGGAGCAGCTGAAAATATAATTCAAATGAACTTTGAAAATGGACAGATTTATAATCAGGTGAGCGGAGCACTACAAAAAAGCGACGTTCGTGAAGCTGTTTGTAACATCATGGAGGGTGGAAAAGACGCATTAGATAGGCGTTACTTTAGGATTTCAAGGGCAATGGAGAAGTAACAACAGGGGTATATAATCTATAGATTTTAACTGGTGTTGAAAAAGCAGATATAAGATTTTTGTTTTCCTCTTTGTAAGCAGTATATAAACCATTAAGGGGCGAATAGAATTTCTCTGCTTTCTCAAGACTATCCCATAAAGAGATGTGAATCGCCACTTGCTTTTGCTCAAGAGATTTAATTTCATCAATAGACATTTGAATGAACATATCGGCCTCCTACGATAGGTGATTATTAACAGGTTATTATATTCAATAAAGTTATATTCATAAAAAGACTACTTTGATATTGAAAACCACAAGCTTCATCATGCCCAACATAAGGGAGAACGTCCATCTACAGGCGTTCTCCTTTTCGTCATGCATTATCTTCCATTGCCTCCCGTGCTAACTGCTGCGCATAGGCTTCGCCAAGGCCGATGGATTCGTAATATTCCCGTGTTACCTTTTCCATAAGCTCGATCACAGCATCATGCTGCTCCACCGGGGCAAACTCCAGAATCGCTGCTGTGATTGCCTGTTCACGAGCTGCTTCTCGTATCTTAGCGCGTATTCGAAAATCTTATCGGCAATGTGATCCAGCATGCGACTGGAATGACAGCCATAAGTTTGAAAAAAGACGATAAGAACATTGTACTTATCGTCAAAAATGAAGCGAACAATCTGAACGAGAAGGACATAGACGCGCTGTTTGATCGCTTCTACACCGCGGATCGGTCAAGATCAGGAAGAAGAACAGGATTGGGTTTATCCATTGCCGCTAGCCTCATGTTGAAGATGAACGGGCGATTGACCGCTGAGCTCCGCGACGGAAACTTGGAGATGAAGTGCGAATGAAAGATATGACATATTCACCGTTTAGAGTGATACGGTGAATCGTACCATAAATAGCGGTAGGTTTCTGTTGGACAGTATTACGTTTCAAGGGAGCAGTCAATGAACAAAACAGTTCGTTTGTTGGCCTTCGTGCTTCCTTAAAGGAAGGATAATTTCTACCTCCGATCAGTTTTAGTCGAATTCGTGAGGATGCCCAAAGAATTCTAAAACGCTACTGACATAACGTTGTCAGTAGCGTTTTTTTATATTGGACATGTAAATGTAAAGGAGATAGATAAGTAAAAAGTATGTTTTACAACGGCTGTGGGACACAGCCAAACCTATGATTAGGAAGGATGATATCTTGTGAATTTCGCTTCTGTACGCATCATTACGGACGACGTGGATCGTCTTGTTGAGTTCTATGAGAAAGTCATGGGGGTTTCGGCGGAGCGACCCGCGCCCGTATTTGCAGAACTCGCCTTGCCATCATGCACCCTTGCCATCGGCCACTCCCAGACGACGCAGCTATTCGGTGCCGATTCCGTAGTGGGCGCCAATAATCGCACGGTCATTATCGAGTTCCGGGTCGACGATGTCGAAGCCGAATATGTGCGCTTGAAGCCATTTGTCGATAATTGGGTAAAGGAACCGACCACGATGCCGTGGGGGAACCGTTCTATGCTGTTCCGCGATCCCGATGGCAACCTTCTTAACCTCTTCGAGCCGGTGACCGAGGAAGCGATTAAACGGTTCAAAGGTAGACATTGACGGGCAGTAAGGCATGGAGAAGGGAATAGGATAAATGGAAGCAGATTCAATCTCAAACGGGGCTCAGCTTGTTTTAGACTGCTGAGCCCCGTCTGAAATCGAACGCTTTTGGGTGGTATCTTATTATGAAGGCTGAATGGAGCCGATCAGTTCATTCAATTCGGACAGTAATTGCAGGTGGAGTTTCTCTACAATCGAAAAATCGGTGGCCGCAACATAGTAGGCCTTAATTTGAGAATCGATGGCTTCGGCTTCGGCCAGATGGGAGGTGGCCTCTTTCATTTTTTCCGAATAGCGTGCTTTGATACCGGCTATTTCGGCAGCATGGGCTTCATCTGTTCCAGGAGCTATAGTCCGTATATACATATCAAGGATCTCATCCCCGTCCCGATCTGGAAAGTATTCATGCGGAGCGGTACTGTCGAAGATGGCTGTTTGAAGCTTCGGGAATATCAACATATCCAAACTATTCGGATCAAAGCCGCAATGAAACACTTGAACGTCGATTCCTTTCTGTTCGGCAGCGGAGGCAAGCTTTTTCAGCAGCGTCGATTTGCCGGATCCCGCCCTTCCTTTGATGAAAATCCGTCTTTCCAGCTGAGCGGTCAAGCTTTGAATAAAATCATAAGCCCCCTCGGAGTCGCAGCTCCGAAAAATACGTGACGCGAAGTGGTTGACGTATCGCTTTCATGACCGGCGTATAATTCTTGAATCAATTCCAGCGCAATCTGGTCAGCCTTCGTGAAATCCATGTTATCGATATAAAATTTTTCCCACTCGTCATGAATCCGCAATGCTGCTGCGAACGTTTCATACGCATTGGAGTAGGCACTCTCAAGCTTGACTCTAAGATCTTCTATCGTGATGAAGTCTCCCGGTAAAACAAGGCTGTCATCAAACGCTTCCTCGAAATCGATAAAGACGATGTCACCGGCCCCGCTATCCGAAATCCCCTTGCAGACTCGCCCGTCGACAATACCAACCTTCAATTCCGTACAAATGATGCCATCCAGTTCGTCGGGACGGAGAGGGGAGTGGAAGCATTGCACATGGTTGCCTTTATCCAGCAGGCTATCCGCCAAGCTTTGCATGACCGTCGATTTCCCCGTGCCTTGGGGCCCCGTAAGGACAAAGATCTTGTTCAACCCATCAAATGCGGATGTATACAAGAA
The DNA here is from genome assembly GCF_029542445.1 of Paenibacillus sp. BR1-192. Classification (NCBI taxonomy): domain Bacteria; kingdom Bacillati; phylum Bacillota; class Bacilli; order Caryophanales; family Paenibacillaceae; genus Paenibacillus; species Paenibacillus sp. BR1-192. The sequence continues at coordinate 7,045,463 of NZ_CP120718.1, read as the reverse complement.
ATGAGCCCCGCGCGCAGTGTTGCCGTGGGCAAAATAGTGAGATGATTTTAGTACCAACCTACACACTCCTTTGTGCCTATTCCGATTCGCAAAGTGTACAGAATAAGCATGATTGGGATAAGTGCCTATATATTTGTATATTCCGTGTTGTAACAAGTGGTGTTCGTCCTCTCCCATGTTTTTCGTTATCTGTTGACCGGGCTACAGAAGGTAAAAATCAAGCCTGCGATAAATGGGGAGATTTCACTTGCCCTACGATGGATTTTCTGTTATTTTTGATAGTAACAAATTGTTATTAACAAAATGATACTAAGTTTGATTGGGCGTTTTCGCTCTGTAAACTCAGTGGAGAAGACGGAGGGGATGCAATGTGAAGAAGGTTGCGAGTGGCTGGAGCCTGTTCGAAATAGCGTGGTTGGCGCTGTTTACCTCGATTGCCGCCTTGTTTACGGTGATTTCAAAGGACTCTTTATTCGGATTTACCGTTTTTATTACCGGGGTGCTATGCGTGGTGCTTGCGGCGAAGGGCAACCTGATGAGCTATGTTTTCGGCATGTACAATACCGTCGGTTACGCTTATCTTGCCTACATTAACGGTTTGTTTGGAGAGGTCATGCTGAATTTGCTATTCTTCGTTCCGATGAACGTCATTGGCTTCTACATGTGGAAAAATAACCGCCAAGACGGCAAGCTGATCATGCGCCAAATGGAGCTTAGAGGCTTGCTTCTCGTTGGGGCCGTCTGTGTATTGGGCTGTTTGCTGCTGGGATATGGGCTTTCGTTCATCCCCGGACAGAACTCGCCTTACATCGATGCGACTACGACGGTGCTGTCTGTTGTAGCCACCTTATTAATGGTCCGTAGATTCAAGGAGCAATGGCTGGTCTATATTGTGTTGAATTTGTTTACGGTGCTGCTGTGGGCGATTCGATTGCTGGAGGGCAGCAGCGAAGGCATGCTGATGATCGTCATGTGGAGCGCGTATTTGGTCAATGCGGTATACGGGTATTACAATTGGAACAAAGGGGCCAAGGAGGTGGCGGCATGAAAACGCTCGGATTAACGCTGGGGAAGTTTGCCCCGCTGCATAAAGGCCATCAGTTCATGATCGAAACGGCGCTGCAAGAGGTCGATGAATTAATCGTGGTCATTTACGAGACGACGGTCACTCCGATCCCGCTTCATATCCGGGCGAATTGGATACGGCGACTATACCCGGCAGTCCGGGTCATCGAAGCTTGGGACGGACCGGACGGGTATTCGGATGACAGAGCGCATGAGATTCGGGAAGAACAGTATATACTCGGTTTACTGAACGGCGAGCAAGTCACGCATTTTTACTCGAGCGAATTTTATGGCAGTCATATGAGTCTCGCTTTGGGCTCGGTCGACCGGCGGGTCGATGATGCCCGCGAGCGGGTTCCGATCTCTGCAACGATGATCCGTTCCGACCCATATAAGTACAGGGAGTTCATAAGTGATATCGTGTACCGGGACTTAATCACGAAGGTGGTATTTGTTGGGGCGATGTCGACGGGGAAGTCGACGATCACCGAAGCGCTGGCAAGACGGTATAACACGGCCTACGCGAGCGAATACGGACGCGATTATTGGACCGAGCATCAGGTGGACCGCAGAATCGGTCTGGAAGCGTTCGATGAAATCGCTGTGGGTCATATTGAGCGCGAAGAGCAGGCTTTGCTTGCGGCGAACCGATTTCTGTTCGTTGATACCAATGCGATTACGACGTATATGTTCGCTATGGATTACCACGGCGAGGCCCCGGAGCTATTGACCCGGATTGCTCTGGAGAATGCGCAGCGCTACGATCTGTTCTTCTTGTGCGACGACGATATTCCTTACGACGATACGTGGGATCGAAGCGGGGATCAGAAGCGGCATGTTTTTCATAAGCAGATCATCGCGGATTTGAAGGAGCGGCGCATTCCCTACATTACGTTGCGAGGAAGCCTGGAGGAACGCATGCGCAAGGTAGACGAGGTGCTGGCGAAGTTCGAGCCCTATCGAAACTATTTCGGGGAGCTGAACGGTTAGAATTGGATGCAGGCAGGGAGTAAAATGAACCCATAACCACAGCTCATTTAGAATCAAAAAACAAGGAGGCGCACCCATTGGATTTGTTGGATCGGAACGGACTTACGGAACGCGAATTTTTGGAGCAGTACCGGGCAGGAGATTACGAGCGGCCTTCGGTGGCAGCCGATATGGTGATCTTCACGGTTACGAATGGGGTGGCTGACAGTTATCGCAAATTACCGGAAAAAGAGCTCCGCATCCTGCTCATCCGCCGGGGAGGTCACCCCTTCCTGGGGAAATGGGCGCTGCCTGGCGGCTTTGTCCAGCCGAGCGAGACGACTGAGCAGGCCGCTGCAAGGGAATTGCGTGAGGAAACCGGCGTGGACGACGTTTATTTGGAGCAGCTATATACGTTCAGCGATATCGGGCGAGATCCCCGAACCTGGGTGATGAGCTGCAGCTACATGGCGCTGATCAACAGTGATAAGTTGGAGCTTAGAGCGGGAGACGATGCGGCCGACGCCTCTTGGTTCAAGGTCTCCTATCGGCAGCTGCGGGAGCAGAAAGAGTTGATGGAGGACGGATACGTCAAGACGCTGGAGTATGAACTCAAGCTAAGCGGTGAAGAGGAGCTTTCGGCGGTCGTGGCCAGAACGTTGACGGTGAAGACGACATCGACTAGCACGGAGTATAAGATCGTATCGAATAACGGGTTGGCCTTCGACCATGCAAAGATTATAGCATGCGCGATCGAGCGGCTGCGGGGAAAAGTGAATGATACCGATATTGCGCTGCACTTAATGCCAAAGCTTTTTACCTTGACGGAACTGCAGCAGGTTTATGAGGTCATTATGGATAAAGAGCTATTGAAGGCGGCCTTCCGGCGCAAGGTAGCCGATCTCGTGGCGGAGACCGATCATTACACCGAAAATGCGGGACATCGACCATCCCGGTTGTATCGGAGAAAACTGGAGGACTAACGGATGATCTACAATCTCAATGAGCTAAGAAAAGCTTATAACGAAGGGAAAACGTTCAAGTATGTATTCTTTTGGGGCCATACGCCGCCTAAGGACGGGAGCGTCGACAAAAGCTGCTTCAGCCAGTGGTGGATGTGCCCGTTCACGGTAGAGGGGACGGAGTATTCCTGTGCCGAGCAGTTTATGATGGCCGAGAAGGCAAGGCTGTTCGGCGACAACGAAATGCTGGAGTCGATCCTTACGGCTAAGCATCCCAAGGAAATGAAGGCTTATGGGCGCGCGGTCCGTAACTTTGACAAGGATGCTTGGGACAAGGAATGCTACGGCATCGTCAAAAGAGCCAGCTTGGCCAAGTTTTCGCAGAATCCGGAGCTCGGCGATTATCTCAAGTCGACGAAGAACCGCATCCTCGTCGAAGCCAGCCCGCGGGACCGCATATGGGGGATCGGCATGGGCCAGTCCAATCCGGATGCGGAGAATCCCGTGAAATGGCGGGGGCGAAACCTGCTGGGGTTTGCGCTGACCGAAGCGCGGGACGAGTTGCTGCAGGTGAGTAAGACATCGTGATGGAGCAGTGAAAGGACGGTCTCCGAAAGATACATATGATTCTGGAGATAAAGGAGCACATGGTATGCTTAAACGGGTGTTAGGCAAAGAGGAAGATGTTATTCGGGCGTTCGCAAAAGAGATTGTTGACTCCATCGCAGATGGACGATATGAGGAAATTGCCCGAAACGTTGATGATATGCAGAATTGGGACGTTAAGCTATTAAAAGAGGTCATCGAGAGTTTTAAGGAAGATAATGAGTTGGAACAGATCGATAGGTTTGATGTAGCATGCACCTTTAGGCCTGTTTATAAAGATGGCAGTGTTTATCAACAAGAATCTTTCTATCACTTTAACGATGGAAGCGGAATTGCTTACGAATATGCATTGACGACCGATGGCGAACCTAATGATTTGACTTTGAGCGTTGAGTTTCACGTTGAAGGTGACTATTTGAAAGTCATTTTTGAGAGTGGGATTACCGTACTTTAATAACATCGTATTTAAGAACAACAAGGTACCAAATACGGCTACGAATATGCACAGCTATTTGTTGGCTGATGCATCCTGCCGCTTGCAGGATTGTTCCTGATCTGAAGAAAAAGGCATAAGGATAAAGGTTATTGAAGCAGGCCATCTGCAAGTTTACAGAGGGCCTGCTTTTACTTATAGTCCAGAAATCAAGGTATCCTACCGTGCAAAAATCTAACGGAAGAACTCCATCCAAGGGGGAGAGAATTCATGAAGGGGCGCAATTAAAGAGATAAAGTATCCAGCGGTATTTCAAATGCGCGTTTAATAACTAACCCGGCAGCAAGCTTGGTTTCATCCGGTTTGTCCTGAAGGTGGATTAATTGTACGTTATTAACTGTCACAGGCAACTGGTGCATCACCCTAGCTTTAATCTCGTTGAACATTTCGGGACTGATGGTAGGAATGACTCGGCCAGTCATAAGCAGGCTGTCTGGATTGATAAATGTAATGATATTGGTAACGGCGATCGCGATGCCATCGACAATTTTTTCGTATAAACCAAGGAACTTAGGATCTCCTGTTCTTATGCCTTCTGCGAACTCCTCTAGTGTGCATTTGATGGAAACACTAAGTCCGCTGCTGGAAGCCAGCGTCGTTAAGCATCCGGATCTGCCGCAATGGCATGGATAGGCATCTTCTCCATAGAAGCCTTTATAATGCCCGAATTCACCTGCAACAAAGCTTGATCCTGCAATAATTTGTTTATCATGGACGATCGCGCCGCCTGTACCATAATCAAACTTGATGGTGATATTGTTATTGGAATCCTTCAAGCAGCCGTTCATATTCTCGTTGACAGAGAGAAGATTGACATCGTTCTCGATATACACGGGTATGTCATATTTGTCTTCAAGCAGCTGCTTGAGCGGCAGGCGATGAACGCCTATGCCGGGTGTTCGCAGAACGATGCCATGCTGAGAATCTACCAGGCCCTGCATACTGATTCCGATCCCTTTTACTTTGGAGGCGTTGGGCACCTGGGTGAGCAGCTCATCGATAACTTCATGCAACAGCTGCATCAGCACATCTATAGAACCATATTTGTTGCTCGTGCGTTCTGCGGATGCGACAGCTTCTTGACGCAGGTTGAACACTTTTCCGCGAATGTATTTGCCGGCGAGCTCAAGCCCGATGGCATAAAAATGGCCGCTGTTGATATGAAGGCCGACTCTTTTCCTTCCGCTGCCTGCCTCCAAGTCCATAAGCTCCCCTGTCACGATTATTTTTTCCTTCAACAGGCGATTCACGATGTTGGTTACCGTTTGTCTGCTTAGTCCAGTCTTTTCCGCAAGCTCTACGCGAGAGATCGGCCCCTCTGAATAAATGAGAAAAAGAACCTTCTGCTGATTTATTGATTTTAATAACATATGGCTGGTTTGTTTAACCGAATCACTCACGATATGCATCCTCTTTCCAACAACGTTTTATATAATATAGATTCAAAACATTTGACAAATTAGGAACATACTTTGCTTCAAGTGTAGCATTAATACGAGGCGAATAAAAGTTGCAAGTTCGTTTAATTCAACGAACGTCATTTTTAAATTTCTTAAAAACGATGATAGATGGCGGTTTTATGCAGCATGATACAATCAGTACGGAAACTTTCAATCCAAAAACAATGAAAAAAACGCAGCCAATTGTATTGACTTTGTGATAAAAAAGGATATTATATTTGTAAACTGATTTGATTAAATACAATAATTTGACGCCTAGAGGAGTAATTAATGGTATGGATTGGATGGATCATTGCAATAGCAGCGATGACGGTGCTGACTTACATATGCTGGCTGCATGCAGTTATGTTACAACCTGGTAAAGCAGATGCACTTATTGTACTTGGCTATGTATCTAAAGACGGCCGAATACACCCGTTGCTTAAAGAAAGACTGGATGAGGCTTACAAACTGTTTCAGCAGTATGGGCCCAAATATATCATTGTATCGGGGGGAGCGGTTGGTTCACGTCGCTCGGAAGCGGAGCTGATGAAGAAGTACCTGATTGAGAAGGGCGTCCCAGCAAAAAGAGTGTTAGAAGAAGACAAGTCAAACAACACCGTTCAAAATTTAATCTTTAGTAAGCAATTGATGGAGCAGTACCAGCTAAAATCTTTCGTTATCATAACCAATTTATTTCATGTCCGCCGCACGAAGTATATTATGCATCGTCTTGGCATAAAGGGCGGATTCTGCGCCAATCGAAGCCTTAGAAGCATCGTGGGATTCCAGCTTAAATTAACATTTTTGGAGATTCGGGCATTTCGATTAACCCTCCCTATTATTAAGAGGGTCATCAATGATCAAAACGATTGACAAAAAGGTTGACAACTGGCCGTTTAATAATTAAAATGTAAGCGTTTCCAGAATATATGGGAGGTGAGGCTTAAAAGGCCAAAGCCAGTACTTATTTACAAATTATTTACCCTGATTTGATTGCTGATTAACAAATCATAGTTATGCTTAAATAGTTAATCCAATTTATTTATTAATTAACGGGGGAGCGAAATAATGTTTAATGGAAAAATGAAACGATTCATGAGCACGGGTGTTGCAGCGGCATTATCATTAGCCATGCTGGCTGGTTGCGGTGGAAACAGCGGTAAGAATGAGGCTAGTCCAAGTACAACTCCTGCTGGTTCGGATAAGCCGGGTGTATCTGCAGAAGTAGAAGTTTATGAGAATGGATTGCCGAAGAATGAGGAAGTAACGCTAAAGGTAGGCTTCTTTGTAGGAGGATATGGCCGGGAGTGGTTCGATTATGCAGTTGAATCGTTTACAGCCAAGTATCCAAATGTCAAAGTAGACATCACGGCTTCAGCTGATATGAAGACGATTCTTTCTACAAAAATCTCTGCGGGCAATGATAATGACATGTTTGATCTATTTAATACCGATCCAGCGGGAGGTATTGTGGGGCTCGCTGAAGCCGGCAAGCTTGAACCAATGGATGACATTTGGGAATACCCTCTTCCAGACGTGCCGGACAAAAAGGTCAAGGATCTTATGATGCCGGGCATGTACGAGTCAACGCAGCTGATCAATGGGAAAAGATATGAATTTACGACGGCGAGCAGCTTTGGCGGGTTGTTTTTTAATAAAAAGCTATTCGAAGAGCATGGCTGGAACCAAAACCCGAACACATGGGATGAATTTAAAGCACTTCTAGCAGACATTAAAGCGGACGGCATTGCTCCCATAACGTTCCCGGGTATTCATCCAAGCTACCATAACTGGGCTTTCGGAACAGCCAAAAATTTTGAGCTGGCTGATATCAATGGCCATGTGGATGAATTTATCGAAAATTATAGAACCTATGGTCTGCCGCAATACACAAATCCGGAGACAGTTGAAACCTGGCAGCGCATCTATGAGCTTGGGAAGCTGGGATATTTTGCAGAAGGACTTCCGGCATTGAACCATACGCAATCGCAAATGCAGGTTATTCAGGGGCAAGCGGCGATGGTATCGACAGGGACTCATGTCGAGAATGAGATGAAGGAAGCAACACCCGAGGATTTCTATTGGGGCTTCATGGCTGTTCCTTTCAGAGATAACACAAATCAAACGCTTTGGATTCGAAGCGGAACTTCAAACTTCAACTATATCTGGGCAGCTAAGCCGGAGCTTAACAAAAAGTGGGCCAAAGAATTGATCACATGGATGGTTACGCTTGAAAATCAACAATTTGCTGCTGAAAAGGCAGGCGCTTTGCCAATGCGCAAGGATTTGACGGAAGACCCTGCCAGAACGGCTAACCTTTCCAGTTCCGCCCAATCTGTTCTGAAGTACATTGCGGATAATAATGCTCAAACTTATAAAGCAAGCCGGTCTATCAGTATTTCCGATCCGAATCTTGCTCAAGCGGAAAAATTATTGAATGAGAATATTGTTAAATTTGCTATGGGTATGCAGGATCCGAAACCGATTCTGGAGCAAGCCGAAGAGCTGCTGAAGAAAGCTGTAGAGGCTGAAAAGAAAAAATAAGACGTGATGGAGCGGGGAGGATTCATCTCCGCTCTTCCGTTTTAACTTCTGCGACCCTTAGGCTTCACATAGTACGTGTTCAAAAAGTCGGATTTTCACGTCCAGTAAGATAGGAGTTGATCTCTCGTGTCTGATTTAACCGCTGTGAAGACACCAAGGCCCTCTGTGCTGCGCAAACTGGGTCTTGATAAAGCGAATACGCAGAAGTGGATATTTCTGTTCATAGCCATTGTGCCTCCCTTTGGCGGATATTTGCTTTTCACGTTGTTTCCGAACATCTTATCCGTTTATTATGCGCTGCTTAATTGGGACGGGTTTACGGATGCAACGTTTGTCGGGTTGTCCAATTTCGTCAACGCATTTCAAGATAAATACGTGTGGCGCGCGCTTACCCACAACTTGATTTTAATGATAACGGTGCCCTTCTTTGTTATTATCATCTCTTTGATACTTGCCTATTTAATTACAAATAAATCGTATAAAGAAAATAAGTTTTTGAAGATATTGTTTTTCTTTCCGAATGTTTTATCTACGGTCGTAGTCGCGCTCCTCTGGGCTTTTATTTATGACGGATCGTACGGTTTGCTGAATGGGCTACTAAAGTTCATTGGCATTGATACCGGTAATTTCTATTGGTTGGGCAATGAAAATACGGCGCTTGCGTCGATTATCCCGGCATGGGTATGGGGCGGCGTCGGCTTGTACGTCATTATCTTTGCCAATGCGATGCTGGCGATTCCAAAGTCATTGTACGAGGCGGCGATTCTTGAAGGGGCCGGACATATGACGCGTTTGTTTAAAATTACAATGCCGCTTGTTACGCCAATTATTCGGGTCAGCGCTTTGTTCCTGGTCGTGGGCACGATGAAGGGTTTTGAAATCATCCTCATTATGACAAACGGGGGCCCATTCGGGTCGACGGATGTCATCGGCCTCTACATGTTTAACTTGGCTTTTGGCGTAGAGTATCGGAATTACGGCTACGCTTCCGCAGTCGGTATGATCCTGTTCGTCATATTAGTAACGGCAAAGCTGTTAATCGATAAATTTGTGCCGAACAAAGGCTACGAGTATTAGTTTCCATATGAAGTTCGGAGGGATAAAGTTTGAAGGAAAAACGAACGTTTATGGACGTTGTGTGGCGTGTGCTGCTTTATGCTTGGTCGCTGACCATATTATTTCCTTTAGTCTGGGTTATCTATGAATCGTTAAAAAGCAATCCTGAGTTTTTTAAAGATATATGGGCGCTGCCTTCGGAACTAAGATGGCAGAATTATTCGAAGGCTTGGAATCAATACGGTTTTGGGCAATCACTCTTAAATACCCTTTATTATGTTGGCGGAAGTCTGGTGCTTGGGCTTTTCTTTACGACAATTAACGCCTATGCGCTTACTCGAATGCAGTTCAAAGGCAGAAAATTGATTTGGGGCTTGATTATGTTGTCCCTGTTCCTGCCGGGCATCAATGCGCTTGTACCCCAGTATGTCATTATGCGGGAACTGAGTTTGACCAATAGCTTGACCGGATTAATTCTTCTGTCTAGTTTGGGTGAAAGCGTGTTCTATCTTATGCTGCTCGGAGGGTTTATGAGCTCTCTGCCGATGGAGCTTGAAGAGAGCGCAACGATGGATGGCGCTACATTATTCCAAAAGTTTTGGCGTGTTATCGTTCCTTTGTCTACACCGGGAATTGTAACCGTTGGCGTATTCAAGTTCTTAGGGTTCTATAACAATTTCTTAGCGCCGTTCATCTATTTGAGCGATCCCAAGAAATATCCCATTGCGGTGCAAATGTATTCTGCGAATAAGCAAATGGAGTTTACTGCGGATTGGGTGACTTTGTTTGCCGGTGTAACCATTGCGATGGTACCGTCCATTATTATTTATATCTTATTCCAAAAACTTCTTATGGAAGGCGCGACCATGGGGGCGGTGAAGGGATGAATACTGCAGAGCAAGTGAAGGCGAAATATAAGCTGATTGCATTGGATCTGGACGGGACGCTTCTGACGGATGAAAAGCACATTACGGATGAGACCAAAAAGTGGCTTCAATATGCAGTAGATCAGGGTGTTAAAGTCATGTTCTCCACCGGGAGAGGCTTGCAAACTGCCAAGGGCTTCTGGGATGAGCTTGGGCTCGATTCCCCCATGGTGCTGCTCAATGGAGCAGAAGTTTGGGAGGGACCGGGCAGGCTTAAAAAGCGAGTCTTCCTCCCTCGGGACACGGTCCGCGATATGCACGCCATTGCTGCCAAGCGGGGCGAGTGGTACTGGGGCTACAGCGTGGAAAGCTTGACGGGCGACAAGGAATGGACGCCGGAGATGTTCGAACGGGATTGGATGAAATTCGGCATTGGCAGCAATGATCAGCGGAAGCTTGCGGAAATTAAGGAAGAGCTGCTCAGTTGGGGCACGCTCGAGGTTACCCATTCGGCTCTTACTAATATGGAGATTTCAGTTAAAGGCATTACAAAGGAAAGCGGAGTGCGCGAGGTTTGTCAGACGCTGGGCTTCTCGATGTCCGATGTCATTGCTATGGGGGACAGTGATAATGACGCGAAGCTGCTGAAGGCGGCAGGTCTCGGTGTGGCGATGGCCAACGGTGAGGAGCATATCAAATCCATAGCGGACGTAATCACGGCTACCAACAACGAGGACGGCGTTGCTCTGGCGATTCGGAAGTATGTATTCCAAATGGAGTAAACGCAGCTTTGCTAGTAAATATAATGAGGGAGTAGAAATAGATGACCGTTCAATCGAAAGAGATAAACTTAGATCAACTGGGCGGAACTATACACCAGGAGACAACTAATGGCGAAGAGTTGAGATGGCATTCTCCGTTGGAAGCGCCCTTTCACATCGCGGGCTTCCCTTGGCTTGCACAGGATGGGATATACAGACGCCTGCCCTTGGCTTCCGAGGCGGTCTTGCCTCCCGCGGTTGATACGCTTGCTTATTGTACGGCAGGCGGGCAAATTCGCTTTCGCACGAATTCTTCAAGGCTGGTCATAAGGGTACGCCTTGCCGGACCGGCCAATATGTACCATATGCCGCCTACAGGGCAGTGCGGGGTTGACTGCTATCTTGGGGAGCCGGGAGAGCAGAGCTTTATCACCACGGCTAAATTCAAACCAACGGAAAGTGAATATGAATCACAGCTTTATCAGTGGGATTCCCAAAAAGATGTGGCCGTCACCTTAAATTTACCGCTCTATCAAGGGGTAGAAGAGGTGTGGATCGGTGTAGATAAGGATGCTGTCATAAGCGATGCACCTGCCTATGCAAGCAGTAGACCCGTTATTATATATGGAACTTCGATTACGCAAGGGGGATGCGCCTCCCGGCCGGGTATGGCTTATTCTAATATTCTCAGCCGTATGATTCCGGTGGAGTTCGTCAATCTTGGCTTCTCGGGGAATGGAAAGGGCGAGCCGGAGCTCGCGCATATCATGTCGGAAATCGATGATCCGGCGCTATTCATTCTTGATTATGAAGGGAATACGGGCGAGGCTGGTAACATTGCACGAACGCTGCCTGCCTTCATCCAAATTTTGAGAGAGCGGCATCCCGAAGTTCCTATATTAGTAGTCTCTAGGATTTACACTGCGGAAGACCAGTTCTATATGGAGAGAAGGGGGCTTCATGATCGCCGCAGGCTGATTCAGATCGAGCATGTGGAACAGAGGCAGGCAGAAGGAGACCGTAATATCCATTTCGTTGACGGCTTTAAGCTGCTGGGCGATGATTTCGTTGTAAATGATTGTACGGTTGACGGAACACATCCAACGGACCTCGGGTTTTTGCGCATGGCACAGTCGCTTGCACCAATCATTAAGCCATTGTTGCAACTGTGATTAACAAGATAGAGGATAGAACAGCCTTCAGACTGCATTTTTTGGTTTAGGGGCTGTTTGTTTATCAGTCAGACACTTTAAGCCGAAAAAGGAGAGGATTTTGAGTGAAGTCCCAAAGAAGAAGGCTACCTTTTATTGTGATGGCTTGTATGATTGCGGGGGTTGTTAGTCTTTATTACGGCATTAATGTATTCGCGGCGTCTTCAGAGACAGAGAATGTTGTCTCTAAAAAAGATAGAGCTAAGTACTTAGGAAATTCACTGTTCAAAGGTCATATGCATTCCCATACTTCTCTCAGTGACGGGATCTTGCTGCCTAATGATGCTTATAATTTTGTGAAAAGTAATACAGATTTTGATTTTTTTGCAGTGACGGAACACGACGTGACCTATGACATCAGTACGGGCAGTGACTTTATTACGAATGTTCAAGACTCTTATTCAGAAGAATACAAGCTGCTGCATGAGCAATCAGATGCTCACAATCATGATAACGAATTTATTACGCTGCCGGGTACGGAAGTGACTTGGTATGATGAAGCAGGCCATATCAATTTATTTAATGCCCCATGGTTTGCAAGAACACATGGAGTAGGTGCGGATGGCACTTGGGGCTGGAGCGACATCAAATATGATCTGCCAACCTTTTACGCAAGACTTGCCCAAGATCCGAATGCGATTGCGCAATTTAATCATCCACGATCATCAGGAAATTGGAGTTTCAATGAATTTAAACACTATAACCGGGAAGTTGACAGAAACCTTAATCTGATGGAATACAAATCGTCCAATGATTTTGCAATCTATACCAAGGCATTAGATCGAGGCTGGCATGTTTCTCCTGTGTTTGGCGGGGACGAGCACAAAGGAAATTGGGGAATGGTTCAACCCCATGTGACCGGTATGTGGGGAAAAAAGCTTACTAGAGAAGGTCTTTACGAGGCGATGCGAAACCACCGCACCTATGTATCATTTGATCGCAACTTAGAAATGGCGGTTTCAGCCAAAGGTCAGATGATGGGGTCGATTCTTCCGGCCAAAACAAAGAAAATTAATCTCAAGATACAGATAAGTGACCCTGATGCTAACGATGTGTTGGATAAAGTCGTTGTTTACAAAAACAGCGGTGAAATCATCAAGGAGTACGGCAATATTGCCAGCAATCAATTTAATCAGGAAGTATCCTTAGCAAGTAAAGATGGGGACTACTTCCTCGTGAGAGCTTTCCAAGTGGACGGTGAAGAGGCTATAAGTGCTCCAATATGGATTGGTGATGAAACGAGGGGCACGGTGCATGCGCCTGAAATTAAGGTTCATGGACAATATCCGGATACTATTAAGCTTGGGGATCAAATAGAAGTGCTGGGCGCTTCGGCGACAGATCACAGCGGTCAATCTTTATCGGTGGAAGCCATCGTTCTAAATGATAAGGGAGAAGTAGCGGCTCTAAATCAGCATTTCAAGGTCGACATGTATGGAGAGTATTTCATTAAGTATGTAGCAACCGACGCTCAAGGAAATACCCGTGTTGAACTTATTCGAATCCTTGTTGATCAGCAGAATCTGGATGCCGAACAAATTTTCAATGAATTTCAACCCATTGTTAATGTAGGTGGGAATGAACGTGAAGTAGGAATAAATGTAGTGACGGATAAGGCATTAGAAACGTCGTATGTTCAGTACAAACCTGAGTCCGAGACGACGTGGGACAATGCGGAAGTAGTACAAGCGGAAGTCTCTTATTTTCAAGTCGCCTATGGTGATACGTTTGCCAAGAGTAACTATCGGGTGCTTGCAGCTCATGAAGCGAATGTAACAGATCTCGGCTTAGGGACTACGTATGACTATCGGTATGGAATGTCGCCGACTGGACCTTGGAGCGACAGTTATAGCTTTAGGACCGCACCAGCTTCAGAGGAAGCTGTGATGTATGTGATGGGCGATCTTGGAGTTCCGGATCGAAATCCGGAAAGCTTCCAGCTCTTTAACAATATGCTGGACGTTCTGCAGGAGAAGAATTCAAACGGACAGACGGTGATTCAAGTCGGAGACTTGGTCGAACTAGGCGGCAATCATAATGCTTGGAATGATGTGTTTAACAACATTTACAACAACGATATGGGGCTAGTATCTGCTCATATCGTCGGGGATCGTGAACATGCGACGGAGCGGAAATTCGGGCCATTCTCCGGGTTTTTCAACCTGCCGAAGAATGGCGAAGGCAGTTATCGGGAAACGAATTATTCGTTTGATTATGGCGATATGCACATTGCTGTTCTGAATTCCGTGGTGGATTTCGACAAGCAGCTGTCATGGCTGGAAAAAGATTTGCGGGCAACCGACAAGAAGTGGAAAATCGTTATGGGGCACTATCCTTATTATGGCGGTCAATCAGGTGATGAGACCGGTATGGACATGATGAGAGTGAAATTGTCTCAAGCCTTTGAACGGCTTGGTGTCAGTCTGTATATTGGCGGTCATGATCATGTGTATAAACGGACAACCATACGAAACGGTGTAAAAGATATATCGGAAGAAGCGATGAATCTAGGTACAACCTTTGTGACAGTTGGTTCATCAGGTCCAACGTTCTATGATAACAAATCGTTTGACTGGGATCATATCGTATATGATGAAAATAAGCAGACAGGTGTTATTTTAGAATCAAACGATCAATCTCTCACGTTGAAAGCCTACAACAGCGACGGTGTTGTAATTGATTCATTTACGATTAAACAACCTGCAAATTATATGAACTTAACAAGCGCAATAATAGAAAATAACGTCTTGAAGGGCGTCGGGGTCCTGAATTATCCGAACTCGCCTGAACGTGTCACCGTTATCGGGGAAAAGCGGGATCATACAGGTGAACAGCTGCTGGAAACGGTTATTCAAGAAGCAACGCTAGAACATCTCGGACGTGAACAAATCATCTTATTTGACAACCCGCTTGCATTTGGCGATGAACATACGATCGTCGTAAGAGTGGTTAATAATCCAATCGATCAAGAGCCGTTAACGGAACCGTTAATAGCTAAAGAAGGCATGCTGGGCGATGGTTCGGAAGGCAACCCCTATCAAATCAAAAGTGCCAGTGGACTCAATAAAATGCATGAGTTCCCGGACAAACATTTTGTTTTAGCTCAAGACATTGACGGTAAGGGCATGTTTTTTGAAGCCATTGGCGTGAATGGCACTCCATTCACGGGTACGTTTGATGGGCAAGGGCATACGATTACAGGCGTTATGGTCTCCTCGGGCGGAGCGGGTCTCTTTGCTATTAATGAAGGGACGATCCGTAATGTAGGAATCATCAATGCCGACATTGATGTTCGTCGAAGTAATATTGGGATCCTGGTTGATCAGAACGATGGGATCGTGGAATATGACTACAGTACCGGATCTATTCGAGGCAATTCTACGGTTGGCGGTCTTGTGGGCTACTCGAACGGTATCGTTAGAAACAGTTATTCAACAGCTCGAGTCCATGCGCGAGGCAAGCAAGCCGGCGGCTTGATCGGGATTACGAACCGGGGGAGTACAACAGAACAGGTCTATGCAACCGGAGCCGTAATAGCAGAAGAATCAAATGCTGGCGGCATCAGCGGATACGGATATAACAATACAGTTATTCGAAATAGTATGGCATTAAATCCATCTATTGTTACAGGTACTGCATCGAATCGAATCGTCGGCAGAGTACTAGCTGGGGAGACGGCAACTTTAGTCAATAATTACGCCGATGAAAATATGTTTGTTAGCAGTGAGAACGTTACGGCGAATGATCCGAACAATGAGAAAGGACAGGGTGTCGGTGCAGAAGCATTCTCGAAGCCATCCTTTTTCATTGAGACTCTCGGTTGGGATTTTGATACGATCTGGATCTGGAACGAAGATGCCAAACGTCCGTTACTGCAAAGTAATTTGGAGCAAATTAACGAAGACAATATCCCAAAACCGAAGCTTGATCGGAATGAAGAGGGGTACTACATCATTCGCTCGATTCAAGAATTACAAACGATATCCGAATTCCCAAATGAGAATTATATATTGGAGGATGATCTTGATTTTGAAGGGCGGCTATTTGAACCTCTATTTAAAGCGACGCCATTCCTTGGCACGTTTGATGGGAACAATAAATCCTTAACCAATTTTAATTCAGAAAATGGCGGCTTATTTCATCTCAATGGCGGAACCATTAAAAACATAGCTATGGTAGATGCAAGCGTCACTGGCGGAAGTAATATAGGCATACTCGTTAATACAAACAACGGAACGGTAGAGAATAGTTATGTCACGGGCTCAATCGAAGGTTCCAGTACCGTGGGCGGTCTAGCGGGTTATTCCAATGGCATCGTGAGAAACAGCTATTCTACGGCAGATGTAACGGCCCAGCTGAACCAAGCTGGCGGTCTAATCGGAATTACGAACTCAGGCAGCTTAACGGAAAACGTGTATGCATCCGGAGCCGTTCAGGCGCTTAGAAGCAACGCAGGCGGAGTGACTGGCTACGGTTATAATGATACGGTTGTTAGAAACGTGATTGCTCTTAACCCTTCCGTCGTGACGCCGACGATGGCGAACCGCGTGGTAGGAAGAGTCCTTGCCGGGCATACGGCAACGCTTCAGAATAATTATGCGTTCGATGGCATGATTGTGGAAAAAGAAGGCGAGAGTATTGCCGCTGCTGACAACAGAAAGGGTTTGGGGCTTTCTCAGCAGCAGGTTGAAGACCCTAACACGTATACCGATCGACTGAACTGGGATTTTGAGTCGGTTTGGATGTGGAATGATGCTTTAAAGCGTCCGGTATTGAGCAGTAACCCTGAAGAGGCAAGCGAGCCTGTCGTGCCTTTGGAAAGAAATGAAGCTGGTTATTACCGAATCAAGTCCATTGAAGATCTGAATGTTATGGAAGCCTTCCCGGCAGAAAAGTATATTTTGGACCATGATTTGGATTACGCAGGACAACCGGCTGAGCCACTTTTTAAAGATGTTTCGTTCACCGGTGTTTTGGATGGCGACGGGAAGAAAATAGTCAACTTTAATTCCTCGAGCGGCGGCTTAGTCCATCTTAATGGCGGAGTGATTAAAAATATAGCCATGATCGATGCCGGCGTCACTGGCGGGAGCAGAATAGGCATACTCGTCAACACGAACAATGGCGAGATAGAGAATAGTCTTTCAACAGGCTCCATTACAGGCTCCAGCACAGTCGGCGGCCTAGTGGGCTATTCCAATGGCATCGTAAGAAACAGCTATTCTACCGCGGATGTAACCGCTCAGGTAAGTCAGGCCGGCGGCCTAATCGGAATTACGAACTCGGGCAGCCTAACAGAAAACGTGTATGCGTCTGGAACCGTTCGGGCGATGACGAGCAATGCGGGCGGAGTGACTGGATACGGATACAATGATACGGTCGTCAGAAATGTCATTGCCCTGGGCCCTTCGGTTACGGCGCCAACGATGGCGAACCGGGTGATGGGACGAGTTCTTGCGGGGCACACCGCCACGCTCCAAAATAATTATGCATTTGACGGCATGATGGTTGATAAAGAAGGAGTCGCTGAGGAAGCATTAACAACCCTTAAAGGCTTAGGTTTAGCTGAAACTGAAATAGAGACTCCATCCACCTATACAGACAGGTTAGGGTGGGACTTTAACGCGATTTGGAGATGGGACGGTATGGGTAAACGACCTGTTTTACAATCGATATCAGAAGGCAACGGAGAAGAGCCGGTTCGCCTGATTGGGCTTGAGCTCGAGGGGCTGCATACGCTGGCCGTTGGAGAGAGTGATCAAACGGTGACTACTGCCGTTTACAGTGATGGAAGCCGTGAAAAGGTAGAGATAAACGTCACCTAGACAAGCAGTGATCCAAGGATTGCGGAGATCAGCGTTAGCGGTGTAGTAAAGGCGAATTCGGAAGGAACCGTAATCATCACCGCAGAGTATGACGGCTTGGTTTCATCCTATGAGCTAAAAACCTTGACTCCGAAGCAAATCGATATGGAGAGAGTCGACCCAGGCATGGATTCTGAAGGCACGCTTCCTTCCACTTCTTCAGCCTTAATCGGAACGGGGGAGTGGTGGAGTGCAAACCAGATGCCGCACCCTCCTGCCTTCATGGCGGAGCAAGCCATGAGATCGTTTGAACGGCACCATATGTATTAGGCAGTTGAATGAAATGAGTCCGGTAATGATGCCGGGCTCATTTTCATTTATATCCGCAAGTGAACGTATTATTTTTTGAACAGCCCTCTTTCCGATAACTGAGATCGCTTATGGGCGAAGTATGTTATGTGGATAAAAAACGAAAGAACCCTCCAAACCTGGAGAGTTCTTTTCTTTCGTGGAGTACCGATCCACTTATCCCTTCATGAATAATCTCAAAAACGCGGTCATGTCGACGGGGCTTCACAAGACGCTGAAGGCCCTGTTTTTGTCCTTTCCGCAAGCTTCGTAATCGACTCAATGTCTTGATCCGTTAATTGGTCAAGGAAATATTTCCGTATTGCCTTGGAGACTATGGGACGGGCATCATCCAATGCTGATTTTCCGGCGGGAGTGATGACGACTTGGACACCACGATCCGTATCTAATGGTTTCCTCATCACAAGTCTGCGTTTTTCCATTCGCGTCAGATGATGTGACAATCGACTCTTATCCCAGTTCATCGAGTCGGCCAATTCCTGTTGGCGAAGGCTTCCGTTCCCCAAAAGGTCTAACCGATCCAATACCCCATAATCACCCTCTGATAGTCCTGTGTGCTCAGACATCTCTTTTATTACCCGGCCGAAAATGCTCTGAAAGGAGCCTTTCCACATGTGCCATATTCGCATTTCTTCTTCGTTCAGCTCGTTCTTATCCATAGAAACATCATATCATGGTTGACGTGTCAACCACAATGTGTTATCGTTGCTTTGGTTGATACATCAACCTGAGAATTCGGTTAGTTCAGGAAACTGCTCGACCGCTTCTTCCCAGCAACGGTTGGGTCAATCTTTCTCCAAGAAAGGAACATTTATTATGGAAATCAACATTAGTGTATCTGCTCCGGTCGTCTCGGTGAAACCGGTAGTTCTATCAGCCCCAGGGCGCGGCGAGGATCTGCAAGTGCGAGTGTCTGCGCCCGCCGCAGGAAGTGAATTGCCTATTATTATGTTCTCTCACGGCTTTGGCTGGTCGCTGGACGGCTACGGCCCATTGGCCGACTACTGGGCTGCTCACGGCTTCGTGGTCATTCAACCCACTCATCTCGACTCGAGGACGCTGAACCTTCCTCCTGAAGATCCCCGTACGCCACGGATCTGGCGTTTCCGAGTCGAGGACCTGAAACGCATCCTCGATCAGCTTGATGTTATCGAAGCTTCCGTTCCCGGTCTTAGTGGGCGCCTCGATCGGAGCCGCATCGCCGCTGCCGGACACTCCTGGGGAGGCCAGACGGCGAGCATGCTACTCGGCGCGCGAGTCCTCGATCACAACGGCGAGCCGGGAGAGGATATGTCCGACTCGCGCATCAAGGCGGGCGTGCTGCTTGCCACGACTGGCAAGGGTGGAGCTGACTTGAGTCCGTTCGCGGCAGAGCACTTCCCCTTCATGAATCCGAGCTTCGCGGAGATGAGCACGCCGACCCTCGTGGTGGCGGGGGACCATGACCAGTCCAGACTGTCCACTCGGGGGCCGGACTGGTTCACCGACCCGTACTTCCTGAGCCCGGGCCGCAAGAGCCTGCTCACTCTCTTCGGGGCGGAGCACTCGCTCGGCGGGATCTCCGGTTATAGCGTCGCGGAGACGACGGATGAGAGCCCGGAACGAGTTGCCTTGATCCAGCGGCTCACCGTGGCCTACCTTCGCAACACGCTCGACCTTGAAGATTCCAGCTGGTCGGCAGCTTGTGCAGCTCTGGAAGAGAGCGCCATCCCGCTGGGGCGTATTGAGTCCAAGTAAGGGAAGTAGAAAATGAGATAGACAGCCTTTGCTAACACTGGGAATTAGCAAAGGCTGTTTCTATTCTGGAGGATTGTCATAAGCTTGGACCATTCAAAATTAGGACGTCGAAAAATTCTGGCAGAGCGTCACGATTTCACTTGAACCTTACGTAACGTAATGTTTTACAATAGAGATACCGGTACATAGCTAGCGCCAAAGAGTGGAGATGGTTCATGAAGAGACATTGGAAGGTCGGGGATCTCGCCAAGCTGACGGGGCTTACCGTCCGAACCCTGCGGTTTTATGATCAAATCGGGTTGTTCTCTCCGTCGGGACAAACGGAATCCGGCCACAGGCTGTACAATGAATGGGACTTGTCGCGTTTGCACCAGATATTATCGCTTAAGGAGCTGGGATTATCTCTGGAAGAGATTAAATCGGCCTTGAATGGCGGGCAGATCAGTCCGCTTGAGATCGTGGAACTGCAGATCGACCAAATCAAAGAACAGATTAAACTGCAGCAGAAACTATTGGAGCAGCTAAGATACGTATCCAAGCTTATGCAGGGCAAGGCGGAATTAACGGTTGAAGATTTCACGAGCCTTCTGCAGGCGATGAAGATGAGATTTGAGAAACCGGTCATTGAGCGGCAAACGGGTTGGGAGCGACATTTGGATCTGTTGGGAGATTTTCTTGCCGAAGAGAATGGAATTTCGAAACATAAGGAGGAGAATGAATGAACGAACGATTCGTCAAGCATGGAACCTTCGTCGTAGAACGGATTTATGCGGCTACACCGGAGCGGGTATATCAAGCATGGGCCGACCCGATTGCTAAAGCCAAGTGGTTTTCGAAGCCGGAGATCTTCGATTTCCAGGTTGGGGGACGGGAGTACAGCCGCGGCGGGCCGCCGGAAGGGCCGGTCTTTACCTTCGATGCCAGCTACCAGGAGCTTGTTCCAGAGCAGCGTATTGTCTATACGTACACATTGGATTCAGGTGACGTACGTGTCTCCGTCTCGATCACAACGGTCGAGCTTATCAAGGTGGAGGGCGGTACGAAGTTGATTTACACAGAGCAGGGTGCATTCTTTGACGGACACGATACGCCAGAAATACGGGAACACGGGACTAACATCATGCTGGACACACTGGGCAAGGTAGTAGAAGTGGAGGTAGGAACATGACCATAGGTGAGAATGAGCTTATTGCTTCCCGCGAGTACGATGTCCCGCAGGAGCTTGTGTATCGGGCATGGACAACCCCTGATTTATTAGCAAAATGGTGGGGGCCCAAAGGCTTCAGCAATACGTTTCACGAGTGCGATATGAGGACGGGAGGTACGTGGAAATTCACCATGCACGGACCGGATGGCGTGGATTATCCCAACCATAATGTCTTTGTTGAGTTCGTGCCGACGGAGAGGGTCGTGATTGATCATCTAAACGTTCACGAATTTCGGGTGACGGCTACCTTCGAGGTCTTCGATGGCCGGACCAGAGTCACCTTCCGTCAACGTTTCAAGAAACAAGAGGATTTTGAAAAAGCTAAGCCCATCTGCGTAGAAGCGAATGAACAGCAGCTTGACCGACTTGGCAAGGTGCTGGCGGAATTGGCCGACTAGCTTTGTAATTTGATATCGGCATTAACCGAAATGACTGCTACCTATGTGATGACTCTAAAATGGTCGCCGTTCACGATCCCTGCCGGGGAATCGGACGGCGATTTTTATTTTGGTAACGGAAGACACCGGTGGAGACTTGTAGCGCCTATCTATCAAGGCGGATCTTCCTTTGCTGATTTCTCCGTCAAGCTGAGCCGTGAGCATAACCGAAATTGAATGCTCTCGCTTAAAGCCGGGCTTCGAAGAGTCTATATAACCGATATTAGCCGGATATCGCAACCTTCAGTCGCTACTTGTTAAAATATATTCACTTAGTTTGGTAAGAAATGTTGACCATCTCGCTTGAAATTCGGGGTCAGTCGACTCGACTCCAGTAATGATGTTGGCAATATTGCTGAAGATAATGGGATACGTCGTTAGAGCGGTTAATGCCAGCGCTAGAAGTTCAGGCTCAAGCTCTTGCGGTACAACCCCCTTTTTCTTTTGATCCTTCCAATAAGCAGCATAGGATTGAAGGGCGACCTCTCCGCCTTTATTCCAGGACGTCGGCTCTGCCCGCAGCTCAAGTGCTTCCCAGGCGGTGAACTTAATAAAATCCGCTCTCACCTGGTTATTGACCCTGTATCGATGCTCGGCGATATGGAGCGGATTATCTGGGATCTGAGAGACCCACTCTGGCTCACCGGTCGCCGAATCAGTCAAAACGGCTTCGAGTAATTCCGCTTTTCCTTTGAAGTAATGATAGATCAGCTGCTTCTTCACCCCGGCGTTTTCTGCAATCGACTCGATACGCGACCCTTTAAACCCCTTGTCGAAAAACTCCCTTCTTGCAGCCTCGAGAATTTTTTTCTGCGTGCGTTCCGCATTGCGTATTTCACCCATTTTGG
The DNA here is from genome assembly GCF_029542445.1 of Paenibacillus sp. BR1-192. Lineage (NCBI taxonomy): Bacteria > Bacillati > Bacillota > Bacilli > Caryophanales > Paenibacillaceae > Paenibacillus > Paenibacillus sp. BR1-192. Next base: position 7,023,086 of record NZ_CP120718.1, on the reverse strand, counting down.
CTGTACCTCCGTAACCAATCTAATAATATTATCGTAATCGCTTACTGAATTGATGTCAAATTTAACTTAACAAATATAAAATTGTACTTGACGAAAATAAAGTTGTATTTTACCATTTGTTCAGTAAGCAGATTTTTTTTCCAATTAAAGGAGGATACCTGCATGGCCGTAATGTCGATCATTCTTCAAAGCTTGTTGGTTTTGTACTATGTTTTTTCAGGTTTTGCCAAGGTCGTAGGGGCTAAATACTGGGTTGATATTTTCAGCAACCTGAAGATACCCCAATGGTTTCGTATCGTTACGGGTTTGATCCAGTTAGTTGGAGCTGCTGTACTCGTTGTTGGTTATTGGAATGCGGATGCGATAGTTTGGGGCGGCATTTGGCTTGGAATTACGATGCTGGTGGCGTTACTTGCGCATATAAGGGTCAAAGATGCGATTGGCAAAACGATGACGCCCGTTGTGTTTCTTGTGTTGATCATCATCCTAACCATCCTGAATGCGGACGTGATCGTGAGCTGATTTTCTTCCACGGGATATGAGCAAGTTGAAGACCCCATGATACAAATCCAAGTCGGTCCTGAAATAGAGACTGAATGACTTCTGAAAAGGCCGTCCCTCAAGGATGGCTTTTGTAACTTCGCGCTATGACCAGTTCCTTTCTTTATTGTTCGCCGACCTGAAAATTCAGGTGAAAAGTAGGTAGACTCAGGACAAACGATCTCTATAATGGAATAAGAGACATATGTTGCGAGGGGAAAGGTGAGACGATTTGAAAGCAAATCGGATGGAAGCATTCAGCGATGGCGTGTTGGCCATTATTATTACGATCATGGTGCTGGAATTCAAAGTGCCGGAAGGCCATGACTGGCATGCTCTAGTCGAGCTTGGCCCCAAAATAATTAGTTATATTTTCAGTTTCGTCTATGTCGGCATCTACTGGAACAATCATCATCACCTGCTGCATATGGTTCGAACGATGAACGGAAGGTTGATGTGGCTCAACTTGCTGCTGCTATTCTGGCTATCCCTTGTGCCTTTCACGACAGCTTGGATGGGGGAAAGCCATTTTGCGCCTACACCGACGGCGCTGTACGGTATCATTCTATTCCTAGCTGCGCTCTCGTACTGGCTGCTTCAGCGCATGATTATGAACCAGCATTCCGGCGATTCCTCATTCGTTGGAACGATGGGTAAAAATCGGAAGGGGAAACTCTCTCCTTTACTCTACTTGACGGCGGCCTTGACCGCATATGTGAGTGTTTGGATATCCGGCTTCTTTTTCGTACTTGTTGCCGTAATCTGGTTCATGCCCGATAAGCGAATCGAGCATGCCCTGAGAAGCCAATAAGAAAGACTCTTCGATTCTCGTATGCGGGCGGGCTTCGAAGAGCTTTTTTTGGTTTATAGCGTTTGCTTTTGTTCGATCCTGGTTTTGCTTTTCATCGGCATGAATAATGTGATAACTAACGCGATGACGGCCAGGATCATCATGAAGGAATAGGCGTCGCTTGCCCCTAAAATGGAAGTAAGGGATTTAAGGAGCTCAGCAGTCGTTGTAGGATTGTTCTGCATCACATCAGCTGCATGGCCGGTTGCTTGCACGGTATAAATCGTGATCACAACGGCAGTACCAATGGCGCCGGCTATTTGGCGAACGGTATTGTTCACCGCGGTACCGTGCGTACCGAGGTGTTTGGGCAGCGCATTGAGTCCGGCCGTATTGAGCGGCATGGTAATGAAGCTTAATCCGATCCGCAGGCCAATGGTACGAATCATCAAATACATATACGTGGTCGATTCAGATAAATCTGTTACTTACATTATTTTTATGAATACCGGAAAATTTTCGTCGTGTTGGTTGAGCATACGGGCTTCAAAACCCACTTGTCGAACCTATTGAAAAACACGATAGAACAACGCAGAGACGCAAGAAACATCCATTCCACAAGTCGGGTTGCCTCCGTTGATATTGTGGCCTCATCACTTCTGGGGATTATTATGTGGTGGATTAAGGATGGTACCGAGCATAGCGCAGAATACATTGCGGATCAGATTACCTTGATGTATAGAAGAAAGTATTTGTAACCGATCAGGCACAAGAGGTAAAGCTTGGAACGTTAGAACCAACGTGCATTCATTGCAAATATCCCCAGTCCTCTATATCATGGACGTATCGTATGTAAATGCCTATAAAAGGAGATACATCCGCGGAACTGCACTGGGAAATCATCGAAAAATATTAGTGACAGCCAGTTTAGATATCCTGGCCGGGAGGAGAAGAACATGCATACATGGGAAAGCTTAATGAAGCAATTAGAGCAGCTGGGCATTGACGGAAAAGGGACCTTGCTGGTCCATTCTTCCATGAAGAGCATGGGGCCGGTCGAAGGCGGCGCGGACACGGTCCTCGATGCGCTGACAGCGTATATGAAAGAGGGGCTGCTGGTGCTGCCCACCCACACGTGGTCTTATATCAATGCGGATAATCCGAAATTTTACGTAGACCAATCTCCATCCTGCGTCGGAATCCTGCCGGAGCTTTTTCGCAAACGTCCGGATGTGGTGCGTTCGCTGCACCCCACGCATTCCGTGGCGGCACTGGGCCAGGATGCCATCCCGTTCACAAACGACGACCATCGTTTCGACACGCCATGCGCTAGAGGATCCGCTTGGGGCAAGCTGCTTGACCGCAAGGCGACGATTTTGTTAGTGGGTGTCGATTTAAAACGCAACACCTTTATTCATGGAGTCGAGGAGTGGGTGGACATCCCGGGCAGGTTAACGGATGGCCATGAGAAGCTGTACACGGTTTTACCGGATGGAACGGAAATCCCGGTGCCTTCCCGCAGACATTGCGGGTTGTCGTGGTCGGAGCATTTTTGGAAGGTCGATGAGGTCCTGGAAAGTCGGGGCGCGATGCATAAGGGGCATCTTGGCGATGCCGTCGTCCGGGTATGCGATGCGACCGCGGTGGCGGATGTCATAACGGAAATGCTCAAGGACAATCCGGACTTGTTCTCGGATAATCAACCCTTGGACCATACCATGCATAACGTTTAGAACGAGGACCTTCATCGTATGTGACTTCGATGGATGGGAAGATGGATGTTAAGAATAAACCAGCCGTCTTGTAACGCTGCATCCATTTTCCCGTTCATCTTCTCAACTAACTGTTTAGACAGATAAAGGCCGATCCCGCTGGATTCCGTGTTCGTTCTGCTGGCGACCTGACCGAATATACGCGAGGGAAGTTTTTACATTAGGTGGCAGGTGGGCATAATGGAACCATTGCATGCGATAGAAAGGAAGAAATGGCATGTCTACGGAAACGAATCATCCCTGTGTCATCTTGCCAGAAGAGCAAGCGCCCGAAGATATGCAGCATTGCGAACGCTGCGAATTGTGCAGACAGCGGAATCGCGTCATCTGGGGGGAAGGCAATCCGCAAGGCTCGCTGATGATGATCCTGGATAATCCGGGAGCCCGGGAGGATCGGGAGGGTAACCCGTTCTTGTGCGGGACCCGGGAAACCCTCCAACTCGGCATGAGGGAAGCGGGCATGGATATCCACTCGGTTTACGTCACCTATTTGCTGAAACGCCGGCCAACCCGTGCTTATGATAAGCCTGCAACCCGAGCGGCATGCCTTCCGCATTTGCAGTCGCAGCTCCTTCAGAAGCAGCCGCTCGTATTGTTTGGCTTTGGCAATGTCGTAGTCGAAGGATTATTCCCGCAGAAGGAGAATGCCACCGTCAAGGAGTTGCGGGGGAGCTGGCATGAATTTGAAGGAATCCCGATTGGCTTTACCTATCATCCGCTGGCCGTTAGAAGAAGACCCAATTTGCTAAGATTCTTTGTCGAGGATTTGAAAGGTTTGATGGCGAAGTGGGAGGAGAGAGCAGGGAGGGAGACATAAGAAGGAGCGAACGCATCCGGCGTTCGCTCCTTTTGCTGCAGTTTATTTCATCAAGGTCTCCATAAAATGCTCCCTCAGCGATTACAAATAAATCCTCCGCGCTTCCTCATTAAAGAACGCAATCACGTTGGTATAATCAGCAATCTCGATCCGGTGATGCCGCAGGATCTTCTGCATAAAGATAGCATCCGTAAAAAGGGAATTAATCATTCTCTCGCACCATACCGGCGTATCTTTAAAATAATCCACCAAATGATGAATTTGCTCAAACTCAAAATAAAGGACATAACAGGTATAATTCTGAAGCAGCATACGGAAGCAATGATCACGGTAAGGGGTGGAGCGAGCGTCCGAGAGGAAATCGCTCATGATCCCGAATAGCGTCGTTTTATCCACCGAATGCATGTGCATAAAACCATCAACGTCATTGATCAGCCGCAATAGGGCCTCTAATCCTTCTTCCGGTGGCATCTCCAGCTTGGCCGATTTGCCCTCGATGGACCTTAACAGCTCCAACGTAAGATCTTGGCATGCCTGGATTTCACGGGGAGCAATGAATATTTGATCTTTGTGCTTGTCGAGATGCTCGCTGTAGTAATCGTGATATGCAGTTACATAATGCTCAACATGAATGTTGGTTTTGGTATGGATCAAATCCTGCCCGCGGAATGAATAGGCGTAGAGGGTCTCCTCATTAACCGGGTGCGCGTATAGGTAGAAAAAGAAGAAAAAGTCTCTTAATTGCAGCCTCTGTTCCTCGTTCAAGCCGGTGACACCGTTCAATTGAGACAACTGAAAGAAACCATAGCTCTTCATGAAATCATTCATGGCATTGTACGGGTTGATCTTGGCTATGGACGTCGTTGCATTGATCGTAAACAGCAGATAATAGAATACCAATTCATCATAGACGTCCAGCTGTTTAAAAGAGTCGGACAGCACAGGCTTCCAGTCCGGACTCGCAACATAATGGGCGTCCCTCGGCTGCAATTCATGCGTCCACTCCACAAAAGCCTCATCGTTACGCTCGGCAAAGAATAATGCAGCGCCACCGTCCTCAAGAAGGCCGTATTCAAAGCCGCCTATCGGAGTGGACGGTAATCCTCTATTGAATTTCAGATTGAGATATTCGTTATATAGGAATTGAAGTTTCATCGGTCATATCCTCGGTTCGTAAAGGTTTCATTCATCAGGAACACGGCAGTAGCTAACACGGATCCTTAATAGATATTCAACATCCAGCAGGGCATTCCTCTAGTTTCGCGGCAGGTGGACGTTATCTAAGCAGCGACATGCCAAGCCTTCTTTCATAAACGACGGATCCTCGAAAACCTGCGATACGGTTCTGCGCGTTCTCTTCAGCAAAACCTCTTGTTTGCCTCTGGATCTCCTATGCGGGCAAGTTGAAGGATTCGGCACATCCACTCCCATGCCTAGCGACTCTGCAACACGTTCGGTGGGGACGAACGGAATCCAGCCTGCCGTTTCCGGCACAGCCCATCCATGCCGTCTTGGTACAGCAGTGCTCGTTCACAGAGCTGCAGAATGCAATTGCCGGGTTTACGGAAACGGTGTACACTGGGTGCCGAAGTGACCATTATAGAACAGGGTGTGTTACATATTTTCAGACTGCGCCAATTTTATTTAAACCATCTGAAGCGAAAGATGTTCAACAAAATCGTCGTGCTGTATTCGGCCGTCATGATCGTGCTGTTCGCGATTGCGGCGACCTTGGTCTATCAATACCAAACGCAGCGCATACTCCGTGAGCAGACGGATGCGAATCTCAAATCCGCGCATGTCCTGAATATCTATTTGAGCCGGCAGTATGAGAGCATCCAGAATATATTCCAGCAGATTTACGGCGACGCCACGCTGAGCGACGAGCTGATCTATTTTTTGAACAACGAATATGAGAGTTACCTCAAATACCGCCTGGATTTGTACACAAAGACGGGGGAGCAGCGTTTGCGGTCCTTCAATACCCTGCTGAAGAATTACCTGGAGCAGGAGCCCAGCGCCAAAAGCGTGTCCATCTACAGTTATCCGAACGATTTTTATATGCACATCAGCCGGACCAACCAGCAGCTGAATAATGAATCCGGTTCCAAAAGCAAGTGGGAGAACTGGTTCGCCCGCCGGGAGCAGCACAGCTGGGATACCATGCCGCTAAACGAGCTTTCAGGTTCAGCCGCAGGCTCCGGTGCAAGGTCCTATTCCTATTCGCGAGAGCTGAAGGACCCTTGGACCCTGGAACGGGTAGGCATGTTGAACGTGGAGTTCGACGCCCGGCAAATATCGACCTGGCTCGAGAGCAGAGCTTCGGTCAAAGGCCGGATCATGGTGTTGAACGCCCAGGGAACCGTGATTTACGACTCGGAGGATGTGTATTACGGTCAAACCTATCCCTACCACTTGGAACCGGAAAAGGCCGGAGACTGGGTGGAGCTGGATGAACCCTCCAAGGTGAACATGTTGAATGTCGGGAATGCGGGCTTGTCGGTGGTGGGAATCGTGTCGAAATCCTCGATCGAGGAGAACACGGAGAGTTTGAGGACCGGACTGATCCTGGTCACGCTTGTGTTTATGGCGGCCAGCTTTGCGATTACGTTCACGATCGTTCGAAAATTCTCCAAAAAAGTGCAGCGGATCATCCGCTCGATGAACCGCATCGGCGAAGGCGATCTGTCGACGCGCATCCAGATGTCCGGCGAAGACGAGCTTCAGCAAATTTCCCGCCGGTTCAACGACATGGGCGACCGATTGGAGCAATATATCGATAAGATGTACACCTCGGAAATCAAGCAAAAAAACGCGGAGCTGGTTGCCCTGCAGTCGCAGATCAATCCCCATTTTCTATACAATACGCTGGAGTCTATTCGCATGAAGGCGTATTTCGTGGGGGCGAAGGAAGTGGGCCAAATGATATACAGCCTGTCGGTCATGTTCAAGAACATGGTGAAGAAGAGCACGATGGTTACCGTTGAAGAGGAGATCGATATGTGCTCGGTTTACCTCGACTTGTTCCGCATCCGCTATGAAGGGCGACTGGAGACGGAAATCGAGGTCGATCCGGAAATCCAAAACCTCAGCATTATCAAGCTGCTCGTCCAGCCGATCGTGGAAAACTATATCGTTCACGGATTCCGTCCGCTTGAGGACAACAATAAAATTTCAGTCCGTGCCCACGGGGCGGAGGACCGGGTCGTGATTACCGTCTCGGACAATGGAACGGGCATACCGGAGGAGAAGCTGATCCAGATCCGCCAGACGCTGGACAAGGTTCTCCAGCCTCCCGACAAGGGCTACCGGTCGATCGGGCTGATGAACGTGCATGAACGGATCGTTCTGAATTACGGAAGCGATTACGGAGTGACCATCCGCAGCACGGAGGGGCAGGGAACCGAGGTTCGCATGGAAATACCGAAGCTTCGCAAGGGGGAGACGACATGAGGAGCGTGTTTTTTGTTGATGATGAGCCTTTGATTGCTCAGGGATTGGCCACGATTGTGGATTGGCAGGAATACGATCTGCACGTGTCCGGTTCGGCCAACGATGGGCTGCAGGCGCTGGAGAAATTGAGGGAAGAGCCTGTGGATCTGCTGATCACGGATATTATGATGCCAAGAATGAACGGACTTGAACTCATTAAGAAGGTGAAAGCCATGCATCCCCGCACCAAGTTCATTGTGCTCAGCGGGTATGAGGAATTCGAATATGTGAAGATAGGGATCACGCTCGGCATCCAAAATTACATTCTGAAGCCGATCAACATCGAGGAGCTGGAAGCGACGATCAAGCATATTCGGGGCGATTGGGAACGCGAGGAGCTGAAGCGGTTTCGCTCCGAGGAGGATTGGAAGATTCTCCGCAGCAATATTTTGCAGCGATGGGTGAGTGGCGAAATCAAAAGCTCGGAGCTCAAGCAAAGAGCCGAACTTCTCGGCATTCCGCTGCATTATCCGTCTTACCAGGTTAACGTGCTGCGGCTCATATCCGACGAGCGCTCGGTATCGCAGCTCTATCGCCTGACCAGCCTGGCGGATGAATGCTGCCGGGCTCTTTCGGAGGAGCTCGGGGGAGATCATGAGGTCATTTGTTTTCCCGATGCGGATGACGACATCGTTGTTTTGACGGCCTCGATGAAGGAGCGGAAGGATGCTGCGCGGGAAGGGATGAGAGGAGCCATGGCCAAGCTGCGGCAGTTGACCGGCTTGCGCATGTGGTGCGCCGAAGGTCATGCGGCTGTCCATGATTTTAAAGATATTCAGGAGAGCTACAGGCTAGCGAAAGGCCACTTCAACGCCCGCCTGATTGCAGGAGATGAAGAGACCTTGTACCATCCGCCTGCGGAACCGGAGTCCGATCCGGCATCTTCGCCGTCGGTTCGCCCCGATGCCTTCGCGAAGCTGCTGATCGAAGGCGATGTTTCGTCCTTGCAGGCCTACATCGAATCCGTTCTTGACGGCGGCAGCGGGGCGCAGACGGTACCCAGGGGAGCCTGCATGAATGCGGCTGTCCAATTGATGATAGCGGCAAAGGATGTGGAGAAAAGCCCCGACTACAGCGAAGTGTTCACGCCAATGCACCGGATTAATACGCTCCAGGGGCTCCGAAGCCATGTATGGCGCATTGTCGAGCGCAGCCTCCAGCGCCTGCAGGAAGCGGAACAGGGGTACAGCCCCCATGTATCGTTCCTTGTCGAGCAGGTGCAGCACCATTATCCGGAAGAGCTATCCTTGAAGACGCTGAGCCAGCGGCTGCAGATGCATCCGAATTATTTGGGGCAGCTCTTTCAGCAGGAGGTCGGCGCAAGCTTTTCGGATTATTTGAACCATTACCGCATCGAGAAAGCGACGCAGCTCCTGCTGCATACCGATCAGAAGACGGCGGATATCGCTTTCAGCGTAGGTTACACGGACAGCTCGTACTTTTACAGGCAGTTCAAAAAATATACGGGCGTATCTCCAACCGAGATGAGGTCCATGTATCGGATCTAACACCAACGTTTCTCTTTGCGACAGGCTCAAGGCGAATCCGCTTTGGCCTGTTTTTCTTGTTGTTTGTGAAGGATTCTTTAATTTATCCATCCCGTTCTAGTATTTTTCAACTTGAGGGCGGTAGCGCTTACTTGGCACAATAAAAGTAGTTAAAGGACGAGTGAGAAGATAACGGCCGGCTCTTGGATAAAGCCGCATTGACAACGATCATGGGACATTTTAAAGCTTCGGTCGCATCACTTACATTTAACAGGGAAGAGGAGGAGTGCCCATGTCGGGGTTCATCAAAAAGGTTATACGCAACCGGTTCATGCTGCTGATGATACTGCCCGGAACCATTTGGTTTCTGATCTTTGCATACTTGCCCATGTTCGGCACCGTGCTCGCGTTTAAGGATTTCCGCATCAGCCCGGACGGTTTCTTCGCCAGCGTGTTCAACAGCGAATGGGTAGGATTCAAAAACTTCGAGTATCTGTTTACGACCAATGATGCCTATATCATTACGAGAAATACGATTCTTTATAACCTCGCCTTTATCATTCTGGGCCTGGTCATTGCGGTCGGGTTTGCGATCATGCTAAGCGAGCTTGTCAACAAGCGGACGGCCAAGGTATATCAGACCGGTATGTTTCTGCCGCATTTTTTGTCGTGGGTCATCATCAGTTATTTTGCGTTCACCTTTCTGAGCGTGGACAAAGGAACGCTGAACCAAATCATTACCTATTTCGGAGGAGAGCCGATCAGCTGGTATTCGGAAGCGAAGTATTGGCCCTTCATCATCATTTTTGTCGGCATCTGGAAAGGCGTAGGCTACAACAGCGTTATTTATCTTGCGGCTATCACAGGGATCGACAAGTCTTATTATGAAGCGGCCGTCATCGACGGCGCCAGCAAGTGGAAGCAGGTGCGGTACATCACCATTCCGCTGCTGAAGCCGCTCATGATCATCCTGACCATACTGGCGATCGGCGGCATCTTCCGTTCCGATTTCGGATTGTTCTACCAGCTTCCGAAGGATTCGGGCGCGCTGTACCCGGTTACGAACGTCATCGATACCTTCGTCTACCGCGGTCTGATCAACATGGGAGACATCGGCATGAGCACGGCAGCGGGCTTGTACCAATCGTTTGTCGGACTGGTTCTGATTCTGGTTGCCAATTATATCGTTCGAAAAATCGAAAAAGATCATGCGATCTTCTAATCCGAGGGAGGTGTAACTTCAATGTCGCAGCTATCAACGCAAACCGCCCGCCAGTCGGCCAAGCGTTCAAGGAAGAGAGACTATAATGCCATCTCCCCTTTGTGGAATACGATTTTCAATATCGTGATCGGGCTCTTCTCGTTCTCCTGTATCTTTCCGTTCCTATTTGTTATCATTATTTCCCTGACGGACGAACAGACGCTGGTCCTGGAAGGCTTTAGGCTGCTGCCGAGCCAGTTCAGCACGGCCGCGTACGAGTATATTTTCAAAACGGGAAGCGAATTGCTGTCCTCATTCGGCTTGACGCTCCTGGTCACGGTGCTGGGAACGCTGGTGAGTCTGGCGCTGGTTACGACCTATGCGTATGCCTTGTCCCGCCGAAACTTTGAATTTAGAGGGTTTTTCAGCTTTCTGGCGTTCTTCACCATGTTGTTCTCGGGCGGCATGGTACCGGGTTATATCGTGATGACCCAGTTCCTGCATCTGCAGAACACGATCTGGGCGCTGATCTTTCCGCTATCCTTGAGCGCGTTCTCCATCATCGTCATGAGGACCTTTTTTCAAACGACGATTCCGGATGAGATTATCGAGTCCGCCAAAATCGATGGCGCCGGCGAATTTCTGACCTTTATCCGTATCGTCCTGCCGGTCTCGCTGCCGGGGATCGCCACCATCGGCTTGTTCAGCTCATTGGGCTACTGGAACGACTGGTTTAACGCCTTGCTGTACTATAACAATCCGCAGGCGACGCCACCGCTGCAGTTCATGCTCATGCAGATCGAGAAGAACATGGACTTCCTAACGAAGAATGCGCAGAATATCGGCTCGTTCGATGTGGCCGCCGGCCTGCCGACGGAGACGGTAAGGATGGCGATGGTCGTATTGGCCACGCTGCCGATCGTCATGGCGTATCCGTTCTTCCAGCGGTATTTTGTCCAGGGTCTGACCGTAGGCTCGGTCAAAGGATAATTTCATAAGGTTGAACCCGCAAGCGCACACTGCCGGAGAAATCCGGCTTTCATGTCCCGGGTGTGTAAGCGGTATCAATATAGCAATAACCATTAAGTGACACAGGGGGAAAAACTCATGTTTAAGAAGAAGATTTCTTTACTGTCCCTTGCTCTCGTGCTTCTGCTGACCGTTGTACTGTCGGCCTGCGGCAGCAAGGAAGGCGGCAGTAAGCCAAGTGAACCAGCGAAGGAAGAGGCGGCTGTCCAAAGCGACGGCACCATTGATGCCTCCAAACTGGATCCGGTCAAACTGAAAATGTACATGATTGGGCCAAATCAGAAAGACCTGCCTATGGTTCAAGAGGAAATCAATAAATATTTGACGGAAAAAATCAATGCAACGATCGAAATCAGCATGATCGACTGGGGCGATTACAGCCAGCGGATGCAGGTGATTACGAGCTCCGGCGAGAATTACGACATCGCCTTCACCAGCTCGTGGGCGTTCGATTACCTTCCAAATGCGGCAAAAGGCGCGTTTAAGCCGCTGAACGAACTGCTCGATCAGTACGGAAAAGGCATTAAGGAAGTACTGGATCCCCGTTTCCTGGAAGGAACGAAGGTTAACGGCGTCAACTATGGCATCCCGGCCAACAAGGAACTGGCACAGCAATTTGTATGGCGCTTCAACAAAAAGTATCTGGATAAGTACAACCTGGACATTTCCAAGGTGACCACGCTTGAAGATCTGGAACCGCTTCTCAAAACGATTAAAGAGAACGAGCCTGCGGAAATTACGCCGCTTGCCGTACCGAAAGGCTTTAAACCGTACATGCCGTTTGACTACCCGCTCGGCGATGAAATTCCGATCGGCATGTATCTGGACACCGAGGACTTTAAATTCGTGAATTTGCTGGATTCGCCTGAATTGAAATCGGCGCTGACGACCATGCGCAAATACTATAAAGCGGGCTATGTGCGTGAGGACATTGCAACGCTGGACGGCATCGACAACATCAAAACCGGCAAATGGCTCGTGGACCGCGAAATTACGCAGCCATACGCAGAGCTTGGCTGGTCCAGAAACGCGGGCTATGACATCGTGACCAGACCGATGCATGATCCTGTCATTTACACCAGCTCCGCAGCAGGTTCGATGATGGCCATTTCTTCTTACTCCAAAAATTCGGAGCGGGCGATGATGTTCCTGAACCTGCTGAACACGGACGTGAAACTCCGGAACATGATTCAATACGGCTTGGAAGGAACGCACTACAAGAAGCTTGAAGAGCCGTATATCGAGGATATGCCTGCCATGCAGGAGAACTACGCGATGCCTGGTTTCGCGCTCGGCAACATGTTCCTGACGTACCTTCACGAAGGCGAGCCGAAGGACAAATGGGAAGCATTCGAGAAATTCAACACCTCTGCCGTAGTGGCGCCTACGTTCGGCTTTAATTTCGACACGGCTCCGGTCAAAACGGAGGTCGCGGCCATCACGAACGTAGCCAAGGAATTTATTCCGGCGCTGTACACCGGCTCCGTCGATCCTGAAGAATATCTGCCGAAAGCTAAACAAAAGTTCCAGGATGCCGGCATCGACAAAGTGATCGCCGAAGCTCAAAAGCAGTTCGATGAGTGGAAGGCTCAAAACAAGTAATCCGTAAAGGGTATGAAGGGTAGAAGCGGCTGTTCCTTACGGCCGTTTCTCTCTGTCCTTTCTTTCTTCACCGAAAAAGGCTCCAATGTCCGTAAGCGAAATGATCTTCGAATAATAGGAGGTTTTCCCATGAAACGAATCAAACCGGATTATTACGCAAGAACCCAGTGGAAGCGCAGAATGGCGGCATGGATGAGCACGGCTTTGCTTGCCGCATCCCTGACGGGCTTTGCCGGAGAAGCCGAAGCGGCCCAGCCGCATTCGTCGTATTGGTATCCGAACACGCTGCTGGAATGGTCGCCGTCCAAGGACAAGGATGCCCGTTTTAACCGGGGAACGGTGAAGCTGGAGGATCAGCGCATCCAAGGAAGCAAAGTAAACGGCAACGCCAAGGAAGAAGTAAAGGTGCTATCGATCGCTTCCATGTATCCGAGCACAAGCGGAGCTCCTTCGCAAGGCTCGGAGAAGTTCCATACCTATACGTTCAGCAATTGGCAGTACATCGACAAGCTGGTCATGTGGGGCGGCTCCGCAGGCGAAGGATTAATCGTTCCGCCAAGCAGCGACGTCATCGATGCGGCCCATAAGAATGGGGTTCCTGTTTTTGGAACCGTTTTCTTGCCGCAAACCGAGCACGGAGGCAAAATCCAGTGGCTGCATGATCTGTTAAAGCAGCGGGAGGACGGTTCTTTCCCGGTTGCGGATAAGCTGATCGAGGTAGCGGCGTACTACGGATTCGACGGCTGGTTCATCAATCAGGAAACGCAGGGCGGAACGCCGGAAGATGCGGCCAAGATGGCTAAGTTTCTGACTTACTTGCAGCAGAACCAAGGACCCGGCATGGAAGTGATCTGGTACGATTCCATGATCAAGGAGGGACCGGTGAAGTGGCAGGGGGCCCTGACGGATAAGAACGAAATGTTCTTCCAACAGGGAAATCAGCGGGTTTCCGACAACATGTTCATCGATTTCCGCTGGCAGTTCAAAGACGAGAAGAACGGCCAATACGATTACATTACTCCGTTCTTGAACTCCCCGGCCAAAGCGGCGGAGCTTGGCCGCAGTCCGTATGATCTATATGCCGGCATCGACGTGGAGGCGAAAGGCTACGAAGGCAGGTTCAATTGGCCGGTTCTGTTCCCGGACGGGAAGAAAGCCACGACCTCCCTGGGCATTTACCGTCCGGATTGGGCGTACAACAGCTCCGAAACCCATGAGGAGTACATGAATAAGGAGCAGATTTTCTGGGTGGGACCCGGAATGAATCCAGCGAACACGTCACAGCCTGCAGGGACCTGGAGAGGGATTGCCCATGATGTCGTTGCAAAAACCGTGCTGACCGACTCCGAATTCGTCACCCATTTCAATACGGGCAACGGCCATTTGTTTGCGGTGGACGGCAAAGTGATGCGAAGCCGCGATTGGAGCAACCGGAGCCTGCAGGATATTTTGCCGACCTGGCGATGGATCGCGGAGACTAACGGCAAAGGCGAGGCCCTGAAACCGGGATTTGATTTCGGCAAGTCCTATTACGGCGGCAGCTCGCTTCAAGTGGCGGGTGCCGTAAGCAAAGGCTCCTCCACCCATCTCAAGCTGTATAAGGCGAATATCCCGGTGGAAGCGACCACGGAAGTATCACTCGTGTATGCCGACAATGCCAAGGACGCCAAGGTGAAGATCGGCTTGGCATTTTCCGATGCGCCGGATCGGTACGAATTTTTCGAGCCTGGCAAGTGGACCGCCACGGGCGCGAATCAGGATTGGAAGCAGGGAAGCGTCAAGCTGAACAAGTATAAAGGCCGCACGATTGCCGGAATCTCGCTTCAATTCGAGTCCGCGGCGGATCAGGAGGATTATCGGGCCAACATCGGCCGCCTGGCGGTTACGCAGGTGAACGACAAGGCGAAGAAACCGCACGCGGTAACCGATTTGAAGGTTATCGAGAATGATTTCCGCGATGGAATATATGGTGATGCGCGCTTGTCGTGGGAAGCGCCGAAACAGAATGAAGACGTACTGTACTATCAGGTTTATCGCATCCATCCGGACGGCAAGTACGAACTGATGGGCATGACGGGAAATACCGTTTATTACGTACCGGAAATGAAGCGTTCGCTTAAGGAGGAGGCAACCAAAATGGTTGTGATTCCGGTAAACCGCCACTACCAGCAAGGAAAGGCGGCATCCGCCAGCTTCGACTGGCCGGAATATCCGAAGCCGACGGCAGCCTTCAAGGCGGATAAAACCCTGATTGCGCCGGGAGAAACGGTGCAATTCACGGATCTTTCCTCGGAAGTGACGGAGTCCTGGAGCTGGAGCTTCCCTGGCGGGCAGCCGGCGTCCAGTACGGACCAGCATCCTAAAGTGACCTATTCCGAGGAAGGAACGTACGAGGTCACGCTGACCGCTAAAAATAGTGTTGGCGAGGATCGGATCCAGAAGAAGCTCATCACGGTAACACAGGAAGCCGAGAATGGCGTCGGCAACCTTGCTCTTGGCAAAAGCGCGTCCGCATCCAGCTTCGTGAACGAGAAGGAAGGGCCGCCATTTGCAGTGGACGGCAATGCCGCCACCAAATGGTGTGCCGTCGGAGACGGGCCGCACTGGCTGACGGTAGACTTGGGAGCCGAGCACAAAGTCAGCGAATTCGTGATCAAGCACGCGGAAGCCGGAGGCGAGCCTGCCGCGTTCAACACGCGGGCTTTCTCCATTCAAGTAAGCTCGGACGGCAAGGAGTGGAAGGATGCCGTCTCGGTCAAAGACAACACGCAAGGGATCAGCAGCCATGCCATCGAACTTACCTCCGCACGGTACGTGCGTCTTCAGATCGAGAAGGCGACACAGGGCGGGGACACGGCTGCACGGATTTACGATGTTGAAGTGCTGGGCTTGAAATAGTACGGATGACTAGAAAGAGTGTTTCCCTTCATGGGGGAACACTCTTTTTTGGTTATTTATATCGTCCCGATCCGTCATAGAAGCGCCGTTTAGGCCCCTGAGCCAGCGTGTCGTGTATAGATTTTGTATAGATAGGGTTGTTAATCTGATGTAGGACAGTATATGGATGCTGCGCAAATGACACAAGCTGAGGACGGCATTGATGGCAAGAATGCTGAAAGTGACCGGTCTGACCGATAAATAATGAGTAGAACAAACAACCATTGATGGCATGGCAGTCATCAATGGTTGTTCTTTCATTTGGGTTTGCAATTGTAAATAATGGAGCTATGCTTACATTAAAGTGGATTAGGAGAGGAATATCTCTTGGCAAAGAGCCCACCAAGTCACCAAATAAAAAAGAGCCACATTTTATGGTTAATAGGATTACTCATAGTGATTCTATCGAGCATGCGCATGCTGTGGGTGGAAGTGTTCCCTGATCAACAGCAGGTGACGATAAAGAAGGGGCATCTCGATTTGCGGGAATGGGATGCCGAAGAAGGCGGCATTCTGTTGCTTGACGGAGAGTGGGAGTTTTATCCCATGCAGTGGCTGCTGGATGGGAGCGGGCAGGATGCATCAGGCGGGCCGAAGCCGAAGCTGATTGCGGTTCCGGGGGGATGGAATCAAGCTCTGCATGGTAATGGCAAAGCGTCTCCATATGGATTTGCTTCCTATCGCCTGCGTATTCTAGTGAATCCCGAGGAGAAGCTGAATTATAGCATTCGCGTGCCTAGCGTACGTTCGTCATCCGAATTATATGTCAATGGACGTTTGCTTGCCAAATCCGGGCGGGTGGCGGACACGAAGGAAGCCTATACCGCGAAGAACCTGCCGTATACTACAAGCTTTACGGCGGACGGCAACGGCGTCATCGAATTAGTGATTCAGGCGGCCAATTATGTGGATAGCCGAAGCAGCGGCATAGCCAGATCCATTAAATTGGGTTCAGAGGAAGCCGTGGCCAAAGAAATGAAACTCTCGGTTTCGATGCAAACACTGGGAGCCGTTATCTTCCTTATGCATTCCGTTTATGCACTCATTTTATTTTTACTGGGGAATAGGGAAAAGAGGCTGCTGTATTTTTCCTTGCTGACCCTCTGCGTAACCCTTTCGAGCATATTGAGCACGGATGAGAAGCTGTTCCATCAATTCATATACATCAGCAGCGATTGGGATTTTCGGTTGTCCAACGCCGCCTTTATGATTGGATGCTATGCGTTGCTGGAATGCACGAATCATCGCGAACTCTCTTATTGGAACAGGGTTCATCCCGTTTATGCCGTCACGATCTTAGGAACAGCCGGCATTACCTTGTTCTTGGCTCCGTCTCAGGTGATCATGCTTTTCCCGGTTTATTTTCTGCTAGGCTGCGTAACGGCCGTCATCACGATTATTGCAATCACCAAAACCATAATGAAGGGAATTAAAGACCATTTGCTGTTGCTTTTTTCCATGGTTGCGTTGGTCCATCATTTCCTGTGGGCGTTGTTCTTGCGGGAAAGCGCCTTAAGTGTTGCCCATTATCCGTTTGACCTGATCCTTTCGATGGGATGCTTGGCCGCTGTATGGTTTAAGGGTTATTTCAAGATGCATGCGAACACGAAAGAGATTGCCGCAACCTTGCAAAGAGTGAATGACCATAAGGATCAATTCCTGGCGAACACGTCCCATGAATTCAAAAATCCGCTGCACAGCATGCTTAACATGTCGCAATCCGTGTTGAACCGGGAACGGCCTTTGCTGCAGGACAGGAGTGTGAAAGAGCTTGAAACGATTCTGACCGTCGGACGTCGTCTAACACTAATATTAAACGATTTGATGGACGTCATGAGTCTGCGGGATGGCAATCCGAGGCTGCAGAAAAAGGCCGTATCGATCCAGCCCATCGTGACGGGGGTGATGGATATGCTGCAATTTAACGCGGAAGTGAAGTCGGTCAGCATCGTCAATCAGATCCCGGAGGATTTCCCTCCCGTCTTGGCGGACGAGAACCGGATGATTCAAGTCGTGTTCAATCTGCTGCATAATGCCGTAAAATATACGAATGAAGGGTATATTTCGATTCAAGCTTTTACAGAGGATGACAGAGCTTATATCGCAATTGCCGACACGGGGATCGGAATGGATGAAGCCATGCTGAGGCGCTTGTTCCTTCCGTATGAGCAGGCGAGCGCCAGCGAGACCATGATCGAAGGCGGCTTTGGGTTAGGTCTAAGCATAAGCAAGCAGCTTATTGAGCTTCATCGGGGTACGCTTGAGGTGGCCTCCGTTCCAGGGGAGGGCTCGATATTTACGTTTTCGTTAAAGCTGGCAGGGCTCGAAACAGAGGAAGAGCAGCATGATTCGAACTCTAACGGACCGCCAACATTGCCGACCATGCCGATGCAGGATACCATTGGGGCCGGTTTGCAAAAAGAGGAGATCTTCCCGCCAGCCGCGTTACAAGGAGCTCTACCCGAAAGGAGAAGTAACCGACCGCTATTGCTCATCGTTGACGACGATCCCGTCAACCTTCAGGTGCTTGAAGCCATACTGCCGCCGGACGAATACGAGGTGACGATGGCAACAAGCGGTAAAGAAGCGTTGGCTGTACTGGATGCGAAGGAGTGGGATTTGGTCATCTCCGATATTATGATGCCGCAGATGTCCGGGTATGAGCTGACGCGGAGGATTCGCGAGCGGTTTACGCTCACGGAGCTCCCTGTGCTGCTGCTTACTGCAAGAAGCCAACCGAAAGACATCCAAAGCGGGTTTCTGGCGGGGGCTAACGATTATGTGACCAAGCCGGTGGAGGCCTTGGAAATCAGGTCGAGGATTGAGGCCTTAACGACGATTAAACAAACGGTCCGGGAGCAGCTCCGACTGGAAGCGGCATGGCTGCAAGCGCAAATCCAGCCTCATTTTTTATTCAATGCTTTAAATGCGGTGACGGCCCTAAGCGACGTTGATTTGGACAAGATGCGGAATCTGCTTGAGGAGTTCAGCAACTTTCTGAGATATAAATTCAGATTCCAAGACACGGCTGGACTTGTACCGATCGAGGAGGAGCTGAGCCTGGTGCGCTCGTATCTTTATATTGAGCAGGTTCGGTTTGAAGATCGGCTGCAGGTGGTTTGGGAGGTAGACGACTGCGGAGCCTTGCAAATTCCGTTCCTTTCGATCCAGCCCTTGGTCGAAAATGCGATAAGGCATGGCGTCATGAAGCGCACTTATGGGGGAACCATACATATTCGAATTTCCGTCCATGCCACGCATGCCGAGATAATCGTTCAGGACGATGGGATCGGGATGGATGAAGCTCAATTGCAGCGAATCCTAGAGAGAACAGCAAATCATCAGTCCGGGGTCGGATTGATCAATACGGACCAGCGATTAAAACGGCACTTCGGAACAGGGCTTCATATTCAGAGCAGGTTAGGCGAAGGAACCCGGGTTACTTTTCATGCACGCATCTAAACCTCGGGATAAAACGATATCAGGCGGTGAGATGAATGGAGAGATTGAAAAACAGCGGATTTTATAAACTGAAATTTTTAATAACGCCGGAAGAATTCAACCAAATGTTGGCACGCTTTGAGCAAAAACAGGCCAAATTTCATCGTACGAACCATGCCATGACCCCGCATGATCTGGATCAGGTGCTTGAGGCGTATCGTACCTATTATCAGTATTATACGGCGCAGGACCGGCCCGATTACCACCCTTTCTTTGTCTATTCTATTTCGATTGCTGAGGGGGATGAAAGCTCCGGATTCTTTGTCAGAAATGAAGGTGTCTCATTCCCCTACCGGGGTCAGTGGGCAGAAGATGAATTACCCTATATCTTGCTCTCCCTTCCAAAGGGAATTCGAATCGATGCAGAGGATGAACGAGGAAAGTATTATCTGTATGAGGATATTCGGGGACACCGGCCGTTGACGTATGTTTTTTTCGAAGAAATGGCAGCATCCATGAAAAAAATGACCAAGCCGCTTCGTTTCTCGATACAAGCCGCAGACGCTATGCAGGAGCAGAAGCCGGCTGTTCGCATAAGTCAACAAGCGGTGAATGATCTGATTGACTCGTGGATCGTAAGGAAATATGGGCTGGTTATGAACAACAAGAAGGACATATCAGGTACGTATAGGGCGTAAGGCAATCTAGCCTTCCAGAAACACCCGGTCCGGATACTTCACTTCCGGATATTCCTCCGAGGGACCGGTTAGAAGCTTACTCTCCATTCCGCGCAAATGCTGATTAAAGAATTCCAGCACGTAGCGGTTGACGATTTCGGCTCCCCTAGATCCATTCATGCTTCCGGTCATGCCGGTCAGGCGGGTAAGCGGAGAGTACAGCTGAAGATCGGTGAAATTATAGTGTCCTGCGCCTTCGATATAAAGGGTCCGTCCTAGTCCCTGTTGAGATAAGCGATCCATCAGCTTCAGTTCCAATTCCCGATTCGCCAGAATCATGTCGAATTGTTCTCGCGTTAACCCCAGTGCTTGGAGCTCGGCTTCCGTAGCCGGGGTTTGGCGATACTTCGCCTGCTGTTCGTTCACCTTCATAAAATCCTCCGATTCCATGAACATAAACGGTTTCTCCATGTCGTCCCGGTCCTTCGTTATGAATAGCGTTCCGTCCATATTCACGCCGGCTTTGATCCGCGGGTTGGAATAAACGGCTTCAAAGGCTGCAGCCCCGCCGAAGGAATGGCCCATCATGCCGATGTTGTCCAGATCTAAGGCTCCTTTAAACTTGCTGGCGACGGCGCCTGATTGAAGCCTCTCCAACTGATCCGTGACAAAGGCGATATCCTCATTCCACACCTTCAAAATAGTGCGGCTGTCCTCGAATAATCGCTCCTGGGATTGTTCCGTAAGAAAACCGGTTACGCGCCCATCGGGAAATGCGGTGGCGGCCGTGCTGTACGTATGATCGATGGCAAATACGATATAGCCGTGGCTGGCAAGATGTTCGGCCTGGGACGAATGCAAAATTCTGCCGACCCCCATGCCGTGCGACAACAGCACCACCGGATACGGATTCTTCGCCAGCCGCAAATCGGCATGGCCGTTAGCGTTGGCCCGGCTGTATTTCCAATAGTCTAACGCGGCCGCGGGAAGGCCCAGATATTCGGAATATGCTTGCATATAGGTGTGAAAGAGCCTTTTATCCTTCGGAAACAACGTAGCTTTCTCGGCGCCTTGGCCAGACGCTGCGGCCGGATACCATACCTGAACGATAAGCTCACGTTTGTCGCCTTTTTGTTCGGTAAACGTTTCTTCCCGGTCCGCATCAACGAAATGGAGCGTATCCGTTCCCACCCTGAACTCGCCCGAGGGCGTCGGTAAATGGAAAACCGGCAGCAGTGCCGATAAGGCAGCCGATCCGCCCAGCAAAACGACCGAAAGGCCCCATATCGTGTACCGCAGCGGTTTCTTGACCGTTCGGCGTCTGAACAGAACCAACACAAAGAGCAACGCGGTGACGATGTAGGCCGGAATCATCTGCCACCTGTATCCCTCGACCAGCAGCTGCACGGCGAACAGCAAACCGCCAGCGATGCCGACGATCGCGCCAGCCTTCCGATTTATTGTGTCACGGCTCAACAGTATTATCAGCATCGCAACGCAGGCTGCAACCCACAACATTTCCAGAACTCTCATACGCACGCTCGCTCCTTGTTATCGCAATTATTTGTATGATAACGGATCAAGGTTAAAACGAGCGGATGGTTTCGTTTAAAAAAGGTTTAAATCCGTGCTGTCCTATGTAGGATTCTCCGGTGTCGGTACCGGAGGCTCGCGCTTTTTGCCGAACCTGCATGTTTCTACATATCGGCATCTTTCGGCTCGAGCAGTGCCAGCAGCTCCGAAATGGAGTCGGCATGCTGATCGCTGCTGTTCATGATCGCTCGGAAAACAGGAGCCGCTTCCTGCAGCAGCACATAACTGAAGTAATAATAACTGATGAAGATTTCCGCTTCATAACCGGGGGGTTCCTCTTCTTCCCATCGCAAATCGTCTTCTTCGTCGTCTTCCGGCCATAAGTATCTTTCGTCCAGCAGCTTATCCATCGTTTCAACCGTTTGTGCCGAATCCATATATTCCACGGTTATGGCTGAAGCTACGGATAAGTATAATTCCATTTCTTCTGAAGAGACCTGCTCCGGTTTCTGTTTGGCAAGCTCCCGCAGGAGCATAAGCAGGGCCCATGGCGTCGTCTGCCACAGGGTGCCTTGGTGCTCGATCAGGCTGGCCAATTCTTTATATTGTCGTGTTTCCAATAGCCGAGGAATATCCGTGCCTCTTCCATAGGCTGTCGTCAACCGCTGCCACGGCACGCTGGCTGTCGTATGGGTCAAAGCGTTCATCTCCTTCACCTCCTACATATGTATCCCGGGGAGTTTACAGCCACCCTTTATCTTCAGCGATCGTGACGGCCTGCTGCCGGGAATCCGCCTCCAGCTTCTGGATGGCGGAGGACAGGTAGTTGCGCACGGTTCCCCTTGTCAGAAACAAGGCTTTGCTGATGTCGCCGGTAGTCATGCCTTCCTTGGTTAACCGGAGCATTTCGATTTCCCGTTCGCTGAGCGGATTCTCCTCCTTCATGAAGAGCGCGGCCGCCAAGTCGGTGCTCACGACCCGCTCGCCCTTCATGACCCGCCGGATGGCCTCAATCAAGAAATCGATGGGCTCGTCCTTTAACAGATAGCCCTCCACCTGCGCATCCATCGCTTTTTGCAAATAACCGGGACGTGCGAAGGTCGTGACGATCATGATTTTGCAGGATAGGCCTGCTTGACGTATGGACTCGGCCAATTCCAGGCCGTTAATATGAGGCATCTCGATGTCGAGCAGGCACACGTCCGGCTGATGCTGCCGAATCGCGTCCCAGGCGCGCTGCCCGTCCGGCACCTCGGCCACCACCTCGATGTCGTCTTCGAAATTGAGCAGTGAGGCGAATGCGCCGCGAAGCATTTGCTGATCTTCTGCAATGACGATTCGAATCATGATGCGTCCTCCTTTTCATGCCGGCGAAGCGGGAGTTTCAGGTACACCTTGGTGCCCCCCTGAGGCAACGGGTCGATGGCGGAGGACCCGCCCAGCGTCTTCATCCGCTCCATGATCGACGGAAGGCCGTTTCCGCCGGCGTTCCCCGCAAGACCCACGCCGTCATCCGCGATATGGATCCCGAAGGCATGATCCTTCGTTTCCAGTTTGACGGTGCACCGCTCGGCCCGGCTATGCTTGATAATATTGGTCATGGCTTCCCGGACGCAGAGCGCCAGCATCGTTTCTTCCACGCTGGATAACAGTGGAGGCTTCTCCGGATTCTCGATGCTCAGCGATATTCCTGCCGTATGCAGCAGCTTGGCCGAATGCTCCAGCTCGCTTGCCAGCGAGATGAACTTCATATCGGATACCAGCTCCCTTACCTGCTTGAGGGCGGTTCTGGAGGTATCCAGAATCTCGCCTAACTCCCGTTTGGCCTGGCTCGGATCCTTATCCACCCATTTCGTTGCCAGCTCGCTCTTCATTTTGATCATCATGAGGGTCTGCCCTAAGGTATCGTGGAGATCCCTGGCGATTCGCTGCCGCTCCTCCTGCTGGATATACTTTGCGATCTGCTCGTTGGCTTCATCCAGCTCCCCCTGCAGGCTTTTTGCTTTCTCCTTGATGTAGATGACGATCGGATATACCGACTGTATGATCATGATCGGAAGGTAAATGGCATTGGACGTTTCGAGCAGCGGTTCCTTTCGGAAAACGAACACGAGCAGGAATGATAGGGCAATGGCCGCACAGCCGATGGCGATATGTACCTTGGACTTGGACCGGCCCAGCAAATCGGCAAAAATGATCCCGAACAGCAGGGTGCTCGGCCCCGTATACACCCCGAGTACGCCTACAGCGAACAGGCCCGCCAGCACGGCAGCCAGCAGCCAGCCGCCCCGACGCCATAATGCGACATAGAATGAAACAAGGAACAGCAGGAGCAGCAAAAGGCTGCCCCACAGTCCCAGCGCCGTATCCGAACGAAACACCTGGTAGCATAAGAATACGGTCAGTATGATATCGATGAGCAAATAACTTTTGATCTGATCCCTCGGGTACAACTTATAGAACATATCAAGCCTCCAATTTCGGCTATCTTGATTCGAAGAAACCTATCGCCTGTTTGCGGGCGGTCTCCATGGGCCCCAGCTTAAAGCGGCGGAGCCATAGGGACGCCATGCCCAGCAGAAATGCGGAGATAACCAGCCAGATGGCGATAGTGGCCGCTGAATTCAGCTTGCCGGCAAGCCCCAACCCCCAGCCGTAAAAGATGGTGGATGCGATGATGTTCTGGAGCACATAGCAGCTCAGTGACATTTTTCCGACGTTCTCCAGGCGGCACCATAGCCATTCCCATTTCGTATATTGTATCATTCTCGCAATGATTGCTATATACCCCATAGACATAAGTGGAGCGAATAAATAGCGCACCGGTAGATCGAAAGCGCCGCCGGGAACGAATATGAGCAGGTTGAGCGGCACGCCGACATATATACCCAGCTTGAATAGCCTTTTTCGCAGCCTTTTGCCGTTGTCGTCCGGGGCGAATACGCCTGAGCGCATAAAGCGAACCCCTAGCAGGAACAGAAACACGTTCGTCGGGATGACGAGGATGGCCTCCGCTCGCAACGTGAGGAAATTCGCCAGCCGGTACCGGACCTGCTCGATCCAAGTGCCTTCCTGATAGAGAGCAGCGACATCGTCAAAGCTGCCCAGCGATACGCTGGCCCCGCTTGCCAGCATGAGTCCCGCAAGGGCCAGGATCGCGATGGCAAAGATACTGCCGATTACATTCATCGTGCGGGCGATGAGCCGGTCGCCGCCCTTTACGATAAAGGCTGCAATGATGGCGGTAATTCCGTAACTCATCAAGATGTCATACTCCATGACTAATATAAAATGCAGCAGGCCTTCGAGGATTAAAAACAAAACGGCCCATAAATAAACGCCAGGCCACGGCTTTCCTTTGCGCTTGGCCTGCCGGTACTTCATTTCCAGACCGACCCCGAACATGATCGTCAGCAGTCCGAGCAGCTTCCCGTTTACCAGAAACAAGACGATCATCCGGAGAAGATCGTCCGCTCCCCACCAGCCGGAGTGATCAAAGGTGGTAATGTAGCGTAGATCCCCCGCATGTGCGAAGATCCAAATATTCGTCCCGAGCGTTCCCAGGATCGCGAAGCCCCGCAAAATATCCAGCAGGCGAATTCTGCCCGTACGTTGTTCCATTCTTCCATTCCTTCTTTCTTCTAGGTTCTCTTGTCTTTTTATTGTAGGTACGATCTCCCTGGCGCAACATTCACACCTGTAAAGAGATCCGTATGACACGTGTCATAAAAGCAGGGAGAACGAACGGAAGAAGTCGGATGGGGTTCTCGTCATGGCTTGAAAATTGTGGAATAATAGAAGAAAACAGGAGGGGTGATCATGTACATCTTATCGGGACCGAGGCCGCTGTCGGATGGCCAAAGTCAAGTGCTTGGAAGAGAGGAAGAGGGGGTTTATCCGCCGGGCTACGTCCGGTTTATGCAGCAATTCGGCGAAGGGACTTACTGCGGGTGGATGAATGTCCAGCAGCCGGATAGGGAGGTGCTGCAGCCTTTTGCCGAGTACGGGTTATGGGAGCATGACGATGACAGTCCCATTACGGAGCCGCAGATTGCAGAGTGTATCGCTATAGGCACAACGGTGGACGGTGATTTTCTGGCGGTGCATCCCCCGACGGCTCAGTTGCTCTGGCTTCCTCGGCATGCGGACCATATACAGGCAATCTTGCTGCAGTCACGGGAGCGGAACGATGAAGGCCTGTACGCCGCGGTGCTGGATGAAATATACCGTCAGGTGTATGGAAGCAGCCAAGAGGGAGTCGTCTATTACGAACCGTGGACGGGTACGCGGAGCCATCTCTTTTTGCGTTTGCCGCCAGGGGAGGATCAGCCTTCGCTGACCGAGCTGGCCGGTATGTGTCAAGCGTCCTTTTCGCCGGATCTGTGCGTGGAAAACGAATATACATGCAGCTTGTTCTACCGGGAACTGGGCGGATATGTACGATTCAATTATGCTTATCAGCAAGAGATAGCCGTCTTCTATGAACAGGATGCAGGGCAGGCATTTGCCGTTATAGAGGCATGGCTCCTGTCGAAAGGGTGCGAAAGGGTATCATAACACTTAGATCCATATCGGTACTCATCAAGTGGGGAACTGCGTTTAAGATAAGGGGGACATGGGATGAAGCTGGCTTTTTCGTGGATGCACACGGAACGTGCGTAGGTCAATTAAGGGACGAGCTGCTGCCGTTAGGGGAACTGGCTGCCGCATGGAAGTTTCCGTTCGATATCTTTGTTGTATTTCGCGTTTTGCCGGAAAGTTATGGCCGAAAAACATCCAGACGTTTTGATAGCAGGGATCATACCCTCGACTTGGATATCAGTTTAAGTTATGAGCAGTACCAACGAATGTCCAAACACGAGCAGCGCGAGGCACTGGGGAGTTATCTCTACGACTATCTGTCGGAGTCCGTTGCTAAATATAAAAAGCACGCAGATGCGGAGACCCAAAAACAGCTTCTGGACCGGGTGAAAGAATGGATGCTCGAACACGGTTGGCTGCATGGAAAAATCCATCAGGCACGGGAGCTTCTGGCGCAGGACATCGACCTCTATGAGAAATCAGCCGAACGCTGCAAATGCCGCTGGAAGAAGCGGAATATACGTATCTCCGCATGAATGGACATGAGCCTGCAGACGTTCATCCCGATAACATCGCAGCAGGAAAAGCCCCGCCATATCCTTTGTAGGCGCCTAAGGAGCGAAGCTGTTCGTGTGATAGGAGCGTATCAAGCGGCAGGGCTAGAGCTGTCCCAAATCTTCAACTGCCGTCTCCAAGATCAGCCGCGTATCCTCTTTAGGCTTGTCATTCAAATGCTCCCCGATGTAAGGGACAGCCGTTTCGCCGAGCTCAATCAGCCAATTATTGAAATAAGGAAGAAGCATACATACACAGGATTTACGTTGGGAGGAATATCGATGATCGTTCTGAAAGATATCGGCAAATTCGAGGAACTGCCGGAGATTGCGATGCACATCTACCAAGGGAACATTCCGGCTTTGCAGGAGGCAATAACCGCTGGCTGGGATATCGAGGAGGGCATCGTACTAAGCAGATATACGACGTTAAGCCCGCTCGATCTGGCGTTGGTCTCGCAGCGAACGGATGTGGTGAAGCTGCTGGTCGAGCACGGCGTTAACCTGAATGTCCATCATAATCCGGCTTTTTTGCGAGCGGTGCGGTACGGCAAGGAAGATATCGTTCGTTATATCGCAGCGCAGGGCGCCGAGCTGGATAAACTCAATCAAACCGGGTCAGGCGCATATGCACAGGCCTATTACGGCAACAAAAAAAACATCCCGCTCATTCATGAGCTGGGATTGGATCTCAAGCTGCATGGCAGCGCGGTGCTGCGCCAAGCCGTGTCGGACCATGATTATAAGACACTCGATTATCTACTCGATCATGGGGCGGACATCAATTATAATCAGCCCGATATGGTCTATCCTTATCAAGCGACTCCGCTAACCGTGGCCACGCGGATGGGGAATCAGCGCATGGTCAAGCATCTGATTGAGCGCGGCGCTGACGTGACGTTGGCGGAAAAGGACGGCGAGCGGCCGTATACGATTGCGGTCGGCAATAAGGATACCGTCCTGGCCGACTACTTGAAATCGCTGGAGCCGGCCGAGTTTCATAGCTTAGAGAACAAGAAGTATGCGCTGAAAAAGTATAAATTGACCGATGAATTGGTCCGTTTTCTGACAGGAGACCAGCTGCGGCTTAAGCTGCCGGAGAATGAATATGAAATCGGGTATATCGATTTCTTCACCCTGACAGATACGATCGAGATGAAAGTCGGCCGACAAAAGTTTCTGCGCCTGTCAGCCGACATTGACAATTACTCCGATCTGCAGCTCGTATGGAATCCGAAGAAAAAGGGACTGATTGGCTGTTACGATGTGGAGCATCAGACGTATGCCGATCTATGCAGCTTTACCGAGTTCCTTGCGCAGCCTGAATCGTACCTCATCCGTTTTCTTGAGGGAGAGCTGTAATCGAGAATTCAGGGTCAAGGTATATAGGCACCTACGACCTCGAATTTCAACTCATTGTCTATGGTCATATGCTTTACTTCGATGATATTGCCTCGTTGGAACGTGGGGATGCTTATGATCGGGATAACGGTTCTTACGACGGTATGGATCGTCTCGCCATCCGGTTTGGTGACGCTTAGGTCCAGCAACACTTCGGGTTGATCGTCAACCTGCACATTCGTTTGCCGGATCGAGTTGATCTGTGCTTGAGCGGGCGTACCGCTCGCGAGAATCGCCTTGCGCTGCACGTTTCGGTTGTTGTTCGCCCGTAATTCCTTGGTGAATTTCGCGATGAAGAAGGACGGCGTGATCAGTGAGAAAATGACGATGATCACAATAAGGGTCGTCAATGGCTGCACCTCGCTTTCCAATCATGATCGGGAATTCGAAAATCGTACGGCTTCCATTTTAAGTTTATTTTAGCAAAAAAGATAAGTCTAGGGGTTTCGCTTTTTTTGTTCTAGTCCATTTCTGCAGGACTGGCTATTAAGCCGAAATCACTTGGCATTGCATGAACTAAATCAGCAGGAGGAAAGGGTCCTTTAACCGGATTCATATCATATGTATGGAAAATTACGAGAATATTTTAGCTGAGCGCGAGGACTGTATACTGTATGAGGCCGGTCGAGGTCCATCTACAGGACAAAGTACGGGCTGGATCGGCGGCAATGCCCCGGCCTATTTCGACGACAAAGCGGATGTCATCCAAGAAGGTGACCTGGGCTATTACTTCTATTTAAGTCTTATTCATCCTTTCAAGCCTGCATCTATGATCTCTATTTTCATCCCTAATGACTATGAAAAATACGTAGAGCACAATCAATATCCTGATTGCTCTATCAAGGTAATGGAGCACCCAATGACTGGCGAGAGCTTGAGCGATCATTTTGCGCACCCGGACCTGATCAAGCATCTTATTTCGCATCGAGAGACATGCAGCGACCTCCATTCGATGGATCAGTCTTTCCTGATCAAATTCGGCGGGAGCCCGAGACTGGTCCAAGATGAAGCTTATTATTCGGCCAAGCTGAGGGAGGAAGGATTCTCCTTTTTGTTTCAGGTGGACGAAGATGGGTATCCCGAGACACTGCTCCGAGAGGACAGCAGTTATCCTTTTGGCTTTGGAGCTCTGTATATTTACGCCAAAATCACCACGAATGACGTTCAGGACCCGGTAGCGGGCTTCTGGCAGTTCTCATGAAAATGAATAACACTAACCAAGGAAGCGATTGCCGGGACTGCGGCGGTCGCTTTTTCATCATGATGAAGAGTGAAATCATTCCTCATTTTCCAAAGTCGTAATACTTTCGCCCTGTTGGCCGGCTGCAAGGTATGGGATGATGGGTTCATCAAAGATTTGAGGTCATGGACTTTGAACCTTTGGCCTTCAGGCTATTGCGATCCTTCCTTCTACTTCATTTGGCGAACCTAGGGTCGCAGCTTTCCTGAGGGAGTTTGTTTCAAGAGAGGAGGCGTCCAGGCTATCATATTCCTTCCTTCTATAATTCTTTCAATGACATTAGGGATATGGCTTTCCTGGACTCTTGATATGATGAACTCGATTTATTTACGAAGAGCGAACAAATTGATGGTTGATGCAGAGAATGAATCGGATCGTCTCCCAAAAGCTTATCTGGCGACGGCCGTGAAGAATATCGAGCAGCTTGGTTATACGTTCTCGTATCCATTGCTGAACGCCGTGCGAGCCTTATCCAAAGAGCAGTTCGAAGCGCTTTATCAACCGCTGATTGACGATTTACGGGTGATGGTAGGCGCGCATGTAAAATATGTGCCGATGTATCCCGCGTTCCCGCTGCAGGTGATGGAGGAGGACGATGCGGAGCTGTACCTGAATGCCATCTATCATGATCTGACTTGGGATTTGCCTGCATATGAGCATGAAGAGAGACCTCCGCTGCAGGATGACATCAACCTGAAAACCATTGATCTGGGAAGCAGGGCGGATTTCTATGCCATGATACGCCAGCTGATCCAAGCTAAAGGCTCCATCTCCCCAACGGATAAAGGGGATATTGAGGCCGTTATTGAGCTTGTCGACCCCGAGGAACTGGATGTCATTCTCCCTTCCGAGATTCCGTTCAAGGAGAATGCGGGATTCGTGGCAGCTGCGTTAATGAAGCATGACAAGGGGAACGTCGAACGGATCGGGCGTTATTTCAAAACCGCAACCGATGTCCTTCGTCTAGCGGTGGCTTGGTCAGGCGGAGATGTCAGCCTGGCGGAAGCCACCCGGTTTCGCAAATTTAAGCGGCGCGAAAGACGGCTGCTGCTGGGGTTGCTGGAACGCTGTCATCCGATAACGGAGGATATGCTCAGATTTAAGGACCGCTGGATTCGTTTGGGCGAAATCCTCCATCCTTCCGAATATAAGCACCGGTATAAACGCTGTGAGGAAGCCTTTGATATTTTGCGGAATCACAAGCCCTTTACCACCTATAACGGGAGTGTCGAGCTTGCATTTCAGTACGGCCAGGTCTGGAATTTGATCGATTTGTTGATGCAGCGTCCGGGCGAGTTTGCCCGCAGATTGGATCAGTTGCTGCGTTCCACCGAACATACGGAGTATGTCGTTCTGGCGTTTGGCGAGGTGGCGAATCAAGTATCGACGCCGGTCTTGCTGCAAGTGAAGAATCATTTTGCCCGCCGCCGCCAGCCTCAAGAGCTGCGCGTCTTTTTCCCGAAAGGAAATGTGGCTGAAGCCTTTGCCGTACCCCATACGCTTCCGGAGATCGATGAAGCGGCATGCCGAGACATCGAGCAGGTATGCGAGCAGGCGTTGATCCAGCGGTTCGCCGCGCTGCCGCCCTTGGGGAAGGCCTATGTCGATAAGCGATTGAAGGACTATCATGTGCCGTTCTCGCAGAGATCGGCAAGCAAAGCCCTGCATACGTTGGTTCGGGGAAGCCGGGTGCCGATGGCGGAAGGGGATACCATCCGTTTCTTCAGCTGGTGGAAGGAAGGACGCGTGAACGGAGAGCCTACGGGCCGCGTGGATATTGACCTGTCCGCCGTCATGTATGATCACGACTGGCAGTACGTCGAGCATATTTCTTATACGAATCTGCGGTCCTCCCATTACAGGGCCGTGCACAGCGGGGATGTGTCAGCTCCTCAAGGAGCATGCGAATTCATTGATCTGCATATTCCAACCATCGTCCAATACGGCGGACGTTATATTGTGGCGACTCTTCATTCGTATACAAATCAACCGTACTGCAACCTGCCGGAGTGCTTCGTGGGCTGGATGATGCGGAAGAAACCCGGTTCCGGTGAAATATTCGAGCCCTCGACGGTGGCAAATAAAATCGATGTCGCCGCCGATACGCAGATCGCTATTCCCGTTATCTTGGATTTGGTGGAGCGTACGGTCATCTGGACCGATCTGTCCCTAACCAGACATCCACACTACTACAACAATGTAGAGGGGAATCAGAAGGGGATGGTCTTGATGGGCAAAGCCATGACAGCCCTGCGGAAGCCCGATCTGTATGATCTGTTCATGCTGCATGCCAAGGCAAGAGGAGAGTCCGTAGATCATGCGGAACAGGCGGAAACGATCTTCTCGGTGGAACATGGGGTGACCCCGTTCGATATCGAGCATATTATGGCGGATTATGTTGTGTAAGTTCATGCGGATGCCATGTAGATGCCGTTAAGATAAGGAGCAGCTTAGGCTGCTCCTTTTTTGCTGGATCGAAGAGTGAAGTAGCATGCTTCTGGTTACCCCTGGATTCTGGAATTCAGTATCTCTAGGTAATGAGCATTGTACATGATGCCTAGTATGTTGCCGAAGGGGTCAGTGACGGATGCCGTAATGAATCCCTCCCCGCGGTGGGTGAGCGGTTCGTATTCTTGGGCACCCATGGATTTCAATCGGCTGAGGGTGGCCTCTATATCATCGACATGCCAGTACATGATCGCTCCGCCGAGACCGGACGTTGGCTGACCAGGGGCAAAACGGCGATCGATGAGACCCAGCTCGTGCTGGTAGTCCCCAATCCGAAATTCGGCGTAAGCCAGTTTCCCGTCGGGACCTGACCTTTCGAAGTATGGCGCAATACCCAGCAGGTCGGAATACCAAGCCTTTGCCGCTTCCATATCATCTGCCCAGTAACTGATGGTCGCAAATCCCCGCAATGTTTGGTTTGTGTTTATCATATATTTCCTCCTAGGACGATTAAGATTGGTTTTATGGCTATTATGAGCGGTGATGACTGACGTCTTTATGTCAGTGTTTTGGTTTTTTTCTAAGCGTGGGAGTTTTTGGTTAACACGAAAGGAGCTATCATTTTTATGATATGGGGATGTAAAATGACGATTTTCATGACAGCAGTCACTATTTTGAAAGAAATGGACGATATACAATAGAAGGCGGTTGGAATTTGTCGATAAAAGTAATTCACATCATATGGAATATGGCGTAAACTGCGATAATTCCGACGGTACGTACATAATTTGATAGATTGAGGAATTTATCCACTCATTAGGGGAGGCACATATGCATTTTGCCAAGAAAATAGGGCTGTTATCTCTAATCGTATCTATTGTAGCGGGGTTGTTATTTCTCAAGCCGACCGGTGTAGTCTATGCATCGTCTCCGACATCCACGATCATGGTTGCCGATACGTCGCTATCGATTGGAAAAACTTCATTGGTAATGATCACGTTCTCGGAAGCGGTAACAGGCTTTACGCTAGCAGATCTGACAGTAGCGAATGGCACATTAAGCGGTTTGAGCACGTCCGACAATATCACGTATACGGCGACGTTGACGCCAGACGCCGGCATCACAGATGCAACCAATGTCATTACGCTGGACAACACGTGCGTACAGAATGCGGCAGGTAATGCGGGAGTGGGTACCACGGATTCTAACAATTACGCGATCGATACACAGAGACCAACCGCTACTATTGTAGTTGCCGACACGGCGCTATCGATTGGTGAAACTTCATTGGTAATAATCACGTTCTCGGAAGCGGTAATAGGCTTCACGAATGCAGATCTGACGGTGGCAAACGGTACGCTGAGTGCCGTGAGCTCGTCCGATGGCGGGATCACCTGGACGGCGACGTTGACGCCAACTTCTGGCATCATAGATGCAACCAACATCATCACGCTCGATAATATGGGCGTGGCCGATTTGGCGGGCAATGCGGGTGTTGGTATCACCGGTTCCAACAATTATGCGATTGATACGACACAGCTGAAGGCCACGATCATGGTTGCCGATACGTCGCTATCGATTGGAGAAACTTCATTGGTAATGATCACGTTCTCGGAAGCGGTAACAGGCTTTACGCTAGCAGATCTGACAGTAGCGAATGGCACATTAAGCGATTTGAGCACGTCCGACAATATCACGTATACGGTGACGTTAACGCCAGACGCCGGCATCACAGATGCAACCAATGTCATTACGCTGGACAACACGGGCGTACAGAATGCGGCAGGTAATGCGGGAGTGGGTATCACGGATTCTAACAATTACGCGATCGATACACAGCGGCCGACCGCCACCATTGTAGTAGCGGACACGGCGTTATCTATTGGCGAAACTTCATTGGCGACCATTACATTCTCGGAAGCGGTTAGTGGCTTCGCCAATGGGGACCTGACGGTGGTAAACGGTGCGTTAAGCAGCGTTAGTTCATCTGACAACATCACATGGACTGCAACGCTCACGCCGAATTCCAATGTAAATGCTGCGACGAATAACATCACGCTTGATAACTCGGGGGTGACCGATTACGCAGGCAATGCGGGAGCAGGCTTGACGGAATCCAATTCGTACTCAGTGTTCACGGTGCCGGCATCTGCGGATTTGAGCAGTGTAGCGTTATCGAACGGGACACTAAGCCCTGTCTTTGCTTCTGGAACTGAAGTGTACACGTCAAGCGTGCCTCACTCCGTTTCCGTATTAACCGTAACGGCGACTGCACTTGATAGTCATGCTACGATAACGGTTAACGGTACTTCAGTACTAAGCGGGCAAGCAAGCTCCAATATATTGCTAAACGTGGGATCGAATACGATCACGATTGTTGTAACGGCAAGCGATCAATCGACCAGAATCTACACGATTACTGTGACCCGCGAGAATAGCTCCTCTAACGGTGGCGGTTCTTCTAATGGGGGAGGTACAGCCAGCGAGGGCGGTTCGTCCAAACCATCGGCTCCCATGGACAATACAGTTACCTCATCCGATGGAAAAATCACGCTGCCAACAGGAAGACCTGGGTTGGTTAGCCTGGGGAAAGAAATCATCATCTCCATTCCGGCAGGCGCCACACCTCAGGAGCTGAAATTATCGATAGAGAAAATACAACATACCGAAGCTCTCTTAAAGAATAACGAGGTTTTGGCAAGCCCGGTATTTGAAGTTCTAACAAACGTCTCGGGGAATTTTAACAAACCCGTGAAACTGAGTTTAGCTTACGACGCCGCAAGCTTAAAGAGCGATCAAACAGCGGCCGTCTTTTACTTTAATGAAGTGAAAAAGGCATGGGTGAAAGTCGAGGGCAGCATCATACAGGAGAATTATATATCCGTAGAGGTCAATCACTTTACGAAGTATGCAGCACTCGTAGTAAATAAAGCCAACGGAATGCCCGTTGTCGACAAACCAACAGACCCGTCAACGGAAATTTCCTTTACCGATATTTCCGGACATTGGGCCGAAGTAAGCATTAAGGAAGCGGTGCGTGAGGGTATCGTGACGGGATATCCGGATGAAACGTTCAAGCCGGGCAACACCGTGACGCGTGCAGAATTTTCCCTCATGCTGATGAATGCGCTGAAGTCGACAGATGCTGGAGCGGAGTTGATATTCACAGATACAGCTTGGATCGGTGACTGGGCTAAGAAGGCAGTTTCGCAGGCCGTCCAGGCTGGCATTATTCGAGGCTATCAGGATGGCTCTTTCCGTCCAAATGCAAAAATGACGCGTGCTGAGATGGCAGCAATGATTGCGAATGCGCTCGAGCTATCCATCAAGGACATCCCCACAACCTCTTTTTCAGATGACAAGGCTATTCCTGATTGGGCGAAAAGCTCTGTTGAAGCGCTGAAGGAACTTGGTATTGTTAAGGGAATTGGCGCAGGCGAGTTTAATCCAAGCGCTCAAACCACGAGGGCAGAGGCCGTAACCGTTCTAATGAACATGTTAGGTCAATCCAAATAAAGTTTAGCGATGAATACAGAGGACGCCGAAAAAGTGTCCTCTGTATTTGTATTGAACGTAATAACCGCAGGTGTGCTTGCTTGTTGTCATATACTCGATCAGTTCTGTAGCTTCCATGCTGGAGAGGGCTATGCTGGAATGGTATAATTTCAGAAAGGATGAATAGAGTGGGAGGCATGAACGATGAATGAGGAGCTATTGGAGCAGCTGGAAGAGTGGCATGAAGAGGACGAGTTTGAGGAAATCGTAGATGCGATTTCGGAGATCCCGGAGGAAGAGCGGGATTATGCGCTGATCAGCCATTTGGGCCGGGCGCTGAACAATCTCGAACGCTACGAAGAGGCGGTTGAGCAATTTCTGTCCATTCAGGAAGAGGGCAAGGACGATCCGCTGTGGCATTACCGCATTGGGCTCGCATATTACTATTTGGATCGTTACGAAGATGCTCGCAAAGCGTTCGAAGTGGCCGATCATTTAGAACCTGGAGATGAGGATACGCTGGAGTTTCTGGAATGGATCCGGAACAAAACGGCTCCGAAGCCAGCAGAGAAGTCCAGTGCCGCCGTGTCTTATACGGATCCTGACGTACTGAATTTCTGGGATGACGGCGCCCCGGAGGCCGATAAATACGTCTCTGCTCCGCCTACGGACGAGCTGATCGAATCCGTGGAGGAAGCGCTGGTCTTCAAGCTGCCGGCATCTTATATTCAAGCCATGAAAGTACATAACGGGGGGATTCCCCGAAACCGGAAATTCCCTATAGAGGGTGGAGCACAGGATTTTATTGAAATATCAGGTATTCTGGGAATCGGACGAGACAAGAAAAAATCCTTGTGCGGCAGCCTGGGCAGCCGCTTTATGATCGAGAACGGCGGATATCCTGAGATTGGCGTGGTGATCTGCGATTGTCCTTCCCCGTCCGAGGTCGTGATGCTGGATTACCGTTCATCGGGGAACGATGGAGAGCCGGAGGTTATTCATGTGGACAAGGCCAGCGATTACAAAATCACCCGTCTTGCCGCGAACTTCGAGGCCTTCATTAGTGGATTGGAGTAAAAAGATAGGCAAGGCGAATTCACGATCCATGATCTCGCTTCTAACAAAGAAAGCATCCCCTGCAGGAGATGCTTTTTTTTCTTTTTGCATACCGTTAGTTTCTAATTCGGTTGGATTCGTCCGTAATGCAATATTTTGCGTATCCTAAAATATTCCAACCTATGTTAAAATGGATATAAAACAGACTGTTAGGGAGGCAATTTATTTGATAGGGCGCAGTGGAAATCCGACACTCAACGAAGAAACCTTTGAGAAGAGTGGGTATTACAACAATCAGGAAACGATGACGATTGGCGGAACGGTGAACAAATCGTTCATGCTGCTCGCGCTGCTGATCGGGGCAGCGGTCATTTCTTGGGTTATGTTTTTTAACGGGTATGAGGTATTCCCGTTCATGATCGGCGGAGCGATCGGCGGTTTTGTCCTGGCGCTGATCATCAGCTTCGTGCCGAAGGCAGCGCCGTATCTGGCGCCGATCTATGCGATCCTGGAAGGCTTCTTCCTGGGTGCATTATCCGCGCATTACGAATATCTGTACTATGGCATTACTTTGCAGGCGGCTTTACTGACGATGTGCATATTCCTGGGCATGCTGCTCGCGTATAAGACGGGTCTGATCCGGGCGACGCCAGGCTTCAAAAAGGGGATTATCGCAGCAACGATCGGCATTGCGCTTGTCTACCTGTTTAGCATGGTTCTCGGCCTGTTCGGCGTAACGGTACCTTACCTGCATGACAGCACACCGATCGGTATCGGAATTTCCGTTGTGATCATCATCATCGCCGCACTCAATTTCGTGCTGGATTTTAACTTTATTGAAGAGGGCGCGCATCATGGCGCACCCAAGTATATGGAGTGGTACGGCTCGTTTGGTTTGCTGGTAACACTCGTCTGGCTGTACATCGAAATTATCCGGTTGCTGGCGAAGCTGGCGAATCGGGACTAAGGATTCGTAAGAACCAAACATCGCTGTCGAGGGATTCTCGATGGCGATTTTTTTTATGAATGCAGCGATTAATCAGCAGAATAATAAATTTCCCTCAGTAAACCCTACAAAGAGCGACTTGTGTTTAAATAATAGGTAGATACCGTCATCATCAAATTGCTTGAAGAAGGAGATCCCATGACCAACCGGAAAGCTTTGAACGATATAGGATGGAATTTTGACAATAGTTACGCGTTATTGCCGGCATCTTTTTTTACCAAGCAAGATCCCACGCCGGTGCGCTCGCCGGAACTGATTGTTCTAAACGAACCGCTGGCAGCGTCGTTGGGATTGGACGCCGATGCCCTGCAAAGCCCGGAGGGAGCGGCAATGCTTGCTGGCAACGAGATACCCGAGGGGGCCGAGCCGCTCGCTCAGGCATATGCCGGGCACCAATTCGGATATTTTACGATGCTGGGCGACGGCCGTGCGATTCTGTTGGGTGAACAAATCACGCCGCAGGGAGATCGCATGGATATTCAGCTCAAGGGCTCGGGCCGGACGCCGTATTCCCGGGGAGGCGATGGCCGGGCTGCCCTGGGTCCGATGCTGCGCGAGTATATTATCAGCGAAGCCATGCATGCGCTGGGCATTCCGACTACCCGCAGCCTGGCGGTTGTGGCGACCGGCCAGCCTGTCACCCGTGAAAGAGATTTGCCGGGCGCCATCCTGACCCGCGTGGCCTCAAGTCACGTAAGAGTGGGGACGTTTCAATATGTTAGGGGAGCGGGGACAACCGAGGATTTACGGGCTCTGGCGGACTACACCCTGCAGCGGCATTACCCTAAGGCAGACCTTGGTGACGGTGCCAACCGTTATCTGGTCTTGCTTCAGGAGGTCATCCAGCGCCAGGCGGTCCTGATCGCCAAATGGCAGCTTGTCGGTTTTATCCACGGGG
Organism: Paenibacillus sp. BR1-192; assembly: GCF_029542445.1. Lineage (NCBI taxonomy): Bacteria > Bacillati > Bacillota > Bacilli > Caryophanales > Paenibacillaceae > Paenibacillus > Paenibacillus sp. BR1-192. The sequence goes on along the minus strand of NZ_CP120718.1, from coordinate 6,985,089 downwards.
TGATGAATACCGATAATATGACCCTCAGCGGCGAAACGATAGATTATGGGCCTTGCGCCTTCATGGATGCCTTTGACCCGAATACGGTATTCAGCTCCATCGACTCTCAAGGCCGCTATGCCTATGTCAACCAACCGTATATTGCCGCTTGGAATCTCGCAAGATTGGCGGAAGCCTTGCTTCCGCTGCTGCATGAAGAGGAAGCGCAGGCAATCAAGCTGGCCGAGGGTGCGATTGGGTCCTTCACCGATCTGTATCACGAGCAGTGGCTTGCAGGCATGAGAGCCAAGCTGGGGATCTTCCATGAAGAGGAGGACGACGAATCCCTGATCGAAGACCTTCTCAAGATGATGAAAAATTATCAGGCAGACTATACCAATACCTTCCGTGCGTTAACGTTTGACAAACTCGAGGACACGCCTCTAAACGGCACGCCGGAATTAGCTTCCTGGTACGAGCGCTGGCAAGGAAGACTTGACAGCCAGCAGGAATCCAGGGACCAATCCCATCAGCTGATGCGCAGCAGCAATCCTGCGGTCATTCCGCGGAACCACCGGGTGGAGGAAGCGCTGGAAGCCGCGGAGAACGAAGGGGACTACAGCGTGATGAATGAACTGCTGAACGTTCTGTCTAATCCATACGCGCATTCCCCGGAACAAGCTGAATATGCGATCGTGCCCGAGCGGTCCCGTCCTTACCGAACCTTCTGCGGCACGTAAGGGAAGGATTGCCACCCGTGGAACGTTCCGAAGATGATGGATGGATAGTTGATCATCGTGTACCACGGGCAGCGGATGCGAGATCCGATATCCGAGATGCATCAAGACCAAGCAAGAATGACCTTGCTTGGTCTTTTTTATATATAAAACACATCAAAAAAGCCCCTGGACCAAGCGTCCAAGGGCTATAAATCGTATGGCTGTTTTATTCGAGACCTAATTCAACATCATAGCAGAGCCGAAAGAAATAGTCTATATTTTTGCCCGGAAATGCCATAGAGTGGGGGAGCCGGCAAAAACAATGGAATGGAGCGTGGTTTCATGAGTTGGACCTGTCACCTCGATGAAACAGAAGTACAGGAGTATGTCGGGAAGGTTTTGGGTACCGGATATATTGTCGCGGATATAACGAAGATGCATGGCGGAGCGCAAAAGGTGGTCTATAAAATTCACTGTCGCAATGGATTTGCCTGCGTGCTGTATGTGTGGGATTTGACGAAGAATTATTTTCAGGAAGAAATAGCGAACGAGCGTGTGCATGAACGATCCTTTGGCGGTCATTCGTTCGAAACCAATAACCGATGGTTAAGGAATCATGGTATTTCTACGCCTGCTCTATATGATCTTCACACGGGACAGGACCGTTACCCGTTTGACTATGCTCTTGTTGAATGTATTGAAGGACAGAAGGCAGAAGCTTGCCTTCAGGACCCGGACCAACGGGTCCGGGATGAGGTCCTGGAACGGATAGGCAGCATGATCGAACGCATGCATGCAAACCACAGGCAGAGTTACGGAAAGCCCGATCAAAGCGGGAACCAACGGGAGCGATGCCATCTTGTACAGCTGGAAAATGCCAAGGAACAGCTGTCCTACATCGTCCTGCATAACGAGAGTATCCGGAAGAATCACGACAGGCTGCTCGCTGTGTTGCATGAACTGGAATCCAGGATAGATTCACGCAAGCGATATGGTTTTATCCACGGCGAGTTGGGACCCGACCATGTCCTGGTCACAGACCGTTTAGAGCCCTATCTTATTGATATTGAAGGTGCGCAATTCTTCGACATCGAGCATGAGCATACATTTCTGGAGCTGCGATTCGGGAAGCATTATCGGTATTTCCAACAAAACGGGCTTGATCCGAATCGGATGCTATTTTACCGTCTGCATCACTATATCTCATTAACCTCGGGCGGCTTGAAGCTTCTTCACCGTGGATTTCCGGATCAGGTCTTTGCTTCGAATTTGGCTGATTATCATGCTCGCAACACCCTACGATTCATGGAGGAATGGCAGCTCGATAACTAGCCTTCATGAGCTAGGCTGGAAACATCACGAACCCTCCGCTGCATAGGTTCTAATATTTGACTGCGAACTCTTGCTTATAGATTAGCTCGATCGTGCTAAGCAGCTCTGCACCTTGGCTTGAGAATTTTAAAGGCGTTGCTTTACCCTTGTTGAGAAATGCCCCCGTCGATTGTCGGGATTGACCTAGCGCTGCTTCATACAGGCGTGAAGCTCCTTCACTGGGATGGGAGAAGAACAGGTTACGGATCGGGATCATAAATTTTGGCATCCCGGCGTTTGTGGTCATGGTTGTTTTATTCCCTCCCGGACAGACGCTTCGGATCGTAATGCCATCTGCCTGCATGGAAGGGGCGATCTCCTGAGTCCACAACGATAAGGCTAATTTGCTCGCAGCATAAGGCCCAATCAGCTTCTTGAACCCGACAGGGGACGCCAAGGTACGGTGATCGAACTGTTTGAGATACAACAACGCATTCGAAGACGTATTGATTACCGTCTTGAAGCTGCCCTTCCCAAGAAGCTCCTTCAGTTCCATCAAGATGATATAAGGGACGATAGAGTTTACTTCAAAATGCATCTCCCGTCCTTGTTGGGAGTAGGATAATTCGCCGAAGGAGACGCCTGCGTTATTGAACAGCAAGTCAATATGACTCTCGTGTTTCTTGATCTGATCCAGCGAGGCTTGGAGATCCGTGAAATCCGATAAATCAGCCTTGTACGTTCTGAGCTGCCGCAATCGCAGTGCATCTTGAATCCGTGCATCGTCTGTTGGAAAGGCAGAACGGATCAAAGCGAGGACTTGCCAGCCTTCGGATAACAATCGCTTGGTTAACTCCAAGCCAATGCCGGAGCTTGCTCCCGTGATCAAGGCGACGTTATTCATTCTTTTCTCTGTCATGTGTAAATCTCCTATACTTCAGATTCTTTGCTGGCCGCCTTTTCGGGATTAAGCAGGGACTGATTTTGGTTCAACTTGTCATCGATGAAACGCAGAATGCGCTGCAGGTCCGAAATCTGACCGGTAATTTTTTGACGGTAATTCTGGAGCATGGCATTCAGCTCCGGAACGGATTGAATATTTTCCTTAAAGGGAAGATGCACATAGGCTTTCATATCCTCCAGCGACATTCCTGTCTTCTTCAGGCATGTGATCAACTCCATAATTTCGGCATCCTCTATGTGATAGACACGATGGCCGTTATCCTTTCTTTTGGGAGAGGGGAGGAGCCCGATTTTTTCGTAATAGCGAATGGCATCCTCGGTCAATCCGGTTCGTTCAGACACTTGCTTGATGGAGAATGTTTCTCCCATGAGGTCACCTCATTTCTGCAGCTCGTAACGAGTTGCAACGTTATCGTACAACTTGGTGTTAACACCAAGTCAATATCTATTTTTTATTCACAGATCATTTACGTCTCTGTGCCCTTTGATGAAGGATCTTAAAGTATTGCCAGATCAATCTTTTGGAAATGCTTATATAAAAGACTAAAGATTATTTATCTTTTCAGTTGTTATTTCTCTAGCTGCTTCTAGAAAGGGAGAATGAAATGCAAGCTTATGTATTGCCTATTTTCATTGCGATCTCCGTATGTTTTTTATTAGCGTCTTTTCTGACGCTTCCTTGGGCCGTTTATCAGTACCGTAAACATGGGTACTTTAGCTTTTGGAGAACATTACTTATCTTTAGTTTTATCTTGTATGGATTAAGTGCTTTCTTTTTAGTGATTTTTCCACTCCCCAGTGCCCGGAATAATTGTGCTTCAATGGATCCCGGTACGATTCTCATTCAGTATCGACCTTTTCAATTTATACGGGATATTCAGCGTGAAAGCGGATTTCATTGGACGAACCCCTCAAGTTATCTCCATTTGTTAACAACGCGGGCCTTTTATCAAATGTTTTTTAATGTTTTGCTTTTGTTTCCTTTAGGTGTGTTTCTGAGGTATTTTTTCAAAGGTAAAGCAAAATGGTTTCATGCTGCTCTTATTGGCTTTGGTGTTTCGCTTTTCTTTGAAATCACCCAACGAACCGCTTTGTTTGGCTTTTTTGAATGCCCCTATCGTATATTTGATGTAGATGATTTGTTGACGAATACGGTTGGGACTGTACTTGGCTTTATACTCGCCCCCATGTTTTTGGTGTTAATACCATCGCGGGAAACCCTTAGTGAGCAAAGCCACTTCTTTCACAATCAGAGAAAAGCAACCTTTGGTGCCCAACTCATGGAGATTCTTCTAAATATTATGATTGCCAGAGTGATAACCGGCTTTATATTAGGGCTACTGAAGAGTCGAGGATTATTGGTTGACGAGATCATCTTTGCCATTGTTTTCTTTGTGTTGATGGTCGTTATCCCTGTGATTTGGAAGGGAAATACGTTGGGCTCCAAGATCGTTCGCATGAGATTAATTCCGGAAAAGGGGAATTGGATAGGAAGCTTGAGCCGACGTTACGCCATTGTCTATTTGCCTTTTTTGTGCTCAGCCTTATCGGAGATATTTTCGAATCATATGGGAGAAGATCTTCTAGCCAACCTTTTTGCAATTGGGGTGGTTTTCCTTACAGGCCTGTTATGGTTCTTTATCTTCTGCCATATCGTGATTAGATGGATCAAAAAGGACAACGTTCTTTACTTTAATCGATACAGTCGCATAGAGGCTGTTAGAATCACGGGTGAAAAGTGATCAATGTAAAAATTACGGATTATATGGAACCAAGAATAAGTCGATAGCGTTATTAAATCGAGACGATTCCGGTTTCCATAGGAAGTGGCATGGTGAATACGGAACAGATGGGAGCTGAGGGAGCATGAATTTTGATATCAAGGAAGCCGTTGAGATTCTGGAACGAACCCCCGTCACCTTGGAGCACATGTTATCCGGTTTATCGGATGGATGGCTTAGGAGCCATGAAGGGGAAGGCACCTGGAATGCCATGGAGGTGATCGAGCACCTTATCGAAGCTGAGCGGACCAACTGGATACCGCGGCTGGAGTTTATGCTGCAGGAAGGGGAGGACAAGCCGTTTCCGCCCTTTGACCGTTACGCCCACTTGAACGAGGCGGCTGAGCAATCCATCGATCAAAAGCTGCAGGCGTTCAAGGCCATCCGTACTCAAAATCTGGCTAAACTGAAGGTTCTGATGGATTCGGCGCCGGATTTCGAACGGACGGGCCTGCACCCGGCATTCGGCGTGGTGAAATTAAGAGAGCTGCTGTCGACGTGGGTGGTTCACGATTTAACGCATGCGTCTCAAATTGTGCGGGTCCTGGCCGAGCGTTACCGGCATGACGTGGGGCCATGGATCGAGTATTTGGGAATTCTGAAGAGACGATGATGATGTCAATCGGCAGGCCCTACCCTCTATATGTCCGGGGGTAAGCACCGCAGGAGTCTTACCTATATAATAAAAAAGCCGATGATCCGCATTCGACTGCGAGGATCACCGGCTTTTTCACGTATATAGTTGGTTGTTACCAGAACTACCGCTCCCCCAAGACGGGGGTGCAGCTCCGCTTAAGGCAGGCACCGCATGTTACCGTTTGGCGGTTTGCTGACGCTCGTTCAAATGCTCGCTTAAATATTTCACGATGCCGTCCTCTGCATCCTGCGAATACTGCCAGACCATCGCGCCCGCGAGATTCTTGCTTTGGATGTAGCTCACCTTCTCCTTCAAGGCCTCCTGATCCTCGTAACTGATGAAGGTATGGCCGTCATAGAGGTAGGCGGCCTTGGCTTTGTTGTCATAGTAGCGCTTGAAGCCATTTTTGTTCAGGTAGGCTTTCTCGATCTGCTTATAATGCAGATTTACCTTGTCGATGTCGATGGGCGTTCCGGGAGCAAAGAGGCCGTTCTTGGCCCCCTTGTTTTCCTTCACGTTCTTCCAGCCGTACGAGTAGGCAGGGATGCCGAGCAGCAGCTTCCTGCTGTCGATGTCGTGGTCCAGGTACATGGAGATGATGCCGTCAATGGAGTGTTTGGATTTCCCCTGGCTGTCTGCGTACAGATTGGAGTTAAAGCCCGTGGTATCCGACCACTTGCCTGTCAGGTCGTAGGTCATGACGTTGATGAAATCCACGTATTTCTCCACTTTTTTGACCTCGACGTTCTGGAAGTACCAGTCCTGCGTTCCGGAAGCGAAGGTCAGCAGATATTTCTTGTTCTTGTGAGGCAGCCTGTACAGCTTCTCCCGCAGCTCCTTCATCAGATTGGTAAAATTCCTCGTATCCTCCGGCCTTGCCTTCTGCGTGTTCCAGGCATGGAACGCCGGATACTCCCAGTCGATGTCCACGCCGTCCAGGTCCAGCTCCTTGACCAGGTTGATGATGCTCTCGGTGAAGAGGTACCGGTTGCCGTCCAGCGCAGCGTCCGAGAAGCCGTCGGCTCCGTAGCCGCCTACAGCCAGCACCATTTGGGTCTTCGGATTCGCCGCCTTCAACTGCTTGATGTTTTCTTTGATTTGGTTGTTGGTCGTGATGTCTTCATGGAAGTAGAGCTCCGTTCCCTTGATCTGTGCAAAAGCGATAAACGCAATGTCCACGCCTTTCTCCGATAGCTTGATGTTTCGGTAATCCTGCCAAGCCTCCACGTAGACCGCCGTGATTTTCCGGTCCTCCGCCGCGGAGATCTGATAGAAGTAAAGACCCATGCCTGCAAGCAGCACCACAATGAATATTTTCGTATATATCGTTATTCTCATCGTCCTTTAACCCCGCCCGCCGAATAGAATGTAGGTTGCCGTTTTGCTTAGGTTTAACACCTTGACGGTGATATAGCTGATGGCGAAGATAATGGTGATATTCACGATCAGACTAAGGGAGGCTTCCAGGAACGTGGCCTCGATTTCGGTTCGGCCGGATAGCATCATTTCAACGAGCAGGTGAATCAGGTAGATGCTGAAGCTGGCACGGGAGAGCGAGCTGATCAATTTTTGGACTTTATGATTCACTTTATCGCTGATTCGGGCTTCCTTCTCCTTGAAAAAGATAAACAACCCGACAGCCATGAAGAACGTGGTGATGGAGTAATTGCCATAGAACATCTCATCCAGTACGCCGCTGCGCAGCGATACGAAGTAGGTGGCAACCGGCGTGATAAAAAAAGAGACGATGCCCAGATTGTACAGAATGTTTTTGGCTTTAGGCGGCAGCTCGAAATGGAAGAGATAGTACCCCAGAATGAAATAACCCAGAAATCCCATGAAGAACGGGATGTTCATGATCGGAATGTTGATGTATTGATCCGTTGCGCGGAAGACGGCATCCGAGATGAAACGATAGGCGATGCTGACGATGAACCAGAGCAGCAGATAATACCGCAGATCCTTCTCGCTGCACGATTGGATGAATTTGCTGATTAGCGGCACCGTCATATAGATGGCAATAATAGCGTACAGGAACCAGAGATGGACGTAATTTCGGTCGGTCAGCAGCCGGTAGCCGAAGTCGATAACGAACTCGTACGCACTCAGCCTGCTTCGCATCAGATAGTATTGATTGTACAAGCCGTAGATGAGCGACCAGGTCAGGAGGGGGATGAGCAGCGGTACGACGCGCTTCGTATAGAACTCACGGTAGGATGTTATCTTCGTCCGCAGAATCATCGCTCCGCTGATCATGAAGAAAACCGGGACGGCGAAGCGGGAGATGGAGTTAAATCCGTTGCTGATCCACCATGAGGAGGAGTGGAAATCATTCGTGCTGGTCAGCACCTCTGCCGTGTAGTGCAGGATAATGACGGCTACGATAGATAGAATTCTTAGAATATCGACATAGACGATTCGTTTGTTGGGAACCATGCGGTTTCGGCAGTCTCCTTCACTATAATTTAGTTCGATCCAGCGGCAATGTTCTGGCTGATGGCGGCCACGCCTTTGCGCTCCACGAATCCCCAGCCCTCATCATTGTCAAAATATTTGAACGTGCCCGCAATGTTGATGTACAGCAGCAAATTCCGATAGGTTAGCAGTTCCGCTTGGCTGAACAGGAACATCCTCACGTAATCGCTAAACGCATAGGTGCTGCCATATTTACGGCATAAGTACAGGGAGATGACGATCTGCGCGGCATTCAGCACCACGCTCATCAGCAGAAAGATAATGGCATGCCACAGGTTCCCGCCCACAACCAGCGTCTGCCCCAGATAAAATATCGTGGTAAACGCCGAGAGCGTCCCCAGCATAAATCCGTCAATCGCAAAGAACAGGCTCACGCTGACGCTGAACTTCCGGGACAGCCTGGACCAATAGATCAGAATGCAGTCAATGAAGGCCTTCTGCCAGCGAATGCGCTGTTTATAGAAGTTCGGCAGATTCTCCGGACATTCGGTGTAGCATACCGCTTCCGGGGCGTAGACGAGTTTTTTCTTCAATTGATTGGCTTTGATGTACTCGTGAATTTTGAGCGTAATGTCGATATCTTCCCCCACCGTGCTGCGGAAGCCGTCGACATGAACGAGGACGTCTTTATAGAAGGCGCCAAAGGCGCCTGAAATCACCACGATCGAATTAAAATACGATTGCGTGAGCTTGCGGACGTAGAAGCCGTGCGTATAATTGATGATCTGGCTTTTGATGAGCCCTTTTCCGCGGAATTTTTCGACGACGGCACCGTTCTTGTCCCGGACGGCACCCTGCACGATTTTGACCGTGCCGCCCAGCGCAATGATATCGTCATCGTGAAAATATTGATTCACATACTTGAGCGAGTCGGCTTCCAGCATGCTGTCCGCATCCAGGGTGATGACGATGTCGGAGACGGCATAGTCGATGCCAGCATTCAGCGAGTCGGCTTTCCCGCCATTCATCTTATCGATAACGTAAATATGGCGGTATCGATTGGAACGATAGAATCCTTTTATTGGCTTATAGTTCAGCTTGCTGTCGGCCGTCCTGACACTCGGCTCCAAATCCAGGAGCCCGTCTAGGGCGGATAAGGTTCCGTCCTTGGAGCCGTCGTTGATGATCATGATCTCATAGTTGCGGTAGCGCAAGCCCGCCATGGCATCGATGCAATTCCGGATCGTCAGTTCTTCGTTGTAAGCGGGGACGAGCACCGTGATTGATTTTTCGGCGAGATCGGAATTCAGTTTCTTCACCTTGCTGCATAGCAGCGGGATGAACGTGTAGAGGGCCTGAAACACGAGAAACACGCCGGCTAATCCATAAAAAAAGTACTGCAAACTCCTCACTCCTCTCTTTCTCTGTCTTTTTGTGATGAAGACCAGTATGATGCGCCTTGGGCCTGCTCTATGGGGTGCGGATTAGGCGAGCGCTTTTTCTGTCCATTCGATGTCAAGGGATAAAATCGGGCATAGAGGGATAAAATCATACATTTATAACCTCTAATTCCATATAAATACAAATGACATCCTATGTAATAAACTATCGCAATCGTGCTAGAAATGTAAACCCGCTCCATGGATCAAGAAAACGAATACATAGAGGCTTTTCGAGAACAGTCTCTGTATAGGTTCGTCTTTCTATATTTTAGGCGGCTAAAGCGATTAAGCATCTATGTACATGGAGCCCGTTCATCTTTCGCCTAACTTCGGTTCAACTCGTCTTAAATCGACAAACATTCGGCAAAATGACTTGATATTTACATAGGGTCCCTTAGAATGGAGAGAAAGAAGGAAGAGCATAGAGGAGTTTATGTCATGAATGAGGTTATTGCACGGAATCACGTAAAGGTGCTGGGGACAGGGGAGCGTACGCTCATGCTGGCGCACGGCTTCGGCTGCGACCAGAGCATGTGGAGATACATCCTGCCTGCCTTCGAACCGTTTTATCGGATCGTGCTGTTCGATTACGTGGGCTCGGGCGGTTCTAATTTGTCGGCGTATACATCGGAGAGGTACGGCAGCCTTCGCGGCTATGTGCAGGATGTGCTGGACATTGTGGAGGCGCTGGAGCTTCGGGACGTGATTTTTATAGGTCATTCGGTCAGCTCCATGATCGGGATGTTGGCATCGATCGAACGTCCGGAGTATTTCGCTCAATTAATCATGATCGGGCCATCTCCGCGATATCTGAATGATGACGGGTACGTCGGAGGATTTGATAAAAGCGATGTGACGGAGCTGCTGGATATGATGGAGATGAATTTTGCCGGATGGGCAAGCTTCCTCGCGCCGATCGCGATGAAGAACCCGGAGATGCCGAAGCTGACCCAAGAGCTGGAGCGCAGCTTTATTTCGGCGGATCCGGCGATTACGAGGGAGTTCGCCGAGGTTACCTTTTTCTCGGACTGCCGGCAGGCGTTATCCCAAGCCACGGTTCCCTCGCTGATCCTGCAATGCTCGGATGACAGCATCGTCCCTATTGCGGCAGGCGAGTATTTGCACAGTCATCTGGATAACAGCACGTTCCGCTTGATGGAGGCGAAGGGGCATTATCCGCATATCAGCCATCCCGAGGAGACGATTGCGTTGATCAATGACTATCTGAAATCTGAAGCGGCGTATACAGGCTAGCGGGAATGTACTTGGAAAGGATCGATCGATAAGCAATGGATGAACGATTGAACTATGCGCCATGCGGCTATGTCTCCATCACCCACGAAGGCATGGTGGCGGAGGTGAACCAGACCTTCCTTGACATGATGGGGTATCGGCTGGAGGACGTGGTGCAGAAGCATTTTGAAGCTATGATGTCGACGGCGAACAAGCTTATATTCCACTCTTACTTCTATCCGCATATCAATCTGGACGGGCATGTGGAGGAGCTGTTTATCCGGCTTAAGAACAGTCAGGGAGAGTCGGTGCCGTTTATATTGAATGGACGCAAATTTGAGCGTGAGGGACAGGAACGGCTGGACTGCGTATTGGTGCAGATGGGCAAACGCATTGATTATGAAATGGAGCTTCGGATGGCCAACAAGCAGATTGAGAAGGCCTATTGGGAAAAAGACCAGGCATTGGCCGAGCTGCAGCAGATCCATGCCGAGATTGAACGGAAGCAGACGGAGCTCATGGAGATTAACGCGGTTCTGTTGGAACTGTCGAATACCGACAAGCTGACCGGATTGAAGAACCGGAGATTCTTTCAGGAGAAGCTGGAAGAGCAGCTGATGCAGTATAACCATAACCGGATTCCGCTCTCGTTGTTCATCATCGACATTGATCATTTTAAGCACGTGAACGATACTTGGGGACATGGGTATGGGGATGAGGTTCTGTTTAATGTAGCAACCATCCTGAAGACCCACGCCGTCGAAGGGGAGACGGTTGCCCGCTATGGCGGAGAGGAGTTTGTCATGATCCTCCCGGAAACGGATGCGGAGAAAGCAAAGGCCGGCGCGGAGCGGTTACGGCGGGCAGTCCAGGATTTCAGCTGGAAAACGGGCAGCATGACGATCAGTATCGGCATCATCACGGCCAGTCCGGACGCCAATGAAGCGACGCTCCTGCAAAAAGCGGACGAAGCCCTCTATGCCTCCAAGCAAAATGGACGAAACCAGGTTTCCCATTATGAGGATTTGAGGCTCCAGGGATATTCGCCTTAATACATTCTATCCACGAAAAAGCCATAACCAAGTTGAGCCTAAGCTCGCATGGTTATGGCTTATAGAGGTTCAGGCCCCTGAGCCTTGTTAACCTATTTTTTGCATGAGAGGCGAAACTACATAAAATCGTAAAAGTAACGGATGAAATGAAAAAAGATCGGCGAGGTATACGTCAGGCTGTCGACGCGGCTCAGGTAACTTTTCTTCAAAGCATCGAATCGTCCGTCATCCCCGATCAATAAATCGCGCTTCAGCACGGAAACCGTCAAGCTGCCGAAGAAGCCGGCGAGGCTGATCAGCATGCCGGACAAGAGGCCAAAGGTCGGGCTTAGCGGCGTCAGATAGGGATAGATGAGATAGGAGCATCCGGTGGTAACGAGAAACGCGCACGCAAAGCCTTCCCAAGTGAGATTCGGGTTCGATGTCGGCACGATTCTCCGTTTGCCGAAATAGAGGGAAGCGATCGTGTGCACCACATCGTTCAGCTGCGTTAAGACGACGAGAAACAGCACGAGCCCAGCTCCATACTGGGGCGTGGCAAATTGAAAATAGGCCAGGTGGCTGAGACCGAATACCATTAGCATGAGTCCCCACTGGGTCGAGCTGACGCTGCGCATAAATCCGACGGTGCCCTTGTTGATCAACCGTGGAAGCGGCAGCACCAAGAATACATAGATTGGAATGAACACGATGAACATCCCGTACCATTCGATATAGATCCAATAGAATTGGACGGGGATGGTTAGATAAGCCCACAGAAATAAACGGCGATCGGCCTTCCGGGTTTTGATCATCGAGAAATATTCTTTGAGCGTAAAGAAGGTCAGCACCATAAGGGATAGCAGGGATACGACGGGATTCAAAAGGGTCGCCAAACAGAAGATGACGAGCATGCCCCACCAGGTTTTGATGCGGAATCCTACTTCGGTATAGTCGATATTCGGCTGCGTCTTACTCATCACGTAATACAGGAGCTGGATGACCGATAAGACGGAGAATATAAGGATCAAGGTTAAAAGCGAGCTTTCCATATGCCTGTCATCACCAACTTGTCACGGGGTACGATTCTTGTTCTACTAAAAGAATCATATGTTATTATGAAGGAATAATTCAATACGGATAAGGGGAAATTTCGTAAATGGTAGACGATCAATCGGTCTTTATATTGCTTACCAATACCGGAACGCTCTTTACGAAAGTCATTCAGGGCTATACGAGAGCGCCTTATAATCATGCCTCGATCTCCTTTAACCGGGAGCTGTCGGAGTTATATAGTTTTGGGAGGAAGAATCCGAACAACCCCCTGAACGGCGGATTTGTAAAAGAGGATTTGAAGACGGGAACGTTCAGCAAGTACCCCAACACGACCTGCGTGATCTATGAGCTTCAGGTATCCGAACGCGACATCGCGAAGATGAAGCGGGTTTTGCAGGCTTTTATCCGAAAGGATAAAAAGTATTTCTATAACATATTGGGCGTCCTGGGCATCGCCCTGAAGGAACCGATCGAATTCAGCAATTCCTATTTCTGTTCGCAATTCGTGGCCGAGATTCTGCAGCGTTCCGGAGTAAGGTTATGGGATAAGCTGCCTGCCTTGGTGACGCCGGACGATTTTCGCCAAAGCGAGCGCCTGCAGTTGATATATGAAGGGAAGCTGAGCGAGTATGAGCCTTGAACTTCACAAAGCATTGTCGGCATCCTGCGGACATGACCAACTTGTAAGGCGGACGGTTGCTAAGACATTCAGCTTCAAGCGCATCCATTTATGCTCGGCAGTGTCAGCTATTACCTTATTACGAAATAAGGAAAAAGCCCGCTTAGTCTGCATCCAGATGAGGCTGGGCTTTTTGCAGTTCGTGGATGATGAAGGTCGGGAGCCCCTCCCAGCAGCAAGTACTGGAGATTAAACAGCATTTGCTATAAAATGGAGTTATGAAAATGAAATGAAGTTTCATCTAATGAAACGAAAGGGTGTCGTAGTCAGGATTCGCTTATATCTTGGATGGGAGCGTGGTTTAGGATGAACAGCAAGGAACGGTTTTCGAATCGCGTGGATTCGTACACGAAGTATCGCCCGAGTTATCCGCAGGAGGTCATGGATTATCTGTATGACACGGTGGGACTGCATGGCGATATCGCCGATATTGGCGCAGGGACGGGGATATTCACGAAGCTGCTGCTGAAACGGGGGAGCCATGTGACCGCCGTGGAGCCCAATCAGGCGATGCGGGAAGCCGCCGAGTCGGACCTTGGCGGCGAGCCCGGCTTCCGCATGGTTTCCGGTTCGGCCGAAATGACGGGGCTGCCCGATCAATCGGTGGATCATATCGTGAGCGCCCAGGCTTTTCACTGGTTTGACCGTCATGCGGCCCAGTCGGAGTTTCGGCGGATTCTGAGGCCGGGCGGGAAGGTTGCCCTGATATGGAATTCCAGGCTCACGGAGGGAACGCCGTTCCTGAGGGCATATGAGCAGTTGCTCCTTACCTATGGCACCGACTATAAAGAAGTGGACCAGAAGAATATTGGGCATGAAACGCTGGCGGCCTTTTTCCGTTCAGGAGATATGAAGGAGGCGAAATTCTTCAATCGGCAGACATTCGATTATGAAGGCTTATGCGGTCGCCTTCATTCGTCATCTTATGCTCCCCTGCCCGGGCATCCGAACTACGAGCCGATGATGAAGGAGCTCCAAATCATCTATGAACGGAATGAGCAGGATGGCTGCGTGTTTTTTGACTACGAGACGAAGGTGTACTGGGGAGAGGTTTAAGTCCTTTCGGAGGTAAACATAGAATGAACAAGACCGATCGATTACTGGCCATCCTGCTTGAGCTGCAGCAGCGCAAGGTTATGCGGGCCGAAGATTTGGCATCCCTATTCGAAACGAGCGTCCGGACCATCTACCGGGATATTCAGGCTCTTAGTGAAGCAGGCGTACCCGTGATCGGAGCCCCCGGGCAAGGATACTCGTTAATGGAGGGGTACTTTCTGCCGCCCATCATGTTCACGGCAGAGGAAGCCGTGGCGCTGCTCATAGGAACGGATTTCGTCGAGCAGCGCTTTGACGCAGACTATGGCGAGAAGGCTAGGGCTTCCCGCAAGAAGATAGAGTCCATTCTGCCGGACCGTGTCCGCGCAGACGCTGCCCGGGTTCGAAAGACCATGCGGCTCCTTGCTCCCGGCAGCAAGGCAGCTTTAGGAGAAGAGAGGGATTATCTGGAATTGGTTCGTAGGGCCATACTTGAGGAACGGAAGATAGAATTCCATTACGCGAAGAACATGCCGGATTCCAAAGGCAACCGAAAGAGCTTTCGCTCGGCGGCCCCTTATGGCCTGGCCTTTCTTCAAGGCTCATGGACATTGATTGCCTGGTGCGACCTCCGGCAAGGCATTCGTCATTTTCGGTTGTCCCGCATGAAGGACCTGACGATCCTTGAGCAGCGCTTTGAGATGCCGCCGGATTTTCATTTGGAGAATTATCGGCCACGGGATGACCGCAATTTGCTGGTACGGGTTCTGGCAAGTCATGGCATCGCGGATCGAGTGAAGGAAGCCGGCAACTATTATATAGAGACTTTAGAGGAGTGCGAGGAAGGACTGCTTGTGAGCTTTCGCGTCCGCCGTCCTGAGGAGATCCTGCATTGGGTGCTCGGCTGGGGATCGGATGTCGTTGTGCTTGAACCGCAATCCTTCCGAGACCGAATCCGCGACGAAGCGGAGAAGATGTTTAAACGCTACTGACATGACGTTGTCAGTAGCGTTTTTGTATATTCGGTACAAAGACGATGAAGGAGTTGTTGATATGAATATAAAGGAAGCATTGCAGCGATTAGAAGAGACGGTGAAGGTTTATGTGCAGGAGCTGGATGGATTCAGCGAGGAGCAATTAAGATATAAGCCGGCGGAGGACGAGTGGTCGATCGGGCAAATGTACCAGCACTTGATTCAATCCGCACTGTACATGCATCTGCGGAACATCGACCATTGCTTGAACATGAATGGAGATGCGGCAGCTTCCCCGGCCGGAAAAACGGAAGTGGGAGCGGCGATATTCGAACAGGGCAGTTTCCCGCCCATCCGCATTCAGGTTCCGCCGTCTCCGCAGTATACCCCGGAACAGCCCGCAGACAAGGAGCAGCTGATTCAAGGCTTGAACGCCGTCCTCCATCGGGTGAAAGAAACCGAACCGAAGCTTGGTGAGGCATCCTTGCAGCATACCGTCCCCCATCCGAGGTTCGGAGGATTGCATGCCAAAGAGTGGTTTTTGCTCATTGAGATGCATTATCGTCATCATGTTCGACAGCTGAATCGGTTGAAACAGGCGTTAGAGCAGCGGGTATGATGACATATCAGGCTGCGGATGTCCGAATACAACAAGAGAACGGTCAAAGTGCTTTGACCGTTCTCCATAGTATCTCCTTCTGAACATTCGGATGATGGATCCGCCGCTGCATGAATCGGACCATGTCCGCATTGTCCGCTTCGACGAAGAATATCCAATCTTTGTATTGCCCTTCACGCACAATTCGCCGGCTAGCCTCGGCCAGAAGCGCAATTCCGCGCCCTGTTCGTTGATGGGACTGCCTCACAAACATCGTTTTAAAGAGCAATGTTTGTGCATGGAACGGCTCCAGTATCATCCAGCCTATGATCGCATCCCGATACCGCAATGCCAGGCTCCGCTGTCGGTCGATCAAATCCTCTTCGGCAAAAGGATCCAGGATGGGCGGATACCAGTCGCCGTTTCCTTTGGCCATCTCCACTCGTTCCTTGCCCGTAAGCTCGTCAAACGGAATAGCGAGGTAATCGCCGGGCAGCTTCAGAGACTGGATCCGCGGCAGTTCTTTCAGGATGTCAAAGGAACCGTTCCATACATGGATACCGGGTGCAGGCTCAGGAAATCCGCATGACTGAAGAAAGGAAGCTTCCAACGATGCAACATGGCTGGCCCCCAAGTATTCGGTCCTGATCCAACATATCCCTTGCTGCCGCAGCAGCGATTCGAGCATGCCGTACAGCTGGAGCCCGATCCCCTGCCGTCGGCAGGGTTCGGTTATGACTAGTGCTTGCAGGTTGGCTGACAATTCCGCACCGTTCCGCTTCGCAATCGCAATTCCAAGCGGCATGCCTCCGCCGATCGCTCCCAATGCGATGCAGTTCGGCGGCAGTACGCGCAGATAGTCCCGCAGCTCAGGGGGGACCAACGAGCTGAACTCTGAAGGCAGTGCGCCTTGGTAAGCGCGAACCTCAATGGATGTTTTCATGGCAATTAGAATGCATCAATTTCAATAACTTGTGGCTTGTGATTTCGAGCAAAATCGCTCAGACCGTTGACGTTGATTTTGAATTTACCACCAGGCGGGTTGGTCGATATTTTGGCAATACCCGAAGGCTGAAGAGTGATGTGAATGAGCTTTTGGCCGGTAATTGCCGAGATAAAGAAATCTTGTTGAGATAGCTGAATTACATCGGTGAAATCTCCACTTGGTGAATGCGCGATATTCATTGATAATGGCGTTTGTAAATTATATATGTCATTATTAATAGCTTCGTCTATTCTTAAAGTGAAGAGCCCATTATAGGGATCATAGGTGGCTTGGGTTACCGTAGGAGCCGTTAGATCGAACTTTACGGGCAACTCCACCCGACCCGTCTCATTGTCGTTCTCAATCACTTTGAAAATGAGTGAAGTTTGTACTGATTCATCAGCTTTTGCAGTAGGCTTCACCGAAAGTCCATAATGGGATTCGTTGGTCAATTGCACAATGGTTGGATCGGTAGACTCGATCTCAATATGACCAATCACTTCACTACTCTGAATGATGTCGAATGCTAGCTGGGCGTCATTGTATTGATATTGAATAGGTGCTTGGTTTCCATTGCGCTGCACCTGAACCAAATTCTTAATGTTCCGCTTGGTGTATGCGTCACCCGGAGTATGAAAAACATCGTCTGTTATTGTAACCAAGCTGTTTACAGAGTGGATAGGGCTGTTCAAAATGAACACATCATCCTGTTGGGCAAGCGATATCGTTAACGGCTTAACCTGAAGGTTCCGGAAAACTCCCATAAAGGAAGACAGACTGTTATAACCTTCTGCGAGAGTCTGGGGTGTTGCATCCGGATTCTCAGCTGCGGATGATGCGAGTTGAATCACCCCGTTAAGGCTTTCGACCGCCTCTTGCGGATATTTGCCCAACGTGTTTCCGATCTCGGCGCTCTCCATCAATGTCATGGCTTCCGCAATCAGATCGTCCAGCATTTCCTTTACGTTGTCCGGCAAATAGGTAACGGATGCGGGACCTACAACAGGAGAGATTTTTCCCGTGAGGCTGCGGACTGAAGCACCGGAATCAAGAGGGTTAAAAGCTGCTTTTACGGATCTCCCGAGCGGTAACGTCTCCGCAAGCACGATCTCCACTTTATTCTCTATGATGCGTACATGTTCTATGGCCTTCGGGAATTTTAGAGTTCCATCCTCGGTATAAACGGAAAAGTCCTCAACCTTAGGAACAAACTGAGGATTCAGGTTCTCGTTATAGGCGAATACAAGGGTGCGCTGATCGGAAAAATAAAGGGTAGGCTGTTCCATCACCCGTACCTGCAGCACGATCGTGGAGGTAGCCGCAGATACGTTGCCTGCAGAATCCACTGCATAGACTTTATAGTCGCCCAAGGCCAAATGGGTTGTTGTGATGGCGGTTTCCGCATTGGCGGAGGCTACGATTGCCTTGTTAGCGAGCTTCTCGGCCACCAACGATTCCAGTTGGGCTTTGGTAGCGGCTGTCTTTGAAGCGGGAACAAGATACACGATGCCTGATTCTGTGCTTTTAACGATAACGTGCAGATCAGCCATGACCGGAGAGGTTGAAACCATGGTCACCGTAGGTGGTGTCGTATCGGATTGGCTGGGCGTGCCGGGATTGCTTGGAGCGGTAGAACCGCCGCCGCTAGAATTGTTATTGGTAGTAGGTGGTGCCACAGGCTTTTCAGTGGCTGGAGGAAGTGTTGGATTGCCTGGTTCCGGTGTCGTATCGGGAATTTGAGGGAGCTCGTCCTTGGCTTTTAGGAAGCGGCTTGCTACTAAGGCTACCGATTGCCTGTCCGCACTGCCGGCAGGATTAAACGAGCCGTCCGTTAGGCCATTGAGCAGCTTTAGTTCAACGGCTGCAGCAACGGCATCCTTCGCGTAGTTTGAGATTGAGGCTGCATCGCTGAAATTCAATTTACCCTGTTCGGCAGCCTTTCCGCTTGCATCTACGCCGAGAGCCCGGATGAATAGGACGGCCATATCCTGTCGTGATAGGTTCTCTCCTAAGCCAAATTCCCCATTGCCCTGGCCTTTGATTAGGCCGGCTTTGACTGCAGCCTCCACGAATTTGTAAGAATAATGAGTGGCCGGTATGTCGCTGAATGTTGGTGACGGAGGCGCTGATGTTACGTCCAGAGACAAAGCCTTGGCCAAGATAATGGCGAAGTCCTGCCTGTAAATCTTACCGGTAGGATCAAACGTGCCATTGCCTTTCCCATTGATGATTCCTTTGTCGACAAGCTCCAGGATGGCATCCTTTGCATAAGAATTGGAGATGTCCGTAAGCGATGTCGGAGCTGCGTGCGCAGGGAAGGCGCAAGCACTCAGCAATGCTGCTGTGGTCATCACTTTTACGATTAATTTGTGTTTCAAGCATGTTCCCCCTTGTTTTGATGTATACCGTAATCCGGCTCTTTCGCTGGATTCGTGATTCTATAATATAGTTCCAGGTTCTGGGTTGGCAATCATTTTTTCCGGACTAAAGAACTAGTGAATATAATACAGAGAATCTGGGTCGATTCCTTTCTATATTATGGCGGGTTATATGGAAATTTTCTTGCAGGAAGATTGTTTGAGACACGCTCGGCCCGGGTACTGGTACACGAGTGAACAATGAATTAAAAGGAGCGGATGACCGTGGAAGTACATGTCAGATCATTTTTCGTGAATGACGATGGAGAGGTTCCCAACAATCCCGACCTGCCTGTCATTGTGTACAATGGGGTATTCGCGGATGACCCGAGCGGGTTGGAGGCAGCCTTTAACCGGCATCGCTGGAGCGGCAGCTGGTCAGGCGGCGTATACGATTACCATCATTATCACAGCAATACGCACGAAGTCCTTGGCGTGCGGTCCGGAAGCGCGACCGTCCTTGTGGGCGGGGATGCAGGGGAGCGGCTGGAGCTTGCTACAGGTGACGTGATCGTCTTGCCGGCGGGTACTGCACATATGAAGCTTACCAGTACGCCCGACTTCGAAGTGATTGGTGCCTATCCCGAAGGGAATACGCCGAACATGAGGGAGCGTAATCCGACGGATCGGGCCCAGGCGATCAACGAAATCCAAAGCGTGCCTGTACCGGAAACGGATCCTGTCTTTGGAGAGGAAGGGCCTCTGCTGCATAAGTGGGTGAAATAACCTAAGCATGCGACATTATTAGAAACGAAAAGACTCCCGCCTGCCGCAAGCAGACGGGAGTCTTTCTGCGCGTTACAACAGCACCTTAGCCTCATGCCGGTTCACGCACGACCTATAATGCTTCCTGCTCCACACTCTGCTCAAAGTCTTGTGCGGGTCAACCCTTTTTGGAAATTGTAATGCACCCGTGCCCATGCTATGGTAAGGGATAGAAGGTCAAGTTGCAGTCAGTCTTCTCATTATTGCTACCGGAGGTGCAGTTTATGAAAGCGTTGTTTATTGGAGGAACCGGAACGATCAGCACGGCGATTACGAAGCAGCTGCTTGAACAAGGTTGCGAGTTATACTTGCTCAATCGAGGGAACCGAAACGACACGTTGCCCGAGGGCGCACATATTTTGCAAGCCGATATTCATGACGAAGACCAAGTAACGAAACTGATTGAGCATCTCGATTTTGATGTTGTGGCCGACTTTATTGCATTCGAGCCCGCCCATCTGGAAAGGGATTACCGCCTGTTTGCAGGAAAAACCAAACAGTTCATCTTTATCAGCTCGGCCTCAGCCTATCAAACGCCCCTATCCGATTATCGCATTACGGAAGGGACGCCTTTATCCAATCCATACTGGGCGTATTCCCGAAACAAAATAGCCTGTGAGGATTATCTGATGAAGCAGTATCGGGAGCATGGCTTCCCGGTGACTATTGTAAGGCCAAGCCATACGTACGATGAGCGGTCCATTCCGCTCGGCGTGCACGGCAGCCAGGGAAGCTGGCAGGTCGTAAAGCGCATGCTGGAGAATAAACCGGTCCTTATTCATGGAGACGGGACGTCGCTGTGGACCCTGACGCATAACCGCGATTTTGCTAAAGGCTTCATCGGCCTGATGGGCAATATCCATGCCATCGGGGAGTCGGTGCATATTACCTCGGACGAGTCGCTTACCTGGAATCAAATTTATGAAATCATTGCGGATGCCCTTGGCGTACAGCTGAATGCGGTGCATGTCTCTTCCGAGTTCCTGGATGCTACCAGCACGCAGGATTTCCGCGGGTCGTTACTGGGAGACAAAGCGAATACGGTGGTGTTCGATAACAGCAAGCTGAAGCGGCTGGTCCCTGAATTCGTGGCAACCATCCGTGCCGATCAAGGGATCAAGCAGACCGTGGACTATATTTTAGCCCACCCGGAACATCAGCGGGAGGACGCGGAGTTTGATGCGTGGTGCGATAAGGTCATCTCCGCGCTGGAGAAGGCCAAGTCGATCATTACGGGGTAAGGCTTAATCTTTCAGGGGCGGAAGTATATAGCGGACATCTGTTTCGAATATAGGGTATAGTTATTGTAAAACGAATGGAGAAACGAAACGATGTCTACTTTGCCGAATTGCCCGAAATGTAATTCAGAATATACGTATGAGGATGGGAACCTCTTGATTTGCCCCGAATGCGCTCATGAATGGACCCCGGGGTCCCAAGCGGAGCATGAGGAAGATGCGAGGGTCATTAAAGACGCGAACGGAAATGTATTGGCCGACGGCGATTCCGTAACGGTAATCAAAGATCTTAAAGTAAAAGGCAGCTCATCCGTATTAAAAATAGGCACGAAAGTGAAAAATATACGTTTGGTCGACGGCGACCACGATATCGATTGCAAGATCGAAGGATTCGGGGCCATGAAATTGAAATCGGAATTCGTTAAAAAGAGTTAAGATGTGTTAGCACGGTTCCATCATGAATAGCAGCAGCAAAAACCCTCCATCAAGGAGGGTTTTTCTCGTCTAACCAGGGTTTTTGCAGCCTATTGCGGCAACAAATGAGAAGCAGTCTTGTGATGGCCTTATGGTACAATGACAGGATGGGCTTGCTTCGTATAGGAGCTCCCCGAATAGGTGAAGAAAGCAGGTGCAGCGTGGATATCATACTATTTGCGGTTATCATATTCGTGGCGTCGATTCTCCAGACCAGTACCGGTTTTGGGTTCTCCATCCTGGCTACGCCGTTTCTGCTGTTGTTGTTCCGGCCCGCCGAGGCCATTCAGATTAATCTGATTCTATCGCTTGTCATATCGGCTGCCCTGATTGCTAAAATCCGCAAGGACATCGACTACGGCATCCTTAAACGATTGGTGATCGGAAGCGCGGCAGGTCTCCCTCTGGGCATCGTTATTTTTTCGCTCATCGATATCGGCTATCTGAAGCTGGGCGTCAGTCTGATCATATTGGCACTGACCGTCATGCTGATGCTGAAGTTTAGAATAAACCAAAGCCGCGGCAGGGACTTGGCTGTGGGAGGACTCTCAGGCTCTCTAACGACGAGCATCGGCATGCCGGGTCCGCCCCTGCTGTTATATTTTTCGGGCACCGATACGCAAAAGGCCAAACTGAGAGGGACGACCCTGGCCTTCTATTTGTTCATCTACTCCCTGAGTTTGATCATTCAGGTGATCGTGGCGGGAACGTCCAAGACAGTCTGGGTATCGAGCGGAATCGCGCTGCCGCTGGTATTCATCGGGCTGTTTATCGGACAACGTTTATTCAACGTCATCAACCAGCGCGTGTTTCAGATCTTTACCTATATCATTTTGATCTTTACCGGTGTGTACATGCTGATCGAAAGCTTGTAGTCATGCCAAAGAAGATGGCAGGATCATCATTTGGACTGCTCGAACAGCGTCTCGGCCAGCAAGGGAAACAGGTTATCAAAAGCATGCGTATTCCCGTCAAACACGTATCCTCCCGGATAAGCGGGATCCTGATCCCGGAATTGGAGCATGCGTTCATGCAGCTGCTGCGCCCATGGGAGGTCATTGGTTTGCAGCGCCAGAATGATGGCCAGACCGTAAACGGCAGGCGACTCGTAATCCGCGTCCGGTTTGCGGCTTTCACGGGTGTAGCGGCCTGCCAGCCGCTGATGCTGGCGGAATTCTCCCTTCAGGAACGCTATAAGATCTGTCGGCGGATGATTCATCTCGGCGAGATGGACGCCAACGATCAATTGGTCGATCAGATTGACCGATGCGTCGTACTCATATTGGCCGGAGCCGATGTGATAGGTTTTGGGATAGAAAACGCCGTCCGAAGGCATATGAGCGAGCAGGTTTTGATATCGTTCATAATCCTGGGAGGGTAGGATTCCGTTATTATGCATTTCGCGCAGTGCCGATAAGTCAACGTAGACCAGGCTTAGCGCGGCGGCGGATTCATCCCGTGCAAAATCATGATAATCGACGAGATAACCTTCGGTTTGTATCGCAAGGAGTGCAGACCCGATCCTTTTTGCCAATTGAAGGTATTCTTCCTCGCCCCAGCGATTGAACGCCTTCAGCAGGGCATCGAGGATTCGCAGATCATCGCCCAGCGCATTGGTTGTGACCTCGGATTGACCGTCCGGCCTGAGCTTCCATTGGATATAGGGCTCTGCTCCTGATTAAGAAAATAGGTGGTAAGAAGCTGGACGCTGTCGTCGAACCGGGCTCGATTGCCGGATATCACGGCAGTCCGCATCCAAAGCCCGAGCGACTCGGATAACGCTTCCCGGCCGGCAACGATGTCCGGATTCACGGAAGCAGCGGGTTTAAGATAGGTGGCAATGGTACCGTTATCGTTTGTCATATGCTCTTCAATGAACGCTGCGGTCACGTCAGGATTCTCCTTGTTCTTGTTGATCCAGCAGGCTATGAGGAGGATGCCGGCAAGGGCAAGAACGACGATGATCGCAAGAATGGCTTTCTTGCGCGTTGAAATCCGGTTTGTCATAGGTTCACCTCGACCATACTCTTTCGATATTCAACAGGTTAAAGCCTTCAAGGAAGACTGGGCGGCGGTGAACATAGCCCCCGGCTGTAGGAACGGGTATACTTCACTAAAAAAGGCTGTACCTGATGTTGGAAGCTCCAAATCATCAAAGGTACAGCCTTTCTTGCATAAGCGTATAGCGATTATTGCAGACTGACGATGGTTAGTCCTTGATCCTGCAGGCTCTTAATGATCTTCGGTAACGCATCCACGACCGCCTGGGATTCATGGAGGAGAATAATGGAGCCGGAAGCTTCGATGTGCTGGACATAATCCAGGATTTTATCCTCGTCGCGAGTCAGCCAATCCTCGGGATCCCGGTTCCAGAGCACCACTTTATTGCCTTGCTGGCGGCTTAACGCCTCGGTCCGGTCATCAAAGGCACCGTAAGGCGGACGGAAGAGCACCAGCTTCTCATCGGTAATATGCTCAATGAGATCGGCTGCGCGGGTCAGTTCCGCCTTTTGTTCTTCATAAGTAAGGTTTGGCATCTGGCTATGGGTCATCGAATGGCTGCCGACGGAGTACCCGTTGGCATGGATGGCCTTGACGTAGTCCGGGTGTTTTTTCACATTGGTGCCGACAAAGAAGAACGTCCCGCCAACCCCGTGTTTCTTCAAGACGTTCATGATATCCATGGAGTGCTTGGATGGCCCGTCATCGAACGTAAGGGCGACATACCCTTTGGGGATGCTGTAGGAGATGAAATCCTTAAGCTCCAGCTGTGGAACGGCAGCCGAGGTCTTGATCTCCTTCCTCGGTTTGCTATCCGCTTCCTTCTCCACGGAAGCGGCTACAGGTTTGGCAATCATCGCATTCCGGTTCTCGGCAAGCAATTGGATGACCGTTTCGACCTCCGCTGCGGCGGTTATAGCAGCTTCATGCCGGATGTCACTCGGATACGAGTAATTAAATGAACTTAGCAATACCACAAAAATCAAGCTCATCAAGGTTGCGCTTGCCAGCTTAAGCGGAAGACGATGCGGCTTCCTTGCAGAGCGCGTGGTGTTTCGATTTCCATCGGTCTGCACCTCTTCGGCCGGACCCGGTTCGGATGGAGGCGCGGACAGGAAGGACAGGGTAGATACATCGTCCAAATGCCGGATAGCCTTGATCGCCAGCAGCTCAATGACTTTTCCATAGGAGTCAGACATGACGGCCCTCCTTTCTCTAGATGTTCATGCAGTGATTATGCTTATTCCGATGGTGTATTGGGAGCCGATGTTCTTGGCGAGAAGGAGAAAGACATCTTCTCGGTAAAATCATTGATGGTCTGCATCAATTTGGCTTTATCGTCCAGAATGTTCTGGTACTGCTCCGCATACTTCTGGTTTGCAATCTCCAACTCGCGCACCTTCTCTTCAAGCGCGTTGATCTTGAGCATGCTCTGATATTGGGTGTTGTTAGACTCTTCGTAGAGCTTGTTGTACTTGGCGGTTTCGGTCTCCAGCTGGTTGGAGAGCTTCTCGTACGCCAGGTTCGATGTCAGCTGGTATTCCTTGTAATCCTCCAACAGCTGGTCGTAACTCATCTGTTTGTTGGTCAGCACGTTCTCGAGCTCGCGGATTTCCTTGTTCTTCTCCTGGACCAACTGATCGCGCTTGATCTGCTCATGCTTATACCGGTTGATCGTTTCGTTGGCGGTAAATAGCTGATCCTCCAGGCCCTTGTTCTTATAAGACAGCAATTGCCGCTCCTTCAGCATGTTCTCGATCGAAACGATGACGTCGAGGCCGATTTTGTCCTGGTTGTCCTTGGAGAAAAGATGCTTGCTGCTCTCCGCGGCGGGCAGTTCAGGCTCCGCGGAATAAGCCGGCTCTTCTTCGACGGTTACGGCAATTTCCTGGTGTTCGGCACTGTTCTTCTCGGGTTGGTTCTGGTTTGAGCGGGCATTCTTAAACCAGGCCATTCCCTTTTTTTCTGTTTCCCTGGCCAAAATATCAACTCCTATATATTTCAATGAATACAGCATGAATTTAGGATAAAAGACCCTATTAATAGTCATCGGTAAAAACACCCTAAAAACTTTGCCCTTTGACCCTATGAAAATAAAAAAAAGCCCCGCAAGCGAGAGGGGGCTTTTTAGAGGGCAGATCTTCCGGTTTATGCGGCCTTTCGACCCGCCTATATTCATGAATTAAAACGAACGCGATGCTTCGACTTATTCCGTCTTCTTTATGGTCAGCTCCGGGGCGATAACGTCGACCCGGTTCGTCCAAATCCCGCCGCTGTAGTCGTCCGGCAGCCTTTCCAAATCCGCTACGGAGTCAAAGCCTTCCGACCAGCCGCCGTCCCCGGCCACGAGGATGACCCGCGTATTGATGCTGTCCATCCGGTTTAGGAATTTATCCGGCCATCCCCATAAGTAACGGGCATATTTCTCTGGTATATGGAGCTGGGTGTTGCGGCAAACCGATGGAAGGTAGCCGCTCCAGCCGGCCCCGGCGTAGGATACGAGACAGCTTTTGAGCGTATTCATGGACATGACGCGCAGCGAGGGGAGCTGCGATTTTAACGTGCGGATCGGCTGGTCATCCCCGTAAACGGTCAGCTGGCTGAGACGCTTCACCGGCAGACCGGACAGATAATCGGCCAGTTGTTTTCCTTCTTCAGGGTCCGTGCTTTTGATATGGATCAGAAACGCGCCGTCCGGGAACGCCTCCAACACCTCGCCTAACGACGGAATCAGCCCGACTCCCTTTCCCCGAAAAGGATAAGTCGCTCCCTGGTCGGCCGTGTAGCCGTACCCGATGTCTATGTTTTTCAGCTCGTCCATGGTATAATCCTTGACCGAGCCCTCCACGTTGGTGCGGCATTCCAGCGTCCAGTCATGGAACACGGCGAACTGGCCGTCCTTGGTCGGTTTGATATCCAGCTCCACGATATCGGCACCTGCCTCGAAGGCGGCTCTCATGGACGGAATGGTGTTCTCCAGGTAAGCGTGCTCCGGCACATAGATGCGGGAGGCGGTACACGTGTCGGCTTCAATGCCTTCCATCGTAAAGGTCTGCCCAAGCCCGCGATGCGCCAGCAGAAGCGGCTCGCCGTCACGGTCTTTGGTGAACAGGGATGAATTGTTAACGAACAAAAACACGAGCAACACAACAAAAAACAGTATGATTTTCTTCCATCTTTTTAGTTTTCGCATGATCCAATCCCCCAAAATCGTATACAATATGCAATAGTAGATTTATATTTTTCTCTTTCTCTATACGAAGTTCTCTATTTATATCCTTCTTTATTCAATCTTAGTGATTTTGGGCGCATACTCAATGGCTGGAACATAACAATTGCATAATAACGAACTAACAAATACGAATGAGCGAGTATATGGGAACAGGAGGGAGCATGATGGACAAATCCTCCTTTTTGATGGTGGAGCGGGGAAATCCCTACGAACGCGGGGACGTTATAGCTTTGACCAAACCGATCACGGTGCTTGGCCGCAAGGGCCAGCATTTTGATCCGGATATCGCGTTTGACAATATTTTTGTGTCCCGGCGGCATGCGGCGCTGCTGCATCTAAACGGGAAGTTCAGCATCAAGGATCTGAACAGCAAGCATGGCACCTTCGTTAATCAGGCACGGCTGGCTCCCCATGATGAAATACCCCTTCAGCATGGAGATACCATCGTGCTTGCGGGAGATCTGATCGTGCTGTCCTTCTCCATCCTCAGCATGGATGAGACGATGGACATTACCCCGCTGATCAAGCAGCTGGCGGCGGTTGAGGGCTCCGGCGGGCTTAAGCTGAATCCTTTCAAGCAGGAGCTGGTATACGGCGAGGACGTGTACGTTTTTTCGGAAAAAGAGTACAAGTGCATGGAGCTGCTCGTCAATCACCAAGGACAGTTCGTGTCCAAGGAGCAGCTCAAGGCATACGTTTGGCCCGAGCGAAGCTACGGGACGGACGAAGTGCCCGATGTGAGCTCGGAGGAGCTGAATGCGCTGATCTACCGGGTCCGCAAGAAGACGAGGGATATTTTGGCCATTGAGAGCATCCGGGGAAAAGGCTATATTTTGCAGTCGACGGCTGAATGACGATCGCAAAAACGAAAACGCAATGAAATCTAAGGAACCATCAAACGGCAAGCCCTTCCTCCATGCAGGAAGGGCTTGCTTGCATGAACAGGACAAATTCGATGGCGGTGAGAGGGAAATGGCAGGCCCCAGCGAACTGTTATAGCATGGAAGTTTCGAATGAAACGACAATCGAAAGGGATGTGCAGAACAGATGAACATGGAGCAGTTGCAGCAAAACGGCATTGCCGTTAACCAGTTAGGTTATCGGGGCCGGGACGCCAAGATTGCCGTCATTGCCGGTCAGGGCGGACGGTTTCGCATCGTCAATGCGCGAAATGGCGAGGTCGTATGGCAGGGGCAGACGGCGCCCGCCATAGAGGATGCGTCCAGCGGACAGACGGTAAGCAGAGGGGATTTTACGGCATGGGAAGCACCCGGTACCTATCGAATCGAGACGGAGGATGGGCAGTCGTCGGTACCATTTGCCATTGCCGACGATGTATATGAGGATGCCCACCGAGCAATGTTGAAAGCGTTTTATTACTTCCGGTGCGGGACGGCTTTGGATGAGCCGCATGCGGGGCCTTGGAAGCATGAAGCCTGCCATCTCACGCAGGCCATCGTGCATGGACATGAATCGCGGCGGATGGATGCTTGGGGAGGATGGCATGATGCCGGGGATTATGGCAAGTACGTCGTGCCTGGCGCCAAAGCCGCCGCCGACTTGCTGCTGGCCTTCGAGCTGTACCCCGAAGCGTTTGCCCAGCCGCTGCCGCTGCCTGAAAGCGACGGCCGCATGCCGGATGTGCTGCATGAATGCAGGTATGAGCTGGACTGGCTGCAGCGCATGCAGGATGAGGAATCGGGGGGCGTATTCCATAAGCTCACGACGCTGCGGTTTCCGGCGGGAGACGTCATGCCGGAGGACGATACGGCCCCGCTGTACTTGTCGCCGATCTCCGCAACGGCAACCGGATGTTTTGCCGGTATCATGGCCATGTCGGCACGGATCTATTCTCCCTATGATGAAGCCTTCGCCGCGAGCTGCCTGAAGGCAGCGGTGCGGGCTTGGGCATGGCTGGAGGAGCATCCCGACGAGCCGGGCTTCCGCAATCCGGCTGATATCGCTACAGGCGAGTATGGCGATGGCCAGGATGCGGACGAACGGTACTGGGCAGCGGCAGAGTTATACCGTACAACGGGGGAGACGCCATATCATGAGGCTTTCCAAGCTTTAGCCAAGCAGGACTCTTTCGGAAAGTACGAGCTGGGATGGGCGGACATGGGCGGTTACGGGACGTTTGCCTATCTGATGTCGGAGCGGGAAGAAGAGCCCGAGCTGGCGCAAGAATTGATGGCGGGCCTGTTACGGCGTGCGGATGAGCTTGCTGCTGTCAGCGATCGGGACGGCTATGGCCTCTCGCTTCTGCCGGATCAATATATCTGGGGCAGCAATATGCTGGTCATGAACCACGCGATGCTCCTGCTGGTGGCGGGAAGACTGTCGGGTTCCGAGAACTTTGAGCGGCATGTGCACGAGCATGTGCACTATGTATTCGGGGCGAACGTGATGGGGACAAGTTATGTTACCGGATATGGGGCGAGGCCGATCCGGCATCCCCATCACCGTCCTTCCGAAGGCGACGGCGTGGAGGAGCCGGTTCCGGGCCTCGTCTCCGGCGGTCCGAACAAGGGGCTTCACGACGATTATGCGCATGAACACTTGGCCGGCAGGGCGCCCGCAGCCTCTTTTGCCGATGTGATGGAGAGCTATTCCACCAATGAGGTGGCTATTTATTGGAACTCACCGGCCGTGTTCGTGCTGTCTCATTTTGTATAGAAAGAGCATTACACAGAAAAAGAAACGCCGAGAGATTCTTGACGTTTCTTTTTTTGTAATGGACTGCGGATTCTTCCATCTCCAAAGAGTCGAGTAAAGCATGGGCTTAATTTATCGTGATCGCTCGGTGAGGCTTGCTGTAATGGCTTGTTCCGCCCCCGCCGACCAGAACTTTTCCTCCTCTTCTAAACACCAGCAGCTTGGTCAGTCCGCCTGCCAGCATCACCTCGACTTTGGCATGGTTCGAAGTAGCGATATAAACGACATAACCGCTTTTCGAAAGCACGGTTCTCCAGTTGCCGTCAAACTCTGATCTCAAGACGCGGCTCGAGTATACCTGATTTTCAATTCGACCCGATGACGGTGTTCTCAAGGCGTACACCTCCCCTTCATTCATGAAAAACGTGGGAAATGACCGTGCTGTCGCTGCATCATCTCCTATCTATTCTATGCAGCTGCAGATGATAGGTTTGGATGCTAGCCTCTTAATTTCCCCTTCACCAGCGTATGAAGCAACGTGGCAGCAATGCCGCAGACGCTGCCGACGACCGTACCGGTCACGATGCTGCTGATGAAGGCGAAGGTTCTGGTCAAAAAGCTGTTGGCTGCTGCAGGGAGGTCGGCCAGATTGCCCCCTAGAGCCGGCGGCGTTTCGAAGGCCATATTCCATAACAGCTGATGCGTAATGCCAAGAAAGAGCCCATAGACGGCTCCGATGGCCATTAAGGGCAGAAAAGGATATTGAACGTGATGCCGCTTGCCGAGTACATAGAGTATCCAGACGATCGGGGGAATGAAGACAAGCAGCCGATTGATGATCCCGTGGGGATCGACCCATTGCAAATCGTGGGCAATGACGCGGGGAACGCCGAGCAATGCCAGCAGTATGATTGAGAGCATCGGCAAGCCGTTGTTATTTCTTCTTTGTATGTTCATCTCGCAATTTACCTCCGTAACCTTGAATTTAGATTCCCGATGTTAGCCGAGATGGTTTTAGTTTACCGAAGGCATGTTGTGAACTTATGACGAGGGTGTACGCAATCCGTGAATTTGAGCCGCTTCGGCTTGCAACTTGGAATATACAGGATCAAGGGGCAGGCTTGTTCTACGAATGAAACCGCGTCAGGACTGCATTTTCATAATGATGACATGATCCATTTAAAATTTGTCAACAATATTCTTGACGAAACCCGCTTTTCCTTTCGTTGAGCCTTTTGCCGGGCTGACTTAACATAGAGGTGTCAGATGAAAGCAACACTACAACATTCAGCTTTATTTTCAAATATGACTAGGAGGTCAGTACGATGTCCAACGAGACAAATACAAACGCTTCCAAAGGCATTCGCGTAAGGGTTCAGCAGCTCGGCCGGCTCCTTAGCGGCATGGTGATGCCGAATATCGGTGCGTTTATTGCTTGGGGCCTGATTACGGCTCTGTTCATCCCGACCGGCTGGTTCCCGAACGAGAAGTTGGGAGCTCTGGTTGACCCGATGATCAAGTATCTGCTTCCGCTCTTGATCGGTTATACGGGCGGACAGATGATCCACGGCAAACGCGGTGCGGTTATCGGTGCGGTTGCCACGGTCGGCGTTATCGTCGGTGCAAGTATTCCGATGTTCCTTGGCGCCATGATTGTCGGCCCTCTGGCTGCATGGGTATTAAAGCAGTTCGACAAGCTGATCGACGGCAAAATCAAATCCGGCTTCGAGATGCTGGTGAACAACTTCTCGCTGGGTATTATCGGCGGTGCGCTGACGCTGCTGGCCTACACCGGAATTGGTCCCCTTGTGCAGGGCATTACCAAAGTTCTTTCAGCCGGCGTTGACGTACTGGTCGATGCCAACCTTCTGCCGCTGGTCAACATTATCATTGAACCGGCGAAGGTATTATTCCTCAACAATGCGATTAACCACGGGATTTTCAGTCCTCTCGCTACAGAGGAATCGGCTCGGATCGGTCAATCCGTCCTGTATATGCTGGAATCCAATCCGGGACCCGGGCTGGGCATTCTTCTCGCCTTTTGGTTCTTTGGACGCGGTTCTGCCAGATCCTCTGCTCCGGGGGCGGTTGTGATTCACTTCCTGGGCGGTATCCATGAGATCTACTTCCCGTATATTTTGATGAAGCCGGTCCTCATCCTGGCCGCTATTGCGGGCGGCGTGGCCGGAACCTTCACCTTCCAGATTCTTGGAGCGGGACTCGTGGGACCTGCGTCGCCAGGCAGTATCCTTGCTTATTTCGCCATGGCGCCTAAGGGCGGCCTGGTTCCGGTGCTGGCCGGTGTCCTTGCTGCGACGGTCGTTTCCTTCGTGATTGCGGCACTGCTGCTCAAAACGGGTAAACAAACAGAAGAAGAGCCGAATTTGGAAGAAGCATCCGCCAAGATGAAAGAAATGAAAACCGGCGGCATGAACGACCAAGTTGCCCCAGCTTCTGCGGCTGTGGCCAATCTGGACAAAGACAACGTGAACAAAATCGTGTTCGCTTGCGATGCCGGCATGGGCTCCAGCGCGATGGGCGCCTCGGTATTGCGTAAGAAACTTCAGCAGGCAGGCGTCAACATTACCGTTGTGAATTCGGCGGTAAGCGAAATACCGGATGATGCGGATATCGTCATTACCCAGAAGACTCTCACCGAGCGGGCCATCGCCAAGAATCCGAATGCCGAGCATATCTCGATCGACAACTTCCTGAAGAGTCCGAGATATGACGAGCTGGTGGAACGACTCAAAGACTAACATAAGCTTGAACCATATGACACGCTGGCGTAATCACGCCGGCGTTGTCTCCATTTCATGAAGAAGGGAGCCATGGATCTGGGACACATTACTGCCCGCCAGCGACAAATCCTTCTGCTCCTCATGAGCAGGACCGATGGCATGACGGCTGCAGAAATAGCCGCTGACGTTGGGGTCAGCGTCAGGACGGTTCACCGGGAAATGGAGGAGATCGAGAAAGACCTGCAAGGTACGGGCGTTGTGCTTCTCAAAAAGTCGGGAACGGGCATCCGGCTGGAAGAAGAGAAGCCCGAAGGGATGTCCCTGC
This sequence comes from Paenibacillus sp. BR1-192, assembly GCF_029542445.1. Taxonomy (NCBI): domain Bacteria; kingdom Bacillati; phylum Bacillota; class Bacilli; order Caryophanales; family Paenibacillaceae; genus Paenibacillus; species Paenibacillus sp. BR1-192. The sequence continues at coordinate 6,952,403 of NZ_CP120718.1, read as the reverse complement.
TGCGACGATCCCTGCTTGCGGGGAAGCCGGCCGATTATTCCGTGGAAGAACGCAAAATCCTCATGCTGTGCGCTTTGCTTGAGGCGGATGAGCCCGTCAAATTGTTTGCTTTGGCCCATAGTTTGAAGGTAACCGTCCCGACGGTGAGCAATGATCTGGATGAGCTGGAGCCGTGGATGAAGCGGTTTAACCTGAAGCTCATACGGCGCCGGGGCTACGGCATCGAGATCGACGGCGCGGAAGGGGTAAGGCGAAGGGCGATTGGCAGGCTCGCCGAGGAATATCTGGATTATTCCGATCTTGTCGGTGACGGATACAGCGACACGCGGGAGCCGGTGACGGCCCGGCTGCTGTCCATGATCGATAAACCGGCTCTGCTGGATGTAGAGAAAACCTTGTGGGATATGAATTGGGATTGGACGGAGGATCTTAGCGAAAGTGCCTACACTTCCACGCTGATCGCGTTATCGGTTTCCGTAAACAGGATCAAGCGGGGACGGGACATGGAAGCTGCCGATATTGCGAGCTACCCTCCTTCCTCTGTTTCCGTCGAGGAGGCGCGGGATTTTGTTGGTCGCCTCGGCGAGAAACTGGAAATGAATTTCCGCGAATCAGAATTGATCTATATCGCCCAATTGTTTGAGGCGGCAAAGAACATGTCCGAGGTCAGCGAGCTGGTTCATGCGGACGTCGAAATGGTGGAGATCGCCCATCGCCTGATTGAACGGGTTCAGGGGCGCACCGGCATTCCGTTCCAGGAGGACCGCACGCTGCGGGCAGGTCTGGTGGAGCACATCGGAGCTGCACTGAATCGGATTCGGGAAGGGACCCGGATCCGAAATCCGCTGCTCAGTCCGATTCGGAAGGATTATGAGGAATTGTTCGGGATCGTCCGGCGCTCGGTCGACGAGCTGAAGCTGGATTTAAGCATCCCGGATGAAGAAATCGGATTTCTGGTTATGCATTTTGGAGCATCGAGCGAACGGCTGAACCAGCCGGAACACCATCTGAAGGCCATCCTGGTATGCTCCAGCGGTCTCAGCTCCTCCAGGCTTCTCGGGACAAGGCTGAATAAGGAGATGCCGCAGATCGAGGTGCTCGGCAACGTATCGTGGTATGAAGCGGCTCGGATCCCGAAGGAGCAATACGATCTCATCATATCGACCATTGATCTGCCGCTGCCGAGGGATCGATATGTAAGACTAAGCCCGCTGCTGACGGCGGATGATAAAGAGGCGCTGCTTCGATTCATCCAGAGCACATCCTTCGAGTCGGCCAGCAGCACGGCTGCCGTCAGCCGAATCGAGGAAGATCGTAAAGCTGCATCTTTCGAGCGGCTCCGCATGCAGGCCGCCCTGATGAACGAAATCGTATCGCTTCTGGACGGCTTCCATGTCTACCATCTGGATAATCTTCAGAATGATTTGCAGGGAACTTTGAACGAGGCCTTGACCAAGGTATATGAGCAAGGGGCTCTCCGTGATGCGGAGATGGTGAAGGAGCGCCTGCTTGAACGCGAACGGATGGGTACCCAGCTTATTCCCGACACGACGCTGGCTTTATTCCATACGCGAAGCCGCTATATCACCTGGCCTTCGCTGTCCCTGTTCAGGCTGGCGCATCGAGCGCCGCTTGAGGATGGGGCCCAGGCGGGCGTCATTCTGCTGATGCTGGCACCGAAACAGCTCCCGAAGGAGAGCCTGGAGGTGCTCAGCGAAATCAGCGCCATGCTGCTTCGCTCCGAGCTGATCGAGCTGATGGAGCGGGGCGGCGAGGAAGAGATTCGATCCTATTTGGCGGAAGAGCTTCAGCATTTTTTCAATCACAGACCATAGAAAGAGGGAGACTAACATGAATAACATACTGTCCAAAGATAAAGTCGTACTGAACGCAAAGGCTGACAGCAAGAGTGAAGCCATTCGCATGGCGGGGAACCTTCTGGTACAAGCAGGCCATGTATCGGCCGATTACGTGGATAAAATGCTGGAACGCGAAGAAATTGCGTCCACTTATATGGGCGGAGGACTTGCAATTCCCCATGGCACCAAAGAAGCGAAAGGCATGGTCATCTCCACGGGATTGTCGATCGTCCGCTTTCCGGAAGGCGTGGATTTCGGCGGAGACGAGCCGGCGTTCATCGTCATTGGCATCGCGGCTGCCGGCGGCGACCATATGGAGATTCTGACGAATGTGGCCATGATTTTCACGGATGACGAGAGCATCGAGAAGGTCATGAACGCTTCCAGCGAAGAGGAGATTCTGGCCATCTTCGAGGGAGGAATGGGCGCATGAAGGCAGTCCATTTCGGCGCGGGCAACATCGGACGCGGTTTTATAGGGCTCTTGTTGTCACAGGCCGGTTATGAGGTTTGTTTTGTCGACGTAAACGAAGAGCTGGTTTCAGAGCTGAAGGCGCGCGGGGAATATCCCGTAACCCTGGCCAGCGAAGGGCAGGAGACCACGGTGGTCAAAGGCATCACCGCTCTCAATAGCGCCTCGGAACCGGAAGCTGCCGCGCGCGCGGTAGCGGAAGCGGATCTCGTCACGACGGCGGTCGGCGTCAACATCTTGAAATTTATCGCCGGCACCATTGCCGAGGGGCTGAAGCTTCGGCTGCAAACGAACTCGGCATCGCCGCTTCATATTATTGCATGCGAGAACGCCATCGGCGGCAGCTCGCAGCTGAAAGAGCATGTCTATGGGAAGCTTGATGACGAGACGAAGCGTAAGGCTGATCGGCTCGTGGCTTTCCCGGATGCAGCCGTAGACCGGATCGTGCCGCTGCAGCAGCATGAGGACCGTCTGAAGGTCGTGGTGGAGCCGTTCTATGAGTGGGCTGTGGATCGCTCGCAGATGTTTGAGGATTATGTCCCCGTTGAAGGCATTCACTACGTGGACCGCCTGGAGCCGTACATTGAACGCAAGCTGTTCACGGTGAATACCGGACACTGCTCGGCTGCGTATGTAGGCTTTCTGAAAGGCTATGAAACGATCCAGGACGCCATGAAGGACGAGGCGGTGGCAGGCCATGTCCGCGCGGTGCTCGAAGAAACGGGAGCTGCGCTCATACACAAGCACGGCTTCGGTCCTTCCGAGCACCAAGCATATATTGACACCATCCTGGAGCGGTTCCGCAATCCCGCGCTGACCGACGAGGTGTCGCGCGTTGGCCGCTCCCCGATCCGGAAGCTGTCCCCGGGCGACCGCCTGGTCTCGCCGGCCATGCTGGCTTTCGAGAGCGGACTGGCGTATAAGAGCCTGGCGAAGTCCATGGCGGCAGCCCTGCTGTTCGATGTTCCGGAAGATCCGGAAAGCGTGGAGCTCCAAGCCTCCGTTCGGGATATCGGCGTAAGCGACACGGCTTCCCAATATACCGGCATTGCCGGAGAGCATCCCATCATGGGTGAGGTAATGGAGCAGTATGAGGCCTTGAAGGCCGAGCTCGAAGCGAATGCATAATCATTGGAAATATAATGATGAGCCCCTGATCCTCTTCGCGGAGATATCAGGGGCTTTATGCATAGCGGGGAGTTTCTCATGCTTCAGGATGTTGTGCGCTTTGTTGGCGCTTATCGTTGGAAACCATCATAAGGAAGTAAATTCCAAATATTCCATCCATAATATTTCAGAAAATTTTCGCTAATTTTCGAAATAAAGAGTACACTAGAAGTAAGAATCTACAAATTGGATGTGATGAGCATGGCAGAAGAATTGATCTTGACCCAGGAGGGCTATGACAAACTCCAGGAGGAACTTGACGATCTCAAGTATGTAAAACGCAAAGAATTAGCGGAACGGATCAAGCTCGCGATCAGCTATGGTGACTTGAAGGAGAACAGCGAGTACCACTCAGCCAAGAACGACCAGGCATTTATGGAAACGCGCATCATCATCCTGGAAAAAACGCTTAACAGCGCCCGGATCGTCGACGCTAAGGATGTAAGCTCGACCACGGTCAACGTCGGTTCGAACGTCGTTCTGAACGACATCGAATTTGGCGAGAAGCTTGAATATCAGGTGGTAGGCCCCGCAGAAGCCGACGTATCCAATAACAAAGTTTCCTATGAAAGCCCGCTCGGCAAAGCGCTGATGGGCAAAGCGGTAGGCGACCAGGTCCATGTGGAAGCGCCCATGGGCATCGTGAAATACGAATTGTTGGAGATCAAGGCGCTGTAATCGCCGATGGATCAACGAATATATAGATGCAAAAGGCGTAACCGGGTGCTACATGTCCGGTTACGCCTTTCTTATGCTCGTCCCGGTTAAGGGATCGGCTTTTCATGCCTGTTGGAGCCCTTTAAGCATTAGCCGTCACAGCCTTGCGCTCATACATATAGCAGGCTGCTCCCAGAATGAAGGCGAGCGCTACCAATCCGGCTCCTACCCAAGGCAGGGCCGTTAAGCTTAGATGCGTAATGACCAATCCCCCGATAAAAGCGCCCGCCGCATTTCCGAGGTTGCCCGCGGAATGGGTTGCTGTGGAGGCCAGTGCAGGAGCGGATTGGGCCAGACTCATCACGCGCACCTGCATTCCCGGCATAACGGCGAAAGAGGCGGCCCCCCACAGCACGATGGTCAGCACAGCCGTGACCGGGTGATGGATGGTCACCGTGAGGATGGTCAGAATGACGGCCGTCGCAAAGTAAACGCCCAGGATGGAGGGCAGCAGTTTCCAGTCCGCCAGCCTGCCGCCTACGATGTTGCCTACGGTCACGCCGATACCGAACAGGATCAGAATCCAGGTGACGCTGGGTTCCGCAAAGCCCGTGATCTCAATCAGCAGGGGCGCGATATAAGTGAAGACGGCGAACAGGCCGGCATTGCCAAGCGCGCCGATCAGCAGGAAGAGAAGAAGCTGGGGTCTAATGATGGCCGTGATCTGCTGAACGATGCTTGTCGCTTGCTCCTGCCGTATCTTCGGTATGAAGATCAGGATGCCGATCAATGCCAACACGCCCATGACGGCAATCGCGCCGAATGAAGCGCGCCAGCCCATCGTTTGGCCGATGAAGGTACCGATCGGAACCCCGATGATATTGGCTATCGTTAATCCCGCCATCATGATGGACACCGCTCCGGCACGCTTGTCCGGCCGCACCAGATTGGATGCGATGACAGCGCCCACGCCGAAGAAGGTCCCGTGGGTCAGCGCGGTCAGCATCCGGGCTCCCATCAGAACGGCATAGTTCGGAGCGAAGACCGAGATGCCGTTGCCCAGGATGAACAGGCCCATGAGCAGCAGTAACAGCTTTTTCTGCGGAATTTGGTTAGTAAGGACGGTCAGAATAGGGGCTCCTACGGCTACCCCGAGGGCATACATCGTAATCAGCTGCCCGGCAGACGCGATGCTGACATTCAGATCATCGGCTACATTGGGGAGGATCCCCATAATGACAAACTCCGTCATGCCAATGGCAAATGCACCCACGGTGAGAGAGAGTATAGAGATGGGAAAGGGTTCTTTGCCGCTTTTTTCCCCAGTGGCATGTTGCGAAATATCCATGGTGTTCAAGTCAACCTTTCTGCTCTGTATGTTAAAGATATAATCCCAATCTCCATTATCGGTTTTATAGAGGGACTGTTACATATTATTTAACGTGGCGGGAGGATAATCAAGAACTTTATTTTTCGTAAAACAGGGGCATCCTGTTAAGGTAGACTCTTCCATGAACAGGAGCTTGTCCGTCATGTAAGAGCTTAAGAGCGCCATTGCAGGCGCTCTTCCCATAAGTAGGCGCTATAGAGGTGCCTGTGGGAGCGGATTGACCCATTCCTTTTGATATAAGAGCATCAGAAACAGGTGAACGACTCGATACTTCTTAAGTCGAGCCCTGAATATACCCACATCCATCCCGTCCAGCGGAAGCCGGCCACCGAGGTGCGGCCCACAAAAGTCGGGTAAAACCAGAAGCCGGGTCCACGTGTCGGCCAAATATAGGTATTTCTGAACAAACAGCCCCTGATCGCTCCAGGATCAACTGCGAAGGTACTGGCCATAGGCTGTTGGGGGACAGATGTTGGAGGCGGGGATGAGGGCCCTTGCATCGGTCCCTGGGGTCCTTGCGGCGGCATAAATGCCATGAGGATTCACTCCTTAATCGGGTTTTTAGGTTTGGAAGTGCGCGGGAGACTTGCCGAACTACAATGTAAAGCCCTTCTTCTAGATGTAAAGCAAGGTGATGACAAGCAATTCGAAGAGGACAAGTGGCAGGATTACATTGTTATAGTAACTGGGACCGAAGCCGCGCTGGTTTCCGTATCCGGGCATGCTCAAATACAGAATCCCTTTCTCGCAATGCATAATAGTGCCTTCAAAGACATCGCCGTCAAGCGTTTCGACGCGAACCAGCTGATTCGCATGCTGCTTGCATAGATGGTGGATATGATCGCGAACCGATTTGATGTTGTGCTTCATGCTGGGTTCAGCTTGATATAAGGTTTGCTCCTGGTGTCCGGGATATTGAATGCTCATATGGAAAAGACCCCCATCGTGAATTAGTCATACATAATCCCATCCTATGCAAATGCCCAGAGAAGGGTGTTAAGGGTCTGTTGAATTTCCCGCATGGGCAAATGAGCCGATCAGTGATACGATTTAGGTCAATACATTGAATAGAGGAAGTGAACGTTAGCCATGATCGATATAACCATCCCCAAGCCGGACGTCACCATAACCAAGCAGGATGCTCCGGAACTGAGCCATATTTACGGATTTACGGATTTCCACCTGATTCCGAGAGACCGGGGCGGGATTTTCATGTTCTACAACAGCGAGGGAGAGCTTCTGTTCGTTGGCAAAGCTAGAAAGCTGAGACCGCGGATCAAGAAGCATTTTGAAGATAGCGTCTCCCCGATCAAGGAGCATCGGAATGAAGTGACGAGCATCGAGGTTTGCGTCATTGAAGACGCGGTGCATAGAGAGATATATGAAACCTATATCATTAATGAATTCAAGGCCAAATACAATGTGGACAAGGTGTTCTTTCGATAAGGAATACGAACGGTAAAGCGAAGAGGGGCAATAAGCGAGGTCAGGTAAGGAGCCGCGTTTGTTGCTTTTTTTGCGCTGTAATAAAAATAAATTGAAAAAACATCTAAATATTCCTTTACAGGAATATTCCCTTTGTGGTATATTGAAAACAAGAAAAACGGCAGCAAAAAAAGAAGCCGAAAAAAAGAGGTGATGATGGTGACGGGAACAGAGAGAGTTGACAATCGCCGTAAACGCCATAACAGCGGGTCTGTACCGGTCATCACGACAAGATGGAACTGACAACATTTAACGCATTAGCCGAACCAAGCCGTTTTCGTATCGTGAATCTCCTGCAGAAGGGGCCGCTTACGGTAGGGGAAATCGCCGAACGTCTCGACATTCGGCAGCCTCAAGCCTCGAAGCATTTGAAGGTACTGCTGGATGCCGGACTGGTCGAGGTAAGGGCGGATGCGAACCGACGGAATTACATGCTGCGGTCGGAGCCGTTTCAGGAATTGGACCGTTGGCTCGATAATTACCGCCGCATATGGAACGAACGGTATGACAACTTGGATGATTACTTGGAGAAGCTGCAATCGGATATGAAGAAACAGGAGTAAACACCATCTAATTCGAGGAGGAATATATAATGACAAGCAAAATGATTACACGGGTAGAAGGTCAAGTGATCGTACTGGAGCGCGTATTTAATGCACCAAGAGAGCTGGTATTCAAGGTGCTTACCGATGGAGAGCATCTGAAGCAGTGGTGGGGGCCTCGCGGATGGGACATTACGGTATCCGACATGGATTTCCGTCCTGGCGGCCAATGGCATTACTGCATGAAGTGCATGGATCAGAATCAAGGGGATTTCTACGGCATGGAATCCTGGGGCAAATCGGTCTACCAGGAAATTGAGGAGCCGGAGAAAATCGTCTACATCGACTATTTCTCGGATGCGGAAGGCAATATTGCGGAGGGCATGCCCGCAACCACGGTGACGATGACGTTTGAGGAAGTGGATGGAAAGACCAAGCTGGTCAATCGAGGTGTATATGAATCCGCTGAAGCGCTCCAATCGGTATTGGATATGGGAATGGAAGAAGGCATTACCCAAACCTGGGATCGCTTGGAGGAATACCTGGCATCGAAACAATAAGCCCATTTCAAATGCATCGTTAAAAGGTAAAATGCATGGCCGGAATCCGTATGGATCCCGGCCATTTTTAGATTTCATATGCATCGAATCCACCGATTTCACGTTATCAGTTAACTTGTAACTTGAAAAATCCGAACCAAAAGTTCAATATAAAGATAATTGCAAGATGATTAACGATATGGACTGCCCTAGGCGGGAAGCATCGATAACCTTTGCCGGCGGTTCTGACCGCGGCAAAGCATAATAGGAGGAAATCATAATGGAGATTGGGGTTAGCTCGTTCGTGGAGACGTGGCCGGATGTGAAGACCGGCGAAGTGATAAGCCATGCGCAGCGGCTGCGCGAGGTGGTTGAGGAAATCGTCCTGGCCGATCAGGTGGGATTGGATGTGTATGGCGTAGGGGAGCATCACCGCAAGGATTATGCGGCGTCTTCGCCTGCGGTCGTTCTTGCCGCGGCTGCGTCGCAGACGAAGTGGATTCGGCTGACCAGCGCGGTGACGGTGCTGTCTTCCGCTGACCCGGTACGGGTCTTTCAGGATTTTGCTACCTTGGACGCGATTTCGAACGGACGCGCGGAGATTATGGCCGGCAGGGGTTCGTTCATCGAATCGTTCCCGTTATTCGGCTATGATCTGAGTCATTATGACGAGTTGTTCGAGGAGAAGCTGGAGCTGCTGCTCAAAATCCGCGAGTCGGAAAAAGTCACCTGGCAGGGCGAGCATCGTCCGGCGATCCATAACTTAGGCGTCTATCCTCGTCCGGTTCAGAACCCGCTGCCGGTGTGGATCGGAAGCGGAGGCAATTCGGAATCGGTCGTGCGGGCAGGCCTGCTCGGCCTCCCGCTGGTGCTGGCGATTATCGGCGGCAGTCCCCTGCAGTTTGCGCCGCTGGTCAAGCTGTATAAAGAAGCGGCAGCTCATGCCGGGCATGATGTGTCGAAGCTGCCGATCGGCTCGCATTCCCACGGATTCATTGCGGAAGAAACCGAGCTGGCCGCGGACAAGTTCTTCCCTTCGACCCAAGCCAGCATGAACGTGCTGGGACGGGAGCGGGGCTGGGGGTACTATGACCGGGCAAGATTCGATGCGGCCCGCAGCTTCGAAGGTGCGCTGTATGTAGGGGACCCTGAGACGGTCGCCGAGAAGATCATTCACCTGCGCAAGCATGTGGGCATCACCCGCTTTATGCTGCATGTGCCTGTGGGAACGATGCCTCACGACGAAGTCATGAGAGCCATCGAACTGCTGGGAACCGAAGTCGCCCCTCGGGTCCGGAAGGAAATCGACCGCTGGGAAGCGGCTGGCGAGCCTGCGGAGTAAGCAGAATTACTTTTTGACGATATGAAATGAAGACGCATGTAACTTTTTCCGGCACGAGTTCGTCTATGACATAAACAGGCGGGGCGGTGTACATCTTGCGGGTGGCCAGATATTTTGTGTTGTGGTTCGTCTTTATGTTTCTGTTTACCGGTGCTGTCGTAGGCTTGGAGTATATCGAAGGATACAAGATCACGACGACGGAATATTTCGGCCTTCGTAATGCGGGTTTTGTTCTGATGATCATACCGATTCTCATATCCTCGCTTCTATACCCGGTAATCGTGCTCCCTTTATCGTGGCTCATGGGCATGATTCGATGGGGCAGAACTTCACTCATCCTGTACGCCCTGCTGTATGCCGTGATGTGGGCTGCCGCCGGGACAGTGCTGTTCTACGAAAGCTATGATGATCGATTCATACAGGAATATGAACTACATGTCAGCACCGCGGTCATTCTGTTTGGGGTAATCGGCTTGATTTATGGCGGGATCGAGCGGAAGGTTCTGCGTAATCATCCGGCCGGCTCGGTTTAAGGTTCAAGAAAAGACCATGGGAAGCCATTAGGGCATCCCATGGTCTTTTGACTAAAAATATACTTACTCGTCGCTCCTGAACTGCATCTCGACGGACTCGCTTGCCGGCGGCAGCTCCATGCCTTGTTCCCAGATCAGAACCCGGTCATCCGGCGTCCCCAAATAGAGGGCCTTGATCTGAACGCCGTCGCCAAAGCTCTTCTCGTAGGCATTTCGTTCTTCAATATCGTTCGAATAGTACATATTGGACAGTCCCATATCCGCGAATTTTTTAGATTTGATGATGGGACGCTTGGGTGTCACATAGAAGTTTCCTTCCTCATCCGTATCGTAGCTGGCTTGGTTAACATTATAGCCGTCGGTCATCTTCACGTGATAAGCAATGCGCCCATCCTTCAGCTGGCTGATATCGGATACCTGCATCACGCGGGTCGGCACGCTTGTAATGTTCCATTCGAACAGGCCCGCATATGCCAGGAACAAGAGACCGACTGCTAAGCAGCTGATCAATAGACCTTTGGTAAACGAGATCCATTTGGTGCGCGACCACTGGGCCGCAACTTGCCTCAATCCGGCTCCTTCATCCTTGTTTTGCTCCATCGTTTGGGTGGGCAGCGATATTGGGGAGCTCATATGGCTCAGCACCTCCCGGCAAGCCGGGCAATCCGCCAGATGCTCTTCTACCAAGGTTTTGGTGTCTGCGCTGCACACATCATCATGGTACAAAGGCAGCAAATCCTGAATAATCTCGCACGATATTCGGCTCACGATTGATTCCCCTCCTTGTACAGGCTTTGGATTTTTTGCTTGGCTCGAAAGAAGGTGACTCTTGCCCAGCTCTCGGTTTTTCCAAACAGCCGGCTGATTTCGCCAAAAGACAATTCCCCGAACACTCGCAGCGTAAACACCTCTTTATACGGCTCGTCCATCCGGTGCAGGATTTGATGGATGCGAAAAGCCTCAGCCCTTTCCACGGTTTGCCATGCGATATCCTGACCGCTGCCGTGGTCGATCTGCGGGGCCGGCTCATACCGCTTTTGTTTATCAAGATAGGAGAAGTATGTATGTTTAGCGATTTGGCATAGCCACACGCTCAGCTTGCATGTGCCTTGAAACGAATCGATATGCTTCAGCGCTTTGAAAAACGTCTCCTGCGTGAGTTCTTCCGCAACATGCTCGTCTCTGCTGAGCGACAGCAGAAACCGATACACGTCTTGAAAGTGTTGATGGTAGATCTGGTGCAAATCCGTCACCTGTTCACCTCCTTGCCTATATGACCGGGCCATGGCCGATTCGTTACAAGAATCCGCGAAAAAAGTTTCAGCCTAGTGATCTACTCATAACGGATGCCGTTCGAGGCCGTCTCCATCGCGTTCCAGTCCAGAATGCGGATGGTCTGTCCGTTTCGTTCCAGGATCCCCCTTTGGGCGAAGGCAAACATCACCCGATTCAAATGTCGGTGCGTGGTGCCAAGCAAGCTGGCAATTTCCCCGATATGGTCGGTTTTCAGCTCCATTCCAAAGGAAGGATCCGACCCAGGCGACATGGTGGACATCAGATAGCTGGCAAACCGGTTCTCCACGGATGCCAACAGATTGACGCGGGAAGCGGTCGTGCAGGTCTGGAGTTTGTAGCTCAAGTGATCCAGCAAGGTGGCGGTAAAGCGGGCATTCGTCATTTCATGCAGCCTAATATAATCAAACGACAGCCCGATGAACAGGCATTCGTTAACGGCTTCAATCTGGGATTGGACAGGAACGTCTCGAATCAATTCAATATCCCCGATGATGGAAAAGGGATGGCCAAAACGTAGAAGCAGCGATTTGCCGGTTTCGATGCTGGAGGTCACCTTGATTTTCCCTTGCACGAGGAACAACAGGGACTGCATGGCACAACCCTCATGCAGAATAATCTCGCCGGGCTCGTATTGCTGTAAGGTAAATGGCGCCGACTTGCCCAAATCCAGCATGTTTCCGAATTGAAACTGCTCCATCTTGGCTTTCAGCAATGTTGCATCATGAAGTCGTTTCATGGGTTTCTTTTGCGCTCCTTTCTCATCTGGACAAATGTCCTTCTCATTATACGACCAACTGCTATGATAAGAGCAATGAGAAGATACAGGAGGAAATTTGGCATGAAATTCGTATTCGATCTGGACGGAACGATCTGTTTTCAAGGTCAGCCGGTTTCGGACGCGTTGTTGAAGGCATTGGAGGAGCTGGTAGCACAGGGGCATGAGGTTGTTTTTGCTTCCGCCCGGCCGATTCGCGATTTGCTTCCCGTCCTTCATGAGCGTGTTCATCACTACCCGATGATCGGGGGGAACGGCTCGATGGTGGCGGCAGGGGGAGAGCGGATCTCCACGGTCGGTTTTGACAGCGAGGTGCTACCGGTTCTCCTTCAGCTGTTAACAACGTATAACGCGAGCTACCTGATCGATGGGGAGTGGGACTATGCCTATACGGGTCCTGCGGATCATCCGATTCTGCTTCACCTGGACCCGCACAAGCTGGCCAGAAATGTGGCGCTGCAGGAACTCGAATCCATTGTAAAAATATTGATGCTAACCTCGGATCATACGGCGGAGCTGGAGGAGCGGCTGAGACAACTGGATGTGGTCGTTCACGTGCACGGAGGGGAAGCGGTGCTGGATATCAGCCCGAAGGGGATCCATAAATGGAGCGGGCTCCAGCAGTTGGGTGTAAAGGAGAGAGAGTATATTGCCTTCGGCAACGATGCCAACGATATCTCGATGTTCCGGCATGCGCTGCACGCGGTGATGATCGGCGAGCATCCGCAGCTCGCACCATATGCCTCGGAACAATTGCCGTTGGATGAGCAGATCGAGTTCGCGATTGCGGAACGTCTGACGACGCTCGGGCGGTTATATGCCGCGGTGAGTGTGTAGGTCCGTTATCCAAGCAGATGACCAAATGCCCTCCAAACAGGATATGGAAAATAAATTTACTTAGGGTGGGGGCATTCCTCATCCTTTTTTGTTTAGGCCGGAATTAACAAAAAATGTTTAATATTCCGCGATCGTACACAGGAAATCCATGATTCTCGTGTAATTATTTATATTAACTCGCGAGTAGGTTCGACCGATAAATTAATTATTCCATGATCGATAAGGAGGTAATGGTGTTGAAGAAAAAACGGCTGTATTTTGCGGCAGCAATGTTGCTCACCTTGAGTTTAGCGATCGCACCCGTCACGCAAGCGGCAGGCATCACGATGCAAGTCAACGGGATAACCAAGCCTGTGGATGTTGCCCCGGTTATGGTTAAAGGCAAAGTGCTGGTGCCCATTAAGCATGTAACCGAAATATTGGGCCTGTCCATTCGGTGGGATGCTTCTGCCAAGAAGATCACAGCCGTTCGAGGCGATGTCTCTGCCGAGCTGGTTCTGGGCAGTGATGTGGCTACGGTGAGAAACGACACTATCGTCACAAAAGTGAAGCTGGACCAGCCTGCCAGACTGTTGGATAACAGGGTGATGGTTCCGCTTCGTTTTTTGGCGGAAGTGTTTGGGGCTAAGGTGCAGTGGAACCAACAAAAGCAGCTGGTTAGCATTGCGTATGGCAGTGGCGGGCGAACTCAGGAGCAGGGGCAGCCGGGTCCGGCAGGCCCGCAGGGTCCAAAAGGCGACCCTGGCGAAATGGGCCCGCAGGGTCCACAGGGGCCTCAAGGGCCCCAAGGTCCGTCCGGGTCTTCAGGATCTTCGGGCTCCCAAGGCCCAGCTGGCCCAGCCGGGCCTAAGGGCGATCCAGGCCCCGCGGGAGCCCCGGGTCCGAAAGGCGATAAGGGGGATCAAGGCGAACAAGGCCCGGCAGGTCCGCAGGGTGAAAAGGGGGATCAAGGCGATCCTGGACCTCAGGGAATCCAGGGCGATAAGGGCGACCTCGGCCCGGTAGGACCGCAAGGTCCGCAAGGGATACAAGGAGTTCCGGGACCCCAAGGTCCCACAGGTCCAGCGGGGCCTGTTGGACCTGCGGGAGGGAGTTCTACAGGAACTTATGCATATGCAGGGAATACGTCGGGGAGCGTTATGGCAGTGATTCTTGGCGGAACCCCTGTTGCGCTGCCAGACAATCCGAGAGTGGCAGGAATCGCAATAAGTGGAGCTTCATCGTCTTTTACGGTTCATGAAACAGGGACTTACTATATTTCTTACACGATTAATTTAACGTCAGATTTGCTTATGGGCTCAAGGATTACTCGAAATGGTATCCCAATTATGCAGAGTGACGAAGTTCCAATTAAGTCAAAGTCGCATTTTCACGCCCAATTTATAGAACAATTGATTGCAGGCGATGCGCTTAATCTTCAATTGTATGGTGTTATAGGTGCTGCTACCCTTGCACAAGGCAACGGCGCTTCCTTAACGATCATCAAATTAGCCGATTAAAAATCGGGTCCAGCCAACTGTAGGCTGGGCTCTATTTTTATTTGAGTGGATGGTTGTATGTCAGAAGGATAATCCGGCACCTTCGAGAATATCATGTGGCATAGGCGTGAGGGAAACGGGAAGGTGTTGATGTAGGGGTGTCGACATACGAGTATTATAAAGAGATTTTCGCGGAGATTCCGAAGCCGTTCGCTTTGGTGGATCTGGACATGCTGGACGACAATGCCGAAGCAATTGCACAAGCGGCTGGGGGTAAGAAAGTGCGGCTGGCCAGCAAGTCCATCCGCTCCGTGGACGTGTTGAACCGTATCCTTCATTCGAACCCGATCTTTCAAGGAATTATGTGTTATACGGCAGCGGAGGCCGTATTTCTGGCGGAACAGGGCTTTGACGATCTGCTGCTGGGATATCCGCAGTGGCAGCCGGAGGCCATTCGCTCCATCGTGAATCTGGTCGGCGAAGGTCGCAGCATTACCTTCATGGTGGACAGCGTGGAGCATGTCGAGCACATCAAACAGTTCGCCAAACAACAGCGGACCGTGATTCCACTATGCATCGATGTGGATATGTCGGTCCAATATCCAGGTCTGCGCTTCGGTGTATGGCGATCGCCCGTCCATTCGTGGGAGGGCATGTACCCGATAGTGGAGCAGATTATCCGCTCTCCATGGCTCCACCTGGACGGCATCATGGGGTACGAGGCGCAGGTAGCAGGCGTTGGGGATAACGCAAACGGTAAGCATATGAAGAATACCATGGTCCGGTGGCTGAAAAGCCGCTCCATCGTTGAAGCGGCCAAGCGGAGGAAAGAAGCCGTGGAGCGGCTTGCCGCCATGGACCTTCGGCTCCGCTTCGTGAATGCAGGGGGAACCGGAAGTTTGGACAGCTCCCGGGAGGAAGCTTGGGTAACCGAAATTACGGCCGGCTCAGGCTTCTATGCGCCGGGTCTGTTCGATCATTATGCCTCGTTCCGTTATAAGCCGGCCGCGGCCTATGCCGTAGAGGTGGTTCGCATCCCGAAGGCAGGGATCGTGACCTGCATGGGAGGAGGCTACACGGCATCGGGTACGGCAGACAAGGATAAGCTGGCGAAGCCTTACTTGCCTTCGGGATTGAAGCTGTTCCCGCTTGAAGGGGCCGGGGAAGTGCAGACGCCGCTGCGTCTGCCTGCCCATGTGGAGCTTGGCCTGGGAGACCCGGTGTTCTTCCGCCATGCGAAGGCCGGCGAGCTGTGCGAACGGTTCAAGGTGCTGTATGCGGTCTCGCAAGGCCGTATCGTAGGCGAATATGCAACCTATCGCGGAATGGGGGAGTGTTTTCTATGAAGCAGGTCCAGTGGTCGAATTGGTCGGGATCGGTACGAGCCAATCCAAGAACGGTGTTGTATCCTGCCTCCATAGCGGAAGTCGAAAAAGCGGTCCGGATGTGCCGGCAGGAGGGCAGGCGGCTGCGAGTGGTCGGTTCAGGGCACTCTTTTACCCCCATTGCGGCATCCGAGGACTGCCTGATCTCCTTGGACAGGATGCAGGGCCTGGTCCATGTCGACGCCGAAGCCCGAACCGCCACCGTGTGGGCAGGGACGAAGCTGAAGCTGTTGGGCGAGCTGTTGTTTCGGCAGGGGCTGGCACAGGAGAACCTGGGGGATATTGATGTTCAGTCCATTGCCGGCGCCATTAGTACAGGGACGCATGGTACGGGCCGGGCCTTCGGGAATATATCCACGCAGGTTGTCGGAATGACGGTGGTCACCGGTACGGGCGAGGTGCTGGAGTGCAGCGGGGAGTCGCACCCCGATTGGTTCAAGGCGCTGCAGGTATCCTTAGGTGCGCTCGGCATTATCGTGCAAGTGACGTTGAGGCTTGAGCCGGCTTACAAAATCGAATATGAAAGCCGGAGAATACCGCTCGGCGAATGCTTGAAACAGCAGGCGCGATTGGCGGAGGAGAACCGTCATTTCGAGTTTTATTGGTTCCCTTACGCAGAGCCGTGCCAGATCAAGCTGATGAACAAGACGGACCAAGAGGTGAGGGAGCATCGGATCAAGGATTATATCAGCGACGTGTTGGTGGAGAACACCTTCTTTGGTCTGATCTCGGAGCTGTGCCGCAAGCTGCCCAAAGCAAGCCCGCATGTGAGCCGTCTCTCGGCGTCGCAGGTTCCGCTGGGTCGCAAAGTGAATTACAGCCACCGGTTATTCGCGACCCGGCGGCTCGTTCGTTTCAACGAAATGGAGTATAACATTCCCGCGGAGTCGATGAATGCGGTCATTGCAGAGATGCGTGAAGAAATGTCGCGAAACAAGTACCATGTGCATTTCCCCGTAGAATGCCGTTATGCCAAGGGCGATGATATTTGGTTAAGCCCCGCCTACGACCGGGATTCCGCCTATATTGCGATCCATATGTACAAAGGCATGCCGCATGAAGATTACTTCAGTGCGATGGAGCACATCTTCCTGCGGTACGGCGGCAGGCCGCATTGGGGAAAAATGCATCATCTCGAAGCTGCTCAATTGAAGGAGTTGTATCCCATGTGGGAAGCATTCCGCGCGGTTCGGCAAGAGCTGGACCAGGACGGTATCCTGCTGAGCGATTATACGGGCAGACTGCTTGATGTATCCGGGCCGATTTCCGATTCGTTCAGTGATATTGGATAGAATTCACAACAGATTTGATACCCAATTGAAATTGCCGCATAGATCGCATACCTGGTTCGAATCGCCCTTGAGATGGCAGCACCACCTTCCATCGCCCCAGGGCGATTTTTTTTGTCCACCGCTACTTGTAATAAGCGGCAGAAACGTGAATAGAGCCATTCCTAAACAGGGAGAATAAGCGTCGGTATGCCGTCCGCATCAGTTCGAACTTGGATTTGGAAATCATTCCGGATGGACAAGCAGAAGGATCTTCTTTATAATCAATAAATAGTTACCCAAGGTAACTAATTTGAACGGAGGTCTCGAATGGACGCCCACAGACACTTTTTTCATAAATACTTTACGTTGTATCGCCCTTTCGTCAATGAGCTTAATCGTAAGCTCGAAGACTACAACCTGTATTATGCCCAGTGGTCCATCATGTACTATCTGGATTTTTATCAGTCGATGACTTTGGTGGAGCTGTCCAGAATGCTGTACGTGGAGAAGCCCACCGTCACCCGAACCGTCAACGCGCTGATCAAGCTGGACTATGTGGAGCAAATCCCGGTGCGGGATAAACGGGAGAAGCGCATTCAGCTATCCAAGGCCGGAGCTGACGTCTTCCTGCAAATTCGCAAGATATTTGACCAATATGAACAGGAGATTATGGAAGGCGTTTCTGAAGAGGATCAAAGGGCCGTCATCCGCGTGATGGAGACGGTCAGGGACAACATTATTAGAAAAGGTGATTAACTTGGAGCAAGCAGACTCGCGAGAACGATTGTGGAGCAAGGACTTTTTGATTGTGTTCGGCGTCAATTTCCTGCTCTTTTTATGTTTTTACTTATTAGTGGTGATCATGTCCTCATATGCAAAGAATGAGTTTCACGCATCGACGGGAATGGCTGGCCTGGCTTCCAGCATTTTTGTCGTCGGCGCATTGATTGGACGGTTGGTCGGAGGCAGCATCATCGAGCGGGTCGGCCGCAAAAAACTGCTGTTTACCGGTCTGATCGCCTTCAGCGTTCTCATCGGTTTGTACTTCGTCGTAAACAGCTTGAGCGTGCTGCTCGTTGTTCGTTTCTTTCACGGTATCGCCTTCGCCCTTGCCTCAACGGCAACAGGCACGATTGCGGCCAGCCTGATTCCGAATTCGAGAAGAGGCGAGGGTACAGGGTACTATGGCGTGAGCATTATTATCGCTTCGGCAATTGGCCCTTTTATCGGTCTGATGATTAACGAGCATGCTTCGATGATGGCTAACTTTACGCTGTGCGCCGCGCTAGGGGTGCTTTCGCTGCTGTCGGCTTTCTTTATGAACATACCTAAACTGAAACTGACCGCGGAGCAGAAGAAGGATCTGCAAGGGTTGAAGCTATCCAACTTTATTGAGCCGAAGGCGGTGCCGATTTCGCTGGTCAGCTTTGTCATGGGGTTCGGGTATTCCAGCATTTTAACGTACCTGATGATTTTTGCCGGGCAGATCAGTCTGGCCCAAGTGGCGAGTTATTTCTTTATTGTCTATGCGATTGTGGTCATTCTGTCGAGACCGTTCACGGGTCGCTGGTTTGACCAGAGAGGGGCCAATGTGGTGATGTACCCGGCCATTCTATCGTTTGCGATCGGGATGGTTCTGCTCAGCCAAGCCCATCAGGGCCTGACCTTGCTGCTCTCGGCCGTATTCGTCGGTCTGGGCTACGGCACGACGCAGTCCAGTGCTCAGGCCCTGGCCATTAAGCGTTCGCCGGCGCACCGGATCGGGCTTGCGACATCGACCTTTTATATTTTCGTGGACGTGGGCATCGGGTTTGGCCCCTTTATACTCGGCTTCCTGACGCCGCTTGTCGGTTTCCGGGGCATGTATATCGCGATGGCGGTCCTGCTAGCCGCGGGAATCGTCCTCTATCATATCCTGGTTGGGAAAAAGGAAAACGACGGGAACGACGGACATGCGGTCGTGCATTCATCAACGATTTAAACCCATGAAAGACTGCCTTTGGGCAGTCTTTTTTTGTATAGGCAGGTACGAGGCTGCAATCGGATTAAATAGGATCGAAAAGGAGACTCTAAATAGAAAAAACGAAAAAGGTGAACGCGTATGAAGCCACGATTCTTCATCTGCCTGCTGCTCTCAGGCGGATTGATTCTATCAAGCCCGGGAAGCAGCACAGCTTATGCAGGGCCACAGGACAAGCCTAGAGAGCAGCAGCTTGAGAAGGCCATGCTGCAGCAGCTATATCCGGTTATCCGGTCGTCCCTTCAAGACATATATAAGGAGACGTATCCTGTCTTTGGCTGCGAACGGATTCTATCGATTAACGAGCGGACGACGATGAAAGAGGATAACCAACAGGCCAGTCCGGTTGATGCGGTGCACGGGGCAAGCTATTTTGAGATTACGGTGGGCCTATGCAAGGGAAGCGGGGAGAAGATCGAGCTGCGTTTCAAGAACGATACGCCAACGGCGCAGTATTATTTGGATTTGTTCCATGTGAGGTAGTAGTTATTCCAGACGTGGCGAGCCGAGAAAGAATGATTTTAATCATTTTTTGCGAATCACAGGGCTTCATCCTATAGTAAAATTAGTCATGATTTGTGATGCTGCCCATTACCGGGCGCATGAAGGAGTGAATGACCCATGGCGCATGCAAATGATGTTCTATTGAATCAGCTGTTAGCGAACGCGAACGATCCCAGCTGGCACGTCCCGTTCCAGCAATCCGTGGATGATTTGACGGAGGATGAAGCGTTCTGGACGCCGGCCAATGGCAGCCACAGCATTGCGGAGATCATACAGCATCTGCTGTATTGGAACGAAACGTGGCAGACGCGGTACCGCGAATCGCAAGTCGATGCCATACCTTCGATTGGAGACAACCATAATAGCTTCATGATTCCGGATAACGCGACTTTTGCCGAGTTAAGGGACCGGCTGCTTGAGGTTTTGCTTCAATGGCAGGAGCTGTTGTCGGCGGCCAAGCTTGAGCAGGAAGTGAACGGATTCCCAGTACCGGCCAAGTGGTGGGAATTGGTGAGTAATGCGGCCACGCACAATGCTTATCATATCGGTCAAATCGTGTATATCCGGAAGCTGCAGAAGAACTGCAGCCCGTTGGAATGGTAACCGCGTTTTTTTCACGCCTGCGCACGAAAAAATGCATGGATGGTACCCGAATCATCCCTGGGCCCAACCATGCACCTCGTTTACAACGCTTCTTTAATTACCCGTTTATAGAACATGACCGACAACAAACCGAATATGGAGTACAGCGCCGTATACAGGAGCATTACCATAACCATCGGCAGCCACAGCTCGGTTCCGAAGAAGAACCAGCCGGATTTCACGGCAAAGTAACTGTGGGACAAGCCGACGACCAGCGGTATGCCGAAGTTGAACAGCTGCTTGATCTGAATCCCCGCAAGCAGGTTCCCTTGAGTGAATCCCAGTTTTCGAAGGATCGTGTAATTCGGCTTCTCCTCTTCGCCTTCGTCCATCTGCTTAAAGTACAGGATACATCCTGAAGTAATCAGGAAGGTGAGTCCCAGGAATCCCACAATAAACATCATCAAGCCCATATTGCTCTTCTGATTGAAGATCATTTCCGCCTGAGAGAGGTTCCCTGTTCGCTCGCTAATGCCGAGATCTTTAAAAATTTGATTCGCCTGATCCATGGCGATCGGATCCACGATATCGATGCCGTGATAGACATTGGTTTTCTTCTGGATCTTCGGATCCAGATCCTGAACCAGCTGATCGAATACGGTCTGGTCCACAATCGCCGTCGGCAGCCCGCCGCTTGCATAATAATAGGATACGTAGGCTTCCTTGTCCAAACCGATCAGCTTCTGCTTAAAGCTTTGTTTAGGGCTTATGAGCTCAATTTCCCCTGTGGTCTGAATCGCCATGAATTGCTGGATCGCGTCACTGTATCCCGTGAACAGCGTCTCACCGGGGGAAACATCCTTGCCCTTCACGCTGGCATCACTGATTACCGGGATGATCATGGAACTGGAGTCCACTTGCCCAGATACCTCCAGGCTGGCCCCGATAATATCGGATAGGTCCGCATTCACCTGGATTACGTCCCGTTCGGTCTTCTTAAATTCGATATCTTCATCTGTAAGTGCCTGGACAAATGCGGAAAGATCCTTCTGATCCGCTACCGCAAAATGATTGGGCACGCTCTGCTCGGCCGATTTCTCGGCGGAATAGTACGAAATATAACTAAGAGACAGCAGTCCGATCGCGAGTGCGGACACGGTCGTGATGATCGTTAACAGCAGCGCGTTCGATTTCATGCGGAACATGATGGAGGACAGGGACAGCACATTATTCAGGGACAAGTAACCGCCCTTGCTCTTCCGGATCGCGTTGAATATAAAGCTGACCGACCCTTTATAGAACAGATAAGTCCCGATGATCACCGCCCCCAGGATCAGGATCATGGCCATGAACAGCTCGTTCATGGTGGTGAAATCTCCGCTGAACAGCTTGGTCGACACATAGTAGCCAAGAAGTATGAGTCCGATCCCGAGCAGGCCGAACAGCATTTCGGCGAAGGACATTTTCTTGATTTGGTTCTCGGTCGTCGATACCGCGCGGAAGAGGGATAGAATGCTCTGCCTTTTGATGAACGTATAATTCATGATCATGATCAGCACATAGATGACGGCAAACACAATCACGGTCTGGATGAGCGCCTCGGTCGAGAAGGAGAGGGCTGCTTCGGTGTCTACGCCGGTCACCTTGAACAGGATCATCAGAATTAAGCGCGAAGCCGCGAAGCCGGCAAAGATGCCGATGACCATGGAGCCGAAGTACAGAATCAGGTTCTCCGCACTGAGGATCCGGAAGATCTTGCCCTTGGTCAGTCCGATGAGCTGAAACAGTCCGATTTCCTTGCTGCGCCGTTTGATGAAAATCGTGTTGGCATACAGCAGGAAGATCGCCACGATGGCCACGAGCAGCACGGAGGCGGCTCCAAGCGCAGCCGCTCCCTTAATGGAGCCTTTCGCTTCATCCATTGCGGGATCATATTGCAGCGTGACAAACGCGAAGTACAGACCCACGCTGAAGATCAGCGCAAATACATACAGATAATAGTTCTTGATATTCTTCTTCAAATTCCGGTAGATCAGATAATTAATGTTCATTCTGAACACCGCCTAGCACGCCTTGAGTCTTGATGATGTCGTTGAAGAAGGCCTGCCGGGATTGCTCACCCTTGTTCAGCTGGGTGTAGATCTGTCCGTCCTTAATGAAGACTACCCGGGTGCAATAGCTGGCCGCTACGGGGTCATGGGTAACCATGATGATCGTGGAGTCGATCTTCTGATTTAATTCGCTCAGCTTGTTCAACAGATCGGATGCGGACTTCGAGTCCAGCGCTCCCGTCGGCTCATCGGCAAAAATAATGCTCGGATCGTGGATGAACGCGCGGGCCGCGGAGGTCCGCTGCTTCTGTCCCCCGGAGATTTGGTTCGGATATTTATCCTTGAGTTCGTAGATGCCAAGCTCGGTCGCGATTCTTTGGAATTTCTGATCGGCTTCTTTTTTGGATACCTTCTTAATGGAGAGCGGCAGCAGGACGTTTTCTTTGACGGTCAGCGTATCCAGCAGGTTATACTCTTGGAAAATAAACCCGAGGTGATGCTTGCGGAACTCGGCCAGCTCCTTCTCCTTGAGGCCCGTAAACTCTTTGCCCTCGATTTTGATGCTGCCGAGGCTCACTTTGTCGATCGAGGAGAGCACGTTCAACAGCGTGGTTTTCCCGGAGCCCGAAGCGCCCATGATGCTGACGAACTCGCCTTTGTCCACGCGGATGTCGATGCCCTTCAGCACTTCCTGTTTATTGAATTTGTTGCCGTAGCTTTTATGAATTTGGTTTGCTTCAAGAATTGCCAATTTCACTCACTCCTTTGTTATCTGTCCTTATCATAAAGGAGTCGAGGGCCCTTTTCCTTCGATTCGCCGAACAAAGAGCAAAAGCATGTGACATTGTTGTCACATGCCGGTAATGCTTACGAAATCATTCCGTTTCGGAAAGATCAAGGTAAAGGTTGTGCCGATGCCCGGCTTTGATTCTACCTGGATCCGGATCATCAAGGCCTCGGCTACTTTTTTCGTCAGATAGAGCCCCATGCCGGTTGCGGCACTATCCTGATGCGAGGTGGTGGACGTGAAGCCTTTATCGAAAATCCGGGGCATGTCCTTCGGATCAATGCCGCGTCCGGCATCCCGAATGATGAGTCTGACATGGTCGGCCACGACATCGCTCTCGATGCTAATGTCCGAAGCGGAGCTGTATTTGACCGCGTTGGTCAACAGCTGGCGGATGATAAAGCCCAGCCATTTGGCGTCGCTCAGCACTTCCGCTGCCTGCAGGGAAACGTCAAAGCCGATGCCCTTTTGCATGCACCAGGTTTTGAGCCCGCGGATCTCCTGAAAGATGATCGGCTCGAGGGCGGACACCTCGATCAGAAGATCGTTCTGAATAAAAGGGATGCGCTTCTGGTGCAGCTGCTGGTCAAGCAGCAGGTGAATGCGGAGCCATTCATACTGGAGCTGCGCTTTCAACGTTTCGTCTTCCATGCGTTCGATCATCAATTGCATCGTGGTGAGCGGCGTCTTCACTTCATGAATCCAGGATAACAGCTCGTCCTTCTCCCCTTGCATCTCCATCAGGCGCATGGAGGATTCCTTCTTGAAACGCTCGGTCTGCAGGGAGAGCATGTCCATGGCAATCGCCTCAAAGGGGTGCTCCGGCTCGCTGATGGCGGCTAAGTCGTAGGTGTCGTCCCATGCCTGGAGACTTTTGTAGAACTTGGTTTCCCGGTTGTATCTGACGAACAGAAACACCAGGAAGAACAGCGTCGACAGAAACACGATATAGAGGATGGGCAGGAACGGGATTTGGGCGTCCACCGCGGCTATAAACAGAAGCATCACCTGCAAGAACACGAATAACAGAATCCAGCTTAGCCGTTCCCGGATATAGGCCATCATCATGCGTGGGCCTCTTCCGTGGCGATGTAACCTTGTCCCACCTTGGTTTCGATGTAAGGGTCAAGTCCCAAGGGTTCCAGCTTCTTGCGAAGACGATTCACGTTGACCGTTAACGTATTATCGCTGACAAAATGCTCGTTTTCCCAAAGGCTCTTGATCAGGTCCTCCCGGCTGACGATCTGGTTCTTCCGCTCCATGAGGATCTTCAGAATGAACATTTCATTCTTTGTCAGTTCAGCGGTGCCCTGAGGGCTGCTTATCGTATTTTTGCCGAATTCGACGGTGGCTCCGCGCCAGGTTCTCAGCTCGGTCCGCTCGGTGTTGTAATTGTATACCCGGCGCAGGGTGGCCTGGATTTTGGCAATCAGGACATCGAAGTGGAACGGCTTCTGAATGAAATCGTCGGCGCCCAGCTGCATCGACATCACCATATCGGTGGGATGATCCCGGGAGGACAGGAATATAATCGGGACGTTGGAGTGGGAACGAATCATTCGGCACCAATGGAACCCGTCAAATTTCGGCAGCTGGATATCGATAATGACCAGGTCGGGCTGAATCGCCGTGAACTCCTGGAGTACGGCGCTGAAATCGCGGACGCCATAAACGTCATACGACCATTGCGAGAGACGCTCCTGCACTTCATGGAACAGGGTCACGTCGTCTTCGATCAGCATAATTTTAAACAAGAGATTCACCACGCTTTAAAAGGTTGTTCAAACCGCACTTCATGAATGTGCGCTGTTCCGTCATGATTTTCATTCCCCAGTGTATAGCAAAAAGTCGATATATGCTATCTTGAGGCGCCTTCCCATGTGCATACATGACGAGGCTTAAATACCTATTTACAAACATTTCCTACCTTCCCATAATAGAAATGAGCCTATGACCTGGGAGGGGACGAATATCAAAATGTATAAGAAGTTCAAATGGTTGACCTTACTCATTGCAGCCGTGTTGGTCGTTATGACAGGATGTCAGGCCGTCGGGGGACTGGATATCAACAAGGCGATGCTGACCAGTCTTGATGTGAAATCCAGCGAATCCAGCGCAAGTATTCGATTCGAGGTGGTGCCTGCGGACAAGGCCCTATCGTCTGAAGATAAAGAAGCGATTGATCTTATTAATTCCTTATCCTTGAATATCGACCATGCCATCGTGGAGGATAGCAATACGGTGTCCATTCAAGGCAGCGTTCATTATTCGGACAAGAAGATTCCGCTTCATCTGTCCATGGATGCCAAGGGAATGGCGATTCAATTGGACGGCGCCAAGCAGCCGATCTATCTGTCGATGGATACAACCGTTCCGGGAATGCCGGACACCAGCCAGTATGAGCAGGCGATTCAAGATGTCGTGAAGAAGGCGGCAGGACTTGTGCTGAAGCATTTCCCGAACCCGTCCAAAGTTTCGGTGAAGCCGGTCCAGGAGAAGGTGAACGGAGAGAGCTTGAACCTGACGCATCTTCAGATGGAGCTTACGGGCGAAGAGATTTTGAACATGGTTAAGCCTTTCGCCGAAAGCCTGCTTAAAGACGAAGCCGGCTTGAAGCAGGTAATCGGTGATGGTTATGACGCCATTTATCCGATGATAACCAGCATCGGCGAGGCATACGGCGAAGACGTTGAACTCCTGCCGCAGGAATCCAAGGAAGAGGTCGTCGCGTCGCTCTACGAGATGGTGCATGGCGCACTGACCGAATTTACGGAGAACTACGATGAACAGAAGGAGCAGTTATTGGAGGAGCTTCCGGGATCCGAAACCGTCTTCGGCAAGGATACGATCCTCAAACTGGACTATTACTTCGACGAGCAGCTGAATACGCGCAAGAATGCGCTGGAGCTGACCGTCGCGCTTCCGGCATCCGAGGACCTGCCATTAAAGTCCTTCAAGGTGTATTCCGAAGGTGAGGTCTGGAATATCGGCGGCGCAGTGAAAGCCGATAAGGTCGACACGTCCAAAGGCGTGCTGGACGTCCTGAATGAATCCGTGACGCCGGGTCAAGTGCTGCGGAACTTCGAGAAGGATTCCCTCATCTACAACGTGTTGAAGGATGATCTGAAGATCACCCAAAAGTCGATGTATTTGAATATCTCGAACGAGGATTTTGGATACGGCGCCATCAAGAAGAACCATCAGAGCTTCGTTCCGCTCCGTTACCTGGCAGATCAGCTGGATGCCGAAGTGAAGTGGACCAAAGGCTCGAATAAAATTATAGTCATCAATGATTTGACGGGAGAAGAAATCGTGGTGACCGTAGGCTCCAAAAAAGCCAGCGTTGGCGGTAAAAGCGTGACGCTGCCGGAAGCGCCATTCGTTCATAGCAACGGATCTACCTACGTTCCGCTCCGGTTTATGGCCGAAGCGCTCGGCGCAACGCTTCATCTCGAGGGCGATGGCTGGATTTCGGTCGAACGCGATTAACGGTTTTTATATCGATAACGGGTCGGCAACGCCGGTGCCTGTTATGAAAGAATGCAAGTTGAAGTATATATAACGGGGCTGTTTCCCGTCATCCCCGGATGACGGGAAACAGCCTTTTTGTTGTTACCCTCCTTCATCGCGCTAACTGTACCGGTACAGTTAGCGTTATTTCAAATCGTAACGAAGTCTTTCCTGCCGTAAGATAAGTAACAAATGCACCGGCCCTCTAGGTTAGACATAAAAAAGAGAAGATGAAGGAGATACACAATCATGAATATACCGCATACAAGCCGTGCCTATGCCGCCGCTTTGGGATATACGGCCATCATTGGTTTTTCGTTTATGTTCGTAAAGCTGGCGCTGGTCCATGCTAACCCGCTGGATACGCTGGCGCATCGGTTTACCATTTCGTTCTTAGCCGCATCGCTGGGGCTCCTCATCGCCCGCAGAAAGGTCCCGATGGATCTGAAACGGCTTCTGACCATCGTGCCGCTGGCCATATTCTATCCGTTCCTGTTCTTTACGCTGCAAACCTTCGGGTTAGTCTATACCAGTTCGGCCGAGGCCGGAATTATCCACGCTACCGTACCGATCTTTACGCTGATCTTGGCGTCGCTGTTCTTGAAGGAGCGCTCCAGCTGGGCACAAAAGCTGTTTACGGTGTTGTCGGTAACGGGAATCATCTCTATCTTTGTGTTGAAAGGCGTGTCCTTCGAGCAATCGAGCACGCTCGGAATTGTGCTGATTCTGCTCTCTGCGCTATCCAATGCCGTTTACAGCGTGATGGCCCGCAGGATGACGCAGAAGCAGTCGGTACTGGATATCACCTTCATCATGTCGATGATCGGATTCGTGCTGTTTAACCTGATGTCGGTCGCTCAGCATGCGGCGCAAGGGACGCTCGTCCATTATTTTGACCCGTTTATGCACTCATCCTTCGTGTGGGCGGTTCTTTATCTCGGCGTCTTGTCCTCCCTGGGAACATCGCTCCTGTCCAACTATGCTTTGTCCCAGATCGAGGCGTCCCGGATGGGCATCTTTAACAATCTGGCTACCGTGGTCACGATTTTTGGAGGCGTCGCCTTCTTGAATGAAAAGCTGGCTTACTATCATGTCATCGGAGCAGCGCTCGTCATTGTCGGCGTGATCGGGACCAGCCTCGCAGGCAGAGCCGGGAACGCTAAGAAACAGCTGGCCCGGAACGAATCCAAGCCTGCTTAAAATATCTCTTCCGAATAAGTGTAAGCGAAGGATCATCAGGACCTCTAGAGCACCACTGTTGTCAAACCCCAAAGAAATGGGCTTGAGATATTAGGCAATACCTAATAAAATTAGGTGTAAGCTAATATTTTGATGAACGGGAGGGTGACCCTTTGCTCGAATGGATGTTACGTAACGTGATGGCAGAGAGAGGGATATGGTCGGGAGCGGCTTTGGCGCGGCTGATGAAAGAGAAGGCGGATTACAGCCTGTCGGCTGCTTCCATTAGCGCATTGCTGACGAACCAGCCCAGGCAGATGAAGGCAGAGACGTTAGATGCCCTTTGCACAACCTTAGAGTGTACTCCAAGTGACTTATGGGTGCATACACCTCCTTCCAAAACTAAGGGGGCTTAAGTGAATGACGGTAAAACCTATTGTGCCATTCGGCGATCCCATCCTGCGCAAGGTGGCCCGGCCGGTCGATTCCGTGAATGCCAGAGTATTAAAGATACTGGATGATATGGTCGAGACGCTGTACGACAGCGATGGGCGCGCCGGCCTTGCAGCACCGCAAATCGGCATTTTGCGAAGGCTTATTGTCATGGACTGCGGAGAAGGGCTGATCGAACTGATTAATCCTGAAATCGTGGAGATGAACGGGGAACAAATGGGCCCTGAAGCGTGCCTCTCCTATCCGGGCTACTACGGATACGTGAAGAGAGCCGACAAAGTGACGGTGAAGACATTGAACCGGCAAGGCGAGACGGTAATCCTGAAAGGCGAGGATTACCTGGCCAGATGCATGCAGCATGAGATTGATCACCTGAACGGCATTTTGTTTGTGGACCATGTTCGGGATGGATGGTTGTATCATGAGGAGACGCATCGACGCATCGAGCTGCTGCCCGTCATTGGTTTATCCAATACAGGCTCATAGGTCCAAAGAGACCAAGGGCGAAATGAATAGAACAGCCGGATCTGATGTCCGGCTGTTTTTTTATTGGTTATGGCTGAGAATGTTGATGCTTGACGGAATAGGAAAGCCGTGATATTGTTATCTTAAATTAAAGATGTTTTAAATCGAAATAATAAATGAATCAGATTCGACACACACTTTACAATATAAGAGACGGAGGCGTTTAACTATGAACGGATTAAAAGGAATTCACCACGTAACAGCCATTACGAGCAGTGCCGAGAAGAACTACGAGTTCTTCACCTATGTGCTGGGCATGCGGCTCGTGAAGAAGACGGTTAACCAGGACGATATTCAGACATACCATCTGTTCTTTGCGGATGACAAGGGCAGTGCAGGCACGGATATGACCTTCTTCGACTTCCCGGGTATTCCGAAGGGCAGACACGGTACGGACGAGATCTACAAAACCTCGTTCCGTGTTCCTAACGATGCGGCGCTGGAATATTGGGTCAAGCGATTTGATCGGATGGACGTGAAGCATCAAGGCATTCAAGAGTTATTCGGCAAAAAAACACTCGCTTTTGTTGATTTCGACGATCAGCAATATCAACTCATCTCCGACGAGAACAATGAAGGCGTGGCTTCGGGAACGCCTTGGCAGAAGGGGCCGATTCCCTTGGAGCATGCGATTACAGGACTTGGCCCGGTCTTTGTGCGGGTGTCCAATTTCGATCATTTCAAAGAAGTGATGGAGAAGGTGCTTCAGTTTAAGGAAATCGGCAAGGAAGGCTCGCTTCATCTGTTTGAGGTTGGTGAAGGCGGCAACGGCGCGCAGGTGGTTGTCGAGTACAACGCCGTGCTCCCACGGGCCCAGCAGGGCTTCGGTACCGTTCACCACGCGGCCTTCCGGGTAGAGGACCGTTCGGTGCTGGAGCACTGGATCAAGCGTCTGGACGACTTCCAATTCCATACGTCGGGCTTTGTCGACCGCTATTTCTTCCAGTCCCTGTACGCACGCGTCGCGCCGCAAATTCTGTTCGAGTTTGCCACCGACGGTCCGGGCTTCATGGGGGATGAGCCGTATGAAACGCTGGGCGAAAAATTGTCCCTGCCTCCATTCCTGGAGCCGAAGCGCGAGCAGATCGAGAGCATGGTTCGCCCGATCGATACGGTGCGCAGCACCAAGGAATTCGTGAAGGAATGATGCAATGAATCTCAAGAAGCAATCCGCTTGTTCATGACAAGGGCGGATTGCTTTTTTTGTGCCACCGAAATAACGGATCTTACGGTCATTCCCAAGTATCCGAACCGAATGGATGGTCCACGATGTACAGCCAGCTTCCATCGGGCTGTTGTCTCACGATCTCGGAGGTATGTCCTTGCAGCACCAGCGGTTGGCCATCCGGGTCGGTCGTTTGCAGGGTGAACCGAGCGCGCAGCATAGCGATATTTTCAAACGGGATACAGTATACATTGGTGGAGACGATGGTGCCTTTGAGCCGCAGCAGTTCCTCCAACGTATGGCGGAAGGAATGGGTTCCGATTTCCAGGCTTCCGTTTCGGTGGACATGAACGCCGTTCGGTTCATACAGTGCCAGCAGTTGATCGATATCCCCGCTATTATACGCGTCTGCAAAAGCTGCATTCATATCTTCCGGCCTCCGGACTGGTTTTGAAGGATTTGATGGTTTCATTGTATCTCCTCTTTCTGTAAGATGATAATCAATAGCCTATCTGAAAAAGAAAGCCATGGTAAGTACGCAGAATATGGTGACCTAGTCATCTATTCATGACCAAGGGAGTTGAGGAATAGCAATATGCCCTATCAGGATGAGAGTTTTGGGTGTCCGGCTGAAGTCGGCCTGCACATGATTAGCGGAAAGTGGAAGCCTCGAATACTATATGAGCTGTTTCAGGAAACCCGCCGTTTCGGTGAGCTACACCGGAGAATACCTGAAGTATCACGTCACGTGCTGACCTTGCAATTACGGGAGTTGGAGGAGAACGGCATTGTGAAGCGGACGGTGTTTCATGAGCTGCCTCCCAAGGTGGAGTATTCGATAACGATGTTTGGCCGACAGTTTGAAGCGGTGTTGGAGCAGATGGTCATTCTGGGCCAGCAGTATATCGGATCTCAACAAGATTCTAAGGGGAAATAACAAACGATAGCTTTGATCGGATGAGTATCCGATGCAGCACGCATTCAGCGATTAAGTACATCAATTCTGGTTTAAATACAAATACTGTATGGGAAAACGATGACTTATTTGCTGAGGTGGGGCTTGTGAAAGGAAGTTTACTGAAGAATATCGTGTTTTCGGTATCAGCTGTCATTATTGCCGTGTTGGCTATTCTGGGGGCCGTCAAGCCCGGGGCTTTCGGTGAAGTGGCAGGGTATCTGTACAGATTTACGACGAATACGTTCGGCTGGTTCTATATGCTCTCGATCTTTGCGATTATCATATTTCTGATCTGGGTTGCGGCCAGCAAATACGGCACCATTCGCCTTGGCGGAGATAAGGAGAAGCCCGAGTACCCGTTCTTCACCTGGATCGGCATGCTGTTCTCCGCAGGATTTGGTGTCGGGCTGGTGTTTTGGGGCGTGGCCGAACCCATGAGCCATTTTTTTAAGACGCCCTTCGGAGGCGTCGAAGCACAAGGCGTCGAAGCGGCACGCGTGGCTATGGGCTATTCCTTTTTTCACTGGGGGATAAGTCAATGGTCCGTGTTTGCCCTAGTCGGGCTTGTGATTGCGTTTCTACAGTTCCGTAAGCAGAAGGATGGGCTGGTGTCTACCGCGCTGGAGCCTGTTACCGGTTCAAAGCGCAGCGTCAAGAATGTGATTGATATCCTGGCGGTCATTGCAACGGTCATGGGTATCGCTACTTCGATCGGACTTGGCGTTCTGCAAATGAGCGGCGGGTTGAATACCATTATGGGAATTAACAATGGCGTAGGGCTGCAGTTATTGATGCTGGGGATTATTTTTGTCGCTTACATGATCTCGTCGACGACGGGATTGGACAAGGGGATTAAATACTTAAGCAACCTGAACCTCGGGATGGCGCTAGCCTTTTTATTGTTTGTGTTTATCTGCGGACCCTCCGTATTCATCTTGGAGACGTTCACATTAG
Organism: Paenibacillus sp. BR1-192; assembly: GCF_029542445.1. Lineage (NCBI taxonomy): Bacteria > Bacillati > Bacillota > Bacilli > Caryophanales > Paenibacillaceae > Paenibacillus > Paenibacillus sp. BR1-192. The sequence continues at coordinate 6,920,688 of NZ_CP120718.1, read as the reverse complement.
CGCTTGGCGACTACATTACGAATTTCGTTTCGTACAGTTTAAGGCTCCAACCTTATGCGGAAGGCACATGGGTACGGGAATGGACGATATTCTACTGGGCGTGGGCCATTGCTTGGTCGCCGTATGTGGGAGCCTTCGTGGCGAGGGTATCCAAGGGGAGAACGGTTCGCGAATTCATTGTGGGCGTGATGGTTGTACCGCCGGTCATTGCCTGTCTCTGGATCGCCGTGTTCGGCGGAACGGCCATCTGGTTTGACCTGCACGAGAACACCGGGATAGCGGCAGCCGTTAACGCGGATGTCACGTCGGCGCTGTTCCAATTGTTCAACCAATTGCCTTTCGCTTCCGTCATGAACGTGCTGGCGATTATACTTATACTGACGTTCCTGGTAACGTCCGCGGATTCGGCAACGTATATATTAGCCAGTATGACCACTTATGGCAGCTTGAACCCTCCCCAAACGGCAAAAATCGTGTGGGGCACGCTGATGGCAGCCATTGCCGGCGTCCTGCTGTATGCAGGTGGCCTTGAAGCCTTACAGACCGCTTCGCTGATTGCGGCATTGCCGTTCACCGTACTGCTGCTTCTGATGATCGTTGCGGTAGTGAAGCTGCTGAGCCGAGAGCCGCTTCCGATTCGCAAAGCCGATCTGAAACGGTTTCGCCGTCTCGAAGAGGCAGCAAACCGTGGGAAGAAGTGAGACAAGCGCGAGGTACAGCAAAGTTCAGAAGAATTGGATTCAAGAGGGCACTCATGCGGTGTCCTCTTTATTTTTATGAAAATGAGCCCGGATATGACAGCAGCCATAACCAAACCCATATAACACAGAATCGAAAAAGCCCCCATCACACCCGCGGGCGTGCAATGAGAGCTTTGGAAGTTCGGCATAAAGTATCCGTAAATCCATGTTGACCCGAGTGCAAGCAGATCGCCCGCGTTGGAGGATAACACAATCTCACGCGCGGCGAATTGGCGGGTACCTCAAGCGGGGCCGTTCTCGGACTCATATGTAATGGTTCCGGGATTGCCGCAAGCGCTAGGAATGAACAGCAGTACGATAAACGGGGTGAGCAGCTTCTTCGTAGTTGTCGTTATGCTCCGCCGTTTTGAGTATGTCCTCTTTTTCCCCTTTTAATAAATTGTAAGTGATGCAGATCGGCTTCGCCGTGCGCGGATCGCGGCCGATCTCTGCGTCGATATGGAATACTTTCTTTAATACTTCGTGCGAAATGACGGATTCCGGATCGCCGGCCTGAATGATATCTCCATCCTTCATTGCGATAATGTAATCCGCGAATCGGGCAGCCTGGTTCAAATCGTGCAGAACCATGACGATGGTCCGCTCTTGTTCGATATTGAGCCTCTCGAGCAGTTCCAGAATCTCCAGCTGATGCGCCATGTCCAGGTACGTGGTCGGCTCGTCGAGGAAGATCATTTCGGTCTCCTGCGCGAGTGCCATCGCAATCCATACCCGCTGGCGCTGTCCGCCGGACAGGGCATCCACCGAACGGTATTTATAATCCTGGGTGCCGGTAACCTCGAGTGCCCAGTCGATGACGTCCATATCCTGCTTGGTCAAGCGGCCAAAACCGCGCTGATGGGGATAGCGCCCGTAGGATACGAGTTCGCCCACCGTCAATCCGCCCGGACCTTCCGGAGTCTGGGGCAGAATGGCCAGCTTCTTCGCCAGAAGCTTGGTGTTCATCCTTGCGATTTCTTCCCCGTCCAGAATGGCTGCACCGGATTGATAAGGAATGATGCGGGTAACAGCCTTCAAAAGAGTGGATTTGCCGCAGCCATTAGGCCCAATGATGGTCGTGATTCTTTTATCGGGAATATCTACGTTAAGACGATTCAATATCAGATTCTCGCCATAACCGACGCTTATTCGATCTGTACTTAGGCGAATCATCATTTCACCTCCAGAGTAGTTAGCTATCAAACGATAATGATTCTCAATTTCATCCATAAATATAATGTGAGGGCGCACCGTTGTCAATAAATATCTTAATGGAAATTTCAAATAATATTCATGTTTCAGCCGAAAAATACCCATATATAGTTCAGTGGAATATTACAGGCCTACATCTAGGCGAAATTGTGACAAAATGAATTTTTTCTAAATGTTTGATTGTAAAAAGGGCAAAGGCAACGTATACTAATTGATAATGATAATCATTTACGTTACAAGGTGATCACAAACAGCCTTTTAATTTATAGACCGGGAGTGAAACGCATGAGTGGGAATGAGATATTTGATGTAACGGTTATTGGCGGAGGACCAGCGGGATTGTATTCCGCTTTTTATAGTGGACTGCGTGGCATGAAAACCAAGATAATAGAATATCAGCCCATGCTTGGCGGAAAGGTTCACGTGTATCCGGAGAAAATGATATGGGACGTCGGCGGATTGACGCCGATTCCGGGCGCGAAGCTGATCGAGCAAATGGTTCAGCAAGGCCTGACGTTCAATCCCGAAGTGCTGTTAAACGAGAAGGTTGAATCGATCGCCCGCAATGAGGAAGGACTGTTCGAATTACATACCGCGAATTCCGGCGTGCATCTGTCCAAGACGGTCATCGTGGCGGTCGGCGGAGGCATCTTGAATCCGCAGAAGCTGGAGATTGAAGGCGCCGAGCGGTTCGAAGTGTCGAACCTGAACTACACCGTGAAGTCCTTGCAGCATTTCAAGGGCAAAACCGTCATTGTGTCCGGCGGAGGGAATTCAGCCGTAGATTGGGCGAACGAGCTGGAGCCTGTGGCGAAAAAGGTCTACCTGGCCTATCGCAAGGACGAATTGTCAGGCCATGAAGCCCAGGTCGAGCAGCTGATGAACAGTAAGGCGACCTGCCATCTTAATACATCGATCACGAAGCTCATTGCTTCGGATAATCATGAGGTGATTGAGCGGGTAGAATTGACCAATAATGCCACAGGGGAAGTTTCCTATTTAGCGGTAGACGAGGTCATCATTAACCATGGCTATGAACGGGATATGTCGCTGCTGGAGAACAGCAACCTTGATATTCACCGGGTGGATGACTACTATATCGCGGGCAACGCAAGCTGTAATTCTTCCATACCGGGACTGTATGCTGCCGGCGACATCCTGCATTTTGACGGGAAGCTGCACCTGATTGCGGGCGCCTTCCAGGATGCCGCGAACGCGGTGAACAGCGCGAAGCAGTTCATTGAGCCGGATGCCAGGAAGTACGCGATGGTCTCTTCGCATAACGAGGTATTCAAGGAGCGCAATCGCGAATTAGTGAAGCAATTGATCAATTAGAACACGAGCATGCGTGTACATGCATGTAACGATAGAAGAGAAGCGAGGGAATCCCCGCTTCTCTTTTTTGCGTGCCCTTATTGTTTTTGGGTAATCCCTGAAGTGATCAACGGGCCGTAGTTGATCAGCTGCGTCATCATGATGCCCATCTCTCTTGCGGACTTGTTCATCCCGGACTCGATCCAGTGTATGACCAAGCCGATATTGGCGGAGATCATATACGCGATCAGGTAATCGCTCGGAATGATCTGATTCCCGCCTGTGGGCATTCTGAACGCATGCTTGGCAAACATATGCTCCTTCATGAACTCCCTGAATTGCCGAACGAAGGAAATGTCCCCATTCGGGCCGACAATAGCCTTGAAGAAGTCGGCATGCCGGACGAGCTCCTCGAATATTTGTTCTGACGCCGGATAAGGCTCTCCCTTTTCCGCATAGTCCCTGGAATCCCTGGGATCGATATGAACCACGATGTTCTCAATCTTTTGAAGCACCTCTTCTTTGATCTTATCCAGCATATCCGGCACATCCCGATAATGCAGGTAGAAGGTACCACGGTTGATATTGGCGCGATTGGCGATATCGGTCACGGTAATGGCATCTATCCGTTTCTCCTCCATAAGTTCAAACAGGGTTTGCCGCAACAGCTGATTGGTCCGGATTTGCCGGCGATCCGTCTTTTTTGTCAAGGAATTCCCCCCAGTACGAATGTGAAGACTTAATCAACAGAAGGCTCGTACACTGATGAGTAATGAACACTCCGCTGAAAGCTGATGATTGAACAAATCACTCCCTTCATTATAATTAACGCTGTGATCATTAATCAACAGTCTGTTCATTAACGAGGAGTGGTGGATATGGGGTTCTTAAGACAAAAAATGCTGTGGATCGGCGCATTGGCTGTCCTTCTGGTGCTGGCCATCTTCGGCGTAGCCATGATGGGGTCGATCGCGGGAGCGAAGCCGAAGTCGCTTCCCGTTGCGCTTGTCGCCTTGGATCAGCCGGTTGAGTTGCCAAGCGGCGAAACCCTCGCTGTCGGTGACATGATGAAAGGAATGCTGCAGGCAAACTCGCAGCTGCCCATTCATTGGGAGATCGTGAATTCGGAAGCGGAAGCGCGGGAAGGGCTCGACAGCCAGAAGTATTACGGCGCCCTTGTGCTGCCTGAGGACTTAAGCGCCGGCATCTTGTCGCTGCAGTCGCCTGCTCCGAAGCCCGCTGTGGTGCAGGTGCTGGCGAATGAGGGGATGAGCACGCAGGCATCCACTGCGGTGAGACAGATGCTGGGGCAAGCGATGAAAATGGCGGGAGCGGAGCTCTCCAAGCAGGCGTTGACCATGATCGGCTCGCAGACGGATATGCTGCCGGTCACAACCGCGCAGGCTCTGCTCATCCCGTTCGAGGTTCATGAGGAAGTCGTTCATCCTGTAGGTGCGAACCACGCAAGCGGCAATGCGCCGGGAATGCTGATACAGATTCTATGGATCGGCTGCCTGATCCTTAGCGTGTTCCTGTTCCAGGCGCTGCAGAAAGCAGTGAATGACGGCAGCAGCAGGGGAATCGCGATTGTGCTGCAAGGCGCTGCCGGTTTGCTGCTGGCGGGTCTGGTCTCCGGTTTTCTGGTTTGGATGGCTTCCTCCTGGTATGGCATGGAGCTTGCGAACGGAGGCAGCGTATGGCTGATGCTGTGGCTGGCCGGGTCGGCATTTTTCCTTCTTCAGTCGACCTTGCTGAACTGGATCGGGCTACCGGCCATGGGCATCTTGGTGCTCCTGATGTTCTTCTCGATGCCGCTTCTCAATATGGCGCCGGAGTTTCTGCCGCAGGCGACGCAGGATTGGCTGTACTCCTGGACGCCGCTGCGATTTGCCGCTTCCGCTCTCCGGGATGTGATGTATTTTGACGGGTACGCGCCATCTTCTTCGCATTCTGCGGTAATGTGGTTCATAGCCGGAGGTTTTCTTGTTCTGCTGCTGGCCTCGACATTCAAGAAAGGGAGTCGTTCAGACCCAAGAAAATCGATGGCCGCTTCTTAAGAGAATAGGTTGGCGCCTAAGCAGTGCGGGGTTTATCCCTGCACTGCTTTTTTATAGTTTGCTCAAGCCGACCGGTTCATGTGGAAGGGATCATGGCCAAAGTCGCAGCATCAGGACGTTGCTCCCTTTATTCAAGTGAATAAAATACTATCGTTCTTCAGGATGGCAGCCTGTATAATCCTGAATAAGGGAGCGTGAGCGTAAATTGAAGATTAAAGTGATCATTGCGGACGATAACTCATTTATCAGGGAAGGCATGAAGATCATTCTGGCGACGTTTGATGAGTTCGACGTGGTGGCAACCGTTGAAGACGGACAAGAAGCGGTCGCCTATTGCGAAGCGCATGAAGTGGATGTGGCGCTGATGGATGTCCGGATGCCGAACCTGAATGGCGTTGAGGCCACGAAACAGCTCACGGAGCGTACCAAGACCAAGACGCTGATCTTAACGACGTTCGACGACGATGAATACATTACCGATGCGATCCTGAATGGCGCCAAGGGTTATCTGCTAAAGAATAACGACCCGGAACGGATTCGCGATGCGATCAAAACTGTATACCACGGCCATCATGTGCTGCAGGACGTCGTACTGGATAAAATCAAATCCGGGCTGTCTCCCGGAAATCCTGATAAGACAGACAAGGCAGACAAGTTCGACCGAAGCCTTTTCACCGAAAGGGAACTGGATATTATGGCCCTCATCGCCAAAGGACTCGCCAACAAGGAAATCTCGAAGAAGCTGTTTATTTCCGAAGGCACGATTGCCAATCATATTACTTCGATTCTCAGCAAGACGGGTCTTGAGCATCGGACCCAAATTGCGATTTTTTATCTGACGGGGGAAGTGAATAAGTGAGCGAACGCCGAAATTATGCCGAATCGTGGATCATCGGGTTAAAAGCCATACTGTTCCTGTATGTTATCGGCCAGTCTTATGCATCTGGCCATGGGATAACCCCGTGGTATATATTAGCCGTTCTTCTCTACCTGTCCGTTAATGTATCCGTCTATATTTTCAAGAACCGGAATATACAATTGTACCTCATGCAGCTTGCTGTTCTTGTCGTCGCGGCTTCCTCACTCTACATCCATCCGCTGTTGTTCATGCTGCTTCCCGTGAATCTGTACGAGCTGTTGTCGCTTTACGTTCGCAGGAGCTGGATGATCCTGATCCCCTTGCTGGTTCCAGCGTTTATCGTGCCTCAGTGGCTCGTCATGCCCTATGTTTATACATCCGTATTATCCTATATTTATCTTACGATGCTCAGAACCTTTGTTAACCGGGCCGCATCCTACCAGGAGCAGAACGAGCAGATGCATCGCGAACTGGATCGGTTGACCCAGCGGCTGAGCGAAAATAATGAGTACATCCGGCAGTTTGAATATATGTTCAAGCTGGAAGAGCGAAATCGGCTGTCCCAGGAAATTCATGACAAGATCGGGCACTCCATGACGGGAGCGTTGATTCAGATGGAAGCGGCCAAGCGCTTGATGACATCGAATCCGGACAAATCCGCCGAGCTGCTGCAGAATGCCATATCCATCTCCAAAGAAGGCATTGAGAGCATCAGGCTGGTTCTAAAGAACGTAAAGCCTCCGACGGAGCAGCTCGGCATCAACCGAATGCGTTTGTTTCTGGAGGAGTTCTCCGCCCAGCACTCGATCAAGACCGTACTAACGCATGAGGGCAATATGGATGTGATTACGCCGCTTCAGTGGAAAATCATTCAGGATAACACCCAGGAAGCGTTAACCAATACGATGAAGTATGCGAATGCAACGGCAGTCTCGTTACATATCGAAGTTCTGGGCACCATGATCAAGGCCAAGGTCAGCGACAACGGCAAGGGCATGCAGAAGGTAATCAAGGGCCTTGGGATCATAGGCATGGAGGAACGCGCCGCGGTCGTGAATGGAACCGTGATCGTGGATGGCTCGAGCGGTTTCTCGGTGACCACTCTAATTCCTTATAGCTAAAGCTGGTAAGCGCATTTGGCGGGTTAGGGATATCGGGTCAAACAAGACATTCCCCACAAGGGTGAAGATTTGGATCATCAATAACATGAATATTCTCATGGGTAAGGATGAACTTGTGCACTATCGCAAGGGCATCCTTTTTTCGTACGATAAATGCAGATCAAGTCCACCGGCTGATGCGTGGATGGAATATGGAGGCGAAAAACGTATGAACGTGCTGGAGATCAAAGGGCTCACGAAGAAGTTTGGGGATTTCATAGCGGTAGACCAGCTGTCGTTGAACATACGGGAAGGCGAGATTTTCGGCTTCCTGGGCGCGAACGGAGCAGGCAAGAGCACAACCATCAATATCATATCGTCGCTCATGCCCATGACCAAGGGAGAGGTTCATGTCCTGGGCAAGAATCTGACGAAGCATCGAAAGTTCGCGAAGCAGCAGATCGGCATGGTTCCGCAGGAGGTTGCGATTTATGAGGATCTGACCGCATATGAGAATGTTCATTTTTTTGCCGGATTGTATGGACTGAGAGGATCGGAGCTTAGGAGCAGGACCGAAGAGGCGCTTACCTTCGTCGGACTTAGCGACAAACATAAGACGTACCCGAAAAGCTTCTCCGGCGGCATGAAGAGACGACTGAATATCGCTTGCGCGATTGCCCACAGACCGAAGCTGATCATCATGGATGAGCCGACCGTCGGCATCGATCCCCAATCGAGGAACTATATCCTAAACTCGGTCAGGAAGCTGAACGAGATGGGCAGCACGATCCTGTATACGAGCCATTATATGGAGGAAGTGGAGGAGCTCTGCACCCGGATTGCCATTATTGACCACGGCAAGATCATAGCGGAGGGCACGAAGGCACAGCTGAAGGCCATTATTACGGACCAGAAGGATATCGGGATCGAAGTGCAAACGACCGCCCATCTTGAAGCGAACAAGTTGAAGGAGGTCGCGGGCGTCAAATCGGTTGAAGTGAAGGAGAATATCGTGCACATCAGCTCCGACGCAGGAGTCAATAACCTGAATAAAATCATACAGCAATTCATGGCGCAAGGCATTGAAATTCGTTCCGTTCAAGCGTCCGAGCCGAGTTTGGAAACGGTGTTCCTGACGTTGACGGGCCGGAGCCTTCGGGATTAGCGGACCTAGGAAGAGGGAGGTGGAAGTACATGAACGTACTGAGAATCGCGCTGAAGGAGATGAAGATCGTCCGGGAGCCACAGATGCTGGTATTCATGCTGGCAACTCCGGTGCTGCTCATTCTGATCCTAGGGACGGCGCTTTCGAATGCTTTTAACGGCAGTACCACGATTGGAGACATTCGGGTGCTATACCATAACAATGGAGCAGAACCCGCGCTTACGGAGCAATGGCAGGTTTTCATGCAGGAGGCGGAGCGCTCATCGGGCATGGTCTTTGAGCAAGTCGAGGAAGGCATGGATGGAGGTCAGGAAGTGAGAAACAACCGCTACACCGGTTACGTGGAAATGGACGGCCAAGGCATCCGATATGAGGGAAACAGCCGCAGCAGCCTGGAGAACGGGATTGTGCAGGGGATGCTGTCCGCGTTCACCGACCGGTACCGGCTGTCAGCCGAAGCCGCAAAGATCGATCCGGAATATGAGAGCAAGCCGCTTGTTGATGATGGAGGGAGCTATGTGCTGGAGTCTTCCATACAGGGAGCGAGGCAGCCGGGTTCGCTTGATTATTTTTCGATTGCGGTCACCACGATGATCATCCTGTACAGCGCCTTGACGGCAGGCGGACTCATCGATAGTGAGCGAAAGCGAAACACCGCACAGCGCCTGTTGGCCTCACCGGTGACGAAAGCCGAGATTTTTGCCGGAAAAATAACGGGCACGCTCGCAATCAATGCCGTATTTGTCATCATCGTTGTGCTGATCAGCAAATATATGTTCAATGCCTATTGGGGGGAGAACCCCATCATGGTATTCCTGGTGTTGTTCACCGAGATCCTGTTTGCGCTCAGCCTCGGGCTCGGCATCAGTTATGTGCTGAAAGGCAATGCAGCCGGAGCTGTCATCATGGTCATAATTCAACTGGCTGCCTTCTTTGGCGGCGGATATACGCCGGTTGCAAGCACAACGGGATTCATGAGGGAGGTTGCAACGTATTCTCCCTTGCATTGGTCCAATGAAGCTCTGCTGCAGCTCATCTATTCAGGCAGTGGGTCGGCAGCCATGCATGCAATGATGCTGAATATCGGTTTTTCCATCCTGCTGCTGGCCGTAGCCATGATTTCGATGCGAAGAAGGGAGGGGCTGTAATGTTGAAGGATATGCTCTGGCTCATTCGAAAGACGATATTGACCTCGTTGAAGGATTATAAAAATCTGCTGTTCGTTATTGCGCTTCCCATTGTCGGCATTCTGCTATCCACCTTAATCTACAAGGGCTCCGGAGATACCTCCGTTACCCTTGGCATCGTGAACCACGATATCGAACAGAAGGTCACGCAAGATACGATCGATTTTGTTGCTCAATTGGAGCATACCGAGGCATCGGTCATTAGGGAATCGGAAGCGGATGACTTGGTTGTGTCGGGTGAGCTGGATGCGGTGCTGATCTTCCCCGAGGGATTTGCGAAAGGCGTAATTCAGGGGACACCCGAGCCGGTCCGGATCGAATCGATTAAGGGCGCTCAGGTTACGGGGTATGTCCAATCGTATTTGAACGCGTACGTCCAGAATATTTCATCCATGGGGGTTATAGCGGGCGGCGACGCCGCCGCGTTTAACGAATTATACAGCGGTTACCGCAGTTCTACGTTTCAATTGTCCACGAGTACGGTTGCGGATCAATCGGCCAATCATGATATGACCAACCGGACGATCGGTTACTTGGTTGTGTTCATGTTATTCTCCGCCGTGAATCTATCGGCATTGACGATCCGGGATCGCGAGAACCGTACGTACTATAGACTCTTATCGTCGCCTATTAAGGCCCGCAGTTACGTCTTCTCGAATGCCATCGTGAATGTCGTTCTGATGATAATCCAGATTGCGGCCACCTTGTTCGTCATGACCCGGTTCTTTCATATCGAGCCAGGCATTCCATTATGGCAGATGTTTCTGATTCTGTCGCTGTTCGCTCTGGTCGCGGTTAGTTTATCGCAGGTCATTGTCGCGTTCTCGGACAGCACCATGATGGCTAACGGAATCCAGACGATGGTGATCATGCCGACATCGCTGCTGGCGGGGTGTGTATTCCCGCTCTCCGTGATGCCCGAAGCGATTCAGCGAATCGCCGATTTCCTGCCGCAGTATTGGCTGCTCGATACGTTCGGCAAGCTTCAGCAAGGAAGCGGCCTGAACGACGTGATTCTGAACGTGGCGATTCTGCTGGCTTTTGCCTTGGCCTTATCGCTGATTGCAACCTACAAGTTCGCAAGAAATAGAGATACGCAGAGCTATATTTAAATTTAATGGCAGGGTCTCCTTGTACTCTGCACATAGGATGGCCGGCTATAAGCGATCAGGGGCTTGCTTGAACAGCAAGGCTCCTTTTTTTCATTCATCTGAACCCGTTCTTCCGGCGAAAAATCTATTGGAAAAAATGAACAAAGCTATTTCATCTGGAGTTACTCCATGGTTTACAATGAGTTCAAGATACAGGATCTGGTTGAAACGTTGAACGATCGGGGGATGGTTAATGTTAGGTAAAGCGCGAAGTGCCTTGCGGCAAGCCTTTCGCTTCACTGCTACCGGATTGACTCTAGGGGAGAAATGGCGTCTGGCTCTTCCTGGTCCGATCCTGTCAGTCGGGGGAGTGCTCATCCACAATGTGTTCTTGAAGTATTACACGGATATCATCGGCCTCAGTCCGAAGTATGTCGCTTGGGTGTATATTATCTATAACATCTGGAACGCGATCAACGACCCGGTGCTTGGCGTATGGATCGACCGAATGAGGCATCGCGCGCAGCGTGGAAAATACGTCTATATCATGAGAGTGACGGTGCCGTTCATGATCGTTGCCTCCTTCCTCATGATGCTGTCGAATCCGGCATGGGATCAGTGGTTGATCTTTCTGCTGTATACTGCGTTGTTGTTTATTTACGACACGGCCGCAACCGCTTACAGTATAGCCTATCAATCGTTTATGCTGATCGCGGCTCCAACCAAGGAGGAACGCATCGATGTTGGTGTGATCCAGAACTATTTATCCCAGGCGATGTCATTTCTAATCACCTTGATTCCGACGCTGCTGCTCGTCGGGGACGGAAAGCAGGAGGTTATCATCCCGATCTTCTCTGCCGTAATCGTGGCGGAAGCGATATTCTTCACCTGGGCCCTGAGGGGACTGAGAGAAGATGCGTTAATGTACGAATCACTGGATAAGCAGCATATCGATACAAAAGAGGTTTACAAAGAAGCCTGGCAGATCATCAAATCCAGGCCTTTCTTAACCTTCGTTATATTTTCCATTGTCACTGGCCCCGTGTTTTTCTACTTTACGCCGTTTCTCTACTACATGGACAGCGTTGTGCAATCAACGGGCATCGAAGCTACCGTCATCGATGTGAGTACGCATGTGATTGCGCTCCTGTTCTTGCCGGTCATGGGATCTATCGTCAAAAAATATGGAACGAAGAAGAGTGTATACCTGGGGACCATCTTTGTGGTGCTCGGATACGGCGGGATCTTTCTTGCTGACGGCATATGGACCGCGGCGGCATCCTACGTTCTGATCGTTTTTGCTGTGAACTATCTTCGAACGGCAATATCTCCGGTCGGGGCGCTGCTCATCGACGAGAATGAACGCACGACCGGCGTACGGAAAACCGGGCTGTTTAACGGATTGTTCTCGTTATTCACGGTCGCCTTCTCCAGCCTGCAAACGGTTATCTTCATTAATGTGATCGGAGCATACGGATATGACGGTCTTGCGGCGGAACAGTCCGAGTCCGCCATGCTCGGCATTCGGGTAGCAACCGGCTTGATTCCGCTGGCCGCTTTTCTCCTCGGATTAATTCCGCTGGCGTTGTACCCTTTTGATAAGAAAAAAGAGGATGACATCTCCGCGTTCAGCAATAACGCTAGAAGAGGGGGGTGAAGATGTGAAGGAATCGGCGTTAAATTTGAATTTTACGATTGGCGAAGTGTCCAAAATTCTGGATATCCCGATCGATACCTTGCGTTATTACGATAAGATCGGACTCCTTCATTCCCGCAATCGGGACGCGAACAAGTACCGCTATTATGATCTTGAGCAGTTCGATTCACTTATCACGATTCGAATGCTGCGGGCAATGGATGTGTCGATCGAGCGAATCCAAGCGCTGCTTCGGGACAACAGCCTAAACGCTATGCGCAGGCTGCTCTCCGACAAGCGGCAAGACATCGATCGCCAGCGGACTTATTTGAAACATTTGTCTCACAAGCTGGAAGTGTTGGATGTCCAGCTGCAACGGTTCGATAACACGGAGGTCATTGAGCTTGTACTAAGCCACCCGTGCTGGGTGCTCCTTACCGATTCAATCATGGAGAGCGGTGATCAGGGACTCGGGAGCAAAGCGCAGCAGCAGATACGCAGAATCAATGCCAAGGAATGGCTTGCATTCTGCCATACCATATCGATTGTGTCCCAAGATAACCTTAACGCAGGCCGTTATCACAATTACCTGTACAATGGCATTCTGTCCACCTTCCCGATGGAGGATGACTCTTCCGTCTTTCAGAGACTAGAGCCTCGCTACTGTGCCAGAAAATGCGTGATTATCGGCAGGGACGACTATGCCAAGATGGATGATCACTATGATCAGATGAAAGCTTTCATTAACAATCGCGGACTAAAGATCGCGGATCATTCTCTTGAAGTCAATCTTTATAACCAGTACGACAATCATTACATTGAAATTTACATTCCGGTAGAAGAACGGTAGGAGGAAGCAGAACATGAAAAAATTAATGATCGACGGACAACGATTCTTCAATGAAGACGGCGCTCAAGTGATCCTGAACGGCATCAATCTCGTATGCAAGGATAAGGCAAAAGGATATGTTGAGCCTTGTGATGCCTCTCTGTTCGCGTGGTTTCGCGATCAAGGCTTTAACGTGGTCCGTCTAGGTTTAATATGGGATGGCGTCGAGCCGGAGCCTGGGGTCTACGACGATGCGTATCTGAACAGAATCAAGCAGCAAGTTGTATGGGCTGAGCAGCATGATCTCTATGTTTTTCTGGATATGCATCAGGATTTGTACAGCTTGCTATACGGCGACGGGGCTCCCGCATGGGCGACACTCTCCGATGATCTTCCTCATGTTACCGGTCATATTTGGAGTGACGCCTACCTGGAAAGTCCGGCTGTGAACCGTGCTCTGGATCACTTCTGGCGGAATACGCCCGCTTCCGACGGGATCGGCCTGCAGGATCACTATGCAGCGATGTGGAAGCATGCGGCACAATTTATGGCTGATTGCCCGAATATCATCGGTTATGACATGATGAACGAGCCGTACCCCGGAACAAGCGGACAGGAGGTGCTCGGCACCATCATTGGCGCATATGCGGGGCATGTGATGGGAATAGCCGACCCGAACATGGAGCAGCTTGCCGGACTCTGGTTTGACGAGGAAAAGAGGCTGGAGGTTCTTGCCGGGATGGCAGAGATGGATACGTATCGCATACTCGTTGACAGCGCCAGAGAAGCATCGCAAATCTTCGAACGGGAGGTTCTTGCGCCCTTTTTCGACAAGACAGCGGCAGCCATTCGCTCCGTTTCCCCGGACGGATTTTTGATGCTGGAAACGAGCTATTTTTCGAACATGGGGATCGAGTCCGGCTTGCAGCTTGTGCAGGATTCAGCCGGTCAAACCTTACACCATCAGGTGTTCGCACCGCACGGCTATGATTTGGTGGTCGATACGGAGCATTATGACATTTACAATCAGGATCGCGTCCAGCTGATTTTTGCTACCCATCGCAAGGTGCAGGAACGATTGAACGTGCCCCTCCTGGTCGGGGAATGGGGGGCCTTCTCCCAGCATCCGGCAACCTTTCAGCTCTCCAGGCAGATCATTGCGATATTCGAGCGCTATCTTTGGAGCAATACATACTGGTGCTGGTGCGACGGCTTCAAGGAAGCCCCATATGCCAAGGCGTTGAATCGCGCGTATCCGCAAGCGACAGCCGGCGTGCTTACAGCATACCGTTATGATCATGATAACGGCAGTTTAAGTATAGAATTCGTTTCATCCGTTGGAGAGACATTGATTTACCATCCCCATCTGGAGTCGATATCCACGAACGACGTGGCGGTTGCCGGTACGGACGCCTATCAAATCGAGCTGCGCCCTTTCCCGGATTCGAAGAGCGGCCACTTGGCGATCACCGTTCCTGATCAAGGGAATAAGATTACGATTACGATAGGGAGGTAATCTCAAGAGGGCCACAAGTCATGGCAGGCATTCCAATAAATAAGTCGGGAATAAGAAGAACCATAGGGTGAAAGCGAGGTGGGACAGACTAAAGAGCGTAGAAGCTTGTGTCCAACGTCAAAGGCAAGCCAACAAAAATAAGCAGGGCGTCCCTTGTTCTGATTTCCGATAAGGAAACAGGAATCAAGGGGACGCCCTCTCGGTTCTTTCAGAACGTGACCAATCCCATCGCTTTCTTGGCGGCAAGCAGTGTTGGGCCAGCGGTTTCGGAAGCCCGCTTCGCTCCGTCCATCAAAATGCGGTCAAGCTCGGAGGAATTCACGATTTGGTGGAACCGCTCCTGGATCGGTTGAAGTTTCTCGATGACCACTTCGGCTAATTCCTTCTTGAACGTGCCGTATCCTTGGCCTTCATACCGTTTCTCGATGACGGAGATAGCTTCCTCGGAGAATACGGAATATATTTCGATCAGATTGCTGACCGCCGGCTTCTGCTCCCAGTCATGCCGGACTTGGCCATCGGAGTCGGTAACGGCCCTGGAGAACTTCTTGCGGATATCCTCCGGCGTATCCATCATGTGGACGCAGCTGTTCTTATTCGGGTTGCTTTTGCTCATCTTCTTGGACGGATCGTCAAGCCCCATGACGCGGGAGCCAATATCCTGAATGATCGGCTCAGGCACCGTAAACGTGCGGCCATACCGGTTGTTGAAGCGCTCGGCCACATCGCGGGTCAGTTCCAGATGCTGCTTCTGGTCGTCACCGACAGGCACGTGCGTTGCCTGGTAGAGCAGCACATCCGCAGCCATGAGGACCGGATACGTAAACAACGCGGAGCTCACGGTATCTTTTCCGTCCGATTTCTCCTTGAATTGGGTCATGCGCTTTAATTCACCAAAATGCGCCTGCGTCTCCAGCAACCACCCGAGCTCTACATGCGCGGGGACCTGCGATTGCAGAAAGATCGTCGCTTTATCGGGGTTAATGCCCGACGCAATGTACAGCGCGGCAATGTCGCGCGTCCGCTGGTGCAGCTCCACAGGATCCTGATAGACCGTGATCGCATGCAGATCCGGCACGAAGAAATAGGACTCATACTCATGCTGCAGCTTCACATACTGACGGAGGGCACCTCCATATCCGCCAATATTCAAATCTCCGCTCGGCTTGATGCCTGACAACAACCGTTGCATAAAAAAACACCTCCTGATTGTTTGCGAACAACACAAAAACACCTCATCCCTCTATGGGACGAAGTGTAACTTCCGCGGTACCACCCAAATTCGACTGTACAGTCGCTCTTTAGCAATGACGAGGAAATGGGGCAATGCACCATGATTCCTGCCATATCTCCCAAAGTAACGGTGGAGAGCCGTCAAGGCCTACTGCTCCGGCACAGCTCGGAGGTTCGGGTTGAAGCGAGAAGATCCATTCACTTATTCCGGAGTACCGGGCCTCGCACCATTCGCCGGTTCGCTTGGACTCAAGAGATAAGCTACTATTTCTTCTCATAGCCGTGTGGTATGTTGTTCTTAAATTCATCTGTGCAGCTCTGTTCGATGAGAATAGAGAACAAGATGATTTGATGAGTATCATCACACAGGTGTTAGGTGAATGTCAAGAAGGAATCGGGGGGTCAGGATGAGCGATAAGGACAGAGCGATTCTTGGGGACGGATTATCCATGCTGTCGCAGTGCAGAAGGCAAACCGGGGATATCTGGCAGGCCCATTACGGAGCAGCCGCGATCGCGGGTTACTTTTTTATAAAGGCAAACCATTTGCCCGGGAAGGTCGAGGAGGCCGTTGCGGCGGAGAACCAGAGGATGATCGCCAAGTATTTGCAGACGGGAACGGCGACAGGGGAAAGCGTGAGTGTGGGAAGTGCCGAATCAAGGATTCTTGCGGCCCTTGACGATACGATTGATGGGCTGCACTGGGTCGGGCACAATGTGATCTATGCCGCAATAAGCCTGGCTGCACTCCACGAGCTTGGAGGCGGTCTACGCCATGAAGCAGCCGATATTGCGGAGTTAATCAGCTCTTTCGCGAAGACGATTCCGGGAAGGTCCTGGATCGGATATTCTGCAGCCGAGGTCAAACGGTTGACCCTGGATGAACTTGACGGGATATCGGAGATAACGGACAGCGATCAGCTGTCGGCCTTCATTTTGAACGAGCTGGCCTCTTATTCGGTGATCTACCGCGCGGAAGCCCATCATGACTTGATGGGGCATATGCTGACGTACTCGCATGCCTTAAACATCTTGTACGATCTTGGCCATCATGATTATTTCCACAGAGGCTTGCCGAGTCTGCTCAAAATCGTGAAGGTGCTCCGTGCCAGCCGCCAGCTGGATCCTGCAGAGCCGATCCGAATCGTGTCTCCGGTGGATCGGCTGCCACTCGTGGAGGCTCCAAGATCGGCTTGGCTGCCGCATCAGCCGGAGTACTGGGCGGGTATCGACGGGGATGTCATCGACTGGGACTTCGGCCATCTGTTCAAATTCCCGTTCAGTTTCTATCATCATTGGAACCGTGTGTCGGAGGCTCCGGCGAAGGCCATGGAGAATTTTCGATATATCATCCATCCGGTGCAGAGGATCATTTCCTGAAGAGAGGTAACCTTTTTCATTTAGATCGGCACTTAAGGGATAGAGACACCGAGAGGGAGGTGAAGTGAGCGTGATCCAGTGGATTGAGGAAGCCCGGAGGGGCAGTGCCGAAGCTCAGGAAAGCTTGGTCCGGCATTTTACCGGCATGGCACTGGCCGTGGCCTACGATAAGCTGCGGGATTCCCATTTGGCGGAGGACGCCGTACAGGAGGCCTTTACGGAGGCCTTTGCGAATCTGCATAAGCTGCAGGATCCCCGGCGTTTCCCCGGATGGTTCAAAGTGATCGTAGAGCGGCAGTGTTACAGGGACTTGCGCCGCAAGCAATTGCAGACGTTTCCGCTGCATGAGGTGGAGCTGCCTGCTGGAGAACAGCGTAGCTTGGAGTCGGTTGTGGAAAAGAGAGAGATGGTATGCCAGCTGCATGCCACGGTCGCCGACCTGCCATCCGGCATGCGGATAGCCGTACAGCTTTATTACTTTCAAGGCTACAGCCTGCGGGAGATCTCGCAATACTTGGACATTTCCTTGCCGGCTTTGAAGAAGCGACTTTATGATGCCCGACGGAAGCTGAAGACCACGCTGCACGTAGCCGACTTTGTATCGGTGTTCACCGATCTGTATAAGGGAGGAAAACGCATGCTGCATATCGTTAACGGGGATTCGGTAGGGGATAAGCTGAAGCAAGGGAATATTCAAGGGGACATCCTGGTGTGGAGGGAGCTTTATTCGTTTGGTCCGGTCTTCACGAAGATGGACGAGCCGGATCATCGAAGAACAAGAGCTCAGTACCTGGAGCAAACGCTGGGGATTCCGCAGAAGGAATATATCGGGACCTGCGAGTTGCAGGAGAGGAAGCTTCAGGATTTTCAGCAATATGACGAAGTTGTGCTCTGGTTTGAGCATGATCTGTTTGACCAGACCATGCTGGCCTATTTACTGCATTGGTTTAAGGAACAGTCACTGGGAAATACGAAGCTGAGTCTGCTGTGCATTGGCGCCTACCCGGGCATTGAGCTTTTTCGCGGGCTGGGGCAGCTTAGCACGGAGCAGCTCGAGACTTTATCCGGCACATGGCATGCGATTGGAGAAGAAATGCTTATGCTGGGCAGCATGTTGTGGGAAGCCTATACCTCGGATCGGCCGGAGAAACATCAGCGCATGCTGGAGGTGGATTCCTCGGCACTGCCTTTTGCGAGGGCTGCGTTTGAGGCTCATCTGGCACGGCTGCCCTCTGTGAGCCATGGACTCGGGATCATCGAGCAGACGACGTTGGAGGCTGTTGCAGGCGGAATCCATAAGCCGCATGAGTTGTTCCGAGAGGTAGGTAACCAACTCCATGTACTCGGAATGGGAGATCTGGAGTTCTGGCACTATTTGAAGAAGATGACGGAGGGACCGGTGAGTCTGCTGGCTATAGACGGTACAGCGTCGTTTCCGGACTTCAAACGGGCTGTACCCCATTTCCAAGATCGGGTGCTGCAAGTGACGAGTTTGGGGCATGAGGTACTAGCCGGTAAGACCGACTATGCCTGCACCGGAACGATCGATAAATGGGTAGGAGGTTTGCAGGTTCGAGGGAAGAATCCGTCATGGCGCTGGGACCCGGAGCGAAATTTGGTTGTGCGGATGGGCGAATCCGATTAATGAAGACATAGGAAAAGAGCGATATTGAGCAGAGTGGCGAATCCGATTAACAGTAAAATATAGCAAAAGAGCTATCCTTTCTGGCGTTAATGCCAAGCAAGGATAGCTCTTTTCATAGTTACAGATGAGAGCCGCCGGTTGCATCGACCATCTGCCCCGTGACCCAGCGCCCGTCGCTTGATGACAGAAACGCGACGACATCCGCAATATCCGACGGCAGACCGATTCGGCCAAGCGCGGACATCTCTGCGGCATGCTGCTGCCCTTCCGGCGTATGCAGCCATGCAGCATTCACGTCCGTATCCACGATGCCCGGAAGAACCGCATTCACCGTGATCCCGCGTGGACCCAGCAGCTTGGCGAGGTGCAAGGTGAACGTATTGATGGCTCCCTTGGTGATGTTGTAAGCCATGATATGCGGATAGGCGATACGCGTCACACCGGAGGAGATGTTGACGATGCGCCCGCCGTCACGCAGGAGCGGCAGAGCCTGTTGGACCAGGAAGAACGGTGCTTTTACATTAACGGCAAGCAGCTCGTCGAAGCTCTCCTCGGTCGTTTCTTCAAAGGTCTTTGAGGTTCCGATACCTGCGTTATTCACCAGAATATCGAAATGCTGGTCCCCCGTTACACGCAGCAGCTCCTCCCTCAGCGAACAAATAAGCCCCTTGGCTCCATCTACCGATTCCAACCCTGCACCTAAGGCGATAGCTCGCCCGCCTTGAACCTGTATGGTCTGGACAACCTCATCCGCAGCATCCCGGCGGTTTCCGTAATGAACAACGACCAATGCCCCTTCTTCCGCCAACCGAAGCGCGATTCCTTTGCCGATTCCTCGGCTTCCGCCTGTAACCAATGCAACTTTGTTGTCTAATCGTTTCATGAAACTCCACTCCTCTTGTTTGATTTAAAGCTACTGTACACTCTCCGGTTAGGGGGAGAGTCAAGAGGGGGATGGTTCTAGAGCTTTTTTCATGAACAAAAGTCATGTCAGATTACCGCTGCTGCAAGTATGGATGGAGGCAGGGCTGAGGCGCGCTCCGGCAGCCTATCAGGATAAGGATGGGTTACAACGCGTTGCCTTGTAAGGGAATAAGCAATTCTGCGGGGCGCTTCTTGCCATAGATATCTTTATCCGAGGTGAGATAGATTTCGAGGATCGGCTCCCGGTCCGATTGAACGAGGCCTTGGGACGAAATCCATGCTTTAAGCTCGGGTGCAACAGGACAGCTATAACCGTACGGATCACAACGATGTACAAGAGATGCGGCAGATTGAAGCATCGGCAGGTAGTCCACACGAACACGGCCATTAACAGGTATGTCCCTGGTTATGGGGATTGCGACTTCGATGTCGGCGATGTCGGCATTCTCGCTGCCGTGATCATGCCAAAGGATGGTTAACTGGCTAGCTTCCTCTTCTCCATAAGAGGTCGCATATTTCATAATCTCATCAAGCAAGAGACATAGCTGGCTGCGGGGGACTTGGTCGCGAATCGATGCGGCGAGCTGGGATGGGACTTCCCGAATACGGATGAAGCCTGCCGGATCACCGGCTTCCGATGGCTCCAAGCGCGACATTCTGCTGTTCACCTCATCCAGCTGCAGCTGGAGGGTCTGCATCGCATGTCGAAGCTCCGTCATTTTATCCGCAAGTTTGTTCTTTACGACATCGGTTCCTATATCCTCGTCAAAAAAAGCCTTGAGCTGTTCCAAGGTAAACCCCTGTTCCTTGTAGGAGGCAATCCGCTTAACGGTTAGCAGCTGCTCCTCGGAATAGTAACGGTATCCGCTTTGCTCATCAACATGGGCGGGCCTTAATAGGCCCAGCTCATCATAATAGCGCAATGTTTTGATGGAAACGCCGCTGACCTTGGCGAAAACGCTGATCTTCATCATACCGTTTGCTACCTCCTTTATGATTCGGTCTCTCATGGATAACGATATCATATCCCGCTCTCCTGCCTGCGTAAAGAACGCAGCTCGCCGGATCTGAAGGAACAACTCGGTCCCAAGACCGAGTCTGTTTTCATTCTGGGGCGGGAATTTTGTTCGGCCGGATTATCGTACAATGTGTTCAAAGAAGGTTTAGTGATATCCCCTTAATAGCAAGAAAGGAGATAAGCTGATGAACGGAACGCACGAGGATCGTCAGGCGATCCTGAGATTATTCGATTCGCTGTCCAAGGCGTGGGGAGAAGGGAATGGCCGGGCTTATGCGGAATGCTTTACCGATGATGCGGATTACGTGACGTTTAGCGGACAGCACTTGAAGGGCCGCCAAGAGATCGATGAGGTTCATCAGAAGCTGTGGGACGGGGTGCTCCGCGACTCCAAACTGGTAGCGGGACCGACCCCGACGCAGCTGCGTTTCCTGACCCCGGAGCTTGCGATAGCTCAGGCTACGGGAGCGGTGCAGCTCAGATTCCATAAGAAGCCGCCCACCGGCCGCTATTCCATTAATACCAACGTGCTGGTCAAAGTGAACGGGGAATGGAAGATATCGGCGTTTCATAACTGCCGGATTCAGAAGCCAGGCTGGATTCAGCGGATGATGATGCGTTCGAATTCAAAATCCAGCTGACATAAAAAATGTGGAGGATGAGCTTTTGAAGAAGGGTGCGCTGATTGGAAAAGGCAGGAGTGCAGAGGTCTATGAATGGGGAGAGACTCAGGCACTAAAGCTGTATTATCAAGGGTATCGCCCGGAATGGGTGACGTATGAGGCGGAGATGGGCCGCATCGTTGCGGAAGCGGGGGTCCCCGCCCCTTCGGTCTTTGACATGGTGGATATTGAAGGACGTACGGGGCTGGTGTATGAACGAATTACGGGACCGTCGATGCTGCGGCAGGTTCAATCGGCACCGCTTCAGCTAACGAAGTGCGCCCGGGATATGGCGCAGCTCCAGCATGCGACGCACAGCTGCACGACCAGCCTGCTGCCGCCGCAAAAGGAAAAGCTGGAACACGCGATTCTCGATGCAAGCGGCATCCTGCAAGAAAAAGCGCAGGCCATATGCAAGGTGCTGGATTCATTTCCGGAAGGCGATTCCATCTGCCATGGCGACTTTCACCCGGACAATGTGATCGTCGCGGAGAACGGATGCCGGGCGATCGACTGGAACAACGCTCATGTAGGTAACCCGCTATGCGACGTCGCCAGGACATCGCTCATGTTCCAATCGCCGTTTAACCCGGTCGATCAGCCGGGCATCCTGGTGCTTCCGCTTCGGATGGCCCGCATGCTGTGGAATAAAGTATACCTGAACGAGTACTGCCGATTATCCCGTGCGAAGCTGGAGGATATCGACCGGTGGATGCTGCCCGTTGCAGCGGCCAGGCTGAGAGAGGATGTTCCCGGAGAAAGAGATTGGCTGCTCAGGCTGATTGATGACCGGCTCCGTGCTTATGCGTAATGAAATCGTGATTCCTGCGGGGGAGAGCGGCTTCCATATAGGGTAAGTTCCCCGGTCACCGCACTCCGGATTCACATGCCTGTCTTCGCATCATATACCGCGGATGAGGTTCCCGTCCGGTAATAGGGGTAGCTCATATCCGTCTGCACCCGTTCCGCCGTTGCTGCATCGGTTAGCCTTTCGAGCACATATAGGCCGAGATCAATAGACGAAGACACTCCGCTGCCCGTAAAGAGACGGCCGTCCTGTACAATGCGTGCTTGAACAACTTCCTTGCAGTAGGGTGTCAATAGCTCGTAAGCCGAAGCGTTGGTGGTAGCCCGCTTGCCCTCCAGCAAGCCGGCCGCGCCCAAAAGCAGCGATCCGGTGCAGACGGATACGAGATGGTTGGCTTCCCGGGCGGTCTGCAGCCAAGTCAGCACATCGGGGTCGTATCTTAGCTCCCTCGTGGTAAAGCCGCCAGGCACGAAGAGCAGATCGTATTCCGAAAGATCCGGTTTGACCCGGGATACGACATACGCCAATCCGCGATCATCGGTGATTTGCGTGCTCAACGCGCAATAATCCCAGGATATATCCGATTCGGGACGGATGCGGGCAAGCCGGGTCATGACTTCGGTGAAGCCGATCAGGTCCAGCGCCGTCATGCCATGGAATAGAATGAAAGCCATTTTCATCAAAAACACCTGCCTATAGTGATTTTTTTAAGCTGGCGCCGCCCGGCTGACCTGGAACGGAACGCCTTCGATTCGACGCACGATGAATCTGGTAATAGCCCGTGGCCGACAGAGCGCTGAATATCAAGTTGATCCCGATCAGCGCTTGGTAGCTGTTCGTAAGGTCATACAGGAATCCGCCGGAGAAGGAGCCGAGAACGGCGCCAGCCTGATGGAAAATAAGCAGCGTTCCGGCCTGCAATCCAACGGAGCGATGGCCCATGGCCTCGCCGGCTACCAGAATGCCGCCCGGAATGGCGCCTAAATAGCTGGCTCCGAAGATGACCGAGAAGAGGATCGGAGAAGCGCTGAAGTGCAGATACAGCACCGTAAAGGCCACGATTCGAAATACGTACAGGAAGGACAAGGCCAAACTCCTCGACATCCGGTCCAGGAGGAAGGCAAACAGCAGTCCGCCCGTCAGCTCAAGCAAACCGAGAATACTCAGTGAGGACGTGAACATTACCGAACTGATCTGATGATGGCGATGGATGGCCATCAGGTGCATTTCAACCGTTCCCATGCTGAAACCGCATGTGAACAAAGCGAAGACCACCAGAAGCACGGTTCGGCTGGTTACCATCTCCTTGGCGATCGGGAGGATCCGTGGCCTCCCAGCAGTTGGGGGCGATTCAGCAGCGGAGGGGTCGGCTTCGTGCTCTTCGCGCTTTCGTTCTTTCATGATAAGCAAGGTGAGCGGTATGGATACAAGCGTGATCCATAAGGTGAAAGTGAATGCCGTTGTCCAATCGAGCCAGTCTCGGTTGCTGACAAATAGAGGCGTCAATACGGCCAGGCCGAGCGAGCTCGCGCTGGTCATGATCATGAGTGCCTTCGCTTTATGGCGGCTGAACCAGCTTGTGACCACGACATAACCTGTACTTGCAGCCATGCCCGAGAGGCCGGAGAGCAGCCCGAGCCCCAGGAAGAATCCTGCCGGATGACGAAACGTAAGCACGGTCAGCATGGACATCACGCCAAACAGGGCGTTCAGGAGCATCATTTTTTTGGGACCGTAGCGATCGGTCAACCATCCGCCGAGCGGAGAACAGACGGCGGCAACGGCAATGTTAACGGACCAGGTGAAGCTGATAAAGGTGAGGTCGACGCTTAAATCCCTTGCCATTTCGTGCTGGTAATAAGACATGACAAACCGGCTGATGGCCGCCGCAAACCCCAGCATCCATAGAAATATGAGAATGACCCATGCATAACCCCGGTCTCTTTTCATCGCAACCCCGTCAGCCCCTCTCCCAAGTCTTTACTTCCGCTATGTCATGCAATAAGCTAATTTTAATCATGGAATCGGAAATGAACAGGACAATTTAGAGCAACTGTATCAATACAGGGGGAGAAGCGGGATGGACACGAAGCACGAACAAATTGTTGCCCATATGATCCGTGAAGTGGAGAGGGGGCATATCCGATCAGGTCATAAGCTGCCATCGGTCAGAGCCTTGGCCCAAATGTTCTCCTGCAGTCCCAATACGGTCGTTCGTGCGTATCAGACCTTGGAGCGCGATGATGTCATCTACCCGGTACCCAAGAGCGGTTACTATCTCGTGGAGGGGAGGGGCCCAGCCTCTGAGCGGACGGAAACCGAGCCGATTGATTTCGCCTCAACGACGCCCCGGGGCGATTTTTTGCCGTTTCAGGAGATGGAGCACTGCCTGCGTAAGGCGATTTCCTTATACAAGGAGGAGCTGTTCGGTTACACCGATCCGAAAGGAATTTCCTCGTTAAGGAACGAGCTGAGCAGGTACTTCCATGCGCAGCAAATGTTTGCTAAACCTGATCAGATCGCTGTGGTGACCGGGGCTCAGCAGGCCTTCTCGATCCTGACGCGCATGCCTTTCCCGGGTGAGGAGGGACGGGCGGTCCTGGTGGAGCAGCCGACGTATTTCGGTTTCTTGGCGGCGGCGCGCGTTGCAGGCTGTCCGGTGATCGGCATCCATCGGGATGAGCATGGTATCGACCTGGAGGTGCTGGAGTCTTATTTTTGCAGCGGACAGATCAAGCTGTTCTACACGGTGCCACGATTCCTCAACCCGTTAGGCACCTCGTATTCGCTGGAGCAGAAGAGGCGTATCGCGGATCTCGCCCGGCAGTATGATGTCTATATCGTGGAGGATGATTATCTGGCGGACCTGGAGGAAGATTCGAAGGTCGACCCGTTGTACGCACTGGATCAGTCGGACCATGTCATCTATGTCAAAAGCTTCTCGAAGACGATCCTGCCAGGCATTCGAATGGGCGCCGTCCTTCTTCCGGATCGGCTGTTGGATCCGTTTATTAGGCATAAAAACGCCGCAGACATATCGTCGCCGATCCTCTCCCAAGGCGCGCTTGAACTTTATATTAAGAGCGGCATGTACAAGCGCCATGCAGCCCGCATCCGGGAGCATTACCGGGAGAAGATGCACTATGCCATCGAGGTATGTGCCCGTGTCTTCGGCAGCGGCATTCACTATACGTGCCCCTCCTCGGGCGTGTTCATCACCATTCGGTTGCCCCAGTATGTAAAGGCATCCGCACTTCAGGATCGCTTGCTGCAGAGAAGTATCTCGGTTACGAACGTGGATCAACATCTGCTGCCGGAGAATCAGCGCAATGACCGGATTCGGTTATGTATCATCGGGGTGGAGAAACCCCGGATCGAGGCGGGAATGATCGTGATCGAGGAGGAAATACGGCGTTTAGAGCGGCGGATGAGGTAGAAGGAATGGCGGATCAAGCTGGGCAGCAGCGTGAGGAGAACACTTGGAAAACCTGCAGCGTGGCTGCTTCCGAAATTAAGCATGATCATCGATTCCGTCATCCGGCAAAAACAAACCCCAAAAAACAGGGGACCTATAGGTCTCCTGTTTTTTTGCGAATCGGCACGAGGGTCCAATAGGTACCGCATCGCCACAACCATTCCAGAGGTCCGTATTGGAACCAACGCATCCACAGATGGCTGGCTATGATCTGGAAGATCACAATCCCCAGGGAAACGAGCGTGGACACGACATAAGTCGTCGGTGTGGTGTTCAGTATTAGGCGCTGAATACCTACCAGAAAGACGGTTTGCCCAATGTAGTTGGTAAGCGCCATGCGCCCGTATGCCTGTAACGGATATAACATCTTCGCACCTACGCGGGTACGCCCAAGCATTAAGAGAGAGCTTAGATAAAATACGGATACGAGAGGGCCTGTCGCCACCCCGATATGTGCCAGTGTAAAGGCGGCTTCCATGGTTGGTGACGGCGTCTCGCCTGCTACCTCGAACAGAAACGATGGCATGGGCTCGGAAGGCGCTACCCACCACATGGCGCTGATGGCCAAAATCGTTCCTAACAGAGACAGTATCCAAATCATGCGCAACGAGCGTAATCTTAATCCCTTGTTGATCGCATCAAGTAATCGATATTGGCCTGCAGCTAGGCCTAATATGATCAGGAAAGGGATGGTAAGGAGTTTGACGCCCATAACGGCCGCTATAACAAATCCCGCCAATCCGATAAGAAGTTTAATTCTTCTCGGAGCCCAATAAAGAGGAACCGCAAGCAGGCCAACAACCGCATAATAGAATAATGCCTCGCCCGATTGATACTGCTGATGGATGAAGCCGATCAGCACCAGAATCGCTAACCGGCGAATATACAGCCGAAGCCTTGGCTTTCCACCCGTTGTAGCGCTTCGGGATAGAAACATGTAGAATCCAAGTCCGAACAGGAACGTGAAGATGGTATAGAATCGGGCTTCCACAAGTAAGTTAAGCCCTCGCTGCAGCCAAAAATCCGCTGCGGTTTCCGGCGTAGCGATGAGCCAGAGCGCCAATACGTTAACAAACGGGAGGCCAAGCAGGGCAAACCCCCTGAATTGGTCTAAAAAGTGCAAGCGCCCCTTTCCTAAGATAGGCTGCTGAGCCACGGCGTCGATTTTCCCTGTATGCATATTTACACCATCATCCCGTTCACGGATTTAATATAACGGGCTCTGGCGATTAGGAAATATATCATTTGGGCAGCCAAGAATGCCGATGATGCCACCAATACAGGACCGCTTACAAATGGAGCATCCAGGTATCCAAGAACCGGGCCGAGCACGACTAAGGACTGCAGGGCTGCAACCAGAATGGGGATAAAGAACAGCACGGCAATCTGAATCGTTGCAGAGATGTTCATCTCTCGGGCGCTGAGTCCGATCTTGGACAGGGAACGGTACATCGCCTGGTCGGCTGAAAGCTCCGTATGCAGCTTGAAATACAGGAAGCTTGCGGATGAGATCGAGAAGATCAAGGCGACAAACACCCCGATAAAGCTGAATAACGAAAATCCTTGTTTATTGACATAATAGTTCTCCGCCCTGGATTCTATATAACCTTCACTGATTGCACTTCTGTTCCATTCCGACAGCTCAAGCCCGAGCTTGGTTTCAGGATCATCCTTCTGGGGGAGTCCTTGGGAATCGAGAAAAATAAACGGATACGTATGATTCACACTGATTTCATTTGCGTTGTTCCCGCCCCTTAGCTCTTCAAACATGGTGTCCGTAACGACCAGCAATCTGCCGCTATATACCAAAGCCGCAATCCGGTCTGTGCGGTTCTCCAGGATGAAAGAGTAGGGTTGACCGGATAATTCGATATCTGCTTCCGTTAGCTTCCCTTTACTCTTCCTCGCTGCAGTCGGGGTTTCCGCCAATAAGGCTTCATTCTCGCCGAATGTCCCGGCCGGCTTGGTATTCATCATGGCAGCCAAACGGTCGTATTGGGACTGCGGCATGATGTGTAAGGAGTCCTCCCCATTCGCTGACAAGCGATAGTAGATGGTTTCGACCTCCGCCCGTTTATACTCCAGCCCTTCTGTCTGCAGACGATTTTCAATCAGGTCCAATTCTTCCTGCACCTTAGTCTCGTCGGCATTGCTAAAGTAGGTGTAGCTAAGCGCGTACGGATTATCCAAATACACCGATTTGATCGATTGCTGCATGGCCAGTACGAAACCGGTGCTCATGGAAGCCAGTGCAACCACAACCGTGACCAGAAACAGCATGCGGGCATTATCCTTAATCTTGTAACTCATTTCGGAAATCCACAGCAGGTTTGTTCCTTTCCAGGTAGTCCCGCGATTTCGCTGCAGCATGCGGACAATCCACACGGATAGCTGGGAGTAAAAGAAATACGTGCCCATAATTCCGGTTATCGCAGCAATGATCAATCCCGCAGGGTCTAACTCTTTGACACGAAGGACGGTAAAGCCGATGGTAAGCAGCACCACGCCTAAGAGGGCCAGGAACAGATTGGCTTTCGGTTCGGTTTTCGGTTTGCTGGTGCCTTTGAGAAGCTCCAGAACTTGATTCTTCCGGATAAACAACAAGGTGAAGAGCGAAATGACGAGAAACAGCGCAGCGAACGCACCGGCGGTCAGCAGCATCGCTTTGACCGGCCAATAGAACGGCAGCTCGTCCATATCGATTACCTTGGTGCTGATGAGCAGGAACACCTTGGATAACAGCATTCCGCTGGCGATGCCCGATACGATGGCAATAGCGCCAATCAGAATATTCTCCAGGAAAATCAGCCAGTTGATCTGTTTGGCTTCGGCCCCCAGGATCGTCAGAATGCCGAACTCCCGGTTCCGCGACTTCAGAAAGACGCTGATCGAATACAGTACGAACAAGAAGGCAAACACATAGACGATGACCGTGGCAATCGTCATTCCCGTACGCGTCATCGCGCCCATGGGCGAATTCTCGATGGCGGGATGGTAGATGAATACCGCATACGTAAAGAAAATCATGACCATGAATGAGCTGCTCAGCAGGTAAGCGAAGTATTGGCGAGCATTCCGCCGGACGTTATTAAACGCGAATTGAGGAAAGCTCACTCGTATTCCCTCCCCAGAACGATAGCGTATCGATGATTTTTTGGAAAAAGGCCTGCCGGTTCTCTCCGCGGTGTATCTCTGCGGCAAGTTTGCCGTCTTTAATAAAAACGATGCGGTTGCAATAGCTTGCGGCCAGAGGATCATGCGTAACCAGCATTAAAGTGGTACGATCCCGCTCATTAATCTCGGCGAGCGACTCCATCACGATTCGAGAGGAGTTGGAATCGAGCGCTCCCGTAGGCTCATCCGCAAGCAGTAACAGGGGCGCGCTGATGATAGCCCTGGCAATCGCGGTGCGCTGTCGTTGACCTCCTGAAATCTCATACACGCGTTTATTCAGAATTTCGCGGATGCCAAGCCGTGAAGCGGTTTGCTGCAGTAGCGACTCCATGTCCTTAAGCGGACGGCGGTCCAGCGTAAGCGGGAGCACGATATTCTCGGCGACCGTGAGCGTATCGAGCAGATTGAAATCCTGGAATACAAAGCCGAGCTGTCTGCGGCGGAAATGGGCAAGCTCGCTTTTTTTCATGGCGTAAGGATTTTTACCCCCGATCTTGACCTCGCCCGAGCTTGGGCGATCGATGGTGGATACCATGTTCAGCAGGGTGGTTTTACCGCTGCCGGATGGCCCCATGATGCCGACGAATTCTCCTTCTTTGATGGTGAGATGAATATCGGTAAGAGCTTGTGTCGCCACTTTGCCCGCATATACTTTGTTTAAAGCCTTTACTTCAAGAATATCCATAAATCCATAGGCTCCTTTCTATAATCTCAGTGTAGCCTAACTCTATCGTATACTGACCTGACTCTGCTATGGATTTAGGTGAAATGAAGCTTACATCTGCCATAAGGTTATGTTCGCATATTCCGTTCGTATCCTGGGGTTATCGGCGTGGAGTTGGTGGTCTAGTCATTCCCCCAATACAAAGAAGACACACCTAAGGTCCGGATGTGTCTTGGTTTTCGGCTCTGCGCAGCGTCAAGGTAACGGTGGTTCCCTCACCGAGCGTGGATTCCAGTTCGACGGAATGGTCAAGCTTATGGGCGATTTCACGGACTAGATACAGGCCCATGCCGGTGGATTCATGATATTGCCGGCCGCGCTCGCCGGTGAAGTAGGGATGGAATACCCGGTTGATGTCCTCCGGTGCAATGCCGATCCCCTCATCGCGGATACGAAGTTTGATGTGTTTCCCTGCTTCTTCTGCAGTGAATTGAATCTTCTTGCCGGGGCTGCCGGAGTAGTTCACGGCGTTCGTCAGAATTTGACCCAGCATAAATCGAAACCATTTGGCATCCGTGTAGACGGAGATCCGATCATCGATGCGAAACACCGGGGTAATCCCTTTGCGAATGAATAGCTTTCGATTCTCCACGACGGATTCGCTGACCGCGGCACGGAGTCCGACGGCTTCTACCGCGAAGTCCTGCTCGAACCGGTCCAGGCGTGCAGTATACAGCACCATTTCGAGGCCTTTGCGTATTCGTTCAAGCTCTTCCCGTATATGTTCGGCGGGTGCTTCTTCGACTTCATCGAGCGTTAATTGAATCACCGACAGCGGGGTCTTCATCTGATGAACCCAGCGGTTGACGAAGGCCAGATGCTGGTCGGTTCCGCTTTGATGCCGATGCAGCTGTTCCCGGTATAAGCGTTCATAATGGCTGATCCGCTCGTGGATCGCTTCCGGCAGCGGCGCATCGCCCAGAGGAGGATTGGAGAACTCCTCCGAAAGTTCCTGGCTGGAAAGCTCTTGATACATCGTGCGATGAGAGAGATACCGGTACACCAGATAGACCAGCAGCACGACGCTGCTCAACAGTACCCCGTATAGTACGACAGTAAAGGGTCTGCCTTCACCGGTAAGCCAGTACAGCAGGGGGACAAGCAGCATTTGAACGGCAAAAAACAGCATGAGCGGGAGGTGCTCCCTCAAAAAAAGTTTCATAGGGTCTCCTTGCCTGCCATGAACCGGTAGCCTGCTCCCCGGACGGTTTCGATGAGATCCCCGGCTCCGAGTTCACGAAGCTTGCGGCGAACCCTCGTAATATAAACATTCAACGTATTGTCGTCAATGAAGTGCTGATCTTCCCACATGAGGTCCAGGAGCCGTTCGCGGCTGACCACGCGGCCGTCTTTTTCCATGAGCATCGTCAGCAGGGCAGCTTCCTTCTGAGTCAACTCGGCCGACCGGTCTCCATAGGTCACGAGGAGTCGCTCGGGATACAGGAGGAGACCGGCGCTTTCAACGGTAGGCTCCTCCTCCTGGCCGGAGGCATAGGCGCCGACCGCGCGGCGCAGGTGGCTGCGGACTTTGGCCAGGGCAAGCTCCATGTCAAACGGCTTCGTAATATAATCATCGGCCCCGTTTTCGAGCGCCATGATCTGGTCCATGCCGCTGTCGCGTGCCGAGATGAAGATGATCGGGCAGTGGGATTGGGTGCGGATTTGCCGGCACCAGTAGAATCCGTCGTATTTCGGCAGATTGACGTCCAGCAGAACCAGATCCGGCTTCGTCTCCGCAAAAATGTCCATCACGCGGTTGAAATCTTCGATAATCCGTACGTTGAAATCATATTTGGAGATCGCTGACCTTAGTTTATCCGCGATTCGTTCATCGTCTTCCACAATCAGAATGGTATACATGTCATCAACTCCTTTAACGCAAAGCAGGGGCTTGCATTCACTATACCACACCCTTCTTCGGAGATCCGTAAGCGTATGATAAGTACGGGTCATGAACCCTTGCCCAGGCCCATGCATATGATGTAGTCACACAAAACCTGCTGCCTGGGAAAGGGCGTGGCTTCATATGGGAATTCATCTAACCGCGATTCACTGGGTTTACCTGGCGTTTATCGTATTGATCATGACGCTGTTGATCCGGCGGCGCGATACGACGCTGGTTTGCATTACCGGAATATTCGCGCTCGGCATTCTGGCAACGGAGACGCTGAGCGGCTCGGTCTCCGGCGTATTTAATTCATTTATCTACGCGACCAAAGAGCTGATGGGCACGATCATGATTATTTCCATTATCGTGGCGATGAGCCGGGTCTTGATCAAGACGGGGATCAACGAGACGATGGTGGCCCCGCTAACCCGTTTTCTCCGTACTCCGGCTATGGCTTACTGGGGCATCGGCATCATCATGATGGTGACCTCCTTTTTCTTCTGGCCGTCACCGGCGGTAGCGTTAATCGGGGCGGTCCTGCTTCCCGTTGCCATCCGGGTCGGCTTGCCTGCCCTGGGAGCAGCCGTGGCGATGAATCTGTTCGGGCACGGCATCGCGCTATCGGGGGATTATATCATTCAAGGCGCGCCTAAATTGACTGCCGATGCAGCCGGATTGCCTGTAGCCAGCGTCATGGCCGCGAGTGTGCCGCTCGTGATCGTGATGGGGCTGGTGACGACCGTGGCGGCATTTTGGATGATGAAGAGAGATCAGCGCAATGGCAGCTGGAGGGATGGATTGGTCTCCATCAAAAGCACGGGAGACGCGCTGACCACGCGAACCGACGAGGATGATACCGTTGCAGCCGTTTCTCCCGGCATGAAAAAATGGCTGGCCATCGCGATCCTGCTCCTGTTCGCGGCAGACGTCGCGGCCATGTTCATCTTGAAGCTGCAAGGCGGAGATGCGACGGCCCTGGTAGGCGGAACAGCCGTCCTGATCCTCGGCGTCATTGCGCTGGTCGCTCATCGCAACCGCGGTTTGGAGAAGGTCACCTCGTATTTGATCGAAGGCTTCATGTTCGGATTTAAGGTGTTCGGTCCCGTCATTCCCATTGCGGCTTTCTTCTATCTGGGGGATGCTGCGTTCAGCGATCTGTTCGGCAAAGTGCTTCCGGAAGCATCCCATGGGATCGTGAACGACCTGGGGGTTGCCCTTGCGAATGCTGTACCGCTGAACGGCGCCGTGGGTTCGGTGACGTTGACGATCACCGGTGCCATTACGGGTCTGGACGGTTCGGGCTTCTCCGGCATATCGCTCGCCGGCTCGATCGCGCAGTTGTTTGCCACGGCCATCGGCTCAGGTGCGGCTACCCTGACCGCGCTCGGCCAGGTTGCCGCCATCTGGGTAGGCGGCGGGACGCTCATTCCATGGGCACTGATTCCGGCCGCAGCCATCTGCGGGGTCAGCCCGTTCGAGCTGGCAAGACGGAATCTGAAGCCGGTGCTGCTAGGCCTTGCCGTGACGACGGTCGTTGCGATGTTTTTGGTGTAAGCCAAGGCAAAAGAGCGCTGACGGTATTGCGTCAGCGCTCTTTAATCCGTTGAGGAACCGAAGTCCGTGATCTTCATGTCGACTTCATACGTAATGGGGATATGGCTAAAGGTTTCATCCCAATCCTTCTCTACTTTTTTCCACAATTTTGGATATTTGATTCGGATCTGATCGGCAAAGCCCCCAACGTCTACATGATAGACATGCTGCATTTTATCCAAAACCTGTTCGATCTGTTTACGGGCTTCTTCTTCAAACAGTCGTTCCAACTCTCTCATATATTGCTCGGTTGTGGGAATCTCCGGAAAGCTCCAATCCTCGATTAATCTGCCTTCCGAACGGACCTTGATATGAAATGATATTTCGTCTCCCTGAACCTTGGGGATAATGGTGCTGTGGGAATTCTTGGGCACATAAATAACGGTATGTCCGGTTTTATGCGCGTAGGTTTTCAGCGCCCCTCCCTTCACGTCCTCCTTGATCCAGGATAAGCCTTCAAGATCATATTGGCTCAGTTCCCCGATAAATTTCTTGGTATTGCCTTTGAATACGGCGGCACCCGAGAATTTATGCTCGCTTTGGGCGGTGACGACATTTTGCAGCAGGAAGCTCTCTCCCGACTGCATGGTGCTATCCAGCTTTATGAGTGACATCGGGGGAAGGATTTTGTTGGAACGATAGCGGTTATCGACAAGACCCATCAAGTAGAAAGCTGGGATCTCCCCGGGTTCGGTGGAGCTCAACGCTTCAAGTGCACTCCGGTGGCTCACCACTACCAGGCAGCTGGGGCGGATATCATTATCCCGGAGAATAAAATCAAGAATCTGCTCCAGGCTGTACCGTTTGGCGAGTTCGCTTGAGACGACGATGACCTTGAGATGATGGCCGATCAACGGACGGTCTCTTCGCAGAGCAAACTGGCGGAAGATCTGAATAAGGGAATCTCCCGTTAATTGTTCATTCAGATAGGCTTTGCTGGGTGAAGACGAGCTGGATCCGCCTTGTTTCTCGCTCTTGCTCGTAATCGGGGGCACGATCTGAACCGTCGCCGTCAGCACTTTCCTTTTGGGGTAGGTCGCCCCTTGTTGGTTGATCTCCCGTTCGAATCGGGATTCATTCGCTGCATCCAGTCCTAAACCTACATAGACGCTGACATCCTCGATCTCGTTGCTGCTCCAGCATCCGGTTGTCAGCAGCAGCAGGACGCTGGCCGTTACTATCGACACGCATCGTTTATATCTGTTCATTTCGGCTTCCCCCTTTCTTGCGGGCCTTACTGATCAATAATAGGATGAGCGGCAGTCCTCCGAATAAATATATCGACATATAACCTACGGTATCTCCCAGCTTGAATGTCTCCGACACATCCTTCGGCACCATGGCGATCAGGAAGATCACCGGAAGCATGATGAAGAGGATGGGGCGTATATTCTTCTTCAGCAGCTGGGAGAGCCCTAGCGAGGCTGCGTAATGCGCGACCGTAAAGGTCGAGAATATTTGCATGATCCAGATGACAAGCAGCAGGGATTCAAAGCGCTCGAATATCAAGCCCTGCATCTCGAAACTCCGCATTAAGTCCAGCGTGGGCCAGGTTCTCTTCTGTACGCCGTGAATGGAGAGCCCGCCAATGACCATGATGACGGTGATCAAATAGATCACCATGGGAACCGTAATACCGACGAGCATAGCCTTGGTGCCTTTCTTGGGCGACTTCATGAACGCCATGGCAACAAACATGATCTCGTAACCGGTGAACGATAACAGCGAGGGTTTAATCCCTTTCAGCACGGGCATGATGCCCGAGCCAAGCACCGGCCTTAAATTTTTGACGTCGAATATGCTGCTGCTCAGCAGAATTGCAATAATGAAGAACAACAGCGTAATGGGCAAAATGATCTCGTACATTCTGGCGATGCAGTTGATCCCTCCTGTGGTCAAATACAGACCGATCCACATAAACGTCATCACGATGATCCATACGGGTGTGCCCTCAAGCAGGTATAGCCCCGTAACTTCCGCCATCACCCGGATTTCAAAAGCAGAAATGGTAATGAGATAAGCAATGACCAGCAAGCTCAACAGGAAGGCCACCCATTTACCAGTGATTTCGGGCACGAATTGAAAATAGGTTTTTCCCTGAAATCTGCGGCATAGCATCACGACGATGAATCCGGCCAGCATGATGATCATGCCGGAGATTAGAATGGATATCCATACATCCGGGGTTTTGGCAGCCTCTACCGTCGTTCTCGGGAGCGTGAGAATACCGGCGCCCAGCATGTAGTTAATGATCATGACGGCGGCCTGGGAAGTGGTAATTTGGTCTTTGGTCTGTAAACTGGAGCTGCTCATGGTCCTCACCTCGTTTCGTGCTTGGAATGATTAGTTTCGACGATCGGGATCCTGCGGTTTTAACAGTCGGGGGCGTTTCTTCATCACCTTCAAGGGGAAGCGGATGAGGAAATCCTTCAAGTCGTTGATACCGTAAGGCACCATGGGGCTTGCGTAAGGCACGCCAAAGCTCTTCAATCTGACCAGATGACTGCACAGCAAAAGGAAGAACATCACGACGCCGAACAAACCGAGCACTGCCGCAAAGAACATCGCGGTAAACCGGAGGACGCGCAGTGTAATGCCGGCACTGTAGACCGGGATCGTGAAGGAGGAGATCGCGGTTACAGCTACGACAATAACGAGAAACGGACTGACAATTCCGGCATTTACGGCAGCATCGCCAATAATCAGACCGCCCACGATGCCCATCGCAGGTCCAATGGGTTTCGGAAGCCGGATCCCGGCCTCCCGCAAAATTTCAATGGCGATCTCCATGATGAGCGCTTCGATGATCGAGGGAAAGGGCACGCCCTGCCTCGTCCCGATAATAGTCAACGCCAGCTTGGTGGGTATCAGCCCGGGATTAAACGAAATAAACGAAATGTACAGTGCGGGTGCCAGCAGCGCCAGAAGGGCGGAGAGAAAGCGCAATAAGCGGACAAAGGAGCCCGAGATCCATCTCTCGTAATAGTCTTCAGGCGATTGGAGCAGCATGCTGAACGTGACCGGCATGATTAACGCGTAGGGCGTGCCGTCAAGAAGGATGGCTACCCGCCCCTCCAGCAAAGCGCCGATGACCCTGTCCGGTCTCTCGGTATTTTGGATTTGCTGAAAAGGACTCATGACGTTTTCTTCAATCAATTGCTCGATGTATCCCGATTCCAGCGGGTCGTCGATTTCGATTTTCCGGATGCGCGTAACGACTTCATCCACCAGATTGGGGTCGGCGATGTCCTTCATGTAGGCGACGACCAGATCTTTTTTTACCCGGTTTCCGACCTCGAATCGGGTGAGCTGAAGACTTTCATTTTTTCCATGAAGCCTAAGCAGGCCTGTATTGTCTGACAATCTTTCGGTAAATCCGATACGGGGACCTCGAAGAAGGGCTTCCGATAGAGGCTCTTCTACGTTTCGGCTTTTTCCCTTCGCCGACCCCACCAAAAAGGCTCCTTGCATTCCATCCACCAATAAACAGGGCGTGCCTGCAAGAACGGCTTGTACAAGGTCCAATAATTGACGAACATGCTTAATCTCACATACCGGCAGCATCTGGCTGCTGATGTAGGCTTTGATGGCATCGCTCGAATCATTAAAGTTGTCGTGCTCCGTTTCCGGAACCCCCTCCAGCATCAGGGGTCTTATAAGATGGGTGTCGATGAGGTCGCTATCCAGCAATCCGTCCACATATACGACGACCGCCCGCGTTCGCGTGCCCCGTATCGTAAATTCTCTGATTTCCACGTCCGCATTGTCACCGATCGCTTGGCGAACCGACGTGATATCCGTGTCGTAAAGTCCCGTTAGGGAAGCGTCTGGCGAAACGCTATCCTCCCTCACGGGTGAAGAGGGGATGTTAGGCTTTAGGGAAAAGCTTGAGTTGATTGACTTGTGAAACCATTTGGAGAACATCAGCATCACGACGGGGACAAAAAAGAGCAGAAAGGCTTGGAAAAATATCGTCCACTTCGGAATATAAGACGCAATGACGGACCACACCGATAATCACCCCGCAGTTTCTTAGCAATTGGGTCATAATGCGAATCATGTGTATTGTTACCAGAGGCGATCTTGAAAATTCCTGTATTTTCAATATTAGAGAAGGGGACCCACGGGTCTGCCTTCCAATGATGACGAATGGGCGCTGGAAAACTGGATACGCAAAAAAAGGCATCCCCCAGGCCGCTGACCTGATGGGATGCCCTTATGATGCGAGTTAAGCTGAAGCTCTTACTTCTTCGATATCGAGAACGGCAGTTCCTCCGCACTGTAATGACGGTAGCTTGGAGCCAATCCAAGACGGAAATCGAGGGATTTTCCTGCCAGAATATCCTCATGCGTAATGTACAGTTTAGTGTAATCCTGTCCTTCCAATTGCACGTTCGCCACGAAATTGGACTGCGGATTGTTGTTGTCGGTATGTATCGACATCTGTTTGCCGTTTGGCAGCTCAATGCTCACGCTGTCGAACAGCGGGATGCCGAGCACATATTCATTGCTGCCTGGACATACCGGATAGAAGCCCATGGAGCTGAACACATACCAGCCGGACATGCTGCCGTTATCCTCGTCGCCCGGGAAGCCGTCAAAGCCGCTGTTGAACAGGTTCGACATCAGCTGTTTGAGGATCACCTGGGATGATGCGGGCTGCCCTACATAGTTGAACAGATAAGGAATATGGAAGCTCGGCTGGTTGGAAATCGCCAGCTGGCCATAATCGATGGCGGCCATCTCGCTCATCTCATGAATTTCAAAGCCGTAGCCCCGGACGTCGAAGTCTGGCGCTTTGTTGCACAATTCGGTAATTTTGTCGAAAAAGCGTTCTTTCGAACCATACGCTTCGATCAAGCCTTGGAAATCCTGGAATACGGCAAAGCTGGTTTGCCAAGCGCTTCCCTCGGCATAATCGAGTCCCCAGCTCGTGTCGTTGAAATTCGGACGGAACTGGCCGTTCTGATCCTTGGCCCGCATGAAGCCGGTCTCCGCATCAAAAATATTCTGATAGTTGAGCGCGCTTTGTCTGTACTGAGCGGCTATGTCCGACCGGCCCAACACATCGGCCACGCGGCTGATGCAATAGTCGCTGTATGCGTAATCCAGCGTGTGGTTTACGCTCTCATGATAGCTGCTCGGAACGTAACCGTACTTGATGTAGTCCAGCGTTCCTTGACGTCCATAACAATTCTGTCCGCTCTGCGTGGTGGCTGCGGTCAGCATGGCCTCCAGCAGTTCCGGCAGCAGATGCTGGGCGAGTCCCTTTGCCGCCGCATCCGCGATGACCGCGTCAATAAGCGTGCCCGGCATCAGTCCGCGCTCATCCGGGGACAGCCATTTTGGCAGGAAGCCGGTCTCGCGGTAAGAATTCAGGAAACCTTCCAGCATTTCCTCATATTCCTTCGGTGCGATGATGGAATAGAGCGGATATACGGTTTTGTAAGTATCCCAGAAGCCGTTATTGGTATAGAGCACGCCCTTCTTGACGGATCGGGCCGTTGTGTCGTAATGAACCGGCTTCATATCGGCATCGAGCTCATAGAATTTTTGCGGGAACAAGAACATGCGGTAAAGGCAGGTATAAAAAGTGCGCATATATTCCTCGTTCGGGTGAGTGACCCGGATTTTGTTCAGGTAATGATTCCAGGCTTCCGCCGCCAATTCTTTCTGTTCGTCCAAGGTTGTGTCGAGCTCGCGAGTCAGATTAAGCTCCGCTTGCTCCTGGCTGATGAAAGAGGTCGCCAGCTTAACATCCAGGGTGCCCTTTTCACAGTCCTTGAAGCGAATGACGACATGCTGGTCCGCATTGACGAAAGCGACCTCCGGGAAGAACTGGCCTTCGGCGTCGTAGTAACCGGTCGCAGAGAGATCCATGTCCTTGCTGAAGCTCATGGCCACGTACATGCGGAATCCTTTATCGTGACAGTCTGCGAAGTTGCTGACATAACCGGTCATTTTGCGCTGGGCAGCATCCACCCGGAACTCGCTTTGGCTTTGGACGTTTAGCACAAGGCCAGCCTGCTGCCCGGAATTGTATTTGATGCGCAGCGACGCGCCATAGCAGCTCGGTACCATCTCCGTGGTGATGTTGTAGCGCTGCTGCTTCACTTTGAGATAATGAGGCTTGAATATCGCTTCCTCCGGACGATAGGAGCTTTGGCAGGTGAAGACGGAGCCCCTGATTTTGTCGTCTGCGATCGGAGTCATCAGGAAGTGGGCGAAGTCGCCCATCCACGGACTCGGCTGGTGCGTCAAGCGGATGCCTTGGAAGATGCGGTCATTGGGGTTGAAGAACCAGCTTCCTTCGTTTTTGGTCTGCACGACATAGTGGTTCATACCGAACGGCACACCCGTGTAAGGGAGTGCATTCCCGTTGGAAAAGGTATATTGGTTGTTGGTGCCCTGTCTGGTATCGACATAGTTCAGCATGTAAAAGTCTCCTTTGTTATTGAGGAATAGGCGGATTATAACTTCTTCACGGTCTGGCGTTCCATGAGCCGAACGGGAATCACCACATTCTCAAGAGGGTGTTCCAGAGGGTGCTCTATGAGGGATATGAGGTTCCGTGCAGCCTGATATCCCATCTGTCCAAAATCCTGCGATATGGTGGTCAGCTT
Source organism: Paenibacillus sp. BR1-192 (assembly GCF_029542445.1). Taxonomy (NCBI): domain Bacteria; kingdom Bacillati; phylum Bacillota; class Bacilli; order Caryophanales; family Paenibacillaceae; genus Paenibacillus; species Paenibacillus sp. BR1-192. Next base: position 6,880,836 of record NZ_CP120718.1, on the reverse strand, counting down.
GGGTTCAACAAAGCTCGCGAGATGAATGTCGTCAAAACCGACCACGGAGAAATCGTCCGGAACGGACAAGCCCAACTCCTTGGCGATTTGAATGATCTCGATCGCAATGAGGTCATTCTCTGCCACAATCCCCGTAATTCCTTGGTTCACGACGGACTGAATAAACTGAATATAGTATTCTCTGCCGTTGTCGTGGTCATGGGTTAAGTAACGGTCGGTCAAGTCATTGACGCTGTAATCGATCAGGCTGTAATCATACAGAGCCTTCAAGTAACCGAAATAACGCTCCCGGATGGAAGAGGAATTCTCTACCTTCAAGGAGGAGATAAAGGCGATTTTTTTGTGATTGTTCTCGATCAGATGTTTGGAGGCTTGATATCCGCCGCCAAAGTTATCGGAGACGACCGACAGGAAGGGGATGCCTTCAATGCACTTGTCCATCGTCACAAGCGGGTACTTTGCCAGGTGATATTGATACAGAATGCCAAGGTCCGAGATGCTGCTGATCGGGTAGAGGATCAATCCGGAATGGGCGCTTTGAAGCGCAGACTCCAACAGCTTGCGCTGCCCGACAATCGTGTTGGACTGAATGTTCAAGCTATAGTCGGTCGTTGCGAGATATTCATTGATGCCTTTCTCGTAATCGCCGAGTCCCGGATTATGGGCGAACGGGAGAATCAGCAGAATCTCTTTGCCGGTCTTGCTCAATGGTCGGTGATCAACCTTAGCGTCGCTTACGAAGCTCCCCTTGCCCTGGATCCGGTAAATCAGCTTGGCATTCTCCAGCTCGTTCAGCGCTCTCTTCGATGTAATCCGGCTGACCTTATATTCCTTGGAAATCTCGGCTTCGGTCGGAAGCTGGTCTCCAGCCTGAAGCTCCCCGGATTCAATCTTGGCTGTTAGAGCGTTGACGATATGTTGATATAGTGGAATTTGTTCCATATGAGATCACCTCGCTAAATTTGATATATCATTTTTCAGAGGGAATGTCAAAGTTTAAAGATGCATTTGAATAAGATGATACGGTTGTTATGGTTGAGCATACGGAAAGGCTGGATTGGAAATTCCCGATATGTGTCAGACGGGGTTATTAAAGTATGGTTGTTATTATAAGGATAGTCTCCCTGGTTATACTTCGGAATGAAACGTCCGCCGAGCAAGCTAAATAGAGAAGATGAGCACTGAAATATCGATTAAATGATATGTCCTTTGATCAAAAATCAAGAATATTTGATATATCAAATATAAAGCTGTATGTATTCAGCGGGTTGGACCTGCTCCGGCACATTTATTATTCTAGTAATCATGCTGACCCTTGGCATATTGCATCTTGGCAGCCTTGATGCTGGCTAGTATCAGCTTTATGTACATGATTTGACAGCATATCATTTGAGTGATAAATTGACTGTGATTACGATAGAGGAGGTCAATGGAATCAATGAAGCAATTGGGATTTCATCAGGAGAACCGTTTAGCCATGCTGTCATGGATTCGGATCACCCGGTTTCAGCAGATCGGCAATCACATCTCGAATGAGTTTTTGCAGCCTTTCTGCATTACCGTTGCCCAATTCGACGTGCTGATCCAGGTCATGGCCCACCAACCTCTATCTCAGCAGGAGCTGGCCGAATATCTGTCCATCAGCGGCGGCGGCGTTTCCCACATGGTGAAACGGCTGGAGAAGCTGGGCCTCATTGTCCGCAAGCAGGATTGGAAGGTGAAGTACATCTCGCTAACCGAGAAGGGACAAGCCTTGCTGGAAGAAATTATCCCGCTGCTGTCGGATTTTCAAACCTCCATGTTTGATGTTTTGGATGACCAAGAATTACAGCAGCTTTACAAGACCATGAGAAAGCTCCATCAGTATAACTTAAAGAAGAAGTCGGCAAACCCTCGGATTCGCGTCGAAGAAGAGTAGCGGAGAGGAACCATCACTGCTCTTATAGCGATACCCGGATGGGCGATCAGCCATGATAAGGAGTCCCCTTAAGAGCGGATTCCTTTTTTTGCGTGGAAGGGAACTCCCTCCTTAAGAATGAGACACAAATTTTGATATACAAGTCGGGAACAAACGTTCTATAATGGAAAGGGATGATTATGATCTGTACGGGAGGTTGTTATAGTTGAAGAAGAGCGCGCTGTTGGTCATTGATGTGCAGAATGAGATGTTTCAAGTAAATGATCCGGTGTACGAAGGAGATCGATTGCTCCACAATCTCAAGCAGCTGATCGCAAAAGCCAGAAGCGGCGGCATTCCTGTTATTTACATCCAGCATAATGACGAAGGGTTGAAGGCAGGTTCGGAGGCGTGGAAGATTAATCCTGAGATCACGCCTGCGATGTCGGATACCGTCATTCAGAAGACAAGACCGGATTCCTTCTACCATACGACGCTTGAGGATGAATTGAAGAGGCAGGGCATCGAGCATGTAATCCTTGCGGGCATGCAAAGCGAATTATGCGTGGATACCACCTGCCGGAGAGCATCCAGTTTGGGCTATGATGTCACGCTGGTGTCCGATGCCCACAGCACCTGGAACAATTCGGCGTTAACGGCGCAGCAGATCATCGATCACGTGAATGCAACGCTAAGATGGTTTGCGGACATCAAGACAACGGAAGAAGCCCTTTGTACAGAAGAAGCCGGCGCGTAAACGCCGGCTTTTTATTTGGAGTTAGAGTATGCCTTCGGGCACTTTTCCCTCCCAGCAAGGCTGAGCGGGCAGTCCCAGGACGTGACCGATGACGACGGTCGTGTCCATGATGCCGATCGGTGCTTCGATAAGGCCGGGCTTTACGCCTGGGCCCGTAATTCCCCAAGTAATGGTCATATCCATGGGGTGATCACTTCCGTGATCGTTAGGATGTGCGCCTCCTCCGCCGTGATCCGTGACCGTAAGGATCCAGGTGTCTTCCAGCAGCTGCTGATCTTTGAGTGCTTTGACTATCATGCCTACGTACTGATCGGTTACGGCAATTTGCTCCAGCTGCAGATCCGTACCGAATCCGTGCTTGTGGCCGGCGCCGTCGGGGTGATCCAGCTGAATGAACATCAGCTTGAAATCGGGCTGTTGATGAATATAATCGACGATGGCCTCCGCCAGCTCGGGGTCCGGTTTGGATTCCATATGAACGTTAATCGTATTCTCAATGATTCCCGTGTTGATCGGTGCCCAGCAGCTGAATGCAGACAAGGGGGCATCCGGCCATTGCCGGCGAGCCAGCTTGAACAGCGAGGCATAGGGGAAGTCCTCCGGAATCCTGCCGTGGATCGCCCGGTCATTATCAAGACCATGTCGATCCGGTTTTACGCCGTATAAAAGCGAGCCCCAACATTCGGCACTAATGCTCGGATATACGGTCTGAGCATCGTAAGAGTATGCTCCTGCCTTCAGCAGAGCGTGAATATGCGGAGCGTCCGCGTTTTGAATGAACCCGCCTGCTCCATCAATTCCAAGAATAACGACACGGTTAGCCATCGATAGATCCTCCTCGGTATGAACATTTTGATCTTCGTGAATTCATGCAGCCGATTCCTACCCCCATAGGGCAATCGTGATGATGCCTATCGTGATAAGCGCCGACATGACGATTCGCCGCCAGCCTTGCTGTTCGCGCAGCACGATGATGCCCAGAACGGTGCCGAACACCGTGCTGATTTCACGGACCGGGGCAATGTGCGCAAGCGGGGTGAGCCGCATGGCAAACAGGAACAGCAAGTACGAACCCGGTGCCAGGATGGAGCCCAGCAGAATCGTGCGCCAGTTCACCGACCATTCCCGTGTCAGCTGCCTGGACAGCGCCACGGGAACGACCAGGGCGACGAAGTAACTGATGTTGGATAACTGGATCAGCGAGACGGGGGAGACCCCTGCATCCAGAATGGCTTTGTCGGTCAGGGTATATCCGGAAATGCAAAGCCCGACCAGACAAGCATATAGCAAGGCTTTGGGGTTTACGCTGGATTGGCCCCTGAGCCTCAAACCCGATAAAGCGAACAGCGAAAAAATGATAAGACTCAGCCCCATATAGCCTGCCGTGCTTAATTGTTCATGAAACAGCACGAGGCTGCACAGCGAAGTCAACATGGCGCCAAGCCCCCGCATGAAAGGATACACTTGAGACATGTCGCCATAGGTATAGGCTTTGGAGAGCAGCGTGATATAGCAGCCTTGAATGGTCATGGACAGCAGCATAAGACCGTAAACGGGCAGTTCCAGTCGCAGCCCCGACATCTCCACGATAAAATAAGGCATCAGAAAGACCAACGTGACGGAGTGGATGCACCACAGAAATACCGATTTATGAATGCTTCGCTTCGTAAACAGATTCCAGAGGGCATGGGTCAGTCCGGAAGACAGCACCAGCAACAGTGACAGCAGCTCCATCGGCTATTGTCCTATGAGCACTTCGATGCCGCGGGCGGACAGATTATCCATCCATTCCCGTGAGCATCCTTGATCCGTGATGACCATGGAGATATCATCCAGCTTGGCGAGCTTCGAGAACGTGGTTACCCCAAGCTTCGTATGGTCCGCGAGAACGATGCCTTCCTCCGCACGCGCAAGCATTTTTCGTGAGATATAAGCTTCGTCCAGATCATAATCGGTAATGCCATCGGTTAACGAGATCCCGCCAACCGAGATAAACGCTTTATTCACCTTGAACTGCTCCAGCAGCATTTCGGTAAGAGGTCCGGTTGACGCTTGCTTGGTCCGGTCCATATCTCCGCCGATAAAAATAATCCTCCCCTGAAACATCTCTATTGCGAGGTTCAATATAGGCAGCGAATGGGTGATGACCGTGACATCAGGCCGGTCTTTAAGATAGCGCATGACCTCAATCGTGGTCGTCCCGTTATCGAGCAGAACGGTTTCGCCATCCTTGACAAGGGAGGCGGCGAGTTTGCCGATCGCGGCTTTTTCTTCCGCGCATGTCTGGGAACGGCTGGTGAAGGACGGCTCGATATGTCCGGATCGCGATTTGACGGCGCCGCCGTAAACCTTGCGCAGTTGGCCTTCTTTTTCTAACCGGTCCAAATCCCTCCGGATCGTTTCGGCGGATACCTCCAACTGCTCTGCTAAGGCGTGGACCTTCACCTTGCCTTCAAGCTCCAATTGATTCAAAATCTTCCCTCTGCGCTCCTCATAGGTTACGGACATAAATGCATTCGCCTCCATGTGATATATGACTGATGATGACCGAAGTTGTGGATTTGATCTTATATTAGGATGGATAATTGACAATGTCAACAAAAATCATTGACTTTGGGGCGTTTTCTCCTCTAATATACACATAAAACCACAACAACCAACATGAAAACCACATGTCCAAGTAAAAGGAGGCAATGTGCGATGAAGCCGATTCTTCGATTCGGAGACGATCATACCTTCAAGATCGTGCAGTTTACAGATATTCATTGGAAGAATGGGGAGCCGGAGGATCTGATGAGCAGGCGCTGCATGGAGACGGTGCTCGACCTGGAGCAGCCCGATCTGGTGGTGTTTACGGGCGATCTTATTTATTCCGGCGAAGCCGACACCGGTTATAGAAAGTGCCAGGATCCGGCGCAGGCCTTCAAGGATGCCGTGTCTGCGGTGGAGTCCCGCGGAATCCGCTGGGCCTTCGTATTCGGGAACCACGATACGGAGGGCGAGGTCACGCGCGAAGAGCTGATGGATGTCGCCATGCAGCACGCTTATAATTGCGCAGAGCACGGCTCGCCGGATATTCATGGCGTAGGGAATTATACGCTGCCTTTATACGGCAGCAACGGGGAAGAGACGGCGGCCGTTTTGTACTTCTTCGACTCAGGGAGAGAATCCGAACACCCTGCAGTTCCGGGGTACGATTGGATCCGGCGCGACCAGATCCGGTGGTATGAAATGGCGTCCCGGGCATACAGCGCCAAGCATCAGGGGAGCCCGCTGCCGTCATTGGCTTTTTTCCATATCCCGCTGCCGGAGTATCGAGAGGTGTGGGAGCGTAGGACGTGTTATGGCAGCAAGTTTGAGAGGGTGTGTTGCCCGGAGGTGAATACCGGGCTGTTCGCGGCGATGCTCGAGCAAGGGGATGTGATGGGCACGTTCGCAGGACATGATCACATCAATGATTATTGGGGCGAACTGCACGGCATCCGCCTCTGCTACGGCAGAGCGACCGGGTATGGCACATATGGCCGCGAAGGCATGCTCCGGGGGGCAAGGGTCATTCGCCTGCATGAAGGACAGCGGCAGTTCGACACCTGGATCACGCTGAGCGACGGCTCGCAGATCCGGGAGCAGGAGAAGCATGAACCCGGGGCGTCTGACTGATACACGACACGCACGGCAGTAACAAACACACCTCTTATGAACATGGCGGTTATGAACCCGGCCATTTCATGAGAGGTGTGTCTGTTTGCGTTATTTTCCCTGTCCGTTCGTAAGCATGCGCAGCAGCAGCTCCGCTCTAGGAGGCGCATAGCTCGGATCCTCCTGGGACTTCAGCGTCATTAATCCCGACAGCACGGATAAATAACAGGCCGCCAGTTCTCTCAGATCGCCAGCCGCGATCTCTCCTGCCTGCTGTCCGGCTTCGAACAGCGGCATGAGCTGATCCACGAAGGCATGGATGGAATAGCTCTCGATAATCCGTTTGGCCTCTTCCGGCACGCCATCCGAGGTGCGTGCTTGCTGAATCAGCATGAAGTGCGAATTATCGTCCTCTTGAAGAATCATGGAGGTCAGCAATGTAATTCTCTCAAGAGGGGTACCGGGCACGTCATAGATGTCGGAGAGCGCGTGCCGTGCCTCATCCATTGACCATTGTACGAGCGTAATGAACAACTCGTCTTTGGATTTGAAGTAATGATAAAGCAGGCCGTGACTGACCCCGGCTTCGCCGGCGATCATGCTCATTTTGGTTCCGAAAATACCTCTTTTTGAGAATACTTTGATGGCTGCTCGCATGATTTGTTCTTTTCGTTCGTCGCGTATTTGATGCAGTTGTTCTTCATTTAACGGGGCCATTTCTTGTCAATCCCTCACCATGGTATTCTCTTGCTGATATCCACAATAACGCATTTGGATTATTCGGGCAATCCCATGGTTAAAGGCAGGAATTCCGTATTGAAAGCGGGGATGATCTGCTCCAATAGCTCCTCCAGCGGCACGCCGGCCTCTTCCAGCGCTTGATGGAGCCAAGCGTTGCCCTGTCCGGAACGATCCGCATTCACGATGGCGGTGATGCTTTTAGCATTAAACAGATCATTAGGCGAAGCGAACAGGCCGGTGACCATCATGTACTGCTCAAATACGGCCATGTCGTGGTGGCTGTAAGCCAGTTCCTGGCATATGTCGAACAGCCTCTGGGCAAAAGAAAACCCTTGGGCGGACAGTCGGCCTTCGTATTTCACGCCTGCCCATCTTAGATCGGCCGCTGCACTAAGCCACCATGCAGGTTCTATGGCGGATTGAATCTCCTGAAGTGCCGAACGCTCGAATCCCTGTTCAAGCAGGACTCCTTCCTGCTTAGACTGCAAGCAGCGGTCCAGCGTGTCTGCTTGGATAGCCGCCACCGTCATGCCTTGGCCGAATATCGGATCGAAGCTGCAGAAGGCATCGCCAAGCACTAGAAGACCGGAGGGCCAGTCCTCCATCTCCTCGAAATGCTGTCTCACGCACTCTTCGATCCGGTAGCCTCGCGGACTCGAAACAGGCTCCAGCTGCTCAAGCAAGTTTCCGATGGCGGGTCCGAATAGATCCTCGGCTTCCTGATTGTACAGATCGCTTTCGGTTGTCGGATAAGATGCCCCTCCCGCTCGATACAGCACGATCTCCGCAAGCTGATTCTCGATCGGATTGAAGACGGCCGTGCCGATGCCGAGAGCGGGGTCTCCTTCGTTCACGATGGTGCTCCACGCCGCATGGATTTCCTCAGGCACCTTATAATGCCGCGTGCTGTAGCCGAGAGAGATGTGCAGCCGTTCAGCCTCCGGTATCGCATAACCGAGGTCCTGCAGCCAATCAGCCAGCTTGGACCCGCGACCGCTTGCATCCACGACGATATCCGCATTCATATGAAGGAGCGCCGGCTCCTTGACGTTCCTGTCCCGGAACACAACGCCGGTAACGGCCTTCTTGCCGGCGTCAAACAACAATTGTTGCGCCGTCAGTTTCGGTAAGAGAGTAACGTTTGGCAGTGTAGCCACTCTGCTGCGAAGGGTCCACTCCAGCAGGGATCGGCTGCATCCCGCATTAGGCTCATCGGGCAGTTCCAGCGTGCCGAAACGGTTGGTCATTTTAACGGACTTTTGCGCTCGGGGGTGAGCACCCTGCTGAAGCAGTTCCTCGGTTATGCCGGGGAACCATCGTTCAACGATCATTTTACCGCGTTCAAGAAAACGGTGGGGATGATAAGCCTGCGGCGTACCGGCTCGATTCTCCGGACCTGCGGGAAATTCATCCCGATCGGCGATGACCACCTCCTCATAATGCCTCGATAACACGTTGGCGGCGAATAGTCCGGCTATGCCTCCACCAAGAATCAGCGCTTTTCCTTTGGAATCCATTTGATTACCTCCAATGTAGATTGATTTAATCAGTCAATCTTAAACAAAAAAACAATCTGGTTTTCTGATTTGGACGAAGGTGACGGACTGACTGGGAGTGAGCTCCCTAAGCATAAACGAGAAGTTGTAATTCTTTCCGTCTCCCTAAATTATGATTGATTCAGTCAGTCAATAATAAGATAAAGGGATTTCCTGGATATGTCAATCCCGTTTTGTGTCAAAGAAGCGTGAATTGCCTATAACTCCCCTTGTGTTCCCCTCGGAATTTTGGGACAATAAGGAGTGGACTATGAATAGAAAGAGGACCAATCAATGAACAAACCATCCATTTATGGATTAACATTAGATCAGTTGACGGCTTGGCTAGGCGAGCGTGGACATAAGAAATTTCGGGCAACGCAGGTGTGGGAATGGCTGTATCGGAAGCGGGTAACGTCTTTTTCCGATATGACGGATGTGCATCCGGAATGTCTGCAGCTGCTCGAGGAACATTATACGATCCTGACCTTGGAGGAGCATACCAAGCAGGAGTCCCTGGACGGCACGGTTAAGTTTCTGTTCAAGCTGGTGGACGGCAACCTGATCGAGACCGTATTGATGCGGCATAAATTCGGATTGTCGGTGTGCGTGACCACACAGGTCGGGTGCAATATCGGCTGCAGCTTCTGTGCCAGCGGGTTGCTGAAGAAGAGCCGGGATTTGTCCGCAGCGGAAATCGTGGAGCAGGTCATGCAGGTTCAGCTTCACTTGGATCGGAGAGGCAGCAGCGAACGGGTCAGCCATCTCGTCGTAATGGGGATCGGGGAGCCTTTTGACAATTATGAGAACATGTCGGATTTCATCCGCGTGATCAAGGATCATAAAGGGCTTGCGATTGGCCCGCGTCATATTACGGTATCGACCAGCGGGCTGGCTAACAAAATCGTCGAGTTCGCGGACAGCGATCTGGGCGTGAACCTCGCCATTTCCCTGCATGCGCCGAACGACGAGATCCGGACCCGCATCATGAAGATCAACAAAGCGATTCCGATCGAGAAGCTGATGGCAGCGATTGATTACTATTTGGAAAAAACGAATCGCCGCATCACGCTGGAGTACATTCTGCTGAAGGATGTGAACGATCAGCGGGAGCATGCGCTCGAGCTGGCCGAGCTCGTGGGCGAGCGCCGCAATCTGGCGAACGTGAACCTCATTCCGTACAACCCGGTGGATGAGCACAGCCAGTACCAGCGCAGCACCAAGGAATCGATCACCGCATTTTACGATACCTTAAAGAAACAGGGCATCAGCTGCAGCGTGCGGCTGGAGCATGGCACGGATATCGACGCAGCCTGCGGACAGCTGCGCAGCAAGCAGATCAAGAAGGCTCAGTAACAAGCAGACAACGGGGATCTCTTGGAGGCATTACCAACGCACCATGGGTTGCCGAGAAGTAAGGGCGTATCCATTCGTATGGGTATGCTCTTCTTAAATTGGGCAGGTAGGTGGCCTATACGAATCCATCGCGAGAGGAATGAGCAGAAATGCCGGAGATTCATCCAATCATCAAAAAGCTGCAGTACAAGGACCTCGGCCAGCCGGTTCTGATGCTTAACGCACCGCAGGCCTATCAAGAGGTCATCAGTTCCCTGCAGGGAGATGTTCATACGGAGCCTGTGCAAGCACCTTACGACTTCGTGCAGGCCTTTGGGACAAGCAATGAAGAATTACGGCGGCTGGCCGAGATTGCAGCCGGCTCCGTGGCGGATAACGGCCTGCTCTGGCTGTGTTACCCCAAGAAAACGTCCAAGACGTATAAGAACTCCGATTGCAGCCGGGAGAGCGTTACGGGCATCCTTGCCGACGAAGGCTATGAGCCCGTTCGGCAGATCGCCATCGACGAGGATTGGTCCGCCTTGCGTTACCGCAAAGCGGAGCTGATCAAGACGATGACCCGATCGTTCGCCGCAACCGCGAAGGGGAAGGAACGGACCGGTCAAGAGGACGGCAAGTGATCGGCTTCAGGGATATTTTTATAACCCGAATCAGCAAAATGACCCCTGCGAGGGTCATTTTGTCTTCTGAAGTGCCCCCCTTAGAATAGACATTGGAAAACCCCCTTGGTTATTCCGATAAATTCTAAGGGGTGCATTTTTTATGGCAAAGAAAGGTCAAAAGTATAAATCATATTCAGATGAAGTGAAAAAAGAGGCGATTCGCCTTCATGTTGAGGAAAAGTGGACATATAGGCGAATTACCGAGCACTTTGAGATTCAAGATAAAGATCGTGTAAAAAAGTGGATGCGAAAGTATCGGGAATTAGGTGAGTTTGGATTATTGGATCAGCGAGGAAGACGAGAAGAATATTTGGATCAAGATCGCTATGTCCAAAAGCTAAAAAGGGAGAATGAAATGCTAAAAAAGTGCTTGGAAATCTGGATGAAGGAGGTAAGAAAGAAAGCTTCGCCATGATCGAACAAGCAGCAAAATCAGGGCAAGTAGCTGAACTGTGCCAGTTCATTGGTGTTTCTAGAAGTGGCTATTACGCCTATTTAAAGCGTAAAGAGAACGACCGGGATGCCGAAGACAAACGGCTGATCCGCAGAGTATACAAACGCTACGAAGGAAAGTATGGTTACCGACAAATCCAACTGTTCCTGTGGCAGGATCACGGTGTGTGGATGAATCACAAAAAGGTGCTACGTCTCATGCAAGAACTTGGGCTCCAAGCTAGCATTCGCAAGAAGCGCCAATTCAACATGGTATACAAGGCCGCGGAGCGTGTGGCGGAGAATCTGCTTAAGCGTAACTTTACGGCGGAGAGACCAAACCAAAAATGGGTAACGGATATAACCCAATACCGGGTGGGTGAGCGTTGGCTGTATCTCTCGGCGGTAAAAGACTTATTCAACAACGAGATTGTGGCCTACCAGCTCAGCGAGCGTAACGACAATGAATTGGTTCTGCAGACGTTCGCCAAAGCGTTTGCTAAGCAAAAAGACGTGACCGGATTGGTCGTTCACAGCGACCAAGGGTTCCAGTACACGTCTCATGCCTATCACGACATGCTGCCAAAGGTTAGCGCCCAAATCAGCATGTCTCGCCGGGGCAATTGCCTAGACAACGCCTCCATGGAGAGCTTCTTCTCGCATCTCAAAACGGAAGGGCTCTATCCTTATGATATCCGAAATCTAGCGGAGGCACAAAGCCGAATTGAGAAATACATACGATTTTATAATCGAAGACGACCACAGCGCAAATTAAATAAACTGACGCCGGTAGAGTACCGACGCCAGTTTACAGCCTAGGTGTTTTTTCAATGTCCACTAAATGGGGTCTTGACCATTCCTAATACGTGCTCTTCTTGGGTGGTCTTCTTTTTTACCGTAAGTGAGTTCGGTGCGGCTCGTTAAAGGTATGCGCTGATAGAATCGTAAATTGGGGAACGGCCCTGATTTTCCGGCAAAGGCAGCCTTTGAGCAATTAGAAAGAGTGTAGGGATAGGCGCTCTCTTGTGTATAATAAGCAGAGTGATAGAAAGGGTGGGAATATGTTAACGATCAAAGAATACAGCGTCGAACAGGTGAAGGACCCGTTTGGAATCCTGACCGGCAAACGCTTTGAGTTTGTATGCGATTTGGACGTGCCGGAGGATGACGAGCTCTATTCGGAGCATGGCGTCTACCTGCGAGTGATCTACCTGGATGATGAGGATGCTTCGCGTATCGTCAAATACGATTTCTATGAGCGCACAACGGATCAGTATTTGGATTTTGATATGGAGCCCGAGGAAGAGGAAGAACTCACGGCTTTTTGCAGGGAGCATTTGCAGGAAGAAGCCTAAGAGGCATGATGATGCGGTTAGAAAAGCGTCATTGAGGGCTTCATTGCTCATCCCGTGTGAACTTGCGTGTTATGCGTCGCCTTAAAAAGGCAGCAAACTGCTCAAGAAGTTCTTGCAAAGATTTCGTGGTTTTGGTAAAGTTATACACAACTTAGGATGAACGGAGGGTTACGTATGTTGGATTATTCCCGATTGAGATCTTTTCGCGGCTAATGAAATAGCGCTAAAGAGACCTGCACAGTTGCAGGGTAATCGGGATGGGTCCGTCATTTTTACGCAACCCATTTTTATGATATGTCTATAGGAGTGCATGTTTTTTCATGTGCGGGATAAGAGGTGTCTTCACCTTCCCGTATTTGAACGTGTATTCGAGTAGGCATTTCCAGGAACGGTGGACGGTAAGGTCCCGTTTCGGTTACCCAGCACAGGCAGCTCGTTGCCTGTGCTTTTTTGTTGTGATAACGGCCTATTACGATATCAATGAAATATGGAAGGGATGAATTCCTTATGACAATAGCAAAGCCTAATGACGATTATACGCAAGTGATCCAAGAGATGCTGGAGATAGCCGGTAAGCACGGGGTGAATTTGAGTCCCGAAGGCATTGAGATGAATGAATCCGGGATGGACTTTCTCGTTGGATTTGCGGAGGAGGCCAAGACCGGGGCAAGGTGGATCCTGCGTAAGCCGAGAAGAACGGATGTGCTGGACAGGGCGGATAATGAGGCGCGGGTCCTGAAGCTGATCCAATCCCATCTGCCGGTCGACGTGCCGGATTGGCGCATATATACGCCGGAGCTCATCGCCTACCCGCTGCTCGGCGGGCAGCCTGCCGCTTCCGTCAGCATGGAAGGATATGCATTTAATATGGATGCCGAGAATCCGGGTGAGCCGTTCGTTCACTCCCTGGCTGAGGCACTGGTCGCCCTGCACGGAATCGACCACGATGCAGCCCGAGCCGCAGGCCTGCGGGTAAAAAGCCCCCAAGAAGTTCGCGAGGATACTGCCCGAAACATGGACGACATCAAGGACCGCCTAGGCGTTTCCGAAACGCTCTGGGAGAGGTGGCAGAAGTGGCTGGGAGACGACTCCTACTGGCCAACGCATTCCGCGCTGATCCACGGAGATCTTCATCCGCCGCATATCCTGATTGATGAGCGCGTGCGGGTTACCGGGCTGCTGGATTGGACGGAGTCGGAGGTAGCCAGTCCCGCCAAAGATTTCGTGCTGTATTACGCCATATTCGGCGAGCCTAATCTTCGTGTCCTGTTGGATCGGTATGAACAAGCGGGAGGAAAGGTATGGCCGCGCATGTTCGACCATATTGTCGAGCAGCATGCGGCTTATCCCGTGCTGATCGCCCAGTTCGCGCTCCTTACGGGTCAGGAAGAATATATGACGATGGCGCGGAATGCGCTGGGCTTGACGGAGCAAGCTGGTTCGAATTAACAGGACGGGGATGGGCGAGGTGCCCGATCCGATCCACCCTGATTCCGCAGAAATTAAGGAGCCAACCGACGCATACATTCGGTTGGCTCTTTGCATGATATAAATAACAGAATTCAACATAATTTTGGATGAGCCGTAGGACATATAATGAAATCGTGGTGAAATAAGGAGTAGGTTTAACGTATTTTACTCCATTTCGTAACGCAATTTACATACCTGTAAACCTCTTGGAAGAGTAAATATGTTATCCTAGACATACTAAACTTACATACATCATTCATTAAGGAGGGATTGACCGTGAATATTGAGGTACGTTTATGCCCGAAGGAACAGTCATTTATTCTGCATAACATATATCCGCTGTACTTGCATGACATTGCTGAGATATGGGGGGTCCGTCCTAACCGGTTCGGTGTATTTGAAAAAGAGGATGTGCCGACCTTAAGCGAGCAGAGCAAACAGCTCGATGTGTGGTGGGAGCAGCCGTCGGTTCTTTTTCCTTATCTGATATCCGTAGATGGCATTGCAGCAGGGTTGGCCCTGGTGGCGACCACGCCCTACATTTCATCGCCGAATATCCAGTACTACTTGAATGATTTTTTTGTGCTTCGGACTTTTCGAAGACAAGGTGTAGCCCAACGAGCGGCTGAGCTTGTGTTCGATCAGTTCCAAGGCGCATGGGAGCTTCAGACGAATCCGACCGAGCGCAATATGAGCACCCAGATTTTTTGGCGCAAAACGTTAAACACGTACACGGGCGGACGGTATACGGAGCATGATGGCGTCCATCCGGAGAAGGGGGATATGCTGGTCTTCCGTTTTAATAACAAATAAGACGGGGACTTAAGCATCCTAGTTGGAATAGGGCTTGACAGCCGGATGATGCCGGGATAAACTGAGTTAAATTTTTCGAAAAATGCTTGGATGAGGACGCCAAGATCGCAAAGGATGCTGAATCAGAGAACTGCTGGGCGGTGCGAAGCAGTCAGCGGCGATGAATTGGCCATCACCTCGGAGCAGATCCGCCGATTTATGTTGAGGCGTATCCGGGTTTACCCAGCCGTTACCATGGGGCATCATTGATGGATGATGACAAGAGTGCGTGCCCGGCTAGCCGGCACGAATCAGGGTGGTAACGCGGAGACAAGGCTCCGTCCCTACAGGGGACGGGGCTTTTTTGTGTTCTCTGGGATGCCGGAGACGCCAAAAGGCGGCGGGGCCGTGCCGATCGGTCCACCACTTGGGTCGGCAGGGAAAGATCATGGGAAGAGAGAGGGATGAATCATGTTAACGAAGCTGATGCCACAGGACGAGGCGCTGTGCCGGGAAGAATTTATTCGGGATGAGGTATCGTACAACCTGATCCATCTCATTGCGGGGTCGCCGCAGCGCATAGGCCTGAAATCGTTGGACGGACGCATGATCTATGCGCAGTCGCCCCGCGGGAACGCCTGGTTATGGATATCCCGGGACGTTGCCATGGTTCGGCGGCAGCTTCTGCTTCGAGAATTGGTCAGCGAGCTGGGGGAAGCAGCCCTGCCGGGCGTAACGGGAGAACCGGGCGTGGCCGAGCAGTTCGCCAGCTGCTACGCAGAGGAGCGCCATGGGGCCTATCGTCATCAGATGACGATGGAGTCTTACCATGCCCCCGCCGTCAAGAGCCCTTTAGGCGTCGAGGGGAGGTTCAGACGGGCCGCTAAGGAAGATACGCAGCAGGTGGCCCGGTTTCTGGTCGGATTCTCGGAGGATGCTTATGGGGTCCGAGCGAATGCGGCAAGCCAGGTCGAGACCGCCCAACGACTCATTCAGCAGGGCGGGTTATATGTATGGATGGCCGGCGGCCACACGGTGTCGATGGCCAACATTGCGCACCGGTCG
The DNA here is from genome assembly GCF_029542445.1 of Paenibacillus sp. BR1-192. Classification (NCBI taxonomy): domain Bacteria; kingdom Bacillati; phylum Bacillota; class Bacilli; order Caryophanales; family Paenibacillaceae; genus Paenibacillus; species Paenibacillus sp. BR1-192. The sequence continues at coordinate 6,865,135 of NZ_CP120718.1, read as the reverse complement.
CCAAGGCACGGCCGCATCAATGCGGTGTACACACCCAAGGAGGAACGAAAAAAAGGGTATGCCAGCGCATTGGTTGCAGACCTTGGATCTATCCTGCTGCAGGAAGGATTGGTTCCCATGCTGTACGCCGACCAGGCCAACCCGGACTCCAACCGGCTGTATCAACATATCGGGTTTACCCGATGCGGGACGATTAGCGACCTCAAGTTTGTCCACAATGGATAACGAAGACCCGATGCGGCAAGGCTTGGACAAAGCTGGGGAAGACGAGGGGCCTCAACAAGTGTTATTCTATAAAGGTAGCTAAAAAATGCCGGGCCCGATTGGACAGGACATGATCCCTGAGCCAAACAATGCCCACGTCCGATTGGAAATCAGCGCTTGTAATGGACAGCGTCCGGATGTCGGGAATCGCGAAGGAGGACATGACCGACTCGGGCAAAATGGTGGCGCCAATGCCTTCGGCTACCAAAGCGACGATAATGGCAACGCTGGAGCATTCGCATATGACGCGCGGCTCAAGCTCGCCGCGTTTGAATTCTTGAATGACCCGCTCATGCATCCCGATCGTCTGATCGGTTTTTAAGGACAGGAACGGATATTCCGCCAGCTCGCGCATCGAGATTTCCGAATGGGAGGCAATGCTCTCCCAGCTGCTTGGAATGACCGCGACGAACGGGTCGGAGGGCAGGGGCTGAACGGCATAACGCTCGGGCCCGAAGCTGGATTCGAACGGAAGCCGGGTCACTGCGAGCTCGATATTACGCTTGTCGAGCTGATCGGCCAGCAGGGAGTGGTCGCCTTCCCGAATCTTGAAGGTGACCTCGGGATATTGCTGCCGGAAGATATGGATGCGCTGAGGCAGGAGCGAAATGCAGGAGACGACGGCACCGATGGAGAGCATGCCGCGGACTCCCGCGTGGATCTCTTTCACCTCGGTCAGCGTTTCATTGAACTGGTTCAGCAGGGAGGCGGCCCTGCTCTGCAGCAGCTCGCCTGCATGGGTGAGCTGAAGCTGCTTGCCGCTGCGTTCAAACAGCAGGACGCCGAGTTCTTCCTCCATCAGCTTCAGCTGACGGCTTAATGGAGGCTGCTCCATGTTAAGCTGTTTAGCCGCACGCGTGATCTGTCCTTCCTGGGCGATCGTCAGGAAATAACGCAGCTGCCGAATGTCCATTTTTCATACCTCCTCTCCATACCTTAAAGGTATGGTATCCCTATAAATCAGATATTTTTAATATAGGGCATCGATTGATATGATTCAACTAATAACGTTTGCAAAATAAGGAGATGTGTGCACATGACTTACGCGATATCCGTGGAATTAACAACCACCCCGAAGGAGAAGCCGAGCCATCATAAACAGGCTTTCGGCACGGTATTTACGGATCATATGTTTATTCTGGACTACGATGCCGGCAAAGGCTGGCACGACCCGCGCGTCGTCCCGTACCAGCCGATCGAGCTTGATCCTGCCGCCAAAGTATTTCACTACGGCCAGACCGTATTCGAAGGCCTGAAGGCTTACCTGACGGAAGATCAGCGGATCCTCATGTTCCGCCCGAACAAAAATATTCAGCGGCTGAACCTGTCCAACCAGCGCCTGAGCATTCCGACATTGGACGAAGGGCTTGTGATGGAAGCGCTCAAGCAGCTCGTGCTCGTGGATCGCGACTGGATTCCTTCCGAGCCGGGCACATCGCTCTATATCCGTCCGTTTGTCATCGCAACCGAGCCCGTGCTCGGCGTAGCGCCGTCGCTGCAATACAAGTTCATGATCATCCTGTCGGTGGTCGGTTCGTATTATGCGGAAGGCATCAATCCGGTCAGCATCTACGTGGAGCCGAAATACGTGCGTGCCGTTGCCGGGGGCGTGGGCAATGCCAAGACGGCCGGCAACTATGCGGCAGGTTTGAAAGCGCAGGATGAAGCCACCCTCAAGGGATATTCGCAGGTGCTGTGGCTCGATGGCGTGCACCGCAAATATATCGAGGAAGTCGGCAGCATGAACGTGTTCTTCAAGATCGGCGATAAGGTGATAACGCCTGCGCTGAACGGAAGCATCCTGGATGGGGTTACCCGGAACTCCGTCATCCAGCTGCTGCAGCATTGGAACATCCCCGTGGAGGAGCGGGCCCTTTCCATCGATGAAATCGTGGAGGCTCACCGCAGCGGCTTGTTGACCGAGGCTTTCGGCACCGGCACGGCAGCGGTGATATCGCCGATCGGTTCACTGGAATGGCAGGAGGAGCAATTGGTGATTGGCGAGGGAGCGACCGGCGAGCTTTCCAAACGCGTTTATGATGCCATCACGGGCATCCAGCTCGGAACCGTTGAGGATCCGTTCGGCTGGACGGTTGAACTTCCATTATCTTAATGCACCTGTAAGGATCCGCCCCAGGCATACTTGGGGGCGGGTCCTTTTTTTTTCACGGGCAAGAATAAGGTTTCCGTGGTTTACCTTCTATCTCGCCGCAGCTTGCGGTTTAATCATCTGAGCGTAAACGTCGCTCCATGTTTTTCTTAAGAGAGGCGCTCATGTTACGATGTGAGTACATCGTTGACACGTTATTTACGAGGCATGGAGGTGCAATTGAAGTGAATCGTCCGCAAAGCGTCGTTCCGGACGCCATAGATTTTACGAACGCTGCCTTTCCGTTTACCGCGTCGACCACGCACGGCATATTCGCCGGAGCCCAGCGCCTGCATTGGCATCATGCGTTGGAGCTTAACTATATTCAAGGCGGAACCGGTTTTATTCTGATCAACGGGATGAAGCTCCCGTTTCGGCAGGGGGATATCATATTCATCAACAGCAATGATTTGCACCGCGCGTATGAGACCGAGAACCTGGTCATGGACGTCATTATGTTCGAGCCTTCCCTGCTGTCCATCGATCTCAAGTTCGATCCGGACCTGATGGCTCCCTTCCGCTCGCTCGGAAACGTAGACAGGCAATCTCCGGTGCACGATGAACTGGCCCGGCTGCTTCGGCGCATGATGGAGGAGTATGAAGCCCGGGGGACCTCTTATATGAGCCTGATCCGTTCGGATCTCATTCGTTTCCTGAGCTTGGCGAACCGTCATCTGTCGTCTCCGGCTCAGGAGCACAGGCCGATCAAGGGCAGGGGGATGCACGCGTTAAAAGAAGTCCTGCGCACGATGGAGCTTCATCTGGACTACGGCTGGACGCTGCAGGAGCTGTCGGATTTAACGCATCTGAGCCCTTCCCGGTTCAGCGCCCTGTTCCAGCAGGCGGTCGGAACCTCACCGCATCATTATCTGATCCAGCTGCGCTTGACCCATGCGGTGCACCTGCTGGAGACGACGGACCAGAAGATTATCGAGATCGCGGAAACCTGCGGGTTCCGGAATCTGTCCAATTTCAATCGTCTGTTCAAGCAGCATGTCGGGTCTTCGCCAAGCGAGATCCGGGAGCGCGCTTATGCAGGCAGTCCCATGATCCCCTCCGCCACGAGTTCCAAGAAACAGTAAGATAGTATCACTCCTTGATCGTATAACAGTAGATGGCAACCTGTGGAAGCGGTATCTTAAACATATACCACCACATGACGCCGCCGTTAGGCGGGTAGGAGTGAAGTCCATGAGTTTGTATCTGGGTGTGGATGCCGGCGGCAGCAAAACACACGCCGTCATCTGCGATGAACAAGGGAACATCCTTGGCAAGGGAGCGTCCGGCAACGGCAATCACCAAATTCACCGTGAGCATGCGGCCCATAACATTGAGGAGGCCTGCAACCGGGCGCTTCAAGAGGCTGGAGCTGCCAAGGAAGATATCAGTTATGCCTATTTCGGCCTGGCCGGAGCCGATCGGGAAGCCGATTACGAGATCCTGCGCCCGATGATCGGGGCGCTCGGATATCCGAGACATGCTATCGCATGCGATACCATCATCGGGATGAGGGCGGGAACGAGCCGTCCGTATGGCGCCGCATTGATCTGCGGTACGGGCTTCAACAGCGCCGCCCGTAACCGTGCGGGGGAAGAGCTGCAGTATGGCGGCTTCGGTTTCTTGTACGGAGATGGATATGCAGGCGGATCAGGGTTTGCAACCCTGGCCTTCCGGGCGGTTATTCGAGCCTGGGATGAGCGGGGACCGGCAACCTTGTTGACGTCGCTCGTTCTGGAGCAGATGGGATATACGTCCGTCGAACCGATGTACGAGGATGTCCTCTACGGCAGGACGAAGGTTCCGCCAAGTCTGGTGAAGACGCTGTTTCAGGCGGCTGAAGCGGGCGACGAGGTGGCTACCTGGATTCTCGAGAACGAAGGCGAGGAGCTGGCCAATGCGGTATGCACGCTGATCCGGCGGCTGGACATGGCGGACGAAGCCTTCGACATCGTCTATATCGGCAGCGTGCTGAACAGGCCGAACAGCTCGATCCTGACGGATGCAATCGAACGGATCGTTGCGGTCCGGGCACCCCATGCATCCTGCGTAAGGCTAACATCCGATCCGGTTTCCGGCGCGCTGCTGTGCGCGATGGATGCCGACGGTCATGCCGTTGATGTTGAGACGGAGGCCAAACTGAAAGCATTTACGTTTGAGCAGGCAACCACAGTCTGATCAGCAGATTGTGGTAATAGAGCGCAATAGATCCGGATCGAAACGGATTGATATCATACCTTGGAGGCGATTAACGTGGCAGCAGGATTGAAGATAGCGGTCATCGGGGGAGGTTCCTCCTATACCCCGGAAATTGTAGAAGGTTTCATTCGCAATTATGAGCAAATGCCGATTCGCGAACTATGGTTTGTTGATATTGAAGAAGGTAAGCATAAGCTGGAGATCGTGGGCAATTTGGCCAAACGCATGGTCAAGGAGTCGGGTCTGCCGATCGAGGTTCACCTGACGCTGGATCGGAGGCAGGCGATTGCGGGTGCCGATTTCGTGACGACCCAGATGCGCGTCGGCTTGCTGGCGGCACGCAAGCAGGATGAGCATATTCCGATTAAACACGGCGTCATCGGCCAGGAGACGACGGGTCCGGGAGGCATGCTGAAGGCGCTGCGAACGGTACCGGTGATTCTGGACATTTGCCGCGATATCGAAGAGTTGGCACCGAATGCGTGGATGCTGAACTTCACGAATCCGGCAGGCATCGTCACCGAGGCGGTTGCGAAGCACAGCAAGGTCAAATCCGTCGGTCTGTGCAACTCCCCTATTAACTTTCAGAAGTTCCTGGCGGCGGAGTACGGCGTGTCGGAGAGGGACGTTCTGGCCGAGTTTGTCGGGATCAATCATCTTCACTGGGTGACGTCGGCGATCGTCAACGGCGAAGAGAAAATGCCGGAGCTGCTGGACGGCGGGAAATCGTATACGGCGAAGAACGTGCCGACATTCGGCTGGGACGCGGATTTTATCCGTTCGCTTGGCGCGATTCCGACCTATTATCTTAAATATTTCTACATGACCGATACGATGTTCGCGGACATGAAGGCCTCGCTGGAGAAGGACGGAACCCGGGCAGACGTGGTCAGCCGGGTAGAGGAGGAGCTGTTCGAGCTCTACAAGGACGAGAATTTGGCCGTGAAGCCGAAACAGCTGGAGCAGCGCGGCGGCGCATATTATTCCGAAGCGGCCGTCAACCTGATGACGTCCATTTATAATGACCGCCATGATATCCAGACATTGAATGTCGCAAACGGCAATATCTACGACTTCCTGCCTGCGGATGCCAGCATCGAGATCAACTGCGTGGTTACGGGCCAAGGGCCAATACCGTTGGCGCCGCAAAAGGTTCCTTCCCATGTGAAGGGACTGATGCATGCGGTGAAAGTGTACGAACAATTGACGATCGAAGCTGCCATTACCGGCGATCGCGGGATTGCGCTGCAGGCGCTGGTGCATCATCCGCTGGTGCCGTCCGTGACCGTAGCGAAGCAGCTGCTCGATGAAATGCTGGAGGCGAACAAAAAGTACTTGCCGGCTTTTTTTAAGCCGGAGGCCGTGGTCTAAGGCGGAATGAAATCAAACGTGCGGTTATAGAGCTATGCAAAACCCCTCTTCGTATTGAAGAGGGGTTTTATTGAAATCATCAGAAAGTATAACTTCGAAGCTTGTGGCTTCCTGATATATTATAGGAGTCCTGAAATCATGAATGACATTACTTTTCGGTTTGGACCTTCATTCTTGTCACATCTCGATGCCCTCGCCCGTCATACCCGTATAAAACGAAAAAGGGATGATGACGGATGCTACAATATGACGTTGCCGTTGTAGGTGGAGGCGTAGCGGGTTTAACAGCAGCAATCTATGCGGCGAGAGCCGGAAAGCAAACGATACTCGTTGAAAAGCAGGAACGTTTGGGGGGGCGGGCCATGACCCATAAGAAGAAGGGAGCCTACTTCAATCTGGGCGGGCATGCCTTATATCATGGAGATGCCCTTTTAACCTTTCGCGAATTAGGGCTCCAATTGCCGGGGGGTCGACCTTCGGTTGACGGGTACGGGATTTGGAAAGGGAAACTAAGTCCGTTACCCATGGGCGTGAAATCTCTATTCACCACCCCTCTATTATCCTGGAGGGGCAAGATGGAGCTCGGTGCTTGGCTTGCGAAATTAGGTAAACTGGATACGCAGGTGTACGACAAGATGAGTGTGCGCGAATGGATTGAAGGCAACGTGCAGGATCCCATGGTACGAAATTTATTCTATTCGCTATTGCGTACGGCGAGTTATGTGGTAGCCCCTGACCTGCAGGCGGCCGGTCCCGTACTGCAGCAGCTTAAGCACGCGCTGAAGGGGGTATTGTATCTGGATCGGGGCTGGGGGGCCATGGTCGATGAATTAAAACAAAAGGCTCTGGAGCAGGGAGTTCAAATCGTAACGAAGAATAAAGTCATTTCGGTTGATCATCACGAGGGAAAGGTACGGCACGTCCTTTGCGGCGATGGCATGAAAATAGAAGCCAATCATATTATTCTTGCCACGCCTCCAACTGTCGCCCACGAACTGGTGCCCCATGCAGAAGAAACCGCTCTGCATACGTGGAAGGAGCAGGCGGTCGAAGTGACAGCGGCTTGCTTGGATGTAGCCCTGCGTCGTCTTCCGGAGCCGAAGCAGCAGTTTGTGTACGGCCTCGATCAAACCGTATTTCTCTCGAATCAATCCCGAGCGGCTTACCTGAGCGAAGACGGCGCGCAAGTCATAACCTTGCTTAAGTATCAGGGCAAGGAGAAGGATGCAAGAAGGGATCTGCAGGAGTTAGAAGAAACCTTAGACTTGGTGCAGCCGGGTTGGCGCAACGAGCTCGTTGAGGAACAATACCTTCCTAACATCACGGTTTGCCATGATTTTATGCATCTGAAACGCCAGGAGAACCCGGGTCCAGCCGTCCCTGAAATCATCGGGTTGTATGTAGCGGGAGAATGGGCAGCGCATGGCGAACTCTTGGTTGATGCTGCAACTGCAAGCGCCAAGCGGGCCGTACAGCATATACTCTCGCTTGAAAGTGAGGAAAGGACCCCGAATGAGCACAGAGTCATTGTATAAAAGCTATCGATCCGCTCTTTTCTCGTTAGCTTACCGGATGCTGGGAAGTGTGATGGATGCGGAAGATATCGTGCAGGAGGCCTTCATCAGCTATAACCAATTGCCCCATCCGGAGGACATTCGCAATGAGAGAGCGTTTCTGTACAAAATCGTAACGAATCGCTGCTTGGATTTGCTGCGCTCTTCTGCCAAAAAGCGCGAACTGTACGTCGGTCCCTGGCTGCCGGAACCCCTGATCGAGAATATGGCGTCAGAGACGGACCCTTCTCTTATCGTAGAGCAGCAAGAGTCCATTTCTACAGCATACCTGCTGCTGCTTCAGCAGCTTAACGCGGTGGAAAGAGCCGTTTTTCTTCTCCGCGAGATTTTCCATTATTCCTATGACGAAATTGCTGAAATCCTGGGAAAAAGCAGTGCAAATTGCCGTCAAATCTTCCGCCGTGCTAAGGGCAGCATTCATTTTGATCCTGATCAGAGACCATCGATCTCGGTGGCGGAGGCGCAGATCAAGGATTTTGTGGATTCCCTCTTACAGGGAAACACGAATAAGCTGCTGGAGCTGTTAAGCGAAAATGTCGTGCTCTACTCGGACGGCGGCGGTAAAGTCAGAGCGGCGCAAATACCTGTGGTTGGAGTCCATAAAGTGATCCAATTGCATCTGAACCTGCTTAAAATGTATGAAGGACAATATGTGTACTCTTATCTTACCGTCAATGGTCTGCCGGGAATACGGATCCGGTTGGATCACGGTGTCCAATTTATTTATTCTTTTGCTTTTAAAAACAATCGAATCGAGACGATGTATACCGTGGCAAATCCGGATAAACTCAGACATATACAGTTGCCGTGATACAAAAAGCAGGGCTGATTTAAGATCATAGGATCTTAGTCGGCCCTGCTGCTGTATAAGGCTGAGGAATTCTCAGGAGATACGCCTCGCGGAGTCACTCCAGCATTTCATCTGCTTACGCATCATGGTCCAGCCAGTCAAGCTTATGACTGACAGGCTGCTGCTCTGCAGCATAGTACTCCGTTATACGCCTGAATATGCCATGAAGCCGCCGTCCACGGGAATTACCGTTCCCGTGACGAAGCCGGAGGTCTGATCGTCCACGAGCCAGAGCAGGGTGCCCAGCAGATCCTCCGGCACGCCGAAACGCCTCATGGGGGTATGGGAGATGATTTTATGAGAGCGCTCGGTTAATGTACCGTCGCTATGAGTCAGCAAATTGCGGTTTTGCTCGGTCAGGAAGAAGCCCGGCGCAATCGCGTTCACGCGAATGCCCGATTCCGCAAGATGAACGGACAGCCACTGCGTGAAGTTGTTGATGGCCGCTTTGGCTGCGCTGTAAGCCGGCACCTTGGTCATCGGGCTGGGCGCGCTCATGGACGAGACATTCAGCACGACGGCCCCGGGACGCCCCAGCATCCCTTCCGCGAAGACTTGCGTCGGTATCAGCGTGCCGATGAAGTTCAAATCGAACACGCTGCGGAAGCCCGGCACGCTTAACCCGAAGAAGGTTGTCACATCGGGCTGCCCCACATCCTCCGGACGGAAAATCTCGTTGGTTGTATTCGCGTCTTTCCGGTTGCCGCCGGCTCCGTTAATCAGGATATCGCAGGGTCCGAAAGACTCGCGCACAGCTTTTTCCGCTTGCCGGACGCTTTCCACATCCGTTACATCGCAGGGAACGGCAATCGCCGTACCGCCGGCAGCCGTAATTTCATCGGCCACCTGCTGCCCTTTCTCGGCCGTACGGTTCAAGACGGCTACCTTGGCACCTTGCCGCCCCAGCTCAAGAGCCATCGCCCGGCACAATACGCCGGAGCCGCCCGTAATGACAACCGTCTTCCCGTTTAATGACGGATGAATGGGAAGGGATGGCGTCGCTTGCGGTGCGGATTCAACAGAAGCTCCGCTTGATTCGGCTTCGGATGTACCTGCTGCATGGATATTTACCTCACTCATTGTACGGCCTCCTTCAGCTCGGCTGGACTTCCCGCGCGCTCCCGGCTGTAAGCGTCCCACAGCCCCCAGAGATACATAATGCCCAAGGCGCGGTCATACAGGCCGTAACCCGGACGGCACTGCTCGCCCCAGATATGCCGCCCGTGATCGGGCCTTACGTATCCGGTGAAACCGTTGTCATGATAGGCCTGCACAATGCCGGAAATATCGACGGTGCCGTCCTCGGTACGATGGGACGTTTCGATGAAATCGCCGTTCTCGTAGACGCGTACGTTCCGGATATGCGCAAACGGAATCCGGTCGTGAAACTCATGGATCATGGAGACGATGTCATTGTCCGGATTGGCGCCAAGCGAGCCGCTGCACAGGGTCAGGCTGTTCGCTGGGCTATCGTACAGCTGCAGGAATCTCCGGAGATTTTCCTGGCTGGTGATGACCCGCGGCAGGCCGAAGATCGGCCAAGGCGGATCATCTGGGTGAATGGCCATTCGGATGCCGTTCTTCTCGGCAGCCGGGATGACGGCGCTCAAGAAATATTCGAGGTTGCTCCACAAGTCCTCCTCGGTAACGCCGCGGTACGCTTCGAACAGGGAGGTCAGATGCGCCAAACGCTCCGGCTCCCAGCCCGGCATGGTAAGCGCGCTGTTCCGGTTGATCGTCTGAACCAGCTCCATCGGATCGATGCCGTGGATTTTGGCCTTCTCGAAGAAGAGGGCCGTCGAACCATCGGGGGTCTGTTTATGAAGATCGGTTCTAGCCCAATCGAACACCGGCATGAAATTGTAGCAGATGACTTTGACGCCGACCTGGCCCAATTTCTCAATCGTCCGGATGTAGTTGGCTATGTATTGATCCCGGGAGGGAAGGCCGAGTTTGATGTCCTCGTGCACATTCACGCTTTCCACGACGTCAATATGAAGCCCGTACGCTTTGGCCTGGTCCGCAATTTCCTCAATTCGCTCCATCGGCCATTCCTCGCCGACAGGAATATCGTGAAGTGCCCATACGATGCCCTCCACGCCGGGGATTTGTCTAATCTGATCCAGCGAGACCGTATCGTTGCCCTCGCCGAACCATCTGAATACCATGCGCATTTCTTCACCGTCCTTTACAAGTTTAAGGAGTTAACGCACTGCTGGGAATTTTGCAGTTACGAGTGTAACGCCAAGATGAAGCCGTGACGAATAAGGGTCTTTCGCGGGTAACGGCTTATTTGAAATAATCGGGATGCTTCTCTTTCAGCACGGTCAGATTGGAGATAATCAGGCTCAGATGCTGCTGCATTTCACGTTCGGCATGATCGGCGTCATGACGCGAAATCGCGTCCGCGATCTCCCGATGCTGCTCGTACAGGTTGGTCCAATTCGGATCGGCAGACAGCCATAACATTCGGCTCCGGTTCAGATGAGCGTTCATCTGCTGCAGCACGTTCCATGTGCCGACCTTGCGGCAGCCTTCAAACAGAATACGGTGGAAGGCCTCATCCAGCTCAAACATGTGCTTGCCGTCATGCTTCTCGATGCTCTCGCGCTGCTCGGACAGATTTCGCTCCAGCTCGGCGAATTTCTCCCCGGGGAAGCTTTCGCAGGCAAGCCGGACGACGGCCTTCTCCAACTGCTCGCGCATGAAGCGCGCTTCCTCGACCAGCTCCGAATCGATGAGCGAGACGCGCGTGCCGCGCTGGGGAAGCACGACCACAAGGTCTTCCTGGGCCAGGCGGACGAAGCTTTCCCGCACCGGCGTCCGGCTGACTTCGAAGGAAAGGGAAACCTCCTTCTCGGACAGAGCCGTTCCCGGGGGCAGCTCGAGACTGACAATCTGCTGCTTCAGCCGGGAGTACACGATATGTCCGGCCGATCCTGGCTGTAATCGCAAAGATTCTACCACTGCATCACCTCCTAATGTATTCCATACTACCATACTTGTATGGTAGTATGGAACTGAAAATCGAAATAAGAATCGGAGGGGAACCACATGAGCCGTTTGGACACGGAGAATCTGCTGCTGAACAGCAACAGCGCGAAGAAACTTTATTATGATTATGCGGAAGGGATGCCGATATTCGATTACCACAACCATCTGAACCCGAAGGATATTGCCATCAACCGGCAGTTCGATAACCTGACGGAGCTATGGCTGGAGGGGGACCATTACAAATGGAGGGCGATGCGCTGGCTTGGCGTCGACGAAGAGCTGATTACAGGCAGCGCCAGTCCTGAAGCGAAGTTCATGGCCTGGGCGGCATGCGTTCCGCGATTGGTCGGCAATCCGCTCTATCACTGGACCCATCTGGAGCTGACCCGCTATTTCGGGATTCAAGAGCGGTTAACCGCGGAGAATGCCAAGGAGATCTGGGACGCTTGCAATGAGCAGCTGAAGGCTCCGGCCTTGCGGGCAGGCGGAATTTTGGAAAAATTCAAGGTCAACGTGGCCTGCACGACGGATGATCCCATCGATTCGCTGGAGTTTCACCGGGCCATTCGGGATCAGGGGGAATTGTCCACCGTCGTGGCCCCTGCATTTCGGCCGGACCGGGCACTGGATATCGCGAACGCGGACTTTCCCTCCTATGCACGGACGCTGGGAACAACGGCCGGTATAACCGTGGACACCTATCAGGGATTGCTGGATGCCCTGCAGGAGCGGATCCAATATTTCCATGACCATGGCTGCCGCCTGTCGGATCACGGCTTTGGCGCTTTTCCTTATGAACAGGCAGACGTTAAAGAAGTTGCGGACATTTACGGCAAAGCCATCGACGGAGGCAGCTTAACCCCGCTCGAGGAACGGAAATACCGCACCCATACCCTGCTCAAGCTGGGGGAAATGTATCATGCCAAGGGCTGGACCATGCAGCTGCACATTGGGGCGATTCGGAACAATAATGCGCGCATGTTCGCGAAGATCGGCAAGGACAGCGGGTATGACTCGATTCTCGATTTCCATCTGGCGGAAAGCCTGAACGGATTCCTGAGCAGTCTCGACAGGAATGATCAGCTGCCGAAAACCATTGTGTACAGCCTGTATTCCTCGCATTACGAAATGATCGCTACCACGATCGGGAATTTCCAGTCGGCCGGTGTCGAGGGCAAGCTTCAGCTCGGTTCCGCTTGGTGGTTCCACGACCAGAAGGAAGGGATGCTGAAGCAGCTCACCGCGCTGTCTTCCATGGGGTTGATCAGCACCTTTGTGGGCATGCTGACCGATTCCAGGAGCTTTATGTCGTTCCCGCGGCATGAATATTTTCGGAGAGTGCTGTGCCGCCTGTTCGGAGATTGGATCAAGGAAGGGGAACTGCCCGCGGATTATGAATATATCGGTGCCATCATCCAGGATATTTGCTACCACAATGCCGAGCGTTATTTTCAAATTCATTGACAATTGCGTGCAGAGCATGAACAATAGATTTACTATATGAAAGCGTTTGCTGATGAACCGATAGAAGATCTGTTACAGGCAGATGTGCGCGAAAAGGCGAGGGGGACATACCGTGCAAGGGAACCGGGCGATATTGGTGGATGACGAGGTGTTTACGCGCAAAGGGCTTCTGAAGCTGATTGATTGGGAAGCCTGCGGCTTTCACATTGTGGATGAGGCGGATAACGGGGAAGACGCGCTGGAACTGATTGAACGGCTTCGGCCGGATGTGGTCATCACCGATATCCGCATGCCGGTGCTGGATGGACTCGAGCTGATCCGACGCGTCGTCACGGACGATATCGTGAAGCCGTATTTCATTATTGTAAGCGGATACGATGACTTCAACTATGCCCAGCAGGCTGTCCGTTACGGGGTGCATGATTTCATTCTGAAACCGATTGACGAGACGGAATTCAGTCAGGCGCTGGTCCGGCTCAGCGAAAGGCTGGAGTCGGACCGCGAGGCACGCTCGCGGGAAGAGAAGCTGTTGTCGGGCGCCTTGATGGAATCGCTCATTATAGGGGAGGCGGATGAGAGTCTGCTGCAGGAATGGGAGCGGAGTCTTGAACTCCGGCCGGAAGACCGTCTGTTCTATGTTTTTGTCGAACGGAACGACCATCCGCCGGCTTCGGCTAACGACAATGACGGAGGCGACTTCAAGGACAGGGTGGAATCGGCGCTTCTTGCGATCTCGAATGGAGAACAGCCCTTCTATCTGCATGAGCACCGCAACCGGATCGGCATCATCGTTCCGGGAAGCATCCTGCAATCGTTCCAGGGGTGTCAGCGGGGATTTGCCAGGCGCCTTCAGCAATCGCTCGCCGATTCGAAGCATGAAAGAATCTTCGTCTATTTTGGCCGGCCGGTTTCACGTCTGTCCCTCGTCCAGGATGCCTACGAAACGGCCAAGCAATCCCTCCTATACAAGTACATCTACGATGAGAGCGGCATCGTGATCCATGAAGAAGCCGCGGTGCATGATCTGCAATACATCGGACTGGAGGAGCGTCTTTACCAGCAGCTGCTGGAGCAGATCGAGGAGCTGCATTTCGAGAAGCTGGAGGAGACGATTCGTTCGCTGTTCGAATCCTTCCAGGAGAAGCTGTATGCTCCCGAAGCGGTAAAGACGGCGATCAACCAATGCGTGCTGGGCGTGGTCCGTGTGCTCAGCAGCATGGACGGGGATCAAAGCCGGCTGTCCAGTCTCGAGCCGATGACCGAGTGGCATGACCGCAACTTGTCGCTTCAGGGGCTGAAGCGGCTGTTCACGGATTTTGCGATTGAGAGCGCGAACTATATCGGACAGCTGCGCAAGGAACAGCACAAAGGCGGAATCCAGAAGATCCGGGCTTATATCGAGGCCCATTATCATGAGAATATCAGTCTGAAGGGCATCGCCGGGAAGTTTTACATGAACCCGGTTTATCTGGGTCAGCTGTTCAAAAAAGCGTACGGCATGTATTTTAATGATTTTTTGCTCCAGCTGCGCGTGAACGAAGCCAAGCGTTTGCTGCGCCAGACGGATCTGCGCATCTATGAGGTGGCGGAGCGGGTCGGCTTCGGCAATCCGGACTATTTCGTGACGCAATTTGAGAAGATTGAGCGGATGACGCCAAGCGAGTACCGGAACCGCTTGATGAAGGAGGCAGCGTCCGAAGGGACGAATGCATGAAGCCGAGCCTGAATAATGTCCGTCTGCGGGACAAGATGCTGCTGCTTTATTTCCTGGCCGTCTTTTTGCCGATCCTGATTACCAACCTCATCTTCTACAATGTGACGTCCGGCAGCGTAAGGGAGCAGCGGATCCAGGATATTACCGTAGCGCTTGAACAGATGAAGAACGAGTTCCGTCGTGAAGTCGAGGACGCCTTGGAGATCTCCTCAGTCTTCTATACGGACGTTCAATTGAACGAGATCGTGGAAACGGTGTACGATCATCCAGCCGATTATATCGAGGCGTATGATACTTATCTCCGCCGCATATTGAATTCGGGCAGCGCCGTATACAATTCGGTCAGCGAAATTGCGGTGTATGTCGACAATCCGACCCTGCTGTATTCCGGCGGCATCAATTATATCGATGGCCAGGTGAAGGAAGAGGCTTGGTACAAGGCGATTGCGGGCAAGAACGTAACCCAGCCGATCGTGATGCGTACGGGCAAGAACGGCCAATTGGACAGCTTCAGCATCATCCGGAGCATGAATTATTTCAGCTCCCAGGATGACCACACCAAGTATCTCAAGATCGATATGCGGATGCCTTCGATCCGGCAGATTATGAGCAATCTGAATGTGCAGGGCAAAGTGTACCTGCTGAGCGGCGCTGGAAATATCGAATACACCACGGATCCGAAGGTCGATGTCACGCAGGGCGCTGTACCGTACAGCAGCATCGCGCATGGCGACAGGTTTCTGGAGTTTCATACCGATACGTTCACGACCAACAATCTGAACACCTGGACGATCATGGCGGTGACGCCGGAGGATGTGGTGCTGCGCGACGTGCATCAGTCCTTGCGGTTCGTCATTGTGCTGACCTGCCTGAATTTTCTGCTTCCGAGCCTGGTGATTGTTTGGATCAGCCGTTCCCTTAACGTACGACTTGTACGGATTCTCAAACATATGAAGAAGGTGAAGAACCAGAATTACGACACCATCCAAGAGGCTGAGGCACGTGACGAGATCGGTCAGCTGACGGGTGAATTCAACCGGATGACCTTGCAGCTCAAGAGTCTGATCAATGACGTGTACGTAGCGGATATCCAGAAGAAGAATTTGGAGCTGCAGCGGCGGCACGCGCAATTGAATGCGCTGCAGAGCCAGATTAATCCGCACTTCCTCTTTAATGCCCTGGAGACGATCCGCATGCGCAGCCTGATGAAGGATGAGGATGAGACGGCAAGGATCATTCATAATATGGCGAAGATCTTCCGCAATTCGCTCGTTTGGAAAAAAGACATGGTGACGCTCAAGGAGGAAGTGGAGTTCATCCATTGTTTCCTTGAAATCCAGAAATACCGATTTGGCGACAAAATCGATTATTCGGTTCATGCTCCAGCCGAAGAGGGTCACCTGCAAATACCGAAAATGGCCATCGTCACGTTTGTGGAGAATGCCAGCATTCACGGCATCGAGCCGCTCAAGCACGGGGGGCGCATTGAAGTTCGGGTTGTGCGCGAGGGCCAATCCCTGATCTGTACCATTCAGGATAACGGGGCAGGCATGCCCGCGGAGAAGGTGGAACGCATCTACCGTTATCTCGAGACCGAGGACGAGATGGGAGAGCGGATCGGCATTCAGAATGTGATTTACAGGTTAAAGCTGTACTACAGCAGCCGGTTCCGGTTTGAAATTGACAGCTCGCCTGGACAGGGCACACGGGTCAAACTGTCCATTCCCATTGAAATATAAGGACGGCAAATCCTGCTGTGGCATTCCGAATCGGAGTGACCCTAGCAGGATTTGTTCGTTAGTCGTCGGAAGTGCAGGGGAGAATCCTGGCTGCGGAGCTGCCAATTATCACGGCTAAGGATACGGTTCTATAGTTTTCAAAGTATCACCTAAAGATTGACGGGTGAAAATCGTCCCAGAGCTCTCTTATAATGAAAGTGCTTACAAACTAACGAGACCGAAAGGGGTAGGTCAAGAGCATGAACAAGAAATTTTGGCTGAGCTGTCTGACCGTGGTTATGATGGTATCGCTTCTGGCAGCATGCGGCGGCAGTAAAGAGGCAGCGGATAATACACCGGCAGCCGGCGGCGAAGGCGAGAAGAAAGAAGAGAAGGTCACCTTCACCTATTTCAACGCGGCAGCCGGTAAAGACAAAAATACGAACGAAACCACCATCGGTAAAATTTTCGAAGACCAAACCGGCGTGAATTTTAAAATGGAGCATTTGGTAGGAGACGAGAACACCAAGGTGGGAACCTTCATTGCCAGTAACGACTATCCCGATGTGATTGTGCCGGGGAGCTCAATCGATAAGCTGGTCGGGGCGGGCGCCTTCATTCCGCTCAATGACCTGATCGATAAGTACGGCCCTAACATCAAGCGGGTGTACGAGCCTTATTACAACCTGATGAAAGCCGAGGACGGCAACATCTACTTCCTGCCGCTGAGTGCGGTTGTTGGAGATTACACGTCGGCTCCGAATATCGAGCAAGGAGCATTCTGGATTCAACGCCGCGTCCTGAAGGAAGCGGGTTATCCGAAAATCAAGACCTTCGACGAGTACCTGGCCCTGATTCGCGACTACGTGAAGAAACATCCGGAGGAAGGCTTGACCGGATATCTGGCACTGACGACGCAGGATAAATTTTTTGCCCTGACCAATGCCCCGATGCACTTGGCCGGCTATCCGAACGACGGCGGCATCATCATCGACATGGAGACTCACGTAGCGAATGATTACGCGGACGACGACATTACGAAGCGGTACCTGCAGGAGCTGAACAAGCTGAATGCGGAAGGCCTGTTCGATAAATCCTCTTTCGTGGACAACTATGATCAATACCTTGCCAAACTGACTTCCGGTAAGGTGCTTGGCTTCTTCGATTATCGATGGCAGGTAGGCCAAGCGATGAACAATCTGCGCGAAACAGCCAGTAAATCGGGTAACGACGATCTCGAATATATGGCGCTGCCGATCGTATACGATGAGAATACCAAGGATCAGTATCTGGATCCGCCATCCTTTGTGAACAACCGCGGCGTCGGGATCTCCGTCAGCGCGAAGGATCCGGAGCGCATTGTGAAGTATTTCAACAACCTGCTGACGGACGAGAACCAGATTCTGTCGAACTGGGGCATCAAGGACGAGACGTATTCCGTCGATGAGAACGGCCGCTTCTACCGTACGGAAGAGCAGATTGCACAGACCAATACGGAAGCCTTCCGCGAATCGTTCGGTTTCAAGTACTTTGAATACAACTGGCCTCGTTACGGCAACGGATCTACGCTTCCTGACGGTAATTCCGTGGGTGCGGGACGCCAGCCTGAGGTTGCCAAAATGTCCTACTCCGAACCGGACAAGAAATTGCTTGAAGCATACGACATCGATTCCTTCTCGCAATTGTTTGCGGCACCGGACGACCGTCCTTGGTACCCGGCTTGGAGCATTCCGATCGATCAGGGCTCGCCGGCCCAAATCTTCACGCAGAAGAAAAGCGATTTGCAGCGTAAATACTTCCCGAAACTGGTTCTTGCCAGCCCTGCAGAGTTTGACGGCATCTGGAACGAATACGTGGGCGAGTTCGGCAAGCTGGACGTGAAGGGATACGAGGATCTGATCACCGAGGAAGTAGCCAAGAAAATCGCAAATGCCCAAGGACAATAATAGATGAAGGAGAGGCGAACAAGGGCGGACCGCCGAAATGGCCCAGATCCGTCCCTCCTCTTCCAGGGCTGGATAGGAAGGAGAAGAAACCGTGGATAAGGCGAACCCGATTGGACCTGCAGAGACCACGGCGCTACGTGAAACGCCGGCGGTATCGAAAGGTTTCTTCAATAAACAACGAAAAAACGATACTGGTTTGAATCATGAACGGCCATCAGGCGAAAAAAGCTTCTTCCGGAAGCTGCTGCAGCAGAAGGCGCTGGTCTTCATGTCGATTCCTTTTTTGATATGGTTGTTTGTCTTTAAGTACATGCCGCTGTGGGGCTGGACCATCGCGTTTCAGGATTTTAAACCGGCGAAGAAGATATTCGATCAGGAATGGGTAGGCCTGCAGCATTTTACCTTCCTGTTTCAGGACGAACACTTCCTCCGGGTCATGCGCAACACGCTCGCCATGAGTTTCATCAACCTCGTCTTAGGGTTCGTGACGGCGATTGTGTTAGCGATTCTGCTTAATGAACTGCGTAATTTGATGTTCAAACGGGTCGTGCAGACGATCAGTTATTTGCCCCATTTCATCTCTTGGGTTGTGGCTGCGAGCATTATTTCGACGGCCTTGTCCGCAGACGGCGGGATTATCAATGAACTCCTCATGTGGTTCGGGATTATTAAGGAACCGATCCTATGGCTTGGGGAAGGGGAATATTTCTGGGGAATACTCGGTGTTTCGGAAGTATGGAAGAATGTCGGCTGGAACACCATTATATATTTGGCGGCCATGACGATGATCGATCCCTCGCAGTACGAGGCGGCGGAAATCGATGGCGCCGGGCGCTTTCAACGGATCTGGAACATCACCTTGCCGGGTCTGAAGCCGGTATTCATCATCCTGCTGATCATGAATATCGGCAACCTGCTCGAATCCGGTTTTGAACCGCAATACTTGCTTGGCAACGGCATGAACGTGGATTATTCCGAGAACCTGGATATTTTCGTGCTGAAATACGGTATTCAGATGGGCAACTTCTCGCTCTCGATTGCAGCCGGCATGTTCAAGACGGTCGTCAGCTTCATACTCTTGTTCACGGCTAACCATATCGCGAAGAGACTGGGCGAAGACCGATTGTTCTAAGCGAAAGTTTGCGAGAACCGTTCTCTATCAGAAAACGTACAGGAGGATTCATATGGCGAAGATTTCAGATGCACCGCGAGCCCATGCCCGGTTCAAGTCTCCCGCGGACCGGTTATTCGATACCTTTAACATAGTGTTCATGATCTGTCTCATGATTGTCACGCTGTACCCGTTCATCAATACGCTCGCGGTTTCCTTCAACAATGCGACGGATTCGGTGAAAGGCGGCATTTATTTATGGCCGCGGGATTTCACGTGGGAGAATTATAAATATGTATTTAACGAAGCCACGATATTCCACGCTACCTTCATCTCGGTTCTGCGTACGCTGATCGGAACGATCACTTCCGTCTTCTGCTGTGCCATGGTGGCCTACACGATCAGCCGTCCGGAATACGTGCTGCGCAAATTCGTGTCGATCGCCTTCATTTTGACCATGTATTTCAGCGGCGGTTTGATTCCGAATTTCCTGCTGATTCGCGAATTGGGCATGCTGGGCACCTTCTCGGTGTACATCATTCCGGGCCTGATCGGCGTATTCAACGTCATCGTCATCCGCTCCTTCATCGAGGGATTGCCTGAGGGGATCCTGGAATCGGCCCGGATCGACGGCGCCGGCGAATTCACGACCTTCCTGAAAATCGTGCTTCCGCTGTGCGTGCCCGTGCTGGCCACGGTATCGCTGTTTACGGCAGTATCCCAGTGGAACTCCTGGTTCGACGTGTTCTTGTACAACTCCTCGTACGGCGAGCTTAGCACCCTGCAATACGAGCTGATGAAGATACTCCAGAATTCGAACTCCTCGCTGAATTCGGGCAACGATTATGCAAGCCAGTTTGCAAGCTCGGAAAGCGGCGCGAATCAGGTTACCCCGACCTCCATTCGGGCGACGATGACCATTGTGGCCAGCGTGCCGATCATTCTGGTGTACCCGTTCCTGCAAAAATACTTCGTGCAAGGGATGACCCTTGGCGGGGTGAAAGGTTAAGCTGCGGGAACCGCTAAAGATGCGCCGTGCCCACTGCTCCATGGTGCACACGGTGCGTGGTCCGCGGCATGTCTGGATGTCCGTCGACCAACGGATGCCGCCGCATCACGATCATCAACGATCAATTTTGCTATTATCTTTAATTCTAAGGAGGGATTGGATATGTCCAATACGCAGCGAAGTGAACCCAGGCTTAAGGAAATGTTCGCGGATGACTTTCTCATCGGAGCGGCCGTGAACCCGAGGACGATCGAAACGCAGGAGGAATTGCTAGCGTACCATTTCAACAGCATTACGGCGGAAAATGAAATGAAGTTTGTCAGCGTGCACCCGGCGGAGGATACGTACACGTTCGAGGACGCGGACCGGCTTGCCGCTTTCGCCCGCAAGCATGGCATGAAGATGCGCGGCCATACGCTGGTATGGCATAACCAAACGACCGACTGGCTGTTCGAGGACAAGAACGGGGGCCTGGTGGATAAAGACACGCTGTATGAACGGCTAAAGTCGCATACCGACACGGTCGTGAAGCGGTACAAGGACGATATTTACGCCTGGGACGTCGTGAATGAGGTAATCGCCGATGAAGGCGCCGAACTTCTTCGTCCGTCCAGATGGCTGGACATTGCGGGCCCCGACTTTATCTCCAAGGCATTCGAGTATGCGCATGAAGCCGATCCGTCGGCCCTCTTGTTCTATAACGATTACAATGAGTCCCACCCGAATAAACGGGACAAAATCTACACGCTGGTCAAGTCTTTGCTGGATCAAGGAACTCCTGTTCACGGCGTTGGCTTGCAGGCCCACTGGAATCTGTACGATCCGGATCTTGACGATATCCGGGCGGCGATCGAGAAGTACGCGTCGCTCGGCCTGCAGCTTCAACTCACGGAGCTCGATGTGTCGATGTTCCGGTTCGACGACAAGCGGAAGGATCTGACCGAGGCGCCGGAGGAGCTGCTGGAGGCTCAAGCGAAGCGGTATGAGGCGATGTTCGGCATATTGAAGGAATACCGGGATTATATTACGTCCGTGACCTTCTGGGGCGCTGCCGACGATTACACCTGGCTGGACAATTTCCCGGTACGGGGGCGGAAGAATTGGCCTTTCCTGTTCGATGAGCGGCATCAGCCGAAACCGGCGTTTCATCGCTTGGTGGAGCGTATGGTCAAAGTGTAAGGATTTTAGGGGGTTGAACCCATCATTTTAGATAACGACAGCAATAATATAGGCGGCTGAAGCGCCATCAGCTTGTCATCTAGCCGGTCCTTGTGACCGGCGTCTGCATGTTAGTCCTTAAGGAAGCAGGATTCGAAAACAGTGAGATGCTGGGGAGAAACGTTAACCTTGGCCCAAGAAGGGGGAAATTACGTTGAACAGCGCTTTATATCAAGCGTGGCTGCAGTATGCGCCCATTAAGGACGAGGAGCTTGCTTCCGCGTACAGCCGACTGTTAGGCACCGTGGTTGCGGATTTGCAGCAGTCGCGGGTGGCAAACGCTGCGATCCAGGAACTGAGGAATGCATGTCGATCCATGCTCGGCATCGTACCGTCCATCACATCCGAGGCCAAGGCTTCATCCTATTTCGAGGTGCGTATTCATGCGGCAGACGCCGAAGAGGGCACGGAACAGATTGGGGAAGATTCGATGGGCGCGGGGAAAGCCCGGCTGGGCGCAGAGGGTTTTCGGCTGGAGCATACAGGCCATGGGCAGCAGGAGAAGCTGATCCTGACCGGCGGATCCGGGAAAGGCGTGTTATACGGGGTGTTCCATTTATTGAGATTGCTGGCATCCCACCAGCCGTTGACCGGTCTGAACATAACCGAGCAGCCTGTGAACGGAGTGCGGATGATAAATCAATGGGATAATGCCGACGGCTCGGTTGAACGGGGGTACTCGGGCAACTCGATTTTTTACGAAAACGGACGGTTCACCGAAAATCTGGATCGCGTAAGAGACTACGCCCGTCTGTTAGCTTCCGTGGGCCTGAATGCCATCTCCATTAATAACGTCAATGTGCATGAAATCGAGACGAAGTTCATTACCGCGGAATATTTGCCGACGATTGCAAAGATCGCGGATATCTTCCGGGAATATGGCATCACACTGTACCTGAGCATAAACTTCGCCGCTCCGCTGCATATCGGCGGCGTACCCACGTCGGACCCGCTAGATCAAGAGGTTCGGCAGTGGTGGAAGGATACGGCGAGTGAGATCTACGATCATATACCGGACTTCGGCGGCTTTGTGGTCAAGGCGGATTCGGAGCACCGTCCGGGCCCGTTCGCCTATGGCAGAGACCACGCCGATGGCGCCAATATGCTGGCCGAAGCGCTGGAACCGCATGGCGGGCTTGTCATCTGGCGCTGCTTCGTCTACAACTGCATGCAGGATTGGCGGGACCGCAGCACGGACCGCGCGCGGGCGGCCTATGATCATTTTACCCCGCTGGACGGACGGTTTAAGGACAATGTGCTGCTGCAGATCAAGAACGGTCCGATGGACTTCCAAGTACGGGAGCCGGTATCCCCGCTGTTCGGCAGCATGAAAGAGACCAATCAGGTGCTGGAGTTTCAGATCGCCCAGGAATATACCGGACAGCAGCGCCACGTATGCTATTTGGTGCCGCAGTGGAAAGAGGTGCTGGATTTCGATACCTACGCGAACGGAACGGGGTCCGAGGTTAAGAAGATCGTGGACGGTTCGCTGCACGGCATGAGATACAGCGGGATCGCCGCCGTTTCCAACATCGGGAATGATGAGAATTGGACGGGACACACCTTGGCGCAGGCGAATCTGTATGGATTCGGCCGGCTGGTTTGGAATCCGGATATGTCCGCCGAAGGGATCGCGGAGGAATGGACGAGGCTGACCTTTGGCAATGATGAGACGGTGGTTGCCGTGGTGTGCGGCATGCTGATGCAATCGTGGCCGATTTATGAAAGCTACACGTCGCCGCTCGGGGTGGGCTGGATGATTACGCCGCATACGCATTACGGACCGGATGTGGACGGTTATGAATATTCAAGGTGGGGCACCTACCATTTCGCGGATCGGGATGGTGTTGGGGTGGACCGCACGGTGGCGACGGGCACGGGGTACACCGCACAGTATTTCGAGCCGAATGCGGCCCGATATGATTCGCTGGAGGATTGTCCTGACGAACTGCTGCTGTTCTTCCATCATGTGCCGTACTCGCATGCGCTGAAATCCGGTAAAACAGTGATTCAGCATATCTATGACACGCACTTCGAAGGTGCGGAAGCTGCGGCCGGGCTCCTGAAAGCCTGGACATCGCTCGAAGGCAAGGTCGATCTGGAGCGTTTAACCCAAGTCACCGAACGGTTAGCTGACCAGGCCGAGCATGCCAAGCACTGGCGGGATGTGATCAATACGTATTTTTACCGCAAATCCGGGGTGCCGGATGCGCAGGGGCGGACGATTTATTAAGGGAGCTCAGGTTTTTCCGTATGCGAAAATATAGGGGGTGCCCCATCAGGCTGCTGGCCTGATGAGGCACCCTTTTTCATGGCCGAAAATTATCGCGGGTACAAGCATATACTATAGATGACATGCCTCCACGGCAAAATGATCCGCAATCTCATTACCATAAGCTGGGCTTTATAGGGTGGGGGGCTATATGATATACTAAGGTTAGAATAAGAAGAAGTAACGTGATCAAGGGGGGAATGGGTATGACAACCGAGAACCATGCACATGATGCATGCGCAGTAACCGGTGAACGGAAGAGCCACCATTCGGACAAAACGAAAAGCAATCTCATCAGCCGGTTGAACCGGATTGAAGGGCAGATTCGCGGCGTGAAGGGCTTAATTGAGAAGGATACGTACTGTGACGATGTGTTAAACCAGATCTCCTCGATCCAGTCGGCCTTGAACGGCGTCAGCAAATTGCTGCTGGAGCATCATATGAAGAGCTGCGTGGTGGAGCGCCTCCAGGAAGGCGACGATGAGGTCATTACCGAGCTGTTAACCACCATGAACAAGCTGATGAAGTAACGAAAGTTCCCTGCTGGGGCTATCCGATTACGAAGAATATCCATGGAGCTGCCACCTTTGGAAGGTGGCAGCAATTGTTTGTTTAAGTTGATAAATACCGCACGGTTATGCGGTTTAATCATAACGCGGCCATGTTTTTCAAAAAAAATGAGAAAACCCATTGACTTATTATAGGGTAGGGGGGTATACTAACATCAAGAAATGAGAACAACGAGTTTGATAACTCATTCGGGCTTGGCTGTAACAGAGCCCTAATAAATCCAATACCTAAAGGAGAGATTGATTATGGAACAGGTAACAATAAAAGTAGAAGGCATGTCCTGCATGCATTGCGTGAATTCCATCGAAGGAGCTTTAAAGAATGAGAACATCGAGGGACATGTGGATTTGAAGGCAGGCACGGTCTCCGTGAAATATGACGCAGGCAAAGTCAATTTGGATCAAATCAAAGAAATTATCGAGGAACAAGGATATAACGTAGTTTAACCAAACGGCACGAGGATGAAGAGGGGTGAGGAGAAGATGGGAGCAGAAGCAACAATGGAACAGAAGAAAACGTCGCTGCAGTTAACGGGTATGACATGTGCCGCCTGTGCGAATCGGATTGAGAAGGGTCTTAGCAAAATGGAGGGCGTCCAGGAAGCGAATGTGAATTTTGCGCTGGAAAAAGCGTCGGTTACATTTGATCCGAGTGTGGTTACCGTCCAGCAGATGGAAGAGAAAATCGAAAAGCTGGGTTACGGAACAGCAAAGGAAACGGTGGACCTTCAGCTGATTGGCATGTACTGCGCGGCCTGTGCTACGAAAATCGAAAAAGTGGTTAGCCGGATGCCAGGTGTTAATCAGGCCAATGTCAATTTTGCACTGGAGACGGCCCGGGTGGAATTCAATCCCGCCGAGGTCAGCCTTAGCGATATTCAACAGCGCGTGGAGAAGCTCGGGTATCAGGCGGTTTCCAAACAGGAGACGCTTGATCAGGAAGGTCACCGCAAGGAGGCCATCACCAAGCAAAAGCGGAAGCTGCTCCTGTCAGCGATTCTGTCGCAGCCGCTGCTCTGGGCCATGGTAAGCCATTTCTCCTTCACCTCCTGGATCTGGATGCCCGATCTGTTCATGAACCCTTGGTTCCAGCTGATCCTGGCAACGCCGGTACAGTTTTTTATCGGGAAACAATTCTATGTGGGAGCTTATAAGGCTCTCCGCAACAAAAGCGCCAATATGGACGTTCTGGTCGCACTCGGTACCTCGGCAGCCTATTTCTACAGCCTGTATTTAACGATCGATTGGGCCGCTGCCGGAGCAAATGCACACCATGGGCCTGAAATGTACTATGAAACGAGTGCGGTGCTGATCACGCTGGTCATTATGGGGAAACTGTTCGAATCCCTGGCCAAAGGCCGCACCTCGGAGGCCATTAAAACCCTGATGGGTCTTCAAGCCAAAACGGCGCTGGTCGTTCGTGACGGTCAGGAGATGACCATCCCGGTGGAACAGGTCCTGGTGGGTGATTTAGTACTGGTAAAGCCGGGTGAGAAAATTCCGGTGGACGGTAAAGTCGTGGAGGGCACGTCGGCGGTAGACGAGTCGATGCTGACCGGTGAGAGCATTCCGGTTGAGAAAAAAGCGGGCGATGCCGTCATCGGCGCCACGATTAACAAGAACGGACGCTTGACGCTTGAAGCGACGAAGGTGGGCAAAGAGACAGCTCTAGCCCAAATTATCAAGGTGGTTGAGGAAGCGCAGGGCTCCAAGGCCCCGATTCAGCGGGTGGCCGATGTCATCTCCGGCATTTTCGTTCCGATCGTGGTCGGGATTGCGATTGTTGCTTTCCTCGTATGGTACTTCTGGGTGACGCCCGGTAATTTCGCGCAATCGTTAGAAATTGCCATTGCGATCCTGGTTATTGCATGTCCGTGTGCGCTGGGTCTGGCTACGCCGACCTCGATCATGGCGGGTTCGGGCCGTGCCGCAGAGCTGGGCGTTCTGTTCAAGGGCGGGGAGCATCTGGAGTCCACGCACAAAATCGACGCGATTATTCTGGACAAAACAGGAACGGTCACGAAAGGCAAGCCTGAACTGACCGATGTGGAAGTCGATAACATCGATCAGGAGCTGTTCCTGCGTTTGGTCGGAGCTGCCGAGAAGAGCTCCGAGCATCCGCTTGCCGAAGCGATCGTGGCCGGGATTGAGGCGAAAGGGACGAAGCTTCCGACTGCCGAGCATTTTGAGGCGATTCCGGGCTACGGCATCCAGGCCAGCGTGGAAGGACACGAAGTTCTGGTCGGTACTCGCAAGCTGATGGCACTGCATAACGTGCCGATCGATGCGGTCCTGGCCAGAATGTCGGAGCTGGAAACCGAGGGTAAGACCGCTATGCTTACCGCGGTAGACGGCCGATATGCCGGTCTTGTGGCCGTAGCGGATACCATCAAGGAGACGTCTAAGGCTGCTGTAGCACGGCTGAAGCAAATGGGTATCGAAGTGATCATGATTACCGGCGACAACGAACGCACGGCTCAGGCCATCGCCAAGCAGGTTGGCATTGACCATGTGCTTGCCGAGGTACTGCCGGAGGGCAAAGCGGATGAAGTGAAGAAACTCCAGCAGCAGGGCAAGAAGGTTGCCATGGTCGGCGACGGCATTAACGATGCCCCGGCCCTTGCGGTTGCCGATATCGGCATGGCCATCGGCACAGGTACGGATGTGGCCATGGAAGCCGCCGACGTTACGCTGATGAAGGGCGACCTGAACAGCATTCCGGACGCCATCTACATGAGCCGCAAGACGATGAGCAACATCCGTCAGAACCTGTTCTGGGCCTTGGGTTATAACTCGCTCGGCATTCCGATTGCCGCCATCGGGCTTCTGGCGCCTTGGGTGGCCGGGGCTGCCATGGCACTTAGCTCCGTATCGGTCGTGCTGAATGCCCTTCGTCTGCAGCGGATGAAGGTATAACGGGAGGCAGGCAGGCCTTTTATATAGAGTATGTTGGTAACCAAGCAAGAAAACGATATTAGGGTGACTTGATGGGAGTGTAGATATTTGGCCATGCAAAAATTTGCTGTGACCCCCGGCTTTGAAGTGGGCGGAACGCTGTTCCGCCCGGATCAGCTGGCCGTATTGGGGTCCATCGTAGGCGATGATGCCCGCATCGAGATGACAACCTTCAAGCAGCTGTACGTGGAGATGGATGAAGAGCGGGTGGAGGAAGCCAAGGCGAAGCTGGAAGCCGCCGGACTGGAGGTACATCCCGCCGGCTTCGTCTCCAAGAGCCTGATTACCTGCAACTTTTGCCGGGGGGCGGAGGATTCGGGACTGGATGTTGCCAAGATGCTGGATGAAGCTATCGCCGACCATCCCGTACCCAATCCGCTAAAGATCGGGTACGCAGGCTGCGCGCTCGGCACCAGCGAGCCGCTGCTGAAGGATA
Organism: Paenibacillus sp. BR1-192; assembly: GCF_029542445.1. Taxonomy (NCBI): domain Bacteria; kingdom Bacillati; phylum Bacillota; class Bacilli; order Caryophanales; family Paenibacillaceae; genus Paenibacillus; species Paenibacillus sp. BR1-192. The sequence continues at coordinate 6,837,325 of NZ_CP120718.1, read as the reverse complement.
TTGCCGTTATTAAGATGCGAAATACCTACGATATCTATGTAGGCGGGGAGCCGAGAGGCTTGAAGGCTTCGCTGGCGAAGCAACTGCATGTGGATTTAACGCCGGAGCAGCTGGCCCCGATCATTCTGAAGCTGATCGCCATCTACCAGGAGCACGGCAAGAAAAAAGAGAAGTTCTCGCGTTTCGTTGAGCGCATGACACTGGATCATCTCCGCCAATCCACGCTGGATGCGCGGATGGATACGGCAGGATGAACGAAGGACAATGAAAGGCATCACCTCAGGGTGGTGCTTTTTTTGTCGGTGGAGGCTGGATACTGGAGCTCTTCCCATCCGTCGGAGTCCAGTTGGGCGCCACCAAGACCTCTTCTTTATTCTTCAAGGTAACATGTGTAGTTTAGAGGGTTACGCCGAAGCAACGATGGATATACTTTCAAGAGCACCTGCGGGTGCTCTTTTTCTATTTGGCAGATTTGTAGTGCAGCAGCATCTTTGCCCAGCTTGGCCAATTCGAATCATTTTTAATATAGACGGGTTTCCATCGGGCGTAAATGTGGGAATAACCACCAAATCGGGCATTTTATCGTGGTTGACGAGCAATGTGAAAGGGTATACAATTTTAATTGTTAAAAGCTTTTAACTATTTAAATTCGTAATATATAAGTGTGGGACTTCGTTAAGCATCGAGGTGATGAAACTGGATAAGCGGGAGCATTTATCTAACATGGTAGCCCGTCAGATGATGACGCTTGTGGCGAACTATGCCAAGATTCTGGACAATGATTTGACCGGCCCCCAGTATTACGTGCTTCAGACCTTGGCGTATGAGGGGCAGCAGACCAGCTCGTATTTTGCCAATGCCCTGAATGTTACGCTGTCGGCTGTCACCAACTTGAGCAACAAGCTGGTGAGCAAGGGTTATATTGAACGGGTAGCGTCGAGCGAGGACAGGCGTCAAGTCTATCTTAGGATCACGGAGCAGGGACGCGAGGTGGAAGCCCGGATGATTGCGAAGTACCGTGAATTGAATGAAGGCTTATGGTCGGATTTCTCGGATCAGGAGATGGATGTCTTGATCGCTTCGTACGAGAAGATGATCGAGCATTTGCAGCTTAAGATCGGGCAGTCCCATATGGACAGCCAATCCAACGACTAACATTAGGAGGTATTTATATGGGAAGATTAGACAATAAAGTAGCGATTATTACGGGTGCGGCTGGAGGCATGGGTAAAGCTGACGCTCTTTTGTTTGCGCAAGAGGGGGCCAAGGTTGCGATTACGGACCTTCAGGAGGACAAAATCAAAGACGTCGTCGCTGAGATTGAAGCGCTCGGCGGCGAAGCACTGGGAATCAAGCATAACGTTGCTTCCGAAGAAGATTGGGTCCGCGTCGTGGACGAGACGGTTCAAAAATTCGGCAAAATCGATATTCTGGTCAATAATGCCGGTGTCTCCAATGCAACGCCGTTCATGGATTTGACGGTCGAAGGCTGGGAGAAGACGATGTCGATCAACGTCACGAGCATATTCCTCGGCCAAAAATATGTCATTCCGCACATGATCGAAGCCGGCGGCGGCTCCATCGTCAACATCTCCTCCATTGCCGGCCTGACGGGCGGAAGCGGCGCCGGTCCTTACACGGCAAGCAAAGGCGCGGTACGCATGCTGACCAAAGCCACGGCCGTTGACTTTGCGAAGCATAACATCCGCTGCAACTCGGTTCACCCGGGCTACATCGAAACGCCAATGACCGTGGATCTCTTCAAGGACGAAAAAATGATGCAGTGGTTCCAATCCCAGACGCCGTTGCCACGACTCGGCAAAGCGGAAGATATCGCGCGCGGCGTGTTGTTCCTGGCATCCGACGAGTCCTCTTATATTACGGGCGTCGAGCTGCCGATCGACGGCGGGTATTTCGCGAAGTAAGCCGGACATTCATTCAGCTTGTTCATAAGCTGTCGATGTTTTGAATCATAAGGACACAAGCTCAGTCAGACGCTATATTTATTTTCATCAAGGGGAGTGTTGTTTCATGTCCGATAACCAACAGATTGCTGTCATTACCGGCGCGGCCAGCGGGATCGGCAGAGCCGCCAGCCTGAAATTGGCAGAGAGCGGTGCCGCGGTTGTGCTCGTGGATTTCAACAAGGAAGCCGGCGAAGAGACGCTGCGATTGATTAAGGAGCAGGGCGGAGAGGGAATCTTCGTGCAGGCGGATGTGACAAAAACCGAGGATGTACAGAACTATGTGAACAAGGCGGTTGAAGCTTACGGCCGAATCGATTTCTTCTTCAATAATGCAGGTATCGTGCAGAAGTTCTCCATGCTGGACGATATCGACGAGAACGAATTTGACCGTCAAATGTCCGTGAATGTGAAGGGCGCTTTCCTTGGCATGAAGTATGTTTTGAAGGTCATGAAGGAACAGGGCAGCGGACATATCGTGAACACGGCTTCCACGGCGGGCATCCGCAGCGAACACAGTGCCGCCGCATATTCGGCAAGCAAGCATGCGGTTGTGGGCTTGACCAAGGCGGCTGCCTTGGAATACGTGAAGCAGGGCATTCGCGTGAACGCCATCTGCCCGGGCGGCGTTCAGACGCCGCTGACCGCAGCGGTGGCCAAGTCCTTCATGGAAGGCGGCTACGTGCCTGAGGAAGTGGGCAACATGCGGATGGGCCGTCCGGCTGAAGCGGACGAAATCGCAAACGTGGTTGCCTTCCTGGCTTCCCCGGGCTCCAGCTACATGACGGGCTCGCTGGTTACGATTGATGGCGGGCTGACGCTGTAATATCCGGATTGAAAAAAAAGACCAGTCAGGCACCGGAGTTTCGGGCTTGACTGGTCTTTTTTGGCATGACGTTTATTTAATGCCGACGACTTCCGCCAGCAGCTCATAAGAACGGAGGCGCGCTTGATGATCATAGATCGCGGCCGCGACAATGATTTCGTCCGCGTCCGTCGACTGCTGGAACTGCTCCAGCTGCGCGCGGACGGTTGCAGGACTGCCGATGGCGGAAAAACTGAGCTGGCGCTTCACGATGGCCTGCTCCTGCAGGTTCCACAGATCATCCATGCTGTCCACCGGCGGACTCAGCTGGCCGGTGCGGCCCCGGATGATGTTCAGGAACTGCTGGTAGGGCGAGGTAGCCAGGCGCTGCGCTTCCTCATCCGTGTCGGCGCAGATCACGTTCACGCCGATCATGGCATACGGCTTGCTTAGCTCGGATGAAGGGCGGAAGCTGGTCCGGTACAGATCGAGCGCAGCCATTAGATAGTCCGGAGCAAAGTGGCTCGCAAAAGAGAACGGAAGCCCCAGCTGACCCGCAAGCTGCGCACTGAAACCGCTGGAGCCGAGCAGCCAGATCGGAACATGCAGGCCTTCCCCCGGAATCGCCCGGATGCGCATGGACGAGCCGGAGGTAGGCTGGAAGTAATTCCGCAGCTCGCCGAGGCGGTCCGGGAAGTCCTGGCCGTCGCTGCCCGGGCCGCGGCGGAGCGCCCGGGAGGTTAGCTGATCCGAACCCGGCGCACGGCCAAGACCTAGATCGATCCGGCCGGGATACAAGGATTCGAGGGTGCCGAACTGCTCGGCAATGACAAGCGGAGCATGGTTCGGCAGCATAATGCCGCCGGATCCGACGCGGATCTTGCTGGTGCCTCCGGCCACATGGCCTATGACCACCGAAGTGGCCGAGCTGGCGATCCCCGGCATGTTGTGATGTTCGGCAAGCCAGTAGCGGTTATAGCCCCACTTCTCGGCATGCTGAGCCAGATCAAGCGTATTCCGCAGCGACTGTGCAGCTGTGCTGCCCGCTGTAATCGGAGCCAGATCGAGGATGGAAATCGGAATATCGCGAAGCGTTTTGGACGCTGTATGGTCAAGATTTGCTTCTGTCATACGGTATGACCTCCTTATTCGTGCACGGCACGGTAAGTATTCTATATAGAGACGGGCACCCGGTCGAACGGACGCCGGACATGAAATCCATCTATCGAAAAATGGTATCTCTATATAACGAACATTATATACCTACTTAATCCATAAGAAAAATGTACATCGATGTCTTTCACATAAGCCAGACCGCGTTTAGCGGAAATTTTTCTTGCGATGATCGAATGGTCCGGCTTAGCTGAAAGCTTGTAGATTCGATCATCTAAAGAAAAATGTACATCGAAGAATCCCAGAGAAGCCAGACCGCGTTTAGCGGAAATTTTTCTTGCGATGATCGAATGGTCTAGCTTTGCCGAAAGCTTTTAGATTGGAAATCGGCATGCAGCTCATCCATATAGTATATGCTTTTTAAGCTGGTCTAAGTATCGCTAAACCCTATTCATGCATTTTTAATGAAGGAGTTTCGATGCACAGCTTCTCACATAATATGAGTTTAAAAAAACCAAACAACGCAGCCATCAAATGGCTGCGTTGTTGAACGTTAGATAATAAGCTGATGGTGTCCTTATTCCGCTCCGTTGGGTAGCTCAATCCGCTCCATCCCGTTCATGTAAGGCCTGAGCGCCTTCGGAATGAGGATCGAACCGTCGGGCTGCTGGTGGTTCTCCAGCAGCGGGATGAGAATTCGCGGCGAAGCCACGGCCGTATTGTTCAGGGTGTGACAGTAGCGCAGCTTGCCTTCCGCGTCCCGGTAGCGGATGTTCGAGCGGCGCGCCTGGAAGTCGAGCAGATTCGACGACGAGTGGGTCTCCCCATAAGCTCCGCGGCTTGGCATCCATGTCTCGATGTCGTATTGTTTGTATGTTTTCTGCGACATGTCCCCGGTACAGACGGCAACGACCCGGTAAGGCAATTCGAGCTTCTGCAGCAGCTCCTCGGCATTGGCCGTAATCTCTTGCAGAAGCAGCTCCGAGGCCTCCGTGCTGGCTTCGCAGAGAACGACCTGTTCCACCTTCGCGAACTGGTGCACCCGATAGAGGCCGTGGACGTCCCGGCCGCCCGAGCCAACCTCGCTCCGGAAGCAAAGCGATGCTGCTGCCAGGCGAATCGGCTCCGCTACATCGACGATTTCCCCGCTGTAGAACGATACCAACGGCACCTCCGAGGTACCGACGAGCCATTTATCTTGCTCCGTAATTTGAAAGGCCTGATCCTGACCGAGCGGGAAGAAGGCGGTATTCTGCATAGCCTCCGTCCTTACGGTTAACGGTACGTCCATAAGGGTGAAACCCTTGGCGACCAGCATATCCACCGCCAGCTGCTGAACGGCCCGATGGAGCATTGCGCCGATGCCTGTCAGGTAGTAGCTGCGCGTGCCAGCGGTTTTGACGCCGCGGGGAATGTCGACCATGCGGTGCAGTTCCCCGAGCGTGACATGGTCCCTGAATTGATAATCAAACACGGGGAGCTCGCCTACTCGTCTGATCTCCACGTTGTCCTCATCCGAGGCTCCCACAGGCGTGTCCGGCGACACGATATTCGGTACGAGTATAAGCAGCTCGCTATAAGCTTCGTTAACCTCCCGGTATAACGTTTCCTGCTGGTCTAGTTCCTCGTTGATGGTTTTGACCTGCTGTTTTTGCCGTTCCGCTTCATCCGGTTTGCCTTGCCGCACCAGGGCACTGATCTCCTGCGAGATGGCATTACGCTGCTGACGCAATGCTTCCACGGCCAACAGCAGCGTACGCCGCTGGTCATCCAGCCGGACAAGCTCGGCAACCGAAAGGGCGATGCCTTTCCGGTCAGCCACCTGCTGCAATTCTTCCTGATGATCCGCGCTCTCCCGGATCCATTTCATATCTAACATAATCACCGCGCTCCTTTGCCCTAAAAAAATAAAAAAGCGTCCTAGTCCATATGGGACGAGGGACGCTTATGCGCTCGCGGTGCCACCCAAATTGATTGAACCGTAACCTGACCAAGGAACATGTCGGCCTGCGTTCAATCCACTTTGATTCCGCGGTAACGGGCGGGTCCGGTTAACTTAGGGGGACGGTTGATCGGGTATAGATCGAATCCCCTTGACGAGAACGCCTCAGAGTTGGAAGCTCTTCATCGGCCTGATACTGATATTGTTGTTCAGTATACCGCATGAGATGTCTTTTATACAAGGGGTTAACCGGATTTTTGTACGACGTCACGTCGACGCCGCTTTCTTCGCGGATCCCTGCCTCCAGCTGACAGGCTGCTCTGCGTCCCAGCGGAAGGTCCACGCCGCCGCTCCGAGAATGAGGATCGTAAAGCCGGTCAGGATGAGGAGCGGCATCCATATGCCGACGAAATCTCCCTGCGGATGGACTGCGATCGCCATGGCATCGACCAGATGGTGAAACGGCTGCAGCTGCCCCAGGGTGACGACCCATGATGGGGCATGTTCCAAGGAGTAGAAGGCTTCGCTGGTCAGCAGCATCGGAAAGCTCATCAAGTTCGAGATCATGTTGACATTGCCTTCGTCCCTGGACAGATTGGCAGCCAGAAAACCCAGCGCGGTAAAACAGACGGTGCCGATCAGCAGTACGAGCAGCATCAGCGCCAGTCCCGTGAGGCTCAGCTGCACCCCAAGCAGAAGCAGGCTCATGAGAATCACGCAGGCGCTGACGAGCAGTGCCAGCACGGTTCGTGCCCCTGTCATTGCGGCAATGAATGAGACGGTTCGAAAGGGCGTCGACCGCAGCAGCTTGTAGATGCCCCGGTTGCGCTGGGCCATGACGTTAAAAGCGGTGACCATAGTAGCCCCGAACAGGATGTTGGTTGTCAGCACGCCTGCGAGAAGTCGGTGGGAGTAGGCCGCATCATGGAAGTAAAGACCCAATCCGACCAGCATGGCGATTGGAAAAACGATGTTCCAAACCAGGGTGTGGGTATCGCGGAACATGCTCCGCAGCATCGTTGCCATAATCATACGCATATCGATTCCTCCTAAGGTTTCTTTTTACTTGCATTCTCCATTTTCGAGTTCCTCGGTCAATTGGATATACAGCTGTTCCAGGCTGTCCGTGCCGTAACGGCTGAGCAGTTCATCCGGCGTGCCGAAGGCCTGCACCTTTCCACCGCAGATAAGCACCAGCCGGGTGGCGAGTTTATGGACCTCCTCCATGTCATGCGAGGTGAATACAATGGAGGTACCGGTATCCGCCAATGAACGGATCAGCTCCCGGATATCCCGGCGGGCCCGCGGGTCCAGCGCTGCGGTGGGCTCGTCGAGGAACAGCAGCTTGGGGTCGTGGACCAGCGTCATGGCAATGGCGAGCCGTTTCTGCTGCCCCCCGGAGAGTCTGAGCGCATCGGTCCTGGCAGCCTCCGCAAGTCCGCATCGGTCCAGGTGCCGGATCAGCTCCGCGCCGCTGAGACGTTTGCCGTAGAAAGCCGCGAACATGCGCAGATTCTCCATGGCGGTAAATCCGGGAAAGAAGGGTGTGGACTGCAGCTGAAGCCCGATGTGCGGCGAAGGATCGGATGTCCAGTAGGTGACCTTACCGGCATCGGGGCGGCGCAGACCCAGCACCAGATCCAGCGTCGTTGATTTCCCCGCGCCGTTCGGCCCGATGATCGCCAGCACTTCGCCTTCCCGTATGTTCAGAGTCACATCCCGTACGACCGTCCGCTGCCCATAGGTTTTTCTTAATCCCTTCGCTTGAATGAGTGTAGTTAACGTCATTTTCGTTGCACGCTCCTTATTTGTCCAATGTTATATATCCAATGTTGGATATTTGCCGGAAATGAAAGCCGCAGCAGAAGCTGAGGCTTATTCTTGAACGATTGCGATGATCTTGTGGAGAAAGGCGATATCCTGTTCCAGGATCGAAATCGCATTATCGAAGGTGGCAAGGGCGATCTTGGATAAGCCGTACTGGCCCTTGATTTCCTTACCCGAACGCCACTGGGCCAACGATTCCTCCACTTGCTTGAGATTCTGCTCCAGCAATTCCACCGCTTCCTCCTTAGGAATGTCCTCGATCCAGACCAAACCGAGCGAAAAGTCGGATTTGACGGTGTGGGGAGGAAGCGTCAACGTCTCGCGAATCATCTGCTGGAATAGCTTCTCGCCTTCATCCGTGATGCTGTAAATTTTGCGGAGTCTCGCGCCGGTTCGCTCTTCGGCAGTGGCTGCAATCAACCCGTCGCTTTCCATCTTGTTCAGCGCGTAATAGATCGAACCGGACAGGATATTCGTCCACAGGTCCATACGGCTGGCCTGAATGAGCTGCTGGATTTCATATCCGTGCATCGGACGCTGGCGAAGAAATGAAAGCAGGATGAGGTTGGTCATGTAGGATCACTTCCTTAGGATGTGTGTGAAGAATGATGAATTCCATTACTGAATATCCAACGTTGGTTATTCGATGGTTGTAATTATAAAGACGATGGAATCATTTGTCAACGATCCCCGATGAAATAGATATATGACATATGGATTGAATGAAAGCGATTTAACGTTTAGTCTAGTAGTGTGAACTAGTATGGCAGTTGGATGAGGAGGCTATAACGTCGATGAATTACAGACAATTGGGAAATACGGAGCTTCACATTAGCGAGGTCAGCTTCGGCACATGGGCGATCGGAGGCTCATGGGGGCAGACCGATGATCAGGAAGCCTTGAAGGGATTGGACCGCGCCATCGGCGAGGGCGTAAACTTCTTCGATACGGCCGACGTCTATGGAGACGGGCATGCCGAGGATTTGCTCGCGCGCGCAACCAAAGGGAAAGAAGATACCGTGCATGTGGCCACCAAGTTTTGCCGCGCCGGTGATATTCATGATCTTCAGACCTATTCCGAGGCGTCGATCCGCCGTTATTGCGAGGGCAGTCTGAAGCGGCTGCAGCGGGAGCGGATTGATCTTTATCAGGTTCACTGCCCTCCCTTCGAGGTGTTGAAGGACGGACGGGTGTTTGAAGTGCTGGACAAGCTGCAGGCCGAGGGGAAAATCCGACATTACGGCGTCAGCGTGGAAACGGTGGAGGAAGGATTGTTCTGTCTTGGGGTACCGGGGGTGAGGTCCCTGCAGGTGATTTTCAATCTGTTCCGCCAAAAACCGCTGGCCCAGCTGCTCCCGAAGGCCAAAGCGTCGGGCGTCGGCATATTGGTGCGCTTGCCGCTCGCCAGCGGTTTGCTAACCGGAAAATTTACGGAGAGCACTACCTTCAGCGAGGGGGATCACCGGAATTTCAACGCGAACGGCGAGCAGTTTAACGTAGGCGAGACTTTTGCCGGCCTCCGATTTGAAAAAGGTGTCGAGCTCGCCAGAGAGCTCGCCTGGATTGCCGAGGGCCGAGGCGACATGGCTCGTGCATCCATGCGCTGGATTCTGGATTGCCCGGAGGTCACTGCCGTGATTCCCGGCTTCCGCAACGTCCGCCAGATCGAAGACAACCTGGGCACGCTGGATGTGCCTTCGTTCAGCATGGAAGAGAAAGAACGCCTTGCGCTTTTCTATCAGGAGCAGGTAGCCACGCACATCCGCGGCGCCTATTAAGCCGATTTCGAGAATAATAGGAGAGAAGCCTCCCGGTCATCGGGAGGCTTCTTGTTTAGGGCGATGAGATGGAATCAAACGAACGGAAGCTGCTGCAGCGCTGCTTTAAAGCATATCCTATGCTTTATCATGGAAATGATACTATAATATAGGCAAAGATTCTGAATCGGAATGTGTTCAGCGGGAGGATTGTCGATTTGAATGATTTGTTGAAGCGGGAGCATGACATTATCAAGGTCTGCTTGTTAGCAGGCAAAATCATGCTGCAGAGCGGCGCGGAGACCTATCGGGTCGAGGATACGATGATGCGGATCGCCGCGGCTTTCGGCGTTGAGAACAGCCACAGCTATATGACCCCGACGGGCATTATCTTCTCGGTGGAGGAGCCGCAGCATATTACGCGGCTTATTCGTATTTCGGATCGGACAACCAATCTCCATAAGATCGATCAGGTCAACAGCGTGTCCCGGAGCGTCAGCCTCGGCGAGCTGACGATGGAAGAGGCTTACCGGGCCCTGGAGCGAATCGAGTATGAGCAGGCCATTTATCCCACATGGGTGCTGATTCTACTGTCAGCGATCGCAAGCGGGTGCTTTCTCATCATGTTTCGCGGCATCTGGCCGGATTTCGTACCGGCGGCCGTTGCGGGCGGTCTGGGCTTCTCCTGCTTCGTATTCATGCATCGGGTCATTCCCGTCCGGTTCTTCGCCGAATTTTCGGGTGCGCTCGTCATCGGCATAACCTCCGTTTGGATGGTCAGATTCGGATTCGGCCATCAGCTGGATACGATCATCATCAGTTCCGTGATGCCGCTGGTACCGGGCTTGCTGATCACGAATGCCATCCGCGATCTGATGGCGGGGCATCTGATATCCGGCTTGTCCAAAGGGGCGGAGGCTTTTGTTACGTCCTTTGCCATCGGCGCGGGCATTGCGTTTACTTTGTCATTCTAAGAGATGGGAAGGGTGGAGGGATAATGGTGGCAACCTTTTATATACAGCAGCTTATTACGAGTTTCGTTGCTTCGGCGGCCTTCGGGATCATCTTTAACGTACCCAAGAAAGCATTGCTGCAGTGCGGGTTTGCCGGCATGGTGGGCTGGCTGCTCTACATCATGCTTCAGGATATGAGGGTTGAGCCGGTGACGGCCACCGTAGTCGCTGCTTTTTGCGTGACGATGATCAGTCATTTTTTCGCCAAAAAATACAAGACTCCCATCATCGTGTTCAGCGTGTCGGGGATTATTCCGCTCGTACCGGGCGGTGTCGCCTATAATGCCCTTCGCCATGTGGCCCAGAATCAATTCGATCAGGCCGTCCAGCTGGGGGCCCAAGCGTTCATGATTTCAGGCGCCATCGCGCTGGGGTTGCTGCTGTCGGAGGTGACCAATCAGGTCATAAGGAAATGGTTGATAACCCGATAAACCAGTAACCCTGAAACCCGAACCCTGGCAACCCGAAACGAACCCGGTTTATATGCGAAGCATGCGCTTCGATCCGGCGGGAAAATGCCCATGCTCCGACTCGTTATCATCCGGGGGAGGGACACCTATGCGTGTGTAATTGAATTGATGAACCAGCCGTATGTACGCATTTTGCGGGATACGGTTTTTTACGCGCTCGCCAAGGCGTGAATATCCTCCCCTCCTTCATGCATTTTTTTACATTAGTTTCATGTTATGCCTTTTTATTGTCCAAATCCTCGACATGCTATATAATCTTTCTTGCAAAAATGAAACCGTATTCAAAGGTGTTCTTCCCGTATCTACAGCGTTACCGAACGTCAGATGAAGATTCGATTCGATTCGAAGTCCATCAAAAAAAAGAGGGATGTCCATGCAGGAGCTGACGCTGCATTTGTTCGAACGGATGGGCATGCTGCTCATCCTGACTTTTATACTGACGAGAATTCCGCTGTTCCGCCAATTGCTGGACCGCAAAGAGATGTCCGGCATGCGGATGTTCATCTATTCCGGCCTGTTCGGGCTCTTCGGCATCCTCGGGACCTATGCGGGCGTTGTCGTGGAGAACGGCGAGTCCAGTTCCTCCTTCTGGCTGATGCGGCTGACCGGAGAGCAGGCCCTGGCCCACTCCGCCCTGGTCGGGGTGGTGATCGGCGGACTGATTGGCGGTCCCCGCGTTGGCATCGGGGGCGGGCTTCTGGCAGGAGCCCACCTCCTGTATATCGGCGGTGCCACAGGGCTGGCAGGCGCAATCGCCGTGCCGTTAACGGGAGCGCTGGCGGGAGGCGTGGCCCGATTCTTCTCGCAGGAGCGGGTCATCTCGCCGGCGAAAGCGTTATTCGTCGGCATGTTCGCTCCGATCCTGCTCATGGGGATGATTTTGATCTGTGCGGATGAGCCGGATCGTGCAGTGGAACTGGTCAACCTGATCGGCCTGCCGATGGTGCTGACGAACAGCATCTCCATTGCAATCTTTACGACGATGCTGCGGGTCGCGCTCACCGAGGAGGAACGTGCAGCCGCGTATGAGACGGAGAAGGCATTCCATATCGCCGAATCGGCGCTCCCGCATCTGAAGCAGGGACTGACGTACCGTACGGCTCAGGCTGTGGCGGCCTTGCTGCTGCGAGAGCTGAAAACAGCGGCCGTCGCCATTACCGATACGGAGCGGTTCCTGGCCCATGCCGGCACAGCAAGCCGTATCCTTGATCCCGGAGAAGAGATCCAATCGGACTTGACCAAGAGCGTCATCGCGACCGGCGAGCTTCGGATCATCGAGAATGCGGAAGAGATTCAGCCCCGGCATCCGGCGCTCGGCGCCGCCATCCTTGTCCCGATCATAGAGGCGGGCCAGGTCGTGGGCGTCATTCAATTCTACTTCAAGCGGCCGGAGGATATCCGGCGCGTCGAGCTGGTGATGGCCCAGGGGCTGGGACAGCTGATTTCCTATCAGCTCGGGGCCACCGCACACGAGAAGATGAGCCATTTAATGAAAGAGGCGGAACTCAAGCTGCTGCAGGCGCAGATCAATCCGCACTTTCTATTCAATACCCTCAACGCGATTCATTCGTTGATTCGCACCGATCCGCTGCTGGCACGACATGCCACGATGCAGCTGGGGGCGTTCATGCGCCTGAACGTCAAGGTCATGGCGTCCCGCAGAACGACCATTCGCGAGGAGATGGAGCTGTTGAATGCCTATCTGGACATTATACAGATCCGGTTCGAGGATCAGTTCTCGTTTGAGTGCCAGCTCGATCCCGCGCTTGGCGAGCTTATGATTCCGCCGGCAACGCTGCAAATGCTGGTGGAGAACAGCATTAAGCACGGCCTGCGCGACAAAGCGAGCGGAGGCATCATTCGGCTGAGCCTAAGCCGGGCCGGTGATATGGCGGTTGTTCAACTGCGGGACAACGGGATCGGCATTTCGCCGGAAGTGCTGGACAGCTTAGGCGATCAACCGATCATCGGCAGCGAGGGTACGGGAAACGGCATTTACAATATCAATCAGCGTTTAATCAGCATGTTTGGCAAAGAGGCCAGACTTATCGTGGAGAATCTGGCAGAGGGCGGCTGCAGCATATCCTTCAGCATCCCCTGCAGCTTGTCGGAAGGGAGCCGGTACCGTGAAGCGAATTAAAACGATGATAGCGGAAGACGAACGATTGGCAAGGGAGGAGCTGGCTTATTTGCTGGAACAGGAGCCCGATATCGAGCTGCTTCCGCATGCCGCGAACGGACGTGAGCTGCTGGAGCTTGTCCCCTTGCGGCAGCCGGATGTCGTCTTTCTCGACGTTCATATGCCGGAGCTGGAAGGGTTGCAGGCGGCGCGCATGCTGAAGGCCTCCCCGATCTCGCCCTTGATTGTGTTTACGACGGCCTACGACGAGTATGCCGTTGAAGCGTTTGGCCTGAACGCGATCGATTACCTGCTGAAGCCTTACAGCCATATGCGGTTGAAAGAAACCCTGCAGCGAATTCGAAGCAGGATTCAGGAAGGGAATGCCTTCCCGAAACAGGAGGCTCACGATGCTATTCAGGCTGCTCCCTATCCATCCACGGAGGCTGCCGCCCGCAGCATGCGCGGCAAACTTCTGTTCGACGACGGGGATAAACATGTGCTGGTTGATCCCGAGGCGATCCTGTACGCGGTGCGCGAGGAACGTGTCATTCGCGTATGGACGGCGGAAGGCCAGCGGATTACGAGCAAAAGCACCCTGCAGGAGCTGGAGGAGAAGCTTGCGGGTTACTCCTTCTTTCGCCCTCATCGCAGTTATCTGGTTAACGTGAACTGGATCGCGGAGCTCTCCCCTTGGCAGAACGGGGCTTACAACATCGTGCTGAAGGATGAGCAGCGGTCGATGATTCCCTTGTCCCGGGAGGCTGCACGGGATTTGTTCCGGTTGCTCAGGGAGGCTTGAAAAAGGACAAAGAAAGACGCTCGAGTATGGCGGTTGCCTCCCGGTTCGGGCGGCATATCCGCCCTTTCGCGCACCCTGTCGGACGTTTCGCGCAGGAGCTGTGGTCGATGGCAATCCTCCCGTATATAATCATTCTAAAGCGCTTTCATTGATGAAAGACGCAATAGATCCTGATCGTTAATGGAGGGAAAGGCAATGGAAGAAAAAAGCTATACCGAAGTATGGCATTCCGAAAAATTCAAAACGCTGCTCTCCCGCAAGAAACGGTTCATTATTCCGATGACCGTCTTTTTTCTTCTGTTTTATTTTGCGCTGCCGATCCTTACTTCGTACACCGACGTGTTGAATCACCCGGCGATCGGCCCGATCACGTGGGCATGGGTATTTGCCTTCGCCCAATTCGTCATGACATGGGTTCTGTGCATTCTCTACTCCCGCAAGGCGGCCCAGTTTGACCGAATGGTAGACGATATCAAAAAGGATATGGGGGCGTAATCGACTATGGCTATTGCGTTGTTTTGCGGAATTGTACTGCTTACGCTGATCATTACGTATTACGCTGCCAAGAAAACGACCAACACGAGCGATTTCTATACGGCAGGCGGAGGACTCAAGGGCTGGCAGAACGGGACAGCCATTGCCGGCGACTATATGTCTGCAGCCTCCTTCCTCGGGATCGCAGGCTCGATCGCGTTAGTCGGCTTTGACGGCTTCTTCTACAGCATCGGCTTCCTCGTGGCTTACCTGGTGGTGCTGTACCTTGTCGCCGAGCCGCTGCGGAACCTCGGCAAGTATACGGTGGCGGACATGATTGCCGCCCGTTTCTCCGACAAGAAGGTGCGGGGCGTGGCAGCATTGAACACGATTTCCATCTCCATCTTCTACATGATTGCGCAGCTGGTTGGAGCGGGCGCGCTGATTAAGCTGTTGTTAGGCTTGGACTATGTCACGTCCGTATTGATTGTGGGCGTGCTCATGACCATCTACGTTGTTTTCGGGGGCATGCATGCGACAAGCTGGGTTCAAATCTCGAAAGCCGTGCTGCTCATGGCCGGCACGTTCATCATCTCGCTGATCGTATTCGCCAAATTCGATTTCAGCCTGACCCAGATGTTCCACCATATGAAGACGGCCACCCCGCTGCAGGAGGCCTTCCTGAACCCGGGGAATAAATACAAAATCCCGCTCGAGACGCTGTCCCTCAACCTTGCCCTGGTACTCGGCACGGCAGGTCTGCCGCATATTTTGACCCGCTTCTTTACCGTTAAGGACGCGAAGACGGCGCGCAGCTCCGTGGTGTACGCCACCTGGATTATCGGCATCTTCTATGTGATGACGATCTTTCTCGGATTCGGGGCAGCCGCCTTCGTAGGCGCGGCCGATATTACCGAGGTCGATAAAGCGGGCAACATGGCAGCGCCGCTCTTGGCCAAAGCGATCGGCGGCGACTTCCTGTTCGCGCTCATCTCGGCGGTTGCTTTCGCGACGATCCTCGCGGTGGTGACGGGGCTTGTGCTGTCCGCCGCATCGGCCTTCGCCCATGATTTCTACGGCCAAATCGTGCGCCGCGGCGAATCGTCCGAGAAGGAGCAGCTGAAGATGGCACGGTACGCTTCGATCGGCGTATCCGTCGTCTCGATCCTGCTAGCGTTGTTCGCGCAGAAGATGAACGTGGCGTTTCTGGTCTCGTTGGCCTTCGCCGTTGCAGCCAGCGCGAATTTGCCGGTCATTCTGTTCACCGTGTTCTGGAAGAGATTTAATACGACGGGCGCGGTCACAGGGATGCTGACGGGTTTGATCAGCACGGTGATTCTCGTGGCCCTTAGCCCGAATATATGGGATCCGGCCGGCAAAGCGATTTTGGTAGGCGATCCGATCTTCCCGATGAGCAACCCGGGCATCGTCTCCATTCCGCTTGGTTTCCTGGCAGCCTATGTCGGCACGCTGCTCTCCTCTTCCAAGGATGAGGCGAAGTATGCCGAAGTGCTGGTCAAAGCGAATACGGGCGCGTAAACCCAACAACGGTTTCTTATGAAAAAAAGGGTGAACTCCGCTGGTTAACAGCGAAGGGAGTCGCCCTTTTTTTGCCATTCTATCGTAAAATAAAAAGCAATAACATTTTGGGGCCATGGCGGAAGGAGGCAGGCAAGTGAACATATCCGGCATCGTTTTTTTTCTGGCGATTGTGGTCGGCACGTTAATGATTACGTATTATGCCGCCAGGCGGACAACGAGCACGAACGATTTCTATGCCGCAGGCAACCGTCTCAGCGGGCTGCAGAACGGCCTAGCCATTTCCGGCGACTATATGAGCGCGGCGTCCTTCCTTGGCATCGCGGGCTCCATTGCGGTGTACGGCTTCGACGGCTTTTTCTATTCGATCGGCTTCCTTGCCTCCTATGTGATCGTGCAGTACATCATAGCCGAGCCCCTTCATAACCTGGGCAGGTATACGATGGCGGATGCGGTGGCGGTCCGGTTCGGCGAGAAACGGCTGCGCGGATGCATCGCCGTCAATAACATGATGATCACCGTCTTCTATATGATCGCCCAGCTCGTCGGCGCCGGGTGGCTCGTCCATTTGCTGTTCGGGCTGGAGACGTCGCTCGCCATCGTGCTGGTCGGCGGCTTAATGACCGTCTACGTCACGTTTGGCGGCATGCTCGCGACTTCCTGGGTGCAGATCGTCAAATCCATTTTGTTGGTGAGCAGCACCTTTATCGTGAGCCTCATCGTGCTGGCAAGGTTCGATTGGGATCTGCTCGGTTTATTCGAATCCATGAAGAGGGCGACCCCATTACAGGAGCGTTTTCTGATGGCGGGCAACATGTTTGACCACCCGCTGGACATGCTGTCGTTTAATATGGCGCTGGTGTTAGGGACAGCGGGACTGCCGCATATTATTGCGCGCTTTTACACGGTTAGGGACCCGCGTACGGTCCGTGCTTCGGTCAGAACGGCGACGTTTACAATCGGCGTCTTTTACGCCATGACGATTTTTCTTGGCTTTGGAGCGGCTGCCTTCGTAGATTGGTCCATATTGTCCGATCGGGTGGAGCTGGCGGCCCCGCTGCTCGCAAGCGAGCTGGGCGGCGAATTCTTAATGGCCTTTGTATCCGCCGTTGGCTTCGCAACGATACTGGCCGTGATCTCCGGGCTTGTGCTCACGGCCTCCTCGGCGTTTGCCCATGACGTCTACAGCAGCATCTTCCGCAGCGGACGGGCGACCGAGGCGCAGCAGATGAGGGTGGCCAAGCTTTCGGCCATCGTCGTTGGCGCGGCTTCGATCGTGCTTGCGCTCGGGGCACAGACGCTGAACGTGGCGTTCCTCGTGTCGTTTGCTTTCGCGGTTGCCGCCTCGGCTAACCTGCCGGTGCTGCTGTTCACGCTATTTTGGCGGAAATTTAATACGCAAGGCGCCATATCGAGCATTACGGCCGGCCTCTCGTCTTCTTTGCTGCTCATGGCTGTCGGGCCCAATGTAATGGACCCAGTGGCAGGCTGGATTCGGGCGGAAGCGATCTTCCCGCTTAAGCATCCGGGCATCGTCTCCATTCCGATCGGGTTCGCCGGCGGCATCGTCGGCACCCTGCTATCGCGTAAACGGGGTTCGAGCGGCCATTTCGAGCATATGCAGGCCGTTGCCCATGTCGCGCCGGGTGAAAACCGTTCCCGCGAATTGGGATAACTGCTAATTACATATGAATTTTAGTTTGGGCCACAATCGTTTCCCTGTACCGTTCATTGTGCATGTGCACAATAAATACCGTTATGGCGTCAATAGGATTGAACGCGACATTCCGGTTATACTGTATCCTGTAAGCGCAATCATAGTTTCATAAGGCATGATTACATCATTGTTCACAAGCTTTATTGCTTAAGGAGGCATTCACAACATGGATGGGACAGTTATACATTGGGGCGGAGCCGTTGCCGGACTGATTATCGCCATTGTCTTGATTTTTAGAAAGGTGAACCCGGTCTATGCCTTGTTTGGAGGCGCTGTCATTGGAGGCCTGCTGGGCGGAGCTACCATTGATCTTTTAAGAGATCGTACTGTGGAGTGAAATATATTAAGGATAGGCAGGGGATAACCATGAAGCAGGATTATGTTATTGTACTCGCGCCCGATTCATTTAAAGAGAGCATGACCGCAAAGGAAGTCTGCGAAGCGATGGAACGCGGCATCAAGAAGGGAAACCCGAATGTGACGTGTATCCATGTGCCCATGGCTGACGGCGGTGAAGGTACGATGCAATCCCTTGTGGATGCTACGGGCGGTACGGTCCATACCGTCACCGTGACGGGTCCGTTGGGCGATCAGGTGGAGGCATCCTACGGCATTTCAGGCGATGGCAGCACCGGGGTACTGGAAATGGCCGGCGCCAGCGGAATTCATCTGGTCCCGATCGCACAGCGGAATCCGCTGGTGACCACCACCTACGGGACGGGCGAGCTGATCAAGGCTTGCCTTGACCACGGCGTAAGCCGGCTGCTGATCGGGATCGGCGGCAGCGCGACGAATGACGGCGGTGCCGGGGTGGTTCAGGCGCTCGGCGGCAAGCTGCTGGATGCGGAAGGGAAGGAGCTTGCTTTTGGCGGAGGGGAGCTGGGTCGTCTTGCGCGCTTGGACTTAAGCGGCTTTGATCCGCGGCTTCAGGATGTCGAGGTCGAAGTGGCCTGCGACGTGACCAACCCGCTCTGCGGCGAAACGGGAGCCTCTCATGTATTCGGACCGCAGAAGGGCGCTACGCCGGAGATGATCGAGCAGCTGGACAGAAATCTCCGGCATTACGCCGGGGTAATGAAGCAGCAGCTGGGCAAGGATATCATAGACTATCCAGGCGCCGGCGCGGCCGGTGGTCTTGGCGGCGGGCTGATGGTCTTCCTGAACGGGACGCTGAAGAAAGGGATCGATATGGTCGTTGACTATACGGGACTTGAAGAGAAAGTGCGCCAGGCGGATATGGTATGGACCGGCGAAGGCGGGATGGACTTCCAGACGCAGTATGGCAAAACTCCGCTCGGTGTCGCGAGAGTGGCAAAGAAGCATGGCAAGCCTGTCGTTGCTCTGGCCGGCCGGGTTGGTGACGGGATCGATGTGCTGTATGATCAAGGGATGGACGCGATTTTCGGCATCATGCCGGGTGCTGCCACGCTGTCGGAGGCGCTGGCGAACGGCGTGCAGAACGTGGAGAGAACATCCGAGAATATCGTCCGTCTCATGGCTTCTTTGAACAAGTAATCATACCCTTCTTAAAGAGGATGCAAGGGAGCTGACCTGCCGGGGGCGGCTTCTTTTTTTCTCTGCGGGCGGGATATGGATCGGCAGCCGGATATGCACACTAGGAAAAGATTTTTTTCCTATGGAGTCTACAATGTCATCATATTGGTAACACATGACAGGCATGTTAGGGGGGCATCATGCATGAAACTATCACGACCTTTGGCGGAAAATATCGCAAGAGAAATGATGCGCGTCATTCCTTACAACATTAACGTGATGGATGAGAACGGAATCATTATGGGCAGCGGGGACCCCGCGCGGATCGGCACGCTGCACACAGGTGCACAGAAAGCCATACAAACCGGACGGATCTATGAGGTTTATGAAGCCGGCGGGGGCATGAAGCCCGGTGTGAACGAACCCATTGTGGTGGATGATGAGGTGATCGGCGTTGTTGGTATTACAGGTCATCCGGATGAGGTGAGACCGCTCAGCAATTTGCTCCAGGTGACCGTTGTGTTATTGATCGAGCAGGAGCGTCAGAACAAGGCGATGTTAAACCAACGTCAAAACCGGGAGAAGTTCTATCATGAGCTATCCTATCGCAAGGTTCCTTATGATGAGCCTTTTATGGAGCGTGCTGAGGCCTATGGGCTTGACCTGACGCGCAAATGCCGGGTGCTGTTAGTGCAGAGCTCGATGGGCGAGAAGGCGTTCCGCCATTTGCAGCAAGCGTACCCCCAAAGCTGGAACTTGGAGAATGACAAAACCGTATTTTTCGTGACGGATGTCTTAAGATTCGGGAGTCTTCTGGACAGGCTGATCGACCTGGACGAAGTCCTTCGCATGGGGATCGGGGAGCAGGAGGAGCTCGCTTCTACCTCGCTGGAGCAGGCGGTATCCGCTCTGGAGCTGGGAATGAACATCGATCCCCATCGCAAGGTGAATTTTTATAAGGATTTAAGGTTTCTGATCGGACTGTCCCATACTTCGGATGATGCTCATGCCTCGCTGTATCCGTTGCTGGAGCAGGGCGGAGACAAGCTGGATCTGATAGAGACGCTTCAGGTCTACATTGCCGAGAACGGTGATCATAACAGCACGGTCAAAAGACTCAACATTCACCGGAACACCTTGAACTACCGCTTAAACCGGATCAAGCAGCTGACTGGCAAAAATCCGCGCCATGTGCTGGATCTGTTTGAATTGCTGTGCGGGTTGATGTGGAGAAGGTGATGGCCGCTCAAGCATGGGCGGCTTTTATCTCCATAATCTTTTGTGGATGATTACCACCCCGCATTCTTCGTTCTTCACGTTCAAAAGGGCAGTTCCAAGCGTCGAGAGACCTTGGGCTGCCCCTTCTGTTTATTTAATGCCAAGCCGCATGCGGTAGCTGAGCATCACGGGAAGCGTCCGCCCCTGGAAATGCTCCTCGACCAGCGCATGGAACTGCGCGATGTTGTCGTTCAATTCGTTTGGTTTCAGCTTGAATACGGTCTGGATGCCGCCTTGGCTGACGGCAAGGCCGGTATACCGGTCGGCGGTGAACGGCTCCATATGGTGGAACACGATCTCTTTGGAGAACCGGAACAGTCCGCTTTCCCGGATATGCTTCAGATGCTCGTTCTTATTTCCTTTATAGGCCTGCTCCTGAGGCTCCACATGGTCGTCGATGATGGCCTCTGCCCGTTCAATCAGCCCATGGTAGGCTTGCTCCACCTTCCAGGTCAGGCTCGGCGGCCAATCGCAATCATATACCGCGAATATCCCTTCGTCACGCAGAACGCGGGAAACCTCCTTCAATGTGCTGGCCGGGTCCATCCAGTGAAAGGATTGGGAACAGGTGATGATGTCGGCGGACTGATCCTTCAGCGCCAATTGGTTGGAATAGCCGGAGACGAACTTGATGTCGGCGATATCCGTGCCGCTGCTGCGTGCTTCCTGTTCCAGCGTTTGCAATTTGGCGACGGCTTTGCCGCGCATATCATCATTCGGCTCAACCCCGATGACTTGATCCGCCGCGTCTTTCCATGCAAAGGAGGAAAGCCCCGTTCCGCATCCCAAGTCGACGACGACAGAGGGCTTGCGTTCCAAATAGCCTGTCAGCAGGGCGACAACCTCCTGGGGGGCTTCGGGGCGATGCTGGTCGTAGGTATCCTCAAAGCCGGTAAAACGATCCACGTTGCTGGCACGGTTTCCCTCGGGAACAAAATCCTTGCTCCACACTTCGGTCATATCCTTGGTCATCGTTACTCATCTCCTTATCCGGGTACATGAATCAGGCATTAGGCATAAGGCATAACAAAAGGTGCTTTCTTGGCTTGCGCAATTATGGACGAAGGCTCCAATCGCCGTTTTCTGCCGCTGTAATGCCATCATATCATAGGAAAGGAACTTATTAACAGACGGGCTTGACCCGGGTAGTGCCGATGCGGGTACAATAGAGGAATCGAATGAGGAAGAGGGATGAACATGAAGACACCAACAGCAACGAAGGGGATCTTCTTCGATGTGGACGATACATTGTATGACCATCTGGCGCCTTTTCGCGAGGCCGTGCAGGAGATTGCCAATCCCGATGAGGCGTTTCCTTATGAAGCCGCCTACCATCGGATGCGCTATTACAGCGACAAGCTGTCCGTCGAGCTGGGAGGAGCCGGAACGGCAGCTTACGGGGATGCGGTCGAGGATATGCGCAGACGCCGGTTTCAGTTAGCGTTGGCCGAATTCGGCGTGCGACTGACTCTTGAGGAGGCCGAAGCGGTACAGCAGACGTATCTGGACCTGCAGTATAACATCACGATGTTTGAGGGCGCCCGGGAGCTTCTGATGAAACTGGCGGATGCCGGGCATGTCGTAGGCCTGATTACCAATGGACCGACCGAACACCAGATGAACAAAATCGCGGCGATGAAGCTGGGCGGCCTGATACCGGAGGATCGGCTATTCGTATCCGGTGCCGTCGGCTGGGACAAGCCCGATCCGCGGATCTTCCACCATGTGAACAGGCAGACCGGGACGAAGCCGGAGAACTCTTATTACGTCGGGGACTCATGGCGCAATGACGTGGTCGGAGCCCTGGCTGCGGGCTGGCATGTAATTTGGTTCAATCACCGGAGCGTCGGGCCGGAATCGGAGCATCGACCGCAGCATACCGTTGCGAGTTACGAAGAGCTCGAGCGGCTGCTGGAAGAGATTATCGGATAACAAAATGGGCGGTCCCCCTGATCCGCGCTGCTGCCGCATTGTTCGAAAGGCTATGGTCAGGCTCTTTAAACGAAGGGCTTGGCTTTTTTTGTTCTATATTCAACCGAATGGTTGACTTTATGTAATTCGCCCATTATAGTTAACCATATGGTTGAACAAAATAATGAAGAACAACTGGATCACATCTTCCATGCTCTGGCTGACCCGACCCGAAGAGAGATGGTGCGCATGATCGCATCGCAGGAACGGACGGTATCTGAGCTGGCTGAACCGTTTGACATGTCGCTTGCGGCAGCCTCCAAGCATATCAAGGTACTGGAGCGCTCCGGCCTGCTCGAACGTTCCATCCATGGACGGACGCATACCTGTCGTCTGAATCCGAACGTCATGTCAAGAGCGATGGAATGGCTGCAATTCTACGAACGATTCTGGAATCGGCAATTTGATGCACTTGAACGCGAGCTGAACAAAGCGAAGAGGGAGGAGCACTAGAAGAATCCTTAGGAATACCGCTGAACATCCTGGACAACGATGAGTAACGTAGGGAAATAGACGCATTACCACTTTTGATAAGAGAAGGATGATTAACATTGGATAACGCCTCCACTACCACGCTGATCATGAAACGCCAATTTGAGGCAGCGCCGGAAAGAGTATTTGATGCCTGGTTAAATCCCGACATGATGAGGAAATGGTTGTTTACGATGGAAACAACGAACAAAATCGCCCGCAACGATCCGCGCGTGGGCGGAAGCTGGGAGATTGTTGACGTGAGGGAAGGCAAGGAGTACCGGGCCATTGGAGAGTATCTGGTCATAGACCGGCCGCGCAAGCTGGTGCTCACCTTCAAGATGCCCCAGTTCAGCGACACCGTGGACCGCATTACGGTGGAGTTCAAAGCCGTAGACGCGGGATGCGAAATGACGTTCTCCCAGGAGATCGTTGTCCCTCATGAGGAAGACTGGACCGCAGAGGATATTGAAAAAGCGCTGACCGAATACCATGACCAAACCGAGCATGGCTGGGGTTATATGTTTGAGGGGCTGAAGCAGCTGTTAGAGACAGGAACGATAAACTACCCATCTTAAACCGATGAATAAGGGAGCGTGTGTTATCGATGAAGAGTGTGACCCCGTTTTTAATGTTTCAGGGCAACGCGGAAGAAGCTATGAACCATTACATTTCCATTATTGAGGATTCCGAAATCATCAGCATTACCCGTTATGGACCCAATCAGCCGGGAGCCGAGGGAAGCGTCATGCATGCGGCCTTTTCGTTGAAGGGACAAACGTTCATGTGCATCGACAGCAACGTGAAGCATGAGTTTACGTTCACGCCTTCCTTCTCCATCTATCTGACTTGCGAGTCCGAAGCCGAGATCGAGAAGGTATACGGTGCTTTGATCGATGGCGGAGGTGCGATGATGCCGCTGGATAACTATGGATTCAGCCAAAAGTTCGGCTGGATCGCGGACAAGTTCGGCGTATCCTGGCAGCTTAATCTGCCAAGCGAAGCGTAGCCTTGAGCAGTTGATTAATCTAGGGACGGGCCCGGAAGGGGCCTGTCCCTTTTTGCGCTGCGCTGCAAGGAAGGCATTGCGCAGCTTGATGCTCTCGATCAAGAGCCGTGCTGTCCCTCACCGCATGCCCAACGGAAGAATATAGCAATGCGCAGCCGCAAATCCCATGCCGCTGCTTATGCTGCTTATTCCGTGTACTGCTTTCGGAATTGCAGCGGCGACAGGCCGAAACGGGCGGAGAAGCGGCGGGAGAAATAGGGCGGGTATTGAAATCCCACATGCTCCGCGATCCGGGCCATGGACCACTGGGTAGTCAGTAGCAGCCGCTTCGCCTGGTCCAGGCGGTACTGCAGCAGGTATTCCGTTGGCGTCAAGCCGTGCGAGGCCTTCATGCAGCGCGTCAGGTAATTGTAGTGGAAATGCAGGTCAGACGATAAACGTGCGTTGCTGATGGGCTCGCGGTAATGCATTTTGATATAGGATTCCACCTGCTCCGCGACTTTGCGCACCCGCGATTGCTCCTGATCGGACCGCGACGGATCCAGCAGCTCCAGCAGCTCGATAAACAGGGTCTGTTCGCGCCAAAACGCCGTAGATCTCGGCTCCGTAGCCTGAAGGTGCAAGGAATCGAACAGCTGATAGGCTTGCTCCGGATAAGGGATATGGCCTTGCCTGGGCAGCTTGATATTGTGTGAGATCGACGCATGATCGGTTGTGCTCGTTGCCGCCGATTGAAAATGCAGCCAATAAAAGGAGGTTTCCTCCCGGCACTCTTGCACAGCGTAGTGGTGCGCGTCCGGCATCAATACGGCCATATCCCCGGCACGTAGTGCCCACTGCAGGTTCTCCTCGCCCAGAAACAAGCAACCGCGTTGAACGAGGATGAGGTCGAAGACGCCAAGGTTTCTCCGGTTCGGATGCGATTCGCCCGGCATGTAGTGCGTTTTACCGGATTCAAGGAAGTAGGGCAGCGGCAGAGAGGTGAAGGAAAGCACGCTTTGTTCCGACATGGTAACACCTCCAAGGAAGTGTGAAATCGTATAAGAAATTAGGTCGATTCTGTTATCGTTTTCATCCTATCATAGATCGTAGAATGGGAAGTGTCGAGGCTTTATCCTATTCGAACCCCAAAAGGAGTGTATATCCGAGATGATGACTCTTACTACGCGTTCAGCTGCCGTGCCTCTTAAGCAAGTGAAACTGACCGACCCCTTCTGGTCGAGTTACATAGAACTGGTAAGGGAAGTGGTGATTCCCTACCAATACGAGGCCCTCCATGATCGAATTCCGGGCATTGAGCCGAGCCATGGCGTATCCAATTTTCGCATCGCTGCCGGCAGGGACGAGGGTGAATACGGGGGCATGGTGTTTCAGGACAGCGATGTCGCCAAATGGCTTGAGGCTGCGGCTTATTCGCTGGCCACTCATCGGGATCCGAAGCTGGAAGAACAGGTGGATGAACTGATTGATCTGGTTGCCGACGCCCAGCAGCCGGATGGCTATCTGAATACGTATTTTACGGTGAAGGAGCCGGAGAAACGCTGGAACAATTTGACGGACTGCCATGAGCTGTACTGCGCCGGTCATATGATCGAAGCCGGAGTTGCTCACTACAGGGCGACGGGAAAGCGGAAACTACTGGATGTGGTATGCCGCTTGGCGGATCATATCGATAGCGTTTTTGGACCCGAGGATGGGAAAATCCATGGGTTTGACGGCCACCAGGAGATTGAGCTGGCCCTGGTGAAATTGTATGAGGTGACTCAAGAGCCGAGATATTTGAGCCTGAGCCAATATTTCATCGATGAGCGCGGGACGGAACCCCACTTCTTCCTTCAGGAGTGGGAACAGCGCGGGAAGAAATCCTTCTATCGCTCGGTGCTGCACGCCCCGCATTTGGCTTATCATCAGAGCCATCTGCCTGTTAGGGAGCAGACGGAGGCCGTCGGGCACTCGGTCCGGGCCGTATATATGTACACGGCGATGGCGGATCTGGCCGCCAGAACGAAGGACCCGGCTCTGCTTGAGGCTTGCGATGCCTTGTGGCGGAACATGGTCCATAAACAGATGTACATTACCGGAGGGATCGGCTCCACTCATCACGGCGAGGCGTTTACGACGGATTACGATCTGCCGAATGATACCGTGTATTCCGAGACCTGTGCATCCATCGGCTTGATCTTTTTTGCCCAACGTATGCTCCAGCTGGCACCTAAATCCGAGTATGCGGACGTGATGGAGCGCGCGCTGTTTAACACGGTCATTGGCAGCATGGCTCGGGACGGGCGGCATTTCTTCTATGTAAACCCGCTTGAGGTATGGCCTGCGGCCTGCCGCCATAATCCGGGCAAGGCTCATGTGAAGCCGGTTCGGCCGGGATGGTTCGCCTGCGCCTGCTGCCCGCCGAACGTGGCAAGGCTTCTGTCATCGCTGGGCGAATACGTGTATACGATGAATGACGATACGCTGTATGCCCATCTGTACATCGGCGGCGAAGCGGAGGTGCGGTTCGGGGACGTGCCTGTGAAGGTAATGCAGAACAGCGCGCTGCCTTGGGACGGGGACGTTACGTTTACGCTTCAGCCTGAGCAGGCTGTCGAGTGGACGGTGGCGCTTCGCATTCCGGAATGGTCGCGCGGCAAAGCCGGCTTGCGCGTGAACGGGCAAGAAATGAACGTAGAGGATATTACTCAAGACGGTTATGCCTGCGTGAAGAGAGTATGGGCGCCGGGAGACACCGTGGAGTTGGCATTCTCCATGGAGATCCATCAGGTCAGAGCCAATCCGAATATACGGGGGAATGCCGGCAAGGCCGCGATTCAGCGCGGGCCGCTCGTATACTGCCTGGAAAGCGTCGATCATGGAGTGCCTGTATCCTCGCTATCGCTTGCGGGCGATCCGAAGCTTCGTTCGCGATTTGATCCGAATCTTCTCGGCGGAGCGGTTGTCATTGAAGGAGCCGGGTGGCTTGAAGAGTCTGACGATTGGGGCGATGAGCAGCTGTATCGTTCTTCTCCGAAAAAGATGCTTCCCGCATCATTAAAGGCTATTCCCTATTATTTATGGGGCAACCGCGGCGAGAATGAAATGGCCGTCTGGGTGCGCGAGCTGCCGCGCACGGTATAAAGATCGTACAGACGGCCTATCCGGATAGAGATTGGAAACACAGCCGGAAAATGCTGCGTACCATAACCATGACGATGCCAAGCATCATAACATAAAGGGCTTGCCCAAGGTCGATGGACCTCGGGCAAGCCCTTTTTTAGGTGACAAGCAAACGGAGGATGGATCCTGTCCTGCATCGGTTTACAACAGCTTCTTGATATCCTCTTCCATCTTCTCCGGAGTGTCCGTCGGTGCAAAGCGCTTGATCACCTTGCCGCTGCGGTCCACCAGAAATTTGGTGAAGTTCCATTTGATCGCCTTGATGCCCAGTGCGCCGGGGGCTTCGCTGGTCAGATATTTGTAAAGCGGATGAGCGTTCGTGCCGTTCACATCGATCTTGGAAAACAGCGGGAAGGTGACGCCGTGATTAAGCTTGCAGGCCTCTTCGATCGCGGCATCCTCCCCCAGCTCTTGATTCATGAATTGGCTGCTGGGGAAGCCGAGAACGGCCAATCCTTGGTCGCGGTAGGTTTGGTGCAGCTTCTCCAGACCGTCGAATTGAGGGGCAAAGCCGCATTTGGTCGCCGTATTGACGATCAGCATGACGTCGCCTTTATAAGATTCCAGCGTTTGGGATTCGCCGCGTATCGTTTTTACTTCATATTCATAGATCGACATCGCCGTAGAAACCTCCTCCAATGAGATGTATTAAGTTCAGAGTATATCCTTTTACGGCGGATTGCAATTTGATAGGGCGACATCCAGGGTTTATGCGAGCGGGTACATGGATATATGAATTTCAATACCTGATGCGGAAATATCAAAAGTAAAATTTTGTATTTTCATCTGGACTTATTTAGGAGATGTATGATAGTAGTAGAATAAGTGCTTAATCGAATGAACCAAGAGGGGTACTACTGAAATCATGTGTGGGAGGACGGTATGAGATTAAAAACGCAAATGCTCAAAACGACGGTGACCAGCCTGCTGGCTTTTATGTTCATCGTCCTCATCGTCCTGGTTCCAAGGGATCTGAATCTGTCGCTGGACAGCAATTTATGGGTGACAAATTATTCCTTTGATCTGGGTGAATATGTAACGCATATCCGGGATTATTTTGCAGCGGCGATTCAGAACGGTACGCTGGGGGAATCGCGATATAACGGCCAGTCTTCGGAAGCGGCCGCTTTCGGAGCCGTCGGCAAAAGCCTGCTCGTTATTGTATCCGCTTTATTCATAGGATTCGTGTTCGGCATTCTGAAGGGAGTCCTGGACTACAAATTGTCCAAGACCAAATTTAGCGCGCTGGGGCACTGGACGACATGGCTGTTCCAGTCCATTCCGGATTTTTTCCTGATGCTGATCGCCCAGTGGGTGCTTATTAAGCATGTTCCGGCTATCCGTTATTTTGCGGTTGATGGTTGGGAGGCCTTCGTGCTGCCTTCGCTGCTTGTCTCGATTTACCCGATTTTCTTCATTGCCCGAATCACGTCGGCCTCGCTGCTCGCACAGGAAGGCAAGATGTACATACTGCTGGCTAAAGCCAAAGGTCTGAGCGACCGGAAGGTTGTCTACAAACATATGCTGCGCAACGGCATCGCGACCATCCTGACCCATCTTCCGGGCCTGCTTGTCTTCATCTTATCCAACCTGCTCGTGGTGGAATATTACCGCAACTATCCAGGGGCGGCGTGGAGATTGTTTCTGGCACTGGATTTCAATACGTTCAGCGGCACCGGCGGCAATTATGAACCGGGTGTCATTATTTATATCGCATTTTCCTTTATGGTGCTGTTCATGATCGTCCAATGGATCAGTCATTCGGCACGCAAGTACTTTGATCCACGATAAAGATACGAGGTGAGTCGTCTTGAAGAACTTCCCTTTATGGATAGGCAGTATTTTGCTTGCTTTCTTTGTTTTCGTTATGCTGGCGGGGCCTTACATGCCCTTCATTGATAAGGATTTGAAGAAGGAACCCTCCAGATGGGTCATGAAGGACGGGAAGCAGAAGCTGACCCTGCCGCCTTATAAGCCTTCCTCGAAGAATTGGCTTGGATCGGACAAGCGAGGGGTCGATAACCTGAGCAAGCTGGTTGTGACCGCCAAGGATACGATCCTGCTGGTGCTCGCGATTACGGCTGTCCGATATGCGATCGGGGTGCCCCTGGGATTGATTGCCCGCAAGAAAAAGGGGTTCACCCACCGGTTCATCACCTTTTGGAACCAGTTATGCTCCTATCTGCCGCCGGTCTTCGCATCCGCGCTGCTGCTTGCGCTTCCGTTCTTTCTCTTCTCCCAGCAGCGGATGGGCTGGGCCATTCTGATTCTGGCTAGCGTCGAGGCCGGGCGGGTGGCCATCACGATTCAGCAGCAGGCCCACAAGATGGCAAGCGAGCCTTATATGGAGGCCGGAACCGCGTTAGGTCTTCGCACGAGGACGCTGACGAAGAATTACTATATCCCGGTCATGTTCCCCGAAGTGATCGTCAACTTCTGTTTGGATATGGGAAAGGTCATGCTCCTGCTCGGCCAGCTTGCGATCGTGAACATCTTCCTTGGTCATGAATGGAAGGAAGTTAATTATTACGTCATGGAATTCGTGGAGACGGGTTATAACTGGGCGACCATTCTGTCCAAGCATCGGGCAGACATCTGGCTTGGGAAGTTCCAATTCGTGGTCTATCCGGCGTTTGCCATGATGCTGCTGATCATCACGTTCAACCTGTTAGGCGAGGGTTTGCGCCGCCGTTTTCAGGTTAAGGGCTGATTGAGGGGCTCTGGCTGTTAACGCAAAAAAACCGGAAGAATGAAAGCTTATGCAGGTGCTTCCCATAAGGAGGCAAGCTTCTGCCGAAGCCGATTTCTTCCGGTCTTTTTTATGTCCATGCTGAATGCGGTTTGTCACGCTTCTACGGGGATATCCGGGTGAGCCCAGACGGACACGCTGCCGCCGTTCACCGGGAACAGGCCGAAGCCGTCCTCGCCGATCGTTACGCGATCCTTCCGGGTGCGGGTCAGATCCACCCATACCTCTCCGGCGCGATGCTCGCCGACAAACATTCGCTTATCCCCGGCTTCGCCGTTGGCGATGACCACCGCGCAGCCGGAACATTCGATTTCCGGAATGCCGCGGCGGACCCAGCCTATCGTATTCGGGTGGTCAAAATAATCATCCTGCTCGCCGTACGCCCGATTCGCCCGGGCATACAACAGCGGATCAATCGCTTCCCGTTTGCCGGGAATGGGGTTCTCGCCGCCGATTCCGTAATAATCGCCGTAGAAGACCGAAGGATAACCGTCCTTCCGCAGCAGGATCAACGCATAAGCGCTCTGCTTGAACCAATCCTCGACCCAGGATTCCAGCGATTCCTGCGGCTGCGAGTCGTGATTGTCCACAAACGTGACGGCATTCATCGGATGCGATTGCACGAGCGTATCGTCGAAAATCGTCCGCAGATCGAAGGAGCGGCCGGCTTTCGAAGCCGCTTGGAGTTTATAGTGAAGAGACACGTCGAACAGATCGATTTTATAATCCACCGTATCCAGGAAATTCCGGCAGTCCTGAAGCTCGGGGTTCCAGAACTCCCCCACGATGTAAAAATCATCGCCGCGCTTTTTTTTCATGGCTGCCGCAAATTCTTTGATGAAGTCATGATTGATGTGCTTGATCGCATCCAGCCGGAATCCGCTGCATTGCAGCGTATCCACCAGCCATTTTCCCCATGCAATCATTTCCTTGCGCACATCCGGATGGCTGTAATCAATGTTGGCAAACATCAGGTAGTCGTAATTGCCGAATTCATTGTCCACCTTGTCGCTCCACGATTTATTCTCGCCGACGATGCGGTAAATGCCGGAACGTTTGTTGATTTCGTCGTAATCGGTCCCGTTGAAATGAGTGAAGTTCCATTGGAAGGCAGAGTATTGGTCCCCCCGGCCCGGGAACGTGAATTTGGTCCATCCCTCGATCTCGAACGGCTTCGAAATATCCTTGGTCCGATCCATCTCGTCGACCTGTACCACCCGGAAACGTTCGGTCTCATCGGCGCCCGCCTTATGGTTCATCACCAGATCCACATAAACCGCGATCCCGTTCTTCTGGCAGGCCGCGATGGCATCGGTCAATTCCTGCTTGGTTCCGTACTTCGTGCGAACCGTTCCCTTCTGATCGAATTCTCCCAGATCATACAGGTCGTAAACGCCGTAACCATTGTCCTCGGCGGACGATGCCTTTGTCACCGGAGGAATCCAAACCGCGTCGATCCCTGCCTTGCTCAGCTCCGGCGCTGCGTTCTTGAGCCGCTTCCAGTGGGAGCCGTCGGCTGCCACATGCCATTCGAAGAATTGCATAATCGTATGATTTCGCTGCATACTTCCATCTCCTCTATCCTGATCGCTCTGCATGATGACTGCATACTAAGCTCAAATACCCAAGAAAGCGGGGGAGCTAAACCGTCCCCCCGGATCGGGCAGACCCCGCTCTTTTAGTTTTACCCTAAAATGGAAAGAAAAAGACGGGGCTGGCCATGCTGCAAAAACCGGAGTCGGTCTGAATCCAAAGCCCGGAGGATGGAAAGGGATTGGAGGCATTCACCGCCGAAAAGCCATCCCCTGCGAGCAGGGAATGGCTTTTCGTTTCGTGCACTGGGCCGTCACCTGATTGCTTATGCCATGGCATAAGTCAGCAGGATCAGAAGCACGGTGGTGATGGCCATGGCCAGCAGCGGCCGCCAGGCGCCGCGTATGTCCTTCAAGTGGACATTCAGGCCAAGTCCCACCATCGCCATGGCAAGGATGAAGGAGGCTGCCTGGGATATCGTATCCTTGATCGGCAGGGGAATGATCGGTTGTCCGGTAAATTCCCAGCTTCCCAGCAAGCTCGCTGCGATGAAGCCAAGCAGGAACCAGGGAAACTCCATCCGCGTTTGGCTCTGCAAACGTCCGGTCCGCTTCATCCAGACCATTAGCACGATGCTGAGCGGCACGAGCAGAAATACGCGGCCAAGCTTGGCAAGCAGGCTGATGGCAAGAGCATCTTCGCCTGCCGGAGCGGCTGCGAGTGCCACATGGGCGATCTCATGAAGACTTACGCCCGACCAGATGCCGTATTGGGTATCCGATAAGGGAAGCAGCGGCTGGACGAGGGTATAACCGATCGCGACGATGGTTCCGAGAAAGGCAATAAGCCCTGCTCCAAGCGCGGTATCCTTTTCCTTGGCTTTCACGATCGGGGACACGGCGGCGATGGCCGCCGCGCCGCATACGCCTGTTCCGATCCCGAGCAGAAGGGACAGGGACATATCGGCCTTCAGCCATTTGGCAATCAGCAGTGTAAGCCCGATCGCAAACACGACGCTGATGATATCTCTCAGCATTAAACCCAAGCCTTGCTGGAATACGACGCCGATATTCAGCTTTAAGCCGTATAGAATGATCGCTAGGCGCAGCAGACGCTTGGCCGTGAATTGGATCCCGATGCGCAGTCTCTCCGGGTAACCGCGGAGCTGCCGGTATACAGCGGCGATCAGAATTGCCCAGGCAAGCTGGCCAAGATAGCCAAGGCCCGGCACGCTGGCTAATCCGTAACCGATAAGGGCGATGACAAAGGTAAAGGCTACGCCGCCAGCAGTGGCGGGCAGCGAATGCTGCGTCCATCGAACCAGACGATGGACGTGCTCTTGAGATTTGGAATATGCGGGTTCAGCCATAAGACATAACCTCCGATTCGTTCGGTTGGTCTGAACCCATCGTATCCCATTGCTTAGAATAAGAAAAATAAATCATTATGATGATCATCATAAGTAATTTATTATGGTAGTATAACGAATAACCAAATATGGATCTGGAGCGAAGGGGGCTAAAAGCGTGGATCAAGCACTGGAAGTATTCGTAGCCGTCGTAGACAAGGGGAATTTTACCCGCGCGGCCGAGGAACTGCTTATGACACAGCCGGCGGTAAGCCAGTATATCCAGGCGCTGGAGCGTTCCGTTGGCACCAAGCTGCTGGAGAGAACCAATAAATACGTCCGGCTTACGAAAGCGGGAGAGATCGTATACCATCATGCGAAGGACATTTTGGGCCTGTACACCCGCATGAACGCCCTTGTGGACGATTTGATGCATCGGGCAAGCGGCCATCTGTCCATCGGCTCCAGCTATACCTTCGGGGAGTACATGCTGCCGCATTTGATCGCTTATATGAGGGAGCGTTATCCCTTGATCCGCCCGTCGATTACGATCGGGAACACCAAGGAGGTGGCGGAGATGATATTGCGACATGAGGCGGATATCGGGATCGTCGAGGGCGACTATCAGGATGAGAAGCTGCATATCGAGGCTTTCGCGGAGGATGAAATGGTGGTGATGGTCCCCCGTGACGGGCGGTACGACCATCTGCAGGAGGTGCCGCTGTCCGAGCTGGCGGATGAGACCTGGATTGTCAGGGAAGCCGGTTCGGGCACCCGCGAGGCAACGGAGCGGATGTTCTCCCGGTATCATGTTCATCCTAAGCATATCGTGGAGTTCGGAAGCACCCAGTTGATCAAGGAATCCGTGGAGGCAGGCCTTGGCGTTACGCTGTTGTCGAGGTGGGCGGTGCGCAAGGAGATTCGACTCGGAACGCTGCATATGCTGGTACCGGATGGCAAGCCGGTGGCGCGCCAGTTCTCATGGATTACGCAGAAGACGCCTTATCACACCAAGGCCGTTGAGATCTTTCTGGAGCTTCTGCGTCAACAGCGTGGATTTCCTAAGGAAGTGTAGGGGAAGAAGGCGATTTCGAATCGAGTATCAAGGACATCCCGCTTAGGGATGTTTTTTTGTCCGGTCATGATTATAAATGCAATTGTTGGTTAAAAATAGTTACCAGAATCTATTGTATAAACCATATAAGAAATGACATGAAAAAAAGGGCGTAAGGAGGGTTAAACGATGAGAACATTTAATACCATCGCATTGCTGTTATTGATTATCGGAGGCATCAACTGGCTGCTCGTGGGTCTGTTTCAATACGACCTGGTCGCTGCATTGTTTGGTGGGCAGAGCTCTGTAGGCTCCCGCATCATCTATACGATTGTCGGACTGTGTGCACTGTACTCGATCCGCTTCTTCGGTGACGTTACGAATGACGACCGTTCAACAGCTAAGTAGGTTATATTTAGTGACATAAACATAACGCAAATGACAAGAAATGCCCGGGTTTGCATAAGCCAAAAAGCCGGTCCCTATTGGGGACCGGCTTTTTTTAATGTCCAAAACTTTGAAACTGTCCGTGTGGCGGCATGCTTATGTGAGGTGCAAATTCAACATATGCAGTATGAATTTCCCAGTATGAATAAGGGTTTTCGTGCTCTATAGTTATAGATAAAAACGACATATTTACGGGATCCGGAAGGAACCCATAGAATGAAGCCAAGTCATTGCAGCGCAAGAAGATGAAGTCAACTGCATGTTATATAAAATAACGTGTAGCTCGTCTATCATCAGCTTTTCTAAGACATGATGAAGGGAGTGAATCTGCTGCAGCTCGTGCTAGCTCAGCCCCGCTAAGAGCGCAATGCTTTGTACAAGGCATCCACCAGGCTGTGCGTCGCATCGCAGCTGTATTCCCAGAACATGATGCCGGCCAGCCCCTGCTCCTGTATGTATTTGCATTTATGGGTCAGGGATTCGGCGTCATCGTATGTGATGAAGCAGCTGCCGTCGAATAAATAAGGGGCTTTGGCTTCGTCGTCCCAGTACCTCTTATAGGAAGGATTGCTAAAATACTCGGCAGCGAGCTGGGTATAGGTCGGGCCGTAACCTCCGGGGGAAGGAGCGACCTGGAGGTATCCGTTGTTCACGTCCGGCACATCGTTCCACTTCCTGGAGTAGAATGCGGCCCCGATCACGATTTTTTCGCGCGGCACACCAGCTAGGGTAAACAGACGGACCGATGCGTCGACGCTGATTCGGAACAGATCGCCGGTGGAGGTGTACAGGTTGGTGTGGTGGCCCGTCAGCGTCTGGAATCCACCGCGCATGTCGTACGTCATCAGCTGAATGAAGTCGAGATAGGGGTGGATGTCATTGATTTCGGTGCCGTCGATATAATATTGATCGGCTCCGGCCGCGATGGTCAACAGGTAGTGTGTCTCGCCCCGCGCGTACTGATCCAGCGTTTCCCGGAGCTCCTTCAGCAGCAGCGTAAAGTTTTCCTTGTCGTTTGGCGATGCCGCCGTTCCGGCGATCGAGTAGCATGGATACTCCCAGTCCAGGTCAATGCCGTCGAAGGGAAACTCTTGCAGCAGCTTGATCGCCGATTCGCACACGCTTTGTCTACCTTCCGACGTGGCTGCCGCTCTCGAGAATCCGTCGGAGCCCCAGCCGCCAACGGACAACAGTATGGTTAATTCGGGATTGACGGCTTTCAAGCGTTGGATCTCGTGAATGGTGTTCGTGTCGGTATACGTAATCTTGTCTTCTTGGATATGGGCAAAAGCGATGTTCAAGTGAGTGAGCCGCCGGGCATCTTCGGCCGTGATCTCGGATAAGACTTTGCGTCCTGCGTAGCCGGCTAAAATCCAGGATGATGGCTGCATGCATAATACCTCGTTTCTTTTAGAATATGTCAGTTTTGCTTTTACGGTTTATTTTTCCAACTTACGGTCAGATATGACATCTGTCAAGGATCATCCCGTTAGCGAGGATGACAATTTACCGTAGGGTAAGGGGTCAAAAACCACATGTTTTCCTGCCCGAAAAATGACAATACAAGACTGGGAAGGACGTGAAAAGCCCGTCATACCAATGGATGGCGCTGTTATAACCGGACAATTGAAAATGACATATTTACGGATGATGCCGCGATCCATACACTTGGGATGTAAGCGTTAACAATTCTGAAGCGGGCAAAGCCGCATGCTAAGGATGTGTGGTCAGGAAGGCTCTTTCTTTTACATTGAACAGGGGTGCTTTTCCGAAAAAAATGGCCGGATTTTCATTAGAAAAGGAGGGGGCAACCTATGCAGCAAGATGGTCAATCCGCCCTGACGCAAAGCTTATCGGTGAACACGATGCCGAATCGTAAGAAAAATACATTATGGAGGAGGATGATTCGAAACTGGGAGCTGTATTTGTTTATCGCTCCGGCATTTCTGTATTTTGTCATTTTCCATTATGGCCCGATGTACGGGATCCAAATTGCCTTCAAAAACTTCATCCCGACGTTGGGAATAACGGGAAGCCCGTGGGTCGGATTCGACCATTTCGAACGCTTCTTTAACTCTTATTACTTCTGGGACTTGCTCTGGAATACCTTGAGCATCAGCTTGTATGAGCTGGCGATCGGCTTTCCGCTTCCCATCATCCTGGCATTGGCCTTCAATGAAGTGAAGGATTCATTCTTCAAGCGTACGGTACAGACCGTCACGTATGCGCCGCATTTTATATCGGTTGTCGTTATGTCCGGCATGATCATTACCTTCTTGTCCCCTTCGTCGGGCATGATCGTTAATTTTGTGGAAATGCTCGGTTTCCAGCCGCCGCAATTCTTGACGGACCCTGCCTGGTTTAAGACCGTGTACGTGCTGTCCGGCGTGTGGCAGAGTGCGGGCTGGGGCACCATCATCTATCTGGCCGCATTGTCGGGCGTCGATCCGCAGCTGCACGAGGCAGCCGTCGTGGATGGTGCCAGCCGATTCAAGCGCATTCTGCACATCAATATTCCGGCGATCGTACCTACGATCACGATCCTGTTGATTCTGAATATGGGCAGCATTTTAGGGGTTGGATTCGAGAAAATCCTGCTGCTGCAAAACCCGCTGAACATGAGTTCATCCGATGTCATCTCGACCTTCGTCTACCGGTCCGGTCTGGTCGATGCCCAGTACAGCTTCTCCACGGCCGTCGGATTGTTCAACTCGGTAATTAATGCGATACTGCTGATCGCGGTGAACCAAATTGCACGCCGCACCAGTGAAAACAGCCTGTGGTAGAAGGGGGAATAACATATGCCATCCACGGTAAGGGAAAGCAAGGGGGATAAATTATTCCTGCTATGCAACTACATCTATTTGACGATTGCACTGATCATCGTACTGTACCCGCTGCTGTACATTGTCAGCGCTTCTATCAGTGATCCGAAGTACGTAAGCTCAGGTGAAATGTGGCTGATTCCGAAAGGGATAACTTTTGATGGATATGCCAGGGTGTTTGAGAATGCCAACATTTGGATTGGCTATAAGAACACGATTATTTATACAGTGATAGGTACGATCGTGAATTTGATTGTCACGCTGCCTGCAGCCTATGCGCTCAGTCGCTCAGATTTTGTGGGTAGAGGATTCTTTATGGCGGTGTTCCTGGTTACGATGTTTTTCGGCGGGGGACTGATTCCGAGTTACCTGCTCGTGAAAGATCTTGGCATGGTCAACAGCATGTGGGCTCTTATACTGCCGGGAGCTGCGTCCATATGGAACATCATTGTGTCCCGGACGTTCTTCCAATCGACCATTCCGAAGGAGCTTCAGGAAGCGGCCCATATCGACGGCTGTACGAACTTCCGGTTATTCGTCAAAATCGTATTGCCGCTCTCGATGCCGATTATTGCCGTCATGGCGCTTTTCTACGGCGTCGGACATTGGAATAGTTACTTCAGCGCCATGATTTATCTGAACGATGCGGCGAAGTATCCGCTGCAGCTCTTCCTGCGTCAAATCCTGGTGCTTCAGGAGATGGCGGCTCAGGGCGGCGGGGCGATTGACGCCTCATCCGCTGCAGCGATGAATTCCAAAGCGGAAATTGCCGCACTGGTCAAATATGCGGTCATTATCGTTGCGACACTTCCGGTTATTGCTGTTTACCCGTTTCTTCAACGTTATTTTGTGCAGGGTGTTATGATTGGTTCCGTTAAGGGCTGATCTTAAACCATACAATCCACACCAAAAAAGGGGAGTTGTTGTCATGAAAAAGCTTCGCAAGGCATCATCTATTTTACTCTGCCTCACCCTCTCAGCAACCATGCTTGCAGCCTGTGGTTCACCTAAAGGAGATGGCGCTGCTACAGCACCGTCCGGGACAGCCAGCACGGAAGGGGTAAAGAAAGAAGGTTTCCCGATTGTGGATGAGCCGATCACGCTGACGGTCATGTCACAGGATGCCGGTGTAGCCGATTGGAATACGATGCCCGTACTACAAGAGATGGAGAAATTGTCAGGCATCAAGCTGGAATATCAGCTTTCTCCGATTGACAGCTTTGAAACAAAGAAAAATCTGGTGTTTGCGAGCGGCGATTTGCCCGATATGTTCTATGCGGCGGATCTGAAGCCGGCTGAGCAGGTAACTTACGGCAGCCAGGGCATCCTCATTCCGCTGGAGAAGTACATTGACGAGGGTTATGCACCGAACATCAAAAAGATTTTTGACGAGAACCCGGATGTCCGCAAATCTTTCACAACCCCGGACGGACATATTTACGCCCTGCCGTTCGTCGACAAGGCTGCCGTATGGTACAGAGGCCCGATGTGGTACAACGGCAAGTTCCTAAAAGCGCTAAACGTGTCCGAACCTAAGACTACTGAGGAATTATATACATTCTTGAAACGCGTCAAGGAAGAAGATCCTAACGGAAACGGAAAGAAAGACGAGATTCCGCTGACTTCCGTCAAGCTGGATGACCTGCGTATGTACTTCTTCGGCTTCTGGGGCATGTACAACGAAGGCATCTATTCCGACAAGGATGGGAAAGTACACTACCCTTATCAGGAAGAAGGCTACAAAGGCTATCTGACGTTCATGAACCGTCTGTGGAAGGAAGAACTGCTGGATCATGAGACCTTCTCGCAAACAGGCGATCAGAAAAAAGCCAAGGGAGAAAACAATCAGCTGGCTCTGTTTAACGACTACCATGCGTACTTCACGCTCGGCGGCGAGCCTAGCAGCGAGCATCCGCTCATGACGCCGGTGAAGAGTGAAATCGCCGACTCTCCGGTATACGGCATGCATCCTGGCATGTCGGCAAGAGGCACATTCGCCATTTCGAGCAGCAACCCGGCTCCGGAAGCGACCATGCGCTGGATCGATTACCTGTACAGCTATGAAGGCGCTACGCTGTTTAACCAAGGACCGGAAGGCACCCTGTGGAAATTCAAGGATGAAGCTAACCGCGTGAAAGAATGGCTCCCAGTGCCGGGCGGCGGCGACCGTGAGGAGTATCGCGGCAAAATCACGCCGAACTACGGCATTCTGACGCCTGGCGTCAATGATCCGGATGTTGCGAAAGGTCTTCGCACCGAATTCGATGAGTGGATCGACCAGCAGAACCAAGAAAAGCTTGTGCCGATCGGTAAATCGCCGTTCCCTAACGTCTACTTGACGAATGAAGAGCAGAGCGAAGCTACCGCACTGTTGTCCGATTTGGAAACGTACGTGAAACAGATGGAAGCCAAATTCGTGACAGGCCAAGAGCCGCTTGAAAACTGGGATAAATATGTTGCACAAGTCAAGAAAATGGGCAGCGACCGTCTCGTCGAGCTGTATCAAGGCGCATACGACCGCTGGAATGCCGAGCAATAATCAGATGCATAGTTGAACAACAAAGGGCCAACGTATCCCGGTCGATTCTTGACCGGGGGTTGGCTATTGTTTTTAAAGGGCAGGCAAGGCTATACAAACGGTCTTCCTAGTACCGTTATCACAGATGAAATATGGAGGTACACCATGTCGGAGAACAAGCTGGTAGAGGAAGAGCAAGCGGTAGTGGAGCAGGGCGTACATAATTTCAGCAGCGAGGACAAGTGGGTCAAGCCGGAGGATCCGCTGCTCCTGGAGCGCCTGGAATGGTTCAAGGACCAGAAGCTGGGCCTGATGATGCATTGGGGGCCGTATTCCCAGCTGGGCCTGGTCGAATCATGGGCGCTGAGCGATAAGGACGCGGACTGGTCGCGCGACGGCATTGATTGGGATATCGATGCGGAGGAGCTTAAGCGGCAGTATTTCGATCTGAACAAGACGTTCAACCCGCTTCGGTTTCAGCCTGATCTGTGGGCTGACCTGGCAGCGGAGAACGGCTTCAAATATTTGAATTTTACGACCAAGCATCATGACGGGTTCTGCATGTGGGATACGCATACGACCGACTACCGCGTCACGGGGCCGGACTGTCCGTTCCATACGCATAAATACGCCGATATTACGAAGGAGCTGTTTGATGCCTTCCGTGCCAAGGGGCTCGGCATTTCCGCCTATTTCTCCAAGGCCGATTGGCATACGCCGTACTACTGGGCGCCGGGAATGGAAGCGGGGAGCTTTACGTCTCGCGGACCCAGCTACGATCCGAAGAAATATCCGTGGCTGTGGGAACAGTTCGTTCAGTTTACCCATGAGCAGATCATGGAACTGATGACCCGTTACGGCCGCATTGATGTGCTGTGGCTCGATGCAGGCTGGGTGAACGATTACCGGGACCAGAATATCCGATTGGGCGAAGCGGTGGAGAAAGCGCGCAAAATCCAGCCTTGGCTCCTCTCGGCGGACCGGACGGTCGGCGGGCCTTACGAGAATCTGATCACGCCGGAGCAGACCCTCCCTGAACGTGCTCTTCACGTGCCTTGGGAAAGCTGCATCACGATGGGAACCTCCTTCTCTTTCCGTTACGAAGATCGTTACAAATCGGTTCGTCAGCTCATCCATCTGCTGGTCGAGATCGTGGCCAAAGGCGGCAATCTCGCGCTGAACATAGGCCCGCAGCCGGACGGAAGACTGTCCGAGACGGCCATTTCAAGAATGAAGGGCATGGGCGCGTGGCTGAAGGTCTACGGAGAGGCCATCTATGGAACGCGTGTCTGCGAGCCGTATTCCTCCGGCGCGGTCCAGTTTACCCAAAAAGACGATACGACCTATGCCATTTATCTGTATCGTAATGAGCAAGAAGCCGTCCCTGAGGAGCTGTTCATTCCGATTCAGACGGCGTTCGGCCGCGTTGATCTGGTCGGGGGTCAGGAGGCACTGGATTATCGCCGCACGGACGATGGTGTCGCGGTCCGTCTTCCGGATCAGGAGCGTCAGGGAACGGCGCCGATCGCGCATGTATTGCGGTTTCGGTAAGAGGCGGACTGCATAAACGATTTCTCTCACGTATAACGACTTCAAGAAGAGGTGTGGACAGATATGCAGAAATGGTTCGAAGAAGCCAAGCTGGGGATCTTCATTCACTACGGCATCTATGCCGTGGACGGGGTCTCGGAATCCTGGTCCTTCTATAACGGGAGGATCACGTACGACGAGTACATGAAGCAGCTGGACGGTTTTACGGCATCGAAATTCAATGCGGAGAAATGGGCGGACTTGATCGAGAAATCCGGCGCCCGTTATGCCGTGCTGACAACGAAGCACCATGACGGCGTCGCCCTGTGGGATACGCAGTACAGCGATCTCAACGTGGTCAAGCGGACTCCGGCCAATCGGGACATCGTGCGGGAGTATGCGGAAGCGATCAGGGAGAAGGGGATTCACCTGGGCATGTATTTCTCCCTGATCGACTGGTCGCATCCGGATTATCCGAGCGTGTTCGAAGGAGGCAGGGTGCCGGAGGATCTCAGCGGCGTCAACCCGCACACCAGTCCCGTGGACGGCGTTCAGGATCAGGAGAAGTGGCAGAAATTCCTGGAGTTCAACAACAATCAACTGCGGGAAATCCTGACGAATTACGGGAAGGTGGATCTGCTGTGGTTCGACGGCGATTGGGAACGCAGCGCCGAGCAGTGGAATCTGCCGGAGTTCAAGCATTATCTGCAATCCTTCAATCCGGATATCATCATCAACTCGCGGCTTCAGGGCCACGGCGATTATAAAACGCCGGAACAGGGCATTCCGATCACGAGACCGGAGGGACCGTGGGAATTCTGCACCACGATCAACACCTCATGGGGCTACGTGCCGACAGACCATAAATACAAATCATTAAACCAGATCATTCGGATGTTCTGCGACTGCATCTCCATGGGCGGCAATATGCTCTTGGATATCGGTCCCCGCGAGGACGGCACCATCGATCCAAGGCAGGAGGACATTCTGCTTGGGCTGGGAGCTTGGATCCGAACTCATGAGGAGGCCGTATTCGGAACGGGCGAAGGCATTATGACCCGCTATTATCTGGGAGGAAGCACGATCTCCGAGGATCGAAAGACATTGTATTTATTTGTCTATGACGACCCGAAGGAGAATGTGTGCATCAAGGGACTGTGCAATCCGATCAAGAAAATTACCGTGCTGCATTCGGGCAAAGAGCTTGAACATGAAATCCATGGAGGCGTGCCTTGGTTCAACATTCCGGGGACGACGTGGATCAAAATGACGCCGGAAGATACGCATGAGCAGGTGACGGTCCTTAAGCTGGAGTTTGATGAAGAGCTGGAGATGTACGGCGGCTCGGGAGCCGTCGTCACCCATAACTAACCATATCACGGGGAGATAAACGCTTGATAGGCGCTTAGCCTCCCTCACGAAGCGGGGAGAATGACATGAACAGAAGTGGAGTGCCGGAGCCGAGGATTGAGTATGCTCCCAAGCATTACATATGCAGGCGTGCGGGACAGCCGCTCGTGCTGGACGGCCGTGTGGATAAGGCATTCTGGGATGCGGCGGAATGGACCGACGATTTCGTTGATATCGAAGGGGATCTTCGCCCGAAGCCGGCCAAACGGACCCGGGTTAAAATGCTGTGGGATGACGACTATTTTTAT
Source organism: Paenibacillus sp. BR1-192 (assembly GCF_029542445.1). Taxonomy (NCBI): domain Bacteria; kingdom Bacillati; phylum Bacillota; class Bacilli; order Caryophanales; family Paenibacillaceae; genus Paenibacillus; species Paenibacillus sp. BR1-192. The sequence goes on along the minus strand of NZ_CP120718.1, from coordinate 6,794,733 downwards.
TTTGCCGCCGAGCTGATCGAGGATCAGATTTGGGCGACCTTGACGGAACGCGATTCGGTTATTTTCTATGATAATGACTTTGAAATATTCATTGATCCGGACGGGGACAGCCATCAATATTACGAATTCGAGATCAATGCACTGAATACGGTATGGGACCTGCTGCTGGTGAAACCGTACCGGGATGGCGGGCCGCCGGTTAACGGCTGGGATATCATCGGTCTCAAGACAGCGGTGTTTATCGATGGGGAGTTGAATCGGCCTGGCGCCGATAACCGGAAATGGAGCGTGGAGGTCGCGATTCCTTGGTCCAGTCTGAAGGAATGCGCCGAAGACGGCCGCCCGCCGTTGCCGGGCGAGTTCTGGCGCGTCAACTTCTCGCGCGTCGAATGGCAGACCGAAGTGCAAGACGGGGAGTATCGCAAGGTGATGAATCCGGAGACGGGCAAGCCTTTCCCGGAGGACAACTGGGTATGGTCGCCCATGGGCATCATCAATATGCATTACCCGGAGCTGTGGGGTTATGTCGTATTCGCCGACGGCGAGGAGGGGCATCAAGCGTTCACGCTTCCGGAAGACGAGCGGATCAAATGGGAGCTGCGCAGGCTCTATTACCGGCAGCGTAATCACTATGAAGCCCACGGTGAATTTGCGCGGGAAATGAAAGAGCTCATGGGCGAGGATTCGTGGAGCATCCAACCCGTGATTGAAACGACCCGCAGCCTGTTCCAGATGAGCGCGCCTTCTTCCGACGGCACGGCTCTGATCTGCATTCGGGAAGACGGAAAGCTATGGAGGGAGTGAGCGGAGGATGACCAGCCAAACCATGGTGTTCTCGCTGGATTCGCAAACGCTGGAGCGGATCGAGCAGAAGTTTCAGGAGAAAATCGTTTTTGCGGAGGCCCGCAAGGATCAGCTGTTTCACGTATTTGAGCAGGAACTGACGGAAGAAGAGACTTGGGCCTTGAAATATTTGTTTGCTTACATGCCGGTGAACGACTTGGCCGACTACGATGGTGCATTGTTCTTAAGCCATGTGCGCCAAGCCTTGGACATCCGTAAGCGCGTGCCTTGGGGCGAGCGTGTGCCGGATCATCTGTTCCTGCATTTTGTGCTTCCATATCGGGTCAATACGGAAAATATTGAGGATTTCCGCGGTATCCTTTACAACGAGCTGGCCGAACGGACCGCGCGGTTATCGATGGCAGACGCCATTCTGGAGACCAACTACTGGTGTCATGAGAAGGCCACCTACATCGGCAGCGATCTGCGGACGATTTCGCCGCTGACGATGATCCGGAATGCGCGCGGACGCTGCGGCGAGGAGTCTACGCTGGCGGTGGCCGCGCTGCGAAGCATCGGCATTCCCGCGCGTCAGGTGTATACGCCGCGCTGGGCCCATTGCGACAGCAATCATGCCTGGGTGGAAGCATGGGCGGACGGCCAGTGGTATTACATCGGGGCATGCGAACCGGAAGCCCGGTTGAACCAAGGGTGGTTCAGTCCGCCGGCGCGCAGGGCCATGCTGATCAATACGCGAATTTTTGCCGATTACCCGGGGCCGGAGGATATTACCCTGAATGAGAAGGGATTTACGGAAATCAATTTGCTGGAGAACTATGCGCCGGCTCGCACCCTTGACGTGATCGTGAGGAACGAGCGGGGAGAGCCCGTATCCGGTGCAAGCGTCCGGTTTGAGCTGTACAATATGGCCGAATTTTATCCCATTGCCGAGATCAGGACGGATGAACGGGGAGTGGCCTCCTTTAAGACGGGTTATGGCGATCTCTTGATTCGAGCGGTCAGCGAAGGCAAGTGGAGCGAAATCTTATATAAGGCCCACGATAACGAACGTATTGAGCTTGTGCTTGCTTCATCCGAACAGCCGGCAGGAATCGTGGATTTCGATATGGTTCCTCCGCCCGAAGGAGAAGGAGATGCCGCGTCGGCGCTGCCGGAAGAGATGATCCGGGCTCATAATCGCCGTCTGGAGGAAGGGTCAAAGATCCGGACCGACTACGAGGGGACATTCCTGAGCGAGGAAAAGGCATTCGCGGTGGCCAAGACGCTAGGGCTTCCACCCGAACGGGTGTGGGACGTTCTGCAAAAGGCCAGGGGTAACAGCCGCGAAATCGCCGCTTTCCTGGAGGAGCGATCGGGCGAATATGGCGAGTGGCCGCTGCGGCTGCTGGAGTCGCTGAACGAAAAGGATTTGATTGATACCTTCCGGCAAACGCTGGATGATCATCTGATGGGCGCGGTCTCCCGGCGCGGATCGTGGGATGAGGATACTTTCGTGAAGTACATCCTGTGCCCGCGGGTCTCTTATGAAATGCTGGTTCCGTATCGACGCGTATTCAACCATGCCTTTACGGCCGTGGAGGCAGAAGCGTTTAGGGAAAATCCATCGAAGCTTGCCGGTCATTTGGATCAAGGCTATGCGTATCATGAAGATCTTCCCAACTTGAAGGGCAAGGGGAATCCGGCCGGCACGTACAGCCTGATGAAGGGAGACCAGCAGTCGCTGGATATCCTGTTCGTGGCGGTATGCCGCAGTCTGGGAATTCCTGCCCGGCTGCATCCGAGCGAGCAGAAGCCGCAGTACCTAGGTGATGGCGGTTGGGAAGATGCCGTATTCCGTCTGGCTTCCCATCGGAACCAGGAGGGATCGAGCTGGGGGATGCTGCAGCTCCTCAGGGATACGGAGGTTTCGAAGGACGTGCCAGCCGCATCCTATGCCGAGAATTTTACCTTCGCCCGCTTGGAAGATGGCGTGTACAAGACGCTGGTATACCCTTATGGCATGACCGATGTTTACGATGGTCCGTATGAGGTGGAGCCGGGTTCTTACCGCTTGACTTCGGGCGTCCGGCTGAAGGACGGAACGGTAAGCGTGCGCTTCACGTACTTTACCGTGCGAGCGGATGATACCGTAGCGGTAGCGCTGACGTATCGGGAAACGGCGGTCGACATTCCCGTGCTGGGCAAGCTCGAGACGGGCGGCGTTTTGACCCGGCTGGATGGAGCCGGGGCCGTTCTGAAGGGGCTGTTGGGATCAGAGGGAGCCATCGCTGCCTGGATCGAACCGGAGCGGGAGCCGACCAAGCATCTGCTTCGCGAGCTGAGCGAGCTGGCTGAGCCGCTCGACAAGCTGGGATTGCCGATTGTGCTGGCAATCGGAGATGCGGAATGGACGGCTTCCTTTGATCCGGCCGGCTATCCCAAGCTGCCGGCGCGCACGGTATTCGTGCGGGATTCCGGTTATGCTTCCTTATCGGGCTTCATCCCGGATCCTGCCGCGCATGAAGCCGGTTACCCTCATTTGTTCGTCCTGGACGGCCAGGACCAGATCCGTTATGCGGCTTCGGGATACAAGATCGGCACCGGGAAAGAAGCGCTGCAAATTGCAGCCGCGATATCACAACCCTAGAATGGATCGGAGTGAAGTGTAATGACGAAGTACATTGCGGCGGGATACGCCGTCGATTCGGCTCTTCCCGACATGACGCATGAGGATTTGACGAAATTGACGCATCTGAACGTGGCCTTCGGCCATGTCAAGAACGATGAGATCACGACCGAGCATCTGAAGAATGGCGAGGTTGTCCGGAACATCAAACGGGATCACCCCGGTCTTACGGTGCTGCTGTCCGTTGGCGGCTGGAGTGCGGGCGGTTTCTCGGAAGCCGCCTCAACTGAAGGGGGGAAGGGGCCGCATGGCCGCATCCGCCATACGGGTGCTGGAGGAATACCCTTTTGACGGGATCGATCTGGACTGGGAATATCCTTGCTACGGGGAGGCCGGCATAGCGTCAAGTCCGGACGATAAACGGAATTTTACCCTTCTGCTCAAGACGATCCGGGAGGCTCTTGATGCCAAGGGCTCGCAAGACGGGCGTCACTACCTGCTTACGATAGCTGCGGGGGCCGATCAGTACTATGTAGACGGCACGGAGATGGCGGAGGTGCAGAAGTATCTGGATTTTGTCCAGTTGATGACCTATGACATGCGCGGCGGGTTTCAGATCCTGACCGGACATCATACGAATCTGTACACGCCCACCGGCGATCTGTTCCGAATCAGCACGGATGCTTCCGTGAGCCTGTTCGTCCAAGCCGGCGTCCCGAAGGAGAAGATCGTCATCGGTGCCGCATTTTATTCGCGCGTATGGAATGAAGTGCCGGACCGGAACAACGGCCTTCACCAAATGGCCGGCAGCACGGGCGGTTATGGTCCGGCTTTCGCGGAGCTGGCTGCCGAGTACATCAACAAGAACGGCTACATCCGTTATTGGGATGAGGAGGCTTGTGCGCCGTATCTGTTTAACGGCTCCAGCCTGATTTCTTATGACGATGAGGAATCGATTCGCTGCAAATGCCAATACGTGAAGGAGCAAGGCTTGGCCGGGATCATGTTCTGGGAATACGGATGCGACCCGACCCGTCGCCTGCTGACGGCCATGCATCAAGGACTTCAGAGCATCCCGGCCGGGAAATAGAAGATGCCGGCGCGGCGGGACGGCTGGCTGATAGCGCCTTAAAACATACGAAAACCTCCCTTGGACCCTAGGGCCCGAAGGGAGGTTTTCATTTATCCGGCGAAACCGTTACCCGATGCACTCCTCGTCGTCATCGTCCGTGGAATCGGCGGCGTTGGGACTGTGCATTTTGCGGTATTGGCCCGGCGTGTAACCCGTCTCTTTCTTGAATTTCCGGATGAAGTTCGGTGTATCCAGGTAACCGACCCGCGTAATGATATCCTTTAACGGGTCGGAAGTGTGGAGCAGCTGCCGGATGACCTCGTCCATCCGCTTCTGCCAGATGTACTGCGTAAAGTTCATGCCGATCTTCTCTTTGAAGGAGCGGCTGAAATACGACGAGGAGATGGAGAACTTGGACGAAATCGTGCCGAGACTCAGGTCATAATCCGTGAAATTGGCATCGATGTAGGCGACGATTTCGTCCATCAGGGAGCTTTCTTCCGTCTCGCTCTTCGCCTCGACATGGGCGCAGATTTCGGCGGCAAGGCCTGCCAGCTTCTTCTCCAAATCCTCCAGCGAGTCATAGGAAGTAACGCGCGGCAGCTGATTAACCACATGATGGATGCCCAGCTCTGAAGCCGTCTTCAGCATCGTGTTCAGGATATCAAAGCATATGCAGCGCAGGAGCGGTACGGACGGCATTTCCGCCTTCAGGTTATTCAATGCGGTGGATACCATCTGAACCGCCACGTCGTAGCTGCCCTGCTTCAAGCTTTGTACCAGTTTCAGCAGCACATCCTTAGGGACCCAGAAGGAGGAATCCTGCGCACCGGAGCCCGAAAGAGCGTTAAAGAAGGTGCTGCTCCCCTGTCCATGCAGCATGGATGCTTCCAGCGCGGTCGTTGCCTCGATGAAGGACTGATTCAGCTGTTCCGGATAGCTGTAGCGGTTGCCTACCCCGATTGCTGGAGAGACGCCCGTGTGCTCGGCCGCGATCGATTGCAGTGCCAGGGCAATGGGCTCCATGCGAGCGTTAAGGCTCGCTTCATGGCCGGTTTCCGCATCGAATCCGACGATGAGGGCCAGCTGATCGGGCTGCGGCAGCTCCACGCCATAAGCATAGGCGGAAAAAGCGGTCAGCTCCACATCGTTCATCAGCTGCATGACAGGCCGCCGTTCCGGATTGTCGCCGATGGGAAGGGCATGCGACTCCCAGCCCATGGTCACGACAAAATAGTGGGATCGGCTGAAGCGGATGCCCAGCTTCTCCGTATACTCGGCGGGGAATTCCCCGGTATGGCCGTGCTTCAGCAGCATGAGCAGTATATGATTTCGGGCATAGGGCTCTTGAAGGTCGACGCGCTGGCTGTAATCATGCAGCGTCTTTTTGATCCATTCCAGCTCGTTGCTGGGGGTGGATGGTTCGGGATCATTCTTCAAGCGAATGAACTCCATCAAATCCGAAATCGGATGGTATTGCCTGCGGGCCAGCAAGATCGCCAGAATGGTGCCCATCATCACCACGAAGGAGAATACCAGAACGATAAAAGTGCGAATATGCACGATGCGGCCGAAAAATTGGTTGCTTGGCATCGCGGTGACATAAGTCCAGCCCGCGTCGGATTTGACGGATACAACCGAATGGGGCTCTTGGTTCAACGAAAGGCTGTGCGTTCCCGGCTCAAGCGAGAACAGCGCGTTGACCTCCTGCTCGGTAATGGTCTCTCCTTTGTAATTGGCGGCCAGCACTTGTCCGTAATTATCGAAAATATAAGTCATCCCATGATAATCGCTGAGGATGGAGTCGATCAATCCCGTCAGATTCGATTCGTGGATGAAATACATGACGGTGCCGTGAGCCGGCGTATTGTTGGGTGCGATCGGCACAAGGTATGCCAGCATGGAATTCTGGGTTTTGGTCCCTTGCACGACTTGTTCCGCCGGACGCATGGTCGGGATCTGGACGGAGTTTAAATCCCGGACCATCTCCGTTTCGTTCCAGCTGTTGAATTTGTAGCGGTCGGTAAAAACGTTCAGGTTCTCAAAGCCTTGGGACGAGTAAATGCTGTTATCTCCCCGGAAGAAGAGGAACAGTTCATCGATGATGGAACTGGTCGCTTTGTATTTGACCAAGGCCCCGATGGATTCCCGGCTGTAGTACGGATGGTGGGTCCAATAGCGGGTCAGCTGCTCGTCGTAGGCAATTCGAAACGCGATGTCCTGCAGTTCCTTCATGCGCTCGTCGATGACGGTTTTGGCCTGGGTCAGCTGATTGACGTTGGTCTGCTCGATCTCGGAACGGAGCGTATCCACGGCATTGTGGTAAATGATGATGGTTAATATAACAAGAGGTATCAGGAAAATGGATATGTAGGACAGTGTGTATTTAAGCAGAAGCTTGGACTTGAAGTGATTCCATTTCATATCTGCAACCTCCCGGTATTTTAAGATTATGGAATGATAAGTTTACAGCAGAGCTGAACCATTCGATAATCGCAAGAAAATCTCCTCTGGGCATAAGTCTATCATCTGCGAAGGTACGTCGATAGACGTTTGATCTTTTCTATTGTCTGATAGCGCTATCATAAATAAAGGCAAGGCTGTAGCTTTCACGATTAGCCGCCGGATGTTCCTAATGAAAATACTAGGAGAACTTGACTAATAAATCAATGGATCATGATTAAAATTAATTGGAAACATGCAAAATTTCAAAATCGCGATGTAAATAACGAAGGTAATGGGTGCTTATAGGCCGTTCGCCGGGCTTCTATGGAAGCGGATGTCTTATCATTGCATACGTTGCTTGAAAAAACCGGAGCCGCTGCGGCTCCGGTTGATTTGGGCTAGGCTGATCAGGCAGGTATTAAGGCTTGGCGACAAGCGTTGGAGCGACGCGATGCTTCGTTGCCTGCTCGTAGTCGTAGGCCATGCCGAGCAAGTCGGCTTCGCTCCACATTTTGCCGACAAAGGCGATGGAGAACGGAGAACCGCTCTTATAATATCCGGCCGGCACCGTGACGAGAGGAACGCCCGCGATGTTGATCTCGGGAACGGTAGTGTCGGCGATTTTGTCCTCGCTGTGAAGCAGCGGCGTTTCCTTATACATCTGAGGGAAGACGAGTGCATCCAGCTTGTGTTGATCCAGCACGTCGTTAAAAATATGGAGATACTTCGTTCGGATTTCCGTGAATTTTGAGAGATCAGGGACGGAGCCGGGATTTTTCAAGGCTTCCGGGTACCTGGCGAGCGCCGATGGGGTCTCGCCCGTCTTCTCGATCAGTTCATCCACCGACTGAATGGCGGCATTCGGACCCAGGCGCTTCAGATACTGCTCCATATCGTACACGATCGATTCAATGCCGATGGAGCCTGCCGATTTGGCGAATTCGGCGAATTCCGTATCGGCGAACGGATCGGTAACCACGATGGCTCCCTGGCTCTCCAGTTCCTTCACGGCCCGGTCATATAGTTTCTGGGTCTCCGCCGTCAGCTCTTCGCTAAGCCACCCCGGGCCATAGAGACCGATGCGTTTGTTCTTGAGGGCCAACGGATTCAGCTTGGAGGTGTAGCCTTTCTTGGGAATGTTGCCGATCGATGCAACGGTCTTGGCATCCTCGGCCGTGTAGCCTGCGATGACGTCCAGCATGACGGCGGCGTCGTGAACCGTGCGGGCATGCGGGCCGACAACGTCTCTGGTGCTTCCGGCGAGAGGCACGACCCCGGCATTCGGCACCAATCCGAAGGTTGGTTTGATGCCGACCAGCGCTTGGGCCGCCGCCGGATTCTGGATCGATCCGCCGGTTTCTTCGGCAATGCCGAGCACGGCAAAGTTGCCCGATATGGACATCGCCGTGCCGGAGCTGCTGGCGCCCGGGACCAGCTTCCGGTCGATGGCGTTATAGGTGTCGCCGGCCCAGCTGGAGCTGGCGCGCGTACCGTCGGAACTGAATGCCGGGATATTGGTCTTGCCCAGTATAATGGCGCCGGCCGCCTTCAAGCGGGCAACGATGGGGGCGTCCTTCTCCGGAATCAGCTCGATTCCGCCGAGCTCTTTGCTGAGCGGGGCCCAGCCGAAGGTGGACGGGAAGCCGGCGACGTCGACGGCTTCCTTGATGACAATCGGCACACCTGCAAGGGGGCCGAGCTTCTCGCCGGCCGCCCGGCGCCGGTCAACCTCGCGGGCTTCCTGAAGCGCGCCCGCATTCATCATGGTGAACGCATTGTAATTGGATTCATAGATGCCGATCCGGTCGAGGTAGGCCTTCACAACCTCTTCGGTTTTGAACGTTCCTTCCGCGTAACCCTTCTCAAGCTCCTTCAATGTAATTTCCTCATAGGGAAACCGTTCAGCTGCCGCAGCGGTTATGCTGTTCATGGCCAACCCAAGCAGGAGTGCCATGGACAACACGCGTTTGAATATCTTGGTTTGTTTTTTCATCATTCATCATTTCCCCCATTCGTCGTTTTTTCGCATCTCCCATGCGATCTTAGAGACTATCAAGGAACTGAACTGCAATAATGTAAGTATTAATAACATAAATATGACAATTCCTAAGTGATTTAGAACATTTCACCTCCTGATTCATAACATTTTAATGACAAATTGGTGTTGGATTCTTTGTTAATTAGTAAAGTTAATGGTTTTTTTTGAAAGTGTCAATCATTTTATGAGATTTAGATAAAAAATAATGTAAGATAATCTTACACAAAATAGAACCCGTGTTCACGACAACCTGCTTGCTTAGGCTGTCTGGTCACGGGTTCTTGAAGGTTCCGTCCAACTTCGGGGGAAACGGACGTGGAATTAGGTTGCGCTGCCCTCCGCTTGAGCGAGCTGCAGCTGCTTGCGATAGATGAATCTGGAGATCGAAACGCTGATTTCGTACAGCAGGAACAGCGGGACGATCACGATCAGATCGGACATGATATCCGGCGGCGTAATGGTCACGGCCACGATGCAGAGCAGGAAGTAGGCTGATTTGCGCATCTTAGCCAGCCGGTGCGGATTCACGATGCCGAGCTTCGTCAGAAAAACGACGATGGCGGGCATTTCGAACAGAAATCCGAACGGTACGGTCATATGAATCATGAACGTAAAGTATTTTTGCGCGGTATACATCGTTTGGAAGGCCCCTTCGGCCATGCGCTGCATGAACTGCAGCACCATCGGGAACAGCACGAAGTATCCGAAGCAGATGCCGGTAATGAATAACACGCTGATGACGGGAATGAGCAGCATGGCGGAGCGGTGGGTTCCGTCCGGCAGCGCCGGCTGCACGAACCGCCATATTTGGTAAGCGGCAATGGGAAGCGTGACGGTGACGGCCACCACGCCCGCAATGATCATATACACCCACATCACTTCGGAGGGACCGAGCAGAACGAGCTGCTCGTCCATCCCGCGTACCAGCCAGTGATAGATCTTCTCGACGTAGATGAAGGCGGCCACCATCGAGACCAGAAACGCAATCAGCGTGCGGATCAGGCGCTTCCGCATTTCCTCCAGGTGCTCGATCGCGCTTTGGTCGTTCGGATTAGCTGTGCTGCTTATTGACCGCTGCAGCAGTCTGCGGAGCATCGTCTTTTTTCCCATTCTCGTCGTCTCCGTTCATCAAGCCGCGGGTTGCGCCCTTAAATTCGCTTAAGGTTCGCCCGAAAGCGCGACCGAGCTCGGGAAGCTTGGAGGGACCGAATATGATGAGTGCGATAATCAAAATAAGAATTAAACCACCGATTCCAATGTTGCCAAACGGCATGATCCTCGCTCCTTTCGATTGGTATTATTCCAGTTTGAAGCCGCTAATCGCCACGACCGCGCAGCGCGCCATCTTTTCGCCGGAGCGGTGAGGCCATGTACTGGTTGGGTTGCTGAGGTCTTCCGTATTTTCGCCCGGGTGTTGAACGGACAGGAAGAGCGTCTGCTCGTCAGGAGTGAAGAAAGGGCCTGTCAGCTCGGACTCTACCGGCCCGGAAGCGAATTGCAGCGCTACTCCTTGTTCCGGCCCGCTTGTTGGGATCACGAACAGTCCGTTGTTCATAAAGGATTTATGAACGCCTTTGTTCTGGCTGCTGCTGGAGATGTCCGTCACGACCCACAGGTCGCCGTTCGAGTCGAACGCTAGGTTGTCCGGCGAGCTGAATCCGGATTGGCGTCCGCCGGCAGCAAAGATCTCAAAGTCGAACTCCATGGCGGCCAGATCGTTGCCTGCTTCAAAGATACGCGTGATATGACCATGGATGTTGCCGTGATTGTCGTTGTTCGTATGGCAGACAAACACGGTGTTATCGAACGGCGAGATTTCGATGTCTTCCGGACGGTCCGTCGGCGTTCCGCCGACAAGACGCGCAGCTTCCTGGCAGTAAGTCACAACGTCCCCTTGGGACTTGAATTTGGCCTGGAGCTCTTTATCTTCTGCAGTGGCCTTGGCTACGGCTTCAAGGGTGACCGGCTGCCACTTACCCGATTTGAGGTTGGCAACGTACAGGGTTCCGTCTTCAAGAAGCGCAGAGTTGGCGCGCCCTTTGCTCTTATCGTATTTGTGCTTGCTGATGAATTTATAGACGCAGGCATCCTTTTTGTCGTCGCCCATATAGACAACGACCCGGCCGTCTGCGGCAAGGCCCATGGCGGTGTTTTCATGATTGAATCTGCCGAGGGCGGTATGCTTTTTCAAGAAGGATTTATCGAACGGGTCCACCTCGACGACCCAGCCGTAGTGCGTATCCGGCAGGTTCGAGACTGCCGCCGTGTCTTCGAAATTCTCTTCGCAGGACAAAACCGTGTTCCACAGCGTTACGCCGCCGGAGCAGTTGGCAAACGTGCCGGTCGCCGTCGTGGCGCCCTTCAGGGCAGGGATCCCCTTGGCCGGGCCGGTGATGTCGAATTTGCTGAAGCCGTTGATGCGGCGGGCATGGGTGGAGGTGGTGTCCATTTTCCATACGCCCTTCTCGTCGCGGTATACCTCAATGACCGACATGCCTTGGTAATACAGGTTTTTATGGATTTGATCCGCCGTCATTTTCCCGTCCTTCACAGGTCCGATCGAGAAGATGGTGGAATACTCATGATTGTTGACCAGGAGGCCGCGGACATTGGAGCCCTTGAGCGGGAAAAATGCGTTGTAATCGCAGCCGGAGCCGAATTTTTCGCCAGCCGGATTGATTACGTCGTCGAATGCCGCAATGACATCATATTTAAAATTTTTAGGCAGGACGAGCTGGTCTGCTTTGGTTGGTTCGATTGGCTCGAAGTAGCCGCTGACCCGATTCGTTTTGAATCCGAACAGATGATTTGCGGTTCCGGACATGGCGGAGGCCTTTCCTTCCAATACGCCTAAGCCTGCGGAAGCGGCTGCCAATGCGGTTGCGCCCGTACCCAGATAAGACAGAAACGTTTTGCGGTCCATCGTTTTATTCAAGCTTATCCACCCCTAATGTATAAATTGCCATCAGGACAAGTTTATAGGGGAAATGTTATGGGAATATCATCGGTGAATGGTGGAAATGTAAAAATAAAGTAATCTAGGGGGCTATCGCCGCCCCCGAACATTTTTGGACTTGCGGGATTTGGGGATGGTGCCGGGAGGAGTCTTGCGGATCCAGCGGATGAAGGATTGCATGGCCGGATCCTGTTGCAGTGCCGCCAAGGTCGTTAAGCCTTGATCGACGAGCTGTTTATTGGTATAGAGATGATGGATTTGCTTGTGGCATGGAATGCACAACAGGGCGGTGGGAAGGCGAGCGCCGCCATACTCCCGGGGAGTCAGATGGTGAACGGTGGTTTCCACTCCGGTCCTGCCGCAGCAAGCGCACCGATTCTCTGTATCGTCCAGAGGAGCACCTCCTTCATGGTTGCGGGATCGAAGCTAAATCCGCTTTATTGGTTTGCCTCAAATGGAGGTACGTTTATACCGCTGACGCATCTGATCAGCCATAATGCGGATATCCTCGGCCCCAGGCATCGTAAACCTGGAAGCCGCTTCGGCCAAATCCTTGCCTGCCTGCCATCCTCGAATGACCCCTTTAACGGCTGCGGTGAATTGACGCACCGCGTCGAAGCCGATGCCGATGTTGGTCAGTTCCTCGAGGCTCGCGGTGCTGTCAGCTTCTACTAGAGGATAATGCTTGGGATCGGCTCCCTCAGCTGCGATATCATAGAAGGAACGAACCAGCCGGGCGCGTTCGCTGCCCGAACCTTCGGCAATGATAAAAGCCTGGATAATGAAGGCTTTCCGCTGCCGCCGCTGGGCAATGCCGCAAAATTTGAGGCCGCCGATGCTGAGATCAAACGTACCGGGGCAGAAGGCGCCGGCGATTTCGCCGGTATCGACGTTTCGGCCCGTGCCGCGGAGGGCTTCCCGGATCAGCTCCACCATAATTTCAAAGTCCTGATGGAAATCAGGCGCCGGTCCGGCGGAGGAAAACGGAAGGATGAGGGAGAGGTTCACCACGCCCGCGTCCAAGGGTACCGCGGCACCGCCCGAATGGCGGACGGCGGTGTCATAGCCGAGGTAACGAAGGTGGGCCTCCCCTTGCAGCGCCTCGGGCAGGCGGCTGTCGCGCACGCCCATGACAAAGGCTCGCGGATGCCGCCACAGATGGCAGATGGCAGGCCCGCCCTCTCCGGTCAGCCTGCATAAAAGCTCGTCCAGCGCAAAATGATACAGCACGTCCTGATGCGCTAAATTATCGGTCCGGTCAAGCAGCAGGGCGGGTTGATCTTCTGGTAGTATCAGCGGCGGAATGTTCACGCTTGTTGCGCCTCCTTAATAGGGATAGGGTAAAGTAAAGCCCGATCGAATCTTGTTCCATGAACAGCATACCATAAATTCATGATCTTCCTGATATCGCAAGAAAAACTTCATCTAACCGCGGTCTGTCCTCTGCGAATGTACGTCGATCAACGTTTTTGTTTAGATATCAGAGAGTATAAACTTCGAAGCATGATCTTCCTGATATCGCAAGAAAAACTTCATCTAACCGCGGTCTGTCATCTGTGAATGTACGTCGATCAACGTTTTTGTTATAATCCGAGTAAGCTTATTGTCTTTGTGAGTCATATGGTTTGATTGGAGAATGACTTCACTTCATATATAAAAGGAGAAGATCAACATCATGGAGATCTATAATAGTGTGGTTGATATGATCGGCCAGACGCCAATGGTGAAACTTCGGCGGCTAGTGCCGGAAGGATCGGCCGACGTCTATGTAAAGCTTGAGAGATTCAATCCTTCCGGCAGCGTGAAGGACCGCGCGGCCTACAATCTGATTCATACCGCGGAGGAGCAGGGCCTGCTCCAACCGGGCGGCACCATTATCGAGCCGACGAGCGGGAATACCGGCATCGGCTTGGCGATGATTGCAGCCGCCAAGGGCTATCGGGCCATCTTGATTATGCCGGACAACATGTCCAAGGAACGGATTAATATCTTGAAGGCCTACGGTGCGGAGGTCGTGCTGACACCGAGCAGCGAACGCATGCCGGGCTCGATTGCCAAGGCGCTCGAGCTTAGGGAGCAGATTCCGAATAGCTTCATTCCGCAGCAGTTCGAGAATGCGGCCAACCCGGACATTCACAGGGTGACGACAGCACCGGAAATAATGGAACAGATGGAAGGGCGGCTGGACGCCTTCGTGGCGACGGCGGGAACGGGCGGCACCGTAACCGGAACCGGGGAAGAGCTGAGGAAGTCTTTGCCGAACCTCCATATCGCGGTGGTCGAGCCGCAGGGCTCGCCCGTGCTCTCCGGCGGACAGCCGGGACCGCACAAGCTCGTGGGCACAAGCCCGGGCTTCGTACCAAAGATCCTGAATACAAGCGTATATGACGAGATTATCCAGATCGCCGACGAGGATGCATTGCAGACCGCTCGGAATTTGGCCCGCAAGGAAGGAATACTGGTAGGCCCATCCTCCGGCGCATCGGTATTCGCGGCCCTTCGCGTAGCGAAGCAGCTGGGGGAAGGGAAGCGGGTTGTCTGCATTGCCCCGGATACGGGAGAGCGGTATCTCAGCATGGATATTTTCTAAGCGGGAAGGACCTCCGGTTAACCGGAGGTCCTTTCTTGGTGTTCTATGGAGGGCATCCGCTGCTTAAGCTCCTGCATGAGTTGTTCATGGCTCCTCACGACGACCACTTTGCCGGGATAATCCGCAAGCGTGTCCTGGATCCGATATCGGCCCTCCCGCTGATAGGAGGCGCTCCAATCGAACATTTTTTTGAGCATGTCCCAAGTAGGGGTATAGTGCGCTTGTTCAAGTCGCAGTCGTTGCTTGATGAACCTTGTGGTGATCCGGTAGGTTATTGTGGAGTAGGACGGGTTCAGAAAAACGATGAGATCCGCATGGCGGAAGCTGGGGCTGACCCATTTCAGATGAGCGCCCTCGATGATCCAGCCATTCGTGTTCACGATGCTTAGCAATAGCGCGTCCCGATCCGCCTCACTCCTCCTGATATCGTCCGGCTGGGCCCGCTCCCATACGACATTGTCGAGCTCGTAATAAGGGAGATTAAACTGGGCGGACAGCTTCCGGGCAAGCGTTGTCTTGCCGCTGCCGACGGAGCCGATAATATGGATCCGGTTCGGGATCTTAGTGTCCATAAGAGATCACCGCATTCATGAGAAATGGTAGTTAATCATTTCGGTACCGGAGCGGGGATGTCCTTGTTTCGTTAGTCGTAAAATTATAGTGCCTCCTGCGGCGAATCGCAAATCTGCTTGAAGAAGGCCGTGATTTGCTCGGCAATCCAGGAGGGTTGTTCCGCGGCAATGAAATGCCCGCCCGCATTCAGGTCCTTCCAGTGGATCACATTCGGAAATATCCGCTCCACGAATGTCCGGGGCGGACGCTCATTCCGCTGAGCGGTTAAGGTGACTCCGTGCGGTACAGGCGAAAACTCTTCGGGCCCCGGCCACCTCGTATGCTTGCCTTCATAATAATAACGGTTCGAGGCATTGATGCTCTGGGTCAGCCAGTAAATGGAGACGTTGGCCATGAGCTGCTCCTTGCTGAAATGCTGCAAGACGTTATCATCCTCGGGAGAGGTCCAGTAGTGCCATTTTTCCAGAATGAACGCGGCCAGCGCTACGGGCGAATCATGCAAACCATAGGCCGCGGTCTGCGGACGTGTGCCCAGGATATGGGCGTAAGCGCCCTCCTTGCGTTCCCATTGCTTCTGATATTCGAGGAAAGCGGTCTCCTCGTCGGACAGCGTGGAAGACGAATCCGCATAGGGACTTGGGTTCCCAGGCGAGGTGGTATGATAGCCGATGAACCGGTCGGGATGGTCAAGACACATTAGTCCGAGGATGCTGGCACCGATATCGTAGCCATGTGCGCCGAATCGTTCATAACCAAGCCCTGTCATTAGTTTCATGAGCAGTTCCCCGGCCTGACGGTCCTCAAAGCCCGGACGTAGAGGAATGCCGGAGAACCCATGGCCCGGGATAGACGGTATGACAACGTCAAAGGAAATTTCCGCATGACCGCCGAATTGCCCAGGATTCATAAGATATGGGATAAGTTCCAGCATTTCATAGAAGGAGCTCGGCCAACCATGAGCAATGAGGAGCGGTACGGAGTGTTCGCCGCTGCCCTTGATATGTATAAAGTGAATATCGATTCCATCGATTTGGGCGATATAATTCGGATAAGTCTGAATGGAGCGCCGGAAGGCTCCCCAATCGAATTCATGCCTCCAGTAGGCGACCATGTCCTTCATGAAATCAAGGGGGATGCCATAATTCCAATTTCCGCCGGGGATTTCGTCAGGCCACCGGGTCATGTCCAGGCGCCGATATAAATCGTCGATGGCAACGGACTCGATTTGAAAAGAAAACGGTTGGATATTCATTCGCTTCACCTCTTAGGAAAAATGGGAGTCTGGTATACTGATACCAGCAGACTTGCAGCAGAATAGATAAAAATGGAGCAGGGGTGCTTTCTTTTAATGTGATGACCATTAAAATATTATAAATGGTTAGCTAACCGATAAATACACTTTACTGGTTTGTTATAGGGATATCAATAGGAGGTTTGTTTGTTGTGGGAAATGAATTTGAGCAGCTCGAAATCATCGCCGATTTTATCAACACCCATGATAAACGGATGCGGTATGAGGGGGACCCGGGTTTGGAGCTGCTTTCTACCGCGGACGATCTGCGTACATGGCTGTTAAAAAACGGTTTTATTCTGAAACAGGACACCGTATCCGAAGAGGATCTGGCTTTGGCCCGCGATCTGCGGGGCGGCTTAAGGGCAGCCATTCCGAATAATATACATGACCACAAGGAAGCGGGCTTCCAAGCGTTAAACCGTGCAGCCGGCCGATTCCGGTTCGCCTATAGCTTCAGTGAAGCCTCTGACGCCATTGAGCCAGTGGATGCACAAGGAAGAGGGGGCTTGGCCCGGCTGCTGATTCTGGTATTCAGGCTTCGTGAGAACAACGTGTGGAACAGATTGAGAGTGTGCACAGCCGCGGATTGCCAGTGGGTATTCGTTGACCGCTCCAGGCCGGGAACGGGCAAGTGGTGCTCAATGAAGGCCTGCGGCAATCGGGCAAAAAATAAGACGTATCGGGAGCGGGCGAAGTCCATGGGATGAACTGCCTGCCATAGGAACGGGCTTGGATAAGGATCATCGCCACTCCATCGACCAATCAAGCGTTTGTCTTGATCGGTCTTTTTTTCGTGGAGCCGAACGTTTTCAACAGGAATACACGGTCCTATAACGAAATGGTTGTTACTTATTATTTTTTTTATTGAAAAATGTGAAGCGTTTGTCGATTAGGGGAAACTCTATTCGTTGGTTAAACATAGGACGAAAAATGTAAGCGAAAGCAACGATAACCAGGAGGGGAAGAAACATGAGATTTATGATGATCGTGAAAGCAACCGAGGATTCCGAGGCAGGCGTGCTGCCAAGCGCAGAGCAATTGGATGCCATGATGAGGTACAACATGGAGCTGGCGAGGGCGGGCGTGCTGCTTGCTGCGGATGGGCTCCATCCAAGCTCGGGCGCCATCCGGATTTCTTATCCGGAGCCGGGAGGCAAGCCGAAAATCACCGATGGTCCCTTTACGGAAGCGAAGGAACTGATCGCGGGGTACACCTTGATCGAAGTGAAAACGAGAGAAGAGGCGATCGAGTGGGCCAAACGCATGCCCGATCCTCACGGCTTCGGCGCGGGGCAGATCGAGCTCCGTCAGGTATTCGAACCGACAGAGCTGACGCAGGACCCGGAAGCGCAGGCCAAACAATTTGAAATGCGCGAACACATCCAAAGGCAGAATCCGTAATGTCGGCGGCCGATACCCATCGTACGATCGAGGCCATCTGGAGAATCGAATCTTCCAAAATCATTGCCTATCTGACCCGGATGGTCCGTGATATCGGCCTCGCCGAGGATCTGGCTCAGGATGCGCTCATTGCAGCGCTGGAACGGTGGCCGAATGACGGAATACCGGATAACCCCGGCGGATGGCTTATGACCGCGGCAAAGCGCAAAGCGCTGGACCTGCTGCGCCGGAATAAGGTGCGCGATCGGAAGTATGAGCTGTTGGGACGCGAAATGGATTCCCGGATGGATTCGGAAATGGAGGTGCCGGAGGCGGGAGAAGTGAACGACGATCTTCTGCGGCTGATCTTTATGACCTGCCATCCGGTTCTGTCCCCCGAGGCCCGCGTAGCCCTGACGCTGCGTCTGCTCGGCGGGTTGACGACTGCGGAGATCGCCCGCGCTTATCTTGTGCCGGAACCGACGATCGCGCAGCGAATCGTTCGTGCCAAACGGACGCTGTCCGCGACCCGGGTTGCATTCGAGATTCCCCAAGGAACCGAACTGAAGCCGCGATTAGCATCAGTCCTCGAGGTCATCTACCTCATGTTTAATGAGGGATACGCCGCCTCATCGGGCAGCCAGTGGATTCGTCCGCTGCTGTGCCAGGAAGCGCTTCGTATCGGACGGGTGCTGGCGGAGATTGCGCCGACCGAGGCCGAGGTGCACGGATTGGTCGCGTTGATGGAATTTCAGTCCTCCCGGTTCAAGTCACGGGTCAATGCGCAGGGCGAGCCTGTGCTACTCATGGACCAGAATCGGGCATTATGGGATTATTTATTGATCCGGCGCGGTTTTGCCGCTCTTGAGCGAATCGAACGGTTGGGGGGAATGACCGGGCCTTACGCTATTCAGGCAGCCATCTCGGCATGTCATGCCGGAGCGCCCAGTGCCGCAGAGACCGATTGGATTCGGATCTCCGCGCTGTATGAGGCATTGGCGCAGGTGTCTCCCTCGCCGATCGTGGAATTGAACCGGGCCGTGGCCCTCTCCATGGCTTTCGGTCCGGAGATCGGGCTTGAGATCGTGGACGTTTTGCGAAGCGAGCCGGCCTTGAAAGGATATCACCTTCTACCGAGCGTGAGGGGTGACTTGCTCTTTAAGCTGGGTCGCCTGGACGAGGCCGGCGCGGAGTTCAAGCTGGCCGCATCGCTGACGGATAATCAGAGGGAGCGGGCGCTGCTCCTTGATCGTGCGGCAGAATGCCTGCGAGCGGCCCCTTGAGATACGCTTTGGCAGCATTATATAAAAAAATCCGAAAAAAATGTGAAAGTCGTGTCGATTACGTCAAATCCCGTTCGTCATTAAGATATAAAACAAAAAAAATCGAACCGAGAGGAAGATGAACATGCAAGCACAAATGGTACCTTTTATTATTTCCGAGGATGCAAGAGGCCAGGCCGAATTCTATATGCAGGCGATAGGCGGAGAGATCGGTTTATTGACTACATTCAAAGACATGCCGGGAATACCCGAAGCCCATCAGGAAAAAGTCATGCATATGTCGTTAACGCTGGCCGGCGGCAATCAGCTGATTCTCTCCGACGCTTTTCAAGAAACCGGCAAGAGCACGAGCATGGGACTGGCCATCACGTTCGATCACGAGGAAGACGCCCGCGCTGCTTATCGCCATCTCAGCGACGGGGGGACCGAGAAGTATCCTTTTGCCCTGCAGCCTTGGGGAGCCTATTACGGCGAAGTGGTGGACCGGTACGGCATGACTTGGCAGATGGTTCATCAGGCCTGAGCCTAGAGCTGCCGGAAGCATCAATCCGAAATTGAATCCATACACATTTGAAAAATACCATACTACGATACAGAAGGAGCCAATAAGATGAATCAAGAGGTAACGGATTACATGGCAGCCATCAGCGATACCTGGAAGGTCGAAGTCAGCGAGAGGCTTCGGGAGCTCGTGCACAATACGATCCCGGACGTCGCGGAACGGCTTCAATATAAAAAGCCGCATTTTCTGAAAAACGGAAAATACGCGGCGGTAATCAGCGTCGCGAAGAGCGCCGTGAGCTTTACGATTTTCAATGCGGAAGGGCTGGAATGGCCCGAGACGCTGTTCGAGGGGCCGCCAGAGCGGAAGACCATCAAAATATCGGCCGGGCAGCAGGTCGACTACGCAGCGCTGGCTTCCTTGCTGAAGCAGGCATCCGAAGGTCTGTAATCCATATGTAGCAAGAGGTGCGACACGGGTAACAATACCGCGGGAGCGCCTCGGCATCTAAAGCCGCGATCCTAGGAGGATCGCGGTAAACGTCATTCTATTTCTTGGTGCCGTGCTGTTTGGTTGGCAGCTTGTCGCTTGGCGTTCCTTTGCCGTGATTCTCTTTGTTGCGACGGGCCTTCTCCGCGTTCTCGTTCATTTTTTCCACAAAATCATGCGTGCTTTCCATAGGATATAGACTCCTTTCATATAGAATGTTGCTTGCCTGATCGTGCTTAATATAACCATTTCGTTGTGATCCTATTTGAAGAATTTGAAGACTCTGGAACGGGTAGGGATTGTGAGATTTTCGTATTGGGGGGATGAAGGATGTCCAGTAAACTCGTGTTGATCATGGTGGGAATGCTCGTTGTTCTGGGTATCGCCGGCTGCAGCGGAATTAACGAGGATACCGGATCAGCGGACCAACGGCTGTATTCGGTCAAGAAACTGATGAAGCTGGACGCAGCGAAGGTAAAAGCCATTCAAGTCGTGTATGGGGATGGCACGCGGATGGTGCTCGACCAGGAACAGGACATTGAGCCGATCATGAAGCGGGTGGATACCCTTCAAGCCAAACGGATGGCGGGTAACGAGGAACCGGGATTTCTGTTCTTTATGGATGTCGTGCAGGGCGAGCAGCAGATTCGCGTGGCGAGCGAGTTTGAGGTGGATGGGGAGTCGTATATATTGGCAGGCCCGGAGCTGCCCGAACTGAACGCGTACATGGTGGAGCTGGGACGCTCCCATAACCCCGAATTGCTGCCGGGATTAACGTTTAACGAATAACTTCCCCGTGGGGAGCTTTGCCGCGAATCCGTCGGCTTGCGGAATGGATGCCAAACGGTCAATTATACGCAAAAAAAAGATCCAGCCGGGCCAATGCCCGGGCTGCATCTTGTTCGCAGGGGTCTAAAGACAGCCTGAATCCGGCTGCCGGATCCAACGTCTCGCTTACTTCTTGTGACTGATCAGCAGCTCGTATTTGTTCAAGGATGCACCCAAAATATTCTCGTTGCGGCCCTGACCGTGGGATTGCCGGAACGATTCGCTGGAAGTCCAGCGCTTGAACGCCTCCTCGTCTTCCCATACCGTAGAGATCTTCAGTTCCTCGGCCTCTGCGCCTTCCTTGGCTTCATGCCATACTTCCATCCGCACGAATCCTTCAATCTCCTGAACGCCCTTCGCTTCAGCGAACCGCTGCGCGATTTCTTGTCCGAAGCCCGGTTTGACCTTGATCGAGTTTGTAACAACCAGCATATACGTGATCCTCCTTTGGTTTATGAGCGGAATAATTCCCGACATGTCTTGTTCTTTCTTGTACGTCCATTATACATGAACGAAAGAACCGATTTCATCTTAGGGGACCGGGATAACCCTGGCTTCATGCCCGAAGAGAAGGAAAACTCAGGTCGCGGGGGGACCTTCAGCCGGGAGCTTTGCCGCAGGTACGGCGGAAGCCGGGGCTGCCGCTTTAGGTTTTGCCCTTCCGCTCCACGACCAGTAGGTGCCTATACGGAGCAGCCGTTCAACCGGTCCGCTGCGGAACCGTTTCAACCAGAGCAGGCTGGCCGTTGCCAGTACGGCATAGATGAGGATCGCCAGCAGCGCTCCTTGCAGCACGCCGAGTTTGCCGAACATGCCCAATCCGAAACCGTAAAATATCAATACGCATACAACGCTTTGCGTCAGATAGTTCGTTAACGACATTCGCCCCACCGCTTCGAACGCCCGGATCACCACCGATTGTTTGGACGAGAAGGCGTATAAGGACGCGAACAGGTGGAGATACCCCAGCGCGAGCAGGGGGCCGCCGAGCATCATCAGGACGCCGCTCCAGTTGTTCGTGGATTCGAGCATAACGCCTGCGGTTTTCAGTCCAAGCCCGACCGGAATGAGCAGCGACCACCTTAAATACAGCTTGATCTCCATGGACGGATGGAGGAAGCGCCCGCGTTTCGCGGCGACCATGCCAAACAGGAACATCGGCGCGCTCATGAGAGGGGCAATCAGGATCACCAGCAGCATCAGCCAGTCCGGGAGGTCGATGGGCATTTCCTCGGTTGACCGGAAGTTTAGGATCTCGCTATACGTGCCGCTGCCGTAGACTTCGATGGACTGCTTCACATAGTTCTCCATGCGCTCCGCTTCGCCTGCCGCAGGCTCCATGGAGCCGTACCCCAAGACGGCCATCAGCGCGAGCAAGAGAATGCCCCAGATCAAAATCGTTTTGGCCTTCCGTTTCACGAACAGCACCAGGAAGAGGCCGATCCCCCCATAGAACAGCAGAATATCGCCTTCCCAGATGAATATGGAATGCAGCAGGCCGAGTACGATCAGAAGAACCGACCTGCGGAAGAAGCTGCGTCCGTATTTAAACCCCTTGCCGATCAGGCTTTCCCGCATCTTGATCATGCTGTAGCCGAACAGGAACGTAAAGATAGGCATGAAGCTGCCCTCTACGAACACCTTGAGCATGTCATGGCTGATCAGGTCCAGCGTGGAAGGCTGGAAGAAATGCAGCTCGTCTTTACCGAACATGCCGTACTGGAAAATAAGCATATTGGCCATCAGGATGCCGAGCAAGCTCAAGCCGCGAATCGCATCCACGGCGGTCGAACGTTTATTTGAATTCATGTCAATCACCTCTGACACCCAGTATAAAGCTCCAAACGAAATAACTCGGAAACGGCATCCTAACTTTTTCTTAACACTTCCAGCATTTGTTTAACTCCTGTTAAGGTTGCTGTGCTAGCATAAATGTCGGGTGAGGATAAAATGGATCAAACGCGAATTCTAATCGTAGACGACGAACCTTCCATTGTGAAAATGCTGCAGATGGTGCTGCGCAAGGAAGGCTTTAACCGAATATACACGGCTTCCAGCTGCAAGGAAGCGCTCAGCGAAATCGCTGCGCACGGAGCGGATATCGTGCTGCTGGATGTCATGCTGCCGGACGGCACGGGATTTGACCTCTGTCCGCAGATCCGTTCCTATGGCAGTCCGCACATCCTGTTCCTGACGGCCAAGGCGTCGGATCTGGATGTGCTGACCGGTTTTGCGATGGGCGGGGACGATTATGTCACCAAGCCCTTTAATCCGCTGGAGATCGCTGCAAGGATCAAGGCGCGTCTGCGCCGGGGCGGCTTTGGACCGGCGGCTGCGGCAGAGCAGCAGGCGATTCAGCGCGCATGGGATTTCGGCCGGTTCAAGGTCGACGAAGCCGCAGGCGAACTGACGGTGCTGGGAGAGCCGGTGCCTTGTCCGGCGCAGGTCTTTCAGCTGCTGCTGTATTTTTGCAAGCATCCCGGGGTCGTATTCTCCAAGTCGCAGCTGTACGAAGCGGTGTGGGGCATCGACGGCATGGGCGAGGACAACACCGTCATGGTGCATATCCGCCGCATCCGCGAGCGCATCGAGGAGGATCCGAGCAACCCGCAGTATCTGCTGACGGTCCGGGGGCTTGGCTACAAGCTGATCAAGGAGAAAGCGCGATGAGGCTGCGCAGAAGGCTTGCCTTCCATTTTACATACCAATTAATTGCATTCTCGGCGTTTATGTTTTGCTTTCTGATCGTGCTCTTATTCTTCCTGATCAAACATATCGGTGACGAAGAGATCAAACGCAACTTTCCTGCAGGCGTGCTGGAAGGCATCGTGACGGAGACGGTGACGGAGAATGGGGAGGTTCTGCTGGCCGATCATTGGGAGCTCTTGCTTCAGGAGGAGGGCATGTGGCTGCAGGTAGTGGATATGGCGGGCAATGCGATATACTCCACTAACACGGATTCGGATGTTCCGTCAGCGTACTCGGTAAGCACCTTGCTTCAGATCAAAGAAGAGCGGCGCTTTGGCGAGTACACCATGGATTGGCAGATGGATCTGACTTATGAAGAGCCGCTGCTGTATCTGATCGGACGCATCGATAAGAGCTCGGACCATCTTCGGGAATGGGTTGCCCGTTTTCAGGACGGCGGGAAGGTGAGACCGGAGGATGAAGCCGAGCTGGGACGCGAATTGGCCGATCTAGGCGGTTATTTGCATGTGATTGATCGGGACGGGCGCGTTGTCCAAGCGATTGGGACGGGTTCCGATAATAAGGCGAGCTACCACCCGCTAGAGATCATCACCATGCAGGAGCAGCCGGGCACGTATTCCACGCATATCGCAGTTTACCGCGATGCGGACAGCGGCAACACCTGGGTATATCACACGCCTCAGGACGGGTCGCAGCAGAAGCGGCCAATGATGAACGAGCTGATCCGCGTGGCGCTGTGGACGATGATCTGCGTGCTTGTGCTGTCGCTTGGGGTGGCGATATGGCATGGATACCGGTACAGCCGTCCGCTGCTGCTGTTTACCGGATGGTTCGAGCGGATGGGCAGGGGAGCGTACGAGGAAGTGCTGACGCCGAAGGACCGGAAGCGGGTCTTCCGCAAGAACGGGAAGCTCCGCACGCGTTACAGGCTGTACAAGGAAGTGATCCATTCCTTTTATAGGATGGCGGAGCAGCTGGCCGAAACCGAACGGGAACGGGAGCGGCTGGATCGAAATCGGGAAGAATGGATGTCCGGGATATCGCATGATTTGCGTACACCTTTGTCTTCCATTCAAGGGTACGGCTATATGCTTGAGAATGCACCGCAGGATTGGAGCCAGGAGGAATTGCGGGAGATGGGAACCGTAATTCGGGAAAAAGGCGACTACATGCTGGAGCTGATCAACGATTTCTCGCTCGTCTTCCGTCTGAGAAGCGAAATCCGCCCTCAGGAGCGGACCCGGCTTGACCTGAATGAGCTGGTGCGCCGCTGCGTGCTGAAATACGTCAATGATGCCACGCTGGATGCGAATTTCAACTATATCGGCGGCGAAGAGGCGCTGCCCGTCGACGGCAATGCCAAGTGGCTGCAGCGGTTGATGGATAACCTGATCACGAATGCCGTGAAGCATAATCCGGATGGGGTTAACGTCGAGGTCCGGGTGGAGAGTCGTCCCGGCGGCGCGGCGATCGTGGTTGCGGATCAAGGCGTGGGGATGGACGAAGAAACCCGTTGCAACCTGTTCGAGCGTTACTACCGGGGAACGAATACCGAAGAGAGCATGGACGGCTCGGGACTCGGGATGAGCATCGCGAAGGCGATCGTCGAAGCGCATAGGGGGCGGGTAAGCGTCTGGTCGGAATTGGGCAGGGGAACCACCATTACCGTATTTTTGCCTGAGGCCACCGCACAAGAAGGCGAGGGGGCAAGTACGCGCGGGAAGGAGTAGCCCTGCTGCTTGGATCCGCATATTCGGAATCGCTTCAAAAATCCTGCAACTTTCCTATCCTGCTCCCGCCCCGGGTGCGCTATAATGGCTAGGCAACGATTATATTTCATGTCCGGAGGATATTATGGGTTCAACTTCGTTTCGGCAATTGACCGGCAATGCGCGGGGCTGTCTCGTTTACGAGCCTCTGTTTCTAATCCCTTACAGCATGTTCACGACGTACACCTCCATCTACATGTACCAACTGGGGGTAACCGAGACGGGGATCGGCTGGATTACCTCGATCGGTCTGCTTGTGCAGGTGTTGTCCTCGTTTCTCAGCGGGTATTTAACGGACCGTTTGGGCCGAAAAAAAGCGCTCCTTTACTTCGACGTGCTGAGCTGGAGCGTGGCCACGCTGCTCTGGGCAGTCTCCCAGAACTTCTGGTTTTTTGTGATCGCCGCCGTCATCAACGGCTTTCAGAAGGTGCCGCATACCGCCTTTTACTGTTTGCTGGTGGAGGATACGGCGCCGAAGGAGCGTACCTATGTCTTTACGCTGCTGCAGCTGATTAGCGTCGTCGGCGGATTGTTTGCGCCGCTCGGCGGTCTTCTGGTGTATCATTTCTCGCTTGTGCCCGGGGTGCGCATCATGTTCGTCCTTGCCTGCCTCCTGATGACGATCCAGTTCATCGGGCGCCATTATGCGACGAGGGAGACGGAGATCGGGTACCGCAAAATGAAGGAAACGAAGGCGATGGGCCTGCGTGAAGGGATGTCCGACTATGTCCAAGTGATGAAGAGCATGCTGGGAAATCCGCTGCTGCTGATGATCTTCGGCGTTTATATCCTGTTTAATTTTCAGATGACGGTGAAGACAACCTACGTCTCCATCTTCATGGTGGAATATTTGCATTTGGGCAGCGGCCTGATCTCCGTTTTTCCGGCGTTCTCCTCCGTCATTATGCTGATATTCATGCGGTGGATCATGCCCCGGATCGGGGAGCGGCACGTGCACCGGACGATGGTATGGGGCTTTGTCATCTCGGTATTGTCCAATGTCATGCTGGTGTTTGCACCGCAAGGAGATCTGCTGGTGCTGAGCCTGAGCACCGTCATTGCCGCATTCGGCACGATGATGACGTATCCGTATCTGGAGACGGCGGTGGCCAATGCCATCGACGACGAGAACCGCGCCAAAATATTCGCGCTGCTCCAGGTGCTCATCCTCATCGTCATTTCGCCTTCCGGCATCATTGGCGGCTGGGCGTACGGCATCGATCCGAGAATACCGTTCCTGCTTGTGGCCGGCGCATTTGTCATCAGCATTCCGCTCATGCTGCTGTACAGCAACAAGGTAAAGGCCGCTCCCATCAAAGCGGGGGTTTAGCTTGGACAGGAGGGCCGAGCCCAAGACTGGCATGCGTCTTTAGCGATATATACGAAACGTAAAGAGTACGTACGAAGAGAGGCGCCCTAAGTCTTGGGGGGGGGCCTTTTTTTGTGCCTCTTATTGCAATTTGGTTAGTGTTCACTTATGATATGAGCATGAAAAAGAAACCTCATTTCGACAGCAAGAAGAAGGAAATTTTGCAGGCAGCCATGAAGCTCTTTGCCGAGAAGGGCGTGGACGGCGTATCGGTGAAGGAGATCGGCGCGGCGGCAGGCGTGACGGATGCGGCGATTTATAAGCATTTTACGAATAAGGATGCCGTTGCCGCGGAGGCGTTCGACGAATATTGCGGCAGTTATACGCGCTTGGTGGATGAATATGCTACCCGGCCCGGCCCGTTCTATGAGAGGCTATCGGCTCTCGTAACCCGCGTACTGGAATCGTATGACGAGGATAAATACGGCTTGCTGCTATTGTCTCAGCATCACGAGCTGTTTACCGAGGTAGTCAAGAGCAGGGGACGCCAACCGCTTGATGCTTTGGAGGAGCTGCTCGAGCAAGCGGTGCTGCAGCGGGATATTCCGCCGCAGAATACACGGTTAACGGCTGTTCTGATCATCGGTGCATTCAGTCAGCTTGCGATATCCACGATGCAGGGGGAGCTGGAAGAACCGCTGTCTCCGCTGGCACCTGAAGTAACGGCGCATTTATTGGCATTAACCGGTTTGGGAAAAGGTCAGGCGTGACCTTTTCTTTTTGCCATCAGGTTAGTGATTGTTAACCAAATAATTAGAGGGAGGATGCATATGAAAAAGGTTTTAATCATCCAAGGCAATCCCATTGAAAACAGCTATGGCCGTCACCTGGCGGAGGCCTATGCAAGGGGGCGGGCGAATCCGGAGCGGAGGTGCGGAAGCTGGTGCTTGCGGAGATGGAGTTTGACCTGAACCTGTCCGGCGGCTATAAGGGCAAGCAACCGCTCGAACCCGATCTGCAAGAAGCACAGGAGCTGATTGCCTGGGCGGACCATCTGGTGTTTGTGTATCCGAATTGGTGGGGCGGCATGCCTGCGCTGCTCAAAGGGTTCATCGACAGGGTTTTTCTGCCGGGATTCGCCTTTAAGTACCGCCGGAACTCGCCTTTGCCGGAGCAGCTGCTCAAAGGGAAGACGGCCCGTCTGATCGTCACGATGGATTCGCCGTACGTTTACTACCGGTTCTATCTCGGACAGCCGGGACATCAGATGATGAAGCATTCCATTCTGAAGTTCTGCGGCGTGGGCACCGTCCGTGCCACGAACATTACCCAGCTCCGCAAAATGCCCGAGACGGCAAGAAGACAATGGCTCGAGCGCGTGCAGAGAATGGGACGGAAATTGGCGTGATCGGGTAGTAGGGGCGATGTGCAGTTCCTTCCAATGGCTTGACTTCTCGGGCAGGAGGATTATAATTCATACAACAAATGAAACGACCAAAGAATTGAATGGGTCATGGTTCAAAATCAAATCTTGATGTATATGCCGGGGAATAGGGCCCAGGCGTTTCTACCAGGTTACCGTAAATGACTTGACTACATGAAGGTTGAGAATCCGCTCCCCAAGCCCGGCTTTGCATAAACATCGAAGCCGGGCTGCAAGATCGCCTGAAATGGGATCTAAGCACGTTTTAACGGATGGGGTGATGTGCAGACTATTAGCAATGCATGGCTGCCGCGCGGACTTCTCTTCCTCAATGGATATAGTTGCAGGCAACCCGGGCAGATACGCTGTCCGGGTTGTTTGGCGTGTTACGCAAGATCGATTTTGTGCTTTTACCGATTCATTATAAGAAAAACGTCTACCGACGACCGCAGTAAGAAGAAGTATTTATTGCGAGATTAGGAAGTCACAAGCTTCCGAGTTTATACTTTCTGATATCTAAAAAAAGGGGAGCGTGCAATCATCATGAGTTCAATCCAGAGACAGAAACGATACGAGGTCAGCCGGCAGCTGGGGAAGGTTGCTTTAGGACAAGAGCCAGCCGATCTGGTCATCAAAAACGGCACGCTGGTCAATGTGTTTACGGGCGAGCTTCAGGAACGGATAGACGTGGCGATGGCGTGCGGGCGCATCGCTTATATCGGCAGCGCCGATCATACGATCGGAGAGGGGACGCAGGTGATCGAAGCGAATGGGCGCTTCATCTCGCCGGGTCTGCTGGACGGCCATATGCATGTGGAGAGCACGATGCTGACCGTAACGGAGTTTGCCAAAGCGGCCATCGTTACGGGAACGACCGGGGTTTATATGGATCCCCATGAGATCGCCAACGTGTTCGGCATGGAGGGCGTGCGCTGGATGCACGAGGAAGGGCAGCAGCTGCCGATGAAGGTGTTCACCACCATTCCTTCCTGCGTACCGGCGACGTTCGATCTGGAGGATGCCGGGGCGCAGCTGGGCGTAGCCGATATCGAGGAAGGGCTGACCTGGCCCGGCGTCGCGGGGCTTGGCGAAGTGATGAACTTCCCGGGCGTCGTATACGGCGATCCGACCATGAGCGGAGAGATCGAAGCCACGCTGCGTGCGGGCAAGACGGTGACGGGGCATTTTCCGGCCGAGGACGACCGGATGCTACAAGCCTATCTGGCAACCGGCGTCAGCTCCGATCATGAGACGGTAACGAGAGAGCAGGCTTTGGAAAAGGTTCGCCTCGGTATGCATCTGATGATCCGCGAAGGTTCGGCTTGGCAGGATGTGAAGGAAGTGATTAAGGTGGTAACGGAGGACAAGGTACGTACCGACAATATCTCCTTGGTCACGGATGATGTGTATCCGCAGACGCTGCTGCGGCTCGGCCATATGAACCATGTGGTCCGCCGCGCCATGGAGGAGGGCGTGGACCCGGTTACTGCGATCCAGATGGGCACGATCAACGTGGCTCGATATTTCGGCATGGATATGGAGCTCGGCAGCATTTCACCGGGCAAAACGGCTGATATTTTGCTCATTGACGATCTGAAGAGCATGGTGCCTTCGGTGGTGATCACGGACGGCGAAGTGGTCGCGGAGAACGGCCGTCTCGTGAAGGCGTTCCCGGCGTATTCGTATCCGGAAAAGGCCTTTCAATCGGTTCGGCTGCAGCGTTCGCTTACCGCCGCCGACTTTTTGCTGCGCTGCAAGTTCGATGCGGCGCGTACGGAAGTGAACGTGGTGCGCGTCATCGAGAACAGTGCCCGTACCGCCAAAATGACCGCGGTGCTCGCCGTGGAGCAGGGCGTCATCCAGCCGGACCTGGGCCAAGACGTGGTTCAGCTGGCATGCATCGAGCGCCACGGCGCAACCGGGCAGATCTCGCTCGGCTTTGCGAGCGGCTTCGGACTACAGTCCGGCGCGGTTGCTTCCACGGTGGCGCACGATAGCCACAACCTGCTCGTGATGGGCACGAACGACGAGGATATGGCGCTTGCGGCGAACGAGCTGGCAGCGTGCGGAGGCGGCATGATCGTGGTGCAGAACGGCCAGGTGCTGGCGAAGGTGGCGATGCCGATTGCGGGCTTGCTGGCGGACCGTCCGGTCGAGGTCGTAGCCGAGGAAGTCGCTGCCCTGGAGGAAGCGTGGAAACAGCTCGGCTGCTCCATCCATGCGCCGTTCATGACGTTCTCGCTCATTGCGCTTCCGGTCATTCCGGAGATCCGCATTACCAATCGCGGGATTGCGGACGTGACGGAATTCAAGCTCATCGAGACGGAGATCGGTCCGGTACAATAAGGTGGCACATACATTAAAGCAGGTTGGCCTACATGGCTAACCTGCTTTTTTGGTGCGTAAATACTGGGCTTAGCCTGTGAGTGGATGCCGCAAGCCACGCTCCCATGGATAATCCTCACATAATCCATTGCCTACTTAGTGATTTTCGTCACAAATTGATAACTTTTTCACCTATTTCGGCCATTATATTGTGATGTTTATCACAATCCTTTAGGACGCGGTCTGCGACAATACAAAAAGAATCAAATTTGAAGTGATCACGTGAGCTAAAGGAAGGGGTATCTTTTATGGATCCGGTTATGCTGGCGCGAATCCAATTCGCATCGACAACCATTTTTCACTTTATTTTCGTACCGTTATCCATCGGATTGGCGTTTCTGATCGCCATCATGGAGACGATGTATGTTGTCAAGGGCCAGGAAGTCTACAAGAAAATGGCCAAGTTCTGGGGAAAGCTGTTCCTGATCAACTTTGCGGTCGGGGTTGTGACAGGGATTCTGCAGGAATTCCAGTTCGGGATGAACTGGTCGGATTACTCGCGCTTTGTCGGGGACGTGTTCGGCGCACCGCTTGCGATCGAAGCCCTGCTGGCGTTTTTCCTTGAATCGACGTTTATCGGGCTGTGGATATTCGGGTGGGACCGGTTATCCAAGAAGGTCCATCTGCTCAGCATCTGGCTGGTGTCCTTCGGCACCCTGATGTCCGCCTTCTGGATCCTGGCAGCGAACTCTTTCATGCAGCGTCCGGTCGGTTTTGAGATCAACAATGGACGGGCGGAGATGAATGATTTCTTCGCGCTGATCACGAACGGTCAGCTGCTGGTAGAATTCCCGCACACGATCTTCGGTGCGCTGGCAACCGGGGCTTTCCTGGTAGCGGGGGTAAGCGCGTATAAGCTGCTGAAGAAGCAGGATTTGGATTTCTTCAAAAAATCATTCCACATCGCCATCGTGGTGGGTCTCATCACCTCCATTCTGGTTGCGGTATTCGGCCACCAGCAAGCGCAGTATCTGGTGGATACGCAGCCGATGAAGATGGCCGCCGCCGAGAGCTTGTGGGAAACGAGCGACGATCCCGCGCCTTGGACGGTCATCGCCGCCATCGATCCGGATAAGCAGGAGAATACGATGGAGTTCAAAATCCCGTATTTGCTCAGCTTTTTGTCCTACAGCAAATTTTCCGGCGAAGTCATCGGAATGAAGGAGCTGCAAGCCCAATACGAGCAGGAATACGGTCCTGGAGACTATATTCCGCCGGTCCGCACCACCTTCTGGAGCTTCCGGATTATGGTGGCTGCCGGCAGCGTCATGATTCTGCTGGGATTGTACGGCGCGTGGCTGATGCTGCGCAAAAAAGTCGAGAAGGCCGGCAAATGGTTCCTCAGACTGATGCTGTTCGGCATTTCCCTGCCGTTCATCGCCAACACATCGGGATGGATCATGACGGAGATCGGACGCCAGCCTTGGACGGTATTCGGGCTGATCACCACGGAGAACAGCGTTTCGCCGAACGTAAGCGCAGGCTCGATCCTGTTCTCGCTCATCATGTTTACCGCCATTTATGCGGTGCTGGCAGCCGTGATGGCCTATCTGTTCATCAAAGTCATTAAGAAAGGACCGTATGCGGCGGAGGAAGACGATCACCACGCAAGCGATCCGTTTAATAAGGAGGACTACAATGCTGTCTCTTAACGAACTGTGGTTTGTGCTCGTCGCCGTATTGTTTATCGGGTTCTTCTTCCTGGAGGGCTTCGATTTCGGAGTCGGGATGTCCACGCAGCTGCTGGCCAAAAACGATACCCAGCGCCGGGTGCTGATCAACTCGATCGGCCCGTTCTGGGACGCCAACGAGGTTTGGCTGCTGACGGCGGGCGGCGCGATGTTCGCGGCCTTCCCGAACTGGTATGCCACGCTGTTCAGCGGGTTCTACATTCCGCTTGTCTTTCTTCTGCTGGCCTTGATCGGGCGCGGCGTGGCATTTGAATTCCGCGGCAAGGTGGGCGATGTCCGCTGGAAAAGGGTGTGGGACGGAGCGATCTTCACCGGAAGCGTGCTTCCGCCATTCCTGCTCGGCGTTGTGTTTGCCTGCCTGATCCAGGGGCTCCCGATTAACGAAGAGATGCAGCTGCATGCCGGATTCTTCGATGTCGTGAATCTCTATACCGTGGTCGGCGGGTTGACGATGGTGATGCTCTGCCTGCTCCATGGCTTGATGTTCACGACGCTGCGCACGCTGGGGGATCTCCAGGAACGGGCGCGCCGCATGGCCCGGAGACTTCTGATTCCTGTCACGGCCCTGTTCGTGGCATTCGGGGTGATGACGTATTTCATGACCGATATCTTCGAGAAGCGCGGCGTGGCGTTAACCGTGCTGCTGGTGCTGGCCCTGCTTGCATTCCTGCTGGGCGGATATTTCATGAACGTCAAGCGGGACGGCTGGGCTTTCGGGATGACCGGCGCGGTCATCGCACTCTTGGTAACGTCCGTGTTCGTGGGCTTGTTCCCGCGCGTGATGGTCAGCTCCATCAACGCTGCATTTGACCTGACCATTTATAATGCGGCCTCCGGACCGTATTCCCTCAAGATTATGACGATTGTGGCCGTATCGCTGCTGCCGTTTGTTTTGGGCTATCAAATTTGGAGTTACTTCGTTTTCCACAAACGGGTACATGAGAAGGAGCATCTGGAGTACTGATGGGAAAAGATCTGCTGGGATACAAAGGCGCCAAGACGGTATTCTTCCTTGTCGCCGTATGTACCCTGGCACAGAGCATGGCCATCCTTCTGCAAGCCAAATGGCTGGCGGAAGCCGTATCCGCCCTGTTTGCGGGATCAACGCTGCAGGAGCAGGGGGAGACCATTGCCTTGTTCCTGCTTGCCTTTCTGGCGCGCCACGGGATCTCGGTCGTGCAGCAAGGAATCGCGCAGCGCTTTGCCGAGGAGACGGGCACGAGCCTGAGAAAGCAGCTGCTGGAGGAGCTGTTTCGGAACGGGCCGTCCTTTGTCCGGTCGGAAGGAACAGGCAATGTGGTTACGCTTGTGCTGGAGGGCATCGGCAAGTTCCGCAAATATGCGGAGCTGACCATACCTCGCATGATGGGGGCGGGCATTACCCCGGCGCTGGTATGGCTGTACGTATTCATGACGGACCGGATCTCGGGCATCATTCTGCTGGTGACCATGCCGATCCTGATCGTGTTTCTCATCCTCGTGGGCCTTGCCGCGAGAAAGCAGACCGAACGGCAGCTGGATTCCTACCGGATGCTATCCAATCATTTCGTGGATTCGCTGAGAGGGCTGACCACCCTGAAGTTTCTGGGACAGAGCCGCAAGCACGGCGCGAGCATACAGCAGGTCAGCGAGGGGTATCGTGCAGCTACCATGCGGACGCTGCGCGTGGCGTTTCTGTCCTCTTTTGCGCTGGATTTCTTTACGATGCTGTCCGTGGCGTCGGTTGCGGTAAACCTGGGCCTGCGCCTCATTAACGGCAGCCTGGAGCTGCTGCCCGCGCTGCTCATCCTGATCCTGGCACCGGAGTATTTCCTGCCGGTGCGCATGGTTGGAGCGGACTTCCACGCCACGCTGGACGGCAAGCAGGCAGGGGAAGCGATGCAATCCATCATCCGAGAAGCCCGGAAGGGGCATTCGGGCGGTAGCTCAAGTCCTGTTGCTGAGGAGGGTTCGGCTAACGGCGCGGGTCCATTCGAGCCAACGAGAGCGCTTGAAACCCCGGCGGCAGAAACGATGGAACGAACCTCAACGGGCCTAACATTTAAAATTCAAAATAATTTCTCGGGTCCCAGCCGCAGGCCGCAGTCATCATTCCGTTGGGAAAAGGACAGCGTACTGGAGCTCTCCGGTATCGGCCTCAGACACGAAGAACAAGGGCCCGCTTCATTGGAGGAGGTCACCTTCCGAATACCGGGACGACGCAAGATCGGCATCGTCGGGGAGAGCGGAGCCGGCAAATCCACGCTGATCGAGCTGTTAGGCGGCTTCATGGCGCCAACATCCGGAGCGATGGCGCTGAACGGCATGATGCTGGAAGAATCGAACCGACGCGAGTGGCGGTCGGAGGTCACCTATATGCCGCAGCAGCCGTATTTGTTCGGGGCAACCTTGGAGGAGAACGTGCGCTTTTATGCGCCGGAGGCGTCCAGAGCTCAAGTGGAAGCGGCGGTAAAGGCGGCCGGTCTGTCGGAGCTGGTAAAAAGCTTGCCGGGCGGCCTTGCGGAGATGATCGGCGGCGGCGGACGCGCTTTAAGCGGCGGCCAGGCACAACGCGTGGCTTTGGCCAGGGCGCTGCTTGGCGGCCGGCAGGTTCTGCTGCTGGATGAGCCGACGGCGCATCTGGATATTGAGACGGAGTATGAGCTGAAGGAGACGATGCTGTCCCTTTTTCAAGACAAGTGGGTATTTCTGGCGACGCACAGGCTTCACTGGATGCAGGATATGGATTATATCATCGTCCTGCACCAGGGGCGCGTTGCGGAAACGGGAATCCATGAGGAGCTTATGGCACGACAGGGCGTCTATTACGGACTGATGACATCGCAGATGGAGGGAGTACAATGAAGCAGGAATCGTGGTTTCGACCCTATGTAACGGCAAATTTCTGGCGTTTTCTGCTCATTGTCACGCTGGGCGTGCTCACCATTATGTTTGCCGGGATGCTCATGTTCACATCCGGTTATTTGATCTCCAAATCCGCCCTGCGTCCGGAAAACATCCTGATGGTGTACGTGCCGACCGTAGGGGTTCGCACCTTCGGCATCGGCCGGGCGGTGATCCATTACGTGGAGCGCCTGGTGGGGCATGATACGATTCTTCGCATCCTGTCCCGCATGAGGCTTCGGCTGTACCGCATTCTGGAACCGCAAGCCCTCCGTTTATCTTCCCGGTATCGCACCGGGGATCTGCTGGGGGTGCTCTCCGATGACATCGAGTATTTGCAGGACGTTTACATCCGAACGGTCTTCCCATCGATAGTTGCGCTTGTGTTATATGCCGGGGTCATTCTGGCCGTCGGTCTGTTTGATCCGGCATTCGCCCTTCTGCTCGCACTGTATATAGCGGTGCTGGTTCTGGTGCTGCCGCTGATCTCGCTGCTGCTCACCAAACGGAAGAATCGGGAAGTGAAACAGGCCCGCAGCCACCTCTACCGGAAGCTGACCGACGCGGTCCTGGGCATTCATGAATGGTACGTCAGCGGCCGGCAGACGGAATTCCTGACCGGTTACGAGGCGGATGAAGCCGAGGTGGACCGGACCGACCGTTCGCTTAAGCGCTGGTCGCGCTTGCGCGCCTTTATCGGTCAAGGCGTGGTTGCCGTGACGGTGGTCTCGGTGGTGTATTGGTCGGGACGACAGTATGCGGACGGTGCCATCGACGTTACGCTGATCGCGGCTTTTGTGCTGGTTGTGTTCCCGTTAATGGATGCATTTCTGCCGGTATCCGAAGCCGTTGAGCGGATTCCGCAGTACGGCCAATCGGTTGCAAGGCTCCGGGCGATTGAAAGCGCGGATGCCTCCGAAGGGCGGCAGGACCTGCCGCAGATGCTGGATAAGGCAGAGGTGGAATCCGTCATAAGCCGCGGCGTTCATGTGAAGGCGGACGGCGTCAGCTTCCGCTATGATCAGGGGGCAGACGGCCCATCGGGGCTGGAACCATCCGGCGTGGACAGGGAGGCGTCTGCATTAACCGATGTGTCGCTGGATATTGCTCCCGGCGCCAAGGTAGCCGTCATCGGGCGCTCCGGTGCCGGCAAATCGACCCTGCTGCAGCTGATCCAGGGCGTGCTGGCGCCATCCGGAGGAAGCCTTACCCTAGGCGGCGTGGAGTCAGCGCGTTTCGGCGATGAGATTTCTTCCGTCATTTCGGTATTGAACCAGAGTCCGCACTTGTTCGACACAACGCTTGCGAACAATATTCGGCTTGGCTCCCCGGACGCCACGGAGGCTGAAATCCGGGACGCCGCCGCCATGGCACGGCTTGAACCGTTGGTAGCCTCCCTTCCGGAAGGACTTGGCACCCGCATGCAGGAAGCCGGGCAGCGTTTCTCCGGAGGAGAGCGCCAGCGCGTGGCCTTGGCCCGAATCCTGCTGCAGAAGACGCCCGTTGTCATTCTGGATGAGCCCACGGTCGGGCTGGATCCCAAAACCGAGCGGGAACTGCTGTCCACCATGTTCGCCAGCCTGCAGGACCGCACCTTGATTTGGGTGACGCATCATCTGGTCGGCGTGGAGCGCATGGATGAGATTCTCTTCATGGAAAACGGTCGAATCGTTATGCGGGGCACCCACGATGAGCTGATGGAGCGATATCCGCGGTATCGGAACTTGTACCGTTTGGATCGTCCGGCGGTATAGACAGCCGAGGCGATTTGCCAGCAGAAGAACCGGCCTTTCAGGAGGCGGGTTCTTCTTTTTGTTGCCTTCTTTTTTCTTATGAGTCCGATAAAAGATCGGAATCCACGCGGCTTCTGGAAAGATGTAACATTAGTCTTAAGCAGGATCAAGGGTTCATTACAACGTTAGGGGTGTGGTATAGGGTGGATTCGAAACGGTTGGTGAACGTATTTCGTCATTTTGCCGAGCGGGAATGTCCGGGTTCCAGCGTGTTTTATGAGTATTTGGCCCGGCATATTGCCGATGATGAAGAGGTGCTGCAAGTCGCTGCGTTGGTTCCGTCCGGCCAGCCCGTGCCCAATATGCTGTTCGGAGCGGTTCAATACTTGCTGCTTCAGGGCGAGGGTCCGGAGCTGAGGGCGTATTACCCCGGCCTTGCGGAGCACCCGAAGGAGATGGCCTCCTGTTATCCCCATTTCCGGGCATTCGTGCTGGAGCATGAAGCAGCCATTATCGGAATCCTGAAGCGCAAACGGGTACAGACGAACGAGGTCCGTCGCTGCGCGTACCTGTATCCGGTGTTCTGCTCCATTTATGACAAGGTCCGGAAGCCGCTTGCCCTAGTGGAGCTTGGAACGAGTGCCGGATTGCAGCTGCTGTGGGATCAATACAGTTATTCCTATGGAGACACGGCGAGTTACG
Organism: Paenibacillus sp. BR1-192; assembly: GCF_029542445.1. Classification (NCBI taxonomy): domain Bacteria; kingdom Bacillati; phylum Bacillota; class Bacilli; order Caryophanales; family Paenibacillaceae; genus Paenibacillus; species Paenibacillus sp. BR1-192. The sequence goes on along the minus strand of NZ_CP120718.1, from coordinate 6,757,270 downwards.
GCCTTACGGAATCGAAGGTGCACATTACATCGGAGATCAGGGGAAACCGCAAACCGTTCCTGCTGGCCTCCAGTCCGCCGGTTGTTTACCGGATGGGGATCGATCTGCATGTGAATGACGTACGGAACCCGGAGCATTTCTTATGGCTGCGAGCTTTGATTTGGCCGGGCAATCACGATCGGGTGTCCATGCTGGAGCATGCGGCGGAAGCGTTGAAGCAGCAGTCAGACGTACGTTTCCGGGAGGGGGATGGGACGGAGCTGCTGCCTGACATCGTGAAGGAGATTCCGGAAGAGGCCGTGATCTGCGTGTTTCATACGCATGTGGCCAACCAGATTTCGGAGGCGTCCAAGCAAAAATTGCTGCGGCATCTGAGCGAGATTGGAAGCAAGCGCGATATTGTGCACGTCTACAACAATATGCAGGATGAGAATCTGCATGCCGAGTATATCCTCGGGGGCGTGCCGAGCAAGTTTACGGCGGCACGCACGGATGGGCATGCGCGCTGGTTCGAGTGGCTGTTATAAGGCCGGGAGATGATTGACTCAGCCTGAATAAGGACGGCGAACGGAACGGTGACCGCCGTTCGTTACAAGTCATATGCCCGTAAACGACCGCGAGCCCGGAAGGCAGCCGGGCTGAGACTTAGAGAACAACAGCCGCAGCCTTCATCGCGTATATTTTTTTATTGGGCAAGTCTGTGTCATAATAGGAGAGATGGAATATAAAGCGCTTTATGCTATGCGATTGAACCCGAGGATCGGGCTCTTCCACGGTGGAAGGGCTCTCGTTCAGGGCATGGCAGCATTCAAGGAGACCAAAGGAGGAAGTTGGGATGGATTATCGTATTGAGAAGGATACCCTGGGTGAGATTAAAGTGCCTGCGGATAAGTTATGGGCAGCGCAGACACAGCGCAGTTCCGAGAATTTCCGGATAGGAACCGAAACGATGCCGAAGGAGATCATTCGGGCGTTCGCGATATTGAAGAAGAGCGCGGCCATCGTCAACGGCAAGCTCGGCAAGCTGGATGCAGATAAGGTGGATGCGATCACAACCGCGGCCGACGAGATCGTGGACGGCAAGTGGGATGAGCATTTTCCGCTGGTGGTTTGGCAGACCGGCAGCGGCACGCAGTCCAACATGAACGTGAACGAAGTCATTGCGAATCGGGCCAATCAGCTGCTCGAGCGAAAAGACAGCACGCTGCGCGTTCATCCCAACGATGACGTCAACAAATCCCAAAGCTCCAACGATACGTTTCCGACGGCGATGCACATGGCTGCGGTCGTGGCCATGGAAGATCAAGTGATGCCTGCGCTCCGCCGCTTGAAGAAAACGTTCGAGAAGAAAAGCGATGAATATAAGGACCTGATCAAAATCGGCCGTACGCACCTTCAGGATGCAACGCCGCTGACGCTCGGACAGGAAATCAGCGGCTGGCACCGGATGCTGGAGAAGTGCGAATTGATGCTGGCTTCGGCCGTAGAACCGCTGCGCGAGCTGGCTATTGGCGGCACCGCCGTGGGTACCGGCATTAACGCGCATCCGAAATTCGGAGAAATGACGGCGGCCGAAATCAGCCTGCAGATCGGAAAAAGCTACGCGTCCGCCAGCAACAAGTTCCATTCGCTGACCAGCCATGACGAGATCGTATTTGCCCATGGGGCGCTGAAGGCACTGGCTGCCGATCTGATGAAGATCGCCAACGATGTTCGCTGGCTGGCAAGCGGTCCCCGTTCCGGCATCGGCGAGCTCACGATCCCTGCCAACGAACCGGGAAGCTCCATCATGCCGGGGAAAGTAAATCCAACCCAGAGCGAAGCGCTGACGATGGTGGTCTGCCAAGTGATGGGCAACGATGCCACGATCGGTTTTGCGGCAAGCCAGGGCAATTTTGAGCTGAACGTCTTCAAGCCGGTCATCATTTATAATTTCCTGCAGTCCGTGCGTCTGCTGTCGGATGCCATGGATTCGTTCGACCAGAATTGCGCCATCGGCATCGAAGCCAATCTTGACGTGATCCGCGCGAACATGGAGCGGTCGCTAATGCTGGTGACGGCGCTGAATCCGCATATCGGATACGAGAATGCCGCCGCCATCGCGAAACGTGCGCATCAAGAAGGGACAACGCTTCGTGAAGCGGCGCTGGCAAGCGGTCTGCTTAGCGGAGAGGATTTTGACCGGATCGTCCGTCCGGAAGAAATGATACACCCGAAGGAATAGGAGAGTTTTTTTTGAGCTTTATTTCAAGGCAGGTTTCCCGTTGAACCAAGAGCCCATTTCACCACGGTGATGTGGGCTTTTATGGTTGATTAGAAGAAGTTACCCGCCGGGCTGAACGCATTCGATCATCGCAAGAAAAACATCACGGAACGCCGCTCGTCTGATGCAAAAGTGCTTCGATCGTTTATCTCCGGCTTCGCAGCGGTTATAATATGGTGACAGCATCTGACAATACTTCACAAACAAACGTAAGAAGGACGGATGATAACTTGAAGAAACATCAATGGATGGCTACGCTGCTCTCTCTGATATGCACCGGGCTCGGGATGTTTTATATCGGGACGCCGGGCATGATCATAGGCGGAATGCTGCTCATGGCGCTGCAGGGAGCGGCTTTGTTTATTTTTTTCATGACACTGGGATACTTGGGCTTGATTATCGGTCCGCTAGCTATTGGGCTTCATATTATAGGTTTGATCATACCGGTCATCTACTTCAGCTACCGATCGCCCAGGAAACCGATGTTCGACGAGAAGCGGCGGCGTCAGCTCGCCTCCCCTTGGAAAATCGTCGTGCGGACGATCATCGGACTGGCCCTGTTCGCAGGGTCGATTTACGCCGGGTACACCTGGGGATCCGCCCCGTTCATGAAGACGGCTGCAGAGAAACGCGAGGTTCAGGAAGCGGCGGAGTCCTATCTGGAACAGAAGTACAACGAACCCTTTAAGGTCACGGATGTGGATTATACCTGGGCCATAGGCTCGTATAATCTTACGGCCCACCCGGAGCAGGCGCCAGAGCTTGAATTTACGCTGAGCAGCAATGAAGCCAGCCCTCCCGTCATATCCAATGATACCTACCTGAACCGGCTCTGGGGACAGCAGCTGAGGGACCGGCTGAAACCTCTGCTGGATGAGCTTTATCCGGACCAGGCGTTTGGGGAGGCGTTTGTCTTCGCAGGTAGCGACACGGTAGAGCGTGATTATAGCCAACTGGCGAATAACGCCGATGGCGATGTCAGCCAGAACATAAGACTGATCGTATTCGCGGATTTGACGGCGGATAATCTGGCGCAGGAGAAGGAACGGGTGCTGGAGCTGATTCGGCGGCTGCCTTCGGTGACGGTGCCGGGGGAGACGGATCTTACCATCGATTATTACGCTGCGGATTTGAAGACGCCGGAGAGCGTGAAGAAGGTGGAGCAGGATATCGATTATATGAAGGGGAAAACCAGTACCTACAGCTTCAGGGTGTTCGACATTTCGGACATTACGTCCGCGGATGACATCGAGATCAAAGGGCTGGAATGAGGATTTTGCTGGAGTATAAATTGATTCTAGATTCAGAAGCCAGGCGGAGTGGATAACTCCGCCTGGCTTCTTGCTGATGAATCATGATCCAACATGTGAAGGGAGCCTTCGTTAATGCAGGGACAGCTGGATGCTGCGTCCTTTCGGCGTCTTCGTCATGGTCAGCTTTAAGTTCAAGGCCTTGGCCATGTCGCGGACAGGGACGTAGAGGGTGCTCTTTATGAACAGGGGACCGTCGTACTTGCTCTTGTCCAGCTTGCAGTGGTCCGATTCTTCGGCACACAGCCTCGCCGGTTTATAAATGTCGATATCGTTCACGCTCATCTCTTGCGTAGCCCGCCGTACGATCGTATATCCCCAGCTGTCGTTTCCCCATACCGATACTGGGGGACCGCTTGCCGCTTTCAGGTCATATTGATGAAAGTTGCCCAGCTCCTCCTGCATCGTATACGAGATTTCGTATCCCATTGCATCGGCTAAGGATTTGAGCGGAACGTACGCCTTGCCTTTGCGAACATGGACGTCCTTTATATGGGTGCCGCCGACGTTTACGTAATAGCCTTCCGCTTCGTTAGCGGCTGCTTGCTCGCCCTGCCAGATGAGGGAAGCGGCTAACAGGACGCTGGTCAGCGCGAAGAGCGATATCCTTCTGAATTTCTCGATCGTCATAACCTCCTTGCATACCGAATGGGTGTAGGCAGCCGAATGGGGAGCCTATCTACTATATAGACTCTTTTTCCGATCCATTGGTTAGCCCGTTTTCGTAAGAAAATAAGGACAAGCCTGCGAATGTAAGCTCTTTAGGAACCTTGATTCAGGCTAGCCCGCAGCTGTCAGCAAGGAATCCAGCACCACTAGGATCCGGTATTGCGCCATTATGGGGAAGCCGATGGGGGAGGCAGAGAGCATGCATGATAAAAGGACGGACCAAGCTGATGCGCTTGATCCGTCCTTTTATTGAGGGGCTTCTTATGTCATGGAGAAGCACCTATGCATAGGTGGAACCGGCCTCGCATTACATGCTCACGGTATTCCGGGCATCCCGGTAACCGGACAGCTTGTTAACGAAGAAGGTGATCAGGAACGAACAGAGCAGGCTGGCCGCCATCGAGATCAGGAAGCCCATCGTGTTATTCGATGTAATGGGCCCGATGAAGGAGGGCACATAGGCCGTCCCCCGGACCCCGAACAAACCGACGAGCATGCCGCCAAGTCCAGCCGAGGCAATCGCTCCGGCAAATACAAGCTTGTTCGAAAACATGAACGGATAGGCGGCCTCAACGAAGGTGCCAAACCCCATGTTGATGGCGAATCCGGGGGCTGCGACGGCGGCTTCTCCCTTATCCCGCGGAGCGATAATATTGGCTAGCGTGATGCCTGCGGATACCATCACCAAGCCGACCATATCGACCGCGCCGAGGAAGCTGTTGCTGGTTGTTTCCATCTCCAGCAGCACAATCGGCAGGATGGCCGCATGATAGACGCCGCCGATGATGGCGGGCCAGATCAGCAGGCCGGCAATCAATCCAGCCATGGCGGGGCTCCAGGAGACAAGGGTCTCGATCAGGAAGCGGATGCCTTGCCCTGCGCTCAGCGCAATCGGCGCAATGAGGAAGTAGACCAGCAAACCGGCAATCAGTCCCGACACGCCGCCGGCAACAATGTTGACCGTCGTAGCGGGGAAACGCCACTCCACGCATTGGCGGAATATGTAATGGACGATAATGCCTGCGCCGATCCCGCCGATGATGCCGCCGATAATGCCTCCTTCAACGGACAGAACGCCTGCCACGATGCCCGCCACGATGGACACCTCGTCCAACTCGGAGACCTGTTTGGCCGCAATGACCGCAACGATGACCGGCAGCGCCTTAATCAGCAGGTCAAACACTTCGGTCAACGAAGATAACCCCGGGATTTTGCTGACCGCCAGGATCAGGGCCATGCCGATGAAACCGGGGAGGGACGCCATCATGATGCCCCGAATATTGATTCTTCGCCATGGAGATGAGCTGCCGGACGCCGCATGGATATTTGCGGACGCATTCCCGATGACCGGCCGGTACGTAAGCCGCCAATGCTTGCTGAGGGAAGTGACAAAGGTGACCGCGCGCGTTCTGTTGGTGGTTCCGGTTGTGCCCGAAGCCGCAATGACATGCGCGCCTTTGGTTTGGATGATGGCCATGGAGGTTCCGCCCGTACCGGTCACCGGCAGGCGGAATTTGGCAGCGGCCTCAATGGCATGCCGGTTGCTGCCCTCCGGGTCGGCGCTCATGACGATGATGCCGTCAATTTCGCCGAGTTCAATCTGCTCGGCAATCTCCCGGTCCAACCGCTCGGCCGCCTGATTGACCTGCTGAAGGGTGCCTTCAGCGACAATGATGGGCTCTCCTTGGGAAGAGCTCCAGCTGTAAAGAGCCGCGGGCGTCGTATCCTTGGCTGCGTCCATGGAGACCTGGGCGGCGATAAACTGCAGGGCCCCGCAGGACAGGCCGGCGCTATCGAGCTGCATCAATATCTCATCCAGCAGTTTGCGCGGGTCTTTGCCGCCGAGATTGTACAGATTGCCGCCGCTGCTTCCGATGATGGCGATTTGACGATTCATGACTTGCTGCCCCCAATACGTTAGAAATAAGATAATTTCTATATTACAGCAGAGTTATAACTTGTTAAAGTGTTAAAATGCGATCCTGCCAAATCAAAAGCCGCCATGCATACCCGGTAAGGGCTGCATGGCGGCTTAGTCATCTAGTTGTCTATTCGTTGCTTTCGCTGGCCGCTGCAACGGCAGAGGCTTCCTCCGCCGCTTCTTCAGGCGTTTCTTTGACGATTTGCAGCTTCGTATAGCGGTGGGTCTTCTTCTCGATGACGGTGAACGTCAGGTCATTGTACCTCCACGTATCGCCTTTGGCGAGTTCGGAGTTATGACCGTACAGCCAGCCGCCGATCGTATCCAGGTCATCGGTGCTCAGGTCCGTATGAAGCAGGTCGTTGATCCGGTTAATGGATACCTTGCCGTCTGCGATGATGCGGTTCGGCTCAGGCTGGGTCAGCTCGCGCTCTTCATCCTCGTCGAATTCGTCGCGGATTTCGCCGACGATCTCCTCCAAAATATCCTCGATGGTGATCATGCCGGACGTACCGCCGTATTCGTCGATCAGGATGGCCATATGCGTGCCTTCCTGCTGCATTTTTCGAAGCAGCTTCTTGATCGGGATCGCTTCGGATACCGTCATGGCCGGATGAATCAGCTTGGTCAAGTCGATATTGGAATTGTCATCGAACTCCAGGAAGAACTGTTTGGTGTTCACCATGCCGACGATCTGATCCTTGTCTCCGCGGACAACCGGGAACCGGGTGTACTGCTCGCGCTTGATAATCTGCAGGTTGGCGGCAAGCGGCTTGTCAACATACAGACAGATCATGTCGGTACGAGGTACCATAATCTCTTTGGCAAGCATATCGTCAAAAGCAAAAATTCGGCTTACATAACCGTATTCGGCTTGGTTAATCTTTCCGCTCTCATAGCTGTCGCTGAGAATCATGCGGAGTTCTTCTTCCGAGTGAGCCTCTTCATGTTCACTTGCCGGATGCATGCCGAACAGGCGAACGATTTTATTGGCCGATCCGTTCAAGAGCCAGATGAACGGGTACATAATCCGGTTGAACCATATGATCGGCGTCGCGCAGAGGAACGACACGGCTTCAGCTTTATTGATAGCGATCGTTTTCGGTGCAAGTTCACCGATAACGACGTGAATGTAAGTCATGATAATAAATGCAAGCAGGAATGAAATCAGCGATGCGATTGCCGCAGGAATGGCAAGGCTGTCAAACACCGGGTGCAGAATCTTCTCGATGGTCGGTTCCCCGAGCCAACCGAGACCGAGCGCCGTGATGGTAATCCCGAGCTGACACGCGGACAGATATCCGTCGAGATTCGAAGTTACCTTTTTAACGGCAAGAGCGCCTTTGCGCCCTTCCATCACCAATTGGTCTACCCGGCTGGGACGAAGTCTTATGATAGCAAATTCCGTCATAACGAAAAAAGCGGTAGCTGCGATAAGTACAGCGACTAGGAATAAATTCAAGCCTATATTGTCGTCCAAACAAAACACATCCTTTTTGTTATCTGATCTGAATTAGTTTTTTAATAACCAACGTTTACTATGCATGGCTGTCAACATAATTCGATCGAAACTTCAAAGGTTCTAGCAGCATGTGCTTGAGGAGCAAAAACATATCGGTATCCGTGTTGCATGTAACGTTATGCAAGGAAAGCAGAGACACATGGCGTTTCGACTCCAGCATCAACCGAACGGGCTCCGGACTTTTGGGTACCGGCGTCGGCGCTGGAAGAGTGCCTTCAGACGCTTCCATCCCCTGCGTCGCCGCAGCGGAATCGGTGATGTCCACTAGGGGGACATTACAAACGGAAGCAATCAGCAGTAAGCCAAGTGTGGAACATATAATTCTGTTTATCCTTCGTATGGGGTCCAAGTCGGATCGTCACTCCTACAATTCGTAATCGATTTGCTCTAAAAAATATATGGCTTAATTGTCAGCGTATGAATATGAAGTGATTTGAGTAGTTGTACGTAATTTCACCACGAACGCGGTCTTCAAAACAAGGTATATTGCTATTAATCATAAGAAAAAGTAAGCCACTATGTCAAATAACAGTCGCACTCGGCTATATAAATCCTTATATATCAAGGGTTTTTGATGATCGCCAGGCATACAAAAAAAGACAACTCTCCAAGAATTCCGGAGAGTTGTCCCATGCAGCAAGGGCCTATTTATGGTATGGCAGCTGTCTGATATAACTGTCGGACAGATGAAGCAGCTGGAGCGAGCGTTCGAATTCTTCCTTGGTAGCCTGGGTCTTCTTCACGTCCGAATTCGGAAGCGGATGCTTGGTTCCGTCCTCAAAGCCGATGCCCGGAATGTACAGGGTCGTATTGTTGATGAACGTACCCGAAGGCAGATAATACCGCTCCGGCAGCAAATTATTATCGGTGTGGTTCAGCAGATCCTGGCCGAAATGAAGCTGATTGTCGATCGATACGCCAAGCAGGTTGGACACCGTCGGCAAGAGGTCGATTTGTCCGCCGACCTGCTCCTTCACTTCAGGCTGAATTCCCTCGCCATGGATGATAAGCGGAATGTTGATCATATCTCCGGAGGTATATTCGCGGCCGTAAATTTCGTGCATCAGTTCTTTATCCTTGTGGTCCAGGGAGTAAATCGGCAGTCCAAGATGATCGCCGTAGAGAACAATCAAGCTGTTATCCCATACGCCGTCTTTCTTCAGCTGCTCGATGAATTTGCCGAGCGCGTCATCGGCATAATTCTGGGAACGGATGTAGTCGCCGACAAAGGTGCCTTCATATCGCTCCGGCAGGGTCATCCGATATTTATCCTCAGGAATCGTGAACGGATGGTGAGCCGACATGGAAATGACCTGGGTATAGAAAGGTTTACCGGCATCGTTCATTTTCTTCAGCTCGGCGGCCGTTTTGGAGTACAGAGCGTCATCCGAGGCGCCGAAGAACAGCTTATCGTCTTCCCCGAAGAACGCTTTATCGTAATAACGGTTGAAACCGAGCGCCTTGTACAGCTCCCCGCGGTTCCAGAACTCCACGACGTTGGTGTGGAAGGTTGCGGTATCATATCCTTCCCCTTGCAGCAGTCTCGGCAGGCTTGGCAGAACCCTGTCCGCATAATGCTGCGTAGCCGCACCCCGCGGCGGGATGTAGAAGGAAGTATTCACAACAAACTCGGCATCCGAGGTATTGCCTTGACCGACGTTCTGGTAGAAGTTCGGAAAGTAATTGCTCTCGCGGGCCAGCTTGTTAATGTTAGGCGTAATTTCCTTGCCGTCAATCTTGAGGTCGACCAAGAACTTCTGGAAGGACTCCATCTGGATGATGATCAGATTCTTTCCTTTGGCGACACCTGTAAGCAGAGCCTCTTTATCGGACGCTTCCAGACCTTTCAATGCGTTGACTTTATCCTGGGTAATGGTTTTGGCATCCACGAGCTCTTTATTCTCCTGTTGGAAAATCGTATAGGCCTCGTAGTTCAGAATCCCCATTTCCTGGGCCTTCACGATTTCGTTCATGCTTGCGCGGTTCGGCATGATCTGGAACAGGCACAGCATTAAAGAGACAACAAAAACAATCGGGATGATCTTGCGTTTTTCTTTTTTTGCATGCCGAGTCTTCCAATTTTTAACGCGGTCGCTGCGCCACAACAGAACAAACATCACAATGATATCCGTGAAGATCAGCAGATAGTAAGGGTCCATCAAGGAGAATACGCTGTTGCTTACCGCGGTTACCTGGTTCACCTGCTCTAACGCGTGATAGGTAACGATGACACCGTAATATTTATAATACATAATGGCTGCAAAGAAGATGGCGGTCAGCAGCAGGTTAACGCTCATATAGGCCGTCAGCTTTCGCTTGGAGGCAAACCATTCGATCAAGCTGAACACAAGCCAGATAAAAGGAATTTCCGTAATCAGCGGTTTCCATGGCATGACATCATCAAAAATGACCGTCCAGGCCAGGTAGCTTTTGAGCAGCATAATAACAGAGAAAAATATAAATGGCTTCGTAATCGTTAACCGAAACCGCGAGGTGGAGAACACCTGTATCGCCTACCTTTCAGGGCCGCCACAGACCTGTTCGCAAAACTTCGGCGGCTATTCGTTTTTTAAGGATACATAGACGTTATTCTTACTGTAGATTTACGTTCCGTATACCATTTATTTAACAAAACTAATGAACAGAATTTATTATGACCTCTTCGGAGGAGGTTGTCAAAGAGTTAAAGTAAGTCCCAAAGTTTCCTATAACAACACAAAAAGACAACGAAAAAACCGGTCGTCGCCGGTTTTGTCAGAGTTTTAGCAAATATTAATAAAGAAAGGACATGATCAGCGGTGCGGTTCCGAGGGTGAAGAGCGCGGCGACGATCATCGAAATGCTGGATATGGTTCCCGAGAGGGAACTGAATTCGAATGCTTTGGAGGTGCCGGTTCCGTGGGCGCTGGTCCCAAACAGAACCCCTCTCGCGATATCGCCCCGGATTCGGAAGATCCGCATGACGGCAGGTCCGATCATGGACCCGAGAATCCCGGTCATAATGACGAAGACGGCGGTCATGTTCGGCACGCCCCCGATCACCTCGGATACGTTCATGGCGATAGGCGTCGTAATGGAGCGCGGCACCAGGCTGGTAGCCAGAGAGCTGTTCAGGTGCATCCACTTTGCGAGAAACGCGGAAGATAACATGGCCAGCACCGATCCCGTCAGCACGCTGAGCATAATCTCGGCCGCGTGTTTCTTCAAGGTTTGGAAGTTCTTGTACAGCGGCACGGCAAAAGCGATCGTCGCCGGTCCGAGCAGCTTGCTGATCCACTGCGCACCTTCATTGTATGATTCATAGGATACGCCCGTTTGTGTCAATATCACAACAATCAGCACCGGCGTGATCAGGAGCGGCGATAAATAAACCTTCGGCAGGCGGCGATACAGCCTTTTGGCCCCCCCGTAAATCCCGATCGTTAACAGTAGGCCGAGAATGACGGTCAGCAGGATGTTCATGGCGTTTTACGCCCCTTTCTGGATGAGATGAAGCCGGCCGTCAGCCCAGAGCTTACCATCACGATGACGGTGCTGAACAAAACGACGGCCAGAATCTGGAGCCCTTCGGCTTCCAGCATCGGGAAATATTTCATGATCCCGACCGCGGCGGGGATAAAGAACAGCAGCAGTTCGGCGAGAAGCCAATTGGCGCCGAGCTCGATCCACTCCAGACGGAGGATCTTGGTTTCGAGAAGGATAAACACAACAACGATTCCGAGAATGCTGCCCGGAATTCCTATATTCAGCCAGGCGGCCAGTTGATCCATCCCTAAGGAAAGAAGCATGAATCCGGCCACTTGAAGCGTTCCTTTCAACATGTTGACCATGACCGGCCTCCTTATTTTCATTGGTATTGAAATTTTACAACGATAATTTTCATAGGTAAAATGCATATATCGAATGATAAGTATTCCATTTATCTATACATAGCCAAAAAGTGAAAGGAGCATCGGGAATGGACATACGGCACCTGGAGTATTTTCTTGAGGTAGCGAGGAACCAGAGCTTCACCAAGGCCGCAGAGAAGCTTTACATTACGCAGCCGACGATCAGCAAAACGATTCGCAACATGGAAGACGAGTGGGGCGTCACCTTGTTCTATCGTCAGGGCAAACGGATTGAGCTGACCGACGCCGGCCAAATCATGTACCAGCAGGCCCAGCAGATGGTGGAATCCTTCCAGCGGGTATCGGCCGAGCTGGAAGATCTCATGAACCTGAAGCGCGGCCATCTGCGCATCGGGCTTCCGCCCATGGTGGGCTCAAGCTTTTTTCCCGAAGTCATCGGGCAGTTCCACCGGGAATATCCGAAGATTACGATTCAGCTGATCGAGGACGGCGCTAAGAAGGTGGAGGCGGACGTGGAGAGCGGCCAGACGGACATCGGCGTCGCCGTGCTGCCTGTCAATGAAGACGTATTCCATTACTATTCCTTCGTGAAAGAGAAGCTGAATCTGCTTCTGCATCCGTCCCATCGGTTGGCCGGAAGGGAGCATGTACACCTGAGTGAGCTTGCTGACGAGGCGTTTGTGTTGTTCCGCGAGGACTTTACGCTCCATGACCGGATTATCCGCGAGTGCGTCAGCGCCGGCTTCGAGCCGCGGGTGGTCTACGAAAGCTCGCAGTGGGATCTCATCAGCGGCATGGTTGCCGCCAATTTGGGGATCGCGCTGCTTCCCGAAACGATATGCAAAGAGATCGATTCTTCGCGCGTGACGATACTGCCGCTGGACAATCCATCGATCCCGTGGCAGCTCGGGATGATCTGGAGGAAAGACCGCTACCTGTCCTTTGCCGTCAGGGAATGGATCAGCTTTACGCGTTCCCTGCTGGGCGAGCATGAGTAAGTTTGTTATAAATTGAAGGCCATTTCATACATTTTCACGCCTTGGACATAATATCCATAGTAAAGAGAACCCATTTACAAGCTTTATAACCAAGGAGGAGTGACATTCGTGAGTGGCCAAGATCATGATACTAATAATGGAATAAACCAAGAACGGGCAGGATACGCCGAGAATTGGGGCGAGACGGAGCGGGAGGATACGCTGACCAACCGGCAGGGACATCCGATTTCGGATAATCAGAATGTGCGAACGGTCGGGAATCGGGGGCCGATGACCCTGGAGAACTATCATTTTTTGGAGAAAATCACGCATTTTGACCGCGAACGCATTCCGGAGCGCGTCGTGCATGCCAGAGGTGCCGGAGCGCATGGATATTTCGAAGCCTATGGAAAAGTAGGCGACGAGCCGGTTTCGAAGTATACCCGGGCCAAGCTGTTCCAGGTTGAAGGCAAGCGCACGCCGGTATTTGTCCGCTTCTCGACCGTGATCCACGGTTCCGGCTCGCCTGAAACGCTTCGGGATCCGCGCGGGTTCGCCGTGAAATTCTACACCGAGGAAGGCAACTGGGATCTGGTCGGCAACAACCTGAAAATATTCTTTATCCGCGATCCGCTCAAATTCCCGGATATGGTCCATGCGTTCAAGCCGGATCCGGTATCCAACGTTCCGGGTCCCGTAGGGATGTTCGATTTCGTCTCCCGTTCCCCGGAAGCGACGCATATGATCACGTTTGTGTATTCCCCTTGGGGCATCCCGGCCAACTACCGCCAAATGCAGGGCTCCGGTGTGAATACATATAAATGGGTCAATGCAGAAGGCACCGGCGTGCTCATCAAATATCATTGGGAGCCGCTCAAACAGGGGATTAAGAATCTTACGCAGGAAGAAGCGAACAAGATTCAGGGCATGAATGACAGCCATGCGACGCAGGATCTGTACGAAGCCATTGAACGCGGGGATTACCCGGAGTGGGAGCTGTGCGTGCAGATTATGAGCGACGACGAGCATCCCGAGTTGGAATTCGATCCGCTGGATCCGACGAAGCTGTGGCCGGAGGATCAATTCCCGTTCCTGAAGGTAGGCAAAATGGTGCTGAACAAAAATCCGGAGAACTACTACAATGAAGTGGAGCAGGCGGCCTTCGGCACGGGCGTGCTGGTTGACGGGCTTGATTTCTCGGACGACAAGCTGCTGCAGGGGCGTACCTTCTCCTACTCGGATACCCAGCGGCACCGCGTAGGAACGAACTACCTGCAGCTGCCGATCAATGCGCCGAAGAAACGGGTCGCTACCAATCAGCGGGGCGGGCAGATGTCCTTTTTCGTGGATAAGGCGCCTGGTCAAAGCCCGCATGTGGATTACGAGCCGTCCATGACGGATGGGCTGGTGGAAGCATCGCAGACGGCGAAGCCGCATCAGCCGCATTACGATGCCAACCTCGTGCGGCAGAAGCTGGATCGCACGCTGGATTTCAAGCAGGCCGGGGATACGTACCGAGCGTTTGAGGATTGGGAGCGAAACGACCTGATCAACAACCTCGTGGGCGCGCTGATCCAATGCGATATCCGGATTCAAGACAAGATGGTGGAATATTTCACGAATGCGGACGAGGACTATGGGCGCCGCGTGCGGGAAGGACTCGAGCAGGCAAGGAAGGGCTCGAACGAGACCGTCCGGGAGCAGGCTGTTGAGGATGCAAACCGTATGGGCCACGAGGCAGACCCTTATTAATCCTTTGCCGGCCTTAGAGAGGCCGTCCCGCAAACGAGGATAGCTCCGAAATAGCGAAGCCGCCTGCACAAGAATGACGTGCAGGCGGCTTTCCCTTATAAGGTTGTAAAATATTTGCGGAATGTTAAGATGTTGCAAGGAAACCAAGCGATACATATCGAATCAACATAGAACCATGGGAAGAGGAGGCTTGCGTTATGGCAATACAAGCGGGGATCATCGGCTACGGCCTGTCCGGGTCGGTGTTTCATGCACCTATCCTTAGAAGCGTGCCGGATTACAAGGTGCACACGGTTGTATCATCGGATCCGGACAAGGTCCACCAGGATATGCCCGATACGGCCGTTGTCGACAGCGTGGATGAGCTCTTGTCCATTCCGGATATCGATGTTGTCATCATTACGAGTCCGAATGCAACGCATTATGAATATACCCGGTTAGCCATCGAGGCCGGAAAGCATGTGGTCGTCGAGAAGCCGTTTACCGTAACATCCGCCGAAGCGGACGAGCTGATTGATCTGGCCAAGCAGAAGGGCGTGCTGCTGACGGTGTACCACAACCGCCGCTGGGACAATGATTTTCTGACCGTCCGCAATCTGCTGGAGACGGGAGCCTTAGGCAAGCTTTCCATCTATCAGTCGCAGTTCAGCCGCTACCGTCCGGAAGTTCAGTCGGAGCGGTGGAGGGAGCAAGGGATTGCCGGATCCGGGATCTTGTATGACTTAGGTTCGCATTTGATCGATCAGGCGCTGTTCCTGTTCGGCCTGCCGGAGACGCTCTGGGCGGACTTGAGAACGGAGCGCAAAGGGTCCAAAGCCCACGATTATTTTCATTTGGTGCTGGGTTATAAGACGTTTCGCGTCATTCTGCATTCCGGTTCGCTGGTACGGCAGGCAGGGCCGAAATTCGAGCTGCATGGCGATAAGGGAAGCTTCCTGAAATATGGAACGGATCCGCAGGAAGGCCAGCTGAAGCAGGGCATGCATCCCGGGGATGCGGGCTGGGGCGAAGACCAGCCGGACCAATACGGGGAGCTGGCTACCGAGCTGAGCGGGCTGGCGGTGCAAGGGGAGATTGAGACGCTGCCGGGACGCTATCAAGCTTTTTACCAGGGATTGGCCGAAGCAATCCTTAAAGGCGGTTCGCTGCCTGTCCAGCCTGAAGAAGCCCGCAATGTCATTCGGATGATCGAGTATGCCCTGCAGAGCCATCAGAAGGGCCGGTTGATCAAGATCACGTAAACATGCGGCCGCATCCGAAAACAGGACTGTCCTGGATTGACACATAGTTTGCTCCGATTTGTGGGATATTAGGTGATGCCACCCTTGGTACGTCTTTCATCAGGGGAGTCGATCCATATCACAACAATGAAGGAGAGAGAACGGATATGAAGAAACGTGGTATCCTTCGGCCGGCCCTTATGCTTCTTGTGAGCCTGGCGGTGACGCTGTCCATCTCCGGAGCTGCTTTGGCAGGCGGAAGCGGTCCGTTTCACTTTGGATTTAAGAAAAGCGTCAACGGCCAGCTGCCCTCGATCAATGAGGAGGGCTTCAAGGAGCTTCTGCAAAAATACGATGCGGTCTTCATGGGCGATGCCGAGCAAAAGGAGCTTTATCTTACGTTTGATAACGGGTATGAGAACGGGTATACCTCCCGTATTCTGGATACGCTTAAAGAGAAGAAGGTGCCTGCCACCTTTTTCGTGACCGGACATTATGTAAAGACACAGGAAGATCTGCTGAAACGGATGACGGCGGAAGGCCATATTATCGGCAACCATTCCTGGAATCACCCGGACGTGACCACGATCTCGGCAGAGAAGCTGACCGAGGAGCTGGAACGGGTGAAGAAGGAGGTTATGCGCATCACCGGCCAGCCGGACATGAAATATTTGCGCACGCCCCGCGGCATCTTCGATGAGCGGTCCCTGGCGACCAGCAAGCAGCTGGGGTACACCAATGTCTTCTGGTCGCTCGCGTATATGGATTGGGACGTGAAGTCCCAGCGCGGCGCGCAGTATGCTTACGATAAAGTGACCGCGCAGCTCCACCCCGGCGCCGTAATCCTGCTGCACTCCATCTCCAAGGACAACACGGAGGCGCTGGGACGGATCATTGACGAAGCAAGGAACCGGGGCTACGAGTTCAAGAGCCTCGATCAGATGCAAAAGAAATCCCCGTAAGCATATGCCGCATATGCTTACAGCGTGCAGACGCCATCCTGCCAGGAGGCCGTCTGCACGCTTTTTTTGTTATCGAATGCCCGCGGATGCTTCGCTTTCCGGAACGAATGTTTGGTATAATACCCTTCATATAGAACATGAACGAAGGAGACCATCATGCCTCATACTATCCAAATATCCGTCAGGCCGCTGGTGGAATATGTCTTTCGCAGCGGCAGCATTACCTCCGGTTTTCGCACGGCGACGTCCCTGACCGAGGGGACCCGTGCACATCAACAGGTACAGCGCGACTATGGCGAGAACGATCAGAAGGAAGTTCAGCTTGAAGCGGAGATTCCTTACGAGGATCTGCTGTTTGTGGTGGAAGGTCGCTGCGACGGCCTGATTCAAGAGGACGAGCGGATCATGATCGACGAGATCAAGTCGACCTCCGGCGATTTGGGCGAGATTACGGAGCACACGTACCCGGTTCATTGGGCTCAGGCCAAAATGTATGCCTATATGTACGCGAGGTTGCATGAGATTCCGACGATGGCCGTGAGACTGACCTACTTCCAGGTACCGAGCGGAGAGCGGAAGCAGTTCGTGCAGGAATGGAACTTCGCTCAGCTGGAATCCTTTGTGCTCGAGGTTGTGGCGGCCTACGCGCCTTACGCCAACCTGCTGCGGGAGCATGGCGAGCGGAGGGACCGGAGCATCCGCGAACTGAAGTTTCCGTTTCCCGCCTACCGCGAGGGACAGCGGAAGCTGGCCGGAGCCGTGTATAAAAGCATCGGGGAAGGACGAAGATTGTTTGCCAAAGCCCCTACGGGCATCGGCAAAACCATATCCACGCTGTTTCCTTCGGTCAAAGCGATCGGCGAGGGTCTGCTATCCCGGATTTTTTACCTGACGGCCAAGACGATTACCCGAACCACCGCGGAGGAAGCCATGGCGCGCATGGAGCGTCAAGGGCTCTGCATGCATACGGTCACGCTGACGGCGAAGGACAAGATCTGTTTCAGCGAAGCGGAAGGCTGCAGCCAGATGGGCTGCGCGTTCTCGGAGGGCTACTATGACCGGATTAATGACGCCATACTGGATTTGCTCTCGAATGAAACGTTGATCACGAGGCCCGTCGTTGAAGCGTATGCCCGCAAGCATACGGTGTGCCCGTTTGAATTCTCTCTGGATGCCGCGTACGCCGCCGATGCCGTCATCTGCGATTACAACTACGTGTTCGACCCGCGCGTCTCCTTCAAGCGGATGCCGGAGGACGTGAAGAAGCGCAGCGTGCTGCTCATTGACGAGGCGCACAACCTGGTCGACCGGGCGCGGGGGATGTTCTCGGCCGAGCTGAATAAGTCCGCGTTCCTGGAGCTGCAAAGGGCGTACAAAGAGAGCAATCCCGGGCTTTACAACACGGCGAAGCGGGTGAATAACCGCTTTAAGGTGCTGCGCAAGGTCAGCGAGGAGGAAGAGCGGATCGTCGGGTCCCAGCAGCCGGAGATGATGGTCGAGCTGCTGGAGGATTTCTCGCTCCAGGCAGAGGCCGAACTGATGACCGGCAAGAGCGGGGATGAGGCCGATGCGCTTTTGGAATGTTATTTTGCCGTGCAGGGGTATCTGCGCATCTCCAAGCTGTATGACGACCGCTTTGTCACGTATGCGGAGATGAGCGGGAGCGAGGTGTTTCTCAAGCTGTTTTGCCTGGACCCCTCTTATTTGCTCCAGCAGGCGGGTAAAAACTACCGCTCCAGCGTATTCTTCTCGGCAACGCTCATGCCGCTCGGATATTACCGCGACATGCTCGGAGCCGAGGAAGAGGATTACAGCCTCTCGATCCCCTCGCCCTTCTCTTCCGAGCAATTGGATGTTCGGATTTTGCCTTTATCGACGCGCTTCAAGGATCGGGAGCGCAATAGCGAGGCCATCGTTCGGATGCTGAGTGCCCTGGTTCAGGAAAAACCGGTGAATACCTTGATCTTCCTGCCGTCCTATCCCTACATGCAGGATATTCATGAGGCGTTTGCCAGAATGAATCCGGAAGCCCGTACCTTGCTCCAGGGGCATGGAATGAGCGAGGAGGAGCGGGAGGCGTTCCTGAATGCATTCCAGGCGGATGCGGAAGATCCGCTGATCGGCTTTGCCGTGATGGGCGGTATTTTCTCCGAAGGCATCGATTTGAAGGGAGAACGGCTTTCGAGCGTGGTGGTCATCGGCGTAGGATTGCCGCAGCTTTCCTTCGAGAATGATATCATCAAGGATTATTTTGATCGTACCGGCAAGAGGGGATACGATTACGCCTACGTGTACCCCGGCATGAACAAAGTGCTGCAGGCCGGAGGGCGCTTAATCCGATCGGAGCAGGACAGCGGGACGCTGACGCTCGTCGATGACCGCTTTCTGAATCGACAGTACGGGATGCTGCTGCCCGAGGAGTGGAGGCATTACAGGCGCATCTAATTTTTTCATGGGATGTTGACACCTGGAAATACGAACCCTATAATACGGATATATTAATTAAGCTGAAGGAGGCTGATGTCAAATGGTTATGATGCATAGTGGATGTGTCGCATTGACGTTGGTCTCTTTGGACGGGAAATTCTAATGGTAACCGGGGTGTAAGGCATTGGGTTTAACATGTCTTCATCTCCGTACCTAAGAACCCGCAGGAGACCGTGCTTGGTATCCTGCGGGTTTTTTGTGTCTATGCAAGGCTCCGGTATGATCTTTGGCGGTTTGGCCGCCGAGGATCGATGCCTTCTTCCTGCATAGTCTCAGATCAGCCGCGGATACAAATCTGCGGTTTTTTTGTGTTTGATCATTTGTTAACAACCAATCCAACAACGATAAGGGGATATCACGAATTTGACGAAACAAGACATGACAACGTTGCAAGCCTATGGATGGAATGAACATTGGCGTTTGATGGCCGCTCAGATCCCGAAGCAGGACAAGGCGCTGGTTCCGGCCCGCATTACGGCCCAATTCTCGAAGCAGTACCGCATTATCACCCAAGAGGGTGAACATACGGCCATTGTCACAGGCAAGTATGAATACGAAGCGGGCAGCAAAAGCGACTTTCCCGCAGTCGGAGATTGGGTCATGGTGGAGCCGCTGCAGGGCGAATCCCGTGCCGTCATTCATCATCTGCTGCCCCGCCAATCCGCCGTCACGCGCAGGGAGGCAGGAAGCGTGCCGGATGAGCAGATCATTGCGGCCAACATGGATACCGTGTTTATCATTAACGCGCTCAACAAGGATTTTAATGTTCGCCGGATTGAACGCTATCTGATTGCGGTCTGGGAGAGCGGTGCCGCACCGGTCGTGCTGCTCACCAAGGCGGACCTATGCGAATCGCCGGAAGCGTACGTCGCGGAGGTAGAGGCGGTTGCTCCGGGCGTGCCGGTCCATGCGGTAAGCTCCCTGATGGATCAAGGGAAGGAGCAGCTTGGAGAGTATCTGGTGCAAGGGAAAACGGTCGCCATAACGGGTACCTCCGGTGCCGGCAAATCGACGCTGCTGAACTGGCTGTCCGGCCAGGAAATGCAGCGGGTTCAAGGGATACGCGAAGAGGACGCAAGAGGACGGCACACCACGACGCACCGGGAGCTTTTCGTGCTGCCGGGAGGCGCGATCATGGTGGATACGCCGGGCATGCGGGAGCTGCAGCTGTGGGATTCGGAAGAAGGCTTCGAGGCGACCTTCGCGGATATTTCCGCGCTGGCGCAGCAGTGCCGGTTCCATGATTGCCGTCATGAAACGGAGGCCGGCTGTGCGGTCCGGGAAGCGCTTCAGGACGGAACGCTGGATGCAAAGCGATATGCGAATTACAAGAAGACGGAGCGGGAGCTGGCCCATATCGCCCGCAAAGAGAGGGTAAGCAACCGCCGCCAGAACAAGAGCTCGGGCAAGTCGACGCGCAAGGGCGACCGAGGCCGCAAAGGGGCATATCAGCAGCTGCTGTACGATGATGAATAATGGATGTTAAGGGAAGGCCGGAGTCGATTTGACTTCGGTCATCTCTCGGGTATATAGTTAGGTAACCAAATAAATTGGCAATCTATCAATTTATTCGAGCTGTTGCCGAAAAGAGGTGGACCATGGCAGAGGATCAACATCCAGATTTACATAAAGAAATGAACGGCAACGAGGACCAACATTCGCGGGAAGGACCATGCATGAAGGGGGGCAGGCGGGAGGACAGCGTTGCCGGCAGGCTCTTGTACAGCATACGCATGTTCCACAAGCAGGAGTGGGATCAGCACTTGATTTCAGGGTATACACCCGGTGAGATTCGCGTTCTGATGGGACTTAAACATCATATCGAGCCCGATGGTCCCGGCATGAAAGTGTCCGAGATCAGCAGCATGATGAATGTTACGTCGCCGACGATCACGCAATTCATTAATGCACTGGAGAGCAAGGGGCTGGTGGAGCGGGTGATGGATGCCCAGGATCGGCGAGCGGTCCGCGTGCAGCTGACGGAGGAAGGGAACCGCGTTGTCCAGCAAACCTATCAGAACGTCAAGAACAGCTTTAACGAGCTGGTGGATTTCCTCGGGGAAGAGGACAGCGTCAAACTGACGGAGCTGCTGACGAAGGTATATCATTTTCATGAACAAAAACGCAAATCGAACGAAACGACTTCAGACAACGAGTAGGGGTGGGGGATTTGTTAAAGCTGTTTCACTATATGAAACCGTACCGGACAGCGGTCATTTTGGTCCTGCTGTTTACATTTTTCCAGTGTTTGTCTGATCTGTACTTGCCTACCTTGATGGCGGACATCGTGGATATCGGCATCGTGAAGGGAGACGTCCCTTATATTTGGCGCGTGGGCGGCTTTATGCTGCTGGTTGCGGCGGGGGGCATGATTTGCTCTATAGCCGCGAGTTATCTCGCATCCAAATCGGCTACCGGATTCGGGAAGATTCTTCGCGGGCGCGTGTTCTCCCATGTCGAGAATTTTACGCTGCAGGAGTTCGACAAGATCGGCGCGGCCTCGCTGATTACCCGTACAACGAACGACATTACGCAGGTGCAGCAGGTTACGATCATGATCCTTCGCATGATGGCGATTGCGCCGATGATGTGTATCGGGGGCATCGTGATGGCCGTGTCGAGAGATCCCGGACTGACAACGGTGCTGTTGATTGTCCTGCCGGTTCTGGCACTTGCTATTTTCCTGATCGCCAAAAAAGGCATTCCGCTCTTCAAAGCGATTCAGGTGAAGATCGATACGCTGAGCCGGGTGCTGCGGGAGAATCTGACCGGAATCCGGGTCATCCGTTCCTTTAACCGGATGGACCATGAGACGGTCCGCTTTAACGACGCGAACGAGGACCTGACGGCCACTTCGATCAAAGTCAATAAAATCATGGGGGCGATGATGCCCGTCATGATGCTGGTCATGAACTTTGCCACGCTGGCGATCGTCTGGTTCGGAGCCCACCGCATAGATGCCGAGCATATGAAGGTCGGCGACCTCATGGCGTTTCTCCAATACGCGATGATGATCATGTTCTCGCTGATCATGCTATCCGTCATGTTTGTCATGATTCCGCGCGCCCAGGCATCGGCGGTCCGGATCAATGAAGTATTGAACATGATGCCTGAGATCCACGATCCAGAACAGCCGCGCAATGCCGGCGTGTTGCAGGGATCGATCGAATTTCAGGATGTGACCTTCTATTATCCCGGCGCGGAGGAGCCCGCCATATCCGATATCTCTTTCCATGCCGGGCCGGGCGAAGTCACGGCGATCATCGGCGGAACCGGCTCGGGCAAATCCACGCTGATCAGCTTGATCCCGCGTTTCTATGACGTGACGTCGGGCCGGATTCTCGTCAACGGAACTGATATCCGCGACATGATGCAGGAGGATCTGCGGAACCGGATCGGATTCGTGCCGCAGAAGGCGCTGCTCTTCACCGGGACCATTGCGGAGAATATCCGCTACGGCAAAGAGGATGCCACGGACGAGGAGATCCGGCATGCAGCGAAGGTTGCCCAGGCCGCCGATTTCATTTCCTCCATGGAAGGCGAGTACGATGCCGAGATTTCGCAGGGCGGCAGCAACGTATCCGGGGGCCAGAAGCAGCGGCTCTCGATTGCAAGGGCGCTGGTTCGCAGACCCGAGATTTATGTGTTTGACGACAGCTTCTCGGCGCTGGATTTCAAGACGGACGCCAATCTTCGCGCAGCGCTTCGCGAGGAAACGACGGAGGCCACCGTTTTGATCGTTGCTCAGCGGGTCAGCACCGTCATGGACGCCGACCGGATTATCGTGCTGGACGAGGGACGCATTGCCGGCATCGGCACGCATGAGGAGCTCATGGCTTCCAGCGATGTGTACCGCGAAATCGTCACCTCGCAGCTGTCAGAGGAGGAGATCGCATGAGTGAGAAGAAACGGGGAGGACATCCTCGAGGACCGGGCGGTCCCTTTGGCGGCGGCCCGCACGGGCCCGGGATGCCAGGGGAGAAAGCCAAGGACTTCAAAGGCACGTTTCGCAGGTTAACGCGATATCTCAAGCCGCATACCGGCAAGCTGCTGATCGTCTTGATCGCAGCTATCCTCAGTACGATATTCAGCATCGTGAGCCCGAAAATATTGGGGGATGCCACCACGATCCTGTTCAAAGGCTTCATGGCTAAGATGCAAGGCGTGCCAGGTGCCGGGATCGATTTTGACGCCATTCGGACGATCATGCTCTGGCTAGCAGGACTATATCTCTTAAGCTCGCTGTTTGCGTACATCCAGCAGTATGTCATGGCCGGCGTGGCTCAGCGAACCGTATATGATTTGCGCAAGGATGTGTACAACAAACTCGGCCGCCTGCCGCTTAAATATTTCGACGCCCGCACGCATGGGGAAACGCTGAGCCGGGTGACCAATGATATGGACAATATCAGCAGCACGCTTCAGCAAAGCTTAACGCAGATGATTACGTCCGTGGTCACGCTGGTCGGCGTCATCGTCATGATGCTCACGATCAGCCCGCTGCTGACGTTGGTGGTTATTCTGACCCTCCCGCTCAGCGTGGTGGTGACCATCATGGTTGCCAAGCGCTCGCAGAAGCATTTCGTGGCCCAACAGAAGCATCTGGGTCAGCTGAACGGACATGTGGAGGAAATGTACACCGGTCATAAAGTAGTGAAGGCTTTCGGCCGTGAACGGCAGTCCATGGAGCAATTCGACGAGGTTAACGACAAACTCTATGATGCCGGTTGGAAAGCCCAGTTTATATCGGGCACCATCATGCCGCTCATGAGTTTTGTCGGCAATATCGGATATGTGATCGTCAGCGTCGTCGGCGGTGTTTTGGTTACCCGCCGGGCGATCGAGATCGGGGATATTCAGGCCTTCATTCAATATTCGCGCCAATTTACGCAGCCGATTACTCAGCTTGCGAACATCGCAAACGTCATTCAATCCACCGTAGCCTCGGCAGAGCGCGTGTTCGAAGTGCTGGACGAGGAAGAAGAGGTGTCAGAGCATACCGCTCCTGCCGAGCTTAAGCAGCCGCTTGGCGACGTGACCTTCGAGAACGTGAGCTTCGGCTATAAAGCGGACCAGCTTCTCATCGAAAATATGAATGTGGACGTGAAGCACGGCCAAACGGTCGCGATTGTCGGTCCGACCGGTGCAGGGAAGACCACGCTCATTAATCTGCTGATGCGGTTCTATGAGCTGAATCAGGGCAAAATTACGATAGACGGCACGGATATTACGGCTCTTCGGCGCAGTGAACTGCGCAGCCTGTTCGGAATGGTGCTGCAGGATACCTGGCTCTTTAACGGGACGATCCGGGATAATATCGGATACGGACGGGAAGGCGCCACGGAACAAGAGATCATCCGGGCGGCTGAAGCGGCTCATGCGGATCATTTCATCCGGACGCTTCCGGAGGGCTACGATACCGTTCTGAACGAGGAAGCCTCCAATATATCGCAAGGGCAGAAACAGCTTCTGACGATTGCGCGGGCCATTCTCGCCAACCCGTCGATTCTCATCCTTGATGAGGCCACCAGCAGCGTGGATACGCGGACGGAGCTTTATATCCAGAAAGCGATGAATGAGCTGATGAAGGACCGGACCAGCTTTGTCATTGCCCATCGGTTGTCCACGATCCGGGATGCCGACCTGATTCTGGTCATGAACAAGGGCAGCATCATCGAGCAGGGAACCCACGAAGAGCTGTTGTCCCAAGGCGGCTTCTACGCCGACCTGTATAACAGCCAATTCAGTGATCAGCATGAAGCCGGATAACGAGGCAAGGAAAGCTATGACAAGAAGACCCCTTCGATTGCGAAGCGGGTCTTCTTTTTTGTTGATTAACCGCTTCATAACAAAGGGTAATAATAGAAGCAAGCCAATCAGGCACGGATCAGAGGGAGGCGGGAATGATGTATCATCGGGCTTTGTTGGTGTATAACCGCAGTGCGGGTCAGCAGGAGACCCTGCAGCAGCTTGCGGCTGTCATCCCGATACTGGCGGAAGGCATCAAGGAGCTGGTATTGTTTCAGACCTCGGCGCCGGGAGAAGGGGAAGCCGTGTGCAGGGAGCAGGGGGAGGCGTATGAGCTCATCCTGGTTATGGGAGGAGACGGGTCGGTCAATGAGTGCGTGAACGGCATTGCAACTCTGGAACAACCGCCCCTTATCGGAATTCTGCCCGTGGGGACCTGCAACGACTTTGCCCGCTCCATGAATCTGCCGGTCGAGCTGACATCGGCAGCTCGAGCATTAATGAAGGGACAAGTCCGCGCATTGGATATCGGCATGGCGCATGACAGGGTGTTTACGAATTTTTTTGGCGTCGGGCTCATAACGGCCACTTCCGAGAACATCAACCCGGATCTGAAAGGAGCGCTTGGCAGGCTCAGTTATTTCATCAGCATGCTGCAAACCGTGCGATCGGCCGAGCCGTTCTCCTACAGGATGGAATATGACGGCCATTCCAGTGAAGGAGAAGCGATTATGATTTACATATCGAATGGACGATACTTGGGAACCCGCCCGCTGCCTTTTACATTCGATTCGTTGACGGACGGTTTGCTGGATGTGCTCATCATTCGCGAAGCCGGACTCCCCCTGTTAAAAGAGCTGCTAAGCCGTAAAATCGAAGGGGAGTGGAAGCCTGCCAACGAGAGCATCTCGTATGTGAGGGCCGCTTCGATCAAGCTGATAACGGATGGGCCCATGAAGGCCGACACGGACGGGGAGATATATATGGAGACGCCTGCGGCCGTATCCGTCAAGCCACGCCGCTTAAGGTTTTTGACAGGCTCGGAGTAAGCCGGCAGGCATATTTGATATTGCAATTTCATATGGTTCTTTTATAATGATGTTTATGTTTATATCTTTAAAGGGAGCCATGATCATTATTGAATAAGTCCGAACTGAACCGAATTACGCAAGAGCTTCTACGTCGGTCGGGCAGCAGTGTCACCGTGGAGATGGAGGCGTATTTTCCAGGGGGCCGGTTAATCGGCGGAAAATATGTGATGCATTCGCACAGCGTGACGATGTATACCGAAGTCATACGCCAGCAGTGCTTGCAGCTGTTTGGCACGCTTGAGCCGTTCCATGCCTATTTTGCGGTGGTATTCGCACATGAGCTGGGCCATTCAATGGACATGACCCTGACAGAGCTGTGCGACCGGATGGATCAAACGGTGGATGAATGGGATCAGAGGCAGCTCGCGCTTCAAATCGAGGAAAATGCTTGGAATAACGCCATGCCTTGGATCCAGGATATCGATCCCGATTTCATACAGGTCATCGTGGATCAGTCGCTTGCGGCATACCGCGAGGAGCTGGCGCCGGAAATCGCATAGGCTGTCGTGCAAAGAGCATCTTCGCCATATCAAGACACAGGCACCCGTCAGGGTGCCTTTTTGAATGAAAGAATAAATCTGCAGAGATTTGCCGTCCGAATCTCGTAGGTGCTGCTAATCTCGCAAGTGATGTATAAAAAAGAAGTGAAGCCCGGTGGCTTCACTTCTTTTTGGTTTAGGGTCCTCTTAAGGCGCGGTGGGCTGGGATTATTAGCTCTCCGGGTCCAATTGCTTCAACGGCTCAATAGCCGGTCCTTCCAGCACCTCGCCGTTATGGCGGAAGCGTGATCCGTGGCAAGGGCAATCCCATGAACGTTCGCCCTCGTTCCATTCCACCTCGCAGCCGAGATGGGTACAGGTGGTATCCACAAGATAGAGGTTTCCTTGATCATCCTTATAGGCCCCGGCACGCTGCCCGTTATGGCGGACGACGGCGCCTTCGCCTGGCTTCAGTTCAGTAATATCGGCGTGGGACATTTCGAACTTGCCGGCAACGAAATCCTTCGCAACCATGGCATTTTGCGCGACGAATGTTTTGATGCTCGGGTCTGCCTTGAAGCGGGACGGGTTAAAGACGTCGGCATAACGGTTATCTTTCTCCAGTATTTGATCGCAAATGATCTTCGCGGCCAATGTTCCCGTTGTCATCCCCCATTTCCGGAAGCCTGTCGCGACAAAGATCCGGTCCTGATTGGACGTGATCGGCCCGATATAAGGCATGTTGTCCAGCGTGATCAGGTCCTGGGTCGACCAGCGATAAGGAATGGCGGAAGCGCCCAACAGATTTCCTGCAAAAAGCTCCAGGTTTTCGTAATGCTGATGGGTACAGATGCTGCGTCCCGTCGGATGGTTCTCGCCGCCGACGATAACCAGCTCCTCGCCGTTATAGGTAGCCGACCGCAGGGAACGGGTCGGCTGATCCACGCTCAGGAACATCCCGCCTGGATAAGCGGTTTCGGGTTTGACGGCAACCGCATAGGAACGTTCCACATGCAGCCGCGTGAAGTACAGTCCTTTCCCGTCATAGAACGGAAAATGAGACGCGGATACGGCGTGGTTGCAAGTAATCCGGTGGCCGCCCCGTTTGGTGAGCAGCGTGATCGGTCCGTCGGTTTCGACTTTTTCATCCATGGTCGTATTCTCATAGATTCGTCCACCGAGCTTCAGGAATTGTTCCGTCAGATGCTTAAGATATTGCAGGGGATGGAACTGATATTGCCCCGGCATCTTGATCGCTCCACGGACGGGCATAGGCAGAGGAAGGCTTTCCTGCCATTCTCCCGGGATGCCGAGCTTCTCGTAGGCTTTGATTTCGTCCTCCAGCTTGGAGAGGTATTTGTCTTCCGTTTGAGCGTAAATATAGGCATCCTCCAGCTTTAGCCCAAACTTCTCCTCGTCGCCGCCAACAATGTCCCTAATGAATTCAATCGCTTCCCGATTCCCTTCGTAATAGAGCCTTGTCTTCTCATCCCCGAAATGATTCAGGAATTCATGATAAATCAGCCCGTGCTGGGCCGTGACTTTGGCTGTTGTATGGCCGGTGGTCCCGTTCAGGATTTGCCCTGCCTCGATCAGCACGACATCTTTACCTGCCTTGGCCAGCAGATAAGCGGTCGTGATGCCGGTTATGCCGGCCCCGACTACCGCCACATCCGTCTCGATATCTTCGGCCAAGCGGGGAAAGGTAGGCAGTTCAGTTGTAGCTACCCACAGCGACTCCGGAAATTGCGGCAGTTCCTGATGCGATGAATTGGATGGGTTCATTCACGATTCCTCCTTGGTTACTATGGGGATCACCCATAAACTCATTCTCTTGTCTTCATTATCACCACATGGGAATGATTAGAAACTATGCCATTTGGATGGAAAGAAGCTTCCTGAAGTTTTCTGGAGGATTGTAAATATTTTGGGACATTTATGCAGAACCTAGGGAGACAAGCGGGAGTTCACGGAAATATAAGAAAATGGGGGATGGTATCATGACCAGCGAACAGTATTTGAACGCGGACCAAGCCAAGAACTGCCTGAAGGAGCAGCTTAACCGCATCGGTGATATCGAGCAGCGCGAGCTGAAGAACGAGGGTGAACACGCGCTGCTGGTCTATTTAAAGAGCATGTGCGATCCTGTCATGATCAACGATAATTTGATTAACCGCTTTTATGAGCTAAATTCCTTGGACTTATACGAGCAATTCATCCGCTCCTTTCCATCGAGCATGGAGCCGAAAGATGAACAGGAATTGCTCCGCAATATACTGAGGGGCTGCGTTGCCATATTCATACAGGACACCGTGCTTCTTTTTGACGCCGTCTTGGTTAATGCCGGTTCCATCCAACCTGCCAGTACGGAGAACGTCATTCAGGGACCCGGCGATTCGTTTACGGAGAATATCGAGGTGAACCTGAACCTGGTTCGCCATCGATACCAAACCACCGATTTGAAGACGGAATTCATGACCGTCGGCAAAATATCGCAGACCCGGATCATCATTATGTACGATGCGCTCAAAGTAGAAGAAGCGGTACTGCAGGAGCTTAAAAAGCGATTGTCCGAACTCAAAGCGGATATTGTGCAGTCGGCATCCGAAATCGAGAGACACACGATGCACCCCAGATTTCGGTTGTATCCTACGCTGATGCTGACCGAGCGCCCTGACCGGACCGTATTGAATATATCGCAAGGAAAGATTGCGGTATTAATGGATTCAACGGGGTATGCCCTTCTGCTGCCGGCCATATTCAATGATTTCTTTACCGCGATGGACGATAAAATCCAGCTTCCCCCGATCGGCTGGTTTCTCAAGGCCATTCGGTATATCGCCTTGTTTGTAACCGTGCTGATGCCAAGTTTTTACGTGGCATTCACCTCCTATAACCCGGAGATATTGAGGATGCAAGTTACGCTTCTCATTGCAGGAAGCCGGGCCACGGTGCCGTACCCGTCCTTCTTCGAAGTGATCTTTATGCTGCTCGCGATGGAATTTCTGACGGAGGCCAGCGTTCGGCTGCCCAAAGCGATTGGCCAGACCGCGACCACGGTCGGGGGTCTCATTCTGGGAACCGCCGCTACGGAGGCCGGACTGGTCAGCAACATCATGATCATTCTGGTGTCCGCGGTTGCCATAACGAATTTCGTCATCCCGATCACGATGATGAGCTCCGGCATCCGCGTTACGAAGTATCTCTTCATCGTGCTTGCCACCTTCTTCGGCTTGGTTGGCATCGTGTTGGGTGTGGTGGCCATGATCATGTACCTCACGAGCCTACGGTCCTTCGGCAAACCTTACTTGAAGATGTTTGCCGTGGATTGGAACAAGAAAGGAGACCAGCGAAGTGGTTAGAAACAAATATTTTTATTACCTCTTCCTGCTCAACGCAACCATCAACCTGATTAATTATGTCCCCCGCATCTTGATTACGGATCGCTTTGACGGAGCGCTGATGTCGATCCTCGTATCCATCCCGATCGGGACCCTGATTATGTTCGGCTTCGTAAAACTGATTCAGAAATTTCCGGGGCAAGGGCTGCCGGAGATTTTCCAATCGGTGATGCCGAAAGGGATATCCGGCATCCTGCTTGTGTTATACGGACTTGCGTGGTATTTCTCCAGCGTCATTACCTTGACCAGCTTCGTGGATATTACCAACCGTTACATCAGTCCGGACGTGTCTCCCTATATCGTTCTGATGGGATTTCTGGTGGTTGTGGCGCTTAGCGCCAGGCTCGATTCCGAATCGATTCTTTACGGGTTGGAGATGATTTTGTACATCACCGTTCCTCTGATTGCCTATATGTCATGGCGCGTCTTCAGCAATCCGTATTTCAGCTGGGATGCCGTGAGGCAGATCATTACCCATGCCTGGAATTTGCCTAATTACGGGACGGTTGCGGCAGCAACCTATATTTTTACGGGATACGTGAACATGGTGGTATTCAACCGGATCTTTCACCGATTCAGAGTCCGCCATATTTGGGCGATCGTGGTAGTCAGCATACTGACCCTTCTCGTTTCGATGTTCGCGCCCATCGGGATATTGGGAGCCGCAGGAGCCGGAGGACACGTGTATCCGGCCTTATCGACGATAGACGCACTGCGGATCCGTTATTTCATCGTTGAACGGATGATTTATGTCTTCTACGTGGCATATATGTGCCTTTCCCTCGTGAATTCCATCATACACTGGCATGTTGGCAAGGAATTGATCCTGGGGGGCTTCGGTTTATCGGGGGTTCAGGGCAAATCGATAGATAAAAAGCGAAAAGTCGAATGGTGGGTCCTGGTGCTCTTTTCCCTTATTACCTTCGGAACGTCGTTAATTGTGAATCAATACATATTGAACGATATGGCGATCGTATTCCTGGACGTCCGGTTTGGGGGCGAGTTCCTGCTGCTTGCCATGTTAATCTATGCGGTATGGAAGAAAAGGAGGAAGAGAGCATGAATGGCCTGAAACGAGGGCTGCTCTGTGTCATGTGCTGCTCTTTTTTGTTTCTGTCGGGCTGCGAATTTCGGGATATCGATCTCAGGCTATTCGTAGTATCCATAGGGATCGATGTCTCGGAGAAAAATCCCGAAATGCACCGTTTCAGCTTCAAAATCGCCATTCCTTCGGGCGATCCGAAGACCGGGGACAAAAAATCCCTGCTCATTACGGAGGAATCGACAAGCATTGCGGAGGCGATCCGGGAGGTCAAATCCAAGGTGGATAAGGAGCTCGACTTCGGACATTGCAAGGGTGTGATGTACGGCGAGGCTTTCGCGCGAACAGATATCAGCAAAATTCAGGATTGGACCGTTCGGAGACGGGACATGCAGCTGCTCATGTATCCGGCTGTTGCCGTTCCTACCGCAGAAGCCGTATTGAAAGCGGAGCCTCCTACGGAGCGGATCGCCGGGAACGCCATATTTCTGGCGCTCAGCGAGGAAGGCACCGAATCCCCTTTTATCTCGAAGACCTATTCCTTCGATCTGAGCCGCCGAATGTTGGAGGAGGGGGAGGACCCGGTTATGCCCGTCGTGGAAACGACCGAAGACAAGGTTCTGAATATCGATAAAGTAGCCTTGATGGACAAGAACAAAGTGAAGTACATCCTGACCCCGGATGAAACCAGGCTGTACAATCTGCTGGACCTCCGGAATTTAAGCACGAATTTCGGAACGAAGATTGGCGGCAAATTGCTTGAAGTGAACACGGACAGAACCCGGGCCAGATACAAGATCGTAACGGATAAACGAGGGGAAGGAACGATTGATTATAAGATAAGGATCACGGCGATATTGGAGGAGAAAGAGGATCCCGCGCAGCTGGATCCGAGGGATCTGGACAACATCGAAGCGCAATTCAACAAGGAATTATCCCAAGCGGTCAAAAGCTTTTTGGAGAAAATTCAAAAAACAGGACTGGATCCGCTGGGTTTCGGCCTCCGGTATGGCGGCACGCATTGGAACAACCGGACGGAGATGGAGGAATGGGCTGCCATTTATCCGAATGCCAAGTTTAATGTATCGGTCAAGGTGAAAATAAAGTCTACCGGCTACAAACGCTAGGCGGGGGATATCTGTTTATCGTACAGGAAGATGTTACAATAAGGATAAGCATCTATCTTGTATGAAGGAGGTTTCACATATGGAATTCAGAAGATTGGGCGGAAGCGGACTGAAGGTTAGCGATATCAGCCTCGGGAGCTGGCTGACCTACGGGGGATACGTGGAACGGGAAAATGCGGTCAAGTCGATTCAGACTGCCTATGGACTCGGCGTCAATTTTTTCGATACGGCGAACGTTTATGCTCAAGGAGCGGCCGAAGTCGTCGTGGGCGAGACGTTAAGGGCATTTCCGAGGGAATCCTATGTGCTGGCCACAAAGGTGTTCGGCAAGATGGGAGACGGACCGAATGATCAGGGACTGTCCCGCAAGCATATCAAAGAGCAGTGCGATGCCAGCCTGAAGCGGCTGGGCACCGATTACATCGACATCTACTACTGCCATCGATATCATGAGGAAACGCCGCTTGAGGAGACGCTTCGCGCGCTGGATGATCTTGTCCGGCAAGGCAAGGTGCTCTATGTCGGCGTCAGCATGTGGACGGCGGCCCAGATGGAAGCGGCCTTGGCTGTTGCGGACCGGTATTTACTGGACCGCATCGTGGTGAATCAGCCGCTGTATAACATGTTCGAGCGCAAGATCGAGGAGGAGATTATCCCGCTTGGCGAGAAGAAGGGGATTGGACAAGTCGTATACTCCCCGCTCGCTCAAGGGCTTCTGACCGGCAAGTACGCCTCGAAGCAGGACGTGCCGGAGAACAGCCGCGCGTCGAAGATTGGAGCAGACCGGCTCAAAATAAACGAAGATCGCATACAGAAGGTGCAGGCGCTGGGCCTTGTCGCAAGCGAGCTGGACATGACCGTCGGCCAATTGGCCTTGGCCTGGATTCTGCGCCAGAACAACGTAGCCAGCGCGCTGGTGGGCGCCAGCCGTCCGGAACAGGTGGAAGAGAACGTGAAGGCTTCCGGTATGAAATTGTCCTCGGATACGCTGGCTGTCATCGAGGACATCCTGAAGGCGGATCGGAATTAGGAGAGGATCAGGTCATTGATTTCGGGTGCGGAGCATACGCGGTTGCGCCCGCTTTCCTTGGCGCGGTACAGCTCGCGGTCCGCTTGCTGGAGCAGCTCCTTGGCATTTTTGGACCGGATCGTATCGGGATGCACGGCAGCGCCGATGGACACGGTGATTCGAATCTTGGCTCCGTCTTCAAGGGTGAAGACGTGGTCCTCTACCGCGGCTCGGATTCGTTCCGCGATCGCGGCCGTCTCGTCGATGGTGGCTTCCGGGACCAGTACCGAGAATTCCTCCCCGCCGTTGCGGGATACCTCGTCAAAAGAACGGGAATGATCCCTCAGCACTTTGCTGAGCTGCTGCAAAACGACATCTCCGGCCGCATGGCCGTAGGTGTCGTTTATTTGTTTGAAATGATCGATGTCCACGACCAGGACACCCAGCCGCTCGCTGAAATGCTGGGCTTCGAGGAAGCGTTCCGACAACAGCTGCTCGAACTGGCGCAAATTGTGCAGGCTGGTCAGGTAATCCGTTTCCGCGTTCTTTTTCATCTGCAGGAACAGTTTATTCGAGGTGTTGATATACTCGGTCAGCATGTAGATGACCACCGTGGCCAGCACCGATATGACGAGCTGTTGCGTGAAGACGGTAAACACCTTTTGATGGTTCGGGATGTTCATCCACATAATGAACAAGATGACCAACATGCTGGATAGGCTCATTAGCAGCATTTTGCTCAGACGATTCCAATGGGTGCGGGAGAGGATCCCGCAGACGACGCTGATCAGCAGCATGCCCGCACCTGCAATAGCCGAGGAAGCGGACATGCCGAACAGGATCAGCCGTCCAAGTGCAATCAGCATGCCGGCAATCAAGGACGGAAGCCATCCCAGGTAGGTCGCGATCACCATAATGGCCAGATGCCGCAAATCAGCAAAAAACCGCGGGTCGATGGGGAACGAGTAGTACATTAAAATGATCCCATAGATGCCAAAGAGCAGCCCGGCGTTGATCTTGACGGTGAAGGAGGGCACCACGACACCTGCGACATATTTTTGGGACAGCAGTCCGGATAAGTATAAGAACGTTACAAATATACAAAAATTGGTAAATAGTATATTAGTCATAGGGGATCATTCCTTTCACGTACCCTGCGGTAGGAACGACAGAGCGATGAAGACATTCACCCCTATTTTATCGGAAAATGGAATTGTATGTCGAATGATAAACGTAATTTCTGTTAATTTTCTGGGACCTGCAAGGGTAGGCGAACCTCGAACATCGTCAACTCTGTCGTACTGGTCACCTGGATCGTGCCATGATGGGCATCGACGATGGTTTTTACGATGGCCAGGCCAAGCCCCGAGCCGCCGGTTTGATCGGTCCGCGATTCATCTGCCCGGTAAAACCGCTCGAACAAGTGGGGGATGGCATGCTGGGGAATCGGAGGACCGTAGTTGATCACCTGCACGATGGCAAACTTGGGATCCTGCGATACTTTTAAATCCACACGCCCGGCCTCCCGTCCGTGCCTTACCGCATTGGACAGCAGATTCTCGAAGGTGCGCATCAGCTTATCCCCGTCCGATGAGATCATGATTTTCTCCACGGCAGGCGTAAACACGACCTGTACTCCTTCATGCTGCCCGGTCAATGAAAAGTCCACGGACAATTGGGCAAGCAGCTCAACCAAATTGATGTCCACACGGTTAATCGGGGAATACCCCATCCGGGTGTACTCAAACAAATCATTCACGAGGCCGCCCAGACGCAGCGATTTATCGTAGGCGATATCGGTGTAATAGCGGAGTTCGACCTCATCCTTGTAATGGTCTTCGTTGACCAGCCGCAAGTACCCGATGATGGAGGTGAGCGGGGTGCGCAGATCATGCGATACGTTGCTGATAAGCTCGTTTTTGGACTGGACCGCCATCAGCTCCTCTGCCAGCGACAGCTTGAGCTGCTGGGCCATTTGATTGATTTGCACGGCCATCTGGCCCAGCTCGTCGTTCGAGCTTACGATGATCGCCTGGTCCAACTCGCCCCTCGCCAAACGCTGCGTCCCCTGCATCAATTGATTGATTTGGCGAATGGTGCCTTGACTTAAGAGAAGCACCATGCAGATAAACAGCACGATGCCGATGATCGTCGGGACGACCGGAAAGCCGAAGAAACTCGACAGCGTGCGTTCCACTCTGAAAAGGGTGTCTACCCAGGGCTCCTTCCAATACTCCCGGCCGATCAATCGCATGATCTGCTGTGCGATGAACAATATGGACAAGGTCAAGGCACCGCTGGCGAAGAACAGCGTGATAATCTTCCACTGCAGCTTACGCATGGATTTTGTACCCGACGCCCCATACCGTTTGGATGAGTTTATAACCGAGTTCCTTCTCGAGCTTGTCCCTCAGGTTGCTGATATGAACCATGACCGTATTGTTGGAGACGTAATATTTTTCCTTCCAGACCTGCTGGAAGATATCCTCGGCGCTAAAGATTCTCCCCGGCTGACGGGCAAGCAAGTACAAAATCTCGAATTCCCTGGCCGTCAGGGAGATCGCACGGCCATTGGCCGTTACTTCATGCGTTGTCCGGTTAATGTCGAGCCCGTCGATCCGGATCCGGTCGCTGTCCCCCTGGTGAAGGTCCACGTTGTACTGGGTGGAGCGCCGCAGCAGCGTTTTGACCCGTGTCGTCAGTTCCAGCGGATTGAACGGTTTAATCATATAATCATCCGCGCCTGTCATGAGCCCCAGTATTTTATCCATATCCTCGCTCTTCGCGCTCAGCATCAGAATGGGAATGGACGAGGTTTCCCGGATTCTGCGGCAGGTGTCGATCCCGTTCAGCTTGGGCATCATGACGTCCAGAATCACGAGATCTATCATTCCGTTGTTCGAGGTCATGGCCTGCAGGGCTTCTTCCCCGTCGTGGGCTTGGATTACGCGGTATCCCTCATTCTCCAGATAAATGGAGATCAGCCCGGATATTTCTTTATCGTCATCTACGATTAATACGCTTCTCATTCGATATCCTCCCGTACATCTCCCATGAAAACTATGATTCCTTTAGGAACAGTGTACCCTAAATCAACCGCATAAAGTGCAGCTTTGCCTTCAAAAACTAGGGAGTACTTGCACAATAGCTATTTAAAAAGGCCGGATACGAGATTCGAAAGGATGCCTTGGCGATCGAATCCGTAATCCATCAGCTTCCGGGTTTCCGTAAACCGCTGATCGGCGTCCCCGGTTCCCATCACGACGGAAATCAGCCGGTTTCCGCCCCGTGACGCGGTTCCCGTGAAGCAATAACCGGCCGAGGCCGTATACCCGGTCTTAAAGCCGTCATTGCCTTGGTAAGCATGCGGCTCGCCGGGCAGCATGAGATTCGTGGTGTGCAGGGAGAGTTCCTTCTGCGGGACGGGCAAATCCCGCTGGCTGGTTACCTCAAGCAGATCCGGGTGTTTGTTCACCAGCCATCTGGCGAGCATGGCCGAGTCCCGGGCCGTCATGACGGTGTCCCCTTCGGAGGCCGCCTCGGCAAAAGGAACCAGGTCGGCCGCAGGCAAACCGGAAGCGTTGGCGAATACGGTGCGGTCAGAGAGGCCGATTTCCTTCGCCCGGGCATTCATGGTCTCCACGAATCGGGCCTCCGACCCGCCGAGGTGCTCCGCAATAGCAACGGCCGCATCATTGGCCGAATGGATGATGAGTGCTTCGAACAGCTGCTTCAGCGTGTAACGTTCGCCTTCATGCATGCCGATGGCCGAACCGGGTACCTCTGCGGCATATCGGCTGACCGGTACGTTCTCGTCCCAGGCATGCTGCCCGGAACGAACAGCATCCAGCACCAGCAGCTCGGTCATCATCTTGGACATGCTTGCGGGAGGAAGGGGGAGATCGGCATGCATCGCATAGAGCACGCGGCCCGTATCCGCATGAATCAGGATGGCCGAGCTCGCTTTGATGGGAGGGGGTATAAATACCCTCGCTATGAACACGGCTATCAGAATGACGCCGAACAGCAGCAGCAACAGGCTTAATTTCGCGCGTCCCTTGCGGCGGTTCGCACGTTGATGCCGAAGCGTGCCGGTTTGCTGCCGGGATGTTTCAGGGGCTGGAGGTGCCTTGCGGGGATGCTTGGTTATGGATTCCATGGCGCTTTATCGTCTCCTTTGACTGGTTATGCGTCTCATTTATGTATGTTCTAAGTCTAGCCAGACAAACTAAAGTAATTTTTAATTGAATCTAAAGAAATCTTAAAGATTACCAGCAGCGTTTTTGGCGCGGGATGTTGACCTTGAAACGAATAAGATTTATACTTGATCTAAAAATAAATTAAAAGGGTGAATACCTTGAAATCTTTGAATCTGACGACGCAACGCCAAGCGGTGTACGATGTCCTTCGGGAATCGCATGATCATCCGACTGCTGCGGATATCATGAACCGGCTGGTGGAGAAAGGATATAATCTCGCGTACGGGACCGTTTATAATTCCCTGCGTTACTTGACGGATAAACAGCTGATCCGGGAATTGAAGCTGGGCGAGAGCGCGAGCCGATACGATGCCCGTACCGACGAGCACCAGCATATTATTTGTGAAGTCTGCGGCAAAGTGGACGAGGTCATGACGGAGGTGCCAGAGGATTGGGCTGCTACGGTAGCCGGTGAAACCAACTACGTTATCCATCATGCTCACGTCGTATTCGGGGGGGTGTGTCCAGAATGTCAAATCAAACGGAAGAAATGACGGAGCTCGGGAAAGTCTATGCTTTTCCGGATTTCCAATCCGGCAATCTGTATGTGCGTCCCACGACGCCGATGGCGATTGGAGATGCTTGTCCCACCACGCTGCGGGCCGCATTGATCAGCCGTTCTCCGGGGCGCGTGAACGAAATGTTCATAACCTTGACGGAGAACTGCTTCGAGGTCATGATGTTCCGTAAATGGGAACCGCGACTGCAGTCCGCCCTGAACACGGGACTGATTATCGCCGACATGACGGGCTGCCGGAATATGGCGGCGTTCAACAAGGAGAAGGAGCTTCTGCTGCCGGAACATACCACGATTCCGATCCTGTATCTTGTAGGCGAGGAGCTCATGAGCAATGCAGGATCAAGCCTGTTGGATGAAGAGCTGATGGTATGGCCGGCCCGTTCCAAAGATACGATGATGTATCAGGTGCAGCGGACGATTCGCTTGTTCTCCCCGGCAGCGGGTTTGTCGGGTGGAGAAGAGGTCATGCGGGGACTGATCTATAAAGATTTATCGATCGACCGGGATAAAATGACCATCCACCGGGGCAGCACCCCGATTCACTTGACCAAGACGGAGTATCATCTGCTGATGCTGCTGCTGGACAGCGAAGGGGCCGTATGCACGCGTGAGGACCTGATGTGCAAAATTTGGGATACCGATTTTATGGGCGGCAGCAACGTGGTGGATGTCCACATCAAAAGCTTGCGCAAGAAGCTGAACGACAACGCGGGTGCCCCGCGCTATATCGCAACGGTTAGAGGAGTGGGATACCGCCTGGCGGATTAATCCCCTCCTTTTTTTGTTCATTCGCGATTGTCGCAATGATTCATCCGAACTTCATATAAGGCTCATGGAAGGGTCACATAACGCTCACGCGACAATCATGATCCGAGCGAACCTCCGATGATACAATCACTTCATAAATTTAGATTCAGTCTAAAATCAATTATAGAAATGATGGAGGGTTCATAGATGGATAGATTGACAACCAACCAAGGTGCTCCCGTAGGAGATAACCAAAATTCCAAAACGGCGGGCCGCCGCGGGCCGACACTGCTTGAGGATTATCATCTGATCGAAAAAATCGCCCACTTCGACCGTGAACGGATTCCGGAGCGCGTCGTTCATGCACGCGGAGCAGGTGCCCACGGCGTATTTGTGGTCGAGCATGACATGAAGCCGTACACCAAAGCGGCATTCCTGCAGGAAATCGGTCAGGAAACCCCCGTGTTCGTCCGGTTCTCCACGGTTATCCATGGAACGGGGTCGCCCGAAACGGCACGCGATCCGCGCGGATTCGCCGTGAAGTTCTATACGGAGGAAGGGAACTATGACATTGTAGGCAATCATCTCCCGGTCTTCTTCATTCGGGATGCGATCAAATTTCCCGATATGGTGCATTCCTTGAAGCCTTCGCCGGAAAGCAACATTCAAGAGCCAGGCCGGTATTGGGATTTCATGACGCTGTCTCCGGAATCCACCCATATGATGACCTGGCTGTTCTCGGATCATGGCACGCCGGCGAACTATCGCGAGTTGGACGGATTCAGCGTCCATGCGTTCAAGTGGGTGAACAGCGAAGGCAAAGTGACCTACATTAAATACAAATGGGAATCCGTGCAAGGCATCAACACGCTGAATGCAGACGAAGTGGGAGCGGTGCAGGGCAAGGACTTCAATCATGCCACCCGTGATCTTCGCGAACACATCGCTAACGGGAATTTCCCGAAATGGCGCCTGCAGGTGCAGCTGATGTCTCCGGAAGAAATGGATGATTTGTCCTTTGATCCCCTGGATCCGACCAAGACTTGGCCGGAGGATCGCTTCCCGTTCATAACCGTGGGTACGATGACCCTGAACCGTAACCCGCAGAATTTCTTCGCCGAGGTGGAGCAGGCGGCTTTCTCCCCAAGCGCATTGGTGCCCGGCATTGAGCCGTCCGAGGATAAATTGCTGCAGGGCCGGTTATTCTCTTACCCGGATACGCAGCGTCATCGTCTGGGCGCCAATTATTTGCAGATCCCGATCAACTGCCCGTATGCCCCTGTGCGCAATCATCAACGCGACGGCTTGATGAACGTGAATCAAGATCCGTCGCCGGTGAACTATGAACCGAACAGCTATACAACGGGCCCTGTGGAAGATCCGTCCGTGAATGAGAGCGAAGCTCCGCTGAGCGGTCATGTCGTTCGCCAGCGCATCGAGAAAACGGATGACTTCACCCAAGCCGGCGAATTGTACCGTTCGTTTACGGAGTAGCAGAAGGATCATCTGCTCCGCAATCTGGTTGACGACCTGAGCCAGGTCAAATCCGACATCCAGCTCCGTGCCGTATGCAATTTTTACCGTGCAGACGCCGAATATGGCGCAAGACTTGCCGCAGGGCTTGGCGTAGACCTGAGCGGATTCATCCCGGCCGGTCAGCCGAAGTAATACCAAACATATAAGAGCCCGCCATCCTGTTTCCGCTGTGCAGGATGGCAGGCCTTTATATAGACGGCGATCCATGGTCGCCGGCCAAAAGAGGTACCCGCATAAATGGGTGCCTCTTTTTTTCATCCACTGAAATATATAAGTGGAGCAGCAGAGGAACGCCTATTCCTTTGCTGCTTTTTTGCATGCGGCAGGAAAGGGGGCTTTTTGGAAGAATAAGACCTTAGTGGCTTTATCTATGGGATCATGGCCTTTATACTGGAGTCAGCTGCTAGAGGCTATACGGCATGAAGGTTGCATAAGCTAGAATTTAAGAGAGTGAGGCATATATCATGGCACAGCATATGAAAGATCGGGTTGTAGCCTTGGCAGGCCCGCGCAAAGCGGCGGACATGGCCAAGCTGGTGGAGAAGATGGGAGGCACGGCGGTGCTTCGCCCGGCGCAGGGGACGGTATTTTTGGATGATGAAGTGCTCCGGCGTTCCATCGAAGCTTGGCTCGAGGCGCCTGCGCCGTGGGCGATCTTTACGACGGGAATCGGCCTGGAGGCCATTTACGATACGGCCGAGCAGATGGGCCTGTTGGATACATTGAATGAAACGCTTCAAGACACCTCGATTGCGGCAAGAGGGTACAAGACCGCGAATGCTCTGAAAAAACGCGGTTTGGCACCGGTCGTCAGAGACGATGACGGCAGCACGTCCGGACTGATCCGGTCGCTTGCGCCGCATGACTTGTCGGGTCAACGCGTCATTCTGCAGCTGCATGGCGAGTCTGCGCCTAAGCTGGTCGATTGGCTTCAGCAACGGGGAGCGGAGGTGCAGCAGATTCTGCCTTATAAGCACATTCCGCCGCTGGAGGAGGATATTTCCCTGCTCGTTGACGAAATCGTTGGCGGCAAGGTTCATGCGGTTGCTTTTACAAGTGCGCCACAGTTTCGTTTTCTTGCGGATTATGCTCGTGCCCATGGCAAGCTGGAAGCCGTGCTGGAGGCGTTCCGCGGACCGGTCGTGGCGGCGGCTGTCGGCAAGGTGACGGCTCAGGGACTCCGCGAGGAAGGCATTGAACGCATGGTGGTTCCCGAGGAAGAGCGAATGGGCAGCATGATGGTGACGCTTGGCCGTTATTTTGCTCAAAATCAAGAATAATGTCATGATATAACGTAACGAAGCTAAGGATTTGGATCCATTCCAGCACGTCGATGCATGTTCCTCAGGTTCATGTGAAATATTGAGTAGTAAATAGGAGGATGACCGATGGATAAGAGAAAAGCATTGCTGCTCGGCAGCTACACGCACCCGAAGTTTCATCCGCTGCAAGGCATAGACAAACAGATCACGCATCTGCTGAACGACATGTTCACCGTGCAGTGCACGGAAAACCATAAAATGCTTCATGAAAGCAATCTCTACCCTTACGAGCTGTGCATCGCCTATAGCGACTTGTGGGACGAGCGGGTTTCGCCGCGGCAGACCGCAGGCCTGCTGTCCTACGTTAGCGGAGGCGGCGGCTTGCTCGTGATTCATAATGGCGTTACCTTGGCAAACCGTTATGAGCTGGCGCAGCTGATTGGCGCCCGTTTTGACGGGCACCCGCCGATGGAGAAGCTGTATTTCGTTCCGGGGGAGACCGATCACGATATTACGGAGGGCGTTGAGCCGTTTGTGCTGGACGAGGAGCCTTACCGGTTCGTATTCAGTCCGTTCACGGAAAAAACCGTGCTGCTGCATTATGAGTACGAAGGCAAGCAGTGGCCTGCCGCCTGGTGCCATACGTATGGCATTGGACGCGTGGTCTTCTTGATGCCGGGCCATCATGAACCGTCCTTTCTCCAGCCTCAGCTGCGTTTAATGATTACGCAAGCGGCCAAGTGGGCGGCGCGCGTTCCGGGTTAAGGCATTTCGAAATGATCGGGCAGGAGGGACGCGCGTGAGCGGGAAGATACTAATTGTTGAGGATGAAGCGAAAATATCCCGTTTGCTTGAAATCGAGCTGGAGAGTGAAGGATACCAGGTCATCAAGGCGGATAACGGGCTGGATGCGCTTGAGGCATACCGCAGCCAGGAGGTGGATCTCATTCTGCTGGATGTCATGCTTCCGGGTATGAGCGGCATTGAGCTGCTGCGGCGGATTCGTGCCCATGATTCCCATACGGCCGTGCTGCTGCTTACGGCGAAGAGCTCCGTTGAAGATAAGGTATCGGGGCTGGATCTTGGAGCCAATGATTATATTACGAAGCCGTTTCAGATCGAAGAGCTGCTGGCGCGGATTCGTGCTGCATTACGGCTTCAGGGAAAGCCTCATCCGGAAGAAGAACCGGCTGGGGAGTGGCTTACGGCCGCGGATTTGAAATTGAATGAAGGCACGCGGGAAGTGATTCGCGACAGCAGAAGGATCGATCTGACGCCGCGTGAATTTGACTTGCTCGTCTATTTGCTGAAGAACAAGCGGCAGGTGCTGAACCGCGAGCAGATTCTTGCTGCCGTGTGGGGGTACGATTATTACGGCGATACCAACGTCGTTGATGTATACATACGTTACGTCCGCAAGAAAATCGATCATGACGGCACGCAAGAGCTCATCCACACCGTTCGCGGCGTCGGCTACGTGCTGAAAGAAACCCTATGAAGCTGAGCAGCAAAATCCATCTCTATTCGTCGGTGCTGATGGCCGCCATCCTGATTGTCATGAATTTATCCGTGTATTACGTGTTCAGCAAAATGACGGTGGACAGCCAGCTGGAGCAGGCGGAAGCCGAGGCGGGAAGCATCGTCAGAAGCATTGCGC
This sequence comes from Paenibacillus sp. BR1-192, assembly GCF_029542445.1. Taxonomy (NCBI): domain Bacteria; kingdom Bacillati; phylum Bacillota; class Bacilli; order Caryophanales; family Paenibacillaceae; genus Paenibacillus; species Paenibacillus sp. BR1-192. The sequence continues at coordinate 6,714,458 of NZ_CP120718.1, read as the reverse complement.
ATTCTGCCGCGACCATTCCCATTGACGATCTGCTGCGAAGTTATGTCCCGGCTGACGGAAAGATTCAATTCGTCCCGGCTGACAGCAAGGCCAAGTCTCCTTACGTGACCTCCTCCGGCGAGGATATGGATGAGCTGAAGCTGCCTTATAACGCCAATAAGCAGGTCGAGCAGATCCGATATGAAGGAATGCGTTATGTGCTGGTGTCCCTGCCTGTCATTTGGAGCGACGGGGCGGTATACAACATCCAAATTTCCCGCAGCCTTGCCGCTACGATGGAGACGCTGCAGGTGCTGCGCATTGTGCTGGTGGCCGTAACCGCGATCGCTTTGGTTCCGGTCATCATTTCGACGCGGATATTGGGGCGTTTAATCGTGCAGCCGATTACGGCCTTAATCCGTACGATGCGGGAGATTCGGCAGAGCGGACGGTTCCGTCGGATCGAGCTGAAGGAAACATCCAAGGATGAGCTGGTGGAGATGGGGGCTGCCTTCAATGACATGATCACGCTGCTGGAGAGCAACCATGCGAGGCAGGAACAATTCGTGTCCAACGCTTCCCATGAGTTAAAAACACCGCTCACCATCATCGAGAGTTACGCCAGTTTGTTGAAGCGGCGAGGCCTGGATCGGCCGGAGCTGTTCATGGAGTCCGTCGATGCGATCCATTCGGAAGCGATCCGGATGAAGGAGATGACGGAGCAGCTGCTGCTGCTTGCCCGCAACCAGGACCAATGGCAGGTCGAGATGGAGCAGGTGGATCTCGCAGCATTATCGGAGTCTTCCGCTCGCGCATTTCGCGATGCCTATAACCGCACGGTCGAGGTTGAAGCCGACGGCGAGGTTCTGGGCTGGACGGACAGCCGCAGGCTCAAGCAGCTCTTGTTCATTCTGCTGGATAATGCACGCAAATACAGTGACGAACATATCGTCATCCAGTTGGGCAGAAAGCCGTCGGAGGTATATATCCGGGTCATCGACCGCGGAATCGGCATTGCCAAAGAGGAGCTGGAGCACGTCTTCGACCGTTTCTACCGGGTGGACGAAGCTCGTACCCGCCGGGGCGGGGGAGCCGGCCTTGGATTGTCCTTGGCCAAGGATATCGCGGAGGCCATCTCTGCTGAGCTGGAGCTGGAAAGCCTGCCCGGCGTGGGCACAACGGCCACCATTCGGCTCCAAGAATCGAAATAAACGTCAGCAGCCCACGTTTTCTCATCGAATTCTAACCATGCTGCGCTATACTGACGGTATAGACCGAATGGGTTGCGAGGTGATTCAATGCGTAAAAAAGTGAGTGTGCTGCTGGGCGTCATTATCGTGGTGGCCGTCATGATCATCGTGAATGCGGTATGGAGTCCGTTTACCCGTTCGACGGAGGCGATGTCGCAGGAGGAAGCCGTAAGCGGAGTATTGAAACAATATCCGGACGGTGAGATTACAAAAGCAACGCTGGATGGGGAGATGTACCGGATGGAGCTGGAGTCCAATTCCGGAAGGTATGAGATGACGGTGGATGCCCGTCAAGGCGATATCGTGTCCATCAAGCAGCTGGACAAAGCGCCAGCGAAGCCAGAGCCGGAGCCCGGCGAAACCAAGCAGCCGACCGACAATCCAAGCACGACTCCTGCGGAGCCCGCTGAGAATGGCGAGAAGGGATCAGCGGATGGTGAAAGCGGAACTGCGGAGCCGCCTGCAACGATGATCACCAAAGAGTACGCGATCAAGCTTTCTTTAGAGAAGGTACCGGGAACGGTGGAAGACGTGGAATATCGCGAGAGCAAGAGCAGCCGTTATTATCTGGTCGAGATCGAGCGGGAAGACGGGCGCGAAGCGACCATTCAGGTCCACGCGATTACCGGCAAGATCATGACCGTGACTTGGGATGACGAGGATGACGATGAATAGATTAGAGGCCTGTTCGCATTTTCTCATCGTATTCTAATCTTTCTCTCCGAAAGCTCTCATGTTGTGACGGTATATTGGGTTTGTAGAGATCACACAGAGAGTTTTGAGGAGGCAAAATGATGAACAAAAGAACATGGTGGGCAGGCGCACTGTCCGTAGCGATCGCGGCAAGTGGAGTATACGGCTATAGCGCCGTGCAGGCTGCAGGATCAGGACAGACAACGCCGGCAGGAACCCAGGCGGCAGCCAAACAGGAGAAGCAGCTCATTGGAATGGAAAAAGCGGAACAATTGGCACTCGCGGCTGCCAGCGGTAAAGTGGAGAGCATTGACATCGACCGCAAAAAGGGCAAGCTGGTGTACGATGTTGAGATTCAGCAGAGCAACCGGGATGTCGATGTATGGATTGATGCCTACACAGGCAAATCCCTTGGCGTCATAGTAGATCGGGATGATGACGATGATGACCGTGACAGCATTCCGGGGAATCTGATCGGTGCCGGCAAGGCATCCGCCATCGCTGTCAAACACGTCAAGAGCGGGACAGCCGTAGAGGTTGATCTGGACCACGATGACGGCCGGTGGGTGTATGACGTCGAAGTGAAGACGGCCAAAGGCTCGTCCGAGGTTGAGATCAACGCGGTCAGCGGCAAAGTGATCAAGGCAGAATACGAGAAATACGACGACCATGATGATGACGACCACGATGACCATGATGATTGGGATGATGATCACGATGATCATTACGATGATGATCGGGATGACGATTAAACCGTTCTTCATCTGCGTAGGATAGCCGTATCAGCGAACAGCACGGGTTTTAACCCGGCTGTTCGCTTTTTTGTCATGGCATTAGTGCATTCCCGCCGTCCGCCCGATTGGCCCTCATATTTCATGGAAAATCAGGGGACATTGATAAGGGAGCTTCTCGATACTTAGAAAGCAAGTCCAAGGATAGATGTTTTTGCCAGCGTTAAAGGTTATAATGGAACCAGACAACGACCGGGAGGGATATATCGTGAGTGATCTTTTTAAGAAAGCCATCTCGTTAGGATTGGGCCTTACCGTGGTCAGCAAGGAAAAAGTAGAGAAAATCGTGGACGATCTGGTCAAACGCGGGGAGCTGGCTCCTGCGGAATCCAAGGCGCTGGTGAACCGCCTCGTCGAGCGCGGCGAAGAGGAGCAATCCCAGATCAAGTCATATATTTATGAGCAGGTGCAGCGCGTGTTGTCTGATCTGGATGTTCCCAAAGAGAGCGATGTCGCCAGCCTGGAACAGCGCATTGCCGCTCTGGAGAAGAAGGTTGTAGAACTGGAAGGATCGCGGCAGGAATAGATGGCGGTCCGAATTCGACATGCCGGACGTTACCGGGAAATCGCCATGGCGCTCATGCGTCATGGCTTTGGCTATATGGTGGAGGAGATGGGACTGTTCCATGTTCTGTCGCTGCCTGTCCGCTGGAGCTCCAAGGAGCAGCCGGAGACGATTACGCTTGGGGAACGCATTCGGCGAGTGCTGGAGGATCTGGGGCCTGCCTTTGTGAAGCTGGGCCAATTGGCGAGTACCCGATCGGACCTGCTGCCAGACCACATTATCCAGGAATTGGTCAAGCTGCAGGAACGGGTGCCTCCGTTCCCTTCCGCGAGCGCACGGGAGCTGATTGAACAAGAATGGGGCATGCCGATCGACGACGTGTTGAGTGAGTTTGAGGACAAGCCGCTGGCTGCCGCCTCAATCGGCCAGGTTCACGCCGGGAGGCTGAAATCCGGAGAGCTTGTAGCGATCAAGGTGCAGCGTCCCGGCGTGGCCCGCATGATCGGCCGCGACTTGGAAATCCTGCGGGATTTAATTTCGATTGCCGAGCGCCATTGGGAATGGGTGAAGCAGTACCGCGTGGATCGAATCGTTGACGAGTTTGCCAGAGCGATGATGGCGGAGCTGGATTACAGCCATGAAGCCCGGAATGCGGAGAAGATCGCATCCCGGATGACGGAGCAGGAATTTGTCCATATTCCGCGGATTTATTGGGATTATACGTCATCGAAGGTGTTGATGATGGAGTATGCCGAGGGTATTACCTTAAGCCGCAGGCAGGAGGTTGTGGCCAAGGGGCATGATCTCAAGGCGATCGCCGAGCATCTGACCGACGGCATGCTGCAGCAGATTTTTATTGAGGGCTTCTTTCATGCCGACCCTCATCCGGGGAACCTGCTCGTCAGGGAGGACGGCAAGCTGGTCTTTCTGGATTTCGGGCTGGTCGGTCATCTCAGCGAAGATATGAAGGATCATCTGTCAGGACTCATTATTGCATTGATGCGGCGGAATTCGGAGGGGATGATCCGGGCGATTTCCAGAATGGGTTTGATTCCGGACGATTGCGATATGGATGCGCTGCGGTCGGATATGGACCGTCTGCGGGAAGAGTATTATGACGTGCCTTTTGCTCAAGTGCGCATCGGCAAGGCGTTGACCGATCTGTTTGCCGTTGCCCAGCGGCACCGGATTATGCTGCCTCCGGATATGACGCTGCTTGGCAAATCATTGCTGACCCTGGAAGGGGTCATCGAGATGCTGGACCCGAGCCTGAGCATTATCGATATGGCGGAGCCTTTCGGAAGGAAGCTGTTGAAGAAGCGGTACAATACCCGCCGGATCAGCAGGAAGGTGCTGGATGGGGTGGCGGGGCTTGCCGAGAGTTTGCTCGATCTGCCCGGTCAAGCCCGGCAGCTGTCGGCCCTGATCAGCAAAGGAAAACTGCGGGTGGAGATCAGCGTTCCGGAACTGAAAACGCTGATGCGCAAGTTGGATCAGATCAGTAACCGGCTGTCCTTCAGCATCGTGCTTCTGGCTTTCAGCATCATCATGGTAGGGCTGATTATCGGATCGTCGCTCAGCCGGGAGCCGATGATGATATGGAGCTTCCCGGTGATTGAAGTCGGATTCATCGTAGCCCTGCTGATGGTGGCATGGCTGCTGTACGCCATATTCAAATCCGGCAGGTTCTAGCCTGCCGATTCGGCTCTTGTCCGTTTGCGTTGCTGCATCCAGGCCTGGACACCGATCAGGATCCACTCTATGAGATGGAAAAATACGGCGATGACCAACGATTGCAGCCAGCCCTCCACGGGAATGGCGGGCACGATCAGAGAGGCTATGTACAGCAGCAGCGTATCGGTCACGACCGTCACTGCCTGTTTCATATAGATGGAGGTATCCTTGCGAAGCAGAAGCCGCAGCAGGGCGATGACCAATGGATGTATGAGACCTTCGAAGATCAGGAACCCGACCAGGACGAAAAGCGAGAAGCCGAGCAGCACGCCTTGGCCGTCGTAGGCAAGCGTTTCGCCAGTTCCTGAAGGATCGGGCATGGGGAACCACTGGGCATACAGCATGGAAAAGAGCTCCAATGGCATAATGATAAAGGCCGACAACAGCGGAATGAGCCACAGCTTCTTCCGGAAGGGAACGATGGGCTCCCCGTCGCGTCTTGAAATATAATTCATCATTAGATTGATAAGGCCGAATAGGATCATCAAGATCAAGGCTGTCAGGATGAGCTGTAGGATATGCATATCGGGGACACCTCCTCGCTGGTGTATACTGGATTTCTATATCATTGACATTACCAAAGACAGGGTCGTTTGTCAGTTTTCTGGCGAAAATAGTGAATGGATTCAAACCATATCTTCATTCACTGGACACATAAGGGAAGCGCCCTGTTCTTCTAAGAACGAATGGTATCGGCCTTTTGTTGGGATTTATGTATGAAAATATGTTGGTTTTGTTTGCTGAATCGAATGGATTGAGACCATAAGATGCTAAATAAATTAAATGAGGTGGAACGTTTGCCGAACTTTCAACAGCTGGGCATTGACGAACAAAGAGTACGAAAACTGAAGGAGCAGGGAATTACGGAACCGACTCCGGTACAGCAAGAGAGCATTCCGCTGCTGCTGCAGGGAAAGGACGTCATTGCCCGGGCGAAGACCGGCACAGGCAAGACGCTGGCTTTCATGCTGCCGATTCTGCAGCATATCGATCCCAAGCGGGCGTACCCGCAGGCGCTCATCGTTGCGCCGACACGGGAATTGGCATTGCAAATTACGGAAGAAGCCAAGAAGCTGACGGCAGGAGAGCCGGACGGCATCAAAATTCTGGCGGTCTATGGCGGGCAGGACGTGGAGAAACAGCTGCGCAAGCTTGAAGGCGGACGCCAATTGATCATCGGCACGCCGGGCCGGCTGCTGGATCATTTGCGCCGAGGCACGTTAGAGCTTGGCGGCGTGAAGCAGCTGGTGCTGGACGAAGCCGACCAGATGCTGCATATGGGCTTTTTGGATGAAGTGGAGGCGCTGATCCATGCGCTTCCGTATCGGCGCCAAACGATGCTCTTCTCGGCGACGATGCCTGCCGGCGTGAAGCAGCTTGCCGGCAATTATATGAATCAACCTGTCGATATCGTGATTAAGGGGGCTTCCCCGATCCCGCTGGAGCAGATCCAGCAGGTAGTGGTCGAGTGTACGGACCGTTCCAAACAGGATGCCTTACGCGCAATGATCGAAGAGCATAATCCCTTCCTCGCGATCATCTTCTGCCGGACGAAGCGCAGAGCCACCACGTTGAACGAGGCGCTGCTGGCCCATGGCTACCAATCGGACGAGCTGCACGGGGATCTGTCCCAGGCGAAACGGGAAGCGGTCATGAAGCGATTCCGGGAAGCCAAGCTGCAGCTGCTCGTTGCAACGGATGTTGCCGCGAGGGGGCTGGACGTCGAAGGCGTTACCCATGTCTTTAACTACGATATGCCCCATGATGTTGAAAGTTACATCCATCGTATCGGCCGGACCGGACGGGCGGGGGGTAGCGGTATGGCCATCACGTTTGCGGCCGGAAAAGACCTTAATGATCTGCAGCGCATCGAAGAAGGGATCTCCCAGCGGTTAAAGCGAGTACGCTATGACTCTGCCGCCGGAAGCCTTCGGGAAAGCTCTGGCGGCTCGGGCAGGGATACGGGCCGACCGAAGAAAGCAAGAAATGTCTCGTCACTTGAATCCGATAATGAACGTGGTCAAGGCAGAAGCCGTGCCGATCGGGGCACGGGTTCCGGGCGTAGCCGCGGTAACGAGCAGGGTAGAGGAAGGGCAGGATCATCGCGCAGGGATGACCGCGATTCGGGCCGGGCAGGAGGCCGTACCGGAGAGGGTCGAGGATCATCGGCGGCCGGAGGCCGAGGCAGCGGAGCGCGTGAAGGCGGTCGTGCAGGCGAGGGCCGCGGACCGCAAGCCGGAGCACGAGGCAGCAGCCGCGGACCGTCCAGAACCGAGGGGCGGGGGAATGTCGCAGGCCGCGGCGGACAAGGCGGAACCCGATCCTCCGAAGGCCGCGCTGCCAGAGGCCAAAGCGGTGGACGACGCGGCGGTCGGAGCCGCTAGGGAGTTCAAGGTAAATTTTAGGAGGTCTTCTGTTTCAATCCGAAGGATCACGTTTAAGTAGAGATCGTTACCCAGTCAATGACAAGGAGGCGTTACCATGTCTGAACATAATCATGTGGTGAACAAGAACGGTGAGCTGGATGTGAGTAAGGTCGATGACGCTATGGACCGGATTGACGACAAGGAGAAGGAACGGATCCTGGCTGACTTCGATGCCTTTCAATCCTATTTGAACAAACGAATTCAGCTTGCCGAGAGCATTGGCTTGAATGAAGAGCAGCTGGCGCAGGCGGCAGAGAAGGTAGCCGGATACCTCGCCGCTAACGAGGAGCCCCGCAATTCCGAGGAGAAACTTCTTCAGGAGTTATGGAAGGTCGGAACGCAAGCGGAGCAGCATCAGCTGGCTCATCTGCTGGTTAAGCTGGCTCAAAACCGTACGGCTCAATAAGGCGAAGCGTAAGATGAGGGTCCTTCCCCGGCCGACTTGCCGGGGAAGGTTTTTTTGGTTCGAAGGCAGGAATGAACATAACTATAGGATGAAGGGCTTGATATTAGGCTTTATACATAATATGATTTCCAATGTCTTTATTCCATCTGTTGGATTGGGTAACATCGAAAGAATAAAGGAGGAGGCGCTGCCTGAATGTCTCTGGTGATTCATGAGCAGAGAAAACCCAAAATGCAGCCTTTTTATTGGGTGCTTACGTTCGAAATGCATGTGCTGGGCATTTTGCTGGGACTGGCGTTTACGATGGGGCCTTTGATTCTGTTGTACTTCTGGGCCAATGTCTGGACGTGGATGAGTCTGGCGGGTATACCCGCCGGTATCTTTATGGTGATTCGGCTATCCAAGAGTCTGAAAGGGCATATCTGGAATAATACGCATCTGGACGAATATTTGTTATACGAAGACCACATTGAATATGAGCGATGGAATCCCGAGACGAAAGACTCCTTGAAGGGGAGCCTTCGGATCGGCGACGTAAAGGAAATATATTACGGGCGATATATTTTTCAATTCAGTTATGCCTATAAAAACAGCAAAATGACCGAGTCGGTGCCTATGGCGGAGTTAATGCCCATCATGTACCTTGTTGCTGGGGAAGGGACGGCTGAACGGGCAGTGGCCGTTCCTTTCACGGATCCGATGGAGGCGAACCGCTGGCTGGAGGTCGTCGGCAGACGAGGGATTCCTTTATATCTGACATCCGTCATCATCCAAGATCTGGGGGATGAATCGGTGGCGTCAGTGCTTCGCGAGGACGAGGATTTAGAGCGTGCCGAATTTGACGGGAATATCGAGCGGCAATTCCGTCCGTATCTGGATCGCCTGGTACAGGAGAACGAGGAGGAAGACAGGGAGCTGACGGAGGAGGAACTGGATCAGCTGGAATACGAGATGAAGCTCCTCGAATACGAAGAAGCGCTGCAAAAGCGAAGATCGGCTTTTCGTGGAACCGGTTTGCTTGCTTGGCTGGTTTTCCCGGTTCAGTTCGCCGTCGGTTTTTGGCTGACGCGCCAGGCGGAGCTGGGTAACGCGGACCCGGAACAGCCGCTGTACCCCATTCTTCTTGTTGCGCTGTCGGCGATCCTGTTCTTCTTCCTGGTGAAATGGATGCGCTGGTTACAGATCATTATGTTCTCGCTGGTTACTTTTATATCGTTTATGTTTCTGGACTTCTCGGAGATCGAGACCGATCCTTCCTACCAAATGTCCAGCATGCTCCTTGCGATAGCCATGCTGTCGCTGCCTGTGGCGGCTCTCTTTTATTTGGGAATCCGGTATGTGCGCAAAGGGCGGGATGCGAAGAATCTTCCGCCGATGCCGGGGCCGTACCAGCCTCTTACGGAAAACGATAAGCCAGGGTTCGAGTCTGGAGACCGGCTGTCAACCTAATACGAAAACGAAAGAAACGCACCCTTCACATTTGGGGGTGCGTTTCGTATCGGTACCTGTAGGTATCCATGGGCTGGCTGGTAAAAGAGGTGTCCAGCTTTTTCTTCTCGCCGGGGGCGAGGGTGATGTCCCTGTACATCTCGGTAAAGACTTCCTCATCGTTCTTGTCGTACACGAACAAGGTAATATGACCGTTGAACGCTTGGCTTTCATGATAATTGCCGGCATAGACGACGATGTCGGCATCATCCTCATTTTTATACGCTCCAACGTGAAGTACGACGTAGTCTTTCAAGCTCTGCAGCTGGGAATCCGCCTTCTTGTCCTCAAAGTTCTGATCCAGGTCGGTTAGCATCGTTTCTTCTTTGTAAAGCGATTCCTGGGTGATCAGGCCAATGGGGATCGTCAGAATAAAATAGAAAACCAGCGTCGACAGCCCTGTGCTGCGAAGCACGGTTCTTCGGTCATACCCCCCTTTGATCAATCCGATGAAGGCAATCAGGGCCAGAACAACGACGATGAGATGCCATGGAGACAAGAACATTTCGGGATACAATTTCATTTCGTTTCCTCGCTTACTGTTGTTGAAATGCGGGATCATGCAATATTTTGCCAAACCCTAAATCATTACCCTGCTGACTTGCTGACTAAACAGCTGTCAGGAGTCTATGTAACTCTTGCTTGAAGCGGATATACGTTTATCATAATGGATTTACGGATGGCGGGGTAGAGGCATTGGAACCGAAAATTTGGTTTAGGGGCGTATATTCGGTATGATGTAAGAAGATGGGCCAGGCTACAGAAGCTTGGAAGCAAGCGGTTCATTCAATACAAGCTGGAGAGGAGATTCGAGGATGTCAGTTTATGAGTATCATGCAACCAATACCAAGGGGCAGGAAGTCTCGCTCGATCAGTATTCGGGCAAGGTCTTGATCATCGCGAATACGGCAAGCCAATGCGGCCTAACGCCGCAATATGGAGAGCTTCAACAGCTGTACGACCAATACGGCCAGCAAGGGCTTCAGGTTCTTGGCTTTCCGTGCAATCAGTTTGGCGGACAGGAGCCGGGTACGAGCGAAGAGGCCGAATCGTTCTGTCAATTGAACTATGGCGTGAACTTTCCGGTTTTCCAGAAGATTGACGTGAATGGGGAGCATGCTCATCCGTTATTTCAGTATCTGAAATCGGAGCAGCCCGGACCGAATGAAGGCGGAGAGATCGCTTGGAATTTTACGAAGTTCCTGGTGGACCGCGAAGGCAAGGTGGTCCAGCGGTTTGAGCCGAAGGAATCGCCTGAATCGATGAAGGGCGCCATTGAATCCCTGCTGGGTTAATGCCAGATAGTAATGAGCACATAACAGGGCTGTTTTCGTCGGGGGATTTGCCCCGGAGGAGAAACAGTCCTGTTTTTTTATGGGAAATCCCTCGCCATTTCGTCCATTCAGCCCGAATCAAGACCCTTCAAGGCATCTTGTATGGGATGATCGCCTTGAATCAGATCGAACGCCTTAAGTTCCGTCTCTGGCGTGGAGAGACACAGCACGGCTGCTTGAGCGACATCTTGACGGGATATGGATCCGGTTTCCCGGAGATCGGGATGTGCCTGAACCCTGCCGGCAGGAGCGTCATCCGTTAACTCGCCGGTCCTTATGATCGTGTGAGTCAGCGTGCTTTCTTCAAGAATGGTCTCAGCTTTATGTTTGGCAAGCAAATAGGGCTTTAGTTCGGAGAAGTGCTCCGGATGTTTGGTCTCCATGCAGCTAATCATAATGAAGCGATTGATTCCTAGAAGCACGCACTGCTCGATCAGCCTCACGGTGCCGACATGATCCGTCTCCTGAGGATCTTCCGTTACCCCGGCGCCAACTGCGCAGATGACGGCGTCTACGTCCCTTAAACCATCGGAATAAGACTGCGTCAAATCACCGACAATTCCCTCGGCACCCTCCTGCTCCATCTTCCGTTTATGGATCTCATCGGGGATCAGGCCGCGGACTTGATACCCCTTCTCGGCGAGAAGCTTCGCGATCCGTCTCCCGGTATTTCCATGCGCTCCGGCAACAAATACGGTTGTCATGATAAAGCACCTCCTGCACAACATTACCCGCAGCCGATTGTTTCAAAAAGGGAATAATCCGTTATTAATAAGAAAAACCTATTCCGGTATCTCGAGAATGTTGGCAAGCGGGGCCCTTTTAGCTTCCCCGGATCCCGTACCCGTATTCTCGATTTCGCCTTATTCGGTGGCATCAAGACGTTAATCTTGGAGTCAAGATCATTCATCATTCCCACTATGTGAAATTATGAACAATATGTGAATAACGCAATTCGCCTATTGAACTGTGAAATAAATCACATTATAATAAGGTCATGAAGTGAAATTATTCACAATTAGTATTACCAGTCACCCATTCATGCTCAACAAGCGTTACCAAGCATGAATCCAGGCAAAAATGCTCATCTTAAACCAATGTAAAGCTTCATACTTGGAGGAGGAAAAACCATGAAAGTTGCAGTTATCGGTTGTACCCATGCAGGAACGTCCGCCATCGTGAATACCGCCAAACTTTATCCCGATGCACAGATTACCGTTTACGAACGCAATGATAACATCTCATTCTTGTCGTGCGGCATTGCGCTTTACGTCGGGGGCGTTGTGAAGGATCCGGACTGGCTATTCTATTCTTCGCCGCAGAAACTCGACGAGCTTGGTGTCGAAACCAAGATGAAGCATGAGATCATCTCGGTGGATACGGACCGGAAAACCTTGAAGGTCCGCAACCTGGCCACGGAAGATACGTTTGAAGATACCTATGACAAATTGATTGTTACCACCGGATCCTGGCCGATCGTACCGAAGCTTGAAGGCATCGATTTGAATAATATTTTGCTCTGCAAAAACTACGATCATTCCAACGCGATCATTGATAAAGCGCAAGGAGCCAAACATATTACCGTTGTCGGCGCCGGTTACATCGGCGTGGAGCTGGTGGAGGCCTTCCAACAGAACGGCAAGCAGGTAACTTTGATCGACAGTGCCGATCGGATTCTGAACAAATACCTGGATCCTGAGTTCAGCGGCCAGATCGAGGAATCGTTCCGTGAAAAAGGAATCGAGATGGCCATGGGGCAGACCGTGACGTCCTTCCAAGGCCAGGATGGCAAGGTGAATAAGGTCATCACCGACAAAGGGGAGATCGACACGGATCTGGTCATTCTCTGCATCGGCTTCCGACCGAATACGGAGCTGCTGAAGGGGCAGGTCGATATGCTGAAGAACGGCGCCATCGTCGTGGACCAATATATGCAAAGCAGCAAGCAGGATGTCTATGCAGCGGGCGATTGCTGCTCGGTGCTCTATAACCCGACGGGTAAAATGATGTACATTCCGCTGGCGACCAACGCTGTCCGGATGGGTACGCTCGTTGCACGGAATTTGGTGCAGCCCACAACGACTTATATGGGAACCCAGGGTACGTCCGGATTGAAAATATACGAACACAACATTGCCTCGACAGGATTAACCGAGGGAGCGGCCAAGGATGAAGGTTTGAAGGTGGATACGGTCACCATTACGGACCATTACCGTCCGGAGTTCATGCCTACCTTCGAGGAAGTTACGCTGAAGGTGGTGTATGAACAGGAAAGCCGCCGGATGCTCGGTGCACAGGTGATCTCCAAGGCGGACATGACGCAGTCCATCAACACCCTGTCGGTGTGCATCCAGAACCGCATGACGATCGACCAGCTGGCCTTCATCGATTTCTTCTTCCAGCCGCATTACAACAAGCCGTGGAATTTCCTTAACACGGCCGGCCTGCAGGCTCTGCCGGCGGTGGAGACCAAAGCGCCGGTACACGCTTAATTCATTCTAGGCAATAACGAAGACCCCCTGATTCGGGGGTCTTTTTCTTGTTTTAGAAGGAATATGGATTTTGACAGCGAATTGGAAAATATCCGGACATATCGATATCGACTTTCAGGAGGTAGGATAAAGTATGAATAAAAAAATAATGCTGGTCTCGGCTGTGTTGTTCTCCATGCTGCTGACGGCTGCTTGTTCCAGCAATCAGGCGGACCCGTCGGCAGAAACCCCGCCGGCTGTCGTGGATAGCGAGGGAACGGATCAGACGGGGGCGGCTGAAGAGGAACCGCCGGCAGAACCATCCCAAGGGGAGGGTCAACCTGCCGATGGAGAGACGAAACCGATCGACGAGCCTGCCGCTGTAGGCGATACGGTCGATTACCACGGCGCGGTCATCACGCTGAACGGCGTACGCGACTCCGAAGGCGACGAGTACTTGAAGCCCCAGCCCGGCCATACGTTTAAGGTGGTCGACATTACCGTGAAGAACAACGGTCAGGAGCCGTTGGTCATCTCTTCGGCACTGTCTTTTTCCATGACGGATTCAAGCGATCTTAACTATACGGTTCCTATTACGGATGACGTGAAGATGCTGGACGGAACCATTCCTCCGGGCGGCGAGCTGACGGGCGAGATTCCGTACGAGGTGAAGCAGGACGTTCAGGGGCTGCAGCTGAGTTACGGCGATCCGATGAAAGAAGGAAGAGCCATTTGGGCAGTGGAATAATGCAGCAATACATCGCATGTTGTTATTTTGGAATGAGCGAGATGGACAAGGATTTTGCTTCGGCAAAGTCCTTTTTTCGTTGCATTCGGATGAGCGTCCTTTACATGGGAGGAGGTTTTCAGTATGATTAAACCGTACAGTCGGTTTTTTAAAGAAGGATGAAGTTTCATTCATGACAGAATACATTTTTTATTACGGATCACGGATTTCCGCTGGTTGATGCGGACTGTTGAATCCAACGCAAGGAGTGCTAACACCGATGTCATCAGAAAAAGCGCAGCGAAAGCGGGATTTGATTCTGGATAAAGCCAAGGAGCTGTTCATCCAGCGCGGATATGCGGCAACGTCAATGGATGAACTGGTCAAGTATACGGGGGCCAGCAAGGGAAGCATCTATTATCACTTCGAGAGCAAGGAAGATTTGTTCGTCAAGCTGCTGACAAAGCAGAATCGGGAATGGATGGAAGCCTGGGACGACAAAAAGGCCGGTTACGCCAGCTTTGAGGAGAAGCTGTACGGGATCGCCGATCACATGGTTGACGACTTCCAGAATCCGCTCACCAAAATCGCGGAGGAATTCTATATCAACCAGCCGGAAAATAAGACGATTGTGGGCGAAATGCTGGCGATTCTGCAAGGTCCGCGTATGCTCTACCGCGAAATTCTGGCAGAGGGAGCGGACGAGGGACGCATAGCGGCAGAGGATATCGACGAAATAGCCGTTATTTTCGGATCGCTGCTGGACGGGTTGTCGGTTTCGTACTTCGAACGGTCCCAGGAGGAATTAAGGCAGCTGTACCGCAAGAGCGTGATGTACTTTTTGAACGGTGTGTTATCGGGTGAAAGTTCATAGCGTACGGTGCGGTAGGAGGATTTATCGAAAACGCTTTTCTTAGCTAACAGGAAAGGGCGTTTTCGCAAATATAAATAAACCGAATAGTCGGTTTTAACAGGGGGATGGAGTATGAAGCATTTGTTTGGCAACCGCGCGTTCGTGCTGTTGATGGTATCTGATTTTATGCAAAATATCGGGATCTGGATCCGCAATATGGCGCTGTTGTTCTTTATTATGGAGCAGAGCAACCATGACCCGGTCGCCGTATCGCTGCTGACCGTGATTGAATACGCGCCGATCTTCGTGATTTCCATGGTTGGCGGCGTACTGGCTGACCGTTGGCGTCCCAAGCGAACGATGATATGGGGGGATATTTTAAGCTTCATATCCATTCTGCTTATTTTGTTTGTTGTGTATGCGGGATATTGGCAGGCCGTGTTTGCGGTGACGCTGGTCTCGGCCGTCGTATCGCAATTCTCGCAGCCATCGTCCATGAAGATCATCAAGCGGTGTTTGCCGGATGAGCATGTGCCCGCGGCCACGGCGTTATCCCAGACCTCGATGTCGCTGTTTATCATTTTGGGACCTATGGTAGGCACGACGATTTATCAAGCATTTGGATTGCAGGCCTCTTTAATCAGCTTGCTGATTCTGTTCGGCGCTTCGGCGATCGTGTTGGCCTTTCTGCCTTCCACCGTGGACGAACCTTCCAAGGACTCGGAATCAGCCGGTTCGTTCGTGAAGGACATGAAGGCAGGCTTCGCCTACATCGGTTCCAGCCGGCTGTTGAAGGTGCTGCTGGTGGTCTACGTTTTATTGGCGCTGGGCAGCGGACTCGTACAGCCGCTCGACATCTTCGTCATCACCGAGCGTCTTCAGCTGGAGATGTCCAGCGTCCAGTGGTTCACCGCGCTTGAGGGCTTGGGCATGTTGATCGGCGGTGTGATCGCAGCGGTGATTGCAGGCAAAGTGAAAGGTTCCTACTTGCTGTTCGCGGGGCTGGCCTTCCTTGGACTCTCGACCTTTGTCGAGGTGCTGTCCCAGTGGCCGATCCTGACCGGCTCGATGCGCTTCGTCACCGGGGTGCTGATGGCCATGGCCCAGACGGTCCTGATGGCGGTGATGATGCAGCAGGTGGAAGAGAAATTCATTGGCCGGCTGAACGGCGTGATGACGCCGATATTTACCGGCATGCTGCTCATCGGCTCCGGGCTGACGGGCTGGTATATGTCGGTAACCTCCATTGTCGTAGTGTATTTTACGGCAGGCGCGCTCTTCCTGCTGTCGTCATTCATCAGCATGAAGCTGCCGATCGCCAAGGTGCCGGTGCAGGAAACGGAGGCGCCTGTCAGGGTAGAGACTGCGGCCAAAGCCTAGCGGGTGAGTGAAAATCTATACATTTAAACCGAATCTGGCAGAATGGTATCCAACACGAACGGGCTTCGTACTGATAAAGACAATCCAAAAGAGCGGTGCCGGGGAGAAACCCGGGCACCGCTTTTTCGGCATATGCGATTCCTCGAAGGAAGTGAAAGGCAGTCACCCCGCTAAAGCTGATCCGAAGCTCCACCCATGGACAGGGTGCTGTGCCTATATCCATATATCGCTTAAATGGCCACACCGAATCCGATCCATGTTATTCGCTGCAGCGTGGTCAGCAGATCAAGGCATACGGAACATCACATCTGCATCTGTCCGTCCCTGACGGACACGATCGTGATATAATTCACGTTCTTGCCAAAGAAGCTGCGTTACAATGTTGGTAACGATAACACGAATATCATGAGCTGCATTCGGATAGGTAGACAAAGCGGATGCGGAAGAAATGAGGGAGTGACCATGGCTTACCATAAACCTGAGCGCATTGCGGAGATTACCTTGGAGAACGGGGTGAAAAAAGCGCATAACTCCGCCATAAACGTGATGATATTAGGATTCCTTGCGGGGGCATTTATTGCGCTCGGCTTTTTGCTTGACATACGCGTGATTGCCGGAGCGTCTCCGGAATGGGGAGGGATTGCCGGTTTTATAGGCGCGGCGGTATTCCCCGTCGGCCTGATTCTTGTCCTGCTTGCAGGCGGGGAGCTGCTGACGGGCAACATGATGGCCGTGTCCTTGGCCAGATTCAAGAGGAGAATTTCCACGAAGGAGATGATGCGGAATTTAGCGCTTGTCACGGTCAGCAATATGTTGGGAGCGTTATTCGTCGCTTACTTCTTCGGCCATGTGACCGGTCTGACAGGCAGCGGCGTTTACCTGGAGAAACTGGTGGATATGGCCGGGCATAAGCTGGACGACAGCTTCCTGCAAGCCTTCCTGTCGGGCATCGGGTGCAACTGGCTCGTAGCCCTCGCCGTATGGCTGTCCTACGGATCGGATCAGATGAGCGGCAAAATTCTCGGGATCTGGTTTCCGACCATGGCGTTTGTCGCCATCGGGTTTCAGCACGTGGTGGCCAACATGTTTCTCATCCCGGCCGCGATTTTTGAAGGCTATTACAGCTGGGGCGAGTATCTGATGAACTTCATTCCGGTATGGCTGGGCAATTTCGTTGGCGGCGCGTTATTTGTGGGAGCGACATACGGAACCGTTTATTTAAAGCAGGAGAAACAGGCCGCAGCCGCTCCGCGCGGCGAGCAGACGCCTGTGCCATCGGCCGGCGCTCCCCAACAGGTTCATTCGGCGCAGAATGTTTCCTAATGCCGGAAGCCTGGCGAGCGTCTGGCTTAAAGAAAAAGCTGCGATCAACCGCTGCCTTTCATCAAGGATGGTTGAACGCAGCTTTTTGTCGTGATACGCGAGGCTGTTCCCAGTAATGAATCAAGCAGGGAACAAGCCCGCTATTTTTTTAAATGGTAGGGAACCGTCGTGATGATCACGTCTCTCCGATACAGGAGATGTGCCCGGATGAGCAGGCTGGATTGATTGTGCAGGAAATTATGCCAGCCCTTCTTGGGGATGAACTGCGGAATGACGACGGTAACCTGATAGTCGGATTCGCTCGCCTTGCGCTGCACGGTATCGATGAATTTCGTCAGCTGCTGAATGATGCTCCGATAAGGCGAGTGCAGCGTTACCAGCCGGATGTCCGGCTGCCACTTTTTCCATTTTTCCTGGAAGGCGACTTCCTCCTCCCGCTCGAACGGCACGTACACCGCGATGATTTGGCCCGCTCCCAGCGATTTGGCGTAATTCAGCGAGTTCT
This sequence comes from Paenibacillus sp. BR1-192, assembly GCF_029542445.1. Taxonomy (NCBI): domain Bacteria; kingdom Bacillati; phylum Bacillota; class Bacilli; order Caryophanales; family Paenibacillaceae; genus Paenibacillus; species Paenibacillus sp. BR1-192. Next base: position 6,696,593 of record NZ_CP120718.1, on the reverse strand, counting down.
CCACCACATGCGTGATTCCTGCCACAGGCAGGATGATGACATTCCCCTCAATCGGCTTAACCGGCTCGCAGGTCGTAATCCGGAGCTGGTCCGCTACCGCCTCGTAATGCTTGCGGATCCGGGTGAAAATCCAGATGATCAGCGGCAGGAATATCAGCACGGTCCACACCTGGGCGAATTTCGTAAAGAAGAAGATCATGGTCACGATAAAGCTGATGCATGCGCCGGTGGTGTTAATGATCAGCTTGACGATCCAGCCTTCGGGCTTTTCGCGAATCCATTTCACCATCATCCCCGTCTGGGAGAGGGTAAACGGGATAAACACGCCGACGGCATAGAGCGGAATCAGATGCTCGGTTTTGCCTTCAAAAGCCAGCAGCAGCAGAATGGAGAAAAATCCAAGAATAATGATTCCGTTCGAGTATCCCAGACGGTCGCCGCGGACGGTGAACATTCTAGGAATGAACTTATCCTTCGCCAGATTGACGGCAAGCAGGGGAAAAGCGGAATACGCCGTGTTGGCGGCAAGGATCAGAATTAAGGCCGTTGTCCCTTGTATGAAGTAATAAAGCGCATTTCGCCCGAAGGTATGCTCGGCAATTTGGGAAACGACTGTGACTTGTTCGCTGGGACTGACCCCATAGTAATAAGCCAGGAAAACGATGCCCGAAAATAACAGGGCCAGCAGCGATCCCATCGCCACCAGAGTTTTGGCCGCGTTATTCGGGGCCGGGTCTTTGAAATTCGGAATGGCATTGGAAATCGCCTCCACGCCGGTCAGGGCGGAGCTGCCCGAGGCAAATGCGCGCAGGAGCAGAAACAAGCTCAGCCCGGCTACGGGCGTGCCGATCGGCGTATGAAGCTCCGGAGACGCATGGCCTGTGGCAATGTTGAATATCCCTACCCCGATCAGGATGAATAACGCAAGCACGAACAGGTAAACCGGATAAGCCAGTATGGAGGCCGACTCCGTAACCCCTCTTAAATTCAATACGGTCAAGCATAGAACGAACACGATGGAAATCGGCAGATTATAGGCATGCAATTCCGGAAAAGCCGACGTGATCGCATCCGTCCCGGCCGACACGCTGACCGCAACCGTCAGGATATAGTCCACGAGCAAGGAACCGCCGGCAACCAGCCCCGGGTACATGCCCAAATTCCGTTTGGACACGACATATGCGCCGCCGCCGTGCGGATAGGAGAAAATAATTTGTCTGTACGACAGGATAAGTGCCAGCAACAAGACCAGGACGCCGACGGCAATCGGTATGGAATACCAATAGGCAGCTGCCCCGACGGTCATCAACACAATGAGGATTTGTTCCGGGCCATAGGCCACGGACGATAGCGCATCGGATGACAGGATGGCCAGCGCCTTGGTTTTATTCAGCTTTTGTTCGCCTAATTCCGTCGATTTAAGCGGTCTTCCGATGAGGAAGCGCTTGATTGAGGATAACATGGTTGTTTTTCACCGCCGCTTAAGATTAAGTTCATGGTAGAAGCTCCCTGAACGGACTTCTATCGGTGTTTTTTATATGCTGGACATAGGAACGGTCACCCTTCCTATGCTGATTTTTGGCAAACAAAAAACACAGGTTAGAACCCTGTGTTTGATCACAAGTTCACAACCCTCCCGATCAACGCTGACGAGGTTAGCTGTCGGATTCGGGCGGTGAGAGTCGCCCTACCTGATTCCATCGCGGCGTACGTACGCGATGGAATCAGGATTCACCCCTTAGTATGGTTGAAGGATCCTATAGGTATCCCTCCATACGGTTGGTTCCCCCGCTTTCCATCAAGGAAATTAAGCGAATGTCATGTGAATATGAAGAATGTTTTCGAAGCTGAATAGTATATTACGCCTGCTCCAATCGTTTGTAAAACATCCTCCAACGATCATTCGAACAGAATTATTTATAAAAAATGACAGATAAGCGCTTACATAAAGACGTGGCTTTGACAGGCTTTTTATTTTGCATGTTTTCTGCGAAAATCACGAGTTTCTATAATATGGAAGGTTATTCGCGGGGAACATCGGTCACTGGGAGGATGCCATATAAACAAATTCGCCATGCCGGTCTCGGGGGAGGAGACACTGGCATGGCGAATTTTTTTGGGAGTGGTCCATGATTCGGCAAGGAAGAGAAAGGGTCTGGGTTCCTCTTCTTTGCTCTTGATAGGAATATACCCGGGGGGAAGAAAAGTGAATCACCTGATTAGAAAAAAATGTATGACTTTACTGGAACCCCGATTTTCTTTTAAGATAAAGGGATATGATGCAGCCGAGCAAAAGGGGGAAGCACGAAATGACTCAAGCGATGATTCATCAGGAAAACGGCGTATTTCCGGCGGTATGTCCGTTGGATTGTCCCGATACATGCGGCCTGCTGCTGCATAAAGAGAACGGAAAAATCGTCAAGGTGACCGGTAACCCGGAGCATCCGATTACGCAGGGAGCCATCTGCAATAAAGTCCGTAATATGGCACACCGGGTGTACCATCCGGAACGCGTGCTCTATCCGCTGCGAAGAGTAGGTCCCAAGGGAGAGGGCGCCTTCGAGCGGATCAGCTGGGACGAAGCCATTCAGGAGATAGCCGGACGCTATAAGGGCTTGATCGAGGAATACGGCTCCGAGAGCATCCTGCCCTACAGCTTCTACGGTAATATGGGGATATTGAGCGTCGACGGCATGGACCGCAGATTCTTCAACAGGCTGGGTGCCAGCCGCCTGAAGCAGTCGATCTGCAATTCCGCGGGCAATGAGGGCTGGAAATCCGTGATGGGGTTTAATGGGGGAACCGTTCCGGAGGACACCGTACGAGCCGACGTCATCCTCGTCTGGGGCGGCAGCATCGTCAGCACCAATATGCACCAGATGGTGATTGCAGAGAAAGCGCGCAAAGCCGGTGCTAAGGTCGTTGTGATCGATGTCCACAAGAACCAGACGGGGCAATGGGCGGACTGGTTCATTCCGCTGTATCCAGGCACGGATGCGGCGCTGGCCGTCGGCCTCATGCACATCATGTTCCGTGACGGCATGGTAAATGAGGAATTCCTCCGCAAGTATACGATTGGTCATGAAGCCTTGCGCGAGCACGTCAAAGAATACACGCCGGAGCACGTTTCTTCCATTACCGGCATCTCGATCGAGGATATCGAGAAATTGGCCGAGCTCTACGGCCGGGCCGATACCTCCTACATCCATATCGGCAACGGTCTTCAGCATCACGACAACGGCGGCTTGACGGTGCGCAGCATTGCCGCGCTTCCCGCTTTGACCGGACAATGGGGCGGAGGGGCCGCGAAGTCGAACGGCGGTTACAACAGCATGGATAGCGACGCGCTTGAGCGTCCCGATCTCCGGCCGAATCCCGAAGCGCGCACCATTAACATGAACCGGATCGGCGAAGCGCTTGCCATGACCGAACAGCCGATTAAGTCGCTCTTCGTTTATTGCAGCAATCCGCTGGTTGTGGCTCCCGATACCGAGCGGGTCAGGGAAGGGTTTGCACGGGAAGATCTGTTTACGGTTGTGCATGACCTGTTTATGACGGACACGGCCAAGTATGCCGATATCGTGCTCCCGGCAACCTCCTCGTTCGAGAATACGGACCTGTACGCTTCCTACTGGCATCAGTACGTTCAGCTGCAGGAGCCGGTCATTCCGGCACTTGGGGAGAGCAAGGGCAACGTAGAGCTGTTCTCCATGCTGGGACGGGCTATGGGATTCCAGGAACCGGCTTTTCATGAGACCGAGGAAGAGATGATCGCAAGAGCGCTCGACTTCCCGGATAACCCTTATCTAAACGGCGTCACGCTGGACAAGCTGAGGGAACAGCGCCATGTGAAGCTCGATATGACGCCGCTTGACACGTATCTGGATCGTTTGCCGACACCTTCGGGACGCATCGAGTTATACTCTGCGCAGCTGGAGGAAGCAGGTCTGCCGCCCCTTCCGACCTACGTGCCGCTGAAGGAAGGATATGACGGGGTAAGGCGCGGCCGCGGTCATCAATACCCGCTCATGTTCATTTCGCCGCCGAACCATAACTTCCTGAACTCGACCTTTGCGAACGTGGAGAAGCATCAGAAGCTGGAGAAGGAGCCGGCCCTGCAGATTCACCCGGCGGATGCGGAGGAACGCGGGCTTCAGGACGGCGAGATGGTCATCGTATATAATGACCGCGGAACCTATGAGGTCCGGGCGAAGGTGACGGATAAAATGCTGCCGGGCACCATAGTCAGCCAAGGCCTGTGGTGGGAAGGCGAGGGCCGCAAGCAGCGCGCCAATGCCCTTACGCCGGACAGGCTGTCCGACTTGGGGGGTGGGGCTACCTTCTTCTCGACGGTGGTCGAGGTCAGGCGGAAGCAGTAAAGCGATAGACCCACCCTTGCAGATGGATGGCCAAAGGACAGATAAAGCAGAAGAGGCCCCTTCACAGGGCTTCTTTTTGCATACTGCAAACGTGAAACGTGAAACAAAAAGACCTGTAAGATCCTACTGATCTTACAGGTCTTTTTTCATTGACGGCATTTCTTATACTTTTTGCGGAACTGTCAAGAGCCAGAATCCGTCCGAAGTATCAAAAATCGCGGGTTTGTTATATAGTTTCACACAATTGTCAAAGGTAGAATGTCCTTAAGCCCGCTGCATAGCGGTAATCGGCCCACCAATTCACATGAACGGGGCAAATGCTAAAAGCACGAATGAATTTAGATAGACGGGAGGAAGAATATGTCCCCAACCGCATCGAAACCGCAGCCTGAAGGGTTGTCTCCGAAGGGTCGGGTTTACAGCCGGAGCTTGCTGTGGCGCTTGATGAAGCAATGGGATGTCCAGCTGATGGTCATTCCGGGCATCATCCTCGTCCTGATCTTTTCTTATCTGCCCATGTATGGGGTGCTGACGGGTTTTATGGATTACAACCTGTTTACGGGCTCGCGAATTTGGGAGAATCCCTGGGTCGGATTGAAGCACTTTGAGGCTTTTTTTGCCGCGCCGGAATTCGAACGCTTGATCCGCAACACGATCGTGATCAGCTTATTGAAATTTTTTATAGGCTTTCCGGCTCCGATCATTCTCGCCCTAATGCTGAACGAAGTCCGTCACATGTTCTTCAAGCGGGTCGTTCAGACGATTACCTACCTCCCGCATTTTATGAGCTGGGTTATCGTAGCGGGTCTTACGACGGCCCTGCTGGCAACGGAGAACGGAAGCGTCAACATGCTCCTTCAAAAAATCGGCACGATCCAGGAGCCTATCAACTTCCTGTCCCTCAAGGAGTATTTCCTGTCGATTCTCATCTCGGCCAACGTTTGGAAGGAGATCGGATTCGGCTCCATCGTGTATTTGGCCGCCATCGCAAGTGTAGATCCGCATCTGTATGAAGCTGCGGATATGGATGGGGCGAGTAAGTTCAAGCAAATTTTTCTTATTACCCTGCCTTCCATCATGCCGGTCGTGGTCATCTTTATGATTCTGGCCATCGGCAACCTGCTCAATGCCGGCTTCGAAGATATATTGCTGCTGGCGACCAATCCCGTTCTGCGGCCGGTATCGGACGTTATCGACACTTACGTATACCGGGTAGGGATCGGCAGTCACCGTTATTCCTACGGCGTGGCCATCGGATTGTTCAAAGCCATTATCAGCATCGGGCTGCTCACCATCGCCAATTACATCGCCCGAAGGTCCGGCAATAGTTTATGGTAGGGGGCTCTGTATGTTAAGAAGACTCAGCTTTAGCGACCGATTGATGCTGGTCATCATTTATAGTCTGTTATCCTTGCTTGCTTTCTCGGCATTCTACCCGTTCTGGAATGCCATCGTTGTATCGTTCAATGTGGGCGTCGATACCGCCAAGGGCGGCATTACTTTCTGGCCCCGGGAGTTTACCCTGCAAAATTACGAAATTATTTTGGGCGACAGCCGGCTGCTGAACGGATTCGCCGTATCGATCAGCCGGGCAGTCATCGGTACGGTGGCCTCCATCTTCATGACAGCCCTTCTAGCCTACGGCATGACGCGTACTTACTTGATCGGCAGGGGATTTTACATGGTGTTCTTTGTCTTCACGATGTATTTCGGCGGAGGCCTGATCCCAACCTATCTGCTGATCCGCTCGCTCGGTTTGATGGATTCCTTCCTGGTCTTTATCATTCCTTCGCTGATCAGCGTATGGAACATGATCATCTTCCGGACGTTCTTCAAGGGGCTTCCGAACGGGCTAGAGGAGTCCGCTCATATTGACGGCTGCAGCACCTGGGGCATCTTCTTTCGGATCATTCTCCCGCTTTCGGGTCCGGTCATCGCTACGCTGGCTTTGCTGACGGCGGTGGCGCATTGGAACGACTGGTTCCTGCCGAGCATCTATATCACGAACGGCAACCTGATGCCCATCCAGACGATCCTGCGGGAGACGCTGAATGCCAATATCGTGAGCGAGCAGACCGCGCTGCTGGATACCAGCTCCATCGCCCTGATGGAGAAGACGAAACAGATCACGTCCAAATCGTTGCAGATGGCGATCATGATCGTGGTTACGATGCCCATTATCATGGTGTATCCCTTCCTGCAGAAGTATTTTGTCAAAGGGGTGCTGGTCGGTTCCCTTAAGGAATAATCGGTTTTGGTTTAGGGCGGAAGTTCCGCTTTGGACATATAAGGAACAGGTTGACGGCTTAAAGTGCAGTAGAAGTTAAATGGAGAGGGGTTAGGTTTATGAAAAAAAAGTCAAGACCCATGCTGCTGACGTTATCGGCCATGCTGCTGCTGACCGCTGCGCTCACGGGCTGCAGCGGCAAGTCCGGCACAAGCGGCACATCACCTGAGACGACGCCGAAGACGGCCCAAACCGATAACGGGGGAACACCGAAGGCAGAGCAGCCGGGAAATCCTGACGGAACATGGGTGCTGGGGGAGAAGCCGCTTGAATTCACGGCCTATGCCCACTATGAAAACACGAATTTCCCTGCATGGGAGAGTACGCCGGCGGGCAAATGGCTCAGCGAGAACAAGGGCGTTAAGATCAGCATGATCGCGGCGGCCGGTGCCCATACGCAGAAGCTGAGCGCCCTGATGGCCTCCGATCAGCTCCCCGACATGATCTGGACGGATCGCAATCACCCGGATCTGGAGAGGCTCCGCGAGGCGGGAAAGCTGGTCGCTTTTGACGACTATCTTGATAAGTACCCGAACTTGAAGACGTGGATGGGCGACAATTTAAACATGCTCCGCCATGACGACGGCAAGCTGTATATGTTCCCGAACTGGTACACGTCAAGGCCGGCGGGCAATGCGGGATATGTTGTCAACAAGAAAATATACGACGAATTGGGCGCTCCCCCGCTGGAAACGACGGACGATCTCTATAACTACCTGGTCAAAGTGAAGGAAAAGTACGGCAACAGCGTGATTCCGTTTGAACCTCATCGTGCAAAAGATATGCAGGGATTGGGCGTGCTCTACACGGCATTCGGCGAAGGCGCGCTGTATACCTATCTGAACAGCTCCATGCGCGCCGTGCCGAAGGACGGCAAGCTCACCTCGGTGTTCACCGACCCGGTGTTTCGCGAGGCACAGAAGTACATCGCCAAGCTGTACCGCGAGAAGCTAATTTCCCAGGATGCCTTTACCCAGACGGAGGATCAGGTGCTGGAGAAGGTGATGACCGGCCGGGTCGCCGTATTTGCCGGCTCCAGTCCGACCACGATGGCGGGAGATGCGCAGCCTGAGCTCATCAAGGAGGATCCGGACGGCGGATATTTCATGATCTGGCCGATCCACAAGCCGGGTCTGGATAAGAACAAGATTTATCCGGGCACCTATACCAGCTTTGGCTGGAATGCCGCTTACATTACGACGGCTGCCAAGGATCCGGAAGCCATCTTTGCCTTCCTGGATTGGTATACCGGTCCAGAGGGTATGAACCTTCAGTTCTTCGGCCCCGAGGGCGACAACTGGGAGGGCTTCGATGAAGAAGGGAAACCGAACTTTACGGCGGACTACGACCCGGCAGAGGTCGCCGATATTCAGACGAAGAACGAACCGATCATGTTTGTCGGCAATACCAGTTACATCGACCCGGCGAAATACAAATACATGGCCGAGCTGCCGTTTGAAGAGCAGGACTGGAGAACGAAGTATCAGCAGACGATCACTTGGCCGACCCAATATAACGTGACGGAGTTCGTGAACCTGAATCCGCCGCCGGAGTCCGAGGAAGGCATCATCCAGACCTCGGTGGATGAGTTGTTCCTCGAGATTTATGCCAATTCGGTCATGGCGAAGAGCGATGAGGATGTGGATAGAATTCTCGATCAGGGCAATGAGGATCTCATGGCGCTCGGTTACGGCAAGCTGCTGGAATGGCGGACGGCAAGGTGGCAGGAGAACCTGAAGAAGATGAATCAGGAATAACCTATCGGTGTTTACAAAGAAAACCGAGTATATCTATCCCAAGGGATTTCCAGGAGATCCTTTGGGATCTCTCTGCTTTTGTGATCATCGGCAAACGGATGGAGGGATGGCTATGTATAAGGTCCTGTTAGTGGATGACGAAGAGCTTGATCTGGAGGGCATGAAACGCTTTATTCCCTGGTCTGATCTGGGCATGGAAGTGAGGGGGAGCGTAAACAATGCGCTGGCTGCCTGCGAAATCATGGAGGAAGAGCCCATCGATATATTGGTCAGCGACGTGAACATGCCCTATATGTCGGGACTGGAGCTGGCGCGCATTGCACTCGAGCGCAGGCCCAGCATACGCATTATATTTGTGAGCGGGTATCAGGAATTCAGCTACGTTCAGCAGGCTATGTCCTTGAAAGCCTACAGCTATGTCCTAAAGCCGATGAACGACAGCGAATTGGTCACCTCCCTGCTCAAGGTAAAGCGGGATTTGGACGATGAGACCAAGCAGCGCGAGGTGGAGATGGCTTACCAGCGAATGATTCCGATCGTGAAGAGCGATCTGCTCATCCGTCTGCTCCGGGAGGAAGAGACGGAGGACAGCGAATCGTTATCCAAGCTGACGGTTTCCTGCGGGCTGGACCGCATGAACTGGCCCATTCGCGTTGTGGTGATGGAATTGGATAATTTACTGTGGAGGCAGGGAGGGAGCTTTACCTCGCAGCGGGAAGTCTCGTGCATATTTCTGCAGCAGATTCACGATGTGATCGCGAGGCAAGGCATCGTCCCTTACTGCAAGCTGTCCTCCCAGCGGGTGGCGCTGCTGCTGGAGGACGAGGCCGTCGAGCCGACCGTACATAAGGTATATGGCGCCATCCAGCAGCTGACCCCGGCCTCCATTACAACAGGCATCAGCGGGCTGGCATATGCGATGGAGGAGCTTCAGCCATCGTATCGGCAGGCGATCGAAGCCGTAGAAGGGAAGATGTTCCTCGGCAAGGGCAGCCTGATCAAATACGAGGATGTGCGCGCCGAGCCGGGCATGCTGGATTCCAGAATGCTGGATGCGCACATGAACAAGCTGCTTGCCGCGATGGAAGGCTATGAGCTTGTCCGCATCTGCGACGAAGTAGAGGGGCTGTTCGGCTCCATTACGAATCTGCGTTCCCGCTTCTCGGTTCACAATATGTCCAACTACATCATTTGGCGCCTGGATCAGTATCTCAGCAGCCGGAACGAGGATCTGTTCGAGCTGCTCGGCATGGAGATCCACCACTTGGATATCCTGATGCAATTCGATACCATCAACGATATCCGTTCCTGGTTTGTGCAGCGGATATTCGAGATTTCCGAACGGCTGTATGAAAAAAACAACTCGAAGGACAGCAAATTCATCCGTAACGTGATTCATGCCATCCGCGAACGAATGAGCGAGAATATCACCATTAAGGATATCGCCCAGCATTTTTCTTTTTCCCCGAGCCATATCGGCTTTCTGATCAAGGACAAATCGGGGAGCACTTTCAACGAGCTGTTGGTGCAGCTGCGTATGGAGAAAGCCCAAGAGCTGCTGAAGCAGCCAGGCCTGAAAATATACGAAGTGGCCGATCAGGTAGGGTATCGGTATCTCCCCTATTTCAGCAGGCAGTTCAAGGAGCGCTACGGTATGACCCCTCTCGAATTCCGGAAGCGGGAGGATTAAGGAGGTCCCATGATGCAATCGGTCCGGGAGAAGGCAAGAGCGCGATACGTGCCGATCGGTTTAAAACTCATGCTGTCCTATATCTTGTTCATCCTCATCCTGGTAGCCGTGAACTTTTACGTCTCCCATTCGATGTACGATGCTTCCATGCGCAAGCAGACCCGTTTGAACATTCAAGGGACGCTGCTGCAGATTAAGGACAATGTGACCTACAAAATGAACGATATCGTCCAGACCTCGGCGACGCTGTACGATAACCGCACTCTGGTGCTGAGTCTGCGTTCGTTTGAAGAAGGCGTCGAGGGCTACAACCGGATGAATCAGGTGATCATTCCCAAGCTGGAAAGCGCCTCGAAGGCGATCGGTCTGAACTTGAGGATGTCCGTTTATTTTCATAATGAGTCCGTGAATGAAAGGTACACAGTATGGCGTGACGACAGCACCCGCGACTTCAACGAGCAGACGGCGGATATTTACCATATGAGCCGCATTGTGGATGCGGCATGGTATCGGGGCATTCCTGCTGAGCAGTATAACGAAACGATGCTTTGGAAGCAGGTGGAAGAGGATGAGCGTGATGGCAGAATATCGCTGATTCGCCGAATCGTCGATATGAACAATCCGCTGGCGATCGCCGAAGTGGGCATTATGCGCTTCAGCGTTCGCAAGAGCGAGTTGTTCGACAGCGTGAACTTCAAGAAGCTGGGTGCGGGCAGCGAGCTGATTGTGATGGATGATGCGGGGGAGGTTGTCTTTACTTCGGGCCAGCTGCTGCATAAAGGCGGAACGGCGAGCATCGTCGGGACGAACCGAAACGCCTCCCCTGGCGGTAATCCGGATTCGGAATACCTCACCATCGAGGAGCGTCTTCCGCAGCTGGACTGGAAAATCATTGCGCGTGTGCCGCTGACGATCATTGAGCAGGAAGCCGTGCGGGTTCGGACGTATTTCATTACGATCTGCTTGCTGTGCGTAGCTTTATTAATCGGGGCCGGCTTTATTATTTCGCGTTATTTCTCTAAGCGGATCAATAAGATTGTATCGGTGCTGAACTCCTTCCGGGAAGGAGATCTGCATAAGCGCATGCCGGATAAGGGGAAGGGAGAGTTTTCCCAAATCGCCAATGCCTTGAATGAGATGGGAGAAGATTTTGAAGCGCTGATCAACAAGGTTTATCTGACCCAGATCCAGAAGAAAGAGGCGGAGCTTGAGATGCTGCAGACTCAGATCAACCCACATTTTCTGTACAACACGTTGTCATCGATCAACCAGCTGGCCAAGTTCGGGGAGAACGAGAAGCTGCAGAAGATGGTGGTGGAGCTGGCCCAATTCTATCGCCTCACCTTAAATTCGGGGAAGACGTTGATTCCGGTTGCGGTGGAAATTGAGCAGGCCAATGCGTATCTGGACATCCAGAAGGTAAAATATGGCCAGCGCATGGAAGTCACTTTTGATATCGATACGAATATATGGCCTTACGAGACCATTAAGCTGATCCTCCAGCCCTTTATTGAGAATGTGCTGAAGCATGCTTGGAGTGGAGATCGCATTCATATTCGGATTTCGGTTCACAAGGAAGGCGACGATATTCTGTACCGGATCATAGATGATGGTCTAGGCATGAAGCAGGAGCGAATACAGGAGATATTCGATCCCCGGGATAACAGCCATACCGGCTGCGGCATCCGCAACATTGACCAGCGGGTGAAGCTGCATTACGGGAGCGAGTACGGCGTGTCCATTTTCAGCAAAGTCGGAATCGGGACCTCGGTTCAAATACGCATACCTGCAAGAGCGAGAAATGCTAACCCGGATAAGAGAGGGGGATAGACGGGAGCCCCGGACCAGAGCGGTTCCTCGTGAAGCGGGGATCCGCTTTTTAGCGCCTGTTCGCTGTTAAGGTAAAGCGTCAATGAGTGTGCTTGCTAAAAATGGATCTCTCAAGCGATACTAGGATTTGGGCGATAAGAAATGACAAGCATTGTGCATTCATACAGGTTATGGGAGTATCAAAATAGAAGGCCTTTGCCTCTTTCCTTTAAGAAGGATTTATAAAAGCCCGCATGGGCTTTTTTTTAATATATTAGAATTTATAAAGTTTTTTGGGGTCCCCGCAAAGTATTTGGAATAAGCATCGGAGCGTAGGCTCCATTTTGTGGGGCTATTTTAGGTTTTATGCGTAAATATACTGCTGCGAGGCTGCTGGGAGATAATAAACATGAAATGGTTGGAGCAGTACCCTAAGGAAGTAAAAGGTTTTCTTGTTGCAAGTCTCGTTGCCTCCGCAGGCGGCTCCTTGATGTGGCCGCTGACAACGATGTACGTATTCGACGAGCTGGGACGCAGCATGCAGGATGCGGGCTTTGTCATCTTGATTCAGTCCATGGGGGGCATCGCGGGTCAGCTCCTTGGCGGCGCGTTATATCACCGGGTCGGGGTGAAGAAGCTGATCGTGGGCTCGCTCCTGCTGAACGCCCTCGGATTGTTCACCCTTCCGTTCATTAACGGATTATGGGGCTTGTTCATCGCGATGATGGGCTTCATCGGATTCTGCAACGCCGTATCGATGCCGGCCATCCAGGCCTTTATCGGCTTCCGGTTCGCCGATCGGCGGGGCGAATTGTTTAACGTCATCTATGTTGCCAATAATATCGGCGTAGCCTTGGGAACGGCCATGAGCGGGTTCCTGGCGGAGATATCGTATCATTTAAGCTTTGTCTTAAACGGCGTCACGTCCTTCGGCTTTGCGATTTTCTTCCTGTCTTACCTGACGAAGCTGGGCGGAACGAGCGCGTCCGACGGGTCGCATCATCCGCAGCCAAAGAGTCCGCTTCCGGCGGGGCCCGGCGCTTGGGCACTGCTTGGGAACACCCGCATCTATCTCTTTATGGGACTAGGCTCGCTGTTCCTATGGTTCGGCAATTCCATCTGGAACACGGGCGTGTCTCCGTTTATCATCTCGGAGGGTATGTCCAAGACGGCTTACGGTTATTTGTGGACGCTGAACGGGATCTTGATTTTCGCCGCGCAGCCGCTGACCAATGCCATCAAGCGATGGGCGGCCCGCACAGAGAGCAGTCAGATGACCGCGAGCGCCTTGTTCTATCTGGCGGCTTATGTTGTCATCGTGGCGATGCACAGCTATCCGGGCATGATCCTTGCGATGGTGCTGGCCACATTGGGCGAAATGCTGATTTCGCCAGCGATCCCGGCTTTTATTTCGGAACGTGCGGGACAAGCCGCTCCGTTCTATATCGGCGTGACCGGCGGCATGGGAGCCGCTGGCCGGGTGATCGGGCCTTATGCCATGGGAACGATGTATGACGGCGGCGGACTGACCCCGGTGGCGTGGTTGGCCGCGGGAGTTGCCGTATTGTCATTCCTGTCGTTTGCGGTGCATGCCCGGCTTAGCAGGGACAGGGGGCTGGGCCACGACCGTCATGACAAGAGGGAACGCCAACTTAACGCTTAGCGCACTAATAAAGTGACGGATCATGACAGAACCATATTAAGCAGCAGGCATGCTTCGGAGCCTGCTGCTTTTTTGCCAGCGATTCATAGCTTACAGCCCTTGTCAAAGAAACGCCTTACAAAAAAAATAAAAAGGATATTGAAATCGCTCTCAGGGGGAGCTATAATGAACGTGTCGAAACGTTTCAAAACGAAATACGTTTTTTGAATTTATCAAGCAAGCAATCTTCTTATTTTGTTTACACAAGAGCATGATTATCCTTAGGATAACCATGGAAAGGTGCTCCATAGGGGGAATGAAGAGACATTAGGATTATAGAAATAACCTTTATCCGGCGTCTTTATTTTTTCGAATAAAATCGAAACGTTTCGAAGTAAGTGCTTTCAAATTAAGTTTTGCATTACGTTTCGCATGCTGGTAAACATTAAAAACGGGGTGAATGTAGAATGAGAAAAAAATCAATATTGTGGACGTTGGCAGCATTGCTGGTGTTCTCGGTCGTATTAGCCGGATGCTCGGGCGGGTCTGAGAAAGCAGACGGAGGCAGCGAAGGCGGTGGCAAGAAGGAACTGAAAGTCTGGTTGATGGGTGACGAAACGGACGAAACCTTGATTAAGCAATACGAAGAGAAGAATCCCGGCGTGAAGGTAAGCGTTCAATCCATTCCTTGGGGAAGCGCGCATGACAAGCTGTTGACGGCGGTTGCTTCGAAGAGCGGCCCGGACGTCGTGCAGATGGGTACAACCTGGATCCCTGAATTCGCGCAAGCCGGCGCTTTGCTTGACTTGACGCCGTACCTTGAGCAATATCCGAATTTGAAGCCGGAGAATTATTTCGACGGTGCCGTTCAAACGATGAGTTACGACGACAAGGTTGTCGGCATTCCGTGGTACGTGGAAACACGCGTATTGTTCTACCGTACCGATATTCTTGCTGAAGTAGGCTATCCTGAAGGTCCTAAGACTTGGGATGAGATGAAGGATGCCGGCCAGAAACTGGCAGCCAGAGGCAATGGCAATTACGCGATCACCATCGATGCCAAAGATATGAACTACCTGTCCATGTTTGCTTGGCAGAATGGAAGCGCTATGATCGACGAGAACCGCAAGCCTCATTTCAACGAGCCGGAATTCATGGGAGCCATGGAATACCTGAAGAGCTTCTACGACACAGGCATGACGCCGCTTGCGAGCGATTTGGATCTGTTTGCCGCATTTAAGGACGGACAGTTCCCGATGTTCATCAGCGGTCCTTGGATGATTCAAGGCGTGAAGGATAAAGCGCCTGAGATTGAGGGTAAATGGGCAACCACAACCCTTCCTGCAAAAGAAAACAACGCATCGTTCCTTGGCGGAGCTAACATGTCCGTATTCAGCAGCACCAAAAATGCAGATGAAGCCGTTAAATTCATCTCCTTCATGAGCGAACAAGAATCGCAGCTGACCAACTACGATGTATCCAAAAACTTGCCTGCGATTAAGAGCGCATGGGAAGACAAACGCTTTGAAGATCCGATCTTCGCTACATTCGGAAAACAGCTTGAGAACGCCAGACCTGTTCCGTTCATCAAAGAGTGGGATGCGGTTTCCCAAGAAGCCATCGGTGCCTTTGAAAGAATCACGGTGGGCGGTGCGGACATCAAGACCGAAATGGATCAGTTGAACGCGAAGGCTACCGAAATTCTATCCAAATAACAAAAGCGTGTAACGCAGCCCGGCTTGTTTCTTCAGACGATGATGAAACAAGCCTGACTGCTTCCATAGCGTATCATCGAAACCCATATTTGCAGGAGGTGAATGACATTGCAGAACTTTATCAAGCGCTTTAACCGCTATAAGTACCCTTATATGTTTATTGCGCCCGCGCTGGTGCTGCTTCTGACGTTCTCAATCATTCCGATCATCATTGCGCTTGTCATCAGCTTCACGAACATCGACCTGGCGGGTCTCGCCAATTACTCCAATATTGAAGCTGTCGGCTTCGATAACTTCATGAATGTATTTAAAGATCCGGTTTTCCTGAAATCCATGTTTAACACCATGTTCTATGTTATTATCGGAGTTCCGCTTGTCGTTATGCTTGCCATGGGCGCTGCATTGCTGCTTAACTATGGCACGGGATGGCTGTTCAAGACATTCCGCGTTGTTTATTACATGCCTTCCATTACGAATATTGTGGCGGTCGCGGTTGTTTGGGGTTACCTCTATAACAGCCATTATGGCCTCTTTAACCATATGTTATCCTGGTTTGGTATTCCCGCGCAGCAGTGGCTGAATGATCCCACGCTTGCCAAGTTATCGCTGATCCTTCTGGCTGTATGGAAATCGATCGGTCTTAACATGATTATATTCCTTGCTGCCCTCCAGGGCATTCCGCGTTCCTATTATGAAGCGGCGGAGATTGATGGAGCGAGCAAGTGGAAGAAGCTGTTGTACATCACCGTTCCGCTGCTGAGCTTTGCGACCTTCTTTGTCACGATTACGACGCTGATCGGCTGGATTCAGTTCTTCGAAGAGCCGCTGGTGATGACCAAGGGCGGACCGCTGAATTCCACGATGTCGATGGCCCTCTTCATATACAACAATGGCTTCCAGCTCAGTAATTTCGGTTATGCGGCCGCAGGATCGTTTGTGCTCTTCTTCATTATCATTGTTGTGACGATCGCGCAATTCGCAGTCAAGAAAAAAGATGTCGAGTATTAAGATGCAAGCGATGTTCCGTATCGTAACTGAAGGAGGCTTTAGGGTATGGCAGCGAAAAGAATAGAAAAGACGGTCATGACGGTGCTGCTCATTGCAGGGGGACTGCTGATGATGGTCCCGTTTATCTGGATGATCACGTCCTCGTTCAAGCCGGAGAATGAATTTACGGCGGTTCCGCCGACGTTATTGCCCAAAGAATTTACCATGAAAAATTATGTGGATTTATTTACGAAGCTGGACTTTATGGTCTACCTCAAAAATACGCTTATTATTGTGTTCTGGTCATTTGTGGGTCTGTTCCTCAACGCGCTTGCAGGATATGCATTCGCCAAGTTTGAGTTTCCGGGCAACAAAAAATTGTTCTATCTCGTGCTCGCCACGATGATGATTCCGGGACAGGTGACGATGATTCCGGTGTATCTGCTGATTAACGCCATGGGCTTGACCAATACGATGGCGGGTATCGTGCTCCCCGGCTTGGTCGGCGCTTTCGGTATTTTCCTGTTCCGTCAGTTCATGTCGACGATCCCGACGGATCTGATCGAGGCATCAAGGCTGGATGGCGCGGGAGAGCTGCGGATATTCTTCCGTTTGATCGTTCCGATCACGAAGCCGGTATTTGCGGTGCAGGGAATTTTGGCCTTCATCGGCGCTTGGAACAGCTTCCTGTGGCCTCTCATCATGGCTAACGACCAGAAGCTTTACACGCTTTCGGTAGGTTTGCAGCTTCTGAAAGGGCAGCATGGATCCGATTTCGGTCTGCAAATGGCAGGCGCTGCATTTATGGTTGTTCCGATCATCATCGTATTTTCTTTCTTCCAAAAACATATTATTGAAGGATATACGATCTCTGGCATGAAATAAGATAGATAGAGTTTTTAAGTATTAGAAGGGGCGAAAGGAAATGGCAACGATAAAGGATGTGGCAAAGCTCGCTGGAGTCGCCTTGTCGACGGCTTCATACGCGTTAAGCGGCGACAGCAGGGTGAGTTCCAAGACAAGATCAAAGGTGCTCGAGGCAGCAAGACAGCTGAATTATCGGAAGAACGGATTTGCCATGGATTTGAAGCGGAGCCGCACCAAGACAATCGCTCTAATTCTGACGGATTTATCCGGGCCTTATTATTCCGAGTTGATCCGAAGCGTACAGGAAGTTGCTTTGACCAACGGGTATGATCTGATAGCCTGCAGCTCGATGGGCGGCAGGGATTCGACGGCGGTTAAATTTTTGCGGGAGAAGAGGGCCGACGGCGCCATCATTCTCGCGCCCAATATTCGCGATGAAGTTCTGATCGAGACCTCCGGGCCTCAATTTCCGATCGTCGTGATGGATCGTCCATTATGCAGCGAATTCCTGGTCAATGTGCTGGTCGACGGGGAGCAGGGAGGATACACGGCTACTCGTTACCTGCTGGAGAACGGACATCGGCACGTAGCCTATATTAGCGGATCCTCGGATTCGTACGATAATCATTTGCGTTATCAAGGGTATTTAAGGGCGCTCGCGGAGGCGGGGCTGGAAGAACAGTCGAAGTGGCGCCTCAGCGGCAACTTCGTGCGCGAGGGCGGTTACAACGCCACCAAGATGATGATTATGCAGGGGGCGCTCCCAACGGCCGTATTTTACGGCAACGACGAGATGGCCATCGGAGGGCTGAAGGCATTCGAGGAAAGCGGAATTTCGGTGCCGGATGATGTGTCCGTCATCGGATTCGACGATATCCAATTAGCCGAATACGTGAATCCGCCGCTGACGACCATCAGGCAGCCCAAGAGCGAAGCGGGATCGCTTGCAGCCCATCTGCTGTTTCAGATATTGGGAGGCGAATCCGTAAAGCAGTCGTACATGCTGACAACGGAAATGATGGAGCGTGCGTCTGCAGGAAAGAGCAAAGTAGAAAGTTAATGTACCGGATCGGAGATGAGGAACTTGGCATGGATCACGTGTGATTTTTATTCCGAAACACTACAGCTGTCTACCGGCATCGAGGTTTTTATACCGCAAGCCGCGCTGATGCCATACGGTTCTTCTTCGAAGCTGCCGGTGCTTTATTTGCTTCACGGCCGAGGCGCGGACCAGACCGAATGGATGCGCAGGTCGTCCATCGAGCGGTACGCCGAGGATAAAGGCATCGCACTCGTGATGCCGGGAGTCGGACGAAGCTATTATATGGACATGACCAACGGTCCGTCTTACTTTACCTTCCTGAGCGAGGAGCTTCCGCAGCTGGTTCAGTCGTTCTTTCCGGTGTCCGGACGCAGGGAAGATACCTTTGTCGCCGGAATTTCCATGGGCGGGTATGGCGCATTTAAGCTGGCCATGAGTTATCCGGAGCGTTATGCGGCCGGCGCAAGCCTGTCGGGAGGGTTGGATCTCGCCAGCCGGGCTGCGGGACCGGGCTTCCAGGAGCAGGAAATCCGTACCCTGTTCGGAAGCGTCGACCGACTGCGGGGAAGCGGGGACGACTTGCTGTATTTAGCCTCGGAATTCGCGGCATACGGGGGTAACAAACCGATGCTGTATCAGTGCTGCGGAACGGAAGACTTTTTATATCATGATAACCAAACGTTTAGACGATATGCGGACAGTCTGGGGATTCCGATGACATACGAGGAAGAACCGGGCGGACATGAATGGGGATATTGGGACCGTAAAATTCAGCGTGTGCTGGATTGGCTGCCACTGCCCTGATTTTTTCGTCCGTTTTTATTGAAACGTTTCGATTATGTCACAGACACGTGCTGATTTTCTCGCTTTTTAAACAATGGATGTATAGGTAGAAAATCCTGCTAAGTATAAGGTTTTATGAATATATTTCATGGTTTGAGCAAAAATCAAAACGTTTCGAATTGACTAGATCGTGAAGGTTAAGACATAGGAGGATGGGAAATGGCAGATCAACAACTGACTTCTCTGGTCGAGCAGATGACGCTGGAGGAAAAAATTGCGCAGCTTATACAACTGGCCGTCCCTTTTTTCGAAGGAGCTCAAGAATCGGGGCAAATTACAGGACCGATGGAGTCGCTGGGCATCACCGATGAGATCGTAAGCAATGCAGGCTCGGTGCTGGGCTTGGCGGGGGCGGAGGAAGTGATAGCCGTCCAAGAAGCGCATATGCGCAAAAATCGATTAAAAATTCCGCTGCTCATGATGGCCGATATCGTACACGGCTTCAAAACGATCTTCCCGGTGCCGCTGGCCTTGGGAAGCTCGTGGGACCCTGTCCTTGCGGAGCGGAGCGCAGAAATCGCCGCGCGCGAAGCCGCGGTATCCGGCCTCCACGTGACATTTGCGCCGATGGTGGACCTGGTGCGCGATCCGCGCTGGGGACGCGTGATGGAGTCGACCGGGGAAGATCCCTATCTGAACAGTGAATTTGCAAGAGCATTTGTAAGAGGTTTTCAAGGCGACGATTTGAGTGGCGATGTAAACCGGCTGGCTGCGTGCGTGAAGCACTTTGCCGCCTATGGAGCCGGTGAAGGCGGCCGTGATTACAACACGGTGGACATGTCCGAGCGCCAGCTTCGGGAGTATTACTTGCCTGCGTACAAGGCCGCGCTGGATGAGGGGGCCTTGATGGTCATGACCGCCTTTAATACCGTCGATGGCATACCGGCTACAGGCAATAAGCGGCTGATGCGCGATTTGCTGCGTCGCGAATGGGGATTTGACGGTGTGTTGATTTCCGACTGGGGAGCGGTCAAAGAGCTGATCCCTCACGGAGTTGCCGAGGACGAGGCAGAAGCAGCGTTAAGAGCCATCGAGGCTGGCGTGGACATCGAGATGATGACCTCCAGCTACGTGCATCATTTGCCGCAAATGGTACGCGATGGACGGGTGGATGAGAGCCTGATCGATGAAGCGGTGCTGCGTATTCTGTCATTGAAAAAGCGGCTTGGACTGTTCGAGCGTCCTGTGCGGGGAGCCGACCCGCAAGCCGAACGGGAGATCGTGTTTTGCGAGGAGCACCGTCAGGCGGCCCGTGAAGCCGCCGCGAAATCCTGCGTGCTCCTGAAGAACGACTCCCTGCTGCCGCTGAGAGGCGGTCAGCGCGTAGCCTTGATCGGCCCGTTCGCTGCCAGCGGCGACATACTCGGCCCATGGTCCTGGACAGGCGCTAAAGAAGATGCCGTCACGCTGGAGCAGGGACTGCGGTCCAAGCTGCCTTCCGGCGCGCTGACGGTGGCCGAGGGCTGCAGCGTGAGCGCTATGACCGATCAGCAGCTGGAAGAGGCGATGGAGACCGCGAAGCAAGCCGATGTGATCGTGCTGGCGCTGGGCGAGGATTCCGAGATGAGCGGCGAAGCCGGCAGCCGCGGGTTTATCACGCTGCCGCAGCCGCAGCTCGAATTGATCCGCCATTTGAAAACGCTGGGGAAGCCGATGGCAGCCGTCTTGTTCAACGGCCGCCCGCTGGATTTGCACGGCGTGCTGGATGAGGCCGATGCCGTGCTGGAAGCCTGGTTCCCGGGAAGCGAAGGCGGGGCGGCCATCGCTTCGCTGCTGACCGGCGAGATCAATCCTTCCGGCCGTCTCAGCATGTCGTTCCCTTATTCCGTCGGACAGGTGCCGGTCTATTACAACCATTATAATACCGGGCGGCCGAAGGGTGCGCCGGATGCGCAGGTGCGCTATGTATCGCAGTATTTGGACATTCCGAATGAGCCGCTGCTGCCCTTTGGATTCGGCCTAAGCTATACCGAATTCGAATACGGAAACATGGAGCTTTCAGCGGAAGAGATGTCTTCGGAACAGCCGCTTGAGATCAAAGTATCTGTCACGAATGCCGGCGATATGGCCGGGGAAGAAGTCGTCCAGCTGTACGTCCGCGACTGTTCCGGCGAGGTCGTCAGACCGGTCCGGGAACTGAAGGATTTCCGCAAGGTGCTGCTGCAGCCGGGAGAACGGCAGGAAATCGCCTTTATCCTGACCGAAGAACAGCTGCGTTATCACCATTCGGACCTGTCCTTCACGAGCGATGCCGGCGAGTTCGACCTCATGGTCGGAAGGAATAGCCGGGACACGGAGATCAGACGTTTTCGGCTTCGGAAATAACGCGGACCAACATCATTTATGCAGAATAGGAAGTGAAACTTGTGACAGCCAATCATGTAATGAACGATGCGAAAGTTGTACTCCAGGCGGGAGAATTGACGTTTACCTTTTTGCCGAGCGGGGATCTTTATCAAGCTGCTTACGGCACGACGATGATCAATCAACTGCTCTCCAATTCGATTGACGGCGCCCTCAACAATTTGTTTCTGAGAATCCATACCGAAGACGGCATCGAGGCCGTTCCCATGCTCGGGGTGCATTCCCGAAGCGTGGTCACGCATGCGGATAACCGGATGATGTGGGAAGGCAGCGTCAAGGGAGTGGCCTATACGATACGGTTTACCCCGACGGATGCCGGTGCGTGGTTTTGGGACATCGAGCTCCAAGGGGAAGGAATACAAGCCGACGTCGTTTACGGACAGGATATCGGGATTGCCCTTCCAGGCGCCGTTCGAAACAATGAAGCGTACTTGTCCCAATACATCGACCATGCCGTGTTCCGTCAGGAAGATCGGGGTTATGTCGTGTGCTCCCGCCAAAATCAGCCGCAGGGTGGCGTCTTCCCTTATCTTCAGCAGGGATCGCTGACATCGGCGGTCGGGTATGCCACGGACGGCTTTCAGTTCTTCGGTCTTTCCTATAAAGAGACGAATCGGGCAGAGGCTTTATTCAAAGAGAACCTCCCGAATGAGGTATATCAATACGAGTTTGCCTATACGGCTCTGCAGTCCCCTCGCGTAACGTTGAACGGGACGGCCCGGTTCGTATTCTACGGTTTGTTTAAGGAGGATCATCCGGATGCCGTCACTGCGCTCGAATACCAGGAGGAGCTCCAGGCCGCCTGGCAGCAGGCGGAAGCACGCCGTTTGACCGATGCGGGCAATAAGCTGCCGCAGATGGAACGTTCCGACCGCTTCGGCGAACCTCTGCAGTCCGTGCCGCTGACGGCAGACGAACTGAACGCACTGTATCCTGTGCGCCGCCAAGAGGAGCGAGACGGGGAAACGCTGCTTTCGTTCTTCACGGACACCTATGAGCATATCGTCTTGAAGGAGAAGGAGCTTCGCGTGGAGCGTCCGCACGGCCATATCTTGATGAGCGGCAACAACGTCAAGCTGGGCAGCCCGGTCATCACGACCACCTCCTACATGTATGGCGTGTTTAATTCCCAGCTGGTGACGGGAAACACGAACTTTAACAAAATGATGAGTCATGCGCGGAACGCGCTGAACGTGCCCAAGACTTCTGGACAACGGATCTATGTCGAGATGGACGGACAGTACCGCCTCTTGACGATGCCGTCCGTGTTCGAGATCGGGTTTAACTATGTACGCTGGTATTACAAAACCGAAAACGACAAGCTGATCATCACGAACTTCACGTCCGCCGCGGCACCGGAGGTTACGCTTCAGGTCCGTTCCGAAAGCGGAAGAGCCTACCGTTATTTGGTGACCATGCAGATGACGATGGATGTTAACGAATATGAAGTGCCGTATCATGTGGTCCAGGAAGACGGCGTCCTCACGTTCCGTGCCGACGCGGCTTCGCTGAGCGCGTCCGTGTACAAGGATCTGCATTATCGCCTTGGGGTGACGGGAGCCGATATCCAGGTGACGGACGAGACCTGTCTGGCAAGCAACATTGCGCCAGGGAGCGCTTCCTTAACGGTGCTCGAGCTTGCCGAGAGTGCCGAGTGGGCCATGACGGTGCAAGGCAGCCTTGATGCAGCTGATGCTCCAATCGAGGCGCGGAATGCGGATGAGGAGATTGCAAACTATCGTTCGTTTTACGCATCCGTTATGAACGGGTTCCATCTGAGCTTGAACAACGGGCGGGATGACGGTTTATTCAAAGTCAATGCGCTTGCCTGGTGGTATACGCACAACATGCTCGTCCATTATTCGGTGCCGCACGGGTTGGAACAGTACGGCGGTGCGGCGTGGGGAACGCGCGATGTATGCCAGGGACCCGTGGAATATTTCATGGCCACGCATAAATACGAGCAGGTCCGCGATATCCTGCTTGAGGTGTATTCCCACCAATATGAGGATGACGGAAACTGGCCGCAGTGGTTCATGTTTGATAAGTATGCCCATATCCAGCAGGAAGAGAGCCACGGCGACATCATCGTATGGCCGCTGAAGGTGCTGGGCGATTATTTGGCCGTTACCAACGATTACAGCATCCTGGAGTCGGCTGTTCCATACACGAGAAAGCACAGCTTCGATTTTACGGAGCGGACGTACACCGTGCTTGAACACGTGAAGAAGCAAATAGCCTATATTCAGGAGCATTTCCTACATGGTACCCATCTGTCTTCTTATGGGGACGGGGACTGGGACGATACGCTGCAACCGGCTAACGCCCAGCTGAAGCAGTTCATGGTCAGCAGCTGGACGGTCGCCTTGACGTATCAGACCTTGAACCAGTTTTCCCGCGTTATGGAAAGCGTGGATCAAGCGATGTCGGGTGCAATGGGGGAACTCGCGGAAGGAATTCAGCGGGATTTCAATACGTATATCCTGAACTCCGAAGTCATTCCGGGCTTTGTCTATATGGAGAGCAAGGAGCAGAGCAGATTCCTGCTGCATCCGTCCGATGAGGAAACGGGAATCCAGTACCGCCTGCTGCCGATGACGCGCAGCATGATCAGCGAGCTGCTGACCCCGGAGCAGGCGGCCAGCCATTACGAGATTATCCGGGAGCAGCTGTTCTGTCCGGACGGCGTAAGGCTGATGAACCGCCCGGCGGTATATGCCGGTGGCGTCAGCACGCACTTTAAGCGGGCGGAGCAAGCGGCGAATTTCGGCCGGGAGGTTGGCCTTCAATATGTGCATGCGCATATCCGCTTTGTCGAAGCCATGGCCAAGCTCGGCAAGAGCAGCGAGGTTTGGAGCGGGCTTGAGCGCATCAACCCGATCGGCATCACCGAGGTCGTGCCGAATGCGGAGCTGCGCCAGAGCAATGCTTATTTCAGCAGCTCGGACGGAAAGTTCAACACGCGCTACGAAGCCCAGGAATCGTTTGATGCGCTGCGCAGCGGAGACATACCTGTCAAAGGGGGATGGCGGATTTATTCCAGCGGTCCGGGGATCTACATGAACCAGCTGATCTCCAATGCGCTCGGCATCCGCGAAGCGGGAGGCGACCTGGTGATCGACCCGGTTCTGCCGAAGGCGCTGGATGGCTTGGAGTTCCAATTCAACTATGCCGGCGTGCCGGTAACATTCGTTTATCATATGGATGGCGCCGAGCGGACCCGTGTCACGATTAACGGGCAGGATGTATCCGCGAATACGGTCCAGAACCGCTACCGCACGGGAGGCGTTCGCATCTCGGGCGAAGATTTCAAGCGGTTGACCGGAAATGACGAACAAGGCTGCGTCGTGGATATTTACGGCGGCGTTCATGAACAATAAATCGTAACCCGTGAAACTCGTCTGCAGGAACCGAACCGGTCTGTTATAATGGAGGGAATGGTTATCGAAGCGAGGGATGTCGATGAAGACCCGTCAAGAGACAGTGACCATCCGGTTCTCGGAAATGAAGGATGCCGCTGCGCTTATGGAACTCGACGAACTGGTATGGGATCGCAATACGGCCCCGGAGCCCCTGAAATGGAGCTCGCGGGACCATTATCTTCTGCAGTGCCCGCCAGGCACGCAGCTTGTTGCGCTGCACGAGGGGGAGCTGTGCGGTTACGTCGGCTTCCGTTCGCCCACAGGCCTTAACAGCAATCGCCATGTGCTCGAGCTGAACATCGCGGTCCACCCTGCCCATCAGCGGCAGGGCATCGGACAGCGGCTGATCGAGGCGGCGAAGGATATGGCGCGGGTGGAAGGCATTGCGAAGCTGAGGCTGCGGGTGCTGTCCAGCAACCCGGGCGCGCTCTCCTTTTACAGAAACTGCGGGTTTAAGGAAGAGGGGCGGCTGATTCGGGAGTTCTACGTGGATGGACGTTACGTTGATGATATTTTAATGTGTTACTTCTTATCATGATTCCCCTCAGGATATCGTCCTGGTCCGGTTCACGGATGCAAAAGAGATGAGATCATAGGGTTGAACAGTCCGGCGGCTTTGCCGGGCTGTTCGTATGATTAGGTCAACCAGAGAGTTCTGGTTGGCCTTTTTGTTTTTGGGGTCCTCCCACTGAAACGGCTTCTGGACAAGGGCATACCCGATTGCATATAGTAGATGAAAAGAAAGATAGCGGAGGTTGTTTTTCCATGACCATGGGCATTGTATCGCTGAACGTTGGAAAGCCTGTAACGGTGGATTACCAGGGGAAGGACCTGTCTACCGGAATTTATAAGCAGCCTGTGGAAGGTCCCCTGTTCCTAAGTTCATTGAATTTCGAAGGGGACGGCCAAGCCGATCTCATCAATCACGGCGGCTTGGATAAGGCGGTGTGCGCATACCCTTCGGAGCATTATCCGTACTGGGAACGGTCCTTGGGCAAACCGATGACGTATGCCGCATTCGGCGAAAATCTGACGCTGCGAGGGCTGCTGGAGGATGGAGTCTGCATTGGAGATGTATACCGGATAGGGGGGCGGTGCTGCAGGTCAGCCAGCCCCGATATCCCTGCTTTAAGCTGTCGCAAAAGCATGGCGTCAAGGACATGCCGGCAAGGGTGCTGAACACGGGTTACAGCGGTTTTTATTTCCGCGTGCTCGAGGAAGGAAGCATCAGCGCAGACTCCCCCGTTACCCGGCTTGATTCCCAAGCTTCCGGCATCACGGTGCTGGAAGTGCTTCGCATGATGAAGGACGGGCGAAAGGATGAACAAGGGCTTGAACGCATGCTGGAGATCGACGAACTCGCCTCAAGCTTGAAGTCGCAATTCGGGACATGGCTGGCGACCCTTCGAAGCCGTCAGGATTGAAGTCGCGCGGACTCTTGCCAAGCTCTAAGCCAAGGTTAGCCCGCGTTCTAGAACACATACGGACAACAAAAACGGCTTGCGTCCTTTTGGTAGGATACAAGCCGTTTTTTTTATTGGGATTATAGAAAATGCCAGTACCGGCGAAGCTAAACCGTATGCGTTACCTCATCCGCTTCCATTCGCTCTGAATCATGCCGTAGACCGCATGGTTGACATAGCCTTGGGGCAGCTTCTCGGCTTCCCGTATGACTCCCTCAAGGACAAAGCCCAGACGTTCCGGAATCGCCCGGCTGCGATGGTTAGCCGTTGCGCATCGAATCTCCACCCGGTTCAGGCCCATGCGCATCAGCGCGTGATCCGTGAACGCGCGGCACGCGCTTGTCATCAGGCCTTGCCCCGTAAAATGCTGATCCAGCCAGTAGCCGATGCCGACCGAGCGGTTGTTCCAATCGATCTCGTGAAACGAGATCGTGCCCGCCAGCTCCTCGCGCACCCAGATGCCTGCCGAGAAGCCTCCATTGTCGGCTGCTTGCTTCATGGCACCCTTGATATAGTTGAGGGTATCGTTAACCTCGGTGACGGCATCCACCCACGGAAGCCACTTGCGAAGACGGTCGCGCGACCGGTCGGTAATCTCGAACATCGCCCGTGCATGTTCGATGGCAAGCGGGCGCAATTCAACATGATCGTCCAATGTGTATCCAAACATACGGTATCTCCTTTGTTCTCCATTGCGAAGTATAAAGTATATGTACCTCTAACGAGTTCGCTTCACTTTTTGCTCCAATGCGTAAATATCTTCTTCCAGGGAAATCATGCGCTGATTGACAACCGTTCGGCAGTCGCTGAGCGCTTGATTGTATAGATGAGGCCCCAAGGTCTCCACGAAAAAATCAAGAACACTCTCTGCGGCCAGATTTCCGAGGGTTTCGCCGCGTTCCGTTTCAAAGTATTCCTGCACCAATTCAATCAGCTGTTCGCGCTGTTCCTTTGGAAATTTGCTGGGCTTCATAAGATGATCGCCGGCCTCCTTCAACTGTTTTTCTCTCCATGCTACCCTATTAAAAAGCCCCCGTCAAAATGATTTTCGCCGCTATATCCGGCTAAGGGAGGAGCCTCTGCAAACAGGTTGAGGACTTGTAGTTATTGCCTGCCGGCCCCCCTGTCCCAAGTCGCGGGCTTACTGCGCGGGAGTGCCGAATTCCTTGAACAATCGCGTCATTACAGGTATATTTAAGAGAAACACGTTTATACAGGAGATAGACAGAAATTACAGGACGAAAGGTTGATCAACGTGGAGAACCATCGGGGCACCCCCTCCAATTTCATAAAGAATGTTATTACCGAAGACCTGAAGTCCGGTAAAGTCAAGGAGATCGTTACCCGTTTCCCGCCGGAGCCGAACGGTTACCTGCATATTGGACATGCCAAGGCCATTTGGATCAATTTTACGCTGGCCGATGAATTCGGCGGAAGGACACACTTGCGGTTTGATGACACGAACCCGGTGAAGGAAGACATCGAGTACGTGAACTCCATCAAGGAAGACGTGAAGTGGCTTGGCTTCGATTGGGAAGAGCTGCGGTTCGCGTCCGATTATTTTGAAGAGATGTACAATCGCGCGGTGCTGCTGATTAAGAAAGGGAAGGCTTACGTGGACGACCAGTCCGCTGACCAAATCCGCGAAACGCGCGGAACCTTGACCGAGCCTGGACAGAACAGTCCATACCGGGACCGCAGCGTGGAAGAGAACCTGGATCTGTTCGAGCGGATGCGGAAAGGGGAATTCGCCAACGGCGAACGCGTGCTGCGCGCCAAGATCGATATGGCTTCCCCGAATATCAATCTGCGGGATCCGGTCATCTACCGGATCTCCCACGCGCATCATCACAATACAGGCGACAAGTGGTGCATCTATCCGATGTATGCTTTTGCCCATCCGCTGGAGGATGCCATCGAAGGGGTTACGCATTCCCTGTGCTCTCTGGAGTTTGAAGATCAGCACCCGTTCTATGACTGGGTCGTGGCGGAATGCGAGATGGACAGCACGCCGCGTCAGTACGAATTCGGGCGTCTGAACGTGGCGCAGACGGTCACCAGCAAACGCAAGCTGAAGCAGCTCGTGGACGAGAACATCGTAGACGGCTGGGACGATCCGCGCATGCCGACGATCTCCGGACTTCGCCGTCTGGGCTATACGCCGGAAGCCATTCGCAATTTCGTGTTCGAGACGGGAATCTCGAAGGCTTACGGTACGGTGGACCGTCAAGTGATGGAGCACTTTATCCGTGAAGACCTGAAGCTGAAGGCGCCTCGTACCATGGCCGTGCTGGACCCGCTGAAGGTGGTCATTACGAACTACCCTGAAGGTCAGGTCGAATGGCTGGACGCCGAGAACAACACGGAGAATCCGGAGATGGGGATCCGCCAGATTCCGTTTTCGCGCGAGATTTACATTGAGCAAGAGGATTTCATGGAAGATCCGCCGAGCAAATATTTCCGCTTGTTCCCGGGCAATGAGGTCCGGCTGAAGCATGCGTATTTCATCAAGTGCAATGACGTGATCAAAGACGAGAACGGCAAGGTCGTCGAGATTCACTGCACGTACGATCCGGAGACGAAGAGCGGCAGCGGCTTTACCGGACGCAAGGTGAAAGGGACGATTCACTGGGTGGAGGCCACGCAGGCCGTGCCTGCCGAATTTCGTCTGTTCGAGCCGCTGTTCAAGGACGAAGACGAAGAAGCGGAATTGGTGCCTGAGGTTGCAGGCGAGACGGAGGAGGCAGCTGCCGAGAAGTCCTTCTTGGACGACATCAATCCAAATTCGCTGCAAATCGTGCAAGGCTTCGTGGAGCCGAATATGAAGGATGTTGCGCCGCAGGACAAGTTCCAGTTCTTCCGCCACGGATATTTCAACGTCGACTCGAAGTATTCGCAGCCAGGGCGTCCGGTATTTAACCGCGTGGTTTCCCTGAAGAGCTCGTTCCAGCTTCCGAAGAACTAAACAAGACAGAGAATAAAAAAAGGGCACGGTTAGGCGGTGATCAGGTCGACCTGGCCCCTAAACGTAAACAAGACTCGAAGATTCCGTTCCAGGATTCATTCGAGTCTTGTTATATTTACGGTGATATCATCTTGTAATTGAAATCGTCAGGGAGATAACTGCGCGCTAACTCGCAGCGTATTCCTCGATCTCGTCGTCTTCGGGATCGTCCGGGTGCAGCGGCTGGTATCCGTGCTTGCGGAGGTTGTACCACATCCAGCCAAAGCCGATGGCGCCCACGATGGCGAGCATCGTACCGGTCCGGTACATGGCCTGCGCCCCGAAGTTCTGGAACATCCAGCCGCCGGCAAGGCCGCCGATGACACCGGATATGCCGCTCCAGCTTAAGGTATAGATCGCTTGGCCGGAGGCGCGGTACGGCGTCGGAACAAACAGCATCGTCAGCTGAACGCCGACATAGAAGTAGCCGCCGAAGGTAACGCAGTGCAGCAGCTGGATGAAGGCGACCTCCAGCGGGCTGTTGGCTTCGGCCATAAGCGCCAGCGGAGCGCGAAGAGCAGGCTGACAATCGTCAGGCAGCCCACCAGGACGTTGATTTTCCGTTTCAGGAAGCGGTCAAACAGAATGAAGACCAGCACTTCGAATATCGATGAGAAGAAGATGGCGAGGCCGACCGTCTGCTTGCTCCCGCCCAGCTCCAGAATGTATAGGGACATAAAGGTATTGTTCGCCGTGTTCGGGATGGATACCATGATGCCTAACAGGATGAACCAGACAAAATAGGAGTTCAGGAACAGCCTGCTGAGCCCCCTAAGGCTGACCGATGCCGATGCCGCCGTTTTCTGAATGGAGGGCAGCGTAAACATGAACACGGCCGCCACCAGCAGCATGATCGAGAACACGATGGCGATGCGTCCCGACCCGAGCCGGTCGATGACAGGCCCGGCAGCGATGGCCGTCAGCGCCCATCCGAGCGAGCCCCACAGCCGGAACGAGCCGAACTTTTGCTGAGTTCCATCAATATAGGTCAGAATCAGCGAATTCGTTTGCGAGAACATCGGCGTCTGGAAAAAATAAAAGAAAATCATCGTCATGTATATCATTGCATAGGTATTCGCCTGAAAAACAAGCTGAACCAGCAGCAGCGTACCGGTCATCATGATCAGCAGCACGCGTTTGATGTTGGCCGCCCGGTCACTCCAGAATCCCCAGAACGGATTGGCGAAGATGGACACAAATGGCGCAATCGCCATCAGGCTGCCGATTTCGATTTTGCTCATGCCGATATCTTGCAAATACAACTGGAAGAAACCGGTGAAGATGACCATGGTTCCGTAAATGAAGAAGTTGAACAGCTTGAGCGATGTCAGCGAAGGTTGAGCATTGTCCATATTCCGCAAGTAGGTCATTCCTTTCAAACCGAATACAATCCATAATCGCGGTATAAGAAAAAAGCCGCTTTCCTTTCAATGTATCACGCATTGAAAAGGGATACAAACCATCTTTTAAATGATTTTCCATTATTCTGGATATTAACCTATAAACTGAATCCGATTTTTTATAACTTGAAGAAAGGCTGGTGGAGCATATGAGCGTTCACTCCCAAGATGTTCGTCTGCCATCGGGTCAAGTGACGGGCATCGCCCTTGCTGGAGGAGCCTCCCGGAGAATGGGGAGAAACAAGGCGCTGCTGCCCATGGAGGGGATGAGTTTGATTGAACGGACGGTCCACGCGCTGGACAAAGTCAGCGGAAGGGTGATCCTGTCTGCCAATGACCCGGAACCTTATCATTTCCTCGGCTTGGAATGCGTCCCCGACCTTTATGTCGGACAAGGTCCGATGGCGGGCCTTCACGCCGCCCTGAAGTCTTCCCGGAGCACATGGAATCTGGTCGCAGCTTGCGATATGCCTTATATCCACGAGCGGTTTCTCCAGGGGCTGCTGGATCTGGCGAACAAGCAGGACACGGCTGAGGCCGTAATCCCGGTCGTGGAAGGAAGGATGCACCCGCTGCTGGCAGCGTATCGCAGAGAGACCGCGGAAAGCCTTGAGCGCAGGCTGATCCGGGGGCAGCTCCGCATGGTGGAGTGGGTGCAGGAGCTGAATGCCGTCTTTTCGAATGAGGAGGAATTAGCGGAGGTTACCGGCCTTGATCCGCGCCGAATCTTATTTAACATGAACACGCCCATGGATTACGAGGCCGCAGGCGGTCTGCTGAATACGGAAGAATGATCGGTCCCCTGCACGCATCCTATAAAAATAGCCCCGCCATTCGAATGTGAAGTGCCCCCCTTAGAATAGACATTGGAAAACCCCCTTGGTTATTCCGATAAATTCTAAGGGGTGCATTTTTTATGGCAAAGAAAGGTCAAAAGTATAAATCATATTCAGATGAAGTGAAAAAAGAGGCGATTCGCCTTCATGTTGAGGAAAAGTGGACATATAGGCGAATTACCGAGCACTTTGAGATTCAAGATAAAGATCGTGTAAAAAAGTGGATGCGAAAGTATCGGGAATTAGGTGAGTTTGGATTATTGGATCAGCGAGGAAGACGAGAAGAATATTTGGATCAAGATCGCTATGTCCAAAAGCTAAAAAGGGAGAATGAAATGCTAAAAAAGTGCTTGGAAATCTGGATGAAGGAGGTAAGAAAGAAAGCTTCGCCATGATCGAACAAGCAGCAAAATCAGGGCAAGTAGCTGAACTGTGCCAGTTCATTGGTGTTTCTAGAAGTGGCTATTACGCCTATTTAAAGCGTAAAGAGAACGACCGGGATGCCGAAGACAAACGGCTGATCCGCAGAGTATACAAACGCTACGAAGGAAAGTATGGTTACCGACAAATCCAACTGTTCCTGTGGCAGGATCACGGTGTGTGGATGAATCACAAAAAGGTGCTACGTCTCATGCAAGAACTTGGGCTCCAAGCTAGCATTCGCAAGAAGCGCCAATTCAACATGGTATACAAGGCCGCGGAGCGTGTGGCGGAGAATCTGCTTAAGCGTAACTTTACGGCGGAGAGACCAAACCAAAAATGGGTAACGGATATAACCCAATACCGGGTGGGTGAGCGTTGGCTGTATCTCTCGGCGGTAAAAGACTTATTCAACAACGAGATTGTGGCCTACCAGCTCAGCGAGCGTAACGACAATGAATTGGTTCTGCAGACGTTCGCCAAAGCGTTTGCTAAGCAAAAAGACGTGACCGGATTGGTCGTTCACAGCGACCAAGGGTTCCAGTACACGTCTCATGCCTATCACGACATGCTGCCAAAGGTTAGCGCCCAAATCAGCATGTCTCGCCGGGGCAATTGCCTAGACAACGCCTCCATGGAGAGCTTCTTCTCGCATCTCAAAACGGAAGGGCTCTATCCTTATGATATCCGAAATCTAGCGGAGGCACAAAGCCGAATTGAGAAATACATACGATTTTATAATCGAAGACGACCACAGCGCAAATTAAATAAACTGACGCCGGTAGAGTACCGACGCCAGTTTACAGCCTAGGTGTTTTTTCAATGTCCACTAAATGGGGTCTTGACCAAATGCTTGGCGGGGCTTTCTAGTATATAAAGGCGGTTTGCTTCGGTTATGCTGATTCTGCTCTCATGCGCTGAGCAGAAGCTCATCCGCCGATCTGCGACATGCGCCGGGCCGTAGGAGTATGGCTTTGGGCCTTTTTCTCCAGCGCGAGCGCCATTTCATGGTTCAGCGGCTTGGCGCCGAGCGCTTTGCGGAACAGGTTCGCCACCGCCGAAGGGTCATCGATGACGCGGCGCACGTTAAATTCGTCCGACCAATATAGGCAAGCCTTGATATGGCCGTCGGCCGTCAGCCTGAGCCGGTTGCAGGAATCGCAGAAATGATCGCTGACCGGATGGATCAAACCGAACGTTCCCGTTGCTCCAACCACCTTCATATTGCGCGAAGGACCGTTGCCGGAAGGGCCCTGCTCTTCTTGAATGGCCCAGCCGGCCTCTTGGCACACTTCGGCTACCCGGCTCAGCGGCAGGTACGAATCCCGCCAGGTATCGGATGCTTGGCCGATCGGCATGTATTCAATAAAGCGGACATGAAGGGGACGATCAAGGGTCAGGGCGATAAAGTCGCGAATCTCGTCCTCATTGAAGCCCTTCATTAACACCATGTTCAGCTTGATCGGATTCAGGCCGGCTTCATAGGCGGCTTCAATGCCTTCCAGCACTTTATGCACCCGGCCGCCGCGCGTGATGCGAGCGTAACGCTCTTCCTGGAGCGAATCCAGGCTGATGTTGATGCGGGTGAGTCCCGCTTCCTTCAGCAAGCGGGCCTTGGATGGGAGCATGATCCCGTTGGTGGTAAGGGATATATCTTGAATTCCTTCAATGGAAGCAATCTGATGGACCAAGGTTTCCAGATCCTTGCGCACAAGCGGCTCGCCGCCGGTAAGGCGTACTTTGGAGACGCCCATGGGGGCCAGAACGCGCATGATCGCGGCGATCTCTTCATAGCTCATTATCTGATCGTGAGGTTGGAATTCCATCCCTTCTTCCGGCATACAATATACACAACGAAGATTGCACCGATCCGTCACCGAGATTCGAATATAATCATGGACACGACCGAAGGAATCTTTAAGCGGTTCGATCATGGAAATCCCCCTTTTACTAGCGTGCATGGTCACATTGTAGCCATTCCCCGAACAGGAGTCAATGCATTGTAAGGGTCATGTCAGCCGGACAAGCCGCACGCATAAGTTCAAGGATTTGTGAGAAGCATCACAGAAAACGCTTTCTAAATCCTGTATATTGAACCTGTGGACCAAAGCTTTCTCCCCTTGAAAGCGAGTAGTGACATTCTAGATTTCCGAAAGTTTCCTGGTTTTTCCGAAATTTTCGGAAATCATTTCAAACTGCTTTCATTAGACGTTCATCTAAGATATACTGTCAAGGATATCACATCCAACAAGATAGGTTACCAATAGGAGGTTCGATATGGCGATATCACCTGTTCAAACTTTGGAGGTGCCTGACGTCTGTCACAGGTGGCTTGAA
Source organism: Paenibacillus sp. BR1-192 (assembly GCF_029542445.1). NCBI lineage: Bacteria > Bacillati > Bacillota > Bacilli > Caryophanales > Paenibacillaceae > Paenibacillus > Paenibacillus sp. BR1-192. The sequence continues at coordinate 6,662,329 of NZ_CP120718.1, read as the reverse complement.
AACCGGGGGACGGTCTACGAGCTGCTGATTGATTTTTTGGGCAATTGGCCCAGCTTGTCTATGATTGCGGAATGGAGCCGCGGGAGCGGAATTAGCAAGGCGGCGGAGTGTTCGAAGGCCGGTACGGACCTGATGAAATATTTATGCGGACGCTCGCCTGAGGAATTGGTTCGGATTTGCGAATATGAGAGGGCGGAATACCGCCGGCTGCTTCAGCAGTCCAAACCTCGCCAGGCCGCGGAATCCCATTATACGAAGGATGGATGCGCTCAGGATTTGGCCGAGTGTTATGCATCCGCCGGTGTTGCCTTTAATAAACTGCATGGCGAAGCGGACGATCATATAGCCATTGAACTGGAATTCATGACGCTGCTTCATGACCGTATGCTGAACAATACGTATTGTGAAGATAGCATGTTGCAATTAATGGAGGTACAAGAGAAGTTTCTGGAGGAGCATCTGTTGTCATGGGTGCCATCCCTCTGCAAGGATTTGAAGGGGTCCACGCAAAGTCCGCTATACCAGTCGTTATTCAGCCTGTTGGAGGAATTCCTCGCGCAGGATCTGAACATGCTGAAGACCTGGAAGCATTCCAAGGAAGCCATGCTGGTGCATTAGCGCCAGAATCATATCATCATCAGACACAACAACGCCCCGGTCTCCTTGAATCAGGAGGGCCGGGGCGTTTGGTGTTCTAATTAATCTTCGATTCTTTTCTTGCTGAACTTCATCAGGAACTCGTATACGATCGGTACAACCACGAGCGTCAGCAGCGTGGAACTGATCAGACCGCCGATAACCGTGATGCCGAGTCCTTTCGAGATAATGCCTGCGCTGCTCTCCCAGCCGAATACGAGAGGCAGGAGCGCGCCGATGGTTGCCAGTGCCGTCATCAGAATAGGACGAAGACGGGTAGCGCCGGCTTCGAGCAGGGCTTCGCGCGTGCTCATTCCTTCGCGTTCCATATGGATCACGCGGTCGATCAACACGATCGCGTTCGTCACCACGATACCGATCAGCATGAGCACGCCCATCAGTGCAGACACGTTCAGTGTTTCGCCCGTGACGAGCAAGCCTATGATAGCGCCGATGACAATGAACGGCAGCGAGAACAGGATGGCGAATGGAGCGAGTCCCCCGCCAAACGTAACCACGAGTACAAAGTATACGATAGCGATGGCCGCCAGCATGGCGAGCCCGAGCTGCCCGAAGGTTTCGTTAATTTGCTCGGTGACGCCTCCGAATTGGACGGACACGCCGTCTGGAAGCTCAAGCTTGTTCACTTCGGTCTCCAGGTTGGTCGAAGCCGAGCCTACGTCGCTGGACAGGATGTCGGCTGTGACACTCACAACCATTTTACCGTCGATGCGCGTAATGGAATCCGGCGTGGTTCCTTTTTCCACCTTGGCCACATCCTTGATCGGCACTTCGATGCCGAGCGGAGAGGTCACGGTTTCGTTCTCGATTTCCTTAATGCTCTTATAGGTTTTGCTGTCCGCTTCAATGTAAACATTGTAGGTTTTGTCTTCAATCTTGACTTCGGTCAAGACCGGACGTTCCCGTACCGGGGCCAGCTTCATGGCCAGCTGTCCGGCCGTCAGGCCCAGTGAGCTGAGCTTCTCTTGATCGGCTACCAGCGTGTACTGCTCAAACGCTTCGGACAAGCTGGTTTCCGCATTTTCAAACGTCGCGGTATCCTTGTTCGCAAGCTCTGCGATTTGATCGGCCACCGGCTTGATCTGCTCCAGCGAGTCGCCGAAGACGTTCACCGTCAGCTGGCTGCCGCCAAAGCCGCCGGCTGCCATGTCCATATTGGACCAAGTGCCGTCCGGCACTTCCTTGGCAAGATCTTCGATGAGCGTCTTTTTGACGTCTTCGAAGTTTTTCGTGTCCGGATCATACATAACGTAGAACAATCCTGAATTGGCGGAGCCCATGCCCAGCGGATTGCTTCCGCCGATGGAGTATTGCATCGATTGCACGCCTGGTTGATCCAGGATCAGCTTCTCGGCTTTTAAGGCTCGATCCTCAACATCCTCCAGCATTACGCCAGGCTCAGGTGAATAGGTGACCATCGCGTATTTGTCTTCCTGTTCCGGAATAAAGCTTACGCCCAGGTACTTGGTCAAGAATAAGCTTCCGACGAGCAGCACGATGGCAGCTAGGAAAGTAATCGCTTTGTGGTTCAAGGTCCATTTCAAGATGGAGCGATAGCCGCGGGCCAAGGCACCCGGCTTCTCTTCATGATCATGTGTGTTCTTCAAGCCTTTGCGGAACAGGCTGTGCGCCATGGCAGGTACGAGCGTAATCGCCACGACCAGGGAAGCAAGCAGGGCAAAGACCATCGTCAATGCAAACGGCATGAACAGCTCTCCTACCATGCCGCTGACCAATGTAAGCGGCAGGAATACCGCGATGGTCACGATGGTGGAGGACATGATCGGCACAAACATTTCGCGCGTAGCGGCGCTGATGAGCTCTCGGCCCTTCAATTTCTCGGTCGAGAGGGACATGCGCCGGTAAATATTCTCGATAACCACGATGGAGTCATCGACAACCCGGCCGATGGCAACGGTCATGGCACCGAGCGACATCATGTTCAGGGTGATATCCATTTGCTTCAGGCACAGAACCGCAATCAGCAAGGACAGCGGAATCGAAATGATCGAAATAATCGTCGAACGGATGTTGCGCAGGAAGACCATAATGATCAGAACGGCGAACAACGCACCGAATAATGCCTTGGAAAGCATCGTATGGACAGAGTCCTCAATCGGCTTGCCTTGGTCCAGCATGATCGTCAGATCCATGCCAGGATACAGGCCTCTCAATTCTTCAGCCTTGTCTTTGACCTGGTTCACGACGTCAACCGTGTTGGCATCGTTTGCTTTTACGATTTGAATACCGATCGATTCCTTCCCGTTGGTGCGGGAGATGGATTCCGAGGAGCCGATCACTTCAATATTGGCAATCTCGCTCAGTTTGACGGTTGGAATGCCGGTTGGCATACCAGGAGCGCCATTTTGTCCGCCAGCGCCGGCACCGGCAGCGGCTTCAGCGCCAGCACCAGGCACGGTTTGCTGACCGGCCCCTGCAGCATCGCCAGGCGGCTGCTGCTGCTGGCCTGCACCGGCATTCGGAGCACCGGCGCCGGCAGACGCATCCGCCCCGCCGCCACCTGGAATGACCGGAATGGCGATATTCTTCAGATCGTCGATGCCGATGATGCCGCCATCAACGGCAACGGCTTTTTGGGACTTTTCCATCTCGAACATGCCGAGCGGAGCGTACAGCGCCGAACCTTGCACGATACCTTTGACGGTATCCTCGGTCAGGCCAAGCTCGCTCATTTTGTCCTGGTTAAACTTAAGCTGTACCTCATTCACGAATTGACCGGCTACCTGGATGGAAGCAACCCCGTCCAAATCCTCCAGCTCGGGAACGATGTCATTCTCCGTGATGCGAGTCAATTCATCCAATTCCATGTTGTCTTTGTTAGCAATGCTTAACGAGACAACCGGCATGGAGCTCATGCTGAATTTGGATATGGTAGGTTTCTGGGCGTCGTCAGGCAGCTTTACCTCGTTGATGGCTTCGCGAACAGCCGCCGTAGCGTTGTCCAGATCACTACCATAATCAAATTCAACCATGACATTCGCTGCATTCTCCATGGAAGTGGAGGTTACGGTTTTGACGCCGTCGATATTACGGAGTCTCGTCTCGAGCGGTTTGGTTACATCCTCCACAACGCCTTCGGGAGATGCACCAGGATAAATGGCGGTGACACTCAAGAACGGAACGTTAATATCCGGAATGGTTTCTTGCTTCATCGTCAGTCCGCCGTACAATCCACCGAAGCTGACGATGATGGTCAGCAGCCAGATCGCAAACTTGTTGCGCAGCGAGAAATTGATAATTCCTTTCATTAGGCGATTCTCTCTCCTCTCCAAACTCTATGTCTCTAATTTGAACGAATTCCCCTGCATCATGCCGCCGGGCGTAAGATAGCTTTCAAGCACAGTCGAAATGGTGCCTTTGAGCTCGGTATACAATGCTTCGATTTCCTCGATCCCCTCCAAGTTAGCAAGCATTCCTTTCAGAACGGCCCGGCTGGGCTGGAGGCCAAGCAGCTCTTTTTCCATAATATTGAGGGACTCCATTGCATCTTCCCGATCCTCCAGATCGGCCTGACTCTTCTTCAGCTCGCTTTTCATTGCCTTAATGACGATCAGCGGATGGCGCTGTTTGCGAACGTCGGTCTGGCATAATTGGCCCATTTGGCCAATCGCCTCCATCGGGATCAGCGGCTCCGGCCGTCTGCGAAGAATGCTGGCTACGATATCATCGAGCAGCTGGATCTGGTGATCTGCCGTGATTCCCACATTCAAATGAAATCCCGGCATGAACAGAAAGCGGATATACGAACCCAGCATGCTGGCCAAGAACATGCCGATCTCCATCGTATACGGCTCTACGTCCGGTCCATAAATGGTTTTAAGCTTATTGTTAAACCACTGCAATGCAGCGAGCATCTCCTGCCGCATATTTTCCTTGTCAAAAGGCGGTTTTCCCGGCATCTGATCATGGAACTGCTTCAGGAGAAATTCCCGGATCTCCAGAAAATGGATCAGTAGCACTTCCGTCTGCTTACGCAGCTGTTCCTTAGGCGCAAGCAGCGGATCGTGGTCGACCCGGAGAATCTCGTCTTTAATCCGGCCTGCGATATGCTCGTAAATGCTCTTTTCCAGTTCCTCTTTGGACTTGAAATGAAGATAGAGGCTGCCTTTCGACATCCCGCATACTTCGGCGATTTCCTGCATGGAGGTAACCGAAGAGCCCTTCGCGGAAAACAGCTGCATCGCAGTGATGAGAATTTGCTGTCGTTTTTCTGCCGTTTTATCAGCCAATCAATAACTCACCTCGCTTGAGAACTTATCGGTTCTTGGATTGACCATTAGGTCAAGAAATATTATATATGAAAAAGAACGACCGTTTCAACTTTACTACGGTCGTCCTTTTCGTTAGGTTCTGAAAACTTGCGATATTTTTGAAAAAATATTAGCTGATCAATTTCAGGCCCACGGCCGAGCACAGGATCATGGCGATAAACAGCACTCTCCGCCATTCCTTGGGCTCCCCGAACAGAAACATGCCGGTCAAGGCCCCGCCGGCCGTTCCGATACCCGTCCAGATCGCATAAGCGGTCCCCATGGGCAGCTCGGTCATGGCGTAGGAGAGGAGGGAGAAGCTGGCGGCAAAAGATAAGGCCAAAATCAGTACATAACGCCAGCCTTTGCGATCCGACACGCCTTTGATACCGATGACGCCGCCGATTTCGAATAATCCGGCGAATATAAGCGCAATCCAAGCCATTATTTACTCACCTCCGGTTCGGCGTGATCAGCCGTAACAAGCTTAAGGCCGATGACGCCGGCAAGCAGCACGCAGATCAGAAGCACCTTGACCAGTTTAAACGGCTCTCCGAAGAACAGCATTTCAGACGCGACCGTTCCGGCGGTGCCGATTCCCGTAAAGACGGCATACACGGTTCCGACCGGCAGCCGTTTGGCCGCCTCGATAATAAGATAGAAGCTCGCTGCGATGGCGGCCAAGGTCCCAATCCATTCCCAGATGTTGGTGGAGTGCTTCAACCCCATCACCCATATGATTTCAACCAATCCAGCCAGCAGCACGTAACCCCAGTTGCGATTCATTATGTTTGTCACTCCTTTTACGAAAAGAACGGTAACCTTACATTACAAATTCTTTCGACTTCAACTTCCTGCTTATGATGCGTCATTCCATCAGGATTTAACTCTTGTGGTTATATCTTTGCTTCGTTACCCCTAACCAATACACAGGCCAAGCAGCTGCAAGGCGTCTTGAGGCCCGTTCTTCCCCGCCGTACACGGTTTCCAGATGGATCCCGTCCACCAAGGTCATAAAGGCTATCGCCGCATTGCGCGGATGACGGATGATGCGGCCCTGCTCCGGGCAGCCTGCGGCAAGCAGCTTAGACAGGTTCTGCTCCTGTTGATCCAGCAGCGGATACACCATCGCCATCACTTCGTCATACAGCGTGCTAGGCGGGAAGAAGGCCATCCGCATGAAGAACTGGACCTCGTCATCTATTTGATAAGCTTGGAGACGATTCTCAAGAAATCCGTGCAGCTGCTGCTCCAGCGGCCAATCGGAATGGTCAAGGAAATAGGCTACCATCATTTCCTCCTGACGATGGAATACGTCCTGGAGCACTTGCAGAAACAAATCCTTCTTACTCGAAAAATGGGCGTATATCGACGGTTTCTTGATACCGCAATCGTCGGCGATATGTTTTAGCGATGCCCCTTCGTAACCGTTTTTGGCAAAGTGGGCAAGAGCGGACTGTTTAATGTCGGCGGCACTCATTGAATTCCTCCTAACTAACGATCGTTAGTTATATTTCTATCAAATGGCGTCAGCATTGTCAATCTCTTTTTTCTGGGACATCGGGCACTTGCCGACCCAAGGAGAACAGTCTTTAGTTCCTGGGGGAGATCATGTAGAATATGTGTGACCAGCATCGTGCATACAAAGACAGAAACGATGAAGAACAAGGGGTAAATGGATATGAGAAAGGGAATAGAGGCTGTACTGATCACCGCGCTATTGTTCGCGTTTTATTATTTTGGCATGCATTATTTCGGGAAGACGACAGGGACGGTTATCGGGATATTCTCTACGCTGACCGTCGTATCCATCGGATTCATGATTTTTATGGAGAATCGCCATCCTTCCAGCACCATGGCCTGGATCCTGCTGCTGGCGCTTGTCCCCATCGTCGGGCTCGTCTTTTATTTTTTGTTCGGACAGAACTATTTCAAACGGAGAAAATACGATAAAAAGGCGAGGAAGGACGGTCTGGTCTACACCAGCGAGGTCCTGCGCAAGAACACACCCGACGTCTCCTGCTTCAAGCCGGAAGTGCAGCAGCTGCTTCAGCTGTCCACCCGGCTTGCGCGCACGCCGATATCGTTCTCAAGCGACACGAAGGTGCTGACCGATGGGGAAGAGACCTTTGCTGCATTGATTGCGGAGCTGGAGCAAGCGGCGCACCATATTCATATGGAATATTACATTTACCGGCCGGATGCGATCGGAACGCAGATCCAGGAAATTTTGATACGGAAGGCGAGGCAAGGGATTGCCGTGCGATTTATGGTGGACGCCGTCGGCAGCCTCCAGCTGCCGCCTTCCTTCCTGCAGGAGATGCGGGATGCGGGCGTGCAGGTGGCCGTGTTCGGCAGTCCCAAGACGATCTTCTTCACGAGCCGCGTGAATTACCGCAATCATCGCAAAATCGTCGTGATCGACGGCAGCGTCGGGTTCGTTGGCGGCTTGAATGTGGGAGACGAGTATTTAAGCCGCAGCAAAGCATTCGGTTTCTGGCGCGACACCCATATGCTTGTCCGGGGAGAAGCGGTCCGTACGCTTCAGGTTGTATTTTTGCAGGATTGGCAGTATATGACGGGGGAGCAGCCGAACGAGCCGATCTATTACTCCCCGGATTTGCTGGAGAACCGCAGCGGCGCCGTACAGATTATCGCAAGCGGTCCGGATAATGAACGGAGAGCCCTCAAGAACATTTTTTTCTCCATGATTGTGTCGGCTCGTAAGTCGGTGTGGCTGGCTACGCCTTATTTTATACCGGATGAGGACATTCTTACCGCGCTCAGGGTTGCCGCCTTATCGGGTCTTGACGTGCGCATTCTGTTTCCGTCGAAGCCGGACAAGTGGCTGCCCTTCCTCGCGTCCCATTCCTATTTTCCGGCCCTGCTGGATGTTGGGGTAAGGGTCTATGAATACGAAAAAGGGTTCATGCACTCCAAGCTGCTGATCGTCGACGGCGAGGTGGCCACCATCGGAACGGCCAATATGGACATGCGGAGCTTCCATCTTAATTTTGAAGTCAACGCATTGCTCGTACACACGGACAGCGTAAGCAAGCTGGTATCCGATTTCGAGCATGACCTGGAATCCGCCATCGTGTACGACCGCCATCATACCCGCAAGAAGAGAATCATGACACGGCTGCTTGAATCCGCTGCCCGGCTGATGTCCCCCCTGTTGTAAACGCAGCGGAAGAAGCCGGGAACGGCCGCTTCCCTAAACCTGTTCGTTCCATCTATTTGTAAGAATTTTAAAAGGTAGTGAAGCCCAGGCTTTTTTGCAATTTAAACAGGATGTCCTTCATCCATGTGGTTTTTCCCAGATAAGCGTCGACGTCCAGACTGAACTGGGCATCTTCGTTGAACCATATCCGATGAAAGTAACGGTCCAAATCCCGGGTGAGCGGATGATTCTGAGGGGCGGCGATCCACAGATTGTTCTCCAAATTCAGATCGTCCAGGTTCCGCTTTGTGAAATTGGTTGACCCGCCGGTAATAATCGATTTGCCTGTCGGTTTGGCAATGTACATGAGCTTGGTATGATACTGTTCGGTGCCGGTGTTGTACCAGCGAATGGAGATTTTTCCTTTGGATTTCTGAATGAGCTCGGCGGCAGCCGGACGGTTGGGGATGCCGATTTTGTCCCGGCCGAAGGCGTTCTGGTTCGGATCCAGAATGAGACGGATGTCAACGCCTCGGTCCGAGGCTTGCAGAAGCCGTTCCATGACTCTACTGTCGGCCAGGTAGAACATCCCCATCCAAAGCGTGTCCCCGGGCTGCGACTGTTCAATGGCCTCCAGCACATATTTATAGATTTTTCCTTCCGTCAAATAACGAACATCGACGCCGTTTGGTTGACCTGAAGGCTGCACCGCCGGCTTGGAGCAGGGCTCGTATTCCGGCAGCTTGATCGGGCTTGTAAGGTTAACGGCGGCTTGCTCCGCCGCAAGCATATCGCCGATGATGTCACCGCTCGTTTCGAAGGCGATGTTCGAGTGGAAGGCGCTGGCGTCATGCATGTTGGCCGAAGTCACCAGCGCGGTGTTCTCGCTGATCACGACTTTGCGGTGATTGGCTTTCACGTTCAGCAGCTGCAGATAGGAGCGAGCGGTAATATCGGGTGCTTCGGTTGCCATCAGATTGGGGAGCGTGCCTTTGCCGGACTGGCCGAACCACTGAATGAACGTGCGCCATACGGCGGAATAAGCGGGCGTGGAGTCCCGCAGCCGGTTGACATCAGTTACAATCACATGAATGCCTGCTGCCTTCATGGACTCGAACTCCGGCGGCGTATAGGAGCCGTACCCGGTATTCACTTCGTCGGTGATAAAGAATATATCCATATCGGGATGGTTCTTCTTATGGGTAACCAGGCGACGGGCAAGCTCTTCGCTGACTTTTGGGAATGTTTGGTCCTTATGGGCATATCCGTTGAACAGAAACATATCGATCACCAGGAATTTTCGCGATTCGTCGATAATTTGGCCGATGCGCGGTCCGATTTCTTGATCGTGGACAGGCTGGCCGTCCGGTCCGGGATAGGTCAGGTCGATCCACATCCTCACGTTGCTCTGGTAGACTGGACTTTCATAGGAGATTCCATTCGGAAGAGGTTTATGAGTCTGATAGATCATTACGCCGATAAGCCATAGCATGAGAAGGACAAGACCCATGAATATTGTTTTTCGCATTCGGGAGCTTTTGGCATTAGGATTTTCTGGCAGGGGCTGCGTGCCTGGACCCGGTGCAAGCGGTTTAGCTGAATTGCGGTTAAGGAACAAATGGCGGAAGTCCAAGATCACCCATCCTCCTATCTTTTCTTTAATTAACATGAAAGTGCTGCCCTGACGCACTCCAGTTTTTGCAATTCGGCAAGCACCGCGTTTGGGGATGATCCCGGGAAGCCGGGGCAGAATGCTATTTGGGAAGGTTGTTGGGTTTCGAATATACGGGAGATCGTGAGAACATCGGTATTAAAATTGTCAAAGGATGTACATATCATGCAGCTGGGACAACCTGCGACGTCAATGATATGCTTTAAATACGGTTTTATTAAGGATGAGTGAATCGGATAAGGAGGCACGGTATGAACTCAGAACATGAACAGACTGCGGGCAAACCTGCAACCGTTTCAGGCGGAGGATCAGGAAGATTTGGGGGCAGACTGATGCCGGAAGTGCCCACCGGCGAGCGGAAGATCGAGCATGTTCGATTATGCCTGGACGAAGAAGTGGGCTCCGTGGGGGTAACCACCGGTTTTGAACGATACCGTTTTCGTCACGCCGCACTGCCGGAGATCGACTTTGGAGAGATTAAGCTGGACACGACGTTTCTTGATTTTTCCGTACGAACGCCATTCTTGATCAGCTCCATGACTGGCGGAAGCAAGGCCACCGGAGAGATCAATATGCGTCTTGCGGAAGCGGCGGAACGGCGCGGCTGGGCGCTGGGTGTCGGCTCCGTGCGGGCTGCGGTGGAGAAGGAGGAGCTTGCTTCGACATTCCGCGTGCGCGAGAGCGCGCCGAGCGTGCCGGTGATCGCGAACCTAGGAGCGGTGCAGCTGAACTATGGCTTTGGCCTTGACGATTGTCAGCGGGCGGTGGATATCGCCGGTGCGGATATGCTGGTTCTCCATCTAAACGGACTGCAAGAAGTGTTTCAGCCGGAAGGGAACACCCGGTTCGGCCGTCTGCTGGGGCGCGTCGAGGATTTGTGCCGCACGCTTTCGATACCGGTCGGGATTAAAGAAGTGGGCTGGGGTATCGATGGCGAAACGGCGCGGTCTCTGCTGGACGTCGGGGCAGCGTTCATCGACGTGGCCGGTGCGGGCGGCACCTCATGGAGCCAGGTCGAGAAATTCCGCAGCCCGGATCCGGTCCGCCGCGCTGCGGCCGAGGCTTTTGCCGGGTGGGGCAATCCTACCGCGGAATGCATCGCGGAGGTGCGCGAAGCCGCGCCGGCCTGCGCGCTGATCGGCAGCGGCGGGCTGCAAAGCGGCGTCGATGCGGCCAAAGCGCTCGCGCTTGGCGCAGATCTGGCAGGTTTCGGCCGCGGACTCCTGGACTCGGCGGTCGATTCGGTTGAAGCGCTCGATCAGCGGCTTGCCCAGGTGGAGCTGGAGCTGCGGACGGCCATGTTCGGTATCGGCGCGGGGAATATCGAGGCCCTGAAGTCCACCAAGCGGTTGATTCGTGCCTAAAACAGCGCGCAGAACACCGCAGAACGGGAATTCGCGATGGCAGTATATTCGTGTTGAAGTCTATGGGGTATCTGCTATAATTAATAAGATTGTTTAGCTGGTGATAGAGGCTTGGCGTATAGATCCCGAGCTTCGTATACTTATAAATAAGAGTAAACCTGATAAGGAGTTGTCACATAAATGGCTTTAAAAGCTGGAATCGTCGGTTTGCCGAACGTTGGCAAATCTACATTGTTTAATGCGATTACGCAGGCGGGCGCCGAGTCGGCAAACTACCCGTTCTGTACGATTGATCCTAACGTGGGCGTCGTGGAAGTGCCGGATGAGCGCCTCGACAAATTGACCGAACTGGTTCAGCCGAACAAGACGGTACCGACCGCTTTCGAATTCGTCGATATCGCGGGCTTGGTTCGCGGCGCGAGCAAAGGGGAAGGTCTTGGGAACAAGTTCCTAGCCCATATTCGGGAAGTGGATGCGATCGTTCATGTGGTCCGCTGCTTTGAAGACGAGAACATTACCCACGTCGACGGTAAAGTGAACCCGGTCAGCGACATTCAGACGATCAATCTGGAGCTGATCCTTGCGGATCTCGACAGCGTCGAAAAGCGGATCGAACGCGCGAAGAAGAACATGAAGGGCGGCAACAAGCAGTATGCTCAGGAAGTGGAGCTGCTGGAGCGCCTGAAGGAAGCCCTGTACAATGACCAGCCGGCACGCAGCGTGGAGCTGAGCGACGATGAGAAATTGATCGTGCGCGATCTGCACCTGCTGACGCTGAAGCCGGTATTATACGCGGCGAACCTGAGCGAAGACGGCGTTGCGGAAGCCGACAGCAATCCTTACGTGCAGCAGGTTCGCGATTTCGCGGCCGCGGAGAACGCGATCGTGGTGCCGATCAGCGCGAAGGTTGAGGCCGAGATCGCCGAGCTTGAAGGCGAGGACAAAGCGATGTTCCTTGAGGAGCTGGGACTGGAAGAGTCCGGTTTGAACCGTCTGATCAAGGCGGCATACAGTCTTTTGGGATTGTATACCTACTTTACCGCCGGCGTGCAGGAAGTGCGTGCCTGGACGATCCGCAAGGGAACGAAAGCACCGCAAGCGGCCGGCGTCATCCATACCGACTTCGAGCGCGGCTTCATTCGTGCGGAAGTCGTTGCTTACGATGACCTGGTTGCGGCGGGCTCGATGAACGGCGCGAAAGAGCGCGGACAGCTTCGTCTGGAGGGTAAAGAGTACGTCGTGAACGACGGCGACGTTATGCACTTCCGTTTTAACGTGTAATCGATGAAGGTTTCAAAGGCCATGGCTCCATGTCGCTTTGTGCATGGGACCGTGGTTTTTTTGAAGCGAACGGGAAAGGCGAGAACCCTTTCTTCGGTCAACTGCCTGCTAGTCAAACGTGTCGTTTCATGGTAAAATAAAAAGTCGTTTACACTTCATGAGTCATACGAAATGGAGTGCGAAATGGCATATCTTCAGGAATATATCTTAGAGAGGTGAATTCCTTTGTTGGACCGATTACAATCCCTTGCGGACCGTTATGAGAAGTTGAGCGAGCTGTTGTGCGATCCCGATGTCGCTAATGACTCCAAGAAGCTCAGGGATTATTCCAAAGAACAATCCGATTTACAGCCTGCTTATGAGGCTTATGTTGAATATAAAAACGTCATTGAAGAACTCGAAGCCGCCAAAACCATGCAGGGCGAAAAGATGGACGACGAGATGCGCGAAATGGTGAAAATGGAGATCGAGGAGCTCACCCAGCGCGAGCAAGAGCTGGCCGAAAGAATTCGGATTCTGCTGCTGCCGAAGGACCCGAACGACGATAAGAACGTCATTATCGAGATTCGCGGCGCAGCCGGGGGCGACGAGGCGGCACTGTTCGCTTCCGACCTGTACCGGATGTATACCCGTTATGCCGATACCCAGGGCTGGAAGGTTGAACTGATGGACGTCAACACCAACGATCTGGGCGGGTTCAAGGAAGTGATCTTCATGATCAACGGCCGCGGCGCTTACAGCAAAATGAAATTCGAGAGCGGGGCGCACCGCGTGCAGCGTATTCCGACCACGGAATCCGGCGGCCGCATCCATACCTCCACCTCCACCGTGGCGGTTATGCCGGAGGCGGAAGAAGTGGACATCGAAATCCATGACAAGGATATCCGCGTGGACACCTTCTGCTCCAGCGGCGCAGGCGGTCAGTCCGTTAACACCACCAAGTCGGCGGTGCGCGTAACGCATATTCCGACCGGCATCGTGGCTACATGCCAAGACGGCAAATCGCAGAACTCCAACAAGGAGAAGGCGCTGCAGGTGCTTCGCGCCCGTATCTTCGATATGATGCGTCAAGAGGAAGAAGCGAAGTACGCCGGGGAGCGCAAGAGCAAAGTCGGCACCGGTGACCGCAGCGAGCGGATCCGGACGTACAACTTCCCGCAAAGCCGCGTGACCGACCATCGGATCGGACTTACCGTTCACAAGCTGGATCAAGTGATGAACGGGGAGATTGAAGAGATCGTTTCGGCGCTGACCCTTGCGGAGCAGGCTGAAGCGATGGAAAAAGGAGTATAACGCTTTGAAGCGGACGATATTTGAATTGACGCCGCAGCGCAGCGTAAGAGAAGCCTTTGTGGAGGCTTCTTCTTTTTTAGACGGCATGCGGGTGATGGAGCCGCAGCGGAATGCGCAGCTGCTGCTGGAGCATGTGCTGGGATTGTCGGGAACCTCATATTATATGGCGCTCGCGGAGCCGTTTCCGGCGGACCGTCGCCGCGCCCTGGAAGAAGCGATCAATCGAAAAGCGCAAGGCGTTCCGGCGCAGTACATTATCGGCGAACAGGAGTTTTACGGCCGGCCGTTTGAAGTTACGCCGGCGGTGCTCATTCCGCGCCCGGAAACGGAGCTGCTCGTGGAAGCGGTGCTGAAGTATGGACGGGAGCTCACCCCGCGACCGGATGGAGGGCTGAAGGTCGTCGACATCGGCACAGGCAGCGGGGCCATTGCCATTACGTTGGCTTTGCAGTCAAAGGGATGGGATGTGTTGGCGAGCGATATTTCGCCCGATGCGCTAGAGGTTGCCGCGCGGAACGCGAAGAAGCTGGGCGCCCAGGTTGAGTTCCGGCAGGGGAACCTGCTGGAGCCGTTCGCCGGCACGGGGCCGGACATCCTCGTCTCCAATCCGCCGTACATTCCGGCGGAGGATATCGAAGAGCTGCAGCCGGAAGTCCGGGACTATGAACCGCGTACGGCTCTGGACGGCGGGCCGGACGGATTGAATCCGTACCGGATCATGATGGCGCAGCTGCCCTTGCTGTCGGCGCCGCCGCGCCTGATCGCTTTTGAGCTGGGCATGGGACAGGCCGGGGATGTAGCGGAACTGCTGCGGAAGGCAGGATACTGGGAGGAAATCGTCACGGTACCCGATTTGGCGGGGATTGACCGGCATGTTCTGGGAATTTTCCGTTAATTGTATTCGGGTCCGATTTCTTTTAAAATAGAGGATGGGCTGCAGAATGAACGTTGGTTTGTTCGCCCAGATGGTTATTCTGCCTGAATGGCACATCGGGGTTTGCGGGCTCCGGGCACAGGGGGACCTAAAGCATGCTTCAGAAGTTCAAGAAGATAGATTTTGTCATTGTGTTTGTGCTGCTGATGCTAATGGTCGTCAGCATCACGTCGATATATAGCGCCACGTTCGATACCGCTGGGTTCGAGGGTCACCATATTAAAATGGCGGTATTTTATATCCTCGGTTTCGCGGCTTTCTTCGGGCTTAGTTTGATTGATTATCGAATATGGAATAAATATGCGCTGCACATCTATATCGGAGGGTTAATCACGCTGTTGCTGCCTTCCTTCATCGGTCAAACCAAAAATAATGCCACGGGCTGGATCAATCTCGGCATCGTAGACATTCAGCCTGCCGAATTATTTAAGCTGGTATTGATCATATTTATTACCTATGTCCTTATTCGCAAGGACAAATCGAGGCTGTCTTTCTGGCGGGATATCGTACCGATTGGTTTTCTGGCGTTCATTCCGTTTGCCATCGTCATGGTTCAGAATGACTTGGGGAACGGACTCAGTTATATTGTCATACTGCTCGGATTGTTATGGATCGGCAACGTGAAGTTTTCGCATGCGCTGATCGGGCTGCTGCTGGTAGCGGGCATTGCCTTTGGCGGAGCACAGGCCTACATCCACTTTCATGATGAGATTAAAGAATCGAAAATCATGGAGAGCCGCGGTCATTGGATGGAACGGATCGATCCATGGCTGGTGCCCGAAAAAGCTACCGCGAAGGCAAGCTATCATACGAACAATGCAAAGCTGGCCATTGCTTCAGGCGGTATGAGCGGTGAGGGGTACTTGGAAGGCAGCTCCGTGCAATCTTCGCGCGTACCTTATACGTATTCGGATTCGATTTTTGTGCAAATTGCGGAGGAATACGGCTTTATCGGCTCTTCCGTGCTGTTGCTGTTATATTTCATACTCATTCACAGGATGATCCTGATTTCGCTGGAAAGCCGGGAAAAAGCGGGTCCGTTTCTGATCATCGGCATCGTTGCCATGCTGCTGTACCAAATCTTTGAGAACATCGGCATGTTTATCGGCTTGATGCCTTTGACGGGAATCACCTTGCCCTTCATCAGTTACGGCGGAACGTCGCTCATCATTAATATGGCGTGCCTCGGGGTTGCCATGAGCGTGAAGCTGCACGGACAGGAAGTGGAGGAGGATATGCCGAATCCGCAAACATACCGTTCCGCGCCAACCAAACAGGCTTAACTCGGGTGATTAGGGTTTAGAATCGGAGAGATGCTATCGAAAGCAGCATCTCTTTTGTTTTTTTCTCCGTATCCAGGAAAGAGGATCGCGAATTGTGTTAGCGGTGAAAATCTTTTAGAATAATTCATTAGGGGCTTGCATGGCAGGATCCCTGAAAATCTTGAACGTAATGCCACCTTCAGATTAGGGTTTATGGAATGATGAGTATCAACGACGATAAGCAATGGCAAACTTTCTTTTCGAATAATCGTTATATGCCTGTATAGGCAAACCGGGGGTTCGTGTCTCCGGGCACAGGGGGATCAAAGCATGCTTCAGAAATTCAAGAAGATGGATTACGTTATTGTTTTCGTACTGGTTTTGATGATGGGTATCAGCATTACGTCCATATACAGCACGACCGTCGACACCAAGTTCGAAGGCTCTCATATCCGCATGATTGCTTTTTACATTGTCGGCTTCATGGCTTTTTTCGGAATTAGCCTGCTGGATTACCGGTTGTTGATTAAATATGCCAAATATATTTACTTAGGCGGTTTAGCCGTGCTGGTCCTCGTGATGTTTATCGGGAAGGACATCAACGGCGCCCAGGGCTGGATTTACATTGGCAGTTTAAGTATACAGCCTGCTGAATTGTTCAAGCTGATCCTGATCATATTTCTTTCTTTTGTATTGGTGCGAAAAAACAAACCGCTGCTGTCCTTCTGGAAGGACGTCGTTCCGATCGGGCTGTTGGCGTTCGTGCCTTTCGTGCTCGTTATGGCTCAGAATGACCTGGGTAACGCGCTTAGCTATGTCATCATTTTGCTGGGGCTGCTCTGGATCGGGAACGTCAAGTTCTCCCATGCGCTGATCGGGCTTGTGCTGGTGGCAGGAGTGGCCTTCGGCGGCGCTCAGGCTTACATTCATTATCATGATGAACTGCTGGAATCGAAAATACTGAAGCCGCACTGGGTGGAACGGATTGATCCGTGGCTGTATCCGGAGAAAGCGACCGCCAAGGCCAGCTATCATACGACGAATGCGAAGCTTGCCATCGCCTCCGGCGGCATGAGCGGCGAGGGCTACATGCAGGGTTCGTCGATACAGTCGGGCCGGGTGCCTTATGCGTACTCCGACTCCATCTTTGTGCAGATTGCCGAGGAGTTCGGATTTATTGGTTCCTCCGTCCTGCTGTTGTTGTATTTCATCCTGATCCATCGGCTGATCCTGATCTCCCTGGAATCCCGGGAGCGTGCGGGACCGTTTCTAATCATAGGAATCGTGGCCATGTTTTTATATCAGATCTTCGAGAATATCGGGATGTTTATCGGTTTGATGCCGCTGACGGGGATTACGCTGCCCTTCATCAGTTACGGGGGAACGTCCCTTGTGATTAGCATGGCGAGTCTCGGGGTCGCCATGAGCGTCAAGCTGCATGGTCAGGAAGTGGAGGAAGATATGCCGGATCCGCATGCTTATCGCCCGGCGGCCGCTAAGCAGCAGGCTTGATGGTCGGGTGGAACTTCGTCGCGGTCTGGAAAATAACCAAAACCGAATCGTCATTTATATGAGAGGATGCCGTTCCCATGGGAACGGCATCTTTTTTTGTTAAAGTCGTGACGCGCCAATCTATGAATTTTTTTCGATTTGCTAGATTCCACGTTTATATCTTTTTCAGTCGGACATACTGATAGCATCATAGAGTTTCGTTCATAGAGAGGCGGTTGTCCGAGATGAAAAATTATAGTGAAACCCTCCGTATTATCGTGAAAAAAATGGTTGTGCTCTTATCCTGCATGTTTATGTTCATCATGGCTTGGGAGGGACAGCAGATCGATGCTTCCGTTGTTGGCGGTCCGATCCCTCAAGAATCGATAAGGCTTCGCATTCTCGCGAATTCAGATAACCCGTCCGATCAGCTCGTCAAAAGAGAGATTCGAGACGCGGTCGTTGAGCAAATGCAGCTTTGGGTCCTGGAGCTGGAGAACCCGCAAAGCCTGGAAGACGCCAAAGCATTAACCCGGCAGCATCTTCCGGAAATCCGCCAGCTGGTGGGTGAAGAGCTGAGAAAAAGAGGGATCACCTACAATTACCATGTAGAGCTTGGCGTCGTGCCGTTCCCGACCAAATTGTACGGGGGCACGGTGTATCCGGCGGGCGATTACGATGCGCTGCGGATTACGTTAGGCGAAGGTCAAGGACAAAACTGGTGGTGCGTCCTGTTCCCGCCGCTGTGCTTCATCGACGGCGGCAGCGGGGATGCGGCAGCTCAGCCTGTCGAGACGGGAATTCAAACGGTGTCCGCCGATGCGGGCGACAACGCTTCTCCGGAGGAAGCGCCGAAGAAGGCAAGCGAAAGCGAGCCGGAGGTCCGCTTCTTCCTGTGGGATATGTTCCTGGGCCTCTGGAATTGGGTGGCAAGCTTGTTCTAGGATGATCCCGCGTATTGATTTCCAATACGGACAGGGTATGATAAACTTGGATGAAGAAGTACGTGTTCAAAAAGGTGGATTTTCAGCACCGAAGCTAATGCTTCCGATGTGCGTTTTTTCAAAACGCTTCAGTTGGATGAAGCTAGGGACTGAGGAGTGGAGCGTACGTTTTGGGTACGTGAGCACCGGAAGGCCCGGCTGAATTCAAGATTCGATGCCGAGCTGCTTCTTGATTCGCTTCGTGTTAGATATAGGATTTATAAGTTATCAACGGAGTTGATGAAATTCTATATCGCAAGAAAACCTACCTATGCATCGCGGTCGCTCATCCTTGAAGTGGCTTCGATGAGGGGTTTTCTTATCAAAAGCGGACTTTTTGAACAACCTCTAGAAGAGTGCTTTCTCTTTGGCGCGACCGGTTTCCATGGGAACCGGCACGGGACTGAAGAACGAGAAGCGCTTTTTCTTTTGGAGTATAGGCAAAACGCGTTTGGATGTTTATATATTTCATATACAGAAAGCTTGGGATAGGTATGGAACAGAACGGAAATGACAAGGAACGCAACCTGCAGCGGGAACAAGGCTCCCGGAATGCTGCATCGAAGCCAACCAAAGTGTGGCACGTCTTAAGCTCCCTCTCCAAGGAGAGCCTCGGGTCCGAGAAGGAAGCGAAGCAGGCGCTGCACGAAGCAGGCCAGGTGCTTGCACAGGGCGGTACGGTGGCTTTTCCGACGGAAACGGTGTACGGACTTAGTGCTGACGCCGGCAATACGGAGGCGGTCGAGCGCATCTTCGCCGCCAAAGGTCGGCCATCGGACAATCCGTTGATCGTGCATATCTCGGAGCTGGCTCAGCTTGACGGCTTGGTCCAGCAGGTGAACGAGACGGAGCGGGCGCTGATGGCGTCGTTCTGGCCCGGACCGCTGTCGCTGGTGCTGCCCGTGAAACCGGGCGCCGTATCGCCTCGCGTGACGGCCGGGCTCGATACGGTTGCCGTGCGGATGCCGGATCACCCCGTGGCGCTGGCTCTGATCAGCGCCGCCGGTTGTCCGCTTGCCGCACCGAGCGCGAATCGCTCCGGCCGGCCAAGCCCGACGCTGGCCAGCCATGTGCTGGAGGATCTGGCGGGGGCGATCGACGGCGTGCTCGACGGCGGCCCGGCCGGGGTGGGCGTCGAGTCGACGGTGGTGCAGGTCGGCGAAGACGGTGCCGTCACGGTGCTCCGCCCGGGCGGCGTCACGCTCGAGCAGCTTGCCGCGGTGGCGGCAAGCGTGCGCCAGGACCCGGCGCTGCAGCGCGCTGCCGGGGAGGCGGAGAGCCCGGCGCCGCGCTCGCCGGGCATGAAGTACACGCACTACGCACCGAAGGGTGCGATGTGCGTGGTGCAGGGCCCGCGTGCCGACGCGGTGTCGGCACGCATCGCGGCCGAGCTCGAGGCGGCGGCCCGGCGCGGGGAGGTGACCGGCGTGCTGTCGTTCGACGAGCACATCGGTCGCTACCGCGCGGACGTTGCCGTCTCGCTCGGCAGCCTGGCCGAGCCGGAGGAAGCGGCCCGCCGGCTGTACGCCGGCCTGCGCCGCTTCGATGAAGAAGGCGCGACTTTCATCCTGGCCGAAGCGTGCCCGGAGCAGGGGCTTGGCGCAGCCGTCATGAACCGGCTGCTGAAGGCCGCGGGACATCACATCGTCCACGTCCATGAAGAGGTCGATTGAACGGTTTTAGCATGATTTCCCCCTTGTCCGCATATGGTGTACAAGACCATGGGACTTGGGGGAATGGGGATGTTGGAGGCGTCTGTCCAATCGGGACAGCTTGCGGCGATTCTGCTGATGGCGGTTGCACTCGGGCTAGACGCATTTTCGCTTGGCATCGGAGTCGGAATGAGAGGCGGCATGCGCTTAGGCCATATGCTGGGCATCAGCTTCATGATCGCAATGTTTCACATGCTTATGCCGCTGGCAGGCTTGTTTGCCGGCCGCTATGTAGGCATGCTGCTGGGGCACGTCACAGGGTTTGCAGCAGGCGGGCTACTCCTCCTGCTGGGCGGGCATATGCTGTATAATGCTTGGCGGGGCGGGGAAGGTCAGCGCATTCATCCTACCGCGTTCTTGGGCATGCTGCTGTTTTCGCTCAGCGTCAGCATCGACTCCTTCTCGGTAGGCGTTTCGCTTGGGATGTTCGTGGATGATGTGCTGCTGATCGTGATCTCCTTCGGTGTCGTGGGCGGTTTGCTATCCATTCTCGGCCTGCTGCTCGGCCGTCAGGTGAGCAACAAGCTGGGGGAGTACGGCGAGATGCTGGGCGGACTGATTTTGATCATCTTTGGCGTGATGTTTATCTTTTGATGCAATATTTGTTACAATAATCCCAAAACAACCTACAACGGGAGGTACGGGACCGTGAAAAATATATTGTTTGTCTGCACGGGGAATACCTGCCGCAGCCCGATGGCGGAAGGGATGCTGCGCAAGCTCGCCAAACAGCGGGGCATTCCCCTGGAAACGCAATCCGCCGGCGTCTCGGCCGTGGACGGCATGCCGGTATCCCGTCATGCGGAATCGATACTGCGGGACCAGGATATTCAAGATCGTTTGGTATCTAAGCCGCTGACCGCGAATCTGGTGGAATGGGCAGACCTGATTCTGACGCTGACCCAGTCGCATAAGCAGTATGCGATTCGGCAGTTCCCGCATGCGGCCGACAAGATGCACACGCTGAAGGAGTTTGTGGAGGATGACCGGCGGGTGCTGGATGATCTGCGGGAGCAGGACAGCCTGTACGCGACGCTTGAGCTGGCCAGATCGCTGGGCCGCGATGTCAGCGACCGCGACCGGGAGCGTCTGATCGAGCTGCGCCAGCGCATTCCGAGCTTCGATATCTCCGATCCTTTCGGCGGCTCGCGGGAGGAATACGAGGCGACGGCGGCGGAGATTCGGACGGCGCTCTTCCGCCTGCTGGACAAGCTGGAAGCGGATCAGCATAAATAGGATCGGGTTCCACGGAAACGAAGAGTGAATCTGGATCCGGGCTCAATCTGGCTAAAAAAGCCGCTTGCCTTTCGCAGGGTATTGCTTTAAGATGAAGGTGAAAAACATGAATCCGATGTAACTGGCGACGAAGTGGATGAAACCACGATGGAGCATCGGAATATACGGCCGGTCGCCTGGGCAAAGAGCATTTGGAGCACAATACGTGCGCCGACTGCTCTTTTTTCGTCTTTTGCGTGGAGTTTGGGTTATAATGAAACAAGCTAAAACGCAAAAGCGAACATTCGAGGGGGTTTTTCATAGATGAAAATTGCATTGGGTACCGATCATGCCGGCATTCGTCTGAAAGAGGAGATCGTGGAGGTCATTCGGGGTCTTGGACACGAGGTGGAGGATCTTGGCTGCGGCTGTTCCGATTCCGTGGATTATCCCGATTACGCGCTTCCGGTGTGCGAGAAGGTGGTCTCGGGTGAAGCGGATCGGGGCATTCTGATCTGCGGAACGGGAATCGGCATGAGCATTGCCGCCAACAAGGTGCCGGGCATCCGTTGCGCGCTGACGCATGATGTATTTTCGGCCAAAGCCACGCGTGAGCATAATGACAGCAACGTGATTGCGCTGGGCGAGCGCGTCGTCGGCCCCGGGCTTGCTGCCGAGATCGTCAGCGCATGGCTGACAACGGATTTCAGCCAGGGCGAACGCCATGTCGGCCGCGTGAACAAGATCAAGGCCATCGAGGAGCGTTACCTGAAGAGCGAATCGCGATAGGTCAACGCGTAAAGCTGCTGCGGTTATTGCGTATGGAATGAAGCATCTTCTGTGAAAAAAATCATCGGGAGGACTGTGACATGACGGATATCCCCAAGGTTTCCTTGAGCGAACAGACGGCGCGGATCGTCCGCGAGCTGGCCGAAGCGGCAGCCTTAGGACCGGGCAAGGTGCTGGTCATCGGAGCCAGCACCAGTGAAGTGGTCGGACGCCGGATCGGCACGGGCGGCGCTCTTGAAACGGCGCAGCAGCTTCTTCAGGGCATTGCCGAGGTTCAAGCGGAATTCAGCTTCGCTGTAGCCTATCAATGCTGTGAGCATTTGAACCGGGCGCTAGTCATGGAGCGGGGGCTGCTTGAAGAGCTGCGCCTGACGGAAGTGGCGGCTGTACCGATTCCGGGGGCGGGAGGCTCCATGGCCTCGGCGGCGTATCGGAGTATGAAGGAGCCCTGCCTTGCGGAATCCATTGAGGCCCATGCGGGTGTCGATATCGGCGAGACGCTGATCGGCATGCATTTGCGAAGAGTGGCGGTTCCGTTCAGGCCGAGCGAGCGTTATGTCGGCGATGCGCGCGTAACGGCGGCTTACACCCGGCCGAAGCTGATCGGCGGAGAACGTGCCGTGTACCGGCTTGAGCAGCGGGATGATTCCACGCTGTGCGATTGATTCGAATGAGAGCCCGCTTTAGTCATTAGGTAAACTTGTAGTCTTGACTTGGCAAGAGAAAATAACGATTGATTATGGGAGGATATGAACATGATGGAACATTTGCGGAAGAATGACCCGGCTGTATTGGAAGCGATGGATTTGGAACTGAAGCGTCAACGCAGCAACATTGAGCTGATTGCCTCCGAGAACATCGTCAGCGAAGCGGTTATGGAAGCCATGGGGACGGTACTGACGAATAAATATGCGGAAGGCTACCCTGGCAAGCGTTATTACGGCGGCTGTGAGCGAGTGGATATCGTGGAGGATATCGCCCGTGACCGCGCGAAGGAATTGTTCGGTGCCGAGCATGCCAACGTTCAGCCGCACTCCGGCGCCCAAGCGAACATGGCGGTGTATTTGGCTGCGCTCAAGCCTGGAGATACCGTGCTCGGCATGAACCTGGCCCACGGCGGCCATTTGACTCACGGAAGCCCGGTTAACGCGTCCGGCCTTCTGTACAATTTCGTTGCGTACGGCGTGCAGGAAGACACGTTCCTTATCGATTACGACGAAGTCCGCAAAGCGGCTTTCAAACACCGTCCTCGTCTGATCGTGGCGGGTGCAAGTGCATATCCTCGCATCATTGATTTCGAGAAGCTTGCTGCCATCGCGAACGACGTAGGCGCATTGTTCATGGTCGATATGGCTCATATTGCGGGTCTTGTTGCCGCGGGTCTTCACCCGAATCCGGTTCCGCATGCCCATTTCGTAACCACCACGACGCACAAGACCCTTCGCGGACCTCGCGGCGGCATGATTCTGTGCAAGAAGGCATGGGCACAGGCGATCGACAAAGCGGTGTTCCCAGGCTCCCAGGGCGGACCGCTCATGCATGTCATTGCTTCCAAGGCCGTTGCGCTTGGCGAAGCATTGGATCCGTCCTTCAAGACGTATGCAGAGAACGTCGTGAAGAACGCGAAAGTGCTGGCTGACACCCTGATCGAGGAAGGCCTGAACATCGTTTCCGGCGGAACCGATAACCATCTGATGCTGGTCGATACCCGCAATCTGGACATCACCGGCAAAGACGCAGAGAAGGTGCTGGATTCCATCGGGATTACCGTCAACAAGAACGCCATCCCGTTTGATCCGACGAGCCCGTTCGTCACGAGCGGTATCCGTATCGGTACGCCGGCAGTAACCTCCCGCGGCATGGATGAGCAGGCGATGGTGAAAATCGCGAAGATTATTGCCATGACCTTGAAGCAGCCTAAAGACGAAGCAACGCTGGAAAAAGCGGGCCGTTTGGTGGCTGAGCTTACGGATCAATATCCTCTTTATGCCGAAATGAAATATTAATCACAGTTTCGTCAGCATAAGAGGCCTATGATAAGAGGACCCCACCTGAAGGTGGGGTCCTCTTTTAGGAGCTGTCACATTCTGGCCAGATTGCTATGCTCGCATGCTCCCGGTCGGGTCGCTTGGCGGTGAGGATCAATATAGGCGAAAATGGAAAACCTAGGTGCAGGGCTGACGAAGATCCGGTTATAAGGTCAAAACTCACGGAAATAAACATGACTCGTGCAGGTGTCAATTGACTAGAGGGAATGATATAATAGACAGGATTTATGGAGCTCACAAGTATTTACGCCCATATTGAAATAACATTTGCATTCAAACCGGAGGGACCAGACATGGGAAAATTGGTGATTTGTGATCACCCGTTGATTCAACACAAACTTACATTTATACGCGATATGCGGACTAACACAAAAGACTTTCGCGAATTGGTAGACGAAGTCGCGACTTTGATGGCTTATGAAATTACGCGGGAGGTTCCTCTTGAATCGATATCTGTTCAGACGCCGGTAGCCGAAACCCAAGGGAAAGTCATTTCCGGCCGGATGCTCGGCCTCGTGCCCATCCTGCGTGCGGGTCTTGGCATGCTGGACGGCGTGGTCAAGCTGCTTCCCGCTGCCAAGGTAGGGCATGTCGGATTGTTCCGCGACCCGGAAACGCTTCAGCCCGTGGAATATTATACGAAGCTTCCAACCGACGTGACGGAGCGGGAATTGATCGTCATCGATCCGATGCTGGCGACGGGCGGATCGGCCATCGCTGCGATCGACGTGCTGAAGAAGCGCGGCTGCACCCAGATCAAGATGATGAATCTCGTAGCTGCGCCGGAAGGCGTAAAGGCCGTGCATGACGTCCATCCGGACGTGGATATTTACGTTGCTGCTCTGGATGAAGGGCTCAACGACCATGGCTACATCGTACCGGGCCTGGGTGATGCAGGAGATCGGCTGTACGGCACGAAATAAGAGCCGAGCCAGTCATTCTTACGACTTGAATTGAAAAAACAAGCATGCAAAGAGGGGTAATTTCAAACATGTCAAAAGTGAAAGTGATGACGATATTTGGGGTCCGCCCCGAAGCGATCAAGATGGCGCCGCTTATTCTGGAACTTCAGCGCCATCCGGAGCATATCGAATCGGTGGTTTGTGTAACTGCGCAGCATCGGCAAATGCTGGATCAGGTGCTTGACGTGTTCAAGATTGTTCCGGACTACGACTTGGACGTGATGAAAGACCGTCAGACGCTGAATGAGATCACCGTACGCGTTCTGGAGGGGCTTGAGCCTGTCCTGCGCGAGGCCAAGCCGGACATCGTGCTGGTGCACGGCGACACGCTGACAACGTTCCTGGCCAGCTATGCAGCCTTCCTGCAGCAGATTCAGGTCGGCCATGTAGAGGCCGGTCTTCGCACATGGAACAAGCTGAATCCTTATCCTGAAGAAATGAACCGTCAGCTGACCGGCGTGCTGGCCGATCTGCACTTTGCGCCGACGGACTGGTCTGCCGAGAATCTCCGCAAGGAGAACAAGCCGGAATCCCGCATTTACGTGACGGGCAACACCGCTACGGACGTGTTCCAGTATACGGTTCGGGAAGGATATACCCACCCGGTTCTGGATTGGGCACAGGGCAAGCGCCTGATCCTGATGACGGCGCACCGCCGCGAATCCCAAGGGGAGCCGCACCGTCAGATTTTTGAAGCGGTGAAGCGCATTGCCGACGAGTTCGAGGATATCGCCATCGTCTACCCTGTGCATCCGAGCCCTGCCGTCAAAGAGCCGGCTCACCGCATTTTGGGGAACCACCCGCGCATCAAGCTGATTGAACCGCTGGATGTCGTGGATATGAACAATATTTACACCCGTACGCATTTCATCATTACGGATTCGGGCGGCATGCAAGAGGAGGCTCCGTCCTTCGGCGTGCCGACGCTGGTGCTTCGGGACACGACGGAACGTCCGGAGGGCATTGAAGCCGGCACCCTGGAGCTGGTAGGCACCCAGGAAGAGAATGTGTACGAACGCATTAAGGCTCTGCTGACCGATCAGGAGCTCTACGACAAGATGAGCAAAGCCGCTAATCCTTACGGGGATGGACAAGCTTCCCAGCGAATTGTCAATGCGATTTTGCACCATTTTGGCATTCGAAAAGAGCGTCCTGAGGAATTTCACAGAATGTTCACAAAGGCATAGTTTACCGTATTCTGATTGGCAAGGGGACAGCATACAGTTGAACTGTACGGTTGCCGCGGCGTTTTGCGCAATTCAGACTGCTCAAAACGCCGATTTTACACGGGAAATCCATCAAATCGATTCATTGACAAACTCTTGTTATATTCAGTAAAATGAGTTGGGATTAGAGGTTCATATGAAAAATCCGAAAAGTCAAGATAACCCTTGGTTGATAGCGCTATACATTAGCGGGGCGGGCGGTTTGCTTGCCGCTTACATTCTCATCGGTTTTTTTACCGGGCGATGGCTCATGAATCAGTTGGACGGGCCCAGAGTGTGGCTTGCCATTGGTACGCTTTCGGGGCTCTTTGTAGGGATTTTGAATATCGCTCTTCTCATTAAAAAGTTTTTGGGGGCGCAGGCGTGAATGATTTGACTTCCATTGTGAACGCTGTATTTAGAGTATCGTTACTCTTATTGTCTGCCTTGTTTCTCGGATGGGCTCTCTATCCGGAATTCCGCCCGATAATTATGGGGTTGATCATGGGCATGGCGGCGGGCTTGTTTAATGTACGCTTCCTCTCCATGAAAGTGCAGCAGCTGGCGCAATTGGCTGTCGATCCGGAACCGAAAAAGTACAACTTCGGCTTCATTACGAGATTGTGCATCGGGCTCCTGATTGTGATCTTCGCCGTAAAACTCGAACAGGTATCCCTCGGCGGTGCAATCGCCGGTCTGTTCATACCCCAATTGTTGACCATTCCTGTCAGCATTGTGTTCAGTTTGAGAAACAATCATTGATCAGCGCTAACTTGGAAAGGGGTGAAAACAATTATATGCATGATTCACCGATTATCAAACTTGGCGGATTGAATATTGACCTTTCGGCGGTCATAATGCTTCTTGTCACCTGTGTGGTGGTGTTCGTATTATGCCGGCTGGCGGTACGTAATCTATCTGTCGAAAACCCTTCCAAACTGCAAAACTTCATGGAATGGGTAGTGGAATTTGTGCAAGGCGTCGTAGCGAGTGCGATGGATCTGAAGAAAGGGAAAGCTTACATATCGTTGGGGCTTACTCTGATCCTGTTCATCTTTGTAGCCAACTTGCTGGGCTTGCCGTTCTCAATTATCACCGACTTGCCGGAGAACTTCACGGTCTTTGGTCAGCCAATCCTGGCTACACTCGGACTTGAACATGGCCACTATGCTCACGTATTGTGGTGGAAGTCGCCAACAGCGGACATTTCCGTTACGGCCGGTCTTGCGATCGTTGTGTTCGTGCTCATGAACTACCTGGGCCTGAAGCTGAATCGCAAGCATTACCTGAAGCATTACATCGAACCGTTCCCGATCTTCCTGCCGCTCAATATCATTGAGAACCTGGCAAAACCTATCGCTCTGGCAATCCGGCTTTACGCCAACATTTTTGCCGGCGAGGTATTGATCACGGTGATTCTGAAAACCGGCTTCTGGGGCATTCCGTTCATGGCCGCATGGCAAGGTTTCAGTATCTTCATCGGTGCATTGCAGGCGTTTATCTTTACGATTTTGACAATGGTATACATCTCGCAAACTACGATTCACGAAGAGCATTGATCAACTCGGACGAATCCGCCGTAACAGCGGTGTTTTTCGAAAGAGATATTTTCTATAGTTTCACCAAATTTCAATTTTGAAACAATTTTAAGGAGGATATTTAACAATGGAATTTTTGGCAGCAGCTATTGCAGTAGGTCTGGGCGCCCTTGGCGCAGGTTTGGGTAACGGTATGATCGTAAGCAGAACAGTTGAGTCTATCGCTCGTCAACCAGAAGCACGTGGTCAATTGCAAACAACGATGTTTATCGGTGTTGGTATCGTAGAGGTTATTCCTTTGGCGGCTACTGTAATCGCGTTCTTGATCATGTTCTCTTAATAACAATACAACGGTTTGGCGGGGAGGGCCGATGCCATCCGCGCCTTCGTTTTGTTAGGCACCGCACTTCGTGTTGATGGAAAGGAGTGACCTCAATGACAATTCTTTGGGAAAATATGGTAATCACTATTATCGCGTTTGTTATTCTTTACCTCTTGCTTCAAAAGTTTGCGTTCAGCAAATTGTTCGGCATCATGGAGCAGCGTCGTGAGCTGGTCATGAGCCAGATGAACGAAGCGGCACAGACCCGCCAGCAGGCGACTGCATATGTGGAAGAGCAGAAGAAGGCACTGGAGCAAGCGCGTCAAGATGCTCACGAAATCATCGAGCGTTCCAGACAAACTAGCAACAAACAAGCAGAGCAAATTATGGAACAAGCTAAGGAAGAGGCGATTCGCCTGAAATCCGAAGCTGTTCGTGATATCGAGAATGAGAAGAAGAAAGCGGTCGAAGAGCTTCGCAGCGAAATCGGCAGCGTTTCCGTGAAGATCGCGACCAAGCTGATCGAACGTGAAGTCAAGAACGACCAAGCTCAAGAAGAACTGGTGGATCAATACCTTAAAGAGGTAGGAGGCAGACCATGAGCCAAAATACGGTAGCAGCCAAGCGGTATGCGCGGGCGCTGTTCGAAGTGGCGGCTCAGCAGCAGAAGGGTCTGGAAGTGGAAGAGGAATTGCGGGCTGTTGTGCATGCCATTGAAGGCGATGCCGACATCCAGAAATTCATCGCCACGCCGAATGTTCCCCAGTCCGTGAAAATGAACGTAATCAGCCAGGCGTTGGCAGGGAAGGTATCGCAGCCTGTATTGAACACGATCGAATTGCTTCTCGACAGAGGGCGTGCAGAAATGTTCGCAGAACTGCTGAACAGTTATGTGAAGATACAAGGTGCGAGCTTGGGTTTGGCAGACGCCACTGTGTACTCCACCTACCCGCTTAGCGATCAGGAAAAAGAACAGGTTGCTTCGGAATTCGGACAGTTAGCACATCAGAAGATCCGCGTGACCAATGTTGTGGACGAAAGTTTGCTCGGCGGCCTGAAAGTCGTCATTGGCGACAAGCTGTATGACGGAAGCATTGCCGGGAAGCTGGAACGTCTCGAAAAGTCTTTTAATAGACGAGCATAGTAGATAGGGGTGAAAACGTTGAGTATCAGACCTGAAGAAATCAGTACTTTAATCAAAAGTCAAATTGAAGAATATAAATCCGATATCACTGTCTCTGAAGTAGGTACGGTAATTCAAGTAAGTGACGGTATTGCTCGCGTGTACGGCCTGGAGAACGCGATGTCCGGGGAACTTTTGGAGTTCCAAAACGGCGTGTTCGGTCTGGCGCTGAACCTTGAGGAGAGCAATGTCGGTGTCGTTATCCTGGGACCTTACTCCGAAATCAAGGAAGGCGATCAGGTAAAGCGTACAGGACGTATCATGGAGGTTCCTGTAGGCGAAGCTCTGCTTGGACGCGTCGTGAATCCGCTGGGTCAGCCGCTTGACGGCAAAGGCCCGATCGAAGCGACTGCATTCCGTCCGGTTGAGAGCAGTGCACCAGGCGTTATCGACCGTAAATCCGTTCATGAGCCGATGCAAACCGGTATTAAAGCGATCGACGCGATGGTACCTATCGGCCGCGGTCAGCGCGAGCTGATCATCGGTGACCGCCAAACAGGTAAAACCACCGTTGCCATCGATACGATCCTGAACCAAAAGGGCAGCGGCGTTAAATGTATTTATGTAGCCATCGGGCAAAAGCAGTCCACTGTAGCACAGGTTGTTGAAACTCTTCGCCGTCATGGCGCGCTGGAGTATACGATCGTTGTTACGGCTTCGGCTTCCGAGCCGGCTCCGCTGCAGTACATCGCTCCATACGCAGGCTGCGCAATGGGCGAGTACTTCATGTACAAAGGCGAGCATGCGCTCATCATCTATGATGACTTGTCGAAGCAAGCCGCAGCATACCGTGAATTGTCCTTGCTCCTCCGTCGTCCTCCGGGTCGGGAAGCTTATCCGGGTGACGTTTTCTACCTGCATTCCCGTTTGCTGGAGCGTGCAGCGAAGCTCAACGATGAGCTTGGTGGTGGTTCATTAACCGCACTGCCATTTATTGAAACACAGGCTTCTGACGTATCTGCTTACATTCCAACCAACGTAATTTCGATTACGGATGGACAGATCTTCCTGGAGTCCGAGCTGTTCTACTCCGGACAACGCCCAGCGATTAACGTCGGTATTTCGGTATCCCGTGTCGGTGGTTCCGCGCAGATCAAGGCGATGAAAAAGGTTGCGGGCGGCATGAAGCTGGATCTTGCGCAATACCGTGAGCTCCAGGCGTTCTCCCAGTTCGGATCCGATCTGGACAAATCAACCTTGGCTCGTTTGAACCGTGGTGCAAGATTGATGGAAATCCTGAAACAGGGCGTGAACCAGCCGTTGTCCGTTGAACAACAGGTGGTTAGCTTGTACGCAGCCGTTAAAGGATATATCGATGATATCGAGGTTGCTGACGTGCGTCGTTTCGAGAGCGAATTCCTCGCGTTTATTGGAAGCAATAAACCGGAAATTCTTCAATCCATTACGGATACGAAGGATTTGACGTCCGACAACGAAAACGCGTTGAAAGCGGCAATCGATCAATTTAAGAAGGGCTTTGCCGCTTCGGTTTAAGCTCCTCAGGCAAGTAATAGGAGGGGAGCCGGGTAAGCCCGGCATCCTCTTTCATCATATGGAATGTAGCTTTGGCTGTGACCAAAGTGGTTATTACAACAGATGTGGCTTTGGTCCTAGCCAAAGCTAAGTCTACCCGTACGAAGTAATTTTGGCCCCAGCCAAAGCGCGAATTGCTTACGAAGTAACTTTGGCTCCGCCAAAGTTTTAAGGTGGTGAAAACATGGCAAGAGGATTACGTGATATTAAGCGGCAGATCAAGAGTGTTCAGAACACAAGGCAGATCACCAAGGCGATGGAAATGGTTGCTGCTGCCAAGCTGAGAAGAGCTCAAGAGAAGGCGACCTCCGCGCTTCCATACTCCGAGAAGCTGAAAGAAGTGGTAGGCAGCATCGCTGCTGGAACCAAGGGAATCAGCCATCCGATGCTGGAGAAGCGCGAAGTGAAGAAAACCGGTTATCTGGTGATCACTTCCGACCGTGGTCTTGCGGGTGCTTCGAACTCCAATATTTTGCGTAAAGTATCGAATTTTATCGCAGAACGCCATCAGTCCAAGGACGAGTATTGCCTGTTTGTGATCGGACGTAAAGGACGCGATTATTTCCGCCGTCGTGGACTTCCGGTTGTTGAGGAGCTCACCGATTTATCCGACAGTCCGACTTATGCGGATATTAAGACCATCGCTAACGCGGCGGTTCACCAATACGAGCTGGGTCAGATCGATGAGTTATACCTGTGCTATAACCAATTCGTGAATGCCTTGACTCAGCTTCAGGAGATCTCAAAGCTTCTGCCGATGGAGAACATTGGCGGCGGGGAGAACCTGACTGGTTATGAGTATGAGCCGTCTCCGGAAGGCGTGCTGGAGGTTCTGCTTCCGAAATACGCGGAAACGCTGATTTTCAGCGCAATGCTCAATGCGAAGGCAAGTGAGCTTGGAGCGAAGATGACCGCGATGGGAGCAGCAACGAAGAATGCGAGCAAGTTGATCAACGAGTTGAACCTGACTTACAACCGTGCTCGTCAGGCTGCCATCACGCAGGAAATTTCCGAGATTGTGGGCGGAGCCAACGCTCAGCAATAATGTACGTTTGAATTCTTAACTTAGTATTTAACGGATATGCGGCGATGTGATGAACAGCCGCTTTTACGATCATCGTTCACCGCCGAAGGTGAACGGGTAGGAGGGAAAACGAATCAATGAAAAAAGGACGCGTTGTCAGCATTACAGGTGCTGTAGTTGACATTGAATTTGAGCGCGGTCATCTTCCCGAGATTTTTAATGCTGTCAAGATTGAAGCTACGTTGGAAGGCGGCCGCTCGGTTGATTTGACTTTGGAAGTATCCAATCATTTGGGTGATAACCTGGTTCGTTGTATCGCGATGTCATCCACGGACGGTCTCGTTCGCGGTATCGAAGCTGTGGATTTGGGCAGACCGATCACGGTTCCTGTAGGTTCCGCTACACTCGGACGCGTATTTAACGTATTGGGTGAGCCGATCGATAATGCAGGTGCCGTAGTGTCCGAAGTTAATAACCCGATCCACCGTGAAGCTCCTGCATACGATGAACTCTCCACGCAAGCAGAAATGCTTGAAACGGGGATTAAAGTTATCGACTTGCTAGCTCCATACCAAAAAGGCGGTAAAATCGGTCTCTTTGGCGGTGCCGGCGTAGGTAAAACCGTTGCGATCCAGGAATTGATCAACAACATTGCTCAAGAACACGGCGGTATTTCCGTATTCGCCGGCGTAGGTGAGCGTACTCGTGAAGGTAATGACCTTTACCACGAGATGAGCGATTCCGGCGTTATCAACAAAACCGCGATGGTATTCGGTCAGATGAACGAGCCTCCGGGTGCCCGTCTTCGCGTAGCGTTGACCGGCTTGACGATGGCGGAATATTTCCGTGACCAAGAAGGTAAAGACGTGCTTCTCTTTATCGACAACATCTTCCGCTTTACTCAAGCCGGTTCCGAAGTATCCGCCCTCCTGGGGCGTATGCCTTCCGCGGTAGGTTACCAGCCAACGCTGGCATCCGAAATGGGACGCTTGCAAGAGCGGATCACTTCCACGAAAAAAGGTTCTGTAACATCCATCCAGGCGATCTATGTACCGGCGGATGACTATACGGATCCGGCTCCTGCTACGACGTTTGCTCACTTGGATGCAACGACGAACCTGGAGCGTAAAATTTCCGAGATGGGTATCTATCCTGCGGTAGATCCGCTGGCATCCAGCTCCCGTATCTTGGCTCCGGAAATCGTTGGTGAAGAGCATTACAATGTAGCTCAAGGCGTTAAGAAAATTTTGGCTCGCTACAACGAGCTTCAAGATATCATTGCAATCCTCGGTATGGATGAGCTGAGCGAGGAAGATAAAGCGATCGTTGGACGTGCTCGTCGTGTTCAGCGTTTCCTTTCCCAGGCTTTCCACGTTGCCGAGCAGTTTAACGGCATTCCTGGTAAATATGTGCCGGTTAAAGAAACCGTACGCAGCTTTAAAGAGATCCTGGAAGGCAAGCACGACCACCTTCCGGAAGCCGCTTTCCTGTTCGTAGGTACGATTGAAGAGGCAGTTGAAAAAGCAAAAACATTGTAAGCTGACGCTCCGTGATCGGCAGACCGAAACAGTGCTCTCATTGGGACTGTGAGGTCTGCTGCGCGAGTTTTCTGCGGAAAACGGTGAGGAGGGATGGAAGTGAGCACCATTTTGTTGGAAATCGTAACGCCGGACCGCTTGGTTTACTCGGAGCAGGTGAACAGTGTTACGGTGCGTGGGGTCGAGGGAGAGCTGGGCATTTTGCCTGGTCATATTTCCTTCGTTACGCCGCTTCAAATAGCGCCAGTCTTTGTGAAGATCGGCAACGAGAGAACCCCGTTTGCGGTACAGGGCGGTTTCGTCGAAGTCCGCAAAGATAAGATTGTCATCCTGGCGGAAAGCGCAGAGAGAGCGGGAGAAATCGATCTGGAGCGTGCGGAAGCCGCGAAGGAAAGAGCAGAGACTCGCCTGCATGCGAAGGGAAGACAAGATGAAGTTGACCATCGTCGCGCGGAATTGGCTCTGCAAAGAGCGATGAACCGGATTAAAGTGACGCGGAACTAACAATACAGCTTGGCTGCAATCTTGCAGCCAAGCTGTTTTTTGTTTACAGCATGGATAGGATTTCAGAGAAGCTGAATCCTGTTGCTCTGAATCGCAAGGAGAATTTCGATAAGCGGGGAAAACAAGGGCCGTTTTCTGAAAACCGCGTCGATTATAGTTAATTTTTTGATCGTTTAAAGGATCAGAATAGTAGGATGAATTCGCTAAAGCAGCTCTCTAACAGTGTCATATGAAGCTCATGGAGCCTGCGATTCTATGAAATGTTGGATATCCCAAGTATCTAAGCCTTGCTTTTATAGAGTCGCAGCACAACATATAGCGTCTAAGCGAGAAAGGTCATTCCAAGAATTAACCATGCTGGAAGCTTTACCGCCGCTAAGTTAGGGACCGGTAATTTTTTGTAATATAATAAGTATAAATAGGAGCATGGGGAATGAAACTATATCCATTCCTAGTGTTTCATTGGTTCATGATTGCGATAAGAACAGCTTTTTGGACTTCGGCTAATGGCGCGTTCCTGATCGTTTTTGGGCAATGTCGATAAATTTTATTATTTCCGAGGAAATGTCGTATAGAAAGTGCTGGATTCTTAGGCTCCAGCCAAGTATTATAGAAGAGTCGGTCCTGAATAGGGCTGACAAATTCACGAAGGAGGAGGGAGTATGAATCAGGATTTATCCAATTCAATCGGTGCCGTCGGTGTTAGCGGATTGATATCGATTGTTGTTTCACTGGTCTGTATCGCACTGGCTTGGTGGGCATTACAACAAGTAAAGCTGGATTTGGTTGTCCGTCATCCGAAAGGGCCGCAGGGAAAGCTGCTGCATTTGCTGCTGGCGGTGGTGCTTGGACGATTCGTTGCTGAATTCCTAATTGACTATATTACATGGAGTCAAATGATCCGATATATGTTTTAAACGCGAAAGACGGGCGTGGTACATAACGTGTTGGAGCAGCTTGTTTTAAAGACATGAGTTGTAGGATGGTTATGTGTTCGGCAATCTTTTTACGTGTCTGTTTTAATTGCGGTATGAATGGTTATATCTCTGTTAGGTTGCTTCAGAAGAAGATGTCGAATAAACGCATTTTATTATGTTAACACTTAAATCAAGAAACTGATCGGGCGGACGCTATGACTTCCGGACTATAATGTTCACCCGGTAATTGTTGCGCATTGACAAGTGCTGGTCGGTCATGGTACCTTTCGTAGGTCCATACTGCGGATAACAGATGCTTCATAAGGTGGCATCATGGATTGTTCAATTCCTGATGTAGACACCGTATCAGATGTCATAAATAGTTCAAAAATCGCTTGTTTAGCGGAAAACACTAATGTTAAGATGAAAGTTAGGGAATTAGCAACACCTAATTACTAACACACGCAATCAGGAAAATTATGGACGCGGAGGGAAACCATGATGAGCAAATTTATCGTCCGCGGTGGCAAAAGACTGACCGGAAGCGTCAAAGTCAGCGGAGCAAAAAATTCAGTTCTTCCGATCATCGCTGCCTCTCTACTAGGGGAAGTTGGGGAAAGTGTTATTATTGACGCGCCTCCTCTTGACGATGTAATTACAATCAGCAAAGTATTGGAGTCGCTTGGTGCGGGCATTACATATCAGGATGAAGTGATACGTGTGAATGCAGAGCACATAACGACATGTGAAGCGCCTTATGAATGGGTGCGGAAGATGCGGGCGTCTTTTCTGGTCATGGGACCTTTATTGGCACGTTGTGGACGAACCCGGATTTCGCTTCCCGGGGGATGTGCTATCGGCACAAGACCCATCGATCAGCATCTAAAAGGATTTGAAGCTCTCGGGGCGGAAATCAGCCTCGGACAAGGATATATTGAAGCTAAGAGCAATGGCAGATTGCGCGGGGCAAAGGTCTATTTGGACGTTGCGAGCGTAGGTGCTACTGAAAATATTATGATGGCTGCCACATTGGCTGAAGGGACAACGGTTATCGAAAATGCGGCGAAAGAGCCGGAAATTGTCGATTTAGCGAATTACCTGAATGCGATGGGAGCCAAAGTTCGCGGTGCGGGCACGGGCGTGATCCGCATCGAAGGCGTTGAGAAGATGCATGGCGTGAAGCATAACGTGATTCCTGACCGGATCGAAGCAGGCACCTTTATGGCTGCCGCAGCGATTACCGGCGGGGACGTATACGTGGAAGGAGCCATCGCCGATCATCTCGGCCCTGTCATCTCCAAGATGGAGGAGATGGGGATCACCGTCGAGCCGGACGAGAACGGGATTCGCGTCATCGCTGACAAGCCGTTAAAGTCGGTGGATGTGAAAACCTTGCCTTACCCTGGATTCCCAACCGACATGCAATCCCAGATGATGGCGCTCTTGCTGGTGTCGGAAGGTACAAGTGTCGTGACCGAAACCGTATTTGAGAACCGCTTTATGCACGTGGACGAATTCCAATTGATGAATGCGGAGATCAAGGTGGAGGGACGTTCCGCCATCGTGACCGGCGGCGCGAAGCTGAAAGGAGCCAAAGTAACGGCAACGGATCTGCGTGCAGGGGCCGCCTTGATTTTAGCCGGTCTTGTCTCTGAGGGGACTACCGAAGTTGGCGGCGTTCAGCATATTGATCGCGGTTATGTTCATTTGGCGGAGAAGCTGTCCGGACTTGGCGCGGATATCTGGCGTATTTCGACGGAGGAACCGAGCACGGAGAAGGTTTCGAAGAAAGCGGCAACTGAAGCAGAGGACGCCAAACATTTTAAAGTGCAGCCAACCTGGGTATAACCGGGAGGCTGGATCTGTTCATTCAGAATAGATGCAATAAGTCAAAGAAGGGGCTTTGCCGATGGAGGCAAGGCCTCTTCTTTTTTTGGGTATGCCATCATCATTGCAGGTACTCCTCCTCCTCTTATGTTGGGATTCCGGATGAATAGGAGACTCTTTGCTAGCTTGCTTGTAGTCAGCCGTAGCGTTTCTTCATCCATATACTTTTCCCGTCTCTTAGAATAGTTCTATCAAATGCCCGTATCTCATAAGTATAAGTAGAGCGTGATGGAGCATGAACGAGAGCCTATACCAGGGGAAAAGGCACAGGAGGGAAACGCAATGAAAGATTCGAAGGTTCGTGTGAATGTGAGCACCGCAGGGAACAAACGAGCGGTCGATTCAAAAGACGTTCGGAAAGAAGGAAGTGCTGAGTCTTATCAGGTGCCGTCCGAAGGATCGGCGGCTCCCGTGTTGAAGTGGAAATTTCCTGAGGGGCTCGAGAAGAAAGGCGGGCTGACAGAAGAACAAAGCCGTCGTTCGATACCGGATACAGAGGACATGGAGGAAGGGCCGCGCGGGCACCGCGGCCCGAGGAGCAGGCCGGACGCCTTCGGCGAGTCCGGCCATGGCCCGCGGGCGGCACAGACGCCGCCGCCCGAACGCCCTGCCGGCGCGCCTGCGCATGGCGCCGGGCCAGACCCCGGCGGGCCGGCGGCCATGCCGCAGGGCCCGCACTCCGCGGCCGAGCCGCAGCGCTTCGCGCAAGCGGCGCCGGGCCGCGTGCCGCGCGGCGGCCGCACGTTCCGTGTGCGGCCTGCGCGCTGGGGGCGCCGCGGCTTTGCCGCGCGGCGCCCGGCCGCCGGGAAGCGGCGGGTGCGGGTGCACCCCGCCGTCTGGGCGGTGGCCGGGCTGCTGGCCTTGGCGCTGGCGCTGCCTCTGCTGGTGGTTGCCCCCGGCAACAACGCGCCAGAGCCGCTGCCGCCCGGGCCGGCCCCGCTGCCTTCCGCCGAGCCGCAGGCGGCGGAAGAGCCCACGGTATCCGTTTATGTAACCAAGACGGATACCGTGGAGGAGCTGCCGCTGGAACAATACCTCGTAGGCGTCCTGGCCGCCGAGATGCCGGCGGAGTTCCAGCTGGAGGCGCTCAAGGCCCAGGCCATCGCGGCACGAACCTATATCGTGCAGCGGCTGGCGTCCGGCGACCGCAGCGGCGTGCCGGACGGCAAGGCCCTGGTGACCGACACGGTCAGTCACCAGGCTTATATCGCCCAAGACGAGCTGACGAAGGAATGGCGTCGGCTGGGGAAGGAAGCCGAGCTGGCGAAGCTGCGGCAGGCCGTTAAGGAAACGGCGGGTGTGGTGATGACGTATGAAGGTAAGCCGATTACGGCTTCTTTTTTCTCCACCAGCAACGGGTATACCGAAAATTCAGAGGATTATTGGAAGAACGAGATTCCCTACCTGCGCAGCGTGGAGAGTCCATGGGATAAAAAGATTTCGCCCAAATACAAGACAACGGTCACGATGCCAAGGTCGGAGTTTATCGGGAAGCTTGGACTGGCGGATGGAGCCGTACCGGTATCGGCAGGCGGGGACGGGGGTTCTTCTTTTTTGAAAGTACTCTCGTATACGCAAGGCCATCGCATTGAGAGCGTACGGGTCGGCGGCAAGAAGTTCACCGGTCGCGAGGTGAGAGAGAAGCTGGGGCTCCGGTCCAGCCAATTCACCCTTCATATGAAAGACGGAGAGATTGAGATTACGACCTACGGCAACGGCCACGGAGTCGGCATGAGCCAGTACGGAGCAGAGGGCATGGCCCGCGAAGGATATGAAGCGAAAGCGATCCTGGAGCACTATTATACGAATATTTCTTTTGACAAAACTTCAAATCTTCTCTCTTTAGTTGCCCCTTGATTCACTCCGTGATTAAAAGACGACTTTTGGAACAACCTCTCAAAAAAAATAATAGTGAGATAACGTATAAAAGAGTTGGCCCCGGTAACAATGGTTACTGAGGTGATTGCAAATGAATGAACAGAACAAAAATAGTAAACCCCACGAAGAAACTCCTAAAACTGTGCAAGGAGATTCGGCGGTAACGTCATCTTCGTGGAAGAAAGCATTATCCAAACGGTGGGTGTTCCCGGCAGCATACTTAGCAGCAGCGGCAATTATACTAACCCTCGTGTGGGTCTACCAGGACGCCAGCCAAAAGACGCTGAACCCACAAGAGGAAGCAACAACCGTATCGGAATCGGTTCAAGGCTCGGAGAAGCCTGCTGCAACCGAAGGCAATGACGGAGAGGCTGTAGAAGTGACGGCCAATGCGCAAGCGATGATCTGGCCGGTAGCGGACGACGTGGCGGTGAGCATCGTCAAACCTTACTTTGACGAGACGAATCCGGAGACCCATCAAGAGGCGATGGTGCAATATAACGACACCTTCACGCCGAATCTGGGAATCGACTTGGCTGCCGCCGATGACACGATGTTCGAAGTTAGAGCCGCGCTTACGGGTAAAGTAACCCGGGTCGAGAATCATCCGGTCAACGGCAACGTCGTGGAGATTACATCCGGCGATACGAAAACCGTGTACCAAAGCTTGAACGAAGTGAAAGTGAAGGAAGGCGCTGAAGTGAAGCAGGGCGATTCCATCGCGACGGCCGGACGCAGCGAGCTTGAGAAGGATCTCGGCAACCACGTGCACTTTGAAGTGTATGAGGGCGGGAAACTGGTCAACCCTGTGAGCGTGCTTCCGCAAAAATAATTTCATTTCTTCGTCATATGCGCCCACCGCGCACTTGAAGAGGCAGGATCTTGGGATCCTGTCTTTTTTTTGCTGCGGGTTCGGATGGCAAGTCCAACCCTTGCTGCGCCTTGTTTTATGGAGTTGTTCTGCTTGTCCGCGATCGGCATGTCCAGAAAATAAATGGGTCCAAGTAAGCTTGTCAGCACTTGAAACCGCGAATATCCCGTCAGGCCCCTCATATAATGTACCAAACTATCCACACAGTAGGGAGGCGGGAGCGTGCACGATTACATCAAAGAGCGGACCATTAAGATCGGACGCTGTATCGTGGAAACGAGGCATACGGTTCGAACTATAGCCAAAGAATTTGGCGTGTCGAAGAGCACGGTGCATAAGGACTTAACCGAACGTCTGCCGGAGATCAACCCGGACCTGGCGGATCAGGTAAAGCACATTCTCGAATACCACAAATCCATCCGCCATCTGAGAGGCGGAGAAGCTACCAAGATCAAGTACAAAAAAACCGGCAGCAACCGTGAACCGGTGGCCACGGCAAAATCCTGATTTTTTAGGGCTTTGGTCGCTAGATTGGCGTTGAATCCCTCCCCTAAAGTATGATATGTTAAAAGCTGGTATAGGATCGAAATATGGGACCTGTTTTGCCGAAGATCATCATCGATTGCTAGATTATGTCGAAGGGTGGTACGGTACAGCGAACAGACTCTTTTACCATAAAATAACACTTTGGGGGCTTTTCATGATGTTGAGCAAGGATATTGGAATCGATCTCGGAACGGCGAACGTGCTCATTCACGTAAAGGGGAAGGGGGTAGTGTTAGACGAACCTTCCGTTGTCACTATTGAGACCGACACCAAACGAGTCCTTGCCGTCGGTGAGGAAGCACGGCGCATGGTCGGGCGTACTCCCGGCAACATTACGGCGATCCGCCCGCTGAGGGACGGGGTCATCGCCGACTTCGAAATTACGGAAGCGATGCTGAAGTACTTTATTGATCGCGTGGGCGCGCGCAGTTGGCACAGCCGGCCCCGAATCCTGATCTGTGCACCGACGAACATTACTTCGGTGGAGCAGAAAGCGATCCGGGAAGCGGCTGAGCGCAGCGGCGCAAGGGATGTGTTCCTGGAAGAAGAACCGAAGGCGGCGGCAATCGGCGCAGGAATGGATATTTTCCAACCGAGCGGTAACATGGTCGTGGACATCGGGGGCGGCACCACGGATGTGGCCGTCCTGTCCATGGGCGATGTGGTCACCGCTTCTTCGATTAAAATGGCAGGGGACAAGTTCGACGAGGCGATCACGAAGTACGTGAAGCATAAATATAAATTGCTGATCGGGGAACGGACGGCAGAAGATTTGAAGATGGCGATCGGAACGGTTCGCCCGGGCGGCAGACAGGCTGAGATGGACATTCGCGGACGCGATATGGTATCGGGATTGCCGTTTACCGTAACGGTGTCGTCAGAGGAAGTGCAGGAAGCTCTGTGGGATCCCGTGTCATCGATCGTGCTCGCAGCCAAATCCGTATTGGAGCGTACTCCGCCCGAGCTGTCGGCGGACATCATCGATCGCGGCGTTATTCTAACGGGCGGCGGCGCGCTGCTTCATGGATTGGACGAGCTGTTGACGGACGAGCTTCGGGTGCCGGTGCTTGTCGCTGAAGATCCGATGCACTGTGTGGTTAAAGGAACGGGAATTATGCTGGATAATTTGGACAAGGTCGTTAAGAAAAAGTTCTAACCTTCCGATATAGATGATAGGACAAGTTGAATATGGAGATGAACCGTAGCGTTTATCGACTAAGGTTCTTATGATTCGTTAATGGAAGGGAAGTGCCTTCATTGTTAAGAGGTCTATATACAGCCGCTTCAGGGATGATGACCCAGGAGCAGCGACATAATACGGTGACGCAGAACATCGCCAACGTTAACACGACAGGTTATAAGGCAACGAACAGCGTACAGCGCTCGTTCCCTGAAGTGCTGGTCTCCATGATCGGCGGCAACGAGTCGTCGAATGCGGGACGGAAGCTGGGTAAGTTCAACACGGGCGTATACGCCGAGGAGAGCATTTCGCTCTATACCGAAGGTGCGCTCCGGGAAACGAACAAGACAACGGACTTTGCGCTGGTATCCTCGTTTACGGTACAGAATCCGGCAACGGGCCAGGCTTATCCGTTTGATGCTTCGGGCAGATTCGTGGATGAGAACGGCGAGGTGATTTACCGGCCGGAAGGATTTTTCACGGTTCAGAACGAGAACGGAGATGTCCGGTACACCCGCAACGGCAGCTTCCGGGTCAGCCCCGAAGGCAACCTGTTGAGCGAGAGCGGCTATAAGGTTCTGGATAACAATAACAGACCGATTGTATTGACAGGTCCGGCGAGTGACTTTACAGTGAATGAGCAAGGAGAAATCATGGACGCCGCTGGCAGAGGGACGGGCATCATTCTCGGCGTCAGCATCGTGAGCCAGCCTCATGGACTGATTCGAGAAGGGCATGGCGTGTTCCGCATGGCTGATCCGGACGGTGAAGTGCGTTTTATGGCGCCGGCCGATAACGGAGTGGTCCGACAGGGATTCATCGAAGGGTCCAACGTGGATCCAACGCAGTCGATGGTGGAATTGACCGCTGCGCTGCGCGCGTATGAAACGAATCAGAAAATCGTTCAATATTACGACAGAACGCTGGAGAAGGCGGTCAATGAGATTGGCCGCGTCTAAGCTAACGTCTGTAAGCAGGTAGGCAGCACATTGCTGCCGAAATAATGGGAGCCCACGGGAGGTAAGTAATGAACAACTCGATGATAAGCGCCATGGTGTCGATGAATGCCCTCCAGCAGCGATTGGATGTCATTGCGGACAATATGGCAAACGTCAACACGGCTGGTTATAAGAAAAAGGAGGCATCCTTTGAGGATGTGCTGACACAGGTTCAGGGCCATCACAAGGATTTCGACCGAACGGGCCGTGCGACGCCGCTTGGCTATACACTCGGGTACGGCATGAGATTATCTTCCGTTGTGCCAAACATGGAGCAGGGCGCCATGAAGGAAACCGGCAACCCGCTCGATCTGATGATTGACGGGCAAGCCATGTTTGCGGTTCAGGGAGACGGCGCGATCGGATATACCCGTGAAGGCGGGTTCCATGTATCCCCGGACGCCCGTAATCCGAACAATCTGCTGCTGGTCAATTCACAAGGCTATCCTGTGCTTGACGTGAACGATAATCCGATTTCTCTTCCGGCCAAAGGGAAAGTTGCCATCAATGAGAGAGGTCAGATTATCGTGGAGACCCCAACGGGTGGCCGTACGGCTCCTTATGCCACCTTGAAGCTGGTTGAGCTTGAGCGTCCGGAGGGACTGGTCGCTGTAGGGGATAACCTGTTCGTCTTAGGGAATGGTTTAGCGGAAGGCGACGTATTCGATACGACGCCGCCTGCTCCGGGCGAGCCTCCTAAATCCAAGGTGCTGTCCGGGTTTGTGGAACAATCCAACGTGAACCTGACCGATGAATTGACCAAGATGATGGAAGTTCAGCGGGCCTACCAGCTGACGGCACGCGCGCTTAGTTCCAGCGATACCATGATGAACCTTGCCAACACAATGCGAGGGTAGGTGGGCATCATGAGTGAATCAAACGCCAAAAAACGCTCCAAGACATCCGGATGGAAAATCGCCGTCCGTATCATGATTCCTGTATTGCTCGTACTGGCATTATTCGGGGGCATGGTCTTCGGATATGTTGTCCTGGGGGATCAGGAGCTTAGTGAAGTGTTTGAATGGGGCACATGGAAGCATGTTTTTGATTTGATTTTCGCACCGTGATGAAGGTCGGGGTGACATACAACGTCGTTGATAAGATGCCGAACTCCCTGTAAGGGAGTTTTCTTTTTTTAGGGTTAAACGGTATAATGGGATGGGACTTGCGTATTAACTTTGTCATTTCATGACAATGGACGGATGTATATAAAATAACCCCACAAAGTGGAGCCTATGCTGCGATGCTTATTCCAAATACTTTGCGGGGACCCCAAAAAACTTGTAAAAGGGCTCTCTCCTCGTACACGGAATGTCCGAAGGAGAAAGCCCCTTATCTGAAACCTTCACTTCTGCAGCGGTGAAGGATATCCATCATTTTTTCCGCAACTCCTTCTTTTTATGCAAATGATCCGAAATTCGTTAAAGAACCTCGAAGATGAAGCATGATACAACCATCAGCAATACCTTCCGCTGCTTGAGAAAGCGGCATAGCGGCGCAACTGGAACGAACTCCCCTTTTCAAACGCTATGCTTGGCGGGTACGTACATAAGGAGGATTTAATACTATGTTGAACATCAAACAGATCCAAGAGATTATTCCGCATCGTCCCCCGTTTTTGCTCGTCGATAAGATCGTGGAGATCGAGGATGGCAAACGGGCGGTCGGCATCAAGAACGTGACGATCAACGAACCGTTTTTTGTCGGGCATTTCCCTGAATATGCCGTTATGCCGGGGGTCCTGATTGTAGAAGCTTTGGCGCAAGTCGGCGCTGTGGCGATTCTCAACGTAGAGAGCAATCGGGGCAAGCTCGGCTTTTTGGCGGGCATTGACGGTTTCCGTTTCCGTGGACAAGTGGTACCGGGAGACACGCTGCGCTTGGAAGTCGAGATCATTCGCCTGAAGGGCATGATCGGCAAAGGGAAAGCGACCGCAACGGTGGATGGACGCGTAGTGGCCGAGGGAGAAATTATGTTTGCTCTCGCGGATAAGGAGTAATTTTCAGACTATTCTTGTTTGGATGAGGAAGGGAGACTTTTTTTCATGTCAGAGATGAGTCAGAGAACAATCGATACGGTACAGCGTTGGTTGAATGATCCTTATGTAGATGAGGAGACGAAACAGGAGCTGCGTTCACTCGAGCACGATGCCAAAGAGCTGGAAGAGCGGTTTTATCGTGATCTGGAATTTGGAACGGGCGGTCTGCGCGGCGTCATCGGTGCAGGCAGCAATCGGATGAATAAATATACGGTAGGTCGCGCAACGCAAGGCTTTGCGCAGTATATTCTGGAGGCTCACGGCGATGCGGAAGGCAAGCCTTCCGTTGTCATCGCCCATGATTCCCGGCATTTCTCGCCGGAGTTTGCGTTGGAGGCTGCTTTGGTTCTGGCCGGCAACGGAATTGTAGCCAAGCTGTACCCCTCCTTGCGTTCTACGCCGCAACTGTCATTCAGCGTGCGCCACCTGGGCGCTACTGGCGGAATTGTCATCACGGCAAGCCATAATCCGCCGGAATATAACGGCTATAAGGTGTA
The DNA here is from genome assembly GCF_029542445.1 of Paenibacillus sp. BR1-192. NCBI lineage: Bacteria > Bacillati > Bacillota > Bacilli > Caryophanales > Paenibacillaceae > Paenibacillus > Paenibacillus sp. BR1-192. The sequence continues at coordinate 6,617,573 of NZ_CP120718.1, read as the reverse complement.
CAACCGTGAAGGCGGCCAGTTAGTGCCGGACGAAGCGGAGAACGTGATTGCCCGGATTCAGGAGGTGGATTCTTTCTCCGCCGTGAAAAGGCTGTCGCAGGCGGATGCCGAGGCTCAGGGTCTGCTGGTTTGGCTGGGCGAAGCGGAAGATCAGGCTTTTGTGGATACGGTGACTGATATCAGCGTGAATCGGGAGCTTATCGCGTCCAAGCTGGGCGAGGATTTCAAAATCGTATTCACGCCGCTGCATGGAACTGGGCAAGCCCCGGTCGAGCGGGTGCTTCGGAACATCGGCTTTAAGCATATCCATGTCGTTCCTGAACAAGCCCAGCCGGACGGCAATTTCTCCACCGTGAAATCTCCGAATCCGGAGGAACGGGAAGCGTTCACGCTTGCGATGAAGCTTGGCGAGGAAGTGGGAGCCGACATTTTGATCGGAACGGATCCGGACGCAGATCGCATGGGGGCCGTCGTGAAGAACGCTCAGGGCGAATACGTCGTGCTGACAGGCAATCAATCGGGCGCGATAATGATCCACTATTTGCTGGGTCAATTGAAGGAAGCGGGCAAGCTGCCTCATAACGGTGCCGTCATCAAGACCATCGTTACGAGCGAGATGGGAGCGGCGATTGCGGAACATTATGGTGCCGCCGTGTTGAATACATTGACGGGCTTCAAGTACATTGGCGAGAAAATGACCCAGTTCGAGGAGTCCGGCAGCCATACGTATCTGTTCGGCTATGAGGAGAGTTACGGCTATTTGGCAGGCAACTATGCCCGCGATAAGGATGCCGTGCTGGCCTCGATGCTGATATGCGAAGCCGCCGCCTACTATAAAGGACAAGGCAAGACGCTGTACGATGTGCTGCAGGAGCTTTACGAGCAGTTCGGTTATTTCCTCGAGACGCTGGAATCCCGGACGCTCAAAGGCAAGGATGGCGTTGCCCAGATTCAAGCCAAGATGTCCGATTGGCGCGACAATCCGCCCCAGAAGGTCGGGGGCCAAACGGTTAAGCAGGTCCTTGACTATGCGGAGGGCTTGGACGGATTGCCGAAGGAAAACGTGTTAAAATATTTGCTTGAAGACGGTTCTTGGTTCTGCCTGAGACCTTCGGGCACCGAGCCGAAGATCAAAGTGTACTTTGCCGTGTGCGGCGAATCTCTCGCCGATGCGAAGGCCAAAATTCAATCGCTCTCGGATCAAGTCATGGCCCGGGTAGACGCTTAACCATAGATACATTTTAATGAGAGAAGAGAACGAAGGGGATTTACGATGGTTGCGCAAGGCATCAAATTGCCGTTGCCCTCCATCGTAAATCCCCGCAGGTTCGATGAGGAGGTACTTTCGTGGTTCAGAAATGGAAACGCTGGAACACGGCAGCCCGCAAGTGGCTGTGGATTCTGGTTGTTCTTGGCGTTGCAGCGGCCCTGCCTGTAGGTTATGACCGACTGCAAACAGAATCAACATCAAAGAACGTTGAATTGGTGTTTGATTATCGGGATTTGTTGGATGTCGCGGTGTATCAATCCAAGCCGCAGGATTTTATATCCGAGCAGCTGGATCGCCTGAAAGAAGCTGGCGTGATCAGTATGGCGATTTATGAAAGCACGCTGGACGAGCTGGCGAAATCGCGGCGGATATCGGTATATGACGGGCAGCAGGTCGCCGATCTGACAGGTACGACGGTCTCCCCGAACGAGAATTTTACGTATGTTGCATTCCTGAACGAGGAAAGCGCAGCTTTAATTAAACCCATCATTCAAGATACGTTCACGAGACTGGGGATTCCGGTAAGATCATGGCAGTTCGATCGCGCAGTGGACGGATTGGTGCTGGAAACTCCGCGTTCCAATGCGGTCATTAAACCGTTGTCTCCAGACCCGATTACGATCAGCATGCTGAGGGAGAAGGGCTTTAACATTGTGCCGCGTCTGTCGGACAGCCTTCCGTATGATCAGGCTTACATGGAGAAGCTGATGGCGTACTTCGCGGATAACGGCGTGAAACGCATTCTGTTCGAAGGGGATTCCGCCAGAGGTTTTAATGATCAAGCCGACATGAAAAGCCTGGATTCCTTTGGCCAACTGTTGAACGAACATGGGATCGGCCTCGTGGCGATTGAGAATATCAAGCGTCCGCAAAAAGGCTTTACGAAACTTGCCTATTTAACGGATTACAACGTAACCCGTATTTATTCCTTAAGCGAGCGGGATGCTAATCTGGAGCCCGAGGTTATCGGGGACCGCTTTGCCCTGGCAACCAAAGACCGTAACATTCGGATGTTCTATTTGAATGCAGAGCCGAGCCGGGATATGACCAAGGCTACCGTTACGCATCCGCTCGACAATCTGATTGACAGTTTGACCGGATCGGGCCAAGCCATCAAGCAGATCGAGGACAATGGCTTCACCATGGGTCCTGCAGAGCCGTTTAAGGTAACCGACTCGTCCTTGCAGCGTTACTTCAAGCTTGGGGCGGTCGTGGGAGCCATCGCGCTGATTTCGCTCATGATTTCCTATTACATTCCGTTCTTGACGATTGCAGCCTTCCTGATCGGGCTCGTGGGCAGCGCCGGATTGTATGTTCTAAAGCCGACATTGCTTGAACAAGCCTTGGCTTTATTTGCCGCGATCAGCGCTCCAACGGTTGCCGTCATATTGGCCATTCGCAAAGTCAATGAAACGCAGAAGAGCATTCCGGACATGAGTCCTGGCAGAAGAATGACCCATTCGATCGTATTGCTGGTCAAAACCTCGATTTTGTCGCTTGCGGCTGTACCGATCGTTGTTGCGTTATTGAACAATGTGACCTATATGCTCGTGCTGGATCAGTTCCGTGGCGTGAGCTTGCTGGCTGCAGCTCCGATTGGACTTATTGCGATCTACGTGGTTCTATATCGCGGAGGATCGACTTACAGCGCAATTCTGAAGCTGCTTAAAGCACCGATCTCGTTGACATGGGTCATCGCAGCAGGGATTGTGGCCATTGTTGGCTGGTACTATCTCACCCGTACAGGTAATGCAGGGTCCGTATCTTCGATCGAAATGACATTCCGTACATTCCTGGAAAATACGTTTGGCGTACGTCCGCGTAACAAGGAATTCTTGCTTGCCCATCCGATGATGGTACTCGGCGTGTTCCTGTCATTTAAGTATCGTCATGCCGTATACCTTCTCATTATCGGCGTGATGGGGCAGCTGTCGATGGTCGGAACATTCACGCATATTCACACGCCTCTTTATATTTCGGCGATTCGCGTCGTATTGGGCCTTGGACTCGGCCTGATCATCGGATTGATCGCGATATTGGTATGGCAAGTGGCAGAAAGGATCTGGAAACGATGGTCTCCACTTCTAAGACAATAGTCATTTCCGGATATTACGGATTTAAAAATAGCGGTGACGAAGCGGTGCTGAAATCGATTCTGACCGCATTAGAGCAGGAAGGACAGGCAGCGGGGGTCGATATCAACCCCGTTGTGCTTTCCATTGATCCGGAATGGACTTCGGCTGCCTACGGGGTTAAATCCGTTCATCGGATGAAGCTCGGTGAGGTTCGACAGGCGATCAAGGACAGCGACGGCTTGATCAGCGGCGGAGGAAGCCTGCTGCAGGATGCTACCAGTCCGAAGACCATTCCTTATTATCTGGGCGTTCTCAAGATCGCGCAGTGGCTCGGTAAACCGACGTTTATTTATGCCCAAGGCGTTGGCCCGGTGAACCGTAAACTGTTTTATCCGATGATTCGCTCGATCTTCCGTAAATGCACGTATATCTCGGTGCGGGACATGCAGTCGGGCGAACTGCTTCAGTCCATGGGAATATCGGGGGAAGCCGTGCACGTCGTGCCGGACCCGGTAATGGGGTTGCCGCTGCCGGCCGGAGAGGGTGTCCATCGGGATTCCCACCCGGGATCAGCGTTGAAAGAGAATGAAGCTGCACTAGTTTCTTCTATAGAAGAGCAGCACGAATCATCCGAAGAACCCGTAAAGCCATCCTCGTCATCAAGCGGAGACACGAAAGGCTCTCTGCCGGTCATCGGCATTTCGGTTCGGTATTGGCATCCGGAACGAAAAGAGCTGAAGGCTGTAGCGGAAGGTTTAAAGGCGTTGGCCGGACAACGACCGGTGCATCTTCGCTTTCTTCCTTTTCATCAGCCGGATGATATTGAGGCTTCGCAGTTTATAGCGGATGCCATGGGCGATATCTCCAAGAATGGCTCTGCCTTGAGTTTCTATCGCGATGAGAAGCAGCCGCAGGACATGCTGCGCGAGGTTAGCCGTTGTGATATGATATTGGGCATGCGCCTGCATAGCCTGATCTATGCCGCGAATCAGAGCGTGCCGCTGCTCGGAATTTCTTATGATCCGAAAATCAACCACTTCTTGAAGCGGCTTGGCAGCGAGCCTGTCGGAAGCAGTGAATCTCTTGACCCGAACGTATTAAAGGATCAGATGCTGAAGCTGTTGGACGATGCAGCGGCATGGAAGGCGGAGCATGGCGAGCAGATTGCCGTGCTGAAACGCGAGGCTGCCATGCCTGCACGCCATATTGCCCAATATTTACGCCATAGAGGATGATAAACATGAAACAGACCTATCCATTTCCTACCGTATCGGTATTCGAGATTCCTTTTTCCAAGCTAAGCATGAAAGATACGGTGAAATACCTGACAGAGGCTGTGCAGTCGGGGCAGCCCCATCATGTGATCACGGCGAATCCGATCATGGTGATGACGGCCGTCAACAATCCGGAGTATAAAGAGATGATGCAAAGCGCTGAAATCATCGTTCCGGACGGCACCGGAATCGTCTGGGCCGCCGGTGTGGGCGGCGATCCGTTGGAGGGACGCGTAACCGGCTTCGAGCTTTTACATGAATTGTTGAAGGTCGGGGAAACCTATAGATGGAAGTTCTTTCTGCTGGGAACTACCGCCGAAGTGATTCAGGAAGCTGCCGAAAGGTTACAAATGCAATATCCGGCTGCAATTATATGCGGCTGCCGGGACGGCTTTTTTGGGCCTGATGAAGATGCTGCCGTCATCGAACAGATACGGGCGGCTTCACCGGATATTTTGTTTGTGGCGCGCGGTGCGGATAACCAGGAGCCTTGGATTGCCCAGCATAAACAGTCGCTCCAGGTTCCGGTCGTGATGGGCGTCGGGGGATCGTTCGATATTATCTCCGGCAAACTGAAGCGGGCACCGAAGGTGTTCCAAAAGCTGCGTCTCGAATGGTTTTATCGCCTTCTGAAGGAGCCCACCCGTTACAAAAGAATGCTTGCGCTGCCGAAATTCGTAGTGAAAGTGCTGCGCGAGAAAGAAAACGTAACGAAATCGAGCTAAATGGCTCATTTCTGTGGGTAAAATCCGGGAAATCACCGGAAATTGGCATTGGTTTTCGGACCCGAAGGGAGTATAATTCAACCGGTAGACTTTTATTGGGGGTCGAATGATTACATGTTAATGATATACATCATCGGGTTTATCGTATCGCTGGCGCTCGCTCTGCTCTTAACGCCGCTTGTAAAGAAGTTTGCGGTTAAGATTGGTGCCGTTGACGTTCCTAACGCCCGCAAGGTTCATACCCGGATCATGCCCCGACTCGGGGGACTCGGCATTTATCTGGCTTTTATTCTTGGACTGATTGCGGTTCTTCCTTTTTTGCCGGATAGCCTGTCGCCTCGTGATGCCAACTTCATGAAGGCATTTCTGATCGGCGGTTCCATGATCGTATTGATCGGAGCCTTGGATGATCGATTTGAACTTTCGGCCAAAGTGAAGTTTTTGGCTCAGATTGCAGCTGCTTGCGTGGTTGTATTCGGATTTAATATTACCGTGGACTTTGTAAATATACCGTTCCAGGACCGGTACTCCATGCTGGAGAGCTGGGTATCGATTCCGCTTACGATTTTCTGGATCGTCGGCGTAACGAACGCGATTAATTTGATTGACGGGCTCGACGGACTTGCAGCAGGCGTATCCGGCATTGCGATCGGCACGATCCTGGTCATGGCCGTCTTGATGGGCAACACGACCGTAGCCCTGCTCTGCCTGCTGCTCCTCGGCAGCATTATCGGGTTCCTGTTTTTCAACTTCCATCCGGCAAAGATTTTCATGGGGGATACGGGGTCATTATTCCTTGGATTCAGTTTGGCCATGCTGTCCCTGCTTGGATTTAAGCAGATTGCGATTGTATCCTTTATTACGCCGCTGATCATTATCGGCGTTCCGCTGTCGGATACGTTCTTCGCGATCATTCGCCGCAAAATCCAGAAGAAACCGATCTTTGCTCCGGACAAGGGCCATTTGCATCACTGCCTGCGCGAGCTTGGATTCAGCCATCGCCAGACCGTGTTGATCATTTACGTCATTGCCGCGTTTTTCGGCGTATTGGCCGTCATTCAATCGTCGGCTGCCATGTATGAAGCGAACTGGGTGACGTTTGTGGTTATCTGCGTCATGATGTGTTTCATGCAGATCGGTGCCGAAGTCATCGGACTGGTCGGCAAGACCAAACGGCCGATTCTCGGGCTGATTAACCGGATGCGGATGAAGGCAAATCCCGAAAGCCGCACCAAATAGAACTTATTCTTTTTCATTATGAGTCCGGTACGGACATGCCAGCCTCGCCCAAAAAGGGTGAGGCTTTTTTGTGCTTTTTTCTAAATAATTGAATGTCTGGGACCGATATATATGGAAGCAAGGTAACGAAAAATAATACCAAGGGAGAGATTGAACTAATATGCAGCGTATGAAACGATCGATTGTGTGGTTGATGCTGTCGGCTATGCTGGGTACTCTGTTGCCTACGGGCTTAGATCGCCCAGCCCATGCGGCACCGTCTGCAGCAACCTACTTTATTCCAGATATTGTTGAATTTAGAAATACAGCCTTATTGACGACTGAACCGGGAGCTTCCCAAATTACACGGGAGAATGTTTATAAGACAAATAACCCGGCATTAACAATCACGGGAACGTATTCTCATGTGTCGAAGGACACCTTATCGGTGAAGATCGAGCAATTAACCTCTGTACCTGTCGTAGGAGGGGGCGTACGATGGGTAACTGACAGTACAACGGCTATAACAGCCCCGGTAACAGCTGATACCAATTCGACAAATAAATATACCGCCAGCAACATGACGCTCTTCTCTGGTTTCAACAAAATCACGTTTAACGGTTTGCAAGGCAACGTGGAGCGGTCGGATACGTTTTATGTTTTGTATGACAAAGTTCCCTTCCTTGAGAATCTGCAGCTAATGGGTAGTGGCTCGACGCCAATTAACTTGAATGAAGGCACTCACGTTGTTGTTACTAATCAGACGGGTACCCTTCAGGGGAGCGCAAAGAATGCCACACAAGTCACAGTAGCATTGAACGGTGCTACAGCACTCATGTCTTCCCTATTGGATGATGGAACATTTTTTACGCCTGCCTTGAATTTTAAACCTGGGCTGAATACCATTGAGCTTGTTATTCAGAATGCTTCCGATTCGATCAAAATCACGCGAGGCGTTTACTATTTTGATAAAAATGAACCTTTTACAAACATTGATGTGGTCCACGGGGGAAATAAGTACCCTGCAATCGGAAAGACACCTACGCTGACAAATCCAGCCACTGACGCTTCATTAGAGGTTGAAATTCTCGTGCCGTATCATTCTGATGCTTTTGGAGGTAAGGCTACCTATAGTCTTGCAGGCCAACCTCTGGTAACCGTATCAACTGGAGATGTAATCAGTGAGATTATAATTCCTGGACCCAATGGAGTTACTCCGGCATACCGACTGGTCAAATTCAAGACGCAATCATATACGGTTGCCTCCGGGAGTCAATCCGTCAATCTAGTTGTCACTTATGATACGTTCTCATCGGCTTACAATGTTAATTACAGACACCTGCCTAATGAGACCGTCATTATAGGAATGGACATGCTTCCTGGTTATAATGGATCTGACAATGTTTCCGGAGTAACTCGGATTCCTCTGCAAGGATCCCAGACCGAAAAGGCGGATTTCTACATCGTAGTTAAAGCCGATAAAACGCCAACAAGTGTCCTGGAAGCCAAATACTTGCCACTAGGAACAAATCCTTTGAATATTACCAGAGTGAGCCCACAACCGCCGGGACTCTCAGCTAATGAAGAAGTTTATCGCATTACGGGTTTCTCCAATGGACAACAGAAAGTTGGCTTCAACTATATTGGCTCAACAGCCATTTTTACAGCCGATATTTCTTATGTATCGAAAAACTACATTTATGTTGCGAATCTTCAAGATGGGCAGACCTACTCATTTGATTCACGATTGACACACTCACTAAATGTGACCGGTGAATATATAGGGTTTGAGAATATTAATAGCCCCCATTTTAATGCACAGGTGTTTGTGAACGGCTTAAATATGGATCCGAATCCAAGCAGTCCTGGCAGTTGGCTGACGATCAGTCAAGGGAAGGCTACATTTAATCTGAATTTCCAGATTGACGCTGCAGGCCACTCGTCTACGGTGAAAACCGAATTGTGTTCACTGGGACCGCAACAGATGGCGCAGGTAATACCCGCGAAATTCGCAAGGAACTTAGAATCTATATCATTGATACAAACATTTCAACCATTTCTAAGTTTATGCCAACCCTTTCTGTTTCAACCAGAGAACCATTTGATTCGGGAAATCCTGGTGTATATCCTAATGATAAAATGAATCGGATTTTCTCGGTCACTCCTGATTTTGTATGGAATAATGAGAAATATGTAACGAGTCAGCACAAGTATGATCTTGTATTGCGTGGTAATGGTGCATCCACACTGAATGTGTATTCGGGATCGCAGTTGTTCTTTACCAAAGAGATTAAAACCAGAGATTCATTTGAGCATATTCCATCGTCTGTATTTAATTATAATGGCAAGGATTACACTTACAGTTTTGCTGGAGATGAGAAGGATTTCATTCTCCGTATTGAGGATATTCCATTTGAACAACCTGGAAGTCATGTTTATAACTTGGAATTGATTAATGGTACGGGGGCGCGCACGACGCAACGTTTGGAGATTATCCGTGAGGTAGTCCCATATCGAATTCTTGCGCCTCAGCCCTCAGTCGGTGATCAAATCGTTGTGAATAAGAACTTTGTGAGATTCGACATTGAGGCTGAAGGAGCAACGGAGGTTCTGATTGGAAAAGAATCGGCTGTAAAGCGTACAGATCTAAAAGACCGATTTGTCCTGGATTACATTGGTCTGAAAGCTAACAAATCAAACAAAATCGATATTCAGGTTGTTCGTCCAGGAGGGACAATTAAGGAATCCGTCTATGTATACTACACATCTTCGGTAACTGTTGATTCGCAGTTTATGGCAGAGAAGGTCGCGAACAAGTATTCGGTCTTTAATAAGAAATTAGAACTGTCATTCCCGAAGGGGACCGTTTTACAGTCAGCGAATATGACAGGTTCTGGTGTTACGAAGTTCTATCCGGATAACAAAATTTTATTTGGGATTGCGGATCCAAGAGACGGTGTAGTAGAGAGACGCAACGATTATGGAAATATTATAAATGTAACAACGGATGATCGGACACCGGGAGGATTAAATACAATAACCATACCTGAATATCTGGTGCAGCGGTTTAACTCTACGGCAAATACAAATAATTTCTCGCTGGTATCCAATATTTATTGGGTTCACGGTGGTGTTGGAGAACAGAATGATCGAGGTCAGAATGGTTATAAACCTGGAACCAATGGTTTGGCTCCCTATTCTATAGAAGGAAACTTCACAGAGTATACGCCTGACCGAAAAATTGTACCTTCCCTGCGTGGAGAATTGACCCTGTCATTTGACGGTAACATTGTAGATGAGGCTGGGACAACGGTTACCGTATTCCGCTACACAGATAACGGACAATGGGAGAATATTGGCGGTGAGGTCGATACGAAGAACAACACGATTACAGTTTCCTTTGATCAGTTTGGTTATTATAAAGTAATGAAGATGCGTCTTGGATATAGCGATATTACGAATCATCCGTGGGCACGTAATGTTCTGAATGCTCTTTACTCTAAAGGAATCATGAACAACCTTCGCTTCAGCGAATTTGGGGCGGATGACCAAACAACTCGAGGAGAATTTGCCATGCTTCTCGTTAAAGGCTTGGATCTCCCGCTCAATTATGATAATCAGCCCACCTTCGTTGATATCCAACCGGGTACTGGAACAACAACTTGGACCTATGCTCATATTGAGACGGCTGCAAGAGCCGGAATCATTCAAGGCTTAGGTGATGGATATTTCGGCGCAACACAAAAAGTAACAAGAGAACAAGCAGCTGTCATGATTGCACGAGCCTTGCAATTAAAATTAGCAGCAAATGACAACAAACTAGGAGACACGCTCTCCAAATCGTTTGCAGACGCCTCAAGAGCAGATTTCTACGCTCGTCCTGCGATTGTAGCCGTATCAAAGGCGAAAATCATGGAAGGCAGTCCATTTACAGTAGAAGGACAGAAGAAACCTCTGTATAATTTCAATCCGAAAGGAAATCTTACCCGTGCAGAAGCAGGGAAGATCGCCGTTGAATTGCTGAAGAAAAGTACAAGTTTATTCCCTAAAAATTTGAGTTAGTGGATGAATGAAACTGCTCCTGACGTAGAACATTCTGCGGCAGGAGCAGTTTGTTTTTCCTAGTTAGTCAGCAGTTACCAATATCTATTGTTTTGTAATTTCATGTAGAATACGCTACAATAGCGGAAGCACATACTATTTTTAGAGGGTGAAGATGAATTTATGAAGCCGATATTATCAAAAGCGCAGCTCGACTACATGAAGGCGAAGACCAAGTTCGAGGAAAAAGCCAAAGTGATGGAGAAGAAGATTGAGCTGGCTCGTGCCACTCATGATGAGATAACTCAGGAAGTCATGGAGGGACTCGTTGTTGAGACAGGCTTTCATGATTCATTTAACGAAATGACAGCGGCTGAGAATGCGTTGATCCAATGGTCACATACTACAATTAAACATGATAAGACATATCGTACGAATAAAGCGGAGATCGATCAGATGTACAGCACGCTGCATAGCAACCCGGAGATGCGCGCGCGGATTATCCAACTCGCTATGAAGATTCGCTAGCATTCTACAAAGGACGCCGATAAGGCGTCTTTTTTGTTGTCGCAATATGTAAATGGGGCGCTGTTATAAGAAGCAGAGAAACTTCGAAAAAATTTTTTAAAAAAACTTTGCAACTGCCGCAACTTTTTGGAAAATCAAACGTTTATAATGTAGAGCCCAACGAGGTAACCAAGATTATCCGATGCAAGAAGATTGTCTATTAATTAGAAAAATGTTCTTTACGGTGTTGGGGACTCGTTGTATAATACCTAGGTAGGATTAGGAATCTATTCTAGTATGTAGTGTTCTCTCGTTAACAAGATTCTGTGATATCGTCACAGACATCATTTATGATTTATGCTCAACTCGGGAAAGGAGGTGCAGGACAAATGAGTGATAAGAGCTACCAAATTAAAGAAAATAATCAAGTGATGATTCAAGGAGGAGAAAAAAAGGTTATGAAGAAAATTTTATCCGTAGCACTGTCTACAGCAATGGCATTCTCCATGTTTGCTTCTGTTGCATTCGGTGACGACGCACTCAACACTCAACAGAAATTTGATGTACTGAAAGAAAAAGGGATCTTCACTGGTTATCCAGACGGAACTGCTGGCCTGGACAAAGAAATGACTCGCGCTGAGTTCGCTAAAGTCCTGGTTGGTATCATGGGTCTTGAGCCAATCGAAGGCAAAGCATCTTTCAAAGACAAAAACTACAAAGCTGACAAATGGCCAGCTCCTTACGTAGAAGCAGTTTACGCTGCAGGTCTGATGGAAGGTAAAAACACAACGAAAATGATCTTCGACTTCAACGGTAAAATCACCGTTCAAGAAATGGCGAAGGTTCTCGTTACTGCACAAAAACTCGAAATCCCAACTGAAACGAACAACAACGCTTCTGACTGGGCTAAAGGTTATGTGCAAGCAGCAATCAACGCTGGTCTGGTAGACGCTAAAGCGAACCCTAAAGCGAACGCTTCCCGTTCCCAACTGGTTGACGTTGCTTACTCCATCTACCTGGCTCAACAAAAACCAGCTGTAGTTTCCTACAAAGTATCTGAAGAAGGTAAAGTAGTTGAGTTCACGCTGGCTAACAATGAAGTTGTGAAAGTAACTTTGGAAACTGCTTTGAAAGCTAACGTAGCACAAGACGTTAAGTTTACACATAACAACTACGAGTACACACATAACGTAACTTGGGTTGTGACTGTAGCTACTAAGATTGACTCTGTATCTGCTTCCAACCTGAAAGAGATCGTTGTTAAATTTGACGGTACTGTAGACCGTGCTAGTGCTTCTAACGAAGATAACTACACTGTAAAAGGTGAACTCGATATCGAAGAAGCTGTTGTAGCTGACGATAACAAGTCCGTAACATTGTTACTTAATGCTGGAGACAGCAACAGACTTGTTAACCAAGTGGAAACAGAATTGACTGTTAAAAATGTTAAGAACGAAGACAAATCCAAGACATTCGAACAAACAATCAAATTCACTCCAGTAGATGTAGCTATCCCTGAAGTGAAAGAAGTTGTAGCTCTTGGTACCGGTGCGTTCAAAGTTGAATTCAGCGAACCAGTTAAACAAGCTGGAGCGATTATTACTAACAACTATCGTATCGATGGTAAGGTAATCGGCGCTACTGTTGAATATCAATACCCTAACATTGCTATCGTAAGCACTCCACTTGCAGTTGGTGAGCATAAACTTACTGTTAGCAATGTTGAAGATTACTCTGGTTTGAAAGTTGCTCCAGTTGAGAAAACCTTCACTGTTGTAGAAGACACTGAGGCTCCAACTGTTGCTTCAATCAAAACAAATGATCTGAGAGAAATTACAATCGAGTTCAATGAAACAGTTAAGAGTGTAGATAAAGTTTACGCTAACACAACTGGTAACACGGGCACAATTGGCAAGCCGCGTGACAACAAAGTTACTGTGACTTTTGCTAACCCATTGAACCTGAACGAAAACACAATCTACATCGAAGGTGTAGCTGATTACAGCGGTAACAAAGCTAACCGTGATGCAAAAGTAAACCCTACTTTGGATACTGAGCGTCCAACCGTTGTTAAAGCTCAATTGAAACAACAAAAGAACAATACCAACCATGAGCTTGTTATTGAGTTCAGCGAGAATGTAGATGCTCCTTCCGCTCAAACACGCGCTAACTACGTCTTGAAAGATAAAGACGGAAAACCTGCTAAAGCTGTAGGTTTGGACAACAATGGTAAACCAGTATTGGCTCCAGTATACAATGCTAACAGCCGTACTGTAACAATTGACTTGGCTAGCAAATTGGATAACGGAACATACACGCTCGAGGTTTCCGGTGTGAAAGACAGAGCTTACGTTCCTAATCAAATGCTTCCATTTACTACAACTGTTGATTCTAATGTAGCGTCTGAAGGTCGAGTTCAACGTGTATGGCAAGTTGACTCCACAACTTCTAATGAATCTTACATCTTTGTTCAATTTAACAAAACACTTGCAACTAGCGGTGTAGGTGATGCAACTGCTAAAGCTAAGTACAAAGTGAACGGTGTTAATTTGGACAGCGATGACAACGTAATCCTCTACACTCCTGACACTGTACGTATCTCTGTAGCTCCTAAAGTAACAGCTGCAAACGTTACTATCAACCTTGTGTCGGATGTTGATGGCAAATTCATCACTAACGCAGCTGGTGACTATGTGTTCACTGAAACGGTAGGTCTAGCTGCAGTTGGTCTGAAAGCTAACGAAGATGTCGTAGCTGAAAGCAATGAAACTGTTAAACTCGTATTTGCAGGTCCATTGTCTTATGTGAATGTTTCTGACTTCCGCGTTACTGCAAACGGCTCTACTTACTATGATCCAACTAGTTACACTTTGAGTGCTGATAAAACAACTTTGACATTGAACTTTGCAAACAAACTTCCTGCAGATCTTCAAGGATACAAAATTTACACTGGTCAAACACCATCTACCCAAGATTCGTTCGGTACTCGTATCGCTCAAATCAACGGAGTAACTGTTGTTGACAAGGTAGCTCCTGAAGCTAAAGAAGAAGGCTTCCATATTAAAACTGCAACTGGTGCTACTTACGACATCGAAATCATTACTACTGAGACTGTTAGCACAAACTCTGCTGCTGTAACAGATGCATTTGTTAAAGGTCTGTTTACAGTTAAAATCGGTGGAAATGATGCCGTCGTTAACACTGTTGCATATAGCGCGAACAAAATTACGTTGAATGTAACACCAAAAGCTGGAACAACTCCAGCTGCTACTGATGTAGTATCTGTAGTGTTCGATGGCGCTGCTAACTCTGGTGCAAAAGCTGTTGTTGACTGGAACAAGAACGCTTTGAAAACAATCAACCTTGCAGCTCAATACCAAAACATCGACTAATTCTAGTTTCTACATGAACCGAATCCTCAACCGAGGATTCGGTTTTTTATTAGATTTTCTTGGAGGTAAATGATGAAACCAGTAAAACGAATTGGGATCATAGTAATGTTATTAGGCTGCATGTGGGTTTTCAATAATCTCAACACCCCCGCCGATGGCGCAGGCACCACCCCAGGCACCACCGACGACCCGGTCGTCACCAAAAGCTACGTAGACCAACAAATCCAGCAAGCACTCAATGGAGGTGGTGGAGGGAATACCAACCCAACCAATCCTACACAACCATTCCAAGGTGCCGATGAAGTGAAGAACGTGGCGCTGAAGCCAGGCAAGATTCTAATCGCCGATGCAGGTACGGAGTTCATCGTGCGTTCAGGCAATGCTGTGATCTACACAGAAGTCGCTAGCGGCGTTGCGGATCTGACCGATGGTAAAGACCTGTTAAACGGCGAAACGGCGCCTAAGAACCATCTGCTTTCCTTCCCGCGTGAAGGTCGCGGTATCCAGGTGAAAGAAGGCCAGACAAGCAATCTGATTGTCATGGTACGTGGCGGTTATACCATTAAATAGTGTCAGCAACTAGGGGCGGTTAGCCCCCTGTTAATATTGCCTCTTCCACCAAGTACGTGATGACTAGGTATAATCCTCTTATAATTATTGCCAGTTGTGACAACGTTTTATACGTGTGAGTGCTTTGAAATCGACTCATACTACTTCTGTAAAAACCAATACAGGAGGTGTATTTTCATGGCACGCAGCAGTCGTAATCGTCAAGTGGTTCC
Organism: Paenibacillus sp. BR1-192; assembly: GCF_029542445.1. Lineage (NCBI taxonomy): Bacteria > Bacillati > Bacillota > Bacilli > Caryophanales > Paenibacillaceae > Paenibacillus > Paenibacillus sp. BR1-192. Next base: position 6,602,289 of record NZ_CP120718.1, on the reverse strand, counting down.
GGAGAGTCGTGAAATGCTGAAGCAAATGAAATACGAAATCGCAGCAGAGTTTGGATTACCGGTGGGATATGGCAGCAGCTCGTATGGAGCAGATACGGAATTCGGTTCTGAGCTTGGAGCCATCGGAGGAGGTTCCTCCAGCCGTCGTGCTGGATGGGGGCATCTGACATCCCGCGAGAACGGATCCGTTGGCGGAGAGATCACGAAGCGTTTGGTTCAGAACGCCGAGCAAAGCCTCTTCGGCAGACTGTAGTCATTTTTCGATATAAGATGGAACTTATTCTTGAATAACATCCGATTGAAAAACCCAAGAAAATCCTTGAAAAACAGCTCACTAACTGGATTGACACCTGGTAACAAATAAGTTAATATGCATGTTGAGGATTGTACATTTCAAACCTTTTCCTGTCGGAAAAGGTTCATTTTTTGTGTAGGACCTCTTGATATATCACATACTATTCATATGGGAGGTTGATCTCATGTCTTTAACAGGGCGACGTTTATTTACATCTGAGTCCGTAACTGAAGGACATCCGGATAAAATCTGTGACCAGATTTCTGATGCGGTACTCGATGCTTTTTTGGCTAACGATCCGAACGCACGCGTAGCTTGTGAAGTTTCCGTTGCGACTGGTCTTGTTTTGGTCATTGGTGAAATTAGCACTAAATCTGAATACGTGGATATTCCATCCATCGTACGCAATACCGTGAAGGAAATCGGGTATACCCGTGCTAAATACGGTTTTGATTCCAATACATGCGCGGTGCTGACATCGCTGAATGAGCAATCGGCCGATATTGCACAGGGGGTAAACGCTGCACTGGAGAATCGTGATCCTTCCCAAGTGGACAAGGAAACCGAGAACATCGGTGCTGGTGACCAAGGTCTGATGTTTGGTTTTGCAACCAACGAGACGCCAGAATTGATGCCTCTTCCAATTGCATTGTCTCACCGTATCGCTCGTCGTTTGTCCGAAGTTCGTAAAGACGGTACGCTGGATTACCTGCGTCCGGACGGTAAAACTCAGGTAACGATCGAGTATGACGGCAATACGCCGGTCCGCGTGGATACGATCGTGGTATCGACTCAACATGCCGAAGAAGCAACACTGGAGCAAATTCAAAAGGATATTAAAGAACAAGTCATTCTTCCTGTCGTACCGGCTGAATTGCTGGACGCAGAAACTAAATACTTCATCAACCCTACCGGCCGTTTCGTCATCGGTGGTCCTCAAGGCGATGCTGGTCTGACAGGCCGCAAAATCATCGTGGACACCTATGGCGGCTACGCTCGTCATGGCGGCGGTGCATTCTCCGGTAAGGATCCTACAAAAGTCGACCGTTCCGCTGCTTACGCGGCGCGCTACGTAGCTAAGAACCTGGTTGCCGCAGGACTCGCGGACAAGTGCGAAATCCAATTGGCTTACGCCATCGGTGTCGCTAACCCAGTGTCGATCAGTGTCGACACATATGGTACAGGTAAAGTAAGCGAAGAGAAGCTGGTTGAGCTTGTGCGCAACAACTTTGACCTGCGTCCGGCTGGAATCATCCGCATGCTGGATCTTCGTCGTCCGATCTACAAGCAAACGGCGGCGTACGGACATTTTGGACGTACTGACCTGGATCTGCCTTGGGAACGCGTTGACAAAGCCGAAGCGCTGAAAGAACAAGCTGGCGTAAACTAAGGTATTTTTAAGATATGTTCCGGATATAAAGTTTAGGCATGTGCCATTCCATTTTTCTTTTGAAAAAGGCACATGCCTTTTTGTGCTATAAATCCTTTCAAGATGTAGTGATGAAACTGGAGATGAATTTAAGTTTATGACAAAAATGCAATAATTACAAAGCCGATGCCTATTATAAGCGTCGGCTTTTCTTGATTAATAAATGGTAATATAGGAATATACTTTATGACAAACTAGTTACTGTTAGATGAAAATATAGTAACATAGGATTGATTTACATAGGCTCCTAAAAAATGCCGCTACAATTTTGCTAAGACTTGGTGTACGATACGCGAAAGTGTTTTTTTTATAACAAATTCGTAACTTTTCCTCAAAAATGAAGTCTATTAAATAGAGACTTTATATGTTCGGCATCCGTGTTGAACGAGAGATGGGAGAGTTACGATTACATGGTTAGTCAGGGGAAAACACTGAAGTCTGCAAAATCAGGCGTGGGCAAGAAATGGTTGATTATCACATTGGCCGGGGTTATCTGGGTGGGCCCTGTGCTGAGCAGCGGAATACCGGTGATAGGAAATCTATCAACTTCCCCGGTAGCATACGCGGCAACCACATCAGCGAAGAAGCTGGGTGAGGAAATCATTACGTCCGGCGCGGTTTTGATGAAGTATCAGTATACCAACAGTGCCGGCGCGAAATCGCTGGCGAATGTCATCCGGGTGGATCTCAACAACAAATATGTGAAGCTGGATGTCATGACAGGGCAAGGCAATCAATTTACAACAAGACAAAGCACGGGCGGAATGGCGAAGGAAAATGGTGCAGTAGCAGCGATCAACGGGGATTTCTTTAACACCGGCAGAGAAGGAGCCCCGATGGGCGCTCAGGTCTCGAATGGTCTTTTGATGTCGTCGCCTTCGGATCTTAAAGGCATGTATGCTTTTGCCGTAACGAATGACGGAAAGCCGATCCTGGACGAGTTTGCTTTTTCGGGAAGCATTACCGCCGAGAACGGAACGACATTCCCGCTGGCAGGCATGAACAAAACCGCATACACGCCGGAGGGAACCGGATCGAACTATAGCCATGTGAACGCAGCTTATATATACACAAGTGCATGGAAGGCTCTCGAGCGTCCGAAAAACAGCTCTAGCACACCGACCGAAGTGATGGTGACCGACGGAGTTATTACGGATATTTCGGTGATGGCCGGAATACCTTCGGCAGTTCCGGAAGGAAGCTACATTCTTCGTACGCATGGCGCCGCAGCCGAGTTCGTGAAGAACAACCTGGCCGTAGGCCAGAGGTTAGAAGCGGATTATGCGCTCGTATCGAAAAAGACCGGTCAAAAGCTGGATCCTACGAATCTGCAGATGATGATTGGCGGCCATACGATCCTGGTGGATAACGGCAAAGCGACGTCCTTTTCAAGAAACGTGAATGATCTGGGAGGCAATCGTGCGCGTACGGCGGTGGGTTACTCCAAAGACGGACGTTACGCCTACCTGATCGCCACGGAGAGCAACGATAACAGCAAAGGCATGACGCTGCAGCAGCTACAGGATTTCATGACGAAGGTTGGCGTATGGAAGGGAATGAACCTCGACGGCGGCGGATCGACCACGATGGTCAACCGTCCATTAGCCGAGATGAATACCCAGCTGACCTTCAACACGGAGTACGGGACGACGCAGCGAAGCATCGTTAATGCACTCGGCGTGTTCTCCACGGCGCCTAAAGGCAGCTTGAAGGGCTTGAAGGTAAGCGGCAGCAATACACTGCTGATCGGGCAGATCGGAACATATCAACTCAAAGGCTACGACACCTACTATAATCCCATTGAGGCTGGCTCGATTAAACCGACCTGGAAATCCAGCAATGGCAACCTTGCGGTTAACGGCCAAAGCATAAAAGCGACGAAGCCGGGCACATCGACCCTGACGGCGGTAAGCGGCAGCACCAAAGCGACGATGCAGGTCAAGGTGCTGGGTGCGGATGATCTCGTTGCCTTGACTACAGGCGTTTCCAGTGCACCGCTGCAGGCTGGAACGAGCGTTTCCGTACCGGTAACCGCCGTAACGAGCAACGGCCAAAGCTTGGAGGTTCCAAGCAGTGCGCTGAAATGGGAGTTTATCGGATTCAAAGGCAGCGTCAAAGACGGCCGCCTGAACGTATCCTCCGTGAACAGCAATACGAAAGTCGGTTATGCCATCGCACGATATGACGGATTTAGCACGGTCGTTATTTTGTCGGCAGCAGGCGAGAGCACGTGGGAGAACTTCGAGAATGTAAATTACCCGGTGAAGTTCACGACCAACGTGCCTGCAGTTACCGGAACGGCAGCGATCCAAAATGGCAGCGGAACAAAGGCAACCTCCAAAGTATTGAACCTAACCTATGATATGACAGGCGGGCTGGGGCAAAAAATGTACGCTTATGCCGAGCTGAATGGCACGACAGGCAAGAGGATTCCTGCACAGGCTACGTCCATGGCAATTGATGTGGAGGGAGATAACAGCCTGAACTGGCTGCGTGCGGAGCTCAAGGACAATAACGGGAAAACCGTGTACGTCGATCTGGCTAAGGCGATTGATTGGAGCGGTTGGAAGACGCTGAGCATCGATTTGAGCGGATATAACATTGCGTTCCCGGCTCAGATGAAGCGGCTGTATGTCGTGAACGTGGAAGAGGGCCAGGACGAGCGTGCATTGACTGGGGCTGTGTCTTTTGACGATATTCGCTTCACGATGCCGTCCCTGTCAGGAAATGAAGGACTTCCAACCGGAAAAGCGGTCATGACCATTGGGCAAAAATCGCTCATGCTGAATGGTTCGAAAGTGGCAATCGATTCCGCGCCAATCCTGAAAAACGGAACGACCTATGTTCCGATTAAGCATGTGCTCGACGCCTTCGGCGGGCAAGCGACCTGGAACCAATCCGCGCAGCGGGTAGGCGTTCTGAGAGGCGGCATGCTCATGGAATTGACGGTAGGCAAAAAGGAATTCATCCTCAACGGTAAACGCAGTTCGGCGGCTGTGGCACCTATGGTTCAAGGCGGTAGGACTTTGGTCCCTCTTCGTCTCGTTTCCGAGCAATTAGGCCTTAAAGTAAAATGGGACAAGAACACGAAGACCGTTACGATCGAATCATGATATGGTATGATATGTATATGAAACGTTAGAAATGGAGTAGAGTGCGTGGATTATCAAGCCGATGCCATCGACCGTGTCATAAAAAATGCCATCAAAGTGATGGAGGACAGCAAATACCAAATGTTCGAAATATTGGAGGCGTCGCGGCAGGAGCTCGCGTCTCTCAATCATGAACTGCAGCGGACATTAAAAGAAACGACGGAAACCTTAGAGAAGGTGGATCAGCTGGAGCTGAACTACCGCCGATCCCGGATCCGGCTGACCGAGGTCAGCCGGGATTTCGTCCGGTACAAGGAAGAGGACATCAAGCAGGCGTATGAGAAAGCAACGCAGCTTCAGCTTGACCTCATGATCTACCGGGAGAAGGAAATGTATCTGAAGGCTAGACGAGATGAGCTGCAAAAGCGGGTTCGCAATGTCGAGAACTCGGTGGAGCGCGCAGAATCGATCGGATCTCAGATGGGCGTGGTGTTGGAATACTTGTCCGGCGAGCTGGGCCAGGTATCCCGAATCATCGAATCTGCGAAGAACAGGCAGGTCATTGGACTCAAAATTATTCTGGCGCAGGAAGAGGAACGGAAGCGCATATCCAGAGAGATTCATGATGGACCTGCGCAATTGCTGGCGAATCTGGTTCTTAGGACGGAAATTGTAGAAAGAATGCTTGCAAAGCAGGAATTTAAGATGGTGCAGGACGAAATAGTAGATTTGAAGGGCCAGGTGCGTTCGAGCCTGGAGGAAATGCGAAAAGTTATCTTCAATCTGCGTCCAATGGCACTCGATGATCTAGGATTAATCCCCACACTGCGTAAATATGTGCATGATTATGAAGAGAAATCGAAAATCCGCACGATCTTCGAGACACGGGGGAAAGAGCATCGTCTCTCTTCTGCGATGGAGGCGGCCATCTACCGGTTGGTGCAGGAAGCACTTTCGAATGCTGCAAAACATGCTTACCCGACTTATGTGCTTGTTGAAATCACGTACCAGGCGCAATTGGTCAAAATCGTGGTACAGGACAATGGCCTGGGATTCAATGTCGATTTGCTGGAGCAGAAAAGCAAGGACCACTTTGGGTTAATTGGCATGCGGGAGAGGGTTGAGCTGCTCGAAGGGAGAATGGAGATCGATTCAGCCGAGAATCAAGGAACTAAGATCGTGATTCATATCCCGACGAACGTAGAAAAGAGAAAGGAGTAATCGGATGGAACATTTGGAGAAAGAGAACACGATTATCAAAGTATTATTAGCGGATGACCACCAGCTGTTTAGGGAGGGTCTGAAACGCATACTGAATATGGAGGACGACATTGACGTGATCGGCGAATGCGGCGACGGCATTCAAGTGCTGGAGTTCTGCAACGAAGTGAAGCCGGATATCGTGCTGATGGACATCAACATGCCGACCGAAAACGGCGTTCAAGCGACCGAGAAACTACGTGAAATGTTTCCTGAGATCAAAGTTATTATCCTGTCGATTCATGACGACGAAAGTTATGTGTTTGAAACGCTCCGTAAGGGAGCGAACGGTTACCTCCTGAAGGATATGGAAGCCGAGTCACTGATTAATGCGATTCGTTCGGTACATGAGGGATATGCATTTATCCATCCGAAAGTAACGGGCAAGCTGATCCACCAGCTCCGCCGGATGACGTATGTAAACGAAGCAGGCGCGATGGCGGAGAGCGGTTCGCGTGAAGCTGGAGTCAAGTTTGTGGCAGGCGAGAACAACCCATTGACAAGGCGCGAAGCGGAAGTGCTTAGACTAATGGCCGAAGGCAAGAGCAACAAGATGATTGGGGAATACCTGTTCATTAGTGAAAAAACTGTAAAAAACCACGTCAGCAGCATCCTGCAGAAGATGGAAGTGGACGACCGTACGCAAGCGGTTATCAACTCGATCAAATATGGCTGGGTGACGTTGTAATCGCCGATCCGAATGCACGGACGCGTCTTACATAGGGAGGGAACTGCCAAGGGCGGTTCCTTTTTGTTATGATCATTGGGGGGTTACAGCATGGCTTAACCCTTTCGCTAACAAGCATACATAATAAATAACTGCTTATACCGCTGCCTTTTTTTTCAATACAGTGCCAGGGCTTTATTGGTATCGCAAGAACGGCGGCCTATCTTGTATGAGGGAATGTAGATAAACGTCTTGGTGTAGATATCAGACCCTAAAAGTCTCGAGGCAAGGGTATCCTGAAAAACCGGGGGAAACAACCCATGAGCCGTGGTCTGTCTCTTCTGTGAGGGTACAATCGATTAGACGGTAACAAGATATCGAACCGTACAGGTTCAAAAAGCCAGGAGCATTCTGATATCGCAAGAAAACATCCGCTAAGCGGTCTGGCTCTGTGAAGCAACCTCGATAGGTGCTTTTGTTAAGATATCATCTCGTACTAGCACCGAAGCAGGGGAATACGGATATCGCAAGAAAAACAACCACTTAACTGCGGTCTAGTGACTGTGAAGTAATTACGGTAGATGTTTTTCTGGCAAAAAAGCCGTTCCCGACAAGTTCCGTGTGGGCACCGGTTACATAACTGTCACCGTCCTTTCCTGATCAGCATATATTGTTGATAAGAGAAGGAGGTGAGTCTCATGGTTGCCCAATTGCTGTGGATACTCGCGGTGTACGGGATCGCTGTTGCTCTGGTTCATATCGTGCATGCCCGTCATCTCCGAAGAGCTAGTGAAGGCACGGGGCGGCGCAGGCATTATGTGCTGATCACGTCCAACCATGAGCGGCAGGTGGAATGGTATTTGAGAGCCCTTTCCTGGTATGCCCTGCTGAGCGGGACGCGCGTGCGCGTCACCGTCCTTGATGACCAGTCGTATGATGATACGTTAAAGATTGTCAAGAGATTGACTCATTTGTCCGGAATTGAACTGGTATACGGGACTTGGAGATCCGGTGATCCGGCATCACAAGAAACGGATGTCGATCCGAATGAAGACGAAGTTATACGAGTCGATCTGAGAAACCCGATGGAGGCTGTTCAGATTCCATATGTACAGGGATAAACATCGGCAAGTTGTTTGGGTTCCCGGGATGATACTCATATTGTTGAAGGCGTGAAGCACACTCCGAGCGTATAGAGAGGGGTGTGCTTTTTGCGTTTATTGGCGTATTGGGGTGGAAGATGTAGAGATCAGATGCTAATAAATCGTAGCTGTGACAGTATTCGACAAAAGGCGTTGTGAAAGGGAGGTGTTTTGGTTTGGGTGATCTGAGCGTTGAGGTGAGAAACAAATAGGAAATGGAAGTCACTGCAGTTAGATCAGGACGATTGTGCATCTATATTGATTTGAAACTAACTCAAACTCTGGCTTGAGATTCTATCTTCTATTAGCAGGATCGGCTAAAGGGTTTGAGTTGTTGAAGATGAGGAAGATAGGTATTCGAGAAAGGAGCATAATTAATAGTTATTCACGGAGTTCTATTGAATCTTTCATTCAATGCTTCCCCGACTGGTATTAGATCCACCAAATTTTTTGAACAAGGATTTGAAAAGCAACTGAAGCATGTTGTGAACTACCAAGTTCCAGTACCCATACATGATCTTTTGAGCTGTTTATACGTCTCAATATTGGAGTTGATGTCATGCAGATTGCCATATATGCCATTCGAGAAGCAGAGAAATGGAATTGCTATCTCTCGCTGGATATGAGGGCGGATCTTCAATGGTGGTATGGAAGAATGAGAAAGGCAGATGAAAGGGCTGGTACACCGTTTTTGGTGCTGCTGTCCTCTCGAGCACCACTGGGATGGGCTGTAGAAATCCAAGCGAAATTTCAGCCGGTTCCAGACATGGATCGATGGGAGAGGCCGGATTGGCTGAGATATATGTATCGGGCATTAAGCCCGTTTTTACTGCAAGAGCCGGAGAGCAGTAGGTCCAAATGGAGCGCCTTGTTGCAGGAAACTCAACTGTTGGATGGGACTTATCTAAGTTCCCTGATCGAAAAGGGAGCCGTGCTAGTGGACTGGGACGCACTGGTGCAGCAGGCGGAGCTGCTGATCGAGTGCATGGCCGGACGAGCCTTGCTTGCTGGCGAGGTCGAAGCATTGTTGGGGGAGGTTGCCGTGGGCACCGGCGACTGGCGCGCCGCGGCCCAGCTCGGCGTCCTGCTGGGCCGCCTGCGCTTGGAAGCGGGGCTGGCACAGCCCGCCCCGCGCAGAGGGCCCGGCTGGCTCCGCCGTCGGGCCATGGCCCTACGCTGCCGGCGCTGCGGCAGCGAGGCCAGGAGCCGCACGGCATGCGCCGCGTGCGGCTCGGCGGCTTGCGCCTATTGCGAGGCTTGCCTCGCGATGGGGCGCAGCCGCGCTTGTGCCCTGCTGCTGCATGGCACAGCAGGGTCGGCCGTGCGGGGCACGGCCGGGGGTTCCCCCACCGCGGCCTTGGGCCGGTGGGGGCTTAGCGCAGCGCAAAGCGCCGCCGCTGGCGCTGCGCTGCGGTTTTTGGCGGAGCCGCCCGCAGGGGGCTCCGCGGGAGCTGCCGCCCGGTTTCTCATCTGGGCGGTGACCGGTGCCGGAAAGACCGAAATGATCTTTCCGCTGCTGCAGTCCATTTTGGATGCGGACGGGCGCGTCTTGGTCGCCGCGCCAAGGCGGGATGTGGTGCTGGAGTTGGCACCTCGGTTATCCAAGGCATTTCCCCAAGAGACGGTGGTCACGTTATATGGCGGAAGTCCGGAGCGTTGGAAGCGGGGGAGCATCACGCTGGCAACGACGCATCAGCTGCTGCGATTCAGGGGAGCTTTTGATTTGATCGTGATCGATGAGATTGATGCATTCCCCTATCATAATGATCCGATGCTGGATTACGCGGCCAAGGGTGCTTGCAAACCGGGGGGAAATATATCTATCTGTCGGCTACCCCGCCAACGCCTCTACAGCGCGAAGCAGCTGCTGGCCGATTGCCACATGCGAAAGTTCCCGCACGCTTCCATGGCCATCCGTTACCCGTTCCTCAGAAACTGAAAATGTTTGCGGTGAGCCGCTGCCTACAAGAAAAAAAGCTTTCCCCACTCCTGGTTCGCAGCCTGAGTGCCTCTCTGAGACGCGGAGCTCAAGTGTTCCTGTTCGTTTCCCGGATCAAGCATATTGATCCTATTCTGGAACTGCTCCGCAAGGCGATTGCCCATATGCCGATTGAAGGGACTTCATCCATCGACCCGGAGCGGGCGGGCAAAGTGATGGCCTTCCGAAACCGCGAGATTCGCTTGCTGGTGACAACGACCATTCTTGAACGTGGGGTAACGGTTGCCAAGAGTGATGTTTTCATTTTGGATGCAGATAGCGAGCTTTTTGATGAAGCAGCCTTGATTCAGATGGCCGGTCGTGCGGGCCGATCCAAGGATGATCCGGCAGGTAGGGTAGTGTTTGCTGCGCCGCAATGGACCAGGTGCCAAAGCTCGGCAGTTCGGCAAATCAAGGCGATGAATCGAATCGCTGGTAAGGGCGGATATTTACGACAAGTTCAAGAATTGTCGGGTAAATAAGGGGGACTGTGAGCCAGCGTATGAGCGTTAATTAGAGTTCTCGTCCTCCTGATGTAATCTCATGGCCTTATGGAATCTAATAGATTCACTTAGATACTTTTTGCTCCCATACACTCTCATCTCTCATAGATACTCGCAGTCTTCCATAGATGCTTATAGTCTATTGGATTTCTTAGATTCTGTTAGATCCCCAGTGTCTCTCATAGTTCTTTGATTCTTATAACTCCAAACCATCCTTACATAACGAGGATAATAGATGACCGAAGATGACTGTTGGGGACATGGTAATGGATCGAGAGCTTCAACAGCTCCTGTGCATGGGGATTTAGTAAACTGCGGTTTCATCCGAATCGAGAGTTCGCGGTCAAAGCGCAAGTAAATATTAATCCTGAATCATTTAACTCATTCAATAATAAGCGAAATAAAAGGTTGTATCAGTGGCCGCAATGGCGATATGTACCTACTGTTTGTCCACTCTGTAGTCTTTTATCCGCAGAGCGGCATTCTTTTTTCAATCTAACCAAGAAAGGAAGGTTTGTATTTGATATCCAACGTCTTAAGTCAACTCTTCGGGCACATGCATCGTTTGCTAAAACCGATGGACGAGATCTGCCTCGCTTGCGGAAAAATAGGCTCATGTAACCAGGAACTTCCGGGGATATGCCATGCCTGTTATCGGCAGATTCCATGGATCAACAAACCCCGATGCTTGCGATGCGGGCGGGGAATCGGTTGTCCCGACTGTACTCGATTAGGCGTGAACGATCGGAGCTTTGTTTTGAATCGGAGTGCGGTAACCTATGACGCGCAGATGAGGGAGTGGCTGGCCCAGTATAAATATAGGGGGAATGAGCGGTACGCGTCTCTTTTGGTCGAGATGATGCTGCGAGCCTATACGATGTTCCATCGAGAGGCGAACGTCCGTATGTTTAATCCTCGTTTGAGGAACGCTCGTTGTGTGCCTTGGAGCATACATGCCGTCACTTCGGTTCCAGTTAGCCAGGAAAGGCTGCGGGAGAGGGGATTCAATCAAGCGGAAGTGCTCGCTATGGGGCTTGCCGCTAGTATTAAAACTCCTTATGCTCCGCTGCTGGAACGTAATCGTCACACGGATAAACAGAGTTTTAAGAGCCGGGTGGACAGGCTAAAGGATCTGGAGGGTGTTTTTGGCGCGTTACAGCAAGCACCCGAAGTGTTGTGGTCTATAAGTAAGCGGAGCGCAGCGAATACCGGTTCTCCAGAGAGGATATCTCGGATCATAGGGCCTCTCCGTATATTACTTGTCGATGATATCTATACCACCGGCAGTACGATTAACGCTTGTGCGCAGGTTTTGCGAGGATACGAATCCTTCTTGGAAATGCCCATCGAGATTTATAGTTTAACCTGGGCGCGCTCATAAACAACCGAAATAGGAAAAATATGTGGATTCTCCTTTCGAATGATAGACGTAGGCCTTCAGATAATGTAATCTAGGGGTATCAAAGGTTCTATGTGGCATGGAGGTTGTTGAGCATGAATTTGGGGAATTGCCCTCGGTGCGGCAAGTTATATACGGTGAATATTCGGGAAATGTGTCCTGAATGCATGAAAGTGATTGAGAAGGAATACGAGAAATGCGCAACCTTCCTGCGTGAGCAAAAAGGCGCAACCATCCATGAGGTATCTGAGGCTACGGAAGTATCCGTGCGGCAGATTACGAAGTTTATCAAGGAAGGCCGGATCTCGATTGCGAACGCTCCGAACCTGGCGTATCCTTGCGAAGTGTGCGGAACGTTGATTCGCGAGAGCAATATGTGCGAGTCCTGCCGGACCCGATTAACGAGGGAACTGAGGCAGGCTGCTGCTGGCGACCAGGAACATCAGCCTGGGTCCCGCAAAGATAGAGAGACTTATAGTGCAGTCGATAAACTGCGCAAATACTAACTTTTGAACTATTAACAATGTTTCATATCCGGCCGATAAACTTAGTAAAGCTTATCGGTCTTTTATTTTAAGTGAGGTGAATAGGGCGTGAAGATTAACGAATCGGGACGTGTGAACGGCATCAATTCGTATCAACGGAATATTGAATCTCGGGAGATGCAGCATATCGATAAGAAGAAACGCCGCAAGGATGAAGTATCAATCTCCCCGGAGGCGATGGAACTGAGTGCACAGAGTAAAGTACAGGATCCGGAACGCGCGGAGAAGATCCAGCGTTTGAAGGAAGCTGTAACCAACGGCACATATGAAGTGCCGGTTGACCGTTTGGCAGACAAATTACTCCCGTATTTTCAATCCTACAATAAATCAGGTGAGTCCAAGTGAGTGTACAGAATGTCATTTTAGCAATGACGAAGTTAAATGATGTCCATCTTGAAATGATAGACGTCAGTAAAGAGAAACAACAGGCAATCATTGATAATGATTCGTCGAACTTGACTCGGCTGATGACGATTGAAAATCGGTTGTTAAGACAGATGAACGAACTGGAACAGCAGCGCGTGGAGCAAGTGAATTTTTTCCTGCAGGAAAAGGGAATACGTTCCCAATTGAGTCTAAGCGTAACCGAGCTATCGCGGCTTGTATTCGATCCGAACGAAAAGCAAGAGCTTATGCAAATCCGTGATAGCTTGCTGAGTAACGCCATGATATTAAAAAGGCAGAATGAATTAACGACCCAGTTGCTTGAGCAGTCTCTGCATTTTATTGACTTCTCTTTAAATATAATCGTTGGTGTGGATGAGGAAATGATCTATAAGAAGCCTACGGACACTCCACCGGCTCTTTCGAATAAAAACAATTTTTTTGATGCCAAAGCGTAGCGTGGCACTTATTAAGGAGAGAACACATGGTATCTACATTTCACGGGATTGAAACCGCGAAGCGCAGCCTTTTTGCTCAGATGGCAGGCATGAACACGACCGGTCATAACATAGCAAATGCCAGCACTCCGGGGTACTCACGGCAAGTTGTAGGCTTGATCGCTTCACGTCCGCTGGCTATGCCAGGGATGTATAATCAGATATCTCCTGGCCAGCTGGGCACAGGTGTCGAAGTTAATTATATCAAACGTGTAAGAGATCAGTTTTTGGATCAACAATACTGGAACGCCAATCGCTCTCTTGGTGATTGGGAAGTACAAGCAGGAACGCTCTCTAAACTGGAAACGATTTTTAACGAACCTTCTGAGTCTGGGTTAACAACGGTTATCGATAACTTTTGGAAGGCTTGGTCTGAATTCAGCAAAGACCCTGAGAACGTAACTTCAAGAAAGATCGTCAGGGAAAATGCTTTGGCGATGGCAGAAGCTTTTAACGAAACCAGCAAGAAAATTACGGATATGCAGGCTGATCTAACCCAAGGGATTGCTGTAAATGCAGATCATATTAATACCCTGACCACTCAAGTGGCGCAGCTGAATTATGAGATTAACCGCATTGAAGGTTTTCGTGATAATGCCAATGATCTTAGGGATCAACGTGATCTCATCATTGATGAATTATCCCGTATGGCTAATGTAACTGTGGTGGAAGAAGAAACAGGATACCGGGTTACTGTGGGCGGGCTTGAGTTAGTCGCCGGAGACGCTGCTGTCCCTGTTACTCCTGCTCAACTAGAGACGGCCTATGGAAGCAACGGGCTAAATAGCGGGGAACTTTTCGGCATCATTAAATCCAGGGATGGTATCGTAAAAGATTACTTGGACCAATTGAACGAGTTGGCCAATACGATAGCTAACGGGGATGTAAGCATTACGATTCCAGCAGGTTCGGTACTTCCTGAAGGAACCGTATTAAATGGTATAACCTATAGCGGGACTACAAGAACATTAACCGCGGATACGACAGTAACTGTCAAAGGCTTGAATGGGCTTCATAAACTTGGGTATCTATTTACTTCACCCGCTCAGGCTGCCGGGGACTTCTTTAGCTCGAAGGATGGTGGGCCAATCACGGCTGCCTCATTTAGTGTTAATAATGCCATTGTCCAGGATCCTAATAAAATTGCTTCCTCACTGCGAGTTGTAGCGGGCACTAATGGGGATGAAGTAGTGAAAGGAAATAATACGCTTGCTTTATTGATGTCTCAGCTTAGAGAACGGCCGTTTACATTTAACGCCATAGCAAGTAACAATGGCATAACGACAGGTACCGTAGACGATTACTACCGGGCTGTTATGGGGCAATTAGGCGTACAGAGCCGGGAAGCCTTAAGACAACAAGATAATAACCAGCTGCTAGTAGATCAGGTTGATTCCAGAAGACAATCGGTAAGCGGAGTTTCTTTAGATGAAGAGATGTCGAATTTGATCAAGTTGCAGCACTCTTATGGAGCTGCTTCCCGTTTTATGACCACTGTGGATCAAAACCTGGATAAAATCATTAACAGCATGGGCGTTGTAGGTAGATAGAGGAGGCGATAGTTCATGGCTTTACGCGTTACACCAGGTATGATGAACCTGCAAATGATCCGGAATATTAATACGAATTTAGTGAGAATGGACGGCAATATGAATGTGCTTTCTACAGGCATGAAGCTAAATAAGCCGTCTGACGATCCTGTAGGGATTACATATTCATTAAGATATCGGAGCGAGTTATCGTTTAATGAGCAGTTTCAGAAAAATGCGGACACGGCGCTATCATGGCTAGAATATACGGACACGGTAATTGGTCAGGTCAATGATATTTCGCAGAGGGCTAATCAATTGTTAGTTCAATCCGTGAACGGCACGAATCCTCAAGAAGCGTTAAATGCTGTTAATACTGAACTGCAGCAAATTTATGAGCAATTAGTAACTTTAGGAAATAGTAAATTTAACGATAAATATATTTTTAATGGTCAGTTAACTGATCAAGCTCCATATGATGAGGCGTTGGCACCTACACAGGATACAGATACTTTTGGAATTACGTATAAGTTTACAGAAGGAGCTTCCTTAGCTGTTAACGTTTCAGGGCAGGATGTGTTTGGTCTCCCAACTGATCCAGATAATTTATTTGGAGTCATTCAAAGAATCCAAGCAGCACTTAATCTAGATGATAAGGCCGCAGCCCAAGCTGAACTAGGGAACATGTCTACTAGACTTGCAAAAATAAATGAGGCCCGTTCAGAAATTGGAGCCAAAACGAATAGGGTTGATCTTATTAACAATCGGCTCGGTGATTTGGAAATGAACCTTACTGCAATGCAATCAAAAGTAGAAGATGCAGATTATGCAGAAACGATTATGAAATTAAAACAAGATGAAAGTGTGTATCAAGCCTCTTTGGCTACAAGTGCAAAAATAATGCAAGTTAGTCTACTTGATTATTTGAGATAGTAAAAAGAGTATGACATAAAATTGGTTGGAAGGTGATTGAATGAATTTACAGCGTTTGTCCATACGTCAGACCTTTGCTAGTATAGGGATCGAAACGCGCTCTGGTCAACATAATATTCAATCACCTCCTGGAGAGTTGACTGTCGAGACGGCTCCTGCAGCTTTAGATGTTCAAAAAAGATCAGGGGAATTAGTAGTTGATAGTTCCAAAGCTTGGATGGCATTAGGAAAAGGAAACCATTTAGAATGGATGCAAATGATTTCCTCTCAAATGGAGCAACAATATTTAGTCAATGTATCTAGAATCGTTGAGGAAGGTAATAGGCTTGCGCAATTTACAAAGAGGGGAAACACGATTGCAGATATAATGGCGCAGCGTATACAAGAGAAGACAATCGTTGAATACAATGGGGCAGCATCTTCAGATCATGTACGGGTTCGATATAATCCTACAGTACTTGATATGAATTGGACCCCGCATCAGACAGTTGTTAATTACAATCCTAAGCGCCCGGATATTTCTTTTTCCCCTGCTAAAGTTGAAATCTACCTAAAGAATAAAAACAACCTTGATATTTGGGTTAGTAACTATGATATATTTGCTTAAGGAAAACTATAGCTGCTTAGCTGTAGTTTTTTCTTATAGGAGGCGATGCAAAATGGTACAACAATTGAATGCGATGAGAGTGTCGTTTGAAGGAAGTATTCTTGGATTTGAAAAACTAAATGAGTTTGAATTAGAGGTGATAAAGGACACTTCATTTCTATATCTAAAAAGTCTTGAACAACCCGATATTGCTTTTTTAACAACATCGCCGTTTGAATGGTACACAGATTATTCCCTTGTTCTAGACGAACGTATAAAAAATAAATTGCTATTAGAGGATCCTGAAGGCACTTTAGTGCTGTGTATTGTCACTCTGCAAGACTCTCTTGATACTTCGACAATTAACTTAGTAGCTCCATTGATAGTGAATGTTGAGAAAAGGCTGGGGAATCAGCATGTACTTCAAAAAGTGGGTTATCAAGCAAAGAGTCCGTTAATCGTTAAGAAAGACCTGGAAGAGGAGGAGGTATGAATGCTTGTACTATCTAGGAAACGCGGAGAATCAATAATAATTAACAACGATATCGAGATATATATTTCGTTAATCGAAGGGGATAATGTGAAAATAGGAATCAGGGCTCCGGAACATGTTATTGTTCTTAGAAAAGAATTAGTCGAAGAGGTCGAGGCGAGTAATCGTGAAGCGATATCAAAAGTACTTGATCCGAATTTATTATTGAAAATAAAAAAATAATTTTGGTTTTGGTATCAACATTTTCTGGTTCCTTCCGATATAAATAATGTAGGACGAGATGCCTACTTCACAAGGATGTGAAATTTAAATCTCAAGGAGGAAAAACAATGATTATCAACCACAATCTTAACGCGATGAATTCTCATCGTAACCTGGTGTTTAACAACACCCAACAAGGAAAGTCAAGTGAAAAATTATCCTCAGGATACCGTATCAATCGAGCTGCTGATGATGCTGCTGGTCTTGCAATCTCAGAGAAAATGCGCGCTCAGATCAAATCTTTGAACCAAGGCATGCGTAACGTTCAAGATGGTATCTCTTTGGTACAAACAGCTGAGGGTGCAATGACTGAAGTGTCTGATATGTTGGGACGTATGAAAGAGCTAGCTACTCAAGCAAGTAACTCTACGTATACTACTAATGATTATGCTGCAATGGATCAGGAATACCAACAGTTGAAAGCTGCAATTGATGATATTGCAACTAAAACTACCTTTAACGGTCAGAAACTGCTTGATGGTACAGGTTCAGCAACAACTGATATTCAATATGGTGCTAATAGTGGCGATAAGGTTACTATTGATTTAAGTGCTATTGATGTTAAAGCGGTAACTCTTGGAGTTGCTGGTGTAGGTAGTGCAACCGATGCTCAGGCAGAGTTGGCGAAAGTTGATACTGCTATCGAAACAGTTAATACTGCTCGTGCAACACTAGGGGCTTATCAGAATCAATTGGATCATGTCTACAATAACATCGGTGCCACTGCTGAGAACCTTCAAGCTGCTGAATCACGTGTGCGTGATACAGATATGGCCGCAGAAATGATGAAGTATACTAAATTCAATATTTTGCAGCAAGCTTCTACAGCAATGCTGGCACAGGCAAATCAAGCACCTCAAGGTGTATTGCAATTGCTTCGTTAATCGTCTTAATGGTTATGAAGCCCGCTATCTAATAGCGGGCTTTTTAAATATCAACACACTCTAATAAAATTAACGAGAATTTACGATATTTATATTATATAGAGAATCTTGATAAGGAGGCGATATAAATGCCAATGAGAATAATGGGTATGGCGTCAGGAATGGATATTGACTCAATGATCAAACAGCTCATGAACGCTGAGAGAATCCCTTATAAGAAGGTTATTCAAAAACGAGACCTTGTAGATTTCAAAATGAATGCATATAGAGAAGTGAATTTGAAAATAAGTTCATTTCGAGATAGTATGAAGGATTTTAGACTATCGAGTAACATTGCTGTGTCGAAATTTTCATCATCTGATGATACTAAAGTAAAAGTAACTGGTTCAGCCAATCAAAGTTCTTCTCATACGATTGAGGTCTTCGAACTAGCTACCAACGCTATTAAATCAAGTACGAATAGTGTTTCTAGTATTGGCTTATCCGGCAATTCACTTCCTGCAACTACTAATGTAATATCAAGCACTAATGATAGCCTGAATGTTTCACTTAACGGAGTGGCAAGAACCATAACATTAGACGCAGGCAGCTATACCCCATCTCAATTACAATCTCAATTACAAAGTAAGATTGATCTAGCATTTGGCCCAAATCGTATTAGCGCTTCCCTTAATAATGGAGCTATTGAGTTAAGTGCGATCGGGACCCCAGGATCCCTTCCTCCAATTACAGTAAGTGAAGGAAATGGAGGACTTGCATCCCTCGGTTTTAATGGAAGACAGTCGTCGAAGTTAGATATAAGCGTACCAATTAGTGAAATAGGAAATCGCTTTAATAATCCTTTGACAATCCCATCAGGAACGGGAACCCATAGCTTTAAAATAAATGGCATAGAAATCAGTTATTCAAGTAGCGATAGCGTGCAGAGTATCATGAATAAGGTAAACCAGTCAGCAGCTGGAGTGAAAATGTCATACGATGGTGTATCTGATCGCTTTACTATTACATCTAAAACAACAGGTGCAGCTTCTCAAGTGAAGCTTGAAAATGTGTCGGGAAATTTCCTGGACGCTATAGGAGTCGATCTTCAGGTCGCAACTGGTAAAGACGCCAACGTAAAGATTGATGGTGTTACTTCGTTTCGAGACTCGAACAATTTCACCATAGATGGAATGACATATACTCTTCTAGATAAGACCTCTACGCCTGTTACAGTAAAAGCAGATCGGGATATAGATGGAATATACGAGAAAATAAAAGGTTTTGTGAAGGAATTTAATGAGGTTATTGAATTAGTTAATACAAAACTAACGGATAAAAAGGTTAGGGGTTACGACCCTTTGACATCGGATGAAAAAAAGAAATGAGCGATAACGACATAAAGCTATGGGAAGATAAAGTGAAGTCAGGGCTTCTTCATAACGATTCAATTCTAAGTAATGTGGCCACGGACATGCGTGGAATCATAACAGCTACGATTGATGGGTTGCCCCAGGAGTATAATTCACTTTATAAAATGGGATTGACAACTGGAAAATTTGTTAAAGGAGGGTACAATCCAAAAGATACAGGGAAAATTGTCATTGATGAAGAAAAACTTCTCAAAGCTATTGAACAAGATCCAGAATCTGTTATAAATGCATTTACAAATTTTTCTGTAGATGATGGATCTAAAGGGATTGCACATCGTCTTTACGAAACTATGAATGATACAGTATCTTCTATCACAAAAAAAGCTGGACGATCAGGTGGGGGATTATTGGATGTTTCTACAGAATTAGGGAAGCAGTATTCAGATCTTCAAAAAGACGTTATTAGGTGGGAGGAAAGACTCCTAAAAAAAGAAAATCAATACTATAAAAAGTTTTCAGCTATGGAGAAAGCATTGCAGAGTAGTAATAGTCAAATGTCGTGGTTGTCACAACAATTTGGATAAAGGGGGGTTACATATGGAAGTATCAAATAGTCCAGTGATATCTACACCCAGTCTAAGACAGAGAACAGAGGATCCATCATACAGTCTGGTTGGTGGAGAACATTCTGAATTGGCAAATAAACAGAAGTATCAAAGGTTAACAGTCTCAGAACAAGCAGTGTTGGATGCAATTAACAAGGTCAATAAAGTGCTTGAAGGTGCTCCACAAAAATTTGAATACAAAATTCATGAGAACACGGGAGACGTGATTGTAAAGATTATTAACAAAGACACAAATTTAATCATTAGAGAAATCCCACCGGAGAAACTTATTGAACTTGTAGAAAAATTGCAACAGTTAGCCAGAGGAGCTATTGTTGACGAGAAGAGGTGAAGACTCTTGTATCAGGCACAAAACACCTATTTTAATACACAGATTAATACGGCAACAAAAGGCGAATTAACACTTATGTTATATAGTGGCTGTGTTAAATTTTTGAAATTAGCAGTCAAGGAAATGGACAATGGGAACTATGAACAAAAGAATAGTTACCTGACAAGAGCAATTAATATATTGGATGAGTTAGTCATCACTT
This sequence comes from Paenibacillus sp. BR1-192, assembly GCF_029542445.1. Lineage (NCBI taxonomy): Bacteria > Bacillati > Bacillota > Bacilli > Caryophanales > Paenibacillaceae > Paenibacillus > Paenibacillus sp. BR1-192. The sequence continues at coordinate 6,581,901 of NZ_CP120718.1, read as the reverse complement.
TGGATATGAAGTATGATATCTCTCAATCATTGTCAAGCTTATACAATTATATAAAGGAATTAATTATTAAGGCAAATGTAAAGGCTGAGCAGGAGCCACTTATGGAGAGTATCAAATTGATGACTGAATTAAGAGATACCTGGCATGAAGCACTAGGTTTGGTAAAACCATGAATGTAAAATCCAAAGTAATATTTTTGCAGCAATTAACCCAAGAGTTGTTGCAGCTCTCGATAGCCGATGAAGACTTTGCACAAAAAGTCGAAACTATCCAAGAGCAGCAAAGTGAAGTTAGAAATGAAATACAACTATACAAAGATCTGAATAAAATTACCATATGGCCGGATGATATCAGTGATATATTGCGATCATGCTATCAAATGGAGGTTGAATTGTCTTCTACCTTAGCCAATGAGCAGGAGAAATCCAGAATTGCAATTAACAAGTTAGAGACGGCTAAAAAAATACGACAAGTATATTCAGGAGATGATTACTCTGAATTCGGGTCGTACATTGATAGGAGTAATTAATCTCTTACCTTAGGAGGAATGTAGATGAAAAAAATAAAATTTAATTGGCTAGTATTTCTTTCATTTCTAATTGTTTTTTCAAGTATATGTGTACCTGTATCAAACGCAGCAACTTATGATTATGTAAATGTGACACGTTCTGTTAATCCAACGTCAATTACTGTAAATGATGAAGCAGAAGTGGTGTTGGATATTATTGGAACTCCACCAGTCAATGTAATCAAACCGAACGATGTAATTCTAGTAATCGATAAATCTGGAAGTATGTCGACCGAGAATAAGATGGCCAGTGCAAAAGATGCTGCTAAAGGATTTATTGATTTGATGGATCTTAACGTGCATCGTGTCGGTGTGGTTGATTATAGCTCTCAAAATAATATTGGTTTGTTTCCTCTAGGTACGGATGTGGACGCAGCAAAGAATTATATATCTGGGATTAACGCTAATGGAGGAACGGGTACAGGAGCAGCTATAGATAAAGCGATGACAGAACTAGTAAATGTCCGTGAGGATGCTCAACCAGTCATTGTTTTATTGACAGATGGTGATGCCACGGAACCACAAGGTAATGCGTATGCATATGCTTTGCAAAAAGCCAATGAGGCAAAAGAAAAGGGGATAGTTTTTTATACAATTGCGCTTCTTAACACAAATGATAATCCAGATACTAGTGGACCCAATATTCTCCTGAAAGATATGGCGACAACTTCTAATCATCATCATTTTGTTCTTGGTTCTAAGGGTCTTGCCGAGATTTATGCAGCTATTGTTAAGGAGATTGGAGTTGCAAGTGCTTACGATTTGAGAGTAGTAGACATAGTTGCGCCTGAATTTGAAGTGGTTCCAGGATCATATGATAATAATATTCCTAAGCCTGTTGTGAATGGTAATACACTTACATGGAGTTTTAACGAATTAAAGGACAAGAACTTGAAATTTACTTATAAAGTTCGCCCAGTAGATAAATCAAAGAATGGAAAGTTTAATGTATCTACTATTAATTCCGTAATCTCATACAAAGATTTTGCAGGTGCTAGTAGAAGTAAAAGTATACCAAACAGTCTATTGCAGGTAATGCTCCCAGCTCCAATAATTACAGCGATTGACCCAAACGTTGGATCCCCTACTGGTGGCGAAATTATTAAGATCCAAGGTGAGAATTTTGTGAATGGTGCAAAGGTTCTTTTTGGAAGCACGTCTGTAAATGTGAGCTTTATTGATGCTAATAATTTGGAAGTGATTGTTCCCTCTGGAAAACAGGGTCCAGTTATTGTGACGGTTACTAACCCAGATAAACAATCAGCTACAGGTATATATACATATCAAGCTGATCCAATTGTTAGTTCTATTAGCCCGAATATCGGCCCGTTTGTTGGTGGAAATACAGTAACTATACAAGGGAATTACTTTATGAAAGGCATACAAGTTATTTTCGGGGATAAGCCTTCACAAGTAACGATGAATACTTCTGAAACATACTTAAAAGTCATCGCTCCTCCGGCCGATAATTCTGGTCCAGTAGACGTTAAGTTTGTTAATCCTGACGGTACACAATTGACAATCCCTTCGGGTTACACTTACGAAGATGAAATTGTTCCAAAACTTGAAATAACAGCAATTAGTCCTAATAAAGGCTTGTTAACTGGTGGTGAGGGTGTTTATATATCGGGTAAACTCATTTCCCCAGAAGTAAATGTTTTCTTTGGTGAACAAGAAGCAAGTGTAGTAACGTACTATAATGACACGCAAATTAAAGTTATCGCCCCACCAACTAGCAATCCTGGAGTTGTTGATATTAAAATAGTAAATCCAGATGGGCAATCTGCTGTTTTGACCCAAGGATATACTTATGAGGAGCCGCCAAGACTTAGTCCACCTACAATTACATCAATAACTCCAAGTGAGGGTTTATTAACAGGTGGAAATAATGTGTATATAAATGGCGCAAATTTTGCTACTGGATCTAAGGTGTTTTTTGGTGCAAAAGAAGCGACCGTTACACTGAACACGTCTGGAAAAACTCTGAAAGTTACTGTTCCGGAAGGTGATGACAACGGAGTGGTAGATGTTAAAGTTGTATTACCTGATGGACAAGAGACAATTTCTCCATCTGCTTATACTTACTTCACCCCGCTACCTGAACCTATTACCTTTACTTCAATATCGCCTAATACTGGTTCAATACTTGGTGGAAATGTTGTGTATATTCAAGGGTCAAATTTCAAGTCTGGAATGACAATTGATTTTAACGGGGTTAGAGGGAAAGTTAATAGTATTACTAGTTCAACTAATGCCAGTGTTACTGTACCTGCCTCTACAGTTGTAGGAGTTGTTGATGTAGTTCTTACAAATCGTGACGGTGGAACAATCACATTGCCTCAAGGATACACTTATCAGCCAGTTCAGCCTAAAATCAACAATCTCACTCCTAATAAGGTTATTAACAACAAGGGTGGAACTGTTTACGTAAGTGGTGAATACTTTGAGAGAACGATGACTCTGACAGTAGGTGGAGTAAACGTCCCGATTTCTTCATTTACTAATGACAAATCTTTCAGTTTTTTTGCACCTGTACTAGCAATTGTAGGTGAAGCACCAGTTGTTTTGAACTTTACTAACGGACAAACTGCTTCTGCTACATTAATCTATGAAGCACCGGCTCTAGCACCAGCACCAGTTATCACAAGTTTGACTTCATCTAGTGGAAATGCTGGAGGTGGGGAGACGGTTTATATTTATGCGAAAAATTTAACCAAGGGTATGACTGTTTATTTCGGCAATGCGCAAGCCAATATTACTGGCACCTATACCGGAAGTTTGAAGGTTACTGTGCCACCGGGTATTTCGGGAGAAACTGTTCAAGTACAACTGATTAATAATGAAGGAACAGGAAGTAATACTGTGGGTTATACCTATAAATAAATATTTAAAGAATGAAGCAGGACCGGAAATGGTACCTGCTTTATTTTTTAAAGGAGTGTAGAAAAATGACGTTTCCCGTATCTGTATGCATCTTGGTTAAAAACGAAGAAACAAATATAAAAAAATGTATTGAATCGGTATCATCATGGGCAAGAGAAGTACTTGTAGGTGATACGGGCTCAACAGATCAAACAATCAATATTGCTAAAGAAACTGGAGCAAGTATTATTGAAATCCCATGGGAAAATGATTTTTCGAAGGCAAGAAATAGAATAATCTCAGTGGCAAGTTCAAAGTTTATATTAATGCTCGATGCAGATGAAGTATTTGATATTAATAGCAAAGATGAGATATTAAGATATATAAATATTGGTATGCCGGGGGCAGCAAGGGTAACAATAATAAATCATCTAGATGATGAAAGTGAAGTTCTTGGACATGCGACCCGGCTTTTCCCGAATGAACCCCAATATAGCTATTCCGGTATTATACATGAGCAGCTTAAGTTAAATGAAGAACATTGTGCATCAATAAACACAGATATTGTAATACATCACTATGGCTATCTTTCTTCAGAAATTTTGAGAAAAGACAAATCAAAAAGGAACTTGGAGCTTCTGTTGAAAGAGAGCGAGAATGAATCTGAAGATCCATATGTTTTATACCAGTTGGCTAGGACGTTCTATTTAAGCAGAAAATTTGATGATTCAAAACAGTCATTTGATAAATGCTTTGCAATTGTAGGGGATAAGCAGCACGGATTTTTATCCTCTGCATATTACTTTCATATTCGAAATCTGATGAGTCTAGAAGAGTGGCATTCTGCATTAAATTCTCTTTCAGATGCTATGTATAGGTACCCGGATTATACAGACCTCTATTTTTTATATGGCGAGTTATTAATACAATTACAAGATCCTAGTTTATTTGCAAATATAGAAGATGCGTTTATAAGTTGTCTGAAGCTAGGGGAATGTTCGTCAAAGTACGAAAGTTATATTGGGGTAGGAAGTTTTAAAGCTGCTTATAATCTGGGGATTTATTACGAATTGCTTAAAAACTATGAACAAGCATTAGAAATGTACCGATACTCTTATACAAGGGGTTATACGCCTGCATTAATGAGATATGAGAGCCTCTTAGAAAGGAGCAAACATGAAAAAGGAATTTATAGTTCTAAAACCTCAGTATATGAGTGAATTTCAGTGTATAGGTGCTGCCTGCTCAGATACTTGCTGTTCTGGGTGGCGAGTTGATATTGACAAGCGAACTTATAAAAATTATCGGAAAATTAACGATAAGAAAATGGCTACAAAGATATCAGAACAAGTAAAACGGAATAAAGATAATAAAAATGAGGATTTATACGCATCTATTCAAACGAATGGTGGTAATTGTGGGTTTCTAAATAATGGATTGTGTGACATACAACTTAATTTAGGCGAAGATTACTTATCTAAAACGTGTCTATCTTACCCGCGTGTTTTTAATAATGTAGATGGACAAGTAGAGCTATCTGCTAAATTATCTTGTCCTGAAATAGCAAGGCTAGTATTATTGAATCCTGAAAAGATGGAATTTAATATTGAGGAGGAGCAACTTGATACAAGGCATAGCTATCGAATGACTATGAATAGTAGCCAAAGTATTTGGCATAGTTGCTTTTGGCAAGTTAGGTCTTTCGTAATTGAGATTCTTCAAAATAGAAATTATACAATTTCTCAGCGGCTTATATTTTTGGGATTTTTTTGCGAAAAATTATTTAACATATCCAGGTCTAGTGATTTTACACAATCGCAAATAATGAATGTTATTAATGAGTTTCAAACAAAAATGCATAATCCTAGTACTAAGATACAGATAACAGATCTTCCAAAAGTTCTGCACGTGCAGATAAAACTGTTGATGGAAATGCTTCAACCTAGAAAGAGTAACCATATCAGATACAACAATTATTCAGAACAAACTTCGATCGCATTTGCTTTAGATACAATGGATCAAACTATTGTTGAAGAACGCTACTCTGAGGGTTATAACAATTACTATAAGCCTTTTATAGAGGAGCATTCTTATATACTTGAAAATTACCTGGTCAATCAGGTTTTTGAGAGAACATTCTTATTTAATCGAAGTTCCGATATCTTAGAGGAATATACACTATTAGTATCACTCTATAGCATGTTACGATTTCATATTCAGGGTGTGGCAGCGTACACAAAACAAATGTCAGTCAATGAAGCAATGAGCATTATACAAGCTTTTTCAAAAGTTATTGATCACAGCCCACTTTTTTTGAAGTCATTAACGGATCATATTAAAAACAGCAATTTTGATACATGGGCTTTATTGACTATATTAGTTAAGGAATAGCTAAATGTTGTTGAGAGCTGATCTTTGTTTTGATGTTTCTCAGTATTTATTAATTTGAGAATATAACTAGTAAAGTATTTCCCTCTGTTTCACCCCCCTCCCTCCCTGGTTAAATAACCATAAACCTATTTTGTCCGCAAACTATTTTAGCCCGCCAACTCAGTCGTGAAGCCAAGTCGACATTTTTCCCGGTTTTCTGCAAAAGAAAACCTTTTCCTTGGTAATTGACACTGGATAAGTCGGGTGCTATAGTCGGAAATGTGGACAATTAGTGTCACACTTTATTTGACAATGAAGGGAATGTTAGTGCATGCAAGGTAAAGTGAAATGGTTCAACGCAGAGAAAGGTTATGGCTTCATCGAGACTGAGGACGGCGGCGACGTATTCGTACATTTCTCCGCGATCCAATCCGAGGGCTTCAAGACTCTGGAAGAAGGACAATCCGTAGAATTCGAGATCGTTGAAGGCGCTCGTGGCCCGCAAGCAGCTAACGTAATCAAATTATAATCATCCCGGCATAGCCGACCTACATAAACGGTAATCGATGGTTAACAATTGGAGATTCGCTAGCCCAAGACTCCGGAACTTCCGGGGTCTTTTTTTTGTGTCCGACCTCCGAAAAATATTGTGCTAAAATTCACAATTCTGTCTTTTTACATAGCCTTAACAAAATGCTATAATGAAGGTGCAAAGGAGGAGTGCCCAATGCAATTCACTATCCGAGGTCAACAAATTGAAGTGACCGATGCTTTGAAGGACTATGTTGACAAGAAACTCAGCAGGCTAGATAAGTATTTTGATGCACCCCCCACCTCCGAAGGATACGTCACCCTGAGTGTCATTCGAGGATTGCACACGGTGGAAGTGACCATTCCGCTTACCGGTGTGGTACTTCGTGCGGAAGACCGAAGCGATGATATGTACGCTTCCATTGACGCCGTTGTGGACAAGTTGGAACGTCAGATTCGCAAGCACAAAACCAAGCTGAACCGCAAGATCAAGCAAGAGGGCGGACTGAAGACGCTCATTGCGGAGAACGGGGCAGCGGCCACCAGTCAGGTGGATGCAGAGCAAGTGGAGTATGACGAGGACGAATACGAAGTCGTCCGTACGAAACGTTTTACCATGAAGCCGATGGACGTGGAAGAAGCGATCCTGCAGATGAACATGGTAGGCCATAATTTCTTTGTATTTTCCAACATTGACACACAAGAAGTAAATGTCGTCTACAAGCGTGATGACGGCAAGTACGGATTGATCGAGCGGGACTGAGTTTAAAGCGGCAGCATTCCTGAGGGAATGCGGAGGCAGCTAGCCCGGTTCGAATTTTAAAATGAAATCGAAATGTAAGATGAGCCTTCATCCGTGCAAGCGGGTGGGGCTCTTTATTTGGATATACGGCTTCGAGACGCGTAAGAATCGCGAAAAGGATGGCATTTGATGGTAGGCCCATCGGTGTATGCCGAATAGTGCAACCTTTTTATCAATGGAATGGGTTCATAAGGAACTTCATGGGTCCTTCTTACAACAGCCTCAGATGACAGAAAGCCAGGACTTCCTATATAGCCGGATCGAGGCCCATCTAGCCGCTTATTTAACGCTGGCTTCAGCCGGTGGCTCCAGGCTTCATCCTCAGCTTATTCCGTACAATGGACATCGAGTTTTCAGCCCTCATTAGATGTAGAATTTCACTTCGGGGATGAAGATAATTCCATTGCTGCGCGCCGGGAAAATGCTCCACGCAACTTTTTTGGGCCTCTCCGCGTCTCATAGAGTAAGGCTTCGCGTAACAGACACCTCTTGTAATAGCACATATTGTTGCGGCATCCCTTACAAACTGTTACAATTTATGCAAACCCTCATTTTATGGGACGGGCTTTTTAGCCTGCATGAAATGGGACCATCATAAGGAATCAATGAATCGATTTCATCATTTAACCCTTTGGCATTTAATGAAGTTGATTCTATCACTTGTTTTGCACGAAAGGGGTTAACCATGCTAGGACTTGTCAAAAAGATTTTCGGCGACACCAACGAGCGTGATGTCAAACGTCTCATGAAGACGGTCGATGTAATCAACAAAATGGAACCGGATTTTGAGAAGCTCTCCGATGAGCAGCTGCAAGCCAAAACCGAGGAGTTCCGTGCGCGGATCGAGAAAGGTGAGACGCTGGAGGAATTGCTTCCCGAAGCGTTTGCGACAGTCCGCGAGGCTTCCAGACGGACGCTTGGCAAACGTCACTATGACGTGCAGTTGGTCGGGGGGATGGCCCTCCACGAAGGCAAAATTGCAGAGATGAAGACCGGTGAAGGTAAGACCCTTGTAGGTACGCTGCCGGTTTACTTAAATGCCCTGCTTGGCAAAGGCGTTCACGTGGTTACCGTCAATGATTATTTGGCACAGCGTGACAGCCAAGAGATGGCGCAAATATATAACTTCCTGGGTCTATCCGTTGGGGTTAACCTGAGCGGCATGGAGCACCCGGATAAACAGCAGGCTTATGCTTGCGATATTACGTACGGGACGAACAATGAGTTCGGTTTTGACTATCTGCGTGACAACATGGTCCTCTACAAAGAGCAGATGGTACAGCGTCCGCTGTATTTCTGTATCATTGACGAAGTGGACTCCATCCTGGTTGACGAAGCGCGTACGCCGCTCATCATTTCGGGACAAGCTCAGAAATCGACCGAGCTGTATTTTGCAGCCGACCGGTTCGTGAAGCGTCTGACGGCCGAAGAGGATTATACGGTGGACATTAAGGTCAAATCCGTAGCCTTGACGGAAAAAGGCGTGGCGCTGGCTGAACGTTCCTTCGGAATCGAGAACCTGTATGACCACAACCACGTAACCTTGAATCACCACATTGTACAAGCGCTGAAAGCGAACGTGATCATGCGCCGCGATGTGGATTACGTGGTTACCGACGACGAAGTGGTCATCGTTGACGAATTTACGGGCCGTCTGATGGCTGGACGCCGCTACAGCGACGGTCTCCACCAGGCGATCGAAGCGAAGGAAGGCATCGAGGTTCAGAACGAGAGCATGACCCTGGCGACGATTACCTTCCAGAACTACTTCCGGATGTACCGCAAGCTGGCGGGTATGACGGGTACGGCGAAGACGGAGGAAGAAGAATTCAAGAAGATTTACGGTCTTGAAGTGCTTCAAATTCCGACGAACCGACCGAATCAGCGTATCGACATGCCGGATGTGGTTTACAAGAGCGAAGATGGCAAGTTTAAGGCGGTTGTAGCCGAGATCGTGGAACGCCATAAGAAGAACCAGCCGATTCTGGTGGGTACGGTGTCCATCGAGAACTCCGAGCGTTTGTCTGAAATGCTGAAACGCAAAGGCGTCCAGCATAAAGTGCTGAATGCGAAATACCATGCGGAGGAAGCGGAAATCATCTCGCGCGCCGGACAGCCGGGATCGGTAACGATCGCGACGAACATGGCGGGGCGCGGTACGGATATTTTGCTTGGCGAAGGCGTACAGGATATTGGCGGACTTCACATTATCGGTACGGAGCGTCACGAATCGCGCCGGATCGATAACCAGCTGCGCGGCCGTGCCGGTCGTCAGGGTGACCCGGGGTCTACCCAGTTCTACCTGTCCCTCGGCGATGAGCTGATGAAGCGTTTTGGTACGGACAACGTGCTGAACATGATGGAACGCCTTGGCTTCGAAGAAGATCAGCCGATCGAGAGCAAAATGATTACCCGTGCTGTTGAATCCGCGCAGAAGCGGGTAGAAGGCAACAACTTCGACATGCGTAAAGTCGTTCTCCAATACGATGACGTCATGAACCAGCAGCGCGAGATCATCTACAAGCAGCGCCGCGAGATCTTGGAATCCCAAGACATCAAGCAAATCGTTGTAGAGATGATCAAGCCGGTCATTGACCGCGTCGTGCAGGCGCACTGCAGCGATGACATTCCGGAGAACTGGGAACTGCAGGAAGTGGCAGACTACGTGAACAGCAAGCTGCTGGACGAGGGTGCCGTTACCCGCGAGGATCTGTGGGGCAAAGAAGCTGAAGAGCTTACCGAGTATCTCTTCGATCGCGTGATGAAGAAATACGAAGAGCGCGAGCAAGCCATCGGCGAGGAAATGGTACGCGAGTTCGAGAAGGTTATCGTGCTGCGCGCGGTAGACAGCAAGTGGATGGATCACATCGATGCGATGGACCAGCTGCGTCAAGGCATCCACCTCCGTGCATACGGCGGTACCGATCCGCTTCGCGAATACCAATTCGAAGGCTTCGAAATGTTTAATGCGATGATCGCTACGATCCAGGAAGAAGTGGCGACCTACATCATGAAGGCTCAAATCGCAACGAACCAGGAGCGTCAAGCGGTCGTGGACGAGAACAAAGTCTCCACGAACAGCAGCAGCGAACCTGCCGAGAAGCGACCGGTCCAGGTAGCTGAACAGATCGGCCGGAACGACCCATGCCCATGCGGCAGCGGAAAGAAGTACAAGCATTGCCATGGACAGAACGCGTAAGCGATCCGTCCCAAAGGCAGTGAATCGTATAGAATAGTCCGTCCAGGTGATGGGCGCGGATTTTTCTGGCTCCCTTAAGAGCGGCAGATGAATCGGGTGATGGTGGTCTTTTCCACGGTGATCCGAATACCCTGCCGCGCTTAAGGGAGTTTATCTGAATAAACAGCGAAATTACTGGTACGGCAACGTAAAATTCTCTTGAAATGGAACGTTTTCCATGGAGGAGAGGGTATACTGAAATTATTACGTGTAGATAAGAAAGGACGAGGACTCATGATCGATCCAAGTGTGAAGCAGGACCTGCGTGAAATCAGCAAGAAACTAACCAATCTTAGGGGGTCTCTTTGACTTAGATCTCAAGCAGGAAATGATTGAGAATTTTGAGGAGAAGATGGCGGCTCCGGATTTCTGGGACGATAATGAGAAGGCTCAGGCGCTCATCGCCGAAATGAATGCCGTGAAGTCTTCCGTGGATCAGTATCAGAAGCTACAGGCGGATTACGATGATGCCGTCGTGATGATCGAGCTGGCGGATGAAGAGGGCGATGACTCCCTTGCGGGAGAGATCGGAGAGACGATCAAGGACCTGGTTGGGCGCGTGGAGGAATTTGAGCTTCAGCTGCTGCTGAACCAGCCTTACGATAAAATGAATGCGATTCTTGAGCTGCATCCCGGCGCGGGCGGTACCGAGTCTCAAGACTGGGGCCAAATGCTGCACCGCATGTACACGCGATGGGCCGAGAAGCGCGGCTTCAAGGTGGAGACGCTGGATTATCTCCCTGGCGATGAAGCGGGAATCAAAAGCGTAACCCTGTTGATCAAAGGCTTTAATGCCTACGGATATTTGAAGGCTGAAAAAGGGGTCCATCGACTGGTTCGGATCTCTCCGTTCGACTCTTCGGGCAGACGGCATACGTCCTTCGTGTCCTGTGACGTCGTACCGGAAATTACGGATGACGTGGAGATCGACATCCGTACCGAGGATCTAAAGATCGACACGTACCGGGCGAGCGGCGCCGGCGGTCAGCATATCAATACCACGGACTCGGCCGTTCGGATTACGCACTTGCCAACCGGCGTGGTGGTGACGTGCCAGAATGAACGCTCCCAGATCAAGAACCGCGAGCGGGCGATGACGATGCTTCGTTCCAAGCTCTACGAACGCAAAATCGAGGAGCAGCAGAAGGAATTGGCGGAAATCCGCGGCGAGCAGTCCGATATTGCTTGGGGCAGCCAGATCCGTTCGTATGTATTCCATCCGTACAGCATGGTCAAGGATCATCGGACGCAAGTAGAGACCGGTAATGTCGGCGCCGTCATGGACGGAGATTTGGACGGATTTATCGACGGATATTTGCGCAGCCAGATCAAGCAGGAAGTCGAGTAGGACGTTGAGGAGAGATTTATAGAACTATGGCGCAATCCGCTGGCAATCCATCGATCAACAAACGAAAAAGAGAACCCTTGATTCCGATCAACGGTCCGCTCCGGCAGACGGTGGACGCAATCTTTATTATCGTCGGCTCCTTTATTATGGCGCTGTCGTTTAATCTGTTTTTCCTGCCCAATCATATCGCCTCGGGCGGCGTGTCGGGTTTGTCCGTTCTTGCGCAAGCGTGGCTCGGCATTGAACCGGCCTTTACGCAGTGGGCACTGAACATTCCGTTGTTCGTGCTTGGCTTTTGGCTGCTTGGGCGCGACTACGGCATCCGCTCCCTGCTGGGAAGCGTGATTTTGCCGCTGTTCGTCTTTTTGACCAAGGACTGGCCGATTCCTACCTCAAACCCGCTTCTGGCTTCCATTTATGGCGGTATCGGCGTCGGTATCGGCATGGGGCTGGTCTATCGAGGCAGGGGGTCAACCGGCGGGTTGACCATCGTGGCGCAGCTCCTGCAAAAATACAGCGGCCTCAGCTTTTCCGTCTGCGTCGTACTGCTGGATGCGATCGTAATCTCGTCGGCAGCCCTTGTGCTCTCGCTGGAGCAGGCGTTATACGCACTGATTGGACTGTACGTAACAGGCAAGGTGATTGATGCCATTGAACTGGGCTTTAGCTTTACCAAGGTGGCCTACATTATATCCGATCATACGGAGCCGATAACCAAGGCCATTCTCGAGGACCTTGACCGCGGTTTAACCAAGCTGACCGCAGAGGGAGGCTATACGGGCGAACACCGGACGGTCCTGATGGTCGTCGTCGGACAGAGCGAAATTCCCCGTCTCAAAACGGTGGTCCAATCGGTGGATCCGAATGCCTTCGTCATCATTAGCAATGCCCATGAGGTATTGGGCGAAGGATTCCGCAATATTAAGGCGTAGCCTCGCGGCTCGTCAGCATACTCTCTATAAAAAAGAAGTAACCCATTCGACAGACGGCGTAGTCTGAACATGGGTTACTTCTTTTTTTATGTAATGGGATCGTTACCGACGGATCTGAACCAGCGTAATCTTTGCCTTGGAGGTGTCCGCCATGAAGGAGATGCGGGTCTGGCCGAAAGTGTAGACCATCTCGTACGCCTCTTCCATGTCGTTATAATACATTTCGTAGGCGCTGCCTAAATGCTTTTTGACGTCTGCAAAGGTTTGGTTCGGCAAGCCTTCTTTACCTATTAACAAACACCACATGCCGTTAGAGCCTGTATAAGGGTTTTCGAAATTAAATCCGGCATACGAAATATTTTTGAATTTCCAAAACTCGCCGCCGTAGTGGTAGAATGAACTCACAAGTTTTCCCAATTTGGAAGCGATCTGATTTTGGGTCATGCCGAATTGGACGCCGCCAAAGCCCGGGATGACTCCTTTTTTCAAATAAGCCGCCGTGTTCTTGTTGAGGATTAACATTGGCGCAGGTTTGGTTTTTGCTTGGGTGGTTGAAGCGGCAGCGAAACTGGGATGAGGAGCTTGCGACGTTAGGCAGATCAGTAAGAGAAGACATAATAGGCCCGTCGTTCTTTTGAATATCATGGTTTTACCTCCAGGAATCTAAGTTGTAGGAACATATTTCCTTAAGAGGATTATATCAAGCGCAGTTTAGGTCGATAGACTTATTTATTAGGTTAAAAGTAATAGGGAGCGTGAAGTCTTAGTTTATAGAACAAGTAAGGGGGACTTACGAATGGAAATCGAACAGATCTACGGCAGTTTGCCGGTGCTGGAAACCGACCGTCTGCGCCTTCGCAGAGTATCGATGCAGGATGCCGATCAGATGTATGCCTATGCCTCAGACGATGAGGTGGCGAAATACGTTACTTGGGAGACCCATCGCTCGATCGATGACAGCAAGCGGTTTATTCAATTCATACTGGCTCAGTATGCCAAGCATGATATTGCCCCGTGGGGGATCGAGCTGAAGGAGAGCGGGCGACTGGTCGGGACGGTTGATTTTGTATGGTGGAAGCCCGAGCAGCAGGCCGCGGAGATCGGATATGTGCTGGCACGGGATTGTTGGGGACAAGGCATCATGACCGAGGCGGCCTCCGCGCTGCTCAAGCTTGGTTTCGGCCGTATGGAGCTTGTACGCGTGCAGGCTCGATGTTTGGTGGAGAATATCGGCTCTCAGCGCGTAATGGAGAAGATCGGCATGTCCTATGAGGGGACGGTGAGGAAGGGGATCAAGGTTAAGGGCCAGCATTGGGACCTCAAGCTCTATTCCATTCTGAAGGAAGAGTTCGATCCATCTCGATAGACATTGCCTCGGAGCCCGTTAGCAGTTTGGACCAAATTTGAATAATCCATTGTATTTATATGAATACGGTCGTATAATAATACATATTTATGAGACGGATAAAGTCAATGAATACCTTGGAAGCACATATCGCTTTTGACGCAGGAAACGGAACGCTTCCGAAGAAGTTCATGACCAGCCTGACTACTTCTTGAAGCAAAATGATACCAAGAATCATCAGCGGACACGCGTGGTTTTTGATACCCAACATAGGATGAAGAGGGAATTTAGACGGCGGCATGGCTCGATCGGAAGAAGGAAACGGAAGAGCATGGGGTAGAGATGAAGGATGGATGAATGGGACCTTGCATAAGGTCCTTCAGCTGTTCCTTGGGGAGAGGGATGAGGATATGACGGACACAAATACAGTAAGAGTTGCTATTGTTGGATCTACCGGCTACGGTGGCGTGGAACTGATCCGCTTGCTGCAAGCGCACCCGCGCGTTGAGATTACATCGGTAATCTCTTCATCGACGGCAGGCGTACCGATATCGGACGGATTTCCGCATTTGACCAATATCATCACACGCAACCTGGATGGCGTTAACCCGGCGGAAATCGCCGAGGTGGCCGACTTGGTATTTGCGGCTACGCCTTCGGGCGTCAGTGCCAAGCTGGTACCGGAGCTGCTGGATGCAGGCTTGAAGGTCATTGATCTCTCGGGCGATTTTCGCTTGAAAGATGGAGCCGTTTATGAACAGTGGTATAAACACGCGGCTCCGAGCGCGGAGCTGTTGGAAAAGGCCGTATACGGCCTGTGCGAAGTGTTTGGCGAAGAGGTCCGCGATGTGGATTTCATCTCCAATCCGGGCTGTTATCCGACCGCGACGCTGCTGGGTCTGATTCCGGCCATCAGCGCGGGCTGGATCGATGCTGCATCCCTTATTATCGACGCCAAATCCGGCGTGTCCGGTGCAGGACGGGGAACGAGCCTGATGACGCATTATGCCGAAATCAACGAGAACTTCAAAGCCTACAAGGTGAATAAGCATCAGCATATTCCCGAGGTCGAGCAGGTATTGACGCAGGTAGCGGGCGAACCGATTACGGTCACCTTTACGACGCATCTGGTACCGATGACGCGGGGGATCATGAGCACCATGTATGCCACGCTGAATGGTCCTTACACGGAAGAGGATTTCATTGAACTGTACCGCCAGTATTTCAAGGATCGTAAATTTGTGAGAATCCGCGACCTGGGCGTATGGCCTGCAACAAAAGAAGTCAGCGGGTCGAACTTCTGCGATATCGGCTTTGCGGTGGATGCGCGCACGAACAGGGTGACCATTATATCGGTCATTGATAATGTGGTGAAGGGTGCGGCCGGGCAGGCGATCCAGAACCTGAATTTGATGATGGGATGGGAGGAGAGCCTCGGACTTACGTTTACGCCGATTTATCCGTAAGCGGCTGGGGATACAGACATGGGAGAGAATACGTATGCGATTATCGATGGGGGCAGCATCGTAACGCCGCAAGGCTTCAAGGCTGCCGGGCTCCACTGTGGACTTAAGAAGACCGACCGTAACGACCTGGGCGTCATTGTATGCGATGTGCCTGCCGTGGCGGCTGCCGTCTATACGACGAACCTGTTCCAAGCGGCACCGCTGAAGGTAACGCGTGAAAGCTTGGAGGACGGCAAGCTTCGCGCGATTGTCGTGAACAGCGGGAATGCCAATGCCTGCACGGGCAAGCAGGGCGAAAAGGATGCATACACGATGCGCGCCAGCACGGCTGCGCAATTCGGCCTGGACGTGAACGATGTGGCCGTTGCTTCGACGGGTGTCATCGGGGAGCTGCTGAAGATGGACCGAGTATCCTCCGGTATTGCAGGCTTGCCTGCACGGCTCAGCGGTGAAAGCGAAGGGGCTGAAAGCTTCAGCCAAGCGATTTTGACAACCGATCTGGTAAAAAAGGAAGCCTGCGTTACCGTACAGGTTAACGGCACGAAGGTGACCATCGCCGGCACGGCGAAGGGATCGGGGATGATTCATCCGAACATGGCGACCATGCTCGGATTCATGACGACGGATGCGGTCATTGGTCAGGAAGCGCTGCAGCTGCTGCTGCGCCAAACGACCAACCTGACCTTTAATATGATTACGGTGGACGGCGATACAAGCACCAACGATATGCTGGTTGCGATGGCCAGCGGCCTGGCGGGGCATGACGTGTTAACGCCGGAGCATCCGGATTGGGATGCATTCGCTGCCGGCTTCCACTATGTGTGCCAGCAGCTGGCGAAGGCGATCGCACGTGACGGAGAGGGAGCTTCCCGCTTGATCGAGGTTCGCGTGGACGGCGCCGAAAGCGACGATGACGCGCAAGCGATCGCCAAGACGATCATCGGCTCCAGCCTGGTCAAATCGGCGGTGTTCGGTGCGGATGCCAACTGGGGACGGATCATTGCGGCTGTGGGCCGCGCAGGCCGTCCGGTCAATCCGGAGACGGTGGATATTGCCATTGGTCCGATTTCGGTGCTGGAGCAGTCAAGGCCCGTTGCTTTTGACGAAGATGCGGCGCTGGCTTACCTTCAAGGCGACACCGTGGATATCGACGTGAAGCTGCATATCGGCAGCGGGTCGGCTACGGCTTGGGGCTGTGATTTAACCTATGACTATGTCCGCATTAATGCGGCTTATCGTACTTAGATAACTAAAAAATCAGGACGGAGGAGATGGATATGAAGAGCACGATCGATCAGGAGAATTCGCAGCCGGTTCAAACCTCAAGCGCGGATACGTTTGTGATGAAATGCGGCGGCAGCACGCTCGCGGCCCTTCCGGACAGCTTCTTCGAGGATTTGAAGAATCTGCAGGATAAAGGGGTTAACCCTGTTATCGTGCACGGCGGCGGTCCCGCAATTTCCGGCAACCTGGAGAAACTCGGCATCGAGACCGAGTTTGTGAACGGGCTGCGCAAGACGACGGAGGATGTGCTGGACGTCGTGGAGATGGTACTTGCGGGCACCATCAATAAACAGATTGTACGTCGGATTCAAAGCGTGGGCGGCTCTGCCATCGGCTTGTCCGGTTCGGACGGCGGGCTGATCGAGGCCAAACCGGTGACGAACCACGCGGAGGTCGGCTGGGTCGGCGACGTTACGTTGGTGAAGTCATCCATCCTGAGCGGCGTGCTGGAGATGGGATACATGCCGGTGGTTGCGCCGATCGGGGTGGATCCATCCGGTCAGCGCTATAACATCAATGCCGATACGGCGGCTGGTGCCGTGGCTTCTCATCTGGGCGTTAACCGGATGATCGTTGTCACCGACGTGCCGGGGATCATGAAGGGATCGGGCGGCGAGAAGCGGGTGCTTCCGACCGTGACGGTGCAGGAGATCGAGGATATGATCGGAACGGGCGAAATTTATGGTGGGATGATACCGAAGGTAAGAGCAGCCATCAGCTGCATTCACGGCAAAGTGAGCGAGGTCGTCATCGTGGACGGAAGCGAGCCGAACGTGCTGAGCCGGGTGCTTGGAGGCGAAGTGCTGGGCACGCGTATCGTGCGGATGTAATAAGGCACGGTTTGATATTCAAACCGAAATAATAAAAAACTTCAACGGAGAAGGCGGAATCATTCCGGAGAAGCGAAGCGGGCCCCTTTGTCCACGGAATTTATCCTTGATTACATGATTCCATAAAAATCTGTGGGCAACAGGGATCGGAGGAATGATCCGAATTCGCAGTGCTGGTTAAGCTTAATGGATATTCATATCGTAGGACGGTTCAAACGTGAAAAACGAAGCTATGCCAAATGCAAAGGAGTGTGTGAAGGCTATGGGAAAAGAAGCAGCAGGCGGTGTTAAAGCAGCTAATGAAAGCTCGTTATTCCAAACGTACGCCAGATACCCAATCGCCCTGGTCAAAGGGGAGGGCAGCTGGCTATGGGACGATCAAGGCAACAAGTATCTTGATTTTATGGCCGGTCTGGCGGTAACGAATCTCGGCCATGCCCCGGTAAAAGTGAAAGAGAAGCTGAAAGCCCAGCTGGATGAATTGTGGCATGTCTCGAACCTGTTTCACATTCCGGGCCAGGAAAAAGCAGCCGAGCTGCTGACAGCCAACACCTGCGCGGATGCGGTCTTCTTCTGCAACAGCGGGGCCGAAGCGAACGAAGCGGCCATTAAGCTGGCACGCCGCTACCATCAGAAGGTGAAAGGAACGGGCCGCTACGAGGTCATTACGTTTACCCAGTCCTTCCATGGTCGGACGCTGGCTACGCTGACGGCCACCGGCCAGGATAAGGTGAAGGAAGGCTTCCTTCCGCTTCCGGCAGGCTTCAAAAGCGTTCCCCTGCATGACCTTCCGGCGCTGGAAGCAGCCATCAACGACAATACCGCAGCCATCATGATCGAGATGGTGCAGGCGGAGGGTGGCGTGCATCCAGTGGAACCGGAATTCCTTCAAGCCGTCACTGGGCTGTGCAAGAAGCACGAACTGCTGCTGATCGTGGACGAGGTGCAAACGGGCATGGGCCGGACCGGCAAGCTGTTTGCGCACGAGCATTACGGCATCGAGCCGGATATTTTCACCGTGGCCAAAGGGCTCGGCTCCGGGTTCCCGGTCGGCGCGATGCTGGGCAAGGCTTACTTGCGCGAAGCCTTCACGGCAGGAAGCCATGCCACGACGTTTGGCGGCACGCCGATTGCGAGCGCCGTCATCCAGGCCACCATCGAGACGATGCTGGAAGACAACGTGCCGCAGCGCGCGGCCGAAGCCGGAGAATATTTGATGACGAAGCTGAATGAGAGCCTGGGCAGTCATCCTTTTGTGAAGGCGATCCGGGGGAAAGGCCTGCTGATCGGCATCGAATGCGTCGAATCGGTTGGGGAGCTGGTGCTGAAAGGACAGAGCCGCGGGCTGCTGTTCGTAACGGCAGGACCGAACGTGATCCGGCTGCTTCCGAATCTGTACGTCACGAAACAAGAGATCGACCAGGCGGTGTCGATCGTTACGGAACTTATACATGAGCATACGGCGGTTAGCCAAGCATAGAAGAATCGTGCAGCAGCATTATGGACAATAACAGCATGGTTAAGGAGGACTGAAGAATATGGCCGCTAGCGGACAATTGAAGGAATTAAGCCTGAAAGGGCGGGATATGATCGAGCTGGACGAATACTCGACGGAAGAGATTCAGTTCTTGCTCGATTCGGCAATCGAGATTAAGCGCAAGCAGAAGAACGGCGAGGTCTATCAGCCGCTGAAAGGCAAGACGATCGGCTTGATTTTTGAGAAGTCGTCCACGCGGACGCGGGTGTCGTTCGAGGCTGGGATGTTCCAGCTGGGCGGACACGCACTCTTTTTAAGCAAAAACGATATTCAGCTCGGACGCGGCGAGCCGATCAGCGATACGGCGCAGGTGATGTCCCGTTATCTGGACGGCCTGATGATCCGTACCTTCGGGCACGACAACGTGGTCAACCTTGCGAAATATGCTTCGATTCCGGTCATCAACGGCCTGAGCGACATGGCGCATCCATGTCAGGTGCTGGCTGATTTGCAGACGGTGCTGGAGCACAAGGGCAAGTTGAAAGGCCTCAAAATGGCCTTTATCGGCGATGGCAACAACATGGCGCATTCGCTCCTGATCGGCGGTGCCAAGATGGGCATGCATGTGGCCGTGGCCAGTCCGAAGGGCTATGAGGCGGATGCCAGCATCGTGAAGCTGAGCGAGGAAATCGCGGCGCAAACGGGCGGCAAAATCACGATTACCCGAGACCCGCTCGAAGCCGCGAAGGATGCGGACGTGATTTACACGGATGTATGGGCAAGCATGGGCTTTGAAGAGGAGCAGGCACAGCGGGAAGCCGCCTTTGCGGACTACCAGGTAAATGAAGAGCTGGTGAAAGCGGCGAAGCCGGATTACTTGTTCCTGCATTGCCTCCCGGCCCACCGCGGCGAAGAGGTCAGCGAAGGCGTGATCGACGGTGCCAATTCCGTCATTTTCGATCAGGCCGAGAACCGTCTCCATGCCCAGAAGGCTTTAATGGTTGCTTTGATGGCATAAAGCCGCCCATGACCAGCGAACATTCTCTATGAAAATGCGTCAATGGACGTTATCTTTAGTATAATGAAGGACAGGGTTGTTAGTAACAAAGAGAGGGAGTTAAACCATGGCAAAACAAAAAATCGTACTGGCGTATTCCGGCGGTCTGGATACGTCCGTCATTCTGAAGTGGCTGAAAGAAACCTACGATGCGGAGATCATTGCCTTCACGGCCGATATCGGCCAGAAGGAAGAGCTGGACGGACTTGAGGAAAAAGCGCTGGCGACCGGCGCCTCCAAAGTATACATCGACGATCTGCGCGACGAATTTGCGAATGATTTCATCTTCCCGATGTTCCAGGCGGGTGCCATGTACGAAGGGCAGTACCTGCTCGGCACCAGCATCGCGCGCCCGTTGATCGCGAAACGCATGGTGGATATCGCACGTGCCGAAGGCGCGACGGCGATTGCGCACGGCGCTACGGGTAAAGGGAATGACCAGGTTCGTTTTGAGCTGGGCGTTGCCGGCTTGGCACCGGACATTGAAGTGATCGCGCCTTGGCGCATCGAGGAGTTCCGTAACTCCTTCCCGGGACGCGCGGAGATGATCGCTTACGCGGAAGCGCACGGCATTCCGGTAACGGCATCCGCAGCCAAATCCTACTCCATGGACCGCAACCTGCTCCATATCAGTTACGAGAGCGGCGTTCTGGAGGATCCTTGGTTCGATGCAAGCGCGAAGGACAGCAAGGATATGTACCTGCTCAGCGTATCGCCTGAGGATGCGCCGGATGAGGCGGAATACCTCGAGCTTACGTTCGAGCAAGGGAATGTCGTTGCGCTGAACGGCGAATCGATGAGCCCGCTGCAAGTGATGGAGAAGCTGAACGAGCTGGGCGGCAAGCACGGCATCGGTCGCGTGGATATGGTGGAGAACCGCTTCGTCGGCATGAAGAGCCGCGGCGTCTATGAGACCCCGGGCGGCACGATCCTGTTCACCGCTCATCGCAAAATGGAATCCATCACGATGGACCGTGAAGTGATGAACCTGCGCGACAGCCTGATTACCCGCTACAGCACCTTGGTGTATAACGGATTCTGGTTTGCGCCGGAGCGTCTGGCATTGCAGGCGCTGGTGACCGAGAGCCAGAAGAACGTTACGGGCACGGTGCGAGTGAAGCTGTACAAGGGCAACGTCATCGGCGCAGGCGTGAAGAGTCCGGTGAGCCTGTACAACCCGGACATCGCTACGATGGAAGCCGATCCGACGCAAGCTTACGATCAAGGCGACGCTACCGGCTTTATCCGCTTGAACGCATTGCGTTTGAAAGTGGCAACCGGCGTGAATCAGAATCAATAAGTTTACAATAATGAACAGGCTGAAGGCCGTTTTCATGCTGGAGAGCTCCGTCGATTCTCGTGCAACGGGATGAACGGAACCTCTTAAGCGGGAAGCGGCCCTCTGCCTTAAATCAGAGAGGGGCAAGTGTTGTGAGCAAGTTATGGGGCGGACGCTTTACGAAGCAGACCAACGCATTGGTAGAGGAATATACGGCATCCATCGGTTTTGACAAGCAGCTGGCCGAGGAGGACATCCAGGGAAGCCTTGCGCATGTGTCCATGCTGGGCAAATGCGGCATCGTGCCGTCGGAAGACGTAGAGACGATCAAGGCAGGATTGGGCAAAGTGCTGGAGCGCATCCGTGAGGGCAGCATCGAGTTTTCCGTATCGGATGAGGATATCCATATGAACATCGAGAAGAATCTGATCGAGGAAATCGGACCTGTCGGCGGCAAGCTCCACACGGGCCGCAGCCGGAACGACCAGGTGGCAACGGACATGCACTTGTATTTGCGCAACCGCGTCGTGGCGTTGACCGGCATGCTTCACGAGCTGCAGACCGCGCTGATTGGGCAAGCCAAGGATAACCTGGATACGATTATTCCAGGGTATACGCATCTGCAGCGTGCGCAGCCGATTCTGTTCGCGCATCATCTGATGGCTTACGTGTCCATGTTCCAGCGGGATATCGACCGTCTGATCGACAGCTATAAGCGCATTAACGTGCTGCCGCTCGGGGCAGGCGCGCTTGCGGGCACAACGTTCCCGATCGACCGCCATTTCGTGGCCGAGCAGCTCGGTTTCGACGGCGTTTACGAGAACAGCCTGGATGCGGTCAGCGATCGCGACTTCATTCTGGAATTCCTCTCGGATGCTTCTATCATCATGATGCACTTGTCCCGCCTGAGCGAGGAGCTGGTGCTTTGGAGCAGCACCGAGTTCAACTTCGTCGAGCTGGATGATGCGTTCTGCACGGGCAGCAGCATTATGCCGCAGAAGAAGAACCCGGACGTGCCCGAGCTTGTCCGCGGCAAAACCGGGCGGGTATACGGCAACCTGATGGGTCTGCTCACCGTGCTGAAGTCGCTGCCGCTTGCTTATAACAAGGACATGCAGGAAGACAAAGAGGGCATGTTCGACACGGTGGCTACGCTGGAAGGCGCATTGCAGCTGTTCGCGCCGATGATCGCCACGATGAAGGTCAACAAAGGCCGCATGCGCGAAGCGGTCAACACCGACTTCTCGAATGCAACGGACATTGCGGACTTCCTGGTCGGCAAAGGTCTTCCGTTCCGCCAGGCGCACGAAGTGATCGGCAAGACCGTATTGTACTGCATCCAGAACAACAAATATCTGCTGGACCTGACGCTGGACGAATTCAAGCAGTTCTCCGAGCTGTTCGACGACTCCATCTATGGCGTGCTTCAACCCGAGACGGTGGTCAATGCGCGTAACGTTTACGGCGGCACGGCAACCGATCAGGTGAAGGCGGCGATCGACCGCAGCGTGCAGACCCTTCAGGTCACGGAAGAATGGCTGGGTCTCCGCCAGGGGAATGTAGAGTAAGGATACAGAAAACCTGACGTAGCAAAAATAAAGGTGGACCGGCAAATGTTACATTTGCTGATCCACCTTTTGTTGTGTAACGATGAGATCTGTTGAATGGGGATTGCCTAAAATCCTCTCATGAAGAGAAGTACACCGAGTACACTCATGGAACCGCGAATGAACCACAGGCACGTTCATGGCGTGCATGTTTTGGGCTCATCAGGCTTTCAACGGAAGCCATTTCAGAACATCCTGGATGTGGGTATCCCAATATCCCCAATCATGACCGCCCGGCCCTTCCTGATACGTGAGATCCAGGGAGGTTGCTTCGCAGGCTTTGCGGAACGCTTGATTGTCTTGGTAGAGGAAGTCTTCCGTTCCGCAGCATTGATACAGCAGCGGTTTCGGTCCCTCCGAGCGGTCCACTTCCTGAAGCAGCCACAACAGGTCATTGTCGGTGCCGGTAATGTCCCGATCTCCGTAGACTAAACGATGCTCAAACAAAGCCTCGTTCCTATTAACATGACCCGCCATGTCGAGCGCGCCCGACAGGCTGGCAGCAGCGGCGAAGGATTCGGGACAGCGAAGGGCCAACTTGAACGCTCCGTACCCGCCCATGGACAACCCGGCGACGAAGTTATCTTCCCTCGCGTGGGATAACGGGAAGAAGGAACGGGCGATGGCCGGCAGCTCCTGGCTGATAAAGGTCCAGTATTTGCCGCCGTATTCCATGTCGGTATAGAAGCTGCGATGCACTTGCGGCATAACGACGGCAATGCCCATCTCGGCCACGTAGCGTTCGATGGAGGTTCTGCGCAGCCAGATGGAATCGTCGTCGGACAGGCCGTGCAGGAGGAAGAGCGTCGGATGCAGACCGCTTTTGGCATGATTCGTCATGCCGATTTGTGAAGAGGTTTGCTGAGGGAGAATGACGGTCATGGACGTGCTGAGACCGAGCACCTCCGAGTAAAAGTGACATAGCATAAGAGCCATGGATTATGTATCCCCTTTCATTTTTGAAAATGAGAGATCAAAGTGACGAGCCTATTAGGATCATATCACAATCGATCCCCCTTGCTCCAAGTAAATCTAAGTCATCGTCTGCGGCGGGCGAGAACGCATTTAAAGTCTGCTGCATTCGGAAGCTTCGCCATTCTCCAGGAGCATAAAGGCGGTCGGCGACCGAGTCGAAACGGATGGAATGAATCCGTGCATAAAACGCCTCGGTCTTCAGACCGAGGCGAGGTTCAGCCATCGGGCTGTTCTATGATGCGCTGCGTTGTGTTATCTTAGAGGGAGATTATGGCTCCATCTGGTGGAGGATTCAATAGCATAAATTTAGAAGTTCAGCGAGTGTCCAATTAAGATATAGCATGATGATCCTATTTGTGAATCTGGAGGAGTATGCTCATGATACCACATGACGATAAACTGTCCGATCTGAAGATTACGGGAACCGGCAGCTCAAGCGGCGGCCAATACGGCAAGGTGCGAATCGATGGTGCCGGGCAGGTGAATGGAGATTTGGATTGCCGGGAATTAACAGGCAACGGAACGATGAGTTTGAACGGCGACGTAGCTGCCGACAAGATTCGCGTGAACGGTTCGGGAACCATTAAGGGGACGGTGGACGCGGAGGAGCTGCATGTAGCCGGCAGCCTGAGCGTGAAGAGAGGCGTGCGCAGCCGATCCATTTTTATCGGGGGGCATTGCAGCATTCACGGTGATTCCGAATCGAAGAGGCTTGATGTAACCGGAAACCTGAGAAGCCATGGTGACGTGCGGAGTGAGACGGCCACGTTTCATGGGGGCTTCAAGATCGATGGCCGCCTGCATGTAGGAACAGCGGATATTCGGCTGTTGGGCCGCTGCCTTGCGCAGGAAATCGTCGGAGACCGGATCACGATCCGCAAAAAAGGAAAGCGTCTCTGGGAGATGCTGTCCCTGCCATTACGGGGAACGCGGCTGGAGGCACGCATTATTGAGGGCGATGTCCTGGATCTAGAGTATGTCGAAGCCGATATCGTCCGCGGCAACCGGGTGATTCTCGGCCCAGGGTGCGAGATTCGGCAAGTGGAATACCGGGATGAATTGACGCAGCATCCGGAAGCCCAGGTCAGAGCATCCCGGCGGTTTTAAGTTTTAAGGGCGACATTGGGCCAAACATCCGGGCATAGGCCGAATAGATGGCAAGGAGGCAGCGATATGGTGCATAACGGAACAGCCGTAGAAAGACCCGGTGTTTCCATAACGGGTGACGGTGTCGTTGGCGGCGGTATTGTCGGCAAGCTTCGGATAAACGGTGAAGGCGGCATTCATGGCGACACGGATTGCCATCTGCTAAGCTGCAACGGGAGCGCGGTCATAAACGGAAGCCTGCTCGGAAGGCAGGCTAGAGTGAACGGCCATGTGAAGGTGTCCCATCATGTCCAGATGGAGCACGTCCGGGTGAATGGAAGCTTGGATGCCGGCGGAAGCGTTAGGATCAGCCGCATCGGAATCAATGGCGGCTTGAGCACGGGAGCCGATCTGTTTGCGGTCAAAGGCGTCGTGAACGGTACCCTGGATGTTGGCAGCAACCTGGAAGCCGAAGAGATGACGGTCCGCGGCATACTACGCGTGAGCGGGTCCGTGATAGCTCGGGAATTGACGCTGAGGCTCGTTGCGCAAGCCTCGCGCGTCAACGAGCTACGAAGCCGCACGGTCTTCGTAGCTCCAACGGTGCTGGCCAAATGGTTCCGTTCCTCACGGATCGGATATCTGAATGCCGAGCTGGTTGAAGGCGAGGATATCCGTCTGGAGAATACGAGCGCGGCCATTGTCAGGGGCAGTAGAGTCCATATCGGAAAGGGCTGCTCCATCGGCCGGGTGGAATATACCGAGACGTTCAGCGCAGATGCCCAGGCGGAAATCGGAAGCTATTATAAAATCGATGCACGACATTAAAATAACGGCAAGGAAAACAGCCCGTATTCGCGATTCGATTCGCGAATGCGGGCTGTTTCGTGCCAGCTTCGATTTACGGAGCGCTGATACCGTCCTCAACGACTTCCTCTTTGGGCGTTTCGTTCGCATCCGGCAGCGGGACCTCGTTCGTCGGATTGATGGCAACGATGTTGTTCTGGGGACGGTAGGTATCCTTGGATATTTTCACGTTCTCCACGACCTTCCCGTTCACTTTCTTGGTTCGGTAGGTTTCTACCACATAGCCTGGTTTTCCGTTTTGAACCACCTGCTTCAATCCCGGCGGCAGCGAGTTGTTGTGGATGACCTTTTCCGGCGAAGGCAAGGTTTCAATCGTGGTGGATACCAGCTCGTATTCCGTATTTTCCGGGAAGGTGCCGAACATCTTCAGCGTTAAATTGCCGTGCGATACCTCGGACAGGATAAGCAGGTGCTTGCCTGTATTGTTCCGGAAGCGAAAGTTGATCGCCCCTTCGGCAAAGGTGGCGTCCTGTCCCTTGGGCAAGTAGCTGACCGGAAGGGAATGATTCCGCCTTTCGGTGATCTCCAGCCCGATCAGCAGGGCGGCATGATACACCGTGCTGGATACCTGGCAGATCCCGCCCCCGATACCGGGCACCAGCTTGCCGTTCACGATGACGGGAGCTTCCTCAAATCCATACTCCTTCTTCGCAACATCAATGATATGAGCATAATTGAACTCATCGCCGGGCTTCAGAATCATGCCGTCCACGGCTTTGGCGGCAGCGGTTACGTTATGTACGCGTCCGGGCCCGCTGGATCCAAGACCGGTGGAGAATTCAACGATTTTTCGCTCAATGCCCTCGTCCTGCAGCGACTTTACGGTAACGGGGGGCTTTTGACGGATAAGAGGCAGCTGCACCGCAATGGCTTCTTCCGGATACGGTTCCGTGAAGTGGGACTCGTTCGGAAGCGCTGCGCTGAACCCTTCATAGAACGCAGGCCAATCGATGCGGTACGCGGTTTTCTCCGGGGTATACCGGACCACATCGTCTTCGGAAATGCTCCGCACTGCGTTGACAGGCTCTCCAAAGCGTTCTTTTTGCCAGTCTTCGTTTAACCGCCCTTTCAATACGTCGCGATTCCAGTCGGTAGATATATGCCATTCCAGCTGAAACTGCCGCCGGTAAAGAACCTGTTCCCATAGCGATCCTTCGGACAGCTTGGCAATGGCTTCTTTGAAATCGGCTGCGCTGAACCGAACGCCGGCTTCTTGGAGACTGAAGCTTTCCGTGCGCCCTTTGAGGGCCTCCGACTCCAGCGTCACCTTGATGCTTGTCATGGCGTGGAGCCGCTGTTCCAGCTCGGACAATACCTCGTCGGCGGGTTGCCCCCCTACCTGCCAGCCGGAGAGAACGACTCCCTTCGGCAGCTCCTTTTGGTTCGCGTACATCGTCAATAGACCGAAACCGACGGAGAGGAGAAGAGCGATACTGATGACAAAGATGAGACCGAGATGAATTTTTTTCATTTGAAACCACCTTCTTAACTTCGTATTGGCCGCAGTACATGCACTTGTTCATGTATATGTCACGGTGGGCTCAAACTTTCGGGTACTCAAAAGGTAACAAATTTGTTACAATAGACGATGTCGTGAGGATTTTTCTTGGATTTTAAAGGAATTCGATGGAAACTGTCGAAAGTATAATGGCTAATTATGGATTGGGAAGTGATGAAGTGATCGAAATGCAGGACGTATGGAAGACTTATCCAAGCGGCGCCCATGCGCTTCAAGGAGTTTCCGTTACCATTAACCGCAATGAATTCGTCTATGTTGTCGGACCGTCGGGTGCCGGCAAATCGACATTCATGAAACTTATCTATAGAGAAGAAGTGCCGACCAAAGGCCAAATTTCCGTTAACGGATTTAATATCGGGAAGCTGAAGCAGCGCAAAATCCCCTATGTTCGCCGAAATATCGGGGTTATTTTTCAGGACTATCGTCTGCTGCCCAAGCTGACTGCTTACGAAAATGTAGCTTTTGCCATGGAGGTTATCGAAGCGCCGCAGCGTCTCATCAAGAGACGGGTTATGGAGGTGCTGGATCTGGTGGGCCTGAAAGCCAAGGCGAACCGCGAGCCTTCCCAGCTCTCCGGCGGGGAGCAGCAGCGGATCGCAATCGCCAGGGCGATCGTGAACAATCCGTCCGTCATTATTGCGGACGAGCCTACGGGCAACCTGGACCCGGAAACCTCCTGGGGCATCATGCAGCTGCTGGACGAAATCAATTTCAGGGGAACCACCATCGTAATGGCTACCCACAACAGGGATATCGTGAACACGATGCGTAAGCGCGTACTTGCGATTGAGCACGGACAAATCGTCCGCGACCAGCAGAGAGGAGAGTACGGGTATGAATTTTAGAACCTTCTTGCGGCACTTGCGGGAAGGGGCGAAGAGCGTTTTCCGGAATGGGTGGATGTCGGTCGCATCGATTACGTCCATCGTGGTGTCATTATTTATACTGGGCGTTTTCATGCTGTTAGTCATGAATGTGAACGCATTAGCCGATAAAGCAGATAGCAACGTGCAAATCAATACGTACTTGAATCTCAATGTGGACGAGAAGCTGCGCGAAACCATCAAAGGCGAGATCGAGGCCATGCCGGAAGTCAACACCATCAAATTCGTGTCCAAGGAAGAGGGCATGAAGGAGCTTGAAGAAAGCCTCGGCTCCGAATGGGTGGAAGGCTTCAGCGAAGCGGACCAGAATCCGCTTCCGGACGCATTCGAGGTTTCCGTTATCGAACCGACCACGGTCGGGTTCGTTGCCGACAAGATTACCGCGCTGAACGAGAAGTATGCGGAAGAGCCGATCCTGCGCGTCAAGTACGGGGAGGGAACGGTAGAAACCTTGTTCAAGATTACGAAAACGGTGCGGAATATCGGCTTTATTTTCGTAGCGGGACTCGGCTTGATGTCCATGTTTCTGATTTCGAACACCATTCGGGTAACGATTTTGGCCCGTCGCCGCGAGATCGGCATCATGAAGCTTGTCGGCGCGACCAACAACTTCATCCGCTGGCCGTTCTTCGTGGAAGGAGCCATGATCGGCCTCCTGGGCTCGATCATTACGGTTACACTGCTGTTTATAGGCTACAATCGCCTGTACGCCGCGTCGCAGACGGATTTGACGCTGGCGCAGAGCCTGATTCCATTGGGAGATCTGTGGCTGCTGCTCGGGACCATCATCGTGGCCCTGGGCATCGTCATTGGCATTTGGGGCAGCACCATGTCGATACGTAAATTTTTGAAAGTATAAAACAAGGTAAAGGATGGGGAGCGAAACTTGAAGAAAATCGCCGCAGGAGTAGCAGCCTTATTACTGGCCACTGTTATGATCCAACCGACCGTCGGACAAGCCGAGAAGAAGACTTCAGCCGATGTAGACAAAGAGCTGAGGGTGCTTCAGGAGCAGGTCAAGAAAGCGCGGGCGCAGAAGAGCAAGGCTGCGGATGATAAACAAGAAGCCCAGCATTATAAGAATAAAACGACGAAGAACCTGAAATACGTAATGGAGCAAATCAGCATCGTCAGCAATGAATTGACGAAGATTTCCGTCAAGATCGAGGAGACGGAGGATTTGCTGAGAACAACGACCAAGGAGCTTGAAGCGGCGGAGGAGCGCATCGCCTCCCGCGAGAAGCTGCTGGAATCCCGGATTCGCCTCATCTATATGGATGGGCAAGTATCGTATCTGGATGTGCTGCTCTCCGCAACCAGCTTCAGCGATTTTATTGAGCGTGCCGATTCCTTGAAGACCATCGTCGATCAGGACCAGGATTTGCTGGTACAGCATAAGCAGGACAAGCTGCTGGTTATCGACAAGAAGAAAGAACTAGAAGGGCAGTACGCAACCGCCAAGGATCTGTACGGCCAGATGGAGGACCGCAAGAGCATCCTGAACGAGAAGGAACAGGAGAAGCGCGTTCTGCTGGCCCAGTACGATCAGGATATCGAGGATGCGGACATCTTGACCGAAGAACAGGATAAAATGCTGGTTGCCCTGGCAAGCAAGCGTTCGGACCTGCAGAAGGAAAAGAATAAGCTTGCCGCCGAAGAAGCGGCTCGTAAAGCGGCGGCTGCCAAAGCGGCTGCGGCGAAGAGAGCGAAGGCGACAACCCTCGGCGGCAGCAAAGGCGGCGGCGGGTATACCGGCAACGGCGGACCGTTCGCGATACCGGTCTCCGGAGCCAGACTCTCCTCCGGTTACGGACCGCGCGTCCATCCGGTAACGGGCGAGGTTGGCAAGATGCACACGGGTCAGGACTTCGCGGTTCCGCAAGGGACCGAGATCCGGGCAGCCGAGAGCGGCACCGTCATCTTGGCCGAGTGGTGGAGCGGTTACGGAAACTGTGTTATTGTTGATCATGGGGGCGGCGTATGGACCTTGTATGGGCATATCCGCAACGGCGGCATTAAAGTCAGCGAAGGCGACAAGGTGTCCAGAGGGCAGAAGATTGCCGAAGTAGGCTCCACGGGTCAGAGCACGGGACCGCATCTTCATTTTGAGGTTCGGGTCAACGGATCGCCGGTGAATCCTTCGCCTTATCTGTAACAGAAATGATGACGCAAACCATATAACCTTCAATACCGCTGTATAAATATTCCCGGCAAGCCAATCATATACTAGGTGGACGGGATTCCCCTGTGTGTAGCAGTTGAAACGTACAAAGGCGGTGAAGTACTTGCTGAAAAAACGAACGGCTGTCTTTCTGGTCATCGCTGCCATGCTGTGCGGCGGACTGTTAACGATGGCTTTGACCCAGCTGCCTGCTCCAAGTCAGACCGGAGACGGCGGCGAGGGATTGCTGGCCAGCATCGCGAACAGGAATGGACTGGAGCAGTCTGAAGCGAAGAAACTGGGGACAGCGATTGACCTCATC
Source organism: Paenibacillus sp. BR1-192 (assembly GCF_029542445.1). NCBI lineage: Bacteria > Bacillati > Bacillota > Bacilli > Caryophanales > Paenibacillaceae > Paenibacillus > Paenibacillus sp. BR1-192. The sequence continues at coordinate 6,551,091 of NZ_CP120718.1, read as the reverse complement.
GAAAGCAATTATTACAAGGATATCGATCGGTCGAAGCTGATCGACGGCGCCATCAACGGGATGATGGAAGCGCTGGAAGATCCGTATTCCAACTATATGGGCAAAGAAACGGCGGCCCAGTTTGAAGAAAGCATTGAGGGCTCCTTCACGGGGATTGGCGCGGAAGTGTCCTCCGTAGACGGCAGCGTCGTCGTTGTATCCCCGATCAAGGGATCGCCTGCGGATAAAGCCGGCATTCGGGCCAAGGATACCATCCTTTCCGTCAATGGCGAATCCTTGCAGGGCCTTGAGCTGAATGCGGCCGTTAACAAGATTCGCGGTCCGAAGGGCTCCAAGGCCGTCCTTCAGATCAAGCGGGCAGGATCCGAGCAGCCGATCGAGTATGTTATCGTTCGGGATGACGTCGATCTGGAAACCGTGTCGGCACGGATGGAGAAGGGCGGAATCGGCGTGATCGAGATTTCCCAATTCTCGCTGAATACGGGCGAACGCTTTAAGGAAGAGCTCAAGAAGCTGGAAAGCCAAGGCATGAAGGGACTGCTGATCGACGTCCGGAACAATCCCGGCGGCGTGCTGTCCGTTGTCATTGACATCGCAGAGCAGTTCGTGCCTAAAGGCGAGCTGATCGTTCAGGTCGAAGACAAGGATAGGAAGCGGGAGAAGCATCCTTCCAATGGCGTGGCGAAATCGTACCCGATTACGGTGCTGATGAACAAGGGCAGCGCCAGCGCTTCCGAGATTTTGGCAGGCGCATTGCAGCAGTCCGCCGGAGCTACCCTGATGGGCGAGCACTCCTTCGGAAAAGGGACCGTGCAAACGAGCTTTGACAAACAGTTTGGCGACGGAAGCCTGCTCAAGGTAACCATTGCCAAATGGCTGACGCCAAACGGTACCTGGATCCATGAGAAGGGAATCGAGCCGGATATTAAGGTGTCGCAGCCTGAATACTTTACCGTCGCGCCGATCGATAAGAAGAAAACTTATGCGTACGACACGAACAGCACGGATGTGAAGAACGCGCAGATTATGCTTGAAGCGGTTGGTTACGCGGCAGGACGCACGGATGGTTACTTCGACCGGAATACGGAGAAGGCGGTCAAGAGCTTCCAGAGCAAGCACAAGCTGAAAGCGGACGGCATCATTAACAGCGCTACAGCCGAGGCATTGGAAGCGGCATTGATCGAGAAGATTCAGGATCCGAAAGAGGATAATCAAATGAATCGCGGAATTGCCGAGGTTCGGAAGGAAATCGCCGCTAAGGCGTCGAACAAGTAAGAAGGCTGAACGTTAGCCTTCTTTTTTCTTTGGAGATATCAGAAAGCGTAAACTTCGAAGCATCTTGGAACCGAAAGGAGCGTGGCAAGCCGTTGGAGACATTGAAACAACTGCTGATGTATGGGATAGATGCAGGCATACAACTGCTGACGCAGCCCTTTTATTATATTTCGATTTTGTTTGTCATGCTGTTTTACCGAAGGCAGGTGTTGGTGGAGCGCAAGCTGTTCCATGTGAAGCTGCATTCCTGGGGATTGCAGACCTGGCGTACGTTTCTAGGGGGACTGGCGGCAGGCATCGGCGTGTCCATCGTGGTGGCCTTCTTGGGGATATCATTAAGTCTGGAAGCCATTATATGCATATGGGTGACTTCGCTGATCCTGATGCTGTTTCATATCCGGTACTTATGCTTTGCCTATTCCGTCGGTCTGCTTGGGATCATTCAGTTTGTGTTGGGCTGGTTTCCGAATTGGCAGCCGGAAGGCTGGATTCATCAGGTAACGGCAACGATCCTTGGTTTGGACATTCCGGCCTTGCTGGCGTTGTCCGCCGTCCTGCATTTTGCGGAAGCTTTGCTGGTAAGGATACAAGGGGCGGGATTTGCCACCCCGCTGTTTCTGGAGGGCAAGCGCGGCAAGCTTGTCGGCGGCTATCATATGCAGAGCTTCTGGCCCCTGCCGTTGTTCCTGCTCGTTCCGGCGGTTGGCGGGGGCAGCGTGCTGCCGTGGACGCCGTTCTTTGGCGGCGATGCTTGGAGTACGGGCTTTACCATGATGGCCCTTCCGGTCGTGATCGGCTTCGGAGAGATGACGCAGAGCATGCTCCCCCAGGAGAAGGCAGGGATCACGTCGAAGCGTCTCATATTCTATGGAGCGATTGTGCTGGCGTTGAGCCTGCTGGCCGAGTGGTGGTCGCCGCTTACCATCGCGGCCGCATTAGCGGCGCTGCTGCTGCATGAAGGCTTGGTATGGTACAGCAGATACGAAGAACAGCAACGCAGCCCGATGTTTGTACATCCGGTACGCGGATTACGCGTTCTCGCCGTGCTGCCGGACAGTCCGGCGAGCGAGCTCGGCATTTTGGCAGGGGAGACGATCCTCAAGGTGAACGGTAAGCTGATTCACAGCAAGGAGCAGCTGCACAGCGCCTTGCGACAGAATCCGGCCTTCTGCAAGCTGGAGGTTCAGAACCATCAAGGGGAGAGCAAATTTCTCCAGCGTGCGATCTACGCCGGGGATCATCATCAGCTGGGAGCTATCGTGGCGCCAGACCCGAGGGATGGCATTGCAGTGGGGTTGAAGCCGGTAAGCTTGATCACGCTGCTGGCGAATAAACTTCATATTCGCAGCAAGCGGGGGGCTTCCGGCAGCAAGACGTCCGGCGGTTCCGAAGAAGCCGGATTCCCTTCATCGTGATACGGCAAACGGGCCTTTGTCCAATATGGACAAGGGCCCGTTTTTTAGCTTCATGCCGTTATGTAATGAATAGGCGGGACTAGCCCTGCACCTTTTTTAAATAAAAGATAGCAATTTGCGTCCGGTCCCGAAGATTCAGCTTGCCCAGAATATCGGTGACGTAGTTTTTGACGGTGCCTTCGCTTAGGTAAAGCTGCGCGGCAATTTCCTTATTGGACAGGCCCTCCGCGATAAGGGCGACGACCTTTTTCTCGGCAGGGGTGAGCCCGAACTGTTCCAGCTCAGCGGATCTCGGGACCGGCTGCGGGGTTGGACGAAGCATGCCGGTCAGCTTGCGAGCGATATCGGGATGTATCAGCATGTTACCGTCCTGCACCGTTTTGATCCCCTGGATGATGCGATCGGGCGGAATGTTCTTCAGCAGATAACCGCTGGCCCCGTTCCGCAGCGCCTCCACGATGTAATCATCGTCATCGAAGGTAGTCAGCATCAGCACCCGTACATCAGGGTATCGCTCGCGAATGCGCCGGGTTCCTTCCACGCCGTCGCATACCGGCATCCGAATGTCCATGAGCACGACGTCGGCATGAAGTCCGTCCATCAATAACGATAGTGCCTCCTCCCCGTGTTCCGCGACAGCCGATACTTCGATATCCGGATCCATCCCCACCAACAGTTTCAAGCTTTCCCGAATGAACGGGTCATCGTCTGCAATCAATACGGATATCATGGATAGCCACGATCCTTTCTATAAATTAGGGTCCTGCCGTCGTGCCAGTTACATAATTTCGCGCTTCCGGTAGACAGGCAGCCGGGTGATGACGGTAAAAGGTACGGATTTTCTTACCTCCAGCGCTCCTCCCACCACCTTGGTTCGTTCGAGCATGCCGCTTATCCCGATGCCATGGCGGTCTGCCGCAGCGATCGGGTTCGCCTCCTCTTGGACCGTGCCATCGTTGGAGACCTCCATTCGAACTTCCTCGTCTCCGTACTGGAGAAAAATTTGGACCTGCTTGGCCTCGCCGTGGCGTATGGCGTTGGTGATGGCTTCGCGGGCATTTTTGTATAATACCACCTGTTGGCTCGGATAAAGCGGATAAGGAATTCCCTGCAGCACAAGCTCGGTCTCGATTCCGGTCTCCCTGCCGGTCTCCTCCAGCAGCCGATCCAGGGAATAATCGTCCGTGATCCGCCTTGACGGATTCATCTGTTTCACGGCGGTCCGCATCTGCTCCATGCTCTCCCCCAGCTGGTCGCGGATTTGATGGAGCATATCCATGCCCCGGGCGGCATCCTGCGGCACGATATGAAGAGCGGCTTCCATCATCATTTTGACGCGAATCAGCCGATGGCCGATATCGTCATGCAGCTGGCGGGAGATGCGGTTACGCTCCTCGGCCTGCGCCGCGCTTTCCACCTGATGGGCGAACTGCAGCAGCTGCCTGCCTGCTTCGTCCTGCTGGAAATGCAGTCTTTTCAGCTCGTCGTATAAATGAATGTGATCCAATTCCTTCTGGTTCATTTCATGGATGCGGTGGAGTGTGACCGCCAAGAACAGAAACAGCAGATTGGCCGTCGTATGCAGCAGCGCATCGTAATCGGTAATCGCGATGTTGAGCAGCGCAAGGTGACCGAATGCCAGCCACAGCCTGCCAGGCCGCTCGAACAAGGGCAGATAGACGCATAGGGAGGATATGGACAGGAATACCATCATGAAGCCGTATTGGTGGCATAGCCATAGGGACAACGGGATTTCCAGCAGTATGGCTGCTTTCCGGTAAGCAGGCGAAGGCAGGAAACGGCTCAGCACCGCAATCGCCAGAAAAAGCAGGATGTACACCATATACTCCCCGTAATCGTCGAGCTGCTGCAAAAACATGTCCGCTGCGGCGGGCAGGAGAATGAGGCCGTACCTGAGATAGGCAAGTGGAGATGTCACGTGCGATCCAACCCTTTTCCATTGTGAAGTCAAACCGTTCAAACGATTGGCTTCATTATAGCACATGGATGTTTTCGGCAAGGAGATGACTTTCGTCACCCCATAAGGTGACTTCCTCTACCTTCAAAATCCGGCGATTCCAGATAGAATGTAATCAACAGATGGATACGAGGGAAATGGAGATGATGATTATGACGGTCTTTCTGGAGATGAAGGATGTCGTAAAACGATATGGTAGCAAGCTGTCGGTGGATCATATGAACCTGGAAGTGCACGAAGGCGAGATTTTTGGATTATTGGGACCGAACGGAGCGGGCAAGAGCACGTCCATCAATATGATCTGCGGCCTTCTGGCGAAGGATCAGGGCATCATCAAAGTAGACGGTATCTCCATCGAGGAGCAGCCGCTGGAAGTGAAACGGAGAATTGGGCTGGTGCCCCAGGATCTGGCCCTGTACGAAGAGATGACGGCTTGGGATAATGTCGCTTTTTTCGCCAAATTGTACGGCCTGCGCGGCCAGCTGCTGAAGGAACGGGTGGAGGAGGCGCTGGCGTTTGTCGGGCTGCAGGATCGGGCAAAAGAAAGGCCGTCCACCTTCTCCGGGGGGATGAAACGAAGACTGAATATTGCATGCTCGATTACGCATCGTCCGAAGCTGATTATCATGGATGAGCCGACGGTGGGGATTGATCCGCAGTCCCGGAATCATATCCTGGAATCGGTGGAGACGTTGAACCGCATGGGTTCTACCGTTATTTATACAAGTCATTACATGGAGGAAGTTGCCGCGATCAGCGACCGGGTGGCCATCATGGATCAAGGTCATGTTATCGCCTGCGGGACGCAGCAGGAGCTTCGGGCACGCGTGGCGCATGAGGAAAAAATCATTCTTACTGCCGATGGGATCACACCGGATCTGGTGGAGGAGCTGACCATTCACCCGCGCGTTAGGCGCGTGGCGCAGAATGATAACGAGGTCGAAGTCTATGTACCGTCAGCTCAGGATGAGCTGCAGGATATTTTATTCATTTGCAGTAAACACCATACGACGCTTCGCTCCCTGCAGTGCGAGGAGCCGGGGCTTGAAACGCTGTTTCTCAGCCTGACCGGGCGAACGCTTCGCGATTGATCATAACGGACACGAGCAGAGGAATCCATGAAGGAGGAATACCGAAGATGAATACGATGATTATCGCTTGGTTCGAGCTGAAGCGGATGGCCACCAGCCGATCGGTGCTGATCAACCAATTTTTGCTGCCGCTGATCCTTATTTTCATATTGGGAAACGCGCTTTCGGGCTGGTTTGGCAATGATCAGGAATTTAAACAGCCATCGGTCCGAGTGGGATTGGTGTTAGATGCCGAGGCTGGAGGACAGCTGCCGGGGAGCATGCAGACGCTGACCGGCTTGCCGGAGATTCAGGACCTACTGGAACCTGAGGTGGTATCCAGCCGCGAAGAAGTCGAAGAAAAGCTGCGCCGGGGCGAGGTCGATTACGCGGTGGTGATTCCTGCTTCCTTTGATGAACGAATGAGCCAGGGAGCGGATGTGAAGCTTGAGCTGCTACCTGGAAGAGACCGTGATCTAAACCTCGTGGCAGACACTGTCTTCAAGACCTTTATCGCAGATGCCAATCACAAACAGGCGGAGGTAGTCGTTATGGGCGGAGACCAAGTTCTTGCGGCTCAAGCGGCAGCGCCTGTCGATGCGTCGGACGGACCCAACGTTACGATCGGGCAGCTGAGCGAGAAAGGAGCAACGTACTCCGCAGCCCAATATTACGCTGCCTCCATGCTGATCATGTTCTTGCTGTATTCTGGTCTGATGGCCAGCAGCAGCCTGCTGGGCGAGCGGGAAAGCCGGACCTTATATCGCTTGCAAAGCGCGCCCGTTAACCCCGGAACCGTGTTTGCCGGAAAAATTATCGGATCCAGCCTGATTACGCTGGTACAGGCAGCCGCCATCGTCCTTGGATCCATGTGGCTGTACGGCGTTAAATGGGGACCGCACCCCTTGCTGCTCATCGTGGTCTGCGTATTAATCACGTTATCGTCCATGACCATCGCCACGTTCATAACCCTGGTCTCCTCCACGGCGGCTGGAGCCAGAGGGCTGATGCAGGCGATCATTATCGCCATGACGTTTGTCAGCGGAGGGTTTATGCCGCTGCCCGTGGAGTTCTTCCAGAAGCTCGGCGCCTTCACCGTCAACCATTGGGCGATGCAGAGCATGCTGCGGATGATGCTGAACAGCGACGTGCATTTGATTGTCACATGCGTTGGCATGCTGGCGGCCATTACCGCGGCCCTGTCGGCTGCAGCCATGATTACGTACAGGAAGGTGGGATACCATGCATAGCTTAACCATTGCCTGGCATATGGTGAGACGGACGCTCGGGCGAAAGAGAGGCTGGATCGTTTACCTGCTGGTTCCTTGCGTAGTGGTCACCTTGACGGTGTTTCTCATGGGGCAGACCACGGCCGCGAGCATTCTGGTCACTTACGTGAACGAGGATGAGGGACCTGCAGGGCGGTACTTGATGAATGAACTGGAGCGGAGCGGCCAATACGTGCTCAAGGAGTCCGGGTCCGAGAATATGCTGAGGGAAGACCTGGTGGAGAATAAAAGCACGGTGGGCGTTTATATTCCGCAGGGGTTCAGCGACGGATTAATAGAAGGCCAACGGCCGGCAGTTAAAATATACGAAGTCTCCACCTCGGAGGCCTCGGTAATGATCCGAATGACGGCGGACTCCGCGGTTACGCGCCTGAGCGGTACGGCCGCCTTGATCCGGGAAACCTCGGAGCCGGACGCGGATCGTATGCTGGCGCTGCAAGAGGTGCTCAAGCAATCCGCGCTGAATCGGGTGGATACCGAGGTCACGGATCTGAATCTATATGCGAAGCCGGGACTCTCGAACGTAACGGGATTTACCCTGATGTTCATGATGACCCTTATCTCCAGCGTGGTGTCGATGATGATTGATGACCGCAGGCAGCGAACGCTGTCCCGCATGTATACGGCGCCGGTACGCGCCTATCAGATCGCTTTAGGTAATTTTCTGGGCAGCCTGGTGGTCGGCTCGCTGCAGGTGGTCATCGTGCTCGTGCTCAGCCGGTATGTCCTTCGTTACGATTACGGAGTTCCGTTCGTGCTGCATTTCCTTATTCTGATGGCCTTTATGCTCGTATCGTTAGGCGTGGCAAGCACGGTCGCGGGGCTGATCCGGAACGGGCAAAATGCGGCCATGATCAATTCCATGATCGTCACGCCGACCTGCATGCTGGGCGGGTGCTTCTGGCCGCTTGCCATCATGCCGGAATTCATGCAGAAGATCGCCAATTTCATCCCGCAAAAATGGGCCATTGAGGCGGTGGAGACCGCTGCTACGGGCGGCACGTTATCCGACATCGCACTGCCGCTTGCCGTGCTGGGCCTGATGGCAATCATTCTGCTGGCCGTCGGTTCCGCTGTCCTGCGGCCGAGCGAGAGCGGGGTTGGGCACGGCGCTTAAATTATTCGCTCCAGGAGTTCCTCCGTAATAAAGCTCTTGAAGCTTCGACCGGAGGTTGCATATCCTGGTGCCGTATCGTGAGGCCCAGGTTTGTTATTAGTGATCCAACCATTGTTTATATATGCAAAAGCGCCCGGTCAGATCTGAATCCATGCCGATTCAGTCTGCCGGGCGCTTATTCGGTTTATGCGGATGTGTTACGATTTCCTTCAACGCAAAGCATGGAAGTACATGGGCCGGTCATAGCGGCAATTGCCTACTCCTTCAGCTGCCGTAACACCGTGATTTCAACCCGGCGGTTCTTCTGCTTGCCTTCGGCGGTCGCGTTGTCCGCGGCCGGCCTCGTATCGGCATAGCCTGCATACTGGAAGCCTCCCGGGTCCAGCTTGCTGTGCTCCAGGAAGAATCGCAGCACCGACATCGCTCGGGCGCCGGAGAGCTCCCAGTTGTCCTTATAGCTGGAGTAGCGGCCGATCGGCACGTCGTCCGTATGCCCCTCGATGCTCACCGTGGTGTTTAAATCGCCGAACAGGCTGGCTAATTTGCCCAGAACCGGAGCGGCGCCAGGTTTAAGCTCGGCCTTACCAACATCGAACAGGAAGCGGTCGCTTAACGTAATGGCAATCCCCTGCGGCTCATCCGAGATGAAGATGTCCTCTTCGAGCTGGTTATCCTTCACGTATTGCTGAATGAGCCCCATAAAGTTCGCCAGCTCTTCCTCCTGGGCACGGAAAGCAAGCTCGCGCTCGGTCAGCGGTTCCTGCCCGTTATCCTTGTCCTCGCCTTCCTCGTCGGCAGCAGGCATCGGCGGAGGATTTTTATGGTTCTCGGTATCGGCAGTTCCGGTAATCCCCGAGCCCATCTCCAGAATGCTGTCCCCGCTCTGGAAGGTGGCCTGCAGGGATTGGGTGACGAGCTTGTATTTTTCCGTGTCGAGCCGGCTCATGGCATACATCACAACAAAAAAGATCAGAAGCAGCGTAATCAGGTCGGCATAAGTGATCATCCAGCGGTCGCGCTGTTCGCCTTCGGCCTGTTTGCGCTGACGCCGCCGTCTATTCGGCTGTCTCATGCGCGATCCCCCTTGAGGACGGAATGTCCGTGGTGCCTGCGGAAGCGAAGGAGGCTAGCTTTTTGCGAACCAACAGCGGGTGCTCTCCGTTCTGAACGGCCATGATTCCTTCGAGCAGCAGCTCCATTTTTACAATTTCTTCTTCGGAACGTGCTTTAATCTTGGACGCAATGGGCAAAAAGATAATATTGGCACTTGCGACGCCGTATAAAGTGGCGGTAAACGCGACAGCGATGGACGGGCCGAGACCGGTCGGGTCCTGCAGGCTGCCCAGCACGTGGATCAATCCCATGACGGTACCGATGATCCCCATGGTAGGGGCATAGCCTCCGGCGGACTCGAAAATTTTGGCATAGCCTTCGTGCTTCTGCTCGGCGGCATTGATATCGAGCTCCAGGATTTGACGCACCATTTCCGGGTCGTTGCCGTCCACGACCATCTGCATGCCTTCCCGCAGGAACGGATCCTCGTGTTCGGCCGAGATGCGCTCGAGCGCCAGCACCCCGTCTCTTCTGGCCGTTACCGACATATCGACGATGGCATCAATCAGCTCGTCCGTCGAACGGTTGCTGCGGCCGAAGGCCAGCTTGAGCGCAGCGGGGATCGTACGGAGCCGGGTGGCCGGGAAACTGACGATGACGGCGGCGATGGTCCCGCCGAATACGATAAGCGCAGCCGCGCCTTGCAGCAGGCCGCTCAGATGCCCGCCTTCCCATAAAAACCCTCCGATCAACGCGGCCAGACCGGCGAGAATGCCAAGAATAATCGTAATATCCATAACGCTGTATCATCTCCTTAAGGAAGTTAATTAAGATCATCGGTTCGTATGCCACAAGTTCGACATGAACACTGAAGGCTCCCGAAGTCGTGGAAGCCGGGGACTTAAAGATTTGCCCTGGAACTTATTGAAATTTTCACTAAACTGTTTGCATCAAAAAAACGTAAAGGGTATAATGAGACGGGAACAAATATTCTTATTCCTTACGCAGACACCACTAATTTCCCATAGTATATCATCGGGAAGTTTCGACATATCTTTTAGCATGAATTTCATTTTAGAGTATGAGGGTGATGAAGGGCAATGAGCGATTTAGTTGTCAGTACCAAATCCTTTGAGATCCAGTCTGAATTCCAGCCGCAGGGCGATCAGCCCACGGCTATTGATGCGTTGGTCGAAGGACTCCGCCAAGGGAAAAAACATCAGACGCTGCTAGGTGCAACAGGAACGGGTAAGACGTTTACGATCGCGCAGACAATCGCCAAGGTAAACCGTCCCACACTCGTCATTGCGCATAACAAGACGCTGGCTGCGCAGCTGGCCAGCGAGTTTAAGGAATTCTTCCCGAACAACTCGGTGGATTATTTCGTGAGTTATTACGATTACTATCAACCGGAAGCCTACATTCCTTCCTCCGATACGTATATCGAGAAGGATTCCAGCATTAATGAAGAGATCGATAAGCTTCGCCACTCCGCCACGAGCTCGCTGTTCGAACGGCGCGACGTCATCATCGTGGCGAGCGTATCCTGCATATACGGTTTGGGTTCGCCGCACGAGTACGGAGAAATGCTGCTTTCGCTCCGGGTGGGCATGGAGAAGCCTCGCAACGAGATTCTGTCGCGGCTGGTCGATATCCAATACCAGCGGAACGATATCAACTTCGTGCGCGGCACGTTCCGCGTGCGCGGGGATGTCGTCGAGATCTTCCCGGCCTCGAAGGGAGAGCATGCCGTCCGCGTCGAGCTGTTCGGCGACGAGATCGAACGGATCACGGAGATCGACGTCTTGACGGGCGAGCTGGTTGGGGAACGCGAGCATATCGCCATCTTCCCGGCGTCTCACTTCGTCACCCGCGAAGAGACGATGCGGGTAGCGCTCGTGAATATCGAACGCGAACTGGAAGAGCGCCTTGAACTGCTGCGCTCGGAAGGCAAGCTGCTGGAGGCTCAGCGGCTGGAGCAGCGCACCCGTTACGACATCGAGATGATGAAGGAAGTCGGATTCTGCTCCGGGATCGAGAACTATTCAGGTCCCCTGACCTTCAGGGAGCCTGGGGCTACGCCATATACGCTTCTCGATTACTTCCCGGACGACATGCTGTTCGTCATTGACGAGTCGCACGTTACGCTGCCGCAAATCCGCGCGATGTACAACGGTGACCGGGCACGTAAAACGGTGCTGGTCGATCATGGCTTCCGCTTGCCGTCCGCGCTCGATAACCGGCCGCTGAAGTTCGAGGAATTCGAGGAGAAGGTGAACCAGATTATCTACGTATCGGCTACGCCGGGACCGTATGAGATGGAGCACTGCGATACGATGGTCGAACAGATCATCCGGCCGACAGGCCTGCTTGATCCGATCATCGACGTGCGTCCGACCGAAGGGCAGATCGATGACTTGATCGGCGAGATCCATGACCGCGTGGATCGCGATGAGCGCGTGCTCGTCACCACGCTCACGAAGAAAATGGCCGAGGATCTGACCGATTACCTGAAGGAAATCGGAATCAAGGTCCGTTACATGCACTCCGATATCAAGACGCTGGAGCGGATGCAGATCCTGCGCGATCTGCGGCTTGGTACATTCCACGTGCTGGTGGGTATTAACCTTCTACGGGAGGGACTCGACCTGCCGGAGGTTTCCCTCGTAGCGATTCTGGATGCGGACAAGGAAGGTTTCCTGCGTTCCGACCGCTCGCTCATCCAGACGATCGGACGGGCGGCCCGGAACTCGGAAGGCAAGGTTATCATGTACGGGGACAAGATCACCGATTCGATGGATCGGGCGATCAAGGAAACCGAGCGCCGCCGCAGCATCCAGGTTGCTTACAACGAGGAGCACGGCATCACGCCGCAGACGATCCGCAAGAAGGTGCGCGATGTCATCGAAGCGACGAAGGTCGCCGAGGGCAAGGCGGATTACCTGGTGGGCGAAGGACAGAAGATGTCGAAGAAAGAGCGTCAGAAGCTGATCCAACGCCTCGAGGCCGAGATGAAGGAAGCGGCGAAGAATTTGCAATTCGAGCGTGCGGCCGAGCTTCGTGACGCGCTGCTGGAACTGCAAGCCGAGTAATATGGAGAGACGAATGACAAGGGGGACGGCCTATGCGGTCGTTCTCTTTGTGAAATATAAGCACCACATGCATGCCATATGGAGTAGGAGATGATATCGTTTGGCCAGTGAAAAAATTGTGATCAAAGGCGCCCGCGCACACAATCTGAAAAATATCGACGTCACGATACCGCGTGACAAGTTTGTCGTTCTGACGGGGCTTAGCGGCTCGGGCAAATCCTCCCTCGCATTCGATACGATTTATGCCGAGGGGCAGCGCCGTTACGTGGAATCCTTGTCCGCTTATGCGCGCCAGTTCCTCGGACAGATGGAGAAGCCGGATGTCGATTCCATTGAAGGCCTGTCGCCGGCGATATCGATTGACCAGAAAACCACGAGCCGCAATCCGCGCTCGACGGTAGGCACCGTGACGGAAATTTACGATTATTTGCGTCTGCTGTTCGCCCGGGTCGGACACCCGCACTGTCCGGAGCATGGCGTGGAGATTATCTCCCAGACGGTCGAGCAGATGGTCGACCGCATCATGCAGTATCCCGAGAAGACGAGGCTGCAAATTCTCGCGCCGGTCATTTCCGGCCGCAAGGGCGAGCACAAGAATCTGTTTGCCGACATTGCGAAGCAGGGCTTCGTTCGGGTGCGCGTCGATGGGGAGCTTCGCGATCTGTCGGAGAACATCGAGCTTGAGAAGAATAAAAAGCATACGATCGAGGTGGTTGTGGACCGGATCGTGGTTAAGGAAGATATCGAGGCGCGCCTCGCCGATTCGATCGAGACGGCACTGAACCTATCAGGCGGCCAGCTCCTGGTCGATATCATGGGCCAGGAGGAGCTGCGGTTCAGCTCCAACTTTGCCTGTCCGATCTGCGGCTTCAGCATGGAAGAGCTGACGCCGAGAATGTTCTCCTTCAATACGCCATTCGGTGCTTGTCCGGATTGCGACGGCTTGGGCGTGGAGATGATCGTGGATCCAGAGCTGCTTGTGCCGGATATGAGCAAAAGCGTCGAGGAAGGCGCCTTTGCCGCATGGAGCGGGGGCACATCCACGTATTATCCGCAGTTTTTGAAATCGGTCTGCGCGCATTTCGGCATTCCGCTGGACAAGCCGGTCAGTACCTTTAGCCAGGAACAGATGAATAAGCTGTTGTACGGCACGGGCAACGAGAAGGTTCACTTCCGTTATGAGAATGACTTCGGTCAGCGGAAGGAAGCGCACGTCACCTTCGAGGGCATCATTCCGAATCTGGAACGCCGCTACCGCGATACGAACTCCGAGGGCATACGCGAATACATCGAAGGCTATATGAGCAGCAAGCCGTGCGATGTGTGCAAAGGCCATCGTCTCCGTAAGGAAAGCTTGGCCGTTACGATCAATGATCGCAACATGGCCTATGTTACCAGCTTGTCGATCGGAGAATCCCTGAAATTCTTCGATCATCTGGAGCTTAGCGAGAAAGAAAAACAGATTGCCAATCTCATTCTGAAGGAGATTCACAGCCGCCTGGGCTTCCTGGTTAATGTCGGGCTGGATTACCTGACCCTCAGCCGTTCGGCGGGAACGCTGTCCGGCGGCGAAGCGCAGCGGATCCGGTTAGCCACGCAGATCGGATCGAGCCTCATGGGCGTGCTCTACATTCTGGACGAGCCGAGCATCGGGCTGCATCAGCGGGATAACGACCGCCTGATCTCCACGCTGGAGCATATGCGGAATTTGGGCAATACGCTGATTGTGGTCGAGCATGACGAAGACACGATGATGGCCGCGGACTATATCATCGACATCGGCCCGGGCGCAGGTATTCATGGCGGCCAAGTCATTGCGGAAGGAACGCCGAAGGAGATTATGAACGACCCCAACTCGCTGACGGGCCAATACCTGAGCGGGCGTAAGTTCATTCCGGTCAGCAGCAAGCGCCGCAAGACCGATGGACGCTGGCTGGAGATTAAGGGCGCGAAAGAGAACAATCTGAAAAATATTAACGTGAAGATTCCGATTGGCGTGTTTACGGCGGTAACGGGCGTATCCGGATCCGGCAAGTCGACGCTGGTCAACGAGATCCTGTACAAGACGCTCGCTCGGGATTTGAACAGGGCGAAGGTACGTCCGGGGCAATACCGTGAAATGAAAGGTCTGGAGCACATCGAGAAGGTCATCGACATCGACCAATCTCCGATCGGCCGTACGCCGCGTTCCAACCCGGCAACCTATACAGGCGTCTTCGACGATATCCGGGATATCTATTCCCAGACGAATGAAGCGAAGATTCGCGGATACAAGAAGGGCCGCTTCAGCTTTAACGTGAAGGGCGGACGCTGCGAGGCCTGCCGCGGAGACGGCATTATCAAGATTGAGATGCACTTCCTGCCGGATATCTACGTGCCTTGCGAAGTGTGCAAGGGCAAGCGTTACAACCGCGAAACGCTGGAAGTCAAATATAAAGGCAAGAACATCGCCGAAGTCCTGGAGATGACGGTGGAGAATGCAACGGATTTCTTCCAGAACATTCCGAAAATTCACCGTAAGATGCAAACGCTGATGGATGTGGGCCTGGGCTACATTACGCTGGGGCAGCCTGCCACCACGCTGTCCGGCGGCGAGGCGCAGCGCGTGAAGCTGGCTTCCGAGCTGTACCGCCGCAGCACAGGCAAAACGATGTATATCCTGGATGAGCCGACCACCGGCCTGCACGTGGACGATATCGATCGTCTGCTCGTCGTGCTTCACCGCCTGGTGGAATCCGGGGAGTCCGTCCTCGTCATCGAGCATAATCTCGATGTCATTAAGACCGCGGACTATCTGATCGACCTGGGTCCGGAGGGCGGCAGCGGCGGCGGTACCATTATCGCTACGGGAACGCCTGAGGATCTGGTCAAGGTGCCTGAGTCTTACACAGGCAAGTATCTGAAGCCGATTCTGGAACGCGATACGAAGCGAACCGAGGAATTGAACAAGGTGGAAGCAGCCCGCTAATAAACGTTAGCGGACGTAAAGTTGTTCTTTGTCGGCATGGGAATTGCCTAGCAATGGGAATGGCACATTGCCATTCTCAATGCCGGCATCGATAAGAAAATGAGAGGAGTCCCTGGTGGAATTGCCAGGGGCTCTTTTTTTGTGATGGTCGACAGCCATCGAAGCATGCCCCGGACCACGAACCGTGCGAACAGGGAGCGGCGAGCAAGTCATTTAGAGAAACCTTCAAGGAATGCACCTATGTCCGGCGTTATTTTCATGCTATCCTCCAATATCTTCGTATTCCAAGATATGGTATGATCTTGGTGATTTCGTTAAAACGGAGGGATTGTATGAAGAGGATCACCTGTTCCATTCTGATCGTTTTGGCAGCAAGTGCTTTATACATAAACTCAACCGACGGCGTACAGGCAGAGGTAGGGGGACCCGTTACGGATCGCGTGCAGGCAGAGATGGGGGTATCCGTTTCGGGTGTGAAACACTTCAATGCACAGGAAGCCCTTACCCGATTAAATAAAGGGTTCCTTACCCTAGACGGGCAGGGGAAGTCTAGCTCGACAGAGGCTATAAGCCGGCAGGATTTTGTCATATTCATCGTCCATACGTTAAACCTGAATGCGGATAGTCCTCCGGAAGTCATTACCTTTAAGGATGTGCCTAAGGATCATTATGCCTTCACCGCGATCGAAGCTGCGGTTCAGGAAGGGCTGGTAGAAGGGGTCGGCAACGGGCGATTCGGGCTTGGATTGCCGCTGACGCGTCAGGATATGGCTATGCTGTATCAAAGAGCTCTGCGAGGAATTTCCGATAAGATCGGATCCGGGGCGGAACCTTCACCTTCACAGCAGAACTTACAGGAAGGATCCTCCAGCAATGATGCCAAGGAAGCAATGGCACTGGCCTTGGAATTAGGACTGTTTCTGGAATCCGGCATTGACGGTTTGAACCCCAAGGGTACCGTCACTCGGGAAGAAGCTGTCAGGGCTACAGCCAAATGGCTGGAATCCGTGGAGTCAATCGATTTGAACGCTGCCGTGAGCGAAACGGAAACACCGCCGCCGAATAGCCCTCTTCCGGTCATTCATGGCATCGTTGCTACTTCATCGGGATCAACCTCGGCAACTCCTGTTCATTCCGGACCAACGCAAGCTCCGACAGAGACGGGACCTTCAGCTACCGTATCGGAGGCTTTGCCGACAACGGCACCATCAGCTCCGAATGATCTGAGGTTCCACCATGTGAAGGGGCAGGCTCAATTAACCTGGACGCATCAGCAGGGCGTAACCTACAATATCTATTCCAGCGGACAATCGGGATCGGGGTATGCCTTATTGGCTGAGGGATCGAATGTGGACGCAGGTTCTTATGCCATTACGGATGTACGTTTTCAAGAACCCTCTTACTATGTGATCGAGGCTGTAAACAGCTTCGGCAAGAGCGGTTATTCTAACGAAGTTTCGAGCCGCCCGAATAAAGTGTCGGGCCTTCAGGCCATCCTAAATGAGGAAGATGAATCCATTGCTTTAACCTGGTCAGATGCACAGGAAGGCGTAACCTATCATGTATACTAC
This sequence comes from Paenibacillus sp. BR1-192, assembly GCF_029542445.1. Taxonomy (NCBI): domain Bacteria; kingdom Bacillati; phylum Bacillota; class Bacilli; order Caryophanales; family Paenibacillaceae; genus Paenibacillus; species Paenibacillus sp. BR1-192. The sequence continues at coordinate 6,534,263 of NZ_CP120718.1, read as the reverse complement.
ACAGGACCCGACGGAGCTGGGGCACGTTTGAACGATGAACCGTTAGAGAGTCCGGCCTATCTCATTCCGAATCTCCATATGCTGGCAGGTCTGCCCGGCCGGTATACGATTCATGTTGTCGCCGTGAACGAATGGCATATCCGCAGCGAACCGTCCAACGAGGTAACTTTGGATGTCAGAAAGGACCCCGTGGATCGGATCACGATCATGGATCCTTCCGTGGCTTTGCCAAGCGAGGATCTGGCGGAGGAGACGGTAACCGGGCAGGAGTCGGCTCCAGAGGAACAAAAGGATCAGGAGGATCAGGAGGAGTATGAGGATCCCATTCTCGATCCCACCCGGGTACCTCTTGGATAACGGAAGAACCTGTGCAAGTTTCCATTTCGTTAGCTTGATCTAGTCCCTGCCATGATGAAAGTCATGCTAATGTCTGACAATTTGGTTAAAAATGAGAAATTTCTATGACTTTTTTTCATTTTTCGGGGCGGAGGGCTTGCATCTGGACGGGCACATGGATAACATAGAAGAAGATATGTAAATTTGCCCGAGAAGAAACCCACGAGGAGGTACGTTTCATGATCCTTGCAGCAGCATCGGATGCGACCGCGACATTTAAGACATTTGATATTTTCATGATTTTGTTTACGATTCTGATCTTTGTTGGCGTGGTTCGCCTGTTGATGGCCCGTCAAAAAAATAAATTCGCAATCGCTTTCGGTCTCGTCAGCTTATTTGTGTTCTTGTATTCTGACTATGCCATGATTACAGGATGGTTTAACAATTAGGTTGGCGTGATGCACGCTATTAAAGCGGCTTCATGACGAATGGAATGAAATACATACAAACAAGACGCCCTTCTGCTACCCTGCAGCGTGAAGGCGTCTTTTTGTTTCTTCGAGGGCAAGTTACACGATCCGCAGGAAAAACGTAAAAGAAATAGGTCTATCAGCAATGGTTACAAATGGAAAAACATGATAAATTGAGGAGTACAAGTTGGGTAGAGGATGGAACCGGGGGAGGAACATACCAATTGAAAAACGTACAATGGCAAAAAAGATCCGCGGCCATGCTGCTGGGGACCGTCATTTTGGCAGGAAGCAGCGGCATGCTCACACAGGCAGAGGTTGCGGATGCAGCAAGCGCGAAGCCTAAGAATACATATGAGCAAAACGAGGTGCCTCAAGTCATCAGCCGGATGTCGCCGTCGGTGGTCGGCATTATCGGGAAGGCCGCTCAAGGAAGCGGCGAAGTGGACGACAGATACAATCTGGCGCATGGCACAGGAGTCATCTGGAAGTCGGACGGCTGGATCGTGACGAACGCCCATGTGGTGGACGGGCTTACCGGAATCACGGTCGTGACCGCAGACGGCAAATCCTATAAAGCCAAGGGCGTATACAGCGATCCCAAGAGCGATATTGCATTGGTCAAAATCAATGCCAAGTCCCTGAAGCCGGCCAAAATTGCGGCAACAGCGCAGCATGCGCTTGTCGGGGAGACGGTTGTTGCCATTGGCACGCCGATCTCGTTCTCGCTGCGAAACTCGGCCTCGGTGGGCGTGGTAAGCGGGCTAAACCGGAGCGTAGACGGCTCTTATCGCCTGATTCAAACCGATACCGCCATTAACCCGGGCAACAGCGGGGGCCCGCTCGTCAACTTGAAGGGCGAGGTCATCGGGATCAACAGCAAGAAGTTCGCCGCCGTCGGCATTGAAAACATGGGCTTCTCCATACCTGCAGAAACGGTCCGCTACGTTGTGGGCCATTTATTGGAATACGGCGAGGTGATTAGAGCCGGACTCGGATTGGAGCTGGAAGAGAGCTGGTCCGCCATCGTAGGTCTCCCTTCGGACGATCCGTTGACCGTTACGAAGGTGTTGTCCGAGCAGGCCAAGCAGGCCGGCATTCAAGAGGATGACGTATTATATGCGATTAACGGCAAGCGCATTTATTCCGTTGTTGATATCAACGAACGGTTAAAGCCCTATATGCCCGGTCAGCAGGTTCAGCTGCTGATGCAGCGGGATGGGGATATCGTGAACGTAAAACTGACGCTCAGCCAGGATGGTAACGGAGCTGCTTCGTCAAGCGTTGGGGAGGCCGAGTAATGGAAAAGAGAGAAAGAACGGAAACAAGCCGGCGCCTGCGGCAGGTGACAGCCGGAACCTTATCGGCGCTGATGTTATTTACGACGTTGTCGCTTCCCGCATGGGGAGATGAAGTGGTTGTGCCGGAGAAGCGCATACTGACCGTGCAAAACGGCAGCAGCACAGCTTCGGTCAATGGCACTTCCTACACGATTGCCAAGCCGCAGCTGAAGCATGGCGTATTGATGGTACCGCTGGGCGTATTCAAGAAAGCGTTTGGCAGCGAGATCAGGCTGGAAGGCGAGAACCGGATACGGCTGCTGCAAGGGCCGCATACGGTCGTGCTCGTCATGGACAACAAGACGGCATGGATCGACGGGAAAAAGGTGCAGCTGCCGGTGGAACCGACCATGGTGTCCGGTACGCTGATGGTGCCGCTTCGCCCGGTTGCGGCGGGAATCGGCGCCAAGGTAAGCTCCTCCCAGGGCAAGCTGGCCATCAGCCTCATGGTCACGGATAAGGAAGAGAAGCAGGACGAGAGCGAAATCAACAACACGACCGGGAAGACCCGAATCGGGAACAGCTATTATGAATGGAGCTTGAATTATCCCTCCTGGATGATGGTTGGAAGAGGCACGGACGATGAGAGCGGTTCGGCTTTCAATGATGCTACGGGCCGCTATTACCTGGAGGTGCACGCATCCTCCCACAAGGTGAAGCTGAGTCCCGATGATCTGATGGAACGGCTCCTGAAGGAAGTGGGCGACTCCGGAGACGTTGTGCTGCACCAAGAGACGGTCACAAGCGCAGCGGTTCCGTATGCCAGAGTGGTCTCCCGCGATGTCGACGGCGTCTTGTGGGAAGGTCGGCAGTACTATGCCAACGACCGCGTTTATGAACTGTATTTTGCCGATGCCGAAGCGGTTCACTATAAAGATATGGACCAACACGCAGGCTTGCTGGGCTCTTTCCGAACGGCCTATCGGGCAGGAGACAAATCGGTAAAAGACGTATCCTCCATCGTGGATGGGTTCCGCGAAGCAGGAAACGAAGAATACGGCATATGGTTCGGCATTCCGGCAGGCTGGGAAATCAACAACAAGGATATGTTATACGGCAGCGAAGGAGAGGGCTATCTGTCCGTCTCGGTGACATCCGCTCCGACGGGGGCCGATGGTACCCTCGCCGCTTGGGGGCAGCGCCTTAAAGACTGGCTGGCCGAATCCTTTGTCGAGGAATCGTACGAATACGTCGGACTTACGCCTGTGGAGATTTCCGGCGTCAAAGGGCAGATTCAAGAGGTTCGGTACAACTTCGGGAATAAATGGATAACGGAATATGAGGTGATAGTCCAGAAGAACGGCTACCGCTATTATCTGGAGTATGCGATACCGGATGGGCAGGAACGGACGGCTTCCAACTGGAAAAAGGTTCTCGAATCAATCGAGATCGATTACGATGTGGTACCGGCAAATTTCGGCCGCATCGGCGAAGAGGGCTACCTGACCGATAAAACCAAGATGAGAAGCAAAAGCTCCGAGACGTACCGCTATCATATCGATATTCCGAGGTACTGGGAGCCGCTGAACGATCAGTTCGAGCAGGGAATCGTGGAGTATGGCTTTGCCGGGGGCGGCTTTGAAATTACCGCCCAAAAGGATACAACAGCTGAAGTCATCGTCAGCAATCTGAAACGGTATTATAACGAAGCCAGCGCGGCTTCGTCGGTGAAATTGCTGGGCGTCGATAAGATCACGTTTGCCGGCGTGCCTGCCGTGTCGTTCAAGGTGCATCAGGTGAAGAACGGCGTTGGTTATGCGACCGAGGAAATCGTCTTTGAAAGCGGGGATATCGCGTACACGATCATGACAACGCTGAATGATGCCAATGCAACGGAAGTGCAGCAAGCGGCGCTGGCGCGTACGCTCACCTCGTTTGAGCTCGTGAAATAACCCGCAGAATGGAATTATGAACTCACATCATATGGAATAAAGCGAATGTTTGATAACACTGATAGCTGTCCTGCTGCACTCATGGTGCGGATGGGCAGCTATTTTGGTTTAGGCAGCGGAATGACGGGCCCTCATCCGAATAATGTAGAACATATGTGCCGATCAGGGAGCCTGATATGTTAAAATTAAAAAGTGAGAGCAAATGGATCATTCATGAAACCGGCTTGCAGAAGAGGGATAAGCGGATGAAAAAAACGATAGGCATGTTCGCCCACGTGGATGCGGGCAAGACCACGCTGGCGGAGCAGTTGTTATACACGACCCATACGATTCAGGAGCGCGGCCGGGTGGATCACCAGAGCGCATATCTTGATCGTCATGACATTGAAAAAGAACGGGGCATTACCGTATTTGCCGATCAGGCCACCATGCATTTTAACGGTTCCACGTATTATTTAATCGATACGCCGGGTCACGTCGACTTCTCGCCGGAAATGGAGCGGGCCATACAAGTCATGGATGCCGCCGTTGTCGTCATCAGCGCCGTGGAAGGTGTCGAGGGGCATACGGAGACGGTATGGCAGTTACTGCGCAAGCATGGCGTGCCGACGTTCCTGTTTATCAATAAAATCGACCGGGTAGGCGCAGACGTGCCGCGCGTGCTGGCGGAGATTCGCAGCGAGCTTGCCGAAGACGTCTGTTGGGTCACCGAGGAGGATGTGCTGCAGGAAGGCCTGATGCAGTCTTCGCTCATTGAGTTTATTGCGGAGCGGGACGAGAAGCTGCTGGAGCTCTATATGGAAGAGGGATATGAGGTTTCGCGGTGGCTGGATGCAATGATAGCAATGGTACGGAAGGGGAAGCTGTTTCCGTGCTTCAGCGGATCCGCCCTGCAGAACGTGGGCGTAACCCATTTCATGCATCAGTTGGATCTGCTGACGGTAACGGATTACGATCCCGAGGCGGCATTTGCCGGGAGGGCTTATAAGATTCGCCATGATGAACAGGGCGCCCGGCTGACCTATATCAAAGCCACTGGCGGCACGCTGCAGGTGCGGGAAGAAATCACGTATGTCTCCGGAACGGAGACGATCACGGAGAAGGTGACGCATATCCGCTTGATCAATGGGGGGCGGGCAACCCCTGTCGACCGTGTGCATGCGGGCGACCTGTTTGCGGTTACCGGCATTTCCGCTGCTGCGGCAGGAGTCGGGATGGGGGCTCTTAGCGGCCGGACGGTGTACGAGCTGGTGCCGACGCTGAAGTCCAAGGTGCAATTCGAGTCCTCGATTCATCCCAAGGATATGCTGCGCTGCTTCCGGCTGCTGGATGCGGAGGATCCTTCCCTGTCCGTGCAGTGGGACGAGCCGGCACAGGCGATTCATATTCATGTGATGGGCATCATTCAGCTTGAAGTGCTGGAACGAATCGTGTTTGAGCGGTTCGGTTACCGCATTGCGTTTGGCGAGCCGGAGATTTTATATAAAGAGACCATAACGGAGGCTGTTGTGGGAAGCGGCCATTTTGAACCGCTGAAGCATTACGCGGAGGTGCACCTCCGGCTGGAGCCGGGAGAGCGGAACAGCGGCATCGTGTTTGCCAATGCGTGCCATCCGGATCTGCTGCCGGTTAATTATCAGCATCTGGTTGCCCAGCATGTTGGCGAGAGGGATCATCACGGGCTGCTTACAGGTTCGCCGGTCACTGATATGAAAATTACCCTGCTGAAGGGACGGGCGCACAACAAGCATACGCATGGCGGCGATTTCAGGGAAGCCACGTATCGCGCTTTGCGACAGGGGCTGGAGAAAACAACCAGTCTGCTGTTGGAGCCATACTATCATTTCAAGGTAAAGGTGGATGCCGAGTTTATCGGACGGTTAATGTCGGATTTGACCCAGGCCAAAGCAAGCTTCGATCCTCCGGAAACGGTGGGAGACAAGGTGACGGTGACGGGATCGGCACCCGTATCCACCATGATGAAATATGGAATGGAATTAGCGGCGTACACCAAAGGAAGAGGAACGATATCGCTGGTATACGGCGGATATGACCGGTGCCATAACGAGGCAGAGGTCATTGAACGCAAAGGATACGACAAGAACGCAGACCCGGAATACAGCTCCTCTTCGATATTCTGCGCCAAGGGCAGCGGTTATGCGGTGCCTTGGGATGAAGCGGATCGTCTCATGCATGTGTGAAGCGGTGGAAGAGACTAAGTGGTTAGGCAAGAGGTTCGCGGTTGTAAGGGAGACGAGGGATTCAATAAAGTGTGATTGAAGATAGCTGTGGGATTCGTGTATGTACATGCTGGTTCATGAAAAAGAGCTTCTCGGAAAGAACGTGGGAGAGGGTTTATTGATATCCGTAATGAATAACGCACGCGTCATATCAAAACTTAACGCGTGCGCATACGGGAGACATTTATGAAGAAAGAGAGCCTTTTTCTACAGGCTGCCCGCGAGACGGCCGCATCGTCCAATACGTAATGGCGGTCGTAATCAGCATTAAGACGCCTGTCATTAAGAATACCGAGTGAATGTTAAAGATGCCGCTGATCATGCCGCCCGCGAGCGGCCCGGCCATTCCGCCGATTTGGTTGGCGGTTTGGTTGAGGCTGAACGCGCGCCCGCGGAATTCGCTAGGCGTATGTTTGACCACAAGGCCGTTGAGTGCCGGGAACACGGCACAAAAGAACGCGCCGTAAGCAAAGCGGATGGCCGAGAATGCCCAAATGTTGCTGAACAGGATCTGGGCGAGCGATCCGATTCCGCTGGCGAGCAGGCCGATCAGCAGCACCTTTTGGAACCCGATTTTATCGGCCAGGCGTCCCCAGCGGGCCGCAAACAGGATGCTGGCGATCCCGACGATGGAGAACACAAAGCCGGCAATCATCGAGGTATGCGATGAAGAGCCGCCGATCTGAGCGATATACAGCGGCAGTACGGGCTCGATCGTCATGACGGAGAACTGCGTCAGTACCGTAAGCATGAGCACGGTCATCAGCGCCTTGTTGTGTCCGGCGACCTTAAACGTGTTTATGACGGAGACGCGCTCTTTGCTGGGTACGAATTTCTCTTCTTTGACCCAGAATATGACGAGCAGCGTGGCTGCGAAGCACAGCATCCCTGCCAATCCGAATGCCATCCGGTTGCTGAACAGGGAGGCCAGGGTGCCTCCGATCATCGGGCCCATGATGCCGCCGGTTGCGGTGGCCGTGGACATCATGGAGAGGGCGTAGCCGACTTTTTTCTCAGGGGTATTGGTGCCTACGATCGCGATCGCGCCCGGAATAAAGCCGGAGAGCAGGCCTTGCAGCAGGCGGAGAATCAGCACTTGATACTCGTTCGTGACGAATGCCATCAGTACATAGATGACAAAGAGCACTAAGCCCGCGCGGATAATCATCGGTTTGCGTCCATATTTATCGCCGACGGCTCCCCAGAAGGGAGAGGACAAGGCGCCCGCAAAAAAAGCGGAACTGAACAGCAGTCCCGACCACAATTCCGTATGCTTGGTAACGCCGAGCTCAATCAGAAAAAGCGGGAGAAATGGTATGACCATCGAGAAGCTTGATGAAACGATAAATGAGCCGAACCATAGTATCCATAAATTCTTTTTCCAACTTTCCATGTCTTCTTCATCTCCTGATGTGCGATTTGTTGTACTCCTTCGAGCTTCGCCTCCCATCTTTTTAGATAAGTAATGGTGTATGTATTACATGTATCAGAAATAAGAAAGTGTAAGCTTCATGGGCTTACCCGCCTTATTTTTGGAAGAAACGCTTCCTTTACATGTGGATCTTTCATTGGAGTAAGTACGTCGATAAACGTATGACTTTGCGGTCTCGATTGGTGTTCAGTCCATCCGTGCATCGGTTGAGGTCCCAACAGGGCGATCCGGATGCGGATAAAGCAAAACGCCCCCCCAATTTGGTAAACTGGAATCAACCAGACTACCGCACTAAAGCGAAAGGCGTGCAACTTCATCCTACACCACATGTTTTGGATTGGGAAGAGGCGGGGAATGGGGTTAGAGCGGTAGGCGGCTCATATGGGGATGAGGTGGAACCGCCGATTTATCGCATGAATAAAGGGCTTTCAGGATTCCATGAGACGAGGCTGCAAGATCGTAAAAATTATTTTTTGGGGAGATCTGATATGAGAGAAACGCTGAAGGATCTATATTCGAATACGTTGTTCCAGCAAGTGACCGACCGGCTGAAGGAGGCTTATCCGGCATTCGATGCGGACCGGTTCATGACGCTGATTCATAATGAAGCCTGGGAGCAGGAGGAGTTCAAGCAGCGCATCCGGCATATTACGCTGGCCTTAACGGACACGCTGCCTGCTTCTTACCCGGAAGCCGTCGGGATCCTGAAGCAGGTGGCTCCGCATTTCAGAGGCGTGGAATACGTGTTTTTTCCTGATTATGTCGAGGTGAACGGCATGGATGATCTGGAGACGTCGATGGGAGCTTTGGCGGTATTCACGCATTCTTCCACGGCGGAGTTTGCCGTCCGGCCTTTTATCATCCGGGACCAGGATCGGATGCTGGCCCAGATGATGACATGGGCGCAGTCCGATGACGAGCATCTGCGCCGATTGGCGAGCGAAGGCTGCAGACCGCGCCTGCCTTGGGCCCCGCAGCTGCCGGCCCTGATCAAGGATCCGCGTCCGGCGCTGCCGATTCTGGAGCAGCTGAAAGAGGACTCCTCCTTGTATGTTAGAAAAAGCGTCGCCAATCACTTGAACGATATCTCCAAGGATCACCCGGAGCTTGTGCTGGAGATCGCCGCCAAATGGTATGGCAAGCATCCGCTAACGGATTGGATCGTACGTCATGCGCTGCGTTCGCTGCTTCGAAAAGGGGATATCCGGGCACTGGCTATTTTCGGATACGAGGAGCTTGAGAAGCTGGAAGGACTGGAGGTGCGCGAGCTGCGCATCAAACGTTCCGTGATTACGATGGGGGACGATTTGGAGTTCGCTTTTCAGTTAGTCAACGAAACCGGCTATCCGATGGCGCTCCGCATCGATTACGAGATCGATTATATGAAGGCAAGCGGCAAGCTTGCACCGAAACGCTATAAATGCTCGGACAAGATTTATGCGCCGGGATGCTGGAAGGTCGAGAAGAAGCAATCGTTTAAGCCGATCTCCACCCGCCGTTTCTACTCCGGCGATCACCGCCTTCACATCGTCGTGAACGGCAAGCGTTTGGCCAGCATGGATTTTGTGCTGGAGGGCGCGGAGTAAGAGTAGGGGGCGTGGTGCAGGGGATGTACTGGCAAACCTGGGGGCAGGTCGTGCACAGACGAACCTGTGGTGAAGGAATCCTGGAACCAGGTGACGGTACGGTACGATTCCGATCTAAAGTTTTGTACATCGTGTGCACTGCTCCCTGTGCGTACGGTGCGTGGTCGTTGGGGCATTCTTGGATGGCTGTCGACCGCTGAGATGTTAAGGAGGTTCTGACCACAGGATTTTGAAATCCCAATGCGGTATCCCTGGCATTAAGGTAAGGGAAAGTAATCTCCTTAGGCAAAGAAAAGAGAGTTAAGGGCAATAGCCCCGCACGGTGATCATGCGCCAGTAAAGCCACAGAGGATAATGTGAGGCAAGCTTTCCGATGGGAAGGCTTGTTTTTGTTATTGTACAAAACCGAGTGCCATGCGGATTATGGCAACACTATCAAATGTGTGGAAATCAAGTTAGCAGGTAGAAGAGAAGCCGGACTTTTGGTACACTAGATAAGTTGAAAAGCTTTCAAATGGTTTACAAACAATTGATATAGATGTCGGATGCCCTGTTCTATGAACATAGAGTATGGCTAGCAGGTTTCAATGGAAGAATAGTAGTACACAGCACGCCGGCTTGGACCGGTCTGGGAGGATATAGATGGACACGAAAGCACTACGAAGAGAAGACGTGGAGCTGCTGGCGCCGGCAGGGGATTGGGATTGCATGCGGGCCGCGGTGGCGAACGGGGCGGACGCGATCTTTTTTGGGGTCGAAAAATTTAATGCGCGCGCACGGGCGAACAATTTCCGGATGGACGAGCTGTCCGAAATTATGGCCTTTTTGCACAGTTACGGGGTTAAGGGGTTCCTGACCTTCAATATCCTGGTGTTCGAGAATGAGCTGGAGGATGCCAAGGAGCTGATCGATGCGTGCGTGGATGCCGGCGTGGACGCGGTGATCGTGCAGGATCTGGGTTTGGTGAAAATGATTCGCGAGATTTCCCCGGATTTCCCGATCCATGGCTCAACGCAGATGACGATTACGTCGCCGGAGGCCGTCGAGTTTACGAAGCCGTTTAACATGGAACGCGTCGTGCTCGGGCGCGAGAACAATCTGAAGCAAATCCAGAAGATCGGGGAGCAGGCGAAGCTGCCGATGGAGGTATTCGTGCATGGTGCGCTATGCGTATCCTACTCGGGCCAATGCCTGACTTCCGAAATGTGGGGCGGCCGGTCCGCCAACCGAGGAGAGTGCGCCCAGGCCTGCCGTCTGCCGTACGATCTGATCGTGGATGGCGAGCAGAAGCCGATGGGCGACGTTGCCTACTTGCTCTCGCCAAAAGATCTGGCCGCGATCGATCTGATGCCGGAGCTGATTGAAGCGGGCGTCACCTCGTTCAAAATCGAGGGCCGTTTGAAGAGCCCGGAATACGTGGCTAACGTCGTGAGCAAGTACCGGAAGGCGATCGACCGGTATTTTGACGGCGAGGATGCGAGACCGAGTAAGGAAGAGGTTCGCGAGCTGCAGCAGAGCTTCTCCCGTGGCTTCACCCATGGCTTCCTGGATGGAACGAACAATAAAAAGCTGGTCGAGGGCACGTTCCCGAAAAGCCGCGGCGTGTACCTCGGGCGGGTGGAGCAGATTCTGCGTGATGGGGTCGTCTGCAAGCTGGATGCACCGCTGAAGCGCGGGGACGGTATCGTGTTTGATGCCGGGGACCCAACGAAAAAAGAAGAAGGCGGACGCGTCTACGACGTGCGCCGCAAAGGCGTCAAGCTGGAGGGCGAAGCGCAGGAAGGCTGGATCGTCGATATCGTTCCCGGCCGGAGCGACGTGGACCTGCGCAAGCTGCATGTCGGCGACCGGATCTGGAAGACGAACGATCCGGCGCTGGATAAGCGCCTCCGTCAGACATACGAGACGGAGAAGCCGTACCGGGTATTCCCGGTACATGTGCGCGTCAGCGGCCGTCCCGGACAGCCGCTGTCGACCTGGTGGACCGATGTGCAGAAGGGCACGACGGTCCAGGTGGATTCGGAGCTGGAACTGGAGATCGCCCAGAAGCGGCCGCTCAGCCAGGAGATCCTGGAGGAGCAGCTTGGCCGCCTGGGCGGAACGGTGTTCCAGCTTGAGGCACTCGACGTCGACCTGTACGGCGACGTCATCGTGCCGATTCGCGAGCTCAACAGCATCCGCCGCCGTGCGGTGGAGCTGCTCGCCGGCGAGCGGCCGAAGCCGCCCGTGTACGTGAAACGGGCGGTGTCGGTGTATGGCGATGCGGCTGTGCCCGCAGCGCCCGTGGCCCGCGGTGAGGCGAAGCTCACCGCGCTGTGCCGCAGCCTCCCGCAGGTTGAGGCTGCGCTTGAGGCCGGCGTCGGGATGATCTACGCCGACTTCGAGTTCATCAAGCAGTTCCCGGCAGCGGTGGAAGCCGTGCGTGGAGCCGGCAAACAGATTGCGCTGGCAACGCCGCGCATTCACATGCCGGGCGAGAACGGCTACCACAACAACATCCTGCGCCTCCAGCCGGACGCCGTGCTGGTGCGCAACACCGGTGCGCTGTATTTCTACCTGCGCCACCGGATGGAGAACCCGGGGGCGAAGCATCCCCGGCTGATCGGCGACTTCTCCCTGAACATTGCCAACCACAAGGCGGTTGACCTGTTCGTCGAAGCCGGATGCGACACCGTCACGCCTTCCTATGACCTGAACATCCAGCAGATGGTGGATCTTCTCGGGAAGGCCGACACATCCAAGATGGAGATCGTCATCCATCAGCATCTGCCGATGTTCCATACCGAGCACTGCGTGTACTGTACGTTCCTCAGCGAAGGAACGGACTTCACGAACTGCGGTCGTCCGTGCGAAGAGAGCCGCGTGTCCCTGCAGGACCGGATTGGCATGTCCCACCCGGTACGGGTAGATGAAGGCTGCCGTAATACCGTGTACAACGCCATCGAGCAATCCGGCGCCGAGTACCTGGCCAACTTCATGGAGCTGGGCGTATCCAGTTACCGCGTGGAATTCCTCGAAGAAACGCCGGAGCAAGTCCATGAGGTCATCGATCTCTACAACCGCGCCTTGCGCGGCGAGATCAGCGGCACTCAGGTGTGGAAGAAGCTGAAGGCGACCAACCAGCTTGGCGTAACGCGGGGGCAGTTGGTGAAGTAAGGAAGCAGTACGCGGATTGCGTTTATACCGAGATAATATGAGGGAGTGATGCCAAGTTAGGCATCACTCCTTTTTGCGTCGGAACGCCTCGTTTCTGCGCGTTCATGGCGGTGCTTGGATCGATAATGGAATAGAAACCCGACGTTCGGCTCGACGATCCAACTGAAGCCACGTGTGATCCAGGACGAGGATAGCAGCCAGGTTATGACTGCGCCGAGCAGAATCAGCAGCAGCTTGCCTCCCGTGGACCGGAACGCTTCGAACCAGCCCAGATGCTGCATCGTTTTGACGATGAACCCGTGAAGCAAAAAGACGTACATGGTATTCACCCCACGGTCCGTGAAGGGCGTATCCGACCTCGGAATGAGGGAGAGGACGCATAGTCCCATGATGACGGTGAAGGCGTAGGTGATCATACGGTAGAGGCCTGCATACCACGAGTCCAAGCCAAACTCCAGGTAAGGCATCGCCCCGTAGAACCAGTTAGTTGGTAGGATCGGCGATATGACGTACAGTAAGACGAATCCGGCGGAGAGCAGGATGATCGATAGCAGTTGAAATGGCCGGGCCGTGATGGCATCCAGCCATTCCCTTTTGAAAACATATCCGATGAGAAAAAAGGGCAGGAAGTACAGCGTGCGCGAAATGCTCGCGTAATAGTCGACATCGATCGAGTACCCGAGCATGATGGACATCGCGAAACAGACGACGAGCGGGTATTTGAGCATCAGCAGGTACGGCAGAAGCATTTTCCACAGCATCATGCTGAACAGGAACCATAGGATCCAATTGGGGTAAAAGTACGTGAAATCGAGCCGATCCAAGCCTTGCATATAATAGTCGAACAGGGTATAGAGCGTCTCAAATATGAAATACGGCACGACCAATCCCGACAGCAGGCCGACGTATTGTTTGGGGGATTGAATACACTTGGCAAAATAACCGGCCGCAAAAATAAACAGCGGCATATGAAACGAGTAAATGAACTGATAGATCGCTCCCATCGCTGCTTCGCCGTTAAACGGCTCGATGAGATGTCCTACGACCACCAACAGGATCAGTATGAATTTGAGGTTATCGAAATAGGCGTCTCTCTCTTTCATCAGCAACCAGCTCCTTTGGCTTTTTGGTCCATCGAAGTTTCGTACTAGTATATCGGAGGGGTCTTGGTCATTTCCATGGATAAAACTGGATTGGGCTATCTGGAGTTATCGGATTTAGCTTGTGAAAATTGTGCCGGCAGCCGATAAAAGACCGAAGGAGTCATTCTGAGTTGCTCGAAATACGACTTGAGATGGAAGAGGAATTTCGGAGGAATCAAGCGGCTGATGTCCGGCGGACCGCTGATTACCAAGGAGGATATGGCCGATGCTAATTCTAGATTCTTAATAGCGCCTTCTTCGCAGACGTTTAGCAGCATGTCCTGTTCCAATAACCAATTTACCGACTGTAGTAACGTCAAACTGGGCAACGCGGCCAAAGCGGCAAAGTCACGAATCATAAGTCGTCTGATTTTGACAAAAACCGATTTTAATCGAAGGTTGGTTGGACTCATGGTACAATGGCATCAATATATTGGGAGATATACGGGAATGGAGAAGATAGGATGAACATTCGTAAAGCGATCATACCGGCTGCAGGGCTTGGCACGCGGTTCCTGCCGGCTACGAAAGCGATGCCTAAAGAAATGCTACCCATTGTGGACAAACCGACCATACAATACATTATCGAAGAAGCGGTCGCTTCCGGTATCGAGGACATTATCATTGTAACGGGTAAGGGGAAGCGGGCGATTGAGGACCATTTTGATTCTTCCTTTGAGCTGGAACATAATTTAGCGGAGAAGGGTAAGTGGGGACTTCTTGAAGAAGTGCGTAAACCCTCCAACATGGCGGACATCCACTATATTCGGCAAAAAGAACCCAAGGGACTAGGCCATGCCATTTGGTGCGCACGCAAATTCATCGGGGACGAGCCGTTTGCGGTGCTGCTCGGCGACGACATCGTGGAGTCGGAAGTGCCTTGCCTAAAACAGATGATGAAGGTCTACGACACCCACCAATCTGCTATTGTAGGCGTTCAGCCCGTCGATTGGAACGAAGTCAATCGGTACGGGATCGTAGATGGACTTCAGAAATCAGACCGAATCTATGAAACATCGAGATTGGTAGAGAAGCCATCCCGTCCCGAGGCGCCTTCCAACCTGGCCATCATGGGCCGCTATATTTTGCCGCCGGATATCTTCGATTTGCTGGAGAATCAGGAGGTTGGGAAGAACGGGGAGATCCAGCTGACCGATGCGCTCTCCACCTTAGCTCATCGCAGCCCCATCTACGCGTATCACTTTGACGGGATGCGCCATGATGTCGGCGAGAAGTTAGGTTTTATTGAAACCAGCATTCATTATGCATTGCAGCGGGAAGAGTTGAGAGATGATTTGATTGCGTATTTGAGTGGAGTTTTGACGAAGGTTCAGTAGAGTAATCTAATAAGACATAACATATGAAAAAAGGGACAGTTGGGTAGAGGTTTTCTACCACGAACTGTCCCTTTTTAATTAGAATTGAAGATCAGCAAGCTGTTGAACATTTTGCTTCGCATTCGGATCAACTTGAGTTAATTTCCCCATAAGGGCATCATCGCTTAAGTTTTGTTTTTGCAATGCTGCCAGATACCAACGAACAATTTCCTGTTGGGTTGTTTGCGAGAGATCTTCTTGTATGCCAAGCTTAAGTGCTTCCGCTGCTTGCTCCGGCTGATTCATCATGAAGTACATTTTGCCTGCATGGAGAATCATGTCGGGTGTGTTTTCAAAAGGATTACCTTGGAATTGGCCTTCAGGTAATGTAGTTAGGTGTTGAATGCCGGCTTGAACATCAGTGAATGCCTCAGTTGCTTGCTTGAAGTATTTGTCCTTCGCTTCTGTATCACCTGTACCGAGAGCTTTAGTTCCCAGATCGTATCCTTTATTGATAATCTGTTCGTACCAATTAATGTCCCATTTAAATTTATGAGCGTTGTTGATAAGTACTTCATAAGCCCGTTCGGGTTCCTGTTTCATTTCATAACTTTCGATTAGACTCTTGAGCATCGATTTGTTATAAGGCTCATCTTTTAATGCTTTGTTAAGCAATGCAACCGATGCGTTATAAAAATTCTCATCTTGATTTTGCTTAAACACGCTCTGATAGAGTGATGCGGTTAACAGTACCGAGTCGGGATGGCTCGGTCGTATGCTCAGGTCTTTATCAAGGGGAACTTTAATTTCCTCAAAGGAAGTGCTGACCTGAACGACTCTACGTGCTTCCATTCCCGAGTCTGCAGCTTGTACATACCGGATGGATGTAATCATGACGAGAATAGCGCAAAGACCGACGATTGTACTGTAAGTACCTCTGGCCGTAGAATCTTTTACGCTCCATTTTTTCATTGGTTTATTATCCATTACCGCAGCCATTCCGCCAAGTCCCAGGAATACAAGAATTCCCATGAACACGTAACTCAAGTTAAAGTCCAAGATACTATGAATTAAAATTGAAAGGACGATGATGAGATACAGGAAGTGACTATTGCGTTCTTCCTCACTGCCTTTGATATAACCTCGGATATACTTATAGAAAGTATACAGAATAAACGACATGAATATCAGAAATCCGACAATTCCGACCTCGATCAGGTACTGTAAAAAGAAGTTATGCGCTTGACGGCTTGTATAGGGGTTGTTTTGATATTGCTCATAGAGTGAAGCCCATGCTCCCCCGCCGGCTCCGATGATCGGATAGTCTGCTAGCACCTTCATGGCATCCTTATAGAACGTAAAACGTTCCAGAACGCTGTGCTGATTAAAGTTAATATTCTCGAGTCTGACGCTAATGCTTTGGGGCAGTATATTATTCAAACCAGTACCAATGAATAGGAATATCAGTAGGCCGCCAATTATAACGGAACCAAGCGGAATCCATAGGTTGGATGTCTTTTTAGAGGACCAACTGCCTAAAGCTTGTTCAAGTTTAGGAGCGATAAAACTTTGTATAAACCATCCGAGGAGTCCTACAATAGCGGACGCACCGAGCAAAATTCCCCAGCCCTTAAGGGCACCACTGCCGCTGAAGGCTTCATTTAAACTCAATCCTAGCTCAGTAACCGGTTTAGAGATAATCAGCGAAACCACGCCTGCTATTCCGCAGTACAGGATCCATAATAATTGTTTAGCCGGCTTCAGGAATAGGAGTAACAAAACAAACACAACAGGTAACATTACGAGACCGCCACGAGACAACGTCAGGAGTAGCGAAACAATGATGGGTACCAGCATGAAGCTATGAAAGGCTTGACCGTACCATTTTCTTGATGTCGTAGTGTAAAAGACTGCTGCAAACAAGAAAGCCATGAGAAAAGCGGCATAAGTATTGGCGTACTGAAATATGGAAGTGAGACGTAAACCATTGGAGTCGGTCATGACTGCATGAGTGTATGTACCGTTTAAGACGGTATTTGAAAACCACTTAGCAATTGCACCTGCAGTCTTTCCCTGGCCAAACCAATGGAGTAGACCGAAACCAACAATAAGATATGCTACGGCCATAATCGTACTTTGAATGATTCGGTTTCCTAAATTGTCATGGAGCACGTACAGTCCAATGATAAACATGATGGCGTAGATACAATTAATGATGACCATATTCATGGCAAGAACATGGGAGACAGCGCTAATTAGCGAGAGTATGTAAGTTAAGGGAAGTAAAAGCACACCCACAGCCAACCAATCTCTTTGATCTTTTAATTGGATGCTTTTATAGGAATGAGCAATCCAAAGGAATATTAGTAGACATGCTAAGATAGCAGCCCAAAAGATCGGTTTCTCAAATTCTAACATTTGTCCGTTAAATAATGCGGTTTGGAATGGCGTCCATGCTAGAAAAAGAATGATTCCTACTATTAACATCCAAAATAAAGCCGATCTTGTCTCTCTCTTCCTCGACTCAGTGGCTTTTTTGCCGTATACTGGTTTCGACAACGTAATTAGCTCCTTTTCTTGTAGATACGACAATATTTTAGCATAGTTAGGTTGTCAGGAACTAGTTTTTGGAGTTACTCTATGACGAAAGTTTTTGAAAATTACATAAAACTAAGAAATAGTTGTGAAAATGAAGTTAATGCTATCTAACAAACAAGAAATCTTCTAACTTTATATTCAGAAAGGGAAGAATAATGAAAAGAGCAATTGTTACAGGTGGAGCTGGGTTTATTGGTTCAAATATTGTAGATTCACTGCTTGATAATGGGTATGAAGTTACAATTGTTGATAATTTAGCAACAGGAAATCTAAATAATATAAATTCTAAAGCAACCTTTTTTAATGTAGATATCTGTGATTATGCTAAATTAAATGAGGTTTTTTTAAGTTGCTCTCCGCAGATAGTTATACATCATGCCGCTCAGGTAAGTGTTTATGAATCTTTACAACATCCGATAGAAGACGCCAAAACAAATATTATAGGTACTGTTAACGTGTTAGAACTTTCAATAAAGTATAATGTCAACAAAGTAATTTATGCTTCTTCAGCAGCAGTTTACGGTTCACCTAGGTACCTAAGTATAGATGAGGATCATCCGATCTCACCGGTATCATTTTATGGAATCTCTAAATATACCCCAGAAAAATATATTAGGACTTATTCAGATTTATATGGATTAAAGTACACCATTTTTAGATATGCAAACGTATACGGGCCTAGGCAAGACCCGAAGGGAGAGGGAGGGGTTATTTCTATTTTCCTAGATAAATTAATAGATAATAAGACGCCTTTTATATATGGTGGAGAACAAACAAGAGATTTTATATATGTTGATGATATAGTCCGTGCTAATTTACTTGCAATTAATAGAGGGGATAATAAAACTATAAATATTGGCACAAATAGCGAAACCAGTATTTTAGAACTCTACCAATTAATAGCGTCCCTTATAGGGACAAAATTAAAACCTATATGCAAGGATTATAGAGAAGGGGATATTCTTCGTAGTTCGTTATCTAATAAGTCAGCGTATGAATTGCTGGGGTGGACTCCTAGATTTTCATTAGAAGAGGGTTTGAGAAGTACGCTAGGTTATTATCAGAAGGAGTTTAAGAATACTTGTGAATACTAAAAATATACAGTCTCATCTTAAAATTATAATGGAGCTTGCTAAAAATGACTTTAAAACAAAATATGCAGGTTCCTACCTTGGGATAATTTGGGCATTTATTCAGCCGTTAATGACAATATGTGTGTATTGGTTTGTATTTGAAATTGGTTTTCGCTCAGGAAATAGACCCGACGGTACACCTTTTATTTTATGGTTAACGTGCGGAATGGTTCCGTGGTTTTTCTTTTCTGAAAGTTTAATTACCGCATCGAACAGCTTTATTGAATATAGTTATCTCGTAAAAAAAGTAGCATTTAGAATAGGTTTTCTTCCTATAGTGAAAATAATTTCGTCTTTTTTTATTCATTTATTTTTCTTATTGTTTTTGATAGTAATTCTTTTTTATTTTGGCTATCACCCGGAATTAATATATCTGCAAGTCATCTATTATCTGGCTTGTATGATGTTTTTGCTCTTAGGAATTAGTTTAATTATGTCATCATTAATTGTGTTTATGAAGGACATCGGCCAAGTCTTAGGGATAATTATTCAAATTGGATTTTGGCTAATTCCGATTGTTTGGTCTCCAGAAATTATTTCTGATAAATTTATAAAAATATTTAAACTAAACCCGGTATATTATTTGGTCGAAGGCTATCGTGATACATTTATTAATCATGTTTGGTTTTGGCATAGATACAACCAAACGGCTTATTTTTGGGTGATTTCTATAGTTATTTTCCTTATAGGAAGTTATTTATTTAAAAAGCTAAAGCCTCATTTTGCAGATGTATTATAAACAGAGGAGAATATTATGAGTGATTATGTTATTGAGTTGGAAAATGTGTACAAAAAGTATAAGTTATATTCCAAACCAGCCGACAGAGTTAAGGAGGCTATAAATATTTGGGGCCGCTCTTATCACTCGGAGTTCTATGCACTAAACGATGTTACTTTAAAGGTGAAAAGAGGCGAAACTCTCGGAATTATAGGGAAAAACGGCTCAGGAAAGTCTACTTTGTTAAAAATAATTACAGGTGTACTTAACCAAACGAACGGTAAAAAGGAGGTAAGAGGTCAAATCTCGGCTTTGCTGGAGCTAGGGACAGGTTTTAATCCAGAGTATACCGGTATTGAGAATATTTATTTGAATGGGACAATGCGAGGGATTTCAAGAGAAGAAATGAGTAAAAAGATCGGTGAAATCCTTGAATTTGCTGATATAGGCGATTTTATAAATCAACCTGTAAAAACTTATTCTAGTGGCATGTTCGCTAGACTAGCTTTTTCGGTAATGATTAGTTTTAAACCGGAAATACTAATAGTTGATGAAGCATTATCTGTTGGTGACGTTTTTTTTCAACAAAAATGCAATCGATATATGAAAGAGGAAATGGGAGATATTACGAAATTACTTGTTACTCATGATCTCAGTTCCATAGCAAGTATGGCAGATAGGGCTATCGTTCTCTCGCATGGCAGAGTGGTATTTGAAGGCGAACCGCTAAAAGCTATAGAATTCTATACTAAATCTGTTCATTCCGAAGTGTTTCGGTCTACGGTTTCTACTGATAAAACAACTGTGCCCACTGTCAATAACTACTCTGTTCCATCAAATTGGATGCCGGTTGAAGAGGATTCACTTGGTGGGGCTCAAGAGATTAAAATTAAAGCAGTTAATTTCACGGTAAACGATGAAGAATATAAGGGATATATTTCAGCTAATGATAAATTAAATATTAACATTCTGGTTGAAAGCACTAAGGTAACTTCTGAAATTATAATCGGATACCTGGTGAACGATAAATATGGTAATGCCATTTTTGGTGAGAATACGATTGGTTCAAATCTTGAAATTGGTTCTGTATTAGCCAATAAGCCGTATACCATAGGGTTTCAAATTAATTGGCCTGAAATTCAAGAAAATGAGTACTTCGTAACAATTGGAATTGGAGAAGGGTTTCATGAAATGCAACACACTATACAATGTTGGGCCCATAATATTATTCATTTAAAGAATATTGAACTTACTACTATCCATGCAATTTTTAATAACAAGATTAATTATATTTCCATTGAAGAATGCTAAGGAGAGATTGCTTTGGAAAAATGGAAGGTTAGCACACCAATTTTTGAATCAGATAGCTATAATGAAAAATTAAGAGTCGCTCCTTGGGAGGGACACAGAGGATTTGCTTATGATTATGTTAGATTTGCTAAACCAAGAACAATTGTAGAACTAGGGACACACTATGGCTGTTCTTTTTTTTCATTTTGTCAGGCTATTAAAGACTTGAGTATGGAAAGTAGCATTGCTGCTATCGATACATGGACTGGAGACATTCAGGCTGGTTATTATCAAGAAGAAGTGTTTGAAACAGTAAAAAAAACAATAGAGTTATTTTATAAAAATTTGAATATTCAATTGAAAAGAAAAACGTTTGATGAAGCTTTAAGAGAATTTGAAGACAATTCGATTGATCTGTTACATATTGATGGTTTGCACACATATGAAGCAGTTAAACATGATTTTGAAACGTGGCTCCCTAAAATATCAAATAATGGGGTTGTTTTTTTTCATGATGTTTACAGTCCGTTGGAATATGGATCGAATAGATATTGGGAAGAGTTACGAGGTAATTTCCTATTTTTGGAATTCAAACATAGTTGGGGATTAGGGATATTGTTTCCTAAAGGAACCGATACGTATAACAAACTAATGGAAGAAAATATTGAAGATAAAATACTTTATTATACTAGTAGAGCATTATATGAATTGGAACAGATCAAAAATAAGGATCTTACGAAAATGGTCGAGGAACGTGACAAAGTCATCAGTGTTAATGAATTAATGATACAACAACGCGATAAGACGATCGAAAGTAATGAAGCGATGATAAGGGAACGCGATAAGACGATCGAAAGTAATGAAGCGATGATAAGGGAACGCGATAAGACGATCGAAAGTAATGAAGCGATGATAAGGGAACGTGATAAGACGATCGAAAGTAATGAAGCGATGATACGAGAACGCGATAAGACGATCGAAAGTAATGAAGCGATGATACGAGAACGTGATAAAGTTATTAAAGAAATGGGAGTGCTTATTGAGGAACAAAACACCGTCTCTGAGAAACTTAGAAATGAGATTTTAGAATTAAACAGTACTATTATCGATCAAGAGGAAAAATTAAAGGAGTTTACAGAGAAAATCAATTGTTATCAAAACAAAAAAATAATAATTAATTTTAGAAGGAAAATGTAATAAGGAGCTTACCTTTAATGGATAATTTAGTTGAAAGAGTTCTACGTGAGAATAAAACAGTCGTTTTTTTTGATGTTTTTGATACGATATTATATCGTAAAGTGGATCCGGAGTATGTAAAAAAAATATGGGCTAAAAGAATTAGTGTCGAGTTAGGTGGTTTTTTGGATTACAGTGAATTGTATTCCCTAAGACAAGAATTAGAGGTTTCAATTTGTCAAAGTAATGCGGATTCTGGCCTGGATTTGGAATTTAATTATTTAAGTATGATTAAATTGTTCCACGAGACACTTATTCAAAAAAAAATGATTCAACTAGATAATGATTACAATGATTTCTTACGAAAATGTGTACAAGTAGAAACAGAAGTTGAACTTGGTGTTCAATATGTAGACAATAAGTGGATTAATACTGTTAATGAATTGAAAAAACACGACATTAAAATATATTGTGTTTCAGATTTTTATTTAACTAAAGAAATTATGGATAACTTATTGGTTGCTCATAACCTTTATGATTCTATAGATAAGTTATATGTTTCCAGCGAATATTTGCTAACAAAAAGAAGTGGTAGATTATATGAGTTGATTATTAACAGAGAAAATATGAATCCTTCAGAGATTTTAATGATCGGAGATAATAAACATTCTGATTTTGATGTTCCTACATCGCTTGGTATAGATGCAATTCATTTAAATAGAATAAAGCAACACGAATATTATCGGGAGTTTCGAGAAAAGGTGGGGAATTTATCCTACTATCGAAAAGAACTTGATGATTTATCAAGAAAAATGATGGTAGAAGGTAAATTCTTTGAAATAGCATGCTCTTTATTTTATTTTATAGCTTCACTTCACAAAAACCTTCTTAAAAGCAAAGTGAAAAATGTTTTCTTTTTTTCGCGTGAAGGGGAATTTTTACTGAAATTGTTTGATTTATACCAAGATAAAGAGGGTTTTTTTGAAGCACAACGTGTCAAAGCGCACTACCTAAAAGTTTCAAGAAAAGCTACCTTTATCCCAAGTTTGCAGTCTCTCGATAAAGAAAAATTTGATGTTTTGTTTAGACAATATGTTAATATTTCCGTATATGATTTTTTATCAAGTCTAAACTTTGATGAAGATATAATTAATCAAATATCTGAAAAGCTCAATATCGAACTATATACTACGATCCATAATTTTCCTGAAAGTGAGTATTTTACAAAGCTGATTAATCATGATCTCTTCTCTAAAACCTTTGAATCAATCAGAACAGAACAGAAAAAAAATTTTTGCGATTATTTAAAACAATTCAATGTAGAGATTAAGGAAGGGTTATCCATAGTGGATGTTGGTTGGAAGGGAACTATACAGGATAATCTGTTCAAAATTTTAGACAAGAAAATAAGGGTAGAGGGTTATTATCTAGGGTTGATCGCGCCAGGGGATGCCAGTAAAGATAATGTCAAACATGGGGTGTTATTCTCCTCAATTCCATCCAGAACCCCATTTTTCAATGTATTTAATGAAAATAGAGCACTATATGAAGTTCTGCTAGGAGCATCGCACGGTAGTGCAAATAAATATGTGACCCAAAAAAAATCGGTGGAAGTCGAAACTTTTCAAACTGAAAAGGAAAAGGAACTTTTTGAAACAATAATATCACCACTTCAAAGCAGCATCTTTGAATGGTTTGGGCAGTTATGTGATATCTTTTGCAAGAAGGATATCAATCATGAAATATTAATAGAACATTTTGCGAAAATTCACGCTAGAATGATATTTTTTCCTACTAAAACTGAGCTTGAATTTTTTAACGGTTTATACCATTATGAGAATTTTGGGGTGTTTAAGTTCTCGACTTTTAATATTGAAGAGGGTAAACATTTTAACTTGAATAGAACAATTAAGAATAGCCTATCCTTCTTTAAAAATCCTCGCGGAATACTGGATAGGGGCTTTTGGGGGCCAATAACGCTTAAAAGTGAAGGTTTGGGTTATCTTATTCCCCTTTATGGCCGATATAAATACTATAAAACATTTAGGAATAACAAAGATTATAGTGAAAAAAATGACTCACTATTGACAAAAGAACTCAAAAAGACTTTAGCTGAGCAACAAGAAACAATTCAAAAAATGACAAAGATGATCGACGACCGAGATACTGCAATTAAAAACATGACAAAAATGATTGATGATCGAGATGCAGCAATTAAAAGCATGACTAAGATGATAGATGAAAGAGATTCATTGATAGCTAGTCTTTCAAAAAGAATGCAAGAAGAATAAAACAAAGAGGTATTTTAATATGAAATGGGCTTTTTTATTAGGATCGCCAGATATAAGTGGAGGATCTTATGTAATCTTTGAACATGCAATAAGAGCCACTAAACTTGGGGCAGAAGTAACCATAATAACTGAAGAGCACGTCAATATGGATAGGCTCCATTGGCATCCAGAAGCAAGGAAGCTAATATGGAAAACTTTTAGGGAAATAGACGATATTTATTTTGATGTTTGTATTGCAACATGGTGGCGTACTGTTTATGAGCTATACAGGGTTAAAGCTGAAAAATATGCTTATTTCGTACAGTCTATCGAGTCACGTTTTTATGAGGAGAGTGAGTGGTCTCTTCGAAAACTAGTTGATTCAACATATCTCCTTCCCTTACACATTATTACTGAGGCAAAATGGATTAAAGAATACTTAAAAGATAATTTTAATCAGGATGCGGTACTTGTACCCAATGGCATAAGAAAAGACATTTATTTTGTTCAGGGCGAACTCATCAAGAATAGAGAGAATGGAAAATTAAGAGTTTTGGTGGAGGGACCAATAGATGTTCCATTTAAAAATGTACCCAAAACTATTGAGATTTGTAAAAAGTCAAGTGCAGATGAAATTTGGTTGTTAACTTCAAGCCCGATAACCTCATATCCAGGTGTAGATAAGGTCTTTTCTCAAGTCCCCATATTTGAGACTCCAAAAATTTACCGTTCTTGTGATGTGATTATTAAGCTTAGCTATGTAGAAGGTATGTTTGGTCCGCCGCTTGAAATGTTCCATTGTGGCGGAACCTCAATAACATATGATGTGACTGGTCACGATGAATACATCGTATCAGGTGAAAATGGATTGGTCGCGCCTAGAGATCATGATAATAAGGTTCTTGAATATCTTAATCTTCTTAAGGAATCACCTAAAGAGTTGGAAAGATTAAAAAGTGCAGCGATTAAAACGGCAGATGCTTGGCCTAGTTGGGATGAAGCATCGAAAAAATTTTTTGATGCTGTCTTTGATATCTGTAAAGGGGCACAAATCAATAACCGAGAAATAATTGAAGTTCAGAGTAAGTTTTATTTTGACTGGTATGTTATTGCAGAGCAAGCCAAGAGTGACTCAATTATTATTAAAGAGAATATTTATAGTGTTTTAAAATCGGTAGTCCGTAATCGCCTTCCAAAGGTGTTTAATATCTTAAGAAAAGTAAAATATAAGGTGAAAGTAAAAAGGCTTAAATAGTTTGATAAATGGAGAAATGACATGAATTTAAAAAATATCTATAAATATTTTTCGTATATTATTGCTTTATGTCTTGGCTTGAGTTTGATATACCACTTTTGTATCAGTTTAACTAACAGATTTACACTTTTTCTTAGTGTATTGTTTTTGTTCACGATTATAATTGGCTCTGTTAGTAATTCCTTTTTTAGAAAGCTTCTTGTATTTAAAATGAAGAGAAGTGGTGGTTTAAATAGAATTTTATTTGCTAGCATCTCTCTATCATTATTATTTCTTTTAATGCTTCCATTTAATATTACTAATTATCATAAAATTGAAATACAACCTTTAGGAACCAAAAATGAAAAAGCATTGGGCAATGAAGTATGGGTTAAAGAAATCAATATAGACGAAAAGAATCTATTAAATAATGAATTGAAGTTTGTAGGTGAATGGGAATTTTTAGATAACACTCCTGTTTACACAGATGGTATGAATTCCTCAATTATTTGGGAAGGAAGAGTAAGGAAGAATGCAGGAATTATTTTAGGTAATCATCCATATTCGGGACTTGTTAAACTTAATATTGATGGAAGAGAAGAAATTATTGATTTATATAGTTCAGATAACAATATTAAGAAAGTTGATTTAAACAATTTATTGTCTAATACATCAAAATTTGAAAAGAGTATTGTATTCGTATCAGATTTATTCTTACTTTCATTTCTTATTTTTTATTTGATAACTCGTACCTCCTCTTATAGCGCTAATTCAGAAAATCGAATTGGTAATGTTTATAAATATACAATTCCTATATTAATATCTTGGTTGATTTACTTTTTTTCTTTTTACCCCGGTTTAATGAGTGGTGACTCATTGGATCAATGGAGGCAATTATCAACATTTGAATTTGGAGATGCTCATCCAATTTATGATACATTGTTTAAATTACTAGTGACAAGAATTTGGTATTCACCTGCTGCTATTGTATTAGCACAAATGATTTTTCTATTAATGGTATTACTATATGCCTTCCATACACTAGCTCAGCATAAAGTTAGTAGCAAGGTCTTATGGTTAACTTCTATTATTATCTCTGTAATACCGACAAATTCCATGATGATTATAAGTATATGGAAAGATATAACCTATAGTATTTCTATATTATTGCTAACTGTAATTTTAATAAATATATATTCAAAAGAACAAGCATGGTTCTCTAAAAAATCAAATGTTATTCTGTTTGCAGTCTCCTTATTACTGGTTTTAATGTTCAGGCATAATGGAATTATTCCTGTAATTGGGTTAATTGTAGCTTTATTATTTGCATTTAAATCAAGATGGAAACAAATTCTACTTATCTCAATATCAGTTTTACTATGTTTTTTCGGATCAAAATTTATTCTTACTAAGGCTCTAAATATGTCACCAAGTCCCAGCATACTTACATTTAATGTTCCAATTCAACAAATTGCATCTGTTTTAGCTTCTTCTAGTAACGAAATTGACGAATACCAAAAAAGTGTAATTGATAAAGCTATGCCAACAGAATTATGGGCAAAAAATTATAATCCGTATTTAGTGGATACCATAGTATTTAATCCAAACTTTAATATGCTAGTATTTAATGAACCAGAATATAAAAAGGATTTTATAAAAGTATGGGTGGAATTAGCTTACAAACATCCAATAACCTTTATTAAAAGTTGGATAAATCAAACTTCTATAGTATGGAGAATTAGTGAACCTATCAATTCGAATACATATTTCACAGAACGTGAAATTCCTGTAACGGGAGTAGAAACTCTTGATAGATATAAATTAAAATCAGAATCTATAACACCAGAGCTTAAGAGTAAGATTACGAAAATTCTAAATAGAACCCAAGAATCGGATGTAGTCTGGTTTTTATGGCGGCCTGCATTTTACATTTTTTTATCAATAATATTTAGTATTGTATTAATGTTTAGAAACAGATTGAAGATATTAATAACAGTTCTACCTGTGTTTCTTAATGCACTAGGATTGCTTGCTGCAATTCCTGCACAACAATCGAGATATCTATTTCCATCAATTCTTTGTACGTTTATATTAATTCCACTATGTTTTGCGGAATTTGGGAGAAAGCAGGAGGTTAGAGATGAACAAGGTTTTAGTCATTATTCCAGCCTTTAATGAAAGCCAAAACATATCACAGCTTCTTACGAAATTCAGAGGTAAAGAATATGATATATTAGTTATTAATGATTGTTCGACAGACAATACATCGTCAATATGTAAGAGTCTTAATATCAACACAATTGATTTACCTTGCAACTTAGGTATAGGTGGGGCAGTTCAAACTGGTTATAAGTACGCTCTAAAGAATAAATACGATATTGCAGTTCAAGTAGATGGAGATGGTCAACATGATCCAGAACAAATACACAGTCTTATCTTGCCAATTTTAAACGGGGATGCTGATATGGTAATAGGATCAAGGTATATTAATAAAATTGGATTTCAATCATCTAAGTTAAGAAGGCTTGGTATCACATATTTTAGTAAATTAATCTTTTTATTGACTAAAACTAAAATCACAGACCCAACCTCAGGATTTAGAGCCTGCAATCGGAAGGCTATGTCAGTATTTGCGACAAAATACTACCCGGTGGATTATCCTGAACCTGAGTCTATAGTTCATTTGATAAGATCCAATCATAATGTAATAGAGATTCCGGTAACTATGAAAGAAAGACAAGAGGGAGTGTCTTCTATAACAACAATTAAATCCATATATTATATGATAAAGGTCTCATTAGCTATCTTCATTGATGTATTAAGAGGAAGAGTATCTTATGAGGTATTGTCGTAAGATGATACCTATTCAACTTCAAATTACTCTTTTGACTCTTTGTTTTTTCGTATTAATTATTCTGACGCATAAGATAAGGAAATTTCATCTAGAACTAAAGTATGCATTGTTGTGGTTCTTGTTTACATTAATCGGAATATTGCTTTCCATATTTCCAGATATATTATTTTATATTTCTAATTTGTTATTTATTGAAACGCCCGTTAACGCTCTTTTCTTAGCTGCAATAATAGCTTCTTTTTTTATACTTTACAGCCTTACTGTATCGTTATCCAGAAATGCGAGTAAAATAAAGGACCTTACTCAAGAAATTGGGCTTCTAAAAAGAGAAATAGAGCAATTTAAAAAAGATGAAAAATAAGTGAGTTGGAAATAATAGTATGCTAAAAATTTTTTTGCAGTTTTTAAAATACGGGGTGGTTGGTGGAATAAGTACGATTTTCCATATGCTGCTTATAATAATTTTTGTAGAGTATTTTAAGATTGGACCGCTTATCTCCACAATAATTGGTTACGTATTAGTAATTTTTCTTACTTATGTAGTGAATCGTCGATGGACGTTTAATATTAAAAATCATAATCAAGTGTTTTTAATAAAGTATTTCATTGTGTCTGTTTCAGGTTTAATTATTAATTTATATATAATGTATTATATTGTATACAAATTGAACCTGAATTATATACTAGGACAAGCAGTTTCTGTGATTGTGGTACCTATATTTAATTTTGCAATAAATAAGTTTTGGACATTTAAGGGTAACAACAAAGTGCTAATGCTAGAACAAGAACAAAATCAAGATTAAGAGAGGAATTTTACTTGAAAATATTCATCAAAGGTGTTATTGGTAGTATAGCTAGTATTATAATATGGCCCTCGGTATTGATAGCTTTTCTTCATAAAATAAGAGGAGTGAATATAAAAGACATAACAAAAGTCTTTATTGCATATAACGTAACAATAGACAATATGACTCCAGAATTAATTTATATCGGTAATGATGTCAAAATAACTCGAAATGTAACAATATTAAGCCACTTCCATCCAACTGAAACTATTGCTGGGTTCTATGGCGAATTAATCAAAAAAACAGTTGTTATTAATGACGGTGTATTTGTCGGGGTAGGTGCAATTATTTTGCCTGGAGTTACAATTGGAAAGGGAGCGATTATTGGAGCTGGGGCAGTTGTCACTAAGGATGTACCGGAGTACACCGTTGTAGCTGGAAACCCTGCTAAAATTATAAAGAGGATAGACTTTTAATGCATATTGTAACAAGCTATGCAACTTTTATTTAAATTTCTTTTTTACAGATAAATTTCTTTATTTCTTCGAGGTGTATTTTATGAAAGCTATCATCCTAGCAGGCGGGACAGGTTCCCGACTTTACCCGTTGACAAAGGTTACTAATAAGCACCTCCTTCCTGTCGGTAAGTACCCAATGATCTTCCATGCGGTCCATAAACTCACGCGGGCGGGTCTTCATGATATCCTCATCGTAACTGGTAAAGATCACATGGGGGATGTGGTGAATCTTTTGGGTAGTGGAAGCGAGATGGGTGTCTCTTTTACATATAAAGTTCAGGATGAAGCAGGCGGAATTGCGCAGGCTCTCGCTTTAGCTGAGCAATTTGTAGGGAACGAGCAAATGGTTGTTATTTTAGGGGATAATGTTTTTGAAGATGATATTACTCCATACGTGGATAATTTCCGGGTTCAGAAAAAGGGTGCAAAGATTCTTATTCAAGAAGTTGCTGATCCTCATCGTTTTGGTGTTCCTGAACTTGAAGGTAGTCGGATTATCTCAATTAAAGAGAAGCCACAGAATCCTACAAGTCAATATGCTGTAACGGGAATATATATGTTCGATCATCAAGTATTCGATATCATTAAAACACTAAAGCCTTCCGCAAGAGGTGAATTGGAAATCACCGATGTCAATAATGCATATATTAAAAGTAATATGCTCACTTTCGATATTCTCCAAGGTTGGTGGACGGATGCGGGCACGCATGCTTCTTTATCGCGTGCAAATGAACTTGCAAAAGACGTTGTTTTTGGGGACGAATTTGGAAAGCTTAGACATTAGTGACAGGAGGAAATCCAATTATGAAAGTCACTCCTTTAAATCTGCCAGTTGCATTTCTGATCGAACCGGTTGTCCATAAAGATAACCGGGGTTTTTTTATGGAGAGTTTTAATGAAGCCGTGTTGGGAGGGCAAGGTGTCAAATTCAATTTTGTACAAGACAACCAATCTCTTTCGACTGAACCGGGGGTAGTCCGTGGTCTACACTACCAGTTGAATCCGAAAGCACAAAACAAGCTTATTCGCGTCCTGACCGGGGCAATCTACGATGTCATCGTTGATGTCCGCAAAAGCTCACCTACTTTCGGTAAATGGGTAGGTGTTATTCTGAGTGAACACAATCACCGTCAGCTGCTTGTGCCTAAAGGGTTTGCGCACGGATTTTGTACGCTTGTACCGAATACCCAAGTCTTATACAAGGTAGACGAATATTATTCCCCAGAACATGACCGCGGCATATTATGGAGTGATCCGGTTTTAGGGATTGATTGGCCGACATCGAACCCGATTCTTTCGTATAAAGATCAGAGGCATCCATTATTGAAGGATGCTGAAATGAATTTTGAGTAGGGGAGTATCTAGCCATGAGACTATTAGTCACCGGTGGTGCCGGTTTTATAGGTAGTAATTTTATTCTATACATGATGCAGCAGCATCCAGATTATAAGATCATTAACATGGATGATCTTACGTATGCCGGGAACCTGGAAAATTTGGAGCCTGTTGAGAAGGAAGCTAACTATACCTTTATCCAGGCGGATATTGCAGATAAACAAGCAGTAGATCAAATCTTTCAACAAGGCATCGATGTTGTAGTTAATTTCGCTGCTGAATCCCACGTAGACCGTAGTATTTTGGAGCCAGAAGTATTTGTGAATGCAAACGTACTCGGTACACAGGTGCTATTGGACGCGTCTAAAAAATACGGAGTAACCAAATTTGTGCAGGTTTCGACGGATGAAGTGTACGGATCCCTAGGGGAAACAGGACTCTTCTCCGAATCGACACCTCTTGCTCCAAACAGTCCCTACTCTGCCAGCAAAGCGGGTGGAGATCTGCTCGTCAGAGCATATCACGAAACCTTTGGCCTTCCGGTGAATATTACACGTTGCTCCAATAATTACGGTCCGTATCAATTTCCCGAAAAGTTAATTCCGCTCATGATTTCTCGTGCACTAAATGATGAGCCTTTGCCGGTTTACGGCGACGGCATGAACATTCGTGACTGGCTGTATGTTGAGGATCATTGCAGCGCAATTGATCTTGTTATTCATCAAGGCCGAGTTGGTGATGTTTACAACATTGGGGGCAATAACGAGCGTACAAATATTCATATTGTTAAGACAATTTTAGAGGAGCTTGGCAAACCTGAAACGCTGATTCAATTTGTCAAGGATCGACCTGGCCATGATCGTAGGTATGGCATCGATCCAACCAAGATAATGAAAGAACTCGGATGGAAGCCGAAGCATAACTTCGAGACCGGAATTAAGGAAACCATCACTTGGTATTTGAGTAACAAGGAATGGTGGACCAGAATTCAATCTGGGGAATATCGTGAATATCTGACCAAGCAATATGGCAGTCGATTAGGTAAAGACCAATGAGGGTTTTGGTAACTGGGGCTCAAGGACAACTCGGTCAGGACGTCATTCATATTTTTGGTCAGGTCGGACATGAAGTGATTCCTTGCAGCCGACAAGAATTGGATGTTACAAACCTGAATCAATGCCAACAAATAATCGCTTCACACCGTCCAGATTGTGTCATTCACTGCGCTGCTTATACAGCAGTGGATGCCGCGGAGAGTGATATCGACGGAGCTTATCTAGTCAATGCTATTGGTACAAGAAATGTTGCTCGATCAGCCGAACAAGTTGGAGCTAAGCTCGTTTATATTAGCACGGATTATGTATTTCGCGGTACCCATGACAGAGCCTATCATGAGTATGATCCAACCGATCCGAGAACAGTTTACGGCCAAACCAAACTTGCTGGAGAACAGATCGTAAGAGATTTTAGTACTAAGTGGTTTATTGTTCGTGCCTCATGGTTATTCGGACTTCAGGGAAGTAATTTCGTGAAGACGATGCTTAGCCTAGGACAAGAGAAACCGCTTTTGCAAGTTGTTGATGACCAGAAGGGATCACCTACGTACACGGTAGATTTGGCTCATTTCTTACTGCAAGTATCGACTACTGAAAAATACGGCATTTACCATGCCTCTAACCGCGGATCATGCACGTGGTTCGAGTTTACGAAAGCTATTTTCGAAGAAGCAGAGGAACAGCTGGGTATAAAGATTATGGCTAGTTTGCAGCCATGCACGACCGCACAGTTCCTTCGGCCGGCTCCTCGGCCAGCCAATTCTGTATTGGATCATCTTTCGATCCGTTTAAATCAATTGGAAGATCTGCCGCATTGGCGAGAAGGATTGAAGCAGTTTATGCTGGATATGAAACAACACCCTGAACTATACTTGAAATGAATACAGCAAATGTTGGCCTGATCTGTATGATCAGGTCTTATGTCGTATTTAGCGTTTATTTGGAGGTTACAGAATGAAACAGGTTCAGGTGCTTTTGTCTACATATAATGGGGAGCAATATATATCCGACCAGCTACAAAGTATTTTAAAGCAAAGTTATCCTCATATCTCTGTTCTTATACGAGATGATGGATCATCCGATCAAACGCTAGCCTTATTAAAAGAATATGCTAAAACTTATCCTGACCGAATCAAAGTGATTGCCGGAAGTAATGTGGGGGTTGTTTCTAGTTTTTTTGAGCTGGTTCTGCAATCCAACTCCTATGCAGATTATTACTGTTTCTGCGATCAGGATGATGTATGGCTGGAGCATAAAATTGAGCGTGCTGTAACTATGTTAAGTTCTCAAGCGGATTATGTTCCTGGGATGGTATTCACATCTACGGAGCTTACCGATAAAGATTTAAATTCTCTCGGTACTTGGCCGAAGCCCCCTTTGAAAGCCCCCTCATTTTACAATGCTTTGGTGCAAAATATTGCTGTCGGAGCAACCATTACGTTAAACAAGGCAGCGAGGAATAAGTTTATGGAGAGTAATCAGATAGATCCCAACAAGATCATCATGCACGACTGGTGGTTTTACCTATTGGTATCTGGTTTCGGCAATGTAATGTATGATAAGAATCCTTCGATGCTGTATCGCCAGCATGAAAATAATGTTGTAGGTGGGAGTAACTCATTATTCAACAAACTAAAACAGAAGTACCGCAGTTACATAAAACATAAAGGAGAGCATCTTCTTGTCAAACAAGCAAGTGAGTTTTATCGAGTGTACGGTCATTTAATGGAGGATAGTAAGAGAGAACAACTCGAACTTTTTATTGCCCCCAGGGGACGACTTAGAGAAAAAATTGATTTTCTTCAAAGATCAAAACTATATCGTCAATCGATTGTAGAGCAGTTACTCTTTCGCTTTTTAATTCTTGTGGGCTATATATAAAGAGTCATCAATAACTAGATTTTAGCAATAGAAGTTCTTTATTCCTGCCCATTCTGCGTCTTTGTGCTATAATGTCGATAGATTACTATATTTGTCAGGAGACGTTATGCAATGGATTTAAGCATTTTAATCGTGAACTACAATACCTGTCAGCTGACGGTGGATTGTTTGCGATCCGTGTTTGCATCGGAGACGGAATATACATATGAAGTGATTCTGATAGATAACAACTCGAAGGATGAGTCCGTTCAGACCATCCGGGAGCTATTCCCGCAGGTCAAGCTTATTGAGAACACGGAGAATACCGGCTTTGCCAAAGCCAACAATCAGGGGATGGAAGTGGCGGAAGGTCGCTATATGCTGCTGCTAAATTCCGACACGATTATCCAGCAGGATACGA
The DNA here is from genome assembly GCF_029542445.1 of Paenibacillus sp. BR1-192. Classification (NCBI taxonomy): domain Bacteria; kingdom Bacillati; phylum Bacillota; class Bacilli; order Caryophanales; family Paenibacillaceae; genus Paenibacillus; species Paenibacillus sp. BR1-192. The sequence continues at coordinate 6,500,106 of NZ_CP120718.1, read as the reverse complement.
TCCAGACGATGGTCGCTTTTATGGACTATAACCCGATCGTAGGCGCTTCCGGCTGCAAAATCGTCCTCCCGGACGGCTCGCTGGATAAGGCCTGCAAAAGAGAGGGTTCCCAACGCCTTCGGCGTCCTTCTATTATGCCTTTGGTCTCAGCAAGCTGTTCCCGAACAAGCCGGAGTTTAACCAGTATCAGCTGGGGTATTTGAATCCGGACGTAGAGTATCCGGTGGATTGTTTGGTCGGTGCGTTCATGCTGGTACGCCGCGAGACGATTGATCAGGTGGGCGGGCTGGACGAGACCTTTTTTATGTACGGGGAGGATATCGACTGGTGCTATCGCATCAAGCAGGCGGGATGGGGCATTCACTATTATCCTCGTACGACGATCATCCATTATAAAGGCGGCAGCGCACGGCGCCGGCCGTTCAAGATCATTTATGAGTTCCATCGGGCGATGATTCTTTTTCATCGGAAGCATTACCGGCAGAAATACAACATATTCGTTAATGGAGCCGTGTATGCGGGCATTGGTTTAAAATTGCTCCTGTCCCTGCTCACGAACCGGCTGAAGCCTATTCGTCCAGCAACGATAACGCAATCTTCAGGTGGAGTGGAGGTGAAATCATGATCCGCCAGAATCAGGGCTTTCTGACCAAATTGTATATGTTGACCGACTTTGCCTTCATCCAGTTGGCGTTTCTGCTCGCATGGTGGGTGAAATTCGAGAGCGGTTGGTTTCCGTACGAAAAACCGCTGCCCATCGAATCGTACGGAATGTGGAGTTTGGTATACGGCGCGGTTGCCGTGGTTGTCGGCATCATGATTACCTTGTACTCGCCGAAGCGGAAAAAGCGTTTTGCCGACGAGTTCATGAAGATTTTCCAGATGCATTTCATCGGGATGTTCATTCTCCTCAGTATTATGTTTTTTGTTAAAGAGGTGAATATCTCCCGTTGGTATCTCGCCATCTACATGATTCTCAATGTAGCATTCATCATCCTATACCGTTATTTCCTCAAGAAATCGCTCAAGCATTTTCGGGAAAAAGGCTACAACCGCCAATTCGTGCTCATCGTGGGTGCAGGATCGCTCGGCAAGCGCTTCTTCAAAAATCTGAAGCAGTATCCGGAGCTGGGGTATGAAGTCATCGGCTTCCTGGATGATTACCAGCAGTGGGATGAGATTGAAGCGAGACGGCTTAAACCCATTTTGGGCTCGGTCGGCGATCTACATAAGGTGCTAAACGAAAAGCTTGTCGATGAGGTCGTACTGGCACTTCCTCTGAATGCCCACCACAAGTATCCGGAGATCATTGCTGCTTGTGAAAAAGCAGGTGTCCGAACGCTAATTATCCCGGACTTCTTCGATTATCTCCCGGCACGGCCGGTGTTTGATAACTTTGCGGGCATGCCGATGATCAACGTGCGCGATATCCCGCTCGATCTAGCGGCGAACCGACTGTTCAAGCGGGCGTTTGATATCGTATTCTCGTTAGTGGCGATTATCCTTACCTTGCCGGTGATGATCGGAATTTACCTCGGTGTCCGATTGACCTCCCGGGGCCCTGTCATTTTCAAGCAGGAGCGGGTCGGGCTGAACCGCAGGAACTTTTATATGTATAAATTCCGCTCCATGAAGCCGCTGCCGGAAGGGGCGCCGGATACGGGCTGGACGGTGGAGAATGATCCGCGCCGCACCAAGTTCGGCTCTTTTCTCCGGAAGACCAGTCTGGATGAGCTGCCGCAGTTCTTCAATGTCCTGTTCGGACATATGAGCGTGGTGGGCCCAAGACCGGAACGACCTTATTACGTTGAACAGTTCAAAGAGGAGATTCCGAAGTACATGGTGAAACACCACGTACGCCCGGGCATCACGGGGTGGGCGCAGAGCAACGGCCTGCGCGGGGACACTTCGATTGAGGAGCGGATCAAGCACGATATTTTCTACATCGAGAATTGGTCCATTCTGTTTGATATCAAAATCATCCTGCGCACGATCCGCAACGGATTCAAAAACGCATATTGATTGAAATTTAAATGATGACGTCATCTGGCATGAGCCGGATGGCGTCTTTTATTTACCTGTCCTAGAAGCACATTTCGACTAAAGCTGCCTACCAAGTCCCGCTCGCCTCTTGTAGAGATACCGAATGCTGTCGCTTCCTGTAAGTCTGTGACATACCCGAGAAAAACTTCGGACATTCGATCCATTCCGCTCACTTAAACATGCATGTAGAACACAGCGAACAATAGTAGTCTGGAATGATTTACAAAATATAACTATAATACTATTATAATGAAATGTTAGACTCGTCGATGCTTTGCTAGAGTTCGTTCATTACTTAGAGTCGCAGGTTAAATATGATGGTCCAATCTCAGTGTTATGCAGATTTCTAATGTTTTCGAAATAACCGTGTTTCATCTTGCCGCTTCATTTGCCCAAAGGAAAGATCACATCCAATAAGCTTTATGGGAGGAATCGATATGGAAAACGCCAAGGTTCAGGATTTCATCGAAAGCAGCCAAGAGCAATGGGACGAAGAGTACAGATCCCGCATGTGGGATTATTTATCGGACATCACGGAATATGCCAGATATTCGGTCGTGTACGGATACATCCGAAAGTTTCTTGGGGAAGAGGGCATTTTGGATATGGGATGCGGGGCCGGCTTGTTGTATGACATGCTCTTGGACGATGAAAAATCGAATTATACCGGTGTAGACCTGTCCGAGGAAGCGATCAGAATCGCATCCGGCAAAACGTCAAGGGACTTATTCCAGCGCGCGGACATCAACCATTATGTTCCTCATAAAAGCTACGACGTCATCGTTTTTAATGAATCGCTGCAGTATGTGCCCAATACCGCTAGCAAGCTGTTGGAATATGCCCGTTACCTGACCCCGGATGGCGTCATCATCTCTTCCCTATATTCACATAAGAATACCCAGGATCCTGATTATCTCATGGTAGAGCATAAGATCGGCGAAATCGAAAGCTGTGATGGGTTTGACGTCGTAGATAAAGTCAGCGTGTTTAATCACAACGCGGGATTGAAATGGTATATTCACCTTTTGAAGGCCAAGAGCTAGTGATCCGTAGTATTTACAAAAATCGTTCCGTCATTTGGCAGCCGCCAAGTGACGTTTCGTATTATTAGGTCAACCAGATTTCTGGTTGGCCTATTTTTGTAGGCATTATACGATGGTGGTAGCCGGGAGAACGAAGGTGGCTTAGGGACGCAGATCCCGTCAAAAAAACGGTTCTCTCACTACCGTCCAACGACTATGTTTGAGCTGGTAGAGGCTTTAGACCTCGCATCACAAGCGAAGCTATGGGGTTGGAGACCATGTGGGAATGCCGGTATCGAATCAAGGAGGTTATTATGCAGCCAGTAGTAGGAATAGACGTGGCCAAAGGGGTTAGCGTTATCCAGGCCTTTATCGGTCGCGAAAAACCCTTCGGGAGGATGGAGAAGCTTCATCATGGGCCGGAAGGTTTTGAACGGCTAGGGGAACTGTTAGGAACACTCAAACATAAAAGTGGCGTCGAGCCCGTTGTTGTCCTTGAGGCGACCGGACATTACCATCGAAGTCTGGTAGGGTATCTTAAACGTAGTGGATGGACTCATTACATCGTTAACCCTCTGCAAGCGAAACGATCGAAAGGTACGCAACTTCGCAAGGTGAAAACAGATGCAGCAGATGCATGGCATTTGGCTGAGATGTACTACCGAGGGGACGTTAAAGCGCATCGAGAGTGGGAGGAAACCTACACCGAGCTTCAACACTTAACGAGGCAACATGAGTTTGTAACCGCGATGTACGTACAGGCCAAGTTAAACAGCAGAGCTTTGCTTGAGCAGGTGTTTCCGGACTTCATCGGATTATTTCATAATCTGTATGCGACCACATCATTAAAAGTGCTAGAGCGATGTTTGGAGAACAAGGTCGAAGATGTGGGGGATCTGATCCTTGAATGTGTAGGTAAATCCCACTCCAAAGGATGGATTACGGAGAAAACAAAACGGTTGAAAGAACTCGTGTTGGGCTGGAAAACACAAGAGAGGAGTCGATCCCAGAGCATAGCGTTGACTAGCATGGTCTCCCTGCTGTTGGAATTCGATAAACAGTTAAATCATTTGGAAAAGCAGATGGAAGAACTGGCTGGGGAGTTGCCTGAAGTGGAATTGGTCAAAAGTATCCCGGGTGTAGGGAACAAACTTGCGGCAGCCATCGTGGCAGAGCTGGGCGATGCAAGCCAGTTCAAGGATGCGAAGCAACTTGTAGCCTACGCAGGATTAGATCCGGGGATTTACAGCTCAGGAAAATTCACGGCTACAAGCAACCGGATCACGAAACGAGGCTCAAAAAGACTACGGCGAGCACTCTATCTTGCCGTACAGTGCGGGATTCGCAGACGTGCAAACCGCAGGATCAGTGATTACTACGACAAAAAAAGAAAAGAGGGCAAGCCCTACAAGGTGGTCGTGATCGCTTGCGCCAACAAGCTTCTCCATCACATTTATGCCATCCTAAGTAAAAGCGAACCCTACAAAGCCTAAAAACCATATTTTCCCATAACCTTCACGCCACTGAAGGTTATTTGTGCTGTTTAGAAAAGTATATCAGTATTCTATTATTTAACCAAGTTATAATGCTTGACAAGTATTAGCTGGTTTTTTTGTTTGGCCCCTCCATTAACCGGGTATTTACCTAGCAACAGCAATGAACGAAACAAAGGGTGGGGATACCATGAAACGGATCGCAGCTGTCCTTCTATTATTTTCCGCCATTATGATACTGCTTCTGACTCATCTGGAGATGGAGGAGGAAGCGCCGCAAGGATTCGCGGCCTATCGCCTGATTGCCCATGCCATGGGAAGCATCGGCGAACAGCCCTATACGAACGCTTATGAAGCCATGGTTGTTAACTACGAGAAAGGCACCCGGGTATTCGAGATTGATTTGATGCTGACGGAGGATCGCAAAGTCGTAGCCAGGCATGAGTGGACGGAGAGCATGACGCAGCAGCTGGGTCAGAAGGAGAAGCTTCCGGACGATAAGCAGGCCGCCCGCCTGAGCCATGAGGAGTTTATTAACACGCCGATTTTGGAACAATACCAGCCGATGGATATTGAGGGGATTATGGATATGATGGAGCGTCATCCCGATATCTACATCGTGACGGATACGAAGGAGCAGAAGGACCGGGATATACAGTACCTGTTCGCGGAGATTGTAAACGCTGCTAAAGAACGGGATCCGAAGCTTCTGGATCGGGTCGTCGTCCAAATTTACAATGAGCCGATGCTTGATATGGTTCAGGACATCTACCCGTTTCAATCGATTATATATACGCTGTATGCCACGCAGGACTCACCTGCTGAGATCACTGCCTTCGTACAGGAGAACCACATTGACGCGGTTACCATGCCGGAGTACAAGGTCAGCCCGAATTTCGTAGCCAAGCTAAGGCAAGCGGGAGCCGTGACCTATGTCCACACCATCAATGACACGAACACCGTGAACAATTATGAAAAATGGGGCGTGTACGGCGTCTACTCGGATCTGCTGACCGAGCCGGAGCTGGAGCGGAACAGCTTGAGATATACGATGACAAAGCGACTGGAGTAGATGTACCTTACAAGGCACGCCTCATATCGCGTCCGTCTGTGGAAAAGTTTGAGTTTGCATCCATAATAATGCAGAGCATGGAAGTCCGTGATCTCCATAAGAGATTGCGGGCTTTTTTCATGCTATCAGAAAATATAAACTTCGAAGCTTGGCCTACTTGATATCACAGAAAGCCACCATCTATATCTCTGGGATTGTGCCTCATGCGGTCTGGGATTGTACGTCGGTAGACGTTTTTCTTAACCAGTTATCCGCCCAAATCTCTTCTCAGCGACGCGGTTCGTATATCGGCTGAAACGATAAACCGCAATTACCAAAAAAATGTTCGTATTTTATACGAACATAAATTGACTTGCTTACCGTGCTAGCATAGACTTATTTTAGTATGATAGTAACCCGTGAACGTGGAGGAATGACGCTTGAAAGAGATGATACAATCCTGGAGGCATGTGTTTAAGCTGGATCCCGACAAGGAGGTCGATGACGAGACCCTTGATGCGGTATGCTTGTCAGGAACCGATGCCATTATGGTCGGAGGCTCAACCGGAGTCACTTATGAAAATACCGTGGATCTGCTGTCCCGAGTTCGGCGTTACGAGCTGCCGTGCGTACAGGAAGTATCCGATCTGGAAGCCGTTGTACCCGGTTTTGATCTATATATGGTCCCGATGGTTTTGAATACGCAGGATCCGACCTGGATCATGGGCCGGCACCGCGAGGGAATCGAGCGCTACGGGTACATGATCCCGTGGGATCTGGTCGTGACCGAGGGTTATATCGTGTTGAACGAGAACGCTGCGGTGGCGAGATTGACCGGAGCAGAGACTTCGATTGAAGCGAGCGCGGTTGCCGCTTATGCCCAGATTGCGGACAAGCTGATGAATCTGCCGATTGTGTACCTGGAATACAGCGGTGCGTTCGGTGATATGGAAACGGTCCGCACGGTTCGAAGATCGCTGGATAACGCCCGGTTGTTCTACGGCGGCGGAATAACCAATGCCGAGCAGGCGATGGAGGCTGCAGCTATTTCGGACACGATCGTTGTGGGCAACGTGGTGTACGATCATCTGGAGCAGGCGCTCGAAACGGTCAAGGCCGTGAAGGGCTGATGGGACTAGTAACTGATCTGCTGAAAAATATAGAGGCGCGTTTAGCCAGCCAGCTCAGGCTCTATAATCACATTTTCAGTTCCTCTGCTGGTAAGCATGTATTTATTCATTGAATATCCATGCAGAACGCACTGTGCCTTAGACAGGCAGCATTCGGTACGATTCATCATCTTTAATCAATTCGATCTGCTAGACTATATCCCATTTTTTATTGAATTTTTACTTTTACTCAAGTTTCCCCCTTATCAAATCTACACCTATTAGGAGGCAATGTTTATGCATTCCATTGACATACACGACGCCGTCAGACGTCTCAATCCGCAGCAGCGCCAAGCCGTTGAAGCAACCGACGGACCGCTGCTCATTATGGCCGGAGCCGGTTCCGGCAAGACGCGGGTGCTAACACACCGGATCGCGTACCTGATCGCCACGCGCAAAGCCGCACCATGGAGCATCCTGGCGATTACGTTTACGAATAAGGCAGCCCGCGAGATGCAGGAGCGGGTATCCAAGCTGGTCGGCCGGGAAGGCCAGGACATTTGGGTATCGACGTTCCACTCCATGTGCGTACGGATTTTGCGCAAAGACATTGAGCGGATCGGCTTTACTTCGAATTTTAGTATTTTGGATTCGACAGACCAGCTGTCCGTAATTCGGAACGTGATGAAGCAACACAACATCGATCCGAAGAAATTCGAGCCGAAGGCGATCCAAGCGGCCATGAGCGCGGCCAAGAATGAGCTGATCTCCCCGCAGCAGTATGAACAGAAAGCCGGGGACTATTTTGAAACCCTCGTTGCCAAGGTCTACACCGAATACCAGAAACGCTTGAAGAGCAACAATTCGCTCGATTTCGACGATCTGATCATGACCACGATCCAGCTGTTTAAGGAAGTGCCGGAGGTTCTAGACTTCTATCAGCGCAAATTTCAGTACATCCACGTGGATGAATACCAGGATACCAACCGGGCGCAGTACATGCTCTGCCGCATGCTGGCGGACAGCCATCACCGCATCTGCGTTGTCGGGGACAGCGACCAGTCGATCTACCGCTGGCGCGGCGCGGATATCACGAACATCCTGAATTTTGAGCAGGATTACCCGGAGGCGCGCACGATTCTGCTGGAGCAGAATTACCGTTCGACAGCGAACATTTTGAACGCTGCCAACAATGTTATTGGCCTGAACACGGGCCGCAAGCCGAAGAATCTGTGGACCGAGCAGGGCGAAGGGCCGAAGATCAAAGTGTTCCGTGGGGATACGGAGCATGATGAGGGGTATTTTGTCACCTCGGAAATTAGCAAGAACATCAAGGACGGCAAGAGCTATCAGGACCACGCGATTCTGTATCGGACCAACGCGCAGTCCCGGGTGATCGAGGAAATTCTGATCAAGTCGGATATTCCGTACCAGATCGTCGGCGGCATCAAGTTCTACGATCGCAAAGAGATCAAGGACATGCTTGCTTATCTGCGCCTGATTTCCAACCCGGACGACGATATCAGCTTGACGCGGATCATTAACGTGCCCAAAAGAAGCATCGGCGACACAACCGTCGCGAAGCTGGCTGCAGCAGCCGGAGAACGGGGCATCTCGATCTTCCGCGTGCTAGAAATCGTGGACGACCTCGGTTTTGCCGGACGGACGCGCAATGCGCTGGTGGGCTTCTACGACATGATTGCCGCGCTCAGCCGAATGGTCGAGTTTCTGTCGGTGACCGAGCTTACGGAAAAAATTCTCGAGATGTCCGAGTACCGCCTCGAGCTCCAGAACGAGAATACGATCGAATCCAGATCACGCCTCGAGAACATCGACGAGTTCCTGTCGGTTACGCAAGAGTTCGAGAAGAACAACGAGGATAAGTCGCTCGTCTCCTTCCTCACGGATCTTGCGCTGATCGCGGACATCGATTCGATGAACGATGACGAGGAAGACCGCGACGATGCTGTCGTGCTCATGACCATGCACAGCGCCAAAGGCCTGGAGTTCCCGGTGGTATTCATCATCGGCATGGAGGAAGGGGTATTCCCGCACAGCCGTGCCTTTATGGATAACGAGGAGCTGGAAGAAGAACGCCGACTTGCTTATGTAGGCATCACGCGCGCCGAGAAGCAGTTGTTCTTATCCTGTGCGCGCATGCGTACCTTATTTGGCCGCACGACGGCGAACATGCCATCGCGATTCCTGGAGGAAATCCCGGAAGAGCTGAAGGAAGACACCCAGATGGCGCATGACCGCTACCGCCGTGGCGGCGGAAACAATGTGGGCGGATCCTATGCGGGACGCGGCTTCGGCGGCGGTGGAGGCAGCAACTTTGGCGGAAGCCGCAGCGTAGACCTCTCCCTCAGCGGATCGACGGCTTCCGCGCAAGCCGCGCCGAAGAGCCGGGTGACGATGACAACCGGTGGGTCATCCCGTCCAGCGGCTGCCTCGGGCAGCGGCGATTTTAAGGCCGGCGACAAAGTCGCCCATGGCAAATGGGGGACCGGTACGATCGTAGCGGTGAAGGGCAGCGGCAATGACATGGAATTGCAGATTGCATTCCCGGCGCCTGTGGGCGTGAAACGCCTGCTTGCCGGCTTTGCGCCGATTACGAAGGTGGAATAAGGGATAGAACTAGGTAAATATGATCTAAAGCAACGTAACCCACGATGGCCTTATTATATTGAAGGAGGATTGCCCCTGCATGGATTTCAAGGAAAAGATGGAGAAGCTCATTGCGGAGCTGAACAATTACAATTACCATTACTACACGCTGGATCAGCCGCTTGTAAGCGACAAGGAGTATGACGCCCTGTACGACCAGCTGGTAGCGTTGGAGGCAGAGACCGGAGTGACGCTCCCGGATTCTCCGACCCAGCGGGTGGGCGGGGAGATTCTGAAAGGTTTTGCCCCACACCGCCATTTGGCTCCGTTATGGAGTCTCGATAAAGCCCAGAACATCGAGCAGCTCCGTACCTGGCATGATCGCGTGGTCAGGCTGGTCAATGACTATAATACGAAGAATCCCGGCAATCCTCTGCCGAAGCCTTGTTATGCATTGGAGCTGAAGTTTGACGGGCTGACGCTGAATCTGACCTATCAGGACGGCAAGCTGGTTCAAGCATCGACTCGGGGGAACGGAACGGTAGGCGAAGGCATTTTGGCTCAGGTAAAGACCATCAAGTCGGTGCCAATGACGATCCCGTACGCGGAAGGCACGATCGAAGTGCAGGGCGAGGGCATCATGAACCTGTCCGTGCTGGAACAATACAATCAAACCGCTGCCGAGCCGCTCAAGAACGCGCGCAATGCTGCCGCAGGAGCGCTTCGCAATCTGAATCCGAAGGTGACGGCCGAGCGTAAGCTGAACGCGTACTTCTACAATGTCGGCTACTCGGATGGAATCACCTTTGCCGACCACAAGGAAATGATGGATTTCCTGCGCGAGAATCGGCTCAAGGTCAACCCGTACATCTTCTATTTCGAGCAGTTTGATGATGTGATGGAGCAGCTGGCCGATATCGAAAAACGCCGCTCCGAGCTCGATTACCTCATCGACGGGGCGGTTGTGAAGGTGACCGATTTCCGCATCCGCGATGTGCTCGGATATACCGACAAGTTCCCGCGCTGGGCGGTCGCTTACAAATTTGAAGCGGAAGAAACCACGACCGTGCTGCAGTCGGTTACCTGGAATGTGGGACGGACCGGAAAAATCACGCCACTAGCCCGTGTAGAGCCCGTTGAGCTTGCCGGAGTTACGGTGCAAAATTGTACGCTGAATAATATCGGGGATATTGAGCGCAAGAATCTCAAGTTCGCGCTCGGCTCGCGGGTCTTCATTCGCCGTTCGAATGACGTCATTCCCGAGATCCTCGGCAAAGTAACGGAGGAGCAGGATGGCGAAGAGATCCTGTATCCGGAACAGTGTCCATCCTGCGGATTTCCGCTGGAGCAGCGCGGCGCCCACCTCTTCTGCAACAACAAGACGGGATGCAAGCCGCAAATCGTAGCCCGGATCACGCATTTTGCCTCCAGGGACGCCATGGACATTGAGACGTTCAGCGATAAAACCGCGATCCAGTTATATGATGAACTGGGCGTGAGAGAACCGGCTGATCTTTACACGCTATCTTTTGACAGTTTGCTGAAGCTGGAGCGCTTCGGCGAGAAAAAAGCCCAGAATCTGCTGGATGCCATCGAGAAGAGCAAGGGGCGGGATCTTGCATCGTTCCTCTTTGCGCTGGGTATACCGAATACCGGCAAATCCACTACCAAAATGCTGGCAGATCACTACCGTGATCTGACTCGCGTGATGGCGGCGACCGCGGAAGAATTGGTCGAGCTGCCGGACGTGGGCGGCATCGTGGCCGAAAGCATCGCGGGATACTTCGCCGACCCGTTTGCCCAAGCGAGCATCCAGAAGATGCTCTCGCTGGGCGTCCAAGCGAAAGCGCCGGAAGCGCCGAAGCCGGTCAGCACGGATTCCTACTTCAGCGGCAAAACGGTTGTGCTGACAGGCACCCTCCATCTGCTGACCCGCGAAGAGGCAACCGAACGCTTGGAAGCGCTCGGCGCCAAAGTCACCGGCAGCGTGTCCAAGAAAACCGACCTCCTCATTGCAGGCGAAAAAGCCGGCAGCAAGCTGGCCAAAGCCCAGCAGCTCGGCATCGACATCCTGGAGGATGAAGAAGAGTTCGTGCGGTTGCTGAACGAATAACAGCATACCCTGGATATATTTTGCAATATCAGTTGCAACTCCCTAAGAACCGAGGCTATCGATAGCCTCGGTTTTTTCTTTTTCCCGAATTCCTTTCTCCTCCCTTACTTGCGATGTAAGCCATATTTTCCTTGAAACTATGACGTTTTCGATCATTCGTCAAAAGCTCCTAAACTTTCGACTCAATTTAACAAAAACATACAGAAAAGGATGAAGGAATCTAATTTTGGATTCTAGAATAATTTACCACGGGTCAGTCTTATGCGGAAAGGAGTGGATACCATCGTAAGGCAGCGCAGATATGCTGATGACATCCCGGACCCTAATTTGAATGGGAATTCTATCTTATGGGAGGGGTAAAGCCTTGAGTAAAAAGTTATGGTCTGCACTACTAAGTTTTGTATTAACGCTATCATTGGTTGCGCCAGCGGCCGGGGCGGCTCCATCCGAACGGCAGATCGAGCTGGACAATCCGCTCAGTGCCGAAGAAGCTAGGCAGATAAAGGATATGCTGAAACAGCGAGCGAAGCTTGCGGAGTTTCCCGCGCTTGATCAAAGCCTGCAAAGATCGGCCGGGGGTCCTACAAGGGTTATCGTAGAATTGTCTACCGAACCAGTGGCTCTGGCCAAAGGGCTTTCCTCTATTCAGGGCCAATCTTTTAGTTCTTCCGCGGAGGCGAAGGTCGAGGCACAGGTACAATTGGAGCAGCAGACTTTTATACGCAGCCTGAACACGAAGAACATCACGCATGAAATCTCCGATCAATATAGCTACGCATTCAACGGGGTGTCTATGGAGATCGATGGCAGCAAGGTTGAAGCGCTGCTGGATATCCCTGGCGTTCTAGGCGTTTATCCCGATCTGGAGGTAACGGTTGGACCGAAGGGCGAAGTAAATCCATACATGAAAGACACGGGGCCGTTCATCGGTGCTCCGGATGTCTGGGATCTCGGATATACGGGCAAAGGCATTAAAGTCGGCGTTATTGATACAGGTATCGATTACGCACACCCGGTTTTGAAGGATGCTTATAAGGGCGGATACGACTTCGTTGACAATGATAATGATCCTTATGAGACAACTCCGCTCGATTGGGAGAATGATCCTTCCAATCCCCCGCAGGTCGATGACAGGGGAAGCACGTACTGGACCGATCATGGAACGCACGTAGCGGGTACCATCGGAGCCCGCGATGCCGGCGAATATGGAGTCGTGGGCATTGCACCCGAAGCGGATATCTATGCTTACCGGGTTCTTGGCCCGTACGGCAGCGGCTATTCCAGCTGGGTGCTGGGAGGTATTGACCGTTCCGTTCAGGACGGAATGGATGTAATCAACCTCTCCCTGGGCAATTCCCGAAATGATCCGGACTATGTAACGTCCGTAGCACTTAACAATGCTGCACTGGCTGGTGTCACGCCAGTCGTTGCAAGCGGCAATACAGGGCCAAACCGCTGGACGGTTGGATCGCCGGGGGCGGCGGCTTTTCCGATTACGGTAGGAAACTCAACAGGGCCAAGCGACGAAATGGCGGCAACATCGCACTTTTTCACGGACGCGGAATTGCCGGGTGAGCCCATTGAAAACAATGAAGGCACGGTTGAGCTTGGAGAAGGATCAGCACCATCAGTCACGCCTGACGAGCAGGCAGAAGCACAGATTGATGAAGCTGCCCAGGCATCATCGACCGATGACACGGCGCCTTCCGTTAATCCGGAGCAGGATTCAAACTTAGTTCAATCGGGTGACGGTGCAGCAGAGGAGCCGGCCACTGATCAAGTGCCTGCTGAATCTGCCGAGGATGAAGTAGCCCCTCAGGCTGACGATGCCGCTCCGGTTACGGTAGTAGATGCTACGTATAAGCTTGAATTAATGGCGTGGAATTTGGCCGAGGACCCAGAAGTCGTCCTGGATGGGGATTTCGGACTGATATATGCGGATCTGGGTAAACCAGAGGATTTCGCTGGCAAAGACGTAGCGGGCAAAATCGCATTGATTAAACGCGGTGAACTCGCTTTCGTCGATAAAATTGCGAATGCTAAGGCAGCAGGCGCGACGGGTGCCATCGTATTCAATCAGAACCCTGGGCCGATCGGCGTCTTGCTCGGAGACAGCTTTGCCTTCATTCCAACCTTTAGTATGAGCAAAGAAGACGGCGATTATATCAAATCGCTGCTCGATGCCAACCCGGATCTGAAAGTGAATTTCTCCGATTTTATTAAAAACCGAACCGCAGGCGATGAGATTAATGATTCCAGCTCGAGAGGCCCGGCCAAGAAGACGCTGGATATCAAGCCTGACGTGGTAGCGCCGGGAACGAGCATTTTGTCATCCGTTCCGGCATACGGTAAGGACATTGCAGGTGCGGATTACAGTCAGTCCTATGACCGCTTAACAGGCACTAGTATGGCGTCCCCGCATGTGGCAGGGCTTGCGGCTCTCATCCTGGAGAAGCACAACGACTGGACCCCGTTCGATGTCAAAGTCGCCTTGATGAATAACGCCAAAGTGCTGAATACCGAATCCTACGATGTGACGGATCAAGGGGCCGGACGCGTACAGGCGCTCCAGACCATCCAGGCAGAGGCGCTGGTTAAGGTCTTGGACAAGACTTCGTATCAAGAGAACGGAACTTCCAACCAAAAGGAAAACATCACTGGAAGCATAAATTTCGGCAACTTTACCGGCAAGTCTGCCAAGACCGTTCAGAAAAAAATAAAGGTAGAGAGCATTGGAAACGCGGGCGGCACGTTTAATGTGCAAATCAATAACACGCAGGTCACGCCGGGAGTAAGTGTTACAACCGATAAAAGCACCTTCACCCTCAACGGTCAAGAGGAGATTATCGTAACGCTTCAAGTGCCGGAAGGGATAGACGGGATATCGGAACAGCAAGGCTACATCACGTTTTCGAATGGAACCCATTCCTATTCGGTTCCTTACGTAGCGTACTTTAATCTTGAAATCACGGGCGTGAAATATACAAAAGCCTATAGTGACACCGAAACCTACTTGCCGCATGTTCCGTTAACCGAGACCGGTGAGCTGGGCAAGCTCAACCTGGCTTTCGAATTCTACAATCCGATGCAGATCGTCATCGTGGACTTGTATGATAGCCTTAATCCGGAAGCAGGCGTTGACGGTGACGGGATTATCGGTCAAATATTCGGGGGAGAAGCCTATTTTGATGCCAACACCTCGTTTACGATCGGTTGGAACGGGAAGTATGCCGAATATGAAACCGAGGAAGAGGTAGAGGTTCGGGATGGATTATATTCGATCGAGCTTCTTTCCTTGGATACGAATTTCGTGGTTCACTCGGATTATGCCACGATTCCTTTCTTTGTGAAGCGATCAGCACCTTCGATTCAAACGAATACAGATGTCAAAATCTCCGGCAAGAACAATCCTGCACTAAGCGGTACGATCGAAGATCTCTACGTAACGGCTGTTCCGGCTTTGTGGGATGAATGGGCCATTGATTTTGACGTCAGCGAATGGTTGGATGCCACTTATGTGATTAAAAGAGCCAATAAAACGGTAGCGAAGGAAGGCAGCTTTGATGTCGAGCAAGATGGTGCATTTAACATTGCCTTAGACGGATTGTCTTCAGGCAACTATACCGTTGAGCTTTCCGTCAAAGACCGTCAAGGACTCCAAGGAACGGCTTCCGTATCCTTGCAGCTGACAGGCGCGCCTGGACCAGGGAACCCGGATCCAGGTAACCCAGGTGGCGGATCCGGTGGAGGAGGCGGTGGCAGCTCGTCCTCCGGCGGCGGTTCCACGGGAACACCGTCCACTCCGGCTCCTGAAGTATCAGGGGATGCCAAAGTAACGACGAAGAAAAATGCGGATGGCACCGAGTCCGCAACGGCAGCTCTGTCTGAAGCAGTGGTTACGGCAGGAATTACTAGTGACGGTAAGGAAGTGAAGCTGGACGTATCGAAGCTGGATTTCAGCAAATACAGCGACGTAGCTATTACCCTTGGCAAGGCAGCAATCGATAAACTGAAAGCATCAGGCAAACCGCTTGTTATCACGGGTAACGGTTTTACCTTGACGGTGCCTGTCGATGCCTTGGATGATTTCACGACGAGCAGCGGATTCAGTTTGACGGTTTCCGTAGCTGCAAGCAAAGCGGGATCTGGTAACGCCTTGAACGCTGTATCCTCGATCGTTTCGGTCAAACATGGGGACAAGTTCAAACATCCGCTTTTACTGACATTGAATTATGACCATACAAAAGTGAAGGATACACGCAAGGTAGGTGCCTACGTGCAGTCGGAAAAAGGAGACCTGCAATCCGCAGGATTGCTGCAATCGGCTGAGCGCGGATCGATCACGTTCCGTATCAACGGACCGGGTTCTTATGCAGCTGCCGAGAATAACGTAACCTTTAACGACATCGTCAGCCACTGGGCTAAGGATGAGATTGAAGTTGCCGCCTCGCAGCATATCACGAACGGTACCGGTGCAGGACGGTTCTCGCCGAACAATGCGGTAACCCGTGCCGAATTTGCGACGCTGCTTGATCGTATTTTCGAGACAGGCAGCGATTGGGAAACACGCAGCAAAGAGGCGGGGGCGAAGCATCCGCTGACCCGCGAGGACATGGTAGTCATGATTGCGGAAGCGTTGAAGCTGGATTCCGAAACGGCATCCTTGTCATTTAGCGATACGAATCTGATTTCGGAGGATGCACGTGCGGCCGTGGCCTTTGCCGTAAACGAAGGACTGGTGAAGGGAGTGAGTGGCAACCGCTTTGCACCGGGCGAGACTTCCACTCGGGCACAGGTATCCGTCATTGTGTACCGTTTGCTGGATTATCTGAATAAAATTTAATGAAGGCTAAGCTGCTTCAATACAATTCTGATTGAGCTAAAGAGGAGTTGCTCCATATCATGCAACGTGATGGGGCATCTCCTCTTTTTAATGGTGTTGGCTGCTACAAATAGGTTGATTCGATATTCCGGCGTGTGTAATATTTTGGTAGCGCCTGAATTCGATGAAGGGTGGGAGGACATGAGATATAGAACAGTGTTCTATGCAACCATTGCAATCGTGCTATTTTTCGTTATGGTTTCTGTACTGGGGAATCTGGTTGAGGGATCAGAAGCCGGAGCTATTCAGTTGAGCTTCGAGTGGGTGACTAAATACGTGCTCCCATGGATATTCCTATACTGGTTCATAAAACTCGTCAACAAAATGAAATAAAAAGACACTCACCAACGCACCATTGTGCAGCCCGATGAGTGTCTTTTTCCATAGTACGACTATTCCCTTGACCACTGATCCAACTTGTCATCACCCGGAAGAAGCAGGGCGAGCAGACCTAGCAGCGGCAAGAAGCCGATGGCGATCATCACATTGCCGATTCCCCAAGCATCCCCGAGATTACCGAGCACAAGCGAACCGACCCCGCCCATGCCAAAAGCAAACCCGGTAATCAGCCCGGATACCGTACCGATATTGCCAGGGTGCAGCATTTGGGCATACACAACAGTGACCGAGAAACTGGACAATAGAACAAACCCGCCGATCAGCAGCAACACGGCCGCCCAGAACGGGGAGGCAAACGGGAGAATCAACGCAATGGGCGCCGTGCCGATCATGGAGAGCATGATCATGTTGCGACGGCCAAAGCGGTCGGCCAGCGGACCGCCAAAGAAGGTGCCCACAGCTCCCGATGCAAGAAACAGAAAAATATAGATCTGAGCATTATCAATCGTGATTTTGTATGCATCCATGAGGTAGAAGGCATAATAGCTGCTAATGGCTGCGCCGTACCAGGAGCGGATAAACACGAGAATGACGAGAACCAGCGTGGCATTGCGTACGCTTTTGCGGCGGGCGGGATCAAGCATGCGTCCGGCAGCTTTCTTTTTAAACGTGTAACCGGCTTTCAGCATGCCGTGGTACCAATGGGCAACATAGGATTGCACGATGATACCAGCTGCGGCAACGAAGGTGAAGCCAATCGCGCCAAACTGTCCGAACGGTACGAAAATGTATCGTGTCAGAAGCGGAGCAAGTGACTGCCCGGCATTGCCCCCTACTTGAAAGATCGATTGGGACAACCCTTTTCGCATGCCTGCAGCCATATGAGCGACCCGCATTCCCTCCGGATGAAAGGTAGCGGAGCCTAATCCGATCAGAACGACAGCGAA
>NZ_CP120718.1:6402500-6475000 GCF_029542445.1 Paenibacillus sp. BR1-192 | reverse complement strand
GATCTTCACGGCGTTCTTGCTCTATAAATTTTCCGATGGCGGCAGCACCGGCTATGAATTTGCCCAGATCGCTGTAACCACCAAGGGAATGGGGCAAGTGTTGACCCTGCTTGCCATTGTTGTTACGGCAGGAGCCGTAGCGAAGGAACACAGCATGGGAACCATCAAATTGCTGCTTATACGTGCACAGAGCCGCACCAAAATTTTGGCATCGAAATATGTGGCCGTATTGATTTACATCTTAACACTGGTGGCTTTCATGTTTGCTGTAGCCGTGCTGACCGGCCAAATTACGTTCGGCATGGATGTCGGCTCCGTTACGCTTGGCGATGTACTCATTGGAGCAGTGAACAACCTGGTGTATACGATCGTTTATGTAACGCTAACCTTTATGGTAGGCATTCTAACGAGATCCACCGGTCCTGCAATCGGTATCGGCATGTTCATGGTCATTATGGAAAGCATGGTGGTACAGCTGCTTGCGCGTTACTCCTGGTCTAAATACCTGCTGTTCCTGAATGTGGATCTTTCCCTGTACAGCGGTGGCGCAAGCTCCCCGGTACCAGGCATGAGCTTAACGTTCTCAATTATTGTGCTCGCTGTATATCTCCTCTTGTTTCTTGCGGCAGGCTTTGTTACGTTTAAAAAACGGGATGTCGCATAAGGAGCCTGAGTTCGAGGTAGAGCGGCGGAAAGGAGCAACCCGACAGTGAGTATCGAATTTGACAATAATCTGCCGATCTATTTACAGATCATGACGTATCTGAAGAAAGAAATCATCATCGGCAAACTTTTGCCCGGTGATAAAATCCCATCGGTTCGAGAATTAGCGAGTGAGCTTCAAATAAATCCAAACACGGTGCAGCGAACTTTTCAGGAATTGGAGCGTGAGGGTATTGTGGAGACGCGGCGGGGATTGGGCCGATACGTAACAAGCGAGGAATCGAAAATCAAGGAAATCAAAAAAGAAATGGCCGGCGATCTGCTGGAACGGTTTATACGCGGCATGCAGGAGCTCGGCTTTAAAGATCAGGATATCATTACGATCGTGGAAGATGCTGTGAAGCAGCCATGATCCAAAAAGCGGAGGTGAGACCATGGTGGAAAATCTGTTACAGGTACGAAGCGTGACCAAAACGTATGCCGGTAAACGCAGAGCGCTGCATGATGTCAATCTGGATATCAGCGGAGGCAAAATCATCGGCTTGCTGGGTACCAACGGCAGCGGCAAGAGCACGCTGATGAAGATTGCGGCCGGTTTGATCCAGCCTACGGCAGGTGCCGTTTACGTGAACGGCAAACCCGTGGGGCTGGAGACCAAAGCCAGCGTGTCCTTCATGCCGGACCGGCCGATGACAGAATCTTGGATGAAGGTCTCGGATGCGGTGGCGTACTTCAAGGATTTTTATGAGGATTTTAATGTAGAGAAGGCAAACAGAATGCTGGACTTCATGAATTTAAAGACCAATGATCGCATCAGCTCCCTGTCCAAAGGGATGAATGAGCGCCTGCAGTTAACGCTCGCATTGTCCCGCGAAGCGAAGCTGTATATGCTGGATGAACCCATCGGCGGGGTGGATCCCGTAGCCCGTGGAAAAATTTTGGATGCCATCGTTGAATTCTACAACGAGGACAGCAGCATCATAGTTTCGACTCATCTTGTCCGGGACATCGAACGGATATTTGATGAAGTGATCTTCATTCGCAACGGCGAGGTTGCCATGCATGATGAAGTGGAGAACATCCGCCTAAAACACGGAAAAAGCATAGATGAGATGTTTAAAGAGGTGTATGCGGAATGATGAGACTGCTGAAATACGACTGGAAGAGAAACTCGACCACGCTGCTCGGCGCTTTTGCGATTCTTCTTATCGTGCAGATCGCGATTACGGTGACAGGTTCGATAAGAGATTGGGAGCTAGGATTGAGTTTCGGTTTAAGCATGCTGGCTTATGGCTCTGTGAGTGTTTTGCTCCTTGTGGTCACTGGCAAGAACTTCGGCTATAACATCAAGGCATATCACCGGCGTCTGCTCCCCGTCCGTTTTGTCTGGAGCGTGGTTTCCTCCCTTATTCTGGCGTGCGCGAGTTTACTGGCGCTGTGCCTACTGATGGCACTGCATTTGTGGTACTACTGGAACGTTGCCGGCATCCCATGGGAAATGATCCGTTTTTCCGATTATCCTGTTATGTATTATGTAGGTCTCGCCCTGTTGACGGCATGGAAATTCATCTTCCTGATGATTACGATATTTTTTGCCATTGCCGTGGCCAACAGCATCACGAAGAAAGGCAGCGTATGGATCGGCATTCTGGTGTTCTTTGTATTGCATAATGTCCTGTCCTGGATCAGCCAGCTGTTCTTCGGAGAAGAGGCAGCATGGGTTGGCCCGATGGCGACCATTTCCTTCGAGAATGAGGCTGATTTCACCGTATCTGCCGCGCAGTATACGTTAGCATGGGGCGCATTTGCTTTTGAGGTCATTGTGGCGGCCATGATCCTATATGCCACGGTGTATCTCGTTGATCGGAAGGTTGAGGTTTAACTTAAAGAATATGAGGATTTAATACTATAAACGGACCAAAGAAACTGCCTATCCAAGGCAGTTTCTTTGGTATGAAGCGAGAAGGAAATCCGCTAGGAACACAGAACTAGAACCTTAGCAGTATGCCGCTATCAATCCATGGACTCCAATTTATAGGCAAGAGATAGCGGATAAAATTCGAAATATGATTTAAACATTATAACGTTATATTCACGTTCAGGATGTTCTGTGCTATGCTATAACCATGGTATTAAGATAAAGCAATGCAAATCGGCAGGTACTGAAGAGGATTTAAGGCTGGTCCGGCAAGGCTGAAGGGGTGAAACGATGAAGATTTTGGAACAGCGTTTTGTTTTGCGCAACGTACAGACGGTGGATGATGAGAAGCCTTTTGACATTGTCATGGAGAACGGGTTCATTACCGAAATAACGGATGCGAATACGGCATCGGGTGACAACGGTTTTGACGGTACGGGATTATATGTGTCCAGCGGTTGGATCGATATGCACGTCCATGCGGTCGCCAAGCTGGAGCCCTACGGCGATGCCATCGACGAGATCGGCGTTCAGCAAGGCGTCGCCACCATAATCGATGCAGGAAGCTGCGGCGCGGATACGATTGGAGAATTGGCAACCGAGGTTGCCAGGGCCAAGACAAACGTGTTTGCTTTTTTGAATATTTCCCATATTGGACTTCAGCGGATCGACGAGCTTTCCAGTTTGGAATGGATCGATCCCGAGAAGGCAGCAAAAGCGGTATTGACGTATCCTGACCTGATCATCGGGCTCAAGGCAAGAATCAGCAAAAGCGTAGTGAAGGACAATGGTGTAGAGCCGCTTCGACTCGCAAGGAAACTGTCCGGGAAAACGGCCCTGCCGCTGATGGTTCATATCGGATCAGGGCCTCCTCCGATTGAGGAAGTGCTGGAGCTGCTTCAGAAGGACGACATAATCACTCATTATTTGAACGGGAAAGCCAACAATTTATTCGATTCGGGCGGAAAGCCGATTCCTGCCCTGACCGAAGCGATTGCCCGCGGCGTTCATCTGGATGTCGGCCATGGTACGGCGAGCTTCTCGTTCCTGGTGGCGGAGTATGCAAAAGCCCAAGGGATTAAGCCGGATACGATCAGCACCGATATTTATCGCGGCAATCGCATCCATGGTCCGGTGTACAGCCTGGCCAATGTCATGAGTAAGTTTCTGTATCTAGGATACGGCTTGCAGGAAGTGGTCGCTGCGGTAACGGACCATGCAGCCGCATGGCTGGGCCGTCCGGAGCTGGGCCGAATTCAAGTCGGCGACGCTACCCACCTTACCCTGTTCGCGGTGCGGCAGGGACCGATGAGTTTGACCGATTCCGAAGGGGAGACCCGAATCGCTGACCGATATATCGAAGCCAAAGGAGTGGTAGTCAATGGATCATTCATTACATGCTAAATACGGGTTGAAACGCGTGGTGAACGCCAGCGGGCGCATGAGCATTCTTGGCGTGTCGGCACCGACGGATACCGTCATGGAAGCCATGCGGATCGGTGGACAGAGTTACGTGGAAATCGCGGATCTGGTAGATAAAGCAGGCGTTTACATGGCGCGCATTCTCGGCTCCGAAGCGGCGGTTGTCGTCAATTCGGCTTCCAGCGGCATCGCTCTATCCGTGGCTGGAATCGTCACCGAGGGCAATCGCAGGCGCAGTGACCGACTGCATCAGGAGCCGATTGCGAAGAACGAGATCATTCTGTTTAAGGGGCATAATGTGCAGTATGGAGCTCCCGTCGAAACGATGGTTTATCTCGGAGGCGGCAAGGTCGTAGAGGTAGGGTACGCCAACGAAGGGCGTAAGGAGCATATCGCAGAGGCGATAAATGAACGGACCGCTGCCATTTTATACGTGAAGTCCCATCACTGCGTGCAGAAAAACATGATTTCGGTGGAAGAAGCGGCAGAAGTGGCCCAGGCACATGGAATACCGCTGATCGTGGATGCCGCTGCCGAGGAGGATATCCAGAAGTATGTGAAGTACGGAGATCTGGCTATTTACAGCGGTTCTAAGGCAATCGAAGGTCCGACCTCCGGTATAGTAGGCGGCAAGCGCCAATACGTGGAGTGGGTGAAGGCGCAGCTGCATGGCATTGGGCGGAGCATGAAGGTCGGCAAGGAAACGACGTTTGGATTGCTTCAGGCGCTGGATGAGTATATGGTGAAGGAAGATAAGAGCGAGTTGGAGAAGGCGGCACTGGAGGAAATGAAGTCCTTATCGAAATTGCCGGGCATTGAGGTTACGATCGTGCAGGACGAAGCGGGAAGAGCGATCTTCCGGGGACGCGTGAAGGTCAATGAGGAGGCGGCCGGGGTAAGCGCCAAATCCATGAACGATCAGCTGCGCGAAGGCGACATTGCGGTGTATACCCGGGATTACGGCGTACGCCAGGGGTATTTTGATATCGATCCTCGCTCGCTTTCCGGCGATGATTTGCAAGTCATTATAACGAGAATACAGCAGATTGCAGGGGGAAACTAAGATGGCAAACATGGAGAAACGTCTTTACAGAAACCGCGCGGCATTAAACGTTCTTGCAGGCAGCATTCAGAATGCGAAGGAAATATTCGAAGCTTCGGAAGGGCATGTGCTGGTCGGCGTATTGTCGAAAAATTACCCGAATGCGCAGGAAGCCGTCATCGCGATGAAGGAGTACGGGGCCGTCATCGAGGATGCGGTATCCATCGGCTTGGGCGCCGGCGATAACCGTCAAGCGGCGGTGGTCGCGGAGATCGTGAAGAGCTACCCGGGCACGCATATCAATCAGGTGTTTCCGGCGGTCGGTGCAACCCGTGCCAACCTGGGCGGCGAAGAAAGCTGGATCAACAGCCTCGTGTCCCCTTCGGGACAAGTGGGCTACGTGAACATATCTACCGGACCGGTGAGCGCTGCCGGATCGGACAAAGCCGTAGTCCCCGTAAAATCGGCAATCGCGCTTGTACGCGATATGGGCGGCAACGCACTGAAGTATTTCCCGATGCAGGGCTTGAAGCTGGAAGAGGAGTATCGTGCGGTAGCGAAGGCATGCGCGGAGGAAGGATTCGCGTTAGAGCCGACGGGTGGAATCGATAAAGAGAATTTTGAAGCCATCGTCCGTATCGCGTTCGAGGCAGGAGTACAGCAGGTCATCCCTCACGTATACTCCTCGATCATCGACTCGGCCAGCGGGGATACGATCATTAGCGACGTGCAGGAGCTGCACCTTAAGTTAAAAGCGCTGGTTGATCAATATGCCTAAGACGATCGCTGCATTTGGCGAAGTGATGATGCGACTTCAAGTACCAGGGTATGCTTCCTTGGCACAAGAGAGCCACCTGAACTATTCCTTTTCCGGGACGGGTGTCAACATCGCGTCGGCCGTGGCAAGGTTCGGACATGCCGGGTACCTCGTCAGCACGCTTCCCGACAACCCGCTTGGCGAAGCGGCGATCTCATATCTGCGCAAGCTTGGGATCGGCACTTCGCTCATTAGCCGCGGGGGCAAATATGTCGGCATGTACTTCCTGGAGAATGGGTTTGGCGTTAGACCCGGTCGTGTGACCTATACGGATCGCCTGGGCAGCAGCTTTAATACGGCGGAGGATGCCATGTACGATTTCGATGCGATTGCCGAAAAGATCGACGTGATCCATTTTTGCGGCATCACCCTTTCCATGAACGACACCGTGCGGGGCCAGATGAAGGTCTTGGCTCGCAAGGTCAAGCAAAGCGGCGGAACGGTTGTGTTCGACTGCAACTACCGTCCTTCCTTATGGGGCGCGGACCGCTACGATTTTGCCAAGCCGCACTACGAGGAAATGCTGTCTTTGGCGGATATCGTCTTCATGAACGAGAAGGATGCCATCCATATCCTTGGCATGGAAACAACTCGGGAGGATCGGCACGAACAGCTGCAGGAGTTGATTCCGAAGGTTGCGGCGAAGTATAATATTACGGTTGCGTCGGGTACCCACCGCAAGATCAACGGGGACAATACCCATTCCCTGCAAGGCTATCTTTACAAGGATGGAGCGTTTCATTTTTCCCAAACGTTGACGTTCTCCGTCCATGACCGCATCGGGGCGGGCGATGCCTATGCCAGCGGTGTGATTCATGGGATCTCGGAGGGATATGAGCCGGGCCGGACGGTTGATTTTGCCGCAGCGGCGGCGATGCTTGCCCATACCGTAACGGGAGATACGCCGACGGCAAACGAACGCGAAGTGCTTCAGGCGATGAGTCATCATATGTCTGACGTGGAGAGGTAGGAGGAAGCATGTCGATCACGCGGAAGAACGGTCCATTATACTTGCAAATCAAGAAGATCATTAAAGATCGGATTCTGCATGGGGTATATCCACTTGGTTCCCATATTCCTTCCGAGCCGCAGCTGGAACAGGAATTTAACGTCAGCAAAATGACGGTTCGCAATGCGATCCAGGAATTGTACCAGGAAGGGTATGTAGAGAAGCGGAGCGGTGTGGGAACGATCGTGACCCGGAACACGTCCTTTTCCAAGCTGTCCAAGGGGAAGCTGTTTACCGAGATTTTGGTTGAAGAGGGCCACCAGATCCGGAAGCGCCATCTGAAGACGGAATGGGTGCACAATGAACCGGATAGCGAATTGTTCCTGAAATTCGGTGAGCGGTGCCTGCTGATCGAGCGGCTGTATTTGCTGGACGGGAGCCCGTTTATCTACTACACCCATTACGTATCGTCCCTAGTGGACATGGGGGAGGAGTTCGATTCAAGCGAACTGCCGTCCTTGTATGAACGTATCGAGGAGAGTCAAATCACGCTGGAGAATTTCCGGGACCGTTTCCTGGCGACCGTGGCTAATGAGGAGATTGCCTCACTGCTGGGCGTAAGTGCCGGGACCCCGTTACTGAAGCGGTTGAGATCCTCCTACGACCAGACGGGCAGCATCATTGAATACAGCATCGGGTATTACAATACGGAGTTACAGCATTATTTGATCAGTTATGATGCTTAAGATACAGAAAACGACAGGAAGAAGTGGCCAAGAGACCGGTTTTAATCCGGAACGTTGGCTGCTTCTTTTTTTATTCCTTCGGTTGAATTGTTCTTCGGAAAAGGGCTATAAGCGATCGAAGAAGTGGGTACAATAAGAATACAGGCATAGCGCGAACATTTGAGAAGTACCCTCTTGGCAAAATGAAAAAATGTGCTATAATGAGATCAAAGTCAAAGAAAGTCAAAGTCAACGAGAGGGTTCGCTGATTTTGATTATGGTTAATCAACGTATAAGCAAGGCTCTGTGCGGACGTGTAAGATCACTATCCGTCTTAACGTTTCAAACAGTGGAGGATGAACAGACCATGCGTAATATCTCTGATATTATCGAACAATACCTGAAGAGCATTTTGCAGGAAAGTCCGGAAGGAACCGTCGAAATTCAAAGGAACGATTTGGCGGAGCAATTTTCTTGCGTTCCTTCCCAGATCAATTACGTGATCAGCACTCGGTTCACGCTGGAGAAGGGCTTTCTTGTCGAGAGCAAGCGCGGCGGGGGCGGATACATACGCATTCAGCGTATCGAGCTTCCCCAGCATATTGCACTCCAGCAGCACCTTCATCATACCATCGGCAGCATGATTGACCAGACGGTAGCGGAAGGCTTGATCTACCAGCTGGAGGAATCCCGGTTTTTGACGAAGCGGGAGGCCAGCCTGATGCGGGCTGCCGTTTCAAGGGAATGCCTGAATGTGAAGCTTCCTTATCGGGATGAGCTGCGCGCAAGGATTATGAAGGCGATGCTGATTTCTTTATTAGGTAAGTGAGTCTGTGTAAGGAGGCATCGGAGTATGTTATGCCAAGAATGCGGTAAACGGCCGGCGACACTTCATTTCACCAAAATTGTGAACGGGGAGAAAACGGAGTTTCACTTTTGTGAAACTTGTGCCCGCGAAAAAGGGGAATTGATCCCCGGTACGTCGAATGGTTTTTCTATACACAGTTTGCTGTCAGGCCTGCTGGATCTGGATCCTTCAGGCAAGGGCCAGACCCCCGGTGCGAAAACGGCCCAGACGCTGCAATGCGAGGAATGCGGCATGACGTATTCCCAGTTCAGCAAGCTTGGCCGGTTCGGCTGCAGCTCGTGTTATAAATATTTCTCGGATCGATTGGATCCGTTGTTCAAGCGAGTCCATGGGGGAACTTCCCATGTGGGCAAAGTGCCGAAGCGTACCGGCGGCCGGATTCAGATCAAACGCCGGATCGATGAGCTTAAGAAGGAGCTTCAAATGAGGATCCTGCAGGAGGAATTTGAAGCGGCTGCCGAGATCCGGGACCAAATCCGCGAGCTGGAGCGTAACATTGCTCAGGGATAAGATCGTTACATTTTGCACTTTAGTAGGAGGAATGCGTGATGTCTAATCTCCGGTTTACCGATTCGGCGCTGAGCGAGTGGATGCGCGGGAACGGTCAGGATTCCGACATTGTCATCAGCACCCGCGTGAGGGTGGCGCGCAACCTGCAGCATCTTCCTTTCCCGCTGCTCGCAACGGATCAGCAGTCGGGAGAAGTGCTAGAGCGCCTGACCCATGTGTTAAAGGATAAGGAGGATTTGCAGGATTTCGGGCATTTGCATGTAATTAAATTAAGTGAGATTGATGAGCTGGATAAGAAGGTTCTCGTCGAGAAGCATCTGATCAGTCCCAATCTGGCTAATGAATCCCGGAACGGTGCCGTCATCCTTACCGAAGATGAATCCGTCAGCATTATGATCAATGAAGAGGATCACCTGCGCATACAGTGTCTGTATCCCGGATTTCAGGTTCGGGAGGCATGGAGCCGCGCGACGGCGCTGGATGATATTTTCGAATCCGAGATCGATTATGCTTTTGATGACAAAAGGGGTTACCTAACGAGCTGTCCGACCAATGTCGGCACCGGCCTTCGCGCTTCGGTCATGATGCATCTGCCCGCGCTCGTCATGACGCAGCAGATCAATCGGATACTCTCGGCCGTATCGCAGGTAGGCTTGACCGTTAGAGGAATTTACGGCGAGGGCAGCGAAGCTTTAGGCAACCTGTTTCAAATCTCGAATCAGATTACGCTCGGGCAAACCGAGTCGGAGATCATCGAGAATCTTCACAGCGTGGCCCTGCAGATCATCGAGCACGAGAAGAATGCCAGGGCGCGGCTCCTCAGTGAATCCAAGCTCCGTATCACGGACCGGGTCATGCGTTCATACGGCATCCTGTCCTATGCAGCGGTTATGGATTCCAAGGAAGCGGCTCAGCGCTTGTCCGATGTTCGGCTAGGCGTGGATCTCGGCCTGCTGGAAGGGCCGGAAATTCCGGTCATGAACGAGCTGAATGTGAAGACGCAGCCGGGATTTCTCCAGAAGACCTATGGAGAGGGCATGAATCCTTCCGAACGCGATATGTACAGGGCTAAGCTCATTCGCGAGACATTGGGCAACCGTTAAGAAGTCGTTAGTTATTATTTCTCGGTTTACAGTTGGATGACGGTATAAACGTCTTAGCCGGCGATACACCGAAATCCGCGAGGTTCAATATATTAATTGAAACGTGGAGGTGCAATACTATGATGTTTGGCAGATTTACGGAACGCGCACAAAAGGTGCTTGCATTGGCTCAGGAAGAAGCGGTACGACTGGGTCACAACAATATCGGCACAGAACATATCCTGCTTGGACTTATTCGTGAGGGAGACGGCATTGCAGCCAAAGCGCTGATCGGACTTGGACTTGGTCTTGAGAAAATCCAGGACGAAGTGGAGACATTAATCGGACGCGGACAGGAGCAGCCAACCAACATTGCTTACACGCCTAGAGCGAAAAAAGTGATTGAGCTCTCCATGGACGAAGCCCGTAAGCTTGGCCATACGTATGTGGGAACCGAGCATATTCTGCTGGGGTTGATTCGCGAGGGCGAAGGGGTTGCGGCACGCGTGCTGAACAACCTGGGCATCAGCCTGAACAAAGCCCGTCAACAGGTGCTGCAGCTGCTGGGCAGCAGCGAAGCGGTATCTAGCCATCATGGTACGCCGCAGAACGTGAGCACGCCTACATTGGACAGTCTCGCTCGGGATCTGACCGCCATTGCCAAGGAAGGCAATCTGGATCCGGTCATTGGCCGCAGCAAAGAAATCGAGCGCGTGATTCAGGTGCTTAGCCGCCGGACCAAGAACAACCCGGTACTGATCGGTGAACCGGGAGTCGGTAAGACGGCGATCGCGGAAGGCTTGGCACAGCGCATCATTAACAATGAAATTCCGGAGACGCTGCGCGACAAACGCGTGATGACGCTGGATATGGGCTCAGTCGTAGCAGGTACGAAATACCGCGGGGAGTTTGAGGACCGCCTGAAAAAAATCATGGATGAGATTCGTCAAGCCGGCAACATCATTCTGTTCATCGATGAGCTGCATACCTTGATCGGCGCAGGCGGAGCAGAAGGAGCCATCGACGCTTCCAACATCCTTAAGCCTTCATTGGCGCGCGGAGAGCTTCAGTGCATCGGGGCTACCACGCTGGACGAATACCGCAAATACATTGAAAAAGACGCTGCACTTGAGCGCCGCTTCCAACCGATCACGGTGGATCAACCGTCGCCGGAGGAAGCCATTCAGATCCTGTACGGTCTGCGTGACCGTTACGAAGCGCATCACCGCGTGAAAATTACCGACGAAGCGATTGAACAGGCCGTGAAATTGTCCGACCGCTACATTACGGACCGTTTCCTGCCGGATAAAGCGATTGACCTGATTGACGAGGCCGGTTCGAAAGTTCGTCTTCATACGTATACCATACCGCCAAATCTGAAAGATCAGGAAGCGCATCTGGAGGACATCCGCAAGGAGAAAGACGCAGCCGTCCAAAGCCAGGAATTCGAGAAAGCGGCAGCGCTGCGCGATACGGAGCAGAAGCTTCGCGAGGAGCTCGAAGTCACGAAGAACCAATGGAAAGAAAAACAAGGACGTACCGATTCCGAGGTAACGCCGGAGGACATCGCCGACGTTGTCGCCAACTGGACCGGTATTCCCGTCAATAAACTGAAGGAAGAAGAGACCGAGCGTCTTCTGAATCTGGAAGAAATCCTTCACAGCCGCGTAATCGGCCAAGAGGAAGCCGTCAAAGCCGTAAGCCGTGCGGTTCGCCGGGCACGCGCAGGACTGAAGGATCCGAAGCGCCCAATGGGCTCCTTCATCTTCCTGGGTCCTACCGGGGTAGGTAAAACCGAGCTGGCACGAGCTCTTGCCGAGGCCATGTTCGGAGATGAGAATGCGGTCGTGCGAATCGACATGTCCGAGTACATGGAGAAGCATTCCACGTCGCGTCTCGTCGGAGCGCCTCCGGGATATGTCGGCTACGAGGAAGGCGGTCAGCTGACCGAGAAAGTGCGCCGCAAGCCGTATTCCGTTGTCCTCCTCGATGAAATCGAGAAGGCGCACCCTGAAGTATTCAATATCCTGCTTCAAGTGCTGGAAGACGGACGCCTGACCGATTCGAAGGGCCGCGTGGTGGATTTCCGGAATACCCTGATCATCCTGACTTCCAACGTCGGAGCGGAAGCGATCAAGAAGAACTCCACGCTTGGATTTACCGCCGTGACGGATGCAGGCCGCGATTATAACAACATGAAAGGCAAAGTGATGGATGAGCTCAAGAAGAGCTTCCGTCCGGAGTTCTTGAACCGGATCGACGAGATCATCGTGTTCCACTCTCTGGAAGAGAAACACATTGCCGAAATCGTGACGCTGATGTCCGACGAGCTGCGTAAACGCCTGAAAGAATTCGAGGTGCATTTCGAACTCACGGACAAGGCGAAGGCCTTCATAGCGAAGGAAGGATACGATCCGGCCTTCGGTGCCCGTCCGCTGCGCCGGGCTATCCAGAAGCACATCGAGGATCGCCTTTCCGAGGAGCTGCTGAAAGGCAATGTGGCCAAGGGCGACTCGCTTGTCATCGATGAAGCGAACGGCGAACTGGTTGTGAACAAGAGTGAAGGTGTAACGGCCGCATCGGCCGAAACAGAATAAAATGTACGCACCCCGCCGGAGTTAATCCGGCGGGGTTTTTTGTTGTTAATATTAGGGAAGATGAAGGTTTTGTATGGGGCAGAAACTTGGATACTTAGAAGTTATGAGGATAAATGGCGAATAAGAAAAAAGACCCCTTAGTATCAACCGAGCGGAGAGGACGGAATCGTTCTGAAGAAGCGATAGCGGTCGCCTTTAAAACCGGGAAACCACTTTTGATATCAATTCCAGTTTCCTGGGTTTAACAGCGATCGTAAGAACGATCCGGCAGCGAAGCGTACACGGTTTTCAGTTTAAATTCTCCAGCAATTAAAGCCTTGTTTCCCACTCGTTGCTTCAAATTTGAAACAAATCCATTTCATCCCGCGTAAAGTTTCCAATTAACCTTTACGTTGAATTATAAGAAATGGTAAACTTTGAGTAATGCCTGATTTTGCAGGGTTTTACGGAATCCGACAAATGATGCGCGACATAAAGGAGACTCACATGGCAAAAACTAAGACGAAATTTTTCTGTACCGAATGCGGCTATGAAGCGCCCAAATGGTTCGGAAAATGTCCGGGCTGCCAATCATGGAATTCCATGGTAGAGGAGACCGAGACGGTAATCAAGACCCAGGGGATGAATTCCCCTCTTTTTCATAGTAAAGAAAAACCCCTTTCCATCATAAATATAGAAAGCGGTAAAGAACCCAGAATCCAGACGGGCATTGCGGAATTGAACCGGGTGCTCGGGGGCGGGCTGGTCCCGGGCTCGCTCGTGCTAGTCGGCGGCGATCCCGGCATCGGGAAATCCACGCTCCTGCTTCAAGCCTCCAACCGACTGGCCCAGAACGGCATTCGCGTTCTGTACATTTCCGGTGAGGAATCCGTGCGCCAGACCAAACTGCGCGCTGACCGGCTCGGGGCGCTGTCCCCGGAGCTTTTTGTCCTCTGCGAAACCAATCTGGAATCGATCGAGGAAGCCATTGAGAACGTACAGCCTGGCTTCGTTGTCATCGACTCCATTCAGACGGTGTACTTGCCTGAGGTAACCAGCGCGCCGGGCAGCGTATCCCAGGTTCGGGAATGCACGGCCCGCTTTATGCGGCTGGCGAAGGTGAAAGGCATCGCGACCGTCCTTGTCGGACATGTGACAAAAGAAGGCGCCATTGCAGGTCCAAGGATGCTGGAGCACATGGTGGATTGTGTGCTTTATTTTGAAGGAGAGCGTCATCATACTTACCGCTTGCTTCGCGCGGTGAAGAATCGTTTCGGTTCGACGAATGAGATTGGCATTTTTGAGATGGGTGAGGATGGGCTTCGGGAAGTCGGGAATCCATCGGAGCTCTTTTTATCCGAACGGCCTTTGGGCGTAGCGGGTTCGACCGTAGTTGCAAGCATGGAGGGTACGCGCCCGGTTCTTGTAGAGCTGCAGGCGCTCATCTCCACGACGCACTTCCCGTCACCGCGCCGGATGGGCACAGGGGTGGACCATCACCGCATGAACCTGATCATTGCCGTGCTGGAGAAACGGATGGGGATGTACCTGCAAACCCAAGACGCCTACCTGAACGTAGCGGGCGGCGTGAAGCTCGATGAACCTGCGGTGGATCTGGCCATTGCGGTCAGCATCGCATCCAGCTTCCGCGACATACCGACCAAGCCGTACGACGTTATTTTTGGCGAGGTGGGGCTGACCGGCGAGGTTCGCGCCGTTTCAAGAGCGGAGCAGAGGGTAAGAGAAGCCGAGAAGCTGGGTTTTAAGCGGGTTCTCATGCCGGAGAAGAGTTTGAAGGGATGGAAGCATCCGAAAGGAATACAAATTATCGGAGTCAACACCGTTGCAGATGCATTAGCGGTTGCGTTAGATTAGGGGGCATACGAAGGTGAAAGAAACGAGCCAACTGGACAAAATGAATGATTTGCTGAAGCTGGTAGCACCGGGAACGCCGTTTCGCGACGGACTGGAGAACGTGCTGCGGGCGAAGACGGGCGCCCTGATCGTTGTAGGCTACAGCCCGGAGGTAATGGAAGTTGTCGACGGCGGCTTCTCCATTAACTGCGATTTTTCGCCAAACTATTTATACGAGCTCGCTAAGATGGACGGCGCCATCATCTTGAGTGAAGACTTAAAACGAATCTTATATGCGAATACCCAGCTGATCCCGGATTCCTCGATCTCTTCCATCGAGACAGGGATACGGCACAGAACGGCGGAGCGGGTGGCGAAGCAGACGGGCAAGCTGGTGGTGTCCATCTCGCAGCGCCGCAACATTATTACGCTGTACCAAGGCTCGCTGCGGTATGCATTGAAGGAAATCGGCGTCATCTTAACCAAGGCGAATCAGGCCATACAGACGCTGGAGCGATACCGCGTGGTGCTTAACCAATCGCTGACCAACCTCTCGGCATCCGAATTCGAAGAGCTGGTCACCATCCCGGAAGTCGTGAACGTCATACAGCGGGTCGAGATGGTGCTCCGCATCAAGAAGGAGATCAAGCGCTATATCAACGAGCTCGGCAACGAAGGCCGACTGATCAGCATGCAGATGGATGAGCTTGTGAGCAATATGGAGGAGGAGGCTTGGCTGCTGTATGCAGACTATGCCCGGGAGTACAGCGAGGAGAAGATCCGCGAGATCATTCTCGCGCTCAAGCGTTCAACGGATGAGGAGCTGCTGGACATTCACCATATCGTACGGCTTCTTGGATACCCGGCTTCCGCCGCTGCTTCGGAGGAAGAAATACTGCCGCGCGGTTACCGGATTTTGAACAAAATCCCGCGCCTTCCGAATGTGATCATCCGCAACCTGGTGGACCAGTTCCATGACTTATCCAGCATTATGACCGCTTCCATCCATGAGCTGGATGAAGTAGACGGGATCGGCGAGGTTCGGGCACGCACCATCAAAGAAGGCTTGAAACGCTTGCAGGAACAAGTATTCATTGACAGACAAATCTAAAAGCCCTACAATCGATGTTCGAACGTACATGAACGAGGTGAATATAAAAATGACGAAATCAATTCCGAACATGTTTACTTTAGGTAATCTGTTTCTCGGAATGATTGGTATCATCTTGGCGACGGAAGGTCGAACGAGTATGGCTGCCATTATGATTATCATTGCCATGCTCCTTGACGGACTGGATGGTCGGGTAGCTCGGGCCTTGAATGCCCAAAGCGAATTCGGCAAGGAACTTGACTCCTTGTCCGATGTGATTTCATTTGGCGTAGCACCGGCACTTATTATGTATACCGTAGCGTTTACGGATATTAATACCGCATTGGCTTGGACAGTGACCGCCATATTTCCGATGTGCGGCGCACTGCGGCTTGCAAGATTCAATGTTCGTCCGGGCATCCCGGGATATTTTATCGGCCTGCCGATCCCCGCAGCGGGAGGCGTGCTCGCCACCCTGGCGTTGTTCCATGAAGAGATTACAGCACCTTATATGATTTTTGCCGTACTATTGCTTTCTTACCTCATGGTTAGCTCAGTCAAGTACCCGAATTTCAAAAAGATCGGCATTCCGAAAACAGCGATTAAATTTACGCCTTTGGTCATCATTGGCGCCGTGATGGTAGCCGTGTTCTTTCCGGAGCAGACCTCCATGCTGATCTTCGTGCCTTTGGTGTTGTATGCTGGTTACGGCTTGAAGCAGAATTTCCGCAGGCTTAACCGTAAAAACCGTCGCAAAAAAGATGACCGCAATTCCGATGAAGCCTATCAGTCTTCGGACCGGTAAACGGATGCAAGGACATATATCCAAATAAAAAGCATTTATTTCCCTGCCAGGAGCAGCGAGATAAATGCTTTTTTTGTATGCATGGAGCACCTTGCCGTTAAGGACCGTTTCGGTATGTAAGCGGCTTTACGACAGGTTGAAGAGACCCAATGTGGAGCATTTCTGCGACTCCTTGACAACAACCTCATCCAGTTGAATGTCCAGAAGATTCGCAAGGGCAGACATATAAAATAGGTTGCGGCCAAGCTCGGTGCTTACCGCTTCGCGGCAATTCTCGCACAGATGGCCTTCGACGTGCGTGCCTGCCAATTCCCGGGCTGATTCGAGATCAGCGCCGATATCGAAGGTTTGCTTCGTGGCGTGGAGCTCGATGCATCCGCATTCTGTGATGGCCTTGGTGACGGCCCGGTTGACTGAAGCATTGCTTTGACCATTTTTAGACAGAACATCCAAGAGACTGCGGTGACGGAGCAACAATTCGGAAACTTGGTCCTGAAAAGCCTGTAAACTAGGAGCGCTCATTTATACATCCACCTCGATATTATGAATTGAGTTCATTATATTCCACTACTTCAGCCGATTTCAACCAGTTTCAGGCGTGTAAAGGCGGTCAATTCCAGTTTTGAGGTCGATGTCAGTACACGTCAAAGCCTGATGGGTGTAGGTAAAAACAGGCAGGTCATCGCATCCGGAAACTTTATAAGAAAAACTTCAATCGGCACGATTACGACTTTGCAAATTGGACCATACTGGAAATAGAAGCCAAGATTATCAGGTATAAAAAGGAGGTGTGCGGAAGCTCATGTTAAAAAAAGCTATCTTAGCATTTACGGTATTATGCGGAGCATGGGGCGGGTATACGTTATATCATACAATGGAACGGTCTTTCTCAGGGCTCTCGCCTATGTTTGGACAAGGAATATTTGCAGCGGGAAGCGGAGCCTTCGCGGTGCTTGGAGGATTATTGTTTGGCATGATCGGCGTGCTGTCGGCGGACCGGGTAACGAGATGGCTGCACAGCCTGATCTCTTCGTTCTCCCGGATCCCGATGAATGAGCTGGCCGCGGGAACGGCGGGATTGTTAAGCGGTTTGCTGCTGTCTTTATTGCTCTCACCGGGGCTATCCTTGCTCGGACAAGCAGGGCAGCTGCTGCAGGTTGGCATCACCCTGCTCGGCGGCTACATCGGTTTACGCATTGGATTGGAGAAGAAGGATGAACTGGCTTCCCTATGGATGTCGGGGAAGTGGAGCCAAACCGCCGAGCCGGAAGGCCGGCGCGTGGAGGAACATAAAATTCTGGATACAAGCGTTATTATTGATGGCAGGATCGCAGATATTTGCAAAACCGGATTTATTGAAGGAACGATTGTCATTCCCGAATTCGTCCTGGAGGAGCTTCAGCATATTGCGGACTCCTCGGATCTTCTAAAGCGAAATCGCGGCCGGCGCGGGCTTGATATCTTGAACAAAATCCAGAAGGAACTGGATGTAAAGGTGCTTATCTACGAAGGCGACTTTGAGGAGATATCCGAAGTGGACAGCAAGCTGGTGAAACTCGCCAAAGTGCTTCAAGGCAAAGTGGTCACGAATGATTTCAACTTGAACAAGGTTTGCGAGCTGCAGGGCGTGTCGGTGTTGAACATTAACGACCTGGCCAACGCGGTGAAGCCGGTGGTTCTGCCAGGGGAAGAAATTCTGGTGCAGATAATCAAGGACGGCAAAGAGCATGGTCAGGGCGTCGCATATCTGGATGACGGCACGATGATCGTAGTGGAGGGCGGACGCGAGTATATCGGCACAATGATGGAGGTGCTGGTTACCAGCGTGCTGCAAACCTCGGCGGGCCGGATGATCTTCGCGAAACCAAAACTGTTGGAAAAAGCCCAGTAAAGGGGTATGATGGGGATATACATATCCGGTATTCGTCCTTTTGTGGCGTTTGGGTGAGACAGGAGTTTGGTGTGTGATGAGTAACTTCGGCGCCGTCATCGTAGCGGCGGGAAAAGGAACGAGGATGGGCACCCGGGAGAGCAAGCAGTACTTGGTTCTGGACGGTAAGCCCATTATCGTTCATACGCTTGAAGCATTCAGCCGGATACCATGGCTGCAGGAAATTGTGCTTGTAACGGGGATGGATGATGTTTCTCGCTGCCAGTCCTGGGTGCAGGAATACGGTTTGGATAAGGTGTCTGCCGTAATCCCGGGCGGAAGCGAGAGACAACAGTCCGTATATCAAGGCATCAAGCAAATCTCTTCAGAATGGGTAATGATACATGACGGCGTAAGGCCGTTCGTAACGCAAGAGGAAATTGAAGCCTGCCGCGATGCGGCGATCCGCGAAGGCGCCTCGGTACTCGGGGTTCCCGTGAAGGATACGATTAAGCAGGTGAACGGTAAGGGGCTGATTACAGGTACCCCGGACCGTCAAAGTCTGTGGGCCGTCCAGACCCCACAGGCTTTTCGTCTTTCCGACCTGCTGTCCTCGCATGAAGCTGCGGCGAAGGAGGGATTCGTCGGCACCGACGACGCCATGCTGATGGAGCGGGCAGGGCATCCGGTCACCGTGGTGGAGGGGAAATACAGCAACATCAAAATCACCACGCCGGAGGATCTGGAATATGCGGCTTTTTTACAGAAACGTAAGGGAGAGGACATGGAATGATTCGAGTAGGACAAGGGTTTGACGTACATCAGCTCGTAGAAGGAAGGCCGTGCATCATCGGAGGGGTCACGATTCCGCATGACAAAGGTCTGCTCGGGCACTCCGACGCCGACGTGCTGCTGCACGCCGTGACGGACGCGATCCTGGGGGCGCTGGGGCTTGGCGACATCGGACGCCATTTTCCCGATAACGATCCTGCCTTTAAAGACGCCGACAGCCTGAAGCTTTTGGAACAGGTATGGGTCATGGCAAAGGAACGCGGGTATAGACTTGGTAATATCGATTCCACGATTATTGCCCAGAAGCCGAAGATGGCGCCATACATTCCGCAAATGGCGGAAGTGATCGCCAAAGCGCTGGATGCCGAGGTGGATCAGGTGAACGTGAAGGCGACCACCACCGAGCAGCTCGGGTTTACCGGCAGGGGCGAAGGAATCGCCGCGCAGTCGGTTGTCTGCCTTGTAAAAGGTGTGCTATCATCTTGAAGTATGCGTTCAAAAAGGGAGTTTTTGAACTGGGAAACTTTGTAGAATAGGGAAGCGGAGGGGTTACAATGACCGGAGAAGTCCGCGTGCGCTATGCACCGAGTCCAACGGGACATTTACATATCGGCAATGCCAGAACGGCATTATTCAATTATTTATTCGCCCGCAAGAACAACGGGAAATTCATTATCCGCATCGAGGATACGGATGTGAAACGCAACGTGGAAGGCGGCGAGCAGAGCCAGCTGAAGTACTTGAAGTGGCTGGGCATGGATTGGGACGAGAGCGTGGATGTCGGGGGCGAGTACGGACCTTACCGCCAGACCGAGCGTCTTGATATTTATAAACAATATTGGCAGGACCTTCTGGATCGCGGGCTTGCTTACCGCTGCTACTGCACGGAGGAAGAGCTGGAGCAGGAGCGGGAAGAGCAGATGGCTAGGGGCGAAACGCCGCGCTATTCCGGGAAGCATCGCGATTTGACCGAAGAGCAGCGCCAGGCGCTTGAGGCTGAAGGCCGCGTGGCGAGCATCCGCTTCCGCGTGCCGGAAGACCGCGTCTACACGTTCGACGATATGGTGAAGGGCACGATTTCGTTTAACAGCAAAGAGACGGGCGACTTCGTCATCGTCAAAAAAGACGGCATTCCTACCTACAATTTCGCGGTAGCTTTGGATGAT
This sequence comes from Paenibacillus sp. BR1-192, assembly GCF_029542445.1. Classification (NCBI taxonomy): domain Bacteria; kingdom Bacillati; phylum Bacillota; class Bacilli; order Caryophanales; family Paenibacillaceae; genus Paenibacillus; species Paenibacillus sp. BR1-192. The sequence continues at coordinate 6,454,851 of NZ_CP120718.1, read as the reverse complement.
CATCTCATGAAGATCAGCCATGTGCTGCGCGGGGAGGATCATATCTCCAATACGCCGCGTCAGCTGATGATCTATGAAGCCTTCGGGTGGGAGCCCCCTCAGTTCGGGCATATGACCCTGATCGTGGGCGAGGATCACAAGAAGCTGAGCAAGCGCAACGAATCGATCATCCAGTTCATCGAGCAGTATGACCAGCTTGGTTATTTGCCTGAAGCGCTGTTCAACTTCATCTCGCTGCTGGGCTGGTCTCCGGAAGGGGAAGAGGAAGTGTTCTCCCAAGAGCAGCTGATCTCGATCTTCGATGAGCATCGCTTGTCCAAGAGCCCGGCGGTATTCGACACGAACAAGCTGGCTCATATGAACAACACGTACATTAAGAACGCGGATCCGGACCGGATCGCCGATTTGGCCATTCCGCATTTGCAGAAAGCCAGCCGTTTGCCGTCCAAGCTTACGGCCGAGCAGGAGGAATGGGCACGCGCGCTCGTGGCGCTCTATCAGGAGCAGATGACGGCGGCTTCGGATATCGTGGATCTGTCGGAAGTGTTCTTCCGAACGCACCTGGAGCTGGATGCCGAGGGGATCGAAGTGATGGGCGGCGAGCAGGTGCCTGCCGTACTGTCCGCATTCCTGGCGAAGATCGAACAGTCCGATGAGTTTAACGCGCAGAAGATCGCCGCCATGATCAAGGAAGTCCAGAAGGAGACCGGGTTTAAGGGCAAACAGCTCTTCATGCCGATCCGCGTAGCCCTGACGGGACAAACCCATGGCCGCGACTTGAACCAGACGATCTGGCTGCTTGGCAGGGACCGCGTGCTTGACCGTTTGCGTTCCCAGATCAAGGGCGCATAACTCGGGCGGCATCCGCAATAAACGTTCCTTGTCAGCCCGTATATCATCAGTTATAATTACACCAAACTAGAAGTGAAATATTCTTAGATCTAGGGTTTTATTAAATGGTGCATTTATACTCATACAGGGAAGTAGCGGAGAGGACGGAATCGTTCTGGAGAAGCGAAGCGTTCGCCTTTGCCTTCCGATTTCAACCTAATTAATATCGTTAAAGAAATCGGAAGGCAACAGCGATCGGAAGCACAAGCCGTCAGCGCAGCGTCTCTAGTGAGCCACGCGGTCATTTATAAAGTCTGGATCAACAACTATAAACGTTTAAAAAGCTACGATCAGGAGAAGTACGCGTAAAACAGGCACGTTCCAGAGAGGACAATCGGCAGAAGACAAGAACCACTTGAATCTGCCGGCTGAGAGTTGTCCCGTCGCCTGCAGCGGAAATGCACCTGTGAGCTGCATGGTTGAAGCGAACGCAATCGTTAGATCATGCCGGTCGTCTGCCGTTAATGACATGAAGAGAATCGGTAGAATCCGTCCCTGACGAAGGGAGGAGTCTTGTGCCGGTTCGAAGCAGAGTGGAACCGCGGTCTAGCGCCTCTGCAGCGATAAGCTGCAGGGGCGTTTTTTATTACAGGAATAACGATGGATAGCAAGTTGCATGCGCGATTGGAAGAGGGGAAAGAGGGAGCGTTCATGTTTAAACAGATGAAATCGGATATTCGGACAGTGTTCGAGAATGACCCGGCCGCCCGGGGACTTTTTGAAGTGGTATTCACCTACTCGGGACTTCACGCCCTGTGGGCGCACCGGGTGGCTCATGCATTATTTAAGCGGCGGTGGTATACGCTGGCACGGATCATATCTCAGATCAGCCGGTTCATGACAGGCATCGAGATTCATCCGGGCGCCCGTATCGGGAGTCGGCTGTTCATCGACCATGGCATGGGGGTTGTCATTGGAGAGACCTGCGAGATCGGAGACGACGTGGTGATCTACCAGGGGGTGACCCTTGGCGGAACCGGTAAGGAAAAAGGCAAGCGGCATCCGACCATCGGCAACAACGTGGTCATCGGATCCGGAGCGAAAGTGCTAGGTTCTTTTACGATTGGGGATAACTGTAACATCGGATCCAACGCGGTCGTATTAAGGCCCGTACCCCCGAACAGCACCGTCGTTGGCAATCCCGGCAAAGTCGTGAAACAGAACGGGGAGCGGGTGCGCGACCGGCTGGATCACACGAACCTGCCCGATCCGATTGTCGATACGCTCCGTTCGATGCAGAAGGAGATCAATCAGCTCCGGGCGGAGCTGGATGAGAGCAAGGGAAGCCGGCATCAAGCGATGGTTTCCGAGGCTGTCGTGTCTTCGGCCAAGGAAGAATAGAAGAACTCCCATAACCTTGGATGCCTTGGACGATGCATAGCCTGACTTCATATAGCGATTTCGATACATCATCTTCAACATGAATCAATGCGTTACGCAGGCTTTGAAGTAAAAGACAATAAGCGATGGAACGAAAGGATTGAGATGATACAATATGGCACTGCAAATCTATAACACGCTAACCCGCATGAAAGAAACGTTTGTTGCCCAGGAACCCGGTAAGGTAAAGATCTACGTATGCGGTCCTACCGTGTACGACTATATCCATATCGGCAATGCCCGCCCGATGATTTTTTTCGACGTGGTTCGAGCGTACTTCGAGAATCAGGGCAACGACGTGAATTACGTGGTGAACTTCACGGACGTGGATGACAAAATGATTCGGAAAGCGGAGCAAACCGGGACGACCGTTCCGGAGGTTGCAGAGAAGTTCATCAGCGCCTATTACGAGGATTTGGACGGTCTCGGCATACCCAGAGCGACATTGAATCCGCGGGTAACGGACAATATGGAGAGCATCATCGAATTCATCCAGGAGCTCATTGATCGCGACTTTGCTTATGAGAACGGCGGAGACGTATTCTACCGGACCCGCAAGTTCGACGACTACGGCAAGCTGTCCCAGCAGAACCTCGATGAGCTCCAGTTCGGGATCCGGATCGAAGTGGATAAGCGGAAGGAAAATCCAGAGGACTTCGTGCTGTGGAAAGCCGCGAAGCCGGGAGAGATCTACTGGAGCAGTCCATGGGGCGACGGCCGCCCGGGCTGGCATATCGAGTGCTCCGCCATGGCTCGCCGCTATCTCGGGGATACCTTGGATATCCACGGCGGCGGCCAGGATCTGCAGTTTCCGCACCATGAATGCGAAGTGGCGCAGTCCGAGGCATTGACGGGCAAACCGCTCGCGAACTATTGGATGCATAATGGATATATCCGCATCAACAACGAGAAAATGTCGAAATCGCTGGGCAACGGCGTATTGGTTAAGGAACTTCGCGAACAGTATACGAAAGAAGCCGTTCGCTATTTCATGTTGTCCACCCACTACCGCAACCCGCTGAATTACAGCGACGAGGTGATGGAACAGGCACAGAACAGCGTGGAACGCCTCGCGAATGCGGCGGCAAACGTCGAACATCGATTGGGCACGGCGATCGGCTCCAAGGACGATCAAGTCAGCCAGGACGTAGCCGACAAAATATCGGCCGTGCTTGTCGAATTTCACGAGAAAATGCAGGACGATTTCAACACGCCGGACGCCATCACCGCGATGTTCCAATGGGCCAGCGAGGCGAATCAGCTGCTGAAGGAAGCATCGATTCCTGCCGCGGATCTGCATGAAGTGCTGCGTGCTTTCAACGAAATGAACGGCGTGCTCCGCATCGTGAACACAGGTACGGATGAATTGCTGGATGAGGAAATCGAAGCGCTGATTGCCGAACGTGTCGAAGCCCGCAAGAATAAAAACTGGGCCCGAGCGGACGAAATCCGCGACAAGCTGGCGGACGAAGGCATCGTGCTGGAGGATACGGCGCAGGGCATGCGCTGGCGGCGTAAATGAGCGGGGATAAGCATCAGGATCCTGCAGTAGGCTGGTTTGATTTTCCGCCGTCGAAGCCGGCCCGTTTAATCCCGCCCATCGTGCTCGCTTATATCGGGGATGCCATTTATGAGGTGGCGGTGAGGCAGTTTCTGATATCACGGGCCAATCTCCGTCCCCATCACTTGCACCGTTCGGCCACGAGCTTCGTTTCGGCGAAGGCGCAGAGCCGGATATTGGCTTTTCTGGATCCGGAGCTGACGGAGGAAGAGCGCGATGTGGTGCGTCAGGGGCGCAATGCCAAATCAGGCAGCATACCGAAGAATGCCGACGTGCTGGAATATCGGCATGCAACGGCATTCGAGACGCTGGTTGGGTATTTATATTATGCGGGAGAGCAGGACCGTCTCCGTGAACTCATCGGAAAGAGCATCGAGTTTATCGAGGGGTCCGTTAAATAAACCGTGTGGCAATATAGGCATCAACATGAAACGATACAGCCGGTTTTTCCCAAGCGAGGGGGACGCCGGCTGATATGCAGGAGGAGACCTACATGATGCAAGAAGAGGAAGTAGTAGCCGGTAAGCATTCCGTCACGGAAGCGCTCAAATCCGGACGCACGATCAATAAAATATGGATTGCCGAAAACGCGCAAAAGCATCTGACCCTGCCGATCATCGCGGAAGCGAAGAAGCTGGGCATCGTCGTTCAGCATGTGGACAAACGGAAGCTGGATCAGATGGTTCCCGGAGTCCAGCATCAAGGCGTGGTTGCCCAGGCGGCACCCTACGCTTATGTGGAAGTGGACGATTTGCTGAAGGCCGCGGAGGAAAAAGGCGAGCCGCCTTTCCTGCTGCTTCTGGACGAGATCGAGGATCCGCACAATCTGGGATCGATTCTCCGAACGGCCGACTGCACGGGCGCTCACGGCGTCATATTGCCTAAGCGCAGATCCGCGCAGATAACGGCAACGGTATCCAAAACATCGGCCGGCGCGGTGGAGTATGTTCCTGTAGCCAGAGTGACCAATCTGGGCCAAACCATCGATCAGCTGAAGGAAATGGGCGTGTGGGTTGTCGGAACCGTGGTCGATGCCGTTCAGGAATTGTATGATACCGAGGTTTTCGACGGGCCGGTCGCCATCGTTATCGGCAATGAGAATAAAGGGATGGGGCGTCTGATCCGCGAGAAATGCGATGTGCTTGTGAAACTGCCGATGGCCGGAAAAATCAATTCGCTTAACGCCTCGGTTGCCGCAGGCGTCGTCATGTACGAAGTGCTTCGCCGTCGCCGCCTGCAAGGTTAGCGATGATGGCCGATTGGCGGGATGTGCTGCTGGTCGACGGTTATAACATGATCGGCGGCTGGCCGCATCTTGCGAAGCTTGCCAATAGCAGCATGCACGAAGCGCGGGACTTGCTGCTTGAGAAATTAGCGGATTACCAAGCGTATTCTGGGCTCAGAGTCGTGGTGATTTTTGACGCGTACCGGGTCCCGGGCTTGGGGAAATCCTACACGCAAGGCAAGGTGCAGGTGTTTTTTACGAAAGAGAAGGAAACTGCCGATGAGTGTATTGAGCGGCTTGTCGGCGAGTTTAGCCATCGACGGCGTAAAATTTATGTGGCAACCAGCGATTTAATCGAGCAGCACGTCATTTTTGCTAGAGGAGCACTCCGGCTGTCCGCCCGGGAATTGCTGAGCGAGGTCGAGCAGAGCGAGCGCGAAGTGAAGCAGAAGATTACGAAAGAGCATACCAAGAGCAGAAATACGCTTGACGGGAAGCTGCCGCCGGATGTGAGACAGGCGTTCGAGCGCTGGCGAAGGGAGTAACACAGTTTTACACCATGAGGGACGAAAGGTCGGCTCATTTGGAAAATGAAACAATATATGAATCTACGAAATAGTTTACATTAAATGTTATTATCGGTCTATTTTAGGTAGAACGTGGTTGACGGTCTAGTAGACATCATATATACTTGTCATATATTTCAAGCGAGTGACGGGCTACCGTGCGTTCCGGGCCGGAGGGATTCTATTGAGTGTGGACCTCAAGGAAGTCATGTTGTCAGGGTATGATGTGATAAGCGATGAAGACATTGTCGAGGCGGTCCGCGAGGGTGACAGCGGGGCGCTGGAGTATTTGATCAATAAGTACCGGAATTTTGTACGTGCTAAAGCCCGTTCCTATTTTCTGATTGGGGCCGACCGGGAGGATATCGTCCAGGAAGGCATGATCGGGCTGTACAAGGCAATTCGTGATTTTAAAGGGGATAAGCTGTCCTCGTTCAAGGCCTTTGCCGAGCTCTGCATTACCAGGCAGATCATTACGGCGATCAAGACCGCTACGAGACAGAAGCATATTCCGCTCAATTCGTATGTCTCTTTGGACAAGCCGATTTATGACGAGGACTCGGACCGTACGCTGCTGGATGTCATTTGTGGTACAGCGGTAAGCGATCCGGAGGAACTGATCATCAATCAAGAGGAGTTTGTCGGCCTGGAAGACAAGATGTCAGAGATCTTAAGCGATCTGGAACGGAAAGTCTTGATGCTTTATTTGGACGGTCGTTCCTATCAAGAAATCGCGGTAGATTTGAGGCGTCACGTGAAATCGATTGACAATGCCCTCCAGCGGGTAAAGCGAAAGCTTGAGCGTTATCTGGAGGTCAGGGATAATTAAAGCAAATGTCGGACAAGAAGCAGAAGGCTCAATCTGAGCCTTTTTTTAATTGCAGCATCGTATTTCGGGATGGCCGGTGAAGGATCTTTGCATGCTTTACCGCCATGATCTTTGACGGCAGACGTGATAGGACGCAATTCAGAGATGTCCATTTTCGCATTATGTGTAATATTTGGTGTTTCATCTGTTGGAAGATTGAACATACTGGATATAGGCTAAATGCTATGCAAGATGGACAAAGACTGTGAAACGCCACAGTTTTTTACAGCGGAAGGTGTACAATAAGCCGGGGACTTATTCCCTGGTTTAGCTGGCAATGGCATTTATTGCAGCCCGCAATCAGAGAGAAAAAGGCTTGAAATGGCGCTATCCTTGTGATAAAGTGTTTTAGGTAGGCCTAAATTCGCGTGTTTTATGAATGGATCGTTGTTACAGCTTTTGGAACAACGGTTTTATTCATCTCGCAGAAATAACCGGTTTTCGATGAGAATAAGGTTGTTTCTACTAGGATCAATATCGATTCTTCTGACAAAGAAGGACGTCTTCGGGAGGTGCACATCATGCGGGTAATTATCACTTTGGCTTGTACAAGCTGCAAACAAAGAAACTACACAACCACCAAAAACAAGCGAAATCACCCCGACCGCATGGAGATGAAGAAATTTTGCAAGTTCTGTAACGAGCAAACTCCTCATCGCGAAACCAGATAGTTTTCTTTTGGAGGTGTAGTCGGCGTGAAACGTGGTTTCAAGTCTCTGTTTTCCTTTTTCTCTGAAAGCTGGGCGGAACTTAAAAAAGTTCGCTGGCCCAATCGTAAAGAACTGACGAACTATACTCTCATTGTTCTAGGCACCATTGTGTTTGTCACGATTTATTTTTGGGTTGTAGACATCGGTATTTCCGCTGTGATCGAAGCGATAATTTAGAAGGGTCCCAGGTGGCTTGATATGGAAAAAAGATGGTACGTAGTTCATACCTATTCTGGGTATGAGAATAAAGTCAAAGCCAATTTGGAAAAACGTGTCGAGTCCATGGGCATGGAGGACAAAATATTCCGCGTTCTTGTTCCGATGGAAGAAGAAATCGTAAACAAAGACGGCAAGAAAAAAACCGTCATGCGTAAAGTTTACCCGGGATATGTCTTGGTCGAAATGATTCAGACCGATGATTCTTGGTATGTTGTCCGCAATACGCCAGGAGTGACCGGTTTTGTTGGTTCGACAGGGTCCGGTTCTAAACCGACGCCTTTGCTTCCGGAAGAAGTGGAACAGATTCTGAAGCATATGGGCATGGAAGAGCCGAAACCGAAGATCGAATTCGACATCAAGGAATCCGTTCGTATCAAGGTTGGTCCTTTTGCGAATTTTGTGGGCTCCGTGGAAGAGATTTTGGCTGAAAAGAGCAAGTTGAAAGTTCACGTCAACATGTTTGGACGGGAAACCCCGCTGGAGTTGGATTATACTCAAGTGGAGAAGATCTGATTCTTCAGGTTTCTTGTGGGAGGGCGTAAATACGCGTCCGTCTACCACTATTGATGCAAGGAGGTGTCAACCATGGCTAAAAAAGTTATCAAGATTGTGAAACTGCAAATTCCTGCAGGTAAAGCGAACCCGGCTCCTCCAGTAGGTCCTGCATTGGGTCAAGCGGGTGTCAACATCATGGCATTCTGTAAAGAATTCAACGCACGTACTGCTGATCAAGCTGGTCTGATCATTCCGGTTGAAATTTCGGTGTTTGAAGATCGTTCCTTTACGTTCATCACGAAAACTCCACCGGCTGCTGTTCTGCTTCGCGTGGCTGCTAAGATCGAAAAAGGATCCGGCGAGCCTAACAAGAAGAAAGTGGCTACCGTTAAGCGTGACGCTGTTCGTCAAATCGCTGAGCAAAAAATGCCTGACCTGAACGCTGCATCCGTTGAAGCTGCAATGAAGATGGTAGAAGGTACTGCCCGTAGTATGGGTATCACAATCGAAGACTAATCGTCTTTCGGTTGAAACCGGACGAGGTCCGGATTATGTGGGAGGAATTTCCGCTAACACCACAAAGGAGGAAAACAAACATGGCTAAACACGGCAAGAAATACGTTGAAGCTGCCAAGCTGATTGACAGCGAAGCAACTTATGAGCCTTTGGAAGCTGTAGAGCTTGTGAAGAAGGCTGCAACTGCCAAATTCGACGAAACTGTTGAAGCGGCTGTACGTTTGGGCGTAGACCCGCGTAAACAAGACCAGGCTGTTCGTGGTGTTGTTGTCTTGCCTCACGGCACAGGTAAAACACAACGCGTTCTGGTATTTGCAAAAGGTGAAAAAGCGAAAGAGGCTGAAGCGGCTGGCGCTGATTTTGTTGGCGATCAGGACATGATCAACAAAATCCAACAAGGCTGGTTCGAGTTCGATGTCTGCGTAGCTACACCTGATATGATGAGTGAAGTCGGTAAACTTGGCCGTCTGCTCGGTGGTAAAGGCCTGATGCCTAACCCTAAAGCTGGTACGGTTACATTCGATGTTGCCAAGGCTGTTCAAGAAATCAAAGCCGGTAAAATCGAGTACCGTCTGGACAAAGCAGGTCAAATTCACGCGCCAATCGGTAAAGTGTCTTTCGATGCAGCTCAATTGAATGAGAACCTCAAAGCTCTCATCGATGCATTGAATCGTGCGAAGCCAGCTGCTGCTAAAGGTGTATACCTGAAAGGCATCGCTGTTTCCTCGACGATGGGACCAAGCGCTCGCGTGAACACAACCGTTTACAGATAATATTACCATTGACTTTAGTCGATGAGGTTTGATATTATGTAACAGTTGTGAGTCTTCGAGACTGACCCTTAAAGTTGAATATGCTTACCGTAGACAGTAGGTGCCCTAAGCAGGCTTAATTTCCTACCGAGGTGTTATGATAGAACGTCAACAATTTGTCCGGTTGTACCGGCCAAATGATGATTCATCAGGCCTTCGTGATTCTACGGAGGCTTTTTTAGTGCCCGTAGGAAGAGCGGAGAGCTTGGTGCTCTTACGCTACTAATACAACCAGGAGGTGTAATCATTGGCAAACGCAAAAGTGATTCAAGCGAAACAAGAAGCGGTTGATGTCGTTGCTGCTAAGCTGCGCGAGAGCGTATCTACAGTAGTTGCTGACTATCGCGGACTGAACGTTGCGCAAGTAACTGAACTTCGTAAGCAGCTTCGTGAAGCTGGCGTCGAGTTCCAAGTACTGAAAAACACGCTGCTTCGCCGTGCAACTGCGGCAGCAGAGCTGACTGATCTGGACGAAGTCCTGACTGGTCCTACAGCTGTTGCTTTTGGTACCAATGACGCTGTCGCTCCAGCAAAAATCCTCAACGATTTTGCTAAGAAAAACGACGCGTTGAAATTGAAAGGCGGCGTAGTTGAAGGCCGTGTAATCGGAGAGAGCGAAATCAAAGCTCTGGCAGAACTTCCGTCCCGCGAAGGTCTTCTTTCCATGCTCCTCAGCGTGCTTCAAGCTCCAGTGCGCAACTTCGCGCTTGCAGTTAAAGCCGTTGCTGAGAAGGAAGAACAAGGCGCATAAGCCTTGTCTTGCTGAAGCTGTGTAACAACAACTATCAAATCTTAATAATAAATGGAGGTTCAACTTAAATGAGCAAAGAGCAAATCTTGGAAGCAATTAAAGGTATGTCTGTTCTGGAACTGAACGATCTCGTAAAAGCAATCGAAGAAGAATTTGGTGTAACTGCTGCAGCTCCAGTAGCTGTTGTAGGTGGCGCTGGTGCAGCTGCTGAAGCAGAGCAATCCGAATTCGACGTAATCCTGACTAGCGCAGGGGCGTCCAAAATCAACGTAATTAAAGTGGTTCGCGAAATCACAGGTCTTGGCTTGAAAGAAGCAAAAGAACTGGTTGACAACGCTCCAAAACCATTGAAAGAAAAAGTAGCTAAAGAAGAAGCTGAAGCTGTTAAAGCTAAATTGGAAGAAGCAGGCGCATCCGTAGAAGTGAAGTAATTACTTCTCTAGATGAATGTCAGCAAGAAGCAAACCCCTTGAATATTTGTTCAAGGGGTTTGTTATTGTGGCGGGGAGTTCAACGCGTACTGATTCTCCGCAGGAAAGGTTATACTGGAATAATGGAGCGCTTAAGGCCGATATGCCTTAGACGGGCAGAATTTGATTCAAGACGGAGGAAATGATGCCGAATCAACATTATTACTCAAACCAGCCGGAGATTGCTCATGATCGTAAGGAGCTAAAGACGGAACTTCGGGGGCAGTCATTTAGTTTGGTCAGCGACGCTGGCGTATTCTCCAAGGGCGGCGTGGATTATGGCAGCAAGGTGTTGATAGACGCCATGGACTTCGGGCAGGATGCCCAAGTGCTGGATGTAGGGTGCGGGTACGGCCCGATCGGTCTAACGGCGGCAAGAATGGCCACACAAGGCCATGTGACGATGATCGACATCAATAGCCGGGCTGTCGAATTGGCCAAAGAGAATGCGAAGCGCAACGGTATAATCAACGTTACGATCTTAGAAAGCGACTTGTTTGAGGCGGTGAAGGATCAGCAATTTGATGTGGTTCTGACCAATCCGCCGATTCGTGCGGGAAAAGAAACGGTGCATGCCATATTCGAGGAATCGTGGAAACATCTGCGCGAGAATGGACAGTTGTGGGTTGTGATTCAGAAGAAGCAGGGTGCGCCTTCGGCCAAAGCGAAGCTGGAGAGTTTATTTGAACGGGTTGAGGAAGTAACGAAGGATAAAGGGTACCGAATATTCAAAGCGACGAAATCTTCTTAAAATAGTTCGACTAGGCTGTTGACTTGGGTATGCTGGTATGGTATTATTATAAAATGTCAGTATTAGGATGGTCTCTTTGTCTTTAGTTGGCTGAAATGTCAAGACTTATTATGCGGAAATACGCATAAAGTCGGTCATATTGACGTATAATATGTACATTTTGGGCAAATCTACAGGATATGAGATGATTATCATAACCATGGATAAGCTGCTCTTTTTTCGAAAAGGTATTCGATAAGGGCTTTTCTCTATTTATGGGAGTGTCCTCTGTATGTTCCATTATAGTGTTACAAACAGAGGTTCGCAATGAAATTTTTAAAGTGAGTAGACATGAGGGGTGAGTTTAAGTTGGCAGGACATCTTGTTCAATATGGTCGACGCACTCGGCGAAGTTATGCTCGTATTAACGAGGTACTCGAAGTTCCGAACCTGATTGAAATCCAACAAAAATCTTATGAATGGTTTTTGGAGGAAGGACTCCGCGAAATGTTCCAGGACATCTCGCCGATCCAGGATTTCACGGGCAATTTGGTGCTAGAGTTCATTGACTACAGCCTTGGAGAACCGAAATACACCGTCGATGACGCGAAAGAACGCGACGTTACTTATGCGGCGCCGCTCCGCGTGAAAGTCCGGCTCATTAACAAGGAGACCGGAGAGGTCAAGGAGCAGGAAGTGTTCATGGGAGACTTCCCGTTAATGACGGAAACCGGAACATTCATTATCAATGGTGCCGAACGGGTTATTGTCAGCCAGTTGGTTCGCTCTCCCAGCGTCTATTTCAGCACGAAAGTGGATAAAAACGGTAAGACGACGTACACTGCAACAGTTATCCCTAACCGCGGCGCTTGGCTGGAACTGGAGATGGACGCGAAGGACATTATTTATGTCCGGATCGACCGCACCCGTAAAATCCCTGTAACGGTGCTTTTACGTGCGCTTGGTTTTGGCACGGATGCCGAGATTTTGGATCTTCTGGGCAATGATGAATATATTCAAAATACGCTGGATAAAGACAACACGGACTCCACGGAAAAAGCGCTCATTGAAATCTATGAACGCCTTCGCCCGGGCGAGCCGCCGACACTGGAGAATGCGAAGAGCCTTCTCGTTGCCCGTTTCTTCGATCCGAAGCGTTATGATCTGGCTAACGTTGGTCGTTATAAGATCAACAAGAAGCTTCATATTAAGAACCGTCTCTTTAATCAACGTTTGGCAGAAAGTTTGATAGACATCGATACGGGTGAGATCGTTGCGGAAGCCGGTCAAACCGTAGACCGTCGTCTTTTGGACGAGATTATGCCTTACCTTGAGAAGAGCGTAGGCTTCAAGAATTATCATGTTGCCGGCGGCGTGATGGACAGCGAGGATATCCCGCTGCAAACGATCGACGTATTCTCTCCGATCGAGGACGGAAAAGTCGTGAAGGTCATCGCGAACGCAAACATCGATAAATCCGTGAAGCATATTACGCAGGCGGATATCATTTCCTCCATCAGCTACTTCATCAACCTGCTGCATGGAATCGGCAATACGGATGATATCGATCATCTGGGTAACCGTCGTCTGCGTTCTGTGGGCGAATTGCTCCAAAATCAGTTCCGTATCGGTTTGTCCCGGATGGAACGCGTTGTTCGCGAGAGAATGTCGATCCAGGATGCGAACGTGATTACGCCGCAGGCGCTCATCAACATCCGTCCGGTTATCGCATCGATCAAAGAGTTCTTCGGCAGCTCCCAGTTGTCCCAGTTCATGGATCAGACTAACCCGCTAGCGGAACTGACGCACAAACGTCGTCTGTCTGCACTCGGACCGGGCGGTTTGACGCGTGAGCGCGCGGGCTTTGAAGTGCGGGACGTTCACCACAGTCACTATGGCCGTATGTGTCCGATCGAGACGCCGGAGGGGCCGAACATCGGTCTGATCAACTCCTTGTCGACGTTTGCGCGCATCAACGAGTATGGCTTCATCGAAGCTCCGTACCGTTGGGTGGATCCGAAGACCGGTAAAGTCACGGACCAAATCGATTACCTGACTGCAGACGAAGAGGATAACTACATCGTTGCCCAGGCAAACGCCGAACTCAACGAAGACGGTACCTTCGCTGACGAAATGGTAATCGTCCGTTATAACAAGCAATCCGACAACATCCTTCCGATGCCGAGCGACCGTGTAGACTACATGGACGTATCGCCTAAGCAGGTCGTGTCGGTGGCGACGGCGCTCATCCCGTTCCTCGAGAACGATGACTCCAACCGCGCGCTGATGGGATCGAACATGCAGCGGCAGGCTGTTCCGCTTCTTATTCCTAAGGCTCCGCTCGTCGGAACCGGGATGGAGCATAAGTCTGCGAAAGACTCCGGTGTATGTATTGTATCCAAATACGACGGGATTATTGAACGTTCATCCGCCAACGAAATCTGGCTCCGCCGCGTGGAAAATATCGACGGACAAGAAGTCAAAGGCGATATTGTTAAATATAAATTACACAAATTTATGCGTTCGAACCAAGGAACATGCATCAATCAGCGTCCAATCGTCAAGCGCGGCGATGTGATCAAAAAAGGTGACATCCTGGCAGACGGACCATCCACCGAGATGGGCGAATTGGCACTGGGCCGCAACGTCGTCGTTGCGTTCATGACTTGGGAAGGCTACAACTACGAGGATGCGATTCTTCTCTCCGAGAAGCTGGTCAAAGAGGATGTGTACACTTCGATCCATATCGAGGAGTACGAATCCGAGGCTCGTGACACGAAGCTCGGTCCGGAGGAAATCACGCGCGATATTCCTAACGTAGGGGAAGAAGCGCTCAAGAACCTTGACGAGCGCGGAATCATCCGCATCGGTGCCGAAATCAGCGCTGGCGACATTCTCGTCGGTAAGGTAACGCCTAAGGGCGTAACCGAGCTGACGGCAGAGGAGCGTCTCTTGCATGCGATCTTCGGTGAGAAGGCTCGCGAAGTGCGCGATACCTCGCTGCGCGTTCCTCACGGTAGTGACGGAATCATCGTGGACGTGAAGGTGTTTACGCGTGAGAACGGCGACGAATTGCCGCCGGGCGTCAACCAATTGGTTCGCGTCTACATCGCACAGAAACGTAAAATCTCCGAAGGCGACAAAATGGCCGGACGTCACGGTAACAAAGGTGTCGTTGCCCGTATTTTGCCTGAAGAAGACATGCCGTTCCTGCCGGATGGCACGCCGGTTCAAGTTGTGTTGAATCCTCTGGGGGTTCCATCACGGATGAACATCGGTCAGGTGCTTGAGGTTCACTTGGGTATGGCTGCGCTCCAGCTCGGCATTCACGTGGCTTCACCGGTATTCGACGGTGCAAGCGAGTATGACGTGTTTGATACGATGGAAGAAGCAGGCATGCAGCGCAATGGTAAAACCGTGTTGTACGACGGACGGACGGGCGAACGTTTTGAACGTGAAGTTACCGTCGGCGTCATGCACATGATCAAGCTCGCGCACATGGTTGACGATAAAATTCACGCCCGTTCCACGGGACCATACTCCCTCGTTACGCAGCAGCCGCTGGGTGGTAAAGCCCAGTTCGGCGGACAGCGCTTCGGTGAGATGGAAGTATGGGCGCTTGAAGCTTACGGTGCTGCCTATACGCTGCAAGAAATTCTTACCGTCAAGTCCGATGACGTGGTCGGCCGGGTGAAAACCTACGAATCGATCGTCAAAGGCGAGAACGTTCCGGAACCGGGTGTTCCTGAATCGTTCAAGGTATTGATTAAAGAGCTTCAGTCTCTCGGTATGGACGTTAAAATCCTGAGCGAGAACGAAGAGGAAATCGAGATGAAAGAACTCGATGACGAAGACGATGCTCAAGGTGATAAACTGAGCCTTAACTTGGAAGGCGCTGAAGTCGGAGTGGAATAACGGTCAATCATTCACCCCCGTCGGCTGATTAGTCGGCGGTGGTGTTATGGTCGTACAGCACATAAATAGGACTAGGTTGAGGAGGGTTGCTCCTTGTTGGACGTTAACAATTTTGAGTACATGAAAATCGGTCTTGCTTCACCGGAAAAAATCCGTTCTTGGTCTCGCGGAGAGGTGAAGAAGCCGGAAACGATTAACTACCGTACATTGAAGCCGGAGAAAGAAGGCCTCTTCTGCGAGCGTATTTTCGGTCCTCAGAAGGACTGGGAATGTCATTGCGGTAAGTATAAGCGTGTCCGTTATAAAGGAGTAGTCTGCGATCGCTGCGGCGTTGAAGTCACGCGCGCCAAAGTCCGCCGCGAACGGATGGGCCATATCGAGCTCGCAGCTCCTGTATCGCACATTTGGTATTTCAAAGGCATTCCAAGCCGCATGGGTCTGGCTCTGGATATGTCCCCAAGATCTCTTGAGGAGATCATTTACTTCGCATCTTATGTTGTAACCGATCCAGGAGATACGCCGCTGGAGAAGAAGCAATTGCTGTCCGAGAAGGAATACCGCAGCTACCGTGAGAAGTACGGCTACGGCTTCCAAGCGGGCATGGGTGCTGAAGCGGTCAAGAAACTTCTTCAAGACATCGATATTGAGAAGGAGCTTGAATTCCTTAAGGAAGAACTGCGCACTGCACAAGGTCAGCGCCGCAACCGGGCGATCAAACGCCTGGAAGTGATTGAGGCGTTCCGCAACTCCGGCAACAATCCGGAATGGATGATCATGGATGTGCTGCCGGTCATTCCGCCGGAGCTTCGTCCGATGGTTCAACTTGATGGCGGACGCTTTGCGACTTCCGACTTGAACGATCTGTACCGCCGTGTTATTAACCGGAACAATCGTCTGAAAAGACTGCTGGATCTCGGCGCGCCGGATATCATTGTTCAAAACGAGAAGCGCATGCTGCAGGAAGCTGTCGATGCACTGATCGACAACGGCCGCCGCGGCCGTCCGGTAACAGGTCCGGGTAACCGTCCGCTTAAATCCCTCAGCCACATGCTGAAGGGTAAACAAGGACGTTTCCGTCAGAACTTGCTCGGTAAACGGGTTGACTACTCTGGTCGTTCCGTTATCGTCGTAGGTCCTTACCTGAAAATGTACCAATGCGGTCTGCCTAAGAAAATGGCGCTCGAGCTCTTCAAGCCGTTCGTGATGAAAGAACTGGTCAACAAAGGCCTGGCACATAATATCAAGAGTGCGAAACGCAAAGTAGAACGTGTAAGTCCAGAAGTATGGGATGTGCTCGAGGAAGTCATTAAAGAGCATCCGGTTCTTCTGAACCGTGCACCGACGCTTCACAGACTCGGTATTCAAGCATTTGAGCCGATTCTGGTTGAGGGCCATGCGATCCGTCTTCACCCGCTCGTATGTACGGCGTATAACGCTGACTTTGACGGTGACCAAATGGCGGTTCACGTTCCTTTGTCCGCTGAGGCCCAAGCTGAAGCGCGTCTGTTGATGCTGGCATCGGGCAACATTTTGAACCCGAAAGACGGTAAGCCGGTTGTTACGCCGTCTCAGGATATGGTACTGGGTTCCTTCTATCTGACAATGGATAACAAGGAAGAGAAAGGTACCGGCATGATTCTGGGCAGCGTGAACGAAGCGGTTTCCGCTTATCAGCGTGAAGCAGCCGGTCTGCATGCACGCGTAGCGATTCCGGTTAAAGCCCTTGGCAAAACCAGCTTCACCGACAAACAGCAGGATGCGATTTTGATTACGACGATCGGCCGGATTATCTTTAACGAGATTTTCCCTGCCAGCTTCCCGTACATCAATGAAGCGACTCGTACGAACCTGCTGCAAGGCACGCCTGAGAAGTATTTCGTATACGAGAAGGGTGCAGATATTCAAAAAGTGATCCAGGAACTGCCGGTCAGCGGAGCCGTTGGCAAGGAATACCTGGGTTCCATCATTGCACGCTGTTTCGAAACGTACCATACAACGGAAACCTCTGTGATTTTGGATAAAATCAAGCAGATCGGTTTCACATACTCTACCCGTGCAGGCGTAACCGTTGCGGTATCCGACGTTATCGTACCTGACGAGAAGAATGAAATCCTGAAAGAGTCCGACGAGAAGGTTAAAGTGGTAACGAACCAATATCGCCGCGGCTTGATCACGAACGAAGAACGTTATGACCGCGTTATCGACATCTGGTCCAAGACCAAAGACGATATTACGGATGTACTCATGAAGTCGATGGATCGCTTTAACTCCATCATGCTCATGGTGGATTCCAAGGCGCGGGGTAACAAATCGCAGATCACCCAGCTCGGTGGCATGCGGGGTCTGATGGCGAACCCGTCGGGCCGTATCATCGAACTCCCGATCAAATCGAACTTCCGTGAAGGACTGACGGTACTCGAGTACTTCCTGTCCACGCACGGTGCGCGTAAAGGTCTTGCCGATACAGCGCTTCGTACCGCTGACTCCGGTTACTTGACTCGTCGACTTGTCGACGTGGCCCAGGATGTCATCGTTCGCGAAGACGAGTGCAGCACGGATAAAGGCTTTATGGTTAGCCGTATTCAGGACGGCAAGGAAGTGATCGAGGATCTCTATGACCGTATCGAGGGACGTTATGCATTTGAAACCGTTCGTCATCCGGAAACCAAAGAGATCATCGTAAACCGCAACGAATTGATTGACTCCGACAAAGCTGAAGAAATCGTGGCAGCTGGCGTCGAGAAGCTTCAAATTCGTTCCATCTTGAGCTGCCGTGCACGTTATGGCGTCTGCAAAAAATGTTACGGTCGTAACCTGGCTACTGGTAAGCATGTTGAGATTGGTGAAGCGGTTGGTATTATCGCGGCGCAATCTATCGGCGAACCGGGGACACAGCTCACGATGCGTACGTTCCACACAGGCGGCGTTGCCGGTGATGATATTACGCAAGGTCTTCCGCGTATCCAGGAGCTCTTTGAAGCCCGTAATCCTAAAGGTCAAGCAACCATTAGTGAGATCGACGGTGTGGTTAAAGAGATCCGTGAAACGAAGGACCGTCGTGAAATCGAAATTCAAGGTGAAGCTGAAACCAAAGTTTACGCGGTTACCTATGGTTCCCGTCTGCGCGTAAGCGAAGGCAAGCACATCGAAGCTGGGGATGAGCTGACCGATGGTTCCATTGATCCGAAGGAGATGCTTCGCATCAAGGGTATCCGTGGCGTGCAGAACTACATCCTTCAGGAAGTTCAGCGCGTATACCGTAACCAAGGCGTAGAAATTAACGATAAACACGTTGAAGTTATGATCAGACAGATGCTGCGTAAATTCCGTATCGTGGATGCGGGAGATACCAACCTGCTGCCAGGCTCCTTCGTGGATATGCATGAATACGAGACAGCTAATAAAGACGCTATTCTTTCCGGGAAAGAACCAGCGGTTGCCAAACCGGTTCTCCTCGGTATTACGAAGGCATCTCTCGAAACTGATTCGTTCTTGTCGGCGGCCTCCTTCCAGGAGACGACTCGCGTGTTGACCGACGCTGCCATTAAAGGTAAAGTCGATCAGCTGCTTGGTCTGAAAGAGAATGTTATCATTGGTAAGCTGATCCCTGCGGGAACCGGTATGAACCGATATCGCAGTGTGAAGTTCGCGGGACAGGACGATGTGAATGACGAAAGTCAGGAACTCGAAACAGCTTCTATAGATTAAGAGACAGTCAGGTGACGGGGAGATGACGCGTCGTAAGACGATGAATCTCCCTGTTCCAATGTTTCTTTTTTCCTGATTTAATAGCTTGACATCGTTTAAGGCAGATGCTAATATAGCAAAGGTGCGTGAATAGTTTCTTTGTTCCCTGTTCTTTTGGAGGAATGACTTGTGTCTAATGATAAAGGATTACAGGATGCACACATCAAGATTGGCACCAAACAAACGATGAAGGTCGTTGAATCTGGTCTGGCCGCTGAGGTTTACGTGGCTGAAGATTGCGACCAGCGTTTGATTTCAAAAGTCGTATCCGAGTGTGATAAGAATGGCGTGCATATCAACTATGTACCCACGATGACAGAACTTGGGGAAGCATGCGGTATTGAAGTCGGTGCAGCTATGGTAGCTGTCTTGAAATCATGATTTGAGAAATCGTTTTTGTTGGAGAAGGCGTTACTTCTCTCGGCAAAAACTTTTCATTTGTTCTTTTATGAACCGCCTGGGTCTGTGGACTTAAACGGGTTCGTAATCGAATGATAAATACGGGAAGGGGGTGGCTAGCATGCCAACAATTAACCAACTGGTTCGCAAGGGCCGTCAAGCTAAAGTTTACAAATCGAAATCTCCAGCTCTTCAAAAAGGTTTTAACGCTTTGAAACGTGAGGAGACCGACTTGAGCGCTCCGCAAAAACGCGGTGTATGCACTCGTGTAGGCACGATGACGCCGAAAAAACCGAACTCCGCACTTCGTAAATATGCTCGTGTTCGCTTGACGAACCGCATTGAGGTGACGGCTTACATTCCGGGTATCGGACATAACTTGCAAGAGCACAGTGTTGTATTGGTTCGCGGTGGACGGGTAAAAGACCTTCCGGGTGTACGTTACCATATCGTTCGCGGCGCACTTGATACCGCTGGTGTAAACAACCGGATGCAAGCTCGTTCCAAATACGGCACGAAGCGTCCGAAAGCAAAAAGCTAATTGATGCTCATGTTTTCTTAACATGACTCATGACTGAAGAAAGGGGGATATCCATGCCACGCAAAGGTCCAGTAACTAAAAGAGACGTGCTGCCAGATCCGGTGTATAACAGCAAACTGGTAACTCGTCTGATCAACCGCATCATGTTGGATGGTAAAAGAGGTGTTGCTCAAAGCATCCTTTACAATTCGTTCAACATCATCAAGGAACGTACTGGTAATGATCCGATGGAAGTGTTTGAAGCAGCTATCAAGAACATCATGCCAGTATTGGAAGTTAAAGCTCGTCGTGTCGGCGGTGCTAACTACCAGGTTCCGATCGAAGTTAAACCAGAGAGACGTACATCCCTTGGATTACGTTGGCTCGTAAACTACTCCCGCAACCGCGGTGAGAAGACGATGGAAGAGCGTTTGGCGGCTGAGATCATCGACGCTTCCAACAACACGGGCGCTTCCGTTAAGAAACGCGAAGACACGCACAAAATGGCTGAAGCGAACAAAGCGTTTGCTCACTACCGCTGGTAGGATTCAGCAACTAATTTATACTTCAAATTTTGAAGGGAGACTATTCGCATGGCGACAAGAGAGTTCTCCTTGAAAAATACACGTAATATCGGGATCATGGCGCATATTGACGCTGGTAAAACGACCACTACAGAGCGGATTTTGTTCTATACGGGCCGTACGCACAAAATCGGGGAAGTTCACGAGGGTGCAGCTACAATGGACTGGATGGAACAGGAGCAGGAGCGCGGTATCACGATTACGTCCGCTGCGACTACCGCTTCTTGGAAGGGTCATCGCGTTAATATTATCGACACCCCGGGGCACGTTGACTTCACAGTAGAAGTTGAACGTTCCCTTCGTGTATTGGATGGGGCAGTAGGTGTATTCAGTGCGAAAGAGGGCGTTGAACCTCAGTCGGAGACTGTTTGGAGACAAGCAGACCGTTACGGAGTTCCGCGGATCGCATACGTAAACAAAATGGATATTATCGGTGCCGACTACTTGAACGTAGTTAAAGATATGAGAGAGCGTCTGCAAGCGAACGCGGTAGCAATTCAGCTTCCGATCGGTGCAGAGAATGATTTCATTGGCATCATCGATATTATCGAGGAAAAAGCTTATATGTATAAGGATGACCTCGGGCAAAATATCGAAGAAACCGAAATTCCAGCAGAATTCAAGGATCAAGTGGAAGAGCTTCGCAACGAGTTGGTTGAGAAGGTAGCAGAACTTGACGAAGACTTAACAATGAAATATCTTGAAGGTGAAGAAATCACCATCGCTGAGTTGAAAGCTGCTCTGCGTAAAGGTGTTGTCGAAGTTAAGATCTTCCCGGTTATCTGCGGATCTTCTTACCGTAACAAAGGCGTTCAGTTGATGCTTGATGCCGTAATCGATTATTTGCCGGCTCCAACTGACGTTCCAGACATCAAGGGTACCCTTGAAGACGGAACCGAAGCTATTCGGCATTCTTCCGATGACGAGCCGTTCTCGGCTTTGGCATTCAAAATCGCAACCGACCCTTACGTTGGTAAGCTGACATTCTTCCGCGTATACTCCGGCGTACTGCAATCCGGTTCTTACGTACTGAATGCAACAAAAGGCAAGCGTGAGCGCATTGGTCGTATCCTTCAAATGCATGCGAACAGCCGTCAAGAAATTTCCGAAGTATTCGCCGGAGATATCGCAGCTGCCGTAGGTTTGAAAGATACGGGCACAGGTGATACACTATGTGATGAGAAAAACCCGGTTATCCTGGAGTCCATGAACTTCCCTGATCCGGTTATCGAAATCGCAGTTGAGCCTAAAACAAAAGCTGACCAAGATAAAATGGGTGTGGCTCTCGGTAAGTTGACGGAAGAGGATCCAACTCTTCGTGCGCATACCGATGAAGAAACTGGCCAAACGATCTTGGCAGGTATGGGTGAGCTTCACTTGGACATCATCATCGACCGTATGCGTCGTGAGTTCAAGGTAGAAACCAACGTGGGTAAACCACAGGTAGCTTACCGCGAAACATTCCGTGCGCCAGCTCGCGTTGAAGGTAAATTCGTTCGTCAGTCCGGTGGTCGTGGTCAATACGGTCACGTATGGGTTGAGTTCGAACCTCTGGAACCTGGTAGCGGTAACCAATTCGACAGCAAGGTTGTCGGTGGTTCTGTACCAAGAGAATACATTGGTCCTGCACAACAAGGTATCGAAGAGCAAATGAAGAACGGTGTACTTGCCGGCTTCCCGCTTGTTGACGTTAAAGCAACCATCGTCGACGGTTCGTACCATGATGTTGACTCCAATGAAATGGCGTTTAAAATCGCTGGTTCCATGGCTCTGAAAGCAGCTAAAGACAAGTGTAAGCCTGTCCTGCTCGAGCCAATCATGAAAGTTGAAGTTACCGTGCCTGAGGAATACATGGGCGACGTAATGGGTATGCTGAACTCCCGCCGTGGACGTATCGAAGGTATGGACTCCCGTGGTGGTACTCAAATTATCCGTGCGAAAGTGCCTCTTTCCGAAATGTTCGGTTACTCCACTACCCTTCGCTCCGGTACACAAGGACGCGGCGTGTTCTCCATGGAACTCTCCCACTACGAAGAAGTTCCTAAGAATATCTCCGATGAAATTGTGTCCAAGATCAAAGGCGGAGAATAATAACGTTTTACCTGCTGGATAGGAGGCGGGACCAAACATCCCGTTAACTCCGCTTCCGGCCCAACATATATAATCCCCTTAAGGAGGAATTGTTCAAATGGCAAAGGCTAAATACGAACGTACGAAACCCCATGTTAACATCGGTACTATCGGTCACGTTGACCATGGTAAAACAACTTTGACTGCTGCAATTACATCTGTATTGTCCAAAACTTACGGTGGCGCAGCAATGTCCTTCGATCAAATCGACAAAGCTCCAGAAGAGCGCGAACGCGGTATCACAATCTCTACTTCCCACGTAGAGTATGAAACTGATGCTCGTCACTACGCACACGTTGACTGCCCAGGTCACGCTGACTATGTTAAAAACATGATCACTGGTGCTGCTCAAATGGACGGAGCAATCCTGGTTGTATCCGCAGCTGACGGCCCAATGCCGCAAACTCGCGAGCACATCCTGCTGTCCCGCCAAGTAGGCGTTCCTTACATCGTTGTATTCTTGAACAAATGCGACATGGTTGAAGACGAAGAGCTCTTGGAATTGGTTGAAATGGAAGTTCGCGACCTTCTGAGCGAGTACGACTTCCCAGGCGACGACACTCCGATCACTCGTGGTTCCGCTCGTGAAGCTCTGCAAAACCCAGAAGGCGAATGGGCACAAAAAATCGTTGAAATGTTCAAAACAATCGACGAGTACATCCCATTGCCTGAGCGCGACACTGACAAGCCTTTCTTGATGCCTGTCGAGGACGTATTCTCCATCACTGGTCGTGGTACCGTTGCTACAGGTCGTGTAGAGCGTGGTACGATCAAAGTTGGTGACGAGATCGAAATCGTTGGTATCGCTGAAGAAACTAAGAAATCCGTTGTTACGGGCGTTGAAATGTTCCGTAAATTGCTGGATTCCGCACAAGCTGGTGACAACATTGGTGCATTGCTTCGTGGTGTTGAGCGTACTCAAATCGAGCGCGGTCAAGTACTTGCTAAGCCTGCTTCCGTTAAACCACACACTGAGTTCACAGCTCAAGTATACGTACTGAGCAAAGAAGAAGGCGGACGTCATAAGCCTTTCTTCACTGGCTACCGTCCACAGTTCTACTTCCGTACTACGGACGTAACTGGTGTGATCAACTTGCCAGAAGGTTCTGAAATGGTTATGCCTGGTGATAACATCACTGTAACGGTTAACCTGATCAGCCCAATCGCGATCGAAGAAGGAACTAAGTTCTCCATTCGTGAAGGCGGCCGTACCGTAGGTGCTGGTTCCGTTGCTTCCATCATTAAATAATTAAGGCTTCGAACAGCCTTGCATATAGCAACAGTGTATTGTAACGAGCAACAATGTGATGTCCTGATAAAAGAGTCTGATCCCTTGGATCGGGCTCTTTTTCTATTTGTAGTGATACCCCTGTAATCTTTGCGGCTAAACTAAAGGCTTAAGTGTAGGATTTGTAGAAAATTAGTCAAGCTTACTGTACAGAATATGCCATATATTGAAGGATTCATTCTATTTATTTGGTTCCAGTATGATTACAATCTTTGATTGAAGTCAGTTAAGGAATTAGAAACTATCTATTATATAGAATGGAGATCACAGCCTGTATGAAATGTCCGTTTGCATGGGTGAAGAGGAGTTTGGAAGATGAAGTTCAGCCTGAAGTAGAACTGCGCAATTCAGAAGAGGCCCGTTATGTGTATCAAGAACCATTAGGCGAGTTGAATGATCAAATGCGGATGATTGGCCTTACCGAGGGGGATCTTCAGCTTTTGAGGCAGCTCCGTCCGCAAATGGAGGAGAGGCTCGAGGAGATAACAGAAGCATTTTATCAGTCTGTCGTGGGTGTGGATAAGTTAAGGGAGATTATCGTGGAACACAGTACGATTGAAAGATTAAAGCAGACATTAAAGGATCATCTTCTCGAAATATGGAATGGAGAAATCAATGAAGCTTTTGTGGCAAAAAGGCTGCGCATTGCCGAGGTGCATAAGCGCGTGGGGCTTGAGCCTAAATGGTACTTGTCCGCTTTCCAGAACTTACAGAACGAATTCTTCAAGATGATCTATAGAGAGGTTGTAGGAGAAGAACAACAAATACGGCTAGTGTCGACGATTACCAAGTTGCTTAGCCTGGAGCAGCAGCTAGTGCTGGAAGCTTACGAGAGAGAAAACTTAAGTGAGAAGCAGTTCCAGTATGATAGGGTAAGAAAAGAGCTGAAACAGAACATTGCTGCTTTTGTTAGCGAATTATCCGGGCTGACGCTGGATATTAATGAGGCTGTAGAACGCCTGATGACCAGCAGTAGCGAGATGGCTGATACGTTTGAACGCACTTCGACCACAACGCAGGGCTCGTTATCGGATGCAAGGGCCGGTGAAGCAAAAATAGCAGAGTTGGAGGATCAAATGAATGCGATTGACCAAAGCGCGGCCGGGATGCAGCATGCGGTGCAAGAACTTCAGGAATCCTCCAAGCAGATTTCCGTTATAGCGGTGAATGTTCAGGAAATAGCCTCCCAGATCAAGCTGCTTTCCTTAAATGCCACCATAGAAGCAGCACGCGCCGGAGAGCATGGAAAGGGTTTTGCCGTTGTAGCCCAAGAGGTAAGCCGCCTGTCGGAGGACACGAGGACGACCGTGAACCGAATTGCAGATATCGTATCCAAGTCGAGATCCATCACGGCGGAAGTGGTAGAATCTATTAACCAGGTTCAAGGGCTAACGATGCAAGGGAAGAGGCAGTCCGAGGAATCCAGCAAGCTGTTCTCCAGCATTCTGATGTCCGTACAGTCCGGTGCAGAACGAATGATGAGCGCGGAGAAAGAAATGAAGCTGCTCTCCATGACGATTGGAAGCATCCGGGAAGCCACGTCCGAAGCTGCGGTTTCAGCCGAAAATTTCAAGGAAAGCACGGAGCGAATGTAAATACATATCAAATATGAATTAGTGCTTGCAATGCGCCTATCTTTTATATATAATAGTGAATGTTGTTCTGCGACGTTGCGATGATGTGAGAGGTTACCGACACACCCGGCCCCTTTGCCATGAGGTGGGTGGTTGGAAAATTTTCACGGAGTATGTCCGATACCAAATTGGGCGATAGAAGGAGGGAATAAAATGGCAAAGCAAAAAATTCGTATTCGCTTGAAAGCATACGACCACAGAGTTCTTGATCAATCCGCTGAGAAAATTGTTGAGACAGCAAAACGTTCGGGTGCTGGTGTATCCGGTCCGATCCCGCTTCCAACTGAGAAACAAGTAATTACCATTCTCCGTGCGGTGCACAAGTATAAGGATTCTCGGGAACAGTTCGAAATGCGTACACATAAACGCTTGATCGACATCGTGAACCCGACTCCACAAACTGTGGATGCCTTGATGCGCTTGGACCTGCCGTCCGGTGTAGATATCGAAATCAAACTGTAAGCATTGCATAACGAATTAGAGAAGAGAAAAGAGGTGTCAACATGAAAGGTATCTTAGGTAGAAAGCTCGGAATGACTCAAGTATTTACCCCTGAGGGTGTTGTAATTCCTGTAACGGTTATCGAAGCAGGTCCTTGTGTTGTTCTACAAAAGAAAGATCTGGAAAACGACGGATACGAA
Organism: Paenibacillus sp. BR1-192; assembly: GCF_029542445.1. Classification (NCBI taxonomy): domain Bacteria; kingdom Bacillati; phylum Bacillota; class Bacilli; order Caryophanales; family Paenibacillaceae; genus Paenibacillus; species Paenibacillus sp. BR1-192. The sequence continues at coordinate 6,428,799 of NZ_CP120718.1, read as the reverse complement.
GCGATCCAAGTTGGTTTCTCCGATAAGAAAGAGAACAGATCTAACAAACCAGAAGCAGGCCATGCGAAAAAAGCAAACACTGCGCCTAAGCGCTACGTTCGCGAAATTCGCGGTGTTGACCTCGCGAGTGTCGAGGTCGGACAAGAGCTGAAGGCTGATGTCTTCGCAGAAGGCGAATTTGTTGACGTAACGGGTATTTCCAAAGGTAAAGGATTCCAAGGCGTAATCAAGCGTTGGGGCCAAAGCCGCGGACCAATGTCTCACGGTTCCCGTTATCACCGTAGACCAGGTTCCATGGGTTCGATCCAGGCAAACCGTGTTCCTAAAGGAAAGCGTCTGCCAGGTCACATGGGCAATGAGACAGTTACGATCCAAAAGCTCGAAGTTGTTAAAGTCGACGCAGAGCGTAACGTAATCCTTGTTAAAGGCTCCATTCCAGGACCTAAAAAAGGTTTCGTTCAAATCAAAGAAACGGTGAAGAAATAATCGCCTAAAGAAAGGAGGAACAAACAATGCCTAAAGTAGCACTTTATAATGTCAGCGGTAGCCAGGTTGGCGAAGTAGAATTGAATGAAGCTGTATTCGGCATCGAGCCGAACGCTCACGTACTGCACAGCGCAGTATTGCTGCAGCGCGCTTCCCTTCGTCGTGGTACCCACAAAGTAAAAGGACGTTCTGAAGTACGCGGTGGCGGACGTAAGCCTTGGAAACAAAAAGGTACCGGCCGTGCTCGTCAAGGTTCGATCCGTTCTCCACAATGGAAAGGCGGCGGCGTGGTATTTGGACCGACTCCGCGCAGCTACACGTTTAAACTTCCTAAGAAAGTTCGTCGTTTGGCTATCAAATCCGCTTTGTCTTCCAAAGTGATTGACAACGCAATTATCGTATTGGATCAACTGACGCTGAACACGCCGAAAACGAAAGAGTTTGCTAACATCCTTAGCAACCTGAAAGTAGGCCGTAAAGCTCTGATCGTTGCTCCAAGCTATGATGATAATGTAGCCCTTTCCGCACGTAATATTCCTGGTGTGAAATTCGTAGCGGTTGACGGCATTAATGTTCTTGACGTACTGTCGTACGATCAACTGATCATTACGAAGGAAGCAGTTCAGAAGGTAGAGGAGGTGCTCGCGTAATGAAAGACCCACGCGATATAATCAAGCGCCCGGTGATCACGGAACGTACGGCTGACTACATGGCAGAGCTGAAATATGCTTTTGAAGTGGATATCCGTGCTAACAAGACCGAGATCAAGCAAGCTGTCGAATCTATTTTTAAAGTTAAAGTATCGAACGTGAATACGATGCGTGTCCCTGCTAAACCAAAACGTTACGGCCGTTATTCCGGTTACACAACCGAATGGAAAAAGGCAATCGTGACTTTGGCACCAGACAGCAAACCGCTCGAGTTCTTTGAATCGGTTGAATAAGAATTTCTTAAGTAAGGAGGGAAAATTCAGTGCCTATTAAAAAGTATAAACCGACATCCCCGGCTCGACGCAACATGTCCGTGTCGACTTTCGAAGAAATCACCACGAATCAGCCGGAGAAATCGTTGCTGGCTCCACTGAGCAAAACAGCTGGCCGCAACAACCAAGGTAAAATTACGGTTCGTCACCATGGCGGCGGACACAAACGTAAATACCGTATCATCGACTTCAAACGGAATAAAGACGGCATTCCAGGTCGCGTTGCTACAATCGAATACGACCCGAACCGTACTTCCAACATCGCTCTGATTCACTATGTAGATGGTGAAAAGCGTTATATCATCGCTCCTAAAGGTCTGAAAGTTGGAGACCAAGTAGTATCTGGAGTAGGTGCTGACATCAAGATCGGTAACGCGCTTCCTCTGGAAAACATTCCAGTAGGTACAGTTATCCACAACATCGAATTGAAACCAGGCAAAGGCGGACAATTGGTTCGTGCTGCTGGTACAGAAGCTCAGCTTCTCGGTAAAGAAGACAAGTACGTAACGGTTCGTCTTTCTTCCGGTGAAGTTCGTCGCATCCTGAAAGTTTGCCGTGCAACCATCGGTTCTGTGGGTAACCAAGACCATGAGTTGATCAAAATCGGTAAAGCAGGCCGCAGCCGCTGGCTCGGACAACGTCCTGAAGTACGCGGTGTCGTCATGAACCCTAACGATCACCCTCACGGTGGTGGTGAAGGCCGCGCTCCAATCGGACGTAAGTCTCCTATGTCTCCATGGGGTAAACCAACCCTTGGTGCTAAGACTCGTAAAAAAGGCAAAGCTTCTGACAAATATATCGTTCGCCGCCGCACGAAGTAATGCGCGCTTAAGTGCATAACTTCGTGTCAGGCCCGAAGGTAACGAGACAATTTGATGAAGGGAGGATTTCAATATGAGCCGTAGTTTGAAAAAAGGACCTTTTATTGACGGATATCTGCTCAAAAAAGTGGAGGATATGAACGCCGCAAGCAAAAAGGCTGTGATCAAAACCTGGTCCCGCCGCTCCACTATTTTCCCGCAATTTATCGGTCACACGTTCGGTGTATACGATGGCCGTAAACATGTACCTGTATATGTAACTGAGGACATGGTAGGACACAAGTTGGGTGAGTTCGCTCCAACCCGTACTTACAAAGGTCATGAAGACGATAAGAAAACAAGAAGATAATTAACGAAGCTCTTTGTTTGAGAGGAGGTTAAACATATGGAAGCAAAAGCACATGCTAGATCGATTCGTATTGCTCCTCGTAAAGCTCAACTCGTTGTTGACTTGATCCGCGGTAAGCAAGTCGGCGAAGCGATCGCAATTCTTCGTCACACTCCGAAAGCTGCATCTCCGGTTGTTGAGAAGCTTTTGAACTCGGCTATCGCAAACGCTGAGCATAACTACTCTTTGGATGTAACTAAATTGGTTGTGACGCAAGCTTATGTCAACCAGGGACCGACTATGAAACGTTTCCGCCCTCGTGCGATGGGACGTGCAAGCCGGATCAATAAACGCACCAGCCACATTACTTTGGTGGTAGCTGAAAAATAAGGAGGGAAAACGTGTGGGCCAAAAGGTAAATCCAGTAGGACTCCGTATCGGTATTATCCGTGATTGGGAATCCAAATGGTATGCAGGCAAAGATTTCGGTGATCTTTTGCTGGAAGACGTGAAAATCCGTGAATACCTGAAAAATAAATTGAAAGACTCCGCTGTATCCCGTATCGAAATCGAGAGAGCGGCTAATCGTGTGAACGTGACGATCCACACTGCGAAGCCAGGTATGGTTATCGGTAAAGGTGGTTCCGAAGTAGAAGTACTGCGCGGACAAGTGACTAAAATCGCCGGCGGTAAAAAAGTTCACATCAACATTTCTGAAATCAAGAACCCTGAACTGGACGCAATTCTTGTTGCTGAAAGCATTGCACAACAGCTGGAACGTCGTGTATCTTTCCGTCGTGCACTGAAACAAGCGATTCAAAGAACTATGCGCTCTGGAGCGAAAGGGATTAAAACATCGGTCAGCGGACGTCTTGGCGGAGCCGAGATTGCTCGTACGGAAGGCTACAGTGAAGGAACTGTTCCACTTCATACGCTTCGTGCAGACATCGACTATGGTACAGCAGAAGCGCATACGACTTACGGCCGTATCGGCGTGAAAGTATGGATCTATCGTGGAGAGGTTCTTCCTACGGCTAAGAAACAAGCTGCTCAGGAAGGAGGCAACTAATCATGTTGGTACCAAAACGTGTAAAACACCGCAAACAACAGCGCGGCCATATGAGAGGCCAAGCGAAAGGCGGTACTGAACTGAACTTCGGCGAATTCGGTCTGCAAGCTACAGAACCTGGCTGGATCACGAACCGTCAGATCGAAGCTGCTCGTATCGCGATGACTCGTTACATCCGTCGTGGCGGTAAAGTATGGATCAAGATTTTCCCAGATAAGCCGATTACTCAAAAGCCTCTCGAAGTGCGGATGGGTAGCGGTAAAGGTAACGTTGAGAAATGGGTTGCCGTTGTAAAACCAGGCAAGATCATGTTTGAACTTGGAGGCGTGTCCGAGGAAATCGCCCGCGAAGCGATGCGTCTCGCCGCTCACAAGCTGCCTGTAAAAACGAAGTTTGTGAAACGAGAAGAAGTGGGTGGTGAAGCAAATGAAAGCTAATGAACTGCGCAACTTAACCACTGCAGAAATCGAGCAAAAAATCGCCGGATTTAAAGAGGAACTCTTTAACCTCCGTTTTCAATTGGCCACTGGCCAGCTTGATAACCCGACTCGGATCCGTGACGTTCGCAAAGAAATAGCTCGTGCTAAAACCGTTATCCGTGAAAGAGAACTTGGGATTAGTTAATGAAATGGAACGTCATGTTCTGTATTCAGGAAGGAGGCTAACAAATGAGCGAAGAACGCAATGCTCGTAAAGTGCAAATCGGTAAAGTTGTCAGCGATAAAATGGATAAAACCATTGTTGTAGCTGTTGAAACTTATAAGAAGCATGACTTGTATCACAAACGCATTAAATACACGAAAAAATTTAAAGCGCATGATGAGAACAATCAAGCTCAAATCGGAGATACCGTTAAAATCATGGAAACTCGCCCTCTCTCCAAAGACAAGCGCTGGAGACTGGTAGAAGTGGTTGAAAAAGCGGTTATCATCTAAGATATGATCAGTTTTTGATGGAAGGAGGAAATTTAAATGATTCAACCATTTACACGTTTAGCTGTTGCTGACAACTCCGGTGCGAAGGAACTGATGTGTATCCGCGTATTGGGTGGTACTGGTCGTCGTACAGCTCAAATCGGTGATTTGATCGTATGTTCCGTCAAACAAGCAACACCAGGCGGCGTTGTCAAAAAGGGTGATGTAGTAAGAGCGGTAGTCGTTCGTACGAAGCGTTCTGTACGTCGTAAAGACGGATCTTACATCTCATTTGACGAGAATGCAGCTGTTGTTGTTAAAGACGACAGAAGCCCACGCGGAACTCGTATTTTCGGACCAGTTGCTCGCGAACTTCGCGAAAGAGACTACATGAAAATCGTTTCCTTGGCTCCGGAAGTAATCTAATAACACCCCAAAAAGTGACGTAACTTTTCGGGAACCCGATAAATAGTTGAACTGGCTAGTCATAGGAGGTGTAACGAATGCCTAAAGTGAAAAAAGTTCTGGAATCCCATAGCAACAAACTGCACGTGAAAAAAGATGATACAGTTATCGTCATCAGCGGTAAAGACAAAGGCAAAAAAGGCCGTGTCATCGCAGCGTACCCTCGTGAAAATCGTGTTTTGGTTGAAGGTGTGAACATGATCAAGAAGCACCAGAAGCCAAACCAAATGAACCCACAAGGCGGTATCATCGAGAAGGAAGCTCCGATCCATGTATCGAACGTTATGCACGTTGATCCGAAGAGCGGAAAAAGTAACTCGTATCGGTTACAAAGTACTGGACAACGGTAAAAAAGTTCGCGTAGCTAAAAGATCCGGAGAAGTTATCGATAAATAAGACGGTTTAGAAAGGAGGTCCTTGAATCATGGCAGCAAGAATGAAAGAGCGTTTTTTGAACGAAGTAACTCCTGCTCTGATGCAGAAGTTTAGCTATAAGACAGTAATGCAAGTACCAAAAATCGAGAAGGTTGTCATCAACATGGGTGTGGGTGACGCTGTAGCCAACTCGAAAGTGCTTGATTCCGCTGTGAACGACATGCAGCTGATTGCTGGTCAAAAACCGGTTATCACCCGTGCAAAGAAATCCATCGCGGGATTCAAACTGCGTGAGAACATGCCGATCGGTGTGAAGGTAACGCTGCGCGGTGAGCGTATGTACTACTTCCTCGACAAGCTGTTCAACGTTACACTTCCACGTGTACGTGACTTCCAAGGCGTGTCCACCAAAGCATTTGACGGACGCGGTAACTATACGCTCGGTCTGAAAGAGCAGCTCATTTTCCCTGAAATTGAGTATGACAAAGTGGATAAGGTTCGCGGTATGGACATCGTTATCGTAACGACTGCTAAAACCGACGAAGAATCCCGTGAACTGCTTGCTCAACTGGGCATGCCTTTCGCGAAATAAGACGGTTGTCCTTTTCTCCGAAACTATTTAGGAGGTGTCAGGCTAAGTGGCAAAAACTTCGATGAAAGTTAAACAACAACGTACACCGAAATTCAAAGTACGGGCATATACCCGTTGTGAACGTTGTGGTCGTCCACATTCGGTACTGCAGAAGTTTAAAATTTGCAGAATTTGTTTCCGTGAATTAGCTTATAAAGGCCAGATTCCTGGCGTGAAAAAAGCAAGCTGGTAAGAAGTTTATAAACGGGAAGGAGGTTTATCCTACATGACTATGTCCGATCCAATTGCAGATATGCTAACTCGTATTCGTAACGCGAACACGGTTCGCCACGAAACAGTAGAAATGCCTGCTTCGACGATTAAAAAACAAATCGCTGACATCTTGAAGCGTGAAGGCTTCATCCGTGATGCAGAGTTTGTGGAAGACAATAAACAAGGGATCATTCGTGTATTCCTGAAATATGGTTCCAACAACGAGCGCGTAATCACAGGTCTGAAAAGAATCAGCAAACCAGGTCTTCGCGTTTACACGAAGAGCAACGAAGTACCTCGCGTACTTGGTGGTTTGGGTATTGCGATCATCTCCACGTCTAAGGGAGTTATGACCGACAAAGAAGCTCGTCAATCCAAAGCTGGCGGAGAAGTTCTCTGCTACGTATGGTAATCAACGTCACAAGATAGGAGGTGTAATGAATGTCCCGTATTGGTCGTAAACCAATTGCTATTCCTAACGGTGTGGAAGTCACACTGGATAACACTGTAATCACTGTAAAAGGACCTAAAGGTACCTTGACTCGTGAATTGCATAAAGACATGCAAATTACAGTAGAAAACAACGAGATCAATGTTGTTCGTCCTTCCGACAACAAAACACATCGCTCTCTTCACGGCACGACCCGCAGCGTTGTCTCGAATATGGTCAACGGTGTAACTGAAGGATTCTCGAAAAACCTTGAGTTGGTTGGTGTCGGATACCGTGCAAGCAAATCCGGAGATAAAATCGTTCTGAACGTGGGTTACTCCCACCCAGTTGAAATTACACCGGAGCCAGGTATTGAATTCGACGTACCGGCTAACACGAAAATCACGGTTCGCGGTATCGATAAAGAGCGCGTAGGTGCATACGCTGCTAAGATTCGTTCCGTACGTGAGCCTGAGCCTTACAAAGGTAAAGGGATTAAATACGAAGGTGAACGCATTATCCGTAAGGAAGGTAAAGCTGGTAAGAAGAAGTAAGGTTAGCTGACTGGGGATCTACCTGGTTGATAACTTGCCTCTTCTCCCATACTTACCCGATGCGTCTAAAAGTGAAGCTCTTAAGGCAAAACTGAAGGGAGGAAATGGAAGCATGATCACGAAACAAGACAAGAACAAAGCTCGTCTGAAAAGACACCTGCGTGTCCGTAAGAAAATCCAAGGCACTGCAGAACGTCCACGTCTGAACGTGTTCCGTTCTTCGAAACACATCTATGCTCAATTGATCGACGACGTGGCTGGCGTGACTTTGGCATCAGCTTCTACGCTGGACAAAGAACTGGTTAACGACATCAAGAACGGCGGAAGCGTTGAATCCGCTCGTAAAGTCGGCGAACTCGTTGCAAAACGTGCAGCAGACAAAGGTTATAAATCGATCGTATTCGATCGTGGTGGATATTTGTACCATGGACGTATTCAAGCACTTGCAGAGGCAGCTCGCGAGGCAGGCCTTGAATTCTAAGATATTTTCAAAAGGAGGTAAACGACTTGCGTGTAGATCCTAACACTTTAGAACTGACTGAAAGAGTAGTAAACATTAACCGCGTTGCTAAAGTTGTAAAAGGCGGACGTCGCTTTAGCTTTAGCGCACTGGTAGTTGTCGGTGATGGCAAAGGTTGGGTAGGAGCAGGTATCGGTAAAGCAGGCGAAGTACCGGATGCAATCCGCAAAGGTATTGAAGATGCTAAGAAAAACCTGATTCACATTCCACTTGTTGGAACCACTATTCCTCACCTCGTAACAGGACACTTCGGAGCAGGCCGCGTATTGTTGAAGCCGGCATCTGAAGGTACTGGGGTTATCGCTGGCGGACCGGTTCGTGCAGTACTCGAGCTGGCTGGCGTAGGCGACATTTTGACAAAATCTCTAGGTTCTTCGAACTCCATGAACATGGTCAATGCGACTTTGGAAGGCTTGTCCCGCCTGAAGCGTGTTGAAGATGTTGCCAAGCTTCGCGGCAAATCCGTCGAAGAGCTGTTGGGTTAAGGAGGGAATCTCATGGCTAAACTTGAAATCACCCTCGTACGCAGCGTGATTGGTCGTCCAGAGGATCAGCGTGCAACCGTGAAAACACTCGGACTTCGCAAAATCAACCATTCCGTGGTTCAAAGCGACAATGCTGCAATTCGCGGAATGATCAAGAAAGTAAATCACCTGGTTTCTGTTAAAGAAATCGAAGGTTAATCCCGGGCAGTTTATCCCCGGACATATTAAGGAGGTGCAACGAACGATGAAGTTACATGAGCTGAGCCCAGCACCTGGATCCCGCAAAGAGCGCAAGCGCGTTGGACGCGGTACTAGTAGCGGTACGGGTAAAACGTCGGGTCGCGGTCACAAAGGACAAAACTCTCGTTCCGGCGGTGGTGTACGTCCAGGCTTCGAAGGTGGACAGAACCCATTGTATCGTCGTCTTCCGAAGCGCGGTTTCGTAAACCCAACTCGGAAAGAGTACGCGATTGTGAACATCGAAGAACTTAACAGCTTTGCAGCAGGTACTGAAGTGACTCCAGAAGTTTTGGTTGAGAGCGGTATTGTTAACAATACAAAGAGCGGAATCAAAATTCTTGGCAACGGTGAAGTTACCGTTTCTTTGACTGTAAAAGCTAATAAGTTTTCTCAATCTGCGGTAGAGAAGATCGAGGCTGCCGGCGGTAAAACCGAGGTGATCTAATGTTTAAGACCCTGAAAAATATATGGCGTGTCGAGGACCTTCGCAAGCGTATTTTGTTCACCTTATTCGTTCTGATCATCTTCCGTATCGGATCCTTTGTACCGGTTCCCGGTGTTAACAAGGATGTCTTTACCCAGACGAATCAGGCAGGCAATGAGTTGTTCGGTCTTCTTAACACGTTCTCGGGGGGCGCGTTATCGCAGTTTTCGATCTTCGCCCTTTCGATATTTCCATATATTACTTCGTCCATTATCGTGCAATTGCTGTCGATGGACGTCATTCCAAAGTTCGCGGAATGGAACAAACAAGGGGAACACGGGAAGAAGCAGTTGGCTCAAATTACTCGTTATGGTACGGTAATATTGGGTTTGATCCAGGCATTCGCAATGTCCATCGGGTTTAACCGTATATATGGCATGGATATGGTTCCTGGAGCAACGTTTATCGATTTCGTCGTGATCGCGATCGTTCTTACTGCAGGTACATCATTCTTGATGTGGCTCGGCGAACAGATTACGGAACGCGGAATCGGTAACGGTATTTCGATCATTATCTTTGCAGGTATCGCTGCTGGTATTCCGATGCACATTCGGACAACGATTGAATCGAACTTCATTCAGGATGGTCAGGTCTTCATGAACATTCTGAAGGGTGTCATCATCCTCTTGATTTTGGTTCTGATCATTACCGGTGTTGTATTCATTCAGCAAGGTATCCGTAAAATTCCGGTTCAATACGCGAAGCGTGTTGTAGGAAACAAAATGTACGGTGGACAGAACACACACATTCCGCTCAAGATTAACGGAGCAGGCGTTATTCCGGTCATCTTTGCGATGTCACTGCTGCAGTTTCCGGTTATCCTGGCCAGCTTCTGGGGACACCAGAATTGGGCGAAATGGGTTACGGCGAACCTGGCTTATGACAGCCCGCTTGGAATGGTACTGTATGTACTCATGATCATTGGTTTCACGTTCTTCTACACCTTCGTGCAGATGAATCCGAACCAAATGGCTGATAATATGAAGAAGAACGGCGGCTATGTGCCGGGCATTCGTCCTGGTAAAGCTACCGAGAAGTATCTGACCCGGGTTATGACCCGTCTGACCATGACAGGGGCTCTGTTCCTGGCCGTGATCTCCGTACTTCCGGTGTTCTTCGGATCACTTGCAGGTCTTCCTCGTACGGTTCAGATTGGTGGTACGTCCATCTTGATCGTGGTCGGTGTTGCACTGGATACGATGAAGCAGATCGAAAGCCAACTGATCAAACGTCATTACAAAGGTTTTATCAATAAATAGGCGATAGGTTCCGGCGAGTGGTCTGTATCGCTTCCCGGCGCCTATTGTGTTGTTCTTGCTAGTCAATCTAGGGGAGGGAGTGACGTAAGGTGAACATCTTATTCATGGGTCCTCCTGGGGCAGGAAAAGGAACGCAAGCAGAAAACATCGTGAATGAATTCGGTATTCCTCATATTTCAACGGGCGATGCATTTCGTCTCGCGATCAAACAAGGAACTCCCATCGGGATTAAAGCGAAGGAATTCATGGATCAGGGTCTGCTGGTACCGGATGACGTAACGATTGGTATTGTGGAAGAGCGTCTGCAACAGTCCGATTGCGAAAAAGGTTTTTTATTGGACGGCTTTCCAAGAACCCTTTCGCAAGCGGAAGCGCTGGATGACATTCTCGCCCGCTTGAATACTGGTCTCGATCACGTCATCAACCTGAAAGTGGATCGGGAGAAGCTTCTGGCCCGCCTAACCGGCCGCCGGATTTGCAAAAACTGCGGTTCGACTTATCATGTGATCTTTAATCCTCCTAAACAGGAAGGCATTTGTGATAAATGCGGCGGCGAATTGTACCAGCGCTCCGATGATAACGAAGAGAGCGTCGGCATTCGTTTAGACGAATATATCAACAAAACAGCACCACTCCTCACGTTTTATGAGAACAAAGGTCTTTTGCGTCAAATCGATGGTGATCAGGAAATCGACGCGGTTTCATCACAAATTGCGTCTATACTGAGAGGTTAAGTATAATGATCATTTGTAAATCCGAAACGGAACTGAGCTTGATGAGAGAAGCAGGAAGGATCGTGGCGGAATGCCACAAACTCCTTGCCGCTCATGTTGAACCGGGCATTACGACCGGGGAACTGGACCTGATGGCCGACAAGTTCATTCGAAGCCAAGGCGCTGTGCCATCTTTTAAAGGCTACAACGGATTTCCTTCCAGCATTTGCGCATCAGTCAACGAAGAATTGGTGCATGGATTTCCAGGCAAACGCAAATTGATCGAGGGCGATATCGTTACGTTTGATATCGGCGCGCAATACCAGGGTTACCATGGTGACTCGGCATGGACCTACGCTGTAGGAGAAATTTCCGAAGAGGCCCAGCGTTTGCTGGACGTTACGGAAGGATCGCTCTATGCTGGAATTGCGCTAGTCAAACCCGATGTCCGCTTGTTTACAATCTCTCATGCCATTCAGCGTCATATCGAGGATGCAGGTTTCTCTGTCGTCCGGGAGTACGTTGGTCATGGCGTGGGTACCGATCTGCATGAGGATCCGCAAATTCCGAACTATGGCATTCCTGACCGCGGACCAAGACTCAAACCGGGCATGGTGCTCGCGATTGAGCCGATGGTCAATGCCGGGAAACGGCATGTCAAGACGCTGGAAGACAACTGGACGGTTGTTACGGTTGACGGCTCACTATGTGCTCACTTCGAGCATACGGTAGCAGTCACGCCGGATGGCATGGAAATTTTGACGAAGCTGCCGGAATAGGGTGATGACATTGAATCATGAAATCACGCTTCAACCCGGTCAGATTGTTAAGATACTGAAGGGCAGAGATGCCGGACAGTATGCCGTTATCGTTTCGATTGAGGACAGCAGGTTCGTGTGGATCGCGGATGGGGACAAACGCAAGTTTGACGGGGCCAAGAAGAAGAATGTTCTTCATCTTGAACCTCAATCCTACATTAGCAGTGAAGTGGTAAACAGTTTGCAAGAAAGCGGTCGGGTTACAAACGGTAAACTGCGTTTCGCACTTGGCCAATTTGTATCCGATAAATCCAAGGCAGATCAGAAAGGAGACTAACTGTGGCTAAAGAAGATGTCATTGAAGTCGAAGGAACGGTCATCGAGCCGTTGCCGAATGCTACCTTTAAAGTCGAGCTGGAGAATGGTCACCAGATTCTCGCTCATGTTTCCGGAAAGCTGCGGATGCACTTTATCCGTATCCTTACAGGAGACAAAGTGGTTGTTCAACTCTCGCCGTACGATTTAACCAAAGGTCGTATCACGTACCGTAAATAGATTCAAGGTTCCCCCGGGGAATCAAGGAAAGCTGCGAAGCGGTTTTACTGACGTAAAACTCAGCAGCGGTAACAAACTACTTTAGTTTCGAAGCTGGTTTTACAACGTAAAACTTGGAGGAGGTAATTAGCATGAAGGTAAGACCTTCTGTAAAGCCTATTTGCGAAAAATGCAAAGTCATTCGCCGCAAAGGGAACGTAATGGTTATCTGTGAAAATCCGAAACACAAACAAAAACAAGGTTAAAGAAGGGGGTGTAGCGTAAAATGGCTCGTATAGCTGGTGTGGATTTGCCACGTGACAAACGCGTTGAGATCGCCTTGACTTACATTTTCGGAATCGGTAAAACGACTTCCCAGAAAGTATTGAAAGAAACTGGAATCAATGCAGACACTCGTGTCCGTGATTTGACAGAAGATGAAGTCAGCAAATTGCGCGAAACGATCGATGGTATGGTTAAGGTAGAAGGTGACCTGCGTCGTGAAATTTCCTTAAATATTAAACGTCTCACGGAGATCGGTTGCTACCGCGGTATTCGTCACCGTCGTGGATTGCCTGTTCGTGGTCAACGTACTAAAACGAATGCTCGTACACGTAAAGGTCCTCGTCGTACCGTAGCGAACAAGAAGAAATAAGAAAGGGGGATAATAGACAATGGCTAAACCAAAAAAAGTCGTACGTACTAAACGTCGTGACCGCAAAAATATTGAAAGTGGCGTGGCTCATATCCGCTCCACGTTCAACAATACAATCGTAACGATTACGGATCCTCACGGAAACGCGATTTCTTGGGCAAGCTCCGGCGGCCTTGGATTTAAAGGTTCCCGTAAGTCGACCCCGTTCGCTGCGCAAATGGCTGCTGAAACAGCTGCCAAAGCGGCTATGGAACACGGTATGAAAGCGGTGGAAGTCATGGTTAAAGGTCCTGGTGCTGGTCGTGAAGCAGCAATTCGTTCCCTGCAAGCAGCAGGTCTCGAAGTGAACCTGATCAAAGACGTAACACCAATTCCACATAACGGATGCCGCCCACCAAAACGTCGTCGCGTATAATGAAGTCATCCTGTTAATGTGGTATAAATCCGTTGCAATCTGCTAATAATGGTTGTTTAGGCATACTACTACATGGATTACTGGATAAGATGACAGTTTCATATAGGAGCGACGTTTGAAGGAGGGGTACTTGCGTGATTGAAATCGAAAAGCCGAAAATTGAGACCGTTGATGTCAATGAAGAAGGAACCTATGGGAAATTCGTTGTTGAGCCTCTAGAGAGAGGATATGGCACGACGCTGGGGAACTCGCTTCGCCGCATCTTGTTATCCTCACTCCCGGGTGCAGCCGTCACATCGATTCAAATCGATGGCGTGCTTCATGAATTCTCCACGATTCCGGGTGTCATGGAAGACGTGACCGAGGTCATCCTGAACCTGAAAGCTTTGTCTCTGAAAATTCATTCCGATGAAGAGAAAGTGTTCGAGATTGATGCGGAGGGTGAAGGGGTTGTTACTGCTGGTGACATCCGTGCGGATAGTGATGTGGAGATTCTGAATCCGGATCTTCATATTGCGACGCTGGGCCCTGGTGCAAGACTTCATATGCGTATTTTTGCCAGTCGCGGTCGTGGCTATGTCCAGGCGGATCGGAACAAACGCGATGACCAGCCTATCGGCGTCATTCCCGTCGATTCGATCTACACTCCGATTAGCCGTGTTAACTACGGCGTGGAAAATACGCGTGTTGGCCAAGTAACCAACTACGACAAACTGACGCTTGAAATTTGGACGGATGGCAGCATCCGCCCAGAAGAAGCCGTTAGTCTCGGCGCGAAAATCTTGACTGAGCATCTGTTCCTCTTCGTGGGTCTGACCGACGAAGCGAAGGATGCGGAGATCATGGTCGAGAAAGAAGAAGACAAGAAAGAAAAAGTGCTTGAAATGACGATCGAAGAGCTGGATCTTTCCGTTCGTTCCTACAACTGCTTGAAACGTGCCGGCATTAATACGGTACAAGAGCTGACTACGAAAACCGAAGAGGATATGATGAAAGTCCGGAACCTCGGACGCAAATCCTTGGAGGAAGTTCAAGAGAAGCTCGAAGAGTTGGGCCTGGGACTTCGTACGGAAGAATAACAGATTCGGCTTAGCTTAGCAAAGGAGGGAAAAACACATGGCATACCAAAAGTTGGGCCGCGATTCCAGTGCGCGTAAAGCGTTGTTCCGTGACCTGGTAACCGACCTTTTCTTATATGAGCGTATTCAAACGACTGAAGCCAAAGCGAAAGAAGTTCGTTCGATCGCTGAGAGACTGATCACAAAAGCAAAAAAAGGTGATCTGCACGCTCGTCGTCAAGTAGCTGCATTCGTGCGTCGTGAAACGGTTGACGGTGAACAAGATGCAATCCAAAAATTGTTCTCCGAAATCGCTCCTCGCTACGTAGAGCGTCCAGGCGGATACACGCGTATCCTGAAACTGGGTCCTCGTCGTGGTGACGCAGCTCCAATGGTTTATTTGGAACTGGTAGATCGCGCGTAATTTCGTTTTGTTCCATTGAAGTGACTGAAGTTATGTATGCCCGGCTCATCAGATGTTTATTCTAGGGGCCATGAACGGGAAGTGGTGCGAGATATAGTCGATCATTTGGTTCGACTCGTCTCGACTACTCCATGGGCTACGATAACGGGGACCTTCTAGTCATGTGGCTGACTCGAAGGGTTCGGCTTAACATGATGAAAAGGAGCTCCTATGGGGCTCTTTTTTTGATAGATATGGAACTCATGAGTTATCAGCGAAGCTGATGAGGTTCTAAATCGCAAGTTTCGTTGCGGAATCATTCGATGAAAGCACGCAGGAGGCAAGCAATGCGTAATCTTCTGATGAAGGTCAGTTACGACGGTACCGATTATAACGGCTTTCAGACCCAGCCCGGTGGCCACACGATTCAGGACTATTTGGAGGAAGCCATTCGCCGCTTGTCCGGAGAGCAGCTCAAGATTACGGCTTCCGGCCGGACAGATGCCGGGGTGCATGCCCGCGCCCAGGTATTTAATTTTTACACGGCTTCCCCCATTCCCGTGGAGCGTTGGTGCATGGCATTAAACACTTGGCTGCCGGAAGATATCGTGGTTTCGGATGCAATGGAGGTACCGATGGAATTCCATTCCCGCCATGCAGCGAAACGCAAAACCTATCGTTTTACCATCAATGCGAATCAATATCCGGATCTATTCAACCGGCGGTACCAGATCCATCATCATGGAAAACTGGATATCGCAGCGATGGAGCAGGGACTTTCTCATCTGATCGGAACGCATGACTTTACAACGTTTGCGTCACGAAAGTCGACGAAGCCGTCCCATGTCCGTACGATTTTTGATGCTTGGATCGAGAAGGATACATCCATGTGCCGTCCAGGCACCAGAGATCAAGGAATCATTCATACGTTCATATCCGGGAACGGGTTTCTGCAGCACATGGTCCGGATCATTATGGGAACGTTGATTGAGGTAGGGGAAGGCAAGCGCCATCCGGATGATATGAAGGTCATATTGGAAGCCCAAAATCGGGCGGCAGCCGGTCCCACAGCGATGGGCAAGGGCTTGATGTTATGGGAAGTGGATTACGATATCGCCGGCCAAGAGAAGCTGCAATGACTGACGCGATACGTGCCACGCAGACGGCTGTTCCCCAAAGAACCGGAAAGCGTTCGGGATGCGTTTGGCGGCTTGTTTGAATCAAACCGCAGGGTGTAAGCTAGAAAAGCAAAAAACACTTGCGGAAGTGGGCGTAATCCTGTATTATATAAGTTGTGTTTTCTTAACGGCTCTCCCACAGCCCCGGTTAAGAGAATGCCAATAGCAAGACAGCAACACCATGAAAATGCTTTACACATGAACGAAGATAAATGATGAAAATTAATGATGATTTTCGGACGAATACAAGGAGGAACTATACATGCGTACCACCTATATGGCGAAGCCAAATGAAGTTGAGCGCAAATGGTACATCGTTGATGCCGAAGGCAAAACGCTTGGCCGTTTGGCAAGTGAAGTTGCGGCTCTGATCCGCGGCAAACATAAGCCTCAATTCACTCCACATGTTGACACAGGGGATTTCGTGGTTGTTATCAACGCCGAGAAAATCCACCTCACTGGCAAAAAGATGGAGAACAAGAAATACTATCGTCACTCCCTGCATCCAGGTGGATTGAAAGTAACTTCAGCTCAAGACCTGATTGCTAAATTCCCAGAGCGTGTAATCGAAAGCGCGGTTCACGGCATGCTTCCTAAAACTCGCATGGGCGAGAAAATGAAGCTGAGACTGAAAGCATACGCAGGCACGGCACATCCACATGAAGCACAAAAACCAGAAGTTTACGAACTTCGCGGTTAATTAAAAAGGAGGACAGTTTCATGGCACAAGTACAATACTATGGGACAGGTCGTCGTAAACACTCGGTAGCACGTGTACGCCTCGTACCGGGTGAAGGACGCATTGTCATCAATAAACGTGATATCAATGAATATTTCGGTTTGGAAACACTCAAACTGATCGTTAAACAACCTTTGAATCTGACAGAAACACTGGGCAAATATGACGTGCTTGTCATCGCTCACGGTGGCGGCATCTCCGGTCAAGCTGGAGCAATCCGTCACGGTATCTCCCGTGCTCTTCTGAAAGCAGATCCTGAATTCCGTCCTTCTCTGAAAAGAGCTGGATTCCTGACTCGCGACCCTCGTATGAAAGAACGTAAGAAATACGGTCTTAAAGCAGCTCGTCGCGCGCCTCAGTTCTCCAAACGTTAATATTCGATTTACCAAGCCCTTGGCCATTACGGTCAAGGGCTTTTTTGTGGTGTCTGAAAGCATAATTCTCGAAGCATAGGTCTCCCGGTTATGGCAACACACCGTCCTCTGCACGAAGTCTGTCTACTGTGTTGGAAAAGTGGACAAGACAATTGTAGTCAGGTTGTCCACAAAGATATGCACATCATGGTGAGCACATTAGGGATACGTTCGCGTGTTTTGGGGCATGTTGTTCACATCATGTGCACAGGTTGAGGATAGAAAGAATGAAGCTGGCTTCCGAGCATGATCATCTGACATCGTTAACCACTTGACTTCATATGTAAATAGAGATATATTATTAATTGCAAATTAATTAAGCACTTAAATAATTAATATTTAATCATTAATTAGATAAGTAATTTCTTGGAGCAGTAAGGGGTGATATGGTTGGATCGCAATGAAGAGATTTTTAAGGTGTCGTCGATGTTCCGGGCGCTGCTGAAGAACATTTCTCAAGAATGGAACAAGTCGAGCGCCGGGAAATACAATTTAAGTTTCCCTCAATTTCAGGTGCTGTATGTATTAAAGATGAGAGGACCTCTAAAGGTCTCGGAGCTTGCTGAAGTTTTGTCTTTGACGCCGCCGGCTATAACCGGACTGACGGATAAATTGGTTGCAGAAGGATATCTGCAGAAAGAACGCGCCGAGGATGACCGCAGAGTTGTCAACATCACGCTCTTGGAACCGGGGCTTGAGATCATTAAGAAAGTGAAGAAGGATCAAAAAGAAATGATCCAGGGATTTTTTGACTTCCTCTCAGAGGAAGACATTCAGCATTTAAGAAGAATCTTCTCCTTGATGCTGTCAAACATAGATAAAAACAATCACAACGGGTAGAGGTGGAGCATGGAGCATTTAACGCTTAAACGTAAAGTTTCGATTATGATCGCGATCATGGCTGCGATGTTCTTCGCAGCCATTAACCAGACGATAACAAGCACCGCGATGCCGCGGATTATCGCCATTCTCGATGGCATGGATTATTATACATGGACCATCAACATTTATTTGTTAACATCAACGATCGCTACCATACTGGTTGGCAAGCTGTCCGACATGTTCGGACGTAAGCCGTTTA
Organism: Paenibacillus sp. BR1-192; assembly: GCF_029542445.1. Taxonomy (NCBI): domain Bacteria; kingdom Bacillati; phylum Bacillota; class Bacilli; order Caryophanales; family Paenibacillaceae; genus Paenibacillus; species Paenibacillus sp. BR1-192. Next base: position 6,410,596 of record NZ_CP120718.1, on the reverse strand, counting down.
TAATGATAGGTATATTGTTTTTCATGTTAGGGGCTTTCCTGACGGGTACTTCAACAGACGTGTATCAGTTTATCATTTATCGCGGTATTCAAGGTATCGGTGCCGGCATTATCCAGTCAACGGCATTTATGTCGGTCGGGGACTTATTCCCGCCGCGGGAACGTGGTAAATGGATGGGCCTGATGACGGCGGTATTCGGTTTTTCCAGTGTCCTGGGTCCTACGCTTGGCGGTTACCTGGTCGATAACATTGAATGGCGCTGGTTATTCTGGATCTTCCTGCCGCTGGGCGTCGTTGCCTTTATCATGATCATGACATTGTTCCCTAAGGTCGAACGCAAACCGGGTCAATCCATCGATTATTTGGGCTCCTTATTCCTGACAACGGCCATCGTTCCGTTGCTGCTTGCCTTTTCTTGGGCAGGTACGGAATATCCTTGGGGATCGCCGGAGATTATCGGTCTCATAGCGGCTTCGGTCGTATCGGCCATCATCTTTATATTTGTTGAGACAAAGGCCAAGGAACCGGTTTTGCCGCTGAGTTTGTTTAAGAACAGCGTCGTTACGGTTTCCAATCTGATTGGATTCATTATGAACTTCGGTTTGATGGGCGCGATGATTTACATCTCGTTCTACGTGCAGGGCGTACTCGGCATTTCGCCTACCTATGCCGGGTATGTAACGATTCCGATGTCGGTCTTCATGATGGGAATGAGCGCCGTCGTGGGCCAGCTGATCGCGAAGAGCGGCAAGTACAAACGTTACGCGCTGCTTGGCGTACCGATCATGATTGTGGGCATGGGTATCATGGTATTCATGGATAACCTGTGGCTGACCGTGGTCAGTACCATCATTTTCGGTGTCGGTCTTGGTTTGGGCATGCCGGTATTCTCGCTGGCCACGCAAAATGCGGTATCGCACAAAGAGCTTGGCGTAGCGACGGCTTCTTCCCAATTGTTCCGTAATCTTGGCGGTACGATCGGTATCGCGGTTATGGGTACGGTTATGTCGAATAACCTGACGAAGAATTTGAAGGATGCACTTCAGTCGGAGAGCGCGCCTGACTTCAGCTCCTTGGATCCGCAGATGGCCCAGCAGATGCTATCGTTCGCGAATCCGCAGACGCTGATGAATAAGCCGTTGATCGAACAGACGCAAGCAAGCCTTCCTGCAGATGTGCAGCCATTATTCCTGCAGATGATAGACAGCATTCGCGATGCGCTCGGAAATACGCTATCCATGGTATTCCTTACCGGGATGCTGGTGCTTGTGGTCGCATTGCTGCTCGTATTCTTCTTGAAGGAAATTCCGCTGCGGACAACGAATCAGGCATCGGCTCCCAAGTCCGAGGATTCGGAAGGAAAAAGTGCCGGTGCAGGCATGAGAGCCAAAGAGGTATCCGTAGCATCGGAGTAAGGTCCAAGACTTGTCATAATGTTTGGAAAATAGAATAGAGAGAAGCCCCTTCCTGCTTGCGCAGGAAGGGTTTTTTCGTTTTTTATGGTAACGATTTGATGGTTGACATTTATTAGGAATGTTTTATACTGTATTTAATTCATATTATTTCAGTAGGATTATCGGGATTAATGAAAAATGGGGGAGGCATCCAATCATGAATTTGCTGGAGAAAGAAGATCTGATCAGAGTGCAAGCTGAAGAGCTTGAGCACGCATCGGCTGAGGAAGTCATCGAATATGCTATCAAGACGTTTCCTAACATAACGTTTGCTTGCAGCTTTGGAGCAGAAGATGTGGTATTGGTCGATATGATTCAGAAGATCAGTCCGTCGACGGATATTTTTTATCTGGATACCGACTTTCATTTCAAGGAGACATATGAAACGCGGGATCGTATGGCAGAACGTTATGGGCTGGAATTTGTGCGCGTATCTCCGCTCATCACGCCGGAAGAGCAAGCGGCTCAGCATGGCGAAGCATTATGGAGCGTCAGCCCGAACGAATGCTGCAACATCCGCAAGGTAGAGCCGTTGACCCGGATTCTGTCTCAATACGAGGCTTGGATCACAGGCATACGAAGAGATCAAGCCCCTACCCGGGCGAACTCGAAGAAGATTGAATATGATACCAAGTTCGGTTTGGTGAAGTTCAATCCGATCGCGGGCTGGACGAGTGAGGATGTGTGGAATTACATCCGCACGAACGAGATCATCTACAACCCGCTGCATGATCAGAATTATCCGAGCATTGGCTGCGAATACTGCACGCGGCAGGTCATGCCGGGAGAAGATCCACGTGCAGGACGCTGGTCCGGGCATGAGAAGACGGAGTGCGGGCTTCATAAATAAACAGATAAGAACCACTTGCCTTATCACAGTTGCAGCATAAGAAGGAGGAATTATTCATGACAGCCATACTCCCTCATGGCGGTACGCTGGTACAGCGGGTAGCCCAAGGAGAAGAACGTGAAGCTTTGTTGAAGCAGGTTGACACCTTTCATAAGATCCCTGTAAACGCCTGGAGCATTTCGGACTTGGATCTAATCGGGGTCGGAGCATTTTCGCCATTGCAGGGATTTCTGAACGAGCAGGACTACAAATCGGTCGTTTCCAATATGCGTTTATCTGACGGAACGGTGTGGAGCATACCGGTCACGCTGGCCGTAGATGAAGACACGGCGGCGAAGCTCGTAGTCGGCGAGAAGGCGGCGCTTGTAGGAGAAGAAGACGGCGTCGTTTATGGCGTCATCGATGTCGAGAGCGTCTACCAGGTCGATCAGCAAGTCGAGGCTGTACAAGTATTCAAGACCGATGATCCGGAACATCCAGGCGTGAAAAAGCTTTTGGAACGACCTGCGACGTATGTTGGAGGTCCGATTCAAGTATTGAATCGTCCACAGCCGGAACGTTTTGGCGAGTTTTATTTTGATCCGGCAGAAACACGCGCACATTTTAAAGCCAAGGGCTGGAATACGGTTGTCGGCTTTCAGACCCGAAATCCGGTCCACCGTGCACATGAGTACATTCAGAAAAGCGCAATGGAAATCGTAGATGCGCTATTCCTCAATCCGCTCGTGGGAGAGACCAAATCGGATGACGTTCCTGCCAACGTGCGGATGAAGAGCTACCTCACCTTGCTAGAGAACTATTACCCCGCGGATCGTACCTTCCTGGGCGTATTTCCGGCTGCCATGCGTTATGCAGGCCCAAGGGAAGCCATATTCCATGCCATGGTTCGTAAAAATTATGGATGCACTCATTTTATCGTGGGCCGGGATCACGCCGGAGTCGGCGATTACTACGGCACTTACGAGGCACAGGAAATTTTCAAGAATTTCACTGCGGAAGAGTTAGGCATTACCCCGCTGTTCTTCGAGCACAGCTTCTTCTGCACAACGTGCGGAAACATGGCCTCGAGCAAAACATGCCCGCATCCTAAGGAGGACCATCTGACCTTGTCGGGAACGAAGGTTCGCGGCTTGCTTCGCGAGGGGCAGTGCCCGCCGCCGGAATTTACGCGCCCGGAAGTTGCGCAAGTACTGATCGAAGGCATGAAAGAGCAGATCACGGTATAACGAAGGCATAAATAACCACCTTGTCCCATATGATGGAGTAGAACAACTCATGGGACGAGGTGGTTTTGTTATGTCCAGGCGGAGAACGGACAAGGTTACGGTATGGATATCGTTGAAGAGAATCAAACAAACCCTGATTGGTGCCGTACTACTGGCACTGCTCATTATCGTAGTGACGTACGAAATCCCCTCTGCCAAAACGTCCAATACCTGGAGCCTGCCGCTTGCCGGCAAAGTCATTGCCCTTGATGCAGGCCATGGCGGGCCAGACGGGGGAGCAGTAAGCCGCCAAGGCGTCATAGAGAAGGATGTAAACCTGGCCATCACCTTGTATCTACGTGATTACTTGCAGCAAGCAGGCGCGCTTGTCATTATGACAAGAGAAGGAGACTACGACCTGGCGGCGGAAAGCACCAAGGGATATTCCAAGCGGAAAACGGAAGACCTCAAACAACGCGTGCGGATGATCGAGGACAGCAAGGCCGACCTGTTTATCAGCATGCATCTGAACAGCATTCCGTCCAATCGGTGGAGAGGCGCGCAGACCTTTTTCCCGCCGAATAACGAGGACAGCAAGAAACTTGCCGAATTGATCCAAGCTGAAATTAGGCATAACCTGGAGAATACGCAGCGTCTGGCCAAAACGGACGACAAGATATATTTGCTCCAAGCCCTGCGCATGCCATCCGCCCTGGTCGAGGTCGGTTTCTTGTCCCACCCGCAGGAATCCGAATTGCTTCGGGACGAGAAATACCAGAGGAAGGTCGCAGCTTCCGTGTATAACGGCATTTTGCGGTATACCTCCGGAGAGTCCATCAGCGAGTCGTCACAAGCTGCAGAGTAATGGTATAATAGACACGAATAACGAAACATTGTCTATTCCATTACATAGAGCAGAGGTGCTTATATGCTGACTAGAGAAACGGTACAGGAGATACTCCAGCCTTTACGTGATCCCGAAACCGGGAAGAGCCTGATGGAGCTCCAGCGTATTCGAGATATTGTAGTCAAGGAACGCACGGTTCGACTATCCGTGACGTACAGCAGCGAAGATGTACGCGCTTCCCTGGAAGCGCAGATCAGAGAAATTCTGGAGGCGATGGGGGCAGAGGATATTCATATCCGCATGCGTCCCCTGGACAATGCCTCAAACCAAGCGAACCGCGAGGAAGCCAACGATCGCGACAAGCTGACAAAAGGGCATGCTGCCGGCATGGAGCAGAATACGCTTCTAAGCGAACAATCCGGCGTTCATTTCATTGCGATCGCAAGCGGCAAAGGCGGCGTCGGCAAATCCACCGTTACGGTGAATTTAGCCGCAGCTTTGGCCCGACAAGGGAAGAGGGTCGGTCTGATCGACGCGGATATTTACGGATTCAGCGTGCCGGACATGATGGGTATTGAGGAAGGGCCCTCCGTAACCGAAGACGGCGTCATTCACCCGGTTGAGCGCTTTGGCGTCAAGGTCATGTCGATGGGCTTCTTCATCCGTGAGAACAGTCCGGTGATTTGGCGCGGACCGATGCTTGGCAAAATGCTGCGTCAATTTTTCACCGATGTCGCTTGGGGGGATTTGGACTACATGCTGCTTGATCTGCCGCCAGGAACCGGTGACGTGGCGCTGGACGTGCATCAGATGATTCCGCAGAGCAAAGAGATCATCGTAACCACCCCGCATGCTACGGCGGCGTTTGTTGCCGCCAGAGCGGGTGCGATGGCCTTGCAGACCGATCATGAAATTCTAGGCGTCGTCGAGAACATGTCCTATTATGTCTGCTCCCATGGCGGTGAGAAGGATTATGTGTTCGGTCGTGGAGGCGGAGGCAAGCTTGCCGAGACGCTTCATACGGAGCTTCTCGCGCAGCTTCCGTTGGGGGCCCCGGATAATCACCCTTCGGAGCCGGATTTCTCGCCATCGGTTTATAAACCGGGGACCGAGAGCGCAGCGATTTACGAAGAGATCGCCTCACGAATCGCGGCTAAGCTTGAAGGATCCGTTTAAGACCAACTCATAATATGACGAAACAAGCTCCCTCTGCAGGGAGCTTGTTCTATTTTTCGGAATGGATGCTTTAACCGCCGCCGCCGCCATCACCGCCGCCTTCTTCCCCGCCGCCGCTTTCACTGCTACCTTCACCGCCGCCACCGCCTTGCTCTTCTTGGCCTTGTCCCTCGCCTTGTTTTTTCTTTTCCACTTTAGGCTGAAGTTCATCTTTCACGACCGTTTTGAGCAGTTCCAGAACCTCCATGCGGAACAGCGGATTTTGCATAGCTTCCTGCATCACGGTCATGGACTGTTTGCGATAGTCCGGCGTATTGGTCAATTCAAGAAACGATTTCATCACATCCGGTGATTTTAACATATCCTGAATAGCCTTTTGATACGTAGGGTCCTTGATCAGCTGCATATGCAGCCGCTTGCTCTCGGAATTAATGGCTTTGGCAAAATCGCCGGCGAATTGCGGATCGGTCATGATCTTCTCAATTTCCTTCTTATATTCATCCGACACCAGCGTATCCTTAACAGCCATCCGAATTTGATCGCCAGATTGGGCGGACATCATCCGCATTCCCATTGAGCCTCCGCTGCCTGAGGAACCGCCGGCTCCGCCCCCCATCGCTTCTTCCACCGCTTTTTTGCCTTCGTCGGTTTTCAGAATGTCGACCACCATAGACTTGATTTCTTTATAGCCAAGCTGCGGGGACGAGCTTTGTTCTACGCCACAAGCGGTAAGCACCATGGCAGCAACGAAGACGATAATACATAAACGAAATAACGGCCACTTCATTACCGTTGTCCTCCTTTTTTCGCAAGAAAAATCCTTCTGCGTGCGGTCTGTCTTTTCGTGAAAGTAAGTTGAATGTCATTTTTCTTACGGGTCTTCGCATAGTATGCGATGGATTTGCAGAAATATGTCGGATTCAGAATGGTTTTTTATTGTGAACGTTGGTAAAATAATGATCTGTGGGGGTGGAAGTTAGTTGAGCTTACGTAAGTGGTCCAAATTGTTTTTGAAAACGCTGCTCGTCGGGGCAGTGGCGGCATTGATCGTAGGTCTGGTCCTGCAGTTGTTTAATGGCGCTATCGAGTTCACGGGAATGGCCGATTTATTGATATACCCGCTGATTTTGTTAGGCTCTGGGGCGCTGGTGAGCGTATACTCCCAGATGGGCTTTTTTGCATACCTGACGTTAAATTATATGGGGATTGGCATATTCCGAAGAAAGACTTGGCAATACATTCAGATCGTGTTGGCTGTACTGGCATTGCTGGAGCTGATGTTCTTCCGTACGTTTGTCGGCGGATCCACCAGCCTGCAGCAGGATTTGATTCTGGGTATCTCCATACTGGTCATTGCCATTGTCGTTGCTTACCTCAAAGTAAAGAGCACAAATGCCAACGCATGGATCCCGACGCTGTTCTTCATGATGGCCATTTCCATCGTAGAGATTATCGGCGTGCTGCAAATCGGAGTGAGCAACGCCACGATTTTTATGGTTGTACCGTTGCTGATCTGTAATGCATACCAGATTCTGACGCTTCATAAAGTTACACAAGACGAAAAAAAGAGCTAACGCCTTAGCTCTTTTTTTGTTAAGCATTATTTAATGTTAAGGGTCTTCATGAGTCATAGCCCGCCTGCGTCTTCGATGCTCTTCTGCAATGAAGCGTGATCGCGGACCTCGGTGCCTTGGGTGCTGCCCTGTTGAAGCAGATCGGTGACCGTGACGAACTCGTAGCCTTGATTGCGAAGTTCCTTGATGATGAGAGGCAGCGCTTCATGGGTTTGCTTCACCGAATCGCTGGCGTGCATCAGCACGATATCTCCCGGATGGGCTTTGGAGACGACGCGATCGACGATTTTCTCGACGCCGATGTTCTTCCAATCCCTGGAGTCGGTATCCCACTGGATCACCGTGTAGTTCAGGCTTTGGGCGATGCTGAGGACTCTTTTGTCAAAATCCCCGTTCGGCATCCGTATCAATTTGGGTTCTTGTCCGGTCATTGCGGTTAAAATAGTGTGTGCCGAAGAAATCTGCTTGCGTATTTCCTCGTCGGTGAGCGTGCTGTAATTATCGTGCTTGAAGCCGTGGCTCCCGATTTCATATCCGCTTTCCTTGATGGCATTCACGATATCGGGATGCGTTTTGCTCCATGGCGCAGACAGGAAGAAGGTTGCCTTTTGAACTCCATTGTCCTTTAAGGCCTGTAAAATGGGCTCTGCGCGTTTTTCGCCCCAGCTGATGTCAAAGGTCAACGCAATCTGTTTCTTGTCCGTAGACACGCTGTAAATCGCTGACGGGTTGTCCTCGGAGAAGACCGAGATGTTGTCACTCTCCACATAAATAACGCCGATTCCAAAGATCGCCGCGGCAAGAACGAAGAAAAACCGCTTAATCTTTCTGCCGTTGAATACATAAAAAGAATTCATAATACGTGCGCCCCTCTCCCTTCAGTGTGCAATAGCTTGTTTACTTTCAACATATGCTCGTACTTGCGAGTTATACCAATTTAGGAGGTTCTCGAATGTTACGTTTTAGCATTTTTCTTAGAGATTTAAGATC
>NZ_CP120718.1:6177500-6397500 GCF_029542445.1 Paenibacillus sp. BR1-192 | reverse complement strand
GATCCGCCGAAAGCCCAAGGTTTCCTGAGGAAGGCTCGTCCGCTCAGGGTAAGTCGGGACCTAAGGTGAGGCCGAAAGGCGTAATCGAAGGACAACAGGTTGAAATTCCTGTACCACCGTAAACCGTTATGAACGATGGGGTGACGCAGGAGGGTAGTGACGCGGACTGATGGATGTCCGTCCAAGCAGTGAGGCTGATGTGTAGGCAAATCCGCACATCGATAAGGCTGGGCTGTGATGGGGAGTGAAAATTATAGTAGCGAAGGTCATGATCTCACACTGCCAAGAAAAGCCTCTAGTCAGGTGAAGGTGCCCGTACCGCAAACCGACACAGGTAGGCGAGAAGAGAATTCTAAGGCGCGCGGAAGAACTCTCGTTAAGGAACTCGGCAAAATGACCCCGTAACTTCGGGAGAAGGGGTGCCTCGGTAGGGTGAATAGCCCGAGGGGGCCGCAGTGAAAAGGCCCAAGCGACTGTTTAGCAAAAACACAGGTCTGTGCGAAGCCGTAAGGCGAAGTATACGGGCTGACGCCTGCCCGGTGCTGGAAGGTTAAGGGGAGCGGTTAGGGGTTAAACCCGAAGCTGTGAACCGAAGCCCCAGTAAACGGCGGCCGTAACTATAACGGTCCTAAGGTAGCGAAATTCCTTGTCAGGTAAATTCTGACCCGCACGAATGGCGTAACGACTTGGGCGCTGTCTCAACGAGAGATCCGGTGAAATTTTAATACCTGTGAAGATGCAGGTTACCCGCGACAAGACGGAAAGACCCCATGGAGCTTTACTGCAGCTTGATATTGGATTTGGGTACGATCTGTACAGGATAGGTGGGAGCCTTAGAAGCATGAGCGCCAGCTTGTGTGGAGGCGACGTTGGGATACCACCCTGATCGTATCTAGGTTCTAACCTAGTACCGTGATCCGGTACGGGGACAGTGTCAGGCGGGCAGTTTGACTGGGGCGGTCGCCTCCTAAAGAGTAACGGAGGCGCCCCAAGGTTCCCTCAGAATGGTTGGAAATCATTCGAAGAGTGCAAAGGCATAAGGGAGCTTGACTGCGAGACCTACAAGTCGAGCAGGGACGAAAGTCGGGCTTAGTGATCCGGTGGTACCGCATGGAAGGGCCATCGCTCAACGGATAAAAGCTACCCTGGGGATAACAGGCTTATCTCCCCCAAGAGTCCACATCGACGGGGAGGTTTGGCACCTCGATGTCGGCTCATCGCATCCTGGGGCTGAAGTAGGTCCCAAGGGTTGGGCTGTTCGCCCATTAAAGCGGTACGCGAGCTGGGTTCAGAACGTCGTGAGACAGTTCGGTCCCTATCTGTCGTGGGCGTAGGAAATTTGAGAGGAGCTGTCCTTAGTACGAGAGGACCGGGATGGACGTACCGCTGGTGCACCAGTTGTTCCGCCAGGAGCATGGCTGGGTAGCTACGTACGGACGGGATAAGCGCTGAAAGCATCTAAGCGTGAAGCCCCCCTCAAGATGAGATTTCCCAGTATGTAAGACCCCTTGAAGACGACGAGGTAGATAGGTTGGAGGTGGAAGTGCAGCAATGCATGGAGCTGACCAATACTAATCGGTCGAGGGCTTATCCAAAAAACACCCCAAAAAGTGAAGCAAAGCTTTGAAGCGGATGCCGAATATTTTCTGGGGACCCCGATACCACATCGGGTGAATGCTACGGATTCTAATGTGCTGCAAATCGTTTCGTATCTAGTTTTCAGGTGATCAAGCATCTGAACCGTTTGGTGGCGATGGCGGAAGGGTTCCACGCGTTCCCATACCGAACACGACCGTTAAGCCTTCCAGCGCCGATGGTACTTGGACCGAAGGGTCCCGGGAGAGTAGGACGTCGCCAAGCGGTACATATTCCCTGATAGCTCAGTTGGTAGAGCACTCGACTGTTAATCGAGTTGTCACAGGTTCGAGTCCTGTTCGGGGAGCCACTTGCTTCCATAGCTCAGTAGGTAGAGTGCATCCATGGTAAGGATGAGGTCACCGGTTCGATCCCGGTTGGAAGCTCCAGATTCGTTTTTGGTTTGGACATGCATCATGAAAATGTGGCCCGTTGGTCAAGGGGTTAAGACACCTCCCTTTCACGGAGGTAACAGGGGTTCGAATCCCCTACGGGTCACCACTATGTTATTGCATCAAGGGGATGAGAATCCCGTCGGTTCGTCGGAGGATGACTTCGTAAGCATAGACTTCGCAGTCTCGAACGAAGTGAGAGTATCCCCTACGGGTCACCACTATTTATTTCCTTTATATACGGAGGCTTAGCTCAGCTGGGAGAGCATCTGCCTTACAAGCAGAGGGTCGGGGGTTCGATCCCCTCAGCCTCCACCATTTCATGCATGATTCTAACGAGAATCGGCAAGATAGAAGTAACTCAACGATTTTGGGGATTAGCCAAGCGGTAAGGCAACGGACTTTGACTCCGTCATGCATAGGTTCGAATCCTATATCCCCAGCCACTTTACTCCAAATAGTAAAGTTACGCTTTGAAGGTGATTCCGAGTATTTTCGGTGGCCTGAAATGCGAGCCATTAGCTCAGTTGGTAGAGCACCTGACTTTTAATCAGGGTGTCGAAGGTTCGAGTCCTTCATGGCTCACCATTGTTTCATCTTGTGCGCGTGTGGCGGAATTGGCAGACGCACTAGACTTAGGATCTAGCGTCTTTGACGTGGGGGTTCAAGTCCCTCCACGCGCACCATTAATGCGGACGTGGCTCAGCGGTAGAGCATCGCCTTGCCAAGGCGAGGGTCGCGGGTTCGATTCCCGTCGTCCGCTCCATTTGCGCCCTTAGCTCAGCTGGATAGAGCGTTTGACTACGAATCAAAAGGTCGGGAGTTCGAATCTCTCAGGGCGTGCCATTTTTCAAAAAAGATTAATATCGGGATGTAGCTCAGCTTGGTAGAGCACCTGGTTTGGGACCAGGGGGTCGCATGTTCAAATCGTGTCATCCCGATTTGCTTAACAATTGAGGCCCGGCAAAAGTAACCGGAATATGCTTTGAAGCATAACGTCACTTTTGTGGGTTGATATGCGGGTGTAGTTCAATGGTAGAACTCCAGCCTTCCAAGCTGGTAGCGTGGGTTCGATTCCCATCACCCGCTCCATACATAAGCAGGACATCACCGTGTGTGATGTTTTTTTTACATATTCATACGACTATCCTGCGAAGTGTTAATGCAATAAAGAATGCTTTCGTGTCAACGGTTTATAGGACTAATGTCCGTGGGCTATGGGTATAACATGACCATGAGTTTTGTCGATTTGGCTAATTTTTTCGCCTGAAAAATGCAGATTTTCATTCGCTTTTATTGTATGATGTTAGGAAGGCGTTACGTCCTATAGATAAACTGCTGAAACGGGTTGAGATGGGAGGAGTAGCATGACTGAACTTACAGTAACCGCAAAAAGCAATTCCAACAATCTGCTGCGGCGAGATGTACGGTTCCTTGGCAATATTCTTGGAGAAGTTATTGTCCATCAAGGAGGCAATGAGCTTTTAGATATAGTTGAGAAAATTCGCGAAACGAGTAAATCGTTGCGATCCGTATTCTTGCCAGAATTGTTTGCAGATTTCAAAAGGATCATCAGCACGCTGGAACCCGACATTCGTCATCAGGTGATTCGCGCGTTTGCCATTTACTTTCAATTGGTTAACATCGCCGAACAGAATCATCGCATACGGCGTAAACGCGATTACGAGCGTTCCGCCGGGGAAAGTGTTCAACCAGGTTCCATCGAAAGTGCAGTCCAGGATTTGAAAGAGCGCAATATTACGTTTGAAGAAGTTCAAGAAATTCTCGAAAGTCTATCCCTTGAGCTGGTGATGACCGCTCATCCAACAGAAGCGATGCGTCGGGCTATTCTGGATATCCATAAACGGATAGCGGACGATGTGATGCAGCTGGACAATCCGACACTGACATTCCGCGAACGGGAGCAGCTTCGGGAGAAACTACTGAATGAAGTGATTACGCTATGGCAAACCGATGAGCTTCGTGACCGTAAACCTACTGTTTTGGATGAAGTCAGAAACGGTATGTATTATTTTCACGAAACCCTGTTTCACATTCTGCCAGAGGTTTATCAAGAACTGGAGCGCTGCCTAACTAAATATTATCCGGGTCACCATTGGCACGTTCCAACCTATTTGCGTTTCGGTTCGTGGATCGGTGGCGATCGGGACGGAAATCCTTCAGTGACGGCGGACGTAACGTGGAGAACGCTTGAAATGCAGCGGAAGCTGGCGATTCGTGAATACCAACGGATTTTGCGTGAATTCATGAAATACCTGAGCTTCAGCTCGTCAATCGTTAACGTTTCGGATGAATTGCTTCAGTCCATTGAAAAAGACCGCGAGCATGTAACACTGAAGAAGATGGAAATTTGGCACAATGAGAAAGAGCCTTATCGTGTAAAACTGGTATATATGCTGGCTAAAATGAGTCACATTCTGGATGAGAACATGACGGGCGGCGAGCGTTATCAGACCCCTGAGGAATTCATCGAGGATTTGAAAATCATTGATCGAAGCCTGCGTTTCCATTTTGCTGACTATGTTGCAGACACCTATATTCAAAAGCTGATTCGCCAGGCGGAGTTGTTTGGTTTCCATACCGCAACGCTGGATATCAGACAGCATAGCCAAGAGCATGAGAATGCCATGGCCGAAATTCTGCGGAAAATGAACGTGACGCAGGACTACGCCCAATTGAGCGAAGACGAGAAGATCGAACTGCTCAATAACTTGCTTAACGATCCGCGTCCGTTGACTACGCCTTATCAGGAGTATAGCGACAGCACCGAGGAATGCCTCGAAGTATACCGTACCGTTTTCCGTGCGCAGCAGGAATTCGGCGTGAAATGCATCTCCAGTTATTTGATCAGTATGGCCGAGGGCGCAAGCGACATTCTGGAAGTGATGGTATTTGCCAAAGAAGTCGGGCTGTTCCGGAAGGATAACGACGGTTCCGTAATCGCTACGCTGCAGGCTGCGCCATTATTCGAGACGATTGACGATCTTCATGCCGCCCCGGATATCATGCGCAAGCTCTTCAGCCTGCCGATCTACCGTGAAGCGGTGAGCGCCATGAACGAACTGCAGGAGATCATGCTGGGCTACTCTGACAGCAACAAGGACGGCGGAGCCATTACGGCGAACTGGGAGCTCCAGGTAGCACTCAAAGAGATTACGGCCGTAGCCAATGAATTCGGCATCAAGGTAAAATACTTCCATGGACGCGGCGGATCGCTCGGACGCGGCGGTATGCCTCTGAACCGCAGCATTTTGGCTCAGCCGGCATCGACCATTGCAGGCGGCATCAAAATTACGGAGCAGGGCGAGGTTATTTCGTCCCGTTACTCCTTGAAGGGCATTGCCTACCGTAGCTTGGATCAGGCGACCTCAGCATTAATTACGGCTTCCCTGAATGCCCGTTATCCTGAAAAAGAATCGACCGAAAAAGAGTGGGAAGTGATTTCCTCCAGCATTTCGGCCGTTTCTCAGAAAAAATATCAAGATCTGATATTCCGCGATCCGGATTTCCTTACTTTCTTCAAGGAATCCACGCCGCTTCCTGAGGTGGGCGAGCTGAATATTGGTTCCCGGCCTTCCAAGCGCAAGAACAGCGACCGTTTCGAGGACCTGAGAGCCATTCCTTGGGTGTTTGCATGGACGCAGAGCCGTTACCTGCTTCCGGCATGGTACGCGGCTGGTACGGGCTTACAGAGCTTCTACCAAGGCAAGGAAGAGAACATGAAGGTGCTTCAACAGATGTACACGAGCTATCCGTTCTTTACGTCCCTGATCGATACCCTTCAGATGGCACTTGCCAAGGCAGATCTGATCATCGCCAAGGAGTATTCCTTGATGACGAAGGATGATCAAGCACGCGAGCGCATCTTCGGTCTGATTCAGGAAGAATTCAAATTGACGAAAGAGCTGGTTCTCAAGATTACAGGACAACAGGATATTCTGGATAACCAGCCGGTTCTGCAGGAATCGATAAGACTTCGCAACCCTTACGTGGATCCGCTCAGCTATCTGCAGGTTCAACTGCTTAACGAGCTGCGTGAACTAAGGGAGCAGGAGCAGGATGATCCGGATCTGCTTCGGGAAGTACTGCTGACCATCAACGGCATTGCCGCCGGGCTTCGCAATACAGGCTGATCCCTGCAGAAGCTAAAGCTGTTTGAAAGGGATAGTATAAGGCGAGGTTCCCTAGAGGGACCTCGTTTTTTTCATCTATGCGCAGCTTGCGTCCTAATGATTAATGTATCGGTTGCAGGTGAATTGTCTTTGATACACGAATGGGATTCTTTTTGAATTATTGTTGATTTTTAGAAACAGTTGAATTACGATTTGAATGATGCGTTTTTAGACGTTACCCATCAGACCATTCTGGGGGAATTATGGTGGACAATTTGGATGTAAGACTGGCAAAGCTGGCCCGAAAAGGGGACCAAAGGGCATTTGCCGAAATCGTAGAGCTTTATAAAGACAAGATTTTTCATTTGGCTTACCGGATGCTGAGCAACCGCCATGAGGCCGAGGATGTCGTACAAGAGACTTTTTTGCGTGTTTACAAGAACCTTGACCGATATGACGAGAACCAGAAGTTCTCAACTTGGATATACCGAATTGGCACGAATCTTAGCATTGATCGGCTGCGCAAGCGCAAGCCTTCTTTCTCGTTGGACGCCGACCTGAACGAAAGCGAAGGTATGGACGGCTACTCCCTGATCCCAAGCGATAACCGTACGCCTGAGAGCGAGATGCTGCTATCGGAAACGCAGCGCATTATCCATCAGGCCATTGACGGACTTCCTGCCAAGTACAAGACCATTATGATTTTAAGGTACATCCAGGATTTATCCCTGCAAGAGATCAGCGAGATTTTGGACCTGCCTGTAACAACGATCAAAACGCGTGTACATCGTGGACGCGAATTTTTGCGGAAAAAATTAGAGTACAAATTGTGAGGAAAAAACGCCTATCGCCGTTCTTTGAGGAAGAGAGACCGCGTTTAAGGGCGCTTTTTTTTCTTGCGGAAATCAGAGAGTCAGTGCCCGTAATTTTTTTCTGATTTTCTTTTAAAAAAGTTGAAACATCCCCGATTCCGGCACGTATGAACAATAAGCAAGTCTTATGCCCCTAGGGGGATAGACCCAGCAAAGAGATTGAATGAAAGGATTGGCTCACAAATGGATTGCAAATTAGCCGTCTCTTTGATGCATGATTATCTGGATAATGACTTGTCCGACCCGCAGCAGCTAGAATTGCAGAAGCATTTGCTGGATTGTGCTGACTGTCGGAATTACTTCGAGAAGCTGGAGCATACCGATATGCTTCTTTTTTCCTTAACTCATCATGCGACCAAGCCATCCGATGATTTAACGGAACGTATAATGGGCATGCTGCCGCAGCCCAAGAAACAAAAAGCTTGGGTCAAATGGGTTAAGAATCATCCTGCGCTCACGGCTGCAGCTTTGTTTTTGGTCGTCATGCTCTTTAGCACGATCAGTTTCTGGAGTCAGGACACTCAGCTGGTTGTAAAGAGCGATGAATTCGAAAAGCTGGTGATTGAAGGGGATACGGTCATTATTCCACCGAATCAGATCATCACGGGAGATATTACGGTCGAGAACGGAAAGACTAAGGTTTACGGTCAGGTTAATGGCAATGTGACCGTTATCGACGGAGAATTATTTCAGGCTTCCACCGCGCATATAGCGGGTCAAGTGAAGGATATAGATAGAGCCATGGATTGGATATGGTATAAGATCTCCACTCTGTTTACAGATGCCGCTTACCGCTAGGTGAAAACCGCAATTACGAAGCAAAGGCGCCTCTTTTCAGTGAAAAGACGGCGCTTCTTTTGTTGATTTTATGCGGATTTGCATGGAAAGCGGAGGGAGTCCGCTTGCATCGGAAAGATTAACGTTATAACCTAGAGAGTGTAGAGTACATACTACATATATAGTCTCATGCGTTATTAAAGAGGATGTTCAAGAATCTCCGCGTGATTAGAAGGATGATGGAAAGCAGGCTCGGTTTCAAACCAGGGCGTTCATCTTCGAAGGAACCGGATTTTTTGGGCCCGCACTTAAAGGAAATGACGGGGGTTGCTGTATGGTGGAGTATTTCACAGATATGACCTGGGGTGAATCCATTAAAGATATCATCGATATCCTTATCGTTACTTATATAATATACCAGATGATTCTGCTCGTCCGCGGCACGCGGGCGGTCCAGCTGCTCAAAGGAATTTTGGTATTGGTGGTCATCTGGGCGCTGAGCACCTGGTTTGATCTGTATACGCTCAAGTGGCTGATGAACCAGATCTTTACCTTTGGGGTGCTGGCGATCTTTATTATCTTCCAGCCTGAGCTCAGACGCGGTCTGGAGCAGCTCGGCCGAGGCAAGCTCTTCGGGCGGACCGCGGATATTGACGAGGAAACGAATAAGTTAATCAGCGAAACCATTAAGGCGGTTAATTATTTGTCGCGGCGCAAAATCGGGGCGCTGATCGTGTTTGAGCGGACGACAGGCCTGAATGAATACGTAGAATCGGGAATTCCGATGGGATCGGTGATCAGCTCTGAATTGTTCATCAACATTTTTATACCGAATACGCCTCTCCATGACGGAGCTGTCATTATTCAGAACGGCCAAATCGCGGCCGCTGGCTGTTATTTACCGCTATCGGAGAATCCTTTCATCAGTAAGGAACTGGGGACGCGGCACCGTGCCGCTATCGGAATCAGTGAAGTGGGGGATGCGATTTCGGTTGTCGTATCCGAGGAGACTGGGCAAGTATCGCTGGCCTTAAATGGACAAGTGGTTCGGGATATTAAGGAAGAGTCTCTGATATCGAAATTGTATGAGGAGCTCAGACCTGCCGCGTCCATCAAGGAGAAACGCACGTTCTTCTGGAAACGGAAGGGGGACGGCAGCAATGGATAAATGGATCAAGAACAACACGGCAAGCAAACTCATTGCACTCGCTGTCAGCATTCTGTTATGGGCAATGGTTCATATGGACAGCGGCACGCCCGCACCGCCCACGACCTTTTATGATACCAAGATCATTGAAGGCGTTAAGATTCAAACCTATGGATTTGATGACGGCGAATATGTGCTAACCGGCATTGATCAAGATCGCGTGAATCTCGAGGTGCGGGGGAAGAAATCCAATATTTCGCTTTTGACCGACGAATATAAAGTAAAACTCGATCTGAGCAACGTCAAAGAACCGGGAACGCACACACTTCCCCTGACCTACTCCATCCCAAGCGGCGTGGAGATGGTATCGATGGAACCATCCGTTGTTACGGTGACCGTAGAGCCGAGAGTGTCGAAATCCGTGACGGTAAGTATTGGAACGAAGGGCGAGCCTGCTAAAGATTACCGGGCCGGAACGCCCGTGCTGATTGACCCAAGGCAAGTCACGGTTACCCTGCCGGAATCGTCGATGGCAAATTTAGGGCAGGTCAAAGGTAACGTGGAGCTTGATGGAGCGAAAGAGAAGATTACGGAGAAACGAGTCAAGCTAACAGCATATGATAAAGAAGGCGCCGAAATGGAGGATGCGGTCATTGAGCCTGCTACGGTAGCGGCTGAAGTACCGATTGAGCCTGCATTTGTCACCCTGCCGCTGGAGCTTCAATATACCGGAAGGCTGCCGGAAGGGTTTGTCTTATCCAAGGTAGAACAGAAGGTCAAAGAAGTGAAGCTGTTCGGCAGTAATGAGGCACTGGCAGGAGCTGAGACCTATATCGAAGCCGCCATCAATCTGGGAGAAGTTAGAAATTCGGGAACAACAGTGCTTACGGCCGACTTGACGCCGCCTGAAGGTTTTGAGAAAATCGAGCCGAGCTCTGTAACGGTTGAAGTTACGGCTGTATCGCATGGAGAACGGGAGATTACCGGCATTCCGATCACGTTAAAAGGTGTCGCCTCCGGCCTGGATGCCGTCATTACGGATCCAAAGACGAAGACGATCTCGTTGACGCTCACCGGTGCGCCTGACTTGCTTAATAGTCTGGAGCCGACGGATATTGGAGCTGAAGCGAACGCGACCGGCTTGAAAGCCGGCGTTCATGAAATTCCGCTGCAGATTACGCTGCCTAATTTCATCAACCGCACGGATCAGGATCGCCCTGTGATAAAGATAGAGCTCAAGGATAATTCGAAACCCGTGACAACGAACCCGGGTACTTCGAACAACGAGGGAACCGACAAAGACAAGCCTGATGTACCGGGGACGGGCACTGGAACTGGAACAGGGACGGGCAATGATCAAGGGGAGGATCCGGAAACGCCTCCCGCGAATGAGGGCACGGATAACTCCGGGTCAGGAGAAAACCCATCACATCCGCCGGGAGACGGATCAAGCGATGGAACAACGGGTACAGAAACATCGAATGATGGATAATATCGAAGAGTAGATAAAGGAGTATATAAAACATGGGGAAATATTTTGGTACAGATGGAGTAAGAGGGGTTGCGAATCAAGAATTGACGGCGGAAATGGCTTACAGCATCGGCCGCTGCGGCGGCTATGTGCTTACGGGCGATAAAGAGAAGCCAACCGTTATCATCGGGATGGATACCCGGGTATCCGGCGCTATGCTGGAGTCGGCCCTGGTTGCAGGCCTGCTGTCCATTGGCGCACACGTCATTCGCCTTGGCGTCGTAAGTACGCCGGCGGTGGCTTATATTACAAGACTTTTGAAGGCTGATGCGGGCGTTATGATCTCAGCTTCGCATAACCCGGTGCAGGATAACGGCATCAAGTTCTTCGGTGGCGACGGTTTCAAGCTGTCCGATGAAACCGAGCTCAAGATTGAAGAGCTGATGGATGCGGAAACCGACAATCTGCCGCGACCGATCGGGGCTGATTTAGGTGAATTGCTGGTAGATAACGAATCTAAGTATAAATACCTGGAATATTTGAAAACGACGATCAGCAACCGGTTCGACGGCCTGAAAATCGTGCTGGACTGTGCAAACGGGGCTGCGTATGAGCTCGCTCCGAAGCTGTTCCGTGAATTGGGTGCGGATGTGATCACCATCGGCGCTGAGCCGAATGGCCTGAATATCAATGATCACTGCGGATCGACACACCCGGAGAAACTCGTCGAGGCCGTGCTCCAGCATGGCGCTGACCTCGGACTGGCTTTTGACGGAGATGCGGATCGCCTGATTGCCATCGATGCTAAAGGCGAGGAAGTAGACGGCGATTTCATCCTGTGCATTTGCGGGGATGCCATGAACCGTGCCGGCAAGCTGAAGGAAGGTACGATCGTTTCGACCGTGATGAGCAACATCGGTTTCTATAAAGCATGCGACAGCCTGAAGCTGAAGACGGCAAAAACGGCAGTCGGCGACCGCTACGTCATGGAAGAAATGCGCCGCGGCGGATACAACCTGGGCGGCGAGCAATCGGGACATGTCATTTTCCTGGACCACAACACCACAGGAGACGGCATTCTGACCGGGATTCAATTGGTGGATACGCTGGTAGCCTCCGGCAAGCCGCTGCATGAGCTGAAGAGCAGCATGCGCAAGTATCCGCAAGTACTCGTTAATGTCCGCGTTGGCGATAAGAGCAAGTACCAAGGCAATACCGTTATCGAGTCTGCGATTGCGGAAGTCGAAGGCATTCTGGGGGATAACGGTCGTGTCCTGGTGCGCCCATCGGGAACGGAATCCCTCATTCGCGTCATGGCGGAAGGCCCGGACAAAGATGAGCTTGACCGTTATGTAACACAGATTGCAGACGTGGTGAAGCGGGAATTGGCGTAAGACTAAGGGTGTATTTTTTAAGGAAAGCAGACTAATTTCTGTCAGGGCCAGTGAACTATGAAGTTTCGGTTCACTGGCCCGCTGTTTTCCAGAATGCCGGTCGAATGAAAGCGCAACACCCCCTGTCCTGCCTGCAAAGAGGTGCTTGTTCGGCATCGCTTGCGAAAATAGGCCATTCGGTGTCATTCATGGGATTAATCCAAGGTAGGGCTTGGCATTGTCAGGAACCAGCCGAGTTGCCAAAGCGATAGGGCATGAATATAATAAAGGATGTCATTCAAGAATAGAAAGCGAGGATCGTGAGGTTACTTCAAGCTTCATAAGCGCCAGAGCTTGTACCTGCGCGGGGATTGGTTATAGCCATGCTAAGGATAACCAAACGGCAGAACGCAAGTTGACGAGGTAGAGGTGTTCGGATTATTCGGCGGGGACCTCTCGGTTATGCATCAACCGTAAGCGGATAACGGAAAAGGGATGGGCGACCGTTCTTACAACGTATTCGCAGATGCTTATTCATCACTTATATACAAAACATGAATGTGCGATCTAGAACAGGGCAGCGCGGTGGAAGAAGAGTGCATTCATGTCTGTTCAACTAAACAGCCTAACGAATTGCTGAGTTTCTTGAACGTTGATAATTGAATAGATCATTCTTCTTTCCTGATGCCGCACAGATGCTGCCGTGTTCTATTTCCGCCTAACTATTATTGGGAAATCGAACGGAGGAATCATAATATGTGTGGTATTGTCGGATATATTGGAAATCAGAAAACGCAAGCGGTGTTGATCGAGGGATTGAGAAAGCTTGAGTATCGTGGATACGATTCAGCAGGGATTGCCGTCTTTACGAATGAAGGCCTGCGCGTTGCGAAGGCACAAGGACGTCTTGCCAATCTGGAGGAGCGACTGGAGTCTGCACCACTGGTAGGGACCGCAGGTATCGGTCATACCCGCTGGGCAACCCATGGCCGTCCATCGGACGTGAATTCGCATCCGCATACGGACGAAAGCCAGAAGTTTTCCGTTGTTCATAACGGAATCGTTGAGAACTATCTGGAGCTGAAGGAAGAGCTGATCAGCCAAGGACACCAGTTTGCTTCGGAGACCGATACGGAAGTTATTTCCCATCTCATTGCGCGAGAATATGACGGAGATATCGTTAAGGCTGTGCAGAAGGCGATCTCTTACATGAGAGGCGCATTTGCCCTTGGCGTATTGACCGAGTATGAGCCGGATCGATTGGTGGCTGTGCGTCAAGCAAGCCCGCTTATTATCGGTCTTGGCGAAGGGGAGAACTTCATCGGTTCTGATATTCCGGCTATTTTGAAATATACGCGTAACGTTTATATTCTCAACGATGGAGAGATGGCCCTGCTGACGGCAGATGCTGTCGAATTAATGACCATTGAGGGGAACTTTATTTCTCGGGAAATGATTCGTGTCGACTGGGATGCCGTTACAGCGGAAAAAGGCGGATTCGATCACTTCATGCTGAAGGAGATCCACGAGCAGCCAAAAGCATACCGGGATACGATGCTGGGCCGTGTGGATGAGAGCGGACGTAAAGTCGTTCTGCCTGAGCTGAAGCTGACACAGGAACAGATCAAGAACATTCGCAATGTTCAGATCGTCGCCTGCGGTACGGCTTACCATGCCGGGCTGGTGGGACGCAGCGTGATCGAAGAGATGGTACGCATTCCGGTCGAAAATGACGTGGCGTCCGAGTACCGTTACCGCTCGCCGATCGTTACGCCGGAGACCCTTGTCATCGTAGTGAGCCAATCCGGCGAGACGGCAGATACCTTGGCTGCGCTTCGTGAAGCGCAAAGCCATGGCGCTCATGTCCTGGCCATCACGAACGTTGTGGGCAGCTCGATTGCCCGAGAAGCCAACGATGTGCTTGGCACCCTGGCTGGTCCGGAGATTGCCGTAGCCTCCACGAAGGCTTACACCTCACAGTTGATTGCGTTCTATCTGTTTGGTCTGTACCTGGCTCAAGTGCGCGGTACGATGACAGAAGACGCCGTTGCTGAAGTGATTGCAGCAATGGAAGCACTGCCTGAACAGGTAGAGTCCATGCTGACCAACGCGGAATCGATTAAGGGATATGCCGAGCAGGTTGCTGAGCATGAGAACCTGTTCTTCATCGGCCGCGGCCAAGACTACGCCGTGGCTCAGGAGGGCTCCCTCAAGCTGAAGGAGATCTCTTACATTCACTCCGAGGCTTATGCTGCCGGCGAACTGAAGCACGGTACGCTTGCCCTGATTGAAGAGGGAATTCCGGTTATTGCCTTGGCAACCCAAGAAACCGTACTTGAAAAAACGGTGAGCAATATCAAGGAAGTGAAGGCCCGCGGCGCGGAAGTGATGGCCATTACGCATGAAGAGCATGTGGCCGGCCTGCTGAAATCCGTGGATCAAGCCTTCGCCATTCCGAAGACCTTGCCGATCTTGACGGCAGCCTTGTCTGTCGTACCGCTGCAGCTACTTGCCTACTACGCATCGCTTGCCCGTGGCAACGACGTGGATAAGCCGCGCAACCTTGCGAAGAGCGTGACGGTGGAGTAAGGCAGGAGCGGGCAATTAAGATCTGCTCTAGTTGTTCTGTTAATGGAATTTAGGATTCATCTCGCTTGATTTTATTAATGAAAAGGCTTCGCCCCTGGTGATTAGGGGCGAAGCCTTTTGTCATGTTCAGAAGGATTCAAGATATTAAAGTCATTAAAGATTCAATAACTTACTCGATCGATTCCACATGAATGACAGGCACCTTCGTGATCTGACCGGATGCGGCGCTTTCACTGCTTTCGCTATGGTCTTGTTGAACATCATCCGGATTGATCTCCTCGGAAGTGACGGGATCGCTTGGATTCTCAGTTTCATCCAGACGATCTCCGTCAACTTGTCCGGTCTCCGGCTCGGCAGGGTCCGGAGACGCAGGTGGTTGACTGCTTACCGGGATCTCCAGCTGCTGATACTCGCCATTGAACGTTCCGATTAGCGTCGGGCTCCCCGCAGGGAAATCCAAGTCTCCCCTTAAGACGATATAGTATCCATTACGTTCGGCAATGACTTCGCCATAGCCGCCTTGCGGGATATGGACAGAGAAGCGTACTTTCTCATTCGGATAACCCTCGATATTAGCGATATCGATGTCGGTATATTGAACCTGATACCCAGTGAATCCGTATTGGTCTCCTTGACGCTCAAAAATGGCGATCTCGTCCGGACTGACTCCTTCCAGATTCGTGACCAGCAAAGATTTGTCCGGCAGCACCTGGTAGCCTTCGGCCGTAAATTGGAACAGCGGCGTCAGATTAGAATCTCTGGCTTCGTAGGCTGAATAGAATACCAAGTCAGTCCCCGCAGAGCCCTCCACAAGGATGACCGGCTTCTTCTCGGCGCTAAGCGATTCCTCGACTGAAACCTCATGGATCGCGACATCGGACGGGTAATCGTGGTTTTGGAATAATTGCACCGATCCATCGGCATTCAAGACCGCTAAGTAGATGATGTTCCCCTCGTCGACCCCTATGGCATAGGCCAATCCTCCGAAACGATTGCCGCCTCCGCTGACGTAGCTGAAGCTGCCTTTCAGACCGGCCATGTGGAACAAACGAATCGGATCGTGGATCGTCCAGGCCAATTCGGCAGCTTGCCGTTTACCGCTCATATCCTGGTACCCCGACAAGGCCGCATAGAGTGCGATCGCTTCCTCGTAGTTCTGGCTTTGTACCATCCTATCGGCCGCTGCGACCCAGCGGTTGATCTCATTCTGAATATACGCCATGATCTCCGCGTTCTTCCGCTCGTTCCGTTCCAGGTACTTTCTGTAGCCTGAGGCGTGAGCTGCAAAAACGGCCGGTTGCTCCCGCTGCACATCCCTTTGCAGCATGGCATACACAAGTTCATCGGCCTTTCGGTTCAACCAGGCAGCCGATATCGACCGGCTGGCATACTCGGAACCCATGGATTGCGACCAATTCAACAGGTCGGCATACTGCCCGGCCCCTGCCAGGCGGGTCAAAACCATCTCGTCGTACCGCTGGAACAGGCGGAGCAGCTTCTCATCCTTTTGTTTCTCGCTGCCGTAGAAAGAATCCGGAATGCGAAGCAGATTCCATTTAAAGCTGTTATCCTCGTACTGCTGCTCTTCAAGCAGCTCGTCGGCCCTGCGCGTAAACAAATCGATGAATTGCAGGAATGTCCGTTTCACATCATCGGGTATGCCATAGAACGACGCAATTTCGTCGTAATACGAGGCGTGGGATCCCTGTTGTTCCGAGAACTTCTTCTCCGCCTCAAGCAATTCGGCATATACGTTCATGAAGCCGGAGAAATCTCCGGCTTCCCCGACCTGGCTCAATCGGTGATCAAGTGAGGAAAGACTTTCCTTCATGGACGTAATGGGCCCAAGCTCTTGCAGCCTTGAAGCAAGCAGATCTTCTTTATATAGAAGGGAACGGTTATTCCGGGCCTTCTGATACCACTCTTCTGCCTGAACGAGCTTTTTCTGGGCATACAACGACTCGGCTTGCGCCATCGCCTCGATTTTTTGATAGATGTGAATTCCCTTATACCCGATCAGCAGCAGAAGGACGATACATAAAAAAAGATACAAATTTCGCAGGGTCAGCGTGTTTTTCATCGTCATAACGGTATAGCCCCTCTAATCCCATTTTTGAAAATCAGGGTCCGAGCGGTAGTGTTCATTATAAATGGCGGATACCCGATCCCGAAGGCCGTTCCACGACAAGCCGGGATTGCGGCGCACGATCTGATACAAGCGAAGGAAGCGATACCTTGGCAATCCATCCGCATAGCGGCTAATGAAATCAGGAAACGTATCGATATATTTTTTCTTCCGTACCGCTGCCCCGGCAGCGTCGATCATAATCTGCCTGCCATGCTCCATCCGTAAAATGTCAGCTTCATGATCGAGCAGGTATCGAATGGCTTTGCTGTTGATCAGCTCGCGTTTAATTTTGGCGATTTCCCCGATATAGGCGGCCAGGTCCGGATCAAACTCGTCCAGAAGCAGGGGCTCGAGTTCAAGATCCATATCCTTGCGGAGGCTGAAGCTTTGCAGAAGGACGATTTGCTGCAGGCGGATCCGGTCATTCCGGACCAAGGAAGCAATTTCCCTGACGATCTCGTAGCCCAATAGAGCATCTTCCTTGATGGCGGCGGAGGCCGTCGCTTTGTTCAGATCGAGGCCTTCCAGAATCCGTTCTCGATGACTTCTTATCAGCTTGTCCAGAGCGTGCAGGGTCTCGGAATGCAGCATTCGCCGCTGGATCAGCCATAACCATACAAGCAGGATCAGCATGCAGGCAAAGGCTATCGCGATTTGCAAGAAGGTCTGACCGAGAAGCACGGCGGAGAGTCCTATAATGTAGAAAAGAAGCCGATCGCTCTGCATGGAACGTTTGGCCATGCCCCCTGCGAATTCCATAACGGGGACCAGGGACTGGCGTTTACAGTAAGCGCAGCTGTCTTCCCAAAGAATCGTGAAATTGTGGCAATGTTTGCAAACCCTTAACTTTTGGTAAGCATATCTCGTTCTAGTATAGGGGCGAAGCTGCACCGGCTTTTTCTTATCCATGCTGATCCCTCTTGGAGTTGGCCGCTTCAAGCAGAGTCTGCTGCAGCTGCTCCGGCGTCGGGGCGTTTTTCTTACGCTTGGAATAGGCCGTGATCTTGATGATGACAAAAAGAAACAAAATCCCGAGACATCCGTATGTAATCATATGTCGGTTCCTTTCGGTATCGAAATTGGTTCAGAAATGGCGGGTGAGCCTTGTGTCCTAAGTCCGGTTGGCACGACTGATGATGTTGAACTTTGGCAGGTATAATTATATCATATGGACATAGTGCTGGGATATTTTAGTGACTGGTATGGTATTTTCTATATAAACACCGTAGGAATATGGATATTCCGATCATTATTTTAAGCTTCCTTTCATGTAATTTTAAGACTTTTTGCCTACAGTTAGACTAGTCTCTGACGAACGAACCGAGACATCCGCCGATGCTCGACTAAATGGATGAAGGAGTAAATCTATGCAACGTAAAAATAAATGGCTGCTCTCTCTGATGGCAGCGGTGCTGCTGATCATGACCTGGAGCGGAGGAGCCTTGCCTAAGGCAGCGGCTGCCTCCCAAGGCTCCAAAATCGATGCCGTACTGGTGATGGACGCCAGCAATTCGATGAAAAATAGCGATCCGGAGCGGATTAGCGGCGAAGCGATGAAGATGTTCATCGACATGCTGGCGACAACCGGCGACAAGGTCGGCATCGTTTCCTATACCGACCGGATTCAGCGGGAGAAAGCCTTGCTTGAAATTCAGTCGGAGGCGGACAAAACTGCACTTAAGGAATTTATAGATCAGCTGGACCGCGGACCGTACACCGATATGTCCGTCGGTCTCGATGAAGCCGTGAAGGTGCTGAAGCAGGGGATGGACCCGGCTCATGCGCCGATGATCGTTGTTTTGGCCGATGGCAACAATGATCTGGACCCGAACACGGGCAAGACGGGCCAGGAAGCGTCAGAGCAGTTGGACCAAGCCGTCAAGGAAGCCAAAGGAAGCGGTATTCCGATTTATACGATCGGACTCAATGCCGACGGGAAGCTGAACAAAGAAACGTTGGCTGAGCTGGCTAAACAAACGGGCGGCAAATCCTTTACGACCAGTTCGGCGGATGACCTTCCGCAAATATTAAGCGAGATTTTTGCCAGCCACCAGCAGCTCAAGATCGTTCCGGTACAGTCGATTACCGGCAACGGAAGCTATCAGGAGGTTACGGTCCGCGTACCGAATGCCAACGTATTGGAAGCGAACATTTCCATTATGTCCTCCAGCCCCGTGGACGTGAAGCTGGTTGATCCCGCCGGTGCTGAGCAGAGCATTCCTTCGGCTAGCGTGCTGCGCTCCACGTCCAATTCCTATTCGCTGCTCAAGCTGCTGAAGCCGCAGCAAGGCGACTGGAAGCTGCAGGTGAAGGGCGTATCGAAGGACAAAATCGACATCAACCTCGTGTTCAACTACGACCTGGAGCTGGCTATGGATCCTCCGCCGTCTTCCAAGGTAAAAGCCGGGGATACGATTGACATTAACGCGTACCTCGTCAGCAATGGACAGAAGCTGCAGGATCAAGAACAGTATGGCAATATGACGGCCAAGCTGTTGATCAAGGACCTGGATACCGGGGACGAGTCGGAGGTCGAACTAGAGAACAAAGAAGGCAGCTTTGTAGGGGATTACAAGATTCCGCAGAAGCATGACTACGAGCTGAGGGTGCGTGCGGAGGAGCAGAGCTTCTACCGTGAAAGCCCACCTGTGAAGATTAGCGCGAAAGCGGCAGCCTCCGGTTCCGGTAATGGCGGGAAGGAGATGACCGCGGGCGAGGATGCGAAACCTTTTCCATTATGGCCCGTAGTCATGGGCATCGCGGCGTTGCTCATTGTTGGAGCGGCAGCTTATTTCATTCTCGGCGCGATCAAGAAAGCGAACAAGGGCTTTGTCGGCCAAATCGTGATTGAGATCAGGGATGAGAACACCGGGGAGAAGACGTCCCCGCAATACAAGAAGCTGACTTCCTTC
Source organism: Paenibacillus sp. BR1-192 (assembly GCF_029542445.1). NCBI lineage: Bacteria > Bacillati > Bacillota > Bacilli > Caryophanales > Paenibacillaceae > Paenibacillus > Paenibacillus sp. BR1-192. The sequence continues at coordinate 6,378,071 of NZ_CP120718.1, read as the reverse complement.
AAAGGGAAGTTTAATCTGCATCAGCTTCTGCAGCTTGCTCCGGAGCTCAAGGAAACGGAGAAAATCCTGTTCATGCCGGGCAAGAACGACCGCATTATACTTAAGAACCTTTCTTCAGCCGTCATCGAGAAGTCCGGACGGGCTCTGGATGCAACGAACGGGACGGAGCTGAAGAACGGAGACCGGCTGAGAGTTTCCCTTCAGCAGGCGGACAAAACGATATTATTTGAATATCTGGCATAAGTGCGTGTTCAAAAAGGTCGATTTATCAAAAGCTGACTTTTTGAACAACCTCTTAAAGCCATGACCTATCAGGAGGGGAAGTTATGAAACCGGTAGTTAGAGAACATATACAACAGCTTGACGTTTCACTCGGAGGCGGCATTGTCAGCGAGAAAATACGGGTGGATACCATCGACAATCCGATCCTCATCATCGGACTTGGAGGGACGGGGATCGATGCGCTGCTGCGCTTGAAATATCAGATTAACCGCCGTTTCAAGCTGCCTGAGGATCCGTTGTCCAAGAAAAGAATGGACAAGCCGGATAACGTGGAGTTTCTGGCTTTTGAGACCAACGAACAGGATAAGAATAAGCGCTACAAGGGGATCGGACTGGATCCGATCAATGAATTCGTGCTTCTCTCCAATGCCGAGATCGGAGGACTTCTCCAGAATCGCAGCATCCTGGAGCCTTACATTACGGATTGGCTGTCGCCCGAGCTGAGCATTACCGACGGCATGAACGGGGCCGCAGGCGTACGCCAGGCGGGCCGCTTGCTCTTGTTCACGAAGATTACCCAAGTGGTGCAGGCGATCGACAAGAAGATCAAAACGCTGTCGGTCGGCACGAACAAAAAACTGATGGTCTTCCTGCTGACGGGGCTGTCCGGCGGTACGGGCAGCGGCTGCTTCTTGGACATCGCCTATATCGTCCGCGGCATTATCGAACGCGACCACGGCTCTGCCGGCATCGACCGCGTGAACACGCTCGGCTATCTGTTTACGCCGGATATCAATCTGGCGAACAAAAGCTTGAGCGAGCATACGCGCGAATACATCAAGAAGAACGGTTACGCCGCGCTCAAAGAGCTGGACTACTGGATGAACGTGGATGCCAGAGGCGAACGGTTCAAGCAGCAGTACGGCAACATTCTGAACGTGAACTCTCCGCTGCCTCCGTTTAATCTATGCCATCTGATATCCGCTACGAATACGGAAGGCAAGCTGCTGGAGAATGCCTACGATTACTGCATGAACGTTACCGCGGAGAACATCACGAACTTCATGGCCAGCGAGGAAAAACAGTCCGGCGAAGAATTTGCGATCCATGACTATATCAGCAACATCCGCACCAATATCGCGCAGATGAACAAGGCGTATCCTGCCAATTACGACTACAACATCATCGGCGCATCATCGGCCGTGCTGCCGATTGAAGAGATGACAACGTATCTGGCATACCGCGTTTTCGGCAAAATGCAAACGATGTTCGAGAAAGCGCCGAGCCAGGAGGACGTCGAGAAATTTGCGAGCAAGCTGGGCATCGATCTGGACTCGATGACCAAGAACTTCGAATCCCGCGTACCGGAGCCGCTGCCCGGGTATCAGAACAGCGAGCGGCTCAGCTACGCGAACGTGGTGAAGAACCAGGTCATTAATATGGACACGGAGCTGGAACAGAATTTTCTGGCCAGAGCCCGCGAGGAGTACATCAAAGCGAAGAAGCAGCTTCCGGGCGAGATCGTGGCTCAGTTCAGCGATCAAATCCGCCGAATGTTCCTGCATCCGCAGCAAGGACCTTTTTACGTATCTCGGTTGATCTATACGGAGAAGGGCTTTAGCCTGCTGAAGATGCTGCTGTCCTACATCGAAGCGCTGCGGGAGAATCTGACCCGTATTCCGCGCGACATCGAGTCGGCCAGAGAACAGGCGATCGATCGTCTGGGCGATGCGAAGAGCGCTTTTGTCTCGAAGGATAAGAAGAAAAACATCTATATTGAAGCCAAAATCAACGAATACTGGCTGGAAGCGGATGTGGAACGCACCGAGCAGATGATTGAATTCTATGAGGATTTGTACGATCTGCTGAACCAGGAAAATAACCGGATTTACAGCGTATATACGGAGATTCTGAATGCGCTGAATTCGATTTTCGCCAAGAACGGCGACATTCTCGTGAACGGGGAAGAACAGCAGGATCATAAAGGGAACAAGACATATTACTGGAACCTGGTGAGCGTGCCCGACATTTCCGACGTCATCAACAAAATCATGGATCAGAAGGATGTGGACGATCTCATCCGCGATTTCGCCCAGGAGCTGCTGAGCCATGCCAATCGTTGGACCCGGGAGCAGGAGATCGATGTCGTCCGTTCCATTTCGGAGTTTCTTACCGATAAATTCGGCGATCTGATCACCCGTTCGATGGAGGATTTCCTGGTCATGAAATTCGGTCAGGAGGATTCCATCGAAAAATTCGTCGAGCGCAATATCGCCAGCAAGCTGGATGACGAAGCCGTGCCGGTCTTCCATCTGAGCAACAGCGCAGGCAATCTGTATTTCCCTTCCTGGGGCTTCGTGTCCGTACCGGTGCAGGCGCCGAGCATTCTGAAGGGGATTCGCAATTATCAGAACAATTCGGTCGGGAAATCCCATTTCACCGTGAAGGAAAGCGAAGTGAAGAACCGCATCTTCTGGCTGAATACGAAGAACGGCGTGCCGCTGTTCGTCTACACGCCGCTGAAGGTTTATGAGGAAAGCTACGAACGCACGATTATGGACAAGGAAGGCGTTGGACGCCACTTGGTGCAGACGGACCGCAACAATTGGACGTACCTGCCGTCGCCGATTCCCGAAAAATCCTGGGGGGATACCTACGTCAACCCGCGGGTTCAGGAGTACAATGCCCGGGTTCGGTCCGAATTCAGCCAAGCGCTTGAGTATAAGGTCGTCATCCAGAAGGACGTTGACCAGAACACGAGCAGCCGCTATGCGGTCGTGTTTACGAAGCCGTTTGACCTGAATGAGCTGCTTCGCGCTTATGATCCGCAGCTTGATCGTCCCAAGCCTAACCTTGGCGAGGTCAAGCGGGCATGGACCGAGCTGAAGCGATTGATGAACGAGGGGCTGGAGCGGGTAGGCTCCAAGGATATTTTCAACAGCATCAACGAGGAAATGGCCAAGGAGAATTTGATCCGTTCGCCGGAAATGATCCGCATCGTGCGGGAAGAGCTGAAGAAATATGCTGCCATCGCGGCCAAAATCAAGGAATTCGAGCTCTTGATCAGCGACAATCAGAATGAAGAGAAATGGCTTGATCAATTCATCGAGGCGTTGTACACCGGGACGATCACAAAGAAGGGTGCGCTTTTCGTTTATGATCGCGATCCGGAGGAAGATTCCTGGGAGCCGTTTGCCAACCTGCTAAGAAGCGTGAACGACGTGGAGTATGAAGTCTACAAGCACTTCCGTCAGCTGGACGAGAAAAGCCGCAGCACGCTGCTTCGCAAATCCTCCCGCCGCGATCAGGAGCTGACCGCTTCCGAGGATATTACGCCGCTGCTCACGAAGCTGGACGAATTGGCCGAACGGTTCCTGGAAACGCGCGACCGGCTCGAATACGAGAAGGTGGAGCTTGCGGACGGTGAAGAGCGATACCAGTTCTACAGACAGGTATCTTCGAAATTAAACGACATCCGAAGAAGGTTGAAATAGACGATGAGGGAGATTCTTCGCCAGTATGCTGCCGGCTATGCCAAGTCGGAAGAGCAGCTTACCTTGATGGAGGATGATCAGAGCAGCATCCACTATCCGGAGGTATACTTGTTCATAGGAGACAAGACAGCGTCCGCCATCGAACCGATCATGGAAATTCATGACCGCAAATGGGATAACAGCGCCAGCGTCGTTTATTTCCATGTAGGAACGGACCGGAGTGAAGGACGAGAGCCCCAAGGCCCCGGATTCTCAGGTCGGCTTCACCGGTACCACCTGCAGCTGCCGGTGTCGGACGCCGCATCCAAATCGATGCGCAAAGAGCTCTACCAGGGCTTCTATCGGAACCCGCATCATCTGTCCGGGTTAAATCAAGCGATTCGGAAGTTAAGCCACCATATTTCAGACTTTGGACGCAGCTATGCTTCGTTTGACCGGGTTCATCTGTCTGTCATTACACGGGTCGATGACCCGTTTAATGTATTTATCCCGGAAATTTCATTGCTGGCCGAATCCATCTTCCAGCAGTCGTTCAAGTCGGTGCAGATGGATTTGTACGCGCTCATTAATGAAAGGGAGCAGATTGAATCCTACGGCTATGCAAGCTCCGTAGGCGTTGCGTTCCTGCGGGAATTGGAGCTGATGCAGAGCAGGGAGTACACCTTCTCCGCGCCGCTGCAGGTAACCGAGGACGGGCTGACGATTCCGGTCGTCCACCCGGCATCCCCGTTGTTTGATCTCGTTTATGTGCTGTCCGACAAGAATGAACGCGGCATCTCGGGTTACGCCGGCATGCAGGATATCTACGATATCATCTGCCATCTGGGCCTGCTGAAGAACCGGAAGCAGAAGGATGAAACCTATGACGGCATCCGAGGGATTTACAACAATACGTCATTCAAAAGCAATATCATGACCGAATCCGGCCGCCAAGGCTTTGTCTCCGCCGGCTTTGCCCGGGTGAAGAGGCCTAACGAACCGATTGCGCTGACGGTCCTTTACCATCTGTGCCGCGGACTGCTGCTTCGCATGAAGAACAGGCCGGAGCCGGAGGTTCATGAATGCCTGGCCTATTTCGGTCTCGACCCGGAGGCCGTAACGGCAAGAGCGGATAGGATGCTGCCGGATCCCGAGCATCTGGACGGACTGAAAGGCATGATGTCGCATCCCGTCAGTTATGCCGGGCTGAAGCGAATGAATATTCGCGAGGCGGAAGAGGCGCTCTTCGGAGATGGCTGCCGGCAGTTTTTTTACGACAATTACGAACTGGCGGCCCGAAAGAAACTGAGCGATATGAGCACCGCAGAAGAACTGCATGATGCTCTGCGCCGAACTTTGGCGACTCATCCGCAAATCGGTTGTTATCAAATTGCAGCGTGGACGAGCGATAAGGCCGGAGCGGGCATTTTGCTTGAAGCGGTTCGATCCCGGATCCGGGATCTCGGCAGCTTGCTTAAGACCGAGCTGGACGGACTAAACCGCTATTATGAGGAAAGCGTCGAAAGCCAGCCGTTTAAGAAGCTTCCTTTTCGGGATAAACAGAATGTGCGCCATTTCATTCGATATTTCGTGGGCGAGGTCTATCGGCGCAAATATGAGCTGCTGCAGCTGGAAACGGAGCTTGAGCTCTACAGGCTGTATGAGACGGAGCTTGAAGGTATTCACCGTCAATACAAACAGCAGGCAGGCATGCTGGATCAGCTGGAGGCGGAGCTGCTGGAGGCGGCCCGTTCCAGCATCCGTGCCGCAGACGATTATATCGGCCAGAACCTGATGGAGTATTACGGCCTCGTGACGGAGGAGCTGATGCTGGAGCTGGAGAGCAAGCGCGGCGAAGGCGTATTCTTCGAGGAACGGTATGTCGGCAATCTCTCCATCGTTACGCATGAAGGGATCGAACCGATCCTGTCGAACATGATCCGGGTTTGTCTGAGGGATCTATTGACGGCAGAGCCGTTCGTGCAGACCTTCGAGGAAGAACTGCTGCGGCGGGCGAACGTCACCATCGACTACAATAACAAGCAGGTGCTGGCCAAGGAAGACCTGTTTAAGGTGTTATACCGGATGCTGGAGGAGAACTCCGTTACGTTGGTCAGGCTGCTTGATTATACGCAGGAGCATCGATATGAGGAAAAATATTTCTTCGGCGATGCCGACAGCGAATTCGTCCGCTATGCGATCCATGCCGATGAAGCTTTACGGGTGTACAAGCTGGGCATCGTGCACGAGAAGCGCTCCAGCGGGGTCGAGAAGCTGAACCTGATGGGAGGGTTCCATCTGGAGGATCTGATGTATTACCGGAATGGCAGAACCTACTACGAGACCTATACGGCAAATGGTTATGAATTTCATGGCATAGAAACGGCGCAGCTCCCCGAGCTGCGTTAGCGTTCTTAGATTCTGATACAGAGAGTAGGCGTGTATTGTGCAACGAAAATTAAACCCTCTCCTGCTGCTGCTTAGCCTGGTCGGTGGGGGACTCGGATTTGCCATTGGGGAGTTTTTGCTTCGCCAGTGGGGGACAGGGCTTCCTGTCATCGTGGTTACGGGGATTTATTTCGGGATTCTGGCGTTATGCATCGGCTTGGCCTGTTTAATCGCAGAACTGATCTCCCCCCGTTTGAGCGGAAGCTCATGGAGACAGCGGTACACGGGCACATCATGGAAGCTGCTGATTCCATCCACGTTGGTGGCCCTGTTCCTGCTTGGCATGCTGTTTGAATGGGCGTATCAGTTGAACCCGGGCAGCGCCAAGCCCGTGAAGGATATCGTGCTGGTCATTGACAATTCAGGCAGCATGAATGAGACAGATCCGAATCAGGACCGGTACACGGCAGCCAAAAATCTGATCAACCGCATGGATCGGGATAACCGCGTATCCGTGCTGGTGTTTGATCATGCAACAACGTTACTGCAGCCGTTCACGCGCGTAGATAACCAAGAAACCAAGGATGAGATCATTGCGGAAATCGACGGTTTGGCAACGAATGATGGCGGTACGGACATCAGCCTTGCGCTGGAGGATACCATGTCGCATATTCAGGAAAGCCGGGATGCCGGCCGAAGCGCCATGGTCATCATGCTGTCGGACGGATTTAGCGAAACCGACCATGATCGTGTGCTTGAGGAGTACCAACAGCAGCGAATCGCGGTAAATACGATTGGCCTCAGCCTTGTCAACCCGGACGGTGCCCAGCTGCTTCAGACGATTGCGGCGGAAACGGGCGGACAATACTATGACGTTCAGAATGCGGCAGATTTGTCTTTCGTTTTCCAGAAAATCTATGACGACGTCGGAGACCGTTCGCTGTTGACGAAACGTACGGGCGCTATGGAAGACAGCGTGTATCATCAGATCGGAAGAATCGCTGCGATGCTGCTCATCGGTGCTGCCATGGGCCTAGCCCTCGGCACGGTGTTTGACAATCGCCATCTTGCGCTGAGCTTCAGCATCGGCGGCGCGGTATCGGGCGTACTGGCAGGCGTGGTTCTGGAATACGGCCTCTCCGGCGAGGAAATCGGGGATGCCTCCGTTCGTCTGATCGCCTGCCTATTGCTTGCGGGGATCATCGCCTTGTTCACGCTGGTGATTCCGGTTAAGGAGAGCAGCAAGATCATCCGCAACGTGCAGCGGCCGGGCCGAACGGGAAGAGGGCAGCGGGAAAATGATTCAACAAGCCGAGGATTTTAAAGCAGGGGGCGTTCGAGATGCGGTTTAAACATGCGGAGCCCGGAGAATGGGTCATTCAGGGATTAAGCTATCAACTAGACGAGGGCTACTGCACGCTCCGCTGGAGCTGGCCGCCGGGTCTTCAAGCGGTATACATCCACCGTGCGTTGGACGACGGATTTGGCCAGCCTGCAGGCGATTCGCAGCCAGGCGGGATGCGTCTATACACCCGTGACGAGTATAAGGCGAACAACGGGTACCGCGACCGGCTGGACGGGATCGGTCAGATCACGTACACGGTCTACGCCTTGTCTTCCGAAGACGGAGAGATGGCGTTAATCAGGCAGGAGGATGAATCGAACCGCATTCGGTTCAGTACCGGCAAAGCGAAACTGGTCTACTCCATTCGCGAAAAAAGCCGCTGGCTGCAGCCCTATAAGACGATCGAAATCCAGGTGACGGCAGAGGTGCCGGTACCGAAGGAAGCTTTATGTTACGTGAAGAAGCAGGGCGCTTATCCGGTCAACAAGGAAGACGGCATCTTGTACCCGTTCGTGACGGATTTTGCTGCCGGCTGCAACGAATTGCCTGCGATCGAGGTGGGCAAGAACGATTACGTTCGCCTGTTTTTTACGGACGGCAAGAAATACGGACAACGATATGAGCTGGTGTACAGATAGATAGAGACAAAAAGAACACACGGTTAACCATGTGAGCGCATTCGTGTGTATTTTTTCATAGGGTTCAGAGGGAGGTACGAAAGATGGGCATTTTTGATATATTCAAGAAAAAACCGGAGCCGGAGCCAAGGCCGCTGTTCTATGATATTGTCTGCCCTTACTGTTTCAGTAAGTTTGCTCCGAAGGAGGTTGTCTTCCGGGCTGCCCACGACCGCGAGGATGACGAGGATTATGCGCTTGGGGAAGATGAGGAGCTGAATCGGTACCGTGAACGCTTCGGGCTGGATTCGGTGTATGATATCGAAGCGATCATCCGTCCGAGCGACATCCCGGAGGAGCAGCACATTTATTCGGAGCACGTGCTGGTTGGATTGAATGACCGTTACGGCATCGTCACGCGCAGACGGCTGTGCCCGAAATGCCACAATGAGCTGCCGGTTACCGCCGGGAAGGTGCCAAGCAACATTATCTCGATTATCGGTGCTTCGCAAGTGGGCAAATCGGTTTATATGACTTCGCTGATTCATACGCTTCAGCATACGACGGCAGATCATTTCGATGCGGCCTGCATGCCGCTGAATGCCGAGATCAGCCGCAAGTTCCGCACCGGCTATGAGGAGCCGTTGTTTGAACGCGGGGATTTGCTGGCGTCTACGCAGAAGGAGAAAATGCAGGAGCCTTTTATTTTCCAATTCGTGTTCAAGGATGAGTCGAAGCCGCCTTTGACGCTCGTATTTTTTGACGTGGCTGGCGAGGGCATGGTGGATGAGGATTATTTGGGGCTGCACGGACAGCATATCAAGAATTCCGCGGGCATTCTGTTTATGGTGGATCCGCTCCAAATCCGCTCCATTCGGGAAAAAATCCGTTTGAAATTCGGCGATCAGCCCGGGGAGTGGGTATCCCAGTATGATGAGCCGCGGGATGTCGTGCTGACCATGTTCGGCGATTTCATCGCGTATGAGGACAAAGGCAAGACGGATATTCCAACCGCCGTCGTCTTGACCAAGAGCGACATGCTTCACGCGCTTAAGGATGAGGATGGCGAATATGTGAAGCTGAACAGCAATATTTTTAACAATGTGGTGCACCGCAAGTTTTTGAATTTGACCGAGTTTGAAAATATTGACGGCGAAATCCGCCGTTTTATCGAAAAGGTCGATCGGCCGTTCAAAGGGACGATGGATGTGTACTTTTCGAATACGGCCTATTTTGCCGTGTCGGCGCTGGGCAGCAATCCTGTCGATCAGAAGCTGCAGAGCGTGGTCAGCCCGATTCGGGTGGATGAACCGTTCATCTGGCTTCTGTACAAGCTGAAGTACATCCAGGGGAGGGAAGACTAGTGCCGGATTTCCCATCCCGAAACATACAGCAGCAGATGTACACGCGGGAGCGGCGAGGCATATTCCGCTCGGCCGAAGGTTTTGATACGGTGGCCCGTTCGTCCGGATTGGAGGCTTCCTTTATCAAAAAGGTGCTGCATCCCTTCTGCCAGTACGAAGCACCTGCCGAACTGACGGCGCGCAGTGAACGGGACGCTGCGTCTTATCCGGCTGCCCTTCATCTGTTCCATACCGAATCAGGGGAAACGGTGCTGGGCCGGAGCGTGTTTCAGCCTGCGGACTTCACGGGGCTGCGCAGCGCCTTTTTTACGCATCATTACGTCATTCCGGAAGGCTTCCATCATGATGAGCATAACGCTTACCGGACATGGCTTCAGGCCGCTTTTGCCGATCATTACGATATCGAAGAGGGCGTGGATCTGCCGCAGCTTCCTGCGATTCCGGTCCAGGCCGATTCCCCTACCGCTGTCTCGTCCGAGAGGACCCCAGCCTTGTTGCAGGAGCTTGGAATCAACGAGAAAGTATTCAAGCAGCTGATCTATGCCTGCATATCTGCGGCTGCCGGGAAGAAAAAGGTGTATATCGTTCTGGATGTCCCGGTGGAACAGTTGTCCGCGAAGGCGGGGCAGCTGCTCTTTGTGCTGTTTGGCAATTTGCCCTATGCGCTGCGCCGGGTGCTTGGATTCGTAACTTATGCCAAGGAGCCGCAGAGCAAGAAGGGGCTTCATCTCATGTTCGTGGAGAAGGGCAGCCTGCGCCTGAATGACCGGAGCATCGAGAAGGATTATTTGTTTGAGCTCGCTGCCGGCAGGGTCATCAATGCCGATCTGAAATGGTCCGAGCAGCCTTATCTTGATTTTGCTTGGGATACGCTGTTAGACCCGGATCGATCTGAACGTTTTTTTGCCTTCGCCGAGCAACTGCTTGCGGACATGGAGTCGATACATCAGATCTCGCTGGACAGCTATGATGATTTATGCATGCTGTTCCAGATCGAAGAAGGCCGTGAAGGCCTGTACCATGAGCATAAACATGCCGTGCTGCGTGCTTCGCTGCTCTATCTGCAGCCGGCAGGCGCCCTGGATTCGAAGCAACGGCTGGATCAGCTGTTTCTTGCCCTGTTTGCCAAGGAGTTCGAGCTCGTCAAAGGCGGGCATGTTCCGGATGCCGCGATCGCGGGATTCCTGAAGGATTATCACGGCATCAATCCCCGGCAGCATAACGATTGGATCGTGGAATATTTTATCCGCTCCTTAAATAATGCCTTATCGAAACAGCGTCAGGATACAACCAAGGCGATTTACGAGCTCCTGGAGGGCAGCCCGTCTCTAAGCCGAGCCTTTTATGCCAGGGTGCTGACCAGTCCGGGGCTGCCGGCGCTGATGTTCGATCCCTACATGAAAACGCGCATGAAGCAAGCGGCAACGCCTGCAGACCTCGTGGATTTGATCGGCTTGTGGGTCCGGAATCACCCACTCCTGCTGGAGCAGGAGAATTATGTCCGGCTTGCGGAAGCCCAGCTTATCGATAAGCTCCAGCAGGATTCGGATCCGGTGAGAACGGTCAATGCCGTACTGGATCAATTGGATGCGCTGGAACGCGATCCGCAAAAGGGAATCGGCCGTTATCAAGGCGGACGTGCTTTTGCGGACCGGATGATCTATGCAGCCAATCTCTTTCTCTTGCGTGAGCTGGAGCCTGAGCAATTAAGCCAGAAGCAGCTGATGGATATCGGGTTCCTGCAAATGCCGAAGGAGTTCAAAGGCTGGGTAGAGCGGTTCGATTCCCGGATTCGGTCCAAAGCCGCGGTCATGCTGGCCCTTCACCAGTGGTCCGGCCATCAAGAGGTTAGAGCGGAGGTGCTGGCGGAACTCACGGCAGAGGAACGGGAGCGGACCCAGCATATCATGCGGAAGTGGCTGCAGCATCATGTGGAGCCGTCCAATTTTGAGAGCATAACCTTGGCTTTCTGTACGGATATCAGCTCCAGTGCCGTAGATTACCGGAGCTTACTGGATTACTTGCACAGATACGGCAAGAGCCCGGACGTGGTATACCAATATATTCAGTGGTCTGCCGAGCAGCCGGTATTCGTAAGACCGCGGGGACTTGTTCCCGCTTATGCCGCCGCCATCATCGATTATTTCAAAATCCACGACCGCGAAGCCTTTAAGAATAAGGATTACGCAAAAACTTATTTCAGTTCGCCTGCCCCTATCCTCAAACCGGTGTATGCCCAGGTCAAGGCCGAATTGGCTTCACCGTTGGTGCGATGGTTTCGCCGGCATTCGCGGTTCGTAACCATCATCTCAGCCCTGCTAGCGTTGATCGTGATTGCTGGCAGTGTCTTCATGATGATCCAAAACGGCAAAGGTCCCGCGGACGGCGATGCCGGTCCGAATCCGGCCGTTACGCCGCCGGTTACGGTACCGCCGGCTTCTTCCGAGACCGTAGATGAGCAGCCGTTATTGACGGCAACGGTGGTGGAGGAAGGCGAGCAGGCGGGAAGCACCGAGCTGAGTTTCCATTTTAAACAGCCGGCGGCTTGCCGGGATTTCAGCGTGGACAAACTTCAGATTGTAGGCAAGGATGGAAGCACGCTGATTGAAGCGGCCAGTCCTGAATTATCGCGGGTGTGCGCGGATGAAACCACAGGGGAAGCCGATGCTGCCGATCCGTCAGGATCCGAGCCGGATTCATCCGGGAACCAAGCAGATCCGAATAGCGGGACCTCAGAAGGGGAAAGCCCATCTGATCCTGTTGAAGGTCCAGATGAGCAGTCATCGGAGAGCGTTGGTGACGCTCAGGAAAACCCGACTTACTCAAGTCAGGTCACCGTGAAGCTGGATCAACCGCTTGACGTGTCCCTGATCGGGAAGGTCGTTGTGGATGGCGTCTCGTATGAGCTGTCCGACGAAAGCGCGCTTTCGGAAGAGCAAGAGCAGACTCCCGAGAATGAGACGGATGAAGGAGTTTGAAATATAGAACGAGCAGACGAATGATTGTCTGCTCGTTTTTTTTCGCGTCACTATGTGTGCACGACCACTTATTCATGCTGGCGACAGATTTGTTCTTCTCTTTCGAGGTTTTGTACGGTTGCATAGGTGTTGCCCCATTCACACATGGTATGTAGTACAGGCACGAAGGATTGGCCCAGCCCAGTTAAACTGTATTCTACCTTAGGCGGTACTTCTTTAAATACTTCTCTTCGGACAAGCTCATCTTTTTCCAGCTGCTTTAATTGCTCAGTTAAGACTTTCTGCGTAATGGTCGGCATGAGCAGGTTAGAACTCCTTAGTTCTCCTTGGCTTTTGACTCAGAAAGAAGAGAATTAAGCATTTCCACTTTCCTCCTACCGTGTTCATAAAAATATTGATTCCCGTGTTGAGGCTGTTCATTATGTAATCCTCCTGAATAGGCACATAAAGGTGGCTAACCCACTTTATTGTGCGTTATTTTCTGCCACTGTACGGTCCATTATAATCGGAATGTGAAGCAAATAAAACATTTGGAGTGAGCACAATGAGTGTGAGAGAGATATTAGAGCAAAGACGTTCTGTCAGGCATTATGACCCCCATTATAAAATGGAATCGGAAACGTTGGCGGCTTTGATTGAAGGAGCCAGTAAATCGCCCAACGGAAACAATATTCAAGCCACACGGTACCTGGTTATCGACGAACCGAATTTAAAAAACGTGTTACTCCCCATTGCCTTTCATCAGCAACAGGTAATAGAAGCGTCGGCTCTAATCGTTGTACTGGGCGATTATCAAGCATTTGAAAAAGAGAATATTATACATATCCATGAAGAAGGATTTCAAAAGGGTTATTTTGATGCATCATTAAGAGATTATTTAGCCAGCGCGGCTATTCAATATTATCTAAATAAATCCAAAGAAGATTTAAAGCTCGAATTAGTAAGAGACGCAAGCCTGGCGTCTATGTCGTTAGTCTTACTGGCGAACGAGGCGGGTCTCCATACGATTACCATGTCCGGGTATGATTCCGAACAATTAAAGTCAACCTTACAGATTTCTGACAGGTATGAAGATGTGATGCTTATAGCCATTGGGAAAGGAATTAAACAAGGTCATAAAACCGTTAGACACGATGTGGGCAAAATCATGTATACAAACAAAATATAATTCATGGCATGAAATATTGGCTTGCTTGTTGTTTGTTCATGCAGCGGGTGGAACAAAATGGGATAAACTTCCGTCTAATAGTTACGCCGTCTCCGACGCATTTCTATTAGGAGGGAATAGAAGGATGAGAAAAGGCCTGGTTGCTGCAGCACTTTTAGCGGTATGGATCGTGTCAGGTTGTTTCGAGAAGGAACAGGCAGTTCCGATCATAAATGAGGCTATGGATGTGATCAGCCAACATGGTGGAGGAGCGGGAGGAGTATAAGCGACTGCCTGCTGTGCAAGGATATTACGAATGAGGACCAGGCGATGTCACTCGGCTGCTAGTTCAACCATCATAAGCAGCCGATCACAATGACCGGCTGCCGTTTTCTTTTAGATTGAGTTTTTCGGTTTGCATAAACTTGCGTTTGAGTCTGATGTTATTTTGAAGAAAGAATGGTGAAACGACTACGGAACATGGTTATCTCCAAAATGTAATCTTGTCAGGCTCTAATCGAACGGACTCATGCCCATCTTCTTTGGCTTTTCCTAATGAAATGACCATGACTGGAGCATAGCGTTCTTCATCTACATCGAATGCTTTTGCTAACTGATCAGCTTCAAAGCCTGCCATTGGATTCGTGTCATACCCATGCGCACGAGCTACTAACATGAACTGCATGGCAAAGAGGCTGCTATCGATTTTTGCAATTTCAACTTTCATTTCTCTGGATAGAGTCGGAAACAGGGATAGAATGGTTTCGAGTTGACGATCTCGTACTTCTGCAGGCATTTTTCCTTGTTCCACAGCTGTATTGTAAATTTCTTCAGCATATAAATAGCTTTGAGTATCGCCAAAAATCAATAACATGGCTGATGAAGTATCATTCTGTAACGTATTGAACCTCACAAGAGGTCTTAGCTTTTCTTTTCCTTCCGGAGTGTCGACCACAATTACACGCCAAGGCTGCATGTTAGCAGAGGATGGGGCCAAACTGGCTTCCGAAATCATGTCGCTCATTTCTTCTTTCGATATTTTAAAGTTCTCATCATAATTGCGGACAGAACGTCGGCCCATAACGATATTGGCGAAATCGTTATTTTGAATATGGTTAAACATAGAACCTCTCCTTTTGATAACATCGATTTTTTTGACATTGTGGATGTCGTTCGTTATCATATTTCGTATTATGAAGTATGAACCTAGGTTTATAGCAAGAAATAAAAGAGGTCCTATTATGAAAATAAACGAGGTTTCAAAATTAACGGGTCTGCCCATATCGACGTTGAGATTCTATGAACGTAAGAACCTGATTCCGGACACATTTGTTAAACGAGATGCAAATAATTATCGAATTTATTCCGAAGAGATTGTGGAGTTTCTAGATGACGTGAAGGTACTTTTATCCGTAGACTTTTCTATAGAAGAATTAAGTTTGTTAGTCAATCAACAACTTAACTTGTCGTACGAGGCAAAGACGAAAATGGTAGAACAAAAAATCAAAGAAATTGAAGAGATCCAGAAGCGATTGAAAAAGTCGAAGACATTCTTGAATGCCGTCTTGGAAGGAAAGGCGAATTTTCAAACCAAGTGTTAAAAATAAAAGTATGTAAACGATACGAATAAGGGCTGCGGTCATCTTTAGGGATGCTCGCAGCCCTTTACTAAGGGATCCGATCATGACGATCGGTCAGATTTTGTTGATCATTCAACTATAAAACCCATACACGCGGAATCACTCATGGATGTGCCCAATCATGAACTAACAGTCTTCGTAACACCATACATTGATCTGGTTGCCATATGGATCGTAGGTGTGGAACATGACAAGAAACTTCGGATTTCCGGCAAAATCGGTAACCTTCCATCCTTGTTCCCGCAAACGTTTATGAGTCTCAAAAAAGTCCGCCTTTTTCCGTATTACCCAATAAGGCCTTGCAGCTACAGTAAGTGCGTCCTTCGTTCGGTCTGTCCGAACGGATTCCAGATAGAGCGGTGCGCCCTCGGCGGTGATAATTACGGTCGCGGAGGTTCCATCCTCACTGACCCGTTCGACTCTGCCGCCCAGATTAGCCTCGTACCACGCAATGGCTTCATCCAGCCGGTCAACGCCAAAGCGGGGGATCGCTTGGAACGGAAAGCGTGCGTCCGGTGCTTTAGCAACCAACGCCTCCGTACCTGGCTCCGGTTCGATTGCCGTTAAGCGGTTGCCAGCCGGATCGAAGAAATCGAAGGTACGGTCAAAGGGGCCTTGGGTCACATCGGTCACTTGAATATCCTGTTCGCGAAAATAGGCGTGTGCAGCTTCAAGATTCGTTGCGGTGAAGCAGAAGCGAACATTTCCGTTTTGTCCCCAATCGACTGCAAAATGCGGGTGGTCATGCTCCACCGACTTGATATGTATGCATCCCAGTGCCGGGAAAGTAAGGGTGGCCATTTTTTCGACCGGGTAATCCTCTTCGTATGTCACTTTCAGATCCAAATGCGTGCTATACCATTCGATGAGTTCCTTGAACCGATCCCATGGGGCAATGATAAAACCTCCATCGAAATCATCCAGCCGTAATCCAACCATTCGCTTGATCCTCCTATAAGAAAGTTTTGGAAAATGGAACAATCCCAGTATAAACCTTCAAGTAACTTGAAGGTCAAGAGAAGCGAGTTTGCATGACAGGAATCATGATTTCGAATATAGGAGAATCGGGATAATGCCGCTCCAGCCGCTTGCCCGCAGGTTCGAAACCGAACTTCTGAAGGAAGCGGATCGTTCGCATGCATGCGAAGGTGTCCTCCCATGAGCTGTCCACCGATACGAACAAGGTAGGGGGGATGGACTCCAAATAGGCTTCGGAGGGTGTCTTCGGAGGCGTTGGCTTCCGAGAGGATTCCGTACAAATTTGATATCCGACTTCAATTAGCACCGCGTGCGGGAGGGAGTCCATCACCTTGATCAAGCTGGAGCCTTGCGTGCGAATGTTGAGGTCATGGAGTCTGGCTGCCGCTTGTTTCATTTCCCGCGAATAAGAGTTTACTGGTTTGTCTACCAAAAACGGCTGCCATATCACGGTTAGGGGTTGTTCCCAATTGATGAGATGCAGACTGCCGCGACCCGGTTCCATCCCGTTTAAATATTGACTCGCAATTTGGACGGAGAGTAGACGTGCCTCAGCTTCCCGCCGCCAGCGCGCAAGCAGCTCGGAACGCGTACTTTCCTCGGCTTCAAGGAAACACCGGATATCCCCAAGGCTGATGCCTGATTGACGGAGGCTGTTTACAAGCTTGGCTTCGTGAATTTGGTGAAATCCATAATACCGGTAACCGTTCTCCAGCCGTTCAGCCGGAACCAGAATCCCCTTGGATTCATAGAAACGAAGCGCACTGGGGACCATGCCGGTGCGTTCTGCGAATTGAGCGATGCTCATCATGGGCGTTCACCTGTTATTTTTTGTGAATAAAATTGCCTCCATATCATACCATAAAGATTGCTAGAATCGTGGCGTGGATCCTGAAGAATACGTAGGATATAAGATAGGGAGGTGCGAAACAATGTCATATCAAAAAGCCTTTGAGGCCTACATAGCGGCGACGAATACGCATGATTTTGATCAGGTAGCCCGGCTGCTCGATGAGGGAGCGGTGTATTGGTTCTCGGACCGGAGCTGCTGTTGCCTGGAGGAAATCAGGGCCTATTTCGAGCACGCTTGGGACGTCATCCGGAATGAGGTCTACCGGGCGGAGGACGTGGTGTGGATTGCGACTGATATACATTCGGCTGTCTGCATTTATACTTATCGCTACGAGGGGTATTTTCAGGGGGAATACACGACCGGGAGCGGGAGAGCAACGAACGTATTCGTTCGAGATGCCGACGGAGTATGGAAATTAAAGCATGAGCATCTAAGTTCAATTAGGTGAATCGGCCGTCACCTGTTACATAGGAAACAGAAGAAGAGCCTTTCGAGGGCTCTTTTTTATGGATTGAATTTATTAACAGAATATAAAATTACAAGAATTTATCCCATCTCTATGGAAATGTATCCCTTCTCAATCGATGGCGCAGGTTCCATGATACAACTATATGAATATGGATTGAACAACATGGATTTCATTGAAAGGGGGCCGTAGTAGAGCGATCCAGCAAGCAAGTGGTGTAGGTATGGAGCGAAAAGGGGGAGGGGATGAATCTTACATAGTTAAGTTTATCTGGATTGGTAACCGCTTTCAAAAACGAGTGGATTTCGAGCGATATGCGAAGCTGGGCAAGTCATCAAGGATACCACCCGGGTGACACCAAGAGGAACAGACATTGATGGAAATGCTGTATCATTTGCAATCGAAATTTAATCGACAGAGGTGAAAACGGTGATACCCTTTATCACGAAAAGACGCCCGAAATGGGTACTGTGTTTTTTGGCCCTTATTCTCATGTTTACCCCACTGCTTCATGCGCCTGCATCCTTTGCAGCAGAAGGCGCATCTCCTTCAGGAATTACCGCAACGAGCTCCGGGATCGATCCGGTGACGGTAACAGGCTCGACCTATGGCTCCCAGGATCCGCTAGCACCGCAGAATCTGCGAATTGTGCAAGACTCCATCACGGCCACCGAAGCAACGATACTATGGGATTACGACAAAAATAATCCGCAGCATACGTTTGATATTGATGTCTGGAACGCCGTGGATGATGCATGGTATACATGGGGGAACGGCGGAAGCCGGACCCTGGATGATTTGAAACCCAACACAACCTATAAATTATACATTACATGGTATGAGAGACCGTCTCAAGGTCCGGACCAACGGCATAAGAGTAATGTAATCGAGTTTACTACGCTGGATGGCGAGGTTAAGCCTCCAAAAACGTCCGCTCCCCAGAATCTGCGATTAGTGGAGGTAACGCATAACCAGGCTACCTTTGAATGGGATTTCCTCAAGGGAGACAAGAACGATATCGATGTCTGGAATGCAGATACGGATGCTTATATCACGTGGGGAAATTTAACCACGCATGCCGTTACAGGGCTTCAGCCCGAGACAACCTACCGCATATATATTACCTGGTATGACCACAGGCCCTCAAAGGATATGAAGAGCAATATTCTTGAATTCACGACCACCGCGGATCAAACCGTATATGAACAAGCTCCGATTTCACCTCCGAGTTACCTGAAAGTAACGGACGTTTCCGAGAAATCGGTGACCTTAAATTGGGGAGCAAGCTCAGGAGCTACCGGATACGAGCTGTATGTGGACGGCAATAAAGTCGATACCTTGGAAACGGTGACGTCGGTCACGTACTCCCTGGACCCAACAGCCAATCGCGATTATATCTTTGAAGTTACTGCTCAAAAAGCATTGCAGGGACAGAACCCGGAAACTTCGGTGAAGAGTAACGCTGTACATTTAAAATGGGGAGAGCTCGCTGCACCACAGGGACTGCAGGCTGTTACAGCTACAAGGTCTACCGTCTCCTTGGGATGGGCTCCGGTTCCGGGAGCAACGGGCTATCATATTTATCAGGACGGAAATAAGGTGGCGACAAGCAGCGAGAACCGGTTTGTGGCTGCCGGATTGCAGGAAGGTAAGACGTATTCGTTCCAGATCATCGCTGTTAACCCTTTATGGACATCGCCGATCAGTCAAGCGATTACGGTTGTACCAGGCAGCAATTATAATAATATTACCTACTATACCTCTTGGTCAGCACTACCGGCCGAACGGAATTTCTATCCGTCCGATCTTGACGTTTCTCAAATCACGCATATCAATTACGCGTTTGCTGATTTGTGTTGGAAGAAGTTCGGAAGCACGGTAAGAGCATGTGAAGACCCAAAGGTTCCGCTGCAAAATCGATACGTGTATGATGGCGAGATGATACTTGGCGATCCCGAAAAGGATTTCGAAAATTTCCAAGCTTTCGAATCCGTGAAAGCCGCTAATCCGCATTTGAAGCTTATGATATCGGTTGGCGGCTGGTCCTGGTCCAATCATTTCTCCAACATGGCCAAGACCGAAGAAACACGCCGGGCCTTTGCGAATTCCGCGGTGGATTTCCTCCGAGAATACAAATTCGATGGTTTGGATATCGATTGGGAGTATCCTGTTGAAGGCGGGGAAGACGACAACTCCCGGGGACCGGAGGATACGGAAAACTTCACATTGTTAATGAAGACCGTTCGCGAGGCGCTGGATGCTGCCGGATCAGAAGACGGGAAGTACTATCTGCTGACGATTGCTTCCGGGCAGGGCGATAATTTCGTTAAAAATGCCGATCTTGCGAATTCCGTGACGTATCTCGATTTCATCAATATCATGACTTACGATTACAGCGGCAGCTGGGAGACGCTGGGTCACCATAATGCACCGCTGTTCTTTGACCAAAAGCATCCAAGAGCCGCCTCCTCCGCTCCGAGAAATCATGTGCTCGGCGGTTTGCTGGGCCATCTGAACGGCGGGGTGCCAACGCACAAGCTGATCGCCGGGGTGCCATATTACGGTAAAGGCTGGGATGATTGCCCGCCTATCGGCCAATATCAGACTTGCAAAGGCGGATCCGCGTTAAAGACATGGGAAGCGGGCGTTTTCGATTTCAGCGATCTCGAGAACAACTACATCGACAAGAACGGTTATAAGAGATACTGGAACGAATCCGCCAAAGTTCCATACCTGTACAATGAGCAAAATAAAGTGTTCATCACTTACAACGATAAGGACACCATGAAATATACGGCTTCCATCGTGAAATCGCTGGATATCGCAGGCGTCATGAGCTGGGATATCAGCGGCGACCGCAATAAGACGCTGACGACCCAACTCGTTCACGATCTGCCGATCAACGGCAAAGTCCATGCATCGGCACTCCCGGCTCCAGGGAATCTGGCCAAGGTAAGCGCCGATTCCGGCTCCATCCAGCTGAAATGGGATGCCGTGACGGGAGCAACGGGATATGAAGTGTACGTGAATCATGCGTTGTCCGGCTCGGTGGCAACGAACGGTTATACCGTGAAGGGCCTCAGCCCCCTAACGAATTACAAGATCCATGTGCTTGCCGTGGATCGAACGGGAGATGAGATCAACCGCGTCTCCAGCGCTTCAAATCAGCTGAGCATCACGACTTCGGGCAACGGCTCCGGTGGCTCTGAAGGCAGAGGAGGCTCCGGCGGATCCGGTTCTACAACGCCATCGACGCCACAGCCGCCTAAAGGCAAGGATCAACTCGAAGCCAACGTTGTGCTTGAAGGAGATAAGGCTCTAGTTACCGTGCCTGCGGCTGCGGCGGTTAACAGCATTAACCAATCGGAATCCTCCAACTTCCAGCTCCATGCGGGTGCCGGCGCGAAGCAGGCGGTGCTGGAAATTCCGCAAGAAGTGATTGCGGCCATTGCGAAAAAAGGGGCGAAAGCCAGTCTGTCCGTTTTCCTAAACGGTACGGAATACCGGATTCCGGCTTCGCTGATCTCGGTTTCCGGGCCGGTGAGAGTCTCGATTGTGGCTCCAGACAATAAGGACGCAGCAAGCCTGGCCGCCTTGCTTCAAGGGAAAGAAACACTGGCGAGTCCGCTGCAGTTCAAGCTTGAGCAAGTACACGCGGATAAAACGGCAACCGAGCTGACACGCTTCGGGAAATCCCATGTCAGCGAGTTTGTTACCTTGGATGCGAAAAAGATAAATATAAAACGTGCGACCGGAGTGGTCTATATACCGGGTACTAACGAGCTTCGATCCGTTCCGACATTGTTTAAAGTGAATACGGACGGGACGGTGACCGTTGAAATCAAGAAAACCGGCAGCGGCGTTTATGCGCTGGTACAGCAGGATATCCGATTTAGTGACGCGATTCCTTCATGGGCACGGGAAGACGTGGCGCAAGCTGCCGCCAAAATGATCGTATCCGGAGAAAATAACGGTTCGTTCGGTGCAAATAAAAACATTACCCGTGCCGAGATCATCTCCATCCTGGTGAAAGCGCTGGGTCTATTGCCTGACGACAAGGATTCCAGCTTCAAGGATGTGGATCCGAAATCCCGATATGCCAGAGAAATCGCGGCTGCCAAAGCTGCAGGACTGGTGAAGGGACGCACAGGCGATATCTTTGATCCCAACAGCTTGATTACGCGCGAGGAATTGGCGGTTATTCTAAGCCATGTGCTGGAGTATGCCGGTAAGAAGAATGAAGCTGACCATGGCCTGTTAAACAAATTCAAGGATCACTCCAGGGTTTCGTCCTATGCGAAGTCTTCCGTCGCCATTGTCGTAGAACGGAAGATAATGCTGGGGGTGTCTGCTACCAAGCTGGATCCGCAATCTCACGTAACCAAAGCTCAAACGGTCGTAACGGTTATGAGATTACTGCGTGCAGCGGAGTTATCGAACTAATATGACGGTATAAGGGAGCGGAGGCCATTTTGACGGATGTGTTTTTCACGGAATTGGACGAATAATGGCTTGAACATAGCAAGCGAAAAGAAATGCCATGCCGCTGCCCATGCTAAGATGGATCTATCAAATGGATGAGGTGATCGTAGATGGCATTGAAAATCGATAATATTTTTGTGAATCTTCCGGTTAAGGATCTGGAGAAAACGAAAGACTTTTTCTCGAAAATCGGTTTTGAGTTTAATGAGCAGTTTACGGATAAGAATGCGGCCTGCCTGGTCATAGGCGATAACATCTTTGCCATGCTGCTCACCGAGGATTATTTCAAGACGTTCACCAAGAAAGATCTGTCGAATGCGGCCAACACAACGGAAGTGATTCTGGCGCTGTCGGCAGAAAGCCGGGAGCAGGTGGATGACATCGTGAACGCTGCGCTGGCTGCTGGGGGATCGCCTTCCAACGACCCGGTGGATCACGGGTTTATGTACGGATGGAGCTTCCAGGATCCGGACGGACATCTATGGGAAGTCATGTACATGGATCAGAGCCATGTCGAATAAAGCAGCGTTATCCTAAGCAGGATCGCAACCTGAACGACATATCCTAATAGAATGAAGCGGCAGATGACTCCAAGAGACGGGGGGAAACTGCCGCTTTACTTTTATTTCGAAATCCACTATATTTGTATGTGCAAACAATATGAGGCGTTTCAACATGATGAACTTCAGCCCGAAAGAGGTAACCGTTATGCTCAATACGTATATCAAAGAATGCCTTTACTTCACAGCCAATCGCCTTAGCCGGGTCATGACCAAGATGGCCGAAGACGAGTTTGCCGCAAGCGGATTGTCGCCAACGTATGCATATCTGCTTATGGCTGTATATGAGAAGGAAGGGATCTCGCAGAAGGAATTAGGCGAAATTCTACACCTCCAGCCATCCACCGTAACCCGACTGATTGAGAAGCTGGCCGCTAAAGGACTGGTATACAATCGGGTGGAAGGAAGGATGTCGCTGATCTATACGACCGATAAAGGAAAGGCTCTTGAGAAAGTAATACACGAGTGCTGGAACAATCTGCGTAGTCGATACGGAGATGTTTTAGGCAATGCCGAAGGGGATGAACTATCCCTGCGCCTATACGAGGTTAGCGATCGATTAGAGAATAAGGACTGAACGCAAAAAAGGCCCTTCAAGCCAAACTTGAAGGGCCTTTTCTAAGATTAATTGGCTTGGACTTCCGTCGTGACCTGCCATAACACGCCGAACTTGTCTTCCAGCACCCCGAACAGCGCTCCCCAGAATTGAGTCTTCAGCGCATCAATCACCTTGCCGCCCTCGGCCAAGCGGTCAAAAGCTTCATGGGCTTCGGCATCGCTCTCAAACGACAGGCTCAGATGAATCCCGTTCCCACGCTCCAGGGTTTGGAAGATCGAGTCCGACATAAAGATCGGGATTCCTCCGGCTACCAGACTCAGATGCATGACCTTGTCCTTCAATTCTTCCTTGGTTCCGGGAACCTCGCCATGGGTTTGCACGGATAAGATTTCTCCTCCCAGTGCTTGGGTATAAAACTCAGCCTGCGCTTTTGCATCCTCAGAGAAAATATACGGTGTCAGTTTAGCCACGTTCAACATCCTTCCCAGGTTTTAATATGATGGATTCGTTTTCCTTGGTTTTAGTATAAACGGTCTCTGGCCCTCACATTTCTTCTGGATTGCTAAATGATACGGCAGTATCTCGGGGTTGTCCTATAGAATAGGCGACAGCAGGCGGGAGATGGACTCCTTGAACTTGATCCACCGCGAACGCTCCAGATACTGCTTCATCGTAAGCTGGCTGGATACCCGCAGATCCTGGTGGAAGATGTGGGTCAACTGTTTCGATATATGCTCATCGTACAGGAATGCGTTCACTTCGAAATTCAGCTTGAAGCTTCGAACGTCGATATTCGCCGTGCCCACTGACGAAATCTTCTCATCGATGATGATCGTCTTGGCATGAATAAAGCCATTATTGTAGAGATACACATTAGCCCCGGTACCCAGCATTTCCCCGATATAAGATAAGGTAGCCCAATACACGAAGGGATGATCCGGTTTATCCGGAATCATCAGATGCACCTCTACGCCGGAAAGCGCCGCAATGCGCAGTGCATCCAGGAGGCTGGCATCCGGGATAAAATAAGGCGTCTGAATATGAATCGATTTCTTGGCGGACGAAATCATTTTGATATAACCGTTCTTGATGTGTTCATATCGGGAATCCGGACCGCTGGTGACAATCTGAATCCCGACATTGCCGGGCGAATTGATCTTGGGAAACAGATTCGATTCGTAAGTGATATCGTTATGATGCGAAGCCTGATTCCAGTCCAGAATGAAGCGAACCTGCATCGCATAAACGGCCTCGCCTTGGATGCGCAGATGGGTATCCCGCCAATACCCGAACCTGGAGTTGAGGCCCAGGTACTCGTCCCCGACGTTGAAACCGCCGACATACCCGATATTGCCGTCGATGATCGCCAGCTTTCGGTGATTCCGGTAATTCAGCCGCAGGTTAATGAAGCGCAGCTTGGACGGGAAGAAGGCCTCGGCTTCTCCGCCGGCTTCGCGGAATGCCTTGAAGAAGCCTTTGGTTAGTTGACGCGAGCCCAGCTCATCGTATAGAACACGGACCTTCACGCCTTCATTAGCCTTTTGGGTCAACAGGGAGATCAGCTTCTTGCCGAGCTCGTCGCGGCGGATAATGTAGTACTGAATATGTATATAGTCTTTGGCTTCCTCGATATCCTGAAACAACCGTTCAAACTTCCTGCGTCCATCCGTAAAAATTTCAACATGGTTGTCGTCCGTAAGGATCGCCTGGTTCTCATTGATATGCATATGGATCAAATCGCTGTTGTCCGCCGCCGCTTGATTGGTGAACGGGTATTCGCCGTTGTTCATCCCTTCCATTTGGGACAGCAATACTTTCTCGATGCCGGTTTTTTGCAGATCGTCCCAATGAAAGAGACGGATTCTTCTTAAATTCTGGGCGAACAACAAGTACAGCACAAAGCCCAGAATCGGGATAAAGGACAGCACCAGCAGCCATGCCCAGGTGGAGCCGGCATCCCGCCGTTCCCTGAAAACCACGAACATGGAGAACACGATATTCAGAACGATGATCAGACCGAGAATGATGGATGTAACATGCATGTTTATGATATCCTCCTACACTATAGCCTTGCCCTAGCAATCCTTCATATTATACGTGAGGCGTTAGAAGAAGTATATATCGGCGGCATGGAGTGAAACCGAAAGGTCCTAAAACGTTGGCGGCTAGGGTAAGGTCGCTCGCAACGAATATAGAAGGAGCCATTTGAATCCGTACTCGTTGTCATGATACGATGGTGAAAAAATAGGAGAAGGGGCATGCTTTTTGCTGAAAATGAACAAGTTTTTCAAATTGTGTCTTGCCGTGATCCTGGTGCTGACCATCATTTATTTGGGATCGCTGGTGGATTTTATATTCAGACCCGTACTTTCGTTCTTCTCCATCATCCTCGTGCCGTTGATGCTGTCGGGATTCTTCTATTACCTGCTCAGACCGCTGGTTGATCTCCTGGAAAAACGCAAGCTAAATCGCTCGCTGGCCATCCTGCTCCTGTATGTCGTGTTCGCGGGTATCCTTACCGGCTTTATCCTGGGCGTATGGCCATCGCTGCGCGATCAGATCGTGGCTCTCGTACAGAACGCTCCAGCCTTGTTTGCCAAGCTTGGCGAGCAGCTTCAGGAATTGGAGAATAACGGCTTTTTCCAGGATATTTTTCCGGAGAACGCCAACCCGCTTACACAGCTCACCGATTATTTGAATCAAGGCTTCACGTTCCTGACGAATTATATTATGAATCTGTTCTCGTTCGTGTCGAATTTTGCCATCGTATTGTTTACGTTCCCGATTCTCCTGTATTACATGCTGAAGGAAGGCGGGAAATTCGGGAAGATGGTGGTCAGCTTTTTGCCTGACCGATTCAAGGGCGAGGGAGCCTCGGTGCTGGATGAAATCAACAATGCACTCAAAGGCTTTATCGTAGGCCGGGTTCTCGTCAATTTGGCGCTGGGGGTTCTGATGTATATCGGATTCCTGATTATCGGCCTGCCTTATGCGCTGCTGTTGACGGTCGTGGCGGTCATCGCGAATTTCATACCGTTTATCGGCGCCATTCTATCCTCGATCCCGATCGTGATTATCGGCTTTATTCAGTCCCCGGGAACCGCGATCTGGTCCCTTGTCGTCATTCTGGCGGCCCAGCAGATTCAGGACAACCTGATTGGTCCGTATATCTTCGGCAAACAGCTGGCGATCCATCCCATTACCATCATTATCCTGGTGCTGGTAGGACAGGATCTTGGCGGGATTATCGGAATTCTGCTGATCGTACCGATCTATATGATCATTAAAATTATCGTAACCAGAGTGTACCAGCTGTTCTTTAAGGAGAAATGGCAAAAAGCCTAAGCGTGGGATAGGGAGGCGGCCTTTAGCCGCATATTAAAGCTGCCCAAGAGCGAGGAATCGTTCTTGGCGGCTTTTTATATATTTGGGGTGAACAGGAGCTTGACAACGATAAGAAAATTATTTAATCTTAAATTAAAGATATTAAATATAAAGATTATTTATGATTTATGGCTCATCCATCATGCAAAACGGATCATGAACGGAAATAACGGGTTTCGACACGAAACGGTGAGGGAGAGATGGGATATGACATTACATACGGCAGGCATTCATCATATTACCGCTTATGCGCAGGATCCGCAGAAGAACGTTGATTATTATACAGGCGTGCTAGGACTCAGAATGGTAAAGAAAACCGTGAATTACGATGCGCCCGAGGTATATCATCTGTATTTCGGGGATGAAGGAGGACAACCCGGAACGATCATCACTTTCTTCCCTTCCTCCGCTTCGCGAAGAGGGCTGCGTGGAGGAGGACAGGCAGGATATACGACCTTTGCCGTTCCTGTAGGGGCCCTGCCTTATTGGGAACAGCGGCTGCGGAGCTTTGGCGTTCCCGTCATGAAGGCTTTCCGGTTTAACGAACAATATCTTCAATTCTCCGATCGGGACGGACTTTCGCTAGAGTTGGTCGAGCGGGATGGCGGACCGAATAACGGCTGGTCCGTGGACGATATAACTCCGGATACAGCCATTAAGGGATTCAGCGGCGCGGTTCTGTTCAGCAGCAAATGGGAGGAAACGAAGAAGGCGCTGGAGAACGTCATGGGACTGACCTACATTGGAGAGGACGTCAATTATGCCCGGTTTCAAGCTGCGGGCCACTTCGGCAACGTGATTGATCTGCCGATGCGGGATATTCCTTTGGGAGCCGGAGGTGCCGGAACGACCCATCATATCGCATGGCGGGCTCAAGATGATGAGGAGCACGGCAAATGGCATGAATGGGTGAAGGAGCAGGGATTTCGCCCTACGGATATCAGGAACCGTAACTATTTCAAAGCGTTATATTTCAGGGAACGTGGGGGGATCCTGTTTGAGATCGCAACCGATCCGCCCGGATTTACGGTGGACGAAGACCTGCACTCGCTCGGGGAACAATTAAAGCTTCCTGCCTGGTTCGAACCGGAGCGTGCCCGAATCGAGCAGGGGTTGGAGCCTATACAAGTCAAAAATACTGGAGAGGGGCAACTCAAGTGATATCCATTGACCCGAATACCCAAAGCGAACGGGACATATACAAGCTGCTGATTGGAAGCGTCGTTCCGCGTCCGGTCGCTTTCGTTACGACATTATCGGCGGATGGCGTGCTGAATGCGGCGCCGTTCAGTTACTTTTCCATTGTGTCGAGCAATCCCCCTTTGCTGTCGGTTTCCGTTCAGCGAAAGAACGGTGTACCCAAGGACACGGCGAGAAATGCCATGCAGAGCGGCGAACTTGTCATCCACATCGTGGACGAAGATACCGTTGCAGCCGTGAACGAAACGGCGGCGAATCTGCCTCCGGACGAAAGTGAGCTTGACCGAACCCGTTTAACCCCGGTCGTTAGTGACGTTGTTAAGGTTCCCGGCGTTCTGGAATCCAAGATCCGCATGGAATGCGTGCTGGAGCAGGTCGTCACGTTGGATGGCGCGGATCAGCTGCCTGCCGCTGATCTATTGATTGCCCGCGTCGTCCGATTTCACGTGTCCGAGGAGCTCTACGAGCATGGCCGGATTGACGCATCGAAGTTGAAACCCGTGAGCCGCATGGCAGGAAATATCTATTCGACCCTGGGAGAGATGTTTACGATTGAGCGTCCGGTCTGACAGGGCTTGAGCTTGAATAGGGTTATTGCTTTGCGACTATTTTTAGCGAACATTCTTTTTCTTCGATAGTTGCTGGTCATTCATTAGGAAACGGGGTATTGGAATATCATGGTCGGTATTTGCCCATTCTACATGAATGGATAGCCGGTTGATGAATTTACAACATAGGAGTGAACAACGCATGAAATTTGATTCCAAGGTTGTCATCGTGACGGGGGGCGCCAGCGGGATTGGCGAAGCGGCAGTCAGACTTTTTGCGAAAGAGGGAGCCAAGGTCGTTATCGCGGATTATTCCGACCAGGGACAAGCGGTTTCCGACGAATTGAGAGGAGCCGGCTTTGAAGCGCTGTTCGTCAAAACGGATGTAACCCAAGAGCAGGAAGTCGCGAATATGGTGAATCAGACGGTGCAGCATTTTGGCCGTGTCGATGTATTGTTTGCCAACGCAGGCATTGCCCATGATGCTCCTGCCGATCAGTTAACGATGGATAACTGGCAGAGAACGATTGATATTAATCTGACAGGGGTCTTCCTGTGCGATAAATATGTTATTCAGCAAATGCTGTCCCAAGGAACCGGAGGGGCAATCGTAAACTGCGGCTCGATCCATAGCCATGTCGGAAAAGCAGGGGTAACCGCCTATGCTTCGGCCAAGGGAGGCGTCAAGCTGTTAACCCAGTCGCTCAGCGCAGACTATGCCTCCAAAGGAATCCGAATCAATGCCGTGTGTCCGGGATATATCGATACGCCGCTGATCAAGGGAAGAACGGAAGCGATCACGCAGCACCTGGTCGGTCTTCATCCGATGGGCCGTTTGGGACAGCCGGAAGAAGTGGCCAAAGCCGTGTTGTTCCTCGCCAGTGAAGATGCCTCCTTCATTACGGGCACGAGCCTGCTGGTGGATGGCGGCTATACCGCGGTATGATGAAAAAAAGCCCTGATGCTAAGCATCGGGGCTTTTTTTCAAGTCATTCCAGGCGTTGTTATCAGACTTATTATGGAGTGTTTCAAAAATTTTTTTTCGGTCCCGTATTTCATACGGGCAGACTTCCTGATCCGGGGCTCATTCATGGCATAAAACATATATGGCATGAACGATTTCCGCAAGACCCGTCAAATGCCTGCTATATAGCGGAAAATGGAGCATGGATTCCATGACCAATCCGGTGTATGGACAGCCTTAAATAAAGTGTTCGAAAGGCTCGATATCCTCGTTGCAAAAACGGTGTTTTTTACTTCTGAATTTCCAGAAAAAGCGGTTAAGGGGTTTGACTTTTCCTGAGCTTCCCTTTATCATGAACACACGCTTAGTTTCCGGCATACATATTCCGGAAAGCGGGGGAACCAGTTTCACCAGGGGCGAGTCACTTGGAATTCACGAGTGTAGGGTACCATCTTACCCGAGTCCGTCAGCTAACCTCGTCAGCAGTGGATGGGTCTTGCATACATAATGGATGTTCATACAAAAGGCCCTTTATTCTCTATAGGGGCCTTTTCTCTATTTTTTGACCCCCTGCTGGCGGAGCTATGTTTAGATCCCCTGTTTGGTGGTCTTTTTGCATTCTGTTACGGAGGAGGGGCAGCGCCTGCAAATGTGGAACGAATTGAATCGGTCAGACGGCATTGGGTCAAAGCGTGCAAGGAAGCGGATGAATCATCTTCCCTGAAGCCTCGTCCCATGCACGTATCTGAACGTCTATATATCCAAGTTAACGCATGTGCTAACACGGATAATTTCGTCATGCCGTTTTTTTAAGAAAGTGAAAAGCTATTACGAAAGGTTGTGGAAGGTTTTGAAGAAAGTGGTTGTGCTGGTGTTGTCCGTGATGATGGTGGTATTGCTCGCGGCTTGCGGCGACAAAGGAAGTACGCTGGATCGAGCCATTGAGCAGGGATATATCACCGTAGGGTTTGCGAACGAGAAGCCGTATGCCTACAAAGAAGCCAATGGGGAGCTCACGGGCGAAGCGGTTGAGATTGCCCGCGTTATTCTGGAGCGTCTTGGCATCAAGGAGATGAGAGGGGAGCTAACGGAATTCGGTTCGCTGGTCGCCGGATTGCAGGCCGATCGGTTTGATCTGATCACGGCAGGCATGTTCATTAATCCGGACCGCTGCTCTGCCGTCCTGTTCGCGAATCCGGAGTACAGCATCGGGGAAGCCCTTGCGGTAAAGCAAGGGAATCCGATGGAACTCGGAAGCTATGAGGACATTGCCAAGAATGAGCAGGCCAAGGTGGCCGTCATGACCGGCGCGGTCGAAATCGGCTACATGGAGAAATCGGGCATTCCTGCGGACCGGATCGTACAGGTCCCTGACCAGGCTTCGGCGATCAGCGCCCTCCAGGCTGATCGGGTGCAGGCGATTACCATGACGGGGCCGTCCCTGCAGGCGATGCTGGATTCAGCCAGCGACGACAGCATCGAACGCGTGGCTGATTTCGAGCAGCCGGTCATCGACGGCGAAAGCGTTCGCGGTTACGGGGCTACGGCTTTCCGCCAAGCGGATACCGAGTTCCAGGAGGCTTATAATGCAGAGCTTGAAAAGATGAAGGAGTCGGGCGAGCTGCTGGAAATTTTGCAAGAGTTCGGGTTCACGGAAGAAGAGCTCCCGGGTGAGATGACGGCCGCTGCGCTCTGCGGGGAATAGCATGCCGAATTCTTGGATCGATTTTCTTCCGACGCTGCTCAAAGGAGCAGAGATCACGATTATCGTCGCGTTCTTTTCAGCCATCCTGGCTATCGTGATGTCCTTTGCAGCCGGGTTGTGCCGGCTGTCGAAGCTGTGGATCGTCCGCACGGCGACCGCCGTGTACGTCGAAGTCTTTCGGGGAACCTCCTTGCTGGTGCAGCTCTTCTGGTTGTATTTTGCCCTTCCGTTCATCGGCATCGAGCTTCCGAAAATGCTGGCGGCGATCCTCGCGATCGGACTTAACTTCGGCGCATACGGCTCCGAGATTGTTCGCAGCGCGGTGCTGGCCGTTCCGAAAGGACAGTGGGAAGCTGCCGTGGCGCTTAACATGAAGCCTTGGCAGAGGCTGTGGAACGTTATACTACCCCAAGCGTCCCTGCGAATGCTTCCCCCGTTCGGGAATCAGCTTGTGGAACTCATCAAATCCACCTCGCTCGTTTATTTCATCACGATGGCGGATTTGACGTATCAGGCGATGGTGCTCCGCAACAATTACATCTCCTGGACCACCGAGATTCTGGTGCTGCTGCTCCTCATGTATTTTGTCATCGCCACGCTCGTCTCGATGGCGGTTCGACTGCTGGAGCGCAAACTGACCGCGGGGAGGCTGTAGCGGATGTGGGATTGGAAATATGTGTTTGAAATACTGCCGCAGCTTCTGAGCGCATTAAAAATGACGGTATGGGTCACGCTCTGTGCTTTTGTGGTGGCATTGATTATCGGACTGCTGCTTGCCTTTGCCGCGCGGAGTACATTTAAGCCCTTGTCGCTCATCACCAAAGGAATCATAGAATTTATTCGCAATACCCCCTTGCTGGTACAGGTGTTCTTCCTGTATTACAGCTTGCCGCTGCTGACGGGCATTTCGATTCCGGCCTTCTATGCGGGCGTCATCGGCCTGGGGCTGCATTACAGCACGTATCTGTCGGAGGTGTACCGTTCCGGCATTGAAGGGGTGCCGAAAGGACAGTGGGAAGCCGCAACCGCGCTGAACTACACGAAATCCCAGACCTGGCGGAGCATTATACTGCCGCAAGCGGTGCCGCCGATCATCCCGGTGCTGGGGAATTATTTGATTGTCATGTTTAAGGAAACGCCGATCCTATGCGCCATTACGCTGGTCGAGATGATGCTGACGGCCAAAAATATCGTGTCGCAATCATTTCGCGCTTTCGAACCGTACACGCTGGTCGGGATTCTGTTCCTGATCATCAGTTATATCGCGTCGTTGCTGGTGCAAAGGCTGGAGAAGCGTTTGAATCTGCAGCGTGGAAAATAAGGAGGGAGTCTATTGAATGCCGTTGTAATCGATGAGCAGGCTGAAGAGGCGAAGAAGCCGGGGCGGGAAAGAAATTCCGTTACGGGCTCACAGCCGATCGTGAAATATGCGGGCGTGACCAAGTCGTATGGCGACCTGCAGGTGCTGAAGGGCATCGATTTGGAGATGCAGCCGGGAGAAAAGGTGGCCGTGATCGGACCGAGCGGATCTGGCAAAACGACGATGGGCCGGATGCTGATGACGCTGGAGGAGCCGACCGAGGGAACCATCGAGGTCGATGGCGAGCTGCTCTGGCATATGGAGGAGAAGGGCAAGCTGGTCCGGGCAAACGAGAAGCATCTGCATCGGATGCGGTGCAACGTCGGCATGGTCTTCCAGCATTTCAATCTGTTCCCGCACATGAATGTGCTTCGCAACGTGACGGAAGCCCCGCGCAAGGTGCTGGGGTTGTCCAAGGAGGAAGCGGAGGAGCGGGCCGTCTCGATGCTGGGCAAGGTCGGTTTGGCCGATAAGCTGAAGATGCACCCGTCCAATTTGTCGGGAGGCCAGAAGCAGCGCGTCGCCATCGCCAGAGCGCTGGTCATGCGGCCGAAGGTGATGGTGTTTGACGAGGTAACCTCGGCGCTGGATCCCGAGCTGGTCGGCGAGGTGCTGGAGGTGATCCGGGAAATCGCCGAAGAAGGAGAAATGGCCATGATGCTGATTACGCACGAGATGGATTTTGCGAAGGAAATCGCGGATCGGGTCATCTTCGGAGCCGACGGCAGGATCGTTGAGCAAGGAACACCCGAGGAAATATTCGATCATCCGAAGAGCGAGCGGCTGCAGAGCTTTCTGCAGCGGTTCCGCTCGAACGGAAATTAGTGCTGGAAAGAGGTGTTTATGTAGATGGCTGTGGATACCGGAACCGAAGTGGTTTACCGAAGACCGGAGGCGCGGGACGGCACCCGGGTATGGGAGCTCATACGCGATACCGGATCGCTTGATCTGAACTCGCCTTATTGCTACATGCTGTTAGGGGATTACTTCAACGATACCTGCATGATCGCGGAGCATGAAGGAGACATCGTCGGTTTTATCTCCGCTTTTCGTTCTCCGCGCAATCCGGAGACGCTTTTTGTATGGCAGGTGGCGGTTGCAAGCTCGCACCGGAGGCAGGGGATCGCGAAGGCGATGCTTACCGGCCTCATGAACCAGAAGGCCTGTCATGGCGTCCGTTTCATCGAAACGACGGTATCGCCCAGCAATATGGCATCACGCCGACTGTTTCTCGGTTATGCCGAGGAGAAATCCATTCCGAGCACCGTAACGGTGGGTTATGGAGCAGAGATGTTTCCGGATGGTACGACACATGAAGATGAGCCGTTATTCGTGATTGGCCCCTTTTTCAATGACATTTAAACAAATGGAGGGAACTATGGACAACCAAGTCATGGAGAAACCGAAGCTTACCGTGTTTAACAAGCTGGAATCGGAAGTGAGAAGTTATTGCCGGAGCTTTCAGACGGTCTTTGACAAAGCCCGGAATGCCAAGCTGTGGGATACGCAGGGCAATGAATACATTGATTTTTTTGCCGGCGCCGGCGCCTTGAATTACGGGCACAACAATGAGAGGATTCGCGAAAAGCTGGTCGACTACATCCTGCAGGACGGCGTTACGCACAGCCTGGACATGGCTACGGGAGCGAAGGAAACGTTTCTGACCCGCTTTCAGGAGATTATCCTGAAGCCTCGCGGGTGGGATCACAAGGTGATGTTTCCCGGACCGACCGGCACCAATGCCGTGGAGGCCGCGCTCAAAATCGCCAGAAAAGTGACGGGGCGCAGCACCGTTCTGTGCTTTACGAATGCCTTTCACGGCATGTCGCTGGGATCGCTGGCGGTGACCGGCAATGCCTTCAAGCGCCAGGGCGCCGGCGTGGATCTGAGCCACTCGGTATTTATGCCGTATGACGGTTACTTTGGCAGCGACGTGGATACGATGGCATATATGGAGAAGCTTCTGGATGATCCGGGAAGCGGCATTCCGCTGCCGGCAGCGGTCATCGTCGAGGCGGTTCAGGGGGAAGGCGGATTGAACGCCGCCAGCCGCCAATGGCTGCAGAAGCTGGCGCGCATCTGCAAGGATAAGGGGATGCTGCTCATTCTGGACGATATCCAGATGGGCTGCGGCAGAACCGGTTCGTTCTTCAGCTTCGATGATGCGGGCATCGAGCCGGACATCGTGTGCCTCTCGAAATCGATCGGCGGCTTCGGCTTGCCGATGGCCATCACGCTGATCAAGCCGGAGATCGACATCTGGGAGCCGGGAGAGCATAACGGCACCTTCCGGGGCAACAATCTCGGATTCGTTGCCGCTGCCGAAGCGCTGAGTTATTGGAAGACGGAGGATTTTCAGCTCGATATCGGCATTCGCGAACATCGGATTCGCCAATCGCTCGAAGACGTCATGAGGGATTATCCCCGGCTTAAGGGCGAAATCCGCGGCAGGGGCATGATCCAGGGGGTAGCCTTTGATAGGCCGGAGCACGCAGGAAGGCTATCCGAAATCGCCTTTGAGCAAGGACTGATTATGGAAACGTCAGGACCGCATAGCGAAGTTGCCAAGCTGATGCCGCCGCTGACCATTGAAATGAACACGCTGGCAGAGGGACTGGGGATTTTTGAGAACAGCATGAAACAATTAGCTGCAGAGGAGAGGTTGTCATGATCGTTAAACATTTGGAAGAAATCGTGGATACGAAAGACGACATCGATACAACGACATGGAATTCGAGAAGGCTTCTGCTGACCAAAGACGGCATGGGCTTCTCTCTTAACGACACCCTGATCAAGGCCGGAACGGAGACGCTGATCTGGTACAAAAACCACGTCGAGGCCGTGTACTGCATCGAGGGGGAGGGAGAAATCGAGGTTGTCGGCGGCGAGACCTATCCCATCAACCCTGGCATGATGTATGCGCTGGACGGACACGAGAAGCATTATTTGAGAGCCCGTTCGCAGATGCGGATGGTCTGCGTATTCAATCCGCCGTTAACCGGCGCGGAAGTTCACGATGAGGAAGGAACCTACCCGCTGCTTGCCCCCATTACGGATTAAGGAGATGATATGCGATGAGTAAAAATCATGCGTCGGCCCTTCAGGAAAAAGAAATGGACGTTTACCCTTCAAGAATGCATGCGGAGCCCCGGATCTTAAAAAGGCAGGATCCGGTCGTACATTCGGAGTGGACGCCGGATGCGCCGCTAACGCAGGAGCAATCCGACTTCTACGAGCGCAACGGTTATTTATTTCTGGAAGGCTTCTTTGATCGGGAGGAGCTTTCGCGATATCAGGAGGAGGCTCGCAGGCTGCAGATAACGGCACGGGACTCCGAGAAGGACGAGGTGATCCGGGAGCCCGGCGGAGACGAAGTGCGGTCGGTATTCGCGGTGCATGAGAGCCACGAAGTGTTCAAGAAGCTGTCCCAGCATCCTAGACTCCTGGCGATCATGGAATATCTCTTGGGAAGCGAGACGTATATCCATCAATCCCGAATTAATTACAAGCCGGGCTTTACGGGCAAGGAGTTCTACTGGCACTCCGATTTCGAAACGTGGCATGTCGAGGACGGCATGCCGCGCATGAGAGCGCTAAGCTGTTCCATTGCCCTGGAAGATAACTATCCTTATAACGGTCCCCTTATGGTGGTGCCCGGATCGCATAAGGAATTCGTGGCCTGCATCGGCCAAACGCCGGAGGATCATTTCAAGGATTCCCTGCGCAAGCAGGAGTACGGCGTTCCGGATCATGACAGCCTGACGCGGATGGTGAAGGAGGGCGGGATCGACACGCCGGTCGGCAAGGCGGGTTCGATCGTGATTTTTGACTGCAACATTATGCACGGCTCGAACAGCAACATCACCCCGATGCCGCGCAGCAATATATTCATGGTCTATAACAGCGTGGAGAACAAGGTCAAGCAGCCGTATTCGGGCCAGAAGCCAAGACCGGAGTATATCGCCACCCGTGATTCTCTATGATCTCGCTGTCGCTGATCGGCTCCATCATCGGCATCAATGTGGTCTATGTCTCGATTTTTTCATTGCGGCTGATTCTGATGATCAAAGGCAGGAGAGGGATAGCTTCCCTTCTGGCCATGCTGGAGGTATTCGTGTACTTGCTCGGTCTCAATCTCGTCCTGCAAAATCTGGACAATCCCTTTAATATGGCGGCCTACTGCCTGGGCTTTGGCCTGGGCGTGTATGCCGGCAGCCGAATTGAGGAGTATCTGGCACTCGG
Source organism: Paenibacillus sp. BR1-192 (assembly GCF_029542445.1). Taxonomy (NCBI): domain Bacteria; kingdom Bacillati; phylum Bacillota; class Bacilli; order Caryophanales; family Paenibacillaceae; genus Paenibacillus; species Paenibacillus sp. BR1-192. The sequence continues at coordinate 6,341,596 of NZ_CP120718.1, read as the reverse complement.
ATACATCGTGGTGCAGGTGATCGTCAATTCCGTTGAGACGAACCTGGCCATGAACCTCCGGGAGAAGGGATACGGCGTGACCGCTTGGGAAGCGGACGGCAAGGATGGCAAGCGGCTGGTGCTTCAAGTGCTCGTGAAACGGAAGAATGAGCGGCGGCTGATGGAGTCACTTTCCAAAATGTCGCCGCAAGCGTTCATTATCTCCCATGAACCGAAAAGCTTCAAAGGCGGCTTCTGGGTGCGATTGACGGAAGGTCGCAAATTGTGACAAGCGTACAAACGGGATGTAGGATAAAAAGCCTGCTTCGGAACCGGGTTCCTGAAGCAGGCTTTTTTGGTTTTTGTCGGGCTGAGACCGGCATGGAATTTCAGAGGTCCTGGACTTCCGCCGCTATTCTGAGCGCCATCAGGCGAAGACGGGCTCCGGTTCATTCTGGTACCAAAAAAAAGCGTAATCGGTCATCGCGGAGGAGCTTCCGAGCTGGCGCAGCATGGCGGCAATATTTCCACGATGGTAAGTGCCGTGGTTCACGACATGCAGCATGATCTCGGACAGGCGGGTATCCCGGATGCCGGCATAAGGATTATCCAATCGGATCATCCGCTCCAGGTCAGGCTGCTGGCGGAGAAACGCAGCGTATCGATCCGACAATTCGATAAACCGCAGGTTCAGGTCTTCCAGCGAAATCGCTTCAAGCTCTTCCCGTAGCTGGTAGGCCTCAGCCAATGCAGAGCTCATGTCCTTCCCGGACAAAATGTTCATCCAGCCGAGATCCACCGTGTAGATATGAATCAACGCTTCCGATACGGTCGGAAAGATACTCGTGATGGTCCGATTGTACAATTCGCCCGGAAGTTCCAGCAGACGGTTGAATATGGCCTGGTTGGCCCATACATGGTATTCATACATTTTTACAGGATAGTTCATTAAGATCGTCCCCTTTGGCTTCGTGTTATTTCCTTCTTGGGAACATTGTAAATAAAAAAGTATGACAGCGGACTGTCATACTTTTCCGTACACTTGCAGCATTTTTTCTAATTTGGCTTGCATGCGGATCCTTAAGTCGGCCGGCTCCACAATCTCGATTTCCTCGCCAAAGCTCAGCAGGGTAGACCAGAACCACCAGGAATCCGGATCATTGACCTTGAACGTGAGACGAAGCGAGCCGTCTTCATGAAATTCCCGCTGTACGTCATAGAATTGATCCATCGCTTTGGCCAGGGCCCCGGGGGACACGTGCAGCACGACTTCTACGGCATCGGGCGATGATGCCCAGTTAGACCGTTCGCTCCGCCCATATGGATGTTGCTCTTGAAGCTGAGGTCCGTGCGTATGCTCCTCGGAGTGCTGGCGCATAAAGGGCTCGGCGGAGGGGGACAGCTCCGACATTCTCGAGATCCGGAATTCGCGGTAATCGTTCCTCGTTCTGCAGAAGCCGTACAAGTACCAGGATCCGAATTTATACATAAGTCGCAGGGGCTCGACTTTTCGATAAATGCGTTCATTCTTGGCGCTTATGTATTGAAAGGAGATCACATGCTTGTCCGTAATGGCGCGGCGAAGAAGACGAAGGATTTCGTTGTACGACCGCCAGCTCCCGATATCCATGGACAATCCCTGCGAAGCGGAGTTGGCGGAACGGTCAATGGTCTGCAGGCGCTGAATCGTATCCAGGGCCCGTTCATCCTCGAACACCGTAGACATGCTGTGCAGGATGGTGATCAGGGCGCTGACATCGTAGGAACCGAGCAGGCTTTTATCCATCTTGTATTGCTCCATAATGCCGTATCCGCCGTTGACCCCTTGATAGGATACGACCGGAATGCCGGCGGCGCAGATGGCATCGATGTCGCGGTAGATGGTTCGCTGGGACACGTTATATTTCTCTGCCAAGGCTGACGCGGACAGAATCTCATTGTTCAACAGCATGTAAATCATGGATATGAGCCGCTCCAGTTTCATCGGTACACTCTCCTATCATAATTGGATCTATTCTCCAATGATTCCGTATTATATCATAGGTTTACAGGAGGGAGAGGATTTACGGATGGGCGGGAACATGAAAAAACTACTATTATTAGGGTTGATCGTATTATCGGTTGCGGGAATGTCCGCTTGCGGCGGCTCGGGCTTGTCGGAGAACGAACGGGAGCAGATCGTGAACCAGGTCGAGAAGCTGGAGACGGCGGAATATAAGCTGCTGCATTTTCAAATGGATTATCCGGAGTATTTGGCCGAGGTGGGCGGGATAGTCAGCGAGTCTTACATGCAGGCTATGAGCGACCGGATTATTTTCGGATATAACGAGAAGGAATATCGTGCAAGCGACATGATAGAGATGTCCGGCGAAGAGTACGAGAAGCATAAGGAGCATATGCGGGGGCTGGTCAAATCTTTGGGAATGAACGAAGAGAAGGCCTCGATTCGCATTTCGGACCCTTATGAGAGTGATCAAAGTGGGGAGGTGTTTGTATATGCATCGGAATCCAGGGAACTGAAAGGAAAAACGCTGACTCAAATGAACCGCAGGTATTCCCTGGATAAAACGGAGGGTTCCTGGGTCATCACCGCCGTAGAACAGGATAAGGTCACGATCGGCAGCGATGAGACGGAGACCGACGCCGAAGCGAAGCTGGATGCACTGAAATACCGGACGCATGAGGGAGTGGATGTCAATTACCGGGATAAGATCCTCACGTTTGAGGGATGGAAATAAACGGGCGTCAAAAGGGTGGGCGGAGTCCCGGCGGCTCCGGTTCCATTCCCTTCGATTTTGCCGTACAATATAGGGAGTTCTATAATAGAAGGAGTGTGAGCCTCATGGCCCGTACCAAAACGCAAAAAGCGCTCCGCAAAGCGGAACGCGCCGGCATATGGTCAGCCGTCTCGATGAGAAAGACCAACGAGGATTACGGCGCGCTGTCACAGCATGTGAGAGTGAAGCCGACGAAACAGGAACAATTGAATAAGGTCAAACATCGAAAGCGGATCGGAGACGATGGCGCTTTTTTTGTTGGTTTCGGAGGATGTGATATAGTACGCTAGAGAGGTTAGTTCCAGGATGGAGGTTTATGATGGCAAAGCAAAAATATTACGTAGTCTGGGTAGGCAAAGTACCCGGAATTTATACAAGCTGGGGCGAATGCCAGCAGCAGGTGAACCAATTTACAGGTGCGAAATTCAAGGCGTTCGAATCCCGAAGCGAAGCGGAACAGGCCTATGCGGCAGGGTATAAAAATTACTGGGGGCAGTCCGGAAGCGGATCAAGCAGCTCGGGCTCCAAGAGCAAGAGCTTTAAGCGCAGCAGCGCCTCCGCGGCCGAGGATCCGGGGGAGATTGATTATGACAGCATCTCCGTGGATGTGGGAACGCGGGGAAACCCGGGACCGGTGGAATATAAAGGCGTGGATACGCAGACCGGGGATATTCTGTTCTCGTGCGGACCGATCCAGAAGGGAACGAACAATCTCGGCGAGTTCCTGGCGATCGTCCATGCGCTGGCTTATTTGAAGAAAATCGGCAGCACCAAAACGGTGTACAGCGATTCCATGAATGCGCTCAAATGGCTGAAGCAGAAGAAGGTGGTCTCCACGCTGCCGCGCGACGCGTCAACCAAAGAGATATGGGATCTCGTGGACCGGGCCGAGCACTGGCTTCGAACCAATACATACGAGAACAAGGTGCTGAAATGGCAAACGAAGAGCTGGGGAGAGATTAAGGCAGACTACGGGCGCAAATAAAAGAATGATCCTGTCCCGGAATATGCGAAAAAATCCAAATCTCCGGATGTGGATAATTGCATTCTATAAAACGGATGGAGTCAGCATGAACTGTGCATAACCTATTCTTACGTTACTTTATACACAGATTTATGAACATCATCCCCATTCATTCAGCGCAAGCTGCATTTTGCTCCCTGATTCCAGGGGAGTTATCCAGCGTTTGTGAACAAATGTGGAGAAGTGCAAGGATAACTTCCTATTAACTTGGAGGGGCGGCGGGTTATCCCCAAGGAAGAAGGGGCGCCCGGAACGTTCGCTATGACTTATCCACGATACGCCAACCATGATGCCGGACGCTGGCCCCCGGTCCCCCGCCTTATTCCTTGTCGCGAACCTGCTTATAGTATTGGTTCGGCGACATGCCGACGTATTTCTTGAACACCTTGCTGAAATAAAAGGGATCATCCAGGCCGGTCAGATATCCGATCTCCCCGAAGCTGAGATGGGTGGCCTCGATTAACTCTTTGGCATGATTGATCCGGACCTGATTCACGTATCGCATGATCGTATGGCCCGTGAGCTTGGCAAACACCCGATTGATATAGTCATAGTTGCATTCGAAGCGCTGTTCGATATCCGAGCTGATGATTTTCTCGGCATAATGTTCGTGGATGTAGTCGAGCAGCGCATGCACTTTCATATAGGACTTGGTGTTCGGGCTGTCCTTCTCCAGTTCATCGAACAGGCTTTCGCGGGACAGCTCGATCAGCATTTCCATGAATTTGAGCGCGGTCAAACTGCGGTTAAAGTGCTTTCTCCTGTAAAGCTGCAGCATTTCACTGAGGGCATGGTACATGTGATGAAGACTTTTTCTCTGGGTTAACGTGCAGGTTTTCGGAAAGTACAGCGGCCTGCCGTCATCCTTGCCTGCCGGCTGATTCTCGCTCATGATCCACTGCTTGGCCAGCAGGGATAAGGGCCGTTCGGGCGCCTGCTGAATATCGGGATGCTCAAAATGAATATAGTAGTAGTCGCAGGGATGCTTCTGGGTTCCCTCATGGTCCAGATGCGGCTCAAGCACCAGCATGTCGCCTTTTCGGAGCACATGGGATACGCCGTTCTCCCGCATATGAAGCTCGCCGCTCTTCACGAAATACAGAATATGCTCGTGGGTGTTCCGTTTGAAATGAATCCAGGGGTTCTTATAGGAGACGAAGCCCATCAGTTTGATTCTAGGCACATAGTCAGCGTTCATCGATAGCACGAGTTCCACCCTCTCTCCTTAAAAAACGCGAAGTCGTTTTTGTACAAAAAGAGTAACTTTCACACATTCCCGTTCATTGTAACACAGCCTATACTTGGGTTGAATGTATAAGAGGTCTTTGGATTTCAATTTAAAGGAGGCCGCCATCCTTGGCTAATATCAATGTAACGGTATGGAACGAATACCGGCACGAAAGACATAATGAACTGATCGCTAAGATTTACCCCGAAGGCATTCACCGGACGATTGCCGATTTTCTGGGGAAGGATGCACAGTTCGTCGTACGCACTGCCGTGCTGGATGATCCGGAACACGGATTGACGGACGACGTGCTCGCTTCAACGGACGTTCTGATCTGGTGGGGGCATGTGGCGCATAGTGAAGTACGGGATGATATCGTGGAAAAAGTGCGCCAGCGCGTATTGGACGGCATGGGGATCATCGTGCTGCATTCCGGCCACGGCTCAAAGATTTTCCAGCGCCTTCTCGGCACGAACACCGGCGCACTGAAATGGCGCGACGACGGCGAGAAGGAACGGTTGTGGGTCATCGATCCCGGCCATCCGATCGTCAGCGGGCTCGGAGAGTATATCGAGGTCCCGAAGGAGGAAATGTACGGGGAGCGTTTTGAGATTCCGGCGCCGGATGAGCTGGTGTTTGTCTCCTGGTTCGAAGGCGGCGAGGTGTTCCGCAGCGGCTGCTGCTACAAGCGCGGACGCGGCAAGCTCTTCTATTTCAGACCGGGTCATGAAGCGTTCCCTACCTATCACCAGCCTGAAATTCAGCAGGTGATTGCCAATGCCGTGGCTTGGGCGGCACCGATTCAAGGTGCGAAGACGTCCTATGGCCGGGTATCTCCGCTGGAGTACAAAGCATTGATCTAAAGTTTTGCCTCGCTAGACGACATCCGTATGAGGGTTGAAGTACACCCCTTGGAATGGAGATTGGATTAAACCTTGGGTTTAACCGATGAAATTCTTAGGGGTGTATTTTTATTGGCTGAAGGCATAGAGCTTATCCGATTTAACGGGCATGTCATTCGTAAACGGTAAAGCTGCAGAATCAGGGATCATCTCTGAGAGAAATCAGTATATAGGTGCCAGAGGATTGGTGCATCCGACATTTTATGCTATATTAATCTGAAATTCGAGTGAAAATGGGTGAGCCAGTCATGAACTATTGGATGGATCGTTTGCATGCCATGGAACTAAAGACTAAGCTGATGCTGCTGTTTCTTCTGATTGCGGTCATCCCTCTCGCAGTGTTAGGTATTTTCTCCATTCGTAAAGCCTCTAGTGAAATCCAGACCAAAGCCAATGAAATCATTCTGGAAAACCTATCTCAAATCAACTACAGCCTTAATTACTTCGTCGAAGATATTGAACAGTTGTCCATGTATCTGTACAGCAACAAAGACATTCAGGAGATTCTGTCCAAGCCGGCTGCTCGAAGCGTGGAAGAGAAAGACCGCGACCAGCAGACGGTCGCTGCCATTTTGAACAGCTTCCTCGGTTTTAAATCATGGGATATCCAGCTGTATGTGCTCGGAGAGAACGGAGACCGTTACTTTACGGGAAAATTTATACCAAGCTCCTATCTACGTTATAACGCGGATTGGGGGCTTTTTCGTAAAGCAAGGCTGGCAGGTGGCGATGTGGTCTGGGATAGCCATTATTCCTTGAAAAAATTCGAGGATTACGGGACGGTCCTCAGCTCTGGCCGATTGCTTAAGCAGATTGATACCGGCAAACCGCTGGGGTATTTCATCGTGGACATTATGGAGCCTGCCCTCGCGGATAAATATGAAAGGGCTTACCGGTATGACGGGGGAGAAGTGTATCTTTTGGATGACAAAGGATATATCATTTCTAGCCATCTCTCCAAACTGGAGGTCGGCACGCGCCTCGAGAAACCTTACCTTTCCACCATTCTGCAAGAAAGAAAGGGATTCTTCCGAATAATGGAACAGGATATTGAACATATGGTCATTTATGATACATCCGATACCCATGGTTTTAAATTGATCAATGTGGTTCCTATAAGCGCTTTAACCGGTGAGAGCGCCAGCATTCGCAATTTCACGATATTCATTGTCATATTCGGAGTGTTGATCTCTTACTGCACGGCCTTCTTGCTGTCCGATTACATTACCCGACCGCTCCACAAGCTGCGTCGACTAATGAGGCAGGTTGAGAAGGGAGACCTTGAGGTCACCTTCGATTCGAAGTACCGGGATGAGGTTGGTCATCTGGGCGGAAGCTTTAACCGGATGCTTCAGAGGATCAAGGAATTGATTAACCAGGTGTACGAGAAGCAGCTAAAGGTGCAGGAGGCGGAGATCAAAGCGATTCATGCCCAGTTCACCCCCCATTTTTTGTACAATGCGCTGGATTCCATTAATTGGATGGCGCGGATTCACAGGATCGAGGTGATCAGCAGCATTGCGGTTTCGCTGGGCAGCCTGCTGCGCTTCAGCATCCGGCGAGGAAATACCGTTATCCCCATTCGTGAGGATATGCAGCAAATTCGCAATTATCTGACAATCCAAGAAATTCGTTATCGGGATAAAATTACGATTTCGGTGGAGATCGATGAAGGCATTCTGGATTTATGCATCCCCAAATTGCTAATTCAGCCGCTGGTGGAGAATGCGATCAACCATGGACTCGAGATGAAAGCCGGTCAGGGTAGTCTGCTTATCTCCGGCCGATTGGCGGGAGAGCGGGTGCAGTTCGTGGTGGAGGATAACGGACTCGGGATAGCTCCGGATAAACTGCAGCGCATCCTGCGGGGAGAGTACGTTTCCGGTGAGGAGACCAGCACGACCGGAATCGGACTTCATAATCTCTTGCGGAGGCTGGAACTGCATTTTGGACATGCCTACGTTCTGCATATTGATAGCTTGCCGGGTCAAGGGACGAAGGTCAGTCTAAGTATACCGATTATACGGGAGGCGGTAAGCGATGTTTAAAATTCTGATTGCCGATGATGAATGGATGATCCGCGAAGGATTGAAGCAGACGATCAATTGGGAGGCACTGAATTGTGTTCTGGTCGGTGAAGCGGCGGACGGAGAACAGGCTGTGCAGCAAATTCAGGCGTTTCAACCGGATATTCTCATCTCTGACATTCGAATGCCCGGCATGGACGGTCTTGAGTTGGCATGGTCCGCCCAGGAGTTCTGTCCAGAGCTGAAGGTGATTTTTCTTACCGGATTTGATGACTTTGTTTATGCCCAGCAGGCGATCAAACTCAAAGCCTCCGATTTTGTGTTAAAGCCGACAGATCCCGATACGTTGGTAAAGGCAATTGACAAGGTATGTAAGGAGCTTGTCCGGACGAGGCAGCATGCGAGCGTGATGGAGCAGCTGCAGAGTTGGAAAAGGGACAGGGAATCACTCGTTGTTCAGAAGCTGATTCATGACAGCATGCTCGGAATCACGGATACGGCCTCCTTGGAGATGCTGAAGGAATGGCTGGAGGAGACTGCCGGCTTACAGAAGATACGGGTTGCCGTGGTACAGATGGAGGAAGAAGGCGAGGAGCGGCGGCATGAGCGGTGGCTGCATATAAAGGAACGGTTGTATGCCCGCATTTACGGTCCCTTGATTATGATAGATGAACTGCAAAGAGCGTGCATTATTCCCGATGAAGAAGTGGCAGTGGGCATGTTGAAGGAAACAGTCACCGGATTTGGCCAAGCGCTGGTCTATGCCGGGGTAAGTCTCTCATATGGGGGGATTGAGCAGCTGGACCGAGCATATCAGGAAGCGTTAGAAGTTGTCAGGCATAGAGCAGCAAGTAAACTGAGCGGGGTGTCCGTATACGGTGACATCGAACATCTGGATAATGCTGCCGTGCATTTTGCCGAAGGGTTCCGGCAAGTAGAGGCGTATGTCCAGCATAATTTTAACGAAGATATCAGCCTGCAACAGCTGGCTGCCCGGTTTCACTTGAGCGAGGCGCATTTCAGCCGTCTGTTCCGCAAACGGCTTGGTGTAAGCTTTATAGAATATTTAACCCGGTTAAGAATGGAGCAGGCAAAGAGATTGCTGGGGGACGAGAATGTGAGGATTTATGAGGTTTCGCTTGCCGTGGGGTATCAGGATTCCCGTTATTTCAGTCAAATTTTTCGTAAATATACTGGAGAAACGCCGACGGAATATCGTAAAAGAATGCTGGAATCACATGGAATGTAATATTTGTGTAAGGAAATTGGATGAAGAAGGCCTTTGAAAGCTAAAGGCCTTTTTTTAAACGCTTACATTCACGCAATTAAGCAAAAAATTAAACATTTATGCAATTTTGTCTCGTTGAGAGGTGGAAGCCTGACAGGTATAGTAAATTCGTGGAAGGGAAAATAATACAAAATAAGGGGGATACAAAAAAATGGTGAAAAGATGGCTTACCGCAATCGCTAGTGTGATCATTTTGTTAGGTGTTATTACAGCTTGTGGTGCTCCTGCGACCGAAGGTAAGGGGGAGTCCGATTCCTCGAATTCCAATTCGAATTCCAGCGCGGGTACGGGAAAGCTGACCATTTATTCGCCGAATGCAGCCGAAATCAACAACCCGATTATCAAAGAGTTTCAGGATCGGACAGGTATATCCGTCGATCTGATCTCCGGCGGTACAGGGGAATTGCTGAAGCGTGTGCAGGCTGAGGCAAGCAATCCGCTCGGGGACATTTTTTGGGCAGGAGGAGCCGATTCCTTGGCATCATTTAGCGAATATTTCGAGCCGTATCAAACAAACGAGAAGGGGGATATTTTCCCTGGCTATCTGGATCCGTCCAACTATTGGACACCGTTTAACGCTCTCCCGATGGTAATCACTTACAACAAAGAGCTGGTATCCGAGGATGAGCTGCCTGCATCTTGGGAGGATCTGCTGGATCCCATGTGGAAGGGGCAGATTGCATTTGCCGATCCAGGCAAGTCGGGCTCCTCCTATACGCAATTGGTGACCATGCTGACGGCTTTTGGTAAGGACGACGAGCAGGGGTGGGAGTATGTCAAGAAACTTGTGGCCAATATGGACGGCAAAATTTTGTCGGGTTCCAGTCTGGTCCAACGCGCCGTACCTGACGGTGAGTTTGCTCTCGGCATCACACTGGAAGATGCTGCGCTGCGGTACATGGAAGGCGGCTCGCAGATCGGCATTATTTATCCGAGCGAAGGCACTTCGGCTGTACCTGATGGGGCTGCAATCATCAAAGGAACCAAAAATCCGGATGAAGCGAAGCAGTTTATTGATTTTATTGTCAGCAAGGATGTGCAGGAACTGGTGCAAAAGGAATTTAAGCGCCGCTCGGTTCGAGATGATGTAGAACCGGTGGAAGGCTTGCCTCAGACTGCGGACATCGAACTGGTTGATTACGACTTTAGCTGGGCTTCAGATAACAAAGAAGCCGTTATCAGTAGATTCAACGATATTATGATGGGCAAGGAATAGAGCACAAAGGTGGGGGGATGGCTGGTTGATCCGTGGGCAGTCGTCCTCTCGGATATGGAGGCATTCATGAGTCAAGTGGTATTCGATCATGTTACAAAATACTTTGGAGAGAACAAGGCGGTTAATGATGCGCATTTTTCAATAAACGAAGGGGAGTTTTTCACCCTGCTGGGACCGAGCGGCTGTGGGAAAACCACTCTTCTCCGAACGATTGCCGGCTTCTATAAACAGGAGGAAGGGGATATCTACTTTGGCAGCCGAGTCATTAATGACGTGCCTACCCATGAGCGCAATATCGGGATGGTGTTTCAGAATTACGCAATCTTCCCTCATTTGAGTGTGTTTGACAATGTGGCCTACGGGCTTCGCGCCCGGAAAATTTCGAAACGGGACATCGAGAGCCGGGTGATGGAAGCGCTGGAGCTGGTGGAGCTGGCCCATCTTCGCAACAGGATACCTGGCAACATGAGCGGGGGACAGCAGCAGCGGATTGCTCTGGCAAGAGCAATTGTCATTCGTCCCGCACTGCTGCTAATGGATGAGCCGCTGTCCAATCTGGATGCCAAGCTCCGGGTGAAAATGCGGACCGATATCCGTCAATTGCAAAAGGAGCTTAATATCACCACTATTTATGTGACGCATGACCAGGAAGAGGCGCTCGCCGTTTCGGACCGGATCGCAGTGCTGAGTGAGGGAGTCATTCAGCAGATCGCATCTCCGAGGGACATCTATCAATACCCCCGGAATCAGTTCGTGGCCAATTTTATCGGTACTTCCAACTTTCTGGAAGGAACCTGCACGTCTGAATTGGGCGGAGACGACGGGATCGGAACAGTACGATTGCTCGGCAAAGAGACGCAGCTGCCAATCAAACAATCTTATTCAGGCAAAGTGATTTTTTCAATTCGTCCCGAGCGGGTGCAGATCAGCGCGGAACCAAGTCCCACTTTTGCCTTTGAAGGAATCGTTCAAGCTGTCAGCTTCTTGGGCGATAAGGTGAGTTACTTAATGAAGCTTGAGGACGGGACCTTTATCGATGTACATGATTATCCGGGCAAAACCCTAATTCTGTTTCAGGAGAAGCAACGGTTGTTTCTGGATTTTCAGCTTCAATGGTCCGTTATGTATGACAGCGTTGGCCTGGAGGTGATCTATCGTGCAGGCGAAGCTTAAGCCCGTCTGGTCTCCGACCGCCCGAGAGCGTCTGCTGCTCAGAAGATGGGATTTCTGGACGTTGGTAACCGTATGTGTGTATATCTTCATGCTGGTGTTCATTATTTACCCGCTGGTGTCTCTGCTGTTAAACAGCTTTATCGGCAAGGACGGGAGCATAACCCTGCAGAACTACCTGGATTTCTTTCAGCTCAAGTATTACCATCAGGCTCTGCTGAACAGCTTTCTTGTATCCGCGTTGGCAACCGTGCTGGCGATTCTGATCGGCACCCCGCTAGCCTACATCGCAACAAGATACGACATCAAATGCAAAGGCTTGATGCAGATGATGGTTATTATGTCTCTGCTATCTCCGCCATTTATCGGAGCGTATTCATGGATTTTATTGATGGGCAATAACGGCTTTGTTACGAGGTTCATCCGGGAGTTGGGGATTGATATTCCTTCCATCTACGGCTGGCACGGGATTGTCATCGTATTTGCCCTGCAATTCTACCCACATATTTTCCTGTATGTATCCGGTGCACTCAAGACGATCGATACTTCGCTGGAAGAAGCATCCGAGAGTCTGGGAATGACAGCATGGAATCGTTTGCGAACCGTGACGCTGCCGCTCATATTTCCTACGCTGTCGGCAGGGGCACTGATGGTATTTATGGCTTCATTTGCCGATTTCGGCACCCCAATGCTGCTTGGGCAGGGCTATAAAGTGCTGCCGATTCTGGCCTACGAACAATTTATCAGTGAGATGGGCGGCAACCCAGCAATGGCCAGCACACTGAGTGTGGTCATGATCTTTTTCTCAACAGCCGTTTTGTTTGGTCAGCGGTATTTTGTATCCCGCAAAAATTATTCCATGACCGGCATGCGAACGCCGACGGTGAAGAAGCTGAAGCGGATGCCGACGGTTCTGTTGACCGTGCTGGCATTTATTCCAGCCTGTATATCCATTATGCCCCAGCTGACCGTGCTTGTGACCTCCTTCCTTGCGAAAAAGGGACCGGTGTTCCATAGCGGATTCAGTCTAGACAGCTATAAAGAAGTGTTCTTCCGAGTGCCCAAAGCGATCATGAATACGTACTCTTACTCTGTGTTGTCCATCATCGTCATGGTTATTGCGGGCATGCTCATCGCTTATATTCTCGTGCGGCGAAGGTCCAAATTCACGGCTTTTATCGACGGCATCATTATGATTCCCTATATCATGCCGGGCACCGTGCTTGGTATAAGTCTGATCATTGCCTTTAACAAGCCGCCGATAGTGCTGACCGGAACATGGATTATCCTTGTCATTGCCTACGTGATACGAAAAATCCCGTACACGATCAGGTCGAGTACGGCGGTTCTTCACCAGCTGGACCGAAGCGTGGAAGAGGCTTCGATCAGCCTTGGCGTGCCGCCGATGAAAACTTTCTTCAAAACGACGGGCCGGCTGATGGCGCCAGGCGTTATATCCGGAGCCATCCTCAGCTGGATTACAACGATTAATGAATTAAGCTCCACGCTTGTTCTGTATTATGGAGCAACGGCGACCATATCCGTCACGATCTACAGTGAGGTTTTTACCTCCAATTACGGCACCGGCGCCGCACTTGCCTCTATTCTTACGGTGACTACGCTTATATCGCTGCTGATTGCGAACAAGTTGTCGGGCAGCAAGGGTTTGACCTTGTAACTTATGCTTGCGATGCTCGATTTGGTAGTTCTCCTTCAATATTGCTTCCTTTTATAATGTAAAAAGAGGAGGGGTGCATGCTGGAGCGGAAAAATCGGATTTGGAGCAAGAATGGGCTGATCTGGATTGTCTTTGTACTGATTATTGCCGGAAGTCTGGTCGTTTACTCGACTTATTTCCGGCGGCTCGGGCATCCGCCGGAGCAGAGGATCAAGGAAGTCGAGCGAATGGAATGCTGGATTTACAGCAGTGAATGGGAACCGATACTTAAGTCCTTGCAGGCTCGTTATCATGAAGTGGAGATGAATGTGCGCACCTTCCAATCGTATGAGGCGCTGCATTCGGAATTGTCAGCTGCCATCTCTGCAGGACGTGCTCCGCAAATTGCGGAATTGAACAATGCCTACGGTCTGGCGGAATGGGCAGAAGACGGGGCGCTCGTGCCCATCAAACTGCCAGGTGAGACAACGGACCTAACGGCTTCAGCCCGCAATGCGTTCACGTTTCAAGGTAAGCTGTGGGCGATGCCTGCCGGTGCATCGATTCCGGTACTTTACTATAATCAAGACAAGCTTCGGAACGCAAGTTTTCAGAGAGGACTGGAATTTGCGGATCTTGAGCAATTAAATGAAGAGATTTCAGGCTGGGTGAGAGGTCTGAACCATCGCAATGCGTCCATCAAGTGGAAGCAGGTATTGGCGGTGGATGAGAATTTGGCCTTTGTTTTTTTGAATATGTGGGGCCATCCGGCAGAAGAGGAGAGGGGAGAGCGGCTGCTTGAACTTCTCGGGGCATGGAACAGGCTGGTGTTTGATTCCGGTGTGATGTTTCCTCTGGAGCACCGACTGGCTCTGAGTGAATTCATGGACGGACAGATTCTGCTTCTGGTATCAAGCTCGCAACATATGCAGTGGATGGATAAGTATATTGCAGGCAAGTTCAATTATGGCGTAGTTCCTCTGCCTGGAGCAGTGGACCAAGGGGTCTCGCCGGGCTTTAGCGCTTTCGCAGTGCTTGCCGGGGGAGGCAACAGAGAACTGGCGAAGGAGCTTGTTAACCACATCGCTTCCCCGTATATACAGGACACTTTGCTGGATGCGACAGGCTATATGCCGGTCCGTCAAGACAGCCTGGACTCGCTGGCGCGGCAAACAGCGGAGGGGACCCGTTATAACATGTTGTTACGGCTGGTCGGGAATGATGACGGGATTGCACCAATGTCTGACGATTACAGACGTTGGAACCGAATCGATGAAACACTGAAAGCCTTGGAGATAGAGCGTAGACCGGATCTGGAGCAGAAGGCGGCCGATCTGCTGCCCCTTCTTCCCTGATCTGTCATACAGAGATTGGAGAACGAGATCATATGCGGGGGAGCTCCGTGGGAGGGATATGAAAACATGATGAAAGTGCAAAATTTGTCGATACAGGGGAGCGGTATCTGGAACGAGGATGCGCTTATTATCAACGATCAGCTGCAGATATACGGCGTTATAGACGGTGCCACTTCGTTGGTGCCGTTTCGAGGCTCAGAGGGGGAGACTGGCGGACGGATTGCCTCGCAGTTGTTAAAGCGATACTTTGAGCAGATTTCACCGGAAGAAAAGCGTAATCTGGAGCAGTTGACCCGTGAGGCCAATCGCATATTGGGAGTGGAAATGCAGGCGCACGACATACCGACCGATTCCAAGGATCAGTTATGGACGGCGGGAATTGCAGTGATCCGGATTACTGACCATTATATCGAATATGCTCAATCAGGCGACTGCATGATTATGGGTGCCTATGCTGACGGGTCTGTGCGCATGGTGACACGGGACCATGTGGCGCATATTGATTATGAATCCAAGCTAATCTGGGAACAGGCCGTCCTGGCCGGAGTCCAGTCGAAGGATCAGTTATGGGAGTTGGTGAAGCCCCGCATTCTCAAGAATAAAGAAAAAATGAATACGGCCAGAGGCTACTCCGTTCTGAATGGACGCTCGGACGCGGAGGATTTTATTGAGTACGGCAAGATTAACCGGATTCAGCTTGAGGAGCTGCTGCTGCATACCGACGGACTCTATTATCCTGAAAAATTGGTGAATGGGGGCAGACGGACCTCCGAGGAAATTTTGTTCCGCAATATTAAGTCGCGGGGACTGAATGAGTATGCCGATTGGCTGGTGGCGTTGGAACATAGCGATCCGGAATGTATTACCTATCCACGATTTAAATTGTCTGACGATAAATCTGCGGTTTTGATCAGACTGGGGTAACCTTAGTTCAAGATATATGCCTGCTCCAACTCGCTATCGAATTTTGTGTCAGATCACGTTATAATGGACCCAATTCGGTTACGACATAAATAAAAGTGGGTTGGATCATGGATCAGGATAAACAGCGCCTCAGCATTGAGGCGGCAAGATTGTACTATATGTCGGATTACAGCCAGCAGGATATCGCCACGAGACTCGGCGTTTCCCGCCCTACGGTCTCCAGGCTTCTTCAGCACGCCAAGGAGCAGGGGTACGTGCAGATCAGCATCGTGGACCCTCTCGAGGACCTGGGCGCTTTGGCCGAAAGGGTGAAGAAGGCTTACCGTTTGGAACACGTGCTGGTGAGTTATTCTCCCGTCAACGAATACCGCGAAATCCAGAAGCATATCAGCAAAAAGGCAGCCGATTACCTGCATGAAACGGTCCAGGATGCGGATATCATCGGCGTTACCTGGGGAACGACCATGCATGCCGTGGCGCTTCAGCTGCAGCAGAAGCCCGTTCGGGGCGTCGAGGTCGTGCAGTTGAAGGGCGGCGTCAGCCATTCGCATGTGAACACGTATGCCGCCGAGATCGTCAATCTGTTCGCCGAGGCTTACCACACGATGGCGAGATATTTGCCGCTGCCGGTCATCTTCGACACCACGGAGCTGAAGGAAATGGTGGAGAGGGACCGGCATATCCAGCGGATTATCCAATTAGGCAAACAAGCCAATATCGCCATGTTTACGGTGGGCACCGTTCATGAGGACGCGCTGCTGTTCCGGCTCGGTTATCTGAGCAAGGAAGAACAGAAGCTGCTCCAGCGCATCGGCGCGGGAGATATTTGCTCCCGTTTTTTCGATGCGGAGGGCAGGGTGTGCAGCGAGGATATCAACAATCGTACGGTGGGCATCGATTTGGACGATTTGCGCCACAAGGAGAAATCGATTCTCGTGGCAGGCGGGCAGCGCAAGGTGGAGGCCATCCGAGCTGCGCTGATCGGCAAGTATGCAAACATCCTGGTAACGGACCAGTTTACGGCGCAAGCCTTGCTTCTATGAAATGTCCAACATATTGTGCAGTTTTACGGCACCTCGTTCCGGAAGGTCGAAGCGGCAATCAGCTTCCTCTTGACTGGACGGGGTGTTTTTTTGCGTATTGGAAATCAGCTTCCCCAAGCCGTATGGGAGGCCGATTCTCTGTTTATGTTTACGCTGACAGGGTATAGAGCATAGTAAACGGCGTGAATTGTTAGATTATTCCTGAATGATGAATAGTCCTTCAGCGAACAATGATAAATATCATTGCCATAAATCGGAATGAACATATTTTCAATATATGTTTTACATATGTTCAAGGCTGTGATATGATGGTCCCGTCTAAAGGATTAAGCGTTATGATAGCGCTTTTACGAGATTGCATAAAAACAATATAAGGAGTGTTTTAACCAGATGAATATAGCAGGAATGATCGACCACACGCTGTTGAAGGCGGATGCAACCCAGGCCGAGATCACGAAAATTACGGATGAGGCCAAAAAGTACGGATTTGCTTCGGTTTGCGTGAACCCGACTTGGGTATCCTACTGTGCTGAGCAGCTTGCGGGCACGAGCGTCAAAGTATGCACCGTTATCGGCTTCCCGCTGGGGGCTAACACGACGGCTGGTAAAGCTTTTGAAGCGAAGGATGCCATCGCTAACGGGGCTACGGAGGTTGATATGGTCATCAACATCGGAGCGCTGAAAGACCGGAACGATGAGCTGGTGCAGCAAGATATTCAGGCTGTCGTGGATGCAGCAAAGGGCAAAGCCCTGGTCAAGGTCATCATTGAGACAAGCCTCCTGACAGAAGAAGAGAAGATACGTGCGTGCCAGCTGTCCGTGAAAGCCGGAGCCGATTTTGTCAAAACCTCCACGGGATTCTCTACAGGCGGAGCTACTCCGGAGGATGTCGCCTTGATGCGCAAAACGGTCGGTGAGAACACGGGCGTTAAGGCTTCGGGCGGCGTGCGCAGCAAGGAAGACATGGATCGCATGATTGAAGCGGGCGCAACGCGTATCGGAGCCAGCTCCGGCGTGAAAATTATGGAGGGCGGCCAATCCAGCTCTTCCTACTAAACCGTTTATTGGGGTATAAGGTTTTCGATAATTCGGTAGCCATGCCATCTATCAAAAAAATTCACCTATGGGGGAACATCGACGATGAAATTTCTAATCGCCATACTAGGTTTGCTGGTCGTATTCGGTCTTGCGTTCCTTATCAGCAATGATAAACGCAACATTCGTTATCGTCCGCTGGCTGTCATGATTGTGCTGCAGCTGATCCTTGGATTCATACTGCTGAACACCAATGTCGGCGAGTATCTTGTCAAAGGGATAGCGAATACGTTTAAAGCGCTGCTTGATTACGCCGGAGCCGGAATCGAGTTTGTATTTGGCGGCATTGCCAATGAAGGTGCAGGTCCGTTCTTCCTGAATGTCCTGCTGCCGATCGTGTTTATTTCCGCGTTGATTGGTATACTTCAATATATTAAGGTACTGCCGTTTATCGTAAGATATATCGGCCTCGTCTTGAGTAAAGTCAACGGCATGGGTAAGCTGGAGTCTTACAATGCGGTAGCTTCCGCGATCCTGGGGCAATCCGAGGTGTTTATCTCGGTCAAAAAACAGATCGCCTTAATTCCGAAGCACCGCATGTATACGCTCTGCGCTTCCGCGATGTCCACGGTATCGATGTCGATCGTCGGCGCATACATGACCATGATCGAGCCGCGGTATGTGGTGACCGCGCTTGTATTGAACCTGTTTGGCGGATTTATCATTGCTTCCATCGTCAATCCCTACAAGGTGGAGAAGGAAGAGGATATTCTGGAGGTGCAGGAGGAGGAGAAGCAATCCTTCTTCGAAATGCTGGGCGAATACATCATGGATGGTTTCAAGGTCGCGATTACCGTTGCGGCGATGCTCCTCGGCTTCGTTGCTTTGATCGCAATGATCAACGGCATTTTTGATATGATTTTCGGAATCACCTTCCAGGAGCTGTTAGGTTACATCTTTGCTCCATTCGCTTTTGTGATGGGCGTGCCTTGGAAAGAGGCGGTGGATGCAGGCAGCATCATGGCTACCAAGCTGGTATCGAATGAGTTCGTCGCGATGCTTGATCTGGCCAACTTCACGAATATGTCCGAACGCACCGTAGGTATCGTATCCGTATTCCTGGTGTCCTTCGCCAACTTCTCCTCGATCGGCATCATTGCCGGCGCGGTCAAAGGCCTGAACGAGAAGCAGGGGAACGTGGTTGCCCGCTTCGGCCTAAAGCTGCTGTACGGGGCGACGCTGGTGAGCGTGCTGTCGGCTACGATTACCGGACTGTTCCTGTAAGCCTGGCAGGAAACGAGCTACTGCAAGCGAGCCTTATGGATAGTTTGATTTAAAAACTCATAAATGAGGGGGAGCACTTGGATATGGAACGTTTTGACCGAATTCACTTGATCGTATTGGACTCCGTTGGCATCGGGGAAGCACCGGATGCGGCTGATTTTGACGACATCGGCTCCGACACGCTGGGGCATATCGCCCGCGAATGCGGCGGGCTGAACATGCCGAACATGGCAGCGCTCGGGCTGTCCAACATCCGGGAGATCGAGGGCGTCCCTGCAACGGATCAACCTCGGGCTTACTATACGAAGATGCAGGAAGCTTCGAATGGCAAAGACACCATGACAGGCCATTGGGAGATTATGGGCTTGTATATCGATACGCCATTCCGCGTATTCCCGGACGGGTTCCCGGACGAGCTGATTCAGCGCATCGAAAAGAAAACCGGACGCAAGGTTATCGGCAACAAGCCGGCCAGCGGAACGGAGATTATCGAAGAGCTTGGCGAAGAGCATGTAAAAACAGGGGCTTTGATCATCTATACCTCTGCCGATTCCGTGCTTCAAATCGCTGCGCATGAGGATGTGGTTCCTCTCAAGGAGCTGTACGAGATTTGCGAGTTCTGCCGCGAAATTACGCTGGAAGATCCGTATATGCTCGGCCGGATTATCGCCCGTCCTTTTATTGGCGAGGCGGGGAGCTTCAAGCGTACGGCGAATCGGCATGACTATGCCTTGAAGCCTTTCGGACGTACGACGATGAACGAGATGAAGGATGCCGGTCTTGACGTCATCGCCCTCGGTAAAATCTCCGATATTTACGACGGGGAAGGCATTACGAAGGCAGTCAGAACCGTATCGAACATGGACGGCATGGATAAAATGGTGCAAACCCTGGATGAATCCTTCAAGGGGTTGAGCTTCCTGAATCTCGTGGATTTCGATGCCGTCTACGGACACCGCCGCGACCCGAAAGGATACGGCCAAGCGCTGGAGGATTACGATCGGCGCCTGCCGGAGGTATTCGAGAAAATGACGGAGAACGATCTCCTGATCATCACGGCCGACCACGGGAATGATCCTACTTACAAGGGCACGGACCATACGCGAGAATACGTGCCGCTGCTTGTATATTCCCCTCGCTTCGCGGAAGGCAAGGAACTGCCGCTTCGCAAGACCTTTGCCGACATCGGTGCCACGGTTGCCGACAACTTCGGCGTGAAGCTGCCGGAGCACGGAACCAGCTTTTTGAATGATTTGAAATAATCGAACAAGTGGAGGAATGGGACATGAGTACACATATTGGAGCGAAACCGGGAGATATCGCCGAGTCGATTCTGCTGCCAGGCGACCCGCTGCGGGCTAAATTCATTGCCGAGACGTATTTGGAGGACGTGACCTGCTACAACGAAGTGCGGGGGATGCTCGGATTTACGGGAACCTATAAAGGAAAACGCATTTCCGTGCAGGGTTCGGGTATGGGCGTGCCTTCCATCGGGATCTATGTCAATGAACTCATTCGGGAATATGGCGTCAAAAACCTGTTCCGCGTCGGAACCTGCGGCGCGATGCAGGAGCACGTCCGGGTGCGCGACGTCATCCTGGCCCAGGCGGCTTGCTCGGATTCCGGCATGAACCGTCACCACTTCAACGGTTATGATTTCTCCCCGATTGCCAGCTTCCCGCTGCTTCTCGGCGCGTATGAGCGTGGCAAGGAGAAAGGCCTGAAGATGCATGTCGGCAACGTGTTCACGTCCGATGTGTTCTACCGCGAGGACAAATCCGTCGTGGAGAAGCTGATGCAGCATGGCGTGCTCGGCGTGGAAATGGAGACGACGGCGCTCTACACGATCGCGGCACGATTCGGCGTGAACGCCCTGACGATCCTGACCGTTAGCGATCACTTGCTCACAGGGGAAGAGACTTCTTCCGAGGAGCGTCAAACGACGTTTAACGAGATGATGGAAGTCGCGCTGGATACGGCGATTTCATTGTAAGGAAACTGCCCTGAGCGCAGAAGGCGGAATTGTTTTGGAGAAGCGACCAGGTCGCCTTTGCCCACGGATTCCAACAATAAGGAATCTGGGGGCAGCGGCGATCGAAAGAACAGTCCGTATTTGTAGTGATTCCCGTGGAAGGAATACAATCATCGCAAACAGTGAGGAGAATGTACGATGAGAATGGTTGATTTAATTGCGAAGAAACGCGACGGCAAGGAACTGACAACAGAAGAGATCAATTTCTTTATCGACGGATATACCAAGGGAGACATTCCCGACTATCAGGTGAGCGCCATGAACATGGCGATTTATTTCCAGGACATGTCCGACCGGGAACGGGCGGACTTGACGATGGCGATGGTAAACTCCGGCGAAACGATTGATCTGTCCGCAATTGAGGGAATCAAGGTCGATAAGCATTCCACCGGGGGCGTAGGCGACACGACGACGCTGGTGCTGGCTCCGCTCGTAGCGGCTCTGGATATTCCGGTAGCGAAGATGTCGGGACGCGGCCTCGGCCATACCGGAGGAACGATCGACAAGCTGGAATCCATCGAAGGCTTCCATGTGGAGATCAGCAAAGACGAATTTGTGAACCTTGTGAATCAACATAAAATCGCCGTCATCGGCCAAACCGGAAACCTCACGCCGGCGGACAAAAAACTGTACGCGCTCCGGGATGTGACGGCCACCGTCAATTCCATTCCGCTGATTGCAAGCTCGATCATGAGCAAGAAGATTGCCGCCGGTTCGGATGCGATTGTGCTGGACGTTAAAACCGGCGCTGGCGCGTTCATGAAAACGGTGGAGGATGCCAAGGAACTGGCACACGCCATGGTCAGCATCGGCAACAACGTCGGCCGTAAAACGATGGCGGTCATCTCCGATATGAGCCAACCGCTTGGGGCCGCGATCGGCAATTCGCTGGAAGTGCAGGAAGCGATCGATGCGCTTCGCGGCGAGGGTCCGAAGGATCTGGAAGAGCTGTGCCTGGCGCTGGGCAGACAGATGGTGTATCTGGCCCGGAAGGCCGACTCGCTCGAAGATGCCGAAGAGAAGCTAAAAGAGGTGATTCGCAACGGCAAGGCACTGGAGAAGTTCAAGGAATTCATCCAGAACCAGGGCGGAGATTCGTCCGTGGTGGATCATCCTGACCGTCTGCCGAAGGCACAGTATCTCATTGAGCTTCCCGCGCAGCAGGACGGCGTTGTCGCCGAGCTGGTAGCGGATGAGATCGGTACGGCGGCGATGCTGCTCGGGGCCGGCCGCGCGACGAAGGAATCTGAAATTGATTTGGCGGTAGGCCTGATGCTGAACAAGAAGGTCGGCGATGCCGTGAAGAAGGGGGATTCCCTTGTCACGATCCATGCCAACCGCGAGAACGTGGACGACGTGAAGCAGAAGCTGTATGAAAGCATTCGAATCGCTGATCATGCAGATGCGCCTATATTGATCTATGACATCGTGACGGAATAAGGTGAATCCCGATCCGAAGCGAGCCATAACCTAAACGCTGGCGCTGTTTGGAATGAGTGCCTCGTACGCTGTCCGGAATGAGTACCTCGTACCCCGCGCGCTGCCTCTTCCCGCGTGCCTGCGCGATATGCAAACCTGCCCTCGAAAGTTATCTGAACGAGGGCAGGTTTTTTTGGCGGTCATCGTCATAAACGGGGGATGAACCCTCATAGGATGGTAATGGGGAAAACGTAAGGCATTTAACGGGAGAGGGAGATGCGTAGTCCGGCAAGAGCCATCCTGCCATTCAAGGAGGCTTTTGGCCATGACCATCGATCAGTTGATTGCTTTGCTGGCACTTATCGTTATGATCATTGGGCTTGCGGTGAAGAAGGAGTCTTAACCGATGAGTCCGAAAAGGGCTGCTGCTAAGTAGAAATTCTACGGATGCGGCGGTCTTTTTCTTTTTGATAGGTTGATAGGATTCGCTATAAGTCATATACTTAGATTGCAATGTTCTCCATTATTCATCATTCATTGGGAGGAAACCATGCTCTATTTTGCAGCGTTTGTCATATCCATGGTGCTGGTGTTGGTATTGATTCCGCCATTTCGCAAACTTGCGGTCAAGATTGATTTTGTGGACAAGCCAAGGCCGGACAGCGAGCGGAAAATACACCGCGAGCCGATACCGCTGACGGCGGGAGTCGCCATATTCATCGGATTTTTCATCACTTATTTTGCGCTTACAGGTACCATCTCAAGGGAAGCGGTAGGTATCTTTATCGGTAGCGCGTTGATTCTTGGGATCGGCCTCGTGGACGATTGGTATAAGTCCCAGGGCAAGGAGCTGGCTTCGCTGCCGAAGCTCATTGTACAGGTCAGCGCAGCCGTCGTTGTATACAGCTACGGCATCGCGTTCGAAGGATTCAACAATCCGTTTACGGGTCACTATATTAACTTGCCGGAATGGCTGCAACTGATCTTAACGATTCTGTGGATCTTCGGCGTTACGACGGTTATTAACTTCTCGGACGGCATCGACGGGCTGGCAGGAGGGCTATCCGCCATATCCGGAGGTACGCTGTTTGTTGTCGCGATTACGATGGGCCGAGGCGAATCCGCCTTGCTCGCCGTCATACTCGTAGGAGCCGCGCTGGGATATTTAAGGTACAACAAGCCGCCGGCCAGAGTGTTCATGGGGGATGCCGGCGCTACCTTCCTCGGGTTCATCCTTGGGATTATTGCTCTGGACGGCGCGTTTAAGGGTGCAACCCTGGCGTCCTTGTTCGTTCCCATCTTTGCGCTGGGCGTGCCGATCTTCGATAATATCATCGTGGTCATCCGCCGAATGCTTCAATCCAAGCCGATCTATCAGGCCGATGCCTCCCAAGCCCATTATCGTTTGCTGGCAACGGGGCTCAACCAGAAGCAGACGCTGGTATTCCTGTGCCTGCTGAACCTCTGCTTCGGACTGGCTGCGATCATACTCGCCATGAACGGCGGCGCTTGAGGCGTATAAGCCTGGCATAAGCTTTCTTTAGTACGTAATTGAAGTCTCGTCTCCAGATCGATGTTGGTGGCGGGACTTTTTTTTAGAGATAAGAAAGTATAAACTTCGGAGGCTTACCATCCTTGTCTCGCAAGAAAAACTTCCGCTAAATGCGGTCTGTCTTCTGAGAAAGTACGTCGATAGCCGTTTTTGTTATTACAATGGTAGAAGGATACGAACAGGAGGTCAGCGGGATGAATGACATGACAGGAAAGATCGTCATCGTAACAGGAGCCAACTCCGGCATGGGCCTGGCAACGACGTCGGAGCTGGCAAAAGGCGGAGCGCACGTGATTATGGCCTGCCGTAGTCGGGCCAGGGGCGAAGAGGCTCTTCGGCAGGCGCAGCAGGAGAGCGGCAGCTCGAACATCGAGCTGATGTCGCTGGATTTAGGGTCTTTTGACAGCATTAGGGCATTTGCTTCCGAATATAAGGCCAAATACGAGCAGCTTGACGTTCTGGTGAATAACGCCGGCGTGGTCACCATTCAGCGGGAACTGACGAAGGACGGATTCGAAGCGATGATCGGAGTCAACCATCTGGGGCATTTTTTGCTAACGAACGAGCTGCTGGAGCCCCTTCAGCATGCCAGGCAGGGGAGGGTCGTGAACGTTTCCTCCGGAGCGCACAAGGTGGGCAGCATCCACTTCGATGATCCGAATCTTGGGAAGGGCTTCAATGTGGCCAAGGGTTACGCGCAGTCCAAACTGGCTAACATTTTATTCACCAAAGAGCTGGCCCGCAGGCTGCAGCCGACAAGGATAACGGTTAATGCGCTTCATCCGGGCGCCGTCAGCACCAGCATCGGCGTGAACCGGGATACAGGCTTCGGCAAAGCCGTTCATAAGCTGCTTCGTCCCTTCTTCTTAACCCCGCTCGAAGGAGCCCGGACAGCGATTTACCTGGCATCAAGCCCAGAAGTGGAGCATGTGACAGGGGAATATTACGTCAAATGCAAACCGGCCAAAACGACCGAGAAGGCAAGGGATCCGAAGCTGGCTGCGCGCCTGTGGGAATGGAGCGAACAACAGGTCGGCCGGGCATCGGACAAGGAGTGATGAACCCACGGTTGTTTACAAGAAGTCCAGGTTTCGCGAGGGGCTGAAGCCTAACGATCCGATGGGGCAGAACGGGCATCCATGAACGATGAAACCCGTCGGCCCATCAATAAGATGACGTCTATCCGTACATAAAGGTCCAAGGCTGGCAAACAAATAAACGGGATATCCTCCAGATCGACCGGACCTGGGATATCCCGTTTAACATTTCACGACGGGTGCCATAGTTCGCACATAAGCACACGTTATGTTATTTCGTTGTTTTCATATCGATCGCGCTGCGCACAAACCCGCTGGTACCGTCAAGAAGCTTGGAGGCTTCCGCGGCACTGACGTTGGCAAGCAGCATTACGATCGCGGTTTTGACATGGGCGCCGGCTTCATGGTATGCCTTCTCCACGGCCTCCTCCGATGCTCCCGTTGCCAGGGTAATGATGCGCTTGGCGCGATGGACCAGCTTATTGTTCGACGGGTTGAGGTCAACCATCAGGTTTTTGTACACCTTGCCGATCCGAATCATGGCGGTGGTCGTCAGCATGTTCAGAATCAGCTTCTGAGAGGTGCCGGCCTTCATGCGCGTGGAGCCCATGATGACCTCGGGACCCACGACGGCCTCGATCACGAATTCGGCATACTGATGCATCGGCGATTCGTAATTGTTGCACAAACCGATAACAACGGCCCCTCTTTCCTTGGCGCGTCTCATGGCGCCAAGGACATACGGCGTGCGTCCGCTTGCAGCGATGCCAAGAACGACGTCCTTCTCGTTGATACCGTTTTCATTGATGTCCTGCTCGCCGAGCTCTTCGCTATCCTCAGCGCCTTCGATGGCCTCTTTGACGGCCCGGAAGCCGCCGGCAATCAACCCCTGCACCATGGACGGGTCCGTTCCATAGGTAGGCGGGCACTCGGATGCGTCCAGAATCCCGATGCGACCGCTGGTCCCCGCACCGATGTAAAACAATCTGCCGCCCTTCTGGAAAGCATCGACAACGTGATCGGCCGCCCTGGCAATCAGAGGAATGAGTTCGCGAATCGCATCGGTGATCAGGCTATCTTCATTGTTGATGAGGATCATGATTTGTTCCGAGCTCAACTGATCAATGTTCTGGGTATTTTCGTGAGGCTGTTCGGTTGTCAATTGACTTAGAATATTCGTCATGAGACAGGTCTCCTTTTTTGCCTTGGAATATGGACGGGCACTGATGATGTGGAAGCTACAGCAAGTCAGAGACGCCGTCAGTAAATAGCTTGCAGGCCAACAGGGCCCCGCCCTGCGCGGGCGTTCGCTCACGGTTTCCTTCAGGGAAACGGAGCAGGGGGTAACGTGTAAGCATAAGGCTGGTGTACGTCTCCCGGAACCATCGTGAATGCTTGAAAATCGAGCCGATTCCCACAAGCTCGCTCTCGGCGAATTCGGCGTTCTGTCGAATGAGCGCGCAAGTGGTATCGGCCAGCTCTTCGGCCTGCTGCCTGATAATGCGTAGTGCCGTTTCATCGCCGGCGTCGGCTGCCTCGATGCAGCAGCGGGCGAAAGAGGCGATATCCTGTTTCGTTATAGCGGGCTGGTAAATGTAAGATTTGAGGTCGGTAATATGCCGGATCGGGTAGGCTGCAACGATCAGGCTGCTCATGAGGGTGGGGGGCGTTATGCCTTCATGGCTCTTGATCACGGATTTCAGAGTCTGAAGTCCGATCTGATAACCGCTGCCTTCATCTCCGAGAAGATGTCCCCAACCACCGACGCGGTAGATGTCTCCCGATTGGGTGATGCCGTAGGTATTGGAGCCTGTTCCTGAGATTGCGAGTATTCCATGCTGACGCCCCAGTACCGCCATCAATGAAATTTCGGCTTCCGAACGCATGTAAATACGCAGCGAGAGCTGCCGCTGCCGGAAGTAGGAACGCAGGTGAGATTGTACACGCTGCCGTTCCTCTACCGAACTTATACCTGACATACCAAGGCATATTGATGTTAATAAAAACGACTTATTAAAAAGAGGGGCCATGAGCTCATCCAACACGGTTCGGAGTTCCTCCATCGCTTTATCGAATGTTACAATGTAAGGATTGGTGGAACCTCCGGTAAAACGGGACAACACTTCTCCAGCGCTATTGATAGCGGTTGCTTCGGTCTTTGTACCGCCGCCATCGACACCGATAAAAATTTCCATATTGAACCACTTCGCTTTCTATATCCAGTATAGGAGAAAAACCAGGTGTTGTAAAATAAAATTTTAAATCATGAATTATGTATTGAAATATAATTTCATACAATTTATAATAAACTCAATCCACTGATAGTGAAAGCGATACCAGTCATGCTTTCATTCAAGATGTGTAAAGTAATATTACATAGTAGTGACCATCAGAGGATGATTTGAAAAGGGGGCAAGAAATGAACGGCGGATTGGTTCGATTGCGCGAGGTGTATGATTCATTAAATCCGTCCGAGCGCAAGGTTGCAGCCTTCATTTTGCAGGAGCCGGCAGAGATGATACAAATGTCGGTGGCGGATCTTGCTGTCCGAAGCGGCTCCAGTCAGGCAGCCATTGTGCGCCTATGCAAAACGATGGGATTCAAAGGCTATCAGGATCTGAAGCTGAAGGTAGCCGGAGACTTGCAGGAGCCATTAGCCACCGGATATCAGGATATCCGGCCCAATGACAGCATTTCTGCAATTATACAGAACGTCTCGAACAATAACATTCAATCGATTCGGGATACGATGAAGATTATGGAGGAAGGGATGGTGGAAGAGGCCGTTCTGGCCCTCGATCAGTCGAAGCGCATTTTCATGTTTGGGGTAGGGGCTTCCAATCTGATCGGGATGGATGCCCAGCAGAAATTTTTGCGGATCAATAAGGTATGCATATCTTTTCCGGACCCTCATGTTCAGCTCACCTCGGCGGTGCTGCTGACTCCGGAAGATGCGGCCGTATGCATTTCCTATTCCGGTGAAACGGACGAGGTGATCCGCGCAGCAGCCATTGCCAAGGAGAAGGGGTGCAAGACGATAGGCATTACCAAATACGGAGATTCTACCTTGAGCCGATCGGTCGACATCCCTTTGTACACCTCCTCGACGGAGAACGAGATTCGCAGTGGCGCGATGTCCTCTCGTATTACGCAGCTTAATCTTATCGATATTTTATATCTTGGCGTCGCCAGCCGGAATTACGAGAATTCAGTGAAATACCTGGATGAAAGCCGGCGAGCGATCAAGCGTTTGTAGTTCATAGCGAAACCACAAATATATAAATGATAAGGGGAGTAGTACATGAAGAAAAAAGGTTGGCTTACATTGTTGGCTTCTTTGATGCTCGTGTTTACCGCGGCTTGCGGCGGTTCCGGCGGAGCGAAGGCACCGGAAGGCGGAAGCGGAACGGCTTCGGAAGGAAACGGCGAAGCTGCGCCGAAGCAGGACACGGTCGTTGTCTGGACTTATCCGGTACATGGTAAATACGAAGATGAATTGAAAGAGCATGTGGCGGATCTGAAGGAGAAATATCCGCATATTACCGTACAAACCGAAGTACTCTCCTGGGCTGAAGGCCCGAAGAAGTTCGACGTCGCCTTGAATGCCGGCAACCCGCCTGACCTATACTTCCACGCGGTGGATGGAGCTTATGTGGATACGGGCCTGGCACTGGAACTGACCCCTTATATTACGGATGAAATCAAGAACGACTACCTGCCGGGAACGCTTGAGCTGGGTCAAATCCAGGGCAAGCAGTATGGTCTCCCGCTGTACCAATCCCTCTGGGCTTGGGGCGGCAACAAGAAGATTCTCGAAGAAGCAGGCATCGACTGGAAGGCTATTCAAGAGAACGGCTGGACTTGGACCGAGTTCAAGGCTGCTGCCGAGAAGCTGACCAAGAAACTTCCGAACGGCAATACGCAGTATGCGCTGGTGACGGACGGTACTTCCCTGGACTTCATGGAAATGCTGACACGCAGCAACGGCATGCCTGACGTTCTGAACGACAAGGGAGAGTTCCAATGGAATGACGAGCGGATCCTGGATACGATGACGTTCGTGTCCGATCTGATGAAAGCCGGACATCTGCCTGCCGAGACTGCCGCGATTACGCCGGCGAAACGGATGGACCTGTTCTATGCCGAGGAAGCCGCGATCGTGTCCAAGGCAATCCCTTACTATGACGTGATGCTGCAGAACCGCGCGAAGGATATTGACAGCGGTACGGTCCAAGGCGCGAAAATCGACTTCGTCCTGCTGCCGGTTCCGCATAATGACGGGGCTGAGCGCAAGACCTCCATGTTTGGCGAAGGTTACGTGGCGTTCAAACAGAAGAAGGATAAAGGCGAAGAGCATGCAAAGAACACGTTCCTGATCATGGAAGGACTGAGCGGCGCGAAAGCCGGTAATTCCGCGAATGAACTGGTGCTGCCATTCGTGCGTAAATCCCAAGCGGAGTTTTATGAAGGCAAAGGGCTCGGTACGGAATCTACCATTAAAGCAGCAGAAATTTTCGCGAACTTCAAGGAAATTCCGGTGACTTTGAATCTCGATGCGGATGCTTCGGGCAACCAGAAGAAATTCAAGGAGCAAGTGGTGAAGCCGAACATTCAAGCGCTGTTCTCTGGCGAGAAGACGCCGGAGCAGATCGCACAAGACTTCAAGGACAAAGGCAAACAAATTTTAGGACAGTAATTGAAGTTATAAGGGGGTGTCCCGTTGTCCTTAGCAGGAACGATCGGGGCACTCCCTTTTTAAACCAATCGCTCCAGACTCTATAAGGCTTCATGAAAATACTTCACCTGTGCGCAAAGGAGGAAATCACATGCAGACTGCCCCGGCGCAAGCCCGGCCATCACGTCCCCCCATGAAGGGGTACATACGAGAATATGGATGGGCGTATTTATTCATTCTGGCTCCCGTACTGTTGTTTTTGATATTCACGCTCTACCCTGTCGCTTCCGCTTTTCTGATGAGCTTTCAGGAATACAGCGTGATGGGCTCCGAATGGATTGGAGCAGACAACTACACACGGATGGTACAGGATGAAGTGTTCTGGAAATCCATGAGGAATACGGTCATCTTCACGATCGGTACCGTTCCGGTCAACATTGTCATCACGTATGCATTATCCTTTTTTATTTTTCAGATGAAAAATAAATGGCAGACCTTCTTCAAGGCTACGATGTATTTGCCGGCCGTTGCCTCCGGCGTCACCATATCGGTGGTATGGCTTGCGATCTACGATCCGACCCAAGCCGGGTTGCTGAACCGTTTCATCGGATTGTTCGGGTTCGATCCGGTCATATGGCTCGGCAAATCGAACACGGCGCTCTTTTCGCTCATTCTGATGAACTGGCTCGGTTCGCATGGCGCGGGCATTATTCTCTATTTGGCCGCCATGGGCGGGATTCCGAAATCGCTCTATGAAGCCGCGGACATCGACCATGCCAGCGGTTGGTCCAAATTCTGGCGCATTACGTGGCCGCTGATGAAACCGACCACCCTGTATCTGCTGGTGACGGGCGTCATTACGTCTTTCCAGGTGTTCATCTCGGTGTACCTGATGACGCAGGGCGGACCGAACTTCGCGACGACAACCATCGCCTATCTGATTTACAGCACGGCGTTCAATTTCTACGAATTCGGACTTGCGGCGGCGCAATCTTTTGTTCTGGCTGCCTTGATTATTGTCATTTCCATCATTCAATTCAAATACTTCTCGTCCGACGTGGAGTACTGAGGCCTATTTTTGAAGCTAAGGGGGTGCACCTATGAAATCAAGATCAAAAGTGATCATGCTGATTGTGGCCTCGGTCATTCTGG
Organism: Paenibacillus sp. BR1-192; assembly: GCF_029542445.1. Taxonomy (NCBI): domain Bacteria; kingdom Bacillati; phylum Bacillota; class Bacilli; order Caryophanales; family Paenibacillaceae; genus Paenibacillus; species Paenibacillus sp. BR1-192. Next base: position 6,310,820 of record NZ_CP120718.1, on the reverse strand, counting down.
TGGTATGGAGCGTTCTGACGATCATTCCGATGTACTGGATGCTGATCGGCTCTGTACAGGACACCAAGTCAGCGGCATCGTTTATCCCGAAAATGATACCGGAGGTATTCTCCGTAGCCCCGTACGAGCGTTTTTTTGGCAAAACCGACGTCATGAGGTGGCTCTTTAACTCCTTATTGATCTCATCCATCCTGACGGTGACCAACGTATTCCTGGCTTCGCTCGCAGGGTATGCTTTTGCGAAGCTAAAGTTTCCGGGGAACAAAGCGGTATTCTGGATTTTGCTCAGCACGATGATGATCCCGGCGCAGGTGACGCTGATTCCGCTTTACATTTTGATGATCGACGTATTTGATCTCGGGAATACATACACGGCGATCCTTCTTCCCGGAATCGTAAGCGTGGGCAACATTTTCTTGATGAAGCAGTACATGTCATCGCTGCCTACCTCTTTGATCCATGCGGCGCGCATCGACGCTTGCGGCGAATTCGGCATCTTCTGGAAGGTCATTCTTCCGATGGCGAAGCCGGGTCTTGCCGTGCTTGCGATATTCACCTTCGTTGCATCATGGAATGATTTCTTCTGGCCCTTCCTCGTGACCAACTCGACGGAAATGAGGACGATTCAGGTCGGTCTTGCTTCCTTCGTCTATGCGGACACGACCGATTTCGGCGCACTTATGGCTGGAGCAACCGTCGCGGCACTGCCGATGATGATCCTGTTCTTCTCGCTTCAGCGCTATTTCCTGCAAGGCATCACCATTGGAGCCGTTAAAGGCTAGAAGGAGGCAAAGTTATGGCACGCGTAGAATTCCGAAATATACGAAAAGAATTTGTAGACGACAACAAAGGGACGTTTACCGCTGTAGCGGGGTCGGACTTTGTGATCAATGATAAAGAGTTCGTGGTATTCGTCGGTCCGTCCGGCTGCGGCAAAACCACCTCGCTGCGCATGATTGCGGGGCTTGAACGTCAAACGTCCGGCGACATCATCATCGGGGACCGGGTGGTCAACAATCTGCATCCGAAAGACCGCGACATTGCCATGGTGTTCCAGGATTATGCGCTGTATCCGCATATGACGATCCGCGAGAACCTCTCCTTCGGTTTGAAGAACCTGAAGAAGCCCAAGGCTTACATCGAGCAAAAGGTATCGCAGGCAGCCTCCATTCTCGGCCTGGAGTCGATGATCGACCGGAAGCCGCGCGAGCTGTCCGGCGGACAGCGTCAGCGTGTTGCGGTAGGGCGGGCGATCGTTCGCGACCCGCAGGTATTCCTGTTTGACGAGCCGCTGTCGAACCTGGATGCGAAGCTTCGCGTGCAAATGCGGGTAGAGCTGTCCGAGCTGCACAAGCGCCTGGAAGCTACCATCGTATACGTCACGCATGATCAGGTTGAAGCGATGACGCTCGGTGAGCGGATCGTTGTAATGAATAACGGCATTATCCAGCAGATCGCCTCACCGACCGAGCTGTATGCGAATCCGCAGAATATGTTCGTAGCCGGCTTTATCGGATCCCCGCCGATGAACTTCATCGACGTGCAGAAGGAAGGAAATGTTCTCCGGATGGAAGGCGGGACATTCACCATTCCGGATTCGATGGCCGGTGCCCTAAGCAAATACGACAACAGGCATCTTATTCTGGGGATTCGTCCCGAGCATATCACCGGCGAGGATCTGCCGGGCACGACCAATCTGAATTACAAGTATTCCACGAAGGTCCAGGTCGTTGAACATCTCGGCTCGGAGAATCTGGTGTACTTCCGCGTAGGCAACCGGACCGTGACCGCGAAGGTTCATCCGGAAACGACGGGTTATCCGGGCATGGACAAAACCTTCATTTTCAATTTCGATAAAGTGCATTTCTTCGATCCTGAGACGGAGCAGCGTATCGATTGGTAAACAACGACGAAGAGGAGAGGAAAGCTATGCGCAAGCTGAATGATGTGTTAAAGAAGACCGGGGTTGAGATTTACCGTGAGATTACGGCGGTGGCCTTGTACAGCATGATTACCTCGCTGGTGCTCGTGACGGTGGTCATGTTCGTTCCGCTGTGGGCAGCGCTGGTGCTGCTGCCGGTTCTGTATATGCCGCTCTTCTATGGTGTTTGTTATGCCTATCACCGAAAGACGGAGCGGGGCAAGTCCAGGCTGAAGGACGTGTTTCAGGGTGCGCTGAAAGGGCTTGGCCCCGCCGTTGTGATGGGTTTCTTCTTCGTCGTGATGACATTGATCCTATGGTCCACCTGGTGGTATTACGGGGGAAAAGAAGGGATCGGCTATCTTGCGATCGGCGTGTTCCAAACCTATTTTGTCATCATGGCGCTCATCTCCCAATTCTACACCTTTCAGCTTGTCATTCAGGAAGGGATGGGGATCTTCAAGGCCATGGCGCACAGCGTCAAGCTGTTCTTGAAGTTTCCGGCCTATACGCTGGGCGCGTGCTTCCAAGCCTTCTGCGTCGCCATTCCGCTGCTCGTCACGGTTGTTGGCTTTGGATTCTTATTTAACGGCATGTGGGCCATATACCAGCATAAGGTTACGTATAATGTACTGAATCCGGAAGAGGCCAAGCCAGCGGAAGACGGTGTGGTAGCCTCCGAAGCGAGAGGTGTGAGCATATGATAAAAGTCAATGTGCGAAGCGGCATTGATGTGCTGCCGGGCATCAAGCACGAGAAAATCACGGGTCGTCGCCTTGGCGTCATTACGAATCCGACGGGGCTCACGTCGGATTTTCGTTCATCTATCGAGGTGGTTGCAGGCTTGCCAGAGTCGGAACTGACGGCTTTGTTCGCCTGTGAGCACGGGCTGCGCGGCCAGCTGCAGGCAGGCAAGCACGTGGATGACGAAGTGGATCCGGTATTCGGCGTGCCGGTGTACAGTCTGTACGGTTCGCGGCGCAAGCCGGATGCTGACATGCTGAAGAACGTGGACACGGTCATCTTCGACATTCAAGATCTTGGCGTGCGCTTTTATACGTATATGACGACGCTGTTGTATGTTATGGAGGCATGCGCCGAACATGGCAAGAGCCTGCTTGTCCTGGATCGACCGAATCCGCTGGGCGGCGAGCGCTGCGAAGGAGGTTTCCTTAAGCCGGGATATGAATCCATGGTGGGCGGATGGCACATTCCGATTAATACCGGGATGACCATCGGCGAATTTGCGCGCATGGCCAATGACATACGGGGAACCGGCTGCGATCTGGATGTCATTAAGCTGGAAGGCTGGACGCGCGGCATGGAATATACCGACACGGGCTTGCCGTGGGTGCTGCCTTCGCCGAACATTCCCACGATGGATACGGTGCGGCTGTACAGCGGGACCTGTTTCTTCGAAGGGACCAATCTTTCAGAAGGTCGGGGGACGACCCGGCCGTTTGAATGGATCGGCGCTCCATGGGTCAACGGGGAGGAGCTGGCCCAGGCGTTCAACGCATACGGACTGCCCGGCGTCCATGCCCATTCCATGTACATGACCCCTACCTTCTCGAAGCATCAGGGCGAAGGCTGCGGCGGGGTCATGCTGTTTGTGACCCATCCGGCAGAAGTAGAGGCTGTGCGCACAGGGCTTGTGCTGCTGCATCTTGTCAGCCGGATGTACCCGGATCAGTTCCAGTGGCTTAGCCCGCCGGAAGGACGAAGCCGGTACTTCATTGATTTGCTGACGGGAAGCGAGGATGTCCGCCGGCACATCCACGAAGAAGCCGGACTCCAGCGTCTGGTTGCGGAGTGGGGCAAGGACGCGGAGCAGTGGAGAACGATGCGGGCTCCGTATCTGCTGTACGGGGAGGCGTAAAATATGATGTTCTCGCCATGGAAGGAGGGCAGGCCGGCCATTGTGGTCGGCCTGATGTCCGGTACTTCGCTGGACGGCATCGATGCGTCCATCGTCCGCATACAGGGAAGCGGCTTCGAGGCATCGGTTGAGCTGCTGCATTATTATAGCAAGCCTTACGAACCGGAGCTCCGTCAGCGGCTGCGCGATTTGTGCAGTGAGGAGAATTCGAACAGCGCTGCTGTCTGCAGCATGAATGCATACTTGGGGTATCAGTTTGGAACCGCAGTCCTGGAAGCGGTTGCCGATGCCGGCATGCGCATAGATGAGGTGGATTTGGTAAGCTCCCATGGACAAACGATTTGGCATCAGCCCGTACCGGAGCAAGGGGATCCGTATTCCGTCGCTTCGACTTTGCAGATCGGCGATATTTCCGTTATCGCCAAGCGCACCGGCAAACTTACGGTAGGAGACTTCCGGCCCGCGGATATGGCGGTTGGGGGCCAAGGAGCACCGTTTGCGCCTTACGGAGACTTGATCCTGTTTCGGCATCCGGAGCGGGGGAGGCTGCTGCAGAACATCGGCGGGATCGGCAATTGTACGGCGCTGCCCGCAGGGGCGGATCCTTCGGATGTGCTGGCCTTTGATACCGGACCCGGCAATATGATCATGGATGCGGTGGCCCATATGCTGACCGAAGGGCGATTACCCTATGATGAAGGCGGCACATGGGCTGCCCGGGGGAACCCGGATCAAGTCTTATTAAGGGAGATGATGGCGCATCCCTATTTTCAAGCAGAGCCGCCGAAATCAACGGGCAGGGAATTGTTTGGCCACAATTACGCGGTTTCGTTTCTGGAGCAAGCCAGGCTCAGGAGCCTCTCGGATGAGGATACGATGGCCACGGCGACGGCGTTTACCGCACATTCCATTGCCGATAGCTATGTGAACTATGTGTTTCCTCACCACAGAATGGATGAGGTGATCGTAACCGGTGGAGGGGCTCATAACAAGACGCTGCTCTCGATGTTAGGGGAGCTGTTGCCGGAGCAGAAGGTCATGACCTCCAAGGCGCTGGGCTTCGATGACGATGCCAAGGAAGCCGTGATTTTTGCGCTGCTGGGCAATGATTTCATGCTTGGCGTTCCTAACAATTTGCCAGCGGCAACCGGTGCGCACAGGCCGACCGTTATGGGAAAACTGGCGCTGCCATAGACCATTCACTAAAGCCAGCAAACGGAAGTAACAGGCGATGGCACATCGATAATGTTAGGCAGCGATTTGGCGGTAAGTAAAGGGACTATCTTAGTAGTAAAACCCGCATAGGGGAGGGGGAGAAACAACATGCTGGAATCTGTCATTCGCGAGCAGCTGGCCGCCGTGGTTGGCGGGAAGTGGTTCAAGGATGATCCGGAAAGTCTCGTCTCATACAGTTATGATGCTACGCCTCTGTATCAAGCGATGCCGGACGGAGTTATCTTTCCTGGAAGCACGCAGGAGGTCTCCGACATCGTCAAAATTTGCTCGAAGCACCGGATACCCGTTATTACGCGGGGAGCGGGCAGCAATCTGTGCGGCGGCACCATTCCGCTTCAGGGCGGCCTGATCGTGGTCATGACCCGTATGAACAAGCTGCTGGAGATCGATGCGGATAATCTAACCGCGACCTTCCAGACGGGTCTGAATACAAAGCAGTTTCATCTGGCGGTCGAGCGGACGGGGCTGTTCTATCCTCCGGATCCGAGCAGCATGATCATCTGCACGATGGGCGGCAATATTGCCTTGGGAGCCGGCGGGCTGCGCGGATTGAAGTATGGAACGACCAAGGATTACGTACTCGGCCTGGAGGCCGTATTGCCGGACGGCAGTATCCTGCGCACGGGCGGCAAGCTGGTGAAGGATGCCGCCGGGTATGATTTGACCCGGTTATTGGTGGGATCGGGCGGAACGTTAGCCATACTGACGGAAGCCACGGTGAAGTTAATTCCGAAGCCTTCATACAGAAAGGCCATGGTCGCCGTATATGATGACCTTCAAGCGGCGGCTCGAACGGTATCCAACATTATAGCCAATCATATATTCCCGTGCACCTTGGAGTTCATGGATCAGCCGACTCTTCAGGTGGTTGAGGATTTTGCCAAAGTCGGGCTCCCGGTTCACGCCAAAGCGATGCTGGCGATCGAGCAGGACGGCAGCGTGGAGGATGTGGAGCGGGATCTTAAGAAACTGGAGGAGATATGTCTTGCTTCCGGGGCGGTGCAGCTGAATATCGCCAAGACCCCGGAAGAAGGGGCGAAGGTGATGGAGGCGAGACGGAGCGCTCTCGCTGCGCTGTCCCGTCTGCGGCCGACCACGATCTTGGAGGACGCAACGGTTCCGCGTTCGAAGATTGCGGACATGGTGCTTGAAGTTCAGCGCATCGCCCAGAAATACGATGTGCAGATCTGCACGTTTGGCCATGCCGGGGACGGCAATCTGCATCCGACTGCGATGACGGATGCCCGCGACCCGGAAGAAATTCATCGCGTGGAAGAGGCATTCGCCGAAATCTTTGAGGCGGCGATTGCCATGGGCGGCACGATTACCGGCGAGCATGGCGTCGGTATCGTGAAGGCGCCTTACCTGGAATGGAAGGTGGGAGAAGCCGGCATCCGGATGATGAAATCCATCAAGGATGCAATCGACCCGCACCAGATCATGAATCCGGGCAAGCTGTTTGCGGAAACCCGAAAGCGCATCGTATTCCAGGAGCGGACGGAGCAAGCAGGGCGGGACTCAGCTTCGAATCAGGATCAGGATCGGAAGATCGAAACATCGTGAGAGGAGGCGATCGCGCATGAATTCAACCCATGAGAAGCTTGCACAATCGCTGAAGCTGGTGCTGGACGAGGATCAATTGACGAACTGTATGCGCTGCGGGTTCTGTCAGACCGCATGTCCGACCTTCATCGAAACCGGGCTCGAGGCTGCCTCCCCACGCGGGCGGATCGCCCTCATGAAAGCGGTTGTCGATGGTTTGATGGAACCGGATGAGAGCTTTCGGAGCCAAATGGATCTCTGTCTGGGGTGCAGGGCATGCGAGCCGGCATGTCCGTCCGACGTGAAATACGGCCAATTGATCGAGCAGACCCGGGCGGCCATTGCGGCGGAGAAGCCTTATTCGCTGCCGGTACGAGTCGTCCGCAAGACGTTCCTGCAAGGGATTTTCCCGCATCGCGGAAGACTGAAGCTGATCGGCAAGACGCTATCGTTCTATCAGAAATCCGGGCTGCAGAAGTTTGCGCGCAGCTCCGGGGCCATGAAGCTGTTTCCCGACCATCTTCAGCAGCTGGAAAAGGCGCTGCCTGACGTAACGGGCGATGGTCTGGAAGAGCTGTGGAGCAAGGCCGGCTTGCCCTACCGCCGCGAGACGACAGGGAGCGGTTCCAAGCTTATGGTGATCCCCGCGTCCGGGGCCAGGGTTGGCCGGGTCGGCATGTTCCGGGGCTGCATTATGGATGTCATGTTTGCTTCTACGAACGTGAACACCGTGCGGCTGCTGCGCCAGGCCGGGTTCGAGATTGTCATTCCGGAGGAGCAGGTATGCTGCGGTGCGCTGCATGCCCATGCCGGTGAAATGGACGATGCCAAACAGCTGGCCGGCCAGAATATATGGGCTTTTGGGGAAGCAAACGTAGATTACATTGCAAGCAATGCGGGGGGCTGCGGCGCCCTGCTGAAGGAATACGATCATCTGATGCATGCCGAACAGAATGAGCGGCTTCAGCAAGCGGCCGTTCGTTTCGCAGAACAGGTAAAGGACATCTCGGAGCTGCTGAGCAGTCCGGGACGGCCGCTTACGCCGATTCAAGCGGAAAGCGCGAATAAGACCGTTAAGGTCACCTACCAGGATTCTTGCCATCTGCGCAATGTCATGCGGGTGCAAGGAGAGCCTCGCCAGCTGATGCAGCAGCTTCCGGGCGTAGACATGTGCGAGCTTCAGGGAGCAGAGGTTTGCTGCGGTTCCGCGGGCATTTACAATCTGACCCAGACGGAAATGTCGACGACGCTGCTCGATCATAAGATGGAGCATGTGGAGGCAACAGGGGCCGAGGTCATCGTGACCTCGAATCCGGGCTGCCTGCTGCAGATGAAGTGGGGCATCGAGCGTGCCGGTAAACAACGCATCGAGGCCGTTCATCTTGCCGATTTTCTGGCAGGGCAGGTATGGATTGAGGATAAGGGCGAGTAAAGAACAATCGGGGCATTTCCATGGTCATCATGATCAGGGGAATGCCCTTTTCTCGTTCAACTCCCTATTATGGCCGCAGATCCTATTTCGATCCAACGATCTCTTCTCTTGCATGGTTTTTTCAAACGTACAGTCCGCGTAGCATCAAGAGACTATCTGAGAACGTGGCTAGCGGAAGGGGATCGGCCGTAATCGTTATAGACCAACGAACCGGTTTACATCGTTCCCAATCAACGGTATGGTAGACCCACAGGGAGGATTCCTTATCACATTTGATGCAAATACATATTGCAACATGCCATGAAATGCGATTCATCAAGGAGGAGAGCGATAACATGAAAGAGAGTTTTGATCCGTCACTCATCGAGCGATTGGAAAGTCCGGAAAGGAAAAAAGAGCTGCCGGCTTCTTCGCTGCTTAAGATGCTTCAGGTGAATGGCGAGGTGGATGTGCTGGATATCGGGGCGGGCACCGGCTATTTTTCCATACCGGCAGCCTCATTAACGACAGGCACCGTTTACGCGCTGGATACCGAGCCAGCCATGCTCGACATGATGCGCGGGCGTGCACAGGAACAAGGAATCACGAATGTGAAGGTGATGGAAGGCGTGTTGGAACAGCTTCCTTTACAGGATGAAACCGTGGATCGAGTCATCGCGTCCTTGATCCTTCACATCACCGACCAGCTGGAGGAGTCGATCTCCCAAATCGCAAGAGTGTTACGGCCAGGCGGGCGCTGCTTGTGTCTGGAATGGCAGGAAGACCCGTCCGAGAAGCGGGTTCCGAGGCCGAACCGGGTTGACCCGCAGGTGCTGAAGGCTATGTTGGAGCAAGCAGGGCTGCAGGTTGACGGAATCCAGTATCCCACGGATCGTCACTACCTGATCATCGCCAGCAAGTAGTTCATGACGTTGGCAGCTTCTTGCGGGGGTGCTTCCTTAGATCGGCAGCCGAAATGCGCCGTTATCCCTCCCTCATTTTTGGAGTGGATCGGCGCATTTATGGATAGAGCTGGAACATTTCAGGGGAGAGGGCCGTCTAAGGATTGAGGTGACCCATGATGAGAGAATCCAAGGTTATGATCATGCTTAGCTGTTTGCTCTTGCTCGTCAGCCTGTATACGATACAACCATCCAACGTATTTGCTTGCTCATGTGCCGGACCGCCTGAGGTTTCGGAAAGCCTGGAACGGAGCGCAGCGATATTTGCAGGTAAGGTGACTCAGATCGCGGGCCCGCCGCGAAAGCAGGTCATGTCCTCGGCTGATCCGGTTCGTGTTACGTTAGAGGTAACGGAAATATGGAAAGGCGAGCTGAACCCGTAACGGAGCTTACCACGGCCATGTCATCGGCCAGCTGCGGTTATGACCAGTTTGCCGTAGGCAGCGAATATCTGGTGTTCGCGTCCGCGGAGTCGGGCCGGCTGACAACGGGGCTTTGTGACGGAACGAAGCCGCTCACCGCCGCCGGCAAGGAGCTATCCGAGCTAGGGGCCGGATATCCTCCGAAAGCTGCGCCTCCACCGGGCGAAACGGGGTCTGATACGCTTGCTGAGGGAATGCTTCCAAGTGAAGGTGAGGCTGCAGATCAGACATTTATGCAGAGGCCTTTCCTGTGGGGGGGGGGTCGTCGTGCTGCTGGCAGCTGGACTATGGCTCTATTTTTGGAGGAAGAAAAAAAAGAAATGTAAAGTGAATGTAAAATTTTTGAAAGTCTATTGGCGGTGGTAAACGGCCATGCTATATTTCATGTATTCAAGTAAAGGGGAGTAGCAGTCGCAGCAAAGTCGTCAATTCGTGACACGAACGTGTCTCCGGCTTTGTTGGCAACGAAAGTTGTTTGCGAGACCTTTGCCGATTCGGTAAAGGTGCTTATTCCTACAGCCTATTTCTGGGTAGATACCTTTATCGCCGATTTTCGGGATAAAGGTTTTTTGTTTTATACGCCTTTGAAACGTAAATCGGATCATCCTATACATGAAGGAGAGATTGCGTTTGGAAATGGGACTGTTGCTCGAATATGGGTGGGTGCTGCTGGTGTTGATTGGACTCGAGGGGATTCTCGCAGCCGATAATGCCCTGGTGATGTCCATCATGGTTAAACATTTGCCGGAGGACAAGAGGAAGAAGGCGTTATTTTACGGATTGGCCGGTGCGTTTGTGTTCCGTTTCGCATCCCTCTTCATTATCTCTTTTCTGGCGGATGTCTGGTACGTACAGGCGATCGGGGCCTTCTACCTGCTGTATATCAGTATCAATCATATGGTGAAGCAGTTCTTTGTGAAGAAGAAGAAACATCTGAAGGAAGCTGAAATGAAACAAGAAAAATTCTGGGTTACCGTGTTAAAGGTAGAGCTTGCGGATATTGCGTTTGCGGTCGATGCGATTTTGGCTGCCGTAGCCCTCGCCTTGACGCTGCCGGAAACCGGCCTCCCGAATATCGGGGGTATGGACGGCGGACAATTCCTGGTTATCCTGACAGGCGGAATTATCGGCTTGGTGATCATGCGGTTCGCGGCATCGTATTTCGGCAGGCTGCTCGTAAGAAGGCCCGGCTTGGAAACGGCTGCATTCCTGATCGTGGGATGGGTAGGAATCAAGCTGGCCGTCTATACGCTCGCGCACCCGGATATCGCTGTATTAGAGAAGACGTTTCCCAAGAGCGCCGGCTGGAAGCTCATATTCTGGGGCGTATTGATCCTGATCGCGGTCCTCGGCTGGTTCTTGTCCAAGGAGAAGAGCGATATGACCCAGAAGGAACGGAAACAAGTGGAAAGCTAAAGCAACGGCCCCTTTTGATATAATGAACATAGGAAAAAGAAAGGAATCGTGATCTCGCGTGTAAAATTATCGTTTCTGCGCAATCTTAAAATATATAGATATGAGGAGAAACGATTGTCATTGGATAAATGAAGCTTAAAATTGGATAAAATGCTGCCCACCCTGATTCTGTTCATGGTCATTGAGAGTCATATGACTTTCTGGGTTACCGCCGAGTTAAAGATGCCTCCGAGAATGCAAAACGGTTATGCTGCGGCATCCGTACCTGTCCGCATTTGACCGAAAGGCAGAAATTCCTAACGGAAATCATTGAGGTTACCCTGGCTTAAGAGTAGAATAAGATTATGTAGGGCGCTATCAGCTTTTCTTTTTTTGGATACAAGACAAGAAAACAGATACACCTTGTGATTGTGAATCAGCCTTATTGGCCGGGGAGTGAGGAGGACGCAGATGCCTGTCCTGAAGCTCCTTCGGTCAGCTAAGGCTTTTTGATTTGAGTAGGAGAGCAGCCATGAAAAGGAGTGAGCAGGATTGATAATCCTCAAAACACAAGAACAAATCGCCAAAATGAATAAAGCCGGCGATATTCTCGCCGAATGCCACCGTCAGATCGCCAACATGATCAAGCCGGGCGTAACGACGCTAGAGATTGATCAGTTTGTCGAACGGTTCCTGGCGGAGCGCGGCGCGACGCCGGAGCAGAAGGGATATCATGGTTATCCTTTTGCGACCTGTGCATCGGTCAATGACGTGATCTGCCATGGTTTTCCGAGCCATGAGCCGCTGAAGGACGGGGATATCGTTACCATTGATATGGTGGTAAAGTATGATGGCTGGCTCGCCGACTCGGCTTGGTCCTATCCGGTCGGAAACGTCTCCGAGGAAGCGCAGCATCTGCTGGACGTGACGAAGAAAGCTCTGTACCTCGGAATTGAGCAAGCGGTGATCGGCAACCGGATCGGCGATATTTCCCATGCGATTCAATCCTATGCGGAAGCACAGAATTTATCGGTTGTCCGCCACTTCGTGGGGCACGCCATCGGCGAAAATATGCATGAGGAACCGCAGGTTCCGCATTACGGGCCACCCAACCGCGGGACTCGGCTTAAAGAGGGCATGGTCATCACCATCGAACCGATGCTGAACCTGGGAACATATCAATGCAAGATCGATTCGGACGGATGGACCGCCAGAACCGTGGACGGGAAATGGTCCGCGCAGTATGAGCACACGCTCGCCATCACGAAGGATGGCCCCGTGATCCTGACGGAACAATAAGTGGCGACGCCATAGTGTGAGCCCTGGGCAAAGGACTCCAACGAAGCAGGCGGAATTATTCTGTAGAAACGGAGTGGTCGCCTTTGCCCCCGGATTTCAACGATTGATATCGTGGTTCAAAGGAATCTGGGGGCAACAGCGATCGGAAGAACAATCCGTAGGCGGAGTGATGCGTTACCATGAAGAATTCAACATCTGCGAATAGACGTCAATCCCAGTTTTTCTTTAGAGATCAGGAAGAGAAGGCATCGAAGCTCAACCGACTTGATCTCGCAAGAAAAACAACCGCTAAAGAAGGATTCGACATCTGCGAATAGACGTCAATCCCAGTTTTTCTTATAATAGAGTAATCATTTTACAAGCGAAGGGAACATGGAACATGACGATACGAAAAGCATTAACCGTAGCCGGCTCGGATACAAGCGGCGGCGCTGGCATCCAGGCCGATCTGAAAACCTTTCAGGAATTTGACGTATACGGAATGACCGCACTGACCACGATTGTCTGCATGGAACCAAAGACATGGGATCACCAGGTTTTCCCGGTAGCATTGGATATCGTTGAAACGCAGTTGAAAACCGTGCTCGAGGGCATCGGCATCGATGCCATGAAAACCGGCATGCTTGGATCCGTAGAGATCATCGAGCTCGTTTCCCAGTATATCGACCGCTATGATCTGAAACGGATCGTCATCGATCCGGTGATGGTCTGCAAAGGCACGGATGAAGTGCTGCAGCCCGAAAATACGGAAGCGATGCTGGAATTCCTTCTCCCGCGCGCCGATTTGGTAACGCCAAATCTGTTCGAGGCGTCCCAGCTGGCCAAATCCGGTCCGATCACGTCCCTGGATCAAATGCAGGAGGCTGCCGCCATCATTCACGAGCGCGGCGCAAAGAACGTGCTGATTAAAGACAGAGGGAAGATCCGCGAAGGCAAAGCCATGGATCTGCTCTATGACGGAAACAGCTTCGAATGGTTCGAGGCCGACGCCATCGTTACCAAGTACACCCACGGTGCGGGCTGCACGTCATCCGCTTCCATCACGGCCAATCTTGCCAAGGGCTTGAGCGTTCGCGAGTCGGTACAGCAAGCCAAAGCCTTCATTACCCAGGCGATTTCGAACGGCTTTCCGCTGAATGAATTCGTAGGTCCGACGAGGCATTCCGCACACCGCAGTTTATCTGCAAATTAAACAAGATGCATTTCTTTGCAAGCTTATTCATGTTTGAAATTCCGATTGCGAGGAGCGACCGAAAACCTTTCTTCCTAGAAGAAAGGTTTTTTTGTTGTTAGTCGAACCTGCTGCATATAGTATATAGGTGCAAAGGCATGCTTCGTTCTGCGCGTTTTTTCGGCAGGGATCAAGCGGCTTAGGTCCTTTCCAGTATAATTATGTGCTATACTTTATAAAGGGTCTGATAGAAACAGGAAGAAAATGTTTAGGGGTTGAGACATGTTTCAGGACATTTTGGATTTTTTGATGAAGTTTGGTCCATGGGGATTGTTTATTCATTCGTTTGCGGATGCTGTCATTTTTCCGGTTCCCGCCTTTTTTCTGCAGGTTTCGCTTAGCATCATGCATCCGCAGAATGCACTGTGGCTTGCAACGTATGGTTTTATCGGATGCTTGCTGGGGACGCCGCTGGGCTATTTGATCGGAAAGCTGCTTGGGAAGTCGGTATTATACAAGATACTGAAAAAAGAGTGGATTGACGCTGCAACGAACATGTTTCAAAAAAACGGCGAAGCCGCCATACTGATAGGCTCCTTTACGCCGGTTCCCTTTAAAGTGTTTACGATTCTGTCGGGATGTTTGAAATTCCCGCTATGGAGACTGTTGGCATATGCCGCGCTTGGCCGGGCTACCAAGTTTTATGTGGTGGGTACCCTGTTCTATCTGTACGGTAACGCCGCGGAGGGCATGGTTAAGGATGTATCGTTATATATTGCGCTGATCGCCGTTCCGCTTCTGTTGATCGGCGTGTACTTCAACCGCAAACGCAAGCGCAAGAAAATGGAGCAGCAAAAGCTGGCTGAATCCGGTCCCGTCGTGGTGGAGAAGGCGGTTCTGGAGCAGGCGTCGGATCAGACTCCATCGGCCTAACGCTAGAGAATGACGCCGGGGGTTAACCCCCGCGAGGAACATATAAAATAACCCCACAAAGTGGAGCCTATGCTTCGATGCTTATTCCAAATACTTTGCGGGGACCCCAAAAAACTTATTTAAAAAAAGCAGCCGGGTGCGAGCCCGGCTGCTTTTTTCCAAGGTATCAGAGAAACATATTTATATCATAGCTACATATTCTCGGTATTAACCCGTTTTTCCGATTCTGAAGAACTTGCCTCGGCCTTTCGTGGTCACAGGAACAAATGTCGGCGACGGGGACAACGGGGCTGGCATATCTTGAGCAAGATAACCGTGGAGAGGCCCGCGATAGACTTCATTCAACTGGGGGGAGTGGGAGAAATCTTCCGGCGTTACAAGATGACAAGGCTTGTTCACAGGCCGCAGGCCTGCTTGCTCCAGCACCGTCGCGACAAAGTGGGAGCAGAAAAAAGCATCATCACGATCGATATGAATCCGAAACAATATACCCAGCAGCCCTAGCAGATTATATTTGTAGCGGTCCTGATCACGCATCATCTCTTTGACAAGATTGTGCATGCGTTGATAGTCTTCATTACTGACGCGGAAGCGATATACCGCGCACTCCGAAGTGTAGAAGAAAGGGTCACGCAGGTTCTCGCGAACCAAACCGCCGTCAAACGGATTGTTCGCCTTCTTTCGCCCAAAGCTGTACACTTCGCGTAACTCGGAATCAAACGCTATGGATGCATGGTTAAGTGGGGCCTTCGTGAAATATTGGATCATTCTGCTGAACCAGGTGCCCGTGCCTGTAAGCACAATCCAAATATCTTGTTCCGTGTACATACTCGCAAACTCCTTTGTTAACGATCCTAACGACTAGCAATTGTAAATGACTTGCTTTCTTTCACAATAAACGAAAAAGCCATGGCGTTCAAGTCAAAAAAAACCATTTTCTCTCAATTTCACTAGAATAGCGCTGGGATAGACACCAAATATTAGAAACCTCATATCCAATATATTCGCTTCATGTCCGAATTATCCTTTGGATTGTTTTATTTATATTCCATATAGGCTAAAGGAGAAGCAATCCCATATCTAGAAATTAGGTAAAACCGATTTGAACAATGAAAGACAGGAGGATCTCCAAACGATGATGAATAGTGAATGTCTCAGCTATGATTTTATGGTTCAGGCGATAGAAGTTGCGCCGATAGGAACGGTATTCATCGATTCAGAGGGGAGCATTATCCGAATCAATCCGGCCGCTTGCACGATGCTCGGATATGAGGAGGACGAATGTCTGCATCATCCCTATAACGATTGGGTTTATCCGGAGGACGTAAATAAGGACAGGGAAATGATGGAAAACTTTAAAACGGGCCGGATCTCTTCCTTGCAAATGGAAAAGAGATTGATACATAAACAGGGAGATATCAGGTGGGTATCGTGCAGGCTTAGCACAGCCCGCAGCAGAGAGGGAAGGGCGCTGGGCTATGTAGCGCATTTGACGGATATCACCGACATGAAGAGAGCGGCCGATCAGGAAGAGAAGCGGCTGATCCAGTCCGACAAGCTGTCCATGGCCGGGCAGCTTGCCGCAGGAATCGCCCATGAAATCCGAAACCCGATGACGTCCATCAAAGGGTTCGTGCAGCTGATTCGCTCCGGCGCCGGACGGAAGGATGAATATTTCGATATTATCTCTTCGGAGATTGAAAGGATCGAACTGATCGTCAGTGAGCTTCTGTTCTTGGCGAAGCCGCAAAGCGTGAAATTCGAGCGTGCCGATATCCGGCAGCTGCTGGAACAAGTGATTACGTTATTAAATACGCAGGCGATTATACATAACGTAGAGATCATAACCGATTTTGGAGAGCAAGAGGCCAATGTGGACGGTGACGTGAATCATCTGAAGCAGGTCTTCATCAACTTTATAAAAAATGCGGTGGAATCGATGCCGGACGGCGGCGAGTTGACCATACGACTGGAGAGAGGCAGCGACGAGACCGTGGTCATCCATTTCACGGATAACGGATGCGGAATCCCGGAATCGATCCTATCCCGTCTCGGGGAACCGTTCTTCACAACGAAGGAGAAGGGCAACGGCTTAGGGTTCATGATCAGCAAAAAAATGATCGAGGATCACAGGGGGCAGGTGTATGTGACCAGCAAGCTTCAGGAGGGAACGACCATAACGGTCATGTTGCCGCTAAGCATAATCTAGCTTGACCGGACGTATGGTTCGCTCTACATTATAGAAAGATATAGGAGAGGGGGCGGTTAAAATGGGCAACATGCAATTGTTAAAAGAGCCCAAACGGCGCAAGCTGCTGTTCAGCGCGGGTGCCAGCTGGATGTTCGATGCGATGGATGTCGGCATGATTTCGTTTGTTGTTGCGGCATTGGCAGCGGAATGGTCGCTAAGCTCGCAGCAGGTCGGCATTCTGACAAGCACCACATCGATCGGAATGGTATTCGGCGCGGCCATGGCCGGATTTCTGGCGGATAAATATGGACGGAAAAATATTCTGCTGTGGACACTGCTCATATTCTCGATAGCGAGCGGGCTTTCCGCTCTGGCTACCGGTTTTGTCATGCTGTGCTTGATGCGCTTTATCGCCGGCTTCGGACTTGGCGGAGAGCTTCCGGTAGCTTCAACGCTGGTATCCGAAAGCATGCCCGTTCATGAACGGGGAAGAGCGGTGGTGCTGCTGGAAAGCTTTTGGGCGGCAGGCTGGATACTATCCGCGCTTATTGCTTACTTCGTCATTCCGGATTACGGCTGGCGGACAGCCTTTGTCATCGGGGCTTTGCCCGCGTTCTATGCTCTCTACCTGCGGCGAGCCATCGAGGATTCGCCAAGGTATCTCGAGCAGAAGGCCAAGGCCGTCCGGAAGCTGACCTTCGGGCAGCGTGTGGCCTCGGTCTGGTCGGTCGAACATCGGCGTACGAGCATTATGCTGTGGATATTGTGGTTTACGGTCGTATTTTCATATTACGGGATGTTCCTGTGGCTTCCCACCGTCATGGTCGATAAAGGATTCAGCTTGGTTCGAAGCTTCCAGTACGTGCTGATTATGACGCTTGCCCAATTGCCGGGGTATTTCACGGCGGCGTATTTTATCGAGAAGTTCGGACGTAAATTCGTGCTGGTTACTTATTTGGTGCTTACGGCGCTGAGCGCAATTTGGTTTGGCTACGCCAATACGGAAGGCTCGCTGCTCGCCGCAGGCATATCCTTGTCCTTCTTCAATCTGGGAGCCTGGGGAGGCTTGTATGCGTACAGTCCGGAGCTTTATCCGACGAAGGTTCGTTCAACCGGGGTCGGGCTTGCCACATCGTTCGGTCGGATCGGCGGCGTGATCGCGCCGCTGCTCGTCGGGGTGCTGAAGCAGAATGGTACCCGTATCGAAATCATTTTCGTGATGTTTTTCGTAACCATCCTGATCGGGGCGCTGGGGGTACTGGTGCTTGGCAAGGAAACGAAAGGCCTGGAGCTTGCAGACTAAAGCAGGCCCGTGCTTTATGGCTTGATTTACAGGAAGGGCGATAGGCTTCGAAATACATGCTTTCTAATATGACAAAAAAGGGTGGATCCCAAGGTTCAATGACTTGGGATCCACCCTTATTTTAGTGTACAGCGTCAAGCGTCAGCGAGATCGAAGCATTATACCTCCATGATGGAAGGCATAATGTACGGGCTTCTGCCAAGCTCCCGCTTGAAATAGCGGTTGAGCGTGTTGTTGGTCATCTGCTCCCAGGCAGCACGATTGTATTCCCGCTGTTCGCCGGCTTTGTTCAGCTGTTTGCGGAGCATCGCTTCGGCCCGGCGCAGAAGCGGCTTGGAGTCCTGCATATACACGAACCCGCGGGTAATCAGCTCCGGTCCGGAGAGCAGCTTGCGCGTTTCCCGGTTGATGGTAATCGCGACGATCACCACGCCATCGTGAGCGAGCTGCACGCGTTCCTCGAGCAGCTCCTTCTCATGGGTGCGCAGTTCACCATTGTTAATATAGACGTCACCCGAAGGGATGTTCCGGCCTTTACGCGCATAATTGCGGAAAAGGGACAGCGTGTTGCCGATGTTCATCAAGTAGACGTTGCTGTCGGGAACCCCGACCTGCACGGCAAGATGACGGTGATTGAGCATCATCCGGTATTCTCCGTGAATCGGCACAAAGTATTTGGGACGCAAGCTGCTGATCATGAGCTTCAAATCTTCGCGGCAGCCGTGGCCCGAGGTGTGGATATCGAGAATGGAGCCGTATTTAACTTCGGCCCCGGCCCGCATTAAGAGATCGATGCTGCGGTTAACGTTCTGGGTGTTCCCGGGAATCGGCGATGACGAGAAAATGACGGTGTCCTCCGGATGAATCTGGATCGAACGATGGGCACCCGAAGCGATGCGCGTCAGCGCCGCATTGGGTTCGCCCTGACTGCCCGTGCAAATAATCAGCACCTGGTCGTCGCGATAGCGGTTAACGGCTTTGACGTCAATCATCATGCCGTCCGGCACGCGAATATAACCAAGCTCCTGGCCGATCACAAACACCTTTTCCATGCTGCGGCCGACGATGGCGATTTTGCGGCCGGTTCGAATGGCGGCTTCGACGACTTGCTGCAGACGATGAACGTTGGATGCAAAGGTCGCAAACAGGATCCGCCCGGGACATTCCTGGAACAGGCGCAGAATGGAATCGCCGACGGTGCGCTCCGAAGGGGTAAACCCGTCTCGTTCGCTATTGGTGCTGTCGGCCATCAGGGCCAGGACGCCCCGTCCGCCGATATGCAGAATTTTATGCAGATTGGCAGGCTTGTCCTCCGGCGTAAAATCAAATTTAAAGTCCCCGGTATGTACGATCGGTCCATACGGGGTTTCGACAACGACCCCGAAGGCATCCGGAATGCTGTGGGTGGTTCTGAAAAAATGAACGGAAAGATGACGGAATGCAATCGTCTCGTCTTCATGGAATATGCGCAGATCACTCTGATCCAGCAGGCGATGCTCTTCCAGCTTGGCACGAACCAAGCCGATGGTCAGGGCTCCGCCATAAATCGGCATCTGAATTTGACGAAGCACGTAAGGAATGGCCCCGATATGGTCTTCATGGCCATGGGTCAGGAACATCCCCTTTACTTTGTGCTTATTATCGAGCAAGTAACGGATATCCGGAATAATGTAATCGACGCCGCTCATTTCGGCATCCGGGAATTTCAGTCCGGCATCGATGATAATGATCTCGTTTTTGAATTCGACGCCGTACATGTTCTTTCCGATCTCGCCAAGCCCCCCCAGCGCAAAGATGCGCACGGGCGGAGCGGAAGGCCTCGGTTTTTTAGCCGGTTTGGCAGTTTGAATCTTATCGGTTAGCAGGGGTTTAGACATAATGTGAAAGAATCCTCTCTATGGTAATTAAGGCATAAGCCTGGTATTTTAATTTCTTCTCTACTTAAGATATCAGAAAGTTCAAGCTTTTGGGAAACGCTTTTCAAAATTCATGTGCATTTCGTCCGTGACAGTCACCTATTTTTGCCCACTCTTATATGCTGTAGAAGAGGAGGACTGGTGATGAGCGGTTTAATGAGGTTGGACGATATGGATGCAGCCTATGGATTGCCGGAGGAATGGCAGCGGGAAGCGATCGTTAAGCTGACTGAGAAAATGACGGATCGTTCCGCCAAATTCCCCTGCATTCCGGCAGTGCAAGGACATGCGCTGAATCATTTTAGATACGGTTTTATCAACCGCGGCGAATCGCAGGAGGCGGCGGGGCAATTGGCCGCACTGCTGCATGAGTTCGGGCTCGGCTCCAGGGGCTTCGGCCCGTATACTTCCCTTGTCGTATTTATAAATACGGAACATGGCCGAGATAGCCTCGAGGGCGTGGAGTATTATGAGCGTTTGTTCTGGCAGCTGCTGAGCCGGACCACCGAATACGATACGGAGCCTTGGCCGGCGGACCTGCCGGGGGAACCAGACGATCATCTGTGGGAATTTTGTTATGCAGGCGAGCCTTATTTCGTATATTGCGGAACGCCGGCACATGAGCTTCGCCAGAGCAGATATTTCCCCTACATGATGCTTGCTTTTACGCCTCGTTGGGTTCTGAAGCAGTTCAATGCCCGGGCCAGGCAAGCTGAACATACCAAAGTGCTGATACGCAAGCGGTTGACCGAATATGATCCAATCCCCCCGCACCCGGACTTGAAGTTCTACGGGGCGGAGGACAATTATGAATGGAAGCAATATTTCCTGCGGGATAACGAGGAGTCTCTGTCGAAATGTCCATTTGCAAGGCTGCACAAAGAGACTCATAAATAGAAAAATAACATGCTTCTATCATCATACCCTAAATTGGAGTAAGGGTTAACAGGCATTCCATTTCAAAAGCTGCCACTTATGCGATCATCCGCAGGGTGTCGGCTTTTTTTGCGAAGATGCGCTGCTGTGACAAGGTATAGGATTTTGCCCCTGAATTAGTAAATCTTATCCTTGTTGTACAAAAAATTACCAAGTTACACTTAAAGTGTTTCATTCGATTTCATCCCAATGCGTCAGGAGGTGTATAAGGTACGGAGCTTTCACCAGATTTGAAAACGCTTTAACAAGCCGAATACCCATGGAGAAGGAGTTGTTTAATGAATGACAAGGCAGTCCAGAACGATGAAAGGATGGATTCTCGGACTTATCGCCGTACTGGTGTTCAGTGTCTTTCCTACGTCCCAGGTTCAAGCCGCCGAGGCCTGCGCTGAGCCTGCTTGGAGCAGTTCTGCCGTATATGGCGGGGGCAATATCGTATCCCACGGGGGTAAGGCCTGGAAAGCAAAATGGTGGACTCAGGGTGAGATGCCCGGAACGACGGGACAGTGGGGAGTATGGGAGGACCTGGGAGCGTGCAATCCAGGGACACCACCGGTAGATCCCCCAGTGGATCCGTCAGTAGACCCGCCGGTAGATCCTCCGGGGACTGGTGATCGGATGTACGTCGCTTACGCCAGCTCATGGAACACCAGTATCTACGATTTGACGACTGCGAACATACCCAATTACATCACGCATCTCAATCTAGCATTCGTAAGGCCGGACACCACGTATACGCAAGGGTCGTATGCGTTTGATCAAGCCGTAGCGGGCTTGGAATTCGTGGAAGGAGCCACGACGCCGAATGGGCAGCGTAAATTTACGGCCCAGCAGTCGCAGGATCTGCGCAACAACATCGCCGCACTGAGAGCCCGCGGAACGAAAGCGTTCCTCTCGGTAGGAGGCTGGTCGTACAGCCAAGGATCGCAGTGGTCCAGATTCAATGCTAAGAACATCGTCGATTTGGCCCTGGATCTTGGCGCAGCCGGCGTCGACATTGACTGGGAATCCAGCGGCAGCAGCTGCAACAAAGGAACGGCTGCCCAGTTCAGCTGTACCAAGGATGGCGAGATCGCAGGCATTATAACGAGCCTCTACAATGAAATCCAAGCCAGGAACGCCAATTTGCAGATTTCCATCGCCGGCTGGTCCACGGGCGCCTATTATGTGAAGGGGACGCCGTTTGAGGAAGGCAAGGTCCAATGGGGTTCTCCTTTTGGCGGTACCATGTACCGCGTGGTTAAGGATCATGGCAGCAAGATCGACTTTATCAATCTGATGTCCTACGACGGCGGTATTTATTACGACCCGCGCGAAGGCTATGAATCCTACAAGGCGATATACAACGGGCCCATCAATATGGGCATGCAGATTGCGCCGGAGGGATCCGGCGGGGCCGTCCTGCAATTGAATGCCGCGCCGGGTACGGTATACGATGCCGAAATGATGAACGGTCAGAATAACATCGCGACGGCTTATTATAATGTAGAAACGATGGTAAACTACATCAAGAATAAAGGAAGAGCGAATGATGGATTCATGCTGTGGCAGCTCTGGAAACAGCGGGTTCATCAGCCGGCCCCGCCCGGCGCGGCGAACGAAAACAGCGCCGGCCAATACGTATGCCGGAACCTGCCGCTTCAGGGGGACTGCAATCAGGTCATACCAAGCCTGCCGAAATTATAATTTCTTCCGATATTCCGAAGGCGTGCAGTTCATGATTTTGCGGAATACCCGAACAAAATAACTGATGTGTCCAAATCCGACATCGAGTGCGATGTCGGATATTTTATTGTCCGGCGAACGAAGGAGCTCCGCCGCCTGGCGAACGCGATAGGAATTCATATAGTCGACGGGCGTTTGCCCGGTCATGGATTTGAAGAAGCGGCAAAATTGGCCTTCGCTCATCGGGATCAGGTCAGCCAGCTCACTCAAACGGATAGGTCGATGGTAATGACTCTGGATGTAGAGAATGACCTTCTTCAAGCGTTCCGTTCTCGTCATGTCCGCCGCTTCGCTCCGGCTGCGGTTGGCAAGCCTGCCGGAGGCTGCGGCCTGAAACAGCATGAGAAACAGATGCCCCTTAATGGCAGCCTCATATCCAGCCGGTTTGTGCTTGGACAGCAGCATCATTTCTTTTATATGTTCAAGCAGGCGCCCATCGGTCCCGGCTGTCATCCGTCTTGGAAAAGCGGCTCTCCGCTCCTGGAAGGGAACGATCATCCCTTCCTGCACAAGATCATAGCTGCTGCTGGCGAGCATGCCGACATCGAACACCATGGCGCAGAAGCTGCACCCTTCATTGCCCTGGGCGTGGCCGGTGTGCAGATCTCCCCCATCGATAAATATCGCTTCGCCCGCACGGACGGGGATATATTCCGAATCGATCTGAAACAGCACCTCGCCTTCCAGCACGTAAAAAATCTCCGCTTCCTTATGCCAATGGGAGTCTACCACATGGGCGCCGGGGGCAAATTGATACCAATAGGCACCGAAGGGGAAACGCTCATTCCCGTGGACGGTGCTTTCTTTTAACGACTGGCGGATGGATTGATCCATGCTGCACCTCCTTGGGATGTGAAGTGTTCCTGAACACTGTTATCTGATATCAAAATTGTGCTATAAAACAATCGGATATTGTTAGAATAGGTAAAAACGGATCAGTATAATGATATTATAACGCTTACATCTGAAAGTTCAATTTTAAAAATATAGAAGGGCGGAAGTAACGATGAAATTTACAGACGGCAACTGGCTAATCCGGGAAGGGTATTCCGTTTCGGGAGCGGTTCAGGCCTATGATTTTGCGGTAAAAGGAGATACGTTGACGGCTTATGCTTCCACGGCACCGATTCCGGGCAGAGGAGCGACCATCAATGCGCAGCTGATCACCGTGCAATTTCATTCCCCGGCACCCGGCGTCATCGGCGTGAAGCTGGTCCACTATGCGGGCGTAAGAGATCGTGGACCTGCATTCGAATTGTACAAACAGAAGGGCGACCATACGGTCATCGAAGAGAACGATCAACAGGCTGTTCTTCGGAGCGGCAATCTGAGCGTCGTGATCAAGAAAGGCCCGGAATGGTCGGTCCACTTCTATAGAGGAGAGGAGCGCATCACCGGCAGCAGAGCCAAATCCATGGCGCATATCGTGGAGGACGGCGGGCAGACCTACATGCGCGAAGAGCTCGATCTTGGCGTGGGCGAGTGGGTGTACGGCCTTGGCGAGCGATTCACTTCGTTTGTGAAGAACGGCCAGGTTGTGGATATTTGGAACCAGGATGGCGGCACAAGCTCCGAGCAAGCCTATAAAAATATTCCGTTCTACGTGACCAACAAAGGCTACGGCGTGTTTGTCAACCAGCCGGACCTCGTATCCTTTGAAGTGGCTTCAGAGAAAGTGAAGAAGGTTCAGTTCAGCGTGCCGGGCGAGTCGCTGGAGTATTTCGTGATTGACGGGCCCGACCCGAAAGGCGTTCTGGACAAATATACAAGCCTGACAGGCAAACCGGCGCTGCCGCCGGCTTGGACCTTCGGATTGTGGCTATCGACCTCCTTTACGACGCAATATGACGAAGCGACCGTAAACTCCTTCGTGGACGGTATGCTGGAGCGCGACATTCCGCTGCAAGTGTTCCATTTTGACTGCTTCTGGATGAAGGGCCTCAACTGGACGGACTTCCAATGGGATGAAGAGGTATTTCCGGATCCTGAAGGCATGCTGAAGCGACTGAAAGAAAAAGGCTTGAAAATCTGCGTATGGATCAATCCGTATATCGCGCAGCGTTCGCGCCTCTTCGAGGAAGGCCGTGAGAAGGGCTATCTCGTGAAGAAAGCCAATGGCGATGTTTGGCAGTGGAATTTGTGGCAGCCGGGCATGGCGCTGGTGGACTTCACGAATCCGGATGCTTGCGAATGGTATGCAGGGTACCTGCGCGAGCTGGCTGATATGGGCGTGGACAGCTTCAAAACGGACTTTGGCGAGCGCATTCCGACGGACGTTGTGTATTTTGACGGCTCCGATCCTCATAAAATGCACAACTACTACACCCAGCTGTACAACAAAGTGGTCTTTGACGTGCTGGTCGAGAAATTCGGCAAGAATCAGGCGGCGGTATTCGCACGCTCCGCAACCGTTGGCGGACAGCAGTTCCCTGTTCACTGGGGCGGCGATTGTTATGCGGATTATGAATCGATGGCGGAGAGCCTGCGCGGCGGCTTGTCCCTCGGTCTCGGGGGCTTCGGCTTCTGGAGCCATGACATCGGCGGCTTCGAAAATACGGCTCCGGCGCATGTGTTCAAGCGCTGGCTGGCATTCGGCTTGCTGTCCAGCCACAGCCGTCTCCATGGCAGCAGCTCTTACCGGGTGCCATGGTCTTACGACGAAGAGGCCGTAGACGTTACGCGCTTCTTCACGAAGCTGAAGAGCCGTCTGATGCCGTATCTGTTCCATACCGCCGTACAGGCATCGGAGCAAGGCGTGCCGAGCATGCGCGCCATGTTCTTGGAGTTCCCGGAGGATCCGGCCGTCGAAATGCTGGATCGTCAGTACATGCTGGGCGATTCCCTGCTCGTTGCACCGGTATTCAGCGAGAAAGGCGACGTGAAGTATTATCTGCCGAAGGGCCGCTGGACGCATCTGTTAACCGGAGAAACGGTGGATGGCGGAACCTGGCGCAAGGAAACGTACGGTTTCCTCGGACTGCCTTTGTTCGTACGCGGCAACTCGTTCCTCGCCTTGGGTGCGAGCGACGCCCTTCCGGAATATGACTATGCAGACGGAGTAGAGCTTGGCTTGTATGCATTGGAAGACGGCAGCGAGGCTTCCGCCATCGTTCGCAACATGAACGGAGAGAGCGAGCTGGTTGTACGGGCTGTACGTGCAGGCAGCCGGATCAATTTTACGGTGGAGGGCAGCGGCAAGCCATTTTCGGTGAAGCTGTATGACACAGGAAACGTTTCCTCCGTGGAGGGCTCGGGAGTGAGCCTGCAGGAAGGGAAAATTCAAGTGGAAGCCGGTCAACAAGCGATGGCCTTCAGCGTTGCGCTAGGATAAACTCGGGTTCCCCCTGCTGTTAAGCGGGTAAAAACATAGTGAAGATGAGCCCGGACCAGCTTTGTGCTGGAGTCGGGCTTCTTCCATATTTTAGCTGGCCTTGAAAGGAAGGCTGTGCTGATATAATTGGTCTGAGGCAGGCTTATCCACGATGGAATGTAACCGTTTATTTTTGCTTGCCGAAGATTAAAGGACAGGAGCGTCGACGGTCCGATGTTATCGAATTTCATTCAGCTTATGAATGACATGAAAATCCGCAATAAATTGATATTGTCATTTGTGGTCGTGGTCTTTGTACCGGTAGCCATCGTAGGGATATTCCTTACGGGAGAGCTCCGTAAATTTACATTCGACAATGCTTTGGAACAAGCCTATCAGAACGTGGACCGGGTCAAGAAACGGTCGACCGAAGTCATCAACGTGGCGGATGATTTATCTTACCGCTTGTCCTACGACGAGCGTCTGAGGAATCTGGCCAACCGGCAATATGAAAGCGTATACGACGTGTTCGTGGCATACAGGGAGTATCCCGATTTGCAGCAGGCGATACGGATGTACAAGGAAATATCGAATATCCGATTCTACAGCGACAATCCGACCATGCTGAACAATTGGGAGTTTCTTTATCCCGAGGATGAAATCAGGAGTACGGAATGGTATCGGCGGGCGGAGGACGATATCGGGGTCATCTATTGGGACTACATTGAGGATGAGCGTGATCAGAAGGTGTACCTCAGCTTGATCAAGGGGGTTGATCTTGGAAGCAAGGACAACCGCGGCGTGCTGGTGATCAATGTCAACACCGGCATGCTCAATACGATCCTGAGCCAGGAAGCGTTCGACACGATTATCGTGGACAGCAGTAACAATATTGTCGCGGCTAATCGCCCGGAGCTGTACGGGAAAACGTTAGCCGAGATTGAAGATGCCAGCGGGGCCGTTTACCACGCGAGCGGCAGCTACGAGTCGGTCATCCATGACGAAGCCTCCAAGGTGCTGATCGAACCGCTGAATACGGAGTCCGGAGTGAACGGCTTGCGCATTATTTCGATATTCTCGATCGATAGCATCGTGGCGGATGCCAACCGGATCAGCAAGCTGGCGATGACCGTCATCATCATCAGCCTGCTGCTGGCCGTTCTTCTGATCTACAGCTTCTCTTCACTGATCTCGAACCGGCTGCTGCGTCTCAGCAAGCATATTACGAAGGTAGGTACCGGTAATCTTGGCGTTGCCATGGAGATCGACGGCAAGGATGAGATCGGCCAGCTGTCCCGTCAATTCAACTCCATGGTGGGCAACGTTAACGACCTGATGAACGAAGTGCAGGAGTCCAACGAACAGAAGCGGTTAATGGAGCAGAAGCAAAACGAAATCAAGTTCAAAATGATGGCCAGCCAGATCAATCCGCATTTTCTCTTTAATGCCCTGGAGTCCATTCGCATGGAGGCCCATCTCAAGGGCGAGACCGAAATTGCCCGGATCGTGCGGCTGCTCGGCAAAATGATGCGGAGCAATCTCGAGGTGGGCAGCGGAAAAACCACAATCAAGGACGAAATCGAGATGGTACAGTGCTATCTCGACATTCAGAAGTTCCGATATGAGGACCGCCTGAAATATGAACTTCAGGTGGACCCTGAAGCGAACCGGGTAAGAATCCCGCCCTTGATCATCCAGCCGCTTGTGGAGAATGCGGTTATACACGGGATGGATCACAAAGAAGAGGGAACCTCCATAAGGGTCAGGGTCTCGGCCAGCGAAGGGAAACTGCACGTCATGACCGAGGACAATGGTGCAGGCATATCCCTGGACAAATTGCAGATGATCTACGGTTATTTGAACGATACCGACGAGAAGGATGGCGGACGGATCGGGCTCCGTAACGTACATGTCCGTCTGCAGCTCACGTACGGCCCTGAAGCGGGTCTGATCATTTATAGCGAACCGGGCATAGGAACGCGTATTGAATTCAGTATTCCGACAGGAGGAGAGAGCGATGATGAAAGTGTTGATCGTGGATGACGAACCCAAACTGCGCGAAGGGCTGAAGAGCATTGTGCCATGGCCCGAGCTTGGGTATCAGGTTGTTGATACCGCAGCGAACGGGAACGAAGCGCTGGAGAAGCACGGGAAGTACGACCCGGATTTGATGCTGATTGATATCCGGATGCCGGGAATGGACGGATTGCAGCTGATCGAAGCCATCCGAAACCTGGATTCCGAAATTCATCTGCTCATCTTGAGCGGATATGCCGATTTTGATTATGCCAAGCGGGCGATTTCCCACCGTGTGGACGGGTACCTTCTAAAGCCGGTGGATGAGGACGAGCTGAGCAAGTATTTGCTGCAGATTAAAGAAGCCATCGAGCAGGAACAGGAGAGGATTGCACTGAACAGGGCAGCCTCCGATATGAGCCGCGAGCAGTTCATTCAGACATGGTTCAACCCGGAGAGCAAGCCCGATCCGGCCGCTTTGCGGCATATGGCCGAGCGGTCGGGACTGTTATGGAACCATTACCAAGTGCTGCTTGTTCATCATAACGGCAGCGATGAATCCGGTGAGGAAACCGACGACCGGTTGAAAAACCAGCTGATCGAAGCTTTTGAAGATAACGGCCGCGGCGCGGTGTTTTCCATGCATGGACAGCTCGGTATCCTAATGCCCACGCCGGTCTTGACGGCAGGTGGACGTAAGGAATTGCTGCAGTTGGTGGAGGAAGCCGCAAGCCGGGCCGGCACGGCGATAACGGCCTCTTTGGGACGTCAGGTCCACCGTCTGGAGGATGTAGCGGATTCGTACCGTTGTGCCAAAGAACGGATTCGCGAACGGTTCTTCTATGCTCCCGGGGAGATGCTGTTTCCTGAATCCGAGCGGTTTGCCGGCGGCAACACGGATGAAGAACGGCAGCCCTATGATCCGGAGCAGCTGATGGAACAGCTCTATTATGCGGTGGATGTGGGCAACGTGGAGGTGCAGCAGAAGCTGCTGTATACGGCAGCCTCAGCCATGGTGAATGAAGAATACACGGAGGAGAGGATGAAACGCGCCTTCGTGGAGCTCCTGACCGGGGTGCACAACAAACTGATGCAGCATCATACGGAGCTGCAGTCCCGCACGAAGGAATACTCGGATCGGATTGCGGCAATATTCCGACAGCGAACGGCCTATGATCTGTGCCGCCATTCGTCCCAATTCCTGGAGGAGCTGATATGGCAGGCGGGCAATGGCGGACGGGATCAGGAGATGAAGCGGATCATGGATCTGATTCAGCGCAATTACAACGAGAACATTAAGCTGGAAACGCTGGCGTCGATATTTAATTACAACAGCGCTTACCTCGGAAAAATGTTCAAGAATACGACCGGGGAATATTTCAATACGTATCTCGATAAGGTCCGGATCGACAAAGCCAAAGATTTTTTGAAGCAGGGCATGAAGGTGTATCAGGTGGCGGAGAAGGTCGGTTATACGAACGTCGATTATTTTCATAGCAAATTCAAAAAATACGTCGGCACGTCTCCGTCCAATTTCCGCAAGGAGCTGGACCTGTAATTTAGCCGTGCCGTAACGCGGATTCGCACAACGTGATCGAGCCATGGATGCGGCATCGAGGTCATAAAGCCTATCATGACCAGAGCATCACACGCAGGAGCTAGCGCACGACAAATAGGCTGCAAGCAGCTCCGCGTCGTCTGATGCCGTATTCTAAATGGTTTATGATTGTTCTCCAATAGCGTTCACTTACCATACAACCAGACTTAGCATAAGTACTTTCATATCGCTGCCCTTTAGACGCGACTAAGGTACGCGTCTTTTTTGTTTTCCCCTTTTCCTCCCCAAGGCATTAGCGGGGAATCCAATTGCTGCGAAGCTCCGAGCGGAGGGGCCGGAATCGTATCGGAGAAGCGCCAGCGGTCGCCTTTAAAGCCGGGAAACCACCTCCCCGTATCAATCGAAGTTTCCCGGGTTTAACAGCGATCGGAGATACGATCCGGACACGGAGCGGCATAAAGGTCTTTCGCATTTTCCCTCCCACCGTTAATGTCTAATTTTTATATGATTTTTAAGCCAATCCTTCGGGTACTTCCCCGCCCCAGCTTGGTTTATCATCAGGATATACAAGAGAGGAGGGGTTGGTTTGAAAGCGGTAACAAAGACAAAAAGCAGCATCCAACCTGCCGCAAAGAAAAAGAAAGGCTTTTGGACCACTTTCAAAGAGCAGAAAGTACTGTACGGAATGTCGCTTCCATTCATCGTCATTGTATTCATCTTTAGTTATTTGCCGGTGTGGGGCTGGCTGATGGCATTCCAGAATTACAAGCCGGGCAAAGGGATATTCGAGCAAAAATGGGTGGGCCTGGACCATTTCGCAGCACTTTTCGCGGACGATAAGTTTTATCTGGTGTTGCGAAATACACTCGCCATGAGTTTCATGGGATTGATCGTTGGCTTTACGATTCCGATCCTATTCGCAGTCTTGTTGAATGAGCTTCGTGGAAGCGTATTCAAGAGGACCGTACAGACGATATCTTATCTGCCGCATTTTGTGTCCTGGGTCGTAGTTGCCGGTATCGTGACCAAAATGCTGTCCACGGATGGAGGCGCTGTCAATCAGCTGCTGATGTGGCTGGGGCTCATCGATCAGCCGATACAGTTCATGGCTCAGGGGAACCTGTTCTGGTACATCGTAACGGGCTCCGATATATGGAAGGAAATGGGCTGGAGCGCGATCATTTATTTGGCAGCGATTACAGGGATTGATCAGGAGCAGTTCGAAGCAGCCAAGGTTGACGGCGCAAGCCGGATTCGCCAAATATGGCACATTACGCTGCCGAGCATCGCCCCTACGATTGCTATCCTGCTGATCATGTCCATCGGTCATTTGATCAGCATCGGTTTCGAGAAGCAGTTCCTGCTGGGTAATCCGCTAGTGGTAGATTATTCCGAGGTGCTTGACCTGTATGCGCTGAATTATGGACTTGGCATGGGACGTTTTTCATTCGGTACGGCCATCGGAATGTTCAACTCGGTCGTAAGCATCATCCTGCTGCTGCTTGCCAACGGCGTGTTCAAAAAATTCACGAAGCAATCGATTATGTAAGGGGAGGGAAACAGCATGGCACGAACCAAAGCAGCATTCAAGCCCTCGCTCTCCGATCGGGTGTTTGATATCGCGAATTTTACCATCATGGCACTGGTCATGATTGTCACACTCTACCCGTTCCTGAACGTTCTGGCGATATCGCTGAACGATTCCGTTGATACGGTGCGAGGGGGAATCTACATCTGGCCGAGAGAGTTCACGCTGGATAACTACGTGCAGATTTTTAAATACGACGGCTTGGTCACCGGGGCCAAAAACACGATTCTCCGTACGCTTGCAGGGACCTTTCTGGGCTTGCTCAGCGGCACGATGCTGGGCTACGTCCTCAGCAGGGTAGACTTTCAGGGAAGAAAGTTCATGTCGACCTTTCTTGCGCTGACGATGTACTTCTCCGGCGGAATGATTCCGGTGTTTATCCTGATCCGCGACCTGAACATGATGAATTCGTTTCTGGTCTACATCATTCCGGGCATGGTGAGCGCGTTTAACGTATTCGTCATCCGGTCTTTCATCGACAGCCTGCCGTACTCGCTGCAGGAATCGGCAAAGCTTGACGGTGCCAACGATTTTACGATCTATTACAAAATCATTCTTCCGCTCTGTAAGCCCGTCTTGGCTACCATCGCCTTGTTCCTGGCTGTCGGGCAGTGGAACTCTTGGCTCGATACGTATCTTTACAACGGTAACGCACCCCATCTCACCACGCTCCAATTCGAGCTGATGAAGGTGCTGCAGAGCACCCAGGGGCAAACCAGCGGCATGATGACCGGGCAGAATATGGCCGAGATCGTGAAGCAGGTGTCGCCGGAATCGATCAAAATGGCAATCACGATCGTGGTAACCGTTCCGATACTGCTCGTGTATCCGTTCCTGCAGCGGTATTTTGTGAAAGGTATGACGCTTGGAGCGGTAAAAAGCTAGGCGCATGTAACGGTATCAGCAGGCACAACGTCCTGTTATACGATAAATGATCAAAAATCGATTTAGGGGGTATAGCAATGAAACATAAGAAGAGATTGTCGCTCCTGCTCGCGATCATGATGATGGCTACATTCGTTCTGGCGGCGTGCGGCAACGGCGACAGCAACAATAGCGCAAACGGCGGCGATGAGGGCAGCAGCGGAAGCGATACGCAGCAGGAAGAGAAGCTCGAGCCGATGACCATGACGTATTACAGCGCGGATTCCAATGCGAACTGGGCCAACATGCAGGATGCGGTCGGGAAGAAGCTGACCGAGAAGACCGGCATTACGATCCAAGCCGAATATGCGGTGGACGGCTCCAATCAGAAGCTTCCGCTGATGGTGGCGAGCGGGGAATACCCTGACTTGGTATTTGCCAAGGGGGACGCCAATCTGTTCGTGGATTCCGGGGCGTTTATCGATCTGACGGATCTGATCGAAGAGCATGCGCCAAACATCAAGAAGGTGTACGGAGAATATATGAGCCGCCTGAAATGGAGCAACGAGGATGAGGCCATCTATGTCCTTCCGACGCTTGCGGCAGTGGATCATCAGGCACTCGATGCCGGCGGCACGTTCCAGATCCAACATGAGGTGCTGAAAGAACTCGGATACCCTGAACTGAAAACGGTGAAGGATTATGAGAAAGCGCTGAAAGACTATGCCGAGAAACACCCGACCATTGACGGCCAGCCGACGATTCCGCTGACGTTGAATGCGGACGGATGGAGAATCATGATCTCGGTAACGAACCCGGCGTTTATCGCGACAGGCGTATCGGATGACGGCGAGTACTATATCGACCCGGAAACAACCGAGGCGAAGCTTCATTACAAGCGGCCGGAAGAGAAGGAATACTTCCGCTGGCTGAATCATATGAACGCCGAGGGCTTGTTGGATAAAGAAACGTTCGTGCAGAAGACGGACCAATACGAAGCGAAAATTTCCTCCGGCCGCGTCCTTGGCGTCATTGATCAGGAGTGGGGCTTCGGCAATGCAACGAACGCACTGAGAACTTCCGGCAAGGAAAACCGCACCTATGCGAGATTCCCGATCCAGCTGGATGAGTCCACGAAGGATGCAACGTTCCAAGACACGGGTTACGTCGCCGGATGGGGCGTAGGCATTACGACATCCGCCAAGGATCCGGTTCGAATCATCAAGTTCCTGGATTATCTGGCTTCCGAAGAAGGGCAAGTTTTGATGAATTGGGGTATTGAAGGCGAGCATTACAACGTGGTGGACGGCAAGCGAGTTATTCCTGAAGACGTCCAAGAGCGCAAAACCTATGACAACGCCAACTTCACGAAGGAAACAGGAATCGGCTTGTACAATGCGATGTTCCCTCGTTACGGCGACGGCGTGAAGGATTCGACGGATAACTATTACACAACGAACTTCCCGGAGACGATCATCGAGAATTATACGCCGGCCGCGAAGGAAACGCTGAAAGCGTACGGCGCGGAAATGTGGAAAGACCTGTGGCCGAAACAAGAGGAATTTGATGTGAAGCCGTGGGGCGTTGCTTACAACATTCCGGTACCGAGCGACTCCAATATCAATATCACGTACAAAAAGGTGGAAGAGATTACCCGGAAGCGGATTCCGGAAGTCATTCTTGCCGATCCGGCGAAATTCGATGCACTGTATGACCAGTTCATCAAAGAACTGAATGATGCCGGCGCCGAGAAAATGGAGCAGGAATACACCCAATTGGTACGCGAACGGGTGGAACTCTGGAATAATTAAGGTAGAGGCGAATCGAAGGGGCCGGCAATATGCCGCCCCTTTTGCCGCTATTCAAGGCAGGCTGCTGTTATAATCGCGGACCTCAATTTATTAGAAGAAATACAACCATAGATGAAGGATTTCAGGTGCTCTTCGAGAAGACCTTTATAAATCATTGGACATAAGGGGGGATTACGCTGTATTCAGCAGAGCATAAGAACACAACCCTGTGGTACCGGAAGCCTGCGGCCAAGTGGGAAGAAGCGCTTCCGCTTGGAAACGGCCGCCTTGGCGCCATGGTGTTCGGAGGCGTACAGGAAGAATGCATTCAATGGAACGAAGATACGCTCTGGTCCGGCTTTCCCCGGGACACGAATAATTACGAGGCTCTCCGGTATCTGGCAAAGGCGAGGGAACTGATTGCGTCCGGCAAGAATGCCGAAGCCGAACAGTTGATCGAGGGCAGGATGGTTGGCAGAAATACGGAGTCCTTTTTGCCGTTAGGAGATCTGTTGATCCGACAGTCGGGAATAGGGGATTCATGCTCGGAATACAGGCGCGAACTGAACCTGGATACGGGGATCGCTTCCACTCGTTTTCAAGGTGGCGGCTCCGATCATATTTTCAGCAGGGATATGTTCATCAGTGCGGTTGACCAGGTCGGGGTTATCCGTTATGAATGCTCGGGGAGCGGATCCATCCAATTGGAGATCGGTTTACGTTCACCGCTGCAGCATCGTACGCGTACAGAGGAAGACGGGACGCTGGTGTTGCATGGGCATGCTCCGACTCATATTGCTGATAATTACAGGGGCGATCATCCCGGGTCGGTGCTTTATGAGGATGGGCTGGGCATTCGGTACGAAATGAGGCTGCTGGCCTTGACGGACAGCGGTCAGGTGACGATCGATGACAGCGGCATGCGCATTTGCGCGGCAGGCTCGGTTACGCTGCTGGTTGCGGCTGCTACGAATTTTGAAGGCTTCGATCGTTCTCCGGGTTCTGGCGGTACCGATCCGTCCGGCATATGCAGGGAGAGACTTCAGGGCGCCATGCGGCATGGTGTTGAACAATTGCGTTCACGGCACGTCCAGGACCATCAAGCCTTATTCAGACGTCTGGAGCTTCAGCTTGGCCGTCCAGAGAATGAGCGTTCCATAGCAGCTTTAGCCACCGACGAGCGGATGGAAGCGTACCGGGAAGGACGAGAGGATGCTGCGCTCGAAGCGCTGATGTTTCAATTCGGAAGATATTTGCTCATTGCCAGCTCCCGGCCGGGTACACAGCCCGCCCATCTGCAGGGCATATGGAATCCCCATGTCCAGCCGCCATGGAACAGCGATTACACAACGAATATCAATACCGAGATGAATTATTGGCCGGCGGAAACGACGCGTCTGAGCGAGTGCCACGAGCCGCTCATCCAAATGATCCGGGAGCTTAGCGTAAGCGGTGCCCGGACCGCGAAGATTCACTATGGCGCCCGTGGATGGGTCGCCCATCATAACGTGGATTTATGGCGAATGGCCAGTCCGAGCGATGGCAGAGCCATGTGGGCCTTCTGGCCAATGGGCGGTGCTTGGCTGTGCCGGCATCTATGGGAGCGTTATCAATTCCACCCGGATCTTGAATACTTGCGGGAAACGGCGTATCCACTGATGCGTGGAGCCGCTTTGTTTTGCCTGGATTGGCTGATTGAGGACGGGAAAGGGCATCTGGTGACCAGCCCGTCGACATCGCCGGAGAATCAGTTTCTTACCGCGGAAGGCCTGCCTTGCAGCGTGTCGGCAGGTTCGACCATGGATATGGCCATCATTCGCGATTTATTCCATAACTGCATCGAAGCTTCGCAGCTGTTGGAGCAAGATGATGAACTGCGGGAGGAATGGAAAGCTGCGGTCGCGCGCCTGCTCCCTTACGCCATCGATGACGAGGGCAGGCTCATGGAATGGAGCAAGCCGTATCCGGAAGCGGAGCCCGGACATCGGCACGTATCCCATTTGTACGGATTGTACCCCGGCTCCGATATTACCCTCCAAGATACGCCGCAGCTTGCAGAAGCTGCTTATCGTACGCTGATGTCGCGCATCGATCACGGAGGGGGGCATACGGGCTGGAGCTGCGTATGGCTGATTAACCTGTTTGCCCGACTGCAGCAGCCGGACAAGGCTTATGATTATGTCCGGACCCTGATTTCCCGCTCCATGCACCCCAATCTGCTCGGGGACCATCCCCCGTTCCAGATCGATGCGAATTTTGGAGGCAGCGCCGGACTTGTAGAAATGCTGCTCCAGAGCCATTTGGATGCCATTCATCTGCTGCCGGCGCTGCCGAAAGCGTGGGCGGAAGGCTCCGTGCGAGGATTGAAGGCCCGCGGAGGATTTATCGTGGATATGGAATGGAAGGACGGCATTCTTGCGTCCGCAAGCATAACCTCTACGCATGGCCGGATCTGCAGAATTCAATATTCCGAGCCTCTCGCCGTTCGAAGGGAAGACGGGAGCGTTGTGACGACGGGAGATCGGCTTTCTTTTGAGACGGTGAGCGGCATGACTTACCAGATTGCATTGGCTGCCATGGAGGCATTGTGAATAATGGCTAATCTCGAGCATGGCTGGTTGAACGATAACCGGATACGAATTGATGAAGGCTAAAGGAGCTGAATGCTGATGATTAACGAAAAGCTGCCGAAAATGTGGTACGGCGGGGATTATAATCCCGAGCAGTGGGATGCGGAAGCGTGGAAGGAAGATGACCGCATGTTTAAGCTGGCGGGCATCGACGTAGCCACCATAAATGTATTCTCCTGGGCTTTGAGTCAGCCGAATGAGGATACGTACGATTTTGCTTGGCTGGACGAGACGATTGACCGGCTGTACCGGAACGGGGTGTATATCTGTTTGGCAACGAGCACGGGAGCCCATCCGGCCTGGATGGCGCGCAAATACCCGGATGTGCTGCGCGTCGACTACGAGGGCCGCAAACGCAAATTCGGCGGACGCCATAACTCCTGTCCGAACAGCCCCACCTACCGAAAATACGCCACAATCATGGCAGGCAAGCTGGCGGAACGCTATAAGGATCATCCGGCCGTCCTGATCTGGCACGTATCGAACGAATATGGCGGGTACTGCTACTGCGACAATTGCGCCGCGGCATTCCGGACTTGGCTCGAGCAGCGATATGGCACGCTGGATGCCGTAAACAAGGCATGGAATACCCGCTTCTGGGGCCACACCTTCTATGACTGGGAAGACATCGTCGTTCCTAACGCTTTAAGCGAGGAGTGGTCCGGCAACCGGACGAATTTCCAAGGCATATCCCTGGATTACCGCCGTTTCCAGTCCGACAGCCTGCTGGACTGCTACAAGCTGGAGCGGGATGAATTGAAGCGGCTCACGCCGGATATACCGGTGACCACGAATCTTATGGGTTTTTATCCGGAGCTGGACTATTTCAAATGGGCCAAGGAGATGGATGTCGTATCCTGGGACAACTATCCGTCGCTGGATACCCCGTACAGCTATACCGCCATGGCGCATGCCCTGATGCGGGGGCTTAAGGGCGGTCAGCCCTTTATGCTGATGGAGCAGACGCCGAGCGTTCAGAACTGGCAGCCGTATAACTCGGCCAAGCGCCCAGGGGTAATGCGATTGTGGAGCTATCAAGCGGTCGCCCACGGCGCGGATACGGTGATGTTCTTCCAGCTGCGCCGTTCGATCGGAGCCTGCGAGAAGTATCACGGCGCGGTCATCGAGCATGTCGGACATGAACATACCCGCGTATTCCGCGAGTGCGCCGAGCTGGGCAAGGAGCTGCAGCAGCTGGGAGACCGGATCCTGGATGCCCGTTCCGATGCCAAAGTCGCGATCATCTACGACTGGGAGAACCGGTGGGGCATTGACCTGTCGAGCGGTCCGACCGTCGCCCTCAATTACGTGAACGAGGTCCATAAATATTACGATGCCCTGCACCAGCTGCATATTCAGACCGATATGATCAGCGTGGAAGAGGACTTCCGGAAGTATGACGTTGTCATCGCGCCGGTGATGTATATGGCCAAACTGGGATTTGCAGAACGCGTGGAGGCCTTTGTATCGCAAGGCGGCACCTTTGTGACGACCTTCTTCAGCGGCATCGTGAACGAGAATGATCTGGTGACGCTGGGCGGTTACCCGGGCGAACTGCGCAAGGTCATGGGAATTTGGGCCGAGGAGATTGATGCGCTTCTTCCGGGCCAGCAGAATCAGGTGGTAATGCGGGGCCGGAAAGGCCAGCTGGAAGGCACCTACGACTGCGGCATTCTGTGCGACGTGATCCATGCCGAGGGAGCTGAGGTCGTTGCCGAATACGGCTCGGACTACTATCAAGGCATGCCATCGTTGACCGTGAACGCTTTCGGACAAGGGAAGGCCTGGTATGTGGCCACAAGCCCGGAGCCTAAATTCCTGCGAGATTTGATGCAAACGATATGCAGCGACCATGGCATTAAGCCTGTCCTGAACGCTCCCGAAGGCATTGAGGTGACAAAGCGGGTGAAGGAGGGCGCGGAGTTTATCTTTGTGCTCAATCACATGCCCGAGCGCAAATCCGTGTCCTTGGATGGGGAAGCCTATGTTGACCTGCTGACAGGGGAGGAGCTTCGGGATATCTGCGAAGTGCCGGCACGAGGCGTGTTGATATTAGAGAAGCGGTTGGGATAGAGATAACATAAGGGCTTTCCAAGAAGAGTGGACAGCTTGAAGCGCTCTTAACAAAAAGC
The DNA here is from genome assembly GCF_029542445.1 of Paenibacillus sp. BR1-192. Lineage (NCBI taxonomy): Bacteria > Bacillati > Bacillota > Bacilli > Caryophanales > Paenibacillaceae > Paenibacillus > Paenibacillus sp. BR1-192. The sequence goes on along the minus strand of NZ_CP120718.1, from coordinate 6,272,690 downwards.
AGAGAAGGCGGGGACTCCCGCCTCCTCTGCTTTATTTTATCTCTGAAGCTTATCGACCGCTGCCCATTCTAGGCATCCTTCTCGTGCAGCTTTCGGAATTCCTTGGGCGAAATGCCCTCTTGTTTCTTAAAAACAAGACTGAAATATTTCTCGTTCTTAAAGCCGACCATTTCGGAAATCGCGGCCATTTTCAGCCCCGGATTTTGCAGCAGGATTTTGGCCTTCGAGATGCGGATCCGGTTCAGATGCTCGGGGATATTAATCCCGTGCTTCTGCTTGAATTTGCGGGAGATGTACTCCCGGCTTACGTGAAACCGGTTTGCAATATCGTACAGTGATACGTCGTTCTGATAGTTTTGCTCGATAAATGCCGTGATGTCGTGGATCAGGTCCTGCCCCGTCTGCTTCTGGGACTGCAGCGCCGAGGCCAGCAGGCTCATTAATTGATCCCAATACTGCTGCCATTCTGCCAGGGAGCATACATATTTGTCCGGGCTTGGCCGCTCGATGGTGGCGCTTTCCTCTTTGTACAATTTCAACAAGGCCTCAGACGACGGATTCGCGGTTTCATGAATGACGTGATTGGCGAACCGATCAATTTCGCGGTCCCATCGCTCCAGAAGCTCGGGCGTGAGAACGCCGCTTTTTCGGATGGCGGCAAGGAACGAATCGACGGCCTCCCCAATGGGAGCAGGCTGACCGCTAAGCACAGCGAGCTTCCAGGTATCCTCGAACCCGCTGAACTGGACGCCCCGATGATGATCCATTCCGGATCGTCGCAGCTGCTCGGCATCGTGGATGAAATGGTTCAGGACCGTTAAATCACGCGAACGCAGGGCATTCGAGCATTGGGCATAGAGCTCGGGAACGTCTACCGGATATTGACCTTCCGGACTTATGCCAAAATGCATCTGGCGCGACAGCGTCCGAAACATCCCGCTATTGATCTCTTGAAGCAGCGTAGGGACCGTGGCGAGCTGTTCCCACAATAAGAGAACCAGTTGATGCGGCGATCCGAATGGACGGAAAGCAATCCCGATCCGGTCCTTTTGCAGAAATTCATTGCAAATATTCAACAGGGCGAACATCAGCAGATCCTGATGGTGGCCGAAGCGGCCGTACAGCGCATGATCTGACTTGTCGATTTGCATGACGGCCAGGCGTATTGCGTTGGTCTGCGCCGGCACGATGCCTTCATCCCTGAGGCGGTTGACCACCTGGGAATGGGCGCTCCTGTCATCAATAAGGCTGGATAACAGCTTCTCCGAATAGACCGGCCGGTACTCGTTCACCTGAACATGCTGCTGACGCGCCGCAAGGCGTTCTTGTTCCTCCGCCTTCCAGGCCGCGGTCGCCTTGGCGACCGCTTGGTTGATGACGTCCTCCTCGATGGGTTTCAGGATATAATCCGTGCCGCTGTACCAGATGGTGTTGCGCACGAATTCGAAATCGTCATGCCCGCTGATGACGATGAATTTGATGTCCGGGTAATGCTTATGAATCCATTCCATGAGATCCACGCCGTTTTTGAGGGGCATCAGCATGTCCATCAGCACAAGATGGGGCCGAAACGCCGGGATCAGCTCCATCGCCTCCAGCCCGTTGGCCGCTTCCTCTATATCGGTAATCCCGTGCGCTTCCCACTGGACCAGCAGGCGGATGGCTTTGCGCACGCGAGACTCGTCATCCACGATCAATGCCTTCATCCGTTTCACCTTCCACATTTATAGTCAGCACTACACGAAAGCCGTGCGGCTGGTTGTTTTCGATGTTGAATTTGGATTTTCCACGATAGTACAGCCTCAGCCTCGTCATGATGTTGATGAGTCCGATTCCGCTGCTGTCTTCCGTCTCCAGCTCGGACACAACCTGAAGCTGTTCCAGATCCAACTCTTCCATCCGAAGCAAATGCTCCTGAAGGGCTTGGAACGGCTCCTCCTGCATCCCGTTTCCGTTATCTTCGACCGTGATCTGCACGATCGAGGCCGATAGGCGCCGGCTTGTGAGCGCAATGAAATTGTCTTGCTCCAAGGGGTTCATGCCATGCTTGAAAAAGTTCTCGATCAGCGGCTGAATCAGCATCTTCGGTATCAACACCTGCAGAGTCGACTCATCCACATCGTAACGGAAGTCGAACTGATTCTCAAATCGTTCCTTCTGCAGTTCCACGTAATCCTTGATATGATCGAGCTCCGTGGCCAGCGTGACCGGCTTGTCCGTATTGTACATGCTGTATCTCATCATCCGGGCCAGAGCGGAGATCAGGGAGTAGATCCTCTTCATGCCATGCTCCAGCGCAAGGGTGCCGATGGTCTGCAGCGCATTGTTCATGAAATGCGGATTCACCTGCGCCTGCAGCGCCCGGAGCTGGTTGGTCCGGTTCGCCAGCTTCAGCTTGTATTCCTGCAGGATTAGGTTGTTGATCGTATCCATCATGCTGCCGAACCTGCGATGGAGGGCTCCGATTTCGTCTTTGCGATTGGACGAGATATCCACGGTCATTCGTCCGCTTTTGACCTGGCTCATGAGGCCTACCAATTCGCGGATCGGGGCCGTGATATAGACCGATATCCAGATCGTGGCCGCGATGATGAGAATAAGGGACACGCCGATCAGCAAAATATTGACGAAGGCAGCTTTGTCCGCGCTGCTTAAAATATACGAGGAAGGAATCTCCTTGATCATCGTCCAGTCGCTGACCGACGTCTTGATATTGTTATATAAATAGATTTTGTTGTTATACTCGAAATGGCCTTCCTTCTTGCCGGATTGCTTGATGCTGGCGTACCAGTCCGCCTGGACTTGTTGTCCCAGCATTTCGTCATCGCCGGAATACATGATATACCCGTCTTCATTGGCAATGTACAGCTGCTCATGATCAGGCTGGAACAGCTGGCCGCTGATCCGGCTCAGGAAATCCATGTCCAAATCGATGGCGAGAATGCCTAATCGTTCGGTTGAAGGGACCCGTTCAATGACCCGGTACATCGTGAATACTTGTTGATCGGCTTCATAGGGATAAGCTAACTGAAACCCGTACGTATGAAGGGGATGCGGCGGCTGAAGGACCACCGTATCGTTACGAAGATCGGGAATCTCGGGATAGAGGTTGACCTCGCTTGTTTTTCTGGCGATATCCTGCGCGAATAACGTGGCTTCCCGTTTGCCGTCGACGTAAAGATAGACCTGCCTGGAGCCGCTGATGGCTTTTTGAATGGATTGCAGCGTGGCGGATTGCCTGCCGCTGGCGTTGATGTTCTCATGACTGTAATAGAGGCTGCGGAAAAAATCCGGATCCGAGTAGACCGTAAGGGAACTACGGTTCATCTCTTCCAAATAGCTCTCCAAATTCAACCGTCCCTGATAGAGAAGGTTCATATTCTCAACAACGGCCCGTTCCTTGAGCGAGTTGGTTGTCATGACGTAACTGATGATCATGGAAATGGTGGTCGGAATGATGGTCGCCATGATCATGAAGGTAATCAGTTTGGTGCGGATGCTGTTCCAGTTCCAGTTCAATAAATTCACCGCCGATCAATTTTCTATACCAATTAGTTCACATCCTATGGTAGTCCCAAGGTCTTCATCTTAGCATAATTAAATCATAGAGAAATGGATAGAGAAACGATAGGACAAGCGGAGGGGGATTAACATGAACAGCAAGAGAACGGCTGCTTTGACGCAGCAGTTGGTTTATATCGGACCCGCGCTGCTGTTTTTCGGTATTACGATCATTATCCCATTTGTGATGGGGATGTATTACTCGTTTACCGACTGGAACGGCGTTTCCGGGAACGTCGAATGGGTCGGGCTGGACAATTTCAAACAGATTTTCACAAATGACAGCGCATTCGCCCAATCCTTCTGGTTCACCACCAAATTTACGATCGTCGGGGTGCTTCTCACGAATTTGGTCGGATTCTTCCTGGCCTACTTCTTAACGAAAAACATTCGGGCGCGCAACTGGCTGCGGACGATATTCTTCATGCCGAACGTGATCGGCGGATTGCTGCTCGGCTTCATCTGGCAGTTTATCTTCATAAAAGGCTTTGCAACCGTTGGCGAAGCGACGGGAATTCCGTTTTTTAATCTTCCGTGGCTGGGAGACGAAGTAACCGGCTTCTGGGGCATCATCATGGTATTCGTATGGCAGTCGTCAGGCTATCTGATGGTCATCTACATCGCCTCCATTACGAACGTGTCCAAGGAAGTCATGGAAGCTGCCGAGATTGATGGGGCCAACCGGTTCCAAGTGCTTAAGAGCATCATCGTTCCGCTTATTATGCCGGCGGTTACCGTATGTTTGTTCCTGGCGATTTCCTGGTCCTTCAAAATGTTCGACCTGAACCTGTCGCTGACCAAGGGCGGACCTTACCGCTCCACGGAATCGCTGGCGATGAACGTGTACAACGAGGCGTTCCTGAACAACCGGTACGGTCTCGGCACGGCCAAGTCCTTGATCTTCTTCCTGGTCGTCGCCGTCATTACGCTCATTCAAGTCCGTTTAACGAAGCAGAAGGAGGTTGAAGCTTAATGAGATCGAAGAAACCTCCCATGTCGGCCTCCACGATCGTACTGCAGATCGTGATGGTCATTGTTGCCTTGATCTTCTTGGCACCGTTCTACTTCCTGCTGGTGAACTCGGTCAAATCGCTTGGCGATATTATGGTCGACGCGGCCAACTGGCCAACGGCCTTTCACTTTGACAACTACAGCAAGGCTTGGGAAATGACCCGCTTTCCGGAAGCATTCACGAACTCCATCATCATTACGGTCATCAGCAATCTGATCATTGCCCTGCTGAGCGCGATGGCAGCTTACCGGATGGTCCGGTCCAATACGAGATTCAATCGAATCGTGTTCATGCTGTTCGTATCGGCCATGGTCATTCCTTTCCAATCCATTATGATTCCATTGCTGCAGGTCATTAACTTTCTCGGCGTCAACAACAGCATCGTGGGTCTGATTCTCAGTTATCTCGGACTCGGCATCCCGCTGTCGGTCTTCCTGTTCCACGGTTTCGTGAAAGGCATTCCGCTTGAGATCGAAGAGGCTGCCACGGTCGACGGCGCTTCTCCGTTCAGGGTATTTGCCCGCATCGTTATGCCGATGCTGAAACCTATGATGGTAACGGTCATCATCCTGAACTGCCTGTGGGTCTGGAACGACTATCTGCTGCCATCCTTGATCCTGCAAAGTCCTGAACTGCGGACGATTCCGCTTGCGACCTTTGCTTTCTTCGGGCAGTATTCGAAGCAGTGGGATATGGCGCTGCCGGCGCTCGTGCTGGGCATTACGCCGATCATCATCTTCTTCCTGTCACTGCAGAAGTACATCGTTGAGGGCGTCGCTGCCGGCTCCGTTAAGGGGTAAGGGCAGCGGGCGCCTCGCCCATAACCGGTTTTTCCATCTTTATATATAATCATTATCAGGGGGTAGTAAAGATGAACAAAATGAAATTATCACTCGTGATGCTGCTGGCTTTCTCGCTGCTGCTTGCAGCTTGCGGCGGCAAGTCGGAAGAAGGCCAGGGCGGAAGCTCGAATGGAGCTTCCGGCGATGTCAAAACGGTCAAGATTTTTCAATTCAAAACCGAGATCGTGGACGGCTTGAATGAGCTTAAAGTCGAATTCGAGAAGGAATACCCGAACATCAAGCTGGATATTCAAACGGTAGGCGGCGGCGCTGACTATGGTGCTGCATTGAAAACCAAATTCGCATCCAACGATGCGCCGGATATTTTCTCCAATGGCGGCGACGCCGAGATGGAGATGTGGATCGACCGTCTCGAGGATCTGTCCGATCAGCCTTGGGTGAACGATCTGGTCGACATGGCGAAAGAGCCGATGACCAAAGACGGTAAAGTATACGGCATGCCGATGAACCTTGAAGGATGGGGTTACATCTACAATAAGGATTTGTTTGAGCAGGCCGGCATTACCGAGCTTCCTAAAACGTATACTCAGCTGGCGGATGCCGCGAAGAAGCTGGAAGCCGCAGGCATAACTCCTTTTGCGAACGCTTACCAGGAATGGTGGTTGATCGGCAACCAGGGCATTAACCCGGCATTCGCCCAGCAGGATGACCCGAATGCGTTTATCCAGGGCTTGAACGACGGCACGCAAAAATTCGTGGGCAATGGGAAGTTCGAAGAGTGGACCAAGCTGATGCAGCTGACATTGGACCACGGCAACAAGAACCCGCTGACCACCGACTACAATACGGCCATTTCCCTGCTGGCTACAGGTAAAGCCGCCATGATGCAGAACGGGAACTGGGCTCAAACCGAGATCGATGCCATCAATCCGGATCTGAATCTCGGCTACCTGCCGATGCCGCTTGGCGACAATGCGGAGCAAAATGACAAGCTGAACGTCGGCGTACCTGCGAACCTGGTCATTAACAAAGATTCCGCGTCGAAGGAAGAAGCGAAGATCTTCCTGAACTGGTTTGTCACATCCGATATCGGCAAAGAGTACATCGTGAAAAAATTCAAATTCATCCCGGCCTTGAAGACCATCGAAGCAACGCCTGAGGATATGGGCGACTTGGGTTCGGCCGTATGGGAGTACGTGCAGGCAGGCAAAGTGCTGCCAAGACAATCCGCGAAGTTCCCGGACGGCGCGGCACAGGAGTTCTCCGGCGCGATGCAGGCATTCTTCGCCGGCAAATCCGATACGAACAAAATGCTTGAAGATATGCAGACATCCTGGGATAGCTTGAGCAAGTAAGGAGCCATGCAAAATTTAAGTTAGCAGACCGTTCATAAGAGGTATGATCCCTTGTCCGACAAGATAGGGGATGGTACCTCTTTTCTATAGCAGAGTCTACGAAGGAGGCAATTCTATGATTAATCAACGTTTTCCTAAGATATGGTATGGCGGGGACTATAACCCCGAGCAATGGGATAAGGCAACGATGGAAGAGGATCTGCGGATGTTCGAGCTGGCGGGCGTCGATGTGGCGACCCTCAATGTATTCTCCTGGGCCAAAACGCAGCGCGATGAGGAAAGCTATGATTTCGGGTGGCTTGATGAAATTATGGACCGCCTGGCGGAGGAGCAGGTTCACGTCTGTTTGGCAACCAGTACGGGAGCGCACCCTGCTTGGATGGCCAAGAAATACCCGGACATCCTGCGCGTCGATTACGATGGACGCAAACGCAAATTCGGCGGCCGCCATAATTCATGTCCGAACAGCCCGACCTATCGCAAATACTCCGTGCTGATGGCGCGCAAGCTGGCTGAACGGTACAAGGATCACCCGGCGCTGGTCATCTGGCACGTCTCCAATGAGTATGGCGGGTATTGTTATTGCGACAACTGCGAGCGTCAGTTCCGCGTCTGGCTGAAAGAGCGGTACGGGTCGCTGGATAAGCTGAACGCCGCATGGAATACCGGGTTTTGGGGCCATACCTTCTACGAGTGGGACGAGATCGTGGTACCGAATGCGCTCAGCGAGGAATTCGGCGGAAACCGGTCGTTCTTCCAGGGAATATCGCTGGATTACCGCCGTTTTCAGTCCGACAGCCTGCTGCAATGTTACCGACTGGAAAGAGATGAGCTGAAGAAGGTCACGCCGGATATTCCGGTCACCACCAATCTGATGGGCTTTTATCCGGAGCTGGATTACTTCGAGTGGGCGAAGCATATGGATGTGGTGTCCTGGGACAACTATCCCGCGATCGATACGCCGGTGAGCTTTACGGCGATGTCGCATAACCTGATGCGCGGGCTGAGAAGCGGACAGCCGTTCATGCTGATGGAGCAGACTCCGAGCGTTCAGAACTGGTCGCCCTACAACTCCGCGAAGCGTCCCGGCGTCATGCGGCTGTGGAGTTATCAAGCCGTAGCGCACGGCGCGGATACGGTCATGTTCTTCCAGCTCCGCCGTTCCGTGGGGGCGTGCGAGAAATTCCACGGCGCATTGATCGAGCATGTGGGACATGAGCATACCCGGGTCTTCCGGGAGTGCGCGGAGCTGGGGCATGAGCTGCAGCAGCTCGGAGACAAGCTGCTCGACTCCCGTTCGGACGCCAAGGTGGCGATCATGTATGACTGGGAGAACCGCTGGGCGCTGGAGCTGTCAAGCGGGCCTTCCAAAGCACTGAACTACGTGGATGAGGTTCATAAATATTATGACGCGCTGTATCAGCAGAATATCCAGACCGATATCATCAGCGTCGAAGAGGATCTAAGCAAGTATGATATCGTGATTGCCCCCGTGATGTACATGGTGAAGCCGGGCGTTGCCCAGCGCGTGGAGCGGTTCGTAGCGCAGGGCGGAACCTTCGTGACCACCTTCTTCAGCGGCATCGTCAATGAGAACGATCTGGTGACCCTCGGAGGTCATCCGGGCGAGCTGCGCAGCGTGACCGGCATTTGGGCTGAGGAAATCGATGCATTGCTGCCCGGAATGCAAAATCAGATCGACATGAAGCAGGATTGGGGATCGCTGCGTGGAAGTTATCCATGTGGAATTTTGTGCGATGTCATCCATGCGGAGACGGCGGAGGTTTTGGCTGAGTACGGATCCGACTTCTACAAAGGCACGCCTGTTTTAACGAAGAATGCGTTTGGCGAAGGGCAGGCCTATTATGTGGCCAGCAGTCCGGATGCGCAGTTCCTGCAAGGGTTTCTTGCCAATCTGTGCGAAGAACAAGGCGTGAAGCCGCTGCTGGATACACCACAAGGAGTAGAGGTGGTGGAACGGGTGAAGGACGGAAACTCCTATCTGTTCATATTGAACCACAATGCCGAAGAGATGACGTTTGATACAGGTTCTGCCAATTCATTCGATCTCCTGGGCAGCCGGCAGGTTACGGGCCATGTCACGATTCCGGGAAGGGACGTCATGATTCTGGAACGGGCTGCCGCCGCCCGGTCTTAAAGAGAGCAAGGAGATCTTACTCGGACCTTGGTTAGGGGGCAAAAGCAGTGAGTATACATTTCCATGAAGATCTGGGGATATTCCATCTCCAGAGCGATCGGTCAAGTTATGTAATTGAGCTGGTGCGCGGCGTTTATCCTGCGCATGCCTATTGGGGACGCCGGATTCGCGATAACCGCGTCCTAGGATTGCTGGAACGGAGGGGAAGAGCATCCTTTTCGCCGACGCCGTTTCGCGAGGATGCTTCCTTCTCCCTGGACAGTTTGCCTCAGGAATACCCGGGCTATGGCAGCGGCGATTTTCGGCAGCCTGCATATCAGGTACAGCTGGCTAACGGGACCACGGTCACCGAGGCGGAATATGTCCGTCACCGGATCTACAGCGGCAAGCCGAAGCTTGAGGGCTTACCTGCCGTATACACGGAACAGGATGACGAGGCGGATACGCTGGAGCTGGAACTGTTTGATCGGGTAAGCGGTTTGACGATTTATTTGTCTTATACGGTCATGAAGGCGTTTGACGCTATTTCCCGCTCCGTATCCTTCCGCAACGACAGCAAGGAGAACATGACGCTGCTGCGTGCCATGAGCGCTAGCGTGGATATGGATCACAGCCGTTATGACCTGCTGCATCTCCATGGGGCATGGGCGAGAGAGCGCCATGTGCAGCGCAGAAGACTATCCCCGGGCATGCAGGGCATCGAGAGCCGCAGGGGGTCAAGCAGCCATAACCACAATCCGTTCCTAGCGCTGCTGTCCGAGGGAGCAGGCGAAGAGTTCGGCGAGGTGTACGGCTTCAGTCTGGTATACAGCGGCAGCTTCTCCGCACAGGTCGAGGTGGACCAATACGATACGACCCGGGTCACGATGGGATTGAATCCGTTCGACTTCACGTGGCTGCTGGAGCCGGGACAGTCGTTCCAGACGCCGGAAGCGGTGATGGTCTTCTCGGCGGAGGGCCTCGGCGGCATGTCCAGACGCTATCATAAAATGTACCGCACAAGGCTGTGCCGGGGGCAATTCCGGGATGCCACGCGCCCGGTGCTGGTGAACAATTGGGAAGCAACCTACTTCAACTTCAATGCCGATAAAATCGAGCAGATTGCAAGCGCGGGACGGGATCTCGGCATCGAGCTGTTCGTGCTGGACGACGGATGGTTCGGCAAGCGCAACGACGATACGACTTCCCTCGGGGATTGGGTCGTTGACAAGAACAAGCTGCCCGACGGCCTCGAGGATCTCGTGAAGAGGGTACGCGGTCTGGATATGCAGTTCGGCTTGTGGTTTGAGCCGGAAATGATATCGCCGGACAGCGATCTGTACCGTCAGCATCCCGACTGGTGCCTTCACGTGGAAGGGCGCCGGCGGACGGAAGGGAGACAGCAGCTGATCCTGGATTTCTCCCGCCAGGAAGTAGGCGACGCGGTGGCCGATATGGTTCGCGGCATCCTGAGAAGCGCGCCGATCACCTACGTGAAATGGGACATGAACCGGAACATGACGGAGATCGGATCGGCTGCGCTGCCGCCTGAGCGCCAGCGGGAAACGGCCCATCGCTATATGCTGGGTCTGTACAGGGTGATGGAACAGCTGACGACGGAGTTCCCGCATATTTTGTTCGAGAGCTGCTCCGGGGGCGGCGGACGCTACGATCCGGGAATGCTGTATTACATGCCGCAGACGTGGACAAGCGATAACTCCGATGCCGTCAGCCGATTGAAGATCCAATACGGAACGAGCCTGGTTTATCCGCTCAGCTCCATGGGAGCGCATGTGTCCGCCGTTCCAAACCATCAGGTGCACCGGAATACTTCACTGCGGACGAGAGGACACGCGGCAATGTCGGGCAATTTCGGTTATGAGCTGGACCTGACGGCCTTCAGCGAACAGGAGAAGGAGGAGGTCCGCGAGCAGGTAAAGCTGTACAAAGAGATTCGGCATCTCGTGCAGTTCGGGGATTTCTACCGCCTTCGGAACCCGTTCGAAGGGAATGAAGCGGCCTGGACGATCGTCTCCGAGGATCGATCGGAAGCGGTGCTGTATTATTTCCGCATCTTAAGCGAGGCGAATGAACCGATTCGGTGGCTGCGTACGATGGGGCTGGATCCGGAAGGGGATTACAAGTGCCTGGAGGACGGGAACATCTACGGCGGAGACCGGCTTATGAACGCCGGCTTGGCCGTTCCGCCGATGCACGGCGATTTCCAAAGCTTTATCTGGAGATTCGAACGGGTATAAGCTGTTTACTAAAAGCCTGCGGAACCCATCTGCGTCCCGAGCGCGACATAATATCAAGGTTGATCCGGCATCAAGTCAAGCTGCGGGAGAAGCCAAAAGAACCGCCAGAGAAGCACTCTTTGGCGGTTCTTGCTGTTTCTATAACCGGCTGCTTTCAGATCGCCGTGATGGAATAAATGCCGCGTTCCGTTGTGAGCACCACTTGACGGTCTTGAACCTCCGCAGCCGTTAACCCGTCCAGCCCGATGACGAAGGCATTGCTTGGCAGCGGGGCTTCGTGGCCAGCCGTGATGACCACGCCGGGACCGTGCAGCAGAAGAGCGTGGCGATCTCCGTACCCGTCGATGGACTGCGCTTGCTGCTGCTGATGTTCAAATCGTTCCAGCCGTAATTCAACCTGGTCTTGATCCTTCTCTTCTTGCTTGGATATGTGCAGCGTGCGGTTGCTATTGGATTGAAGCCAGTTCGTAACCTCTTCGATCGATGGATTCATCATGGACACCTTCCTTGATTTTAGGGTGGCTTCAACTAGTCTGTCCACGAAGGGGGTTCGTTATTTCAATTCGGACCGGGTTTCTCCCGCAGGAAGTCGACGGAAAAATTAACGCAGTTCAAACCCTCTTCTTCGATATTACGTGTTAAGATAGTTAAAGAATATGGAACAAACGCATGCTACATATGGAGGGTCCATGGGCAAGAAATGGTATTACGTGCTCGCCATCCTGCTCGCAGCCTGCAGCTGGATCGGGAATGTCTGGTATTACGAAGCCAACCAACTGGGAAGAACCGTATTTCTCGAGCATCATGTGGAGACAAGGGAAGGGGGAGGCCGCGTATTCGACTTGTATTATGTGGAGGACAAACAAGCGGATAAGAGGCTGAGCTCCATCCGGATCGAAGGTTACCCTGGACAGATCGTCACGCCCTATCCCCGATATGCGGAGTATCAGAGGCAGTACTTAGGAAAAATGATGGTGAACTTAAATGCCCCCGAGCAAAAAGGGACGGGAGAGAAGCTGGAGGAGCCGATTCTTATTCGGGAAGTTACCGCGCTTTATTCCGACGGAAGCTCAGAGCAAGTGAATGTCGGGGAAATATACGTTTGGCCCGGCGTATATCGTCAGGAAGAGCAAGATCCGATATCGTGGACATCCGGCGGATCTTCCTCCGATCATTCGGGATACGACTCCGCTGTTGTGAAGCGTCCGGTACAGTTAACGGCGTTCTCCTCGAAACTGCTGGATATCGCTCTAGAGGGGCATCTCCGAATCTATGCCGACATTTCAAGTCAAATACCAGGTACCAGCTACCGGTCGCAGCCTTCGGAAGCGCACATCGAGTTAAGAGGCGAGCCCATCGATGAGATTCAGCTTCCACTTAACATTCATAAAGGGGATTCCATTAGAATCAGCCACCAATTTGATATGCCGTCACTTGAGAAGAGCTTGCAGGTTTACCAGCTCCTATTGAAAACGACCTTTATCGAGGAAAGCGGTCGCCAGTGGCATGGAGAAACGGTAATTCCCTATCACCCGAGACCGACAGATCAAGAATTGTCGGAATTTGTCCGGGATAGCAGGAGGATACCATGAGTAGGGCTTACGGGCGTATGGGCTGGGGTCTGTTGTTTGTAATTGTCGACTTTAAGCTGGACTCAGTGGATATGTTGCCCGATATGCTCGGGTACCTGCTGATCGCTTCGGGACTATGGCGGCTCCAGAAGTTGAACGGATATTTTAAGGCAGGGCATCTGTCGGCTTGGCTGCTGATGGCCTGGTCGGTGTTACAATTGTTTTGGTTTACCGAAGCGGGGATAGACGGCTTACCCGTGCAATCCGCGAAGGATGTATGGATCCAGCTGCCTGCCCTCTGCTTGCATACCGTATTGATTTACGGAATTTGCAGAGGCATCCAGGCGCATTTCGCGGGTAACGCGTCCGGACTGGATCACAAGGCAAGCTTCCGGCTGGGCTTATTTATGGCGGGACAGCTCCTGTGGCTGATCGTGTACCCATTCGTTTTAAATCTGGATTCGGGCGATATGTTCCTTGTGTTCTTTCTGTGCTCGCTCATCGTAATGGCGGCCGAGATCGCGGTTCTGCTTCTGGTCAGGCTTGCCGTACGGGAATCGACCGAGATCTAGGAATAAAGCGCTATACCCAGGTTTGTTAACGATTATGAAATCAATCATGTTGAACCATTGTCTTTGCTGGGATGATACACGATCGTAACGCCCAGCTGGTTATATATTTCTTCGGTGTAGTGGTGATCCGGGCAGTGCTTGATCGTTGCCATGTCTTCTTGCCTGGAGATCAGCTTCTGCTCGCAATCGGGGCATCGGTCCTGGAATAGAGATTTCAGCTTATTCAACATGATCACCACACACCTCCTTAATTTCCGATACAAATACTTGGGTTTATTATAAATCAACAGCGAGGCACATTCAATAGCAAGTGCCCCGGCAACGATATCAAATGAACGGAGATCGATCACCTTGATAGTGCAACTTGTAGTCATGGTCTTTATAGGTATCATCGGTTCTTTTTTCTCAGGGTTGCTGGGAATAGGCGGGGCGATCATTAATTTTCCCCTGCTTCTATATGTACCTTCCTGGTTTGGACTGGAGGCCTTCACCTCCAAGGAGGTCGCATCCATCAGTATGCTGCAGGTATTTTTTGCTTCCTTGTCAGGCATGCTAACCAATCGGGTGAGTTCGCGCGGCGGTGAGTCGTACGTTCACAAGCGATTGGTCATCCAGATGGGGGCCAGTACCCTGATTGGCAGTCTGATCGGGAGCCTTTCCTCGATGCTTATGACGAGCGGAACGATTAACGTGATTTATGGATTTCTGGCGGTGATCGCGGTGTTATTAATGATCGTGCCGACCCGGGCATCCATGGAGAACAGATCGGTGAGCGAGGTGACTTACCAAGCATGGGTTGCGATGGGAGCGGCCTTTATTGTCGGCGGCATTGCCGGAATCGTCGGGGCCGGCGGCGCCTTTATCCTGATCCCCATTATGCTGACGGTTCTTAAGATCCCGACGCGGATCACCATCGCATCCTCGCTTGCGATCGTCTTCCTGTCCGCTGTAGGGGGCGTTATCGGCAAAATCGCCTCGGGCGACATTCCGATTTGGCCGTCCCTGTTTGCCGTTGCCGGAAGCTTGATGGGTGCCCCCATCGGCGCGATTATCAGCCGCAAGATGAACGTCCGCCTGCTGCGGTACGCCTTGGCTCTTCTCATTGCGGTGACGGCGGTCAAGATCTGGATCGATATTTTAGGGTAAGTAAAGAGGTAGAACCTTATTCATCATGATGGAAGAGGAGGAGATGAACGATGAAAACCAATCGGCTGGGCTCTTCGGAATTGTATGTAAGCGAAATCGGGCTGGGCTGCATGTCGCTGGGTACGGACGAAGGACAAGCGGTGAAGCTTATTCATGAAGCGTTGGATCGGGGCGTGAATTTTCTGGATACGGCGGATTTATATGATGCAGGCCGCAACGAGGAACTGGTAGGCAAAGCGGTTCAGGGCCGGCGCGAGGACGTCATCATCGCCACCAAAGTGGGCAACCGCCGCGTGCCGGGACAGGAGGGCTGGGTATGGGATCCTTCGAAGGACTACATCAAATCAGCCGTTAAGGACAGTCTGCGCAGGCTGGGTACGGATTATATCGATCTGTACCAGCTTCACGGGGGGACGCTGGATGATCCGATCGAAGAGACGATTGAAGCTTTTGAAGAATTGAAGCGGGAAGGGTGGATTCGATATTACGGCATATCGTCCATCCGGCCGAACGTCATCCGCGAGTATGTCGCTAAATCCCATATCGTCAGCGTCATGAGCCAGTACAGCATCCTGGACCGGAGACCGGAGGAAACGGTCCTTGATCTGCTTGAGGAGAACGGAATATCCGCGATTGCCCGGGGTCCCGTTGCCCGCGGCATCTTGTCGGACCGAGGACAAGCCAAAGCGGAGAAGGGATACCTGGATTACAGCAAACAAGAGCTGCTCGACGTGCTCAAGAGGCTTGAAGCGTTTGGAAAAGGCCGGGATTTGTCCCAGCTGGCGATTCGTTATGCTTTGGCCCATGCCGCTGTGGCCTGCACCATTCCCGGGGCGAGCTCGCTTGAACAGCTGCTGCATAACCTGGCTGCAGGGGATATGGAAGCTTTATCGCCTCAGGACATCCAATCGATCCAGGCGATCAGCCGCGCCAACCAATATGAGGCGCATCGGTAACACCGGGAGCGATAAGCGTGTGAATGGTCTATCCCGTTAATCTTTTGGGGCATGAAATATTTATGGCCTGAAGATTTAGGGATGAACCGCATTCCCGCATGTTATAATAACTGGATAAGAGCCTGACGTCAGGCGAAATAGTTCATGCCCGCAATCCGCTTTTAGGATCACGGGCTTTTTTGTACCTTATTTGTACTTTATCAATAAATTGGCGTCAAACCTTGGGGAATGTCAAACTTTTTGAAGCGATGGTTCGTTCCAAGGAACGTAAACCGCGCGGCTTATGCCATAATCGTACATGGTGAAAGGATTCTAGAATGATTACCATTGAGCATCTATCAAAAACCTATCGCAAGGGCGCTTGGGCGCTCTTGGATGTTTCATTACAATTGGATAAAGGCATGACGGGTCTGCTAGGACCCAATGGCGCCGGCAAAACTACCTTAATGCGCATCCTGGCAACCTTATTGACGCCGACCTCCGGGCAGGTGAGGGTGAACGGAATATCCCTTGGACGGCCGGAGGAGATTCGGCAGATGATCGGTTATTTGCCGCAGCATTTTCACATTTACCCGCAGCTGACCGGCAGAGATTATCTGGATTATGTGGCGGCCATGAAGGGGATCACGGACCGGAGCGCCAGGCTGAAGGAGATCTCCAGGCTGCTTGAGATGGTCAATCTTCAGGAGAAGGCGGACAAAAAAGTGCGTACGTACTCGGGGGGCATGAAGCAAAGATTGGGCATAGCCCAAGCGCTGCTCGGTTCCCCGGATATTTTGATCGTAGACGAGCCGACGTCGGGGCTGGATCCCCAGGAGCGTGTCCGGTTCCGGAATGTGTTAACCCGTTTCAGCATCGACCGGACGGTCCTGTTGTCCACCCATATCGTAGCGGATATCGAGAGCAACTGCCGTCGCATCGCCGTAATGAACAAGGGGAGATTGGCCATGAACGGCAGCTTGCCCGAACTGCAGGCCTGCGGGAAGGGACAAGTGTGGGAAGCGGTGATGGGCCATGAAGAATTTGCCTTGATGGATCCCATGTCCGTCGTGTCCACTCGAACGGTACCGGAAGGCGTGCTTTGCCGGTTTATCAGTGCAGCAGCCCCCGTGACCGGCGCGTTTCCGGCGGATCCGACCCTGGAGGACGGCTATCTGGCTCTGCTGCGGAGGGATCGCCATGCATAAGTGGTGGAGGCACAGTCTGTTAGAGCTGCGGCTTTTGTTCGGCAATCCCTTGTTTGCCTCGCTTCCGGTCCTCTACGCGATCCTGTTCATCGTCATCATGCTGCAGGCGGCAAGCGGAAACGGACCGAATCATAACCTGTATTCGGCTGCGTATTCCTTTCACATGCTGGGTCATACGATGACGCTGGGTCCGACGATGTTAATCGGCATCTTGTCCATCCGGCGGGATGTCCGCCGTCGGTCGTTTGAATGGAACCACAGCCTGCCTGTGTCCTTCTTCACCCTGCTGTCGTCGAAATATGCGGTCAGCTTGCTGTACTTTTCCCTGTTTACCCTCTCGACGTCGGTTATATTCTATATCCTGTCGGTCAGCCAGGGGATAGCCGGTGATATCGCGATGGTGCATACGATGCAATTCGCGGTGCAGTATGAGGTTTCCTATATGGTGACGCTCGCGCTAGCGATGCTCCTCGGGGCAAGCATTCCGAACCGGATCGTGTATTTGATCGGTTTCTGTGCATGGATGTTTGGAACGTTTTTTATGGAAATTTATTTTATCAGCGAATTAAGATGGATGCCGGCCCAAGTGTTTCACCTTAACCAATTCTTCCTTCAATCCAATCGGTTTGAATATGAGAATTGGGGGTACGGCCTGCTATCCAAGGATATCCAGCTGTCCCGTTGGTTCGTGCTGGCTTTCACCTTCCTGCTGCTGACGGTGTGTTTGTTCTTGTTAAACTCGAAGCGCCCCACGATGCTGAAAAAGGCAGGGTGGCTGGGCGTGCTGGGGGCTGTCGTGTTGACGGCAGCCGCCGCCGTGCCCTACGGCACGCTTTGGGCGGAACGGTATGCCAAAATTGATGCGAAGCTGGAGGACCCGACGATTTCTTATGTCGATGATCCTGAAAATATAGCCTTCTATCATGTGTCTTCCTATGACATCAAGCTGAAACGGCTGCCAAACGACGAGCTACGCGTAACGGCGAAGCTAACGATACCGGCCTCCGAAATATCGGGCATGAGGCAGCTGCCGTTAACCTTGAACCGGATGTTCAAGCTTGAACGTGTCCAACTCCAGGGCATCGACGCTCCTTATCGCAGACAGGGAGAGCGGATATCGATCAGGATGGTTGGCGATGCCAAGGGAGGGGACCTTCAAGCCGAGCTGGAATATAGGGGCAAGGTGATGGATTTTATGGCCGGGTACTCCAATGAAGAATTTGCGGCCTATAGCGTGGGGCCTGAAGTTAAACTGGAGGGGCATATGGCCTGGTATCCGCTTCCCGGTCATCAGGAGGTATATTTAAAGAGTGACAACGGAGATCTTACGTCGAAATACGTTTATCTGGGCTGGGAATTCGGCAAGCTGCGCTACTCTGCCGGAGAGATGAAGCTGGTGGTGGAGGGTTATCCGCAACCCTTGTATACGGGAATGAAAGAGCTGGAGCGGAAGCCGGGCTACCAGCGGTTTGAGGACAGGGAGATCGAGCAGAATATCTCTCTGTACGGGGGACAATTTTGGAAGGAAATCCACCGGAATGATCTACCGATTACCATCGTGACAACGCCTTATCTGGAGAAGGCATCCGTATCGCTGCTGAGGGATATGAAAAAGAAATATGACTATTTTTCCGAGTGGATACCCGAGTTCAACAGCAGCGTCGAGAAGATCTTGTATTTGGGCCAAGGCTTTGATTACCCTCAGGTGAATCATCGCCTGATTCTGTCCTCGAACCACTACACCTATAACTTCGCGAACTTGCCCGGCGAATGGATGAACTCGATTCTGTTCGGCAACCAGGGTGCGTTCCATTATAATTTTGAGCATCCGGAACGAGACGTGCGCGGAAAGATCAGCAGTCTTTTCTGGTATGTATATTACGTAGAGGAGAAAGGGCTTAGCGATAAACAATTAAGATCGGCTTACGGAAATCTCCGGTCGGTACAGCAGCTGTTGTTCAAAAACGGAAGCGGGGAGGATCCCCAGAACCAAATAGGCATAAGTATGGCCAGACAGGTTAGAAAGGCGCTGGAGGAAGGCAGAGGGAATCAGGTCAAAGAGCTGCTGGTGCAGTTTTATGGGCAGGGGCTGATGCTTCCCGACACCGAACGCAACCCGGCCTTACGACCGGAGAACCCGATCACGTACAAAGAGTGGCAGCAGAAGTGGGATGCCATGATGAATGTCAAATAATGACGACTATGCACCTGCACGCGGTCGGTTATAATTGAGAAATAGTTATAACGGAAGATGAGAATGCATGTAGAAAGGGGGGAAGGCATGATTTCCGATCAGCAGCTGTCCGAACGCATGGCTGCCGGCGACCAGGAAGCGTTTGAAATGCTGGTGACGAGGTACCATGGTCCGCTGCTCAGTTATACGACCCAGAGGCTGGCCGACAGGCAAAAGGCCCAGGATATCGTTCAGGAAACCTTTATCCGGCTCATCCGGCATCTGAAGCAGCACGGGACGCTCGAGCATGTTCGCTCCTGGCTGTACCGCGTCGCTCTGAATATGTGCAAGGATTATTGGAAAAGCGCATCCTACAGGTCCGAAGGTCTTGCGGGTGAGGAGATGCCGGATGCATACGACCCTGAACCGGGCGCGGAGGAGCTTGTGGAAAGACAGGAAACTTCCCTCGAAATTGCGGCGTCGCTCGAGACCTTGCCCGATATACAACAGGAAGTCATATCGCTTCGGTTCTTTCATGACCTGAAGCTGCAGGAAATCGCCGACCTGGTCGACCTCCCCTTGAGCACGGTCAAAACGCATTTATATAACGGCTTGAGAAAGCTGAAGAAAACATTGTCCATGGAGCATTCCGATTTGGTTCCCGTCCATTCGTCCCGAAGGACGCGGGAGAAGAGTCCTCAGGAACAGGTACGGAACCGCTCCAAGTCGGAAGAGTCTGATTCGCAGAGCAAAGTAAAAGAAAGTGAGGTGTATCTCCATGGATCATCCATTCGATAATGAATTGAGAAGACTTGAAGACGAGCTTCGCGGCCCGCTCAGACGCGCGGCTCTTCCGTCGCCGACGCCGGATGAGACGGCCCAGCTCATCGCGTCCCTTCAGGGGGAGTTTAATCAGCTCCGGATTGAGCCCGAGTCGCCCAAGCTGGATTTTAATCCGCAGGTCGACCCGCCCTCATTGAAACAGATCCTTCGGAGCCAGATTCGATTGAATCAAAGATCCATTCTGCTCACGGCAGGCGCGGTATTCTGCATGCTGGTCATGCTGATCGATCCGGAATATCCGCTTGATCAATTTGCCGGATTGCCCGGCGGCATTTTTCCATTGATCACCCCTTTGCTGCTGATCGTATCGATGCTGTTCAGCAGCCGAACCTGGGATAAAGGGATGCGGGCCGTGGAGACGCTGACCCCTTACCCGCCGGCACTGGTCTTGTATACCCGCCTGCTTCTCGTGACGGGCATCGTCGTCGGAATGGCCTTGCTCAGTACCCTTGCGCTCGGGCTTCGATCCATCCAAGCAGAATCCTCCCGCTTTTTATTCGGACCGTTTATTCTGGAGTGGATGGGCATTCTGCTGGTGACGGGAGGGGCCGCGATGTATATGCTGTTTCGCAAAGGCATGGTCTATTCGCTGATCTCGGCGGTGTTGGTGTACGGCATGTGGATCGTGATACAGGGCCAAATCGTGGACCACGGCGTTTCCATGAGCGGCAAGATGCTGACGGACATGTCCCTGCTTGTGATCGGCTTGATTCTGCTGATTTCTTCCTACGGACGCAGCTTGAAGCTGAACGGAGCCTGGAGATTGGCGAATGATTAGGCTGGAAGGACTGGAACGGCAGGCAGGCACGTACCGGCTTGAAATCGAGAAAGCGGAGATTCAATCCGGCCTGAACCTCATCGTGGGGGCGAACGGCGCCGGAAAAACAACCCTGATCGAGCTGCTGACCACGCTGCAGGCACCCGATGCAGGCGAGATCCTGTACAGCGGGCGCAGGGCAGGGGATCATTTGCCGCTGATCCGCAGTCAAATCGGGTATGTTCCGGCGGATATCGAGCTGTATGGAGATATGAAGGTCGGCAAGCTGCTGACCTATATGGCCGAATTGAAGGGCGTGTTTAACCCGGAGGCTATTGACAGGCTGATGGCGGACTTTCGGCTGGAGCCTTTCCGCAAGAGCAAGGTCAAGAATTTGTCGCAAGGGGTGCAGCGGCGCATTGCCGTCGTACAAGCGCTGTTGGCCTCGCCGTCTTTTCTGTTCTTGGATGAGCCTTTGAACGGCATGGACGCGGAGGAGCGCAAATTTCTCATCACGTATCTGACCAAATACGCCCGGGGCCGTATGGTGATCGTTGCGGCCCACGAGCTGAACGAATGGGAAGAGGCTGCGGATACCGTGATCTGGATACACCGCGGCCGCCTCCGGTTTATCGGTTCGCCGACCCAATGGAAGCTGAATGTGGCCTCCAGCGTCTGGGAAGGCGAGATCGATTTGGAAGACTTCGAGCGGATACCGCAGGAGCTGCTGATTCATTTTCAAATGACGGAGCATCGGATGAGAGTCAGGCTGATGGGGAAAAAGCAGCCGGGTCCCGAGTTCATGGAGAAGGCGCCTACACTGGAGGACACCTTTTTCCTACATATGAACGCCTTAGCCAGACGCGGGTGAGTATAGCTTGGATCATGAAAAATCATCGCCTTCATTCGGGCGATGATTTTTGCGTTTTCATTCGCTTAAATTCGCCTACTTGGTCGTTTTTCCGCTCTTATGCCTCCAATTATAAATCCACGAGGCAACCATGGTGGAAGGCAAAAACAAGACTTGCGTATTGTAGTGGAGCTGTTCTTCCTGAAAGGACATATTGTTGTAATACGTTTCCTGATTGGTCCCCTGCCTTCGGGGATCTTCCTTTAACGCTGCAATATACCGGTACTGTACGGGAATCATGATCAGGAATACGGCTAGCAGAACGCCTGCAAAGATCCAGATCATAGAGCTCATAAGGTCACGCTCCTTTTTGTTTATCGTATATGGAAAGCCATATTAATATACACTACGTATAAATATCGGAATGGATTCAAATATGTACCATTTGAACGCCCGCCATGCCGACTTTATCTATCGAAAGCCAATCATCCGTTTCTGAACAGGGTAAGGAAGGGTAGGCACGGTGCGCGTCATCGTTGAACGGCGGCAAGCGACTGTGGCATGAAAGGATGAATTCGGAAGGGAGCGAGAAATCATGGGAACCGTAAGTAAACAGGGAACGGAGAAGGTGGCGCTGGTAACGGGCGCTGGCGCGGGAATCGGACGAGGCATTGCCAAGGTGCTGGCTGAAAAAGGCTACCGGCTGGCGATGACCTACAATTCCAGCAAAGAAGGGATCGTGGATGTAGCGGAGGACATCGGCCATACCTATGGCAAGGAGCCGCTTATTATTCAGAGCGATTTGACCGTTCGCAGCGAAGCGGAGAATACGATACGAAAGACGCTGGAGGAATTCGGCCGGATCGATTTGCTGGTGAACAATGCCGGTATCGGTCTATACGACGAGTTGACGGAGCTTGAAGAGGATGCGCTGGACATGACGATGAATCTTGATTTCCGGGCGCCGATGCTGCTCAGCAAATATGCGGTTCGGGAGATGATCGCCCAAGGAATTCCGGGAAACGTCATTTTCATTACGTCCTCCCGGGGAGAGAGAGCCTATCCGAAGGACAGCATCTACGGCGGCATGAAGGCGGCGCTGATCCGCGCGGCGCAATCGCTGGCGCTGGAATGGGCGCCGCATGGCATCCGGGTGAACTGCGTCGCTCCGGGTGCGACGGTTCACAAGCCGGAGCAATCGGCGGAGGAAGAGCCGCTTGGCAGCAAAATCCCACTGGGGCGATTGGGGACGCCGTCGGACATCGGGGAAGCCATCGCTTGGCTGTGCTCGGATGCGGCTTCCTATATTACCGGCATTAACCTTCGTATTGACGGCGGCCTGATCTTGCCGGGCATGCCCGAGGATACGTCCCCCGAAGCCGGTTATGGATGGGGGAAAGTTTATCAACAGGAGAAGGAATGAAGAGGTTTTCAAACCTCATGCAAAATAAAATATTATATTCCGATGAAATTAGTTGGGTATCACTCTTTTCAAACGAAGGAAAGTATGAGAGAATGGGAGAAATTATGAAATGATCATACTTTCCATATGAAGAAAAGGGAGGAAATACCCATGTCAGAAGAACGCCAATTTTCCATTGAAACGCTAGCGGTTCACGCCGGTCAGGAGCTTGACCCGACCACATTATCCCGCGCGGTCCCTCTTTACCAGACCACTTCCTACGGGTTTAAAGACAGCGAGCACGCAGCCAATCTGTTTGCGCTTAAAGAATTCGGCAACATCTATACGCGTATCATGAACCCGACCACGGATGTATTCGAGAAACGGATTGCAGCGCTTGAAGGCGGGGCCGGAGCACTGGCGACATCTTCCGGGCAGGCAGCCATCACCTTCTCCATTCTGAACATCGCGGGTGCAGGTGATGAAATCGTTTCCTCCTCGAGTTTGTATGGCGGCACTTATAATTTATTTTCCAATACGCTGGCGAAGCTGGGCATCAAGGTCCATTTCGTGGATTCCACGGATCCGGAAAATTTCCGCCAAGCGATCAACGGCAAGACGAAGGCGCTGTTCGCCGAAACGATCGGCAACCCGCAGGGGAATGTGCTGGACGTGGAAGCCGTTGCAGCCATCGCGCATGAGAACGGCATTCCGCTGATCGTCGACAATACGTTCCCTAGCCCGTATCTGCTGCGCCCGATTGAATATGGAGCGGATATCGTCGTTCATTCCGCGACCAAATTCATCGGCGGCCACGGCACTTCCATCGGCGGGGTCATTGTCGATAGCGGTAAATTCGATTGGACGGCTAATGACAAGTTCCCGGGATTGACGCAGCCGGATCCAAGCTATCATGGCGTCGTGTATACAGAAGCCGTAGGCCCGATCGCTTACATTATCAAAGCGCGTGTGCAGCTGCTGCGGGATATCGGCGCGTCGCTGTCCCCGTTCAATTCCTGGCTGCTTCTCCAAGGGCTGGAGACGCTGCATCTCCGGGTGGAGCGCCATAGCGAGAATGCGCTGAAGGTTGCCAAGTATCTGGAGAATCACGAAGCCGTGGAATGGGTCAGCTATGCAGGGCTGCCGAGCCACCCTTCGTATGAGCTGGCGCAAAAGTACCTGCCGAAGGGCCAAGGCGCCATTCTGACCTTCGGCATTAAAGGCGGGGCAGCAGCAGGGCAGAAGGTGATCGAGAACGTGAAGCTGTTCTCCCACCTTGCCAATGTTGGCGATTCCAAGTCGCTTATCATCCATCCGGCCAGCACGACGCATCAGCAGCTGTCCGAAGACGAGCAGCTTACGGCAGGCGTCAATCCGGAACTGCTGCGTCTGTCGATCGGGACCGAGTCCATCGACGATATTTTGTACGATCTGGAACAAGCGATTGCGGCCAGCCAGAAGTAAGACAATCCTGCTATATCGATAGGTAAGACAAAGGGCGCTTTCCCTCTTGGGGGAAGGCGCCCTATTTTTTGTGATGCCACACGGCAGTTACCCCGTTGATTCGATGTAGTCGATCCAGGGATGACCTTCCGGAAATTGCGTGCGGAGCGATTGGGCCAGCCACTCTATAGCCTCATGGTCCAGGGTGGGGAGGACCGTACTGAAATCCCGCTCGTCTTTGTCGCGGATGTTCCTGCTGCCTCCTTTACACAGGAGTTGTATTTCCGGCTTCAGGTAGGGGATTCCTTGGTCTGTCTTCAACAAGATATCGCGAAGCGGTCTTCGGATCGACGGTTGCCGGTGATAGACCCAGCAATCCTGTTCGGTTTCCGTCAACATGAGCTGGAATGCAAATGGAGCTTTGGCATCCTTACTGACCCACACATCCCCGACGGAATGCAGATACTCGCCTTCTTCCCATAACGACAAGGTTCCTTGATCGGCTTTGTACAGCGTCCATTCTTTGGTTAAAGCGGCATAAACATCGGCCTGCTCTTCGCGATGGATCAGGATATCGGTATCGCTGTGTTCTCTGGTCTGCTCTCCCAAATGCAAATCTAACGCCCATCCTCCTGCGATATACCAATGAACGGGGATTTCCGCAAAAATCCCGGCAGCCTCCGATACGCTGACGGGTTCCCAATGGTCATAATCGGTTCGCATGTCTCTTCCTCCTCTTTGTTCTCTCGCTTCGGCCCGTTCCTCAATTATAAATGGTTGGGAAATGGTCGGGGGTGGATATTTTTTCGATCTGTGTTTATCCCGTGCGCTGTATATTTCCAAATGTTTCATAATAACCTGTAAAGAAGCGTTTATCCAATTCAAGGTGAAAGGGAGTAGAAGGATAACCATGACGGAAAGGCATTGGGGAGCAGGCAGTGAATTGGGAGAGCGTTTATGGGAAGATAAGAAGTTTATCGGAGCAGAGGACATCACGGCAAACGATTTTTCTCCCGAGACGGATCTGCTGAAGCATTTTGCTATGGCAGGAGGAGTCACCCATGAGGAGGTATTGCTGTTACTGGCATCGCCCGACGACATTGAAGAAGCCCTCAGGGTTTCGGGGATTCGTCATAACGGCACGGACAGACCTTCCTTGACCCGACTGCTGGGGTGGAGTGACAGGAACCGAAGACTGAAAGTCATGAGCCGATCCGCGGATCCTGAATCCATAACACGTGATCTCGAGCAGGGTGCTCAGGGAATCGGACTGATACGCGGTGAGGATGCTTTGCAGCATGGCCTGCTGCAGGAGGTATATTCGGCATGGCTGAATTCACGGAGCGCGGAGAAGAGCGCTTTGTTAAGACGGAGACTCATTATGTTATGGGTGACGTATTGGGTGTCGGTGTTTCAAGCGGCAGCCGGAGCCCGATGCGCGATCAGTTTGCTGCAAGATGCCCGGCTTTCCAATACGATGGATTTGCGCGAGGCGCAGGATGCTCAGCTCGAGTCCTTGTTCCGGGCGATGGAGCAGTGCGGGGCGGAAGGCATAGACTGCCATTTAGAGCTGTTGGCTGTGCGTCCGGCACATGCGGATGAGTTTATATCGATCCATAATTTTATCGAAGAAGTGGCGGAGCAGACCTTGATGGATCAGAAGCGTTTTGTCCGAATCCGTTACGGGGCGCTGCTTGGCGAAGGAATGAGCCCGTTGGCTGCGGCGGAGATTGCCCGTTTGGCCGATTTGCTGGTATTCGATTGCGAAGGCAAAGGGGATTCCGCATCATCGGATGAAGGAGGTCATAAGGTCTCGGCGTTCTCGGAGATGATCAGTCGAATCAGACGAACGAAGCCGCAGTTGACGCTCCGGATCAATGGCGTAGGCACTGCGGATTTGCGGATGGTGTACCGGCAGGGCATACACGAGGTATGCTGTCATCCTTCGGAACTTGCGGCCATACGGATAACCGGCGCAAGATTGGAAATGCGGCGCAGATGCTCCACGATCGTCGATTGAGGGAATGAGAGCGCTTTATATGGTTTGGTTCATAAGAGAGGTCCAGGTCCTTGCGAAGAAATGGGACTGACCCCATAACGTGAGACAGATTAAAAACACCTTCAAGAGAATGCAACCATGTCGTAAGATATGGGGACAACTATGGAGGTGTTTTTGCGTTGGCAACGAGAGTCAGCTATCCAGTAGAAGTGAAAAAGAAAGCTATTGAAATGAGGTTGGATGGCATTCCAGTGAAAGAAGTCATGGACCAACTGAACATACGAAATAAGACACAAGTGGAGACCTGGATGAGATGGTATCGCAGCGGCCAATGGAACCGGTTGAAGCAACCTGTCGGTAAACAATACAGCTACGGTAAAGGCCCTGAATATGCATCAGAACTCGAGAAGGTGCAGGCGGAAAATCGGTTTTTGAAGCAACAATTAGATCTGCTAAAAAAGTTCGTGGAAATGCAAAGGAGGTGTCGCCAAAGGCTGTAGTGGAGTGGGTTGAGTCTGTTCGAGGAGAAGTCAGTGTAACTCAAGCGTGTGCATGGATCGGGCTTTCTCGCTCCACCTACTATCGCTGGAAGGACGCCTACGAGAACCCATGTAAAGATCACATGGTAGAGAAGATTCGAGAACTCTGTAGTCAGCATAAATTTCGTTATGGATACCGGAAGATCACGGCTCTACTTCGGATGGAGCGTAAGATTAACCATAAACGCGTGCAGCGGATTATGCAGCGTGAGGGGCTCCAATGTCGTGTCAAGGTGAAGAAACGCAAACCTACAGGCCAGCCAGCTTATATCGCAGAACACTTGTTAAAGCGCCAATTTGCAGCCGATGCCCCCATGCAAAAACTCGTTACAGATATTACGTATTTACCGTTTGGCGGAAAAACGTTATACCTGTCGAGTATCTTGGACTTGTTTAACGGTGAGATTGTGGCGTACAGTATTTCTGACAAGCAAGACACCGGGTTTGTCCTGGACACGCTGGGTCAGCTGCCCGCTCTGCCGGGCACCATGCTCCATAGCGATCAGGGCAGCGTCTACACATCTCAGGCTTATCAAGAAGCTGTAAAGGGAAAAGGCATTACCATGAGCATGTCCCGCAAGGGTACGCCCGCTGATAATGCCCCCATTGAATCGTTTCATTCCACGCTAAAGTCTGAAACGTTCTATCTCGAAGGTTTAACCTGTACGACGACGGCCATCGTCGAGCAGACCATTCGAGACTACATTACTTACTATAACTCAATTCGCATTCAAACAAAACTAAACAACCAGTCGCCGTTTCATTTCCGGCAACTGGCTGCTTAAACTTGCAAGGTGTTTTGATCCCTGTCTCACAAACGGGGGGCAGTCCCAATCGCTAGGACCTTTTTTACGTTTGGAAGCTCGTCCGCCTCATATGTGTGGACAACAACTCCGATAGTGCTCTTCAGAAATTAAAATGACGTGAAAAATATGGTTTACAAATGAAAGCAAAGTGAGTATGATACATATAAAGTTGTACGAAGGAAAATAAATTGTATAAGTTCAAAAATGATTCTCATTCTCATTTAGCATGCTGCTCCGGCCTAGCCGGGGCAGCATGTGTCATTTTAAGGGTAGTAATAATGGATTTCATTCTCAACTAGGAAGGTGATTGGTTATGCAATGGATACAAAATCAAACGACAACTGGACGCATATCGACAATAGAAAATGGAGCTGATCCGCGTGAGCCGAGGCAGCCGGGGAAATGGGATATCCGCAGCCTGCTGAGCAATGCGGAGGTAGTGGCTGCGCTGGGCAGCGGTTTGTTGATGCTGGTGGCCTGGCTGACCAGCCAATGGTCTGAGCCGCTCTCCGTTGTGCTGTACGTGATATCCTACGCCGTCGGCGGATGGGTGAAAGCCAAAGAAGGCGTCGAGACCCTTCTCAAGGAACGCGATCTGGATGTGAACCTGCTGATGATCGCTGCCGCTATGGGGGCTGCGGCGATCGGATATTGGAACGAAGGCGCGATGCTGATCTTCATCTTTGCCCTCAGCGGAGCGCTTGAGAGTTATACGATGGAAAGAAGCCGCAAGGACATCTCGTCCTTGATGGAGCTGCAGCCGGAGACGGCCCTTCGCATCGAGAAGGGGGAAATGGTGTCGGTATCCATCAACAAGCTGGAGATCGGCGATCTCATCCTGGTGAAGCCGGGCGAGCTGATTCCGGCAGACGGCAAAATCTATCGCGGCAGCTCCTCCGTTAACCAGGCCTCCATTACCGGCGAATCCGTGCCGGTCGATAAGTCCGTAGGCGATGAAGTGTTCACAGGCACCTTAAACGGGGAAGGGGTCCTGTACATTGAGGTTACCCAATCGGCGGAATTTACGCTGTTCGCCAAGATCGTCCGGCTGGTGGAAGAAGCGGAGAACGAGGTGCCGGAATCGCAGCGGTTCATCAAGCGGTTCGAATCGATTTATGCCCGCGTCGTAGTCATTGCGACCGTGGCGCTGATCGTTCTGGCCACTCCCGTTCTGGGATGGGATTGGGATACTACCTTCTATAAAGCGATGGTGTTTCTCGTTGTGGCATCCCCTTGCGCGCTGGTGTCTTCCATTATGCCAGCGATGCTGTCGGCGATTTCCAATCGCGCCCGAAAGGGTGTCTTGTTCAAGGGCGGTGCCCACATCGAGAATATGGCGCGCACGGCCGTTGTCGCATTTGATAAGACCGGTACCTTGACGCTCGGCTCACCCGTGGTTACGGATTTTATCGCAGGTGAGGGATGGGATCGGCACGAACTGCTTGGCATCAGCGCTTCCATCGAACGGATGTCGGAGCACCCGTTGGCTCTGGCGATTGTCCAATCGGCCGAGAAAGAGGGAGCTCCGCTGCAGCAGGTAGAGAACGGTCAGTCCATCACTGGCTGGGGCATGCAGGCGGAAGTTGCGGGAGTCACCTGGAAAATAGGCAAAAGCGATATTCTGGATGAAGGGACCGGAGATCCGCGTTCGGGTGCGATTTCGGATCAAGATGAAAGCTTGGGCGCCGTTCAAGAGAATCGCCAGCACTGGCTGTCCATTCGGAACACGCTGGAATCCGAAGGCAAAACGGTATCCGTTATCCTGAAAGGGGAAAGCATCGTGGGCATGATCGCGCTGCAGGACGCGGTCCGTCCTCAGGCGGCCATGGCCGTGAAGCGGCTCCAGCAGCTGGGCATCAAGGTAGCGATGCTGACGGGGGACCGCAAGGCGACGGCAGAAGTCATCGCCAAGCAAAGCGGCGTCGACATGGTGTTCTCCGACCTGCTGCCGGAAGATAAGGTTACCCATATTAAGGACCTGCGTGCCCGTTACGGCCATGTGGTCATGGTAGGGGATGGCGTGAACGATGCGCCGGCGCTGGCCACGGCAACCGTCGGCATCGGCATGGGCGTTTCGGGAAGCGGAACCGCGCTGGAGGTGGCGGATGCGGTGCTGATGAACGACAACATCGATGAAATCGCCGGTACCGTCAAAGTGGCACGCAAGGTTCAACGCATCGTAAAGCAAAACATGATCTTTGCCATTACCGTCATCTTGACACTGATTGCAGCCAATTTCATCGAAGGCGTAGCGCTGCCGCTCGGGGTCATCGGCCACGAAGGAAGCACGATTCTGGTCATCCTGAACGGGCTGCGCCTCCTGCGCAGCAGCCGTTAATGGACTGAGTATCATCTGCAATGACAAAGCGTCCCCTTCTTTTCCTTGCTGGAGAAGAAGGGGATTTTACTGTGGGCAGCGAAATAAACAGGCTGCTTGAATTCGTGGAAGATGAGAGGTAGAGGTGATCAGTAATATGGCATTCTTTTACGACTCTCCTAGGGGAGCTGCTTATTCCTGGCTGATTGATTATGCGATGGAGCGGTCGGCGGTATTCGTGTTAGCAAGACGTGGAGAGTTCCAGCTCATGGAGGAAGCCGAGCGTGTGTTTTCGCTGCTTGAGCCTTATCTGATCGAAGAACGCAAGATTAGCGAGCGCGATATCATGAAGCGATTGGATGAGGAGACCGTGCGTGGCAACGGGATTGAATACGGAGCGGGCACTTACTATATTTATAAATGCTGCGAGGAAGCCGCTGTTGTGTTGAAGCAGGCGGCGGATGATCTGTTTGCATGGCAGCATCCCCATCTGCCGGAGGATTTGAACTTTTGGGATCATGATGGACAAGACCTCTTACATCATGTAGCTCATGAACGAATGGGCGGGCTTCAGATCGGCCAAGAAGAAGCCGAGAACATATCGGCCATGGTTCCAGGCCTGTTTCTAAGCCGTCCGGAACATAAGAAGTTTGAAGTATTTTGGCAGGATGTATTGTTTCACAAACCGCGCAAGCTTGAAATTTTCGGTTTTGGCATCCGGGAGATTCCTGAAAGCATCGGAGAGCTGAAGGAGCTGAAGGAACTTATGATCCATGAAAGTTACGTCACCAGACTGCCTGCGGCCCTGTTCGGTCTTACGAAATTAGAGGATTTGACGGTATATACGGAGGATCTGGTGGAGATTCCGGCGGAGATCGGTGAGTTGACCCAGTTAAAACGCTTGAATATCGCGTGCGGGAGTTATCATGGACCTACAGATCATGTGATCCGGAGAGAGGAAGTATCGTTGACGAGGGTCCCTCCGGAGATCGGACGATTGAGGTTGCTGGAGCAGCTTAGTATGAATTACACGGGGATTTTGGAACTTCCCATGGAGATGGGGCAGCTGCAGAATCTGAGATTCCTTGACCTAAGCCGAAACCAACTCCAGAGCGAGCCGGAATTCATAGAGAAACTGACGGGACTTTCGTATGTTAATCTGTCGGATAACCGGTATAACCCAAGTACTCAAAATCAGCATTGGGATGATTACATTGAATAATCGGAGAAATCTGAGCATCTGGAAAATCATGACCTAGCTAAGAATCCCTCTGAGCTCGCATGGCGAGTACAGGGGGATTTGTGCAGGTATCGCGTTTCGCTTCGGAACTTCATCAAACATTCATCTTCGCACCGTTAATCGTGTGGTTGAAGTCTTTTCGTAACCCAAAATTCTTCTAACCTGATCTCAGCGCACTCCTGACCTCGAAGTAAACGTTTTACAACGAGGTGTTCTTTCGAGCAGGAGATTCATTTTTTCAAAATAGTAAATTCCCCAGCGGTTTATGAAGAATGGATTAACAATATTTGCAGTTGGGGTGTGATGTGACATATTGACAGACGGCTCCGATATAACCATAATTAATATTAATTTATAATGATTATAATTAATTGTTCCATATATAGGAGGGAAACGATATGTACAAATCCGTTATTATAGGCACAGGCCCTGCCGGGCTTACGGCTGCCATTTATCTGGCTCGCGCGAATTTGAGCCCGCTCGTCATTGAAGGTCCGCAACCTGGCGGACAGCTGACAACCACGACCGAAGTTGAAAATTTCCCGGGGTTTCCCGAAGGCATCATGGGTCCTGAGCTGATGGACAATATGCGCCAGCAGGCGGAACGTTTTGGCGCGGAATTTCGTACAGGCTGGGTGAACAGCGTGGAATTCGGAGAGCGTCCGTTCAAGCTGGACGTTGACGGAATGGGCGAGGTGGTTGCCGAGACGCTGATTATCTCTACGGGCGCAACGGCCAAATATCTCGGCATTCCGGGAGAGCAGGACAATGTGGGACGCGGCGTCAGCACATGCGCAACCTGCGACGGATTCTTCTTCCGAGGGAAAGAGATCGTTGTTGTAGGCGGCGGCGATTCCGCGCTGGAGGAAGCCAACTTCCTGACCCGCTTTGCATCCAAAGTAACGCTGGTTCACCGTCGGGAGGAGCTTCGTGCATCGAAAATCATGCAGGATCGCGCCCGTGCCAACGAGAAGATCGAATGGGCATTGAACCGCACGCCGCAGGAAGTCATTGCGGACGAGACAGGCGTAAAAGGCATCAAAGTGCTCAACAATGAGACCGGCGAAGAAGAGACGATCGCGGTCAGCGGCGTGTTCGTGGCGATCGGCCACCATCCGAACACCGGTTTCCTTGGCGGAAGCATTACGACCGACCCGAACGGTTATATCGTAACGACTCCGGGAACATCCGAAACGAATATCCAAGGCGTATTTGCTTGCGGCGACGTGCAGGATACCCGTTACAGACAAGCGATCACGGCAGCGGGAAGCGGCTGTATGGCGGCTATGGATGCGGAGAAATACATCGAGAGCTTGGAACACAGCGCTGTCGTGTTGTAAACTGATAGATAGAGATCGAACCGGCTGTAAGCAGCCCAAATCATGAGTAGAGGAGACTGACCGACCATGGAAAACGTGATTGTATACACTTCGAACAACTGCCCGCACTGCAAACAAGTAAAAGGCTTCTTGTCCGATCAAGGCATCGAGTTTGAAGAGCGCAACATCGAGCAGAACGACGAATTCGCACAGCAAGTATGGGATATGGGCGTTCGCGCTGTACCTCTCACCATCATCGGTGAGCACCGAATTCTTGGCATGAACAAGCTCCAGTTCAACAAAGCGTTGAATCCGGAAGCTTAATCTCATCAGCAGATGGCAAGCCAATCGCTTGCTTATGATAAAAAGCTCCTTCCCGAGCCTCGGGAAGGAGCTTTTTTTGTTGCCGAGCCATGCTCATGCTGCCATGCGTTCGTACAGATCATGTTCACTTGCTGAAAAACAGGCTCATGATGATCTGGAATACGACGTATGCCGCCACGCCGGAGCCGAGGAGAATGAAGCCGACTTTTTTCTTGCCTTGAAAAAAACGCATGATGGCGAGACTGAACAAAGGTGCGATAACTAGGAGAAACAGCAATACGGTCACAAACATTTGTGCCGATATTTCCGCAGTGCTTACATAGGTCATTTGAGCGTTTCCTCTCCCTTTTGTATAACGATCACACTTTTCTCCGCGAGGAGAACGTGATTTAAATTACAGGACGAGATTAATTATAGCGGAAAATCGCTGGATTTTCCTTAATATGCTGGGCGCTAATTACGACAAAATATCGTCAATTTTAATGAATCGGCATGGAGACCCGTACCGGGCCAAGAAATTGCGAAATGGCAGAGTAGGCTGCACCGATCATGGTAGAGCGGCTGCCCAGCTCCGCAAACCGGATCTCCATCCGCTCACGATGGTATGGAAGCGTGCGCTGGGCAACGACCTGCTGGAGCGTTTCTTCGATCCAAGCCCGGGCGTCGGACAGCGGACCGCCGATGATGACCGATTGCGGATTGAATCCATTGACAAGATTGGTTATGCCAATGCCGAGATAGCGTCCAAGCTCCTCGAAATGCCGGATGGTCTCCTCATGGCCGAGCTCGGCATGATGGACAAGCTCGGACGTCCGCCTGGACGGAAGAACGGCATCTCTGCCGTCATAGGATTTCTCCGAGGCGTACAGCTCCCAGCAGCCGCGGTTGCCGCAGCTGCATTCCCGTCCCTCGGCCTCAATGGACATATGGCCGCTTTCGCCGGCATATCCGCGGGCTCCCTTATAGAGCTCGCCATTGATGATGATGCCGGAGCCGATACCGCTGCCGGCACTGATATAGAGGAGATGGCGGGCGTCCCGGCCGGCTCCGAAGCGCAGCTCGCCCTGGGCACCCGCATTCGCTTCATTGTCGATGGTGACGGGGAGTCCGAGCTCAAGCTCGAGCTGCTCCTGCAGCGGGACCATGTCCCACCCCAGGTTGGGGGCGAAGAGGACGGTGCCGTCGCCGTCGACCATTCCCGGGACGCCCACGCCGATCCCGATGATGCCGTACGGGGAGGGAGGGGCCTGACGCATCAGGCCGTGGATCATGCCCACCATCAGCCTCGTCACCGATTCAACGTCGTGCCCTTCAAGCGCCGTGTCCTCTTCGGCAAGGATCCGTCCTTCCAGATCGGTAAGCACGGCGGTTATCTGCTTCACGCGCAGCTCGACGCCGATGGCATACCCGGCTTGTCCGTTAAACAGCAGCAGCTGCGGCTTCCTGCCGCCGCTGGATTCGCCGGGCCCGATTTCCTGGACCAGGTGGTTGCTGCACAGCTCCTGCACAAGATTGGAGACGGTAGCCTTGTTCAGGCCTGTCAGCTTGGACACCTTCGCCCGGGAGACCGGCGCGTGTTGACGTATCGTATCGAGAATGATGGAAGTGTTTATTTTTTTGACCAGAGCCTGGTCACCGGTAATATTCGTCATGTGTATTCATCCTTTTAGTCTTGCTTTCCTAATCCAGTTAGGCTTGTGAGACTTGATATGCTCATAGTCTAGGGGCAAAGACGAGAAAATGCAACAGCCCGTAACGCCGCTTAAGTCACGGAATCATTAATGAGCCGGATCCGATGGGCGATGTCTTCATTCGAATGTGGAGGAAGAGTGTACCCTGGATTAGATGGGGAACATGTCCTTTGCCGCAGAGCGAAACCGTCACAACGGCAGGCGGAATCGCTTTTGAAAAACTTGTAAAGGAATAACTTTGTTTAACCAATAGACAAAGTGGAGGAGCTGTGATAGGATAACCTTGTAAGCGTTAACCACACCTTAACAAGGTATAGGAGGATTTATTCATGGCCTATTTTAACAACATTAGCAAAGTCGAGTACGAAGGCAGCAAATCGACCAACCCTTATGCTTTTAAATTTTATAATCCGACAGAAGTCGTAGCCGGCAAAACGATGGAAGAGCATCTCCGTTTCGCGATGGCTTACTGGCATACATTGACTGCAGGCGGCTCCGATCCGTTCGGTGCCGACACGGCGGTTCGTCCTTGGGGCAACTACTCCGGCATGGACCTTGCCAAAGCACGCGTTGAGGCAGGCTTTGAATTCATGGAGAAGATGAACCTTCCGTATTTCTGCTTCCACGACGTGGACATTGCGCCGGAAGGCAGCAGCCTGCGCGAGTTCTACAGCAACATCGATACGATCGTGGACTCGATTGAAGACCACATGAAGTCCACCGGCAAAAAATTGCTGTGGAACACGGCCAACATGTTCACGAATCCTCGTTTCATGCATGGTGCGGGCACTACGTGCAACGCCGATGTATACGCTCATGCGGCAGCGCAAATCAAGAAGGGCCTCGAAGTCGGCAAACGCCTCGGCGCCGAGAACTACGTGTTCTGGGGAGGCCGTGAAGGCTACGAGACCCTGCTGAACACGGATATGGGCCTTGAACTGGATAATCTGGCGCGCCTGTTCCATATGGCGGTGGATTACGCGAAGGAAATCGGCTTTGACGCTCAGTTCCTGATCGAGCCTAAACCGAAGGAGCCGACCAAGCACCAATATGACTTCGATGCGGCTACTACGATTGCATTCCTGCAGAAATACGGTCTCGACAAGCATTTTAAATTGAATCTCGAAGCAAACCACGCCACGCTGGCCGGTCATACCTTCGAACATGAGCTTCGCGTAGCACGCATCAACGGCATGCTCGGTTCCCTCGACGCGAACCAAGGCGATATGCTTATCGGATGGGATACGGACGAATTCCCGGTTAACATCTATGACGCTACATTGACGCTGTACGAAGTGCTGATGAACGGCGGCCTCGGCCGCGGCGGCGTGAACTTCGACGCGAAGGTTCGCCGTCCATCCTTCGAGCCGGAAGATCTGTTCCATGCGCACATCGCCGGTATGGATACTTACGCAAAAGGCTTGAAAGTGGCAGCGAAGCTGATCGAAGACCGCGTATTCGAGGACTTCATCGCGAAGCGCTACAGCAGCTTTAATGAAGGCATCGGCGCTGACGTCGTATCCGGTAAGGCTACGCTGGCTTCCCTTGCGGAATACGCGCTGAACAACGAGTCCCCTCGCAAAAACGAGTCCGGACGCCAAGAAATGCTGAAGGCGATTCTGAATCAGTACATTCTTGCGAATTAATTCATAACGGTACGGCTGTTTAAGCTTGTTCCATGAAATCCAAAACCTTCACCGGCTCCCTCCAGGGATGCCGGTGTACTTATTTCAAACCGGAAACGATGGCGCGATCGATGGTCGGCAGTCATTGGAGGCATGTCCCGGACCAGACGATGCGTCTAGGGGAGAATGCCAACGATGTTTTCATGTTCGGTTCATGAGGAGACGAAGGAGGATATAGATGAGTTACGTTATCGGAGTTGATTTGGGGACCAGTGCCGTGAAGACCGTGCTGGTGGACCGCAGCGGCACGGTGGTTGCCGAGCATTCGGAGTCATACCCGCTGAGCCAGCCGAAGCCCGGTTACAGCGAACAGTGGCCGGAGGACTGGGTGGACAAAACGGTATTGTCGCTACGACAATTAATGAAAGGAAACAACATACATCCATCCGAGGTTGAGGGATTGAGCTTCTCCGGCCAAATGCATGGTTTGGTCCTGGTAGACGGAGAGGGCGCCGTGCTGCGGCCGGCGATCCTGTGGAACGACACCCGGACAACGGCGCAATGCCGCCGCATCGAGGAGACCTTGCAGGAGAAGCTGCTCGGCATTGCACGCAATCGCGCGCTGGAAGGCTTCACTCTGCCGAAGATTCTCTGGGTCCAGGAGTTTGAGCCGGAAGTGCTCGAACGGGCTGCCCTGTTCCTGCTGCCTAAGGATTACGTGCGTTTCCGCTTGACCGGACAATACGCGATGGACTACTCCGATGCAGCCGGCACGCTGCTGCTGGACGTGGCCGGGAAATCCTGGAGCACCGACATTCTGGATGCTTTCCAGCTGCCGCACACCTTATGCCCGCCGTTGGTCGAATCCTTCGACGAATGCGGCACGCTGCTCCCCGAGATTGCCGAGCAAGCCGCTCTGCTGCCGGAGACGAAGGTATTTGCCGGCGGGGCGGACAACGCCTGCGGCGCTATCGGCGCCGGCATTCTCGAAGAAGGGCAGACGATGTGCAGCATTGGTACATCGGGCGTGGTGCTGTCCTATGAGGAGCGCCGTGAGGTGGATTTTGAAGGAAAGGTCCATTTCTTTAACCATAGCGAGAAAGACGCTTATTATATCATGGGGGTAACCCTCGCAGCGGGATACAGCCTGACCTGGTTCAAGGATACCTTTGCTCCGGATGTTTCCTTTGACGCGCTGTTAAGCGATATCGGGAATATCCCGGTAGGCAGCGGCGGGCTGCTGTTCACGCCGTATATTGTCGGCGAACGCACGCCCCATCCGGACGCCACCATCCGCGGCAGCTTCATTGGCATGGACGCCGGGCATAAGCTGCCTCACTTTGCGCGTTCGGTACTCGAGGGGATCACGTTCTCTCTCCGCGAATCCATCGATATCCTACGGGCATCGGGCAAGCAGATCGACCGCGTGATTTCCATTGGCGGCGGAGCCAAGAACGAGACCTGGCTGCAGATGCAGGCGGATGTGTTCAACGCGGAAATCGTGAAGCTGGAAAGCGAGCAGGGCCCGGCCATGGGCGCGGCAATGCTTGCAGCTTACGGCTGCGGCTGGTTCCCAAGCCTTCAGGACTGCGCGAAGGCGTTTTTGCGTCCGGCACGCTCGTATTCTCCAAACC
Organism: Paenibacillus sp. BR1-192; assembly: GCF_029542445.1. Classification (NCBI taxonomy): domain Bacteria; kingdom Bacillati; phylum Bacillota; class Bacilli; order Caryophanales; family Paenibacillaceae; genus Paenibacillus; species Paenibacillus sp. BR1-192. Next base: position 6,235,170 of record NZ_CP120718.1, on the reverse strand, counting down.
CGCAAGCGGTTCAGGCCTATGACAAATTGTTTGGACTCTATCAAAGCGTATACGGAGCCACGCGTGAACTTGGCGCGGAGCTGTCCGAATTCCGCGGATAACCTGCAGATGTTGAAGAGCAGGTCGGGAAGACATTCTCCCGGCCTGCTTTTTTTTGCGTGAACGCTCCGGACCGCATATACTTGAAGCAGGTTGAAGTCATAAGCAGGTTACGCCGCAGAATGAGGGTCGACCCTATTCGATGAGAACCGTTTGGATATCGATTTTCAGGTCCCTTTATTAGATGGCCTGTGATCATTGTGTAACATCTGCGGCCAATCCGATTAAGGATGGCGCGGAAAGTGTAAAAAAAGAGATGGGGGGGACGTCAATGACACTGACAGCCGAACTGAAACGCGAGAAAATCGTTGCTATCGTGCGCGGCATTACAAAAGAACAAGCGGGCTTCGTGGGGGAAGGATTGAGCCGGGGCGGAATCCGGTTTATGGAAGTGACGATGAATACGAAGGGCGCTTTACATATGATTCAGGATTGGCGCGCCCGCTATGACGGTGACGTGTATGTCGGCGCGGGTACCGTCCTAGATGTGGAGATGGCCAAGGAAGCGGTCTCTGCCGGAGCCCAATTCCTGATCTCGCCGAACACGGATCTTTCCGTCATCGAATTTGCCCTGGAGCAGGGAATCGACGTATGGCCCGGGGCGATGACGCCAACGGAGATCGTTGCGGCGTACGCCGCCGGGGCGGAGATCGTGAAGCTGTTTCCTATGGCAAGCATCGGCTTGTCGTTTATCCGGGAGCTTCAGGGCCCGCTGAATCACATTCCGCTGCTTGCCACGGGCGGAGTTACGCTGGGCAATCTTCCGGATTATTTTAACGCAGGCGCGGCAGCGGTGGGTTTAGGGAGCGCGCTGCTTCCGAAGGATGCGCTTGCGTCCGGGAATTCGGACGAGATCCAGCGCCGTGCAGCGGCTTTCGTGGAAGCGGCGAAATAGTTACACTTTGTTCATCCTTAACCACGCAGGTTATGTTTTGGAAGCTTACTACATAAGGAATATATAGACAAGTTATGGTATTATTTAGGTAGCTTGGTTATGTCATTGCTGCCGTGTACAGGCACTTGTTGAGGATAGCATCGTGTGTAAGTAATGCATGGTTAGGTTCAAGAAATGGAAGGGAGCGAATCAAGTGAATCCATCGGGGAAGAAGAAAGTAAGGGTAAAAAAGACCGTTTGTGCGGTTACGGCTACGGCCATGCTTTGTTTGGCGCAGCCGGTATGGGGGGATAATTCCGTTCCGGGCAGCGGAGTCGCTGTATCCGAAACGGTAACTTCCGTCGACAGCAGTGGTCAAGCCGGTTCCGAAAGCGTTACGGATAACGAAATACCGAAGGGTGCAAAAATTTCGTCCAAACAGGCGGAAGAAATCGTGAAGAAGGCTTTTCCTGAACTCAAGAATGTAAAGGTGTCGAACGTGCAGTTCCTGGAGAATGACGACATGAGATCAAGTGCGCTTGCATGGGATCTGCAATTGGTGCTGACCAAAGGGAACTCAAGCTCCGGCTTCAATGCCCAGGTCAATGCGGTTACGGGTGAACTTATTCATATCTATCTCCCTAACTCTTTGTTGAAGCAGGATAGCGACAAACCGGCGTTAACCCGGGAAGCAGCCAAGGAGAAGGCGCTGAAATGGATCAGCACCCACGTGTCGGACGTGAAGGCAAGCGAGCTTAAGGAGAATGAAGCGTATCTCGGTATGCAAGCTGCTTTGTTCAGTCCGCCCCGGTTTGATTTCTATTTCCAGACCTCGGTGAACGGAATTGAATCGGATGTGAACAGCATTACGATCACGCTGGATGGACAGGGCAATACGATTCAATATTCCCGCAATCAAGTCAGTGAGGAGTTTCCTTCATCCACGCCGAAATTGAACGAGGCCTCGATCCGCAAATTGTTTGAAGATCAATTCCAAGTATCCTTGGCTTATGTGCCGGAAAATTTATATAACAATGCCAAAGGCGAATATTTTTTAGGTTACATACCTAATGATCTGTCAGGTTATTCAATGGATGCCAATACCGGCAAATTCATCAGTTTCACGGGGGAAGAGAGCGGGCTTGTCTCCGTTGAGGACGGCACGATTCCGGCAACCGAAGAAACCTTTAAGCCGGTCGCGGGTCCATTCGCCGGCGGTGATGCGGCAGCCCGATGGGTGGAGTCGCAGATCAAGCTGCCGTCAGGCTTGAAGACAGAATCCAAGAGTCTGGGTACAAGATGGAACAACAAAGAGGTTAAGACGTGGAACATCAGATGGGGCGAACATGCGATCTCCGCCATGGGCGGAGGAGAGATGGTATCCGCAGAGGTGGACGCCAAGACCGGACAGATCTACTCGTACAACCGATATCGTTATGACCGGACCGAAACTGCGGAAGTGAAGAACCCGATTTCGCAGCAGGCTGCGCAGGATCTTGCTTTCAAGACGGTAAGCAAGCTGGTGCCCAACGCTTCCGAGGAATGGAAGCTGACATCGGTTGATAAAATGGGTAAGGACACGAAAACCCTCAACTATCAATTTTCATTCCAGCGCTATGTCGGCGATATTCGCGTCATGGGCGATTCCCTGAACCTCACGATTGAGGCCAACGGGCAAATCCAGGGCTTTAGCGTGAATTCGGAAGGCGTCCTCTCCAAGCTGCCAACGGACGTAAAGCCGGCCATTACCGAGGAGCAGGCTAGAGCGCAGTATTTGAAGGAGATCGACCTGAAGCTGAAATACGGCTATTACGGTGGTTACCTGTCTGCCAATAATGAAATCACCAAGCCTTTCATCAAGCTGATTTATTATCCGACACATAAACAGCAGGCTTTAGGCGGCATGCAGGTACCGCTCGATGCCAAGAGCGGAGAATGGCGCGATATCATGCCGGAAATGAACCGCAAGGATATTCCGCCAGTGACTGACGCGGCAGGGCATTCAGCCGAAGCGGCTCTGAAGGAGCTGGTGAAATATCGGGTATTGGTTCCGGACAAGGACGGCAAGGTGTACCCGGATCGTCAGATCACCCTTGGCGAATGGTATCAGCTGGTAGCGGCTTCGGTTAGCCCGTCCTACGAGCAGGTGTACGGAAGATCCACCATGGATCCGTACGCGGGCCTGCAGCCGGACCATCCGTATTACCAGGCCATCCAAGTGCTGATCGGGCAGAATTGGATTCCGTATGACCCGGACAGCCCGCTGCAGCTGGACCGTAAGCTGACCAGGGATGAACTGGCAAGCTCGCTGACCCGGATTTTGAATTACGAGAAGCTGTCCAAAGCCTTTATTCTTCCAACCGATGTGCAGGGGATATCCGATGCCGACGCCGTGACGAACAAAGGCGCAGCCCTGATCGCGCTCAAGCTGGGACTTCTTCCGGCGGTGGATGGCAAGTTCCTGCCTAATCGCGAAGTGACGCGCGCGGAAGCGGCTGAGGTTCTGGTCCGCATGTCGAAGCTGGCGGGGCGAAGCGATTCCTTCTTGTCCTCATTTTATTGGTAGTATTTAATATTCGTGCCCGGTCGACAAAACTAGAACCCTTAAGCCCTGATGTTATGTGTTACAATGATGGTGCATACGGATGAGGAAGATGAAGGGCGGGTGTACCGATGAAACGAAGCCGAGGAACGATCGTTAAATTACTGTTCATAGGGACTTTGGCGGTAACCGTTGCAGCAGTACCAGAACCAGCTAATCTCAGTGATGTCTATGCCACTTCCAACAAAGCGGTCGTGAAGTCGGTCCATGCGATACAGCAGAAACTGCTGACAGCGATGAGCGACAGGCAATCGACGGTGCGTTTTGTTTACCAGGGCGAGACCAAATCGCTGAAATCGCAGCTAAAAGACGCACTTGATCAGGCGATGGCCAGTGATCCTTATATCCATTACACCATTGCCAGCTATAGCTACGACTATCGTGGAACATCCAGTTCCGCCAATGTTACCGTCCGGTTGAGCTATCGCGAGACCGCGGAGCAGACGAACTACGTGAACCAGCATACCGACCGCATTTTGAAGCAGATCATCAAGCCGGGCATGAATGATCATGAGAAGGTGAAAGCCATCCATGATTGGGTTGTCCGCAACTTGAAATACGATACGACGCTTACGAAATATACGGCCTATGACGGGCTTTACACGGGGAGCACGGTATGCCAAGGTTATTCTCTATTAACGCATAAGCTGCTGAAGGAAGCCGGGATTCAGAACAAAATCGTGGAGGGTACGGCTTACGCCTCCGACAATCCACAAGGCCAGCTCCATGCCTGGAATCTGGTCCTTTTGGACGGCAAATGGTACCACCTGGACACGACGTGGAACGATCCCGTTCCTGATCGTGACAACGAGGTATCCTACACGTATTACCTCCGAACGGATGAGCAGATGGGCCGGGATCATACCTGGGTGAAATCCTATCCGAAGGCGAATACGCTTTACCGCAACACGCTGGCCGGGCTGGCCGCGAAGGATCGTTCGAAAGCGGGAGCATACGAAGCGATTAAGAAGGATCTGGAGTATCAGCTGTACGATGCCCGCGCCATCGTCAGCTCCCACCTTCAGCTTCAGCCGCTGGTGAAGGCAGCGAAGGCGGAAGGCAGCCGCAAGCTGGTATTCCGGTTTGACGGCAGCGAGCGAGAGCTTGTGAGCGTGCTCCAGCAGCTTCAGTTAAAGAACAATCTGGGGTCCATCAAATATTATCACAATGCTTTTGAAAACACGGGTGATCTTAGAGTGCAGATCATATGGTAGGTGTCCGTGCCAAATGAAAAACAGCTTCCTCCCAACAACGGGAGGAAGCTGTTTTTTTGCATATTCGTCTTTATTATGATTTGGCATCCGTGCTCAAATCGCACTCATCCAAAGGCACGATGCGGCTCTTCTTAATCAAGCGGTAGCCGAACCAGATGGAGAGGAACAACGGAATGCTGACATACGTGGCAATGATCGTTAACCAGTCGATCTCCCCGCTGAAATTGCCTTGACCGATAATGGCCACGAGACAGAGCAGGAAAGCGAAGATGGGGCCGAAGGGGAACCAGCGCGCACGGAAAGGAAGATCCTTCAGGTCCTTGCCTTGGGCAACGTAGGCTTTACGGAAGCGGTAATGACTCACCGCAATCGCCAGCCAGTTAATGAATCCGCACATCCCGGAGGCGTTCAGAAGCCACACGTAAACGACGCCATCGCCGAAGAAGGAGGCCAGGAACGCCAGCATGCCCACGGCGGAGGTTACGATCAGGGCTGCAACCGGCACGCCGCGGCTGTTCAGGCGGCTCAGCCATTTCGGAGCCATGCCCTGCTTCGCCATGGCATACAGGACGCGGGTCGAGGCATACATCCCGGAGTTGCCGGCAGACAGCACGGAGCTGAGAATGACCGCATTCATTACGGAAGCCGCAAACGCAAGGCCGGCTTTCTCAAACACCAGGGTGAATGGGCTGACACCGATATTGTCGACCCCGGATTGAAGCAAGCTCGGATGGGTGTACGGGATCAGCATGCCGATAACAAAAATGGCGAAAATATAGAAGATCAGGATACGCCAGAAAACCTGACGAATGGCTTTGGGCACATGTTTTCTCGGATTCTCGCTTTCGCCAGCGGCTACCCCGATCAGCTCGGTTCCCTGAAAGGAGAAGCCTGCAGCCATAAACACGCCGACCAGCGCAAAGAATCCGCCGTGTACCGGCCCGTCGCCTAGGCTAAAGTTGCTGAATCCGACCGCTTCGCCGCCAAGAATGCCGAAAATCATCATAACGCCGATGATAAGAAATACAATGACGGTCGCTACTTTAATGATAGCAAACCAATATTCCGATTCGCCGTATCCTTTGGCGGATAGAATGTTTAAGCCGAACATAATCGCCAGGAACAGAAGGCTCCACAGAAATGACGGGCTGTCCGGGAACCAGAACTTGATTATAACCGTCGCCGCCGCGAGTTCGGCGGCAATGGTAACGGCCCAGTTGTACCAGAAGTTCCAGCCGACGGCAAATCCGAAGGCGGGACTGACAAACCGGGAGGCGTAGGTGCTGAATGAGCCGGAATCCGGAAGATACGTAGCGAGTTCGCCCAGGCTGGTCATCAGAAAGTAAACCATGAGGCCTACGGCGGCATACGCGATAAGCGCTCCGCCCGGACCGGCAGAGGCGATGGCCGTTCCGCTTGCCAGGAACAGGCCCGTACCGATTGATCCGCCAAGGGCGATCATCGTCATATGACGGGCTTTAAAGCTCTGCTTAAGCGAAGCAGCCGGTGCTTTTTTGCGATTCAAGGTCGAACACTCCTTCTATACATTAAGAAATGATATTTAAAATATACCCTGTTAGAACAAAAAGACCGCAGGTCCTATACCTGCGGTCTTGATCGTATCCGCATCATACCCTCCATGAAGATAGCACAACACGAGGAAATCCCCCGTGACAGTTCCGTCTCTTTCGACAACGGCCCCAGCACAGGATACAAGAGGATACCCTGCACTTCGGCATTCATGCCTTTCACTGTGCTTCACCGGCTTCTCTTTGCCTCGGCACAACTACTGATCATGTCTGCAACCTCTACCTCATCTTGGAATGATGAGGCTATCTGTATATTCAATTCTAACAAGAGAGTCCTAAGTATAAATCACATTCCATGTCAGAAGCAATGGTTAATTTTTACGGTTCAAGGCGGTTTCCGCCGAGCGATTACGATTGATTCCGTTTAGCCATTTGCTGCCAGACGGTTCCGGCAGCTTCTTCGCCGGATTCGATGCGCTCCAGCGCCATTCGTGCCTGCAGGCTTACTTCGAATTCCGGATCGTTGGCGGCTTCTTCAAGGGCGGAACGCGCTTCCTCCGTACCGACTTCGTATAGGAAGCGGGCTGCACGCCAGCGAACGATCTTGCTGCTGTCTTTGAGCGATTCGACCATGACCGGGGTAGCGGCGGCATCGCCGATATCGGACAAGGTATCTCCAGCGGTACGGCGAACGGCCGGCGTTTCGTCGCGCATGGCTTCATACAGGAGCTCCATCGCTTCAGGCGTCCGAAGGTCGCCCAAGTACACGACGACGAGCCGTCGGATCTGCATCTTCGGATCCCGAAGCGCTTTGCGAAGCAGCGGAATGTGTTTCTCCGTCGGCTCCAGCGCATCCAGCGCGGCATAACGTACGCGCCAGTCCTCATCCTGCATCGCGGCCTCGGTTTCCTCGTCCGTCAGCTTCCGGCGCTGCTCGACGAAATCCTCGTCGCTGGCACCGTGGGCAATCGCCTGGGCAATGACCTTATCGAGGCGCTCCTGCGGGAATGCGGCTTCCAGCTCCTGCTCCACGTCACGGGCGATGTCTTCCAGCTGGCCGTAGCGTACGCCGTACTCCTTGAGCTTGCGTTCCTTGATAAGCGAGGAAGTCCCTACCGCGGCTACGGCTTGGGAGAAGCGCTCCGACAGACCGATACGTTCTTCCTGATTCCCGCTTTTGACACGAATTTGCATCGGAATATTGCGGAAATATTGCACGAACACTTGGGCTTCCCCAAATGCGATATCATCAGCGCCTTCCTTGAGTCCGGCGGCGAGTCCCTCCTGGCCGAATATTTCCTGAACGGCGCCCAGAATGGAAGGCCAATCGGCGTTGCCTTTACGGTCGAGCGCGATGAAATCGAGGGTGTGGAACACGCTCTTTACGCCAGGGATATGGAGCAGCTGCCTGATCCAGGGAGGAGCCGACCGTTCGTTGTCTAGTGTATATGTTCTGCGAATACCGGACTCCAGGGTTTCGTCAAGATGAAGCATCATGGAGTTCGGGCTCGGGGTTGGTTCAATGAATGTAATTTTCATGGGTTTTTATCGCCTCCTTATCCTCTTATTGTACCTCTTTTCCATGCCGGAAAAAACATCATGCACAGGATTCCAACAAATTGACCGGACTTTGGATAAAAAGAGGAAGGGTTTGTAAAACTGATAATGTTGGATGGAATTCATTCATGTTTTTCAAAGAATTACGGCGAAGGGCGGCACCCCTTGCACAGGAAGTCCGAAATACATAAGGGAGGCTAGGCTGTCGATGTACAGGAAGCAGGAGAAAAAGCTTGCGATTCTATGTTTTATCGTGGCGGCCATTATGCTGTACGGGGCCGTGAAAGGATATTTGCGCTACATGCATCATTTTGGATAACACACCCGAGGAGTGAACCTGATGTCATCACTGGATCCAGTACTGATGAGCCGGATACTGACCGGACTGACCCTGTTTGTACATATTGTTCTGGCAACCATCGGCGTCGGGATTCCCATTATGCTGGCTCTGGCGGAGTGGAGGGGGATCCGGACGGGGGACGACCATTATACCTTGCTCGCCAGGCGCTGGGCGCGGGGATACGTGATTACCGTAGCTGTCGGCGTCGTGACAGGAACCGCCATCGGCTTGCAGCTCAGCCTGCTGTGGCCCACCTTTATGCGCGTAGCCGGTAAGGCCATTGCGCTGCCGCTGTTCATGGAAACCTTCGCTTTTTTTGTGGAGGCGATCTTTCTTGGCATTTATCTCTATACGTGGGATCGGTTCAAAAACAAATGGACCCACTTGCTGCTGCTAATTCCCGTGGCGATCGGCTCCTCCGCTTCTGCATTCTTTATCACGAGCATGAATGCATTTATGAACCAGCCGCAGGGCTTTGAGCTGGTGGACGGGGTGTTTACGAACGTGAATCCGTTCGTGGCCATGTTCAATCCGGCGACGCCGACCAAGGTGAGCCATGTGCTGGCGTCGGCGTTTACGACAAGCGCAGCGGCGCTGGCCAGCATCGCGGCTTTCAGCTTACTTCGGGGAAGCAGGCACGTCTATTTTAAGAAAGCGCTGAAGCTTACCGTCATTTCCACCTTTGTGTTTGCCGTGGCCACCGTGATGATCGGAGACTTTTCCGGCAAATTCCTGGCCAAATACCAGCCCGAGAAACTGGCGGCCGCCGAGTGGCATTTTGAGACGATGACCGAAGCCCCGCTCATTTACGGTGGCTTTCTGGATGAGAATAACGAAATCAAGTATGCGTTAAAGATTCCGTACGCGCTTAGCATACTGGCAGGGAACAGCCCCAGTACGGAGGTCATCGGCCTGAATGAATTTCCGGAGAACGAGAGACCGCCGATGTCCGTGCATTATTTTTTTGATTTGAAGGTGACCAGCGGTGCCGTGATCGTTCTGATTCCTCTCCTGTATATGTTCCGAAGGAAACTTCCTGGCAAAAAGCCTTACCCAAAGTGGCTGCTGCTCAGTATATTGGCTTTAGGGCCTTTATCGATGTCAGCCATATGGCTGGGCTGGTTCCTTGCCGAGATCGGAAGGCAGCCGTGGATTGTGCGGGGCTATATGAAGGTATCGGATGCGGCGACCACTTCATCGAGCGTCGGCTGGATGCTGGTGCTGTTTATTCTACTGTATTTGGTCTTGTCCGTATCCGCAATCCGCGTGCTGAGCCAATTGTTCCGGAATAAAAGCGCGGAAGAGGAAATCCGGCTGCTGGGACTCGAAATCGAAGGAGGAGACCGCAAGTGAGCTATGCCATGGTAGCCATAACCGTTCTATGGACGTTCCTGTTCGGCTATTTGCTGGTGGCCTCGATTGATTTCGGTGCCGGATTCTTCAGCTTCTATAGCGTGCTTACCGGACATGAGAACAAGATCCACAATATCATCCAGCGATACCTGTCCCCCGTTTGGGAAGTGACCAATGTGTTCCTGATCTTTTTTGTGGTCGGGCTCGTCGGATTCTTTCCCGATGCCGCGTATTATTATGGTACCGCGCTGCTTGTCCCAGGCAGCTTGGCGCTAGTGCTGCTTGCCATCCGAGGCGCTTACTACGCCTATCATACGTATGGCAGCCAGACGGGCAACAATATCGTATACATGGGACTATACGGAGCGACGGGGCTGCTCATTCCTGCCGCCTTGTCGACGATATTGGCCATCTCCGAAGGCGGCATCATCTATATGGACGGCGGGAAGGTGGAGCTTCACTGGTACACGTTCTTCACGAATCCGTACACGTGGTCGGTCATTCTGCTAGCCCTTGTCAGCGTTCTGTACATCTCGGCGATGTTCCTGTCCTATTACGCGCAGCGTGCCGGGGATGAGGTGGCGTTCGGCGTGGTCCGGGGTTATGCACTGGGGTGGAGCGGGCCGACGATCCTGGCTTCGGTTTTCGCGTTTTTCCAGATCAACCATCAGAATCCGGTCCATTTTGGGCAAATGCTGGATATCGCCTGGATGTTTATCGCGTCGTTCGTCTGCTTTGTGATCGCGGTATACCTCGTGTGGAAACGCACCCGCCTTGGCATCGCATTTATCATGGTCATGCTTCAATTCGCTTTTGCCTGGTACGGATATGGTCGCTCGCATCTGCCGTACATTCTCTATGATTACATCCACATTCATGAGAGCATCACCAACGATACGATGGCCATCGCTTTGATTACCGCGTTTATTCTCGGCTTCTGCGTGCTGGTGCCTTCCCTGATCCTGCTGATGCGATTGTTTCTGTTCGATGCGAACTACATTCGCGGCAAATCCGCGAAGAAGGGGTGAGGCAAGTGGAGGACTTCGGCATTTTCATAGCACCGCTGCTCACGGTACTGGCTGCCGTAGCCTTTATGGCGATTTACGTCGTCAAGTATAAAGACCCTTCGGATTGAGGGATGGACAAAATAAATCCGGGCTGTTTCGCCAAGAATCATTCGGTGTAAAAAGAACAACAAAGCGCAAAGTTGAGCGGATAGCTCAATACGGGTAAAATACAGGGTAATGGAAGGAGGAGGCTGCATGCCAAGAATTCGCTATAACAATATCGATAACGTCAGCACGGACAAAACGCTTAAACAGTTCAAGCAGTGGCGCGACGAACGTCGTCAGAAGAAGAAGGATTATTCCTACTGCATTCCGAACCTGACGCCGGATCTTCAGTATTTGCATAGCAACCGGCACGAAACCTCCGTTACCTGGATCGGGCACGCCACGTTCTTCATTCAATACGAAGGCATGAATATTGTGACTGATCCCGTATGGGCGCGGAGAATGGGGTTTAATAAGCGCCTTGGGGAACCTGGACTTCCCATTCATGAGATCCCCCCGATCGATGTCATTTTGATATCGCATTCCCACTATGACCATATGCATGTTTCCTCGATCCGTAAGCTGTACCGTGCGGATACCACCATCATTGTACCGGTTGGTCTGCGTCGGAAAATGATCAATAAAGGCTTTCGCCGCGTGATCGAACTGCAGTGGTGGGAATCGGTTGCCATAAAAGGCGTGAAATTCTCCTTCGTGCCGACACAGCATTGGACGCGGCGGACACCGTTTGATACGAATACGTCCCATTGGGGAGGATTCGTGATGGAGCCCGTGCTGCAGGATGGAAAGACGGATTCGAGTTCTTCCGATGAATCGCCATGCAATAACGAACCCGTCGCAGAGGACGGTACCCGACTGCTTCCGCCGAATTTGTATTTTGCCGGAGACAGCGGTTATTTCGAGGGTTTTAAGCTGATCGGCGAACGGTTCAACATTCACCTCGCTTTGATGCCGATCGGGGCATACGAGCCGGAGTGGTTCATGACGTCGCAGCACGTCAATCCGGAAGAGGCGCTGCAGGCGTTTCAGGACGTGAAGGCGGAGACGATGATTCCGATGCATTACGGGACCTTCAAGCTGGCCGATGATACGGCCAGGGAAGCGCTGGACCGGATGGAAGCGGAACGAAAGCGGCTCGGGATTGCCAAGGAGCGGATTCGCGTCTTGAAGTACGGGGAAACCTTCAAGGTTCAGCCGGAACGAAGAAGCGTGACTTCGTAACGGAAACCCAAGAAGCGATTCCGATCGGCATACACACTACAGACTGCCTAAAAAGGTCCGAAAGGTCCTATAACCTTTCGGGCCCATTTATTAGTTCCTTCTAATCGTCATCGTTTTGGGCCAAATGCCGACCGCTCTTGCGGCAGCAGCGTTTTTCTTAGCCAACTGCACGGGATCGTCAATCGATTCCCGGTGAAGTCTATGGTAAGACAGCGGATCCGGTCCGACTGGTTTCTTCTAAATTAATAGAAACGCTTCGGTTCTATGAAACTTGGAAAAAGATAATCTTTGATCGTCGGCCTCCTGTGGCTGGTCAGCATGAAATGGCCCATGCAGGAGGTTATATTTGTTTAAAACCGTTTTATATCGTCCAGAAGCTTCGATAACCGCCGTACTTATGCTATAATGTGCTGAAACCAATAGTGATAAAGGATGGTAATGCTTAATGATCAGTACAAGCGGCGTAACGCTCCGCTATGGCAAACGAGCACTATTTGAAGATGTCAATATAAAATTCACCCCGGGCAACTGCTACGGCCTCATCGGCGCTAACGGGGCGGGTAAGTCTACATTTCTAAAAATCCTCTCCGGCGAGATCGAACCGAACTCAGGCGAGGTTCATATGACTCCCAACGAACGGATGGCGGTTCTGAAGCAGAACCACTATGAATATGACCAGTATCCGGTTCTGGAGACGGTCATCATGGGTCATGCCAGACTGTATACCATCATGAAAGAGAAGGATGCGCTGTATGCAAAAGCCGACTTCTCCGAAGAAGACGGCATGCGTGCGGGTGAGCTGGAAGGCGAATTCGCCGAGCTGAACGGATGGGATGCCGAGCCGGATGCGGCTGCGCTCCTGATCGGCCTCGGCATTCCGCGTGAGCTGCACGACAAGAAAATGTCGGAGCTGAGCGGCAACGAGAAGGTCCGCGTTCTCTTGGCCCAAGCATTGTTCGGCCGGCCGCATAACCTGCTGCTCGATGAGCCTACCAACCATTTGGACCTCGAATCGATTCAGTGGCTCGAGAACTTCCTGATGGATTATGAAGGCACCGTTATCGTGGTATCCCATGACCGTCACTTCCTGAACAAGGTATGTACGCATATTGCGGATATCGATTTCGGCAAAATCCAGCTGTATGTCGGCAACTACGACTTCTGGTATGAATCCAGCCAGCTGGCCCTCGCGCTCCAGCGCGAATCCAACAAGAAGAAGGAAGAGAAGATCAAGGAGCTTCAAGCCTTCATTCAGCGCTTCTCCGCGAATGCTTCGAAATCGAAGCAAGCGACATCCCGGAAGAAGCAGCTCGATAAAATTACGCTGGACGATATCCGTCCATCCAACCGTAAATATCCGTTCCTCAACTTCAAGCCTGAACGCGAAGCCGGCAAACAATTGCTGACCGTGGACAGCTTGACGAAGAGCGTGGAAGGCGAGAAAGTGCTGGACAACGTGAGTTTTGTCGTGAATAAAGGTGACAAAATTGCGTTTGTCGGGCCAAACGGCTTGCCGAAAACGACCTTGTTCCAGGTCATCACCGGCGAAACCGAAGCGGAAGCCGGCGAATACAGTTGGGGCGTAACCACGACCCAAGCATATTTCCCGAAAGACAATTCGGCTTATTTCGACGGAGTCGACCTGAATCTCGTGGAATGGCTGCGCCAATATTCCAAGGATCAGGACGAAACGTTCCTGCGCGGATTCCTTGGCCGCATGCTGTTCTCGGGCGAGGAAGCGCTGAAGAAAGCGAGCGTATTGTCCGGAGGCGAGAAGGTTCGCTGCATGCTGGCCAAAATGATGCTGAACGGCGCGAACGTGCTGATCTTCGATGAGCCGACGAACCACTTGGATCTGGAGTCCATCACGGCGCTCAACAACGGCTTGATCGATTTCGACGGAACGATTCTGTTCACCTCGCATGACCATCAGTTCATTCAGACGATTGCCAACCGGATTATCGAGATTACGCCTAACGGCATCATCGACCGCAGCATGAGTTATGACGAGTATCTGGAGAGTGAAGAGATCAAGGGGCTTCGCGAAAGCATGTACCCGGTTGAAGTTTAAAAATTAAGCGGCGGGATGATGGCGATAAGCTGTCATCCCGCCTTTTCATTAAAAATGCTGCACCTCCCGGGTATGGGAGATGCAGCATTTTTTTGGCGTGCGGTACGGATCGGCTCTTTACGAACCGCCGGTACGACGACGCTGGTTGTTTGGCTTTTTGTTGTTTTGGCTTTTCATTTTTTGCGCTGAACCGGCTTGGAATTGCCCCGGCTTGTTCGCGGATGTATTTTGCTGTTTCTTTTGTTCCAGCTTTTGCTTGATCGCATCAGCCAAATTCACTTTGCGTGGCTCATTATTCTCGGGCATAGAAATCACCCTCCTCTTTATGTTCGCTTGTCCTCATTTTATTCGTTTTTAAATCGTCCGGCAAGGGTAACAATGATTAATACCATTTTCTACGTCCATGGTTCTTTGACCGAAGCAATTATGTTTCTCTAGACCCACACGAAAGACCTTTGCTAGGATTAAATATGGATAATGATGGATATCGCTTGAAGTCTGCACGGAGCAAGCAAAGGAGAGACGCGTATAGTGAATGCCTATGATAACATCAAACAAGGGGAGCGAGGGGCCTGGATCAGCATTGCGGCCTACCTCGTATTGTCATCGTTTAAAATATTCTGCGGATACTTGTTTGCATCCAGTGCTTTGCTCGCCGACGGTTTCAACAACCTGACGGATATCGTGGCATCGCTCGCCGTATTGATCGGGCTGCGGATTTCCCAGAAGCCGCCGGATTCCGATCATGCGTACGGACACTTGAGGGCGGAGACGATCGCGGCGCTGGTGGCCTCCTTCATCATGGCGGTCGTGGGCATCCAAGTGCTGGTTGAAGCCGTCCGTTCTTTTTTTGAAGGCTCCAAGGAAGTGCCGAATTTATGGTCTGCCGGCGTAGCCGGCATCTGTGCCGTTGCGATGCTGGGCGTATATCGTTACAATCGGAACCTTGCGAGGCGCATCGATAACCAGGCGCTGATGGCAGCGGCCAAGGATAACTTGTCCGATGCGCTCGTCAGCGTTGGGGCCGCTGTCGGCATCATCGGCGCACAATTCGGCCTGCCCTGGCTGGATACCGTGGCGGCCGTAGCGGTTGGCGTCATTATTTGCAAAACGGCTTGGGAAATATTCAGGGATTGTACCTATAGCCTCACCGACGGCTTTGATGAAAACCGTTTGTCGGATTTGCGCAGCACGATTGCCCGTACGCCCGGTGTCGAGGGAATCAAGGATATGAAAGCCCGAATCCACGGCAATCATGTATTGGTGGACGTCGTCATCGAGGTAGACCCGGATATCAGCGTTTTGGAGGGGCATCAGATCAGTGACCGAATCGAAGAGCAGATGGAGAAGATTCATAATATTATGAGCGTCCATATTCATGTGGAGCCTAAGGGATCCTCCTAAGGGATACCGAATGTGCAGGTATACAAATGGCAGGCCAAGATTCTCTTGACCTGCCATTTAACATGCCGGGGTGCATGAAGGATCATGAAGCCCGATAGCCATACACGATTACTCTACATAAATCCAAGCTTTACCGAGCCATGTATATACTTCAACCCATTCCCCGCCAAGCATGACATCGTAACGATTGCCGGTGGTGTCGAGCTTTTGCGGAGCCAGGGCACCAAGCTTTTCGCCGTTTGGAGCGTTGTAGAAGTAAGTTTTGCTTGTAAGCTCAATCATCGGCGTCGGTACGATCACGACTTCTTCAGGTTTGATGATCGGGTCTTCCACCGAGATCGGAGCCGGTCCTGAAGTGTTGGATACCGTACCGTTAATCGGATCCGCGCTTGCTACGGCGGTTAGGGACAGGGTGAGTGCTAGGGCTGCAGTAATGCTTAGCGTTTTTTTCATGGAATGATTCCTCCTTGGGACCGAAGTAGTATTTGACAATATCGTAATAACCACCATTTGGATGTTTTGAACCAAGAAAGTTGGGTACAATTCTCAAATCGTGACAAGTTTCCAGGATTCCTATATACTTTGGGGATGGGAAAAGCCCTGCTCCAGCAGGGAAATCCTTTGGGAGGAGGGATCTTTGGATGGTACGCCGAAAGAAACGAACCGGGCGATTCCTATTGGGAATACTTGTCTTGTTGCTTGTGATCATCGGTGCGGCAGTCTGGTTTGTTTATCCTACGCAATCCCTGGACATGCGCTATCGATCCGTTGATTTCAAGGACAAATTGATGACCATGGTGTCGAACCGGGATACCCGCATGAAACTAAGCACGGAGGAAGTCGGGGAACTCAGCAAGAAGAACATGGTAAAATATATGAGCACGCATGACCTTGGCGTCGATATAACCGGAGCCGATTTCGTAATGAACGGTACCACCATGACAGCCCGCATGAACGGAAAATGGGGCGTATTGCCGTTTGGAGCCGTCCTGCGCTTCCAGATGTCAGCCGAGGGAAGCTATCTTCACCTGGCGCATGAATCGACAACGATTCGTGGCGTTGAGATTCCGCTGAATGTGTTCCGGCTTGACCCCATTCAAATTTCGCTGAAGGACTATTTGCCGGATTTGGTAACCGTGAAGAATGTTAAGTTTCTGTCCGATGGCCTGGAATTGAACTTTACGATGGATTGGATGTCGATTCCTTCGTTGTTTAAGTAAAGCAAGAGAATCGGCTAAAGACTCAGACAAGGAAACGATGTCTGGGTCTTTTTGCATTTTCTTTCATGATAAAGCATTATTTTCAGAAAATAATTATGAAAAAAATATATATGTAAACATTGACACTGAAATGATCCCCCACTATAATCAGTAAATGTTTAGAAATAAATGTTTTAGTACTAAAGTATTTAGAGGCGAAGGAGAGGGTGTCTCTATTGAAGGAGTGCTGGACCATTAAAGGAGTGTAAAAAAATACATGTCCATGCGGAATGAAATTCTGGAGTTGGAGATGCTATTTAAGAAGATGCTTCGGACTGTGCAGAATGAATGGCAGAAGGAGGGGTTCCCTAAGCTTGGGAGAACTCAGTACACCGCCTTGGAGAAGCTCCACGAACAGGGTGCTTTGAGATTGTCTGACTTGGCGGATTCCATTCATGTGACGTGCGGCGCGGTCACGGGCATATCCGATAAATTGATCGAAGGCGGATTCGCGCGCCGCGTAAGGGATACAACCGACCGCAGGGTCATCCATCTGGAGATTACGCCGCTCGGGTGGGAGCTGATCGAGCAGTTGGCCAATAAACGCGCCGAACTGAGCGATTTGTTATATGGTTTTCTAACAGATGAAGAGGTTAGGCAGTTGAGTTCCCTGTACCGCAAAATTTTGACGAATGTTGAGTATATCCAAGGTCAGCTGTCCACATAGAACAAACATGCTATTGATATGGACGAACTTACTTAGAAAGAGAGTGAAAGCTTCCGATGAATACCCATACTGCTGCTCGCCCCGGCGAGCCTGTCAAGAAAGGCCCCATCATTGCCGCATTAATGATTGGCGCTTTTGTCGCCATTCTTAACCAGACTTTGATGAATGTTGCTCTGCCGAGCATCATGGAAAATTTAAGCATCAAACCGACGGTAGCCCAGTGGCTGACCACAGGCTTTATGCTGGTGAACGGAGTGCTGATTCCCGTTACCGCCTACCTGATAGCGCGATTCTCGACCAGGCAGCTGTTCATCAGCGCCATGACGCTGTTTACGATCGGCACCTTGCTGTGTGCCATCAGCCCTAACTTCGCATTCCTTCTAACCGGACGCCTCGTTCAGGCAGCGGGTGCAGGAATTCTCATGCCGCTTATGACCGTCGTATTTCTGAACATTTTCCCTATCGAGAACCGCGGTAAAGCCATGGGGATGATGGGGATCGCCATGATTTTTGCTCCTGCGATCGGTCCTACGCTTTCCGGATATATCGTGGAGCATTACGATTGGCGGGTGCTGTTCTACATGATACTGCCTTTCTCCGTTATCGCTACGTTAATCGGTGTCTTCTTCCTTAAAAACGTGACAGAGGTCAGCCGGCCCAAGCTGGACATGATCGCCATCATTTTGTCTACCCTTGGCTTCGGCGGCTTGCTCTACGGCTTCAGTGACGCCGGGAACGACGGCTGGTCCAGCACGCCGGTCGTGACGACCCTTGCGGTCGGCACGGTTGCCCTCATCCTGTTTGTATGGCGGGAAATGAAGGCCGACAATCCGATGCTGGAATTCCGTATATTTAAGTACAACATGTTTACGTTAACGACCTTGATCAATGTCATCGTCACGATGGCGATGTATGCCGGGATGATCCTGCTGCCGATTTATCTGCAGCAGATTCGCGGGTTTACGCCGGTGGAATCCGGTCTGCTCATGCTTCCCGGCGCGATTCTAATGGGAATTATGTCACCCATCACGGGCGCGATATTCGATAAGGTTGGCGCAAGATGGCTGGCTGTTATCGGTCTGGCGATTACGGTCATTACGACGTGGGAGTTCAGTAATCTGACCGAAACGATGTCTTACGGCCAGATCATGATCATCTATACGGCCCGCATGTTCGGTATGTCGATGCTCATGATGCCGATTCAGACCGCGGGATTGAATCAGCTGCCGCGGAGCTTGAACGCCCATGGTACGGCCATGTCGAATACACTCCGCATGGTTTCCGGCTCGATCGGAACCGCGATTCTCGTTACCGTCATGTCCACCCAGGCGGAGAGCCGAGGAGAAGCCTTGATGCAGTCGGGCCTGTTCGATCCGAAGAATCAGGCCGACCTGCTTAAGCTGGGCAACGAAGCAACGATTTATGGCATTAACTATGCCTTTGTTATTGCCACCTGGATCAGCGTGGTTTCCTTGATTCTGGCTTTCTTCATCAAGAAGACGAAGCCGGCGGAAGAGCCGAAGGCAGCCGGAAGCCGGGAGGCTGCAGCAACGAACGCTTAAGCCGCCTCAAATTCAAGCACGCCATAAAAAGGGTGTCCCATCCGTGTAACAACGGAGGGACACCCTTTTTCACGTTCCTATGTGTATATTCAATGCACGGGCTTTAACAACATGTGACGCCGTCACATACTTCGTCTGCGTCCGGTAAAGAGAGAGATCACAAACAGGACAACGAAGACGAAGAACAGAACCTTCGCGATACTGGCTGCAGCCTCAACGATGCCGAAGAAGCCGAAGATCCCTGCAATCAGTGCAACCACCAGAAAAATTACGGACCATTTTAACATCATATTCACCCTGCTTTCTTCATCGATTTTATTGGATATATAGCATGTCATCGCATGCTGCTCCAAGTAAGGAGCTCTTATCCAATTTGAAGATCGGTAGGGGCCATCGGCGTTGCCGCAGCGCCCTTCGTAGTGTTCTTTAACCGGGGCGGCAGGGGATGAAACAAGCTGGAGAACAGTGGCATGGATGGCAAGGAACCCTTTGTTTCGTGAGGTGGGGGATAGGGTAACTATTGCGTATCCGAAACCAAACATAACTTGAAAGCGAGGGACAACGTATGCTAACTCAAATCAGTGTTGCCATTATTGCCGTGGCATTTGCGGTTCTCGTATTCTTCTTGATCAAGACATTGAAGGCGGCCACGCAATCGCTCGAAAAGGTAACACAAACGCTTCAGGAAGTACAAAAGACGGTCGACGAATTGAGTTATGAAGTGAAGCAGACCATTCGAAATACGAACGATATTACGGTGGATGTTCAGCATAAGATGAAACAAATTGATCCGGTTATGGATACCGTCAAAAACCTGGGAGAAGCTTTAAGCGAAGTCACTTATGCGGTGAAGCAAATATCCGCCGGCATGGTTAGCCGCTTTAAGCAATCCCGGATAGAGCAGAAGAAAGAGCAGCCCGCCCGCATGGAAGTGCCTTTGACGGCACAAGATCGCACGTTCCAGTCGTATGACGCCGTCTATCAGAAGACGGAAGCGGAAGAAAAGTCCCGCAGCCGGAACTGGCTGTCCTACGTGGACACGGCAGTTGGCCTGTGGAACAGTTTCCGTCGTCAAAAAGCCAGATAACAGGTTTAAGCCAAGCCAGGGTATAACACGGCAAGATGATGAAAGGAGGAGGTCGCATGTGGAATGTCGCACTGTTGATGGTCGGGCTCATGGTTTACTCCGGAGGTGGAGGTGCTGTGGCAGCGCAGCAGCCTGCTGCCGAGATATGGCAAGCGCCTGTAGTTCATGCCGCTGCGGATGTTGGACAAGCACACACCGGCGACAACTCTTCAGAGGGCTATGGGACGTTAAACGGGATATCGCTTGCGGATACCAAGCGTGATATTGTCCGCAAGCTGGGAACGCCTGCACGAATCGAACAGGATGGCCTAAGCGGGACCACTAAGCTTCTTTATAAAGATATGGAAGTTGGAGTCCGTAACGGCTACACGGAATATGTTCATGTCAAGCCCTCTGCCGAGTCCTTTCAGGTTGAAGGCCAGCATATAGGCATGTCGACCGATCATGTCCGGTCATCCCTGGGTAAGCCGTATTTTAAGGCGGAGGACGGAGATGTATACCTTGAGAACCATCATGCGCTTAAGGTATACATTGACCGGGATACCGGTGAAATCGAAGGCGTCGATTTATTTTTCGATTATAGTGAATAAATTTGTTTCAACCTTGAGAATTACGGTTAATAACCAATGGACTATAACCTAAATTGAGGTTTAACACTATTAGGGGAGGTTTTCACAATGGAATTCACCAATACGAAGTCATATGCCAAAGTCGTGGAAAACGGGACGCAAGCGGTTCAGGAGGTTCAGAATCTACGGCAGTCCGGTTACGATCTGGATCACATTTATGTATTGGCCCATGATTCGGACAAGACGAGCCGGATTGTGGAAGCAGCCGATGCCAATAATGTAGGCATTAAGGAAGAAGGCGTGTTTGATGCCCTGGCGAATCTGTTCCGGTCCCGCGGGGATGAGCTGCGTGCCAAAATCGTATCGCTTGGCTTTACCGAAGCCGAGGCGGGATTTTACGAGAAACAATTGGACCTTGGCAAAGTGCTCGTGATAGCTAAGAAGGATTGAGGAAGCATTGAACGTTCAGCCTGGCGCTGATTCGACATAGGAGTTATAGGACTTAAAACATAGATAAGGAATGAGACTATTGACGTCTCATTCCTTATCTATGTTTTAAAAGAATGTTCCATATATCTATTAAAAGTGGAAGATTCAAGCTTGAGAACCTTTTTCTATGGCAAATGATCATAGGGTTATTATAGTATAATAGTAGGAAAAGGATTTCTGCCGCATAAGCCGTAACGTTAAAGGAGAGGGCAATGAGAATATTAATCGTAGATGACAATCCGACTAACGTCATTATTATTCGAGAAATCTTGAAGAAGGAAAATTATCAAAATACACTATCTGCATCTTCAGCCCTGGAAATGCTGGAACACCTGGGGATCGGCGATCGCAGCCATGATCCGAATCCCCGTAGGGCGGCTATCGATTTGGTGCTGCTCGATATGATGATGCCTGAGATGGATGGAATAGAAGCTTGCCGTATTGTTCAGCAATACGAGCATTTGAAAGATATACCGATCATTATGGTCACCGCCGTCGGAGATTCGAAGAAGCTGGCGGAAGCGCTGGATGCCGGTGCCGTCGATTACGTCACGAAACCGATCAACAAGGTGGAGCTGATGGCGCGGATACGCCTCGCGCTTCGGTTGAAGCACGAGAAAGACTGGCATATTGAAAGGGAACAGCGGGTCCAGGCGGAATTGAAGCTTGCGGCCATGGTTCAGAATGCCGTGTTAAGCTCGCCCATCGAAGATGAACAGCTGGAGATTCATGCGCTGTACCAGCCCTCGGCAGAGCTTGCGGGAGATTTGTATGCATGGTTTCCGCTAGGCGACGGACGTTATGGCGTGATTCTGCTGGATATGATGGGACACGGGATTACTTCGTCCCTGTTTTGCATGTTCATCGCTTCGGTGCTGAAGGATACGGTGACGACTTATGTCGAACCGGAGAAGGTGGTTCAAGAATTGAATCGCAGATTCAATCAGTTGAACCTGGGCGAACAGCTGATTCAGTACTATTTTACGGCCATCTATCTTGTCGTGGACACTCGTTTGAAGCGGGTGGACTATGTCAACGCAGGACATCCCCCGGCTCTGTTCTTCAAGGAGGACGGCGAGGTCATGACGCTGGATCAAGGTTGCTGCCCGGTTGGCTTGTTCGACCGGATCGAGGACATGGAGCCAAGAAGCTTTCATTATGAAGGCGAAGGTCATTTGGTTATGTATACGGATGGCCTGCTCGAATTGGTAGAGGGCGGACATGACGAGAAACTGGATTACCTGAAGACGCATTTGGGCGGCCCTCACCATTGGAGAGAAGACGAAATGAAGGAACAGTATTTTGTGGATGATCCATCGCAGGAGCGAGAGGACGATAAATGCCTGGTTTGGATATCTCTTAAAAAAGGAGAGGAAACCAATCAATGAAGCTTAAGAGCAAGTTAGTCATTGGGTTTACAACATTACTGGCGCTTATGCTGGTATTGACCCTGATCGGGTACGACCGGATCAGTTATATGAACAACCAGATGGACCAAATCTATCAGGAGCGATACCAGAAGGTGCGGAACTCCAGCGGCATGCGCGGAGAAGTCAACAATATGGCGCGCGAACTTACGAATATGATCCTGAGCAATGATCCGTCTACGTATACGGTGTCCAAACAGGAAATCGAGACGATGACGGCGCAGACGGAGGAGTATTTTAGGGCCATCAAGGAAAGCGTAAATACCGCAGAGGAACAGCAATTGCTGGTCCGGATCGAGCGTGCGGTTAACGAATATATCGTGTATCAGAACAAGACGCTGGAACTGCTCTCTACCAGCGACGCAGATGGGGCCAACGCACTCCGTAATTCCACCGGGCAATCGGTCCAGGAGGAGATGCTGATCAGCCTGAACGAGCTTAGCAGCTACGAGAATCAGAAGATCAATGATGATATAGCCGCAGCGAAAGCCGCTTACGACCGCTCCGTGCAAATATTCATCTACATCATGGCCGGCGGGCTTCTTATCGGAATGCTGGTCATTCTATGGATTCTCCCAAGCATAACCCGGGGCATCAACGTGGTCTCCATGATGCTGAAGAGCTTCGGCGAAGGCAGGCTGAAGGCCATACGCCGTATCAAGGTTACGTCCAAGGACGAGTTTGGGGACGTAGCTCGAGTATTCAAAGACTTGTCCGAAGACATCATCGAGAAGCAGCGCATCGAGGAGACCTATCTCCAGGCGCAGCGTGATCAATCCTGGCTGAACTCTAACATGGCCAGAGTCACCGAGCTGCTGGAAGGAATCAATTCCCTGGAAGAGGTCGGCCAGCGGTTCATCAGCGAATTCACGCCGATCTTGGGAGCTCATTACGGAGCCATCTATATCCGTCAGGAAGACAAACATCCGAACAAATTGGAGATGAAGGGCTCCTATGCCCATGAAGGCGGAGAAGAGCCGAAGGTTGCGTTCATGATCGGGGAAGGGCTTGTAGGCCAGGCGGCGCTCGATAAGAAGCCGGTCGTCCTGAAAGGCGCTCCTGAGGACTATATGAAGGTGGAATCCGCCTGGGGTTCATCCAAGCCGGTGTCTATCATGATCTACCCGATTCTGTTCGAGAATGAAGTGCTGGGCGTCGTCGAGTTGGCTTCGTTCGAGGAAACGACATCTTTGCAGGAGCAGCTGATGTCTCAGCTAAGCCAGTCCCTCGGCATTATTCTGAACAATATCACAGGCCGACTGCGGGTCGAGCAGCTGCTGCGCGAATCCCAGGCCATGACCGAAGAGCTTCAGGTTCAATCGGAAGAGCTCCAGACGCAGCAGGAAGAGCTTCGCCGTACCAACGAGAATCTGGAGGAGCAGACCAATGCCCTCAAGCGTTCCGAGGACCTGCTGCAGCGCCAGCAGGAAGAGCTGGAGCACTACAATACCGAGCTTGTTGCCAAGACGCGTGCGCTTGAGGAACAAGTGCAGGAAGTGGAAGAGAAGAACGATGAAATCGAGAAGGCGCGAGTACAGCTCGAGCAGCAAGCGAAGCAGCTCTCGATTACAACCAAATACAAGTCGGAGTTCATGGCGAACATGTCCCACGAGCTGCGCACCCCTCTTAACAGCCTGCTGATATTGTCGCAGCTGCTGTCTGAGAACAAGGATGGGAACCTAAGCTCCAAGCAGATTGAATATGCACAGACGATTTACATGTCGGGCTCCGACCTGCTCAAAATGATTGATGAAATTCTCGACTTATCGAAAGTGGACGCCGGGAAAATGGAAATCAACTATGAAGACGTCCAGCTTCCGGATATCGAAGCCTTCGTGGAGCAGAATTTCGCCGCGGTGGCATCGCGCAAGCATATCAATTTGGGCGTTCACATTGAAGAGGATATCCCGCAAAGCATCGTGACGGACAGTCATCGCGTCAAGCAAATTCTGCGCAACCTGTTATCGAATGCTTTCAAGTTTACGAATAGCGGCTCTGTCGAGCTGCAGGTCGAGAAGGCCGACAAGGACAAGCTTCCGGTTTACCTAAATGCCGAATCGGACTATATGGCCTTCGCTGTCAAAGATACCGGAATCGGCATTCCGGCAGACAAAACGGATCTGATCTTTGAAGCCTTCCAGCAGGTGGACGGTACTACTAGCCGCAAATACGGCGGAACCGGGCTTGGCCTTTCCATCAGCCGCGAGCTATCCCGCCTGTTGGGCGGGGGCATTACGGTTGAATCGGAGGAAGGCAAAGGAAGCTGCTTCACCCTCTTCCTGCCGGCAAGCCATCCAGAAGTGGCGGACGGTGCGAAGGAAGCGGCCGCAGCGATGGAGGCACCGCCGGAGAGCGCTCTGATCGTACCGAAAGCCAAGATGGTTACGAAAGAGGTTCAGCCTGCCATACAGGTAGACGATGATCGTAACCAGCTCGGGCCGACGGATAAAGTGCTGCTCATCATTGAGGATGACGTGAAGTTTGCCAGAATCCTGCTCGATATGGCCAGAGGCCGCGGCTTCAAGGCTTTGGTCGCACTGCAGGGTGACATCGGACTGGAGATGGCCAAGTCGTACAGACCGGATGCCATCATTCTGGATATCCAGCTCCCGGTAATCGACGGCTGGTCCGTCATGGGCGAGCTGAAGAGCTCTGCGGTTACCCGCCATATTCCGGTGCATGTCATCTCCGTTGTGGATGAAGTGAAGCAAGGCTTAATGATGGGAGCGATCGCTTACCTGAAGAAACCTTCAAGCCGGGAAGCGCTGGAGGACGCGTTTACGCATATCCAATCCTATGCGGAAAAATCGATGAAACATCTCTTGATTGTCGAGGATGACGATATTCAGCGGAATTCCATTATCGAATTGATCGGCCATGACGATGTGTCGATTACGGCGGCATCCACAGGCGCCGAGGCGCTCAGCGAGCTGCGTAAGCAGCGCTATGATTGCATGGTGCTTGATCTGATGCTGACGGATATGACAGGCTTTGAACTGCTTGACCAGATTCGCGATGACGAGAACCTGGTGGATCTGCCTATTATTATTTACACCGGCAAGGATTTGGATTCGAAGGAAGAGATGCAGCTTCGCAAATATGCGGAGTCGATCATCATTAAGGACGTGAAGTCCCCGGAACGGCTTTTGGATGAAACGACGCTGTTCCTGCATCGGGTTGAGGCCGATTTGCCGGAGGACAAACGTAAAATTCTGCAGAAGCTGCACAACAAGGAAGAACTGTTTGAAGGCAAGAAAATTCTGCTTGTGGATGACGATATCCGCAACGTGTTTGCCCTCTCCAGCGTGCTGGAGGGATACAATATGGAAGTGACCTTTGCCGAGAACGGCCGGGAAGCGATCGAGCTCCTTCAGCAGAATCCGGATTTCGATCTGGTGTTAATGGATATGATGATGCCGGAGATGGACGGTTATGAGGCGATGCGCCGTTTACGCGAAATGCCGGAATTCGACAAATTGCCGATTATTGCCCTGACGGCCAAAGCCATGAAAGAGGACCGCGCGAAATGCATTGAAGCGGGTGCTTCCGATTATATGAAGAAGCCGATTCAGACAGAGCAACTTCTTTCCCTAATGAGGGTTTGGTTGTATTCGTAAGCCGCTTTTGTGGGTAAAGTACAAGTAGCAAATAAACACTCGGAAAGCGGTGCAAGCGTAATGTCATCTAGTGACCATATGGAATCAGAACAACTGTTGTTGACAGAGAATAGCGAGCGTGAACTGGAACAGATCGAGATCGAACTTCTTTTGGATGGCATTCATCGATTCTATGGTTACGATTTTCGAAATTACGCCATTCCTTCGTTGAGGCGGAGAATCTGGCATCATGTTCATGCAGAGGGTGTTTCCACGATTTCTGCCCTCCAAGACAAAGTACTGCACGACCGTTCATGTTTTGAGCGGCTCATATATAATTTGTCGATTCCTGTTACGGAAATGTTCAGGGATCCGACACTATTCTTGACATTCAGGCAGTCGGTGGTTCCATTGCTTCGTACGTATCCGTATATACGGATTTGGCATGCAGGCTGCTCAACCGGAGAAGAAGTGTATTCCATGGCCATTTTGCTTCATGAAGAGGGACTGTATGAAAAATCCCGGATTTATGCGACGGACATGAATTCGCGTTCGCTCCAGCAGGCCAAGGAAGGCGTATTCGATATCAAACGCATGAAGCAATATACGAAGAATTACTTGGAGGCGGGCGGTACCCGCTCGTTCTCCGAATACTATACCGCGAAGTACAACTCGGTTATTTTTCAGCCGTTCTTGAAGAAAAACATGATATTTGCCGAGCACAACTTGGCAACGGACCGTTCCTTTAACGAGTTTAACGTGATTTTTTGCCGGAATGTCATGATCTATTTTAATGACCAGCTGCGGGATCACGTGCACGGATTGTTTCACGAGAGTCTAAGCCATTTCGGTATTCTCGTCCTGGGCGCCAAAGAGTCCATACACTTTACGAATTATAGCGAAGCTTATGAGACATTGGACCGCGTCGAGAAAATCTATCGAAAGATTAAATAGAAGTTTTGTAGGAGGATCTCATGGGGTTTCACGAACCGATTCATATTCTGTTGGTAGATGACCGCCCTGAAAACTTACTTGCACTCGAAGCTGTTCTGGACAGCGAACAATACACGCTCATTAAAGCTACTTCGGGCGAAGAGGCTTTGCGATATCTCTTGAAGTATGATTTTGCGGTGATTGTTCTCGATGTCCAAATGCCCGGCATGGACGGCATTGAAACGGCAAGGCTGATCAAGGCGAGAGACAAGACAAAGGATATTCCGATAATATTCATTTCCGCAAACAGCAAGGACGCGGAGCATCTTTTTGCGGGATACTCCGCCGGTGCAATCGACTATATGGTTAAACCCTTCATCCCTCAAATCTTGAAATCCAAGATCGAGGGTTTTGTCGATATGTATCGGACCAATAACAGGCTGAAGATCCAGTCCGCGCAATTGCACCAGAAGACTCAGGAACTGGAAAAGATTAATCAAGAGCTAGTGCTGGCCAAGGAAGAAGCCGAGATTGCCGCCAAAGCCAAAACCGAGTTTCTGGCGATGATGAGTCATGAGATCCGAACGCCAATGAATGGCGTTATCGGGATGATTGATTTGCTGATGGACAGCGAGCTTCAGGATGAACAGCGTGAATATGCCACGATTATCCGCAACAGTGCGGATGCCTTGGTAAACATCATTAATGACATTCTGGATTTCTCCAAGATGGAATCTGGCAAAATGGAGCTGGAGGAATATCCGTTTGATCTTAAGTCCTGCGTTCAGGAAGTGTTCGGTTTGTTCTCCGGAGAAGCCTCCAAGAAAAACTTGGAGCTTACGTATTATATCGAGGATCAAATCCCTTCGATGGTATTCGGCGATATGGGGCGCCTGCGTCAAGTGTTGGTGAATTTGGTATCCAATGCCGTGAAATTTACGAATGAGGGCGGCGTGTATTTGGTTGTTTCGCTTGCCAAGGCTGAAGAGAATCGATTAACGCTTGAATTCACGGTAAAAGATACGGGAATCGGTATCTCATCGAAGAAGCTTGACCGGCTGTTCAAGCCGTTCTCTCAACTGGATTCCTCGATGACCAGACGCTACGGCGGAACAGGTCTGGGGCTAGCGATCTGTAAATCGCTTGTGCAGATGATGGGCGGAGAGATCGAGGTTGACTCCAAGGAAGGGGAGGGAGCCACCTTCGTATTCACGATCTGCGTTCACACGCATGAGGAGGAGCATCCTCGGCTACGGGAAGAGGAACATTCGGACAAATATCGGGTGCACGGGGGAAGACAGCCGAACATTCTGATCGTGGACGACCATCCGATTAATCGAAAGCTGATGGAGAGCATGCTTGAAAAGATGGGAATGATTGCGGATATGGCCGAAGACGGCAGGCAGGCCGTTGAGATGGCTGCCGGGCCTAAAGCTTACGACATGATCTTTATGGATTTGCAAATGCCGGTCATGGACGGTTTGGAGGCCGCTCGCCTCATCCGCCAGATGAAGCCGGAAGCGGACGCTCCCGTACTCGTTGCGATGACAGCCAATGTCATGGACGGGATTCAGAAGCGCTGCTTTGATGCCGGCATGAATGAATATATCAGCAAACCGGTCAAAATCAGCTGTGTAAAGCACCTGATATCCCGTTATATGCCGGTAGAGCCGGACGGATGGGACATCAGCCCAAGCCAAGTTCGAATCATCAACGGCTAGTGAATGAATCGTTTTCCATATATTAGCGCGCCTTGATCCCTCGTTAACCTGTTTCAACAAGCGAGATAACGGGTTATGTAAAGGGAAAACAAATGATTGGGAGAGAGTGTCTATGAATACAAAAACGAATGATAAGTTCAATGCCAAAACCCAAATGAACGAGGGCGTATGCACTGTATTTTTGAGCGGTGAACTTGATTTGTCCGTCGCTCCGGATTTTCGATTGGTAATGGAGCCTCTTGTCGGCAATTCCGAAGTAGACTTGATCGTCAACATGAAGGACATGACATATATTGATAGTACGGGCATTGGTATTCTTCTGTCGATACTGAAAGCCAGACATGGCATGGAAGCACGCTTTGCAGTTGAGGAAGTTCCGCCGCAAATTCAAAAGCTGTTCGATATGACGGGTATTGCGAAGTTCTTTCAGTCGTAAGAAGAATTCCCAATAGGAAAGGATCGAAAAGAATGAATTCAGATGTACAAAGAATAACACTTAATTTGCCTGCCAGTGCTGAATACGTGGATATTGTAAGGTTGAATCTATACGGGATAGCTTCCAAGATGGGCTTTTCCTATGAAGAGATCGAAGATATGAAGGTTGCGGTGTCGGAGGCCTGTAACAACTCGGTTTTATATGCTTATAGCCAGGAAGGCGGAATGGTAGAGGTTTTATTTCAAGTGACCGGCGAGTCGCTATCCATTACGGTCAGAGATGAAGGGGAGAGTTTCGACAGTGTGGGGGCGGTTGGCGATCGTACACTTCATGATAAAGATCTCAGCGAGGTCCAAATCGGAGGACTTGGCTTCTACCTGATGGAGGCGCTTATGGACGAGGTGAGCGTGACAAACCAGGCTGGAAAGGGAACCGAGGTTACGCTGACGAAGCGGCTCGCAAGAAGCGAGGAGCCAGTATGAGTGATAAGGCGACTCCCCAAGAGTCCAGAGATGAAGCAGTTCATTTAATAGAACAGTATCAGCAGACGAAGGATAACGATATCGCAACGGTGCTGATTAAAAAATATGAACCGATGGTCAAGATGGCAGCAGGCAAAATTGCCCGGAATCGGCCCGATCTGTATGAGGATTTATATCAGGTTGGTCAAATGGCATTAATCCGTTTGCTTCAGCAATACGACATTAGCCTGGGGATTCCGTTTGAGCCCTACGCCATGAAGAGTATGATCGGGCATATGAAAAACTTCCTCCGCGATAAATCATGGTACATTCAAGTGCCAAGACGAATCAAGGAGAAGGGGGCCTTGGTCCAGCAAGCGATTGATGAATTAATGGTGAAGCTTGAACGATCTCCTGATGTGAATGAGATTGCATCCTACCTGGATCTTTCCGTTGAGGAAACCGTTGAAGTGTTGGCGGGAAGGGAATGCTATCATTATGTATCATTGGATTCCCCATTGTCTCAGGAAGAAACCGGGGCCACGCTTGGAGAGCTGATCAGTTCGGACGTGAACGACTTTGATTCCGTCGAGAAGCGCATGGATCTTCAACAGGCGATGAGCCAGCTGAAGGAGCAGGAGCAGAAGGTGCTGCTGCTGGCATTTCAGGAGGGGCAGTCCCAACGAGCGATCGCTCAAAGGTTAGGTGTGTCGCAAATGAGTGTCTCGCGTATCCAGAAGCGGGCAACGGAAAAACTGAAGCAAATCATGTCCAATTCTTCGTATTGATATGGACAAGCTTCGTAGAGACAGACGTATAGCAACATAAGGCACGCTTCCTCCATCACGGGAATGCGTGCCTTTTTTGAAACCTAATATCCGTATTTATCGAAGGGAGTGGCAAGGAAATCATGCTTGGGCCGGATACGACAGAAGGTCAGGATATTTATGATTTTGCAGGGGGGTGGCAATGGCACGATGTCCGAACGGATAACTGGCAATCCTCCTGGATCGGCGAGCTTCGGTCACGCTATCCTTATACAGCCGAATGGTTTAATCTGGCACCGTCGTTAAAGGAGCGGAATTACTTATCCGTTCGTTTCAAGGATGGGGTGGAGGCGGTCATTATGGGGTCCATGCTTTATAAGGTTACGAATGAACACGAGCATCATAAGTCGGAACAGTTCTATTTCTATGTGGATGCTCAAGTGCTGATCACCATTAATTTGGATGAGCATACCCGCAGCGTGATGGCCAAGGCCGATAGAGCCTCGATGCTTCATCAATGCGAGCGGCCCGTAGACGGCCTGTTTGTATTGGCCCGGGCCATTCTGCATTATTACCATGCAGGAATGGATCAATTCGAACATAACCTGCGTCTTGTCGAAAAGGATATGCGTACACGCAACCGAAGATCTTTAATGGATAACATTCTCTCGTCAAGGTTTGAGCTGCTGGAATGGAGCAACCTGTTTATTCCTTTTCAGGAGCTGATCGCTGCGGCGAAGGAGGGGTATCACGGCGAGCTGGATGCCAGCCGCTCGTTTCAACAGCTCCTGCATCGAGTAGAAAGAATGGAAAGGCTGATTTATCACTATGAGCGCGAAATCGATACGCTGGTATCCATAGATGATGCCATCTCGGCGTTCCGCGGCAATGAAATCATGAAGACCTTGACCATCTTTACGGTCGTATTCACACCGGCAACCGTGATCGGAGCCGTATGGGGCATGAATTTCGAGAACTTGCCCGGCATTAAGACGTTCTGGGGCTTCACGGCAGTCATTGGCTTCACCCTGCTCTGGACCGGAGGGATGTACCTTTGGATGCGTGCGAAGGGATGGACGGGGGACCTGCTTCAAGTAAAGTCCAAAAACAGGAATATTTGAGTGCGAAGTACACGATTGCATAAGAAGTGCAGCAATAACTCATCACAATCGCCCGGTAACCGTTAAAGGTACCGGGCTTGTTCAGGTAATAGAGACGAATTAGGATTTGGATTGTTCAATATATCCCTGCAGGTTCGAGATGAAATCCCCTATCATCGGCACATTGACAAAGAAGCTGAGAATATAACCCAGAAGACCCAGCACGAGAGCCGTGCCAAGGGTTAAGCCCAACCCCGGGCCAGGCCGGCAGTGAGGTTGGCAATGATGCGTTTCTTGGGATTCATGTAATTATCGATCATGTCTTTCATTTCGGACTTCTCCAGCGTGGCGGCGATTTTGTCCAGTCGCGTGTTCAATTTCTTCACTTCGTGCCTAAGCTCAAAGGGATGCTCCTGCACCTCATCCGCCTCTTTCGAGTGTCTTTCCCTGGACGATTCGGATTGCACTCGTTGTTCCTCGTTTCGTGTCGAACGACTGCCGCTTCGGGTTGAGAAGCCGGAGCCGCCATGATATGGGTTTGCTTTACTCATGAAATATCCCCGCTTTCCAGGCAGATGCGCCGTTTCATTTCACTTCGGAATCCATACAATGTGGATAAGACAACGTGCCGGATCTGGCACAAAAATAGCCAGCTGCGTCAGCTGGCTATTCGTGACCCTACGAATTAATAATTCGTTGTCGTTTTCATTTCACGGCTGACTTCGGAAGAGGTGTCCATCGCTTTATCCTTCACATCTTTGGAAGCACTTGAAACCTCGCTCGACACGTCTGCCGATGCTTCCTTGACGCTGGACATAATGCTTTGGCGGCCTTCGTTCACGGTGGCCATGACATCGGAGGCTTTGCTTCCTACCGTTTTTGCCAGTTCAGAAGCTTTATCGCCTACGGTATAAGCGACTTCTTTGGTTTTATCCGACACCATGCTCAGCTTCTCGGATAAATCCCCGCGAAGCTCGCGGCCTGGCTTTGGAGCGAACAACAGAGCTGCCGCCGCTCCGACCAAGGCACCGATAAAAGCACCTTTGAAGAATGTGGAACCGCTTTGTACTGGATATTCTTGTTCTGCGTTATTCATAACTTTCACTCCTTTTAGTTAATATAAAAATGAATATAAACACGAGGATCAGGCTGTGCGTCTAAACAACTTGGCAACAAGACCGAGCAGGAATACAAAGATGGCCGTACCGATGATTGCGGGCACAATGGCAAATCCGCCTATGACAGGACCCCAAGCTCCGAAGAGCCACGGTCCGAGCCATGCGCCTATGAAACCTGCGATCATGGAACCGATAATTCCGCCCGGCATTTCATGACCAACCAGCGCATCCCCGATTATCCCGATGATGATTGCCATCACGATGCTGATGATGATTCCCCACATACGATCGCCTCCTTTTTCAGAGCAATGTGTTTCGAGTGGGCTTGCTTATCTCGTAATTAAACGCAAGGCCACACCATGAAACAGGAGACGTGCAAAACGGGAGATAAATGAAATGTCCGTCCTCTATGGAACGTATCCTGCTGTCAATTGCCCTTTTTTGTACTATACTGAATACAGATTCGCAATCATTCTCGAATAAGCGTGATCTCGGGGAGATGCAAGCATACAGGCTTTTCAAGGAATCATTCGTAACAGACGGTATATAGAAGGAGTTATTCAACATGGACACTGTATTGGTGAAGGAATATCGGGCGGACATCTTGGAGTGCGTCCACAATGGACATATATGTATTGTGAATGAACAAGGTAAGGTCGAGGCTTATGCGGGAGATCCGGATTATGTCGCATTTACGCGTTCTTCGGCCAAGCCGATGCAGGCGATTCCTTCCATTCGCGGCGGGCTGGTCGATCATTACGGACTGTCCGATGAGGAAATTGCGATCATGACGGCTTCGCATCGTGCGGAGCAGGCTCATGTGGAAGTGTTGGAGCGTTTTGCACGCAAGGCGGGCATCAGCGAAACCCACATGGTGTGCGCATCCAGCTGGCCGCTGGACGAAGGAAGCAAAGAAACACTTTTGCGAGGCGGCGGCGAGAAAAGTAAATGGTACCATAACTGCTCCGGCAAGCATTATGGCATGCTGGCCTACTGCCAGATGGCGGGATATCCGTTGACGGGATACGATCAGCCGGAACATCCGCTGCAGCAGGAAATCCTTCGGACGGTCGCCTATTTGGCGGGATTGGCTCCCGGCGATGTTAAACTGGGAACCGATGGATGCGGACTGCCGGTATTC
Source organism: Paenibacillus sp. BR1-192 (assembly GCF_029542445.1). Taxonomy (NCBI): domain Bacteria; kingdom Bacillati; phylum Bacillota; class Bacilli; order Caryophanales; family Paenibacillaceae; genus Paenibacillus; species Paenibacillus sp. BR1-192. Next base: position 6,201,500 of record NZ_CP120718.1, on the reverse strand, counting down.
GCCATGCCGCTCCGCGCTTTGGCAACAGCCTACATGAAGCTTGCATGCCCGGACCTCATAGAGGACGAGCCGACGCGAAAGGCGGTCATGCAAATCACGAAGGCCATGCATGCAGCCCCTTATATGGTGGCGGGTAAACACAAAGTGGATACCCTTCTTCTGGAAGATCCTAATATTGTGGCCAAGGGCGGCTTCAAGGGAGTGTACTGTTTCGGCCTTAAGAAGGAGCGGCTCGGCATTTCTTTCAAAATTTCGGACGGCTCCGAGGAAGAATGGGGCTGGATCGCGGAGTCCATATTGGAACAAATCGGCTATGGCAGCAAAGCGACCATCGAACGGCTGAAAGCTGCATATCCTAAGGATTTATATAATGATGAGGGTCTTCGAGTAGGCAGGGTAGAAACCGGATTTAAGCTGCTCCGCGCTTAAAGGCGACTGATTAGACCGGAAACCGCCGGGGTATTGAATAGTAAAAAAGGCGGAGGTGACCGGCCATGATTAAAATCATGACGGCAGCGGAAAGACATACTACCCATGAAGACGGTATTCACAGCGAATTCAGCTTTTCTTTTGGTGATTATACAGACCCGCATAACGAGCACTTTGGAAGCCTTCTGGCGCATAATGAATACGTGCTCCAACCGATGGAGGGGTTTGATCGAAGGTTTCATCATGATTTGGTGATTGTGCATTTGGTGCTGGAAGGCACGTTGACGTATGAGGATGATACAGGGAAGGTCATGGAGCTTACGCCCGGTACGGTTCATGTCGTGAATACAGGCTCCGGCGTGTACCATGCCGAGAGGAATGCCTCATCTTCGGAGGACGTACGCTATCTGGAAATGTGGTTTCTCCCTGCGGAGCCGGGCCTTGAGACCAGTCACCATCAAAGCAATTTCACAAAAGAACAGCAATTGAACCAGATGCTTCCGATCATCGGTTCAGGCAATGGTGAGTCGAGCCTGCCCCAGTCGCTGGATGTTGTGATGTACAGCAGCATACTGGAGACCGGACAAGAACTGACGTACAGTCTGGCCGGGGATCGTAGAATGCATTTATACGTCATAAGCGGTCATGTCGAAATATCATCGGAAGACGGCGTATTCGATATTAAGGCGGGCGATGCGGCAAGGATACAGCGTCGTCATGAGTTGACCTTCCGGGGGAACTCCAGTGAGGGAAGCTCGGAAATGATCTTTATCGATATGCCATAACGTAAACAGAAAGCCCCGGGATTTGCGAGATTCGCAAGTACCCGGGGCTTTTGTCATGACAAAAGCGCTTCTAAAGAATACACTCAAAGTACGTGAAGATACCGTCCTACTGGTTTCCGCGGAGCTGTCCAAGCTCGGATACAACGGCTTCCACTTCGGAAATACTAAGATTCTGTTTATTCATGACCATATCGTACAGATCATAAATATCATCATATTGGTTAACCGAGAAGGCAGAGGCCTGCATGGCAGCGCCTGTAGCCATCCGTAGCTTCGTTTTAATCTGTTCGATCATATACTCGACATTGGCTTGGGATTTTTCACTCAAATCCATGGAATAACACCATCCTCTCTTAGGCGGATTTACGATTTTCATCCCTGTATTGTAACATGTTAGCGTGCGGCTCGACCAATGTTTTTGCCATCGGTGAGGAAGATAGGTTAAAATCAGAAAAAAACGCTTCACCGTCAGCGATGCTAATCATCGAACCATTTAATCAAGGAGGTCCGTCATGAGCGAACAAGCCGGCAAGACGCCAAGCGCGCATGCTGCCAAAGCCAAGATGTCGGGCCATGAACTGGCCGGTTTTTTTCAGGGGATTTCGCGGCGCCATGCGCTGGGCAGCATCGTATTTTTATGTATTGGCACCGACCGTTCCACAGGTGACGCGCTCGGTCCGTTGACTGGAAGCCGGCTTGTGGAATACGGTTTTCCGCAGGTGATCGGCACGCTGCCCGAACCATGTGATGCTTTCAATCTTGAGGCAAAGCTTCAAGGCATACCCGAGGATCAGGTGGTTATTGCCATTGATGCTTGCTTGGGACAATCCTCTTCCGTCGGTTATTTCTTTACAAGCGAAGGTCCGCTGGCGCCGGCCCAATCCGTCGGCGGGAAGCTGCCGGCAGTGGGAGACTACAGCGTGGCAGCGGTCGTGAACGTTCATGGACCGAAGCCGTATTGGACCCTCCAAGTGACGTCCCTTTACCAGGTCATGGGAATGGCGGAGCAGATAGCGAAGCAAGCCGCTGCGGCCTTTGGCCTTAGGCCGTAAGACACGCGTTTCAACCGGGGTTGTTTTAGTTTAATAATAGTTCATTCTTTATAAAATAATGGGTGTCTATCCTAGGGCATCGCTGAATAGAAAGAAGGGTATCGCTATGGAAAAAGTACAATGCAACGGCAGCACGATTTGCTACGTGGATCAGGGACAAGGTGAGCCGGTCATTCTGCTTCACGGTTTCTGCGGAAGCTCCGCCTATTGGGAACAGGTACTGCCATATCTTCAAGGTTTCAGAGTCATTGTACCGGATCTCCGGGGTCACGGGCGGTCTGATGCACCGATGGGATCGTATACCATCGAACAAATGGCGGACGACGTCCTGCTATTGATGGATGAGCTCGATATTCCGAAGGCGGCGTTGCTCGGTCATTCCCTCGGAGGATATATAGCGCTCTCCTTCGCCCAGCGCTACGCTTCTCGATTGAACGGCTTTGGCCTGATCCATTCTACGGGCTATCCGGATTCGGATGAAGCGAAGGAGAAACGGGTGAAAGCGGTCAGCGCCATCCAAGGGGAGGGCATTACGGCTTTTGTTGACGGATTGGTGCCGGGCCTGTTTGCTCCGGATACGAAGGAAACCAAGCCGGAATGCATTCAGCGGGCGAAGGAGATCGGTTACCTTACACCGCCGCAAGGTGCGATAGGGGCGGCGCTGGCCATGCGCGAGCGTCCGGACCGGCGCGATGTGCTCTCGGCTTCCACGCTGCCGATCCTGCTTGTAGCAGGAGAGAAGGACGGCTTGATTCCGGCGGAGCGCACCTTTACCACAGACCATGACAACGTAACCCGGATCGTGATCGAGGGCGCGGGTCATATGAGTATGATGGAGACGCCCGAGAAGCTCGGCGAAGTCATTTCCTCTTTCATGGGACGGCTGGAGCAAGAATAAATCCATATCGTTTATAATAAACGGATACTCCTATTGCGGGGTATCCGTTTATTGCATTGTGGGCTGCAGTTGCAGTGGCCCCTCCATCGTTTCCGGACCCCGATTGAACAAAGCGTGAACGAGGCAGAAGGGCGGCTACTGGAATTCTGGTCCCGGATAGCCTACAATTTAATCGTGATCCGGATTGGAATAGACCCGGCATGAATGCGCCTGCAGGGGATTCACCGAAGCTGCCTGGCATGCCGGTCCTAAGTTCCTCGGCAGCGGGAATTGCCGGAAGGTTAAAGACGAGGTCAACAATTCGCTGCATCCGGCACGGATGCAGGTTGGGGGCGAGTGCATGTTTCGCAGGGATTATCTTGTGCGGCTTATCGAGGATATGACACAGATGATAGCCAAAGTGTTTTCGCTCAAGCAGGAGCGCAAGCACACCGAAGCTTTATGGGAGCTGGATGAGCTTTTTAAACGCCAGTTCCGACTGAATTCAGGGCTGCTTCGCTCCTTGTCCGCAGCCGATATCGAGCAGCTCTTTCGCAATCATGGTTATCTGGAAGCGGACAAGCTGCAGAGTGCCGCAAGGCTGATGGAAGAGGAAGCGTCGCTGCTGCTCGAGCTTGAGCGCGAAGAAGAAGCCGTTATGCTCTATACCAAGGTCTTTCAGTTATATTTGAAGTCAGCCCTGCAAGGGGCGGATCCGAAACTGATCGGGTTGACGGAACGGATCGGTCTGCTGAAAGAACGTTTAAGGGCTTACGCGTGGCCCGAAACGGCGATGCTGGATTATTATGCGTATACGGAGCAGCAGGGGATGTTCGCGGAAGCGGAGAATACCCTGTACCAACTGCTGGATAGCGGTAAGATCGAATATGACGAAGGCGTAAGGTTCTATCAAAGATTGCAGCAGAAACGGCCCGAGGATTTGGCAAAAGGCGGGCTTCCGCTGGAGGAAGTCGAGGAAGGAATGGACGAGCTCCTCCGCCGTTTTCCGCATGCGGCGGTGGACGGAGACAAACCGTTTCCCGGCCTCGATTAACCTGTCTATAACATAAAAGAAAGCGAGATGTACCTTTTGGATGCATTAAGAAAATTGATTCATAACATCATGGAAGAAGCATCATTGATTACGGCTACGCTAAGCCAGCTTCGCAAGCGGGAAGGCATGACCTACAGCAAAGTAACGGTTAAGCCCGTAGAGCTCAAGAACAAGCTGCACTATCAGTTCGCCTATTATTCCGCAACCAAGGTCACCCATCAGAATGTGCCGGCGGATGAGGCGGAGGCCGTACTGTTGGATATGTTCGAAAATGTATTCCGGCAAGCGATGATCTATACGCCGGAAGCGGACTATCAGGTTCTGATTTCGAAGAAATACAAGGTTTCGATTCTGACCAAATCCGCTTCGAAGACCAAAACGGATTTGTCGCATAACCGGAAAAAGACCTACATTCTTGAAGAGGGAGAGCCGGTTCCGTTTCTGGTGGAGCTGGGCATCATGAGCGAGGATGGCAAAGTATTTGCCCGCAGATACGATAAATTTAAACAGATCAACCGCTTCTTGGAGATGGTGGAGGATGTCCTCCCTCATCTGCCGGAGGACCGTCCGCTTACGATCGTCGATTTCGGCTGCGGCAAATCCTATCTGACCTTCGCTTTGTATCACTATTTGGCGGTAACCGCGCGCAGAAAGCTGAATATTGTCGGATTGGATCTCAAGGCGGATGTCATCGAACACTGCAGTATGCTGGCGAAAAAACTGAATTATACCCAATTGCGGTTTCTTGTCGGCGACATTGCGGATTATGACGAACTGGAGCAGGTGGATATGGTGGTCACGCTGCATGCATGCGACACCGCAACCGATGCGGCGCTGGAAAAAGCGGTCCGCTGGGGGGCTTCGGTGATTCTGTCGGTGCCTTGCTGCCAGCACGAGCTGTTCGCCCAAGTCCAGAGCCCAGTCATGGAGCCGCTGCTGTCCCACGGCATACTGAAGGAACGCTTCTCGGCGCTGGCCACGGACGCCATTCGGGCCAAGCTTCTCGACCTGATGGGATACAAGACGCAGCTGCTGGAGTTTATCGATATGGAACATACGCCCAAGAATATTTTGATCCGTGCGGTCAGCGGTTCTGCCGGAGACCGGAATAAACTATGGCAGGAGTATACCGCGTTTCGCGATTTTTTAAGCGCCTCGCCGTACCTTGAACGGGCTTGCAAGGACCTGCTCCCGAATACGGAAATGGAATCGCGTTGAACCGGATTGGCGATGAACGTGCGAGCGCGCACGTTCATCGCTTTTTTGATGGGAAATAGGAACTTTGAAGCCGGTCTTCCGGTTATCGCAAGGTAATCAACATCCAAACGCGGTCATTCTTCTAAAGAATGTACGTCGATGGACGTTTTTCTTGCGATGGCAATCAAAGCCTTGATCCAGGGAACCATGCGGCCCTTACCGCACCAGATGTGATCGCCAACATTGAATCAAGAATAACGCCGACCGTCCTTGTCCACAATGGCTATTAGGCGGGTTTCATGTTCGGCACGCGGAGGAGCGGGAGCGTGCAAGTGGCAGAAACGGAGAAGGGTTACGCATTCTTTCTTGAACGGGGCGTGGTGTAATGGCATCGAATACCCTGCATCGTGTTTGCGGGATGATGCTGATCGGGCTGGGGCTTGGTGCCAGTATTCGGAGCGGAATGTTTTTTGACGAGGATATATATTGGATCGGAGCGGGTTTCGGCGTGCTTCTGCTGCTCATGACGGGAGCCGATTGGCATGATGCCGTTCAAGGCCGGAAGAATCATGGCATGGGAAAACTGCCGGAGGCGGTTCCTTCGGACAGAGAATTGCGGGTGATTCTTGGCTGCATCTGCGCAATCCTTCTCATCTACGTCTTTCACGGGATAGGGCGCCCCCTCTCTCTGGAAGGCACGATGAAGGAAATCATCCTGTGGGGAAGCTATGGTTCTTTTGCCATTGCTGCTTGGCGCGCGTGCCGTACAGGCCCCGGCTTACGCATCATGCATGCCGGCTGGCATCTGCTGGGCGCCGTGCTGTGCGGCAGCGCCTTGCTTGCCGTATACGGGCTTATGGAGCTGCCGTATGGGATCTATCATACGGCGGATGCGGACATTAGCGCGACCGGCGCGAGGCTTGGCGGCCTGCTTCAGTACCCGAACACGTTCGGGGCGGTGATGGCCGCCTTTTTGCTGGAGCGGCTGTTCGCGCTGCCGTCCGTCCTGCGGAACCGGACGGGCACGCTCCGCGCAGCGGCTGCGCTGCTGCCGCTTGCGCCCTACACCGCCGCGCTGCTCCTGACGGAGTCGCGCGGCGCCTGGCTCGCGGCCGCTCTTGCGTGCGCGGCCGGCTTCGCCAAGGAGCGGCGTGCCTTGGCGCCGCTCCTGGTGGCTGCCGCCGCGCCTGTGGCGAGCGCGGCGCTGCTGTACCGCCAGCTGGCGGATGCCAGGCTGGCGCCAGCCGTGATGCCCGGCCTGCTGTGGCTGGCCGGGCTTTGGGCCGGCGGCGTCCTCGCCGGCCTGCTGCTGTGCCGCTGGCGGCACAGCGGGGGGCCCGGGCGGCGTTATGCCGCGCCCGGGGCACTGGGAGCTGCGGCCTTGCTGGCAGCCGCAGCGATTGTCGTGATCCTGCTCCAGGTGCAGGATCGGACCTTGGGCGGCGCGGCAACGCTAAGCGCGCGCCGCCTCATGTACAGCGACGCCTGGCAGCTGGCCCGGTCGTCGCCGTGGCTGGGACGGGGAGGGGAGACGTGGCGGCAATCCTACCTTGCCATTCAGTCCCAGCCCTATGTGGGTGCCGAGGTGCATAATGGATATATGGATATCCTGTTGAATACGGGAATCATTGGGCTGCTGCTTGTCCTTATTTTGGTTATCTTTATGGTTGCAAGGCTCATCGCGGCAAGCTCCCGATTCATGCCCCCCGCCCTCGTGCTGATCGGACATGCGTCCGTGGATTTCGATTGGGGCTTCGGGCTGGTATGGCTGCTCCTATTGTGGCTTACGGTAATGGGCTTGGCCGGGGGTTCCCCCGATGAGGCGCCTCAGCATGGATCTATGGCAACACGGCTAACCCGGCCGCTCAAACGATGGAATCAACTGCAAGCCGGCTATGAAGGGGAGCGGGCCCCTTCCCTGCTGCGACGGCTCAGGGTTATGGCCATTCTCCCGCTCGCGGCTTGGACTTTCCTCGCCGCGGCGCTGGGCATCAGCGAGCTTCAAGAGCGATGGGCCGCATCGGAGCCGCCAGGCCGGCAGATCCTGCTCCTCCGATCCTCGTTAAAGTGGAACCCCGCCAATACGGATGCGGCCATAAAGCTCTCGGCATGGCTTCCCCCAAGCGAGCAGATTCCGCTGCTGAAACGAAGCATGGTGCATGCGCCGAATCACCCGGGTTTAAGCTGGAAGCTGGCAGAAGGTTATTCCCTAAGAGGCGAATCGGAGGAAGCGGCGGCATGGTTCAAAAGGGGCATCGAACTGGATCGTTTCAATCCGGTCAAGCAAACCCGGGCCGTGCTGAAGCTGGCCGCCCTTGCGGACTGGCACCGCAGGGCGGGAGATTCCGCCGGAGCGGTTGAGGCGGCCCGGGCCGGATGGGATACCTTGAAGCGCTATCGCTTCCTTGCGGCTGCCCTTCATGAGCTTGATCCTTTTCGAAATGACCGTGGCTTTCATCTGTCCGTGCTTGCGGCTCGGCAGGCCAACCGCTTCGATAACACGATGACATGGGGAGAACGGGAGCATGCCGCAAGGCAGCCCTGATATCCGTTATCCCGCACTGCCTATGGCGAATCATGCCGAATCGCAACCGATTGCGGCGACTTACCTTGCCCCACATTACGCGGTACCATGAAGGGCGGCATGGCGTTGACGACGCTTTGCTGGTTCACCTTAGAACGAACGGTGTAGAATGGACCGACCTATCAAGCTACGGTTGACGATCCAAATGCAGCCTTTTGTCGTAATTTCTCACGGTGTGACGGGGGAAGAGGGGGTCATGTCATCCCCCGAAGGCATCCCGAAAGGCGGAGGCCAGCTGGCGCTCCGGAACCTGCCAGAGCTCGGCAAGCTCGCCGCAGACGTCTTTTTCCCACCAGTCGCACAGCAGTTTTTTATTGCTGTAGTTTTCGTGAATCCAGATCAGGTTTCCGATGACCTTCCGATAATACAATTCCTCTCCTTGCTTCAAGGTTTCCGGAGGAAGGTACAGCTTGAGCCGCTTGGTCGTACGGTATAATTCTTTGCTGCAGGCCCGCCGTATCCCGCGCGGGGAGGGGGGCTTGCTGCCCGGTCGTTTGGCATGGGGAGAATGCATGCTTTAACTCACTCCTTTGCTTCACCATATGTCCCGAAACGGGCGAAAGTCACTGCGCCGCCCATAATTGGGCGCATTATAAGGCATGTAGAAGGCATGTCCCGGGCTGTGTTAGAATAGGCTAGTACTAGAAATCAACGCAGTAGGAAGGCGGGGGACAAGCGTGGAATTCTTTTACGAGGCTGTGGGCCGACTGTTTGAATGGATCCAGCAGCTGGGCTATTTCGGAATCATGCTCGGATTAATGGTGGAGGTCATCCCAAGCGAGATCGTACTCGCCTATGGCGGTTATCTGGTTTCCATGGGTGAGGTTCATTTTATCGGTGCCATGATTTTTGGTACCGTTGGCGGCGTGCTCGCCCAGTTATTCATTTATTGGATCGGCCGTTACGGGGGCAGACCCTTCCTGGAGAAGTACGGGAAGTACATACTGATTAAGAAGAAGCATATCGACTACGCCGAGGAATGGTTCGGCAAGTATGGTACCGGCGTTATATTTACGGCTCGGTTTGTACCGGTGGTAAGACATGCGATTTCCATCCCGGCGGGCATATCCAAAATGCATGTGGGCAGGTTTACGCTGTTGACCACCCTTGCGGTTATTCCGTGGACGGCATTATTCTTATACCTCGGATTGCTTCTGGGCGACCAGTGGGAGCATATCGACGAGAAGGCTGGGCCTTACGTTCGGGAAATTCTGCTGGGCGCATTAACCGTCATGATTCTTTATTTTTTGATAAAATGGATAAAATCAGCGAAGGCGAGGTCGAAATAACGAATGAGTATGAATATGGCAAATCATTTGGGTACGGGCATATCTCCGCAGCAATTCATGGACGGCATGCAGAAGAACCAGGATACGTTCAAGGCAGGCTACGAGCAGTTTAAATGGGAGAATGAAGAGGATCAAGAGTTTTTTGAAAGCCTCAATTTCAGGGATGATCTGCGGGTCCTCATTCTGGCAGCGGATTGGTGCGGCGATGTTGCGCGCAATATCCCTGTCGTATTCCGTGCGATGGAGACCGCGGGGATTGAGACGGAAGTGCTGATTATGGAAGAGAATCTGGACGTCATGGATCAGTTCCTGACCATGGGCGCCCGTTCCATTCCGGTTGTGATCATTTCGGATACCGGGGGACATGTCCTCGGCACATGGGGACCACGTCCGGCGCATGTTCAGAAGTTTATGATTGAGTTCAAGCAGAACAATCCGGATCGTGAAGCAACGGACTATCAGGACAACCTTGCCGTCACGCGGCAAAGCATCATTCAAGCCTACGGGGAAGGGTATGAGTTTCACGCTGCCATCATTAAGGAATTGCGTGAACTGATGTCAGGGTTTTAATCATGACACTTCATATTGAGACCTTTAATTTAGGACCGCTTCAGACGAATGCATATTTACTGACAGGGCCTGTAGAAGGCAAAGCGATCATTATCGATCCTGGCATGAACCCGGGTCCGCTCGTGAAGCGAATAGCGGATTTGGAGATTGAAGCGATCCTGCTGACCCATGCGCATTTTGACCACATGGGGGGCGTCGAGGAGATCCGCAAGCTGAAGGACTGTCCTGTCTATCTCCACACCTTGGAGAGCGAATGGCTAGCCAGTCCAAAGCTTAACGGTTCGCTGATGTGGCCTCAGGTCACCGGACCGCTGTCCACCGAGCCGGCGGAGTACGATTTGGCCGATGGACTGGAGCTGCAGCTGATCGGGCATACCTTCAAGGTCTTTCATACACCGGGCCATTCGCCGGGAAGCGTGAGCTTCAAGTGCGGAAATGACCTGTTTTCCGGCGATGTGCTGTTCCGTCTAGGCGTTGGGCGAACGGATCTTCCGGGCGGCCGTGAGCGCGATTTGGTTGATTCCATTCAGAACACGCTGTATACGTTTGCGGATGAGGTCGTTGTGTACTCCGGCCACGGGCCTCGGACAACCATTGGCTATGAAAAGCAGCGGAATCCTTATGTTCCTGCGAGCAGGTAGGATAACATCCGACATAAATCGAGAAACTTTGTCTGGACAAATATAGACAAGATTGATACAATACGGTTAATTAAATGTTACCCATTGCGAAGCACGCAGACTGTGGAATTCATCCCGGTTTGCGTTCTTTTATTTTATGGGGAGTTTTTTTGGTATGGACGTGATTAGGGGGAAGCGCCAGTGAGAAAAGATCATCTATCGCTGCTGAACGGGAATGTTACAAGAAGCGAAGCGATTGATCGGCAACCGGAGTTCCGCCGGCGGGGCCAGACGGATATTTCATCCGTTGTCTGGGACAGGCTGGTGAAGGATGAAGGGATCGCGCAGCAGCCATGGCATCATCGGCTGCAGGTTATCAGATTGAATCAATAGGTGGACCGCTAACATGACACCCTCATCATGAAGTGAGAAACAATGATCCTCCGATTGGAGACTGCAGCCGGGTCCACCGGCTGCTTTTTTTGTTTTTTTACGGATACCATAAGAAATTTCTGAAGCATCCGGAGGTATCTATATAAATTACATCATTTGGCACACGATAAATATAATAACCGTTTGAACGATTGGCTGCAGTTATTCGTATTACAGGCGAAGGCGAAAGAAGGTGATGATTTCAATCATGATCCCTGGCGAAGAGGATTTGATACGACAAGCGCAGTTAGGAGATGCTGCTGCCATGGCGCTGCTGTTCAAGCAGCATTACTCCTTCCTTTATAAATATTTGCTGAAAGTGACGATGGACCCGATGCTTGCCGAAGATACCGCGCAGGATACCATCGTTCGATGCATGGAGAACATGAACCGTTACAACGGGACTTCGTCCTTCTCCTCTTGGATGATTACCATTGCTACCCGTTTGTTCATCGATAATACCCGGCGAAAGAAACGGGAGAAGAAATGGCTGGAGCAGGAGGCGGTTCAATCGGCAAGGCGGATGCGCTGGCAGATGGAGCGGCGGGGAGAAGACTGGACGGATATGCTGGATGGATTGTCCCGATTATCCGAGGATCATCGGATTGCCATCCTGCTGAAGCACTATTACGGCTACAGCTACGAGGAAATCGGAACGATGCTCGGCATTCCCGAAGGAACGGTGAAATCGCGGACCGCCTACGGCGTTAAACAGCTGCGAAAGGAGATGGGTGACGATGGTCAGAGGACCTGAACATGAGGATGAAAAATGGATTGAAGAATTGAACCAGGAAATGAAGCGGGTGGATCAATTGTTTGAAGATGCGCCATCCCCATCCCTGGAAGGGCTGCATGCGTTGGCCGTTCATACCTTGGAACGCAAACGGAAGCGGATGAAATACGAGTTGCTGCTCTTTCTTCTGGTTGCGCTCTTTATCGTCGGCGGGGGATTGATGGCTGCCTTGGCAGCGCCGATGATCCTGCTGTTTATTCACGGGTTCGGCATGGTCGCGGGGATTTCCGTTCTTGTATTTTCCAAGAGTCTGAGATCTGCCGGAAAGAAGGGAATCCGATGAATGAAGTGAACGAGAGCCCGCTGGTAGTGATCGTCCTTGCCGTTGTGCTGGTGCTGATCCAAGGGACATGGCTTTTCCTGGATGCAAGGAAGCGGGGGCTTGGCAAGATGGCTTGGTTCTGGGGGATATGGGGGTCTACGACGATGCCGTTGCCGCTGCTCTTTTACTGGATATTCGTCATTCGTAAAGACGGCAGCGAGTCTTAAGCTTCTTCATTAAATATGGAACATGGGGGATTGTTATGGATATTAACTGGGGATTGATCTGGCCGATTCTTGCACTGCAAGCGATTCTTGCGGTCACGGGTCTTCTATCTTTGTTTCGGGCAGAGCCGGCAAACATACGTGGGCCGAGATGGATGTGGGTGTTGATTATATTGCTGGGTAACATTCTTGGCAGCATTGCTTATTTTATTGCGGGGAGGCGAGAGGCTTGACGGAGAAACTTCTTAGCATTCATGAACTGACCAAAAGCATCGGAAGCATCATGCCGGTTAAAGGCATCTCGTTTGAATTGAAGCGCGGAGGCTGTACGGCACTGCTGGGACCGAACGGCGCAGGGAAGACGACAACGCTGCGAATGCTGGCTGGATTGATTCCTCCGACCCGGGGCGAGATCCGATATGGATCGGGAGATGGCCATACGGACAGTTGGCGTCGCCGGATTGGTTACTTGCCGCAGTATCCGAAGTTTTATGGCTGGATGTCAGGTATGGAATATTTGTCGTTTAGCGCCAAGCTGTCGGGATTATCCGGAAAAGAGGCCATTCGGCGAAGTCGGGAAGTGATCGAGATGGTGGGCCTGCAGCAGGCTGCCAAACGCCGGATATCCGGTTATTCCGGCGGAATGAAGCAGCGGCTTGGCATCGCACAGGCGCTTGTGCACGAGCCGGAGCTGATCATGCTGGACGAGCCGGTATCGGCGCTGGACCCGATCGGACGCCGGGAGGTTATGGACCTGCTCGACCGCCTGCGGGGGGAAGTCACCGTCCTGTTCTCGACCCATGTGCTTCATGATGCGGAAGAAATTTGCGATGACATGATACTGATGGTAGACGGGGAGATTGCGGAGAAGGGCGCGCTTAGCGAACTACGCACGAAATACCGCCAGCCGGTCTTATCGATTGATGTTGAACCGGGGGAGCGGGAGGTTGCTTGGCTCGACAGTCTCGCGAACCGTCCTTATGTGCAAGAGATCGAGCTCGGCAAACGCGGCGCCAAGCTGATGGTGACGGATATGAAGGTGGCGCGTGCCGCTTTGATCCAAGAGCTTGCCGACGGCGGAATCGAGCTGCTTCGTTTTGAAGCCGGCACGTCTACGCTCGAGGATATGTTTATGAAGGTGGTGGGCTCATGAAGCCGTTCTGGATCTATTATCAAAAAGAGATGCTTGAGTCCGGCCGGACCTATAAATGGATTTGGGTCCCCGCCGTTTTTCTGCTGCTTGGCATTATGCAGCCGGTATCGACCTATTATTTGCCGGAAATCCTGACCATGGCCGGAGAAGTGCCGCCGGAAGCGGCGGCGTTATTTACCGTCCCGTCCGCCGAGAGCGTGATGGCGTCAGCCTTAAGCCAGTTCAGCGTCATCGGCCTGCTGGTGCTTGTGCTTGCGGGGATGAACACGGTAGCTGGGGAAAGGGCCACCGGCACGGCTGAGCTTGTTCTTGCCCGCTCGGTATCCACGATTCCCATGATGGCTGCCAAATGGGCCGCCATGATGACTTTGGTAGCCGCATCCTTTGCGCTTGGGCTTGGCGGCGCAGCGTATTATACGCATCTGCTCATCGGTCCCTTGGAATGGGGAGCGGTGGCCAGCGGCGGGGGATTGTATGTCGTATGGCTGGCTTGGATCGTAACGCTTGCCCTGCCGCTCGGCGCCGTCCTCCGCGGCCCTGCTGCTGCTTTCATCAGCTTGGCGGTGGCCGGCGCGCTTTCGCTCTTGTCCGGTTTGCTGCCCTCCCGCCTTCAATGGAACCCGGGCCGATTAAGCAGCATGGCCGCGGAGCGGATTGTCGGCGAAGTGAGCAGCGTCTGGTCTCCGATCATCGTGGCGATACTGCTCATGGTGCTGTCGATTATCGTTGCCGCGAGGCTGCTCAGACGGAGCCCATTGTCCCCGCAATCCTAGTTTCCATGGGAGATTCAGGTTTTATCTGAATCACATGGACATCTCTATCTTTTTTTAGTAGACTATGAAGATAAGAAAATGGCAATCGACTTACTTTTCGGAAGACAGACCGCATATAGCGGAAGTTTTCTGGGGAAATAAGGATGATTAGCTGTAGAAGTTTATACTTTCTTATCGCTTGAAAAAGGATAGACAACTCAGGAGGTAGACGATGCTGCGTTTAGGGGAAAAGATCACAATCGTTGCGGATGCCTTTGAGCAGAATCTTCCAATCGGTCAATACGGCTATATCATCGCGTATGACCGAAATCCGGACAATGCGTTCGATTACGTCATTCGGATTCCGAGCCTCAACCGTAATTTTTTTGTTCCGGCGGATGATGTAGAGCTGGAATCAATCGTGTTGAAACAGGAAGCCGAGCGGGTCGAGCGGGAAGCGCTCATCGATTTCGCCCTGTCGACATATAATGAGAAGCTGTTTCGTCAAGTGATGAACGGCGAGTTGGAAAGTGTTGAAGAGGAAGAGGAAACCAAGGAAGCAATGTCCCAGGCGGACTTCATCAAACAGGTGAATCTTCGCGCTTGGATCTAGGAGAGTCGGCTGAGGCCGACTCTTTTTTGAAGTGACGGGCAAGCAGTTCCTGAGAGCTCCGCGCTTCAAGCCATTGGATTGAATCTTCCATGCTTCTACAATATAATGAGAAAAGTTATCGAGACAGACTTTACCCCTTTAACTGGATGGGGGCATGAAGGAGGACGCAAAGCCATGAGCATTACCGATAAGGATGTTCAGCATGTAGCGAAGCTGGCCCGATTAAATTTGACGCCTGAAGAAGAGCAGATGTTTACCGGCCAACTGAATGCGATTTTACAATATGCCGAGAAATTAAACGAATTGGATACGGACGGCGTTGAGCCGACTACGCACGTGCTGCACCTCAGCAATGTCATGCGGGAAGACGAAGTGCGCGAGAGCCTGCCGATCGAGAAAGTGCTGCTCAACGCACCGGATGAAGAAGACGATCAAATTAAAGTACCTGCTGTTTTGGAATAGCCTGGAGGGAGGATACACACTTGAGTCTGTTTGATTACAAGTTATCGGAGATACATAATAAGCTGCAGAATAAGGAGCTTTCCGTAACCGATCTGGTCGACCAAGCGTTTACCCGTATTTCCGAACGTGAGGATCGGGTAAAGGCATTTATTACGCTGGACGAGGAAGGCGCGCGTATATCGGCCAAGGCTTTGGACGACAAGCTGGCTGCTGGGGAGACGCGCGGACTGTTGTTCGGACTTCCTGTCGGAATTAAGGACAATATCGTAACGGAAGGGCTTCGCACCACATGCGCAAGTCAGTTTCTGTCCAATTTCACGCCGGTTTACGATGCGACGGTTGTCGGCAAATTGCGCGCGGCGGACACCGTAACGATCGGTAAGCTGAACATGGATGAATTTGCAATGGGAGGCTCCAATGAGAACTCCAGCTTTTATCCCGTGCGCAACCCCTGGGACCTGGACCGGGTACCAGGCGGATCGAGCGGCGGCTCGGCTGCGGCCGTAGCTGCCGGCGAAGCTTACTTCGCGCTGGGCTCGGATACCGGCGGCTCCATTCGGCAGCCGGCTTCTTATTGCGGCGTCGTGGGACTTAAGCCGACCTACGGACTCGTATCCCGGTTTGGCCTTGTCGCCTTCGCTTCATCGCTGGACCAGATCGGGCCTTTGACGAAAAACGTAGAAGATTCTGCCTATGTCCTGCAAGCCATCGCCGGTTATGACCCGATGGATTCGACATCCGCCAAAGTGGACGTGCCCGACTATCTGAGCGCATTGTCCGGAGACGTTGCCGGTCTGCGCATCGCCGTGCCTAAAGAATATCTGGGCGAGGGCGTTGATGCCGAAGTGAAGGAAACCGTCCTGAACGCGCTGAAGGTGCTTGAATCGCTGGGCGCTACCTGGGACGAAGTTTCCCTGCCGCATACCGATTATGCGGTCGCTACGTATTATCTGCTTGCTTCTTCGGAGGCTTCCTCGAATCTGGCCCGCTTTGACGGCGTGCGTTACGGCGTTCGTTCCGACAATGCAGGCAGCCTGATCGACCTGTATCACGAATCCCGCAGCCAAGGCTTCGGGGATGAGGTGAAACGCCGCATCATGCTGGGGACTTACGCGCTCAGCTCGGGCTATTACGATGCCTATTATTTGAAGGCGCAGAAAGCCCGCACCCTCATCAAGCAGGACTTCGATAAAGTATTCGAGCAATATGATGTCATCATCGGACCTACGGCTCCGACTACGGCTTTCAAGCTGGGGACGCAAGTCGATGATCCGCTGACGATGTATTTGAACGATATCCTGACGATTCCTGTCAGCCTGGCGGGAGTGCCGGCAGTAAGCGTCCCTTGCGGATTCGCGGACGGACTGCCCGTAGGAATGCAAATTATCGGGAAAGCCTTTGATGAGTCGACCGTGCTGCGCGTCGCGCATGCCTACGAGCAAAATACAGATCATCATAAACGGCGCCCTGAACTGTAAACCGGCGGCAGAGAAGGAGGGAAACAATCGATGTCTACATCTAAATATGAAACGGTTATCGGATTGGAAGTTCACGTAGAGCTGCATACCCATTCCAAAATTTTTTGCGGCTGCTCCACTGCGTTCGGAGCTCCGCCGAACACGCATACATGTCCCATCTGCCTTGGCCATCCCGGCGTTCTGCCCGTATTGAACCGCCAGGCTGTGGAATATGCCATAAAGGCTGCCATGGCGCTGAACTGCACCATCGGCGATGTCAGCAAATTCGACCGCAAAAACTATTTCTACCCGGATTCCCCGAAAGCATACCAGATTTCCCAGTACGATCAGCCGATCGGCGAAAACGGCTGGATCGATATTGAGGTGGACGGGAAGACGAAGCGGATCGGCATTACCCGCCTGCACCTGGAGGAAGATGCCGGCAAGCTCACGCATGTCGACGGAGGTTATGCATCGCTGGTCGACTTTAACCGGGTCGGAACGCCGCTCGTTGAGATCGTGTCCGAACCGGAGATCTCAACGCCGGAGGAAGCCAAGGCTTACTTGGAGAAAATGCGCGCGATTATGCAGTATTGCGACGTATCCGACGTGAAGATGGAAGAGGGCTCGCTTCGCTGCGACGCCAACATCAGCCTTCGTCCATGGGGACAGAAGGAATTCGGAACGAAAGCCGAGCTGAAGAACATGAACTCCTTCCGCGGCGTGCAGCGCGGATTGGAATATGAGCAGTTCCGTCAAGCGGAAATCCTTGATGAAGGCGGCGTGATCGTACAGGAAACGCGGCGCTGGGACGAAGCCCAGGCGAAGACCTTCTCCATGCGAGGCAAGGAGCAGGCGCACGACTACCGCTATTTCCCGGACCCGGATCTGGTATCGGTGCATATCAGCGAAGAGTGGAAAGAGGCGGTTCGCGCGACGATCCCCGAGCTTCCGGATGCCCGCAAGGCCCGCTATGCTTCCGAGTACGGCCTGCCGGACTATGATGCTGCGGTCATTACGTCATCCAAGCTGCTCGCCGACTTTTTTGAGGACAGCTTGAACTACACGAAGGATGCCAAATCCGTATCCAACTGGATCATGGGCGATCTGCTGGGTTATTTGAACTCGAACAATCTGGAGCTGTCTGAAGTGAAGATTACGGGCCAAGGCTTGGGCGAGATGATCGGCTTGATCGAAAAGGGGACCATCAGCAGCAAAATCGCGAAAACCGTCTTTAAGGAGATGCTGGAAAGCGGCAAGCTGCCTGCGCAAATCGTTGAGGAAAAGGGACTTGTCCAAATCAGCGATGAAGGTGCGATCAAAGGCATCGTCGAGCAGGTGGTCGCGAACAATCCGCAATCCGTGGAGGATTACAAGGCAGGCAAACAGAAGGCGATCGGCTTCCTGGTTGGTCAAGTGATGAAAGAGAGCAAAGGGAAAGCCAACCCGGCCCTCGCCAACAAACTGCTGGTTGAGGTGCTGAACGGATAATTAAACGATCCGGGGGTTTCCTCGAATCATGTTTTCAGAAGATGTGGAGCTTGTCCCGAAATCGGGGCAAGTTCCTTTTTAAGATATCAGAAAGTATGAACTTCGGAGGGGCTGCTGCCTGATATCGCCAGAAAAGATACCGTTAAACGCGGTCTGTCTTCTTTGAGAGCACGCCGATGATTTTTTTCTTACAATAACTCGGTTAGGGGATGAACGGATGATTAAGGAACTATCCTTGGAGGATCGGGATACCGTACAGCAGATATGGAGCCTGCAGCACATGGCGTACCCTTTGGAAGCCGAATTGATCGGATTCTCCGAAATTCCTCCGCTGCTGGACACCTTTGAGACGATCCGTGCGAGCGGGGAAACCTTTTTTGGTTATATAAATGAAGAAGGAGATCTCATCGGTGCCATAGCGGTGGAGCCCGAACAGAATCAGGTTACCATATCGCGGATGATGGTCCATCCCGGTCATTTTCGCAAGGGTATCGCGGGGAGTTTAATTCGCCATGTATTGGAATGCTACAAGGAGGCGCCGATGTTCACGGTCTCGACAGGGACGCGCAATACGCCGGCGGTGACCTTGTACGAGAAATTCGGGTTCGTGAGGGACCATGCATTCGAGGTTGCTCCGGGCGTGGAATTGACCGAGTTCCATCTTCATCAACAATGAATGATATCGCATATTCGACAGACGTGACGTGAGGGGAGTATCGTTCTTTTGACTAATCCTTGGGTGATAGATAATGTATCCATATTATTACGATTGCTGCTGGCTATGCTGCTTGGCGGCTTGATCGGTTTTGAACGGGAGCGTTCCAACCATGCTGCAGGACTTCGCACGCATATATTGGTATGCTTGGGTTCTACACTTATTATGCTGTTATCCATTTACGGTTTCTCCGATTTCGTAGACGAGATTAACGTTCGGATTGACCCTGCGCGCTTGGCAACGGCCGTCATTACAGGGATCGGATTCCTGGGCGCCGGCACCATTTTGTTTACAGGCAAATCCATTACCGGATTAACGACCGCCGCGTCCATCTGGGTTGTGGGTGCCGTGGGGCTTGCCGTAGGGGCCGGGTTTTATTTTGCGTCGATTGTATCCACGGTGCTGATCCTTCTGAACCTGGTGGTCTTTAATAAACTGGAGCAGCGGTACATCCGCGGCAGCAAACTGCATTTGATCACCCTGCATGCGGCGAATACGCCGAATATTTTGGATGACATATCGGCGGTTCTGGAGGAGCAGGAATTCGTGATCAAGAAGCTCGTCGTAAACGAGCGGAGCAATGCGGCATACGGGGAATTGCAGCCTGCGGTCCTAGGACTCGAAATTTCGCTGCAAGTCTTGACCGACCGTAAATTCGAACCGATGGAGATCACCCGGCGATTGCGGGGAATCGGCCACGTAACGATGGTAACGGCTGAATAACCGGCTTCCATCATCATAACCCAACGGCATCTGCTGAATTACCGGCAGGGCCGTTTTTTTGTAGGCTTATCAGCTTCTCCTGAACGGCCTATCCAGTTTTTTGCCAGTTACTTCGGCTTCGCATTGGGGTACTATCAAAGAAAAACATCGGTAAACAACGCCAGTCCCTTGATGTTTGGAAGGAGGCGAGAAGGTTATGAATCCAACCACCGAAACGCAATCCGCAGTCCGCAAGAAAAAAAGGCGCTCGATTCGGATGAAGCGGCATCCCGGACTTCAGCGAAAAAGACGGAAACTCTACGCGCTTTTATTAGCCGCTCTCATTCCAGGTTTGGGTCATCTGTACCTCGGCATGTACCGTAAGGGAATCACGTTCATCATGCTGCTGCTGCTGGATATATCGGCGCTTCTATATTTCTCTTCCATCGGCATGCAGATCAACGTTCCGCTGCTTGTCGTGCTGGGGCTTCTGATTCCGGTCGGTTATTTCTATAACGTGTATGACGTGCTGCAGGCAGCCGAATATATTATTTCCCGAAAAAGACGCGGCGAGGCAGCCGCTGCTTCCGGAGGTGACGGAAGAGGGAACGGGGCTAATCATCTGTTCCGCGGCGAACGGGGAATCGCCTTTGGCTTGATGCTGGTTGTTACCGGGTCCCTGCTCATTTTGTTTCACCAGAAGCCGCCTTGGCTGCAGCAGGGGATTCGCGACTACGGTGCGGAGGCCTCCGCCGTCGTGCTCATCGTTATCGGGATTTGGGCCGGGATCCGGGAAGCTCTCAGGCATCATAAAGACAAGAGAAAATCCCTATAGTACACGTACAGCGGCACTTGGGTGAAAGCCGCGTAATCAGACGAGGGGAGGAGACGGATGAAACACAAAATCAGAGTTGGGCGATATACGGCCGCCTTGCTGCTTGTCAGTACGGGCGCTTTGCTGCTGCTTGACGAGTGGAGAGGGACGGATTATATATTCATGCTCCAGCGTTGGTGGCCGCTGCTGTTTATCCTGCTCGGCATTGAATATATAGTCAGGTATACGCTGTCCCGCGCCCTGGGCCGTCGCAGGGAATTTCGGTTTCGGCCGGATATTCGGGGAATTCTTCTGGCAGTCGCCGTTACGGCGTCCGTATTCGTGATTTCCCAGCAGGAGCATTTCCTTCATCTCTGGAACCGGGTGAGCCTGAATTTGACGGCAGCGGGCGTGGATTACAGCGAAGCGGAAGATAACCGGTTCCAGAAGCCGGCACTGGATATACCGGTGGAGCTCGACACCGAGAAGATCATCGTCGATCACTTGAACGGAGATATCTCCATCACGCGGCAGGATGTCGACGATATCCGGGTCGAAGCGGTAGTGTGGGTCGACCGAGAGCAGCCCGGTGTAGCGGAGGCGATCGCCGAGCAGTCGACGATCGAGGTCGGGGAAGGCAAGACGATCACGATTCGGTCCAAGGGAAAAGCCTATGGAGAATCGGGTAAACGGCAGCCCCGAATGAATTTGAATATCGCGGTCCCGGATGATCGCCGGTTCAATTTTGAGATACGGACGATGAACGGAGCGATTACCTTAAACCGCGTGGAGGCGATTGAGAATATTTTGCTGGAGAGCGGGAATGGGCCCATCACGATGGATCGGGTCTACGGGAATGTCACAGGCAAAACGCTGAACGGCGAAATGACCGCGCGCGGCGTTATCGGTAATATTAAAATGTCCACCAACCGCGGGAATATGCTGGCCGTCGACATCACGGGCGAGACCGACTTGACCACGCAAGTAGGAAACATGACGGTCAAACGAACGATGGATCATATCCGGGTCCAGACGAGGAACGGCAATATTCTGATCAGCGGCGCAGAGTCGCAATTAAGCGCCGAGTCCCTTAATGGCGGAGTAGCCATTCGTTCCCCTCGGATCGGAGGCGATTGGAATGTATATAGCGCGGTTGGAGAGATGAATCTTCACGTTCCTCTCGAGGGCGATTACAAGCTTGAAGGGACGATTAGTTACGGAAGAATTCTGACCACGCTGCCTAATCTTAAGATCGAGCAGAAAACCATTTCCGGGGAATCCGGCACCGGCGAGCATTCCATTCGCATTGAAGGCAACAGTAACCTGAACATTTACCGGAGCTACCCGGAACAGGAGGAAGGCCGGAACAGCGGGGGCTGGACGCCTCTGCCGGATTGACAACAATCCAAGAAACGCCGTACAATAAAGCGTAAGAGCGATCTAAGCTTTGTAAAAACCAGTTAAACTTGAAGGCGGTGGGCAACCATGGGAACGTCCGTACAGCATGCGCTGGAACAACTGAAAACGACCGGTGTCCGAATCACGCCGCAACGTCATGCGATTTTAACGTATTTGGTGGAATCTATGGGCCATCCGACAGCGGATGATATTTATCGGGCTCTGGAACCTAATTTTCCTAGTATGAGCGTAGCCACAGTATATAACAATTTAAAAATGTTTATTGAAGCCGGCATGGTGCGTGAGCTGACGTACGGAGACAATTCGAGTCGCTTTGACGCCAACGTCTCCGACCATCATCATGTCATCTGTCAAAGTTGCGGCAAAATCGAAGATTTCAGCTATCCGTCCCTCGAAGATGTGGGAGTGCAGGCTGAGAAAAGCACCGGATTTGAAGTAAAGGGACTGAGAATGGAGCTGTATGGGCTCTGCAAGTCCTGTCAATAGACGCCGGTTGTTATAGATGATGAACGTGCGGAATGAACCATTCCACACGTTTTTATTTTTAAGGGCTTATTTTTTCGCGACGGCATTGGGGCAATTTGGCGAAAGTGAAATGGGGGAGCAGTTTGGCAAGAAGAAGATATCGGGGAAAAAAGAGGCGTACAAACAGAAGCTCTTTTTATCTGGGGCTGATGCTGATTGCGGCGGGGGTCTGGTGGGTTGTCACCACGTTGTTTCCGAACCAGACCTATACCGAACCGGACTGGCGCGGAATGGACAAGCCGATTTTCGTTCAGGGCGAATTGAAGGAGCATCCTGCTCTGGGGTCCGGCGAAGAGCTGCTGCTGCCGATCACGGTGATTCAGGAGAGCGTGGATGCCGACATCCGTTACGAGCAGGAAACGGAATCGATTATTATCACGACTTCCGAATCGGTTTTTCGCATGAAGATGGATAGCACGAAGGGGGAACTGAACGGCAAAACGGTGACCCTGCCTTATGCGCCTGAACTGGTTAACGGCATTGCTTACGTTCCGCTGAAGCCGCTCAAACAGCATTATGGGGTGGCCGTTCACGAAGACTCGGCAACAGGCGCGGTCATTTTGATGCGCCCCGGGGATGCGATTCAGCTTGCGAAGGCCGCTCCCGGTCAACCTGAGGACACCGTGGCTCTGCGCGAGAGCGGGGAGAAGAAGTCCCCGATCGTACTGGACATGCCGGCCGGCGAGCGGCTTCGGGTATGGCGCGAAGAGGGGGGATGGTTATTCGTTCAGGCGGATAACGGGTATACGGGATATGTTCTTAAAGAGCAGATCGAGCTTGGGGAACTGAAAGAAATTCCGGCTCTGAAGCAGACCCCTTCGCGGGCTGAGCTGGAATGGAAGAACAAGTCGGTCAACCTGGTATGGGAAGCCGTTTACACCAAGAATCCAAGCACGGATAGCATTGGCGAACTGCCCGGGGTCAACGTGGTCAGTCCGACCTGGTTCAGCATCGTGGACGGAGAAGGAACGGTCAAGTCCAAAGCGGTTAAGCAGTATGTGAGTTGGGCGCATAACAGGAACAAGGAAGTTTGGGGTCTTATGGACAACAGCTTCGACCCTGACCTGACAACCGAAGCGCTGTCTACGTTCGATAGAAGATCCCATATCATCGAACAGATGCTGGCTTATGCCAAGCAATACAATCTTGACGGTATCAATATCGACTTTGAAAATGTCTACACCAAGGATAAAGATCATGTCGTACAATTCGTGCGGGAAATGAAGCCGCTGGCCAAAGCCAGAGGTTTGATTGTGTCCATCGACGTTACGCCCAAATCGAACAGCGAGATGTGGTCGCTCTTTCTCGACCGGAAACGACTTGGCGAAACCGTTGATTACATGATGGTGATGGCCTACGACGAGCACTGGGCCACCAGTCCGAAAGCGGGATCGGTCTCCTCATTGCCATGGGCTGAGCAGTCGGTAAGGCGAATCCTGGAAGAGGATGCAGTACCGCCATCCAAGCTGGTGTTGGGCGTACCGTTATATACAAGGGTCTGGACGGAAACGAGCGAAGCGGGAGAGACGAAGGTTTCCTCCAAAGCGATTGGTATGGAGAAGCTGCAGGCCCTGCTGAAGGAGCAGAAGGTGAAAGGCTCGCTGGATGCCGGGACCGGACAGAATTATGTCCAATTCACGGAGGGAGAGTCCATTAAGAAGATATGGATGGAAGACGGCACTTCATTGCAATCCCGGGTCAAAATGGCCAAAAAGCTGGAGCTTGGCGG
>NZ_CP120718.1:1960000-6172500 GCF_029542445.1 Paenibacillus sp. BR1-192 | reverse complement strand
AAGATCCATTGTCAAAAGGGAAACAGCCCAGACCATCAGCTAAGGTCCCCAAGTGTGTGTTAAGTGGGAAAGGATGTGGAGTTGCACAGACAACCAGGATGTTGGCTTAGAAGCAGCCACCATTTAAAGAGTGCGTAATAGCTCACTGGTCGAGTGACTCTGCGCCGAAAATGTAACGGGGCTAAACACACCACCGAAGCTATGGCTTGAATCGACTTCACTGCTTCTTTGAGGTAGTGAGACTGAGAGAAACATTTTTGTCAGGCTTGAGATGAAATCAAGAATGACCAAATGTTCTCAGGGGATAAACACACTTCGAAGGCGGAGTGAAGTCGATTCAGGGGTAGGGGAGCGTTGTATGTAGGTTGAAGGTGTACCGTAAGGAGCGCTGGACAGCATACAAGTGAGAATGCCGGTATGAGTAACGAAAAGATCAGTGAGAATCTGATCCGCCGAAAGCCCAAGGTTTCCTGAGGAAGGCTCGTCCGCTCAGGGTAAGTCGGGACCTAAGGTGAGGCCGAAAGGCGTAATCGAAGGACAACAGGTTGAAATTCCTGTACCACCGTAAACCGTTATGAACGATGGGGTGACGCAGGAGGGTAGTGACGCGGACTGATGGATGTCCGTCCAAGCAGTGAGGCTGATGTGTAGGCAAATCCGCACATCGATAAGGCTGGGCTGTGATGGGGAGTGAAAATTACAGTAGCGAAGGTCATGATCTCACACTGCCAAGAAAAGCCTCTAGTCAGGTGAAGGTGCCCGTACCGCAAACCGACACAGGTAGGCGAGAAGAGAATTCTAAGGCGCGCGGAAGAACTCTCGTTAAGGAACTCGGCAAAATGACCCCGTAACTTCGGGAGAAGGGGTGCCTCGGTAGGGTGAATAGCCCGAGGGGGCCGCAGTGAAAAGGCCCAAGCGACTGTTTAGCAAAAACACAGGTCTGTGCGAAGCCGTAAGGCGAAGTATACGGGCTGACGCCTGCCCGGTGCTGGAAGGTTAAGGGGAGCGGTTAGGGGTTAAACCCGAAGCTGTGAACCGAAGCCCCAGTAAACGGCGGCCGTAACTATAACGGTCCTAAGGTAGCGAAATTCCTTGTCAGGTAAATTCTGACCCGCACGAATGGCGTAACGACTTGGGCGCTGTCTCAACGAGAGATCCGGTGAAATTTTAATACCTGTGAAGATGCAGGTTACCCGCGACAAGACGGAAAGACCCCATGGAGCTTTACTGCAGCTTGATATTGGATTTGGGTACGATCTGTACAGGATAGGTGGGAGCCTTAGAAGCATGAGCGCCAGCTTGTGTGGAGGCGACGTTGGGATACCACCCTGATCGTATCTAGGTTCTAACCTGGTACCGTGATCCGGTACGGGGACAGTGTCAGGCGGGCAGTTTGACTGGGGCGGTCGCCTCCTAAAGAGTAACGGAGGCGCCCCAAGGTTCCCTCAGAATGGTTGGAAATCATTCGAAGAGTGCAAAGGCATAAGGGAGCTTGACTGCGAGACCTACAAGTCGAGCAGGGACGAAAGTCGGGCTTAGTGATCCGGTGGTACCGCATGGAAGGGCCATCGCTCAACGGATAAAAGCTACCCTGGGGATAACAGGCTTATCTCCCCCAAGAGTCCACATCGACGGGGAGGTTTGGCACCTCGATGTCGGCTCATCGCATCCTGGGGCTGAAGTAGGTCCCAAGGGTTGGGCTGTTCGCCCATTAAAGCGGTACGCGAGCTGGGTTCAGAACGTCGTGAGACAGTTCGGTCCCTATCTGTCGTGGGCGTAGGAAATTTGAGAGGAGCTGTCCTTAGTACGAGAGGACCGGGATGGACGTACCGCTGGTGCACCAGTTGTTCCGCCAGGAGCATGGCTGGGTAGCTACGTACGGACGGGATAAGCGCTGAAAGCATCTAAGCGTGAAGCCCCCCTCAAGATGAGATTTCCCAGTATGTAAGACCCCTTGAAGACGACGAGGTAGATAGGTTGGAGGTGGAAGTGCAGCAATGCATGGAGCTGACCAATACTAATCGGTCGAGGGCTTATCCAAAAAACACCCCAAAAAGTGAAGCAAAGCTTTGAAGCAGATGCCGAATACTTTTCGGGGACCCCGATACCACATCGGGTGAATGCTACGGATTCTAATGTGCTGCAAATATCGTTTCGTATCTAGTTTTCAGGTGATCAATCACTTGAATTGAATATTGTTCCCTGATAGCTCAGTTGGTAGAGCACTCGACTGTTAATCGAGTTGTCACAGGTTCGAGTCCTGTTCGGGGAGCCATTTATGGAGAGGTGTCCGAGTTGGCCGAAGGAGCACGATTGGAAATCGTGTAGGCGCCAAAAGCGTCTCGAGGGTTCGAATCCCTCTCTCTCCGCCACTATTATTTTAAGCAAGGCCCGTTGGTCAAGGGGTTAAGACACCTCCCTTTCACGGAGGTAACAGGGGTTCGAATCCCCTACGGGTCACCACTTTATTAAAAAAACACTTGCTTCTTATATCAGATTTTGTTATGATAAAAGTCGCTTTGTTACGGAGGCTTAGCTCAGCTGGGAGAGCATCTGCCTTACAAGCAGAGGGTCGGGGGTTCGATCCCCTCAGCCTCCACCATGATTTTTCACCATTGCAGCAACCCTTTTAATGACGCGGGGTGGAGCAGTTCGGTAGCTCGTCGGGCTCATAACCCGAAGGTCGTAGGTTCAAATCCTGCCCCCGCAACCAATTTATATCGCAATAGCGATAGTGCCTCGTGGAACTGTGGTGTAGAGGCCTAACATGCCTGCCTGTCACGCAGGAGATCGCGGGTTCGAATCCCGTCAGTTCCGCCATTTTTACAAGTTTCATAGATGACTTTGGGATGAGATGCGTATCCGATATGGGATTCGTCAAAGTCCGAAATGAGCTCTATGGCTCGGTAGCTCAGTCGGTAGAGCAGAGGACTGAAAATCCTCGTGTCGGCGGTTCGATTCCGTCCCGAGCCACCATGTACCTTTTATAATTTTATACGCCGGTGTAGCTCAATTGGTAGAGCAACTGACTTGTAATCAGTAGGTTGGGGGTTCAAGTCCTCTCGCCGGCACCATTCTGGAGGATTAGTGAAGTGGCTAAACACGGCAGACTGTAAATCTGCTCTCTTCGAGTTCGGTGGTTCGAATCCATCATCCTCCACCAGTTTTTAGGGGCATAGTTTAAAGGTAGAACAGCGGTCTCCAAAACCGTTAGTGTGGGTTCAATTCCTGCTGCCCCTGCCAATCGAATCAATTTATAGTACAATATGGCGGTCGTGGCGAAGTGGTTAACGCACCGGATTGTGGCTCCGGCACTCGGGGGTTCAATTCCCCTCGATCGCCCCATATTACAAAATCATATTGGGGATTAGCCAAGCGGTAAGGCAACGGACTTTGACTCCGTCATGCATAGGTTCGAATCCTATATCCCCAGCCATTGATTTTATGTTTGCGGACGTGGCTCAGCGGTAGAGCATCGCCTTGCCAAGGCGAGGGTCGCGGGTTCGATTCCCGTCGTCCGCTCCATTTTTATTTCTGGCGCCATAGCCAAGTGGTAAGGCACAGCTCTGCAAAAGCTTTATCCCCAGTTCGAATCTGGGTGGCGCCTCCATAACAACCATATGTGCCCTTAGCTCAGCTGGATAGAGCGTTTGACTACGAATCAAAAGGTCAGGAGTTCGAATCTCTTAGGGCACGCCATTGTGTAAGCCGGTGTGGCGGAATTGGCAGACGCGCGCGACTCAAAATCGTGAGGGAAACCGTGGGGGTTCGAGTCCCTTCACCGGCATCAATCAAAAGGAATGTAGACGATCAACGTCTGCATTCCTTTTTTTGTTGTCTCTCCATCGAAGCATCCACACGATAAGTCCACTCCCAATCGCAGCTGCTGAGAATCGTTCTCCTGTAGATCGACGTTCCTTCAATAAGTGAAACGGTAACAGGAGGGTGTTCGTTCTCGGATATAACGCAAAACCTGCAGACCAGTCCAGAGGTTGGACGTAGGTCTATAGGAAGCCCCGCCTTAGGTCTAGGTCCAAAAACCGTCCACAGGCCGTTTTAGTCAAACTCGAAATTACCTAGAATAGAGTCATAAGGTTGAACAAATGAAACAACGATCAAACAACAGAAAGGCGGTGTATAAATGAGGAATTCAAAAGGCAATGGAATGAGTATCCTGTTGATTGGTTTAGGGATCTTGGTTCTTCTGGGAGTATTCGGTCCTCTGCTTGGATGGTTGTTCAGTCTTCTAATTCCGATACTGATGGTTGCTTTGGGATATTACGGAATTCGAAGAGGCAATACCTTGATGGGATGGATCATTCTCGGTATCGGGATCATCTGGTTGATGGGTAAACTGTCTTGGCTGATCGGTCCGATCCTTGGTGTCATCTTAATCATCTACGGAGTGTCCCGATTGAAGAATGGAAGACCCCGTTATTGATAAGGAACCACTACATTATATAACCTGCATAAACAACAGATCAGATCATGATAGATGAGGAGGGCTAAGCCGATATGAGTGTTTTCCGGCGGATAAGAGACATAACCGTAGCAACATTGAATGAAAAGCTCGAGCAGAGCCAGGATCCGGTTCGATTGATCGACCAGTTCCTACATTCAACCAGACAGGATATTGCTGAGGCCGAGAAGCTGCAGCAGCAATGCCAAGTACATTCCAGACAGCTGAAACAGCAGGTGGATCAAGCGGAAACCATGCGATTTAAACGCGAAGAGCAGGCACTGCTTGCCTTGAAGGCCGGCGAAGAGCATCTTGCCAAGCTGGCATTGCAGGAGAAGTTGATTTATGAGGAAAAGATTGAACAGTATCAAGGCCTGTTATCCTCAAGCCTGGAGTCGTTGAAAGAAATCGAGGAGCAGCTCGGTGAGCTGCGGATGGAATATCAGACGGTCTACAGCAAACGCCAGTATTATGTTGCCCGAGTGGAAACCCTTCGTCTTCAGCAAAAAATGAATGAACGTACGGGGTCCTATGGCGGGGGGCATGATGTACCGAAGATGTTCAATCGCCTCGAGGACCGTATCAGCGACTGGGAACTGGAAGCCAGAAGCCTTCGCGATTTACGCCGCATGGGGCAGGAATACATGGATCAGGCTGGAGAATCCGTCTCCACGGTATTGGAAAAGGAACTTGCCCGCTTGAAGCAAAAGCTGAATAACAGCGGAAAGGAGTAACCATGACAAGATTGTACCGTTCCACCCGAGACAAGATGTTCACAGGGTTGATCGGCGGTATATCCGATCATTTCGGAGTCGAATCTACCCTACTTAGAATCATATTTGTAGTCAGTATCTTTTTCACAGGCGGTACAACGCTGTTGATCTATCTGATTGCAACCCTCGTCGTTCCTAAAGAGCCGTATTATCACGATCCGTACGGACCTCAAGGAAGACATGGCGGCGGATACCGTTACAACGACCATCCGGGCCCGGGGCCAGGCTACAACAGCTACAATGATGCTTATGGACGTCATCAAGGCTATCCTAACCCTAATGAGCATGGAAGCTTTGGTCCCAAATATGACCGTCCCAACGGCACAAGAACGAACGCGTCCACCGATTCCGATCTGGATGCGATGATGAAGGATATTGAAAGAAAAGCCATGCAAAAAGAAATCGAAGAATTGAAGAAAAAACTTTCGAACTATGAGAAGGGAGATAAATAACATGGGAGTATTTAAAAGAATTAAGGATATGACGAAAGCATCGGTGAACGAGCTGCTGGATAAAGTGGAGGATCCGATCGTAATGCTGAACCAGTACCTGCGCGACATGGAGGCAGAAATTCATGAAGCAGAGGTAACGGTTGCGAAGCAAATGGCAAATGAGCGTCGCATGAAGCAACGCGTCGATGAGGCTGTGAAGATGGCGGCACAACGTGAAGCTCAAGCGGAATTGGCTCTGAAAAACGGTCAAGAAGAAGTGGCTCGCAAGCTGCTTGAAGAAAAAATCTATTTCGATCAAAAAGAAACCGAGTACGTGGAACTGCACCTGCAATCCGAGGCTCAAGCGAAAGAGCTTGTTGCTCAGCTGCATGAAATGAAAGACGAGTTCTACAAAATGCGCAACAAGCGCAATGAGCTTGTAGCTCGCGCTCAAATGGCGAAAGCGAAGAAGCAAATGTCTCAAGTGAGCAGCCTGCATACCATTGAAAGCGGCAGTGCTTCGATGGGCTTCCACCGCATGGAAGAAAAAATCATGCAAATGGAAGCAGAAGCTGATGTGCTTCGCGCACCATACCGCCCTAACAACGCAGCATACACAAGCCCAGTGGATGCTGAGAAGCAACTGAAGGTGGATGAGCAGCTGCAAGCGTTGAAAAACAAAATGGGGAAATCCTCGAAATCCGAGTAATTCCTTAGCAAGTCAGCAAAATAAGAACAAAGCGTATTCGAATACCGTGTTCATATGATATGCTATACGAATGAGATTGTCGTATAGTACAGGCAAAGCCATACAGTGGGGAGCATCTCACTGATATGGCTTTTCCGAGCTTATATCTTGGTCATCAAGGAGGTGCGACATGGACAGAAACCGCTGGATAGCAGTAGGTTTAATCAGCTTGGGTTTTATTATGCTTTTCGGCCGATGGTTTGGTTTCTTCACCATTGTCGCCCTGTTGCTCATCTTCGCGGGCGTCCTTCAGATCAGGCAAGGCCATGTGAAGAAGGGGTACATTCTGCTCGGCGTCGGAGCCGTGCTGCTGCTGCTCGAGCATCTTATGTTGATTATTGGCGTCAGTTTGATATCGCTGGGGATTTTCTACGGCAAGTCCAAACGGGCCCATACCACGACCAGATATATTCAGAAGCAGAATTTTATGTCCAACTTTGACTGGGACCGTGCACCCTGGGTGATGCGCAGCTTGAGCGTGTGGCATGTGCTCGGGGAAGCGGATGTGGATCTGTCCCTGGCGCTTCCCGAAGAACGCCAAACGGTGCTCATGTTCCACGGAATGCTCGGTGATATCGATCTGATGATCCCGGACTATTACGGGGTGGAGATCGAAGCATTCATCTTGTTTGGATCGATTCATATGGACGACCGGAAGGAAACCGGCATATTGAACCGAGTGAAATATCAATCGCCCAATTATGACACCAGCGAATATAAAGTGAAATTTATCGTTTCTTATTTAGGCGGAGATTTGAATATAAGAATGACATAATAAACGTATTGTTTTGTGTAAACCATTCAGGAGGGTTGCCCCGTGGAAACGGAAAAGAAAGCAAATATCATTACCCGAAGTATGCGTGAGGGGACCCTTCTGGGATTGGTTGTCATGCTCGTTGTCCTTTATTTATTATATACATATGGTTATCTTCAACCGTTTGAGACGTGGAAGAACCGGATCGAGGCAGGCATAACCCTGGTATTGCTGCCGATCGGGCTGGGAGCGATTTATGGCTTCTTCCAGGGATACCGGGTAAAACGGCGGGTCGATCTCGTTAGGGAAACACTCGTGAACTGGGAAAAAGGGAGTCTGACTGACGTCATGCCGGACATCGGCGAAGACGAAGTGGGCCGGCTTGGAGAACAGCTGGTGAAGATCAGCAAGCGCTGGGAGGATCAGGTATCTTCCCTGCAGCGGTTATCCACGAACAATGCCCAGCTAGCCGAGCAGGCCAGGGTTACGGCGATCGTGGAAGAGAGACAGCGTCTGGCGCGCGAGCTCCATGATGCGGTTTCTCAGCAGCTGTTTGCCATCTCGATGACGGCAACAGCTGTGGGCAGGACGCTGGATAAGGATTTTGACAAAGCGCAGCGCCAGGTGGCTCTGATTGAGGAAATGTCGGCTGTGGCACAGTCCGAGATGAGGGCGCTACTCCTTCATCTGCGGCCGGTATATCTCGAAGGAAAAGCACTGGAACAGGGGCTGCGGGATTTGATCACGGAATTGCGGATCAAAGTGCCTATGGAAATTACGTTTGAGATGGACGATGACATACATTTGCTTAAAGGGATTGAAAATCATCTGTTCCGCATTATTCAGGAGGCCATGTCGAATACGCTTCGGCACTCGAAGGCGGAAAAAATGGACATCCGGATTCATCGCAGGCAAAACACCGTTCGGGTAATGCTGCGAGATGACGGGGTCGGGTTCGAACTGGACGACAAGAAACAGACTTCCTACGGTCTTTCGACCATGCAGGAACGGGTGACGGAAATCGGCGGCTCGTTACAATTCATCACGGCCCCGGGTAAAGGGACGCGGATTGAGATTATCGTGCCGCTCATAAACGAAGAACGCAAACGGGGGGATGGAGATGGAAGCACCGATTAAGGTACTGCTGGTGGATGATCATGAGATGGTGCGGATCGGCTTGGCTGCCGTGCTTGGCACAGAAGACGGCATTGAGGTGGTAGGCGAAGCGGGCAGCGGCGAGGAAGGCATACGTCTGGCGCAGGAATATCATCCTGACGTGGTGCTGATGGATCTGGTCATGGATGGGATGGACGGCATTGAGACCACGCGGGAGCTGATGAAGCAATTTCCGAATCTTAAGGTGATCGTACTGACCAGCTATCTGGACGATGAGAAGATGTATCCGGTCATTGAAGCAGGCGCGTTCAGTTATCTGCTGAAGACCTCCCGGGCTTCCGAGGTCGCCGATGCTATACGTGCGGCCGCACGGGGCCAGTCGGTTCTGGAGTCCCAGGTCGCTTCGAAGATGATGAATCGTTTCCGCCATCCGCAAAATGAAGCACCCGCGCATAATGACCTGACGGACCGGGAGATGGAAGTGCTGCGATTGCTGGCACAGGGCAAATCCAATCAGGACATTGCCGATGATTTGATTATAGGCATCAAAACCGTGAAGTTTCACGTGACTAATATTTTGGGCAAGCTGGGGGTAGAGGATCGGACCCAAGCTGCCATCTACGCTTATAAAAATGGGCTGGCTGAGTAAGGAGTGCCGGCTCTTTTTTTATGTTTATGAACGTGAAATAAACAGTTTTGAGATGCCGAGCGCGGTTCTAAACAGATCCGTGATGCGATGCGTTCGGGTATCAACATATCCATGTAAACAATGATAGGCAGGCTTAAAGACTCCCCAATCGGGAGGCTTTTTTTATTTAGGTAAGGGGAAGGGAGATTATTAAAACGGTAATAGCAGGATCATTTTATATGGCGAGGTATAAATCTGCAGTGAGCCGGCCATCCTTTTACTAGATTGATAGATTCGTACGAGGAGGCTTGGCTGACGATGCGTAAGATGCGTTTACAGCTGATTGTGATGATGTTGTTGCTGTGCGGGGCAGCAGGGATGATGGCGGGTTTTGCGGGAACAACGGAACGCAATGGGGAGGAATCGGTTCCGCAAACGGCAGAGGCGTCAGTTTGGAAGGGAACGGCGAATGGAGCATCAGGAGCAGGGACTACAGCCGAAAGCAATTTGGAGCTTCTTGCAGCCCTTGGACAGGAACATATGGACCCTTCCGCGCTCCTCACGGTAAAAATTCAAGGCGAAATGATAAATTCGATTTCTAAGGATCAAGCTAAGACAGCAGCCGAAGAATTGGCTCGGGCAATAGGGCTTTCCGGCAGTACCTCGAACGAGCTTCAAGGAAATGACGTTTTCCAAGCGGAAGGCGATCGATCGGGCGTCTCCGTGCATTTGGATTGGGCCCTCACGAAGCAAGGCCATAGTTATGTCAGAGTCATGCTTGTCGGAGAGGCGGCAGCCCAGGCCCGGGAAATGATGAGCCTTCAGCAGCATGTTCAAGAACGAATGGAGCAAGCAGGCATACCGAATACGTGGAATGCGTCCATTCAAGGATATGCAACGAAGTCAGGCAGCGTGGATGGAACGATGGCTCAAGTAGAAGAGGCCGTAGCCCGAAAGCTTCCGCTTCGTTCCGTTGAGGATTATGCGGATGTTACAACGATCAGCCGATCTTATCAGGCGCCTTCGCTGGGGACTTTTGTGAAGAGCGGCGACACGCCGATTCATATGCAGATCGCGGTGCATGAAGATTCGGTGAAGAAAAGCAGTAGAATAACGATCGGATTTCCCGTCATTACAATAGAATATTGAAAATAATATCTGAAACTCCGATGAAAAAATACGGAATGAGATAGCATACTTGAAATGAATATGCTAAAATGTCATCACATCGAGTTAAGTGCCGATGCATAAAAATACACTATAATTCATAGAAAGAATGAGGAGCCATGGCTGAAAATCAAAATCTAGATACAATGAAGACACCGGGAGCTGTATTTTTCATCTTTGGAGCGACTGGTGATTTGGCAAGACGTAAGTTGTTTCCGGCGATCTACAGTCTTTATCGTGAAGGAAAACTGGATGAGGATTTTGCTGTAATCGGCGTGGCGCGGCGTCCGCGCACCCAAGAGGAGTTTCGGGAGGACGTGTATCGTTCGATTCAGGAATTCTGCCGGTATAGTTCGGAACAGGATAGTGAATGGAATGCATTTGCACAGCATTTTGAATATAAATCTTTAGATATCAACAATATTGACGGTTTCCGTGAGCTCCGCGAACAAACGGAGCAATTGGAAACGAAATTTAATATACCGGGCAACCGCTTGTTCTATCTTGCGCTTGCACCGGAATTGTTCGGCAGCGTATCGTTCAACCTGATGAAGGGCGGCATGCTTGACGGAGAGGGCTGGAACCGTCTTGTGATCGAGAAGCCGTTCGGCTACGATCTGGAGTCCGCTGCCAAGCTGAACGAAGAGATCCGTAAAGTGTTCAAGGAAGAGGAGATCTATCGGATCGACCATTACCTCGGGAAGGAAATGGTGCAGAACATCGAGGTTATCCGTTTTGCGAATGCTTTCTTCGAGCCGCTGTGGAACAACAAGCATATTGCCAACATCCAAATTACGCTTGGTGAAACGGTTGGCGTCGAGGAGCGCGGGGGTTATTACGACCATGCGGGCGCACTCAGGGATATGGGTCAAAACCATATGCTGCAGCTGCTGACCATGATTGCCATGGAGCCGCCTAGCCGTCTGCTCGCAGAAGATATTCGCGACGAGAAGGTGAAGGTGCTTCGCTCCCTGCGTCCATATGCCTCAAACGAAGAAGTCAAGAACAACGTGGTTCGCGGTCAGTATACGAGCGGTTCCGCAGGCGGCAAAGATCTGCCGGCTTACCGTGAAGAGGACAAGGTAAATCCGGAATCCAATACGGAAACCTATTTTGCGGCCAGAGTCTTCGTGGATAATTTCCGCTGGGCGGGCGTACCGTTCTATATCCGCACGGGCAAACGCCTTCCGGTTAAGACGACCGAGGTGGTCGTAGAGTTCAAACGGATGCCAACCAACGTATACTTGGGCCAGAAGCATTCCCTGGAGCCTAACCTGCTCGTTATCCGGGTCAACCCGATGGAAGGCATCTACGTAAAGATCAACGCGAAGAAGCCGGGCTCCGAGTCCGAGATCGCTCCGGTTGCGATGGACTTCTGCCAAAGCTGCATCGTGGGCATTAACTCTCCTGAAGCGTATGAGCGTCTGCTGCATGATGCCGCCCGCGGGGATTCCACCTACTTTACGCGTTGGGACGAAGTGGCTTCCGCTTGGTCCTTCGTGGATCGCATCGCTAGCGCTTGGAGAGAGAACCAGGGCGAGCTGGAATCGTATCCTGCCGGCTCCTGGGGACCTGACAAAGCGGATGAGCTGTTGAAGGAAGACGGCTTCCACTGGTGGCCGGTTAACGGTCAGCTTGAGGATAACGTCGTGTGGTTGAAAAAATAGAAGATTAGCTAAAATTTATGCGATAAAAATCATCCTCATGCGCACGGCGCATGGGGATGATTTGCGTATGAATTGTGGTACAATGATATACATGACTTTAGTTACGAAGGGATAAGTGAAATGGCAAAGCTAATAGATGAACTGCAGCAGGAAGTGGATAAGCGTCGCACGTTCGCGATTATTTCCCACCCTGACGCCGGTAAGACGACGCTGACCGAGAAGCTGCTCTTGTTCGGGGGCGCCATTCGTCTGGCCGGATCGGTTAAAGCTCGTAAAGCGAGCAAGCATGCAACGAGTGACTGGATGGAGATCGAGAAGCAGCGGGGAATCTCCGTCACGTCGTCCGTGATGCAATTTGATTATTTAGGGCATCGGATTAATATATTGGATACGCCGGGTCACCAAGACTTCAGTGAGGATACCTATCGTACGTTGACGGCTGCCGACAGCGCCGTCATGTTGATTGACGTAGCCAAAGGGGTCGAGGCCCAGACCATCAAGCTGTTTCAGGTCTGCGCGAAGCGGGGCATTCCGATCTTCACCTTCATCAACAAACTCGACCGCGAAGGACGCAGTCCGTTTGACCTGATGGAAGAGCTTGAGCAGGTGCTGGGCATCCGCTCCGTACCGATGAATTGGCCGATCGGTTCCGGCCGCGACCTGTGCGGCGTGTACGACCGGGTGAAGAATCAGGTGGAATTGTTCCAAGGGGACGACCATTCCACGATTAAAGTGCAGAAGGTCGAAGGGTATGAAGATCCGCTCATCCGCGAAATGGCTGGCGATTATCTGCATGACCAGTTATGTCAGGATCTGGAGCTGCTGGATGTTGCCGGCGACCCGTTTGATCTGGAGAAAGTGATGCAGGGGCAGTTAACGCCTGTATTTTTCGGCAGTGCGATCAACAATTTCGGCGTCCAGACCTTTCTTGAAAACTTCCTCCAGCTTGCGCCGAAGCCGGAGCCGCGCCGCAGCACGGAAGGCGTGGTGGAACCGACCGATGAGAAATTCTCCGGTTACGTATTTAAGATCCAAGCCAACATGAATCCGGCTCACCGGGACCGCATCGCTTTCCTTCGAATCGTATCGGGCAAGTTCGAACGCGGTATGAGCGTGAAGCATGTGCGGGTAGGCAAGGAAATCAAGCTGGCGCAGCCGCAGCAATTTTTGGCGCAGGATCGAGATATTGTGCAGGAGGCATACCCTGGCGATATTATCGGTCTGTTTGACCCGGGGATTTTCCGGATCGGGGATTCCCTCAGCCAAGGACGCGAGGTTGTATTCGACGAGCTTCCGACGTTTTCCCCGGAGATCTTTGCCAAAGTAACCGTGAAGAATGCGCTGAAGCATAAGCAATATCAGAAGGGGATTGACCAATTGACGGAAGAGGGGACCATTCAGGTATTCCGCACCGTTAGCTTCGACGAGACCATTCTCGGGGTGGTCGGCCAGCTCCAGTTCGAAGTGTTCGAGTATCGGATGAAGGGGGAGTACGGCGTCGATGTCCAGCTGCAACGGATGCCGTATCAGTTCGCCCGCTGGCTCGTGGACGACAACATTGATCCGTCCAAGTTCCGGATTAACTCGACCCTGGTGAAAGACAAGAAGGATAATTATGTCGTTCTCTTCGAAAATGAGTATGCAATGAGAACCGCCATAGACAAGAACCCAACCGCCAAGTTTCTTGAGACCGCTCCGTAAGCGATGGCATAAATATGCAGTATAAAGAACAATCCCCTCAGCTTGAAGGCTGAGGGGATTGTTCTTTTTGTTGAGCGCGGGATTATCCCTGAAGATTGCCAGGCGTAACGGTTTTCAAATGGTCGTGAAGGGAAGAGACAAGGGTATTTTGCTGGGCAGCATCCATGTCTTTCCACATCATTTCAAACATCACGCCGAGTCCCGGCAGGGCGGCTTCAGGCCCGTCAACGGAACCCTCGATCATGGAGCGCAGCTCTTCTTCGTCCTGATTGTGGACTTTATGAATGACGGCTTGCCTTAGATCTAACAATATGGACATCGAAATGTTCCTCCTTGTTATATAAGGGTCATTGTGTAATGTGCCCGTTCCAGGGGAGTTACATTCAAGTATTCTGGACAGTATGATATACTGTTATCATTGATGATTAAGGATCGACCTAGGCTCGTGGGGGGTATATAAATGGCTAAGAAGCAGTACGCAGTAATCGGTATGGGGCGTTTTGGCACAAGCGTTGCCAAGGAATTGAGCAGCATGGGATTTGACGTATTAGCCGTTGATGCGAGCGAACAGCGTATTCAGGAAACTGCCAGCATGGTCACGCATGCCGTTTCGGCGGATTCGACCGATGAAGAGGCGCTCCGGGCGCTCGGCATTCGGAATTTCGATGTGGTTGTCGTGGCTATCGGGGAGGATATTCAATCCAGCATTTTGACGACGCTGATTCTGAAGGATCTTGGCGTACCGGCTATTATCGTAAAAGCGAAGAATGAGCTGCACGGAAAAGTGCTTAACAAAATCGGCGCGGACAAGGTGATTTTCCCAGAGCGGGACATGGGGCTTCGGGTTGCCCACCATCTGGTCTCGCCGAATATTCTGGACTATATCGATTTGTCGGACGACTACAGCATTATGGAGATGCTGGCTACTGGCGAGCTGATTGGCCACAATCTGAGAGAGCTGGATATTCGCGCACGATTCGGGTGCAATGTCATGGCGATTCGAAGCGATGCGGACATGAACATTTCGCCGAGTCCGGATGACCGGATTGAGGAAGGCGATGTGCTAGTCATCGTCGGACATAAGAATGACTTAACGAAGCTGGAGCTAGCTTATCCCAAATAAAGCCGTCAGCTTCGGATACCGGGCCGAACCCGGGCTCTGATGAGTATATATGTAAAAGAACGGATGGATTAACAATGGAGATATTATCGCCGCAGAACGCCAGAGTGAAGGGCTGGGCACAGCTGCAGGAGAAAAAACACCGGGACAAGCAGAACAAGTATGTGGTGGAAGGCATCCATCTCGTACAGGAAGCCCTGTCATCCGGCGCGGACATCGAGTGCGTGGCTTATGACGTGGATAAGGGCATCCCCCAAGAGCTTCGTCATATTACGGATACAGGACAAGGTGCCGAATGGATCGGCGTATCCCATGCCGTCATATCGAAGGTCAGCGATACGCCGTCGCCGCAGCAGGTGTTTGCCGTCATTCGCAAGGAAGCGCGGCAATGGCAGGACCTGATCCTGCGCGAGAACGGTTTGGTCGTTGTTCTCGACGGTCTCCAGGATCCGGGCAATGTGGGAACCATCATACGAAGCGCCGATGCCGTAGGGGCTGCCGGCGTGGTCCTGGGGCGAGGCTGTGCGGATTTGTACAATCCTAAGACACTTCGCTCTACCATGGGATCCCTGTTCCATCTGCCGGTGCTGGAGGGTGATCTGCTGAGCATCCTGCCGGAAGCCAGGGAACGGGGAGCCAGATTGGTGACCACCATGCTGGAAGGACAGCGCTCATGCTTCGAGTACGACTTCAAAGGGACAAGCTGGATCGTCATCGGCAGCGAAGGACGCGGCGTCTCGCCTGAGGTCGCGGCACTCGTGGACGATGCCATCCGTATCCCCATGCCGGGGCGTGCCGAATCGCTGAATGCGGCTATGGCCGCTTCCGTATTGATGTACGAGGCTTTAAGGCAGAGGGAGTATGCTGATCTATAAAGACAGAATTGGCCCAATTAGGCGGGGAATGATTAGATAACATTGCTGATCATAACCGGCCTTTTTTATTCTTGACTGGGATGGTCATAATAACAGGCGTGTTCGAAAGGAGTTAAACCCGTGTACGAGCAAAAAACAAAAGAAACGGATCACAGCGTGGTGGAGTTTATCGAGCAAGTGGATTCGCCGAAAAAACGGGAGGATGCCTATCGTTTGCTGGAGATTTTTGAAGAAACGAGCGGGTATTCGGCCAAAATGTGGGGACCCAGCATCATTGGTTTCGGCTCCTACCATTACCGTTACGCTTCCGGCCATGAGGGAGATGCGCCGTTTGTAGGATTCTCGCCGCGAAAAGCGAAGATCAGCCTGTATTTTGCGCCAGGCGATGATCAGCGGGAGGAGCTGCTGACGAATTTCGGCAAGCATACGGCAGGGAAAGGCTGCGTGTACATTAATAAAGTGGCGGACATTGAAGTTGAGGTGCTGAAGCAGCTGATTCGCGAATCGATCGCGTTCCTGAAAAAGACTTACCCGGATCAACCCTAACGTGAGGTAGAGTTAAGTGCGGTGTGCCGGCAAGGTCTCTGTTTTGAGCCGATTAGTCGGCTGATTGACCTAAGGGTGATGACGAACAGGTGAATATTGGGGTTTGACGTAAAACCATTTGGTGTCCTATAATGCATGAAGGGAAACCAAATGGTTTCATAATTTCAAGTTTAAGCGAGGGATGAAACTGATATGGACAACGCAACAAACGGCAAGCTGCCGGATATTCGTCATACTCTTGTGCTGAAAGCGCCCATCGAGAAGGTGTGGAAAGCCGTAGCCACAGCTGAAGGGATTTCGGCGTGGTTTATGCCTAATAATTTTGAACCGGTGGAAGGGTTCGAGTTTCAATTGAATGCCGGCCCCTTCGGAAACTCACCATGCAAGGTGACGCTTATTGATGAACCTAACCGGTTGTCTTTTAACTGGGGCAAGGATTGGAGCGTTACGTTCGAACTGGT
Organism: Paenibacillus sp. BR1-192; assembly: GCF_029542445.1. Classification (NCBI taxonomy): domain Bacteria; kingdom Bacillati; phylum Bacillota; class Bacilli; order Caryophanales; family Paenibacillaceae; genus Paenibacillus; species Paenibacillus sp. BR1-192. The sequence continues at coordinate 6,156,054 of NZ_CP120718.1, read as the reverse complement.
GGAGCAGGGAGACCATACGGAATTCACGCTCATCCACGGCGGATGGACAGCGGATCAAGTAACCGAGTTCGGGGAAGCGCATGACATCGTTCGAGGCCGCATGGACAACGGCTGGGCTGGCATTGTCCAGAAGCTTGCGGGATACGTCGAGGCGTAACCGATGTCGCAGGCCGCTCCGAAGCATGATGTCTACCAAGCCATCGCAGATCCGACTCGCCGTAAGCTGCTCGGCTTGTTAAGCGATAAGGAAATGCCGGTTAAGGAAATTACGGGACATTTCTCCATGACGCGAACCGCCGTGTCCAAGCATCTCCGTATTTTGGAGGAAGCCGGTCTGGTGCAGGACCGCAAGGTGGGACGCGAGACCCGCTATCGCCTGCAAGCAGAGCCGCTTAAGGAATTGAAGGATTGGCTGTCTTATTTCGACCGCTTCTGGGAGAACAAACTGTCGATGCTGAAATACTACGTGGAAGATCAAGAAGACGATCCAAAGGACGCTAAGGAAGAAGAGTGAGGATAAGCCATCCTTGCTCTTCTTTTTTTGCCGTTTGTCCGCATACCTTCTATACAGGAGAGCTTGCCATGGTGAACATGCTCCTCGGGGCGTAAATAGGGGGGACCAAGCATGAGACGAAAGAGATGGGGAAGCAGGCGTTTGGCCTTTCCGTCGCTGTCGTGGCCTAAACCAAGGAGAGCTTACAAACCACCGCGCAGAGGCTTTCGGCCCGTACCGCAGAGCCGGGGGCGTCATCAGGCTGCCAAACGGCGAAGCACAAAAAAATGGTGGCTGATCGGCGCTCTGCTCCTTGTGTTTGGGATCGTTGAGTTTTTTATGTATATCGAGCAGAATCTGCGGCCGCCGATCATGCATTTAGCCCAAATCCGGGTTAAGCAGATCGCTACCGAAGCCATCAATAACGCGATCACCTCCCAGGTGACGCAGGGCAAGGATTTTGATAATCTGGTCAACTGGAAAACGGACAGCTCGGGCAAAGTGACCGGATTCATGCTGAATTATGCCGAGCATTTAAAAATCACGTCCCATACGACGCAGGTCGTGCAGAGCACGCTGGACGAAATCCATAAGCGCAAAGAGCAGATTCCGCTGGGACAGGTGTTAAAAAGCCCGATCATCGCTTCATTCGGTCCGCAAATACCTTTAAAGATCGAACCCCAAGGAGCGGTAAAGGTTCAGCTGGATACGAGGCAGCAGGGGGCCGGCATCAATATGATCCTGGTGGAGGTGTTCGTCCACATCGTGACGGAGGTAGCGGTAGTCGTTCCTTTTGACATGGAGCCGCAAATCGTGGAAACCGATATTCCGATCTCGTATCTGCTCGTGGTAGGCGATGTGCCGATGTATTATTACGACGGCCAAGGAAAGGCGGTCGGCGAGAATAAGGCAAGCGCACCGAGCATCGCGATACCGCCACCGGTAACGGACGAGAACACCCATGACGGGCAGCAGGAGATTCCGCCTTCAACGACGCCGGACCCTCCTGCCCAGGGATCGACGACGCCTCTTGTGCCTACGCCGGGCGGCGCCGACATATCAGGGCATACGGAGGGAAGCGGAACAGGCGAGTAAAACGCTCATTCGCTCATTCTCAAACCGTATTGTGTACGTGCAGGATGGATTGGCCGTCTATGTGACATGAGGGTATGCCCTTAAAGGAAAAACGCGCCCCTGGTTTGAATTCAGGAGCGCGTTTTTTTCTTCGAGCGTTTTTCTTCCAGTTCCCAGTGCTTCAGCAGCGGGTAAGGATCGAAAGCCCATTCGGTCAATCCGGTGTCCCGGTAGATGCCGTAATGCAGGTGCGGCGGGAATTTGCCCTGGGTTCCCGGCTTGCCGTAGCCGGAACTGCCGACCCAGCCGAGGGTTTGACCCGGCGTAACGACATCCCCGAGCGAAATCCCTTTATCAAACCCCTGCAGATGGGCGTAATAATGGTAATGATTGTTCAAATCCCGGATGCCGATGCGCCAGCCGCCGTATTTATTCCAGCCTTTAATTTCGACGACGCCGTAACAGGTGCTTCGAACGGGGACTCCGTATGAAGCAAACAAATCCGTTCCTTCGTGAACCCTTTTGCCTCCCCAGTTGCGTCCCATCCCAAAGGTGCTTCGGTAGGAATAGTTGCTTTTGACGGGAAGGGGAAACGCATGGTCGAACAGGTCCAGCTTCCCGAAGGTCTCGTACAGTTTGGCATACTGCATGATGCGCTGTACGGCCCGCGTGTTCTGGTAGTATGACCATAGGCCGATGCTGAAATCATCAGCGGCATGCCCATAAGGGGAAAGTCTTGTCGCAACGGTGTAGAGCAAGTCGATATCATTATTAGGGTCTGCCTTGCCATCCCCGTCCCCATCGAGCCCGATCCCGGAGAACACGCTGATCGACGTGGGATTCACATCTTCCTGATTGGGATTCAACGGGCCAGCCCATCGGGTGGAAGGGATAAAGATACCTAGGGTGCGGTCCGGATGCTTTCGATCCTTGGGATGAACCCGGGTCAGCGTTCGTTCATACTGGTCAATGGCCGCTAGGCGGTGCCAAGGAATTTGGGTAACCGTGGAAACCTGATCGTATAAAGATTTCCGGTCCGCAAAATTCGCTGCAGCATCCGTTGCTTTAGCCGAATCGTCAGCCGCGCTGACCGCCATGGAGGCGGATGCGGACGCAGGCCCGCACATGCAGCAGGCAGCCATCAAAGCAGCCATGACTGCAGCCGTGGACCGATACATGATGCCCTTTGCGCGCAATGGTTGTAAAATCCTCATATTGTCCTTCTCCTCCCTTTTTCGATAGTCGTAATTAAGGACGGACAGTCATGCCTACCTGTAGGGTGAATCGAAACAAGGATTTTTATCCATGCCGCAACTAGATTAATCTCATATCGATGCGAAACAAGTAATATGATGGTTTTCATGATATAATATGGGACAGCAAACGATGGGGTATGTCTTGAGTTACATCATTACATTCGAAAGAAGGTTTTTTCTTTGTCTAAAACCAAACAGCCAAAACCTGACTGGATTCGAATCAAGCTGACTACTGGCGATAATTATAAAGAAATCAAAAGCATGATGCGATCCAAAACACTTCATACGGTGTGTGAAGAGGCTCGCTGTCCAAATATTTACGAATGCTGGGCTAACCGTACGGCAACCTTCATGATTCTGGGTGACATTTGTACCCGCGCTTGCCGATTCTGCGCAGTGAATACGGGGCTTCCAACGGAGCTGGACCTGCAGGAACCGGAACGGGTAGCGGAGGCGGCCGAGCAAATGAACCTGCGCCACTGCGTGGTAACAAGCGTGGCAAGGGATGATCTGAAGGATGGCGGTGCCTACATATTCGCTGAAACCGTCAAAGCCATTCGCCGACGCCTGCCGCTGTGCTCGGTGGAAGTGCTGATCCCGGATTTCATGGGAGACGAAGAATCGCTGAAAATCGTGATGGACGTAAAGCCGGATATTCTGAACCACAACATTGAGACGGTGGAGCGTATGTCCGATCGCGTACGTGCCAAAGCCAAGTATTCCCGCTCATTGCAGCTGCTGAAGAATGCCAAGGCGATGCAGCCTGACATTCCGACCAAATCCAGCATCATGCTGGGCGTCGGGGAGCAATGGCATGAAATTCTGGAGGCGATGGACGACTTGCGTTCGGTGGGATGCGACATCATGACGATCGGCCAATACCTGCAGCCTTCGCCGAAACATCTGAATGTTGAAAAATACTACACGCCGGAAGAGTTTGCGATCTTGAAGGAAGAAGGAATGAAGCGCGGATTCAGCCACGTGGAGTCCGGTCCTCTTGTGCGCAGCTCCTATCATGCACACGAGCAAGTGAAGTCTGCGGAACGCAACAAGGAAGAGACGGTGCAGTCTTAACCTATTGGAAAGGCAGGGGAAGCTTTCAATGATCGTTATCGGAAACAAAAGCTATGAAGTGTTAAAGGACCATCGAAACGGCTGGAATCTGGAAGCTTTCCGGGAGCGGTACAGCGAGGTGCTGGACCGCTATGATTACATCGTGGGAGACTGGGGTTACAATCAGCTTCGGCTTAAAGGCTTCTATCGGGACAATCATCCCAAGGCTGCCAAGGATTCAACCTTTTCCAGCATGTCCGATTACATTAACGAATATTGCAATTTTGGCTGTGCTCACTTTGTGCTTCAGAAAACGAAGGAGCAGAAGGAAACGAAAGAGCATGCCTCCAATACGAAAGAGCCTGTAGAGGTTCGAGAAACATCCCCTAAGGATAACCGGGCTGAGGGGGAAGCACAGGGAAGCAAGGAAGCCCAAGAGGGTTCAAAACCGGGCAAGGAGCACAAGGACCAGCGCGAGCGGCGCGAAGGCAAGGATTCAAGACGCGAGCCGCGCGAAGCCAAGGCCCCTAAGGAGAAGGATGCAAAGCCTTCCAAGGAGCCTCATGTGCCCTCAGAGCAGCCGCAATAAACAAAGAACGGTCACCTGTATTTTGGCAGGTAGACCGTTCTTTTTTTCGGATATTGGTAAGGAAAGACTTCGTGAAGCGTTGGCCCTCCTGGTAAACGTAAGAAAGAGGTCCTCTTCATATTAACCAAGGAATGCATCGCGGACGCGGTTCCAGAACGGAAACGGCCGATAACGTGCGAAACTGACCTGCTGCTCCGCCACCTGACAGCGCACGGATACGAGGTCGTCAATCGAGATATTAACGTGATCGATGGTAAGCAGCAAACGCTGTTCTTTTCGCGAGAATATATCACAATGATGATGCTTGGGCAGAAGCAGCGGCGAGCCCAGCGTACGGAAAATCCGGTTGTTAATCGAGGCGATTTCCGCAATCTGAAGGGCATCGATCGAGGGATGAACCATCGCCCCGCCGACACTCTTGTTATACGCCGTGCTGCCGGACGGCGTGGATACGCAAATGCCGTCTCCCCTGAACATCTCAAAGGTCACGTCGTTGATGTCAATCTGCGCGACAACGGTACCGTCAACGCCTTTGAGCGTAAATTCGTTTAAGGCAATGTAAGAGGACGTTCCTGATTTCTTATGGATTTCCAGTTGAACCAGGGGATACTTGACGAGGCGCGGCTTCACGTTGCCGTGTTCGCCTTCTCCGCTCATATGATCAATTAGCTCCGTCAGTTCATCCGCCTTCCAGTCAGCATAGAATCCCAAGTGGCCCGTATGGACGCCGACGAAGGCGAGGTCGGGAATACGGTCTATAAACGTATGGAAGGCGTGCAGCATCGTACCGTCTCCACCGATCGAGACCACAATCTCCGGAGATTCTGCATCCAGCACAAACCCCCGCTGTTCCGCCAGCTTGTGAAACTGCTGGGTCAGCTCGACAGACAATGGGTCACCGCGGTCCAGAACATAATATCTCAAGTTGATAAGCTCCTTTGTAAGGTTATATAAAGATGATAATCAATCTTGGAGAAGAACACAATGTTCACCTTGGGAATTAGCGGAATTTCTGCTGCAGTCCTCGAAGGATCTGAATAAACAACGCAACTGCAATCAGGAAACCGAGCAGGATGCAGAAAGCCGCCATAATATGGGTATACCCGTTTAGGGCGGAATCCGAAACAGACGGCACCGCCAGCGTCGGTATCGAAGACCCCATGACGCTTCTCCACAACAGCAACACGGCGGTGGCCGCAATAATGCCGTGGATCAGCCTGGCTACGACAAACGGAAAATACCTAAGGTTGGTAGAGTTCAGGATGCTGATGATCTGGGCATGAACGGACAGGCCGCCCCAAGACAAGATAAAGGCAGCCGCGGCCGCTTTGTATGGCAGAGGAATAGCGGCACCCGCTTCCCCGGCATAGCGTGCGCCCAGCGTCACTTCAAACAGTCCCCCCACGATGGCAGTGGATAAGGATTCGGGCATGCCAACGAGGGATAACAGCAAGCTGATGACCTCCGTTAGCGCGGGCATGACGCCGGCCCGGGTCCAGAGTTCAAGAAACACGGAGAAGAAAACCACAAGACCGCCGACAACGATAATCAGCTGAAGCGATGATTGAATCGCTTGTCTTAGCAGCGTGCCGAGATCACGGCCGTCCTGCTCCCGCGCAGCATGCATGGCCTGAAAGGCGGACTTGAGCCGGCTTGTCTTCGTTTGGGACAGGAGGAGCGAATCGGTTAATGTATTGGACTCGCGCTTGCCATGAAATCTCATTAACAGTCCTACCAGGAACCCTCCGCCATAGTGGGCCAGGGCCAGTATGAGACCTATTTTGGGATCGTGAAAGAAGCCGATGGATACCGCTCCGATCAGAAATATGGGATCCGAGGAGGTGGTAAAGGCAACAAGCCGTTCACCTTCCTCCCGATTTACCATTTTTTGCTCCCACAATTTGGCGGTTAATTTGGCACCGACGGGGTAACCTGAAACATATCCCATCGCGGCCACGAATCCCCCTGCGCCCGGAATTCGGAACAACGGTCGCATCATGGGGTCCAGGAGCGTGCCGATCAGATGCACCACGCCAAACCCCAGCAGCACCTCTGAAATGACAAAGAACGGGAACAGGGATGGAAACAGCACGTCCCACCATATCGCCAGGCCGCGGAGTGCGGATTGGAGCGCCGCTTCGGGAAACAAAGCCATCAGGACAATTACGCTGATCAGAGCCGATACGAGCATGAGCCAGCCCATTTTTTTCATGGTCATATAAGGAATACGCCCCCTGGCATCGTTGTGAATGATAGAATATGGTCCGATATTTAAAATCTATGCAGCATATAGGACAAACAGTATAAAAAACATGAGAAAGCGGTTACATTTGTGCTTTATTTTCGGGGATATTGTGCTATAATAAAAACCATCAAAGCACATTGGATGGAGTGATGATCATGAGCATAGTCGCAGGTATCCTGGTATGCGCCTTCGTTTATGTTATACGTGCTTCTCTCGTCCAGAGTGAAGAGGACTGGCGCAGTTATTAATAAGTTCTAAAAGGTGCTAACCATCGCTTAGCGCCTTTTTTTGTTGTTTTTTGCTATAATGGACAGGTACATCCAATCGAAAGCGAATCATAAACAGATGGGAGAATTAGCGGATATGAATCCGAACTTAAGCATCTATGATAACCTCGGGGGTGCCGAGGGTGTACGATCGCTCGTCGAAGCTTTTTATCCGAGAGTGCAGCAAAATGAGCTGCTTTCGCCATTGTTTCCGGAAGATATCATGCCGGTGATGGAGAAGCAATATATGTTTTTGAGCCAGTTTTTCGGAGGGCCGGCCTTGTTCTCGGAAGCGTTCGGACATCCGATGATGCGGGCCAGGCACATGAAATTCCCGATTACCGACCGTCATGCCGAAGAATGGCTTGGCTGCATGGCCGGAGCCTTAATCGAAATCGGCGTGGAGGATGATTTACGTGATTTTGTGCTGCAGCGTCTTTCGGGTCCCGCCCACCATTTCGTGAATACTCCGTAGTGCCTTAGATCTAGAAACGGACAGGAATTAGACGCGAATGAAGGGATGGCGAATGGCGTGAAATTGGAACCCTTGTATTCCATCAAGGTGGTTTGTGCGCACTGTGAGCATGAATACTTAACGTCCAGGGTGAGACCGAGCTTTAAGAAGGCATACCGTACGGATACGGATTTCTGCGCTTACTACAAATCGGAGAACCCCGATTTTTACGTGGTGCGGATTTGCCCCGAATGCGGTTTTGCTTCGACGGAAAACTCGACCCTGAAATTGAATGAACGGCAGAAGACGCTCTTCTATGAACAGGTCGGATGCCGCTGGGAGAAGAGGGATATGGGCGGTCCGCGCGACCTGGAGGATGCTCTGGAGTCGTACAAGCTGGCTCTCCTCTGCGCCCAGGTGATCGGGGAGCGGGATCGCATCGTGGCCAGCCTGCTGCACCATATCGCTTGGCTGTACCGGTATCAGGGCAACGAGGATCAAGAGAAGCGGTTTTTGAGCTACAGCCTGGAATCTTATATCCGGGTGTTTGAGCTGGAAGGGGTAGGGGCCAATGATGCCCGTCTGCTGTACCTGATCGGAGAGATTCATCGCCGGCTGGGACAGTTCCAGGAGGCGGTTCAGTGGTTCTCCAGAGTGGTCCAGGACGAGAAGATCATGGATGCTGCCATGATCCGAGCCTCCAGAGAGCAGTGGAAGCTGATAGCCGAACAGATCCGGGAGCAGAAGAACGCGGCGATTCCGGCGGAGTCTTAAATGCAAACAGCCCGCTGAACGGTGGGCCAGCAGGCTGTTGATTTGCAATTTGCAGCAATGGCTCGCTTTAAGATAGAGTCAGCGCAATCGCTGATCCGTGAGCAAATAGTCGATGTCGCTGTCCAGCACGGTAACTTTGTTGTGGCAGCAGGGGAAGATGAGCAGCTTCTTTTTCCCTTCCCTAACGCTTACAAGCTCCTTAGGCTTCATGGGAAGCAAAACATTGTCGGTCCCGCAGAAGGGGCAGCTGTGTACATATACGTCGTTGCCAACGACATCATAAGGCCACGTATTCGAAAAAGGAATCATGAGTTCTCCGATGAATGGGACTCATCGTCTTTCGGGGTTGCTTTCGCTTCCTCATTCTTGGCAAGCTCGGCAATCTTCTGCATTAATATATGCTGAGGCATATGCATCAGCTGTTCCAGCGGAACGCCCAGCTGCTTGGACAGTGTAACCGCCGTCTCCGGTGAAATTTGCAAAGGTCTCATGGCTTCTAGCTCCTCCAGCAGTAATTTGTTTGATCAAGAGGTAAACAGTATTTTAGTTATATATAGTTATACACTTTTCCCTAAGTCCACACAAATGGTATTCCGTTTGAATTCATATTTTATCTCGAAAGGTGATGAATGTTCGATGGCACTTCAACAAACTTGGGATTTGGAATCGATATTTCCAGGAGGCTCCTCCTCGCCGCAGCTCGGGAGCTTTATTGAGGCTTTGGAGCAGGATGTACATCAACTTCAGCAAGACGTCAAGGCATTGGCTGTTCCAGAGACCATCGAGAGCGCGTCCAGCCTGGAGCTCTTCCTTGAGCAGTTCCAGAGCGCCTATGCAAGGATCCGCGAGGTTTCTGCCTTCGTGGGCTGCCTGACCGCACAGAACGTGAATGACAAGAAGGCGGTTCAATTGTCCGGGCGGGTCACTACGCTGTCGGCGGCCCTGCAGTCGGTGAAGAACCAGTTCGATAACGTGCTTCGCGGAATGAACGATGAGCTCTGGACCGCATGGACCGGTACGGATAAGGTGTCCGAGCTGGAATTCGTATTGAACGAAAGCCGCAATCTCGCGAAGGATAAGATGAGTCCCGAGCTGGAAAGCCTTGCTCTGTCGCTGGGGGTAGACGGTTATCACGGATGGGGGGAGTTCTACGACACCATCGTGAAGAAAATCCAAATTCCGTATGAGGAAGACGGAGAGACGGTCATGCTGTCGGCAGGGCAAGCGTTCAATAAAATGCATGATCCGCGCCGGGAAGTGCGCCAATCCATGTTTGAGAAGTGGGAGAAGGCTTGGGGAGATTCCGCTGATTACTGCGCGGATACCTTGAACCATCTATCCGGCTACCGCCTGAAACTGTACGAGAACCGCGGCTGGAACGATGTCTTGAAAGAACCGCTGGCGATCGGCCGGATGAGCCGCGAGACGTTGGACACGATGTGGGCCGTCATCCAGGATACGAAGTCGGTGCTTGTGGAGTACCTGAACCGCAAAGCGAAGCTGCTCGGTCTGGACGGGTTGTCCTGGACCGATGTGGATGCTCCGCTCCGTACTTCGGCAACCAAGATCTCGTATGACGATGCCGCTGTTAACATCGTGGAGCAATTCCGTAAGTTTAGCCCGAGATTGGCTGATTTTTCGCAGATGGCGTTCGACAAGAGCTGGATTGAGGTCGAGGACCGCCCCGGGAAGCGACCTGGCGGTTTCTGTACCTCCTTCCCGGCAAGCGGCCAGACGCGGATTTTCATGACGTTTGGCGGAACGGCCTCGAACGTCTCGACCCTGGCTCATGAGCTGGGCCATGCCTATCATCAGCATCTGATGGGCGGAATTCCGGTGCTTAACCAAAAGTATGCGATGAATGTCGCCGAGACGGCATCCACCTTCGCCGAGATGATTGTTTTTGATGCGATGGTGAAGGGGGCAGGCAGCGAAGAGGAGAAGCTGGCTCTGTTGGAAGAGAAAATTCAGAACAGCGTGGCCTTCTTTATGAACATTCATGCACGTTTCTTGTTCGAAACCCGCTTCTATGACAAGCGGAAGAACGGTCTGCTGAGCAGCGAGGAGATCTCCGATTTGATGGTGGAGGCACAGAAGGAAGCATACTGTGATGCCCTGACATCGTACCACCCGCATTTCTGGGCATCCAAGCTTCATTTCTATATCACGGGCACCCCGTTCTATAACTTCCCGTATACCTTCGGTTATATGTTCAGTACGGGCCTCTATGTTCGGGCATTGGAAGAAGGTCCGACCTTTGCGGACAAATATGATGCTTTGCTTCGAGACACAGGCGTAATGTCCGTGGAGAACCTGGCAAAGAAACATCTGAACGTGGATCTGACCCAGCGCGACTTCTGGCAAAGCGCGGCGGACTCCTGCGTAAGCGATATTAAGCAGTTCTTGCAAATGACAGAGCATTTAGCATAAATTGTTGGTTATCCTCGAAAAAACAGTTAAAAATGCAGTTCCTGTTATGGCGTTTGATCTCCAAATGCAGATTTACTCCCATATTCGAAAGAAGCTCCTTCGGGGCTTCTTTTTTTGTCGTAAAAGAAAGAAAGTTGACGCAATAAAGGAGCGGAAAACTAAAATATTTGTGCAATTTTAGTAATAAATACCCAAATGTGTTGAATATTGTTGATCCAATGATTTCTATCCCCTATAATGAGTCATAAGCCCTAATAATAGGGAAGATTTACTAATAAAGGAGGGGAGAAGGGATGGTAAAACTAGATCAATTATCACTGGCTAGGCAGCTGGACATCGTGTTTAAAGAGCTGGAAGAAGAGTTGGGAGGTCTAAGCTCGGGGACGGTTTTTGTACAAATACGAAACAATGTAATTGGTAAATTTGGCATACGGCATAATCCATTGTCTGGGCGTAACGGGATCATAGCTCCGCAAGAGGAGGGGCTAAGTGAGGCTCAACAATTCTCTTTTCGTTCGATGGCGCTTGAAAGTCTGAAACATAAACGCCATTGGACACATGGCGAAATCAGTTATGAATTTATGGTACGACAAGGCATCGTCGTTGTGGATGCTGTGCTTGAATCCAACTATAACATGGCCAACTTGATGATACGGTACCCTCGTAATACATATGCCGAAGCTGCTTCGGAATCCTGAAATCATTTATTATATAGAACATATAACGAAAGAGGCGATCTTTGGGGAGAAGATCGCCTCTTTCTATTTACGGCTGGAGGGAAGAGATGCTAATTACAGGTTCGAACGACCCGATAATTGCTGCTCAGCCAATTGTACCAGACGTTTGGTGATGTAACCTCCCAAAGAACCGGTTTCACGGGAAGTATAGTTTCCATAGTAACCGTCTTGTGGAATCGTTACGCCCAGTTCTTGAGCAGCTTCCATCTTCAATTGTTGAAGAGCTGCAGTTGCTTGAGGTACGACAAGATTGTTAGAAGAACGACCTTGAGCCATGTCATGTCACCTCCTTTGGTGTTGTATGAGGATATTATGACCTGATTGATAGGGATCTCATTCGTGCAGGAGGCAGATCGTCTGCTGGTAAAATTACCCGTAGGCATTGTTCATAGATCAAATAAAAGCAGCCCTTTGTTATTCAAAGGGCTGCTCTTGCTGAAAAGTTAAGTATATGAGGATGTTATGTGTCAATGGAGACACTGTCTTATGCTTGCTCTGCCTCCGGTGACGTATTCTGAATGCTGATCTTGGTCGTCAGATTCACGGTCTGTCCCGGTTCCAAATGAATCAGCCCGGTTTCTTCGTTCGGGAGATTCAAATTGGGTGCGTTAGGAAGCCAGGTGTACGGTTCGATGCAGAGGAACTGCTCGGCAACACCTTTGGTATAGAGCACCCAATGCTTGAAGAAGGCACGGTCTGCCGAATAATGAATTTGGTAACCATCGTCCCGCTTCAGCAAGGCCTCGGCAGGTTTGCCCTCAGGGTTCTTTAATATCGTATCCAGGTCGGCATCCTTCAGGTTTAGTCCCGAATTCAGTTGTTCCAAATGGCCGAGAGGTGAAAGATCGCCGGTCGGGATCAGTTCGTTATTCAAAGTATAAATGCCTTCAACTGGCAGATCCAGCGTCCAGCGATGCGGTTCGCCGTCCAGCAGGAACCACGTATGGTAACCCATGCCGAACGGAACGGGGCTAGCGCCAAGATTCGTTACGCGAAGGCTCTGCGTTAAGCGTGTCCCCTGAAGACGGAAGGTCATCTCCAGCTTCAGCGGCACAGGAAATTGGGCAATCCATTTCGGATCATCCGTTGAGATGAACTCGGTCGAAACGGCGCAGCCGTCATCCTCCTCCTCTATGTCGCTGACACACCAAGCCTGTGATCGGTGGAGGCCGTGGATATGATTGTCGTTCGCGGTATTTTGGTCAAATTGATACGACGTTCCGCCATATTCGAAATGGCCCTTGGAAATCCGGCCTGGCGGTATGAGCATCGGAATGCCGAAGTGGTAAGGCTTCTGTAGATAGAATGCAAGCTCGCTTTCATCTGGTTTTCGGAGGATTTCGCGTGAGTTTTCATTGTCTTTAATCCCAATGACGTTATTACCTAGACGAGGAAGGAGAGTCACTTCAAGACGGCCGCTGTTTAAAATATAGGTGTCGTAACCATTCCACTGGCCTTTGGTCACTTGATTCATATCGATGCTCCTTTACTAACAGAAATCATGGTCTGGACGATTAACCACATCATAACAGATTTTTGCGGAAAGGGTAAAAGAAATGCTTCAAATAGGCCCGTACATCTTGATTCCAAATTGGAATTGACAAGGCAGAGCAAGAGTTTTATCATTGCATGTAATAGTGATCCATTATGATTGAAACACGATGACAAGGACAAGTAAGCAGGTGCGGCCCATCCTTCAGAAAGCCGGTGGTTGATGCGAACCGGCGGATCCGCTTTGCTGAATGGCCCTTCGAGTGCCGGGCTGAACGGGATAATGCTGTTATTCCTTAATATGCCGGCCGGGTATTCTCCGTTACAAGAATGGAAGGCTGCAGCCTGCGTAGGATGATGCTTGCAGCGAATAAGGGTGGCACCACGGTCTCACGTCCCTTGCGGATGTGAGGCTTTTTTGCGTTCTATATGCTCCCGCAGGACGGGGCAGACTTGGATTAAATGACAATATAAATAAATGGAGGGCTAGTCATGAAAACCGTATTATCGGGAATTCAGCCAAGCGGTAATCTAACGCTCGGCAACTACATCGGAGCCATTAAAAATTTTGTGAAGCTGCAAAACGAGCATGACTGTTATTTTATGGTGGTCGATCTGCACGCAATAACGGTACCGCAGGAGCCTAGCTCGCTGCGGGATCGCTCGGAATCGGTCGCGGCCCTGTACGTTGCCGCCGGAATCGACCCGAACCGCGCCAATATCTTTTTGCAGTCCCATGTTCCTCAACACGCCGAGCTGGGATGGATCATGACCACCCTGGTGAATATGGGCGAGTTGGAACGGATGACCCAGTTCAAGGACAAATCGGAAGGCAAGGAATCGGTTGGGGCCGGCTTGTTCGTTTATCCTGCGCTCATGGCCGCAGACATTTTGCTGTATAATGCAAATCTTGTGCCGGTGGGAGACGACCAGAAGCAGCATCTGGAAATCACGCGCGATTTGGCTGCACGCTTCAATCATCGGTTCGGTCCGTATTTCAATATTCCGGAGCCGTTCATCCCTGAAGTCGGTGCGCGCATCATGTCGCTGGACGACGCTTCCAAAAAGATGAGCAAGAGCAATCCGGTTGAGGGCAGTTATATCGCGATGCTGGATACGCCGGATCAAATTCGCAAGAAAATCAGCCGGGCTACAACCGACTCCGGAGCCGAAGTGGTGTATGATCCTTCCGCTAAGCCTGAGGTGAGCAATCTGATGAGCATCTATTCGGAGTGTGCTGGGGTGTCTTTGCAGGAAGTGCAGTCTCGTTTCGAAGGAAAGATGTACGGGGCATTCAAGAAGGAGCTTGGCGAAGTTGTCGTAGCCGCTCTGGAGCCGCTTCAGAACAGATACCACGAAATTCGCCAAACCGGTGAAATTCATGACATTCTCGCCAAAGGAGCCGAGCAGGCGCAGAAGACCGCTGCCCAAATACTCGATGGCGTGAAGGACAAGATGGGATTTCTGGCTCCTAAATAAACGAGGGTTTTCTAGGAAGGCTTGCGCTTGGATTTAATAATGAATCCCCAGCCTATGTTGAGGATGGAGAGCAGCGCCAGACCGACGGCCAGAAATCCGTTGTAGCTGATGGATATGGCGGAGGCGGTCAACAGGACGATGGAAGAGACCGCAAACCATAGGGATAAGCCTTTACTCATTATGAAAAAAACCTCCAAAGATTAAAATTTTTAAAATACGTATAACGTTGCAAGAAGGAGCCATAATAAGTTTGCAAGCTTGCACTGGAATAACAGACATTCAGTGAAGGGAGATTTTTAATATGGCACGTCGCAGCAACAATTTGGTTGTACCTCAAGCTACTGCAGCATTACAACGTTTGAAACTCGAGGCTGCTCAAGAACTAGGCGTAACGATTCCTCAGGACGGTTACTATGGTAACTATACTTCCCGTGAAACAGGATCCCTGGGCGGATACATTACTAAACGTTTGGTACAGCAAGCTGAACAGGCTCTTTCGGGGTCTGGCCGCACGCTGTAATCTCTCTCTCATAACGTGAGTATGGAAGCCCGGAGCGCTATGTCAGCGCTCCGGGCTTTGTATTCATATCAGGGGCCCGACAGGCATCCTGCTACATAGACAAATTGTGCCTTAAACAACGGCGAAACGTCAAGGTGATATCCCTTCCAAATGTCACTGAATTGTCATATAGATGGAATGAATTCCGAAGGATTGCTAAACACTTTTTACTAATGATATGATAAACTTTATAGCGGAGGCAGTACTTCCTCCATAACGACAGATACAAGGAGGAACGTTAACACGTGGATAATCACTTGAGATACCAGGCTCCTTCAGAATCCGCAGCACTGGCCTCGGCAGCGCCTGCACCTCCCGATAAGGCGGGGACTTGGAAAGATTTTATCACGGTGACGAAACCCGGAATCATCCGGTCAAATTTGATAGCGGCTTTTGCCGGATTTTGGCTGGCATCGCGTTGGGATATCCAATTTGGATTGATGATTATGACACTTCTCGGAACTGTGCTTGTCATGGCTTCGTCCTGTGTTTTCAATAACTATTTCGACCGGGAGCTCGACATGAAGATGGAGCGTACCCGGAATCGCTCCCTTCCAACCGGGCGTTTGACACCCAAGGTTGTTCTTTGGTATGCCGTCATTCTGGGGGTCGTGGGACTAGCCGTCCTGTTCTTGTTCTCAGGCGTGCTGGCAGGCCTATTCGGAGCCGTCGGAATGTTCGTTTACGTTGTGGTGTACACTCTCTGGCTTAAACGTTCTTCTACATGGAGCACGTCGGTCGGAGCGATCTCCGGTGCCATGCCTCCGGTAATCGGCTATGTGGCCGTGACCGGAAGCGTAGATATGGCAGCCGTCCTGCTCTTCGCCCTGCTGTTTCTCTGGCAGCCGCCGCATTTCTGGGCGCTGGGCATTCGCCGGGTGGAAGAATACCGTGCAGCGGGATTCCCTTTGCTGCCGGTTGTCAAAGGAATTAAACGCACGAAGTATCAGATGATTCCTTACCTGGTGCTTCTCATACCGATTCCCATCCTGATGTACGCCTACGGATATGCCGGTATATTCTTTCTGGTCATCGGACTCCTTCTGGCTATTTGGTGGCTCTACGCCGCACTCCAAGGTTTCCGTGCCAAGGACGATGAAGCTTGGTCCAAAAAAGTATTCATTATCTCCATCAACTACTTGACCTTGAGCCTGATCGTTCTCATACTCAATACCACCTTTTAACAGGTGGCTGGGCTTTTAGCGATACACCAAAACCTGATAGAACAGGGATTGCCTGAGACGAAGGGAGAACGGGGAAGGTCATGAATGCATTCAAACGTTACAAATGGACTTGGGTACTGCTCGCTATATGCGTAATAGCAGCCATCTACCTGGTATACAACTCGCTTGGATTCGGAAAAGAGAAGTTTCCGATCGTTCGTGAGGTTGCTGCCTATTCCATGGAGAATGTAGATGGGAAAACGATCACGTCGGAGGATACCAAAGGCAAGGTGAAGCTTATGTACTTCTATTTCACCAGCTGCCCGGATGTGTGCCCGATTACGACGCTGGTTCTGTCTCAGATCCAGGAGGACTTGAAACAAGAAGGTTTATTCGGTAAAGAAGTTAACTTTGTGTCCATCTCCTTTGATCCGGAGACCGATACGAAAGAGAAGATTAAGGAGTTCGGAGACCGGTTCTATGCCGATTACAGCGGCTGGTACTTCCTTCGTGGAGACCAGGAGGAAACGCGGAAGCTGATGCAGGAGTCTTTCAAAATTCCGCTGCTGGGCAACAACTCGACGAATTTCACGCATGGCAATTCCATTGCCTTGGTGGACCGGGACAATAATATCCGGAAGACCTATAATGCTGCGGATCCATCCGAAGTGAAGACCGAGGATATCGTGAAGGACATCAAGGCTTTGATTAAGGAATAAATTGCAGGTAAAACCAAAAGGCGCGCTCTATCGTTAAAGATGGAGGACGCCTTTTTTATTTAAATAGCGAAAATTGAAGCCATTCAAGATGCTCTTGTGATCCTTGACAATAGACGCAGTTCATCAGAATACGTCAGGGGGCGGGTAGATGATGAATTCCTCCAGCCCTGCCTTCTCCAGCTGGGCAATCAAGTATTCGTCGGGAGTTCCTTCAACGCCGGCATATCCCCGGCGGGTATAGATTTGTTCGGCATCAGGAAAGACGTCGCGCAGAGCCCCGCGAATTTTTTTTCCGGAGCTGTCGTTATCCATAAAAAGGTACACCTCTTGATCCTTCACCTGTTTATGCAGACTCTCAAGCTTGGCGGTGTTTAACGTTCCGAAAGTGCACAGGATGGTTATATCCGTAGTCAGCAGCCGACGCAGCCGGCTCCGGTCGTTCTTGCCCTCTACAATGAGAAATATCGGCATCTTTTTTTCACCTCTGTCATGATACGGAGATCCTTGGCAGCATTCCCCGGGAAATGTTGATCTGCCGTCGAATGATGTAGGTATAGTGTAACTTGTTTTCTGCCGATCATGCAAAAGGAGGCATAATAAACGACCATCCAGTGGATGGCCGCAATAAGGTAAATCCATGTATTCTAGTTAGAAACAGCTCAGAATGATGACGAGCAGAATGTACAATACAAGAATCATTCCTACAGAATTTCCATGGCCCCCATGGCAATGTTTATGATGAACATGACTCATGATTACTTCACCCCTTGGTTAAATGTTCGTGGTCATTTGCCACACTGTATCTTATGTGGGTTTACCCATATGGACTGTGTATTGGCCCATCCGCGTTGATTTGGGCGCTGTTCTTAACTTGGGACAAATTCATCAGACGGTTGAGATTGGGGTTTCGGGCGAGATGGCTGTCAAAGGTGCCTCACGATTGCGTTTGGGTAGGAGCAGCAGAACCGTCATCAGCATGAGAAACGCAACAAAATAAGGGGATACCACCGTGCGCAGCTGTCCAGCCGCGATCGGGCCGACAAAGGATCCCAGCGACATGGCGATGGACTGAAATGAGAACACTTTGCCAAGCCTGCCTCCGCCGCTGAGCTGAATGAACAAAGAGGATAAAGCCGGGAATAGCAAGCCTTTGGCAAGTCCGAGCGTAAACAGGATAATCATAATCGGTACATGGTCTGCTGCCGCGAGGGCGTAGAAGCATATGGCCAGCCCGAATACGCCGATGGTTACCCTGATATGAGGCGCATAACGGTTGAGGAACAGCATGCTTAGCGTGACCAGGGCTCCAAGGCTAATGACGGAGAAGAGAAGCCCGGTGGACATAATGCTTGCCAGCCCGCTTTCCCGAAGCGGTATTTCAAAGAACAGGATTCCCTGAGAGCAAGCAATCGCAAAAGGAATCAAATATAAGCGCAAGCTAAACGGAAGCCGTGCCGGCTTCTCGTTATTGATCGGTTCAGCCTGCTGATCCATATGTTTAGCAGCGGCCGACATCGGCTTCGGGAGACTGAGAAACGCCATCAAGCCCGTGAAAATCAAAAGCCAGCCCAGACTCTGGAATGTGCCGGAAAATCCCGCATTGGCGACGATGAAAGCTCCTGCAGCCGGCGACAAGACAGAGGCAAGGGTGTGGATCACGCCATGACCGGACATATATTTGCCCTGCGTAACGGGATCCCGGGAGAGCGACGCCAGCAGCGCTAGGCAGGCCGGTGACAGAAAGGCCAGCACGAAGCCGCTGATCGAGCGGAGCACGAGCAGCTGCCAGGGCAATTGGACATGGGCCTGAAGAAGCAGAATGATACCGGCGGCGGTTAGGCTGAAAATAATGTAGCGTCTGCTGCCGTGACGATCGATCAGACTGCCCGCAAGCAGGTTGCCGGGCAGATGGGTTAGAGCATAAATGCCCATCATCCAGCCGATAAACGTAGGGGCTGCTCCAAGTGAAATGGCAAAGGGCGTCAGTACAGGATACTGAGCATGCAAATCAAAAAACGCCAGAAACAAAAACATATAGAGCCATAAAGCGGTTTTCAATATGGCACCCTCCTATCCGGCTAAAGTTGATATGGTACTACTACTTGTACGTACGAAAGGTCAAGCTTAGACCTTTTTGTGAAAAAGACCCGGTTGGCTGACAGCTTTGCGGGGTATCATGTATAATTAACAAGACGGCCATAAACCGCCGCTTTTGAAACGATTGACGGGAGTGAAAACGAATTGGATACTCAGGTCTGGATTGAATTTCTTAAACAAAATTGGCTGGTCATCGCCATCGCCTTAATCATCTTGTTTATCGTGCTGAATGTGGTGAGAACCGTCATTAAGTGGGCACTTGCCGTGCTCATCATCGGGGGATTGCTGGTGTACAGCGGAATTTCCCTGGACAAAATCGGCGAGGTTGTAACCACGGTCAAGGAAGAGACGGTGGATACGATAAAAAAAGAAGCGCTGAACATGATGATGAAGGAAGCGAGGGAAGCACAATATACCTCGAATGGAGACGGTACGTACTCCATTAAAGCGCCCAATCTGGAGTTGAATGGAAGCGCCGGTTCGAAAGAAGTGGAAGTCACCTTCCGCGGTGTTTCGGTAGGGAAGTGGGACATCAACGATACGATTCAGAGCTTTATCGATGATGCCAAGAGCAATTCGGCATCGAAATAACAACAAATTGACGAACGCAATCGGATGCGGATGTAAGCTGGCAGCATGTTCTTGATGCGATCAAGCTTACGTCCGTTGACAAGACATCATGGGATAGGAGGGGATACCGTTTGATGTCGGCATGGAAGGAAAGTGTGCTGGATGGGAACGGAATCACCATCTTGCTGCTGCTGATTGTGGCTTTTTCACTCATTCAGGGATGGAGTCGCGGAGCCTCCCGCTCAGCCGGGAAGCTTGTTTTTTTTCTGGGGGACGCGGTGCTTCGCCTGGTCGGGCTTGCGATTTCCGTTCCTTTTACATTATGGCTGTCGCCTAAGGCAGGCGATTGGCTGGGCACGGTCTCCGGTTTACCGAATCGGGAGCTGCGCTTCTGGGAGCAGATTTATTATACGGCCGTAAAATCGCTGGCGGATTTCCCGCTGCTTCGGTTTGCGGTCCTGTTTATGCTGAGTTATGCCGTTATCGTGTTTATGCTGCGGCTGCTGGTTTCCCTGATCATGGGAGGCGGGCTGGGACTCTTCGGAACCAAAAAAGAAACCTCGGCATCGCTGCTGAGCCGGCTGACCGGTGCCGGAATCGGCGTCGTCATGGGCGCAGCGCGGAGCATTATTGTGATTGCTATCTTATTCATCTTCGTCAGTCTGAATCCTGATCACGGCTTCAGCCGGTACGTTGAAGCTTCTCCGGTTTATCAGCAGGGGGCGCGGGCTGTGATCGAGCCTTTGTCGGGTTCTCTCGTTAAGGAAAAGCTGCCGGTGTTTACCCAGTCGGTTCAGGAAGAACTGAATGGGATCATTCAGCGAAAGTACGAGGTCATCGACCATCAAATCCCCGAGGGCATCGAGCAGACGGCTGCCCATGTCGTGAAGGGGGCGTCAACCGATGAAGAGAAAGCGCGAAAGCTTTATGATTGGGTAGGCAGCCGGATCGCATATGACCACGACAAAGTGACGCTGTATGAAGAGCAGCGGATATGGAAAGAGCAGACGCCGCAGGATACCTACGATACGAGGTTAGGAGTATGCATTGATTACGCCCGGTTGTATGCCATGATGGCGAGGTCCCAGGATCTTAAGGTCAGAGTGGTTACCGGCAGGGGATATAACGGACAAGGCGGTTATGGTCCGCACGCATGGAATGAAGTCTACTTGAGCGAAGAGAAGCGCTGGATCCCTCTTGACCCGACCTGGGCACAGAGCGGCAACTGGTTTAATCCGCCGCGCTTCAACGAGACGCATATTAAAGAGCAGGTATTTTAATAGAGTGATATAGGCAGGGGCGGCTTTCTAGCAGGGAAGTCCGCCCTTGCTATCCGATGGGCCTTCAGATGAAGTGGGGGGGCGTTTATGTTAATATGGGTTTATGTGATTGTGGATAAAGGGGAGAAGCTTACGTGAAAGGGTTTAGGCCGGACAAGCGCAAACAAGAAGAACGAGATGCCGGCAGTCAGTTTAACTTGCGGGTTAATCTATTTTTTTTCAGCACGTTTATTATATTCTGCGTCATTATTATACGTCTTGCCATACTGCAGTTCGTGGAAGGACCGGAGCTGAAAGAGCTCGAAACGGGCGGGCAGGTTAAAAATTTCCCGCTTCAGCCGATTCGGGGCAGCATCATCGATGCTTCCGGTACGCCGCTTGCCTACTCGACACCCTCCCAAGCCCTGTATTTAACGCTGTTAAAGGATTACAGTTCATCCGAACGAGGGAAGAAGAACCGTCCGGAGATCGAAAAGCTGGCCGAGGAAATGGTCAAGGTCTTCGAACAGTATGGTGATCCAAAAGCAGAAAAGTTGACGGTGGATGATGTGATCAAAGCGATGGACCTGGAATTTAACAAGCAGCCGGGTTATGAGCCGAGACGCATCAAAGCGAATCTTTCAAACAAAGAAGTAGCTTATTTCATGGAGCATAAGAACGACTATCCTGGATTAGAGGTTGTTGAAGAAAGCCAGCGTCAATACAACCCGGACAAAATCGCCGTTCAAACGATCGGATATTTGAAAGAGTTCCGCGGCATTAAGACGCTGGATAAATATAAAGAGATTGATGAGCAGAACAAAAAGCAAAAGGATCCGGGACTCATCTACACGGAGCAGGAGAAGGTCGGCGTAGACGGACTCGAAATGATGTTCCAGGATGAGCTGCGCGGCAAGAACGGATACATCGGCATTCCGATTAATCCGCAGAACATGGCGGACGGGGTACCGACCATGATCGCCCCGGAGAAGGGTTACAACATCCATACGACGATTCATAAGGATATCCAAAAAGCTACGCAGCAGGCGATCATCGATCAGCTGAAATGGCTGCATACCAACCCGTTTTCCGGGAAAACACATCCTGAGGCACTTACAGGTTATGCGGTAGCGATGGAGGTGGATACCGGCAACATTGTCGCCATGGCCAGCATGCCGGATTATGACCCCAATGTATGGGAGAATGGAACCGACGATTGGGAAACCGTCATGAAGTATTACGGTAATGGGACCATCTCTCCATACAACTCCGGCAGATCCGGCAACAATCTGGAGTCGGTTGTGTTGTTGGGTTCAACAGTTAAGCCACTAAGTGTACTCATTGGACTTAATGAAAAATTGTTCGGTCCGAACGATTATTATCCTGATTCAGGTGCTGCATTCTTTGGTAAAGATAATTCAAGGGTTCAGAACTCCGGCGGTAAAGCCTACGGGTCCCTGAACGCAAGAAAAGCGATCGAGCATTCTTCCAATGCCTTTATGGTTGATTGGGTCGGGGAAAAGCTGTGGAACAAATACGGTTCCGAATCCGTTAAAAAATGGGATGAATACATGAAGAAATTCGGGCTTGGGGTTTCTACCGAATCCGGTCTGCCGAAGGAGCATAAAGGCATCATCGAATATACCAACATCGAGCAGGCTGGAAGTTATCTGGCTGCCATGGCGTACGCCTCCTTCGGACAGTCGGGCAAATATACGACGCTCCAATTGGCGCAGTATGCCAGCACGCTTGCCAATCGGGGAGAACGCATCCGTCCGCAGCTTGCCAGCAAGATTGTGGATCAGGACGGCAATGTGATCAAGGAATTCAAACGCGAAGTATTGAATAAAGAGGAATTCCCGCAGCAGTACTGGAATGAAGTCATTGCAGGCATGAATACGCAGGGACTTCGGGCATTTGATGGTTTTGGATATGATTTTGCTAGAAAGACAGGAACATCCGAGCAGGATGTTTATACAAACGGTAGAAGAAACAGACGAGAAAATGGAGTGTTTATTGCCTTCGCTCCTCGGGAAAATCCAAAACTCGCTGTCGCTGTAGTAATACCAGAAGGGGGCTTCGGTTCCCAGAGTGCCGCGCCGGTTGCCCGTAAAATTTTCGACGCTTATGACGAGATTTACGGACTGGACGGTACGCCGCACCCTAAAAAAACCGAGGGTGAGAATGAGGACGGCAGTGCGAACGAATAATCGACAACAGCAAAACGGCAGCCAATAGCCCTGCAGGGCTGGCTGCCGTTTTTTTGTCATACATGGGCGTCCGGGGCCTTGTCCGCCACGAGATTCAGAACAACGCCAAACTCCAGCAGCGCTTTGAGGCCGCAGAGCACCATGGTGTATCCTCCCATGGAATCAATGGCTCCATGCAACATCTCATCATCATTTCCTGTAAATCCGGAATGGGTAATGGAAACGAAGGTCTCATGTTCGCCCCGCGGGGTGAATATCCACTCGGTCCTCGTTTGATCGGAAGATTCGATGGCGATGCGGCGATTCTCCTCGATATCGTGCACATACAAGTCATCAAACACGCCATACATTTCCCAATCCCAGCGGATATGCCGGCCCTTCTCAAGTCTGCCGCTGCTTTTGGTAAACCAGAACTTGGTTGTGATATCAGGGTCGATGAAAGCCTCGAAAACTTCTGAAACGGGTCTTCGAATCAACATCTCTGCCGTGACGACGGGTTTCTGATTGAGCTTGGTCATTGGGGTGCATAACTCCTTTCGGGGTTGTCTTCATACTCATCCTAGCATACCGTAACGAGTATTCTTTCTTTTACATTGCTTATTTATTTCAAGGGGCTTGTCGTTTGTTCGAGCCCCCTCGAGGAAATCTTGCGTCAGGCCGGGTTTTACCGGGTTTGGCATGCATCGAGGGGCTGCTCATTCAGGGGAATGTTTTGACGCCCGGCCTTTTGTGGTAAAATGTCGTTATGTTTGCTTTGATTCGTAAGGGGGTTAATACCATGAAACATAAATATCGGTTGTTGGCACTGGATATGGACGGTACGCTGCTTCAGGACGACCATGAAGTATCCGAGGAAACCGTGAAGTGGATCAAGGAGGCGGTGCGGCACGGCATTCACGTCTGCCTCTCGACGGGCCGGCCGTTTCAGGATGCTTATCCGTATGCCAAGCAGCTTGAACTGACGACGCCGATGGTAACGGTGAACGGCGGCGAAGTATGGCGTGCGCCGTATGAATTGCATCGCCGCGCGCTGCTCGACAGCAAGCTCGTGGAACAAATGCATGCACTCGCGGTTGAAACCGGATCGTGGTTCTGGGCGTATTCAGTAGATAGGTTGTATAACTCTGAGAACTGGACCGACGATGTCGCGAATCAGGAGTGGCTGAAATTCGGATATAACACGAATGATCATGAGGTACGCCACAATATCATGATGCGGCTGCAGGATATGGGCGGACTGGAGATCACGAACTCTTCGCCGGATAACCTGGAAATCAATCCGCAGGGCGTCAACAAAGCGACCGGGATCGGACAGGTGTGCGAGCTGCTCGGTATCAGCATGTCCGAGGTTGTAGCCGTAGGAGACAGCCTGAACGACCTGGCCGTCATCCAGCAGGCCGGCCTCGGCGTGGCCATGGGCAATGCCCAGCAGACCGTGAAGGATGAGGCGGATCTTGTGGTTTCCAGCAACAATGAGGACGGCATCGTCGAAGTCATCAGGGATCATATTTTGATCGAAGGGTGAGATGTTGATGGACGTATTGGGCTGGATTATCGTCATCGCTCTGTTTATCATTGGGATGGCCGGGGCGGTATACCCTATTCTGCCGGGGGTTGTCGCCATTTACCTGGCGTTGTTCGTTTACGGCTGGTTCTTTACATTCGAGCATTACAATGCATGGTTCTGGATTATCCAGACCATTATTCTGGTGGTGCTCTTCATTGCCGATTATGCGGTTAATGCCTGGGGAGTCAAGAAACTCGGCGGTTCCAAAGCCTCGATCTGGGGCAGCACGATCGGACTTATTATCGGACCGTTCGTGATACCGGCCTTCGGGTTGATTATCGGACCGTTCCTCGGCGCATTTCTGGGTGAAATGCTGGCAGGCTCGGGAGCAAGCAAATCCATGAAGGTTGGCTTCGGATCGGTTGTTGGATTGTTTAGCAGCATTGTGGTGAAGATTATATTGCAGCTTGCGATGATCATCATTTTCTTCATCTGGATTTTCTAATAGAGCATAGCAATCGCTGTAAGAGGCGCTTTGGAGGAGAAAGAAGGGTACGGTTTTGTCTAAGAAAGAGTCATTTATTAAAGGCACCATCATCTTGGCCGCTGCTGCGCTGGTAGCCCGGGTCCTGGGCCTTGCTCAGCGGGTGCCGCTGGAGCATATGCTGAATGATATCGGGGATGCCTCGTTTACGATCGCCAATAACGTATATTTGATGCTGTTAACGGTAGCCACGGCCGGCATTCCCAGCACGCTCAGTAAAATGGTATCGGAGCGCCATGCTTTGAACAAGCCTGCGGAGGCTCGGCGCGTCTATCATGCTGCGCTTATTTTTGCCGGGGCAGCAGGCGTTGTCATGACGCTGCTCCTTTACCTCGGAGCTCCTTTTTATGCCACTCATATAGCCAAGCAGCCGGAGGCCGCCGCTGCCATTCAAGCGCTCGCTCCGGCGCTGCTGCTGTTTCCGGCCATCGCCATGATGCGAGGATACTTCCAAGGTCGCAATAATATGACGGCTGGCGGCATATCGCAAATTATCGAGCAGATTGCGCGGGTTCTGACAGCGATCGGCTTGGCCTATGTGCTGCTGCGTTTGGGATATGACGATACCTGGATCGCGGCAGGTGCTTCCTTAGGGGGCGTCCTCGGCAGTATCGGGGCATTTGCGGTCATGCTGTATTTTACGGTGAAGCTTCGCCGAAGCGATCGTGAGCTCAAAATGCCGGTGGCGGACCGCTCGATTCCGCTTGGCGGGATATACCGGGATATATTCACGCTGTCTATACCGATAGTGCTGTCTTCCCTGGCTGTTCCGGCGGTCAACTTCATTGACAGCTCCATTGTGAAGCCGCTGTTAATCGGGCAGGTTGGTCTGGGAGAGGCTACTGCAGCCCTCGCGGTATTAGGAAACCGGGCGCAAAGCGTAGCGGGCATTCCGCCGATTCTAGCCATTGCCCTCAGCACCTCGCTCATTCCGATCATCTCTGCTGCTTTTGCGAGGAAAGATCAGGAGCATTTGGAACAGCAAGTATCGCTGGCCATGCGCGTTGCCATATTGACGGGTATGCCGATGGTGATTGCGCTCTGCGTTGCATCCTATTCCATCAACGGATTGCTGTTTAGTTCCCTCGGCGGAAGCGGGATCATCGGGTTCCTGACATTCGGTACGATTTTTCAGATCACGATGATGACAACGAACTCCATTCTTCTTGGAATCGGCAAGGCTAAGCTCTCGATGGTTCACGTGATGATCGGGATTGCGGTCAAGCTTGTTGCCAGCTTCCTGCTTGCTCCGTTGTTTGGCATTTACGGCATCATCGGGAGCACGGCTCTCTGTTTCCTTGTCATTACGATACTGAACGTCAGATCGATCAAGGCGATTGTATCCTTCTCGATCCTGGGCAAACGCTGGATGGGCTTCATACTAACGGTTGCTGCCGCAGGGGGGATCGGTTACGGCCTGAACCTGGCCGGTATTCAGATGGTCGATGTCATGCCGGCAAGGTTGGCATTTCTGCTGACCTGCCTGGTTGTAGGCGTAGCCGTAGTCATTATATATCTTGTGCTGCTGGTGGTGTTTGGCGTACTGCGGCAATCGGAGCTTAGCAGTTACCCGCGTCCTTTGCAGAAGGTATTCCGTCCGCTGATGAGGCTGCAACCTGCGCGTATGCGGGAGCGGGGATAAACCTAAACCTATGATGCAAGGACAGCACGTCTATTCATTCATCCGTTAGAGAAGAGACCATTCCGGCCGTATCGGAATGGTCTTCTTTTATTGCCGGTGGAACGGATCGGATACGTCATGGGCGATGGAGGTTTTCTCCAGGACGGCCCGATGGGCGTGGGTGATATCCGGCAGCATCGGCGGTTTCGGTTTGCGAATATGCTTAAACATCGCGTGGCCCTGATACCAGTCGTACCGGGGAATCGGTTCCGGGGTTTCATCCTGCCAGATCTCCTCGAGACGGGGGCTATACAGACGACGGCCGTCCGGCAGCCATTCCGATTGGATAAGCTCAAGCCCCTCGTGGCCGTGATTCATGGCTTGATCCCGCGTCGGCGTAAATAACGCCGGCCAATATTCAGCGCGCGAGCCCTGATGCTTGGTGGAACGAGCGAATGCCAGCACGGCATGGTAGATATCTTCGTAACCGAACAGTAAAGCGTACAGCGAGCGGCCTGCCTTGATCCGGATGGACAGGTCGTCAAACTTGGGGATGGTGAGTCCGGCCAGCGGCCGGGTAGGGGATACGGGATTTTCGGCAGAGTCTGTGCTTGTCTGTTGGTTATGACCCAGCGGAAATACGATCTGATTCAACCGGGTTAGCTCATGCATCCGGAAGAGAGGATCCTGCAAAATATGCTGACGGTAAAAAGGATGTCTTGCCACCCGCCCCTCAATATAGTTCTGTTCATTAATGATGAGGGCGACCGTAAGCAGCGAACTGCCTTGGTCGTACCAGAACCGTTCCCAGAACGGCGTCATGAACGATGAAACATGGAAGTGGGGGAGCAAATGAAATAAGGGTTTTCGTATTTTTCGACTGTGCATATAGAGAAGCATCTGCGGATAGGCATCCTGAAAAATCAGCGCATTGCAGCGCTCCAGGAAACTGTACAGATGGTTTTGGAATGGGGGGGCCATGAGATCCGACATCAGCCCGCCCTTCAGATCGCTCATATTCCATCCGGCATTGCGTGATACCATATGGGCGAGCAAGGCCCAATGCAGCTCCGGATGCGACTCGTAACAGTCCAAATAGGCCTCGGTTCGGGTCACGTTGCTTCGGTTGGCGGCGGCAGCGGCCTCCTGAATGCGATGAACCAGCTCTTGCTCCTCATCCGTTGGCTGCAGGTCCGGCTCATGACCGCGAATATCGCTGTGACCTTCTTGCAGAGGGAGAAACGAAGAAATGCCCTGCGGCAGATAGGGATGGGAGGAGAGAATGTTCTTGAGCTGCCTGCGAATGGCCCTGACGGCTGTAGGATCCCACGGCAATTCATGCCTGTTCATCCGAAGCTTTAAGGAATATCGCCAAGCTGCCATCATACCCGACCATGATTCTGCCAGGGCTTGCGGAATGGCGGCTGTCCATGCCCCGTAATCCCTGCCCCGATTTGGTTTGTCCTTGGCTCCGTGCGAGTGCATGCCGGTTGTCACCTGCACTTTCTGATGATAATTCCAGACCGTGAACCTCATACAGTCAGTATGCTCTAAAATTTGACTTCCACTCAACAATTTGATTCACTAGGGGTGAAGGAATTCGACGTAAAGGGGAGATAACTAATGGAAAAAATCACTTCAGAAGCAGAATTTCAGGTTGCAATCCAGTCTCCACGACTGACAGTTGCCGTATTTAAAGCGGACTGGTGCGGCGATTGCAAGTTTATCGATCCATTCATGCCGGAGGTTGAGACGAAGTTCTCCAACCAATTGACTCTGGTGGAAGTTGACGTCGATGCTGTCGGTGACGTGAGTCAGCAGCAAAATATTCTGGGCATCCCTAGCTTTGTTGCATACTCTGACGGTCGTGAGCTGGTTCGCTACGTTAACAAACTCCGCAAATCGCGCGAGGAGATTGAAGATTTCCTGCAGCGTGCCGTAGACGTATACGGTACGATTCACAAGTAAGCAGTGACGATAGCACCGCCGCCTTTGAGCTATAACGGGCGGCGGTGTTGTTTTTACATTGGATATTATGAGGGGAATTGCGAAGTCAAGTACCTTGAGCATGAAGGTTTTGTTCATTTTTGAACATTTTGTCACAATCGCTCAAGTGACCGGGGCTGAAGAATCAGGTATAATGAAATGTGGACTGTATATGATGCGATCCTGTATAGGTTTTGAATAGTGAATGATTATGAGCAGCAGGTGAGATAAGTGAACGATAAACAATTAAAGTGGCTGAGTTACATAACATGCTTAATTATGTTCTGCGCGACTTTCGGGGGCATGGTTGTGACAAAGACGGGGTCGGGGCTTGGCTGCGGCCAAGAGTGGCCGCTGTGCAACGGCAAATTTGTTCCCGCTTACACGGTGTCCTCGATGATCGAATATTCCCACCGGGCCGTAAGCGGAATGGCCGGCTTGGCCGCCTTGGCTTCGCTGATTGCGTTCTGGAAGTACAAGCGGGACCGCCGGGATTTGATGGCTTACGTCATCGGAACCTCGATATTCGTCGTGGTACAAGCCATCATGGGGGCCCTCGCGGTGGTTAAACCTCAATCGGCGGCGATCATGGCGCTGCATTTTGGCTTCTCGCTGATTGCTTTTGCCAGTTCGGTCATGCTGGCTTTGGGCATGCGCCGAATCGAACAAGCGAAGGGACCCGCTGACCTGGAGCGATTGCCGCGGGTGGGCAAGGGCTTCCGCAATTTGGTCTGGGGCACAACGTTGTACAGCTACATCGTGGTGTATATCGGTGCATTCGTCAGCCATACCGATTCCCGGGAAGGCTGCTCCGGCTGGCCGTTGTGCAACGGAGAAGTGATACCGGAGCTGAGCGGAGGGGTCGGCATCGCCTTTATGCACCGCGTGGCCGCGCTTCTGCTGCTGATCGTGGTGGCGGTGATGGGGCATTTTGCATATTGGCGCAATCGCAATAACCGGGAGATCCAGATGCTGGGCATTTCGGCAACCGTGCTGTGCCTGCTGCAGGTGTTCAGCGGCGCCCTCATTATGGCTACGATGCATAACGAGGAAGTTTACGTATTCTCCGCACTGGGTCATACGCTGCTGATCTCGGCGCTGTTCGGCGTACTGTGTTATTTAAGCGTCCGGGTATGGCAGCTCAGCAAGCCGCTCGAAGCCGAAATACGGAAGGGCCACGACGTGCCCCGCGAAAAGATCGTATAATGAAGAACGCCGATCATCCCGTAAAGAAAATCCAATATTCTATAGCATACATGCATGCAAAGTCCCCGGACCGGAGTTCGAGGGCTTTGTTGTATAGAAAGGAGCTGCCGGCAGCCGTATCGAAAAGGTTTGATAAGGCAACGAATTTGTTTATATTTAATAACACCGGAGAAATAACAAGTCGCTCTATGCTTATGGAGTTGTCTTCCCGTTTCGGGGGCATCCTAACAGGACGAGCCCGGATTGGCGCAGCAGATGATGGGTCATCTGCCAGTCAAGGGGATGCCGAAGGGCCTGATGGCGATCCGGATGAGTTGCCACCGCGCAAGGAT
The DNA here is from genome assembly GCF_029542445.1 of Paenibacillus sp. BR1-192. Classification (NCBI taxonomy): domain Bacteria; kingdom Bacillati; phylum Bacillota; class Bacilli; order Caryophanales; family Paenibacillaceae; genus Paenibacillus; species Paenibacillus sp. BR1-192. The sequence goes on along the minus strand of NZ_CP120718.1, from coordinate 6,125,940 downwards.
ATCGCCGTGAAGACGGCCGCTGAGCGCTGGAATGAGTATATTGGCATTAGCACAATCGAGATCAAGAACCAAGGTTAATCTGATGACGCGAGGGGGTACCGCCATGCTTCGAATGTTACTTGGGGAACAGCCCCGGCAGAACAACGGCCTGCTTGAGGAAGCCATCGAATCGATGGTGAAGACAACCCGGCTGCTGCAGAAGGAAATGGATAAAAATCAAGATCCGACGCATGATTTTCGCAAGCTGGAGATTTGGACCCGGGGACTGATCGTCTCCCTGGATGAGCTGGAGCAGAGCTGGAATGCGGCCAAGCATTTCAGTCAATCGGTTAAATCGGGTTACATCGATGATATGTCGATTCAGGAGCAAGGGGAATATCAACGATATGTGTATTTTTACAAAAACGGCTTCATCCGCGTATTCTCGATCCTTGACAAGCTGGGCACGGTGCTGAACGATTTGTTTGATCTGCATACCTCCAAGGTTAAGGCGCATTTTTCTTATTTTACGGTCCTGCGGCAGTTCAGATTTTTGAAGGCCCACGGTGAGCTGGCTGAAGAGCTGGAGACGATCAAAGATCGCTACAAAGCACCGCTGAACGCGCTCCGCAAAAGGCGCAACGCTGAAATTCACTACATGAACTCCGAGATGCAGGATGATTTGTGGCAGCGCCATCAAGGACTGTCCGACAAAATCGAGCTGGAGGATATCGACAAGCACCTGGACGATCTCCAACAGGGCATCGATATGGTATGCCGCAGCCTGGCCGCCTCGTATAAATATACGAACAAGCTGTGGACTGAAAATGGAGTGCGGGCTTAGGCACAAAATCGCCATGAAATTCCTTTTGACAAAAGCCTGAAAAGAATCTATACTAACTATTGCATTCATTAAATGTTATCAAATCAGATCAATTTAATCGGAAAAATTTCATATCGATGTTTTCTTATCGAGAGAGGCGGAGGGACAGGCCCGATGAAGCCCGGCAACCGACTTCTTGCGTACCATTGCATAATGCGATGACGCTTGGAGTGACATGGTGCTAATTCCTTCAAAGCTATGGGATACCTTCAGCTTTGACAGATGAGAAAAGGCGTTGACTTTTACGTAAAGAGGGCCCTTTTTGATTCTACAAAAAGAGGCTCTTTTCTTTTGGGTAAATAGATATGAAGCTAAGGAAAAAGGAGGATTATCGGATTGATTGAGCTCAAGCAATTGACGAAGCAGTACGGAAAAGCCGGGTCATTAACAACTGCGTTGTCCGAATTGGATTTGTCGATTGAAAAAGGAGAAATTTTCGGAGTGATCGGACACTCCGGTGCAGGTAAAAGTACATTGATCCGCTGCATCAATTTACTGGAGCGTCCCACCTCGGGCGAGGTGTGGGTCAACGGCAAAAATTTGACGTCGCTCGGCAAGAAGCAGCTTCAGGCGGAGCGCCGTAAAATCGGAATGATCTTTCAGCACTTTAACCTGCTGTCTTCCGCGACGGTGTACGATAACATTGCGTTTCCGCTGCGTCTGATCAAGACGCCGAAGGCCGAACTGGAGCGCAAAGTATCCGAGCTGCTGGCTTTGGTCGGCTTGGAGGCGCATCGCGACAAATACCCGTCCCAGCTGTCAGGGGGCCAAAAGCAGCGGGTGGGTATCGCCAGGGCGCTCGCGAGCGATCCCGAAGTGCTGCTGTGCGACGAGGCCACTTCGGCCCTTGACCCGCAGACGACGGATTCGATTCTGCGCCTGCTGCTGGACATTAACAAAAAGTTTCATCTGACGATCGTGCTGATTACCCATGAGATGCACGTCATTCAGAGCATATGCGACCGGGTCGCCGTTATTCATCAGGGCGGCATCGTAGAGCAAGGACCGGTAACGGAAGTGTTCCTGAAACCGAAGCATGAAGTGACGCAGGAATTCATCCGCCAGGAGATGGACAGCGGCGAAGCGCTGCTGCTGGCTATGCAGGGTCAGGTAAACGGCCCTTCAAGAGCGGTTCAAATCACGTTCCTGGGGTCGAAAACGTACGAATCGATCCTGTCCCATACCGTTCATGAGACGGGCGTGAATTTTGCGATTCTGCAGGGCACGATCTCTACGATCAAAGAAACGCCGTACGGCCAGCTCATCGTTCGTTTCGAAGGGGAAGAACGCGCAATTGAAGATACGATCCGGAAGCTGCTTGAACAAGGACTAGACGTGGAGGTGATTCATTGATGTTCGGACTTGATTTTACCCAGATCGACTGGAAAGAGATATGGACGGCAACATTGGATACCCTGCGGATGCTGGGAGCTTCGGCCTTGTTCAGCTTCATCATCGGACTGCCGGTCGGCGTGCTGCTCTACATGGCCGCAAGGTCCACGTCCGGGTTGGTACGCTTCGGCTACACGATTCTGTCGTTCATTGTAAACATTCTGCGCTCGGTTCCGTTCATCATCCTGATCGTGGCGATGATCCCGATTACGAAGTCGATCGTAGGTGTTTCGTACGGCGTGCTGGGCACCATTCCGCCGCTGGTGATCGGCGCTGCTCCATTCTTCGCAAGGCTCGTGGAAACGGCTTTGAATGAAGTGGATAAAGGCGTGATTGAGGCGGCTCATGCCATGGGCTCTTCGACAAGCCAAATCGTATGGAGGGTGCTCCTTCCGGAGGCGCGTCCGGGCCTGCTGGCCGGAATGACCATCACGATTGTAACCCTGGTATCTTATACCGCGATGTCCGGTCAAGTCGGGGGCGGCGGTTTAGGGGATTTGGCCATCAAGTATGGCTATTACCGTTATGAGACCGAGATCATGATTCTGGCTGTCGTGCTGATGATTGTCCTGGTCCAGCTGCTGCAGATGGCAGGAGATCGTCTGGTGCGGCATTTTACAAGAAAATAACGGATTGATGAGGCTTCAAGAAAGACAATATATAAATCATATATTTTTCGGAGGGAGAGTTTTAGAATGAAAAAATGGACATTGGCATTGATCAGCTTGACCTTGGTTGCGGTGCTGGCTGCATGCGGCAGCAAGCCTGCGGATAACGCATCCGAGCCAGGGGGAACAACGGGAGGCGGCGGTCAAGAAACCGTGACCTTGAAAGTAGGCGCTTCGCCTTTACCGCACGCCAAAATCCTGGAGCACATCAAGCCTGCGCTTGAAAAAGAGGGCGTGAATCTGGAAATCGTGGAATTCACGGATTATGTGCTGCCGAATACGCAAGTGGATTCCAAAGAAATCGATGCGAATTTCTTCCAGCATAAGCCATATCTGGACAATCAAATCAAAGAGCGCAAATTGGACCTGGAGTCCGTGATCGCCGTGCACGTCGAGCCGCTGGGTGCTTACTCGAAAACCATTAAATCTGTGGATGAGCTGAAGGATGGATCGGTTGTAGCCATTCCGAATGATCCTTCTAATGCTGGCCGTGCATTGACGCTGCTGTCCAAGAACGGCGTGATTAAGCTGAACGACGAAAGCAAGCTGGAAGCAACCGCCAAGGATATCGTAGAAAATCCGAAGAACCTGGAGTTCAAGGAAGTTGAAGCTGCTATGCTGCCGCGTATGCTGGATGAGCTGGATCTGGCTGTCATCAATACGAACTACGCGCTGGAAGCGGGACTGGACCCAACGAAGGATGCGCTCTTCATCGAAGACAAGGACAATCCTTATGCCAACCTGCTGGTAGCCCGTCCGGACAACAAGGACTCCGACGCCATCCAAAAACTGGCGAAGGCGCTGACTTCCGAGGACGTGAAAACCTTTATTGAAGAAGAGTACAAAGGTGCCGTCATCCCGGCATTCTAATTCGAGCAGTAAAGCTCGATATAATGTATATGAATTCATCGTATATGTGAAGAAAGGGCATTATCCAAAAAGACCTATCGGTCTTTGCGGATAGGCCCTTTTTTCTTTCTTTTTCTGTCGAATGGCCATTCCTGGTCGGAAGCAAGTTGTTCGGCCTTATCAAATCTTTTATACTGAAGGAAGGATATCCATCTGAGGAGGGAAAGCCTTGAAGGGAAAAGTGGCGCTGATTACAGGCAGTGCGACAGGTTTGGGAAAAATGACGGCGCTGTCGTTAGCCCGGCAGGGATGTCATATAGCCATAAATTATGTGAACAGCAAGGATGAAGCCGAGGCGCTTTCCCGTGAAATCGAGGGGTTTGGCGTGAAATCCATCGCGATTAAAGCCGATATCGCCAGCGAGCCTGAGCTGTATTCATTGGTGGATCAGACGGAGGAGCGGCTGGGCAGCGTCGATATCCTGGTTAACAATGCAGGACCGTTCATCCGGGAACGCCGTCTGTTCTCGGAGTACAGCCGCGACGAAATCGTACATATGGTGAATGGCAATTTAACCGGCGTCATGCTGCTGGACCATCGCGTTCTGCCTGCCATGCGGGAGAAAAAATGGGGACGCATTATCCACTTTGGTTTCGGGCATGCGGGTGAAGCCCGCGCATGGCCTCAACGCTCCGCCTACGCGGCTGCGAAGGTGGGCCTGGTCTCCTTTACGAAGACGCTGGCCGTGGAAGAAGGGCCGTATGGAATCACCGTGAATATGATTTGTCCGGGGGATATCCGCGGGGCCAACAAAGAGAAAACCATCGATGAAGTATCCGGCATTCAGGACGGGTTGACTCCTCGCGGACGATCGGGCAGCGGCGAGGACGTCGCCAGGGTGATCGAATATTTATGCCTGGATAAATCGGATTTCATTACCGGCAATATTATGGATATATCCGGCGGGCTGGACCCGATTCGCCCGTTAATCAAGCCGGAATAAAACATCCCCACAAAGTGGAATCTACGCTTCGATGCTTATTCCATTTACTTTGCGGGGATCCCAAAACCATTAAACGCGACTCAAGAATTGCTAACGCTTCGCAGAAAACTTATATCTTCATTTCATCTCAAAAAAAGAGTCTTGGTCCCGCGAGGGAAACCAAGACTCTTTATAGTTAAAGAAGATTTAGAATACTTGAACTACTTCTTGGATGCCTTCTACTTCTTCAACCAGGGCGCGCTCGATCCCTGCTTTCAGAGTAATGGTGGAGCTTGGGCAGCTACCGCATGCACCCATCAATTTCAGCTTAACGATGCCGTCTTCAACGTCAACCAGTTCCACGTCACCGCCGTCGCGCTGCAGGAACGGACGAAGTTTATCAAGCACTTCAGCCACTTCATCATATACAGTGGTTTGCGTGTTTTCACTCATCTTGTTCAACTCCTTTCCTCCCTATATTATAGTACATAAACCGGCAAAATAAAATGCCAATCTTAAGGCAGGTCTAATAACAATGTCCATTATCATTGAGTTTTGCACAAGCAATTCCTATTTCGGCACGGATAAAGTGCTGCAGACGCTTGAAGGCAAGTACGATTGCCAAGTCATCGAATATGGCTGCCTGACCAGCTGCGGCCAGTGCTATTTGATGCCCTTCGCTTACGTGGATGGCGATTGGGTTGAAGCCCCTACGGCTGAAGAGCTGCTTGAGGTTGTCATCCGCAAGCTCGAAAGCTTTCGGGACGGCGAAGAGGAGAGCTGACGTTCTGCTTTCGCTCCGCGGCGTCCCTCCACAGGAGCATCATCAGCGCCCCGTAACCGTCCGACTAGTAATGACGCTTGGATTTCCAGAGCACGCCGCTCTTTAATATCCTTGGTACCCGGCCCATGACTGACGTGCTGCCCATGAGCCCAAAGCCCGCATGTTTGCCGAGGGAACCCAGCGTTCCCTTCAGCTTCAGCGGAGATACCTTAGGCGTATCGTCGCGCCATAAAGCTTTCATGACATGTCCCACTTGCTCGGCCTGAGCCCCTGCCGCTTGCGCGCTCGGGACGAAGGGGAGGCTGGCGCAGTCGCCGATCACATATACCTCGGGATGGGACGGAACCTGGTACCATTCGTTCAGCAGAATGCGTCCGCTGCGGTCTTTTGGCAGATCCAGATCCTGTACGACCTTTACGGGCTGAATGCCGGCCGTCCATACCGCCAGATCGGTTGCGATCGGCACATCCAGATTGTACACGGCGTCCTTTTCCACTCGGGATACGGATACGCCGCTGTGGATGTCCACGTGGTGTTCCTCAAACCAGCGATGAATATAAGCAGACAAACGGTTAGGAAAAGAAGAAAGCACCCGTTGTCCCCGGTCCAAAATGGCGATATTCAGGTCAGGCCGGCTTTCCCGAAGATCGGCAGCGAGCTCGATGCCGCTTAAGCCTCCGCCAATGATATGAACTTGACCATATGGTCTGAGGTTGTTCAGGTTCAAATAGGTTTCCCGGGATGCCGCAAAAGATTGCAGGCTGAACGTGAATTCTTCAGCGCCCGGTACCCCATGATAACGGTCCGTACATCCCAGGGCAATGGCCAGCTGATCGTATTCCACCGGATCGTTGTTCGTCAGGTTCACAAGCTTCTTCTCAAGATCAATGGATAGGACTTCACCGTATACAACATGGAGGCGGTCATACACCGGGAATTTAACACGAACGGCGGTATCGGCCACGGTACCTGCTGCCAGCGCGTAATATTCGGTTTTGAGTCCTTGGTACGGCATGCGGTCGATGAGCACGACCTCCACGTCCGGAGGAAGATAGCCGCTGAACAATTCCTGAATTAGGGCAAGACCACCATAGCCTCCGCCGAGAATGACGAGCTTTTTCATAAATTTCTTCCTTTCTCAAGAGATAAGAAGGTGAGCGCCGATTCGCAAGAAAAACGCCGCTGAAAGCGGCTTAGGTTACCCACGCTATATTATCTCTTTAACCTGTTTTCCGTTTTTTGGAACGTCTGCTTTGCTTGCGTTTTTGCTGGTATGGCTTATTCGTAAACCTTGATCTCGTTATAGAAGGTATCGCGTTCGACCGGAATGCGGCCGGCGCCTTGGATGAGCCACACAAGCTCTTTGCGGGTCAGCCCTTCTGGCGTCAGCGCTCCTGCGGCATGGCTGATGCGTTCCTTCAGGATCGTGCCATGGACGTCCGATGCGCCGAAGCTGAGAGCGACCTGCGTTAATTGCGGCCCGATATTAATGAAGTAAGCCTTGATGTGGTCGATATTATCCAGCATCAATCGGCTGATGGCAATGGTTTTCAAATCTTCGTAAGCCGAATTGCGGCGCATGATGCCCGCATTCTTATTCTTCGGCTGCATGGACAGCGGAATGAATACCATGAATCCGTTCGTTTCATCTTGAAGATCCCGAATTTGCAGCATATGGCGGATCCGGTCCTCATGGCTCTCGATTGAGCCGTACAGCATGGTCGTGTGCGTCTTCATGCCGAGCTTATGCGCGGTACGATGAACGTCGAGGTATTGATCCACGTTGGCTTTATCCACCTTCATCTTCTGACGGTACTGGTCAGACAAGATTTCGGCTCCGCCGCCCGTCAAGGATTGAAGACCAGCCTTCTGCAGCTCCTGCAGCACTTCCTTCGTGCTGAGTCCGCTGATGCGGGTGAAGAATTCGATCTCCGCCGCGGTATAAGCCTTTAGGGTAACTTCAGGGAAACGTTCCTTCAATGCCTTCAGCGAATCTACATAGTACTGGAACGGGACATGGTTATTATGTCCGCCAACGATATGAAATTCACGGATGCCGGGGTGAATATGCTGTTCCACATACTCGATCATTTCCGCGCCGGAGAGGGTATAGGAGCCTTCCTCGCCTTGGTCTTTCCGGAAATTGCAAAAAGCGCAGCGGGATTCGCATACATTGGTAAAATAGAGACTCATGTTCTCAATGAAGTAAACTTTTTTCCCGTTCTTGCGCAAATTGGCTTCATTAGCCAGCTGCCCGAGGGTCAGCAGGTCATCGGTTTGATACAAATACACACCGTCTTCAAGATTCAGGCGTTCGCCGCGTTGGACTTTCGCAACGATCTCGGCCATTCTCTGATCGGTAAATGGTGTCACAATCGTGGACATGTTCAATCCTCCTGTTCACACTTTGACTTGCCGAATATTCGGCAGATCAAGTGATCATAAAGTGGATCACTCCCCGCGGGGAACGGTCCGTTTATAGTCGTGTAACAACGAAATCAATGAATGGGCTGAATAAATAAATAACTTTGTGAAAAAATATACAACTGTGGACCAGCCATAACCTTTGCCGCATTTTAGCCGGGGGATGTGACAATTATCCAACAGTTGCCGCCCATGTTCCTTCCCTATTATAAACCTGACCCCTCGGGGTAGCAATACATATAGAGGAATTGAAATAGGTTATTGACCATATGGTAAAATGGCCATCATCTCAACCTTGAGCGAATTCGCGAAGAGGAGTATACTTAAAGAATGAACGAAAAGGAGGGTGACCTATGATATCAATCAGCGAAACAGCTGCAGAACGTTTGAAAGAAATGCTTGCTGAACAGGAAACGCCCAATATGTTCCTTCGACTGGGTGTCACTGCCGGCGGATGCAGTGGTTTTTCATATGCAATGGGCTTCGACGATCAAGAAACGGAAGCGGACGTATATATGGACCTGCAGGATATGAAAGTCGTTGTCGAGAAGGACGATCTGAAATACCTGAACGGACTCGAAATCGACTTCGAGGAATCCGGCATGACGGGCGGGTTCACCATCCACAACCCGAACGCGACCGTAACTTGCGGCTGCGGATCTTCCTTCCGCACGGCAACGGATGCGGGCAAACCGAACGAAGAGCCTTGCTAAGCAGCGGGTTTTCGGGGACTGTGCTCTGAATCTAACCAATAAAAAGACCTCTGCGACCCTGTTGTCGCGGGGGTCCTTTTTTTTGCTGCCGCCCATAAGAAAATGAAAAAATGCAGCGGACTCCCAAACGGGGCAGCTGCATTTTGTTGTTCTTCCTATCCGATCAGACCGGGAAGAAGAAGGTATCGTTCAGCATCAGCACGATCATGCCGGCAGCCACGAGCGAGAACACGATGCAGCCGGCCCCGAGTCCGCGGCGCTTGTCTTTGATGAACTTGAAGCCCATGACAAAGATCAGAACGGTGATGGCTGCAAGGGCAACCGACATGCCGACAATGGCAATCCAGTACAAAACTTCAAACAATGCTGCCAAGGTGACAAAGCCTCCTTTATGGTTATCCATGGATGGATTTATTACGGACAAAGCTCTGCTCTTACTATACGATAGATCACCTCATTTGCAAAGAGAAGCTCGCTTCGCGGCCATGAATACGTCAAATTATTAGGCATAACGATCCCGGACAATCATCCAAGACAAAGTGCGGATAAGAGAATAGGATAACGTATGTCATGAATAAAAGGAGGCGAAAGCAGCATGGCGGGAAGACAATTGGCCAGCAAGTGGCTGAAGACGGAAGCGCTGCTGACCGATCCGCAGGTTGCTCCCTACATTCCGGCGACCCAGTCGTATGGAGGGGATACCCTGGTCTCAATGCTGGATGAACACGAAATGGTCGTGATCAAGCCGATTGTAGGCACCGGTGGTAACGGAGTCATCCGAATACAGAAAGACGGAACGGGATACTTGGTAACCCATAAGAGGCGTACTGTTCATGTAGATACATTGAATTCCCTGTTGCACGTATTGAACAGAATGAAACTGAAACGGCGCTACATGATACAACAGGGGATTCATCTGGCTAAAATTCAGGGACGTCCGCTGGATTACCGCGTCAAGGTAGTCAAGGAAAGAGGAAGATGGGAATTCCGGGCCATGCTAGGACGGCTCGCGAACCCCGGGCTGTTTGTGACGAACATTTGCAAAGGGGGACGCTGCTTCGTTGCCGCCATGCTCTGAGGCTGTCGCTGCCCCATATCAATGCCAGGGAGAAGCGTAATGAAATGCGCCACTTAACCAGACAGTGCATCACGATCCTGGAATCGCGCTTTCCCGGGATCGGGGAACTGGGTTTCGATTACGGACTCGACGTCGAAGGAAAGATATGGATTTTGGAAGTAAATACAAGACCGAGCTGAATTTTTTGTTTAATATTCCCAACAGAAGTCGTTTATATGATTTTTTAATAGGGTAATAAAAAAATAACCGTAATCTACCGATATAATAATTGATCAATTTTTTTTATGGTAGATTTACCCCATATCCTGTGTATAACATTTATCCCCATAATCCACTTTGATATGACCTTGTTTCTTACACTTACCAACAAATTATACACAGGATTTCCACAAGAGGTTGTGGATAAGCGAACAGTTGTTCCGTTTTCGCATGTCTGATATGATAGATTCAGGAAATATGAGGAAGGGGTGTGAGGGGATGGCTATGTTGACGGATGAGATGCTTCTCGATTCCTATCATATGGCTGTTGAATTGAAGTTGGAACGAGAGTTCATCACTCTACTGCTGGCCGAAATTCATAAACGGAACTTGGACACCGATTCCGGCAGCATCCTGCATTAATCAGATTTTCGTATATAGAATAGATAACTTACGACATGATACGCATATAATGTGGGAGCTTTCAACCAAGTTCTACATATGGTTTGAAGAAGAATTAGAAAAGGTATCTTCCGTTCTGAGCGGCGCATCGCCCTCTGGAACGTTAGATACCTTTTTTTCTGTATGTCGAAGTGTTAGGAAATTCCGAGTACCTCTACAATTTCATGTTGCTGCTGTGTCCCGGAGCCAATCTGGCTTCAGGATCAAAGTATACTTTGGCATTGTTGACGGCGGTTGGCGCTTCGCCGAATCCGACGGCAATGAGCTTGACCTTGCCAGGATAAGTCGTGATATCGCCCGCCGCAAAAATACCCGGGATGCTGGTTTCCATGCGGGAGTCCACGACGATGGAGTTGCTTTCGATGGCGATGCCCCACTCGGAGATCGGACCAAGGGAGGAAACGAAACCGAAATTGACAATGACATCGTCAACTTCAATCTCTTGCGTCTCTTTGGTCTTAATATGCGACAGCGTCACCTTCGTAATGGCATCTTCACCATGCAGTTCCGTGATTTCGGTTGGTGTTACGATGTTCACTTTCGAGGCCATCAGCTGCTCCACGCTATGCTCGTGGGCACGGAACTTGTCGCGGCGGTGAACCAGCGTAACCTGCTCGGCGATCGGTTCGATCATGAGCGCCCAGTCTACCGCGGAATCGCCGCCGCCGCTGATGAGCACCTTCTTGCCTTTAAAGCGGCTGAGATCGTTGACGAAATAATGAAGGTTCGCCTTCTCGTACTTCTCGGCACCTTCAATCTCCAGTCGGCGGGGTTGGAACGCCCCGACGCCGGCCGTAATGATGACGGCTTTGGCATGGTGTTCGCCCAGATTCGTTCTCACGACAAAATGACGTTCTTCAAGCTTTTCCACAGCTTGGACTTTCTCTTCAAGACGGATGTCCGTTTTAAAGAGCTCCATTTGCGCGGACAGATTGTTCACAAGCTCCTGAGCGGTAACCTTCGGGAAGCCTGCTACGTCATAGATATATTTTTCGGGATACAGCGCAGCCAATTGGCCTCCGAGCTGGGGCATGCTCTCGATAAGTTTAACCGAGGCTTGGCGCATTCCGCCGTAAAAAGCGGCAAACATGCCTGCAGGTCCGCCACCGATAATCAAAAGATCCGTCATATTGTTGTCTTGTGGCATCGTTGTCATGCGGTAAGCACCTCCATAAAGTGAGTTTATATTCGAATCAGACAGACGTTCTTGTCCGGATAAAGCTGATTCATGAATTCCTTACCTATTATAATCGTCCCGAACCGGCATGAAAAGACGAGAATTGAGTTAAAATACCTAACATTGGAATGGTTGCGCTTACTTAGCAAGTAAGGGGGAAATGGCGGAATGATTTGCATATTTAATGGCAAAAAAATTCTTGATATTTGCATGGTTTATGCATATGATTAACGTGATAACTTGTGTTCATTGCAGGGTTCTCATATCGATTGGTTACGGCAGCAATCATAAGGAAACCGCAGGATTACAGCTGTTTTTGAACCGTAATGAACCATCAGGTCAAATGATGAAACGGGCTCTGATAAGGGCTCTTCTCTTTTTTTGGATGCAATTTCACAGAATGTTAACATGTGTACCATACTGTATATATAAAGAGTAAGCTGGAAGGAGCAGTAGAATGAGCAGCATACCGAAGATCGTAATCCTTGGCGCGGGTTACGGGGGCATATTGACAGCGCAGCGGCTGCAAAAAGAGCTGAATTATAATGAGGCCGATGTTACATTGGTGAATCGCCATGATTATCATTATATTACAACGCATTTGCATATGCCGGCAGCAGGAACCGACAGCATTGAGAATACCCGGGTATCCATATCCAAGTTGATAGACGAGTTCAAAATCGATTTGGTCAAATCCTCGGTTCAGGAAATCCGCCTTCACGATAAGAAGGTTATCCTTGAAGATGGAACGTTATCCTATGACTATCTTGTCATTGGACTCGGCGGCGAGCCGGAGACCTTCGGGATCCCGGGACTCGCAGAGCATGCGATGACGATCCGAAGCATCAACTCGGTACGATTGATTCGAGAGCATATTGAATATCAATTTGCTTTATATAAGAATGAACGCAGACCGCAAGAGCGCATCAACTTCGTGGTTGGCGGAGCCGGGTTCAGCGGCATCGAGTTTGTAGCCGAGCTGGCGGACCGCATTCCGAGACTGTGCAAGGAGTATGACGTCGATCCGACATTGGTGAACATTTATAACGTGGAAGCCGCGCCGTCGGCGCTGCCGGGGTTTGCTCCCGAGCTGGTGGAGTACGCCATGAACGTTCTCGAGAAGAAGGGCGTTACCTTCAAGATGGGCATTGCGATCAAGGAATGCCTGCCGGGCGGGGTCGTGCTGAACAACGGCGAAGAGATCCGGGCGGCAACGGTCGTATGGACCGGCGGCATCCGCGGGAACCGCCTGGTTGAATCGGCCGGCTTCGAAACGATGAGGGGCCGCGTGAAGGTTGATGAATATTTACGCGCTCCGGGATACGAGAACATTTATATTATCGGCGATAACTCCCTCATTTTTAACGAAGAAGGCAGACCTTATCCGCCGACCGCCCAAATGGCGATGCAGCAGGGCGTATGCTGTGCCCAGAATATCGTTGCGGCGATCCGGGACAAGTCCATGCGCAAGTTCGAGTTCCATAATAAAGGCACGGTCGCTTCCCTCGGCCGGGGCGAAGGCATTGCGGTTGTAGGGGATAAGAAATATCAGGGATGGAAAGCGGCCCAGCTGAAAAAATTGGTTGATCTGCGCTACCTCTTCATTATCGGAGGCATTCCGCTCGTCCTGAAAAAAGGCAGGTTCCTATAAATGAGACATTGCAGCGTTCAAGTGCGGGGGCTGCTCACAAGAGATGAACTGGATCGCTACAACGCCCTGATGGAGGTCGGCTCCTACCTGGAGTCGCAAGAGCGGTACGATCTGGCTTATACCGTTCAGCAGGAAGTCGACATTCTCATTCTTCCTGCCATTGAGCGCCTTAAGGATAAAGGGCGGGCCCGGGACCGGGCCACCGCTGAATATCTTGAAACCTTGCGCAAGCAAGAGCAAGATGAGGAAGACGGCGAATAACAGAAGAAGGGATGCTCTCATTCGGAAGAGCATCCCTTTTTTTGATATGCCATTTATGTGCAGAAGGAATTATACCTTCATCAAGTCGGTGAAAGAAGCTTGGTCGAGCAGGTTGCCGACATAGAAAGGACCGAATTCGCCGAAGCGCGCGCTCACTTCGTCAAATCTCATTTCGTACACGAGCTTTTTGAATTGAAGCGCATCGTCGCTGAACAAGGTAACGCCCCATTCCCAATCGTCGAAGCCGACGGAACCGGTGATGATCTGCTTGACCTTGCCGGCATAACCGCGGCCGATCATCCCGTGGCTCTTCATCATGGATTTGCGGTCATCCATGCTCAGCATGTACCAGTTGTCCGCCAAATCCCGCTTTTTGTTCATCGGGTAGAAGCAGATATGCTTCGATTTTGGCAGGACCGGCTTCAGACGGGCAATGACATGCGGGTTCTGCATCGGATCCTCATCGGAGGAGCCGGCCAAGTAATTGCTCAGCTCGACGATGCTGACATAGGAATAAGCCTTGGTGGTGAACTGGGCGAACGTCGTTTTGTTAAAAGCGTTCTCGATCGCGTTCAGCTCTTCCAGCGTCTCGCGCAAATGCATGAAAACAAAATCGGCTTTCTGGCCGACGATGGTATATACGGCGGTGCTGCCTTGCTTGGCGGTCTCGACGGCATCCCATTCCGCAAGGAACGCATTCAGCTCGTCCAGCGCAAAAGCGCGTACTTCTTCGTCTGCAGCTTTCCAGGCCGGCCAATTGATGGTGCGGAAATCATGCAGCGCATACCAGCCCTCGAGCGTCATTGCAGCTTCGTTCATGTGATCACTCCTAAACATTATGTTCGTTATAATTGAAGCGGATGGCCGCTTGCATTAACTTCCTATATTGTACTGTAAGCGCAGTCGGAAGGGCAAACCCCGACACAATGTATTCACGATTGTTCGTTGATCTGTGACATGATTTTTAGTAAACTAGCTATTAGCTAAAGCTTGGTGTGCTGTTTCTTGCTGCAATAAAGTAGGATAGCTGCTATGCGTAGGTGATAAAGAAGAGGTGAAAACAGCGATCATGCTTCAATTTATTCCTGTGCTCGTGCTGATGATTTTGTTTTTTGTCATGATGTTCGGTATCGGTTTTATCCTAAATATGTTGATGAAGACGACCTGGTTTCCGTGCTTTCTGTTCGTGATTGTCATTCTGCCGGTCGTTGTATACAGCTTGTGGGATCGGGGCCAAATGTCGTTCTGGACTCACGTCGGATCGTTCCAGTTGGTGGATTACTTAACGGGAGTTGCGGGTCTGATCGGGGCTTACATGAGCGGATGGACCATTAAGACATTGCGTATTAAAGGGTTTAGAATGTTTTAATCGCGCTTGGCGCAAATTGAATGGAATGTTAATGGCGGCTCTTCGATACCTGGGGGCCGTCATTTATATTTATGGAAGCTCTGCCAAAAGGCAGACGCGAGAATTCCATAATTTTTGATGCGAAAGAACCGACTTCGGAGCATCGGATTTATGATAGAATAGAGGAAGTCTATTTTTGGGCGACAGGGGGAGCATAAACGATGCGCATGACTAATTTTTTACATTTTACAGAGAATCACCGTTACTGCGTATACCGTGACTTCTGCTTAAGCGGCCTGGACGACAAAATGCTTGGTTCGATATATCAACCGATGGTCGGCGCGTTTGCGGTCAGCCTGTACCGTCTTCTCGTATCGCATGTGCCGCTGGAGAAGGTGGGTTATTCGGCCATTGAACAGCAGCGAAGATTATTCTTGACATTAGGGCTTGAGCCCAGCGAAAAAGGACGCCGCTATCTCATTGAGCAAACCTCCAAGCTGGAAGCGGTAGGATTGCTGCAGACCAGCCGGATGTTCGTCCCGGAAACGGACGACCATGTTTATGAATATGAGCTGCAGGCGCCGCTCAGTCCGGCGGAGTTCTTCAATACCCAGCATCTGACGCTGCTGCTTCGCGACAAGGTGGGGAAATTCGCCGTCCTGTCGCTGAGGGAAGAGCTTTGGAGCAAGGAACCCTTGGAATGGTCCGGCATTTCCCTGAACAAGGAGAACATCTCGGTTCCCTTTTACGATATTTTCGAGTTGAACACGCATGTCATTGATTATGAACTGGAGCAGGCGCTGGAAGAGGTCGCGGTATCAAGGAAGCCGGTGCTGCCGCCGAATCCGCAGGGAGAAGGCCTGAACTACGCGGACATTATTCTGCGATTCCCGCGCGAATCCCGCAATCGCGTCTTTGTGGAGCGTCTTCGCTACGACCATGAGCAGATGGGCATCGTGAATTACGTCGTACGCAAGTACGATCTCAGCACGCAGGATTTGTGCCGCCTGCTTGACGAGGACGGCATCTTTACCGAGCACGGCGAGGTAGTCCTGGACGATTTGCAGCACAAAGCCAGCCTTCACTTTAGGCAGGGCATGAAGATGCAGGAGAAGCGGCAGATTACGGCGGGCAAGGTGGTAGCCCTGCATCAGGAGATGACGGCCGATCCGGACGAGCCTGCGCAGGAGCATGCCGTACAGATGGAATATTACGTCGAGGTTCCGGCCCAGTTCCAGTCCAAATGCGATATTCACCAATATAATATGATGCTTCGCAACGAGCCTTATACACGGCTCCTGCAGACGTTCTTCCCGGGCTCGGTTCCCGCGCAGTTTCTGGACATCTTCGAAAAGATCGACCTGAGCTACAAGCTGCCGGGCGAAGTCATCAACGTGCTCATTCATTATTTGATGTCGCTCATTGCCGCAGGCGGCGAGCAGCGGATCAACCGCAACTTTGTGGAGGCCATCGCTTCCAACATGCTGCTGAAGCAAGTAAACAGCTATGAGAAAGCCGTTCAGTATATACGGGATCAAGCCAAGATGAAAGGCAAGCAGAAGGCAGCCTCGCAGCGCACGCGTACATACGCTAAAGGCGGAAAGGCGAAGCCGGAAATTCCAGTGGCTTTGGAGACCGATCAGGCGGAGGCCGTATCGGATGAGGAGTTCGAAGAAATGATGCGGTTTGCGGCAGAAATGCAGGCTGGCAACAAGAAGGGCGGATAAGGAATATCCCGCTTAAGAGAGGAGGGAACAGGTGATGGAGTCCCTTGGTGAACTGCTGGAAAGCATGAAAAGTACTGCGCTCCTGCGCAGAACCGAGCAGATTACGGAGGATTTGCTCAGGAATCCTCTGATTCAAGCACTGCGAAGCGAATATCCGGAGATCGATGACCGGGTCATACGATTGAATTTAAGCAAGCTGTATCAATATGCGGGAGACCAGGCCCACTGCCAGGCATGCCCGGGTCTGGACCGGTGTCCGAATGATTTCCAGGGACATTTCAGCAAGCTGGATATCCAGCGGATGAACGGCACGGTGGAGATCTATGAACGGAAGGCGCCGTGCTCCTGCAGATTGCAAAAACCAATGAGGATCAGATCAAAAAGCGGATTCGCAGCTTTTATGTTGACGAGCATGCCTTGAGCGAAGGGTACGACAATATGGAGATTATGGCGAAGGACCGCTTGCGGGCACCTGCGGTGCACCAGGTCTTCAAATATATCCGGGATACGAAGGAGAACGGCCTGTCCCCGCGCGGCTTGTATCTGACCGGTTCGTTCGGTACCGGGAAAACGTACCTGATGGGTTACTTAATGCATGAGCTTGCGAAAGCGGGCCACTCCGGCGTGATCGTCTATATGCCCGATTTCGTGGAAGATCTGAAAACCATGATGCAGGACGGCCAGAAGCTGAAGGACATGGTCGAGACGATGAAGCATTGCGACCTGCTGATCTTTGACGACATTGGAGCGGAGAATTTGAATCCGTGGGTACGAGATCATGTCCTCGGTTCCATCCTGAATTTCCGGATGAACCGGCTGCCGACTTTCTATACGTCGAACTATCCGCTCGACGGGCTGGAGCAGCATCTCAGCTTCACGAGCAAGGACGGCGAGGAGCTTCACAAAGGGCAGCGGTTGATGAACCGGATCGCGCCTTTCGTGGATGTCGTTCATTTGTTCGGAGAGAACCAGAGAGGGAAGTTCTAGACGTTTGCAACGAGCACATGAACAGAGTGGACAAACGTCCCTTGAAGCGTAAAAAGTCTGATCCCGCTTGCGCATGGAGCGCCGCAGGATCAGACTTTTTATCTGTGCACAAGGAATCATCAAAGATTAACCGACCAAGAACTTGATAATGACGAATCCGAAAAAGATGATGGTCATGAAACCGAACATCCCCACGAAGCCCATCATCAAATCGCCAAAGTCATTGCGTGGTTCTTCATTGATGTGCTCCCGTGGATCGTTAACGCGTACGTTTACATCCATGGTGCTTGCCTCCTCAAAAGGTGAACATGCCGTGCGAACACGAAAAACTTGACAGTCACCCGACTTGTTACTAGTAGTATACCCAATGCGCAAATCATTTGTAAAGATTGCATAAAAATCCCGTGAAAACCTCTTTCTTTAGGTGAGTATATTTCACTTTTTCCGGCCGATTGTGGTATACTAAATTCGTCGACCCATTCGACAATTATGATTCGCACTTTACCCGATCTTATCCTGTGAGGAGGAGAATACAATGGCTATCGTCAATGTTACCGACCAAACCTTCGTCAATGAAGTAGAAGGACAAGGCACGGTTGTAGTTGATTTCTGGGCGCCATGGTGCGGCCCTTGTAAAATGCTTGCTCCGATTCTGGACGAATTGTCTTCAGAACTCGGCGATGATGTAAAAATTGCAAAGGTGAACGTGGATGAGAATCCGGAATCCGCTGCACGCTTCGGCGTCATGAGCATTCCGACCATGATCTTCTTTAAAGACGGCCAGCCTGTCGATAAAGTCGTAGGTCTGAACTCCAAAGAAGCCTTGAAGGGCATTATTGCAAAACATCAATAAGCAGGATTTGCCATAGACTGCAATCCGCTTTCATACAGCGCCTTCGGTGTAACCCGGAGGCGCTTTGTGTGGTTCATTATCATGGTTTATATTAATATTGTTAATATCATACAATCTCCTTGGAGAGGAGGAATAGCATGGACGATTCTGCCAAACGGCTTCAGGAGCAGGAGAAGGCGCAGGAGAATATTCGCCACAAGCTGGCATTGCTGCCGGATCAGCCGGGCTGCTACCTGATGAAGAACCATGAAGGCACGATTATATACGTGGGCAAGGCCAAAGTGCTGAAGAACCGGGTGCGTTCGTATTTTACCGGGAGCCATAACGGGAAGACCCAGATGCTCGTTTCGGAAATCCGCGATTTCGAATACATCGTGACGGGCAGCAACATGGAAGCGTTAATTCTGGAGTGCAATCTGATCAAAACCCATCAGCCGAGATTCAATGTGCTGCTGAAGGACGATAAAACCTATCCCTACCTTAAAATAACGAATGAAGAGCATCCTCGCCTGGAAGTGACCAGGAGGGTGCTTAAAGATAAAGCCAAATACTTCGGTCCTTATCCGAACGCGTATGCGGCGCAGCAGACCAAAAAGCTGCTGGACCGGATGTATCCACTGCGCAAATGCGGCGTGATGCCGAAAGAGGTCTGCTTGTATTACCATATGGGACAATGCTTGGCTCCATGCGTGAAGGAAGTGCCGAAATCCGCCTATGAACAGATTACGGGAGAGATTACTTCCTTCCTGAGCGGCGGGCACGAAGAGATCAAGAAGGAACTGCAGCGAAAGATGCAGGAGGCCGCGGAGGATTTGTATTTCGAGCGTGCCAAGGAGCTGCGGGACCAAATCATCCATATCGATACCTTGATGGAGAAGCAGAAGATCACGACAACGGATACCCGGGATCGCGACGTGTTCGGTTATGCCGTGGACAAAGGCTGGATGTGCGTGCAGATTCTGTACATGCGCCAAGGCAAAATGGTGCAGCGCAACAAGTCCGTTTTTCCGTTCTACGGGGATGCGCACAGTGATTTCATGTCGTTCATAGCCCAGTATTACAGCGATAATCCTGCATTGCCGCAGGAAATTCTGCTGCCTGGGCCGCTGTTGGCAGAGGAGACCGGCTCCGAGACGGCCACTGATAGCGCCGGGGATCAGGGTGCCCGGAACGCAGACGAAGCCGCGGAAACGGAGAAGAAGCTGACCGCGGATACATCCGAAGAACAGCAGGAAGTCCTTGTCCAAGCCCAAGCTGAGCAGGCGGAGGCCGCTGGCCTCGTGGATGCTGCCGGGGGCGCTGCCGCCTTGCAGGAATGGCTGGGCGTTAAGGTTCACGTGCCGCAGCGGGGCTTGAAGAAACAGATGGTCGGCATGGCGTCGGATAACGCGAAGGTGTCGCTGGACGAGAAATTCCGCTTGATTGAGCGCGATGAAGAACGGACTTCGGTTGCAGCGGCTAATCTGGGCGAGGTGATCGGCCTCCAGTCGCTGAACCGGATCGAGGCGTTTGATAACTCGAACATCCAGGGCGCAAATCCGGTATCGGCCATGGTCGTATTCACCAACGGGAAACCGGATAAGAAGGAATATCGCAAATATAAGATCCGTACCGTGCAGGGGCCGGACGATTACGATACGATGCGTGAAGTGATCCGGCGGCGGTACGAGCGTGTATTGAAGGAGAATCTGCCGCTTCCGGACCTCATTGTCGTCGATGGGGGAAGGGACAGATCTCAGCAGCCATCGACGTGCTGGAGAATGAACTGGGGCTGTTCGTCCCGGTCTGCGGGCTTGTGAAGGATGCCAAGCATAAAACGGCGCAGCTGATGGTCGGAGACCCGCCGGAGCCGGTGTCGCTGCCTCGGGACAGTCAGGAGTTCTATTTGCTCCAGCGCATTCAGGATGAGGTTCACCGTTTCGCGATTTCCTTCCACCGCGAGCAGCGCGGGAAATCGATGGTGACGTCCAAGCTGGATTCGATCCCAGGCATCGGGGAGAAGCGCCGCAAAATGCTGCTGAAGCATTTTGGCTCGGTCAAAAAAATAAAAGAGGCTTCAGTCGAAGACTTCAAGCCCCTTTCCATCGGTGAAAAATTAGCAACGGAAATTCTTAATGCACTTCGTGAGGAGGAGTCGTGACATACGGCTTCTCTTTTTTTGTCGGGTTGAAACGGTAAATCGCATAGGCGACAATCGCCGGAAGCACCATGTAAAAAGCGCCGGTCAGCAGGTTGGCTGCATCCTTGAGCATGATCAGGCTGATGCCCATCAGGATGCTGTTGAAGATGACATGGGAGAACATCGCCGCCAAATACCCGTATTTCAAGAAGATGTAGCTGAACAGCAAACCGATGATGACCAGCTCAATCGGCCGGGAGATCACGGGGTATATCGGATAGAGCGTATGTCCCAGTGCCCAGATAAGCGAGGTGATCAAGCTTGCGACAAAGGTGTTGCGGACGATCTTTTTCACCATCTTGATGCCGAACAGCCGGTACACGGCCTCCTCGGATATGCCGGCCAGCCAGGCCATCAACGGAAACAGCCAAGGATACAGCATGTTGTAAGGCGATTGCGTCGCATCCGTGGTGGACCATGTATTCAGGGTCAGACCAAGACCGATAAAGATGACGGATTGGACGCCAAGCAGGATGAAGGCCCACATATACCCCAGCTTCATGCTGTCCAGCACGTAATGCCCGTATCCGGGTTCTTTGGCACGCGGCCATGGATTGAGCCCGTCTTCTTTATGCCACAGCCCGCTGCCGCCGACAAGGGAAAAATAGAGCAGGGCGGAGAAGACGAGCGAATAGACGGCATAGAAAATCATCATCCCGAGCACGCCGGTTTGCGACATGCCTTCCGATTTGAAAACGGGAATCAGGTTATACGTATTCAGCATTTGAATGACGAACAGCAGCGCGGATAAGAACAGGCCGCGCTTAAACGAGGTGTAGGCCCTGGTCTTCACGCTGTACACAATCGCAAGAATGCCCAGGATTAGGGTGAACAGGCCGTACCCTGCGAGCGTCAGCAGGGTGGCATCCTGCGTCTGCTTGTTGACATAAGCAGAGTGGGCGGCTGGCACCGAGAAGGAGGGCTCATAAGAGCGCAATTTCCCCTGCTCGAAGGTGAAGCGGTGCTCCAGCCTGGAGTCCCCGATCCTGGATTCAGGGTCCACATATTTGAGACGGGGCTCCCCTTCCTTCGTAACCAGCTCCAGATTCGACAGGTCATAACCCGCCCGTTGAAGCCATGGCTCCGCCAGCGCCTGCTTCTCGGCCAATGTCATGCCGTCCTCAACGACGAGCAGCATCTGCCTCTGAATCTCGCCCTTGTTCAGCTTGATCCGGTCAAAGCTGGAACGGGCATAATCATACGAGAATCCGACGATGCCGGAATTCTGCATGTGCACGTCCACATTGAGGGCATCGCCTCCAGGCTCGCTGAAGCGAACGCGGTATACGTCATAGGGATATTTGGCTTCATAGGTTTTGTTATATTCCGAAAGCCTCTTCTCCTTCGCCAGATATCCGTAAAGTTCCGATTTGGATTGATATGTAACCAAGGCTTCGTCCGTGTCCGCAGCCGCAAACTGCAGATGCTCCTGAGCAAACCTTGAAGCTGCCTGCCGAGCCTGCTCCTTGGAAATGATATCCGGTGAGGCCATCTCGGCATCGTCCGGATTCGCCCACGGAAATACCTGAAATAATAGGAACAGAATCAGGCCGACTGCGGCAGGCGCGATGAGCTGCTTCAGATTGGGCTTCAGCTTCAAGGGCTCTCTTGCACGATTCATGAAATTCCTCCTCTAAGAAAGTTGATACTCCCACTGGTATTCGATATGCCTGATTAAGAACGCATAGAGTCAATATAACATAGTATGAAAGCCATAAGCAGCTTATCCCAATTATCGGAATATTGAAATAAATCGATGAAAATGAATGAAAGGTTTCGAAAACGTTAGAGAACCCTACGCTTGTATTCTTGAATATGCCCAATTCGCGCTCTTTTAAAGATATTTCGGGCGAAAAACGGCATTGGGTTACGTAACGGATTGAGTTATAATCACATCATGCTTGAAGGAACCGAATATTCCAGCCGAATTTCGTAATGAAAATGGGGGAACCATGTAATTGGGGTGAATTTCATTATTCCCGGAATAATGAATAGGGCGACCTGTGGAAATGCCCGAATCCGTCAGCTAACCTCGTAGGCTGTTGCACAGGAACCAGACCGAAAGGCACTGCGTTTTCCAGTGTCTTTTTTCGTTGATTTTTTTAAAGAAGGTGTCCGATTGAACGCTAAATTAAACTGGCTTACATTGTCTCCGCCTCAAATTCTCGTGCTTGGTTTTGCGGCCATCATCTTCATCGGGACCGGGCTGTTAATGCTGCCAATCTCGACGACGACGGGCGAACCGCTTGGATTTACTGACGCCTTGTTCACTTCGACCTCGGCAACGTGCGTAACGGGCCTGGTCGTGGTGGATACGGGAACGACATTCAGTTCCTTCGGAGAAGTCGTGATCATGCTGCTGATTCAAATCGGCGGGCTCGGATTCATGACGATGGCTACTTTATTCGCCTTGGTTCTGAAAAAGACGCATATCGCTCAAAGACCGTCTAATCTTACAGGAAGCGATGAATCAGTCCTCGATGGAAGGCATCGTAAGGCTGATACGCAGAGTATTGCTGTACTCCCTCGTCATCGAGGCCTGCGGCGCAGTCATTTTATCGATTCGTTGGGCGTTTGATATGCCGCTGGGCCGGGCGATCTATTACGGTGTTTTTCATGCGGTGACGATGTTTAACAACGCCGGCTTCGATTTGTTTGGCGATTTTCGGAGTTTGACCGGGTATGTATACGATCCGGTAGTCAACTTCGTCGTGATGTTCTTGATTGTTTCCGGGGGCATTGGATTTATTGTGCTGTCCGATCTGATCGATTATCGAAAACAGCGGAGGCTCTCCCTGCACTCCAAGGTGGTGCTCACGATGACGGCTGCCTTGCTTGCGGTCGGATTTATCGTCATTCTCATATTTGAATTTACCAATCCGAGAACGCTGGGTTCCCTGAACTGGGGCGGAAAATTCTTCGGCGCGTTATTCCAATCCGTAACGCCGCGTACGGCGGGCGCGAATACTATAGATATTACGGGGCTCAGACAGGCAACGCAATTTTTTATCGTCATCCTGATGTTTATCGGAGCATCTCCAGGGTCAACCGGCGGCGGCATCAAAACCACGACCTTTACCATTATGGTAGGGGCGGTCATCGCGATGATGCGCGGGCGGGAAGACATCGTCATGTTCCGTTATCGCCTGGCCCAGGAGCGGGTGCTGAAGGCACTGACCATTGCCTTGCTGGCCCTGCTGCTCGTTCTAACCGTCTCGATGATTCTGTCGACGACAGAGGAAGGGGACTTCCTGGAGATTCTATTCGAAACGACATCCGCCTTCGGTACGGTAGGTCTCTCCATGGGCTTAACGCCCGATTTGACCGTGTTCGGCAAGATCCTGATCAGCCTTACGATGTTTGCGGGTCGATTGGGGCCGTTGACGCTTGCTTATGCACTGGGGCCGAAAAAGGGTAAAGAATTATATCGTCATCCGGAAGGCAAAATGATAATTGGATAAGGGGTATAGGAGAGACATGAAACCAAAGCAATTTGCAATCATCGGTTTGGGGCGATTTGGCGCCAGTCTGGCGCTGGAGCTGATGGAACAGGGATATGAGGTGCTCGGCATCGACCGGAACGAAGAGGTCGTCGAGGACATGAGCGAGCTGCTGACGCATACGGTGGTGGCGGACGCGACGGATGAGGAAGTGCTTAAATCGCTTGGCATCCGCAACTTCGACTGCGGGATCGTTGCGATCGGGAACGACATTCAGATGAGCATCCTCTCCGCCATCCTGTTGAAAGAGCTGGGTGTCGCGATGGTCGTTGCCAAGGCGATATCGGTGCTGCACGGCCGGGCGCTGGAGAAGCTTGGCGTGGACCGGGTCATCTTTCCCGAACGGGATATGGGGATCCGGGTAGCGCACCAGCTCGTGACGCCAAACCTGCTTGATTATATCGAATTATCCAAGGATTATCTGATTGTGGAGATGACGGTCACGGACTGCATGGACGGAAAAACGCTGAGCGAGCTTAATACGAGGGTCCGGTACGGCGTCAGCGTGGTGGCGCTGAATAAACAGTCCGGCATTATCGTTGCTCCGACGGCCATGGACGTCGTGAATTCCGGCGACATTATGGTCGTCATCGGCTCCAATGACAACGTGGACCGCTTTGAGTCCGAAGTCGTGAATATGCTCGAAAAATAAATATAGTAGAAAAAAACTGACGATTGCGAAATATCGTCAGTTTTTTTTCGATTTATCTTCCTCCAGCTTGCGGAACAGGATCTCCGTTTCTTCGATCCAGCGGCTGGCCGCCTTGCTCAGCTCCGAGGCTTGACCGTAGATCAGCGAAGTCGTTCGCCGGGTTTCGATGAGTGCCGGAATATGAATGTCGACGAGCCCGTTATCAGACAGCAGCTGCGGCCTCAGATAGGATTTGGGCAGCAGCGCGGCCGCCTTGCAGGTCGGGATCAGCCTGACGATCGCTTCGAAGGAGTCGATCTCCATCCGGATATCGGGCATGATGCCCCAGCGGTGAAACAGATCGTCCGTCAGCTTGCGGTACCAGGTTCCGGTCGAAAATATGATCATTGGCAAGCCTTGAAGCTGTTCGATGCCCACATCCTCGATTTCCGCCAGCGGATGTGAAGACGGGATGACAAGCTCCAGATGGTCATCGAACAGCGGGATGCAGTTCAAGCCCGGCTGGTTGATGGATGAAGCAACAATGCCGACATCGACCCGTTTATCCCTTACATAAGACACGATTTCATGGGTCTTGCCGGTGATGAGCTTGATTTCGGCTGACGGATGACGCTCCATGAAGGCATTGACCAGCGGGGGCAGGGTGGTCTGCAGCGTGGTCAGACTGGCGCCCAGGTTAATCGAGATTTGGTCCCCTTCCCGGTAATGGGCCAAGGTCTGCAAGAATTTGATCTGCTGCTGGCGCTGCTCCAGGGCGAAGGTATACACAATCTGCCCAATTGAGGTAAGCTCCAGCCTTTTGCCGCGGCGGTTGAACAGCTGCAGTCCGAGCTGGTCCTCCAGTTTGGCTATTTTTCGGGACAGGGCCGGCTGTGACAGGTTGAGCAGCTTGGAGGCTTGATTGATGCTGGATTGCTCCACGACGACGGCGAACACGTCCAGTTCTTCGAACATGGAAATCCTCCTATTAAAATAGACATGCGTGCAAAACGTTGCTTATGCGTATAGATTATAACGATTAATAATTATATTGCAATTCCATTATAAGAAAAAAAGGAGTAACATGAAACATGACACAAGTTGTTCACACGATTGCTGAAATAGGCAACTTTTTGTCGTTGCAAGGCTTTTTGAACAACCTCTTTTAGGGCAGGGGAAGTGTAATTGTTCTGAAAATAGGAAAGATTGAAAATGAAAACGCTGTACATTGGAAAGGGGAACGTCAACTGATGAAAGGGTATTATTCCAGAAAGCTGCATTCTTTGCTCGGTGTCATACCGCTTGGGGCATTTTTGCTCAGCCATATGATTTCCAACTTTAAGGCTTTCGAGGGTGGGAAGGAAGGCTTCGCGAGCGCGGTGCATTTTTTGAACAGCATGCCGCTGATTTTTTTCCTCGAGCTGTTCCTGATCTGGCTGCCATTGCTATATCACGGCGTCTACGGGTTATACATCGCTTACCAGGCGAATAACAACGTGGGCAACTACAACTATGAACGGAACATCCGCTTCACCATCCAACGGATCACCGGCGTTATTACGTTCGTTTTTGTCATCTGGCATATGTACGATACGCGCTTCCAAATCATGATCGGCAAAATCACGCATGACGATTTGGGCGCGACGATGCACGGCATCATGAACAATCCGGTTCTGTTTATTCTGTACGTCATCGGCGTTGTTTCCGCTACCTTCCACTTCGCTAACGGCCTGTGGGCGTTCCTCGTCAGCTGGGGCATCACCGTCGGTCCGCGCGCGCAGAAGGTATCCACTTACATCTGCATGGGCTTGTTCGTATTGATGAGCGTGCTGTTCGTTCTTGCCATGACAGCATTCCGCGGTTCCGAATTCCAGGCGGCGACGGCAGCGATCGACGTAGTTAAGACAGTCTTAAGTTAAAGGGGAGTGAACGAAAAATGGCATCTAATATTATCGTAGTGGGCGGCGGCCTCGCCGGGCTGATGGCAACCATCAAAGCGGCGGAAGCAGGCGCTCACGTTCATCTATTCTCGCTTGTACCCGTTAAACGCTCTCACTCCGTGTGCGCGCAAGGCGGCATCAATGGAGCCGTAAATACGAAAGGTGAAGGTGACTCTCCTTGGGAGCATTTTGACGATACCGTTTACGGCGGCGACTTCCTTGCGAATCAGCCTCCGGTCAAAGCGATGTGCGAGGCGGCGCCGGGCATCATCCACTTGATGGACCGCATGGGCGTTATGTTTAACCGCACGCCGGAAGGCCTGCTCGATTTCCGCCGTTTCGGCGGAACGAAGCGCCATCGTACGGCGTTTGCCGGCGCGACCACCGGCCAGCAGCTGCTGTACGCGCTTGACGAGCAGGTTCGCCGCTGGGAAACCGCGGGGCTTGTGACCAAATACGAGAACTGGGAGTTCCTGAATGCGGTCATCGACGACGAAGGCGTATGCCGCGGTATTGCCGCCCAGGATCTGCGCTCGATGGAGATCAAGTCGTTCAAGGCTGAAGCCGTCATTCTCGCCAGCGGCGGTCCCGGCATTATTTTCGGAAAAACAACCAACTCGGTTATCAATACGGGAACAGCGGCCAGTGCGGTGTATCAGCAAGGCGTTCATTATGCGAACGGCGAGTTCATCCAGATTCACCCGACGGCCATTCCGGGCGACGACAAGCTCCGCTTGATGTCCGAGTCGGCACGCGGCGAAGGCGGACGGATTTGGACCTATAAAGACGGCAAGCCTTGGTATTTCCTCGAAGAGAAATACCCTGCTTACGGAAACCTGGTGCCGCGCGATATCGCTACGCGCGAAATCTTCTCCGTCTGCGTTGATATGGGACTCGGCATCAACGGCGAGAACATGGTTTACCTGGACCTCTCCCATAAGGATCCGAAAGAGCTGGACGTCAAGCTCGGCGGCATCATTGAAATCTATGAGAAATTCATGGGCGACGATCCGCGCAAAATCCCGATGAAAATCTTCCCGGCAGTCCATTACTCCATGGGCGGCATGTGGGTCGATTACAACCAAATGACCA
Organism: Paenibacillus sp. BR1-192; assembly: GCF_029542445.1. Classification (NCBI taxonomy): domain Bacteria; kingdom Bacillati; phylum Bacillota; class Bacilli; order Caryophanales; family Paenibacillaceae; genus Paenibacillus; species Paenibacillus sp. BR1-192. Next base: position 6,098,182 of record NZ_CP120718.1, on the reverse strand, counting down.
ACATTCCAGGGCTGTTCGCAGCCGGCGAATGCGAGTATCAATATCACGGCGCGAACCGTTTGGGAGCCAACTCCCTGGTATCCGCCATTTACGGCGGCATGGTGGCCGGACCGAAAGCGATCGAATACGTCAAAGGCCTGAAGAAATCCGCAGAGGATGTTTCCTCCACGGTATTTGACCGCGCAGCGAAAGAGCAAACCACCAAGTACGAAGGCCTGCTCAAGATGGAAGGAACCGAGAATGCTTACGTGATCCATAAAGAGCTCGGTGAATGGATGACCAACAACATGACGGTTGTTCGTTACAATGACAAGCTCGAAGCAACCATCGGCAAAATCAAGGAATTGAAGCAGCGTTACCGCAATATCAATATGACGGATACCTCCCGCTGGAACAACCAGGGCGTGGCGTTCACGCGTCAGCTGTGGAACATGCTGGAGCTGTCCGAGGCCATGACGCTGGGTGCGCTTCTCCGGAACGAAAGCCGGGGCGCTCACTACAAGCCGGAATTCCCGGATCGTAACGATGAAGACTTCCTCAAGACAACCAAAGCAACCTGGACGCCGGATGGACCACAGATTTCATATGAAGAAGTGGATGTTTCCTTAATCCCGCCGCGGATTCGCGACTATTCGAAAGACAAGTAAGAAGGAAGGGGGATTTACGATGTCTCAAACGGCAGCTGCCTCAAAGAGCGTTAAATTTATCATTACACGTCAGGACAATCCGGAGACGAAGTCCTATACCGAGGAATTCGAAATTCCGTACCGTCCCGGCATGAACGTCATTAGTGCGCTGATGGAAATTCAGCGCAATCCCAAAAATGCGCAGGGCCAAACCACCGCACCCGTATGCTGGGACTCCAACTGCCTGGAAGAAGTGTGCGGAGCTTGCTCCATGGTCATCAACGGGAAGCCGCGCCAAGCATGCGCGGCCTTGATCGATAAGCTGGAGCAGCCGATTCGGATTCAGCCGATGAAGACGTTCCCGGTCGTGAGAGACTTGGTGATCGACCGCAGCCGCATGTTCACGGCCCTCAAGCGCGTGAAAGCGTGGATTCCGATCGACGGCACCTATGACCTTGGTCCCGGCCCCAAAATGGCGGAGAAGAAGCGTCAGTGGGCTTACGAGCTGTCCAAGTGCATGACCTGCGGCGTTTGCCTGGAGGCTTGTCCGAACGTCAACGAAAAAACGGACTTTATCGGACCGGCCGCGATCTCCCAGGTTCGCTTGTTCAATGCTCACCCGACAGGCGAGATGAACAAGGAGGAGCGTTTGGAAGCGCTGATGCAGGATGGAGGCATCGAGGGCTGCGGCAACTCGCAGAACTGCGTGCGTTCTTGTCCGAAGGGCATTCCGCTGACAACGTCCATTGCGGAAATGAACAAGGATACGACCAAACACCTGTTTAAGCGCTGGCTTGGCGTTTAATCGGTTAACTTCAATACCAAGGCGTCTGACCGGGGCATGGGCTTCGGTACAGGCGCTTTTTGTTGTGTGCTATAATTTATGTGTTTTTTCATAGGATAGGAAATCTTCGAATTGAATCTGAGGTGAGTCACTTGATCATAGAAAGACCGATTACGATAAAGGATATTAGCGATGATTTGGCCGCTTTGGGCGTCCGGAAGGGCATGACCTTGCTCGTCCATTCTTCGCTCAAGAGTGTGGGCGGGTGGATCGTCGGCGGTCCGGAGGCCGTCATACTGGCACTCGAAGACGTGCTGGGGGAAGAAGGGACGCTGGTGATGCCGACCCAATCCGCGAACTTAACCGATCCAAAGACATGGGGAAATCCGCCGGCCGATCCAAAATGGTGGAATCTGATTCGCGAGGGCATGCCGCCCTATGATCCGGATCTGACGGTCACTTCGGGGATGGGGATCATTCCGGAAGTGTTCCGTAAACAAGAAGGGGTTATCCGAAGCGCTCATCCGCATGTTTCGTTTGCGGCACGCGGCAGGGAGGCCAGGGACCTAATGCAATCCCATCCGCTGGACCATAGCTTAGGCGAAGCTTCTCCGCTGGCACGATTGTATGAGGCGGGCGCGTTCGTGCTAATGCTGGGCAGCGGTTATGGCAACAATACGTCGTTCCACCTCAGTGAATACCGCGCGAATTGGAAGGGCAAGGAGGCGGTCACCGCCCACGCGCCAGTCCGCAGGGTGCAGGGAGTGACAGTGTGGGAGGCGTTTCAGGATATCAACTATCATTCGGACGACTTCGAGGCGTTAGGGGCTTCGTTCGAAGCGCAGTGCCCCGATGCGTATATCCATGGACGCGTAGGAAAAGCCGACTGCATATTGGCTGAACAGCGGGCCATGGTGGATTATGCCGTGTCGTGGATGGAGAAGAACCGTTAAATGTTAGCGGCGCATCGCACAAGCTTTCGGAATTACCGCAGGCGAGTGTTGAGCGACGCAGCACAAGATATCCAGACTTCGACCAGGACTAAAGTCAGCTCTTGCCAGCTGCCAAGCTGCCAATGACCTCCAGGTGCAGAGGTGCCGTTTCGAGGGTAATAGGACGTAATGGCACGGCCTGCGGGTTGCGGGCCTCAAGGAGGGACTAGAGATGTCTTGGTGGATGTGGCTGCTCAATTTGGCGGGCTTGCTGTCGTTGATCTATATGTTTTACAGCATGGACAAGAAGTGGTCCAGCAGGCCTTTGCTGCTGGCGCCGCTGCTTATTTATGTCCTGATATCGGTCGAGGATTTGCTCGGCTGGATTGATCTCATGCATGTCGTGCCCGGCGAAGGCGGCATGCGAGCCTTGATCCTGCTGTTTTCATTATGTTCCGTTATTTTCTATGTGCTGTATATCTTCGATAAGATTGCAGACTCTGTCCATCAGCATGTCGATATGAAAACGACCCTGGTTCGGATCAGCATGGCGGCGGGGATGTGCATTCTATATTTCACGGTGGTGTATATGTCGATCTATAAGCTGTTCGGAGGCGTTTCCTTCGAAGGCGAAAACCTCGGTCAGGATTTGCTGAGCCAGTTCATTACCTTCCTGTATTTCAGCATGGCGACGTTTGTCACGGTCGGGTATGGCGATGTAGCCCCTGTCGATAATACGTCCCGGCTTGTCGTGGTGCTGGAGATTGCCTTCAGCTTCGTTACCGTTGCTTATGCGCTGTCCATGCTGGGGACGCTGCGCCGGATCTTTAAGCCCGGCGACGACGGACTGGAGACGGAGGGCGGCGAAGTGAAGACAAAGGGCAATATGCCGCATCGCAGAAAACATTCATCCAAGTGAAACAGGCGCGCCGACAACGGTGCGCCTTTATTAGTTATAGCTAACGGGGCAGGAAAGCGAAAGCTGGATGAAAGCTAAGGCTTCATCAGCTTTTTTAAAATGCCCAGCCCGTTCTTGGAAGGATAACGGAATTTAAAATCAAACCGGTTGGTTTGCTTAAGCACGCTTTTTCTATGGGAGAACGTGTGGAAGCTGTATTCCCCGTGATACGAGCCGATCCCGCTCTCGCCGACGCCTCCGAACGGAAGAAAGGGGGTTGCCAGGTGCATCAGCGTGTCGTTGACGCATCCCCCGCCAAAAGAAACCGAGGAGAGCACGTAATCCTGTACATCTTCATTCTCGGTAAACAGGTAAAGCGCGAGCGGCTTGGGACGGGCTTGAATCGCTTGGACCGCCTCGTGCAGATCCTCATAGGTCAAGATCGGACACAGCGGGCCGAAGATTTCTTCCTCCATGATCGGCATATCCCAGGTGATATCGTCCAGCACGGCGGGCTCGATGAGCAATTTATCCCGCGACGTGCCCCCGCCGTGGCGGAGGGTTCCGTTGTCCAGAAAGTTGGAAAGCCTGTCAAAATGCTTCTCCGAAACGATGCGCCCATAATCGGGATTGGTTAGCGGGGTCTCGCCGTAGAATGAAGTGATGGCGTCTTTCAGATGCGCGATGAACTTCTCTTTCACCTTGCTGTGCACGAGCACATAATCGGGAGCGACGCACGTTTGGCCTGCATTCGTAAACTTGCCGAATGCGATACGCGAAGCCGCCAGGGCAAGGGGCGCATCCTCGTGGACGATGCAAGGGCTCTTGCCCCCGAGCTCCAGCGTTACCGGTGTCAGCTGCTTGGCGGCGGCTTCCATGACGATTTTGCCGACGTGGGTGCTGCCGGTAAAAAAGACATAATCCAAAGGCTGCTCCAGCAGGCTCGTGCTAACCTCGGGGCCTCCCTCTACAGAAACCACGTATTCCGGCTCAAACGTCTCTTTCATGATGGCCGTAATGAGTGCGGATACGTTAGGCGTCAGTTCCGATGGCTTCACAATGGCCGTGTTTCCGGCGGCCAAGGCTCCGATCAGCGGAGAGATGGCCAGCTGCCAAGGATAATTCCAGGGAGCGATAATCAGAACCGTCCCATAGGGCTCGGGATAGACCATTCCCTTGCTGCCCACATGCGTCAGCGCGGTTTTGACGCGCTGCGGCTTGGACCAGCGCTTCAAATTCTTTATGATAAAGGAGAGTTCTTTGTAGACGATTCCGATCTCGGTCGTGAAGGCTTCCTGTTCACTCTTGTTCAGGTCCCTGCGCAGCGCCTCCATGATATCGTTCTCTCTGGCAATCAGGATTTGGCGCAGCTTGGTCAGCTGCTGGAGACGGAAATCCACTTCCTTGGTGATGTCTTTATGAAAAAAATGCCGCTGTGCCGAAACTATGGCTGCGATCGAATCGTTAACAGTCATACATAAACCCCTTTCTCTTGTTATTTCATGTATATGAATAAACATAAGAGCGTTAATACTTGAATTCTTTCATTATTATATAGGAGGATGTCCCCCTATGAGAAATCTATCCTCGGAGATGCCCCAGGGTACAGCCGGCGGCGAGGCGAAGCGAGAACTTAAACAGAAGAGGATGTCGCGCCGCCGATTTCTGAAGATCGGCGTTTCCGTCTTGGCCGGAGCTGGCCTTGCTGGCGGTGCTTATGCGTCGTTATGGGAGCCTCGTCAATTGGATATTGCGAGACACACGCTAACGTTTCCTTCGCTGCCCAAGGCTTTTGATGGCATGAAGATCGTCCAGTTTAGCGATTTGCACCTGGGCTTTCATGCAGGGGCGGACAACGCGGCCCGCGTGGTGCAAGCCATTCATCATGAAAAACCGGATATGATCTGTTTTACGGGAGATATGGTGGACGGTAATGCGGAAGATATGAGGGCTGCCATTCAACCGCTCGCTCAGCTGAAAGCACCGTTAGGCTTATTCTCTATATTAGGCAACCATGATTACGGGGACGTGAAGAAGCTGATTGCTCTGGAGGAGGAGGCCGGGTTTCAGGTGCTGCGCAACGACGCCGTGAAGATTAGGCGGGAGGGTGCCGTCTTCGCCGTTGCGGGCTTGGACGATGGCATCTGGGGAACGCCGGATCCGGAAGCTGCCATTCGGGATCTGCCTGAAGGCATGTTCAAGCTGCTGCTGATGCACGAGCCGGATTATGCAGATACTGCGGCAGTCTATCCCTTTCATCTTCAGCTATCCGGACACAGCCACGGAGGACAGATCCGCCTGCCTTGGATGGGCGAGGTGATCACGCCGCCTGGAGCCAAACGTTACGTGCAGGGCCTGTACACCGTGGGTTCCCAAGGCATGCAGCTCTATGTAAACAGGGGAATCGGCACGACGCATCTGCCTTTTCGTTTCCTATGCAAGCCGGAGCTTACCGTGCTTACGCTGCGGTCCATGGTTTAAGCGAAAGCGGGATATGTAATCTGATATGTAATCTGAAAATTTCAAGTTGAAAGGATCACTTGGAATTTGTTACACAATTGAAATATACCTGTTATCAAACTCTAACAGCCGCGGGTTAAACTTATCACATGACCCCCTTTTGAGAATATATATTATGTTTCGGACCCGGTAACGGGTCCACTTTTTTTGCCCATTTTGCCGCCAATACCCATGTAAATGCAAAAAAACAGAAGGAGTACCCCGTTAAAGAGGTACGGGCACCTTCTGTTTTTGTTCGAAATAGACCCATTCCGTGTATCCGATTTCCTTAAGCACCTTGGCCACTTCGTCAAATTCATCTCCGACCCGGGACGGTTTGTGGGCATCGGAGCCGAAGGTGACCTCGACGCCGTGATGGTGCGCTACTTCCAAGATGGCGTTCGACGGATACCAGCCGCCGCACAGCTTGGTTTTGCCGGATGTGTTGATTTCGATGGCAAGGCCCGATTCCGCGATGACTTTCAGCGTTTCCTCGATCGCTTCATCGGCCTTGATCTCGGAGAACAGCGGATAATTGCCCTTCATCGCATCCATATGGGCAATGATCTGGAACATTCCGCTTCGGGCGGATTGGCGGATCAGATTGAAGTATTCCTCTTTATCCGCAACCTGCTGCTGAGGCGTGAGCTTCTTCCAGCGGTTCTTGTTGAAGATGCTGACATCCCTGACGTGATGGATGGAGCCGATGATGTAGTCAAAAGGATAGGCCGATAACGCCTGCTGGTAAACCTGGGCATGGTTCGGGAAATAATCGGATTCGATGCCCAGCAGGACCTTGATTTTCCCCTCATATTCCCGTTTTAAGTCCAGAACCTCTTGCACGTAGGCCGCAAAGTCCGCTTTTGCCATGGAGATGGCCGGGAAGGGCTGCTCTTCCGGGCTTCCGAAGTATGGCGTATGGTCGGAGATCCCGATGACCTTTAAATCTGCTGCGATCGCAGCCTCGATGTAATCCCGGATATTGCCGTCGGCGTGGCCGCAGCGAAAGTGATGGGTATGCAGATCGAATTTCATATTGACCTCCTTCATGTCGCTTGATTGGTTATGGTTCTATGGGGCGGTCGGCATTATTCACTGCTGATGAATTGGGTCTCGGGCATGCCCTTCAGATCGCTAAGGAATTGGCGCATGGCCGAGCTGACATAACGCCCGCTCTTATAGATTACGCCGACAGGGTGGCTGACTTCAAGCTCGCTTAGGGGAACGATCTGCAGGGTGCCGTTGCGCAGCTCCGTCGCGACGGATTGCTTCGATATGATCGCTGCGCCTAGATTGATCTCGACCATCCGCTTGATTTCTTCGCTGCTGGACAGTTCCATGACCACCTGAGGATCGACGCCGTGCTTCTTCATGACTTCATCGGCGAAGCGGCGGCCGACGGTGTCGCGCGTTAGCAGAATAAGGGGGGTTCCGGCCAGCACATCCATGTTGGCCGTGGAAAGCTTGGCCAGCGGATGCTGAGGTGATACGACCAGCTCAAAGGTATCGTAATACAGAACGGATGTGCTTAAGTTGGGATTGCGCTCGATCAGATAGCCGATCCCGATGTCGATGAGCCCGTTCTCCACGCTGTGGTAGATTTGGGAAGAGGCCATGGATTGAATGGTTGTTTTTATGTGAGGGAATTGATCCTGGAAGTAGGAAAGTACCCGCGGCAGGATCTGAATCGCAATGGAAGTGGTTGTGCCCAGCTGGATATGACCCTGGGGGGTTTGATCAAGGTCCGACAGCCGCTGCTTCAGCTCATCCACGATGCCGAGGATCTGCTCGGCATGGTCCACGAAGACCTGGCCCCGGTCCGTTAACGTCACGGGCTGGCTCCGGTCCACCAGCACCGTTTTAAATTCTTCCTCCAAGCTCTTGATCTGGGCGGATACCGCCGGTTGTGTCAGATTAAGAAGCTCTCCCGCTTTGCGAAAGCTCATCGTTTTGGAGATGGTAATAAGCGTTTCCAATTGGCTGATGTTCATAGCCTTCCTCCTTCTTGATATATTCTTCCGCTCATCTATCGCGTGCAACCTGTATGTTTTAAATTATAGGTTATTCTCCCCGGTGGAGCAACGAAGGGAGCAAACCGGATGGTTTTCGGCCGAAAAAGATGAAAAACATTTTTATTTTCATTTTAATTATTATTAAAAGATGGGGAAACCATCCGATAATAGTAAAGTAGACATAGAAAAAAGGTAAGACCTAAGGCCCGTTTAAGCGAAAGGAATATCTTCGTACTAAAGCGTTCCAAGCGATAGCTGACATCGTAAGACAGTGGTCGGAATGAGGGCTGTCGCTATTTTGTGATGATTTATTACAAGGTATCCATTATAATGTTTAAATATATAGGTGGGACTTTGGGACCCTGACCAACAACCCAGTGAAAGGGGCGTAATGAGGAATGAAAGCGGAAGTCATCAATCCTTTTTTAGAGTCCGCACGACACGTTATCGAACAAGTCATACAGGTTTCACCCTCCACGGGGAATCTTGGGGTCAAAGAGATCGGATATATGGAGAATCATATCTGGATCCAAATCGGCATGACAGGCCAAATGAACGGTGACATCGTATTTGGAATTCAGGAGCAGGTAGCGCTGCAGATGGTATCGGTGATGATGGGCGGCTATGTCATTACCGAAATGGATGAGATGGGGCAAAGCGCGATTTCAGAGCTCGGCAACATGATCAGCGGCAATGCCAGCACCATTTTGTCGAACCAGGGCGTCAGCGTGGATATCACACCTCCCAAGGTAATGAAGTCGGATAGCACCTCCAGTCTTATTCAGAAGAAGGCGCTTTGTATTCCGCTTCGAATGGAAGGAATCGGAGAGCTGGATATTCAAGTCATGATTTCATAAAATAGGAGTAATGAACCCAAGTCCGTGCGTAAAGCTGCTCCATGGATATTTTAGAATGGAGGGCTGCGCCGGTGAGGAAAGGGATAATGAAATCATGCTGAATCATAAAGTTGTAGTTGTTACGGGAGCATCCAGCGGAATCGGTGCCTTGATCGCGGAGAAGCTCTCCGCTCAGGGAGCTTACGTTGTTCTGTGCGCCCGTTCGGCCGATCGTCTGCAGGAGGTGGGTGCGCGTTTATCCGGTCCCCACGAGCTGGCAACCATGGATGTTCAGAACTCTGAGCAGGTGTCGTCCGTCATGGAGGCCGTATTTCAGCGGCACGGTAGAATCGATGTGCTGATTAACAACGCCGGATACGGCAAGTTTGAAAGTATTATGGACATGCCACAGGAAGAGTTTCAGGATATGATGGACGTCAACTATATGGGCATTGTACGCTGTACGCAAGCGGTGCTGCCGGGCATGCTGAAGCAAGGGGACGGTCAAATCGTCAACATCGCATCCATGGCGGGGAAGATCGGAACGGCCAAATCCACGGCTTATTCGGCTACCAAGCATGCCGTTCTAGGGTTCAGCAATTCACTCCGCCAGGAGCTGCGGAACACGGGCATAACCGTATCGACCGTAAACCCCGGGCCGATCGATACTCCGTTCTTTTCCTTGGCCGATCCGACCGGCGGGTATGTCAAGAATGTAAGCTGGTTCATGATGAAGGCGGATTATGTTGCGGATCAGGTAGTAAAGCTGGTTCATAAACGCAAGGAAGAACTGAATCTTCCGAGACTGGCCTCCTTTGGCATAAGGCTGTATCAGCTGTTTCCGCGGTTTGCAGACCGTGTGTCTTACAAATGGATGAATAAGAAATGAGGGCTATGCGCGCCTACAAAGCTTCCGTTTCGGCTATAAGGTCCTGAAGCAGCGCAGTGGCTTGTTTTGTTTTTTCTGTATCCGATGAGAGCAGCGTGATCACTTGGTCCAGGCGTTCCTTGTAATTCGCCGGTTTGCGGGAGAAGGTCTCGATCATGGCCACCGCACGCTTCTCATTGATACAGTACATTTCATTTTTGGCAAAGAGCACTTGGTTCAAGCACGAAATGGAGCGGAAGCAGTGACCTGTAACATAAGTGACGTCATCGCTGGAAGCCGTTTTATTCGCCAACATCAAAGAGAAGGATGCCTCGAAAGTGAAATAGCCGATCATTGCATCCTGCAGAGGCTTCGGATAGGGAGACGTTTTGGCTTTCAGAGTCTGTATGCGGTTATCCGAGTCCCATAATATGCGGCAGATCGCAATTTCCCCCATGTACATTACATTCAGATAGGCATGCGGATGTCCGGTTTGGTAATGCGCGGACACCTTTCCTGCCGAACAGTCGTCGATGATGCCGGACACGCGGTGCACATCCCGGAATAAGAAATCCACATGATACCCCTCGATCACTAACCATCCGCCCCCGTTAACCCAGGCTCCCCATTCGCCCAATGAAGTGATAATCCCGTCCCGATGCTCGTCATCTAATTTCTTCGCGATTTTGGCGATGTCCTCCACCTTGAAACCTTGGGCTTCATCATAGTAAATGCCGATATCGATATCGGAATCCGGTCTGGCGGTTCCTTTGGCCCTGGATCCCCCGAGAACGACTCCTGTAACGCCGGGTACCCCGCGAAGCTCTTCCGTTATCCGCTCAATTAAGCGATCCACTTGTGAAGTCATGCATATTCTCTCCTTCATTTCTCCCAACTGGGATTGAGTTGTCCTTATGTATACCTTAATCTCATGGATTCAATTTTCTCCCGGGTCCATTGAACCGCTTCGGCTGGCGAGGTGATGACTGCCTCCTCTCCGAGACGCCACACATAGTCCGAATAAAAGTTGACGTCGGTTGCCGGTATTTCAAGCCGAACGACGCCGCTGCCGTCCGTGTTCCGATGGATATGGGGACCGAGCCGTGTATCCGTCTCAAGCAGCCAGACCCCTTTGGAAGTTAATTCTACCTCAAAAAGCTTCATCTCGACATCCCCGATCTCGGGCATGTCCTGCAGCGTTTGGCTCGCGATATCTTCACGGATCGGTAAGGATTCATTGGGGCTGGCCGCCGTCATCCGGTCTACCCTGAATTGCCTGATGTCCTCTTGCGTAAAACAGTAGGCGGGACAATACCAGTACCCCGAGCTTGCATACAGCCCGATCGGCTGGATATGCCGCTGGCTGCTTCCGGCGGAAGAACGATAGGAGATCGTGACCGCTTGCCGGACCATGACGGCTTGCATTAACGTTTGTAAAATATCGGCCGACATCGGACGGAACGGGCTGTGAATCATGACGCGATCCTTAAGACGGTCGATCTGCTCCTTAATATCTGCCGGCAAGTAATGATAGAACTTATGGAGCGCCGTGGCGGCTCCCTCACCGAAGGGCAGCGTACTGAAGTAGCTCAGGGATTGGCAGGCAAAAAAGATGGCAATCGCTTCGCTTTCCGTGAAACTGATCGGTGGCAGCATCCGTTCCTGCAGCAATCTGTAGCCGCCGCCTCGTCCTTGCACAGAGTAAATGGGGACGCCGAGCCCGCTCAGCTCATCCAGATCTCTTGATATCGTTCGAACGGAGAGTCCGAATTCGTCGGCCAGCTCTCTTACGGTAAACGACTTTTTTGCATTGATCATCATCATTAATTGAATCAGGCGCTGCGATTTCTGCATTATGAACCCCCAGTCTCTTGATTATTTATTTTATCTTATTCTCTAAATAAGACAACATTTGTCTTATTTAACGGATATGATGTTCTCAAGCAGCAAGGGTTCCATTGAATCCTTGGAACAAAGGTACATTATGGAAGGGGAATATGCATGACTAAACAACAAAAAATGATGCAGGAAGAACTGGGGTTTGTTTTTTTACATGGAGCCGGAATGAACGGAGGCGTGTGGGATATCGTTGCGGAAGGACTGGGCTATCCGTGTTTGAAGGTTGATTACCCGTCGCGGGAAGAGGCTGCAGGGATGCCCGGGCATCATTTGACGCTGGAGGATTATGTAACCCATATGGCGGAGCAGGTGAGAAGATGGGATACGGACAAGTTCGTCCTTGTGGCGCATTCCCTGGGCGGGGTGTTGGCCATGGAGCTGGCTGCCAGGTTAGCCGAACGGGTAGCCGGATTCGTTGCCATCGGTGCCGCCATACCTAAGAGCGGCGGTTCGTTTATTTCGGCGCTTCCGTTTCCCCAGAGGATCATCATGCCGGTTTTATTAAAAATGGCCGGAACGAAGCCGCCTGAATCCGTGATCCGCAAGGGGCTGTGCAGCGATTTGCCGGAGGAGCAGGCCTCCCGCATCGCAGCAGAGTTCATCCCGGAATCCCGTAGGGTCTATACGGACCGCGTTCAAGCATCCGCACCCCAAGTGCCTAAGCTTTACGTGAAGCTCACCCAAGACAAGGAGTTCGGAGAATCCTTGCAAGAGCGTATGGCAGCCAATTTGTCGGCGGACAGGGTGGAGAGCCTCAGCACCGGTCATCTGCCGATGCTGAGCGATCCCCTTGGTGTCCGGCGCATTCTGGAAGGCTTCGTTGGCCAAGTGAAAACAAGCCATATATCAGCTATCTCATCATAATCTGATCCCGTCTCGGGCCGACGGAGATCGTCTTGACGGGTACGCCAATGGACGATTCAATAAACTGCACGTATTGCTGCGCCGCTTCCGGGAGCTCGTCGAAGGAACGGATATGCGACAGGTCGCATTTCCAGCCCTTCAGCGTTCGCAGGACAGGCTTTGCGGACCGCAGATCGGCCGTTACCGGAAAATGGTCAATGATGCTTCCATTCTCTAATTCATAGCCGACGCATACCGGAATGTCATCCAGATACCCCAGTACGTCAAGGTTGGTGAGAACGGCTTCGGTAGCTCCCTGAATCATGCAGCCGTAACGGGTGGCTACCGTATCAAACCATCCCATTCGTCTTGGCCGGCCGGTCGTAACTCCGTATTCGCCTGCATCGCCGCCAAGTCGTCTGAGTTCATCCGCTTCATCCCCATGCAGTTCGGTCACGAAGGGGCCTGCGCCGACGCAGCTTGAGTATGCTTTAACAACGGCAATGACTTGGCTGATAGCGTACGGCGGAAGTCCTGCTCCGACCGGTGCATAGCCTGCCAGCGTGGAGGAGGAGGTGGAAAACGGGTATATCCCGTGATCCGGGTCGCGCAGGGCTCCTAACTGGCCCTCCACAAGAATCGGATCGCCTTTCATATAAGCTTGCTGCAGCAGCGTGGTCGTATCCTGAATATACGGGGACAGGAACTGGAAGGGCTCCAATAGCTGCTTGACCATCTCATCAACGCTCAGCGGGTCCCTTCCGTAAAGATGCTGCAGCTGCACATTCTTGATGTCAAGCATCTGCTCGAGCCGTTCACGAAGTCCTTCGGGGTGTAACAGATCAGCGACCTGAATGCCCAGCTTGGCATATTTATCCGCGTAGAAGGGCGCGATTCCGCGTTTCGTGGAACCGAATCCCCGGGCGCCGAGCCGTTCTTCCTCGAGTTCATCCAGCAGCCGATGAATGGGAAGCACGACCTGGGCGCGCTCGGATATAAACAGCTTCGGAGCGGGAACGTTTCTGGCTTCCAGTTCCTGAAGCTCCCCGATCAAAACCTCCATATCCAAAGCCGTTCCCGGACCGATGATATTCGTTACGTTTGGATAGAATACACCCGATGGCAGCATATGCAGCGAAAATTTCCCGTAATCGTTGATAATGGTATGCCCCGCGTTACTCCCTCCCTGAAATCGAACGACATACGACGATTGCGCCGCAAGAACATCCGTCATTTTACCTTTGCCTTCATCTCCCCAATTGGCTCCTACAATGGCTGTGACTGTCAAAACGTGTTCGCCTCCTACGATCATTTTCTTGTACATGGCTCATTATATGAGCCGCTTGATTATAAATAAAATTGATATTAGTAATAGTGGACATTAGTTTGGCTTATGTTATACGATTCTTTAGAGAAGAATACGGGGAACGGTGCAATTCGAAGATGAACTCTCGAATTCCAATCCAAGGTTCCTGTTATCATTTGATAAAATCGAGGTCATCATGATGGAAATCAATATGGAATGGTATCGCGTCTTTTATTGGACTGCGCGGCTCGGCAGTTTATCGAGGGCAGCGGATCATCTGCATATCACCCAGCCAGCCGTCAGCCATACCGTTAAGCATTTGGAGGAAACGATCGGAGGTCCGCTGTTCTTTCGGACCACCAAGGGAGTGAAACTCACGTCCGAGGGCGATGTGCTGTTTCGCTATATCGAGCAAGCCTTCGGTTTGATCGAAATCGGCGAGAAGGCGATAGCGGACATGCATAATTTGCACAGCGGCGAAATCAATATCGGGGCAAGCGATACGCTATGCAAGTATTACCTGCTGCCGCATTTGGAGTATTTCCACGCCGCTTATCCGGATATTCGCATCCGCATCACCAACCGAACCACCCCGGAAACGCTGTCGCTTCTTAAGGAAGGGAAGATTGATTTCGGCATCGTTCATTTACCGGCTTCCGATAAACAAATCGACTTTCGCCCAAGCTCGCCGATCCATGATTGTTTAGTGGCCGGCAAATCGTATGCGGAGCGGGCCGGATTACCGCACCCGTTGTCCCTTCACGATATCGGGAACTACCCGCTGCTTATGCTGGAGACCGGCGGAAGCACGAGGAGGTACGTGGATCAATTCGCCGAACGCCAAGGCGTGAAGTTAAAACCGGAGTTCGAGCTTGGCAGCATCGAGCTGCTGGTACAGTTTGCCCGAAGCGGCTTCGGACTGGCTTTTGTCATTCGCGACTATGCCAACGACGAATTGCAAACAGGCCAGCTGATCGAGGTGCCGCTCGATCCGCCGATTCCCGAGCGCAGCATTGGATTTGCAACGCTTCGAGGCATTCCGCTATCTGCGGCGGCCAAGTCGTTTCTCGCTCTACTGCCCTAGGCATGACCATCAAGCATAGATGAAATAACCTGCATGAAACGCAGAGCATGGCCGTTTCCCATGATTGATTTGGTGGCAACTCCTGTTTTGGCATATAATGAGAAAGAGTGAACAAGACTCGTTCGAAAAAACGCCTGCTGTACTTTCAATAAAGCAAACAAACTGCACGTAACGGAAGTTTCTCCAGCGATATCAGGCAGCACGCGCTTTGGAACCATAGACTTCTGATATCTAAAAAAAGGATGGACTAACATATGACTGGAACTACTACATTTCATACATTAGGAATAGCGGAGGATTTGTCCTCCCGATTGGCGGAGTTCGGCATTGTCACGCCTTCTCCCGTTCAGGCTGAGGCGATTCCTCCCATACTCGAAGGCAAGGACGTGCTGGCGACTTCCCAGACGGGCACGGGAAAGACGCTTGCTTATTTGCTGCCCGTTCTTCAGGGCATCGATCCGGAGATCAAGGGAGCCCAGAAACTGATTCTCGCTCCAACGCAGGAGCTCGCCGTTCAGATTGTGAGAGAGAGCGAGCGCTACGGGGAAGCCCGCGGAATCGGCGTGCTCGGCCTGATCGGCGGTGCCGCGGCCAAGCGTCAGATTGAGAAGCTGCGGCTGCATCCGCAGCTGATCGTGGGAACGCCGGGACGCGTGCGGGAACTGATCGAAATCCGGAAGCTGAAAATGCACCAAGTGACCACGATCGTGGTGGACGAGGTGGACCAGGTGTTTAATCTGGGCGGCGCCGGCGATGTGGATCGCATCCTGCGCAGTGCCTTGCGCGACCGTCAATTGGTCTTCTTATCCGCAACGGTGAGTCCGGAGACGGCCGAGCTCGTGAAGAAGGAGATGGATCAGCCCGTTGAAATCGGGATCGATCCGGAGCGTCGGACGCCGTCCGCGCTGGAGCATTATTATTTCGTCTCGGAAGAGCGCGACAAGCTGGACATGCTGCGCCGCGTGGTTCGGCATTACAATCCCGACCGTGCGATCGTGTTCGTCAATGCCACCGAGGATTTGGCAGAGGTGGAGGCGAAGCTGAATTACCTTGGATTAAACGCAGCTGCCCTTTACGGGGACGCCGACAAGATGACCCGGAGCCGGGTTTTGAACGCGTTTAGAGAAGGGCGCACCAAGCTTCTGGTGGCTAGCGATGTCGCCGCCCGGGGGCTCGATATCGAAGGGCTCGGCATGGTGATCAATTACGATCCGCCGATTGATGCCGAGCATTACACGCACCGCGCAGGCCGCACGGGACGCATGGGGCGGAGCGGCATGGCGATTACGCTTGTCACGGACCGTCAAACGTTCATCATGCGCAAGTTCAATCGCGAGCTGGGCATATCGATCGAAGAACGCGCCCTGTATGGCGGCAAGGTAAGAACCCCGCGTTCCGCTCCGACCGATCGGGGTCAAGGTCCCCGCGGGTCGGCTGCGGGGGCTGCCCGAAAAGACAAGCCTGCCCGAAAGCCCGCGTCCATCAGCGTCAATGGCAAGTCCGGAAACGGCAAGGCATCGGGCGAGCGTCAAAGTGAACGGGAGCGCGACCGCAAGAACAAGGGCGCTCCGAAATGGTTGAAGAACAAGCCTCCACGGGGCTAAAGCTGCGGCCACCGCGAGCGTAGGGGCTTGCAGCAATGATGTTGTTTTTTGGGTCCGATTTATGCGGATTCGGTAAGGTCATCATCCGTGTGGATTGGACTCTTTTCAGAATAAGAGGTGATCGATAATGAGCGAACAGCCGGTATTGTCTGTTCAAGGATTAAGCGGCGGATATAGCATAAACCGACCGGTTCTGCATGACGTAACCTTTCAGGTGGAACCGGGGGAAATGGTAGGTTTGATCGGCCTGAACGGCGCGGGCAAGAGTACGACGATGAAGCATATCCTCGGTCTGATGAATCCGCAAAAGGGGATCATCCAGGTCCAGGGGAAGAGCCGCTCGGAGCATTCGGAAGCGTATCACAGCGCCTTGGCTTTCGTTCCCGAATCCCCGCTGCTGTATGAGGAGATGACGGTGCGCGAGCATTTGGAATTTACGGCTCGTTCCTACGGCGTGTCCCGCGAGGATTATGAGACGCGCTCGGCGCAGCTGTCGAAGATGTTCCGAATGGAAGAAAAGATGGACAGCCTGTCCACGCATTTGTCCAAGGGCATGCGCCAAAAAGTGATGATCATGTGCGCGTTCGTCGCGAGACCGTCGCTGTACATCATCGACGAGCCCTTCCTTGGGCTTGATCCGCTCGGGATCCGCTCGCTGCTTGACTTTATGCTGGAATTGAAAGCATCCGGCGCATCCGTATTGCTAAGCTCCCATATTCTCTCGACGATCGAGAATTATTGCGACCGGTTCATCGTGCTGCACCGCGGCAGCATCATTGCTCAGGGGACGCTGAAGGAAATACAGGATCAAGCGGGAAGACCGGGCATGTCCCTGGAAGAGCTGTTCAATGTGCTGATTCAGGACGGTAAGGGCGAATGAATCTGCGTGAGCTGTATGTCAAACGACGCGGGCAGTTCTGGGGTGAAATCCTTCCCTATCTGGGTTATGTCATACAGAGCGGCGTCGCCGTCGTATTCCTGTTCCTGCTGATTGCATTCGCGGCATGGTATACCGCACTTCTGCAGCAAGTTCCGCCAGATCTGCCGATACGCTGGATCATGCTGATTTTCCTTGCGCCCCTCATGATCAACAGCAGCATTCGCACGTATCTGCGCACGGCGGATACGGTGTTCCTCATTCCGCAGGAATCCCGAATGAAGGATTATTTCCGCAAAGCATGGTTTAGCGGAGTCATATATAAAATAATCGGCATGGGATTGGTCCTGCTCATTCTATGGCCTCTATACATACGCAGCGATGCTTCGCCAAAGACGCTGCTGGCTACGTTTGCCGTCCTGACCGTGTTCAAGCTGCTGTCCAGCTATGGCAGCTGGAAGGAGCAGCTTATGGTATCACGGAACGCGGCAGCGGCCTATCGGGCACTCCGCTGGATCGTTCCGGCACTGAGCCTGGCTGCCTGGCTATGGCATCCAACGGGCCGTGCCCTCCTGTTCATGGCGCTGCTCGGCCTCACGTATGTTGCCGCGTTATCCGTTCCCGTCAAACACTTGGTCGCCTGGGAGCGATTAATCGCCGTCGAGCAGCGGCAGGCAAGCCGGGTTATGATGGTGCTGAGCTGGTTCGTGAATGTGCCTCAGCGGGAGCAGCGCGTCCATGCGCGGATATGGCTGTCCGGATGGGGGAAAGGATTGGCGTGGAAGAAGGAGAGCGCCTATCGCTTTCTTCTTATCAAGAGCCTGACACGCAGCGATATTCTGGGCATTCTGATCCGTGTCGGACTGCTTGGAGCCTTTATCGTATGGGCCACCCGGGACAGCCTGGTATCGGCGCTTGTATATCTGATCAGCCTGATGATTGTCGGGCTCCAATTGTCTGCGCTGCGCAAGCTGCATCCGGAATCGTTCTGGCTGCACGTCTATCCGCTTCCGGAAGGAACTCGCCGCGACAATGAAGGCAAGCTGATCTTCCAGGTACAGCTGTTCTGGGCCGTACTGCTGTGGCTTCCGCTCGTTCCGGGCATCCTTAGCGCGCCAGGGCGGATACTCGGTACGATGGCTGCAGGCATCGCGATTGTGTTCCTGTTCCGAAGCGCCGCTGCCCGAAAGAGCCGGCGCGAAGACGATGACGACGAATAGAATAAAAAGGGAAGAGGCCGGGACGTTAGCGTCCCGGCCTTCTATCGGTAATTATCGTATGGGTTAGGGTTGGCTGCAGAAATCGCAGTGCGTCGTGTGGCGACCTGCGATTTCTAGTATAGCTGTTATCTGGTTGTCATTACACCCAGAAAGAACGAGTGATGATAACGAGCAGGATAAAGAGAACCAGGATTGCTCCGACTCCATATCCACCGCCGTATCCGCCGTATCCACCGTGTCTTACTTCTTCAACTGCACCCATGTTCATTCCCCTTTCGGTTCGTTGATTTATAGTACACGGTATTGTATGTAGCTATTGGTCTATGTGTATGGGCGAGCGTTTAGATATGGCAGAAGAAAAAATAAAGACCGGGGAGAATTCCCGGTCTTTATTTTACCTAAACGTTTATATATTCGGATGCATGGATCATCAAGCCTTCTGCAGATCCTGAATCCCTTTGTAGACCAGGTCGAACAGATCCTCCAAATACTCCTCGTCAATACAGGAGAAGGCGATCCGGAGATCATGCTCGCCAAGGGCGATGGTTCCTACGCCATACTCATGAATGAGATGGGAGCGGAGCTCCTCGGCGTTTACCGTGTTCAGCTTAAGGCACATGAAGTAGCCGGAGTTGAACGGATAGTACTCCCAAACATCGCCGTATTTGCCGCTGTCGAGGATGGACTTCACTTTGTTGGCTCGGCCCTTCATGATGACGAATTTCTCTTCCTTCTGCTCGTGGAATTCCGGCGATTTCAGCGCCTCCAGAACAAAGGTCTGCGAAGGGTGGGAGGCACTGGATATCGTTGCGCGGATAATGCCGAGCGTTTTCTGCTCCAGAGCGTCCAGCACGTCTTTGTCTTCAGCCGCATACGTAATGAAGCCGACCCGGAATCCCCATACGAATTCTTCCTTCGTAGCACCGTCGACTTTCACGGGAAGCACGCGAGGATGAAGGCCCGCCAGGCGTCCGAAGAGCGATTCCTTCAGCGAATCTTCAAAGAACAAGCCGAAATACGCATCATCCGTTACGACGACAACGTTCATGCCGGCCTCGGCAGCTTCCTGAATCGCGGACACGATGGCCGCACCTTCCTCCGCGCCGGGCGTGTAACCCGTCGGGTTGTTCGGGAAGTTCAGCAGAACGACGGCCTTGCCTTTATCCTTCTGGCTCAGCAGAGCCTGACGAAGTCCGTCGGCGTTAAATTTCATATCGTCCGTGAAGAGAGGATAGGTTACATGAATGCCATGGCGGCGAATGCCGAAGGTCAGCTCGTAATTTTCCCAGTTTTTGTCGGGATAAATGACGGCATCCCCTTCATCCACGAACAAATCGGCTACGATGCTAAGTCCATGCGTCAGCGCATTCGTGACGATCGGATTGCTGAAGCTCTTGCCTTCAAGCGAAGGATTCTCCTGAATCATCTTGTTCCGCCATACGGAGCGAAGCTCCGGCTTGCCGGCCGGAGGGGCATACGGGTACAGATCCTTCGGCTGGTATGCCGAAAGTTTGTCTTGGATGACGCCCAGATGCATCGGGATTCCGCCCTCGGTTGCAATGCCGATCGTAGCGTTATATTTTTTCGCATGGCTCGTCGCTTCCGCGGATTGGCTCAGGATGCCTTCCTTCGGGAAGTAGATTTCCCTGCCGAGTGTGGAGAGCATGTCGTACACATGCGGATTGCCAGCTTGCATTTTTCCATTCAATTGACCAACCAATGGGTTCATGAACTGATTCCTTCCTTCCGAATACTTTTGGTTAAGGTAAGAGCAGGTGACAAGTTGCCTTTACGTTTTCATTGCCTAACATTATACCACCTACCCCAGGAACCGTCACGGATAAATGTAATGCTTTAACGCGGTCCAGGGTGATACTTGCAAATCAGTCCTGCCGTCTCCTCGTCCCGATTCTTGCCGCGGCATTCCAGGCCTTCGACGACGGCTTGGAGCCGATCGGGCTTCAGGTTCTGGCCGAACTTGAACTTGGCGCTCATTCGCTGCGGAGTCAGCCGGATGACGGCTACCCCTTTCAGCCTGGAGGTGTAAGCCCGGTCATTCGCGTCGATGGCGCGGTATCCGCCTTCAGGCTGCAGCTTTTGCATCAGCGCCTCCATCGCAAGCGCCTTTTCCTCCAGATCGTCCACGATCACGGCCTCGCCGATAGCGGTTACGCTTTTGAAATAGGCCGTGGCCGGGCATGCCATCTCGGGGTCGGAGAAATAGGAAGGGATGAGGGCATACTCATCCGCAATGGTGAAGCATACGGCGGGCGTCCGGCGGAGATGGTCCATTTTCTCCCCCATCCGGCTGCCGTGAAAATAGAACGCTCCGTTGACATAGGCAAAATTCAAAGGCGTTACACGCGGGATTCCCTCTTCATCGGCTGTTCCAAGGAAACCAAAACTCATCCCGCGAAGGAAGTCCTCGATCTCTTGGGGATCCTCCATCGCAAATTCGTCTCTTCTCATGGTTACATGCTCCCCCTATCATTTTGAATAACAGCATACGATGTTCATTGACAAGGAAAAAGCGCCAATTTAGAGTAATTTGTATAGTCCAATTTGATCGTAATCCCAAAATAGAGGAGACATCGCCATGGAGCTTGGATTGCCGTTCGAGACCTATGTGGAACAATATCGATATAAATATTTGGCTCTGTACCACGCGATTCGCGCCGCGATTCATAGCGGCAAGCTGCCGGAAGGCACGAGGCTTCCCGCAACCCGCGAGCTGGCCAGGCTCTACGGGGTGTCCAGGGGATCGGCCGCGCAGTGTTATGACATGCTCATGGCCGAGGGCTACGTCGTATCCCGGCAGGGCAGCGGAACATACGTGGCCGAGGGAATCGCTGCCACGGCAGGCCAGCCACCATTGGCCGAGCGGGCGCCGGCGCTCTCCGCTTGGGGGCAGCGACTGATGAGCCAAAGCGGGGAATATGTCTCGGCACAGCTGCTGCTGAAGGAGCCTCCCCCGGGTACGACCTCTTTCGCGAATGCGAGGATGCCCATGGAGGATTTCCCTTATTCGGAGTGGCGGAGCGCGTTATCCTATGCAGGCGGAAGCGGGGGAGCCGAGCTGCAGAACGGAGCGCCGCCGGAAGGGGATATCGAACTGCGCCGGGCGATAGCCGGACACCTTCGGTTCACGCGGGGCATACAGGCGGATCCCGAGCATATCGTGGTTTTCAGCGGTTCCATGCAGGGGCTTGTCCTGATATTCCAACTGCTGGTTGATCCCGGCGATCACGTGGTGATGGAGGATCCGGGTTATCAGGGAATCCACCGGGGCATAAGCTTGAGCGGAGGAATTCCGCTGCCGTCCCCTGTCGACGATGCCGGATTGATTCCGTGCGAATGGGATGCCGGCCTGCTTGTCGTAAGCCCCAGCCGTCAATACCCGACGGGCGCGGTGCTGCCGCTGGAGCGAAGAAGGGCGCTGCTGAATTGGGCGCGAAGCCGTCAGGCCTTTATTATCGAGGATGATTACGACAGCGAATTCCGCTGGGGCGGCAAGCCGATCGAACCTCTGAAAATGCTGGACGACGAGGGACGCGTCATCTTTGTCGGCTCATTCTCCAAAACGATGTTCACCGGCCTCCGCATCGGTTATGCCGTGCTTCCCCCGAGCCTGGTTGAGGCGGTCGTTCAGGCCAAGGCCCTGTACGAGCCGATCTCGCCAGCCGTATTGGAGCAGCGCGCCTTGGCCCGCTTTATTGTAAGGGGAGGTTACGGGAGGCATCTCAGAAGAATGACCCGGCTGTACGGCGCGCGGTATGAGGCGCTTCGCCATGGGATGGAAACCCATGCCTCGGGCTTGTTTCGCCTTCACCCCGGCGATGCCGGCCTTCACGTTTACGCGAACTGGCTGCGCTCCGCGGAAGAGTATGCCCTGTTCCAGGAGGCTGCCCGCAAGCGCGGCGTCATGTTTCGGGATGCGGCGGCCTATCATCGTACGCCCGGGCCGCCTGCCGCCTGCTTCGGCTTCTCGCATCTCGGCATATCCAGCATCGAAGAAGGGGTTGCCCGGATGGCGCTGGCATGGCGGGACATGCAAAAAACATAAAAAACGGGTATGATGGGAAAGAGGTCAATTTTTGAATGAGATGAGGGGGTTATGACGAGATGCTGAATGCATCGCCGTCTTCGTTTATAATCATGCCTGCGCTTGCCAAAATCGTTTGCGAGCCGGGCTGGAAATGGCAAAAACGCGAAAGGCCCATGCAGAACTACGATTTGTTCTATGTATGGAGCGGCGAAGGCACGGTCGAGCTAAATGACGAGCCCTTTACCGTGGGAAAGGGAAGCTGCTTCCTGTTCCGACCCGGAGATCATACGAGCGCGACGCACAATCCGCAGAAGCCGCTCGTATTGACATATATCCATTTTGACGTGACCGACCCGGTCGAAGAGATTCCGGCATCTTATCGCAAGCTGACGGAAACGATGGATTTCGAATATTTGCTTGCACGCTATGTGCGTTTGTATCTGGACAAGCCCTATGGTTCACTGGAAGAGGGCCAGCTCATTCTGAAGCAGCTGATGATTCATCTGCTGCGCTCGGATCTGGATGCGCCGGTGGTCAAAAAAGCAAGCAATCAGCTGTCCGAGGCGATCCATGAAATCGCGAATTACGTCCGCCAGCACCCGGGGGTTCCCCATCGGGTCGAGGATTTGGCGGCCAGAGCGGGGTTGTCTCCCCGCTACTTCTCGATCAAGTTCAAGGAGCTGATCGGCACGCCGGTGCAATCCTATATCATTCAGATGCGGATCGAGCGGGCGCAGCATCTGCTGCTGCATCAAGGGATGAACGTAACGGAAGTGGCCGACGCGCTGGGTTATCGGGATATTTTCTTCTTCAGCCGACAATTTAAGCAGTATACGGGCAAGAGCCCATCCGAAATTCGGTGATTCCCCGCCCTTCCATAACTTACCTGCTTGGTGGAAGGGGACTATGGGTTTCATAGCAAGCGATTTAGGGTAAAAACGACGTACAGTTTCATTTTAAGATATCAGAAAGTATAAATTCGAAGCAAGAGCCTTCCTGATATCGCAAGAAAAACTTCCGTTAAATGCGGTCTGTCTTCTATGCAAGTACGTCGATAGACGTTTTTCTTATGAAGGGGGAGAGGGGAATGAGCCCAAGAAGACGGGTGCGTGGACGTTTCTTCAGTCGTGGCGGCTGCGGTATTTTCAGAAATCGCTTGCGCCGCATGAAGACAACGAATCCGGATCATCAGGACGTTTGGTTTTAAAGGACCTTGGCCTACATACGGGTGACGTTGAATCCCGTTATCATATACGCATTTCGCTGGAAACACGCAAAAGGGAGCTGACAAGCTCCCTTTTTTATTGGGATTAATTTTATAGGTCAGGACTCGGACTGCATTGCAAACATTTGATATATTGGGAATATACATAAAGCGCTTAAGAGCAAAGCTCGAAACAGATTAGGCATTATGGATATAGGAAGGGTGACGGGTGTGAAGGAGAAAGTGGCATCGACGGAGCCGGCGGTGATCCGGTGGTAACGGCGGGAGCAGGGAAGGTTGCGCTGGTCACGGGCGCGTCGAGCGGGTTCGGACTGCTGATCAGTCTGGAGCTGGCAAAAGCAGGTTATGACGTGGCCGCGGGTCTTCGCAGACCTGAGGCGGCAGCAGAGCTGTTGGCTCAGGCTGAACAAGCAGATGTTACCGGGCGTATTCACATCTTCCGATTGGATATATGTGCCGAGGAGCAGGTCAAGGCTGCTGCTTCGGCGCTGGAGCAGAAGTTCGGCCGCTTGGACGTGCTGGTGAACAACGCCGGCGAGGCGGTGGGCGGCATGGTGGAGGAAGTGCCGCTGGGGGGCTGGCGAAAGCAGATGGAGACGAATTTCTTCGGGACCGTATCGGTGACGCAGCATATGCTCCCGCTGCTGCGCAAGACCGGACGGTCCAAAATCGTTCTCATGAGCAGCATTAGCGGCAGGGTCGGCTTTCCGGGTTATGGTCCCTATGCGGCGTCCAAATTTGCGTTGGAGGGGTTCGGCGAGAGCCTGTCCATGGAGTTGATGCCCTTTGGCATCGATGTCGTGCTGGTCCAGCCCGGTGCCTACGGCACGCCGATCTGGAATAAGAGTTTTGGGGAGCTGGCGGTCAAGGAAGGATCACCCTACAGCGGTCTGCTGAAGGGCGTGCTGGACTATTCCGAGCGGACGGCCAGGGAAAGCGGAGATCCGCAGGAGGTAGCCCGTCTTGTGGCAAGCATATCGTCCATGACCAAACCGAGGTTCCGCTATACGCTGCCCCGAGGCACGCGGCTGACCGCGCGGATCAAGGGACTGCTGCCGGATCGGCTGTTTCAGCGGATCATTTACCGGCTGCTGAACAGGCGGTAATCCTTCATCCGTCGAATGTTTCATGGACTTAGCTTATAGCGCATGCTTGGAAGGCGAAAGGAATTACCCTTTTCGGGCTGTGGAAGGGTGCAGCAAACCGAGCAGTTCTCCCATCTTCACCTTGGAGCCCGGTTCCAAGTCACCGCGGGGTGTAAATGTGCCGTTCTCCGTCAAGAGCACGACGGTAGAGCCGAATTCAAAGTACGCAAGTTCGTCGCCAATGTCGTATTTCTTCACGCTCTCGTCGGCATAACGGATGCTGCTTACGTTCATGGCTCCGACCTTCACGACCGCAACTTCGCCGAATTCATGGGCAATATAGGTAATGAGGCGCTCGTTGCGGCTGAGCACGTTTCGGATATGGGTCATCGCAAAATCGTTCACGGGGTATACCCGGCCCTTCAAATGCTCGCTTTCCGCTTGAATGCCGGTTACCGGGGAATGTATGCGATGATAGTCGGTCGGGCTTAAATACAATACGAATGCATAACCGTTGATATAATTCTCCATTCTCGGTGACTTGGCGAGCAGCTCGCTCAGGGTATAATCCTGTCCCTTGACGCTGAGGATGGTGCCGGCGTTGACGGCGCACATCGCCGAAATCGTGGCATCGACGGGGCTTACCATGGCATCGGCGGTGTCGTCTATGGCGCGCAGGCCTATTTTTAACCGGCGGGAAAAGAATTCGTTCAACGAACGGTATTCGTGGATCTCCTTCTCCGCTTCATGCGCCGGGATTTGGTAGATTCGTATAAATGCAGGTATTAGATGACGGCTCAGCCGGCTGTGGGAACAATGCCCCATGATGCGGGACAGCCACTTGCGGGAGGACAGCTCGGTCATCAGACGCAGCAATTGTTTAGCCATGTCATTCTCCTTTGTGCATAGGTGTCGGCAATAAAACGTTGGTGGAAAAGCCAATCACTCTGATATTGACATAGAATGAGCCGGAAATCAATAAATAGCCATTTTTGAAAAAAGGTTCTTGCTAATTGGGGAACGAATGTGTATTTTAAGATTAACATGAAACCGAATAGGGAATACGGGGGCTTGAGTGAATCAGGCTGAGATTGCAGCTGCTATCCGCTGTTGACCGTTAATCTGAACTGGGTAATGCCAGCGTAGAGAATATCCGACCCTGCCTACATAGGGCCTATTTTTCCGTCTGCGCGTTTTTCCAGACGGTTTTTTGTTGTGTTTATACAAAAATAGCGGTGGAGAGGGGAATGTGTTGTTATGGGAACGTCAGTGCAGGAAAAATTGGGGGTACAGCCTAGAAAAGGGCTGCGTTTAAGCGATATTTTGGTGACGGTGCTGGTATCGCTGGTGCTTGGCGTCATTTATCATTTCTGGGGATCGGTTTACAATCTGCTGAAACCGCTGTTCTTCGAAGCGGATGAACTGTTATACGGCATGTGGTTCGCAGCGGCCACGCTCGCTTACCTGCTGATCCGCAAGCCGGGAGTGGCCATCATCGCGGAGGTGGCGGCGGCCCACGTGGAAGTGCTGTTCGGGAGCGGCTGGGGACTGACGCTGCTGCTGTACGGTCTCATTCAAGGGCTGGGCGCGGAATTGGTATTCGCGGCGTTCCGTTACCGGAGCACCTCGGCGTGGACGGTGGTGATTGCCGGGGCCGGCGCGGCGGTCGGCTCGATGGTGATGGACTTCTATTACAGTTATACCGATGATCTTCAGACCTGGATGTTCCTCGCCAAGTATGGCATGCGGATTCTCAGCGGCGCCGTCATTGCCGGCTTGCTCATGCTGCTGCTGGCCAAAGCGTTGGACCGTACGGGCGTCACATCCCTGCTGCGCCCTGCGTCCAAGAAGGATTATGAAGCACTGGATGATCCGCGTCATGTCTAAAACCGCCGCCCGCTTGGTTTCGTCTTCAACCGCGGAGGCGGTTACGGAGCAGGCCGTGCATGTGGAGGGATTGCGCCTGAAGTATCCGGGCGAGGAGCGTTTGATGTTTAAGGACTTGTCCTTCTCGGCTGCCCGCGGGGAAAAGGTGCTGCTGCTCGGTCCGAGCGGCTGCGGCAAATCCACGCTGCTTCAGGTGCTTAGCGGGATGATTCCCCGCGCCACGGAGGTGCCGATGAAATGCGAAGCCCAGCTGGTGCCTCGCTCTTGGGGATATGTATTCCAAGATCCGGATACCCAGTTCTGCATGCCGTACGTGGATGAAGAGCTGGCCTTCGTGCTGGAGAACCTCAGCGTTCCCCGCGACGAGATGAAGGAGCGAATGCAAGCCGTCCTGCATGAGGTTGGGCTTGACCTTCAGGAGCTGCATATGCCGATCAGTCATCTGTCGCAGGGGATGAAGCAGAGGCTTGCGCTGGCTTCGGCCCTTCTGCTGGAGCCGGAGGTGCTGTTCCTCGATGAGCCGTCCGCCCTGCTCGACCCGGAAGGCAGGGAGCAAATCTGGTCAGCGGTGAAGGCCGTATCGGAAGGGCGTACGCTGATTATCGTGGAGCACCGGATTGAAGAAATGGCCCAATACGTGGACCGCGTGGTGCTGTTCACCCCGGATGGCGCCATTCTGGGCGATGGTCCGCCGGCAGCGATATTCGCCGAGTATGCGCGCGAGCTTCAGGCGTATGGCATCTGGTATCCCGGCGTATGGGAGGATTATGCGGAGTCTCGGGCAGGACGGGAGCTGTTTGCTCCGGTAGACGCGCCAGGCGATGAGCTGGGAAGTCTCTTGCCTGAGGCAGACTCATCGTTTGCCCACCTTGGGGAGCCTGTCATTCGGTTAGATGATTTCCGGGGACTGCGATGGGAGAAACCGGTCGTCTCTCTTCCTTCGGCTGAGGTATATCCCGGAGATTTCATTGCGGTGATCGGGCCCAACGGCGCAGGCAAAAGCTCGTTGCTGCTCAGTTTGATGGGGCTCCTGCGCGCCGAAGGGACCTATGTGCTCTGCGGGGAGGAGGTCATCCAGGGCAAGCGCAGGAAAGTGCGGAAGAAGAGAGAGCGGCAGCTGCGCCAAATCGGATTCGTGTTTCAGAATCCGGAGCTTCAGTTTCTGACGGAACGTATCGGCGATGAGGTGATGTACTCGCTGCTGGTGGACCATATGCCGCCGGAAGAAGCGAAGGCACGGGCCGACCGCTGCCTGGAACGCTTTGGGCTGGACGGCATGGATAACAGGCACCCGTACCAGCTGTCGACAGGCCAGAAGCGCCGGCTGAGCGTTGCCACGGCCATGGCAAGGCAGCCGGCCGTCCTGCTCCTGGATGAACCGACCTTCGGACAGGATGCGCGGAACACGTTCGCGATTCTGGAGATGTGCGAACGGCTGCGCCGCGCCGGAACCGCCATTCTCATGGTGACCCATGAAATGGAGATCGCGCAGCGGGCGGCCACGCACATCTGGGAGATTCGGGAAGGGCGGTTGACGTCAAGTTTGCCTTCCCCGCGCTGGTGTAGCGGGACGGAATACGGACGGGAGACGGGCAAAGCGAATCATACCGATGCGTCGCGGGATACGCTGGCTGCATCCGGTCATCTCCATACGGGGGTGAACGCATGAATATATGGAATCCTGTGCGGATCACTTGGCTGCACCGGGCGAATCCGGTGGTGAAGCTGGGACTGATCTGTGCGCTGTTTTTTATGACGGTGCTGACCCATGATCTTGATTTCGTCATGTATCAGGCCTTTATCTTTATGATTTGCCTCGTGGTGCTCAGCGGGGTGAAGCCGTGGAAGATGCTGCTGTTTTTCATTCCGTTCCTGCTTGCCTTCATATCGTCCGCCTCTTCCATGATGCTGTTCGGTAAGGGGGAGACGATCTGGTGGGAATGGGGATTGTTCCGGGTATCGGAAGAAAGCTTCTATCGGGGACTGCATCTGGGCTTTAAGGGGATTGCCTTTGCGTCAGAAGGGCTGCTGCTCGTGACGACAACGTCCTCGGTGGATTTGTTCTACAGCCTGATGCAAAAGCTGAGGCTGGCGCCGAAGTATGCGTACAGCTTCATGGCCTCGATCCGGCTGTTGCCGATGGTCTGGGAGGAATATGTGATCCGCCGCCAGGCTTTGAAGGTACGGGGAGTCCGCCCGATTCGGGGAGTTCGCGGCATGGTGAACCGTGCAGGCATGTATGTGGTGCCGCTGCTGGCGCAAAGCATCCGCCGGGCACACCGGGTGGCTGCTGCGATGGAGGCGAAGCAATTTGACGGGGACCGGGCGAAGGCCCGAACGTATTATTACCCGTCACGATATTCCCGCTACGATCTTCTGGTCGTCGGTTTACTGGCAGCCGCCGCCTGCTGCGCCTATATGGCGGCCGGATATTTTCCTTGGTTCGGCATTGGCGACGTGCGGTTTGATTAAACCGTTGTTCTCCGGACAAGGGCCTGCTTACGGCTTGTAAGCAGGCTCTTTTTTTGTTGATAACTCCAGAGGGTCTGGATTTTATGCTGATTGAGGCGTTATAATACTAATGGTACCAATAAAGTATTTTCAGTACCAGAAAGAGGGTTTGGTCACTTGCGCGAGCGAATATTAAATGAAACGATCCGTTTGATTCAGCGGCAGGGGTTTACGTTTACGGTCAGTGATCTGGCCCGCGGCCTTGCGATTAGCAAACGGACGATATATGAGCATTTTTCATCCAAGGAAGAAATCGTTGAGCATATCATTGACGGAATGATTCGTCACATCCAGCTGCGCGAACGCGAAATTGCGGCGGACGAGACGCTTACCGTTCTGGAGAAAATCCATCAGATCCTGATCTGCCTGCCTCAGGAGACGGAGAAGATGGATTTGGGGATGCTGCCGGATCTGAAGCGGTCGCATTATCCGCAGTGGGAGAAGCTGGACACCTTTTTCCGGGAAGAATGGGACATTGTCACCGAGCTGATGGAGCAGGGCATGGCTGAAGGCAGCATCAAGCGGATTCATATGCCGCTGTTCATCGACCTGTACCTCGGGTCGCTCCATCAGATTTACGATTCGAGGGCGACGGTGAAGCATCAACTGCCGCTGGGGGAGCTGCTGCAGTCCGTCATGGATATTTTATTGTTCGGCATTGCCGCTGAGAAACGGAAGGGGTCTTGAGATTATGCATTGGGTCTATCTAAGTTTGGCTATTCTGTTCGAGGTGGCGGGCACGCTGAACATGAAGCTATCGGAAGGATTCAGCAAACCGCTGCCAAGCGTGCTGCTGGTCGTGTTCTATATTTGCAGCTTGAGCTTCCTGACATTGAGCCTGAAGCAGATTGAAATATCCGTGGCTTACGCGATCTGGTCGGGACTCGGGATCATGATCATTACGCTGATCGGTTACATGTTCTTTGCGGAGCAGATCAACGGGCTCAAGGTATTCTCGATTCTGCTGATCATCGCAGGCGTTGTGCTGCTCAATTTATCCGGCAGCGCGCATGCGCAGGAGCAACCGAAGATGCACCAGTCCGGTCATTAAGGACGGTATCATGAAATGATTTTCGCTTAAGGGCCGTACTCGTTACGGCTCTTGTTCTGCTGCAATAATGTACTATGCCCCGCTTCGCGTCCGGCTCTATAATGACAAAGGAAATTCCTTTGTTAGGAGCTATCATCATGAACCTGTCTTCGTTTTTTATTTACTGTTTTATCGTGGCTTTCTCGCCGGGACCGTCCAATATCGTCATTCTGTCTTCGGTCCAGAACTCCGGCATGAAGAAGACCTTACGCTACATCGCCGGTGCCTCTATCGCTTTTTTCTTATTAATCGCCGCTTCGGTCGTATTAGGCCAGCTGCTGTCCTCCGGCATGCCGATCATTCTGCCGATCATGCGGGTAGCCGGCTGCCTGTTCATGCTGTATCTTGCGTATCAAGTGTATAATATGGACGTATCCAAGTCCGGCGTTAACCAAACGGCTTCTTTTACGTCCGGATTTCTGATGCAGTTTATCAATCCGAAGGTGGTAATGTTCACGCTGACGGTCATTCCCAGCTACGTGATGCCGTATTATACGGCAGGCCCTGTCGTTTCGGCGTTTGTGGTCGCTGTATCGTTAATCGGGCTGTCCGCGTATATGACCTGGGCCGTGTGCGGTAGCCTTTTTCAAGGAATTATGCAAAAATATCGGAGGACGACCAACACGATCCTGGCTTTGTTTTTGCTGTATTCGGCCATCGTCGTATCCGGCATACCGGAGCTCATAAAGGGGTGAAGGAAGATGGAGCAGTTTATTTATAAAAAAGCGGTGGGCATTACCGCATTGTCCGCGAGCCTGACGGATTTCAAATACAAGAAGCATTACCACGAGGAGTATGCCCTCGGCGTTACGCTTCGCGGCATACAGAAGTACGTCCTTGACGGCAGCCAGCAGGCTTCTTACCAAAGCGGGGTCATGCTGTTCCATCCGGAGCAGAATCATGATGGCTGGTCCCAGGAACGAACGGGCATCGACTATGTGATGATCTATATTCATCCGGAGCTCTTTCTGGAATTGACTCAGAAACAGGATATCGTGCGGTTCCAATCTCCGATCGTATATCATGCGGGACTGCGGCAGAGCATTCTGGATGTGACGAGGTCGATCTTCACGGGTCAGCCGGAGGCTAAGAGCAGCGAGCTGCTGCTGGGCTTGGCGGGGCATTTTAACGAGGATATACTGAACCCGGACGGCAGGAAGGACAGCGTATTTACGCGGAAGGCGAAAGACATGATGCACGATCATCTGGAGCATGTCCTCCGTCTGGACGAATTGAGCGGGGAGTTCGGGATGTCGAAGTATCAGTTCATCCGAACCTTCAAAGCGAATACGGGGCTGTCGCCCTATCAGTATTATTTGAACTGCAAAGTGGAGCGCGCCAAGCATCTGATCGAGGACAGCCGGGATGTTTATCAAGCCGTGACCCAATGCGGCTTCACGGATCTTGCCCACTTGAACCGGCATTTCAAGAACGTGTACGGCACGACGGCGTTTGATTATATGTCCCATCTGGATAAATAGAGGCGGCAGGCTGAAGCTTCTGTTAGCTGTGATCATGCTTCCACCGCGACATTATTGCGGTTTTACGCATGCCGAACCGTCATTTCTGCCTTATCGAAGGGAAAGGTAAGCCGTTCGTTGAAACTGTGAGCAGGGAGCCTCAACCGGATTTTGAGATATGGCCAAGGGATGTTAATCTGTATGAGGAATCATTGGAAACTACTCAGGCTTTAGCCGGATGGAAGGAATCGTTCGAATGGAATATATCTATGAATCAGCCCAGCGCAGCTACGAGGATTTCGCGAGCGGCCGGGTGCTGTATAATGCGCAGGGAACAACGTCGTTTCCCGTCAGGCTGGCCAGCGAGATTGCCCAGCGGTGCTTTCATATATTAGAGGAAAAAGGCGTACAGGGGCCTTATACCTTATACGATCCCTGCTGCGGCGGGGCGTATCTGTTGACGGTGGTGGGCCTGCTGCACGGGCGGCGCATTCGCCGCGTGATCGGCTCGGACATTAACGCGGAGGTGCTCGGCATCGCCGGGAAGAACCTGTCGCTGCTCCGTGAAGAGGGGCTGGAACAACGCACCGAACAGCTGAAAGAGCTGTTGGCGCTCTATCATAAGCCATCCCATCAGGATGCGCTGGAAAGCGCTGACCGACTGCGGGAGCTGATAAGAATGTCCCGTTTGGAAGAAACGGTTTGTTTTCAAGCCGATATTACCCAGCCCCAACCGCAGGAAAGCCTGGCCTCCTGCAAGGGGACCCAGATCGTCATGACCGATCTCCCTTACGGGGACATGGTTAGCTGGAGCGGCGGAAGCCAGGCGCCGGTGGAGGATTTTTTTAACGGCATACATGCGATCCTGGATCCCGCCCGTTCGGTGGTTGCCGTCATATCCGACAAAGGCCAGAAATTAAAGCATGACCGGTTTAAAAGAATTCAACATCTGAAGATTGGCAAGCGGCAGGTTGCTATCTTTGAACCGTTATGAGCGCAGTTAAACGGACCCAATAATAGATGAAGTCTCTCTGCCTTCCTCACGGATAATTTCTTATCCAATGGAAGCATTGGCTTCCCCAGCAGCCCGCTTTTGGCGACAAGCCAAAGGCGGGTTCTTTTTTGCCCATCGGTGGTTGAATGAAAGTAAAGAATGGATGCTAATCAGGAACGTATGTTCGTTTAAAATCTAAAAAAATATAGCATTTCTTGCGGAATGCCGGCTCTCAGATAGAATTCGTGCAGGGACTCTCCGGGTCCGGGCGCGAGACCTGCGGTCAACAGGGCAATGGCAAAGCGGTTCGCTTGCCGCTCCAGCTTGCCCGGGCTGAAATAGGAATGCTCCTCCAGAAAAAAACGGCTGATTCCCTTATGAAGACGGTCATGCCCCAGCTCATGCGCGCATACGAAGCGCTGCCACGGCGGCGGCAGCTGATTGTGGATGACGATGAATCTCCGTCTTAGTTTACGGAAATACAGTCCTTTGGTCGTCTGGCCTAAATCCGCGAACCGAATATGTATGCCCAAGGAAGCCGCTATTTCAAAGGGGCAGTTGGTGTGATGTTTTTTGATCAGCTGACGGATTAAAGGTTGTAAATGATCATCCATGGCAGTTCACCTGCAATATTGGTTTTGGTTGAATCGTAAGAATCGTTATGTATCTCCTTATGCATGTGGATTTATTTCTTGCGTTTGTTCATCTGCTTGGCTTCCCAGAACAGTCCGGTCAAGACGTCCTTGATGCGCTGCTTGTCCTCCCCGCTCAGAGGGACCCCGTCAAACATGAGCTCGCCGTCATCCTCGAGCATTTTCTTGAAATCCCGTTTATCCCTGGAAGTTGCCCAAGCGGGAGCCGGTATCTCTTCGTGCTTGGCGGCATCCTGCTGCAGATAACCTGCTTTGTTCATCAGCTCTTCATAGGGAACCTCGAGCGCTTCCGCCATTTTGCGCAGTGTTTGCGGCTTGGGTACGCCCCGCAGCCCATTCTCGATCCGCGAGATCTGCGATCCGCTGATGTCGGCGGCCTGGGCCAACTGATTGATGCTCCAGCCTTTGTTCTCCCTCATCTCTTTCAAGTACGATCCAAATATGCGTTCCACGTTCCGGCCACTCCTCACCATAGTCCATCTGAAACATCTACATATAGTATAAACGCATTCCCATCCTTTGCCAACAGGTAAAAATAAAAGAGAGGATTATTGCCAAAAGGCAAGAAAATGAGAGGGATGTCCCATATTCCTCCATATAGTTCGTCCATTTGAAGGTTTACGCCGGTCTCCAAATAGTGGTATATTAATGAAAAATACGAACAATATGCGAACATAAGATGAAGAACCGACTTCTGCCAAATGGCAAATTGTAAGCTTGACCATGACAATAAAAGGGGAGTGTTTCCGAATGAATCCATTGTTACCGGAATTGGATCGCAGAAAGACCCAAAGCGCCGTTGAAGCGATATTCGAAAAATATCGCATCTATAAAACCATTACATTCGAAGTCAGGGAGATGAGCGTGACCGCATCCTACACGGAGAGGTTCCACGGACCGACCAACGTCACCTCGGACCAGACGGCAGCGGTTGCCATATATAATGTAGATATGCCGGCGGCCAGGAAGCAGTATTGCGAAACGATCGAATCGATCGTGGAACGGCTTGGCGAGCGGGAGCAAACCCTGATTCGGGAACGGTACATGAAACAGGACGACGTATTCGATTACAAAGTGTACAACCATATCCTCGAGCCGCCGGTCAGCAAGGATACGTATACGAAGATCCGCACCCGTGCTTTTTATAAATTGGCCTTGGCTTTGGCGGACAGAGGACTGCTGAAGCTGCAGGAATTAGAGAAAGCCGCCAAGAGCAAAATGAGCTGACAAGCGCGAGCATGGATCATCACATCAAGCAAAACCGGAGGACCTCCATTATGGACGTCCTCCGGTTTTTTTTATTTCTAATTTAGAAGGCAGCATTTCACGGGAAAAACAAGTTAAGACTGGGAAATCAATTATAAACACGAACATAGATTCGTACTATTTTCCGGCGACATTCCGCTTAAAGTTCAGCATGAACCGTCCCATAAGGCGTCAGCGCATCCGATTTAGGGGTGTAAGATTGTATTATCGGAAATGAAGCAAAACAGAGCGTACCGAACACGCACACAGTCGATGTGAGCCGGCCTTGAGAAGGACCGGTTTTTTGCTGCGGTTGATGCCTGGAGCGTCTCATTTCCGATTCTTTATACGAAAAGAAAGGAGGGGGTCATATTGCACAGGCATGTGATCGTCGTGAGCAGCTGGCTGTCCTATGGCCGACCGGAGAGCGTCCGGCAAACCGCGGAATGAGAGGGGCGGTCAAACAGGCCGTTGCATTCCTCATTCCGGAGCTTGACGGCCATGTATATGACGTGCATCCGCCGGACGGGGTAAGCGAACTGCTGTATGCCGTGATCACGCTCGGCGAGGACGTCTGGAAATCCTCATGGGCCGGGTACCGGCAGGTGGTGCGATTGAAGCTGCATGGGGATCGTTCCGATCTGCCGCAATTGGATCGATGGGCGGATCTACTCATTCAGGGACTTCACCGCAAGCGGGTTGCCGGAGCCGACGGAAATGCATTCAAGCTTCATTATTTGGGTGTTCCGGAGGCCGACAAGCTTGATCCTGTTTCAGGCAGCATGATCCGGGTCTTGCGATTCGGGATCTATATGCCGCAGGCATCCGGGGCAGGCTCCGTCGGTCAGCCGGATGAATGGCTGGATACGCTGACAGCCTGGACAGGAGATATGCTGGGTGGTCCTTGGCGCATCTACCATACGGCATGGCCTGCGGGGCGGGAGGATCACGCCGTATTATGGCGGATGACCGGCTGCGAGACCCGAATGGCGGGAGCTTCGATGTTCGAGGTCCGCAAAACCTTTATCGGGCATATCGCCTCCCTGGATTCCGCGGACGAGCAGCTCACGGCTGCAAGGCTGGTGGAGGAGCTTGGCACCCAGGTCCAGCTGGTTCTGGACTTACAGGAACGCCGTTATTTATCCGTTGCGGAAATTTCCTCCGATATGCAGGCCGATCCCATTCTGGACGGTCAGATTAAGCTGACCCTGGCCCAGCGGAAGAACCGTTCGCCGGAGGAAGCCGCCTTGATCAGGCGCGTTAACATTCATCCTATCTTAAAGTGAGGTGGCCAATATGGCTGTGAAAAAAACACTCAAATCCGAAGCTCCCGGGAGCAGCGCTCCCCGATATGCCTTGGCGGAACTTGAAGCACACGCCCATGAACTGTTCCAGGTTCGGGCGGAAGTGCTTGCGGGTGCCATGTATGGGGCAGATGGAGAGCAGTTCACGGTAACCGAGGTCAAAGAAAGAATCCAACAATTCATGAAAGCGAAGGTGGTCTAATCATGGCAGGTGGAACATGGGAAAGCACGAATAAACCGGTACTGCCGGGTTTGTATATGAATTTCAAGGCAGCAGCCGCGTCGGCTGTTCAGGGCGGCAGTCGCGGTACGGTCGTCGTGCCGGTCAAAGCCAATTGGGGACCGGTGCGGGAGTTCGTGGAGATCGGAAGCGAGTTCGCGATTTCCGAACTGTATTCCGCGGATAGCCAGAATGGCGCTACCGCTTACGAGACGCTTTATCTGGCCTTGCTCGGCGGTCCGAAAAAGCTGCTGGCTTATCGTTTGGTGGACAATACGGCGGCAGCGGCTAGCGTGACGCTTCAAAATGCGGAAGCTACGCCTTCGGACGTGCTGAAGCTTGAGGCCAAATACCCGGGCAGCCGTGGCAACGGCTTCTCCGTAACGGTGCAGCCGTCGCTGATCGACCCGGCCGCACGCGAGCTTCGCCTCTATGAAGGCGCCAAGCTGCTTGGCACCTTTTCCAGCCAGGACGGATCCGCTGCATCGATGGCGGCTCAGATCAATGAAGATGCCGAGAACCTCTGGGTGACGGCAACCGCATTGGAAGCGTCCGGCGTTCCCGCTGACGTGAACGGAGCCGCGCTGTCTGGAGGCAAGAGCGGCAACGGCGGCCTAACGAATGCGGATTATATCGAGATGTTGGATGCGGTCGAAGGCCAGGAATTTAACGTACTGGCCCTGGATTATGCTGCGGATATGGCTCTGCTGCAGAGCTTTGCGGCCTGGGTAAAGCGTCTCCGTCAAGAAGGACGCGGCGTGATGGCCGTATTCGGCGGAAGCGCGGCGGACGACATCTCCAAGGATGCAGCCAAGCTGGCCGCAGACCGGTCGCTTGCATTGAACCATGAAGGGATCATCAATGTGGGTACGGGCGTGCGTCTGTCCGGCGTGAACTACAGTTCCGCGCAGACGGCTGCTTACGTGGCCGGGCTTATTGCCGGTCAGCGCTTGAACCAATCCGCTACATACGCGGTAACGCCATTCGAGGACGTGACACGCCGCTGGACGCGCTCCGAGCAGGAGCAGGCCGTACGCAATGGCGTATTCGTCCTGTTCTACGACGGTCGTCAGGTGAAGGCGCTGCGCGGCATCAACACGCTGGTGAATCCGGCGGAAGGCCAAAACAATGCCTGGAAAAAAATCCGTTCCATCCGCGTAATGGATGCGATCCATGCCGATTTGCAGCTGGCCGCGGAACAGACCTACATCGGCAAGGTGAACAACACCGAGGAAGGCCGACTCGCGCTGATCGGCGCCGTGAAGGAATATCTCGCTTCGTTGTCGCTGAGCAATGTCATCGAGCCGGACGGTTATGACGTCATTCTCGATCCGGCCTACTACGGCGATTCCGCCGTGAACGCGCCGGAGCCGGACCAGGTCTTCCTGCAGTGGAACGTGAAACTGACCGACGTGATGGAGCAGCTGTTCGGCACGTTTTACGTGCAATAACGAGAAGAGCGATCAGTACATTTAAGATGAGAACCGGACTGTCTTCTGTGGATGCATGTCCATAAACGTTTTTCTTATAAACTTATCGAAATCGAGGAGGAACTTAATATGTTGGATGCTTCAAGAGTCATTATGGGGACATACGGCCAGGCATATATTGACGGGGTCTGGCAGACGCACATTAATAAGCTGGAAGCCAGCGTGGAATTGGAGAAGCGCGAGCTGAAGCTGGTCGGCAACGACTGGACGGTGCACAAAAACGGCAGCAAAAAAGGAACCGGCACGATGACTGGTTACAAGGTTACTTCCGATATGATCTCCCGCGGCTTCACCAAATTCGATATCATCTCCAAGCTGGACGATCCCGAATCCTACGGCCATGAGCGCGTTCGCCTGATCCGCTGCATGCCGGATAAAATCCAGCTGGCCAACTGGACGGCGGGCGAGGAAGTGCAGGAGGAAACCTCGTTTACCTTTGAGGGGTACGAGCTGTTGGATCCGATTCAGGGGGATTAAAAGGTTTCTTATTATCAAGGTCAAGTGCGGCGTAAAGCATGGGTTCGCCCGGTAAGGAATGCCTGATTCGGGCGAGCGTCGCCCGCTGCAATAGGAAGATGAAATCTATTATTTTATGAGCAAAGGAGATATACGCATGAGCTTGCACGAGAACATGAGCGAAGAGCAAATTTTAGACAGTCTGTTTGAAGCAGCCGAGAAGCTTCCGGAGGAAACGGTACGGATTAAGCGCCTGAATATGCAGATGGTGCTGCAAGGGTTGACTTCAAGCAAGGTGGACAGCATCCGCGAGCGCTGCACGGTTCGCCGTACGGTAAAGGGCGCGGTGGATGAAAAGGTGGATACCGAAACCTTTAATGCGCTGCTCATCTCCGAAGCGACGAGCAGTCTGTCGGTGAAGGGCTTGACGCTTAGCGGCTGGGGCGATCCGCGGATTACGAGCCGCTTGAAGCTGTCGGGCGGTGAGCAGGCGGTCCGCCGCATGCTGCTGGCCGGAGAGCTGGATGCCGTAGGCGATAAAGTGCTGGAGCTGTCCGGCTTCGGAGTTGAGATTGCTGACCTAAAAAACTGATCGGCTCCGGGGGAATGACGACGATGCTGTATCATCTGTGGGTCCGGCATCACCTTCGTCCCGGAGATTTTTGGCGGCTCCCGCGAGGCGAGCGCCTGCTGCTGCTCGCTTTCTCCCAGGAGGAGATCGAGGGCATGGCCGGTCAGAGTTTGAAGTGAACAGGAGGTGAAACGAAATGGCTGAAGCCATGAACTACCGCATGAATCTGGTCATCGATCCGAAAAACGTGATCAAGGCCAACCGCGAGCTGCGGGCGATGGAACGTTATTTTGAGCGGATCCAGGGACGCGTCATGCGAATCGGACGAACCCGCATGGCGCCTGAAATCGTGCTGAAGGACAGCGCCTCGAAGGGGCTGGACAACCTGCTCGCCAAAATGCAGCGGGTGAAGTCGCAAGTCATCCAAGCCTCGGCGAATGTGAAGCTGAATGTGCAGAAGCAGATTGATACGAATCTAAACCTGAGCGTGCAGAAGCAGATCGAGGCGAGTGTTCAGGTGGATTTGCGGGCGGCAGGGCTTGATTTTTCTCCGATGATCGCTGCGCTGAATGCGAATACGATTGCGGTGGATAAGCTTACGGATGCGCTTGGATCGCTTCAGCTTGGAGGCGGCGGGAGCGGTAAAAAATCGGGATGGGATACTGCTCTAGGCATTTTAGGCGGTGTTATCACCGTAGGCGCCACCATGAAAAATGGGGGCCAACTATATGGAAAAGGAACAAAGATGCGCGAAGCATGGGGTAAAGATAAACCGGGCCCTGAACCTGCCCCCAGGACGGCGCCTAGGCCCAATGGGGTCAGAAGGGGAGGCGGCCGTGGATCCAACTCCAATCAAAGCACGACGGCTGCTCCCAAGTCGGAACCAGCCAATAAGCCTCTAACGAAGTGGGGCAAGGCGTTTAACAAAGCGGAAACAGCGGGAGATTTTATAGAAACTTTAGGCAACACGGGGAAGGGAGCTGTGCAATTACTCAAGGATGCCGTGGGTATCACAAAAGGAATGTTTGGCGGCGGCGCTTCCAGCGGCATCGTATCCGGAGGCGCGGCGAGCGTTGCCAAGACGGGTGCAGGATCAGATGCAGTAAAACAGGCAGCTGACGGTAGCACTGGAGCAAATGCAGTGAAAAATGCCGGCAAAAGCGGCCTAGGCTCCGGCTTAATGAAGGGGCTTGGCAAACGCGCCCTTGGCCCATTAAGTTATATAGCCGATGCGACCGCAATCGCTACCGCTAAGCCTGGGAAGGAACGAAACCAAGCGATAGGCTCTACCGTCGGCGGCGGCATCGGAAGCACGATCGGCGGCCTCGTCGGCTCCGTGATCCCGGTTGCAGGCACGATGATCGGCTCAACGCTCGGCGGCACCGTAGGAAGCTTTATTGGCGAGAAGGTGGGCGGCGCCATTACCGGTATCGGTGATAAATTCAACGAGGCTAAGGAGACGGTGTCGAAATGGTTCTCCAAAACGTTTTCCTTCGGGAAAAAAGACAAGGAAGCTGCTCAACCGAAGGAACCCCCTTCGAGTGCCGCTGCCCTTCCGGCTCCCATCATCCCGAAACCAGCGCCGACTGATTTCAGCAAGCCGCTGCTGCCGAATCCAACATTGAACCCGACATACGGCCCGTATATGCCGCCTACCCATGCTACAAGCATGAGTACTTTAGGTCCACCCGTGAGTGCAGCGCAAAACCAAGCTTTTGCAGGGAAGCCGACGTCTCCGCAATCCGTTCAGATCAGCCCGGAGCAGATGAGCACGATATCCGGCCTGCTGATGGATTTCAAAACGGAGACAACCGTGAATTACAATCTACCTTCAGGCGCGGTGCAGGTAACGGTGCATGAGGAGCACCCGATCGATGTAGAAGGATTGATCCTTCTGATCGGGCAGCGGCTGAGAGCCGAATTCAGCAAAGCAGCCCAGAACCGGAAGCCGACTCCGATGGCCTATTGAAGATGATGGTTAACGGCATTATGAAGTCGGTCCGAAGGCATCCATACAGAAAGGAGGGGCCCAAGGTGGAGTTTATTTTGAAGAACGGCAAAGGCATGACATTCCGATTCCCGGTTAATCCGGAAGAGGTAACCATTTCAAGGCAAAAGGGACTGGAAACGGCCACGATTCTCAACTATGGAGAGTTTGATTTTCCGCAAGGGAATCGGATTAAAGAGATATCGTTCTCTTCCTTTTTCCCGCAAGAGTATGATGCAGCTTTTTGTAAAGGCCATGAGAGAGATCATATTAAACCGCAAACCGCGATGAATAAACTAAACGAGTTTCTGGCATATAAAAC
The DNA here is from genome assembly GCF_029542445.1 of Paenibacillus sp. BR1-192. Classification (NCBI taxonomy): domain Bacteria; kingdom Bacillati; phylum Bacillota; class Bacilli; order Caryophanales; family Paenibacillaceae; genus Paenibacillus; species Paenibacillus sp. BR1-192. Next base: position 6,057,349 of record NZ_CP120718.1, on the reverse strand, counting down.
GCCGCTGCAATTTGTCATTACCAAGACGGCGGTGAATGTGCCGGTGTACGTCGCTTCCCACCAGTCCACGTTCCGGGGCGGGGAGGTTGGAGACGTATATTTTGACATCACGCTCCGGACATGGAGCGACATGAAGGTGGCCAAAACGGCAGGCGGCAGCGGGGCAGCAGGAACCAATAAAAAGCCCCGGGCCGACATGAAGGACAAGAACAAGACGTATATCGTGAAGGCAGGAGACTCCCTTTCCAAAATCGCCAAGCTGGAGCTCGGGGACAGCTCGAAATGGAACCAGATCTACAAGCTGAACCAGAAGACGATCGGCAAAGACCCGAACGCCATCAAACCCGGCCAGAAGCTGGTGCTGTCATGAGTTACAAAGTGATTTTGCAGGATCAATACGATCTGTCTCCGTTGGTGGAAGCTATCAACCTGCGGGATTCGCTTGAACAAGTCGCTTACCAGGGAACCGTCAATCTGGTCGTCACGCCGGATATGCCGCCGATTTCGCCGGGAATGGCGATCCGGATCAGCGGAATTCCATACGGTAAAAAAGATTATGTCCCCCTGCTGCACCCGGCTGTCGTGTGGGAAGTGGAAACCTCCAACAATGGGGTGAAGCGAATGACCCTCACGCTGTACGATCGGACGGTATACCTCGACAAGTCGGAGGATGAATATCTGTTTCCGGCGAAGCAGACCGCCACCCAGCGGTTCAAAAAGTATGCGGCGGACTGGAACCTGAAAATAGCCGTTTTGCCCGATACCGAGAAGCAGCTGGGGCGTTCCGTTTATCGGACGCAGTCGATTTATGCCAGCATGTTCGCTGATTTGCGGGAGACGGCCAAAGCCGGCGGCAAGCTGTATCATCCGCGGATGATCTCTTCAGGTCTTGAGCTGTATGAGTTGGGAACGAACAAAGAAGTCTACATCTTGGAGGCTATCACGGATACCACGCAATCGCGGACTTTGGAGGGCGCGGCGACCAAGGTCAAGGTGCTGGCGACAGCCGCCAGCGAGACCGGGCAAGAGGTTCCTTCCAAGGTAATGGCCATCGAGGAGAAGGATATCGCCAAATACGGCCAACTCCAAGCGATTATTCAGGATGATGAAGTGAAGTCGCCTGCGGCTGCCCGCCAGCTGGCCCGAAGCAAACTGAGGGGGATTCGGGAGACGATCTCCCTGAATGCACCTGATGTCAATACGATCCGTGCCGGAGATGCGGTCATGCTGGGCTCGATGAAGCTGCTCGTGATTTCCGTCAGCCGGGAGCTGGGAAACCCCGGGAGCATGATGCTGGAGCTGGGGAGTTATGACGATGTAAAAAGGAGGTTTTACCTTGAATAAAGACCCCTATGGACAATTGGCGTCCTCCCTATATGCCTCATTGAACAAGCAAACCCGTCAAGCCATGGGCGGCGTAGGGGCCGTGCTCGGCACGATAACCTCGACGGGACTTAAGCTGGATGATTTCAAGCATGAGCTGCAGGACTATATGGTGGCGGAGCTGCCAGGAATGCTGTCCTTGCCCCGTTATACGGCTGCTGGTACCGCCACTTTGGGAGGACAGCCGCAGGAAATGTCATTTGATGTGGAAGAAAATGAAGTCGAAGATACCCTTTTTGAGCTGGGAAAAGGCTTGAAACCGGGGGACCGCGTGCTGGCCGTTCGGGTCAACAGCGGCAATGACGTGGTGGTTGTATGCAAGGTGGTGAGCAGCGGTGGCTAATTTGTTTCCCGAAAACGAGGACATGGTTTGGACGGATGCGACGGATCCGGAGGTACTGGAGGGTGAAGGAGCTGTTTTTGGACGAAGCTGGCGGTATGATTTTGAAGCCGGCGAGTTCGTGATGACTCCCACCCGGAAGATTCCGGTTGCGGACGACAAGGAAGCTTGGGTCATCTGGTGCGAAAAAGCGATCCGTACGCCGCGATACCGCCATTTGATCTATACGCGCGATTACGGCAGCGAGCTGGAGGAACTGGTCGGCAAAGGCTACGACCGATCTCTGCAAGAGAGCGAAATTCAGCGCATGGTAACCGAGACGCTGCTGGCGGACGCACGGACGGAGAGCGTGGATCAATTTGTTTTTGAATGGGAAGGAGATGCCTGCCGCTTCAGCTGCCGCATTACGAGCGTCCGGGATGAGACGGAAATCATAGAAAGCGTGGTGATCTGATGGCAGATTTGCCGTTATATTTGTTGGATCAGACGGAAGAGAACATTATGAACCGCATGCTGAACAAAGTGCCCTCGGACATCGACAAGTCGGAGGGCTCTTTTATTTGGGATGCGCAGGCGCCGGTTGCGTTTATGCTGTCTGAGGCTGCCTTGTGGGCGCAGGAGCTGCTGCGTCGGGGCTTTGCGAGCACCGTGGCAAGCGATCATCCCGATATCCGGTCTGCCGAACTCGATCTAAGGACGGCAGAGCATGGGATTACCCGGCGTGAAGCGGTCGCATCGTCCGGCATCGTTGTGTTTACGGGGAAGCCGGGGACGACCGTGCCTGCCGGAACCTATGTCGCTACGCCAGCCGATGAGGGCTCCGGGGAATCCTCCGTGGAGTATGTGACCACGTCAGGCGTAACGCTGAATGACATGGGTATCGGCACGGCGACAATCCGCGCGGTTACACCAGGCAGCAGCGGGAATGTTCCCGCAGATGTCATTCAGCTCATGATGACGTCGGTCAGCGGCGTAACATCGGTTACCAACCCGGAACCCACGCGGAGCGGGACGGATACCGAAAGCGATCAGTCGCTCCTGGAGCGCTTTTACGCGAAAGTCCGCAGTCAGGGAACGAGCGGCAACAAAGCGCAGTACATGCAGTGGGCCAATGAGATTGCGGGCGTTGGCGGCGTGGAAGTGGCGCCGTTGTGGAAAGGGCCCGGCACCGTTGGGCTGTATCTTCTGGATACGGACAAGCGTGCGGCAAGCCCGGATATCGTGGATGCCGTTCAGCAGCATATTGACCCGTCGCAGGATGGACAGGGAGAAGGCGTAGCCCCGGCGGGTCCCGTTATTACCGTGATGCCAGCGGCGGAGGTTCCGATTGATATCTCCGTCAAAGTGCAGCGTACGCAGGAGCAGCCTTCGACGATGGACGAAATTCGGAAGCTGATCGAGGACGGCGTTCGGACGTATTTACAGCAGATTGCTTTTAACAGGAAAGATCCGTTGGTAAGATACACTCGTATTGCCGCCGTACTGCTGGATATTCCGATTATCGTCGACTACTCGGATTTGACGATTAATGGCCATACCGAGCAGCAAAACATCGAAATTGGCTCCGGTCAGGTCGCGGTGCTGGGGACGGTGAGCGTAAGTGAATAATGTCCGAATGAACAGCTTGCGCGGTCGGGAGCTGTTTTCATATCTTCCGGCTTATTACGAGACCTCTCGCGTCATGCAATTCGATATGGATGCCAAGGGCAGCGAACTGGATGCACTCTACCAGGCGCTGAACTCAGCCGCAGACCAGTTCTTTGTCCGAACAGCAACCTGGGGTCTGGAACGCTGGGAGATGGAGCTTGGCATTCCCACCGACCGGAACAAGCCGACCGAGCAGCGGCGGGCGGTGCTGGAGTCCAAGCTGCGCGGAGCGGGAACCTTCTCCGGAGCACTCGTGAAAAATGTGGCGGAGGCTTACGACGGCGGCACGGTCGAGGTATCTTTTCAGCCCGAGGAATGGGGCTTCACGGTTAAATTCGTGGATACGCTCGGCATCCCGCCGAATCTGGAGGACTTGAAGTCAGCGATCGAGGAGATCAAGCCGGCGCATCTGGCGGTGGCGTATGCGTTCAACTACTTGCTCATACGCGATATTCATGAAGTGATGACTTTGGGCGAGCTGGGGCAGACGCCGTTAAACAAATTTGCAGGAGGTGTTTGAGTTGTCCAGTAACACACCGAATTTAGGACTGTTAAAGAAAGACCCTATGGTGGATGGCAATGAAACCTTTAACATCGAGACGATGCTGAATGAGAACTGGGATAAGATTGATGAGGCTGTGGGGAATGTTCAGGTGGAGATTCCTGATTCGAGTACAACTCAGAAAGGGATTGTGCAGCTGTCGAATGCTACGGACGGAACTCGGGAGAATGTGGCTGCGACGGAGAAGGCCGTAAAGGATGCTGCTCTTCAGGCGAAGTCATACACCGACCAACAGATTAGCCTGGTCACGGAAACAGGCATCCCGAAACTGGTCAGCTACCCGCTATTGGTGACGGCCACAGCCGACAATCAGAGGGTATTCGAGATCCCGCTTGATCTTTTCGACGCCAACACCGACACCTTGCTAGTAGCAATTAACCGGGCTGCTCTGGATCCAACACAATACACCGTGACCAACACAGCCCGGAACGAAGCCGGGGAAGTCACGCAGAGGGCGAAGATTACGCTTCTTTCCGGCGTGACCTCAACGTCTGAGCTGGCCATGGTCGTCCTGAAAAACGTCCCTCTCGGTGAAGACGGAGCGATCAATGGTGCAGTGCTGGCGGTTGATAGCATCCCCATCAATCGGGTAAATGGGTTGCAAGATCAATTAAGAGAGGCTTTTCAAGCTGGCAATGAGCGGAAAGCGGAAGTGGTTGCCGCGCTTGTTGCCATCGGTGTACCGGCAACCACTGGTGAGACATGGGCGCAGCTCATACCCAAAATAGCGCCAGTTATCCGGGCGACGGGAAATGCAACCGCGGCTGACATCCTTGCGGGGAAAACTGCATCTAATGTAAATGGGCCAATAACGGGTACAATGCCGCACCTTACCGGAAATAGGGCGGCGACAGGAACCTCACAATGGCCAGATGGATCACTAGCCGTATACCCTGAAAAGGGTTATCAAAAAGGTGGACCTGGTGATGGAGAAATTAAAGTCACAACAGCACAATTACAGACAGCCGAACCGAATCTATCTCCCGGGAACATCCTGAGAGGAAAGAAGATTTACGGGGTTGATGGAACGCTTTCGCCTGGAGGCCGCGCCATTGTAAACAATAACCCTCCAGAAAAGAACATTCCTTCGCAGAACACTTGGTTGATTACGGACCTGTTTGTAATCCCGTCTAGCGGTAGCTATGTGGACGTCTTCACAACAAAAGGTAACACAGTCAACAAAATAGAAGTGTATACCACAACAGACAACTATAGCACAACAAAAACCGCCGCCTTGGTCCTTATTGATGAAGCCGGAGTAATGCACACGCTAGTAACAGTCTCATCAGGCGGGGCTGATGTCAGTAGAAATCTTACAGGTTTTCAAATCGACAGAAAAGGGCGAACGGGAATCATGTATAGCAGGCCTTGGGGCTCAGGCGTTGATCCTGACGTTACGCCAATACCTCAGATTCCTGCAAACTTTAATCTTCTAGGACAGTTGCGATTCTGTGCGGCTCATATGTACTCAGGAAGTGATATTAGACCTATAGGGAGGTCATATGCCAGAGACTTAGTGGTCGTAACAACTTAAAACAAAGGAGGATATGGATATGTACGTAATATACCAAAGGATATCTGATAAGACAGGGCAGGTTTAGGAAGTCATTTTTATACCCACTCCGACAGATAAAAACCGGGAGGGCATAGAAATTGACGCGCCAATGATTTATCCCGAGATCATCCCAAATTTGATACCGAGATTGATGGTGGACTTGGAGGAAAATGAACTGCATTACGATTATTACGCCCCAGAAACATTTGAAACCAAGGTATCTGATTTACGACAGGTGAATACTGAACTGAACCTGACCATCGGGAATCTTATCTTGGAGAGTGCCAACGACAAAGCCACAATTTCATCTCTGGAGGAAACAGTCGGTACGCTGCTCTTTGAAGTGGCCGCCCTAAAAGGAGGTGCAGCATAGATGTGGTATCCGATTGTCAAGCGTTATTACGACAACCAGCATCCTTATACAATGAGGACAGTTTAAAGACCTTTGTTGTAGTAAAGATGATCACTCCAGAAGAATACAAGCAAATCACAAACGTTGATTATGCAGCTTAACGCGCTGAGAGGCGTATTTTTTATGCCCCTGGCTAGTCTAGGGGCTACACCATAACAAGGAGATGAAATATATGGCAAAAGGTATCACATCACAGGAGTTGGATGCTACGACAGCATCGGGCCTTGTCCCACATCTTGGCACAACGACTAATAGCGGCAATTCATACAGCGTTACATCCAACACGCCTATCAGCTCGAATCAAAAGTTTACAATAAAGTTCAACGTCGCAAGTTCTACAGCACCGACACTCAAAATCAATGACGATACAGCACTACCAATTAAAAATGCAAATGGCAATAACGCAAAGTTATTTGCTAGTGTCTATACACTGTTCCGGGATGGATCGGCTTTTATCTTACAGGGTGAAGGGGGGGAGTATGGAACAGCAACAGCTGCAGATGTACTGGTTGGTAAAACCATAGGGACTGACAACGGACTTGTCCTGGGGGCTATGCCAAACCGGAGCGCGGAAAATCAACATATGCCAGGGCTTGATAAAACAGCTTGGACTGGAGACCGATATTTTATAAAACCCCCACCGGGGTTCTACGATGGTGCATCATGGGTGACAGCACCCGAACCTCAACTAGTTGCTGAAAATATCAAGCGAGGTGCTAGGGTTGGCAATATTGACGGGGTCATGGCTCCAAGCGTTGCAGGTACTGCTCAACTTAACCACTACATTATTGCTCATTTCAGTACTTTACGAAACCAGATAGGTCAAACCATTGAAAACAACGTTATCACCATTCCAGCAGGAGTGCGGTATATCTTAGCTGTAAACGCCCCATCCTTCGGCTCCAGAATGGATAACAACTACGCCTCAGACTATATGGAAGCCTGGTATGTACTGAAAGATAATCAAGGTAATGTATTTACCAAGTGGTTCAGTTATAGACGCGGCGCCCCCCATAACTACCCCGAAGAAAAGCATAGTAATTATTTGCTGGATATTGAAACCGACATCAAACCCACGATTCCCTCATTCAACAACCAAGGTCCTATGACTATTGTCGAGAGACGTATCTACCAAACAGTAAGCCCTCAAGGAAATGACTTCTACCTTACTCGGTGGAATACGGTCCTACTTTACAGTTAAGGAGTGATAGCGATGTATGTCATGTATAACCCAATAACAGATCAAGTGGGTGAGGTCAAAGCCATCATCCATAACCCGACTCTTGAACAAATCGAAGCCCACGGGATCAACCTAACCGGAGACATCCCACAACCGTTAGAAATCCAAGGCTTCTATCCAGCACTCCGGATCGATCTCGTTCAGGAAAAACTATATTTCGATTACATTACCCACGAGTAAATTGAAACCCAAATATCAGCGCTACAAAAAGCAGTAGATGAGCTGATTTTAGGAGGGATCATGTAATGGTTGAATATATGGCAACCCGCATCATAGGTAATATGTTCACGTATGCCTATGTGATTTCCCCGCGTCCGGATTTAAAGGACGGGATTGACCAATACCTGTCAGGAGTCGGGAGGTGAGAGCTCATTGAATAACCAAGCATTCATTGGCAAAATCGGTCCACAGGCAGCCAAGGCGATGCAAAAGAACCGGTATTGAATATGTCTCGTAGAGCGCCGAAAGGCGTATTTTTTATGCCCCTGGGTGGTCCGGGGGGCTTCTTTTTTATAGATAGGGGGGGGAAGGGTAGACTGGAGAGTGTACACAGCAATCATTTCTGTAACTGCTGCCATAGCGGTATTGTGCTTGGTTGGGTCGGCAAGAAAATGGCTTTTAAAGCTGAGGTTGTATAGGAGGTCACAGCGGATCGCATTGCTATATCCGAGGTATCCGGAAGACGAATTTATAGACTTTCATGCGCATCCACCCACGTATCAATCAATCTCATTAAAGGATAAACACTCGTCGATTAAGCGAACTAACCAGCATTCGTTTGGATAGCTAAGGACTAGGAAGAAAATATGCTAAAACTTTGGTAGCCTGAGAATCTGGAGAATACAAGGATTGCTTTGGAATTGAACTGTGTAGGGGACCGGATAACATACGGGAAAATAAGAATGCTGAACATGTTGTGACCATTTTGGAATTACGGGGTGATGGTGTTATTTATATTTCTGGAGATGCAGGGACCGCATAGTTTCAGTTGGACGGGATTTCATTCCAAGCCGAACAATAAAGGAGGCACCACATGAAAGCCGTACCTAAAGTAAATACAAACGGCCTCTATTTAGAGGACACGCTTGTGGACGATACCTTTTCTGGTGTCGTCCCTTTTTATTGATGGCTTTAGCCAGTTGAGTGCGTGAAACGCGCGAAACAAAAAACCACCCGCTATGCGGGTGGAGGGATTGAGGGTTTGACCACTAAGACCATTCCGATAAACTTGAGATGTTCAGGCTCAAAGAAAGGAATGGTCTTAGATGGCAACCAAGAGCTACAGCCTAGCTCACACAAAGTGGATGTGCAAATACCACATTGTATTCACCCCGAAGTATAGACGGAAAGAGATTTATAATCAAGTGAGAAGAGATCTGATTGAAATTTTCAAGCGCTTATGCAAGTACAAAGGTGTAGAGATCATAGAAGGTCATATGATGCCGGATCCTGTACACATGGTGGTAGCGATCCCACCGAAAATTGCAGTCTCATCGTTCATGGGATATCTAAAAGGAAAAAGTTCCCTAATGATCTTTGAGAAGCATGCCCAGCTCAAATATAAATACGGGAATCGAAAATTCTGGGCAGAAGGATATTATGTGAGTACGGTAGGATTAAATGAAGCAACGGTAAGAAAGTACATTCGTGAACAAGAAGCACATGACCAAGCGGTAGATAAGCTGAGTGTAAAAGAGTACGAAGATCCGTTCAGTAGCAACAGGAGCAAGAAGAAATAAACCAGTTTAACTGGTAAGTGAAAGTGACAAAAACACTGAGCCTGAACGGATTTGTGGTCAGGCTAGCGTCTTTAGGCGCAGTTTGGCAACAAGGGGTTATACCCCAAGAGCAAACCACCCGTTGGACGGGTGGTCATGATTCCAACATGCAACAAGGAATATTAGATGTGCTAACGACAGCAGAAAACGTAACTCAACCAGAAGGCGAAGCATCCAATGAACCAGAATCTACCATCTCCGGCTACATCATCGGCATCCCGGTGACTCCCGGCTTGTTCCGTCCACGCTTTGATCTCGCAGCCTGGAATGAATACATCGAAAGGAGCGGGAGACGATGTTCGAGAACGATTTTGAACGATTGAAGTATTACTATGAAAAAAAGTGGGCACAGAAGTCTCAATTGAGACAGTATGTTTCGTTTGGCGTAATCACCTCGGATGAATATGAAGTCATCACTGGCGAGGCATATTAAACGCTGCTTTGAAAGGCCTAACATGAAGGGCTTCAACGGAGAAGGCGGAATCATGCTGGAGAAGCGGAGCGGTCGCCTTTGTCCACGGATTTTAACCCTATCCATAAAGTTACAAGAAAATCTGGGGGCAACAGCGATCGGAAGCATGATCCGCATGCGAAGTGATGTACTGCTTAAAAGGTGTATCTGTGTATTTCTGTTAAAACAACTATGAATAACTTCAATCCAAGCCCTCGGCTCCCCCGAGGGCTTTTCCACACCTTCAAAACCATATAAAAGGAGGAAGAATTATGTATGAGCACATCGGTCAGTTTTTTAAGATGCTGGTGGCGGGGACGGGGGCCGTGACCGGGTACGTCTGGGGCGGATGGTCGCTGCCGCTGCATCTGTTGTTGTGGTTCGTGGTGATCGATTGGTTGACCGGGTGGGGCGCGGCCTGGATGAACGGCGAGCTGCGCAGCCGTATTGGTTATACTGGAATTGCACGCAAAATGACCATTTTTCTCATCATCGCCCTGATGCATCTGGTGGACCGGTTGCTGGGGGAGATGAATTATTTTCAGAATACGGTGATCTTCTTCTATCTCGCGAATGAGCTGCTGTCTATTATTGAGAACGTAGGAAGAATGGGGGTACCGATCCCCCAGTCCCTGCGTAATGTGGTACAGGTATTCCAGATCAAATCCGAAGAAGGGAATAAGCCAACCGCACGAAAGGAGGAGAAAAAGGATGAAGCCCTCTGAATTTATAGCCAAGCTGGCACCCATAGCTGCTCAGGACATGCGTCAGTACGGGGTACCCGCTTCGCTTACGCTTGCCCAGGCAATCCTGGAATCCAACTGGGGAACGAGCGGCCTGACGCACAAGGCGAACAATCTGTTCGGCATCAAAGGAACCGGCCCAGCGGGCAGCGTGACCATGCAGACAACGGAATACCGGGGACAGACGCCCTATACGACCCAAGCTTCATTTCGAAAATACAACCATTGGCATGAATCGGTTGCCGATCATACCCGGCTGATCCTGAACGGTACGCGTGACAAGCCGCAGCGCTACCATGGCGTGTTATGGGCGAATTATAAAACGGCGGCAACGGAGATTTGGAGAGGTGGCTATGCCACAGACCCCAATTATCCCAAAAAGCTCATTTCCATCATAGAGCAGCATTCGCTCCATCAATATGATGTGCCTAGTCCGGAGGAGGAGGAACGCATGAAAATCGAACAATTAACGGCAGAACTGCAAAAAACGCAGGACCAAGTTCGGCAGCTTAACGAGCAGTATGCTTCGGCAATGAAACTGCTAACCGAGCAGGACCATGCCATCAAGCAGATGAATGCCAGGCTTAAGGCGGCGGAGACGGAGAAGCCTGCGAAGGTTCCGTCTTGGGCGGACCCGGCGGTACAAGCTGCAAAACAGGCAGGAGTACTTCATGACCCTGAGGGCAGCTTCGATTTTTACCGGATCATGACCGTGCTTTATCGTCTGGGGATTATCCATAAAGAGAGTAAGTGAAAGCTGAGTTTTCTGTAAGAGACGGTTCATCTAATTAACATGGCAGGGGTTTATTCTTTTGAATGACTTTGGATACAGCTTCCCTTGAACTTGAAGTATATGGAAAAAAATAAGAAACCGCTTGGTCGCCAATAGGCGGCCTTTTTATTTGGCACGGGTTTTACAGGGAAAATCCCTGATCATATAAACCAGAAGGAGAACCATCATGATGGCAAAGTATCTGTTAACGCATGTAGAAGGGGAGAAGGCTTATCCGGGTGTGGAGGAATTCGATGGGGATATTCATGCTTACATGGAATCAAAGGCATTGTATATCCGTACCATTCCCTTGACTAGCGGTGTGAACGGAAAGTATGTCTACGCCGACGGTCAGAAGGACCGCTTCGGTGATTCCGTCACGCTGGGACTGCTGACTTTTGTGCAGAATACGATCCCCGCCCGGCATATTCGCTGGATTATTGCCCCGTTGTAGAAGGAGCTGGCGCATTGGCGGTAGGCGCGATATAAATTACCGCTTATATGTAATCATTTATCGGTCTATATGTTTAACCAAGCATGAATAGCCTGAAAAAAGAAAAGTCGCCTAGCGGCGACTAAAATAAAGCAGCGATGCAGTTTTCGATGATTTTTCTACTCCGGGTTGCCATAATGTAATATTTATCAGTCAATATGTTTAACCAACTGGGAAACCAACTAATTTCTCGACGTAAAAGGCAGATTAACGTGCCTCCCCATTACGTTTTTCGCGTATTATACCTTACCTCACTTCACCCTCACCGTCCCCACCGCATATGCTTGATTCCCCGCATGATCCGTAACGGTATAGGTCACCGTGTAGATTCGGCTTTGACCGCGTGCCGATTTCTCCGCTCGCAGCCGGAAATGAGTGTCATGGGTACCGAATTCGGCATCCTGAACATCCGGTCCTCGATCACCTCCCTTGCCTTTGCTTTCGCTGTTACTCGCGTCCTTAACTTTCTCAATGGAAATCCCCTGGATATCCCGGCTATCCCCCTTGCCGCCTGCACTCTCCATGGTGATTGAGGTTAGCACGATGGACGCGACGCCCGAGCCTTCATCGCTGGATTCGAGGCTGGCGCGAATATCGACCATTTTGCGATTCGGCGCCTTCAATACGGAAGGCGAGAGCGTAACCGTAAGAACCGGGGCGATTTTATCGATGTTCGACACGGTTGCCGTTAGGGTGCCTTCGTTGCCGTCCTCATCCGCATATTCGAAGGTAAACGAACCGTTCTCCGTAAACCTGTAAGTTGGAGATCCGCCGTTATTCGTAACGGTAATCGGACTCTCCGACACCAAGGCTGCTACAACGTCCCCATTCGTTGGGGCCGTCGTGCTGTACTCCAGGCCCACGGTGAGATCGGTATACGTGACGTCAGGTGCCGCCGTGAAGTTCTCCCCGATATTGTCCAGCGTATTGCCGCTTAGCTTGATATTCTTGCCTGCCTGGAGCTGAATTCCGTTGCTGTTGCCGGTGATGACGTTGTCCAGAATCTGCACGTTCTCCGGGTCTCCGGCTCCGATGCCGCCCGCGTTGGTGTCCCCGTTGTCGTGCTCGAGCAGGATGCCCCAATAATGCTCGGCGGTGTTCTGACGGATCGTGTTGCCTTTGATGATCGTGCCCGGCCCGTTCAAAATATTGATGCCTGCCGCGTTAGGAATATCGACGGTATTCTCGATGCAGTTGTTCTCGATGATGGTATCCGGCGAGCCCATCGATACGACGATGCCTTCCCGGGCATTGCGGATCGTGTTGTCGTGGATATAGTTTTGCGGGCCGGATTTGCTGTGATTGGTCGGAGCGGTCCCCCCGGTATTCCCGATGCCGATGCCGCCGCCGTACGGCATGTCGGTGATCAGGTTATCGTGGATCTCGTTAAAATACTCCAGCTCCCCGTGCAGATCAATCGCATCCAGCCGGACCTGGTGGAATTCGCTGTGCCGGATCACATTGTTATGGGCCACATATTGAATGAGTGCGCCGTGTCGCAGGTAAGGCCCCTCGAAGGAGGAGTCCTCGACCAGATTCCACCTGGTATCGTTGGCAAACCCGTTGCGGTCGACCTTCGGCACGCCCTGAATGGATACGCCGTACCCGGCACCGCCCGGACCGAGATCCGTGGCATTTCGGAACGTCGTGTTGCGGACGACGATGTCATGGCTGTTCTCGATGCGGACGCCCATGCGGCTGAATTTCTCGATCGTTACGCCGTCGATCGTGATGTTGTACGATGGCGCCTCGCCATAATTGGCGGCAATGATCATCATGTCGGGGCCGCCGGCATCCGGGTTGTTGATTCTGTGATCCGTCGTGTACTGGCCATCCCAGGCAGATGTCAGCGTCAGGTTGGAGATGGTAAGGTCATGCTGTTTGGCGGATCTCAGCATCGTGCTGTTGCGGACCTTGTTCAGCGAGGTCTTCAGAATCGCGCCGTTCTGGCTTTCCCCGCGTAAATTGACCTCGGATTTCAGCATCAGATTGGTCAGTCCATCGGGCGTGCTGTTTAAGTTGTAAACCCCATTCGGGAAAAACACCTCGTCGCCCGGGAGCGCTTCATCCATCGCTCGTTGGATCGCCGGTCGATCGTCCGTTGCATTGTCTGCAGGATCAGCCCCGTAATCGACCACGTTCAGCGTCCTTCCGGTAGCGGCAAAAGCCTGATGCACCGGATGGTCGCTGCCGTCCGCATTCTTCATGCCTGGGGCGGTAAAAGGAACGGTACCCTCCGGCGGCTGCGGCACAAAATCCGGAATGATCGCCACGGGCGTATCCCCGTTAGCGAAAGGCGGATAGATATGAACTTCCGTTAGGCTCGTATAGGCACTGCCGTCCGAATTTCCGCGCCCGGTCAGCCTCACGTAGCGGGCGTTCGTATCTGGAACGTCAAAAGCCTGCATTGCGGTGGTGGTTCCGCTGCTCGAACCGTTGAAGAGGGAAGACCAGGTCACGCCGTCATCGGAGGCTTCGATATCGATCTCCGTAGCGCGAGCGTCCCCTTTATAGAAGGCGATACCCAGATAACCGATGTCCCGGGCCTCGCCGAGATCGTACATGATCCACGGACCGTCGCCGGCGGCAGACCAGCGGGTGTATAGATTCTGGTCCAGGGTATTATCCTCGATGTTGCCGTCGCTGCCGCTTGCCGTGACCGAGGCCACAGGCCAAGGGGCTAAGGGAGCGCTAAGCGTCGTAACCTGGAGCGTCAGCGGAACCGGACTGACGTTTCCGGCCGCATCCACGGCCTCGACCTTATAGCTGTACTCCGTGTGCGGTGATAGTCCCTCCGCTTCATGGCGGGTGATGTCGGAGCCCAGCTCCATGACTTTGACGCCGTTTTGATAAACGTTGTACTTCGCGACGATCTTGTTGTCTTCCGCCGTCGGCCATGACAAAAGCACATAATCTTCGCCAATGCTGCCGATGGACAGGCGGCTTCCGTCCGGCCAGGACGGCGGCGTCGTATCCTGACTGGAATCCACCCATTCGCTCACGACCATGGCAGGTCTCGGATTGCTGGAGCCATTGGCTTCCTTGGTATAGATATTGACGCTGACACCGGTATGGGCCGCATCCGCCAGGAGAAACGATACGCTGCCATCTGTGAGGTGACTGCGGACATAGTCCGTCACATCGACGCTGTATACCTCCGGCCGGCCGCCATTCTCGGCCTGTACGGTAAACGATCCGATATAAGCATTTGGATCGAGAACGTTCACGGGTGCATTGTTCCAAGTCAGTTGGCTTTCGCTCCAGGCTGTATCCTCGATCCCGTAGAGGGAGAGCTCAAGATCCGTGTTGCTGGTGCCTTTTTTCGCGGCGACCTGGAATTCGTACCGGTAATCGGGATCGCTCAGGGTGGAAGCATCGAATTTGAAATAGACATACCTTTTGTTGGTTGTACCGGATGAAACGCTAAACAAACCGACGCTTGTGCCTGTAGCGGAATTGATATTGGCGTCCGGTTTGGAGCTGTCGATCAACGCATCGTCCGAGGGCTCCAAACGGCCAACCTCAACGGGGATGCCCGTTGAAGGATCAGTCGGGTCGGTGGGATCGGTCGGATCGGTCGGATCAGGAGGCGTGTAGCCGTCTTTGTAGAGAATCGGCGTCGTGACCTCCCGATTCTTCACGTGCTGCTCCATGAAGGCCCAAGCTTCCGCTTCCGCGGTTGTTTTGGCTTCTCCGGTAAAGCCGTGGCCTTGGCCGGGAACGATTTCGAAATCGACCACAGGAACGCCGGCGGCCGTCAATTGATTGGCGAAGGTGACGCTGTCGGTATAAGGGATGGTGGCGTCCGCGTCTCCATGCCGAATCCAGAACGGCGGATCATCGGGAGTGGCGTACGTTCCGGGCATGGCAAGCCGTGCTTCAATCGGGACGGACAGGGCGTTATGCCCGCCGAGCAGCTTCGTGACCGAACTGTACCGGTCGGCAAAATCGGTCGTGAAATCGGCAGGTCCGTACCAGTCCACCACGGCCTGCACCTTGGTGGAGTATTCCGGCCAGCCGCCGGCGCCTTCGATATCGGGAAGATGCACCGAATCGCCGGTATCCAGCGTAACCGTATCCTCCAAGGTCAGGTCTCCCGTCGTTCCGAGCAGGGAAGCGAGATGCCCTCCCGCCGAAGTGCCCCAGACGCCGATTCGGCTCGGATCGATGTGGTATTGCTCGGCGTGGGCGCGCAAATAACGGATGGCCAGCTTTACGTCTTGAATTTGGGCCGGGTAAGGCGCTTCGGGAGTTAGACGGTAGCTTAAGGAAACGCCGATGTACCCGCGTTTAAGGACATAGTTGCAGATGCTGCCCAGGGCGTTTTTGCGGTCGCCCTTGTTCCAGCCCCCGCCGTGAATGTAGATCATGACCGGCATGGGCTCGGCCGGGGGAGTGCTCGGAACGGCGATGGACGTATAGAGGTCCCGGTCGCCGGCTTTGCCGATCAAAACGTCCTCATAGAGGGTTACGCCTTCCGGAGCAGGGTATGGGCCGGTTTCGGCCGGCGGGGGTTCAGGCACGGGATCGATCGCAGGCGGAACGCCCGGGATGGCCTGACCGGACAGCGAGACGCTGTCGATATACATATTGGCGTTCATCGGATCACCTACCCGGAACTGGATTCGCACGTTCGGATTGCTGTTCGCTTCCGGCGGCAGCGTCCAGGTTTTTAACGTGTTGGATTCGCTGCGCGGCGCTTCAGGAGTTCCCGGGGCCAGCTTGAAATCCTCCAGCAGGCTCCAGGTCGCGCCTTCGTCGCCGGACCACTCTGCCACGATGCTTCCGCTGACATAAGAAGAAGCTCTCGTATAATAACTCAGCTTGATGTTGCCGTAACCCGTCGTATTGACGGGCAGATAGACGGAATCGGTCACGTCGATTTTCATGAGGTTCGGCGTGGACGGCGCGCTGCCGGATACGGAGGTCTTGGCTTTGCTTCCGCCTTCCCCGGTTTGAACCCAGGGCAGGGGAACGACGACTCCTCCGGTGGTGCCATATCGCTCGGAATCGAAGTTATCGGAGAAGAATAGAACATCCGGACCTTCTGGTTCCGGTAGGGGATCGGAAGCTGAGGCAACAGATTCTGCCGCAAGATCGAATTCTGCAACAGATTGTGCAGATATAACAGGAAGCTGCCCTGGGGATGCCATGACGCTCATGGTTATGAGCAGGCAGAGGACTAGGCATGAGAACCGGTAAAGTTTCTTCTTCAACGTTTCATCCCTCGCTTTTCGATTGGTAGTTGAAGCGTGTTTAAGAACGCCCGGGAGCAGGCGCTGGACTGTCCCGGGCATCGGATGGACAAGTGGAAGCTACGGATGCATGTGCGTTAGTGAGAAGAAAGTGGCTTTGACATGGTCGGATTGATCGGAGGTGGTATCGGATTTGTTCTGGTTATAGACGCCTGCTTTGAAGTAAAGATATTTATCGTTGTAACCGCTTGGGAGGGTATGGTTCACGGTGGTGGCCGATCCGCCCTCCGGGATTACTTTTACCGTCATGAGCAGTCCGGTCACCTTGATTTCATAGCTCCATGTCTGGCCGAGGGCAATGCCGTTTAAGGGTTAAGCTGGTTCGGTCCGCCGAGTATGTTCACCCAGGTGTTGTTGTTGTCCAGATCATCGGTCCCAAAATAAACCGCACCCCTGCTGTCCGAAGGACGCTTGTGGTAATAAAGCCGTATCGGCTCGGTGCTGGGGCCATGGATTTGCCCGACCACGACGCGGCCGATTTTATCGGCTTCGTTACCGCTGACGGATACACGATCCACGCGTAAGGTAGCCTTCATCGTTCCATCCACGCCGCCGGCCTGCGACTTTATGGATGGGGAGGAGGTAGAGGTTACCCAATTATTGGCCCATGAGGAGGCGCTGTTCGTCGACGGATTCAGCATTTCCCGAAGCTCGGAGCGGGTGTAGGTGCTGTTCGTGGTGGTCTCGCCGATATTAGGGGATGTGAATACCATGCCGCCGGTGACGGGATCGGTATAGAACCAATCCGGATGCTCATAGCCGCCGGCGAGTGCGCTAGCTGGAATCTCGGACGCGTCAGGCAGGGTGATTTTCCACTTGGTTAGGTCAAAATTGCCCGAAGGGGGTTTAGCCGGGTCAAGGTTTCCGCTTCCTCCATCCGTAGTACCTCCCCAAATTTCGACCTCTGTGTAACTGTTCCAGTCATTTGAGGTGTTGCCGTAGCCCACAATGCGTACATACCGGGCTTCAGCGACGGGGATGGAGAAAGATTGCAGTTGGTTGTTTTGAGCGCTAGTGACAGCGTTCCGTGCTTGAAGCCAGTTGGAGCCATCCGATGAGGTTTGAATATCGAAGGTGAATGTGCGCGTGTCTCCGTTGTAAAACGCGATCTTGACCAGTGAAACCGGTTGGGCGGACCCAAGATCCAGCCTCAGCCAAGTGCCGTCGCCTTCGCCGGACCAGCGTGTGCTAAGACTGCCGTCCACCGCTTTCGATGCATCGCAAGCACAGCGGGTGTCGTAGCTGCTGGCCGATGCGGAAGCCGGGTACTTGCTCTCATTAGCTGCGACACTCTGTCCTTCAAATAGACCAGCAAGCAGCATGGCTGCACTGATCAGGCAGAAAGCCATTTTTTTGGATAAAGCAAACCTTCGTTTCACGGCGATCCCTCCCGTAGGTTGATGTAATCGTTAATAAATATCATTTCCCTCCTTTCTGCGGTGCGCTTCAGACTGTATGACAGCGCTTACCTAAAACGTAGCAAGAATGTGCGCACAGGTCTTGTGTTAATCCTATAAGTACTTGGTATTTTTGCATAATGGGAGGATTTATTGCGCCTTCTGCCCTCCCGCAGCTTTCCTGGACGGTGAAGCATTACGTATTTGGATTTCGTCATACCTGACTCAGACAGGAAAATATCTTGCTTGGCGATAACGGATAGGATGAGCCGGGTATACAATGAGGGAACAGGCGGAAAGGGAATAACATTTTTTCTTCGGATGCCGTATGGCATATAATCTAAAGAACGAACGATTCCGAATCGACCTTAAATAGATAAAAAAACAGGAGTGGGACAAATGACACTGAAGGAGCTTAGAGAGCATCGCCAATATCCGGAGCAAACGAAGTCGGATGCTTCGCGCGCGGTATACGAGCGGGATTATTCGCGCCTGATCCATTCGCCGACGTTTCGCAGGCTGCAAGGAAAATCGCAGGTATTCGGCGCCGGCACCGGCGATTACTACCGGACGCGCTTAACGCATTCGCTTGAGGTGGCGCAGATTGCGAGAGAAGCGGCACGTAGCCTGACGCGTCTTTATCCCGAAGTGCTGCCGGAGCAGGCCGAGAACGCAGGGCTGATGATTGATCCCGAGGTGGTGGAATGCGCGGCGATCGCCCATGATTTCGGGCATCCTCCGTTCGGCCATAAGGGCGAAGAGGTGCTGCAGGGCATTCTGGAGAAGCTCATTGACCGCAGGACCGAGAAGGAGCTGACGCGCCAGCCCGGTACGCCGACACCGGAGCAGGCGGCCGAGGTGCAGCAGGCCATGCGGCGCAAATATGAGCATTTTGAAGGGAACGCGCACAATTTCCGGCTGATCATGTTTTTGGAGAAAAGAGAGAACGTAAACGGCCTCAACCTGTCGGATGCGGTGCTGCTTGGCATCAACAAATATCCGTTCTCCGGCCTGGATAATCCCAAGGGGATGTACCGGCATGAATGGGAATACATCTCCCATATCCGGAATGAGTGGCAAATACCCGGAACGCACAGAACGCTGGAAGCGCAGCTTATGGATCTGTGCGATGACATCGCGTATTCCGCGCACGATCTGGAGGATGGCATCAAAGCCGGGAAGATTGAGGTGCACGAGCACTTTTTGCGGGACAGCCATCTCAACAAGTTGATCGTGCAGAAGATCATGACGCTGGAAGACGAGGTGTGGAAGGGATGGACCAAGGAGCAGATCCAGCCGAAGGTGGATTTGGTGCTGGACGAGTTTTTGAAAATATGGAACGAAAAAATGCCGACCTGCGAGAATGATTATTCACGCACCCGGCGCGAGGTCAAGGCCTACTGGGTCAGCCTGTTTGTGGGCAGCCTTGGCGTGATCGCGAACGGGGATTGGAAAAAGGTCACGTTTGTCAAAGACGGCGTGGAAGACGAGGATATGCTGCGAACGGTCAGCGTCCTGAAAAGTTTCGCCTGGGTGACCATGATTCGCGACCTGCGGGTTCAGCGCCTGCAGAAGCGCAGCGAATGGATCATCAAGCGCTTGTGGGATGCCTTTCTGGATCCTGTCGCTTCAACGGCGATCATTCCATCCGACTGGCTCCAGCGATACGAAGCGGACCAGAAGCGGGCGAATCCGATCTGGACGTGGGAGCATATGGTGATTGATTATATCGCAGGGATGACGGACGCTTTTGCCGAGAAAATCTATAACGAGTTGTACGGACTCAAGGTAGGTTCGATCTATGATTTGGATTAGTAACGGCGATACAAGGGGGATTGCATGAATAGCCAATTGAAACTGAGCGTGCTTGATCTGGTTCCGCGATGGGGAGAGAGCTCGTTCGAAGAAGCCTTGCAGCAAGCGGTGATACTGGCGCAGTCTGCGGAACAATGGGGCTACGGGCGATACTGGGCAGCGGAGCATCATGATCTGGAGCACCTGTCCTGTGCGTCGCCCGAGATCCTGCTGTCCCATATCGGCGCCCGAACAACGCGCATCCGGCTTGGTTCCGGGGCCGTGCTGCTGCCCCATTACAGCCCGCTGAAGGTGGCGGAGAATTTTCGCATGCTGGCGGCGCTGTATCCCGGTCGCATCGATCTCGGGATCGGGCGGGCGCCGGGAGGTTCGGCCCATACGAGCATGGCGCTTAGCGGGAATTTCCTGGGGCATGTGGCGGATTTGCCGCAGCGGATTCGGGCTTTGACCGAACTGCTGGAGGACCGGTATCGCTACGACGATGTGCCGGTGGCAGCCAAACCGGTACCTGCGGCGCAGCCGGTGATGTGGATGCTGGGCACGAATACGAAAGGTGCCGGGTATGCAGCCGAATTCGGGACGGGCTATGTATTCGGACAGTTTATGAGCGATACGGACGGGGCGGAGATTCTCCGTTCTTACAGGGAAGGCTTTCAGCCAAGCGCTGATCTGAGAGAACCGCGTGCGATGGTGGCGGTGAGCGTGATTTGCGCGGAGACGGAGGAGCAAGCAAGAAAGCTGGCCGCGTTAATTCCACGGCCTGGGGAGAGCGACCTTCCTTCGGAACCGACGGATTCCGATTCTTCCGGTCCATCCCGGAGGCTAATCATCGGCACGCCTGCAAGCGTGCGAGATAAGCTGCAGATGATGGCGGAAAAATACCGGTGCGACGAGTTCCTGGTCGTTACCCCCGTGAGCGATTACGATGCGCGGCTGGAATCGTATCGGCTGTTAATGGGGCAGTAGCGACTGCTGCACACTGCTGCACATATATAATAGAAGAGAGACGAAATACATGAAGAATACGAACGACTATGACATGACCTTCGGTCCGTCCTCCATGAGCGATAAATCATCTTATCTGTATACGTATGCCTGTCATGAAACCGAGCGGGCGCTATGCTTGATGGAGCTGACGGAGCTGTTCGGTCAGGGGCCTGACGGTGCGGACTGGCTGGAAAGCGAGCGGCGGGTCGATCCGGATCGCAGCCCGTTCCTATCGGCCAGCCTTGACGTCAAGATGACTGGAGATTCCATCGAAAGCATCGCCGAGCAAGCAGGCCGCATTCGACTTAACCAAACGACCTTCAAAGTCGTCTGCCTTAAGGCGGGCGATCGTTTCAGCTATGATCAATTGCGCGGTTTCGAACGGATGGTAGGTGGCCGAATCGAAGGAACGGCGCAGATGAAATCTCCGGATGTCACGCTCGGCCTGATATCCCTAAACGGAATCTGGCGATTGGGGGTATTGCACGAGCCTGAACGTGCCTGGCTGGAGCATAAGCGGAAGCCGCAAAATTATTCGACAGGGCTCAGCTCGAGGGTGGCCAGGGCGCTGGTCAATCTGGCCGTGCCTCGGATAAACGGTGCCACGCTCATGGATCCCTGCTGCGGAATGGGAAATGTATTGATCGAGGCATTCTCGATGGGAATCCCGGCCGAGGGCCGTGACATCAATCCGCTCGCGGTTCGGGGAGCGAGGGTGAATCTCCGGCACTACGGTTATGATGACAATAAAGTTGCCGTCCAGGACATGAACACGCTGCATGGACATTATGATGCCGCTGTACTGGATTTGCCGTATAATCTGTGCTCCGTCTTTCCAGAGGATGAGCAGTTGCGGATGCTGAAAAGCTTACGCCGCTTGTCAGATCGTGCTGTCATCGTAAGTACGGAGCCGCTAAGAGAGCAGCTGACGGACACGGGGTGGAAGGTGCTTTCTCATTGCACGACCCGCAAGGGGAGCTTTGTAAGGGATATTTGGCTGTGCGAATAAACGGCTCCCCGATTTATTCGGCAGGATCATATCGATACTTCTCCAAATCAATGATGCCTTTGTGATTGACGGCAACACCTTCGTCCTGCAGATACAGCTCCTGCATGAGCCTGGACTCATCGTCTTGGATCGCGATTTCTCCTTTGGCGTTGATGACCCGATGCCACGGCAGCTTGTGAATATGACTGAGGGTGTGAAGTATTCTGACGACCTGCCGGGCGCCCCTGGGGCTGCCGGCCAGTCTGGCCACCTGTCCATAAGTCATCACGTATCCTTCCGGAATGCTCTGAATCACTTCAATGACGCGTTTTGTAAACGGCTGCATTTATGTGTGCTCACTCCATTTTCCATATAAATAAAAAGGGCGTCCCGACAGGCATGGAAAACCTCGGGACGTTCCTTTTTTTGACAAGCTCCTTAAACCAACGCGTGGATCTAGATACGAAACGGTGCTTCACGACTTGTTGCCTGGTCTTAGTACGACTTGCTGTAATCGATCACATTGCGGGATAACGGCTCTCCGTTTACGTAGTGCTTTAAATTCTCCAGGAAAATATCCACGGCACGCTCGCCGTATCGATCCGTATCGCCTGCCATGTGAGGCGTCATGATGACGTTGTCCAGGTTCCACAGCGGATGGTCCGCAGGAAGAGGCTCTTCCTCGAAGACATCCAGACCCGCGCCTGCCAAAGCTCCGGATTGCAGCGCTTGGACCATGTCGTCCGTGACCACGGTCTGGCCGCGGCCTACGTTCACGAAGAAGGCGGAGTCCTTCATCGCCGAGAACCTTGCCGTATTGAACAATCCGCGGGTTTCATCGGTCAGCGGCAGGATATTGACGATGTAATCGCCTTGCGCCAGTGCTTCATCGAGCTGATCGACCTTATACATCGATTCCACGTTAGGATCGGACTTGCCGGAGTTGCGGACCCCGACGGTCCGCATGCCGAACGCCTGGGCGACCCGTGCCGTATGGCTGCCGATTTGGCCGACGCCGACGATGACGATGGTTTTGCCGGCCAATTCCGTGAACGTGCCGGATGTATCCCACTTGTTGTTCGACTGCTGACGGATCGCGAGATGAAGGTTGCGGTTGAAGGCCAGGATCATCGCAAAAATATGCTCCGTGATCGGAACGCTATGTACGCCGCTGGCGTTGGTCAACTGAATGCCTTTTTCCTCTAGTTCACGGAGCGGCATTTTATCCACCCCGGCCGACCAGGCTTGAATCCATTTGAGCTTACTGTCGGCGGACAATACCTCGTCCTGCATGGAGCGTGACCAGCCGATCATGATCTCGGCATTCCGAACGATGCTTCCCGTCAGCTCTTTCGCTTTTGTCACCAACAGGTCATAGTCGGGGGCAATCTCCTTGATTTTTTGCTGCTGCTCGGCGGTTAAGTCGTGTATGGCCACGATGTTCGGCATGGTACTACCTCCTAAGGAATATGATGTTCAACCAGAATCATAGCGAAAATCTCTTAGGGAACATATTATCAGAAATCATCGCTTTGCGCATGAACGAACGGACGCGATTGGTAAATTTGTACATGAATTATTGTCCGATTTATGGTAAATTGAAGCTTCATCATATTTTTAGGCGAATTTGATGTACCCCTCATACTATTTTCAGATGTTCTTGCTCAAACTATAAACGAACCAGGAAAACATGGTGGCAGTGCTTAGACTGCTAGCGATAAAAGATGATTGGAAGGAAGTGTCGTAGTTGAGCCATTCGGCTGAGGGAGCTATGGATCGTTTGTTTGTTGCCGTGCGTCTGCCTTCGGAGGTTTCCTCCCGGATACAGGATTGGACGGAAACATTGAGGAAGCAAGCCAATTTCAAAAAATGGGTTCATCCGCAGGATTACCACATTACCTTACAGTTTCTGGGCGATACGCCCTCTCATCGCATAGCGGAGCTCGCCGAAGCGCTCCAGGAGGTAGCCAAGGAACGCAAGCCCTTCAAGCTCAGTCTTTATGATGCCGGCGTGTTCGGGGCAAGCGGCTCCCCAAGGATTCTATGGGCTGGGGTCGGCGGGGATCTGAATGCGCTCGCTGAGCTGCAGCAATCGGTCGTGTCGCGGATGGAATCTTTCGGATTCGTACCGGAGGAGCGTCCCTTTCGACCGCATATTACGGTTGGCCGGAAATTTCAAGGAAATCAAACATTTTCTTTGGATGTTATCGGAAAAGGACCCGAACCTATCCAGTGGGACGTGCTAGAAATGGTTCTTTTTCGAACAAATTTACAGGCGAGCCCGATGTACGAAACCGTAGGTGTGGCGCGGCTTTCGACCATTTTTTGAAATTGAAAATAGAATGTTCATAAAATTACCATGTTTTCAACGCCTAAAAATGTGGTTACATAGTGTAGAAATGTGCCGACATCATAGGAGGAAAAATATGGTTATGAAAGTGCTACGGCAAAATCGCTGGGTTGCGCTGCTCATCGGAGCGCTCTTTGTGAGTTTGTCTCTTATAAGTTTGCTTGGAATGCAATCGAAAACGACGGAAGGGAAAGAGCCAAAGCAGGACATGCCCAAATTTGTAACGGCTGCTCCGGTTCCGGAAGGCGACCCTGATCACTACGTTAAAGCTGAGAGTAGGCAGCAGGATAGGGAACCTGTCAACATTTTGTCTTCAATTGTTTTCCAAGAGTGGAATAAGCCGGGGAGCAAGGTTCATGCTTTTTCAAACGCAAAAGGCATTGGTTTAGCCTCCGGGAAGATCGACTCGAAAGCATCATTGAAGACTGCAGATGAGAAGAAGAAAGCAACCAAATCTCAGGCTGCGGACGGGAAACCGGCAAAACAAAAGGGGACTCATGTCGTCAAATCCAAGGCGGAAAGCCTATCACCCCCCACAACTTTATTCTTCACAAGAACAAATACGTTAACCCAGGACCAAAAAGACAAAGCGACCTGGACCTATGATTTGTCAGCTGAAGAACTGCTTCTGCTCCAGAAGATTGTCATGGCAGAGGCGGAAGGCGAACCGTACGAAGGCAAGGTGGCAGTTGCCAACGTTGTCTTAAACCGGCTGCGGTCAGCCAATTTTCCCGATACGATAACCGATGTCATCTATCAAAAGCATCAATTTAGTCCTGTAGCGAACGGGCGTCTTAAACGTGTCCAGCCGAACGAAGAGACGATTAAGTCCGTGAATGCGGCGCTTCATGGTCAAAAAGAGGTGAAGGACGATACGTACTTCTTCCTGTCTTTGAAGCTGGCTCAGGATCTCACGGTGCATCATTCCAGGACTTTTGTTAAAAAAATAGGAAATCACTCTTTTTACAAGTAGTGCCCATAAGGGTAAACTAGGATGTAGGAGGTGTGTTTAACCATGAATATTACGTATTATGGCCATTCCAGCATATTGGTGGAGGAAGGCGGCGTTCGTGTCATCATCGACCCGTTGCTGTCCGGTAATCCCGGTTCCGGCATCGAACCCAGTGACGTGAAAGTGGATGCAGTGGTTCTGACGCATGGGCACTCCGACCACTTTGGCGACTGCATCGAAATCGCGAAACAGAATGATTGTCCGATTATCGCGGTGTACGAACTCGCCGTGTATTGCGGCCAGCAGGGAGCCAAATCCCATGGAATGAATATCGGCGGAAGCGCGCAGTTCGACGGTTTTAAGGTGAAGTTTACCCCGGCCTTCCATTCTTCCTCCATCTCGGTGGGGGATACCTGGATCTATGCGGGGCAGCCTGGAGGCGTCATTCTGACCATGGGCGGAAAAACGTTCTATCATGCTGGCGACACAAGTTTGTTTGGCGATATGCGCCTGATCGGAGAGATGAACAACATCGATGCAGCCGCGCTGCCGATCGGGGATATGTTGACGATGGGCCCGCAGGACGCCCTGCTGGCCGCACAGTGGATTCGTGCGAAGCATGTCATCCCGGTGCACTATGACACGTTCCCGGGCATTAAACAGGATGCAAGGGCCTTCTGCGACGAACTGGCCCAAACGGGCATTCAGGGTCATCCGTTGAAAGCAGGAGAAACGCTGGAAATATAGATCGATTTATACTTAAAAAAGCTTCCCTGTCACATAGGACAGGGAAGCTTTTTGGTAGAGGATAAGTGCATAAGCGCGTTCTGGGAACAGGATGCATATTAGGGCTGGTCCGCCAATATTTTGACGGCATCTTCGGGATAAACGGGTATGCGTCCTTCGGTCAGCAATCCCATCACCTGGCCGGCGCAGTGGTCGGGCTCCAGATGAGGCGTGCGCTGCCGGCCCGCTCCGTTACGCTTCTTCTCCACCTGGTCATAATGATCGGACAGCAGGTTCAACCACTTGTCGATCACGGCAGGGGAGTCGAGAATTTCCCCGTAGCCTTCGCTGACAAAGAAGTGGGAATTCACTTCTTCCTGTCCCGGGATAGGCTCATAGAACAGCATCGGAATTCCCTTGGCGGCTCCTTCCGTGCATGTCATCCCGCCGGGCTTCGTGATGAGAAGATCGGACACGTCCATCAGTTTATGTATATCGTCCCGATAACCGAGAACATGAATGTTGGGATGCTGGAAGATCGGATCTTCGCGCATGCTGGCAACCAGCTTATCGTTCTGTCCCATACAGAAGACCAGCTGGATATCATCGGCCCTGCCGGCCAGCTTGCTGAGCAGCTCCTTGTTGAATACGAGGCCCCATCCGCCCCCCATGATCAGCACGGTGGGCATGTTCTTTAATTCAAGCTCGGCCTGCAGCGCAACCCGGCTGCCTCTTTCCCAGAACTTCGGATGCACCGGAATGCCGGTCACATGGATGAATTCCGGCTCAATCTCCCGCAGCATGAGCATCTTTTTCACATGAGGCGTCGATACGAGATATTCATCAACCTCCGGATTGACCCAGGTGCCGTGCGCATCATAGTCGGTAATCAGCGTATAGAGCGGAACATCAAGCCCCTGGCGCTTCAGGCGGGAGACCACGGCGTTGGGAAACGGGTGGGTGCATATGATCAGATCCGGTTTCAGCTCCTCGATGACGCGCTGGGCCTGCGCATAGAAAATCCGATGCAGCGCGAGCCGCGTCAGACGGTTTAACGATTTCTTATATTGCGAACGGTACAGCATGCCGACAAGGCGCGGCCGGGTGCTGACGGTTTTTCGATAAGCGGACAAAATCAACGGCCCCACGGTGGGATTCAAAAAATTGCCAAGTTCAATGACGCGGCAGTGGATGCGGGGATTCATCCGCTGTATACCTTCAGCCAGCGCATACGCCGCTTGCGTATGTCCTGTGCCGAAACCCTCTGAGAAGAGGAGCACTCTTGTATATCGCATGGTTTCACCTACTTCTTTCTCCCTCTATCTTACAAAACAGGAATCATTTTTTGAAGAGCGGCGCGAAAAAAAGAGTATGCATCCTAAGTATACGCGCAAAAGGGAAAAGCATTTCAATTTATTTTACCGGCGGACTTTTTCTTTCATTAGACGTTATGATAAGATTTGAACCCTGCATCCGCATTTTCAAAAAAATTTAACGAAAGATATTGCAACGCATCCGATAATCTGGTAAAGTGATTTTTGACCGAATGACCATAATTGTATTTTGGTCAGTTTCGAAAGAAAAGGCCAATCAAAAGAAGATCGTAGAAGGAGGGGTAAGCATGCCAGCTGTGGACCGACGGAAGCAGGTGCTAGATGCTGCCTCCAAGTCGTTTGCTTTGTTCGGATACAAAGCGACGACGATGGAACAGGTGGCGAAGATTGCAAATGTTGGGAAAGGCACGATCTACACGTTTTTCACGAATAAGGATGAGCTGTTCGACGAGATCCTGCTATCGGCCATCATGGAGATGAAACGTCTGGCCGAACGGGAGATACGGAAGGACAGGGATTTCTTTGACAATCTCTACCGGGTGCTGGATGCGCTGCTTGAATTCCGAAGCGAGCATGAGCTGTTCATCAAGCTGTCTCAGGAAGTTCGGGACATCGGCACGCCTAAGGCGCATGAGGGATTGACGAAAGTGGAGAACGGAATCGTCGGGTATCTCAAGGGAATCGTGGAGAATGCCATTTCGATCGGTGAGATCAAGCCGCTGGATGCTCAGGTGGTATCCTTTGTGATGCTGAAGCTGTACGTTGCGCTCACGACCGACTTCAATCAGCTTCACAAGCCGCTCAGCAAGGAACAGATCAAGGAATATATGATGGTGTTCTTGGCTGACGGGCTCAAAGCCTCCTCGTAAGAGGAAGATGCAATCTCCTTCGTGATGAGGAAGGCGGACTCTCTTGGCTTGAGGGATCGCCTTCCTTGCCAGGGATCGTTTTTTTTGGTCTAAACTGACCGAATGAGCATATTGGTCATTGTGTACTGGAATGAAGATGTGATTTGCCGTAAGAGCAGATTCATGTCGGCTGGTTAACTGCTGTATCTATAGAAAAAAAAGGAGAGAGACTGGATGAAGTCATTATCTGTGTTTGCCAAAGATCTTGGTGCCGCCGTTCGGAATAAAAAAATATTGATTCCGATCATCGCGGTGCTGTTCATACCGGTCATGTACAGCGGTATGTTCCTCGGGGCCTTCTGGGACCCGTACGGAAAGATGGAGGATTTGCCCGTAGCGGTCGTCAATAACGACCAGGGCGCCGTTTTTGAAGGAAAGACGCTTCACGCCGGCGAGGATTTGGTGGCCGAGCTGAAGAAGGGAAAAGATTTTAATTGGCAGTTCGTTAACCGGAGCGAAGCTGAACAGGGCATGCAGGATAACAAATACTACATGACCATCAGCATTCCGGAAAATTTCTCGCAGCAGGCGACAACGTTAATGGATGAACATCCGCAGCCTGCGCAAATCGTCTTCGAGCCGAACGAAGGCTACAACTTCCTTGCGGCACAGATCGGCGGATCTGCCGTGAAGCAGATTCAGTCCAAGGTGTCGGCGAAAGTGACTGAAGCCTACACGGAAACCCTGTTCGACCAAGTGGCCAAAGTATCTGACGGCCTAAGCGAAGCGGGGGACGGCGCCACGAAGCTGTCCGAAGGTGCCGTGAAGCTGGACGACGGCGCGGTGAAGCTCAAAGAGAACTTGGCTAAACTCGTCAGCGGCACGCAGGAGCTGCAAGACGGCATCGCGCCATTGACGCAGGGCGTGCAGGAGCTGAATAACGGTGCCGGCAAGCTGAACACGGGAGCGGGCTCCCTCGCCTCCGGCCTGGATCAGCTTAAGGCGGCTCACAGCCAGCTGCAAGCAGGGGCAGAAGAGGCCGGCAAGGGCGGTGCCAAGCTGCAGGCGGGCATTGAATCGGCCGCAGCCGGCAGCACGGCCTTGAATGAAGGCCTGCAAGCCAACCAGGCAGGGGCAGCCCAGCTTGCCGCGGGAGCGAAGAGCGCTCATGATGGCAGCGGCAGCCTGAAGGCGGGCCTGAATCAATCGCTGGAAGCCACGGCTGCGCTGGAGCAAGGCGCAAAGGCTGTCGCGGACGGCCTGAAGCAGCTGGCCGAAGGCAATCCGGAGCTGGCGCAAAGTCCGGAGGTGCAGCAGCTGCTGGCCGCGAGCCAGTCCGTCGCCTCCGGCACGAGTGAGCTGAATGCCGGTCAGAAGCAGCTGGCGCAAGGCGCAGCGGAGCTGAATCAAGGCACGCAGCAGCTGCAGGAAGGCGCAGGCAAGCTGAGCGCCGGCGCGAACCAGCTCGCTGACGGCGGCAAACAGCTCGCCGCGGGCGGCCAAGAGCTGCTGGCCGGCGCCAAACAGCTGAACGCCGGCCAAAACCAATTGGCCGACGGCATGAAGCTGTTCGACACGAAGCTGAGCGAAGCGGCAGCCGGCGGCAAGGAGCTTGCCAGCGGCGCGGCCGCCCTATCGCAAGGCACGAAGCAGCTGGCAGGCGGAGCCGGCAAGCTGGGAAGCGGCGTAACGACCCTCGCCGACGGCTCGAAACAGCTGGATTCCGGGGCTGGCGAGCTGGTCAACGGAATGAACGAATTGAAGGAAGGCAGCGGGGAGCTTGCAGGCAAGCTGAACGAGGCTGCCGACAAGACTGGCGGTATCCAAACCACCGACGAAACGGTCACGATGTTTGCCGGACCGGTTCAGGTAGATGAGCATAAAGTGAACGAAGTACCGAACTACGGTACCGGATTCGCGCCATACTTCCTGTCGCTCGGCTTGTTTGTCGGAGCCCTGCTCTGCACGATTATTCTGCCGATCCGCGAGGCATCGGTACCGAACGCATCGGGCTGGAACCGGTTTGTCAGCCGTACGCTGTCCTTTGCCGGCATGGGATTGATTCAAGCGCTGCTGGCTTCGGTTGTCATGCTGTACGGATTGAAGCTAGAGGTTCAGAGCGTTCCGCTCTTCTATCTCTTCTCCATCATTACCAGCTTGTCGTTCATGTTCCTGGTGCAAATGTTCGTCACATGGCTGGATCAGCCTGGACGCTTCGTCGTCATCGTAATCCTGATCCTTCAATTGACAACGAGCGCGGGCACGTTCCCGGTAGAGCTGATTCCGAACTGGATGAAGGCTTTGAATCCGCTGCTGCCGATGACCTACAGCGTAAAAGGCTACAAAGACGTCATTTCCACGGGAAGCTTCGACGGTATGTGGGCCAACGTGGGCGTACTGGCCGGATTCGGTCTGGTGTTCCTAGTGTTGACCGCGGTGTACTTCCTGGCAATCCGAAACAACAAGCAAGCAGCAGACGCCGATACAGCGGTGACTGCGTAAGAAGAACTTCTATATAATATGTAAGGAAAAGGACTTCCCCGGGGGATCGAACAGATCCAGGGGAGGTCCTTTTTTTGATGAGCCGATATAACGTGTCGATCATCGACGCGATACCGGGTATGGTTGCGTCAAGGTTCATCGGCCCCCCTCAACCTGCTGCTGGAAATACTCCCGAGAACCGATCATGAAGGAGCTTCATTTTATATAGGATGGATGGTCAGGATGATCACGGCTTCACTGCCGGAGAGAGGAGTGAGCGGCCAAAGCGGAGCGATATGATAACGAATTACGAAAAAAGTGATGAAAACCGCTTGTTCGGAATGTTCTATTTGCATGTTTTTTTGCACTATTCTACATAATATTTAACTAACTTTTGTGATTACTCTCACAAAAACAATTCTTATCAAATTCATAAAAACTTTGAATTGCCTGCATTGTATGACGGTGATAAAATATATAGAACTAATTAATCTTACGTGTTAGGTAAATGTTAACCCTTGTCGCTTTTGCACAATACTGCATCGCCTCAAGACAGTGTGTCCACTGCAGGAGAGGATTGATGTCCAACCTTTACGTTTTTCTGTTATTGATCAGCAGCATTTTATTCTATAAAAAGAAAGGTTGCATCTTATGAAACATACTGATTTTCCCCAGAAACAGGGCCTCTATGATCCGCAGTTCGAAAAAGATGCTTGCGGTATGGGTTTCGTTGCTCATATCAAGGGTAAGCCATCCCATGAAATCGTCAGCAGCGCGCTGACCATGCTTGCGAATATGGAGCATCGCGGCGGTCAGGGCAGCGAGCCGAACTCCGGCGACGGTGCGGGGATCATGTTGCAGATTCCTCATTCCTTCTTTGCTGCCGAAGCGGCGAAACTGGGCTTTGAGCTTCCCGAAGCCGGACATTACGGTGCAGGCATGCTGTTCCTTTCCCATGATCCTGCCGTCCGTTCGGCACATGAGGAGCAGTTGGCTTCGATTATTGCCGAAGAAGGCCAGACCCTGCTTGGCTTCCGCGATGTGCCTACCCATGATGAAATGCTGGGCAAGTCCGCAAAAGCGGCAAAGCCGTATGTCCGCCAAGTGTTCATCGGCCGCAGCGCCGACATTCAGGATGATCTCTCGTTCGAGCGCAAGCTGTATGTCATCCGCCGCCGCGCCGAGCTGGCGATCCGTTACAGCGGCAAGCCCGAAGGCGACAGCTTCTACGTATCCAGCCTCTCTTGCCGAAAAATCGTATATAAAGGCATGTTGACGACGGAGCAGGTGGGGGAATTTTACCTGGACCTGCAGGATGAGGGCTTGGAATCGGCGATAGCGCTCATTCACTCCCGTTTCAGCACGAATACGTTCCCGAGCTGGGAACGTGCGCATCCGTACCGTTTCATGATTCACAACGGCGAAATCAATACGCTGCGCGGAAATGTGAACTGGATGCACGCGCGCCAGTCCATGTTCGAGCATGAGCTGTTCGGAAGCGATTTGGAGAAGGTGAAACCTGTCATCAACCCGGACGGATCCGATACCGGGATGTTCGATAATACATTTGAATTCCTGTACCTCAGCGGTCGTTCCCTGCCGCACGTGGCCATGATGATGGTTCCCGAGCCGTGGAGCAACCATGAGAGCATGGATAAGACCAAAAAAGCATTCTACGAATACCACAGCACGCTGATGGAGCCATGGGACGGACCAGCGGCGATGGCATTCACGGACGGCGTTCAGATCGGCGCCACCCTGGACCGGAACGGGCTGCGCCCATCCCGTTATTACGTGACGAAGGATGATCTGATCATCCTGTCCTCCGAAGCGGGCGTTCTGGACGTTGCGCCGGAAAATGTGCTGTACAAGGATCGCTTGCGTCCTGGACGCATGCTGCTTGTCGACACGAAGGAAGGCCGCATCATTTCCGACGAGGAAGTCAAAGCCAGCATCGCGGCGGAGCTTCCATATTCCGAATGGCTGGATGAGCATCTGGTAGAGCTGCATGATCTTCCCGATGCGCCGGAACTTCCGGATCCGAAGCATGAGAATGTGCGTCAGCTCCAACAAGCGTTCGGCTACACGTACGAGGAACTGCGCAAAGTGATCGAGCCGATGGCGATCACGGGCGCGGAAGCGATCGCTTCCATGGGATATGACGCACCGCTTGCAGTGCTGTCCGACCGCCCGCAGCGGCTGTTCAACTACTTCAAGCAGATGTTCGCCCAAGTGACGAATCCGCCGATCGATGCGATCCGCGAGGAACTGGTCACTTCGACGGCGACGACGATCGGCCCGGAGCGCAATCTGCTGAAGCCGGAACCGGAAAGCTGCCGCCACATCCGCCTGGATTCGCCGGTGCTGTCCAACGAAGAGTTTGCGAAGCTGCGCCATGTCCGCCGTCCGGGCTTCAAGTCCATGACGATTCCGATTTTCTTCCCGGCGGCCGAAGGAGCCGAAGGGCTTCGCAAGGCTATCGACACCCTCTGCGAAGCCGCAGACCGAGTCATTGCCAAGGGGCATAACATCTTGATCCTGTCCGACCGCGGCGTGGATAAGGACAATGCGGCGATTCCTTCGCTGCTAGCCGTTTCGTCGCTCCATCATCACCTGATTCGTCAGGGAACCCGGACCAAGGTGGCGATCCTGCTGGAATCGGGCGAGCCTCGCGAAGTCCATCATTACGCCCTGCTGCTCGGTTACGGCGTGAGCGCGGTCAACCCGTATCTTGCGTTCGAAACGCTGGACGACATGATACAGGAAGGCATGCTTCGCGGCATCTCGCATGAGAAGGCTGTGAAAAATTACATTAAAGCGGCAAGCAAAAGCGTCGTGAAAGTGTTGTCGAAGATGGGGATTTCCACGATTCAGTCCTATCGCGGCGCACAAATCTTTGAAGCCGTCGGCCTGAAGGAAGATTTCGTGGAGAGCTACTTCACGCGGACGCCGTCCCGCATCGGCGGCATCGGCCTGGAGGAAGTGGCCAGGGAAACGCTGGCCCATCACGAGCGTGCTTTTACCGACAAGGACGGCAACGATAAAGCGCTGGATTCAGCCGGCGAATACCAATGGAGAGCGGACGGGGAAGAGCATTTGTTCAATCCGAGAACCATCCATTTGCTGCAGCAGGCCGTCCGGACCAATGACTACGCAACTTACAAGAAATACGCCGAGCTCGTGCAGGGTGAGAATGAGCAGCATCTGACGCTTCGCGCACTGCTCAAAATCAAGCCGGCCGGCAAACCGGTGCCGCTCGATGAGGTTGAATCCGCGGAGTCCATCATGCGCCGATTCAAAACGGGCGCGATGTCCTTCGGCTCCATCAGCAAGGAAGCGCATGAAAGCCTCGCGATCGGGATGAACCGCATCGGCGGCAAGAGCAATACGGGTGAAGGCGGAGAGGATCCGGCCCGCTTCATTCCGGATGCCAACGGCGATTCCCGCCGAAGTGCCATCAAGCAGGTGGCGTCGGGACGTTTCGGCGTCACTTCCAATTACCTGGTGAACGCGGACGAAATCCAGATCAAGATGGCGCAGGGAGCGAAGCCGGGTGAAGGCGGACAGCTGCCGGGCCGCAAGGTATACCCTTGGGTGGCCGAAGTCCGCGGTTCGACGCCGGGCGTAGGGCTGATCTCGCCGCCGCCGCATCATGATATTTACTCCATCGAGGATTTGGCGGAGCTGATCTATGACCTGAAAAATTCCAATCCACGTGCGGATATCAACGTGAAGCTCGTATCCGAAGTGGGCGTAGGCACGATTGCCGCAGGCGTTGCGAAGGGCCGCGCGGACATCATCCTGATCAGCGGTTACGATGGCGGCACGGGTGCTTCGCCGCAAGGCTCCATCCGTCATGCCGGCATGCCTTGGGAGCTTGGGCTTGCCGAGACCCATCAAACCCTCATCATGAACAATCTGCGTGACCGCGTGGTGCTGGAGACCGACGGCAAAATGCTGAACGGGCGCGATTTGGTGGTGGCGGCTCTGCTCGGAGCCGAAGAGTATGGATTCTCAACGGCACCATTGATTGCCGTCGGATGCATTATGATGCGCGTCTGCCAAATGGACACCTGTCCGGTCGGCGTGGCTACGCAGAATCCGGAGCTGCGCAAGAACTTTACGGGAGATCCGGAGCATGTCGCCAACTTTATGCGCTTTGTCGCTCAAGACATGCGCGAGCTGATGGCAGAGCTTGGCTTCCGTACCATTAACGAAATGATTGGTCGTACGGATTGCCTGGATGCCGTCAAAGCGGAACATCATTGGAAGAAGAAAGGCGTGGATATTTCGGCATTGCTGTATACGCCGGAGCTGCCGGAGGGCAGCACGCGCTACCGTACCCAACGCCAGAATCATGGTCTGGAACAGACGCTGGATATGCGTTCGCTGCTGGGCACCGCCGCGCCGGCATTGGAATCGGGAGCTGCGGTGAAGGGCACCTTCCCGATCACGAACGTGGACCGTGCCGTGGGAACCATCCTGGGAAGCGAAGTCACGCGCAAGTATGGTGCTGCCGGATTGCCGGAAGACGCCATTCAATTCGACTTCGTGGGTTCCGCAGGGCAGAGCTTCGGCGCATTTGTGCCGAAAGGGATGACGCTGACTGTTGAAGGGGATGCCAACGACTATATCGGCAAAGGCCTTTCCGGCGGCAAGCTGATCGTGAAACCTTCACCTAAAGCAACCTTCAAAGCCGAGGAGAACATTATTGCGGGGAATACCGCATTCTATGGGGCTACAGGCGGAGAAGCCTATGTAAGAGGCATTGCCGGCGAGCGTTTTGCCGTACGTAATTCGGGCGCGAACATCGTCGTCGAAGGCGTCGGCGATCATGGTTGCGAATACATGACCGGCGGCCGGGTGGTCGTTCTCGGGGAAACCGGACGCAACTTCGCGGCCGGGATGTCCGGCGGCATAGCCTACGTCTATGATCCTGAGGGAACCTTCGTGGATCGCTGCAATCTGGAGATGGTGCTTCTGGAACGCGTCGAGGATGGAACGGAAGCGGAAGCCCTCCATCGTCTTGTCCGGCAGCATGAGCACTATACCGGCAGCGTGCCGGCACAGCAAATTCTGGGAGACTGGGATCAAGCGCTCAGCCGCTTTGTCCGTATCATTCCGAAGGATTACAAACGCATGCTGCTGCATATCGAGAAGGTACAGGATCAAGGCCTGACGGGGGAAGCAGCGCTCCTCGCCGCCTTCGAGGCGAATATGAAAGAGCTGGCACGTACAGGGAACTAGAATCCAAAACGTATGACGGGAAACCACATTGTATTCTTTAATGAATGCAATGTGGTTTTTCTTCATATATAAGTAAGTTACGAGGGATCATTAATCATTCTATGAAGATGACAGGATTAATCAAAAGAAAATTCGACAAAATTAGAACCGGAAGCATAGGACAATGGTTCCATAAGACGACAGCATCATGTGGATTCCTTGGTTATAATATTGGTAAGTAAGTTGTTTAGAAGTTTTGATGTTAAAAAGGTAATTACAACGTGTAAAAAGCAGCTGGGATGGAGAGGAAACTATAGATAAGCGAGGTAGTTGTGGAAATGAGTGTGGACAAGGAGAGAGGCTCCGGAAGCACCGAGCAGCGGCTTGACCAGCAGAAGACGAACATCGACATCAATAAGCTCATGACTCAATTGGGAATCCATCCTGATAAATGGCTGCAAATGGAGGAATTACGAGAAGATTAGTTACGATTTCATAGCGACAAAAAAATCCCCGGCATGTAGTGATGAAGGCATCCTACACGGCGGGGATTTTATAGTTATGGGTGAAAAAACGTTATTTCATGGACCGTTCCATGCGAACAAATGCAATAAATCGTTTAGCCTCATCTTCGGTTAGCTTTCGACCGTCCACCGTTAGGTTAAAGCGTTCCAATAAATCCTCGTCGGATAATTCAAGTCCGTCAACAAACGATCGAACCTCGGCATCCAGCACCGTTTTTTCTTGTGTTGTTCTCCCGATTAAATAATCTATGGAAACGTCAAATAGATCTGCTAGGCGGGTTAATGTCTCGAAATCGGGCTTGCGCCGATTTTTTTCATAATGGGATAGTGCAGCACGTGTAATACCGACAGAGGTAGCGAGTTCTTCCTGAGTCCATCCATGCTGTTCACGTAATTCTGATATTCGTTCTCCGTAGTTCACGCATGATCCCCCTTTCGAATAGCTATGTATCTATAGAAGCTAGTTGGATAGATCTGTAAGTGGAAATCGTTGATTTATAATACATATAAAAAGACCGGTTTTTATTGACTAGATACATTCTGTATCGTATTATAAACAGTAACAAGATACATAATGTATCTCGAATGTAAAGGTTTGGGTACAGTTAGTATCATTTTATCCAGGGCTGAAATGTCCCATACCATAAAATTATAATAAGGAGCGGATGGGTTACCTCAGATGTTACAGGAACGGCAACACCAAATCACGGTAAGTATAAGAGTCATGAAGATCGGGGAATTAATCATTCACGGTAAAAGTCATTCCGTTACGCCGCTAGAACTGCTGCCCAGTGGCCTTGTATTCCTCTGTCCATGGGAAATACCGATTCATTCCAATGTGGTATTGGGTTATGAAATCGATGATAATGTAGACCATATTCTGCTTTCGGGCCGAATTGAATCAAGGGGACTCTTTTATGGGCGCCAACTGTATCATACTGAATTTTATACGGATGGCGATAAAAAGACCCGGATCGTAGGCATGCTGAATCGAATGATGTTCGGTCATAACGACTCTAATAAGATTAGTCTCTATAACTGAATCAATAAATAATAGATTACCTGCAGCGAACAGGTAATCACCAAAATCATTATAATGGTTTATTGATATTCTACTATATTTATGTTGCTTGGTCATTAGTTCTTTTACCTTAAATCCGTGTGCATGATGCGGGATATGTTAAAAAGTAAGTTGGTATTCTCCGTCTATTCATGAGTCTTCATTAATAAATTACTGATCTGGTTTATTAATGTGTTTTCTGTAGCTGTATGTTTAGTTCAGTGTGATCATCCTACATCCTCGATATGTAATTCTACTCATTTCCTTTCTCTATACCTTATTCACTAATCCAAATCGGTTCAACGACGTATTTGCATTTCGAAGGCGTTGCCTGAAAGAACGTTGCTCATATTTCAAGTTGGGATGGTTGATAGTTTACTCATAACATGGCTGTTCTTTAACGGGACAGTATAAGGTCTATGCAATGGAGGACATCACTGGATGAAAATGAAAAGGAAATGGATCTTGTGGCTGCTGGCTTTTCTTATACTGTTGCCTTCAGCTTATCTACTGTATACGTATCAATCCATTAAGTCGACAGCAGATCAGATCTATGAAGAACGGAAACCCTCGCCGGTGCTTCCAACTTTTGTGCAAGACCGGAAGACCATTCAGGTTGGAGATAATAACAAAAATATAAATGAAGCCGATCCGTTTACTGTACTGGTTTTGGGCGTAGACCAAAGGCCCTATGATCGGGGTCGATCCGATGTCATGATATTAATGGCAGTAAATCCCCAAAAGGGATCAGTACTGCTTTTTAATATTCCACGTGATACGCGTACCGATATTGTAGGACGTGGAACGGTGGATAAAATCAACCATGCCTATGCCTTTGGAGGCGTGGAGATGTCCGTCAGCAGCGTTGAGAACTTTTTGCAGTTTCCTATCGATTACTACATTAAAGTAGACATGGAAGGTTTCTCCAGCATTGTGGATTCTTTGGGTGGCGTCACCGTCAACAACAATATGCGGTTCGAATATGCAGGTTATAACTTTGATCAGGGAATATTGGACTTAAATGGTGACGAAGCATTGGCATTTTCGCGCATGCGGTTTGAAGATCCTAAGGGCGACTTAGGGAGGAATACTAGGCAAAGAGAGGTCCTGAAGGGGATCTTACATAAGCTGCTGAGGGTTACGACAGTCTTTAAATTGGAATCGCTTCTAGATAACATTGGGAACAGTGTCAGAACGGATATTTCATTTGAAGAGATGAAGGTGTTTGTTACAGAGTACCGTCAAAAACTGAAAAACGTAGAGCAAGTAGAAATCGCTGGTCATGGACAAAAAATCAATGGAATTTGGTATTATATTGTCGATGAAAAAGAAAGAGTAGACATAACCTCCACTTTAAGAGCGTATATGGAGTGACTTCTAACACAAAAACCCCCTTTTACAATTAAGGGGGTTTTTGTGTTCGTGAAGAACCTATTCACGCAGTGTAGGGTTATGATCATGATTTGGAATTGGGGAAAACAGGCTATCTTCCAATGATTTGATCTATCGTGGTTTGAAATACGTCGGCCAATCTTGTTAGCGTTTCCAGATTTGGTTCTCTTCGATCTTTTTCATAATGAGATAACGAAGCGCGACTGATACCAATAAGCTCTGATAACTCTTCTTGAGTCCAACCTTTCTGCTCCCGCAATTTTGCAATGCGAGATCCATATGACATCCATACTCACCTCTCTAAAAGTTCCGTTAATTAGAGAAAACGTTGTAAATGAAATAGTTCGCATGATACAAAATGTATCTTAAATTTCACAGATCGTCAATACATATTGTAGCATTTGTTAAAAATTTAGAAAAATATGTATCTTATCGTGTCTTATGTATTGTATTTCTGTCTGTCATTGTTCAATTTATTTTACGTTTGACAAAGAGTAGCAATTTATATAGAATTTTTGAGTGGATACATTTTGTATCACCCAAGCATAGAATAAACGCATCAATCCCGAAAGAGGAGATGACGGGATGAAAGAAGTGATGATGTATTGCGTCAGTTGTTGTCGGATGCTTCCCATTACACAAAGTCACAGCTTGTACAAAACCGGATTCTATAAACATAATGTTCCGGCAGGTATCTGTAAGGAATGTCGATTGGCTTTGTTGGTGCAACACAAGTAATCGGCTGTATTAAAACGGCTAAGGGGTCATGAGCGTAAACAATGTTGTCCTTTGCTCAAGTATTGTATAATTGTGGAGATTGGGACGATACAGGGGCAAAGGAGAATTCACATGAAGGAGGAACCGCTGGTAAGACTGCTCGGGGTTACGAAAAAAATATCGTCGAAGGTTCTGGTAGATGATGTGACCTTTGATATCGCACCTGGACAAATCTTCGGATTCCTTGGGCCGAACGGGGCAGGCAAGACGACAACCATCCGCATGATGGTCGGGCTGATGTCCATTACCCAAGGGGATATAACCATCGGGGGATACAGCATTCGGAAAAATTATGAGCAGGCTGCTGCCCAGATCGGGGCGATCGTCGAGAATCCGGAAATGTACAAGTTTCTATCCGGTTACAATAATTTAAAGCATTTTGCACGCATGATGCAGGGGATTACGAAGGAGCGTATCGACGAAGTGGTGGAACTCGTCGGGCTCGGGAACCGGATCCATGAGAAGGTGCAGACCTATTCGCTGGGGATGCGCCAACGGCTCGGAGTGGCACAGGCGCTGCTGCACCGGCCCAAACTTCTGATCCTGGACGAGCCTACGAACGGCTTGGACCCGCAGGGCATTCGGGAGCTGCGTGATTATTTGCGGCGATTGACGCAGGAGGAAGGGACCACCGTATTCGTATCCAGCCATCTGCTGTCGGAAATGGAGCTGATGTGCGATACCGTCGGCATCATCCGTCACGGCAAGCTGGTCGATATTCGGCAGCTTCGCACGGACGGGGGAGAGCGGATGTTTGAAGAGACGGCATTTACCGTCAGCGACGCGGATGCCGCCGCAGCGCTCCTCCAGGACTACCAGGCGACAGCCCGGGAGCATCGCGTCCTTGTTCGCGGTAACCGGGATATGATTGCGGACATCAATGCGGCATTGGTCGAAGCGGGCATACGCGTATATGCCATACAGCCGGTTACCCGGTCGCTGGAGGATCAATTTTTGGAAATGACGGGAGGGGGATCTCTTGTTGAATAACTTTACCCGTCTTGTTGCCAATGAGAATATGAAAATTTACTACCGCGTGCGGACATGGGTCATGCTGGGCATACTTGTCTTATTTAATGCGGCCATGCCTGTCATGCTGTACTTGACGGATGCGCCGATGGATGTCTGGACCGTGTTCACTTGGACGGAGAGTTTCACCATATACCTCAGCGCGATCTTCACGGTTGTCATCGCCGCGGATATCGTGGCCGGGGAATTTAGCGGGGGCACCATCAAATTGCTGCTGATCCGGCCGTGGAGCCGGGGGAAGATTCTGTTATCCAAATTCGCCGCCTTGTGTCTGTTCGGGCTGCTCTGTGCGGGAGTCACCATGGTGGTGGGCATCGCTGTCTCGATGCTGCTGTTCTCCGGCAATGCCGGATTCTCGGACGGATTTGATGGATCGCCCATGAGCAATTCCCTCTTGCTCCTGCTGACGGATACGATCCAGGTGTTTGTCATTTCGCTGATTGCATTTATGCTCTCCACGGTATTCCGTTCAGGCGGCCTTGCGATTGGATTATCGCTGCTGGTCCTGTTCACCAAGGATATCTTCGGTTTTATCTTTAACCCGGAGCGGTTTGTATGGGCGAAGTATTTGCTCTTTCTTCACACCGATCTGAGCGGGTACATCAGCTCGTCTGTCGGGCCGGGAGGCGTGGGGCTGGGCTTTTCCGTAGCGATTTTGGCCGTCTATTGCTTACTGTTCATGCTGGTCTCGTGGCTGGCCTTCACCAAGAGAGACGTAGCAGCATAATTCATAACGATGAGAAAAGAGCTCCTTCCGCCGTGTGGGTCACATGGATGAGAAGGGGCTCTTTGATTGTGTCGGCTGTAGGATCCGGCCGAAGCGGATATCGTGTTCGAATTCGGGTGGTCGTCCATACGCCGGCTTAACCTGCTTCCGGACGCTGAAGGGGCAGTGTGGTGTTAGTCGATTCCGAGGCTTCCTGAGAAGAGGTCTGCTGGTCCATCCGGCTTGCCCCGTGAAGAAGCCCGCCCTCCATAACGATAAGGGAAGCTGCGTGAACATCCCCGTACATTTGCCCCGTTGTCGTAATCGTCAGTTTATTTTCCGCCGTCACGTCCCCATAGACCTTGCCG
Organism: Paenibacillus sp. BR1-192; assembly: GCF_029542445.1. Classification (NCBI taxonomy): domain Bacteria; kingdom Bacillati; phylum Bacillota; class Bacilli; order Caryophanales; family Paenibacillaceae; genus Paenibacillus; species Paenibacillus sp. BR1-192. The sequence continues at coordinate 6,015,758 of NZ_CP120718.1, read as the reverse complement.
GCCACGATGACTTCCCGAGCGGAAATATTGGAGCGGGCAATCGCGGCTTCGCCTATGGTGACGCAGCCTTGGCTTTCGATGGAGCCGTTAAAGCGGCCGTCGATCCTCAGGTCATCCTCGCATTGCAGGACGCCCTCCACTTCGCTTCCTGGCCCGATCAGCGTATCGGTCCGCTCTGAAGCCCGTTTTTTCTTGTTTTTCTTCTTCATCTGTCATGCCTCCTATTCGAAAATGGATGGTGTGCTTATTGCAGATAAGGCAAAGGGTCAATCGTCTGATTGTTTTTGACGACCTGGAAATGAAGGTGAGGGCCCGTGCTTCGCCCGGAGGAGCCCAGCTTGCCAATCGTTTCGCCCTGCTCGACATGATCGCCTGCCGACACGTCCAGGCTGTCCAGATGCATGTACCACGTCTCCAGACCATTCGGATGCCTGATGACGATATACAGCCCCCGCGCTCCGCTGCGTTCCGCTGCCGTCACCTCGCCGGCACCTGCGGCATAGATAGGATCGCCGGTTTTCCCGGCAATATCGATGCCGGCATGATAGGCCGAGCGGCCGGTAAAAGGATCGCTACGATAACCAAAATTCGAGGTGAGCCGCTTGGAGGTGGTCGGCCATAATGAAGGCGTGCCCTCACGCCTTTCCTGGGTTTCCTGGGCCTGATCCAGCGTACGCGGAATATGCTGCTCCATGCGTGAAATCAGCTGCTGCATGTTCTCGAAATCATCCTGGGTCTCCCTGGCGAGGTTTAACATTTCATTCTCATGAACGGCAATGAATTCACCGCCGACATGCTGCTTATCCTCGTCAGCGATGGAGGAGGTCTGGCCGGACAGGCTGCCGTGCTTCTCAATAAACTGCTGAAGCTCCTGCTCCAGCTGCTGAACGCGCTCCATCTGGACCTTTGTTTGCTCTGCTTCACCCGATAGCTGAATGATGGCTTTATTTAGGCGTTCGATGGCTTCATCCTTATCGGTGACCGTCACTTCCATCTTTAAGGCTTCCAGGCTTTTCAGCGTCAGCTGCTGCTCCAGCCCCGAGATGGTCTGAGCCGACTGGATCTGGAGGGAAACGATCAGTCCGGCGATGGACAAAATAGCGGCCGCGGGCACCGCTATCATCAAAGGTTTGGACAGATGGACCTGTTTGACTGAATGCTGGGCATCCCGAAGCACCAGCAAGGTTAAGCGTTGTTTACGGTGTGCGGTTTTCATGGCATCTCCCTTCCATGCATTATTTATGGTTTACAAGGGCACCCGCTAGACTTGGCCAACTCCTTATCTAGTATGTATTCTATTCTTTCGAAGAACATGTCAAAAATTATTAGATAAGAGAACTTATTCAGTATGGCGCCGCATTGGGTAATTGAATAAATACATATGGAATTGGTCAATGATGTAGTGTAGTTAATTGCTTGTCTTTCATTTCAAACGTTTTGACAAAGGGCTGCTCAATATATTATTCATCGTGAGGAGGCTGCCGATATGGTGTGGCTTCTGGTTGCACTTATTACTTTTATTTTGCAGATGGTTGCGGTGCTGCTGCTTGAGTTTCGAAATCCGTCCAAGGCCGTGGCATGGCTGTTTATTTTATTTTGCCTCCCCTTTATCGGGTTTGTACTCTATTTCTTTGTGGCGCAGGATTACCAGAAGCGATTGAAGATTCGCAAGCGGGGTTCCCGTTTGTTTCAGGAAATCAGGGCGCATTTGTGGGATCGGGCGGCGGTCGTCCGAAGAAAAGGAGATATGAACAATCCCGGCTTTCATCATAATGACCGTTTGTTCAATCTGCTCAATCACTTGTCGGAGAGTCCCATCACGGGCTGTAATCAAAGCCGGGTGTTGACCGATGGGGAAGAGACGTATGAGGCCATGCTGAACGCCATGGAGGAGGCCAAGGATCACATTCACGTGGAGTTTTACATCTTTCGCCATGACCGGATCGGCACGAAGTTTCAGGACGTCATGATTCGAAAAGCGCAGGAAGGCGTCAAGGTGCGCCTGGTTTGTGACGGGCTGGGCAGTTATAAACTCAAGAAAACATTCATTCAACGCTTCAAAGAATCGGGAGTGGAGTTCTATTTCTTCCTGCCCGCAATGGTCTCGATGTTCAGCCGCAGAATCAATTACCGGAACCACCGCAAAATTGTCGTCGTGGACGGCACGATCGGTTTTCTGGGCGGCATTAACGTCGGGGACGACTATCTTGGCGAATATCCGAATATGGGCTACTGGCGCGACACGCATCTGGAAGTAAAGGGGGATGCGGTATATTTTCTGCAAAATGTGTTTCTGCACGATTGGAAGCTTGCGTCCGGAGAACGCATTGCGGATTTCGGGCTGTTTCCGGAGCATCAATGCACCGGGGAGGAGCAAGTGCAGATATTGAGCAGCGGACCGGATCTGAACTGGAATGCCATTCAGGAAATGTGCTTCGGGGCGATTTCCGTGGCCAAAGAACGGATATGGATCACCACGCCGTATTTCATTCCCGATGAAGGTATTTATGAAGCCCTGAAGACGGCAGCGGTGAGCGGCGTGGACGTACGGATCATTATTCCGGATCACGCCGATTCCCGCCTCGTCAAGATGGCAAGCTTGTCCTACGTGGAAGAGCTGCTGGCAGCGGGAGTCAAGTTCTACGAGTATGAAAAAGGGTTCATCCATGCCAAGGTGCTCATTGTGGACGAGCTTCTCGGTTCGGTCGGTACGGCGAATATGGATATGCGGAGTTTCTTCTGTAACTTCGAGCTGACGGCCGTGCTGTTCGATCGGCTGCCTATTGAGCGGTTGGTTTCGGATTTTAAGGAAGATCTGCAACATAGCAGGCTTATTGATGCGGAGGTGTTCCGTCAGCGCGGAAGATGGCAGAAAGCGGCCGAAATTATGTGCAGGATGCTGTCGCCATTGTTGTAAAAGTAATATTTTACATGAGATGTGAGAATGACGGAAATCCGAGTAAAAAGCAGGATAAACTGCGAAAAATCTATGTCCCGCTTTTATTTATATGATAGAATATTTATATAGGATCCACTTATAAATATATATTAGCTTGGTTTCATAAAGTTGAACGGGGGAGATTTATGTCAAGTGATGTGAAGATTCTGGCGCAAGTGAAAGCGGAGCAGCAGAAGCCGGAGAATCCCAAGGCAGGCTCAGCGACCTTGAAGCTTCTCCGCCGTCTGGTGTTCTTAACTTTCGGCGCGATTTTGATGGCAGTAGGGCTGGAAATCTTTCTGGTGCCGAACAAGATTATTGACGGAGGGATTACCGGAATCTCGATTATGGTTTCCCATATCACCGATATTCCGCTGGGTGTATTCCTGACTTTGTTCAACCTTCCGTTTTTGTTTATGGGATATAAACAGATCGGAAAAACCTTCGCATTATCCACGCTGTTCGCCGTATTGGTCATGTCCGTCGGCACTTATTTCCTGCATCCCGTCGATCCGATCACGATCGATCCGCTGCTTGCGGCCGTGTTCGGCGGCGTGCTTCTCGGAATCGGGGTCGGCCTTGTTATCCGGTCCGGCGGTTCCTTGGACGGCACGGAAATCGTGGCCATTCTGATCAACAAGAGAACGCCGTTCTCCGTCGGCGAAATCGTGATGTTCATCAACGTATTCATTCTAGGCAGCGCAGGTTTCATTTTCGGCTGGGACCATGCCATGTACTCGCTGATTGCGTATTACCTTGCGTTTAAATTGATCGATATTACCATTGAAGGCATTGATCAATCCAAATCGGTTTGGATTATCAGTGATAAGCATAAGGAGATCGGTGATGCGCTGACCCAGCGTTTGGGACGCGGCGTAACCTACCTCGAAGGCGAGGGCGCTTATTCCGGAGACAGCAAGAAGGTTATCTTTGTGGTTATCACTCGCCTGGAAGAAGCAAAGCTCAAATCCATTGTGGAAGACTGGGACTCCCAGGCCTTCGTAGCCGTCGGCAACATCCATGATGTGAAGGGCGGCCGCTTTAAGAAAAAGGCAATCCATTAATACAATCATTTCAGGCTCCACCCGGTGCGAGAGTTAGCGCGGGCGGAGCCATTTTTTGTTTAAAGAGTATCGGCTTGCAGGCGCAGCGCCTTCTTCTCGCGCACATAATGACGAATGATTCGCGACATGGCCTGCACGGCGGCGGTTTGACCGACGGCCTGGTTCACGGTTCCGGTGAAATAGAGGCCCGACTCCGGGTGATGGAAGGCAAATGCCCCGGATTGGCCCCAGTGGCCGATGAGTCCGCGTCCCAGACTGAAGGGAGATAGCGGCTGTCTTGAAATGCCGATGCCATAGAAGAAGGGGCCGGGAGCAAACAGGAAGTTCCACTGCCTCTGGAGCTCCCCCAAATCACCCAGCGGAAACAAATCCCCGTTAAAAAAGGATCGCAAAAACGTCATCGTTTCCCTTGCCGTGGAGACGATCCCGCCCTCCGCACCGACTGATGCCATATACAAGGGAAGGTCCAGTCGCTTCTGCTTGTAATGGAACGGAACGGGGGACGCATCCTCCGGGTCATGATAAAAATAGGTTTGCGTCAGCTTGAGCTTGTCGAAGATGTATTCCTGGAATACGGCCTGAATGGATTCGCCCTTGATATTCTCGATGATTTGGCCAAGCAGCCGATAGTTGGTGTCGGAATATTGGGCTTTTTTCTGCTGTCCCGGTTTGAATTTAGGCGTTTTCCTTTTGGCCGCGGCCAGGACTTGGTCCAGGCTCCAAGCTCGATCCTTCCCGGCGATCAGATTCGAGAAGACGGTTTCCGAGAAATAGTCCGGGATGCCGGACGTATTGGACATCAAATGCTGAACGGTGATTTCTTCGCCGTAATCCCGGTTCTTAAACCTGTGGAGCCCGGTCATAATCTCTTCGGGCAGGTGCTTGCCAATGGGATCATGGAGCTCCAGCCGCCGCTCGGCGCGTAATTTCAAGAGTACGGCAGTCACGTACAACTTGGTCACGCTGGCAATGAAATAGCGGTCGTCAGGCTGCATATCACCTCCGCTGCCGACTATGGACAATGACCGCTCCTGGTCCTCGACGCACATCACTGTGCTAAACACATTTCTTTTATTGGCGATTTGAGTCACACATGCATCCAGAACCGCTTGCTTCAGGATTGTTCCCATTGCCGTTCTACCTCCCATGAATCGTAATTTTTCTTTCCTTCAGTTTAGATTCCGTTTCCCTCATGTTTCCGGGCATGCGCAGCACGTATGAACGCTTCAGCGGCTTCGTCCATCATATTCATCATCTGCTCGTCATCCACGTTCTTCGTGAACAGATCGTTTGCCACCATGACGCAGAGACCTGTCTGAAACACCTGCATGTTCAATAAAATAGATTGCAGCTCCTGATCCGAAAATCCGCCGAGCTCCTGATCCTGCCTCATCAATCCGATAACTTCGCCCAGTTGTTCCGGCGTATTCTTCATATGGGGATTGTCCTTCATCATGAGGTCCCGATAAAGCACGGGATATTCCTTGGCAAAGCGGAGACTTGCCATGCCGATATCCCGGAACGGCTGTCCGGATTGCTGCTCCATGATCATTCCTCTGGCCACATGGAAGGCTCTTTCGACGACCTGCTGAAGCAGTTCCTGGACGTCGTTGAAATTGACATAGATCGGCGCGATGGAGCTGCCGAGACGTTCGGCTACTTTTCGGATCGTAATGGACTCGATGCCATCCGTTTTGGCAATGTCGAATGCGGCTAGCACGATATCTTGTTTGGTAAACTTCGTTTTTGGTGCCATGATGTCTACAGCTCCTTAGGTTATACATATGTAGAACGATCAATATATATCACTTGATATATATTGATTATAATGAGTAATTGGACCGATTTCAATCCGATTCTCATGAAGCGTTCATGGAATCATGGTTTGTAAATCCAGTAAAACCCACTTATAATAAGAACATATGTTTGTTAAAATAAAGAATAATGACATAGAGCATGGCAGGTCCAGGGAGGAGGAAGCGGAATGGCTCGTACGCAATATGAACGCATAACCACCAAGCAAACATTAAACCGAGTGAAGGAAGAGCGGATGCCCTTCGACTGGTCCATCAATCCGTATCGAGGTTGCGGACATGGCTGCAGCTTTTGCTACGCCCGCGCATTTCAATCGTTTATCGGGATGGGAGCGGAAGACGAGTTCCAGCACCACATTTTTATGAAGTCGAATGCGGCTGAAGCGTTGGAGAAGCAGTTGTCGAGCGCGGTGAGGAAGTTTAACTATGACATTGAAGCGATGCGGAGATCGATCGGACAGGTGACGATCGGAACGGCAACCGACCCGTACCAGCCGATCGAGGGCAAGGAGACCCTTACGCGGGAATGTCTGAAGCTGCTCGCTAAATACCGCATTTCTACCAGCATTACGACGCGTTCTCCGCTCGTATTGAGGGATTTGGATATCTTGACCCGGATGGAGAACGTGTCCGTCAACATGAGTCTCAACACGCTGAGCGGGGACGTCATCCGGAAGCTGGAGCCGGCATCGCCTCATCCGGAGGCCAGGCTTGATGCGATTCACAGATTATCGGCTGCTGGCATTAGAACAGGCTTGTTTGTGGCGCCTGTGCTGCCCTTTTTGACGGACGAGGAGCCGGAACTGAAGGAGCTCTTGTCCCAGGCCAAGGAAAGAGGCGTTTCCTTTGCGATGATCTCCTTGCTGAGACTGTCGCGCGACGTGAAGAAATGGTACCTCGAAACGCTGAAACACCACTTCCCGGAGGTGGTTCAATCCTACCGCGAGTTATATGGGCAAGGCGCTTATGCGGAAGAGCATTACGTTCGTTCCTTCAAGTCGATGGCGTCCAGGCTGTTGAACGAATATGGGCTGAGCGGATTGACCATGAGGGCACCTGCTGCCGTCAACCGGTCCGGACCGGTTGCAGCCTCGGAGAACGATACATCGGATGAAGGGGCCAACGATCACCCTGCGAGGGAATGGGCTGCTCCTGTACGTCCAAGGAAGCTTCCTCAACCGGCGGCCCCGGTTTCCGGAGAGGAGCTTACTCCCGCTGTTGAGCAGCTATCCTTTCCTTTTTGACGCTGCCTTACCCTTTGGCTTCAGATGCCGGATGACATTCTCGATCGGTTGGGGCGGCAGGGTCTGCAGCAGGTCGCCCTTTTCCCTCAGCCGTTCTTCGATGTTCAGCAGGTGAAACTCCGTGGGAGAAACGTCCTGGCGGACTTCGTCCCACGTGAGCGGCGTGGAGACGGTCCCGAGCCGCCGGGCCCGAGGGGTATAAGGAGCGGCGAGCGTCCTCCCGCTGTAGTGCTGAAGATAATCGAAGTAGATTTTATCGCCGCGGTTCTTCTTCAGCCGCTCGATGGTGAACAGCTTCGGGAACTTCTCCGTCACGTATTGGCCCACGAATTGGCCAACCGTTCGAAGTTCATCGAACGTTACGCCTTCCGGAATCGGAACGATGATCTGCACTCCGGTCGCTCCCGAGGTTTTCGGGACGGAGGACAGGCCCAGGGAGCTCAGCACGTCCCCTACAATAGCCGTCGCCTCCATAATCCGGGGCTCCTCCGGGAGCGTGGGATCCAAATCGATCATCCATTCGCAGGGCAGATGGCTGCCTGCCAGATGCAGGGAAGGGTGAAACTCAAGCGCAGCCAGATTCCCCAGCCAGAGCAGCTCAGGCAGCCCGTTGAGCAGCACGTAGTTAATATTTTCGTGCACATAAGTCTGAACAAAGGGCGGCAGCGGCTCGGGTGCATTTTTCTGGTAGAAGGATTCGCCTTGGGCTCCGTGCGGATACCGGATGGTCGTGAGCAGCCTGCCCCGGCAGTACCGGAGCAAGAAAGGCGAGATGGCCGCAAGCTTTTGCAAATACATTGCCTTGGTAATGCCGACCTCCGGCCACAGCGGTTTGTCGGGATTCGTAATTTGAATCTCTTGCCCCTCGATCGTCAGGGTGCCTTTAACGGTACGAGCCATATGGTTTACACCCCCTCAATCGATACGAGTTTGGGATGGCGCATCATGCCATCCTGGCTCCACTCGAGAAATGTGACCTGGACTGATAAAGGCTGGCTAAGCCAGGCCAGCTGTTCTTTCTTCAGGTCGGTATGGAGCGTTCTCCATACCGCGTCAGCACGATGGCTTTCGGCATATTGCAGCAGTTTCTTCTTCGTTTGCTCATTGAGCCCCAGGGAAGCCCGGCCGATGTAGTTCCCATCGTCGTCTGCGATGACGAGGCTGGCTACGCGACCTTCCCTGATGATCATGGCGACGGCGGAGGCTGCCATGTTCACGGCAATTTTCTTTTTGTACCAATCCCGATGCTTTTTGCCCTCACGGTATGGCGAGGAGAGGCGCTTCATGACAATGCCCTCCCAACCGCGCTGTTCCGCCCAGTCCCATAACGGTTCGCCTTCAAGAAACAGATCGGCGGTCAGCAGGCCCGGAATGTCGGAAACCGTCTCCTTGAGACGATGATGACGTTCCAGATAAGGCAGCTTGCGCAAGTCCTCGTCGCCATCCACCAAGATATCGAACAGCACATAAGTAAACAGAGGAGCGCTCGTACTGACCGTACGTGAACGCTCCCGCTGAAGAACCTTCTGAAAGACGGGGCGGCCAAGCTCCGGATGAAAATACACGACCTCGCCATCCAGGAGAAGACGCCGATCCTGCAGGACGGATAATGCCTGAACGACTTCGGGGTACAGGGATGTTTTGTCGAGCAGCTTGCGGGAATACAGGGATACGCGGTTCTGGTCAAGCCCGGCCAGAATGCGTACGCCATCCCATTTCAGCTGATAACCCCAATCTTCGCCCGTCGTAATCTGATCCGTCGAGATCGGAGCCATCGGCTCTTTCGGCAGCAAATTTTGCAACTGTCCCATGCGGCTTTAGGATGGAGAATCGGATTTCTTGGATTTGGTCGTCCGGCGTTTCGGCTTCGGTGCATCCGCGTCAGCTTCCCCGCCGCTGACCTTGGCTGCAGGCTCTTTGGCAGCGGTCTTCCGGGTCGTTTTACGCGGCTTCGGCTTGGTGCCCGGGTCCGTTCCGATCGGCTTAACGGCCTCGATGCTGGCCTGAAGGGCCGCCATCAGATCCACAACGTTGGTCTCCTGACGGGCAGGGGCAATCTTGATCTCTTCGCCGGACACTTTGCTGTTGATCAGGTCCAGCAGGCGTTCGCGATAATCATCCGTATATTTTTCAGGGTCAAAGGGAGTCGACAACTGGTCAATCAGCAGTTTGGCCATATCCAGCTCTTTGGCGTTGACCTCGGTTCGCTCAGGCAAATTCGGGACCTGCGAAATCGGTCGGATTTCATCCGGGTAGAAAATCGTCTCGATCGACAGGCATTCATCCAGCACGCGAATCGCAGCCAAACTGCTCTTGGAGCGAATGGCAATTTTGGCGATGCCGATTTTGCCGGACTGCTTCATCGCTTCCAGCAGCAGCCGGTATGCATTTGCACCTGCTTGATCCGGCGAGAGATAGTAGGTCTTCTGGAAGTAGATCGGATCGATCTCGGTCAGATCGACAAAGTCCAGAATGGTGATGTTTTTGCTGTTCGCTTCGGCGAGCTGCTCCAGCTCTTCTTTTTCGAACAACACGAATTTCCCCTTCTCGTACTCATAGCCCTTCGTAATCTCCTCCCAGGCAACCTCCTCTTCACATACCGGACATTTGCGGATGTAGGAGAGCGGGCTGCCGCACTCCTTGTGAATGTACCGCATCGAAATATCCTTGTCTTCCGTAGCCGAGAACATCTTCACCGGCACGTGCACCAGACCAAAGCTGATCGCGCCCTTCCAAACCGTATGCATTCTATGAAACCTCCTATCAAGTTCTAATATGTTTTGGGTATGACCGTGTAGTAAACGCAATAAACGACGACTATAAATTTTTGAACTACCTCTATTAGTGTGCCCAAAAAAAGACTCTAGTATGAGTTATAGCTCAGGATTGCATAATTAGAACCTGTTTGTGGCATATTGACGATGAACGCTGCCTGTAAAAGGAGGTAATCTTCTCATGATGGAGTCTAGAGAAACCGAAACGTCGGAAGAGATACAGAAGGACAGAGCCTCGGACCATTCCGCATCCGAACCGGTGAACGGCGACATGGTGGATTGGAACAGCCTGACCTCGGAGGAGAGCGAGATCTCTCGGGAATCTACCATGTTCGATATTGACCGGATGATTAACGAAGGCCTTGGCGGAGGCAATGTCACGATGGATAACGGACTGATCGGCTCATCCACCACCGACACGATGGAGGTCGTGGACGAATCGCCAAGAGAACCGGAAGAAGGAGGATCATAACGTATGGAGATGCAGCGCGCCGTGGAGATTTTTAACTCCAAGGATACTTACAAGGTGAACCTGGAAGGGGAGCCAGTCTGGATCGAGCAGATCGATCCGCAGAACGGGATGGCTACCGTTCAGGTTGGTTCCCGTCCGACCAACACGCTGACGGTGAATGTGGACCGGCTGAAGGAAGGCGAATAGCCTGATTAAAGGGGCTTAGCTTCCTTGCAGAAGCTTGAAATGGCAATGGCATGAAAACACACCTTGTTCGGGGTTCCGTACTGTCGGAAACCGGATAAGGTGTGTTTGGTTTGCGTATAATTTGCCGTTAACGCAGCCCTCTGAAAAATAATTGGATATCATCCATCAGCAGATCAGGAGCTTCTAATGCGGCGAAATGGCCGCCCCGGTCGAACTCCGACCAGTGCACGATGTTGTATTGGCGCTTGACCATACTGCGGATCGAGAGGTCCTTAGGGAAAACCGCGACGCCGGTAGGTACCGAGGAATACGGTGCCGGCGCTCCCCAATTGCCGGCGCTTTCTTTATAGATTCTTGCAGATGAGCCTGCTGTTGCCGTCAGCCAGTAGATCGAGACATTCGTAAGAAGGAGATCAAGGTCTACCGCCTCTTCAGGAAGACCTGCGGTTGGATCGGTCCACTCCTTAAACTTCTCTACAATCCATGCTAGCTGCCCAACCGGGGAATCCGTTAAGCTGTAGGATAGTGTCTGGGGTCTGGTCGCTTGCAAAATGGCATAGCCGGACCCGTCAAAGCCGCCTCCGGCTAATTCATCATAGCGCAGCTGCTCTGCAGCGGTGAGGTTCTCGGTTTCAGCCGGATCGCCGCTCGGAAACACCGACAAACCATTGCAATGAACGCCAACGATACGCTCTGCGGCAATCCGGCCAAGCTCAGCTGAAACCATACATCCCGTATCCCCTCCTTGAGCTCCATAACGTTCATACCCTAGTCGAAGCATAAGTTCATCCCATGCTTTTGCCACGCGCTCGATATTCCATCCCCGTTCCTTTGTGTGCCCGGAGAAGCCGAAACCCGGGAGGGAGGGAATAACGAGATGGAAAGCGTCGGACGGATTTCCGCCGTACTTGCTTGGGTTGGTGAGCGGTTCAAGCATATGCATAAACTCCACGACCGATCCCGGCCAGCCATGGGTAACGATTAGAGGCAGCGCATCGGGTTCAGGTGAGCGAACATGCAGGAAGTGAATGTTTTGTCCATCGATCGTGGTCGTAAATTGTGGGAATTGATTCAACATGGTTTCATATTTACGCCAATCGTACGAATCCTTCCAATAGGCGGACAGCTTCTTCAAGTAAGGAAGCGGCATGCCATAATCCCATTGGTTATCCTCCAGATCATCAGGCCAGCGGGTACGGCCCAAACGTTCCTTTAGATCCATCAGGTCCGCCTCCGGAATTTGAATGCGAAAGGGAGTTATGGTCGTTTCTGAAAAAGAGATTACATTCGGTTGATTTGTTCCGTTCATTGTCATCCTCCTATGGTTTTTTATCATGGTTCCTCCGGGTGCTGGTTTTACTATAGTGCTTGAACTTTGACTGCATCGTGTCAGTGTTTGAAATTCGTGTAACCCTTTCTTTTTTCATCTCTGCCAATCCAGAAAAACGCATGTTCTTGCAGCGGATTGGGAGGACCGATATAATGAAGATCAAGTATTTTGAGATATGGGCAAACTAAATAAAGGGTGGGTTATCAGTGAATAATGGCCGTACGGAGGGCCGGTTTCGAATGACTTCAAGCAGTCTGGAGGAGACGGAGCAGCTTGCTGCTTGGCTGGCCGCGAGAGCGGAGCCGGGGACCGTCATCGGTCTGGACGGGGATCTTGGAGCAGGAAAAACGGCATTCTCCCAACAATTTGCACGGCACCTTGGGGTGAACGGGGTTGTGAATAGTCCGACGTTTACCATTATTAAAGAATATGAGGGGCGTCTGCCGCTCTACCATATGGATGTATACCGTTTGTCGGTCGATGAGGCGGATGAGCTTGGGCTGGACGAATATTTTTATGGTGACGGGGTTTGTCTCGTGGAATGGAGCAGCCTGATCACCGAGCTTATGCCTGAGCAGTATCTTCATATCCAGCTAGAAACGACGGGCGAAACGAACCGGATCATCACACTTTCAAGCCAGGGCGGGCCTTATGGCGAGTGGTGCCGGGATTTGAATGAAAAATGGGGTAGCACGAATGAACAACAATGACAAAAAGCCGCAGCAGCGGTTTTTGGCGCTGGATACGTCGACGGCTTCGCTGGCGGTATCCGTGATGGAGCAGGACAAGCTGCTGTCGGAGGTTAACACGAATGCGGACCGCAACCACTCGGTGCACCTGCACCCCGTGATGGAGCAGGCGCTGGCGGAAGCCGGCATCGGCATGGACCAGGTAGACGGCATTGCCGTAGGAGTGGGACCGGGTTCCTATACGGGCATCCGCATAGCGGTGACCGCAGCCAAAACATTGGCATGGGCCAATCAGCTTCCGGTCGTCGGGGTATCCAGCCTGCATGCTTTGGCATGGGGGGGCTTGAAATCCGGATGGAGCGAGACGGCGGCAGAAATGGGAGTCCACTGGGTCGTTCCGCTGCTGGATGCCAGACGGGGACAAGTGTATACGGCATTATTCGCTGCCGATTCAAAACGCCAAGCGGAAGCGCCGGTACGTATGGAGACGGACGGCATCCGCCTGATGCAGTCCTGGGTGGAAGCCATAGAGGAACGAATCGGCAAGCTGCCTGAAGGGGAGCGCCCGGTCTGCATATGGTTTATCGGGGAAGTGGAGCTTCATGCGGAGGCCGCTCGAGGTCTGGAGCCGTGGTTTGGAGACAGGCTCCGGATTCATCCGTACTCGCTGGAGGGCCGCTGGATGGGGTATCTGGGAGCAGCCAGATTACTCGCCGGGGAAGCGGATGATGTGCATACCTTGGTGCCCAATTATACACAGCTTTCCGAAGCGGAAGCGAACCTGCTGCGCAAGCGGTGAAGGGAGCGTAGGATTCGTAATGGACGAGCAGAAGAAGCCGGCGGACGGTGAAGAAGGTTTGTCCTTCCGGCTGATGACCCTGGAGGATATACCGGAGGTTCTCAAGGTGGAGCGCGAAGCGTTTACCGTGCCCTGGACCGAGGAAGCTTTTCATAATGAGCTGAAACTGAATCATTTTGCGCGTTATATGATTATGGAATACGAAGGCCGAACCGTAGGGTATGCCGGCATGTGGACAATCGTGGATGAAGCGCACGTCACGAATATTGCCCTGCTGGAGCAGTATCGCGGACGCAAGTGGGGCGATCGGCTGCTGACCGAACTGATGAAGACCGCTGCCTATATGGGGATGGAGAAAATGACGCTCGAGGTCCGGGTGTCCAATCACGTTGCCCAGCGTTTATATATCAAAAAAGGGTTTAAACCAGCCGGTGTCCGGAAGGGGTATTATTCCGATAACCAGGAAGACGCACTCATCATGTGGGCAGATCTGCCCCCTTATCGGGAGGACGATGGCGAGGAAGGAAGTCAAAGGCTATCATGAAGGATGAAAAAATAGACCGGCAGCACAGCTGCATTTTGGCGATAGAAACGAGCTGCGATGAAACCTCGGTTGCCGTCGTAAAGGATGGCTGCGAGGTATTGTCCAGCGTCATTGCCAGCCAGATTGAAACGCATAAAGCATTCGGCGGGGTGGTGCCCGAGGTGGCCTCCCGTAAGCATGTGGAGAGCATTACGTTAATTATTGAGCAGGCCGTAGCCGAGGCCGGGATCGAAATGAAGGATTTGTCGGCGATCGCCGTCACGCAGGGTCCCGGTTTGGTCGGAGCGCTTCTCGTGGGCGTCATGGCGGCCAAAAGCCTGGCCTTTGCGCTGGGCAAGCCGCTGATCGGCACGCATCATATTGCGGGTCATATTTACGCAAACCGCTTTGTGGGCGACATCGCCTATCCTTGCATGGCGCTGGTTGTTTCAGGCGGCCATACCGAGCTGGTCTACATGAAAGACGAGGGCAGCTTTGAGTTAATCGGCAGGACGCGGGATGACGCGGTTGGCGAAGCGTACGACAAGGTGGCAAGGGCGCTTGGATTCCCGTATCCGGGAGGCCCACATGTCGACCGAATGGCCTTGGAAGCCGAGGAAGTCGTGGATCTTCCCCGCGTATGGCTGGAGCCGGATTCTTATGACTTTAGCTTCAGCGGTTTGAAATCGGCTGTATTAAATGTCGTCAATCAGAGCAAAATGCGTGGAGAGGACGTTCGGACGGAAGCGATAGCCCGGGGCTTTCAGGAATCCGTCGTGGAGGTGCTTGTGGAGAAGGCGGTTCGCGCGGTCAAAGCATACGATGCCAAACAGCTGCTGCTGTGCGGGGGCGTAGCCGCCAATCGCGGACTTCGTCAAGCATTGTCCGAGCGGTGCGGGCAGGAAGGAATCCCGCAGACGATCCCGCCATTTCAATATTGCACCGATAACGGAGCGATGATTGCGGCCGCGGCGCATTTGAAATGGAAGCGGGAGAGCTTTACGCCGCTGGATATGAAGGCTGATCCGCAAATGTCGCTGGAATTTTGGGCTGAACATTAAGCTAAAGCTTCTTGACACGTCTCTGTCCAGAACGTATAATCATGATCAAATTCCAGAATGTTGAAACGCAAAGAACAGGACCAGTAAGGTGAACCTTGGATGAAGAGAGCTGCGGGACGGTGCAACGCAGACGACAGGAGCCTGAACTCACCTGGGAGCGGAGCAGGGGAACCTCGCGCAATGAAATGCCTCTAAGGCAGAGATGACATTGCGGAGCTTGACCTTGCTACGGGATGGCCTCCGTGAGAACGGCTGCGCACAAATCCTTTGTGATTTGGCGATGGAGGGGGCTTTAAGGTCCGGGTTTGCAATGACCTAGGATTTAGAGTCAACAAGAGTGGTACCGCGATAGGATAGCCTGTCGTCTCTTGCATAAGAGATGGCAGGCTTTTTTGCATGGTGAGGCAGCGGGAACTCGGATCAGGCAGAAGGCGTATAACAACGAAGAAGCGCTTAAAGAGTTAAAGATACCCGGTAAAGGGAGCCGGATATCAGGAAGCTTTTGCATAACAGCATATCGTATAAACGCGATGAACGGGAGCAGTAGAAGGGAGCTGTCTACAGAGAGCTGCGGTTTTGGTGCAACGCAGCGGCAGCAAGCTTCGAATCTCGCCCGGGAGCGGAAGAGGGAACGTCTGCAGGTCGGATGATTTGATCGATCCGGATCGAATGCCAAGAATGCAGATAGGACTCTCTTACGGCGTTCCTCCGTCATCGGGAAGTCCATTCTCTTCATGACCCGGCCGGCATGAGGAGATCGTGGACGGTGAGTGGACACGTGCGTGCGTCAGCATCGCTGAACAGCATGGCGTGTCAATTAGAGTGGTACCACGGAGGGTCTTTAGCCCGTCGTCTCTTATGATATAAGAGATGGCGGGCTTTTTTGCTGCCGGCAGCAGCAGGGTGGGAGGCGGACGCAAGTCGACGTGCGGACGTGCATTGAACATAACCAGTTGGATAGAACAACGGAATCCAATCGAATGAAAATCAGGGTTGTACCCTAACGAAGGAGGAATATCGGAAGATGAATGAATCCAAGAGAACGATCCGAATTTTCGATACGACATTGCGGGACGGAGAACAGGCACCAGGGGCAAGTCTCCAGCCCGAGCAGAAGATGGTGCTGGCCGGAAAGCTGGCGGAATTGGGCGTTGACGTGATGGAGCCCGGGTTTCCGGTGTCCAGTCCCGGAGAGTTCGCCGCTGTGCAGGCCATTTCAAGGCAGCTGCAGCAGGTGGAGATTTGCGGGTTCGCGCGAGCGGTAAAAGGGGATATTGATGCGGCCGTCAAGGCAACCCAGGATGCGGCGAGAAGGCGGATTCACCTGTTTATTTCCTCTTCCGACATCCATCTTCGCCACCAGTTGCGCATGAGCCGTCCGGAAGTCGTGGCAAGGGCGCGTGAAATGACGGCTTATGCGAGGCAATTCAGCGATGTGGTGGAATTCACGGCGATGGATGCTTCCCGAACGGTCATCGACGACCTGATCGAAATGGTGGAGGCCGTTATCGAAGAGGGAGCCACGATCATCAATCTGCCGGATACGGTCGGATATGCGCTTCCGAACGAATACGGCGAGATGTTCCGGCGGGTGCGGGAAGGCGCCCGAGGCGGGAAGAGGGTCGCCTACAGTGCCCACTGCCATAACGATCTCGGTTTAGCCGTGGCCAACAGCCTGGCCGCGATCGAGAACGGCGCGAGTCAAATTGAGGTCACCGTGAACGGGGTGGGCGAACGTGCAGGCAACTGCGCGCTGGAAGAGCTTGTCATGGCTCTATCTACCCGGGGTGACATGCTGCGGGCAGAGACGGGCATTACGGCCGAGAAGCTGTACGAGGTATCCCGCCTCGTCAGCGGTGCGATGCATTTTCCGATCGCCTTCAATAAGCCCGTGGTCGGCCGGAACGCCTTCCAGCATGAATCCGGCATTCACCAGGACGGTCTTCTGAAGGATCGTAGCACCTACGAGATTATGGATCCGGAGAAGCTGGGCATTCCGCGAAGCATGATCGTACTGGGCAAGCACTCCGGCCGCCATGCCCTGAAGGACCGCTTGGCCCGTTACGGTGTCCGGCTCGAGGGAGCCGAGATGGAATCCCTGTACGATACCTTCAAGGAAACGGCTGACCGTCAAAAGGTGGTCAGCGATGATCAGCTGCTGCAGATGGTCAGCCGCACATTGGGCAAGCCGGCTCAGGTGTACGAACTGTCCGAGGCGCAGGTCATTTCCGGCACGGGAAGCAGCAGGGTTGCCGCGGTTACGCTGCGCCAATTGAGCGAGCAGACGGAAGCCACCTACTCCAGCGTGGCGGACGGTCCCGTGCAAGCCGTCATATCGGCGATCAGCCAAGGAATCAGCAGCGACATCCGGTTTGGCGATCTGGAGCTGCATTCTTTAAGCAGCGGCGAGGACGCGCATGCCGAAGCGGCGGTAACGGTGGAGAAGGCCGGCAAGATCTTCCGCGGCACGGCCGTGCACCAGGATATCGTCATGGCCGCAGGCTTGGCATACGTTGCGGCATGCAACTCGGCGTTAATGTCGGTTTAGGCATCGAAGCGATTAAGGGACCTCAGCTGCTTACATTTACTTAGATTGGCACAAGCGACCTTCAACCCGGAACGGGGAAGGTCGCTTTTTTCCAAAATAATAAAAGGTAGGCCCTATATAGGAGCTAAATATATAGAACATCAAACACTGTCAAGTTGTGAACAACGTTATCCACATATTCGCCAAAAAATGTGCATAACCGAGAAAAATGTCGATAAATCGGTCTTTTGCAAGACGCTGAAAAGAGGGGACAGGATTTTCAAATTCCCCGGTGGAAACTGTGGATAATGTGAATAACTTAGTGGATAAAGCTGGATATAGGACCGGGGATCCGCGTATAACAACAAAAAAATGGCCATTTCGGCCATTTTCATGATAAACTTATGCACCATTCCTGGGGATAAGTTTGTGTATAATCGTAAATCTTCATTTGAAACACTTTTGTGAATTTTTTTAGGCTTCCAGCAATGACTCCCATTCGGCAAATATTTGCTCAAGCTGACTCTTTTTCTCCTCTAACGACTGTTGCCGTTCTTGGAGCGCCATATAATCCTGATAGATCTCCGGCAAGGTCATTTCGGTTTCCAATTGGGTAATGTCCGATTCCAGGACATGAATTTGCTCCTCCAAGCTGGCAAGCCTGCGCTGACGGTTTCGTTCCTCCCGTTTCGCCTGCTTCTCGGCTTCGAAGGAAACGGCCCCTTGCTTCTCAGGCAGAGCCTCGGCTTTCCCTTCCTGTTTCAGGGTGTGGCGGGCAAACGGCTCGGATGGCTCGTTGTCCATATCAAGAATTTCCTGCTTTTTCTCCGTATAGTCGTCATAATTACCCAGGAAATGTTGAATGCCGTCCGGATGAAGCTCGATGATGCGTTCCGCCATTTTATTAAGGAAGTAACGGTCATGGGATATGAACAATAAAGTGCCCTCGTAATCCATGAGTGCCGATTCCAGCACCTCTTTCGCAAACAAGTCAAGATGGTTCGTCGGTTCGTCCAAGATGAGCATGTTGGCTTCCAGAAGCATGAGCTTGGCAAGCGAGACGCGTGCTTTTTCCCCGCCGCTTAAGGAGCTGATCTTCTTGAGGACATCTTCGCCGCTGAAGAGGAAATTGCCCAGAACGGTACGAATGCGGGCTTCCTCCATATGCGGATAGGTGCCCCACAGCTCTTCCAGGACGGTGTTGCTTGGGTTCAGCTCGGATTGCTCCTGATCGTAATAGCCGATCTTCACTTTTGTACCCCATTGCAGCGACCCCGCCGTCGGCTTCATGGTACCGATCAAGCATTTCAGAAGCGTCGATTTGCCCACCCCGTTGGGTCCGATCAAAGCTACGGTTTCCCCGCGGCTGAGATCAAAGGAAACTTGCCGAAACAGCGGTTTGTCCTGCTCGAACGCAAGCGACAGATCACGTACGTGAAGGACGTCTTTCCCTGACATATACTCGGCTTCAAAAGAAAAATGAGCTTTCTTGAGATCGCCCAGCGGTTTGTCGAGCCGCTCCATTTTATCCAGCGCTTTGCGGCGGCTCTGCGCACGCTTGGTCGTAGAGGCCCGTACCAGGTTTCGCTGAATGAAGTTCTCCATGCGGGAGATCTCATCCTGCTGCTTCTCGTATTGCTTCAGCTGGGATTCGTATTCGGCTGCTTTCAGCTCAATGTACCGGCTGTAGTTGCCGGTATATTTTTTGGAATGGCGGCGTTCGATCTCCACGATGGTGGTCACGAGCCGATCCAGGAAATACCGGTCATGGGAAACGACGAGCAGCGAGCCGGAATAACCGCGCAAATAATCCTCCAGCCAGGTGAGGGTTGCGATATCCAGATGGTTGGTCGGTTCGTCCAGCATCAGCAGGTCGGGTGCCTGCAGCAGTATTTTTGCAAGGGCCAGCCTTGTCTTCTGCCCGCCGCTTAACGTGGCAATGGACGTATCCGGTGAAAAGCTGCCGAATCCCATGCCGTGCAGCACGCTGCGTATGCGTGTTTCGATCTCATATCCGCCTTGATCCTTGAACCAGTCCGAGCGGACCGCATAACGATCCAGAAGCTCCTGGTATTTCTTCGGATCTTCGCTCGACTTGGGGTCGGCGATCTGCTCCTCCATCTGACGAAGCTCACGCTCCATCTCCAGCAGGGGAGTAAAGACATCCAGCATCTCGTTCCATATGGAGGAATCGGACTGAAGCCCGCTGTTCTGGGCAAGATAACCGACGGTGGTTTCCTTGGCTTTGAAGATTTGTCCGCCATCATAGGACATCTCGCCGGCCAAAATTTTAAGCAGCGTCGATTTCCCGGCTCCATTGACTCCGACGAGGCCGATTCTTTCGCGTTCAAGGACTTGCAGATTGATCCCGTCCAGGACGGGCGTAACGCCATATAATTTCGTAATGCCATTGGCTTGCAGCAGCATGTTATGTGAAACCTCCATCTTTCTATATGATTCTTCCAATAATTCTTCATTATAAGAAAAAACGACTTCCGACGTACATGCTCCGACAGAACGCGCGTAGACGCTGTTTTATGGCAATCTGAATGATCGCGTGCTTTGGAGTTTATGCGTTTCTTCTATCTTAAATTAAGTGTACATGAAAATGACCGAACAATCGACCATGATTGGCGACTTCCGTCATTCTTGGCTAAAGGAAGGAACAGTGGTAAACTAAACTTAATTATAAGCGTGAGAGGAAAGATCACGTGTGAACCCTGAGGAAGATTTGAAGCGGGCATCCGCAAAAGCCGCCCTGCGCAAAACGATGGCATTGCGAAGGGACGAGTTATCAGAGGAAGAGCGGGCCAAGCGGTCGAAGCAAGCCTGCGCGTTTGCTGCGGAGGTCATGGACCGTCTCCATCTTCAGAGCATGATGATTTATGTTCCCTTTCGCTCCGAGCTGGATTCCCGGCCTCTTATCGAATGGGCATGGAAGCAGGGGATCCAGGTTATCGTTCCACGGAGCTTGACCCAAGACCGTTCGATGGAATTGTATAAGCTTCAGGCATGGGACGAGCTGGTTTCCGGCGCTTACGGCATTTCGGAGCCTGATCCGTTGCGGTCGCAAAAATGGAATCATCCGGGACCGGATATCGTCTGGGTCCCCGGGCTTGCGTTTGACAGAATGGGCGGAAGGCTTGGATACGGAGGCGGTTATTATGACCGGCTGTCGGACAGGCTTAACCAGGGAGCACAAGCCAACGCTCGTCGGATCAAGAAGCCCTTGTGGGTGGGGATCGGTTACGAGGTTCAGGTCTTGGAACAAGTTCCTATGGAAGAACATGATAGGGTATTGGACGGTTTGGTTACGGAACAGGGGCATAACGTGAAGACCAGACCTGCAGCGGAGGGATAAGAGATGGAACTGAGTCATTTTAATGACCAAGGCAGAGCACGAATGGTGGATGTCAGTGATAAGGATGTAACCGCCCGGACAGCGGTAGCGAAGACAACGGTCCGTATGCATCCGGATACGCTGGCCCGCATCCAGGAGGGGAAGATCGGCAAGGGAGATGTGCTTGCCGTGGCACAGGTTGCGGCCATTATGGCGGCCAAGAACACGTCGAACTGGATTCCGATGTGTCATCCGCTGCCGTTGACCGGCGTGAACGTGGCGTTCAGCGATAACGCCAAAGACGAGTTATATATAGAAACGACCGTGAAAACCACAGGCAAAACCGGTGTTGAAATGGAAGCTTTGACAGCTGCTTCAGCCGCTGCGCTTACGGTCTATGACATGTGCAAGGCCCTGCAGAAAGACATGATCATCGGCCCGACCCTGCTGGTAAGCAAAACCGGCGGCAAGAGCGGGGATTACATACAAAAAACGACATAGCATAGATACAGGAGATTCGGACGAGTGGGAAGGAGAGAGGGCAGATGGTGTGGAAAACGGCGATCCTGACGGCGAGCGATAAAGGCTCGCGGGGGGAACGCGAGGATACGAGCGCTCAAGTGATCCGGGAATTGGTGGAGGAAGAGCTGAGCGGTGAAATCATCGAATACCGGATCGTACCGGACGAGCAGGACGAAATTATCGCGGCATTGATCGAGCTTACGGATTATTATCAAGTGGACCTTGTCCTCACGACAGGCGGTACGGAGCTGGCGGTGCGGGATGTTACGCCCGAGGCGACCAAGCGGGTCATCGAACGCGAAGTGCCCGGCATTGCGGAAGCGATGCGTGCTACCGTTATGCAGAAGAATCGGAGCGCGATGCTGTTTCGTGGCGTATGCGGCGTCCGCGGCCGTACCTTGATTGTCAATCTCCCGGGCTCTCCCAAAGGCGTGCACGAGAATCTGGCCGCGGTCATGGATCAGCTTCCGGAGGCACTGTTGATGGTAACGGGCCAGTATCGCGAGCAGCTCTAACGAGTACCTTATTAGATAATTATGTAAATAAACTGTCACGTTTCTGGACTGTATATGTGATTTACATTATGGTATGATGGCGGTATATGAGCTTGTTTCACTGCTGGAGTCGGATGATTTTCTTTAGTTAAAAACCTGTTGCAGCTGCAAGGCATGATGGATTAATGTCATCCTGAAGTCCTTTTGAAGGCATTAAGCAGGACGAGGAGGAGAACAGATATGAGTACAATTGGAGTGCCGGGCATTATTTTGCTCGTTATTTTGGCGCTGCTCTTGTTCGGACCGAACAAACTTCCTGAACTGGGACGTGCGGTCGGAAGAACATTCCGTGAGTTTAAGGACGGTGCGCGGGAGATTATCGCTGACGAAGCACC
Organism: Paenibacillus sp. BR1-192; assembly: GCF_029542445.1. Lineage (NCBI taxonomy): Bacteria > Bacillati > Bacillota > Bacilli > Caryophanales > Paenibacillaceae > Paenibacillus > Paenibacillus sp. BR1-192. The sequence goes on along the minus strand of NZ_CP120718.1, from coordinate 5,993,586 downwards.
GGCGAAGAAGAAAGAAGAGGCTCCCCAGCAAGCCGTTGCCGCTGAGCCAGCCAAGATTGAAGACAAGCGTCTTCCGGAATAGAATTAAAGCAAGGCTTGAAGTCCCTTCCTTCGGGAGGGATTTTGTTTTGTCAGGGTCACATACAGGGTGGTGGTTAACTTGTCGGAGCAAGTGAAAGATATGGCGCTTGTGGAGCATTTGGGCGAGCTTCGCAAACGAATTATAATCGTGCTCGTGGTATTCGTAGCAGGACTGGTCGGGGGGCTTTTCGTTGCGGACCCGATCTATCATTATTTGACGGCGGCCGAAGAAGCCAAGAACTTTGAGCTGCATGCCTTCTCTTTTTGGGATGGCATCGGAATCTACATGAAAATCGCCGCCATTTTCTCGCTCGTCATTTCCGTTCCGCTGATCTTCTATCAGCTCTGGGCGTTCGTTAAGCCGGGGCTGCGCAAAGAAGAACAGAAAGCGGCCATACGTTACGTGCCGTATGCGTTTGTTCTGTTCATCGTCGGGATCACGTTTGGTTATTACATCGTATTTCCGATGACGCTGTCGTTTACCACGGCGATCACGCAGGGCATGGGGCTTCAGGAAACCTACGGCATTACCAATTACTTGAATTTTATGTTCAATCTCGTATTGCCGCTTGCCTTGCTGTTTGAGCTTCCGCTTGTGGTGATGTTCTTGACGAGAATTCGCATTCTGAATCCGCTGCGGCTTCGCAAGATGCGCAAGGTCGCGTATTTCGCGCTGGTCTTTATCGCGGTCGTCATCACGCCGCCGGACTTTATATCGGATTTCCTGGTCACGATTCCGCTGCTGCTTCTATACGAATTCAGCGTGTTTCTGTCTTCCGTGATCTATCGCAAGCAATTAGAGGCGGACATGGAACGGGACAGCCGCTACGTAAGGGCAGACGAAGAGGACTGACCGTATTGTTTTTTGCAAAACAAGAGATCCTTTAAGAATAAAAATAACCCGCAAACTTCACTCCTCGGGAGTATGGTTTGCGGGTTGTTTTTTTGTCCAATGAATGATGGATTAGAAATTAGTGTTCATCATTGCCTCAGTCTTCTTTATGGGAATCATGTCATGGCGGCGTCCTAACCTTCATCTTGCGCATATCTCGCCAGAGCCAGCGCAGCGGTTTCTTGCATTCGGGCCTGCAGCGTGCTTCCTTCCACGACTTTCACCCTCAGGCCGAGAAAGCGAATGCGCGAGAGCAGAAATTCGCACTCATCCTCCAAATAGCAGACCTGAATGCGGTAGGTATCGGAAGCTTCATCATAATGCACCGTTTTGTCAAAGCAGGAAAAGGCGTAAAGGATCCGCGACAATTCCCCGTTGTACCGCCGGTGGATCTCAATGATCGCTTGCTTTTTCTGTTTTTCCATCAGCTTCTGCAGCCGTTCCTTTATGCGATCGATCCGGAAGGAGGGGAGCGAAGTCCCTTGTATATATAAAATATGATCGAGTTTCGTGTACATGAGTCCTCTTCGGCTTTTGCTGTACCAGATCAGCATCCATTCCCGTTTGATCATGGAGTACTCCAGTTTGTACGGGAAACCGGACTGATTGCTGCGCGCTTCTCCATGCTTCGTGCGGTAGCTTAGGCGAAAGCCCTGATCCTGCATGATCATTCTGCGCAAGGTTCGAAGATGCGGATGGTAAACGCTTCGTTCCTGTCCCTTGGCTTTCTCCAGAATGATCCCTTTCATCTCGGCACCGCTATGCTCCATGTGGAGGAGCTCCTTGAGCCGGTCCAAGGTGCCGGGCGTAAAGGCGTTTGCCGCCTCGGGGTGCACCAGCATCATTTTCAGCCATCCCCGTTCCTGAGCGGTAATGGCAATCGAGTCGGTTTCCTCAAGCCTTGTTATGATCTGGTAGTTAAATATCTTCTCGAATGGATTCTGGCTCATAATAAGCGGCAATCTCCTTCCATTCCTTAATGAACTCCTGCCGAAGGGAGCGTGGCTGGAGCACCTCGCAGCTGGAGCCGAAGCTGCGGAGCCAAGGCTTAATTTCGCTGGTGCCGTTCACTTCAATTTCGTATAAGAACGAGCTCTCGGATTCCATGGTAACGGTCCCCCATTGCCCTTGCGCCTTGACCCGGTTCAGCACGAAATTCACTTTGCTGCCCTCCGGGTTAAAGAATCTGGCCACGACCTTGGTGGGATTACGGGTATCGGTAACCCAGCTGTGCTCGAATTCGGCCAGCGTTTCCATGAGTCGCTGTTGGAATACTTCTTCTTCAACCACTTCGCCTTCTTCGATTTGAGTCAATCCTTCCATGCGAAACTTCATGAGGCCCTGTCTGCCGTTATGACCGATCAGGTACCAACGGCCGTATTGATGGTCATAGATCACGCGCAGCGGCAGCACCGTTTCCCGAAGCCCTTTGGATTCCCTATGGAACAGCGGATTCGTGTTTCGGGAAGCATAGCGTGAAGAGCTTTTTGGCGATAAATACAGGAAACGAAGCCTCGCCCTTTTGGTGATCGCCTGAAAAATGGTGTGCAGATGCGCCTCATCCAATATGCGTGAATGGTAATGATACTTATAAATATAGGCCGGGTCCGAGTGTGCGGCGATGTCACGATTACGCAGGGCCCTCTTTAAATTGTCTCGAAGCATATACCCCTGAACAGAGGGGAGCTGCGTGTTCGACATGACGTCCACATAATCGTAGAGATCAAGAAGCTCGTCATCCGACAACGAATCGATGAGGTCACGGGCGCCCCTGTAACGGTACGGCCGTTCTGCGCCTGTCCTCACGATGACTCCGACTTCTTCCAGGTATTTGAGATCCCCGCGTATCGTCTTCTCATCGGGCAGTGTTTCTCCGTCCGGGAATTGATCGCCGCAGCGTTCGATGAGTTCCTTCGCGGTTAACTGCTGATGCTGCAGCTGGGTGAGGATCATGGATAGCCTCAAGCTTTCCGATGCTTTGAGCGATTTGCCGCGGAACAGCAGCAGCAGGAGCGGATCAGCGGTTTCATAGTATGAATAGCGCAGACCTTCGGAGAGGGTAAGACTTTGTTCTTCGGAGAGCTGCGGCTGAAGCGATTCAATTTTATTTTTTAAATTTCGGAGCGTTTTGTCATAGGTATGTACTGAAATGCCAAGGCGATCGGCCAGTTGTTGCCGGTTGTATGCGCCGCCGGCCAGCGCCAGAATACGAAGAAATTGGATTTCTTTATCGAAGCTTTCCCGAGCCATGGCGCCCTCCTTCAAATCATATATTAGATTGTACGCGATCCAGTCTGTAACTATTGTAGCAAGGATAGGGAACCGCATAAAGGAAGGATATTGTAATATCAATTTGTTATCGCCATACTTTTGCCCTGTTGAAATAGGAACGCATGGAGGACAATAAGGATATCGGAAATTTACACGGCAACTACAGAAGGAGAGATTCCGGATATGAATATAACGCAGGAAATGAAATCGACGATTCAACAAGAACTTGAGCGGATTGAGAAGGAGGAAGGGGTCCTAATCCTGTATGCCTGCGAATCAGGCAGCAGGGCCTGGGGTTTCCCGTCGACGGACAGCGATTACGACGTAAGGTTTATCTATATCAGACCCGTGGAGTGGTATTTATCGATCTTCGACAAGCGGGATGTGATTGAACGGCCAATCAACGACAGGCTGGATATGAGCGGTTGGGATTTGAAAAAAGCATTGGGGCTTTTTCGCAAGTCGAATCCGCCCCTGCTTGAATGGCTGGAGTCCCCCATCAAGTATAAGGAGACGCTTGGCATCGCACAGCAAATCCGAAGCATATCTCCGCTTGCCTTCTCGCCTAAATCTTGCATGCACCACTACCTGAACATGGCCAAAGGCAATTACCGGATGTATTTGCAAGGGGGAGACGTTAAGATCAAAAAATATTTCTATGTACTGCGTCCGATCCTGGCATGCGACTGGATTCAAACCTACAACGAGATGCCTCCCATGGAATTCGAGCTGCTTACGGATCGCTTATTAGATCAAGGAAGTGCGCTGAAACAGGAGATTGATCAATTGCTTCTTCGCAAACGTTCGGGTGAAGAGATGAATATTGAACCGAAGCTTCCTATCATTAACGCATTCATTGAAGATAAATTGAACGAATATGAGCAGCTGGCCAAGAATCAGAAACATCAAGACATGGATCTGGATCAAATGCTGGATGATTTGTTTCGGAACGCGCTGGTTGAAGCATGGGGAACCGGCTGACGGCAGTTATAGGCCAATTTGGCAATTATTCAGCTCACATCAACGAATCCGCAGTTTTATGAAAGATGAAATCTTTCTGCGGAAGGGCATGCTCCGGGCTGTTTTGTTCTGCCGAATGATGACTAGATCTATGGTTCCATTCGTGTAGTGTTCCTAAAGCCTCAGGCATATTTTGGCTGGTCATGGATACAATGGTGAAGGGGGTTTAGGGACAACCTCTCCCTAAGTCCGGATTGCAAAAAAATGATCAAAAATTCATGCAAAGGACTTGAAATTTTAAGACAACTTGAGTATCATAAAATTGGTTGTTAGCACTGAGGGTTGTCGAGTGCTAATACATAAGGCTTTGGAAAAAGCATCACAACATATTTAAAGGAGGCTATTTTTTCATGATCAGACCTTTAGGTGAACGCGTATTGGTAGAACCGATCGAACAAGAAGAAACAACGGCATTCGGGATTGTACTTCCTGACTCTGCTAAAGAAAAGCCGCAAGAAGGTAAAGTTATTGCTGTAGGCAGCGGCTCACTGAAAGACGGCGCACGTGTACCTTTGGAAGTTAAAGAAGGCGACCGAGTTATTTTCTCCAAATACGCTGGAACAGAAATCAAATACGAAGGTAAAGAATATTTGATTATGAAAGAAAGCGACATCCACGCGATCTTAGGCTAATGAATGCCTGAATATATCCTGTTTTACCATTCCATAATCCACTAGGGAGGTATGTAATACCATGGCAAAAGACATTAAGTTCAGTGAAGACGCCCGTCGCTCCATGCTTCGCGGTGTAGATGCTTTGGCAAATGCAGTTAAAGTAACGCTCGGACCGAAAGGCCGTAACGTGGTTCTTGAGAAAAAATTCGGAAGCCCGCTCATCACGAATGACGGCGTAACCATCGCTAAAGAAATCGAGCTGGAAGATGCATTCGAGAACATGGGTGCTCAGCTAGTTAAAGAAGTAGCTACCAAAACCAACGATGTTGCCGGTGACGGTACAACAACGGCAACGGTTCTGGCACAAGCCATGATCCGTGAAGGTCTGAAGAACGTTACAGCTGGCGCAAACCCAATGATCATCCGCAAGGGTATCGACAAAGCGGTTAAAGCAGCCGTAACCGAGCTTGCGAATATCGCGAAAGAAGTGAAAAACCATCAGGAGATCGCTCAAGTCGCTTCCGTATCCGCAGCTGACGAAGAAGTAGGTCAACTGATTGCAGAAGCAATGGACAAAGTGGGTAAAGACGGCGTTATCACCGTTGAAGAATCCCGCGGCTTCTTGACGGAGCTTGAAGTAGTAGAAGGTATGCAATTCGACCGCGGCTACATCTCTCCATACATGATCACCGATACGGATAAAATGGAAGCCGTTCTTGAGAATCCATACATCCTGATCACCGATAAAAAAGTAACCAACACGCAAGAGATCCTGCCGATCCTTGAAAAAATCGTACAGCAAGGCAAACCGCTCGTACTGATCGCGGAAGACATCGAAGGCGAAGCGCAAGCGATGCTGATCGTGAACAAACTGCGCGGAACGTTCAACGCTGTTGCTGTTAAAGCTCCTGGCTTCGGCGACCGTCGCAAAGCCATGCTGCAAGATATCGCTGCATTGACTGGCGGTCAAGTGATTACGGAAGAGCTCGGCCTCGACCTGAAAACGGCTTCCATCGATCAATTGGGTACCGCTCGTCAAGTGCGCGTAACCAAAGAGAACACGATCATCGTGGATGGCGCTGGCAACAAGGAAGATATCGATGCTCGCGTGAAGCAAATCCGCAACCAATTGGAAGAAACGACTTCCGATTTCGACAAAGAGAAACTGCAAGAGCGTCTGGCTAAATTGGCTGGCGGCGTAGCGGTTATCAAAGTCGGTGCGGCTACTGAGACGGAATTGAAAGAACGCAAACTGCGCATCGAAGATGCCCTGAACGCAACTCGCGCTGCGGTTGAAGAAGGTATGGTATCCGGTGGTGGTACAGCGCTCGTTAACGTATACAACGCTGTTGCTGCAGTTCAAGTTGAAGGCGACGAGAAAACAGGCGTGAACATCGTTCTGCGCGCTCTGGAAGAGCCGATCCGCACGATTGCAGCTAACGCTGGCCAAGAAGGTTCCGTCATCGTAGAGCGTCTGAAAAAAGAAGAGATCGGCATCGGCTACAACGCGGCTACCGATACTTGGGTGAACATGTTCGAAGCAGGTATCGTTGACCCTGCCAAAGTAACGCGTTCCGCTCTTCAAAACGCTGCATCCGTTGCGGCCATGTTCCTGACAACCGAAGCGGTTATCGCTGACAAGCCAGAACCAGAAAAACCAGCTATGCCTGACATGGGCGGCATGGGTGGAATGGGCGGCATGATGTAACAAAGGGGTCAAAAACCCTGTAATACCGCATAATGAAAGGCTCCCGAGAGGGAGCCTTTTGATATAAAATCACGAAAAAATCACATTCCTTGCAAAACTGGATCAGGCGAGGTGTCGATTAGTGTTGAATTTGAAGTTCAAAATATCGGCGAAGTGTATTCGGATTCTCTCGTTCGCATTTTTTCTCATTTTCTCAGTTACGTGGGTATAGATTCTTAATGTGGTCTCTGGATCATCGTGACCGACCCGCTGCATAATTGTTTTCAAATCCACTCCAGCTTCAGCAAGCATACTAATGTGTGTATGCCTGAAGATATGAGGTGTTGCTGCTTTTTTTATGGATGTTTTCTTGAGAAGTCTTTCCATTCGATTTAATACGGTTTTTTGAATAAACGGGTATCCATTATCCCGACAAAATACAAAATTAGCATCATGAAATTCTGGATTAGTCTCTTTATTTTTGAGCATGATTTTCTGCTGAGCATCCTTGTAAGACTTTAGCAGATTCATTACGCTCTCATCAATGTCTACCGTGCGGATCGATCCTTTGGTTTTGGGGGGGACAAGTTGATATTCTTTCATGTTATTGTTTTCGTTATAAAGTGTCTTTGTAATACGAATTTGATTTGATTCGAAATATATGTCCGTCCATTTCAATGCGCATAACTCGCCGGAGCGCATACCGGAGAATGCTAATAGGTAAAACCTTTCTAGATCCATAGGCATACCATGAAGGAAAGCTGCTTCTAGAAATTCCGTTAGTTCGTTCCTCTCTAAAAATTCATCCTCGATGGATGTGTTTTCGATTTCTTCGACTGTAAGGATCTTCTCAGGTATGATTGCACCTGTGCAAGGGTTGTCAATCCTCATTTTACTTTTTATTGCATATTTCATGATCATGTTGGCTGTAACATGAACTCCCTCGATAGTAGTTCTTGCATATTCCTTATCATCAAGTTCATTAAGAATATTCTGGTACTGCCTGTGTGTAATTTTGTCTATGTTCATTTTCGCAATATAACGCAAAAGGATTTTGATTTCCTTTTCTCTTATTCGAATTGTCCCGGGCTTTACTTTTCCTTTAGAATATGTTTTTAACCATTCCCAAGCGACCTCCTCAAATGGGAGCTTTTTTACCTTCTTCGCATCAACTCCGTGTTTCGTTAACTGGTCTAAAACTTTTTGTGCACGATCCAGTGCTTCTTTTTTTGTATCGCCTCGGCGAGGAATTTGCTTACGTTTTCCCGTAACTGGATCAGGCGGCCCCTCTAATGTGCAGATCCATTTATATCCTTGCTTATTCTTGGCGGGGACTTTTGTATAACTCGCCACTTTCCATCGCCCTCCTCAGAAATCTGCTCCATAAAAATTTAATACTTGCTCTATATCTTTCCGCTGAACGATGAACTTGAAGGCGGAATTATAATACCTGCTGGCCAGGTGGCTCAGCTTCAGACTGATCTTCCCATCTCTGGTGTAATCCAAATCATTAAACTTTATAGGTTTACAGTCGACAAATGCCTCCAGCTGGCTTTCCTCGATACGTTTGAATGGACCGTCCAGCGAGAAGGTAAGTTCCTCTTGAGTAAGAAGGGTATTTTTATCTACCTGAATAATGATTTGAGAAGGCTCGATGTAATCACCACTTGGGTCGAAATAAGCATAGAAGGTCGTTTCACTCTGGCTAGGAATATCTTCATAATTTATTCGATTCCTGATCTCCATGAGCTTTGAGGTTTCGCTCAACAACTTCCCTTGATATACCCTTCGCTGGATTTGCTCTAGTCTTTGCTTCGCGACATAGGTCGGAACTCTAAAAGTGGACGCTAAGAAACGAATGGCATCAGCCTGATTATCCGGTAATGAAAGCTTGGATATCATAGAAATTGGCATGGCAGCGTAGAGCACAAAGTGGTCTGCTTCTATTTCCTGAGCTTTCGTGAATGATTTAGGTAACACCATTTGATTGCCGGCGTGTCGGAGTAAATGACAGAGTTCATGCAAAAATTCAACCCATTGTTTTTCAGGTGTTAATCTGTTGTCTAGAAAAATGCTATATTTTCCCGGCAAAGTTTCTACCGCACGACTTCGGACTCTGTGATAATGAATCCAAATATTTAAATGATTGGACAGTTCTTCGACGGTCAGCTGTTGAGGTGTATGTATTCCGTGGCGTGCATAAGTCCTTTCAACAAATTGTTCTAATGGAGTGGTTTCATAATATCTAAACATGTTGCAACCTCCACTTTTGGGAATGTATGTTCGGTTTGTGCTTAAAAAGAAAAGCCAGTGACTGGCTGTTTCTATAGCGGAGATAACAGTTATCGATTCTTTAATTTATTGACTTCTAATTTTTATGTTGATTTCCAACTGCGACCTCTTGCCAAGCATGTTGTTGTTCTGAATCAACGATCTCTTGCTGATTTCTTAATAAAATTGATTCACGATATTCTTCTGCAGCAGATGTTCGAATAAATTCAACTGATTTATCATGGTTGTTTTTTATTACCTGCTCAATTTCATCTATTGATACTTTAAAATACTCTCTGCGTTTATTAACATAATTTAAACGTTTATTTTCAAATGTTTTATGTAATTTTGCCTCTAGAGTTGGAGCATCGTCTGAAAAAATCATAGCATGGACATCAAAATTAAACGGCACTGAGGCATCACCAAGTTCGTATACGCGATCATAAGGATCGAGTCTTCGAGTCATACCGATTTTGAACACACCTTCTCCAAATGAACCTATATTAGATATTACATACACATAACCGGCCCTTTGGTTGGCTTCACGATAGTCAACTTCTTGAAGGCTTACTTCAATTTCCTGCAGATTTTTTTGTAGCTCGGCTATTTTGTCACTAATAAGTAACCGTTCTTCCTCTGACTTGCACTGCTCCAACTGTTTCATTGCTTTCTCTAAAGCATTTGTATAATGGCGTTTTTCTTTTTCGATAGTTTTTCTTGCCTCATCAATTTCACGCTGGAGACGGGCTTCTTCACGCATTTGTTCACGGATCTGGCGTTGTTCTTCTTTCTCCTCTTGTTTTTTTACTGAATATTCATATGCGAGATATAGCTCTGTCAATTTTAGTTGTAAATATTCCTCGGTAATATAAACTTGCATTATCTTGCCCAGCTTATTCAGAGTTTCATATGATTTGATTATCCTTTTTTCATAAGTGGCTATATTATTAAACTTGACATTCGCAACGCAAACGTCGCATTCGTTATTAAATGACCTAAGCGAAAGCTTAATCATGTCATTGACCATTTTTCTTCCTTCTGCCTTATTGTTGTTCACGGTCCAGCTTTGGCTGCCTACACAGGCTGTGCCTTCCTTGATCATTAACTTTTGTGCATCTCGTAGTGTATCAAGCTTTTGTTTAAAGATAGTGCTATTTGCAAATTCAAACTTGGGTTTATAAAGAGAAAAGGATTCTAAGCTAATTTGTTCATCCAGATCCAGAAGCTCCTTCGATTTGGTTTCATACTGTGAGTACAACACATCTAATTTATTTTTTTGTAATTGAATCTCATCTAACAACAAGTTTTTTTCATGGGATAACTTAGATATTGCTATCGTTAAATCGAATGCTTCTTGATGTTCAGGTGTCATGATTTTTTTTAAATTCTCATAATCAGCACGAACATTTTCAAGCTCAGTTTTTATTTTCTTTATTCTAAAAATATCAAGTATGCTCATTTTATTAATTCCACCGTGTAATCCCCATCGGCTGGGGTACTTGCTTCAGGATTTACTCCCCTTGTTGTTGAGATGACTGGCATCAGATCAGGGTATTAGATATCATTCAACCATTTATTAGCATAGATATGCGCTCCTCCAGAAGCTAAGGTAGCAATAACAGAGATGACAACTGAAGCGCCTAGGCTGTCGAACCACTGCCCGATAATCCAGCCTACAACTCCACATCCCAAAGAAAGAATTATAAATAACAAATATCGCACTGGTTTAATGTTCATAAGAATAATCGAACCTAGAAAAACTCCTCCGAAAACCCACCATGAAGAAAAGTATATACCTGATATCACTGCAATAATAATTATCTCTCCGAACAACCAGTTTACTCCAGATTCACTCTCGCGAGATTGGGTTACCCCTTTTCTGATCTCTTCATGATTCAAAATAATCACCATTAATTAAATCCTCATCGGCTGAGGTATTTGCTTATTCACCTTGTCTTTGTCCCGGTTTCCGGTCTCTTTCCTTTTCCATCAACGCTTTAAAAATGATCCTCATTTCCTCACGACGTTCTTCTGGGGCGTCCAGATAATCTTTGAAAAAAATTCCGTGCTCTGGATTATTAATAAATGCTTCGAATTCGGCTTGTTCTTTCTCGTCAAAACCATCTGATTGAATAGAAGAACGTGGTTTATCAGTTCGCCCCAATAAGTAGTCAGTGCTCACTTCAAAGAAATCGGCCAATTTTTTAAGTGTATCAAAATCAGGTTGTGTATTACCGGTTTCGTATCGTGCATATGTTGCACGATTAAACCCAAGACGATCAGATAATTCTTGTTGAGATATTTTCTTTCGTGACCGTAACTCCCTAAGTCTTTCATTGAATGAAGTCATCTATATACCTCATTTACCATTATATTTATTGAATATTATAAGTGAAAAAAATTCACAAAAAAATAAATGTGATAAAATTACACATTAATAGTTGACTGTGAATTTAATGCACATTATAATATGTGTAGAAACTTCACAAGGAGGTGGAGCGGTGGACACTCAATTTTTAATCGACAAACGAACTCAGTTGAGCCTAACCCAAGAAAAAGTTGCCGAGTTGGCTGGAATCGAAAGGTCTTATTATACCAAGATTGAAAATGGGACTGTGCCAAGTGTTAGGGTTGCTAAAAGAATTGCAGAGGTGCTTCAGTTTGAGTGGCCGATTTTTTTTGAATCAAATAGTGCAAAAAATGCACAACGGTCATTTTCCGGAAAAGACACTGCTTGAAAGGAGGCAGGTTAGATGGAACATCAGTTATCTGAAGCCATAGCTGTCAAAGAAACATTTGATTGTATAGAAGTAAATGAAATGTTGTCCGAAGGATGGACATTGCACAGCATGTGGCCCGATTCAAATAAAACACGTTATGTACTTATTAAATTCTAAAGGGAGGCGGGGGGGTTCAAATGGAAGCAGGAATTTTTAAAGTCCAGGTTGATTTCGGCCAACTGCAAGACGCCATTAATGAGGCGGTAGACCAGGCCATTGAAAGACACGCGTTAAAGTCATCTTTGCCGCCTATTTTGACAAAACAGCAGCTTATGGACTTGCTGGATATTGGAGCTACGAAAGCGTCAGAGCTTTTGAATAGAAATGATTTCCCGGTCATTCGAGAGTTTGGCCATCCAAGGGTACCGACTCACTCGCTTATGACTTGGATCGACGAGCATACCGAGTGGATCCGGGACAACGCTGGTGAAAAATCGAAGGTGAAAGGGAAGGGAAGGGTGGCATGAAATGCGTTTTCGCTGGATGCGTCAAACCTCCAGAATTGCCTGTGTTTCAGCGACAGTAACAAGAAGCTTGCTGAAAAACATAGATGTTGAAGTCGCCTTGGATATGTCACTTCCGAATTACGCAGTAAACCCAGAAAGCTTACCAAAACTTGAACGAAAGCGAGTTTTGAAAGAAGCAACGGAAAGCTTGAAGAGGATAGAAGAAAGCCGCCGGAGCGGTACCGGCTGCCGGCGGCGAAGGGGATGACGATTGGGGAAGGTTTTGCTCACAGATAAATATTACAACAGTTCCTTGTCCAATATCATCCCAATAATTGGGCAAAGGAGATCAGATTATTATGGCGATTGGACAATTCGGCAGCGCGCTTGAGGAAGTCCTCAAACGTAAAGGCCAAACAAAAATCCAGGCTGCACAAGTGGCCAAAATAGATAACTCGACGCTCGGCAAGATCATCAAAGGTTCTCGGAAGGCGCCGAAAGATATCATGCGAAGCACTGCAACACATTACGATGATGGCCAGCTCTACATTGCTGCAGCTGGGGAGGTCACCGGTGGCGCCTTCGCCCCCTGGCTCAACAATGTGGATTTACATAGAGCATCGGTGCTTTTCAAAACGGTCGAGGAAATGAAGGAAGTTTTGGTGCTAACATCCGAGGCGCCGATCAGTAAAACTGCTGATCAGCTGACTGAATCAGATAGGCAGATATTGAAACGGCTTCTGATGGAAACAGTCGAAGCGATCACTGCGTTAACGCACTTTGCAGCAGTTCTCTGTAAGGAGTATTCATTCAGCTGGCTCGCCACATGGAAAGAGCATCGAGCTGATTTGAAGGCAAAAAAATATATGAAATGAGGTTTTGGGATGTTGAGAAGTGATTTAGTAAAACAAGCTCTGGAGGCTGGAAGAAACGCGGAACATAACCTGCAGGTCATCGTTCGCAATCCGGACAAGATGATCGACTCCAACAAACTCGTGAATGGAATCGCCTATCTAAACAACATGATTAGATTCGCGGAGAAAGAACTGGAAATGAAAAAAGACCGCCGGCCAGGGCAGTCTCGGTTGAGATCACGACTAATGAGTCTCTTGTCGTCTATTTTAATCGTTGAACGTCAGAAGCGCAAGGGGGTTGAGCTATGACAGCCTCCCAATCACCTGCAGAAGCGTACATTGCCACTACTCGAGCACTTAGAGCAAGCACAGAATCTATTTCACAATTCATCCAGGCGGACCCGGAGAACTTTCAGCGATTGAATGAGCTCCAGAGACAGCGGGAGAAAGCCTACCAGAATTGGTTCAATGCTGCTTCCATGTTGAAGAACCTGCCAACTTCCGAGTTGGCGAATGCAATAGACCAGATCGAGGCAGTGCTCGGGTAAGACTGACAGAGCTTCGGCCCTGTCTCCCGGCGTCGGACAGTATCATAACCTTACTCCTGTCTGGCGTCGAGAGATGCGGCTGACGCATCAAATATATAGGAAAGGAGAAATGGAATGGCCAAATTACCTAAATTGCCGAAAGCACACGCCGAACGCGCCTTGAAGACGCTGATCGGATCGGCAGCTGGAATGGCTGAAATGAGTAATGGCCGAGGTTATGTCGTTTTACGCGGGACTTTATTCGTAGAGGTTTATTTGGAGGACATGTGGCCATCTGGTGTTTTTATCCGAGGCGACATCTACTTCCAAGGAGTGGTTATCAAAACCGTTTATCTCAATCGAGACACCTTTGAGCCCGATTTGGTAATAACCGAACAGGCTGAAAGGATCAAGGCCAGGGAAAGGAGGGCGGATCATTAATGCAGATTATCCAAAGGCTGATGGTGGTCAGTAACCCGACAAGAATTTTTGAAGTCGGAACAGAGGTGAACGGTCGTGAAGTCATTGAGATCAAGCAGGTGGGTGATGACAACATTTCCGAGTTCTGGGTGATCGACGAAAACGATCACCTGATCGCGAGCATTGAGAACTGTCCGGTCATCGTAGATTGGAGAACTATTTCTATACATGACCAAACAGAAAATGACCCGCAGCAACGGGTCATATCTGGTGCCAAACTTTAAACTTTGATGCCCCCATATTACCAGATGGGGGCGAATCACACAAGAGGGAGTGATCAGCAATGGGAGCAGCGATGTCGCTTGATATTACTGGCGAACGCATTGAAACCGTGGTGCAGCCCCAGAGGGTGTATACGCCGACGATCCTGTCGGTACGGGGGAAAAGCGGCACAGTTGAGATTCATTGTAACGATGAGCAGCTGGCGGAGATCGAATATGCGATCCGCCAGCATTTCGAAAATATGAAATATCCGGAGAAGCCCGAGCCAACGGTCCAAGACGTCGGTCTCGAGTATTCCGTTAAGGAGGAAATCGCTTGAAGAAGATTGTCCTGGAGCGTCTGACGTTCCGTAATTTTAAGGGATTCCGTGAATTCGTTCTCGACGCCAACGGCGGGAATGTGGATGCCTTTGGTGATAATGCAACTGGCAAAACGACATTGTTTGATGGCTTCACTTGGCTTTTGTTCGGAAAGGATAGTGCCAATCGGTCCGAACAGAAGTTTGAAATAAAGGAGCTGGACAAGGCCGGCAAAGTTGTGCGGCACGGCCTTGATCATGAAGTTGAGGGAGTCCTTCTGGTTAACCAGCGACGCCGAACATTCCGGAGAGTGTTCAGTGAAAAATGGACACAGAAACGGGGATCAGCCACATCTGTATTCGACGGCCATACAACCAATTATTTCGTGGACGGGGTTCCTGTTAAGGAAAAAGAGTACAGGGCCGAAGTTGATGCGTTGATCAGCGAGGATGTTTTCAAGCTTCTTACCAGCCCTTCTTATTTTAACGAGGTGCTGAAGCCGGAAGCCCGCCGAAAAGTACTGCTAGAGGTCTGCGGAGATATGACGGATGCGGAGATTATCGCCAGCAACAAGGAGCTAACTCCATTGGCAGCGATCTTGGAAGAGCGAACCGTTGAAAAGCACAAGCAGTCGATTAAATCATCGCTTGCGGAGATCAATAAGGAAATAAAAGAGATCCCGACAAGGATCGATGAAAAATACCGTGACAAGCCGGATGTCTCCGATTTGGACGCTGAACTGCTACAGGAAGACATCGACACCTTACGCGGCAGGATAGACGCCAAGACTGCGGAGCTGCAGCG
The DNA here is from genome assembly GCF_029542445.1 of Paenibacillus sp. BR1-192. NCBI lineage: Bacteria > Bacillati > Bacillota > Bacilli > Caryophanales > Paenibacillaceae > Paenibacillus > Paenibacillus sp. BR1-192. The sequence continues at coordinate 5,978,338 of NZ_CP120718.1, read as the reverse complement.
CATCCAGTCTGGGGGCGAGCTGTCGGCCAAGGAGCTCCTTCTTCGTGAGATCAACGCCGAGCTGACGGACATCAAACACCGGGTCCAAGCAGATAGCTTGCAAGCCGTGAGCGAGCAACGGGAGCGATTGATGCAACTCCGCGGCGAAGCATCCGAGTTGCAAGCGCGAATTTCTGCCGGGCAGCGTGAGATTGAACAGTACAAGCGGCAAATTACAAGAGCTGAAAGCCAAGCGGAACGGCTGCGGGAGGAATGGCATGCTGCTAACGGGTTGGAGTTCCCCGCCCATGAACATCAGCATGACGATAATTGCCCGACATGCGGACAAGCTCTCCCAGCTGATCAAGTACAGGCTGCGAAGGACAAGGCACTGGCCGACTTCAATGCTTCCAAATCTCAGCGACTTGAACGTATTTCTGCCGAAGGCAAGGCCATTGCAGAAGAGGTTAGAAAACTCAAGCATTCCATGTTTGATCTGGAAGAGAGCGTGTCCGCATTAGAGGAGAAACTTTCGGTGAAGCAAGAGGAAGTATCTGCAGCTGAAGCAAAGCTAGTCGACCTGCAGGCGTCCGTTTCCGATCCGGCCGACGATCCAGAGTACCTGGCCAAACAAAAAGAGGCTGAGACCATACGCTCAGAAATTGAGCAGCTTCGGTCCTCCGCATCCGACACTGCAAGCAAGGTTCAAGCCGAAATCAGATTGCTAAGGGATCAAGTCAGCGAGCTCGAATCGGATAAGTTAAAAATCGCAGCAGCAGCCGCGATTGAAAAACGAATTGCCGAATTGACTGAACAGGAGCGTAAGCTGGCTGTCGAATACGAGCGGCTGCAGCATGAACTCTACTTGACGGAGGAGTTTACGCGGACCAAGGTTTCCGCACTCGAGTCCAAAATCAACAGCAAATTCAAATACGCCCGGTTCCGGCTGTTTGAAGAACAACTCAATGGCGGCCTGAACGATGTCTGCAAGACGCTTTATAACGGCGTACCTTATGACGGGGGGCTGAACAACGCGGCTCGGATCAACGTCGGGCTTGACATTATTAACGCTCTCAGCGAGCATTACGGATTCTCGGCTCCAATATTTATCGACAACGCTGAATCGGTTACGCAGCTGATCGATACCGAGGCACAGCTGATCCGTTTGGTCGTATCCGAGAAGGATAAGAAGCTGCGCGTCGTAACCCACAACAACATGCAGGAGGCGATCTAATTGACCACAAATAACCAAGCGGCTGTCACCAAGAAAGAGCCAACTCAGTCCGAGCGGTTTATGACCAAGGTTATTGCTGAGTTCGGTTCCAACGTCGGTGAAGTTGCCCTGACGAATTTTCAAAAACGACTTGCTCAGAACTACTTTGTCGCTTTGGACGCGGTTCTAAAGTCTACTGAAGAGAAACGGCTGAAGAAATCGGAACGATATCGGGATCCGCTTCCGGTCACCTGGAACAATGTCAATATGGAAAAACTTGCGCGGGATGTTGTTGCCTACGCCAGAATCGGGTTTGATCCCTCACAGCCTAATCATATCAGTCTGGTTCCATTCAAGAACAACAATACAGGCAAGTACGACATTGGATTCATTGAGGGGTATCGAGGGTTGGAGCTCAAAGCTGTGAAGTATGGGCTGGACGTTCCTGATCACGTAACAGTTGAGCTCGTTTATTCCAACGATTATTTCAGGCCAATTAAGAAGGATGCCAATCATCCACATGAAGGGTACGAATTTGAAATTAAGAATGCTTTTGATCGCGGGAAGATCGTAGGGGGCTTTTACTTCCATTCGTATACCAAGACCCCGGAGAAAAACAAATTGGTCATGATGACCATTGCTGATATTGAGAAGAGGAAGCCGGACCATGCCAGCCCAGAATTCTGGGGTGGCGAGAAAGACAAATGGGAAAATGGCCAGAAGGTCGGCAAGGAAAAGGTCGAAGGCTGGTACGAGAAAATGTGCTGGAAGACGGTATATCGGGCCGCCCATAGTGATATCACCATCGATAGCCAAAAGATTGATGATGATTATCTCCGACTGAAGCAAATGGAGAGTGACTTCGCCGAGTCTGAGGTTAATGAGGAGATCAGAGCCAATGCCAATAAGAACGTCATCGACATTACGCCTCCTACCGCTGCTGAGCCCCAACCGGATCCGGAACAGCCAAAGGAAACGGCTCACTCATCAAAGAGCAATGTAGAGCCAGCTGGACAAGGAGAAATGGATTTCGAAATCCATCCGGACGATATTCCTCCGTTCGGCACTGAGGGGCCTGATTTCTGATGATCGACATTCAATGCCTCGGCTCCAGCAGCGCGGGTAATGCCTACCGGATCTCGGACGGGCATACCGCTCTCCTGCTGGAGGCCGGCTTTCCTTTCAAATCCCTTGCAGCGAGCGTTGAAGTTTCGTATGACTGAGATTGCCGGCTGCCTTATCACCCATGAACACATGGACCATAGTAAGGCCGCTAAGGACATCATGAAGGCCGGAGTGGACGTTTATACCAGCCAGGGAACAGCGGATGCCAGAGGGCTCTCCGGGCATCGTCTGAAGGTCATCAAGGCATTGGAGCCGTTTCGAGTTGGCACCTGGTCGATTCTCCCCTTTGACATACAGCACGACGTCGAGGAGCCACTTGGGTTCCTGCTGGCCAATACAGCCGGAGACAAGCTAGTCTTCCTGACGGACACCTATTATTGCCGACATCGCTTCCGGGATCTAACCCACATCATGGTGGAATGCAATTATTCGATGGACATCGTAAGGGAACGGGTGGCGTCCGGCCACCTGCATCCAGGACAAATGAAACGACTGCTGAAGTCGCACTTTGGTCTGGAACATGTAAAAGATTTCTTGAAAGCCAATGATACCCGCAAAGTCCAAGAGATTTGGCTGTTGCACTTATCGGATGGTAATAGCGATGAGGAACGTTTCAAACGAGAGATTCAGGAAGTGACCGGAAAGATGGTCCGGGTGGCCGGGCGATGATTGACGGCAAACCTTTAATGCGCAGCATGATGGGCGAGCGGATCTGGAGGCTGATGTCATCCGATCCGGATGAGTTCAAGCGAGAGACTCGGGCCTACTTCGCCAGGGGATACCCCGGATGGACTGTAGTAAAAGTTAAATACCCGATCGTATACCTTCGGGACGAAAGGGGGCGTCAAGGTTGAGCGAGCCCATACAGTTAGATCTCTTCGGGGATTACGAGGAAATGTCCGATCAGCCGGCCTTAAACGGAATGTATTACGAACGGGCGACTGGGAAGTTTGTCTCCTTCGTCTGCGGGCGCCGGTACTTTGAGATAACGTACGGCCAATGCTTGGGCGACAAAGAGTGGAAAGAGAGAATCAAGAAGGAGCGTGCGATATGAACCAAATGAATGAAATGACAAAAGAGGAGCTTCAGCAGCTAACGAAGGAGATCGTAGATTTTCTTACCGAAAAGAACGAGGAGGCGAAGAAGGCGGGGATTGAGCAGCACGGCCATTTCTATACTTCTGTTGCCTTTACACTCGGCTCTTTGATCGGATTTGACTTTAATCCTAAAGGGTACGGACCCATGCTAGGAACTATGCTTGATTCCCTTACGGATGGGCTGCAGACAGGCGCCCAGGGCAAGGGTGTAAAAGGAACCTTCATCAAAGTCGTAAGAGATTGAATCCTAGTTAGGGGATGAGCGAATGCCCGAAGGCAGTTACCCTTTTCCGATGTACTCCGGATTGTTGGAACATAGACATTACAAAAAAATAGGATCAGCAATTTGGCTGTTCCTTTGGTGCATCAGCTCCACGACGAAGGAAGTCGAAAGGGACGGAATTGTCTGGGGAATCGTCCTTGGGAACAAGCCAGTTAAAATTAGCGACCTTGAAAATGAATTTGGGGTATCGGACCGGACGATCCGGTCGTGGATCAAGACGCTCGAAGATAACCAATACATAAAAGTCACCAGAGCGCCATACGGACTCGTTTTTACGGTCCGAAACTCCAAAAAATTCAAAAACAGACCGGAAGAAAGTTTCCACTCTGACTCAGGAGATCGGCAACATTCTTCCGATCTGGATGATAGAGATCGGCAGGAATCTTCCGATCACCCGGAAGAAAACTTCCGATCTAATAAAGATATTACAGAGATACACAATGCTGTTGCTGTTATTACTGATCCTGAAACCATTTTAAAACTTGCCTCTGAAGTCGAAAGACACTTCTGCATGCGAAGGGGGCAGGGGCTTAGCGTAAGCACTACCGACTTTGAAGAAATCAAAAAGATGGTTGCTACGGGGATCCCGTTAGATATCGTGAAGCAAAGCATTGACAAATCATTTGCTGAGTACAAGCCAAAACATGCTTGGGACAAGATTCGAAACATGGCCTACTGCATCCCTCGCTGCCTTGACGAGTGGGCAAAAATGCAAGTGGATGACTCCATAACTGGTGCGGTGCCGCACGTGCCAGTCGCCCTTGGACACTCTCCACAACGGGGCTATCGAAATAAAAAACAAGCACAAATGGACGAACTAGACCGCTTTATCGAGGAGGAGAAGAAGCGTGGAAATCGTTGAGGTTGCCCAGCTTTATAAACACATAGCGAAATACTATCCAGCCTTTGACGCTTCGGTAGATCGAGTAAAGGCAGACCATAAATATCTCCAAGACTTCCCCTTTGAGGTAGCTCAAGAAAATGTGGACGAGCATATTCGGACGAGCAAGTATCCGCCCAACATTGCGGAGATCCGGGGGAGCCTGGGGGAACAGATCGAGCGTGACCGCATGAAGTCATTGACCGAGGAATATTTCGCCGAGAGAGCCCGCGCCAAACAGGAAGCGTGCCCGCCGCCGCCAGGCTGGAAGGAGTCCATCTATGCAAAACTGGGCCGCGCCTGACATGATTTTGCCCGAAATGCCGCATGATTTGGCTGCTGAGTGCTCGGTTCTGGGCGCTATTCTAATCAACCCGGAAGTGTACGAGTACGTTGAGGCACTGGTTCCGAACGCATTTTATCGTGCAGAGCATCAGCTCATCTTTAACCGAATGTTGGAGCTGGCCGAGGAAGGGCAGCCGATCGACCTGGTGACTTTAGCTTCCCGCCTGCAGGACCATAAAGAGCTAGAGGATATTGGCGGCGTAAGCTACTTGTCAAAACTGGCCCACTCGGTCCCAACGACAGCGAATATAGAATCCTACGTCGCATCCGTACACAACAAGTTCATGACGAGGGAGTTTATCCGATCCAGTATGGCCGGGATACAGGCTGCTATGGCGGGTGAGGATATACAGCGCCTGGTTACATCAGCCCAACAGGTTGCGACAACCCTGGCAGATCAAGCGGCTCCTAAGCAGGATTTTAAGCGGATCAGCAATGTTTTGGTTGACGTGATCGAATCGACCGAGAACAAGGCCGAAGTGTACAAAACAGGTAAGGTCACGGGCATCGAGACAGGATACACGGACCTGGACGCCATCCTTGGCGGCCTGCAGAACAGCGATCTGATCATTGTCGCGGCGCGGCCATCGGTCGGGAAAACGGCATTCGCGCTCAATATCGCTCAGAACGTGGCCACTCGTGTCCAGGAGCCAGTTGCTATTTTCAGTCTGGAAATGTCCGCTGAGCAGTTAGTCACTCGGATGGTCAGTGCTGAGGGCATACTCGAGGCGAGCAAACTCCGGATCGGGGATATGGGGGCTGAGGATTGGACAAAGATGGCGAATGCTGCCGGCGTCCTCGGCGGCACCAATATCGTAATCGACGACTCACCAGGCATTACGGTCCATGATATCCGCTCGAAATGTCGACGCCTCAAGAAACAGGAGGGACTCGGTCTGATCGTGATCGATTACCTGCAGCTGATCGCAAGCGTCAGTAAGGGCAGAGGGGCGGAGAACCGGCAGCAGGAGGTATCGGAGATCTCCCGGACGCTGAAGCACTTGGCCCGGGAAATGGATGTTCCGATCATCGCACTTTCCCAGCTCAGCCGCGGCGTGGAGCAGCGTCAGGACAAGCGCCCGATGATGAGCGACCTTCGGGAGTCCGGATCGATTGAGCAGGACGCGGATATCGTGGCTTTCCTGTACAGGGATGACTACTACGACAAGGAATCCGAGAAGAAGAACATCATCGAGATCATCATTGCGAAGCAGCGGAACGGTCCAGTAGGAACCGTCGAGCTGGTCTTCCTGAAGCAGTTTAATAAATTCGTCAATTACGACCGGGTTCACATGGATCCTGGTCCACAGCCACCGCGTCAGCACAAGGTGGTCAATATGGAGAAGCGCCAATACGCGTAAGCCAAAGGAGGCTAATAGGAGATGAAGAATGGAAAGCGGCCAACGAGGCGGCAGAGAATTGAAATCAAAGATCGGGGACTCAACCCCGAAAACTGGCTCGTAGAGCGAGATACACCTGCAGCTATGGTCCTGATTCATCGGTACACTGGCAGCTCGCGGACGATCCGGCGGGGTGCGTGATGAGTAGGTGGAGTCACTGGCACGTTTATGAGTACATCCGACAGCGGTTTATTCATACCGGTCAGGTACCGGATCAACAGGAACTGCTCGCCGAATTTTCTGAAATGGATCCTGCAGTCATTGAAGAAGGAGTCAAGGAATTCAATTTGGTCATGTCGATCGGGGGTCGGTTATATGCATAGCGAGGCCTCGATTGACCCGTTTTTTCAAGAGATACCATGGGAAATCATATACGATCATAACGGCAAGCAGATAGGAGAGGTTTTCGTGCTTCGTGGCTGGTCGAAGTCCAAAAGAAAAAGGAGGGCCAAGAAACGTGGAAGTACGAGAAGAAATCAAAAGGGTTATTGACGATCTTGAAACGAAGGCGGAGGTCGTAGATGACGAGGCAGCTGCAGCAGCTTATCGGTACGCCGCCGAAGAGCTGAAGAAGGTGGGGATATGAACAGATACGTCGGTGTTGACCACTCAACCAAAACAGGGGTCGCTATATTGGACCCGGACGGGAATGTCTTGAAAAGGATCGAGATTCAAGCGGATGGTGCGTTAGATGCTGGTCGGATTAACGATGTCGTTGTCCGGACACTCCGGTTAATACAGCCAACCGACAAAGTGGCCATTGAAGGATTCTCTCATGGGTCGACAGGTTCGTTTGTGGGACAACAGTACGCAATAGGCTGGGCAATCCGCATTGGACTGCATGTGCGAAAACAGAAATACATCGAGGTAGCTCCTACCCAGCTCAAAAAATTTGCAACTGGAGTAGGGAAAGGATCAAAAGACGATTTGATCTTGCCTATATTCAAACGCTGGGGGTTTGAACACCCAAGCGATAACGTCCGGGATGCTTTCGTCCTGGCGCAAGTTATAAGAGCAATTCATGAGCCTGTAGAGCTTACCAAGCCGCAGCAGGAAGTCATTCATAACATTATAAATCCGCCGGCAAAGAAGCCAGCGAATAAGAAAAAGAAGAGAGGAAAGTGATCGATATGGGGAAAGATTTTGCGAAGCTTACTGGAGAATTAGCGAAGGGCATCAAAATTGGGGAATCGTCTATCGAGATTAAACTGACCTTCCCGCTTAAAGCAGCATTACCGCATTTGGTCTTCTTAAGTAACAACCAAGGGGAAGAGCTTAACGTATTCCTTGGGGATCCACAAATGTCATTCGATTTTGATGAGGAGGATGACGACGCGTACAAGCTATACACGGGCGGCCGCCGTGTGACGGCGGATGCTTCCGGCGTGGTGACATCGGTCGAGCAGCCTGAAAAGGATGAGAATCAGGCAGAGTTGCCGCTTGACGAACCGGGTAAACAAGGGGAGCCGGATAGCAGTCCAGGCCAAACAGGGGAACCTGCAGGGGACACTTCAGTAGGGGAGCCGCCGGCAGGAGACACTCCGGCAGAAGATGGCGACGAGCTGAGTGACTATGAGAAGGGAATTATGGGTGAGGGAACAGCTCAGGAAGGATCCGATCTTCCGGAATGGATGAAGGAACCGGAAGGCGAACAGCCCCCAAGCGATCGGGAAATGAGCTTCGAGGATACTGATCAGAAATCGGGTGAGGATGGCGCTGCAGCTGACGCCGAGGAAACCCAAACTGCTGGCGACGTCGAGATCACTCCGGAAGAATTGGAGCAATATATCCTTTCCCAACGTCCATCTTTCCCGGATCTTCAGCTCGACTTCCCGATGTTGTTCGAGCGTAAACGGAAGGATGGAGTGACCTGGAGGGAGATCGCTAAGGAAGTGGGCATGACCTCTGGGCAATTGAGCGGCAAGATCTCCAAATACAAAGAAGAGGTCAAAAAGGTAATGATGAGCCACGGCGTGGCCTAAAGATAGATGCAAGCAAGCCCCGGTCGAAGCAGACCGGGGTACCTAAATACATGCTTCTTGCAGAACGTCAGTTCCTAGAATGGGGGAGAATCTGTGAAGGTTTATGACTACTACATTACGCCGGCTGAATATGAACTGGCCGCCCAAAATGGAGTTTCGAGAGAACTTGTGAATCATCGGATCCGCGCTCTCGGATGGGACAAGGATAGAGCGGTCTTCACCTCGCCGCGGAAGACGACCTTCCATCGTAAATGGTTGGAGATTGCTGCAAAGAACGGGATATCTAAAAGGTTGTATTTCAAAAGAGTTTACCGCGGCTGGTCAAAGCAAGACGCAGCGACGAAACCAATTATGAGCACGAAGGAAATTATCAAAAATCTAGACAACTACAGAATCAAGCTTTTTGAACCCAACGACATCCAGGAAGCCGCTCGCAACGGTATCTCGTACGAGACTTTCCGAAAGAGAGTCAGGGATTGCGGGTGGACAGTAGAGGAAGCAAAGACAAGACCGCTTTACACGCCTACAGAACGCGCATCAAAAGGGGCGCGCGCCGTCAGAAGAAAGCACGGCAATATATTCGCACACGTTTATCAGAAGAAACTCTCGGGGAGGAATTAACGATGGATGAACAGACTCGCAGACGAGTATTTCAGAAGGTGAAAACCTTCAGTAATCATAAATTCTGGAACTGGATGAATTACATGCATAGCAGAGCATATGCAAAGGCAGCGCAGCATTACGAAGAAGCGATGGGGATTGTTCTGCAGCCGAAACAAGCAGCCGCGGTTAAATCAAAAGCCAAGGAGATCCGTGAGAAATGGGACGGGATGTCTACGATCACGATTGACGATACCGAGGGTGCAGAGTTCCAGTCGTTGGGGGTGTGAGAGTGGGGAGAGCGCCTAATTGGACGAAAGAGGAGATTGATTACCTTCAGGATCAATGGGGAGTAACCAGCATAAAGGAGATATCAACCCGGCTGGGTAAAAGCATCAATGCCGTAAAGCTTAAAGCTCAGCGTATGGGCTTGTCTGATCCGCGGATGAACTTTGACGGTATTACAGTCTGCCAACTAGGGAAAGCCCTTGGTCGAGAATATACTATCGTGAAAAACTGGATCAATCGTTATGGAATGCCTGCTAGAAAGAAGCTGTTTGCTCAAAGTGCGAGAGTCTGGGTTATCTCCTACGCAGACTTTTGGAAATGGGCGGAGGAACATAAGGAATTGCTGAATCTAGCAAAAATGGAGCCTGGGACAATTGGTCCGGAACCTGAATGGGCAAAGATAAAACGCAAAGCCGATCAATTGCGATCTCAGAAAACATGGCAATCTGTTGACTGGACGCCTGCAGAGGACCAGAGACTCGCCCAAATCCTGAAAACCGAAATCACCTACCCAGATTTAGCCCGTATGTTTAACCGATCAGAAGCGTCCATAAAACGACGGATTCTTGATCTTAACCTCAAAATGCGACCGGTGCGCTTGAACAACCTGATTAAATACACACCGGACGAGGTTCAGACGCTTCTACGTATGGCTCAGGAAGGTTATAGCTATGAAACGATCGGCTCGACGCTGGGAAAAAGCGCCCTTGGTGTTCGAGGAAAATTGGAGCGCATGGGCTTTGATTTCAAACGTCGCAGATTACGTGAAGAAGCAAGGTAAAGGAGATGCTGAAATGGCCATATCCCATAAAGCAATTCAGTTGATTGACCAGGCGTTGGATCCGCTGATCGAATCAGGTTGTCGCATTGATCAAATCAAAATGGTTGTTGCTGCAGGTGCTGAGATTGCCGATCGGGGATATGTTCGAACGAAAGCCGGCGTGCTGAAAGTTGAGACTAACAGCTTTGTCCCGCGCGGCCGGGCATACCTTATTGAGGATCATTACAGAGGATTCAATTGGGTTCGATAATACAGGGGCTGCAGCCCCTTAAGGAGAGATAACGATGCAAGATGATTATAAAAACCTGCCTTTGGATCAAAGACCAGAGCACTGTACTAAATGCGGTGCAGAATTTTATACAGATCACTTTGATTATGAACCTGTATGCGACGAGTGTACGAAGGTGTCAGGAGATGAGGGTGATCGGATATGAAAGCCATAACGATCATCCAGCCCTGGGCGACGCTGATCGCCCTTGGGGAAAAGCAGTTTGAAACGCGCAGTTGGTTCACCAAACACCGCGGCGAGCTGGCGATCCATGCCGGCAAAAAGATCGACCGCGAAGTATGCGAGGTGCCAGAAATCAAGACAGCATTAATGCGGCACGGCTACACGGCGGATAGCTTGCCGATCGGAGCTATCGTTGCTATTGGAAATCTGACAGAATGCTGGTCCATAGGAACGGACTATCAAAGTGGAATGTCGCTGCTTTACAACGGAACAGACGGGCAAGACAAGCGTGTCAGTCTAAAAGAGGAAAAGTTCGGCTTTTACTACCCTGGCCGATATGCTTGGGAAATGTCCGATGTGAATCGTCTACCGGAGCCGATCCCAGCGAAGGGGCAGCAAGGGCTATGGAATTGGGAGGGACTGCCGGCATGAGAGAGTACAAGTTCCGAGGCAAATGTATAGATCCAGGAGAAATGAACGGCAAATTCATTTACGGCGATCTGATACGCAGTAAAGACAAGTTCTTCATCAAGCCATTTTCAAACGCTGTGAATGTTGAAGGCCATCTGGGTCTCATGGTGGTAATGCATGAGGTTGATCCCGAAACAGTAGGTCAATACACCGGACAGGGAGACTTTTACGCTGGTGACATCGCAAAGAGCCCAAGGGGGTCTATAGGTATTATCGCGTGGCACGATTCGTGGTGTGGGTTTTACTTCAAAACGATGTTCGGACATAACGACGAGGGGAAGTTAGTAAGAATGCACTCCTCGATTCCTCTGTACAACGACTTGCCCAACTATATTAAGCTCGGAAACCGCTGGGACAATTCTGATCTATTGGAGGTTGAGAAGGTATGAGACAGTACAAATTTCGCGTATGGGATAAGGAGTTGCACAAAATGCATGTCTGCGGCGAGGATATCCATGACTCTTTTTCCTTTGATGAAGACGGAACGGCTTTTTATTACAACCTTCAAAATGGATGCGGCAGCGGCGGCGAAGATTCAGAATATGTTTTGATGCAATACAGTGGCCTCGATGACGTTGAAAGGAAAAACATATTCGATCGAGACCTGGTAGAGATCAAGGGACACCCGTTCGAGGGCGCTATTAAGGTAGATGGCATTTACGAGGTCGGATATAACGATCGGATGGAACTATGCTGCGGCAGCTGGCTCCTACATCGCATGCTCCCTTACATCACGGTGGTTGGGAATATCTATGAGAACCCGGATCTGCTGGAGGTGCAACATACATGACGGAGGAAATAGCCGAACAGCTGAAAAAGAATCGCGAATATATGGGACAACTCTTAGAGCGAAATATAATAGGCTCGATTCTTTACAACATGTATCGCCTGGTAGATACCGTAGCAACCGAATCGATAGAAGAAATCGAGCGCCTACAAGCAGAGAACAATCACTTGAATGGGATCGTGCTAAGTTGTACGGGTGATAACGAACGGTTCCGTCGCTCACTCGCTGACGGCATGCGGCAGCCGGCTCCAGTGAGTAATCAAGCCAAATTTATAGACTTGGAGCTTGCGCTTTTAAGAATGTGGTCTGATGCCGGTATCAAAGAAATTTACAAGTACAAGAATAGAATCAAAATTTACAAGCGTGAAGGATTGGGTAAATTTGAATTGTTCTACGACCTCTCCCAAGCTATGTTTACGGACATGGAGGATACGGCGAACGGTGACGACCTTTATGCTGAAGAATACAAGGTAAGTGTTGATATGCTGATCAAGAATAGGATATCGTCTGACCCCACACTTGAGGATGGAGGTGGGTCAGATGCTGGGCAAAGCGAAAAGTGAGTTCTGGCCGCCGGAAAAGCTTGCAGCACACCTCAAAGCGATTGGAGCAGACAAGCCGCCTGAACCCAGAAACATCGGATTGAAATATGAAATCACCGCGCCGCGGAAGGGGTACCGGAACAAGTATCTAAAGCGTGGAGGCGAGTATTAAGGCTTATAAATGAAAGACCCCCTAATCCTTGGCCGGTGCGGGGGTCAATCGGTAATATATTCCTCTCAATAATTATAGCATAAAGGGGATTGAGGGGAATGGCGATAGCATGGGTACAGGGGGAGCTTTTCAGCAACGCTTCAAAGGCAGAGATCCAGCAGACGGAATTCTACCTCAGCAAATTCAAATCCATGCAGATATTCATGAGCGATTTCGAAAATTATCAGAAAGAAATGGCTCAGGTTGCGATCGATGGGGAAGCAACTCGCCGAATTGATCAGGAGGATCTCCACGCAGACAAGACGGCTAACGCTGTGATTATGATCGAGAAACAGAAATGGGTTTACGCCCAGTATAAAACAATTTCGACGATGCTCCTGCGTGCTCACAGTCAGATTCTTGATGAAGAGGTCAAACAAGTAATCGACATTCGATTTCTTCAAGGATACAGCCGGAAGGAAACCATGTTGTTCATAAAGTGGGGCGTTGCACATAGCACGGTCGATCGTCGGATTAAAGAGGGCATTAGAACAATGGCCAATGTATTGAAGACGATGGGATTCTTCGAAGTAATAAGCAAAGAATTTTGACGACAAAGTGGGGAAAATCGGGGAATCTTGAAGACCACATGATGAATCTACCGTGTTACGATAGGAGCATAGAAAAAGGCGAGAATGACACGCACGAGTCGCATGAATGCGGCAATGTTACCGGGGCGTACCTCTTCTCGCCTTTTCTTGTTATGAAACAGATTTAGCAACTAGTGCAAGAATTCCCAAAGCTACAAACACAGGGAATGCTCTTTTTAATATGAGATCATTCCAAAGGTGTTCAAAAATATGCATTCTATACTTCCCCCTGTTCTTTTATTTCTTCCAGAATAAACCTTTCTGAGAAGAATATCAAAAGAGTGAGCAACTTGAAGATCATTCGGGATTAAGCGGAGTTAATTCGCGAATATGGCATTTTGATATTTTGACTCGGTTTTCGGCAGCTCGTTAAAATGGTCTTGTCATACGTATCTAGTTACAAAGTACGTATGCTTTTAATAGCAAAGAGCACAGCGTTTTTGCGGCGGACGGTACGGTCGCCACTGCTCTCACGGATCTCTTTGCAGATATGAACTGAATATATATTCCGAAGTCGTTCCTTCCCGGAACGGCTTTTTTATTTCCAAATAGGAGCGTGACGGTTTATGAAATGGATTCAATGGTTGATCAGAGTGACAGCAGGCAGCTCACCACGAAATCGAGAGGGACGACGACATGGCCGGAAAACGTAATAAGCTGCAGCGACCACTTTATAAGCCGAAGCAGCCGGATCAGTGTAAACGATGCGTATGGGGTGAGTGGACTGGGACGAAGCAGTTCTGCAGCAAACAGCGATGTGAAAGGGGCCGTGAACATGAACGAAGAGGAGTATAAACACCTCGGTGTATTCAGAGGGATATTCAATGGTATGCTGATTTCATTACCGTTGTGGGCGTTGATTGTATGGGCTATTATTGGTTTCAGATAGGCAGGGAAATCCTCCTTGATGTCGAATTGTGATGTCGAGGAGGTGATAGAATGTCGAAACACTTGGATATACTTCAGTCGTACAAGCAGGTTGTAGAGTCTTATGAGAACGTTGGTGAATGGAGGGTATGGATTCATCACGACCACATTGGCAGCACAGAGATCACTATAAGAATTGATCTTGGCAGTGATGGAAAGTATCATTACTCTACAAGCCATTATTACCAAGGCTCTAATCAAGCAGGCCCGTACATTTCATCACGTAATAGTGAAGATACAATCGAGCAAGCCTTGGAAAGCGCAATGAGCCAGTTGTTGTCATTCTTTAAGAACGATGATGAAGGAGCTCGTTGGGTTGAAGCGAAATAGGGATCAGCACCTTCGGGTGCTTTTTCTTTTGGATTAAGGGGCCGAAATATACGCCGATTTAAGGGGCCTTTTATATGATGCAGGCGAATGCCGGCACGGGATCGGAAAACGGCAGAGAAGGGGCATAGCGTTGGCGTGTGTCCCTATTTTGTGTGCGTGTATATGTGAAACCAACTCAACTCAAATAGGATGGTGAAGGCATGGACATCAGAGTCATCCCGATTGATCAGATTAACGCAGCTGCGTACAACCCTAGGATCGATCTCCAGCCGGGGGATCCAGAATATGAAAAGCTGAAGAGTAGCATCGAGGAGTTTGGATATGTCGAGCCAATCGTTTGGAACGAGCGTACCGGCAACATGGTCGGCGGACATCAACGTTATAAGATCATGGTTCATGAACTGGGCCACACGGAGCTGGAGGTTTCCGTCGTTGACCTGGACGATCAGCAGGAACGGTTGCTAAATTTGGCGCTGAATAAGGTATCTGGAAGATGAGGAAGCGCTGGCCAGGCTATTGGACGAACTGCAGGAGTCAGGCGCGGATCTCTATTTGTCCGGATTCGACCGGGAGGAGATCGAGGACCTTGTCAGCGCTCTGCCCGAAGTCCCAGATATTGAAGATCCGGTCGTCGAGGATGATTTCGACGTAGAGAAGGCATTGGATGACATCAAAGAACCAGAGACGCAGCGGGGTGATGTCTGGCAGCTCGGCCCACATCGGTTAGTCTGTGGAGATGCTACGGATCCGGCTGACGTTGCACGATTGATGGAAGGAGCCAAGGCTGCCCTTGTTGTCACTGATCCGCCGTACAATGTGGCCGTAGAGAGCGATTCGGAGCGCCTGGCCGCTGACGGCCGAAGCAGCATAATGAACGACGATATGCCCACAGAGGAATTTGCGGGCTTTTTGCATGCTGTCTTTGAACGGTACTCGTCGATTATGGAGGCGACGGCGGCTATTTATGTCTTTCACCCGTCTTCGTACCAGCGCGAGTTCGAGGATGCAATGAACGCTGCCGGTATTGTCGTTCGCAGCCAGTGCGTTTGGGTCAAGAATGCCGCTTCGTTTGGCTGGTCGCAGTATCGCTGGCAGCATGAGCCGGTCTTTTATGCCCATCTGCGGGGCAAGGCTCCTGCTTGGTATGGCGACCGCCGCCAATCGACGGTATGGCGCGCCGGCCTGCCCGTGGAAGAACCTAACCCATCCTCAGTTTGGGAGGTATCCCGAGGGGATGTCGGCAAGTACGTCCATCCAACCCAGAAGCCGTTGGAACTACTAGCCATCCCGATCGGAAACAGTAGCCAAAAGGGAGACATGGTGGTTGATTTCTTCGGTGGATCCGGTAGCACCTTGATGACATGTGACCAGCTCGGCCGTGTTTGCCGAACGCTGGAATTGGATCCGGTGTTCTGTGATGTCATTAAACGGAGGTATCAGGAAGCGACTGGTATTAAACCTGTATTGATTGGCCATCTAGATCCCGGAACCTAAATGTATTATTGGTTCGATAATGGTAGTGACTGGAAGGGGAATGCGATTAACTGAAGAAGATATTAGAAGGTTGTTTCAATAGGAGGAGATATAAATTGGGATATGTTGAAGAACTAAGAGCTGCTGTCGGAACAAGGCCTTTGATTTTTGTGGGATCAGTCGTGTTAATTAAGAACAATTGCAATCAGGTTCTACTTCAAAAAAGGAAGTACCCTGCTGGCTCGTGGGCAATACCTGGCGGATTGATGGAATTAGGCGAGTCAGTCGAGGAAACAGCAAAAAGAGAAATTAAAGAGGAGACCAATTTATCTATTGATAATTTACAACTCATTAATGTCTACTCGGGTCGAGATAATTATATTAAGCAACCTAATGGCGATGAGTTTTATGTTGTTGTTAATGCCTTCTATACTGAGCATTTTGCAGGGGAAATGATTATTAATCGTTCAGAATCATTAGATTTCGAGTTCATTGATTTAAATGATATTCCTGATAATCTCGCCAAAAGCCATAAGCCAATTATTAGCGACTTTATTAATAAATTTATGACTAAATAGCATGATTTTGTTTAACTTTTCCGCCGAATCGGGCGGTTTTTCTTTTGGTCAGAAATTAAAAGGAGGACGCTGTAACGTCCTCCTAATCGACCAGGGTATCCCCCGGCTGAGATAGCGGCGCGCCACGCGTGGCTTTTTCGGACATCCGCTATCTCGCATTCCATCATAACGGAAAGCTGAGGGGAACGACAATGGGAACACCTGAGAACAAAGATTTGCTTATGCAGCATGAGCTTCAAGTCATGGAAGGTATCCTCGAGAGCAAGGAACAATACCGAAAGATCGTCAAAGCCGGCATAGCCAAGTGGGTGAAGGACTTTCAAGATGGCCGCATCGAGATTAAGACAGTGGACGACCTGAAAAAACTGATTGAAATAGATATCGAATTGCAAAAAGACGACCTGTAATGGGCTCGTCTTTTTTGTTGGGGGTGGTGATTGTGTAACATGGCCAGAGAGAGAAGTCCGGAACGGGATAAGGCAAGACAGATGTGGTTGGAGAGCGGCGGGACCATGAAGCTTAAAGACATCGCTGCTGCTCTTTCTGTTCCTGAATCCAGAGTCCGAAAATGGAAGGCTGTAGATCGTTGGCAAGACGAATTGAATGGGAGCGCTGAGGGTGCTTCCAAAGGGAGCGTTTCAAATGGAACGAATGGGAGCGTTCCGAAATCAAGGGGAGCGCCCAAAGGGAATAGGAATGCTGCCGGTAACAAAGGCGGGGCCCCTCCCGGCAATAAAAACGCCCTGGGGAACAGCGGTGGCTCTGGCGGCCCGTACCGCAATAAGAAGGCACTGAAGCATGGCATGTATGAGACGATCTTCCTCGATACGCTAGACGAACAGGAACAAGCCCTTTTTGACTGTATTGAGGTTGATACCCTTGAGCAATTAAAAACGACATTGAAGACACTAATTCTTCAAGAGAGAAGAACTATGCATCGCATCAAGGAACTTGATTCAGGGTTAACTGATGAGGAAAAGAAGATCAAGGAGGAACTCTGTCAACGTAAGGACAAAGTTCCTTATGTCAGCCCACGAACGGGCAAGCAGATTAATTTATCCGTTGCGACAGAGGGCATGAAGGTCACCGAGATCACTACAGTCATAACATCCAAACTGGACAAAATCCTCAAGCAGGAAGACCACCTCACCAAGGTGCGAGATAAGAAGATTCGCGTCCTAGCTCAAATTGCGGCCATTGAGCAGGAGAAAGAAAAGCTCGCGCTCGCTCGGGAACGGCTTGAGCTGGATAAATTTAAGGCGCTGGGTTACGGCGAAGGGGAAGGGGATGACGACGATGAAGACGATGATGGAGATGATTTAGGATGGTAATATCGCTCGCGAAAGAGCACCGCCGGCGGATCAAACGGAAGCTGCAGCAGAGGCCGGAGAAGCTGGAAGAATTGAGGGTGATTCTATCCGACTTCGAACAATTCTGTTTCCGGATGCTGAAGATCAAGAACAAGTCCGGGGAAATGGTCCCGTTAGTTCTCAACGACGCCCAGCGGCGATATGCTGCCAAAGTGCTCGAGGATATAGCAGCAGGGAAGCCCGTCCGAATTATTATCCTGAAAGCCCGGCAGATGGGCTTTTCGACGGTGACGGAAGCCTTGATCTACTATTTCACTTCTTTGCAAGAGGCAAAGAACGCCTTTATCGTTGCGCAATCTTCCGATGCTTCGAACAACCTGTATGATATGTTCCAGCTCTACTACGAGCGTGTGCCGGCAATCATCCAACCGATGAGCCGGAAGAACAACGCCAAGAAGCTGACTTTCGAAAATCCAGCGATCCGGACGGCAGACCGCCGAAAGAATCCGGGTCTTAAATCAAAGATTACTGTTCAGACTGCCGAAAGTCGGGTGCTTGCCCGTTCGGATACGATTCATTACCTGCATGCTTCAGAGGTAGCCTTCTGGCCTGCCAAGAAGAAGAAACGGCATCTGCTGTCGCTCTTGGCCGCACTGTCCAAGGAACCGGGTAGCATCGGGGTTATCGAATCCACGGCCAACGGCATGGAAGAGTTTAAGCAAATGTGGGACGCAGCCGTGAAGGGCGAGAGTGACTTTGCTCCGCTCTTTTTTGCATGGTTCGAAATGCCGGATTATCGCAAGCCAGTTCCACCGGGCTTTGAACTAACCGAAGAAGAACAGGAGCTCAAGGAAAAATATGCGCTGGACGATGAGCAATTGCAATGGCGCCGGTACACCATCCGGAATGATTGCGGCGGCGATCCGAGGCAGTTTGACCAGGAGTATCCGTCCGAACCGGACGATGCCTTCTTGTTGTCAGGCGAGGGCATCTTTGACAACAAGTTCATAAAACGTCTTCGGGATGCGATCAGCTTGTTCGGCAGCCATCACGAGATCGATTTTGTCAAAAACAAGATCATCCCTACGCTTTCGGGCGAACTGGTCATCTACAGAAAACCGGAACCAGGCAAACGGTACGTTCTGGCGGCGGATACAGCCAAGGGGAAGGAAGACGGCGACTACGATGCGGCTTATGTGATTGAGACGCGCACAGGCGAAATGTGTGCGGCTCTCCATGGGAAGTGGGACACCGACTTGTACGGTAAGAAACTGAACACGCTCGGCTTGTATTACAATACTGCACTGTTGGCCGTAGAGAACAACAATACCGGGGAATCGGTGCTGAATACATTGTTCAATACCTGCCATTATCCGTTGCTCTTTATGCACAAGAAGGGAACTATGGGATGGAACACCAACCAAGCTACCCGCCCTGTCATGATAAGCGACTTTAAGGAAGCGATCAGGGATCAACTCTTTGAGATATATTGTCCTGCGTTATACGGCGAGTGTATGACGTTGATAGACAAGAATGGAAAAGCCGAGGCCGATAGCGGTTGTAACGATGACCGAGTCATGGCCTATTCCATCGCTCTGCAGGTGCGGCAGGTAGCAGATAAGTGGTTTGAATGGTTCAAAAAGAAGCAACAGAAGCGGGATGAACAGAATGAAAATGAGGAAAAAGTGGGGTGGATATAGATGAGTGAAGGCAATGCTGCTTGGATCCCGATCGCCAAGGAAGATGGGGAACGACACATCCCGTCCAGCGCTCAGCTGCCCGATGTATTCGATAAGCTCTATGATCACCATGGTCTGCTACCCTTTGAACCAGGCAATGATCCTGCCAGCTGCAGGCAGCTTGTCAAAAACAGCAATATCATTCCGCAATGCATCGAAGCATACAAGCGTAATATTGCTGGTTATGGCATCGCACTAGAGTATTTGCCGGGTGAAGATGACAGCACGGCCAAGGAAGAATGGGACCGGGCTGAGCGATTCCTGGAGACCTGTAATTTGGAAGACTCTCCGGACGAAATTGTGAGTCAGTTGATTGAAGATCTCGAAAGCACCGGAATGGCCAATCTTGAGGTTGCTTGGATTTCTGGCACTGAGTTCCCAACGATCTTCCGAATGGACCCGAAATACGTTCGGTATACCAGGGAGAGCAAACTGACAACGATCAAGCGGAAACGGAGAATAAGTTCAACCAAGAAGATCGAAGAGTTTTCGCAGGAAATCTATGCCCGACGCTATGCCATGAAGCGGGGGACATCCGTGGTTTGGTTCAGGTTATTCGGAACCGAAGGTACCAATAATCAAATCATCCCTTTGCGCATCGGCAACGATGGCGCATATGGGGAACCACGGTGGTTCGGGAATGCGCCTGGCGTAGTAGGGGCTCGCGAAGCTGAGGAGTTGAACGTTTCTTATTTCAGCAATGGCCGCATGTTGTCCATGATCCTGACCGTAACGAATGGGAAACTGACAAAGCAGTCTATGGAATTGCTGAAGAATGTCAAGGGTTCACAATCACAGGGTGGTATCCTGTACCTTGAAGCAAAGGGCGAAGAAACAGGTGGTCCGATGGATGAGAAGGTCGAGAAAGTCGCTATAAAGCTGGACAAGCTGAACGACCTTCTGCAGCAAGATGCCCTTTTCCTCGAATACGGCAAGGAGAAGAAATCTGATATCCTGTCTGCCTTCAGGCTGCCGCCGATCTTGGTCGGCCAGAGCTCGGATTATAATCGTGCAACAGCACAGGCTGCGCTTCAATTCGCGGAGGAACAAGTCTTTGAACCCTACCGCAAATGGATCATGAACGAGCTGTTCAATAAGCGGCTGTTCCCTGCTATGGGAATTTTCCGGGTGCGGGCGGTATTGCGTGGTCCAAACATCATTGATCCGGAAGACCGGAAGTCGATGCTGGACTTTATCGCTGACCGTGGCATTATGCTGGTTCGTGACCTGATCCCGATTGCAGAGGACGTTCTAGGAACGACGATCGATGAAAATAAATACAGTCCTGAATATCTTGATACGCCGATTGCTCAGCTTGCTGGCAGCCAGCCAGAGCTGCTCGATCCAGAGAAATACAGCGACACGGATAACCTGCAGGAGCGGGTTGTTACGATCGCCAAGCGTTTGCTTCGTAAGGGTGGGGCCGAGGTGGGCGTACATGTGTGAAGCATGCTGGACACTGATCGCCAAGGCCGATAACGATGAGTTTCTGGATAGCCTCGAGCTGACCTATGTGGAGCGTAAGGTCCTGGAACAGTTGTACAAGCAGGGCGAAGAACGAATCATGGAGATATTGGAGCTTCAGGGTGAGGCCCTGCAGGATGCGATTGCGGAACTGAGTGAGGAATCCCTGGGTGACATCGGCGAGCTGGCAAAGGTGCTTATCTCACTTCATACCTCGGAAGTGTTCTCGGATATGTTTGAGCAGGCCATACAGGAAGCCTTCGAGCCATTGTTTCATTTGGCCGGAGAGTCAGAGCTGGTTGCTTTGGACGACGCAAAGATCTGGAGCACCAAGAACAAGGCGGCAAGGGATTTCGTGAAAGAGATCCGCGAATTGGTGCCGGATATGAACACAGCCTCCACAGATACCCTGCTGCGCAGCTTTGAAAAAGCGATCGATGAAGGGAATACGCCTTCAGAACGTGCCATGCTGGTTCAGGAGATCAGCGCCCAGGCGGCTGACGGAGATGAAGGACCGTTTTCTATGCAACGGGCACAACGCATCTCGCGCACCATGAGCACAGCTGCGGCCAACGGTGGTAAGCTGGAAGGCTGGAAGCAATCTGAGGTAGCCAAGGGTAAGAAATGGCGCTCTGCTGCCGGCTCACGGACTCGGAAATCTCACCGCAAAGCAAATGGCCAAGTAGTTGCATTGGACAAGCCGTTTAAGGTCGGATCCAGCAAGCTGATGTATCCGGGAGATCCGGCAGGTGAGGCAAAAGAAATTGTAAATTGCCGCTGCACGATGCAGCTGGTTATGGATTAAGCGAGGTGAACTGAATATGAGGAAAGTAGGTATGGTGCTTCTGTTGTCATGCCTGTTTGTCATTGGATTATTCCTGAGAGGAGGTGAGAAAAAAAATGCCATTCAAATTGAAAGACGCCAAAATTACGCACCTATCGCTCGTCGATAAAGGCGCGAACGGGGTTCCGTTCGCCATTATCAAGAATGCAGGGGAAAACGCGATTCAAAAACAAGTGCAGATTGCCAAAGTGGACGATACTAAACGGATCGTGATCGGGGTTGTGTATCAACCGGACACGCCGGATGCTCATGATGATCAGATGACTGCAGATGAAATTGAAAAGGCGGCTCATTTGTTCATGGAAAACCAGCATACTTACAACATCGATAAGCAACATGATTTGGAAGCTGACAAAGGTTATGTCGTCGAATCCTATATTGCCCCGTGTGATATGGAGATCGGTGATCAGGTGATTGTCAAAGGGTCATGGGTCGCTGGTGTTAAGGTGACGGACGATGAGACATGGGAATCCATCCAGAAAGGAGAGATCACCGGGTTTTCGATGTGGGGCGTGGGCAAGCGTGAAGAGATCCAGGAGGAAGAACAGGTATCCAAGGGCCTGCTAAATCGCATTGCAAAAGCTCTTGGACTGATTGAAAAAGGCGCTGTCGCTGACAAATACAATAAAAACCGAAAGAACCGTGAATTCTGGGCTGCTCAAGACGCTCTGAACGCGGTTCTTTTTCGTTGGGATTCATGGGAATCTGGGATGGAAACAGACCCGGAAATCATCCGCGAAGCCTTGCAGGATTTCGTTGAAATCGCCCAGGAGGTATTGGTGCAGGAAGACATTGTGAAGGCCATCGGCAAGCCGCCGGAGCAAATCACCAAGGCTGGAAAGAAAATTTCCGCAAGCAACTTGAAGCATATTGATGACGCCATTGCTACATTGACCGAACTGAAAAATAAGACGGCTCCTGTAGAAGAGCCCGAGGAGGATAACGATTTGAAACCAGAAGAAATTGCAAAAGCTGTGCAGGCTGCCATCCAGCCGATCGTTAAGCAGGTTGAAGGATTGGCTGCCGATGTGACGGAACTGAAGAAGCAGGAAGGCGAAGGAGCCGAACCTGCAGGGAGCACGGAGGGTGGGAACGAAGCGCAGCCTGATGTTTTGGCGGACGCTATTGCAAAGGCGCTAGCCCCACTACAAGAGCAAATGACCACACTGGCCGCTGATGTGCAGCTTGTTAAAAACAGTCGCGGCGGATCTGCACAGGGAGAGCCTGAAGACGACATTAAGAAGTCTGCCAATGGAGGCGTAAGCTTCAGCGGTTTGCTTTAAATCAGTCCAAATTTGAAGGGAGATAAATAAGTATATGAAAACCAACGGACAAATCATTCAGAAATCGACCATCGTTACACCGATGGATCAGACTGCCCTCAATTATGAGCAGGTAGACAAATTCACGGAAATGGCTTACGAATCGACAAGCTTTTTGAAAGGGATCCGCACGGTGACTCGTACCAGTGCAAAGGGGACCATCGATAAGATCGGTGTAACCGGTCGTAATCTTCGAAGCAAGGTTGAGAATGTGGGGGCGACGAATACGGCTGCTCCTACTTTCCCGCAAGTGCCTTACGCTGTAGCCCCTGTCGTGCTGCCATTTGAAATCACGGAAGAGTTCATCCGTCAGACGCAGCGTGTCCGCGGTCAAAACGCTGAGGATATCATCATGGCTGCCATGACAAGGAACTTCGGCGAAAACATGCAGGATCTCGGATTCAACGGGGATACAGCTACACCCAACACTGACCCTGACTATGATTTCTTGAAGATCAATGACGGATGGCTGAAGAAAGCGAAGTCTAAGGGGAACTTTATCGACTGGGCCACGCTCCCGGCTGAAAAGAAGGTGGGAATCTTCTTCGAACTGGAGAGAGCCATCCCAACACGCTTGCGTGCTAGCGGTGAATTTAAGTATTTTATGCACCCGAACACTTTCAGCGAGCGCCTGCAGAAGCTGGCAGAGAAGGATACCAGCGCATCCATCCAATTGCAAATCACCGGTGGTGTGAAGAAAATAAACTCTTACGATGTTGAAGAAGTGCCTCACATGCCAGAAGGTGCTGTATTGTTCACTTATCATCAGAATTTTGTACTGGTGAACACCTACGACATGCAGATCCGGAAGACCACGGAAGGTAAAGAGGCAATTTATGCGGACAAACGCTTCTATGCGATCCATTCGGACTATGATTCTATTTTCGAAGAGCCGGGAGCTGTCAGCTATTCGGAAGGGGTGACATTCTGATGCCATTCATTACTTATCGGGGGGATAATACGTCCTTGATGCTTTATGGCATCCGGTTTCCTGCCAAAGTGCCGGTAATGGTCGAGAATGAATCGATTGTGAAAAAGCTTCGTGAACGACCTGATTTTGAAATCAACGAGGAAAAGGTCATACCTTTGGAGGATTTGACCGTGTCTCAACTCAAAGACAAAGCGAAGCTGGCGGGGATTGAAGGTTTTGCAGACATGAAGAAGCCCGAGTTGATTAAAGCTTTGAAAGGGGAATTCGCCCCGGTCGATAACGATCCGCCTGTCAACGGCCTGGGCACCAAAGAGGGAGCTGACGGTACGAATGCTGACAGCAACAATCCTCCAACAACGTAGTCGTGTAGCTCCGATCCAGGAAGCCACAGCGGAACAACTGAAACAATATATTGATGACGCCCAGGTGCGCATTGAACTGTATCTGCCAATGCCTTTCCCGGAAGTCGTGGATCGGCAGCTCATGCTTGCCTGGGTTAAATTAGCTGAGGGGCTTGCCTTACAGGATAGCGAGGAATACCTGGCCGCTGTCGCTCGGAACTATGCTTCTGAGAGTGACGGGGCTTGGACCTATACTCGGCAGGCGATCGCAGGCAAAACCACGGGGAACCCGGACGTGGATGCTATCCTTTTCCTCTGGGTCAAGAAGCAGCAGGAAGGGCCGGATGAAGGTAACATCACGGCTTATTTGCTGTGAACCACCGCTTTAAAACGCCGCTTGCTGTGTACCGGGTGGGCAGCAAGCGGGATGGCGATGATCTATTCAGTGATCGCAAGTCGGGAAAGGTTGCGGATCTGAAGTGTTTTGTAATCAAGACAGAGACATCTGAAAAAACCGACTCCAAACCAGTGCTGTACATTGTCAAAAAGACCATCGGCGTACCGAAGGCGTCCGACATCCAGCTTGGTGACGAGGTGGTCCTGCTAGGTCGTCGTTATCTGGTCATTGACTCGATCCCGCGTCGTTACTGGCGTGAATTACTGGTCACATGCGAGGTGAAAGGCAATGATCGTTAATGATTTTGATGGACTGGCCCGCCGTTTCCGTCAGCTTGCCGACAAGGGCATGAAACAAGTCCTTACGAATATCGCAGAAGCCTTGGGTGAAGCTTTGTTGAACCACGTCATTGACGAGATCGATCGTCAAGGCCTGATTGACACGGGCCTGATGTGGAACTCATTTACTCGAGGTGGAGAAGGGAACGTATGGGAATGGGATGTTGATCGGAACGCGATTACGCTTGAAGTAGGATCCAATCTTGGTGCGGATTCAACGGATCAAAATGTCTGGGGCTATCCACGACTGATTAACGAGGGATATACGATCCATAAGGCACATTTCGTGCCGGGATATTGGAACAGCGGCGGTTCGTTTGTATATGACCGCAATGCGAAGGGTGGATTTATGGCCAAACCGCGATCCTTCATCGGCAGGAGGTACTTTGATTTGGCGGTTGCAGAGTTTGAAGGCGGGATGAATCAATTGATTATTAAACGTTTGGAAATTGAACTGGAAAGGGTGCTGCGCTAATGGACGCTGGTTTGAAAGCATGGGCTGAAATTGTGCGGCAGGTATACCCTGATCTTCCGATCCTGCGTGACCGGACACAGTGGCTTGCTGGAAGTTTCGAGCGGCCATCGGTGTTTATTGAGACGGATCTGGTGTCCGACAAGGTCCATACGCCGCGGGCAGACCGGATCATTGAGGATGTGGGGCTGGTGTTCCACTTTGACAAGGAACGTATGACCGAGGAAGACGAGGGTGAGCCGATTCCCTTTGATCTGACCCCGTTCTTCACCTTTCTGCGAAAGCGAAGGTTCTGTTATTCGTCCCAACGTTTCGGCGTCGCCTTGGTTATCGAGCCGCCTCGCACTCGACCGGAAAAAGACCGGATCGAGGTCACCTTCCGATATTCGTATCTGCTTGCGGTTCCAAAGGATCCGGTCCCGAAGATCAATGAATTCTACATTGCATATGGAAAGGAGCGTACACCTTGAGTACAAAACGAAAAGAAAAAGATGATTCCGCTGCTTCGGTCCATTTGGATTTAAACAAGCGGACCAAGCAAGAATGGATTGAGGGCGCAGCCGCCTTGAAGCACGAACGCTTTGAGGTGGCAGGCGCCCTTTTTAATTGCAAACCAGATGAACTTCTATCTCAGCAAGATGTACAAAGCCGACTGGATGCCTACCTGCGTCCGGCGGCAAAGAAGGAGGAAACGCTGAATGTCAATTCAGAGAGTTAGACCAGGTGCGTATGTCGAGTTGATTGCTCTGGCCAAGGCCAGGGTTGCGCCGTCGATGGGTCGGGTGCTGGTCCCGTACCAGGCCGAATGGGGGGCGGCTAATTTTGCTGTAGATATGGCTGACACTTCCGAGCGCCTGAAAGAGAGCGGCCTGCAGGTTGATGTGCTGGAGCTTGCCGCCGAAACAGGAGCAACGGTGGTCGGATACCGGGTGACCAACGACCAGGAAAAAGCGGCTGCAGCGACTGTGGCCGACAGTTACACGATTGAGGCGCGTTACCCTGGGTTACGCGGAAACGATTTTGAGTACATGATCCGGACGAGCCTGGTCGATGCGACCAAAAAAGAGATCGTTGTACGGGATACCAAAGGAATCTATGACACGGAGACATTCTTGGTGGCTGATAAACCATCCGCGGAAGAAGCGCTGAAGAAATCCAACATGGTCCGTTTCAAGGCATTGGGCGCTTTAGATATGGCTGACGTAGATTATACGCCGCTGACCGGGGGTGTTTCTGGTACTGGAACCATCACAGCTTCCGACTGGAGCCGTATATTTAACCGGGTGGATGGCCTAACATTTGATGTGTTTTATCTGTCCGCAACCGATCCAGCCGTTCAAGCAGCTGCGAAACAGTGGTTGCTCGATCGACGGACTAAGGCCCGCAGACTGGCTCAGATGGTTGTCGCTGGCCCTGCTGCTGATGATACGGACATTGAAAAGCATAACGCTCGCAGCCGTGCAATGAATGCCCGTTACATTGTCAATTGTTCCTTGGCTGGTACACATACCAACGGGAAAACCTATAATTCCGTGCAATGGGCTGCGTGGGTCGCAGGTCTGTTGGCCGGCACGCCTGCGAACAAGTCCTTCACAGGTGTTAAGGTGCCGATGACATTGGCAGCCATCGATTGGAGTCATAGCGAAGTTATGAAGGGGCTGGCCGAAGGAACACTCATGGCCACGCGTGACGGGTATGACTACATCATTGAGTCGGCAGTCAATACGTTGACCACTATGGGAGCCGGCGAGCGGGAGGACTTCGGCAAGATTCGTGTATCGATGACGATCGACCAGATCCTCAACGACATTTATGGTGCGGCTAAAAAGCAAAAGGCGAAACTCGACAATGACAAAGATGGCCGGGGGATGTTCATTGCTTCTGTGTTGGAGTATTTGTCAATTCGCGCTGCTCAGAAGGCCATCGCATCGGAGTATACTTTCACGGAAGACCCTGATCAAGTGAGCGACTTTGACTATGCTTACTTTAAGCTGTACGCCAAACCGCTTGATGCGATCGAAGCATTCTATATCACATGGGAGGTGGCGTAATCGATGGAACGCGAACTGATTGGCCGGAATCTATCCGTCCAGGATGACAACGGTGATCCGATCCAAACGATTAAAGAGATCGAGGTCATCTTGCAACCTGAAACACTGGATGTGGTGCGTGCCCGAAAAATGGCAAAGACGAAACAGATCGTGGGTTACGAAATCCCGGTCAAACTGGTCATGTCTAAGTTGGAATCACGCCTGCGCTATCGCTTGTTGGCCGATTTCAAGGCGGGCAAGACGATGTTCTTGGATCGCATCACTGGTGCGCTTGAGGATATGCAAACGGGTAACGTCGAGCGAGTTCTAATCACCGGCATCCATATTCATGGAAACATGGATATTATCGTGGCTCAGATCGATAGCAACAGCGGTATTGATATCACTTTAGAAGGTACCGCCTCTGACTTTGAATTTGTTGAAGAATTTCCGGATTATATGGCTTAAGGGACGGGCAACCGTCCTTTTTCCTTTTCACCAAAAATTAATTTTAATTAATGGAGGCACATACGATGAGCGACAAATTGCAGAAATACTTGGCACGGGGCAAAGGGAACAGTAAACCAGAAACCATCACAGTGGAAGCTGATGGAGAACAATGGTCTGTTCGTAAGCTGACGACTGTGGATGTGCGTCGGGCATATGAGTTGGCTTACAACGATGATGGCACGGCCAAAGAGACCTACAATGACCTTGACGTCATGATTGTGAAGGCAACCGAGCATGATTTTGACTGGAACAATATCGAGCTGCTGAAGGCATTCAATTGTGTTGAAAAATTTGAGCTGCCCCCGCGGCTTCTTTCGGATCCGGATGAGTACGGTAAGCTGAGTAAAGCAGTCCGAAATTTCAAAGAAACGAAGGAAGAACTGTTAAAAGAAGCAAAAAACTCATCCGGCGAGACGGAGAAGCAAGCTGGGTAGCGTCCTTTTGGATCAACCAGAAAAAACTGCCTGCCGAAGTCTTGCCTTATGATGTGGATCTGAATCGACAGTATCACTTTTGCTTGGCTGCATCCATGTTGGCCGAGGAAGAGTTAAAGAAACTCAATAGAAGCCGGGGGAGGGGGTGAACGACATGGCAACGGCGAAACGCATAACGGTGCCCATTGAAGCGCAGGATTTGGTGTCCGGTACGCTGCGCCGCATGCAGCGAGGATTTCAATCGACGCAAGATGATGTTTCAAGGTTGCGGCGAGCAGCGGGGGAGTTGGGTCAAGACTTTATTACCAGCGCCCGCCGTGCGAGTGAATCAGCCCGCGATCTTGGGGCGCAGATCGGCAGAGCTACCAATGAAGCCCGTCAAATGGGGAGAACAGCGATCGGCGATTTGTTCAGCCGTGCGCGGGCGAGTGCAGAAAACTTCCGGCGGTCGGTATCCCGTGCCGACAGTGAAGTACGCTCTATGAGCGATGCCCATGTAACGCTCAGGGCTGACGATCAAATCAGTCCTCTCATTGACAACATATCCGCCAAAATCTCTGCCTTAGCAGCGTTGGGCGGGGGGATGGTGTTAGGCGGCGGGGTCTCGGATTCCCTCTTTGGAGGAGTAGGGGATTATTACACTGAAGCTGCTCGAGCTGCCCCTTACCTGTCAGCACAAGAGAGGGATCGAGCGCTTGTTGTTAATGATGAACTATATGCACAAGCGATCATTCCGGATCGTGCTACAGGAGCCAGAAGCCTTGCCGATTTAGCACCAATGGTTTCTGATAAATCACAGATTGGTGATGCCTTGTCATCGTCGGCAAAGATTCAATATATCCGTCCTGATTCGAGTTCAGAAGAAATAAACCGCGCCTTGGTTCAAGCTAGTAATGCTTTTAAAGAGGCGCCAACTCAAATTGCGGATAGTATGATGTATGCTTATAAGAATGTTGGCGATCGACAGCAAGACTTGTTTGATACTTTTTGGGAATACAGTCCGTACTTTGCTAGTTCGGGAACCAGTTCAGCGCAAATGTCTAATTTCTTGACTAAAACGGTCCAAGAAGGGGCATTTAACTTTGATAAGCCAGGCGACTTTTTCAAAGAAGTCTTTGGTGTCAAAGCATTGAACAAGGACGATATGGTTAACTACTTTATCAGTCGAGGTTCAGGAAAAAATGATGCGCAGCGCCAAGCCGAAGCTTTTACTGCAGATATTAACTCTGGTAATAGTCAACAGGCACAGGGGGCTGTTGCAGCATTGCTGGCCGATCTGGCAAGCCAGAATAGAAACGACCTGAAACAATCCCTCGTGTTACTGGGGTCAGCGACAGCGGAAGATAACTCCGATGCTATTCTTAAAACGTACGGAGCGGCATTCGAAAAGGCACCCGATATGACAGGTACCACTAACCGACTGCTCGAACAACAACAAGCTGCAGATCCGTTGGTCGAATACAGACAAACCCAAAATCAGATGAAGGCGCAACTTCAAGACATCGGCGGCACAATTATGCAGGCATCAATTCCTGCTATGCAAGAGTTCAACTCGCTGCTGGTTGAAAATAAGGACAGTATTGAGGCGTTTGGATCCGGAATTGCAACAGGGATCGAAAATGTAATAGGTTTCTATAAAGATCATACTGGAGCTATTAATACTGCACTATTGGGATTGGCCGGTGTTCTGGTCACCAAGGCGATTACCTCCTTCACTAAAGGAATTATGCAGCTAAACAGAGACTTGGTTGGGGCGGGAAAACGGATTTGGAGTATGACATCCACTGGAGGTAAGTGGGTATGGAACAAGCTTCCTACCAAACGTAAATTTGGCGGAGGCGGTTCCCCTTCAATCGAAGGACCTGAGCTCCAATCCGTGACAACGATGAATGTTAACGCTGGTCGCGTTTATATTACTGGCAATGTCGGTGGCGACGATGGAAGTCGTAGAAGAAGAGGGAGAAATCGCCGTCGGGGAAGGAATCGGACTGGCTCCATGCCAGACATCGATCGTCCACTACCTAGACAATCAAATGATGTCAAGCCGGCAAAAGGACGGACTCCTCGCGGAATCTCGTTGGGCGGTAGCGCCAAGGGATTAATGCGGGCGGGTGGTATTCTTGGTGCTGTTGGAGGAACAGCTATCGGCGCCTATGATCTATACACGGTAGCCAAGGAGGAAGGATTTAAAGAAGCCGTCGCTACCCGCGGCGGATCTGTTGTAGGTGGTGTTGCTGGGGGAGCGATAGGTGGCGTTGTTGGCTCCTTAGCTGGTCCAATCGGATCAATGCTTGGTGCGTCGGTGGGTAATTTTGTGGGTGAGAAGGTCGGGAATTGGTTTGATGACTCGGGTATCACCAGGAAAGTGGTGGATACCTTCTCGGACATTAGCTCAAACGTATCTACATGGGCCAGCAATACTGCCGATACCATTAAAGAAACCGTGGGATCTTGGACAAACACAGCGGCTGAATGGTTGGGAATTAAGAAGAAAGAGCCGCCTGAAGAACCGCGGCCTGAATCGAAACTCACCTTTACCGGAACTGCCGAGAACCAAGTCAAGGTAGAAGCTGCTTTGAGGAGCTTCTATCAAGACGTGGGTCAAAAAGGGATGAAAGAAGCCATTACGAATGTGGTGGATCAGTCTGGCGTGAAGACGGCTATGGACGGCCTCAAGTCCTCATTCTCGGACATTTGGGAACGTTCAAAAGCTAAGGCAGCGCAGGAAGAAATTAAGGGAGTTGGAGTTGAGGCGCAAAAGGCGGGAGAGAAAACCAAGAACCTTGCCCAAACTTCAAAGAGCAGCACCCAAGAAATTGTATCTGGAGCAAAAGACGCGAGCCAGAGTTTTTCCGGTGTAAGTTCTTCTGCTGGCAATGCAGCATCACAGACTAGGCAACATCTGATGTCAATCCAAAATGTAGTCAGTCAGGGCAGCAGCTGGGGAAGCAATTTAATATCTATGATGGCCGCCGGCATGCGCAATAAATTCCCGTCCCTGACATCTGTTGTTTCTCAAGCCGCGGGGGTCATTAAAAACTATCTGGGATTCAGTTCACCGACCAAAGAAGGGCCGGCCAGTAATTCGGACAAATGGGCCGTAAACTTTGTGAACATGTTTGCTGATGGCCTGAACCCTGCAAGGATACGCGAGCGAATGAACCTAATCGCCGGGACCATGCAAGAAGGCGTTGATGGAATTGAGGGACCGGGTATGTCCGGAAGCAGCATTCCGCTGCGGACAACCCCACTAGCAGAGCAAGGGGCAACCGGTTCTAAAACGGTGACTATCGGGAATATAACGATGGACTTTAGCGGTCTTGGAGCAGGCATTACCGATTTCCAATCGTTTGCTAAGGCTCTGACCAGCCCTGAAGGCCGCGCGCTCATCCGGCAAGTATTCGGCGAGGAATTGTACAAAGTACTGGAGACAGGGGGTTAAAACATGCTGGCTATGTTTCAAGGAGCGATCCGGCTAACTTTCCCAATCACCCCGGCCGAGATCCAGATCACAACCGGCAACAATGTTGATACGTTCAGTGTAATCACAGGTCAGGAACGAACAGGGAAACCCTCTGCCAAGCTGCAGAGGGTTTCTTTTTCGACGATTCTGCCACGAGGATGGCGTGAATTGTGGGAGACAGACAAGAAGCAAACGGTCACTTATAAACGACCAGAGACGACATGGCAGCTGCTAGAAAAGTGGAAACCGAAGCCCGTTGTGCTGAACTTTGAAGAATTGTTTTCTCAGACTATGTTGATTGAAAGCATGGACATCGTATATAAGGATGGCCAGGGCAATATTCACATTACGATGACTCTGGTCGAGCATAAGCCTGTAAAAATCGTAACCTACAGCAATACTAAGCAGCTCCTGAAGCCTGGTGTAATCATCACCAAAGCTTCAAAAAGCAGACCGAACACAACAGCCAAATCAGACAAAAAGAATAAAAAGAAGTCAAGTGAAAAAAAGAAGAAAGCCGAAGCGAAGAAAAAAAGCAAGGCAGCCAAGGAAAACGCTGATAATGCAAAAGGAGCATTTGACTATACAGCACAAAGGAACAAAATTTCATCGGCATTGGCCAAGCCGATGTAAGGAGGGGGATCATGGACAAGTTCGCAGTCATTTATGGCAAAAACGATGCCAGATCGGCCCTGACTCCTGCGGTAACAGACGTGTCTTGGTCATCTCAAAGGGATGAAATTGCTCGAAGCATGACCGTACGACTGCGTGATATTCCAACGGTCAGTGTGGCCGGTATGCTGATGTGCTTTTCTCATAGGGTAGGCAAGGATCTCCTTCATCACAAAAACCAATTCTTCCACGGTCCAATCATCAAATATGAAAAGGATGAATTCTCGGGAGTTTGGGAAATCGATGCTCGTGAAATTGGTTGGTACTTGGCCAAGAATAAAGGGACTCGGCCGTATTTGAAGGGTGAGGCAGGAGCTGAACTGCAGCGCTACATTAAAACTACGGGCGTAGACTTCCGCTGCCCCAATCTGGGGTTTAACCTGGACGAGAGGTACGGGACGATGGCTCATTCCGAAGTCATCTTGGATGTGCTGCAAAAAGCATATGAGCGTAGCGGCTACCGTTATCATGTGGATGCGATCCGTACGGATAAACACTTTTATCTGCAGGTGGTTCGAGAGGGTACGAACGAGCGCGTGCCTATTTTTGTACCTGAACAAATGGAAGCCAGTACCGCTGGATACGACTTGGAAGATACGTACACGGTGGTCACCGCGCAGAAATATAAGGATGACAAGATCGTTTCTTCTGTTACAAAAACAAATGCCGATGCACTCAAAACGTTTGGTCGAATGGAAGAAATCATCGAAGTGGAAGAAGGTGAGAATCCGACCACAATAGCTACGCAGAGGGTTAAAGCCATGTCATCTGCGAAGCAGACCAAGAAAATCACGGTGCGTCATAATGACTACACACTGGCGGGGCTGCGTGCTGGGTGGCTTGTATTAATTAAGACCACGGTGGTCACCAAATGGATCGTGGTGAGTGCCGATAGCAGCTGGCGAAACGGGATATTCACCGTCAAGTTGGTCTTGGAAAGAAGGGAAGCTTGATGCTGCTGGATGCAATTAAGCTGTTACAGAATAAGACGAGGGATCGCATCGATGCCCGTGATACGGAGCGAGCAACGCTCCTGAGCTGGCCTGCTGCAAAGATCGAAGTTGACGGCGATCCCTATCCTTATGAAGCTGGGAGCCTGGTTTTTGCGGATTACCTGCAGGAGCGTGAAATAGAAGTTACCTTTGAGGTAACGGAGCCAGAGACTTCGACGATGAAAGGGAAATTACTGATTCCCAGCCCTCTGAAGGCTGGCGATCGACTAATTGTTTCCCGGATGACCGGGCAGCGGTATTACGTTCTCGGAAAGGAGTGATAGCGGATGGACGAGGAAGAGACAATTTTCCCTGATATGGAGCTGGATGAAGTCGATGTGACCGATTTGGTGGACTCCATTCCTTCCGGAACCAAATGGACCTATAAAATAGACTACCGCACCCGCAGGGCTGTACTGGACGAGTTCGGGCGACCTGTACGTACCGAAAGCTATGAGGAGTTCCTTGTAGAGACGGCGATGAAGATCCTTAGTACTGAACGGTTTCAGTATGTGGTTTATGGTGCGGATATAGGTGTCGAAAAATCAGAATGGCCAGGTTGGGAAGATCACGAAATCATCCGTGACATCGAAGAGGCACTAACGGCTCATCCTGAGATCGAGGAGGCCGAGGTAAAATCGATGACCCGCGTTGATCGTGGAATGGAATTAACTGTCCTCATCACTGGTCTGGTTGGCAGTGCTGAACTAAATGAGGTGATCGAGTTATGAGCCTAACGATTAATGATTTGCCGAAATTCCCGAGTATGCCCGTACTCGAAGAAACACCCGATATGATCTATCAACGTTGGGTCAATCGTGTGATTGCGCTGGCTAATGAGCGCGGCTTACCGCCGCCGCCAGTAGGGGAAGGGGAGTTTTTTTATGACATGTGGTACCCAATCGCTCAGGAGCTTGCCGAGCAGCAAGAGTTATGGGGGTATGGCGTGCTGCAGGCCACACCCATCTGGGCAGATGATGAGTTTTTGGACGCTCACGGGTGGGCTGACGGGATCCCGCGCAAAGAAGGGGAATCGAACGATGATTATCGGCTGCGGATTCTAGATCGAGCGTTTAGCGAAGAGGGGAGCGGTCGCCGCAAAGATTACGAGAACTGGGCCAAAGAGATTCAGGGCGTGGGCAATGCCGTTGCCCGTGAAAAGGAACGTCATGACAATTCAATCGATCTATACTTGACGGATATGTCCGGTCAGCCGATTACACCAGAGTTTGCTGAGCAGGTCAAGGAGCTGATGTGGGAGGATTACCGCATTGCCGGGCATGATCTGGCCGTGCATCCGGCACCGGTATTTGTTGTCAGCGTGAAAGCTACGCTGGAAACAGCTGAGGACCTTCAAAAGTTGGCTGAGTTGATCCGGCAGCGTGTGATCAGTTACGCAAACGGCCGCAGTAAGCTGTTATATAACTATATTGCTGCTCTCCTACTGGTGCCGGGCGTCGAGAACTACAGCGCCTTTACGCTCAATGATGGCCATCAGGATGTGGACATCCCTCCGGTATCGATTCTGCAGGTTGAGGTGATCCTTTCATGATTCCTATTCGATACCGGGAAGTGTTGCCGCCCTATTGGTATGAAAACGAGGTGGCGGGGTGGCACTTTTGCGTTATGGAGGAAGAGATCGATTCGCGTGAAAAGAAGATGGATGATCTGGTCGACCAGTTCTTGTTGAAGCGTGCGACATGGGGGCTTGGGCTTTGGGAGTGGATCTACTTTCGTGCGGAACAGGTTGGTACGATTGAGCAGAGGCGGGAGGCAATCCGCCGGAAACGGTTGGCCAAGAAGCCATTCAAATTGTCGATTCTCCGGCAGTTGGGTGCTCAATACGGAAAACTACTAGATGTGAAAGAAAAATTTCTGGACAAGGAGATTCACTTTGAATATGATACCAGCTCCCCGATCAGCCTCGAGGGGCTATTTGGTGATTTCGAATATATCCGCCCGGTCCACATCAATCGAGCAGTCCCTATTGCCAAGGCGCCTGCATCAACGATCACATTGAGTGCCAAGGCTTACAAGTACAACATCGATTTTCCGATCTGCGGCCTAGAGATGCCTATGGAGCCAGGGACGAGCGGTACAATAGCAGCCCAGCACATAACCATTGGTGCGGCGACGACACGTGCCAGCATCGACAGCCCGATCACTGGTTTTGAAATACCTATGCAAGGAGGGATGCCGTGATGGCAGATATAATTCAACCACTACTGCTAGATTACGTGGTCAACGATGTAGATTCGCACTTTGATCACGCGTTGGTCAACGTGAGCGGACAACTTGTTCGATACCCGATCCACAATACTGTTATTTCAGGGAGAAGCGTCCGGAAATACGTATTCTTAAGTGACACAGATCTGATTGGAAAGCAGATCCTTGGAGCGTCTTTGATGGATGATCAAGGTAGAACACTTGCTAACCAAAGCATGAACATCGTGAAAAATAATCGGGGGTTCCTTATCGGATTTGAATTTACCGTGAAACTGGAGGTGAAACCAATTGTATAACAAACAGGTGTGGAAAGATGAGATTCCGGATCTTGCTCGCCCTATCTTAGACGGATCGGGGAAACAGAAGACGGATCCGCAGACGGGCCGGCCGTTGTTTGAACTTGTTCAGGAAGGAACTCGAATTACGTCCACTCGCCTTAATACGATGGAAGGCGGAATCGAAGCGGCTCATACGTTGGTCGAACAGCTAGCCAAGGAGTTGGGCGGCAATTTTGTTGCCGTAATCAATGGGGTTATGGGACTGCAGTGTAGTGCGCAAGGACTGACGGTCACTTGGACCGCTGGGGTGGCTTATGTCGGCGGCCGACGGTTTGAAGTATCTGCCGGCAATATGCCTCTCAATCCAACTCAAGGGCAGTATTTGTATGTAGACACAGATGGGATCGTCAAAAAGACAACATCTCAGGCAACAGCCAAAGCAGGGGTGTTGCTTTTTTATGTAGCGACGGATAGCAGTGGAGTTATCTCATCGACGGATCAGCGAGTGAATATTAGCCTTGAAGAGATTCTGATGAAGCTTGAGAATATTGATGTTCCGGAAGCATCCCTTACCGAAAAAGGTATCGTGCAGCTCTCCAATGCTACGAACGGCACGCGGGAGAATGTGGCCGCAACCGAGAAGGCAGTCAAGGATGCATACGATCGGGGAAGTGCAGGAATTAACGCTGCAGCTGCGGCACAAGCGAGGGCGGATGCGGCTTTTACGCAAGCCAATGACGGTAAAGGTAAGGTCCGCACCGCGATCATTGGCGAAAAAGGGACTGTTGAGGACGCGGACGGGGACGGCATACCAACATTTGACGAGTTGGCAGCGGGCGTGAAGACGATTCTCCCAAACGCAACAGCGGACGCGGTTCTTGATCCGAACATGCTTGTCGTTGGATATTCGGGATACGATGACGGGGTTAAAAAAGCAGGTCAGATGCCCAACCGGAGCGCGGAGAACCATCACATGCCGGGGCTTGAGGCTACGGTGTGGGCCGGTGATCGATTCTTTATTAAACCCCCGCGCGGGTTCTTTGATGGGGAATCCTGGGTGACGGCACCGGTGCCTTGGCTCGTTCCCAATAACATTAGAGCCGGGGTGAATGCTTCAGGTGTAGATGGGACCTTGCAGGAAGGCGTTAAATATGCCACAGGTACCATCGGAATCATCTATGCTCAAAATAGTCAACCCATCGATTGCGGGTTTGTTCCAAAAGTGTTTGTCGTGAGTGGTCTAGTTCAAGGTTTTGACAGTCGAGCATCGACCTATATATACCAGACCGCTGACGGAATAGATAGAACCGATGCTTATGGTGGGACCTATATCTATATCGTGACCCGAACGATGCAGCAAGTCATGACCGTACGCGCCAATAATGCGGACCGATATGTTCAAAACGTAATCTGGCAAGCCTGGGGCTAAAAGGAGATGTGAAGGATGGAATTATTTGAGTTCGGTCGGTGGATCTACTTTGACAAGGTCACTGGGGAGATCCTTCATAATACCGGTATCACTCAGCACACCGACCCCGATTATGAAAATAAACGAGATCCATTCAGCTATGCTGAAAAGCTTATGGATCGCGATCCCAGCAGTGTCGGAATAATTAAACTTAAGCCAAGAGAGCTTGAGCAAGACTTTGACGAGGGTTATCTTGCCCGAGTAAACCCGGACACATTGGGACTTGAATTTGTTTACCTTGATCCGGCTAATCCTGAAGTACCACAAGAGCCTCGAAAACCATTATCGGTTGAGGTTGATGAGCTAAACACAACCATGGGAACCCTGCTGCTGGAGAGTGCCAACGATAAGGCAACAATAGCCTCCCTTGAGGATACCGTAGGGAGCCTGTTGCTCGAAGTGGCTGCGCTGAAAGGAGGTGCAGTGTAAATGTGGTATCCGATCATCAAGCGTTATTACGATAACCAGCATCCTTTATACAACGATGACAGTCTAAAAACCTTTGTAGCCGCCAAGATGATCACAGCGGACGAGTATCAACAGATCACTGGAGTCGAATATGTAGCATAACGCCGTGAGGCGTTTTATTTTGCCCCTGGGTGGTCCAGGGGCTTCTTTTAATAGAGAGACAAAGACAGGAGGAAGGGTCGAATGGGGGAATGGTCTTCAATAATTAAAACCATATCCACAGCTTTGGGGGCACTGGCCGGGTATATGTTTGGAGGTTGGAACATGTTAATGAACTTACTTCTATGGCTTGTCGTCCTCGATTGGTTAACCGGTTGGGCGGCCGCATGGATAAAGGGAGAACTCAAAAGCAGAAAGGGATATCATGGCATTGCACGTAAGGTTGCGATCTTCGGACTCGTTGTAATCTCACATTTCATTGATGTCATCTTAGGAGGACAACAGTATTTTCAGAATGCTGTGGTCTTTTTTTATTTAGCGAATGAGTTGCTATCAATAATCGAGAATGTTGGACGAATGGGTGTGCCGGTACCGAAGGTCTTCCGGAGAGCAATTGAGGAATTCAATGAAATAAGTGGGGAGAAGGGTGACGGTAATGAAGTTGATCGATCTTCGGGGGAAGCTCCCGATCCACAAGACAAAGCGGTATAGTACCCGGAAGCTTACCGATATCCGATCGATAGCCATCCATCATTCGCTGACCTTCACAGGATCGCCTGAGGCTTTCGCGACTTATCACGTAAACACCAATGGATGGCCGGGAGTTGCTTATGCTTTTGTGGTCCAGCGTGACGGTACCGTGTACAAGTGTTGGGATCCTGATAAAGTCACTTATCATGTGGGAAACAGCAATAAGCACGCTCTTGGAATTTGTATGGTCGGAGACTTCCGGACGCAGCAGCCAACACCAGAGCAGTACCAGGCGACGCTTGAACTGGTCCGGCAGCTCCGGAAGGTCATTCCTTCCGCTCAGCAGATCAAAGGGCACAGCGAATACCCAGGGTACAGCTGGAAGGCATGCCCCGTCATTGATATGGATAAGTTCCGGGATGATGTTGATGGGAAAATAATCGAGAGGGATGATAGCATGAATGCAGCCGAAAAGGCAGAATTCGATTCCTTGAAATCTAAAGTTTCAAGTTTGGAGAATAGTAATAAGGTTTTGAAGAAGGGTCTACAAGAGCAAGGTTCAACCATCAAAAAGCAGTCAGCTCGCATTGCAGAGTTTGAGCGGCTGCATTACATGGAGGAAGTCCCAGCTTGGGCGAAGACAGCTGTGAATGAAGCGATGGCAGCTGGCTTGATTAGCTCACCTAGCAGCGGAAGTTATGACTTTTATCGATTGCTGACGGTCCTTCAGCGCGGCGGGATGATCATTAAGAGAGGGGATGTTTAACAATGAAAAACAACAAATGGAGAAATTATGGGATGTGGACGTCGTTGGTGGCGGCGGCATTGCTTATTTTATCAGCAGCTGGTAAGGTGTTTGGGTTTGAAATTTCCGAGGAATTAAGTACTAACATTACTGGGTTAGCGGTGGCGATCCTGGGTCTGCTAGTGATCCTCGGGATTATCTCCAATCCCAAAGAGGGAAATGGATATACCGACAAGGATAATAAATCCGACAAACGGAGCTTTCTTTGATCGGTAAGTGTATTTACAGTACAATCCTAATCATCTATACTGATTGAGCCCATACACCGGCCAGGTTATGGAGCAATCAGTAACGCAGCAAAAAGAGCTCAGTTGGCACCATAGCCGCTGAGCTCTTTTTATCGTTTATGGAGTGTACATACATCATTTCTTAAACGTCAATCTTCATTTTGAATGATGTTTTTCTTCCAACAAGCATTATTAAACTTAGTTTTTTTGGGTAATCTACATAATAACAAATTATTCTAAATAGTATTGCGGAAATGTGATAAGAACCGTATCATTAGTAAATGGTTAATTTTGTCGGAGACTTTCCCGACTTTAGCCTAAACAATTACTAAGGGTGGTTTTGTGGGTCTTTTACGTTTGTTCTGCATATTTATTGGGTTAGCAATATGCTGTGAAATCCCGAGCGATGATGGGACTATGTTGTTTAGGAGCTTCTTTGCTTTTTACA
The DNA here is from genome assembly GCF_029542445.1 of Paenibacillus sp. BR1-192. Classification (NCBI taxonomy): domain Bacteria; kingdom Bacillati; phylum Bacillota; class Bacilli; order Caryophanales; family Paenibacillaceae; genus Paenibacillus; species Paenibacillus sp. BR1-192. The sequence continues at coordinate 5,938,196 of NZ_CP120718.1, read as the reverse complement.
TAATGTTTGGACTGGACTATGCTCGAATGTGGATGAAGGGAGTCAGCCCTTTTGAGCGCTATTTAGGTTTAGGGGGCTTAGTCTTCTCACTTGCTGTTATTGCGTTTAATTCTTTGGGAATGAGTAGAAATTTTGTGCTTAGTCAGGCTGAGTCGTCATATTATATTGTGAGTGCAGAAACTTTTAGGCTCTTTCCTAATTTCAGCTGGGATATAGACAGTTATTTTTTTTATGTAGCGTGTTTAACAATGGCCGCAGCCGCACTGGAACTTTTAATTCCTTTCGTCAATAGGTATAATAGAGATAAGATGGCGGATAAATCAAAAGCCGACCTAAAAGTTCACAATCAAAAGGAACCCAAGAGCATCAAGGATCATAAACATAAAGAACCAACAGTTCTTCCCGAAACAAAGGATACTAAAGGCGGTATCACTCTAGACGGGGCTAAGGTTTCAAGATCTGCTAATGGAGGTGGATAGTAATGTACATTTTTAGCTTATTGCCGAGCATAATTTTCGTCATGTTTCTTGCGTTAATCGCCGGTTTTTTCTTGCGTTTCTTATCAGAAGGAGCGAGCTTTAAAGTAGCCGTACTTTCCATTTTCCGATTTGCCTTCCTTCCCATCGCTTTCATTTTATTGATCTCTGAAATATATAAGAAGAAACGGCGATTAATATACGAAGTCAAAAAAACTGAGGAAAATGAGGAATTCGTTGCTAAATTGGAGGAACTTCTTAATAGTAAATGGAAACTAACGCTATTTCTAATTACTGCTGTTCTTAGGTTTCCTCGGATACTCTTAGACTCTTATATTAAATCTTCGATTGCATACGAAAATAAGAAAACAGCAAAGATAAAGGTTAAGAAGGAAGATGCTTTCTATGATTTCTTCTTAAAAGATTTCGACATCACAAAACTTATTATCCATAGAGTATAAGTATGAAAGGCCCTACCGGCTATGTGCTGGCAGGGCCTTTTTTATCTTTATTACGTTTTTTTAGCCAATCGTATAGCGCTCGTGATTGTTGTGGAGTGTAGAAATTCTTGAAGAATTCTATACTGATAATCATTTGGTGACCATCTAAAAACTCTCTTAATAGCTCCTCTGTAACATAAAAACAAAAATCCCCATATGCGTTATACGTGGTGATCCGAACCTCTTCCATCTTTTCGACCCTTCTATGCATGTTTACACGTATTTTACCTCATAGTTGCTTATATCCAACTTCAGATACTTCCGCATAAGTCGATCAAAAACTGTTGTCTTATCCTTGTAGAAAATTATGGTATAATCACTCTAAAATAATTATATTACAATATTTAGTATAAAATGAAAGGATGGGTGATAATGACGGGGTTTACAGAATTCACTTCCATTAATTTAAAGGCTGTATTCATTGATGTAGATTTAATTAGGCAGAAGATAACCACAGATATTAAACATGAAGGTAAGGTAATAGCTACACTCTATTTTGATTTACTTGAAAACAAAATACATAAAATAGGCGATTTTGAAGAGGTAAGACATCTTCAAGAGTTCGGTATTGATGAGCAGTACATAATTTCAAGAATTGAACAGCAATTGCCGTCGATTATTGATAATAAAATATCTAATCCAGACGAACTAAATATATAATTCACCAATAGGAAACCTTTTTTTCCAAAATAATACTTTATGCTTTACAAATATCGACAAAATAAGGAATGGTTGTGTGTTAGGGTGTCTGTAGGGAGAAATTATTAAGCTTAATAAACCCTAAACTTACGATAGTTTGGCCATCTATCAAAAAATTTGAAGGGGTTTGATTAAAATTAAGAAGAAATTATCGCTACTAACTACTCTATTACTCATTCTAACAATATTCTCAGTATCGGTTGTGTCAGCAGACCCTGGTGTCGAAAGTGATAGTGTTGGGCAAACAATTTTTGTACCGGAACAAGAGGTACAAGCGGCTTCTAGTGATTCTTCGGGGGATGAGGTAGGGATCCTTGCTAATCCTATGGGCAGAATAGATTGTGTAGCTCATGAATTCGGTGGAGCCCTGTGTGACTGGAGAGTAGCAGCCGGATTAAAGAAAATTGTATATTCGCATGTGACGGTTACATGGGAGAAATGGGATTCGAAAACATTTACATGGAAGCACGTAGGGGTATCAAGATTTGACTATGAGATTAATCCATCAAAATCTGTAATTGAAGACCAGGCTGGTATCAGCTTGTTAGTCAATGGATTTTATCGTGCCAAACTCGGTGGCACCATTATAACCCAAAAGGATGGTACTTTTGCGGCCAGTGCTAGCAATCCTGCAACGTTTACAGTTGATAAATAACGGCTTTTCAATTGACCAAGAACCTCGCTGGCTTAGGCTGGTGAGGTTCTTTTTTTATTGATTCGTACAACGTAACTTGTACAAATGGTGGCTCAGCAGTTTCAAATAGAGTATCAGCTTCAAAGAGTTTTTAAATGTAGTTTTATATGAGACTGGTCCCTAGGCGTTCTTTCACATTACATTTAATATAAGTGAAAAATACAAAAGTGGACGGTACATCGTATAATTGATATACAATGTAATTATATCCACTTTTGCATTGATAGGAGTGATTTTAATGATAAGTCCTGAAAAAATTATCGAACGGCAAAAATTACGACGGGATATATTGGAAAAATGTTATGAAATATTTCACTCTGCGGAGAAACCTTTTACAACCTCAGAAGCTTTAGTAGGTACAAAAGAAGAATTATATAAAGACAATGAGCATCACAAGGCGTTCCACTATCTTATGAGCAAAGATCTAATTCATATTTCTTCTTCTGGTAGTAAACCAGAAAAATTATCTGTATTTATTACAGCACATGGGATAGATTTTGTTGAATCGTTTTACAAAAATAAGTGAAGGTAGTCCCCTCTTTTATTGTTTACAAAGTAATACCAAATGGATTGCAATAAACAAAACCGATGGCATCGGTAAAAAAGAACCCCACTGGCTTAGGCTGGTGGGGTTCTTTTTTTGTTTGTTATAAACTACCAGCTTTAAGGTATAATATAATACGTCTGATGATGTTGAGAGATTAGGAGGAAGCTGAGTTGCAGTATATTATATATATGGATGAATCAAATGATGAAGGGCCTTCATTTGGTAATTTTTACGGCGGTGCGCTTGTACGTTCACAAGATTATCAACGCGTTACTGAAATACTCGAAAAGAAAAAGCTTGAGCTTAATATAAATGGAGAGATTAAATGGCAGAGGGTTACACTGCCATATGTAGATAAATATATTGCAATGATGGATACTCTATTTGATCTGATAAAAGAAGATATAGTTAAAATCAGAATTATGTTTACTCAGAACTTACATGAACCCATAAATTTGTCAGTGGAACAGAGGGCCAAAGAATATCAAATGCTTTATTATCAATTTTTTAAGCATGCTTTTGGATTGAGGTATTCGAACCCTACAGGAAGAGATGATCTTTCGCTGCGTATTTATTTTGACGAGCTACCTGTATCGCCTAAAGACGCATCAGAGTTTAAGGATTATATTGGACTGTCAACAGTAAATCAGACAACTTTTTTAAGGGCCTCTGCTTTGTACTGAACTGGCGTCATGTAGCCTAATGTGCCATGAACGCGATGCTTATTAAACCAGTTCACATAATCATATAATTCTAGTTTTAGATGATGAAGACTCTGGAAATTCATCTGGTTGATGAATTCTGTTTTCATCACTTTGTAAGTAGCTTCAGCAACGGCGTTGTCATAGGGGCAGCCTTTCATACTCAGGGAGCGACCAATCTTGAACGTCTCTAATAGATCGTCCATGGTTTGATTCCTAAACTCGCTTCCGCGATCCGTATGAAACCACTGAATGTCGCTTAAATCGCCTTCTACTGTGGCAAAGGCACGGGAAATCAGAGCAGCGTCCTTGTGTGGACCTGCACTGTGACCAATGATTTCTCGGTTAAATAAATCAATCAGCACGCAAATGTAATGCCACTTATGCTGGACTTTGACATAAGTGAGATCGCTGACTACAAATCGTTTAGATTCAGTTTGATCAAACTCACGTTTTAATTCATTCGCTGTTGTAGCTTCGTTACAAGCAGTCTTGTGCGGCTTATATTGCGCTATGGTGTACGTCGACACCAAACCCTGCTCTTTCATAATCCGTCCGATTCGGCGTCTTGAAACCGTGTAGCCTTGTTCCTGAAGTTTGACCTTCAATTTGCGCGTTCCATACGCTTTTCGGTTGGCATGAAAGATCTCTACGATAGCCGTCGTTATTTCGTCATCGTTGTCTTTTGCTCTCGTTTCATAGTAGAAGGTACTTCTGGAGATTTGCAGGACTTCGCACAATGCTGATACCGAGTATTTATCACTGTTTTGCTTAATGATCTTTACTTTCGTCCCATGATCAGCGCGGCCTGCTTTAAAATGTCATTCTCCATTTCAAGCCGCTGAACTCGCTTACGAAGAGCGATGAGTTCATTCTCTTCAGCAGTTCGGTTATCTTTTTCAGAAAACGAGCCTGACGTTTGCGCTTGCTTAATCCAGCGATCGAGGGCAGACGGACTAAGTTCATACTCTCTGGCAATCGCTGCCCTTGGCTTTCCATTTTCATATAATTGGACCATTTGTCTTTTAAAATCTGCTGTAAATGTACGTCTTTGTTTTGGCATAGTAGATCCGCTCCTAGTATTATTCTCTTCATTCTACTAGCCCTTATTTTTATTGTCCAACCCAGTGTAGCCGATCCAATATTGAAAAAATCCAGTCAACTAAAGAGTTCGTGGAAGCAAAAATAAAAATCAAAAAAGAGGACATTACTGAAGTGAAATCACATAATCATGTTTTGCTTCAGTTTATGGATGTCGTGCTCGGATCGATGTATTTTAGGTTGAACAACCTGCATAAGATTATTCCTGAGGGCGAGAAAAGAAGAGGAAAGAGGACGGTAGCAAAAGAAAAAGTCTACAAACACATAAATAATAGGATACGGGAGATATACCCTAACTTTAATATCGGAGTATCAACCGGCTACACAGATATCCAAGATAGATGGAATCATCCTTATAGGCACTGGCTATTCATTCCAAGTGAACATAGAATTTCACCTGAGTATGTAAAAAAAAAGAGCCCCGTCTCTCCTACATAATTGGCCTAAGTGGAACTTAAGCGTTCGGAGAAGACAGGGCTTTCGCTACACTAAATATATACCCTTTTTAAGGTATTTGCAACGATTTTGTACGAAACTAGGCTTTATTATGGACGGAATATAAACATTTTATACAGTGGATGCTTCAAAAAAAGACCCTTCCGGCAACAAAGCCGGGTGGGTCCTTTTCTTGGGTCCCATATACGGAGATCACCACTTAGCAATCAGGATACTTAACGTAACCAAACTGATTACAATAGATGCGGCGCTTATCGTCATGGTGGCCTTGTACATCTTGGTAATATTCATTCGATCAGCTCCCCTGTGATATAATAAGGAGAGAAGAGCGACCTCGTTATATTTCACCACCCTTTCGGGAAGCCCCTTGCGGGGCATCCTTCCAGGGTTGTCTGATTAGCGAACCAGAGCGGTGATGAGGGTGATGATCGAGACTATCATGCTAATGATTGCCGTCATAAGCATGATCTTTGCTGTCCGTTCATCGCGTCGTTCTTCTCTCCTTGTTTTTCTCATCCTTGTCTCACCTCCTTTCTGATTTAATTATACAACGAAAAACGTTGAATGTCAACGAAAAACGTTGAATTTCGGCCTAAGTAATGGTATATTATTTTTGAGGTGATAAGGCTATGCTAAGGCTTAAAATTAAGGAATTGCGTGAAGAGAAGGCGATTAGTGTTCGCCAGCTTAGCGAGGAAACAGGAATACGATGGAACACCTTAAACGACATGGAGAAAGGGACAGCAAAGCACTGGCCCCCTGAGCACTTGAACACCCTGATGCAGTATTTTGGATTGACGGACGTTACTGCATTGATCGAATATGTGGACGAAAAAGCCGCCAAGGAGTAAAGCCCGGTGGTTTTTTTACATTGATAAAGGAACTAATGTTCGCATATAATACAAACAAATGTTCTTGTTGTGGAGGCGAACTTGGGTGAAGAAGTACATCGGCGAGGTTATTGAGCTCATCTACGTGGATCGCAAAGGGCAGATCACACAACGTAAGATAAGGCTGCAGGGGATCCGAAATAACTTGATTCGTGCAACATGTCTGAAAACCAATCAGCCAAGGGTTTTCAGAATGGATAATGTCTTATCTTGGGGGCCGGCAAAGGGGCCGGCAAAGGGGGCGGGAAAGAATGCTTCCTGATCCCGAACGTAAATTGCTGCGGATACTAATCAATTACCCTAGCCCTGTTCACGGGACCCGTATGCCTGACATTAGACGGTTAGAGAGGATGACTGGACGCGGGCGGCCGGATATACTGAGAGGGCTCCAATACCTTGAGGATCACGGATATATCGTTTGGCCAGATAAATCCACAACTCGAGGAATTCAAGTGCTTAAACAGGAAACGATTGAGAAGCCGACGGCGCCGACCAAGAACAATACTGCTTATTGGACTTGGTGAATTGTGTTCTATTCCTACGCGGATCAACGGAGCTGTTGCGAAGTATGATTGCTTCATATATGCTAATATCAGATTGTACGGAGTTAATGGATGAGTTATCCCCTTTAAACTCGTCTTACGTGGGGGGTCATCGTTTGATTCTGATCAAGAATAGTGTTGGTTATGGCGTTTTATTACGATACTTTTCCCCTACGATTTGATCACAAAAAAATCACAAAAAAATCACGAAATCGGCGGTTACCGATGAATATTCACGATTAATTAATTAATGGAATACAGATGCAAAGCGATTTTATCGACATTAATGTTCAACAGCGAATAAGGATGAAGTAGTGTGAAAGATGGGCGGCATGATGTAAGACGGGGTATGATCCCTTGATTTATAAGGGTTTATGAATATGGGGAAGGCCATTTCCCCACATTTTCCCCACATAAGGTAACATGATTAGAGGCTTCTCATGAGTTCACTGAACTTGTGGGAAGCTTCTTTTTTCATGGTCTTTGTTACGTGCGTATAGACATTACGAGTGGTGTCATCGTCCTTATGTCCAAGACGTTCCATAACGTATCCAAATATTTGGGAATAGCAATCCATGAGAAATCTGTTCACATGTCTCAAGCTAAAATATAGTTCGTGAACAACGAAAAATGCAAGTGCGGAAGGATTAACCAAGTCGTGGAAATAAAGAAAAATAATTTGGGACTTATCTTCGCGGGACTGATGCTGGGCCTGTTTATTGCGTCCGTCGACAATACCTGGTACATGCCAGTATTACTCTCGCTATCGTACAATCAGACAGACGGATAATATTGAAAAAAAAGGAGAATGAAAATGAGAAAAGTAGTTGTATCTGAGTTTGTATCGCTGGATGGCGTCATGGAGAATCCGCAGTGGACGATCCAATTCCGTAGTGAGGAAACAAAGCAATTCAAGTTCGATGAACTGAAAGCAAGCGACGCTCTTCTGCTTGGACGCGAAACGTATGTTAATTTTGCAGCGGCTTGGCCTAATTTGATCGAGCAGGAAGGGGAATATGGCCGGATGATGAACGGTTACCCCAAGCACGTGATTTCAACAACCCTGGAAAAAGTGGAATGGAACAATTCTTCGCTGATCAAGGGCAATATCACGGAGGAAATATCCAAGCTGAAGCAGCAGCCTGGTAAGGATATCTTGGTATTTGGCAGCTGCGCGCTCGTTCAAACGCTGATGCAGCTTGACCTCATCGACGAATATCGGCTCATGGTTTTCCCAGTTGTGCTTGGAAACGGAAAACGTCTCTTTGGAGAAGGGATCGATAAGAAAGTGCTGAAACTGGCGGAAACAAAGACATTCGGTTCAGGTGTCGTTGTTCTGACTTATCTTCCGGCAAGATAAGATTGATCAGGAAAACAACTACGAGCTTGCGGGAAAACCGTCTTTCGGCAACATGGCGTGATGCTGACGGACTGAAAACTAATGACCAGTTACTGACTTGAACTGCGTAGGTCATGAAAACCGTCAGGGAAGTTTGCCCTGACTTTCCTTTTGAGTTTGGAGGATATCCGAAACGGCTGTTTTTTTGTTCATCTAACGGGCATTTTAACAAAGGCAGCTTATACAATCTCCCTATAGGAGATGATTCCGATGGTTGAGATAATTAAATGCCAGTAGCCTCACCCCACATCCCCCACACATTTCCCCACATAGTCATTTTTACTCGATAATATTCCATGGAATCAACAGACCAAAAACCTTGATACACCGAACTTTTTAACAATGTGGGGAAACAGGAAACCGCCCAAAAGCATGGGCGGCATGATGTAAAACGGGCTTAAAAGCCTTATAATACCGCTATTTAAAAGGCTCCCGAGAGGGAGCCTTTTATTATAAAATCACGCGAGCATACTAATATGTGTGGGGCTACCCCCATAGATAAAGGCGAGAATGACACGCTCGGCAGCACGAGGGCGTAACTCTTCTCGCCTTATTGTTATCTTATTCTATGATTAATCTTCTTCTCTCCTCATTTGGTAGTGGTGGTGAAAGTGGTGATGATGATGGTGGTGATGATGGATCATATGATGTCCTGACGGGTGGCTATATGGATGAAAATGTGGGTGATGGTCATGCTCATGGCCGTAATGATAAGGCTGTGGTTCCCTTTGTTGATTACCTTGAATGCTATGGCTTTGTTGATTCATTTTGGTCTTCTCCCTTTCATCATGAGATAGTGCATATTATGTGTACGAATGAATAGTGACACTTGACCTAAATAAATTGGGCGATCCATATAAGTATTAAAATAATGAGCAATTAACAGAGCTTCACCACTCACTTTTTCTAACTTGATTCGATTAGCACCTTTCGGAAAAAAGGGGCGGAACTCCCGTCCCCGTTTTCAATTAAGTCCATTGTACATAAAAACGAACTGATCAAATATTATCTCTCAAAGGTTAGGTTAGGGGGATCTGCCTCAATCCAAGAACATCTTTGCTTCATATGTATATCTCACTCCACTCTTGACAGGCTCTGAGGCGCTCCTCTTCGTGATTTACAAATATATGCCAACTTGCCTATACTAAAAAAGTAAACTGAAGGCATCGGTAAGAAAATTCCTGCTGACCTATGCTCGCAGGGATTTTTTTGTTTGAATGGGGGAGCAATTTGTATGAAAAAGTTATTCTTGAAATTTGGAACAGTGGTCTTATCTTTGTTATTGGTTTGGTTGGTCCTTAATTATTTTCCGGAGTTAGATGACGGTGATGTATACCCACCAATACGGGGTACCGTTGTCGAATTAGAGTTTCCAGCGGATAAATATCCTGAGACGGCGGATCACATAAAAAAGGCCATTGAATCCGGCCATTCCGATGTTTGTACCATTGATCGAACTGGTGCAGAGGATAACAGGAGTTCTTCACTAAAGGGAATCCCTACGAAAAAAGGGTATGATCGGGATGAGTGGCCGATGGCCATGTGTGCCGAAGGAGGAGACGGTGCAAGTGTCGAATACATAGATCCATCCGACAATCGAGGAGCTGGCAGCTGGGTAGGCAACTATTTGGAGGGATACCCGGACGGTACCCAGGTACATTTCATTTTTAGATAGCAAAAAAGCCTACTAGCTAATGCCAGTAGGTTCTTTTTTTATGTTTAGCCGTATTAATCGACTCACATGCTTTACTTCATCTAATGGCACCCAGACTGGCCCATAAACACTCCGCATCTTTAAGCGATCTGTACAAGAATCCGGTATGCCTTGTAATACTTCGCCATTGGTAAGGTATACGGTTACGCTTTGCTTCTCTCGAATGGCTATTTTTAGTTCTTTATTCCACATCTGATTGATCACGCACCCATGACAATAGTAATAATGCCAGTATATCAGAGGTAGGTAAAATTTACTACAATACATTGAACACGCGGCAGTTGCAATTTCCATTACGCCTAGAAATGTAGCTGCAAGACTAACAGCCCATACTATTAAGCCAACTAGGAATATCCTATACGTTTTAACGCCTAATTGTTTTTTCTACATAATTTTCTAACATAGCATATTGAAACATGCCATCCCCATATACATTGTATCGAGACACAATAAATGGTTGTCTTATTTCGTGTGCCGAAAGGTGGGGTAGGGTTGTCGGATCCTTTTGTAGTCAGGTCATTAGACGAAATACGTTTTTGGTCGCGCATTATGAAAGAACATTCCTTTTTTCTTCGATTAGGATTTAGATGTGAAGATACGCAGTTAATCAATGAGGCTAATCAATTTCATGCCATCTTTGAGGATATTGAAAGAAGATCACATGCATATCAAGCAGATACCGATCCACAAACGATTCGACAGTTTAATTCAGAAGTTCACAATGCCGCTGCACACATTTGGGCATTTAAGAGGAAGGTACTTGGACTTATACTTAGGTGCCAGCTCCCTGGGGGGACAAATTTCCCGTTGCTTGTAGATCATGTTAGCCGAGAAGCAAATTACTTTAGAAATCGGTTAGAGGAACTCAATAACGGGAGACTTGAGCCATTACCCGATGCGATTATCGATGAAAATGTCTTTTTCCTAAAAATCATGGCTGACCATGCAAAATTTATAGGTCATCTGCTTGATCCATCGGAGCGAAAATTAGTGGAACAAGCAAGGGAGTTTAGCCAAGACTTTGATACGTTGATGTTTCAAGCCATTGACCTAAGTTCCATGCGTCCAGAATCGCAAACCCATCCATTACTAAGTCAATTTGTTGATGAAAACCGAGTTTCAGTCAAATCATTGCGCGATTTTAAGAAAACTGCGCGCGACTTAATTGAAGAGTGCCGAATCAAAAGCATCATTCATCCTTTATTAGCAGATCATGTTTTTCGTGAAGCTGAACGATTCTTATTTATCCTAGACATGTTCGATCGGTCATTATCTGGCATGAAGGTAAACAAGAAAGAAATCATGCATTAATATAAGGGAGGCACTATTGGATGGAAATACAAATAACGGGCTTTGTTGTTCATTCCGATAACTCTGATCCCAGTCATTCCCACCAACTATTTCTAACATCTTGGGATGGAAGACCGGTTAATGTACATGTCCATCCCTTTCAAGGAGATACCTCTTTTGACGTTGGACATTTCCATCATTACGTGGGTATAACTGAACCAGCTCCAAGCGGCGTGCCGCACGTCCATAATTACCATGCCCAAACATCATTTAATGACCAGCACAAGCACATGATTAGAGGAACAACCGGACCCGCCATTCCATTGGCAGGCGGCGGGCACTATCATTATTTTGAAGGTTATACCACCGTAGATGGCAGGATCCCACATGCTCATCGTTATAGCGGGAACACAGGTGATGAACAAGGGTAAATAATAGTTTCGCCCACTGTACCTTTTTGTTTTTATAAATTATGAATACAGCTTTATAAGAGGGCTGCCGAGTGGGAGCCTTCTTGTTAGTGACCACATGATTTCTCCTCAGTCCACATGTCAAACCAATAAGATGATTAGGCCAAGTACAAAAAAAGCGGATCCGAGGCATATGGAAACCAATCCGCCGAATTTTACTAAATCCATGTAAGTATCGCTTCGTTCCGAATCTCCTTTGACTTGCCAGCCTTCATCCCTGCTCCAGCCGAATGTCGGATACCTTCTGGCAAGGAGCCCTATACCTATGAGGATCACAGCAAACCCGAAAAGTGCCCCCCATGACATAGGGGTACCGCCAGGTCGAACAAGCGTCGCTAACCCGATTAAGACCAATACACCGCCAATAAATCCGCCTATTGCCGCACCGACCTGGGTTTTTAACAAATCATGATCGTCCTGCTCGTAGTCTTCCGGCAACCTTTTGTTCCATCGTATCCAATCCGAATCCGGATTCATGAAGGTATAACGGCAATTTAGAATGATAACGACGCCAAATAACATCCATAACATTGAAATCAACCCCTTGAGGATTCATACGGAGTAACAAAATGGAAGTTCCGGTAAAGTGAAGTAAGACATGAAGAATGGAGATTTAAAGTTACAAATTAAAGGGTACCTGAAAAGAAAAAATCCTGCTCTTATGTGAGCAGGATTTTACTTCTGTTCCCTAAGCTTATCGCAAAAATTAATGGCGCTCCGGGGTACGGCGTCTTAACCCGGCAAGACCGGCAAGACCAATTAATCCAAGCCAACCCCAGTCTGTATCGTTATCATTGGTGGCTGCGTTGGTGTTATAACTTCTAGCGTTAACGTTGTTTGTATTCATGTCGTTTGCATTCCTGTTGTTGTTTTCGGCGGAAACAGGGACAACCAACATGCAAGCAATGCTCATAGCCGCGAGAAAAGACATGCAGATTTTCTTCATGTTAAGGACCTCCTTTCTCTGTTCGTCTGAAATGCATGGGCAGGTACCAAAATTATATTGCCCCAAATAATCTTTAACGATTCTTTACCAAACGAGTGTACTTCTGCCTTCCGAGTAGTGAGACTGTGCTAATTTATCCTTTTATCCGCTATTTCACCGGATTAATGTCGATCCATTTCGAAATGGACCGAGCCGCTGTCGCGCGGATCGGTTATTGTTTTGCGGGCGATGAGATTCCCCTCACCATCCCAACCTTCGATATCAAAAGGTGTGGAAGCGGGCGACGGCAGAAATACGAACCAGATCATTTTTCCGGCTTCCACAGCAGTCAGCTTAGCGTTATAACTACCTTTGCCTTTGATTTTGACGCTTACTTTTTTGATCGAGGGATCCAGAATATCCCCGAACACCATGGGAAATGGGGTAGAGAGATGGTCTAATTCAGGCATGCCCATGTAATTTAACGCTGATATGGATTGTGAAGATTCGCCGATTCCATATCCGCCGCCCCAAGCCCATTTCCAACCGATCCGAGTTTTTCGTACATATTCTACTTGCAGATTATGGCTTCCCGCTTGGTAAGGTCGTTTCATAAATAAAAGAGTGCCTCCGCTCACGGGTTCACGGTGAATGACATGCATGGAGGATGGGCCTCTAAACTGTTCAACCGCGGTATCCGGAGTCTTCCCGAGCGGGATATGAAGGATACTGTCCTGCCCCAGCGCTCGCGACATGCGACGATCCGTTAATCCGCCAGGGCGTTCCATCATATAGATGAAGGCGTAGAAGAGAACGGCCGAAAGTAATATCAGTTTGGCAGCAAGCCTGATGATTCGTTTATGTTTAACTGGCATAATGCGTCCACCACCATAACATTTCTAATAATCATTTCTGAAAATCGAACAACAACTCCACCAATATACCATAATTTGGGGTGTTATTTAGCAGTGCGTGTGGAAAACAGATAAAAGGCCAGTGTAAGGTATAGATGAAACGTGTCGTTTACTCGATTCCAGCAGGGAACTCCCGTTTTATGTCGAAGTTTGAAATTAGGGGGTGCTTATATGCTAAAAACATTGAAGGTCGAGCTCTTTAGCGATTCCAATCTGGACGATTTGCAGGATCAGGTGAATGAATTCCTGTATAACATTCATCCTGACGATGTGAAGGATATTAAGCTTTCATCGGCAGACGGAACGTATGATATTTTGGTCATATATAAAGAATAGAGAAAAAGCACCTTAAAGGTGCTTTTCTCTTGATCTTGCTTATTAATAATTTCAAAAGGTAAGACCACTTTGCATATAACATTGCCGTCCAGACAGCCCAAGGACAAAAAGTTAGGTACATCACTTTTTATGTCCCCCTAATGAAGCTTTAAGGTTCCATTAAGCTACGCATCTTATGATGGAATCACCTCTTAACAATAGATTAGGAGCCCCTCTAATTCCGTGGTTAGAGGGGCTTCTCTTGTTTACATATCTTTTTTGCGCAATGGAACAACGGGAGGTTATCGTCTTTCCGGCAGCTCCATGCAGCCAACGATGACTCTGCTCGTGGTTTGATTCTTCCTGTTTTTATGAGATATGATAGACTAGTATTTTTATAAGCTATAGCCATGTTGCAAAGAAAGTAGGAGAGTAATGGAAGATTTCATCTTGTGGTTGAAGTATCTGCTGCTGGGAATTGTGCAGGGGGTTACGGAGCCGATTCCGGTATCCTCCAGCGGTCATTTGATTGTCGCCCAAAGGCTGATGGGCATGGAGCAGAACGGGCTGTCGTTCGAAATACTGACCAATACGGCCTCATTGATTGCGATCGTGTTCATCTTTCGCAAGGATTTGCAGAGATTGATTGTGAACGGCCTAAGTTATGTTCGGACACGACGACCGGAGTTTAAATCCGACTTCATGTTCATTCTGTATATTATTGTGGGTACGATTCCGGCTGTCATCATCGGACTGTTGTTCAAAGACCAGATTGAGGAAATATTCGCTTCGGTTCGCACGGTAGGCGTCGCGCTGCTATTTACGGGAGTGGCCCTTTGGCTGATTCGGAACCTTCGCGGCCGCAAGCTGGATAATGACTTGTCGTTCAAGGACGCGCTTATCGTAGGCTTGGCACAGGCGGTGGCGCTGATTCCGGGGATCAGCCGATCCGGCTCGACCGTCATTACGTCGATCGCCGTGGGGATGAAGCAGGAGACGGCCCTGCGGTTTTCCTTTATGCTGTACATTCCGATAAGCCTCGGCGGCATGGTGCTAGGCGTGTCGGATATGGCATCGGATCCCGATTTTGCTCCGCTGTTCATTCCCTATTTGATCGCATTTATCGCGACGCTCATCTGCACCTATTTTGCGATGAAATGGTTCATGAATATCATGGCGCGCGGGAATCTGAAATATTTCGCTTATTATTGCTTTGTTGTCGGCATTTTGCTGCTTGTCTTCTTATAAGAATGAGGGAAGGCTTCTCATAAGGTTCCTTGAACTTGTGAGGAGCTTTTTTTCATACTGTGGAAAGGAAGCAAGGCGATCATTGCGTAGTATCGGATATAAGAAAGGTATAAGATGTAGTAATAGGAGGGTGGTTGTGATGTCAAAAATTCCGTTTCAATCGGTCGTTTCATCGGAGGAGGAGCTTCGAAACTTGTTCGGCGATTGCAATCACGTGGTCAAACATAAAACCATTCATCGATTGGACCATCATTGCAAAGACTTTATTTCGAAGAGCCCCTTGTTGTTTATGGCTACTTCCGACGCATCCGGAGCCTGCGACGTTTCGCCCCGGGGAGATGCGGCGGGATTCGTGCATGTGATCGAGGAGTCCTGCTTGGTCATTCCGGAGCGTCCGGGCAATCGACGGTTTGATTCGCTGCGGAATATCCTGTCCAACCCGAGAGTCGGGATCGTGTTTGTCATACCGGGTTTGAAGGAGACCTTGCGAATCAACGGCAGCGCCGTCTTGGTAAGGGACGAAGAAATCCTGGATCGGCTTAGCGTACAAGGCAAACGCCCATGGCTTGGCATTGCGGTATCGGTCGAGGAATGCTATATGCACTGTGCAAAAGCTTTCATGCGTTCGCAAGCATGGGATCCCGATTCCTGGATACCCAGCGAACAGATGCCGAATCCGTCCAAGATCATCGCGGATCATGTGAATCAAGCTCACGTGACGGAGGAATCCGTTGCCCGGGGAATGCAGAACAGCTACACGAATCGCCTCTATTGATTTTCATTTATAATAGGTATAGCGATATAAGGAAACGATGAGATATGACGGTCAGATTGAAGATAAGGGGACCAATAACTTTGATAACGACCAGAGAACAGGTATTGGATCGATTACATAGGGGGATACAGACCCAGGAGCGATTGATCGGGGTAGCGGCAGGAGCAGGAATATCGGCAAAATATGCGGTCAAAGGCGGCGCCGATCTGATACTAGCCTTGAATTCGGGCCGTTTTCGGCAGATGGGGCTGGGCTCCTTGGCTGGCTTCATGCCCTATGCGAACTGCAATGAAATGGTGATGGATTTCGGCTCGCGCGAAATTCTTTCCGTGGTCCGCGACGCACCGGTGATATTCGGTTTATGCGGAACGGATCCAACCGTTCAGCTGCCGGGATACTTGGATGCCATTCGCGGAAGCGGTTTTGCCGGCATCATCAACTACCCGACGGTGGGAATGATTGACGGACTGTTCCGCGAAGCCTTGGAGGAAGAAGGCATCACGTATCTGCAGGAGGTGGAAGCCATCCGGATTGCCCATGAGCGCGATATGTTTACGATGGCCTTCGTATTCAATCCGGAGCAGACGACATGGATGCTGGATGCGGGAGCGGATATCATCTGCGCCCATCTGGGCGTTACGGCAGGCGGGATGATGGGGACCTCGAAAGCATGGTCGCTGGAGAAGGGCGCCGAAATCGCCAGAGAAATTTTTGCCGTCTGTGACGACTCGGGCAAGCAGCCGATCAAGCTCGTATATGGCGGTCCGGTCCATACGCCCATCGATGTCCAGTACATGTACGACAACACGTCCGCCATGGGGTACGTGGGCGGCTCGAGCTTTGAGCGAACGCCGACGGAAGAAGCCATCGTGGAGGCGACGCATCGTTTTAAGGCAACGGGCCATCTGGAGCAGGACCGGCAGCTGATGGACAAGCTGACGCAGCTGGATGAACCGATGGATTATGTTGCCTTTGTGAAAGAATACGTAGCCGAGCATTATGCAAACCCGATTTCAATGACGGAGCTGGCCGAACGGATCCACGTTTCAAGAACGCATCTTAGCGCGCTTTTTAACAGGGAAGTGGGGTGTAGCTTTCCCGAATATATAGCCAAATACCGTATTCACAAGGCGCAGGATATCATGAAGCACAGCAAGCTGTCCCTGGGTAGAATAGCGGAGCTGGTCGGTTACCCGGACTATGTTCATTTCAGCAAGACCTTCAAGAAATACGCGGGCATGTCTCCCCAAGCCTATCGTCAGCATATGAAAGAC
Organism: Paenibacillus sp. BR1-192; assembly: GCF_029542445.1. Classification (NCBI taxonomy): domain Bacteria; kingdom Bacillati; phylum Bacillota; class Bacilli; order Caryophanales; family Paenibacillaceae; genus Paenibacillus; species Paenibacillus sp. BR1-192. The sequence goes on along the minus strand of NZ_CP120718.1, from coordinate 5,921,266 downwards.
AAATATACATAAAGATCGTACATGGATACGATCCTTTTTATTTGAAAGCGCTGTATTATGGTCTTACAGGGATCACATGCCGGACCTGTCAGTCAGAACGGGGCAAGCGATCCTGAGAAGAGACATGGGGAGGTCTTCACGGTGAAAACCATAGCCATTGCGGGGACGTTTGATACGAAGGGTGCTGAGTTTTTATACGTTAAATCGGTGATCGAGAGCTTGGGGTTACAAACGTTTACGATTCATAGCGGCGTGTTTGAGCCGATGTTCACGCCGGATGTAACCAATATCGAGGTTGCAGGGGCGGCAGATGCGGATCTGCGCGAAATCGCGGCCCGGAAGGACCGGTCGGCAGGGACTGCAGTATTGGCTCAAGGGATGGAGCAAATCGTGCCGAAGCTGTATGCAGAGGGCAAATTCGACGCCATGCTGTCATTCGGCGGTACGGGGGGAACTTCCATCGTCACCGCCGGCATGCGAGCATTGCCGATCGGCGTACCAAAATTGATGGTCTCCACCGTCGCTTCCGGCAATACGGCGCCTTATGTAGGGACAAGCGACATTATCATGTTTCCGTCCATCGTGGATGTATCCGGCCTGAACTCGTTTTCCACCAAAATATTCACGAACGCGGCACACGCGATAGCCGGCATGGTTAAGTTCGAATCGGCTGCGCCGATGGATAAAAAGCCGCTGATTGCAGCGACGATGTTCGGGGTAACGACCCCCTGCATCGATTATGCCAGAGAGCATCTGGAATCGCATGGGTACGAAGTGCTGGTGTTCCATGCAACCGGCACGGGCGGGCGAACGATGGAAAGCCTCATTGAGGCCGGATTCATTGACGGTGTATTGGATTTGACGACAACGGAATGGTGCGATGAGCTGGTTGGCGGCGTTTTGGCGGCAGGGCCGAATCGGCTGGAAGCAGCCGGACGCTGTAAGGTACCGCAGGTCGTATCGACCGGGGCGCTCGATATGGTCAACTTCGGTCCGTATGATACCGTGCCGGAGGCATTCCGGGGACGAAACCTGTACAAGCATAACCCTTCGGTTACGCTGATGCGGACCACGGTGGAGGAGAACCGGCAGCTTGGCGGGATCCTTGCGGATAAACTGAATTCGTCGCAAGGTCCTACGGTGTTGATGCTGCCGCTGAAAGGCGTATCGATGCTCGATGTGGAAGGCGAAGCATTCCATGGAACGGAAGAGGATAAGATGCTGTTCGACACATTAAGACAACGGATAGACCGTGAGACCGTTGAGCTGATCGAGATGAATACCGATATTAACGATCAAGCTTTTGCGGTGGCCGCGGCCGATAAGCTGATGGAATTGATGAAGCGGCAATGAGAAGGGGAAGCCACAGGGCCAAGCATTCAAACTGAAGGAGGAACATATCATGGCCATGCAAACAAGAGCAGAAGTATTAGCGAAACTAAAATCAGAGGTTGCAGCGGGTAAGGTGTTATTGGGAGCTGGAGCAGGGACAGGGATTTCTGCCAAGAGCGCCGAAGCGGGCGGCGTAGACTTAATCATTATTTATAACTCGGGCCGTTACCGGATGGCCGGGCGGGGATCTCTCGCTGGACTGATGGCGTACGGGGATGCCAATCAGATCGTGGTGGACATGGGGAATGAGGTGCTGCCGGTCGTGAAGCATACGCCGGTGTTGGCGGGAGTTTGCGGCACGGACCCGTTCCGGATCATGGATATTTTTCTGAAGCAGCTGAAGGAGCAAGGGTTTGCGGGCGTGCAGAACTTTCCGACGGTGGGCTTGATTGACGGCGTATTCCGGGCGAATCTGGAAGAGACGGGCATGGGCTATGATCTTGAGGTCGAGATGATCCGGAAGGCGCATGAGCTGGATTTGGTAACCACGCCGTATGTGTTTGACGTCGATCAGGCGAAGAAGATGGCCGAAGCCGGAGCCGATGTCCTGGTTGCTCATATGGGTCTTACCACGAAAGGCACCATAGGCGCAAAAACGGCGCTGACGCTCGACGACTGCGTGGACAAGATTCAAGCGATCTGCGATGCCGGAAAGGCCGTCAACCCGGACATTATGATTCTGTGCCATGGCGGTCCGATTGCGGAGCCTGAGGACGCGGCGTATGTATTGTCCAGAACCCATGGGGTGGAAGGATTCTTCGGAGCATCCAGCATCGAGCGTTTTGCCACCGAGGTTGGCATCAAGCAGCAGACAGAGGCATTCAAGAATATTTCGAAATGAAGCCGTAAGCTGGAAAAAGCATGGTTATGATCCTAAGGAACGCAGAAGACTCCCGTCAGGGAGTCTTCTTGGTGTTCTATTGTCCGTTGGACTGAAGCGACAAGGCCTGCAAGCGAATCGAAAACGGCGTATGAAATGGACATCCTCTTTCGCGCCCGGCGGCGGCTTGCCTGTTGCCCGGATCAATCATCATCCTTGCGTTTGCTCTTGGATGCAGCCACGGCAAAGGCAATAACGACAAGCGGAATGAAGATAAACCATGGGATCGTAATCGTGGTCCCCAATAGCAGGGCAAGCAGCAGCAATACCACCATGCCAATGATCAAGTACAGGCAGCCTCTGCCGAACGTCTCCATCATCCATCATCTCCTTTTGAGAAGGATAACGTAATGGACAAGTCGCAGGTTTCGCAAAACATGGCAAAAAGGCAGAAGCCTTGCCCTTGCCATCACGCCCTTTCCGGTCACGCTGACAATGTATGAAGGTTTCCACCCAATCACAGTGTAAAGTATGAAAAGCATACCAGATCAAGATCAAATTTTTTATCGCTGTTCATCTTTTGCGTTCATTTTATAATCCTTCAAAGCGCTAAGATTGGCCCGGGAATTTCCAAGCGGCGGCTTTTTGTCGCCTGGTTCCGGAGGCAGACGGTGAAGCACTTCCCGAAGCAGGGCATGATTCTCCCACACGATTTCATGAATTTCGCCCACCGTATAGAATAAGGCGCCCAAGATTGCGCCGCCAATAAGCCAAGCGATGCCTGTCAGCCAATTGCCCTCCATGATGATATGAATGATGACTCCTCCGATAAAACCGCCGATGAACCATACAGCGCCAAGCGTCTTGAACAGTTTCGACATGCCGAGACCTCCATAGGGATGATATCATCAATCGTACCAAAAAAAGTAAGTCATGGATATGGCGCAATACGAACGCAGAAACCTCAACTGCTGGAGGCTTAATTTTGAATAGAGGAAGCAATCATGATAGTATCAGGGGATGAACCAGTGGATGAAGGGGGCATATCGATTGTGGCCAATATTAAAGAGATAGCCAAGCTTGCAGGCGTGTCGGTATCAACTGTATCCCGGGTGCTGAATAACCACCCTTATGTCAGAGAAGAGAAGCGGGCACGCGTGCTGGAAACGATGAAGCAGCTGAAATACGCCCGGAATATGAATGCGGTCCATCTGATTACAGGGAAAACGATGAATATTGCCATCATGCTTCCGTATATTAATCATGCCTACTTCTCCTTGCTGATGGAAGGAGCCGGCCAAGAAGCGCTTGCCGCTAGCTATCGCCTCATCCTGTGCCAAACCGGGTATGCGCCGGATAAGGAAGTGGAAGTGCTGGAGATGCTGCGCAACCGCGAGATTGACGGCATCATTATTCTATCGTCGGCCGTGACGCCGAAACAGATCGAAGCCTATTGCGCTTACGGACCGATTGTATGCTGTCAGGATGCAGGGGAACGCTTATTTTCTTCTATATATATAAACCATGCTGAGGCATTTCGCAGTGCCATGCGTTATTTGATAAGGCGGGGACATCGCCGCATCGGCTTCACCGTAGGAAGACTGGACAGTCCGAGTACGAGAGCGCGCCAAGCGGCCTATGAAGAAGTGCTTCAAGAAATCGGAGAGCCTTACCGCGAGGAATGGATCCTGGACGGTTGTATTGATCTCGAGGACGGTGCAGCGATTATGGATCGGCTGTCGGGCATGGAGGAACGTCCCAGCGCCATATTGGTGACGGGTGACCATGTGGCCGCCGGGTTAATCTATGAAGCGGAGAAAAGAGGGTTGTCCATCCCGCAAGAGCTGGCCGTCATCGGATTCGACAACCAGCCGATCGGCAAAATGCTGGGCCTTACTACGATCGATAACCGCCTGTTTGATATGGGTACGGAGGCGTTCAGGATACTCTATGCACATATTCAAGGGGAGCAGAAGGAGCCGATTCGGAAGGAGCTTGCTTTCGAGCTGATTGAACGTTCGTCGGTCTAATGGCTGCAAAACCAAGTTATAACAAACGGATTACAAAGTTCGACAATTGTGATATTCTTATCTATGCAAGTGCTTTGTTTCACAACGCTAAACGTCTGCAAGCGATTTGCAGGCGTTCTATTCTGTATCATAGAAGGGAAAGGAGCATATCAAACGTGGATGCCCTTACACAGTTTAAAAAAGCTTCCCGAATCAAAGTGATTCCCGTCATGCTGATTCCGGTCGCTTTGGGAGCGCTCGGGGCTTACGTATGGACGGGTACATTTCATATAGGCCTTTTTTTATTGACCTTGATTGGGAGCGGCGCTGCCCATTTGTTCTCCAATATGGTGAACGATTTATGGGACTATAAGAACGGAACGGACACAGAAGCGCAGGAGCATGTAGATGCAATCTCCACCAACTCCGGGTTTTTGACCAAAGGGGTCTGGTCGCTCCGTAAGTTCGAGATCGTCACCTGGACGCTGTTCGGGATCGCGGCGCTGAGCGGCATCATCCTCAGCTTGATCAGCGGCTGGTGGGCTTTCGTCTTTGGCGGACTCGGCGGGTTGATCGCTTACTTTTACGTCGCACCGCCGATTCGATTCGGTTATCGCGGCAAGGGCTACAGTGAAATTGCGATTTTGCTGTCCTTTGGTATTTTGCCGGTGATGGGCGCATACTACGTTCAAACCTCACATATGGATGTTCGGGCCTTGCTGCTGTCACTGCCCATCGGGCTGCTGACAACGTTGATTTTGTTCAACCATCACTTTTTGCATTGGCAGGCAGACCGTCAGGCCGGGAAGAAGACCCTGGTCGTGGTATGGGGCGAAAAGAGAGCGCTGAACTTCTCACGAGTTCTGCTGCTGCTGGCCTGCCTCTCCTTGATAGCCTGCGTATTGGCCGGAGCGCTCCCGCCTTACGCACTGATTGCGCTGCTTACGATCATTCCGTTGTATCTTGTCTATGGAAGGCTGAAGGACAGCAACCGTTCGGAGGCATATTTACCGCTGATGGGCGCGTCAACGATGACCACCATGCGCTGCGGCGGCGTGCTGATCCTGTCATTGATCATTCAGGGAATCATTCAGACTTTGTAAGGAAGAAGGGGAAATAGATGGAACAACAACGCGTTTTTGGTGATTTTCACTCCATCCTGTCCGAGAGCGGGACTTGGAAGATCGGCGGGTTCCCGCTGCCGGACGGTTCATTCTGGGAATATCGCGAGCCGAATGCGGTCGTTATCGTCCGCAATGGAATTCTGTACGTACGCGCACCGCTGAGCCGCCAGAATAACCAGATCCAAATTCTCGATAACGCCAAGCATATGTATTATTCCAACGAAGAAGTGGACGTGCCGGAATCCGGCGAGGTGACCTTCGAGCTGCAAATTCGGGCCCGCACCCAAGGAACGGTTCCCGGCGACTTGTATGACGGCTACGTATCTTTGAATCTGCTTGATTTCAGCACCGGCGCGGCACTGGACTTTTTTGCTTCGAACGACAAATACGCCAGCGTGTATGCGGTCCTGCCGTTCCCAGGCGTGCAGGTGCCGGAATCGGACAAGACCCGTTACTTCTGCATTTTCAAAGAGGAAGATACGCACTTTACGCCGCGGGAATTCAACACGTACAAAATCACGTATAACCGTGCTGAGGACGAGGCTATCTTCTACGTGAACGGCGAAGAGATCCGCCGGGAGAAAAACATCCCGGTCAAGTTCAACAAATTCACCATCGCGCTTGGCATCATGACCGAAAAAGACCTGACGCCGGAGGGCAGCGTATCCGTGCACGGACAAACCGTCATTGCGGAATACTCTCCCGTGACGGTCACGATAAAAGAGTAGACTTATATAATTTTAAAAAAGATCATGCCCATCTGTTGGGCATGATCTTTTTTGTCTAAGGCCGAATCGGGGAGGCTGTAAGCCCCCGAAAGGCCGAAGAAGCCGAGCCGGCAAGCCTGTGAGTCCCAAGGGGATTCACAGCATGTCCGGCTATAAATCAGGCAAAGCTGACCGTGTCGAACTGGTCAGCACTACCCCTTCCCCGCCCAACCCCCAAAAAGCCATCCCTGAGAAAAGGGATGGCTCTCTTTGCGGGAAAGATTGGAGGCCGGGCCCAAGAAAAGAGGATGTATCCGTGGAGGAGACCTGGCGTTCGCCTTTGAAACCGGGAAAATACTGCAAAAATATCATCCTGTTTTCCTGGTTTCAACAGCGACCGGAACGGATGCATCCTCCCCAGACCAGGCCGACTAATCTTGATCACCCAAAATAAGAAAGCCATCCCACAAACCATGGGATGGCGTTTACCCTTATTTCAGATCTTCAATCGAATTGGCTTCCACGTAAGACGGAACCACCAGTCCGGTTTTTACGCCTTCCATGTTGGCGCCAAGGTCTTCCACTTGGTCCTTGAATTTATCCCAGTAGTCCGCATGCGTCAGCGGTAGCCAAGCAGCCACGGTGGCGTCCACGTCGCCGTTGGCAACGCCGGTCCACATAGGGCCTGCTTCTACTTGAAGGGCCTCAACTTTGTAACCCAGCTTTTCTTCCATGATCACTTTCAGCAGGTTGGTGCTGGCAATTTCGGAATCCCAAGCCACATAACTGAATTTGAAGCTTTTGCCGTCAACCGGTTGAACGCCTTCGAGCCAAGCATCGACTTTCTCAGCGTTGCTGTCCGCCCATTCTTTAGCGGCAGCCTCAGGGTCTTGGCCTTCTTGGATCGCGGTCATAATCTGACCCATATCGTCGGACGTCCACTTGAAATTGCTCAGGAACTTATAGGCTTCCGGATGATCTTCCTGAAGTCCAAGGCGGGCAACGGTGTGGATCTCTTCCGCTTCACCGTAGACTTTCTTCGGATCTTCCAGATACTTCAGATCGTATTTGGCGAACATCCAGTGCGGAGTCCAACCGGTAATAATGATCGGATCTTCGTTCTTGATGGCTTTATCGAGAGTTGCCGTCATGGCCGCGCCGGAACCTTCGATCAGTTTCCAGTCGGTCAATCCATATTCCTCAATCGCAGCAGCCGTTGCTTTCATAATACCCGCGCCAGGATCAATACCGATGATTTCATGTTTGACTTGATCGCCGAGGGAAGCGGTGGAACCGCCATCAGCCCCGTTGTCCGTCGTTCCATTCGCGCCGCCGTTTCCGCCCTGACCGCAAGCGGACAGGACCAGAATAGCGGCCAAGCTCAGCAGCAACCAAAACTTCTGTTTCTTCAAATTAAGCACCCCTTTTTTTCGATTTAAATATATTTTGTGTAAAGCGGTCGAGGACAATCGCCAAAATGACGACAGCCAAGCCGGCTTCAAACCCTTTACCGATTTGCAGCTGCGTTACTGCACGATATACCTCGGCACCGATACCTTGGGCGCCGATCATCGAAGCGATAACCACCATCGACAACGACAGCATGATGGTCTGGTTAATGCCGGCCATCAAGGTTGGCATGGCCAGCGGCAGCTGAACCTTGAACAATTTCTGCCCGGAAGTCGAACCGAATGCATCCGCAGCTTCAGTCAATTCGCCGGATACTTGCATAATGCCGAGGCGGGTCAGGCGAATCGTCGGCGGAATCGCGAAGATAACCGAAGCGATAACTCCCGGAACCACGCCCAGACTGAAGAATGTGACGGCAGGCAGCAAGTATACAAATGCCGGCATGGTCTGCATAAAGTCCAGAACCGGTATGATCACGCGGGATGCGGACTTGCTATAGGCCGCCCATATCCCTAGCGGAACACCCAGAATGACGGAGATCAATGCTGCCGTGATGACCAGACTGAGCGTGCTCATCGTCTGTGACCAGTAGCCCAAGTTGTCGATCAGCAGGAAACCGATGGCCGTGAACAAGGTTAACGGCAGACGGCCCAGCAGGTAGGCAATGACGGCCAGGATGACGATGAACAGATACGGATGAGGCAGCATGAACAAATCCGTAAACAACTGCACAACGTTCTCGATAATGAAAGAGATGGCGTCAAAGAATCCGGAGAACACGTCTCCCATCCAATCGACCAAGGAATCAACCCAGCTGGCAAGAGGGATCTTAGGCATCTTGCGTCACCTCCTCGCTCTTGGTTTCTCCGGCCAAGGCACCAAGGACGGCACCGCGGACGATAACGCCCATCAGTCGGCCGGTATCATCCACAACGGCCAATGGCACTTTGGACATGCTCGTAATTTCAAACAATTCATTTAGCAGCGTGTCGGGTCCGACGCTCGGTCCGTCCGTGATGAGAATATCCGCAAGCTTGCGGTTATTCTTCATGGCATCCGATGCATCTTCCGCCGTAATGACGCCGAGCAGCTTCTTCGAACGGTCGATCACGAACAGGTTCGAGATGCCGCGTTCACGCATAAGCTCCAGCGCAACCCGAGGCCCGCGATCCATCGTGATGGTTTCCGGACGGCGCATAACCCGTGAAGCGGTAAGCACCTTGGACAGATCCACGTCTTCCACGAACCGTTCGACGTAGTCATTGGCAGGCTGGGTCAAGATTTCCTCCGGCGTGCCGATCTGCACGATCGAGCCATCCTTCATCAAGGCAATGCGGTCGCCGATCCGAAGAGCTTCGTCCAGGTCGTGGGTAATGAACACGATGGTTTTTTTCATTTTGTCCTGAAGCTCGATCAATTCGTCCTGCATGTCTCTGCGAATGAGCGGATCCAGTGCGCTGAAGGCTTCGTCCATCAGCAGAATCTCCGGATCGTTGGCAAGCGCACGGGCCAGCCCGACGCGCTGCTGCATGCCGCCGCTGAGCTGATCGGGCATTTTTTCCTCCCAGCCCTTCAAGCCTACAAGCTCAAGCGACTTCATGGCCGCTTCGCGGCGTTTGCTCTTGTCTACCTTCTGAATCTCCAAACCGTATTCCACATTGTCCACAACCGTGCGATGGGGGAACAAGGCGAACTTCTGGAACACCATGCTGATTTTTTTGCGGCGTACGTCCCGCAGCTGTTCCTTGTTCATCTTTCGCAGGTCCTTGCCGTGTATCAGGATTTCGCCCGATGTCGGTTCAATCAACCGATTTAGCAAACGGACGAGCGTAGACTTCCCGCTGCCCGATAGCCCCATAATCACGAAGATCTCGCCTTCCTGAATATCGAAGCTGACACGGTTAACGCCAACCGTTATATTTTTCTCTTTTGCAATTCGCGCTTTACTCCAGCCTTGCTCAAGCAATTGAAGCCCTTGTTCCGGGTTCGCGCCGAACAATTTGCTGACTTTGTTAACTTGCAGAATAGCCAAAAGTACTCCTCCTTTTATTGTATAGAGACGCGTCCATTTGTCCGAGTCTTTGCCGATGTCGTCTCGTAAACCCATGTCACCCATTGTAACAACCGATACGTAAAGTATCAAACGTTATATCCGTACATAAAGTACGTACAGTAAAAACTGTACAAAGTTATCCTTTGAAATGCTCTCATATGCTCCGATATCCTCCAAAGCGATCTTCTTTACTTTTAAAATAGCTTTCCCTACAATAGATCAGAGAATGTGTGTGGATTCGGCTTGTTTAGATTTCATGGAGATCGTTCACACTACACTTCGAGTCCACCTAGTTTTGTTATGTTGACATGACTTCTTGGATGGCTACAGTATAGAGGAGGCTGCAAGCATGGGCTTGTACCATTTAGATGATGAACGGCAGGCAGCCGTGCAGAAGATTCGTAAGCGTGTCATTGAAAATATTGGACGGAATATGGACTTGTATGGCATTCCACACTCAACGGGACATTTATACGGATTACTTTATTTTGCAGATAAACCGATGAACCTGGATGAAATGGGACAGGAAATGAAGATGAGCAAGACCAGCATGAGTACAGGCGTGCGGACGCTGCTCGATTATAAAATGGTCAACAAAGTATGGGAGAAGGGCTCCCGCAAGGATTTGTATGAAGTGGAGTACGACTGGTACCAGACCTTCTTCGATTTTTTCGATATTAAATGGCGTAAATCGGTGGAAAGCAACATTCTGGTTCTCCGCAAAGCGCTTGACGAAACGGAGAAGCTCCGCAAAGCGCATGAGGATGACGAAGAGCTGGTAGCGGTGCTGCAAGAGGATCAGGCGAAGATGCGTGAGGCTGTTGCTTACTATAAATGGCTGGAGCGATTGATTGATACTTTCGTGGATGGCGAAATCTTCAACTATGTGCCGAAAGAGCCGCCTGAGGGCAAATCCTGATCTTGAATATGGGGAAATTCCCCAGTATAATGTGAAGTAAGGCAATGCTTACCTAAGAGGTACAACCTGATTTTATCGGGTTGTGCCTTTTTTTGTTATATGGCGCTGCCTTAAGCCAATAAACCGCATGTTAACCGCACATGTGGTGCAAAAATAATCAGGAGGGGTTAGAATGGTCAGTATGTCCTCAAGAATGGTAGAGATCGCAGATTTTCCATCGGTTAGCTTAAGCAATACCCGGAGTTTGTATGTATATCTTCCACCCAGTTATCACGAGAATACGGAGAAGCATTATGCCGTACTCTATATGCATGACGGGCAGCACGTATTTTCGGCGGATGAGCGAGGCGGTTCGTGGGATATGCATGTCACCGCAGATCGGCTGGTTTCCGAGGGGCGGATGGAGGAAATTATCATCGTCGGCATCGCCACGGTTCCCCATCAAAGGCTGAATGAGTATTTCCATGACAACCCACGGATGCATCAGGTGTTCGATCCGCCGTTTGCCGGCGAACGGTACGAAACCTTTATCATTGAAGAAGTGATGCCTTATATCAACCAGAATTTTCGAACGTTGAGAGGCCCGGAGCATACGGCTATGATGGGCTCGTCCGCGGGCGGGATCGTCACCTACAACATCGGTTTCCGGAGGCCGGATGTGTTCGGCAGCATTGCGGTCATGTCGCCTTATTTTGTCAGAGCCCAATTCGATGAACGGGGCGAACTGAAGGAACATCCCTTTTATGAAAGATACGGTACGCACCCGAATCTTCGGGTTTGGCTGGATATGGGCGGTGCGGAAGGTGTTTTCATGGAAAAATACGCCCGGGAGGAAGCGGAACGCTTGGTTCAGGACGGTTTTGTGCCGGGGGATGATCTCATGCTGTTCCTGGATCCGGGAGCAGCTCACAGCCAAAGCGACTGGGCAGGCAGAGCGCACGCACCGCTGCTGTATTTTTTCGGAAACATTGGTGAACCGGTCTCGATCAAGCTGGATGGCGACGGCGTCGCAGGGGTAAACGGGCCCGTCAAGCAACTGAATCCGGTCATTACATACGACAGCGGATTTGTTCAAACGTTGATGAATGGAACATATCATGTTGAGTCTCCGGAATTGCTCACGATACTGCCGGACGGAACGCTGAAGCCTCGAACTCCCGGCAGCACCCGGATTACGCTGCAAATGGGAAGCTTAAGCGCGGATAAAGAGATTACGATCGTTGAAGAACTTCCGGAATTCGTGAAAGTCGCGATTGAGGTGAAGGTACCTCCTGCAACGCCCGTTTCTCCCATGATCTATGCCGGATTTGAGATTCCGTACAGCGGAGAGGGCGTTTACAGGGGAAGCGCGATGGTACCGCATGGTTTGTCTTTTACGTTCAAGGTATCGCGAGGGTTTGGATTGCATGAGAAGATCGGGGATCCCAAAGTGAAACGGCGTTCGTTTACGGCAACGTCCGACTTGGAGCTGTTTTACGAGGTTGAGGACTGGGATGTTTAAAAGATGGATTGGCAATTGGAGGTTGAATCAGCATGACCATCAGATCAGCAAGGCCACAGGATGCGGGCGCGGCAGCCAGGCTGCTGTATGACGCACTGCACGATGTAGCTCATCGGTTAACGGGGGAAGACAGCGAAGAGAAAGCGCTTGAAGTGCTGGAGCAATATTTTCGGGCGGACGAGGGCAGGCTCAGTTACCGTCAGTCTGCCGTGAAGGAGATCGACGGCGAGGTGGCCGGCATCATCGTTGCTTACGGCGGCGATCAAGCGGCCGAATTGGACCGTCCCATCTTGGATCGACTGCGGAAGCTGAAGAACGACCCTACCGTAACGCTGGATCAAGAAGCGGATGAAGATGAATACTATATCGATACGTTATCCGTTTCCCCGCAGTTTGGAGGCAAGGGGATCGGCTCGGCGCTCATACTTCATGCGGAGAACCGGGCAAAGGAGCTTAAGTACCATAAAATTGCCCTCGCCGTGGTGACGGACAATCATCGTGCCCATTCCTTGTACGACCGAAAAGGATATAAAACGGATAAGGACATCATGATTAACGGGCATGTTTATCATCATATGGTCAAGCCCGTGTAGAAAAAAATAAACAATTTATAAACCGCCTATTTACAAATGGTAATAGGTGGTTTATTATTGTGACATAACGATCTAAAAAATTAGATTGATAAACTAAATTAGATCAAACGAAAATAATCGTATGAATAACAAGTTTAGAATGAATAATTCAATTAGAATGGAGAGCTGCATGATGGATCAAGATCAAAATCAAAGCATTGAAATATCGGTGGAACAAGCGAAGCTGCTAGGCAGCGCCCAGCGGGTGAAAATTCTAGGAACCATGCTGGATACGGCCAAAACCTCCAAGCAAGTCGCGGATGAATTGGGAGATTCGCCGGGAAGCATCCACTATCATATCCAGAAGTTATATGACGGCGGGCTGATAGATTTGGTGGAGACCCGGACGGTCGGCGGCATCGTGGAGAAATATTATAAATCCAAAGCGAAGTGGTTTAACACCAAGGGAACGCAAACGATGGACCCGGTTCTTGCCGAAGATTACGACGCGGCGACCCGAACCCGAATTAGCTTGAGGCTGCAGCTGAACGCCGACCAATATGAGGAGATGACAACGGAGTTCAAGGAACTGCTCGAAAAATGGGTGAACAAGACCATCGCGACCAAAGGGGAAGACAGCAAGGATTATGCCGTTGGGATCAATGTGGTTTCGACGGAAACGTCCAAATAGGAAGGGGCCTCACAGCCTCTTCTCCTAAACGATAAAATTGAAAAATAAGGGAGTGTTTCTCTGTGGAGATTTTAAAGAATCGCAATTTTCTGCTATTGTTCATTGGCCGAATCCTTACGAATATCGGTGACAGCCTGTATGCTGTAGCGGCCATGTGGCTGGTATACGATCTGGGAGGTTCGACGCTGTATACAGGGCTTGCCGGCCTTCTCTCGATTCTCCCCCGGATCATTCAATTGTTATCCGGCCCGATGATCGACCGCGTTCCCATACGGGGGCTTCTGGTGTACACCCAGTTCATTCAAGCGCTTCTTCTGTTGATCGTTCCGCTTGCATTTTATTTCGACTTTCTGACGGTCGGCCTTGTACTGGCGATTACACCGATTCTATCGACGTTGAATATGTGGGTATATCCGGCCCAAATGTCGGCCCTTCCTAAAATTCTCGAAAAGAAGCAGCTGACGCAAGGCAACTCGCTGTTCTCCCTGGCCTACCAAGGCATCGATGTCGCTTGCAATGCCATATCCGGCGTATTGATTGTCGTGCTGGGCGCAGTATCCCTTTACTTATGGAATTCCATTGGATTTTTCGTCGGAGCTTTGTTGTTTGCGCAATTGAAAATCAAGAAGTCCATCAAGACTTCCGATAACAACGAGAATAAAACAACGGCGAAAGCGTCCGTTACTTCAAAAACGATGCAAAAGGCTCTCAGCGATTATTGGACCGACATGAAAGAAGGTCTCCGTTACATCCTGGCAACTCCGCTCGCTCGGGTACAGATGGGGATTATCGTCATCAATGCCGCAGGCGGCGCTACCTTCACGGTTATGCCTGCGTTCGCCGACAGCCTCGGCGGAGCCGGCGTGTACGGGATCTTGCTCATGGCCCAGGCTTGCGGAAGTTTGCTGGGAGCGATCCTGGCTCCGTATTTGAAGCTGGAGCGCCTGCCGCTTGGATATCTTTTTGCCGGAGCGTTTTGTTTGTCGGGTGCTGCCTGGTGTCTCAGCGTGTTCACCCCTTGGACCTGGCTTGTCGTTCTGGTGTACGGCCTGGCATGGTTTCCGGGAGGCATTACGAACGTGATCATCAATTCGGTCATTCAGAAGGCGATACCCGAGAAAAGATTGGGCACGGTGTTCGCGGCAGCAAGCGGACTCAGCGGAATTGCCATGCCGCTTGGCAGCCTGATTGGAGGTGCCCTTGGCGTGGTTGCGGCAAGCTCCTCCGTTATCGCGGGATGCGGAATCGCCGTGTTCTGCGTAGGGATCTTCTGGGTCTTCGACTCGACCACCCGCAGCCTTCCGTCACCTGACCAAGTGGATGAGGAATGGTTCGCGCCTTACACGAATGCAACGCCTGAGAAGTCCGTCTCGCTGCATGCTGCCCATTAAGATGGCTGACTTGAATGAGGTTGATGCTTGTTGAAGAATAAGTCTCGGATTGGGAAACCCATGCCGCAATTTTAATAACGAGCCCCGGATGAATCGGCGATCGAATGGATTCATCCTGGCTCGTTTTTTACGCCGTGAGCGATCTTAAGCCCATGCCGCAGTCCGCTGTAATCATGCTTGTCAGGCTAGTCTGCATAATGTGACCAAGTCCCTCATAGACATGTATCAATCAAGTCAAAACAAGTGTTGAAGGGGATGATGACATGCGCCGGATTTCATGGGTGCTGCTCGCGGTAGTATTATGCTTAACAACAATACTGGCGGGATGCGGGAAGAAAAATGCAGACAGCGTTGTGAAGGATCTGGGCAAGGTGGCTGATAAGCTGGAAAGTGCCAAGGGCGCTTACCAGGGAGCGGGCGTTATGACCATACATACCGGTTCGGCGCCGCAGGAGTATCAGGTTGAGGTATGGTACCAATCTCCATCTTACTATCGGATCAGCTTAACCAACGGGCAAAAGGATATTACGCAAATCGTGCTTCGCAACGATGACGGCGTGTTCGTACTGACGCCAAGCTTAAATAAGAGCTTCCGCTTCAAGAGCGACTGGCCGGATAATCAGGGGCAGGTATATCTGTATCAAACGCTGCTTAGCAGCATTCTGAGCGACAATACGCGCCAGTTTGCCGAGGACAAGGACAGCTACGTGTTTGATGTAGCCGCCAACTACCACAGTCATTCCTTGATTCGTCAAAAGATCTGGCTCGCCAAGGACAACTACACGCCGAAACAGGTACAAGTATCGGACTCGGAAGCCAATGTCGTCGTTGAAGTGAAGTTCAATACCTTTACATTCGATACGAACCTAACCAAGGATTCGTTTGATACCAACAAGAATCTGAGTGCCATGAACGATGCGAAGGGGACGATTGCGGAAGTAGACGAGAACGGGGTACCGGTGGCTTCCACTACGGAGGGGAACGGCGCTCAGGGAACCGAGGGCTTGACGGAAACGGCTGCCGGCGGCGACATGGGATCCTTCGGCATCATCTATCCGGAATATGTGCCTGCAGGGGTTACGAACAAGGACACCATGGAAGTTCCGGAGAGCAAGGACCATGCGGTTATTCTGAAGTACGACGGCGTATACCAATACACGATCATGGAATCCAGACCGTCGGATCGTGCGGTTTCACTCGTTCCGGGCGAAGCGGTGTATATTGATTTCACGACGGTCGGCCTGCTCACCGGCGATCAGCAAAGAACGCTGACTTGGAGTTCGGAAGGCGTGGAATACCGGATCACGAGCGCTAATCTGCCAGTCGAAGAAATGAAGAAAGTCGCTGCTTCCATGCAGGGAGAATCGGGTAAATAATACGAAGTAGGCGGATACCAAGCATTGAAGGAGGGCAATCTTCCGACAATGAGGCCATTCGCCTATTTTCTCCAAATAAAGGAATTTGGGCAGGGGACTTCATCGATATTTTGCAGATATTCCGACGTTTCACCAAGTTTCGCCGTCCGGATGGAACCACGAGCTCCATAAATAAGCAGTTTGTCTCAATTGACAGTTGCTCCCGGGAACATTACCATTAATCTATTGTAAAGCATAATGCTTTTTTCAAAATGGTAAGAAGGTGACTGGAATTGCAAGCGATATATCGACCTACCCTGGCGGAAATCAACCTGGACCATCTGCGCGCCAACTATAACGCTTTTCGTGAGGCGCTGCCGGATCACATGAAATTGCTTGCTTGTGTGAAGGCGAACGCTTATGGTCACGGAGCCGTAGAAGTGGCACGCGAACTTCAGCAACTGGGTGCGGCATACTTAAGCGTGGCTTTCCTTGATGAAGCGCTTGAGCTTCGGCAAGGCGGCATCTCTGGCCCGATCCTGGTGCTCGGTTATACCCCACCGGAAGCTGTAGAGATCGCTTACGAGTATGATGTAACCATAACCCTGTTCAGTTCGGAAGTGCTCCAAGCGATAAAGGCACTGCCGGTCAAGCCGGAGAAGCCGCTTAAGGTACACATCAAGATTGACAGCGGAATGGGTCGTTTGGGCCTGCTTCCCGGCGAAGATGCGATTTCTTTTATAGAAGAAGCGTTATCGCTGCCGCAGGTTGTGGTCGAAGGAATGTTTACCCATTTTGCAAGAGCGGATGAAGAGAACAAAGACTATACGTTGGGACAGTATCGCCGTTTTCAGGGCGTTGCGGACGCTCTTCGGGATAAGGGTTGCCATATCCCGATCATACATACGGGCAACAGCGCTGCTGCGATCGATACACCTGAGCTATCCTATAATATGGTTCGTGTCGGCATCGGCTTGTACGGACTATATCCTTCGGACGAGGTGAATCGAAAGACAGTGAGCCTCCGCCCTGTCATGACGCTAAAGACAAAGCTTGTCTACGTCAAAAATTTACCTCCGCATTCCGGCATCAGCTATGGGACGAAGTATGTAACGGAGCAGGAAGAACGAATTGGAACCCTTCCCATCGGTTATGCCGATGGCTTCTCTCGTATGCTGAGCGGTAAAGCGGAAGTGCTGATACGCGGCCGCCGCGTCCCTGTAGTCGGAAATATCTGTATGGACCAATGTATGGTATCGCTCAAATCTTTCGCCGAGGAGGCGGAACAAATCAAAGCTGGTGAAGAGGTTGTACTCATCGGCCAGCAATCTGGCGAATGCATTACGGCAGATGAGCTGGCAGCCAAGCTGGGGACGATCCACTATGAGGTCGTCTGCATGATTGCCCACCGGGTACCGCGTCTTTATATACGCGATGATATACCGGTAAAGACCGTAAACGCGCTCTGGAACAACCTTTAAAAAAAGCATGTCGCCATAAGTTATTTATTCAGGAAAGAAGGAATACGTACAGATCTTCCCGAATTAGGAATATGTCGTTTAAGTCTGTACGAAAGTGTCGATTGTAGTTTATAATGATATGCAGCATACTTGATATACCTTCGGCATATATATTCTTTTGTATAATTTTCCTTGAATAATGTAATACTGGTGCACAGGGGAGAAGGTTGTGGGGGTGTAATAGAAGGTGGCCAATATGCAGAACACCAAACGAATCATGATCAGTTTACCGGATCATCTTTTGCAGGAAGTGGACGGGATCGCTCAGCTGGAAAATTCCAACCGCAGTGAGCTTATTAGGCAGGCCATGAAGTTGTACCTGAATGAACGGAAGAAACGTTACATTCGTGAATCCATGCAGCGGGGTTATATGGAAATGGCCAAAATTAACCTGACCATGGCTTCTGAGGCGTTTCACGCGGAGGAAGATGCAGACAACACTCTAGACCGCTTAGTAAGCGGGGTGTAGACAGTGATCGTTAAACGGGGCGACGTATTTTTTGCGGATTTATCACCTGTTGTCGGTTCTGAGCAAGGCGGCGTGAGACCGGTCCTTGTCATTCAGAACGATATCGGCAACCGGTTTAGTCCGACTGTGATTGTTGCAGCCATTACGGCACAGATTCAAAAAGCCAAGCTGCCGACTCACGTCGAAATCGACGCGGCGTCGCATGGATTTGACCGGGATTCCGTCATTTTGCTAGAGCAGATCCGGACGATTGATAAGCAGCGGCTAACCGACAAAATCACCCATCTTGATGATGAAATGATGAGCAAGGTGGATGATTCCCTGCAAATAAGTCTGGGCTTGATTGATTTTTGATTCAATCCAAGCGTTGCATGTTCCACATAGAACGGTTACGGCCAAAAAAACCCTCAAGGAGTATTCCTTGAGGGTTTTTATGTGGCGGCGAGGCGCGTTTATCCCTTAGGGACGATCGATTACGCGTTTGTAGGTATGAGCACGTATGCCGTCGTGACCGCTGCTGCAATGAACAGTAGGCAGACAACAGACCAGGCAATCGCATGTTTGTCATTCATCGAAGGGACCTCCCGATCGTTATGGAGTGTGGATATCCGGCAGCAGCATGTTCGTAGTAACAGAATATAAGCCGAAACTTAAAATCAGATGAAATTGACATTAAATGCAGCTTAAAGCCTTGCGAAGTGAGCGATGTAGTGGAAATGAGCGCTTAAGTTTGGGATAATAGCAAATATAGTTTCATTGAAGAAAGAGGGATATCATTGTCTGAATTAGAAGCTGTTGTGGAAGTAAATGAAGAACAGATTCGCAAGGAAGAATCGAAACGGATCGTGAAGCAGATCGCGAAGGAGCTTCAATTGTCCGAGAAACAGGTGCGCACGACCGTTGAACTTCTGGATGAGGGCAATACCATACCGTTTATTGCGCGTTACCGTAAAGAAATGACAGGCGAACTGGATGAGAACCAATTGCGTGATATCGAAGAGCGGACAGGCTATTTGCGCAATTTGGAGGTCCGTAAGCGGGAAGTCATCCGCATCATAGAAGAGCAAGGCAAGCTGACGGAAGAGCTGAAAGCATCGATTACGGCGGCTGTGAAGCTGCAGGAGGTGGAGGATCTCTACCGTCCGTATAAGCAAAAACGCAAGACGCGGGCGAGCGTCGCCAAGGAAAAGGGACTCGAGCCGCTGTCGGAGTGGATATGGTCGCAGCCGAAGCAGGCCGATGCGATGGTGGAGGCTGCGAAATATATCGATGAGGAGAAAGGCGTGGCTTCGGCGGAAGAGGCCCTCCAAGGCGCGATGGATATATTGGCGGAGAACATCGCCGATGATGCAGCCGTTCGTTCCTGGGTACGCCGGTTCAGCCTGGATCATGGCATTTTGACGTCGGAGGCAAAGGATACCGAAGCGGAATCCGTGTACGAGAACTATTACAATTACCGGGAATTGGCGAAGAAAATGCCGCCGCATCGGATACTGGCCATTAACCGGGGCGAGCGCGAGAACATATTGAAGGTGGGGCTGGAGGTTCCTTCCGAATCCATACACGGGTATATCGGAAAGCAGGTGCTTAAAGGGCCGTCGGCCGTTTCGGACATTCTGACGGCGGTGATCGAGGACTCCTACAAACGTCTCATAGCCCCATCGATAGAGCGCGAGGTGCGCGGGGAGTTGACGGAAAAAGGGGAGAACCAGGCGATCTCCATCTTTGCGGGGAATCTGCGCAGCTTGCTGCTGCAGCCGCCGGTGAAGGGGCGCCGCGTGCTGGGCGTCGATCCGGCTTACCGTACCGGATGTAAGCTTGCTGTAGTCGATGACACGGGCAAGCTGCTCGAGGTAGCCGTCACGTATCCGACGCCGCCGGCCAACAAGAAGCGGGAGGCTGCCGCGAAGTTCAAGGAGCTGATTGCGAAATACGGAATCAAGCTCATTGTCATCGGGAACGGTACGGCATCCCGCGAAACGGAGCAGTTCGTAGCGGAAGAAGTCATTGCGGAGCTCGCCGACCCAGAGCTTGCTTACCTCATCGTAAACGAAGCCGGGGCAAGCGTGTATTCGGCTTCGAAGCTGGCGCAGGAAGAGTTCCCGGATCTGGATGTGGCCGAGCGCAGCGCAGCCTCGATTGCGCGCCGCGTGCAGGATCCGCTGGCCGAACTGGTGAAGATCGATCCGAAGTCGATCGGCGTGGGCCAATATCAGCATGACGTTACCCAGAAGCATCTGGAGGAAAGCTTGAAGGCCGTCGTGGAGTCCGCGGTTAACCATGTCGGGGTGGACGTGAATACGGCATCGCCATCGCTGCTCTCTTATGTGGCCGGCATCAATGCCACCATTGCGAAAAATATCGTGAAGTACCGGGAAGAGAACGGGAAGTTTGTCAGCCGGAAGCAGCTCCAGAAGGTTCCGCGTCTCGGTGCCAAGACCTATGAGCAGTGCGTGGGCTTCATGCGGATTTCGGAAGGCGAGAACATCCTGGATCGTACTCCGATTCACCCGGAATCCTATGCAGTGGTTGACCGTTTGTTCCAAGAGCTCCAGGTTGGCCTGGACAAGCTGGGAAGCAAGGAGCTGGCTGAGCTGCTGGACGCCCAGCAGCCGGAGAGCCTGGCCGTGAAGCTTGAGGTGGGCGTGCCGACGCTTCGCGATATTCTGGACAGCCTGCAGCGTCCGGGACGCGATCCGCGGGAGGAACTGCCGCTGCCGATTTTCCGCCAGGACGTGCTGAAGATCGAGGATCTTGTGCCGGGAATGGAGCTTCAGGGAACGGTACGCAATGTCATCGATTTCGGCGCCTTTGTCGATATCGGCATCAAGAGCGACGGCCTGGTGCATATCTCCCAGCTGAGCGATGGATTTGTTAAACATCCGATGGATGTCGTCTCCGTGGGGGATAACGTGACCGTCTGGGTGCTGAACGTGGATTTGAAGAAGGGACGCGTCGGATTGACGATGCGCAAACCGAAAGACCAAGGATAGAACTAAAATGAGCTAAAAAAAGAGCCGTATTCTCCTTCTGGGAGAAACGGCTCTTTTTTTGGGTTCTTTTTCATCATGGGCTGGATCGACTGCGAATAGAGTTTATTCTGGAGGAAGGTTTAGTCATGACTCAGCTTTAGAAGCAGGACGTTTTTATCGTAAGCATGTATGTTGCGATATACTGCGCCAGCTTAAACGATCGGCCTATTTCTCAGGCTCTGACTGCTGCTTTTTCTTCGCCCGAAAACGTCTGACCTTCATCAGATTTCCGCACATTTTATCATCGCAATAACGTTTGGAGCGGTTCCGCGTGTCATCGTAATACACCCAGAGACAATCCGGATTGGTGCAGATGCGAAATCGAGTCAACTCGCCTTGCTCGATGGCTTGCGCAAAGGAGCCGGCGATCTCGGCAGCGGCTGCTTGCAGGCCTGGATTTTGCGGTATATAAGAAAGTACCCCTTTTTGATCCTCTTCGATCTTGAGCTGCCGAATGACCGGCCCTGTCGCCATCCAGCGGTTCAATTCCTCTACTTGCTGGCGGGAAGGGAGGGTACCTGCAACGATGCGCTGAACGCATAATCGCAGGAAGGATCGGAGCTGCCGGAGAAGTTCCAGTTCATCCGCAGTCAGCGGAACGACGACGTGGAGCTCATGCTCGCTAATAAATTCAGTGAGCCAATCCTCCCGGGCGAGCCGGTCCTCGGATCGGCCGCTGCCTCTCCAGTCATGCCATTCGCTGTTTATAAAATCATCCCATAACATGAAGCTCATCCTTTCTTGTCTCATCATTGTAACAAGTAAATATATATGTTGCTAGTTACTTGTATTGGGATCTGAAGTGTGTTAGTTTTTATGTAACGCTCTATTTTATTTATGGTAGTTACATTCAAAGCGGAGGCGATGGACATGAACATGAAGGAATTGCTGCTGCAAAACTGGGATTATGCGATGGATCAGGAGGATTGGTATCCTCCGATTCTACCGGCGCTGAAGGAGGTTACGCTCGAGCAGGCATTGTGGAAGCCGGAAGGGGAGGCGGCGAATTCCATTTGGGAGAACGTGCAGCATTTGCTGTATTATAAGCAGCGTTTGCTCGGCAGATTGGAAGGGAGACCGCTTCATAATGAAGGGATAGGGAACGACGAGACGTTTCTGATCCATGACATCAGTGAGGAGGCCTGGAATACGGCCCGGAATCAGCTTCAGAAGGTTCATGCAACGTTAAGACAGAAGTTCGAGGCGATGACGGAAGCCGAGATCGAAGAATCGCCGCAGCGGATACTCAGCTTAATCATGCATGACGCCTATCATACGGGGCAAATCGTTTTTATTCGGAAGCTTCAGGGCTCCTGGCCAGCTAGACGAAGCGAATTATAGGAGCGGATTCGACGGATGCAGTCCACCTATTACAATGCAAAAATAAGCCGGACAGAGCGTCCGGCTTATTGTCAACCTTATGGATCGATTGCAGGCCCTAACGGGCATTCGAATTTTCTTCACCTGGGGAATTCCGGTAAAAGTACCAGCATTCGTTCAGCAGCTTGATCTGACGTCTGTCCTTCTTGCGGAAAGCGCGTGTCAACTGATTGCAGAGCCATTGCGGCAAGGGTATCTCCTCCTCTTGCTATTTCCAT
Organism: Paenibacillus sp. BR1-192; assembly: GCF_029542445.1. Lineage (NCBI taxonomy): Bacteria > Bacillati > Bacillota > Bacilli > Caryophanales > Paenibacillaceae > Paenibacillus > Paenibacillus sp. BR1-192. Next base: position 5,898,703 of record NZ_CP120718.1, on the reverse strand, counting down.
CTGTATGGATAGCATATGGGGAAAATGCCCAAAGCGTGCAGGTCTACCTCGATTATTGCGCTTCTTCCTCGTACCATTGCTCGAGCTGAGCTTGAAGGGCCCGAATTTCGGTAAGCAGCGAGATGAGCGGATATTCCTTTTCGTTCAGGGAAGCAAAGGCCTGCTCAAGCTCATTTATGTATTCAAGACCACCCTGAATGCTCAGCGATTCCTGCAGCAAATCCAAATGGTCGCATTCGGCTACGGCAAGAGGCAGCTGAGGTTTGCCTGCTGCGGTGAGTTTATCGATTTCCTTGTTCAGGCGTAAATTCAGGGCACTGAGCTGGTAAGCATAGTCACTGGGCATTTCGACAAAGAACAGCTCGTCCTGACCCTTTAAAATAACGTAGCGCATGTTCGGCATGATTGCAGGTTCTCCCTCCATACTTTCTACTTGACAGTGTAGCCCAGAGAGAAGTTAAAATTCAAGTAGCATTTATCAGGGCAAAGGAAGGATCAGACATGGTGACAACGAACGAGATGAGTAATGAGGAGCTGCAGGCCTGGGTCGAGAAAATCTCGCTGGAGAGCTTTCGGATTCCGTTCAGGCATCAGGCTACGTTTAACCGGCGATTGTCCTCGACCGGCGGCCGCTATTTCATGAAAAGCCATCATATCGAGATCAATCCGCATCAGCTGGCCACGCACGGCAGGGAAGAGGTGGAGAAGATCATCAAGCATGAGCTGTGCCATTATCATCTCCACATTGCGGGCAGGGGATATCGCCATCGCGATGCCGATTTCAAGAAACTGCTGCAGGCCGTTGGTGGAAGCCGTTTCTGCAAATCGTTGCCGAAGGGCAAGGCGGCGGGCCGACGTCAACCGGAACCGTACCGATACATGCTTCGCTGCGGCGACTGCGGGACGGAATACCTGCGTAAACGGAAGATGGATCCGGCCCGGTATCGGTGCGGAAAGTGCGGCGGGCGTCTAACGCTTCTGAAGCTTGACTCCCCTAAGAAGTCATGATAAATTATTAGTATTCAACTTCACGTTCCCTGATAGCTCAGTTGGTAGAGCACTCGACTGTTAATCGAGTTGTCACAGGTTCGAGTCCTGTTCGGGGAGCCATATGGAGAGATACCCAAGTGGCTATAAGGGGACCCTCTGCTAAGGGGTTAGACTGCGTAAGCGGTGCGAGGGTTCGAATCCCTCTCTCTCCGTTGAGCATTACATCGAAGAAAGCTCCCATCACCAAGTGATCGGGAGCTTTTTTTGCATAGGGATGAGAACCCTGATAGGGTTCGTCGGAGCATAATCAGCGTTAAGGATACTCCGCAGTCTCGACCGAAGGGAGAGTATCCCTCTTTCTTTCGCTTTAGCATGACATCGAAGAAAGCTCCGATCGGGAGCTTTTTTTTGCATAGGGATGAGAACCCTGATAGGGTTCGTCGGAGCATAATCAGCGTTAGGGATACTTCGCAGTCTCGACCGAAGGGAGAGTATCCCTCTCTCTTTCGCTTTAGCATGACATCGAAGAAAGCTCCCATCACCAAGTGATCGGGAGCTTTTTTTGCATAGGGATGAGAACCCTGATAAGGTTCGTCGGAGCATAATCAGCGTAAGGGATACTTCGCAGTCTCGACCGAAGGGAGAGTATCCCATGAATGGGGGAATAAAGCCCGATGAAACAGATTATTGCAATGGGTGGCGGCGGTTTCTCGATGGAGCCTGATAATTTGCTGCTTGATCGCTATGTTTTGGCACAAGTATCGAAAGAATTGCCTGACGTGTGTTTTGTTCCGACGGCAAGCGGGGATGCGGATGGGTATGTTGAACGTTTCTATCAGGCTTTCCGGACACTGCCGTGTATTCCAAGTCATCTGTCGCTGTTCCAGCCGAACTTTGCCGATCTTCGATCTTTTGTACTCGAGAAGGATATCATTTATGTTGGCGGGGGCAATACCCGGAATATGCTGGTCTTGTGGAAGGAATGGGGCCTGGATCAGATACTCAAAGAGGCGTATGAACAGGGTGTCATTTTAACCGGGTTAAGCGCTGGCTCCATTTGCTGGTTTGAGCAAGGGGTGACGGACCCGTTGAACGGGCCTTTGTACGAACTTGAGGGTTTGGGTATATTACAAGGCAGTCATTGCCCGCATTATGATGGTGAGAGCAAAAGAAGGCCCGCCTATTACAAACTCGTGCTTCAAGGTGAAGCAAAAGCAGGATATGCTGCTGATGATGGGGTTGCATTGCATTTCATGGACGGACGGTTGCATCGAATCGTAAGCTCAAGGGAAAATGCACATGCATACCATGTGAAGCGTGAAGCAAATAGCGTTCAAGAAGGGAAGTTGACACCGGATTTTTTAGGCTGATTTATGGGCCGAATAAGCTCCGTAAATAAATTTAAAAATTTGCGAAAAAAAAAGCTTGCCAGCATTTTTGAAATTGTGCTATACTCAATCTTGTCGTCACGGCGACGTGGTTAAAGTGGCCCGTTGGTCAAGGGGTTAAGACACCTCCCTTTCACGGAGGTAACAGGGGTTCGAATCCCCTACGGGTCACCACTTTCTATATAACTTCGGGATGAGAACCCCGTGGGTTCGTCGAAGCATAACCATCGTTTAGGATAAACTTCGCAGTCTCGAACGAAGTGAGAGTATCCCCTACGGGTCACCACTTTCTATATAACTTCGGGATGAGAACCCCGTCGGTTCGTCGAAGCATAACCATCGTTAGGATAAGCTTCGCAGTCTCGAACGAAGTGAGAGTATCCCCTACGGGTCACCACTTTCTATATAACTTCGGGATGAGAACCCCGTCGGTTCGTCGAAGCATAACCATCGTTAGGATAAACTTCGCAGTCTCGAACGAAGTGAGAGTATCCCCTACGGGTCACCACTTTCTATATGGCAGCCGCACGATTGTCATCGAGAGCCATTAGCTCAGTTGGTAGAGCACCTGACTTTTAATCAGGGTGTCGAAGGTTCGAGTCCTTCATGGCTCACCATTTTTACTTAGCACGAAAAGATGTATCCCTTATATTATGCGGTAGTGGTGGAATGGCAGACACGCTATCTTGAGGGGGTAGTGGGTGTATACCCGTGGAGGTTCGAGTCCTCTCTACCGCATACCATGTTGAATAAGAAGCTTCACGCATAGCGTGGAGCTTTTTTATTTATATATCAGGATTTCCATAGAGATTATCCATATTTTAGATATTTTTCATTGCGCGTTTATGCAAAACCGGTGTTTCATCTCTGGTCAAGAGGTTAATATCATATCGTGGACGAGCAACAACTTCCAAATACCTATAAGGAGTGATTCAGAATGGCTAATAACAATAATGGAAAGATGAGCCGTGAAGAAGCAGGACGTTTAGGTGGAGAAGCAACAGCGAACAACCATGATAAAGAGTTTTACCAAGAGATCGGACGGAAGGGCGGCGAAGCGACGTCCCGCTCCCATGACAAAGAATTTTATCAGGAAATCGGCAAAAAAGGCGGAGACTCCACGTCAAACTCCCATGATAAGGAGTTTTATCAAGAGATTGGCCAGAAGGGCGGCGAAGCGACTTCCGACTCCCATGGCAGGGAGTTCTATGAGGAAATCGGCCGCAAAGGCGGCGAGGCTACCTCGGATTCCCATGGTCGCGAGTTCTACCAAGAAATTGGACAGCAGGGCGGCGAAGCCAGAAACGGCAGCGGCAGCAACGGGGATGGCAAGATGAGCCGTGAAGAAGCGGGCCGCAAAGGCGGCGAGGCTAGAGCCCGGCAGCGCCAACGGGGAAATTAATGAAAATTCAGCGGATGTAAGAAGAGACTCCCGTTGGAGGGGGTTGAAACTCTTTCATTCAAAAGATCCGCCTTCAGACACACTTGTAAATAGCAGCAGCCATGACTCCTTTTAGGGAGACATGGCTGCTTTCTTTTTTAGCCTGACTATCATGGCGCATTATGGAAAAGACGAAGAACGTACTGGACATTTGATACGGTGTATGATAATTATATGATAATGATAACCATTCTCATTTAAGGTTGGGGTCTGCAATGATGTTAAACCTATCGATGAATACCAGCAAGGGAGAGCCAAGAGAATACAGCGGGTTCATGGCCCGTTTATGGAATATGGATATTGTTCATGGGCAAGGGATGTCCTTGGAACAACAGTTGGCCGTGCAGCCGGCCTTGATCGTCCCGCTTAGCGGAGAGACCTGTTTGCAGCAGGCAGAGCAAGTGACACGCATGAATAAGGGGTGCGTTTATTTTTGCGCGGCTGGATCTACTTTTGGTATTACGAGCGGCGAGTACTGGAGTTCCGAGGAACAGGAACAGACAGCGGTGGCGATTCTTCATTTTGGCTTCTATGAAGGGATGTCGGGCTGCGGTCGGTTGCATGAAGTGGACGGCGCCGCATTCATGCCCTATGACGGCATCTTTGTCATCAGCTCCCCGGACCGCTTGAATCTCGTCTGCCGGGCGATGTATAAGGATTTTCACAGCATGGAGCCCATGAAGCAGTGGAGGGCTCAGCTGGATTTTCAGGAGCTGTTGTACACGATGATGGCCGAATGCAGCCCATATGCCAAGAATGATAAACGGCAAGCGCTGGACCGGGTGAAGGAGTATATCGAAGAGCATTACGATGAAGATTTAACGATCGAGCAGCTGGCGAATCTCTCCGAACTGAGCCCCAAGTATTTTGTAGAGGTATATAAGAAGGCCTATGGGCACAGCGCGATGGATTATTTGGCGAGCGTCCGTTTGAACAAGGCCAAACAATTGATGCTGGGTTCGGATTCCTTGCTGCGTGAGGTTGCCCATATGGTGGGGTATAAGGATGAATTTTATTTCAGCCGCAAATTTAAGAAAGCTTTCGGGTTCTCGCCCTCCGCCTATATGAAGACAAGGAAAAATAAACTGGCGATGTACGGCTCAACGAGCCTATTGGGTTACGCCATGCCGCTGGATTTCACGCCGTATGCGGCTCCGCTTCATCCGAAGTGGTCACAACATTACTATAACCATCTCGGCCCGGATATTCCGGTCCATCTGGATGCATACCGCCAGAACCATAACAAATATGCGAATCTGGAAAAGCTGGCCACGGCACGTCCGGAGCTCATCGTGTGCGCGCAGGGGGTCGAGGAGTGGGAGAAGGAGCAGCTTCGGCAGATCGCCCCTCTCTATGAAATGCCGGGAGAGCAGGAAGGATGGCGGTTCAATCTGCTCAGTCTCGCCAAAATGCTGGACAGGTTGCCTGAAGCAGAGCAGTGGATTGAAGCGTTTCATCACAAGATATCGGCTTACCGGGAGAAGCTCCCCTCTAGCAATAGGGAAGCCCGCACGCTTTTGACCGCGCGCCTGCATCAGGATGAACTTCGGGCATACAGCCATCCGGGCATGAAGGAAATACTATTCGATGATTTCGGTTTTCAGCCGGCCCTGCCTATGGATCAGCTTAATGAGGGGTGTTTAACGATGGAGCAGATCAGGGAGAGCCGTGCAAACCATCTGCTTCTTCTGATCCGTCAAGATTCCGAAACGCTTGCCTATTGGAGGAGACTGCAGGCGACGCCGGAGTGGATGACCATCTCCGCGGTGAGAGAGGGAACGTTCCATCAAATATCCTCTTATCCTTGGCGTGAGTATTCGCCCATTGCAATGGAGCAGATGGCGGAGGAGGCCATCCGGTTGTTTTCCGGAAAATGTCCATGAGGAATCCGGTTATTTGTCCATGGTGCAAAAAGAACAAATCCGATAGTATGATCAATAATGATAATCATTATCAATTATTAAATGATCATGGATCATGGAAGGGGTAACTGGAGAGAGATGAAACGGATGAAAATGGTCTTGGGGTTATTGCTGGTATTTGCTTTGGTACTATCTGCTTGTGGCGGAGGTAACGAGGCTAAAGATACAGACGGAGCAAGCACGAGTAATGCAGGAAGCACGAACACCGCTGAGGAGAATAAAGCTTCGAACGAAGAAACACCCGCTGCGGGCGAAACCAAAGTTGTGAAATATCTTGATCAGGAATACACGCTTCCTGCCAAAACGGAGCGGATCGTTATCACGGGTGCCGTCGAAGCCATGGAGGACTCTATTGTGCTGGAAGTGAATCCGGTCGGAGCGATCAGTTTCTCGGGCTCTTTCCCTCCATTGTTTGAGTCGATTACGAAGGATGCCCAGTCGGTAGGCGAGAAAACCGAGCCGAATTTCGAAACGATCCTCTCGCTTAAACCGGACGTGATTTTGGGATCTTCCAAGTTCAAGCCGGAGGTCGTGGAACAATTGAATAAAATTGCCCCGACGATACCTTATTCTCATGTATCCACCAACTGGGAGAGCAATTTGAGATTGCTGGGCGAGTTGAGCGGCAAGCGGGAACAGGCTGAGCAAGAGATCGCTAAATATAAAGAGGATCTGGAAGCCGCAAAGGCAACCATCGGAGACAGCCTGAAGGACAAGAAGGTTTTGGCGCTAAGGGTTCGTGCGGGGGAGATGTACATTTACCCGGCTGGGGTGTTCTTTAATCCGGTATTGTACGAGGATCTGGGAATCGCCGTACCGGCTGAGGTAGAAGCCGCGCAAGCGCAGGAGCTGGTCTCCAAAGAGAAAATGGCTGAGATGAATCCGGATTACGTGTTTGTCCAATTCTCTCCGGACGAGAACAAGGATACGCCGAACGCACTGGAAGAGCTGCAGAATGATCCTATCATGAAAAACCTGAACACGTTCAAGAACGGAACGGCTTTTGTCAACGTGGTTGACCCGCTTGCTCAAGGCGGTACCGCGTACAGTAAAATCGAGTTTCTGAAAGCTGCCGTCGAAAATCTTACGAAATAATATCATTGATTCCAGTATAAACGTATAAGGCGTGTTGTTCATGGGGTTCAAAAAATCGCTGCCGGCTGTCATCCTTGTGATGGCCCCGGCAGTCTGCTTATTGCTCATAGCGGCCTCCATCCTGTATGGAGCCAAGAATATTTCGATGGATACCGTCTGGGACTCCATCTTCGCTTTTGACCCGGAGAGCATCGACCATCAGATCATTATGAGTTCCCGGCTGCCCCGAGTCGTCGGGGCTATGCTGATCGGTGCTTTTCTGGCGGTTTCGGGAGCTCTTATGCAGGGGATGACAAGAAACTATCTAGCCTCCCCCTCCATTATGGGGGTATCGGACGGTTCGGTGTTCGCGGTGACCTTGTTCATGGTATTCATTCCGAATGCCAGCTCCAATATGTACATTGTCAGTTCATTGGTTGGTTCCGCGATCGGTGCAGCCGTCGTGTTCGGATTAGCATGGCTAATTCCAGGGGGGCTCAGTCCGGTTCGGCTGGCTATACTCGGAACCGTGATCGGGACGTTTCTTAGCGGAACGGCCGAAGCTTTGGCAGCTTATTTTCAGATTTCCCAAAGCATCAGTTTTTGGTACAATGCCCGGCTGCATGCCATGGATCCCGAGCTGATCAAGCTGAGCATTCCGTTTGCGATCGTCGGTTTGTGCCTCGCCGTGGTTTTGTCCAAATCGATCACGCTGCTCTCCCTCGGGGACGAGACGGCCAAGGGGCTTGGCGTCAAAACATGGCTGGTGAAAGGCCTTGCGATGCTGGCGGTCGTGATCTTGACGGGCGTATCGGTGGCGCTGGCAGGGAAGGTTGCCTTTGTAGGCTTGATTGTCCCTCATATTGCCCGGTACTTATCGGGCTCCGATTACCGATGGATCGTACCGGTGTCGGGCGTGCTTGGCGGCATGTTCCTGGCGCTGTGCGACATTCTCGCCCGGTTCGTGAACAGCCCTTTCGAGACGCCGGTCGGTGTCATCACTTCGCTGATCGGCGTGCCGTTCTTCCTCTATCTGATCAAGACGAGGGGAGGGGCTCAGCGTGCGTAACACATCTTATCGGTTCCCGATGGTGCTGGCAGGCGGGATAGCGGTCGTATTGGCAGCCGTTTATTTCAGTCTGACCAACGGAACGTTTGACATGTCCATCAAGGAAGTATTCCAGACGCTCTTTCGGATGAAGCCCAATGCGGACTTTGATCTTGTCGTGTTTGAATTCAGGCTCCCCCGAATCGTGCTTGGCGCCCTTGTCGGGTTTGCGCTCGGTATGGCCGGTGCCGTCATCCAAGGGGTTACCCGCAACGGGCTTGCGGATCCGGGCATCCTCGGCATCAATGCAGGCGCCGGCATGGCGGTCGTACTGTTTATGTTCCTGCTGCAAGGGCAGATCACGATGACCGGCTGGCTCGGGGTAATGATGATGCCCATGTTCGGCATCGCGGGCGGTTTGGCGGCGACCACGGCCATATACATGTTTGCGAGAGAAAACGGAAAGCTGGATCCCCAGCGGCTCATACTTGTGGGCATTGCGATCGCATCCGGCTTTGGAGCCGTTACCATGTATGTTTCGCTTAAAATGAACCCGAAAGATTATGAGATGGCGGTTGCCTGGCTTGCCGGCAGCCTTCATAGCGCCAATTGGAAGTTTGTGGTGACCATGCTGCCGTGGCTCGTTATTTTGCCGCCTGTCATCTGGCTTCGCTCTCAAGTGCTCGACTTGTTCCAGCTGAGCGAGGAAAGCGCGAAGAGCGTCGGGGTATCCGTCGAGCGCGAGAAAAATAGACTGCTTCTCTGCAGCATCGGCCTGGTAAGTGCCAGCGTAGCCGTATCCGGCAGCATCGGGTTTGTCGGCCTGATTGCTCCGCATATGGCCAGGCAGCTTGTCGGACTGCGGCACAGGCATATCATCCCGATCAGCGGCATAGCGGGCATGGCGATTGTTGTCATAGGCGACTTCATCGGCAGAACGATATTCGCTCCGGCCGAGCTTGCTGCAGGCATTGTGGTATCCGTGATCGGGGTTCCGTATTTTATCTATCTATTAATTCGCATGAGAAAATAAAAGCAGCTTTCGGGAGGATCACATGAATCGTTACAAGCAGCTGGCAGTTGAAGGCAGAGAGCTTACACTGTATCTGCCTCCTTCCTATCTGGAGTCTGACCGTTCCTATCCTGTTGCCTACGTTCAAGATGAAGGAGATATGTTCACGGACTGCCTGAACTATTTGAATCATTTGTTTGCGGCAGGCCGGCTGGAAGAGGTCATCCTGGTCGGAATCTCGACAACGAACCGGAATCGTGAGTATACGCCTTGGCCGGCTGAGCCTTTGCTGGAGAGCAACCCTCCTTTCGGCGGGGAGGGGAGAGCTTATGTGGATGAGGTAGCGGATGTCATCAAAGCATACATGGACCATCGGTACCGAACGCTTCCAGCGCCTGAGCATACGGCCATCATCGGAGGTTCCTTTGGCGGTTTGATCTCGATGTTCGCGGGATATTGGCGTCCCGATACCTTCGGACGGATCGGCATGCTATCGGCTTCGTTATGGTACGATGGGGTGATGGACTACATCCGGAAGCAGGGAAAATGGCCAGCTGAACAGCGGGTGTATATGTCCGTCGGGCAGCTTGAAGGGGCGTATAAGCAAAATGCGCAGAAAAACATGTTTGTGAACAACGTGGAGGCCCATCGGTTCTGGCTTGAGCAAGGGGTGAGCCCTGAGCGGCTGCAGCTGGCGGTAGATCCTGACGGAACCCATGATCCTATCTTTATGTCCAGAAGATTTCCGGATGCGCTGCGGTGGCTGTTCGTCGTAGAAGCAGAGGAGCAGGCGAAGGGGCGAGCTCAACATGAGGATCCGGATTATCAGGAAAAGCACGAATCGCATAATAATCAAGTAAACCAAGTAAAGGCCACTTTGTTTTCCGTACCGGGAACGCTGACCTGGTCCATGCAGTCCGACGTGACGGGACGCGAATACCGCATTTTCATCGCCGAGCCGATGGGACCGCCTCCTGAGGGAGGTTATCCCGTGTTATATTCGCTGGATGCCAATGCCACCTTCGGCACGCTGGCCGAAGCCATCCGCCTGCAATCCCGTACGCCTCGGGGCATTCCCTCTGCGCTCATTGTCGGCATCGGCTTTGACAGCGACAGCCCTATCGTAAGCAGCGAACGCTTCTATAACTTTACGGAATATGCCGATCCCGCTGAACTGCCAGTCCGGCCAAACGGCATGGATTGGCCGGAGACGGGCGGCGTGGAGGCGTTCCTTACCTTCATCGAGCAGCAGCTGAAGCCGGCCGTGGAGCGGCGGTATGCCGTGAACCGATCGAAGCAGGCGCTGTTCGGACACTCGCTCGGTGGATTTTTCACCTTGTATACCTTATTCACCAGACCGGATGCCTTTTCGCGGTATATTGCGGCATGTCCCTCGGTGTGGTGGAAGAACTACGCGCTGTACCAGCGATGGGAAGAGGGGAAGAACCGCTTACGACAGAGCGGGGAGCGCAAGTCGCTCCGCCTGTACGTGGGGGCCGAGGAGAAGCCGTCCATGGTGAAGGATGCCAGGGAACTCTATGCCTTTCTCAGAGGGCATGAAGAGGTGCTGGAGACGACGTTCGACGAAATTGAGGGTGAAGGGCATGTTTCGGTACTGCCGACCCTCATAAGCCCCCTGCTTCGTTTTGTGAACGCGTAATCAACCAAAGAATGCCTCAAGCATAAATAAGCAGCTTCGAATCCAGTGATCATCGGGATATCGAAGCTGCTTATTCTGTGTTGTATGCAGACGGGTCGTTAATCGGGCAATTCCGGATCATCGAGAATGGAAGAATATTTCGGGTATAATCTGCGAATGCAATCCGGACAAATATCATGGGTAAACTCAATGGGGAGGCGGCTCTCCAAATAGCTCTCCACAGGCTCCCATTCATCCGCTTGTCGAACATATTTGCATACGGCACAGATAGGAATATGTCCTGGAAGAGGGAAGCTGTGAGCCAGCGCTTGTTCCAGCAGCAGTTCCTTGTGCTTGAACTTCGTAATATCCGTGAACGATATCATGGCTCCGTGAACACGGCCGTCCTTGTTCATCATCAGCGGCAGCACCTCGCACAGAACCCAGTTCTGCCGGTCATTCCATTCCACGGCATATTCAAAAGAATAATCAGGCAGCTTGCCCAGCATCACTTCCTTTACGGAGGGCAAATCCATCTCATGGGAAAATGGATCGAATACAGAACCAAAGTGCCTGAAAGTCATATCGAAAAAAGATGCTCCATGCCACCTAAAGTCAGGAGGGACACCGTATTTTTCGGCCATGGCAATGAGCGGATCGTTGATTTTGTCTATGATGCCATCCGGGGTAATGACCATCAGCCCCTTATTCAAGGAGTGCACCGCATTATTCCAGGATGTGGTCATGGTATCGTAGGGCAATTTACTCGCTCCTCGTACGGAATAGACTCATGAGTAAAAGATACGACGATCCATGAGTACTATGGTATAATTTAGGCAATATATCTAGATTATACACGTAATTAAGTCATTATGCAAGAAAAAAAATACGTACATAAGATATTTTTCTTTTAAAGAGAAATAGGAAGGCGGTTGTTTGATGCAGTCTATTTACCAACGAATCGAACATCTCATAGAAAGCCGGGGTATGACCAAGAAGGCGTTTTGTGAAACCCTCGGGATCAGCACAGGAAATTTTGGTGACTGGAAGAGGGGAAAAACAACGCCGAGCACGAATAAATTGATTGAGATTGCAGCATTTTTTTCCGTCAGCCTGGATTGGCTGATTATAGGAAGAGGCAGTCCGACCAGCCGTGTCAAGGAAGCCCGCGGGGAATATGAAGTAGATCCGGAATCTTTGGATCCTGCCTTAATGTCCGGTCTGGCAGAGCATGAGAAGGAATTTATACGCGAATACATCGAGTTTTCGGCCTATCGGAAGGACAAGCGCAGCGATAAGAGCTAGCTGATGCAAAAGCCCGGGCCTAAGGCCCAGATTTTGGCGCTTTACATTTGAGCAAGAGGGCAGTATAATAGGGAATGTTCGCTGCAGAACATCCCTTATACATGCGGTAGTGGTGGAATGGCAGACACGCTATCTTGAGGGGGTAGTGGGTGTATACCCGTGGAGGTTCGAGTCCTCTCTACCGCATACTTCATAAAGAAGCTGTTTATCAAGTGGAATTCCCTTTGATAAGCGGCTTTTTTTGTTATGTTCTTCGCGTGCCGGGATAATGCTCATCTATGGTGAAATGCCTTATTTATCGTTTCAAATTGCCCTGAAAGTTTAAAGAGTACATGTAGAGACCATAATAGGGCATGAAGGAGATGAACGAGCATGAAACCATTATACACAGCAGATGTTAAAGTCGTCGGAGGGCGGGAAGGCTCCGTTGAATCTACCGATGGCGTTCTCAATCACAAATTAAGCATGCCGAAAGAGCTCGGAGGTCCGGGCGGAGCCGGAACCAATCCGGAGCAGCTGTTCGCGGCCGGTTATGGCGCCTGCTATGAATGCGCCCTGGCCAACATCGCCCGCAAGGAGGGCGTCGAGCTGAAGGATGTCGTGATCCACTCCCAGGTGTCGATCGGAAAAGACGAAGGCGCTGACGGCTTTAAGCTGGCAGTGAAGCTGAAGATCGAAATGCCCGGCATCGAACGAAGCCAGGCGGAGGATCTCGCGAAGAAAGCGCACGCGTTTTGCCCGTATTCCAAAGCAACCCGGGGCAACATCGACGTGGAGTTAAGCGTAAGCTGACGATGGAGGATTCGGATGGCTCTCTAAAATGGGGGTCATCCTTTTTTGTCGGCTAAAGACGCTCAATATGAAACTTTTTACATGATACGCCGTACTTCAGTTAAAGCTATGCATTGAAAGGGGCGCTTGGAATGCGAATAGAACAAATGATAGAGGAACGGTTTGTATGCAGCAAATGCGGAGGGAACCACTGCCAGACGAAAGAGGTCTCGATGTCGGGGGCAGGCTTGAGCAAAATGTTTGATATTCAGCACAATCATTTCCTATTTGTTTCCTGCACGAACTGCGGATATGTGGAAGTCTTCAACCCGGATATATTGGAAGGTAAAAAGAGGGGGCAGCTGGGCTCGATCCTGGATGTGTTCTTCGGTTGACATCACCCCTAAAATTCTTTAATATGACTAAGTACCAGAAAGTACAAACCAGTCATAAGGAATTTAAATAAAATAAACGGGTGATGAACATGCCATACAGACCGCAGATTGCAAATGTGACCACAGCTGGAAGCAATGAAAAGGAAGGGCTTTACGAATTCATTATCCACACGGCCGACGGAACGGATATTCGCGTATTCTATAACCGCTTCCCGGAATGGAAACTGACTGCGCTTAGCCGACTTGGGAAAGTACCTTGCCCGGTTTGTCGTAAGGATTTCATATGCAAATGCATGGAGAAATTCTCGAACGAATTCGACCAGCAGATGAGAGACGGCGAGTGGCTGAACAAAGCTGCTGAGTAATAAACCAATAAGCGTACTTGATCAAGCGTAGGAGAGGGCTCCTGCGTTTTTTCTTTTTTTATGGTGTGAAGGGAGCGAAGAAAATATGAAGGATCGTGCAACCGAAAATCATGAGGAATATGCAATTGTGCTGATTGATGGCGTGTGCCATTTGTGTCAGGGGCTGACTCAATTCATTATCAAGCGAGATCCCGCGGGTGTTTTCCGGTTCGCTTCGCTGCAATCCGATATCGGTCAGGAGCTGTTGAGGCAGGGAGGGCTCGATGGAGATTCGCCGGAGACGATGGTGCTGATTGAACAGGGGAGATATTACACCAGATCGACGGGAGCTCTTCGGATTGCGCGGCGTCTTTGTTTTCCTTGGCCGCTGTCGTATGTCCTGATCCTGATTCCCCCTTTCTTACGGAACCTGGTGTACCGCTGGGTGGCGAAGAACCGTTACCGGTGGTTCGGGCAATCCAGTGAATGCATGGTCCCGACGCCGGACATTCGGCGCCGGTTTTTATCCTGATTCCGCCTGTTTTAATGATGATGCTCTGCCGTGCCTTCTTGGAATGTCGGAGTTCCCGCCTCCAGGTAGGCAAGCTCGGCCTCGGACAGTTTGCCGACGGCGAACGGTTTCTGGGGAATGATGATGGAGCCGTTGTTGCCGCTGTGCAGCTTGATGAAATACAGCCCCTCTTTATCGAAGGTTTTGGTTACCGTATACACGCCATCGCCCACCTCGACCGCATCCGTCATGGGATCCCGTAAGGAACCGTCATGGCTCCACAGCTCGTAGTGGACAAAATCCGCACCGGGCACTCTTTTGCCGTCTTGGGTAAGGATAATCTCGATGGTCTCCGGCTGTTGGACGGATAATGCATCCGGAATGTTCACCTCGGCCATCAACGGGATTTCTTTTTCATACCGGTCGGCTGCCTCGGGACTGGCCGAACAAGCGCTCAGCAGCAGAACCGATAGCAGTACGGTTATAATAATACGGCCTTTTACGATCATGAAACCGCCACCCCTTATTTTTGATTGAGTCCTAAGCGAATCAGGCGTTCAGGAAAGCCTTGATCGCCGGTATCTTCCGCACAATGACAGAATCGATGATCCACACGATGATGAGAGACAAGCCCACAAGCGGGAACAGAATCCCCAAAGCGATAAACAGCAGCAGGAACAGCCTCATGCGCTTGGCGCCTGCCTCGGGCGCTTTCGGAGCCCCCAGTCCGTGATCCGGCTTTCGTTTCCACCACAAGTACAAACCGCTTACCGCTATGAGAATGATGCCTAGGCATATCAGCAAACTGAAAATCTGGTTGACGATGCCGAATTGGGTTCCTTTGTGCAGCGTAATGCCCAGGGCAACGGCTTTGCCGACGAATCCGTAATGATCATAGCGATAATCCGCCAACACCGCGCCGCTGTACTGGTCGATATGCATGGTGGCTTCGTCCTGCGCTTTCGGCGGATAGGCCGACAACGTATACACCCCGTCCGCTTGCTGCGGGATGCTGATGGTGTAACTCGGATGCATTCCCTCGCTTCGGGCTACGTACATGACATCTTCAATCGGAAGCGGCATAAAGTCGGAGATGGTGGAGTTGGGAACCTCCAGATTTTCGGCCGCCCAAGGCACCTCAGCCACTTCCTTCGTCTGCAGCACATGAGAGGATGGCGCACTGCCCGACCAGATGGAAGGAGGATAACCGACACCGGTATTGGTTGCCACGGTTTGGAAATTGCTGCCCCACAGGCCTGACCAGGGTAATCCGGTCATGACGAGAAACAGCATGCCAGCCGCGATCCAGAATGCGGGAACGGCGTGCAGGTCCCGGCGAAGAATCTGCTTGCCCTTGCCGAGCCTCGGATACAGGATGCCTGCAAGGCTTCTTTTCTTTTTGCTTTTGTTTTTATTTTTCGGGAACCATAAAAACAATCCGGTGATGATGAGCACGATCGCCCAGCAGGCGGCAAGCTCCACGATCCGGTCCCCGATGGTCCCGACCATCAGCTCGCCGTGGAACTCCTCGATTTTGTCCATGATCCGGTCTTTGTCTTTCAGCTCGCCTATCTTTTCTCCCGTATAGGGGTCCATGAAGACGGTCATGGATTCGCTGCCCGAGGTAAGACTGATTTCCGTGGAGCGGGAATCCGACTCGCCGGGGCGGTATTTCGTGATGGTAGCGTCAGGGTAGAGCTCTTTCACTTGTCCGACCAGCTTGCTGGGCGTTACCCGTTCGACTTGAGGGGTTACCGTGTAGTAGTCCCGATATAACGCTTGTTCAATTTGGGGCTTAAATAAGTAAACGGAGCCGGTTACAGCCAGGATGATCAGAAAAGGAGCGAAAATGATGCCGGCATAGAAATGCCATCTCCAGACGGTTTTGTATAATGCGGCAGAGCTTGGATTTGCTGTTTGATTTTCATTGGGTTTGGCTGCCGGTGTTTTCTTTTTCCCCATGGCTCGTGGCTCCTTTTCAAATACGGCTAAAATTTATATAAGATGAACATATGCGTTCATTTCATATGCAATCAGGTTCATAGCTACTTAAGCGGTGCCCGGAAACCGGCTTGCTCGGCTTCTTCCTCGCTGCAGAACCACTGCTCCTGCTTCGTGCGCTCATAGTACGGGGATTCAGGCGTATGATAGATTTTCTCGCCCTTGGAGTTGATGTTGCCTTTAATGTCGCAGGCTTGCTTGGACGGTTGGGGTTTCTCGGTAGGCGCTTGGGTTGCTGTGGTGTCATGGTTGTTGCTCTTATTCGTATCGTCCTGTTCCTCGGGATGGAATCCGTCTTCCTGGGCGTAGTTCTCTACGCTCCATATGCCGAGCCCCTTGTCCCGGCTGATCCGCTGCAAATCATCGAATTTGTCCACATAGCGCGTGTTGGGCGGATAGATGTAGGCGACGCGGGCCAGTCCTTCTTCAAGCAGCGATTCCTGGACCATTTTCCCGTCGGCATACACGTAAGCGAGCAGCCTGGAATATTTATCCCGGTTCGGACCGATATCGAACTCCAATTCAAGCCGATCGGCTTGTTCCACGAGCTCCTTCGTAAAAGCCTTGGCCTCGGGCCCGAGCGGCTGGACGCCCAGTTTCGGATGGCTTGTCTCGGGCGTGTCGACCAGCAGCATGCGAACATTCTCTTTTTTGCCCTCGAACATGACGCTGATGGTGTCGCCGTCAACGGCTTTGACCAATTCCACGGCAACCCGCGGCAGGTTCAGATCATCGGTGGGATAGGTCGTCTGCTTGGCATTCGTTGTGCCGGCGTCTGTCTTGGCTTCGGATGTACGGGTCGCTGGGGTTTCTTCGTTCGACGTCGCAGGGGACATCAGCGGCTGGCTGCAGCCGGATAATAACAGCAGGGCGGTTAGAAAAGCGGCTAGTATACGTTTGTTCATGGGTGTCACTCTCCAAGCTTGGAAGTATTGGTTTAGATGGTTTAGGAGTTTATATATGTTAATTCTATATAAGAAGTTTCTATATAGAGAACACTCGTTCTAAGCCTATATAGTAGGACATTTATCCTTGTTTTGACAATAGTGATTAAGGGCTATATCTACATAAAAAATAAAATCTTGCCGTTATCCTGCAACTGTGATATTCTAATGTCAAATTATAACAGACAACGGAAGCACCGTTCATTGTCCGCGATTTTCGCGGCTTTGACGGTGCTTTTTTTGCGTTGTTACAGAAGAGAGGGATTGGCATGATGATACCGGCCCGACTAGTGCTGGCAGTGCAGGATTCCC
The DNA here is from genome assembly GCF_029542445.1 of Paenibacillus sp. BR1-192. Lineage (NCBI taxonomy): Bacteria > Bacillati > Bacillota > Bacilli > Caryophanales > Paenibacillaceae > Paenibacillus > Paenibacillus sp. BR1-192. The sequence goes on along the minus strand of NZ_CP120718.1, from coordinate 5,881,606 downwards.
GGTATGTCGAACCGCTGTTGAATTATGTGCATGGAAGCTCCTACGGATCGGCCCTGCAGGTGACCGCATTCACCCGCGTAGAATCATTCCTTCATTATATGGACTCGGGGGAGAAGCCGAATTTGGTCGTGGGGGATGCGGATATGCTGGAGAACTGGCTCAGCCAGAGGGAGGCATCGGTTCCATGGCTGCTCCTAAGCGAAGGCCATTCGGCGCTTTCTCTTATGGAGGGCTGCGACAGCACCCCCAAATACCAGCCGCTGCCTCAGCTGCTGGACATCATGATAACCCGCTGCAGGCGAAGCGGGGGAACGCTGGATAAATGGAATTCGGGATCAACACCGGTGCTCGGCATCGTCTCTTCCCTGGGAGGGAGCGGGAAATCAACGATCGCCATGAACATGGCGAAGCAGCTTGGCGTGCTCGGTTTGAGAGTTTTCTATCTCAATTTGGAGAGCGTGAACAGCAGTGCGTTGTTTCCGTCCGGATCCGTCGGCATGGAGGGGAGCTTTTCGCGATTACTGTATGACGTTAAGGCCTCCCAAGAATCGGCTTCCGAGACGGAGCTGTCGATAGCTCCCTATATCATCAGGCATCATGGCTTGAAGTGCGATTCCTTTGAGCCCAGCTTCAACGTTAAGGAAATATCGGAAATGACCGTGGACGATACATCCCTGCTGTTGACCTCCCTGATATCATGCCATCATTACGATGCCATTGTGGTGGATACCGAGGGGGACTCGGGGGAACGATTGCAGGCGGTTCTCGAACAGGCCGGACTGCTGATCTGGGTGCTGATGGATGATTTGATCAGCATGCATAAGAGCGGCGTATGGCTGGATCAATTGGAGCTTAAGAGCCCCGCCCAGTTCGGAAGCGTGAGGAAACGGAGCCGCTTCATCGTCAACCGGTACACGGGTCAGCTTGTTAACGGGCTTCCCCGCAAGGATATGAGCGTAGACGGCGTGCTGCCTTATATACCTTCATGGAAGCAGCTCCATCGGGAAGATCTGCTGTTGTCCTCGCCGATCTATCAAAGGGAGGTATTGAAGCTCTGCCAGCAGCTGCTGGAGGGCTCGGGTATCATGCCGGTTCATGCAGGCGGTGGGAAGTGATGATGGAGGATCCGTTTAAATCGGTTCGGGATCAGGTTCGGTCCGAGCTTGATATGAGTGCGAGCGTTAACAATTCGGAATTGATGGCCCGCATCGAGGAAGTGGTGTGGAGAAGACGCGAGCTCATGGAGTTGACCGCAGCCGAGAAGCGGAGGCTGGTGCGGAGGGTATTCGATTCTTTTCGCGGGCTGGATGTGCTTCAGCCTCTGGTGGACGACCCCCGGATTACGGAAATTATGATAAACAGCCACCAGGATATATTCATCGAGCAGGACGGCGAGGTCAAGAAGCTGCCGCTCCAATTCGAGTCCCAGAGCCGGCTGGAGGATATCATTCAGAGCATTGTGGGTACGGTAAACCGGGTGGTGAATGAATCGACGCCCATCGTTGACGCGAGATTGAAGGACGGCTCCCGGGTGAATATCGTGCTCCCGCCCATCGCGCTGAAGGGGCCGACCATGACGATCCGCAAGTTTCCGGAATCGCCGATGACGATGGATGATTTGGTTGGAAGGGGAGCGCTGACGGAGGAGGCGGCAGAGCAGCTTCGGATATTGGTCAAGGGCAAGTATAACATTTTTATAGGCGGCGGGACGGGGTCGGGGAAGACGACTTTCCTGAATGCGCTGTCGCAATATATTCCGCCTGATGAACGTGTCATTACGATCGAGGACTCGGCGGAGCTGAAGATCGTGACGGTCCCGAACCTCGTGTCGCTGGAGACCCGGAATGCCAACACGGAAGGCCGGGGGGGAGATCGCGATGCGCGATCTGATCCGTTCCTCGCTGCGGATGCGTCCCAATCGGATCGTGGTGGGCGAGGTGCGGGGCAGCGAGGCGCTGGATATGCTGCAGGCCATGAATACAGGGCATGACGGAAGTCATTATAATATAAAATGTACAAGATAATAAGTTAAAAAAAATCAACGGTACTCAATCTCAGCCGTTGCTGGAAAGAAAGTATTCTTTTTACCTTTTACGTTACGTTCTTCAGTGTGAAGGGTGATTTTTTTAAATATTGCACACACTATATCTTGCTTTTCCTCATCGTTCGTCATTTTCCATAGAGAAGGTAAGTTGAATATTGTGTCATTGATTTGCGGTTTGTTACTATCCTTTATTTTATCAAGTTTAGCATTAAGTATGTCGAGAGACTTCTTCTCTTCATCCATTCTCTTCTTCAGGTCATCGAGGGAAATGATTTCCTCAGCGAATGCATATTGCCATTTATCGATACGTGCATTGACCTTCTTTATGTCTTGTTCTAAGGACTTTATAGAATCTTGTCTTTTCTGTTCAACTGCTGCGAACTTCTTTTTATCTGAATCAATTAATTCATTGTCGGTAATGATCTTTTTTACATGTTCAAAAATAAGATGTTCAACATGTGTCTGTCTAAACATAGGCATGTCACACGACTTATTTTCCTTCCTGCGACTACACCAATAATAAGCACTTCTTATTGCGGTTCCATCTTTTAAGCTTCTTTTCGTAGTTAGCCGTCCATACATTGCTGAACCACATCTTCCGCACCGGAGTACGCCGTTAAACCAGTAAGTGTTTATCCTTCCAAAACCTCCAGTAGATCTTCTGCGCATCAACTCAATATGTTCGTTGAACTCTTCTATAGTCCAAACAGCCTCGTGAGATCCTTCTGCTTCAACAACATCCACGCGTTCTTCTCTTTTTCGTTGGGGGTACTTTCCGTTGGGGAGTTTGCTTCCGAATCTTATTATGCCGGCATAAAAGGGGTTTTCTAAAGTTAAGGCTACTGTGTTTGCGGTCCAATTATATCTTCTTCTTTTTATTCCTAAACGAGTGAAGTGAGCTGCTATTGATTGATAACTAAGCCCTTCCATGTACAAAGCCCTAAGTTGTCTTAACACGCTAAACTCTTTTGGAAGAGAACTTCCTTGTTCATCATAACCATAAGGGTATTTGCCGCCTGGTTTCTTCCCTTCTAAAGCCTTTTGAACCATACCCATTCTTACTCGTTCCGCTGTTGTTTCTCTTTCGAATTGTGCGAATACTCCCAATATACCTATCATAGCCCTGCCCATTGCAGTGGTAGTATCAAACTTTTCTTGTTTAGATATAAACCCAACGCCAAATTTGTTCAACTTTTCAAGTAGATCATACAGGTCTCGAACGGATCTAGTGAAACGATCTAATTTATACACCAAAATAGCCTTAAACTCATTGTTAGCCGCAGCTTTAAGCATCTCTTTCAGCTTTGGTCTGTTGGTATCTTTCGCTGAATAACCATCATCTATGTAAATATTAGCTACTTCTAAACTATTGGATCTACAATAATCCGTGAGGTCCTTTTTTTGTCCTCTTATTGAGTAACCTTCTCTCGCTTGATCCTCTGTACTGACACGTATGTAAATTGCTACCTTCACCTACATCACCTCTTAATAACTGATCATGTTCCATTTCAATTTACCAATTATTTTTAAATCCTCAGCTTTACAGACAATAGGGTCATACGCTGGGTTTGCAGATTGCAAAATAACTTGTCCTTCTCTGATATATACTTTCTTCAATACTGCTTCATCGTCAATCAGGACAGCAGCTATTTCTCCATTTTCTACACTTGATTGTTTTCTGATTAAAAGAAGGTCGCCTTCTTCAATTCTGGCACCATTCATCGAATCGCCTTTTGCTTTTAAAAAGAAGTGTTCTCCACCCTTAGCAAATTCTTTGGACACTGGTATGTATTCCTCAATATTCTCATAAGCCAGAGTTCCATTACCGCAACACACTCTTCCTACCAATGGAACAGATACAACACCAATGTTATCTGTTTCAAGTCCGAAGAAAGATTCAGCTCCATCGAGAAGTTGAATAACTTCTACATTCAATGCATCTGCAATATCAGCTAAACGATCCATATCTATTTTTATTTCGCCGTTCTCATATCTTTGAATAGTTTTCTTGGTTAACCCTACTTTTTCGCCAAGTAGTTGTAAACTTAAATTTCTAGTTGTTCTATATTTTTTAATGTTTTCTCCCACAGCCCAATAAAAAAGCTTAGAACCAGAATTAACCATTTTATATTTACCTCACTAATATTATTTTATGAATACATTATAACCATAAAAAGACACGTTATTCAACATGTATTTTATTTTCGTGTCTTTTTGTGGTTGACTCCCTCCGAAACTCGTGTTAACCTTGAGGTGTCTTCATAAGACACGATACAGCAGCAGGGGAGGTGATAGCATGATCATCACGGTAAAAGCTGCGCGTGTGAATAAAGGATTATCCCCTCAGGAGGTGGCAAATCATCTAGGAATAGCCAAAAGAACTTATCAGCGTAAGGAAAATGGAGAAATTAGGATTTATGCTGATGAAATTGTTGTGCTCAGTCGTTTGTTAGGAGTTCCAGTGCAAAATTTTTTTGAAACACAGTGTCGCAAAAAGACACATAATACAGCTTGATATTAATGGAGGGATCCGAGATGACTGAAAAACCGTATAACCCAGGTTTAAGTGAAGAGGCGTGGAAAAACCTACACAGTTTAATTGCTCGACTCTCCATTAAATATTCAGGTTATGCAATTGAGGATGATCAACCAACAGCATTGCCACGAAAAAGAACAAAAAGATCGTCCTCAGTTGCAAATTAATCGTGGAAGGAGAAATGAAATGAATCAATTGCCAATTGTTGATTATTCCGGTCAAAGAGTTCTGATGACATCGCAACTTGCCCAATCTTATGGAACGGACGAAAGACGGATATCCGAGAACTACAACCGCAACAAAGAACGATACAAAGTCGGTAAACACTTTTTCTTTGTTCATGGAGATGAGCTTAAATCCTTTAAAGAAGCTTACCCGCAAATTGCGGAGAACCTTAAGTTTGCACCTTCATTGATTCTGTGGACTGAAAAAGGGGCTTGGTTGCAAGCAAAATCACTTAATACCGATCAGGCTTGGGAAGCTTATGAAACTTTGGTTGATGATTACTACCGAGTTAAAGAAATGCAGATTGACTTATCATTGCTTACTCCTGAAATGCAGATGTTCAAATTAACTTTTGATGCGGTGGCTAAAGTCCAGCTAGAGGCAGCGCAGACAAAACAAGAGTTAATCGGGTTGCAGACTACGGTTTCAACCATCAAAGAAACGTTCTTACAACGTGATGATAATTGGCGGCAGGATATCACACGACTACTTAATAGGGCTGCTTCCAGGCTTGGAGGATTCAGGGAGGTACGTACAGAGAGCTACAGGCTTCTGGAAGAGCGTGGACGTTGCAACCTTAACATAAGGGTGGCAAATCTCAAGGAACGGCTTGCAGAGTCAGGGGCAACTAAAACCAAGATCAATGACGCTAACCGGCTAGACGTTATCGAGTCGGATCCACGACTCAAGGAAATCTATACAACCATCGTAAAGGAATTGTCCATTGGCACTTTAGTTTAAATCTCAGGAATGGAGAGTGGTCCCATGAAAGACCTAGCTATCCATAACATCCATCGCAGATTAGCTGAAGCAGCATATATGCATATGAACCATGAAACAGGCCGCATCAAGGTTGAGAACATCCCAGCACGATTGATTGAATTGCTCTTATTGCAGAATTACATGTTAATCCGTCAATATGACGAGCTTCACGAGTTGTCTATGGTAGCTTATACGGCTGGTGATATGGAATGGTTGCATAACATTTGCGAAGCCATTGAATTCCTGAAAGACGAAACTTTAACCAAGAAAGGATGGTGAACATGCCAACACCAAACGAATCATTAAGAGCTGCTTTCCAAAATTGCATCAATCGAAGATGCACCAACGAACAGTTAAACAGTTTCCTTGACAGAGCGCGTAGTCAATGGACGGGAAATGCTGAAATGCTCCAGGTCATTGATGAGCTTCAAAAACAAATTTAGGGGGTTGAAGTGAATGAACATTGTTGCGAGAGATTGGAACGCACTGACTACAGGAGAAAAGATGGCTGTCCTTCAGTATGTGGTATCTGAAAACAAGAAGAAGCCGGTCTGGAATAAATGATTTACCTACTAATCGCATGGTTGCTGTTTAACATCTGGCTCCCGGTTGCTTTATATATGCGAGGTGACAGACATGATCAAATGTGAAGGATTAGAATGCGAAAGGCCGGCTCAATACCTTGTCCATGAACATGAGGAACCGCATTGTTTACAACACATGTTGGAAGCTGTTGAAAGCCGATGTTGGACACAAGTGAGGTGGATAGAAGATGAACCTTGGTTACCGAATCAAAGCAAGCGAAGAATACGCCGACATCCAAGCTTTGGCGTTCGTTGGTGGAAGAAAATCAGACGGTCCTTATCCAAAATTCATTTTTAGCAATGACGTGCAGTATGAACGATATGACGAAATCAGAAGACGCATCAGGGGAGGGGAAAGCCTTGAGGCAATTGCAAGCAGCTATAACGTTTCTTGAGGAATTGCAGGAGTGCCAGAAGCGACCAACAAGGTTTGGTGTGGTAGATGCTCAGCACCTTTTAAATACCGACCTGGGTCCTGTCACTGAAGGTTTGAAGCAGATTCAAATTGATTTAGACATGAAAAAAGACCATGGCTGCAACCATGATCTTTGAGTAGTCATTTTAAAATTTTTCTTACGGTCACAATATCACATTTTTTAGGAGGTTGTAAAGTGTCAGATAAATTAAAGGTCATTCATAAGAACCTTGATACCTTGCTGGACACCAAACGGGAAGCTATGCCAACCAGCTTTAACAAAACACGCTTTCTCCAAAACTGCATGACAGTATTGCAGGATACCAAAGGAATTGAACAGTGTGACGCTACCAGTGTAGCCAGAACCATGCTTAAAGGTGCTTTCCTTGGTTTGGACTTCTTTAACAAGGAGTGCTATGCCATTGTTTACAACGGTAGCGTACAGTTCCAAACCGATTACAAAGGCGAAAAGAAGCTTGCAAAGCAGTACAGCGTTCGGAAAGTTCAGGATATTTACGCAAAGCTTGTACGTGAACATGATGACTTCCGAGAAGAAATCAAGGATGGGCAGCAGACTATTCAATTCGTCCCTAAACCTTTTAATAACGGCGAAATACTCGGAGCCTTTGCGGTGGTTCTATACCAGGATGGCGGCATGGCGTATGAGGTAATGTCATCCGAAGAAATTGAGACAACGCGCAAAAATTACTCGAAACAGGCCAACGGTCAGGCTTGGACTAAAAGCAAGGGCGAAATGTATAAAAAGACAGTTCTTCGGCGCTTGTGCAAAAACATTGAATTGAACTTTGACACTATTGAACAGGCCAGAACATTCGAAGATGCAAGCGACTTCGATATGAGTAAAGAACCTAAACCATCACAGCAAAGCCCTTTGAATCCTACGATCATTGAAGCCGAGTTTGAAGAGATCACAGAGGAACAAGCCAATGGAACTGAACAAGAATAATTATTTCAGTGATGAAGCCGGTCGTTACTATATGTCTGTAAGCCAGTTCAAGAGCTTCCTGCCCTCATATGGGGGCTGTGAGGCTCAGGCAATGGCTACAATCAACGGCGAGTTCAAGCCTTACGCCATTGATGCATTCATGGAAGGTCACTATCTACATGCCTGGAATGAGGGGGTTCTGGATGAATTCAGAGAAAACCATCCCGAATTGTATAGCAGCAGAGGGCCGACAAAAGGTCAACTGAAATCTGAGTTCAAACACTGTAACAAGATGATCGAGGTTTTGGAAAATGATCCTCTTGTCATGCAAGCCTTGGCAGGACAGAAAGAAGTCATCATGACTGCTGAACTGTTCGGGATCCCATGGAAGATCATGCTGGACAGCTATAATCCTGATGTTACAGGTATTTTTGCTGACCTAAAGACCATGAAAGACATAGACGGTAAGTGGTGGAACAAGGAAGCTCAGGCTTATGACAACTTCCTGGACCATTACGGTTATACGATCCAAATGGCAGTATATGCCGAGATTGAGAAGCGAGTAACAGGCCGTAAGGATTGGTTGCTGCCGCATATGGTCGTAGTGACTAAACAGGACCCACCAGACCACGAAATTATCTATTTTGATTATGACGTAATAGAACAGAGCTTACACATCGTAGGCAAGCATATAGAGCGTGTTAAGTCCGTTAAATCAGGCGAGGTTGAACCGGCTCGTTGTGAGAAGTGCGATTACTGCCGGTTAACCAAGAAGATTAATCGAATCAAACATTTTAGCGAACTGAGCTTGTATTAGGAGGAATTACATTGATAAACCGTGTGATAGTTGTGGGCCGATTAACCCGTGATCCTGAACTGAGGTACGCGCCGAACGGAACGGCTGTAACCAAGTTTACTGTAGCCTGTGACCGATATGGTGACGGAGCTGACTTCATACCAGTAACGGTGTTCAAGAAAACAGCCGAAGCGTGCGCGAACAATCTAAATAAAGGCAGACTGGTTGGAGTTGAAGGTAGATGGCAGACGGGGAGTTATGAAACCAATGAGGGCAAGAAGGTTTACACCAATGACCTGATCGCTGATAATGTGCGATTCTTGGACAGTGGAAACAGACATGAAGACAACAACAATCAAAATAAGGACCCGTTTAATTCAGATCCTAATGCTTACGATAAAACAGACGATGATCTTCCTTTCTAGGAGGTGTCAGTATGATTGATTTCGGACATCACCCAGCACCTAAGCCGGAGAAGAAGGTAAAGGAACGGCGCAACAAGGTTCAAACGTCTCAACGTAAGAGGAAACCAAAGGGCGTTGATTTAACCAAAGAACAGGTAAGAGAAGAAGTCAAGAAACGAGACGGGAACTGGTGCTTACTTAGCGGTAAGCCCGGTCCTGGACTTCATCTCCATCGGGTAGTGTATAGCGGCATGGGTGGCGGTAACGGAAAATATGAGGTATGGAACTGTGTCCTACTTTCAAATGAGATGCACACATTAGTACATTCCAGCAAGAGAACATGGATGCCGTTGCTTCTGGACTATTTGGTTAAGAAGAAACAAGGTGAGGATACTTCACACATTCTTACGAAATTACGAGATAAAGCAAAATAAGCAGGTGGTGAAATGGCCGGGAAAGGGTGGATAAAACTTCACCGCAAAATTCGAGATAATCCAATTTTCAATGATCATCAATTGCTTCGGTTATGGCTCATATGCCTGACCGAAGCAACACATAAAGAACGTGACCAGATTATAGGGAAACAGACGGTTCATTTGATGCCTGGGGAGTTTGTAACTGGACGATTTGATATTCAGGAACTGTACAATCAAGGGCTTAAACTCAAGGAAAAAGTGACCGGAGAAAAAACGGTTTTTAGGTGGCTTGAAACCTTAGAAAAAGGTGGTTTTCTGACCATCAAAAAGACCAACAAATTCAGTATTGTAAGCATTGATAATTGGGGCTTTTATCAAGGTGACGAGACGAGCAATGACCAACAAATTGACCAACAAATGACCAACAAAAGACCATCAAATGACCAACAAATGACCACAAACAAGAATGTAAAGAATGATAAGAATGAAAAAGAAATAGATACTACGGACAATTTCACAAGAGTCGAAAGGGCATATGCAACCATTCATAAGACGATGGGACTTAAACCGGTTGATTGGCCTTTAGTCAATAAGCTTTTAGAAAAAGGTATTGCTGCTGACTTGATCATTGAAGTCATGGAAGAGAAACATGCCAAAAAGATTCAAGAAGGCGGAACCGTGAACGGATTCTCGTTTTATACAAATGCAATTAACGAACGGTTTAATCAAGGGCAACGAAATGAAGGAAGACTCGACTTTTTAAATGATTTGTAAAGGTGGCGAATCGATTGGAAAGAGAAGATGCAAAGAAGTTATTCAGGAAACTTGCCGCCAGCTATCCGAATTGGAAAGTTGATAAAGGTATCGCGGAAATATGGATCGAGGAATTAGAAGAGGCGGACGCTGAACATGCTTGGGCTAATGCCAAGGAGCACATCAGAGAAAGTAAGTTCGCTCCTACCATTGCCGACATCGTGAAGCCGAATTCCAATGTCATGGCTCAGAGAGAAATCGAACGTACCCGGCAATACCTCAAAGAACGGGAGGAACGGGACAAAAACGCAGCTCCATTGCCTTGGGAAGTTGAAGGCATTGAGAAGAAGATGTGGATCTTGCGAGAGATGGCGAAGGCCAAGGGGAAACAGCAATGAGTTTCCATAGTATAGAAACAGAACAGGCGGTACTCGGATCTATCTTGATTGAGTCGGAATTGATTTATGAATCGGTCCTGACACCAGAACACTTTTATCACGAGGGTCACCAACTGATATTTGAACAGATGATGCAGATGCGCGAGAAGCAGGAAAAGATTGAAATCGTCTCATTGGTAGCAAGACTGGGTGCCGCTGTGCAAGATATCGGCGGTGTCCAGTACCTCTCACAACTGAGCACATCTTTTCCGATGACCGATCAGTTCGCAAATCACGAGCAGATCATAAAAGAAAAGTACCTTATGCGTACCGGCATGCTGGCGATTAAAAAGCTATACAGCGAATTGCCAGACAATCCAAGGGAATTGGCAGCTGAATTAATGAGCCTTGCCGAATCGATTGGAGATCAAGTCAGGACAGAAGGCGGCTTCCGACACATCAAAGACGGCCTCATGGACCACGTAGACCAACTAGAGCACAAGAAAGAACATGGGCTGGCATCAGGAGCCAAAACAGTGGGAACGGCCTTAGACAAGATCACAGGACGTTGGAAGAAGCAGACTTTGAACATCATAGCCGCACGACCTTCGGTGGGTAAAACGGCCTTTATGCTTAATAACGCGGTTGCGGCAGGAAAAGAAGGCATGACTGTTGCGATATTTAGCTTGGAACAACCCGAGGTACAGTTGCTTGACCGTATGATAGCGGCAGAATGTCGGATCATCGGTGAGAACATTCGAGATGGGAAACTATCAGACGATGAATGGACCAAATACACCGTGGGGCTATCCACTCTAGCTGAGATGGAAATATACATTGACGACAAGCCGGGGCGCACCATCCAAGAAATACGGTCGGCGGTGCGGAAACTTAGAAAAAAGCATCCAGAACTGATTGTACTCATCGATTATCTGCAACTGATCCACGGCGGCAAGAAATTCGCTGGCGGCCGAAATGAAGAGGTTGGATATGTCAGCAGCTCCCTTAAACAAATGGCTCGGGAAAATGATTGCCCGGTGATCGCACTGGCACAGCTTAGCCGAGGTGTGGAACAACGCCAGGACAAACGACCGATGATGTCAGACCTTCGAGAGTCTGGAAACATCGAACAGGATGCGGACACAATCACATTTCTTTATCGAGATGACTATTACAACCAAGAAACCGAGAAGAAAAATATCATCGAATGCATTGTTGCCAAAAACCGGGAAGGATCGGTAGGAACGGCAGAGATGGTGAATATGCGGGAGTATGGAAAGTTCGTGGATTTAGAAACGAGATATGCATAAAGGGGGAAAGGCCATGGATGTCATGGGGACCAAGAGCAACAACGAGTTAATCGAAATCATCATGGATTGTGAACTGGACATGGATTATAGGAAACATGCAGCGATGGAAGTCATTAAACGGTTGGGGGTGAGTGCTCCGTGGGTCGTCAAAACAGTGATCTTGTAATGGACAATTCAATAAACGAAGGTCAAGTTTATAACCCACATCTGGGAGATATAGAAGAAGTGATAAATGAAAATATGGGATTGGTGTCAAGTGTAGCGCTAAATTGGCAAGCACGAACAAAGAGAGAATTAGACATGGACGATCTCATGCAAGAAGGGATCATGGGATTGATGAAAGCATATCAAAGATACACACCGGGAGAAGCCAAGTTTTCTACTTTCGCCCACTACTATATCAAGAAATATATGTTCCTATACATTCGGGATCATACACGAACTATCAAACCATCAAGATATTACTATGAAGTGATTGGGAAAATAGTCAATCGAGATTTAAAAAAATCACCCCCAGAAGAAATCTCTAAAATCCTTGGGTATCCTTTGAAGACGATTAAAAAAGCATTAGAACATCTTGACCTGATCGAAACCCGACTCATTCACAATTTCATCTCACCTGATGCGGAGATCGAACAAGTCGATGTGTTCAAGACTTATGAAGACTACAGTCAAATCTTTGTCAACGATTTTATGGATTCGCTAAACGAAACAGAACGGAGAATAGTGAGATATCGATACTTCGATATGACATTCCGAGAGATCGGCAAAGAAATTGGCGTGTCTCATACGTTAGTCGGCATGAAGATAAAAGATATTCGAAAGAATGCATCCTTATACTTTTGGGGATCAAGAGCATTAGCAGGAGGTGCGTAATATGCGTTTTATAGGAATCGACCCAAGCGGAGAAACAGGTATGGCGCTGCTGGATCGGAACGGGAATTACCTGGACGGCTTCGAAATTGCACCAGACACATCTGACAAGACAGTCAAGATATGCGAGATCGTAGAAACCATATTCGACAACTTGGAACTTGGTGACGTGATAGCAATTGAAGGATTCAGTTTCGGTTCTAAGGGTAAAGGGATTGACTTTCAATTCGGTCTTGGTCACGCAATCAGGCTTGAGCTGTACCGGCAGAATATGAAATGGATTGAAGTGTCTCCAACCCAGGTTAAGAAGTTCGCAACTGGTAAGGGAACAACCAAGAAAGAAAACATGATTCTACCGATCATGAGACATTGGAACTTCGAACATGATTCCAACAACGTGCGAGACGCATTTGTGCTTGCTCAGGTGGCGCGTTCAGTACAATCTGGTGTATTCGTGACAGAGTACCAGAAAGACGTTGTAGAAGCGATTCTAGAAGCCGCAGAAAAGATGAGCAGTTAAGCATAGGGATAAGCAATTATTCCGCACCCCGTTACACCCTATAAACCAAACTGGTGTTCCAGTGAATACAAATTATGGAGGTAAATATGAACCTTACTAAGCTGTTTGAAATGCAACGTGAATTGGATAGACGGATCGTAAAAGAAAAGGGATTGGAGAATGAATATCTCCTTCCTCGAAAGATACTAGCGCTTCAAGTTGAACTCGGAGAATGCGCGAATGAATGGCGAGGGTTCAAGTTCTGGAGCAAGAACCAAAAGCCAAGAACAGAATTCACTCAGCCGTGTTTCGAATGTAACGGCGAGGATATCGGAATGGAATGCCATCGGTGTGAGGGTGAAGGGTATGAGGTCAAATCCAACCCACTCCTAGAAGAATACATTGATTGCTTGCACTTCATATTGTCGATTGGTCTGATTGACGATTTATACACGTATATTGGCGCGTTTGATCCAGTGACCAGTGAGAACATAACCCAAGCTTATAACCGTGTGTTTATGGCTGTTGTTGATGTTTCAGAAGACTTCGATACTTATGAATATCAAATGTTGCTTGAATTTTTCTTCGGACTTGGAAAGATGCTCGGCTTCACCTGGGAACAAATCGAAGCAGCCTATATAGCAAAGAACGAAGTCAATCATAACCGTCAAAGCACCGGATATTAACCCCCAAAGGAGCGATAAAGGATGAATGTTAAAGAACTCATTGAACGTTTGAGTGGATACGATGATGAAATCGAAGTTAAGTTCGGAATATGGAATCCAGAAACATGTGAGGCGGAGGAAACATACCCAATTAATGATGTTAAACATTACGACTATTTAGACCCTGTTTTATATATCTGGAGCGAGTAAAGGAGCAAAAACACTATGAAGCTTAACCGGATGCAAGACCCAAAAGTAAAAGCGGCGATTCGATTGCTTCAGGCAAAAGGGATCACCATAAAAGAAATCGAGGAAGCATATCGGTACTACGACCGGATTAAGGAAAAGCCAGATAATCGGTCAATTGTGGACCTGATTTAACCCCCATACCCCATAACAAAGGAGCGATAAAGGATGCTTCTTAATCAAATCATCAACGCTGACTGCTTCGATGTGTTCCCGGAAATACCGACCGGCAGCGTAGATATGATATTTTGCGATCTGCCATACGGGACCACGAGAAGCCCATGGGATTCCGTACTTCCCTTTGAAAGATTGTGGTCCGAATATGAACGAATTATCAAGGATAACGGAGCGATAGTGCTATTTGCAAAGGCTCCATTTGATAAAGCTCTAGCTGCCAGCAATATGCGATTGTTCCGGTATGAATGGATTTGGGAAAAGAACAAGGCGACAGGCCACTTAAACAAAGGGTCGATGCCTCTGCAGGCTCATGAAAACATTCTGGTTTTTTATAAGAGCACACCAACGTATAACGCTCAGATGTCACAAGGGCACAAGCCAATGAATGCAGCGACCAACAATCATAAGTCATCGGTCTATGGCAATGGCATTCCTTGGTCCAACGAGGCAGGAAAAACCGAACGTTACCCACGCAGCGTGCTTTATTACCCTGTGGTGAACAACGATGACCCGGAGCGAATACACCCTAATCAGAAGCCTGTAGAGCTGTGTGAATACCTAATACGCACTTATACGAATGAAGGGGAAACGGTGCTTGATAACTGCGGAGGAAGTTGCACGACTGCAAGTAGCTGCAGCACGGAGCAACCGGAATTACATTGTGATTGAAAAAGATCCGAAATATGCAACCGGTGGACAACAGCGAATCGAACAAATGCAATTAACCCTATTTTAACCCCCATACCCCATATAAGGAGAGATAACAAATGTACGAATATGATGATTTCTACGAACCAAGCGATTTCGAAATGCAGATTGAAGAATTCAAGTCATCGCTTATGGCCTCGGTCAAGGATGAATACAAAGCAGAGATGGAACGACTCCGGAAAGAAAACGCTGAATTAAAGCCGGTCAAGGAACGAATGCGAGAAATCGAATTCGAACGAACTCGCGAAAAGAATGATTTGGAACGCGCGAAGCTAGATGCTTTTAGGGAAGCAAAGAAAATGCGTTTAGCTGAATTGCTGAAAGACTACAAGGCAGTGATTTATACCGTTGATTCCAACCGAATCTATAAGCCTAAATGTGATCATTGCGATGACAACAGACAGGTTGAGTATAAGACCCCGTTAGGAAGAACAGCTAAAGAGGATTGCTCTTGTAAGACATATACATTTAAACACGAAATCAGAGAAGTTGAAGCATCGTACATTGAGCATTATTCGCCCGATCATGGTATCAATGTCGGATATTACGATGAACAACGTGAAGAAAGGGTCGGTTCATATCACATGTATAAAGACGGAACTGACTACGCAGCGGTAACTTCGTGGACTTATTTTGCAGACAAGGAAGAAATACAGAAATATTGCGATTGGCTAACAGCCAGGGAAGCCCTATAAACCCAAGGAGGGATAAGACGGAATGAAGAGGTTGACGGAAACTGAGCGTCAAGAAATTAGAGAATTTCATATATTCTACAATGCCCAAGGGGTCCCGATACTTGACGATAATGTGGAGAAAGCGTTGGATTCTGAGCGTGTTGCATGGTCTGAGGTAGATAGACTACGAAAGGCTATGAAAGAAGCCCTAGATCGTATATGCAATGTCCAGCCTAATGCAGCAGGATTTATTATTGCAGAAGCATTGAAGGAAAAGGATTAAACCATATACGGCCGCCGCCTAAAGGCTGAGCATATTCTGTCGGTCGATGGCGGCAAGCCGCAAAACCAATGGAGGAATGAAAATGTACGGTGTTTATTTAGATGGTCAGCTTATGGAGAAGTTTTCTACACCCGGAGAAGCATACTATGCGGCGCAATTCGCCTATCAAGAAACCGGAAAGTTCCATGAAGTGCGCTACGTTTAACTGATTGGCCGAAAGGCCTCCGACAACGACCGAATAATCTCAGGCGAAGCCGGGGGCCGTATAAGCCCTTTATCCCTTTAGAGAGGAAGAAGAGAAGATGAAACGTGAAATCAAATTTAGAGGTAAGCGAACCAAAACTGAAAGGTTTGTCTACGGATACTACATGTATACGTTTGATATTTGTTACAACTCACAAGGATATGATGATGTACCACCTAGAGTGCATTATATTTTCGATGCTAGAGGTAATTTTTATGAAGTCGATCCCGAAACAGTAGGTCAAGACTCCGGACTAAAAGACCGTAACGGTAAAGAGATATATGAAGGGGATATTGTGCGATACCCTGACGCTTACATGAATGGTGTAGATGGTGATTGGGATGAAGTCACATGTGTTGGTGAAATCAAATGGGATGATGATCAGGCTCAATTTTATGTGACTAACCGTGAATCTATCGACAATGAAGATTTTTGGGAAGCGATTGATGAAGCAGAAGTCATCGGCAACCGCTGGGACAATCCCGATCTATTGGAGGGGTAGAAGATATGAGTAGAGAAGTTGACGCAGATTTATATGAATTCCTCCGTGAACGTGAAATGGGCCTTTACACAAAAGACTTCGAACGGAATAAAACAGTATTCGCCTTTGTGCGTGTTGATTTTTCGGACTTGGCAACATTCGTAGAAATTGTGGGCGAGGAGCATTTTGCGGAAGGTCCCATGGAAGTGGCGTTATGCAGTAATGATGTATGCATTGAGATTAATGATCTTATTGAGCTGTACGGACACTACTTATCCAGTTATAAAAAGTGTTTTGACGAGGATGATTGGAATCATTACGAGAGCAGAATCAATGAAATGGAGGGGTGGATATGAATAACCAAGTAAAGCTAATAGACAGGAATAAGATATTAAGCGATCTAATGAGACATATCGACTCACTAAATAACGATATGAACTATGCGATGCATGAAGGAGAAGAAAGTTGGGCGGCTGAGATTTCTAACAAGATTGAACTCTTACAGTTGTTTGTTGACGCAATTATGGCTGGCGCATATAAGCCCGACACCGTACCCACCATTAAGCCGGGAGATAAAGTTAAGCACAAATTAAATTGGTTTGGGATTGGGGAAGTACAGAAAATCAGAGGCAGAAAGGCATACGTGACTTTCGCAGGATATGACGCGGATGATTTGTACGACTTTTGCGAGTTGGAGGTAGTGGAATGAGTAGAGACAAGATCATCATCGTCCATGCACCAACTGACGCAGAGAAAGCGCTCAGACGCTGGCTTGAATCCAACCGCTGCGCACGATGCGGAGTAGTCACCATTCCAGATGACGAAATCTGGTGCAAGGGATGCAGACCGGATAGGGGGCTTGGGGAATGAGTAGAGACTGGAAAAAGGATATGAGGATATGCGAGCAATCAAAAGCGAACGGATTTTCAGACGGACTTACATTCCTTTCTATCCTTCCTGAGATAGGCATCCACTGGCTCCAACAATACGCAGCCACCAAAGAAGAACTAGCCAAGATCAACTGCGACTATTATGCAGATAAGCAAAGGTTTGTGGTACAGCGTAGAGAGTTGGAAGAGACAACACGGAGGGAACAGAAGCTAAAAGAAGCCCTGGAACACTGTATTAGGGAATTCCCTCAATGGGATTCCAAAGAGATTGCAGGAACGCTGATGGTCGATTACATGAACAACATACTATCTATCCTTTATCCAAAGGAGGAAACCAAATGAAACGGGAAGAGATATTGGCTATGAAGCCGGGAGAAGAACTTGACGAAATCGTATCACGAGAAATATTCGGGGTAGAGATGATTGCACATGTCCCATACTCTTCCGACATATCCGCAGCATGGGAAGTAGTAGAGAAGCTGAGGGAGTCACACCTTTACACGGACATCAGGACATGCGCCGATTTTTACGAGGTATGGGTACAGATACCACCGTTTCAAGAAGAACATGTGCAAACAGAAACAATAGCCCATCCAAGACTACCGTATGCCATCTGTAAAGCCGCTCTACTAGCTGTATTAGAGGAGGGAGAAACAAAATGATCATCGGTATAGATTTATCCAATAAACCAGATAGAACAACGATCCACACCAGAATCAATGACAAGAAAAGGATCTCTAGCTGCTTCAGAAAATTTGCAAATGCTCATTTTGAAAAATGGGGATGGGAAACGTTCTTGTGGGATGGTGATCAGATAGCAGTGGAATACGCTGTATTGGACAGTGCGGATGAAGTGGTTAAATTGCACGCTAAGATACTGAACGCACACTCTATCAACCTTCCAGGGGAGGAAACAGAAGAATGAACTCTATCGAAGTATCTTTACCAAAAGCATCTATACCTATAGAAATTCAATTGCCGAAATTATGCACTCGATGTTTAGGTAGCGGTGAGCAGCTAGCCATGCAAAGTGCTGTTACTTATGACGTTGGGAGTATTAGATATAAAGATAAAAAGGTCAAGTGTGAGGCATGCAAAGGAACAGGTAGAGCAGGATGATCGGAGGGTATAACAGTGACACCTAACACCGTAACAGCACAAACCTACTGGACATGGACGCGGAAGGCCGAGGAAGAAGATCCTAAGCGTCATAGAGCAGGTGAAAGGGTTTGGCCTCACTATGAGAAGGAAGCTCCTGCAAGATGGCTAGAAGACGGTCTAATATGTGATTCAACCGAAGTGGTTAAGGAAGGGCAAACGGACTTATTTGATTATATAAAGGGGTGAACAAGTTGAAAGAACTATTAAAACAATACCGGGAAACACGATCCTTACTCATGGGATACAAAATAAACGCTCCCGAAGAAGAAAAGGAATTAATCAGCGGCATGATATCTGATTTACAGTATGCTATCGATTGGATGAATCGAGGACATAAGCCCGATCCAAGACGAGGTATAAACAGACGTTCCAGAGGCCAACGAACAATTCCTGTAGATCCACTCAAGATACAGTCATACGCCCAACCAGCAGCTTGTGGAAGCCCTACAACGTTGAGTGAGTACGAAAGGTACCAAATCGAAGACGCTTTATCTACACTAAGCGAGAGAGAACGTGAATGCTATATCATGAAATACGGTAAATGTTACTCCATTGGAGATATAGCGAATATATTAAATGTGAAAAGAGGAACAATCCAAGACTACTTAAAGAAAGCCGAAGAAAAAGTAAAAAATAACATAGAAAACAGTCTTTTCTTGGTTGGATAAGTGAAAAAGGCAAAATAACCCTTACACTTGCCACCTATATATAGACGGGTGGGGGATATCGAGATGACTATACGGCACGGTCTCGTTATCCCTAAATTTTAGAACAACTACCTTAACATATCGAATACTCCACTCTTGATAGTAATCCTCCTTTACCGTGACCAGAGCGGTTAAAGAGTGCGATCCTGGGGGCTGCCGCTGCCTAAGTAAAGCGGTTTATGATATCATCTGATTGAGAGGTGATAAATATGGAAGAACGGAAAGACTTCATAGAGTTTGAAAAGGCTAAAAATGAATTCGTTCATGAATTAGCTAAAGCGTTCAAACTGTACACAATACTTAATTGGTTAGAACCAAAAGCCGAATGGGTTAATAAGAAAATAGATAAACTATTAGGTCGCCAATAGGGCGGCTTTTTTTATTTGCATAAGAAAGGGTGGTGCGATGCTTGCTCAAAAGATCAAATTCATATCTGCAGATGAAGCCAAAGAGAAGCTAAGACTTACTGACCATGAATACAACCTACTGAAATACTACCAAGGGAACAAAAGAAGCAAAGATATAAACGAAGTATGTGTGGAATTGGCGATGTCAAAGCAAAGGTTGGCTAAGACGAAGAGGTCATTGGAACATAAGTTAAATAAACTGTGAGGTGTAAGGGATGTACAAGGAAACTGTATTCAGCAGATCGGATTTGCATAGTGCTGTTGATGCGCTGGATAGATTGGGAAAGGAATACACGATTAAAAAGATCAACGCCGTAGAAGTGGATTATGAGCAGGTTGGTTTCTCGATGAGCAAGGTAAAGAACCCAGAACGGTTCGATAGATGGGTTATTGAAGAAGTCGCGAAAAAGGTTGAATTGGTGATATCTAAAGACGAAGGATTTAAAGCAACGTTCTACGATGCTCATGGAACTATTAAGGTGGCAGAAGAATGACACAATTATTCTACAAATCAAAAGCATGGAAACGTAAACGAGCCAAAATATTACGAAGAGACGAATACATGTGTCAACAAAGCAAAAGGTACGGTAAGACCGAACCGGCTACAACAGTCCACCATTGCTATCAGCTTGAATACTATCCGGAATTAGCATTAGAGGATTGGAACCTGATAAGCCTAAGCGATAAGCAACACAATGCTATGCATGACAGAGTAACACATGAACTGACTGAACTGGGGCTGGAGTGGCAAGAGAGAGTGAGGCAGCATTATGAAAGGTGGAAGGCAATCCGTGAACAGAAACATTAAGCAAGGCGAACAGTATGCCGTGTTCATTGATTATGGACCGGATGCAATGCAACAGATATTTGAGAACGAGGCAGAAGCAAACGAGGAATACAACAGATTGGTGGTAAGCGAAAAAGATATTCCTGTTTATCTGTGTAAGGTGATTAAGCATTCGTGAATGAAAGGTGGACGAAGGAACATGGAAGCAACTGAATTGAAACTTGAGTACTTAAAGGAACTTAGACTCCTGATGACATCTGACGTATTGAATGATCAAAGTATTGGGACTGTCTTGAATAGTTACAGCGCTGTTTGTGCAAGTGTTGAGAAGGACCTTTGGATAGAAAGGGAAACGAGTGAGGGAGGGAACGAGAATGAAATATGATTGTAATTTATGCGGTAAAGGAAAAGCAGTTAGTAAGGTTCGTAATTGCTATGGCACGGAGTTAGGGATATGCGGATACTGCTATGGGGTAGTTGCTAAGGGGATAATTGTAGAGGAACCTCAGGTGAATGAGCCATTGCTTATAATTGAGGTTGAAGATATGGAGTCGGTACCAACTGTGCGATACAAAGGGGAGAAGGTGGAAGGTAAGATCGATGTATCGTACTCGTGGGAAACCAGCGATGCATTTAACAGAGGTAGTCACAAGGTTCATATCAAACATTTTGATAAAGACCAGAACTCTGTCAAAACATTGGGAATCGAGAGGTTATCTATCCCCGCCCACCCTAACTTATAGGTTAAACCTATCACGGGACCGGGCAGGGTAGCTTTTTCCAATAGAGCGAGTTTCCAAAAATAATTTTCGGGAGGTGAGAGCATGGCGAACATAGGCAAGAAAGCAATCAAAGACCGCACCACGACTGACATGAAGGCACTTGGCGTATATAAGCCTGAATATGAAGGAATCATTGAAATTTACGCCGAGTTGGTGGACCAATACAACAAGATTACGAAAGAATTCAAAGAGGGCGGATACAAATACGAGGTTGAAACTGATCAAGGCGGCAAAAAGAAGGCACCAATCGTTGCAACGCTCGAGACGTTGAGAAAAGATATACTGGCATACTCCGACAGGCTATGTCTCAACCCGAAATCTTTGGAAACTGTAACCCCTGATAGTGGTGGCGGCAAGCCGAAATCACCGTTAGCGTTGGCTCTCAGGGAAATGGCATGAGCATGTATAAGAATTATAATTCGGTATTGGAGTATGCCGAGGATGTTGTAAGTGGTCGTAAGGTTGCAGGGAGAGAAATTGTCCAAGCTGGTCAGCGCTTCTTGGACGACCTAAAGAACCCTGAATATGAATTCAATCCAAAAGACGCCGAGTTCGTTATCGGTATCATCGAAAAAACATTTGTGCATGACCAAGGCGAGAAGCTGGACGGGACACCGCTCAGGGGAACGCCTTTTTTGTTGGAACCATGGCAGAAGTTTATCATTTACAACCTTGTAGGCTTCTACCACAAAGGGACGAAACTCAGGCGGTACAAAGAAGCGTTTATATACTTGCCTCGTAAGAATGGTAAGTCGCGCTTTATAGCTGGCATAGCCTGGGCCTTATCGCTTCTGGAGAGGCGTTCTGGTTCCAAGATATATATTGTTGGTGCAGCTCTCGAGCAATCGTTACAGTCATTCAATTTCATCCTGTTCAACCTGAAGCAAATGGGCGAGGAAGAAAACTTTAGGATCCTGGACAATAACCAAGAACACAGCATAGGCGGTGATTTGGGTGACGGTTCAATCTATATTAAGGCGCTGGCGGCGAATCCAGACCGGCAAGATTCCTTGAACTGTAACATCGGGATTGCGGACGAAGTTCACGCTTACCGCACACCGAAGCAGTACAACATCATCAAAGAGGCGATGAAAGCCTACAGTAATAAATTGATGATCGGTATCACCACAGCCGGTGACAACATGACATCGTTCTGTTACCAACGCCTACAATACTGTAAAAAGATCCTTGATAAGTCCGTCAATGACGAGGCTTATTTTGTTTTTGTCGCCAAAGCGGACGAGGACGAAAATGGAGACGTGGATTACACAAATGCAATCCAGCATGAGAAGGCTAATCCGAACTATGGGATCACAATCCGTCCGGAAGACATTATGAACGATGCGCTTCAGGCACAGAACGATCCTCAGCAGCGTAAAGACTTCTTTGCTAAGTCCTTAAATGTATATACATCTGCAATGAGAGCCTACTTCAACCTGGACGAGTTTAGAGCCTCGGACAGAAAATATAAATGGACACTTGAGGAATTAGCGAAATTGCCGATTGATTGGTACGGCGGCGCTGACCTTTCTAAGCTTCATGACCTTACGGCGGCAGCTTTGTATGGGAATTATAAAGGTGTGGATATCATCATACCTCATGCATGGTTCCCGATTGTGGCGGCAACGAGGAAGGCAGAAGAGGATAACATTCCTCTATTCGGATGGAAAGAAGACGGATGGCTAGATATGTGTAATACAGCAACAGTCAACTACACCAACATTATTAATTGGTTTGTTGAGATGAAACAAAAGGGATTCAAGATCAAACAGATTGGCTTTGACCGTAAGTTTGGACGGGAATTCTTCTTGGGTATGAAGCGCAAAGGCTTCTCTATTGTGGATCAGCCGCAATACTTTTACAAAAAGTCTGAGGGCTTCCGTAGGATCGAGAAGCAAGCCAAAGACGGCAATCTCTATTACCTTCATTCCCAGGCTTTCGAATACTGTGTGCAAAACGTCCATGCCATTGAGAAGACTGACGACATGATCCAATTTGAAAAGGTAATGCCTGAACAGCGGATTGATATATTTGATGCCGCTGTTTTTGCTGCTGTCCGAATGCTTGAGAACATCGAGCGCGCCGGTACCGCGAGTAAATGGCTGAATGGGGGGTGATGAAACTGAGCAAAAAGAAGCGTAACCGAAACCAAAACGCTAAGAATACAAGAGCCGAACCGCAAAGCAATCTAGGATGGTTTTTAACAACCGATGCCTACGATACGTTGTGTGTGCCGGGATACACGAGGTTGTCAGATAATCCGGAAGTAAAAATGGCCGTTCATAAAATCGCGGACTTGATCAGCTCCATGACGATCCATTTAATGCGGAATACCGCTAATGGAGATGTCCGGGTCCAGAATGAACTATCCCGGAAGATTGATATCAATCCATACAGCCTAATGACTCGGAAAAACTGGATGTACAACATCGTTTATACCATGTTGCTTCCAGGCGAGGGTAACAGTGTTGTGTTCCCGCAAATGCGCGAGGGTTTGATTGATGAATTGATTCCCTTTAAACCAAGTGGAGTCACATACCAGGATACAACCAACGCATACCAAGTCATGTATCAAGGCAGAACATATGATCATAATGAAATCCTTCACTTCGTGATGAACCCTGATCCCGAGAGGCCGTGGATTGGTACCGGTTATCGTGTGGTGTTGAAAGACATCGTAGATAATCTGAAACAGGCAACAGCCACTAAGAAAGGGTTTATGGGCGGCAAGTATATGCCTAGCTTGATAGTGAAAGTGGATGCCAACACTGCTGAGTTATCGAGCGTGGAAGGGCGCGACAAGGTATATGATATGTACCTTAAACGGTCTGAAGCAGGTCAACCTTGGATTGTACCGGCTGAAATGATCGAAGTTGAGCAGGTTAAACCTTTATCACTGAATGATCTTGCCATTAATGATGCGGTACAACTGGATAAAAGAACAGTAGCTGGACTCATTGGAGTACCAGCTTTTTTCGTTGGTGTCGGTGATTTCAAAAAGGATGAATACAACGCCTTTATCAATACGCGCATCTTGCCAATGGCACAAGGGATTGTGCAGGAACTGACAAGGAAATTGCTGTTTGCTCCTGAGTTGTATTTCAAATTTAATCCACGCAGCTTGTACGCCTACGACATGAAAGAACTTGCTGAAGTAGGAAGCAACCTTTACATTCGCGGTCTATATTCAGGCAACGAGATCCGCAATTGGCTAGGCGATTCGCCACTTGAAGGACTTGACCAACTGGTTATCCTTGAAAACTTTATCCCGGCTGAAATGATAGCTAATCAAAGCAAACTGAATCCCAAAGGAGGTGAGGACGATGGATAGGGATCAGAAAGTAACCCGGAGTGTACATTCGGAACTGAAAACCCGGGCCGAACAAGACAACTCGGAAATGTTTATTGAGGGCTATTTTGCCGTGTTCAACCAACAAACGGAGTTGTGGCCTGGAGCATTCGAAGAGTTAGCGCCTGAAGCGTTCAACGAGACGCTAGGAAACGATGTGAGGGCCTTGATTAACCACGACACAACATTGGTATTGGGTAGGAATAAATCAGGTTCCTTGGAGCTTAAAGCGGACTCACACGGACTTTGGGGACGCGTCAAAATCAACCCAAACGATTCTGATGCGGTGAACATGTACGAGCGTGTTAAACGTGGCGATGTGGACCAGTGCAGCTTTGGTTTTAACATCCTACAGGAAGATACACAGTTTCGGGATGATGGCACGGTGAAATGGACGATTAGAAAGGTTGATCTCCATGAGGTTTCCGTTTGTACATTCCCGGCCTATGCTGCTACCGGCGTACAAGCTCGGAAAGCGGAAGTTGAGCAGCACAAAGAGCGACAGATGCAACAACGTAAACAAAAACTGAAAGCGAGGTTGAAATAATGGCACTTAGACAAATCATGCTGACGAAGAAAATCGAACAGCGGAAGGCGTCTCTTGCTGAGCTGATCGAGCAAGAGAAAACGTTGGAAACAAGAGCACAAGAACTGGAACAGGCGATTGAAGAGGCACAGACGGTGGAAGAAGAAGCTGCTGTGACTGAAGAGGTCGAGAAGTACGAGGCAGACAAGACGGAACTGGAAGGCAAGAAGACAACGCTTGAAGGTGAAATTGCTGATCTGGAAGGCGAATTGGAAGAACTGAACAACAAAGAACCAAAGAATACGCCTCCTGCTGATGGTGGCGAACAAAGACAAAAACAAACACAATCCCAAGGGGGCGAAACGAGAATGAGAGAAAACAAATTCGAAACACGTGCACAAATGCTAGACCGTTTGAACCAGCAAGAAGTACGGGAATTTTACGCAACTGTATCTAAGGCAGCACTAGACAAACGAGCAATTGCTAATACGGACATTGTAATCCCTGAACAAGTCATTAGCATGATTCAACAAAGACTTGGTGATTATTCCACTCTTTACCGTGAAGTAACCGTTGAATCACTGACTGGTACGGCTCGGGTGATTATGGACGGAGCAATTCCGGAAGCTATCTGGACTGAAATGTGTGATCCTGTTCAAGAACTTGCATCTGCATTTAGTCAAACAGAATTGGATGGTTGGAAAGTAGGCGGGTTTATCCCAGTATGTAACGCCATCCTTGAAGATTCCATGATCAACCTGGCAAATTACATTGAAGGTCGTCTGTCAATGGCTATTGCTAAAGCGTTGGATAAGGCGATTCTGACAGGTACAGGCGCAGCAGCTAAACAACCACTGGGCATTATTCCAGCCTTGACAGGTGACGCCACACGGAATGTAACCAGTGATGGTTCGCTTTCCGATATCGTGGGCAACATGGCTTTGATCGATGATGGGGAAGATGGTGTTCCAGTTGGTGAAGTTATCGCAGTAATGAAGCGTTCGACATATTATGCTCGACTTGCTCCACAAACGTTCCTGCCAACATCTGATGGTCGTCTTGTCGTACAAACTGCACAGTCACCACGCCTCCCAGATGGAACACGTGTAGTATTCAGCCAATATGCACCAGACAACGTGATTGTTATGGGTGATTTCAAGAAATACCTTCTTGGCGAACGCCGTGGTGTGCAGCTTGCCGTTTCGACTGATGTCCGTTTCATCGAAGATCAAACAGTCTTCAAAGGTACAGCACGTTACGATGGCAAGCCGATTTACAACGATTACTTTGTTGTTATCACTCTTGAACCTGTTGTTCCTACTCCATAATAGGGCGGCTTATGCCGCTCTTTATCTTTGAAAGGAGATGGTTTAAATGCCAAAGGTGTTAAAGGATTTCCGGGATAGACATACCCGAAAAATTTATAGAGCCGACAATGATTACGATGTGACGAACGAGGATTATCTAAAGCACCTGCAAAACCTGGGTTATGTTGAAGTGGATCTTGAAGACATGACCAAGGAAGAACTGCTTGACTATGCCAAGGCTAAAGAAATCGGCGGCGTGAATGCTACCATGAAGAAAGCAGACATCCTGGAGACAATCAAGGCGGTGCCGTGATGGACGAAACACAAATCCTACTGCTCGTCAAAGAGCGCTTAGGCATCCGTACAGCGGTTAGAGACTCATACCTAACTGCGATTGTACAGGGTGTGTTAAAAGAGCTACAGGACGAGCACGGCTTGGAACTAGAGCCTACTAACGCCTATCATTTAATGTTTGTGGTAGATTTCGCTACTTGGCGTTATCAAAGCGCTACGAATAATGAAACTTCATTCACTGGATCGCCTGTATCAATGCCGAGACATCTTCAATACCGGTTGCACAACCTATTGCTGCATGTAGGAAGTAAGCAGTCATGAGTTACGATCATGAATTGATACTCATAACCCCTGGTGGAATCATTGAAGACGATATAGGCAATCAGATACCGATTGATCCAGTTAGAACGCCAGTATATTGCCAATTACGTTCGGTTGGGCGGAATGAGTTTTATAACGCTGCTGTAACAGGGTTACGGCCCGAGTTTATATTTGTCATTCACGCATACGAGTACAACGGCGAACAATTGGTTGAATTCGAAGGTGAAAAGTATCGTGTCCTAAGGACGTACGCTGCCAGCTTCGAAGAGATTGAATTGACATGTGAGAAGGTGGCAGCCGATGGCTAACATCTCCATTGATAGGTTGGCGTCAGAAATCGTTAAGGCGGTATCTGAATACAACGATGATGTGTCTAGATCAATTGATAAAGCTGTTGATGATGCAGCAGACGATGTATTGCGAGATACTCGCGCTAATGCTCCCAAAAGGACAGGCGATTACGCAAAGGGATTTAAAAAGACCAACCGCGACAGCATGGGTACAACAAGACGGATTATTTGGAATAAAAAATACTCCCGTATTGTTCACTTGCTGGAATTTGGACATGCCAAGGTTGGCGGTGGGCGTGTAGCTGGAAAACCGCACTTACGATTGGCCTATGACCGAATCGAGCCGCAAATGATGGAGAAGATCCGTCAAATCATCAGGAATGGGGGTTAGGTATGACACAAGCCGAACTATATACTGCTTTGAAGTCACTCGGGTTTCCAGTGGCTTATTCGTCGTTCACAACGTCTCCTACCCCCCTTTCATCACATATCAGTTTGCTTATGATGATGACTTTATGGCAGATGGTTACAACTTCACAGAAATCAGTAATTTTCAGGTGGAGTTGTACACCAAAATTAAGGACCTTGAATCCGAAAAGAAGGTTCAAGACTTGTTCAAGTCACGTTTTATGCCATATCGAAAAAACGAAGCTTGGTTAGACAGTGAAAAGCTAATTCAAGTCATATATGAAGTTCAACTAATTGGAGGTTGATATTAATGAGTCAAAACAAAGTTACTTTCGGTCTAAGCCGTGTTCATATTGCTTTCGTGGATGATACCGCGACAGATTTGCCAGCATGGGAAACACCTGTTGCTGTTCCCGGTGCTGTACGTTTGACACCTGAAGCACAAGGCGAATCCAGCACGTTCTATGCAGACAACACTTCTTATTTCGTTATCACTTCTAATAACGGATATACTTGCGAACTGGAAATGGCTAACGTTCCTGATGATGTGAAAGCCAAAATGCTGGGGTGGGAAGTTGACGACAACGGCATGCTTCTAGAAATTTCCGATGCAAGACCGAAGAAATTCGCGCTCATGGGCGAAGTTCAAGGAGATAAACGTAACCGGCGCTTTGTTTACTATGATTGCCAAGCGGATAGACCGGCGAAAGAACTCACAACCAAAGGCGAAAGTGTGGAACCGAACACTGATGTGTTTAACATGAGTGTTTCCCCTATCGAAATCGATAACCGAATGGTCGTTAAAGGTGATCTGGAACTGAGTGAAACAAACGCTACAGCCTTCAATAGTTTCTTCACCGCGGTTTACCTGCCGACGTTCGCAGTTCCAACGCCATAAGGAGGCCATTATGAGAGAGATAAACATCGGCAATCAAGTCGTGAGAGTCAGAGCAACCACTCTGGCTCTTTTGTTTTATAAGCAGGAATTTAAAAGTGATTTGCTCGGTGATCTGATGAAAATGGGACAGGTTGCAGAGGATCCTTCAAAACTGGAAGTCTTGTCAGTGCTTCAACTGATATGGGCCATGGCAAAAGCGGACTCATACGGGAAACAGTTCCCTTCATTTGAAAATTGGCTTGGGTCCTTTGAAAACATCGACTTCTCTGATGCAAGTTTCATGACCGCTGCTATGGAGGAAGCCGCAGACGGATTTTTTCGTACCGGAGTCAAAGGGGCAGTCCAAAAGTAGCAGTAACGGTAACGATGACGACATCGAAATCAGGTTATTGGCACTTGGTAAACGGTCGGGACTAAGTTTCGCAGAGATTAACGAATTGAGATCAGCGGATCTTATAGCATTCGCGAAGTTCTATTCTGGTGCGGAAGACGACAAACCAAAAGACGCTACACAAGACGATATCGATGCATTTTACGGCAGATAGAGGTGAGTAGATGGCAGAGACAATACGTGGTATTAACGTCCAAATAGGAGCCGAAACAACGGGGCTATCGAAAGCCCTATCAGACGTTAACAAACGAAGTAGGGACATACAATCCGAGTTGAAGCAAGTTGAGCGATTGCTGAAACTGGATCCGGGAAACACGGAGCTGCTTGCACAAAAGCAAAAGCTTCTATCTGATGCAATAACCAACACAAGCCAGAAGCTTAACACCTTGAGAACGGCACAACAGCAGGTAAACGAACAGTTTGCCCGTGGTGAGATAAGCGAAGGCCAGTATCGAGCATTCCAGCGCGAACTAACGAAGACTGAGCAAGAGCTAAAACGCATGGATGGCCAACTTGACGAAACCACGAAATCGCTTAAAGAACAAGGCGTGGTGGTTTCTCAGCTCGGTAAGGACTATCAAGAGTCATTCGAACAGGCCCAGCAATCGTTGGGTAACAGTTTCGAGCAGATGAAGAAAGTCGGTGCCGGGGTCACGGCTGTTGGTGCTGGTATTGCAGCCGGTTTGGGTGTGGCTGTAAGTAAGGCAGCAGATTTCGAACAAGGCATGGCAAACGCATTCTCTGTTATGGCTCCTGAAGAAGTCACAGAGTTCAGAGATGAACTTGAAAAGTTGGCAATCACAATGGGGGCCGACACGAAGTATAGCGCCACAGAAGCCGCGCAAGGCATCGAAGAATTGATTAAAGCCGGTGTGAGTGTTCAGGATGTTTTAGGCGGCGGGCTAGATGGGGCATTGTCCTTGGCAACAGCCGGGGAACTTGAACTAGCTGATGCGGCAGAGATTGCTTCAACGGCACTAAACGCATTTAAAGCTGATGCTATCTCAGTTAATGATGCAGCCGATATTCTGGCAGGTGCCGCTAATGCTTCTGCAACAAGTGTTAGCGAATTGAAGTTTTCTTTATCCGCTGTATCATCTGTCGCTTCAGGTGTGGGGTTGAGTTTTGAGGATACAACTACTGCACTAGCTGTATTCGCTCAAAACGGTCTTAAAGGTTCGGATGCTGGTACATCTCTAAAAACCATGCTCATGCGTCTTACACCAACAACTACAGATGCTTATGAGACGTTTAACGAGTTGGGTTTAATCACATTCCAAACCGCTGATGCATTAGAATACCTTACTAAAAACGGTGTTAAACCAGCCTCTACCGCGACTAAAGATGTTGTGGATGCTATGATGACTTATTCTGCTGAGCAAGCAGGGGTAAAAGTAGGTACTGACAAGGCGAACAAAGCATTTAGAGAAATGGCTTTTGATGTTGGCGCTCTGTCTTCAGCGTTCTATGATGCTAACGGCGATTTGAAGTCCATGGCAGATATCAGCGATATTTTGCAGGATGCATTGTCAGGATTAAACAGTGAACAACGAATTGTAGCCTTAAATACTATGTTCGGATCTGATGCGATCCGCGGCGCTAACATCCTCTTTAAAGAGGGTGCTGAAGGCGTAAACTCAATGGCTGAAGCCATGGGTAAGATATCGGCAGCAGATGTAGCGGCTCAGAAACTGAACACATTCAAAGGCGCTATGGAAGAGTTGGGTGGTTCAATTGAAACTGCTCAGATTTCATTAGGTACAGCATTGCTCCCGGCCCTTGATGTCTTGGCGAATCTCGTTCAAGGATTGGTCGACGGGTTTAACTCGCTATCACCTTCAGTTCAATCGTTTATTGCCATAGCTGGTGCGATTACAGCGGTGTTGGCGTTAATCATTGGACCATTAACATTGCTAGTCGGGTTTCTACCTCAGATAGCAGCAGGTTTCACGATGTTAGGACCGGCTATATCGGTTGTGACTGGACCGATTGGCATTGTAATTGCTGCTGTTGCCGCTCTAGCCGCTGGGCTTACGTATCTGTATAACAATAACGAGACTGTCAGAAATGGACTAAATGCAGCCTGGGAATTCTTGAAAACGGCAGCAACCAATGTGTTCAACGGGATTAAATCCTTTTGGAACAAATGGGGAGCCGACATTGTGGCTTTCTTCAAAAACAATTGGGAGATAACCAAGACGGTCTTCAAAACTGTATTCGAAGCAATCTCGCAAGTAGTTAAGAAAATATTCGATGGCCTTAAAGCGTTTTGGGATAAATGGGGCGGCACCATTACTGAGGCGTTCAAAAACGTCTTCGAAATCCTCAAAATTGCCTTTAAAGCTGCTTTCGATGCAATATCAGCAGTTGTAAAAACTATATTCAACGGAATCAAATCCTTTTGGGATACATGGGGTACAACAATCAAAGGTTTGTTCACCACTGCCCTAAACGTCATCAAAACGTTATTTTCTGGCACTTGGAATTCCATCAAGATAACCATTGAAACGGTAATAGGCGTTATATCCGGTGTAATCAAAGCTTTCCTAGCAGTCCTTAAAGGCGATTGGAAAGGTGCGTGGGATGCTGTAAGAGGCATAGCTGAATCCATATGGAACGGCATTAAAAACATGTTCTCCAATGTTGGAGCAACCATGAAGACCATCGGTAAGGACATCATGCAAGGTCTTATCAATGGTATTAAGGATATGGCTGACGCTGTATGGAACAGCGCCAAAGACGTTGCAGCTAAGATTAAGAACGGATTCAAAGACTTCTTCGGGATCAAATCACCATCCCGGCTTATGATGGGATACGGGGAATACATTTCAGAAGGCTTGGCTATCGGTATTGCTGATGCTGGTAGGTTGGCTGTTAAGTCGGCTGAGAACCTATCAGGTGCCGTTTCTAAGGCCATGTCTGTCGATCCGGTAGGATTATCGGTCGCGGCATCTAGCGCGATGTCAGGAGCGCAAGGAAGCGCACCAACAGGTGGTGTGGTTAATCAATACAACATGGAAGGGATGTTCAAGGGAGCTAACTTCAATGTTCGCAACGATGAAGATATCAGGAAATTGAGTCAAGGTATTGGAAGTTATATCACTGGGAATTCAAGAGGATTAGGAGGTGTGGCGACTTGAGTCACGATTCTGTATTAACCCTAGACGGTGTTACACCGAAGTCGTTAGGCATGGGCGTGTTTCGCAGGACTCAGCGCCCAATCCTATCTTCTACGGTGGATACCATTGTAACGGTCCCAGGAATGCACGGAGCATATGACTTCGGGGCAACCATGGGGCCGAAACAGTTTGAACTGGAATGTGCATTCTTCTCTAAGAACCACATAGAATTGCAGCAACGTGTTTCGGCGCTTGCTGCTTTTTTGTTGGATGGTGATGGTAGACCAAGGACAATGCCTATCATATTCGCTAATCAACCGGATAGGCAGTATATGGTGCGTTACTTGGGGGATTTGCAAATTGATCGTATAAGCGGTCTTGGAACATTCACATTACCGTTTACAGCGTTTGATCCATTCGCCTATAGCACGTATTGGTCACATGAAATAAACGTGGACAGCCTTGTATTCGTTGATAGCGATATATACGTTGATACAGCGTATGAATTTTCCATTAATGGTCCACAAACCATTCCAACATATAACACAGGAAATCAAAACGCCCAACCAATCATCGAGATAAACGGGGCGTTTTCTTATTTGTCTCTAATGGTTGGCGGTGTTGAATTTATATATACAGTTCCGATGTCTGGAACACTTACTCTAGATTTTCAACGTAAAACAGCACGGATCGGGACGCAAAATGTGTTACAGAACACAAATGCAAGATTCGGAAAGTTACCGGTTGGCATATCCAACATCCAGGTTGACGGAACCGGATTGAACTTCAATATGACAATTAAATTCCGACAGAAATATGCATAAGGGGTGAATTAAATGGCAGAAATCGAAATCATTAAAGGTGCAGACAACGGCAATCCTCCTGATTCGTTAAGGGAAATGTATCCGAAAATAAATCGTAACTTTCAGAAGGTCAACACGGAATTAATCGGACACATCGGTTCAACCACAGCCCATAAAGCAGAAGATATTATTTATACCGGTGAAGCAACCGGAAATAACGTCAAACAAGCTGTAGACGGTTTAGATAAGCGTATTGATAATTTGATATTGGAAAGTGGCAACAGTGATCCAGAAGTTGCTGACGCTCGTGGGGGATATACTGTATTAGGAGATAGACTTAATGCGTCTGATAATCGAGTAGCAGATAAAGCGAGTTTAAGTGATTTGAGTGCTGTTAATTCAGAGATTACGGCTTTGAAAAATAATAAATTGGATAAAGACGGCACTATCATTGTTCCTCAAATTAGCAAAAACGGAGGGCTTATTGATCAGACATATCTGACCGATGAGTTACTACAACAAATTTCCGGTAATGCCCCAATTCATGCAGTTCCTGCAGATAACAGTATTAACTACGACAAAACAACTTTTTTTAAATCAGAAACTAATATTTTCGACAAATCAAAGGCTACTCCTGGTATTGTTAACTCTTCAGACGGATCCATAATCCCAAACAGTAGCTGGTATGCTAGCGACTATATTGCGGTGTCGGTTGGAAGTACTTATAAAACAACTCCATGCGCTGACTATGCTTATTACAACGCTAGCAAAGTGTTCGTTTCAGGTGTTGAAAATCCGCTTGGGCCTGCTACACTCACACCACCGAGCAATGCTGTATATGTTCGAATTACATTTCAAGAAACTGATCTTGATACAGCAATGGTTTCAAAAGACAATCTACCTTCGCAATACCTGCCTTACGGTTCCTATGTGGTTGATATCGTTGACCCTGGACTAAAAGAGGCGATTAATAAAAGTGTGAATGTCACATCTAAATGGACAAATAAAATATGGAATGTGATCGGGGACTCCATAACGGAACATAATGCAAGAACCGAAAAAAACTATCAGGATTACATCAAAGATAAGATAGATTGTATAGTCAATAACTATGGCTTGAGCGGTACAGGCTGGAGAACTCCGTCAACCTCTGGAGGTTCAGATGCATTTTACCAGAGGATGGATACGTTCGCCGCAAACGCGGATCTCATCACAGTCTTTGGGGGGACTAACGATTGGGCCGAGGTTGGAGTTCCGTTTGTAATGGGTACCTTCGGCGATACAGATCCTGCAACTAGTTTTTATGGTGCACTGGATTACACCATCAGACAATTGATTAATAAGTACCCAACAAAGACAATTGCGGTATTTACGCCAATACCACGAGGACCCGATCCTTGGGCGGAAAGTTACGGGACAACCATGGAACAAATCGCAGATGCAGTTATCAAGGTTGCAAATCGCTATAGTGTTCCTGCGCTGGACTTGTACAGGGAGGGGAATGTTTATGCTTGGAACACTGAATATCAGGCATTCGCACTCCCTGACGGATTGCATCCTAACGATAACGGGCACATGATATTAGCAGACAAAATATTAGCATTTATTAATACGCTTTAGATTTAATCTGATCAGAGGTGATACCTTGATAACCATCCTAAACCAGTCACAGCAGCCGCTGACAGTGCTGGATGACTATTTTAATGACGACATAAACGAACAAGTCAATGGCGCATATACATTCAATTTTTCAGTTTTGTTGGATGACGAGAAAAGTCAATACATCCAAGTTGGTAATATCGCTGAGGTAGAAGGACAGTATTTCAACATAGTCAAGCACAGGCGAACACGATCCGAAAGTAACGAAGTTGCCATAGCTATTGAATGCGAGCAGGTCTCATATGATCTGCTTTTTCATTTGTTTGAAGGTGGATTCATCCATACAAATACACCTTGGGTATTAATGAACATGGCACTTGAGGGAACAGGGTTCATGGTCGGATTTGTCCAGTATGACCAATACGTGAGTGTTGACCTGAAGGAAGGCGTTAACGCTCGCGGTGTCCTGATGGAAATAGCAGCTCAAACTGGTTGTGAACTGTACTTCGACAAATACACCGTGTCATTAATGTCTAGAAGGGGTCAGGATCGCGGCGTACAGTTTCGATTGGGCAAGAACCTCAAAGGCATTGTAAAGGACGTAAACGGGCAATCGGGCGAGGTGTTAACGGCTTATGAAATCGATGTGGTGGAACTGAACACCTTGCCAGAATTCGAAGGGCTAGAATATTTCGAACTTGGTGATACCGTGGACATCATTGACGAGGAATTAGGCATTAACGAACAGCAGCGCATCATTGAATATTCCTATTCGCCTAAACGCCGTATCAATTCCAAAGTCACCATAGCCAATTACATTGAAGGCATCCAGGACACCATTTACCGAATTCAGACGACCACAGTTGGTAAAGATAGATGGATGTACGGCGTAAAGATCGGACCAGATGAAGGGATTGTCATCGAACGTTATGATAAGATGGCTCGTTCTATCTGGAATGCTGATGAATTCCGCATGCAGAAGGGTAACGGTAACGGCAGTTACACCGATTCACTTTACTTTGATCCGATCAACCAGGAATACGAGTTCGTAGGCATCGTAAGAGCTGGTCAATTCATCGGTGGAAGAATCGAGATAGGTAACAACTTCAGTGTTGACGAAACAGGACATATGAAGGCATTAAGCGCTGAATTCGAAGGTGAAATACGAGGTTCGGACATTTACGGTTCATACATCGAAGGTGCAGAAATCTTAGGTAGTACAATAAGAACGGCGAATAACGGGGAACGCATTGAGTTGGATCCGTTCGGCTTCCGGTTCTATGATGATTTCGGTGCTAGGAGGGTTGAATTAGGAACAAACCCACAAGCAAACATCTCAGGGCATACCTATTATGATTCATCAAGTCAATCACAAGGGCTTGTTTATGCCATACCAGGAGAATTGCATGTGATAGGTAATGATAACTTGAGACTAGGAGCTAGTTTTGGAGTGACCTACATTCAAGGCGATGTATTATACCCAAGTACGAATGGTATTGTTAGGTTTCAAGGCACTGTTGATTTCTCGCAAGCCAATGTAATTGGTCTTTAATATGAAACTTTACCCTTTCACAGTCGTAGGATATACTTACCATATCCTAAAACTTTGGAGGGGTAAACATGAAAAAATGGTTGTATGTTGTTAGTGCGTTCATATTAGGTGTATTCGTCGCTACGTCAATAGATTCTGTATATGCTCAAGTGAAAAGCTTGGTAGGGCAAAAGGTAACGGGTGAATATACAGTAATTATAAATGGTCAAAAACTCGAAGACAAAGGGGCTGTTATTTCGGGAAGAACCAGCGCTCCAGTCCGTGCTTTGTCTGAATCCTTAGGGGCTGATTTAAAGGTGGATAACTCGAAAAAGGTAATCGAGATAACAACGGAAAACATAACAGACGAGGTTGACAATACATCGGCAGAGAAGGAAAAACTGCTTCAACAAAAAACAAAATTAGAACACGGATTGTCTATTTTGATAAAAGATAGAGATGAAACTCAGGCAAAGTATGATCAATTGAGCATTATTCCTAAGACTGGAGAAAAAGAAGGCGGGGCAGTTCTTATGCAAGCAATAAATGCTTATAACAAAAGTATTGAAGAAAAGCAAAATGAACTTGCCCAGGTAAACGAGGCACTCAAAGCATTCGAATAAACACGAAGTCCTACCAAACGGTAGGGCTTTTTATTTTTTCCAAAGAGGTGATCGTATGGCTATTGTCCGTAACAAATTAATGGTTGAACTATATCCAACCGTACAGGATGTATGCGAAGTTATTTCGCATGCTGGAGCTTTCCACCAAGGTCAAGAAGATAAGTATCTAGAAGCGATCAAGGCATGCATAGAAAAGCGTTTGGAGGAACTGAAACAACCTAAAGGGGGTGATTAATCCTCTTAGTGGTCTATATAGAGAGAATGGGGGAGTAGGGTCATGGGGGAATGGTCTACTGTAATTAAAACCATATCCACAGCCTTGGGGGCGCTGACGGGTTATATGTTTGGAGGTTGGAGCCTGTTGATACACATATTATTGGTTTTTGTCATCATTGATTGGTTGACCGGCTGGGCTGCTGCTTGGATCAATGGAGAGCTTAGAAGTAGAGTTGGATATTATGGGATAGCCCGAAAGGTCGCGATATTCCTATTGATAATGGTTTCGCACTTCATAGATATGGCCTTAGGAGGATTACAGTATTTCCAAAATGCTGTGATCTTTTTTTATTTGGCTAACGAATTGCTATCGATCATCGAAAATGTGGGACGCATGGGAGTGCCGATTCCTCAAGTATTACGAGGCGCGGTGAAAGTATTCAATAAGAAGAGTGGGGAAGGGGAAAAGGAAGACAATGCTGACACTGGAGCAGGTGAAGAAGAAGTCCGCCGCACGTCTTAACGGATTACATTCAGTCGTAAAGCAAGCGGCAGAACTTCTCATTGAACGATCGTATGATCGAGGCGTTCCAATTGTAATCACCCAGGGGCTGCGATCTATCGAAGAACAGAACGCCTTATATGCTCAGGGAAGAACGCAAACGCAGCTCAATTCGGTTGGGTTGTCACATGTAAGCCCTAGGCCGGGAGCGATTGTAACAAATGCTATTGGCGGAACCAGTTATCACAACTTTGGTTTAGCAATAGACTTTGCTCTGTTAATGCCAGATGGCAAAAACGTTAGCTGGGACATGCGCCGGGATGGAGACTTTGACAAAACGTTTGATTGGCTTGAGGTTGTAGAAGAAGCTAAGAAGATTGGATTTGCCTGGGGTGGCGACTGGAAGTCATTTAAAGACTATCCTCATTTCGAAATGACCTTTGGTCTGAGTTTGTCTCAACTTCGGGTTGGTGTTAAACCGGCGCAATCAAAAGTGGATGCAGAACTGAATAAAATCAATTCACTGAAGAAGGCAGGTGTGAAGAAAGTGGAACAACAAAAAGTAAAGGTCCTTGTAAACGGCAAGAAGGTTGCAGATGGATACTTAGATGGCGGATCCACATACACGCCTTCTAGGGAGGTTGCAGAAGCTCTAGGAGCGTCCGTCAGATGGGATAAAGAGAACTTAACAGTGCATATCACAAAGGAGGAAAAATAACATGAGTAAATGGCGTAACTATGGAATGTGGACATCGTTAGTGGCGGCAGTGCTGCTTATTCTTTCGGCAGCTGGAAAGGTGTTCGGGTTTGAAATTTCCGAGGAGTTGAGCACCAATATTACGGGGTTGGCGGTGGCGATCCTCGGTCTGCTGGTGATCCTAGGTATCATCTCTAACCCTAAAGAAGGCACGGGGTACACGGATAAAAACGAAACAAAAAACGACAAAACAAAGTTTTTATAGTAAAAAGACCCTATCGGCTTATATGCTGGTAGGGTCGTAGTTTTATTCCTTTATGGCTTGGTGCTCCCAATATGAATCTGCCACATCTCCAATATTATTGAAGTCGAAATTTTCGTAATTGATTTTATCTAATGTTGATCTAGTAAATTCCACTTTTAATACAATCTGATCACTTGAGTTTCCGTATTTATCTACTAAGGGATAAGTGATGTTAAATGCTAGGGTTTCAATATCCTTCTGTTCATGAATGTTCTTCATAATATTAAATATAGACATTTTAAACCCTTTTACAGTGTAGTCATTGGTTATGTTTTCTTTTCCTTTGCCTTTGATTAAAAGATATCCATTGTCCTCATTGAATTTGATAAGTTCAATATTATCAAGTTGTTTTTTTGCCTGACGTTCTGTAATCGTCTTTAAATCTTCTTCCTGTTCCCCATCTTCAACAACATCTTCCTTTTTGGGTTCTTCTTTAGGTGTTGGATCATCTTTTACAACGGGTACTACCTCTTTTTCTTCCACGGGATCAATAATGTTACCTATAAATCCGATGACCAGCACAAGCGCAACCCAAAACCACCATTTTTTATATATTGGCTTTTTCAATTCTGTACCCCCTAATTAATTTTCGGTTTCAGTCTAACAGAACGAGGTAATATTTTCTATATTAATATCCCATTGTAATCCCACTCTTATTGTTTTTGTCCTCATAAATACTTATATCTAACCCAAGATACTTTCGCATTAGAATGGATGCCTGGGCCGTTAGAAACTCCCATTGCAGTTCCATGTCTGACTGATATCCCCGACACTTGTTTGACATATAGACGATCTTCATCTGTTATTGCTTCTAAAAAACTCATTTTACCACCTCCAAACGCGAACATATGTACTATAGTATACCCAAGCAAATGTTAAATCAATACTTGTTAAGAACGTGTGTTCGTAGTAATATGATGGAAAATAAAATATCTATTTTAGATCCCTATTTCTCGGTTTTCTTTAATAAGTGAATTGGTTAAAGGATTAAGAGGGGAGGTGTGTCTAAAAATAGAATGAGGCTATTTTCAGTGTAGATGAGGGGTGAATGACAGGGGTTTTCCAGTAAAAAATTACCATTGGTGAATTATGGATTTCGGCTTTATAGTATATTGTATAGCCCGGCTATACATTGACCAGGGAAGAAGCCTATTGATCGCTCCATACCCAATCATACAAATCTTCCATATTGCATCTAAGTACATACGAAATCGTTTTCATTGCGCTAGGAGACATGTAGTTGCGGTTGTTAGCGTAATGAGATATGAGATGGCGGGAGTAACCTGTTTTTCTCGCCAACTCTGATTGGGTCATGCGTCTTTCGGCAAGACGTTGCTTCAATAGACATCTCCCTTGGGAGAATGCCAACTATGATTACTCCTCTCAGAAGTAGGTGATTATCCATAGGTAAATTGTACCATGTAGAGTTTCGAGAGTAAACATCATGAAGGTTAAGGAGGGGTCACGCTACATGTTACCTGATTTGAAAAAGGCACGTTTAGAAAGAGGCTTGAGTCTTGAGCAAATATCCGATGAGGTTAATGTTTCTCCAAGGACACTTTCGAAATACGAGACGTCGCCCGGAAAGACGCCCATTCACATAACGGTAAGACTTATGAGAATCTATAATATCCCCTTAGAAAGTATTGGAAACAAGAAAAAGCCCTGTTTATAAGGGCTTTTTTTATATGATTAAATATTGTGCATATTATACATGACGGAAGTTTGTCGACGGGGCACGCCAACAGCACGCAGGACATGATCAGCCGTTTGGAGACGATGGTACTGAGCGGTGCGGATCTTCCGATCAGCGTGGTCCGCCAGCAGATTAGCTCGGCGATTGATATATTTGTGCATTTATCCCGGTTAAGGGATCGATCGCGACGCGTAACGGAGATTAGCGAAGTGATTGGAATGAGCGACGGCGAGGTGGTGCTGAACCCGCTGTACCGGTTCCGTGAAACGGGCGAATCGGGCGGCCGGGTGATTGGGCGCCTGGAGCCTTGCGGCAATCCGCTTCAATCGGCGGACAAGCTTCATATGGGCGGGATTACGGCTTGGCCGCTGCAGAAGATGATGGAGGTGACATAAATGAAACGCTCCGGCAGTTCTGCCTGGATGCCCAAAGAGGGCCAAGGCGGCCGAGTGATCAAGAGGAGCAAAATCGCCGGTAAACCCGAGCATGCAGCCGCGGCCCGAACCCACGCCCTTCCGGATTACAGTGTCTATCATCTCTCGATGAGTCACAGAACGGCATGTGTGATCCTTGGCGGCCTTTTGTTTTGCTTCATCGGTTATCTGTTTTATCACAATCTGATATTGTCGCTGCTGCTGGGAGCGGGAGGGCTGATGATCCCTAAATTATGGCGGCGGTTTATGCTGGAACGCAGACGCAGGACGCTGAATCTTCACTTCAAGCAAGCTCTCTATTCCTTGTCCTCGTCCCTGTCGGCCGGCCGCTCCGTGGAGAACGGGTTCAGGGATGCCGTTCAGGACTTGCTGCTGCTGGATCCCGGAGGCAGCAGCGATCTGATCTTCGAACTCAAGGTCATTGTGTCCCGTTTGGAGTACGGCGAGCCTATCGAAGTGGCACTGCAGGATTTTGCAAGAAGGGCGGGGATGGAGGATCTAACGAATTTTGCGGATGTCTTCTCGACTTGCAAACGCACAGGCGGCGATTTGGTCGAAGTCGTGCGCAGAACCTCCTCCGTCATCGGGGAGAAGCTGGATATCCAGCAGGAGATATCCGTGATGATTGCACAGAAGCGGTTCGAATCCAAGGCGCTTCTTGCCGCCCCGTTCCTCCTGCTGCTGTTCATGAATATGACATCCCCCGATTATATGGAGCCCATGTACAGCGGATCGGGGATCATGATCTCTACTCTTGCACTTGCGGCTTTAGGAGGCTGTTTCTTATGGATCACCAAAATGATGGATATCAAGGTGTAAGGAGGTGAGGCGGGGATGCTGACATGGATGTCCGGCGCGCTGACGGTTCTGCTTGTGGGTGGTTGGGTGGTGCTGAATCGAACGTGCGGCGAACGATACCATCGTCTTGGCAGATTGTCCATGGATGGGCTCAGGCTGCAGCGGTTAGCGCCGCCTGTGTTGTTCCTGCTGGAGCGGGGGAAGGTTCCGATGCGCTTCCCGATTGTATTCTACCGGATGCAGGGCTCCGTTCAGAAGATCCATGGTCTGCGGCACAGCGCGGAAATGACGTTGTTATTTATGGCCGAGGCCCTTGCGTATACATGGCTTATTTTGATCGGCGGCTGCTTGTGGTCGTTGCTGTCCGGGGAAGTAATCGGACTTCTGGCTGGATTCGGATTGGGGGCATTGCTGCCCGTCGCTTTGGTGAAGGATCTTCATAAAAAGGTCACGCTGCGTGAGCAGGATATCGTGATGGAGCTGCCGGAGCTTCTGAACAAGATTGTGCTGCTTGTCGGCGCCGGCGAGACGGTGCAACGGGCGATCATTCATTGCGTGGAACGGAACAAGGACGAGAGCCATCCCCTGTATGCTGAGCTGAAGAGAATGGTGCTTGAATGGGAGGGAGGCCATCCGTTCCAGCAAGCCTTCGAGCAGTTCAATAAACGGTGCGGCGTTCAGGAAGTATCGATATTTACAACAGCCGTCCTGCTTAATTTTAGGCGCGGCGGGAACGACTTTGTCCTGGCACTGCGGGATTTGTCCCGCGTGCTGTGGGAGAAGCGCAAGGCCATTGCAAGAACAAGGGGCGAGCAGGCCTCCTCGAAGCTGGTGCTGCCAATGGTGGTCATCTTCATGATCGTGATTGTTTTGCTCGGAGCGCCTGCATTTATGATGATGAACATGTAGAAGGGACCGGTGTACGAAATATGATGTTAAACATGGCGAAGAATGGTATGAAAGCTTTTTGGAAGGATGAGAAAGGGATCGGAACGCTTGAGATGATCCTGATCCTCGTCGTTATTTTGATTATCGCGCTTATATTTAAAGATCAGATTACGGCCTTGGTGAACAACTTGTTTAAAAACGTGAACAACAAGAGCAAAGAGTTCCTTGAATAATAAGCTCCAGAAAAGATGGAAGGACGATACGGGGAGCTTCACGGTTGAAGCCTCCCTGGTTCTTCCCATCGTGCTGATGGTGACGGTTTTGCTTCTGTTCCTATGCTTGTATATCTATCAGCAGTCCATGCTGGTTCAGGCATCGGCCGCGGCTTCCGAAAGGACCGCGTATATCTGGGACAACAGCCATAAGATCGCTGCCTCGGGATCCGTGGAACAGGGACGCCATGATGCGTTATATTGGCGGTTAACCGACGATAACGTTGTCGGGACCTTATTCGGTTTGGCGGGGGGAGACAGTACGAGGTCGATTACACTGCCGCAAGGGGAGGCTGAGAGCGCAGGGAAATTGCCCGAGCTTAAGATGTCCAAGGGCGGCACGGCCGTGCCTTCCAGCATGGTTGGAGAGATTCGTTATACGAATCAGCTGCTCATACGAAAAGTAACGACGTCGTTAAACGAGCAGGTCTCTCTGACGCCAATCAGCCGAATGCTGGACGATGGCGGCCAGATCGAGGTCAACTCACAATCGATTGTGGTTGATCCCGTTGAATTTATCCGCACGATGGATTTGATGCGATATTACGGATCGAAGTTTCAAGGCGGGAGAAACGGAACGGATAAGGCAGCCGCAGGGGAAGTTCTACAAAAGTTCGGAGGTTCGCGATAGTCATGACGAAGCATGGGAAAGCGCGGTCTAGTTGGAGAAGGAGAGAGGTGGGCCGATCGTCCGATGGATCTGTATCTGTTTTTTTGATTATCGCCCTGGCAGCCGTATTTATGTTTGTAGCCATATTCATTGATTTCTCGCGTATCGCGGCCATGAAGGTGCAAAGCGAGAGGCTGACAAGAGCAGCCGTACGCTCCGTGATGTCATCCTACGATCCGCAGCTGCAGAA
Organism: Paenibacillus sp. BR1-192; assembly: GCF_029542445.1. NCBI lineage: Bacteria > Bacillati > Bacillota > Bacilli > Caryophanales > Paenibacillaceae > Paenibacillus > Paenibacillus sp. BR1-192. Next base: position 5,838,328 of record NZ_CP120718.1, on the reverse strand, counting down.
GGAATACGGACTGTATGCCCATGGGGGCACCAGCGGGGATCTCATTATGGGCAACGTGCTGAATGACAGCTTGAACCCGGGAGACCGCAGCGATGCGTTCCGGTTAATGGCGATGGAACTCGATAGCTCGGGGCTTGAATTGCAGCGTCCATTGGGCACTTATGACATCTTCAACCGGCAGATCATCGAGGACATGAAGTATAAAGCGCCGATCGATTTCACTTTGGAATTAGTGGGCAAGTTCAAACCTTTATCGCAGTCCATGAAGGAAGCTTCCAATACGGTCGATGTGCTTAAGAAGCTGCGCAGGCTGTATGACAAGCGGGAAGCGGCGCTGGATGAGATGCTGGCAAAGCAGCGCAAGGCAGGAGAGCATGCGATCCGGCTATCGAAGCTGGTCATGGATCCGCCTGGACAACCGATCAACGATACTTCGCTCGGGGGCAGCATCCAAACCGCTGCTGACGGGGCATCGCAGTATGAGGATTATAAAGATAAACAACAGGAGGACGCGGACAGGCCCCCCAAAGAGAAACAGTATACGCTTCTGCTCATGGCTTACCGGAGCGGAATGTCTTCCATCGGCTCGCAGATTTCGAGAGAGGCCGAACGGTTTCAGCGCGAGAATGACAAGCTCCTAGCGGACGCGCAGCAATTATGGGAGGAAGCCAGGAGTTTGAACGAGGAGATGAAGCAGGTCATCAAGGAATCCGAGAACCGTTCATCTAATGCGGGGTATGACCAAGTGACGAATGACATAACGCCGGGGTCAGCCGATTCCTCCGGGTCGGAAGCGGAGATGATCCAATCCATTCGGAAGCAAGCGGACAAGTTAATTCATGGCGATGTCTTCTTAAACGGCTTTCGGCAAGAAATTGACAACCAGGAGCGTCGTTATCAACAGGTTGTCCGAGCTGTGGCCGCGCTACAGTCTTCATTGGGCGGGGAGGGGATGAAGGGGGCCGTGATCGGAGCTAGCCGCGAATTGCAGAATTACATTTCTAATTATGGGGTATCAGGCAGCGGAAATATCATGGATCGGCAGCAGGCGGCATTGGAGCAGCTTCGCACATCGGATAAGGAACGGAAGGCGATGGAGAAGCTGGCCAATCAGAAGCTGAAGCAGGCATCCAAAGCCATCGAGGCGATCAACGGGCTGAATGGGCAGAATCAAGCCATTATGGATGAGTTTCGTGAACTCCAGCAGTACTATGACGAAAGCCTTCAATTTAATGCGGAAGTAGACAGCATGAGTAAGGGAAAGCCGCTGGACGACGATCCGTATGATGCCGGCAAACAAGCAATGGATAATATGGACGGCATGTTTGGATTTATGGGGAACGTGCTTGGCGGTGTTAGGGACGAACTGTTTCAGAATGAGTACGCCGTTCATTATTATCAGCATTTCGATGTCGGGAACTTATCCGGAATCGTTGACGGGTCCAGCACGGGAGAGGAGATAGTGCAGGAGTTCGCTATCGGGAATCAGGAAGTGGAATATATTCTGTACGGATTCCACAACCCCGCCGGGAATATTTCGGCGGCTTATGCAGAAATCTTCGCTTCCAGGCTCGCGATTTGGACGATGGAAGGATTCGTCGTCAACAGCAAATTAGGAAATCCGTTGGCGGTTTTGGCGGCAGCCATCCTGTATGGGATCGAGAAGGCTATCGAGGATATGATCCAGCTGTGTCAGAAGGGAAGCGTTCAGCTTTCCAAGTATGTACCCGTTGAGCTTACCTACAGGGATCATTTACGAATATTTTTGTTTATTCACAGCAATAACGAGAAGAAGTTATCACGCATGCTGGCGCTGATACGATTAAACACCGGCATCAATCCTGCGGAGCGATTTACTTACGCTTCAGGGGAAGTTAGGACGGCCATGCGTTTATGGTTTCTTCCGGGAGTGACGAAGTCGATCGGCGTTGCATTCGGAAGCGACGGGGATGAAGTTCAAGGAAGTCGGTACTTGGTCAAGCGCAAGGCGGATTTTTCCTATTAGGATTAGGGGTTACTTGAATGAAATGTTTATCGGTATTACGAAAGCCTTTGCGTAAGAGCAGAGCGTCGGCGGAGCAAGGAAGCATGGTCGTGGAAGCTGCGCTGTTGCTGCCGATGTTTATGTTTTTTGTCATTTTTCTCATATATATCGTGCAGATGACGTTGATATCGACGGCGCTCCAAAGCACCGTTTCCGATACCGTCAAAACCGTAGCGGCCCATATGTATCCTGTTTCTCTAGCCGTGCAGGCGAATGCAGGCGGTAACGGAACAAGCGAAGGCACGCCCAGCACGTCCCATTGGGAAATACCCAAATTGTCGCTGTCCGATTGGGTTTCGAATTATAGCGACTCGCTTCCTTCTCCTGCTAAGGAGTGGATCACGGAAGCCGTCGCTTCAGGTGAGGAGCCTCTGCAGCAGCTTAAGAACCAAACCGTGGAAGCCGTACTCGACCCCGTGGTTAAGCCGATGATGAAGCCGTTCATGCCTGACCGCCTTCTGGATTATGACCGAATCCATGTGTCGAATGTTCACATACCCAATTTGAAGAGCGGCACGAGTCCTTATTTTGGCATTGAGGTGAATTATGCCCTTCCAATCCGGGTTCCTTTCTTGAACAAACGCATCGTGCTGCAAGCGAAGGCCAAGGAGAGGCTGTGGATTGGAGACACCGGAGAAGGCGGGGGCGATTCGGGGAACGGGGACGGCTCAGAGAACGGAGCCATTGAGCTGTTGGAGAAGCCGAATCCGGCCGTCGCAAGCAAGCAGGCTAAGGTAAAGGTGAAAGTAGAGCCAGGGGCCAGCGCTCAATTATCAGTCTATTATAAGAGCGGCCAGAGCACGGCTAAATATTTGGGTTGGAAGACCGCGGATGATAACGGCTATATCGATTGGGAATGGAACGTGGGATTTAATACAACGCCGGGGACTTGGCTGTTCGTGGTTGAGACGGCCGACGGGCAGCGGATCGAGGTGCCGTTTACGGTGGTAGCGCGGTCGGGCTCATGAGAGGTTCAAGAGCAAGGTTATGAAATATAGGGTTCTAAAGTAATATCCAATAAAAGTCTTTCCAATAAAAGCAATTCGTTGTGCGTCAATAGTTAAAGTTCTATTCAGACTATTCCTTAGAATAGTCGCGCAGGGGAGGTTGATGGGTGTGGCCGTTGCCTTTGGTATTTGTGCCGTTTATCTGATTGTGGCCTTTATTACAGACCTTCGTTCCATGAAGATACCGAATGCTCTAACCGTATCGGCAATGCTGTCCGGTCCGATCTTTCATGGCGCTCTGGACGGATGGGAAGGCCTGCTCTTTTCTTTGAAGGGTCTTGGAGCAGGGTTTCTCATCTTGTTGATCATGTATTTTATAGGGGCTGTAGGAGCGGGCGACGTTAAGCTGTTCGGTGGGATCGGCGCCTGGACCGGCTTGTGGTTTACCTTGCAGGGCATTATGTATTCTGTCCTTTTTGCCGGTGCCATCGGTTTGCTCATTCTGCTCTGGCGGCGGGAGACGATGAAGAGAGTTCGCCATGTCGTTGGCAGTATCGCCGGAGTTTTTGTCATGAAGAGCTGGTTGCCGTGGCGCAACAGCCAGGAGGAGCACTTGCGATTTCCCTTTATGATGGCTGTCCTTCCTGGCATGATCAGCACGTATCTAGTACTGCACATGTAGGAGGCGGCGCTTATGTTCGGATTAAAGGCGGATTTTATGCAGAACGGCGGAACGATCATGGTGCTGGACCGGGATGAAGGGATCCAGTCAGCAGAACTGAATCATGTGCAGCTGGGCATGATCCGTTCTTCGAGAATCCCGCACTTTTTGAAGCTGCATATGAAAGAAGTCGATTACAAAGTAACCTTGGAATATGATATCACCGGCAAAAAGATGCTGTCTCAGGCATTGAAGAGCGAGCGCATGACGTTGACCGAGTACTATGGGCTGCTGCTGCAGATCGCTACCGCATTGGAGGACAGCAGGCTGTATATGCTTCAACCCGAGAATTACATACTTCATGAGGATTTTCTGTTTGTTGAAGGCTCCCTGCATCTTGGCACATTATATTTAACCTATGTTCCCCTTGCCGTTAATGAGACAAGCAGTAACCGTCTCCCTGTAACGCTTAAGGAACTTATGACAAGGCTTCTCTTATCGGTCTCGGAGCTGAAAGGAGGAGGGATACAAGCATTGATGACCTTCTGCAGTGAACAGAGCTTCAGTTTGCCGGGACTTAAGCGGCTTGTCATTGAACTGCTTGCAGGAGAAGATGGTGAAAGCGATCAAGCAGGAACGCAAGCGAAGATGGCAGTGCCTGCACATGTGAATGAAAGATTGCCCTATACCGATAATCCCTCAAACAGCAGCGTCTCCAGGCCTGCCTTCTCATTTGCAGAGCCGGCTCACAGCCGGAGTGCGGCATTGCAGACGGAGAATGACGGCAACACGGATAAACAGAGTTTAATTCGAAGCCTGACTGAACGTACCAACGAGATGTTTGGGAAAAGCGGCCGAAACGAAGAAGGTAATCCTCACGCCGGTCGCACCCCATCAGGTCTTCCTGCGTGGTCATCTGGCACAGATGATTCAAGTCTTGATGAAGCGGAGCATGGCAGGTCTTCGCCGGTTCGGACTTATATTTTGCTAGGATGTTTGCTCGCCGCAGCGGGAGCTTGGAGAATGTTGTACATGAATCAACCGGGTCCGCTGATGTTGGGGCTATCGGTAGGGATTACGATTCTGCTTGCCGTGATCGCTTGGCTCGGCTACACGGGCAAACTCCGGCTGCTCTCACGGAGAGTGGAGGATTGGTCCGGTTCATTGCCCGTGTTTGAATCCACAGAGCTGAGTCCGCAAGAGCATGCCAAGTGGAAGTCCGTCCCGCGTTTTGAGGCAGATCCCTTATCAGGTCTTCTTACGGGAAGACAGGCAGCGGACTCAGGGAAAGCGGCAGAAGCAGAGCTTGGTGAGGGGAATGAGCATTGGAGATGGCAGGTTCCTAAATCTCCATTTAACCTTGAGCGGGATCAGCCTTCAGCGGGATCTTCCGTACAGTCTTTGCGGGACCAGGCTTTTTCGCGTTCGCCTAACGCAGGGGCAGGAGATTCTTATAGGGAAGAAGGGGATTATTATGCCCAGCTGTCCCAACGGACGGAGGTGCTTTCGTCCTCTGGTGGTGGGGGAGCTACCGTGCTGTTAAGTCCAGAGACCGCCGTTCGTCCGCCCGGACACCATTCGGCCAGGGACTATCTTGAGCTTACCGAACCGAATGCAGCCGTCCCGAAGCGAATTGAATTGCATCAGCCCCATTTCATCATCGGCCGCTCTCCCGACGTCGCCCAATTCGTAGCTGAAGGTGTGGGGACTTCACGGGCACATGTCGAGCTCTCTCGCGAAAGCGGTGGATACGTCCTGAAGGATCTGGGTTCCAGAAACGGAACGATGTTGAAGGGAGAATCCATGGTGCCTTATAAAGAATACCCTTTGATGGAAGGGGATGCCTTTATTATTGCCGGATGGACGTTTACCCTGCGCAGGGGGGTATATTAAAACGGGATTATTATAGTAGAAGTAAGATTTGCGAAGCCATTATTCTATGAAGTTTAGAGGGAATTCAGATTATTGCAGAAAACCAAAGGTGTACCCTAATTTTTAGAGGGGCCTTTGGTTTTTTATTTTTACTAGATCTATAAAAAACATCTGGTATGATGATTATGGTAAAATGTACCGATTAACTATAATTTTAAGGCGAGATAATAATACTTTAATGAGAGGACAAGAGGATTTTGCATAGGAAAATTAAAAGCAACTTTTTTTACTTGGCTGCAGGAATATATCTAGGTATTGCAATAGTAGCATTTATTCCATGGATTCAGATTGACGCAAAAATTACAGCATATACAAGTATCATCGCATTATTTATAACAATCTATGACTCATCTAAGGTTGGCCTAAAAATAGCTGCTACAGAAGGGGATTCACGCAAGCAAAGAACCCAGTATGTTTTTATGTTAGTTATGAAAGCATTCATGATAATTTCGCCATTTGCCCTCTTGTACTGGATTAATTATGAGGACGATGAAGCAGTCATAACGAGAATAAGCAATTACGTGACTTTTGCTGCGATTGGGGTTGTATTTTTTACTAGAGGCATGGAATTAAAAAATCAAGTGAACGATAACTCAAATTAAATCCAGTATTGCAATTCTTTTATCAATCATTAAAAGGAGTAAACATGAAAAAGGACGACTTTGGCAACCGAATGAAGGGTTACGAAAACATTTTTAGACAAACGCTTCCTCAGAGACTTCCAGTGATTATTCGTATAGATGGTTCACATTTCCATACATTTACTCGTGGAATGATAAAACCGTTTGATGAGGTATTAATTCAGGCTTTTTGGGAGACGTGTAAATACTTAGCGCAAAATATTATGGGTTGTAAGTTGATCTACCATCAAAGTGATGAAATATCTATTCTGCTGACCAATTATGATAAGTTAACAACGCAGTCTTGGTTTGAAAATAATCTACAAAAAATGGTTTCAGTGTCTGCTTCAATGGCTACTGCAAAGTTCAATGAGGTTATACAAAAAGCCTTTCCCGACAAGCCGCTCGCCACATTTGATAGCAGAGCTTGGGTACTGCCTCATGATGAGGTAGCGAACTATTTTCTTTGGAGACAGCAGGACGCAACCAAAAACAGCATTTCGATGGTTGCTCAGGCAAGCTTTCCACATAAGGAGTTACAGGGATTAGATGGAAAGAAACTTCAGGACAAGTTATTTCTCGAAAAAGGTGTAAATTGGAACGATCTGCCTATTTGGCAAAAACGCGGAGCGTGCATTACAAAGCAGTACTATAAAAAAGGAGAGGCGCTTCGGAGCAAGTGGGATGTTGATTTTAATACACCGATTTTTAGTCAGAATAGAGAGTACATAAATCAGTACGTTTATTTATCAAAGGATGAAAAATAATGGAGTGTGTCATTTTCATTGGGATTCAAGCTTCTGGAAAATCAACATTTTATAAAGAAAAGTTTTTCAAAACTCATATGAGAATAAACCTTGATATGTTGCGGACAAGGCATCGTGAGAATGTTTTTCTTGAAGCATCAATCAGTACTAGTCTGCCGTTTGTAATTGATAATACGAATCCAACAATGGATGAACGAAAAAAATATATCGAATTAGGTAAAAAACATAGGTATAAGATCGTGGGTTATTACTTTGAACCGAATTATGATTTATCTTATGCACGTAACGAACAGAGACAAGGAAAAGATAAGATTCCTGAGGTTGGAATCAAAAGTACACTGAAGATGTTGCAAACTCCTTACTATGATGAGGGTTTTGATGAATTGTATTTGGTGCGGTCACTTAATGAAGGATTTGAAGTCGAAGAAATGAAAATGAAATGAGTCTTTCAACTTTTTGAATATATCCCCCATAGATAAAGGTTTATTACATAGGATTTAATTTCTGGAGATGAAGGAGAATGATCAATGTGATAAAAAAAGCCTTATTATGGTCACCCTTGTTTGTGGTGTTATGGTTACTGCTTCCGAGCCCATCCCATGCCGCCACTTTATTTGTAAAAGCAAACGTGGAATATGGGCCATTCAAATCGCCCTTCTCTTTGAAAGACCCGGTAATGATGAAGGATGGAAGAGTGTTGTTTCCTCTGCGGGAGGTCGGCGATATATTGGGTTTGAAGGTACATTGGAATCAAGGACAGCAAAGGGCGAGTCTGTATGGCGTAAATCTTGAAATGACCCTGCAGCCAGGATCCGATGCTGCTTACGTGAACAATGAAAAGAAAAAACTCCAGACTTCTGCGGAAATCATCAACGGAAAGCTGTACATTCCTCTTCGGTTTGTTGCCGAGACCGCGAGTGAGGAAGTGAGGTGGAAATCCGATACGAAGACGTTGTCTGTTGGCAGCAGTTACGCTATGGGGACAGATAAGGGCATTACATTTTGGCTTAACCGGAAGAATGGTGAATTCTATCAAGCCATCGGAAACAGGACGCCGTCGCTCATTGGAAAATTGGACATCCTGGTAGAGGAGCTGAGACATCTCCAGGTGGAAAGACTGTCTGACCATAGTTCGTACATTCGATTATATGAGGCAGTAGGGATGTCCGCATTAGGTAAGAAATCCGGCCAGGTTTTTGTGAAGGACGGACAGATCATAAAGGAATCGCACTTTGGATTCATGGGATATTATCCGGATACCAACACGTATAGCCTGTACGATCTGCAAGGAAAAGTATTGTTCACGGATGGCAAGCATGCAGAGTTTCTGAATCATGAAGGAGAAGTGGTGGCTTCATTCGATCTAAGGGAGCTTACTGGAAAAAAAGACGAGGTCTATATGATCGAATACGTTACGGATTCGTACATGATCTTGCGGGAATATGGTACGCAGCATCTGATACTCTATCATCGAATGCGTGAAATCACCGCCTATGTTCATGAGATGCTATCGCTTCCTCTATCAGAGAAAAAATTCCTCGAGGAAGTTGCCTTGGACAGAAATAATGAACCGGACCGTGAGCTTATCATTCGCTTCAATAAACAAGAGGAGAATACGCTTTTGTTCCTATATAAGAGCAAAACAACAGGCCAAGTTGATTTGTATCCCTTCAATTTAGCAGACTTAAAAAACGAATCCCCCTAATCCTCTATAAGAGGACTTGGGGGAAATGACCAAACGGCTTGGCCGTTCATTTAAGACGAGTACCGCCATTCCGTATTAGGGTGTTCATTACTTATTGATCAAATGCTGATAAGGCTTGTAGTCGATTTCCTTCTTCTGGAGGAAGTTCATCAGGAATTTGTAATCCCGCTTCGGCGTAGCCACGATGTAACCTTTGATGCAGTGATCCCGGGTGACTTCGGTTGCGCCGGATTCGACGGCGATTTTGCCGATTTCGGCTGCAATGGAGTGTTTGGCGATATCCCGGAACGGTCCCGGAACAGGCTGCACCAGCTCGTCCAGAAATGCTTTGGATTCATCCGTCCAGAGCGGGCGGCTTCGCTCTACCCAGTAATTTTGCCAATCGAGCTTCGATTTGCCGTCGGCCTTGGGAAGCACTTTCAGAAACTTGCGGAACATGAAAAATCCGCCGATGCCCATCAGCCCGAGCATGACCCATCCCCAGAAGGCAATGGAGTTCATGAACCATGACGGCGGCGCACTGGACGACAAATAGCCCATGACGGCCCCTGTGCTCTTCATCTGTATATCACCTCAATGATTATTGTCACATGACACTTTCATGAGAATTATAACGCATTTCTAGATTTATTTCGATATACAAGCTAAAATAGGTGTAATTGTGTGTTAAAAAAGGGGGATGCAGCATGTTGAAAATTGGTTCCCACGTGTCGTTTTCGGACAAGGGATTGCTGACTGCGACGGCTGAAGCCACGTCTTACGGCTCAAGCTCGTTCATGATATATACCGGTGCGCCGCAAAATACGCGCCGCAAGCCGATCGACTCCATGTTTATCGAAGAAGGCAAAGCCGCCATGCAGGAAAGCGGGATTGAAGAAATCGTGGTCCACGCGCCGTACATTATCAACCTCGGATCGTACAAGCCGAATACGTTTGAGCTGGCGGTGAGCTTTCTGCAGGAGGAGATTCGCCGCACGCATGCGGTCGGCGTGAAGAACATCGTTCTCCATCCCGGCGCATATACCGACAAGGATGCGGAATACGGCATCGACCGAATTGCGGAAGGTCTTAATGAAGTGCTCGGCGGTACGGATGAGACCGAAGTGAAGATTGCGCTTGAGACGATGGCCGGCAAAGGTACTGAAATGGGACGCAGCTTTGAAGAAATTGCTTCCATTATTGATAAGGTGAAGTACAACGACCGTTTAGCCATTTGCCTGGACACCTGCCATATTCATGACGCGGGATATGACATCGTGAATGATCTGGACGGCGTGCTGGAGCAGTTCGACAAGCTAATCGGGCTCGACCGTTTAACGGTCGTCCACGTGAACGATAGCAAGAACCCGCGCGGAGCGGGCAAAGACCGTCATACGCCGATTGGAACCGGATGGATCGGGTATGAAGCCATTCAGAGAGTGGTTCATCACGAGAAACTCCAGGGCAGACCGTTCATTCTCGAAACGCCATGGATCGGTAAAGATCCAAAAACCCAGCGTCCGATGTACGAGATCGAGATTGCGCTTCTGCGCGGGGATGTGGAAGGCCGTTTCGGCCAAGCTTTCACGCAGCAAGTGGAAGAGCTGGGTGCTTTCTTTGCCAAGGAAGGCATCGAGTCCCGTTCATTTGTACTGGATACCTGGACGCTGCTGAAGAATGATGCCAAAGCCAAAAAGGCCGATCCGCGCGAACCGATGGAGCGCCTGTACGATATGGTCATGGCGGCCGGCCTGCTGTCCGACCTGTCGGAGGAGCAGATCAATCAGCGCCTGATCGCTTGGTTGTCTGGTGTTTCCCTGACATCCTAAGCTTCATTAGAAATGGCATATTAGTAAGAAACTGAGGCATTCTCAAGAAAACGTCCGCATGCTGCGGATTGTTTTTCTTGAGAGATGCCGTTCATGTTCATTGCAGATTTAAAAGGAGGATCACCGAGTCTCATGGAAATTCACATCAAGAAGGATCTGCCGTCTGCGGCAGGTCAGTACCCTAATCGTGCCCGCATGCTGATCTCCTGTCCGGATGGACCGGGAATCGTGGCAGCAGTATCCCAGTTCCTGTACCAGCATGGCGCGAATATCGTTCAGTCTGACCAATATACGATGGACCCGGCCGGCGGCATGTTTTTTATGCGGGTTGAGTTCGATCTGGAGGACTTGAACACGAAGCTTCCCCAGCTGGAGGAATCCTTCCGGGAAGTAGCCGATCAATTCCGCATGGAATGGAATATCTATCATGCCGCCCGCAAGAAACGCCTGGCGATTTTTGTTTCGAAAGAGGATCACTGCCTTGTAGAGTTGTTGTGGCAATGGCAGGCTGGCGACCTGGATGCGGATATCGCATTGGTGGTCAGCAACCATCTGGATATGAAGGAATACGTGGAATCCTTCGGTATCCCGTATCACCACATTCCGGTTACGGCGGATACGAAGCCTCAAGCGGAGCAGCGTCAGTTGGACGTGATCGGCGATGATATCGACGTGATCATCCTTGCGCGTTACATGCAGATTATTTCGCCAACCTTTATCGATCATTACCGGAACCGGATTATCAATATCCACCATTCCTTCCTCCCGGCCTTCGTCGGCGGCAAGCCTTATGCGCAAGCATATAACCGCGGCGTCAAGATTATCGGGGCAACCGCCCACTACGTAACGGAAGAGCTCGATGGCGGACCGATTATCGAGCAGGACGTGCAGCGCGTAAGCCACCGTGACGACGTCAATGAGCTGAAGCGCATCGGACGTACCATTGAACGCGTGGTACTGGCAAGAGCCGTCAAATGGCATGTCGAGGATCGGATTCTGGTCCATAACAATAAAACGGTTGTATTCAGCTAGTCCCGGACATTCCGACGATTCATCATAGAGAGTATAATGGAGCAGCCTGACACTTTAACGCTGCAATGGATTACCCCTTGATCCCGCTCCTCTTCTTGGAGCGGGATTTTATTTTATATTTGACTTAAGCAATAACACGAATTTCTTGCCAAAAGCTGAAAAAATGGTTCCTTGGAGCTTTTTATGGAAGTAAACGTCAAACTTTTTATAAATTCGACTCGTCAATATAGTTGAGCTTGTGAAGAGAGTCTTTACATACATCTTCTAAAACCTATGCATCGTTTGTCTTTGAACAGCAATTTATATTTGGAGAGGGGAATCATCAGTTGTCGTTTTATACAAAGAAAACGTGGATGCTGCCGATGGTGGCGCTGCTGATTGTGGCAACGTTATCTCTGTCGATTCCGGCAGGAAACGTCTACGCCGACGGAGCGAAGATTGGCATTCAATCCGAAATGGGCTACCAAGGCAAAATCAAACATGAGAAATGGAACCCGCTCAAACTGACCCTAACGAGCGACCGGGATATATCCGGCGATGTGGTCGTGCAGATTCAGAACTACAACGGCTTCGGGTATCAGACTTCTTATGTTCAGCAGGTGGACCTGCCGAAGGATACGCCGAAGGAAGTCGTGATCGGCATTCCGGGAGCCGTACTGAATAAAGACAATAACCAAATCCTTTTCTATGAAGGTTCTTATACGAAGGGGAAGCAGGTACCGTTTGCCACAGGCAAAAATTACGTGCAGGCTTCTCCGTATCAAGGCGCGCTCATGGCCGTCTTGTCCGATGATCCGGACACGATGAATTTCATGAACGTCCTGAACGGCAAAGGCAGCAGCGTGAACGTGTTCCCGCTTAAAGACGCTAACGTTCCTACGGATGCGATGCTGCTGAACGGGCTGGACGTCATCGTAATGAACAATTATGCATCCGATACGCTGTCTGAGCCTCAACAAAAGGCGATTACGGATTGGGTCAATGGCGGCGGCACCCTGGTTCTGGCCGGGGGCGCGGGGTATGCCAAAACGGCGGCGCCGTTTGCCGACATATCGCCGGTCGCTGCGAATGGCACCGCGACCGTGAACTCGCTGGATGAACTGGAGAAGCTTGGCGGGAAACCGCTGAAACTGGATGGGCCATTTACCATTTCTACGGCGAAAGCCGTGGAAGGCGCCCAAATCGGGATTGCCGCGGACGGACAACCTTTGTTTGCCTCGAAGGCTTACGGCCAGGGTAGCGTTCAATATGCCGCTTACGATCTGGCGATGGAGCCGGTAAGCTCTTGGGCAGGCCATCCGGACGCGTGGGCATCGGTACTGCGCAATAACCTGCCGATGATGAATTCGCAGAATAGCATGTATTACAATTCGCTCATGGACAATTTGAATTATGTTCTGGAGTATTTCCCGTCGCTGAAGATGCCTTCCTTCACGCTGCTGCTGTGGATGCTCATTATTTATGCGGTCGTCGTCGCACCGCTGCTCTACTATATATTGAAGAAGGCGGACAAGCGGGAATGGGCGTGGTTCTTGATTCCGATCATTGCCGTCATCGCGAGCGCCTCCGTCTATGCGGTCGGCTCGTCGGACAAGACGCGCGAGCTCGCGCATACCATCAATCTGATTGAACTAAATGGCCAGGGAGATGCGGTGAAATCGACCGCTTCTGCATTCTTCACGCCTCGAAGCGGGAACTATGCCTTGGAATTTGGGGAGAATACGTATTTGAAAACGGGGCAGTCCCGGAACTCGTTTGGAGGAACCGCCGAAAACAAAAGTTTTGTCCGGGTAGGGCAGGAGTCCACGACGCTGGAGCTTCGGGACATGTCCCAATGGTCGTTGGCCAAGGTATGGGTGGACCATCAGGGTACGGAGGAGATGGGACGTCTTGCCATGGATTTAAAGCTGGATGCCAAAGGGGGATTAAACGGCAAGATCACCAATGACACCATTAACGATTTAACTGAGGTGGTGCTGGTTGTCGGAGGCAGTGCCTATAAGCTGGGAGATATCAAGAAGGGCGAGGCGGCTGCCATTCCTCAGGATCCGAAACAAATCATCAAATTTACGGGCGGTGACTTGTCCGGGATGCTGTACCCATACTCGCAGAATGATCCGAAACAGCGGGAGCGCGACATTTTGTCCAACTACGGATACTCGAAGGGAATGGTCAACAAGGATGCTTACATTCTGGGATGGAGCAAAGACCATTTGACGAATTATACGCTGAAAGGCGCCGAGGTGGACAGTGATCAGCTCAATTTCTGGATACAGCCGGTGGAAATGGATTGGGGACTGAACGGGGAAATCAACATTCCTTACGGCTTCCTGTCTCCGGAGATATCGCAGGTGAATTCGCCGATGTTCGGGGTTTATCCGCACGGGGTTGAAATGGGACAAGGCAATCTGATCGCCGAATTCCCGCTCATATCCGAAGGCCAAGTGAAGTATTCCGAATTGTCCATCAAAGGCACCAAATTCAACAACAACGTCACGATGGAGATCTGGAACTCGAAGAAGAGCGAATGGGAGCCTGTTACAGACGCGAACAATGTGCATACCATTAACCAGAATCCGGAGCAGTATATCGTGGGGAATCGCATCCGATTCATGATCACCGCCAAGGATCAGACCAACTTTATGATGCCGGAGCTGTCTGTGAAAGGGGAGGCCACTCAATGATCGAGATTAGAAATCTGAGCAAAAGATACGGAGCGTTCCATGCGCTGAAAGATATCAGTCTTCATATCGAAAAAGGGACGGTATTCGGATTTGTCGGTCCGAACGGAGCAGGCAAATCCACGACGATGTCCATATTGGCTACCCTGATGCTTCCTACCTCGGGCGTTGCCAAAGTCGGCGGCTATGACGTGACCCAGCATCCCAAGGAGGTCCGCAAGCGGATCGGTTATATGCCCGATTTCTTCGGCGTGTACGATCAGCTGAAGTCTACAGAATATCTGCATTTCTACGGGGCAAGTTACGGCATCCCGCGCGCCGAGCGGGAGCAGCTTATTCCGCAGCTGCTGGAGCTTGTCAACCTGAGCGACAAGGCGGATACGTACGTTGACAGTCTCTCGCGGGGGATGAAGCAGCGTTTATGCCTGGCCCGGTGCCTGGTGCATGATCCGGAGGTATTGATCCTGGATGAGCCGGCCTCGGGGCTGGATCCGCGGGCGCGGATCGAGATGCGCGAAATATTGAAGGAACTGAAGCTCATGGGCAAGACCATCATCATTTCATCGCATATTTTGCCTGAGCTGGCCGAGATGGTGGATGAGATTGGGGTAATTGAGCACGGCGAGATGGTTGCCCAAGGCAAGGTGGCCGATATTCAGAGCCGTCTTCGCGTGAAAAAAGTCATTCATATCCGCACGCTGGAGCGTGAAGAGGAGCTGGCCGAGAAACTGCGGGACGAACCGTTCGTCACGTCGGTATTAACGGATAACACCGGCGTCCATGTTCATTACGGCGGGGATGACGCGCAGCAAAGCGCCCTGCTTCGGCAGGTGGTTTCCTGGGAAATTCCGATTGTCTCGTTTCAGGAAGCGCAGAGCAATCTGGAGGATGTATTCCTCGAAATTACCAAAGGAGGGCCCCGCGAATGAATTGGAGCAGAAAGCTGATCAATCCGGTCATCGACAAGGAATTCCGGCTACGGATGCGTTCTACGCGTTCCATGCTGTCGGTGTTGTTTTATGTATTGGCGCTAGGCGCCATAGCCATGGGCTTCATTTATCTCTTCTTATATTTGGGACAGCAGGGGCCTCAGCGATTCGATCCGCAGATGAGCCAGATGATGTTCTATGTCCTGAGTTTTGCCCAGCTTGTCCTTATCGCGTTCATGGCCCCCGCGCTTACGGCGGGCGTCATCAGCAGCGAGCGGGAGAAGCAAACGCTGAGCATGCTGCTGACGACGCAGCAGAGCTCGGCTACGATCGTGCTGAGCAAGCTGGTATCGGCACTCAGCTTCATGACGCTGATCGTGCTGGCTACGCTGCCGATCTACAGCATTGTGTTCCTGTACGGCGGGATTTCGCCGAAGCAGCTCGTTTCCGTGTTTGCCTTTTATTTATTCGTGATGCTGCTGCTCGGTTCGCTCGGCGTAATGTTCTCCACGTTATTCAAAAGAACCATCGTCGCAATAATCGTCACTTACGGGGCCGGACTGATCATATTCCTTGTTACCGGCCTGCTGTACTTGTTCTTCATGGGAATCGAACAGCGGAATATGTATCAAAGCGGGCAGCCGATCGTACCGGGCAGCTATTCTTGGGTCGGTTATGTGCTGGGCCTGAACCCGGCCGGGGCGATGATGAGTTTGTTCAACCCGTCTTTTTCGGAGGACGCGTTCTTGCTGCGAGGAGGAAACCTGAACAGCAAAGCTCCGATCGAATTGTGGCTGGAATTTTTCATCGTCTATTCGGTGGTGATCGTTCTTGCCCTGTGGGTTGCCGTACGGAATATCCGTCCTGTCGCAAGGCGCAAACGCAAGGATAAGAACGAAACCCAGCTGCCGAAGGAGCCGGAAACGGCGGGGAACGAAGCGTAACATCATGCAAGGAGTACGGTAAGGAGGGAGAGCAATGGACAACATCATGCGTTTTATCGAAGCCGCAAGACGGCGGCTGCAGCGGTTCCGCGTCATCACGTATGCATTATACGGGCTTATGGCAGGATTGGCCGTGCTGCTGCTGCTCCTGGTCCTTGGGAGATTCGTGCCTATAGCCTGGCTTCCAGTCGCATCCGTGGCCGTTCCCGTGGGGGCGGGGTTCATAGGCTTGTTATGGGGATGGCTGCACCGGGTGCCGATCGAAGAAGCGGCTTCAGCGATGGACCATGTTCCGGACGGAGCGGAGCGAAGCGATATGATGGTGACGGCGCTGTCGTTCAAGGAGGAAGAATCGTTAGCCGCCAAATGGCAGCGCGAGCAGGCGGAGCGTTACGGTGCGCGTTTTGCGGAACGGTTACCGGAGCGCCTGCCTTCCCCTAACCGAAAAAAACAGCTTCTAATCTGCGGTGCCTCGCTTGCTGCCGTACTCATCCTGGTGTTCGTTCCGAACCCGATGGATAAGAAGGTGGAGGCTGCCAAAGAGGCGCAGAGCTGGATGAAGGAGCAGGCAGCCAAAACCGAACAGCTGGCGGAGGAGCTCCAGAAGGAAACGCTGGATCCTGCCGATCGAAAAAAGCTCCAGGAAAAGCTGGATGCCCTGAAAAAAGCGCTGGAGCAGGAGAAGCATCCTGAGCAAGCGCTGGAGAAGCTGGAAGAAGCCATGAGAGAGCTGGAGAAACTGGCGAAACAGCAGGAGGAAAAAGCGAAGGCGCTGTCGGAGCTGGCTAAGCAAATGCAGCAGGAGAAGGCGCTGTCCCAGGTGGGGAAAAAGCTTGCCGAGGGCATGGCCGATGAGCTGAAGCAGGAAATGAAGAAACTCACCGAGCAGGTCAAGAAGATGTCCCAGGAAGAGAAGAACGAGCTGTCCGATGCTTTGAAAAAGCTGGCTGAGGAAGCTGCCAAGCAGATGGAAGACGGGAAGCTGGAGCAGGAACTCAAAAAAGCGGCCGATGCGCTGAAGGAGGGCAAGCTGCCGAAGGAGCTGGAAGAAGCGCTCCAGCAGCTGGCCGAGGAGCTGGCGAAAGCAGCGCAAGCCAAAGCCGCGTCGGACAGCCAGTCGCAGTCCGCGTCCTCGCTGGCGTCCTCCCTTGCTTCGCAAGGATTGAGCTTGGCCGATCAGATGGCGGCTGCAGGGATGTCGGTATCCGATGCCTGGAGTAACGGCGGCAGTGCCGAGGCCTTGGCTCAGGCCGGCTCCGGTGCAGGCTCGGGCGAACAAGGAGAGGGCTCGGAGGGAGCCCCAGGTGAAGGCGGCTCCGGTACAGGCCAAGGTCAAGGCTCCGGCACAGGCAGCGGTTCCGGATCGGGAAGCGGCTCGGGCTCAGGAGCAGGCTCCGGCTCGGGCGGCAGCGGCGGATCGGGAAGCGGCACAGGCAGCGGAGCCGGTCTTGGATCAGGCGGCCGTGAGCTCGTGACCATCCCTAGGGACTATAAGGGCAGCGGCAATGTGCAGAACGATTCCGGCGAGATCAAGGGCAGCGGCGGAGATATACAGAAGGGCGGCGTATCGCCGACGGTTCCGGGCATGTCCAGGCCTTATGAGGAAGTGTACCGCGATTATGAGACCGAAGCGCGCAAAACGTTAGACCGCAATCAGCTGCCGGACCAGATGCAAGGGTTGGTTGAGGAATATTTCATACAGATCAATCCGAACCCGTAAGGGATCGAAGAGCCGAGCGCCGAAGCTAGAATGAGAACTTGAACTTTACCAAGAAGATGGAGGTTTCGTCCATGTCGGATATTGCAGTGAGACCACAGGAATGGATGGAGAAAATATCAGGCCTGCGCGAACATATCGGCAAGGTGATTGTCGGACAGCAGGATGTTGTGGAGCAGATGCTTTGGTGTATCTTTGCGGGGGGCCATGCCCTCCTGGAAGGGATTCCGGGTCTCGGCAAAACGATGCTCGTCCGCACCGTGTCGGAGGCGTTGGACCTGTCCTTTTCCCGCATACAGTTTACGCCGGATTTGATGCCGAGCGATATAACGGGCACCAATATCCTGTCGTTCGGGCAGCATGGGGACACCGGGATGACCTTTCAAAAGGGTCCGCTGTTCAGCAGCATCGTGCTGGCCGATGAGATTAACCGCGCCACGCCCAAAACCCAGAGCGCCTTGCTCGAGGCGATGCAGGAGAAGACCGTCACCGTGGGGGGCGTAACCCATCAGCTGCCAAAACCTTTTTTCGTTCTGGCCACGCAAAATCCCTTGGAGAACGAGGGGACGTATCCATTGCCGGAGGCCCAGCTTGACCGCTTTCTGCTGAAGATCGAAGTATCGTATCCCAGCGCGGACGAATTGAAGGAAATCGTAAAGCGGACGACGTCCTCACACGAATTCCAGGTGGAACGGCAAATGACCGGGGACGAGCTGCTGGAAATCCAGCGCGGGGCGAAGGAAGTGTTGGTTGCCGAAGAGATTCTGGATTATGCGGTTCGTCTGCTGATGATGACGCATCCGGAGGAGGCGGCCGCACCGGAGGCTGTACGTAAATACGTCCAGTTCGGTTCCGGACCGCGCGGCATTCAGTCCATCATTTCGGTAAGCAAAGTCCGGGCCTTGTGCAGCGGGCGGATGCATGTATCCACGGGCGATATTCGCGCCGTGGCTTTATCAGCGCTGCGACACCGCTTGTTCCTGAATTTCGAGGGGCAGGCGCTCGGCATTACCACGGACCATGTCATTCGGGAGGTTCTGCAAGCGCTGGAGGCATCCGCGTGAGCGGGGGCGCGCACCTGCTTCCTCCGGAATGGCTTCCCCGTCTGGAGCGCTTGAGCCTGGATGCCAAACGCCGGGTCGCCGGAACGCTGCAGGGAAAGAGGCGATCCCGCCGGCTCGGCTCGTCCCTCGAATTCGCCGATTACCGCGTGTATTCGCCCGGGGATGATGTCCGCAGGTTTGACTGGGGCGTCTATTCCCGTACGGGAAAAGCTTTCGTTCGTCAATTCATGGACGAGCAGGAGCTGACCGTGAGCCTATTCGTGGATTGCTCCGCATCGATGGGGGCCGTCATGTCATCGCCTACGGAACCAAGCACCGCCGACCCGGAGGGAACGAAGGGCAGCCCTAAATGGCTGCTAGCGCGTCAACTCGCCGCAAGCATCGGCTACATTGCGTTGTCGTCTTACGACAGGCTGCAGGTTGCCTGTTACAGCGGTTCGATTAACGCCCGTCTTCCGATCATGAGAGGAAAGGGCTCGGCTCATCGCCTGTTTTCGTTCCTGCAAGGGGCAGAAACGGGAGGCGAGGGCAGCTTGGGCGCAGCGCTTGCGGTTCCTGGCGCACTACCCCGGCAGCCGGGAATGACCTGGGTGTTCTCCGATTTTTGGCTGGAGGGCGGCGAGGAGGAATTGTTCAGGTCGCTTTCCCTGTTGTCCGGTACCGGACAGGAAGTGGTGCTGGTGCATGTATTGTCGCGGGAGGAGCTGGAGCCTAAATTATCCGGCGATCTGCGGCTGGTGGACAGCGAAACGATGAGCGGCAAGGAAGTGGCAGTGACGGGCAAAGTGCTGGATGCTTACAAGGAGGAGCTGGAGCGATACCGGACGATGCTGTCCCGCGTTTGCGCGGAACGGGGCATGTCTTACGTGCTCATTCCGGCGGATATGCCGCTTACGGACGCGATGTTCGGGGTGCTTGCGGGAGCTGGTCTGGTTACTGGATAGAGCGGGACCTCCTATAGAGGTGCTGTCCATGCATCTGCAGCATTCCTCATGCTTTCGGAGGTTTGGCGACAGGAAACAGAGATGATACACAAGCGATTGCTTAACAGGCTTCACCAGGACCTGTCTGCGATCTCAAGAAACGAACAAGTTGAAATCTTGTTCGAAAAATAGGAAGAGATGGATAGGCCTTCATCCGATGCTCGGGGAAAGTACAGGCATGTCTCGTTAGTCAGGGTCCATGGGAGTAAGGAGGGGACACGTTGGGGATTCAATCTTGGCTGAGTCTATGGTTCGGTTTAACGCTGCCGGCCATCGTGCTCATGTATATGTTCAAGCGGAAATATGTGGATACAACCGTTCCCAGCCACTTGCTGTGGGAGCGGGTGCTCCGGAACCTGGAGGCCAACAGGCCGTGGCAGAAGCTGCAGAATCGGCTTCTGCTGTGGCTCCAGCTGCTTGCTGCGGCATTGATGGTCTTCGCACTGATGCAGCCCTTTATGCAGGTGTCCGGCGGAGGCAGCGCCCATGTGGTCATCGTTGCCGATACCTCGGGCAGCATGAGCGCGCAGATGCAGCCGTCCGCTGAAGGCGGAGCCGCAACCAGGCTGGAATGGATGCAGCAACGGATTAAGGAATATGTGAAGGACCGAGGGCGACGGAGCGAGATCACCCTGCTGTCCGTAGGAGCAAGTCCCATGACGCTTGTATCCCATGAAAGCGACCGTGCCGTCATCGATAAGGCCGTGGATGGTTTACGTCCCTATTACGGACAGGCGTCCTACAGGGAAACCTTATCGCTCGCTTCGGCGCTGACGCGGGAAGAGCATGATGCAGAGGTCGTTATTTTTACGGACAGCTACTGGAAGCCGGACACGGCCCCCATAGCGTTTCAGGTTCCGGTTTCCGTTGAGAAGGTGCAGGGCGAGCTCCCGCATAACGTGTCCATTGATCAATTCGGCATTTCACCTAGAGATAATGCGGATTCATCTTATGCGGCGGTCGCCGTCCTCAGCACGAATGCCGAGGCATCTGTATCGGCCGAAGTAAATCTTTACGGAGATGAAGAGCTGCTGACCAGCAGAATGCTTGTATTGGAGCCGGGGAAGAGATTAACCGAATCCTTTACAAATCTGCCGTTTGCTGAAGTGTACCGACTTGAGTTATCTCAGGATGACGGGTATACGGCAGACAATCATTCCTTTGCGTTCGGTTTGGGGCACGGATCTTCGCGCGTCCTGCTGCTGACTTCAGGCAATCTGTTCTTGGAGAAGGCGCTTCAGCTGAGCGGTGCCGAAGTCACCCGGGTAGCTTTGGACGAGTCCAAAGCTAAGACCGCCGAGGACAACGGCAGTGCGGATAAGGAGGCGGGTAAGGGCAGCGCAGCTGCGGATGTGCCGCCCGCGCCCGAAGGCGAATTTGATCTGCTTGTCATCGACGGGAACGTGCCGGAAGGGTTCCGGCAAGGGAAGTGGGCGGATCTGATGGCCAAGACTCCGTTATGGACGATTGGCGGAGAAGGTGCCAAAGTCGGCAACCAAGGAGGACGCTCCGTGCTTGCCAAGCATCCGGTGACTGCCTATGTCACCTTGTCCGGGGTCTATTTCGGTACGCTGGTGGATCAGGCCCCTGCTTGGGGGGAACCCGTCATCAAGCTGGGGGATCAACCGATCGTCTATGCGGGGAGCGAAAACGGACGGCCTCGATTATCCTTCAATTTCCTGCTTCAGGATAGCGACCTTCCGTTATCGCCGGAATTTCCGGTCATGGTCAGCAATGCGCTGGAGTGGATGACCTCAAGCAAGGGAAGCGGGCTTGGCCGATATATGGCCGGCGCGCAAGCGGATATCCCGATTGCAGCGGATACGGTAGCGGCCAAATGGATCCCCAAGAGCGGTCTTGCTCTGGCTGACGGCCTCCCTGCTGCGGAAGTCCTCCGGAATGAGCAAGGGATATCGCCGGTACAGCTCGTGCCGGAATATCCGGGGCTGTACGCTTTTGAACAGCGGAATGAAGCGGGCGAGAAGCTTAATTATTGGCTTGCTGTAACTGCAGACCCGTACGAGGCGGATTGGAGCAGCGATCAAGGCCCGGCGGTAAGTCAAGCGGCAACGAACGCGGGTGAGCCTGAAGCGGGAGCTGATTCCGGCACATCCGGGAGTAACGAAACGACGAACCGTGCCGGCTCGTTAATGCCATGGCTGGCCGCTTTGGCACTGGCTGTGATCGCGGCAGAATGGGGGGTGTACCAGCGTGGGCGTTCAATTTAGCCAACCATGGCTGTTGCTGCTGCTGATTCCGGCAGGTTTATTTCTCTACTATGCCTACAAATCGGATTTCCGATTAAGCGGTTTTCGCAAAAAACTGGCCTTATTCTTTAGAACCTGCGTCATTCTGTTATTAATCCTTATGATTTCGGGTTTGCATGGCTTTACCGTCCTCAGGGATAAACAGGTCGTGTATCTGGCTGACCGTTCCGACAGCATGGGGGATTCGGCCCGGATCACGAGCTGGATCAACGATTCCCTTGCGGCAAAAGGCGAAAAGGATGGCACCGCCGTTGTTTCTACGGGTCTTGAAGGCGCCGTGGAACGGCGTCTATCCCCTGCGGACAATGCGGGCGCTTCCTTGAACGCGCTCCTGGAGCAGCGGTTTACCGGGCTGGAATCCGGTCTTCAGCTGGCCGGCAGCCTGTTCGAGGGCAGGAGCGATTCCCGAATCGTGTTGATCTCCGACGGGGAGGAGAATGTGGGCAGCATGGCGGCGGCGGGAAGGCTTCTGAAGGATCGGGGGATAGCCGTTGACGTGCTTCCGACTCCGAAGCAGGCCGTCCAGGATGCTGCCGTGGAGGAGCTGAAGGTTCCGGACAAGCTGTATCAGGCGGAGTCGT
Organism: Paenibacillus sp. BR1-192; assembly: GCF_029542445.1. Lineage (NCBI taxonomy): Bacteria > Bacillati > Bacillota > Bacilli > Caryophanales > Paenibacillaceae > Paenibacillus > Paenibacillus sp. BR1-192. The sequence goes on along the minus strand of NZ_CP120718.1, from coordinate 5,815,646 downwards.
TCTATGTGGAGGTCATGGTTCGCAGCACGTTCAAGACCTCCGGCGAACTGCGCATTTACGAGGATAACCGCGAGATCGGCCGGGAACGCGTGGATGTAACACCAGGCGAGAACCGGTACGCCGTGAAGGGCCTGGCCAAGAACCCGGGACTCCACCGTTACCGTGCCGAAATCTTCATGGACGGGGATGAAGCCTCGGCCAATAATGCGGCATTCGATTTTACCCGGGTGGAAGGTCCGCCCAACGTGCTGATCGTGGAGGGAACTCCGGGCACGTCGGGCAATATCACGGCAGCGCTCGAGTCCGGCATGATCGGCACCGAAGTGATTCCGCCGGAGCTGCTCCCGCTGGAAGCGGCCAAGTATGCCGTGTACGACAGCATCATCTTTAATAACGTTTCCGGCAGCGACGTCGGCGGCAAACAGATGGAGCTGATCGAGCAGGCTGTCCGTAGCTTGGGCATCGGGTTCATGATGGCGGGCGGCGAGGACAGCTTCGGGATGGGCGGATATTTTAAAACCCCGATCGAAAAGGCGCTGCCGGTCTCGATGGAGCTGGAAGGCAAGCGGGAGATTCCATCGCTTGGCCTCATACTGGTCATCGACCGTTCGGGCAGCATGGACGGCAACAAGATCGAATTGGCCAAAGAATCGGCCATGCGCACGGTGGAGTTGATGAGAGCCAAGGACACGGTCGGCGTCGTCGCCTTTGACGATCAGCCGTGGTGGGTCGTACCGCCGCAGAAGCTCGGCGATAAGGAAGAGGTGCTCAGCAGCATCCAGTCGATTCCGAGTGCCGGAGGGACCAACATCTATCCTGCCGTTTCCTCGGCGCTGGAGGAAATGCTGAAGATTGACGCCCAGCGCAGGCATATCATTCTCATGACCGACGGTCAGTCCGCGATGAATTCCGGATATCAGGATCTGACCGATACGATGGTGGAGAACAAAATCACGATGTCTTCCGTGGCGGTCGGGATGGATGCGGACACCAACCTGCTTCAATCCTTGGCGGATGCGGCCAAGGGCCGTTATTATTTCGTTGAGGATGAAACCACGCTGCCGGCGGTATTCAGCCGGGAGGCCGTGATGCTGGCCAAATCCTATATCGTGGATAAACCCTTTGTCCCGGCCGTTCAGAACCCGGGCGATTGGGCGAGTTTGTTCCAGCAGGGCGTTCCGGGGCTGTATGGTTATGTCGCGGCAACGCCGAAGTCTTCCGCCCAGACGGTTCTGTCCAGTCCGGAGCCGGACCCGATCCTGTCGCGATGGCAGTACGGATCCGGCCGGACGGTGGCATGGACGAGCGATTTAAGCGGGAAGTGGTCCAAGGAGTGGGTGTCATGGTCCGGGTTCGCCGATACGTTGACCGAAATCGTGAAGTGGACGTTCCCGCAGTTTACGTCGTCGCCCTATGAAGTCACTACCGAGACGGCCGGCAACCAGGTTAAGCTGCAGGTCATCGCCAATGGGGAGAATCCGCCGGAGAAACTGATTGCGGTGATCGGGGATGACGAGGCCGGCGAGCAGACGGTGGAGCTCATTCAGGAGGCGCCCGGCCGTTATACCGGACTCGTCAACGTCTCCAAGCCGGGAGCCTTCCTCATGTCCCTTGAGGACGCGAGCGGGGAAGAGCCGCTGCAAGCTGCGCCGGGCACCGGCTTCGTTGTGCCGTATTCGCCGGAATACCGGCTATCTTCCGGCAGCGGCGAGGAAGCGATGAAACGGCTGGCCGAAGCGACCGGGGGCCGCGTGTTATCCTGGGATGACCCGGCCGAAGTGTTCGACCGGGAGGCGACCTCGCGGATGCAGCTCCATGATTGGAGCTACCCGCTGCTGGCGGCGGCCCTGCTGCTGTGGGTCGCCGACATCGCCGTGCGGCGCCTGGCTCTGCCATGGGGCGCCATCGGCGCACGGATGGCCGCCCTGCTCCGCAGGCGGCCGGCCCCTGCCGGCGAGGCCGCGCCTGACGCCGGCCTCGAGCGGCTGGCGGCGCGCAAAGCCCGCGCCGCCCAGTTCTACGGCGGCAGCTCCGCGCAGCCGCCGCCGCAGGCCCCGCCCGCGCGCGAGCGCAGCGGCGCGGGCCACGGTGCCGGGGGCGGAAGCCCTGCCCCGGCACCCGGCGCAGCTCCGGCAGGGGGCCGCAAGGCCCCGCCGGAGGCGCGGGATACGCAGCGGGCGAATGCCCCGCTGCGGGAGGAGCGGCCGGCGCAGGCGAAGCCGGCCGCAAGCCAGGGCGCGCGCAAGGGAAGCGCGCCCACGTCGCCACCCCCGCCGCCGAAGGCGCAGGGGGACGGCAGCGGCCGGCCCGGGGAGACCGGGCCGGCTCCGGAAGGAGGCTCCTCCATGGATCGCCTCCTCAAAGCCAAAAAACGCGGCACGCGCTGATGTGCCCCGCAAGCTTCGGTCCGGCTGTCGATGTGCAGCTTAGGCCGAAGCTTTTTCTTTGCCCGAATGCAGTAACTTTTTCCATGCCGCCGATGTCCTCAAAATCGTTTAACGGATGTCGAATCCGGTTATAACCGGACTAATAAGGGAAATAATGCAAGAGGGATGTCGGCAGTCCTGACGACTTTTACACAACATTGACAATTACGTTATGGAAATGAAAGACGTGTGGTGATACAATAAGAGTCAAAATGATATTCTCAACATTCCTAACTGCTCTGATACCAAGCGAATCGGGGCTGGAGGGACGTAAGAAGCCTTCATTTTCGAAGCTTACTATGGAAAAGATTTGAGGAGGACGAATCATGACAACTGAACATAACCAAACGATCGACAACCTGTCCATCGCAACGATCCGGACATTGGCGATCGACGCGATCGAAAAAGCCAACTCCGGTCATCCGGGCATGCCGATGGGATCCGCGCCTATGGGCTACCAGCTGTTCGCGAAGACGATGAATCATAACCCGGACCAGCCGGCGTGGATTAACCGCGACCGTTTCGTCTTGTCTGCAGGACATGGCTCCATGCTGCTCTACAGTCTGCTCCACCTGAGCGGCTATGACTTGTCCATTGAGGACCTGAAACAGTTCCGTCAATGGGGAAGCAAAACCCCGGGGCACCCGGAATTCGGCCACACGGCCGGCGTTGATGCAACGACAGGTCCGCTCGGACAAGGCGTGGCCATGGCTGTAGGTATGGCAATGGCCGAGGCTCACTTGGGCGCGACTTACAATAAAGACGGCTTCAACGTGGTGGATCACTATACGTACGCGATTTGCGGCGACGGCGACATGATGGAGGGCGTGGCTTCCGAGGCGGCTTCCCTGGCAGGTCACCTGAAGCTTGGCAAATTGATCATGCTGTACGATTCCAACGATATCTCCCTTGACGGCGAGCTGAACCTGGCCTTCTCCGAGAACGTGGCGAAGCGTTTTGAAGCATATGGCTGGCAAGTGCTGCGCGTAGAAGACGGCAACGATCTGCCTGCGATCGAGAAAGCGATCGAGGAAGCGAAAGGCGATTCGAACCGCCCGACGCTGATCGAAGTGAAGACGGTCATCGGTTACGGCAGCCCGAACAAACAAGGTAAAGGCGGCCATGGCGGTACGCACGGTTCTCCGCTCGGAGCCGACGAAGCGAAGCTGACCAAGGAATTCTATAAATGGGTATATGAAGAGGACTTCTACGTGCCGGAGGAAGTGCGCGAGCATTTCGGCAAAGTGAAAGAACGCGGCATTGCTGCATATCAAGCGTGGGTGGACCAGTTCGCGAAATACAAAGAGGCTTACCCAGAGCTGGCTGCGCAATTCGAGCGCGGCGAATCCGGCGAATTGGCTGAAGGATGGGACAAAGACCTTCCGAAATACAGCGCGGACGACAAAGCGGTTTCCACTCGCGTGGCTTCCGGTAAAGCGCTGAACGGTTTGACGGCAGGCGTACCGCAGCTGCTTGGCGGATCGGCTGACCTGGAAAGCTCCACCATGACTCACTTGAACGACCTGGCATCTTTCACCGCGGAGAGCTATGAAGGCCGCAACGTGTATTATGGCGTTCGCGAATTTGCGATGGCTGGCGCGATGAACGGTATCGCTCTCCATGGCGGATTGAAAATTTTCGGCGGTACGTTCTTCGTATTTACCGATTATCTGCGTCCGGCCATTCGTCTGGCTGCGATCATGAAGCTGCCGGTTACGTATGTGCTGACACACGACAGCATCGCTGTCGGCGAAGACGGCCCTACGCATGAGCCGATCGAGCAATTGGCTTCCCTGCGCATCATTCCAGGCGTGACCGTTATCCGTCCGGCAGATGCGAATGAGACTTCCGCTGCATGGGCTTATGCGGTTGAGAACACGGATCGTCCGGTAGCCTTGGTGCTGACTCGTCAAAATCTGCCGATCCTCGCTGGCACGGCGGACCATGCGCGTGAAGGCATCAAACGCGGAGCTTATGTTGTTTCCGACGCGAAAGACGGAAACGTGCAGGCTCAAATCATTGCAACGGGTTCCGAGGTTCAGCTTGCCGTTAAAGCACAAGCGGCATTGGCTGAAGAAGGCATTGCCGTACGCGTCATCAGCATGCCAAGCTGGGATCTGTTCGACAGCCAGGATCAGGCTTACAAAGATTCCGTGTTGCTTCCTGACGTTAAAGCCCGTCTTGCCATTGAAATGGCTCATCCGTTCGGATGGGAGCGTTACGTGGGCGACAAAGGCGACATTCTCGGCATCAACACGTTTGGCGCTTCCGCTCCTGGCGACCGCGTCATTGCCGAGTACGGATTTACCGTTGAGAACGTGGTTAGCCGCGTAAAAGGTTTGCTGTAACAACACCCTGATTTAACTCCATATTGATTTTCCGGCACCCGCATCATGCGGGTGCCGTCCATATATCAAGCCATACATATTTTGGAGGAGGAGAGTTGTCGATGTCTCAATTCAAGAATGCGACCGTCACGAAAGCAGCCAATGTGTACTATGAGGGGAAGGTAACCAGCCGCACGGTGCTGCTGGAGAATGGGGAAAAGGTCACGCTCGGCATCATGCTGCCGGGAAGCTATGAATTCGGCACGGATGGCCCTGAAATTATGGAAATCCTGTCCGGCGATTTGCGTGTTCTGCTGCCCGGGGAGCAAGAGTGGTTGGAGATTCAAGAGCCCGCGACCTTTAACGTGCCGGGCAATTCAAGCTTCAAGCTGGAAATCCGCACCGTGACGGATTATTGCTGCTCTTATCCGACGATGTAGCAGGACAAGCGGCGCCTAAAGCAGTGAATATGCCAAAAAGGCTCAAAGCCGATGGCTCTGAGCCTTTACTGTCAATGCCGGATGTCAACGCAGGCCGTTAACGGCGGTTGATATAATGGACTTATTCCTCGGGGATCGTCACGATCTCGCCTTTATATCCGGGAGCCCGGTTGTCAAGCTCTACGTATCCTTCGCCCCATTCTTGGCCGCGATCGAGCAGGCGGTAGCTGGTGACGCCGGAAGGGTAGCGGAATACGAAGTTGGCAAGGGTCCAATTGCCGGTATCCGGCTGTTCGCCGATCTCCGCTTTCAACGCAGGCAGGAAGAACAGCTTTTGGTTTGCCGGTGCCTTGGCGGAATAATCCAGCTTGCCCTGCCATTTCAAATATTTGACGCCGCCGCGGATTTCGAAATAGCTGGCGATATCGTTATCTACCAGGAAAAAGCGTTGGGATTGGCCTTTGGGAAAATAATAGTCCACGCCCTGCATTTCCACGGGCAGCATGTCCAGCTCAGGTTTCTTCAATTCGGATGTATAAGGAAGCTTGGCTGCAGCGTTCCTGGCGGTGGCCAGATCGGAGCTCTTTAAGTCTGCGATGATATCGGGATCTGCCTTATTGATATGGGCTGTTTTTAAAGAGCCGTTCCAATAGACGCTGGCATCGAAGGCTTGGGCTACGGCCCTTAGGGGAATCAAGGTCTTGCCGTTATGCAGCAGCGGGGCTGCAGGGAGCGCCTTCTTAACGCCGTTCACTTCCATGCTGGTGCTTCCGGCCGCGAGAATCACCGTTCGGTTATCGCCTTGAATGGTCACCTGTTTCTTCTGGTTGTCGTACTTCATGACGTAGTTCCCCAGAGGCTTGAGATCGGTAAGGGTAACAAAGGTGGTGCCCTGCCTGATCAGCACGTCGCCGCTTGCGGTTACGTTGTTAATGGTCGCGGATGGTTTAACTGCTGCAGAAGCTGGCGAAACGGCTATTGCAGGGGCCAGAACAGCGGTTAGTACGACAGCGGCTGCCATTGCTCTTAATCGTTTGGTCCATTTCATGTTGTAATTCCTCCCTTTGCATAGTAGACGGAAGTGAAACGCAAAAAGTTTCTTGCCGAGGGGAAAATGATGGAATGGCCAAAAAAATAGCTCCTTCCTCCTAGTCCGGATGAACCGAAAACTAAAAAGAAGGAGCCGTTATAGATGCATGGCTTGTCTGGTATTATGGCTGCTGGCCGCCGATCTTCTGGCCGATCCAAGCCTCATAGCACTTCACGACGGCGGAGAGATCCTCATCGCCATAGCCTTCGCTGGCACCGGCTTGAAACAGGCTCTTGGCCAGGTTCAGCATAGGCGACGGCATCCCGATGCCATCGGTGAGCGAAGAGGCCAACTTCAGATCTTTGAGCATGAGCGCCAGCGAGAACTGGTTGCTGAAATCGCCTTCGATGATTTTGCGTCCCTTCAGCTCCGCCGCTTTGCTGCCGGCCGATCCCAGCTGCACGAGCTCCAGGAAGTTGTCTGCCGGTATGCCTGATTTCGCGGCGATGGCGAAGCCTTCGGCCAGCGCCAGGTTGTTAATGCCCACAATCGTATTGTGCGCGAGCTTGGCCACGGCGCCGCTTCCGTTAGGCCCCATGTGAATGACCTTTTTGCCCAAGGTGTCAAAAACGTCGGCTTGCGCTTCGATGACGGCGGCATCACCGCCAACCATGAAGACCAAGGTGCCATCAATCGCTGCAGGCTTGCTGCCGGTTACCGGGGCATCCAGGAAGGAAGCGCCGAGGCCGGAAACGGCGGAGGCAATTTCCTTAACCAGGCTTTCGGAGACCGTGCTGCAGTCAATGACGGTCATCCCGCTCGTCAGGGAGCCAAGCAGGCCGTTCTCTCCGTAGAATACATCCCGGATGGATTGGTCGTTGCTTACCATCGTAATGACAAGATCTTGCCCTTCGGCCGCTTCCCGAGGCGTCTCCGCGATGGAGGCTCCCTGTTCGGCGAGCGGACGGCATTTCTCGTGGGTGCGGTTATATACCGTCACATCGTAATCCTGCTTCAGCAGATTGGAGGCCATGGGAGCTCCCATGGTGCCCAGTCCGATAAACCCGATTTTTTTCATAGTCTATATCACCTTCGATTATGGATTCCTGATCCACTCTATCTTAGCACGGGTTCCCGAAACGAAGCCAGTCTTTGCAGGGAATGGAAGCGGGAAGGAGTCCCGCGCATGAAGAATAGATGACAGTTGGCCCGTGAAACTTGCGGTCTTTATTAAATTAAAGTATCCTATTTCTAAATTCACAGGAGGTTTAAGGCATGTCTAAAAAAATCAAGTTTGATTACAGTAAAGCACTGACCTTTGTCAATCAGCACGAAGTTGATTATTTCGCTGAGCCGATCCGCACAGCTCATGAACAGTTACATAACGGTACGGGAGCCGGCTCCGATTATTTGGGCTGGATCGACCTGCCGACTCAGTACGATAAAGAGGAATTCTCCCGCATCCAGAAAGCGGCCGCCAAAATCCAAAGCGACTCGGACGTTCTGATCGTAATCGGAATCGGAGGCTCCTACCTGGGCGCGCGCGCGGCCATCGAAATGCTGTCGCATTCGTTCTATAACGAGCTGTCGAAGGACCAGCGCAAGACGCCGGAAATTTACTTTGCGGGCAACAACATCAGCTCCACGTATGTCTCGCATCTGCTTCAATTGATCGAAGGCAAAGACTTCTCCGTCAACGTCATCTCCAAATCCGGCACAACGACGGAGCCGGCTATCGCTTTCCGTATTTTCCGTGCGGAGCTGGAGAAGAAATACGGCAAGGAAGAAGCGCGCAAACGCATTTACGCTACGACGGATCAAGCGAAGGGCGCCCTCAAGAAGCTGGCAACCGAGGAAGGCTACGAGTCCTTTATCATTCCTGACGACGTGGGCGGACGTTATTCCGTGCTGACTGCAGTAGGTCTGCTTCCGATCGCGACGGCAGGCATCAACATCGAAGAGATGATGCAGGGCGCGGCTGACGCCTCCAAGGAGTACAGCAGCCCGAACGTTGCCGAGAACGAAGCTTACCAATACGCAGCGGTTCGCAACGCGCTTTACCGTAAAGGCAAAGGCATCGAGATCCTGGTGAACTACGAGCCTTCCCTGCATTTTGTATCGGAGTGGTGGAAGCAGCTGTACGGCGAGAGCGAAGGGAAGGATTACAAGGGGATCTACCCGGCATCCGTCGATTTCTCTACCGATCTGCACTCCATGGGTCAGTTCATCCAGGAAGGCAGCCGCAACATCTTCGAAACCGTCATTCAGGTGGAGAACGTATCCGAGCATATTACGATCGAATCGGATCCGGACGATCTGGACGGGTTGAACTTCCTGACCGGGAAAACATTGGATTTTGTCAACAAAAAGGCGTTCCAAGGCACGATGCTGGCCCATACAGACGGACAAGTTCCGAATTTGATTGTGACAATTCCAGATTTCACTCCCTATTCGTTCGGATATCTGGTATACTTTTTCGAAAAGGCCTGCGGTATCAGCGGCTATCTGTTGGGTGTCAACCCGTTTGACCAACCGGGCGTAGAGGCGTACAAGAAAAATATGTTCGCGCTGCTCGGCAAACCTGGGTACGAGAAAGAGAAGGCCGAATTGGAAGCTAGACTTTCCGAATAACCCGACACTTTCATTGGATTAGACGTAAGACGCTGAAGGAAGCAGTCCGCTGGCATATCATTGCCGTGGACTGCTTTCTTGGCAATATAGAGGTGGTTGTTGTTTCATGCTGGATCGTTACAAAACGGTACGTCAGGCGGGCTCCAAGGAGATCGTCATCAAGAAATCGCGTTTCATCGGGCATGTGATGCCGGTAGAGACCGAAGAGGAAGCCGTCGCTTTTATTGAAGAGATCAAGAAAAAACATTGGAATGCTACGCACAATTGTTCCGCTTACATGATTGGCGAGCGGGATGAGATTCAGAAGCAATCGGATGACGGGGAACCGAGCGGAACGGCCGGCAAGCCGATTCTCGAAGTGATCCGCAATCAGGGGCGGAAGAATGTAGCTATCGTGGTCACGCGTTATTTTGGCGGCATTATGCTGGGTGCGGGCGGATTAATCCGGGCGTACACCGACGGAGCCGTGGCTGCGATCGAGTCAGGCGAACCGATTACAAGGGTTCTTCACCGGGAGATTTTCGTGGAGCTGGATTATACCTGGCTGGGTAAGGTGGAGAACGAGCTTCGTAACCGGAACGTACGCATGGGAGAGACAAACTTTGCCGACACGGTGACTTTGACCTGCTTGCCGCTCGATGGTGATGCGGAGAGCTTTATGACTTGGATGGTGGATTTGACACAGGGGCAGTCCTTGATCACGGAGGGAGAGCGGCTTTATTTTATTGAAGGGGAATAAAATAATATGGCAAGAAGAGCAGTCGAACGCGAGTTGTCGAGAGAGCGGATACTGGAAGCAGCCAGGCATTTGTTCATAACCAAAGGATACAGGGCCATTTCGATGCGAAGCATCGGGCAGCATTTGGGTTATAGCCACGGCTCCTTGTATTATCACTTTAAGGAAAAGGCGGAGCTATTCTACGCCATTGTCATGAAGGACTTTAATGATCTAAATGATTTGCTGTTGGAGGTCTCGGTAAAGCCTCCCTGTGACGGGGTATCGAAGCTGGAGCAGCTGATGCTGGAATTCGTTCGTTTCGGTCTGGATAATCCTTACCAGTACGAAATCATGTTCATGATTCGGGACGAAGAGCTGCTGTCCTACTGTCGCTCTGAGCAGGGACGCTGTTTTGAAATGTTTGCTATGCTGGTCCGTCAGTATTTGCTGGAGGAGAACTACAGTGAGGAAGAACGGCGAACCGTTCCGCTGACTTTGTTTTTGTCGCTGCATGGATTTATATCGTATTATATTCAGGACAGAATCGGTTTTGATGAGATTAAACCAGCCGCTCTTACCCATATCAAAGTGTTATGCCGGAGTCTGTACAGCAGGGTCTGATGTTTACATGCTGCCAAGACGCGCAGCTTGGCACTTCAATCCGTTACAACGGCCTAGCGTTGAAACGTCAATCACCTAATGAACCATAAAACAGACAGGTCCGCGCTCCCTTGCATGCACCTGTCTGCTTTTTGTGCTTTCATTTCATTCGCTTGACTGTCGGCATCCGTTCCCGGTTTTATCCTTCCATGATCTTCACATGATATTGTCGCTGCCTCGGTCCGTCGAATTCGCAGAAGTAAATCCCCTGCCAACGTCCAAGAAGCAGGTGCCCGTTCTGAATGATCACGGTCTGCGAAGGGCCGCAGGTGATCGATTTAAGGTGGGAGGCCGTGTTGCCCTCCGCATGGCGATACTTGGGATGATTCCATGGATAGACCTCATCCAAAGACATCAGCACGTCCCGTTTCACATCGGGATCGGCGTTTTCGTTGATGGCGATTCCCGCCGTCGTATGCGGACAATAAATCAGGACCGTTCCTTGCTGGACTCCGCTTTGTTTCACGAAAGAGTGAATCTCCCTTGTAATATCCCTCATCTCATCGCGTCCTTGCGTAGCCAATTCACCGGTATACAGCATTTCAATAACCTCCTCAACTTTTTCCATTTCTTTTATTTTACCCGATAAAGTGCAAAAGATGGATTGACGATCGGATTCAGCTTTTGGTAAAGTATGTGTAAAGTAAAACCAAGTATACAAATAGGAAATATAAAGATGGTTTGTGGAGGAGTCGACCGGAATGCCATCCGGAGGCGGGAGGGATACGAGATGACAACATGGATTCGTCATAAAGGTTGGACTTGGGGTTTTCGAAGCACCGTACTGCTTTATTTTCTTGCCTTGATCGTACTGCCGATCTTTGGGGTGTATGTGCAATCATTCTCTGCGGGATGGGGCCATTTTGCGGAAAGCGTAATGGATCCGATCGCCTGGAAGGCCGTGCTGCTTACCATTAAACTGGGCCTAATCTCTACTTTCATCAACGTGCTTATCGGAACGATGATTGCTTGGGTGCTCATACGGTATCGATTTCCGGGAAGGACGCTGCTGAACAGTCTGGTGGATCTGCCTTTTGCGCTGCCGACGGCCGTTGGCGGCTTGATGATTTTGCTGCTGCTTGGGCCGGGGAGCTTGCTTGGAGGCCTGGCGGAGAAGCTCGGCTTTGAAATCGTGTTCCATCAGCCGGCGATCGTGGTCGCCATGCTGTTTGTCACGTTCCCGTTTGTAATCCGGGCGGTTCAGCCGCTGCTGGAAGAGCTGGATCCGCTGGAGGAAGAGGCCGCATATACGATGGGCGCTTCCAGAACGAGAACCTTTTTTAAAGTCATCCTGCCGTCGATGCTGCCGGGAATCATCAGCGGAGGGATGCTGGCCTTCTCTAGGGCATTGGCTGAATTCGGCGCCGTCGTCCTGGTTGCCGGCAACATTCCGGGCAGGACGCTGATCGCATCGGTATTTATTTTTGGCGAGGTGGAGAGCGATAATCCGGCCGGAGCGGCTGCCGTATCGATTCTGCTTCTTACGCTCTCCTTCATGATCCTCTGGGTGATCAATGCCGTGCAGCAGAGGGGGAGACGAGCTTGAAACGATTATGGATCGGACTTACGTATGCCGTATTTATCATCCTGCTGATCATTCCCCTGTCCCGAATTGCGATCGGTGCGTTCGATAAGGGGCTGGACGGGTTTGCGGAGGGGCTGCTCAGGCCGGAAGCCCTGCATGCCCTGATGATGACGGGTCTGATTGTGGTATTCGTTACTTTTTTGAATGCGTTGTTTGGCATCATGATGGCGCTGTATCTGGTGCGGGCAAATTGGCTCAGCCGAAAGCTCAAGGGCATTCTGAACAGCATTGTCGACCTGCCTTACGCTGTTTCGCCGGTCATCGGCGGTTTGATGATTGTGCTGCTGCTGGGACCCGACAGCATCATCGGCGGTTTTTTTGAAGGGATCGGGTTTAAGGTGGTGTATGCGTTCCCCGGCATGGTGATTGCGACGCTCTTCGTCACGTTCCCGCTGATGGTTCGCGAGGTCATGCCCGTCCTGCAGGAGATCGGAAACGATCAGGAGCAGGCGGCCGCGACGCTTGGGGCTTACGGGTGGACCACGTTCGTGAAAGTAACGTGGCCTTCCATCCGGTGGGCCGTCGTATACGGCCTGGTGCTCACGGTAGCCCGTTCATTGGGCGAGTTCGGCGCCGTGCTGGTGGTCTCCGGCAACATCATGAACAAAACCCAGACGGCGACGACGCTTGTGTATCAGGACGTGGAGAATTTCAACGTGGCTGCGGCGAATGGAGTGGCGCTGGTACTGGCCGCCTTCTCCGTAGGTCTCTTGCTGCTGATGGAATGGGCCAAAAAAAGAAAGGATGTGCATTGATATGCATGTGGAAGTTCGCGATCTGAACAAGCATTTCGGTACGTTTCACGCCGTCAAGAATGTCAGCTTCGAGATTGAAAAGGGACATCTGATCGGGCTTCTGGGGCCCAGCGGAGGCGGTAAAACCTCCATCCTGCGCATGCTGGCCGGGCTTGAGAATCCGGATTCCGGACAAATCTCCTTTCATGGCCAAGTGGTCAATGACCTGCCGCCGCAGGAGCGCGGCATCGGCTTTGTGTTCCAGAACTATGCCTTGTTTAAGCATATGACCGTGTTTGACAACATCGCTTTCGGCTTGAAGGTGAAGAAGGCCGCTAAGGCCAAAATCAAAGACCGGGTGATGGAGCTGGTGGAACTGACGGGCTTGAAAGGCTTCGAGAGCCGTTATCCGCACCAGTTATCGGGCGGACAGCGCCAGCGCGTAGCCTTTGCCAGAGCGCTTGCGCCCGAGCCGCAGCTGCTCTTATTGGATGAACCGTTCGCCGCCATCGATGCGAAGATCCGCCAAGAGCTGCGCTCCTGGCTTCGCGAGCTGATCGAGCGGGTCGGCATCACGTCGATTTTTGTTACGCATGACCAGGATGAGGCGATTGAAGTCGCGGACGAAATCATGATCATTAATCAGGGGCGCGTCGAGCAGAAGGGAACGCCGTGGGATATTTACAAGGAGCCGAAGACGCCGTTTGTCGCTTCCTTCATAGGCGAGTCCACCGTGATTTCAAGCGCTGCCGAACTGAAGGGATTTGAGGCAGCGGCTAACAAGAATGCGACGCGCGCATTAATTCGCCCGGAATATATCGAGATTGGAAGCGAGCATGATTTCAGCGTGCTGTCCGCCACGGAGACGGGGATCGTCCGCCATCTGCATTTCCGCGGCAGCGAGTGGCTCGTGGAGGTGGAGGTCAAGGGACATAAACTGATCACTTACCGGTCGCTGGAGAAGGAAACGCTGCAGCCGGGCCAAGAGGTCCGCGTCCTCGTTCACCGGGCATACCTCTTTAACGACGAGCACAGCTGGATCGAGGAAAATCGCCTGAAGGTCGATCCGATGCCGATTATGATCTGATGATTCTAAATAACGAAGGGAAGTGGATTCATGCGGATCTTGAATATGAAACGAACCTCATTCCTGCAAGTGGGCATGGCGCTTCTCTTCAGTTTGCTTATCGCAGGATGTGCCGATGATCAGCCCGTCAATGAAGATGCGATGTCGCAGCCGGGCGAGCGAACGATCGTGCTGGGCGCGTACAGCGTAGCTAGGGATGCCTTGTCCGAGATTATCCCCGCTTTTCAAGCCGAGTGGAAGGCACAGACGGGTGAAACCATTCGTTTTCAGGAATCCTACGAGGCTTCCGGAACACAGGCGCGCGCCATTACGGGCGGGTTTGAGGCTGACGTCACGCTGCTTGCCATGGAAGGGGATGTCGATAAACTCGTCAGGGCAGGGCTCGTCGACAAGGAGTGGAAATCCCAGCCTTATAACGGCATGGTGACACGCTCGATTGTCGTTCTCGGTACCCGCGCAGGTAACCCGAAAGGGATACGGGATTTTGACGATCTGACCCGATCGGACGTCAAGGTGCTGTATCCGAATCCGAAGACCTCGGGCGGGGCGCAGTGGGACATCAACGCGATTTACGGCGCCGGCCTGAAACAATCGGAAGAGAATGGAAAGCGTGATCCTGCCGAAGCGAAAGCCTTCCTTGAAGCGGTTCACCGCAATGTGGAGTCGCTCGATAAAAGCGGGCGGGCTTCGATGGCGGCTTTTGAATATGGGGTCGGGGATGTGATCGTTACGTATGAGAACGAGCTGCTAGCCCGGATTGCCCAAGGCGTCCAGTATGACATTGTTGTACCGCAGCATACGATGCTGATCGAGAATCCAGCCGCAGTCGTGGAGCGGTTTGCGAAGAAACACGGCACTGAGGATGTATCGGCGGCTTTTGTGGAGTACTTGCGTACGCCGGAGGCGCAGAACATCTTCGTGAAGCATGGCTTCCGTCCCGTCGAGGAATCGGTGCATGAACAGACGAAGGAGCGGTTTGCCAACCCGCCGGGGCTGTTCGACATCGAGTATCTGGGCGGATGGGACCAGGTGCGCGAGACGCTGTATTCGAAGCGAGGGGTTTGGTATCAGGTGCTGGCAGGGCTGTGATGCTCGGTGGTATATGGAGCGATTGATAGGTTCATGAGGGGTCGTCGCGTGCTGAGTTGCGTATCATCCATGGCCCGTCGGCGACAAAAAAAGATAAAGCGAGCCGTTCAGGATATCCTGAACGGCTCGCTTATTTGTACGTACAGAACGAACATTAGCATTCGTCTGAATGACGCCTCCTATTTTTGCAAATATGCCACGTATACGGATTATTCCGTACCATCTTGCTCTATACGGTTGCTTTGCGCGCTTCCCATTCTTCTCGCAGAATGCCCATGCGAATGGAGTCGTAATAGACGCCGTCGTAATACCGGCACTTTCGCATACGGCCTTCGAGCTGCATGCCCACCTTTTCCGCACAGCGCATCATTCGCGGATTGCCGGACCAGGTCGTAATGCCGACACGGGCGATGGTGAGGTTTTGGAACAGGCAATCCACCCACAACGACAGTGCTTCCGTACCGTACCCGCCGCTCCAACGGCCCGGGTCATAAATCAGGATGCCGGCTTCCAGCCAGCGCGAGGCCTCATGCTCCCAATAGAACGTGACGATGCCAATCGTTGTGCCCTCGGCTTCGATGAGCAGATCGCTCGGAAATTGATCGGTTTCGAAGTCGGCATTCCACTGCGTTTCAAAAATTTCGTAGGAAATCTGCTTGAGCGGGAAATAAGGGGCGTCGTATTTTTTCCATTCCGGGTTCTTCGTGCCATAGATCAGATTATATAGAACAGGGGTATCCTCGGGTTTCCTGGATCGCAGCGTCACTTTGCTGCCTTCAAGACGGATTTTTTGCATATGTAGAAAATTCCTTTCGCTCTGCATGTCTTTTAGGTATGTTGCTGGAACTCATCTATTCATTGTAGCGGTGATGAAGTGGATTGCCAACTGAATTTGGATAAATGATCCTTTATATGAAACATTAGGAGTGTCGATTCCGTCAATAGCAGATAGATCAAAAATCTGGCATTGAAGGGGGACAAGGGTGATGCGGAAAAAAAGATACTCACAGGCCTATGCTTGCTTGTTGGGCTTACCGCCTGCGCTCAGGACAGCGGGATCCAGCCGGGGGAATCGCAGGGCATTGCGCATAAGCAGACCAATGTGAAGGAATTGTCGGCGCAGGAACGCAAAGAGGTATTAGGCAAGGTGGATGCCGGCATGGTGAAAGCGCAGAATGATTTTGGTTTACGGTTGCACCAGGCGTTATCGGATAACCCTGAGTACACGAGCGATAACCTGATTATTTCTCCATACAGCATCACGCAGGCCTTGGCACTGGCTTATAACGGGACCGCGGGCGATACGGCTGCCGAGATGGCCGATATGCTGGGCTGGAGGGGCATGAAAGATGCAGGCATCAATGAAGGCAACCGCCAGCTGCGCTCCTTGCTGGAGAACGGAGGCGGCGTCGTGCTGAACGTGGCCAATTCCGTTTGGCACCGGCCAGGTCTTAAGCTGAAGGAGGCTTATGCGGAAGCCGTAAAGGACAGTTACGGCGCGGAGGTCAGGGAGACGGACCTTCAGCAGGAGGACGCGATGCATGCAATTAACCAATGGGTGAAAGACAAAACCAGCGGCATGATCCCTAAGATATATCATGAGCCGCCAGGCGGCGTTGCGGTCCTGATCAATGCCATATATTTCAACGGCGGGTGGACGGATGAATTTGATCCGGCAAATACCGTGGATGAAGAATTTACGCTATCTGACGGCACCACTCAACAAGTTCCGATGATGAAGAGGGAAGATAGATACAGCTATAAAGAAGGAGAGTCCTGGCAGGCCATCCGCATTCCATATGGAGATGGCCGCATGCACATGCTGGTCATCCTGCCGAAGGAATCCTCCACGATCGATAAGCTGCATCGGCAGCTGTGGAAGGATGCGTCCGTCTGGAAAGGCGATTACTCGTTCGAAACGGTTCAGCTCAGTCTGCCCAAGTTTAAGGCGGAGCAGAGCTTCGAGCTTCCGGATGCCCTTAAGAGCCTTGGCATGGTCAAGGCATTCGACGCCGCCGAGGCTGATTTTAGCAAAATGGCCGAACAAGGAGATGGATTTTGGATCGATCATGTCACACACCAGACGATAGTCGATGTCAGCGAAAAAGGGACAAAGGCCGCAGCTGTGACAGCGGTGGGAATAACGGAAAGCGCCGAGCCTACCGAGCCGATCGCCATGAAGATCAACCGCCCTTTTTTCTTTGCCATTGAAGATCGGGACACGGGTGCATGGTTATTTATGGGGTCTGTTTTGAAACCGTAGCATATACTATACCAACATGCGCCTGCCATAATTTTCACCCAAAAATAGGCAACTTTGTTATAATGGTCGAATAAGACTAAAATGTATAACAAAGGGAGAATAGGATGTGCCTATGACCATACCGAAGCCGAATTTATTCATAGGTTCTTCCAGAGAGGCCATCAAGTATGCAAGGGCGATCCACGAACAGATCAAACGCTCCGCCCAAGTGACGCCTTGGTACGGAGGTACGTTCGGAGCGAATATGTATACGATGGAAGCTTTGGAGAAGCAGCTGGCGTCCAGTGATTTTGGTGTGTTCGTCTTTTCTCCGGATGATGTGGCGCTCATTCGAGGCAAACATGTATTTGTTACCCGCGACAACACGTTGTTTGAGATGGGGCTGTACTGGGGAAGGCTCGGACGGCGAAGGGTATACTGCATCATTCCGGATCAGGTAGAGGCAGACAGCAGTTCAGTTCAAGACGTGATCGTTAAGGATTATCACCTACTCTCCGACCTGCAGGGCATTACGCTGCTCGAATACGAGCTTCGAAGCGACGATGATTACAAATCTGCCGTCGATGTCGCCTGCGGACATATTCTGAGCGCGATCGAAACCGAAGGATTCTATAACAACCCGAGTACATTGATTGAACAGAAGGATGCGGAGCTGAGACGCAAGCAAAGCGTGCTGCATTTTTTCTGGGAATATAACCGAAACGTGCATGTGAGCGATGAAGCGGAAAAATATCATGCACTGAGTGAAGCCGTCCGAAACTCCTTGCTCCCGCCGGCTGCAGGGGATTTCCGGGTGACCGGCGCAGCCTTTTGGGGACGAAGGGATGAAGGCATTGCCCAAATTGGGGGTAATGTAGGTAAAGGACGGTATTTCCCGTTCGATGGGAAAAAGGATCATTCGCCAAGCAACCAGTCGATTTACGTGATTGATGTCTATAATAGTGGAAAATGGGCATTTTATCACGAAGAGGAAGTTGCGCAGGTGTATGTGTTCTGCTATCCTTTAGGTGTAAATCATGTATTGTCCGTGCATTTTACGGGACATGAGATTCTTACGGATGAAGATCTCGCGGAGGTTGTGGAACAGAATCGTGAGCTGCTTCGTACCATCAGGCATTTAGTTGGAGGGGATTCGTCGTGAGCAGGAATGAGAAGAAGAGAACGTCAGGTCATCCGCAGGGGTCCGCCAATGGCAGCAGCTGGGTGGTTCGGGGGCCCGTACCGATGATGAGTACGCTGAAATCCCGGAAGCGCTCGGTCAGACGCTCAAGCAAGAGCAGTGTATATGTCGGTCCTTCCGTGGAAGGCGTGGATAAGAAGTACGTCAAGGTCATCAGCGGAGCTGTTGACGATAATAAGCCCTCGTTTGCTTAATGAATTGCTATCATAAACGTATCGTATGGCAGGAATGACGAAAGACCGTCCGGGATGAGCCCGGCGGTCTTTGTTTTTTTCTTCGTGCGCTAATACAATAAAGGGACAAGGTTTGCTTAACCGTGAAGGAATCAATACATAAAAATGGGGGATGCGTGTGAGCGGAGATACATTAACTTTTCTGGGAACCGGGGATGCGATGGGCGTCCCGCGGGTATATTGCGATTGCGGGGTATGCACGGAAGCGAGGAGTACGGGCGTGAACCGGCGATTGCGCTCCTCGGCGATGGTGGAGTGCGGCGAAACGTCCTTTATGATCGACTGCGGTCCGGATTGGCGCGGCATGATGGAGGGGCTCGGAATTCGGAAAATGAGCGACATGCTGATTACGCACGCCCACTTTGATCATATCGGAGGCCTTCCGGAATGGAGCGATGCCTGCAGATGGCAGAGGGAAAAAGGCCAGCTATACGCCCCAGCCGAGGTGCTGGACCAGATTGTCCGCCAGTATCCGTGGCTTCCGCGGCAGATGGAGATGACGCCAGTCGATGATGGATTTACATTGGCTGGCTGGGAGATTTCGTGCTGGAAAGTAAACCATGGCAAAA
This sequence comes from Paenibacillus sp. BR1-192, assembly GCF_029542445.1. Lineage (NCBI taxonomy): Bacteria > Bacillati > Bacillota > Bacilli > Caryophanales > Paenibacillaceae > Paenibacillus > Paenibacillus sp. BR1-192. The sequence goes on along the minus strand of NZ_CP120718.1, from coordinate 5,796,674 downwards.
ACGGGTACTCCTACGCCTACCGGTTCCAGAAGGACGGGTACACCTGGGTGTACAATTCGGATTCGATTGATCTCAGCCCGAAGGAAAAGGAGCCGCTGAAAGGCGTGGATCTCCTGGTGCTGGGAACCAGCTTTGTTCATGAAACCGCCCAATTCGAGACCCGCTCCGTCTATGACATGAAGGAAGCGGCAGAGCTGCTCGCCGAGGTGAAACCTCGCCAAACGGTGTATACCCATATGTCGCATGACGTCGACGTTCGGAAAGAGCTGCCTCTGCCGGAGGGAGTCCGTGTGGCGGTGGCAGGGATGACGGTGAGATTAAATAAATGAAAATATGGAGTAGTTAATCCAGCCATGTGTGCGGACCGACGGCCCCCGTGCGGAGACCTTTAACGTGAAGATGCGGCAGGATTGCCGTTTTAAGCCGCTTGCTGGGATATCTCTCACACAGCTCCGGCCATACCGTATCGTTCAGGGTACAGCAGCTTGAAGCCGGCGTGTTGATACAGCTTGATTCCGGGAACGTCCGTGATGACGGTGACCTCGGCTCCGCTTGGCGCTATTTTTTTTAGGCGGGCGAGCAGTTCGGACACGATCGTTTCTTCAAGCCCTTGATCCCGATAGGATGCCGTGGCCATAACATCTACCAGTTGAAAATACAAAGCGCCGTCGCCGATCACCCTTCCCATACCGATCAGCCGGTCATTGCCGTCCCGGACAAGGACGGAGAGCAGGCTGCGGTTGAGAGCCGTCTCTGCGATCGATTCCTCGACCTCAGGCAGCCCTGCATCGAATCGGAGATCGATATATTCCTTAAGCTGTGGAACTTCCTCGGTTATGTGCATATTCATCATTGATCAGCCTCCCGCTGTTAAGAATACGTTCAACTTGCCTCTACACCAACCAATATACTACATTGATGCAAGTGGGAAGCTGCCGGGCGGCGAATTCGCCAGCACTCTTGTTGATGCTGCACAAACCTTATCTGAGCACTTTAATGTTTTAATTTAAGGTTTGCCAATGGCCCGCGATTCTGGTAAAGTAGGTTCTCAATCGTGGTCGGGGAGGGGACGGCATGCATTACTACAAGCCGCAAGACATCGCCAAAGAGCTGCATATCAGTACGAGTGCTTTAAGGCATTACGAATCTTGGGGAGTGGTGCCCTCACCTGAGCGGAACGAGAAGGGGTACCGTCTATACACGAAGATGCATCTCGCCTACTTCCGGTGTCTGCGGGCCATGTTCCCCGGGTTCGGTTATGCCGTAACCTATGATGTGATTCGCCATATCCAGAAGAGGGAGATGGATGAAGCCCTCTGGCTCGTGAACGGGGAGCAGGTCAAACTGCAGCAGGAAAAGACCATTGCGGACGAAACGCTTGCCCTGCTTGAGAATCCCGGGCTTGACAGCATCAGGGATAAAAAGCTGAAGGCGCATATGACAATCGGCGAAGCTGCCGAATTGACCAACGTGGAGTCGTCCGCCATTCGTCACTGGGAGAAGGAAGGCTTGATCACTCCCGATCGCAACCCCGAGAATGGATATCGGCTGTACAGCCCCTCGCATGTCCGGCAGATTTTGCTGATTCGCTCGCTGAGACGGACCGTATATTACCTGGAGAGCATCAAGGAGATTATTCAGGCCGTGGAGCATCAGAGCATTGAGCAGGCCAAAAAATTGGTCCGCGAAGCGTTGTCGGTCATTCATCAACGAAATCTGCAGCAATTCAACGGCATTCATAAGCTGATGGAGCTGTGCATGGAGGTAGGCTTGCTGGAGTTCGACGATGCGGCTCTTCTGAAGCCGATTCTAACATTTAACCCGGATCGGGAATGATCGACAGGTCGCGGCGGCCTTGCGCTTCCCAAGGAAACGGTTTGGGCGCCGCATTGGCCCGGTTTATGGACAGGAACAAGCCCCCATGGATATCATGGAGGCTTGTTTGCGCAGCTAGTTATTTTTCGTATTAACCTTGGTTGAGCACGAATTTATCAATGACATGCTTCACGCCGTCTTCGTTATTCCCCAACGTAACGTAATCGGCAATCGCCTTAAGCGGCTCGATCGAATTGCCCATAGCGACGCCAAGTCCGGCTGCCTCCAGCATTTCGTGGTCGTTCCAGGAGTCGCCGACAGCGATGGTTTCCTTGAGGTCGCAGCCAAAATGATCGGCCAGGAAGGTCAGCGCATGTCCCTTCGTGCCTTCCTTATGCATGAACTCCAGAAAATGCGGCTTGGATTTGGTAATATGCACTTCATCGCCGAGCAGCTCGCGGAATATAGGGATCAGTTCATCGAGATAGTCGGGATCGTCAATAATGAGCATTTTCGGTGTCGGTTTCCGAACCATCGTCATAAAATCAGGCTCGATATAATAAGGCGTCCGGTTCAGGGCGCAGTAATCGATCAGCTTCTGATTCTCTTCGCGGGCATACAGCTTGTCATCGATGTAGGTTTGCAGATGCAGATTGTGCTCCACGCAGTATTCAAACAGCTTTACGGCAGCGTCGACGGGAACGAAGCGTTCGTAGAGAACCTTTTCGTCGAGCAGGTTTTTGATCAAGGCACCTTGGTAGGTGATGATGGGAACGTTGAGTCCGGTTTGACGGGCAATCGCCTGGGCTGACGCATAGGCACGTCCGGTTGCCAGCGTCACGACGACGCCGTGGGCGACCGCTTGCTCAAGCGCCTGCTGGACGCCTGGGGTTACTTCCTTATCGTCATTGATCAGGGTGTCGTCAATGTCGATGGCCATCAATTTGTAAGTTGTCATGGGTATCTCTCCTTTTTGATTCTGTCTCTGTCTTTAACTCTATTGTACCTTCTGTGGCGCAGACTTCAATTCCGCAATCACCATTCCCGCCAAAATGCACAGGCAACCGATGCCGCCGAAAAGCGTAAGCCGTTCTCCGGCAAACAGAATTCCCGTCAGTGCCGCGAATACGGGCTCCGTTGCATAGATGATGGCTACCCTGGACGGCGTCGTGTATTTTTGGCAGACGGTTTGGATCCAGAAGGCGAATGCGCTGGTAGGGCCGATGGATACAGCGAGCGCCCACAGCACGTTCGGCTCGGTCAGCTTCTCCATCAGATCCGCTGCATGGCCCACATGTTCGGTTAAAGCGGAAGCTATCAGGCTGAATACCCCAACGACGGCCATCTGGAGCGCTGCCAGCAGCAGGGAGGGATATCGGCCGGCATAAACGCCCGTATAACCGATATGGAGCGCAAAACCGATGGCGCAAACGAATACGAGCACATCGCCCTTGTTCAGGCTCATGCCGGATCCGGCGAAGGTGAGCAGGTACAGGCCCGCTGCAGCAAGCAAGGCGCTGATCCAAGTGAATCTGGAGATGGAGTGCTTTAACAGCGCGTACGATATGAAAGGCACCAGCACGACGGACAAGCCGGTAATGAAACCTGCATTGGACGTGGTCGTGTACAGAAGGCCCACCGTTTGAAAGGCATAGCCGATAAACAAAAAAAGACCGAGCAGGCAAGCATGCAGCAGCATCCTGCCGGATATTAGCTTCCACTGATTCCGGTAAAAGAGGGTGATGATCAATGCGAGGAGCAGGGCCGCTCCCAGAAAGCGGGCCGAATTAAAGGCCATAGGCGGGAGGACGCGCACCGCATACTGAACGATGAGGAACGTGGAGCCCCACATCATGGCCACCAGAAGCAGGCTGATGTCGGCGATACGTGAGCGATTCACTAGGTAGTCATCCTTTCCGATGATGCGAAACTCAAATTGCAGCTTCCCGTACTTTCGTCCCCGGGCGTAAGCCATGGGCAAGTGATCAAATTGTATCCCATATGAGCGGATCGGACAACCATTTTTAAGCCTGCAAAAGTGGAAGGGGTAGACAAAAAGAGGATGATTTTGCTATACTAATGAACCGAACGTATATTCTCATGACCCTGGGCTATCGGACGTGGAGATCGGCAAGCGATCCATCGATTCCATAGTCAGCATTGAGCTTAGAAAGGAAGAATGTCATCATGATGGGCAGAGCTCATTTGATTATCAGCACAGGGGTCACGTTATCCGTCATGGGCATGAGCGGAGTGCCTGTCACGCTGCCTGCCGCGGCAGTGGCTTTGGTCAGCTCGCTGCTTCCCGACATCGACGAGCCCAACTCCCTGCTGGTGCGCAAGGCGATTCCTTCCGGGCTGCTGCGAATTCTACAGCTGGCGATGATTGGCGCCGCCATATTCGTCGTATTCTACGGCAAGGAGTATGCGCCTTGGAATATCGCCCTGGCCGGGCTGATCGGGGTTGTTTCGTACCTGCCGAGCCGGACGCTGCGCCATGTCGTCATGTTCCTGATCGGCTTGGGACTGATTTCCTTCGGGCAGGGCTTCAGCCCATGGAATACGATCGCAGGCAGCGTGCTGATTGCAGGCTCCTTGGTGACCCATCGGGGGTTAACCCATACCGTCTATGCCGCAGCCGGATGGACGGGCTTGCTGTATTTTGCGTCACAGGGCAAGATCGGCGGGGAAAGCCTATGGTTTGCCGGCGGTTTATCCTACTCGATTCATTTGCTCGCAGATGCGCTGACCAACCGCGGAATCCGTCCGCTTCCTCCGTTCAAATGGAGAATCAAGCTGAAGATCATGAGCACCGGAAGCAAATGGGGACGCACGGTAGAGAATGCCTGCATTGTGCTGACGCTGGCCCTTGTTTGGTACGTGTTTATGGCTTCTTAAATCCGGGATATGCAGTTTTACAATGAAAAAGCCTCCCGCCCTTATGCAATGCATACGGGGCGAGAGGCTTATTTAGATTTCAGCCGGATCTATTCCTCAAGAAAGATGAGGCCGATCAGATCGTCGAGCTCGAGGTTGCCGAAGTAATGCTTGACGTCGATGCCGGATAGCGCGGTGCGCACCGCCGTTTCTTCGTACCGTTTGCCGCGAAGCAGATTCTCGATATCCGCAACATCGCCGACGCCGAAGAAATCGCCGTAAATTTTAATCTCTCCGATATGCCCTTCACGGATATCCATGCGGATATCGATGATGCCCACCGGGAACTTCCTCGCATGCTTTACGTTGCTCTCAGGGGACAGCCCGTAGTTCCAATCCCAATTCTGGTAGCGTTCCTTCGAAATCTGGTTGATGATCTCCCAATCCTTCTCCTGAAGCACGTATTGCGGTACTTGATCCGGTTCCATCCCGAAGATCGAGCGAAGCAGCTCCGCGCGGAACTGTTCAATGGTCATGTCGGTGCCAAGCAGCTCCTTGATGTTCGCTACGCGGCTGCGCACGGACTTGGTGCTCTTGGATTTGAACTTTTCCGGATTGGCATTCAGCGAGGCCTGCACGTCATCCAGATTCAGATCGAACATGAGCGTGCCGTGGCTGAACATGCGTCCCCGCGTCGAGAACTGAGCGTTCCCCGAAATTTTCTTCTCGCCGACCTGCAGGTCATTCCGGCCGCTGAGCTCGGCTGGCACGCCCATCTTTTGCAGGAAGTCGATGACCGGCTGCGTGAACTTCAGGAAGTTGTGGAACGACTGGCCGTCGTCCTTCGTAATGAAGCTGAAATTCAGGTTGCCGAGATCGTGGTACACGGCTCCGCCGCCGGACAGCCGGCGCACAACCTGGATGTTGTTGTCGCGAACGTATTCCTGGTTGATCTCTTCGATCGTATTCTGATGCTTTCCGATGATGATGGAAGGCTTGTTGATATAAAAGAGAAGGTAGCTCTCGTCCATGGACAAGTGCTTAAGCGCATATTCTTCAATTGCTAGGTTGATGGATGGGTCGTGAATCCCCTGATTATCGATAAATAGCATAGCATCCTCCGTCGTCACAATTCAAAATGTGGTGCTTCCAGACTATTGTAAACCAATTTGAAGGCAGAGACAAAGCATTCCATGTTGACGAGTCAGGGACGGTAGCGACATAATGATGGCATTACATAACGGCAGGGCTTGCAAGAGCCATGGGCATGGAACGGGAGGAACCCTTATGAGCGATAATAACCAACCTTTGATCGAGGTGTACGGACACGGCGGGGACGTGGAGACGGCGGCGGCTGCATATGGAAGGGCAGCCTCGGCTTTTCTGGATTACAGCGCGAATATTAACCCGCTAGGACCGCCCCAAGGGGTCATGGCAGCGTTAGAGGAAGGGATGAGCGCGGTGATTCGTTATCCGGATCCGGGGCACCGCGAATTCAAGAGGCTGCTTGCAGAGGAATTGGACACCGATGCCCGGTGCATTCTTGTCGGAAATGGAGCTGCAGAATGCATGGCACTGCTGCTGCTGGGCCTGCAGCCCCGAACGGTCGGCGTGGTCGATCCTTGTTTTTCCGAATACCGGGAATTGTCCTTGAAATTTGGTTCGGACATCCGCTCCGTGTGCGGGGAGCCGGAGCGGGATTGGCGTGCGGACAAGGCGGATATGATGGAGCTGATCGCCTGCACGGATCTCGTATTTGTGGGACAGCCGAACAATCCGAACGGGGTTCAGTACAGCCTGGAGGATATTCGCGAGCTGGCGGCATGCGCTGAGCAAGAAGGGACCTGGCTGGTGCTGGATGAGGCCTTCATCGATTTCATTCCGCCGGAGGACAGACAGACGTTGATGCCGGAACTGCAGGACTATCCGCGGACGATCATTGTCCGGTCGATGACCAAGTTTTATGCGATACCGGGCCTGCGGCTCGGGTTTACGGTTGCCCACCCCGACGTGATACGCGCCATGGCAGGCAAACAGGTGACGTGGAGCGTCAATGGACTGGCGCTGCTTGCGGGAGAGGCTTGTCTTGGCAGCGGCAGGGAATATGAACTGGACACGCTGCAATTGATTCGCGTGGAACGCGAGAAGCTGATACATGGTTTACGAGCGCTGGGGCTTGACGTTACGCCGGGGGAGGCCAATTTTCTGCTGATGGAGCTTCCGCGGCCTTGGAATGCAGGGACGTTCCAGCAGGAAATGGGCAGGCGGGGCGTGCTCGTCCGCAGCTGCGCCATGTACCCGGGCCTCGGTGAGCGCCACATCCGGTTAGCCGTTAAGGATGCCGGATCTAACGACAGACTGCTGGCGATAACCGCGGAGGTCCTTGGAAATCCTTCTGCTGACGCGACTTAGGGATTTCTAGCAGCAGATCCATATGAAGAACGCTACAGGTACAGTTGGTTCAGATATTTAAGGAGCAGGGAGAGAAAAAAACATGGCAGTACCTTTTCTGAAAGGCAGCAATCGTCCATATAACTCGGATGCATGGCCAGGAGCCATCGTGTCCTTGGATTCGGAGCAGCAGCATCCGCATATTCGGATCTCGCTTCCGAGTCCGGCTGCGTCCATAAGCAGCGCCATATACGGTGGCGGTTTTCTGCATTTGGACCATATCGTGAACCGTTATGTCGACAAGCATTACGATTGCAGCGATCCGATAAACGATATGGTTAGCTTTATGGCTGGGCACGGCTATCCGGCCGATTCCACGGCAGGATTGATGACGGCGGTAAAACTGAAATATGCCTCCATTCGGGAGGCTCGGGGCGAGCAAGCTTCCGTTCTATGCTGTACTACCGCGGGCGTGGGCAATGCTGCCCGCGCCGGGTCGAGACGCACGACCTTCGCGGCTTACCAGCCTGGCACGATTAATGTCGTGCTGGTGGTGGACGGAAGGCTGACGCCGGCTTGCATGGTGAACGCCATGCTGACGGCAGCCGAAGCGAAAGCCGCGGCGCTGCATGACCTGGGGGTGAAGGATCATGAAACCGGAGCCGCCGCCACGGGGACGACGACGGATGCGATGGTCCTTGCGGTCAGCGGCAATACAGCCTTTGGCGTGAACCATCATTATGCCGGAACCGCGACCGATCTGGGCGGCATGATCGGACGTCTTGTCTACGACAGCGTCACGGAGAGCATCGCCGCCGAAAGAGAAGATCGGATATGACCGCCGTATGGGTCATATGGGCGGCGGTGGCGCTGGACCTGCTGATCGGAGATCCGAGATGGCTGCCGCATCCCGTTATCGGCATGGGGAAGGCGATCCGCCGGGTCGAAGGATGGATTCGCCAGCGGACGACTTCCGCTCAGGGACTGAAGCGGGCGGGGATATTGCTGCCGGTGATCGTGGCCGGCGGCTCCTTCGTGCTGGCATGGCTGCTGCTGGAGCTGTGCCAAGCGATTCATCCTTGGCTTGCCTGGGGTGCGGAGATCGTCCTCATTGCGACTACGATTGCGATCAAGGGGCTGCGCGAGGCAGGATTGGAGGTCTACGGCCATCTTCGTTCCGGGAATATCGCCGAGGCCAGGCAAGCGCTCAGCATGGTGGTCGGGAGGGACACCGCTCATCTGGATGAGCGGGAAATTGTGCGGGGGACGGTGGAGACGGTTGCGGAAAATATCGTGGACGCGGTCATCGCTCCGCTGTTTTTTGCCCTGATCGGAGGGGCGCCGCTTGCGTTGGCCTACCGCGCCGTGAATACGCTGGATTCCATGGTCGGTTATAAAAACGAGAAGTACCTGCATGTAGGCTGGGCCTCCGCCCGGCTCGACGATCTCGCCAATTGGATACCGGCACGCCTGACCGCCGGGCTGTTGACCATCGCGGCGGCGATGTTCTCGCTGCAGTGGAAACAAGCGATCAAGATGGTTAAACGAGATGCGCGTAAGCATCCCAGTCCGAACAGCGGCTTCCCGGAATCGGCCGTAGCCGGTGCCCTGGGGATTCGCCTGGGAGGCGAAAATTCGTACCAAGGCGTGATCTCGTTCCGGGCTTACATGGGGGACCCCGACCGACCGCTCGAAGCGGAGGATATCCGGGTGACAAACCGTCTGCTTGTGGGCGTATCGGTTTTGTTTACGATGCTGGGCACCGCGGTGATCGGACTTGCTGCCGCGGCAGGAGGAAGCCTATGGATATGAGGATCAGCCTGCATCTGGTGCGTCACGGCCGCACGTTGTGGAACGAGGAGCGCCGTTATCTCGGCCATGAGGATCAGGGAATTCTGGCTGAGGGAAGGGAACAGCTCCTCCCGCTGCGGGAGGAACTTCGCTGCAGGCATTTTGTCCGGATCTATTGCAGCGATCTCCTCCGCTGCCGGCAGACGCTCAATGTGATCTTATCGGATTCAAAAAGGGGTGCTGTTCCTGATGATGACATATTGGGCCAGTTTATGCCGGGCGTACGATATGACCCGCGGCTGCGCGAACTGGATTTCGGGGATTGGGAAGGAAAGACCTACGAGGAGTTGAAGACGGATTCCCTCTACCGGCGCTGGATCGATAACCCTGCGGAAGTTACGCCGCCCAGCGGGGAGAGCTGGGAAGCTTTCGGTTCCCGCGTCCAGGCCTTTTTGTCGGGATTGCATTTGGATGTGAAGGAATTATTGCATATGGAGGAAGCTCCGGATCCCCTTTCGCAGGCAGAGGCAGAGGCAGAGGCCAGGCGTGGTGATGATGGCCGAGGAACGCTCGCTGAAGGAGTTGACGTGCTTGTGGTCACCCACGGCGGCGTTATTCGGGAGATGGCAGCGGCTACCGTGCCGGATACGGAATTCTGGGCGACGTCGGTTATGCCGGGCGAGGTTCTCAAGCTGCAGCTGACATGGGACGGAGCGAGCTGGCGGGGCGTACGGTTAAGCGAATAAAACGAAAACGTATGATTTCGGTCGGAATAGGCGATAACGGGCTAAATCGGTGTCATGACGCAATCGAAACGCCTGAAACTTTCAGTTGTAAGGGGATGGTTTATCGCCTATAATCTTGTGCAGAGAAACCATGCTTGGCCTATCATCCATAAATTCATATGATTTGCGAGGGTCCCGGACAGAGGGCGTTATTGTTTTCTGCCGGGTTAATAGGGAAGCCGGTGCAAGTCCGGCACGGTCCCGCCACTGTGAAGCAGGGACTTTTCCATATGCCACTGAGCCTTAGCGCTTGGGAAGGCGGAGAAGTCGTTACAACCTGCAAGTCAGGAGACCTGCCCTCAGCGAATGAAAGACGGTCCTTCGAGGAGAGGATTACGTTTACCGGACGCATGGAGCCATGCGGACGGAAGTTTAAGGCGCCATCGTTGAACGGTTATCCCGGCGTCCTTATGATACAAACGTAATCCCTGAGTCCTTGTCATCGAGGAGTCGGGGATTTTTGCTTCTTAGGGTATGAAGATTGAACGTTTCTTACCAGTTAAGGATCGGTCAAAGGAATTTAGACACGCCTGCGCCAGGTTCTCAATTATGTTTAGGGGGATTCCAAGAGATGAAAGCATTAAACAAAACATGGTCCGTACTTCTGGTAGCCATACTGATGGCCCTGGCCTTGATCGGCTGCGGCGGCGAAGAAGCAGCACCGAAGGATGCGACGCCGCCGGCACAGCAGCAAGAGCAGAATAACGAAGCGCCGGCGGAATCGGCGGAAGAGCTTAAGACCACGTATCCGCTGACCGTCAAGGATACAACGGGCGTGGAAATGACGTTTGAGAAAGCGCCGACCAAGATTGCGTCCCTGACTCCGTCCGAGACGGAAAAACTGTTTGCATTGGGACTGGATGAGGAGATCGTTGGCGTATCCGATAACGACGATTACCCCGAAGCGGCCAAATCCAAGCCTAAACTGGGCGGGTTCCAGGTGAATGAAGAGGCGATCATCGCAGCCGACGCCGATGTGGTATTCGCGGCTTCGATGAATGCCCAGAATGCCGAGAAATTGCGCGAGCTTGGCGTTACGCTGTTCGTCAACGATTCGAAAACCATCGATGCGGTGATGGAGAACATCGAGCTGATCGGTCAAATTACGGACCGTCAAGCCGAGGCGAAAGCGGTCGTCGATCAGATGAAGCAGGAATTGGCTGCCGTTACGGAAGCCGTGAAATCCGTGAAGGATGAAGACAAGAAGAAAGTGTACGTGGAGTTCTCTCCGGGATGGACCGTCGGCAAAGGCGAGTTCATGGATGAGATCATTACCGCAGCTGGCGGCGTCAATGCAGCCGGCGATGCGGAAGGCTGGTTCGAAATCAGCGAGGAGAACATCATCGCCGCGAACCCGGACGTTATTCTGTACACGGACGATGTGGTGGACGAAGCCACCAAGAAAACATTGGATCAGCTGATCAAGGAGCGCGGCGGCTGGGATCAGATCGAAGCCATCAAGAACGATCAGGTCATTTCCGTGGATGCCAATCTGCTCAGCCGTCCGGGCCCGCGCGTGACGCAAGGACTGATGGAAGTGGCGAAGGCCGTTTATCCGGAATTGATGAATCCATGAGTAAAAAACTTGCAGGATTCGGTGCGGCCGGCCTGATCCTTTTACTGCTGACCTTGGTTGTCAGTCTCGGAATCGGCTCCGTTCACCTGCCTGTGAGAGAGATTGGAGCGATGCTGCTGCACCGGCTGCCGGGAATCGGCGATTCCATCGTTCCAGGCTGGGAAGCTTCCTCCGAGCAAATCCTGATGAAGGTGAGATTGCCGCGGATCCTGCTCGGGATGCTTGTTGGAGCCTCCCTGGCGGTGGCCGGAGCCGCCTTTCAAGGCGTGCTTCGCAATCCGCTGGCGGATCCGTTTACGCTCGGTGTGTCCTCGGGTGCTGCGCTTGGCGCGGCATCCCTGATTTTTTTCGGAATGGAATATTCCTTTGCCGGAGGTTATACACTGCCGGTTGTAGCGTTTCTGACCGGAGCAGGCACCCTATGGGCCGTTTTGCTGCTGGCAAGGGATCAAGGAAAACTGCCGATCCATGGGCTCATCCTGTCCGGGGTGGTGATGCAGTCGTTTCTGGGCGCCGTCGTTTCGTTTCTGACGGTGATGTCCAAAGATACGGTGAACCAAATCCTGTACTGGACGATGGGAAGCCTGAGCATGCGCGGATGGTCGTATACGGCCATCCTTTTCCCGTATTTTGCAGCGGGTTTCGTATATCTATGGAGCAGGTCGCGGGCGCTTAACATTTTGTCGCTCGGGGAACGGCAGGCCGCTCATATGGGATTGAATGTCGATCGTCTGAAGACCAGCGTGCTGATCGTCGCTACCCTGCTTGCCGCGGCAGCCGTATCGGTTTCCGGCGTGATCGGGTTCGTCGGGCTTGTAGTGCCGCATATGATTCGGCTGATCACCGGCTCCGATTACCGCGTGATTGTTCCCCTGTCGGCGCTGGGCGGCGCGATTTTCATGGTTTGGTGCGATACGGCAGCACGCTCTGTCTTGGCGCCGACGGAAATCCCGCTCGGGGTGGTCACGGCATTCATAGGCGCTCCGTTCTTTGCTTATCTGCTGTACCGGAACAAAAAACGGCGCAGGGAGGGGTTATCATGATTACGGCCCAAGGGCTTGGCAAAGCCTATGGCAAGGCGTCGATTCTATCCGGGGTGGACCTTCACATTGCCGAAGGGGAATGGTGGGGGATCATCGGACCGAACGGCAGCGGCAAGTCCACCCTCATGCAGCTGTTATCCGGCGTGGAGAGTCCTACGGAAGGAAGCGTGACGCTTCTGGGCAAGGAGCTTGGACGCTATAACCGGAAGGCACTGGCCCGAATCGTGGCGGTGCTGCAGCAGGAGGGACTCGACCCTACCGATTTTACCGTCCGGGACGTGCTGGAGATGGGGCGATTCCCGTTCTTGAACTGGCTTGGCCGTGAGGATAAGGATGCGGCCCCGCTTATCGAGGCCGTTATTCGAAAGCTGGATCTGAACGGCCTGGAGGAGCGCCGGCTTACCGAGTTAAGCGGAGGACAGCGCCAGCGTGTCGCTTTGGGCAAGGTGATGGTCCAGGAGCCTTCGCTGCTGATGCTGGACGAACCGACGACCTATCTGGATATCCGCTATCAGCTTCAGTTCATGGATATGGTGGCGGAGTGGCGGAACTCGTCCGGCATAACGGTGATCAGCGTACTGCATGACCTCAATCTGGCGGCTCAATTCTGCGATAAGCTGCTGGTTCTGGATCAGGGACGGATCGCAGGGGCGGGCAAGCCGGAGGACGTGCTGACGGCAGCGTATATCCGACGGATTTTCCGGGTGGAGCCCTCCATCGTGATCCATCCCGAGAATGGGGCTCCGCAGGTGCTGTTAACGGCGAACAGCACCTGGTCCTAAAGCGGTGTTGCCGCAGGTTTAGCCGCGTTGTAAGATTTAGGAGCAAGAGGAAGGAGGCCGTTTCATTGACGGATACACTCACAAGTCGTTTGAAGGGAATTACCGCTAACATTAAACCGCTGGATGCCGAAGCGCAGGCGGAAACCGCCGCCTATTTGGATACGTTGACGAAACCTCCGGGCAGTTTGGGCAAGCTGGAGTCGCTGGCGATCCAATTAGCGGGAATCACGGGGAAAATGAAGCCCTCGTTTACCAAAACATCCGTGGTTGTCATGGCTGGCGATCATGGGGTGTGTGATGAAGGAATCAGCGCATTTCCGGCCGAGGTGACGCCCCAAATGGTGATGAACTTCCTGAATGGAGGGGCGGCCGTTAACGTGCTGGCCCGTCAAGCGGGGGCAGACGTTCATTGCGTGGATATCGGCGTAGCGACCGAGCTGACCCATGAGAGGCTCCTGTCCCGGAACATTGGCAGAGGAACCGCCAATATGGCCAAAGGACCCGCAATGACAAGGGAAGAAGCGCTGCAATCCGTAGTGACCGGAGCTGAGGTGGCGGCAGAGCTGGTTAAACAAGGCACGCAGATGTTCGTAACCGGAGAGATGGGCATCGGGAACACGACACCAAGCGCGGCTATTTTCTCGGTTCTGTCCGGCAAGCAGCCATCCGAGGTTGTGGGACGAGGAACCGGCGTGACGGATGAACGGCTGAACCATAAGATTCGGGTTGTGGAACGGGCGATACAAGTCAATGCGCCTCATGCCGCCGACCCGCTCGACGTGCTGGCCAAAGTCGGGGGCTTCGAAATCGGCGGATTGGCCGGATTGATTCTGGTGGCGGCTGCTCATGGATGTCCTGTCATCATTGACGGATTCATATCCAGTGCCGCGGCGTTGGTTGCCAAATCGATCTGCCCGGATGCCCTTCCTTATATGATTGCTTCCCATGTTTCGCATGAACAGGCGCATGTTCTTCTGCTGAAAGAGCTGGGACTCCAGCCGATGCTTCAAATGGACATGCGTCTTGGCGAGGGGACGGGCGGTGTGCTGTGCCTTCATCTGGTCGAGGCGGCGTGCAGGATCGTGAACGAGATGGCGACGTTTGAGAGCGCCGGCATCAGCGGAGGAGCCGTATGAGTCATCGTGGAAGCGTGTTGGTTACGGGCGGAGCGAGGAGCGGGAAGAGCTCGTTCGCGGAGAAGCTGTGCATGAAGCGCGCCGATTCCGGTACATATATAGCGACTGCGCAAGCCTATGACGATGAGATGCGGGAACGGATCCGTATTCATCAAGACCGCAGGCAGGATAGAGCCTATGGTTGGCAGACGGTGGAGGAGCCTGTCGCTCTGCCCGAATTGCTGGAAACGCTCGGCCAGTCTGCCTCGGACGCCCCTGCGGTGGTAGTGGATTGCCTGACGCTGTGGCTTACGAACGTGCTGCTGCAGGCCGAACCTGAAGGCACGGCCGTCATGGAAGAGCGGCTGGGGCTTCAAATCGGCAGGCTGGCAAGAGCGGTTCAGGTATACCCGGGCATGGTTATATTGGTAACAAACGAAGTGGGTTCAGGGATTGTGCCCGAATATCCGCTGGGCCGGATTTATCGCGACTGGGCAGGGATCATGAATCAACGACTGGCCCAGGTCTGTGACGAGGTATTTCTGGTGACCGCGGGAATTCCAATGGAAATCAAGAGCAGGGAGTATCGGATATGAGCAAGATGATCGAAGCGGCTGCGGCCGCTTTTCAATTTTTATCGAGGCTTCCCGTGCGGAGGGAAATTCCCTTTACACCCGAAGTTCAACAGCGGAGCGTCGTTTTTTATCCTTTCGTAGGGGCAGTCATAGGTGTTATCGTTGCCGTATTGGGACTGGGCTTAAGCTTTGTGCTGCCTTCCTTTCCTGCTGCCGTCATCCTGCTGGCTGCATGGGTAGCGTTAACCGGAGGGCTTCATCTCGATGGCTGGATGGACAGCGCGGATGCGCTGCTGAGCCATCGGTCGCGCGAACGAATGCTTGAAATTATGAAGGATAGCCGGGTAGGCGCGATGGGGGTCATGGCCTGCATGCTGCTGCTCCTTCTGAAAGCTTCCTTAATCATGTCCGTTTGGGATTTGTCTGAGGGGGTATGGAAGCAAGAAGCGTGGCTGCTGGTGCTCGCTCCGGTCTGGAGCCGCTGGTTTATGGTCCACGCCATGTATCGATGGCCGATGGCACGGGGAAGCGAGGGGCTGGCAGCTTTGTTTCACGGACTGTCCGTTAGAAGGAGGTCGCTGGCAGGCATAGTCGCGATCCTGTTAACGCTGGTCGTCATAGGCCTTCTCTGGTGCACGACAAGCACACTGGATCTTGCGGCGATCGGAATCGGAGGAATCCTCGTCATCCCGTTGGCAGCCTGGGCCGTTGGAAGTTTGACGGCCGAACGGATGAGCCGAAGACTCGGGGGATTGACGGGAGATACCTATGGGGCGTTGAATGAATGGATTGAAACGATTGTGTTAATTTTGGTAGTTCTCCTTTTGAAGTTTACATGATATGATAGTAGAGCAATGCGGTGGTATTCCGATCAACATAGTCGACATAATTCACGTCAACAGAAAAATAACGTTTTTGACAGGAATTTTCTCAAACGGGTAATGATATGTTTAGAGTGGGCTATGAAATGGATATGAATACATACTAGCGCACTTATGACATGAGGATGACGCAGTATATCCTTATTTATAGAATGGGAGGAATCATTAGGATGGAAACGCTTTGGGTTATCATCAATGTCCTTGTTCTGATTCTGCTGGTCGGTATTTTGTACTGGATGCAGAGAAAGCATTACTCGTTTACCAAACGCGTGTTTGCCGGACTTGGACTGGGTGTGTTGTTCGGAGTGGCACTGCAGCTCATCTACACTTCGACCTCCGATGTGGTGGTGAAATCCACCGATTGGTTTAATCTGGTTGGCTACGGTTATGTCAGACTGCTGCAGATGATGGTCATTCCGCTGATCATGGTGTCGATCATATCGGCCATCATGAAGCTGAAGGGCGGAAAAAACCTGGGCAAAATGAGCGGAATGATCATTACGGTGCTGCTTCTGACGACGGCGGTAGCCGCCGCTGTCGGAATTACGACCGCGCTGGCGTTCGATTTGTCCGCCGTCAATATTCAGGGCGGCGCTGCCGAGGAGCAGCAGGGCGCGCTGCTGCAAGAACGGCTCGGAGATGTCGAGGGTCGTACGCTGCCGCAGCAGATTCTGGATTTCATTCCGAGCAATCCGTTTGCCGACATGACGGGAGCACGAAGAACTTCGACGATTGCGGTCGTCATATTCTCGGCATTCATCGGGATCGCCGTGCTCGGGTTGGACCGTAAAAACAAGGAGCAGGCGGAGACCTTCCGCAACATGATCTCCGCCGTATACGGCGTGGTCATGCGTATCGTGACGCTGGTGCTTCGTCTGACGCCTTACGGGATTCTGGCGCTGATGGCCAAAACGATCGCCACGACCGATCTTGCGGTGATCATGAATCTGATCGATTTCGTTCTGGCTTCATACGTGGCCTTGATCGCCATGTTCATTATCCATCTGGTGCTGCTGGCGATATTCGGGTTCAATCCGTTCAAGTACGTCAAGAAGGTGTTCCCGACGCTGACCTTTGCCTTTACGTCGCGTTCCAGCGCGGCTACGATCCCGCTTAACGTGCAGACCCAGAACAAAAAGCTGGGCGTCTCGGAAGGCATCGCGAACCTTTCGGCATCGTTTGGCGCCACGATCGGGCAGAACGGCTGCGCGGGCATTTATCCTGCCATGCTGGCCGTCATGATTGCCCCGACGGCCGGCGTGGATCCGACGTCGTGGTCGTTCATCCTGACCTTGATCGTGGTCGTTATGATCAGTTCCTTCGGCGTGGCGGGTGTCGGAGGCGGAGCTACCTTCGCATCGCTCATCGTGCTCTCCACGATGAACCTGCCGGTTGCCTTGGCAGGCCTGTTGATTTCCGTCGAGCCGCTGATCGATATGGGACGGACGGCACTGAACGTGAATGACTCCATGACGGCCGGCGTGATTACCGGGAAAGTCATGAATGAAGTGGATAAAGACGTGTATAACGACGACAATATTGAACTGGATATGGTTCAGGCATAATGAACGCATCCAGGGGAGCCATCTTGCAGGCAGTGTTTCTGCCTTCAAGATTGGCTCTTCTGCGTGAATAGAGAAAGCCCGAATACCGTAAGCGAAACGGTGATTCGGGCTTTTTTTCATGCTGAACATGCTTTATCCGATGACGGTCAGTTCTTTCGGGAAGGAGGTCAGCACCTCGACGCCATCGCCGGTCACGATGACATCGTCCTCGATTCGCACGCCGCCGACGCCCTGCAGGTAAATGCCGGGCTCGATGGTGAAGACCGCCCCAGGCTGCAATATGTCCTGATTCAACCCGTGAATGGACGGATATTCGTGGACATCCATGCCAAGCCCGTGACCCAGGCGATGTACGAAGGCATGGCCGTAACCTGCGCCGTCAATCACTTTGCGTGCCGCTTGGTCGATCGAGCCATAGGTCACGCCGGGTTTGACGGCCTGAATCCCGGCCAGATTCGCAGCAAGAACCGTCTCATAGATGTTAACGGCTTCCGGTTTCAGATCGCCTACCGCAAAGGTACGGGTAATATCCGACGCATAACCGCCGGCGTATACTCCCAAATCGAACATGAGCAGATCCCCTGCTTCGATTCGGCGCGCACCCGGAACGCCATGAGGCAGGGCGGTGTTGGGGCCGGATAATACCATCGTGGCGAAGGAGGGCGCGTCCGCGCCAAGCTTTTTCATCAAGTATTCCAGTTCCGCGACAAGCTCCAGCTCGCTGACGCCGATTTTTACCTGGGCCAGGCCTTGCGTCAGAACTTCTTCGACCAGCCTCACCGCATTCTTGATGATCTTCACTTCCTCGGCAGACTTTCGAATCCGAAGATCCCGCAGCGCAAGGCCGACATCTTCGATGCGGTCCGCGTTCACATGCTGCCGCAGTTGTTCATAGCGAGAGACGGTCAGCTGATCTTTCTCCAGCGCCAGCGTTCCGGCGGTGCCTTGAATCTGTTCCTTAAGCAAAAGGTAAGGGTTATCGGTATCCTGATGCGTGACAATGTTCTTCACGGTTGAAGCGGCCTCGGCCGCGTTCGCGTCCAATGCCGGCACGATCAGCACCGGATCATTGGCGGAGGAGAGGAGCAGGCCGAGAAAGCGCTCATGGGGATCGCTCGCAAAGCCGGTCAAATAATAAACATGCTTGGGGTCTGTCACCAGGACATGATCCCAGCCCTGATCCTTCATGGATAACAGCAAACTTTGCAGTCGTTCGTTCATCCTGTTCATTCCTTTCTTTACTCAAAACGTTCATCATGCCGTTAATGTAAGGGTATCGCGTTCCATCGCGTAAGTAAAGTTTTCCACGTGAATGAATCGCGGCTTGAGAAAATAGAAGCGTTTTTCCGTTACCTCTTGTACAATAGATCTCGTAATAAAGACATCTATTCGGAGGTAGAACATCGTGACGCATCCATACCGTATCGATTATGCCGTCAAAGAGGATTTGCCGGCCATTGTGGACATTTACAATTCAACGATTTCAAGCAGAAAAGTAACGGCCGATCTGGAGCCGGTCACGGTGGAGAGCCGCATACGCTGGTTTGAAGAGCATAGCAACGATTTTCGCCCCCTTTGGGTCATGCGATCTGATGACGGGCTGGTTGCGTGGATGAGCTTTCAATCCTTCTATGGCCGTCCCGCCTATAACGGGACAGCTGAAATCAGTATCTACGTTAACGAGAAATATCGCGGCGTTGGTGCCGGCAGCCTATTGATCCAGAAGGCCATCGAGGAGTGCCCGCGTCTTCGCGTCAGCAATCTCGTCGGATTCGTATTCGGTCATAATGAACCAAGCCTCAAGCTGTTGAAGAAGTTCGGCTTCGACCAGTGGGGGCTTCTCCCAGCGGTTGCGGAGCTTGACGGAGTCAAGCGGGATCTGGTTATTGTAGGACGTGCGATCTAAGTACCGATACGCAAAGAATAAATTTTAGGTCCATAAGAGAAGTCATCGCAGCGAGAAGATGAAGATACGTGCAAACCCTTCATGGTATTCTGCATTCCAAACCTTAACCAATATCCAGTACACTTGGGGAAAACAAGGGACGAAAAGGGTGTGGAGGATGTGAAGGCAGAGATTCGCATATATCAAGCAGAGCTGAAGGATCTGGACAAAGCGGCCGCGCTGTTGAATCAGTATCGGCAATTTTATGAGCGGGAAGATGATCTGGACGGGGCCCGGGAATATATCAGGGAAAGGCTGACCCATGGCGATTCCGTCATATATTTAGCGGACTGCACCCGCTGTGAATCCCTGGCCACGCCAGGCTTTCTACAATTATATCCATCCTTCTCGTCGCTATCCATGTCCAGGTTGTGGATTCTGAATGATCTGTACGTGGATTCCGAATATCGCGGGTTTGGCATTGGAAGGGAGCTGCTTCATCAAGCCCGTGCGCACGCCGTTCAGACCAAGGCCAAAGGCTTGACCCTCTCGACGCAGCTTCTCAACACGGCCGCTCAACGTCTGTACGAATCCGCAGGATATAAGCGGGACGATGAATTTGTGCATTACCATTTGGGTTTATCCTGACGCAGAGGGCATCCATAACAAACAAAGACGATACCCCTAAGGAGTTATCGTCTTTGTTCTTTATTGATAAATCGAGCGTATTTTTCGAAAAACCTCAACCCGGGTAATTTTCAGCTCCCACATTTGGTCCAGCAGCTTCCGCTGTATATCTTTATCGTCTGTTGCTTTCAATTCATGATACAGGGCAGACATCCGTTCATTGATTTGATCCACGCATTGCCACAGCTCCTGTTCCGTGCATTCCTCCGACTTCGCTTGTTCCTCGCCCAGCGATTCCTGCATGTGGTGAAGCGTACGAATGATGTCTGCTTGCCACTTCCGATCTTCCAAGCGAATCGCCAAATTGAGAAGATCCAGATAATCATCAAGGGACAGAGATGTCGGTTCTGTATCGCCATGTTCCATGTTGAATGCCCCCTTAGCAAACGTATAAACCTGTTTATACCAAGTATTATACTTGGAATTATGAGTTTTTCAAGTGAAAAAATAAGAGAATATTGTCATAAACATGCTTTCGATTGTTGCAACCGTGCGCAGGAATCAATATAGTTTACATAGGACCGTATTTTTCCAATCCAAGGAGTTATATGAATGAAGGTAATTCTCGTAGATGACGAACCGTTGGCCTTGAAGTATTTAGAACGTCAGCTGTTAAAACTGGATACCATGCCTATAGATGTAATCGGTACGTATACGAATCCTTTTGAGGGGCGAAAGGAAATTCTTGCAAGGGACGTGGATATCGTGTTTTTGGATATCAGCTTGCCGGAATTGAACGGGATCGAGCTGGCGGAGCAGCTGCTGGAGCAGAAGCCCCATCTCTGCATTGTATTTGTGACGGGATATCACGAATATGCAGTTACCGCATTTGAATTGAATGCCGTCGATTATATCGTCAAACCGGTCCAGATCGATCGAGTAGCCAAAACGATGGAGCGGTTGCGAAGTCGCATTGCGTCCAGACCGGAAGAGGTCCTAAACCCCAATCGTAAAATTCGGATGACGATGTTCCGCCAGGTTATGATCGAACAGCCGAACGAGCAGGGGCAATTCGCCATGCTTCATTGGCGGACAACCCGGGCCCAGGAAATATTCATTTACTTGCTGCAGCATCGGGGGCAGCTGGTGCGCAAGTCGGCACTGATCGATATGCTATGGCCGGAGTTCGACATGGATAAGGCCTATCCCCAGCTGTATACCGCCATTTATCATATCCGAAAAACATTGGAGCCTTATGATACCCGATTTCAAATCACCAACACGACGGAAGGCTATGTGCTGAATGTGGAAGACGTCCAGCTGGACATCGAGGAGTGGGAGAACTGGTTCATGGCGAACCCCTCGGTGTCGGCCGATTCGATAGACGGCCATCTTGAAATGATGAAGCTGTATACGGGCGATTATCTGCAGGAATATGATTATTGGTGGGCGGAAGGCGAGCGTCAAAGACTGAAGGAGCTGTGGCTCAGCGTATCGTTATCCATGGCGGAATGGTATGTGGATCAGGAACGCTTCGAAGAGGCCGTACTGTGCTTCGCCTCGATCCAGAGGCTGCATCCCTTGGAAGAGAAGGCCTATTTTTCATTGATGAAAATATACGGCTTGCAGGGGAACCCGGCCCAGGTACACCGTCAATTCAGCCTGCTGCGTCAAGTGCTGGAGGATGAGATGGGTGAGGAGCCAAGCCCTTACATCAAGAAATGGTATGACGAGTGGAGCGATGGAATCCAAATCACCCATATACAATAAATGACCTAGTCAAGCAATCATAAGATAGGAATCACCGGCCGCTATGACCGGTGATTTTTTTGTATGCGTCAACCGAAGGTCTGTTCTTGTTGGTTCCTGTTCAGAAATTGTAGAGGACCGCCTCTTATACTGTAGAGTGTGAACCATAAGAATCGGGAGGTACAATATTCGGTTATGAAATTCATTCGGAAATTTAAGGAATCTTCGCTGCATAAAGCCATGGGGCTGGAGCTTGGTACGTTTCGGGAGATCGAGCTGGATGCAACTAAGGATGTCCAGCATTGCCGAGGCTTCTATGTTTACTTCAACGGCAAGCGGATTGGCATCGTTGCTACGGACGAGGGACCGGTATTTCTGTGTGATCAGGAGAAGTTTTTGCTGGATGAGCGTACCGTTCATTTTTTGCTGCAAAAAAATGCCGAGTTTAATACGTTTATCTTCATGTGGAATGGAGGCGTGAAGCTTCAGATTCCATATTTGCGGTCGTTAATCGAATATAACGGAAGATGGGTGGATGATTCGATATTCGACTTTTTTTCGTGGATTTATGAAGCTTCCGGGAGAAAAAGATTCTACTCCTACTATACGGTGAAGCATGTATCCGCTGACGAATTATGCCCGCATCAGCCTCTTCAGCGTTCGGGCAAAACGCTTTCGATTGTTTAGGCGGCCGGACGAACCCGTGGTTTCATGTGAACTTTAGGGAATGGGACAGACAATTGCATCGCAACGATGTAAAATAATGGACAGTTATGTAGTGTTATTGATTCTTACAATACGTTATATAAAGGACTGTTAATATTGTCGATCTATTCCAATATCAAATCGAAGCCCGTCTCCGGCAGAAGGTTGCTGGGGATTACTTTTCTGTTTATCGTGATTTTACTTTCCGTGCGCTTGGTCTGGTTCAACACCATTACGGTACCCGAGGAACGTCCGTTCCGGCAAGGCGTGCTGGATCTTCGGGCTTGGCCGGCGGATGACCGGAGCAGGGTCGCCCTGAACGGGGAGTGGGCCTTTTATCCGAATCAATGGAAGGGCCCGGATGGAGCGTCCCAAGGAGAGCCGGCTGCCGCCGACCCGCGCTGGATACAGGTTCCGGGGCCCTGGGAGGGCGTGAACGAGAACGGAAACCAAATCGGCTACGGGACTTACCGCCTCAAGCTGCTCGTACCGGATCGGAACAAAACTTACGGCATCTGGATCAGCGATATCCGTACAGCCTATCGTTTGTATGTAAACGGGGAATTATTACACGAATCAGGACATCCGTCCGATCTGCCAGAGACCCACGTGGCCAGGATCATCCCCCATATGGAGCTCATCCCCCCGACTGGCGGTGATGAGCTGGATATCATCGTGGAAGTGAGCAACTATCAGTATGCCGATTCAGGCGGGATCCGGCTGCCGATCCAATTCGGAACGGCGGAAGCGGTGATGAGGGGAAAGGCCTTCTCCGAGAACATGCAGCTGCTGGTGTGCATCGTGCTATTGCTCCATGTCATCTATGTTTTTATTTTGTACTTGATCGGCTATCGAAGCAGAGGGCTTTTTTATTTTGCCGGGCTTATTCTGTTTACGCTGCTGGCTACGCTGAGCGACGATGATAAGCTTCTGTTGGTTTGGCTGCCCGGCATCCCTTTCGAATGGGCGGTGAAGCTTAAGGTTATTGCTTATGTCGCGATATCTTTATGCTTGATTCTGTGCACCAAGCATTTGCTAAAGCCGAGGATCAAGGAGGGCTTTTACCGGGCTTACACGTTGTTTGTGGTTTCGTATGCCGCAGTCTATTTGCTGCTTCCGTTTCATCTGATGGTCCATCTCTCTAAATATTTGTCGGTGGTATTGATAAGCGCCGTGCTGTTCGTGCCTTCGCTAGCCAGAAAGGCGGTCAGCGAGCGTAAGGAAGCTGCGATCTTCATCCTGCTGTCGGCGGTTGCGGTTTCCTGCAACATTATGATAAGCGGAATTTTAAGATTCCGGTATTTCAAGGAACTGCCTTTTTACCCGATCGACCTGATCGTTGCGTTTCTCGGGTTTGCTTCCTTCTGGTTTATCCGGTTTACCAGAAACAGCGTCATGCTTAGGGAACAGGCCGAGCAGCTGCAGCGAGCGGACAAGATGAAGGATGAGTTTCTGGCGAATACGTCCCATGAGCTGCGAAATCCGCTGCACGGCATCATCAACATGGCGCAAACGCTGCTGGAACGCAAAGGGGGCGTATTGGAGCAAGAGGATCGCAATCAGCTGGAGCTGATCACCGGCATCGGCAGACGGATGTCACTGCTCCTGGACGACTTGTTGGATGTTTCGTTATTGAAGGACAACCGCGTTCGGTTGAATGTGCAGAGCGTTCACCTCGGTTCGGCTGTTCAAGGCGTGCTGGACATGCTCCGTCCGATGGCGGAAGGCAAGCGAATCGAGCTCGTATGCGAGATCGCGGAGGATGGCCCCAAGGTATGGGCAGATGAAAGCCGCTTGGTTCAAATCATGTTCAATCTGATTCACAACGCCATCAAATATACGGAGGCGGGACGTATCACGGTGGCTGCCGAGGTCATTGAAGGAAGGGCTTATGTCCACGTTCGCGACACGGGGATCGGTATGGACGAAAAGACGTTAAGCCGAATATTCCTCCCCTACGAGCAGGGAGATTCCGGTTTTGCCGCTTCGGGAGGCGGTTTGGGGCTTGGACTGGGCATCAGCAAGCAGCTGGTTGAGCTCCATGGAGGGGATATTTCCGTAACATCCGCTCCGAGTCAGGGGAGCGACTTTACGTTCACGCTGAAAGTGGACGATATGATGAAGCAGGAGAACGCGGATAAACAGGAGTTTATCGCGGATTCCCCGGCTTCAAATCCAGAGAAAGAGAAGGAGACGCAATCGAATATGTCAGATATGCACGAACAGGATGACGCCGAATCGGAGGCTCTGGCGCTTGCCCGTCCAAGCGACGGCAGGCTGCTTATCGTTGACGACGATCCGGTTAATCTGAAGGTCATCCATCATTTGCTTGCAGACGAGGGGTATCGGATCGTGACCGTTACCCGCGCCGAGGAAGCTCTTCAGCTGTTGGAGCAGGGAGAATGGGATCTTATCATTTCCGACGTGATGATGCCCCAGATGTCGGGGTATGAACTGTCCAGGACGATTCGGCAGAGGTATATGCTATCGGAGCTTCCCATCCTGCTGCTGACCGCCAGAAACCGGCCGGAGGACATACATATGGGGTTCATCTCGGGAGCTAACGATTACTTGATAAAACCGGTGGATCACCTGGAATTAAAAACGAGGGTACGCGCCTTGCTGGAGCTGAAGCAGTCCATTAAGGAGAGGCTGCATATGGAAGCGGCTTGGCTCCAGGCCCAAATCCAGCCGCATTTCCTGCACAACACCTTAAATTCGATCGCTTCGCTAAGCGAGGTGGATCCTTCCCGGATGATTGCGCTCATCGCAGAATTCAGCCATTATCTGAGAGCCAGCTATGATATCAGCAACCTGGACCGTTTCATACCGTTGGAGCAGGAGCTTGGCTTGGTTCGCTCTTACCTGTATATCGAGGGGGAGCGGTTCGGGGAACGGCTGCGTGTCCGTTGGCATATCTCCGACGAGGTTGCCGTGCAGCAATGGAAGCTTCCTCCCTTGACGATGCAGACCATCGTGGAGAATGCGGTCGTTCACGGGGTATTGGCACGGACCCAGGGAGGGACCGTAACCATCCGCATCGTACGAGAGGCTGAATCTGCCAAGGTGATCATCGCGGATGACGGCGCGGGGATGGATCCCGAGAAGCTCCGAAGGATGCTGGGAAGCGGACATCGCGCCACCAAGGGAGTCGGGCTTATGAACACGGACCGCCGTTTGAAGCAGATTTATGGGCAGGGCCTCATGATCGACAGCTCAAGGGACAGAGGAACCACGGTGTCATTTGTCATCAAGAAGATGGCATAATCAAAGCCTGAGCCTATTAGACCTATAGTCTTTGAATCTTGGACGAATGCCGCAGGTTTAGGTTAGGATGTAGAGATGATGATATTTTACTTCGTATAAGGGTGGACTTTCATGATCTCTTCTTTTTTGGCTACGATTTACAGCGTATTCCTTCCGATATCGCTGCCCGTCATCGGCGGAGCGCTGCTTAAGCGATTTAAAGGAATTGAAACCAAGGGGCTCTCGGCCCTGTCTTTATATGTGCTGAGCCCGGCACTGATCTTCGAGACGCTGGAAAAGGCTTCGATCACCTCGAACGAGGTGACGGTGACGGTTGCCTTTTGCCTGTTGAACGTGATCATCCTCTGGGCGCTCAGCACCTTTGCAGGTAAAATGCTGGGCTTGTCCCAGACGGAGAAATCGGGCCTCGCCTTGACCACCATTTTTACCAACAGCGTGAATTACGGGCTTCCCCTCGTGCTGCTTGCATTCGGGCAGGCAGGGCTGGATAAGGCTTCCGTGTATGTCATCGTGCAGATCATCATCATGAATACATTAGGCGTGTATTTGGCAGCGCGGTCTCATTTTTCGGCCGTAAAAGCGATCAAGACCGTATTTACACTTCCTTCGGTTTACGCCGCGGCGCTTGCCGTGCTCTTCCGGTTGACGGATTTCCAGCTCCCCGAAGGGTTGAATACCGGCGTTTCCATGCTGTCCGCCGCCTATGCCCCGCTGGCTCTTGTCATACTGGGAGCCCAGATGGTTGGGGTTCGGGAGGGTGGAGCGTCGCTCGCCGTCTCAAAGCGCGGATTCTGGTCGGGCATGGCGATGCGAATGCTGGTGGGCCCGTTGGTGGCTTGGGGATTGCTCGCGATGTTATCCATTGAGGGTACCTTGTTTGCAGTCATTCTGATACTGTCGGCGATGCCTGCAGCCGTGAATGCGGTCATCCTTGCCGAAGAGTACGATGCCGCGCCCAAGCTTGTATCCAGGTGTATTCTGTGGACTACGCTGGCTTCTTTTATCGTTCTGCCTGCCATGATTGGCTTTCTTTAAGTTTTCTCGCCTCCGGAAGATTGGTTCAACTCTTGGACTAGCGTGTAAAGAGTAGTAAGCGTCAAGAGATAACCATCATCTGCGAATCCGAATCGGATGGAGGTGGAAACTATGAGCAGACCGCGTGACCGAGACGTGGAGATCGAGACCCGCAATATCGAGGAGCGTAACGACTCCAGCAGGGTAGCTTCTACGTTGATCAAGTATGTTGCTTATCTGATCATCTTTTTTGGTTTCTTGTACTTCCTGATCAAATACGTATTCCCGATGTTCTAAGTTCAGGCCGGG
The DNA here is from genome assembly GCF_029542445.1 of Paenibacillus sp. BR1-192. Lineage (NCBI taxonomy): Bacteria > Bacillati > Bacillota > Bacilli > Caryophanales > Paenibacillaceae > Paenibacillus > Paenibacillus sp. BR1-192. The sequence goes on along the minus strand of NZ_CP120718.1, from coordinate 5,769,922 downwards.
TTACGTCGGTGAGAAAGCCTCTCCTTAGCCACAAGCGGGATGGAGGCTTTTTTTCATGAAGCTAGGGAAGGATCGCAATGTGCCGTAATGGATGAGCAAGTTTTTCCTATCATTCCATGGACACGGCGGAAGCGTTGACTTTGGAGTCTAATGTAACTATGATGGTTACATGCTAGTCATCTGAAGATTTGGACCGTCAGGAGGGATCGCATGAACATAAGCAGCCGATTTGCAGTGGCCATTCATATTCTTTCCGTGCTGGAGATGAATAAGGCTGGCGTCAGCACTTCAGATTATATTGCGGAGAGTGTGAACACGAATCCGGTGGTCATCCGGCGGATTGTCGGCATGCTCAGCAAAGCGGGCCTGGTCGAGGTGAAACCCGGCGTAGCGGGAGCGAAGCTGGCTAAGCCTCCGTCCGGTATTACGCTGCTGGATATTTATCATGCCGTTCATGTCGTGCAGGAGGGTTCCCTGTTCGGTATTCACGAGAATTCGGACGCGAAATGTCCTGTTGGCAAACATATTCAAACGGCGATCGTTCCGGTGTTCTCGGCCGCCCAGAAGGCCATGGAGGATACGCTGCATGAGGTGAATTTGGAGCAAATCGTTCGGAAAATCCATGCATCTGCTAACGGAACATCCAGCGAATAGATGATATATGATACATGATACATGATACGCTCAATCCTTGCAGGATGGGCGTTTTCTTTTGGGCCTGGTTGGTGTGCCTTTGTTCATATGTTAATTACAGGGTTTGACAACGGGATGGTCCTGTAACTATAATGATTACAAGTAAGATGTAACTGTTTCGATTACAAGTTAAGCCTGTCGCAGACCTGAATATATTTTTTGAAAAAATCAAACAACAACATTCAAGGAGTGAGAATATGACAGCCATTATACATCCATCCACAAAGCTCGGACCCGTCTCTCTTCGGATTAGCAATCTGGCACAATCGGTACGCTTTTACACGGAAGTCGTTGGATTAAAAATGCTGCGCCAGCATGGCCGGGTGGCCGAATTGACGGCGGACGGCAAGCAGCCGCTGCTGATCATTGAGGAGGTTTCGGACCTGACAAGGCCGCAGACCCGGACGGCAGGCCTGTACCACTTTGCGATCCTGGTACCGGATCGGGAATCGCTCGGGCTCGCGCTTGCCAATCTGATCGCCCATAACATGCCGGTCGGCCAAGGCGATCATCTGGTCAGCGAAGCGCTGTACATTAATGATCCGGACGGAAACGGCATCGAGATTTATGCCGACCGGCCACGGGATACCTGGAAGCGCGATGCCAAAGGGGAATATGTGATGGCCACCGACCCGGTCGATGTTGAAGGACTGCTGGCTCTCTCCAAAGAGAAGGAATGGCTTGGACTTCCGGAAGGGACCGTCATCGGGCACGTGCATTTCCATGTGTCCAACCTGCAGGATGCCCGCGCATTTTATTGCGATGTGCTGGGTTTTGAGCTGACCGCCCATTATGGGGGAGCAGCGTTGTTTATATCCGCAGGAGGGTACCATCACCATATCGGGCTCAATGTTTGGGCGGGACTCGGGGTACCGAATACGCCTCCGAACGCTGCGGGAATGGAGAATTATACGATCGAGCTTCCGAGCCATGAGGCGCTTGAGGCGGTAACCGGCCGCATTCGCGAAGCGGGGCTGCACCTGGAACAGCGGGACGGCGTCTGGGCCGTTAAAGATCCTTCGGACATCTGGATCCGGTTGGTTGTTGCTTAATATCATACGAACGAAGAAGCCTGTCCGCTATATTAGCGGCAGGCTTTTTTTAATGAAACATCACCGTTAGGATGATCAGCTAGACAGAAAGCAGGCAAGCTAGATCCGGTTTAATTCAACCAGCGTACGGAGCATGAACTCCGTGATATTCGGAATGTCTCCCATCTGATCTTCGTTGATTTTGCGGGGGAAAGCGAAGCTCGATCGTGTTATGGATGGGGACCGCATCGTCGCCGTAGGTGTAGCGTATCGTCTGCACCGGCGGGAGCTCGGGATTCCATATCTCCTTAACAATCTGCGCGATAACCGGGCACGAGTAGGCAGGATCGGCAATGTTTTTATGAAAGCGGAGCTTCAGCACGCAGCCCGGCTGCTCTTCCGGAATTTCCAAAATCTCGGCCGCCAAATCCCGCAGCCCGGTCTCCAGGCAAATTTCGGCTGAAGCCGCGGATTGCTGAACCAGCTCGAACCGGAGGCTAAAACTTCTGGACAAGGTCGCCATATCCAGAAGGTCCTTCCGATCGGAAACGCGGATGATTTCATCGAGATTGTCGAGGTCATAAACCGCATTCTCGATGCCAACCTTTAGATTTTCGAATATAGTCGGGTCAAACATGGAGGCACATCCTTTGATGAACATAATGTCGTAATAGACGATCGTGGATACTATATCACAACCGCCAGGCGAAGGGGAATGGCTCGTCTGATAAGCCGGAGACCTGCGTCAGGATTGACCGATAGATCAAAGTCATGGTAGGATGAAATCCAATCAACAGTAAAAATTAATTTACCGGTAAAATGTAAGGAGGTGTTAAAATGAAAATGACTGGTGTCTATAAAATTCAAACCCATGAGCAGCTCAAAGCGATCGCGGATCCTCTCCGCACCAAAATGCTGATGAATCTGGTGAAGGATGCCTACACCGGACAGCAGCTGGCCGAGATGCTCGGCATCACGCGGAACAATATTTACTTTCATCTCAAGGAGCTGGAGAAGCATGGCATCATCCATGTGGTCAGGAAGGAAGAGAAGAACGGTATCGTGCAGAAATACTATCGCGCCGTTGCAAGCCGCTTCATCCCGGAGGATCATTTGCTGCCAAGCCTGGATTTGGTGGAAACCTCAAGACAGGTATTCATGGAGACGCTTGATGTAACGCGGGACAAAATCGAGACCGCCCCGGCTTCTTCTTTTGCACTGGACAGTACGAGTGAGCACCACAGGAAAAATCTTGCGGGAACCTACCGCTTTCGTGCAACGCAGGAAAGCTTCCATGCTTTTGTAGAAGAATTCAGGGGGCTTCTGGATAAACACTTCACGATGGAAGGTGCCGAATCCGGCAGAAGCTCGCTTTCCGAGGAGGAGAAGAGCTATTATATGTCGTTGATAGCATTCCAAGATGATCATGAGAATATCACCATTCGATAATCCTGGACGGGGGATACATACATATGGACAATAATCAATATACCATCGTGATCGATGATGCGTGGTTTACGGTATCGCAGCTGGATGAAGGCACGTTTGCCATCAGTGAGTACGGGCATTGGGAGAAGGTGCATTCGTTTCTGTTGATAGGGGACGAGCGTGCCGCATTGATCGATACGGGCCTTGGCATCGACGACATGAGGCGGATAACCGATCAGCTGACGGATTTGCCTATCATGGTACTGACCACGCATGTTCACGCAGATCATATCGGCAGTCACGGGCAGTACGGGGAGATTTATGTGCATGAGGCCGAAGAGGATTGGCTGGTCAGCGGCATTAAAAAGCTTTCGATTGAGCAAATCCGCAAGGATATATCACGCGATATTACGAGACCCGTACCGGATTCCTTCGATCCGGCAGCGTACACCCCTTATCGGGGGCAGCCGACCGGCCTGCTTCGGGATGGGGACGTCATCGAGCTTGGCGGGCGAAGCCTGGTCATCTACCATACGCCGGGCCATTCGCCCGGACATATTGCGGTATTTGAACCCAACCGCGGGTACTTGTTCACTGGCGATTTGCTGTATGATGAGACGCCGGTATATGCCTTCTACCCGACGACGAGTCCCGGGGATCTCGTTAACTCGTTGGAGCGGATCGCGAATATCGAAGGCGTAAATCGGATCTTCGGTTCTCATAATACGCTTGGATTGGACCCGGCATGGCTGGACTTAGTAAAAGAAGCCGTGCAGGAGCTCCGGGAAAAAGATCTTGTCCGATTTGGAACGGGCATTCACCGGTTCAACGGATTTTCGGTTCAATTCTAATATCGTCATGAAGCAAAGCCGCCTCCGGATCAGCAATCGGCATCCGGAAGGCGGCTTTTTAGGCTAGCGATTGTTTTTAGGGAATTAAGCTATTTCCACATGATGATGAGCGTCCATGCCTGATAGGACAAGTTCATCCGGGCTCTATCCGATATCGCACCGGGTTTCTTATGCTCCTCCAGCTGAGAAACGAATGTATTTAAAAATTGGAGCGCCTGTTCCCTGGAGCCCTTGCTTATGTGATGCTCTGCCTGCTTCAAGGCATTGCTCAACCGGGACAGCAGCGGGTTAGCCAGTTCCCCTGCGCGGGCATACTCGCTCACCAATTGATCCAGCACGTTCAGCATGCCCGGGGATTGATAAACGGGGATAGGAACCTCCGAGAAATCCGTATCGGATGCGAAATAAAAGCTGGTGTAAGAGGGCTGGTTATACGTTGTATTTTGTCTGGCAACCTCGACCCGATACTGCGGATCATGCATGAGCGTATAGAGCTTACGGTCGGTGACCTCGGTGCTCAGGTAAATCCGGAGGGCCGAGCTGTCCGTGGTCCGGACCACCAGTTCCTCTCTCCAATCCCCGAAGAGATCGGCGACGAGGGCAGGATTTCCCTTCGTCCCGTTATTGGTGCGCGTGCCTTCTGCAGTTAGCAGCGTCCCGCTGCGCCAGCTTTCGATGACCGGTGTCTGATCCAAGTTACCATTCACGATCTGGGTGGTCATATCCGCAGACCATTTGATGTTCATGTTCGTGCCCGGCATGGTCGTAGAGAGCTGTTCTCCATCTGCAGACCACGTGCCGACGGCCCATGTTTCGAGTCCCCGCTGATCGGGATCGATATCGCCGATCATGCCGCGTCCGGTGTCTTTTCCGGTATAGCCGCCGTAGAGGAGCCCGCCTGTTGCCGCATCACGGAGGGAATAGCCGTAAGGGGCGTAGGCACCGCCTTCATGAACCATGAAGATCTCAAGACCCGGCCGATCCGGATCGATGTCGGTGACGTGCATGGCGTCCCCATGACCAAGGCGTGCCATCGCTCCCGGATCCGCGCTTTGAGGAGGGAGCACATCCATGGAACTGTACAGCAGCGTACCGTCATGGTCAATCGTTGCCGAACCGTAGACGATTTCCTGTTTGCCGTCGCCGTCGACGTCAGCCGCGCTTAACGAGTGGGCCCCTTGCGTCGTTAACGTACCGAATGCGGCATCGCTCCCGTCCCGGCCATGCGGACTGTCGTTAAACGGATTGGTCATCGGGGTCCAGCCGCTGTCCACAGCCCAATGCTCGCTTAAGTGCCGGCCATCCCACTTGTAGGATACGAGTGTGGATCGGGTGTAATAACCGCGGGCGAATACGGCATAGGGCTGTTCCCCGTCAAGGTAAGCAACGGCGGCAAGGAAGCGATCCACGCGATTGCCGGGTTCGATCCGGGCCATGGCATAATCGCCCCACATGAGACCGTCGTCATGCCTGCCGGGTTTATACCGGATCGTCTCGAGCTCTTTGCCGGACGCGCCTTCAAATACGCTGAGATATTCCGGACCATCCAAGATGAACCCTTCGAATGCCCGGAGATTGTTGCGGGCGCTTCGCTGCGGCGCATAGGTGTCCATGAAGTGATCGACCAGGCTTTCGGCATCGGTACGGGATAACGGATAATGGTACTTCTTATCGATGCCGAAGCTTTCTTCGAGCGTGGCCGGCCAGCGGCCGCTTACGACCTCTTCATGCTGATGCCAGTTCATGAACAGGTTTACCATGTGCTCGTAGTAGCCGGTTTTGCTCAGCCGGTAATCGTCCTGATTGGAATATCCGGCCTTCCTATCCTCGGGCAGCAGCGTGATGTATCTCTGGGAGATCATGTTGCCGGCTGGATCATAGCGAAGAATCTTGGTGCCCGGTGCCGTTTTGAGCATCATTTCCGCTTTGCCGTCCCCGTCAAAGTCATACACCATGAACTGCGTATAGTGGGCGCCGGAACGGATGTTGACGCCGAGGTCGATCCGGTACAGCAGGATGCCCTCCAGTGTATAACAGTCAATGTACGTGTTGCCGGTATACCCGATTTGGGAAACGTCCTTGGAGTTGGAAGGGTCCCATTTGACAAAAAGCTCGTACTGCCCATCGCCGTCCACATCGCCGACGCTGGCGTCATTGGCAGAGTAAGTATAAGGCTCCCCAGCCGGGGTGACTCCGCCATCCGGCTTGTTTAGCTTCAGATCGTAATAGGGGGAGGACCAGGGAGTGGAGGTGAGGCTCTGGTCGACCTCTTTCCCATTCACGACGGCAGATACGTAATAGGAGGATGATGACGTGCCGGATCGGTCCAGGTAATTGGTGCTGTTCTCGACGACGGCAATTAGGTTGCCGTCCCGATAGACATGAAAGGTCGGACCGGTAAGCCCTTGGTCGTCATAACCGGTTACTTCTCCGGCAAGCAATCGCCAGCTCAGAAAGTTGCCCTCTGAAGTGGAGGCCGATACGATCCCCCTATCCAAATACTCCAGCTGAATCCGGCTGGTTTTTGTGGCACCTTGCTGCGTGCTGCTTGCCGCTTGATGCGGGGGCGCCGCTAACGACTCGATGCTCCCCGTGATGATCATGGGGAGGGTAAGAGCCGCTGCCAACAGCTTGCGATGCAAGCGGAGTTTACTTCCATGCTTCATGTTCAGCCACCTTTCTCCTTATGGTTCGGATGCTGGTGCGCAGCATTCCGTATGCGCTTTCACAAATGGTAGAGCGGCTCCTCCTTTCTGGTTGGAATGGGGTAATAAGTAAATCACTTTCATTGTATGGAACCTGGGAGAATGACAACATATAAAAAACAGGCCATTTGATTTAAAAAACAGAGTGAATTCTAATTCCTAAAGTCGATTTCTAGGGTGAAGCCATAGAAGCAGCAAACAGGCCGGGCTCCTGGGAGCCCGGCCTGTTTGCTTGCTCGCATGAAGGACATGCAAGAAAAGAATAGCCGCCGCAGGGTAGCAAGCCATTCAGTAACTCCGGTCCATGTTCTTGCCGTAATAAATCTCGTCCATCTCCAGTTTGATGCGTTCGGTGATTTCCTGCTGTTCGGCCTCGGACAGCTTATCCTTCGTGTAACCGAACAGATAGTTGTCCAGGTCGAACTGCTTCAGCTTGCACTTGGTATGAAAGATGTTCTCCTGGTATACGTTGACGTCGATCATATCGAACAGCTCCTTGGCTTCGTCCGGAATATAGTTCTGGATGGAGCTGATCTCATGGTCGATAAACAGCTTGTGTCCGTGAATATCCCTCGTGAATCCCCGGATTTTATAGTCTATCGTCATAATATCCGTATCGAAGGAGTGGATCAGGTAGTTCAGGGCTTTGAGCGGTGAGATTTCCCCGCAGGTCGACACGTCGATATCGGCCCGGAAGGTGCTGATGCCCTCGTCCGGATGGAATTCCGGATACGTATGGACGGTAATATGGCTCTTGTCGAGCTGGAGCACCACGTTATCCGGCAGCGGACCCGGCGATTCGTCATAGGATTCCTCCGGCACCTCCACGACGGGGCCCTCGGAGACTAGCACCGTCACGCTGGCGCCCTGCGGGATATAATCCTGCTTGGCAATGTTCAGGACATGCGCGCCGATGATTTCGGCCACATGGCTCAATATTTTTGTCAGCCGATCCGCGTTGTACTGCTCATCAATATATTCAAGGTACGCTTCCCGTTCCTCCCGGGTCTTCGTATAGCAGACGTCATACATATTAAAGCTGAGCGATTTCGTCAAGTTGTTGAACCCATGCAGGGTCACGCGTTGTTCTGGTGTCATATCCATATGAAATTTCCCCTTGTGTAGTTAATATATCAGTTCGAGTACCTATTATTTCCGAAACCGTCGATTCCTAATCTGCCCATGCTCCGCCTTTGAAGCAGCATTACTATGTTCTTACCCGGATCGGGTTCAACGTTAACAGAGGCGGAGGAATGCCAGAGGGAAGCAGCGGCGGCTCCCAAACTCCAAAAAGACCACACCGGATTTCTCCGGCTGGCCTTATCTATCAGAACGACACCTGCTGCATGCAGCTTTATCCCTCTGGCGTTTATATGGATTCACTTCATATGCTTTTAACTTTGATGCTGCCGAACGGATGGATTACTCCGTAAATTCCAGCAGCTCGATCACATTGCCAAACGGGTCGCGGATGGCGCTGTACAGCCCGGGAGGGCACGGCTTGGGCGTATCGAAGATGACGTCGACGCCCTTCGATTTGTAGTTCGCAATGGCTTCGTTTACATCCGGGGTCTCGATTCCGATGATCACCTGTGCCTCATGCGGGTATTCCGTATTCGTTGGACGGTCGCATTTCTGCAGAACGAGGGACATGCCCTCATGCTTCAAGCTGACGATCTGATCATCATAAACCCTCGAGATTTCGAATCCCAGAATGTCGCAGTAAAACTGTTTGGCTTGCTGTATATCGCTTACATTGATCGATAGAACGCATAGGTTTGGCATATGCTCGCACTCCTCCGCTCATGGTTTGTTTTACTTGCAGCACAGAATCCCGTTCCCGGATTCGATATTGGATTTCAAGCTGGCCAGCATCCCCTTCCACGCATCGATATGCCACTCCCGGGCTTGCCGGGACGCTTCGGAATCCTTCCAGCCTGTATGCTCCAGGGTAATTCTCGTGCCGTCCGCCTCAGGGGAAAAGGCAACCTTAACCGCCGTCAGCTCGCCTTGATTCATCGTTTCCGCGAAGGGATCGGGTCCTTTCCACTCAAAAACAAGCACGCGTGGCTCGTCATACCGCAAAATGGTACACCCTGCGGTGCACATCGATTCGCGATCGGCGGGGTTAAAATACAGCTCGAATTTTCCGCCCGCTCTCGGCTCGATTTCCGCAGCCGGCGCAAACCACTCGGTTATCCTTGCGGACTCGGTCCATGCTCTCCACAGGAGCTGCACATCGGCCTGAATTACGGTTTCTTGAATAATGGTCATGTATATTCCTCCATCATATAGCGCTGATTGTTCCAGACAACTCTTCTTGCAGTTCCATTATAAATGGACAAGTACATCAAAAATTCTTCTACCTTGCGCTGTTATTCCGATCCTTCTCAAACAAGAGCAGCGGCAGGTTAACCACAATCGGCGGGTCATGGGGCAGAGGCTCCCGTAAGGCAATCTTCACGTCAAGATCGGTTCCCCTGTCGATATGGACAGGCTCCTCCAGTTTGCCGCGCAGGGATTTGCCCAGCAGAAAATAATCCTTTGGATTGAGGCTCCAGGGGATGCCCGCGGCCAGCACGTAATACGTGCCGGCCGGCATGCCGGTTAAGGTGCAGGTCCGATTCTTGAGGTTGACGGCCGTACCGGTTACGGGCTTCTGATCGGGCACGGGTCTTGGGAACAGACCGACATAAATCATGCCGCGGAACGCCTCGGGAGCTTCGATCCGGCAGCGAATCCGGGGCAAAGCCTGCGATTCTTCCCCTGCCCAGGCTAACGGCTTATGCTCATATTGATTCACATAACGATGAAGGGACTCGGTGGTGGAGCGGAACCTCTTCGGAGACAGGCCGACAAGCTGCTTAAAACGGGTGTTGAAGGTGCCCGGACTTACCAAACCGATGTTCATTCCGATTTTCACAAGCAGGGAGGGGCTTTGAAGGAGCTCGGTTTTGCCCGATTCGACCCGGAGGGCGGACAGGTACTGCCTGACGGAAATGCCGGTTACCCGTTTGAATATCCTGGAGAAATGGTAGGGGCTGTACCCCGCGAGATCGGCGAGCAGCTCGGTTGTCATCGGCTCGTCCAGATGCTCCTTCATATATTGAATGGTTTGCCGCACGGCTTCGGCATGTTCATCGTTCATTAGGGATCACCAACTTCGTTTTAATGGCTCTACATGATAGGAGACGTATTTCCACATTTATGAAATTCTGCTCGTCGAATGCAATTTCCTTCCCCGATTCGGTTGCCCATTCATGGAAAGGCCGTTAAACTTAAAGGATGAGGGCTTTCTAAAACGGAAAACCAAGGTGAAATAAGGAGTTTATATCCATGAATGTGGAAACAAATGATAGAGAATCGATGAATATGGACACAGCGCGGGAATACCTGCAAAAATATTACGGCTATCCCGATTTTCGGGACGGACAGAAGAAAATCGTCGCGAGCCTGCTAACCGGCCAGGATACGCTCGGGATTATGCCGACGGGCGGGGGCAAATCCATCTGTTATCAGATCCCGGCACTCCTCAGCCCGGGCCTGACGTTGGTCGTATCGCCTCTGATCTCCCTGATGAAGGATCAGGTGGATGCACTTACGACGGCGGGCGTGGCGGCGGCATATATCAACAGCACGCTCAGCGGCAAGGAAGTGAACGAGCGCATACGCGCGGCCAAGCGCGGTGACTTGAAGCTGTTATATGTCGCCCCGGAACGGCTTGAGCTGGACTGGTTCCGTGAGGAGATGGCAGGCCTCGACATTTCGATCGTTGCTGTCGACGAAGCGCACTGCGTATCCCAGTGGGGTCATGATTTTCGGACCAGCTATCTTTCCGTCGCTCCTTTCGTAAAAGGGCTGCCGAACCGCCCGATTGTCGCGGCCTTTACGGCGACGGCTACGCCGGAGGTTATGGAGGACATGCAGCGACTGCTTCGACTGGAGCAGCCGCAGGTGTTCGTGACGGGACTTGGGCGGGACAATCTGGAAATGTCGGTGCTTCGCGGGGAAAACAAGCGGGAGTTCGTGCTGGATTATGCGGCCTCGCATACCCACCAGCCGGGCATCATCTATGCTGCCACCCGGAAAGAGGTGGATGATTTATGCCAGCGCCTGCAGGCGAAGGGGCTACTTGCCGGACGTTATCATGCCGGCATGAGCGATGCGGAGCGAGCGGACAGCCAGGAGGCCTTTCTGTATGACGATATTCGCGTCATAGTTGCAACGAACGCGTTCGGCATGGGGATCGATAAATCCAACGTTCGGTACGTCATCCACTACAATATGCCGAAAAATATGGAGTCTTACGTCCAGGAAGCCGGCCGTGCCGGGCGGGACGGAGAGCCCAGCCAGTGCATCCTGCTGTTCAGCGCCCAGGATATCATGACGCAGAAATTTCTGATCGAACAGAACCCCCAGGAGGGCGAGCGGAAGCAGAACGACTACCGAAAGCTGCAGCAGATGATCGATTACTGCTACACCACAAGGTGTCTGCGCAGCGCAATGCTGGATTATTTCGGGGAAGAACACGAAGACAAGCCCTGCGGTACGTGCAGCTCCTGCACGGACGACCGGGAGCTGGTGGATATCACGGTGGATGCCCAGAAAATCTTCTCCTGCATTCACCGGATGCGCGAGCGCTTTGGCGTGTCGATGATCGCCTCCGTGCTGAAGGGCTCGCGGGCGAAAAAGGTGCTGGAATACGGCTTTGACCGGCTTCCAACCTATGGCGTCATGTCGAACCGGACGGAGAAGGAAATATCCGAGACGATCAATGTGCTCATCTCGGAAGGGTTCCTGGCGCTGACCGAAGGCCAATATCCCGTCGTGAAACTTCAAAGCGAGGCGGCCGACGTGTTAAAGGGCCAGCGCGAAGTGATGCAGCGCGTTCCGCGGCCTTCCAAGGCTGCAGGCAGCCAACGCAGCGGCAGCCGCCGCGACTACTCGCCGTCTGCCGTTAACGAGACGGTGTTCGAGCAGCTGCGTTTGATTCGGCGCGAGCTGGCAAGCAAGGAGCATGTGCCGTCCTACATCATTTTTAACGATGCAACGCTGCGCGAGATGAGCGTGGTCTGCCCGCAGAGCGAGGATGAGATGCTGAACGTCAAAGGGGTCGGCGAAGTGAAATTCCGTAAATACGGACGTCCGTTCCTGGAATTCTTCCTGAATGGTCAGAGCGCGTCGAATGACGGGGACGATTTGTATGACTATGAAGAATAGTCTTGCATGACAGGCGGAAATCATGGCTTTTTCCCGTTTCATCACTCAGGATAAACCGTTCGGTGAATAAATTAACATTATGTAGAAGGAAAGTGGACCCTACCATGAAAGTCATACTATCAACCTTGAATGCCAAGTACATTCACACCTCCTTGGCCATTCGCTGCCTGAAGGCATACAGCGAGAAGGATTTCGATATCGAATTGACGGAGTACACGATTAAGGACCCCGTGATGAATATCGTCTCCGACCTGTTCCAGCGCAAGCCGGATGTGATCGGATTCTCCTGTTATATATGGAATATTGAAGAAACGATTAAAGTGATCGATATCGTGAAGAAGATTATGCCGGAGGTCACGATCATACTGGGTGGACCTGAAGTATCCTACGATACGGAGTATTGGATGAAACGGCTGCACAATGTCGACTTTATCGTCATGGGCGAAGGCGAGGAGACCTTCCATCACTTGCTGCAAACGATCGAAGGGGACAGGAAATTCCATTTCGTGTATGGCGTGGCATACCGCAAGCAGGACGAAATTATCGTGAACCCGGGAAGACCGAAAAGCATCCTGGCCGAGCTGCCTTCCCCGCATCGTTTTCCGGAGGATATTCCGCATCTCGGGAAGCGGGTCGTCTATTTTGAGACCAGCCGGGGCTGTCCCTTCAGCTGCCAGTTCTGCCTGTCGAGCATTGAGGTGGGAGTTCGCTACTACGATATTGAACGGACCAAGGCGGATATCCTCTACCTGATCGAGAACGGAGCGAAATTGATCAAGTTCGTAGACCGCACCTTTAATATTAAGCGCGATTACGCGCTTGAAATGTTTGAGTTCCTGATTGAAAATCATGGCGGCTGCGTGTTCCAGTTTGAGATTACGGCGGATATCATGCGTCCCGAGGTGCTGGAATATTTGGCGAACCATGCGCCTCCCGGCATTTTCCGGTTTGAAATCGGCGTGCAGTCCACGAATGATCCGACCAACGAGCTGGTGAAGCGCCGCCAGAATTTCACCAAGCTGTCACGCACGGTGACGATGATCAAGGAGAGCCGCAAGATCGACCAGCATTTGGATTTGATCGCAGGGCTTCCGGAGGAGGATTACAATACGTTCCGCAAAACGTTTAACGACGTGTTTGCCCTTGGACCGGAGGAGCTGCAGTTAGGCTTCCTGAAGATGCTGCGGGGAACCGGGCTGAGGATCGATGCGGACAAGTATAACTACACCTACATGGACCATGCTCCGTATGAGATCCTTGGCAGCGACGTGCTTCCGTTCTCGGATATCGTCCGTTTGAAGAGACTGGAGGATGTGCTGGAGAAGTATTGGAATGCACACCGAATGGACCACACCCTCAATTATTTGATGAAGCATGAATTTACGTCGCCGTTTGATTTCTTCCAAGAATTTGGCGACTACTGGGAAGGACAGGGCTGGCAAAAAATCGGCCATCAGCTCGAGGACCTGTTTACGCGGTTAACGGCCTTCCTGGAGTTTCGGAACACGCCGAACATGAACGTGGTTTCCGGTCTGATGAAGTTTGATTATTTCCTGGGCCATAAATACAAGCCGCGCAAAATATGGTGGGATCATGCCCAAGACAAAGCGCAGTGGAACGCCAATGTTCGTAAAATCGTGGAAGACCCCGCGGCACTATCCGCCGATTTCGCCGATCTTGGGATCACGGAGCGTGATCTTCAGAAGCATGCGATGATCGAGGTGCTGCCATTCAACCTCGACGATGCCATTCAAGGTGGTACGGGCTATCCGGACCATGCGGTACGCGCAACGATGCTGCTGGTATTGTACCAGCAGAACGAAACAGGGCAGCCCCAGTACTACACGATGCCTTTGGAGTTGGCGACGCAGGCATAATAGGGGAAACGAGGGACAAGCCTTTTCCCAGATTGGTTGTGACACGGACTGGTTGTTTTGGCGTAATTGCTTAATTTCGGCTGCCAGGAACCGGCGGCCCCGCTCTTTAGCGACCCTTTTGCGATCATAACGAGCCCTATCTAAAGGCGTTTCAGGAATAAAACAGCCCTGGCATCGGTATTCTAATTGGCATCAACCGATGAGGAGGGGATGTTATGAACGACAATCGGAAGGGGCAAGAACAGCTTTCGTCTGACGAGCCGACCATCGCACCGGGCATGGAAACCAATGACGATCTGCGCGAAGAGGCTACCGAGGACGAGGTAGCGCAAGGAGAGTACACCCAGGTCACGCAATTGATCGTCGATCGCACGCCGAGCGATGATGAGTAAGGTGCTTCGATTGAGCCTTAACGCTGCCAATTTCAAAGGTTCTGTATACACTAACGAACTGCTTAGCAGCATAATAAGAGGGATGCCCTGGATTTCAGAAACCCGGGGCATCCCTTTTTATGTGTCTTGGCATCACGCTTTGTTACATCACTCGTATCGATTCTTGCGGTACGTTGTCCGAGCCGGTTGTGTGCCGTTCGAGCCAGTCGAGCACATCGGCTGCCACTTCGGCACGGTTGGTCTCGTGCAGCATTTCGTGGCGGCCGCCCGGATACAAACGGTATTCGAGGTCCTGGACGCCATGCTTCCGATACAATTCGATCAACCGCCGCACGCCTTTGCCGCGGTGTCCGACCGGATCATCCTCGCCCGAGAAAATATAGACAGGCTTATCCTTCGGAAGACATTTCATCAATTGAGGCTGGTGGATCTGTGACAGCAGCTTGAAGAAATCGCGAAAGAAGCGGGCGGTGCACACCTTGCCGCAGTATGGGTCGTTGATATACTTATCCACTTCGGCTTCATCCCGGGATAGCCAATCGAACGGCGTGCGAATAGGACCGAATCCTTTGTTGTAAGGACCGAACACCAGGGCGTTCAGCATCAGGCTCCGGTGCGTGTTTCCTTGCAGGCGCATTTGCGCGGCCGCCAAGCTCATGCCGAACGTCAGTAGTCCCTGGGGACCGTTGGTGCCTGACAGGATGAATCCGTCGAATAATTCACCGTCCGAACAGATGATTTTTTGCGTCAAAAAGGATCCCATGCTGTGCCCCATCAAATAATGCGGAACGCTCGCATGGCGCTTCTTGAGCTCGGAAGCAAGAAGAAGCTGGTCTTCGATCATTCCTTCAAAGCCGTCTTCCCCGGCATCGCCGAGATGCGTAAGCCCGGCCGTTAGCCCATGGCCTCGATGGTCGTTGCAGTATACGGCATAGCCGTGCTCCGTGAGCAATTCGGCAAGCTCCTCGTAGCGCTTGCCGGTTTCGCACATGCCATGCGCGATTTGCACAATGGCACGAATGGGGTCATCCGGGCCGGGCAGCCATTCATATACAAAAACATGCATACCCTGCGTATTCAGCATCGTAAACGTGTCGGTTTGCATCATTAGGGCTGGCACCTCCGCAAGAACGAATGGTTTATATCATTTATTTATACCCTGTTTAAGGCAAATATGAACGCAGAACCGTGGATTGCCCGTCCAATGTATAGGCACCCAGATTCGCAGGCAGCAGGAAGCACTGTCCTGACGTGTAATCGATGGAGCCGTTATCCCAGCTGAGGGTTCCTTGGCCGTCGCATACAACGACGATCGTGAAGCTTTCCGCGGAAGTGGACAAGGACCATGCTCCGCTCACGACGCCTTTTTCCACGACGAAATACGGGGATTTGGCAAGCTCAAGCCATTCTCCCGGCACCGTTCCTTCCGTGCTCATGGTGGTTGCTCCCGATCCTTCATAGGCCGTCACATTCAAGGAGTCTTCGATATGGAGCTCGCGCGGCTTACCGTCAAGACCCGGTCGATTATAATCGAAAATCCGGTAGGTCGTATCCGAGTTTTGCTGGATTTCCGCCACCACAACGCCCGCGCAGAGCGCATGCACGGTTCCCGCAGGTATGTAGAACGTATCTCCGGCCTTTACGGACACTTCTTGAAGCTGGTCCATAACGGTGCCGTTTTCCATGGCTTCCTTCAAGGTTTCCCGGTTCACGCCTTCTTTCAGGCCGTATATGATTTTGGCGTCCGGCTTAGCATCCAGCACATACCACATTTCGGTCTTGCCAAGCTCTCCCTTCGGAAGCCCTTCGTAGTCATCGGTCGGATGGACCTGAACGGAGAGGTTGTCATTGCAGTCAAGCAGCTTGATCAGGAGCGGAAAACGTCCGTTAACCTCGGAGAATCCTTTGCTTCCGAACCATTCCCGCCCGAATTGCTCCCGGACCTCATCCAGGCCGCGTCCGGCAAGCTCGCCGTTCACGATGCTGGTCGTGCCGTTCGGATGGTCGGCGATCATCCAGCCTTCCCCGATATGTCCTTCAGGAATATCCAAGCCGAACTGCTCTAGTGCCCGGCCTCCCCACACGCGTTCTTTAAATTCAGGCTGGAACAACAATGGATATGGTTTTGTCATTGTAATCATCTACCTTTCATCATGTTTGGAATATTCTATGGATGTGAAGTGCGGTACCTCTCCTAGAACTTATATCATATCGGCTTCTTTCGTTCCAGTGCAATGAGATATGGCGCTTCGGAGCGCTGAAGGCCGCGATACAAAATCGTTTGCACTTTGTGCTGGGGCAATTCCCCCGCCCAAGCCTGGACCGCGTCCGCCTCGGCATCGCCGCCTTTGTGGCCTGGATACAGCACGATGGTGATAATGCCCCCGGGGCGGAGCAGCTCGATCGCAGCCTCCAGGGCCGTGAGCGTACTGGCGGTCTCCGTCATGATCCGTTTATCCGATGAATCCGCCGGAAGGTAGCCGAGATTGAACATGATCGCACCCATGCGGCCGTGCTCAATCTCAGGTACGCACTCCCTCATAAGCGAATGGCTCTGAAGAACAAGGCTAACCTCCGCAAGGGTGCCGGGCTGCTCCTTGTCCAGCCTTTCCCGAGTCAGCTGCAGCGCCTGCTCTTGAATATCGAAGGCATACACTTTGCCCTTTGAGCCTGTGCATTTGGCTAAATACAGCGTATCGGCTCCGGTTCCGGCGGTTGCATCCAGCGCGATGTCTCCGGGACGGAGCCTTTCGGACACCAGTTTGTGGGCAAAACTTAAAACCGAGAGGAAGCCCATCAGGATACCCCCCACAATTTACCCTGCCACGTATCCCGGCGCTTGAGCTCGGCGTCGATGCCGTTAAGCACTTCCCATTTTTTGAGACTCCACGTCGGTCCGATCAAGAGATCCCGGGGAGCATCTCCGGTAAGGCGATGGACGATCATTTCCGGAGGTAAAAACTCCAGGCTATCCACGATAAGGCTGATGTATTCGTCCTGCTCCAGGAATCGCAGCAGCCCGGCTTCGTATTGTTTCACCATCGGCGTCTTGCGCATAAGGTGCAGCAGATGGATTTTGATTCCCTGCACATCCATCTTGGAGACCGCTCGGCCGGTGGCGAGCATCATGTCATGATCCTCTTGCGGAAGCCCGTAAATAATATGTGTGCAGACCCGGATATTATGTTTGCGCAGCTTCTCGACGGCTTCCAAATAACATTCGGTATCATGGGCCCGGTTGATCAGCTCCGAAGTGGAATCATGGATCGTTTGCAGCCCCATTTCCACCCACAGATAGGTTCGCTCGTTCAGCTCCGCCAAGTATTCCACGACATCGTCAGGCAGGCAATCGGGACGTGTGGCGATCGACAATCCGACAACCCCCGGCTGCTGCAGAATGACTTCATAATATTCGCGAAGTTCTTCGACCGGAGCATACGTGTTGGTATAGGCTTGGAAATAGCCGATATATTTGGCGTTCGGCCATTTCTGGTGCTGCCGGTCACGGATGGTGTTGAACTGGGTAACGAGATCATCCCGCCGCCTTCCCGCGAAATCGCCGGAGCCGCGGGCGCTGCAAAAGGTGCATCCGCCCTTGGCAATCGTGCCGTCACGGTTCGGACACGTAAAGCCGGCATCCAGCATAACCTTGAATACCTTCTCCTGGAACTGGCCGCGCATCTCGTAATTCCATGTATGAAAACGTTTGTCGCCCCATAAGGTCGGGGCGGGTATAAGTGGTGTGCTCATGTTTGCTCCTTTATAGCCGCTTAAGTTGAATTGAGACAGGTTCAGCCAAGGCCCTGGCAACCCATAATTTACTGGCCTTTTACTTGAATGAAACAGCTACGTCCATTGTAACAAAAAATAAAGGATTGCGTTATATACAGGTCTTCAAGCCTAATTAAGACGTTGTTACTTGAATGGATTGCATATAATTGGTATATTTAAAATAGAAAAATAAAAAGATGATTCAAGCAATTTTGGCATGGGTATATAACGGATAGGATTCATATTTGTGTGACGTCATGGATACAATAATACCGTGAGGTGATTACGAATGAATTCATCGACAGTAAAGAATGACAGTAAAGACAAAATCGCTGTGGAGCTTACCCCGAATGAAGCCCTAGCCCTTACCGGCGTGGAGTTTAACTCCGACCAGGGAGTCAAGGCTTCGGCACGTCGCAAGATTCGGGCCGCCTTTGAGAAGACGTTTGATTTTACGTCGGAAGAAAGGTAGACTATTCACAGTTTAACTATCGCGGAACCCCAATTCCAAATATAAGAAAAAGGAACCTAAAGCCTCTGCGTTGAGCAGAGCGTAGGTTCCTTTTTCTATGGGGCTCTTTACTTTTGGGATCAACTTCGTCACAATAAATGCAGTATCGGGATATCATTCTAAATTTACTTGGGAAGTTTCGGAGGTATGACATGCGTTTACGCGGAAGAAAAGGTATACGGGAAAATCTGGAGCAGCAGGAAGACCTGGTCGTTTTGGACCCCGGTCAATATAGAGGGAAGTGGGCTTCGTTATTTGGCAACGACCTTCCCATCCATGTCGAATTCGGCATGGGCAAGGGCCAATTTATAAGCCAGATGAGTTACAAGCATCAGCAAGTGAATTTCATCGGCGTCGACATGTACGACGAGCTGATTCGCCGCGCAAGCGAGAAGGGGCGCAACGTCTGGGCCCAGGAGGGAGTCGATACCCCGCCGAATCTGAAGCTGGCGCTGTTTAATATCGAGAATGTCGAGGAGGTTTTTGAGCCCGGCGAAATTGAACGGTTATATCTGAACTTCAGCGATCCGTGGCCAAAAACAAAGCATGCACGCCGTCGTCTGACGCATCCGCGCTTTCTGGACAAGTATTCCCGGATCTTGAACGAGCGGGGGGAGATTCATTTTAAGACCGATTCGGTCACGCTCTTCGAATTCTCCCTGAATGCTTTTGCCGATTATGGTCTGCAAATGACGAACATTTCGCTGGATCTGCATCGCGACGGGTTGAACGAAGAGCACGTCATGACAGAATACGAAACGAAATTCGTCGGCCAAGGCATGCAAATTCATCGCTGCGAGGCGATTGTAGGCAAGGAAGCCCTTGCTTCATACCATCAGAATCGCCTTGAAAAATACGGAAAATAACATCAAAATTGATAGTTTCTCTCTGTGATAGCGTTTACAACTATTATAATAGAAGAAAATCTATCCAATCGGGTGATTTGCTAGCGATAAAACGCAGCAAAAAAGGTGTGCTCCTTAATCAGGAGTACACCTTTTCGTTTTCCAGCATGTCGATGATGCTGCGGGCGCTTTGCATGGGATGAAAGCGTTCGATGTCCTGCAAATTTTGCGCCCGTTGTTCTTGGATCAGGTCATATTGATGAAGCAGCTTGTTCATCCATTTGCCCAGAACCTCCAGCGAATGGATGGGCTCTCCCAATCCCTGTGCCGTGAAGTACTGGCAGTTTTCTTCTTCCTGTCCCGGAAGGGGCTGATGGAACAGCATCGGAATTCCTTTGGCCAGCCCTTCGGTACATGTCATGCCGCCGGGCTTCGTAACGAGCAGATCCGACACCTCCATCAGCTTGTCGATCTCCCGCGTAAAGCCCAATATCCGGATGTTCGGATGCTGGAACCTGGAATTGCTCTCCATCTCCTCGCGTCCCTTGTCATTATTGCCGAGGCAAAATATGATCTGGACATCTTCTCGCCATCGGGTCAGAAATTCATGCACAACTTCGTCATTCATGATGCCCCAGCCTCCGCCCATCACCAGCACGGTAGGCATATCGGACAGGTTAAACCGCTTCCGGATTTCCTCCTTGCTCGGATGCGTCCAGAAGTCGGGATGGATCGGAATGCCGGTGACCTGAATTTTGGCTTGGGAAACCCCGCGATTGAGCAGCTTTCGCTTCACTTCCGGCGTGGACACGAAATATCGGTCGACCTCAGGGCTGATCCATGTATCGTGAGCATCATAATCGGTTATAACGGTACACAGGGGCACGTTCGTGCCCAGCCGTTTCAAACGCGAGATAACCGCACTTGGTATGAAATGGGTGCACACAATGATGTCGGGCCGGAGCTGCCTGACCACGTTCTTGGTGCTTGTATAGAACATTCGGTGAAGCGCTAGAGCGGTAAAACGGTTAAAGGATTTTTGATGGCGGTACATGTACCCGACCAGTCTTGGGCGAGTCGTAATGGTCTTTCTGTAGGCCGAAATGATCAGTGGAGCGATTTTAGGGTTCAAGAAGCTCCCGAGCTCGAGAACTTTGGTCTGTACGCTAGGGGACAACTGGCGCAGGCTGCTGGAGAGTGCATGAGCGGCCTGCGTATGGCCTGCGCCGAACCCTTCAGATAACAGCAAGACTCTTTTTTTAGCCACTACTTTTCACCCGTTCTGCAGCGTTATTCTTTAACTTTAACATATCGACTTTGGGAAGAGAAATCAACCACTTCCCCCTTATACGTAAGGGACTTTGGTCCCGGAAACGGCCAATTGATTCGGCGAGCTTCTCGCTGTTCCCTTGCTACTTAAGGAGTTAGCCAGCAGCGCGCATTTTGTAGAAAATCAGGGTCCGTGGTCTTTTGACTTGAGTAGGAGATGCCGCTACAATGATTCAAACGGACGTCAAAAAGTTTATTAGAGAAAGAGCACTGAAAAAACGAAAACTTTTTGGTTGTCTGTTGCGTTTATTTATTGGCGGACAAGTCGAAAAAGAAAAAATGGGCAGCCAACAGAAATAAAAAGCAAGAAAACGGATGAAAATAAGAACTAAAGCCGTTTGAAACGAAGCTTGCTGGCAAACTGGAATGCAAGCTGAGCTCTTTTACGAAGTTTTTCCGTAAATTAGAGCATTCCACGGTTTTGACAAAAGATTCAAAAGTGTGGAAAATCGTGTATGACGTGCGAAGTTGCCCCGCGGCACCGAGGCTACTAGAAGGACAGACACAAGTCACAGGGTCATAGCAACAACAAAAATGCGAAGAACTTAGAGAGAAAAAAACAACAAACATTCTCGGGTTATAAAAAAGGGGGTAACGGAGAATCATGACAGACGCCATCTTTATCGCGCTCCAACTATTCTTGGCCGCGGTGGGTGTGTACCAGTTCGTATTCTCTTTGTTTGGTCTGGTCAAAAGAAAAAAGAAACAACAGTTTGAACCCAATAAATCATTTGCAGTGTTAGTTGCTGCGCATAACGAAGAGCAGGTTGTCGGGGCATTAATGGAGAACCTGAAACAGCTTAATTATCCGAAACATCTGTACGACGTATTTGTCATTTGCGACAACTGTACAGACCGTACAGCAGAGATCGTCCGTGCCCACGGGATGAACGCCTGCGTGCGCACGAATCAGAATCTTCGAGGCAAAGGCTATGCCATCGAATGGATGCTGAAAGAGCTCTGGGCGATGCCGCGCCAGTATGACGCGGTCGTTATGTTTGATGCGGATAATCTGGCGGATCCGAATTTCTTGAATGAAATGAACAACGATCTTTGCTCTGGAGCAAGAGTTATCCAGGGATATATCGATACCAAGAACCCAGAGGATTCTTGGATCACCGCCTCTTACGGGGTTTCCTACTGGTATATCAACCGCTTGTGGCAGCTGTCCCGCAGCAATCTGAACATGGCCAACTTCCTCGGCGGAACGGGAATGTGCTTCGAGACCAATCTCTTGAAGGAGATCGGCTGGGGCGCAACCAGTCTGGTGGAGGACTTGGAGTTCACCATGCGCAGCGTCATGCGCGGCGTGTATCCGAAGTTCAATTACGACGCGAAGGTATTCGACGAAAAGCCGCTTACGTTTAAGGCTTCCGCCAGACAACGTCTGCGCTGGATGCAGGGTCACTTTACGGTTGCCCGCCGTTATTTCTTCCCGCTGTTGTGGCGTGCCATTAAGGAGCGCAGCCTTGTTAAGCTGGACTTGGCCCTTTACGGAGTCAACGTCTACATCGTGCTGCTGACTTTCTTGTTGACGGCCATCATCTGGGTTGACAGCTCGTTCTTCAATGGTCCGAACATCGCGAACCTGTACGGTTATTTACCGCTGTGGCTGAGCTTTACGGCGATTGCGGCGAATGTGTTCACGTTCATGATTGCGATGATTCTGGAGAAGGTGAAGTACAAGAAGGTATATATGTATCTGGTGCTGTTTCCGATTTATCTGCTGTCGTGGTATCCCATCACGGTATACGCGTTCTTCACGCAGAACAACAAGCAGTGGAGCCATACGGAGCATACCCGGGTTGTGCGCCTTGAAGAAGTTCAGAGCAAACAAGGCTAATCCAAAGTTTTTATGCCATTTGTGTTGACAGATGTTAGGATGACCTGTTATACTATCCTAGTCTGTTAAACAGAATATCTGATTGCAAGCAGAAGCGCCGCTTCTCACCTGACCGACATGCGTTGGCTGGTTTGATCACGAAATCAATGAATGGATTCAACTTCATTTGTGAGATGAGTATCAAATAGGGATGTCGGTGGTTAACCCGTCATCCCTTTATTTTTTGCAAACAGGAACAACAAGTAATTTGGAGGTGGAGGACTATCAGTAAGGAACATATGATCAATGACGAGATTCGGGCCAAAGAAGTACGTTTGGTTGGTGCCGAAGGTGAGCAAATCGGGATCAAGCCGATTCGTGAAGCACTGCAAATGGCAATTGATCTCAATCTGGATCTGGTGAACGTGGCCCCTCAGGCGAAACCGCCGGTATGCCGCATCATGGACTACGGTAAATTCCGCTATGAGCAGCAGAAAAAAGAGAAGGAAGCACGGAAGAACCAGAAAATTGTGGACATCAAAGAAGTATGGTTCCGAGCCAACATTGAGGAGCATGATTATCAAACCAAGCTTCGCAATGTCGTTAAGTTTTTGAAAGACGGCGATAAAGTGAAATGCTCCGTGCGTTTCCGCGGCCGTGAAATCACCCATGCTAACATCGGTCAGAAGATTTTGGAGCGCGTGAAAACGGAAGTGGCGGATCTCTGCGTCATTGAGCGTCAACCGAAATTGGAAGGCCGCAGCATGATTATGATTTTGGCTCCAAAAGCCTAAGAGAAATTAGAGGAGGAAGTACTACAATGCCTAAAATGAAAACACATAGCAGCCTGAAAGGCCGCTTCAAAATTACTGGTACTGGTAAAGTTAAACGTTATAAAGCTTACAAAAACCACTTGCTTTCCCACAAATCCAAGCGTGCGAAGCGCGTATTGTCCAATAGCCCTGTCATGGCGCCTGGAGATGTTAAACGTTTGAAGCAAGGTCTGGCTAACTTGAAATAGTAAACAACAATTATTGGGAGGTCTTTTGATATGGCACGAGTTAAAGGCGGATTTGTCGTTCGTCGTCGACATAAAAAAGTATTGAAGCTTGCGAAAGGTTATTTCGGTTCCAAACACCGCATTTTTAAAACAGCGAACGAGCAGGTTATGAAATCCCTCGTTTATGCATACCGCGATCGTCGCAATACGAAGCGTAACTTCCGCAAATTGTGGATCGTTCGTATCAACGCGGCTGCTCGTCAAAACGGTCTGTCCTACAGCAAATTGATGCATGGACTGAAGCTTGCTGGCGTGGACATCAACCGCAAAATGCTGGCTGATCTGGCTGTGAACGACTTGAACGCGTTCAATTCCTTGGCTACTGTAGCTAAAGAAAAAGTGAACGCTTAATTATACGTGTATGAAAAAACCGCCGTAATATTACGGCGGTTTTTTTTATTTTGCGTCCCCGCGCTATCATGCATCATTTCGGCGGCACGGGTGCTCGGCTCATGGAGAGAGTCGCCTATCTTTTGCTATCGTAAGGGCATTGAAACAAGCAAGGGAACTCCTTCCGGAATAAATTGAAATGTATATTACCTGAGGAGGGATCTTATGCACAAGCCTGTCAGCAAGGCGAAAGTGAAATCATACGTGGGCAAAGAGATCGTGGCGTATAAGAAAAACGGAACTATGGTGACGGGCAAGCTGGTACGCGTCTCCGGCAACCGCCTTTATGTGGAACCGGCAACCAAGGGGAAAAAGGTGAAAACCAAGGCGATTATTCCGCTCGCATTGTTTGATCTTCTTGCCATTGGTACGGCACCTTATGCATATGGCGGCGGGTTTGGAGGCTACCCTGGCGGTTTTGGACCGGGTTACGGCGGCTTCGGGCCGGGCTTTGGACCAGGCTTTGGACCGGGTTTTGGACCAGGATTCGGGCCAGGCTTCTTCTGGTAATTAGAGGAACCAAATCTTTTCCAACTCATAACATCGGCTGGGTTCGATCATTCTGGTCACCGTATAGCCAAGCTTTCGGTAAAAATGAAGGCCGGTGTGGTTGCCGATGTCCACCATGACTTTGGCACGTTTGCATCCGCGGGATACAGCGAAACGTTCGGCATGTTCCATCAAACGGACACCCCACCGTTTTCGCTGTGCGGTGGATGCGACGGCCAGCATATCGATATACAGCAGCTCGCCGTGCATCATGAAATGGATAAAAGCAACGATTTTTTCGTTATCCTGAGGCGAAGCGACAAGGGTCACGCCGCGCCGTAAACGAGAGGGAATATCCTTGCGGATGAGGTCCAGCTCTTTTTTGGTCATATGGGAAAGCGGGACGAGTTGGGACTCGATGAGCTGCAGAATCATCGGATCATCCTGGTCCGGTTTTCGGTAACGGATCATCGTGTTGTTTCCTCCCTTCACCGCGGTTAAGTCTGCTCCATTTATCATATGTAGCAGGGTTTCATAGGGTGTTTTGCTTCAAGGCGGCGGAGGAATTGCGCCCATTGTGAATGAAAACCTTTCATCGGAAGTAAAATAAATGTGTTGACTTCTGGATTGAATGAATCATATAATGTTTCTAAACATTTTAACGAATATATCCAATCGGCAATGATGAGGACGAAGTTTAAAGGGCTCTTTTGCTCAGAGAGTGGATGGATCAGCTGAAACCACCACCAAAACCCCTTTTATACGAGCTCACCTCGGAGCTGTTTCCCTGAAAGATGCTACGCTATGACTTTATCGCATTAAGTCGTAACAGCGTTTATTAGGGGGAATCGTCTTAGTCCGCGTTACGGACTGCAGATATTGAAGAGCTGTGTTCATGCGTTCTTCATACCTGCTGAGGCTCTGCACTGCGAGGTGTAGGGCAAATATGGGTGGTACCACGGAAGCTAAACCTTTCGTCCCTCACACGGAGATACTCCGGGTGTGGCGACGGAAGGTTTTTTTGTTGCTTGAATCATGGATGAAAGAGAAGAGTGCCAATATTTGAGAGGAGGATGACTGATGAGCGCGCAAACTCCAGAAGTGCGGTCTACAGAACAATTACGAGAGAAATGGTTGAAGCCTGAAGTGATTACCGGTTCGGAAATCTTGCTTCGGAGTCTTCTGCTCGAAGGTGTCGAGTGCGTCTTCGGATATCCGGGCGGAGCCGTCCTGTATATCTACGATGCGATGTATGGTTTTAAGGATTTCAACCATGTCTTGACCCGACACGAGCAAGGTGCCATTCATGCCGCTGACGGTTACGCCCGCGCAAGCGGCAAAGTCGGCGTATGCATAGCAACTTCAGGACCGGGGGCAACGAACCTTGTGACCGGTATCGCAACAGCTTACATGGATTCCGTTCCGCTCGTTGTTATTACCGGTAACGTTGCAACAACCCTGATCGGTACGGATGCTTTCCAGGAAGCGGATATTACAGGCATCACGATGCCGATTACGAAACACAGCTATCTGGTAAGGGACGTTAAGGATCTGCCAAGGGTGATTCATGAGGCCTTCCATATCGCCTCAACCGGTCGCAAAGGACCGGTGCTGATCGACATTCCGAAGGATGTATCCGCGGCAACCACGCTGTTCCAGCCGGAAGAGCGAATCCAACTGAGAGGATATAATCCTCGGACGGTGCCGAACAAACTTCAGTTGGATAAACTGGCCCGCGCGATCGAGGAGGCCGAGCGTCCGATGATTCTTGCCGGCGGCGGCGTGATTTACTCCGGTGCCCACGAAGGACTGCACGAATTCGTGAACAAAACCGGGATTCCGATCACGACAACGCTTCTCGGCCTTGGCGCCTTCCCGACAGGTAACGATTTGTGGACAGGAATGCCGGGCATGCACGGAACCTACACATCGAACCATGGTATTCAGCAGTCGGATCTGCTGATCAACATCGGGGCAAGATTCGATGACAGGGTTACCGGCAAGCTTGACGGATTCGCGCCTCACGCGAAGATCGTTCATATCGACATTGACCCGGCCGAGATCGGCAAGAACGTGCCGACCGATATTCCGATTGTCGGTGACGTGAAGACGGTGCTTGAGATGCTGAACCCGATCGTTTCGTACGCTGCGAAAGCCGATGCGTGGAGAGACCAGATCCGCAAATGGAAAGCCGAGTATCCGTTCCGTTACGTCGATTCGGATACGGTGCTGAAGCCGCAATGGGTTATCGAAATGCTGAACGATACCACGAAGGGCGAAGCCATTGTAACGACTGACGTTGGTCAGCACCAAATGTGGGCCGCGCAGTATTACAAGTTCAACCAGCCGCGTTCCTGGATCACCTCCGGCGGACTCGGAACGATGGGCTTCGGATTCCCGTCCGCGATCGGGGCACAGATGGCGCATCCGGATCGCCTGGTCATTTCGATCAACGGAGACGGCGGCATGCAGATGTGTTCGCAAGAACTGGCCATCTGCGCCATCAACAACATTCCGGTGAAGATCGTTGTCATCAACAACCAAGTGCTCGGCATGGTTCGTCAATGGCAGGAGCTGATTTACGATAACCGTTACAGCCACATCGATCTGGCAGGCAGCCCTGATTTCGTCAAGCTGGCCGAAGCTTACGGTGTCAAAGGACTTCGCGCCACGACGAAAGAAGAAGCTCAGCGTGCTTGGGCCGAAGCGATGGAAACGCCGGGACCCGTCCTCGTTGAATTCGTTGTTGAGAAGGGCGAGAACGTGTATCCGATGGTGACGCAAGGGTCGACAATCGATCAAATGCTGATGGGGGATGCGTAAGATGAGTACAAAACATACCATTGCCGTACTAGTGAACGACCAGCCGGGTGTCCTGCAGCGCGTATCCGGATTATTCGGACGCCGGGGCTTTAACATCGAGAGCATTACCGTGGGGCAGTCGGAGGAAATAGGCTTGTCCCGGATGGTTATCGTAACCACTGGAGACGAAACGACGCTGGAGCAGGTAGAGAAGCAGCTTTACAAGCTGATCGATGTTATTAAAGTCATCAATCTGAGCTCGAAGCCGATGGTTGCCCGGGAGCTCGCCCTGATCAAAGTAAAAGCCGAGCCGTCGGCAAGACCGGAAATTATGGGCGTTGTCGAGACCTTCCGCGCATCCGTCGTGGATATCGGCACGACCAACCTGATGGTTCAGGTTGTCGGCGATACCGTCAAAATCGATGCGATGATCGAGCTGCTTAAGCCTTATGGCATCCAGGAGCTTTCCCGTACCGGGGTTACCGCGATGATTCGCGGTAACGCGTAATGATGTAACATTATTCTTTTTATCCGGATGACAAAGTTATTGCAATATAAGCGTTAGACACCTGCATGGCATGAGCGGGTGTCTCAGCAGATCGGGTAAGCAGCGGTCTATTGAGATACCCGCTCATCATGAAGGGTCTTTAAAATCAAAGGAGGACTTATACAAATGGCAATTACTACTTATTATGAACAAGATGCAGAACTCAGCGTGCTGAAAGACAAAACAATCGCGGTTATCGGCTACGGAAGCCAAGGTCATGCCCAAGCGCAAAACCTGCGCGACAGCGGACTTCAGGTTGTCATTGGTCTTCGTGAAGGCAAATCGTTCGACAAAGCGAAAAACGACGGTTTCGAAGTACTCCCTGTAGCGGAAGCCGTTAGCCGTGCGGATGTAGTACAAATCCTGATGCCGGACGAAACGCAAGCAGCGGTGTACAAAAACGATATCGAGCCAAACCTGAAAAAAGGCGCGGCACTGATGTTCTCCCACGGTTTCAACGTTCATTTCGGTCAAATCGTAGCTCCTAAGGACAACGACGTTCTTCTGGTTGCTCCTAAATCCCCGGGTCACATGGTTCGCCGTACGTACGTTGAAGGCTTTGGCGTACCTGGATTGATCGCAATCGAGAAAGACGCGACTGGACAAGCTAAGGCGATCGGTCTTGCTTATGCAAAAGGCATCGGCTGTACTCGCGCAGGCGTTATCGAGACTTCCTTCCGCGAAGAAACCGAAACAGACTTGTTCGGTGAGCAAGCGGTATTGTGCGGCGGTGTATCCGCATTGGTCAAAGCAGGTTTCGAAACGTTGACCGAGGCTGGATATGCGCCGGAAATGGCATACTTCGAGTGCCTGCATGAACTGAAGCTGATCGTGGACATG
This sequence comes from Paenibacillus sp. BR1-192, assembly GCF_029542445.1. Lineage (NCBI taxonomy): Bacteria > Bacillati > Bacillota > Bacilli > Caryophanales > Paenibacillaceae > Paenibacillus > Paenibacillus sp. BR1-192. The sequence continues at coordinate 5,741,319 of NZ_CP120718.1, read as the reverse complement.
ATCTATGAAGGCGGTCTTGCAAGCATGCGCGACTCCATCAGCAACACGGCGGAGTATGGCGACTATGTAACAGGCCCTCGCGTGGTAACCGAAGATACCAAGAAGGCAATGAAAGAAGTCCTGTCTGATATTCAACAAGGTAAATTCGCCCGCGACTTTATCCTTGAGAACCAATCGGGACGCGCTTTCCTGACAGCTACTCGCCGCAACGAGTCCGAGCATCCGATCGAAGTGGTGGGTGCAGAGCTTCGCGAAATGATGCATTGGATCAAAAAATAAGAATATATAGAATTCATAAGGAATTCTTCGGGGTTTGGGGCAGTCCGGCATGAGATGATGATGCTGCTGCCCGGACCCGTCAGATTAAGCAGCCGGCGGCAGGGGATTCTATCAACTGCCGCCGGATGTTTACGTCATGAGATAAACTTCAAGGAGGTGCCGACATGCGAAAGATTTATGTCTTTGATACAACGCTGAGAGATGGTGAACAGTCTCCTGGCGTGAATTTGAACACTCGGGAAAAGGTGGAAATCGCCCTTCAGCTCGAAAAGTTGAAAATCGACCGCATGGAAGCAGGGTTTCCAGCGGCGTCACCCGGTGACCTTGCAGCTGTGAATGCAGTGGCACGCGCGGTTAAGGACGTTACGGTCATTGGATTGTCACGCTCCAGAGAAAATGACATCGATGCGGTTCGCGAAGCGCTTCAAGGCGCCCAGGACCCGTGCATTCACGTGTTCCTGGCCACTTCGCCGATTCACCGCAAGTTCAAGCTGCGGATGGAGAAGCAGCAGGTGCTGGAAACGGCGCAGGCTTCGATCCGTTACGCCAAGAAGTACTTTTCCAAAGTGGAATTTTCCCTGGAGGATGCGGGCCGGACCGAGCTTGATTTCATGGCCGAGGTCGTCGCCATGGCAGTGCGTGAAGGCGCCAATGTCGTGAACATTCCGGATACCGTGGGATATTTGAACCCTTCGGAATACGGGGCCATCTTCAAATACTTGAAGGAAAATGTTCCGGATATCGAGAAGGTTCAGCTGAGTGCGCACTGCCATAACGATCTGGGCATGGCCACGGCGAACACCCTTGCCGCCATTCTGAACGGGGCCGATCAGATCGAAGGCACGATCAACGGAATCGGTGAACGTGCAGGCAATACCGCGATCGAGGAAATTGCGATGGCGCTCGAGACGCGTTCCGAATTCTTTGGAGCGAAGACGGGGCTGGCCTTAACCGAAATCGCCCGCACGAGCCGCCTTGTGAGCAAGCTGACCGGCATGGTCGTGCCAGGCAACAAAGCGATTGTCGGCGCGAACGCGTTCGCCCATGAATCCGGCATTCACCAAGACGGTATGCTGAAGGAGAAGACAACCTACGAAATTATGACCCCCGAGTCCATCGGACTCAAAGAAAGCAAGCTGGTATTAGGCAAACATTCCGGCCGCCATGCTTTCCGGGAGAAGCTGCTGGATCTGGGTTATGAGCTGACCGAAGAACAGGTGAATGACGCATTCGCCAAATTCAAAGTGCTGGCCGACAAGAAGAAGGAAGTATCCGATGAGGATCTGCTGGCTCTGCTGGAGGAGAAACTGATCGATACGCCGGAGGTCTTCAAGCTGGAAACGATCTTTGTTGCTTACGGCAACGAATCAACGCCGACGGCGCGGGTGCGCATTGCAACAGAAGATCAGACGATTGAAGAAGAGGCCGAGGGCAACGGTTCCGTGGACGCGATCTATAACGCGATCGACAAGGTGACCGGAGAAGAGGTTACGCTTGCGGATTATTCCATCAAGTCGGTAACGCACGGCAAGGATGCCCAAGGTGAAGTACATGTCGTGCTGTCGCAAAACGACGTGGCCGCGCAAGGCCGCGGCTTGAGCACCGACATTCTGGAAGCGAGCGCACGTGCCTACGTCGATGCGGTGAACGTCCTGATCGAGAAACGCAAAACGTTTAGCCGGCGCGAGCGCGCTACGCTGTAATCCATACTTGGCGTGGCGGGAGATCTGCTCTCCGCATGAGCGCTGAAGGTGAATGCCATAAAAAAGAGGGGCCGCCATTGAAGCGGCTCCTCTTTTATTTGCTTTATTAAACGGTTGGCCAGACGTGGAATGCAGGTATCAAGACACTAGCATCGAGCCTTAAACGGCCTCATAGCAGAGGGCCGATACCGGATTGATGCAGCTGATCAACGAGATAAGAAAGGGTTTCGTTAAGGCATCGATGCGGAGCCCGGATCTTACCAGGCGTAGGCCTGCGGGGCGGCGCCGCCCGGACCCGGGAATATTTCATCCAAGCGCTTCATCACGGATTCATCGAGTTCGATCTCAAGCGAGCGCAAGGAGCTTTCGAATTGCTCCAGCGTGCGCGGCCCAATAATCGGTCCGGTAACGGCCGGGTTCTTCAGCACCCAGGCAAGAGCGACGTTATCCTGCGGTTCGCCCAGCTCTTGGCAGAGAGCGGCAAACTGTTCCAGCTGCGCGCGGTGCTTCTCTACGCGCTCCGCATTGCCTCCGCTGCGCGAGCCTTCGATTTTTTTAAGGGCATTGCGTCCCAGCAGTCCCCCGTCCAGCGGACTCCATGGAATCACGCCGAGACCCAGCTGCTGCGAAGCGGGGAGTACTTCGAGTTCCGGCAATCGGCAGGTCAGGCTGTATTTGTGCTGCTCGGAAACGAGACCGAGGAAGTGACGGCTCTGGGCCGCGGCCTGCGCAACCGCAATCTGCCAGCCGGCAAAGTTGCTGGATCCGACATATCCGATTTTTCCTTGATGAACCGCAACCTCAAAAGCGCCCCACAGCTCGTCCCAAGTGACGGAAGGATCGACGTGATGCATTTGGTACAGCTCGATATGGTCGGTCTGCAGACGTTTCAGCGACCCTTCGAGATGACGGCGAAGTTTATAGCTCGACAGCCCGGCTTCATTGTTGGGGCCATCCAGAGGATCACTCATGGAACCGTAGAATTTAGTAGCCAAAACGACTTTTTCGCGGCGGCCCCCGCCTTGGTTAAACCAGCGTCCGATGATGGTTTCGGTCAGGCCCGAATTCTCGCCCCAGCCGTAGATGTTCGCCGTATCAAAGAAATTGACGCCGGCATCAAGCGCTGCATCCATGATGCGGAAGGCTTCCTTTTCATCCGTGGCAGGACCGAAATTCATCGTCCCCAAACACAGACGACTTACTTTCATGCCGGATTTACCTAGAGCTGCGTACTTCATAATCGATGATCACTCCTTGGTCGTTTAGGGTATAAGGCAAATTCACCCCTATTGTAGCGTATTGGCAGAAAAATGTAACTAACGGCGTTCGGAAACGTTAGTATGGTTGCACTGAAAGCCGACTTGCCGGTTCATCTGTTCACGTTATTCGCCAAATTTAAAGAGCAAGAGCAGGGAGCAGAAAGTAGGGAGTAGTACCAAGTAGCAGAAGCAAGTAATTGGGATAACGGCGTAAGTAACTGAAGTATGAAGTTGAAGCAAGAAGCCAAGAAGCAGAAGCAAGAAGCAAGAGCAGAAGCAAGAAGCCGAAACAAAGACAAGAAGCGGAAGCAAGAAGCAGAAGTAAGAAGCCGAAGCAAGAAGCAAGAGCAGAAGCAAGAAGCAGAAGCAAGAAGCAAGAAGCAAGAAGCCGAAGCAGGAAGCAGAAGCAGAAGCAGGAAGCAGAAGCAGGAAGCCGAAGCAAGAAGAAAGAAGCCGAAGCAAGAAGCGGAAGCAAGAAGCCGAAGCCGAAGCAAGAAGCGGAAGTAAGAAGCAGAAGCAAGAAGCAGAAGCAGAAGCAGAAGCAGAAGCAGAAGCAGAAGCAGAAGCAGGAAGCCGAAGCAAGAAGCCGAAGCAGGAAGCGGAAGTAAGAAGCAGAAGCAAGAAGCCGAAGCAAGAAGCAAAAAGCGCAAGACCAGGAACAACCAAGAATCTCTTCAAGTCGTTACATTCAAGTGTTACCTACAAAAGCAAGAGCCGCCCTATTTTTATGCATAGGGCGGCTCTTCATCTCCCATCACCCTTGTGGTCAGGGAGATGTGCTCTTCTCCGGTGACCTGGCAATTCATTAGCATCGAAGCAGCGGAGAGGACGAATCGATTCCGAAAAGCGGAGCGGTCGCCTTTGGAGCCGAATTTCATCCCCTGACATACAATCCAGAAATTCGGCGACAACAGCGATTGGAGGAACGATACGTACTTGGAGCTTCCCACATTAACTCTTCGAAGCCCTCGCATAAACTGCTCTCGCATGAACTGCCCTCGCGAAATTAGCTCTTCGACCTTCTGCACAACTTCTTTGACGCCGTCTCCCTGATCACATTCCCCCTACTTATAGGCAAAATGAATTAAGTTCATAGTTTCTATATCTTGGTCAATCGAGGGGGAAGTATGTTACAACAGTAACTAGATGATTAAATACGACCAGTGTATATATAAATAAGGAGTGACGAAGGATGGCAGAAACGAAAAAAATCGCGGTAATCGCGGGAGACGGCATCGGTCCTGAGGTAGTGGCGGAAGCGGAGAAAATCATTAAACGTACCGAAGAGGTATTCGGACTTTCATTCACGACGGAACATGCGTTGTTTGGCGGCATTGCGATCGACGAGAAAGGAACGCCGCTCCCGGAAGAAACGCTGAGCGTATGCAAAAGCGCCGATGCGGTATTGCTTGGTGCGGTAGGCGGACCGAAATGGGACAACAACGCGAAGGAGCTTCGCCCGGAAACCGGATTGCTCGGCATCCGCAAAGAGCTTGGCCTGTTCTCGAACCTGCGTCCGGCCGTCATTTTTGACTGCTTGAAGGATGCATCCACACTGAAGCCCGAGGTTCTGGAAGGAACCGACTTGATGGTTGTTCGTGAACTGACGGGAGGCATATACTTCGGCGAGAAGTTCAGACGCGAAGGTGCAGGCGGAGAAGAAGCGGTAGATACCTGCGTATACAATACCGCCGAGGTAGAGCGCATCGTGCATCAAGCCTTCGAGATTGCACAGAAGCGCCGGAAGAAGCTGGCTTCCGTCGATAAAGCGAACGTGCTGGAAACGTCCCGCTTGTGGCGCGAAACCGTAAACCGCATCGCCCCTGAATACCCGGACGTCGAGCTGGAGCACGTGCTGGTAGACAACTGCGCGATGCAGCTTCTGCGCCGCCCGTCCAGCTTTGATGTCATCGTAACCGAGAATATGTTCGGTGACATTCTGAGCGACGAAGCAGCCATGCTGACAGGATCCATCGGCATGCTGGCATCCGCATCCATGGGCGAAGGAGCTTTCGGTCTGTACGAGCCGGTACACGGTTCGGCTCCGGACATTGCCGGCCAAGGCTTGGCGAACCCGATCGCAACGATTCTTTCCGTAGCGCTTATGTATCGCCTCACGTTCGGATACGAGGATGCGGCTGACGCCATTGAACGCGCAGTTGCCGAGGTGCTTGATGCCGGACACCGGACGGCAGACATTGCCGTTGATAAGAGCAAGGCGCTCAGCACCACGGAGATGGGCGATTTGATTGCCGCGGCTATCCGTTAATAGAAGAAGCGTACGTTCAAGAAAACTTCTTATTTATAATAATTATAATAAAGTAACGTCTACAATCTTGACTTTGATTAGCCTCGATGATAACATTTCTATTAAATGTTCATAGAACATACCATGTAGAAAATACACGTATTTTCTTACATATGTTAAGGAGGAATTCAATCATGGCAGAACGTTTGGTTGGTAAAGCGGCTCCTGATTTCACGATGGAAACTGTATCAGGTGACGGTAAAGATTTTGGCAAAGTCAGCCTGTCCGACTACCGCGGCAAATGGCTCGTATTCTTCTTCTATCCGCTGGATTTCACTTTTGTATGCCCAACTGAAATCACGGCTCTCAGCGATGCTTACGATCAATTCAAAGCATTGGATACGGAAATCCTGGGTGTGAGCGTTGACTCGATTCACAGCCACAAAGCTTGGATCAACACAGCTAAAGAAGCTAACGGTCTGGGAGCATTGAACTTCCCGCTGGCTTCCGACATCACCAAGAACGTAGCTAGAGACTACGGCGTTCTGATCGAAGAAGAAGGCGTTGCTCTGCGCGGCCTGTACATCATCGATCCAGAAGGCGAATTGAAATATCAAGTTGTTAACCATAACGACGTTGGCCGCAGCGTAGAAGAGACGCTTCGCGTTCTTCAAGCACTGCAATCCGGCGGATTGTGCGCAATGAACTGGAAGCCAGGCGATAGCAACCTGTAATTCCATTTCATGAATAGCAACCCTCATTACCTGACATTACGTCCAGGTAATGGGGGTTTTTTCACTCTTGATTTTATTGGATGAAATAGGGGAAGACTTTTGTTTAGGAAACCGCGCTTGCGTTAATATATAATTAAATAAATAGGTTGGCCGGCTTATGATTAGGAAATCATGCCAAAATTTTAAATCAAGCTTTTTTTCATGAAGGAATTAGCCTGCCTGAAAGCGAATACAATATTGAAACGATTGAGAATCCACACAAGGAGGGTGAACGATATGAGTTTTTGCTGTGGGGCTAGTATGATGGGTACAAAGGGTACACTGAAGCATTATCGCACTCAAGTACATAATGTTCCCCTACTGTCTTGTCCGGTCTGCCATCGCGTCGAGGTTCATCATCGGGTTGAGAATGAGTATGAGATATTGGCTGAATATGCCCATGGTGACGGTGCATCCCAGGTGGATTTTCAGGATTACGTGATGGAAGATGAGGATGCCATTTTTGAGAATGTGGTCAATCGGGAGTCGGAGGATCCGCTCACGGTTGTTCAGAGTCAGATTGATATGTCGCTGGATCTCCTGGTGGTTGCCAAATGGATGGAGGACGAGAAGTGGCAGGGCGAACTGAAAAGACGGCTTGCCGTGATGAGCCAGCGCAGGCTCCGACTCCAGAAGCAGCCTTAATTAGGGATTAATAAAGCCTCGTGAATGCCCGGGGCTTTTTTAATGTTTCAAATCAAGCGGGTTTGGGTAATCATTTGCATTAGCTGTGCAATGACGGGTGTCATATCAATTGCATAAACCCCAATACATAAGTAATGACAATGGTATTTTTATGCAATTGTCCATTTTTCGACAGGATTTCTGATTGACGTTTCTTTGTTTCGATGACTATCATGGAAGGAAGCAGATTCGGGCTGCTTCTGATTCAGAGGCGGACAAGCTCATTTTTTTCGCATGTTTTTTGTCGGTTTGGTGAGTTCAACTTTTCAAGAAAAGGGGGAGCCATCTTGTTGAGTCAAATCCGTGAATCTGAGCTGCAGGCAATTCGTTCATTTCATTCCAGTCAGCTTATTAGAAACAAGTATGAGAACATACTGGAGAATCTCGACAGCGGGATTATCCTCTTTGATAGTGATGGAGTGTTGGCATTTGTTAACGTGCAGATGGCAAAACTGTTAGGCGTATCCCGTAAATCGCTGACAGGCTGTACGCTGACCCAGCTATTGCGTCATCCCCAGCTCTCCAGATTCAAGAAGAAAAAAATACTTCGCATTTTTCGGGAAACGGTATTCCATCGCCGAAGATTCCATGAATTGGTTGATGAATTCGGCAGATCGTGGCTGATCACGATGACGTATGGGGACCAAATGGAAGGCGACTTCCTGATCAGCGTGAAGGATGTATCGGATTTCAAACGAATTGAGCAAACCGCTTATCAGAACGATAAACTGGCCATGCTGGGAAAAATCTCGGCTTCCATTGCCCATGAAATCCGAAACCCGCTGACATCCATTCGAGGCTTTATCCAGTTGCTGCGTCCGCATCTCGTAAGTTTGGGAAAGGACGAGTATGCCAGAATCATACTAACGGAGATCGATCGCGCAAACGATATTATATACGAATTTCTCAATTCCTCCAAACCCTCGGCTCCAGAGACCAAGATTGTATCCGTATCCTCATTATTGAAGGAAGTTGTTCTATTAACAGAGAGCGAAGCCTTGATGAAGGGATGCCAGATCAATCTGCATACCGATAAGACCCCACCTGCGTTTATTTCCGTTGATGTCAAGCAGATCAAACAGGTGATTCTGAATATTATTAAAAATGCCCTCGACGCCATAAATGAGCATCATGACGAGAACATTACCGGGATGATTGATATTTCAGCCCGTGACACGGGGAAACATATTAACATTTGCATTTCGGATAACGGGGGCGGCATGGATCAGAATACGCTGAACCACCTCTTTAATCCCTTTTTTACGACGAAAGAGAGCGGGACGGGACTTGGTTTGTCCGTGAGCTACAGCATCATCCGAAACCATGGCGGCACCATTGCCGTGGATAGCCAGATTGGGGCCGGGACCGAGTTTGTGATCACGTTTCCCAAGCTGGACGTGTCGGAAGTCTAAGAGGATATGCAACCGATTTGAATACAAGAGCAGCTGTTCCAATGGAATGGCTTTTTCTTTTTTAGGAGGAGAAGAGACATGAAATGGACATTTGAAAGCAATTTAACAGCCGGGCAAGTACAAGCGGATGCCATCATCGTTCCCGTTACTAAAAAACAAGCGAAGGAGGGCGGCATTTCCGCGGCCTGGGACCCGTTATTAAAGCAGTTAGCGGAGAACCGGCTGTTCGACGGCACCGCCAACCGGTCATTCGTATGGCCGGAGAGCATTTCGAGCGGATCGCGCCTGTTAATGTGGGTAGGCCGTCCCGAAGGTATCCTGACATCCGAGCAGCTGCGTTTGGTTGCAGCTCAAGCGGCGAAGGCGGCCGTAAAATCGGGAATACGCAGCGCGGCCATTCAAATTCCGCGTACGATGGTCAGCTTCACCGCCGAACAGACGCCCCGCGACGCGGCTCAGGCTTTAACCGAAGGTTTTATCCTGGGAAGTTACCGGAAACCGCATTATAAACGAGATGCTTCCGAACATACGGATTTAGAAGAAATCCTCTATTATATAGAAGGAAATGCGGAAGCGGAATTTGAAGCCGCGTGGAAGGAAGGCATGTCGCTGGGCCAAGCGATTGGAGAAGCAACCTGCCTGGCACGAGATTTGACGAACCTTCCCGGCAATAAACTGTTACCGGAAGACTTGGCCCAGAAGGCGCTTCAGCTGGCGAAGCGGTACGGCTTCGAAGCACAGGTCCTGGATGAGGAAGCCATGGTCGAGAAAGGAATGGGCGGTCTCTTGGCCGTAGGGAAAGGCAGCATACATCCGCCGCGCATGATTACGATCCGTTATCAGGGACGGGAGACATGGGACGATGTGATCGGCCTGGTCGGCAAGGGAATCACGTTTGATACCGGCGGCGTTTCGCTGAAGAGGGCAGCCGGGATGGAGGATATGATCAGCGATATGGGCGGGGCGGCTACAGTGCTGGGCGTTATGGAGGCTCTCGGGCGTATTCGCCCCAAGGCGAATGTCGTGATGGTGATCCCGTCTGCGGAGAACGTGATGAGCGGCGGCGCCTTTAAACCAGGCGATATCGTGACGACGATGAGCGGCCGTACCGTCGAAGTGCTGAACACGGATGCCGAGGGCCGCATCGTGCTCGCGGATGGATTAACCCATGCCAAACAGCTCGGCGCTTCGCGCCTGATTGATGTGGCCACGTTGACCGGGGCCGTCGTTTCGGCGCTTGGGGATATCGCCACCGGGGCCGTAACCAATGACGAAACCTTTTTGCAGGAGCTTATCGCTTCTTCCCGTAGGGCCGGCGAAAAAATATGGCCGCTCCCATCCTATCCGGAGTTTTGGGATAAATTGAAGAGCGAGGTGGCTGATTTGCGAAATCAAACCGGGCGAGAAGGCGGGACGATCACGGGCGGTCTTTTTGTAGGCACGTTTGCTGACGGGCTGCCTTGGGTTCATTTCGACATTGCAGGTACGGCTTACTTGTCCAAGGAGCGGGGCGTGGATCCCAGAGGGGCAACCGGCGTGCTCGTCCGAACCATCAGCGACTGGATACTCCGAGAGGCCGAGGCCGTCAAGGATTGATGCACATGTTATGCTTTACTTTTCAACCGGCATTCAAGTATGATGAAGAGAAAATTGCCGAGAGGAGTTTAGCTTAGAATGATTAAGAGTAGTCAGACAAAGATTGTAGACTGTACCATTCGCGATGGCGGACTGGTGAACAACTGGGATTTTAGCGTAGAATTCGTGCAAAATTTATATGCAGGCCTGAATGAGGCTGGCGTGGACTATATGGAAATCGGTTATAAAAATTCGCCTAAGCTGCTAAAAGGCGCTGATCAAGCCGGCCCTTGGCGTTTTTTGGATGATGAATTCCTTCGAGAAGTTATTCCCCATAAAGGTAAAACCAAACTGTCCGCACTGGTCGATATCGGCCGGGTGGATGAGGATGATATTTTGCCGCGCGAGGAGAGCCTGCTGGATCTCATCCGGGTTGCATGTTACATCAAAGACGTGGATAAGGCGCTTGCGCTGGTTCAGACCTTCCATGATCGCGGTTACGAGACGACGCTGAACATTATGGCCCTCTCCAACGTGATGGAGAATGAGCTGCTGGAAGCCTTTGAGATGATCAGGGAGAGCGTCGTGGATGTGGTGTACATCGTCGATTCTTACGGAAGCCTGGATCATAAAGACATGGAATACCTGGTAAATAAGTTCAAGACGCATCTGCCGAACAAACGTCTTGGCGTTCATACCCATAACAATATGCAGCTGGCGTTCTCCAACACGCTGGTAGCCGCCGACCTCGGCGTTGAGCTTCTGGATGCGTCCGTGTACGGCATGGGCCGCGCGGCCGGCAACTGTCCGACCGAGCTTTTGGTTACCCACTTGAAAGGCACGAAGTACGAGCTGCGCCCGGTACTGGACATTATTGAGCGCTTCATGATCCCTCTTCGCGAAAAAGAGGAGTGGGGTTACATCATGCCCTACATGATTACAGGCACCCTGGACGAACATCCGCGCTCCGCAATGGCACTTCGCGCTTCGGACGATAAAGACAAAATAGTGGATTTTTACGATAAATTGACGACGCCGGAAGTGACGTTCGACAAAAAGAAGTAAGGATGGCTAGGGCGTCCTTGCATCTTATATCAGTGTATGAAAGAGCAGCATCTTTCCCCATTCGGAAGGGTGCTGCTTGCTTTCTAGTGCCTAAGATACATTTTCCATAAAATACATGTTGAAATTGCGTGTCACGCATGGTATATTTATTTTTGTCTTCAAAAGACAATATGTTGATTATCGGGACGTAGCTCAGCTTGGTAGAGCACCTGGTTTGGGACCAGGGGGTCGCATGTTCAAATCGTGTCGTCCCGATTCGCTTATGATTTAGGACCTCGCAAATAGTAATCGGCATATGCTCCAAAGCATAGCGTCACTTTTGTAGGTGGATATGCGGGTGTAGTTCAATGGTAGAACTCCAGCCTTCCAAGCTGGTAGCGTGGGTTCGATTCCCATCACCCGCTTATAGTTAGACGGGAACCCTTGGTACCAAGGGTTTTTTTGTTGCTTCATTGCATAACTGGCTGCAGAAGCTGCTTGTTATCTTAGACGGGGCAAAGTAGTAAATCCTGGAGATATGAAGGATCTCTGGCTGTTATAGGATGCAGGCTCCGCAGATAGTCCTTTTACATTTTAGAAATATCTGTTATAATGGCCATAATTTCATTCCAAGAATGCGAGGTAACCTAGTCCAATGAAGTAAGACACCCTTTTCTCTAAAACAACTGCATGTAGTTTTGCAGGCGTTTCTCTACGGCGGTAGAGGGAGAGATTTGGCGTGTCTGAACAATGTGACTGGGGTGCCTCTTTTTGTTATGTCTGAAACGGTACTCTGAACCAATACCAATCACATATACGGAACGGATTGCTGCTTTTGTTGACGGGCAAGGTAAGGACCTTTCATCTCAATACCCGTCAGGGCTGGCCTGGAATGAACAGCCGAAGAATTGAGCAGTGGCGCGCATTCGTCCCGTTATTCAGATCCAAGCGAATCCTCTCTCATAACAACCGCCGCAGGCCATCGCCTGCGGTTTTTGATGTTTTTCACAGAGAGAGGATGAGGCGATATGACAATGATTCTAAAAGCGAAGGATATAAGCATGGAACTTCAAGGAAAGCCGCTGTTTGAAGGCATTCAGCTGGAAGTGGCCGAAGGAGAGCGGATCGCGCTGTATGGGCGTAACGGTACCGGCAAAACAACGCTCCTCTCCATCCTGGCCGGTGAGCTTGAGCCGACCTCCGGCGTTGTGGAGGCGATCCTTCCAAGAGAGCGCTGGGGTTGGTTGAGACAGCAGGATGAACCGGAGGAAGGCGATATGAGTGCGATCGATACGGTGCGCAGCCGCAGTCATCCAACGTTATGGGAGCTGAAGCTTCGGCTTGCGGGAGTCGAGCAGCGAATGAACGGCGGCAGCGCTGCGGAAATGGAGCAGCTGCTTGAGTTATATGGCAATCTGCTGGAGCGTTATGAATCCCGGAACGGTTTCCAGTGGGAGACCGAGGTGGAGAAAGCGATGACGATGCTGGGCATCGGGCCGGAGGTGTGGCCGGTGTCCTATCGCGAGCTGAGCGGAGGCCAAAAGACGAAGGTGATGCTGTCTGCGCTCCTGGTGTCGGCCCCGAAATTTCTGCTGCTTGACGAGCCGACGAACCATCTGGACAGTGAAAGCCTGGTCTGGCTGGAGCAGTGGCTGGTGTCGACCTATAAAGGAACGGTGCTGTTTGTATCCCATGATCGGGAATTCATTGATCGGGTGGCGACCGCCGTCTGTGAGCTGACGTCGGAGGAACTCCGGCGTTACCGGGGAGGATACACGGATTACCGGCGCGAAAAGGAACGCGAGCTGCGCGAGCAGGAGACGCTTTATCGCAAGCAGGAGCTGGCCCGCAAGGCGCTTGAGGAGTCGATCCGAAGATACGCGGAATGGTTCCATAAAGCGCATAACGCGGCCGGGGACGTGAATGAAGTCAAGATCACCGCCAGTTTCTACAAGGCCAAAGCGAAGAAGAACATCTCCAGATACCATGCCAAGGAAAAAGCGCTGGAACGGCTGGAAGCCGAGCGGGTGGATAAGCCGCGCAGCGGGCCCAAGCTGAACATGGAGCTGGAAGGGGAGGCATTCGGCGGCCGAACCCTGGTCCAAGTGAAGGACATCTGTTTTGGATACGGAGATCAACAGCTTTTTAATAAGCTCACCTTCTATTTGAACCGCGGCGACCGGCTGGCCGTAAGAGGCCCCAACGGAAGCGGAAAAACGACGCTGCTCAAGCTGCTGCTGGGGGAGATCGATCCACAGGAGGGCCGGATTACCCGGAATCCTTCCGTCAAGATCGGCTATTTTTCGCAGGAGCTTGAGGGGCTTGAACCGGAAACCACGCTGCTGGACAGCCTTCTTGTCATTCCCGGCATGACGGAGAGCCGTGCGCGTACCCTGCTGGGCTCGTTTCTCTTCAGGAGAGACGACGTGTTTAAGAAGATGGGACAGCTCAGCATGGGGGAGAAGTGCAGAACGGCTTTTCTCAAGCTGTATTTCAGCGGGGCGCATCTCCTCGTATTGGATGAACCCTCGAATTACCTGGACGTGGACACCCGAGAGGTGATTGAACAGGTGCTCGTAAGCTTTCCGGGGGCAATCGCGCTTGTATCGCATGACCGGTACCTGGTGCGCAAAATCGCGAACCGGCTGCTTACGCTGAAGCCCGGGGAAGCTCCCGCATGGTTCGAGGGAAGCGTTGGCGAGGAGGAGGAACAGGCTGCGCGAACCGGGGTGATCAAGGGAGATACCGAGAAGGACAATCGCCGAATGGCGCTTGAGTACCGGATTCAGGAATTGCTGGGGTTATCCGCTGATGGACTTGAGGCCGGGGACGAGGCGAGCTGGCTTGCCGAAATTAGGGAGCTGCGGGCCGAGCTTGCCGGGCTTTTGTCGGATTGAGCCCAAGGATCCCGATTAAAATCGGTCCGATGAGGTTAAAATGGGGAAATGAAACTTGCCATATGCCGAAAGGTTGCATATAATAAACCCTATATATTTGCATAAGTTCTAAATGCATGGATGGAGAAAAGTAGCCAGTGCCTCTTTACAGGGAAGGGATGCCGTGGATTGAGAGTGTCCCTCAAAGAATCAGGCTGGTGAAGTTCGCTCCGGAGCAGTTCCCTGAACACGGCAGCCCGCCGGTTGAGTAGGGGATAACGGGTCCGATTCGTTACGTCGGTCAAGTGAGCATGATGAGGCATACTCGTGCCCAAGGCTTTTACCGTCTTGGTTAGGGTATGATGCATGTTAACAAGGGTGGTACCACGGTCTCTTCGTCCCTTTTCGGGAGGAGAGGCCTTTTTTGTTTTCAGAACAATGATGGAGTTTACAAAGGGGTGTGCGAATAGCCATGAAGGAAAAATTGGAAGCTTTAAAGCAGGAAGCATTGGCGCAATTGCAGGATGTTACCGATCCGCAGCAGCTGAATGATTTGCGGGTGAAATACCTTGGCAAAAAAGGGGCCCTGACGGAAATCCTGCGCGGCATGGGAGCACTCAGCGCAGAGGAGCGTCCCGTGATCGGCCAGGTGGCCAATGACGTTCGCGGCGCGATCGAGGAAGTCATTTCCGGCAAGCAGGAAGCGTTCCTGCAGCAGGAAACCGAAGAGCGTCTGCGCGCAGAGAAAGTGGACGTGACCCTTCCGGGTCGCAAGCTCAGCCAAGGTGCGGTGCATCCGCTCAGCAAGGTGATCCAGGATATCGAGGATATTTTCATCGGGATGGGATACCGCGTAGCGGAAGGACCCGAGGTGGAGACGGACTATTTCAATTTCGAGGCGCTCAATCTGCCGAAGAACCACCCGGCACGCGACATGCAGGATTCCTTCTATTTGACGGAAGATCTGCTGATGCGGACCCAGACTTCCCCGGTGCAAGCCAGGACGATGCTGTCGATGCAAGGAAAAGCTCCGGTCAAAATCATCTGTCCCGGACGCGTATTCCGCCGGGACGACGACGACGCGACCCATTCGTTCCAGTTCCATCAAATCGAGGGCCTCGTGATCGGCGAGAACATTCGCATGAGCGATTTGAAAGGGACGTTGCTGCAATTCGTTCAGGAAATGTTCGGCGATAACACACAGATCCGTCTGCGTCCAAGCTTCTTCCCATTCACGGAGCCCAGCGCGGAAGTGGACGTATCCTGCGTCAAATGCGGCGGCAGCGGCTGCCGCGTATGCAAGCAAACGGGCTGGCTAGAGATTTTAGGTTGCGGCATGGTTCATCCGAAGGTGCTCGAAATGGGCGGCTATGACCCTGAGAAGTACAGCGGATTTGCTTTCGGTATGGGGGTTGAGCGGATTGCCATGCTGAAATACGGCGTGGATGACATCCGCCACTTCTTCAACAACGATACGGCATTCTTGAATCAGTTCACGCGGATCTAATTTTAACGATAAAGGGAAGTGAATAGACAATGAGAGTTTCAACCGATTGGTTGTCCGATTATATTTCGCTCGAAGGCGTAACCTCAGAGGATTTGGCTAGCCGCATTACATCGGCCGGCATTGAAATCGATGTGATCGAGAAACGGAATCAAGGCATTAACAACGTGGTCGTAGGCTACGTCAAGAGCAAGGAGAAGCATCCCGATGCCGATAAGCTGAACGTGTGCGTCGTCGATGCAGGCCAGGAAGAAGATCTCCAGATCGTATGCGGAGCAAAAAACGTGGATGCTGGCCAGAAGGTGCCGGTAGCGCTTGTGGGCGCGAAGCTGCCGGGCGGGCTGGATATCAAGAAAGCCAAGCTGCGCGGCGTGCTGTCCCAAGGCATGATTTGCTCAGCCAAGGAACTGGGCATGAATGACAAACTGCTGCCCAAAGAACTGCAGGAGGGGATTTTGGTGCTCCCGGCTGACACGGAGATCGGGAAACCGATTGTGGATGTGCTGGACCTGAACGATGAAATTCTGGAGCTGGACCTGACGCCGAACCGTTCCGACTGCCTCAGCATGCTGGGCACGGCTTACGAAGTGAGCGCCATCCTCGGCCGCGAGCTGAGCCTGCCGAACCCGGAGAAGGAAATGCTGGAGGTTCATGATGCAGCAGCCGATCATATCTCGGTTACGATCGGCGCGGATGAGCAGTGCAGCCATTATGCTGCACGCTATATCACGGGGGTAACGATCGCTCCTTCCCCGCTGTGGATGCAGAACCGGTTGATGGCAGCCGGCGTGCGTCCGATCAATAACATTGTGGATATTACCAATTATGTGATGCTGGAATACGGCCAGCCGCTGCATGCTTTTGATGCGGATCAGCTGAAAGACGGGGCGGTTCACGTACGCTTGGCTGAGGCCGGCGAGACGATGGTGACGCTGGATGGCGCGGAGCGGCGTCTGGAGCCGCATATGCTGGTAATTACGGCAGGCGGCAAGCCGGTGGCCTTGGCTGGCGTTATGGGCGGTCTGGACTCCGAAGTAACGGACGGAACGGTGAATATTTTCCTGGAGTCGGCTAAATTCGATGGCGGCACCGTCCGCAAAACCTCCCGTCAGCTGGGACTTCGCTCAGAGGCAAGCTCCCGCTTCGAGAAGGAAGTGGATCCGGCCGCAGTGATCCCTGCTTTGAACCGAGCGGCTGCACTGATGGCGAAATATGCCGGCGGGTCCGTGCATCAAGGAATCGTCGAAGCAGGAAGTGCGCAAACCGAGCCGTCCGTGATTACGTTGTCGCTGGAGAAGCTCAATCGTTATCTGGGCACGGAGCTGTCTTTGCTTGAGGTCAAAACGATCTTCTCCCGACTGCATTTCCCTAGCGGGGATGCGGGCCAGGGATTGGTGGATATCCAAGTGCCTTCCCGCCGCGGCGATATTACGCTCGATGTAGACCTGATCGAAGAGGTTGCCCGCCTGTATGGCTATGACAACATTCCGACCACGGCGATTGAAGGACCTACGACGCCGGGGTCGTTGACGGAAGCGCAGGCCATCCGCCGCTCGCTTCGCCGTCTGTTGACGCACAGCGGATTCCAGGAGGTTCTGGGTTACTCCTTCATTCATCCGCAGCAAGCGGAAGTGTTCACTTCCCTATCGGAAGGCGGGAAGGCGGTTAAGCTGGCGATGCCGATGAGCGAGGACCGCAGCGTGCTGCGTACCAGCTTGCTGCCCCAGCTGCTGGATATCGCGGTGTATAACCATAACCGCAAGCAGCCGGACCTGGCCCTGTTTGAAATAGGGAACCTGTTCCACACGCAGGAGGAGACGTTGACAAAGCAGCCGCAGGAGCGTCCGGTTCTCGGTCTGCTGCTGTCAGGACGCAAAGGCAGCAAGCAGTGGAACGTCCAGCCGGCCAAAGTGGATTTCTTCGATTTGAAAGGTGCGCTTGAAACGGTGCTCGATTATCTCGGCGTTCGCGCTGACGACATTTCTTACGAAGCGAACGGGCCGGCAGGCTTCCATCCGGGACGTTCCGCTTCCGTTTACGTAGGTCAGGGCGAGAACAAACATCTGCTCGGCGTGCTCGGACAAATTCATCCAAAGACGCAGCATGAGCTGGATTTGGAAGATACCTATGCCGCCGAGATCCTGCTTGAGCCGCTCTATGATCTGACCAATGCCCGCGTCGCTTACCGCGATCTGCCTAGATTCCCGGGCATGGAGCGCGATCTTGCCATCGTGGTGAATGAGGAAGTAGAAGCCGGTTCTCTGATGCAAGTCATCAGAGAGAACGCCGGAGAGCTTCTGCAGCAGATTCAGGTGTTTGACGTCTTCACGGGCAGCAAGCTGGGAGAAGGCAAGAAGAGTGTTGCGATCTCCTTGACGTACCGCCATCAGGAGCGGACGCTGACCGATGAAGAGGTTGCCGGGGTTACGGAAAAAGCAGTCGCCGCCCTTCAGCAAACTTTTGGCGCAGAATTAAGAAAATAGCAGGAATTGTGAACGTCCGCATCGAATCCATTACATCAGAGATTCGATGCGGGCTTTTTTGCTCTAAATTGAACTGGGATTTGCATCGGAAGGCCCGCAGGGTTCATAATTATAAGCACAAAACTGTGTTATCATATACCACACTTCGGTCTGTACTCTAGAGGTTCGTCTGTAGATGTTATCTCATATATAATGGATGCAGAGGATAGACCATTTCAGACATCATAGAATTTACACATAATAGAAGGAGGGCACAATTTTGACTACATCTGACCGTAAAAGCGTTACCGTAGACATCTACGGAACTTCCTATAAACTCGTTGGAAACAGCAGTGATTATACCAGACAGGTAGCCAATTACGTGGATGATCGCATGCGTACCATCTCCAAGGCGCACTCCCGATTGGATACCCCGCGCATTGCCGTCCTTGCCGCGGTACATATGGCTGAAGAAGCTTTGCAGAAGCTGGAGTATCAGAACGAGGCCAAGCAGATGACGGCCGAGCGGAATGAGCTGAGAACGGAACTGGCCAAGGTGCAGGGACTTCAAATCGAGCAGCAGGAGAGACATCGTCAGCAGCTGGAGCAGCTGGAGCGCAAGCTGGCGGAGCAGACAACGCTGGCTGAAGAATACAGGAAATCCAAGGAGAACCTGACGGCGGAGTCGGAGCGTACGAAGGAGCTGCTCCAGAAGGAATCGGACCGGGTGGCGGAACTTCTGAAGGAGAAGCAGCAGCTTGAGGTGCGTCTTAAGGAGCAGCGCGAGAAGCTGGAGAGCGGCCACAAGCAGGCGATGGAAGATATGAAACGCCGTTATGAAGGGCAGATTTCACAGTCGGCGCTCACGCATAAGCAGGCCGTCGAGAAGCTGGAACAGAGTTTGCGGACTTCAGCAAAGCAGGCTGAAGAGAAGCTGGCGGAGCAGTTGAAGAAACAGGAAAGCACTTATAAACAAGAGGCGCTTCTGAAAGAACAGCAGCACTCGAAGACCGTGCAGGATCTGAAGCAGCAGAATTCGAAGACGGTGCAGGATCTGGAGCAGAAGTACACGAAGACGGTGCAAGATCTGGAGCAGAAGTACACGAAGACGGTGCAGGATCTGAAGCTGGAGCACTCGAAAACCTTGCAGGATTTGGAGCAGCAGAACTCGAAGACCGTGCAGGATCTGGAGAAACAGCTCGCCGAGCAGCGCAATCGCGGCGGCCAGCTGCACTCGCGGTTAACGACCGCGGAGAAGGAACTGAACACGGTAAAAGCGGAATCGGACAAGCTGAAGGAAGAGCTCCATTCGTCCAAGCAGCAAGCTGAAGCTTCCTCGCAGGAATTGCGTTCCTTCCGTACGAAGGCGGAAGGGCTGGCGAAGGAACTCGAGGCCCTGAAGCAGGAATCCGGCAAGTCGGAGGAAGAGCGCAGACGTCTGCAGAAGCTTGTGGTGGATGCGAATCAGACCTCCCGCAAGCAGCAGGAAGAGCTGCAGCGTCTAAGCAGCGAGCTGCAATCCTGGCGGACGCTGGCGGATCAGCGCAAGGAGGAGACCGGCGAGCTCGAGATGAGAATCGTCGAGCTGATGGAATTGAACGAAAGCCTGGAAGAGGGAATGAAGGGGCTTCAGGATGAAATCCATGTGATGAAAGACGAAGCGGACCGGATCCTTTCCGAGCGGCGAAGCGCCCAGGAGGAATTGAAGGAGCTCCAGCTCCGCAACGAAGAGCTGGAGAAACTCACCCAGGACGCGGGAATCCGCGAGGAAGAGACCGGCAAACTCTACGCCATGCTGGAAGAAGAATACGATACGGTGTCGAATCAGCTCGATGAGCTTCGCAAGAAGGCGACCGCCAGCGAAGAGCGTGCAAGCGAACTTGCCGAGCAGCTGAGGGAGTCCGAAGAGCGCGCCGTTCATTGGCAGGACCAATACCAGCAATGGATGGCGGAACGGGAACAGCTGGCTGCAGACAGCGAGAAGCTCGCCGCAGAGCGCGATGAGTGGAAACGAACCAAGCTTGCGCTGGAAGAAGAGCTTCAGTCCTGGCAGCAGGAGATTGCTTCCGCGCGTCAGGTCTGCGACCGTCTGGAAGGCGAGAAAAGCGAAGCGGCACAGCAGTATTCCGAGCTTGGCGAACAGTACGAGCTGGTTATGCACCAGTATCGGCTGCTGCAGGCAGAACAGGAATTGAAGGCGGAGCAAGCCGCGCAGCTTGAAGAAGAACACCGCAAGCTGAAGGAAGAGTATGCGAAGCTCCAAGTTGAATATAATGAATGGATCGAGTTGATTGAGCAGGATCAGCGTTAGGCCATGACGAAGATGTGAACCTGAAAAAACCTCCGGATCAGAGAGAGGAAACTCTGGCGATCCGGAGGTTTTCATTTTGCATAGCAGGCCCTGCTATTCTTCGACGATCAGTTTGGATATCATTTTGCTGTGACCGGCTCCGCACATAATGGAACACGAAACCTCGAATTCTCCTGCCTTGTCAGGCGTAACGACGGTTGAGTTGTTCTTTCGGTCCAGCTGCAGGCCAAGCGCAGGAATCATAACGCCGTGGTTGCCGTCTTCGTTCTCGTAAGTAATCTTGACGGGCACCCCTTTTTTGAGGTGATATTCGGCTTGGTCAAATTGGAAGTTGGAGCCTTTAATCACGAGTTCTGCTTCCGGTGCCACGCCGGTATCCGTGATCCCCGAATTGCCCTCGGACTCTTGTTGGTTTCCGCCGCAGGCCGCCAATACAAAAAGGAGCATACATGAAACAAGTAGTGCTATGCCTTTTTTCACTATAATCTCTCCTGACTATGAAATAATTGTGAAAATTAATTTCCAATCTTTATGATAGCTCAGAACGGGAGTCGACGCACATGCCTGTTATGAAAAATTGGTGAACGTGAAGCGTTTGCAACGAATTTTATGGATTTACGTTATAATGTAGGGGAAACATAGTCAAAGAGGACGGGAACTTGCTCGAACACGGACAACCCCCTGTCATATAGCAACAGGGGGCAGTTGTGGGGAATGCATCGATGGATTTAACCGCGAACCGGGATCGTTCAGGAAGAGCTCCGTCAGGATCCTTTGACAGAAGCGGGCGGCCTTCTGTCTTATTCTTTGCGGTTTTTGCCTGCTTCAAACGGGGTGGAGATCGGAATGAACAGATCGATGATCCCGATGACCAGTGCAGCAAGCAGAGCACCCAGAATGGAGACGCTAACGCCTCCGACGATGAACTGGGCCAGGTAAATGACAAGCGCG
Source organism: Paenibacillus sp. BR1-192 (assembly GCF_029542445.1). Classification (NCBI taxonomy): domain Bacteria; kingdom Bacillati; phylum Bacillota; class Bacilli; order Caryophanales; family Paenibacillaceae; genus Paenibacillus; species Paenibacillus sp. BR1-192. The sequence goes on along the minus strand of NZ_CP120718.1, from coordinate 5,720,238 downwards.
CTCACAATGAAGCCCACGATGCCGCGTCCAAACGGCGTGACTTTTTTGCCGAAGATGCCCTCGATAGCCCAGCCAAACAGGGCGATGACGAGTGCAAGCAGCAGGGCGCTTCCGAATCCGCCGACGGAGAATTGAGGGACGATCCATCCGACGACCATAAGGACGAGAGCCGCTACGATAAATCGAACGACATGCCCGAGAAATTGCATGGTACCTGCCTCCTTAGAATAAGACTGGAATGTTACGCAGAATTTATTTTGTTCAATCGGACGTTAGGTTATGTGTGGAAGGATTTTGGATTCCATGGCGATTTCGCATGGCGTTCGATATAATATAGGCATTGATTGAGAGGAGTTGTGAACTTCTTGAACGACAAGATTTTGCACACTTTAGAATACCGGAAAATTTTAAATACATTGACGCAATATACCCAAACCTCCATGGGAAGTTTGAGGGCTGAAAGGTTAATGCCAGAGACCGACCTCGAAGCCGTGAAGGATCTGCTCGCGGCCACCGACCAGGCTTACACCGTAGACCGGCTTAAGGGCAACCCGTCCTTCCGCGGCATTACCGACATCAACGATGCTTTGAAGCGGGCTCGAATCGGAGGCACGCTGAATCCGCATGAATTGCTTGCCACGTCGAACACGATTCACGGGTCGCGACGAATCAAACGGTTTATCGCTGCGATTCATGAGGATGAGAAGATTGATATTCTCTTTAATTTAAGCGATCTTATTTCGGAGCAGAAGCCGCTGGAGGATGCCATTCGGCTCTGCATCGATGAAACGGCCGAGGTGCTGGACTCCGCAAGCGCGGAGCTGTCGCAAATTCGGAGGGAGCTGCGAGGCGGAGAGGTACGCATCCGCGAGAAGCTGGAATCCATGATCCGTTCGCAATCGGTGGCGAAAATGCTGCAGGACCAGCTGATTACGATTCGCGGCGACCGATTCGTCATTCCCGTCAAAGCGGAGTATCGCTCCCACTTTGGCGGTATCGTACACGACCAGTCCGGCTCGGGCGCGACACTGTTCATCGAACCGGAGTCCATCGTGGCGATGAACAACAAGCTGCGCGAGACCCGGATGCGGGAAGAACGGGAGATTGAAGTGATTCTGCAGAAGCTGACCGCCCAGGTCGGCGAACAGGCTGAACTGCTGTCCATCGACGTCGATCTGATCGGGCAGCTCGATTTTATTTTTGCCAAAGCCCGTTTAGCTCATGTGATGAAGGCTTCGCTCCCGCGGATGAACGACAGAGGATATATTAAGCTGCGCAGAGGCAGACATCCGCTCATACCGACGGACCAGGTCGTGCCGCTGGACGTGGAATTGGGCAATTCCTATACCTCCATCATCGTCACGGGCCCGAATACCGGCGGTAAGACGGTTACGCTCAAAACGATCGGTTTATTAAACCTGATGGCGATGTCCGGACTGTTTATTCCGGCCGAAGAAGGCAGCCAGATGTGCGTGTTCGATGCGATCTACGCGGATATTGGCGATGAGCAAAGCATTGAGCAGAGCCTGAGTACCTTCTCCAGCCATATGACCAACATCATTCGCATTTTAAGCCAGATGACGCCGAAGAGCCTGGTCCTGCTCGATGAAGTGGGGGCGGGGACCGACCCGGCGGAAGGTTCGGCTCTGGCGATTTCCATTCTGGAGCATATCCACCGCATGGGCTGCCGCATGATCGCGACGACGCACTATTCCGAATTGAAGGCATACGCCTATGAACGCAAAGGCGTGATCAATGCCAGCATGGAGTTCGATATCAATACCCTAAGTCCGACTTATCGGCTGCTGGTGGGCGTTCCTGGACGAAGTAACGCGTTTGCTATTGCAGAACGTCTGGGATTGCCAGGATCCATTCTGGAATTCGCCCGCGGGGAAGTGAAGGAAGAGGATCAGCGGGTGGAGCATATGATTGCGTCCCTCGAGGAGAACCGGCATACCGCTGAAGTGGAGCGTGAGAAGGCGGAACAGGTTCGGAAGGAAATGGAGGAACTGCGTCAACGTCACCAGCAGGAGCTTCAGAAGCTCGAGGAGCAGAAAGACAAACTCGTTGATAAGGCTCGGGCGGAAGCAAGACAGATCGTGGACAAGGCGCGGAGCGAAGCCGAGGAGATCATTGCGGACCTGCGCAAGATTGCCCAGGAGGAAGGGGCTTCCGTTAAGGAGCACAAGCTGATCGCGGCCAGAAAGCGCCTGGATGACGCCGAGCCGCAGCAGGGCAAGAAAACGGGCGGCCAGCGTTCTGCGAAGCAGCAGCGCAGCATCGAGCCCGGGGATGAGGTTCGGGTATACAGCCTGAATCAGAAGGGGCATGTCGTGGAGATGTCCGGCTCGAAGGAAGCCGTCGTTCAGCTTGGCATTATGAAGATGAAGGTCGCGCTGGACGATTTGGAGCTGCTGTCGAATCAAGCCGCCAATGCCAAGCAGGCACCGAAACAGCATGCCACCGTCCTGAAGCGGACCCGCGATGCCAACATCCGGAATGAGCTGGATTTAAGGGGAGCGAACCTGGAAGAAGCCTTGATCGAGGTGGACCGGTTCATTGATGAGGCGTTTTTGGGGAATCTGGGACAGATCTACATCATTCACGGCAAGGGAACCGGCATTTTGCGAACCGGCATTCAGGATTATTTGCGCAAGCACAAACATGTCAAAAGCCATCGTTTAGGCAATTACGGCGAAGGCGGCAATGGCGTTACGATTGCCGAGTTGAAATAAGAAATCAGGAACCGTTTTCTCCTTCAATCGTATAACATATCATCAATAGGGTTCAGAACGACGGGATGCGAAAGGTGCCGCATCCCGTTTATCAGGGAGGAAATAAGGGAATGACGGAAGCGATTGATCATTTGCTGACCCATCCGCTTGGGGTGCTCGTCGGCTATTTCTCGGTTGCGATACTTGCACTTATTGTTTACTTGTATTGCTTTGAATTGGTTACCAAGTACAATTGCTGGGATGAAATACGCAAAGGAAATGTTGCCGCGGCCATGGCGACCGGCGGCAAGGTCTTTGGCATTTGTAACGTGATGCGGTATAGCATCACGGCGAATACGTCCATTTACGGCATGATTAAATGGTCGTTCTTCGGGTTTATACTGCTTTTATTGGCTTATTGGCTGCTTGAATTCTTGACGCCTGTGTTTTCGGTCGATGAAGAGATTGGCAAGGATAATCGGGCAGTGGGCCTGATCGTGCTTCTTATCACCGTATCTTTGTCTTACATTATTGGAGCGAGCATTACTTAAGGGCTTCGGGAGGAAAAGAACGATGAAATATTTACCGCGGATATTGTTTGCGGCAGCCATGATTTTTTTCGTGGCGGGTATTGTATACTTAATGTCTCAATAAAAATAACGTAAACAGGGCCATTCATGGCCGTTTGAATAAAGAAAGGGATGAATGACCGATGGAACCGACGGTTTGCCCATGGTGCCAAAGTGAGATTGTATGGGATGAGGAGATAGGTCCCGAGGATACCTGTCCTCACTGCGCGAATGAGCTTAAAGGCTACCGCACATTGAATATCGCATTGCAAGATGAAGATGAAGATGAAGAGGACGGCGGGGAGGAATATGAAGAGGCTTATGAGCCTTCCGACGAGGAGGCGCGCGATCTTCATCGCATCTGGGGCTCCGACCATGAATCGCTGTCATCGCTTCGCACCGTGGATAAGTACGGGGAAGATCACGATCTTTTTGCATTCGAGGAGACGGTGGAGGGGATCCTGGACCAACAAGAGGAAGTGCCCGAGTGTCTGCATTGCCGAGAGTATATGCTCCATGCAGGAACGCAGCGCGTGAGCGGAGAAGGCTTCCAGCCGGTTCACGCACCCTTGATCCAAGCTCCCATTCTGCAGCCTCCGTATGATCTGAACGTTTATGTATGTCCCGGATGCTTCCATGTGCAGTACAATTTGGCAGAGAACGACCGGCTTCGGATGATCAAGAGTTTTATCCATAAAAAGGAATAGAGTTGCGGAGCGGCGCTGTTGCCGATCCCGCGGATGACTTAAGGAAACTGCCGGCGGCGGTTTCCTTTTTTTTGTTCATGAAGTGGAGCGCGAAGGGGTAAAATACCTTGGACTTCAAGTGAAAGGGCAAGGGAGGAACTGTATATGAAGTTGACAAAGGACCCCCAGGCTATGCTTCTGTTATCGGTTCATGGGTTGTTTATTCTATCGAGCGCATTGTCGGGTACGTTCCTCAACGTATACTTATGGAAAAGCCGCCAAGATTACACCATGCTCGGCTGGTTCACGATTGCGCAGCAGGTGGCGCTTGGCCTGACGTTCTGGGCCGCCGGCAAATGGGTGAAGGAGCATAACAAAATGAATGCGCTTCGCCTGGGAATTGCCGTGTCCGGCTTGTTTTATCTATGCGTGCTGTGGGCAGGGAGGGACGCCGTCCATTACATTTGGCCGCTCGGCCTGCTGTTCGGTGTGTCTTTAGGATTGTTCTGGTTGGCCTTTAATGTGGTTTACTTCGAGGTGTCGAGTGCGGAGAACCGGGACTGGTTTAATGGCTGGATCGGGCTCTTGGGCTCCATAACGGGGATTATCGGTCCATGGCTGGCAGGCTGGATCATTACGCTGATGCATGGGGATCAGGGCTATCGGTTTATTTTTACCGTGTCGATGGCCATCTTCGCCGTAACGGTGGTCATGAGCTTTTTTCTGCGCAAAAGGCCGGTTCAAAGCGATTATCACTGGCTGGAAGGGGTAAGCCGCCTCAAGGAGGGCGGCGTTTGGAAATACGCGGTATTAGGCTTGGCTGTTCAGGGAATCCGGGAGGGCGTGTTCTCCTTTCTCATCACGCTGCTTGTTTTCGTGGCGACGGATCAGGAGTCCAAGCTGGGGCAATTCGCGTTGATTACTTCGGCCGTTTCACTGGTCAGCTACTGGGCCTGCGGGAAATGGTTCAAGCCCAAATTCCGTAAAACCGGCATGCTGGTTGGTTCCGTATTGATGCTGCTTGTCATCATGCCGCTGCTATTTACGGTCAACTACACTACGCTGCTGGTGCTGGGAATCGGGACGTCGCTCTTCATTCCGCTGTACATGATGCCGGCTATATCGGCCAGCTTCGATCTCATGGGCGTGAATCAGGAAAACGTGGAGAAGCGGGTGGAACTGGTCGTGCTCCGGGAACTCAGTCTGACGATAGGCCGAATTACGGGCTTGCTTGTTTTCATTCTTGTACTGTCATTCAGGCAGGATACGTTAACGATAACATTGCTGCTGCTGTTTCTGGGGGCATCCCCCATCGGATCTTGGCTGTTCATACGAAAGCTGTTTCCTAGCAAAGGACAAGCCGCCTGAGCCTGATGGCATCGATGTGAGACATGGAGATCATGCAATGAGCGAAAGTTGGATAACGCAGGTCAGCGACGTTTTTTTTAAAATAGAAGGCCGCGACGCGGAGGCAAATCGTACAAACGCAAAGAAGGTATCTCCAAGGCCGCAGGGCCTGTTAGGGGATACCTTCTTAATTTATGTGAAGTTCAGGTCGATCGGACGCCTCAGCGAGAACCATTTCAGTTCTTCGGGCTCTCTGCCGGCAATCGTCTCGGCCAGGAGGTCGGCGGCGATCATGCTGTAAACCATACCGTTTCCGCCATAAACCTCGATGAAGTAGCTGTGCGGATACTGCGGATGTCTGCCGATCAGCGGGATGCCGTCTTTGGTGGAGGCAAACACGCCAGCCCAGCTGCACGCCATTTTCACGTCCGTCATCGTAGGGAACAGCTTATGAATTTCATTCAGCAGTCTCTGGCTTCTTGGCTCGGCGTATTCCTCCGGTTTGCCTGAAGGAGGCAGCGGCTCATCCAGTCCACCGGCCATGATCCGCCGGTCCGGCGTTGTCCGGAAATAGAGATATGGACGGTCGGTCTCCCATATGAGAGCCCGCTCATACCACGAAGACAGATCGTGAACAGGCTCGGTCATAATGGCATAGGTATTGAGGAGATCCACTTGATAATCCGGCTTCCATTCTTGGGTGCTGTACCCGGTAGCCCAGATCACGTGTTTGGCTGAAACGCTTCCCTGATCCGTCATGACGGTGACATCGTTGTGTGTATACCTGGTTTCTTTCACTTCGCTGTTTTCATAAATTCGCAGCCCCTGATCGCCGGCATCCTGAAGAAGATGATGTCCGAGACGGTAGGGATTGACTTCGGCATCGCCGCGGGTATAGATGGCGGCTTCCTTTGAGAACGGAAATTTAGCCTTCACATCATCGCGGTTCCAGTACTGCACGTCGAAGCCCTTGCGTTTGAGGAGGTCATACTCATGACGAATCAAGCCGATATCTTGAGGGTTGCTGGCATAGTAGAGGCTGCTTCGAGAGATCAACCCGGAATCCCTTGACAACGTATTCGCGATTTCAGTGAGCCGACGTATGGCATTTCTGCACATCATGTAGAAGGCGGTACCCCGGTCCTCGCCAAAATGTTGAATCAATTCGAAAGGGGACAGTCGTTGGAGATTTGCAGCAGTCCCGTATTGGCGGAAGTGCTGCCCTCGCATACTCGACTTTTCTCCAGGAGAATGGCGTCGACGCCTTGCACGCTCAGGACATAGGCCATCAGGGCACCGCTGATACCGCCTCCGACGACCAGCACGTCGCAGCTAAGCCGGTCCGAGAGCACGGGATATTTTTTTACCGGTTCGGTGTTTAAATATTTCCAGGGCGTTGTTCCGCCGGTCAGTAACATGATCCATCCCCTCCCATCGTCACATCGCAATTAGTTTGGTCGTTCCTTCCGCATTTCATGACATCTTGCGACATAGATTTGTACAACGGTGGCATACTAGGTCCTGTCAACCTAAATGGAAAGGGGAACAACGAACCGTATGACACCCAATCAGCAATTACAGCCTCTCACTTCAAAAGAGCTGGATTATATCGTGGACTGCATCTCCAACGAGACCATGCTGGCCAAGCATTGCGCCGCCACGGCTGCAGCCAGTCAGAACCCTGCCATTCAGCAGGCACTGCTCGGATTCGTGAAGCGACATGAGCAGCATCTTGATATGTTGGTGAACTCCCTTCAGACCCACAGCAGCGTTGCGCCCAACCAGCCGCAGTAAGCAGACAGTGCATAACCAACAACCCAAAGGAGGAACTACGATGGCAACCCCTAACGGATCTTCATTCCTGCCCGAAGAGGATTTGCTCAGCCCGATACTGGGAGAGCTGAAACGGGCCGTTCGAGAATATACGACAGCCACGACGGAAGCCACTTGCCCTGACGTGCGTCAAATGTTTACCAATTTGACCACGGATACGCTGAGTCTGCAAGGCGAATTCTTTAATATGATGAAGCAGCAGAACATGTACACCGCAGGCACGCATGCGCTGAAATACGACGTGGACAAGCAGCATAAACAAGCGCAGCAGTCCGTACAAAAAACTCGGGAAACGATAAATCAAAAAACTTCAAGCATGGGCGCGTATGCGCACAATCCGAACGTTGAGCCCCATGCAACCAATGTATCCCCTGCTTCTTATATGTAATGTAACCCAACCATCTATGGTTAACGCAACGATTTCGCCGATGACACCTCCAGCATTCGCTGCGGGCATGCATCGGTTTTTTTCTTTTGCACATCCCGTGTAAGTTATTGTAATATAAGTATTAATCTCTGTTCCGACAAAACCGTGTGTCACGAGCGGTTATTCGGAATAAGTGCTGGAGGATACGTACATGGAAGAGCTAAGCGAATTGAAACTGAAGGTGCTTGACCTGCTGAAAGAGGACGCGAGAAGATCGCCGGCTCTACTCTCTACTCTACTCGGTGTAGAAGAGGAAGAAGTAAAGACCTCCATTGCGGAGCTTGAACGAGATCACGTCATTGTCAAGTACGCCACCGTTGTCAATTGGGGCAAGGTGGAGGACGAGAAGGTTACGGCGCTGATCGAGGTTCAGATAACGCCTGAGCGCGGAAGAGGCTTTGAAGGAATCGCGGAACGGATTTATTTGTTCCCGCAGGTGAAGTCGGTTTATTTGATGTCAGGCGCCTACGACCTGCTGGTCGAAGTGGAAGGCGGTAACCTGCGTGAGGTGGCCAATTTTGTTTCCGAGAAACTGTCGCCTATTGATTCTGTATTATCGACCAAAACGAATTTCATTTTGAAAAAATATAAACAAGACGGGATTATTTTTGAAGAACGTCAAGAAGACAATCGTCTCCTGATCTCGCCGTAAAGGAAGCGTGTGCTATGATTTTGAACGAACAGCAGCTTGCAGAAAATAACAGGAAATCGATGAGCTCTTATTTGGCGCCTAGAGTCAGGGATATTCAACCCTCCGGAATCCGGAAATTTTTCGATCTCGTCAGCGGAAACAAGGATATTATCACGCTAGGCGTCGGGGAGCCTGATTTCGTTACGCCGTGGCATGTACGAGAAGCGTGCGTATATTCATTGGAACGCGGGTTTACGGGCTATACGTCCAATGCCGGCATGCCGGAGCTGAGGGAAGCGATCGCGGAATATTTGAACGACAGCTTCCATGTGACCTATAATCCTGCGAATGAAATCATCGTAACCGTGGGCGGCAGTGAAGCGATTGATCTGGCGCTGCGGGCCTTGATTGTTCCCGGAGATGAAATTCTGATTCCGGAACCGTGTTACATTTCGTACTCGCCGATCGCTTCAATCGGCGGCGGCGTGCCCGTCGGCATCGAAACGACGGCGGAGCATCATTTCAAACTGACGGCCGAGGCGCTGGAAGCGCAAATCACGCCCAAATCAAAGATTCTGATTCTCTGCTATCCGAGCAATCCGACAGGGGCGATCATGACCTACGAGGATTGGCTTCCGATTGCGGAAGTGGTGGAAAAGCACGATCTGATTGTGATATCCGATGAAATTTATGCCGAGCTCACGTATGAAGGCAAGCATGTCAGCTTTGCCTCGATGCCCGGCATGATGGACCGCACCATACTGGTGAGCGGCTTTTCGAAGGCGTTTGCTATGACCGGCTGGCGTATGGGATATGTGTGCGCCCATACGGATCTCATTGCCGCCATGCTGAAAATTCATCAGTATACGGTCATGTGTGCACCGGCCATGGGGCAAGTCGCAGCGCTTGAAGCATTGCGTAACGGCATGGGGGAGAAGGACCGAATGGTTGAATCCTATAACCAGCGGCGCAGACTCGTTGTGCAGGGTCTGCGGGAGATCGGTCTGGATTGCCACGAACCCCAGGGAGCGTTCTACGCCTTCCCAAGCATCAAGGGAACGGGACTCGGCTCGGAAGAATTCGCTCAGCGATTGCTGACCGAAGCCAAAGTGGCCGCAGTGCCGGGCACTGCCTTCGGGCTTGGCGGGGAAGGTTTCATTCGCTGTTCTTATGCTACATCCATTGCTCAACTGAATGAGGCATTGGAGCGAATGGGCAATTTTGTTGAAAAAATAAAGTAGGCAAGGAATTCGTTGAACTTTTTCCTTGAATTAACAAAAGATTCACTTTTCATTGACGAAAATTATGTTATAATTTTATTTTGGGGGCAGAATTTTACTTTCCAAGGAGGGATCACCAGTGTTTTGTGATTATGAATTGTCAAACTACCGTGGTGATTATACGGCTGAAGACAATAATCACGGTAAATGGTCAATTAAATCAGCCAAATCCACTCCTCAGGAAATTACCTTGGAAGACGAAATTCACATGCTCCGCCGGAAGATGGAGCAAATATTTTTGGAAGAGCAGTCCTTCACGTCGGAAATTGTGATCGAGATCAGCAGTTTGCTGGATCTGAAGATCAACGAATATATGAAGGCCCATCCCAAAAAGAAACTCTAAAATATTTCACCATTAAATAATGCAAGGCTGTTCCTAGAGTGAGAATACTCGTGGATCAGCCTTGTTTGTGTTTAAAACCAAACGCCAACCTAAAGCACTTCCCTCTAGGCGTTATCGGCCTTGGGTTTATTCGGCCGCAGCGGGAACGTGATCCGAAATTATGCTATAGTGAGCATAATAAGATGTTATGGTGTTCGTTCAAGATATGAAATGGAGGAAGATGTGATGAAGGTATATACAAGAACGGGAGATGCGGGGGAGACTTCGATTATTGGCGGTCGCGTGCCCAAGGATGATCCGCGCATCGAAGCGTACGGCACGATCGATGAATTGAACAGCTTTGTCGGTCAGGCCGTGTGCTTGGCCAAGGAAGCCGATTTTGAGGAGCTGTATCTTCAGCTCGTTCAAATCCAGCATGAACTGTTCGATTGCGGCTCGGATCTGGCTTATGCGAGGCCGCGGGAGGATAAACTCAAGGTCGGTGCCGAGCTTGTGGATCGTCTGGAGGCGTGGCTGGATGCATTCGAAGAGAAGAACCCTCCGCTTGAGCGCTTTATTCTGCCGGGCGGAAGCGCCTTGTCTTCTTCGCTGCATGTATGCCGGACCGTATGCCGCCGCGCAGAAAGGTTGACCGTTACGCTGCAGCGAACCACCGAGATCAATCCGGAGGTCCGCCGGTACTTGAACCGGTTGTCCGATTATTTCTTTGTTGTCGCACGGGCAGCCAATGTGCATGCCGGGATACCTGATGTTGAATATGAGCGAAGCGGAAAGGTGTTCCGGTAATAGATGAGTCTGTACTATCCGCCAATCCGCTATGTCGTGCCTTCACACGAAGACGGCATGCTGCTTAAGACCATTTTGCAAAAAAGAATGGGGGTATCCCGCAAGCTGCTCTCCCGCCTCAAATTGACGGAGCAGGGCATTATGCTGAACGGGACCCGCGTATATATTAGCGTTAAAGTGCAAGCGGGCGATTTGGTCGAAATTCGGATGGAGCAGGAACGTTCCAACGATATGCTGCCCCAGCCCATGGAACTTCATATTCTGTACGAGGATGAGCATCTGCTTGTCTTGAACAAGCCGGCAGGGGTCATCGTGCATCCCACGCATGGGCATTACACCGACACGCTGGCCAACGGGGTCGTTCATTATTGGCAGGAGAAGGGCTGGAATTACCGGTTCAGAGCGGTTCACCGGCTCGATCAGGAGACTTCCGGCGTACTGGTAATCGCGAAGAATGCGTATATTCATCAGCATGTTTCCGAACAAATGATTGCCGGCACCGTCGATAAGAGGTATGTCGCTTTTGTGCATGGAAGACCTTCTTCGCAGACAGGCGATATTGACGGTCCGATTGATCGGGATCCGTTGGAGCCCCACCGGCGCATCGTAACCCCGGAAGGATATCCTTCGCTTACGCGGTATAGGGTATGCGAAACATACCCCTCCGCATCCTTGATTGAATTGAAGCTCGAAACAGGCCGGACGCATCAAATTCGGGTGCATATGCTAAGCATCGGTTGTCCATTGATCGGAGATCAGATGTACAGGCATCCCGTATACAGCGATCAGGAATTGTTATCGAATGCGCCGGAGAGGGATGAGGATTCCCATGGGGCCGTCGGGTCATTGGATCCGTTAGCCGCAACGATCATGAGGCTGGACGGCTATATGGACAGGCAGGCGCTGCATGCGGCAAGCCTGACGCTGATGCATCCGATAGAGGGGAAGACGATGGTATTCACGGCCCCGCTACCTGAGGACATGAAATCATTGAGATTAGCGCTCGCGCAAGAAGCTGTCACTTCATTATGTAACACTACAACATTAGAGGGAGAACCTATTGAATGAGCAAACTGAAAGTATATCAATATCCGAAATGCGGGACTTGCCGCAACGCCGTGAAATGGCTGCAGAACGAAGGACATGAGCTGGAGCTTCAACATATTTTCGAACAACCGCCAAAGAAGGATGAGTTAGCCGGCCTGATCGCCAAGAGCGGACTGGAGCTAAAGAAATTTTTCAATACGAGCGGCGAGGTATACAAGGAAATGAACCTGAAAGACAAGCTGCCCGGCCTTTCCGATGAGGAGAAGATCGAACTGTTGTCTTCCAACGGAAGATTGATCAAGCGTCCGATCGTGACCGACGGCAGCAAAGTAACCGTCGGCTTCAAAGCGGAGCAATATCAGGAGGCATGGCAGAAGTAACGGTCGTTTTTGGGATATGACAGACACAAAAGACAAACTGCGGCAGTGATTGATTACAAGAGTCGCGGAATCGGTTTGCCGAAGGGCAGCCATTCGCCGGTAACGATGTCGTCCTGCTGATGAAGGCAGAGCATTCCATGGTCTTTCGACCATCGGAATGTTCTTTTTTTTTGTGAGCAGCCCGCGATAGGAAATTCAAAGAAATACCCTGTGACAAGCCCAAGTCCATATAAGGATATGGTATAATGACAAGGTATATCTTAAGGTTATACCAGAGAAGTTAAAGTTAGGAGCGATCATGACCGTGATACCCAATCCACAACCATCCTTAATGCTCGTCGACGGGATGGCTTTATTATTTCGTGCTTATTATGCAACCGCGTCCAGCGGTTATATCCGTCGTACCAAAGCGGGTGTGCCGACCAACGCGATTTACGGTTTCCTGCGGTATATGTGGGATGCCATCGATAAATTTCAGCCTACCCATGTGGCTTGCTGCTGGGATATGGGCTCAAAAACATTCCGTACGGAGCAATTCGCCTCGTATAAAGGCAATCGTCCGGAAGCGCCGGATGACTTGGTTCCGCAGTTCTCGCTGGTTCGCGACGTGACGGAATGCCTCGGGATCCCGAATCTGGGCGTTGTGGGTTATGAGGCCGATGACTGCATCGGTACGCTTGCCAGACGGTTCGGAGATAGCATGAACGTCATGATCCTGTCGGGCGACCACGATTTGCTTCAGCTCGTGAACGATTCGACTTCGGTCATCATTATGAAAAAGGGGCATGGCAATTATATGCACTATACACCGGAGACGCTTTATGCCGAAAAGGGTCTTTCTCCAAGACAGGTAATCGATGTAAAAGGCCTGATGGGAGATACGAGCGACAATTATCCGGGCGTACGCGGGATCGGCGAGAAGACGGCTGTCAAGCTGATCCAGGAATATGAATCCGTGGAAGGCATCCTTGCCAATCTGGATTCATTGACCAAAGGGGTTCGCACCAAGATCGAAGCGGATTTGGAGATGCTGCATCTGTCCCGGGCCCTGGCCGAAATTCATTGCGAGGTTCCAATGGAATGCGAGCTCGATTTGTGCCGCCTGAGCGTGGATCACGAACGTGCGTTAACCAAACTGGAGGAGCTGGAAATGAAGAGTCTTGGCCATCTTTTTGGGGTGGCGGTGGTTTCCTAGCCGCTTCGGTCGAAGGTGTCGTACCGGAGACATCCGCAGCAGGCCGGGGCACTTCTTCAATTCACCAGGAAGCCTGAAATCAGCGGCGTCTACATGGTGGCTGGATTGTGTTTGTGGAGCCGTCGTCGTGACCATGACGAAAATGCTCGGCTCGGGTTGCCGGAATGGCAGTCGATAAAAACATCACTGCGGTCCAGCATCAGTGCCTTTATACTGGAATCAGCGGCGGCACGCTGGATGTCCCGGCGCGCGTTTGTCGGCAGAACGGCCGGCGAAACGCAGCTGATGCTTCTGCCAATGGTGGTAGGCTTTCCGTCCGCTAATGGTACTGAGCGGAAACAGATGGATCCGAGCTGCCGCAGGTCCGCGAGGCAGGCGTATCGGCGTTCTTTCTGGCTTTTGCCGGAGGTTTAGGCGAATTTGAGGCAACCTGGATGGGTTGCAGGCAATATACCGTGCGTCACGCAAACGCTGCCCACGGCGATTTACGTTGCGGTTAGCAATGGCCAAAGCGGGCTGGCATGGGCGTGGCGACGGTTATGATTTTGTTCCCATGGCTGTTACTCCCGCGGCTCGGAACGGGCAGAGGCAGAGAAAGAGGCAGGCAGACTTGACGGGAGCACAATGTTTACATATGCTTCGAATAGAGCTTGTTAGCAACCATATAGAGAACAAGGCACAGCACATCGTGGAGAGGATGGAAGAAGCATGAGTTTACTTGGAGCAATTGAAGCAGGAGGAACCAAGTTCGTTTGCGGCGTGGGTACGGAGGATGGAACGGTTGTGGAGCGAGTGAGCTTTCCGACGACAACCCCTGAAGAAACCATGGCAAACGTCTTTAACTTTTTTGCGGATAAGGATATAGAGGCGATCGGAGTCGGTTCGTTCGGACCGATTGACCCGGTGAAAGGCAGCCCGACCTACGGCTGCATTACAACGACGCCGAAGCCGCATTGGAGCAATTACAATATCGTCAAAGCATTGGAAGAGCGTTTTGACGTTCCGATCGGATTTGATACGGATGTAAACGGAGCTGCTCTTGGAGAATATACGTGGGGGGCGGCCCAGGGACTGGACAGCTGTCTTTATATCACCATCGGAACGGGAGTGGGAGCAGGCGCCGTGGTATCCGGCGAACTGATTCACGGCCTGTCCCATCCGGAGATGGGGCATATTTACGTCCGCCGTCATCCGGAAGACAAATATGAGGGGACCTGTCCTTATCATGCAGACTGTTTGGAGGGGCTTGCTGCGGGACCGTCTCTTGGCAAACGCTGGGGTGTTCCCGGCGTGGAATTGACGCCGGATCATCCGGCTTGGGAGATGGAAGCTTATTATCTCGCTCAAGCGCTGATGAATTATGTCCTCATCTTGTCCCCTCAGCGGATCGTGATGGGTGGAGGCGTGATGAAGCAGGAGCAGCTGTTCCCGCTGATCCGCACGAAGCTTCAAGAGCTGCTGGCAGGATATGTTCAGCATCCAAGCCTTCATGACGGGATCGATCAATTCATCGTTCCGCCGATGCTCGGCGATAATGCGGGTCTCTGCGGCGCATTGGCATTGGCCAAGCTGGCAGTGGATGAAGCCAAGAGCATTCAAGCTTAGCCTGATTTCTTATATAGGGCAAGTTCAAAATGGATTGGATTCTATTACAGATTATGGTATTATAGTTTCAACAGTATAATGTATGGAACGAAGGAAGCACCTTTCTTGCCGCTGCGCGGAGGAGAGGTGCTTTTTTGCGTTGTTCCGCCTTTATGCTGATTGCGTAAACGGGAGGTTATCGAGGGATGCAAATTGTGTTCATGAATCGGATGAGCGGAGCGGATGAGTCAGGTCATCTCCGTTCGGCCCAAGTATGGATCGGCGAGGAAGAAGGAGGATGGCGACTCGGCTGGCGGAATATGGAACCGGACGGTGAAGTTTCCGATGACGAATGGTATGAAGGCAACTCATGGAATGAGCTGCTATGCGTGTATCGGCACCAGCTTGCGAAGAAGCTCGGAGAAGGCTTCCGCCCGCTAATCGAAGGGGTATTCCATGAACCTGGGGAGACCGGGAGCAAGAATCTCGGCACTCAGAAGCTGCAGTGTTACAGCGAGCTGTACGGATCGGAGGAGCTGTACACGGAGCTGTGCGCCTGGCGCAGGAGAAAGGCAGCATCCGGAAGAAAAGCGCCCTATTTCATTGCCAGCAACCGGGTGCTGCGTATGATCAGCGCTTTTGTTCCCCAGAGTGAGGAAGAGCTGCTGCAGCTTCCGGGAATCGGGGTTAGCAAGGCTTCGGAGCACGGGGTGGAATGGCTGGAGATTACGACGAAAACCGAGCGAACCACCACGTTTCCACTGGATTGGGTGTATACGCAGCTGCCGGAAGAGGAGTTCTTGTCCTGGCTGTATAAACAGAAGGAACAGAGATATCAGCAGGAGCTTGAACGCTTCCGAACCCGCCGTGCGATGCTGATTGGCATAGCCGAGGGCGCTTCGCTGACCGAGCTTGAAGCGCGTACCTCGCTGTCGCGCCGGGATTTGGTCGAGGAATTGGAAGGGCTTGAGAAGGAAGGCTATGATACGGAGCAGCTGCTCCAGGTCGAATTGAACACGATGACGGCTGCGGAGCAGGAAAACGTATGGAAGGCGTTTGAAGAGTTGGGCGATACGTTTCTTAAACCTGTGTTACAGCGGGTATACGGACAGGGACAAGCGGAGAACGCAGAAGCAGAAGAGCTGGGCGGAACGGAGAGGCTGTATGAGCGGCTTCGTCTCATACGGATCCGCTTTCGGCGCGATCAGCCCGGCAAAGCGAATGCCGGTTAATCTGCCTTAAACGAAGTCAGGACGGATTCTCCCGGTTGCAGGGAGATCCGTCCTGATGCTAATTCGCCGTGCTTGTAGATTGAGTTTGAATTGCGGCCGTTCGTATGAACCGTTGTGATCCGGCCAGTACTCTCCCCTTTGACCAGGGTGCCTCATATCCAATCTTTTTTACGGAACAGGTAAAACATGAGCGCGCCGGCAAAAACCATGATGCCGATAACCACATAATAGGAATATCTCCAATGAAGTTCCGGCATATACTCAAAGTTCATGCCGTAGATGCCCGTAATCAGCGTCAATGGAATAAAGATCGTTGTAATAGCGGTAAACACGCGCATGATTTCATTGGCCCGATTGGCGATACTGGATTGGTAAGCTTCCCGAAGGTTCCCCATGAGATCCCGATAGGTCTCGAACGTTTCGGAAATTTTAACGGCATTTTCATAGATATCGCTGAAGTATTTCTGCAGCTGGTCATCGATCAGCCGAAGATCTTTTTTGTTGAGCGTATTGATAACTTCCTTCTGAGGTCCAAGCACCTTCTTCAACCAAAGAATCTCGCTTCGCAGACCGATGATCTCGCTGAGATGGGATTTTTTGGTATGCATCAGAATGTCTTCCTCCAGCTTTTCAATCCGCGCTTCAATTCGGTCCCCTACGGAGAAGTAGTTGTCCGTGACGAGGTCGATCAAGAGATAGAGGAAGCGGTCGGGCGTGCTGACTTCATCCTCCCAGAGTAGCGGTTTGACGGTGCGGAGCTCATGGATCTTTTGCTTGGTCACCGTAATAATAAAATGCCTGCCCAGGAAAACATTCAATGCCCGAAGGAAAATCTCTTCGTCGTCAAACCGGATGCTGTTCACGACGATAAAATAGTGGTTCTCGTATATTTCAATTTTGGGACGCTGCTCCTCTTCGCTGAGGCAATCCTCAACGGCAAGATCATGCAGGGAGAAGAGGGGCTGCAGTTCGGCTAAATCATCCACGTCCGCATCCAGCCAGTAGAAGCCGCTGGCCGGAGCTGTCAGCGTCATTTCGATGTCATCAACAGGGGTAAATACGCCCGAATCGACCAACCGGATTTTCATCTGATATCACTCCTTTGTCTAATCCAAGCTGCTTAAGTCAAGCAGTTAAGGCACAGGATATCAGCCCACCGGTGTACGGGCATAAATCGAGGAAGGTTAGAATACGATAAAAAGCGCATGAAAAATAACGCTGCCCTCTGCCGGTAAGCTGATCTTGATCCTATGCGGTTGTGCGTCTTGTGCATCCAGTTTCTGGCTCGGGTCACCGTCCATCTTCCATGTCACCTCTTTCATACTCGGTTTTAAACAGCACTTGTCTAGTATAACGCCGGGTGTAGGACCTTTCAAGTGAAATCCGGAGCAGTCCAAGGGCCATGATATAGGGTATGGAAACCTTTGGTGAAGTGTGACAAACTCATGAAAAGGTTCTTGACGAAAAATTGAGGATGATTTAAAGTAGGTATCAATTACGAAACAATTCCAAACAACTGAATAAAGCGAAATCTTATCAAGAGCAGGTGGAGGGACTAGCCCTATGAAACCCGGCAACCGGCGGCAACATCGCACGGTGCTAATTCTTGCAGGAGATACGACGATTGTATAAGCCGTTGTATAGCCTGACAGATGAGAGAGGCGCATTGTGATACGTATATGATGACCTTTCTCTACTTCGAGAAAGGTCTTCTTGCGTTTATACAGTCTAACGCTCTTTCTCACAGCTTTATGGATGTATCATTTCATATTTCGAAGGAGTGAGCCGAGATGCCAATTAAAATTCCGGATGCCCTGCCGGCAAAGGAAGTTCTGGCTGGAGAAAACATTTTTGTCATGGATGAGAGTCACGCGTTTCATCAGGATATCCGCCCGCTGCGGATTGCGATCCTGAATTTGATGCCAACCAAGGAAACGACGGAGACCCAGCTGCTGCGATTGATCGGCAACTCCCCGCTCCAGGTGGATGTCGTCCTTCTTCACCCGAGTTCCCACGTATCGAAGAATACGTCGGCCGAGCATTTGAAATCATTTTACAAAACCTTTGAAGAAGTGAAGAACCGTCGTTTTGACGGCATGATCATTACAGGAGCTCCGGTCGAGCAGCTGGAGTTCGAAGAAGTGAATTACTGGGATGAGCTTACTGAAATTTTTGAATGGACCAAGACCCATGTAACCTCCACGCTCCATATCTGCTGGGCGTCGCAAGCCGGGCTTTATTATCATTACGGCGTGCCGAAATACAGCCTCGAGGAAAAGTGCTTTGGCGTATTTCCGCATACGATCAATGAAGCGTGTACCAAGCTGCTCCGCGGATTTGACGAAATGTTCTTTGTTCCGCATTCCCGTCATACGGAAGTTCGGCGCGAAGACATAACAGGCGTGGATGATTTGGTCATCCTGTCCGAGTCCGAGGAAGCAGGGATTTATTTGGTATCCAGCCGGGACGGCAAGCAGATTTTTGCCACAGGGCATTCCGAGTATGATGCGGACTCCCTGAAATGGGAGTATGACCGGGACGTTGCCAAAGGCATGGACATCGCGCTGCCGCGCAACTATTACCCGAACGACGATCCAACAAGAACGCCTCCGTCCATATGGCGCGCGCATGCAAACTTATTATTCACTAATTGGCTCAATTACTATGTATATCAGGAAACGCCATATGATATCGGTCCGCAAATTTAACAGCGTACGGGAGGAGAGTTTGTGATGGAGAAGAAACCTTTGAATATAGAGAGCCGGCTGGCACAGATCGGATCGGTGCAGGAGCCGGTAACGGGAGCAGTGAATTTTCCGATTTATCAGGCTACGGCATACCGCCATCCTAAATTAGGCCAGAGCACGGGGTTTGATTATGCCCGCACCAAGAATCCGACCCGTTCGGTACTCGAGGATGCTTGCGCCGAGCTGGAATCCGGTGACGCCGGCTTTGCCTGCAGCTCGGGCATGGCGGCCCTTCAGACGATTTTTGCGCTGTTCGGTCAAGGCGATCACCTGATTGTGTCGCTCGATCTGTACGGAGGGACGTATCGGCTGCTGGAGCGGATCATGTCCAAGTTCGGGGTAACGGCAACCTACGTGGATACGAACGACTTGGATGCGCTGGAAGGATCCAGACGACCGAACACGAAGGCCGTATTTATCGAAACGCCGACCAATCCGCTCATGATGGTTACGGATATCGAAGCCGTCTGTACGTGGGCAAGACGCCATCAATTGAT
This sequence comes from Paenibacillus sp. BR1-192, assembly GCF_029542445.1. Taxonomy (NCBI): domain Bacteria; kingdom Bacillati; phylum Bacillota; class Bacilli; order Caryophanales; family Paenibacillaceae; genus Paenibacillus; species Paenibacillus sp. BR1-192. The sequence continues at coordinate 5,700,940 of NZ_CP120718.1, read as the reverse complement.
CAGCATCGTGGATAATACGCTGCTAACCCCGTATTTCCAGAGACCCATCGAGCTTGGGGCGGATATCGTCATACATAGCGCCACCAAGTATCTGGGAGGGCATAACGATGTGCTGGCAGGCATCATCGTGACGAAGGGCAAGGAATTATCCGAGGAGATGGCCTTCCTTCATAACTCCATCGGGGCGGTGCTGAGTCCTTCCGATTCCTATCAGTTAATGAGGGGAATGAAGACACTCGCGCTTCGCATGGACCGGCACGAATCGAATGCAACCGCGGTGGCAACCTTTTTGACAACCCACCCGGCGATCGGCGAGGTGTATTACCCTGCTCTGCCGGATCATCCGGGGCATGAGATCCAGAATCGCCAATCCAGCGGCAACACGGGCATCTTCTCCTTCAAGGTGAAGGACGCCCGCTATGTCGAGCCGGTGCTGCGGCACATCAAACTGATTGCATTCGCAGAAAGCCTTGGAGGCGTCGAGTCCCTGATGACATACCCGGCGGTCCAGACCCATGCGGACATCCCGCTTAAGATTCGGGAAGCGATCGGCGTGGACGACCGCTTGCTTCGGTTCTCGGTCGGCATCGAGCATGCGGATGACCTGATCGAGGATTTGGATGCTGCGCTGGGCGCGGCTATGGCAGAAGTGGAAGGGAGCACGGGAGCATGAGCATCGATAAAGGTCTATCCGGCTTGGGAACGGAAACCAAGCAGGTATCAGTAAAACAGGGACACCAAGAAGAACTTCGTTTCGAGACGAAACTATTGCATTTCGGCGGGGAAATCGACCGGGCAACCGGCGCCTCAAGCGTTCCGATCTATCAAGCCTCGACGTTTCATCATGAAGACGTCTTTAACCCGCCGCTGCACGATTACAGCCGTTCCGGCAATCCGACGCGGCAAGCGCTGGAAGATTATATCGCCCTCTTGGAAGGAGGCGTGCGCGGCTTCGCTTATGCATCCGGCATGGCGGCGATCTCCAGCTCGTTCATGCTGCTGTCCGCGGGCGATCACATGATCGTGACGGAGGACGTATACGGCGGAACCTACCGCCTGCTGACCAGCATACTGAGCCGTATGGGCATCGAGAGCACCTTCGTCGACATGACCGATCTGGAGCAGGTGAAGGCGGCCCTCAAACCGAATACAAAAGCGGTTTATATGGAAACCCCTTCGAACCCGACCTTGAAAATTACCGACATCGGCGCCGTCACGGATTGGGCGAAGGAGCAAGGCCTGCTTACCCTGCTGGACAATACGTTCATGACGCCGTTCTATCAGCGCCCGATCGAGTTCGGCGTGGATATCGTCATCCACAGCGCAACCAAATTCCTTGGCGGACACAGCGATGTGCTGGCAGGTCTCGCCGTAGCCAGAACCCAGGAGCTGGGAGACCAGTTGAAACAGCTGCAAAATGGTTTGGGCACGGTGCTTGGAGTGCAGGATTCCTGGCTCCTTATGCGGGGCATGAAGACGCTCGGCACTCGGATGGCCCACTCCGAGCAAAGCGCGGCCAAGCTGGCGGCCTGGCTGCAGGGAAGAAGCGATATTGAGCAAGTGTATTACCCCGGCCTCTTGAATCATCCGGGACGGGAAGTCCATGAGAAGCAATCGAGCGGTTACGGCGCGGTCATCTCCTTTGACGTCGGCTCAGGCGAGCGTGCGAAGCAGGTGCTGAACCGCGTGAAGCTGCCGCTGGTAGCCGTCAGCCTGGGAGCAGTGGAAAGCATCCTGTCGTATCCGGCGATGATGTCCCATGCGGCCATGGGCGAGAAGGTTCGGCATGAGCGCGGCATTACCGACGGTTTGCTCCGCTTCTCGGTCGGACTGGAGGATGTGGATGACCTGATTGCCGATTTGGACCAGGCCTTTTCTGCCAGCAATTAAAGATTTTTTAGAAGCAATGAACCTCATTTGAAGATTTGCCAAATCATAGAATTCGGCATCCTGTCACGGACGGGATGTCGTTTTTAATGGCGGAATGTGGTAGGATGGGATAGATGAAGTTTTACTGGTGATTTGTATTTTGTTTTAAGTAGGGAGGCTGCAAGAATGAGTGCGGTAAACCGTATATTGGATAAAGCTTTACGCGGTGAGCGTTTAAATTTGGAAGATACCGTGACCCTTTTTGAGAGTGATGAGATCGAGAAGATTGGCCATGCGGCGGATGTGATGACCAAGCGCCTGCATCCGGATCCCATCACGACGTTTGTTATCGGCCGGAATATCAACTACACCAACATATGTGATGTATTCTGCCGTTTCTGTGCTTTTTATCGCAGACCCGGCTCTTCCGAGGGCTATGTTCTGCCGGATGAGACGATCTTCCAGAAGATTCAGGAAACCGAGGACGTTAACGGTACTGAAATTTTGATGCAGGGCGGAGTCAATCCGGATTTGCCTTTCAATTATTATACGGATCTGCTTCGCAATATTAAGAAGCGGTTCCCTAACATTACGATGCATTCCTTCTCCCCGGCGGAAATCATGAAGATGGTGGAGATCTCCGGGCTCACACTCGAAGAGGTGATGCGCGAGCTTCACAGCGCCGGTCTGGATTCGCTGCCTGGCGGCGGCGCGGAGATTCTGGATGATCGCATCCGCAAAAAAGTCAGCCGTTTGAAAGGTACATGGCGGCAATGGATGGATGTCATGCAGACGGCCCATAAGGTCGGCATGAACACGACGGCTACCATGGTGATCGGTCTGGGCGAAACGATGGAAGAGCGTGCGCTACATATGCTTCGCGTGCGTGATGCGCAGGATGAATGCATCCAGAACGGTTATGATTCCAAAGGCTTCCTTGCCTTCATTCCGTTTACCTTCCAGCCGGACAACACGAACCTCAAGCGCGAGCGCGAAACGCCGGAAGCGTACCTGAAGACGGTAGCCATCGGCCGGCTTGCGATCGACAACGTGCCGAACCTGCAATCGTCCTGGGTAACGATGGGGCCTGAGATCGGCAAGCTGTCGCTCAGTTACGGCTGCAACGACTTCGGCAGCACGATGATGGAGGAGAACGTGGTGTCTTCCGCAGGCGCCGTGTACAAGGTCAACATTGAATCGATTATTCAATTAATCCGCGAGACCGGCAACATTCCGGCTCAGCGCAACACCCGGTATGATATCCTTCGCGTGTTCGAGGATAACAGCACCGTGGAGCGCGACTTCGTAATGCAGAACTAATCGCATAACTTATAATCCGCAAGACGGGCCGACTCGGCCCGTTTTTTTATTTAGATATCAGAAAGTATACATTCAAAAAGCATGAACCTTCCTGATATCGCATTAAAAAATTACTATTCAGAGGGGCAGGCCCTTCATGGAACGTGCGTTGATAAACATTTTTAATATGCGCGCCGGGACTTGCTTGTTTTTCCAAGCAGGAGTTCCGTATATACCCGAGCGGGTCCCCATATACTGAAAAGGGAACTCGAAAGGAGTGATTCCATGGAACTGTTCAGCATTTCTGTCGGTACGCGGACGGAAGACGAGAAAAAGGCGTTCCACCGCATATTGTCAGACAAGCAGAAAGAGCTACATAAACAGTGCAAGCCGCTCAAATTCACATTCAGCGCTTCGAATGACCGCGTGATTTGGACGTGCTCCGGCAAGCTTCCGCTGTCTTCGTGGACCGCATCGGCCGACACGCTGCGCCGGCTTGCTGCCGAAGCGGTCACGGCTTACATTCTGGAGGAGAAGGAGCAGGAGATTGCTGCACGGTTAATGTTCTCGGAATTCGAGTTTGATGATGAGGAAGAAGCAGGGCGGATTTTGCAGTGGTTTTTGATGCTCCTGCAAAAAGAAGAAGGCCCGTCCGGGGATTTCTGGCAGAGCCGCAAGCGCAAGCTGTCCGAAGGCATATATCAATGCCTTAACGAGGCGCCGGAGCTCAATCTGGACGGTTTCATGACCTTCAGGCTCCAGTCCTATGAACAGGAGCTTCGCGAGATGGCCGAGTACGCGGTGGATGAGTTCATGCTTGATCAGCAGTATGAGGAGTTCGTAAGCCTGCTGAAATATTTCGTTTATTTTCAGGAGCCCAAAATGCCGCTGGTTCACGTCATTCATAAAGGGGAAGAGGACTTTTTGCTGCTGGACGGCAATCTTCGCCCGATCGAACGCCCTCGTGACGACGGACTGGTTATGGAAAGGCTGGACCAGGAGATGGAGATTGAGGATATGGTCGTCAGCACGCTGATTTCGGTATCTCCGGCCCGCATGATTATCCACACGAGACAGCCGGAGCTTCCCGTCATCGCAACATTGGCCCATATCTTTGATAACCGAGCCGAAGTATGCTGCAGCTGTCCGGAATGCAGCGCGCTTCTGGGAAGCGGACGAATGATGACTTGACGCACCGAAGCGGTCAGGATTATAATTACTGATAAATTCACGTAAAAGCTCTGACAAAGACATGAATCAATCCGGATCCGACCGCTCAGAGAGAGGAAACCTCGGCTGCAATTTCCTCCGGTTCGCCATTGATTTACCCCTTTGTAGCTGTGTCGTCGAACCCGCAAGTCATCAAGAATGCGGATGAGTAGGCTTCACCGGTTCATGACCGTTACTCAATGCTGATGAAGGATCTTAATCGATTATGTACCGGGTACATAAGAGGATGGAGAGATCGAATTAGGGTGGAACCACGGGTATAACACTCGTCCCTTCGCGGGACGGGTGTTTTTTGCATGTTCCGGTATCCTTCGCTGAAGTCCAGGCGGGCTTGTGAACAGCCCAAGGCCTTGCTTCACGGGGAGACTAACGCGTCCTTCATATATGGAAGAAACGTGAAAACTTTTTTGGGGAGGAATACAAGGTGGCTATTAGCATTAAACTGCCTGACGGCTCCGTACGGGAGTATGAGGCCGGCAGCAATATCGAGGATGTGGCTGCGTCGATCAGCAGCGGACTGAGAAAGAATGCCGTTGCGGGAAAAATGGACGGGATCGTCGTGGATTTATCCACTCCGCTTCAGGACGGAGCGCTGATCGAAATCGTTACGCAGGATACGCCCGAAGGGCTTGAGGTGATGCGCCACAGTACAGCGCATTTGCTGGCTCAGGCAACCAAGCGTTTGTATGGACAGAAAGAAGTCAAGCTTGGCGTGGGGCCGGTCATCGAAGACGGCTTCTATTACGACATGGACCTGGAAGAGCCTTTGAATCCGGAGGATCTGCAGAAGATCGAGAAGGAAATGGAACGCATCATCGGCGAGAATCTGCCGATCGTCCGCAAGGAAGTGAGCCGTGCGGAAGCGCTGCGCATTTTCGGCGAGCTTGGCGATCCATACAAACTGGAGCTGATCAACGCCCTGCCGGAGGACAGCATCATTACGATTTACGAGCAGGGCGAATTCTTCGACCTTTGCCGTGGACCGCACGTCCCTTCAACTGGCAAAATCAAGGTGTTCAAGCTGATGAACGTGGCAGGCGCATACTGGCGCGGCGACAGCAAGAACAAAATGCTTCAGCGTGTTTACGGTACGGCGTTTGTGAAAAAAGCGCAGCTCGACGAGCATCTTCGCCTGCTGGAGGAAGCCAAAAAGCGCGACCATCGCAAACTGGGCAAGGAATTGCAAATGTTTACGTTCTCTCAGCTCGTTGGACAAGGCTTGCCGATCTGGCTGCCTAACGGAGCTAAGCTGCGCCGTACCCTGGAGCGTTATATCGTGGACATGGAGGAACGCCTGGGTTACCAGCACGTGTACACCCCTGTACTCGGAAACGTGGAGCTGTACAAAACCTCCGGTCACTGGGAGCACTATCAGGAGGACATGTTCCCGAAAATGGAAATGGACAACGAGGAGCTTGTTCTGCGTCCGATGAACTGCCCTCACCATATGATGGTATATAAGAGCGATATGCACAGCTACCGGGATCTGCCGATCCGCATTGCGGAGCTTGGCATGCAGCACCGCTACGAGATGTCCGGCGCGCTGACCGGCCTGCATCGCGTGCGCGCGATGACGCTGAACGACTCGCATATTTTCTGCCGTCCGGATCAGATCAAGGAAGAGTTTGCCCGGGTCATTCAGCTGATCATGACGGTCTACAAGGACTTCGGCATTCACGACTATCGCTTCCGTCTGTCTTACCGGGATCCGCAGGATACCGAGAAGTACTTCCAGAACGACGAAATGTGGGAAATGTCCCAGCGCATGCTGCGTGAAGTAGTGGAGAGCCTGGACATGCCGTTCTATGAAGCGGAAGGCGAAGCTGCCTTCTACGGACCGAAGCTTGACGTTCAGATCCGCACGGCACTGGGCAAGGAAGAAACGCTGTCCACGGTCCAGCTCGACTTCCTGCTGCCTGAGCGCTTTGAGCTGGAATATGTCGGCGACGATGGCCAGAAGCACCGTCCTGTCGTAATCCACCGCGGGATTCTGGGCACCATGGAACGCTTTACGGCATTCTTGCTTGAGAATTTTGCAGGGGCGCTGCCGTTGTGGCTTTCCCCGGTACAGGTCAAAGTCATTCCGGTATCCAACGCCTTTGAAGACTACGCGAAGGAAGTGGCCGAGAAGCTTCAATTCGCCGGTATTTCCGTAGAGCCGGATCTTCGCAACGAGAAGCTGGGCTACAAGATTCGCGAAGCACAGCTCGAGAAGATTCCATACATGTTCATCGTTGGCGAGAACGAGAAAAATGCCGGAGCGGTTTCCGTCCGCAAGCGCGGCGAAGGGGACATCGGGGCCCAGCCGCTGGACGAAATCATCCTCAAGCTGCGTGAAGAAATTAACACCCATGTGGTTTAGTTTAGCCGTAAAAGATAAGTAACCGAGGAAACATGCAGACCTCTGCCATGACGTATATTCTATTCGGGAAGTGGGAACCCTCGCTAGTAAGGGGGAGGTATTCACATGATCCAATGGAAAACATGGCAGAGGTTTTTTGCTGGTTTTATTTTATCAGCCATCTTGTTCAGCGCAGGCTCTACGGCAGTAGAGGCCCGCAATTTGATTCTAAGCGAATCCTACGAATCGACGGACACCCGAAATGTGTATGATCCATCAGAGGAAATACATGGCTCCGATTACGTTGAAATGTCTCGCTTCTATGCGCTGCGCGTGGTAGGTTTTAGTGATATGAATAGATATTTGGAGGTTCCAAGTACGGGGCCGAAGACCAGCGAGCCCGGCAAGAAACGCGAGTCCATGCCGGTGCTTGCCCCGAGGGAGGACCAGGTGCTGCATACGGTGAAGGTAACCGCTACGGGATACACGGCAGGTTACGAGTCGACCGGGAAGAAGCCGGGACATCCCCAGTATGGAATCACCTACTCCGGGGTGAAGGTCAAGCGGGATCGAAATACGCTGTCTACGATTGCCGCGGATCCTGATGTATTTCCGCTCGGCAGCATTCTCTATATCCCCGGCTATGGTTATGGAATCGTAGCGGATATCGGGTCAGCCATCAAGGGCCAGAAGATTGACCTCTATTTCTCCACCACCAAGCAGGTGTTTAAGGAGTGGGGGAAAAAGGACGTTGAGGTGCAGGTCATTAAAACCGGAAGCGGCAAATGCACGGAAGCCATGCTGAGAACCTTGGAGGACGCGATTGAGACCTATCGTTTCCTGCCTTCATCCGTGCTGGAGGAAGCCATTTAGGGTAATTTTGCTGCGCGTCTTTGGCAGTAAACATTTAAGAATAATGACACCCTGTTCATCACATACTACTTTTCGGGGGCCAAACCCCTGAAGAGGATGATGGTATCGCAAATGAACAGGGAGGTGAATATTGTGGCTAAAAAGAACAAGGTGCAAGAGAACTTTAAAACACCTAACGAAAAGTTTAACGCTGAGTTTGCTGAAGAGACCAGCATCGCCAGCAACCCAAAAGGTAACTCCAAAGTACAGGAGAACTACAAAAAACCGAACGAGAAGTTTGACGCTGAGTTTGGCGATCTGAACACACCAGGGGACCATTCTGCAAACCGTTAAGGTGTAGATGTCAACGCCCGTTCGTGCAGCAATAAGACCTCCGCTTAAAGCGGAGGTCTTTTATTGTGGAATCATATCCATTTATATCCAGGGACTCGGTCTCGAGACCGAGATCAACTTCATTCCACCGCCGCTAACCCGTTCATCGCAATATGTTGTACACTGTAATTAAGAAAAAATAGAACTGGAAGGCTAGGGGATGACCATGAGTAGAAAAGGATGGAGCCAGCTTAGCAACGGATTGCTGCTCATCGGCATTGGTGTGGTGTTTCTTCTCAATCAGCTCGATATTATACATGTGGACCTTGGTTATATATTCTCGACATTTTGGCCGGTGTTCATCATCTGGTTCGGGCTGCAAAGCTTGATTTATGCCCGTGGCGGAGCATTGTGGGGCTCGATCGTACCGATCGTGATCGGATCGTACTTTCTCGGAAGAAATCTGGACATGGTCCATTTCTCTTTCGGCGATTTGATCAAATACGCGATTCCGATCATCCTGATCGGGTACGGATTGCAGGTTATTTTCAAACCGAAGGATCATACGCCGCCGCCATCACCGCCAAGTCCGGATGATTTCGGCTCGCATCGTCGGGACGATTACGATATCCCGGAGCCGCCTGAAGCGCGTCCGCTGGAATCCTCCCTGGACGAAGAATTCGAGCGAAGATTCGGCAAGCCAGACAAGGCTGACAAGGCTTATGAAGAGCCGGAGTTCGAATCAAGAGACTCGCACGATTCAAGCAAAGGGTACCGCTGGCAGGGACAGCAGCATGAGCGCCCGCGCCAGGAACGTCCGGATCGCAGCAAGTTCAGAGTTCATGTGGATTTTGACGATAACGGCAAAAGCTACGGCGACGGATCGGAATATAAGGATGAACACCACCATCATCAACATCATCATCACCAATCTTGGCATAGCCATGATACGGTGAACAAGTCCTCTTTTATCGGGGACGTGCACATGGGGAAGGATTATTTCCAGCTGAAGCCGACGAATATTTCGCAGTTCATCGGTGATACGGTATTGGACCTGACCAAAGCTCAAATCCCTTACGGCGAAACGAAAATCAACATCTCGGCGTTTATCGGGGATGTCAAGGTGTTCGTTCCGAACGATTCGGACGTCGGCATTCATGTCACGACCAATTCCTTCATCGGCGATATGAAGGTGCTGGAGGAGTCCCGAAGCGGCTTTATGAGCAATGCCGGCCTGGAAAGCCCGCATTACAGGGAAGCGGGCAAGAAAATTCGAATTACCGTGAGCGTATTTATCGGTGACGTCAAAGTGAATAGGGTAGGTTAATCGTTATGATGGGGATATTGAAAAATACCAAATGGGTGATATTGTTTTATTTTCTGTTGATCGGAGCCGGAGTTGCTGTTTTCCTGTACACAGCAAACCAATCCGGCTACATACATATTGAAGATAACCGGCTGTGGGTGTATTACACGGTCGGTGTACTTCTGTTTACGGGGATTGCGGGATACATCGCGGGACAGCGCATCCAGCGGCCGCTGGATCTGCTTCATCTGAACATGCTGCAGGTTGCCAAAGGAAATCTGAACGTGCGGCTGCCTGCCATGGAAGACGGGTCTTTTGCCAGAGTATACGATGAGTTTAACGGGATGACGGAAGCGCTGGAGAAGAAAATGAAGCTGCTGCAGCGCCTCGGCGAGCAGGATGTCATTGAGAAGGAGATTGCCGCGGAAGCCGCGGTCCTCGAGGAACGGCGCCGGATGGCAAGGGATCTGCACGATACGGTCAGTCAGCAGCTGTTCGCGATCCACATGTCGGCTTCATCCCTCCCGGCGGTACTGAAGCGGAATCCGGAGCATGGGGACAAAGTGCTCGGCCAGTTGATCGAAATGTCCCATGTGGCGCAGAAGCAGATGCGGGCGCTGATTGCGCAGCTTCGGCCCGTGGAGCTGGAAGGCAGAACCCTTGAAGAAGCACTGGAACGGTGGTTTCCGGATTACTGCCGCCAAAACGGCCTGAAGGGCATGAAGGATGTCGAGCTCTACGGCGGGGTGTCGGATGCCATTGAGCATCAGCTCTTCCTGATCATCCAGGAAGCGGTGGCTAATATCGTGAAGCATGCCGGTGCAGGCCTTGTCAGCATGTCGCTTCGCGAGGACCAGAAACGCGTGATTTTAAGCATCAGCGACGACGGTGTCGGCTTTGACGAGGTGGCAGGCAAGCAGGGATCGTACGGGCTGTCGACGATGCGCGAACGGGCCGAAAAGCTTGGCGGACAGGTCGATATTATAAGCAAGAAGGGCGCGGGAACGACGGTGCGAGTAAATATCCCGTTATTTGAGGCCGAGGGCAATACCGGAGCGGCGGAGGAAGAGAACAAGGATGAGGAAGTGCTGGCTGAGCCAGTGGAATAGAGAGGGGACAACAATCATTATGGGTACGATTCGGATATTGCTGGCTGATGATCATGATATGGTTCGCATGGGGTTAAAAACATATTTATCGTTGGATCCGGGGTTTGAAGTGATCGGAGAAGCAGCGAATGGCCAAGAGGTCGTCGATATGCTGAGAAACGGGGAGGAGGCCGACCGGCCGGATCTCATTCTAATGGACCTGATGATGCCGGTGATGAACGGGGCGGAGACCACGCGCGCGGTTATGTCCGAATTCCCGGATCAGAAGATCGTGATTCTGACCAGCTTTCTCGAAGACGAGCTTGTGGTCGAGTGCATTGAAGCGGGGGCAGTCAGCTACGTGCTTAAGACGGTTTCGGCTGACGAGCTCATTTACGCCCTTCAGGGAGCGTTCCGGGGCATGCCGGTCATGACCAAAGACGTCTCGGAAGCACTCACCAGGGGAATCCGCCGGCATATGGTGAACGGGGATGAATCCGGGCTTACCGAGCGGGAGAAGGAAGTGCTGCTCCTGATTGCCGAAGGCAAGAGCAACAAAGAGATCGGCGAAGAGCTGCATATCAGCATCAAGACGGTCAAAACCCATGTCAGCAATCTGCTGATGAAGTGCGAGCTGGAGGACCGTACGCAATTGGCGATTTATGCTCACCGGAAGGGCTGGGTCAAAATATAGCAATATGTTCTTTTGGTGAGGTATGACCGGGAAGCGTCCCGGTTTTCTTTTTATCTGCCTTTTAATTGTTTTTAAGGTACTATTAAGGTTTATAGTACACAATAAGAACAGTTAATCAATTAGACCACTTGGAAGCAAGTGATTTTAATAGGAGGTAGACCAATGGACGACCAAAGAAAGCGTTACGGGTATCCGGATGATGAGGGAATGAACAGCGAAGCGAATAACAATGAAGCAACGAGACGTGAGGAAGCATCCACGGAGAATTCTTCTTATTACTATTCTTACGGACCGTTCCAGTCCATATCGAATAACCGCGACGATGAGAAAACGGAACGGCCTTACCAGAGCCGGGAACCCCAGGAAGTGGAGGTTACCGCTCCGCAGCCGGTTAAACCGATTCCATCTTCCGGCTTCTCGCAGGCCCATTCCTCCGGAAGCCAGGGTGGCGGCGGGCCTGTGGATTCCATGAAAAGAAACAAAGAGTGGAACTACAGCCAGAAGCCCAAAAATTCCGTCAAGACCGTGCTATTGTCTTTCTTGGCAGGCGTCCTCGTCATTTCGAGCCTGATGTTTGCCGCTGACCGAACGAATCTGTTTACGCCGGATGCGGCGTACTCATCGGAGCCAGCCCAAGAAACTTCGGCTAACGTCCAAGATAACGGCGGAGATAACGGCGGAGCTACTACCGCATCAGCGATGATTCCATCGAATCCTGGCGACGTATCGGCAGTGGTGGATCAGGCGAGTCCGGCCGTCGTGCTGATCGAGACGCTTGTAAACAGCAGCAATAGACAAAGCACGAATCCGAACATGAACGATCCGTTCTGGTACTTCTTCGGCGGCGGTCAATCCAGCCAGGAAGGCAATGGCGGAAACAGCGGAAACGGTGGAAGCAGCAACAACGGAGGTCAGGAATCCCAGCTTCAGCCTTCAGGCATCGGCTCGGGTTTCATCTTTGAGAAGTCGGGATACATCTTGACGAATGAGCATGTAATCCATGGCGCAGATGTGATCCAAGTGACGGTACAGGGTACCAAAAAGCCTTATGAAGCGAAGCTGCTCGGTTCCAGCTATGAGCTCGATTTAGCCGTTTTGAAAATCGAAGGGGCGGATTTCCCATCAGTACAGCTAGGTGACTCCGACTCGCTGAAGGTTGGTGAATGGCTTGTTGCCATCGGCAACCCGCACGGTTTTGAACACACGGTAACCGCTGGTGTACTTAGCTCGAAGGAACGCGAGATCGATATTCAAGGCACGAACGGCGAAGCTGAGCGTAATTACGAGCATCTTCTGCAAACCGATGCTTCGATTAATCCGGGCAACTCCGGCGGACCGCTCCTCAATCTGAAGGGCGAGGTTATCGGGATGAACGTAGCCGTCAGCGCGGAAGCGCAAGGGATCGGGTTTGCGATTCCATCCAATACGATCAAGGAAGTCGTGGAATACCTGAAGAATAATCAGGAAGTGCCGAAAGAGCCGGTTCCATTTATCGGGGCAAATCTGGGAACGGTCACTCCGCAAATTGCCCAGTCCCTGGGCACCGATGTAACGGAAGGCTCTTACGTTGACAGCGTCGTGTTCCGTTCGCCGGCTTATGAAGCGGACCTGCGCCAATATGACATCATTGTGGGCGTGGACGGCAATAAATATCCGACTTCGCAAGATCTGGTTGAATTCATTAAATCGAAGAAGGTTGGAGATAAAATTACGCTGAATGTGGTTCGAAACGGCAAGAACATGGACCTGCCGCTGACGATCGGCGACAAGAACGATTTTGATCTAACCCAACAGCAGCAACAACGGCAACAGCAGCCGTAACCCTGGATAGGCGTGACAACAAGCGGAAGGGACCGTTCCCTTCCGCTTGTCTTGTCCTTGAAGCGACCGATATAATGGGATTGTAACGTCGTACTAAATATAACGCTAAGAAGATAGAGGAGATGCCGCTATGCGATCCCGGATTTTGATTGTAGATGATGATGAGAAGATTATTTCCATGCTGCGCAGAGGGCTTGCGTTTGAGGGCTATGACGTCCTGACCGCATCCAACGGAGCAGAAGGATTGAAAGTGATATTGAGTGAGGACCCGGATGTCGTCGTTCTGGACGTAATGATGCCTCAGGTCGATGGATTTGAAGCGCTGCGCAGACTCCGGGAGGGCGGAAGCACGATACCGGTGCTGATGCTGACGGCAAAGGATGAGGTGGAGAACCGGGTAAAGGGGCTGGATACCGGAGCGGATGATTATCTGGTCAAACCCTTTGCGCTGGAGGAGCTGCTAGCCCGCGTCCGGGCTTTGCTTCGCCGTAAAACCGGGGATGATACCTCGAACCACCGACTGACCTTCGAGGATCTCGTGATGGATACCGATGCGAGGGAGGTCATTCGCGGCGGGCAGAGACTGGAGCTCACGGCCAAGGAATTCGAACTGCTGCACCTGTTTATGCAAAACCCGAAGCGGGTGCTGTCCCGCGATTTGATTATGGATAAAATATGGGGCTATGACTACAGCGGGGAGTCGAACGTGCTGGAGGTTTATATCGCCATGCTCCGGCAGAAGACCGAGGAACATGGAGGTAAACGGCTGATCCAGACGATCCGCGGAGCCGGCTATATTTTAAGAGGAGATAACTAGCATGTCCATTCGGTTAAGACTGACAGCATGGTATACCGGCATTTTATTCGTGACACTGCTGATATTCAGCTCGGCGGTGTATGGCTTTGTCCATTTGTATACGTATGAAGAGTTAAAGCAGCGGTTGGTGCAGGAAGCCAATAAGATTGGTTACACGTCATCGTCTGTTGCCCTACTACCGGATCGCTCCTCGGCGATTAATGCGGAGGCAGCTGATTTATATGTACAGCTCTATACGTTCTATAACGGATCCATTTGGCGGTCAGGCAACATGGAGTTTAGCGGCTTGCAATTTGAGAGTCCGACTGTTGAAAGAGCATTAAGTATGACCAAGTCCGGAGAGTTTAAACGATTTTCGTTTAATGGGGCCTCCTTTCTTGTATACGAATCTCCTGTAGTTGAAACCAACTCAAGGAAATTATTCGGATGGCTTCAAATTGGTGTAAGTACACGCACCATCGAGCAAACCTTAGACCGGCTTCAATCCATCCTCATCATGGGCTCTGCAGCGACACTCGTGATCGCTTCAACCCTAGGATTATTCTTAGCCCGGAAATCCATGAAACCGATCGGCAAGGTCACGGAGGCAGCGGAGCAGATCCAAAAAGGCACCGACCTTAGCGTACGGATCGAATACGACGGGCCTCAGGACGAGATCGGTCAGTTAATCGGCACGTTTAACGGGATGCTTGAGAGGACGGAGAGCTTCTATAAAGAGCTTGAGGATGCCTATGCGGCGCAGCGGCGCTTCGTATCGGACGCTTCCCATGAACTTCGGACCCCGCTGACCACCATTCGGGGGAATGTGGATCTTCTGCAGAAAATGTGGACGGTAGCTCCCGGCGAGAGAGCGGATATGGACGAGGAAATGATCAAACAGATCTCGGTCGAAGCGGTAGGCGATATATCCGATGAAGCGAAGCGGATGAGCCGGCTGGTGAACGATATGCTGTCCCTGGCGCGGGCCGATACCGGCCAGACGTTTGAGTTGGACCCGGTGCCGCTCCAGCCGTTGGTTGAAGAGGTTGCACGGCGCGCTCATTTCCTGGAGAAAACCGCAGAATGGCATGTCGGAGAGCTGTCTGTCCTGAACGGTGTTTATGTGGAAGGAAATAAGGATTATTTACAGCAGATGCTGTTCATTTTTATCGAGAATGCGTTCAAGTACACGCCTGAGGGTGAGGTTAGTCTGGATGTTGTTCTATACAAAGGTCAGGTAGGCTTGCGGATTTCGGATACGGGAATCGGTATGGATAAGGATGAGGTTCCGTTCATATTCGAACGATTCTACCGCGCGGATCAGTCGAGAGGCATCACGAGCGGAACCGGACTCGGGCTGTCCATCGCCAAATGGATCATCGATGAGCATAAGGGCTCTGTCGAGGTCGTTACCCGAAGAGGGGAAGGCAGCACCTTTATCGTCTGGCTCCCCGTCGTCTTTGCTCCTCCCCTGGAATAGGGTATAATAGACTAGATCGCTTATGTATTACTACGGAAAGCAGGTGGGGATCATCGAAGTCTTGAAAATATCACCGAGAGGTTATTGTTACGGTGTCGTCGACGCCATGGTCTTGGCGCGTCAGGCGGCGCAGAATCTGGACCTTCCTCGGCCTATTTATATATTGGGCATGATTGTGCATAACAGCCATGTCACGCAATCCTTTGAGGACGAAGGCATCATTACCCTGGACGGTCCGAATCGGATGGAAATCCTGAGCCAGGTGGAGAGCGGGACCGTTATTTTTACCGCACACGGGGTCTCTCCCGAAGTACGCAAGCTTGCGCGGGATAAAGGGCTGACCACGCTCGACGCCACTTGCCCGGATGTGACGAAAACCCATGATCTGATCCGGGATAAGGCAGCCGACGGATATGAGATCATTTACATCGGGAAGAAGGGGCATCCCGAGCCGGAAGGGGCGATCGGGATCGCACCGGAACACGTGCATCTGATCGAGAAGGAAGAAGAAATTGAACAGCTTCAGGTAAAAACATCCCGAATCATCATCACGAACCAGACCACGATGAGTCAATGGGACATCAAGCATATCATGAAGAGCTTGCTCGATAAATTCCCGGGAGCGGAGATTCATAATGAAATTTGTCTTGCAACGCAGGTGCGTCAGGAAGCGGTAGCCGAACAAGCCGGTCAGGCGGATTTAGTGATCGTGGTAGGAGATCCTCGCAGCAATAACTCGAACCGTCTTGCTCAGGTATCCGAAGAGATAGCAGGAGTACCGGCCCACCGTATTGGCGATGTGACGGAACTCAAACGCGAATGGCTTGAAGGAGTAGGCAAAGTGGCAGTTACATCAGGGGCATCAACACCGACTCCGATCACGAAGGAAGTCATCGCCTATTTGGAACAGTATGAACATGATCAGCCGGAAACTTGGGAGATCAAGCGTACGGTGAATATGAGTAAATTGCTTCCGCCTGTTCGGGTGAAGAGCAAATCATAGTTAATGCCATCACAAGCTTATTTTTCAGACCCATCGCAATGATGTTTGCGGTGGGTCTTTTTACGTTTATGGAAAAGAATCGCACCCAGCGTTTCACCCTCGCAAACATTCCATGCCGTGTAAGCGTTTCATTCTCGATTGAATACTATCATTTTTCGTTGAATAGGCAAATGTTTATATTCGATCGTTTATTCTACAATGTTAGACATCAGGTAAACTTCATGGCATAGAACACACGGGGGGTTGGACATGGCGCAAATATCCGTAGAACAGGAACCTGTTCCGAAACGGAAGAAGGAAAGCTTATTGCTTCGCTTTGCTAAACAATGGGATATACAGTTAATGGTGCTTCCTGCACTGGCACTCGTTTTTGTGTTTAGCTACATACCGATGTACGGTATTTTAATGGCTTTCCAAGACTTTAACATTTTCAAGGGGATGGGCGACAGCCCGTGGGCCGGATTCAAGCATTTCGAAATGTTTTTTGAATCGCCGGAATTCATGACGGTCATGAGAAACACGATCGTCATCAGTTTGCTCAAGTTTCTTATTGGATTTCCGGCACCGATTCTGCTGGCGCTTATGCTGAACGAAGTTCGGCATATGTTCTTCAAGAGACTGGTGCAAACGGTCAGTTATCTTCCGCACTTTCTGTCCTGGGTTATTGTCTCAGGCTTTGCGATTTCGCTCTTGTCAACGGATAACGGCAGCGTGAACATTTTGCTGCAGAAGCTGAATTTGATCGAAGAGCCGATCAACTTCCTGTCGCTACCGGAATATTTCTGGGGAATTCTCGTAACGACAGGGGTATGGAAAGAGATTGGATTTTCCTCCATCGTATACTTGGCGGCGGTTGCCGGGGTTGACCCGCACATGTATGAAGCGGCTGACATGGATGGCGCAAGCAAATTCAGGCAGATCTTCACGATTACGCTTCCATCGATCATGCCGGTCGTCGTTATTTTCATGATTCTTGCCATTGGTAACTTGCTGACCGCAGGCTTCGAAGACATCTTGCTCTTGGCTAAGAATCCGGTATTGCGAGAGGTATCCGACGTTATCGACACATATGTCTATCGAATAGGTATCGAAAACTCCCGATTCTCATATGCAACGGCCGTAGGCTTGTTTAAAGCGGTGATCAGCGTCATGCTTCTGACGATTGCCAACTTGATTGCACGCAAATCAGGAAACAGCTTATGGTAAGAGATCATTATGAGGAAGGGAGCGGGTAATAGTGGTACGTCTAGCATTTGGCGACAAAGTGATGATGGTCATCATTTATATCTTCTTGGCATTCTTGGCCTTTGTAACGTTTTATCCGTTTTGGAACGGACTAGTCATTTCATTTAACTCAGGTTCAGATACGGCAATGGGGGGCGTTACCTTCTGGCCCCGTGATTTTACGCTTGAGAATTACGGCATCGTGTTTCAGGATAACCGGTTGCTGAATGGTTTCAAGATTTCGGTGCTTCGTACCGTGATCGGAACGATTTCCTCCATACTGGTAACCTCCATTTTCGCTTACGGGATGACCAAGCGGGAGCTGATCGGCCGCAAATACTACATGATTATGTGTATCGTTACGATGTATTTCGGCGGCGGCTTGATCCCGACGTTCATGCTCGTTCGCGGTTTGGGTCTGATGGATTCCTTCTGGGTGTTCATTATCCCGAGTTTGGTAAGCGTGTGGAATATGATCATCTTCCGGACATTCTTCAACGGCCTCCCAAGCGGTCTTGAAGAGTCCGCCAAAATCGACGGCTGCGGCAACTGGGGCATTTTCTTTAAGATCATTCTGCCTCTGTCCGGTCCGGTCATCGCAACATTATCGTTGTTTACGGCGGTTTCCCATTGGAATGAATGGTTCTTGCCGAGTATCTACATCAATAACGAGAACTTGCTTCCGATTCAGACCATGCTTCGTCAAATATTGAACTCCAATATTATGTCTGAACAGATGAGCAACCTGGATTCCGCTTCGCAGGCGGTGCTCTCCCGGATGCAAAGCGTAACCTCCAAGTCGTTGTCCATGGCAACCATGATGGTGGCAACGCTTCCGATTATTATGGTGTATCCATTCGTACAGAAGCACTTCGTTAAAGGTGTTCTGGTAGGTTCCCTGAAAGAGTAGGGAAAACAAAGCGTGTTGTTTGAAGCCTTAAGCTTTAGACATAAATATCAAGTGTAAAAACGAAAGGGGAAATTAGAGAATGAGGTTGAGAAAGAAATCGCTGACCACGTCCATGACGGCTTTGCTTGCGGCAGCGCTGATGCTTTCTGCATGCGGCGGCGGCGGTGGAAACAAGACTGCGGATCCGGCGCCTGCAGGCGAAAACGGAACCAGCACGCCTCCAACGGAGGCATCCGACAAGTTTGTGCTTGGCGAAACACCGCTTGAGTTCAGTTTCTACGGCCATTATAACGAGTACACCATGCCGCCATGGGGACAAGACGAATCTTCGAAATGGATTAAAGAGAACAAGAAGGTAACCGTCAACGCGATCCATTCGCAAGGTAACGCCCAGCAAAAATTCAATACCATGATCGCATCCACGGAGCTTCCGGATGTGATGTGGATGGACCGTGGTCCGGACGTAGAGAAGCTGCGTCAAGCCGATATGCTCGTACCTTTCGATGAATATCTTGATAAATATCCTAACCTGAAAGAGTGGATGGGCGACGAAGGTCTGAACATGCTTCGCTCTCCGGACGGCAAGCTGTATCAGTTCCCGAACTGGTATACGAACCAACCGAACGGTAATGCAGGTTATGTTGTAAACAAGAAGATCTACAAAGAGCTTGGCGAGCCGAAGCTGGAAACGACGGATGATCTGTATGAATACCTGAAAGCCGTCAAAGCGAAATACGGCGATCAAGTGGTTCCTTATGAGCCGCACGTACAAGGTCAAGGTATCGAGGTGCTGTACTCTGCATTCGCAGAAAAACGCTCTGACTCGTTGGATCAGCATCCGCGGTGTGCCTAACGGCGATAAGCTGACTTCGATCTTTACGGATCCGATTTTCCGCGAGTCGATGCAGTATTCCGCGAAGCTGTTCCGCGAGAAATTGATTTCTCAGGATGCCATGACCCAAACGGCTGACCAAGTAAAAGAAAAAGTGAACACGGGACGCGTTGCTGTGTATGCCGCTTCGAGCCCGACGGAAAATGCAATGAACGCCCACGCTGAATTGACGGCGAAGGATCCGGAAGCCGGTTACTTCATGATCTGGCCGATTCACAAGGAAGGCCTGGACAAGAACAAGATCTTCCCTGGTACTTATACGCAATTGGGTTGGAACGTAAGTGTCATTACGAAATCCGCTAAAGATCCCGAAGCGATTTTCGCATTCTTGGATTGGTACACTGGTCCTGAAGGCCAAAGCGTTCTCATGTGGGGGCCTCCAGGAGGATATTGGGACGGATTTGAAGAGGATGGCGTAACACCGAAGTTTACCGAGAAATATGTAACGGATGCTGCCGGTCTCGGCAAGCTGCAAGCCATCACAACGAATCTTCACTGGAATGGTAACACCGTGTTTGTTGATACAGCGAAAGCGAAATACGAGAGCACGTTGCCGGAAGAGCAGCGCAACTGGTCCACTCGCTGGCAATATGAAGTCACTTGGAAAACTCAAGCCAATGCTACGGAGTACATTAACCTCGATCCGGCTCCGGACAGCGAGGAAGGAATTATTCGTCAACGCGTAGAAGATATTTTTACGGAATCCAGAGCGAAAGCCCTGTATGCGAAGGATGATGCCGAAGTATTGGCAATCCTCGACAAGGCTGAAGCCGATGCTCAAGCTGCAGGATACGATAAGCTGCTTGCATTCAAAACAACGAAATGGCAAGAGAACGTTGCTAAAATGAAAGGCCAATAATTAATTTTTGCTTAAACCAAGAAGGGTATGCTGCTTATGCAGTATACCCTTATCGGAATTTATGGGGGAGATGATACCCGTGTATAAAGTGCTGCTGGCAGACGACGAAATACTGGACCTAGAGGGCATGAAAAGCTTTATTCCATGGGAAGATCTCGGAATGAAAGTGATCGATTCGGTCAATAACGGCTTTGCTGCTTGTGAGGTGCTCGAAAGTGAGAAGGTCGACATCCTCGTTACCGATGTACGCATGCCGAACATGACCGGGCTTGAGCTAGCTCAGCGGGCACTGAAATTGCAGGAGGAGCTCCGGATTATCTTCGTAAGCGGTTACCAGGACTTTGGTTACGTGAAGCAGGCGATTGCTTTGAACGCATGCAGTTATGTGTTAAAGCCAATGGAGGACCAGGAGCTGATCGATGCATTAACGAAGGTTAGAATGGAGCTGGATCGTCTTCATGAACGCAAGGAGACGGAGGAAGCTTACCAGCAGATGATCCCCATCCTCAAAAATCAGTATCTCCTGCAAATCCTTCTGCGGCCCTATGACGGAGCCATCCTGGACATTATCAAGCGGGAGTACCGGCTGACAGAGCTTCATTGGCCGGTCTGCGTCATTCTGCTGGAGCTTGATAATGTGAGCACCTGGCGAACCGGCTCGCTCGATTCCGAGGAAAAGCTGAGTGCCATAGAGGAGTATTTCACGAGACTGCATAAACGGCTTGAACAGCGCGGCTTTGAATATATATGCAAGGTAACCGATCAGCGAACGGCCGTACTCCTTAACGGGGGCCGGGGCAAGGAAGAGATTCAAGCCCTGCTGGAGGAATTAAAACGGGAATATAACTATTCGATGACGGTCGGGGAAGGCAGGGCCGTCCATCAGCTGGAGCAGCTTCACACGTCGTACATGGAGGCTTTGGACGCGCTGGATTATAAGATGTTCCGGGGCAAGGGCAAATGGATCCTGTACAGCGAGGTGCCGACCGAGGACCGGGAAGACGTAAAAAGCCTCGACATCCGTCTGGATGCTTTATTTACAGCCATGACGGAGTATGATATCGTTCGTATCTATGACGAACTGGAAGCGATTCAACTGCTGGCATCCAGCATCCGATCCAAGTTCACCATACGCAATTTGGCCGTGTATATCATGGTGAAGCTGGAAGGACATCTGCAAGCGATGAACGAAGAGTTATATCGTATGGCAGGACTGGAGCTCAAAAACCTGGATATTCTGCTTCAATTCGAAACGATGGATGATATTTTCTCATGGCTCCGCATGAAGGCAATGGAAATTTCGGAAATGCTCAAGAACCGCAAATCAACCAAGAATGGCAGGCTGGTCGAAGAGATTATAGAGAATATCCAGGCTCGCATGCACGAGAATATTACGCTGCGGGATATGGCGAACCGGTTTTCTTTTTCACCGAATTATCTCGGGGTGCTCTTCAAGGAAGAAACCGGGCACAACTTTAGCGATTATGTAATCAAGCTCCGGATGGAGCGCGCCAGGGATCTCCTCAAGACGACCAAGCTCAAAATATATGAAATTGCATCACAGACAGGTTATCAGTATCTGCCTTATTTCAGCAGGCAGTTTAAGGAAATGTATGGAATGACGCCTCTGGAATACCGGCGCAAGCACTCGTAACTAGCAAAATTCAGATTAGATATGGGGTCAAACAGGCTATGGCGGGGAAATTCGAACGAATACGGGTCAAGATACCTTTCGGATACAAGTTAATGTTTTCGTACTGCGTATTTATCATTATACCGGTGCTGCTTGTCGGTCAGATTGCGAATCAGGTCTTCGTGAAGTCCACCCGAGAGCAGACGTATAACAACATTCAGGGCACGCTTCATCAGATGAGCGAGAACATATCGTATAAGATGGAGGACATGATCCGGATATCGGATATGCTTTATTTTGATACGACCTTTAACAGCCGTCTGCGTTTTACCGAAAGCGCTTGGATAAGCTATGACACCACGATCAACGTGCTGATTCCGAAGCTGGAGACCGCGGTAAGCACGGCGAACCGAAGGATCTGGTTATCGATCTACCTGCGCAACGACGACCTTAGGGAGATCTATGACAGTTATACGTATACGGACCCGCTGGACTCCAACAAACGTCTGTTTGATATTTATCAATATGACAGGCTGGAGGAACGGTCCTGGTATAAATTATATCCGAAGGAAGAAAATTACGGCGTAACCCTGCAGTGGAAGCAGATTGAGGACGATGTGAGCAACGGACGCATATCCTTGCTGCGGCGGCTTGTGGATATCAGTTCGACCATCAAACCGCAGGAGATCGGGTTCATGCGGATGAACGTCAGTATGACGGACCTGTTTGAAAGCATGGATTACAAGAAGATCGGTGACGGGACCGCATTGTATTTATCGGATGCACAGGGCCGGGTCGTTCTTTCATCAGGGGGAAAATCCACAAACGTTTTCAAGGAGAAGGAACTTCGCAAGAACGGGGACCTTCTGATTCGGAAGCCCATTCCCCAGCTCGGCTGGGATTTGATTGCCGTCGTGCCTGCTCAAATCGTGGAAAAAGACACGGTCAAAATACGTAATCTAACCTATCTGATCTGTCTGATCTGCATCGGTATCTTCTTCGTGGTCAGCATCGTGGTCTCCAGATATTTCAGCCGCCGGGTGTCCAAAATCGTATCCGTGCTGGACTCGTTCCAGGAAGGCGAATTCCATAAACGGGTATCCTTTAAGGGGAATGATGAATTTACGCATATTTCCTCAGCCTTGAACGATATGGGCAGCAACATCGGCAAACTGATCAATGAGGTGTATCTGGCCGACCTGCAGAAAAAGGAAGCAGAACTGGAGTCGCTGCACGCGCAGATTAATCCGCATTTCTTATACAATACCCTATCCTCCATCAGCCGCCTCGCGCGGTTCGGGATGCTGGATAAACTGCAGCGCATGGTAATGGACCTGGCGAAGTTTTATCGTTTGTCGCTCAACGACGGCCGGAACATCATATCCGTGAAGAATGAATTGGAACAGGCCCAAGCTTACGTGGACATTCAAAAGATTAAATACGACGACCGGATGCAGGTTACTTATGATTTTGAGCCCGAGGTGGTCCGGTATGAAACCGTGAAATTGATTTTGCAGCCGTTTATCGAGAATGTGCTCGAGCATGCGTGGACCGGAGACTATATTCATATCCGGATAACGGCCAGATTGCTGGAAGATGCTTTGGAATTCAAAATCATCGATAATGGCGTCGGTTTCCCGCCCGGCCGCGTGCTGGATAATACAGGGGGACAGGATCTGACCAATGCGGGTTACGGCATACGAAACGTAGATCAACGGATCAAGCTTCACTACGGCAGCGAGTATGGGGTCACGTTATTCAGCCGCGCCGGCATCGGGACAACGGTAAGAATTGTCATACCGCTGGTGAAGCGAACCGTAGCGGAAGGACGCAACAAAACGCTGATGTAACAGGCGAGGAATATCTCCCGATCGTGATGGCCTGAAGAATGGGCTTGACGAGGGGAGATTTTTTCTGTATATTTACTTTATCGATTAAAAGCATAAAAGCTTAAAAGCGAACAAGTGCGAAAGTGATTATCCATGGATTGAAATCAACATCGAAATTGGAATTCATTCAGAAAGAAGGTTTATTTATGATCGTCATTACATCCAATCAAATATCAGAGGAACAAGTTCAGCATATCGTTACCGAAATTGAGAAGGAAGGGCTCCAGGCTCACGTATCGAAGGGGGCGGATCGCACGGTGATCGGCCTGATTGGCAGCGTGAACCCGAAGCTTGCGGAGCATCTTCGCCAAATGAAGGGCGTAGAGAATGTAGTTAAGATCTCCAAGTCCTACAAGCTTGCCAGCCGTGATTTCCATCCGGATGATACGGTGATCGATATTAAGGGAACCAAGATTGGCGGCGGCAATCTGGTTGTCATGGGCGGCCCATGTGCCGTCGAATCCGCGCAGCAGATTGATGAAATTGCGCAGCTGGTGAAAGCAGCAGGCGGACAAGTGCTAAGAGGGGGCGCATTTAAGCCTCGTACGGGTCCATACAGCTTTCAGGGCGTTGGCGTCGAAGGTCTGATCATGATGGCGGAAGCCGGGCAAAAGCATGGCCTGTTGACCATTACAGAGGTGATGACGCCCGAATACGTCGATATCTGCGCGGAGTACGCCGATATTCTGCAAGTGGGCACCCGCAACATGCAAAATTTCGATCTGCTTCGGAAACTTGGCACCTGCGGCAAACCGGTTTTGCTGAAAAGAGGTTTCAGTGCAACTTATGACGAATTCCTGAACGCAGCGGAATACATCCTGGCCGGCGGCAATCCGAATGTCATGCTCTGCGAACGCGGAATCCGAACATTCGAAACTTATACCCGGAATACGCTGGATTTATCTGCCATTCCTGTTTTGCAAGGATTGAGCCACCTTCCGGTCATCTCTGACCCGAGTCACGGAACGGGCCGGCGCGAGCTGGTCGAACCGATGTCCAAGGCATCCGTCGCGGCCGGAGCCGACGGTCTTATCATTGAAATGCATACGGATCCGGACAACTCGATGACAGGCGACGGGGTCCAATCCCTGTTCCCGGACCAATTCGCCGCACTGCTTAAAGACTTGGAGAAGCTGGCTCCATTGGTAGGGAAGAGCTTTGCCACGGCCAAAGCGCCTGCTTCTGAATTCGCGCGCGTATAACACGTGTTACATGCTATAATGATATATTCGAGCATAGCGGCAAGAACACAATGAATGGCTTCGCCATCCCCTAATTTATAGTAGAAGGCACCTGTATTTTTACCACAGGTGTCTTTTTGCTGCATTTACTTTAATTGGTTTTTCATGTCAGATAACATGACACCGTTTTAAAAAATACCTTACATAGGTATTGACGTCAGGTTATCTCCCGGCATATAATGACGAAAAGAAATCGAAAGATTATGAACATTGTTAAGCTGTTTAAGTCTTAATGTTCGGAAATTGGGAGGAAGAGACATGTCGGTAGAGAAAGTATTGCAAACCATTAAAGAGAACAATATTGAGTGGGTCGATTTTCGTTTTGTAGACTTGTCGGGACGGGTGCATCACATTAGCTTGCCGGCTTCAGAAGTAGACGAAGAAACTTTCGTGAACGGGGTAGCGTTTGATGGATCTTCTATTCCAGGATTCCGCGGCATTGAAGAATCGGATATGGTCATGATGCCTGATCCGGAGTCTTGCTATATTGATCCGTTTACTGCACACCCTACACTTAACATTATGAGCAACATCTATACTCCGGAAGGCGATGCTTATGAGCGTGACCCGCGCGGAATCGCGGCTCGTGCCGAGCAATACCTTCAAGAAGCCGGCATCGGAACGGCAGCCTTCTTCGCACCGGAATCCGAGTTCTTTCTGTTCGATGAAGTCCGCTATGAAAGCTCCATGAACAGCTCCAGCTACTTCGTAGACTCCGAGGAAGCCCAGTGGAATACGAACCGCAAGGAAGAAGGCGGCAACCTGGGTTTCAAAGTAGGGGTTAAGGGCGGATATGTTCCTGTAGCGCCAGTGGATACTCAACAGGATATCCGCAGCGAAATGTGCCGTCTCCTCGACGAAGCAGGTCTTCGCGTTGAGCGTCACCACCATGAGGTGGCAACTGCCGGCCAGGCCGAAATCAATTTCCGTTTCGATACATTGAAGAAAACAGCTGACAATTTGTTGATCTATAAATATATCGTGCATAACACAGCCCGCCAATACGGCAAAACGGCTACGTTCATGCCGAAGCCATTGTTCGGGGATAACGGTAGCGGCATGCACGTTCACCAATCCATTTTCGACGGCGACACTCCGCTGTTCTACGAAAAAGGCGCTTATGCGAACCTGAGTGAAACGGCGCTGCACTACATCGGCGGTATTCTGTACCATGCGCCTGCCTTGATCGCTTTGACGAATCCGAGCACCAACTCCTTCAAACGTCTGGTACCAGGCTATGAAGCACCGGTTAACCTCGTATTCTCCAAGGGCAACCGTTCTGCCGCAGTACGGATTCCGGTTGCTGCCGTAACGCCTAAAGGCTGCCGCATCGAGTTCCGCACACCGGACTCCACTGCGAACCCTTACCTTGCATTCTCTGCTATGCTGATGGCCGGTCTGGACGGGATCAAGCGCAAAATCGATCCTACCGCACTCGGTTACGGGCCATTCGATAAAAACATTTACGAATTGTCCGACGCCGAGAAGAAGGAAATCCGCAGCGTACCGGGCTCCCTGGACGAGGCATTGGATGCACTTCAAGCAGACTATGAGTTCTTGACAGAGGGCGGCGTATTCACGCAAGAATTCCTCGAGAACTTCATCGACTTCAAGCGTGCCGAAGCCAAAGCGGTTAACATCCGCGTTCATCCGCACGAGTACTCCCTGTACTACGATATCTAATAAACAGGATTATAAAAGAGCCTGGGGCATCATGCCCCAGGCTCTTTTTGACGGTATACACTCGTGATTGGAACCAATCCTAAGATGGCTCTGAAAGGCAAGGGGCTCATTAAGAGCCTAGTGCCCTGGCTGCCCCTTTGCCCGGATGTTTATCCGAAATACCCGTAGTGATGCGTGTTGCTCCCGCAAGATTCGCGGACGATGAGCTCGGGCTCGACGACAAAGGAACTGACGGGGGACTGTTTATGGATGAGGTCGTAGAGCATGAGTGCCGCCAAGCGGCCGATTTTCTCTTTGTTTTGCCGAATCGTCGTTAGTTTAGGCGTTGTGTACTTGCAAGCCTCGATATCGTCGCAGCCGATGATCGACATGTCGTCAGGGACATTCAGACCATGTTCTTGAAGCGCTTGGATGGCGCCGATGGCAATCTGATCCGAGGCCGCAAAAATGGCGCGGGGGAGGGATCCTGCCTTAATCAGCCGTGTCATCGCTTTATATCCGCTGGCCTCATAGAAATCATCCCCGTTCAGGAACCACTCCGCGCGGGCCGGAAGGCCGAAGCTTTCCATGGCGTTGCGATAACCCGCCTCTCGCATATTGGAGATTTCGGACTCCTTGCTGCCGCCAATGAAGCCCAAGTCTCGGAAGCCCTGGAGATAAAAATGCTCCACGACCTTCGAGGACATCTTGTAATTGTCGGACATGATATGACCCGACATTTCGCCGAACAGCTCAATATCGACCCCGATGCAGGGTATATCGCTTTCATCCAGCTCCTTAATCGAGGGCTCGATTTCTTCTCCGGATATAATGACGCAGCCGTCTACCTGATAATGGCGGCACCGTCCGAGATAGTCGGCATCCTCCCCTTGGAATTTCTCGTTCGAAAAAAACAGCAGATCATAGCCGAGAACGCCCATCTGCTTCTTAAAAGAATTCAGCACCTCAACAAAAAACGGGTGGGTAAAATCAACGTTCAGCTTTCCCGCAAAGATGACGCCGATTAGATTGGATTTTTTGGTTGCTAACGTTTTTGCGGAATTGGAAGGAGTATATCCCGTTTCTCTCATAATTTCCAACACGCGAGCTTTGGTCTCATCGGATACATCACTGTAGTTGTTGATAATTTTGGAGACGGTCGATACGGAGACCCCTGCCATTTTAGCGATTGTTTTGATGTTTAACGCCATGCGAAACGCCCCTTATTCTGTTTATAATGTCATTTCATTATTTTCGTTAATTTTCGCTAATGTTTATCATGAATTTCCTTTATGCGTAATGTTTAGGGACAGAAAAGTTATGAGATACGTGTTTTCTGTCTAACTAAGGAGTGTGTTTTGAACGAATTTCCCATGATCCAATGAAATGATGACGGTTCACCTATGCATAAGGGCTTGTCCAAGCCAAGGTGTACCATCCGGCTGCCATGTTATACCACACGGATTCGAAACAGTTTCGTAAATCAGTGTATCTGCTTTAGCGAGGTAAGTCAATGAAAGAGAACAGGCATAAGGCTTGTCATATCAAGAAAAAAGGGTTGTCTCTGTTCGGTGAGAAAAAAGTATCGGGAACGATAAAAAAAGCTTTGACAAACAAATTATTATGCGTAATAATAGGCCTTACGAAACCGCTTTCGGTATAATTCGCTCAATTACGAAAATTAATAATTATAGTTTCGTAGCATCAAGATTGTACAGGCCAAGAAAAAGCGGAAACATGAATCCGGTTTCATAATGAATTGCAATTTAATTTCAGGGGGTAACGAACAAATGATTAAGAAGTTATCAGCATTACTTTTGGCTGGCGCTCTAACCTTCTCGCTGGCAGCTTGCGGAAGCAGCGATTCAGCCGATCAAGGCGCACCTGCCAAAGGCGATAAAAAGGTCATCAAAATTTTACACTGGAAACAAGATAACATCAATAAAGCGATTGAAGAGATCAATAAGAAATTTGAAGAGAAGTATCCCGAGTATACGGTAGAGTATACCACTACGGGTCCGGATGACGAATACAAGCAGGCGCAGAGAGCAAGAATCACCGCCAATGACGTGGACGTCCTGGCCGATTTGTCAGGAATGAGACTCTCCCCGCAGGAATGGACGCCGGGCGCTAAAGTACCCGATTGGCAGCAATGGATCGATACCGGATTGATTGCGGATTTATCCGACCAAGCCTTCATTAAGAATTATAACGCAAACGATATCGAAAAAGCCGGAACTTATAACGATAAAGTATATGCCGTTCCTACAGGCAAGGTTGCGATGTCCGGTCTCTTCTACAATAAAGAAATCTTCGAGCAGAACGGCTTAAGCGTTCCGAAAACGTGGTCGGAGTTCATGAAGCTGAACGATGACTTGAAAGCCAAAGGCATCACACCGATTGTTGTAGCAGGTAAAGACGTATGGCCTTTGAAACTTCCAGTGTTCGCCCTGCAGGCCAAAATCCTGGGCGGCGGAGACCAGCAGAAATGGATCGAGGGCGTGTGGAAAGGCGAGACGGCTTATAACGATGAAGAAGCCATCGAGGTTTTGGAAAAAATGAAGACGCTTCAAGACAATTACATGATCGACGGCTTCATGGGGATCGATTATGCAACGGCGCCTTCCTATTTTGCAACAGGAAAAGCTGCGATGCTGGCTGACGGCTCTTGGGATGCCCCAACCGTTGCGGCAGCTAATCCAGAGTTGAAATTCGGTTACTTCCCGCTTCCGGCCACCGAGGATGCAGCGAAGAACGCCTCCTTTGTCGGCAAGTATGACGTAACATGGTACGCGGCCGAGAAAGGTCCGAACAAAGAAGGAGCCCTGAAGTGGCTTGAATTCTTCTCGGAGCCGGAAAATTACACGACATTCGTGAAGGCAGCCGGATTCATTCCGACGCAGGACAACATTCAGACGGAAAGCGACTTCATTGACAATGAACTGACTCCTTATCTCGGCGAGTTCGAATTGGCGTACGAAATCATGATGATCAACCGCCAGAATATCGGCGAGCATCTGGCTGCAGAAGGCGTTCACACGGAATTCCTGGCACCGGGCGGACCTTATAAAACGGCAAAAGAGCTGGCTGACATTCAGCAAAAAGAATGGGAAGCAGCCGCTCCGAAATAAAACTTCTTCTATTATAAAGAGACTTGTATAGAAAGAACCATACTGTAATCGGGGTCTGTGCAGCAGGCCCCGACATGCATTGAAATGGATTTGCGAGGTGAGAGAGATGTATCCATTTGGAAAAGGGTTTAACCGCTTCATACCGTTATTGCTGCTATTGATACCGATGGCGTTATACATCGTTTTTTATTTCGGACCTTCGATCCTGACGGTCATCTATTCCTTTACCGATGTGAAGAACCTGCCGGGCAGCACCTATCAATTCGTCGGGCTTGATAATTACAGGGAGCTCTTCTTCTCAGGGAACTCGGGCGAGCGGTGGCGCTCGATCGTAAACACCCTGATCTTCATGTTCGTCGTGACGATTGTGCAAAACGGGGTCGCCCTGTTTATCGCCGTTATCATTAACCAGCGGCTGAAAGGCGATTACTTCTACCGCGCGGTATTCTTCCTGCCGGTCGTACTCGGCGTAGCCGTGGTTGCGCTGATCTGGGGCATGATGTTCGATCCGTTGAACGGACCGGTCAACCGCCTTTATGACGCTCTTTTCGGCTATCAGGACATGTTCTTCGGCAGCTTTACCCATGCGTTCGGTTATATTATTTTCGTTCAGATCTGGATGTACATGGGCTACTCCATGCTGATCTTTCTGGCTGGCCTCCAATCGGTTCCGAAGGATTTATACGAGGCGGGTCATATTGACGGCACCAACAAGTGGCAGTCTTTCCGCCATATCACCTTCCCCCTGATCGCTCCGTCCTTCACGGTGAATATGCTGTTATCCATTATCGGCGCCATGTCGACGTTCGATATCATATTGGCGACAACGGACGGTCGTTTCAATACTAGGACGATGGCTTACGACGTGTACAAGGAAACGTTCCGGGGAAGCTTGGAAATGGGCCTTCCTTCGGCACTGTCCGTGATCCAGTTCCTGATTATTCTCCTGTTTGTCGTCGTAGCCGTCAAGCAGACGCGTAAGAGAGAGGTGGAATATTGATGCGAAATTCCAAAACCACGCAAATTCTTTCTTATGCCGTCATAGGTTTGCTGCTGATTCTGTACGTCGTTCCGCTTCTGCTCGTCTTCAATGTATCGCTCAAATCCTTCAACGAATACTTGCTCAACCCGATCGGAATCGTGAAGAACATCGAATGGGGCAACTATTCCCAGGCATGGTCCGAAGGCAATTTCGCGGGTTATTTTGCGAACAGCCTGATCTATACGGTGACGGCGACGGTGCTGACCATCATCGTATCGTTGTTTGCGGCGTTTCCGGTCGCACGCGGTTACGTGATGTGGAGCGGTTTTATCTACATGTTCTTTTTGCTGTCCCAGTTCCTTCCGAACCCGATGGTTGCGCAGTATAAATTGATGCTGTCCTTCAAGGAAAGCGTTTCGTTCTTCGGGTATGATACCAAGCTCGGCTATATCCTGCTGAAAACGACGGGGACGGGCGTGGTGTTCATGATGTTCGTCGGTTACATCAAGTCGATCAGCCGCGATTTGGATGAGGCGGCAGGCATGGATGGCTCCGGCTATATCCGTTACTTGTTCCAGATCATTCTGCCGCTGATGAAGCCGGTGATCGCAACGGGCGTCATTCTGACCGCGATCGGAATCTGGAACGATTTTGTCGGGCCGATCATGTACCTGCCGAGTCCGTCCAACTATCCCATTACGTTCGGCCTGAAAGAATTCAGAGGGCAGTACGGGAATAACTGGCCGCTGCTTGCATGCGGAATTACGATCGTGGCCGCACCATTGATCATTCTGTATACGTTCATACAGAAGTATCTGGTGGACGGTGCCCTGGCGGGAGCCGTCAAATCCTAAGGCATAGAGGGGAAGAAAAAGCGATATGAAATCAACGGGATGGAAGTTCGAGGGGGATCAGGGAGTCTTTACGCTGCGTCATCCTGAACTTCATAACTATTTATATTTTCCTTTGGTCAACGAGGCGGGCATGATGTCGGCCATCACGCCGAATCTTCACGGCGAAATGACCAGCAGCCACAATACGTTTTTGATGTCGCCGGTATCGGTGGAGGATCTTCATAATTCCAAGTCCGCGCGCAACTTTTGGGTGCACATCGACGGGCATGGCGCATGGTCCGTATCCGGAAACTCCGCCAAGCAGAATGCGAACCGGTTCATGCATCAGGAAGAAGAGGGCCAATTGGAAGCCGGGTTCCTATGGCACAAGCTGAAGCGGATGAACGGGGAGGCCGGGCTGCAAACGGAAGTTACCAGCTTCGTGCCGGTGACGGATGACCAGATCGAGTTAATGAAAGTAACGCTGACCAATGTAGGCCAGCAGACGCTTAAACTGACCCCTACCGCGGCTGTTCCGCTGTATGGCCGTTCGGCGGATGATCTGCGGGACCATCGTCATGTGACATCCCTGCTGCATCGGATTTACGTCCATCGGGAAGGGGTCGAAGTGCAGCCCGTGCTCTCGTTTGACGAACGGGGTCACCGTATCAATCGCGTATCCTACAGCGTGCTGGGTGCGGAGGGGGACGGCTCAGCCCCAATCGGTCATTTCCCGGTGCTCGAGGAATACATCGGGGAGGGCGGAGCTCTCGATTGGCCTGAGGCCGTCATTGCCAATAAGCCGGCATATGCGCAGGCCGGAGACTCCATGGAAGGGTACGAGGCCCTTGGCGGCCTGCGGTTCGCGGAGGCGGAGCTGCGGC
Organism: Paenibacillus sp. BR1-192; assembly: GCF_029542445.1. Lineage (NCBI taxonomy): Bacteria > Bacillati > Bacillota > Bacilli > Caryophanales > Paenibacillaceae > Paenibacillus > Paenibacillus sp. BR1-192. Next base: position 5,668,688 of record NZ_CP120718.1, on the reverse strand, counting down.
CCGGTGAATCCAAAGCCTATGTTATGGCAATGGTCATAGCGAAGGATCGCGCAGACATCGAAAGGCTGTCCGAAACGTATTTATCGGAGAAGCGGTTTGATGAGCTGCTTGCGCAGAACGAAGCCTATTGGAATGAGAAATTGAATACGGTATTCTTCCAGACCGGTGATCCGCAGCAGGATCTATGGATGAAATGGGTTACCCTGCAGCCGATCCTGCGCCGTTTATACGGGAATTCCTTTCTTCCTTATCATGATTACGGCCGAGGTGGCCGCGGATGGCGCGACCTGTGGCAGGATTGCCTGGCCTTGATGATTATGGAGCCTGCCGAGGTTCGGTATCTGCTGCTCAATAACTATGCGGGCGTCCGGATTGACGGAAGCAATGCTACGATCATCGGCACGAAGCCGGGCGAATTCGTTGCTGATCGGAACAACATTCCGCGCGTATGGATGGATCACGGCGCTTGGCCTTTCATGACCACGCTGCTTTACATCGATCAGAGCGGGGATATGGATTTCCTGAAGCAGCCGCAGACCTATTTCCGCGACGTATTCGTAAAACGCTGCCAGGAGAAGGACGCCGGGTGGCTGCCTGAGCACGGGAATCGACTCTTGACCGTCAGCGGCGAGGTATACGAAGGTACGGTCCTGGAGCATATGCTGCTTCAAAATCTGGTGCCGTTCTTTAACGTCGGCGAACACAACAACATCAAACTCGAGGGAGCCGACTGGAACGACGGTCTGGACCTTGCTCCCGGCAGAGGGGAGAGCGTGGCCTTCACGGCGTTTTATGCCAGCAATTTGATGCAGCTTGGCGATCTGCTGCTGGCGTGGCAGGATACGGAAGGCGTCGAGCATGTGGAAATAGCGGAGGAAATGGCGGTGCTTCTCGATTCGGTGACGGCTCCCGTCTCGTACGAGGACGTACAGGGCAAGCTGAATTTGCTGGATAGCTATTATGAGGCCGTCAAGGCGTCCGTGACCGGGAACAAACGGAAATTCAGCATTGCGGACGTTGTGCAGGATTTGAAGCTGAAGGCGGATTGGCTCATTCAGCATTTGCGCTGCAACGAATGGATCACGAGCCAAGAAGGGTACTCCTGGTTTAACGGGTATTACAATAATGACGGCGCCCGCGTGGAAGGCGATCATCCCCTGGGCGTGCGCATGACGCTAACAGGCCAGGTCTTTGCCGTCATGGGCGGAATTGCGGACGATGAACAGGTAGGGCACATCACGAAATCGGTTGACCGTTACTTAAAAGACCCTAGCATCGGTTACCGCCTCAATTCGAACTTTGGCGAGATCCAACAAAACCTCGGGCGGGCATTCGGCTTCGCGTTCGGACATAAAGAGAATGGGGCCATGTTTAGCCATATGAGCGTCATGTACGCCAATGCGCTTTATAAGAGAGGTTTTGTCCAAGAGGGCTACGAGGTATTGCGTTCGATTTATGATCTGAGCCAGGATTTTGAACGCAGCCGCATGTATCCGGGCATTCCCGAGTACATTAACGAGAAGGGAAGGGGGATGTATCCCTACCTAACCGGGTCGGCAAGCTGGCTGCTGCTCACCATGCTGACCGAGGTGTTTGGAGTGAAAGGGAACCGTGGACATCTTCGCCTGGAACCGAAACTAAGGTCTGCTCAATTCAATGCCGACGGCCACGCCACGGTCACTACCGGGTTTGCCGGAAAACAGCTTCAAATCGTATACGGCAATCCAAACCGGTTGGATTACGGAAGCTATGCGATTCAATCGGTTACGCTGAACGGTGAAAAGATACAGCTGCGCAGTCAAGATCCCGGGGCAGTCGACCTGGATCGCAGCATGCTGTCCTCGTTATCCGACAGCGAACGTGCTTTGATACACGTCGAGCTTGCCTGATCCGCACTTATAAAAATTTCGGAAGCCCTGGCAGACAAGTCGGCCGGGGCTTCTTCATCATGAATGGAGCGATGGTTTGTGGGACATCAACTAGCGAACGGACGATTGGAAGTCGAAATAGCGAAAGTCGGACGTTATCAAGGCACGCGTTTTGACCGCACGGGTTTCATCACCCAGGTGAAATTGACCGAGAGCGGCCATACCTTCTGTGTTCATGAGTTTGCGGAAGGGTTTAACCCGCAGGCCGGGTCCGGGTTATGCAACGAGTTCGGACTCCATGAAGGGATGGGGTACGCTGAGGCCGAAGTTGGAGATTGGTTTCCTAAATTAGGGGTGGGCCTTCTTAAACGGGTCAGCGAGGCCCCGTATAACTTTCAGCATGCGTATCCGGCGGAGCCTTTCGATGTGGATGTCATTTCGGGTGACTCGAACATCTCCTATACGGTTCGTTCCAGGAGCATAAACGGCTATGCAGCAAGATTGGTGAAGAAGATCTCGATTGAAGATACCGTATTAACGATAGATTACGAGCTTATTAACGAAGGAAGCCGAAGGATCGATACGGAGGAGTATGTCCACAATTTCATAGGGATCAACGAGGAAGCGGTAGGACCCGAGTATAAGCTGAAGCTGCCGGTTCCTGTCCGGTTTACGGAGGTCGAATCTGACTATACCTCGGACTTGCTGTCTGTCCAGGATAACGAGATAGGCTGGACCGCCAGACCGCATAAGCCCTTTTATGGAAGAATGAAAGGCTTCAACGGCGGCGATTATCCGTATTCCTGGGAGCTGACGCACAGTGCCCGGAGGGCGGGGGTAAGGGAGATCAGCGATTTTCCGGTTGCGCATATGGCCCTGTGGGGGACCGGACACGTTATTTCGCCGGAAGTGTTTGTTCGATTAAGCCTGGCGCCCGGAGAAAAGAGATCTTGGAGCAGAAAGTACCAATTCTTCTGCTGGTAACCGGAACAATTTAATGTGAATAATTACACTTGAAGGTCTATGGGATTGTTGCTATGATTAGCGTTAATCAGCATTCATAGTAGAGAAAGGGTGGAGAGTCTTTTGAGCAAGAGAGCATACAATTTTAACGCAGGACCTGCTGCATTGCCGCTTGAAGTGTTGGAGCGCGCCCAGGCCGAATTCGTCAATTACGGAAATACCGGCATGTCGATTATGGAAATGTCTCATCGCGGCGCCGTTTATGAAGCCGTTCATAACGAAGCGCAGGAGCGCCTGCTGTCCCTGCTGGGGAATCCATCCGGTTACAAGGTATTGTTCATCCAGGGCGGCGCAAGCACGCAATTCGCCATGATTCCGATGAACTTCCTGGGTCAAGGCCAGGTTGCGAACTACGTGATGACGGGAAGCTGGGCGGACAAGGCTATTAAAGAAGCCAAGCTGATCGGCGATACCCATGTGGCGGGATCTTCCGAAGAGAGCAAATACATGACTCTGCCCCGCATTCAAGACATTAAGCTGTCGGACAATGCAGCTTATCTCCATCTGACTTCCAATGAAACCATTGAAGGCACCCAGTTTAAGGAATTCCCGGATACCGGTTCCGTTCCGCTCATCGGTGATATGTCAAGCGATATTCTCAGCCGTCCATTCGATATGAACCAGTTCGCGATGGTGTATGCGGGTGCGCAGAAGAACCTTGGACCATCCGGCGTGGCGGTCGTGATCGTCAGAGAGGACATGATTACAGATTCTCCTAAACATCTGCCGACTATGCTTCGCTACAATACGTATTTGAAAAATAACTCGCTGTACAACACGCCGCCTTCTTTCGGCATTTACATGATCAACGAAGTGCTGAAGTGGATTGAGGAGAAGGGCGGCCTCCAAGGTGTTCAAGCGTTGAATCGCAAGAAAGCGGGTCTGATCTATGATGCCATCGACAGCAGCGAAGGCTTCTACCGCGGCTGCGTGAACGCAGAGGTGCGTTCCGATATGAACATTACGTTCCGTCTTGCCTCCGAGGAGCTGGAGAAGGAATTCGTGAAGGCTTCGGAGCAAGCAGGCTTTGTAGGCCTCAAGGGCCACCGCAGCGTCGGCGGTTTGCGGGCTTCCGCGTATAATGCCGTTCCTTACGAGAGCGCTCAGGCCCTCGTGGAATTCATGCAGGAGTTCAAGAACAGCCACAGCTAATTTCATGAGATCAGACGACGATAACCTTCTGCCAAGCTGGCGGAAGGTTATTTCTGGATATCCCGGGAATTCGGAATGGAATCGGTTATAATAAGAATAAAATAAAACAGAAGAAAAGGTGGACTTATCAACATGGCATTACACATCGTACTAGTCGAACCGGAAATTCCAGCGAATACGGGCAATATCGCCAGAACCTGTGCCGCCACGGGCACGCATCTGCACCTGGTCCGTCCGCTCGGCTTTAATACAGACGACAAGACATTGAAACGGGCCGGACTGGATTACTGGTACGCCGTACATATTGAATATCACGATTCCTTTGAGGAATTGCAGGCGCTCTATCCGGAAGGGCGTTATTTCTACGCTACGACGAAGGCTACCAAGCGTTACATGGACATCGAATATCAGGATGGGGATTTTTTGGTGTTCGGCAAAGAAACCAAGGGATTGCCTCCGGAACTGCTGGCCGCAAATGCCGAGCATTGCATCCGCATGCCGATGACGGATAAGGTCCGATCGTTGAATCTGTCCAACTCCGCGGCGATTATGGTATATGAGGCACTACGCCAGCTGGATTTCCCGGGTATGGAATAAGAACAGCTGAAAAATCGCGCATTTTTGGGGAAAATCATCCAGTATACCTAGTTGATGTTGAAAAAAACTAAGAAATTCTTAACATCCAGCAGGATTCGACAACTTTTTATCGAACTATTATACTAGGCCCTTGTTATCAGTTCTGGAACTGTGGTGTCAGAAATCACTTGTTGAAAATGAAAGAGGTGTACAATCGTTATGAAACCTGCTGGTGTTGTCCGTAAAGTTGATCAGCTGGGAAGAATCGTTCTGCCTAAGTCTCTGCGCAAGAGATATCAAATGAACGAGGGGGATCCCGTAGAAATCCTTGTACAGGGGGACCATATTATATTGGAGCGCTATCGCCCGAAATGCGTCTTCTGTGGCTCCATGGACGGCGTAAGCGAGTTTAAGGAGCGCTATATCTGTTCGCAATGCATGTCCGAAATGCAGCAGCTTCCTAAACATGCCTAATGTCCTTATATGTGAACGATGAAATTCCTTTTGAGCATCGCTGATGAGCGGTGCCTTTTTTGTCCGAAAAAATAAAACTCCCCCGATATACGAGGGAGTCGCCTTACAGGCCTTTGGTTTTGTCATCGTTGTATGCCGCGGTCCAAATGCCAACCATATAAAGGGCGAATACGAGCATGACGATCCAAAATGTTAATGAGAACGACATTCATGCCACCTCCTGCTAAGCTAACTTTATTATAACCACCTTGGGCCAAAAAATAAACGAGAATATGAGTGCCGACTCTATCATTTGAAAAACAAGAAGTGCGTGGGTACCGGCCGCAGACTGCCGTCCGACGGCTTGTTCACGACGCGTCCGTTCAGAACAAGGGATGCGGAACCGCCGCCATCCAGGTTATAGGCGTCGATCACGCCCATTTTTTTCAGTTTGGTTTGCAGCTCTTGCAGCGTGGCTCCCGATTTCCCCTTCTCATCATATCCTTCGGTAACGAGGATGAGCAGCTGATCGTCCTTGTAATTGCCGATGACCGTGCGTGGTGCCCGGCCGGAAGTCGTTTTCCATTTGTCCGGGATCGTCGTTTTTCTGCCGTTTTGGAGCAGCACCGGCACAAAGGTGGCCCCGAACATCGGATCGAGCCGGTCAAGGTCGCTCTGGCTGTAGAACTTGCCGCCGATCAGCTTGCCGGATTTGCTTAGGCCGACAAAGGCCAGATCCTTAAAGCTCGGTTGAAATCCCGAGACGTATTTGCCGTCGTAAAAGGTCGTGCTCAGCGGATGTCTGCCCCCGTTCCCGTCAGCGTATCCGCCGGCATTAATCCCCGCAACGGCGCCATGCCGGCTTACGGCGCGCATCGTGGTTTCGACGGATCCGGGTCTGCCGCTTTCGCTGCCGAGCGACATCTTCATTGCGGAAGGATCCTTCAGTTTGACCTTCATCGCATAGCCATGATAGGTGCCCGGATTGATCTTGTACAATTCGATTCGAATCCGGTCGCTGTTGACCGTTTCGATCGGGACACCCAGTTTGGCTGTAATCCGGCGATTATAGATTTGCTCCGGCCGCGCGGCCTGTGATTCCGCTGTTTGCAGAATGGTTCCTACCGTAGCGGTCGTCTGCCGATAGAGCTTGGCCGTTTTTTCAATGGAGGATATCGTCTGTTCTGCAGAGACTGCAGCTTGATCCAAATCCTGCTTGATCACGGCGGATTGTTCCGATATGCTGCCCGACGGTATGTACTCCGCGGTTTCGTGCGACAGGCGCGGCGGCTCGGTAATTAACCACATGCACAGCAGCATCCCGATAAATGGTGCAATGGCAAGCATAAACGTGCGGTTTAACTGTTTAGGACGGATATACTTCAGTTTTCTCACTTCAGCAGCTCCATCTTGCGTTCCAGCTCTTTCAGCTGTTTCTCGACTTGGCTTAATTGGCTGTACAGCTTGTTGCTGTTGTCCGTCTTGCCGCTAGCCTGATCCTTGGTAAAGGTCAGAAGCTCATTAAACGACTGAACCTTGCTCTGCATCTCGTCCATTTCCTGAACCAGCTCGTTAAACCTTTGATCGTACTCCGCTTTGAATGCCGCCATCTCCTGGCGCGTATCCTGCTGCAGCTGCACCACGACTTGCTCTTTCAAATGATTGCTATATAGGTAGGCTGCGGTGGTACCCAGCCCGATCAGCACAATCCAAAATACCCAGAACCATTTGGCGGATGGCCCCTTTTGATGCACTTCCTCACGGGATTTATAGGGGGTATTGTTTTCCGGCTCCAACATTGGCATTTCATCACCCCTCAAAATCTATCATTTTTTCCAGGTATCATTCTATCATGTCAGGATTACTTTCGCAAAGACGAACCAATAGCACTTGTTTTTATGAAAAAGAGATTGCTTAGAAAGTTAGAGTGGGATACAATCTGTATAGATTTGATTATCAATTAGGATACATATAAGACATTCGCCATGCATGCCGTCATAATCCCTGCGCCTATAGGATTAATTAACCTTTTTTCTATGCGAATAACGGCTGGAATTTGCGTCTGTCCATATCTGCAAACAACGGGAATTCGCATGACGGTAACGCAAGGAATTGACGGCGCTTACTTAATAGAGATGCTAGAGAGCCAAGTTTGTTGATACAGGAGGTCTATTAGAAAATGAATCAGGTTTGGCGGGTAGTTATCGTCGGAAGTCAACCTACAAGCATGCTGGGAACGAAATTGATTTTGGAAGAGCAGCAGGATCTGCTCGTAGAGGGAATGACATCCTCGGGTTCGGAAGGGCTTCGAATGGTCGAGGATTTGCTTCCTGACTTGGTACTATTGGATTATCATTTGTCGGATCATACGTCCGAAGCGGTGTTGGAGCAGATGAAGCTGCTGTCACCGAAGACCCATGTCGTCATTATGACCGATAATGACGGGCTTCCCTTGCTCCAGTCTTTGATCAGTCGCGGCGCGAGCGGCCTGTTGTCCAAGCAGGCATCCACTTTCCAGCTCATACATATGATTACCGGACTACGGGAGGGCGTTGCCTCGCTGCCGCTCGACTGGGTAAGGCAAGGCATCTGGCCGCTGACGGCCTCTGCGATGAACGAAGGCGGGCTCCAGCTCTCCGAGACGGAGGCTTTTATAATGGAACGGATCGTCCAGGGCATTACGTACGACAAAATCGCCATGGAAATTCAGGTAAGCCGCCGCTCGATCGACAACTACCTTCGCAAAATATACGTGAAGCTCGGGGTTTCCACCCGTGCGCAGGCCATCGAGAAGTATGCCCTGTACACCCGCCAAGGCAGGCAAATTTATGCCTAATGCAGGATTAAGGTTATAATATATAAATATCAGGAATACCTTTTAGAGGTTATATAAGAGGCTCCTGAATACAAAACCGAGGTTTTGATAACGGTTAGAGGGGGGACTTCCATGCAGTATTCCTTTGCTTCCCGTGCACAGACCCTTTTGTCATCCCCGCTGCGCGATATCAGGGAACTTGCGAAGCGGGATTCTTTTATTTCCTTGGCGGAAGAGCTGCCGGCCGAAGAGTTATTCCCTTTGCATTCTCTGGCGGAGGCGGCGACATCGGTGCTGTCCGAGGACCCGCTGGCCCTGCAGTACGGTGAGGCGGAAGGCTATGGGCCGCTCCGCGAGTGGCTGAGCGAGGACTTCTCCCGGCGGAAAGGCCTGAGCGTCCAGCCCCAGCATATTTTGCTGACGACAGGCACCCAGCAGGCCATCGATTTGCTGGTCAGGGTGTACGTGGATCCTGGGGACCCGGTGCTGGTGGAGAACCCGACCTCCCCCGGACTGCTTCAGGTGCTGCGTCTTCAAGGTGCCGTCATCGTTCCAGTGGAGGGAGATCATGACGGGATGCTGCCCGAGAATCTGGAGGCCATGATCCGGCAGCATAAGCCGAAGCTGCTTATGGCCGCGCCTAATTTTACCAATCCGACCGGCGTCATGTGGAGTTTGGAGCGGCGTCAGCAGGTGCTGAAGCTATGCGTCTCGCATGGGCTTCTTGTCGTGGAGGATGATTCATACGGCGACCTTCATTTCGCGGATGCCAAGAATGCGAAGCCCCGCATTCCTTCCATCTTCTCGCTCGAAGAGCCGCAGGGAGGACATGTTCTGTATGTAGGCTCTTTCAGCAAAACCGTAGCCCCCGCGCTTCGAACGGGATGGGCCGCCGGGAGCCGGCGATTGATCGAGATGATGACGGCCGTGAAGCAGATGGCCGACTGGCAATCCAGCATGCTCAACCAGCGGATGCTGCACCATCTGCTGGAATCGAAGCATTTTAAGCTGGAGGATCATATCGACATGCTCAACCGGGAGTACGCAACGAGGCTCAAGCTGATGGTGGAGCTGCTGAAACGCAGCGCATGGAAGGATTCGAGGTACGCGGTACCGCCCGGCGGGATGTTTCTCTGGGTGCAGCTGCCCCCAGGATTGGACGGGGATGCGCTCCTAAGGGCGGCCTTGCTGAAGGGAGCGGCATTCCTTCCGGGCTCGATGTGCTCGGCGGCAGATCGAACCAGGGAGTGCATCCGGCTGAATTTTACGCATCCCGGGCGGGATGAGCTGCTGCTCGGCATGAATCTCATCAGCGAAGCCGTGATGGAATTTACGGCCCGGAATTAGACATGGAAGATTTCCTTTTACGAACGCGTTGAACATAGCAAAGCTGCGGATCGAGCCAGGCTGATAGGCTCAATCCGCAGCTTTTTTTCGTTGGCGGATTTGTATGGGTTTCAAGATCCGGTCTATATTCAATCATTATGATTTCAATACGGTGGCATAGTCTGCCAAGGCCTGCACGCCTGCCGGCGTCAGCACGTAGCGTCCGCGGCTCACCCGACGGAACCAGCCGTAGTAGTTGCGCTGCAGAATGTCTGCCGCCGAACCCACGCCGCTCCGATCCCGCACAGCCGCGGGAGAAATGCCGGGCGGCACTGCAGGGACAGCTTTTTCTTGGAGCTCACGCCCATCGAGGGCCGCTTCGTGCATGCTGCGCTGCTCCGCTTCCGCTGCATTCATGGCAGCAGCAACGCGCAGCGTTTTCTCACGGTAAGCCGTGACCAGCTTGGCCCTCGTCACTCCGCCCGTGTTGTAATCGCCGCTGCGCTCCCGAAACTCGTACAGCAGGCGTTCCTTGCGCCTAATGGCGGTGCGGCCCTTCTGCACGGCCATCTCCGGCTCGCAGAGCACCTCGACGAAGGGCGCCTTGGTTTTGTAGAAGGTGACCGTGATGAGCCCCAATCCCAGTCGTCCGCAAAGCCCCGTCAGCTCGGACCAGCGCTGGTTGACCGCTCCTTTCTTCGCCCGGCTCTTCTCGACGGCCAGGTATACGTACGGGGTCAGCTTCAGCCGCTCAATGCCTTGGAGCAGCAGGGCCAGATTGAACGTTTTTTTCAGCTCCACGATCAGCGGTTCATCGGCGCCGTCTTTCATGCCGACCAGATCGCAATTTCGTACCTCGCCTTTGACTTCATATCCGTTTAATTCAAAAAAGGCCTTCAGGGGAGCGTACAGCTCGGCTTCATGCTTTATCGCCATGATGACTCTCCTTTTAATCGAAAGTTGCTAATGTTACGTCAATGTAATTTCAGTATAGCATGGGTACTGCTTTCGCGGCGTACCCGAGTGTAGAATGAACCGGTGGTTAGATAAAAAAGCATACGCGTGACTTCGAAAATAAGGTCAACTATTCCAAGCAAGCCGCATAGGTATGTAATACACTTTTTCGATAATGGAATGTTTTCTAATGACGCTGTGGAATGGAAGCCAATCCCCATAAACAGACTCATAGGAGGTAGCGATATGGATATTTTCGAACGCATAGCATCGTATCGGGCAGAAGGCGACCGTTTGGCGTGGAGCGGCACATTCAGGGAATACATTGAAATACTTAAGAAGGATCCCTCTCCAGCCATGACGGCCCATGCCCGTGTATATGACATGATCGAATCCTACGGTTTCGAAGAGAGCGGGGGCCAGAAAAAATATAAGTTTTTTGAACAGGAAATCTTCGGCCTCGACCGGGCTGTCGAGAAACTCGTGGAGGAGTACTTCCATTCTGCAGCCCGCAGGCTCGATGTGCGCAAACGCATACTGCTGCTTATGGGACCTGTCAGCGGCGGCAAATCCACGCTTGTCACGATGCTAAAGCGCGGCCTCGAGAAGCATTCCCGCACCGACCGGGGAGCGGTATACGCGATCGCCGGCTGCCCGATGCAGGAAGAGCCGCTGCATTTGATTCCGATGGAGCTAAGACCGGAGATCGAGAAGGAGCTCGGCGTCCGAATCGAGGGGAATTTGTGCCCGGCCTGCCAGCTTCGTCTTAAAACCGAGTACGGCGGCGATATCGAAAAGGTTGAAGTCGAGCGGATATTAATCTCCGAGGAGAACCGGGTCGGCATCGGCACGTTCAGTCCGTCGGATCCCAAGTCGCAGGATATTGCCGATTTGACCGGCAGCATCGATTTCTCCACCATCACGGAATACGGCTCCGAATCGGATCCGCGCGCCTACCGGTTCGACGGCGAGTTAAACAAAGCGAACCGCGGTTTGATGGAATTCCAAGAGATGCTGAAATGCGACGAAAAATTTCTATGGAACTTGCTCTCCCTGACCCAGGAAGGGAACTTTAAGGCGGGCCGGTTCGCGCTGATAAGCGCGGATGAGCTGATCGTGGCCCATACCAACGAATCCGAGTATAAGGCGTTCATTGCCAATAAGAAAAACGAGGCCCTGCAATCCCGGATGATCGTCATGCCGATCCCGTATAATCTGCGAGTCAGCGACGAGGAGAAGATTTACTCGAAGCTGATCGGCCAAAGCGACATGAAGCATATCCACATCGCGCCGCACGCGCTTCGATCTGCCGCGATATTCTCCGTCTTGACGCGTCTGAAGGAAACGAAGAAGCAGGGCATGGATCTGATCAAGAAGATGCGCATGTACGACGGGGTGGAGGTTGAAGGGTATAAGGAAGCGGACCTGAAGGAGATGCAGAACGAATATCTGGAGGAAGGCATGTCCGGCATCGATCCGCGTTATGTCATCAACCGGATATCCAGTGCTTTGATTAAGCAGGATCTTCAGTGCATTAACGCGCTGGATATGCTGCGGGCGATCAAGGATGGGCTGGATCAGCATGCGTCCATTGCCAAGGAGGAACGGGAACGCTACCTGAATTTCATTGCCGCCGCTCGCAAGGAGTATGACGATCTGGCCAAGAAGGAAGTCCAGAAGGCTTTTGTGTATTCCTTCGAGGAGTCCGCCAAGACGCTGTTCGAGAATTATTTGGATAACATCGAAGCGTTCTGCAACTGGACGAAAATCCGCGATCCGTTGACCGACGAGGAGATGGATCCGGACGAAAGATTAATGCGCTCGATCGAGGAGCAGATCGGCGTCTCGGAGAACGCAAAGAAGGCGTTCCGGGAGGAAATCATGATTCGTATCTCGGCTTATTCCCGCAAGGGCAAAAAGTTCGAGTACCATAATCATGAGCGCCTTCGGGAAGCGATTGAGAAGAAGCTGTTCACGGACCTCAAGGACATCGTCAAAATTACGACCTCGACCAAAACGCCGGATGCCGTGCAGCTGAAACGGATCAACGAGGTAAGCTCCAGGCTGATCGAGGAGCACGGGTACTGCCCGGTATGCGCCAATGAGCTGCTGCGTTACGTGGGCAGCCTGTTAAACCGGTAAGACCGAATAAGGAATAGCAGAAGCGGAATGTCTGAAGAAGCCGCCCGTGGAACCGGGTGGCTTCTCCTCGTTTGGAGGGGATTGCCCGATTGTATGTGCAAATCTACACACAATTAGGACTTTGGGATTATGCCGAGGTGGTAAATATAGGCTATAATGGACCCTAAGTACTTGAACCTGTGATATGGATCACCTATTTAGGAGTGGATTTTTCGAAATGATTGATGTTTCCCCGAAAAGACGCCAGCAGTTGGAGTATATCGGATTGGACGAGCAGGGATTGGAGCTTCTCGCAAATCATCGTGAGGTATTTGCGAAGGTGGTTGAAGAGGTCGTGGACCGGTTTTACGCGCAGATCGGAACGCAACCGCAGCTGATGCAGATTATCGGACGCACCTCGACCGTGGAACGGCTTAAGGAGACCCAGCGGGTGTATTGGATGTCGCTTGCTTCAGGAAGAGTGGACGATGCTTATATTGCCGAACGGATTAAGATCGGACAAGTTCACTCCAGAATCGGCCTGACCACGGACTATTACCTTGGAAGCTACATGGTTTATTTGGATATTGCCGCCGATTTATTGAAGAAGCTCGTACCGGATCAATGGATTCAAGTGGTGCATGCCCTGAGCAAAATGTTTAACCTGGATTCCCAGCTCGTATTGGAAGCTTACGAAATGAAAGAGAAAGAGAAAATCAGCAACCTGGCTTCGGATCAGCAAAAAATGTTGGAAGCGATTACAACCGCGGTTCAAGAATTGACGGCCATGATCGTGGAACTGGATCAGAGTGCGGCGCTGATGGCCGACAACGCCATGAAAACGGCGGAGGCGCAGGATAAGGCGCATACGCTGACTTCCGAGCTGGGCGAAGAAATTTTGCATATCGAGCAGATGGGAAGTTTGATACGGGAAATTTCGGATCAGAGCCACCTGCTTGGCCTGAACGCGGCGATCGAGGCTGCCCATGCCGGGGAGTTAGGCAGAGGCTTCGAGGTGGTAGCCGGCGAAGTGCGGAAGCTGGCCACCAACTCCAAGAAGGCGATGGATGAGATTCAGGACAAGGTCAGCGGCATTATTCGCAAGCTGGGGCTCGTGGAGCAGGAATCGGAGAAAACGTCCATGAACGCGCGTAATCAGGCAGCAAGCTCGCAGGAATTGGCCGCCTTCGTGAAAATGATGGAGAAGCTGGCCGATGATTTGGAATCGCTTCAACACGAATATGATATTCGGAAGCACGATATCGAGATCGAAACCTCATCCGAGAAGGTCAGCGTATAACAGGGGTCAAGAAGCGAACGGTTGATGTGCCTATATGTAAACGAACAGCAGCACCCGCGAATGGAGCAATCCTACTCATCGCGGGTGCTGCTGTGATTATACCGTTGTTTTGCTGCTTCAACCGCCGTTAAATAAACCGTCGATGCAGCTTCTTGCCGTCATAGGAGAACAGAATCGGTTTGCCTTCGATGATGCTGTGCAGATGCACGGGTTTGCCCCAGAGCTGGTAAACATAAGGGATGGTGCGCTCCATATACTTCAGGTCGAGCTCAATGCCCTCGTACAGATGCTTGATCATCAGCTCGCCGGAACGGAGATGATCGCCGTCGGTCACGACGAGGAACGGCGAGCCGCCGTTTACGCGGGAGACGACCAGCTGATCGCGGATGTTCTCCCATGCCTTGTCGGTGATTTTCCACTCCGGGCCTTTTTTCTCGAAGACATAGAGGTCCAGGTCCTCCACGAGTTCCTTTGTTAAATAGTTGCGCAGGAAGGAAATATCGGAATCGTATTCGCGTACATCAAACATCTTCTCCCGATCCCAGCGGCGCTCGATATCCTCGAAGATTTTCAGTCCGAGGTAGTAGGGATTCAGGCTGTGGCGCGACGGCTGCACGACCGAGGCGTTGAGCTTGGCGAACTCCACCGTTTCCTCGCTGGTCAGGTCCATTTCCCGCAGGATGCGCTGATGCCAATACGAAGCCCAGCCCTCGTTCATGATTTTGGTTTCCATCTGCGGCCAGAAGTACAGCATCTCCTCGCGCAGCATGCTCATAATGTCCCGCTGCCAATCCTCCAGAATGTCGGAGTGCTCCTGAATGAACCACATGATGTCTTTTTCCGGCTCGGGCGGGAAGCGCTTGGGCGCCGCCGGCGATTTATCGGTTTGTTTGTCGCCGTCTTCGTCCATTTCCCATAAATCGTCATACCGGCCGGGAGGCTTCTGCCGCTTGGCTTCCTCCTTCTGCTCCTGCATCCGCCGTGCCGTGTAGCGCTGTTTATCGAGTTTATCGGGCCTCACGATATGGGGATCCACATGCTCCTGAATCGCCAGCACGGCGTCGATGAACTGCTCAACCGCCTCCGTGCCGTGTTCGATCTCATAGCGGGAGATGCGCTCCGCCGTGGCGGACATGCTCTCGACCATATTGCGGTTGGAGACGGAGAAGCGGGCGTTGTTTTTGAAAAAATCGCAGTGTGCAAGGACGTGGGCGACAATGAGTTTATTCTGGATCAGGGAGTTGCCGTCCAGGAGAAACGCATAACACGGATTGGAGTTGATCACGAGCTCGTAGATTTTGCTTAGGCCGAAGTCGTACTGCATCTTCATTTTATTGAAGGTTTTACCGAAGCTCCAGTGGCTGAACCGGGTAGGCATGCCGTAGGCGCCGAAGGTGTATATGATGTCTGCCGGGCAGATCTCATATCGCATAGGGTAAAAATCAAGGCCGAAGCCTGTAGCGATCTCGGTAATCTCCGCAATGGAACGTTCCAGTTCCGCGATCTCGTCTTGGTGCACGAGAATCCCCCCTTCGTCATTAAAAACATGGTTCTTATCATTTATATGGAATCCTGCAGCAGATATGCGGGCAGAAGAGGGGGCGCCGGGAATATATACAGGCCTCTGTCAAAATTTGTGCATCATCTCGGTCTGCAGACTTAGTAACCTGCCCGACTATGTAACGGTGACCCCCAGAATGCTTTGCGTTATAATGGGAATAATCCAGCGGTTTGGAAGAGTTACCCATTTATTAACCGATGGATAATAAGATGAGGTCAGGGAGGCAAATGAATGATCGATTTTCCTAAGCCCGATGTGGAGCAATTTTTTCAAACGTATGGCATTCGTACCTTCGGAATCAGTGCAGACGAGTCACGGCTTGTATTCAGCAGCAGTCTAAACGGAAAGTTCAATTTATGGGCCATGGAGTTAGAAGGGGAGACGTCCTACCCTTATCCGCTTACATACAATGACCAGATCGCAAGCTTCATTAAGCTGGACCCGGAAGGGCGGCATATCTTGACGGCGTTTGACCGCGACGGGAATGAGAATTATCAGTTTCATGCGCTGCGCTGGAACGGCGGCGAGCCGATGCCTTTGTTCGAAGGGGCGGATGCGGAGGACAAACATTATTTCGTGCATCTGTCAGAGGACGGCAAGCGACTGTATTATGTCACGTCGAAGGGGAATCCGTCCTTCCTGAATTCGCGCGTGTATCATCTGGACACCAAGGAGGATCATTTGCTGCATGAGGGCGAGGCGACATCGACCGAAATGTGTGCCGTGAGCCCCGACGAGAAAACCATCGCGTATACGAAAATGTATGCCAACACCTACTATGTTAGTTACGTGAAGCGAGAGGGCGAAGAGCCGCTGTGCTTGACGCCTACGCCTGAACAGGTGCATATTTCGGGGGATGTGCTGTTTGTCAGCAATGACCAGGTCATTTTTGCAACAGACTATGAATCCGAATTTTCTTACGTGGCCCGTTACGACATCCCGCAGCGGAAGTTTGAACCCCTGTGCCGCATCGACCGGGAGAGCATCCAGCTCTTGCGCTTCCATAAGGATTCACGAACCCTGTACATCGTTACGGAAAAAGGGGTAGAGGATCGACTATATGCCTATTCGCTCGACGGCGGTGAGTTAACCCCCATTCCTCTTCCATCGGACATCGTGGAGCAGCTGAACGTCACGAAGTCCGGCAATCTGTACCTGCTCGCCCGGGGTGCGGTGAAGCCGCTTAACATTTACCGTTATGCAGGCGGCTCATGGAGCCCGATCACAAAGAACGTGCTGACAGGGTTGACCGATGAGGACTTGGTGACGCCGGATGTCGTGACGTATCCATCTTTTGACGGGATGGAGATCGAGGCTCTCCTGTTCCGCGCCAAAGACAACGTGGCCAACGGTTATACGGTGTTTTGGCCGCATGGCGGCCCTCAAGCCTCGGAGCGCAAGCAGTTCCGCTCCATGTTCCAGTATATCCTGGCCAAAGGGTATCACATCTTCTGCCCGAACTTCCGGGGAAGCACCGGTTACGGCAGCTCCTTCGTGAAATTGGTGGAGCAGGATTGGGGCGAGGGACCGCGCAAGGACTGCTTGGCAGGCATGGATTGGCTGTTCGAGCAAGGGATTTCGAGCCGCGAGAAGCTCTTCGTGATGGGCGGAAGCTACGGCGGTTATATGACCCTGCTGCTGGCGGGCCGGAATCCGGATTATTTCAAGGCGGCCATCGACATCGTCGGGGTCAGCAACCTGTTTACCTTCTACGATTCGGTGCCGGAACACTGGAAACCGATTATGGAGCGCTGGATAGGCGATCCGGAGCGGGATAAAGAACGCTTCATCAAGGATTCGCCGATTACGTATCTGGATGATATGGTGAACCCGATGCTCATCATCCAGGGAGCCAACGATCCGCGCGTCGTTAAAGAGGAGTCCGACCAAATCGTCGAGGCCTTGAGAGCCAAGGGCCGTGACGTGGAGTATCTTGTGTTCGAAGACGAGGGGCATGGGATTACGAAGAAGGCCAACGAAAAGATCGCTTATGCACGGATGGTCGAATTCCTGAAGCGCAATCATTAAGCATCGCATAAAAAAAGAGGCATGCCCGAGGTCCAAACGGACTCTGAGGCATGCCTCTTCCTTATTGACCCGGATGATCCAGATCCTCTCTTGGATTCCAGAGCTTGATTCCGTCGTCCTCCAGTATGCCCAAGGTCACGTCCGAGATGTTCGGATCCTGGGTCAACAGGGCGTTGATTCTCATTTTGGATTGCCCGGCCTCGGCCAGGGTCATCCCTTTTTTCAGCTCGATGTAGGCTTCCACATGATAATTACGGCCTTCCTGCAGAATACGCAGACGATTGATGTCACGAACATCCGGATCGGCAAGAATGATTCCGGAGATTTTCTCTTCCACGTCCTTCGGAGCGGCCACCCCGATTAAACCGACCATGTTGTCATATCCGACCTTAAAGGCTACGCCCACCATCAGACAGCCGATCAGGATCGTGGCGATTCCGTCCAGGATGAGGAAATTGAAGAAATGCGCGAACACGATGGCGATCAGCGCGAAGAGGGCGCCAAGCGTTGCAACAATATCTTCATAGAACACAAGCCGTGTCGGCGGGGCGGCGCGGCCGGCATTTTTGAAAGCGGCGGGCAGCAAGGAAAGTCCCGATGCTTCGGCGCGGGTCTCCTTCATAATTTCTTTCATGGCTTTAACCAGGATGGAACCGTCAATGATAACAGCAATGGCCAGCACAATGAAATTGAGCCAGAAATTCGTGGCTTCTTCCGGATGTTTTAACAGCTTGAAGCCCTTCAGTATCGTTTCATAGGCCATGATGGTGACCACGATCACCGCGACCATGCAGACCAGGTTAATGACCCTGCCGAAGCCGGTGGGGAACTTCTTGGTCGGCTTCCGCTCGGCCAGGACGCTGCCTACGAATACGAATCCCTGATTCACGGCATCGGCCACCGAATGCATGGCGGAGGCAAACATCGTCCCGCTGCCGCTGATGGAAGCGGCAATCCCCTTGATGATGGCCAATCCCGTATTGCCCAGTGCGGCAATGGCGGATGAGGTATTTCCTTTCTTAATGAGCTGCCATGTGTTATTCAATCCAAACCCTCCGTCTATAATGTCGATTTTTAGTGGAATCCGAAGTATATATTATCATATCATGCCAAATTAAGGATATCCCTCTCTTTTAGATGAGATAAGATTACACAAAAATTACTTAACATGTTTTTTGTTACATTAAACATGATTTACTCATATCTTTATTTCTTGCCCAATACATTAAGAATATAGTGGAAAATAAAGGATGGGTGAAGCGTAGGAGGTTGGTTAGCGGTCTTTGGCATGAAGTGGAGAATCGTTTGTGACCCCTTGATAATCAAGCGGGAACTGCCTTGCAGCAAAGTGAATAAACATGAGGAGGAAATGTTATGAAAGCGTTAACAAGTCCGGAGGCAGCCAAAGGCAAGGCGAACGAGGAATGGGGCCTGATCATATGCTCCAGATGCGATGAGATGGTGGACACGATTCCAACCGACGGAGTGAAAATCATTTATGGATTTTGCGGAAAAGGGGAATGCAAGGGCACGGACTTTCAGAACTGAATGATCGTGGCGATTAGCGGAATGAATAACGAGCATGCTTAAGGGAGGAATTTTCCTGAAAGCATGCTTTTTATTGGATTTATAACCTTTTTTGATGGGTATAACAAAAATTATTGATACTTTATTATGCATTTTTAGACGAAAATATGTTGCATATATATTATATATGACGTATTATATCGGCAAGTAGAGGAAATGCACGCAGGAGGGATCACTATCGAACTGACGACAAGGCAGCAGGATATCGTCGATATCGTAAAAAAACATGCACCCATTACAGGAGATCAGATTGCGGAGATGCTGAATGTCAGCCGTGCCACCCTTCGCACCGATTTATCCAAGCTTGTGGTTCTGGATTATATTGATGCCAAGCCCAAGGTCGGGTACTTTCTGGGAAAGCGGGGAACGCGCGACCGGGAGGAAAAGTTTCGCCTTCTCAAAATGAAGGTTGGCGATCTGCACGGCGTTCCGGTGATAGTGCGTGAGACCACGACGATTCACGAAGCCGTTGTATCCTTGTTTCTGGAGAACGTGGGAAATCTGATCGTTACCGATGCCGACGGCCATTTGGCCGGTATCGTGTCCCGTAAGGATCTGCTCAAGGTAACGCTTGGCAACCCGACGGCCTCCTCCATGCCGGTAAGCCTGATCATGACCCGCCGGGCCAACGTAACAACGGTCCAGCCGGAAGACACGGTGCTGGATGCCGCACGAAAAATCATTAATCACCAAATCGATAGCCTGCCGGTGGTCGTTCCATCCACCACGGGAAATCCGGGGGAGCACTGGAAGGTTGTCGGTCGGATCACAAAAACGAATATTATCAAAATGCTGCTCGACATGGTAGCCGAGGAATAATGGGAGGAATCGGATGAATCAGGCATTAACTCATTTCATAGCAATCTGTTCGGACTCCATCGGGGAGACGGCTGAAGCGGTTGTTCAAGCCACCCTGCGCCAATTCGAGCTTCCGAATACAGAGGTTAAACGTTATATGAACGTTCGCGACGAGGAAGAATTGACCGAATTGATGGAGGAGGTGGCAAGGCGCGGAGGATTTGTGGCTTATACGCTCGTTCAGCCGGAGCTTCGCGAGGTCATGCGGGAAGAAGCCGTCCGGCTCAACATTCGCACCGTGGATATCATGGGGCCGATGATGCAGGCCTTTGCCGACACGTTCAACGACTATCCCAAGCGGCTGCCGGGCCTGCTGCACCGCTTGGACGACAGCTATTTCCGGCGGGTGGACGCGATGGAATTCGCCGTCCAGTATGACGATGGCAAGGATGTCAGCGCCATTTTGAAGGCGGACATCATCCTGCTGGGCGTATCCAGGATCTCGAAGACGCCGCTGTCGATGTTTCTCGCACATAAAGGCTACAAAACGGTCAATTTCCCGATCGTGCCGGAGATGTCGCCGCCTTCCCAGCTCAGAGAGGTCACGAACGGCACGATCATCGGGCTTACGATCGAGCCGGAGCATCTTCTCAAAATCCGCAGCGAGCGCTTAAAGGTCATGGGACTGCCGCATCAGGTGCAGTATGCAGCCCTGGAGCGGATCCAGGAGGAGCTGGATTACGCCTTGTCGCTGTACGAGGAGCTCGGGTGTCCCGTCATCGACGTCACGGATAAGGCGATTGAGGAATCGGCAGGACTGATTATGAATTATCTGAAATAAGCAGCATCGGTTAGGAAAATAGCAGAAGGAGGGATTCAATCATGGAGAGTTCATTAGCATTGGAGCTTGTAAGAGTGACGGAGGAAGCAGCGCTGCAATCCGCCCGCTGGACAGGAAGAGGTGACAAGAACAGTGCTGATGAAGCCGCAACGGTAGCGATGCGCAAGCATTTTGATTCCGCAGCGATGGATGGGGTCGTGGTCATAGGGGAAGGAGAGATGGATGAAGCGCCGATGCTGTATATCGGAGAGCGCGTAGGGAACCGCAAAGGTCCGAAGATGGACGTGGCGGTGGATCCGCTCGAAGGAACGGAAACGGTGGCGAACGGGCTGAACAATGCGTTGTCCGTGATTGCCGCGGCTCCACGGGGAACCCTGCTGCACGCGCCCGATATTTATATGCATAAACTTGCGGTAGGCCCCGAGCTTGCGGGCAAGCTGAGTTTGAATGACCCGATTGAGGTTACCCTTCGAAAAGCATCGGAGATCTTATCCAAGCCGCTGTCGGAGATGACCGTGTCCATTCTCGACCGCGAGCGTCACAGCACGATGATCAGGGCTTTGCGAGAATCCGGGGTAAGGATCAAGCTGCTGAGCCACGGCGATGTCATGGGAGCGATCGAGACCTGCACGGACAGTGAGGTCGATCTCTACGTGGGCTCCGGAGGGGCACCGGAAGGCGTTCTGGCCGCAGCCGCCTTGAAATGCCTGGGCGGAGAAATCCAGGGACGGCTCATACCGGAGACGCCGGAGGATTTCGTCCGATGCCAGGGCATGGGATTGAAGCATCCCGAGCAGCTGCTGACGATGGAGGATATGGTGGGACGGGAAGGCGTGCTGTTCGTAGCCACCGGGGTGACGGCCGGAGATTTCCTGCGCGGGGTTAAATATATGCCGGGTCAGCGGGCCGAAACGCATTCGGTCATGATGTACTCCGGCACGAGAACCATCCGTTATATCCGCAGCGTCCATCATCTGTTCCAAAGCAATGAAACCTTAGCCGCCGCTGCATCTTCTTGATGGATATGGGCGGCATCCGCTAAATAAAAGGCACTCCAAGGTTAGTCGACCTTCGGAGTGCCTTTATGCGTTGTTAACGGTTTGGCAATCGTGCGCTCACCCGTGCCTCTTACGCCCGAGCATCAGCCAAGCTCCTCCAAGCACAAGCAGCACAGCGATGACAGGCTGAACGACCGAGAGGTAATTGAGTACGGGTCCGATCGAGAATACCACGAAGAACAGCAGCGACAGGACGGTCAGAATGTTAATCGGGATGAGCAGCCACTTGTTACGCGAACCGAACCAGTAGAACTCGAACAATCCGGCCGCAACGGCAAGAATAAAGCCGGGCCACATCGACCCCCACGAGTCGAACAAGGAAGCGATTTGGCTGACAATACCGGCTGTGAGCAGAATGCCGCCCGGTATCAATAGCCCGATTCCCTGACGTCCGACCAGCGAGAAGTACATCCAATGAAAAAACAGGCCTAACGGGATCACGAACAGGGTAGGCCAGAACGTGGCAAAGATAGAACCGGCGCCTACGGTACCGCCTTGGTTCAAGAGCAAGTATGCGCCAAGCAGGATGAGCAGAGGTGCTAAGATTGTACGTTTCGTCATACAAACTTCGTTCCTTTCCTTATATAGATTGATTATTCCAAGAATACCATGCAAGGGATGGGGTGTCCTCGGTCCTTCGGGGAATGTTTCACCTAGACTTTAGTCTAGGATGGACATGTGTAACCTATTGGCCGCTCGTTTAATAAGTTCCTAAACGTTCTGCTTAGACGAAGGACAGAAAAGACAGTCCTGCAGCAGAGAACAACAAAGCAGAACTGTCTTCGGATATAAACAATTTTATGATGGCTTCTTGGTATACATCAGTCCGACGGTTTGAGGACCGCAGTGGCTGCAAATGACGCAGCCGGCCGTAGAAATGCTGACCTGTCGTGCGCCTGTCTTTTCCTGCAGTTCCTTCTGCAGGAAACGGGCTTCCTCCTCGGCCATGGTATGTACAACAACGATCAGATCATTGTCCATCTTATCCACTTGAGCCAGTGCATTCTGAATCATTTGATCCAGCGCCTTTTCTTTTTTGCCGCGTACCTTGTAAGCCGGGATCATGCCGCCGTCCACGACTTTGATCACCGGACGGATTTTGAGCAGGCTGCCGATGATGTTTTGCATGCCGGAGCAGCGTCCGCCTTTATACAAATAATCCAGCGTATCGACAACGAATTCGCACTCCACTTCGTTTACGGTACGGCTTAATAGCTCCACAATTTGCGGTATGGACGAGCCTTCATTGGCCGCGTGAACAGCCTTCATAACAAGCAGTCCGATGCCGGAGGAAAGATTGCGCGAATCAAACACGGTAACCCGCCCTTCGGGCAGCTCGCCTGCAGCTATCAACGCATTTTGGTAGGTGGAAGAAAGCTCTGACGAAATGCTGAGGAACAGGATATCCTCACCCTGTTCAATCGAAGGCGAGAAGGCCGCAATGAAGTCGGACGGAGAAGGTGCCGCTGTTTTGGGCAGGCTGCCGATCTGATCGACTTTGGCATACAACTGTTCCGGTGTAATGTCGACTCCATCCCGTAAGGATTGTTCTCCGAATACGACGTAGAGCGGAACGATGCCGATATTATATTCGTCTATCCACGAAGGTGGTAAGTCGCAGGTGCTGTCAGCAAAAATTCTAATTTTACCAGGCATGAACATCTCCCTTTATCAACTATTTGAGTCTGTATTACTACTAGAATACCTTGTTTGATCAGAAAAGGAAATGCTCTTGTCGTTTTGAACGCGAATGCGAAGGAATCGCCCAAAAAGCGGGAATTGTGCAACATTAACCCCAGGATTCCCGTTAATCATAATGGAGGTGGTTATATGGCAAAGCGAAAGCGTTGGAGCAAAATAATCACAGCATCTGCCGCAACTATGCTGCTTATGGCAATGACGGCATGCAGCGGCGAAGGCCCGACTTCTCAGCCGCCGGCGGATCCGAATCCGGTCGAGGAGCCCAAGTATGAGATTAAGCAAGGAACCGGTACTTACGTAGGTCAAATCGACAACAATTCGATCGAAATCGAGACGGCCGATGGTCCGACCGCATTCCGGCTGGGCGAGGGGATGGATCGGATCATATCCAAACTTCAGGGAGAAGAGTCCGTCTCCTATGAGTACAGGGAACAGCCGGTTGAAGGCGGGGAAGATTTGAAGCAGTTGATCCTCATCAAATTGACGGTGGACGACGAAGGCGGCGGCTCGAGTTCCGAGAACGCGCAGCTTCCGGAAACCAAGGATTTCGAGTTGGAGCTGGAGGGCATGAAAGAAACCAAAACAGCCAAACTGGCCGAGGGTGACGGCTACGCGCTGTATATATTCGATATTTTTTCCTTCGATGCAAAAACCAACAGGCTGACCATGAATGTGGACCAGGATTATTACGTCGAGATTACGAGGCTGCCTTCGGATTACAATGCGGACATACTCAAGCTTGAGGCGGAGAAGGAGCTTGCGGAGGTTGGCAAAGTCCATGAAGCTGAGGGCAGTGAAAGGCACAAAGTCTTGAAGGATGCATCCGTGTATATGATAGGCGAAGGCGAGGGCCTCACGAAGATGTACATTGTGGATGAGTTTGACGGACAGGGTTATATTTTCCGCGTAAATAACCCTCACCGCGAACCTTCCGAAGGATTTGCTACACATGCTTTTACATCCTTGAGCTCGATTGTTAATCGATAATGTCATGCAAACAGCCCCTGTCGTTTGGCCATAAGGCCAAGCAGCAGGGGCTGTATCGATATTCGAGGGGGTCCGACGTTACTTGGACGTCTCCAAGTATTGCTTAATGAATCGCAGTGCATTCGCATCGCGTTCCGTGCCTTCGCGAATCCCCGCAAACATTTCTTTCTTCAGGACGGGCAGTTCTTCGCCAAGCGGGCTGCCCATAATATCCACGGCATACACATGCTCCGCGCCGTCTTCCTCATTTGTACCCTTCACCAGCATTTCCGGGGTAAGCAGTTCCTTCAGCTCGCCTTCGACTTCCGCTTCGAGCGGGCGTACCATGCCTTGATTGCCAATCCAATCAAAGGCGGTTTGATCCATGATATACAGGTCGGGACGTTCGGTGGACAGCACCAGCAGTGCCTTTTGCAGCATGGCGGCATCCTGCGGATTGTTGGAATCCAGGGGAGGCACGTAGTTAATGTTAACGGTTACGCGTTTCCAATCGGGAAATTGGGCCAAAATCGCGTCTTCGATCGGTTTAAGGTCCTGTCCGCCATCCTGGCTCATATAAGAACCGAGGAACATGACTTCCAGGTCAACCGGGGGCAGGCTGGCCAGCCGTTCCTTCTCTGCCTGATGGTTGAAAATGCTGATCACGATATAAATGAGAACGCCTACCAGGGCAATGCCGCCGAGCACGTGGAATTTATAATAACGGAAGAAATGGTCGGTTTTCTCCGCCGTCCCGGCAAACCTCTTGTATTTGCCGTACCGTTTCTGATTCATCTCTTCCAAAGCTTTGCGGTTCTCTTCTTCCAGGATGAATTTATAGGCTTTGGTGATTTCGGCAAACTCGGCTTCGATCTCTTCCGCCCGGTCCGGCTCCCGCCTTTGATGCGAACGGGTTTGGCGCATGAGCAGCGTATACCGGTCGTCAAGCTGTTCCTTGGTTGCATCCTCTGGCAGACCGAGCCGCTCATAGGCTTCTTTCAGTTGGTCCATTCATGTCACCTCTTCTATACTGTGAGAGTTTCCTAGTTACCAGTATATAGCGTAGAGGCAGCAGGTTACAAACGTTTATGAGATGTTTCGACGCTTCTCGGCTTGCTATGGGGCAAACTGTCATCCATAAGAGGAAACCATCCAATTTTGCAGCTTGCCAGGATGGTAAATCATTCATCGATTTCCTGAATGATTGTGAATGTTTTTGAAAGTTTTAGATTGTTTTTTGAGACGAATATGATACTATAAACTGTAGAGGGGGATTCATTATGCTGACGGAAGAAAGATACCGAATTATATTAGAGCGCTTACAACAGCGCGGTGTCGTGAAGCTGCAGGAATTGGTAGAACTCCTTGAAGCTTCGGAATCGACGGTAAGGCGAGATTTGATCGACCTTGAAGAACGTCAATTGCTAAAGCGTATTCATGGCGGAGCTGCTCTGCCGAGCCCAAAGATACAAGAACCTGGAATCGAGGAAAAAACGTTCAAAAACATTCAACAGAAAAACGCGGTTGCCCGGTTGGCTGCTGCACAGGTTGAGGATGGAGAAAGCATTTACCTGGATGCGGGTACGACCACGCTAGCCATGATTCCGTTCATCGACGCCAAAGACGTCACGGTTGTGACGAACGGTTTATCCCATATCGAAGCGTTGGTCAGCAAGCGGATCAAAAGCTATCTGCTGGGCGGCATGATGAAGATTCATACCAAAGCCGTCATCGGAAGCATCGCGCTGCAAAATATGGACAACTTCCGTTTTGACCGGTGCTTTCTGGGCACGAACGGCGTGGATGCGGAGATGGGCTACACCACCCCCGATCCGGAAGAAGCCTTGATCAAGCGGCGGGCCCACCAGCTGTCCGCTTCCAGTTACGTCCTTGCGGATTCCAGCAAAATCGGAGAGGTTTCCTTCGCCAAATTGCTGGACCTGAGCGAAGCGACGCTGATAACGGAGTCCTTGCCGGAATCATGGAAGAAGGTCATTTCACAGAAAACCAAAATAATTGAGGGATCATGATGATATATACGGTTACACTGAATCCTTCCATTGATTACATCGTGGAAGTTGAGCATATCGAGCTTGGCGGCTTGAACAGAATGACCCGGGACATGAAGTTTCCGGGCGGGAAAGGAATTAACGTATCGCGTGTGCTGAACCAGCTGGGAGCCGATAATACGGCTATCGGTTTTCTTGGCGGTTTCACCGGCCGTTATATCGACGAGATGCTCGGCAAGGAAGGAATCCGCACGGATTTCGTGAACATCTCGGACGATACCCGCATCAACGTTAAGCTGAAGCATGGCGGAGAGACCGAGATCAACGGCTTGGGACCCGATATCCGGGAAGAGGAAACGAAAGAGCTGCTCCATAAGCTGTCACAGCTTGAAGCCGGCGATATCGTTGTGCTGTCAGGCAGCGTGCCGCCTTCGCTGGGTTCGGACTTTTATGGCCGTCTGATCGAAGCGTGCCGAAAGGGCGGCGCCGAATTCGTCATGGATACCACCGGTGAGGCTCTAATGAGGGCATTGGCCTATAAGCCGCTCCTTGTGAAACCGAACCACCACGAGTTGGCCGAATTGTTCGGCGTCGTCATTGACTCAAGGGAGCAGCTTGTGGAGTACGGACGGAGACTGCTTGAGAAAGGCGCGCAGCATGTCCTGATTTCCATGGCTGGGGAAGGGGCGCTGTTCATCACGGCCGATCGGGTCTATCACGCCCATGTTCCGCCGGGTACCGTCCGGAATTCGGTCGGTGCCGGCGATTCGATGATTGCCGGATTCGTCGGCACGCTTGCGAAGGGCCAGGGCCCGATCGAGGCATTCCGGACGGGGGTCGCCTCTGGAAGCGCTACGGCGTTCTCGGACGACTTGGCGGCAAGGGAAGCGATTGATGAGCTGCTTCCTCTGGTTAGGATCACGGAGTGGTGAGGCGCTTCACATCAAATAACCGGTAATGGGCGGTTATGGCGCGGTTATCCCCACGAAGATTTCAAGGGAGTGTGAATCACATGAGAATTACGGATTTAATGATACAAGAAACGATGATCATGGATCTGAAGGCGGTCACGAAGGAGGCTGCCATCGATGAACTGATCGGGAGTCTGGCCGCCAGCGGGCGGATCAACGATCCGGTTTTGTTTAAAGAGATGATCCTGAAGCGTGAAGCCGAATCCAGTACGGGGATCGGCGGCGGCATTGCGATGCCCCACGCCAAGACGAAAGCGGTTAACGAGCCGACCGTCGTGTTTGCCAAGAGCAGCGGGGGCGTGGATTTCGAAGCGCTGGACGGTGAGGCGGCGCATGTTTTTTTCATGATCGCCGCCCCCGAGGGAGCGGGGAATACGCATCTTCGTACCCTTGCAGCGTTATCGAGGCTGTTGATCGATGCGGAATTCATCGCGCAGTTGATGAAGGCGGAGACGCCGGCGGAGGTAACGGCTTTATTCGACTCCAAGCAGGCGGTTGAAGAAGCCGCCAAGGCAGAGAGGGAAGCAGCCAAAAAAAGGGAAGCCGCACAAAAGGAAGCGGAGAACAAGCATCGGGAATCCGGCATTGCAGTCCAAGCTGACCAACGGGATGTTTCTGCCTTGGCCTCGACTCCGTTCGTGGTTGCCGTAACGGCTTGCCCGACCGGCATTGCCCATACGTTTATGGCCGAAGACGCCCTTAAGAAGAAAGCCCAGGAGATGGGCGTCGAAATCCGGGTGGAGACGAACGGCTCGGAGGGCGCGCAGAACGTATTGACGGAAGAGGAAATACGCAGGGCCTCAGGCGTCATCATTGCCGCCGACAAAAACGTGGAGATGGCCCGCTTTAACGGAAAACCCGTTCTCCAGCGTCCTGTCAGCGACGGCATCCGCAAATCGGAGGAGCTGATCCGCAGGGCGATGGGCGGCGAGGCGCCGATCTACCGCAGCGATGGCGGCGGTGAGCCGAAGGCGAAGGACGCGGAGAAGGGCAGCATAGGCACGAAAGTGTACAAGGACCTGATGAATGGTATTTCGCACATGCTGCCGTTTGTCGTGGGCGGCGGCATTCTTCTGGCCATCTCCTTCCTGATCGAGCAGCTTGCCGGCGAGGATCATCCGCTCTTCCAGCTGCTGCAAACGATCGGCGGAGGAGACGGTGCCTTCCACTTTCTGATTCCGGTTCTGGCGGGCTTCATAGCGCTCAGCATAGGCGATCGTCCGGCATTGATGCCCGGCATGGTCGGAGGCCTGATGGCCCTCAATTCCAATTCGGGGTTCCTTGGCGGTCTTGCGGCAGGTTTCTTGGCCGGTTACGTGGTTATCCTGCTGCGCAAAGCGTTTGCGGGGCTGCCCCGAGCGCTTGACGGCTTAAAGCCGATTCTGTTGTACCCGGTCGTCGGCCTGCTGATTACCGGAACGATCATGTTCTACTTGTTCGATCCGTTCTTTAGCTGGATCAATCTCGGCCTGATTGATATTCTTAACAATTTGGGTACCGGCAACGCGGTGATTCTCGGTCTGATTCTGGGCGGGATGATGTCGATTGATATGGGCGGTCCCTTCAATAAAGCGGCGTATGCATTTGCGATCGGCGTATTCACATCCAGCGGCAACACGAACGGAGCCATGATGGCTGCGGTCATGGCCGGCGGGATGGTGCCTCCGCTGGCCATTGCTCTGGCCACGACGTTCTTCAAGCATAAGTTCACGGAGCAGGAACGCAAATCTGGCGTGACCAACTATGTGATGGGCCTTTCCTTCATAACGGAGGGGGCGATCCCGTTCGCCGCGGCCGACCCGCTGCGCGTACTGACATCCTGTATACTCGGTTCCGCGGTGGCAGGCGGGCTGACGCAGCTGTGGAGCATCAACGTTCCGGCCCCGCACGGGGGAATCTTCGTCGCTGCTCTTGCCAATCATGCGCTCCTATTCCTGCTCTCGGTTCTCATTGGTTCGGCGATCTCGGGTGTGCTGCTTGGCGTTTGGAAGAAGCCGCTTGAACGAAATTAGACTCAATTACACGGGTTCAGGGTAAGCCATTCAGCTTACCTTCGACCCGTTTTTTCTTATGACGGCAAGCCCTGATTTTCTGATATAAGGTACGCTTAGGAATGGTGTGCCGAGCGGGAATAAACGGAGGATCTGCGATTCTCTTGGGGAACAGAATCTATGAACATCCGGATTTATACTGGGTACGTCATGGTATAATCGAGTCATGTTAGTATCAGGAAGGAGAGAGGACAGAGATGAGAGAACAGAACAGCAGCAGCCGGGGGCCGGAGCAGCTGATCGATGAAATCAACCGGACGTCTACAACCGATGGGATGGCGGCCGTATGGTTTTTGGGTCAGGAGAGCGTTGTC
The DNA here is from genome assembly GCF_029542445.1 of Paenibacillus sp. BR1-192. Taxonomy (NCBI): domain Bacteria; kingdom Bacillati; phylum Bacillota; class Bacilli; order Caryophanales; family Paenibacillaceae; genus Paenibacillus; species Paenibacillus sp. BR1-192. The sequence continues at coordinate 5,639,215 of NZ_CP120718.1, read as the reverse complement.
CTGAAGGGCGGGGAGGTCGTCATCTATATCGACCCTTATATGTCAGCCGACCTGGAACGCAAAGCGGGATTTCAGCGCGCGTTTCCGGCTCCGCTGCAGCCGGAGCATATTACGAATGCAAACATGGTCCTGATCACCCATGAGCACGATGATCATATGGATCTCGGAACGATTGCGGTCATCGCCAAACAGAATCCGGAAACAGCGTTTGTTGCGCCGGCATGCTGCCATGAAGCGATGCGCGGTGCCGGCGTGGCGCCGGAGCGGCTGTTTGCGGCCGTATGCGATGAATGGCAGCAGTTTGACGGCTTTCGTCTGATGGCGATTCCGGCTGCCCACGAGACCTTGGATGAGCATGAAGAGTTTGGACATCGATTTGTCGGTTACCTGGTGGACATCCAGGGCGTGTTGATTTACCATGCGGGAGATACCGTAGTCTATCCCGGATTGGTGGAAAGGCTGCAGGCGCACTCCATTGATATCGGGATGGTGCCGATCAATGGGGGAGATGCCTTCCGCCGGAAGGACGGCATCGTCGGGAACATGGGCTTCCGGGAAGCCGCAGAACTTGCCGCAGCGTCGGCATTCGATTTGACCATTCCGATGCATTACGATATTTTTCCATGGAATGGAGAGAAGCCGGGGTACTTCGTGGATTATTGCTATGAGAATCATCCGTATATGAAAACCAAAGTGATGGCGCGCACCGAGCGTTTGCTTTATGTAAAAGCCGAATAAGCGATAGACATTCCGATGGAATTTTTTTTCAAATGCGGGACAGCGAGTTCGCAATTTTTCGAAATGACAAGCATATGAATAAGACATGCCTTTATAAATGGAGATGTGGGATATGCTGTCATTTCGAAAACATGTCATTATCGTGATCGGAAGCTTTCTGATCGCGATGGGGACCAATTTTTTTCTTGTCCCGCATAAAGTTCTGGATGGCGGAGTTATCGGGATTGCTCTGATCGCCAACTACGTGTTTGACCTACATATCGGATTCGTAATCATTTTGTGCAGCATCCCCATGTTTATCGCCGCCTGGATGTTAAATCGCGAAATCTTTTACAATAGTCTGTCAGGCATGCTGATATCTTCGTTTGTCATCGATTTGCTCTCCCCGTTGCAAACGGATTTTTTGCGTTTTTTTGCTCCCCATGTGATTATCAGCGCGCCCATAGGCGGTGCGTTGATCGGGGCCGGGCTAGGATTGATGCTGAGGAATGATGCAAGCACGGGCGGAACGGATCTGTTGGCTCATTTTCTGGCAAGGTATTTGCCATTGAATGTAGGCGTCATTATTTTGCTGATGGATGCCGTCATCATCGGATTCGGAGGCGTTCTGCTCTCGGGAAGCACCTTTGTGTACTCCATTCTGACGATTGTTGCAGGCGGTTTTACAACGGGCATGATTACACAGAAACGATGGTTCGGAAAGAGAAGGATCTAATAACAGACAAGCCTATCAAGATCGACTTGATAGGCTTGTCTGTTATTTATGAAGATGAACATGCAGCGAACGCCATCTATGAACTACTACGGCATGTGCATAAAGATTATTTATGGGAGGTTTGAGCTTCCTTAAAGGCGTGGATATAAGCACGGGCCTTCTCCGTAATCAAATTGAAGTCTCCGCTCTTAAGCGCGTCTTTGGTCAGATCGGACCCGATTCCGACCGCGAATGCCCCGGCCTTGATCCATTCATGCAGATTGTCCAGATTCACGCCTCCGGTCGGCATGATATTGGCCTGCGGCAGCGGGCCCTTCAGAGACGGTATGACGGACGGAGAGTACAGATTACCCGGGAAGAGCTTAACGACATCGACGCCAAGCTCAAGCGAGGCCACGATATCATGGACGGTAACGGCACCCGGCATGACCGGAATGCGATATCGGTTGCAGAGCATAATCGTATCGCGGTCGAACCCTGGGGAGACCACGAACTCGGCACCGGCCAGGATCGTGATTCTGGCCGTTTCTGCATCCAGAACCGTACCGGCTCCGATGATGGCATAGTTGTCCGCTTGCGGGTCTTTGGAAGAGTACATTTTGGATAACGTCGTAATGGCTTCCGTAGCGAACGGTACGGTCATGGTCACCTCGATGACCTTGATCCCGCCTTCAATCGCGCGTTTGGCAATCTCTACAACCTCATCGGGAGAATCGCCGCGCAGGACCGCGACAACGCCAGCCTGATGGATCTGTTCGATCAGTTTCAATTTTTTCATGTTAGACACTCCTTCTAAATCTATGCATTCTATTAGATGATGGCTTGATATCCAATCATAGCGGGTCAACGTTCGATATGGGCGGCATTTCCTCGCCGCTGTTGAACTTCCTCCCAGGTCGGAAGCGCTTCCCAGTCACCTGGGGCTTGAATGACCAGGGATCCGGTTAATCCGCCTAGGGACAAGGCCTCTTCCGGTGTCCAGCCTTTGGCGATGCCTGCCAGGAAGCCTGCGCAGAAGCCGTCTCCCGCGCCAACGGTATCCACTACGTTATCCACGCGCTCAAAAGGAAGGGAGTAGGTCCCGGTTTCCCGAATAATAACGTTGTTTCCGTCGAAACTCTTGATCACGGACATGCCGGGGAGCTGACGCAGACGGTCCAGGATCACCTGCTCGTCCTCCGTTTCGAACAACAGCTTGCATTCATCATAGCCAGGGAGGAAATAATCACAGCTTTCGGCAAGCTCCAGCAATACGGGGCGAGCCTCCTCAATGTTCCACAGCTTCAGCCTGAGGTTCGGATCAAAGCTGATCTGGACGCCATGCGTTTTGCATACGGAAATGACATGCCGTATCGTCTCCAGGCAGCTGCTGCTTAAGGCGGCGGTGATGCCCGTGAAATGAAGGATGCGGGCCTTGGCTATGTATTCGGAGTCTACATGGTCCGGCGTCATTTGGCTGGCGGCAGAGCCTTTGCGGTAGTAATAGACGGAGGATTGACCGCGAACGTTCTGTCTCAGCATAAGACCGGTCGGTGCAGCATCCGTTTGTCTGGCGCTGGAAACATCGACCCCTTCACCTCGAAGCGTTTTCAAAATGCCGGTTCCGATCGGATCGTTGCCGAGCTGGCCGAACCATCCGCTGCTGCAGCCAAGCCTGGAAAGCCCGATGGCGAGGTTGCTTTCGGCGCCGCCGAAGGACTGGGCCATGGTTCCTCCCTGGCCAATGCCCCGTGTGCCTTCGGGATATAATAATCCCATCGATTCGCCGAACGTGATGACATCGATAGGACGCATACCATTATTCATAGAATTACCCCCTTATATTCAGTCTCCGTTATTAACACTTTACCCTGATGGTGATGATAACTCAATAAAAAATAACACAATGTAAATAACCTCCTATCCGGGAAAGATAGGAGGTATGCATGGGCTTTCAGCATAGGAGAAAGCAAAAAAACAATGCTTAGAAACCTTTATACTGAGGCTCTTCCTGTTCAAGCTGCTGAACCCGCTGGGCTACTTGGTCTACGACTTGCTGCGTTTGTTGTGCCGCGGTAGTGAACAGATCCTTGGCATTTTGATCTTGCGTAGACAGCGCAAATTGCTCAAGGCTGGCCTGAGCGCTTTTTAAGGATGAGAGGCATGTTTTCACATCGGAAGCTACGGTCATTGGTTTTTATCACTCCTTTCATGCGTAATAATGTACGCATTTTGGAGAAGAACATGCATGAAGCATGGCAAGGAAAATAATGGTGTGATTTCAATTAGGATATTTGACAATAATCTATATAGTGATTGCTATGTCGAGATATCAAATGAGGAGGCTTTATCGTGGCCCAATGGTTAGAAATCGTACTTAGAACCTTATGCGCTGTGGTTGTGTTGTTTCTGATGACGAAAGTGCTGGGCAAGCGGCAGGTTTCGCAACTTTCTTTTTTTGAATATTTAACGGGAATTACGATCGGTAGCTTGGCCGCCTATATCTCCTTGGATCATGAAGCGAACTGGTATTTGGGATTAATTGGGCTGGGCGTATGGGTAGGCTGTTCATTACTTATTGAATTCCTGCAACTCAAGAGCAAGAAGGCCAGGGACTTTATCGATTTTAAGGCGACCGTGCTCATTAAGGACGGCAAGATATTAGAAGACAATTTAAAGAAAGAAAGGCTGACTTCCGATGAGTTAATGGAGCAGCTGCGGAAAAAAGACGTGTTTCAGGTCGCCGACGTGGAATTTGCCATCATGGAGTCCAGCGGGGAGATTAATATTCTGCAGAAGCGTGAGAATTTGCCTTTAACTCCTAAAGATCTTGGCATCCACGTAGCGGCGGAAAAAGCCGCACAGGTTGTGGTTATGGATGGTAAAGTTATGGATGAGCCGCTGCGCGTAATGGGGTTCAATCAGGGATGGCTGGTCGAAGAGCTGGACAAACAGGGCGCTAAGATCAAGGATGTATATCTTGCCCAGGTAGACACTTATGGACAGCTGACCGTCGATTTGTATGATGATCAGATCCAGGTACCCCAAAATGAGGAGCGGAAGCTCTTGTATGCAAACTTAAAGAAATGCCAGGCGGATTTGGAATTGTTCAGTCTCAGCACGAAAAGTAAGAAAGCCAAGAAAATGTATGAGGAGAGCTCCAAACGGATGGAGAAAATTTTAGCGGATGTTCAGCCGATTCTGAAGACGTAATGGATGTCGCCGAGTCATAAATCCGCAAAAACCGGAATAGGATATTTTTGTGTATTACAAAAGGAGCCGGTTGCCGCCGACTCCTCGTACAGCAGATCTTCGCCCGCAAGGTGGATATTTGCTTGCAACCAGACGTAAGAAATAGATTCATCTGTTCCAGGACGGGTCTATTTCTTATTATGGAAGGCAAGGATCGAAACGACCAGAGTGGCGAACGAAATCATTAAAGCCAAAGCTTCATTCACGCCCATGCCGATCACCTCCTCCTGCCACCCTTGCTTAGCTGGTCTACTGTACTATATAATATGCCAATTGCTTACAATAAAAGAACCTTTTTGTAGGAAGCGCTTACATAAAATGTTGGTATTTTGACGATATCAGAAAGTATAAACATCGGAGGGTTATCATACTTTCCGGGAAAATTTCTTCTTAACCATGTTGATCCGTAAGATGGGAGCGGCTGACGGCCGCTCTTTTTCATGTTGAAATTCGAACGAAGAACAGGATGGGAGGGCGGTTCATTACAAGGTTCAAAACTTTCAAGCGGGTTTATGATCAGGCTTTGGTCTTGATTTTGGTTTACGCTTACGGTTATGGAACAGGGAGGCAATCCAATAGAAAATCGGGATGAACTCCATGAGAATGAAAAATACCGCCATCCCGAAGGAATTGAAGTCTTGCTGAAAAAGGATCGGATTTTGGGAATACTGGTACGCAATTACGATAGCGGTTCCCCCAATGATCGCGATCAGGGGACCATCCATTTGCTTCAGGTTAAGGAGTTTCGCCATACACCTTACGCTAACGTGGACTAGAAAGGCACTGTGGAAGAACATCGAGCTGCTCCATAACCCAATGATCAGCGGATCGGAATTGCCGAGGAACCCGCTGGCTGCACGCATTAATTCGACGAGCGGATACTGCATCTCGCGCCCTAGATAGGGGCCGAAATTCAGCAGAGCCGAAGCCCATTGGAGCATCACGCCTATGGTGACCAACAGTCCTGCCGCAGCAAGGTTGCGAAAGGATTTTTTGTTGAATTGGATATAAGGAGCCAGAAAGAGGAACACGATCCATTCCGCGAAGAATGAAAGACAGAACAAACTGTCCTTGATCGCCGACTCATAATTGTGATGTCTGACCAGCGCAATCATCATATCCCAATGCGCTTCCTTAAAGAAAAACATATTCATGGCAACAATGGCAACCACGATGACAAGAAACAGCCCGTCGGAAATATAAATCATCGTCTCCATGCCCCACCTAGCCGTAACCATAACGACCAGGCCCACAATCAGGAGGATGAACCACTGGGGAGATTCCCGCATGTAATTGGTATCGAAGAATAACGTGAAACCTTCGATATCCATCCCTATGTAATTGATGGACCAGAAGAATACTAATGCGACGATCGGAAAGTGGATCCATTTGCTGACCAGGGCGCTGCCGAATTCGATCCACGGTTTTCGTGGATCCCACTGTCCGACCTGCAGAGCAAACCAGAGGAAAATCAGGCTCATCGCATAACCGCCCAGAATCGCGGCCCATCCCAAATATGCCGAATTCCACAAGAGGGGACTGATTAGAAATCCCGTAGGTATGGCATTAAGATAGACAAATCCGAAACGGAACAGCTGCCAAGGCGTGTTGCGCATGTCGGGTGCGAACCTCCTTTCGTTTTTTTAGATGTTACAGCTTATCCAGCCAGCCGAACAGCAGCATGATCAGATGATTAGGGGTCAGCCACTCGTGAGTGTATAAGGCGATTACATTCCAGACGGAAAAGGCAAGAATCAGAATGAGCATCGTCCATTTCTCACGGGGGGACCTTACCTTTTTCTTCGCGAAGTACCATTCCGTCAAAGCGTATACGAGGAACACAAGAGCCAGCATGGCACGCCTCCTTATTTCGGATTCCTTTTGAGTACGGCCCCGAAGTTTCGAATCTTAATGTCGGTAACCACCTGAATCTCCACTTCGTTCTTGTAATAGTCGGACCAGTTGGAGCGAACCTTCTTCCAATGATCGGGATAGTTCCAGTCCACCAGCATTCCGAGCTGCAGGACGTCTGCACCGACCCGCTGCGAGGTATGGAGGGCCTTTCTGAGGTGACCTGCAATGAGTTCATTGAGCTCATGCTGTATAAGCTCTTTCGCCTGAAGGGTATCCAATTGCTTATGATTTTTTTTGTACATCACATCTCCTGTCCCGCTCAGCTTGACGGTGAATACCGGATGGCCCGAAACCATGCGTACGGATTTGCTGGAGCGGGTTGAAATCAGGAAAGCGCTGGCTTTTCCTTTTTCATCCCATGAAACGGTATACAGGGGGGCTTTTAATTCGTTCACTCCCCAACTGACGGCAAGCGACTCCTCCATTGGAAGGGTGGCTACCAGCTTATGTTGATGAAACAGCGCCGTGCCTTGAATTCCCGTCCACGGCTCCAGCTTCTCCTGGTCAGCGACCATAGGCTTCATGCCTGCCGTCAAATAGGTCAGGGCATACCCTTGATTGCCCGAATCGGCAAAGAGACAATCCTTCAGGTTCGTGGTGATCATGTTGTGCTGGTCCGCAAACCGGATGAGCACCTCCGAAGGCATCTGTTCAAAAACCGGCGTCAGCTCGGCGACTTTTTTCGCGTCGCCGGGCGCAACCATGATATAGATGTTCATGTTCGTTGTCGGTTCCCGCTGGAGCCAATCCATCAGATCCTCTAATCCGGATTCCGCATAGCTCTTGCCTACGACAACGACCTTGGTGTGGCTGAAGTCGAAACGCCGTGAAAGATCCCGTTGGATCAGGTGGAGGGCATCCTGCACGGTGGTGGAGGATTGGGTTACCATGGCATACGGATCTCCGCCGCCCTTCCCGCCCGCTTGACGTCCGGATGTAAGCCGGTTCGGCAAGGGGGCGCTGATCGTCACTTCCACGCTTTCGTCTTTCGGGCTTTTATTCACGTACATGGCAAAGACAAAGGTTTGCTCGTTGATCTCAACCTTGGTCAGGTTGAAGCCGCAGCCGGTCAACAACGATAATGGCAGCAGAATTTTCAACCATTTGAGTAGAAGCATTATCGTTTTCGTCTCCTTAAATTGTTGGATGATGCATAGGTTTTAGGCCTGTTCTTCATCAGCATGGACGGCGCCCGCACGAAGGTGTCCTTCCATTCCGATAAGACAAGGGGGGCAACGGGCTGCAGATACGGCGTATTGAACGACTTCAGGGAAGCCATATGTCCATACACCAGGAAGGCGGCCGTAAACACGCCGATCAGACCGAGCGTTCCTCCAAGTATGAGGATAGGAAAGCGCAGCAAGCGGAACGCCAGCCCCAGCTCGAAGTGCGGAATGATGTAAGAAGCGATGCCCGTTATCGAAACCACGATGACCATGGGGTTCGATACGATCCCCGCTTCCACCGCGGCCTGTCCGATGACAATGGCGCCGATGATGGATATCGTCTGCCCGACGGGCTTCGGGATACGGGTCCCGGCTTCCCGCAGCGCTTCAAAGGTCAGTTCCATGATCAGCGCCTCCGCTAAGGCGGAGAACGGTATGTTTTCACGCGATGCGGCTAAGGTGATCAGCAAATCGGTTGGTATGATGGATGGCTGAAAAGTTGTGATAGCGACATACAGGGCAGGCATCAATAATGAAATAATCGCGAACATGAACCGGACGATCCGAATCCAGCTGGAGGAGAAGAAGCTGTGATAATAATCCTCGGACGACTGCAGCAGGGAAAAAAGGGTGACGGGCACGATCAGCGCCGACGGCGTTCCGTCCTGCATGATGCCAACCCGGCCTTCAAGCAGGGACGCGGCAACGGAATCGGGGCGTTCCGTGTATTGAAACTGAGGAAAGGGGGATTTTACGCCTTCCTTCATTTGCTCGGACAAGGTGCTGATCCCAAACGTCCCGTCGATGGACATGCTGCTCAGCTGCCGGTCCACTTGAGCAACGATTTCAGGTTTGCACAAACCGTCGACATACACCATGTACACGGCGGTCTTGGAGTAGTCGCCGATCTGGTAGCGCACGGTTTTGAGATCCGTATGTTTGATTTTGTGCCGGAGCAGCGATAGATTTGTTCCGATGTCTTCGATAAACGCTTCCTGCGGTCCGTTCACGACCAGCTCGTTCTGAGATTCCGAAACCGCCCGCTTCTGATACAAGACGATGTCGAACAAATAAGCCTCCGCCAATTGTTCCACAATCACAACGGCTCTGCCTTCAACGATCATATCGGCAATATACTCGGCCGAGGAAGAACGCTCGAACGGAACCGACAGCATGTCTCCGCGATCCATGCGGTCAATGAAATTAAGAAAATCATGCTGAACCTTCGCGGCTTCCTTAATCAACGGTTTGACGATGTATTCATGCAGGGTGCTGATATCCACAATAGGTTCAATGTAGATGACGGTACACGTTGATCCATGGAGACGCAAGGATTGGTAGATGACATCTTCGCAATGTTCCAGCCGCATTTTAACAGGATCGAGCAGCGCGGGCCGTACCTTCGATTTCATTGACACTTCCCTCCTTTGCCGGTATATAGTAAGGCTCATCCTCTTTAGAATGCCGTACTTTTAGCAACTTATACCGAATTTTCCAGAGAAAACGGCTCATAACTGAAGGGGAAATCACGAATAGACCGAGACAATTGAGCTTGAACGGTATAAAAAAAGCGCCTGGAATAGAATTCCGGGCGCTTTTACAGGGGGAGCTTCGGGCTAATGCTTCGATTTTCCTCTGCGAATGGATTCTTTGATCTTGTGGAGCAAGGGTTTGCGGTAGACGGAAAGCATGATTCGCAGCAGAATGTAAAGAATCAGCGTAGAAAGAACGCTGTTGATCAAGGCGCCGACGAGAAAGTTAACGCCCATGTCGCCCAACCTGCCGAAATGGTCCGTTTCAACGATATAATCCGTCTCCGGAACGGGAACCGTGAGCGCATCTTCGATTTCGAAGGTCGCCGGAAACGTAGTGAACAGGTGCACAAACACGCCGATTCTATAGTTTAGATAGAACAGGATCGGCCACAAGACGGAGCCTGCGGAGGCCGCAAGGAAGGCGGAGGGGATGTTCCCCCTTACCATGCGAGCCAGCAGCGGAGCCAGCAGCAGATCGATGCCAAAGGTGGGATACCAGCAAGGGAAGAAGCCGACGGCAAAGCCGAGAGCGATCCGATGGTCGCTATTTTGCATGCGAAGGGTCCGGAGAATATAGTATTTCAGACGTCGAATGTATTTATGAAGCAAAACCGTTTCCTCCTGCGGGTACTGATGGGATATAGATAAATGGGTCTCTTGCGCAGCATTCTATGGGATCCTATTTATAATAGGAAGAACTTTCAAGAATTATATAGTAGACGCTCGCAAACCGTCAATCCAAAGAAGATCGCAATGGAATATATGTGTGGAATATTACTTTGACATGCATAGTAATGTGCGTTATATTATACCCATTCCATCCGTTAGGAGGTTCGGGTATTTGATTGAACCCTTACATAACAGTGACTTGATACGCGGCAATATTGATACCTTTATTTTGCATGTGCTATCAGACGGAGACAATTACGGCTATCAGATCATTAAGGAGATCGCGATTCGAAGCGGGAATCGATTTGAACTGAAGGAGCCTACATTGTATTCAAGTCTGAGGAGGCTGGAGAAGCAGGGATTGATACGCTCCTATTGGGGAGAAGAAACCCAGGGCGGGAGACGTAAATATTACAATCTCAGCCAGGAGGGAATGAAGCGCTTGCTGCGCAACCAAGAAGAATGGAAGGCGGCACGCGAGATTATCGATGTTCTGATTGGAAACGGAAAGGAGCTGAAGTAGCAATGACCAACAGGCATGACCTCGAGATTTTTGTGGATCGCCTATTCGCGAATCAACGCAAAACCAAGGAAGTTGTCGATCTGAAGAACGAGGTTCTCAGCAATTTGGAGGCGCGGGTCACGGATTATATGGAGAACGGCATAGCATATCAGTCGGCGATCAGTCTGGCGATCGAAAATATGGAAGACATCGAATCTCTGATTGACGACAACCAGAAAATTTACAGCTACCGATTCCGTCATGACCTCCTTCAGAGCGCCCTTATTTATTCCTTGCTGGCCTGGATCGCTACCATTCCGGCCCGGTTTTTACCAATCGGGATATGGGTGAACACGCTCCTCCTGTGTTTGGCTGCATTAACCGGTGCGGCGTATCTTTCCATGTCACGGCATCTGAAACGGTATGAAAAGCAGACAGCCGTCATCAATGCACGCAAATTGAACCAATGGAGCAAGTGGGCATGGTGGCTGTGGTCGATATTTATCGTGGTTATCTCCATGTATACCTTCGTGATTCAATACGGCAGCGATTTATGGTTTGGGCGAGAACTGTCGGTCGATGGGCCTTATTCGTTCTACGTGACCGTCATGCGGTATGTTATCCCGATGACGTCGGTCATCATTCCGCTGCTGGTCCAAAAAGCTTATAAACTAACGTTTCAACTTGAGGTGAATGAACCATGAGCAGAAAGAATTGGCTGATCGTTGTCCTGCTGCTTATCGGCATCGGGGGCATGGCGGCGCTGGAGGGATACATTAAGCCCAAGGCAAATGAACAAGCGGTTCAGTATGAAGCGGAGCAAAATGATCCGTTGACGCACGATATACGGAATTCGCTGAACTTCGCCAGCCCATATATGGGCAATGCCGGGAACCTGATCAATTTGAATGCTTCGCTTCCTATGCGTGACATCGAGCGCACATTTCAGCTGTATCCGGAGGAATTGACGGCCGAGCTTCGGTTCAAGTCCAGGGTCGGCGATCTGAAAGAGGACATGCTGAAGAAGACGCTGGTCTATAATTCCACTGCGAATTTTGCCATGATTGATAATTTGGATACACTGATCTTCAAGTTTGAAGACCGGTCCTTCACCATCCGTCGGGATGAGGTGGAGGCATGGTATGGCATCGGGACGGGTCTTGCGTCCTTGCGGGAAGCCGTGACATGGGAGAAGGAAGTTCAAGCCCGTCTTCACGATAACAAGTATGTCAGTGAATACGTAGATAATCTCATCGAGATCAAGAATCTATAGAGCTAGACCGGAGGGGAGTGAACGTGATGGGTTCAGATCAACGCCAAATCATCCTGGGCGCTTTTCTGATGAATTACGGCCATCATATCGCTGCATGGCGTCATGCCGATTCGGCAGGGGTCGGGGCGATGGACTACGATTTCTATAAACGCTGCGCCCAAGCAGCCGAACGCGGAAAATTCGATATGGTATTCCTTGCGGACAACAACTCGATCCCGTTGATCGAGGATTTACGGACGAATGTCAGCTTTCTGCAGCCTGAAGCGCTCACCATGTTGAGCGGCCTCGCCGGGGTGACGGAACGTATTGGATTAGCCGGAACGGCATCTACAACCTTCAACGAGCCGTACGGATTGGCCAGGCGTCTGTCTACGCTGGATCATATCAGCGGCGGCAGGGCCGCCTGGAATGTGGTGACCTCCACGAAGGATGCGGAGGCACGCAATTTTGGATCGGCGGAATTAATGGAGCACGAAAAACGGTATGAAAGGGCGGAGGAATTTCTACGAGTCGTGACCGGATTATGGGACGGCTGGGAGGACGATGCCCTTGTATTGGATCGGCAAAAGGCGGTCTTTGCCGATACGGCACGGATTCATCGGGCGCATCATGAAGGCGAGTACTTCAGGGTGGAAGGGCCCTTAAACATGCCGACATCTCCGCAGGGGAGGCCTGTCATCATTGAAGCGGGAACCTCGGCTGCCGGAAGAAGGCTGGCGGCTCGAACGGCTGATGTCGTGTTCACGGCCTGCGAGAGTAGGGAGGATGCGATCAAGTATTACCGCGAGTTTAAGGACTTGCTCATGGAGTATGGACGGGAGAGGGAAGAGGTAAAGGTTCTGCCGGGACTGCAGGTTTTCCTTGGGGACAGCGAAGCCGAAGCCATGGCATATCACCGGACATTCAGCGAGCTCATTCTGCCGGAGGCAGGGGTGAAGTATGTGTCCCAGCTGCTGAATGCGGATTTGACGGGATATCCGGCAGACGGCCCGCTGCCCGATTTGCCGCGGGAAGGAAACAGCAGCCGGGCGATCATGATTATGGATATGGCCGCGAAGTCAGGGATGAGCATTCTGGAGCTCGGCCGGCATTACGCGGTGTCGAGGGGACATATGACGATGGTTGGCACTGCGCGGCAAGTTGCCGATATGATGGAGGATTGGTTCCGCAGCTTGGCCTGCGATGGATTCAACATAATGGCTCCTCTGCTCCCGAGCGGGCTCGAACAGTTTGTGGAGCGCGTAGTCCCGCTGCTTCAGCAGCGGGGGCTGTTTCGCGAGGAATATGCGGGCAGGACGCTACGAGATCACCTCGGGCTGATCCGGCCGCAAACCCAACATGAAAAATAATTGACGACAAAATTAGACGGTGTTATAATCCAACTTAACATATCGGAAATGATAGAATTAGATGCTTTGTTTATCTACCTAACCAACGGAGATGAACGAGACGTTCGATTCTAAGGGCTACATGACAATTATAACGCTAATATGATTGATGCACATTCTACCGGACGACCGGAGATGCATCCTTGGATCAAGTTATGATCCGAGGGGTGTCTCCGGTTGTTTTTTTATGAATCTAGCAAAGTGAGGGGTTGGCATTATGCAGTATAGAACACTGGGCAGAACCGGGGTTCAAGTGTCGGAGGTAAGCCTCGGGACGATGTCTTTCGGGCGCTGGATCGATGAGAGGGATTCGGCCGCCGTATTGGATCAAGCGCTTGGTTCCGGCATCAATCTGATCGATACGGCTGACGTTTACGGCACGGGCATGGATAACGGAAACGTCAAGCAGCTCGGGGAATCGGAAGAAATTCTGGGCAGGCTGCTGAAGGAGCGAAGACAGGACATTCTCCTGGCAACCAAGCTGCATAATCGCATCGGACCCGGCATCAATGACCAGGGCCAAAGCCGCTATCATATTTACCGTGCGCTGGAGAACAGTCTTGCCCGGCTCCAAACGGATTATATCGATCTTTATCAAGTACATCGGTTTGATGAGTTAACCCCGCTGGACGAGACGCTTGATGCGCTTACGGATCTTGTACGGCAGGGGAAAGTGCGTTACATCGGCTGCTCGAACTATGCGGCTTGGCAGCTCGCCAAAGCCCACGGCATCAGTGCGCTGCATGGCCTTCGCCGGTTCGAAAGCGTACAGCCGGAATACAGTCTCATTACTAGAGAGATTGAACGCGAGCTGATTCCCTTTGCCCAGTCCGAGCAGGTCGGGGTTATCGTGTACAGTCCGCTCGGCCGGGGCATATTGTCCGGCAAATATCGGGCGGGCGAAGCTCCCCCAACGGACTCGCGCCTAGCTGCAGGCGAGCAGCGGTTACGATTGCTGCTGAACCAGCGGCATGCGCTTTCCGTCGTGGAGGGGATCCGGCCGCTGGCCGAACAGCGGGGATGGACGCTTCCGCAGTTCGCCCTGAATTGGGTGCTCAGCCGCCCTGGCATCACGTCAGCCATTGTCGGGGCATCGAAGCCTGAGCACATCGCGGATACGCTGAAGCATTCGGATGAACGGCTGACAGAGGAAGAACTGCAGGAGATCGACCGCTTGACGGAGGAATTCCGCGGATCAAGCAGATATAACGCCAGTACCTATTCGGCATGATCATGATCAACCATAACCAATATGGATCAGGAAGGTGACACAACCATGAGTTCAAAACGTCGTCAATTGCATCTTGGATTGTTCTTATTCGGGACGGGCTATCATCCCGCGGGCTGGAGGCTGCCCGAAGGCAAAACGGACGGGGCTTACGATCCCCAGTTCCTGAAGGAGGTCGCCCAGAAGCTTGAAAAGGCCAAGTTCGATTTCTTTTTCCTAGGGGACCGATTGGCCACGAGCGCGGATATGCAGCATTTATTCCCTTCCCAAATGACGCGGCTGGAGCCGTTCACCATGCTGTCCTATCTGGCAGCGGCAACGGATAAAATCGGTTTGATCGGCACGGTGAACACCACCTATGCCGAGCCTTACAACATCGCACGCTTCACGGCATCGCTGGATCATCTCAGCCGGGGCCGGGCCTCATGGAATGTCGTGACAGGCTCCGATACGCGGGCTGCGCTGAATTTCAGCCGGGAGAAGCATTGGGATAACGCCAAGCGGTACGACTATGCCGAGGAATTCATCGAAATCGTCAGCGGACTGTGGGACACCTGGGAGGATGACTCCCTTCCGCGGGACAAGGCAAGCGGCGTGTTCGCCGACGGCAGCAAGGTGCATGCCCTGGACCATGTCGGCGAGCACTTCTCCGTCGCCGGGCCGCTGAACATTCTGCGTCCGATACAGGGACAGCTTCCGCTGATCACGGCAGGAACCTCCCTGCGCAGCCAAATGCTGGCGGCCCAATACTCCGACATGGTCTTCACCGGAACGAACGTCAAAGAAGTCGCCGTGAAATTTTACAAGGAAGTGAAAGAGCGCCTGCCAGCGTATGGAAGGGAAGCTTCGGATTTGAAGGTCCTTCCCGGGCTGGTTCCGATCGTGGGCCGGACGGAGGAAGAAGCACGGGCCAAATATGCGGAGCTGAACGAACTGGTGGTGACCGATTTCGATCTGGGTCCCCTTTCGGATAAGATCGGAATCGACCTGAGGGGATATTCGCTGGAGGATCCGCTGCCTGACTTATCCGCTTCGGAAGCCGCGCTGCACTGGGCCGACTTGGCCAGAGGGGCGAACGGACGCGAGGATATTACGATCAGGGACCTGTTCTATTTCTTCACCGTCACGGTCCGCGGGCATCTGCTCGTGGTCGGCAGCGCGCAGCAGGTAGCGGATATCATCGAAGAGTGGTTCCGGGATGAAGCGGCCGACGGGTTCAATGTTTGCCCTCCCTATATGCCTGGCGGTCTGGATCTGTTCCTGGAGCTGGTTGTGCCGGAGCTTCAGCGCAGAGGCTTGTTCCGCACCGAGTATGAAGGCAGCACCTTCCGGGAGCATTTGGGACTGAGCCGCCCAAGGAACCGTTATGACCTGATTGCGAAGGGGTGAGCCGGATGGGAACGAGGAATGCCAAGAAATTCCCCGGCATCTGGGCAGGTCAGGGGGCATTGCTGCTGGTCATACTGGGGATCTGCGAGGTTCTGGTTCGCACGGAGACCGTCAGCAGCTTGTATCTGCCTGCGCCTTCCCAAGTATTCCGCGAACTGTTCAAGCTGTTCGGTGACGGGGAGATCTGGAAGCACCTGTACGTCACATTGGCCGAGTTCGTTGCGGGCTACGGCATTGCGGCCATTGGCGGGCTCGCCGTCGGCATGGCTCTGGTGCTGATCCCATGGGCGGAGCGGTTCTTCCGGCCGTACCTTTCGGCGCTGATGGCGATTCCGAAGGTGACGATCGTCCCGCTGCTGGCGCTCTGGCTCGGGATCGGGATCACGCATAAAATATCGATTGTGTTCCTGTTTTGTTTCTTTACGATCACGGTCAATACGATGACCGGAATCAAACAGACGGCGGACAACCATCTGAAGGTCGCCAAAGTATTCGAGGCGACGCGCTATCAGACCATCATGAAGGTGATATTGCCATCGGCTGCGCCCACCATTTTTGCCGCTCTCCGAATTTCGGCCGCTACCGGACTGGTCGGGGCGCTGTTCGGGGAGATGCTGGCGTCGAAGGATGGCCTTGGCAATATTCTCGTGAAGGCGACATCGCTGTACAATACCGCGCAGGCTTTTGCCATTGTAGCGCTGGTTACCGTCGTATCCGTGCTTATCATTTCATTGATCGATTTGTTGGAACGCAGCGTTTTTTTGAAATGGAAATCATCATAGACCATCGGGCAAAAGCATCACTACCAGGGGGAGAGAACCATATGAACAGAAGAGGAATACGTCCATACCTAATAGCACTTGCGGCGCTATGGCTGATCGCCATGACGGCCGGCTGCGCAAGCGGTCAAGATAACGGGAAGGAAGCGGCACCGTCCGCCGGGGACGGAGAGAGCGCGGCAGGCGCCAAGCTGGAGAAGATCCGGTATGCGCCGCTTAGCGGGGTCAGCGGACTGGCGGTGTCCTTCGGGGCGGAGAAGGGTTTCTTCGAGGAGGAAGGACTCGACGTCGAATTTATCACCACCAAGGACCCGATAGCCGGTCTGACCAGCAAGGACATTGACGTGGTCGACGTGGCCACGACGACGGCGATCGTGGCTGCGGGCAAGGGCGCTCCCGTCAAAATCGTCTCCTCCATGTTCCGGACCAAGGGGCCGTTCTACCTGATCGCCTCGCCGGAGATCCAGAAGGTGGAAGACCTGAAGGGCAAGAAGGTGGGCATCGCCGTGTTCGGCAGCGGCCTGGAGGTATATACGCAGGTCATCCTGAAGGAGCACGGATTGAGTCCGGACGATGTGACCTTCATTGCCAACAGCACGCATCAGGCGGCTTACGCGAGTCTGGAAACCGGACAGGTCGACGCCACCATCATTCATGAACCGTTCGCTTCTCTGGCTGAAAAGCAGGGAAAGGGCCATATCATCGCTACAGGCTGGGATTACCTGCCGACCTTCCACACCGGGGTGCTGGCGGCCCGCGACGGTATTCTGGAAGAGAAACCGGAATTGGTCGAGAAGCTGCTGCGGGCTTACTTCAAATCGCAGGAGTATGCGAAGAGCCATCCGGACGAGTTTAAGGCTTACTATCTGAACAACATCGAGATCGATCCCGAGGTGCTGGATCTGGCGCTGAAGCGCGAAGAGGTGCTGTGGGAGAACAATCCGGACGTGGACATCAACGCGTTGAATGATACCCAGCAGATTCAGAAGGAGCTGGGCTTCCAGGATGAGATCTACAAGGTGGAGGATATTCTGGACCTCAGGTTTATTCCGAAAAAATAAAGTATGGCAGGAGGCGTTCCTATGTCCGGCTTTACGGTTGAAAATGTCTCGAAGGTCTATGGCGGCGATCTTCCAACAATCTCGCTTCAAAATATAAACCTGCAGGTGAGGGACGGCGAATTTCTGTGCATCCTCGGGCCGAGCGGCTGCGGAAAAAGCACGCTGCTGGAGCTGCTGGCGGGATTGCAGCTTCCGACGGAGGGCGACATTTTGCTGGATGGCAAGAAGGTTCAGGGGCCTACGCGGAGCTCTGGGGTCGTATTCCAGGATGCATCCCTGTACCCGTGGCGCACCATTTCGCAGAACGTCGGCCTTGGGCTGGAGCTTGCCGGCATGAAAAAAGCGGAGCGGCAAACGCTCGTGGACAAATATCTGAGCATGGTCGGCTTGGAGGGATTCGGCTCGAAATATCCACATCATTTATCGGGTGGCATGCGGCAGCGAGCAGGGATCGCAAGAGCGCTCGTGAGCAGTCCGAGCATCCTCCTGATGGACGAGCCGTTCGGCGCGGTGGACCATCTTACCCGGCTTCAGCTTCAGCAGGATCTGCTCCGCATATGGCAGGAGGAGCAGAAAACGGTGGTGTTTGTGACCCATGACGTATCCGAAGCCGTCTTTCTCGCAGACCGGGTCGTCCTGCTGTCCCCGCGCCCCGGGCGCATTCACCATATTTTCGACGTTCCCCATGAGCGTCCGCGCAAGCGGGAGGATGCCAGCCTCCTGAAGATTCAGAACGACATCTACGCTGCGATTTATGACGTCAAGACGGAAGAGGATTTGGAATTTACGATTTAAACGGCAGCTTGATATCAGAAGGGACGAGGAGCCTATGTCAAATATCGTAAGCAAGGAATGGGTGCTGGAACAGCTGCAGTCGAATCCGGGTCAGCTTGTCGTTGCGGACGTCCGATTCAGCCCGGGCGATGCGAATTACGGCTACGAGGCTTATCAGCGCGAGCATGTGCCCGGTGCCGTATTCGTTGATTTGAAAAAGGATTTGACGGATTCTCCAGGCGAGCACGGCGGCAGGAGCCCCTTGCCGCATACGGAGGAGCTGGCCCGGAGGCTCGGCAAGCTCGGGATCGATGCGAGTACGCCCGTCGTTGTCTATGACGATGACCTTCGCCCGGAAGGTGCGCGGTTATGGTGGATTTTGAAATACCTGGGCCACGGTTCGGCATATATATTGGATGGAGGATTCGCCGGCTGGAAGTCGGCCGGATATCCGCTCACCTCGAAAAGAAGCGAGGCGGCTCCGCGCGTATTCCAGCCGAACGTGCGGGAGGAATGGCTGGCTGATGTGAATGAGGTGAGGGCAAAGATCGGCAAAACCGGCGTGACCCTGCTCGATTCAAGGGATTGGAAGCAGTTCACGGGAGAAACGGCACCACAGGATCCGGTGGCCGGACATATTCCGGGAGCCGCGCATGCCTATTGGAAGGACGGGATCGATGATGACGGGACGCTAAAGGGAGCCGAGCGGCAGCGGGAGCGTTTTGCCGGGTTGTCCTTCGATGACGAAGTGATTGTATATTGCGGATCTGGGTTGTCGGCTTGCCCGAACGTGCTGGCTTTGCGGGAAGCCGGGTACCGCAAGGTGAAGCTGTACGCAGGCAGCTGGAGCGATTGGATCAGCTACAAGGACCATGAGATTGCCGCAGGTGAAGATTGATCATGGATCATGCTGAGACTGCAGCAAGCTAAGGTGCTTCTCGCAGGTTATCCCGACTTGACGTAAGGTTTATCGACGGTATAGTTGAAATCATAACCGTTCGAAATCGACATGCGGCAAGGGGGATTAACAACCTTGATGGAATGTAAAAGTTTTATTGGCGCGCATGATGAACATTGGGAAGATGACGGCTTAAGAAGCCACCAGGAACTTGAGATTACGTTGATAATGGAAGGTAGCGGCCGCTTTTGCGCGCACGGCAGGGAAGCGAGAGTGGAATCCGGGAACGTGGTTCTCATTCCGTCCGAGGTTCCCCATTCGTTCCACGCGTTGTCTCCTATACGCTTCGGCGTGCTTTTGGCAGACCGCATTCCGTCTGAGGTGAAGGAGCTGTTCGACAGGCTTATTCAGGATGGCGGCACTCGTATCATCGCCCTGTCCCGTCTGGATCGGGACCGTTATGAACGCTTGTTCCGCGAATGGCTGAGAATCCGTTCTGCTCCGTTGAAAGACCCGATACGGAATTATGCGGTCTGGGTGGAGCTGCTTTTATTGTTTCTTAACGAACACGCCCATTCCGATCATCAGGCGCTGTCCATCTCGTTCATCGGCGACTACATCCGTCAGCATATCCGGGATCCAATGCATGTCTCTACCCTGGCGGAAATGGCGGGGCTGTCCGAGGATGGCTTCCGCAAGCAGTTCGCCAAAATATACGGCATGACCCCGAAGCAGTACCAGCAGCAATGCCGGCTTGCGGAAGCGAAGTGGCTCTTAAGCTCCTCCGATAAAGACCTCCAGTCGCTTGCCGAATCGGTTGGCTTCTCCCAGCTTCACTCGTTCTCGCTCTGGTTCAAAAAAATGGAGGGCTGCCCCCCATCGGAGTGGAGAAACCGGCAGCGCCTATATCATCACTAACGCGCTTACGATAGCCTACCGCGGATGCAGACGGGTTTTGCGTAAATTTGGTTCGGTTTTCGGTAACGACTTCCTCTTCCGGATCCAATAGGATAAGGATACTTGAAGCGTGGATGTTTCGCTTCAGGTTATCCTGACGGACAGAAAGGGAGGTTTGTTATGAAGGTGACCATCGGACAACGGGAACTGGAGTGGGGAGGTAAATACCTCACGGAATTAAGAGACTGCAATGACATGCTGGAGGATACGGTCGCGCTGCGAAACCGGCTGCGGGAGGATGGATATCTCCTGATTCGCGGTTTCCATAAGCGGGAACGGGTCTTGAACGCAAGAATGGAGTTCTTGAATAAACTCGGGGCCATGGGCAGACTGGATCCCCATGCCCTTGTCGAAGACGGGATCATCGGATCGGAGAACAAGGGCGGAATGTGGGGCGGCAGTACCGAGGAATTGCAGCCGGATTTCCCCCAGTTTTTGGACGTTGTCAATTCGCCAGCGGTGCTGGACTTCTTTGGACGATTGCTGGGCGGAGCCGCGATGACATACGACTACAAGTGGCCGCGCGCCGTCGCTCGCGGAGGCAATACCGGCGCTCATTACGATGTTGTGTATATGGGTAGAGGCACGAAGGATTTGTACACTATGTGGACGCCGTTTGGGGATATCCCTCTTGAAATGGGAACGTTGGCGATGTGTCTCGGGTCCCAGCATTTTACGAAAATCAAGATGACCTACGGGGAAATGGACGTTGATCGTGACAATGTTGCCACGGGCTGGTTCTCCGAGGATCCCGTCGAGATTGTGGACCGTTACGGCGGGCAATGGGCGACGACCGCTTTTGAGGCCGGAGACGCCATTATATTCGGAATGTATATGATGCACACCTCGCTGAACAACAGCACCAACCGTTACCGAATCAGCGCGGATACCCGTTATCAGCTTGCATCCGAACCGGTGGATGAGCGATGGATCGGCCGCAAACCCAAAGGTCATTATGCTTGGGGACGCACACCGCAGAAGTCCGTAGCCGAAGCCCGCAAGGAATGGGGAGTATAAGAGTTCTAATGGCTTAAGCTCAGATTTGCAAGTAGAGTACATCGCAAAAAAAGAACACAAAGCTCGTCGACCAGATCACTGGAGGCATGGCCATGAAGCCGTGCCTCTTTGTTATTTTTATGCGGTGAAGGCAGGCGTATCATGCTCCGCATGTTGCATTTGGCAGGAAGCATTTTATTTGAGGCGGGAGGGATTTCATGTGAAGGAGATGGTCTTCGAGCATGCCAATATGAAGTATGGCATACCTTCGGACATGGAAAGAAAGGGCGGAATCTGGATTCTCCGTGCAGGCCGGAGTTTGGCCAGACCCAACTACAGCGTCGGCCCCAAAATATCCGAGAACTATGCGCTGCATTTTGTCCTGAACGGGAAAATCTCGCTGGCATTCGGGGATAAGGTGGTTACGTTGTCGGCAGGGGATGCCTTTTGCCTGTTTCCTCATACGAGGTACAGTTATTGGGAACCGAACGGCGATCCCGAACCGACGCTGCGCATGCAGTGGATCGTCTTGGACGGAGAAGCAGCGGAGAGCGCATTGACCCGAATCGGGCTGCACCCCTCCACGCCCTTTCTGCATAATGTGATGAAGGGCGGGCTGCAGGCGGTGCTGGATCAAATTTACGGGTGCGTGGATGACGATACCATCGGTCACGAGTTTGGACGGCAGAAGCGGTTGTATCAGCTGTTTGAACTTTTGGCTGCCGCTCCGGCCAAAAGAGAAACGAAGCCGAATTGGCTCGAACAAAGCGTGCATTACATGGATTCCCACTACATGGAAGGGATCACGGTGACGGATGTGGTCCATCAAGCCGGCGTGCACCGGACGCATCTCTACTGCGAGTTCATTCGGGTGCATGGCATCAGTCCGAGCCATTATTTAATGAAGCTGCGGATGGAGCGGGCAGCGGTTCTGCTGACCGAAACCGACGTGTCCGTGACGGAGGTGGCGTTCTCGCTGGGATATTCCAATCTCCACACGTTTTCGAGAGCATTCGCTAAGTATTATCGCATATCGCCTACTTCGTATCGGCTGCAGCATGCGCCGGTTCCGACCTAGGTGAACGCAAATCAGGCATGCCGCACAAGGCTGTGACAGGGAGTTGCATGGAACCTGTTGCGGTCTTTTCTTGTTGGAACTAGAACCATACGATGATTCACTCTTATTTGGCCGCATATATGCTAGAATGGGATTAGGTAAATTTCAGGAGGCGTTCGAGATGAAAACAACAATCGTACACGGGCAAACTAATATGGGGATTAGCGCATAATTGCCCTTAAACTGCGTGCTTCCCCGCCTATGAAAAGGGGAACAATGATTTGAAAACATGGATCTTACAGCAGCATGATTACCACGTATGGGCAAACCGGAAGGTTTGCGAATATTTGCAGGGGCTTTCGGAAGAGGTATACCGCAAGGAGATTGTCAGCGTTTTTCCATCCATTTATGACACGATGGTGCACATCTATGTCATTGATTCCGGCTGGCTGTCGTTCTTTAACGCGGGCGGAGTCACGGAGATGTCGCCTGCGTACTTGGAGAGTCTGAAGGATTCGATTGCTCGGCTGGTTGCGGAAACGGAAGGCAAGCGAATCGAAGAATTGGGCCGGTTAATGGACGATCTGGCTGCACGCTTCCGGTTGTTTATCGAACAGCACGAGAATCTGCACACCATCTATCCGTCCGGAGCTTTTAGAGCCAGCTGCCTGGATTATATTCAGCATATGGTCAATCACGGGACCTATCATCGGGGGAACGTAACCGCCATGCTCCGGCAAATCGGACATCCCGGCACGCCTACCGACTATGGCTATTATTTGTATACGATAAGCCATTAAGCTTTCATGATTCATAATGGGAAAGAGCCCGGAACATCGCGTTCCGGGCTCTTCTTTACGGGTCCGAATCACGCTTAGTCGATTGTTGCGGTTCGGATCACGGACACGCTCGATTCCCTGACAATAAGCCTCGGCTCGAATTGCACGCGCTCGAATTGCCCGGTCTTTTGCTCGCGAAGCCGCTTCAGCAGCAATTCCGTCGCAAGCCGGGCCACTTCATCGCCCATGATGGACACCGAACTGATCTGCGGCGTCGTGACGGTGGTCCATGCATTGTTATCGATGCCGACGACCGCCACATCGTCGGGAACCCGAACCTTCAGTTCCTTAAAACGGTTGACGATGCCGATGGCAACCATATCGTTAACCGCGTAGATGGCGTCCGGCATATGCCTCAGGCCATAGAAATAGTCCGCCGCGCGAACCCCTGTCTCAAACGAGAAGTCCTCCCCGAAATAGACAAGCGACGGATCGACTTTCTGCAGCGACTGTTCATAAGCCCAATAGCGCTCTTCGATTTTATCCTTGGGCGCACCGGCATAGGCGATTCGGCTCCGCCCGATTTTCAGCAGATGCTCCATGACAAGCCTGCCCTCCTGGCGCGCGAGGCCGACGATATCGGCTCTATACTCTTCACCCAGTTGTTTTCCGTAATTAATGATGGAGACGGGGAGGCTCGATTTGTTAATGAGGTCGCCAAGCGTTTTGGGATAGGCCAGCGGCATGATAATCAGGCCGTCCACGTGCAGTTTTTTGATATCCCTCACGATTTCCAGCTCGTTCCGTGCGTTCCCGGCCGTATTGATCTGAACGACCCGATAGCCGTGCTGTTTGGCGGTCTGTTCGACCGACCAGGCGATTTCCGGGATGATCGCATTCCGGATGTCGGGCACGGCGAGAGCGATTTGATTCGTCTGGCGGACCTTCAGGCTTTGAGCGGAGGTATCCGGACTGAAGCCGATTTCCTCGATCACCTGCATGATCCGCGCTTTCGTTTTCGGGCTGATGCCCTTGCTGTCGTTGATGGCTCGGGACACGGTTGCGATACCGACGCCCGCTTGTTTGGCGACATCTTCGATCGTTACTTTTCTGGGGTTCACCATATTCGATAAATTCCTCTCTATATCGGAAACGTTTCCTGTGTATGTGCGAATACAAGATGGGATTGAAGCCATTAACTATATTATAACATTAAGCTCGTCTCTCCATCACGGGATTCGCAGGGGAACAACTGGAA
The DNA here is from genome assembly GCF_029542445.1 of Paenibacillus sp. BR1-192. NCBI lineage: Bacteria > Bacillati > Bacillota > Bacilli > Caryophanales > Paenibacillaceae > Paenibacillus > Paenibacillus sp. BR1-192. The sequence continues at coordinate 5,614,908 of NZ_CP120718.1, read as the reverse complement.
CAAGCAAGCGATGCTGCATCGATCGCTGCATTTCCATGGCAAAGGCAGGGGAACGGCAGTCTGCAGTTGTCCATGACATTTCATACATTTTCGTGGAACGGGTTTGACAGATTGTCAAAACTGTGACATATTTGATTTCGGAAACGTTTCCTATTTCATTTTTATTTTTTCGAACCTATAAGGAGATGAAGACGATGCAAGCATTGCGCTGGCATGGAGTAAAGGACCTGCGTTTGGAGACGATCGCAGAGCCGCAAGCTACGAACGGAAAAGTGAAAATCAAGGTCGAGTGGTGCGGGATTTGTGGCAGTGATCTGCACGAATACGTGGCCGGGCCTATATTTATACCTGAGAATACGCCTCACGCCCTTACCGGAGAACAGGCTCCGGTGGTTATGGGCCATGAGTTTTCCGGCCAGGTTGTAGAGGTTGGCGAAGGCGTTACGAAATTCAAGGCTGGCGACCGCGTGGTTGTAGAGCCTGTCTTTGCATGCGGAACATGCGAAGCTTGCAGACAAGGGAAATACAATCTGTGCGACAAAATGGGCTTTCTCGGGCTCGCCGGCGGCGGCGGCGGTTTCTCCGAATATGTCGCCGCGGATGAGCACATGGTTCATAAAATCCCGGACAGCGTTTCTTATGAACAGGGAGCCCTGGTGGAACCTTCGGCAGTCGCGCTGTACGCCGTGCGCCAAAGCCAGCTAAAGGCTGGGGATCGGGCGGTCGTATTCGGTGCCGGGCCGATCGGCCTGCTTGTCATCGAAGCATTGAAGGCGGCGGGAGCATCCGAGATTTACGCCGTGGAGCTGTCCCCGGAACGCAAGCAGAAAGCCGAGGAATTGGGGGCTATCGTCATTGATCCGAAGGCCTGCGATGTAGTAGAAGAGCTTCATCGCCGTACCGGTACCGGAGTCGATGTGGCATTCGAGGTGACCGGGGTTCCGCCGGTTCTGACCCAAGCGATCAACTCGACGAAGATCGGCGGACAGATTATGATTGTCAGCATCTTCGAAACCTCCGCTCCGATCGTGCCGAATGACATCGTGATGAAGGAACGTAACATTACCGGAATCATCGGCTATCGCGACGTATTCCCGGCTGTGATCAGCCTGATGGAAAAAGGCTTCTTCCCGGCGGATAAGCTGGTCACCCAGCGGATCAAACTGGATGAGGTTATCGACCGGGGCTTTGAAGCCCTGCTTAAAGAGAAGAACCAAGTGAAGATCCTGGTGAGCGCTCACTAATATCGAAGCTGCATGGCTTATGAAAGACCGCGTAACGCGGTCTTTTTTTCTTTGGATGTTTATGCCAATAAGATATCAAACTAGTCAATTGCATTCCATGGATTCCATGAGATTACATATATAACCAAATCTGATATACTCATAGAGTATTTTATCCAAGTATAGACAAATAAATCGAGTGGAGGGATTGGATGAATCAGAAGAGTTTGTTATCGGTTCGCAATATCCACAAAACCTATGATGGAGACGGATTTAAAGTTCAAGCGCTAAAGAATGTTTCGTTTGGGCTGGCGGAGGGCGAATTGGTGGCGATTATGGGAACCAGCGGCTCCGGAAAAAGCACCCTGCTTAACATTATCAGCTCCTTGGACACCCCTAGCTCAGGCAGCATCGAGTTAAAGGGAGAGGTCATGGACCATATCTTCGTGGAACCTCATGCAACCCGCTACCGACGAGAAAATATCGGTTTTGTATTTCAATCTTTTCATTTATTGAATGATTTAAGCGTAGAAGAGAACATGGCGATTCCCTTGATCTTGCAAGGGGCATCGGAGGCGGAGATTCAGCACAAAGTTCAGGACATGCTCACTCTGCTTGGACTTGCGAGCTGGAGGAAGAAACGGCCTGTTCAGCTGTCAGGGGGACAGCAGCAGCGGGTAGCCATCGGCCGGGCGCTGATTACGAATCCGCCGCTGCTGCTGGCAGACGAGCCGACCGGCAATCTGGATTACAATACCTCAAAGGAAATTCTTGAAGCTTTGGTGGAGATGAGAAGCGCCTTCAATCAAAGCATGATTATAGTAACGCATGATCCGAATGTAGCGGTTTATGCCGATCGGGTGTTATTTTTCCATGACGGTCAAATCGTGGATCAGTATGAGAGCAGCGGAGAGCGAAAGATGGATCCGATATTGAACATATTCAAGAAGATGATGGAGTTATCCGCATGATTCATTCCCTACGAAGCATAGCTTTTCGTATACTGGCCCGTAACAAGTCGATTCTGTCCTTTTCCGTGATTAGCATAAGTTTGGCCGTGTTTCTGATGATCACGATGTCTTCATTCATGGCGAATGCCAACCGTTCCATAGACCACGAAGTGAAGTTGCAGTATGGCGATGTCGATATGGTGGTGGGATACACTAACGAAGTGGATCATGAGACATCAAATCAACGCATTATGGATTTAATGCAGTCCACAGGCGGGGTACGACAGGCCTCTCCGGTCATGCTGTCCCGGATGTTCGTTAATGATCTCGCTGCACCTGTAGCCGTTGCCGGTATTGAGGATGACGCGTTGTCGATGAGCCGATATCATTTCACAGCATATCCGGGACGCGGGGAGTTGATTCTGAACGAGTCGCTTGCAGAGGAGTTACAGCTGCGGGTGGGCAGTCGGATGAAGGTTGAAGGGAAAGCGTACACAGTCACGGAGATCATTGGCGATCCGGTTGCCGCTGCAGGTACCACATCGGATCTGCTGCTTATGAACCGGGAGGAAGTCAGGCAGATTAAGGCTGCAGGAGCCCAGCATGATGCGGTGTCAAGTTATGTGATGGTGCAGGCGGCGGATGATACCGACCTGCTGGTTCTGAGTGAGCAGTTACAAGAGCTGGAGCCCGGGCTAACGATCGAGATTGCCGCGCAGAATTCAACATTGAAGGCGGGCTTGTCTATCTTGGGCAATTACATCCTGGTCATCTCGGTCCTGATTGTTATGGTCATCTCCCTGTTGATCGTGTCCAATTTCGAAGGCATGCTGCATAAATACCGCTTCCAATTCGCCGTTCTCAGGTCTATGGGCGCGCAAACCGAACAGTTGTTTAAGATGGTGTTCATCCAATGCACGGTTACGAATGGGCTCGGTGTTCTGAGCGGCTTGCTGGTATCCCTACTAGGTTACACTTACATTATCCCATGGATATCCGGACTGTTTCTGGTTCCGCTGACGGATAGCCGTTTTGATGTTGGAGTTGCGACGATGGTAGCGGTGGCAAGCTTTATCATCCTGGAGTTATTTATGTTGATTCCTGCTTACAGAAGCACCAAGATACTGCCGCTTAAGATGCTGGAGATGAACCAGAATACCGATTTTAGAGGGCGAAAGGGACGAAAAGCATTAGGGAAAGTGCTGATGGCAGCCAGCCTGTTTTGCATCCTTTTTGGGGTTGCATTCTCGGGTACCCCGTCAGCTAACCCGGAGTTAAGCTTTTTAATGGGATTTCTATTGTTCGTATGGTCCGTGTTTACGATGGTTCCCGTATACCTTCCCGGTGTGTTGGCTAAGGTGTCGCCTGTGTTGAAGCTGCTAGGGGGGCGAGTTTCTTATGTTGCTGTCAAAAATCTTGTGCCGCAGGTCAAGAAAAACACCTTCGTTATTCTGACGATCAGCCTTGCCATGATGATTGCCGTCATCGGCTCGTCTCTCCTGAATACGATACAGCATAACGAACGGAATTATGTCAAGAAGCAGTATGCCACGGATATTCAGGTGGTCGATCGGCTGGAGAACTCGTCATCGATTAACCCTGAACAATTAAAGCAGCGAATATCGGAATTGGAAGGGATCGAGGAAGTCAGCACCGTCAGCAGATTAAGCCCTGCCAAACAGGGACAAGACGGAAGGATTATCGACTATGCGTTGGCTGATTTGGATGCGTTGGCGGCTCAGCGGCTGCTGCCGGAAGTTTCAAATGTAGGGAATGCCGTTATCGTATCCAACCGTTACGCTGACGAACATGCGTTAAGCATCGGCGACACGATAGCTTTGTCGATATACCAAGAAGAGGATCCAGAGAACTTCAAGAATGCCGGAACATTGACGGTAGCGGCCATTACGGAGCCATTCCAACAGGCGGATATGTACATCGACTGGTCGAACAGCGCCTTCCATACAAGGTTTACGGTATTCGGAACCGCTTATGTAACGCCCGCGAATGAGAATGCTGCCTTGAAGCAGCTGCAAGGAATCAAGGGGCAGTTTCCAACGGTCGATGTCAGCAGTTACGCCCAAGCTTTGGAGAATTCAAGCAACATGTACACGCGGGTATGGTCTTTTTTCTTAAGTGCCATCATTGTGATTATGCTAAGCGTGACCATCGGCGTATTTAATTCCCTCATTAACAATATTTACAGCAAACGTAAGGAATATGCCGTATTACGGGCTATTTCCGTGGACAAAAAGGGTCTCGTGGGGATCATTCTAACGCAGGTGCTGCTGTACCTCTGTATCGGCATGTTTGTGGGGGTCACGCTCGGAATTATTCTGTTATATGCATTTAGGCTGATTGACCCGGCACCTATCCATATTCATGCTGCATTCGTAACTTCGATCATGGGAATCATGCTGGCGCTGGCGTTTACGGTATTCCTTCCATATGCCCGGAGCCTTGCGAACAAAAAGATCGTCTCCGAGCTGAACCAGAACCGTGCATAGCACTCGGCTCTTGTGAATCAATCAAGTCAGCAAGATGATTAAAAAAACGGCGATTTCCTCCTGCATGGACCGGGAGGCGATCGCCGTCTTTTTTTGTTAAACCTATTCCAACTTAATCCTTGATCAGCAAATAGATAAAGTAAGGCGCTCCGAGACAGGAAACGACCAAGCCGACCGGGATTTCGGAAGGGGCCATCAGGTTCTTGCCGATCATATCGGCCACAAGCAGCACCAGCGAGCCGAGAAGCGCGGAGACAGGCAGCATTCCTTGATGACGGGGACCCACCAGCTTGCGTGCCAAATGCGGAGCTACGAGTCCGAGGAACGCGATGCCGCCGCCAACGGCGACGCAGGCGCCCGCCAGGGCAACGGAGATGAACAGCAGCGTTCTTCGCTCGCGCTCGACCGTCACCCCAAGCCCCGCAGCCGTGTGGTCTCCCAGGTTGAGCACATTCAAATTTTGCGATTTATATACCGCCCAAGGAACCAGGAACAGGATCCACGGAAGGATCGCAACGACATACTCCCAGCTTGCCCCCCAGATGCTGCCGGACAGCCAGATGGTGGCCTGCATGAAATTGTTAGGGTCCATCATCAGCTGGAATACGATAATCAGCGCCCCGAAGGCCGCGTTGATGCCGATCCCCACAAGCACCAGCCGGATCGGCGTGACGCCTTGCTTCCAGGCCAGCGAATAGATGAGGAAGGCGGCAAGAAATGCACCGACTAGCGCGGCAAAAGGCATGATATAGACGGACCATATGCCGGAACTGAACGAGCTTCCTTGAAAATAAAAAATATACAGTACGACGGCCAATCCTGCCCCGGAGTTGATGCCCAGAATGCCCGGGTCTGCCAGCGCGTTTCGCGAAACGCTTTGCAGTATGGCGCCGGAGACGGCGATTCCCGCGCCGATCAGGATGGCAATGACCATGCGGGGCAGGCGAAAGTGCATCAGGACGGTATAATTCTGTTCGGAACCTGTCCCGTTGAACGCTTTGACCACTTCGGCCAGCGGGATTTTCATCGTTCCCATATTCAGGCTGACCAGGAACACGGCAATGATAGCCAGCAGCAGGATCATGGATACGGAGATGATTTTTCTCGTTGTATTCATCGTTACAGCCCTCTCCCTTCGCGCCGTGCAAGATAGAGGAAGAAGGGAACGCCGATCATCGCCGTAATTGCGCCGACCGGCGTCTCGAACGGAGGATTGATCATCCGCGCACCCACATCGGCAAACACCAGCAGAAGTGCTCCCATGACGGCGGAGCAAGGGATGATCAGCCGATAGTCGGGTCCGACGATGAAGCGGACGATATGCGGGATGACGAGCCCCACGAATCCGATTGTTCCGCCTACAGCCACCGCTGCGCCTGTCAGCAGCAGCACAACGAGCGTGCCCAGGAACTTGACGGTTCCCGTTTTTTGGCCAAGCCCGGTAGCGACTTCCTCGCCCAGGCTCATGACGGTAATGGATCGGCTGAGCGCCAGCGCAATCAGCAGCCCGACGATGGCGACGGGGATCAGGAGTTTCACGTTCACCCATTGCACGCCCGACACGCCACCGGCATACCAGAAGCTGATATCCTTGGCAACGTTAAAGCGGATGGCAATGGCCGAGGATATCGAGCTCAGCAGCGCGGTAACGGCTGACCCGGCCAAGGCCAGCTTGACAGGCGTCAATCCCCGTTTGGATAACGAGCCGATCAGCAGCACAAGCCCGGCCCCCAAGCCGGCGCCTGTAAAAGATAACAGCATGAGCGCAGTAATGGATGGCGACTCCATAAAGGCAAACCCGATCGACATCATGAAGGAGGCACCGGCGGTGACGCCCATAATGGAAGGGGAGGCGAGCGCATTCCTTGTCATGCCCTGCATGATGGCTCCCGATACGGCCAAGGAACCGCCGATCAGCGCAGCCGCCAAGACCCTTGGCATTCGAAGTCTCTGGATAATCTGATGCGGGGTGGAATCGGCATCGAAGCGGACAAACGCCTCCCATATGGTGGACAGTTTAATGTTCGACGCGCCATAGATAATCGAAGATGCCATCGCGGCAGCCAGCAGACCAAGCCCCAGGAGAATGACGGCCGCCGCTGTTTTGGGACGGTAAATGGATTTTGCGGTTGTTTTGTGATTGGGATGATTTGCCTGCATGTTCACCTAAACCTTTATGTTGATAAAAATATTGAAATAACGTATTGTAAATGAGAATGAATTTCATTATCATGGTTAGTGTTATTATATCACTTCATGCGTAGAATGCTAGTGATTGCGCCAAAAAAATATACATAGGGGGAAAGAAAAGATGAGTCTTTTCAAGAAAAAAATATGGATTATCGCAGGACTGCTGGCGGCTTTAACGCTGCTTGCAGCTTGCGGTAACAGCAAGGACGCAGCCGGTAACGAGCCGACGGGGACGCCAACGCCAAGCGAGCAGAACGGCGGCACCGAAGCCAAGCCGGAGGAAGGAAGCACGGAAGCGAAGACGGAGCGAACGTTGACGGACGCCATGGGCCATGAAGTGAACATTCCGGCGGAGCCGAAACGGGTGATCGCTTCTTACTTGGAGGATAACCTGGTGGCATTGGGCATTACCCCGATCGCGCAGTGGTCGGTCAAGGGCGGAAGCGTCCAGGATTACCTGCAGGATGCGTTAAAAGACGTGCCGACCATTGAGCATGATCTTCCTTTTGAAGCGGTAGCAAGCTTTCAGCCGGACCTGTTGATCATGGACTCCGCTTCTATGGTAGAAGGCAATAAATACAGCCAGTACAGCAAGATTGCTCCTACCTACGTCATCGGCAACGAAGTCAATAACGATTGGCGCGAAGAGCTGAAGAAAGTGGGCGAAATCTTTGGCATGGAGGAGGAAGCTCAAGCGGCGCTTGATCGTTACGAGCAGAAGGCCAAGGATGCCAGGGATCAAATCCAACAGGCGATCGGCGGTGAATCCGCTGCGGCTATATGGCTTGTCGGCGGCAAATTGTTCGTTGTCAGCGAGACGCTGTCCAGCGGCGCCGTTATGTACGGTGACTTGGGACTTACCGTACCGGGCGTGGTGAAGGAAATCTCGGCATCGGCTACCGGCAACTGGTCCTCCATTTCCCTCGAGAAATTGGCCGAGCTCGACGCGGATCATCTGTTCTTTATTAACAGCGACGGCGAAGGCGCCGAAGTGCTTCAGGATCCGCTCTGGGCGAATATTCCGGCCGTCAAGAACGGCAACATCTATGAATATGGAAAAGATACAAGCTGGCTCTATACCGGCACGATTGCCAACAGCCAGATCATTGATGACGTGCTGGAAAGTTTGGTGAAATAAACGCTGTCAGAGTGAACAAAGCAGCCGCCACCCGATATTGTCGGGAGGCGGCTTTTTGGTATATGGATATGGATATGGGCTAAGATAACATGCAAACCTTGAGCAGGAAAACACGGGCACTCACAGAACTAGTTAGCGAGGTGGGAATCATGATGCCGAAGTATATGCCGGACTTATCCAACATCCAGACCAAGCTGCACCGATACTGCATGCGGATCTCGGGGGATCCATGGGAAGCGGAGGATCTGCTGCAGGATGTCATGATGAAGGTAATGCGGGCCGTTGAAACCGACCCTGGAAGACATCTGTCCAATGCCTATTTGTTTCGCATCGCAAGCAACGCGTGGAAGGACCGACTGAGAAAGGATAAGCCCGGGATGAGGGTTTCCGAGAATGTATTAGGAGATAGGGCGGCCGAAGATGACGGCTTATCCACCAGGGAGCTTTTGGAGGCCTTAGCGGACCGGTTATCGCCACGTGCGATGGTGATTTTGCTGCTTATGGACGTATTGGATTTCACGGCCAGGGAGACGGCCGAATTTCTCTCCATGTCCGAAGGGACGGTTCAGGTGTCGCTCGGACGTGCGCGAGCCAGGCTGAAGAAGCTGCATCGCATGCAGCAAACAGGCGATGAACCTAAGCCGCAGGAGAGAGACCCAGCGGGTACAGCCGCAGCACTGGATATGGATGCGCTTGTGATAGCTTTTCGAAGAAGAGATCCCCAAGCGATTTGTACTTCGTACCTTCAACTGACCAAGCTGCGCATCAGAATAAGCAAATTGAGCCGGGTTGGCGGAGTCCTTGCATTTTATATGGAAGATCCGGATGGAAACGTGTGGAAATTTACGGAATAAATTTGGACCCTGTTTGGTTTTAGCCCGAAATATCGTTTCTTATGTGTTGGAAGCTATTTAAGCTAATCAAAGAGGAGGAAGGTTGGTTGAAAAAATCCCTATTGTACGGCGTTGGCATTTTCGTACCGGTGAGTGATCTAAAGCGTTCGACGGCCTGGTATACGGAAATGCTCGGCTTTGAAGTGATTCACACGGATGAACCGAATGCGGTTGTCATGCGAATGAACGATGAGAAGGTATCCTTTTGCCTCGTGCGATCCTATGAGGTGAAGCAGCCGGAATTTCCCAAGAACGATTATGGTGTGGGGCAATATTTCAACCTGCATACCACGAATGTGAGTGAAATCCATCAACGACTGGTTGCCAAGGGAGCCGACGTGACTGAAATTGAGGATTTTGGCGGGTTCAAAGGATTTTCCCTGACAGATCCGGACGGCAACCGCTGCGGGGTGACGGAGTAGCGACGGCGAGGAGCAGAATGGTTATAATCGACGAGCATTTTGTTCGTCCAGATGATCGTTAGGAAAAACACCCATCTCATTGCCTTGGCATGGATGGGTGTTTTTGCTGCGGTGATTATCGAATGGGCATCGACAGCCGCATCAATTCCATTATTCCTGATCCCGACAATGCTCTTCGGCCGCGGAGGTGAACTCCTCTTCGTTCTCGGAAGCCAGCTTGTCCCCGTATTGATCCAAACGTTCAGGGCTGCTGGAAGGGCCGTCGTTCTTAGGCTTGCTGTTTCTGCCAGTCATTTGCTGCACTCCTCCTTTCGTGGGATTCTCATCGATTGGGTGCGAAATGACCGCACTCCGTTTACGTTTATGTTGTTCCTGATTTGGGGCGGGATTATGCACGCAAGGCCTCATCTTATCGTTTCATGAAGTTATGATGAAAGGGGCGAAGCTTCTTGTTCGTTACACCCGTGACATGATACCATTATAGAATTTAGAAGATTCATAGATTCAACGCGCAAAACGATATGGATACCACGGAGGTTACGATATGAAGCTAGTATCATGGAACGTCAACGGATTGCGGGCCTGCGTTACGAAAGGCTTTATGGATTATTTTAATGAGGCGGATGCCGATATATTTTGCGTGCAGGAAACGAAACTGCAAGCGGGACAGATCGAGCTCGATCTGGGTCCGGAATATCAGCAGTATTGGAACTATGCGGAGAAGAAAGGATACTCGGGAACGGCGGTATTTACGAGAATCGCCCCATTGTCCGTTCGCTATGGTCTGGAGGAAGACAGCGAGCCCGAGGGCAGAGTGATCACGCTGGAGTTTGAGGACTTCTATCTCGTGAACGTATACACGCCGAACGCGAAGCGCGACCTGAGCCGGCTGGATTATCGGCTGGAGTGGGAGGAACGGTTCCGCACTTACCTGCTTCAGCTCGACGAACGCAAACCCGTGATCGTATGCGGGGACTTGAATGTGGCGCACCAGGAAATCGACCTGAAAAATGCCAAATCCAATCATGGGAATTCCGGCTTCACGCAGGAGGAGCGCGGCAAAATGACCGATCTGCTGGCTGCGGGCTTTATCGATTCCTTCCGCCACTTCTACCCCGACCGTACGGACGTATACAGCTGGTGGTCCTATATGGCCAAGGTGAGGGAGCGGAATATCGGCTGGCGCATCGATTATTTCCTGACGTCTGCCCGTTTAGCCGAGAAGCTGAAGGATGCCGAGATCGACTGCCATGTGCTCGGAAGCGATCATTGCCCGGTGAGTTTGACGCTTGAGTAATTCATTAACATAATTACGGAGCTTGTTAAAAAAGCCAACCGGCGAACGGGGAGACTGGTATAATGCCACGACCCTATTTGCCGGTTGGCTTTTCATTCGGCGAACCTAAGCCCCTTATCCAATCTGATGCTTCAGCTTGTCCAGAAAGATCGACGCCGGCTTCGACAGGTGGTGGGTTCCGGGCTGTACCCACCCGAAGGAGGAAGCGGCGAGGCCGGGAGGCATCTCCAGCTCCAGCGTCACGATGTTTCCCGAAGGAACGGAGGCGAAGCTGGCAAAGGACAAGTCGACCCCTACCGTAACCGCCACATTCTCTTCGACGAGCTTCTGTATGACCCTCGTCTGGTTGGTGGAGAATAGCACATCCATGTCCCCGTACTGCTCCTGGAATACATCCATCAGCTTGAACAGATTGTCATCCTTATACAGTACCAAGGGATATTCCCGGAGCTCTTCGGGCGTGATCGATTGCCGCATGGCGAGAGGGGATTGGCGACTGACCCCCACCACGAATTTGCTCTCGAGGAGCTTCCCGAAATGCAGGCCGCGATGCTGATGAATGATGGATTCATCGACGAAGATCAGACCGATGTCCGCTTGATTCTGTTTAATATCCTCAATAATATCGAGCGTCGCTTTCTCCGTGATGTCGAGTTTGATTTGCGGAAAGTCTTTTTTGAACCGGATAATGGCATCGATGGACAGCGTTAAAGGCACCGGTACGGTAGCAATCCGCAATGACCCGCCAAGCAAATTAGAATAGCCTTCGGCCTCTGCCCTCAGCTCCTGAAATTGCTCCAAAATGGCATAAGCCTTCTGCAGGATCCGCTGACCTTCGGCCGTAGGTACGGCACCAAGCCGGGAACGGGTGAACAAAGAAAAACCGAACTCGGCTTCCAGGCTGGACACGGCTTGGCTCACCGCGGAAAGGGTGACGTTGCAATTCTGGGCTGCCTTGGTTAACGATCCTGTCTTGGCCGTCTCCACGATATATTCCAATTGTTCAAGATTCATATGGCTTTCATCCTTAAATAAAAGTTAAGCAACATTAATTATGTTTAAATTTACTTAAATATAACCCGGGATTACAATGAACACAAGGACATGGACACACAATGTTCAAATCATAACGCTATTTTACTCTAGGAGGTCATTGATAATGTCAGAACAACGTGTAGCGGTAATTACCGGTGGAGCGAGCGGAATCGGTCGCCAGGTCTCCCTTAAATTCGCAAGAAAAGGCGATCGCGTCGTCGTTGCCGATTTTAATGAAACTGCCGGGCAAGAGACCGTCGATATGATCAAAGCAGAAGGCGGCGAAGCTTCATTCGTTCAAGTCGACGTTTCCAAGCAAGAAAGCGTCGAGGCGCTTGTGGATAAAGCGGTTGAGCTTTACGGCCGCATCGACGTCATGCACAACAATGCCGGCATTGGCGGCGCCGGGCCGGTCCTTGAACAAAATATGGATCTGTACCATCGCACGATTAACGTGAATCAGCACGGGGTTGCCTACGGTATCATCGCGGCAGGCAGAAAAATGAAAGAACTGGGCATTAAAGGCGTTATCATCAACACGGCTTCCGTATTCGGCTTCTTGGCTTCGCCGGGAACATTTGCTTACCATGCGACAAAGGGTGCCGTCATCATGATGAGCAAATCCGCCGCGCTTGAACTGGCGCCATACGGCATTCGTGTCGTGGCTGTTGCTCCTGGAGCCGTCGATACACCGATCATCCAGGGTTATAAAGATTCCGGCATGCTGGATTCCATGAGAGCCAAAGTCATGGGCGGAGAATTGACGCAGCCCGAGGTGGTCGCCGATACCGTGTATCTCGTGTCGCTGGATGAAGCGGCTGCGATTACGGGCAGCGTGGTCATGGCCGACCAGGGCTATGCTTCATTCAAATAATCCGTTCTGTATTTTATGGTAGCAGATATAGCGCATTAAACATAAAGAACCTCTCTTTGGAAGGAATGCAGGCTGAAGCCTCCGTCACACCAAAGGGAGGTTTTCTTGATTTTCCCGTCAAAACATTTCCTCTCTCCGCTAAAAACAGTTAAAATAGAGGGGAACTTGGCAGACCATACATAAGGTATGAAACGACGGATACGAGAAGAGAGGTATATAAATATGATCATTAAACCTAGAACACGCGGATTTATTTGCACGACATCCCATCCTGTAGGCTGCGAAGCCCAAGTGCAGGAGCAGATCGATTATGTACTGAAGCAGCCTGGAATCGAAGGGCCGCGCAATGTGCTGGTCATCGGCGCCTCCACGGGGTATGGCTTGTCGGCCAGAATAGCTGCAGCATTCGGCGCCCGGGCGAATACCGTAGGCGTGTATCGTCCAAGCCAGGCCACCGAGAAACGGACCGCATCCGCGGGCTGGTACAATTCGGCCGCTTTCGAGAAGGCAGCGGATGCCGCCGGCTTGAAATCGTACAGCGTGACGGGAGATGCCTTCACGCAGGAGACCAAAGCCAAAACGGTTGAACTGATCCGCAAAGAGCTGGGCCGGGTCGATCTCGTGGTCTACAGCGTTGCGTCGGCTCGACGCACGCTCCCTGAAACGGGCGAGACGGTCAGCTCGGTATTGAAGCCGATCGGACCGGCGTATACCAACAAAACGGTTAACTTCCACACCGGTGAAGTGACGGAGGTTACGATTGAACCGGCGACGGAAGAGGAAGTGAAGAACACCGTTGAGGTCATGGGCGGCGACGATTGGGAATTGTGGATGAACGAACTGGCGGAAGGCGGCGTATTGGCTCCTGACGTGACGACCATTGCGTTCTCTTATATCGGCTCCGAGATTACCAAGGCCATTTACCGGGACGGATCTATTGGACAAGCCAAGGATCACTTGGAGGCCACCGCGCTGAAACTGAACGAGAAGCTTGCCACCGGAGGCGGACGCGCATACGTTACGGTGAGCAAAGCGTTAGTGACTCAATCCAGCTCGGCGATTCCGGTCGTGCCGCTGTACGTATCGGCGCTGTACAAAGTCATGAAGGAAAAGGGGCTGCACGAGGGCTGCATCGAGCAGATTTACCGTCTGTTCTCCGATCGTCTCTATAACGGGCAAGAAACCCCGGTGGACGAGAAGGGCCGTATCCGTATCGACGATTGGGAGCTTCGCGAGGACGTTCAGGCCGAAGTAGCCGAATTGTGGAGCAAAGTGACCAGTGAAAATATCGAAGAATTGACCGACCTTGCCGGTTACCGCCGCGAGTTCTTCCAGCTGTTCGGCTTTGAAACCGACGGCGTGGATTATGATGCGGATGTAAATCCCGTGGTCGACAATCCGAAAGCCATTTAATCGAGCAAAGGCGAGCTCCGGAAAGGATCCGGGCTCGCTTTTTTATATCGCCAAGGGGTAAACCTGAATATGCGCATCCGCAGCGTACCATTTCCCGAAAGTGAAATTCCCTGATTCAGGTTATAGGGATGTAGATCTGGGTCTTCGAGGCATGCACCGAGGTTCTCAGCTCCAAGCTGTAGTGTTCGGGGTTCGGCATAAGTCCGCGTTGTTTCAGCAGCTGAAGAACATAGGAGTAGGACTGGTCGGTATCCTCCCGCTCGGAATGGCCCTCATGGGTGTACATCGCATACTCCTGCGTCGGCAGGGTTAAACCCACCATCCGCTCCGGCATATCCCGGATCGTGCTGACCTCGAACCCTGCTACATAATGATAGATCGGCTGCCGATTCAAAACAGCAGCAATAAACAAGGGGTTCGGCGTTTTATGGCGGATATAGGGAATCTCCTCCATCCGGTTTTGAAGCTCCTGCCACAGCCTGGGCTTGAGGGCCTGAGACATGTAATAGGCCGTGAAGGGGAGCTTCATCTCCAGGCCGACGATCAGCGTCCGCGGTTTGATGATCCGCTGAATGGTCTCGTTCGTCTGCTCGGATCGTTCCCGCTTCTGCCGAGAAGTCAGGATGGAATAGCCGCCATTCTTTCCTTCATTGGCGTATAAGGGAACGCCTAGCCGAGACAGTTCATGAAGATAGCGGAGCATCGTACGATACGAGACCGAGAATTCATCGGCTAACTCGCCGACGGTGAAGTTCTGCCGTTCATACACTCGCTGCATGACGTTAAGGATCCGTTCGGTTTTGGGCATAAATCTGCTCCTTGAGTATTTTATATACTGTGACAGTTTCTGGCATAGTTCAAGTATATAATGAAACTAAAAAGAGGATAAAGGAGTATTTACCGATGAACATCGATCAACGAAATGAAGCAGCGGTTACGAGAAAGCCGGCATTTCAGGCGGTTGGATTGAAATGGGAGGGCACATTTGCCGAGGCAGGCGCGGGCGGAATCCGGGCGGTGCAGCGGACGCTGCAAGAGCGGCTCGCGGAGATTCCTAACGCAATCCATGCGGACACCCTGCTGGGGTTATCTTACCACGCGGCTCCCGGGGGTGAAGGATTCATCCATTATGCCGTCGTCGAAGTGGAGCGGATTGAGGAAGTACCGGAAGGGATGGTTACGATATCCGTTCCCGCATTAACCTATGCCGCTTGTTCCCATCGCAAAGGGCAGAGCATCGACCAATCTTACAACAATATCTATGCCTGGATTGCGGAACAAGGCTACTCGGAATACAACCCGGATCATTTAACGCATTTCGAACAATATCCGATGAGTCAAGACCCGTATTCGGATGACCCTGAGTTTATGATCATGATTCCCGTTCAAACGGAATAGCCGGATCTGACAGGAACACCGCAGGCAACAAAGGACGGACTTTCTAGCCTTATATACAAACTTATGCGAAAAGCCGCAAACCTGGTCATAACCCTGGCAAGTAGACAGTACAAAAAAGACAAGATTTAAGCTGCGGCCGTTTCCCGGTATTCTACCGGGGAACGGTCGTTTAATTTTTTCTGGAATCGGTTCTGGTTATAGAACAAAATGTATTCACTCACTTGCTGTTCAACCTCAGCTTTGTTTGCTGCCTCATTCAAGTATATTTTCTCGCTCTTCAAATGAGAGAAGAAAGACTCGATACAGGCATTGTCCAGGCAATTCCCTCGCCTAGAGTGACTGCCTAGCATGCCGAGTTGTTTCAGTTTACGGTTAAATGGTTTTGACGTGTATTGAAATCCTTGATCCGAGTGTAGGATTACCCCACTCACATCCACGTGCTGACGGAGTCTATCCAGCGTTTCATGAACCAAAGCGAGGTCATTTCGTTCCGATAAATGCCAAGCTACAATCTCGTTATTGTATAAATCCTGAATCACAGACAGGTACACAAATTGTTCTCCAGCACGAATATAGGTAATATCTGTGACCAGTTTAGTTCGTGGCGTATCCGCTTTAAACTGGCGTTGAAGCCGATTCGGATTCACCACGGAAGCTTGTTTTCCAAAGAATCGACGCTTCTTCCGAATGACAGAACAGATTCCTAATTGTTTCATTAATCGGTACACCTTCTTGTGGTTGACCCTAATGCCTTCCCTCCGTAAAGCTACCGTCATTCGAAGATAACCAAAGTAGGGATGAATGCGATGGATGGCAAGCAGATGGGATTCCAATTCATGCTGCTTTTGTCTACGTTCTTTTGCCGCTTGCAAGCTCTTTCTCCACTTGTAATAGCCTGAACGGGAAACCGCGGCTAACTTCAAGAGCCAAACAAGACGATGGCGTACTCGCAAGTCCTCTATGATCTGAAATCTAGCTGCTTTACTCGTCA
Organism: Paenibacillus sp. BR1-192; assembly: GCF_029542445.1. Taxonomy (NCBI): domain Bacteria; kingdom Bacillati; phylum Bacillota; class Bacilli; order Caryophanales; family Paenibacillaceae; genus Paenibacillus; species Paenibacillus sp. BR1-192. Next base: position 5,598,577 of record NZ_CP120718.1, on the reverse strand, counting down.
CTCCTTGTGTAGATTTGGATACTGCTTTTTTAAATATTCAATCTCCGCTCGCAAGTATGCCATCTCTTCTTCCATACTGGAAAACTTCGTTCTGGGGCGTCCCCGTTTGGATGTGGCAGGTTCTAGGCTCATTCCACGTTTCGTTTTCGCCGCCCATACTTGTACTTGAGATTTATTTTGAATACCTAAACGTTTTGCTACTTCACGAATACTCATATGTTCTTCGTTGACCAGCCGGGCCGCCTCCAATTTTAATTCCAAGGAGTACCGTTGGTAAGTTTGTCCTTTTTTAGCCATGAAAAAATCCCCTTCGTTAGGCAAGATTAAGTCCATCTTAACAGATGTCTTTTTTCTCTTGTCTACTAAAAGGGGATAATACCAACCGCTCTGATAAAGAGCGGTTTTTTTTATATTTCCATCTTGATGCGCATGGAGGATATCTAGTTTATCCGCCTGCCGACGCGTTAATCAGTATAGAGTAAACGATTGATCATTTTGGGCCCTATCCGGTGCTCATCGGCACGGCGGCATTGTTAACGGCGGGATGGTTGGCGCTGAGGCTGTTTCATTTCGGCAGGAAAACATGATGGGGACTCACTGCACCATAGTCGGCCGTGATTTATGACTTTTGATGCGGTGAGCCCCTAAACATGTCTTCAGCAGCAATACTTATTGCGCCTTTCGAATGACAGGAATCCATAATTCGTTCTTATACTCGTCCGGGGGAAGATAGCATTCGATTGCAGGCAGCGGCGCTAGATCGTAGGCATGGGACGGGATCCACTCGGTATAAAGACGCTTCCACATCTCCGCAATACGGCTCGGATTTCCTTCCAGCTCGAATACCGCCCATGAAGCGGCAGGGAAATGCCGCAACACCATCGGTTCCGGAGGATTATGCGTCGATACGACGGACATGATGTAGTCGAAATACTCGTTCTTTCCGTAGTCGCCGTCTGCACAAACCCCGAGAATTCCCCGGATGGGATGGTCTTGCGCACGGTAGTTCCACAGCTTGTCGAAGATGCCTTCCGCATGGGCGTCTTTCCAGAGAAAAGGAACCTCTTCATAGGCGCGCTGCGTGCTTACTTGCTTCTTGAAACCGACAACGGAAAATGCCTTCATTTCTTCGATTCTGTAATTCATTTCGGCAGCCCCTCGCATGGAGAATTGAAAGGAGATGCGGGGATAGGCCTTCAGCTTGGTACCGGCTTGGCGGGCGGCCGTCGGCGTTGTGCCGTGCATGTTCTGGAATGCACGCGCGAACGCCTCCGGGGAATCATAGCCGTATTTAAGTGCAAGGTCGATGACCTTGATGTCGCTGTTTTGCAGCTCGTAAGCGGCCAGCGTCAATCTCCGTCTCCGTATGTATTCGGAGAGCGTGACATCCGTAACGAACGGAAACAAGCGTTGAAAATGGTATGCGGAGCAGCAGGCGACCTTCGCCGCTTCAGCGTAATCGATCTCTTCGGTTATGTTCGCTTCTATATAGCCGATGGCTTCATTCATCCGCTGGACCCAATCCATCCGGTCATCATCCTTTCTAAGATCAATATATAAGAAGTCATAGCAGGTAGGCCTAGCCGTTTCTGCACGGATTTCGCTAGCCATGCTATGTCCCCGTATCCGCGAGCTGAGATTCCGTTGGAAACGCAAGCTGCAAATGCCGCTTAGCGGTCTGCGGCATTCGGATTCGGATTCGGATGTCCATATTTTACGAGCACATGCCACAGCTGTTTGAGATGCTGAAAAGTTTCTTCATAGGTTCCCCAATCGCTCCAAGAGCTTGGATCATCCTCCAGGTGAGCAGCCGCTTTGCCGATGATGGCCGCATCCAGGACGCCTTTCGAGCCTGCGTAGCTCTGGTCGATCCGCTTGGCGAGCGGCGGCATGGCGGGTCCCCGGAAGTTATTGGGGACATCCTGCACGGCAAGAGAGAACCCCGGATGCCAGGACAGGGCAAGATGATATCGCTCACACAGCGCGTGGAGCAGGCGGCCGATCGGGGTATGCTTGTAGGACGGATCGGCAACCAGGGCCTCCGCATCGCTGGACAAGTCGATGGGACCATGGATCTGTGCTTCAATATAATCGTCCAAGGAGCGGCCGACCGGTCCGGTGGGACCGGTATGCGATGAAGGAAGATGAATCAGCCGCTCCAGCATAGCTGGAATATTTACATTCGGAGAACCCAGGGCCGAGCCGGTGGATTCCACTTGCTGCAAGAGCGCAGCGAGAATCGAATCCCACTGACGTATGGTGCCTACAAACTCGGGACCTGCGTGACTGTCACCGAATGTAAAGGTGCTGCGCTTCAATATGCCCGGGGACAGCACCAGAAAACAAGAACCGAAGCGGGGAGACCCCCCGTCAGCATAATTCATGAGATTGAGTGCGCCGTACTTCGGCCGCTCGTCATGGCGAACGCCGGGCTGCTGGTAGGCTCCGCCAAACAGGAGCCGTTCCCATTGGTCGCGGTCGCCGCCCGGGTGGGCCGTACGGCTTCCGTTGGTCACGCTCGTGATGAACTGGTTATGATATACGCCTTCCGTCAGGAGAGATTCGATAACGGAGCGGCCTGTAGGCAGTATCCGATCCGGATGGAAATTCAACGTGACCCGGGCATGCTTTTCGATGAGCTTTAACTGTCGGCACATCGTCACGGATTCTTTTCCATGTTTTCGTAAAATATGCTCCGTCATGGCCGAGGTGCTCTTCCGTGCGTTCGCCGCTAACGATTCGACATGAAGAATCGCTTGTTGCTGCGCTTCGGTTAACCGTTCGCTCATTTTCGGCTCCTCCATACCTTCATACTAAAATACAACGATACGATATTCCTCACTTCTATCCCTGATGCGTAGATTCCTCCATGGATGCGGATTTCGTGTTTCAGGAGTGTTGGACAGCCTTTGCTCTCAGAACATCCGAAATGATTGCCCGAGGCCAAGACGTCATGCTTTAATGTAACTACAGAAACGAATCCAAGGTGATGGAGGTTACCATGCAGCCCAATTTCAGCATTCAGGATAAAATCGCAATCGTGACGGGTGCCAGCAAAGGCATCAGTTACGGACTAGCCCAAGCGCTCGCAGCGGCAGGAGCCAAGGTTGCCGTTATGGCACGTAGCAAAGCGTCGCTGGATCGATTGGTTGAGGAAATCTTCATGGCGGGAGGCCAGGCCAAGGCCTATGAGCTGGATGTGCGCAATGTGGAGCAGATCCGATCCGTATTTGGACAGGTAGCCAAGGACTTTGGCCGGCTGGATATCGTGGTCAATAACGCGGGTTTGGGAGAGGGCATGCTCGCGGAAGACATCACGGAAGATTATTGGGACGAGATGATGGACGTTAATTTGAAGGGCGTATTTTTCTGCTGTCAGGCTGCCGGCCGCCTCATGCTGGAGCAGGGCTATGGAAAAATCATCAACGTCAGCTCGCAGGTCAGCATCGTCGGGATTACCGAAGGCGCTGCCTATTGCGCCTCCAAGGGCGGGGTTAACCAGCTGACGAAGGTGCTGGCGCTGGAGTGGTCCAGCCGGGGCGTCAACATCAATGCGGTCGGTCCCACCTTCATCCATACGCCGGGAACGGCCGAAAGATTGGACTCCCCCGAGTTCCGGGACGGCGTATTGGCACGGATCCCGGCAGGCCGGATCGGCACCATAGGCGATGTGGCCGGCGCCGTTATCTATTTGGCATCGCCGGCATCCGACCTCGTTACGGGCACCTTGCTGCTTGTGGATGGCGGCTGGACGGCACAATAGGGATGACGGAATAAGCCTTGAGTGAGCTGAATCCGGCGGCCCGACAATTTTTTGATCGTTTGCCCTACAGCCAACCAGCGCCGCTTGGCGCTGTCGATTGAAGGGGCCAAGACGATGGAGACGCGTCAGCGGCGAATCGATAAATCGGTCACGCTTCTGAACGGGGGACGTGCGCAGAAAGACGGTGAATTCCTTCCGGTCAAATCAAAGAACCCGGTTCTGCCTTGGCAATACCGGGTTCTTTTTTATGGCGGGTTATTTTAACGGAACCTGCTTGGACAAGGCTTCGAATTGCTGCAGATGCGGAGCCATCTTGGCTTGAATGCTCTTGAAGTATCGGAGCGCGGCGTCGTTCTGACGCTGCTCGGCCGCCGAATTGGCCGGGAAGATCGAGTAACGATGGTTGACGGAACCATTCTTGTATTGAGCGCTGAACATCGTTCCGCTCGCCCAGTTTTTCTTCATGTTCTGATTGGTGCCCATAATCACGAGCAGTTCCTTGCCCTTCTTGTAGGTAAAGCTGTAGTCGGGATCGGCCACGGCATGAATGACATCGTATCCGCTTTGGAAGACGCCTGCCTTGAATATCCCTTCCTGGATCTGGTTCCATCGGACGGACCCGTCCGGCAATGTCACCTTATGGGTCAGGGTGCCTTCGCCATCCATTTTGTCATGGTTCCAGCGGCCGCTGTACACCACCTTATGCGTTTCGCCGTCCAATTGGTATTCGTTAATGTATTTACCGCTCCCGGCACGCTTCCCGTCCATGAAATCGCCGGAATATTGTTTGCCGTTGCCCCACTTGATGGTGCCGCGTCCGTTAGGCTGGCCGTTAGCCGCTTCGCCGTAATAGGACGTCCGTTCGGAAATTTGTATCCATTCCTTGGCGGAGGCCGCGTCGGCAGATGCCGGCTGCAGGGCCAGAGAAGAGACTGTAAGCGAAGCGGTGAGCGTTAAGGTTACTGATAATGCCGTTCGTTTTTTCATGAACATGTAGGCTCCTTTGTTGATATGGTACTATTATACACTTCTCTGGAAACTTCTTCATTCCCCAATATGTCCTATATAATGAAGTGAAGGAGGATGATGGGCTATCGTCCTGAAGCTGCCTTGCTTGTATTATCGGTAATTGTTGAATGCGCCGCCTAATGGAAGGGGATATGATTTAACGGGGGCGGATAGGGTGAAGTTTAGGATGGAAACGATAACGGGAGGGAACAGGATATGACATATGAAGATAACGCACCCGGCTGGGACGCGATTGACGATGCACTGCTGAAGCTATATGGAGAGCAGGAGCCGAAGCATTACGGAGCGCTGATTCCGTATGCGCTTGGAGGACCTGATCCGCTGAATGGAATCAGCGCTTATGTCTTGGATACGCCAATGCCGCATTGGCATATGGTTACCTATGGTTTTAGCGAGCTGTATGATAAAGAATCGGATCATCTGGAGGAGAGCGGTTACGGATTCGAATTGACGTTGAGGCTGGCTAAGCCGGAGGATGAGGAAGAGCCGCCGGCATGGGCGCTAAATCTGCTTCAGAATATGGGGAGATACGTGTTTAATAGCGGGAATATTTTTCGCTCGGGCGATTATTTGGATGCCAATGGACCGATCTGCCTGGGTGCCGATACGCAGCTGACCGCACTCGCCTTTGTCGAAGATCCCGAGCTGCCGGCCATGGATACACCGAATGGGCGGGTCGAATTCCTGCAGATGATCGGCATTACCCGGGAAGAGCTTGAGGCGATGCAGACCTGGAATACGCTTGGCGTGCTGCAAGCTTGTGCAGAACATATGCCGCTTTACATAACGGATTTGAATCGGGATTCGTTTCTTAAGGTACCTTCGATCTCGGAAACCGTGGATAGAGGAATGAAGGAGGAAGGCTCGAACACCGGATTTCTATATGTGAGCCAGCTGGCTTTTGAACCGGGAAAAAAGGGCTGGTTAAGCAAAACCCCGGCTGCGCTCCAAATCGGCGCCAAGCAGGCGGGCATCATCGGCAAGCTGCTGCAGGGGCGAATTCTGAAGGAGAAGAGCTTGAGCCTTGTAGGTCCGGAGGTTCGGGTCGTATTTGAGCCGGGGAACGAGAGCCGCTGGACCGCGGAGGATGGAGATGTTACGTTGATCCTGGACGATCGGACGGCGGGTGAATTCTCAAGCCGTTTGGTTCCGCAGGTCAGCATCTTCGAGCTTTCCGGTTTACCTGGAATCCGAATTGACATCGTGAAGACGGAAATCAAGGATCAGGAAGGAAACGTTGTTCAAGTTATCGGGTAGCAGGTGAAAATATGAATGACGCAGCTAGAAACAATTTCCTCTTCATATAAAATAGTTTACAATTAGTGTGATGTCTATATACTTATACTTTAAAGCAGTACATAAACATCATGTCAAAGCAAATGGACTGACAAAGGGAGGATAACATTGAACGCAACTATTAAAGTAGGGATCGTAGGTTATGGAAACTTGGGCAAGGGCGTGCAGAAAGCTATCGGGCAAAATCCGGATTTGGAGCTGGTAGCCATCTTCACGCGCAGAGACCCGCAGCAAATGCCGGCCAATTCCGGTGCGCGTTTCGAGCATATTTCAGTGGCAGAGCAATATATCGGGAAGATTGACGTGATGATTCTGTGCGGCGGTTCGGCTACCGATTTGCCGGAGCAAACGCCACAGCTTGCCAGCATGTTCAATACGGTAGACAGCTTTGACACGCACGCTAAAATTCCTGAGTTTTTCCAGGAGGTTAACAAAGCGGCGATGGGCGGCGGCCATATCAGCGTCATCTCGACAGGCTGGGATCCGGGCTTGTTCTCCATGAACCGTCTGCTTGCCGAAGCGATTTTGCCGGAAGGCAAAGATTATACGTTCTGGGGCAAAGGCGTAAGCCAAGGCCATTCCGATGCGATCCGTCGCGTACCCGGAGTGAAAGCAGGCGTTCAATACACGGTTCCTGTAGAAGAGGTTATTAACCAGATCCGTTCCGGTGAGACACCGGAGCTTGCCACTCGCGAGAAGCACCGGAGAGATTGTTTCGTCGTTGCGGAAGAGGGCGCGGACCAAGAGCAAATCCGTCAGACGATTGTGTCGATGCCGAACTATTTCTCCGATTACGATACAACCGTTACCTTCATTACGCAGGAAGAGCTTGAGGCTGAGCATGCCGGAATGCCACACGGCGGATTTGTCATCCGCAGCGGGGTTACCGGAAACGGAAGCAAGCAAATTGTTGAATTTGGCCTGAAGCTGGACAGCAACCCTGAATTTACGGCAAGCGTGCTCGTGTCTTATGCAAGAGCTGCGCATCGCTTGAGCAGAGAGGGACAGCAGGGCGCCAAAACGGTGTTTGACATTCCGCTCGGGTACCTGTCGCCAAAATCGGCCGAACAGCTCCGCAGCGAGCTCCTATAAGCTGTAAAAAGCCCTGCCGCATATGCGGCAGGGCTTTTTTTGTGTAATTTATACGATTCCTTGCGCGATCATGGCATCGGCCACTTTGATAAAGCCTGCGATGTTGGCACCGGCCACAAGATTGCCGGCTACGCCATACTCTTCGGCAGCATCTACCGCACTGTTGTAAATGTTCTTCATGATTTGATGGAGCTTCGCATCCACCTCTTCAAACGTCCATGACATTCTCATGCTGTTTTGGCTCATCTCGAGAGCCGATACGGCAACACCGCCTGCATTGGCGGCTTTAGCCGGTCCAAACAATACGCCCTTGCTGATGAACAACTCAATCGCCTCCAACGTGGAAGGCATGTTCGCGCCTTCGCCGATGGCCTTCACTCCATTCGAGATGAGGGTTTTGGCAGCGTCGGCGTCGAGCTCATTCTGCGTGGCGCAAGGGAGTGCGATATCGCATGGAAGCGACCAGATTCCCGTGCAGCCTTCGGTGTATACGGCATGCGGATGAATCTTCACGTATTCGCTGATCCGCAGACGATCCCGCTCCTTGAGCAGCTTGACGGTTTCAAGGTTAATTCCTTCCGGATCATACAGATATCCGTTAGAGTCGCTGCATGCGATGACGTGCGCACCGAGCTGCTGTGCCTTTTCGATGGCGTAGATGGAGACGTTGCCCGAACCGGACACCACGACGCGGCTGTCCTGGAAGCTAAGGCCCTTCGCAGCCAGCATCTCCTGTACGAAGTAGACGCAGCCGTAACCGGTTGCTTCCGTACGTGCCAGGCTTCCTCCATAAATGACGCCTTTGCCTGTCAGCACGCCGGCCTCATGTCCTCCGCGGATGCGTTTGTATTGGCCGAACATATAACCGATCTCGCGAGCGCCCACGCCGATATCGCCGGCAGGCACATCGGAATCAGGTCCGATATGACGGTACAGCTCGGTCATGAAGCTCTGGGTAAAACGCATGACTTCCTGATCGGATTTGCCTTTCGGATCGAAGTCCGAACCGCCTTTGCCGCCGCCGATGGGCTGGCCGGTGAGCGAGTTTTTGAAGATTTGCTCAAAACCGAGGAACTTGACGATGCCGGCATAAACCGACGGATGGAACCGGATGCCGCCTTTGTACGGGCCCAGTGCGCTGTTAAACTGAACGCGGAATCCGCGGTTGACTTGCGTTTTGCCTTGATCATCCACCCAAGGTACGCGGAAGGTGACCATGCGCTCCGGCTCGACAAGGCGCTCCAGAATGCCGTGTTCACGATATTTCGGGTGCTGGGCTAACACAGGGACGAGGGAATCCACAAATTCCCGGACGGCTTGGTGAAACTCGGACTCATGCGGATCGCGGGCTACAACTTGGTTATAGATGGATTCCACATATTCTTGCGCGGCAGTAAGGGGTGAAGTTACAGAAATATTCGTAGTCACTTTTGCGATGCACTCCTTCAAATCGTTAAAGTAGAATTGCGAGAAAAATCGTTGGTGTTTCAGAAAAGGGACGCCCGTCTTGAACCATTTGTACAAAACCATTAAAAGTTTGCACTCAGCATTTTTAAGTTAAAAAGAATTTTATAGAATCTTGCCTCGTATTACCAATAAAATGTTTTTTGCAAACTCATTAAATATTTCTATGAACCTGTCATTAGGTGTAAGTTAATCAGCCATTATCCCGTGTTTTATGTAGCGAAAATGCAAAAAAACATCCGATTTTGTCATGGAAAAATACAAATAAAAGGAACTTTGACATCAACTTTTTCGGCCATTTTTTCGTCTGAGGTTATGGAAGAGTTGGAATCTTATTACAGGAGCTGAAGGCATGAAAAAGATATGGGCAGCGCTGTTCATGACAGCCATTTGTACCTTGACCGCATGCGCCGATTCGGAGAATGGGAAAGTCGAACCCCCGCCCGTTTCGAGCGTGGAGCCGGCCCCTGACGTAAAGGAGGACCAACCCTTGGTGATCCGGAATGTGGCTGCCTTACAGGAAGGGACCTTTGCATTTTCCGACGAAACGGGGCATAAGCTGCTCGTTAATCCGGATGCCGCGATTCAGGATGAAGAAGCCTCGCTGATTGCCATCGGCCAGGGCGGCGAGCCGCTTCCGGTCCAATATGCGGGTGAACAGCAAGCGACGGAAGAAGATAACGGCAGGCAAACTTCGCAGAATTTCAGCCATCAGGCCGGGCAGCTGTACGAGGTGACGGAGGGGACGGCCGCCCCGAATGCAACGTACTTCATCATACCAAAGCGCCATGTTCCGGAAGAGGCGCTGTTGACCATCCAGCCGGCCAAGCCGGAACAGGCGGATGGACAAGTGCTGCAGGAGATCAAGAACAGCAAGGGGAGAGCGGTAGAGCAGGCATGGCCGCTTATTCAGCTTCCGGAGGAAGAGTCCCTCTATCTGGTGCAGTTCGTCAGAGAAGGTGACGATATGCTGGCCAGCTTGGCGCTGAAACGCGAGAGCGGCTGGCTGTATTACGATTATCCGGCGAAGTACGATCCGAGCTCGACGTGGAGAGTGGATGACCAAGGAGAGGTGCGTCCGGACATGTTCTCCTTTCTGTTTGCGGCAGAATCGGAGCTTGGTCTTGTGCTTGGCGTGCAGTGGATGGGCGCGGAAGGTGAGAATGTTTCGCTTCTGTCCGTATCGGACGATGCGATTACGGATCTCGGGCTGGAATATGGAAGATATATGTCCCCCTGATCCTTCGATGGAGCCGAGTTATTACGAAAAAAGATCGAAACCCGCCTCAGCGATGGTTTCGATCTTTTTTTATCTAACGATAAGTCCGGCTTTACTTCGAAATATCAATAAATCCTTCCCCGAACACGTCACGTACGTCGTGGATGGTGACAAAGGCGTTTTTATCCTCGGCACGGACGATTTTTTTGAGCATGGAAACTTCCTGTTTGCTGATGACGATGTATAGCACGTCTTTGGTCTGACCGGTGTAATATCCGTACCCCCGGAGCACGGTCACCCCGCGGTCCATAATCTCCGTCACCCGGATGGCAATGCGGTCATGATGTGTCGAGATGATGGTAACGGCTTTTTTGGGATTCAAGCCCTCAATGATGAATTCCATTGCCTTGGTGCCGATGTAGAGGATGACCACGGTGAACATCACCTTCTCGATCCCGATTACGAAAACGGACAGTCCGGCCACGATCAGGTCAAAGAACAGCAGGGCATAACTGATATTCCAATCCCAATATTTATTGGCCAGACGAGCCAGTATCACCGTGCCTGCCGTCGTTCCGCCCACCCGGACGATGAGTCCGATCCCGACGCCGGCGAACAGTCCGGCGAAAATGGCGTTGATCACCGGCTCATCCGACGCGATGCGCCAGTTCTCCGTCAAGTGCAGGAACAGGGAATGAAAGGCGACGGCAATGATGGTATATACCGTCGTTTTTTTATCCAGCAGCTTGTAGCCGATCATCAGCAATATCCCGTTAATCACAATGCCGACCAGCGCCGGCGACCATTTCAGCACATAAAACAGGATGATCGATATCCCGGTAACGCCGCCTTCGCCAAAATCGTTGGGAATGACGAATAAATTGACCGCCAGCGCAAAAATAAATGCCCCGATGAGCAGCATGATCATATCAAACGCTCTTTTTTTCATACGATATACCTCCATGACTTTCAACAAGCTCACAAAAAAAGCGATTAAAGGAAAAACTCATCCTTTAATCGCTTTATGCAAACATAGGTTGCGCAGCTCTTTTGATATACTCATTATAATAATCTTCACATGGAATGTAAATGATTTTTAATTTTCATAAGCTTGCAGGTCGGCGCAAATCCCTGCATTCCAGCCCCCTATCCAAGAGGGGGCTTTTTAATGATGTTTGAAATCGAGCGGAGAGCGGGAATAGGAGCGCAACATTTCAAAATGGGAGCTGTGATAAAACTGAAAGGGAAAGAAGAAGAGGAGATGATGAGAACATGAAAACATGGAATGGAACAACGGCTTTGGTTACGGGCTCCAGCCGGGGCATCGGACGTGCCATCGCGAACCGATTGGCGAAGGAAGGAGCCGTGGTCGCCGTTCACTACGGCAAGAATAGGGAGGCTGCGGAAGAGGTCGTCCGCGAGATTGCGCAGGCCGGAGGGGAGGCTTTTGCGGTTGGAGCGGACCTCCGCTCCTTGGAGGGGGTAAATGCCCTGTTCGAGTCGCTGGATGAGGCGTTGAACGACCGGACGGGCAGCACGCAAATGGACATCCTGGTTAACAACGCAGGGATCGGCTTGGTGGAGACCATCGAGGAAACCACGGAGCAGAGCTTTGACGAAGTGATGCATCTTAACGTGAAAACGCCGTTCTTCCTGATACAGCAAGCTCTTCCCCGCCTTCGGGACAATGGGCGCATCATCAATTTATCGTCTGCGGTCACCCGGATTTCCCTGCCCAATATTCCGGCGTACACGATGACGAAGGGAGCCATTAATGCGCTGACGCTCTCCTTGTCGAGCCAGCTGGCATCCCGCGGAATCACGATCAATGCGATACTGCCCGGATTCGTAGCTACCGACATGAATGCCGGAATGCTGCAGGATCCTGACTCGTATCGGTTCGGGGCCGACTATTCGATGTTCGGAAGGTGGGGGGAGCCGGGGGATATCGCGGATATCGCGGCGTTTCTGGCTTCGCCGGACAGCCGCTGGATCACCGGTCAGTGCATCGATGCCAGCGGAGGAACCCATCTGTGACCGCCGCCGTTGCCGCAATCCATGAACATAGAAAGAACCTACGGCATGATTCCTTTTTCCAGTATTTCCTTTATAATGTTTGAAGAAGTTGCGAGGAAGGAAGTATTGGGACGGAGGCAGGCGAAGATGTGGAATATCGATTTTGAGCACGCGTACGACATACGCGCGGGTGCCGCCGAAGAACAAATTGCCCGTTTTGTTATGGAGTGGAATGCAGGGCTTTCCGTGCAGGAGATGGATGAAATCAAGGGGAGACAAGTGAATCCTTTTCATAAAAGCTCCCCCTTCTACGATCAATATGTTCCGTTGGATCCTGCAGGCTGGAAGCTGCCTCGGCGAAACTTTCCCGCAAGCTATTTGGAGTTATTGAAGTATTCCAACGGCGGGGAATTTCAACAGGGAGCACGTCTTTTCCAGTTCTTTAACACGGATGACCTGAGGGAGATGAATCTGGCCTACGAGCTGCCGGAGTATATGCCTGGTGCGGTGTCGTTTGCGATGGATGGAAGCGGAAACCATTATATGTTCGATATGAGGGAAGCGCCGACAAACGGCGAATATGCGATTTTGTTCGCGCATTCCGGCAACCTGGGGTATGAAGACTGCGAGCGTGTTGCGGATTCTTTGCCGGCGTTATGCACGGAGACTTGGGAGCTGTATTGAGCGTATCATGAGAGCTGGCAGGGGATTGTATAGCCTTGGAGCAAGAGCCCACGCGTGACGCGTGGGCTCTTGCATTTAGCGTTCGGCCGACGACGTATCGGATCTCGTACAGGTGAACTTTCAATGCTTTCATTTACTAGACTAACCAAATGCAAACCCCCGATCCCGTAATTCCTTTGCCGGCAAACTAGAGATTTTCTGAAACGATAAGGGGGAGTTTGGCTGTGCAAAGAAAAATCTCAAAACCGTCGCTGCTGTTGTTTATTGTTCTTGTGGGTTTCCCGCAAATAAGCGAAACGATATATACGCCTTCATTACCGGATATCGCCCATCATTTAGGGGCGGGCAATAATGTGATCCAGCTTACGCTCAGCATTTACTTTCTGGGCTTTGCCTTTGGCGTGTATTGCTGGGGGAGGCTGTCCGATTCCATCGGACGGCGCCCCGCCATGCTGTGGGGCATCCTGGTTTATGGGTTGGGCAGCCTGGGCTGTTATCTGTCCGGTTCGGCCGAATGGTTATTGGTCAGCCGGTTCATACAGGCTTTTGGTGCCAGCACGGGCTCTGTCGTCACGCAAACGATTTTGCGCGAGACCGTAGTTGGAGCCAAACGCCATGCGGTGTTTGCCCAGATTTCGGCGGCGCTGGCGTTTACTCCTGCGATAGGGCCGCTGATTGGCGGATGGGTAGATCAGTCGCTCGGCTTCCGAGCGGTTTTCTTCACGCTGGTAATATTGAGCGCAACCGTATTGACCTACACCTGGATCTCCCTGCCCGAGACCAGAGTACAGGCCGCCTCGAGGATTAACACGTTCTCGGTGGTCAAGCGTCTGCTCTTCGATCGCAGGGTATGGGGATTCGGTTTTCTTATTGGAGCGACCAACGGCATTTTGTTCAGTTATTATGTGGAAGCGCCCTTTATTTTTATTGAATTTTTTCAGATGAGACCTGCTGCGTTCGGCTTCTTCGGAATCTTAGTGGCGATGTCCTCGATTTTAGGCGCGCTGCTGTCGAAAAGGCTGCTGACCATGCTCAAGGCAGAGCGCATGATCTTGCTCGGCACGTTCATTACGTCGGTGGGGGCCCTTTGCTTCACGGGTTTTGCCCTTAGCGGGATCAAAGCCACCGTGATGGATTTGGTGTTAATGGTATCCTGTATTTTTATTATTCTGCTCGGCATCGGAATGGCCATTCCCAACTGCCTCAGCCTGGCGCTGATCCATTACGGAGACGTGCTTGGGACGGCAGGGGCCATCTTCGGATTGGGTTATTACGTTGTCGTCAGCCTGATAACGAGCGGCATGAGCTTTCTTCACGACGGCTCGTTAGTCGCCATGCCTTTGTATTTTCTTGGGCTGGCCGCGGTCATGGTCTTCGTGAGCGGAATGCTCGCCCGTCAAGCACGAAGCAGCTCATAGAAAAGCATTAAACTAAACAAGTCGCAGAGTGCCGGCGGTTATGCCGGTACCCGCGACTGTTTGACGTTGTCCGATCGGGAAGTTTTAGTTCATTGCGCCGCCTCGTCGGCAGATGGACCGTAGATGCCCGGCACCGGAATATCGAGAAGCCGCAGATATACCCCTAACTGAGCCCGATGATGAACCATGTGGCTGAAGCCGAAAGTGCGGAGCGCAATCGCCCGCGGCGCGCGGAGGATGATATGGTCGCCGTGGCGCAGCGTCCATTCCTCGGCGAGCGTTTTCTCGTCGCATTCGGCGAGCAGCTGCTCCAACTTGCCCACGTTCGCGTCGAATTCCTCCAGAACGTCGGCGCGTTTTTCCAAAGCCTCCCGCCGCAGCGGCACACTCGAAAGATCGAACTCCGGATACTGAAAAATCGCGATTTGCCAGTTGAGCAGGTTAATCAGGTGCGTGGCCAACCCGCCGAGCGTCATCGATTTCTCGTGCGGCTTCCACGACATATGCTCCTCGGGCAAGCGTTCCAGAACGCGGCGCGTATGAGCCAGCTCCTGCGCTGCATCGCCGATGATCAGTTGTTTTACCATAATAATCCTCTCCTCTCTTATGGCTTAGCATACTATATTTTCCGGTTGGGAGGAAAGCTCTCTTTGACGCTTATGATCTAGTAGAGTTTTTAGAATTGCATAGAAGCTGTCCTCTTCGCCGACACGAAGAAGGACGGCTTCTTCTCTTCTGTTGAAGTGGAAGATTTGCCCATATTTTGGTACTATGTTAACTAGATTTAAGGCGGAGTGGAGGCTCCCGGATCAGTTCAAAGAATGGAGGCGAACGAAATGAGCGAGCCGTGGGCTGCATCGATGAGCGGTGCTCCCTGGAGCACGGACAAAATGCATAGTGCCGTTAAACAGCTGAGGAACCGTGCAACCATCGGTTTTGTTGTCGGGGCAGACGATGCGGAAGATCTGCTGAAGCTGGACGAGCAGGTGTTTTCCAAGCGTCCGGACTTGATACTGCATATTTATCAAGCAGAAGCGAACGGAAGATATACCGATGAATTTCTGAAGACGCTCGCGGGATTGAAGTTTGTTGCTGCTTTGCATTTGGATCTGAAACAGCGGCAGGATTTAACTAGGCTGGGCGCGATGGATCGAATGGAGTTTCTTAAGTTACGCTCGCCCAAAACGCAAAGCATCGATTTTATCCGGAGCTACAAGTTTCTAAAATACCTGGAGCTCAGCGGTAAATTCGATGATCTGGCGCCGATTGCCGACTGCATTCGCCTGGATACGCTGGTCCTGAACTGCTCCATCGATCAACTGGATTTTATCGTGGATTTGCCCTTGATGAAGTATCTGGCCTTAGACAGCTGTACATTGAACGGTTCGCTTAATGTGTTGGCCGATTCGAATGTAAGCATGCTGAGGCTGTCTTCCGTCCGCAACCTGGTGCATATTGATGACCTGGCGGCATTGGATCATCTGGCCTTTCTGCACTTGTCGCTGCCGAAAGTCGAGCGCTTGTGCGATTTCTCGCATATGCGTAATCTTCGGCAGCTTGAACTGGATTATATGAAATCCTTGCAGGAGATCGGGAATCTGTGGACCGCGGACCGGTTGGAGGTTCTAATGCTGAAGGAGATTTCTACAAGGATCAAGGCGGAAGCCTTGGACGGCTTAACAAAAATGGACTGCCTGCGCCAGATCGACTTCCGGTTTATCGATTCCGGCAAAGGCCGAATTGCTGCTCTCCGCAAGCGAATGGTGGAAGCGGGCAAAGAGGCTCTGCTCTACGAGAATATCCCTGAGGAGAACCGGATACGCTCGATGGCTCTTGAGCATCTGTCAGGAATTCTGATGTAGGAAAGAATGCAGATGATCAAAAAATTAAAAGCCCGCTACCATAGCGGGCTTTTCCCGATTTCAACCTAGTGATTCTTCCCCCGTCGCCACCGGGTTCTCCTCATAACTGATCCAATCGCTCCAGCTGCCCGCGTACAGCTTTACGTTGCCGTACCCGGCTTCCTCCAGGGCTAGCACGTTCGGACAAGCGGTGACGCCGGAGCCGCAGTATACGATGATCTCGGCATCTTGCGGGATGTCCGAGAAATGCTCGCGGATCGCTTCCGCATCCTTCCAATGTCCGGAATCGTCCAGGACGCCTTTCCAGAAATAGTTCACAGCACCCGGAATATGCCCGGCTTTGGTGTCCATAGGCTCCTCCAATCCGGCATATCTGCGCGGCTCGCGGGAATCGATGAGCGTTTTGCTTCGCTGCTGCGACGCCTTGCGTACTTCATCGACGCGGACCAATTTGTCGGGCTTAAGGTGGATGTCATATGTAACCGGAATGACGACCGGCTGTTCGTCCGTTACCGGATACGATGCGTTCTTCCAAGCCGTAAACCCTTCATCCAATACATAAGCTTGCTCGTGGCCGGTATATTTCAGCAGCCACCATAGTCGGCTGGCCATGGCTCCGCCCTGGTCGTCGTAGATCACGACGCGGCTGCTGCTTTGAATGCCGGACTGGCCAAGACGTTGTGCAAGGTGATCCAGGTCGGGCAGGGGGTGGCGACCGCCATGCTCGGTAATGGGGGAGGAGAGGTCCTTCTCCAGGTCGAGGTAAACCGCCCGCGGAATATGCGATTCCTCGTATGTGGCTCGGCCGCTTTCCGGTTTGCCGAGGGCAAAACGGCAGTCGACGATGACCAGATCCGGTTCATAGAGTCTAGCCAGCAGCCATTTCATTGTCACGATATTGTTCATATGCCAGGACACCGCCTTCTATTAAGAAATGATGAGATTAAGTAACCGAATTATATCATATTGCTGCTTGCGAATACGTATATAACTAAAAAGTCGACCTGTCTCATCAAATGATGAGATCAGGCCGACGATATGAGAATGAATGATGGCAAGAATCAGGACAATCCGTTTATTTCTTGATGGCTTGAAGCAGCATGGATGTGTAGGCCTCGGCACCTTCCGGCTCCAGATGGACGCCGTCGGACCGGAAGTATTCCGGATGATCCTTACTGGCTGAATACCAATCCACCAGCGTAACTTTCGGGTTCCGTTCGGCTGCTTTGGCGAGCATGCCGTTAACGTTCTGTTCCCAATCGCGCGGAACGCGCGTATTGATAAGCAGAATCTGTTTGGCCGAATTCAGAGGGCCCAGCAGGGAATCGAGATCCTTTTGCGAGAAGGCCCCGTTGGTTCCGAGCCCGATGATGACAATGCCGCCGTCAATCCGATTTTGGGATTTCAGGGCCGGAATCAGCTCATCGGCCTGGCGCATTTGGCGGCCAATCACCGCATCAATGTGAATGCCGGGCAGCGATTTTTCGAGATAAGGGGAGACCCCGAGCATAACCGAATCCCCGATGGCCGTGATGGCGGACTTGGTTACCGGTGGCTGCTCCGGCTTCGTCGTCGGCTTGGCAGGATCGTTCTTGCCGCCGGGAGTTCCGCTAGCCGGGTCCTTGGATGGATCCGGCTTATCGACCTGATCCCCATTCGGCTCGCCAGTCTTATCGTCATCCGGTTGATCCGGAATCGGTTTCCCGGAGTCGGCTTTATCCATAGGATCGCTTTCTCCGCCGGTTTGCTTGTCTTGGACGTCTTGGTTGTTCTCTGCCGCTGGGTCCGGCACTTCGTTCTCATCAGCACCGGCGTCGTTATTTCCAGAGTCCGTCGCTCCATCCGAAAGCGGAGCCTTAGCCCCTTCATCCCTAGAATTCGGCTCCTTCACCGTATCCGGTTGTTTCGATGGCTCTACGGCAGGAGGCGTTGCGTTGTCTCCGTTCGTGTCGACCGGTTGCGGCGGTTCGGCCGTAGCAGACTCGGTGCTTGGAGGCTGAGCCGCTTCCTCCGGAGCAGGGTCATCGATGTTCAGCATGGCAGCGATATCGCCCACCGTTCTTGCAGAGGACACGCTGCTCATCATCCCCGAACAGAATATGCCGATCAGCATAAGAGAGCTCAGGGACACGATCCAGCCTCTTAACGAAATCGAAGCTGGGCGGCGGCGAAGCGAGCGGGCTTTAAGCCATAATTTTTTAAGCCCGCCATGCCGTATCGGTTCTTCGACATACTTCCAGGATAGCGCGGCCAGCAGAACGCTTGCGGTGATTTGCAGCGCAGTCTGAAGCAAACTGAGATCGCTAGCGCCGGAATCAGGCGAGGTCAGGATCATGACCGGGTAATGCCATAAGTAGATGCCATAGGAACGAACGCCGATCCACAGCAGCGGCTTCCAGCTTAACAAGCGGCTGATGGAAGCCGCAGGGTGGGCCAGCACCGCTATGAGCACGGCAGCAGCCAAGGAAAAGAGGAACATGCCTCCTTGATACAGGAATGCGTCGTAACGGTCCACCTGCCACATCATGTAGAGAATGATAAGCATTGCCGCGGCACCCGTCATGTTGAGTTTATAGCGGATGCCTCTTGAAGCGCGGGAGGACAGTTTCCAGCTGGGCCATACGATGGCCAGCCCCGCTCCGATCAGCAGGCCGAACGCCCGGGTATCCGTACCGTAGTAAACCCGGCTCGGATCGTCGCCCGGCTGATAGATCACGGCCATGAGGAGCGCGGAAATCGCGGCACCGGCGGCAATGAACGCAAAGAGCTGCCCTCGGCGGGGAAACAGCTTGAGCGCCGCCAGCATGATAACCGGCCACAGCAGGTAGAACTGTTCTTCCACTGCTAGCGACCAGAAATGCCCCAGCGGAGAAGGCGGGCCAAACGATTCAAAATAGGATTGCTGCTGAAAAATAAACTGCCAGTTGCTTATGTACGTAACCGCTCCAAGCACTTCGCTTCGAAGCGTAGCCAATCTTGACCGGTCGAACAGCGTTACCCATACCACAAGGATGAACAGCATGAGCAGCATCGCCGGCAGGAGACGCCGGAATCTCCGTATCCAAAAATCCTTGAGATCAATCCGTCTATGATGATGCCATTGCGAAGCCAAAATATCCGTAATGAGGTAACCGGACAATACGAAGAATAAACTTACCCCGAGAAACCCGCCGCCTGCAAAGCCAAAATTCCAGTGGTATCCCATCACACCGATCAATGCGAGGGCCCGCAGTCCGTCAAGACCGGGCATGTAACGTGAATGTGGTTTATCGGATATCGGCACGGAAGATCACTCCTCTCGAGGGATCTGCGCTCATGCCGCCCTGTAACAGCCGCTGCGATAATATGTAGGACATATTCTCAAACGTCTGGGTGCTGGATAGTCGATGTGTCATTTGGAACATGGTAAACCTTCCCTTTCCTTTATAGGAGGATATTTCATATGCAGGAGACCTTATCGAATCCTGTAATATCCTGCAACAAGATGTCATAGCTAATACTACCATCCTTGGAAAAACAGAAGGTGACAAAAAAATGAACCTACGGCTACATTGTGATGTCAATAATAAGACAGATTTTTCATTTGAAATGACAAGCCGTTATGCTTGACATATCCATTATTCGGCAACGGGCTGTTAGTCGTATCGCAGGAGGCCATAAGAAAGAGGAGGTCCCTGCCTCCTCCAGTGTCCAGGTCATCCGATATTTATTTTTTTCTTTCACTTATCGACTTTAAAATCAGGTAGCGGCTCCTTGCCGTTTCCGAAAAAAGGTCTTGAGCGCCTCGTACACTTCCCCTTTGTCCTTTATGACATGGTACATGAATTGGTCCAGCTTGATATTTTTATACGCCGACATCAGCGTGCTGCTGCGATTGTATTGATTGACCTCGCCGTAACCGAACATGTTGCTCACCTTCAGCAGCTCCCCGATGAGTTTGACGCAGCGTTCATTATCGGATGTGAGATTATCGCCGTCCGAGAAATGGAAGGGATAGATGTTGTATTTGGAAGGAGGGTACCGGTGATGAATGATATCCAGCGCCTTCTGATACGCGGATGAACATATCGTACCCCCGCTTTCGCCGCGCGTGAAGAACTCCTCTTCGGTCACTTCCTTCGCTTCGGTATGGTGGGCGATAAACACGATTTCCACCTTCTCGTACTGCTTGCGGAGGAAACGGGTCATCCAGAAGAAAAAGCTGCGCGCGCAGTATTTCTCGAAGGAACCCATGGAACCGGAAGTGTCCATCATGGCGATGATGACCGCATTGGATTCCGGTATGACGGTGTCGTCCCAGGTTTTGTAGCGCAGGTCGTCCGGACTGATGCCGTGGATGCCGGGCTTGCCGTCCCTCGCATTGCGGCGCAGATTCTCCAGGATGGTGCGTTTCTTATCGATGTTGGACATGATGCCTTTTTTGCGGATGTCGTTGAACACGATGGACTCCGTCTCGATCTGCTCTTTATCCTTGGGCTGCAGCAGCGGGAGCTCCAGCTCCTCAAACAGCATATTCTCCAGCTCTTCCAGGCTGACCTCGGTTTCCACAATATCCTGTCCCGCCTGGTCACCGGCCGATTCTCCTTTTCCGGGCTGGGCCGCTGAAGGGTCGCGTCCAAGGACGTCCCCAACCTGACTGTCACCGTCGCCTTGACCGACATGCTTTTGCTTCTGGTAATTGTAGATGAAACGGTATTCGTCAAGGCTTCGGATCGGAACTTTAATGATCTGCTTTCCGTCGGACAAAATAATGTTTTCCTCAGTAATAAGGTCGGGCAGGTTGCGTTTGATCACTTCGCGGATTTTATGCTGGTGACGTACCTGATCCTGATAGCCTTTGCGGTGCAGCGACCAGTCTTCACGGGATACGACAAACGACAGAGCGTCTTCATTTTGCACGGACAGTCACCTCCCAAGTGTAGCCTTGACACGGTTGCCGTCTTTTCGGCTGTAGTATCTCATTATATTCGGGAGAAAGAGCGATATGTGAGTGTGAATCCGTGTTTGCCATGAAAAAGACACTTAACCTGAAATGGATCAGGCAAGTGTCCTGGTACGTAATCCTTATGCGCTTAATACGAATAGGAAAAGGGCGCCGATGGTGACGATGACTACGCCGTTCACGATGGTGGCAATGACGGCGACGGCACGCTTGCGCGTCTTAGAGAAGCAGCCGACAATGCCAAGCGCCAGGCCGACGATATTGATGATCATCACGAGAATGAAAACGGCCGCCAGCGTGGTCATCGCTTCAAGCGTTTCCTGCGTCGGCTCCAGGATCGGCCCGTTTTCCGTCATGTAAGGTTCAATCATCGTGGTGCCGAGCGCGCCGAGCAGAATATAACCAAGCAGCGTCACGATCGACAGAATGAATGATGCAATGCCGAAGCGGGAGTTCTTTCTGTCCTCGGGAGGAATGAAGGTGGTTTTAGGTCGCTTGGGCGAATCTTGCCCCTCGGATGGGGAGGAAGGTGATTGTTGATCCATGTACATAATCGCTCCTAACTTGAGATTCATTCTTAATGGGTCCATGCGGTTTCCAAATAAAAGACATCCTTATTAATCTTTCACAAAATGGCCCTGAAATCAAGTCCAAAGCGTTTGCGCGCCGGTGGAAAAGCGTACGCGAATCCGTTAAACTTAACATGATTACATATGGACACGGGTGTCCGCTGACAAAAGGGGTTGAAAAAAACATGAGTCGTGCTTTCATCGCATGGGGCTCGATCCTGATGGCATTGTCCGTCGCCATTGGGGCATTCGGCGCCCATATGCTGGAGGATATCATTACGCCGGACGAGCTTGCCACCTATGAGACGGGCGTCCACTATCATATGATTCACGGATTGGCGGTCCTGATTACGGGGATTGTGGCCAAGGTGCTGGGCGAATCCCGGAAGCTGTTTTGGGCGGGGGCTTTATTCATCGCGGGAACCGTTATTTTTTCCGGCAGTCTCTACGTGTTAAGTATATCCGGCATCAAATGGCTAGGGGCGATTACGCCGATCGGCGGCGTATCCTTTATCGCAGGCTGGCTGATCCTGATGTCCTCGGCGCTGTCCCGTAAAAACTAGCACTCAAAAAAAAGAACGGCTTCACCGATCCCTGATAAAGGGCGGCGATGCCGTTTTTACATACCTATAATATACTGCCGACTCAGCTCACGCTGAACTCGTCGATTTCATTGAGTTTGAAGGTATATACCTGCTTCTCATCGACATGATAGACGTTGACCAGGAAATTGCTTTCGTCATAGTTGAGTATGCGGCAGGGGAGACTTGTCTGCTTACCATGGCGGTTGGTTGTCAGGCGAACAAGGCGATTGTCCTTACTGTATACTTTAATCCATTCAAAGGGATCATTTCCGGCGAGTGGAGTTTGGACAGGAGGTGCGCTTGCAGCGATCTTTTTTTCCGGCGAGGATATCGCAGGCGGAGCAGGTTTCTCATGCTGAGTCGTGGAAGAAGCCATCTTCCGGGAGGCCTTGCTAATAACGGAATCTTTCTTGGCTTGGACCAAGGTGTTGATAATTTCTCCAAGTTCCATTCCGGACTTAATCCGGAAATCGACGACTTCGGCCTTGTCGTTCAGCATTTCCAGCAAATATTGCAAAGCCAGTGCGTTGGAGGGACTCTTGACCAGAATATCAACGTTGAATAAAAAGCCGTTATCATCGGTGACAGGAATTGTGTTCATAGCTTTTATCATTCACCAGCTTTCAAGGTTTTCTTCTGAATCAAATATACCATAATTTTCGAATTTTCATAGTCCTAATGTCACGGATATTTCACTTTTATTCTATTAAATCGAGAGACGTTCGCACCATAAACATAAGGCGCCCTTGCGCAATATCAGAGACATTCGCACCATGTCGGTTCAAAGAGAATAAACATAATTCTAAGCCGATGTGAGGGGAGGATTGTTTATATTGGTGACTTTACTGCCGATCGAGATTGAAGGACATACCGTTATGGGCGTCGAGGTCAAACTTCCGAAAACTACGCTGCTGGCTGTATACACTTCCCGCGGTTATATTATGTGCGGTGCCCTCGATGTGGGCCTTCTGAACGAACAGCTTGCAGACCGCAAGATTATTGCCGGGAGAGCCGTTGGGGTTCGCACATTGGAGCAGCTGCTGGAGGCACCGCTGGAATCGGTAACCTTGGAGGCGGAGAAGTGGGGCATTCATCCCGGCCTCGCCGGCAAGGATGCGATCCTGCGGATGATCTGAGCCCAGCAGGCTTAAGCGGTACAAGAGTGATTCCGGTGCGGATCGCTCTTTTTTTAATGAGATAAGCGATGCTTTTGTCAGCTTCACAGGGAAAAAAATGCGCCGAAACGCAATCAAAGAGAACAAACGGACAATCGGCGGGGGCCTTTTGTCCGTTTGTTCGTCGATGGCGTGAAATCTTGCAGCGGCTTATTCGAATAAGTTTTTCAAGCTCTCTTCGTAAGGTGCTTGCACGACGCCTTTTTCCGTTATGATCGCCGTCACGTATTCGTTCGGCGTAATGTCGAAGGCAGGGTTGTACACTTTGACGCCTTGTGGTGCGGTGCGCTTGCCGAAACCTTCCGTGATTTCTTCCGCCGGCCGCTCCTCAATCGGAATATCGGCACCCGTCTTCGTATTCAGGTCGATCGTGGACAACGGGCACGCCACATAAAAAGGAATGCCATGGGCTTTCGCCAGGACCGCGACCCCATACGTACCGATTTTGTTGGCGACATCGCCGTTTGCGGCTACGCGATCCGTACCGACGATAACCGCTTGTATCCAACCTTTGGACATGACCATGGCGGCCATGTTGTCTGCCAGCAGCGTGACGTCGATGCCGGCCTGCTGGAGTTCAAAGGCGGTTAGGCGGGCACCTTGCAGAACGGGTCTCGTCTCATCCGCGAACACCTTGATGTTCAGGCCCTGCTCATGGGCCAGATACATTGGCGCCAGGGCGGTCCCGTATTTGGCGGTCGCCAATCCCCCCGCATTGCAGTGGGTGAGCACGCCCATGCCGTCCCGGAAGAACGGCAGCGCGTTCTCGCCGATGCGGCGGCATACATCCTCGTCCTCGGCCCGGATGGCCTCGGCTTCGGCGAGCAGCGCCGCGTTCAGACCAGCCGTGTCGAGATCCGAAGCCGCCAGCTTCTCGGCTGCAAGCTTGATGCGGTCCAGCGCCCAAAACAGATTGACGGCCGTCGGTCTGGACGTTGCGAGATAAGCGCAGGTTTTTGCGACTTGCTGAAGCCAATCCTCGCGACCATCGGCTTCCACCTGCATTCCCCCGAGAACGGCGCCGAATGCTGCCGCGATGCCGATCGCCGGTGCGCCGCGGACTTTCATGAAGTGAATCCCTTCCCAGACTTCCTCTGGCGTATAGAGCTTAAGATAGACGATCTCTTCCGGGAGCAAGCGCTGATCCAGAAGGACCAGATGGTCTCCTCCCCAGTAAACCGAGCTTAGCGGTTCATAGGTGCTGGTATTGCCGGTAGTCATACCGCTCATATCGATACCTCATTTCCTTTGGATGCTTGCGTGATCAAGGTCAGTATGTCCTCGAAGGACTTGATGCTGCGGTGATGGCGCACGAGATTTTTGCCGATGGCGAGCGCTTTGCGCTGTGCTGCTTCTCTGGCCTTATCGTCCGCTATGGTGTCGATGTCCGCAACATGGGACAATCCGACGATGCGCCGAATCATTTTGCAGCCCGCGAATCCTGCGGCGTCCTTCAAAATCTGCGACACATAATGGTCCTGATAGCCTGGCGTGCGGGACATCTCGTCCAAGAGATCATCGTTCCACAGCGAGCGGAAGTTGTTCTCGAAGTGGTTCCAAACGCTGCTCGCCATCTCGAGGAGTCGGGCTTCCCGGGCGGCCAGCGTCTGCTCGTCCCCGCTCCAGCCCGGCTGTGCCGCGTAGTTGAGCAGGAGGTTTCCGATCACCGCGCCGATATCGAATCCCATCGGGCCGAAATAAGCGAATTCCGGGTCGATCACCTTGGTGGATTCCGGCGTGACGAAGATGCTGCCCGTATGCAGATCCCCGTGGAGCAGAGCTTGCGCATGGGTCAGAAACTTATGGCGCAGCAGCGCGACTTCGAAGTGAAGCGGCAGGTCGGCGCGAAGGGCTTCCGCTTCATCGGCAATGCTCTGTTCATAGTTGTTGTTGGCGGATTCGCGGTATGGATCCTCAAAGATTAAGTCCTCGGTAATTTTGCATAGATCCGGATTAACGAAACGGCCGGCAAGTTCCTTCTTCTTCTGCTGGTTCATGCCCAGATCCGACGTATAGAACAGGGTTCTGGCCAAAAACCGGCCGATATGCTCCGCGAACTTCGGATAGGCGATGCCTTCGATAAGGCCTTTGCGCATGATGGTGTATTCGCTTAAGTCTTCCATCACGGTGTAGGCGAGCTCATCCGAATAGCCGTATACTTTCGGCACGAGGTCAGGGCACAGGGAGTACTCCGTCTCCAGGGCGAGACGCTCGATGCGCGCGCGGTCGAGAGACAGCGGCCAGGATTCGCCTACGACTTTTGCATAAGGAACAGCTTGCTTGATAATGATACTATCAGCCGTATTTTTGGCGGTGACATGAAACACCAGATTGAGATTGCCGTCGCCGATTTCGCGGCATTCGAGTTCGGCATGGTCCGGGAACCGGCCCGGTATACTTTTAGCTAATTGTATCGCTTCGTCCGCGTTCAGCGGATGATATGCAGACATGGATGGTCACCCCCAAATATAATAGAAGAAAAACAAAGCCAACTTTTTTGCTTGGTATTACCTAGTATAACGTTTTTTCGCGAATTTTGTATAATTTTTTGGCAAGTCTCAAGGTTAGCCGAACCTGATTCGCTTCGCAGTCCTGAGGGTAAACTACAAATAGACGCCCAAGCACAGGATGTACTCATATATTAATGAAGGAATAGCATTAGCAGATGGTTCCAGTTACAATGGGGATACACCGATCTGCCGAATGTTCCTTTGACGCAGTACAGGGTGCATTTCATATAGAAAAGGAAGGGATAAACCATGGCAAAAACTACATCTGGCAAAGCTGCAGGAAAAACGAAAAACGCAAGTCTGGAGCAAATGCTCAATCAGCAGGTTGCGAACTTCAACGTGCTCTACGTCAAACTTCACAACTATCACTGGTATGTAACCGGAGAGCAGTTCTACTCCCTTCATGTTAAATTCGAAGAGCTTTATGACGAAATCACGCTTAAAATGGATGAGGTTGCGGAACGCCTGCTTTCGATCAAAGGCAAGCCGGCTGCAACGATGAAAGAATATCTGGAGCTTGCGACCGTTCAGGAGGCCTCCGGCAACGAGGATACCCGCGGCATGGTACAGGCCTTGGTGGAGGACTTTGCTACCGTGTCCGAGGAATTGGCGGAAGGCATCGAAATGGCCGAGGAAGCCGGAGATGCGCCGACAGCGGACATGTTCACCGGGTTCAAGGCCGATCTTGAGAAGCATATGTGGATGCTGCGCTCTTACCTTGGATAAAGCGTGATTCCTATAGAATGATATCCCCATTCATTCCGTATATTCGCTGCAGCTTGAGGCAGCTTGTTAACGAGTCCTCCTCATAGCTTATGTGTCCCCCAACACCGTCTGACGACGCGCGGTTGACGCCGTTGCCTAGATGCCGTGACCGACACGGGGAGCCACAGCATATACGGCGGATGAAAAGGGCAGAATGAAACAGGCTTGGCCGGTTAATCGGCCAAGCCTGTTTTTAATGGTTACAGTTGTCCGAATGTTGTCTCCAAAAGGCTTGTCCGGTTGAAATACGTCATTTTTTATTATAAAATGGCTTGAGAATCATTGATAATCAGTTTAGAATGATTATAAATAAAGAATCACTTTTTATTTTATGAAATCAGGGCGTACAATCCTGTTATCATATGGGACAACAAATACACTACCTATTCAACGGAGGGAATCTAATATGTCAACCAAGTTTGTCATTGAAGGATTGAAAGCAACGATCGAGGGCAAGGAGATCCTGAAGGGGATCAACCTTGAGATGAAGGGCGGAGAAGTTCATGCCATCATGGGACCAAACGGAACGGGTAAAAGTACGTTGGCTTCCGCGTTGATGGGTCATCCTAAATATGAAGTAACCGAAGGTAAAGTATTCCTCGACGATGAAGACGTGCTGGAGATGGAAGTAGACGAGCGCGCACGCGCAGGTCTGTTCCTGGCCATGCAATATCCGAGCGAAATCGCCGGCGTGACGAACTCCGATTTTCTGCGCAGCTCCATCAATGCACGCCGCGGCGAAGGCAACGAGATTTCCCTGATCAAGTTCATTCGTCAAATGGAAGGCAAAATGAAAGAGCTCGAGATGAATCCCGAGTTTGCTCACCGTTACCTGAACGAAGGCTTCTCCGGCGGTGAGAAGAAGCGTAATGAAATTCTGCAAATGATGATGCTGGATCCGAAAATCGTCGTGCTAGACGAAATCGACTCCGGTCTGGATATCGATGCTTTGAGAATCGTGGCGAACGGCGTAAATGCCATGAAGTCCGAAGAGCGCGGTTTCTTGATCATTACCCACTACCAGCGTTTGCTTAACTATATCACGCCAGATTACGTTCACGTTATGATGCAAGGGCGCATCGTGAAATCCGGCGGCCCTGAGCTGGCTGAGCGTTTGGAAGCGGAAGGTTACGACTGGATCAAGGAAGAGCTGGGCATTACCGATGAAACTGTAGGTCAAGACGCGTAAATAGACGGGAGGAGGAAACGATATGACTACACAAACCATTCTTCCGGTCAACGCTGAGGCTCTGAAGGCATTGTCCGAAAGTAAACAGGAGCCGGCTTGGCTTACAGACAGCCGTCTGGCAGCCCTGGAACTGGCCGGCCAGTTGGAACTGCCCAAGCTGGAGAAACAACGCATCGAGCGTTGGAACATCCACAGCTACGGTGAATATAAAGAGAGCAATAAACTCGCGTCCCTTGACGAATTGCCTGAGCATGTGGCCAAACTTGTCGAAGGCTCGAGAGAAGGCGGTTTGGTTATTCAACGCAATTCCGGAACCGTATATGCAAGCCTGGCACCGGAACTCGCAGCCAAAGGCGTGATTTTCACCGATTTGGAAACAGCGGTTAAAGAACACGCGGATTTGGTTAAACCTTATCTGCACCAAGCGCTTAAGAGCGATGAGCACGCCATGGCCGCTCTGCATGCTGCCGTATGGAACGGCGGAGTATTCCTCTACGTTCCCAAGAATGTGGAGGTCGATGTTCCGCTGCAAGCGGTCATGCTGACCGACGATGCTGAAGCAACGTTTGCTCCGCATGTGCTGGTCGTAGCCGAAGCGAACAGTCAGATTACTTATGTAGACAACTACGTATCGGATTCCCTGACTGCGCCGGTAACCCATAACGGCGTGGTGGAAGTGTTTGCTAAGAACGGCGCGAAGGTGCGTTACGCATCCGTTCACCAATTGGCCGGAGAAGCAACGGATGTCACGTTCCGCCGCGCGGTGCTTGACAACGACGCTTCGATCGAGTGGATCGTCGGCGAGATGAACGATGGCGATACAGCCAGCGACACCATGAGCATTCTGAAGGGCAACGGCTCGACATCCGATGCTAAAATCATTGCGGTAGGTTCCGGATCCCAGAAGATCAACTACACCACGCAAGCGAAGCATTTCGGCAAGAGCTCCGCATCCCAGATGATCACCCGTGCGGTCATGCGCGAAGAAGCACAAGCCATCATCAACGGCATTACCAAGATCGAGAAGGGTGCGACGAAGGCGGACGGACAGCAGACCGAACGCGTTCTGATGCTCAGCCCGAAAGCCCGCGGCGACGCGAACCCGATTCTGTTGATCGACGAGGACGACGTAACGGCCGGTCACGCAGCGTCCGTAGGACAAGTGAACCGGGAGCAAATTTACTACCTGATGTCCCGCGGCATCTCCCGTTCCGTTGCAGAATCCCTGATTATTTACGGCTTCTTGGCTCCGGTTGTCAGCGAAATTCCGCTCGAGGGACTTCGCGACCAGCTGCAGGGGCTCGTTGAAAGGAAGCTGGGACAATGATCGCCTCCGTCCGTGAGCAATTTCCCATTCTTCACCAGGAGATCAACGGACATCCGCTGGTATATCTCGACAATGCCGCGACATCGCAAAAGCCGCAGGTGGTCATAGATGCCGTCAAGCGGTACTACGAATGGGAGAACTCCAATGTGCACCGCGGAGTTCATACGCTCGGCAGCCGTGCTACCGATGCTTATGAAGGAGCCAGGGAGAAGGTTGCCCGTTTCATAAATGCCGAGAGTTCGGAGCAGATTATATTCACCCGCGGAACGACGACGGCCCTGAATCTGGTGGCTTCATCCTACGCACGCTCCGTTTGCGGTCCTGGGGATGAAATCGTCCTGACGGAAATGGAGCATCACAGCAATCTCATTCCGTGGCAGCAGGCGGCCATCGCCGTCGGCGCTACGCTGAAATATATTCCTCTGCAGCCTGACGGCACGATCCGTGTCGAAGATGTAGAGGCACTGGTGACCGAACGGACGAAAGTCGTAGCCATCGCATACGTGTCCAACGTCATGGGCGTCGTGCATCCCGTTAAACAAATCGCGGAAATCGCGCATCGGCACGGTGCCGTTATCGTGGTGGACGGGGCGCAAAGCACGCCGCACATGAAAGTGGACGTTCAGGACCTGGACTGCGATTTCTACGCTTTGTCCGGACACAAGATGTGTGCTCCAACAGGTATCGGCGCATTATACGGCAAGAAGGCGCTGCTGGAATCAATGGAGCCGATCGAATTCGGCGGAGAGATGATCAATGACGTCGGGTTGTACGAATCGAACTGGAAGGAGCTCCCTTGGAAGTTTGAGGGCGGCACGCCCATCATTGCAGGAGCTGTCGGACTTGGCGCCGCGATCGATTTCCTGGAGGAAATCGGAATGGACGCCATCGAACGGCATGAGGCTCAGCTTGCGAACTACGCCATGGACCGGATCTCCGAGATCAAAGGCATCTCCATTTACGGTCCCCGTAAGCGTAAAGTGGGCCTTATCACATTCAATCTTGGAGACGTTCATCCGCATGACGTGGCAACCGTTCTGGATGCCCAGGGGATTGCGATTCGTGCCGGACATCATTGCTGTCAACCGCTTATGCGTTGGTTAAAAGTATCTTCCACGGCACGCGCGAGCTTTTATCTGTATAATACAGAAGAGGACGTTGATCGATTAGTTAGCGCCTTAATCCAGACAAAGGAGTATTTTGGCGATGCAACTTGACGATTTGTACAGACGTGTCATCATGGATCATTATAAGAACCCCCGCAATCGCGGCAAGTTTGAAGAAGATGCGGTAACCATCGATTTGAACAATCCGACTTGCGGAGATCGCATTTCCTTGCAGCTTAAGGTAGAGAACGGCGTGGTCGCCGATGCCAAATATACGGGGGAAGGCTGCTCCATCAGCATGTCTTCCGCTTCGATGATGACGGACGCCGTAAAAGGAAGAACGCTCGATGAAGCCATCAGTTTGGCGGACCGCTTTTCTTCCCTTATGAAAGGCGATGAAGTGGATTTTGACGAGTACGAGGATATTGAAGCCCTATCCGGTGTTAACAAGTTTCCTGCACGCATTAAATGCGCAACACTTGCTTGGAACGCACTCCGAAAAGGAATTGACGCGAAGTAAGCGAATGAACAGATCGATAGGGAGGTAAGTTAAATGGCTAAAAAAGCGCCAGAAATGGAAGAGTATAAATATGGTTTCCGTGACGAGCACAAGGCTATTTTCCAAACCGGCAAAGGTTTGACGCGTGAAGTCGTTACGGAAATATCCAAAATCAAGAACGAGCCGGAATGGATGCTGGAATTCCGTTTGAAGGCTCTGGAGCAGTTCGAGAAAATGCCGATGCCTCGTTGGGGCGGCGATCTCGACGAGCTGGATTTCAACGATATCCAGTATTATGTAAGACCTTCCGAGAAGCAAGGCAAGACGTGGGAGGAAGTACCGGCCGAGATCAAGGAAACCTTCGATAAGTTGGGGATTCCCGAAGCAGAGCAGAAGTTCCTGGCGGGCGTATCCGCGCAGTACGAATCCGAAGTGGTCTACCATAATATGCAAAAGGATCTAGAGGATCAAGGCGTTATCTTCATGGATACCGACACGGCTCTTAGAGAGCATCCGGAGATTCTGAAAGAGTACTTTGCAACGGTCGTACCTCCGACGGATAACAAATTCGCGGCTTTGAACAGTGCGGTATGGTCCGGCGGAAGCTTCATCTATGTGCCGAAAGGCGTACAGTGCGAAATTCCGCTGCAAGCCTACTTCCGGATCAACTCCGAGAACATGGGTCAGTTCGAACGCACGCTGATCATTGCCGACGAGGACAGCTTCGTGCATTACGTTGAAGGCTGTACGGCTCCGATCTACAGCACGAACTCGCTTCACAGTGCCGTGGTTGAGATCATCTGCAAAAAGAACGCGCGTGTTCGCTACACGACGATTCAGAACTGGGCACCGAACATCTACAACCTCGTAACGAAGCGCGCGGTTGCGGAAGAGAACGCAACGATGGAATGGGTGGATGGTAACATCGGCTCCAAGCTGACGATGAAATACCCTGCTGTCGTCCTGAAAGGACGCGGTGCCAAAGGGATGGTGCTTTCCATCGCGGTTGCGGGCAAAGGCCAGCATCAGGACGCTGGGGCGAAAATGCTCCACCTGGCGCCGGATACGACGTCCACGATCGTATCGAAATCGATCAGTAAGCATGGCGGTAAAGTAACATACCGCGGTCTCGCCTCGTTCGGCCGCAATGCGGAAGGCGCGAAAGCGAACATTAAGTGCGATACACTCATTCTTGATAACGAGTCGACGTCCGATACGATTCCTTACAACGAAATCAAAAACGACAACATTACGCTGGAGCATGAGGCGACCGTCTCCAAGGTATCCGAGGATCAATTGTTCTACCTCATGAGCCGCGGACTTACGGAAGACGAAGCTACGCAGATGATTGTTATGGGCTTCATCGAGCCGTTCACCAAAGAACTTCCGATGGAGTATGCCGTTGAAATGAACCGCCTGATCAAGTTCGAGATGGAAGGTTCCATCGGCTAAGTAGTTCATATGAAGACAGGAGCGAATCACTCAGGGATGGGTGATTCGCTCTTTTTATTGTGCTTGAACGTTTATGGGAATGGCACCGAGACGCGGACGAAGAGATTTATAGATTGCACAGGCCGGTTGGATACGTCTTCGATTTTGCCAAAATCCAATAAGATTTGATGTGAAAAACGCCACAAGGCAGATGCTAAAAACGCCAGCCTCAAGGCTGACGGCAATACTGGTTATTCAAGCAGGGGAGCAAGCGATTTAGCAGCTTCCGGATTATCTATAGGGACACAGGTCACAACAGAATCTCTTGAATCTCGGTATGATATTCCTTGGAGAGGTCGATGAAACGATCATCGGTCTTTACAAGCGGACGGAAGTAATCCGAAGGATGGTTCATGACGATGATGCCGGATTCGCCCGTCGTCAGCAGAACCTTTTTGCCGATGAAATTCGGCAGCATCTGCTGAATGAAAGCGTGCGTCGGCTTGCCGTTCAGCTTCCCGAAGCTGAGACTGTACAGCTCGCGCAGAACGGTTAGCAGCTGCTGCTTGGACTGATAAACACGGTTCGTTGTCATGGCGCTGTAGACATCGGCTACCGCGCAAATATGAGAGTACGGATGAATCTGGTCTGCATGGAGCGCTCGCGGATAGCCCGAACGGTCATCCCGTTCATGGTGCTGAAGCGCGACCATGGCGGTCACCTTGTCATCCATGGATTCGGCGATCATCTCGTAACCATAGATGGTGTGCAGCTTCACTTCCTCGAATTCCTCGGGGGTCAGCTTGCCGGGCTTGTCCAGGATATCCCTTGAAATCTTACTCTTGCCGATATCATGGAGATAGCCTGCCTTGCCGATTTCATAGGCTTCCTTGCCGGAGTAACCCATCCAATCCGCGATGTAGTAGGATAGCATCCCTACTTGAATGGAATGCCTGTAGGTATAATCGTCTGTTCCATTAAACAGCAGAAGCAGGGATACCACATCCGTATGCTCGTTCAGCGAGCCGACCAGTGGCTGGAAAACATCGTCTACAAGGGATTCATTGAACTTTCCGGATTGGGATGCTTCCGTAAATAAGGCGGAGCATCCGTCAAACGCAAGGTTAAAGTGAGGTTTAACCTTGTTGAACGAGTCCGAAATTTCAGATAACGGATCGAGGGATACGGACAGCGCGCGCGGCCGTATTTCTATGTAATCGATGCCGTGCTGCAATAGCTTGGATATATCCTCTGAACGTAGCAAAGCTCCTTTTTGCAGAACATGAACGCCGTTAGTGTTGTAAGCATCCTGCTGTATTTGATCACCGGGTTTCAGGTCCGTGACATGTACTCTCAAATCATTGCACCTCTTGCCCTTATATAAGTAAAAAGATCAAAACTATCTTAGCAAGAAAATTATGGTTTTACAATGATATAATCGCGACTTATTGCCTAGCCATTGGGTCCCAGGGTCCGGTCTGCGCCCCTTTCCACTCGGATCCATCGTCCCATATCTCCTTCTTCCAGATCGGAACGGATCGCTTCAACTGCTCGATGGCATATCGGCTTGCTTCGTAACATGTTTCCCGATGCGGTGAAGATACGGCGATAACGACGCTGGTTTCCCCGATTCCGACCGTACCGATACGGTGGGAAATCGCGCATTTCGTGCCGGGCCATCGGCCGTGGATGTCCATGCAGATTTGCTGCATTTCTTTCAGGGCCATCGGAATGTAAGCTTCATACTCCAGCGTTACCGTTCGCATCTGACCGGTTATCTCCCGCGTCGTGCCTACAAAGGAAAGCGTTGCGCCATGGTTATCATCATGCACTTTGGCGATGGTTTCTTCCACGGACAGCCGGTGGCAGGTGATGGTGCACGTTCCGTCTGACGAGGAACTGGAGTCTGTGTCCTGCAGGTTGGTTCCGTCTCCGCCGGACACAGGCGGAATCAGAGCCACCTCGTCCCCGCTCTGAATAAGCTGATCCGGCAGCGCATATTCTTGATTGACCGCAACGAAGGCCGTGGCAATCTGGGATTGGGCATCAGGATAAGCCTCGCTAAGAAGCCGCTTCAAATCCCCGGTCGTAAGGGGAAGGGCGGGTACGCTGAATGCAAGTGAAGCCGTGCCGATGCGATCGGCTAATCCGGCGAATAGCAGTATGGAAATGGTTGTCGACA
Source organism: Paenibacillus sp. BR1-192 (assembly GCF_029542445.1). Taxonomy (NCBI): domain Bacteria; kingdom Bacillati; phylum Bacillota; class Bacilli; order Caryophanales; family Paenibacillaceae; genus Paenibacillus; species Paenibacillus sp. BR1-192. The sequence continues at coordinate 5,564,455 of NZ_CP120718.1, read as the reverse complement.
TTTTGATCACCTCGTAATTCTTATGGGCTACAATATACCATATTCTTCGCTAAAATGTTATGCTTGTAAGACCGGAAATTATCGTAAAAGTAACTTGGGAGGGGGCCGCCAGATGGGGCTTAAAAGCAATAAACAAAAGCTGACCATATTATATACCAACGATATACACAGCCATTTCGAGATGATGAGCAATGTGGCGGCACTTATTTCCCGGGAAAAGACGGCTGCCGGCGATAAGTCGATCGTACTGGATATCGGAGACCATATGGATCGCGCATCGGTGGAAACCGAAGGCTCAATGGGGCAAGCGAATGTGGATGTCATTAATTTGACAGGATACGACGCGATTACGATCGGCAATAACGAAGGCCTGACCATTTCGTATGATGTTCTGGAGCATGTATATGCCGGACTGCAGTGCCCTGTCGTTTGCTGCAACATCAGGGAGACGGAGAGCGGCAGTCCTCCTTCATGGATGAAACGGCATGTGATCCTAGAGCGGGATGGCATTTCGATCGGGCTCACCGGCGCGACGGCAGCTTTTGCAGGATTTTATCAATTGTTAGGCTGGGAAGCAGGAGACCCGGTGGAGGCCATCGCCGAACAGGTTCGAGCGCTTCAGGGCCAGTGTGATATCGTTATCGTTTTATCCCATTTAGGACTAACGATTGATAAAAGATTAGCAGAACATGTAGAAGGCATTGATGTCATACTTGGCGGCCATACCCATCACATCCTTGAGGAGCCGCTAATGATCGGGAAGACAGCCGTATGCGGCGCGGGCAAATTCGGACAATACGTAGGCCGCCTCGTTATGGAGCGGAATGACGTTGGTGAACGGTTTGCATGCGTAGAGGGAACCTTGCTGCCTGTGGATAAAAGCTTAATGGAGCCCATCGTGGAGCAGGCCATCCTGAAACATCGTGAGCTGGCCAAGGAGAAGTTAACCGAAGCCGTGGCCGTAATCGACCGCAGCCTGCCGATCCATTATGAGGAGGAATCGCCGTTTGCGAACCTGTTGGCTCAGGCCGTGCTGCAGCACACGGGCGCCGAAATTGCGATCGTCAATTCCGGGCAGCTGCTGGGACCGCTGCCGGAGGGCGAAATCAGCACCGGGATGCTGCATGGTTTGTGCCCGTCACCGATTAATCCCTGTGTCGTGAAATTGCGGGGAGAACACATCTATCAGGCGCTTGAAGAGAGTCTGCTTCCGGAGTTTAGCGGGAAGAAGATCATGGGCTTCGGCTTCCGCGGGTATCTGTTAGGGGGCCTGGCCGTCGATGGATTAAAGATCCGATATGACAAGGATGGAGAACCTTACCGGAAGATCACGCAAATCTCCTTCAAGGGACAACCGCTGGAATGGCAGCGGGAATATCATGTGGGAACGCTCGACATGTTTACTTTTAAAATCGGATACGAGACCCTGGCGCTTGGAACGGATACGGTTTATATGCTGCCCGAGTTTATTCGAGACCTGCTGCGGAGCGAGCTTTCGCGTCCCGGATCGCTTGAAGCGTCCATGATTTCACGCTGGATATCCTGACAACCCCCGACTAACTTCCTTTGGCCGAGCATACATATGAGGAGGACAAAGGTAAGGGGAGGGATAGGACATGGATTTTATCACATCCATCATACTGGGGATCGTGGAAGGACTAACCGAATTCATTCCGGTGTCTTCCACGGGCCACATGATTTTGACGGCCAAGGTGCTCGGTTACGATGACCAAACACCGATCATGAAGACGTTTGAGGTTGTCATTCAGCTGGGAGCCATTTTGGCGATCGCGATAGTTTATTGGAATCGGATTTTGAATCTGCTCGGGTGGAGCCGAAGCGAGCCGTTGACCCGGAAAGTGCCTCGGAGGCGATTGAACCTGATGCATATATTTTTGGGGATTGCTCCGGCCCTGCTGGTTGCGTTTTTTGCGAGGGATTTCATCAAAAGCCTGTTCCATGCGCAGACGGTGCTGTTTGCGCTCGTTGCCGGCGGCATTTTTATGATTTTTGCGGAATGGTACAATAAGCATAAAGTCCAAGTGACCGCGCATGATATGGATGATTTGACATATAAGCAGGCCTTTCTGATTGGGATCTACCAGATCATATCCGTCTTATGGCCGGGCTTTTCCCGTTCGGGGTCCACGATCTCCGGGGGCATGCTTAGCGGCGTGAGTTATAAGGCATCGGCCGATTTCTCGTTTATTATCGCGATTCCCATCATGTGTGCCGCATCGGGATATGAATTGCTGGATTCTTACCGATATTTTACTTTAGATACGATCGGCGTATTTCTAGCCGGTTTTATCGTTTCGTTTGTTGTCGCTTATTTTGTCGTCTTGGCCTTCATGAAACTCATACAGAAGATAAGGCTTACTCATTTTGCGATCTACCGTTTTGGTCTCGCTGCCGTTTTTTGGCTGTTCATCATGCATTAAGCAGGAGTAGACACAAGAAGGAGATCCGGCTTCTTCGTATCGTGATCCACTGAAGACTAGACGCTATATCCCACACAAGTTTCAGAATAGCAGAGGAAGTGACGGATTTTGCGTCTTATACCTATCAACGCGTTGAGGCCGGGCATGGTTCTTGGTAAGAAAATATACAATAGTGACGGTTTAATCCTGCTTGCCGAGGGCGTGGAACTGACAGCCGGGCTGATCCGCCGTCTGGGCACGCTGGAACTCGGGTATGTATACATCGAGGATCCGATGACGGAGGATATCGTGGTTCCGGAGCTGTTGACCGAAGAGACGCGGCTGCAGGCGATCCAATCGATTCGGACCAGCTTCAAGAACCTGGAGAGCCAGGCTGCTCTGAAAGGCAGCTTCCTTCATTTGGGCAAAACGTTCTCCGGAATGATGGAGTCCATTATGGATGAAATTTCGGAGCATGATGAGGGCATGGTGCTGCTGACCGATATGAATACGAACGATTACAACCTGTACCGTCATTCTCTGAACGTATGCGTCTACTCGACGGTTCTTGGCGTTTCTTACGGGTATAACCGGGAAGAGCTGAGGGTGCTCGGCCTGGGGGCCCTGCTGCACGATATCGGCAAAACGCGGATAAGCCAGAAGCTGCTGAACCATCCAGGACGGCTTAGCGAGGAGGAATTTCGCGAGGTCCAGAAGCACACCGAGATCGGCTTCAAAATATTGAAGGACGAGCCCAACATTCCGCTGTTATCGGCGCATTGCGCCCTGTCACATCATGAGCGCCTGGATGGCAGCGGTTATCCCCGGGCTTTGAAGGGACCTGACATCCATGAATACGCCAAATGGATCGCGATTACGGATTCTTACGACGCGATGACCACGCAGCGGGTGTACAAGCCTGCATTGCTGCCGCACGAAGCGGTGGAGGTCATGTACGCCGGATCGGGAACGCTGTATGAACAATCATTCCTGGCCATGTTTCGGGATCGGGTAGCGATATATCCTCCCGGGATCACCGTGAAATTGCATACGGGTGAGAATGGAGTGGTATCCAGGATCCACGCGCATGTGCCGCATCGACCCGTTGTCCGCGTATTGACGGATGCCGAGGGCACCCCGTTATCCGCGCCTTACGAATTGGATTTATCCGAGACGCTGGCCGTTATGATCGCCGGCATCGGACAGAGCACCATAGATCAAACTGGAGCATAAGGAGGTTGACTCGTGAGACGTAACGGCCATGCAACATTGCTGCATACATGGGGGCGACTGATTTACCGCTACCGTAAAGCCATTGTTGTAACCTGGCTTATTTTGTTTTGCGTGCTGCTTCCGTTTGCGTTCAAGCTGCCGTCCATATTGCAGCATAACGGGTTTACGCCGAAGGATAGCCCGGCCCAGATCGGAATCGAGAAGCTGGAGGAGGGTCTGGGATTGTCGGCAGCCTCGCTAGATATCGTCGTTGTCAGTCGACACGATGAGAACCTGACGGCAGGGACGGCGCAGAGGCGGATACTGACGGAGCTTGCGCCTTTGCGTGACCGCCCATATGTCAGGGATATGTATATGAATATCGCAGCTCATCAGGCAGGCCAGGATCATATCGTATCCGTGACGGTGCTGCTGGATCTGGATTCCTCGAAAGCCCTGCAGCAGTTTGAAGAGATCAGAGACTCGGTTCCCGACATCACGGGAGCGGATACGTACATAACGGGAAATACCGCCATCTTCGCCGATATGAATCAAGCCGTTAAGAGCGATATTATCCATGCGGAAATGATAGGCATTCCTGCAGCCTTGCTCATCCTGGCGGTCGTATTCGGCACATTGACTGCCGCGCTTCTTCCTTTAATCGCCGGAATTGTCAGCGTGGTGGTCACGATGGGCATTCTGTATTTTGTCGCTTTGGCCGACGGCTCGATCAGCAATTTTCTTCCGAATGTCGTCACGATGCTGGGTCTGGCCGTAGGCATTGATTATGCCTTGCTGATCGTTAGCCGCTTCAAAGAAGAATTGCGGACACGGAGCGGGGATGTGGGATCCGCCCTGGCTATCACTTGCGCAACCGCCGGCAAAGCAGTGATGTTCTCGGGTGCTGCCGTGTTGATCGGTTTTGTGGCGATGAGTTTCATCGACCTGCCGATCTTCCGCTCTTTCAGCATAGGCGGCATTACCGTCGTGCTGTTCTCGGTGCTGGCCGGCAACACGCTTCTTCCGGCTTTATTGGGGATGCTGGGCCCCCGCATCGATGCGCTCCCTCTCTTTCCGGCCAAACTCCGGTCGCTTCGGGGCCGGCAGACCTCGGGTATGTGGAGAAGGATCTCCGGTTTTGTTATGGCCCATCCCGTGACCATCTCTGTAGCAGCGATCGGTTTGCTGCTGGTAGCGATCTATCCGGTCCGAAACATGAGCATTGCCATCCCCGCTGCCGAAGTGCTGCCCCCCGCCTATGAATCCCGTTATGGCCACGACCTGCTTACGCAGGCTTATGACGAACGCGAATTGAATTCGATCGTTGTGGCGGTGGAGCTTCCGTCCTCCTATGCGGATCCGCACAGCATCGAGCTGATGAAGGCGTACACGGATGAAATCAGGCTCATGCCAGGCGTGAAGCGGGTAGAGAGTTATCTGAGCGTTGGCAGGGGTTCGGTGGAGGAAGTATCAAACGTTCTGTCCCGCCAAGAGATCCGCCAGCAGCTGGAGCAGCATCGTTTTGTCAGAGGAAATATGGCAGCCGTTGCCGTGACTCCGGAGCATGAGGAATCCCATGCACTCACGATGCAGCTTGTCCAAGCGCTGCGGACCATGGATACGAATGAACTGAAGACCTATGTCACCGGCAGCCCCGCGTATAAACTGGACATCATGGAAGCCATCCAGCAGAACATTTCCTACGTCCTGGTATTTGTATTTGCGGTGACTTATATCATCCTCCTCTTCGCATTCCGGTCGATCGTGCTCCCCTTAAAGGCCAGCGTCATGAACATGCTCAGCCTGGGCGCCGGACTCGGTATCGTGGTGTGGGTATTTCAGGAGGGCATTGGTGCGGAGTGGCTGGGCGTTTCCTCTACAGGGTCCATCTTCGCGCTTTTGCCGGTCCTGATATTCTGCGTGGTGTTCGGCATATCGATGGACTATGAAGTCATGATGCTCTCGCGGATCATGGAGAACTATGAACGGACGGGGGATAACGAATTCAGCACGGCCGAGGGCTTGGAGAGTACGGGCGGTTTGATTACCAGCGCGGCTCTGATTCTGGCCGTCGTTGTGGGTGCCTTCGTATTTACGGACAATGAAGTGATGAAAGCGATCGGTTTAGGCCTGACAGCAGCCATTCTGCTGGACGCGACCGTGATTCGGGTGCTGCTTGTGCCTGCATTCATGAAGATGCTGGGCAGAGCGAATTGGTGGAGTCCCGCATGGATGTTTCCGGCATCTAAGCTTGCTTCCAAGGAACGTTCAGACAAACGGGGGAATCCGGATGATTTCCAGCCGAACCAAGCAGAAGCCTTCTGTTTGGGTATGTTATAATCATATAATGGACATTATCAAAACCGTAGAGTACATCCAAGCAAGTTGTACTGACTGAATCGGTAATTCAAAGAAATAAGGTGAGTGAACCATGAGTAATACAGCACAGCCGTTTCCATCAGCCGTAAGGCCTATTTCGCCGAGTTATGATCCGTGGGATCCGATAACTTCCTGCTGCGCGAGCATGGCCGCCACGTGCTGACCAGCGTGGAAATGACAGTGACGCATCTGTGCAATATGCGCTGCGAGCATTGCGCTGTCGGTGATATGCTCGTCATGAAGGAAGCCCCGATGCTGCCCCTGGATACGATGCTGAAGCGGCTGGATGAGGTAGAGCATCTGCAGACGATCAGCTTGACGGGCGGTGAACCGGCGTTTCTGGGCAAAACGGTGGATAACGTGATTGTTCCCCTGCTCAAGTACGCCAAGGAACGGGGAATCCGGACTCAGATCAACTCCAATCTGACGCTGGATATCGGCAGGTACGAGAAGATGCTGCCCTATCTGGACGTTATGCATATTTCGTTCAATTACTTGAACGGGGACGACTTTTATGAGGTCGGATTTGCGAATAGCGCTCGCCCTGTCTCCAAGGAAACGGCATACAAGATGTACGACACGATGCTGATCAATTCCGAGAAGCTGAGCGCGGCCGGCATGTACATATCCGCCGAATCAATGATTAACTACAGAACGCATACGAAACTGGGCGGTATTCATAAGCTGATCAAGGACATGGGCTGCAAGCGGCACGAGGTTCACCCGATGTATGCTTCGAACTTTGCATCCGCGCTGCCCGTCTTGTCTTTGGCCGATACGAAAGCCGCCATCCATCATTTGCTGGATGTCCGAGACAGGGACATGTGGATGCTGTTCGGAACGCTGCCGTTCTATGCCTGCAGCTCGGACGATCATGACCAGGAGATCATTCGCCGCTTGCGGCAAGAACCGAACGTAACGGTGCGGAACGATCCGGATGGCCGTAACCGGGTGAATGTGAATTTATTCTCGGGCGACGTGTACGTAACGGATTTTGCTGATATCCCGGCTTTTGGTAATATTAAGGAACAGAAGCTGGACGATATTTTTGACGCATGGTCTACAGGGCATCCGTTGAATCAAACGGTCAACTGTCACTGCGATGCAGTGAGCTGCTGCGGCCCGAACCTGTTGGTAGCCGACATGTACTATCGGGGTGTGGATTTCAAGTCGAGAAAAGCAAAGACAAACTAGAACCCTAGAAAGAAGGCGTGTCATCATGGCAGAGGGATTTGAGGTCGGGAAACTGATTTTGAATTTACTCTTGGTTTTCCTGCTCGTTTTGTTGAACGGCGTGTTTGTAGCCGCCGAATTTTCACTCGTGAAAATGCGCCAATCCAGGCTGACCCAGCTCGTTAGCGAAGGGAACCGGCTTGCCGGCATTGCGCTGAAAGTAAACCAAAAGCTGGATGCTTATTTATCCGCCACCCAACTCGGGATTACCCTGACTTCCCTGGGACTCGGCTGGATCGGGGAGCCCGCCATTTCCGAATTGCTGGTAGCCCCCATCATGCACAGCATCGGCTTTGCGGATGAGCGATTGATCAGCACGATATCGGTCGCGGTGGGCTTCTGTATTATCACCTTTTTGCATATTGTGTTAGGGGAGCTTGCACCGAAATCCTTGGCTATTCAGCGGACGGAGGGCACGGCACTGCTTCTGTCAGCCCCGCTTCTCTGGTTTTACCGCATTTTTCTGCCGGTGATCTGGGTGCTCAATGCTTCCGCTAACCGTATTCTGAAGCTGGTCGGCATCGAGCCCGCAAGCGAGGCCGAGGCAGCCCACTCCGAGGAAGAGATTCGGATTCTGATGACCGAGAGCGCACGGAGCGGTGTCATCGACGAGAACGAGATGAAATTGATGGACAACCTGTTCGATTTTTCCGATTTGAGAGCCAGGGAAATTATGCTGCCGAGGACGGATATGGACGTATTGTTCACCAATTTTACCTTGGAGGAGAACCTTCGGATCGTCAATGAGACGAAGCATTCCCGTTACCCGGTTGCCACGGACAACAAGGACCGCATCATCGGATTTGTCCACATTACGGATCTCCTTCTGGCAGAGCCGGAGAAACAGCGTGATCTGACATCCTTGGTGAGACCGATTATGGACGTATCGGAATCTATGGAAATCAGCCAGGTGCTGCGGAAGATGCAGGCGAGACATGAGCAGCTTGCGCTCGTGGTGGACGAATACGGAGGGACCGCCGGCATTCTCACGGCTGAGAAGATTCTGGAAGAGATTGTCGGGGACCTGTACGATGAGTTCGAAGACGAGCGGCCGGAAATCGAAGTCTATGATGAGTCCTTTTCGGTAGACGGTCGAATGCTCATCGAAGAAGTGAATGATTTGACCGGCTTGATGATTGATGAGCATGACGTCGATTCCATTGGCGGTTGGTTGTTCAAGGAGCTGGAAGGGAACCCGGCAGTCGGGAAGAAAACCACCTTTGACGGGGTGGTCTTTGAAGTTGAGGAATCTACCCGGTTGCGCGTAACCCGTGTCATGATTCATCAGAAGCTGGAAAGCAGCCTCACCCAGAACTAGCAAGACTCTATTGGTTAGGAAGTGGATTATGTCGATTAAGCAGCTGATCTTTATCGGTCTGGGGCTCCTGTTGCTTTACGGAATGTTTACGGTCGGAGCTCCGTTCCTGTTGGCTATCGTGATTGCTATTGCACTGGAGCCGTTAAATCGGCTCTTGATGAAAAGGCTCCGGCTGAACCGCATTGCGGCCGCAACCGTGACCAGCACGCTATTTCTTCTCTTGATGCTGCTTCTGGCTTATCTGATCGGGCTTCAGGTGTTTAACCAGCTGGTCGAATACTGGAGCAGGGCTCCGCAATATTTTGCGGGGGCCAATGAATTCCTTCAGCATACGATTATTCAGGCTCAGGACATGCTGAACGGCGTTTCGCCGGGCCTTGCCGACAGTCTTACCGAATTTATGTCGAATATTTCTTCCTATGTGCAGTCGCTGGTCAATTCGGTATCTTCAACCTTCCTGTCCTTTGCCAAAACGCTGCCTAACCTGTTTGTCACGTTCATCGTATTCTGCGTGGCGGTATACTTGTTTGCGTTCAGCCTCGATACGATGCGCGAGAAGGTCTTGTCGCTGTTCGACGAGTCATCCCAGTCGCAGGTGAATGAAGTGCTGCTCAGCCTGAAAAAATCGATATTCGGCTTTTTACGGGCCCAGCTGATCCTCAGTTTGTTCACGTACGTGATCACGCTGCTCGGCTTGCTGGTATTAGGTATCAATTACCCGCTTGCCATCGCCCTGCTTGTCACGATTGTCGACATCCTGCCGATCCTTGGCGTAGGCTCCGTACTGATCCCATGGTCCATTTACCTGCTCGCGGTAGGCGATATTTTTACTGGGATCGGCTTGATTTTCCTGTTCATCCTGATTACGGTGATCCGCCGCGTGCTGGAGCCGAAGGTCATTGGGGATGCCGTCGGCATCGGCGCATTACCGGCACTGGTCAGCATGTATGTCGGATTTAAGCTGGTTGGCGTGATCGGATTTTTTATCGGCCCCCTGGTCGTCATTATCTATTCCGCCATGCGTAAAGCGGGCTTGTTCCAAATCAAGATCAAATTCTGAAGGACAACTTGATGCGAACCCTTTTCCCGGGAATATTCCAGGGAAGAGGGTTTTTTTGTCATTTTGGAGTTCATTTTCTGGGCGGAAGACATATGTTAAATACGAAGAGTCCTTGAAAACGACGGATAGTAACGATAAGGAGGAATACCCTTGAAGGAAAACCCTGAGGTGCGCGTATACCCGGTATTTCATTCGCCATTTGATCCTTGCCCGCCCAAGCTCTACAGAACGTATGTGGTGCCGGTTAACCAGTATCTCGTGTTTCAACCGCCCGGCCTGCCGCAGTTTAGCCCTGCCGAGGCATTGAGACACGGAACGTTATGGCCGTCCTTGTATAGCCCGTATACCTCGCGAAAATTTAAAGGAGAGTGATCGGCCGTGAACGAAGCCAGACCCCAGGTTGGAGATCGGAAGTATTACGAAATGCTGGAGCAGCTTCAGGCATTGGATTTTGTCCTCGTCGAGCTGAACCTGTATTTGGACACCCATCCGGATGATCTCAAGAGCATCGAGCAATTCAACAAGCTGACGCAGGAAAGGACGGTGCTCGCGAAGCAATTCCAGGAGTTGTATGGGCCCCTGCAAAATTTTGGCCGCGCGTATTCCAAATATCCGTTCGAATGGGCCCAAGGCCCTTGGCCTTGGCAGGTTTGACGGCGTTGGCCAGCGGGCTGCTGCTTGCTTCACCACCTGCATGCAGCCCTCACGAAGAGGAAAAGCGAGAACAAGGAGGCGGAAGAGCCCATGTGGGTATATGAAAAAAAGCTTCAGTATCCGGTGCGCGTAAGTAAATGTGATCCGAGAATGGCAAAATTTTTGATGGAGCAATATGGAGGCGCTGACGGCGAGCTGGCCGCCGCGCTGCGTTATCTGAACCAGCGGTATACGATTCCAGACAAAGTGATCGGATTGCTCAACGATATCGGAACCGAGGAATTCGCACATCTCGAGATGATTGCCGCGATGGTGTACAAATTGACGAAGGATGCAAGCGTGGCGGAGCTGGAGGCAGCCGGATTGGGCGCGCACTATGCCAATCACGATCATGCGCTGTATTACGAGAATGCCGCTGGAGTTCCGTTCACGGCAACTTACATTCAGGCAAAAGGCGATCCGATTGCGGATTTGTACGAGGACATTGCGGCAGAAGAGAAAGCGCGCGCTACATATCAATGGCTCATCGACATGACCGACGACGTGGATTTGCAGGACAGTCTCAAATTTTTGCGGGAACGGGAAATCATTCATTCCCTCCGCTTCCGGGAGGCCGTTGAGATTATCAAGGAAGATCGGGAAACGAAGAAAATATTCTAGGGTGCGTACATCGTTAGCCCCACCCAAGTGAATCGTTCATGACAGGCCCGGCCGATAGCGGCCGGGCCTGTTTATGGTGGAAGGGAGATATCGCGGCCATTAGGTCCCGCGCAGCTCCTGGTCCGAATCATGATACGGCAGCCGGACCGTAAAGGTGGTACCCTGCCCCGGCTTGCTCTCCGCCTGAATCGTGCCTCCATGAGATACGATGAATTCCTTGGCAATCGCAAGACCTAGTCCCATGCCGCCTTGATGCCGCGCACGCGCTTCATCCGTGCGGTAGAAGCGGTTAAAGAGATAAGGAAGATGCTCTTCTTCAATCCCTGGGCCCGTATCCCGAATATCGATCCGAAGCATGCCGGATGGGGACTCCTCTAACAGCGAAACATGGACAAGCCCGCCATGGGGCGTATACCGGATCGCGTTGACGAACAGATTCAGGAACACCTGGGTGATTCGACTAGGATCAACGGGTACGGAGGTGCGTTCCGTAGCGCTCGTCAGTCGCAGAGCCAAGTTTTTGGCCTCCGCCTCAGGCTCTACCCGTTCCCGGATTTGACTCAGCAGAACCAGCATATCGGTTGGTTTTCGAACCAGCGGCAGCTGCTTCGCTTCGGCTAAAGATAATTGATGGAGGTCACCCACGAGCCGGGTTAAGCGAATCAATTCGTCCTGGATGGGAAGCAGCAGTTCGGGTTCGATCGGCTGCCGATTCTGTTGAAGCAGATCCAGCTTTCCCCTCACGATGGTCAGCGGCGTGCGAAGCTCATGGGCGACGTCAGCCACCAAATTGCGGCGGACCATTTCCGATTGTTCGAGCTTGGAAGACATTCCGTTAAAAGCGACGGCGACCCTCCCGTATTCGTCCTCCGAGGTGACGGGGGCCTGAATGCCGTATTCGCCTTGACCGAGGCGTTCGATGGCCGGGACGAGTTTGCGCAGGGGCGCCGTGAGCCTTCGCGATATCCAGTATGCCGCCCCAAGGGATAGCAGGACGAAGAGGATGGTGCCTCCGCCCAGCAGAATGATGATGGATGTGGGCGTGCCGATCCGAAGCTTGGTCAGGTTTGCCACATCCGTATCATAATAATACAGCTCCGCGACCGCGTCGCCTTCAACATGTAACGTCCGCTTTACCCCCAGACGTTTGATCAGCTGCTCTACAGCCTCCCCCTCATGCAAGAGGGTCGTTTGTTCCCCTGACACCAGCAGGATGCTCTCCTGGCGGTCAGCCGAACGGGGACTGTCCGCTAACCATGCCTGATCCTGAACGGCACGAAAAGTATGCCCATTCTTTACGTAGTAGCCGACCAGCCGGTCCTGGAGCTGATCCAGCTCTTCTTCGCGCGAGGTTTGCAGCATGACATCCATGGAATCGCGGATCACGATATAAGTAAGAAGGACGAAGACGGTGCTGAAACCGATAATGAACGACGAGAGGACGATGAAGATTTTGCGGCCCACGCTCATGGCTGCTGCTCAAACCGGTAACCGAATCCATACACCGTTTTGATAAAAACGGGCTCGGCCGGGTCATCTTCGATTTTTTTGCGAATCCGGCTGATATGGGCGTCCGCGGTCCGTTCATCATTGTGGATATCATCCTCCATGGCCGCCTGAAGCAGCTGCAGACGGCTGTATACCACGCCAGGCCTGGAAGCAAGGGTCAGGAGCAGCTTGAATTCGGTAGGCGTAAGCAGGATCTCCCGGTCGTGTTTCCATACCCGGCATTGGGTTTCCGAGATCGTTAAATCGCCGCGCTTAAGCATTTCTTCAGTAACCGATTCGCCTTCTATTCTGCGAAGGACCGACCGGATACGCGCAGCCAGCTCCCGCAGGGAGAAAGGCTTGGTCATGTAATCGTCTGCGCCTACCTCCAGCCCGATCAGCTTATCGGTTTCCTCAATCCGGGCGGTAACCATAATAATGCCGACACGGCTTGATTTTCTGAGCTCCCGGCATACTTCAATGCCGCTTAATTCCGGCAGCATCCAATCCAATACGACCAGCGACGGCTTGGCGTCTCTCGCTTTGGCTAAAGCCTCCGTGCCGGTCGAAGCGGTAATGATGTGAAATCCCTCCTGCCGGAGGAACGGCTCCATAAATTCAATGACTTTCCGTTCATCGTCCACAAGAAGCAAGGTATGTGCCATGCAACCATCCTGCCTTTCCATTGATTCGTTAGGTTCAGCGGTAAATCCACCCCATTATATACGGTTTCCAGCCGCAATTGGAAAATTTCACGGAATCCGCAAGCCATCATCACAAGATCGCAACATTTCGATGATAGGATGATCTCGTAAAAAATTTTTGAATCGAGAGAGGGATATCGACATGACGCAACAAGCTGAAAGAAAAACACCGCTGGCCGTATGGATTTCGTTAGGGCTGACATGGTTATTTGTTGTTTGTATTGCCGTTCAGACGTTTATTGCCGGCATGGCGCTGTTTCACGACGGATCGATGTGGAGAAGCCACACCGTGTTTGTCCATTTTTTTGAAATCGTGCCGCTGCTCATGCTGATATTTGGTATTGCAGGCAAACTGCCAGCCCCGTATAAAAGGAGATCACTGGCTCTGTTGTTATTGGTCATCAGCCAATACCTCACGGCGAACCTGCCTGGCGCAGGGGCATGGCATCCGGTCATTGCCATCGGATTATTCTGGCTTGCCGTGGATACGGCACGTGGTGTACTCCCGTCCTATCGACAGGAACAGAAGGGGTAATACGAACATGAGAAGCCTTGCCGTGCTGGTTATGGCTTTAATCGGAGGTTTTGCAGGCGGGATCGTTCTGAATGCAGTGATCGCCGTTACGTCGCACATGGTATTTGGAGGAGACGAGGACGGGTTGAAGGGTCTCAAATATCTGCCGTTTGTTACCTCGGCATGGTACGCCGCTACGTTAATGATCTGGCGGCCGCGCCCGGAATTTGAACAATAACGCTTCGTTCCGGCGTTACCCTTCAACCGCCAGCGAGATCCAAACGAACAAGATATAGAACAGGATCGGTATCGCAAACCCCAGGGACAACAGGTACCATACGAGCGGTGTCCGAACCATCTCCTTCACCAGGGCGATCGGGCTTCGGACATATCGGCCCTTCTTAAGCCGGTTAACCATCCTCTTGAGAATGGCGGCTTGCTCACGGGGATCATACCGTTCCAGCTCTGCCAGCAGTTCGGCTTCCAGCAGCCCGATGGCCGATGCTTCACCAGACTCCCTTGTTTCCGGCAAGTTCATCCTCTCCTTTCTTCGCACTTATCGTATATATAACAACGTTAAAGCCTACTTGGTTACGCATGATGACATAGACAAAAAGCAGCAGTTATGGGGGAATGGGATTTGCAGATGTGATATGGTTCCTATATGATGAGGGGAGATTAGACTAGAATCAGATTATATGGAGCGAAGGGAAGGACAAAATTGGAAAAAACAGCTACGTTAATCAAGCCGGAAGCGATGATATTTGACATGGATGGAACGCTGTTTCAGACGGAGACCCTGCTGCTGCCCGCCTATCACAAATTGTTCGACATTCTGCGCGAAGAGGGGCACTACGAGGGAGAAACGCCGGATGAGGAGCTCATGCTTGGATGTCTGGGGATGCTGCTCGAAGACATTTGGAAGAAGGTCATACCGGATGCGACGCCGGCAGCCCATAACCGTGCAAACGAGCTGCTGCTGCAGCTGGAGCTCGAAGGTTTAAGCGATGAAGCAGCCGTTTTGTATCCTGAGGTGAAGGAGACGCTGGAGGAGCTTCATCGGCGCGGCGTCCGATTGTTTGTTGCCAGCAACGGACTGGAGGATTACGTGAAGGGCATCTCCCAAGCGAGGGGGCTTATGCCGCTTTTTGAAGGGGTCTACAGTGCCGGAGAGCACGGAACGGCTTCGAAGGTGGATTTGGTCAGATTGCTGCTGGATCAGCATGAAATCAAGGATGCCTGGATGGTAGGAGACCGGTCATCGGATGTGGAGGCAGGCAAAGAGAACGGACAAACCGTCATTGGCTGCCGCTATGCAGGTTTTGGCGAGGATCAGGAGCTGAAGGGATCGGACGTTGTCATCCATTCTTTTTCACAGCTGCTGAAGCTTCATGACCAAGCCGAGTAGATTGGATAGGAGTCACAAAGGCTGTTTCCAAGGGTAGCATGCAACCCTCTTGGAAACAGCCTTTGTGCGTTTTTTCGGATTCTAGTATTCGATTTTCCAGGGTTCGGCCTTAAGCATTCTTCGCGGATTTTTTTTGACTGTATACCCACATGGCATATTCTAAGGGCTTCACCATGGATTCGCGGTAGGCAGCCATATCGCCGATCTGCGAGAATACTTCCCTTGATGGCTTAGGATTCACCTCCAGGAGAAGAACCCTTCCGGTTTTATCCACTGCCAGATCCAGCGCAAGCTCGCACAAGCCTCCATATTGTCCGTCGAGAAATTGGGCTATGGCCACGCCGAGGGAATCGGCTTCCTCGCGGATGCTGGCGCGCTTTGCCGGATCTGCGATCCATTTGCTTAACAATTCTTCCATCATCGTCGCGCTTCCGCCGCCATGCAGGTTGGAGGTTACGCTCTTCGGCGCCCCGACGCGTCCCACGCAGCCGGTCACCTGCCATTGACCGGCTCCGTCTTTCTGCACGAGCATTCGGTAGTCATGCACTCTTCCGTCCGGCAGCTCCAGCTGTATTCCCTCTTGGACGAGATATCGGTCTTTATTGCCCCAGCCCGATAAATATTGCGCCAAATGGCCCGATGGCATCCGTTTCGGTTTAATGATGCTCCGATTGGAATTGCGTCCCCGGATTTCATACGTGCCCGTAACGCCCGGCACCTTCGCAATCCGCAGGATTCCGCGTCCGCCCGTTCCGTTGATCGGCTTAAAATAAACGACAGGGTGAACATGGAGCATCCGGTGAATGTCACTGGTGCTCGTAACGATCCGGGTGTCGGGCAGATGGGGCCGGAAGCGTTTTTTGGTGGACAGTATTTGATGAATCGTCCATTTGTTGCGCAGCGGCCGGTTCAGAAACAGCAAGTACCGGTAGCGGGAACGAAAGCGCAGCAGCTGTTGAAAGCGCGGGCTCTTTTGAATGCGGCAGCGGTCAAAGATCATGTCGGGAAACGACCGCCACCTCCGGCTCCATCTTTGGTGGTCAGGGTCGTATTCCATGGCGTTGATCAGCCCTTGGGCGCTGTTGACCTCGGCGGGGGTGAAGACATAGACGTCCAGCCCCATTGCCTTTCCTTCCTTGATCATATGCTCGTAGATATGCCGTTCCTCCAGCTTTTTCCGTTCATCCAAGTAAAGCGTCATAATACCTAAGACGGGTTTCGACACAGAGGTTCACCTTCTTGAATAGAGTCAGCATTAAATGGTTGGTGCAGGGGCAGATTTCCGCTCATAATGAGCGTAGGTTTTCCTGTCGGACCCTGCTCAAGAGCAATGGCCTGCATCCCTGCATGAAAGCACATTTGCAAACTTGCCGTATGATCTGCAGCCACTTTGCATCGCAGCCGCCCGAACCTGGATAATTGCGAGCGGATCAGGGAAGAACCGATTTGCCGGTTGCGGTATAGAGGGTGTACAGCAATCATACAGGCACTTTCTCCATAATCCGCCGCAAAGCAAATCCCCACCGGTATGCGCCCGATATCGCCCCGAACCGTTGCCGCCACGATCGAAGTGCCTGGCTGCAGCAGCTCGTCGTAGGATAACGATGCCAGACGCTGATAACCTTCGCGGGTTAGACGCTTGTTGCTGTAACGCCGGAAGAACTCGCTGCATTGCTGTCTGGCATGCGGCCATTCTTCCGGGCTTGCGAGAGAGAGACATGAGATTTCCACATGATCCCCTCCTTTCCGTACATCTTTGACCGGTGCTTGAGACCGTGCAAGATTTACTTTTGCTTGATCAGATAGTCGGAATATTGAAAAATCCGCTCCAGTGATTTTTTGCGGATCGCCGGTTCGTCAAATTTCATCGGTCTTGAATTCGCCTCGAAGAACCAGAGGATGCCTTCGTTATCGATTCCAAGGTCCATGGACATTTCCCCATGGATCTGCCCGGAGCATTTCTCAATCTGCCGTGCCATATGCACGGCTGCCTTTCTAACCTCGCCCAGGATGGCATCTGAACGTTCCGGACCGAATACGATCGGTAGCAGCTTCTCCGGGTCCTCAATCGTTCCCCCGCGGGGAACATGCGTGGTTATGCTCTTGGCCCCTGCCATGCGTGCTCCGATTCCCGTGACCGCCCAGGAACCCGAATCGTTCTTTTGCACAAGAATGCGGAGATCAAAGGAGCGGCCATGGACCTGAGCCAGCTCGATTCCCTGCTGAATAAGGTATGAGCTTCCTTTGGTTTCCTGATAAACCCGGCTCCAGAGCCTTTCCAAGGAAGCCGCTTTGTACGTGGTACTGTTTTTGTTGTTCTGAATCTGGATGCGGTAGGGGAGCGATTTGTTTTTCTGGTACCGAATCCTCATAATTCCTTGACCGGCTTTGCCATCCTCCGGTTTTAGATACAGGTAGGGCTTCCTCTTCATCATCTCATATAAAGTCGGATACCCCTTCAAGCGCTTAGTCAGAGGAGTCCATTGCTTGGTTAACCGCGATTTGTTCAGCCAAGCGAACAGTCTCCACTTATTAAAGAAATGTGGGTTGTAGAGGTCGATATGGGGATGCCTTTGGCATTCCTTGATTTTGCGGCGAACCCACGGCAGCGCTTCATCCTCACGGTATGGAATCCGGTTATAGATAACCTGGGGCAGAGGACATAACCTCTGCTCCCAATGGTCGCCCATCAGCATATAGCCTTTGACAGAATCCGTATCAAGCTTCAGATCGCGTACCGTGACCACATAGACCAGAAACCCCATATCTTTTCCTGTCTTGATAATTTCCTGAAAGTTTTGCCGGTTGCCTCTGAACATGGTTTGAGTATCGTGCATGGTCAAGATTGCTACAACCGGTCTTCCATCACTCTCCACTCGGCTGATCACGAATCATTCCCCCTGTGGAAGCCGCTCAGATACAAACTGTGATCAAAAATATGCTCGACTGATGCTCTTCCTTCCGCTTTAAGTGAAGGGTGGCTGAAAATCGATCTGCCCGGCTTCGAATTCGCTTCAAACATCCAGATTCTCTCGTTATCGTCTATGCCGATATCGAACCCGATTTCCCCTAACAGATGCGGGTGGTGATTCTCGATCGCTTCCGACATCGCAATGGCGGCTTCCTTGGCGCGCTCCAGCACATCACGCGATCTGGTTCCAAAAGCGCGGGAGAGCGCCACTTCCGGCGTCATCAGCGAGCCGCCGTTCTTGATATGCGTGGTGACGCTGCCGCGTCCGGCTTTTTTTGCGCCGATGCCGACCACGGCCCAACGGTTTCTGCTGTTCTTATGCATATGGAACCTGAAGTCGATGGGACATCCGTCGATTTCAATGAGACGGATTCCTTGCTGGATGACGTAGCTCTTCAGCTTGGCACCGTGCTTTGCCTGAAGCATCCGCATCAGACTGTTAAAGTTCGGGAATTTGAGCAGCGTGTTGCCGCCGTTTCCGTGATAGCGGGCATAGTATCCTTTTTTGGGAAGATAGGTTAACCGGTAGATGCCCAGGCCTAAACTTCCGGCAGAAGGCTTATAATATACGAAATGATGGCGTTCCATCATATCCTTAATCCGCTCGGGACTAGGATTGTTGTAGGTTTCCGGCAAATATTTGCCCGCCTGCAGGTCACCGTCCAGCTGCGAGTAGACATCCGATTTATTGAAGAACGCCCAATTGAAGAATTTGATGTTGCGTTTGCCGAACCGGTCCCTCAGTTGGTTGGTAAAAGGGGAGAAGTCGGTTTTCCGGCTCGGTAGGCGGTTATAAACGACATCAGGAAGCGGAACGGTCTTGCGAATGAAGCCGCCGCCGGAACCAAGCATATAGGCATGAACGGTTTCGCGCTGCCAATTGATATCCCGTGGGGCAAAGGCATATACGAACATTTTTTTGTTGCCTTCGCGAAGCAGCTGCCGGATATATGAAGTGCGGGCTCCAAAAGGACTGGACGGATTCGGGGGGCCGTCGGACAGAACCCCGACCACCGGCCCGAGTTCAAGTTCTCCTTCCCGGGGGGAATGGATATACACAGGACCCTGTCTGGGAACGTTGACGCTGTTTCGGACTCCGCTGCTTAAATAGATGTGTTTTCCCGACCGTTCGATCGGTTTCAGGGCAGCGGACACGGTATTGGTGCCAATGCGAAGCTTTATCGATTTCTTGCTTGATAGCCCCAGGCTCTTGAGAAGCGAACCGGATAAAAAGACGACTTTTTCGGGCTGCTGCGAGAAATGAATATTTCCGAAATTCAAACTCATGTATTTACCCTCCTAAGTTGTCGAAGCAATAAATAACGGGCGTATTGAATCGGATGTTCGACGGACAGCCGGGCTGCGTGACCATCTCCCGTTAGTGTAAATGCGCGTCGGCCAGGTTTGGAGTTGACCTCCAGGATCCAGACCCGTCCGCTGGTATCCACGCCAAAATCGATTCCCAGCTCGCCGAGCCGGCCGAATCCTTCCTCCAGCAGAGCTGGAAGCTGAGCGGACAAATCCCGGATGGTCCGCATGATCCCCGTGGCCTTTTCTTCTCCGAAATCGGTCGTTAGATAGGGGAGGGCGGGAAATGCCGTGCCTCCGCCATGAAGGTTTGAGGTTAATCCTTGGTCGGCTCCTTGCCTAACAGCGATTCCTGTGACGGACCATATGCCGCGATCATTCTTTTGAACCAATGACCGGATATCGTACGGGTGCCCGTTACCGTTGCGAAGTTTCAGGAAGGGCTGAATGATAAACCGGCGGCGGCCGGTAAAACTTCCCACCCATTCGTTCATCTCTTGCACGGGAATGGTATGCAGGAACATGCGGTTGCTCCGATCCCTTCCTTGCAGTCTGACACGCTGTTGATCTGTCAACGCGAGGTACAAGGTGTGACGGCCCTGAGAGCCTCCGCTTGGCTTCATGAAGAGACGTCCGCCAAAGGCGAGCAAAGCCCGGCTGAGGGATTCGGCTCCCGTATAACTTAAGGTTGCCGGCAAATAAGGCTTGATGGCTGAGGAGCGCTTTAACAGCTGATGAACCTTCTGCTTGCCCGGCAGACCGCGCGACCACAGCTTAACGCCAAGCTGCGACATTCGGTTCAGAAGTTCACCGGCTGCGGCCGTTTCCTCGCCGCTTCGGTGCAGGCAACGGTCATAGACGATGTCAGGAAGCGGGAAGGTGCCGGTAATCCAGCCCTCTTCCGGATTGAAGCGATATCCTTTTATCCTGTCCGCGGCGCTGTCCGCACCTGAAGCAGGTGAGGCATCATCCGGACAAAAAACAAATACCTGCATGCCGAGCCCCTCGGACTTCAAGCTTAGCTCGCGGAGAAATTGCTTCTCGGCGAACGGTGGGAAGCCCGGTTTGCGGCATGCCATGACACCCAGGGTGCCTATTATCTTTGAGGACATAAGGTTCTCCTTTTTTACAAACCCGTCAAGTATTGACAGTATTGAACGAGTCGTACGGCAGACGGCCTTACTTTGGAGTCGGCATTCAATGGCGCATTTTCGCCTTTGGAAGGCTTGGAGTTGACCTCCAGAAGCCAAATACGTCCCGAGGTATCAATCGCCAAGTCGATGCCCAGCTCTCCGAAGTGATAAGGAATGGCAGCCTCCAATCCATGAGCGATATCGAGCGCCGCTTGGTTCATTCGTGCGGGAGCCGTTTGCTTGGAGGATAACGGAATGCTGCTCATGGCCAGCGCGTCCTTGACGGAAGATAGCGTACCGCCTCTGGCGAGATTGGAGACAAAGTGGTTTCCGCCGGCAATTCGGGCCACGACCGAGGTCACTGCCCATTTGCCGTTTTTGTCTTTATGAACAAGCGCGCGAAAATCGACGTTTCGCCGGTTGATGCGGATTAAATCCAATCCTTGCTGAATTTGATAACGCGTTTTTTTTTTTTTTCCGGATAAGCTGCTGAACAGCTTTGGAAGCGAGGAGTAGGTGCTCTTCTTGGATCCTTCAAGAGATGTCGTCATCGTTTGGTAATGGCCGTTCTCTTGCCGGGATATCCGGATGATTCCCTTTCCCAGACTTCCCCGCACCGGTTTCAGGAAGACCGTCCGATACGTGGTGCACATTTTTTTGAGAGTCGGATAACCGCTGAGCAAATAGGATTCCGGCAAATATTTTTGGAGCTTCGCATCGGGTCCGAGCGCCTCGAAGACATCGGATTTATCGAGGAATTTCTCGTTAAAGATGTGGGTGCCGAATCGTGATTTTACTTCTCTCATAAAATGCTGTACGCTAGGACTATTCTCCAGTTTGCGGGTAGACAGCCGGTTATTAATGACGTCCGGAGCTGGAACGCTGCGCTTTTTCCAACCCGCGTCATAGATAATTGCTTCAAGTGTTGACGGGTTCGAACCGATCATGTCAGGGGTGAAAAAGTACACATATGCGCCTTGTTTCTTGGCCGCGTTTACCATTTCCAAACAGAAAGCCGAAATCGACCCGAAAGGTTTATCAGGTTCATCCGGTAAAAAGCGGCTGACCATGACACCGATGAGCGGACCGAGCTTCAGCATTTTTTCCGTTGGATAATATCTGACATTCATCGTGGTGCGAGGAAGCAGTTCCGAACTGCTGAATATGGTGGGGCTTAGGGCCAGCGTGTTCGATTTTCCTCCTGAAGTAACGCGGATTTCCTGCTTGAAGGAGCCAAAGGCAAGCTGTATCGGTGAATCTGTCGGGATACGGAGCTGTCTTATGAGCCGGTCACCAAGCTTGATATCGTTATCCGGAAGCTGGGCTGAGCGGATTAATTGAACCGATATCTTGGATTTGGTGTTGGATTTGATCTTGGATTTGCGCATGATGGATCTCCTTCCGACAACAACTGGATACTTAAGTGAACAGACGAAGACTTCATCTGATCATTGCATGTAATGCATCATATGAGGACATATATCCCTTGGTGATTGTACTGCTCGGGAAAAAGGAGTGCTGAAAATGCAGAACTGGCTGTTTATTTTGGTGAACGTGTGCGTCGCTGCTTTTGTTGGCGGCGTAACGAACCACTTTGCGATAAAAATGCTGTTTCATCCCCGCGAAGAAAAAATCATCCTGGGCCGCCGCGTACCCTTTACCCCGGGGCTCATCCCCAAGCGCAAGGACGAGATTGCCGAGTCGCTGGGGCATGTGGTTTCGGATTACCTGGTGACAAGCGAGGGCCTGCAGGATCTGATTCGCAGGCCGGTGTTCCGCAGCAAGATGGAGGAAAGCCTCCGGCGGAAGCTGGAGGAATGGAGCGAATCGGAGCTGAGCTTCGGCGATTTGGCGCTGAAAGTATGGAGTCCCGAACAGTGGGAGCAGATGAAGGTCCGGGCGGAACAATTGGCGCGCGAGCTTACGGCCCGAGGTGCCGCTGCCATATGGCACGGGTATGGGCTTGAGGCGAAACCGCTGAAGGAGCTCGTTCCCGGCTGGTCGGAGGAAACGATCCAGGGCTGGAGCGCGGCCGCAGCCGATACCGTGCTGAAGGAGCTGAAGCATACGCTCTTGTCGGCAAAGGGGCAGCTCATGCTGTCGGACGTAGCTTCTTCGCTTATCGATAAGGCGGGCGGGTTTCTCGGAACGATGGCTTCAATCTTTGTGGATGAGGATAAACTGGTACAGAAGATGACCCCTGTGCTGATCCAGCAGCTGGAGGGAGAGAAGGTCCGCAAGACCATCACGGACATCATCTCCGGTAAGCTGTCCCATTACGGGGAGATGCCGATCGGGGATATCATCGAACATGCATCGGATGAGCCGGGGCTTGCGTGGCTGACACGGACATTGGATGACAAGCTTCCTTGGTCCACATGGATTCAGCGGATCGAGCTTCTTCGCGTTGGCGAAGCGATCGGCCCGCGCATGCCGGCTATCGAGGCAGCCCTGCCAGGAATGCTCGATAAGGGGCTGGGCTTTTTGGAGCGAAGCATCCCGGGGGCGATGAAGGCCGTTAACTTGCCTCAGCTCGTTCAGGAGCAGGTGGAGAAATTTCCGATCGAGCGGCTGGAAGAGGTCATACTGAGCGTATCCGGCCGCGAGTTCAGGGCTATTACCTGGCTCGGGGTTTTGCTGGGCGGGATCATTGGATTGCTCCAATCGCTGCTGACGATACTGTGGAGATGAGATGTTAAGAGTTAAGATGTGGCAAAAAGCGAACGAACAAAACGGCTTCTTAGCCGAATATAGGGGAGGAACCAAGAATGAACATTTATGACAAAGCGCATGATTTGGCAAAAGCAATGAAGGAGAGCCAGGAGGTAGAAGAGATTACATCCGCGATGAAACTCGTGGATGCGGATCCGGAGAGCAGACGCATGCTGGACGATTTCCGTCAGCGTCAGATGGAGCTTCAACAGCGCATGATGTCCGGAGACATGCCGGCCCAAGAGGAAATGGAGAAGATGGAGAAACAGTTCGAGGTGCTGAGCCTGAACCTGAACATCCGCCGTCTGTTTGACGCCGAGCGGCGTCTGAGCGTCATTATCGAAGACGTCAACAAGATTATATCGGACAGCCTGCAGCATCTGTACGGACCGGCCCAATCCTAAGCGGTCTCGTTTGTAACCATGGTGCGGCGGTTAACTTCGAAGACAATTCGAACAAATTTTTAAAAACTTGTCTCATAAATTGCGCAAGCTCCTCATAGAGTAGAAATATAGATTTCAGAGAGTAGAGGAGCTGCGTTTACAATGAAAAAAAAGAAGAACAAGTTTAAACACACCGCATATTTATTGGTTGCACTCGGCATGCTGATATACGCCCTTCCGAGCATTTCTTTCTCCGGCGGGTTCTCTTGGGTTTCGCTGTTCGGTGCTGTCTGGGCAGGCTTTGCCCTGCTCGTGATCGGTTCGCATCTCTATTATCTTATCGGAGTAGATGAGGCGAAGCAGAAAGCGCTGGACGCAATCCGCAAGGAGAAATTGAGCCAGTGGGAACTGAAATGGCCTGAGGAACAGAAGAGCCAGGAAGCCAATTAAGTGCCGGATCACAGCGAGAGCTGCGATAAACAAAAACCTCCCTTGAAGCCGATGCGGCTGGATTATCCATCCGCCATCCTTGAGGGGAGGTTTTTTTTGGATTTGACGGGTATGGGAGCGTCAGCGGACGTGATATAATAGATACAGTATAGTACAGATAGTGTTATGGGGGTGTAACAGTTGGACGTTCGGGATGATACGATTACAAAACACGAGCAGTTGGTTCAGTATATTGAAAGTTTGAAGGTGGGAAGCAAAATATCGGTGCGGCGGCTGGCCAAGGAGATGGGCGTCAGCGAGGGTACCGCTTACCGGGCGGTGAAGGAAGCGGAAAGCCTAGGCATCGTTGTCACGAAGGAACGGATCGGTACGGTTCGCGTGGAACGGAAGCCGCGGAACATATCCGAGCAGCTTACGTTTGCCGATGTCGTTGAGATCGTGGAAGGACATGTGCTTGGCGGTGCCGAAGGGCTGAATAAAAGCCTGCACAAGTATGTGATCGGCGCGATGAAGGTGGAAGCCATGATCCGCTATATCGACGCCGGAAGCCTCATGATTGTCGGTAACCGCGAAGATGCCCATTCCCTGGCGTTAGAGCAGGGGGCAGGCGTGCTGATTACCGGCGGTTTCGGCACGAGCCGGGAAGTGAAGCTGCTGGCGGATCAGCTGGATCTGCCTATCATCTCGTCCCGACATGACACGTTTACGGTCGCCTCCATGATCAACCGTGCCATTTTCGACCGTTTAATTAAGAAGAAAATTATGCTGGTGGAGGATATCGCCCATGATAAGCCCAAGAATCACCAGTTGAAAAACTCCGTCACCGTTCAGGAATTCAAACGGATTTCGCAGGAGACAGGGGAAAACCGGTACCCCGTCACGGACGAATGGAACCGGGTCATCGGCATTGTCGGGGTTCGCGACGTGGAAGGGCTGGCCGAAACCCAGCCGATCGAGAAAGCGATGACCCGCAATCCGGTGACGGCCAGCATGAAGACCTCCCTTGCGTCAGCCGCGCAGATCATGATGTGGGAAGGGATCGATTTTCTGCCGATCGTAGATCGGAACCGCAAGCTGCTTGCCACCGTCACCCGGAAAGAGGTGCTTGGCGCACTGCGGGATGCGCGAAACCAGCCTCAGCTCGGCGAGACGTTCGATCAGCTGATCTGGAACGGGATAGCGGAGGATCGGGATGAGGAAGGGCGATTGTTCTTCCACGGCTTTATCACGCCCCAGATGGCCTCGGAACTCGGAACGATTTCACAAGGGGTGCTCACCACCGTTATGAGCCAGGCGGCCGTGAAGGCCGCCAAGGATATCAGCGGCTGGGATCATGTCCTCGATCATCTGTCTACGTATTTCATCCGGCCTGTGCAGATCGAGGATCCGATTGTCATTATGCCGAAATTGCTGGAGCTCAGCCGGCGTACCTGCAAGATGGAGATTGAAATCCAGCATCAGACGAGCCTGATTGCCAAAGCGGTCATGACGATGCAGGCGATCGATCACGGCTAACGGGAAACTCTCCCGACTAATAAAAAAAGGGCACCCCGCTGGTCTTGTAGACCATGCGGGATGCCTTTTTTCAACTTAGCTTCATTCAGCCGGCCGTCCGCGAATTCTTCAGTCTGCTGTAATAGGTGCGGCTTCGAATGCCGGCAAATATATTGAACGCGCCAAGCACCAAAAACGCTGCTTCTACAATGACAGCGGGCGTGGAGCCGCTGAACAGGAACATGCACACCAGCGAAAGGGAAACCAGCATAATGCCCATGCAGAGGTTCATCATGGACATATGGATTCCGCGGTCGACCGGATCCGCTACTCGCCGTGCGCGAATGCTATACAGCGCGGCAGCTACGACGGACAGGACAAGGATAATGTACAGGATATAGTGGATGACGGTTATCATGGAATGGAAGGCTCCTTTATATTCGGTAACATGCTCGCGATGTGGCTGAAAGTGTATGTTCATGTGCTGCTTCGTGATCAAAAGATGACTTTTTGAACAACCTCTAAAAGCATGTTAGATTCGATCATTTACAATAGTATGTATTGTATCATGATCCCGTTGACTTTGCATCCAGATGATCGACGCCGACCCAGATTTGCAGCACGCCTTCCATGACGAGCATGGTCTTGATCTGGACCTTGTAATCTTTTTCCCGGACCGTATAGATTTTGTCGCTGAGGAGCGAACGGGTCAGCTTGCTGTCCGTATCGATATCAAACACGTTGCGGCCGCGAAGGGCAGCCAGATCGTCGCTCATAAGCCTGACGAGCTCTTTGATGATGACGGGATCAAGAGGCTCCCTGTCGTTTTGTTCGCTGCGGATCTTGATTTCCTTGATGACCGTGGATTGTTTATTGTATTTTTTTAACGAATCGATATCTTTTTCATACTGCGTTATTTTGAGCTGCTGTTCCTGATTCGTTTCCCATAATTTATTGTAGGCTGCATGATAAACCGAATTGTAGAGGATGCTGCCGACGACCATCCCCAGCACGAAGATGGATGCGACCTGATAGAAGGGGCGGAATCGGTGGGCCGGAGGTACGCGCATGGATCAGCTCCGGCTGGAGCACACCCATTTGACCAGCTCGCTGCCCATATGTGCTCCAAGAAATGCAAAACCCAGATATAAAACCTGCTTGATGGCAGGGGACAGATTGCCGACTACCATGTTGCTTTCAATGACCCGCATCGGATCAATGGTGCCTCCGATGGCGGCGGCAAGCGCCCATATCTTAATCCGGTCGGCCACTTCTATCATGGTCAGGGTCGGGGGCTGCAGGGACAGCACGGCGCCCACGCCTCCCACCATGGCCCCCCCCAGCACGATGCCGAAGGCTATAAAAAAATCCAGGATCGCTTTGGATAAAAAAACGCTCATGCCCTCATGTCTCCTTTCTTCTCTCGGTGGATGTCAAGGCAACCGCCTGTCCACGTATTCCCTAGTTTCATTCTATGGGCGGGCCTAGCGGGATTATGATAAAATGGTATAAAGACTTTTTAAGATATTTCTGAATTGATTTTAAATATACATGTACCGGCGAAAGGAAGGCGTTACGATGAGCTCTTTCGTGCATTTGCACGTGCATAGTGAATACAGTTTGCTCGATGGAGCGGCACGTATCGGTGACCTGGTGCGGGAAGCGGCGGCGCTTGGCATGAAATCGCTGGCGCTGACGGATCATGGCGTGATGTATGGTGCCGTTCCGTTCTATAAAGCCTGCCTGGCGCAGGGCATCAAACCGATTATCGGCTGCGAGGCCTATATCACGGCAGGCTCCCGCAAGGAGCGGGGAAGCCGCAAGGACCAGCCGATCTATCATTTGATTTTGCTTGCCAAGAATGAGACCGGCTATCGCAATTTAATGAAGCTGTGCTCGATCGGGCATTTGGAGGGGTATCATTACAGACCCCGAATCGACATGGAGGCGCTGGCCGCCCATCATGAAGGCATCATATGCCTCAGCGCCTGCTTGGGAGGCGAGGTTCCCCAGCATCTGCTTCATGGACGCGAAGCGGAAGCGAAAGCTGCCGCGCTTCGTTATCAGGCGATTTTTGGAGAAGACTACTATCTGGAGCTGCAGGATCACGGAATTCCGGAGCAGAAGCGCGTGAATCCCCAGCTGATTCAGCTAAGTCGCGAGACCGGCATTCCGCTGGTCGCGACCAACGATGTGCATTATCTGACCGAGAGCGATGCCGAGGTTCAGGACGTCCTGATCTGCATCGGCACGGGAAAGACGGTCGAAGATGAAGACAGGCTGCAGATCCAGACGAATCAGCTTTATTTGAAGAGCGGCAGCGACATGGAGCGTCTGTATCCCCATGTGCCTGAAGCTATAACGAATACGGCTAAGATTGCGGACCAGTGCCATTTGGAGCTGGAGTTCGGCAAATCCATCTTGCCGGAATACAGCTCGCTTCCCGAAGGGAAGAATGCTGCGGAATATCTGCGGGATCTCTGCCTGAGCGGATTGCGGGAACGCTACGAAGAAACGGAACGGTGGCAGGATGAAGTGCAACGCAGCGAGCTGGAGCAGCGCCTTGATTATGAGCTCGGCGTTATCGAGAGCATGGGCTTCAGCGATTATTTCCTGATCGTATGGGATTTCATCGCCTATGCCCACCAGAAAGGCATCGCGGTCGGACCCGGAAGGGGTTCCTCGGCAGGAAGCCTAGTGGCTTATACCCTGCAGATTACCAATGTGGATCCGATGAAATACAAGCTGTTGTTTGAGCGCTTCCTGAATCCGGAACGGATCACGATGCCGGATATCGATATCGATTTCAGCGATGAGCGCCGGGACGAGGTCATCGATTACGTGGTGGACAAATACGGGAAAGAGCATGTGGCCCAGATCATTACGTTCGGTACGATGGCCGCAAGGGCAGCCGTCCGCGACGTCGGGCGTGCGCTGAATGTGCCGTTCGGGGATGTGGACAAGGCGGCCAAGCTGATCCCTAACCACCTGGGCATCAGCATTGAAAGAGCGATGGAGCAAAGCCCGCAGCTGAAGGAGCAGTACGAAACAAAGCCGAAGGTACGCGAGCTGATCGACATGGCGATGAAGGTCGAGGGCATGCCGCGCCATGCATCGACGCATGCGGCCGGCATCGTCATTTCCAGGGAGCCCTTGACGGATGCGGTGCCGCTGCAGGAAGGCAGCGAGAAGACGGCGCTGACGCAGTATTCCATGGAGAATTTGGAGAGCGTGGGGCTCCTCAAGATGGATTTTTTGGGCCTGCGGACGCTGTCGATCATTGAGCGTACGCTGAAATGGATTCAAGAATTGACCGGCAGTAAGCTTGATTTCGAACAAGTGCCGGATGACGACCAAGCGACTTACGAAATGCTGGGCCGAGGGGAGACCGCGGGCGTATTTCAGCTCGAATCCGCCGGGATACGGCGGGTGCTGAAGGATCTGAAACCTTCGGTGTTTGAGGATATCGTATCGGTGAATGCCCTGTACCGCCCGGGTCCCATGGAATTTATTCCGAAGTTCATTCAGGCCAAGCACGGCCGGATCGAGCCGGAGTACCCCCATCCGGACCTGATCCCGATTCTGGGCGATACGTACGGCATTATCGTTTACCAGGAGCAGATTATGCAGATCGCTTCGACAATGGCGGGCTTCTCGCTCGGGGAAGCGGATCTGCTGCGCAGAGCGGTATCGAAGAAGAAACGCGAGGTGCTGGACCGCGAGCGCAGCCACTTCGTTTCAGGGAGCCTGAAGCTGGGCTATACCGAGGATGAGGCCAACCGTGTGTACGACATGATCGTCCGGTTTGCCAACTACGGATTCCCGCGCGCGCATGCTGCCGCTTACGGCGTGCTGGCCTTCCAGACGGCTTATCTTAAGGCGCACTATCCGGTTCCGTTCATGGCTTCCATGCTGACAGCCGTCATGGGCAGCCATCGGAAGGTAGCCGAATACGTGCTGGAGGCGCGGCGCATCGATATCGAGGTCATGCCGCCGGACGTCAACGAAAGCGGGACGTATTTTACGCCGGTCATGAGCCGTTCTGCTGCCGAGGGCAGCGATAAACAGGCCGATTCTCCGGCCGGCGGCGGGATCCGATTCGGGCTTGCCGCCATCAAGAACGTCGGCACGCAAGCGGTGGAGAATATCGTCGAGATCCGGCGCGATAAGCCGTTTGAAAGCCTGCTTGATTTCTGCCGCCGCGTCGACCTCCGCGTATGCAACAAGCGTGTGATCGAGTCCCTGATCCAGGCGGGCGCCTTCGATTCCTTGCAGGGGCACCGCTCCCAGCTGGTCGCCATGCTGGACGAAACGGTGGAAGCGGCCGTGAAGTGGAGAAAGGAGCGGGATGATCTTCAGATTCAGCTCTTCGACTTCGTGGAAACCGCGAATTGGGACATTGAATATCCGGACATCCCGCCTTATACCGCAAGTCAGCAGCTCGAATTCGAACGCGAGCTGCTGGGCATGTATTTGTCCGGTCATCCGCTGGACGGCTTTGAAGAGACGCTGACGGAGTCCGGAGCGGATCGGCTCATGGATCTGCATGAAGCGGAGGATGAGTCGATGGCTACGGTTGCCGGCATGGTGGTCTCGCTGAAGACCATTACGACGAAACAGGGAAAAGCGATGGCCTTCATGGAGTGCGAGGATCAAATCGAGCGCTGCGAGGTCGTTCTCTTTCCGGAAGTGTGGAAGCGCAGCGCGCATCTGATTGAAAAAGGCGCCCTGCTCGCGATCCGGGCGAAGGTCCAGCTGCAGGACGAAGGCTTCAAGCTGCTGGCCGAAGAAATCGCTCCGCTTGAAGCGCAGACCCTGGGCCAGCTCGTTCGGCGGGGCAAGGTCCGGGGAACGCAGGGCGGCAGAGGCAGGGCCGAGGGAGCAGGCCGGAGCGCCGCGTCGGGCGCAACCGGCAAGCAGGCGGCTTCGGCCGGCGAACCAAAGGCCGTTCTGAATGCAGCGCAGCCGCTTGCCGCCACGAAAGGCCAAGACCTGCCTCCGCTCGGAAAGGAAGTTTCGGGCATGAACCGAACGTCCGGGAAGGAATCTCGAGCAGGCGCATCGAATCCTAAAGCAGAGCAGCGCGTGTTTGTGAAAATAACGGCCGATGCGGAGCGATCGGAGATGCTGGTCAAGCTGAAAGAGCTTCTGCAGCGGCATCCGGGGCCTGTCGCAACGGTGTTGTTTTATGAACGAAGCCAGAAGGTGCTTGCGCTCAGCGATGCCTATCGGATCGAGCCTTCGCAAGAGCTCATTGCCGAAATGGAGAGCATGCTGGGCAAAGACACCGTTAAAGTGAAGTGACATGAAAATTTAAGAACGTTTCCCATCCCTCCCGCATACAATTAGGACACTACAGGAATGTTGGCCGAGTATTCGCCTGAAGAAAGCACTTCACGGCGATGACCGTAGTGACAGAGCAACGGCCAAAGACGCGGGGGGATTTGTGGTGTCAATCGACTTGGCAGAGAGCATGCTCAGCCGCAGAGGAGTCAGCGTAAACTCCATCGCGGATATTGTGTTGAAGCTTCAACAGCGCTACCATCCGACGCTAACCATCGAGCAGTGCGAGGAAAGCGTGCGGGCCGTGCTCGGGAAGCGCGAAGTGCAGTATACCCTGTATACGGGCATTGCGCTGGATGAGCTGGCGGAGAAGAAACTGCTGCCGGAGCCGCTGCAATCAATTATGGAGCAGGACGAACCGTTGTACGGTGTGGATGAGACCATGGCGCTCGGTGTCACGAGCATATACGGCATGATTGGACTGACGAGCTTCGGCTACCTGGATAAAGAAAAAATTGGCGTGATTGAGATATTAAATGAAAAAACGGACGGGATTCATGTGTTTCTGGATGATCTCGTTGCAGGCATTGCCGCCGCCGCTTCCTCGCGAATCGCGCATAACAATCCCGATGCGGCCCATTATACCGCGGGATCTGACTGATTTGCGCGAGTGTTGTCGAATCGCTGCATAAGGGTAAGGATTTGGCTTTCAGCCCCCTGCTCTCTTTGTTGAGGTAAAAACTGAAGTATGTTATCATTATCCATTATATCGGCTCAGGATATGCCTGTGGGACGAGATTAGGGGGATCTGAAAGGCATGTGGACGGTTATCTATATTGCGCCAACTGCAAAGGTGGCGGAAATGATCAAGACCAGGCTAACGGAAGAAGGGTTTTTGGTTCAAAGCCGTCCTGTGAATCTTTCCAAACAGCAGTTTGAGATTTTGGTACCCTCCGGAGAGCTTGAGGAAGTACAGGAAGTGTTGAATTCGATATTGCACCCCTAGTTTCATCTGGGTTACATAGCGAAGCTTAGCGTACGGATCGGCGATGTGCTATTGCGGCGGCCATTCAAATTTACGGCTGGAGAGGTGTAGTTGTGTTTAAAGACTTGTTTCAGAAAAAAAGAAAATACGCAACGATCCCATCGGAACGACTTGGGACGGCAGGGCAGCCTCAGGAAGGCGAACGCCCGAAACGGGAAATTCCGGAAGGTCTGATGAATAAGTGTGCCAAGTGCGGCACCATTCAATACAGCAAAGAGCTTGAGAAGAATCTGAAGGTGTGTCAGGAGTGCGGGCATCATATGCGCCTGAACGCGGTTGAGCGGATTGCCATGACGCTGGATGAGACAGGCTTTGAAGAGTTTGACGCGGAGATGATCTCGGTGGACCCGCTCAAGTTTCCGGGATATGCGGCCAAGCTGGAGCAGCAGAAGATGAAATCCGGACTGCATGATGCGGTGATTACCGGCCAAGGCTCCATTCTGGGCCAGCCCGTTGTGGTGGCCGTGATGAGTTTTGACTTCTTCACGGGAAGCATGGGCTCCGTCGTTGGGGAAAAAATCACCCGTGCGATCGAGTTTGCGACGGACAAGCGTTTACCGCTCATTATTTTCTCCACTTCCGGCGGCGCCCGGATGCAGGAGAGCATTCTCAGTTTGATGCAGATGGCCAAAACAAGCGCGGCCCTGTCCAGGTTCAATGAACTCGGCGGGCTCTACATTTCAGTGATCACGGATCCGACGACCGGCGGCGTGTCCGCCAGCTTCGCGACGCTTGGCGATATCAACATCGCCGAGCCGGGAGCCGTATTCGGCTTTGCGGGCCGTATCGTTATTGAACAGACCATTCGCCAGAAGCTGCCGGACGATTTCCAGACAGCGGAGTTCAATTTGGCGCATGGTCAGCTTGACATGGTTATTCATCGGAAAGATATGCGCTCCATGCTTGGTAAGCTGCTGGAGATGCATACCGTGAAAGGGGGATTCTGATGTCAGGCGAATTGCCTTTTGAAATGCCACTTGCCGAAATGCGCAAGAAGATAGATGAACTGAAACAATTCGGACAGGAAAAAGGGATTGATTTCACGGATGAAATCGCCCGCCTGGAAGAACGATATAGTCGTTTGGAGGAAGAAATTTATTCCTCGATTTCGCCTTCCCAGAAAATGCATCTGGCCCGTCATCAGCAGCGGCCGACGTCGCTTGATCTGATCCAGCTGATCTTTACGGATTTCATCGAGCTGCATGGAGACCGTCTCTACGGGGACGACCTTGCCGTCGTCGGCGGCTTGGCCAAACTTGACGGCGTTCCGGTCACGGTGGTCGGCCAGCAGCGCGGCAAAGACACGAAGGACAACATCGCCCGTTTCTTCGGAAGTCCGCATCCGGAAGGCTTCCGAAAAGCCCTGCGGCTTATGCAGCAGGCGAACAAGTTCAAGCGTCCCATTATCACGTTTATTGATACAAAAGGCGCATATCCGGGTAATACAGCAGAAGAAAGAGGTCAGTCCGAGGCGATCGCTCGCAATTTGCGGGATATGTCGTCTCTTGGGGTGCCTGTTGTTTGTGTGGTCATCGGCGAAGGTGGAAGCGGCGGTGCTCTTGCGATGGCTGTAGGCAATCGCGTGCTGATGCTGGAGCACGCCATCTATTCCGCCATCTCGCCGAACGGCGCGGCATCCATTCTATGGAAGGATGCGTCCAAGGCGGACCAGGCCGCGGAAGCGATGAAGATCACCGCCAAGGACCTGCTTGAAATGGAAGTCATCGAGGAGATCATTCCTGAGCCTAAGGGCGGTGCGCACCGTAACTACGAGGAGACGGCCGCTGCCATTCGGAGCGCCCTGATCAGCCAGCTGAAGGAGCTGTCCGTGATGGATGCCTGCGAGCTGAAGGAAGACCGGTACCGCAAATTCCGCAAGATCGGCGAATTCGACTTTGCGAAGGCGGAACCGGAAGACGTTATCCTCTAAAAGTCTGATGAGTATGTGACGATATGACAAAGTTCCTATACAAATGAGACTTTTTGTAGTAGATTTAGTTGTTGGAAAAAGAGATATAGAGAACCCTTTAATAAACGGAGGAAACCCAAATGCGCAAAACAAAAATTGTATGTACCATCGGTCCTTCCAGTGAATCGTTGGAAAACACCAAGAAGCTCATTATGGCCGGCATGAACGTGGCTCGTCTGAACTTCTCCCACGGCGACTTCGAGGAGCATGGCAACCGGATCAAGAACATCCGCCAAGCTTGCGAAGAGTTGAACAAAACGGTAGCGATCCTGCTTGATACCAAAGGACCGGAGATCCGTACAGGCAAACTTGAAGTGGAACCGATTGAGCTTGTACAAGATGAATATATCACCCTTACTACCGAGGAAATCCTTGGTGATAAGAATCGTTTGTCCATTACTTATAAAGAGTTGCCTCAAGACGTTCAAGTCGGATCGACGATCCTGATCGACGACGGTCTGATCGGTCTGACCGTGGTGGAGATTCAAGGCACCGAAATCAGATGCCGCATCGTTAATGGCGGAACCATTAAGAGCAAAAAAGGTGTTAACGTGCCGGGAGTCGCGATTTCCCTCCCAGGTATTACGGAAAAAGACGCCAACGATATCATTTTCGGGATCGAGCAGGGCATCGATTTTATTGCCGCTTCCTTCGTTCGTAAAGCAAGTGACGTGCTGGAAATTCGCGAATTGCTGAAGAAGCACAATGGCGAGCACATCCAAATCATCTCCAAAATCGAGAACCAGCAGGGCGTTGACAATCTGGATGAAATCCTGGAAGTATCCGACGGCTTGATGGTAGCCCGTGGCGACCTCGGCGTTGAAATTCCGGCTGAGGAAGTTCCGTTGGTTCAAAAACGCATGATCGAAAAATGTAACCTGGCCGGCAAACCGGTCATTACGGCTACGCAAATGCTGGATTCCATGCAGCGCAACCCGCGTCCTACCCGTGCGGAAGCAAGTGACGTTGCCAATGCGATTTTCGACGGAACCGATGCCATCATGCTCTCCGGCGAAACGGCTGCAGGTAAATACCCGGTGGAATCCGTATTGACGATGTCCCGCATCGCGGAAAAAGCGGAATCCGCACTGAACTATCGTGAATTGTTCTTGAAGCAGCGCATTGCACAAGAAACCAGCGTAACCGAAGCGATCAGCCAATCGGTTGCGATTTCGGCACTCGACCTGAATGCCAAAGCGATCATTTCGTCTACCGAATCTGGTCAAACAGCTCGCATGGTATCCAAATACCGTCCACAGGCTCCTATCGTCGCCGTAACGACCCAAGAAAGAACGCTGAGACGTTTGGCACTGACTTGGGGCGTAACGCCGGTTAAAGGCGAGCAGGCTTCTTCTACGGACGAGATGTTTGATTATGCGCTGCAAGGCGGCGTGAAATCCGGACTCGTGAAAGAAGGCGACCTTGTTGTGATTACGGCGGGCGTGCCGCTGGGGCGTTCCGGTTCCACGAACCTGCTGAAAGTGGACCAAATTCCACAGCAGAAGTAGATTCATCATCAAGAATCCGCTGGATTCTGAATATAGCTGCATATAAGCAATGGACGACGTTTCTTGTCGGCCATTGCTTTTTGCATACATGAGGGGGAAGAAGACGTTGGCTAGTCCATCCGTACCGACGCGAAGCCGCTGGTTCTGGACATCCTTTCGGGTGCGTTACCAGGAAAGCGATCAAATGGGTGTCGTGTATCATGCGAACTATTTAAACTGGTTTGAGATCGGGCGTACCGAAATGATCCGTGAAATGGGATTTACGTATCGGGGAATGGAAGAAGAAGGCGTCCTGCTCCCTGTAGTGGATCTAGACATCAAGTACCGCCGGCCGGCGCGATATGATGATCTCGTGACAATATTTACAAGAATGACTGCTTTCTCCCCGCTGCGAATACACTATGAATACGAGGTCCGTCTGCTGAGTGAGCAGGAGCAG
This sequence comes from Paenibacillus sp. BR1-192, assembly GCF_029542445.1. Taxonomy (NCBI): domain Bacteria; kingdom Bacillati; phylum Bacillota; class Bacilli; order Caryophanales; family Paenibacillaceae; genus Paenibacillus; species Paenibacillus sp. BR1-192. The sequence continues at coordinate 5,528,710 of NZ_CP120718.1, read as the reverse complement.
GCGGATTTGGGAGCGAGGGGTTGGCATACCGAGTCCGAGCTCCCCGGTGCCTTGTTAACGGCAGGAGCGACCCGGCATGTATGGCTGAACCGGGAGTGGAAGCCGGCCCGACTGGATAAATGCGCGCCAAAGCTGTATGATGCATTGAAGGATACCCTTTTGGGGAGGAAGGAGTAGCTTCATGTTCAAATGGATGCTGGCAGCGATTATTTTTGTGCCTACTATTGAGATATTCGGCTTTCAGTTTGTTGCGGACCGCGTAGGCGGCATGAATACATTGCTTTTGACACTGCTGACCTCTGCCGTCGGCGTGGCCATGATGAGATTCGAAGGCCGCAAAGCGATGGAAGACGCCAAGCAGAGAATGAATACAGGCATGGTTCCGGGTGCTTCCATGGCGGACGGCCTATGTATATTTGCGGGTGGAGTACTTCTCATTCTGCCGGGCTTTGTAACTGACATGATCGGCTTTACGTTGATATTTCCGTTGACCCGCCCGCTGTATCGGATTTTGCTGTTGAAATGGATGAAGAAAAATATGAAAAACGGCAAGATTACGATCTTTCGCAGATAATACAAGCAGACATTACCATAAGACCGGTCCCGGAAAGGGGCCGGTCTATTTTATGCAAGGGAGCAGCCTATTTAAATCTTTCCAGATTACGATGTTCACATTAGCCCAATGATAAAATAAATCAAGCCGTCTCTTGACGTGGGCTACCTGAACCTGCCCCCGATAATGTAATTCCTCAGGTCCTTGAACACATGGGCCCGATGAAAAGCGTCCAGGATGACAAGCGACACGGGACCGATGATCAGTCCCAAAATCCCGAACAGCTTAAGCCCGACGAACATGCCCAGCAGGGCGGCAAGCGGATCCAGCCCGACGCTGCTGGCCAGCACCTTGGGCTCCATGATCTGACGGACGACCAGAATGATGCTGTACAGGACCGTCAGCCCGATGCCGAGTGTCAGGTCGTCGGACATAAAAGCATACAGCGACCACGGAATCAGGACGATGCCCACACCCAGGTACGGGAGTAGATCCACCAAGCCGATCAGAAGCCCGATGGAGAAGGCGGAATCCACGCCGAGCGCATAGAGCGTGATCGTGACGATGACGGCCGTAATGGATATGAGAATCAGCTGGGCTCTGGCAAATCCGAACAGCGCTTTTTTCAGATCCGAGAAGATATAGTTCATCGGTTTACGAATGACGTCGGGCAGGAGACGGAGCAGCGCGCGGTTATGACGTTCCCAGCTGTTGCTGAGAAAGAACGTGGACAGCAGCACGACAATGAAAATCGTCCCCAAATTCGGCAAATAATAAATAATTTGCAGGATACCGTTAAAAATACCGGTAACGAGGTCGGTCACGGCCGTGCCAATCGTCTGCGTCGTACGGGTGATGTTTTGGTTGATGGTATCGTGATAATTCGGGTTGTTCTGATAGAAACGGCTGATCTCATTGACGATATTCTGGAAGCTCTCATTCTGCGTCCAGGCCGTTAGCCATTCCACCCAGGCGTCAATGTGGAGATTAAAGGACTGGGACAGGGCAATCAGTTCCTTGACCAGCCTGCTGACGGCCGCGGTGAGAATCAACAGGGCAGCGCCGAAATACAGGAGCAGGGACAACGTGACGGCGATCCAGCGCGGCATTCTCAGACTCCGCTGGAGCAGGTTAACGCAAGGGTTCATCGCATAGGCGATGATCCAGGCCAGAAGGAAGGGATAAAGCAGCGGCAGCAGTACATATATCAAATAGGCGATCACGAAGATGGAAGACAGCACCCACACTCCCCGGCCCAAACGTTTAAGCATCAATCGTTCCAATGAATCACACTCCTTTGCAGCTGACTTGGAGGGACGAGCAGAAAGGCTCATTCTATACGTATGCAGGGAGTTTCAATATAAGGATAAAGAGTTCAAAAATGGTCGTCTTCATGATTCGACAATGAGAATTATCACAGGTATAATGGAATTGTAAGTGATTTCAAAAAAATGTTTATGGTATCGATAAAACAATTTGATGCGGCGAATGTCGCTGCTCATGTTCACATATCAGACAAAATCCAGTATGATATGAGAAGGTTTGCGACTAGGACCATAGCAATTTTTTTGCGCGTTTTTCTTTTTCATCTGACTTCATGAAAATGTTTTCATGATTGTCAAAATAGTTCAGTTTATCCCGATCATAAAGGAGAGATGTTGCATGACAGCTACCAAGGGTTTGGAAGGCATTGTAGCTACCACCTCCGCGATTAGTTCGATCGTCGATGGCGTTCTGACTTACCGTGGATATGATATTGACGATCTCGCAGAACATGCAAGTTTTGAAGAAGTAGCCTACCTGCTCTGGTTCGGAAAGCTTCCGAATGTAGAAGAGTTAAAGGCGCTTCAACAAGATTTGAGCAACTATGCCGCCATTCCGGATGAGCTTATCCAGCAGATCAAACTGTATCCGAAGGACGGCAATACGATGGCTGCGCTTCGTTCGGCTGTATCCGCGCTCGCTCTGTACGACGCCGAAGGCGACGATATGAGCCGTGAAGCGAACGAGAAGAAAGCGGTTAAACTTCAAGCTCAGCTTCCGACGATCATCGCTGCCATTGCCCGCGTTCGTCAGGGCAAAGAGCCGGTGGCTCCGAAAGCAGGCGCCTCCATCGCGGAAAACTTCCTGTATATGCTCAGAGGCGAGGATCCTGACCAGACTTCCATTAAGGCACTGGATCAGGCGCTCGTATTGCATGCGGACCACGAGCTTAACGCATCCACGTTTGCGGCCCGCGTGACCGTAGCCACGCTGTCCGACATTTATTCCGGTGTTACTTCCGCCATTGGCGCGCTGAAAGGCCCTCTGCACGGCGGCGCGAACGAAGCCGTCATGAAGATGCTGAACGAAGTCGGTTCGATTGATCGGGCTCAGGCGTACATTCAAGAGAAGCTGGACAACCGTGAAAAAATTATGGGCTTTGGACACCGCGTATACAAAAACGGCGATCCGCGCGCGAAACATCTCCAAAAAATGTCCCGCGAGCTTGGCGAAATGAAAGGCGATACCACGCTGTACGATATGTCGGTGCTGATCGACGAAACGGTTACCAACCAAAAAGGCCTGAAGCCGAACGTCGATTTCTATTCCGCCTCCGTCTATACGCAGCTTGGCATTGAGCACGAATTGTTCACGCCGATTTTCGCGATCAGCCGCGTATCCGGATGGACCGCGCATATTCTTGAGCAGTATGAAGGCAACCGTATTATCCGCCCGCGCGCAGAGTATACGGGGATGACCGATCAAAAATATGTGCCGATAGAACTTCGCTAAGTGGCTAGCAATCATGTACAATAGGCTAGAGGACCGCTTAAACGCGAGTGAATCGCGGGTGGCGGATTTCTCTATGCCTATTGCACACAGTATCGCATTGAAATGGCTAGAGAAAAGAACCATATTCGAAGGAGGAACTCATACTCATGAAATTGGAAAAATTCGCATTGCCGACTGAAGGCGAGAAAATCACGATTGATAACGGAACCCTGCAGGTGCCTAACAACCCTGTTATTCCTTTTATTGAAGGCGACGGCACAGGCCGTGACATCTGGAAAGCTTCCAAGCGCGTCCTGGATGCAGCTGTAGAAAAAGCGTACAACGGTTCCAAGAAAATTGCCTGGTATGAAGTATTTGCCGGTGAGAAGGCATACAATACATACGGTGAGTGGCTCCCGAACGATACGCTTGAAGCGATTCGCGAGTACATCGTTGCAATTAAAGGACCTCTTACAACGCCAATCGGCGGCGGTATCCGTTCCCTGAACGTTGCCCTTCGCCAAGAACTGGATCTGTATACCTGCTTGCGTCCTGTCCGTTATTTCAACGGCGTACCGTCTCCGGTAAAACGTCCTGAGCTGGTCGACATGGTTATTTTCCGCGAGAACACGGAAGACATCTATGCAGGCATCGAATACAAAGAAGGCTCCGACGAAGTGAAGAAAGTGATCAAGTTCCTTCAAGACGAAATGGGAGCAAACAAAATCCGCTTCCCGGAAACTTCCGGTATCGGCATCAAACCGGTGTCCTCCGAAGGTTCCAAGCGTCTTGTACGCGCAGCGGTTGAATATGCGATCAAGCATGGCCGCAAATCCGTAACGCTCGTTCACAAAGGCAACATCATGAAATTTACGGAAGGTGCCTTCAAAAACTGGGGTTACGAAGTGGCTGAAGCTGAATTCGGCGATAAAGTGTTCACTTGGGCCCAGTACGATATCATCAAGGACAAGGACGGCGTAGATGCAGCTAACGCTGCTCAAAAAGCGGCTGAAGAAGCCGGCAAAATCATCGTTAAGGATGCGATTGCCGACATCGCGCTGCAGCAGGTTCTGACTCGCCCAACCGACTTTGACGTCATTGCGACATTGAACCTGAACGGCGACTACCTGTCTGACGCTCTGGCTGCGCAAGTTGGCGGTATCGGTATCGCTCCGGGCGCTAACATCAACTACGTAACAGGACATGCGATTTTCGAAGCGACTCATGGTACGGCTCCGAAATATGCAGACAAGGACGTAGTTAACCCTGGTTCCGTTATCCTCTCCGGCGTTATGCTGCTTGAGCACCTCGGATGGCAGGAAGCGGCTGACCTGATCTACAAAGGCATGGAAACGTCCATCAACAACAAAACCGTGACTTACGACTTCGCCCGCCTGATGGAAGGCGCTACTGAAGTGAAATGCTCCGAGTTCGCAGACGAAATCATTAAAAACCTGTAAGGAGGAGATTCATCGTGGCAATTACTCGTAAAAAGATTACGGTAGTAGGTGCTGGCTTCACAGGTGCGACTACCGCCCTGATGCTGGCTCAAAAAGAACTGGGTGATGTGGTGCTGCTGGATATCCCGCAGCTCGAGAACCCTACCAAAGGTAAAGCGCTGGATATGCTCGAAGCAAGTCCCGTCCAGGGATTTGACAGCAACATAGTCGGTACATCCAACTATGAAGATGCAGCTGATTCCGATATCGTAATCATTACAGCAGGCGTAGCCCGCAAGCCGGGCATGAGCCGCGATGACCTCGTCAACACCAATGCAGGAATCGTGAAGTCCGTATGCGAGAACGTGAAGACTCATGCACCGAACTCCACGGTCATCATCCTGAGCAACCCGGTGGATGCCATGACCTATGTGGCGTACAACACGCTCGGATTTCCCAAGAACCGCGTCATCGGTCAATCCGGCGTATTGGATACGGCACGCTATTGCACCTTTATCGCGCAAGAGCTGAACGTATCCGTTGAGGATGTCCGCGGTTTCGTTCTGGGCGGCCATGGCGATGACATGGTTCCTCTCGTTCGTTACTCCAGTGTGGGCGGCATTCCGATCGACACGCTGATTCCGGCTGAACGCATTGAAGCGATCGTGCAGCGCACCCGGGTCGGGGGCGGCGAAATCGTCAATTTGCTGGGGAACGGCAGCGCCTACTACGCGCCTGCTGCTTCCTTGGTCCAAATGACGGAAGCGATTCTGAAGGACAAGAAACGGATTATTCCGGTTATTGCCCTTCTGGAAGGCGAGTACGGTTATGACAACCTGTTCATGGGCGTGCCGGCCATTCTCGGCGGAGACGGCATCGAGCGCATTTTCGAGCTTGAGCTGACCGCCGAAGAGAAGGCGGCGCTGGATAAGTCGGCGGAATCCGTGCGCAACGTGACTTCGGTCGTGAACCTGTAATTTGAATCAGGATTCACAAAATCGTCTAATAATGCAATCCCGTCCCGTGATTCGGGGCGGGATTGCTTTTCTTTGGATGATCTGTCCAGTATAATAGGAGACGATGAATTCGATGTAACATAAATCACACTAACGACTTTGGAGGAATTGTTTATGTGGAACGTGACATTTTTTCTGCATATGGTCGGTACGGCGGCGCTAGGGTTTTACTTGATCCTGCCGTTTGTTGTCGGCGGTATTCAGAAGCTGTCTCTGGGCGCTCAAGAAGGAGCCGTGAATACGATTCGGGTTGCGAACCGTTTTGCGCAGTACGGCTTGGTCATTCAGCTGTTGACTGGCGGATACATGATGTCCCAGGGCGAGTATTCGGTTCCTTGGATGATCATTGTAACGGTGTTGCTGCTGGCGATGTTTGCGATTGGAGGCATTATGAGCAAGCCGCTCAAGAATGCGCTTGCAGGCATCCGCGAGAAGCGTGAAGTGAAGGAAGAAACAAGCAAGCTCGGCACGCTTAGCGCATTGCTCGCCTTGCTGCTTCTGGTTATGATCTTCTTCATGGTATTCAATCATATCATCTAAGAACAGCTACATACGAAGAGAAGCCGTCCGTTGATTCGGGCGGTTTTTTTGATATTACAGCAATTAGATATTCCGGGGGTTCCCGCAAAACGGCGGACTGGACTTTGAGCGCAAGGCCCCGTCAAGAGGGGGATTTTGTTACGGGAAAAGCACCGTGCTTACGTTTGATCCCGTTCATTATGGGTAAAAACAATAGCGAAGGGCTTTTTATGAGAATAAGAAGCCGCGTCGAACGCATCCTATGAGAGGTAGTTTGAGATACTGACCTGAAAGGAGAAATGTTCATATGCCACAAGATCAACAGAAGCAGACATTGCCGCCCCAGCATCAGGATCACAGACCCGGAACCGAATCGGAGATGCACCCGAAGCCGGAGTTTGAAAGTAACGAGTACAAAGCAGCCGGTAAGCTAAAAGGAAAGGTAGCGCTGATTACCGGGGGCGACAGCGGGATCGGCCGTGCGGTTGCGGTCTACTATGCCAAGGAGGGCGCGGATGTATCCATTGTGTATCTGAACGAGCACAAGGATGCGGAAGAGACCAAGCGACAGGTAGAGCAGGAAGGGCGTAAATGCCTGCTGATCGCCGGCGACGTCGGCGACGATGCGTTTTGCCGCGATGCAGTCACCGAAACCGTAGAGAAGCTTGGGAAGCTCGATATTCTTGTCAACAACGCAGCCGAACAGCATCCGCAGAAGAAGATCGAGGACATTACAAAAGAACAATTGGAGCGGACATTCCGCACGAATATTTTCGGGATGTTCTATTTGACGCAGGCGGCGATGCCGCATCTGTCCAAGGGAAGCTCCATTATTAACACGACCTCCATCACGGCTTACCGGGGAAGCCCGCAGCTGCTGGATTATGCATCAACCAAGGGTGCCATCGTGGCCTTTACGCGTTCCTTGTCGATGAACGTGGTCGGTCAAGGAATCCGGGTAAATGCCGTTGCGCCGGGACCCATCTGGACGCCGCTGATTCCTTCGACGTTCCCGGCGGATCAGGTAGCCGAGTTTGGGGCGACCCAGCCGATGAAACGTCCGGGTCAACCGGAAGAATTGGCTCCTGCTTATGTATATCTGGCATCAACGGACTCCTCCTACGTGAGCGGTCAAGTGATTCATGTGAACGGCGGCGAAGTGATTAACGGTTAAAGCGTTGATTCCTTTTGCGCCTAATAAACATACTCGATGACAGAATAGAGCGGACATCATGGGCTTCAGCCCGGATGTCCGCTCTTTTATCATGGGAGAGGGTTAGGTGAGATTACAGGCATACGGAGAATCAGATGGTTCTAAACCCGTTTGGAAGCCGTCCGGTATCGCGGATCGCCCGGATTTGAGCCAGCGTCAAACGGCGGTTCGAACTAATAATGGACTCTGGCTCTTCACCGCCGATGATATCGTCAAGATCGCCGATGTTGGTGCTGCCGCGGAATACTCTGAATCTGCCCCTGAAATTCGGCTCCGAGAACAGGACCAGGGTTGCGTTAGCGTTGGGGGAGAAGAATCTTAAGCTTTCAATGTCGCCAAAAGCTCTCTCGAGATTCCGGATCCCTACATTTCCACGCACCACAAATCGCCGTCCTCTGTAAAACTCATTTCTGAACAGGGCAAGTCTTGGAAAAACAACCTGGGAGACTGTAACTTTTCTCATCATAGCAATCACCTCCTTTCCTTAACCAATATATGAAAGATTCATAGATTGGTATGGTCATTATGACCGGCAATTCAACACATTTTCTCGTCTCTTTCATTTTTTTAAGTAAACCCTTTCATGTGCGGAATGATATGATATGATAACAATATTGGCAGTTTATAATGATTCTTTTTTGCTATGAGGATTGGGTCATGAAAGAGAGGGTTTACTGACGCTATGAAGTTATTTGAAGAGAGCATGTATCGACTGATTGTAGAAACCTCCACGAATTTGCCCGGAGACGTGCGAAGAGCAGTCAACCGTGGACGAGCGTCCGAGGATGCGGCAACGCGAGCGGGGCTGGCACTGGCAACGATCGCTCAAAATATCGAGATGGCCGAGCAGGAAGTATCGCCGATCTGCCAGGATACGGGCATGCCGACGTTTATCGTGCATACACCCGTGGGTGCGAATCACATCGAAATGAAGAAGGCGATCTATGCGGCGGTGGTTCGCGCCACGAAGGATGGCAAGCTGCGTCCCAACTCGGTGGATTCGTTGACAGGCGCCAACAGCGGGGATAATCTCGGACCTGGTTCGCCCGTCATCCATTTCGAGCAATGGGAGCAGGATAAGGTGGACGTCCGTCTCATCCTGAAAGGGGGCGGCTGCGAGAACAAAAACATCCAGTACAGCCTTCCCGCAGAGCTTGAAGGATTGGGAAAAGCGGGACGTGACCTGGACGGAATCCGCAAGTGCATCATGCATGCCGTGTATCAAGCCCAGGGGCAGGGCTGCAGCGCCGGATTTATCGGCGTAGGTATCGGAGGCGACCGCACGACCGGATACGAGCTTGCGAAGCATCAGCTGTTCCGGCATGTGGAGGATGTGAATCCGAATGAGGATCTGGCGAAGCTCGAAGATTACATATTGGAAAATGCAAACAAGCTGGGGATCGGCACGATGGGCTTTGGCGGAGAAGTCACGCTGCTCGGCTGCAAGGTCGGTGCGATGAACCGCCTGCCGGCAAGCTTTTTTGTATCGGTGGCCTATAACTGCTGGGCGTTCCGCCGTCAGGGCGTACGGATTGAGCCGGAAACCGGGGAGATCGCGGATTGGCTGTATGAAGCAGGCAGCGAGGTGCAGATGAATGCAAACTCCGAAACGGCAGCGTCCCGAGTCGAAGAATCAGCGCCAAGTGATTCCCAAGGACGTGAAGTAGTGCTTCAGACGCCGATCAGCGAGGAGCAGATCCGTTCCCTGCGCGTCGGGGATGTGGTGGTGATCCGAGGCGAGATGCATACCGGACGGGATGCGCTTCATAAATACCTGATGGATCACGATGCCCCTATCGATCTGAACGGAGCCGTGATTTATCACTGCGGTCCGGTTATGATGCAGGATGAAGAGGGATGGCATGTCAAGGCGGCAGGCCCGACGACCAGCATTCGGGAAGAACCGTACCAAGGCGATATTTTGAAAAAATTCGGCATTCGCGCGGTTATCGGAAAAGGCGGCATGGGGCCGAAGACGCTTCAAGCCTTGCAGGAGCATGGCGGCGTGTATCTGAATGCCATCGGCGGGGCTGCCCAGTATTATGCGAGATGCATCAAAAAAGTAAACGGCGTGGATTTCATGGAGTTCGGCATTCCGGAAGCGATGTGGCATTTGGAGGTCGACGGCTTTGCCGCCATCGTTACCATGGATTCGCACGGAAACAGTCTGCATGCCGATGTGAGCAAGGATTCCGCACAGAAGCTGGCGATGTTTAAAGAGCCGGTGTTCTCCTGATTCAAATCACGATGAGTAAGCATCGATTGGCCATCACGTGCCGGTCGGTGCTTTTTTGTTGAGCGCAAGCAGGGAGCCTTATTTCGAATTTTCGTTGCGGTTCGGATCGCCCCGGTTTATGATGAAAGTCAAATACGTCAATTCAGTCATAGGAGGAAACTGTTGAGAAGTTTTGGGCTGGCCTTTGCATCTTGGTTTGAAAAGTACACCTTTCTCTTGATTCCCGGGTCGCTGGTGCTAGGCTGGCTGCTCTCGGACGTGCTGCTGGACCTTGTTCACTGGATTCCTTATCTATTCGGTTATATTACGCTGGTCATGGCGCTTGGCTGCGGCATCCGCCATCTGCAAGGGGTGCTGAAACGCCCGTTTGCCGTCATGCTGACGCTGTTTCTCGCCCATGCGGCCGCACCGGTGCTCGCCTATGGATTGGGCTCGGCCGTATTCGGCGCGGACTCGGACTATACGATAGGCTTGCTGCTGTTCGCGATCATTCCGCTCGGGATATCCTCGGTGATGTGGGTCGGAAGCTCCGGCGGCAGCGTTCCGTTCATCTTGGCGGTGGTGGTGCTGGACACCATACTCAGTCCCTTGGTCGTGCCGGCTCTGATGGATATGTTTATCGGAGATGCACTGGTTGCATGGAATGCGTCCGAGCTGATACTTGATTTGCTGACTATGGTGGTATTGCCCACTCTGATCGGGGTGATGCTGTATGAGGTATCCAAAGGACGGATCAAGGAGTGGTCGGCTCCCGTGACGCAGCCGATATCGAAGCTGTTTTTCATGCTTGTGGTGATGCTGAACGCGGCTGCTATCGCTCCCCATGCCGCAGGCATGAAGGAGGAAATGCTGGTGGTCATCCCGGTTGTCGTTGCCCTGATCGTGATCTGTTATTTACTCGGCTACTTTGGTTCCTATGCGATGCCGGGACGGACACAGGACATGCAAATTACATTTACCTACGCGTCCGGCATGAGGAATATATCCCTCGGGATGGTGCTTGCGACATCGTATTTTTCGCCCCAGGCGTCCATTCCGGTCGTGCTGGGTATTATGTTTCAACAGCCGGCCGCAACGGTCATTCACGCACTGTTCCACCGAAGACGGACACGGGCGATAAGTTATCCCAAATGATCATGAAGCAGAAAGAGGAGAGACCATGAAGCAGTATCGCAACCGTTTGACTCTGATTATGCTTACTTTAATCGGGTTATCCATGCTTGCGGCAGGCCTGGCTATGGTGACGGTGTTCAAACAGTCCCATATCCAGCTGCTGGAGGATAATATGGCCCGGGAGATTCGGCTCCTGCAGACCATGATGGAGTTCCCGGATACGGACGGCGCGGAAGCCGTTTCGTATTATACCGACAGGTCCTTGCAGCTGGAGGAGCTGTCCGATGCGAGAGTGACGTTCATACTGAAGGACGGCAGGGTGATCGGGGATTCGGAAAGCGACCCGTTGACCATGGATAATCATGCTTATCGCGAGGAGATGCTTCAAGCGGTCAAAGAAGGCCGCGGGAGTACCATTCGCCGCAGCGATACGCTTCAGCAGGATATGCTGTATGTCGCTCTCCCGGTCAAGGCCGGGGAGAATTTCGATGGATTCGTTCGGTTGTCCGTCAGCCTGAAGGAAGTCGATCAGGGAGTCAAGCAAGGCTGGACCGTCATGGGGATCGGCCTGCTGGTGTTATTTCTGATTGCTGCCTTGGTGAGCTACCGCGTCGCTCAAGGGTTGACGTCGCCGCTTGAGAAGATTACGCGCGTAGCTAGACGGATCTCGCGTCTGGAATACGATGCGAGAGTGAAGATTCACCGTAAGGACGAGATCGGTCAATTGGCGCAAGCCATCAATGGAATGGCAGACAGCCTTCAAACCCAGCTGCGGACGATACGGGATAACGAAGACTTGCTGCAGAGCGTCCTCAACAATATGACAGGGGGCATCGTCTTGGTTAGCGGAGCCGGCCAAATCATCCTTGTAAACCGGGCCGCTGAGAAAATGCTCGGCATTAACGCCGAGGTGATTACCGGGAAATCGTACCGCGAGCTGAAGCAGCATTATGAATTGACCAAACTGATGGAGGAAGGCCTTGGAAGCCAAGCGGACTTCCATGAGGAACGCAACGTTTATTATCCGGTGGAATCGATTATCCGCATTGACGGAGTGACGATGATGCAAGAGGAAGAGCAGGAGCCTTATCGGCGCGGCATGCTCTTCCTGCTGCAGGACGTTAGCGATATCCGCAGGCTCGAACGCATGCGAAGCGAATTCGTTGCCAATGTGTCTCATGAGCTGAAGACCCCGCTGGCTGCGGTGAAAGGGTTTGCCGAAACGCTGCTCGGCGGCGGAGTTACCGACGAGAAGACGTCACGTTCCTTCCTCCAGATCATCTATGACGAATCCGAACGGCTGAACCGTCTGATCGGTGACATTCTGGAGCTGTCCAAGATCGAATCGAAGCGGATTCAGATGGATTACTCGCCGATTCATCTGTCGGCGTTCTTCGATACGATATCCGAAATGATGCGCACGGTAGCGGAGAAGAAGCGGATCGGCCTGGAGCTCGACGTTCCGGAGGAGCTGTTTATGGAAGGCGATGAGGATAAGCTTCGCCAGATATTTATGAATCTTCTTTCGAATGCCATCAGTTACACGCAGGAAGGCGGACGAGTAAAATTAACGGCGCGTGAAAAGCATAATAACGGGAGTGCCGATGATTTCGTGGAATTCGTGGTCAAGGATTCCGGGATTGGCATTCCGAAGAAGGATCTACCCCGCATTTTTGAACGATTTTACCGGGTGGATAAAGCGCGTTCGCGCGGGTCCGGCGGAACGGGGCTCGGCCTATCGATCGTTAAGCATCTGGTGGATCTTCACCACGGAACCATCAAGGTGGAAAGCGAGCTGGGCATCGGAAGCTCCTTCATCATCGAGCTTCCGATCCTGCAGGAAACCCACGATACAGGGAGTTAACACTCCGTTAACATTCTGTTGATATACTTGCATGAGCAGTCCAATTAACAAGATAAGGGCGGGGGTACCATTGACGCAACGCATGCTTGTCATCGAAGATGAGCCGACACTTTCGCGGCTGTTGTCTTACAATTTGACGCAGGAAGGCTTTCAAGTCGAAGTAGAGGAACACGGTACGGCAGGTTACGAGAAAGCGTCACAACATGAATACGATTTGATCCTGCTGGATGTTATGCTGCCTGGCATGAACGGCTTTCAGATCTTAGAGAAACTACGCAGTAACGGAATTACGACGCCGATCATCATTTTGACCGCGAAGAACGCCGAAGAGGAAGTTGTTCAAGGTTTGAAAATGGGGGCGGATGACTATATTACCAAGCCGTTTGGCGTGTCCGAGCTGCTGGCTCGCGTATCGGCCGTCATGCGCCGGGTGTCCGGCCATGCTGACGAGGTAAAGACGACGGACAATCAAGGCAACGTCATTTCGCTTGGACAGCTGGAAATCTATCCTGAGAAATACGAGGTGCGGCTTGGCGGTCAGAGCATTAATCTCCGTCCGAAAGAATTCGAGGTGCTTCTCTATCTGGCCAAGAAACCGGGCGTGGTGTTAACAAGGGACGATCTGATGAACGTGGTCTGGGGCTTCGATTATATCGGCGGACAGCGAACCGTCGACGTTCACGTGAGCTCCCTGCGCAAGAAGCTTGAACTTGATCCTGAGTCCGTACACATCGACTCCATCCGCGGAGTTGGTTATAAACTTGTGGTAAATCCCATTAAAGGCTCCCATCATTCGATTTGAAATGATGCGGAGTATTTTTTTTGGGTCTTTGGGCAGGACCTAAGCATGTCCAATGCCTCATATTCTTGCCAACATCCCTCCTTCGTTTACACTCCCTTAATCATTCCGGAATATTCCCATAACACTTGTCCGTTAAGATGCGTCTAAAGGACCAGATCAATCAAGGGGTGAGGGCGCATGACACTGCTTCAATGCCAACCGAATCAGACAGAGAGAACCGAAGCGGAAGTAGAGGCGGCAATGGATGGCCAATCAGCAAGCAAACCTGAAGCAGGCGCATTATATCGGCAGTACATAAGAAAGGTCCCTATTATCCGAAAATCCGAAACCTGCCTCGACGTGCTGAATGTTTTTACGAAGGATCAGCATATCCCTTGCGTTATTTATTGCGATGAGGCAGACAGGCCGTCGGGGCTGATCATGCGGGATGTTTTTTACCGGCGAATGATGGGCCGGTTTGCCGTTGACCTGTATTATTCCAGGCCGGCCTTCCAGTTTGGGGACCATCAACCGATGAAGGTCGATGTGACCGAGAAGGTAGGAACACTGCTGCAATTGGCCTTGCAGCGCCCGGATTCGAAATTTTATGATTGCGTCCTGATGACGGAGGCTGACCGCCTGCTGGGCGTGCTTACCGTACGGGATTTAATGAGTCTGTCAAGCGGTCTCCAAACGGAAGCGGAAGAGAAGCGGGAGCTGATTCTTCAGGAAAGCTTCCGGCATACCGGGAACATCCAATCCTCGTTGACCGAGGTTCGAGCGGCGGCAGCCAGAACGAATGCGGAATGTATACGGATGAGGGAATGGTCCCAGACGGGTAAGAAGAAGCTTGACCATGTCCGAACCTCTTATCTTGGCCTTGTGGAGGATATGACGAAGCGTGAAGCGCAGGCCGCCGAGCTCGCTGCGGATGCCAGCCGCATTTCCTCGATAACCGGCATGATTACCGAGCTGGCCAATCAAAGCAGTTTGCTGGCAATGAATGCTTCGATTGAAGCTGCGCATGCCGGAGAGCATGGGCGGGGATTTCAAGTGGTCGCGGCAGAGGTGCAGTCGCTGGCCAAACAAACGCGTAAGCTGTCAGGGGATATCGCCCAACTGCTGGAGCACATCCAGCGGCTGGCGGGAGATACAGCCGTTGGCGCCGTATCTTCGCTGAAGGAAATCCAGTCCTGTGAGGGGTATGTAACGGAAGGCGCCGATATGTTTAACGAAATGGAGACCGCCGTCGAGAAGGTTCAGAAGTCGGGGAATCAGGTTTATCAACTGGCGGAGGAAACCGTTAGGCGCGTGGAGCGGGTGAAGGATGAGCTCGCAGGATTAAACGGATCGTTAGAAGAAAAGCCGAGCCTATGAATCTAGTTTTATCAAAATATTTTACATTGCGTTTACATTTCTCAGAAACTGTTATTACATTACGGGATTATTATCAATATTGTAAGTAGGAAGTTAGAGACAACAACCATTTTGAAGGAGTGGATTCGTTTGTTTAAAAGAAGGGGTCGTAAACCAGCAGGTATTCTCGTACTGGTATTGATGCTGAGCACGCTTTTGGCGGCATGCGGCGGAGGAACAACTTCCGGCGGTGCTTCCGGAGAAAATACAGACAACGGTTCAGCACAGCAAAATGAAGGAAGTACAACAACAGCTTTGTCGGGAACGATTGAAATTGACGGTTCCAGTACATTGCATCCATTGACCGAAGCCATTGCCGAAGAGTTCGGCGCAGCTAACCCGGATGTCCGCATTCCGATCGGAACAGGCGGAACAGGTGGCGGTTTCAAACGCTTTAACAATGGAGAGATTCCAATCTCCAATGCATCCCGTCCAATTAAAGACAGTGAAGCTGAAGAAGCAAAATCCAAGGGCATTTCCTATCATGAGGTTCTGGTAGCTTATGACGGACTATCCGTTGTTGTTAACCCGAGCAATGAATTCGTAGATAAATTGACAGTAGATGAGCTGAAGAAAATTTACGAGCCGAACAGCACCGTAAAAACATGGGCTGACGTTCGCGAAGGATGGCCGGCTGAGGAAATCAAAATTTACTCTCCTGGTACAGACCACGGTACATTCGACTACTTCACAGAAGCGATTAACGGTGAAGCACAAGCAAGTAGAAACGACAGCCAAATCACGTTCAGTGCCGATACCAACGCAGTCGTACAAGGAGTTGCTGGCGACAAAAACTCCATCGGATACTTCGGATTCTCCTTCTATGAAGAGAACCAAGACAAGTTAAAGCTGGTTCCGATCGATAACGGTACAGCTACCGTAGCTCCAAGCATGGAAACGATCAAGGATAACAGTTATGCTCCATTGTCCCGTCCGCTGCTGCTCTACGTAAACGATAAAGAGCTTGAGCGCCCGGAAGTGAGTGCATTCATGACCTTCTACCTTGATAATGCCGCTAGTCTTGCTGGCGAAGTCGGTTTCGTACCGCTTCAAGACGAACAGTATCAAGAAGAAAAAGACAAGTTGGCAAAATAATAAAGATTTCATGCCCGAAGGGGATCCTTCGGGCAACCCATAGAAAGGGAAGAGGAGAATGAACAAAACTTCACCCGTGGCGGCAAACACTAAAAGCATGACATTCCGTCGAAGCAAAACGCGCATCTCAGACAAAATCATTCCAATCCTGCTCGGCTTGTGTGCCATGCTTTCGGTGTTTACCACCATCGGTATCGTATATACGCTTCTACAGGAATCCGTGATCTTCTTCAAGGAAGTGCCGGTATGGTCCTTCTTGACCGGAACGACATGGAGTCCGATTCTCCCTCCAAAAGAATTCGGCGTGCTGCCCCTGCTGGGCGGCACATTGCTGATTACAGGCATTGCGATCATTTTCGCAGTGCCTATCGGCTTGGCATGCGCTATTTATCTCAATGAATACGCTCCTGCCCGGGTTCGGGGGGTTGTAAAGCCAGTGCTTGAAGTGTTGGCTGGTGTACCAACGATTGTTTACGGATATTTTGCGCTTGAAACCGTAACGCCATTCCTTCAAAAGATTTTTCCCGATATGGGGATATTCAATGCGCTTAGCGCGGGGCTCGTGGTCGGCATCATGGTCCTGCCGATGATTTCGTCTTTAAGCGAAGACGCGATGCGTGCTGTTCCCAAGAGTCTTCGTCATGGGGCATACGCGCTGGGTGCTACCCGATTCGAGGTTGCGCTGAAGATCGTGCTTCCAGCCGCTCTGTCCGGGGTCGTGTCCTCATTCGTATTGGCATTCTCGCGCGCGATCGGCGAAACGATGATCGTGACGGTAGCTGCAGGCGCCACGCCGCAGCTGACGCTGAATCCGCTGGAAAGCATTCAGACGATGACTTCGTATATCGTTCAGGTAAGCATGGGAGACGTTCCGCGAGGAACGATTGAATACGGTACGATTTTTGCAGTAGGTTTGACCTTGTTTGTCATCACCTTCTTGCTTAATATATTGGCGCAGTGGGTCGCTCGCCGCTTCAGGGAGGAATACTAGATGGAACAATTGAATCTGGGGGACAGCAAAGGAATCAACCGGAGACGCCGTAGTGACCAGACGCTGCATATGATTTTCCTGGCTTGTACCAGCATCGGTATTCTTGTTTTGATGGCTTTGATCGTGACGATCGTGATGGATGGCGTTCATCGGCTCTCGCCTGATCTGTTCACCAACTTTCCGTCGCGCATCGCGGATAAAGCAGGACTGAAATCGCCGATTGTCGGCACGATTTATTTGCTTTTGCTCATGGCTCCACTGTCCTTCGTACTGGGCGTGGGCGCGGCCATCTTTCTCGAAGAGTATGCGGGCCGCAGCCGCTGGGTTCGGCTCATTCAGCTGAATATCAGTACGCTTGCAGGGGTTCCTTCTATTATATACGGTATCCTGGGGCTGGCGATTTTCGTGCGCGGCATGAATCTTGGACGCAGCCTGTTGTCCGGGGTACTAACGATGACGCTGCTCGTGCTGCCGATTATCATCGTTGCGGCGCAGGAGGCGCTTCGCGCCGTGCCTAAGAACCGGCGTGACGCGTCATACGCGCTGGGCGCAACGAAGTGGCAAACGGTATCCAGCGCCGTGCTGCCGTCAGCGATTCCTGGAATTATGACCGGGGTTATCCTGGCCTTGTCTCGTGCGATCGGCGAAACCGCACCGCTTATCATGATTGGTGCTTTAACGTACGTGGCCTTCTTGCCGGAAAATCTGCTCGATTCGTTTACTGTCATGCCGATCCAGATCTTTAACTGGGTATCCAGACCAAGTGAGGCATTCCACGAGCTGGCAGCTTCGGGTATCATCCTGCTGCTCATCATGCTGTTCATCATGAACATCGCAGCCGTGTGGATTCGGAACAAGTATTCGAAGAACATCTAAGAGACGCATAGCAGATCTAATCGTGAAAAAGGAGACATGAATAAGATATGGAATCCATCATACAGATAAAAAAATTGAATTTATACTACGATACGTACCATGCGCTTAAAAACGTCGATCTGGACATTCCGGAGAAAACGGTGACGGCATTCATCGGACCGTCGGGCTGCGGCAAGTCAACGCTGCTGCGTACGCTGAATCGGATGAACGACATGATCCCTTCCACCCGAATCGAAGGCAGCGTGCAAATCGGCGGGACGGAAATCTACAGCGAGGAGGTCCACGTCGAGGCCTTGCGCAAGCAGGTAGGGATGGTGTTCCAGCAGCCGAATCCGTTCCCTAAATCGATCTATGACAACATCGCTTACGGGCCGCGCCTGCACGGCATCCGCAATAAAGCGGAGCTTGACCAAATCGTGGAGCAAAGCTTGAAGCAGGCTGTGCTGTGGGACGAAGTCAAAGATTATCTTAAGCGTTCTGCGCTGAGCCTGTCCGGCGGTCAGCAGCAGCGCCTGTGCATTGCCCGGGCCCTTGCCGTACAGCCGGATATCCTGCTCATGGATGAAGCCACGTCCGCGCTGGACCCGATCTCGACGCTGAAGATCGAAGAGCTGGTACAGGAGCTGAAGAGCAAATACACCATCGTCATGGTTACGCACAACATGCATCAGGCTGCACGCGTATCCGGGCAGACGGTATTTTTCCTGAATGGCGAAGTGGTTGAATCCGCAAACACGGATACGCTGTTCTCGACGCCGTCGGATGCACGTACCGAGGATTATATCTCAGGCCGTTTCGGTTAAGGCCGTTATTACGACAATGATCTTTCTTAAAAGTAGATAGGAGGAGCATCATACATGATCCGGAGAATTGAGTTTGATCAGCAGCTTGATGAGCTGAGAAGTTTGTTGCAGGATATGGGCAAGCATATGGAGGAGGCGCTGGCAAACAGCGTGGAGTCCCTCCAGACCTTGGATGCGGAGAAAGCGCAGGCGGTTATCAAAAACGATGTGCAGTTAAACAACATGGAAGAGCAAATCATGGACATCGGCTCCCGCCTGATCGTGACCCAGCAGCCTGTGGCAAAGGATTTGCGCCGAATATTGGTTGCTTTCCGGATTGCAAGCGATTTGGAGCGTATGGGAGACTTGGCGCGGGATGTCGCTAAAGTTACGATCCGTCTGCAAGGCCAGAAACTGATCAAGCCTCTGGTGGATCTTCCGCGGATGTCGGATATGGTGCGTGCGATGGTTTCGGAATCCATCGAATCCTATCTGACGGAAAATACGGATCTGGCTTATAAAATGGCACAGGATGATGATCAGATCGATCACTTGTACAGCGTCATTCTGCAGGACCTGTATTCGCATCTGACATCCGATCCGGATTCGGCCAATCAAGCGATGCTGCTGATCATGGTGGGACGTTACATCGAACGGATCGCCGACCATGCAACCAACATCGGCGAGAGCACGGTGTACCTCGTAACGGGTCATCGTCCCGACCTCAATCAATAGCAAAATGTTAGTCAAACGCTGGCGAAAGCCGGCGTTTCGTATTATTAGGTCAACCAGATTTCTGGTTGGCCTATTTTTGTAGGCATTATACGATGGTGGTAGCCGGGAGAACGAAGGTGGCTTAGGGACGCAGATCCCGTCAAAAAAACGGTTCTCTCACTACCGTCCAACGACTATGTTTGAGCTGGTAGAGGCTTTAGACCTCGCATCACAAGCGAAGCTATGGGGTTGGAGACCATGTGGGAATGCCGGTATCGAATCAAGGAGGTTATTATGCAGCCAGTAGTAGGAATAGACGTGGCCAAAGGGGTTAGCGTTATCCAGGCCTTTATCGGTCGCGAAAAACCCTTCGGGAGGATGGAGAAGCTTCATCATGGGCCGGAAGGTTTTGAACGGCTAGGGGAACTGTTAGGAACACTCAAACATAAAAGTGGCGTCGAGCCCGTTGTTGTCCTTGAGGCGACCGGACATTACCATCGAAGTCTGGTAGGGTATCTTAAACGTAGTGGATGGACTCATTACATCGTTAACCCTCTGCAAGCGAAACGATCGAAAGGTACGCAACTTCGCAAGGTGAAAACAGATGCAGCAGATGCATGGCATTTGGCTGAGATGTACTACCGAGGGGACGTTAAAGCGCATCGAGAGTGGGAGGAAACCTACACCGAGCTTCAACACTTAACGAGGCAACATGAGTTTGTAACCGCGATGTACGTACAGGCCAAGTTAAACAGCAGAGCTTTGCTTGAGCAGGTGTTTCCGGACTTCATCGGATTATTTCATAATCTGTATGCGACCACATCATTAAAAGTGCTAGAGCGATGTTTGGAGAACAAGGTCGAAGATGTGGGGGATCTGATCCTTGAATGTGTAGGTAAATCCCACTCCAAAGGATGGATTACGGAGAAAACAAAACGGTTGAAAGAACTCGTGTTGGGCTGGAAAACACAAGAGAGGAGTCGATCCCAGAGCATAGCGTTGACTAGCATGGTCTCCCTGCTGTTGGAATTCGATAAACAGTTAAATCATTTGGAAAAGCAGATGGAAGAACTGGCTGGGGAGTTGCCTGAAGTGGAATTGGTCAAAAGTATCCCGGGTGTAGGGAACAAACTTGCGGCAGCCATCGTGGCAGAGCTGGGCGATGCAAGCCAGTTCAAGGATGCGAAGCAACTTGTAGCCTACGCAGGATTAGATCCGGGGATTTACAGCTCAGGAAAATTCACGGCTACAAGCAACCGGATCACGAAACGAGGCTCAAAAAGACTACGGCGAGCACTCTATCTTGCCGTACAGTGCGGGATTCGCAGACGTGCAAACCGCAGGATCAGTGATTACTACGACAAAAAAAGAAAAGAGGGCAAGCCCTACAAGGTGGTCGTGATCGCTTGCGCCAACAAGCTTCTCCATCACATTTATGCCATCCTAAGTAAAAGCGAACCCTACAAAGCCTAAAAACCATATTTTCCCATAACCTTCACGCCACTGAAGGTTATTTGTGCTGTTTAGAAAAGTATATCAGTATTCTATTATTTAACCAAGTTATAATGCTTGACAAGTATTAGCTGGTTTTTTTGTGCGAGCATTTAGAAAACTCCAGCGAAGCGAGGCCATTCTTTCATCGCGTTTATATGTTTTGGGGCCCCCGCAAAGTATTTGGAATAAGCATCGAAGCACAGGCTCCACTTTGTGGGGCTATTTTGCGGGAATACAGGAATTCACCGTTAATCGAACGGATTGTTCGGATTTGGGGTTAACCTATGTTATCATGTGGAAAGGAAGTAATATTGGTGCGAGGTGTTCTATGGACAAGCTGATTCTGATTGATGGAAATAATATCATTTACCGGGCATTCTTTGCGATGCCGCCGCTGACCAATGCCAGCGGACAACAGACGAATGCGGTTTACGGCTTTACGACGATGCTGCTTCGCTTGATCGAGGAGCATAAACCGACGCATATGATGGTGGCATTCGATGCCGGCAAGGAAACGTTCCGCCATGCGGATTTTCAGGAGTACAAGGGCGGCCGACAAAAGACCCCGCCGGAGCTCTCAGGACAATTCCCGCTGCTGAAGGAGCTGCTGAAAGGCCTGGGCGTCTCCCAATTCGAAATCGGCGGTTATGAGGCCGACGACATTATCGGTACGATTACCCGCCAGGCTGACGAAGCCGGCCGCAAGGTGATGGTCGTCTCCGGGGACAAGGACATGCTGCAGCTGGCTTCGGAGCATACCACGATCGCGATGGTCCGCAAAGGCGTCACCGAAATCGAGTATTACGGACCGGAACAGATTAAGGAGCGGTATAACCTGACGCCTGATCAGATTATCGACCTTAAGGGATTGATGGGCGATGCTTCCGATAATATTCCCGGCGTACCGGGAGTAGGGGAGAAGACTGCGCTGAAGCTGCTTCATGAATTCGGATCCGTTGAAGCGGTGGTGTCCCGGACCGATGAGCTGAAGGGCAAGATGAAAGAGAAGATCGAGGAGCATGCGGATTCCGCCATACTGAGCAAGAAGCTGGCTACGATCTTCCGCGAAGTGCCGCTGGAACAGTCGCTGGATGAAATGGCATTTACGGGCCTGAATGAAGAGACGGCTGGTCCCGCACTGGCGAAGCTCGAGTTTAAATCGCTTATTGAACGGTTGAACCTGAGCACAAGCGGTGCCGCTGGTGATGCGGCGGAGTCGAAGCCCGAAGCGAAGATCGACGTGACCCTTGTGGACGCGACGGGAATTGCCGAGGTTGCGGATCATTTGGCACAGGTGACCGTGCTCCATGTGGAAACGCATGGGGATAACCCCCATCATGCGGACGTGATCGGGCTGGCGCTCGCGACGGAGGAGCGGCAGTACTTCCTTCCGTTTGACGTGCTGAAGTCGGAAGAGGCGGAGCCTGTCCGTGCTTGGCTTGCCGATAGCGAGATCCCAAAACGCGGGTATGACCTGCACCGTATTGACCTGGCGCTGCATTGGCAGGGCATCGCTTTTGCCGGCGCGGCATTCGACGTTCACTTGGCAGCCTACCTGCTGGATCCTACGGAATCGAATCAAACCCTTAGCGGGCTGGCCTCCAAGTACGGACTGGCCTATCTTCAAGCCGATGAGGACGTGTTCGGTAAAGGGGCCAAGTACAAGGTTCCCGATGTGGAGAAGCTCAGCGAGCACATGGCCAGAAAATGCCTGGCCGTATCCGAACTGGTTCCCATTCAGGAGAAGGAACTGGCCGCGAATGAAATGCTCCCGCTGTTCCATGATCTGGAGATGCCGCTTTCGCGCATTCTGGCCGATATGGAGAAGCAGGGAATTGCCGTGAATGCGGAGGATTTGAAGGAGCTCGGACGCGAGTTCGAAGGGCAGATCGCGAAGCTCGTTCAGGAGATCTACGAGATCGCCGGAACGGAATTCAATCTCAATTCGCCTAAACAGCTTGGCGAAATCCTGTTTGTGAAGCTGGAGCTGCCGGTCATCAAGAAGACCAAAACCGGTTATTCCACCGATGCCGAGGTGCTCGAAAAGCTGGCGCCTTATCACGATATCGTCCGCTTGATTTTGCAGTACCGTACATTGGCCAAGCTGCAATCCACTTACGTGGAAGGACTGCTGAAGGAGATTTCATCCGTAACCGGCAAAGTGCATACCTACTATCGTCAGACCATTGCCGCTACGGGGCGTCTGAGCAGCCAATACCCGAATTTGCAGAACATTCCGATCCGTCTGGAGGAAGGGCGCAAGCTGCGCAAGGTTTTCGTTCCGTCGGAACCGGGCTGGAGCATTCTGGCGGCGGACTACTCCCAAATCGAGCTTCGCGTGCTTGCGCATATCTCGGACGACGAACGGCTGAAGGAAGCCTTCGTCCACGACATGGACATCCACACCAAGACGGCGATGGACGTGTTTGGAGTCGGCATGGATGAGGTGGACTCCAATATGCGCCGGTCCGCCAAGGCGGTTAACTTCGGCATCGTGTATGGGATCAGCGACTATGGCCTGTCCCAGAACCTGAACATTACGCGGAAGGAAGCGGCAGCGTTTATCGACCAGTATTTCGAGGTGTTCCAGGGCGTGCGGCGCTATATGGACGTGATCGTCAAGCAGGCGAAGCAAGACGGGTATGTGAAGACCTTGCTCGAACGCAGACGGTATCTGCCGGAGATTAACGCCAGCAACTTCAACCTGCGCTCTTTTGCAGAGCGGACGGCGATGAATACGCCGATTCAGGGAACGGCCGCGGACATCATCAAGCTGGCCATGGTCCATATGGACAAGGCGCTCCATGAGCGCCAATTGAAGAGCCGCATGCTGCTCCAGGTGCACGATGAATTGGTGTTCGAGGTACCGGAGGATGAGCTGGAGGTCATGAAGGAATTGGTGCCGGACGTGATGAGTCAGGCGCTGAAGCTGTCCGTGCCGCTGAAATCGGAAGTCAGCTATGGCGAGAACTGGTACGAGGCAAAGTAAAAGCTGCACGGTGTGCTGGCGGATAGGGTTCATTAAGGGGGATCATGGGGTGAAGAGGGAGGCGGTTATGCACCATACCTTTCCACAAAACCATGGTCCCGCTCTGTCCCAACTTCCGGTATAATGGGGGATGAGGTGAAGTCATTATGCCGGAATTGCCGGAAGTAGAAACCGTGAAACGAACACTGAACCAATTGATTAAAGGTAAGCATATAGATCATGTATCCGTGAACCTGCCGCGGATTATCCAGCGTCCTGACGATATCGAGGCATTTGCTTTTATGTTAAAGGGCCATACCGTGGAAGGTGTGGAGCGACGCGGGAAGTTTTTGCGGATCTTGCTGGACGGTCTGGTGCTCGTTTCGCATCTTCGGATGGAGGGGCGTTACGGGGTGTACCGAGCCGAGGAGCCGGTGGAGAAACATACCCATGTCATCTTCCATTTCTCGGACGGGACGGAGCTGCGGTACAAGGACGTGCGCCAATTCGGAACGATGCATCTATTTGCGCCGGGGGAAGAGTTCCAGCATGCTCCCCTTGCCAAGCTTGGTTATGAGCCGCTGGATGACACGTTTACGTTCGGAACCTTCAAGACAGTCATCGGCACCAAGAAAACGAAGATCAAGGCGGTGCTGCTGAATCAGGCATATGTGGTCGGCATCGGCAATATATATGTTGATGAGGCCTTGTTCCGGGCCAAGATTCATCCGGAGCGGAACGCGAACAGCCTGAAGGATGCCGAGCTTAAGCGATTGTATCATGCGATCGTGGATACGTTGTCCGAAGCCGTCGACGCGGGCGGATCTTCCATCAAGTCCTATGTCAACGGGCAGGGCGAGATGGGGATGTTCCAGAACAGCCATCAGATTTACGGTCGGAAGGACAAGCCATGCCATGCGTGCGGCGGCCCGATTCATAAGATCGTGGTCGGCGGACGGGGGACCCATT
This sequence comes from Paenibacillus sp. BR1-192, assembly GCF_029542445.1. NCBI lineage: Bacteria > Bacillati > Bacillota > Bacilli > Caryophanales > Paenibacillaceae > Paenibacillus > Paenibacillus sp. BR1-192. The sequence continues at coordinate 5,503,917 of NZ_CP120718.1, read as the reverse complement.
ACTGCCCGAAGTGTCAGCCGGTCAAGAAGTAATTGAATAGGCGTGCACCCATTCCTGCTCCCACACATATAATGTGGAACATATGTGGAGCGCATCGGCAGCTCTTCTTCATGAATGAGCAGCTTGATGTGGAGCTTTGGAGGAGGGAAAAGGGTGCTCAGTCATATTTTCTCGTCTGCCCTGCTGGCCATGGCGTTAAGCCTGGACGGATTTGGGGCAGGGGTTACATACGGTCTGCGCAAAACAAGGATACCGCTGCTGTCTGTATTGATCATCTCGCTGTGTTCCGGTTTGGTGCTTGGCGTCTCCATGCAGGCAGGCGCGCTGCTGCAGCGGTTCTTATCCCCGTCTGCGGCATCCGTGATCGGAGCTGCCATTTTGATGCTGCTGGGCCTATGGTCTTTATATCAGCAGGTTCGGAGAAGCAGCGAGCCTGAAGTGCAGCCGGCATCCGCCGTGGATTCTTCCGCATCGCTTACGGAAACGCCGGGAGCCATTCATCAAGGGACACCGCGTCGTGAAGTTACCACGGCAGGCCAAGAGCAGCTTCAGCGAGCGGTATTCTCCCTTGAAATACCGAAGATCGGCGTCGTCATTCAAATTCTCCGCAGCCCGACGAAAGCGGATCTGGACGACTCCGGCAGCATCTCACCATGGGAGGCGATGTGGCTGGGGATCGCGCTGTCGCTCGATGCGTTCGGAGCCGGGCTCGGCGCAGCGATGCTGGGTTTCTCGCCGCTAGGCACCGCAGCCGTGGTTTCCTTGTTCAGCGGGATATTTCTGGTGCTGGGCATGCGGGTCGGCCTCCGTTTTGCGGCCAAGGGAGGCATGCGTTTTATCTCGTATTTGCCTGCTTTTTTATTAGTTGTCATGGGTATAATGAAGCTGTTATGAGGTGAAGTCATGAATATCGGTTTAACCGGAGGAATTGCAACAGGCAAAAGCACCGTGTCCTCCATGTTGGCCATGAAGGGAGCGCTTCTCGTCGATGCGGATATCATCGCCCGGGAAGTGATGCTCCCGGGTCATCCGGTGCTGGGTAAAGTGACCGAACATTTTGGACAAGCGATCCTGTTTGAAGACGGTACGTTGAATCGAAAGAAGCTCGGGGAGATGATTTTCCATCATCCGGAGCAGAGAGCGGCATTGAATGAGATTACGCATCCGGCAATCCGGCAGGAAATACGGGAACGGACGGAGGCGTATGAACGGCAGCATCCCGACCGGCTCGTGGTAGCGGATATTCCATTGCTGCTGGAGGCAAGGGAAGCCTATCCTTATCTGAAGCAGATCGCTGTTGTCTATGTCCCGCGCGAGCTGCAGCTTGCGCGTTTGATGGAGCGGGACGCTCTTACCCGGGAAGCGGCAGAGGCGCGTCTTAGCAGCCAGATGGACATTGAGGAGAAGAAGCTTCGAGCGGATATCCTGATCGATAACAGCGGCACGTTGGCCGAAACGCAGCAGCAGGTGGACTACCTGTGGAACAGGTTGGTTCAGTTATGAAGTGGCTTCGTAAAAAAAGGGTGCTGCTCCTGCTGTTCGTTTCTTTTGTAGCGCTGCTGTTCCTAAGTTCCAATTGGATGACCCTGCTGTATCCGATCCATTATAAGGATGAGATCCGCAAACATGCCGCTTATTATGAGGTCGATCCGTTTCTGGTGGCCTCGATCATCCGGGTGGAAACGAATTTCAAGCCGGGCAAGGAATCCAAGAAGGGGGCGCTGGGCATTATGCAGCTGATGCCGGATACGGCGAACTGGGCGATGGAAATGGCCAAGCTCCCGTCGGTGAACCTGCTGAGCGTAAAGAATGAAGTGGATGCGAACATCCAGCTGGGCACCTGGTACATTCAGAATCTGCACAAGGAAATGGACGGCAATCCGATTGCCGCCATCGCCGCTTATAACGCGGGCCCGGGGAACGTCAAGAATTGGATCAACAAGGGCATGTGGGACGGAACCTATGAGAACGTGAAGAGTATACCCATCGGGGAAACCCGGCATTATGTACAGCGCGTGATTTATTATTATAATCAATATACGGATGTGTATAAGGGCGGCTTCTAAAGAAAAAAAGAGCGCTGGACAGGCTCTTACTTCGAGCCGCCAACACTCCTTTTTTTAAGGAAGAATCAATTATTGACCGGAGAATTGACCAGCCAATTGTTGCTCGGCCAGGGTTACAAGACGCTTTGTGATGTATCCCCCGATCGAACCGTTCTCATAGGAAGTCATGTTACCTTGGTATCCGTCTTGTGGAATGGAGATACCAAGTTCTTGAGCTACCTCGTACTTCAGTTGCTCAAGAGCAGCGTTTGCGCGAGGAACAACCAGGTTGTTGGAGTTGTTGTTGCTTTGTGCCATGTTAAGTTCACCTCCTTGGGTTGGTAAAAGTATTATGTCTCGGGTCTCGCATTTTCATAACATAAAAGACAAAAGTTTTGCTGGTAAATTTTTCTGACGCCCATTAAGGGCGAATCACGCTGAATACAAAGGAAGTGAAGACAACTTATGAAGTGTCCATATTGCAGTTATGCCGGAACGAAAGTGCTGGATTCCAGGCCTGCCAACGAGAATAAATCCATCCGCCGCCGCAGGGAATGCGAGCAGTGCAGCAAGAGATTCACAACCTTTGAAATGGTGGAGGAAACGCCGCTGATCGTCGTGAAAAAGGATGGGAGCCGCGAAGAGTTCAGCCGGGAGAAGGTGCTCCGCGGTTTGATAAGGGCATGCGAGAAGCGTCCGGTATCCGTGGACCAGCTGGATATGATCGTATCGGATGTCGAGAAGGCGCTGCGCAATACCGCGGCGGCGGAAGTGGAGAGCCGCCAGATCGGGGAGCTTCTGATGGAACGGTTATATCCGGTCGACGAGGTGGCTTACGTTCGGTTTGCGTCCGTATACCGGCAGTTCAAGGATATCAATATGTTCATGAAGGAACTGAAAAGCCTGCTGTCCAAGGATACGGACGTGCAGGAGCTGTAAGAGCGCCACGGTTCTTAAACGACCCTGGTGCTCTTCCGGCGCTCTCATGGCGCCAAATTCTCAACATCGATAAGTGACATTATATAGAGAAGGAAGAAAGGCACTGCGCATTATCAAAAAAGTTCTGAAAAAGTGTTGACATGCCTGCTGATTTTTTATATGATATAGAAGTCGCTTACGGGGCCTTAGCTCAGCTGGGAGAGCGCATCGCTGGCAGCGATGAGGTCAGGGGTTCGATCCCCCTAGGCTCCATACGAAGAGAAACCCTTGAGAAATCAAGGGTTTTTTTGTTTAGGCTTTAGCCAGTTGAGCACGCGAAGCGTGCGAAACATAAAACCACCTGCTATGCGGGTGGAGGAATCAAGGGTTACACCAATAAGACCATTCCGATAACATTGAGATGTTCAGGTTCAACGGAAGGAATGGTCTTAATGGCAAACAAGAATTATAGCTTAGCTCACACGAAGTGGATGTGCAAATATCACATCGTGTTCACCCCGAAGTATAGACGTAAAGAAATATATAATCAAGTGAGAAGAGACTTGATCGAGATCTTCAAGCGTCTATGTAAATATAAGGGAGTGGAAATCATAGAAGGTCATATGATGCCAGATCATGTGCACATGCTGGTAGCAATACCTCCTAAAATAGCTGTATCAACATTCATGGGATATCTGAAGGGAAAAAGTGCGCTAATGATCTTTGAGAAGCATGCCCAATTAAAGTATAAGTACGGGAATCGAAAATTTTGGGCGGAAGGCTATTATGTAAGCACAGTAGGATTAAATGAAGCAACCGTCGCTAAGTATATTCGCGAGCAAGAAGCACATGATCAAGCAATAGATAAGCTGAGTGTAAAAGAGTATGAAGATCCATTCGGTGGTAAAAGTAGCAAAAAGAAATAAACCAGTTTAACTGGTAAGTGGAAGTGACAAATAACACTGAGCCTGAACAGATTTGAGGTCAGGCTAGCGTCTTTAGGCGCAGTTTGGCAACAGGGGGTTATACCCCAAGTGCAAACCACCCGTTGGACGGGTGGTTCTGATTTTTATAACTTTTTAATATTTCCCAGAAAATTCAATTATTACATGAGCGTAAAAAAAGGAAGTACAACGCATCGTTGATTGTTCTTACTTTATTGTATCGCCTGTAACAGAAGTAGGGGCGGCATCTGTCGCTCGATTTGCCTTAAATCCGGAAGAGAGCAGCAAGACCAAAAATCCACCGGCGACGACCCACAAAATCAAGGCGTTTGAGTGAGCGGCGTCCAGTCCGCCGAAGTACATGACTTCCCGTAGCCCTCCTGCCGCGAACCGCAGTGGAGTCCACGAATAGATCCAATCTCGCGTCGTCTGCGACAAGAACTCCGGAGCCATGTTCAGGAGCGGCACCGAGAAGAACATCAGCAGTACGAGCAGCGGTATTGCACGGAATCCGATCCAATTCAGCAAGGAAGATTGCAACAAGAAGAACGCCGATCCAGCCAACCATAAGAACAACCACGTCTCCCCCGCGTTCGCGAGCTCCATGCCGTACCACGACGAAGCCATCCATATGGTGAAGCATGAGGCTATGCCGACGATCGCAAGCCCCGCGATAGCTTGCAGCGCGCTGACTGTCCATCTCCTTGAACCCGCGGCGACCGCCTTCTGGCTAGCCAGGAGCAAGACGACTCCGGTCACCATGCTGCCGATCCATATAATCTGGGTAAACAAACCCGGCGCATTTCCCGCCGCATTATTCACTCCCGGTGGATGCACGACTTCCTCCTGAACGTTCACCGGTGTCATTAAAGCTTTAGCCGTCTCCATGGGAATTTGCTCCGTTTGCTGGTCCGGTCTGCCCAAGCAGCTGCTGCAACAGTTCCCCATTGATCATGTTCATCGCTTGCCCCATTGCCTGTCTTACGACCATCGAGGCTTGGGTGTTCATACCCTCGTTGGAGATGATTCTCACATTAGGGTGAATCGGCGAGTGAGTCGCTAACGAGAGTAAACCGCTGCTCAGATTCGCAGGAATCACCATCGCTCCGTAATATTCGCGTTTATCCAGTCCATCCCGAGCCTTTTCCTCGGAATCCACGACATGCCAGACAAACGGCATTGCCGGGCTCGACAGCAACTTTTCCCGGATCATTTCCCCTATCGCAAACGTTTCTCCAGTCGGCAGCTCCGCCGGCTTGTCAAGGATAACAAGGGCCACCGGAACCTCCTTTGGCTTCGATCCAAGCACCGATCCCATCATCGCTAACCCGAATACGGTCAACACGATCAGGACGAGCACCATGCCCAGCCACATCATTTTTTGTGTCAGCATTTTCATGATCCACTACTCCTTGTCTCTTTAAGTCCACCATATAATATGGCTGCATCACACGATCACTTCATGGCAATGAACAAAAAGAGCGTTGCTGCAGCAACGCTTCTGTATCTTTTTGATTACAAAATGGATTGCTCAAGTACATTCGTGAAGCGCAAGACATCACCGCACTTACATTTCGGCGATGCCTTGCGATTTAGCTACACAAATTTCAAAATCTACTGTTCGAATTTTTTCGTTTTTCTGCCGGCAGTATGGCCTCGATTACGTCCCAATGCTCAGCGATCTTTCCATCCTCTACGCGGAACAAATCGTAGAAAGCGGTATGTTGACCATCAAACAGACCTTCACTCATTGTAAGGACAAAATCGCCTTGTCCGATTACTTGGTGGACATGAGTATATTGAAACTCAATATTTCTCTCCTTCAGAGCCTGCAAAGCAGCGTGAAGACCGGAAAGGCCGTCTGCAATATGCGGACTATGCTGAATGTAGTGATCTCCATCAAAGTAAGAGGCCAGCAGGTCAGGGCTCTTCCGACCAGCTCGAATGGAGGGATACTATAATTTGAGAATGTTCAGGGATCTTGTAAAGAACCGGGGCTTGTATACGATGGCGATACCGGGAATCATCTTTCTCGTTGTCTTCTCCTATATTCCTCTGTCCGGACATCTGCTAGCGTTCAAGGACTTTCAGATCAGCAAAGGCATATGGGGCAGTGATTGGGTGGGGCTGGACAACTTCCGCTTCTTTTTCTCCAATCGGGATTGGATTCAAGTTACGGTCAATACGGTTTATTTAAATGCGCTGTTCATTATTTTCGAAATGGTCTTTGCGCTTCTCATTGCGCTGTTCTTGAACGAGATTCGCTTGAAATGGTTTAAACGTACGATCCAATCCGTCGTCTTCCTTCCTTATTTCATTTCCTGGGTCGTCGTTGGGTATATGACATTCATTCTATTCAACAATACGGACGGTCTGATTAACCGCGTGCTGAGCATGAGCGGACTTCAAGCCGTCGATTGGTACCAGACCCCGTGGGTGTGGCCGATTATTCTAACCATAACGCGAATCTGGAAGAGTGCCGGTTACTACTCGATTATTCTGCTCGCTGCCATAACCGGTTTCTCCTCCGACTATTATGAGAGCGCCCGCCTGGACGGAGCCACGAGGCTGCAGCAGATGAAATACATTACGCTGCCTTTGCTGAAGCCGCAAATCATCATTCTCGTCCTCTTGGGAGTCGGACGGATTTTCTACGGGGATTTCGGCATGATCTACGGAATTATCGGGGACAACGGGATTCTATTTCCGACGACCGATGTCATCGATACATATTCCTATCGGGCGTTAAGGCAGCTTGGTAATTTCAGCATGTCATCGGCTATCGTGTTCTATCAGTCCATTATGGGGCTTATCGCCGTCGTTTCGTTTAATGCGCTGGTTCGGAGAATCGATAAAGACTCCAGATTATTTTAAGAGGTTGCTCAAAAGGTCATCTTTCCAAGACGAAGCGAGTCATGAAAGTGGACTCGACATCGAATCTTGAACTGATTTTTTGAACTCACCGCATTAATTTAGCGAAATTCAAAGGGAGGTGAATTCCGAATGAATCGTCCGGTTGCTCTGATCCCGCCCCCACGAGTCCGACGGACAAACGGATTCTCCGATAAAATGGCGGTGTTCTTGTTCGGGCTGTTTTTGATTCTATTTGCGCTGGTTTGTTTGTTTCCTTTTTGGCTGATGGTCATCAATTCGTTCTCCAGCACCCGAAGCTTGGCGGTGAACGGATACTCCGTATGGCCGGATGAATTTACGCTGGAGTCGTATCGTTTCCTCCTCCAGGGCAAGCAAATGTTTACCAGCTATGGCGTCACCATTGCGGTAACAGCCATCGGAACCGTAATCGGCCTCGTTGTCACCGCGTTGTTTGCATACGTGCTGGCCCATCCGAAGAACCGGTACGGCGGCTTCCTCTCGTTCATGACCTACGTGCCGATGGTCTTCGGCTCGGGGCTCGTCGGCTTCTATCTTCTGGTCGTTCAATGGCTGCATCTGAAAGATACGTTGTGGGCGCTTGTGCTCCCTTACGTCATGAATCCGTTCTTTGCGTTTATCTTAGTCTCGTTCTATCGCTCGCTGCCTTATGAGCTGAACGAATCGGCTAACATGGACGGCGCCGGAGAGTGGACGATCTTCTTCAAAATTATCCGGCCGATCTCAACGCCGGTTATTGCGACGATCAGCTTGTTCTACGCGCTGCAATATTGGAACGATTGGTGGCTGTCGCTTCTGTTTATCGACAACAGCGATATGTACCCGCTGCAGCTGCTTCTTCGGCAGCTCATGTCGCAGATGCAGCTCACGTCGCTCAATCACGGGAATGTGCTGACGCTGCCGCCGGCGGAAGGGGTCAAGTTGGCAACGGTTTGCCTGACGATCGGCCCGATTATACTCGTCTATCCGATGGTTCAGAAATATTTCGTCAAAGGTCTGACCCTCGGCTCGGTGAAAGGTTAAGTATAAGAGGTTCCTGATAACCTGGCTTTTTGAACACGTATTGTAAGATTTATTTGAAGGGAGTCATTTACATGGCCAAATCAAAACGTAAATTCTTGGCGACGGCGCTGCTCGGACTAGCCATCGCTTTGTCCGGATGCTCCGGATCCGGCGGGGATGCCTCCGCGCCGGGCGATGCAGGGGAAACCGGCGATCCGTCCCTTGAACCGGTCACTTTGGAGGTTGTCATTCCGGGGGCAAAGGGAGCTAACTATGACGAGGTGCTGACCGAAGTCAACAAGCGATTAAAAGCCGAAATCAATACGCAGGTTAAATTTACATTTGTCGACTTTGCCGATCTAAATCAGAAGACCAACGTCATGCTGGCTTCGGGAGAGAGCGTGGATTTGATGTTTGATGCCCCGTGGCTGCATTTGGACACGATGGCTTCCCAGGGCTATTACGAAGAATTAAGCGAACTGCTGGACCAATACGGCCCTAATGTGAAAAAGACGAGGCCGCAACAAATGTGGGACGCGAACAAAATTAACGGTAACATCTACGGTGTTCCCTTGGGAAGCGCCTATACCCAACAGAGATCGATTTTCATACGAAAGGACCTGAGGGAGCAGTTAAACTTGCCGCCCGTAAAGACGTATGAAGATCTAAAAGCTTATCTCTACGCCGTTCGTGACAGTAACTCCGGCATCACGCCGCTCCTCGCGGGCGCTGACGACGTCACCTACAGCTGGGTCAACTGGCTGATCCGGGACGATACCGGCGTCAACATTCGTCCAACGAATTTTGCTGGCGCCAGCTTGATGCTGTATTACAAGGGCAACGATGGAAAGGTCTATAACTTCTTTGAAACCCAGGAACCAAAGATCTGGTCCGGCATCCAGGATGTCCGCCAGCTGTTCGTTGACAAAGTCATGTCGCAGGACGTTTTGACGAATAAAAGCAGCCCGGGAGACATGCAGCTCCAGAACAAAGTTGCGGCCACGCCCCAAATGGCCTTTGGCATTCCCAAAACGTACAACGACCAGTTGAAGCAGGTCGTGCCCGATGGAGAGCTGGAAGCCGTCCGTCTATTCGATCTGACGCCTGGAAAGAACCTATCCAATTACAAAATGGATAATTTCATCTGTATTGTGAAGACGAGCAAACATAAAGACCGTGCGATGATGTTCCTCGATTGGGCCAACCGGCAGGAGAATTATGATTTGTTGGAGCACGGCATCGAAGGCGTGAACTGGAAAGCGGTCGGCGAGCATCAATACGACACGTTGAACAACGATGGCGGCATTGTCTCGTTCCAGCTCATGTTGAATCCAACGTTAGAGCGGGAGTGGGCCGGTATCGACGAAGAGACCCGAGAGTATAGTCAATTCATTACGCAAGCCGACAACTTCACGAAGGATATCATGACCGGCTTCACTTTCGATCCGACGCCGGTGAAGAACGAAGTGGCCCAGTTCGCGACCATTCAGGCCAAATATTATAGCGGATTATTTAACGGCGCGCTTGATCCGGACGAATACTTCGCCAGATTCAAAACGGAAGGCGAAGCGGTGCTGAAGCAAATCCAGACTGAACTACAGAATCAGGTAGACGCCTTCTTGGCAAAATAAAAGGGTTCCCTGTCCATTGAGAACGGCGATACGAAAAAAAGGACCGCTTCCTATACGGAGCGGTCCTTTTCGTTATGTTCTAGCAGCTGCCGGGGAAGGAGGGGACAGGGAACAAACCTGACGGATCGTCGCAGCCAAGTGTTCGGCCATTTGCCGATGCTTCTTGACGGAGGGGTGTCCGCAGCCTCCCATGCCGTCTTCCGGCCGTTTAATGAGCGGGAATTCGACGAAATGAATATTGTTGTCGCCTTCTTCGTTAAGGCTTTTGACGAGAGCCTTCAAATGGGGGGCGGGGCCGAGGGTCATCGGACCGATTGCGCAGAACAATGGGACGGACGGATATCTATTGCGAATAAAACCCGTCATTTTGCGATATTGTTCAAGGTAATCCGCAGGCTCGATGGGCGCGGACCAATCATTGGTCCCGAGATTTACGACAACGAACTCAGGATGAAACGGGTCCATGGCTTCTTGATCGAGATCAGGACAGATGGTTTTCATGAAATAATCCGACATGCGGCCTTCCTTGCCACCGCCGAAATTCTGATAGCATCCCGTACCGGATGCGCCCACAATCAATGTTTCGGCATTCAGAAGTTGACCGGTCAGCGAGCTGTAAGCAAGCGCGATATTTTCGCGAGAAGCATCGCAGTCGCAGGGAATCTGCGCTTCGTTGCCGAAGCCGCAGGTGATCGAATCGCCGATGACGAGCAGACGATGGGGAAGAGGGGCTGGCGGGCTCAGAAAAGCTCCGTTCTCCGTCGTCAAATCGGTAAATTTAATGCTGCCGAATGCCGCTTCCGTACGCTTCTGCAGCGTTAAGGTATGGGGCGCGTCTTCAAGGTCATCCGCAAGCTGGTACAGCCGGTTATCCGGATCGATTCTCATCACCCTTACCGGAAGATCGTCGATATAGACGTTAAGCCAGCTTTTCCCCTCTCCGTTGACATCCTCGATCTCGGCCGTTATTTCCCGTCCATGAAAGCGCACGGTTATCGCACTGCCGGGAAGAAAACAAGAGATGCCATCCGGCTCTTGATGAAAGAGCCCGTGTCTCAGACTGGAAGTCGAAAAGTCGAATTTCATAACGCATTCCTTCCTTTCATTGATCTATTTGAGCTGACAACGTTAGGCATAAGGGTTCTCGCAAGTAGACTCCCGGATCACCAAAGAAACACCCGACAATATTTTCGTGTTACGTCCATGAGTTTTGCCTAGAATAACCTGGTGAAGTAAATTCGCAGCGTTTCTGCCGATTTCCTCGAAATCTTGCCGGACGGTAGACAGTCCGATCGATAGGTTGCTGGAATGGTCCCAATCGTCGAATCCCATAATGGAAACATCCTGCGGAATTCTAACGCGGCGGTCGGTCAGCTTCTCGATCATTTCTATGGCAAGTTTGTCATTGCAGCAAAACAAAGCGGTAACATCCCGCTTCAAAATACTGTCGGCTAGTACGTCATAGTCCACGCGGGTCAGCAAGTTATCGTCGGTTACCGGAAATCCTGCCTGACGCATGGCACTGCAGTAGCCGGCGAACCGCTCCTGCTCGGAGTGAAGAAAGAAGTGATAGCTTGCAAACTTTATTTTGGTGTGCTTCAGACGCATCAGCTCCCGGGTGGCCAGGATCGCCCCGTCGTAGTTGTTGCTTCCGGAAAAATAGCTGGGATGATCCACATTGTACCGGTCTACCAACAGATAGGGGATGTTGTTTTGTTCGATGATTAGGTAGTTATCCTTGCTCTGGATCGGATCGAACGGATAAATCAAGAAGCCGTCGACTTTCCGGTCCAGCATTTTCTGAATGGATGATTGTTCAACGGCCAAATTTTCATTGCTCCATTCCACGATTAAGGAGTAATTGAATTCGGCGGCCACTTGCTGCGCGCCTTTGATGATTTTCATATACGATACATCGTAATTGTCCTCTGCCGATAAGATAAACGCGATCAAGTGACTCGAATGGTCCGCGGCTTGAGCTCCGTTTACAAAAGAGCCTTTTCTTTTGATTCGGGTGATTGCGCCTTCGTTTGCCAGCTCCGTCATCGCTTTTCGAATCGTTATTCCGCTTACATGAAATTGTTTCATCAGGTCTTCTTCATTCGGCAGTTTATCGCCGGGTCGAAGCTTGCCGACTTGAATCTGATGCAGCAGCGCTTGTTTAACCGTCATGTACTTCGGCTCGTTCACAATCATTCTCCTCTTTTTACAAACTGATGATAAGTTTGGCATGTTAAATGATTGTATAAAAGTATACTTTATTAATCTATTGAAATCAAGCTTATAAACTGGCGTTACTTTTAATGTATATATTATAGTAGGGAAATTGCTTTTAATTGACTCTATGCCTATGGATTGATAATATAAATATAGATTTATTGATGAAATAAAGTATACTTTATTATTCGCTAGTTCAATTTTGATATCAATACAAAAGCTGAAAGGAGGGATTATGTTGGAGTTTAGCTTTGCCGAATTTGCCAGGCTGATGGGGAGATTTGATCTGACCGAGAGAGAGAAGCCGAAATGCGCCTGGGTCAACAGCGCGGTTTTTCTTGCCTTCCGAGGTACGGCCGTCTCGATGACGGCTGAGGATTCCGATGGCCAGGATTACGTTGAAATTGTAGTGGACGGTGTCGCTCGTAATTGGATCAACTTGAAGAAGGGGGTTCATCAATACATAATCGAACAGGGACTGCCGGAGGGTGAACACACTTTAGAGATCCACAAGCGAACGGGGATCCTGACCGGAAGTATAGCATTTCATCAGTTTTCGCTGCCCGACGGCGGAAGCTTCCTTGCCCCGCCCGCGGCAAAACCACTCCGGCTTGAGTACTTCGGGGATTCCATCACGGATGGAGCAGGGATCGGCCATCCGCATGTGCTCGCTGAAGCCCCGCATCTTGACGACGGATACATGTCCTATGTCGGAATCAGCGCCAGAATGTTGAATGCGGAATATCATACGATGGCCATTTGCGGGATCGGCGTTTGGCAGGATGCGGTAGGGAACAAGCAAGGATTGCCGGAACATTTTTCAGGGTCGCTCGGCAAAGGGACCGCGCCATGGGACTTTTCCCGGTATACTCCTGATGGAGTCGTCATTAATTTGGGCCAGAACGATTATTCGACGCCAATTGATGATGAGGCGTATATTGCCGCTTATATTGAATTCATCCAGGTTATCTTGGATAAGTATAACGATCCCTACGTCTTTTGTTGTGTTGGAACCATGAATAACAACTATCTTGCCAGTGTGAACAAGGTGGTGTCTTATTTCAATCAAAGCGGAAACAGGAAGGTATTCGTGGTTGATCTGGGGTTGATTCATCCCGAGGTGGAAGGATGGGGCGGCCGATATCATCCCGGCTATCAGACGCATTACCGAATGGGCTTGGAGCTTGCCTCTTTTATATCCGCCAAGACTGGTTGGGAATTGCTTAAGCGTCCGTCGATCGCCACGGAATGCGTGTTTTGAAATCGTCCTGCAGCGGATCGGATGCCAACCAAAAACATCGGAAAACGAATTGGTAGAAAAAGTCGGCCTGAATTGGCCGACTTTTTTGGTATGCCGTAGAGGGGAGCTATGCACATGGTTTGTTCATGTTCCGTTCATATTGATGTCACTGGCAGTTCATCTTCCTTGATTAAACTTGGTTAAGCATCACTCGATAGCTTTCCCATTCAACGGAAAAGACTGGAGATGATGCGGCCGGTTCGAGGCTCGAGATTTCATTTGCTGGCTAAGAATAAGGGCTGAAGACAAGGGATTGGACGAACAAAAAGCCGCGGAATGCGCGGCCTTTTTTAGCGTAGGCTAGAATGCAAATTAGACGCACAATTGCCGCACCATTTGAACCAATCCCCATAACCCTTGTATATAGAATAGTATATAGTTATTACACAATATGGGATGGAAATGAAAGAAAGAGGGAACCTATGCCTACTATACTGGTTGCTGACGACGACGCGAACATTCGCGAACTCGTCTGTTTATTTCTACGCAATGACGGATTCACCACAGTCGAGGCGGCTGACGGCAAGGAAGCGCTCAGCGTCTATGGCTCGACACCCGTCGATCTTGTCGTGCTTGATATTATGATGCCGATGATGGATGGCTGGACGTTATGCAAGGAGCTTCGAAGAGCCAATCCGGATTTGCCACTGCTTATGCTGACGGCGAGAGGCGAAACCTGGGAAAAAGTGAAGGGTTTCGAGCTTGGGACGGACGATTATTTAACGAAACCATTCGATCCGTTGGAGTTGACTGTCCGCGTTAAGGCATTGCTGAAACGATATCGGATCGGCTCCACACAGACGATCCAGTTCGGCAACGTCATTCTCGACAGGCAGACCTATAAGGTGAGCAACGGGCCGGAGACGTTCACGCTGCCGCTCAAAGAGTTCGAATTGCTGTACAAGCTCGCTGGGACACCCGGACAAGTCTATACACGCGAGCAGCTGATCGATCAGATTTGGGGAATCGACTACGCAGGAGATGATCGAACGGTGGATGTGCATATTAAACGTCTTCGCGAAAGGTTCGCAACGACGCCGGATTTCCGGATCGAAACGGTGCGCGGGCTGGGGTACCGGCTCGAGGTCTATGAATGATCAGATCCTTATATATTCGAGTAGTCCTGACGTTTCTAGTGTCCGTCATCGGGGGCACGATCCTTTCGTTTTTTATGTCTACTTGGATGTTCAAGGAACAATTGAACGAGAACGCGCAAATCAACTTACGCCACTTCGGTCAAGACGTCGTCCGGATATACAAGACACTGCCGTTACGCGAAGCCGACTTGTTCGTTAGTGAAATGAAGCAGCTCGATTCCTATTATATCCGCATCTACGAAGCGGCGGGCCAGTTCCAGGCTTACGGCAAGCTTAACGGACACAAGCCTGCTGAAGTAACGATGGATAAACTACAGCAAGTAATCGAAGGAGGCGTTGTTCAAGACACGCAGAAAGGCATTGCTACGGTGCTTTTAGGGCTGCCGTTGAAAACGGAAACGGGAACGAAAGCGATGTTCCTGGAAATGCTCGCCCCTCCTTCTGCCTCTTTTGTCGTCAAATGGGGATCGATCTTTGCTACCAGTTCGTTGATTACAGGGAGCTTATTGATCCTGATTGCCTCCATCTACTTGGTAAGGCCGATCAAAAAGCTGACAAAAGCGACCCGACGCATTGCAGCCGGAGATTTCAGCGTCAAGCTGAATATTAAGCAAACAAGCGAGCTGGGTACGCTGGCTCGCAGCTTTGAAGACATGATGCACGAGCTCCAGCAGTTGGAGCAGCTGCGCAGGGAATTCGTAACGAACGTGTCGCACGAGGTGCAATCGCCGCTCACCTCGATTTCCGGGTATGCTCAAGCGCTGAAGCAGGTAAATCTCTCGGATGACGAGCGAAGACGTTATCTGGATATTATCATCGCTGAAGCGAAGCGAATGTCCAAAATGAGCGACAGCCTGCTCAAGCTGAGTTTGCTTGAATCCCAGTCACAGCAGCTGGGGCTCAGCACGCTCAGCCTGGATGAACAGATCAGACGGGTCATCGTGGCGCTCCAGCCGCAATGGGCTGCCCGCAGCATTCAGTTTGAGCTTGATTTGCAGCCCGTTAAAGTTACGGCCGATCATGATCAATTAAACCAGGTATGGACGAACATCATTGGCAACAGCATCAAATTCTCAAAGGATGGCGGCGTGATTAACGTCAGCATCAAACAAGACATGAATAACGTGACCGTCCGAATATCCGATACGGGCATAGGGATTTCCCTTGAGGATCAGAAGCGCATATTCGAACGTTTCTTTAAAACAGACCGTTCCCGCAGTCGTAAATATGAGGGCAGCGGCATGGGACTCGCCATTGTTAAGCAGATCGTATCGCTTCATCAAGGCGATATCCGAGTGGAAAGCGAACCTGGCCAAGGAACGACCTTCATCGTCACCTTGCCAATCATGACGCCGGCGAATTAGTTAGATTCTGTGGGGATCGATCCGCAAACACCGATGATGACCGGTTCGTGAAAACTGACCGTGCCGAATGAAAGGATGCGATTTTTGCCAAGTCACGATGACCAGGGCAGTCGCGAAGTTGAACCATATCTTATACAGGCCATGGGGCCTGTTTTTTTTTGCCCATTTCACTAGAGTACATTTTTGCACAAATCGGGCTCCATGAATTGAACTGTCCTTGAACAATTGCCTATAGGTATAATCAAATTGCAAAAAGCACGAAACTAACGGCAAAGGAGTTGATGCCGTATTCTGGATGAACGCAGTACCAAGATGTTGACGCTGCTCCATGAGGCAGCCGATTATGTATCGCTGGAAGAACTGATGCAGAAGCTCGGCATCTCCAGACGAACCGTTTACTATGATATGGACAAAATAAACGACTGGTTGAAAGCGGTTCAACTTCCATCGGTCCAATATGTCAGGACAGCAGGCTACTATTTGCCTGAAGAAAGCCGGGCGGGGCTTCCGCAGTTGAATGAAAAGCCCCATGCACAGCAGTATTATTTGTCTCCGCGCGAAAGGCTGGCCTGGATGTCGCTCTACCTGCTGTCGGCGGAGAGTCCGCTCTTCGTTCACCATCTGACCGAACTTCTCCAGGTTAGCCGCGGCACCGTGCTCAAGGATTTGAACATGGTCCGCTCGGAGATGAAGTCCGTAAAACTCAAGGTAACCTACGACCGTAAGCGGGGGTACGGCGTACACGGGGAGGAGCGGGACAAGCGGAAGACACTGAGCCATTACTTCGGGCAGATTTTCGGTCATGCGGGCTGGGAACAGGCATTCAACCTGAACCCGGAATCGGGAATTCCCGATCTCGCCCCACTCCTGTTTCCGCCTATGGAAGAGGGAGGTTTGGAGCAAGTCTATCGCCTGATCTCGGATAGCGAGATCACGCTGGGCGTAGATTTGACGGATGAGATGCTGTTTCATCTGACCGCCCGCTTCCTGTTGTATGTAAGACGGATTCAAACCGCGCAATGGGTCTCGATCGACGATGATGAACGAAGCGTTCTGCGGAGGACGCCAGAGTATGAAGCTGCCGCGCGTATTGCGGAAGGTCTCGGGCAAATGTTCGGCGTTTCCGTTCCGGATGATGAAGTCTGCTACTTCGCGATGCATCTGCTGGGGGCGAGAGTCAATCGGATGGAACAGATGACGGGTTCCGAAGAAGTGCTGAAGCAGCTTCGGAACGTGACGACGGAGATGACCGACCATTTTCAACGGTATGCCTGCGTATTTCTGCCGAACCGGGAAGCCATGGAGGAGAATCTGCTGGTCCACTTGAAACCGGCTTATTACCGGATCTTGTATGGTCTCAGCCTGGAAAATCCGCTGCTCGAAAATATCCGTTCCAAGTACGGGGAAGTATTCGAGCTTACCCGCCGTTCCGCCGCACCGTTCGAGCAGTTGGTTGGACGTAAACTTGACGATCACGAGATCGGATACCTCGCCATGCACTTCGGCGGTTGGCTGCGCAGAGAGAATACGAAGCCGGCCGTAAGGCGGCAGGCCGCCATCGTCTGCGTGAACGGCATTTCCGCATCGCGGATGCTGAAATCGCAGCTGGAGAACCTGTTCTCGGCAGTGGACATCACAGCCGTATTGTCGCTCCGCGATTATGAGTCGTTTCGCGAAGAAGATGTCGATTTTATATTCTCGACGGTACCGCTCCCGGACAGCAAAGTGCCCGTTCTCCTGGTGAATCCGATTCTGAGCGATAAGGATAAGGAGCATTTGCTGAACCAGATCAACATGGTTTCCGGACGCAAATCAAGAACCCAGGCCAACACGGTACAAGCGCTGCTGGACATCGTCCATAAATACGCGGCGGTAAGGGATGAAGCCGGACTTGCGGAGGAGCTTAACCGCTACATGTCCTTAGGGAAAACTTGGCTCAGCGAGGCTCGCAAGCCATCTCTGACGGATCTGCTCACCGGGCAAATGATTCGGATGAACAGAGAAGCGGCAGATTGGCGGAGCGCCATACGCGAAGCCTCCGAACCGCTGCTGAAGGATGGACGCATCGAAGAGGCTTACATTGATGCGATGATCTCCAAAGTGGAAGCGCTCGGCCCTTACATTGTCGTAGCACCTGGCATCGCCATCGCGCACGGCAAGCCGCAGGATGGAGTCCGGCGGCTTGGGATCAGTCTGCTCCGGCTGGAGCAGCCCGTCGCCTTCTCGGAGGAAGCGCGCCACCAGGTGCAGATCATTCTGGTCCTGGCGGCGATTGACGGCGAATCCCACCTGAAAGCACTGTCGGAGCTGACGCTCCTGCTGAGAGATAAGGAAAACCTGATCCGACTGAAAGAGGCCAGGACGAAAGAACAGATACTTCAACAATTACAAACCGGTCCTTAGCACCGAACAGAATACCGGATTTGGGAGAGATGAGAATGAAATTTTTGGAACCGTCACTAATTGCCTTGGATGTTGAGGCCGAGACGGCGGAAGAAGCGATCCGTTTGGCAGGGGCGCTGCTGGCGAATGCCGGAGCGGCGGAAGAACGTTATGCCGATGCCATGGTGGAATCGTATCGTGACAAAGGGCCGTACTTTGTTCTTGCGCCGCACATCGCCCTACCGCATGCCCGTGCGGAGGACGGGGTGAGGGAAGCCTCCGTCTCGCTGCTTCGATTGAAGACACCCGTCGTTTTTGGCCATGCCGCCAATGACCCGGTCCAGCTTGTATTCGCGCTCGGCGGCTCATCAAGCTCGGAGCACATCGCCATGCTGCGCAAGCTGACGACATTGCTCAGCAATCCGGGCAACGTGGAGCTATTCAAGCAGGCATCTGATGTAGAGTCAATGCAACAACTAATTAGGGGGAACGAACAATGAAAATTTTATGCGTATGCGGTTTAGGACAAGGAACCAGCTTGATTCTGAGAATGAATGTGGAGAATGTGCTGAACGGCATGGGAGTAAACGCCGACGTGGAGCACACGGACGTTTCGACGGCATCGGGAACCGCAGCCGATTATATCATTACAAGCAACGAGCTGGCACAAAGCCTGCAAGGGCATGAAGCCAAGGTCGTTATCGTCAACAACTATTTTGACAACGACGAGATCAAACAGAAGCTGGAAGAAGTGCTGTAAACCATTAGAAAGGAAGAGGGCTTATGGACGTACTTTTTTGGATCGCTACCAACATTTTTGGAACGCCGGCCATTCTGCTCGGGTTTATCGTTCTGATCGGCCTGCTGCTGCAGAAGAAATCAACGAGTCAGCTCGTAAGCGGCACCTTTAAAGCGATCATCGGCTTCCTCATCATCGGCGCAGGCTCCGACGTTATCGTAAAAGCCTTGAACGTATTCGAGCCGATGTGGAAAGAAGTCTTCGGATTGGAAAGCGGATCCCTCGGTACCTTTATGGGGCAGGAGGCATTCAATTCCAAATTCGGCAGCGCCGTTACGCTTGCCATGCTCATCGGCTTTCTGATCAACGTTCTGCTGGCACGCTTTACCCGGTTTAAATTTATTTATCTGACCGGGCACATGATGTTCTGGACGTCGACCGTTTTTGCGGGCGTCATCGTCCATGCGTCCAGCGGAATTCCGATCTGGAAGCTGGTACTGATGATCGCCGTGGTTCTTGGGGTGTACTGGACGTTCCAGCCGGCGCTGGTTCAGCCGTTCCTGCGTAAAATCACGGGCAACGATAACATTGCGCTTGGACACACGTCGGCTTCGGTTGCGCTATTGGCTGCCTTGTTCGGCAAATTGCTCGGCAACAAAAACAACGATTCCGAGAAAATCAAAGTACCGAAAGGCTTCGAATTTCTTCGCGATTCCAACGTCATCACGGCGCTCAGCATGGGCGTGTTATTTCTGATCGGGGCCATTATTCTCTCGACGAAGGGCACGCCGGCTGCGGCAGAACTGATGAAACAATCGGGTGACCAGAACTTTATCATCTATTCCATTATCCAATCGTTCACGTTCGCAGGCGGAATCGCCATCGTTCTGATGGGGGTCCGGATGTTTGTCGGCGAGCTGGTGCCGGCCTTCAACGGGATTGCTACCAAACTCGTGCCAGGCGCCAAACCGGCACTGGATGCGCCAGTCGTATACCCTTACGCGCCGAATGCGGTAGTGCTTGGCTTCCTGGGAGCTTTCGGTGGCGCGATTATCTGGCTGCTCGTACTGGGCAACACCGTTTCTTACATCTTCGTGCCGACGATGATCGTTCTATTCTTCCACGGCGCTACGGCAGGGGTGTTCGGGAACTCGACAGGCGGTGTCCGCGGTGCCGTGATCGGCGGCTTCATCACGTCAACCGTAGTCGCTTGGGGTCAGTTCCTGATGGTCCGCTTCTTTATCGCCTCGACGGTGCCGGATACGGCCATGTGGGCTGCCGATTCCGACATGTTCATCATCGGACCGATTCTGCACTTCCTGGCGAAACTGTTCTTTTAGAGGTTAAACAAAAAAGTCGGCTTTGGATCACGAGATAGATCAGAAAGCGGTCTAAGGCGTTGAGAGAAGCCGGCTTTTTTGAACATGCACTTTTATGAAACGGTCAGGTTCTTATTTTATAGAGAGTGGAGGAGAAACGATATGGGCTTTATCCGTACCTTGCATGGAGATATCAGCAAAGAGGAATTGGGCTTTACGTATTCCCATGAACATATCGTATGCCGTCCGGCCTACTGGCAGGAACGGGGAGTGGACGATTTGCTGCTGGATGATAAAGAGAAGTCCAAGCGCGACGTTCTGGATTTCAAACAACACGGCGGATGCTCCATCGTGGATGCTACAGCCGTCGATTATGGACGGGATGTTCAAGCGGTGCAGGAAATCGCGCTTGAAACCGGCATTCGCATTGTAGGAACGGCGGGCTTCAATAAAAGCTTCCTGTGGGATGCCAAAATCAAAGAGGAGCTGAAGCCGCTGATCGGCGATTATGAGAGTTATGCGCAGTGGATCGAGGCCAAAAGCATCAACGAGCTGGCGGATTTCGTCATCCGGGAGGTGGAAGAAGGGCTGGAAGGCACGCCATTCAAAGCAGGCCAGGTTAAGTTCGGGACAGGCTATAACCGCATCACGCCGCTGGAGGAGAAGACGCTGCGCGCTGTAGCCCGCGCTCATCACGAGACAAAAGCCCCCATCCACTCCCATACGGAAGTCGGCACCATGGCGCTGGAGCAAATCGAACTCCTAAAAAGCGAAGGCGTGGATCTATCCTACTTGAGTTTAGGGCATATGGACCGGAACCCCGACCCGTATTACCATGAGCAAATCGCCGCAACCGGAGCCTACATGAGCTTTGACGGTATCGGCAAAATCAAGTATGCGCCGGAAAGCACCCGCATCTCGCTGATTCTGGAGCTTGTCCGAAAAGGCTATGAGGATCAGATTCTCATCAGCGGAGATACCGCCCGTAAAACCTACTACAAGCATTACGATTACGGTCTCGGGCTGGAGTACATTATTTCCAAATGGGTGCCGCGCTTTGTAGACGAGGCGAATCGCAGCGGCTTTGACGGCCGGAAGCTGGTGGAGAAATTTTTCGTAAGCAATCCGGCCGACTGCTTCTCATTCAAAAAGTAAGGGGTGCTTAGCGTCATGAAATTCGAACTCGAGAATTCGGTTGAGGTGGAGGAGAAAATCCGCAAACTCGGCGCGGCCATACTTCCAATCGGGGCCGTTGAAGCGCATGGCCCCCATCTGCCGCTGGGCACGGATAACCTGCTTGCGTCCAGGCTCGCGGACAAATTGGCGGAACGGACGGACAGCTTCGTTCTGCCGACCCTTCCTTATGGTCAAGTGTGGAGCCTGCGCAATTTTCCGGGAAGCATCAACGTGTCGAACGAAGCGCTCATCCGGCTGCTTGCCGATATCGGCGAGAGTATATATCATCAGGGATTCCGCATCTTCATCATGGTCAACGGCCATCTCGGCAATGCGGTTGCGCTGAAGGAAGCGGCGAGAATTTTATACGAACGGGTACCCGAATTGAAGGTGTTCTACTTCTTTTATCCAGGCACGAAGGAAATCGCGGCGGAGGTACGCGAGGCTTCGGCCGCTCACGGCAGCTACATGCATGCCGATGAAATCGAGACCTCCTACATGCTGTATCTTGCGGGCGAATACGTGGACATGAGCAAGGCGATCGACGGCGCTCCGCAGATCCCGATTGAAGCGGACTTCACGCCTACACCCTGGGAGGAAATGACGGCTTCCGCGGTGCTTGGGGATGCAACGTTGGCAACGAGGGAGAAGGGAGAGCGGATTATCGAGCGAAGCCTGGAAGTCATGGCCGACATGGTACTCCGGGCGAAAAAAGCGATATGAACCCGTTCACTCGCGGAAGAATAACAGAAATCTATACAAATACAGGAACCACGAGGTGAAAGCGATGATGATGGACACCTATTTTGATGTGATTGGCGGGTTGTTTGACAAAGTACGAGCGGAGCAGGCCAAGTCGATACGTGAAGCGGCGGAAAAGGTGGCGGCCTGTATTCAGCAGGGCGGCATTATTCATCTGTTCGGCTGCGGGCATTCGCATATATTGACCGAGGAAGTCTTCTACCGGGCAGGCGGACTCGTACCGATCCGTCCGATTCTCATAGAGAAGCTGATGCTGCATGAAGGCGCGGTACGTTCGTCCGAGCTGGAAAGACAAAACGATCTTGCCGTCGAATTCATGAGCAAGCAGGACATCCGCAAGGGAGAGGTCGTATTCGTCCTGTCCACCTCGGGCCGCAATCCGGTTCCCGTGGATGTCGCTTTGATGGCGAAGGAGAAGGGGGCCTTCACCGTAGGCATTACCTCACTGGAATATTCCAAAAGCATGCCGTCCCGGCACAGCAGCGGCAAGCATCTCGCGGATGCCGTGGATCTGGTGATCGACAATTTCTCGGTCAAGGGCGATGCGGTATTGAGCCATCCCGGCCTTCAGGTCCCCTTTACCCCGAGCTCGACAGTGATCGGAGCCTTGATTTTGAACGCCCTGTTCGCCGAATCCATTGAGATTATGATTGAGCAAGGCTTTAACCCCCCTGTATTTCTTAGCGGAAATATCGACGGCTCCGATGAGCATAACCAAGCGCTGGTCGAGGCGTATAAAGGCCGGATAACCTTACTGGCCTGACAAGAGTCGAACGGATGAACGGCAGGAAACAACAGAGAAACCGCAACTTTACGTTTCAGTAAGTAACAGCCCCGGGCTGGCGGTTACAGGATGAGGAGGAAAGACATGTTCGCACAAACGGTAACCATACAGAATGAGCAGGGCTTTCATGTACGTCCGGCTCAGCTATTTTCGGAAAAAGCAGGACAATTTGGAGCAGAGGTTCGTCTGAAGACAAACGAAGGACGCTCGGCGGACGGCAAGAGCATGCTGGAGCTGATGACGCTCGGCGTTGAACAAGGAGCCGTCGTGACCATCGAAGCCAACGGAGACGGTGAGCAAGAAGTCGTCGAAGCCCTGATACAGCTCGTCGAAAGCAAGTTTGGTGAAGCCTGATGAATAGGCTGGATATTCAAGGAATCGGCGTGTCGGAGGGTATCCGGATTGCAAAGGCCTATATCTACAAATCTTCGGCGGGGGCCAGCGGCCAAAGCAGTCCCGAAGGGAATTATATTCCCGATACCTCGGCTGCGGTCCAAGACGAGCTTCATAAGCTTCGCGAAGCCAAAGCGGGCTGCGCCGAGCAAATGGAGAAGCTGATTGAGAAAGCGAAGGAAGCGGTAGGCGAAGAGCAAGCCGGCATTCTTGCGGGACACCGAAAGCTGCTGGACGATCCGGCTTTCTACCCGAAGATGGAGGCGCGGATCCAGGAGAAATTGGAGACGGCCCCAAGGGCCGTTGCCGAGGTTGTCAACCAAGTCGCTTCCATGTTTGAAGGCATGAGCAATGATTATATGAAAGAGCGCGCGACCGACATCCGCGATATCGGCGGCCGTCTTCTCGCCTGTCTGTCGCCTGGGCAATCGCAGGGACTTGCCGGAATCACCGAGCCGGTGATTCTCGTTGCCGACGATTTGACGCCTTCGGATACGGTGCAGCTGGACCCTGCCTTGGTGGTCGGCTTTATCACCCGTACCGGAGGAGCAACCTCGCATACTGCGATTCTCGCGCGGTCGCTCGGCATTGCCGCTGTCGTCGGCGCGGGAGACGGGATCGACGGCATCGAGGACGGCGATCTGCTCGTCCTCGACGGATCAGCCGGGCTGTGCCTCGCCCGGCCGGAAGCGGCGGAGGCCGAGCAGCATCGGCTCCGCATGCAGCAGGACCTCGAGCGCAGGCAATCGCTCGAGGAATACATTGACCGTCCGGCGGTGACCGCCGACGGTACGCGCGTGGAGCTCGCGGCGAACATCGGCAGCGCCGCGGAAGCCGAGGCCGCCGTCCGGCAGGGCGCGGACGGCGTGGGTCTGTTCCGCACGGAGTTCCTGTTCATGAACGCCACGGCCATGCCGGGCGAGGAGGAGCAGTTCCGTGCGTACCAGGAAGCGGCCCGGCAGATGGAGGGCCGCCCCGTGATCATCCGCACGATGGACATCGGCGGAGATAAGGAGCTTCCGTACCTGCAGCTGCCAAAGGAAACGAATCCCTTCCTGGGTTACCGTGCAATACGGGTAGGGCTTGTCCGCCAGGAGCTGCTGCGCACGCAGCTGCGGGCCGTGCTGCGGGCCAGCGCCTTCGGTACCGTGAAGGTCATGTTCCCGATGATCTCCGGTTTGCAAGAATGGAGGCAGGCGAGATCCATCCTGGCGGAAGTGCAGGGTGAATTGAGGGAGGAGGGCGTACCGTTCGACGAGAAGATGGAAGTCGGCATTATGGTCGAGATTCCCTCCACGGCCGTGTTGGCAGGACTTTTCGCGGACGAAGTCGATTTCTTCAGCATCGGTACGAATGATCTCGTTCAGTACACGGTTGCCGCGGATCGCATGAACGAACACGTAGCGCACCTGTACGATTATTTCCATCCCGCCGTGCTTCAGCTCATCCGAACGGTGATCGATGCTTCCCATAAGGCCGGTAAATGGACCGGCATGTGCGGCAGCATGGCGGGCGACCCGTTGGCCGCGCCGCTCTTGCTCGGTCTGGGACTTGACGAATGGAGCATGGAGGCTGGCAGACTCAGCCCGATCAAGGAAAGGCTCGAAGGATTGGAGCGAGATGAATGCCGCGATCTGGCGGAACGCATTCTTCGCCTGGACACGCCCCAAGCCGTTCGTCAGGAGCTGGAGGCATTTTGCAGCGCTAAGATTCCCTGCTGATTCGTCTTCGAGAATTTCATAGCGAAGCGATTTCGTTCGCGGCTCCGCAAGAAGAAAACCCTTGATGAATCATCAAGGGTTTTTAGTCTTATTCATTTCAATGTTTCACACCAAGCCATGTCAGAACAACCAGGGTACCTCGATATGTATTGACCAGGTTCGGAGGACTTCATAGAATGAATAGAGAAGGACTGCCTATTAGAAGCCTCATAGAAAGAGGATGGAACATGGAAAACAGTGAAAAGAGCTTTGTGATCAGTATGGAGCGCTTTAAGCCCCACACCTTTCAGGCCGAGCAGGGAGAGGGCCTCTTCCAGTCACATGCCCATGAATACGATGAGCTGACGCTGGTATTGGATGGGGAAGGGTACTACAGCTCTTCTGAACAGAATATCAAGGTAGCTGCCGGCGATCTTATCCTGATACCTGCCCGGCTTCATCACGGCTTCGTTTGTACGAGGCCTTGGCAGGGGATATCCGTTCATTTCTTCCACGATAGGCTTCCGGTCCATTGCCAATACCTCTTTCATGAAATAGAGTCCAAACCACATCGGATCCGGAGCGCCCATCTTCACGAAGATGATATGCGGTGGGCGGAAATCAGTTTTTTTCAGCTGGAGAAAGAATGGAATTCCAGGAGGCAAGACATCGATGCCTACAACATGATGCGGATTGCCTTTGAGACAACCTTGCTGATATTCCAGCGTAACAGGGAAACGTCGATGCCGACGGCAGGTACCGATCAAGTCGTATTGGAAGCGATATTAAAAGAAATTCATAGCAGCTATCATACACAAATTACGGTTAACGAGCTCGCAGCTCGCCATTTTATTTCCGAAAGCAATCTCCGCAGGAAGTTCTCGGAATCCTTCGGCGTCTCGCCAAAGCAGTATATCATCAACCTTCGTTTGATGGAGGCTAAACGGCTGTTGCGACAAACCGATAAGGCGATCGAATCGATCTCCGCCGAGGTGGGCTTTACCTCTTCCAGTCGGTTTTATGAGTTCTTTACGAAATCGAATGGAGCCACACCGCTTGAATGGCGTAAGCAGAATCCATGAATCGAATCGTTTATGAGGACCGTCCGTCAGGGCGGTCCTCTTCTTTTTTCGACCGTCGAAAACGATTCGGTATTGCTTTATTTTGCATATATACTAAAGCGTTTTCATAATTGTTTGCCCAGAATTCGTCCCTGATAATTGAAAGATGGAAGTAAGAAATAAACCGAAGGGGGGACTTCGCTGAAGGCTTTACCTTGACTGGAATGAAGGGATAAAAGGAGAGAGAGCATGCCAAATCGCACAACGACGTTTAGCAATCCAATCGTAGCAAACGCAGCCGATCCTTGGGTGCTGAAGCACACGGATGGCTATTATTACTTTATGTCCACGCAGCCGGGTCGCCTGGAACTTACCCGATCCTCCACCTTGACCGGACTTGCAGAGGGCCGAAGGAAGACCATATGGTCTCCGGAACCGGGAGGTCCCTACAGCTATAACTTGTGGGCACCGGAAATACACGATCTGAATGACAAATGGTACATCTACTATACGGCTAACGATGGCGGAGGAGACGAATCGCGGGGGCTATGCGTGCTGGAGAACGAACATAGCGATCCGCTCGAAGGCGAATGGGTTTGGAAAGGGGCGATGAAGACTCCCGTTCCGGGCTTGGACGGCACCGTGATGACGGTACGGAATCGGCTTTATTTTCTATATGCCGGATACGGACATTTTCCCGAATACGGATCTGCTATTTATATTGCGCAAATGGCTAATCCTTGGACATTGACCGGGGAACACCGCTTGCTAACGGCTCCAACGCTTACGTGGGAAAAACAAGGCGGAATGGCCATTAATGAAGGTCCCGTCACGCTGCATAGGAACGGCCGCATTTTTCTGGTTTATTCCGCCAGCACGACCTGGTCCGAGGATTATGCCCTGGGAATGTTGACGATGGATGAAGATGCCGATCCGATGGATCCGGCTTCATGGCAAAAGTCGTTGGAGCCTGTATTTCGCAAAAGTATAGAGAACGGAGTCTATGCGACCGGCCACAACAGCTTTACGAGGTCTCCGGATGATCAAGAGGACTGGATCGTCTTCCATGCGCTTCCTTCAGCCGACGCCGATGCGAGCATCCGCTCGACGCGCATACAGAAATTCGGCTGGAAACTTGATGGTACGCCTGATTTCGGGGTTCCTTGGAGCGATGCGCATCATCTGCCCGTGCCATCGAGGGAGTAATCAATGAACGC
The DNA here is from genome assembly GCF_029542445.1 of Paenibacillus sp. BR1-192. NCBI lineage: Bacteria > Bacillati > Bacillota > Bacilli > Caryophanales > Paenibacillaceae > Paenibacillus > Paenibacillus sp. BR1-192. Next base: position 5,476,974 of record NZ_CP120718.1, on the reverse strand, counting down.
CTTTAAACAGGTTTGCATATGAAATGATCCATTATCTATTATCTATTATGGAGGGATCGAGATGAATACTAGGCTGAAACGTTTTGGGCTGCTTGCAGTCATCGTTATGCTGTTCATGTCAACCTTAGCCGCGCCAACGGCGCAGGCGGCTGCTATCGGAACGGTTGTTTATAGTAATCCGGCTGAACCGGAGCCTTATTATGTAAGGGCGGTCAAGCTTGATAATGGAGATATTCTGACCACCTTCACCCCGCGGTTTCCCGGCAACGCAGGATGGAGCGGCATGCAGCCCTTTCCCTTTTACAAGAGCACGGACAACGGGGCAACCTGGTCCTTATTCAGTGAAATTGATCCGAATGATTACGGACTGAACCGGAATCAGCAAGGCATGACAACGCTGTATGTACTGCCTCAGCAGGTTGGGGATAATCCGGCAGGAACCTTATTGTTTGCATCCACGGATTGGGACAACTCGGCACCGTATACGATTCATATCTGGAGAAGCACGGACAACGGCGCCACTTGGCAGTTTCACAGCAACCTGGCTGCAAGGGGAACCGAGGGGACAAAGCGTACATGGGAGCCGGAGTTTGCGATCACGGCCGATGGCCGGTTGATCTGCTATTACTCGGATGAGCGGAAACCGGGGTATAACCAGGCAATCGCGCAGGAGATTTCCAGTGACGGTGGACTGACCTGGGGAAATTACAGCATCATTGTGGGTAATCAGGCAGATTGGAATTGGCGTCCGGGGATGCCGCGGGTAATACAAGCGAAGAACGGAAGCTATTTCATGTTTTTCGAGATGCTGGGGGCAGCCCCTAACTTTGCGGTCCGGTTCAAAACCTCACCTGATGGCATCAATTGGGGAAGTCCGACGGATCTTGGCGAGGTTGTAGGAACAGGAATATATCGCGCATCCCAGACACCGGAGGTTGCTTACATCGATGATGGAACCGCGAATGGCCGCTTTTACGTTCGGGGCATGACGGATGTGGTTTCTTCCGCTAACAAAATGTTTACGAGCGCCGATTACGGAGCGACCTGGACGCAAATGGACGCCCCGCTGACCGTAAAAGGGACTAATCAGAGCACACCGGCTGCCTGGAGCGGAACGCTGCTGCCGCTAGGCCCGTCATTGCTCCTGGAGGTCAATACCGTAAAAGTAGGGAGCCGGAATGAAATCCGAGCCAATGCAGCCCAGGTGGACAAGGAATTCTCCCTTGTTTCCGGGGGGACCTATAAGCTGGTCAATCAGAATAACCAGCTTCTTCTGGATAATGCCGGCGGCGGTTCGCCGGCCGGGACAAACGTCATCCAGTGGAACGATCTCGGGGCAGATACCCAGTGGTGGCGGTTGGATTACAGAAACGGCGGCTTCTTCCGGGCAATGAATGTAAACAACAGCCTGATCCTGGATAATCCCAACGGAGCCACGACACCGGGTACAAACGTGATCATGTGGACGAATAATGAATTGGATACTCAGAGGTGGAAATTTACGCACAAGGGCAACGGATACTACACCAGCATGAACGAGCGCAGCGGATTGATGCTGGACAATGCGGGTGCCGGCGCTCCGGCTGGTACCAAGGTCATTCAATGGACGGCCAATGGTTTGGATACGCAGAATTGGAAAGCGGTGCGGGTGGATGCGGAAATTCCGGTCAATCAGTTCGAGAGCTTTAACATCGCAAACAGTTTTGTTCGTTATCATGATGGCCGAGGGAAGATTGACGGGGGGCAGTACAGCGGTGAATCGCAATGGAGAATGGTTCCTGGACTGGCCGATCCATCCGCCGTCTCCATCGAATCGGTGTCCTTTCCAGGTCAATATCTCAGACATCGCGACGGCAAGATTTGGCTGGAGTCCAATAATGAGTCCTCTCTGTTTAAACAGGATGCGACATGGAAGTTGCGTACCGGATTTTCAAGTCCATGGGCGGCCTCCTTCGAGTCTTATAACATATCCGGAACATATATCAGGCACCGGGACGGCATGTTGGAGATCTCGCCGATCACGACTGAATTGGATCAGAAGGACGCCACATTTTACGTGAAGTGATTCATACGTAAGGAATAAGCCTAATATTGTGTGCTTGTTCTTGCAACATAATTAACTAGAGAAGACAGCTGGTCAGGGCGATCGGCTGCCTTCTTTTCTTGCAAATTTTATCATTCTATTATCAGTTCTTTTATCGCGAATACGAAATACGTTTATATAACAGGAATGAATCCGGCTTTTTTAAGTGGACATGCAGCGGGTCCTGTAGGCCGGGTGGGTACAGAAGATGCTACGCGTTAAATGTAAGGAGGGAGCATAAACTTCATGAATACCATGTCCAGCATTCTAGATAACAAAATAATAGCGATTATCCGCGGCGCCAATTCAAAAGACGTTTTGAACATGGCAAAGGCGCTGCACGAAGGCGGGGTGAACATTCTAGAAATCACCATGAATTCACCAAACGCATTGTCTGCCATTGAAGAGATAACCGTTGAACTTGGAGATCGAGTGGTGGTGGGGGCGGGTACCGTTCTGGACTCTGAAACTGCGCGAGCCGCTATCTTAGCAGGCGCCAAATTCATTCTGTCTCCTACGGTTGACATAGAAACGATACAAATGGCAAAACGATACGGAGCAGTAAGCATCCCGGGTGCCTTTACTCCGACTGAAATTCTATCAGCCTATGAAAATGGCGGCGATATTATCAAAGTGTTTCCTGCGACGTTGGGACCAAGCTTCATTAAAGATATACGCGGACCGCTTCCGCAAATTCCGTTGCTGCCAACTGGCGGCATAGGTTTAAACAATATTCAGGAATTTATGAAAGCGGGCGCTATTGGTTGTGGCATTGGAAGCGCACTCGTGAATACGCAGCTGGAGATAACAGATGAGTATTTCGTGCAATTAACAGAAAAAGCGAGACAATTTGTTTCAGCTGTACAATCTAACGAGGATTAAGGAGTGGATTCATAATGAAAATTACGGGTTACGAATTATTCCTGGTACCGCCCCGCTGGTTGTTTTTAAAGATGGAGACGGATGAAGGCATTATCGGCTGGGGCGAACCTGTCATTGAAGGAAAGGCGAGAACGGTAGGAACCGCAGTAGAAGAGTTAATGGAGAATTTAATAGGGAAAGACCCATTAAGAATAGAGGACCATTGGAATCTCATGTATCGATCAGGCTTTTATCGGGGCGGCCCCATCTTAATGAGTGCGATTTCGGGCATTGATCAAGCCTTATGGGACATCAAAGGGAAATATTATAACGCGCCCGTTCATCAATTGCTTGGGGGAAAAGCAAGGGAGTCCATCAAGGTCTATTCATGGATTGGGGGAGATCGTCCTTCAGATGTCGGGAAATCGGCGAAAGAAGTGGTCTCCCGAGGATTTACAGCCGTAAAAATGAACGGTACGGAAGAACTTCAATATGTCGATTCCTATGAGAAAATAGACCAGGTCATTGAACGCATTGCAGCTGTCAGGGACGCGGTGGGTCCGTATGTTGGAATCGGCATTGATTTTCACGGTCGCGTGCATAAGCCAATGGCCAAAATCTTAGCCAAAGAGCTGGAGCCTTTTCGCCCGATGTTTATTGAAGAACCGGTTTTGCCCGAAAATAATGAAGCGCTGCGCGACATCGCTAATCATGTAGCCATTCCTATTGCAACCGGTGAACGAATGTTCTCCAAATGGGAGTTTAAACGTATATTGATGGATGGATATGTTGATATTATTCAGCCGGATCTATCCCATGCAGGCGGTATTACGGAATGCAAAAAAATCATCTCCATGGCTGAAGCGTTTGATGTGGCGGCAGCTCCGCATTGTCCATTAGGACCGATTGCGTTGGCTTCTTGCCTTCAAGTCGATGCGACTTGCCACAATGCATTTATTCAAGAACAGAGCCTTGGCATTCATTATAATCAGGGGAGCGATTTACTCGATTACATTGTGGATAATCTTGTGTTCGAGTATGAGAACGGTTACGTGAAAATACCGGAGGGTCCTGGCTTGGGAATTGAAATCAACGAAGACCATGTGCGAAAAATGGCCGATATCGGACACAATTGGAGAAACCCCGTTTGGCGGCATACGGATGGAAGCATCGCGGAGTGGTGATAACCCAAACGGTTGTCAATCCAAATCATCGGTATTTGTATGTGTTTTGCATATAGCTTCCTAAGAGCGCCGGCAGCCCCTTCTATATCAAGTAGAAGGGGCTGTTTTTTGGGGATGTATCCTTTATGAGGGCGTTTTTATAAGTTATCCATGTCTATCGGGCAATCCTCAAGAAAAGATCCCGGAACACCTCGTCACGCCGAATGAAATGAACGGAGCGAATCATGTGCCGGAACGGATCATGCATCCATCGGAAATCCTCGGATATGCGCGGACTGTGAACCAGAGCGCTCGGACACCATTCCGGGTTGTTGAGCCAGGCAATGACGCCAATGTCCCAGATGACCCGGGAATAAGCAAAATGATCGTCGGAACAACTTAAATATGTTTCGAATAAATAATCCCCGATCTCCCCTTGGCCTTTGACGAAGTCCCGCAGTTCGGATAAGGAGGTTTGCAAATGAGATGCCACGCCGAGGCAAGGAACGAGAATGAGCGGAACGCCGCAGTCCAAGACCAGCCTGGATGCGTGCAAATCCTGAAAAAGGTTAAACTCCTTCGTATCGCTCCAATGCAGGGCATGCCCGCCTAACCATACCAGCACGATCCGTTCGAGGATCCGGGGTTCCATGAGCAGGGCGGATGCAACATTCGTGATGGCACCGATCGCAACGACATACAAAGGATCGGCAGGATCGCTTGCCATGGCCCGCTCAACGAGATTGCGCGCGGCTTCGCTTTCGACCGGCTGGTCGGAAGCAGGAAGGTAACCCGTGGAGCCGCGATAGACAGGGATGTCTTCACGTCCCAGAATGCGGCGGATGTTCCATATTTCCTGGTAGCTTTTTTCCATTCCGTCCGCAGGACCTGAAGATAGCTCATTGAAGAAAGGCGCTGCATATAATGTCTCTAAGGTCATGTTGTCCGCGGATTTCAGCGCGTAAGCGATCGCAAACTGATCGTCGATTTCATTGAACGCGTCGGTATCCAGCACCAGGCGGATTTTACGTCCCGGATGCTCCAGACGCTGCACCAATTGGCTTGCCGGGATCGTTGGAAAAGTAGTCATCGCCATATCCTCCAATCATGTTTAGGCTACGCCGCCAGGAGCCGCTCCAGCTGATTCATCTGGCATTAGGAAACGAACTTTATACGCTGACCGTGGGTTCGACCACCGTTATGGCATTACGGATGGAATCGAGATTAACGGTTGCGCCAATCGGCAGAGCTGCTTTATACACACCATGGCCCGTGGCAAGGTTCGTGATCAACGGCTTGCCGAGAGGCACGATGAACTCGTTGATGACATCCTCATAGGCTTTGCCGTAAGCCGTCTGACAGCCTGTACATTCCCCCATGATGATGCCGATGCAGTCACGAAATTTTCCGGCGAGCTTCAAATCGTTGAAGTATCTGTAGACGGTATTGGTAGGTTCATGCGTTTCTTCAAGAACGATGATTTTCCCCCGTGTATCGATTTCGAAGGGAGTCCCCAGCGTATCAACGAATGACGTTAAATTACCGCCTACAAGCGGCCCCGTAACGTTGCCCTGAACCCGGCCGATCAGGGGCATACCAGGCGGGTTCAGGATGGGGCGCGTTAATGAATACAGGGACGTTGCCGCAAAAAACTGATCGAAATTATAGGCTGGCGTTTCGGGTTTGAAGTCAATAAGCAATAGACTATGGAATGTAATTAAATCGACCAGTTGATGCAGGGCGTTTAATAAAACCGTGATATCGCTGTAGCCAGTCAAGATTTTCGGGTGATTCCGGATAACCTGATAATCCAGGTACGGGAGGATTCCGGCTACGCCTGTGCCGCCTCTGGTAGGCAGTATCATTTTAACCTGCTCGTTTTGGAACATCATCATTAAATCGGATGCCCGCTGTTCGTCCGTGCCGGCCAGAAACCCGTTTTGCGCATATACATATTGACCCAATACGATATTGAACCCCATTGCTCTCAAATATTCGATCCGTGCATCAATGATGCTGGCAGCGAGCGGGCTGCCCAAGGTAACGATTCCAACGGTATCGCCTCTCTGTAGTATTGGCGGACGTATCGGCATATTCCTGCCTCCTGCCTTGAAATAGAAGAAGCCTCGTATTCCCGTGTCTCTTTCTAGATTATATTGAATACGCCATCTGCACAGTACTGAAATGAAGCAGGAATAGTGAATCGTTAGTTGGATCTGCTTGCTCCGATATAAGTTTGGAGGCTTTCTTTCAGCGCTGTTACCGGGCGGCATATTAAATTCTCAAGATCGCCAGAAGTGGAAGCCGTATCGATTTTTCTTAAAAAGCTAAATATCCAATGCTGCACCTCATTGGTAGGACATAGGGATATCGGTGTGCCCGTTAGCTCGGAAAGAGCGGAGACCAAATCATTGAAGGTCCAAACGGATGGCGCAACAAGCTCATAAGTCTTGTTCGAATGGCCCTCACCGGATAATACCCCCGCTATGGCGGCCGCCAGATCGGTGCGCGTAACCGCGTTGAACTGCCACGATCCCGGATGGACGCGAAGATTGCCTGTCGACATGGCTGCTTGCAAATCCAGCGCTTCAATAAAGTCCATATACAAACCGCTGCGAAGAAAAGTATAAGGAATTCCGGTTGTGCGAATGGCATGCTCGGTAGCCAAATGCAAGTGGGTCATCGACATATCGCTATGTTCAGGAAAGGCGAAACCGGTGTATAAAATATGGCTGACGTTCGCTTTTTTTGCAGCTTCAACCACATGGGCATGCTGCCGCAAACGAACGGTGTCATCGGGGTGGGGGCTAGAAATGAACAACAGGCGCGAAGCGCCGGCGAATGCCTCCTTCAGGGAGGCGGGGTCGTCGTAGTCGCAGAAGCGGACCGCAATTCCCTGCTCCTCCAATGCTGCCGCAGAGTCCATCTGGCGGACGCAAGCAACGATTTGATCAGGCTGAACATGATGTAGAAGCTCTTGGATAATGAGCCGGCCGAGCCGGCCGCTGGCTCCAGTAATAATGGTAGACAAAATGTCATCCTCTCCTTATTTGGTTAAGTGCTTAACTAAGTCGACGTAAGAACACGGTTACGCTTCCTTTAATTTTTGCAGAAGGCCCAGGAGCTGTTTTAATTCATGTTCAGTCAGCGCTTTCATTTTTTCGGATATCCGCTGCCTGTTCGCGGGCAGGTTGTGAATCAATAGACGCTGACCTTCGCTTGTAATGGTGATGACCGACTTTCGACCGTCCCCGGGATGGGAATCCCGGCGAATCAAGCCTTCATGCTCCAAGGGGGTAAGCAGCAGACTGATATTGGGTTTGGTTACACCGATTTTTTGTGCCAGCTTGGAAGGAAGCATCGTACCTCCTTCTTTCATAAGCTCAACTAGAATCCGTATTCTGGCTCCGTTCAGCCCTTGCGACTTCCAATAACTTTCGGATACGTCGACCAGCTTTGCCGTTGTCTCCACCAATGAGAAAAAAGCAAGGGCAGGCAGCGGCAAATCCAGCACGTATTGCTGAAGGTCATTCAAAGTGATCATGCCTCCTATATAGTTAAGTCCTTAACTATATTCAATGTAATCGTAGAGGGAGCCATTGTCAACGGTCGAAATTCTTGAATTCGTTCGTTTCAGGTAAAGCAGCAAGCACTTGCGATGATCGCAAGTGCTTGCTGGCGTGTCTTAACGATGGGAAGCAGCCTGCTTCCTGTATGCTCCCGGGGTCATGCCCGTCAATTTTTTGAAATTGCGATGAAAGTGCGTCAGCGTGGCATACCCGCAGATTTCAGCGATTTGCCCGACAGACTCCTCATGGTTTCGCAGGAGCTCTTTGGCACGGGCAATCCGTTTAGCATGCATGTAACCCGTCACATGCAAACCGGTGTATTTCTTGAACATGCGGGAGAAATGGGCGGGGTCCACCGCAGCTTGTGCCGACAGACCGGCTAGTCCGATAGGCTGATCTAGGTGTTCGTGAATCCATTGGATGGAATCCATCAGCCAGGCCGGGCCGATCTGGGAGTGGGCCGTCTGTTCTGCGGACAGGGTGCTGATATAGCGATTGATATGCAGCAGCAAGGAGCGCAGCTGAAGCACGAGCGCCTCGCGGAATCCTAGCTGGGCAAGCCGGATTTCTTCCGAGATTCCTTTCAGCATGTCCTCGATATAGGCTTGGTTCGACTCGGGTAATTGATGACGATAGGAGCCTGTTTTTTGAGCATATTCAAAACAGCTGAGGACGGAGTATTGCAAATCGCTTCCGTTCGCGCCGAGTACAAGCGAAGGCGCAAAGAATAAAGCACTCGAAACAATGGGCTGGTCCGGGTCAGGGAAAGAGCTGTGAATCGTGTTACCGGGTATGATGAAAAGGTCGCCTTCTTTTTTCTCCATCAGCTTGTTCTCAATAAAAAAAGTGCCTTTTCCCTGGTACACATAAACCAATTCGTAAAGATCATGCAAGTGATGAGGCAGCTCCAATTGGGGGCTTTTTATAGTCCGATAAACCATTTCCATCGGAAACAGGGGGTCCCCTTGAAAGGGTTTACGCAGGGGAGTCATGATTCACCACTCCTTATCCTCTATTAAGGACAACAATATCAAAATAGGTTATAAAAATGCAATCCTTGGCTATTTTTGTGCACAGATTATGAACGTACAATAAAGATAGCGAACATATCACCTAAAAGGCAGGGATGTATATGAGATTGGATGCCCACCAGCATTATTGGCTGATTGAGCGAGGGGACTATGAATGGATCACGCCGGAGGTTCCGGAGCTTCACCGAAATTTCATGCCCTCCGATCTTAAGCCGCATTTGGATTCGCATCAATTGGACGGCAGCATAACGGTTCAGGCGGCACCGACCTTGGAAGAGACGGACTATCTGTTATCGTTGGCGGATCGCGATGCTTCTATTGTCGGAGTGGTAGGATGGGTCGACCTGTTCGATCCGGAGCACCGCCGGCATTATGAGCGATTTCGGAAACATCCGAAATTTATCGGCTTTCGCATCATGATTCAGGATATGCCGGAAGCCAATGTGATCCTGGAGCCGGCTTTTATCCAAGCATTGAATGAATATGTCAAGGAAGACGTTCCGATCGATCTTCTTGTCCGGAGTCATCAGCTGGAGACGCTGTTGAAGCTGATTGAGATGGTCCCCGGCATCCGCGGCGTCATCGATCATCTGGGCAAGCCGCCAATCCGAAGCGGACAGATGGAACCTTGGGAGAGCATCATGAAGCGAATCGCCCGTTTCCCGCGCATCTACTGCAAGCTATCCGGTATGGTCACCGAGGCGGAGCATCGCCGGTGGAGCCAGGAAGACTTTAATGGGTATGTACATAAAGTGGTCGCGATGTTCGGTCCCGATCGGATCATGTTCGGCAGCGATTGGCCCGTGTGCCTGCTATCGGCAGAATATGACCAAGTGGTTGACGTATTGGCAGAAGCGCTGCCGAAGCATTGGGGAGAACGGGAACATGCGCGTTTGTTCGGTCTGAACGCCAAGGCGTTCTATAAGTTGGATAAGGATGGTGTTCATCATGAAATACCGTAAGTTAGGCCGAACCGGTCTGGATGTTTCGGTATTAGGCTTCGGAGCGTCTTCCCTAGGCTCTGTTTTTCGGGAAACCGACGACAACGAGGGAATCCGTACCGTGCACGCAGCCATGGATGCGGGCATCAATTTGATCGATGTATCCCCTTATTACGGATTGACGAAGGCGGAAACCGTGCTGGGCGAAGCGATCCGACAATTACCCCGGGACCAATTCATCCTGTCTACGAAAGCAGGCCGCTATGGCGAGAATGATTTTGATTTCACGTCCAAGCGGATTATCGCCAGTATCGATGAGAGCTTGAAGCGACTCCAAACCGATTATGTGGACATTCTCTTTTTGCATGATATTGAGTTCGTTCCCGCATCCGTTGTAATGGAGGAAGCCCTTCCTGCACTCCAGCTTTTAAAGGAAAAGGGGAAAATTCGTTTTGGAGGGATTTGCGGTCTGCCTCTGCAGCTGTTCGAAAAATTGCTGCCCCAAATCGAAGTGGACGCCATCATTTCTTACTGCCATTATTCTTTGAACGATCAGACGCTTACCGGTTTGCTGCCGCTGCTTGACGAGGAGGGAATTGGGCTAATTAACGCCTCTCCCTTATCCATGGGCCTTCTCGGTTCCCGAGGAGCGCCGTCTTGGCATCCGGCTTCAACGGAAATCAGGGAAGCCTGCAGACGTGCGGCCGAGTATTGCGCTAAAGCCGGAACGGATATCGCGAAGCTAGCCGTGCAATTCTCGACTTCGAATGAACAGATTCCGACGACGCTGGTCAGTACGGCCAATCCCGACAATATACAACGTAATGCCGCTTGGAGCGAAGAGCCGCTGGATCAGACCCTCTTAGCGGAAGTATTGAAGATTTTGGAGCCCATACAAGGGCGGACTTGGACAAGTGGACGCCCGGAATACAATGAAGGCATCCGATGATGAAGAGGAGGCAGCTGGGATGAAGGGTATCGTATGTCAAGAGATCGGGAAATTTCAATACCGGGAGGATTTGCCCGAGCCTCCATTGATCGAAGGAGAAGCCATCGTCAACATCAAGCGGATCGGGATTTGCGGTACGGATCTGCATGCCTTTCGCGGAAATCAGCCCTTTTTTACGTACCCGCGTATTCTCGGCCATGAGCTATCCGGTATCATTGAAAAAGTCGGAGCTAACGAAGAGGGATTGAAGGCCGGAGACACCGTCTGCGTCATTCCTTACATTCACTGCGGGGAATGTATGCCTTGCCTTAGAGGCAAAACAAACTGTTGCAGATCGTTGAAGGTGATGGGTGTGCATATCGACGGCGGCATGCGCGAGCGCATCTCCGTTCCGACTCGCCATTTGATGCGGGCGGAAGGGCTGACCTTGGATCAGGCTGCCTTGGTAGAACCGCTTGCCATTGGCGCGCATGGCGTTAAACGAGCGAATGTGACCCCGAAGGATACGGTTTTAGTCATCGGAGCAGGTCCGATAGGACTCGGGATCATGGTTTTTGCCAAAGCGCTGGGGGCAACCGTTATCGCCATGGATATGAACGCCGATCGGTTGGCCTTCTGCAAAACCTGGGCGAAGGTGGATCATGCCATCCAGGTTGGTGATGAACTGTCCGATCTTTCGGCGCTAACGGATGGAGAATTTCCCTCCATCGTTTTGGACGCAACGGGAAACCAACCCTCCATGACCAACGCTTTTAACATGGTTGCACACGGGGGGACCTTGGTGTATGTAGGCCTGATTCAGGGGGACATTTCATTTCGGGATCCCGAATTCCATAAGCGGGAATTGACGCTGATGGGTAGCCGTAACGCGACCAGGGATGATTTCCATGATGTGATGCAGCGGATCTCGGAAGGCGGCATTGATGTAGATCCGTACATCACCCATCGATGCCGGTTTGACGATTTGATCCAAGAATTTCAGGGCTGGCTCCGTCCTTCCGCCAAGGTCATTAAGGCGATGGTGGAACTTTGAACCATTCTCTTGAATTGGTTGAACATGGTTCATGAAATAGCAGAATGCCAAACAACGCTCGGCTCACCAATATGGATGGGCCGAGCGTTGTTTCATGCCTTCGTTGTAAGCATGATCAGCACAACCGTGGTATGAATCCGCCATATGCCTCGTCCCGCATCATCGAATTTGATACCGAAAGCGACTGTTAAAACCATGTGATGTATGTTATATTTTGGATAATTTCGGTTGACGCGTTCGATGAAGAAGGACTTTGCGCTGCATATTAAGCAGGACGAGAACGGGAAGTACAAATTCTTTGACATGTCATTTGAGAAACGGATTTATTTCCCTGATATGTAAAACCGGAGGTGTCCGATATGGATTTGAACAATGACGCTAAAGAAATGGCTTCTGCTGCTGAAGAAAATCAGCAAAAAGAAAAAGAACAACGCCCGATGTCGACCAGCAGCGGGCTCCTGGAATCGGCCATCGACAAGTTTGCCAGAGAAGGCGGCTTTGACGATTTGCCGTTGAAGGGAAAGCCGATCAAGATCGAAGACGGCGATGTGCTAACCAGTATCATGAAGAACGCGAATTACCAGCCGGCATGGGTGGAGCTGAGAAAAGAGATCGCCGCCGACATCAAGCGTCTTTTGGACCGTCCGGAACCGAATGCGGTTCCCGAGGCCGAGGTGGAGGCCATCAACCAGAAAATTATGAAGTATAACCGGATCGTTCCGAATCCGCAGCTGCAAAAAGGCCTCCTGTCCGGGGTCCATTTGCACGCAGCCTATGAAAAGTGGGAGTAGGGAATATCTTAAATGTGCTCCCCGTTACGGGCCAAGTGAACAAGCGAGAGAGACTCTGAAGCTATCCGCTTTAGGGTCTCTTTTGAATGGGGTTCATTGGGCCAAGGCCGAGCCAATCAGGGAAGCCCGGGGCAAGCAGTTACTTCCTGCCGCTGCGCCAAGCATCCAGCTGCTTCTGCACCTCTCGTATCACGTCATCCATGCCTGCTTGCTTCAGCTCCTCGTTAAACTTGGGGAGGATCGCATCGACATCCACGGAGCCCGTCATGAGGCTTGGATAATATTTATGCCAGACCATCTCGATGTTATCGGTTTGAGCGGTCAGCGCGGATAGATCCGGCGTAAATCCAAGCACGGTGGAATTGACGACTCCGGCGTTGTATTGACGGAATTGCTCCCATTTGTCGAGGGGGTCCGGGTTATCGCCGCCCATGGTTTTCAGGATAAACCAATTCCCCTGCGTGTACTGCACGCCTGAATAGCTGCTTGCGGGCGCATCCGGGATCGGTTCGCCATGACTGTCTTTGTCTGTTTTCGGAACGACCTGCCCCTGTTCGTCCAATGTGTAGTGGATGCCTTCGATCCCATAATTGAATAAATTCCGTACTTCGGGGTCCGTATTGAGCAAATTCAGAAACTTAATGCATTCTACGGGATGCTTGGTATTGGCATTAACGGTCATGATGCCTCCCCGGACGGATTCCGTAGTAACGGTGCTGGGGGTTACGGGATTCGCTACAATCTTATAACCGCGATCCTTGCTCCAAGTCGTCTCCGAGAGCGGCCCCCCGCCGGAGGACTTCCAGAACACCTTGGCGCCTCGTTTGAGCCCTCCCGGCTCGCGCAGCGCCGCGTCCTTATTGATGAAGCCTTGCTTATAATAATGCCGCAGTGTATCGAGAACCTGCCGGGCCTCCTTGGTTTCGAAGATATTCACCACCGGTGCGTCCGGGTCGAGCGATTTGATCATCAAGGGCACTTTATGGTTCATGATGTATTCGTATCCGTAGAGAGCGAAGAAATTATGGGAATCCCGATCCAACTCCATAGGGATGTAATCCGGCTCTTTCTGCTGAATCATCCGGAGGAGAGGCTCAAGCGATTCCAGCGTATTGTACTTGGTGATGTCGATATGGTGTTTGTCCACGATCGAGGCGGGGTACATCCACTGATCGCGTACGGCTAACTCCTTATTGGTAGGGACGCCGTAAATGCTGCCGTCGTTCATGCGGACCCCCTGCCAAAAGGTGGGATTGATGGCTTCGTACATATCCTTGCCCAGGCCGGCCAGGTGGTCATCAAGCCTCAGCCAGGCTCCGCGCATCGCGGTGGTTGCATAGTCGGGCGCAAAAGCAATGTCGAACGGGCTTCCGGCGGATATCAGCGTGTTCAGCCGATCTTCATACTCCTGCCAGCTTACCTTGATATAGGTGATCGTCACGCCGATCTTGCGAGCCATGATTTCATTGATTTTATCATTGACGAGGCGAAGATCCTTGTCGGGCTCACCAATCGTATAATAGATCAGGTTGACCGTGTCGCCGACATGCGGTTCGTCGTCAAAGCCAGGCTGTCCGAAGCAGCCGGTTGTATAGAATGTGAACAGCAGCAGCAGGCTGATCATCATTAAAGACCGTAAGCGTCTAGCGTATTTAACCATCGATGTCCTCCTTTCCGCCACGTATGCGTTACCCTTATCCCCGCAGTTCAGAAGGAGATTTCCCGAAAAATCCGTGAAAATGCGTATAAAAATAATTGAGATTGTTGTAGCCCACGGAAAACGCGATATAGGAAATTTTCTCATCCGTCGATTGAATTCTCTCCTGTGCCAGAAGCATGCGGTAAGCCATCAGGTATTCGGAAAACTTCATCGCGGTTTCTTTGAGAAACAATTGTCCGAGGTAGGTGCTGTTCATCTGGAAACGCTCCGCCACGGATTTCAAGGTGATGTTCTGAGCATACTCCGTCCTGATCATCAGCAGAATCCGGTTCACCAGCTTGGATAAGCTGTCATAGCTAACGCCAAGCACCGGATCCTGGTTCAAGCTTTCGCCGTTTCGGTCACCTATCGAACCGCCCAGATCCTCGACGATGATCTTCTCGATCACTTGCTGCAGCTTGGCACGTTCGACCGGCTTGAGCAGATAGTCTTTGACGCCGCACCGAATGGCTTCCTGAGCATATTTGAATTCGCTGTAGCCGCTCATGATGATGTATTTCGTAGGGATTTGAAATTCGTTGAGTCTCTGGATCGCTTCATATCCAAGCTCCTTGCCGATGCAGACATCGAAAATCGCGACGTCCGGCAGCAGGTCCACCACCTTGGACATCGCTTCACCCGTGGATTCACAGGTTTCGATCCGTCCAAATCCGTATTGCTTCCAATCCAGGATTCGCTTCATTCCCTCCAAAATCTGAGGTTCGTCATCCACAATCATCAGTTTGTACATGTTCAATCACCTCTTTTGAAATCCGCACGGAAATCTTGACTCCAGCTTCCTCATTATTCTCAATCTCGATCGAAAGGCCGTTTCCATAAAAGAAATGAAGGCGCGTATATACGTTGCGCAGTCCGATACTATGGGAAGAAGTTTCATCATGGTTGGACAGCGTGCTGCGAACGATATCCAAACGTTCCGGCGGAATCCCGCTTCCGTTGTCCACGAATTCCAGCACATAACCATCATCCGCTTCAAAGCCGTTGACGACGTACAGATTAAACTCATGATTCGCGTTAAAGCCATGAATGAAAAAATTCTCAGCCAGGGGCTGCATCCAGAATTTCACGGTAGGGATCGAGTGCAGCGCCGGCTCGACATTGATTTGATAATAAAAACGCTCGGGATACTTGAACTCCATAATCTCCAAGTACTTCTGCAGCAATTCCAGCTCGCTAGCAATCGAGATGATATTTTCCTTTTTGACGATTTCACGATAGAGCGTGCCTAACGTAGCAATGGCGTCGGCGGTGTCTCGGTCCTGATTCACTAGCGCCGTGGAGCGGATAACCTCCAGCGTATTGTATAAAAAATGAGGGTTGATTTGGTGTTGAAGCGCTTTCATTTCGGTTTCCTGCTGCTTGATCTTGAGCAGATACTCATTGCGGATATGCTTGTCCAGCTGCTGAATCATATCGTCCAATTCCCGGGCGATCATGCCGTATTCGTTGCGACGGTACCGGGCGGGGCGGTTCGGCGTAAAATTGGCCATTTTCACCCGTCCGATCGATTGAATGATGCGGCGGAGGAAGAGGGCATCGTCCCGCATATTGTATGCGATGAGAAGAAGCACGCTGACCATGGCCGTCAATACGATCAGAAAGATGGCGACCAGCATCCCGGCATGCTGACGAATCAGCATGGATAAATCAATGATGCTAATAAATTTGAAATTAAACTTGGTGGACGGAAAGGAAACGAATAAGATATGCTTCCGTACACCCCTCGATATAAAACCATGGCTGCGGCCGTCTGCCTCGGCCAGTCGGGACAGCTCCTCCAAGTCCTGGTCCTGCCCATTGCCGATGAGGTAGGTTTCGCCGGTAGCACTGACCGCGGCGGCATTGCCAAACCGGAAATTACGAATGGATTTAAAGATTTGTTCGCTGCTGACCAAAAAGCGCATTTCCCCGAACTCCTGAGCGCCCGGCGTTGGATTCGACAATTTCTTGCGATAGACGAAGCCCTTCATAATCGTATCGCGGAACGCCTCGTCCGTATTCGGCAGCCCGAAGGTAAAGCTTGTTATCCCGTGCTCATTAAAACGTACGACATTGCCGTAATGGCCGGTATGCAGGCTAATCTGCGTGATTTCGCCCTGCGCCCAGCTGTACAGATAGGTCTTCACATCCTCGGGAAATGAAACCAGCGGCTGGGAGAAATGGCTGTTCTGCAGCCTGCTGGTTAAATAGCCTTCCGCGCTGCTGCTTAGAAAGCTGCGAGCATCGTCCATCAGTCCGGGATTGGAGTAGATGCGCTGCATGTAAGCCTCGATTCGGTCAGCATCATACTGCAGCTCATTCTCCACGCGCGCAAAGGCATTAGCCGCCTCGATGCGGGCATTGCCCACCCATTGATTCAGCAGCATGGCACTGGTCAGCGTACCAAGCGTCAGACCGATGACCACGACGAAGATGACATAGGCAATAAACTTGTGGCGATAGATTTTGATTTGTAAAAATGAGCCCATACGACACCTCAATTGCAGCAGGTCGCTTTAAATATGCGCAGCTTAATCTCAATGTAACACGATTCACGCCAAGCTTCATAGATAGGATGGAAAAAGCATCCCTTAAAAGTGTCCTAATAAGGGATGCAGGAATTTACTTGAAATAATTATTGATTTGCTCTTGGGCGGCTTGCATGATCGTATCCATGCCGGCCGACTTTAATTCAGCGGTGACCTTCGGTATCACTTTCTCCGGATCGGATGCTCCTGTAATGATTTCATATTTGTATTTATCCCACACGGCCTGGCAGTTCGCCACTTCGGTCTGAAGATCGGTGATGTCCAGCGCAAAGCCGAGGACGGTGGAGGAGGTCGCTGCATCGTTCAGCTTTTTAACCTGCTCCCATTGATCTTCAGGAGCGCCTTTCGTAACCGCCAGATTAAAGAACGTGCCTTGCGTGTAAGCCGCAAGCGGCCAAGTATCGGATGTACGCTCAATCACTTTTTCGCCATCGACGTTGTTGTAATCCACGCCCAACTCGCCGAATGCCAGCATATTGCGAAGTTTAGGATCCGTATTCACCAACTCGAGGTATTTCAAGGCTTCCTTCTTATACTTGGAATTCGCCGAAATCGCGTTCAGCGAGCCTTGAATCGTACTGGTGGTATAGATCGGCCCGTAATGCTGAACCATATCGTACTTCTCGATGGCGTCATTGATCTGCCAGCTGATCTCGGCTCCCGGGAATGCCTGGGCCGCAAAGAACGGTCTGCCTTTGTCGTTCTCCGTCTTCGTCGGCGCATCCGGGTTGATGATGCCATCCTGGTACCATTGATGCAGCAGCTTCAGATTAGCCACAACATCAGGCTGTTCCAGCACGGAGACAACCGTGCGCGATGCGTCGTCCGCTTTGACGCCGATCGGAGGGAAGCCCAGGGTTAAATCGTCATAGTCGTTAAAGAAGCCGTTCAAGCCTTCGCCTTGCGTCATTGGCAGCGGATAGAAGCTTTTGCCTTCGCCGGCCTTCATGTCATGAAGCGGCTTATCCAGGTCCTGCAATGTTTTGATATTGTTGATGTCGATATTGTACTTTTGCACGTACTTATCATCGAATACCCAGTACTGCGTCAGCGCGGAATCCTTGTAAGTCGGAACGGAATAATATTTGCCGCCGATCTTTGTGCCTTCCCATACCTTCTCGGGAATCAATTTGTATAAGTCCGGCGTTTCGCTCTGAACCAGATCCGTAATATCGGCAAACGCGCCCATAGCCACTTGCTTGCTGTATTTACCGCTGTTCGTGAACATGATGTCGAATGGCTCGCCGGTATTCACGATGGTATTCATTTTGGTGTCCCATTCGCCCCAGCTGGCTACCTTGATGTCGACCTTCACGCCAATCTTCTCGGCCGTGTAGGCATTCATGGCATCCACCGCTTTGCTGAAATTGTTAGGCACTTGGCCGCCGATGGTCCACCAGGTCAACGTCGGTACATCCTTGCTTGACGTTTCGGTGTCATTGGATGTGTCCGGCGTCGCTTGGGATCCGTCTGTCGCAGGTGCAGGCTTCGAGCCGCCGCAGGCTGCCAAAGCAGTCAACATAAGCGTCAGCACGCACAGCGTAGAGATGAACTTTAATGCTCTTTTCATTTCATTTCCCCCTTTTTGAAGTTGAATTACCTAAGTGTGTACAGCGGATATTTATCATAAACCAAGCTTGTCTTGGTTTATTTCGTCATTAGCCCTTCACGGCGCCGACCGTCAATCCGGAAATAAAATACTTCTGGAAGAAAGGGTAGGCGAATGCTACAGGCAGCACGATGAGAATGGCGACCGCCATGCGGGCGGATTCCTTCGGCATCGTTGCGACGAGCATGGCATAGCTTACGCCCATACTCGCAGCATTCTTCGCGAGTGCGTCCACATTGCTCATTAGGCTGTTGAGCAGCGCTTGCAGGGAATAGAGGTTCTGGTTGTCGATATACAGCATCGATTGGAACCAGTCGTTCCAGTAAGCAAAGCAGAGAAACAGTCCGATGGTGGCGATGACCGGCAGCGAGATCGGCATGATGATGGAGAAGAAGATTCGCAGCTGGCTCGCGCCGTCGATTTCGGCTGATTCGATCAGCCCGTCGGGAATCGTGCTTTTGAAAAAGGTTTTGCATATGATGACGTTGAACGATGAAACGGCGAGCGGGAGAATCAGCGCCCAGATGCTATCTTTCAGTCCCAGCAAATTCGTGTTGATGAAGTAGCTGGATACCAAGCCGCCGTTGAATACCATCGGTATGAATACCACCCAGGTCAGAAATCCCCTCAGCTTATAGTTGGGACGAGAGAGAACGTAACCCATGGAGGCGGTCAGCAGCACCCCGAGCACGGTACCGACCACGGTAACGAGGGCTGATACGCCGAGGGCCCGCAGAATCATCGTTCCCTGCTTGATGATGTAGACGTAAGCCTCGGCCGACATGGCAACCGGCAGCAGATGATATCCGGTCTCGCGGATGGACTCCTCGCTGGAGAAGGAGATGGACAGGACAACGATTACAGGTATGACGCAGAGCAGCGCCAACAGAATGAAGATCAGGTTGAACAAAAGATTGACGGCTTTGTTCGTGCGGTTAAACTTCTCAAGGCCTGTCTGATAAGTAGATTTCGATGTCATCTTCTTGCCTCCTTACATCATCGCGCTATCGGGATCGATTCGGC
Source organism: Paenibacillus sp. BR1-192 (assembly GCF_029542445.1). NCBI lineage: Bacteria > Bacillati > Bacillota > Bacilli > Caryophanales > Paenibacillaceae > Paenibacillus > Paenibacillus sp. BR1-192. The sequence continues at coordinate 5,457,673 of NZ_CP120718.1, read as the reverse complement.
GAACGATCCAGTTAGCGGCCAGAATCGTAGCGCATCCCAGAACAGACTGTACGAAAGCGGCTGCGGATGCCATGCCCACGGTGGCCGTTTTCAGTTGTTTATACACCATGACATCGATCGTGGTCGCCACGTTGAACAGCGAATTGGAGTCTCGCGTGACCTGATAGAACAAACCGAAATCGGTGTAAAATATGCGCCCTACCGCCAGTATGAACATCATGACGATCACCAGCTTGAGCATGGGCAGCGTAATGAATCTTGTCTGCTGCCAAATGGACGCGCCATCGATGACGGCTGCTTCATAATAGGTGCTGTCTATGCTCGTGATGGTCGCCAGATAGATGACCATGCCATAGCCCAGGCCCTTCCAGACATTCAAGAGAATCAGAAAAAACGGCCAATACTTCGGCTCCATATACCAGTTAATGGGATCGCTGCCCATCGAGACGAGCATTTGATTGACGATCCCTTTATCGAAGCTCAGGAACGCCCAGCCTACGGCGGATACGACGACCCACGACAGGAAATAGGGGAGGAACATCATCGTCTGATAAACTTTGCTGGCTTTGCGGCTGTGGAGGAGGCCGATCATGATCGCGAACAGGACGGGCAGAACGATCCCCAGCACAATAAACACAATATTGTATCCTATCGTGTTTCGAATAATGATCCAGGCGTCATTCGACTTGAACAGAAATTCGAAGTTTTTGAGCCCGATCCAAGGGCTGTTGAACACGTTGCTCAAGAACCCGCCGCTAATCTTGAAATTTTTGAAGGCGATAATGATCCCGAACATCGGTAAGAAACTAAACAGGATGTACCAGATCGTGGTTGGCAGCGCCAAGAGGGTCAATTCCGTATCCTGCTTGTGCCATCGCATTCGTAAGCGCTTTCGTTTTTTGGGTTCGGCTTGAGAGCTCATGTCTGTCACTCCTTACGGTGTAATCTCGCTTGTCGTGCACTTGTTGATTTCATTGTATAAGAGGAGGAAACGCTGCTTCCAGATAACAAACTTGATACTATAGTCAACAAACGTTAGGTTCGAAAGACTTGTTAGGACGGACATTTACAGAACATGGTTTTTTATTATAATATTTCAAGTCCGTTCTCCAAGAGATCTTTCAATGTCTTCAAGCAAAACCAGGGGTATAATATAATTGAAATCTCATAGGAATAAGGAGGCTGCACATGAAGGTAGTAATCATTGGCGCAAGCGGCACGATCGGACGAGCAGTCGCTAAAGAATTAGAAAAAAATCACGAAATCGTACATGCTGGGCGAAACGGCTTCGATGCCCAAGTGGATATTACTTCCGTCAAAAGCATTAAAGACATGTATAAAAAAATCGGAAAAGTGGATGCGGTCATCAGCGCAACAGGCGGTGCGCATTTTGGTCCTATTGCAGAATTGACGCCGGAGCTAAATGAGATTGGCATTGAAAGCAAACTTAAGGGCCAAATTAATCTAGTCCTTCTAGGACTGGATTATATGAATGACGGAGGAAGCTTTACCTTAACAACCGGAATTATGATGGATGATCCCATTCCTCAGGGCGCATCGGCGGCCATGGCAAACGGCGGTGTCAAGGCTTTCGTTAAATCCGCAGCCATTGAAATGCCAAGGGGAATTCGCATAAACAGCGTAAGCCCTAATGTTTTAGTGGAGTCCTTAGATAAATACGGCGAGTTTTTCCCGGGCTTTGAAGCCGTGCCGGCCGCACGTGTAGCGCTTGCGTATAAAAAGAGTGTGGAAGGGGCTCAAACCGGGCAAAACTATGAAGTTTATTAATGAGAAAAGTGCACAAAACTAGAAAAAAGAATCCGGGCTTAATCCGGATTCTTTTTTCTTTCGTTCATCTGCAGCGATTAAACAAAGGGAAAACTAGAGCGTTATATGTAAATATAATCACTTCTATAGGAAAATAATATAACGTGATTTTTATTGACACAATTAAGAAAACTAAACTAACATTAGGATTATTTTCATCAAGAGGGAGGCAGCTATGAGTTTTAAAGAACAGTACGAAGAAATTGCAGGTGTAGGACAGACCATATTCGATAACCCTGAGCTTGGCTACAAGGAATTTAAAACCAATCAAACGGTAGTGGATTTTCTGAAAAAGGTTAATCCGGATATCGAGCTGCAATCATTCAGCACAACCGGCCTTCGGACAACGCTTGGCGGCGGCAAGCCGCTGAACATCGCGTTTATCGCGGAGCTTGATGCGGTATATGCTCCAACCCATTGGCGATCGGACGAGGCAACGGGTGCGGCACACAATTGCGGTCATTATACGCAGGTGGCGATTGCCCTGGCTTTATACAAGCATTATTTCGAGTCCAAGGCGTACGACGCTTTGGATTATAGTCTAACGTTTATTTTTATTCCCGCCGAGGAGTATTTGGATCTCGCTTACAGGGACGAGCTGCTCGGAAGCGGCAAGATCTCCTATTACGGAGGAAAACCCGAAGCGATGAAACTCGGCGTGTTCGACGATATCGACATCGGGCTGTGCGTACACGCCATGGGAGGAGAGTTTGCCGAGCGCACGATCGAAATCAACTGCGACCTGGCCGGATTCTTATATAAGCATTACACGTTTACCGGAAAAGCAACCCACGCCGGTTTTGATCCCTTCTCCGCCAAAAATGCCTACAGCATGTCGACCCTGTTCAATGTGGCGTTAGGCCTCAGCAGGCAGCAGATGAAGGACAGCGAGAAGGTCCGCATGAACCCGATCGTCCTGGAGTCCGACATGTCGACAAACGTCATTCCCAATCGGATTACGGTTGGCAGCGATCTGCGCACCCAGTCGGTGGACTACATGAAGGAAGCGGCCTCCAAGATGGACGATGCGGCCAGGGGCAGCGCGCTGGCCCTTCAAGGCGAGGTCGAGATTAAGACGCAGATGGGATATTTGCCGTTCGTTCAGGACCGGTATTTGTCCGAGTTCGTGCTGGAGGCGTTCCAGGATAACGAGGAGATCGCCCGTATTTGGAACAACAACGCCATCAGCGCTGCAGGAGACATTGGGGATTTAGCCTTCATGATGCCCTGCATTCAAATCGGCTACAGCGGCTTTACGGGAACGATCCACGGCGACGATTTCAAGGATATCGATCCGGAATTTATTTATGAAGTGTTCCCGAGATTTATAACGCAGGTGCTGGAGCGCATGAGCGGACGCATCGACCGTTCGAAGCTGTACCGCCGCACATTCGCCGAATACGAGCAGCTCCTTGCTTCGATCGTTGGCTCCCATTAAGAAACAGAAAAACAGAAAAGAGGACATCATGGCATGAAGTTAAAACTACAGTATCTCTATTTGCTTGCATTCGTGCTCATTGTTATAGCGGTTGCCGAATTTATCGGCATTCAGTCCATCCGGGTCGGCTCCGTGAAAATAAGCCTGCTTCCACTCGTATTCGCCATTTTGATCACGATGGTGCTCGGCTTGTCGATATTCCGGAAAGGCTTGATGAAGAAAATTTACAGCAAGGAAAACGTCGGTTTCTCCAGCAAGTATCTGATCTTTATTATGCTGCCGCTCATGGCGAGATACGGCGCCGACGTTGCTCCTAGATTAGAAGAAATCTTAAAAGTAGGCTGGGTATTCATCATACAGGAAATCGGCAACCTGGGGACGATTCTGCTCGGACTTCCCATCGCCATCCTGCTCGGCCTGAGAAGGGAAGCCATCGGCGCTACGCTTGGACTTGGAAGGGAAGGGGAACTCGCTTACATCTCCGAGAAGTATACGCTCGACTCCGACGAAGGCCGCGGGGTACTGTCCCTCTATATTATCGGTACCCTATTCGGCACGCTGTTCTTCAGCATTCTGGCGCCGGTCATGGTTGCCGCCGGCTTCTCGATCGAAGCGCTGGCGATGTCCTCCGGGGTCGGTTCCGCCAGCATGATGACAGGCTCTTCTTCCGCGTTAATCGCCCATTCTCCTGAGATGACGGAGACCATTAACGGATACGCTGCTGCGAGCCAGCTGCTTACCAGCTTTCTCGGAACGTATACGATGGTATTTCTCGCGGTTCCGCTGCAGCGGTTTATGTACAAATTAATGGTCAGAGGTGAAAAGAAATGAGCACCGGTTTGAATAAATACGCAAAATATGCCCTCGTCCTGCTGCTTAGCGTCGGTCTTATTTTATTTACGGAGCAAATGAAGTTCATCAAAAACGGCGAAGGCCATATTACGATAGGGACGATAGCCGGCTTATCCGTGCTTTGGCTTTTTTCCTTCATCGGCGTTCTGATCTCGACGCTGATGAAAAAGGTTCCGCTGAAATTCCTGCAGGAATTCCCGGTTCTCGGCTGGGTATCGATCGTTTCGCTGATCTGCTGCCTGATTTCGGATGTGTTTGTGGACGCCATTGCCAACGTCAACTTTTTGTCCATCACCACTCCGATTTTGGCGTTCGCCGGCATTTCCGTAGCCGACAGGCTGGTTGATCTTCGCAAAACCTCCTGGCGCGTGGCGATCGTTGCGGTGTTCGTGTTCACGGGCACGTACGTGGGAAGCGCGCTGTTGTCAGAGCTCGGCCTCTATTTGTCCGGTAAGTAAAATATGGAACAAAGCCAAGAAGCTAAAAAAGATGACCTCCGAAAAACGGAGGCCATCTTTTTCTCGTTCAACAGCGAAACAGATAGCTTTCGCCTCGTTTGGTAAATGGCTCATTAGTCTGCCGCAGCCCCGTTCTCGTTGACTTTCCTCAAGAATCCGTCACCAGCACTCGCAAGGAGGTGCGGTCAAGGGCTCGCGAAGCCAACCAGCAGCCGCTGACGGCAATGGCAAGAGCGATCAGTGTCAGGACAATCGCCAGCGGCCACTCCATGACCAGCGGCACCTTGACGATGCCGTAGGCAGACAGCAAGCCGCGCAGTACGGCTGGCAGCGCGTAGACTCCGCATACCATGCCAACCAGCGTACCGAGGGCAGCCACTCCGGCAATGCCGCTTGTCAACGCGCGGCGGATGTCTGATGCCGTCAGGCCGAGCGAAGCGTAAATGCCGTAAGTTTTCGTTTCCTTGCGAATATGCAGGCGGCAAGTACTATAGACGATCAGGCAAGTGACGGTGAGGAACAGAAGGGCCAGCAAACTCATCGGAATGAGCAGCACGGCCGTGGCCTCCTTGAATACGGAATCCAGGAGCACTTCCTGCTTGAGGGCCTGGATCACCGGACCATAGCGTTGATTCAGCTGTCGCACGAACTCATCGCTATCCGCTTGGTTCCGAAGTTGAACAAACCCGGCGTCCGGATTGATGTGCCCGACAAGGTCCGATGTGATCCGAGCGATATTCGACAGGTTGGAAATGGACTGAAACGTGCCGGTGATCAGCAGCTGATGCGGTTTTCCTTCGATGTAGATCGTAACGGCATCGCCAATATCTTTATTCAATTTGCGTGCAATGTTGACTCCGATCGTGATTTCGTTAGGCAGCACGGGGTTCCGGCCTGTCAGCGAGGCCAATCCCATCTCGTCCATGCTGCCTTCCACCACGGTCAGCGGGAGGCTGAACGTCGGTTGAGTGCCATCTGCTTGCGCAACAACTCCAATAGCCGAGCCGGACCAGTTCAGGCTGAGGACCCGGGGATCCTTCTCGATATAAGATTGCAATTCTGTACGATCCATTCCGTCAGCGTTGATCACCATGATGGCGATATCCGCATCGTCGTAGCCCCACTGGGCCGAGGTTTCGCTGATGCGATAGACGCTCGTTACCAGCAGGGTGCCAAAGACGAGCACCGCCGCGGTAATGCTCATCAATAGAAAGACCAGCGCCGCCCCTTTTTTGTTGCCGGTCACATGCTTCCATCCGATGACGGCGGGTACGGACCATCGGTCCAGCAGCCTTGTGCCGGTTCCATGTCCATGGGCATGGGTATGCGAAGACTCCGACATGCCATAGCGGATCGCCTGAATCGGCTCGATATGGCGCGTTTTGGCTGCATAGAGGACAACGCACAAGAGGATGATGATCAGCATGCCGATGCCGGTCCAGATTGCGACCCCCAGCGCCTGCACGGACACTGGCGCCGCCTCGGATTTGAGGAAGGATAAGGAATTCTTAATGATGATATCCGACAGCAGTCGACTGCCGATCAGGGCAGGGATCAAGGCGATAACGGTAATCAAGCCGTACTGCAGCATATAGGTGACGATGATGCGTTCGGAGGTCATGCCGATGGATTTGAGAATGCCGATCGTGCGGTAATTGGCCAGGATCGTGTCCGTGATCGTAAAGCCGATCGTAAGCAAGGCGACAGCAATCATGACCAGTCCGAGGAAACTCATGACGAAGCCGATCACTTTGTTCATGATAAAGTAAAAGGCGGACAGCTCGGCAAACGAAACGCGTTCTTCCAAAAACGGCGATCCGAGCGCCTCCTCAAAGCGCTGCCAGTACTCCCCGCTTTGTTCGGGATGCGCATAGCGAAGCGACACCAGGTACTGCTCCGGCGTGGACAAGCCGCCCATGGTCGAAAGGTAGTCCGCTTCGTTCATCCAGATGCGGGCAGTGGTGGTGAAGGGGCCGCCATGTGACAGGTCAATAACGATAGCGCCGATCGTGAATTGTACCGGGGCAGCCCCGGCGGTGAACACCAATTCATCGCCGACTTCCATGTCGTATTTGTAGGCGAGCGAGGTGGGCACCCAGACGGTTCCGGCTTCCGGAACGGTCAGTTGAGCCGGTCCGGCGCCGGGGAGCGGATGATTGACCCCATGCGGCATCGGAGGCGTATCGATCATATACAGATAAAGATTGGGCAGTTCTTGCCCGTTATAGACCAAGCCGGTCCAAGGCTTGTAAGGAATAAGGCTGGAGGCGGTCACCCCCTCCTGGGTTGACCACCAATCGGCAACCATGCGTTCATCATGCAGCCCGCGGGTCATATTTATGATTTCATGGGCACCTTGAGCAGCCGCATGGCGCTCTTCGAATACGTTTTCCGTATTCATCAAGACCGTGAAAGCGGTGCCGACTAATAGAGCAGATAGCGCAATGAGCAATGCGATCAGCGCGTTTTGCAATTTTCGTTTGCGAATGTTCCCCCAGCACAGCGTCAATATGGCACGCATCTTGGACTACCTCCTCCCGGTGACATAAGCAAAGATCATTGCTTCCCGCTCGGAGGCTAACTCCGGGACGTAGGGTCCCATATCCAGCGTGCCGCCGATCTTGCCATCGCGAATGTAGATCAGGCGATTGCCGCGGCAGGCCGCCTTCATATCGTGCGTGACCATGACAATCGATTGGCCTTCCGCATTCATCCGGCTCAGGATATCGAGCACCGTAACACCTTGTTCGTAGTTGAGGCTGCCGGTGGGTTCATCGGCAAAAATCATATCCGGATTGTTGATGAGCGCCCTGGCGATGGCGGCCCGCTGCTGCTGGCCTCCGGACACCTGGGAAGGCAGCCGGGTGCCTTGTTTTTCGAGATGCAGGCTTGTCATCAGGTCGTTGGCCCTTTGTTTTACGGCTTCTTTGTCCCGATTGGCGATATAACCAGGAAGAGCGACGTTATCGAACAGCGTCAAATCCGGCACGAGGTTGCTGTTTTGATAGATAAAACCGATCTGATCTGCTCGAAAACGCGCAAGCTCCTTAGCCGAAAGCTGATCGAGGCGCTGTCCCTGAAGGTGGACTTCACCGGCAGTCACGGCGTCGAGTCCGCTAAGCAAGTAAAGCAAGGTCGACTTTCCCGACCCGGAATCTCCCATGATCACAGTAAAGTCGCCGGCATATATCGACAGATCGACATTGCGCACGGCATGATACTGCTCCTTGCCGGTGGTATAGGTTTTGCATAAGTTGGAAGCTTGCAGGATGATGGTTTTGGTTGTAGGCATGACAGGGTCTCCTCTCTTCTCGTGCTTCCAAATTATAGAGGACGATTCTTGCGCATTCCTTATCAAATTATTAATAAAGTATGACAGGGGTCAGCTTAGCGGCAGAGTCAAGCAGAAGGTCGTTCCCTGCTGCTGCTTGCTGTGAAACGTGATCGTGCCGCCATGCGCTTCCATAATATATTTGCAAATCGACAAACCGAGTCCAACCCCTTGCCGCTCGGCCAGTTTCTTGCGGTCCGGGACACTGCCTTGGTAATACCGTTCAAAAATAAAGGGCATGTCCTGCGGGGAAATACCGCTGCCCGTATCGGAAATTATGATCCGCAAACTGGATGATTCGGCCAACTCCTCAACGGCGAGCGTAATCGTATCCCCGGGTTGGGTATGCTTCAGGGCATTCGTGACGAGATTGGCGATGACCTGCTCGAAACGCACAGCATCGATGATAACAAGCACGTTCGGAATGGAAGAAGGCTCCACGCAGCGCACCCCCATCGTACGTATGTAGTGCGCCATGGTTCGCAACACAGGTTCAATCGTCGAAGAACTGTACTGTTCCAGCGGACGCACCGCAATTTGGTCCAGATCACGCAGCGCGTGCAGCAGCAAATCGTCTACAAGCACAGCCATCTTGCTTGTATTGGCATGCACCACCTCCAGGTAAGCCATCACACTCGGCAGATCGGGGCAGATGCCTTCACGAATCGCATCGATGTAGGCTTTGATGGTCGCCAGCGGGGTTTTTAAATCATGGGACAGATTGGAAATGAGTTCCTTGTGCGACTGGCTGTGCGAGGCTTGCTGCATATGTAAATTGCGAATTTCTTCACGCATGAGATCAAATACGGCATAGAGTTCGCCGACCTCGTTATTGCTTGTCCATTCGGCGCGCTGCTCGTAATCGCCCTTCAGGATGGCTTCCGCATAGGGCTTGAGCCCGGCAACAGGCTCAACCAGATCCCGCTGCACCCGGCGTCCGGTGGAGAAGAGTACATAAAGCAGCGTCAGGAGTGCCAAGGAAAGCAAGGTCCATGGCACAACGAGAAGCAAGCCGGAAGAAGGGATGGCCGCGGTCGCTGCAGATGCAGGGACCGTAAACTGCGCATAGCCTGCGAAGGCGTTGGTTCCGGCATCCAGCAGCGGAAATGCCAGGTGGTAATCGGGCGGGTCGCCGTCGGACATACGCAGCGTATAGTCCAGTTCAAAGCGAGGATGAATACGGCGTACCGATGAATCATCGCTGTCATATATCATCGTTCCGTCAGGGAGCACGACCTTAAGGCCGATCCGTGTTTCTTGACTCCAGCCGGTTAATTTCTCGCGAATCGGAGCATCGGGAGGGAGCAGTTCGGCAAACGCGTTCTCCAACGTATGGACGATCGTATTGGTCTGCAAGCGAATGTGGTTGACGATAGAGGACGAAGCAGGCTGGTTCGAGGGCCAAGCGAGCCAAATGACGGACAGCAAAATTACAAGAAGAGACAGGCAAGCCGTCCAGAGCCTTCTTGCATACCATGGTTTCCAGTGCATAAAAATGCTACTCCGTTTCATCGGGGTCGAATTTATAACCGACGCCCCAAACCGTCGTGATATAAGCGGATTTGATTCCGCTGCGTTCCAGCTTCTCGCGGAGCCGCCGAACGTAGACCGTGATCGTATTATCCTCGACATAGGCGGAGTACCCCCACACCTGATCCAGCAGCTGCGTTTTGGTAAACACTTGGTTCGGGTTGGATGCGAGAAAATAGAGCAGGTCGAATTCCTTCGCGGATAAAGCAATTTCCCGCTGTCCGGCCATGACCTTGCGGGCGCCTTTATCAATCGATAACGTGCCGTATCGCAACAGCAGCTGTGTTGTTGCCTGGAGTTTCGGGTCGGCCATTCTGCGCAAATGCGCCTGAACCCGGGCGACCAGCTCACTGAGCGAGAAGGGCTTGGTCATATAATCATCGGCGCCGAAACCCAAGGCAAGCACTTTGTCCGTGTCGCTGCTGCGAGCGCTTAAAATAAGTATGGGCGCAGAAGTCAATGTACGAAGCTCACGGCATACTTCAATTCCGTCAGCGTCTGGCAGCGTCAAATCAAGAATGATAAAATCCGGCTGCCGGTTACGGACTCCCTGCAATCCGTCCCTCGCATTCTCCGTGATGAACGTGCTGAATCCCTGGACACGCAAATAATCGTTCACAATGCGCGAGATATCCCGCTCATCTTCAATAATCAGTACCGTTTTAGGAGATTGCATGAAAAAGTCGCCCCTGTTCCATATGCTTTAAATAGTGAATCCATTATAGCACGGGTCGGATTTAAGCATAGGGAAGATAAGGAAAATCCCCCTGGATAACCCTGTCGCTATTTTTAAGTTGGCTGAATGCATGCCTACATGTATCTGGAACAAGGAAAACCCCCGGTCTGGAATAAGACCGGGGGTGAGCGGTTGGATGCTTCGATGATCGACAGCATCCTCCCTATGAGGGAGAGTATTACTTCACGTTATCCTTAAGCGTGGAAACCCAAACCTCAACGCCGTCTGAATTACGAGTGGACTGGTGAGAAACCGTTGCTTCCTGAACATCGCCGAAGCCCCAGTGGGTTTCTGCTACATCAGGGAAGAGCGGCTCCAATCCCGTCAAAGGTCCACGGTATAACGCTTTGTTGATCAACGTGACGGCTTCGACACGCGTTATGCGGTTGTTAGGCCGGAACGTGTTTCCAGGATAACCGGACAGCAAATTGTTGCGATATAATGCCTCAATGGATTCGGCAGCCCAGCTTCCTTCGATGTCCGTAAAATGGCGATTTACGGAAGCCGATGTGTCCAAGTCCAGGAAACGGGCCAGCACCGCAGCCAGTTCTCCGCGAGTGACTGGTGCATCCGGACGGAACGTATGGTCTGCGTAACCGTTGAAGTATCCTTGGGATACCGCGATTCGAATGTAATCGGTCGCCCAATGTCCTTTTCGAATATCGTTAAAGCTTGAGTTCGCGTTGCCTGTGGTTTTCTCCGAAAGACGAGCAACGATTGCAGCGAGCTCGGCCCGGGTCAAGGTATTGGACGGTTGGAATTTACCGTTAGGGAACCCGAGAATATAACGCTGATGCTGGAGATCGCCGAACCGGTCAGAGAATACTTGAACATGGACGCTATTGGATTTTTTGCTGCTACCTGCCGTAAGCTGTCCGATGATTTCATATTGAATCTCTTTGGCTGCAATCAATCCCCACTTGATGTCCAGTTTGAAGCTGCCGGTGCTTCCGGCAGGGAGATGAGCCACATTCCAGGTTACGGTTCTGCCATCAACCTTTCCGCCGTGAGCATTCACGACTTCGGCGCCTTCAGGAAGGGTGACTTGAACCGATGCATCACGTAATGCCGCGTTGGTACGGTTAGCGTAATCGACGGTAATGGTCGACTGCGTGCCTTCTTGGACTTGCTTCTTGTCCGTGGACAGGTTCAATGTCACATCGCCCTGCGGCTGCGGTGATGGGGAAGAAGACCCAGAAGAATCCCCGCCATTACCTGATGACGGCACTGGCTGCATAGCAAAGTCAAATGCGATAATGCTCTGTCCCACATGGATGATCCCGTCTTTGATATAACTGTCGGAACCGTTAACGGCCGGGGCATTCGGTTTGGAAACCCGAGTGTCATAAGTGTAATAGCCGCTTCGTTTCGCGACGATGTAATAATCGCCTTCCGGATATACCATCCATGCATATTCGCCAGCCGCGTCGGAAATTTGCGGATTGGCATTTTGGTTAGGCGCAAACCCAGCCAGTGCAGGCAAGGATACGAGTGTATTCGGCACCCGTCCTTTCTGACGGTTCAGCTCAGTGTCAGCCCAATACAATTGAACGTCTGCGCCGCTAATCACTTTTCCTGTCGATGCATCCGTGATGATGCCGTAAGGATCTATCAGGGAATATACGATCGCGGTTTGTCCGTCTTGGGTCATATCCACGTCCAAGATGGAAGCGGGACCTGCCAATACCGTACCGTCCGCCAGTTCAAGCTGGTAGGATATTTGGTATTTCCCCGGCGGGACTTGATCCAGCGAGAACGTTCCGTCATTGGCTACGTTGAGCGGCTGCTTAAAGCTGCTGCCGTTCAAGCCTTGAAGCAGTGCAACGGCTTTTCCGCTGCCGAGGACATCCCCGATGGTATCAGGGTTGGATGCTCCGCTGGCGGAAGCAACGAATAATTGACCTCTCAGCAGGTTCGAAGGTTTGATCGTTTGGCCAGGTTGTACAGTGCCGATCGTAACCTCTTTGGTTTGCGTCAGCGTGACGTCACGCCCTCCGATTTGAACCGGAGTTTCGATATTCAGCTCGTAGGTATAGTTTCCGCGCGGAACCGGAATCTGGTATGAGCCGTCCTCGCCGGTCGTAACCTCAGCCGAGAAATCAGGTATTCCGTCGTTGTTGAAATCGGATTCCACGGTAATTTTTGCGCCTGCTACCGGTTTGCCGGTGATTTGATCCACAACGATGCCGTCAATGGCGGCAGGGAAGTAATGTACGCCCTTGCTTGCTTGAACGTTTGTGCCTGTGGCAGGATCTTGTATTTCTGCGACCACGATGTCGTATAACGGCGTCGTGTCCGTTAAAACCGCAGGTTCGTATGTCCATACGGCAATCCCTTCTTCATTGGTGGTCACCGTCTTAGTTTTACCGGAATCATATGTGATGACCACGGGTACTCCAGGAACCGGGTTGCCCTTGGAATCGGTTGCCTTAGCGGTAACCGTGACCGGAGACTTCCCGTCAGCCAATACGCCTTCAGGGGTCACCGTTACATCCAGGTTGTAAGATAATGCCTGATCATGAACATGGACGGTTTGCGTGACGGATTTTCCGTCATGCGTAGCCGTGATGATGGCCGTGCCTGGTGCTACGGCGGTAATGACGCCATTGGCATCGACCGTGGCCACCTTATCATCGGAAGATGTATATGTGGCTTTGCCTGTTACATCCTGAATGCTTTCATCCAAGGAAACCGCCGTTACCTTAGGCGTATGCTGATCACCGGTTTGCAGCGTGACGCTTGCCGGATCGATCAACAGATCGCGCAGGCCGGAGGCCGGCGTGGTTACTTCCACGGGCGGCGAAGCAGGGGATTCAATGCCGTTGCTGACGGCTTTGACGACATAGCTTTGCTTCGTTTCCGGCTTCAGGCCGGACAACACATAGCTAGTGCCTGTCACTCCGTCGGCGATCAGCTGTCCGTTGGCATCATAGATATTGTACGTTTGAGCGCCAGGGACGGCGTTCCACAATAATTCGGCATTGGTCGCATTCACTTGCCCAGTCGTTAACGCCGGAGCATCGATGCTTACTTTAACAATGGATTGAGTGGTCTTACCGTTATATACGGCCTCGATTACGGTGGTGCCCGCACCTATTGCCGTCAGTAAACCGTCTTCACTTATCGTAGCTACGAGTGGATTTTTAACGGTAAACTCCGTTACCTCCAGGGTAACGTCTCTACTACCGGTCTCATAAACAGACGTAACCACCGTAGGATGCGTGTAGTTTTGTGCAAGAGGACTCGTATTGAGTTTGTATTCTGGCAGATCAAAGTAGAGCCCTAAAGTAACTGGATTAGATGGAAGGGTCTCGATCGTACCGGCCGGTCCAGATATAACTGCAGTTACAGTGTATTGTGAGATCTCATCCAGATCTGCCCCCGTTAAGGTATACGAGGGAACCTGAATATTCGTGTCGAGCAGGACACCGTCCTTATAAAGACTATAATAAGTAGCTCCTGTTACAGTGTTCCACGACAGCTCATTAGCTGTTGCAGGTGTATTACCTGATGAAAGGACCGGAGCCTTCGGTACCGTAGCGTAAGCTCCACCTACCGTCACAACCTTTATCTCTCCCGATGGAGGATTATCGCCAAAATCCAGAATGGCCGTAGCTTGTCCCTGGCTATTAGTCGATTGGGATGGAGAAGTCCATACTCCTTCCTCGGAATAGAAGGTAATCGGGGCTCCCTCCACGGGATCGCCGTTTACATCAAGCGCGGTTCCTATCACTTCATACTTTCCAGGCTCAGAGGTTGGAACGACTTCAATTCTGACATCGGTTGGAGCTTGTTTGTAGACATAGCCTGTATTTGCCGTATCGATCGGCTCGAATTCGTTCGTGAAATACCATCCGAGAATATCGTGGGTTTCCATCGAGCCGCCGGTGGCGGAGGTGAATCCCGCATAAACGCCGGGATATCCGGCAAAGATTTCGTCCAGATCAATGTTGCTTGTTTCCAGAACGGGAGTTGTCGGACGTACAGCATCCTTGCTCAGGTAAACCTTAACAACCTTGGTCTGTCCGTCGTAGTCGATCCAGGAGTATAGATCCTCTCCTCCAGACAGCGTAATGCCGTTGAGGTTCGTTGTATACCAATCCGGATTGGTATTGTTCACACTACCGTTTTTTGCAAGTCCGATGTAGTTAGCGGATGGATCGTTAACCGGGCTCGGGTTCTTGTATGTATCATACTTCACCGCAAAGCTGGGTTTGATCCCGCCGTAACCAATGCCCACACCGACTTCGCCCGCACTGTTGGATTGAGCCTGAATGGTGAAGGTAATGCCGTCGGCAGGAGAGTTGGTACGATTGTCTCCGTTCAAGCGGAACTTGAAAAAAGTGCTGAAGGAATAGTTGTTGCCCGCGGCGATCAGTTTTTTGTTAAAAGCCGTACCGAACTGGTTTCCTTGTGCCTCGGTCAGACGCAGGATATCGCGTCCTTTACTGTCTTGCATCACTTTGGCTTGGCCGTTCAGCGAGAATAAATCGACTTGCTTGGAATTGCTGAAATTATCAAGTTTATAGGTGACCCATTTGTCCTCGGGTGCCGCCGCCGCAGAGGCCGGTGCCGTCAAAGGCTGAAACGTGGCAACGAGCATACAGATCACCATAAACAAGGATCCGAATTTTCCGGATTTTTTCATGAAAATGATCATCCTCCTTCTTTTTGTATTTTGTTGATGTCCTGTACCTTCATCTCAAGCGAACCTGCACCAAGGCTGCCTTCTTGACATGGAAGGACATATTTTGACAAGCGGATATCAGAATAACAAAGCATGCTCTACAAATTCTCTACAATAGCTATACAGGCTCTCTACAGATGCTCCTCTCTAAAAAGATGCGGGCGTTCCGCCTCGTGCGTAATATCCTTCAACCAGAATGTTATTGCTTTGATTGATACAGCAGCTGGCGAGAGATCGTAGGAGAAGCTCAGGTTTTGCCCCATGCAGCCAGCCAAATAAATGTTCATTGACAGCGTGAATCAACATTGTGTACACTTTTTTTATTCCGACTGTTCAGTATAAATAAAATCAAGATGTCAGGTGAGAAGCGATGCCCAAATTGGGAATGGAACAAAAGCGCAGGGCAGACGTCATTAACGCCACGTTAACCTGCATCAGCTTGCATGGAATTGAAGGGATGACGCTGGATAAGGTTGCCGAGTATGCGAACTGCTCCAAGGGAGTGGTCACTTATTATTTCAAGAATAAGGATCATTTGACGACCGAAGCCTTCAAGTCGTTCCTAGCCTACTATGGGCTAAAGATCGAATCAGGCATTGAGCCTGCCATGTCAGCGGAGGAAATGATGGAGGTTGTCCTGCAGCATATGCTCCCTCCGTACAGCGAGGACACGGATCAGAAGCTGAATGTTTCGCAGCTTGACGGAGTCGATAAGATGTTTATCCCCTATGAGGATCAAGGCAAGCTCTTTGTGCAGTTTTTTTCAAAGGCCATGCTGGACCGTCATTTGCAGGAAGTTGCATCCAAGAGCTACGAACGCGATCTCCAAGGCATCGCCAAGATTATGGAATACGGTAACCGGACGGGGCAGATGTCGGTTGAAGATTCCAACAGTGCCGCCTATGGCCTGATGGCGATGGTTATTGGCCTGAGCTTCTTTAGAGTAGCGAAGGTTCCGCCCGACAAGGACGAGGATAACCGGTACATATGTGAGGATTATGTAAGAAGACTTATCAAAAGAGGAGGAGTTTGATGAATATCGCGAAAGTTGAAACCGATGGAGGAACGATTGCTGTCGTTAGCGGCAGCGAGGTATTGATTAAGGATGTCCAGTCGGCCTTGGATCTCATGGCCACCGTGCACTATGAAACGGACAGCCGCCGCATTGTGATGGATCAATCGTTGATAAGCGAGTCTTTCTTCGATTTGAAGACTCGGCTTGCAGGCGACATTCTCCAGAAGTTTATCAATTATCAGGTGAAAATTGCGATCATTGGAGACTTTTCGGTTTATCCAAGCCAAAGCCTTCAAGATTTTATTTACGAATGCAATAAGGGCCATGATTTCTTTTTCTTGCCCAGTGAACAAGAGGGGATCGAACGTTTAAGCAAATGGAATAACTAAGTAGCGAATACGGGAGGAAGATCGTTGCCGGTATCTGGGTTTGATCCAAAAGGGGTTTCAATGGTGAACATTCCAGCAGGCGCAGTTCAATTAAGGGACGACCGTATAAAGTCCTCGTGGACGGTGGAAGTGCCTGCATTTCAGCTTGCATCGGTTCCTGTAACGAAGGCGTTATATTTCTCAATCATGCCAAAGACATCCGGATGCGATGATTTGTTGGAGTCCCCAGTCGTGAATATATCATGGCATGAAGCGATTCTCTTTTGTAATATGTTATCTCGGCGCGAAGGCCTGAACGAATGTTATTCGGTAACGGATGACGGTGAATCCGTCGTTTGTGACAAGGAGGCAGACGGATACCGCCTTCCCACGGAAGCGGAATGGCAATACGCGTGCAAAGCCGGGAGTCTTGGCTACCGTTACGGAGAGCTTGACGACATCGCTTGGTATGAAGGGAATTCCGGAGGCGTCCTGCATGAGGTGGGCAAAAAGCGGCCGAATGCGTGGGGGCTTTACGATATGCTCGGAAACGTATGGGAGTGGTGCTGGGATCTTTACGATCCGAACGTATACGGCTCCTACAGAGTATTCCGCGGAGGGAGCTGGGCCGAAGAAGCCAGAGGCTGCGGAGCGACGTGCCGCCGCCGCAGCCACCCGACGTTTCGGATTGAGGATCTCGGGTTTCGTTTGGCGAGATCGATATCAAGAAAAAGATAAAGCTGATCCTTTAGGGTCAGCTTTTTTGATTGTGCAGCACCTCCCGAATTTCCATCAAACAGATCGAAATACCGCGGCTGTTTCCAAGATGGCTATAGATGCTTAGATGCTCCCCATTCATATTTCTCCCACTTCCCGATGTCACATAATCTAACGCGATAAACCTCGTAAATTTGCGTATAGACAAGGCTGAAAGACATCAGTAAGATTGGGTTTAACTTTTTGCGGGAGGTGTGGGGAGCTCAAGGGAGTCAAGGGTTGAATTGCCGTAGTGTTGATCAAAACCAGGAATGTCTAGGGATAAGGGGGATTCGAAGATGGTGAATGGACCAACATTCAACAATCCGATCGTAGAGCAGGCAGCCGATCCTTGGGTATGGAAGCATACGGACGGCTATTATTACTTTATGTCGACGAAACGCGATCATCTGGAACTGACGCAATCCGCAACCTTAACCGGCCTTGCGGAAGGACGGAAGAAAACGATCTGGACTCCGGAACCCGGGGGAAGGTACAGCCATAACCTATGGGCGCCGGAAATTCATCGTTTGGACAACAAATGGTACATCTATTTCACGGCGAATGACGGAGGAGGGGATGAGTCCCGCCAAATATGCGTGCTGGAGAACGCCGAGGCTGATCCGATGGAGGGACAATGGGCTTGGAAAGGCGCGCTGCCGACCCCCGTCCCCGGCTTGGACGGCACGGTCATGACCGCAGGCAACCAGCATTATTTCCTGTATGCCGGATATGGCCATTTCCCGGATTACGGGTCCGCGATCTACATCATGCGCATGTCGAACCCTTGGACATTGACGGGGGACCATGTATTGATCACGGCTCCGACCCTGTCCTGGGAAAAACAAGGCGGAATGGCGATTAACGAAGGACCGGTCATTCTTCGGCGGAACGGCCGCATCTTTATGGTGTACTCGGCCAGCACCACTTGGTCGGAGGATTATTCGCTGGGCATGCTCACGATGGAAGAAAACGGGGATCCGATGGATCCGGAATCCTGGACCAAATCGATGCAGCCCGTATTTTGCAAAAGCGTGGAAAACGGAGTGTACGCGACCGGTCACAATAGCTTCACGCAATCGCCGGATGGCAAGGAGGATTGGATCGTTTACCATGCGCTGCCCGCGCCTGGCGTCGAGACGGCCTTGCGGTCGACCCGCATCCAGAAATTCGGCTGGAAGCCGGATGGAACTCCGGATTTCGGCGTGCCGGCCGGCGAGTCGGATGCCTTGGCCAAACCGTCCGGAGAATAATGTATGCGGATTCACAACCTCCCGAACATGCAAGGGATCGCAGTGTAAACATGGTTGAGAGCGAGTGGTAACCAGGCTGGTGTAAGCGAATAACCATAGTATTTGATCTATATAAACCCCCATTTATTACAATATATCTGTAATGAATGGGGGTTTATTACGAAGAGATGCACATGTATGGCGAGAACCGCGAAAATATATGAAAATAACGGAATTTCATGAAAACCCCTTAATTCAAAAGGAGTTTTTGTGCATCTCATTATTCCCGTTATTCTCATTATCAAAATATTTTTTTGGATAATTCACAAATTTAGTTACGAAAATTGTGTATGAAAGCGTTGACAGAATGAGGTTGTATGCTTATACTTCGGTTAAAGATACAGAATAATTGTATTAAATGGATGTGCAACAGCTGTCAATCTCATCAATTTCACATGTGAAAGGGGAGCCATATCCAATGGCCATGATGAAGAGGATCGTGTCAGGGCGGAGGTGCTTAGACCGCGAATGACCCTTGTCATGCATCAGCCTGAAAAGACATGAAGCGTTGAACATGAAGCGAAGCTGATGGAGCAGAAACGGGATTTTGCCAATTAGAAGAGACAAAGGCTTTCAAAGACATGAAGATGCCTTGACACAAGGAGACACTAGCTTCGAAGGATTAAAAAAGACAGATAAAAGCCTTAAAACCGGACGCCCCCTGAATAACGACGGCATATGGATCCTCTAGAGCGCAGCGGCGGGGTGCTCGCAATTATTCATATCATGGGAGGTTAAGCATGAACGGAACGATGAAGCGTTTTTTCACTTTGTTATTCATATCCATCCTGATTATTTCGACGGTAACCGCTTGCAGCGGCAAGGCAAATGACAAGCCTGACAACACCGTAACCCAAGAGGAAGAAGTAGAGAAGAATGAGGTGACGTTCGAGGATATCAGCGGTGATATACGCGGAAATAAAGCACCGACGCAGGAGCAAATCGATGAGGTCAACGGCACGCTGAATGATACATACCTCGGAGATGTATTTGACGAAGTCATTCCAAGCGATTATTCCGCATATCCGGTCAAGGGCGATGTGGTGCTGGATGTTTGGATGCCTGCCAACTCCAACATCCCGGATATGAATAATCACTTGGTTCAGAAGCAGGTGGAGAAGCTCACCGGCATCAAAGTAAACTTCATTACGCCGCCGGTCGGACAGGAAGCCGATGCATTTACCTTGATGATCTCCTCCGGCGAGCTGCCGGACATCATTATTGACCCGGGCCGTTATCCGGGAGGCTTCGAAGCAGGGGTCAACGATGGCGCTTACCTCGATCTCACCGACCTGATGGAAAAGCACGCTCCGAATTATACGGCATGGCGGAATTCGGACGAAACGAGAAGAAAAACGACCGTGACCGACGACGGCAGGCTGCTGGGCTTCTACGGCATCGCGCCGTATTCCGAATGGACCTGGTTCGGCATGCTGATCAAGCAGGAGGCGCTGGATAAGACGGGACTTCCAGTCCCGAACACGATAGACGAATGGTATGAGTTCCTGAAAAAAAGCAAAGAAGTCGGATATAAGGCGCCGCTGAATTACGGCTCGACGTACGGCCAAATTTTTACCGGTATTATTAATGGCGCATATGGCGTCTGGGATTGGACCTTCATGGACGAGAACGGCAAGGCCGCTTGGGGGCCGGCACAGCCGAAAGCCAAGGAATATCTCGCAACGATGCAAAAGTGGAACAAGGAAGGCCTGCTGAATCGGGACTGGGCTACCGCCGATTTCAATCAACGGATGGCCAGCGCGATTTCCGACGATACGGCCGTGATGATGGATTCCCCGGATACAATGTGGAGTTATTGGAAAGTGCAGAACGACATTGATTTCGTGGGGGCGCTGAATCCTGTTCTGAATGAAGGGGACAAATCCGCGACCACCTACAAAAACTTCAAAAGAACCGGAACCAGTGCAGCCATCACTACCCAGAGCAAAAATGTCGAAGCCGCTATGGCATGGCTGGATTTCAACTATTCCAAGAAAGGCTGGGAGCTGATCAACTTCGGGGAGTACGGCACCGTGCACTTGGTGGATGAGCAAGGAATGCCTTATTATCCGGAAAACAGTTATATGTACAATGATCCGGACGGTCAGCCGGTAGACGTCACGCTTTGGAAATACCGCTGGCATAGTTGGCCGAATATCCGCGACGAGCACAATGCCAATCCGTTGATCACGGCGAAAGGCAGCTATTCCGGAGATATTCGCCAGGACTGGACGGAGAACATGGACACCAGCATGGCGATGCCGCCGATCACGTTTACGAAGGAAGAGGCCTCGCGTGAAGCCGAGCTTGGGAACCAGTTGTCCACGCTGCGCGGAGAATATTTCGCGAAGATCATCATGGGCGAATTGCCGGTCGATGCTTACGATAAATTTTTGAAGGAAGCGCAAAGCATGGGGCTGGACGAATTTTTGAGTCTCCATCAGGCAGCCTTGGATCGGTATAACCAACGATAGTTTTCATAATAAGAACAGGTGGTTGATTCATGGAGATTTTACGAAAAAACAGGGGAATAGACCATGTCCGGACACCCTCGGAGCCTAAGAACACCAAGCGCTTGATTCAAAAGGACCTGAAAAAGAACTGGTTCGTTTATCTGATGGCCCTTCCCGTCGTGGCGTGGTTCTTGATCTTCTGCTACGGGCCGATGTGGGGCGTCATGATCGCATTCAAGGATTTCAAGCCTTTGCTGGGCTTCGCGGACAGCGATTGGGTGGGCTTCAAGCATTTCATCGATTTTTTCTCAGGACCCTATTTTTGGAGGGTCGTCAAGAATACGCTCCTGCTGAATGTATGGGGAATCGTCTTTGGATTTACGGCACCGATCATCCTGGCCTTGCTGCTGAATGAAGTCCGTTCTTCCAAGTTCAAGCGGACCGTGCAAACCATCACGTACATGCCGCATTTTATTTCACTGGTGGTCGTGTGCGGGATCATTCACATCTTTACGTCCAATGAGGGAGTCGTTACGCAGCTGCTTTCCTTCATAACGGGTAAAGACTATTCGTCCCTTCTCGGATACTCCAATTTGTTCCGGCCGATTTATACCTTTTCCGGAATCTGGCAGAGCATCGGCTGGGATAGCATCATTTACCTGGCTGCGATGAGCTCCATCGATCCTTCGTTATATGAAGCGGCCGATATCGACGGGGTCGGCAGGGTGAAAAAAATGTGGTACATTACGCTGCCTCAGATCAGCCCGGTCATCATCATTCTGTTTATCTTTGCGATCGGCGGATTGATGGCTTCCGGCTACGAGAAAATCATCCTGCTCTACAATCCTTTGATCTACGATACGGCGGATGTCATCGCTTCCTATGTTTACCGAAGGGGCTTGAGGGAAGCGAGCCTGAGTTATTCCACTGCCGTCGGCTTAGTAAGCTCCATCGTCAATTTCGGGCTGTTATGGATGACGAATACCATCGTGAAGCGCAGATCTGAATCCAGCTTATGGTAAGAGAGAGGGAAGGTTATGGAGGAAATCAAGCAACTCAAAGTGAAACGAAGCAGGAAGCATAAAAGCATCGGGGACCGCGTATTCGACTTTACGAACTATACGCTGTTAACCGCTTTAACGTTGGTGTGCTTTTATCCCATATTGCATATCTTGTTCGCCTCCGTCAGCGATCCCGGCGCTTTGGTGGCTCATCGAGGGGTATTGTTCAAACCGCTGGGATTCACGCTCGACGGTTACAAGCTGGTCTTTAAGGACAACAGCCTGCTCAGGGGATATATGAATACGATCATTTACGTTGGACTGGGCACCTTGGTCAATATGGTCATGACGATATTGGGCGCTTACGTGCTGTCCAGGCGGGACTTGTATTTCAAGAATTACATCATGGTCATGATTACGATCACGATGTTCTTTGGCGGAGGGCTGATTCCCTGGTTCCTGTTAATGAAGGACATCGGCTTGTACAACAATTTGTGGGCCATGATTCTTCCGACCGCTTTAAGCACATGGAACATCATCATTCTAAGGACCGGATTCCAATCGATTCCGAGAGAGCTGGAAGAAGCGGCACTGATCGACGGCGCAAGCCAGGCCAACATCCTGATCACGGTGATCCTGCCGCTGTCGAAGGCGACGCTGGCCGTAATCTTCCTGTACTATTTGGTCGGGAATTGGAACTCCTGGTTTAACGCGATGGTCCTGCTGAAGGATAGGGAATTGTTCCCGTTACAGCTGTTAATGAAGGAAATCCTGGTCGCCAACGATTCAACGGCCACCACGATCGGCAGCGCGGGCGGTGTCGTCATTAACAGCGCCCAGAGTTCGACCGCGTTCCGGGAGCTGGTTAAATATTGCGCGATCGTGGTTTCGACGGTGCCTATATTGTTGGTGTATCCGTTCCTGCAAAAGTATTTCGTGAAAGGCGTTTATGTCGGTTCGATCAAAGGCTAGGCGTTCAAACAAGCAGATAGAGAGACTGAATCATTAGGAGTGAGCAGCATCTTGACGACAGAAGTTAGCAAGGCACAAACGGTTCGCAGCGAATATCCGAGACCCCAGTTTCAGCGCCAAGAGTGGTTAACCCTCAATGGAGAATGGGATTTCAGTTTTGACGATGAAGCCATCGGCGAGGATGCAGGGTGGTATCATTCGGAAGCGCAGGCTTCCTTTACGAGGAAGATCAACGTTCCCTTTACGTTTCAAAGCAAGCTGAGCGGCATCGACGACCCTTCCTTTCATGATATCGTGTGGTACCGCAGAACGTTCGAAATTCCGCAGGACTGGAACGGAAAGAGGATCGTGCTTCATTTCGGCGCCGTGGATTATTTGGCCAAAGTATGGGTAAACGGGCACTTGGTAGCCATGCATGAAGGCGGGCATACGCCATTCCAGGCCGACATTACGGCTTCGCTCGTGAAAGGAAGCAACACGCTCGTGCTGCGGGCGGAAGATTTCAGCCGCGACGTCACCCTGCCGCGAGGCAAACAATACTGGCTTGAGCACTCGGCAAGCATCTTCTACACCCGTACGACCGGCATCTGGCAAAGCGTGTGGTTGGAGCCGGTATCCCCGGTACACTTGGGCAAAACGATGATGACGCCTGATATCGACCGCAACGAAATTCGCATCCGGACCTTCCTTGAAGGCTACAAGGCGACGGAGGATCTCAAGCTGCAGATCACCGTATCCTATCAGGGCGAGTGTGTTGCCGAAGATCAATATGCCATTCGCAGCGCGGAGCAGCTGCGGACCATCGGCCTCAGCGATTTTACGGACCATGGCCTGGGACGCCTGTGGAGTCCGGAGCATCCGAATTTATATACCATCGAATTCCGCCTTGTTCAGGATGGAGACGTCGTTGACCAGGTATCCAGCTATTTCGGGATGCGGAAGGTATCGATCGAGAACGGCAAACTGTGCCTGAATAATCGCCCGTATTTCCAGCGGCTGGTGCTGGATCAAGGTTATTTTCCCGAGGGAATCCTGACGGCGCCGTCGGATGAGGCTTTGAAGCGCGACGTGGAGCTGGCGAAGGAAATGGGATTCAACGGCGTGAGAAAGCATCAGAAAACGGAGGACCCCAGATTCCTGTACTGGTGCGACAAGCTCGGCCTGCTGTTATGGAGCGAGGCGGCCAACGCTTACGAATATTCCGAGTCGTATGTTCGCCGTTTCACGGCGGAATGGCAGGAGATCATCGAGCGGGATTATAACCATCCTTGCATCATCACCTGGGTCCCGCTGAATGAAAGCTGGGGTGTTCCCAATGTGCAGATGGATAAGCGCCAGCAGCAGCATGGGCTCGCCATGTACCATCTAACGAAGTCGTTAGACGATAGCAGACCGGTTGTATATAACGACGGATGGGAGCATATGACCACGGACTTGGTCACCATTCACGATTATGAGAGCCGCCAGGAAGTGCTGGAAGAACGGTATGCAACAGCCGCGTCCGCGGTGGAAGCCATGCCGGCGAACCGAAGAATATTCGTCGGCGGCGCTTCCTATGACGGCCAACCCATTCTCGTATCGGAGTTTGGCGGCATTGCCTTCAAGAAGAGCGAATGGGAGGGCTGGGGGTATTCCGGAGCCGAGAACGAGGAGGATTATCTGATCCGGCTCAAAGCCGTGGTGGATCCGATGTTCTCTTCCCCGGTGATCCAGGGATACTGCTACACGCAGCTGACGGACGTCGAGCAGGAAATCAACGGCCTGCTTACGTATGACCGTAAGCCGAAGGCGCCGCTCGAAACCATTCGCAAAATCATGACGGGACAATAGGAGGCACATAAAATGGGCGGGACGAATGCCTATGAAGGCGTATACCATAACGAGAAAGCCGTGTTTCTGCGGGCAGGAGCTTATGAAGCGGTCATGCTCCCGGATATCGGCGGTAATTTGATAGCGTTTCGGGACATCGAAAAGGGCTACCGGTTTCTGCATGAGCCGACGCCGGAGGAAATGCCGGCATTCAAAGCAAGGCCGATGATTCACGGCATTCCGGTGTTGTTTCCCCCGAACCGGTATCAAGATGGCCGGTTCCGGTGGAACGGCAAAATTCTTCAGCTTCCGGTCAATGAAGAGGCGACGGGACATCACCTGCATGGATTTCTGTACAACATTCCATGGGAGGTGGACGAATACGGGCATACCGGGCAGGAAGCTTATGTGACCGTGTCCGTCCGCGTGGATGAACAGCATCCGATATTCGAACACTTTCCGTTCCGGTTCCGCATTCAGCTTCGCTACGGCTTAAGCGATCAGGGATTGTCTCAGCGGGTATTGATCACCAATATGGGCACGGAAGCCATGCCGTGTTTGCTGGCGTTTCATACATCCGTTAACGCGCCGTTTGCCGAGGGGGGCGACGCCCGGGATTACCGCTTAAAGCTGACCGTCGGGAAGCGATGGGAGCTGGATGGGCGAATGCTCCCCACTGGCTCCCATCAGGAACTGTCCGCGAATGAACGGGCCATGCAAGGCGCAGGCGTTTATCCGTTCTTCGAAAGCATGGACAATCACTATACCGCCGTGCCCCAGAACGGAAGGAACCGGATGGAGCTTACCGATGAGGCCGGGAAGGTCACTCTGGTTTATGACGTGGGCACTTCCTACAAGCAATGGATGATCTGGAACAACCAAGCGACCGAGGGATTCTTTTGCCCTGAGCCGCAGATCAACCTGGTCAATGCCCCCAATATGGATATGCTTTCCGAAGAAATCGGGTGCTTCAGTCTCGAGCCGAACGAAATCTGGGAAGAGACCAGCCGGCTGTACGTCAAGGAAAGCCGGGGCTAAAGCCCAATTAAACATAATAAAAAGGAGTTCGACATGACTCAATTAACACTACCGCGTCCCGAATACCCTCGCCCGCAATGGGTAAGGCCGCAATGGATCAATCTGAACGGTTCATGGCAATTCGAAATCGACCATGGCCGGAGCGGGAAGGAGCGCGGACTCCATGAACCTGGACATGAGCTGTCCGGAACGATCACCGTTCCATTCTGTCCCGAAAGCAAGCTGTCCGGCGTTGAGTATAAGGATTTCATGGCAGCGGTCTGGTATAAGCGTGAGTTCGAGGTCCCCAAGGATTGGAATGGCAGAATTCTGCTTCACTTCGGGGCGGTGGATTATGAAACCGAAGTCTGGGTAAACGGAGTATCCGTAGGAACGCATCGCGGGGGATATACGCCTTTCAGTTTTGATATCACATCGCATGTGAAGCCGGGCGGGAATATCGTTACCGTCTGCGCGGAAGACGATGTCCGTTCCGGACGCCAGCCGCGCGGAAAGCAAAGCGGACGCTTCTATTCGCATGGCTGCGATTACACCCGTACGACGGGGATTTGGCAAACGGTATGGCTGGAGCAAGTGCCGCAGGCTTATATGTCCGACATGAAGCTGGTGGGTGACCCGGATAATGGCTGTGCCCACCTCGAGATTAAAATCGACGGGAACGCAGCAGGCCATAAACTGACCGCATCCGCCTTGTATGAGGGGAATGCGGTAGGGAATGCAAGTGCTGTCGTATCCGGGCCGTCCGTCAAACTCACCATTCCACTGTCGGAGGTCCATTTGTGGGAAACGGGTCAGGCCAGGCTGTACGATCTGGAATTATCACTGCAAGGAGATGGCCAGGCGAGCGATACTGTCCAATCATATTTCGGCCTCCGAACCGTCATGCTGGACGGCATGGCTTTCCGCATCAACGGCAAATCCGTATTTCAGCGCCTTGTGCTGGACCAAGGCTTCTATCCGGATGGAGTCTATACGGCTCCAAGCGATGAGGATCTCCGCAAAGACATCGAAATTTCCATGGGACTGGGCTTTAACGGCGCCAGGCTTCACGAGAAGATATTCGAACCGCGCTTTCTGTATTGGGCGGACCGGTTAGGGTATCTGGTATGGGGGGAACATGCGAATTGGGGGCTGGACATTACCACTTCCGAGGGATTGTCCCATTTCCTGCCGGAATGGCTCGAAGGCATGGAACGCGATTTCAATCATCCGGCCCTCATCGGCTGGTGCCCGTTCAACGAGACGTGGGACCGGGACGGCGCCAAGCAAAATAACGATGTGCTGCGCATTGTATACGAGGTCACGAAGAAAATGGACCCGACGCGCCCCGTGATTGATACGAGCGGCAACTTCCATGTGGTGACCGATATTTTCGATATCCACGATTATGACCAAAATCCCGAAACGTTCAAGCAGCGATATGAGCCGATGAAGAACGGTGGAGAGGTATACAACAGCTTCCCGAATCGGCAGCAGTATGGCGGCCAGCCTTATTTTATCAGCGAATACGGCGGCATTTGGTGGAATCCGGATCAGAAAGACGAGAAGTCTTGGGGGTACGGCGACAGACCGACATCCGAGGAAGCGTTTCTGGAGCGTTATGCGGGCTTAACGAACGTGCTGCTGGACCATCCCATGATGTTCGGGTTCTGTTATACCCAATTGTACGACGTGGAGCAGGAAGTGAACGGATTGTACACCTATGACAGACGATCGAAATTCGATCCTGAAGTGATCCGCCGCATTAACGCCCGCAAAGCCGCAATAGAGGATTAAGGGCCATTATGACCGGTATCTTGAAGTAGGCTTGTACCATGTTTGGTGTATGATTGCACATTATCCGAAAGGAACGTGACGAAAGGATGAAGGTGAATTACCGGAATAAATTATTGCTCACGATATGCGCATTTCTTATTCTTCCGATGGGTCAGGCGACGCATGCGGCCACGCTTCAGAACAACTTTTACAACGTGGTCATGCAGGATGGAGCGGATCCTTGGGTGTATAAACACACGGACGGCTTTTACTACTTCACGAAAACGACCGGAGGCAACGTGACGATATGGAAGTCCGCCCAACTTACCACGGTGGACGCGGCTCCGACGAGGGTCGTGGAAACGGGCTGCTGCGGGATCTGGGCTCCCGAATTGCATTACATCAATGGCGCCTGGTACATCTACTATGCCAAGGATGACGGGGATAACGTCAACCACCGTATGTATGTCATGGAGAACACGTCGGCGGACCCGACGCAGGGAACCTGGCAGTACAAAGGCCAGATAACGGACCCGACAAACAAATGGGCGATTGACGGCACGGTGCTGCAGGTTAACGGTCAGCTGTATTTTATCTGGTCCGGCTGGGAAGGGGACACCAATGTGCGGCAGAATCTGTACATCGCCCATATGAGCAACCCTTGGACGATTGATTCAAGCCGCGTCGAAATTGCGAGGCCTACGCACAGCTGGGAAACGAATCATTCCCCGCATGTAAACGAAGGACCCCAGGTGATTGTACGCGGCGGCGTCATCAGCCTGGTGTACTCGGCAAGCGGAAGCTGGACCAATGATTATTGCCTCGGCCTGATCACGGCAAGCACAACCAGCGATTTGCTGGATCCGGCTTCATGGACCAAACGCAGCCAGCCTATCTTCAAGTCCGGCAACGGGCTGTACGGCCCGGGCCACCATTCGTTTACCAAGTCACCCGACGGAACGGAAGACTGGATGCTTTACCATGTCGCCAAATATAACAACGCGGGATGGAACCGTGAGGTCCGAGCGCAGAAATTCACATGGCACGCCGACCATACTCCGAACCTCGGCGTGCCGGCGAATCCGAATGCTCCGATAGCGCTGCCTTCCGGCGAAGCGGCGCACACCCGATATGAAGGCGAGGAGGGAACGTTCGGCGGCGTCGCCTATGCATCCCAAAGCCCTAACGGCTCGGGAGGTATGAAAGCAGGGCATATCGATACGCCGGAGAGTTACGTGGAATTTTCGGTGCATGCCCCGTCCGCAGGCGACTACATTTTGCTGGCCCGCACGGCAAACGGAACGGCCGGAGGGAATTGGTCCCATCTTATGCTCAGCGTGAATGCCGGAACGGCCGACAAATTCCATATTACGAATAAAGGGTGGGAGAAATGGGGCTTGTCCACGGCGCGGGTTCAGTTAAAGGCCGGCGTAAACACGATACGTTTTTCAAAAGGCGAAGGATACGGAGAAATCGACTTCTTCGACATCAAGCCGGCGAATTAGGACGCAGCGGATGGCTTAGTCAACCGAAAAATGAAGTGCTGCAAGCTCGATCATGGATGGCTTCCGGTTCTCCCGGAAGCCATTTCTGGCTAGGAAGGGACTGGTGTTCTTCGCCGCATCCAGGCTTATAAACGATGGCAAGATGCAGGGGAATCGCGGATGTAAGCCCTTGCAAGCATGATTGTTTTTCATTTCATTAAGAGATAAGATGAAAGGTAATGAATATGTTTAAAGGAGAGCGGATTTGTGCTGGAACTTGGTTTTAACGACCCGGAAAGACTGGTCACGGTAGCTCATGCCTTGTCAACGCGTTCTCGGGTGGATATTCTGAGGCTCTTGAATTCCAAGAACCTGAATATCATCGAAATCGCCGAGAAACTCAAACTTCCCGTTTCGACGGTGGCGAGCAACATCAAAGTGCTGGAAGCGGCCGAGTTAATCAATACGGAATTGCTTCCGGCTTCGCGCGGGGCCATGAAGGTGTGCAGCCGGAATTATGATGATATCCATATTGCGTTGAATTTGAAGAATTCGGTTCCTAAAGGAGTCACGCATGTCTATGAAGTCGATATGCCGATCGGCCATTACAGCGATTGCGAAGTGGCGCCTACCTGCGGAATGGCCAATGCGGACGGGTACATCATCAAGGAAGACGAGCCGGCGAGCTTTTACCATCCCAAGCACGTGAATGCCCAGATCATCTGGCTTCGCAAGGGATACCTGGAATACTTGATGCCGATGGATATTCCGGCAGGAGCACGAATCGAATCGCTGGAACTGTCCATGGAGATGTGCTCAGAGGCCCCCAATTATGATCATAACTGGCCTTCGAATATTTCGGTGTGGGTCAATGGCGTGGAGATCGGCATGTGGACAAGCCCCGGCGATTTCGGGGATCGCCGCGGCAAGCTGAACCCGAACTGGTGGTACGATTGGGCAACGCAATACGGGTTTCTGAAAATATGGCGCGTGGATGATGAGAAAACGACGCTGGATATGGAGAAGATATCGAGCGTTACTTTGGATCAGCTGAATATTGCTGCAAGCCCCAAACTGCGGCTGCGCATCGGCATCAAGCCCGATGCCGTGAATCAGGGAGGGCTGAATCTGTTCGGCCGCCAGTTTGGCGATCACGAACAGAATATCATCATGCAGGTGAAATATACGATGGATCAGGATGAGGAAGAGCTTTAACGGGGATTTTCGCTTTCTGATAAGACATACCGTGGTGGCAGTGCAGTGATTTTTTCTGCGCTGTCACTTTTTTTGTTTAGGGACGGCAGGGGCGTTGTGTACTGCCGATCCCCGACTCTGATGGTAGGAGGTTTATTTTTCGAGCCTATTCTTCTCCCGGTTTACATTCCGTTTAAGTAGGGGTGTTACGATCCAAACATCATCTGTTAAGCGAATAGGAGGAGTCATAATGGAGCATGCAAACAGAAGGAACATGGAATACAGCCCTGGCGACTTGGCTGTCGAGGCTTACGGGCTGGTCAAAACGTTTGGCGATAACCGCGCCGTGGACGGCGTGGATTTGAACGTGCGCGCCGGTACGATTTATGGCGTGTTGGGACCGAACGGCGCAGGCAAGACGACGACCATCCGAATGCTGGCCACCTTGCTAAAGCCGGATGCGGGTTCGGCCCGAATCTTCGGGCACGATGTGCTGACGGAATCGCAGATTGTCCGTCAGTTGATCGGGGTCACCGGCCAGTACGCCTCGGTGGATGAATCGCTCAGCGCTACGGAGAATCTGATCATTTTCTCCCGCTTGTTGGGGCTGGGACGCACGGAGGCACGGCAAAAGGCGGGTGAGCTGCTTGAGGAATTCGGGTTGTCGGAAGCCGCCAAACGGCCGCTCAAACATTTCTCCGGCGGCATGCGGAGAAGGTTGGATCTGGCGGCAAGCCTCATTGCCCAGCCGCCGCTCATCTTCCTGGATGAACCGACGACGGGGCTGGATCCAAGGACGCGTTCCCAGATGTGGGATACGATCCGCCGATTGGTAAAGACCGGCTCAACGGTGCTGCTGACCACGCAGTATCTGGAGGAGGCGGACCAACTGGCAGACCGGATCGCCGTTATTGATTACGGGCGGGTCGTGGCCGAGGGGACGGCGGATGAACTGAAGATGTCGGTAGGGACTTCCTCGCTGCACTTGACCGTCCAGGATGCAGTGGATATGGGCCGCGCCCGCCACACCGTGGAACAGGTGCTAGGCGTTCATGCCAACATATCGCCGGAAGCCGGAAAGATAACGGCGCCGATGGCTAATGCGGGTCTTGTTACAGACCTGTTGATCGAGCTGCGCACGGCAGGCATCGGCTTGTCCGAGATGAGCGTGCAGAAGCCGACCCTGGATGAGGTGTTCCTGACGATCACCGGCCACGGCGTGAAGGAAGACGATGCCCCATCGTCTAATGAATCCAACGATAGAGAGGTGACAAGAGTATGAGCAGCACGATCATGAAATCGGGGACGGAACGCCGGCTTAAAAACCGCACGAGTTTCGGTCAGACGGTACGCAACTCGTTCACGATGGCCTACCGGGGTCTGCTGAAGCTCCGGCGCACGCCCGAGCAGCTGTTTGACGTTACGTTCCAGCCCATTATTTTCACGCTGATGTTCACCTATATTTTTGGCGGCGCCATCTCCGGCGACGTGGCCAGTTATTTGCCTGTCATCATTCCCGACATCCTCGTTCAAACCGTGATTACGACCTCCGTCGTCACGGGCGTTCAGCTGCGCGAGGATATGGATAAAGGCGTATTCGACCGATTCAAGTCGCTGCCGATTGCGCGAATTGCTCCGCTTGCAGGCGCCCTGCTGGCAGATACCGTTCGTTATACCATTGCAACGGTGCTTACCTTTTCGATGGGATACGTCATGGGTTACCGCCCGGGCGGGGGCCTGGGTTACGTTGCTCTTGCCGCGCTGATCGTCATTGTATGCTCATGGGCCATCAGCTGGATATTCGCGTTCTTCGGCGTGATTGCAAGATCCGCCTCCGGCGTGCAGGGGATATCGATGATCGTGCTGTTTCCGCTCACGTTTCTCTCCAACGCCTTCGTGCCGGTAGATACGATGCCGGGCTGGCTGCAGTGGTTCGTGAACATCAACCCGATATCGCATCTGGTGACGGCTGTCCGGGATCTGACGAACTCCGGAACCGTGGGCTGGGATCTGACGATATCCTTGGTCGGCGCCGCGATCATCGTGGCGATCTTTGCTCCGATCACGGTTCGTGCATATATGCGCCGCACCTAATATTCTGGGGACACCTCCGGCGGTATTCACCCATGCTGCCGGGGTAAGCGGGACGTCCGTCCAAAACGGAGTTGACATCGATTTATTAATTCACTATACTGTCTGTAATCTTATAAGCGACATACGTTGAAAGAGCCCAGTAGCAGCTTGGTCCCTGTTCTAGAAAGCCGGGGGGCGATGGAACCCGGTACATACCAACGCAGCGAATTACACTCTGGAGTATCTCGGGTAATGCCGAGCGGAAACGGCGAACGATACCTCGTCTAATGAGCGGCATGAATGGCGCGCGGCAAGCGCTGCAGACCATTCGTGCAATCTGGGTGGTAACACGGTTAATAATCGTCCCTATGTCTGTAACAGACAAGGGGCGATTTTTTGTTTTTCAACGGATGGGCGCTTCGTTATAAGGAAAAATCATGTATTGAAGGAGTGTTAACGCTGTGAATATTATCGACGAACTGGAATGGCGCGATGCGATCAACCAACAGACGGATGCCGAAGGCCTCCGGGAGCTTACGAATGAAAAGTCGATTTCGCTGTACTGCGGCGTGGATCCTACGGGCGACAGCATGCATATCGGTCACCTGATTCCCTTCATCATGCTCAAACGCTTCCAGCTTGCCGGCCATCGTCCGGTCATTCTGATCGGGGGCGCGACCGGCACCATCGGGGATCCAAGCGGACGTCAAACCGAGCGCTCCCTCCAGACGCTGGAGCAGGTTCAAGCTAACGTGGACGCGCTCACCGGACAAATGAAAAAGCTCTTCGTGACGGAGGGCGACAATCAAATCCGCATGGTCAACAACTACGACTGGACGCATAAGATCAACATTATCGAATTCCTGCGCGATTACGGGAAGAACTTCAGCATTAACTCGATGCTGGCGAAGGACGTGGTTGCGAGCCGGCTTGACAGCGGGATTTCGTTTACGGAATTCTCATACCAAATCCTACAGTCGGTCGATTACCTGCATCTGTACCAGCATGAGGACGTGCAGCTGCAAATCGGCGGATCGGACCAATGGGGCAACATTACAAGCGGACTGGATTTGATCCGGAAGAAGGAAGGACCCGAAGCCAAAGCCTTCGGCCTGACCATACCGCTCATGCTGAAGGCCGACGGCACGAAGTTCGGCAAAACGGCCGGCGGCGCGATCTGGCTTGACCCGAACAAAACGACGCCGTTCGAGTTCTACCAGTTCTGGGCGAACACCGACGACCGCGACGTCGTCAAATACTTGAAATACTTCACCTTCCTGACCAAGGAGCAAATTGACGAGCTGGCCGAAAAGGTGCAGAGCGAGCCGCATAAACGCGAAGCGCAAAAAACGCTGGCCGAGGAAATGACGAGATTCGTGCACGGCGAGGAGATGCTGGAGCAGGCCAAGCGCATCACGGCGGCTCTGTTCAGCGGCGATATTAAATCGCTCACGGCCGATGAGATCGAGCAGGGCTTCAAGGAGATGCCGACGTTCGAAGCAACGCCGGAAACGAAGAATATCGTGGACTGGCTCGTGGATCTGGGCATCGAGCCTTCCAAGCGGCAAGCGCGCGAGGATATCACCAAAGGCGCGATCTCGATGAACGGCGAACGCGTCAGCGATTTGGGCCACGAGGTGACAGCCGACCAGGCGATTGGCGGCCGGTTTATCATCATTCGCAAGGGCAAGAAAAACTACAGTTTGGTGAAAATTTCCTAGAAGGGTAACCATCAGGGAAATAGGTCTCCCCGGACGAACGCACCCGCAAAAGCCGCTAAACACTTTTCATGTGCTTAGCGGCTTTCTTATGATTCAGGTTAGCCAGAATCTTCTGGTTGGCCTTTATAAAAAAACATTTACTATATGCGGTCCGGTCTGTCTTCGAGAGGGTACGTCGATCGTCGTTTTTCTTTTATTTGAAAGTTTCTCTCCTTTAATAGGATAATATCTGTAGCGTTAAAGGAGGTAGATGATATCATGAACATTCAACTGCAGACCGAGCTGTGCGAACGGTTTGGCATCCGCTATCCGCTTATATTGGCTGGAATGGCCGGGGGGCCGACAACCGTTGAGCTGGTCGCCGCCGTATCCAACGCAGGCGGGCTCGGTACGCTGGGTGCGGCTTACATGGAGCCGGCCGCCATTCGCCATAGCATCCAGGAAATCCGCAAGCGGACGGATCAACCTTTTGCCGTCAACCTTTTTGCGTCCCGGGCCTCGGATCGCCAGGAGCGAATCGAAGATGTTCAACAGGAGTTAAACCGGATGCGCGGCGACCTTGGCATTTCCCATGCGGGGTCGGAACACGTAACAACGCCCGATTGGTTTGAGCAGCAATTCGCGGTTTTGCTCGAAGAGAAGGTGCCCGTTATCAGCACGGCATTCGGTATTCCGGATGAGCCCTTTATGCGGCAAGCGAAAGAAGCTAAACTGCTTGTGGTTGCGATGGCAACCACGGTGCGCGAAGCTATCCTGGCCGAGCAAGCAGGCTGCGACGCCGTCGTTGCCCAAGGCAGCGAAGCAGGGGGGCATCGGGGCACGTTTGATATTTCGGAGCACCCGATGGGGGCCCAAATCGGAACGTTTGCTTTGGTGCCGCAGATCGTGGACCGGGTCAAGATTCCCGTCATTGCCGCCGGGGGCGTCATGGATGGACGCGGACTGGTGGCCTCGCTTGTTCTTGGCGCCCAAGCCGTTCAGATGGGGACGCGCTTTCTGACGGCGGCCGAATCGGGTGCGCATGAGGTTTACCAGCAAGCGCTGCTTCGCAGCACGGAAGAGAGCACGGTCATTACCAAAGCGTTCTCGGGGCGGCCGGCGAGAGGCATCCGCAATGCCTTCATTAAGCAATGGGATGCAAGCGGCGTAGAGCCGCTGCCTTTTCCTACGCAGAATACGGTAACCCGCGACATACGAAATGCCGCCAATCGCCAAAGCAATCCGGAATATATGTCCTTATGGGCAGGGCAAGGCACAAGAGGGCTCACTTCGGGCCAATCCGCAGCAGATATCGTAGCCGAGACGATCCAAGAAGCGCTGTTGATTTGTCCATATTGCAACTCCGACGATGAGAGCTGAGAGAGGTTATGCGTCTAAACTTAGGAAATTCATTTATGCAGCAGGCCGCCTAAGGAAGAACCTTTGGGTGGCCAGCCAGCCTTTTATCAGAAATCGTAAGTATCTCCGCCTTCGCCGCTCCACGTCATCTCCACAAAGGAGGACGGATTGGTTGATGTCGCCGTTTGGGAGCCGGAAGCGTAAAGTCCTCCAGCAACGCCGGTCATCGTATAGTCGGTATATAATTTGTTCGATGCATAGTTCGTATAGATCATCGCTCCGGCGATATTCGAAACGGTTACGTTCTTAAGCTCCAGATTGCTGCCATAGGGCACTCCGTCCGAGGCCGTGGTCTTGCTTGTTCGGAACGCCTGGCCCGTGGCTGCATTGTTTTTGACCGTGGTATTGATGATCTGCACGTTATTGGCCCGCATGAATATTCCGTTGTTGCCCACGGTCGATTCCGGCACCGTATTCTGAAAGTCAATCGTGCTGCCGATCACTTTGATATGGTGGGTTCCTTCCTTAAAATCAAAGCCGTCGTTTTTGGTCTGGATCGCACTGCAGTTCAGGAACGTGATATAA
Source organism: Paenibacillus sp. BR1-192 (assembly GCF_029542445.1). Lineage (NCBI taxonomy): Bacteria > Bacillati > Bacillota > Bacilli > Caryophanales > Paenibacillaceae > Paenibacillus > Paenibacillus sp. BR1-192. The sequence goes on along the minus strand of NZ_CP120718.1, from coordinate 5,421,960 downwards.
CCGCTTCGATCCGGATTCGGCAGCGTGGTCCAGTTCTGATCGGCATCCCCCACATAGAAGCCCTCGCCGAATTTCCCGCCTTGCCCCGCGCTTTGGGCGGAGCTGTTCGAGATGAGCCAGTACTGGCTGTTTTTTCGAATCTTGAACGCTTCAGCCGTCGTGTTTTTGACCGTCACATTCGTAACGTAGCCATGCGAGGCTTCAATGAGAAGGCCTTTGTTCGATTTGGCATTGGAGTTAATCGTCACGTTCTCCAGCTTGTAATAGCTGTTCTTGATATGGACGGCGGCATTTCCCGCCGAGGCCGTGAATTGAAACGTAGCTCCGCCGCCCGTGCCGCGAATCGTGATGTAATTGCCTGACGATCCATTCCTGGAGGTCGCTATGGTTCCGTCCGACACCGAGTAGGTCCCGGATACTTCGATAATGTCGCCGGGATTCGCGCCGGCCAAATAACTCCTCAGCGCGGCGACGTCGCCGGCCGGTACCGTTTTGGTAGCCGCTTTTACCGTATGACCAGGGTATAAGGCGAATACAAGCATGAAACACATCAGGGTTACCACGCCAAACTTGAAGAATAGCTTGATCATCATAACAAAACCTCCTCGCTAATTTCGACACTCGGGCCATGCATCCGCAAACGCTGCCTTACGTTGTTCCCGCGCAACACCCATCACCTCGCTATTGGATCGGACTCTTGTTAAAGCGCTTTAATTATAGTTCAATCCAAATACCACATTGCTGCTCGAAAATATCACGATTTCATTTGCAATCGATATTGAAGAGGCGTCATGCCGTACTTTCTTTTGAACAAAGCGATAAAATACGAGGGGTAGTTGAATCCGGTCTTTTTGCTGATTTCCTCTATTGTCAGGGACGGCAGGCCGAGAAGGGTTCTTGCTTCCTCCAAACGCTTGTTGTTCGTATATTCGATGATCGTCATGCCGATCTGGTCTTTGAACAGCTTGGACAAATAGCTTGGGGAGAAATGAAGTTCCTCCGCCATTTCATTAATCGTGAAGGGGAGGCTGAAATGCCTGCCAATCCATTTCACCATGGCGCCGACAGGCTCGATGGAACCAGCGCCGGGATGAGGATCCAAGATTCCGTTATGAGCCGGCGAATAAATGCGGCTGTTGAAATAGGTGAAGAAATGAAATAAAAACAAGGCGACCACTTCCTTCTGAACCTTGGGCGGAACGCTGGCCAGCATGTCGTGCAATTGCAGAAATTGATGTTCTAAGGTTAAAGCATCCTTGGAGGACAAATGAAATACCTGACGGGACCATGGATGTTCCATCAATTGAGAAACAAGCGCTGTCAGCTGCGGGAGCGCGGTAAGGAAGTGATCGATAACCGAGGCTTTGATTTTCAGCAGGCTGCGAACATAATTCGGCGGGACGACGACTTTGATATGGTGAATTTGAAATGGTTTAATCAATACCAAGGTCCAGGGCTTCAGGGAGTACGTTTGATTATCGACGATATATCGGCCGGCGCCATCGTGAATGTACAGGATTTCCAGCCCTTCATGGTAATGAAAATACTCGACGGGTTCGGTATGCACCCTTCGATAATCGAACAAATACAGATTGTCGCTCCAGGGTATCGCATGATGAATTTTCATCCCAAGCCTCCTTTCACGAAAATGGATGGATTCGATTACATGACCATGAGCATATCGATTTCATCGTATGCCGCACCCTTCCAATCATGCTTCCTGTCCGACTGCAGCGAGCGGAGGTAGCGCACAAGAGGGAAAACCCTGCATCCGTCGAACACTTAAACATAGCAAACAATAAGTTGAAAACTGCTGCAATGACGGCATAACGGGGGTTATGATGTCCACGACGATTTTGTCCACGAAATTATATATTCCTTCTCCACGGTCCCAGGCTGTCCTTCGTCCCAGACTGATCGAACGTTTGAACGAGGGGCTGCGTCTGCACCGGAAGCTGACCACGATTTCCGCCTCTGCCGGGAGCGGCAAAACCACGCTGCTCAGCCAATGGATCGGGGGCTGTCCGCAGCCCGTTGCCTGGCTGTCCTTGGAAAAGGAGGACCGTGAGCCATCCAGATTTTTCGCTTACCTCTTGGCTGCCCTGCAAACCATCGGGGTTGATATCGAAGAGAGGATGGTGAGCACACTCCACGCCCCGTCTCCGCATCCTCTGCCAATCGAAGCCATCGTTATGGCCATGCTGAATCAAATCACGGCCAAGCTTGACCGTGTCATCCTTGTGCTTGATGACTACCACGTGCTTGATTCCAAACCGATAGACCGCGCCCTTGGCTTTCTCATTGAGCACATGCCGCCGCAGATGCATGTGGTTATCGCCAGCCGCAAGGATCCCGATCTGCCCGTGGCCCGGCTCCGTGCAAGGAACCAGCTGACGGAAGTACGGACACCGGATTTGCGGTTCACCTCCACTGAAACCTCCGAATTCATGCGGCATGTGATGGGGCTGGACCTGTCAGGGGAGGATGCAGCGCTTATTGCATCCCGTACGGAAGGCTGGATCGCCGGCCTGCAGTTAGCGGCGCTGTCCTTGCAGGGCCATCGAGACGCTGCGGGCTTTATTCGATCCTTCAGCGGCAGCCACCGCTACGTGCTGGACTATTTGATTGAAGAAGTGCTGCAGCAGCAGCCTGAGAGCGTGCAGGATTTTTTGCTGCGCACTTCCATTCTCGACCGGCTCAGCGGTTCCTTGTGCGAATACGTTTTGCAGAGGGAAGACGGTGATTCCCCGATGGCGGCCGTTTCCGGACAAGAAACCCTGGAGTACCTGGAACGTGCCAATCTGTTCATCGTTCCGTTAGATAACGAGAGGCGCTGGTACCGGTATCATCACTTGTTCTCGGATGCATTGCGGCAACGCCTATCCCGAAAAAGCAAGGATGCCGAAGACGGGAAGAGGATCGTGGCGGAACTGCATCGGCGTGCCAGCGACTGGCATGATCGTCATGATTTTTGGCTGGAGGCTTTCCAGCATGCGGCTGCTGCCCAGGACATGGATCGCGCCGCGCGTCTGATTGAAGGGGAGGGGATGCCCCTGGTCTTCCGTGGAGCGATCCACCCCGTGCTCGATTGGCTGGATTCCCTGCCGAAGGCAGAATTGGACGCAAGGCCGGCGCTTAATGTCATGCATGCCTCCGCTCTCCTGATGGTCGGCCAAATGAACCGCGTCGAACGCAAACTTCAAGCTGCCGAGGTTCATTTGCCAGCCGAGGAGAATGGCAATACCCGGGATCTCATAGGACATATTGCCTCCATACGTGCGACGCTTGCGGTTAGCAAGCATCAGCCGGAAGTCATCATGACGGAGTCGCGACGGGCCTTGGAATATTTAAGTCCGCATAATCTGCCTGTCCGCACGGCCGCGATGTGGACGCTGGGATACGCTTACCAGCTCCAGGGCAATCGTGCCGCGGCAGGCCGGGCCTATGAGGAGGCCGTTGCCATCAGTCAGAAGATCGGACATTTTATGATTGCCATGATGGCAACGCTCGGACTCGGACTTCTTCAGGAAGCGGATAATCAATTATATGCAGCAGCCGTGACCTATCGACGCGTTCTGGAATTGGCGGGTGACCCTCCGCCGCCGGCAGCATGCGAAGCGCATTTGGGCCTGGCCCGAATCTGCCGTGAGTGGAACGATCTCGATGCCGCTGAACGGCATGGGCTGAAGGCCCTTCAATTAGCCGGGCAGTTTGATCAAACCGACAGAGCCGTGGCTTGCGAGGTGTTTCTCGCGAGGCTGAAGCTATCGCGAGGAGAAGTGAGGGAAGCAGCCGCCATGTTAGCTAAAGCGGATCGCCTCGGGCGTCAGCAGCAGTTCATGAGTCAGCTACCCTTCATTGCCGAAGCGCAGGTGCTTGTCCTGCTTCAACAAGGAGATTTCAGTGAAGCTTCCCAGCTGGCGCAGGAGCATGGGCTCCCTCTCAGCCAGGCTAGAGTTTTGTTGGCTAAAGGGCAGGCGGGGGCTGCTCTGGCGATCATGGAACCCTTGCTGGCGCAGATGGAAGCTAAGGAATGGGCCGACGAGCAGCTTAAGGTCATGGTTGTGCTGGCCCTGGCTCTGCATGCCCAGGGTGATAGGCTGAAAGCTGCCCGGATCGCCGCAAAGGCTGTGGCGAAGGCCGAGCCCGGCGGTTTTATCCGGTTATTCATCGATGAAGGGCCGCCGATGCAGGAGCTGCTCAGAGCAGCATCTGCCAGCCAACCGATACGAGATGCAACCGGAACCCAACCGATGCATGATTATCTGGAGAAGCTGCTGCATGCTTTTGAGATGGAAGGACTGGAAAGCGCGGGCAAGTCCTCTCCAAGCCAGCTTCAGCTTGCAGAGTCTCTGATCGAGCCCCTGAGCCGGCGGGAATTGGAGGTGCTGCGTCTCATTGCCCAAGGACTTTCCAATCGCCAGATCAGCGAAAAGCTTTTTGTTGCGCTTAGTACCGTCAAAGGGCATAACCGGATCATATTCGATAAACTCCAGGCTACCCGCCGTACCGAAGCTGTTGCGCGTGCGCGCGAGCTGGGCTTGCTGTAGGTGACAGCCCGGTTTGAATACCGTATTTTATTCGAAAACCATACTAAAGTATCTATATCCCGGTGCGTCTCGGCAGATATACTGATTGCAAAAGCAGGTTTGGAGGAAACCCATGAAAGCAATGGTATGCACCGCCTACGGACCACCGGAGGTGTTACAGCTCCAGGAGGTAGCGAAGCCTATTCCTAAGGATCACGAAGTTCGGATCAAAATTTATGCCACTACCGTCAATTCGGGGGATTGCCGCGTGCGGGGATTTCGCAGTCCTCTATTGTATAAAATTCCCATGCGATTGGTGCTGGGTCTGAGGAAGCCGAGACAACCGATTCTCGGGGTGGAGCTGGCGGGGGAAGTGGAAGCGATAGGCCAGGATGTTACAAGGTTCAAGATCGGCGATCAGGTTCTGGCATTCAGGGGAATGCGATTTGGCACGTATGCGCAGTACATCTGCATGCACGAAGACGGGATGATCGTAATGAAGCCGGAGCACGTGACTTATGACGATGCGGCCGCGATCTTTTTCGGAGGGACGACGGCCCTGCATTTTTTTAGAAAAGCGAACATCCGGCAGGGGCACAAGGTTCTGATCTATGGTGCATCCGGCGCGGTGGGGAATTTAGCCGTACAGCTTGCCAAACATGCGGGAACCGTGGTTACCGGCGTTTGCAGCACCGTGAATGTAGAGCTGGTGAAGTCGCTCGGAGCCGATCAAGTCGTGGATTATACCCAAGAGGATATTTCGAAAAGCGGGGATCGGTACGACATCATTCTGGACGCGGTCGGCAAACTGCCGAAATCCCGTTGCAAGCATTTGCTTGCCGCGGGCGGGAGATATGTAACGGTAGAAGGGCAGGGAGTAGCCAAGGTGCTGATGGAGGATTTGAGACGGCTTACGGATCTGCTTGGGGAAGGGAAGATCAAACCGGTCATCGATAGAAGGTATGCATTGGAGCAAATCGCCGAGGCACACCGATACGCGGATACAGGGCGTAAGAGGGGGAGTGTTGTCATCACGGTGGGGCATGATCATTGTGGAAAGAAAAGTTGACTTCGCGATGCGCATGAAGTATGACAGCCGATGAATGAGGAACAGTCACCACTGTGCTGAGTGTGACAGCAGATGAATAAGGAACAGTCATCATATCCGGTGAATGAGTATGACAGCCGATGAATGAGGAACAGTCGCCACGGTGCTGAGTGTGACAGCAGATGAAGCAGGAACCGTCGTCGTTCACGATGCGCATGAGAGTGACAGCAGATGAAGCAGGGACAGTTGTCATTCACGATGCGCATGAGAGTGAGAGCAGATGAAGCAGGGACAGTTGTCATTCACGATGCGCATGAGTGTGACAGCAGATGAAGCAGGGACCGTCGTCGTTCACGATGCGCATGAGAGTGACAGCAGATGAAGCAGGGCATCATCTTTCCGTTACATCTAGTCGACAGCCATCCAAGCATGCCACTGACCACGTACCGTGCGCGTGGGAGTAGTGTGCACGATGTACAAAATCAGGCCGATCCTGCAGCGGGTCGGCTTTTCTCATTGGGAGCGCTGGACAACGTCAGAGCGCAGCAGCAGGAAGAATATCTCCAAACCTTCTAAGGAAGTGAGATATAATAGAACAAACGGCAAACGAAGGGATTCCAAGGGAAGGACGGCTGCACACGATGTCCAAAGCGGATAATATGCTGGCAATTCTTTGGCTGCTGAAATCGCGCAAAAGAATTTCGGCAAAACAGCTATCGGAGGAACTGGGCGTTCACATCCGAACGATTTACCGGAATATCGATGCCCTATGCATTTCGGGAGTGCCTGTCATTTCGGAGATGGGACGCGACGGAGGGTACTCCATTCCGGATCATATCAAGCTGGAGCCCTTGTTTTTTGATGCCGATGAGCAAAAAGCGCTTCTTCATGCAGCAGCATTCGCACGGGAAGCGGGGTATCCATCCGAAGAGCCGCTGAATCGGGCCATATCCAAAATCAAACGATATACGAATCCGGAGCAGTTGAAGCGTTTGGAGCAACAGGAGAACAGCATCGAGGCCATCCATCCGCCTGCAGCTTCCGGGCTTACCTCCATACTGCATGAGATCGAAGCCGGGATCGACCGGCAAACCAGTCTCGAGATCGATTACACAACAGGCTATGATGGCGTTAAGCAGACACGGACCTTAGATCCTTATGGGCTCGTTCACTGGAAGAGCAAATGGTATGCGGTTGGCTATTGCCATCTGCGCGGTGAAATTCGCTCCTTCCGTGTCGACCGCATGGGCCAGATTCGGCCTACCGACGTCGAGTTTGACCGCCCGGCGACATTTTCCCCGCGTGAATTTTTATTGGACAGCCTGTTGACGGAGCAAGGCTCCGAATCCAATCCCCATTTGGTTTCCGTGCATATCCAAGGCATCCCCCAAGCTTTGGACGATTTATGCGGGCATTGGCTGCTCGGCCACGCGCTCGTCGAACGTACGGCGGAGGAGGCGGTGTTTAGACTGGATGAGTCTACGTTGTATACGCAAGTTGCCTACTATCTTCTATCCTTCGGCGGTAAGATTCGCATCGTCGGGCCCGAGGAGCTGAAATCAGGTTTGGTCGATATTGCCGAGTCGTTATTCAAATATTATCAAAGCTGATGATAAACACTGACCTTCTTTGTCAGTGTTTGTGTTATATAATGAACTCCATCAGATCGTATCAGGAGGAGAGCGCGCGATGGTTGGCTCCATTTTTAAACAAGAAGTGATAAAGGCAACGGAACGTTCGTGGGAAGCATGGGTCGTAGCCCTTGGGCAGGAAGTGGACCCACTCTGGTCCCATGAGCAGATCAGAAACCACATTGTCGAGCAGCATCAGGTATCCGGGGAGTGGGGCGAATGGATCGCCACGATGTACGAACAGCTGATGGGACGGGTGCCTGTCGGCGTTACGAAAGATGCCGGGGTTCAGATCGGGGTCAGGAAAACGATGGCCGTGACGAAGGAGAGCCTGTGGGATTTCCTCACGTCTCCAGAGGGCCTGTCATTATGGATCGGAGCTGTTCCTTCTCTGGAGCTGAGGGTCGGGCAGGAATATGAGTCGAAGGAAGGCGTGTCCGGCAAAATTACGGTGGTCGTCCCTTACCATAAGCTGCGCCTGACCTGGAAACGTAAGGAGTGGGACAACCCGTCCCGGCTGCAAATTTATGTGCTGTCCACGAAAACGGGAAACACGACCATCACGATCCATCAGGAGATGCTGGATGACGTTTATGTGCGAGAGATCATGAGGCGTTTTTGGGATGAGACGCTGATTGAGATCCAGCATCAGGTGGAGGGCAGAAGTAGTGAGGTTTGAGGACTGAGGTTCCGTTATTTTTGTAGGTACGGGCTCGCGTTTGTGACCGTTGCAACTTGATGAGGACCGAGGTTCCGCTATTTGGTCTTAAATGGCGAGTTTTGGGTTATATGAGGACAGCAGATCCGCTATTACTTAGAAAATGGCTGATAATCATGGTGTTTAGAGTAAATAGCGGATCCTGTGTCCGGAAGTTCGGATAAAGTGGCTGTTTTTTTCTAAATAACGGATCTGGTGTCCACTTAGTGTAACTAATATTCTCTCTTGGATATCTGCAATATGGCCGATACCCAAATTCACAAGCCCCCTCCTTGCTGTCCTCATATTCTCACTTGGAAGAACGCATGTCTCCCTTCTTCTTCCAAGAACTGTTGTATCCCCCCCGTCATTACTACCACTTACAAGCGGAGTTTGTAGGTCCGGACTCGTTGTTCTCCGCTTGCGATGTCCAGAATCCGGAGCTCCACCAGTTTGTGCAATATTCGTCGGGTATGCCGGTCGCTTATCCTAAGATGGGCGGCAAGCTCCAAAGGGGTTATCGGGCGCAGAAGTCGCCGGGCAAATCGCACAGCTTCAGCCTCCAGCCAGCTTAATGATGCAGGTACATCGGTTGCAACGAATCTGCCGACGAAGGATAGGATGAGCTGCTGGCACTGCTTTGGCTCTTCGACGATGGAGGGATAGGCTATGGGAAGGAATGTCCAGCCATCCAATGCCAATAAACAATGGCGGCGGCATAAATCCTTAAACCTTCTGACGTCCAGATCGCGGGCATGCGGCCCGTACCCTTGTATTTCGATGCCTCCTCTAGCATCACCTGGCATATAGGCGAGGTCCAAATAACGATAACCATTGCTGAAATCGCGTACTTCCCATTCAGGATGCAAGTCATTGAAATGACCGATCGCTGGAAACCATACGGAACGCAGAAACTCGACGGTGCCATGGCCTAGGCCTTTATTAAGGATTTCGAGCCTGCGGGGATTCTTTTCATTGAGGATATTCGTGTGTATCCAGAGCTCATATTGTTGATCGAACCGTGACATGATCAGTTACCCTCCTCAGTATAAGACGGAATGCGATTTTGCTAGAAAATAAAAAAGCCGCCCCATACAATGCAACCCCAATCCTTCATTGGGGCACTTTGCATAGAAGCGGCGTGTTCTTCACGTCCTTATGTTGGCTAGTATAACTTGTGTTTTGCGGGTTTAGCAATAGGTATTGTTCTCATGATTGAATGGATACCGATATTCGGATCCTAATTACAGAAGTCTATATCGACCATGAAAAAATGCCCTGATGAGAAGCCGATGCGATGCGGGACTGACCCCATAACGTGAGACAAATTAAAAACACCTTCAAGAGAATGCAACCATGTCGTAAGATATGGGGACAACTTTGGAGGTGTTTTTGCGTTGGCAACAAGAGTCAGCTATCCAGTGGAAGTGAAAAAGAAAGCTATTGAAATGAGGTTGGATGGCATTCCAGTGAAAGAAGTCATGGACCAACTGAACATACGAAATAAGACACAAGTAGAGACCTGGATGAGATGGTATCGCAGTGGCCAATGGAATCGGTTGGAGCAGCCTGTCGGTAAACAATACAGCTACGGTAAAGGGCCTGAATATACATCTGAACTCGAGAAGGTACAGGCGGAAAATCGGTTTCTGAAACAACAGTTAGATCTGCTAAAAAAGTTCGTGGAAATGCAAAGGAGGTGTCGCCAAAGGCTGTAGTGGAGTGGGTTGAGTCCGTTCGAGGAGAAGTCAGTGTAACCCAAGCGTGTGCATGGATCGGGCTTTCTCGCTCCACCTACTATCGCTGGAAGGACGCCCACGAGAACCCATGTAAAGATCACATGGTAGAGAAGATTCGTGAACTCTGTAGTCAGCATAAATTTCGTTATGGATACCGAAAGATCACGGCTCTGCTTCGGATGGAGCGTAAGATTAACCATAAACGCGTTCAGCGGATTATGCAGCGCGAGGGGCTCCAATGTCGTGTCAAAGTGAAGAAACGCAAACCTACAGGGCAGCCAGCTTACATCGCAGAACACTTGTTAAAGCGCCAATTTGAAGCCGATGCCCCCATGCAAAAACTCGTTACAGATATTACGTATTTGCCGTTTGGCGGAAAAACGTTATACCTGTCGAGTATCTTGGACTTGTTTAACGGAGAGATTGTGGCGTACAGTATTTCTGACAAGCAAGATACCGGGTTTGTTCTGGACACGCTGGGTCAGCTGCCCGCTCTACCAGGCACCATGCTCCATAGCGATCAGGGCAGCGTCTACACATCTCAGGCCTATCAAGAAGCAGTAAAGGGAAAAGGCATTACCATGAGCATGTCCCGCAAGGGTACGCCCGCTGATAATGCCCCCATCGAATCGTTTCATTCCACGCTAAAGTCTGAAACGTTCTATCTCGAAGGTTTAACCTGTACGACGACGGCAATCGTCGAGCAGACCGTTCGAAACTACATTACTTACTATAACTCAATTCGCATTCAAACAAAACTAAACAACCAATCGCCGGTTCATTTCCGGCAACTGGCTGCTTAAACTTGCAAGGTGTTTTGATCCCTGTCTCACAAACGGGGGTCAGTCCCATGCTGCCTAAATCATGGGGCTTTTTTATTGGTTTCACTATAAGCCTCCAAGCAGACATCAGATGAAACTCGTTTCTTTCGGTACCTCTGGTACGAGCTCATTGGTATAAGAGGGGAGGTGAAGTATCCAACCAGCACTAGCAATTGAAAACCCAAATAACTTTGAGATATTCACCGAATTAGGCTCTGAGCCAATTATCTTTCGGCACCGATTATCTGATCTTGTCTGGGAAGCTTCATGAAGTATCCCAACCAGCACAAGCGATTAAAAACTCAATGACTGCGACATATCTCCTCCACAAGGCATGATGGACACTGAGGAGACACGGAACGATAGTTTGTTTAATATGACGTCATATATAATGAAAATAACTATTTTTTTAATATATATTGTGTATTATATATTTATGGTGTACATTAATTACAACCGATTCATATTTAACATGCTTAATTGGAGGTGAATCGAACCCAAAGAGAAGAAGCGGAAATGGAGGTTTGGTCTGTAGGTAAGCAGGAAGCACATGGCTGGGAAGTTCTGAACACAAATCTGATACCAAGAGAGGATGAGTGAAGCATGAACCATTCCGTTAAAAAGGTGAATATGGGTGTCATCCTATGCAGACATTGCAACGCTCTAATCGATACGGTGGATACGAATCGAATCGCGACCTTTTATGGCGTATGCAATCAACCGGAATGCCGGCAGCAGCGCAGCGCTACGAATGCGTCGATACGTGATGTAACAGAAGAAGAGTAAATGGACAGGAACCGGCTATTATTCTCAAGTGAACGCGCCACTTTTATGTGGTGCGTTTTTGTGTTATGCGAATACGGCGAGGATCCACCCGGCTTGGCAAAAAAAGAGCTTGTAGTGCGCTTGACTTGATTTGGCTGCTTCCGGGATAACCGTGTTGATCATCTGCGCCGGGGATGAATTGGCACGGTCTGCCCGATGAAAAGTGGCCCTTAAGGATGCTTATCCATCATGCTAAGATGGAACTGCAATTCCAATTTACGACAGGACCAGGGCCCCTTAATGTCTTTCACTCTCGAAGGGTTCCATTCATTTTATATCTAACGAACAGGAGGTTGTCAGTTTATATGAACATATTTGTTGCAGGCTCTACGGGAGTCATCGGCCAGCAGCTGCTTCCCAAGCTGGTGCAAGCCGGTCATGAGGTTACAGGCATGACCCGCAATAATCAGGGTAAAGGGTTGATCGAATCCTGGGGAGCAAGAGGGATCGTTGCGGATGCTTTTGACCGCGAAGGAATGATCGCCGCAATCGGGGAGATCCGGCCGGATGTCATTATCCATCAGCTTACTTCGTTAAGCCAATGGAATCTGGAGGACAATGCCAGGATTCGGATAGAGGGAACGCGTCATTTGGTGGAAGCCGCCCAAATCCATGGCGTTAAGCGAATGATTGCCCAGAGCATTGCTTGGGCGTACGAGCCGGGAGAGCATCCCGCCACCGAAGACGCCCCCTGGATGTCCAAGCGCCTGCACCTCGCAAGTCGACGATAGACGGTATCGTATCGCTGGAGCATGCCGTTGCCCAAATGCCGAGCCACGTCATTCTAAGGTACGGAATGTTCTACGGACCCGGCACGTGGTACGACGCCAACGGAATCATGGCGGAAAAAGTACGAAGTCGAGCTCTGCCGGCAACGGATGGCGTTCAGTCCTTTCTCCATGTCGAGGATGCGGCGCTTGCCGCTCTGCTGGCATTGGACTGGCCGTCAGGCCCGGTCAACATCGTTGACGATGAGCCTGCTGCGGGAACGGCATGGCTGCCGGTGTATGCCGATGCGCTGCAAGCACCAGCTCCAGCCTATCAAGCAGGGAGCAAGCGCGGCGAGCGCGGCGCATCCAACGCCAAAGCCCGGAAGGAGTATGGCTGGCAGCCGATCCATTCCACGTGGCGAACTGGGCTAGCGCAATCGCTGAGGTGAAAGAGCTTAACTGTCCGCCGCCAGGCTGGCGTTTAAGAGTCGATACGCTCGGAGTATGCTATTCCCCTTTCTCGCGTTCATTTTTCTGCATGAACAACTTCCTGATGTAACAGGTTTTTGTACATCGTGCGCACTGCTCCCTGCGCGCACGATGCGTGGTTCGGGGCGTGCTTGGATGGCTGGTTGCCATATGCCTTTCATGAAGGATCGCTATTTTCGGTAATATGCGTTTCCGTCGAATAATGCGTATTCATAGACGTTAACGGATCTCGCCTTTCTTGTGGTGATAGATCCCGAAGATGAGAGAGCTCCTTGTTGATATGGGAATGAAAAGAAAGCTATAGTTAATAGAGGAAATTCATGGCCATGAGAAAACAGGCCGGGCTCCAGCTGAGGTGGACTTACCATAGAGTAGATGCCGGGCTCCAGCTGAGTGGACTTACCATAGAATAGGGGCCGGGCTCCAGCTGAGGTGGAATTACCATAGAATAGGGGCCGGGCTCCAGCTGAGGTGGAATTACCATAGAATAGGGGCCGGGCTCCAGCTGAGGTAGACTTACCATAGAATAGGAGCTGGGCTCCAGCTGAGTGGACTTACTAGAATAAGGAGGGGACCGCATGACAGAACGGCTGCCATGCCGAAGCGAAGGATGTTCGGCAACGATATTGCCGGCAACCGCGGCCAAAACCGGCGGTTATTGCATGCCGTGCAAGCAGGAGATGGAGCGCGCAGAACGGCAGCGTTACATAGAACAGCACCGGAGAGATATCGACTTGTACGAGGGGATAACGGACCCGGTAGAGATCCTTAAGATCATGCATGCCCCGGTGAAGCGGGATCCATTAATCCGATATATTCCCTATCATCTGAAAAGTGAAGAGGTATATTCCGCTTTATCTGAGGGTGACGCCGACCGCATGCTGAATGCAGCCCTTGAACTGCTCGAATCGGGCGATGAGGACACCTGCCAGGAGATTCTTGTGTCCCTGATCTGCTATCGGGACTACTCGCTTGAATCCTGCATACCGATACTGCTGGAGCGGGGGATCTATTACCCCGGCATTTTGTTCAAAGATGCCCCTGCCCGAGGCCGGGACCGGATGCTTCAATTCGTTGAGCAGGACAGGGAGAACCGCAACCATCTGCTGTTGGCCTTGGCTTGGATCGGCGATGATCAGGTTGTGCGCCAATTTCAAGAATGGAGGTCCGATCCTCCATCTTGGGCTAAGGAGCTGTATGTTCCGCCTGAAGCTTATGCGCATGAGGGGGGCTGGGAGCTCACGGAGAATGGGAGCAAGCGCCGGCTATTCTACCATGACAGCTACGCCATAGCGAAAAAAGTGCCAACAGAAAGCACCTATGCAGTTGAACCCGAGCCCGCACAATTTTTGAAGGAGGATTCCGCTTCCTGTCCATGGTGCGGAAGCAGCCTGACCATTTTGGCGGAACTGGACATCAGCCATCCGAAGCTTCGATTCCTGGGGTTGTCCGGAGAGAGGCTTCGTGTGAGCACCTGCGTGAACTGCAGTTGTTACGAAACGATATACATGGATGTGGATTTTCACGGAAAATCCGAATGGAGCCAGACTAATATTAAACCGGAATATGTGCCTGGGCCTGATTCCGGGGAGGATGAGCGAAGCTTTACGTCCGCGGGACGCTCCTTGCGGATTGCGGACAAGCCTCGCAGCAGCTATTATGCCGCCTATTGGGCGCTCGGTCCGGCGGTCTCGCAAATCGGCGGTTATCCGGCTTGGATCCAGGACGCCGTCTATCCTTCCTGCCCTTGCTGTTCCCGGAGCATGACATTCATCGGGCAGCTGGATTGGGAACAGATCGAGGAGTACGGGGAAGGCATCTATTATATGTTCCTGTGCGCGGACTGCAAGGTCACGGCAACTCTATTCCAACAAACATAGGCTGAATCCTGCCATGTTTGAATAACGGCTTCCAGCTATCAGAAAGCGAGTATACTATTTTTTCCCTACCATCTTTTGATATGGTATTATATACCATTATAGATTGAGAATGGAGGCCTCATTCATGAAGAAAATGAATGGCAGAGTAGCATTTATGTTAGTGACGATACTATTAGCAGTCAATTGTACGGTGCTTGGCGCTGCGGGAGCGGCGGAAGCAACGAATGTAGATTCCCGCTCCATACCGGTAAGCGTGGCTGGGGGCAGCGGACATGGTGTTGCGGCATGGAGCGACGGCTCCGTGACCGCCTGGGGTTATAACAAGTCAGGTCAAGTAGGTGACGGGACCAGCATTCATCAATTGGTGCCCAAGCAAGTCGCGGGACTGACTGATATTGTTCAGGTGGCGGCAGGCGACAATTCTTCATTTGCCTTGGACAAGAACGGGGACGTGTGGGCTTGGGGCGATTATTACTCGCCTTATATTAACGGGGATCCGTTGTTGCCTTTCCAAAAAAGGGGAGGGCTGATCAAGCTGGAAGGACTTAAGGATGTAGCCAGCCTGGCCATTTCAAACCATGGTTCTGTCGCATTGCATAAGGATGGGTCTGCAACGATATGGAGTCCGACGTTTGATCCGAATGATCATTTAAAGATGACGGTGAAATACTTTCCTATCAAGGGAGTCACGAATGCAAAAACAATAGTGGTCGCCGGACATGAGGCCCTGATTCTCGCTAAAGACGGCAGCGTCGATATGTTAACGGTATATAATAGTTTCTACGACCGGTTCCGCCTGGAACGCGAGTTTCGCGAAGTTAAACCGCTGGTTGCTTCCTCCATTACCGGAATCGCCGCGCATTGGTATGACGTGTTTCTGCTGAATGAGAACGGAACGGTGCTGCGGTGGAATGTGAACACGAAGCAGCAAGCGCCGGCTGCGGTGAAGGGATTAAACGATATCCAAGAGATAAGAACGGGGAACAACCGTTTATTTATGCTTAAAAACGACGGCACGGTCTGGCAGTGGAATTACAACGATCCGACGGCAAAACCTTTTCGAGTGAAAGGTCTGACAGGTATAACGGCACTTTGGGGAAGCAAGGGATATACCGGTTATGCAACCAATCAGGACGGCAAGGTCCTGGCTTGGGGAGATGAGAAATATCAAGGCAGCGGCTCGCCTAACGAGAACGATGGGAATCCGGTCATGGTGCAGCCTCCTTTATCTTGGACGGTAAACGGACAAACGGTTAGCTTCTACGGTTCTTCCGCCATGGTGGAAGGCAAGCTGTATGTACCGTATAATAGCGTATTTGAAGCCCTGGGGATCAAAGTGAAGCGCGGACAGTCCAATCCGGATCCGAAACAGGGAAAACAGCGGTTTCCGATTTGGTCTTTCTCTTATGGCGGAAATACCGTATCCATTAAATCCAGTGATCCCGCCGTTGTATTGGTGAACGGGAAGGTGACGCGAGAAGATGCAAGCGTTCCATTCCTGGCGAATTCGACCATGTTTCCATTGGAGTTGATCACATCAAAGCTTGGCATTCCGATGTCCTGGAATAAGACGACAGGCGAAGTGATCCTGGGGAAAACGCCATAAGAATAGGATGAAGGCACGCCCAAACGGCGTGTCTTTCGTTATTTTGAGGAACTGCATCCATAGGAACTGTATTCATAACGATAAATAGAGAGCTTCCAAAATAATTGGCGTATGGGCTGGAAGCGCGCCACTGTTCGTGGATATTCTAAAAGATCGCCACCCCGTTTCCGAGGGAAGCGATCTTTTGTAGTTTGAATTACTATCAGTGGGCACCTTTAGCGCCTTTGGTCACGGCCCAAAAAATAAGAGCAACAGCGCTGACGGAGGCCCCGAGCACGCATACCCCATGCCAGCCGAAGTGTGCGTAAACATGGGTCGAAGTTACGGAACCGGCAGCACTTCCGATGGAGTAGAACATCATGTAGCCGCCAACGATCCGACTGCGCGCCTTCGGCCGCAATGCAAAAATCATGCTCTGATTCGTGACATGCACGGCCTGTACAGCCAAGTCCAACAGAATAATGCCAATGACCAAGGCGAACAGCGACCGTTCCATGTAGCCGATGGGCAGCCATGACAGCAATAGCAGGAACAATGCAATTCCCGTCGTTCGCTGTCCATAACCTCGATCGGCCAGCTTACCGGCCTTTGCTGCAGCCATTGCCCCGACGACGCCCACGAGGCCGAACGCCCCGATAGCCGAGTGCGAAAGGGATAGCGGCGGCGAGCTCAGAGGCAGTACCAATGGGGTCCACAACATGCTGAAAGCCGTAAAAATCAGCATAGCCAACACAGCGCGGATACGTAATAGCCGTTCTTGCAGGAACAACATCCATACCGACTTAAGCAGTTGAGCATAAGAAAGAGTCTTTACCTTGCGCGCAGCATTTGGCAGCACCTTATATAATGCGTAAACCATGAGCAGCATCAACGCAGCCGAAACCAAATAAACGAAGCGCCATCCTGCAAGATCCTTCAGGATTCCCGAAACGGTTCGCGCAAGAAGGATCCCAATCACGATTCCGCTGGTTACCATGCCGACGACACGCCCTCTTTCGGCAGGGGCAGCCATAGTTGCCGCGAATGCCACGATGGTCTGCGTCACAACGGCAAGCAGTCCTACCAAAGCCAACCCTGCGAAGAGCACCGCACCGGAGGAAGCAGTACCAACGATAACCAGAGCTGCTGCGGAGATCGTCATCTGACCGATAATCAATCGGCGCTGGTTCAGTAAATCTCCCAGAGGTACGAGCAGCAGCAGTCCCATTGCATAGAAGACCTGCGTGACGGTAATCACAATGCCGATGATGGAATAATCCATGTTGAACTCGATTGACAGCTGATCGAGCAGCGGCTGTGCAAAGTAGATGTTAGCAACCGACATACCGCAGGCAATCGCAAACAATAACGTCACGTAACGAGTCATTGGAGCAGCATAAATGCCTTCAGACGAACTTGGCGCCCCCTGTGACGTATCAGCCCCCGTTTCGTTACGGGCCGCTTTTTTATCCAGCATTCCCTCCATTTTCATGCATCCAATCCTTTCGTTTTTTTGTGTACCGATCGGTATAGTAAAATCATCGATAAATATATCCCACAATGATAATTCATGTCAATACGTTTATTGAAATGATTAGAATTATACTTGAAGGTGTTGATATAGATGTAAAAATCGGATGTTCGGTGTTTGACAAAAGCTTTCGTAGATCTTAAAATTACTTTACTGATTGGTAATGAAATTAAACTATTTGCTTACCGCCTGTGATCATCGAGCTTCCTTTAAATCTAAAGTAACGAGAGGTGATTAACGATGGGACGAGTCCGCGAATTTGATGAAGAGAAGGTATTGGATGCCGCGATGCAGCTGTTTTGGGAGAAGGGATATGAGGCTACTTCATTAAGCGATTTGACCTCCAGAATGGGCATTCAGCGGCCCAGTATTTACTCTGCGTTCGGAGACAAAAAAGAGCTGTTCGAAACCGCGCTGCGCAAATACACGAGAGGGCATGCTTCCGAGGTGCGAACCAGGCTGCAAAATCATCGATCGGTCAGGGATGCGTTTCGAGCCTATTTTGAGAATGTAGTGGATGAGGAATACGCCGAAAGCCGCAGCCGCGGATGTTTTTGCATTAACACGATGGTCGAGCTTGCGCCTCATGATGAGAAATTTGAAATTCTGACAAGGGAGCATCAGATGTATCTGGCGGTCATATTCCAAGAAACCATTGAGCGGGGCATACAATTGGGCGAGCTTGCGAAGGGCACAGACGCCAAAGCTTTATCGCAAGCGCTCATCGTATCCTTGATTGGGCTGACCGTGATGTTGAAATCCCGTCCGGAGCGCTCTTTCGTAAACAATACGATAGAGGTGACTCTTACATTGCTTAAATAGGATCCTTTCGAGGGTCATGCGTTACGAGTTGTTGCAGCCGGCCAACCATAGTAAACTGTTCTAAAAAAACAATAGTAGGTGTTTCGATGAATATGAACATACGGACGGGACGGATAGAAGACATTCAGGAAATCATGGCTTTGGTTGCACGCTGCGTTACGGTCATGCAGGCTGGAGGCAGCGATCAATGGGATGATCAATATCCGAACCGGGAGGTAATCGGTGAGGATTTACAGCGCGGAACGTTGTTTGCGGCTGAAGGCGAAGGCCGTATTTTAGGGATCGTTGTTCTCGACGAATCGCAGGCAGAACAGTACCAAACCATTAGCTGGAAGCAGGACGAGGGACCGCATCTTATGATGCATCGCCTTGCCGTCGATCCGGAAGCACACGGGCAGGGCATCGCGCGAACATTGGTAGCTTTCTCCGAAGAGTATGGCGCGCGCCAGGGTTACCGAAGCCTACGACTGGACACCTATGCCAAGAATACGGCTGCGCTTAAGCTGTATCAAGGCTTAGGTTATGACCTGCGGGGAGAAGTGAATTTCCCAAGGAGAGCGGCAAGCTTTCCGGTATTCGAGAAGGTGCTTGGATAAACAGGCCGTGGAGCAAGCCTGCTATGGATCAGCGCGTAACGCGGGTCCGTGGCGGGCTTTCGTCGTTTATAGGCAAACAATAATTACGACCATGGCGATGGGGCTTGACGGGATGCCCATTTTGCATTCTATTTAGATTTTTTTCAAAATAGGTATTGCAATTGAATGCAGATGTAAGCGATAATGTATTTAGATGAAATTCTAAATAGAAATATGGGGGATGCACATTGGGGTTTCCGGAAACATTCAAGGCGTTATCTGATCCGGTGAGACGGGACATCCTGGTTATGCTCAAACGCGGCAAAATGTCTGCCGGAGAGATCGGTCAGCATTTCGATATGACCGGGGCGACCATTTCGTATCATTTGTCGCAGCTGAAGAAGGCCGGACTGATATTTGAAACAAAATATAAAAATTATATTTATTATGAGATCAACGTGTCCGTCTTCGAAGAAATCATGCTGTGGTTTTCACAATTTAACGGGGGGAAACAAGATGAGGAAAAAAAATAGCTCGATGCTGGTTTTAACAACGCTGATATGCTTATTGCCGATTATTTTATCGATGACGCTGTACAGCCAATTGCCTGAGCAAGTGGCTGTTCACTGGAATGCGGCGGGCAATCCGGATAATTATGTGCCGAAGGCGGTTGCGGCGTTTGTGCTTCCGTTGATTACGGCGGTTATTAACGTCATTGTCAATGTGGGGCTTAACAACGATCCTAAGAAAATGAACGCTGCCCCGGTTTTAAGAACGATGGGTCTATGGCTCATCCCCGCACTGTCTCTCATTCTCATGCCAATCACGCTGTTTAAGGCTATGGGGGCCGAGCTGCCGATCCAGACGATTGCACCGGCTCTAGTGGGCATGCTGCTCGTGATCACCGGCAATTATTTGCCGAAGAGCAAACAGAACTATACGGTGGGCATCAAGCTGCCTTGGACGCTGAACAGCCAGGATAATTGGAATAAAACGCATCGTTTTGCCGGGTACCTGTGGATGGCAGGCGGAGCGTTCATGATCCTGACGGCGTTTCTGAAGGTGAACCTTGCCATCGCCATCGTCCCTGTCATTATTCTGATCGCGGCGGCTCCGGCGATTTACTCTTTTTCTTTGTTTAAAAAGGGCGTGTAACGGACGGGGCTGCAACAGATGAACAATATTGCGAACGGCAACAAGCTGACTCCATAATGTGGGTCAGCTTGTTTATTCTACGGCATAGCTTGTGACGGCTTATTTGCCGTATGGGTTAATCGTCTCGATGGTGCCGTCCTCGTTGTAGGTCAGCTCGGTAAATTTGACGCTGCGTTTGTTGTCTGCTCCGCCGGACAGGGAACTGTCATGGTAGAAGAGATACCATGTATCCTGGAATTGAACGATGGAGTGATGGGTCGTCCAGCCGATAACGGGTGTCAGAATCGTGCCCTTGAACTCAAAGGGGCCCGTCGGACTTTCACTCGTGGCATAGACGATTTTGTGCGTTGATCCGGTGGAGTACGATAGATAGTAGATGCCTTTGTATTTATGAACCCAAGGCCCTTCAAAATATCTTCGCTCTTCATCCCCCGCAACGATCGGGTTGCCCTTCTCATCCACGATGGATATTTCTTGGGGCGACTCCTTAAAAGTAAGCATGTCGTCGCTCAGCTCAGCGACCCGCGGTCCGATGGCAGGCGCATCTGCTGCAGGTCCCTCCGCATCCGGAATGTGTGAACCGGTCTGCCATTGTTCCAGCTGTCCGCCCCAGAGACCGCCGAAATAAATATAGGCCCGGTTATCGTCGTCCACGAATACGGCAGGATCGATGCTGTAGCTGCCCGGAATGTAATGGGGCTCCGGCTTGAATGGACCGGAAGGCGAAGAGCTTGTAGCTACGCCAAGACGAAAAATATCGTCATGGTCCCTGGCAGGAAAATATAAATAGTAAGTGTCGTTCTTGAAGGCAGCATCCGGTGCCCACATTTGCTTCTTCGCCCATGGAACATCCTTCACATGAAGGGCTTCGCCATGGTCCACGCATGGAGCATTCACATCCTCCATTGAGAGAACGTGGTAGTCCTCCATGTCATATTGGTCGCCGTTATCATTGGACGTGTTCTCGTGATCCAGGTCGTGGGATGGATAAATATAAATTTTACCCTCGAATACGTGGGCGGAAGGGTCTGCGGTATAGATATGGGTTACGATCGGTTCGTTAGGCTTTACGGGCTTGGTCATCACATGTCCTCCTCGATTCTTGCATTGTAAGCGCTTGTATTTATTTTATCAGACGCTTTCCACTCAAAAAACCTAATAAAATTAGGTTTTTCACCTAAAAATATTAGATCTTTTGGGATAAAGGGGAGTCGGATATAATCAAGCATAGAAAAGACAGGAGGTGCATGATGCAAAAATACTTGTCCATTCTCTCGGAGCTGGAAACCAAAATTTCGGAAGGACAGTATCGTCCGGGGCAGAAGCTGCCTTCCGTGCGGCGTGCGGCAGCCATGTACGGATGCAGCATCAGCACCGTACTGCGGGCATACGCCGAGCTGGAGAAACGGCATGCGATTTATTCCGTATCCCAAAGCGGGTATTATGTGGTTGACCGTCCGAAATCGGAGGAGGACGGGAGCGTTCATGCGATGATCGATTTTTCTTCGGCCTCCCCGGACGTGAATGTATTCCCGTATTTAGATTTTCAACATTGCCTGAACAAGGCGATTGATACCTATAAATATGAGCTGTTTACGTATGGCGATACGCAAGGGATGGAGAAGCTTCGCCATACCCTGGTCTCTCACCTGGCCGGAAATCAGGTGTTCACTACCGCCGAGAGAACCGTGGTCACGGCAGGCGCTCAGCAGGCGCTCGAGATCTTGGCGAAAATGCCGTTCCCTGGCGGAAAGTCCATCATTCTGGTGGAACAGCCCAGCTACAATAACTACCTGAAGTTTCTGGAGAGCGAGGGGTTCCCCGTTATCGGAATCGCGCGCACGGCAGCTGGCATCGACCTGCAGGCTTTGGAGGAGCAATTCCGAACCGGACGCATTAAATTTTTCTATACGATGCCGAGATATCATAATCCGCTGGGCACTTCCTACGGCGCCGAGCAGAGGAAGGCCATTGCAAACCTGGCGACCCGATATCGCGTTTATATTGTGGAAGACGACTATATGGCCGATTTAGGCGAAGAACGGGGATACGATCCAATCTATGCGTACAACAGATCCTCGCACGTGGTGTATCTGAAGAGCTTCTCAAAGATCGTTTTTCCCGGACTGCGATTAGGGGCCGTCGTCCTGCCGGAACGATTGCTCGAAACGTTCCATGCCTACAAAAGTTACGGGGATACGTCGCTGCTTTCCCAAGCGGCACTCGAAATTTATATCAGCAACGGGATGTACGAGCGGCATAAACAGAAAATTTACAGCCAGTACGAAACCCGAATGCAAGCTTTGAACGCTGCGGTGCAGCGGATCGAGGGGACCGGGTTCATTGAAGCCGTGCCCGGCGACGGCGGTATATATCAGCTGTTTAAGCTGCCCCAGACCGTGAACCTGGAGCGGTTGATCAGGCGGCTGAAGGAACGGAACGTTCATGTGGTGTCCGGCAAGCTGTTTTATCTGTCCGACTACCTGATGCGCGAGAAGTTTATACGTATCAGCATTTCCAGAGCGCGATTGGATCAGATCGAGGAAGGTGTTCGTGTTATAGAGGAAGAAGTAAAGCGGGAGATCGGAAATCTGTGGTAATGCCATATGTGTAACGAAGGAGCGAGGCTTGCATGGAGTCTAAAGAAAAAGTGTACAACACGGCGGTCGAAGCTACGCTGGAGGTCATTGGCGGAAAGTGGAAACCGGTCATTCTCTTTCATCTTACTTTCGGCAAAAGGCGAAATAGCGAATTTTTAAGCCTGATTCCCCAGATCACCCAGAAAATGCTGACACAGCATCTGCGGGAGCTGGAAGAGGAGGGCGTTATAGTACGCAAAACGTACAATCAGGTTCCACCCAAGGTGGAGTATGAACTGAGCGAGTATGGCTGGAGCCTGAAGGAGATTCTTCATCTGATGTGCCGATGGGGAGATGCGCATATCGAGCGAAAATACGGCGAGTCCGCAACCGTGCTGGAAAAGCCTGCGCTTGAAGGAACGCATTAACCTGCAGGAGAAGAGCCGGCTATTCCTCTTATAGTCGGCTCTTCGTCATGCAGGTTGCGCGTTCGCTTAAGGAATGACTTTACGCCACCGGAGCTCGTCAAAGATGTTCATGAACATGGCCTCCGTATCGACATACTCATGAAACCCGAAGCGGCGGGCCTTCGAGCCGTCTGCAAAGAAATCATAATCCCAGGAGAACACGAAATCACCGAACTTCCAGGATAAAAGCTCTTCATAATCGTGCTTCGCAAGCCCATGCTTCTCAATCATGCGATTCCAAACCGGCTCTTTATCCGCCATGACCGTTTCCAGATTCATCTGCAGGGGCGGTGCGGTTTCCATCTCAAAATACGATGCGATCTTCGGCCACAATTCGTTCCAGCGGAACAGGTCCCCGTTCGTAATATTGAAGGCTTGATTGGCGCAGCGTTGATCGGTCGCCGCCCAAACGGTCGCCTTCGCGAGCAGATCGGCATCGGTCATCTCCAGCAGGCTGTGATAGGCTCCCGGCTTACCTGGAAAACGCAGAGGAATGCCGAGCTCTTTCGAGATCGAGGCATAGACGGCAATGACCATCGCCAGATTCATCGGGTTTCCAAGGGCGAATCCGCTGACAACGGAGGGGCGCAGCGCGGACCAGGTCCAGGCTTTGCCTTGCTGCCGTACCTCCAGGAAGTTCTGCTGATCCACATTGAACTCCGGCGGCATATGATTCGCATCCGTTTCCCGGGCCGGCGTCTTGAACGGACCGAGATGCGCGCCGTATACCTTATAGCCCTGCATCAGGCTGACATGCTGCAGATTGTCGGCAATGGGCTCGATCGCCTCCACGACATGAACGAGCATGGCCAGATTCGGCGCGACGAGTTCGGCCCATGTTGGCCGGTCCTGATAGGCTGCGTAGAAGATATGCGTCACTTCGGTCAAGGAGCTTAATTTGGCGATCGTATCCTCCCGATCAAGCAGGTTCGCGGAGATATAACGTACGCGGTTCGTGGATTCCCCGCCTCGGCGCGATACGCCGATGATATCCCAGCCTTGAAGCGTCGCAAGGTACTCGATGAGGTTGCGGCCGATCACCCCGTTGGCCCCTACAACCAAAGCCGTTTTTTGCGAATGATGTGAACGTTGATCTGTATTCATATAAGTTCATCTCCTAACGTCATGTTCTTGATTAATGTCATTTTGCACGTTAGGGTTCGGCTTGAGAAGTACGCACTTTGAAGTGATGTAATTACTTTTTGGTAACGTTTAAGCAGTACCAGCCCTTTTAACCAAGGAAATATTTGAACTGCATTTATTGAGGACAAGAACTTGCAACGTGTATCCTTATCAATAGCCGTGTAATGCTGCTAAGTGTAGGGCACGATTTGCGTCCGTAAACCAAAAAAAGAAGCAGCTCATGAGCTAACTTCTAAAACCTGCTTTCCTCATCGGATTCTGATAATAACAAAGACAGAAATTGGACTCGACAGCCTGCTCCCATCGGTGATTGAGCGACCACACCTGCAGTAAAAGGAATCGGGGCATCCATTCCGAAGTATCGAATCAATTTCCAAACTTCACCATCGGATGAGTAGTAAAAGGAAATCGTTTTGTCTTTCTTCGTCATTTTCAAATAAGGATTGCTGACGAATACACGCTCAGAATTACAGTCATCCGAAACACCGTTCCGAGTAACGACGGACACGATGGTTGCATGTTCACCATTGAATTCATAACATAGCTTGGCCCAATTGTTCTCGTCTGCCATCAACATCAAGCACCCGGAATCATATAAATGATGCATGTCTACCTGAAGCTGCGTTATTAGCTGGAATGTTGAATCAACCTGAAGATGAAGATAGGGTGCAGAATGAGCAATATGTTTTCCTGCAGGGTCTTTGAAAAAATCAGCTTTCGATGGAGCATCCATGATGAGCCCGTCATCTGTCGTAAACTCCCAATGTCCAGGTTCATTAAGCCACATTAGTTTCTCTCTTGCTTCAGGATGAAATAAATTTTTACTCATCGCCATTTCTCCTCTTTTACGTATATGATAACGCGGATAGCATCCATTGCAAACTTTTTCCTCATTATCCCATAAGATCCAGACGATTTGAGATCATGATATCCTTAAACTGGCGGATCCCAAAAAAGACTTCCGGTAATTTCCCGGAAGCCTTTTTTATCGAGAGGGATGGTTAATCCCAAGTGCTCGGTCAGATATAGGTAAGAAACAGGGTAGCGATGCCAAAGTAGATAACAAGCGAGAGAATATCGTTAATGGTTGTAATGAGCGGACCGGAAGCCACAGCCGGATCGATCTTGAATTTGAACAGAATGAGGGGGATGACGGTGCCGGCCATCGTGCCCACGATCAGCGTGGCAATCAACGAGCTTCCGACCACAAACCCCAAGTAGAGGTTGCCCTGCCAAAAGTATGCGATCAGGGAAATCAGAATGCCGCACGTCACCCCGATCATTAGCCCGACCTTCAGTTCCCTGGCTAACAGCCGAAACACCAGCGATTTGGTCATTTCTTTGGTGGTCAAGCCTCTTACGATGACAGCAAGCGACTGCGTTCCGGTATTTCCGGTCATTCCTGCAATCATAGGCATGAAGAAGGCCAGCGCCACAACCTGCGCCAGCGTCTCTTCAAATCTGGAAATGATCGTTCCCGAGATCAGCCCGATGAATAAGAGCAGGATCAACCACGGCAATCTTCGATAGGCGGCAACGGTTGCTTTGGTGTTGAAGTCGATGGTTTTGCCTCCGGTGGCGTTCATTTTCCGAATGTCCTCATCGGCTTCCTTAATGACGACGTCCAGGATATCGTCAACCGTAATGATCCCAACAAGACGGTTGTCCTGCTCAACGACGGGGATAGCAACCAAATCGTATTTTTGGATTATGTGCGCAACTTCCTCCTGATCGGCATCCACGGGCACGGACAGCACCCGGCTGTGCATGATGTCCACGATATATTCCTCCGGCTCGGCCAAGATGAGTCCCCGGTAAGACACCACGCCCATCAGCTTCTTGTCATGATCAATGACGTACAGATAGTTGATGGTTTCCGAAATGGAGACGTAGGTTTTCAGCTTCTGGACCACCTCCGAAACGGTGTAATGCTGGGGGATCCACACATAACGGTTCGTCATGATTCGGCCGGCGGTTTCCGGCGGGTATTTCATCAGGTT
Source organism: Paenibacillus sp. BR1-192 (assembly GCF_029542445.1). NCBI lineage: Bacteria > Bacillati > Bacillota > Bacilli > Caryophanales > Paenibacillaceae > Paenibacillus > Paenibacillus sp. BR1-192. Next base: position 5,395,734 of record NZ_CP120718.1, on the reverse strand, counting down.
CAGGACAAATTGGGATTCCTCGTCCCGCATTCCCTTGAGAAATTCGTCCTTCTGCTCGGGTGACAGCTCGTCCAGCAGAATGGCGAGGTCGTCGTTATCCATCAAGTCCAGGATGATGGCCGTTCTCTCTTTGCCCAGCCTGCCCAGAACTTCGATTTGCCGGTCATGCTCCATTTCCTGAATCATGTCGGCCAGTTGTTCCTCGTTCAGAAACTGAAGAAAGCGGGTTTGTTCCGTGTCGCTCAGGTGGCTATGTATTTTTGCCAGGTCATAAGGGAGAAATTCGTCGATGATGCGCTGAAAATCATTTGACGTCTTTGCCTTTAGACTCTCTGTAATGTCCGGCATCCATTGCTCAAGTGTCCGGGAATTCACGCCATGACTCCTCCTTTCTTGTTCCGTCCCATGATAACGAAATGTACGTATTATAGGGTTCACCATAACGACTTGTTGTTAAACAGCATGGACACGGCGAGTGCATGAAAAAAGGATTGGCGAACGAAAAAAGAATCCTCGGCAAGAGTTGCAAACGCTTGCATTTTACAATAAGATATAGGCGCACAAATTCATGAGTAGGGGTGAGTATATGAAATACAGACGTCTCGGGAAAACCAATTTGAAAGTATCGGTAGTCGGAGTGGGAACCTGGCAGTTTGGCGGTGATTGGGGGAAGGATTTCAACCAAAAGGAAGTCGATGCCATCTTGACGCATGCCAAGGAGCTGGGCATTAATTTGCTGGATACAGCCGAATGTTACGGGCCCCATCATATGTCCGAGAATTTCATCGGTGATTTCTTGGCGCGCGACCGCCGCGAGGATTGGGTCATTGCCTCCAAGTTTGGCCATCGATGGCATGAGCAATGGGAGAATGCTTGGGATGCGAAGCAGATCCGAATACAGCTGGAGGAATCACTTAAAGCGCTTCGTACCGATTATATCGACCTGTATCAATTCCATTCCGGCTCGGATGAAGTGTTCAACAATGATGAGATGTGGACGATGCTGGACAAGCAGGTCCAAGCGGGAACCATCCGCAATCTGGGCATATCCATCGGAAGCAACAGAAATATCTATCAAACCGACAAGGCGGCGGAGGTGAATGCCAAAGCCATCCAGGTCGTGTATAACCGTCTCGATCAGGCGCCGGAGGAAGAGGTTCTCCCTTCATGTTTGAAGCAGGATCTTGGCGTATTGGCGCGAGTTCCGCTTGCGAGCGGCTACTTAAGCGGAAAATACAAGCCTGGCACGGTATTCAGCGACAATGTGCGCAAGAACCGTGACCAGGATGAGATCGACGCCAAGCTGAAGCTTGTGGAGGAGATCAAGCAGAATGAAGTGCCGGAGGGCGTGAATATGGCCGAGTGGGCCTTGGCCTGGTGCTTGAAGCATCCGGCCGTCAGCTGCGTCATTCCCGGCTGCAAGAGCGTGGAACAGGTGGAGATGAACGCGAAGGCCGTGGAGCTGGATTTGGTGCAGGACGACCATCCGGGAGCCTGGAAATCTTAATACCCGCCCCGAATCGATAGCGAAGAGGGCGATAGCAGAAAAAGCACCCGCGGGTGCTTTTTCTTGTGTCATCCCTATCCTGCCTGCGAACCGGCAACCGTCCGCTTCGCAGGCAGGAATCTGCGATTTTACAGAGCTGGTATAGGGTAATAGACTCACTGTACGGGACTTTGTTATAGTAAACCTAACGGGATTTTTTGGGGAGGAACAGATGAAACCTATTAATAAACTCAGCATACAAGATGATTTTGTCGGTTTTTATTTGTTAAAAGAATTGAATATGAGACAGACCAACGGCACGCCGCCGAAAGACTATTTCGATATTGTTCTCGCGGATGCCAGCGGTCAAATATCGGCCAAGTACTGGGATGTGACCATACAGGATAAAGAAACGTTCCTGCCGATGCAATTGGTCAAAATCCAGGGAACCGTACTGAGCTACAGGGACCAGCCTCAAGTCAAGATCAGCCGTATCCGCAAGGCCACCGATGCGGATGGCGTCTCGTTAACGGATTTTGTGAGGGCTGCGCCCATTCGCCCCGTGGATCTGTTACATACGATCAAACTTACGATGAACGAGATTACGGAGCCGCAGGTGCGAAGCATCGTACAGTATTGCGTGTCGAAGGTGGAAGAGAAGCTGATGCATTATCCGGCTGCCAAAACCTATCATCATGCCTATTACGCCGGGCTGGCTTACCATATCGTCCGCATGCTGGAGATTGGCGATTTCATCTGCAAGCAGCGGCCGTTTCTGAATCCGGATTTGATCAGGGCGGGCATTATCCTGCATGATATCGCGAAGCCGGAAGAGATGATCGCACAGATGGGCATCGTAACGGATTACAGCAACCAGGGCAAGCTGATAGGGCATATCGCCCTGGCGTCCAACTGGATCGTGGAGGCGGCGATCGAGAACGGCATCGCGCTTGAATCCGAAGTAGTTTTGGGCTTGCAGCATCTGGTGCTTTCCCATCATAACCTCGGAGAGTGGGGCAGCCCGGTTCAGCCGCAAACGGCCGAGGCCGTCGCGCTGCATCATATCGATCTGCTGGATGCCAAGATGCAGATGGTAGAGGACGCCCTGGATACGACGATTGAAACGGAGCCGTGGACACCAATGATCCGCGGCCTGGATAATAAAGCGATTTATCGGTTGAAGGTATGACAATAAAGGCATTCCCCGATCCATTGGCCCGCATTGGATTGTGGGCATGCCTTTTCATTATGGTGTAGGACGGCTCATGTTCCCTGGATCGGCAGCGTAAACCGCACCGTTGCCCCGCGAATCGGGTTGTTCTCGGCAACAATATGTCCTCCATGGTGCTGAACGAGAAGTTTGGCGATATACAGTCCCAGACCGGAATGCCCTTTTTGCCTGGAAGAATGAACCTGCCCCTGATAAAAAGGCTTAAACACCTGCTGCAGATGCCGCTGCTGCCCAAAGCCTGTTCCGTTATCCGTGACGGCCATCACTACCTGCTGCTCGGTGATCTCGATGTGCCATAGAATCCGCCCGGCTTCAGGGGTGTAGCGAAGGCTGTTGGATACGAGATTGTCCAGAACCTGGATGATGCGATAGGGATCGAGCATGATCGGAGTCTTGGCCGTTCGGTTATCGTAAACCTTCGATTGGAAGGCGATGTTCTTCCCCCTGCATAAAGCGGCATATTCCCCGGTTTTTTCGTCCGCCAATTCTTCGATATCCACGGGAAGCGGCTGGAGCCGAAAAGACACCTTCTCGATCTCCGCCATGGTGTTCATGTCTTGAAGAAGCTTCGAAGCGCGGGTTGTGTTCCGTTTGATGACCTGCAGGTACTGCAGCCGTTTGCCTTCATCAGGCTCCCCGTTCATCTGCTCCAGCCCCTCGACATGGCCTTGAACAATCGTTAGCGGCGTCCGAAGGTCGTGAGCGAGCGCCGCAAACATGGTGCTTCGTTCTTGCTCCATTCTCCACTCCCGCTCGATGGAATGCTCCAGCTCCTGACGCATGTCTTCAAAAGCCTTCGTTAGCCGGTTTACCTCCGTAATGGACGAAGCCCCGGACATGCTAAAGCCTAAATTACGCTCTTTAATCATTTCGGCTCCTTGCAGAAGCTGCTGCAGCGGAGCGCTGATTTTTCGGCTGAACCGCCTGCCGAATACCAAGGTGAACAAAACGATATACAAAAATGGCGTCAGGAAGAATGCAAGGAACCCAAAGGTCACCAAGGGATTCAGCGCAGGATTGGCCGCCGTTACCTTCAGGCTGTATCCAACCAGCAGAGCCCCGATCAGATTGCCGTCCCGGGAGACAACCGGCTTGTATACTACGATTTCATTCATGCCGCTGCGCGTCTGGTTTAATCGCGCCAGGATCTTCTGCCGGTTAAGCGATTCATGGATATGAAGATCCCCGTATAAGGGTTTGCCGGTAAGGGACACGACCAGGTAGGACATGCCCTGTGAGGGAATCACCTTTTCCAGCTCGGCTTGCCCCTCCGTGCTCATGATGGAGTCGCCCCGGCTCTGGGCGTATTCCGTAATCACGGGGATTTGCGCCTCGTAATGATTTGCCGGGAGCGCGATGTCATGGTTGAACAAGTAACCCAGCAGCATCACGAGCAGTCCCCAGGTCACAAGCGTAGCCAGCAAGCTGCAGACCAGAATCGAGACGAAATGGCGGGCGAACGTATTTTTGATGGAACGCTGTTTCGTCATTGGGGATCCCACTTGTAGCCGATGCCCCAGACGGTTTGAATAAAGCTGCGGTTCTGTGCGTGGGCGGCCAGCTTGGCCCGGATTTTCTTGATATGCTCGGTGATGGTAGAGTCGTCCCCATCGGCGTCTAATCCCCATAACTTCTCGTAAATCTGCTCCCTGGAAAAGACCTGTCCCTGATGCATCGCCAGCAGTTCTACGATCTGAAATTCCTTATTTGTTAGCGTGAGGTCGTGCCCGTTGCAGCTAACGGCATGCCCCCTGCAATCGATCGTCAGGGCTTGGAACCGCAGGATGCCCTGTTCTTTTTGCGTGTGGATTCGCTGTTCCCGCCGCAGATGGGCATGGATTCGGGCTTTTAATTCCGCGAGGCTGAAGGGCTTGAGCAGATAATCATCCCCGCCTGCCGCCAGACATTTAATTCGGTCCATTTCACTCTGGCAGGCGCTCAGGAACACAATGGGGCACAACGTCGTTTCCCTTAGCTGCTTGCAGACCTCAATGCCGTCCATCTCGGGCATCATCACATCGAGTATGATCAGGGACGGATGCTGCTTGCTCTGGATTAACGCCTCCTGTCCGCTTCCAGCCGTGAGTACGCGGTAGCCTTCAAGCTCCAATGAATCTTGTATAAAAGAGATGATTTCTTCTTCGTCATCCACCAATAGGATCGTTTCGTTTGCCATATCCATTACATCCTCCAAGAAATAGCTATTCAAAAGGTCTATCTGGTAAGTGTACACGTCATTTCTAAAGAAAGAATAAAGAAAGTCCTGTTACTTGAAGTTTATATATGCCCCTACTTCAACGGAGCAGGCGGAATCGTTCTGGAGAAGCGGGAGCGGTCGCCTTTGCCCCCGGATTTCAACCATTCTTAAATGGATAGATAGAAATCTGGGGGCAACAGCGATCGGAAGAATGATCCGCATGCGCAGTGATGCTTAAGCTGCTGTATACTTACAGGCCAATTTGAGTTTCTTTATCCTTTCTTTATGATTGTACCTTAACCTGTAGGCACAATGATAAGGAGGTACGATGATGGCAACGAATTCACAGCCCAGAATACAGCTCATCGATAGCTTGAGGGGATTTGCACTATTAGGCATCTTTTTGGTGAACATTACGTTTTTTACGACATCGCTGCAAACCATTTCGTTCGGGGTCGAATTATGGTCGGGCTGGTACAATGAAGTCCTGATGATGCTGCGCGGGATTGTCATTGACGGCAAATTCATTTTGATTTTTTCCTTCCTGTTCGGCTACGGCATGGTGCTGTTACGGGAAAGCAGTCAGGCGAAAGGCCGCAGTTTTAACCGCATCTATGCCCGAAGATTAACGGCTCTGCTTCTGATCGGTCTGATCCACGGAATCTTGATATGGTACGGGGACGTTCTAACGCACTACGCGCTTATGGGATTCCTCCTGATGCTGTTTCAGCGCTGCAAGCCGAAAACGCTGCTGATCTGGTCGGTATCCCTGCTGCTGCTCGTTCCCGTTCTGCTAACGGGGGCAAGCCTGCTGAACCCGGCATCCGGCCAGGTATTCGAGCCGTTTAGCCCGACGGATACCCATCAGATGGGGATCTATTTCCAGGAGCGGGATGCCGCTATTTACGGGGAAGGGTCGATGGCCCAGATCATGGCTCAGCGGCTGAACGATTATATCAGCTCGATATTCAATATGGTGATATTTTACCCGCAAATTTTAGGCATGTTCCTGATGGGCGCCTACTTCTGCAAGCGCCGGATATTGCACGAGGTCCCGAAGCACCGGCAAGGGATTATCCGATTGGCCCTTCTGGGCGGAATCGCAGGTCTTGCGCTTCAGGTCGTGATGACGCTGGCGGTTGGACTTCCGTCCTGGGTCGAGGCCGCAGCCTTGTTCGTGGGGGCACCGCTCTTGGCGCTGGCTTACATCGGAGTTTTTGCACTTTTATACCAGAATAATTTCTGGAAGAAGGTGCTTCAGTGGTTTTCCTATCCCGGCAAAATGGCCTTCACCAACTATTTGCTTCAATCGATCCTGTGCGGATTGATTTTTTACAGCTACGGTCTGGGGTGGTACGGAACCATTGAGCCGGTCTGGCAGATGCTGATGGCCGTGATTATTTTTATTGTGCAAGCAGCCTGCAGCAAAGTCTGGTTCAAACGGCTCCCGATCGGCCCGTTCGAATATGTTTGGCGCCTGTTTACGTATTGGGGAAATCCCGTGAAACAAAGAGAAAGGGTGCATGCTCGTTCCTGAAGAATCAGGCCGCCCATTTAAATCATCGCTGCATCAAAGCACCCAAGCTTTAAATAAAACTCTTGCAATTTCAATCCGGGGTGTAATACAATGCTTCTAAATTAACCAACACGATATGTTATAACAAGCGATGATGGAAAGAGTAAGCGAAAGAACGTTCCTGACAGGAAAGGGCAGCCACCGACTGAGAGCGCCCAGGTGAAGGTTCTCCGCCGAAGTTCATTCCGGAGCTGGTATTCTGATCGTTTGCATGTTTCGTGCAAGCCTTAGGTTTACCCGTAACCCTTGCGTTAAGAGGTTCAAGTGAGATGTGCTTGCTATATTTTTCGCATATCTAATAAGGGTGGTACCACGACTCCTCGTCCCTTTCCGGGCGGGGGGTCTTTTTGTTTATATATACCAGAAAAAAATGCGAGGGAGAGATTCTAGATGAGTCAAGGACGTTTGGAGCAATTGAGATCGGAGCTTGATACCGTCAATCTTCAGCTGTTGGAGCTGCTGTCGGAGCGGGCGCGGATCGCCAAGGAAATCGGTCAGGAGAAAGTGAAGCAGGGAGTGCCAGATTTCGATCCGGTACGCGAGAAGAAAATGCTGGACACCTTGGTGGAACATAATCAAGGCCCTTTCGATAATGAGACGGTGCGTCATTTGTTTAAACAGATTTTTCAGGCATCCTTAAAGCTGCAGCAGGTCGATCATAAGAAGCATCTGCTGGTGAGCCGGAAGAAGAAGCAGGAGGATACGCTGATTCAGCTGGGCAGCACGGTGATCGGCGGCGGCACGCCGGTGATGATTGCAGGACCTTGTTCGGTTGAGAGTTATGAGCAGGTGCGCCAGGTTGCGGCAGCCCTCAAGGAAGCCGGCATTACCGTCATGCGCGGAGGAGCGTTCAAGCCGAGAACATCGCCTTACGATTTTCAGGGCTTGGGCGTGGAAGGCCTGAAAATTCTGAAGGAAGTGGCGTCCGAGTTCGGGCTGAAGACGATCAGCGAAATCGTGGATCCTGCCCATATCGAGCTTGCGTGCGAATACATTGACGTCATTCAGATCGGCGCGCGGAACATGCAGAACTTCGAGCTGTTGAAAGCGGCGGGGGATGTCCAAACGCCGGTGCTGCTGAAACGCGGGCTTGCGGCTACGATCGATGAGTTCGTGCACGCTGCGGAATACATCGTGTCCCGCGGCAATACCCAGGTGATGCTGATTGAACGCGGCATTCGGACGTACGAGAAGGCAACGAGAAACACCTTGGACATCTCGGCGGTGCCGATCCTGAAACAAGAAACGCATCTGCCGGTGCTGGTGGACGTGACGCATTCCACGGGCCGCAAAGACATTCTGGCCCCATGTGCCAGAGCGGCGCTGGCTGCGGGTGCAGACGGCGTGATGGTCGAGGTTCATCCCGATCCGGCCACGGCGTTGTCCGATGCGGCGCAGCAGCTGAATATTCCGGAATTCCATGATTTCCTGGCTAACGTAAGGAAGTCTGGATTGTTGTAAGAAGCATCGTTTTTAACTTCTGGAAAATGAAGGGTTGACAAATCGCCGTTCATTCCCTAAGATAGTTATCAAAATTCATATCGAAATGTTTTGATTAGAAATAGTAAAAGCGAAATGACTTTTCAGAGAGCCGTTGGCAGGTGCGAAACGGTAACGTCGTTCCCTTTGAACTCGTCTATGAACAGCTGCCTGAACATGTAGGGTTAGCCGGAGTTCCACCGTTACAGGGATAGATGGTGATGGCCATCGAAGAAGATCATTTTGCATAAAATGAATTAGAGTGGTACCGCGGGTTCAACCCCGCCTCTATACGTAGAGGCGGGGTTTTTTGTTGGTTAAATTCCGGGTTTAACCAACCCTGCTTGATATAGATAAACCAAGATCAGCGACCAAGGAGGAATTCCGAATGGAACGAAATATTATCGTATTGGACACAACCTTGCGCGACGGAGAACAGGTTCCCGGCGCCAAATTGAACGTACAGCAAAAAATCGAGTTTGCGCAGCAGCTGAAGCGGTTGAACGTCGATATTATCGAGGCGGGCTTTCCCGCGTCTTCGGCAGGAGACTTTCAGGCGGTTCAGGAAATCGCCCGCACCGTGGGCGACAGCGTATCGATCACTGCGCTTGCGCGCGCGGTGAAGGGCGATATCGATGCCGTATATGAAAGCATTAAGCTTGCGCAAAACCCGCTGATTCATATCGTGCTCGGTACCTCGAACATCCATGTGGAGAAGAAATTCAACCGCTCCAAGGATGCCGTGCTTCAGATGGGCGTAGATGCCGTGAAGTATGCCAAAACGCTGCTGCCTCAAGTTCAGTATTCGACGGAGGACGCATCCAGGTCCGATTTTGAATATCTGTGGAAAACGATCGAGGCCGTGGTAAAGGCCGGGGCAACGATGATCAACGTGCCGGACACGGTCGGTTATGCCGTGCCGGACGAATTCGGCGAATTGATCCGCAAAATCAACGAACGCTTGAAAAACCTGAACGATCAGGTGATCCTCAGCGTTCACTGTCATAACGACCTGGGGCTTGCTACGGCGAACACGCTCAGCGCCGTGCGGAACGGCGCCGAGAAAGTGGAATGCACCATCAATGGTTTAGGGGAGCGCGCAGGCAATACTTCGCTGGAAGAAGTGGTCATGGGACTGAAGGTCCGGGAGAATCATTTCAAAGCTTCCACCAATATCCGGCTCAAGGAGCTGATCCGAACCTCCAGGCTGCTGACGCATTTGACGGGCCTGGATGTGCAGGTGAACAAAGCGATAACGGGCGAGAACGCATTCGCGCACTCTTCCGGTATTCATCAGGACGGTCTGCTGAAGGATAAGCAGGTCTATGAAATTATGTCGCCGGAGGAAGTCGGCGCCGACAGCATGGAGCTGATCCTGACGGCGCGTTCGGGAAGGCATGCGTTCAAGAACGCGGTGGAGAAGCTGGGCTTCGAGACGGGCGAAGGCGAAGATTTTGAAGCGCTGTTTGAGAAATTCCTGCTGCTGGCCGATGCCAAGAAGGAAGTATATGACCATGACGTCTTTTATCTGGTGACCCAGCACCGCACCCATGAAGAAGTCAGCAGCCATCTGTACGAGCTGGACTCCTTCCAGGTCGTCACCAATGATCTGTATCCGACGGCAACCGTGAAGCTGAAGAAAGGCAGCGAGACATTCAGGGACAGTATGGTGGGGGATGGTCCGATCGATGCGCTGTACAGTGCCATTAAAGCGTTGGTCGGTTTGGACGTGCAGCTGAAGGATTACAAAATCAACAGTCTGTCGAGGGGAAAAGAAGCCATCGGCCGGGTAAACATTCGTATCGAATACCAGGGCAAAATCTATTCCGGACGCGCGATGGATACGGATATTATCAAGGCCAGCGCGCTGGCATTTCTTAACGGAATCAACGCGGTATTGCTTGATGCCGGCCACGATTCGCAGGCTCAGGCGCAAGCGCCGGTGAGTGCACGATAATAATGCCGATGAAACGGTTTGGGCAGCGGCGGACATCCGAAAGCCGTGTTTGCCTGTACGCCCCATGAGTTGGCTGCGTTCACCGAAGGGCAAGTAATAACAGTAAGTAATATAAATGAAAGAACCGACTTCGCGTAGCCCCGGAGTCGGTTTTTTTGTGCGTTGCGTAAAGTAGCGTTGATGACAGCGTTCCGATCCGAGCATATAACGGGCCAGCATAGGAAAACACAGGCGAGCTGAAAAAAGTACATGTCAACCGACGGGATTTGAATGATATTATGAAAGCGTTTTATAACCTAGGGTGATACTCTTCGGGGGGAGCGGGCTATCCGGCTTCATCCAAAGCCGGGGAGACTCGAAATCCGGGCAGTCATGTAGAAGCAACTGGATAGGCAATCTGCAAGAATAGGGAAGGAAGCGATGTGGATGAGAAGAAAATGGAGTTTTATTGTGATGAGTGCGCTAATCGCCTTAACGGCAGTCGGCTGTAACGGTGCCAAGGAAGCGGATGGAGGGAAAGCCGGTTCGTCCGGGGCCGCGGTTGATGGCAGGCTGTCCTTTACGATGTCCATGGCAACCAGCGGAAACAAACACGCCGAGCGTTCGAAGGATGTGAACGAGGAGAGATGGGTGAAGGAGCTTGAGAAGCGGACCAATACGGACATTCATCTGACGATGCTTCCGCTGAAGGATTTCGATAGCAAAATGACGCTGATGTTCGCTTCCAACGATATTCCTGACGTTGTCCAGAACGTGGGAGGGGCCACGAGCAAGGGGATGTCCGGCTCCGTAGAGGCCGGCGTATTCATGCCGCTTGACGATTTGCTGAAGGAGCATGCGCCGAACTTGATGAAGAGCGTGCCGAAGGAAGCGTGGCAGGAGACCAGCTATGACGGCAAAATATACGGAATCCCGGCCTGGCTGTCCAATCCGTCCCGGCGGGCGTTGTTCATCCGTACCGATCTGCTGGAGAAAACCGGCCTTCCGGCGCCCAAGACGGTGGACGAGTTTCTGGACGTGATGCGTGCGATGAAGAAGGAAGGCGTGGAATTCCCGTATCAGATGCGGGAGAATTTTAAATATGCCGATACGATATTAGGCGCTTTTGATGTGCTGCCGTCCCAGTTTGAGCTGCAGAACGGGGAGGTCGTACCCAAGTTCTTCGACGTGGAGAATATGACGAAGGCGCTGGAGACCTATAAGACCATGTACGACGAAGGCTTGATTCCGAAGGATTTTGCAACCTTGACATCCAGTGACTACGGCAAAAACAACGAGAGCGGCAAGTCGGGCATGTGGTCGGCCAACGCGCAGCTGCTCGCGGAATACCGCGGCAAGCTGAAGAACGCCGTGCCGGAGGCTAAACTGGACATCATTCCTGCGCCGAAAGGACCTGAGAACGTCGGAGGCCATCTGCTATACTCCAGCATTAATACGTCTTACTACATTAACAGCAAGGTGTCGGAGGAAAAGGCGATCGGCATCATCAAGTTTTTCGATTGGATGCTGACGCCGGAGGCGGAAACGTACTTCTCGTTCGGAATTGAAGGCGAAACCTATACGAATGAGAATGGAACGGTAAAGTTCACGGCGCCGACTACGCCGGAGGCCATGGATGAGGACCGCTTCCGCGCCATGTTCTGGTTTGTGCACGATATGGTTTATAACAAGGCAAGAGAAGAGCTGACGGAAGACGGGCGGGACATGATCAAGTATATGGATACCGTGGTCTTCAAGGAAGGGCTCGGATCGATACGCTTCTCGCCTGCACTGGACGCGTATGCCAAATATCCGGATGCTGCCCCGCAGGGCGATGACGTGGGCCCGAAGCTGGTTCTTGATCATATGATCAAAATGATCTATGGCAGGGAACCGATCTCGGACTGGCCGAACGTAATCGAGGAATATAAGAAAAAAGGCGGCCTTGAAATCATCAAGGAAGCGACCGACCGTTACAACGAAGGGAAGGGCGTCGTCGTTTCGGAAAATCGAAAGTAGGCGATTTTTGAAGCGAAGGAGATGTTGGCATGAGCCTGCATGATAACGGCGGCAAACAAGCCGTGTTTTTTGAGCGAATTATGGGACTGCCGGTCTTTGATACCCATACCCACCTTGTCGGCGATCGGCTTGGCGCAAGGGATTTCTGGGAAATCGCGCACTACTTCTGGTTCTATCGGGAGCTCCAAGCCGGAGGCTATCCGGATGGAGCGGAGAAGCTGCCTGAGGAGGAACGCATAGCTGTATTTCTGAATGCCTACCGCTCGACGAGAAGCACGCTGATGAACTGGACATTCACTTCCATTATGCGCGAGTTATACGGGATCGGGATCAAGGATGAAGATTCGATCAGGGAAGCCATAACCGCAGTGCGGCATTCGGCCGCCGAAGAGGGATGGGCACAGCAAACGGCAGACCGGATGAATATCCGCCGGTTTGTCGTGAACCATCCGGAGCACGCTGCATTTCAAGGCATGCGGGATCCTGCGGTATGGATTCCCCGGATTGACGGAGCGCTGGGCCGATGGGTCGATCAGATCGTGCAATCCGACGAACCGGCCTGGACGTTTCACGCGATACGGGACGAGATAAACCGGCAGCTTGACGGTTATAAAGATGCGGGCTGCCCGGGCATTATGACCACGCTGCCGCGGTATGAATCGAGCGCGAACCTCCGCCGGGAGATCGGCTCGGCAAGCGGACGTGACGACATCTTGATGGAGCTGCTGCACTTTATGTGTGCGGCAGCCGATCGAAACGGCTTGCTAGTCCAGCTGTTTCTGGGCGTCGAGAGGTCATGGTGCGGCACGGCGTTCCCTGCGAACGATACGGAGCGGATCCTGAAGCTCGCCGCTTTATTCGAGACATACCGTTGTCCTTTTGAGCTTGTGCTTGCGTCGGAGCTGAACAATCTGGATGCGGTGCAGGCTGCCTGGAATTTTCCGAACGTTCATGTCGGGGGGATGTGGTGGTTCAACTTCCGGGCAAGCACGTACCGGGACAGCATGCAGTACCGTCTGGAAGCACTCCCGGCCAGTAAAAGCTCGGTGATCGTTTCGGATGCCCGCTGCATGGAATGGAGCTACGGCAAGATCCTGCTTGTGAAGAAGCTGGCTGCCGAGTTTCTGTGGGAGCGGGTCACGTCAGGCTGGATCGATGAAGAAACGGCGCTGCAGACGGCAGAAGAATGGTTCTACGCGAGTGCCGTGAAACGCTACGGTATATCCGCCGGAGGAGCTTGACGGACAACGAAAGTTTTTATGCAATAGTCGATCCTAACGGGATCGGCTTTTGCTGGTTCAACAAGAAACCGGAGGGATCAGGATTGACATATCGATAAATCTAGATATAATGATACGTATGAAACCAATCGAAGTGTTTAAAGCGTTGTCCAATGAATCAAGACTGGAAATATTGCAGTGGCTCAAGGAACCGGAACAGCATTTTACGCCCCACGAAGGGATTGATATGAGGGAAATCGGGGTATGCGTAAGCCAGGTGACCGAGAAATTGAACATGACGCAGTCCACAGCATCGCAGTATTTATCGATTCTGCATCGGGCAGGCCTGATCAAGACGGAACGCTTGGGGAAATTTACGTATTATAAGCGGGATGAAGAAGTGATCCGGGAAATCGGAGAGTATTTGAAGCAGGAGATATAGAACAGGAACTGAATGTTTCCTTAGAGTAAGGAATATTCAGTTTTGTTCCGCATTACGTATCTATATATTGCGATATGTCTTTTCATTGGTTTAACACATCGACAATTCACGATATGTAAATATAAAATAAAGGAGTGGAATCATGACAGGTTCATGGAAAATTTATGTTTTGGCAATCGTCAGTTTTTTAGTAGGGACGTCGGAGTATATCATATCGGGGGTGTTGGATAAAATCGCGGATTCGTTAGGGATTACCATCACCGCTGCCGGCCAGCTAATCACGATTTTCTCGTTGGTATACGCAATCTTGACTCCCGTGCTTATGGCATTGACGGCTAAGGTGGAGAGACGGAAGCTGCTGGTCTATTCGTTAGGCGTGTTTGTGGTTGCCAATCTTTTGTCATTCGCTCTGCCGGGATATATCCCGTTTGTCATCGCCCGCGTACTTATGGCGATGGGCGCTGGCATGGTGGTTGTCACGGCGCTTGGAATCGCCGCCAAAATCGCGCCGCCAGGCAAGCAGGCGAGCTCGATCGCCACGGTGGTCATGGGCTTCACGGCTTCGCTCATCATAGGCGTTCCGCTCGGACGAGTCGCAGCCGCTGCTTTTGGATGGAAGTCGGTGTTCGGGTTGATTGCCGTCCTGGGGATTCTTTCGATGTTTGTCCTGCATAAGGCCATTCCCAAAACAACAGGCGATGCCCCTGTCCCGCTGCTCCAGCAGTTCGCCTTGCTCAAGAAACCCAAAGTGGCACTTGGTTTGGCGATTACGTTCTTCTGGCTGGGCGGGTATTCCGTCGCCTATACGTACCTGTCCCCTTATCTTCTGAACGTGAGTGGTTTGAACGAACAATGGATCAGTTCAGCCCTGTTTGCCTTCGGCATTGCCAGTCTCATCGGCTCCAAGTTCGGAGGGTTCAGCACGGACAGATGGGGAGTACCGCTTACCTTAATCGGCGGCATGCTTCTGCATATTATTGCTTTAATCGTCCTGACTTTTACCGATGCGGGCGCATCCGTCATGCTCGTGTTTGCCGTACTTGTGATTTGGTCGCTGGCCGCTTGGTCATCCGGGCCCACGCAGCAGTATAATCTCGTCCAGCTGGAGCCGAATTCCTCGGGGGTCATGCTTGGCCTGAACCAGTCCATGATGCAGCTGTCCATGGCGGCAGGCGCGGGTATCGGAGGAATCGCGATCGAACGAATTTCGTTGTCGTCCATCGCCTGGATCGGCGCTGCGGGCGTTGCGATAGCCGCGGTTGTGTCGCTTGTACTGTTCCAATCCAATAAGCAGGAGAGCACGGATCACGCGGCACTCGATGCTTGAAGGCATGACCGATTGTAACAGCCTGCTGCTCCGGGACCTGCGATGCTCCGGCAGCATCGCTGCTGAGACCGGCTTTGTTACTAAAATTCGATAAGGGAAGAAAGCAGTAGCTACGGCTGAGGCCGAGACTCCTCGTACAGCCAAATGGACATCCATTTGACGCCCTCCAACCGGAACGTTTATGCTATGATCAATGATAGCGGAAAATTTGGTTCCAAATTTTGCAGGAGGAGGAGATCGATTGGCTAAGCTTAAAGATATCGCCGAAAGGGTCGGCGTATCCATATCCACGGTTTCGCGGGCCATCAGCAACGATGCTAACCGTCCGGTCAATGAAGAAACCAAGCAGAAAATTCGGGAAGCGGCGCTTGAACTCGGTTATAAACTACATGAACCACCCCGAAGCGTACATGCTTACAATACGGCCGACAAACGGGTTGTCTGTGTCGTCCCCCAACATCTGATGGACGATCACCCGTATTTTTCAACGGTTCTAGCCGGTTTTCATAAAAAAATGGAGGAGCTGGGCCAGCCCCCGGCTATCGTCCGCACATGCGAAGAGGTCGGGGATGCGGATCGGATACGGCTCATGCTGAGGGAGACGGGAGCGCAGGGTATTGTAGCCATCAGCTGGTACGACAAGGAGCTGTTTGAGCTGATGCAGCAGGCCGGAGTTGCCATCATGGGCGTGAGTTTGAATGATGACCGGCTGAACGTCCCGGTAGTAGACTGTGACCGGATCCTATCGGCGAGGGCAGCCGTACGCCACCTGATCGACCAAGGGCATTCGCGGATCGCTTATATCGGAGGCCCCGCATATTCCAAGCAGATGGAAAGCGAGGAACGGTATGTCGGATACAAATTCGCTATGCTCGAGGCCAACTTGGAGGTGCGCGAGGAGTGGCAGATGAACACCGGTTGGAACGTGGATCGAAGCTTCAGTAAGTTGTCCGAGCTATTGGGAGGGCTTCCCAAAGGGCAATGGCCGACGGCAGTTTTTTGTGCAAGCGACATGCTTGCCATTCCAGCCATGCGGGCCGTCGTCGAGAACGGCGGCCGCATACCGGAGGATATCGCGATCGTAGGAATGGATAACATCGATGTGGCCCAGTATACAACGCCGCCGCTGTCCTCCGTATCCGTTCCCAAATACGAAATCGGCAGGGTAGCGGCCAAATCGATTGTGGATTATTTGGATGGCCATTTCCCGATGGCAACCAAGATATTGCTGCCATGCTCATTGATTGTGCGGGAATCCTCCAGATTTACCCGAAACGAGTAAAATATAACTTATCATGTTTAATTAACTGACATATGAAGAAGAGAGAAAATGATCAAACAGCCGTCGGCTTGAAAACCGGCGGCTGTTTTTTGCTGTTGCTCACCAAAAAATAAATCATTTCACGCCAAAAAGATCCAAAAAAGTGTTTGACTTTGCCAAATGCCTATATTATTATGAGTGAAAATCAATGAGGTGTTTGGCGCTGAATCTTCCTTTTTTGGAGTTAGGTAATCAACGCCTGTATCATGCCATTCATATATTTGATTGCGTTTTCATTCCTTTTATATAAAGGTAATATAATGATACAAAATATTCCCCGTAGAGAAGTTGAAGACCCTTCGGTTTGCAAGTTCAAACTCATGCAAGTATCGATATCTATCCAAAATAAATCCAAATATAACATGATATTGTCCAAAAATAATTCCAAATCACTAGAATAACGTCCGACTCCATCGGATTTTGTTTATAAACTCAGAAGGTGTCATTATTTATGACATGGAATTCCTGGAATGCCGCATTGAATAACTGAGCCTTAATGCGGTTGTCGTTTTGTCAGATGACGATAACGGAGCAAAGGAGGGAAATCGTAAACCGAGTGCTTTACCCGCTGGATCCATAGGAAGAGAACACGATCCCCAGAAGGAATCCGGTTGAGCAGGGGGACCATGGAATGTAATTGTTTGTTTTGTTGGCGTTTCTAGATTAACCAATACATACCGAGGTGATGCTCATTGGCAAATACGACCCTGCAGCCCGCAGCAAAAGCGGTTTCCGATACGAAGCGTAAGCGCTTCATGTGGAATCGCATCCTTCGTAATTGGCAGCTTTATGCTCTGATTTCACCGGTCATCGCCTATTACGTCCTGTTCCAGTACGTTCCGATGTACGGCATCCAGATCGCCTTTAAGGACTTTATTGCAACGCAAGGGATATGGGGCAGTCCGTGGGTCGGCTTTGAGCACTTTGACCGATTTTTCAACAGCTATTATTTCTGGCGCTTGATCAAGAACACGCTGGGCATCGGTTTATACAGCCTGGCCGTCGGTTTTCCGATCCCGATTATTCTGGCATTGCTCATGAATGAGATACGGGCCGAACGTTTCAAGAAATTCGTGCAGACCATCACCTATGCTCCTCACTTTCTTTCTACCGTGGTCGTTGTCGGGATGATGATGATCTTCCTGTCCCCCCGTTACGGCATCATCAACCATTTCATTGAAATGTTTGGAGGCCAGCCGATCAATTTCATGACGGAGCCCTCCTGGTTCAAGTCCCTGTACGTGCTGTCGGATGTATGGCAGACCATGGGCTGGAGCTCCATTATTTATTTGGCTGCCCTTGCCGGCATTGACAACCAGCTGCACGAAGCCGCGCGTGTCGATGGTGCGACCAGGCTTCAGCGCATATGGCATATTAACATCCCGGGCATCATGCCAACGATCATCATCCTCTTGATCCTGAACATGGGCAGCATTATGGGCATCGGGTTCGAGAAGGTGCTCCTGATGCAAAACAACCTGAATATGGAGAGCTCCGACATTATAGCCACCTATGTCTACCGAATGGGGATCCAGAATGCCGAGTACAGCTTCTCCGCGGCGATCGGATTGTTCAATTCCGTCATCAATTTCATTCTGCTGGTTGCGGTGAACTTTATTTCGAAGCGGGTTAGCGAAACAAGTCTTTGGTAAAGAGGGGAGCATCGAACCATGCAAATTGAATCCAGAGGGGACCGTATTTTTAATGTCATCAACTATGCGATTCTGATTCTGGTCACCATCATCGTCATGTACCCGCTGCTTTTTGTGCTCAGCGCATCGTTTAGCGACCCGCAGGCGGTTCTGCGGGGCGAGATGCTGTTGTGGCCAAAGGGAGTCAACCTGAATTCCTACGCGAAAATATTCCAGAACCAGGATATCATCAGCGGCTTTACCAACACGCTGGTGTACACATCGCTGGGCACGTTCATCAACCTCACGATGACCATTCTTGCGGCCTATCCGCTGTCGCGGAAGGATTTTGTCGGGCGAAATGCCATCATGGCACTATTGGTTTTCACGATGTTTTTCAGCGGAGGGCTTATTCCGACGTATTTGCTGATCAAGAACCTCGGCATGCTGAACACGCTCTGGGTCATGATTATCCCGAATGCCGTATCCATCTGGAACATCATCATCATGCGCACCTTCTTTCAGCAGTCCATTCCCGGCGAGCTGCAGGAGGCCGCGACCATCGACGGCTGCTCGAACATCAAAATATTGACCCGGATCATATTGCCGTTGTCCATGCCGATTATCGCGGTGACCATTCTCTTCTATGCGGTCGGTCATTGGAATGCGTTCTTCAATGCACTGTTGTATCTGTCGGACAAAGATAAATTTCCGCTGCAGCTCATCCTGCGCGAAATCCTGATTCAGGGACAAACGAACGACATGGTCAAAATGTCGACCGAATCGGCGATCAAGCAGCAAAGGGAAGTGGAGGGCATCAAGTACGCGGTGTTGGTCGTGGCCAATATTCCGGTGCTGGCGCTCTATCCGTTCCTGCAGCGATATTTTGTCAAAGGCGTGATGATCGGGGCCATCAAAGGATAAATTCCTTGCATGGATAAATGGATGGAACACGATAAAGGGGAGGATTACGGATGAAGCTGAAGCAATGGGGAAGTTTTCTGTTGACCTGCATGTTGTCGGTATCGCTGGCGGCGGGCTGCAGCCCGAAGGGTTCGGGCGGAACGGACTCGGCCGATGAAGGGAAAGCCGCGATAAATGAAACGGGATTTCCGATTGTCGACGACAAGATGACGGTGACCGGCTTTGCCGGAAAGTTCTTTGCCAATGCCGACTGGAACAACATCAAACTGTGGCAGGAATATGAGAAAATGACCAATATCAAGGTGCAGTGGGACACGGTGCATAAAGACAATTTGGCCGAAAAACGCAACCTGCTGCTTGCCGGCGGCGATTATCCGGAGATGTTCTATGCTTCCGCATTCCCGAGGGCGGATTTGCTGAAGTATGGCAAGCAGGGCGCTTTTATCCCGTTGAATGACCTGATAAATCAATACGCGCCGAATTTTAAAGCGTTGATGGAGAAATATCCGGTCATCGAGAAGGGGATTACGATGCCGGACGGCAACATTTACGGGCTGCCGACGCTGTATGACCCGGAATTCCGGTCCGTGCTGTACGGAACGCCGTGGGTGAAGACGGAGTGGTTGACCAAGCTTGGGCTTCAAGAGCCGCAGACGCTGGATGAATTCTACGATATGTTGAAGGCGTTCAAGGAGAAGGATCCGAACGGCAACGGCCAGAAGGATGAATATGCTTGGGGTGGCGTAGGAACCGCCGGCATCGTCAACTATTTGCGGGGTTCGTTCGGCCTTAATTATCACGGAACCTCGAACATTAACGTGGATACCGACCCGGCGAGCGGGAAGGTCCGGTTCATTCCGACGGATCCAAGATACAAGGAACTGCTTCAATTCGTGAACAAACTGTATAAGGACGGCCTGCTGGAGCAGGATATCATGTCCGTGAAGAGCACGGAGGTGGACGCTAAAGGCGTGGAAGGCCTTCTCGGCGTTGTCGATAACGTGGACCCGGTCGCCATCTACAACCAGGAGGGTTATGTGGGGCTTCCGGTATTGAAGGGGCCGCACGGCGATCAGATGTTCAGCGCTACAGGCTCCCCGCTGGGGAACATCGGGATGTTTGTCCTGACCGATAAAGCGAAGAATCCGGCCGCGCTGATCCGCTGGATGGATTATTTCTACAGCGACGAAGGCATCCGCATGTTCTTCATGGGCTGGAAAGACGAAACGTATAAGGAAGATGCGGCCGGTAATGTGGATTACGTGGACGAAATCAAGAACAATCCGGAGGGTCTCAACCTGGACCAAGCGGTCGGGCAGTATCTGATATGGCCCGGCGGATATTATCCGGGCTTCGTGACGCAGAAATATTTCAAGGGAGCGGAAGGCCTGCCGACGTCCGTAGAAAACGCAAAGAAAGCCGAGCCGTACGTCATCCCTCAAGACAAGGTCTGGCCGCCGTTTAACTTTACGGCCGATGAGCAGTCCGAGCTTACCGGAATCCAGACCGACATTCACACGTACGTGGACGAGATGCGGGACAAATTCATAGCCGGCAACGAGTCTTTTGATAACTGGGACCAGTATGTCGCTAACCTGCAAAAGATGGGGTCGGAGCGCTATCTGTCCATTTATCAATCCGCGGCCGACCGATATACCGAATAAGACAATTACCAGAACATTAAAGGAGCGACATGAGATGACACAATTGAAAGCCATATTGATCGGGGCAGGCGCGCGCGGCGCCGGGGGGTATGCCCCCTATGCCCTGGACTACCCGCATGAACTGGCCTTCGTGGCCGTAGCCGAGGCCGATCCGGCGCGGCGCACCCGATTTGCCGAGGAGCATGGCATCCCGCCGGAGCGGTGTTACGAAACCTGGGAACCGCTGCTGGCCGAGGCCCGGCTTGCCGATATCGCCGTCATTTGTACGCAGGACCGTATGCACTATGGCCCAACCATGCAGGCCTTGGAGAAACAGTATCACGTGCTTTTGGAGAAGCCGATGTCCCCGGAACCGAAGGAATGCCTGGAGATGGAGCAGGCCGCCATCCGTAACAACAGGCTTTTGACCATATGCCATGTGCTGAGGTATACCCCCTTTTGGAGTGCCATTAAACGCGTGCTTCAGGAAGGGACCATCGGCGAGGTGGCTTCGATCCAGTTGAACGAGAACGTGGGATATTGGCATATGGCGCACAGCTTTGTGCGGGGGAATTGGAATAACTCCGACAAGGCAAGCCCGATGATTCTGGCCAAATCGTGCCATGACATGGATGTGCTGTCTTGGTTGATGGACCGTCCCTGCACGCAGGTCACTTCGTTTGGCTCGCTGATGCATTTTCGTGAGGACCAGGCGCCCGAAGGCTCGGGGGACCGATGCCTGGATTGCAAAGTGGAACCCGTCTGTCCCTATTCCGCTCCCCGGTTTTACTTGAGCGATGAGTACAAGGGCTGGGCAAGGCATTTTACCCAGGAGCTGACCAAGCCGAACATTATTCAGGGGCTTCGCGAGACGGACTATGGCCGCTGCGTATATCGGAGCGATAACAACGTCGTTGATCATCAGGTCGTCAATATGGAGTTTGAGGGCGGGGCCACCGCGATGTTCAGCATGTGCGGATTTACGCATGAACAGGAGCGCAGAATCCAAATTATGGGTACCCGCGGCGAGCTTCGGGGAGAGGAAGGCAAGATCACGGTATACGATTTCCTGACCGGTCAGAAGACGGAGATTACGATTCCTTCGCAATCCAGCGGACATGGCGGGGGCGACAGCGGGATCGTGGCCAGCTTCCTGAGAGAGGTTCGGAGCTATAATGGACAGGAGAGCCTGACGTCGGCAAGCGCCTCCGTGCGGAGCCATCTTATCGCGTTCTCAGCGGAGAAATCAAGGCTGAATCAAGGCCGGTCCATCAATCTGAACGAATATGCGCGGGAATTGATGGCTGAAGAAAACGCGGTAAAATAAACGGAATTATATTTAAATTTCATCATATGAAAAATTCAGAATAGATTTAAAAGAAGAAGCGGGCTGATCCTGGGGACAGCCCGCTTCTTCTTTTTTATTTGACCTGGTCAATGGACAGGCTGACTTTATAATTCCCGTACTTCAGAAGCTCTTCCAGAAAATCGTTCAAATCCTTGGGCGAACCCGCCCGTACCCTGAGCCAATAACAGCCCTCACCGCTGACGCGGTGGGTTTCGGCGACCATGTCGTGCGACTGAATAAAGGACAGGAAAGGAGAGTGAGCCGTATGTAACGCCAAGAACACGGTGACAAAAGCGTGTACGGTCAGACCGATTTTGTCCGGATTCCAACGAAGCGTAAAGCCTTCAATGACACCCAGATCCTGCAGCTTGCGAACGCGGGCCCCGACGGCTTGTCCCGTCAAATGCACCCGCTGTCCGATCGCTTTGTGAGACAGGCTTGCATCCTCGAGCAGGTGCTGCAATATGCGAAGATCGACTTCGTCGAATTCATGAGCGCTTGGCATGCGAATGTTCCTTTCACGATGAAAGTGAGTTCCCCTAATTCCTTTCACGAAGCCGTAGGCAGGAATTATAGCGATCTCTATAATGGGTTTAAGAACCATATTAATTGAAACAAAGGGGAAATGAAAGTGAAACTTCAGCTTATACGTAATGCTACGTTAAGAATACAGTACGCCCATCTTGAACTGCTGGTCGATCCGATGTTTAGCGATGCCAAGGCGAACCCGCCCGTCTTCAACTCCGCGAATGACAGACGGAATCCGCTTGTCCCGCTGCCGTTCTCCATGGCTGACAAGCTCCGTCCGAACGCGGTGCTGGTCACGCACCTGCACCCGGATCACTGGGATCAAGACGCGATCGACGCACTGCCGAAGTCAACGCCGATTCTGTGCCAACCGGGAGATGAGGATACCATATCATCACAGGGTTTTGCGTCCGTGACGGCAGTATCGGAATCCTTGGAATATGAAGGAATCTCGATCATCCGAACCGGCGGCCGGCATGGAACCGGTGAGATCGGCCAGATGATGGGGCAGGTATCCGGCTTTATTCTGAAAGCAGAAGGACACCCGACGCTTTATATAGCGGGCGATACCATCTGGTGCGATGAAGTGGAAGAAGCGCTCGATGCACATAAGCCCGATATGACGGTTGTCAATGCCGGCGGAGCCCGGTTTCTCGCGGGGGACCCGATCATCATGGATGAGGACGATGTGATCGAACTGCTGCGGTATGCTCCATATACGAAGGCCGTTGCGGTCCATATGGAAGCCATCAACCACTGCCTAGTGACAAGAGAAGCGCTGTCCGGTCGTCTGGCAGCTGAAGGCCTTGGCTCGCGAATCGAAATTCCGCAGGATGGCCAATGGGTCGAGTGGAAAGCGTAAAACCGCAACATGTTGCCGTTCGTTATAGCAGCGGGAAAAGCTTGCTGCCATCCGATGGCTTCAGCAGCAGTGAGACCGTCTGAATATGATATAATCTATGCAGGAAGCTCCGTGATACGGAGCTTTTTTTGTTGTCCCGCCTCATCTACTGCTTTTCATAAAAATAATCCCTATTTCAACGGGAACGTAATTTAATCCTGACATGCTAGATGTCAGGATTTATGGTTTAACATTCGATTCAGAAGTCAAAAAGGACGAAAACGCAAGGAGTGTAAACGATGAAGCTGGACCGGCTGCTTGGCATTACGATGGAATTGTTGACCAAAAGAAGAGTGACCGCCACGGCGCTGGCTGCTAGGTACGAGGTTTCGGTTCGCACGATTTACCGCGATGTGGACCTCATCAATCAGGCCGGCATTCCAATCGCTTCCTATCCCGGTGCGGATGGCGGGTTTGAACTGATGAGCGGGTTCTACCTGACGAGGCAGCACTTCTCCGTGGATGACTTTTTGGCTATCTATAATCTCTTAAAGGGCATCGAAGGGACTGTGAAAGGGAGATATACAGCGATCATGAATAAGCTCGGAACCCTGCAGCCTGCCCTGTTGAACGGAGGATGTCATGAACAAATCATAGTCGAGATGAGCACGTCGGAACATGAGCGGACATGGGTCCGGCAAATGTTGAAAGCCATTGAAGGCTCGAACCTGATAACCCTTCATTATACCAGCGCATCCGGCAGCCGCTCAGAGCGGCAAGTGGAGCCGCTGCAGCTGTACTGGGAACAAGGCGTCTGGTATTTGGAGGCTTACTGCTTGCTCCAGCAGTCGAAGCGAATTTTCAGGGTATCTCGCATAACCGGTCTTGAAATATCCGAGAACACGTTCCTCCGAAGAGAGGGCTTGGAGCGGGAGGAGCAAGAGGAAGTGCAGGGAATTGAGGCGCATCTTCGTTTCGATCCGTCCGCCGGTCCGCGGGTGATCGAGCAGTTTCCGGATGCATGCGCCTCCAGCGAGGGATGCTTGGATGTCCAAACCATCTTCTACACCAAAGCGTATGCTGTCTCGGTGATCCTAAGCTACGGTGCCAAGGTGGAGATCCTCTCGCCGCCGGAGCTTAAGGAAGATTTGCTGAAAGAGCTGGAGGACATCCGTAAACGTTACGAACCATGACGCAACAAATATACGCGTACCTTTAATCAACGCACAAGGAGGATTTCCATATGACCATTTTAATAACAGGCGCTACCGGAACCGTTGGAAAACACATCGTGCAGCAGCTTGTGCTGCAAGGAAACGAAGTGAGAGCGATCTCACGCCATCCGCAGCAGGCGAAAGTGCCCGAGGGCGTTCAGATGTATGCCGGCAATCTCAATGACCCGGATAGTCTGATCCCCGCCCTGCAAGGCGTAACCGCGATGCATCTGATCATTTCCAGCGATGAGGCTTACGGAACCCTTCAGACGGATCCGCGGATTATCGAGCTGGCCGAGAAGGCGGGCGTAAAGCGGGTAACGGTATTGGTGGGCTATGAAGAAGGTCCCGTAGAAGCAGCTCTGCGAAACAGCGGAATGGAATGGACCCTGCTCAAGCCCGGTGAGTTTATGGCGAATATACGGACCGATTGGCAGGAATCGATCCGTGACGAAGGCGTTGTCCGCGAGCCGTTCGGCCATGCGTTGAGTGCGAGAATCCATGAAGCCGATATCGCTCGCGTGGCCGTTGCCGCACTTCTGGAGGAAGGTCACCATGGCCAAGAATATTTCCTTACGGGACCGGAGGCCCTCTCGCGAACGGAAGCGGTTCGGATCATAAGCGAGGTAACAGGCAAGGCGATCCGTTTTGTCGAACTGACCGAGGAACAGGCGAGAGAGCAATGGAGAGAGCAGGGCTACGACGAAGAGTCGATTGAGTTTTTTGTGCAAATGGGAAAAAATCCGCCCGAGATCGGTTATACGGTACTGCCGACGGTGGAGGAGGTCACGGGGCGGCCGGCAGCAACGCTTGCCGATTGGGTCCGTGATCATCTGGACGATTTTTAAGAGCGGGCCTTCTTAAGATGATGGAGACCGCGATGATAAAGGAAGAGAAGGGAATGTGATACTTGTCTTACGCCATTGAAACGAAAGGGCTTCGTAAATCCTATAACGGAACGGAGGTCGTTCGAGGAATCGATCTGCGAGTCGAACAAGGAGGGCTCTTTGCCTTGTTAGGTCCGAACGGCGCCGGAAAAACAACCACCATCCATATGTTATCCACCTTGATAAAGCCGGATGGCGGGTGCGCCAGCGTAGCCGGATTTGATATCGTGGGCCATGCCCGAAACGTTCGGAGAAGGATTAGCTTGACGGGCCAGTTTGCGGCACTGGATGAAGGACTCTCCGGTCTTCAGAATTTAAAGCTGATCTCCAGGCTTTACGGTCATTCGGCAAAAGCGGCCCGGTCCGTAAGCGAGGAGCTGATCGAAGCCTTCGGACTCAGCGAAGCGAAGGATCGCGCGGTGCAGCATTACTCCGGCGGGATGCGGAGGCGGCTGGATATTGCCGCCAGTATCGTTACCGAGCCCGATGTTATTTTTCTGGATGAGCCGACGACGGGACTGGACCCGCAAAGCCGTGTTCAAGTGTGGGATGTTGTAAGGTCGCTCTTGAAACGGGGGACAACGGTGCTGCTCACAACCCAATACTTGGAGGAAGCTGATCAACTGGCGGACCGGATTGCCGTGATGGATAAAGGGAACCTGATAGCCGAAGGGACGCCCCGGCAATTGAAGGCTTCGATTGGCGACAGGACGTTAACCGTCCAATTCAACGAGCAGGCCGATCGGGATAAATTGGGTACGTGGTTATACGAGGCGCACGCCCTGACCGTATTGCAGGACGATCATCCGTTGGTACATAAGATCCCGGTGAAGGATGCGATTGCTGCCCATCAGGCCATCCATACGCTGATGGAGAACGGGTTCGCCATTGACTATTTTGCCTTAAGCGAGCCGAGTCTGGATGAGGTCTTTCTGTCCCTGACCGACGCAAAGTCGAAAGGAGGCGCTCCATGAGTGCAAACCAGCATACAGCGACAGCGAATAAGGACGGCTTGCCGACGGTTCGGCGAGCGGTCATCGATCCTCCCTCTATCCTGACGTCGATCCGAATCTTTATGTGGAGAACCTGGCAGCATACCAAGCATAACGGGTTTGGTCTGGTGATGGATGCGGTTCTGTCGCCGGTTCTGCTGCTGCTCATCTTCAGTTACCTGTTCGGCGGTGCCATGGCCGGGTCAACCGGGGCTTATATTCAATTCCTCTTGCCCGGCATCCTGATCCTGACGGTCGTTCCCATGACAGTGTACAGCGGAACCACGATATGCTCGGATATTACCAAAGGGGTGTACAATCGTTTCCGAACGCTGCCCTTCTGGCAGCCCGCATCCGTGATTGGCTCCATCCTTACGGATGGGCTGCGTTATGCGGCCGGCGTTACTGCTGCCCTCGGTACGGGCGTGGCGCTGGGTTTCCGCCCCGAAGGCAGTGCCGTTCAGGTGTTGTGCGCCATAGCCTTCATCCTGTTGTTTGCCTTCAGCGTCAGCTGGATATTTGCGCTGGTCGGCGTCGTGGCCAAGCGGCCGGAGACGGTGTCGGGGTCCAGCATGATCGCGATATATCCGCTGCTGTTCGCCAGCAGCATTCTGGTGGATTCGTCGACGATGCCGAAATGGACAGCGACCCTCATTGATCTGAATCCCGTCAGTATGGCGGCAACCACCGTCAGGGCGCTGATGAGCGGTACGGCAGGCCCGGCCGTGATCATGACCGGAATCGGAGTCTGCGTGCTGTTTATGGGGATATTTGCCCCGCTTACGCTTTATCTGTACCAGACGAAAAACGAGCGGTAACAAGCACAAAAAAACCAGGCCTGCATGAACATGCAGCCTGGTTTTTATCTATGGTACGTAATTTGCAGTCTATGTCCATCGTATCGCTATTTTTGGACCCACGATAAATACACAATACTACAACGGAAAGTATAAGTCTATATTTTTTTCGGGAAACCCCTATACTTAGAGCTATTCTTTAGCGAAGAGGGGGAAATCGGAGTGCTGAATCCAAACGAAAACGCAGAGCGGGAATATCTTGCATTGGTATTAAAGGAGCTTCAACGGGCATCGGAGGAATTAGAGGGGAAGGTGTCCGATTCGTATAAGGATATCATTGAAGCCAAGAAATACCTGTGGGTCAACATGGCCCAATTGGATGCGGCGGAGCGTGCGGCCAACCGGGTTGATATTTCTTTGTCGATCGATACCGGAGAGAAACAGGCGGCCAGGCTCCAGAGGATGCGCAAGCTGCTTGCCTCGCCTTATTTTGGGAGGGTGGATTTTCGTACGAATGAACCGAAGGAAGAAGAAGGCGCCTACTATATCGGCACCCATTCGTTCACGAACCCGGAGAGTCAGGAGCATCTCATCTATGATTGGCGCTCGCCGGTGGCCAGCCTGTTTTATGATTACAATGCCGGCCCTGCGTCGTATGAAGCGCCCATGGGGAGGCTGCAGGGCGAAATTACCGTCAAAAGGCAGTATAAAATCAAAGACGGCCACATGGAATATATGATCGAGAGCTCCATGAACATCAATGACGACGTGCTGCAGAAGGAGCTCAGCAGCAACTCGGACGAGAAGATGAAGAATATCGTGGCTACCATCCAGCAGGAGCAAAATGCCATCATCCGAAACGAAACAGCGCATGAGCTGATCATTCAGGGAGCGGCAGGCTCGGGCAAAACCTCGGTGGCCCTGCACAGGGTGGCCTTTCTCCTGTATCGCCATAAGGAAACCTTGACTTCCAGCAACGTGCTAATCATATCCCCGCATAAAGTGTTCTCGGATTATATATCGAGCGTGCTGCCGGAGCTTGGCGAAGAGAAAATCATGGAGGTCACGATGGAGGAGCTTGCTGCGAAAGAGCTCCGAGGATTATGCCAGTTCCAGACCTTCTCCGAACAGGTGGACGAAATCGTACACGCCCATGACGAGCAGGCCATCGAACGGATCCGGTACAAGGCCGGTTTGGATTTTGTGCATGAGCTGGATGCTTATCTGGAATATGGTGATCAGCAATTTTTCCAGCCTACGGATATTCAGATGAAGGGGGTGCTCATACCGGCCTCGGAGGTTATGGATAAATACCTTGGCACCATGAGTTTGCCGGTCAGGCAGCGATTGGAGAAGACCGCCTCGGTCCTGTCGGGGCAGGCCCGTACGGAGGACGGCGAGAGGCTGACTTCGGCGGAAGCCAATAAAGTCAAAGCCGCGATCCGAAAAATGTTCACATATCAAAATGCGTTAAGCCTGTACAAGGCATTCTTCTCATATCGGAACATACCGGATCTGTTCATCATGAAGGGGAGGAGAACGATCGAATACGCTGACGTTTTTCCGCTGATTTACCTCAAGATGCATCTGGAAGGGAGTGCCTCCTACGATATGGTAAAGCATCTGCTGGTCGATGAAATGCAGGATTATACTCCGATTCAGTATGCCGTCATCTCCAAATGGTTTGCTTGCAAAAAGACGATTCTCGGCGACAGCAACCAATCGGTCAACGTGTATACTTCAACCTCGCTGCCCGATATCCAGCGCGTGTTTCCCCAAGCCGATACGATCGAACTGGTAAAAAGCTATCGTTCCACGCTGGAAATCATGAAGCTTGCAAAGCGGATCCATCCGCGCAGCACCATGATTCCCGTGGAGCGGCATGGTGAAGAACCGCTGCTGATCCGGTGTCATGATGCGGCGCAGGAGCTGGCGTTCATTCAAGAGCTCACCCGAAACTTTCCGCATTCCGGGATGCAGACGATGGGGATCATATGCAAAACGTCATCGCAAGCCCGGCAGGTGTACGAGTCGGTCAGGGGGTTAACGGACAACGTGAGCCTGCTCGATTTTAGCAGCGACCGCTTTCAGGAGGGAATCACGATTACCTCCGCCCATATGGCCAAAGGGCTGGAATTCGACCAGGTTATCGTTCCTTTTGCGGGCGCCGCAAACTATCGTACCGAGATGGATCGAAGCTTGCTCTATATTGCCTGTACCCGGGCCATGCATAAGCTGCTGCTGACCTATTCCGGCGAGCCCGCGGTATGGTTGGCCGGCTCGGCGTAAACCGGATCAGGATTTTGCCATGCGTAAGAATATATCGTTATCCGGAGTCGCGCCCCATGGGCGCGGCTCTATCTTTAGATTATTGGACTCAAATGACCTTGATTGACGTTATGTCTAAATTTAAATAAAACATCAGGCGGTTTAGGAAGGAGGACTCCTTTATATCTAGAACCTATTAATATGGGAGCATCACAGCAAACGTATGGAAGGGGGAACGTAACGGACTGAATAATCCAATAACAGGACAGGAAGTGATATGGGACATTGGACTCTCATCGAATACTTGGAGACTTTTTCAGGAAGACGTGGCCATTTTATGTGTTGTCGATTTGCTGTCACTTGGTAGCCAATATCATCCACGTGAATTTCCCGAGGGTGCTGGGCAATTTCACGGATGAATTGAAGGATGGTTTATTGTCGGTCGGCGGCGTTGTGCAGTACAGCTGGACGCTGCTGGGTATCGGCGTCGGCTTTGCCGTCATCGGCGGGATCGGCCAGTTTCTGGTCATGTACACGGGACGTTATTTCGAATTTATGAACCGGCGCCGCCTGTTTGTCCATTTTACGGGGCTCAGCGAGCGGTTTTATTCCAAGAACGGCGTCGGCAAGCTGCTAAGTTATTTCATGAACGACGTGACGACGGTAAGGGAAGCGATCTCGATGGGGATCAATCAGACGGCAAACGCCTCGATCCTGCTGGTCTCCACGATAGTCATGCTGCTGATAACGAATGTTCCGCTGTATCTGGTGGCCGCAAGCATCGTTCCTTTGCTGCTGATACCGATCATCGTTGTCTGGCTCGGGCCGATCATCAGGAGAAGATCGCTTCAGGTTCAGGAAGCGCTCGGCGTGATGACGGAGTCGGCGGAGGAGCAGTTCGGCGGGATTCGCGTCACGAAGAAGTTTGCGGTGGAAGAGACGATGAAACGGCGCTTCGGGGCGACGGTGGACAGTATTCGGGACAAGCAGCTGCGGCTGGTGCGCGTGTCGTCGCTCTTTCAATCGATCATTCCGTTTCTAGGCGCATCCTCGCTTATTATCGCCCTCTCATTCGGCGGTTACTTAACGATCATGGGACGCATCTCGGTCGGTAACTTTGTCGCATTGACGCTTTACATTCGCATGCTGATGAACCCGCTGCAGCAGATCGGGAATGTCATTAATGTCGTCCAGAGAGCGAGGGCCTCGCTTGACCGCTTGAACGATCTGCTTGATAAGCAGGCCGACATTAAGGAACTGCCTGGCGCCAAGAAGCTGAATCTGGAGTATCCAGGCATTGAGGTGCGGGATTTATCTTTTTCCTACGATGCTTTGGACGGCCATGAGGGAGGTTTCAGGCAGGTGCTGCGCGGCATTCGGCTGAGCGTTCCGCCCGGCGCGACGCTGGGCATTATCGGCCGTACGGGAAGCGGAAAAACCACGCTGATGAAGCTGCTGCTGCGCACCTACGACCCGCCTCCGGGGAAGGTGCTGATCGGCGGCGAGGACATTCGGAAGCTTACATTAAAAAGCCTGCGCGAAGGAATCGCTTACGTTCCCCAGGACGGCTTCCTGTTCAGCTCGACCATCCGCGAGAATATTGCTTTCTATAGAAGGGACACGAAACCGACCGTCGTTGAGGAAGCGGCACGAAAGGCACGGGTGTACGACAACATAGCGGAGTTTCCGGACAAGTTCGAGACCCGCTTAGGGGAGCGCGGCATTACCCTTTCCGGCGGACAGCGGCAGCGGACAAGCCTGGCGCGGGGAATCATCAAGGATGCGCCCATCCTCATTCTGGATGACAGCGTAAGCGCCGTCGATGCGGTGACGGAGACGGAAATCATGGAGACGATTCGCGATATCCGCCAGGGGAAGACCACGATCATCATTGCCCACCGGATTAGTGCATTGAAGCATGCCGATGAGATCATCGTCCTGGATCAGGGAGAGATCGTCCAGCGGGGTACGCATGAAGAACTGCTGTCTACGGACGGACTGTACCGGACGCTGCATGACATTCAGGAAGAGGGGATGAAGCATCATGGCACAGGCCATTAACAATTGGCAGCTGGATCAGAAGGCGGATTTGAACGCCCCGCAGTCCAAGCCAAAGTATATTTCCACGTTCCGGGCTTTGTCGGGTTATATGAAGGAACACCGGCTGACCTTTGCCGGGTTTATCGGCTGCACCTTGATTGCCATCTCGGCAGAGCTGCTGCAGCCGTACCTGATGAAAATCGCGATCGACGATAATCTGATGGTCGGCAAGAACGATTACAAGAGCCTGATGATCATCTGCGGCATCTATTTTTCGTTATCGCTGCTCAGCATGATGTTTACCTATCTGCAAAATAATTTGCTGCAAAAAGCGGGGCAGAGCATTGTAGCGAGCATTCGCAAACGGCTGTTTGCCCATTTCTCGAGGCTGTCGATGTCGTATTTCGACAAGGTGCCGAGCGGCAGCTTGATTACGCATGTATCCAGCGATACCGAAGCGATCAACCAGTTTTTTAACCAGGTGCTGCTCAGCCTGTTTCGTGACGGCTTCACGCTGATCTTCATCCTGGTGATGATGTTCCAGCTGGACGTCACGCTGACCTTATACTGCCTTATCCTGCTGCCGATCATTGCAGGGATCGCGATTGCGTTCCGGCGGTATATGCGCCACACCTATCAGATGGCGAGAACGCGGTTATCCCGGCTGGTGGCTTTCGTGGCGGAGAATCTATCAGGCATGAACCTGATCCAAGTGTTCCATCAGCAGAAGGAGCAGGAGAAGCAGTTCGAGGAGCGGAACGACTCTTATTTCAAAGCCAACATCCGGGAGATCCGGACCAATGTGCTGTTTAACCGCTCCTACGAAATATTGAACAACCTGGCGATTGCGTTCGTGACGTGGCTCGGCGGGCAAGCCGTTCTGGGGACGGCGCTGGAGTTCGGCGTGCTGTATGCTTTTATTACGTATATCCGTTTGTTCTTCCAGCCGATCAATACGATCACCCAGCAGTGGAATACGCTGCAATCGGCGACGGTGGCGATTAACCGGATATGGAGCCTGCTCGCGATTCAGCCTGAGGTTACGGATCGACGCATGCCGGAGGCCATGGAGAAGTCGAAGGTTCAGGGCCGCGTCGACTTTGACCGGGTCACGTTCGGTTACGAAGGCGGGGCTCCGGTCATTCGGGATTTGGATCTTCATATCCAACCCGGGGAAATGATCGGGATCGTCGGAACCACCGGCGCGGGAAAAAGCTCGCTCATTAGCCTGCTGTGCCGTTTCTACGACGTGAACGAAGGGAGCATTCGGATTGATGGAATCGACATCCGGGAGCTGGCGCAGTCCGATCTGCATCGGATCGTGGGCCTTGTGCAGCAGGAGCCCTATCTCTACTCCGGAACGGTGCTGGACAATGTGCGGCTGTTCGATGAGGACATATCCAGGGAACGGGTGATCGAGGCTTGCCGCTTTATCGGCGCGGATTCAATCATCAGGAGGATGAAGGAGGGATATGACACCCGGCTGTCGGAGCGGGGCAGCGGCTTGTCCGCCGGCGAGCGGCAGCTGATCTCCTTCGCGCGAATCATCGTGTTCCAGCCTAAAATTCTCATTCTGGACGAAGCGACCGCCAACCTGGATTCGCACACGGAGCAGCTCATCCAGAATGCGCTGCAGCTCGTTGCCGAGGGGCGGACGACCCTTGTCATTGCCCACCGCTTATCCACCATCATGGGGGCGGACCGAATCTTGGTCATGAGCAGAGGCCGAATCGTGGAGCAAGGGACCCATGAGGAACTGCTGGATTCCCATGGGTATTACGAAGAGCTGTATCTTCACTCCCAAGGACAGAAGCAGGAGCGGGAAGGGGTCGCAGGCTCGTTGTATCGCTCGAAATAAACGGCACCCGATTGGAGGACGGAGCTTCATTAGCTCTGTCCTCTTTTTGCTGCTGGACCTCCGATGAGGTGCGCAAATCTATAAGGTGCTAGCCAACAGGTCAATGAAGTTCAGCGCCGTTCTGGAGACATGGTGATCCTTCAGCCAGATTAAGGCCGTGGAGGCCGCAGCCGGGGTGTCCTTGATTTTGAAGGCGTGCACCGCTGCGGGCAGCTGCTGTTTGATCAGGGTCTCGGGAACGATCGCCACGCCGAACCCCGAAGAGACCAAGCGCAGGAGCAGCGAAATGTCGGAGCATTCGGCTACGATGTTGGGCTGCAGCTTCTGCTCCGAGAAAGCCATCTGGATCGTATAATACACGCCCAGCCCTTCCGTGCTTGGCAGAATAAGCGGATGCTGCGCGATATGGGGGAGGGTCGTCTCCTGTTCGATGGATGGCTCCGAGGTGAGCATGTAAAAAGGCTCCGTCTGCAGATGAAGGATCGAGAAATCGTCCAATTCAAGCGGCAGGCGAACGATCGCTACTTCGAGCGATCGGTTTCGCACGAGCTCACAGAGCTGATACGACTCGTTTTGCTGAATTTTATACGAGACTTGGGGATATCTTGCCCTGAACTCATGGAGCCATGACGGCAGCTCTACCGAAGACAGGGTATTGATGCCAAGGCTCAGCGTTCCTTTATCTCCGTTCCCGACCTCTTTCACTTCGGCTTTAGCCTCTTCCATGAGCTGGGTCATTTGGAGCGCGTATTTGTACAGCGCTTTCCCCGATTCGGTGATTTCCAGCCGCTTCC
The DNA here is from genome assembly GCF_029542445.1 of Paenibacillus sp. BR1-192. NCBI lineage: Bacteria > Bacillati > Bacillota > Bacilli > Caryophanales > Paenibacillaceae > Paenibacillus > Paenibacillus sp. BR1-192. The sequence goes on along the minus strand of NZ_CP120718.1, from coordinate 5,361,735 downwards.
CTCTTCGATATACCAAGACCGATCCGAGTTCTTCCTCCATGGCTTTCAGCTGCTGACTGAGCGGCGGCTGGGATATATGAAGCCGGTTGGCGGCGAGCGAGATGGTGCCTTCCTCCACGATGGCAATAAAATAGCGGAGCTGCCTGATATCCATATGCTTATGCAAACCTCCTTGTATATGAAAAACCTTCATAAATTCAATTTTTTAAGTATTTTTCATATGGTTCTGTCTCATGGTAGCATACCCATATATACGATAGAAAGAGGGGGAGTATCGGGTGCTGCGTATAACAGCTATGCTATTGATCCTTTTCCTGTCGGCCTGTCAACCAAATTCGGAGAAACACGAGGTGAAGAAGAATATGGATCGTCAACTCATTGAATCCGCCGAGCAAGGGAATACGGAGCAAGTACGACAGCTTCTTCAATCCGGCGCTAACATCGATGCGACGGATGAACAGGGAAGAACGGCGGTGATGGCGGCAACCTACCGCAATCATGTCGATACGGTAGACGCCTTGATTCAGGCTGGCGCCGATATCAATATTCGGGATCATCAACTGAATAATGTGTTTTTGTATGCCGGAGCTGAAGGAATGCTGGACATCCTGAGGCTGGCCATTGATGCCGATGCGGATGTGACGCTCACGAACCGTTTTGGCGGTACGGCTCTCATTCCGGCCTCCGACCGCGGTCATGTGGAGATTGTGCAGGAGCTGCTGACCCGGACCAGCGTCGATGTGAACCATATTAATAATTTGAACTGGACCGCGCTGCTGGAGGCTGTCATTCTCGGTGACGGCAGCGAGAACTATCAGCGTATCGTGAAGCTGCTGCTGGATCATGGGGCAGACCCTGAGCTTCCGGACGGGAACGGCGTAACTCCCCTGCAGCACGCCCAGGAGCGGGGATATCAAGAAATCGAACGCATCTTAATGGAGGCTGCGAACTAAGGGATATCGAAAAGAGGGCAGATATAAGCGAGAAGGGGATGAAGGTTATATGAACAAACACAGCAAGGCATACTGGCTGCTGCATGTCCGACTGGAAACGGGTTACCGCTACGAGGATGACGTGGTGACCGGAACCGAAACGGGACTTTTTCATGTGAGGATAGAGAATGGGGCTTTTTCTGAGATTCGTCCCGCGGAGGCTTTGCCGGATTCGCTGCTGCCGACATGGGATATGAAGGGGAATCTGATGCTGCCCTCTTTTAGAGATATGCATATCCACCTGGACAAAACCTATTATGGAGGACCATGGAAGGCACCGCTTCGTCCGGCTCACGGAATCTTCAGCCGGATCGAGGAGGAAGAGAGGCTGCTTCCCGAGCTTCTTCCCACCGCCAAGGAGCGAGCGGAGGGACTGCTGGATCTGCTGCTGCGTTACGGTTCTACCCATGTCCGCACCCACTGCAATGTGGATCCCGTCGTCGGTCTGAAAAATTTGGAAGCCACCTTGCAGGCGGTTGAAGGATATAAGGAAAAAGCTTTTGTGGAGATCGTTGCTTTTCCTCAGCACGGCTTGCTTCGCAGCCAGTCCGTATCCCTGGTCAGGGAAGCGCTCCGGAACGGAGCCGCGCTGGTAGGCGGGCTGGATCCCACGACGGTGGACGAGGATATGGAGAAATCGCTGAACACCGTGATGGAGCTGGCGGTGGAAGCCAACGCCGGCATTGATCTGCACCTGCATGAGTCGTCCCAGATCGGACTGAATGCCTTTAAACGGGTTGCTGATCTTACGGAAGAGGCGGGTTGGAACGGAAGAGTCACGCTCAGCCATGCCCTCGCTTTCGCGGACGTCTCACCAAGCGAGGTGGATGAAGTGGCGATTCGGTTAGCGGACTTGGGTATTTCCATCACCTCCTCCGTACCGCTTGGCCGAACCATCCCGATCCCGCAGCTGCATCGCCGCGGCGTGAACATCTCGCTTGGGCAAGACAGCATTATGGACCATTGGTCCCCGTTCGGCAAAGGGGATAATCTAGACAAGGCGGGCACGCTGGCCGAACGCTTCCACATGAGCGATGAGCGTTCGCTCGGACAGGCCCTCGGGTTTATTACGGGAGGCGTGACGCCGCTAGACCAGGACGGCCGCTATGCGTGGCCAAACGTCGGGGATGCGGCGGATGCGGTGATTGTGGAAGCCAGCTGCTCCGCAGAAGCCGTTGCCAGGCGGTCCCGCCGCCATGCCGTGCTGTTTAAGGGAAACCCGGTTTACGGAATATGATAAAGGGGCAGCCGCTGCATGCCGGACTTTTCCGGCGTGCAGCGGCTGTTGTTGGTTTATAGGTTTTAAGGCGCCAGGTCCCTTATTGATGAACGCCTTTGACAACGAAACCGTCTCCCGCCCGGTTCGGATTGGAGGGAATGGAGGTAACGGTTGAATTCTGGAGCATAATGCCCCCATCATCCGCCGTGAGTTTGGGGCGTTTCCCATTGACGCGGCAGCAGGAGAAGACAACGGGGGACAATCGTGCCATCGTGGCAAGCGCCCCATTGATTTGCGGCGCTTCGACGATCCATTCCGCCGAGGTCTGCGGACCGCCGTACCGCTGCAATGTTCGAAAGGTCCAGTTCCGGGATACGTTGCGAAGGCAGATCAGCCAGTTCGACCCGCTGCACTTGATGATGCTGGCATGCATGCGGTCACCCGGTTGAATGGGCAGCGGAATGAACGTAACCGAGGCGGGGAGAATCTCCCACCAAGCATAATAATAAGCCTTGCCGTCTATCCAATCATGACCCGTTCCGGTCTGTATCAAATTGCTGTTGCTGAATCCGTCAATGCCGATCCAGGCCGAGGAGTAGGACGTCCCGCGGCTTGGCCGAACAAACGGCACATTCCATTTGGCGGAGACCCGTTTGAAAGCCCCTTTTTTTCCAGTGATAGAGTATCCGCTCCAATTGCTTGATATCCATCCGATGTTACGACGCGGCTTGGCTGTAGTGTCAAGTTGGCATGTGTGATTCCACTGACCTGTCGTGGAAATCCCCATAATCTCCACCGCCTTTACTAGATTGATAGTATATCTAATGAAGAATCGGTAGAGTTGGTATGGGTTATGTGTTAGAAAGTTTGAACAGGCAGCCCTTAAATCTAGTTTTCAGGTTAATCGAGTCTTAAGGGATATGCCGTAAGGCAAAAACAAACAGGATCATGGCCCCTATGGAGGTGACCGTCCGTACATGGTTCCAGGCCGTCCATTTACTTAGGTAGGCATTCCAGACCTCGCTTCCTGTGCTGCTCGCAGGATCAACGGCAGCCAGCGCGTCATTGAGCGGGACATTGAAGGCCATCGTTACGATGAATCCCGTCAGATACAGCAGACCGGCGGCCAGCAAGTAGACGGATCCCGGTTCTCCCCAGCGGAGGATGGATAGGACTGCAAGAACGATACTGGTTAGGGCGGTACCTGTAAACAGTGCACCGAACGTGGGGTTGAGTATGGTTGCATTGATGGACTGCATGGCGTTAATCCCCTGTTCGTTCGGAATCCGCGATAAAGCGGTCATCATGAAGGATGAGAAGGCGAAGAACAGGCCGGCTATGAGGCCTGAGCCAGTCACTGAAAATAGAGCCAGCAAAAAAATCAAGCGATCACTCATGGGCAGGTTACCTCCAGTTTTAGCTGTGATTCTGACATTTGATTCCATGTATATCCACTTAATAATTGTTTGTACATACAAATATATTAGCGTTTTCGGCAAAAGTAAAGACCTAAAATTGAAGGAATGAAGATATAGAGGGATCTGTATACTTGTTTTTACTATATATGGTAATAAGCATATCTACGCTATTTACTAAATAGAGTTGAATATACGCTTTCGTAAGCGTATCCAAAATTTGGATCATATATTCAATGTGTTCAGCCAAAAGGAGGGATCCGTATGAAGTCAGGCAAGAGGGGGATTTGGCTAGTAACGACGGCTTTATTAAGCGTTTCTTTGTTGTTCGGTTGTACCGGTGGCAAGGGAACGCCGGCCGATACCGGCGATCCGGAGCCGGGAAAGGACGGAGAGACGGCCAAGAAAATCATTACCGTTACGTTTCGGGATGACGGGATCGGCGAGAACGGAGCGTTCTATAAATGGCTTAAGGAAGTGTCGGCCAGTTACCCTGACAAAAGCGTAGAGATTAAGCCGACACCGATTCAGGCATCGGAAGGCGATTATTTTGCCAAGGTGGCCCTGGCGCTGAAATCCAAAGATACGGCGCCCGATATCGTGACGGAAGATACCTTCATCTTGAACTCGGATGCCAGCGCCGGCTATCTGGAGCCGCTCGACGATAAATTGGCGGGATGGGAAGACTGGGGCAACGGCTCCTTCATCGAAGCGATGAAGAAGGGCGTCACTGCCAGCGATGGCAAGGTATACGGCGTGCCGTATAACACGGATTCCAGGGGCCTTTGGTATAACAAGGATATTTTCAAACAAGCGGGTCTTCCGGAGGATTGGCAGCCTAAGAATTGGGAGGAGGTCTTAAACGCTGCGCGAACGATCAAGGAGAAGGCGCCCGACGTTGTACCGATCTGGATGAACATGGGCAAGGCTACAGGCGAAGCTACCTCCATGCAAACCTACGAGATGCTGCTCTACGGAACGGGCGAAAGGCTGTATGACGATGCCAGCGGCAAATGGATTACGAAAAGCCAGGGCATTCTGGACGCGCTGACTTTTGTGGAAACGGTCAACAAAGAGAAGCTGGGACCGCCGCTCTCCAAAGTATTGAACGGCCAGGCAGGCAACACGGCTTCCCGCGAATACCTGCCGCAGGGCAAGCTGGCGATTTCGCTGGACGGCTCCTGGATCACGGGCAACTACATGGAAACAGGCGCGGCGCCATGGCCAGAATACAAAGACGTGCTCGGCTTTGCGCCGATGCCGACCAGCCAAGGACAGGAGCCCGGCTCGATTACGCTGGCCGGAGGCTGGGCGCTGTCGATTCCAAGCAATTCCAAGAACAAAGACGAGGCATGGGAATTTATCAAGTATGCGCTGGGCAAGGAAAATACCCAGAAGCTCGTCATGTCCTCCGGCAATATTACGGTGCGTGCCGATGTTGCCAAGGATCCGGAATATACGAAAATGCCGTTTAACGAAATCGCGACCGAATACCTGCAGAACGCAGAGTTTAGACCGGCTCAGGAGAAGTATCCGGAAGTGTCGACGCAGATCCAGACGATGGTGGAATCCGTAGCAACCGGAACATCGCCTGCGGATGCCATGAATAAATACGCGCAGGATGTTACCCGCATCGTTGGTGCGGATCATATCGTGGAGAAATAACCTGCTATAAGCAAAACCGGCTTGCTCAAGCGCTCCCGTCATCGCGGAGACTTGGGCAAGCGGTTTTTCAGATCATCCGTATGGAAGGAGAACCACACATGAGCAGTCTGTCCGTGGACGTTTACCCGAAACGAAGAAAAACGTATACCTGGCTCTTTTTTTTGCTGCCTTCAATCGCGATTATGCTCGTGTTTTTTATATATCCCATCCTGTTAACGTTCTTCTATTCCTTCACCAATCTGGCCTTGACCGGGGAAGCGGCGAGGGAGCTCAAATTTATCGGCCTCGACAACTATACCCGGATGTTCCAGGATCCCACGGTTCGGATCAGTATTTGGAACACGCTGGTTTTTCTTATCGGTTCGGCGGTGATCGGGCAGCAGGTGCTGGGATTTCTGATTGCGCTGCTGATGAAGCAGAGGAACAAGACCTTTCGGCGCGTGATTGGAACGATTGTGCTTGCGGGCTGGGTAACGCCCGAGATCGTGTGCGCCCTTTGTCTGTACAGCTTCTTCGGGGATGAAGGCACGCTGAATGCGATTATCACATTTTTTGGATTTTCGGAAGTGACCTGGCTGTTTACCGTACCGATGCTGACGATCATTCTTGCGAACATTTGGCACGGCACGGCCTTCTCGATGCTGGTATTTCAAGCCGCGCTGGATGACGTGCCGAACGAAATCGAGGAAGCGGCGGTAGTGGATGGAGCCTCCAAGTGGAAAATCTTCACGCGCATCATCATCCCTTACATCAAAAGCACCATTACCACGAACATGATGCTGGTTACTTTGCAGACGCTCGGGGTGTTCGGGCTCATCTATGCGATGACCGGAGGCGGTCCCGGCAACTCCACGACGACCCTGCCGATCTTTATGTACAATCAGGCGTTTGTGAACTATCAATTAGGCTATGGAACCGCTATTTCGCTGCTGCTGCTGTTGATCGGGATTGTGTTAAGCCTCCTGTATATCAGGTCGATGAAAGAGTAACCAGGGGTGAAATCATATGAATGCCAAACAACGTAAATTAGTCTATCGAATTCTGCCGTATGCGATTCTTGCGGGGATCGGCATTTGCTTCGTGCTGCCGCTGCTCTGGGTGCTTGTGGCTTCCGTCGATCCGAATGCAATGCAATCCCTGAAAGTGCCCAGCAAGATTACCGGCGCCAATTACGTAGAGGTGATTACCAGCAGCGAGAACCAGCGCGCTTATCTGATCGGCCTGGTGATGTCGCTTGGCCAAGCCGTATTGGTTGTCCTGCTGGCGCTGCTAGCGGCTTACCCGTTATCCCGTTATCAGATGAAATATAAGAAGCCCTTCATGCTGACCATTCTGTTCATGACCTCGCTGCCGATTACGGCCGTTATGGTCCCTGTCTACCAGCTGTTCCTGGGGTTAAAGCTGTATGACAACATTTTTGGCGTCATCTTGTTCTATGTAGCGTCGTCCATGCCGTACGGGATATGGATGATGAAGAATTTCATGGATTCCGTGCCGAGCGATCTGGAGGAAGCCGCATGGGTGGACGGGGCTTCGGTGTTTACGGGGATCCGCAAGGTGGTGGCGCCGCTGATGGTTCCGGGGATATGCACGGTGGCAATCTTTACGTTCTCGGGCAGCTGGGGCAATTTCTTTGTTCCGTATATCTTGCTGCAATCGCCCGAGAAGTTCCCGGCATCCCTGAAGCTGTACCAGTTCTTCGGGCAGTACGGCATGGTCGACTACGGCAGCCTCGCGGCCTTCTCGGTGCTGTACGCCATCCCGGCGATCATCATGTATATTCTATCCCAGCAGTTCATGTCCAAGGGCTTCGGGCTGCAGGGCGGAACGAAAGGATAGCATGCGAATAAAAGGCAGGGCCGCTTGGTGCCCGACATAAAAAACGGCAGAAATGCCGTTTTTTTATGTTTGACTGGCGAATCCCTTCCGTTTTGCTGTTCGTATCCGATCGGGTTTACGTTTCGTGCGTGCCGAAGTCCAATGAGTCGCGAAGACGTTTGATATCCCGGATCGGAGGCAATCCGAACATGCGGGCATATTCCCTGTTGAACTGGGTGGGGCTCTCATAGCCGACCTGAAATCCGGCGTCGGCGGCCGCGAAGGTTTCCGAGAGAAGGAGCCGCCTGGCCTCTTGCAATCGGATTTGCTTTTGATATTGAAGCGGGCTCATGGCGGTGATTTCCTTGAAGTGATGATGAAGCGAAGAAGGGCTCATATTGACGGCTGCGGACAGTTTGGCGATGTGCAAGGGCTGATTATAATCACGCTCGATCAACTGGGCAGCCGCCGCGATGCGCTGCGCATGACTGCCGCTGACGGCAAACTGCTTCAGGGATTGCCCTTGGTCGGCTTGAAGGATTCGATAAAGAATTTCCTTCGTGAACAGGGGGGCCAGGACGGGAATATCCTCCGGCGTATCCAGAAGGCGCACCAGACGGACGACGGCATCCAGCAGCGCTTGATTCATCGGGCTGACAAACAGGGCTTTTTGGGAGTCGGATTTCTTGGGAGGGGTCTCTTGGCCGGGTTTGATTAGCTCGAAAATCTGATGCTTGTCAAAGTCCAGCCGAAGGCACAGATAAGGCCGCTCGGGTGCCGCCTGGATTACTTGGCCGGATATGGGCAGCTGCAGCGAGACGACAAGATAGCTGGACGGGTCGTAAACATAGCATTCTTGTGCCAGCATGATTAATTTTCGGCCTTGGACCACGATGCATAGCGCGGGTTCATGAATCGTGTGGACCAATTCCGTCTCGCTGGATGCCCGTATAAAATGCAGAGCGGGTATCGACGTACTATATGTACCGTCCATGCCCGTGTATTTTTCAATGTATCCTGCAAGTTCGTTGTGCGGATGGCTTCCTTCATGGTTGAACATTCAGGGTCGGTATCCTCCTCCGATGGTATATGGTTCAATCTTAATCAATCATGCAGGAATAGGCAAGAATCATGGTGGATTCGGCTACCGGATGAATGCGGTGTGAACGCATAATAGAACTATCCTCAATGGTTAAAGGCAGACAGCTATAAATGAAACTCAAGAGGATTAGATAAGAGCGAAGAGGAGGGAATGGAATGAATCCAGCTCTTGATGCGAATGGGGCGAAGCATCCCTATGCAGGCATGTGGGTTACGAAGGACGGATATATCCGCCACGAGCTCCTCCCGAACGGGCGTTATGATGAAGCAAGAGGACCGCGGCAAAGCGCCTATCAAGGCCGCTATTTCATGGAAGGCGATCACATCGAATATGTGGATGATACCGGGTTCACGGCCGACGGCGATTTTCGGGACGGCGTTCTCTATCATGCCGGAATGGTATTGTATCGGGAAATCTAACATTGTGTCATGGCAAAAATGCGGAATGGATTTCGAAATACAGAACAGGAACGGGAGGAGCGTTGTTGCATGTCTAGCGTAAAAGGAAAAGTCGTGGCCATTACAGGCGCGAGCAGCGGGATCGGCGAAGCGGCGGCCCGGCTGCTCGCTCTGCATGGCGCACATGTGGTGCTCGGGGCGAGAAGAACGGACAGGCTGGAGAAGCTGGCTGCCGCATTGAATGGGGAAGGCGGCTCAGCCGTTTACCAATCGCTGAATGTCGTTCATCTCGATCAGATGGAATCCTTCATCGACTTGGCGGTGAGCCGGTTCGGGCGGGTGGATGTCATCCTCAACAATGCAGGCGTCATGCCTCTATCGCCCTTGGAAGCCTTGAAGGTGGACGAATGGAACCGGATGATCGACGTGAACGTCCGCGGCGTCCTGCATGGCATTGCGGCAGGGCTGCCGGTGATGCAGAAGCAGGGCTTTGGTCAATTTATCAATATCGCTTCCATCGGTGCGTATGAGGTATCGCCTACCGCTGCCGTTTATTGTGCAACCAAGCATGCGGTTCGTGCAATCTCGGAGGGGCTGCGACAGGAGGTCGGGAGCAAAGGTATCCGGGTTACGCAAATATCGCCGGGCGTGACGGAGTCGGAGCTGGCCGACAGCATTTCCGATGATACGGCCAGACAAGTCATGAAGGAGTATCGAAGAATATCGATCCCGGCGATATCGATTGCGCAAGCGATTGTGTATGCCATCGAGCAGCCGCCGGAAGTCGATGTGAATGAAATCATCATTAGGCCAACGGCATCAGGGAGCTAACGAATCAGCTGTTGAGTTCAATCTCAACAGCTTTTTATGATGGAAGGATTTGTTATGCTTCTTATCAAGATGTGTTGGGACTGGATATGATCATGGCTCACGGCTGGATCACCACTTATGGCTCGCAGGAGAAGATCGTTCAGATCAGCTTTGCTTCCGAGGGGGGCGGCGAAGCCGGCAGCTCTCTGCAAAGACCCTGATTCGCCCTCTTTACCTATGGATGATGAGATATGTTATACTGTTTATAATATAAACAATTATTATCAGATGCAAGGATGCAGAAAGGAAACATGATCATGTCTAACGATGAGACGATAGATCCGGATATTGGATCCAAGCTGCCCAGAGGGGCGGCTCTCAGCTGGGGATTGGTTAAGCCGCCGCAGCGGGGACCGAAACGGGAGATGAGCCTTTCCCAGATTGTAGATACGGCCATCGACATCGCCGATAAAGAAGGGCTTTCAGCTGTCTCCATGAATCGAATTGCGTCCACTTTGGGTTTTACCGCCATGTCGCTGTACCGGTACATATCCAGCAAGGACGACCTTTTGGTGCTGATGCAGAACGCCGCGTGCGATATTCCCATTCCGGCGGAAGATTCTGCTGACTGGCGCGAGAATATGCGGGTCTACGTCAAATCGACGATGCAGGTATTCCGGGATCACCCCTGGTTCGGAGACATTCCGATTACGGGTATTCCCATTACGCCGAACAATCTGCGATTTATCGATTGGGGTCTGCGGTTCATGAAGGATCTTCCGCTGAATGATTATGAGCGGATGTCCTTGATTCTCTTGTTAAGCAATTATGCCAGAACGAGCGGCATGATGCAGCGGGATATGGACCGCGCCATACAGGCAGGCTCCACCCCGGAACAGTTCAGTGGACTCGATTATACGGAAGCGCTGAAACAGCTTATGAAGCCGGATCGGTTTCCGTTCCTGTACCCGGTTGTGATGTCGGGGGTCTATACGGAAGACAGCGAGGAAGTGAATCCGATAGGCAATGACATTGATTTCGGGTTAGAACGCATTTTGGATGGCATCGAGCAATATTTTCAAGCCAAAAAACAACAGGAACCCTCGGACAAGCCATGATGTAGGCCAAGTTACGGGGCTTGGTCGATCCAAAAAGTGCAGCAACAGCCGAGCAAAAAAACGATCCTCTCATGAGGATCGTTTTTTTTGCTGATTGAGTCGGCCCAAGCCCGACTTGTTCAGCGCCCGGTTGGTTGGTATCGTTCCGGCCGGACTTTCATTAACGTTAGTTACGGGGGTACTGGTGGAATGACCGACTATGAGATAGGAAGGACACGGCAGCCTTTTGGAATCGGATGGAGTATCCTTCGCGCGCCCTTAGTAAAGCAGCCACCCGTATTTAGCGTCGTCCGGCTTTCCTCTTAAACGTCCACATGCTCCATACCATCGAGCCGATCAGGATGAACAGGCACCATCCGATCGCCCAGCCGATCTGATCCTGGATGGGGCCTCCCGTCAGTAATCCGCGAATGGATTCGATGACCGGCGTAATCGGCTGGTTGCTTGCGATCCCTTGCAGCCAAGCCGGCATCGTCTCGGTGGGAACGAAAGCACTGGAGAGGTAAGGGAGAAAGAGCAGGATGAATCCATAACTGCTGGCCGCTGCCGGACTGCCTGCAACGAGACCGATAGCGGCGTAGAGCCAGGTGAAGGCAAAGATGAAGAGCGCGATCAAGCCGATGGCGAGTATCCAATCCATAAGCCCTGCTGATGGCCTGAATCCAACGAGCAGAGCCACTGCGATAACAACGCCTGTCGCAAGCATGTTCCGGGCAAGGCTGGCGACCACATGCCCCGTGATGACACTCAAGCTTTGAATGGGCATCGTGCGGAAGCGGTCAATGATGCCATTAGTCATATCCTGGGAGACGTCGACGGCCGTGCTGGACGATCCGAAGCCGGCGCATAGCAGGATGATCCCAGGAACCACGTAGTTAACATACTGTCCGCTGGGATCGAGGGCACCGCCAAATACATAGGTGAACAGCAGCATCAGCATGATCGGCAGCACCATTGCCGTTATCATCGCCTCCGCGTTGCGGATGCTGTGACGGAGGCTGCGGCCGATAAAGACAGACTGGGTAACTGCTAAGGACGTTGTTTTTGTTTTTGTAGCCGTTGCTCTTATCATACAATTCCCTCCATTTTCTTGTCGGTAAGCGACAGGAATACATCATCCATATTGGGTCTGTGAAGACTTACGCGCGTCTCATTCGGGAGCAAGCGTATGAACTCCTGAAGCGTATGTGCGACGTCGCCGATGCTGCCGCTTGTCGGAATCCTGTGGATCACTTCGTCGCGTGCGTCGCGAAGCTCCAGCATTTCACCACCGACCCGGGTCTTCAGCTCGGCCGGACTACCTTCAGCCACGATTCGTCCCCCATCCAGAACCGCAATCCGGTCCGCGAGCTGGTCGGCTTCCTCCAAATACTGCGTGGTCAGCAGGATGGTGATGCCTTGGCTCTTCAATTGCAGGATGATATCCCACAGCGCACGGCGGCTGCGCGTATCAAGTCCTGTGGTCGGTTCATCGAGGAACAACACGGGCCGCGGTACGACAAGGCTGATCGCCAGATCAAGCCGTCTCTTCATCCCGCCGGAATACGTCTTCACGCGCTTGGCCGCCGCGGCCGCCAGATCGAAGTGCTCCAACAGCTCGGCGGTTCTCCGCCCGGCTTCCGCCGCGGATAGACCCGACAGCCTGCATATCATCCTGAGGTTTTCTTCGGCGGTCAGCACTTCGTCAACGGCCGCGAACTGGCCGGTCAGACTGATGGACTGCTGAACCTCCTGCTTGTGATCGCGGAGATCGAACCCGTTGATCCTCACGCTCCCGGCATCGGGCGTCACCAACGTGGACAGGATGTGAATCAAGGTTGTTTTGCCGGCCCCATTAGGACCGAGAAGAGCAAATACGTTTCCTTGCGGCACGCTCAGGTCGATCCCGTCCAGAACGGTCTGGTGCCCAAAGCTTTTGCGAAGCTGACGAATTTCAACAGCATAGGTAATCATGAACCGAACATCTCCTTTAAATAATTGTGTATTATATAAACAGTTTAATTGATAATTAGTATATTGCATAAACAGTTATTGTGCAATACGATTTTTTTGCGTTTTGAAAACGGCATGATGATCTTGGGAGGACGAGGCGTCCGGACATAAAAAAAGCCTGACGCGATGTAACGAAACATCGAGTCAGGCTCTTATAGGGATTAGTTCATGTATAAGCGATCTTATCGTTACGAACGATCCGATTCGTCATAAAGCTCCAGTTCAATGACGGTATTGCGTTTGTCGGGGAGCGGATAGGTAAAGTGTTCGGGACGCGCGAAGTTCACGAATGCGTCCTCGACGAATTCGGCGGCGCTCCATGGGCGGCTGAGGAACAATTCGTATCCGTCCGCGAGCAGCCGGGCCTTCTTCACCTTGTCGGCCATGCCGATGAGATTGATCGGTCCGATGGACTCCTCAAAGACGTGGGCATACAGTGTATTGCCTTTTTGGGTATAACGACCCCACTCCGGTTTCGGATAATCGGCAGCCGCGCAGCCATAGATGCTGTCTCCGTTCTTGCTCATCCAGTCGCCGATCTCCTCCAGCACGTCGAGGCTCTCCTTCGGGATGGAGCCTTTCGCGTCAGGACCGACGTTCAACAGCATGTTGCCGTTCTTGCTGACGCATTCCACCAGCTTGCGGATAATGGTGGTTGCCGATTTGTAATTGCGGTCAGCTGCGGCATAACCCCAGTTGTTGTTCAGCGTAATACAGGCTTCCCATGGAATCGGGGCACCTGTCTGGTCCACAACCCCGTGCGGCGGAATGATCTGTTCCGGCGACGCGAAGTCGCCGCTGTATACGGACGGATCGGTGGTATAGATGCTGCCCCCGCTCTCGCCGCTTCCCTCCAGCCGATTGTCGATAAGAATGTGCGGCTGAAGCTCGCGGATCATTTTCATCAGCTCGGTGGCGCGCCACACCTCGCCGCGCATGTTATCATAAGAGAAGTCAAACCACATGATATCGAGTTTGCCGTAGCCTGTGAGCAGCTCACGCACTTGTCCATGCATGTAATCCAGGTATCGGTCGAAGTTTTTCGGATCGCGCTTGAAGGCTTCGTTCGCCCGCATCGGGTGAATCCGGTCTCCATAAGCCGGGTAGTCCTCATGATACCAGTCGATCAGCGAGAAATAGAGGCCGACTTTAAGGCCTTCTTCACGGAAAGCTTCCAGGAACTCCTGCACGAGATCCCGGCCGGCTTTGGTATTCGTTGACTTATATTCCGTCAGCTTGCTGTCGAACAAACAGAATCCGTCATGATGCTTGGCCGTCAGCACCGCATATTTCATGCCTGCTTTCTTGGCCGCTTTGGCCCACTCCCGAGGATTATAGTCAACGGGATCAAATTCATCGAAATAGGCCTGATAGTCCTCGATGCTCATTTGTTCCGTGCTTCGGAGCCATTCGCCTCGGGCCGGGATGGAGTAAAGCCCCCAGTGAATGAACATGCCGAAACGGTCGTTCTGGAACCATTGCACGCGCTGGTTTCGATCATGGATGACTTGATTGGTTGGAGTGGTAGTCGTTGTCATGGATTCAAACCTCCGATTCTTGGAATTGTCGAGTTTGATTTTAACAAGAATGTGTTAGTATGAATAGATAATTACTTAACTCCGACGGGTATTATAATAACTTTAGAGGATAATTGAAGATGAAGAATGAACGAAATGAACATGAAGCCATTCAGCAGATGCTCCTGAACATGCAGGTTCAGATCTGGGAGGCCGAAAGAACGCAGTGCTGGCCGGAATGGAAGGAATTCGACTACACCGTGTCGTACAACAAGCTCTATTTTATCCTGGATGGGGAAGGGTGGGTGAAGATCGGCGATGAGGAGCTGTATCCCGTACCGGGTCAATTGGTTCTGATGCCGGCACGGACCCGGCAATCCTACTCTGTCATCAGCGGCCGTCCCTATCTGAAATACTGGTCTCACTTCTCGGCGACCGTGGGCGATTCCGATGTGTTTTCCTGGCTGAACGTGCCCCATTGCTACGATTTATCGGGGAACGAGGAGATGCCGGCATTATTCCAGCAGCTCGTCGATGCGCATCGTTCCGATACCCTCGCCGCGCGATTGAGGGAAAAGTCCGTGATGCTGGACATTCTCTCCCGCGTGTTCGAACACCAGCAGCCGCAGATTCATGCGGACAAAATGGAGGATATGGGCAGGCTCCACAAAGTGCAGCAGTACATCAAAAATCATCTGCATGAGGAAATTACGCTGGAGCAGATGGCGGGAACGCTGCATTTGCACCCGAATTATTTTATTAAGTATTTCAAACGGCATTTCGGAATCACGCCGCAAAAATATTTAAGCCTCAAACGGATGGAGCAGGCCAAACTCATGCTGAGGACGACGTCTCTAAGCATCAAGGAAATTGCGGATGCCACCGGCTTTGAATCGGCGAACTATTTCTCGAAAACCTTTCGGAAAGAGGTAGGCTACAGCCCCTCGGAATATCGTAACAATATATAGCAAAAAAGAGGCTGCTCCTGAAGGGACTGCCCCCCGTTTGTGAGACAGGGATCAAAACACCTTGCAAGTTTAAGCAGCCAGTTGCCGGAAATGAAACGGCGACTGGTTGTTTAGTTTTGTTTGAATGCGAATTGAGTTATAGTAAGTAATGTAGTCTCGAATGGTCTGCTCGACGATGGCCGTCGTCGTACAGGTTAAACCTTCGAGATAGAACGTTTCAGACTTTAGCGTGGAATGAAACGATTCAATGGGGGCATTATCAGCGGGCGTACCCTTGCGGGACATGCTCATGGTAATGCCTTTTCCCTTTACAGCTTCTTGATAAGCCTGAGATGTGTAGACGCTGCCCTGATCGCTATGGAGCATGGTGCCCGGCAGAGCGGGCAGCTGACCCAGCGTGTCCAGGACAAACCCGGTGTCTTGCTTGTCAGAAATACTGTACGCCACAATCTCACCGTTAAACAAGTCCAAGATACTCGACAGGTATAACGTTTTTCCGCCAAACGGTAAATACGTAATATCTGTAACGAGTTTTTGCATGGGGGCATCGGCTGCAAATTGGCGCTTTAACAAGTGTTCTGCGATATAAGCTGGCTGGCCTGTAGGTTTGCGTTTCTTCACCTTGACACGACATTGGAGCCCCTCACGCTGCATAATCCGCTGCACGCGTTTATGGTTAATCTTACGCTCCATCCGAAGTAGAGCCGTGATCTTCCGGTATCCATAACGAAATTTATGCTGACTACAGAGTTCTCGAATCTTCTCTACCATGTGATCTTTACATGGGTTCTCGTAGGCGTCCTTCCAGCGATAGTAGGTGGAGCGAGAAAGCCCGATCCATGCACACGCTTGAGTTACACTGACTTCTCCTCGAACAGACTCAACCCACTCCACTACAGCCTTTGGCGACACCTCCTTTGCATTTCCACGAACTTTTTTAGCAGATCTAATTGTTGCTTCAAAAACCGATTTTCCGCCTGCACCTTCTCGAGTTCTGATGCATATTCAGGGCCTTTACCGTAGCTGTATTGTTTACCGACAGGTTGCTTCAACCGGTTCCATTGGCCGCTGCGATACCATCTCATCCAGGTCTCCACTTGTGTCTTATTTCGTATGTTCAGTTGGTCCATGACTTCTTTCACTGGAATGCCATCCAACCTCATTTCAATAGCTTTCTTTTTCACTTCTACTGGATAGCTGACTCTCGTTGCCAACGCAAAAACACCTCCATAGTTGTCCCCATATCTTACGACATGGTTGCATTCTCTTGAAGGTGTTTTTAATCTGTCTCACGTTATGGGGTCAGTCCCGAATTTCGATTCGGGAACGGCCTCTTTTATTCCTAACCGGAATTGAATTGCCTAAAACCCTTTGCCTCCAAGCGGCTTAAGCCTGAGCGGCTCTGCGCCGGCAATCAGCGCCCGCCCGCGCTGCAGCAGCTCGGACGTATCCGCTCCCTGCAAGGAAGCGGCATGCGCGTCTTGGCTGCTCCACAATTCCGTGACCCATACGGCATTCGGATCGCTGTCCGATACGTTGACGATATAAAGCTCACAGTCTTCGTTATCGCGAAGCATCGCGGCTGCTTCAAGCAGTATCTCCGCAAGTTCATCCCGTTTGCCCGGATGGGCGATCAGTTTCCCGTACATTGCAAATTTCTCCATGGATATCATCCTTCCTTTTTGGTCATGCCGATTAACATGCGTTCGTAATGGAGTGCTAGGCTTGTCGTGATCTCGGACAGTTTCAGGACGAGCGAAGCTGGCTCCAGAATGGTTAAAGCTTTGCCGTAGGGGAGAAGGAAGTAGGGCACATAGGACGTCAGCGAAGACGTGTCCAGCCCGAAACGAGCCTCGCCATCATGACGCGATACGAGGGTATGCCCAAACAACCAATGCTGGCTCAATTCATTCAGAACATGCTCGTGGGCTTGGATGACAACATCGACCAGGGGTTCCGTGCTGCGTGGATCCGGGAGAAGACTGCCCAGCAAGACATCCTTGGCAGAAAAATCAACGGGCCGCTCAAAGACCAGGTCTGTCGTCTCCAGACCGAGGATCCGGTCCACGCGAAAATTGCGAATCTCTTGGCGCAGACGGCAGTAGCCCGCAGCATACCATTGGCCTTTCCAATGGATAATGCCGTAGGGATCGAAGTCTCGGACGGTTCCGGAGCCTTCCCGGCCCTTCGAATACGTCATCTTCAGGGTTTGTCCCTGTGCCGCGGCATTCTCCAGCGTCTGCAGCAGCGGGCGAAGCCCGTCATGGACCGGAGGCTGCAAAACCGCGATGCCGCTGCTGTGCCGTTCGATCTGATGAAGCTGCTCCTCGTTCGTATAAAGCTTCAGCTTGCCGATCGCCCGCTCCAGCGCGTCCGTGAACGGATAGCCGGTTTCTTTGGCAAAAATCGAGGCATGCACCAAAGCCTTCTGCTCTTCCGCATCAAACATCAGCGGGGACTCGGCGAACGGTCCGAGAATCCGAAAGCCGCCGTTCGGCCCGGAATCGGCGATGATGGGCGCGCCGCTGGCGCATAACGAATCGATGCAGCGGTACACCGTTCGAACATGGATTTCCAGCTCATCGGCGATTTGCTGCGCGGTCATCTTTTTGCCCGAGCGAAGCATCCACAGGATCGACAGCATATTATCCGCTTTGGACATCAAAACGCGCTCCTTCCTTAGGGACGATCCCGACCGTTTACTTTTAAGTAGATTGTATCTTTTTTATACGAGCGGGTCCATGCCCTTGTCGATCCAGGAATCGTAGGTCGGACCGTAGAGCTCGGGAATCCGCAGGCCGGCTTGTCTCATCAGCACCGTCATCTGTCCGCGGTGATGCGCTTGATGAACCAGGGTAAAATGCAGGAATGCCGCATTGGTCCAGGGCTCTCCGTCGAATTCACGGGTAGCGCGAAGATCCTCCTCGCTCCACTGCGACTGAACCGCATCCAGAAGGGCATGCCGGATCCGGCGGTAGCTGTCGGTAATTTCGGCAGCCGAATCGGGAATTTTCTGCTCGCGGGACGGGCCCTCAAATTGCAAACCGAGCATGGTCATGTATTGAATCGACATGACCAAATGCCATGCCAGCTGACCGAGCGTGCGATGCTGCTCCGTCATGGCGGTTTTAAGCGAATCGTCGGTTAAAGCGTTCATGACTTGTTCCGTTATATGCGCCTCTTTTAACCATTCTGTCGTAAAATCCGCTTTGCTCATGTTCATGTGTTAACCCTCGCTTTGGTTTAGGATGTGTGCTGCAAAACGAGTATATTACATCATTCCTGACAGTTACGGTCAGTGATTATGGGCCAAAATAAAAAAATGGGATTGTATGCCCTAAGTATCCATCTTCATTTATAATGAATAAGGCTCAAGGATCGTTAAGGATTTTGGATACAGGAGGTGCATGGCATGCAGGAAGCGATTCGTGATATCCCGGGGGCTGATGGATGGATTGCCATTCAAGCGGTTGACAAGGGCTGGTCGGCAGATCGTAAATATTATATTCAGGATATGCAAGGCGAGGAGCGGCTCCTCCGGCTATCCGATATCTCTCAGTTCGAGAGGAAGAAATGGGAGTTTGAAACGGTTAAAAAGCTGGATCCCATCGAAATGCGAACGTCTCGCCCGATTGATTTTGGCGTCTGTCATGGTGGCCGGCAAGTGTATTCCCTGTTCACCTGGGTTCCGGGAGAAGATGCAAGGGAGGCGATTCCTTTGCTGGATTCAGAGGAGCAGTACCGGCTTGGCGTTCAGGCCGGCGCATATTTGAACAGGATGCATGGCGTTCCGGCCGACAGCGGATTGGATACGTGGGCGTCTTACTATAATTCAAAAATGGATCGATACATAAAAAATTATGAGAGCTGCGGCATCCGGCTTGCCGGCGCTGAGAACATCGTCCGTTTTATGGAGGCGCACCGGTATTTGCTAGAAGAGCGTCCCGTTGCTTTTCAACATGGGGATTATCATGTCGGCAACATGGTGGTTACGCCTGAAGGGGAACTCGGCATCATTGATTTCAACCGGGCGGACTACGGTGATCCTTGGGAGGAGTTTAACCGGATTACGTGGGATGCCTCGATTAGCCCGTGGTTCGCTTCGGGTCGTATTCACGGTTATTTTCAAGGACGAGAGGTGCCGGATCCATTTTTCAGATTAATGGCGCTTTATATCGCAAGCAATCAGATATCCTCCATTCATTGGGCCATCCCGTTCGGAGAGCAGGAAGTGGAGGTTATGATGAACCAGGCCCAAACCGTGCTGAATTGGTATGATGGATTCCGGACGCATGTGCCCAATTGGTATATAACGAATGCCGAGGTTATGGCAAATCGCCGCGAATAACAGCAATCCGGAAGAATCTAACCAAGCTGCTGCATGATACAATGGCAAAAAAACCACAATGGAGGTTTGCACTCATGACATCAGCGGACATTCAGTTTATCGGCGGAAATAATATTGCCATTAAAATTCCGAAGCACAAGTATGAGGAGACCGTGCATTTTTACAAAGAGGTTTTAAGGCTGCCATATTTGGGCTTCAGGGACGGGTCGCATGTTTTTCAGCACGGCCCGAATACCTTATGGCTGGATTGCATGCTCAACTATTCGCAGCAGGATGTTTGGCTCGAGGTCAACACGGAGGATCCGGAGGAGGCTGCCCGATATTTGAGAGAGCACCGGGTGGACCGCAGGGATGAGGTGGAGGTTTACGAGAACTCGAGGGGCTACTGGATATCGGATCCGTGCGGGACGATCATCCGGGTGAATCCCAGAAAAGCGAGTGAATAGACAGCCTACCCGGTAAATGTGGTTGCCGTTGACTACGCACCCCTCAGACGTGCGAAGTTATGTCGAAGCGCCTAACTCGCACCCGGCGAAATTTTAGGCTCACTCCCTAAATTCCATGAACCGGGACACAAAAAACCAAGCATCTCCTATCCAAGATAAAGGATGTGACAGGGAATGCTTGGTTTATCTTTTTTCTGTGGAATTACGCTACGGCTTCAGAACGACCTTGGTGCATTCGTCCTCGTGATCGCTGAATATCCGATAGGCATCGCTTGCCTGTTCCAGGGGAAGCCGGTGGGAGACAATCTCCGTCGGATCAAATTCGCCGGCGGTGATCTTCTTGAACAGCTCCGGCATGTAATGAATAACGGGGGCCTGCCCCATGGTAAGGGTAATGTTCCGTTCAAAAATATGGCCGAGCGGGAACATATTATACAGCGAACCGTATACGCCGGTCAGCTGGACGGTGCCGAATTTGCGCACGGCCTGGATGGCGATATCAATCGCGCTCAACGTTCCGCCTTGGAGCTTCAGCTTTTGGCCGATGGCTTCCATCGTCGACTTCTTCCCGTCCATGCCGACGCAGTCGATCACGATATCCGTGCCGCCTTTAGTGATCACTCGAATGTATTCGCCCATATTGTCATATTCTTCAAAATTGTAGATCTCCACGTTGTTCAGCCGTTTTGCTTTTTGCAGACGGTAAGGTAGACGGTCCACGGCGATCACCCGCTTTGCGCCTTTCATCCAGGCGAATTTCTGAGTCATCAGGCCAATCGGCCCGCAGCCCAGCACCGTTACGGTATCGCCCGGTTTTACGCCGGCATTCTCCACGCTCCAATAGGCGGTAGGCAGAACGTCGGACAAGAACAGAAGCGCCTCATCCTCCAGCTCGCACGACTCCGGGATGACAAACGGCATAAAGTTCCCGTAAGGCACGCGCAAATATTCAGCTTGTCCGCCGGGGTAGCTTCCGTAGCGTTCGGTGTAACCCAAGTACCCTCCGGCATGGACATCCGGGTTGCCATTGGAATTGTCGCATTGACTCTCCATATCATGATTGCAATAGTAGCAGTGACCACAAGAAACATTGAACGGAAGAACGACGCGGTCGCC
Source organism: Paenibacillus sp. BR1-192 (assembly GCF_029542445.1). Lineage (NCBI taxonomy): Bacteria > Bacillati > Bacillota > Bacilli > Caryophanales > Paenibacillaceae > Paenibacillus > Paenibacillus sp. BR1-192. The sequence continues at coordinate 5,340,811 of NZ_CP120718.1, read as the reverse complement.
TTTTTTCACGCGGGTGACGTTGGCACCGACCTCTTCTACGATCCCCATGGGCTCATGGCCGATCACGAAATCTTTAGCCGCGGGCATAGCCCCTAGGTATATATGAAGATCGGAACCGCAAATGGCTGTAGAGGTGATGCGGACGATAATATCATCCTGGGTCCGAATGGATGGATCCTCTACGTGTTTGACCTGAATGTCTTTGGCGCCTTGAAATGTGACTGCTCTCATACGTTCCCTCCTTATGCTTTGTAGAGAAGTTATCTTCTTAAATACCCGGTATGTCCTTTTATTAACATCCCCATGGCTATTTATGCATATATGCTGCCAAGCGCAAAAACATAGTTTGTGGAAGAAGTCCAAGGTAACCATAGTAGGATCACAGCGATACGAAAATTGCTGATTCCATGATGGCCGGCTGAAACGAATGCCGCTGATCGTTATGTGTAGAACGATTAGATCGCAGGATCACGGGATCACGGGATTACGGATTGCGGGATCACAGGGTCACGGTATTAAGGATCGCAGCTCAAGGGTTTACAGATCGCTGGCTCACGGCATCACGGCATGTAGTCAATCCTGCTGTGATATGTGCGTCCAATTTCACTGCTATGGCTTCGGCAACAGGGGGCCAGGCAGTAAGTACGAATCGGTTGTCCGAACTGAGACAATCATGCTAATTTTTGTGCTTCGTGCGCCCTACTCCCTGTACGCACGGTACGTGGTCCGAGATGCGACGGCTGTCGACCTTATTGTATACTTCGGGCTTTAGCGGACACAGGATACGTTATTTGCTCTGATAAGAGCTAAACTTTGATACTTGCGGACATGAGGTCCGTTATTTGCATAAAAAGTCCGTTTTTTAGCGGCGAAAGGGTTAAATAACGGAACTGGTGTCCGTTACACTTAGAGAATGGCCTGATTTGTGGTAAATAACGGATCTGTAGTCCGATGGGTATGGGGATAACGGCGCTTGTTTGGCGTGGGAACCGCATGTGATGGGAAGAAGCTACCTGTTTAGAATGGAAACCACAAGTGTGTTGAAGAAACTGCCTGTTGGTGGGGAAACCACATGTGTGGTGAAGAGCTGCCTGTTGGTAGGGAAACCACCGCATACATAGGACCGGCAGCCATTTAATATGGCACCGTCTGATTGGGGATCTGCAGGTGTTTAGTCGTGTAGACACGTCCATGGCCGCTTTTCGTCGGTAAATCGAGGCTCCCGCGCCAATAACCGGCTTATGAATGGCAAGTGGCTCTCACGCCAATGGCCGGTTATGAATGGCAAGGGACTCTCATAAAAGCAAAGAACGCGTATCGCAGGGATTCGATTCTCCCGCCATACGCGTTCTTATTTAGGATGTTACTATGTTACTTTCGGACTGTTGGCGTCACCGTTATACCAGCTTCAAATATTCTACGATCGTCAGCAAGCCTTTATCGAAATTCTCCAAATTAAAGTGCTCGTTCGGCGCATGCAGATTCTCGTCCGGCAAGCCGAAGCCCATCATGACGGCAGGAGCGTTCAGCGTACTGGACAGTTTCTCCACGATCGGAATCGATCCTCCGTCTTTCGTGAACAGTGCACGCGTGCCGTACACGTTCTCGAAGGCATCTGCGGCTTTTTGCAGCATCGGATGGGACGGATCGATATTGAAGGCGAATGCCTTTTCCTTCGGCTGGAAGGTGATCTTGGCGCCGACCGGGGTATGGGCATGCAGATGCTTCTCGATCGCGTCAAGAACAGCCTGCGGATCCTGTTCGGCGACCAAGCGGCAGGTAATCTTGGCATGGGCTTCCTTCGGAATAACCGTTTTGCTGCCTTCTCCCTGGAACCCGCCGTATACGCCGTTCAGCTCAAGGGTCGGACGCGCTCCCACGCGTTCAACGAAGGAGAAGCCTTCTTCGCCGTACAAGGAATCAAGGCCGAGGTCCCGCTTCAGCTTATCCTCGTCGAACTCCTGCTTGGCAAATTCCTCGCGCATTTCGGGCGACAGTTCGAGTACGCCGTCATAAAAGCCTTCAACCGCAACGCGGCCCTGCTCGTCATGGAGCGAGGAGAGCAAGGACACCATTGCGTGCAGGGCGTTCGGCACGCCGCCGCCGTATGTACCGGAATGAAGATCGGTATTGGCTGTTTCCAGGGACAATTCCAGCGAGCACAACCCGCGAAGGCCCGTGGAAATGGCCGGTTTGCCAGGTGCGAGCAGGGATGTATCCGAGATCACGATGGCATCTGCCGCCAGCTTGTCCTTGTTGTTGTCAAGATAGAGCGGCAGGTTGGGGCTGGATACCTCTTCTTCGCCTTCAATGCAGAATTTGATGTTGACCGGAAGCTCCTTCTCTTGCTTCAAAATGGCTTCGACGGCTTTGACATGCAGGAAGAGCTGGCCTTTGTCGTCCGTTGCTCCGCGAGCGTACAATTTGCCGTTGCGGACAGCCGGCTCGAACGGCGGCGTCTCCCACAGATGAAGCGGATCTACGGGCTGAACGTCATAGTGGCCGTAGACGAGCACGGTCGGCTGGCCTTCGGCATGCAGGTAGTCTGCCGTAATAATCGGGTGCCCGGCCGTCTGGTGAACCTCCACATGCTCGAGTCCCGCTTCGGTCAGCTTGCCTGCGAGCCACTCGGCAGCCTTGGCGACATCGCCTTTGTGCTCGGACAAGGCGGAAATGCTCGGAATGGACAACCATTCCTTCAATTCATTCAGATGGGTTTCGCGGTGTTCAGCGAAATACGCTTTATAATCAACGCTCATGTATATGGATCCTCCTTCGATTTACATTGGCATTCGAAAAGATGCCGTATCTTACTATTCTAACCGTTTTTCGGAGAATACGAAATACAGCCGGATCAAATCGGAAACTTGTCTTGGATCCCATCCGCCGCTGTCATGCAAAATTGTCCAAAAGATTTCTCCAGAACATGCGCAGGGCCGGACTGATCAGCTTATTGCGGTGTCGAACAGCATAAATCTGACGTTCAGGCACCCAGGACGGAATAGGTCGTGTATGCAGCTTCCCCTCTGCCACATCCTCTTGTACGGCGGCTTCTGCAATCATGCCGTACCCGAGACCGTGCCGCACGGCTGATTTCAGCGCCTCGGTCCCCGAGATTTCCAGTGATATTTGAAGATGTAGACGATGTTTGTCTGCCCAGCTGTCAATAAGCTGCCTGCTGATAGAGCCCGGTTCATGGGAAACGAAGGGATGTTCGACCAGATCGCCGGGCATTAAATCGCTTAAGCTTGTGAATGGATGACCCGGGGCGAATATAAGAACCAGATCATCATGGATCAACGGCTGCGCGATGAATTCCGGCTCATCCACTTGCGTGTTCGAAATGATGCCTACATCGAGTTCGTATTTTTTGACTTTCTCCAGAATATAGGCTGCAGGTCGGACATCCATAAGGATGGACAATCCCGGATAATTGAGCTTCAACTGCTGCAGGAACGGCGGTAACAGGTAGGTGGCGGGCGTATGGGTGCTGCCGATGGCAAGCACTCCCGCAGCGGTTCCGCGGTATACGTCCATGGTTGATGAAGCTTCCTCTGAGAGGGAATGAATCTGCGATGCGTAATGATAAAAGGCTTCACCGGCTTCCGTAAGCTTGATGACATGATAGGACTTGGTATGAAACAGAGCAAGGCCAAGCTCTTCTTGCAGCCTGTTCAAATGAAAGGTGACGGTTGGCTGGGTAATGCCCAGCTTCTGGGCCACAAGGTACAGTTTTTTCAGCTCCACGGTAAGTACAAACACTTTGAATTGCTGTAAGTTCAAATTGGATCCCTCTCTTCCCATTTCAATCATCGATGTTATTAATCTTATCTTTCATTTGATAGATATTATTTAATTCTTTGTTAACGCAGCGATAATTTTTACTTGAATCTGGGACGTTATGCTGAAATGGAATCAAGAAGGCAATCAGAAACAGGAGGGTGACATGAACAAGAAAACAGGATTCAAACATGGGATATTCATTGCTTTGATTGGGCTCATGTGGTTGTTGTCGGCATGCGCGCAAACGGATGGACAGCCAACGGTTCGCTCGAGAGAAACCACGGGGCCGACGGCCAGCGAAAGCAAAGGTGCAGCCGGGCAGCCGGACATAACCTTAACGAACGGCAATCCGGAGGATACCGGGGAAACGATCTACTTATACGGAAATGATTTTGTGGATTACATTGCCCCGAAATTTATGGAAGAGACAGGCTTCAAATTAGAAGCCGTGCATTATGGAGGGGGAGAAGCATTGGCCAAAATTGAGGCGGAGCAGGGAAATCCGCAATGGGACGTCCTGATGATGGATGGACACGGTTCTGTGCGCAATTTGGGCGACCGCGATTTCCTGATGACGGATTGGGAGCCTGACAATCTCGGAAATCTGTCCGAGAACGGAAAGAGCCATGTACCCGAAGATTTCGCTTACTTCCCCGTCGGCATTCATGCGGCAGGTGTCATTGCTTATAACACAACGCTGGTAACGCCGGAGAAGGTCCCGACGACTTGGGAGCAATTTTTTGCCTATGACGGCCCTGTGGGTCATGCCGATCCGGCCGTGGCAGCGCCTGCCTATCCGCTCGTATCCGCATTTTTTGAGCAATGGGGTGTCGAAGCAGCAGAGCAGGCATACGAGCAGCGTTTTAAAGAGGGACTTCATGTGTACCCCAAGAACGGTCCTGTCGGGAAGGCGCTGTTAAGCGGAGAAATCGAGGTCGCGGCTCTTCAGGAGCATAATGCTTATGAACTGAAGCTTGCAGGCGAGCCTATCGAGGTAATATGGCCGCGCGAGGGTGCGCCAGGCAGCCTGCGTGTTGTGGCGATCAGCAAGCATACCAAGAATCCAGCAGCGGCCAAAGCATTTGTTGAATATATGCTGAAACCCGAGACACAGCAGATGTTAACGAATCTGGATTCAACGGATAGTTTCTTTACGCCGCTTGTGGAAGGCGTGACCGCACGAAGTGAGCGTGAACTGAATGGGGCCTTTATGCTGCCTTCCGCGAAGTGGGCGTCCGAGCATGAAGTTGAGATCAAAACCTGGTTTGCGGATCAAAACGTAAGGTAGGAAGGGCGATATGAATACTTCGGAAGCTCGCTATGGAGGCGGGGTGACCCTCCTCCTGTTTGTTTTTATTTTTTTGCCGCTGCTTGCCGTCCTGATCAACGTCATCTTTCCAGGGCTATTTTTCAGACAGATCCAGTCCAGCAGCTTGGGCTTGATCGGAGAAATCATAAATCGGCCGTTATGGAAACAGTCCCTTCTGAATTCGGTCACATTGGCACTGGGCACGGCAACGATCGGCACGATCATTGGCGGCGTGCTTGCTACCATTCGGGCACGATGGGACTTTGCAGCGGCCAAATTGCTGGATATGACGGCTTGGGTGTTGTTAATAGCCCCATCCTTCATGATAGCGCAGGGCTGGGTTTTGTTTGCCGGCTCGGACGGACTGGCTCATCAGTGGCTGGGGCTGACGTGGGTCACCTCGTTTATTTTTCAGCCTGCCGGACTTATGTTCGTCATGTCGCTAAGTAAGTTCCCGTTAGCTTATTTGGCTATTATGGCAGCTTCGGAGTGGAACATAAGGCAGTTCGGTTATGCAGCCAGGCTGAATGGCGCAAGGCCGTTCACCGTGTGGAGAACCGTCGAACTGCCATTGGCTCTTCCTTCCTATGTGGCTGGCTGGACCCTGGTGTTCATGGATACCATCGGAGATTTCGGGCTGCCCGCCGCCTTGGCAACCGTGTATAAATTCCCAACGTTGACATACTCCATATACTCGGCAATCTACCAGTCTCCGGTCCGATTCGATATGGCAGGTGTGCTGGCATTCTATCTTGTCTTAATCCTGGCTCTGGCGATGACCTTGCTTATGGTGACCCTGCGGAAATCCAGATTCGACTTTTTGAATGCAAGAGCGGTTCAGATGGAGAAGGTAAGGCCGCGCAAGGCCTGGTTGTATAATCTGTCGATTACGATTTTTCTCTTTGTGAGCCTCGGGATTCCGATCGGAACCAGCGCAACGGTGTCTTTCCTGAAGCAGGCTGGCGGAGGCTTACATCCGGATAATCTCACGCTGGATCATTATCGCGAATTATTCGCAGGACAAGCCGGGGATCACAGGCTGCTCGGTTATCTGGAAGGCATGTATCATTCGCTTGTCATAGCTGCTGCAGCCGCATTGTTTAGCATGCTGATCGGGTTTGTTGCTGCCTATATGCTGACCTTTACGGAATCTCGGTTAAAGCCTTTGCTTCAGCTATTCTCGATCATTTCTTTAGCGGTCCCCGGCGTTGTGCTAGGGATCGGCTATATTTTCATATGGAATCAGAAATGGCTGGAACCTTTAGGACTCCATCTTTACGGGACACCCTCGCTGCTTGTGATCGCCGGGATAGCCGGTGCCATCCCCTACGCGGTCAGGGTCCAGCTTGGAGCGTTCGGCAACATGTCCGGCACCATGCTGAAGGCGGCAGCCATTCAAGGGGCAAGCGTATTTGAACGAATGCGGGATATCGTGCTGCCTATAGCACGCCAGTCGCTCCTGATCGCAACCCTGGCCTCGTTCGGAACCAGCGTGTTCGATCTGGCCCTGGCTTCCATGCTGAAACCGGCTAACTATTCGCTGATGCCGCTGGTCATCGACCGGGCATTTGAATTCTCCCGCTACGGCTATGCAACGGCTGCTACCGTCGTTAGCTGCGGAGCGGTCGTGCTGATTATCATTCTTCTGCAGGCAGCAGGGCGTACATGGTTTAGATGGCTGGATCGCAATAAATGGTAGAAGGGATGGAGAGTGGAATGATCTTAAAGGTAAAGGGCGTTTCGAAATCATTCGGCTCGCAGCAAGTATTGAAGCCGATCACGTTTGAGGTGGGAGAAGGGGAGCGCATATGCATTCTTGGCCCCTCGGGCTGCGGAAAATCAACGCTGCTCCAGATGATTGCCGGTCTTCAGCGTATCGATACAGGGGAGGTGGAGATGGCCGGAGTCAACGTAGAACGGCGAGGGCATTATATTCCGCCGGAGAATCGCCCGATTAACATGGTGTTTCAAGATTATGCGCTATGGCCCCATATGAACGTGAAACAGAATATGGAATATGGGATGAAACGCCGAAAATTAAATGGGCATGACAGAGCGCGCACGTTGGACCGACTCCAATCGCTTCTGAAGCTGGAAGGCTTATTGGACCGGCTGCCGGCCCAGCTGTCTGGCGGTCAGCAGCAGCGCGTCGGCATCGCGAGAGCGCTGGCAACAGAGCCGAAGCTGTTGTTAATGGACGAACCGTTGTCCAATCTGGATGTCAAACTGAGAACGGATATGCGCGGTGAATTGGCCAGATTGCTGGGCGAATTATCTATCGCTACCCTGTATGTGACGCATGACCGAATGGAGGCCTTTACGGTGGCTCATCGGATATTGATATTAAGGAACGGGGAGATCGATCAATTCGGCGAACCGAGAGAGCTGTTTGAGCGGCCTGCGAGCCCTTGGGTGGCGCAGCTTATGGGTTACCATAACCGATTGGAAGCCAAACTGAGCCCGAATAGGCAGCCAACAGCCATATTATCGGGAAGTTTGATTGGCGGAAATCTGATGGGTACGAACGATGGAGACGACGGTGCCATCGTCATGATCCATCCTGAGTCGATCGAAATATGCAGTGACGAAGCTCCGCCGGAAGGGAACTCGCTGAAGGTAACCGTCATGCAGACGGTTTACGAAGGAACCAGATGGAGAATCATAGCCGAAACGGCAGATCGGCAGCCGATTCATTTATTCCATCATTGCAGCGTAGATGCGGGAAGCGAATGGAGGATACGGGTGTCACCGGAACAAACGATGATATATGCGGAAAGCAGCATGTTGGCCATATGAGCCAGGTGTATGCGGTTTCGGACATTCACGGCTACGGTTATCTGCTTGAGACTCTGCTGCAGCATGTACATTATCAGCCTGAGGCGGATCGTTTATTTTTGCTTGGGGACTATGTGAATAAGGGACCCGATTCCGTCGGGACCCTGGATTATGTGAAGGAGCTGTGTAATGCCGGCGCAGTAGCGCTTCAGGGGAATAATGAACGCAAATGGCTGCATCAATTGCCGAAACAAGCCGATTTCGCGGCTCCACAATGGTTACAATATCAACAATTCATTGCAGCCATGCCGCTATGGATCGACCATGATGAGTACTTGTTTGTGCATGCGGGCATTCGGCCCGATATTCCGCTCCATGCGCAGAAGCCGGAAGATTTGACGGAGATTCGTGAACCGTTCCATCAGTCTCCGCGTTTAATGGATAAAACGATTGTGTTTGGGCACACATCCACGTTTCGCTTGGGTGTGCAGCCGCACCAGCTCTGGTTTGGCGATGGTAAGCTGGGAATCGATACAGGCGCTGGGCACGGATATTATTTAAGCCTGGTGAATTTGACTTCGGGTATTCAGTGGTCCATTTCGGTTACACGGCCGAAGAACATTACGTGCCGGAAGCTGAAAGTAACGGGAGCATCCGGTCTTCCTAAATAATATAATTCCATATGAAAAAGAAATACGCAGCATCATGGACGAATCGTAATGCTGCGTATTTCAATGGATGACCCTCAATCACCGGAGGGTTAATCAGAATTTATCCCAGCCATTTCCAATAAGCTGGCGCTGCAGGAATGGCAGCTGCTGCTGTTGTTGAATGAACTGCTGACGCTGTTGTTCTTGTAATTGCTGTTGCGAATGGAACTGCTCTTGTGCTTGAGTTGGTGTGCGCTGTGGTTCAGCAGCATACGTTCCATGCTGCGTTTGATCCTGAGCATTGAAATGCTGCTGGAACAACTGCTGCTGTTGCTGGAATTGCTGTTGCTGCTGCTGCTGAAGGAGCTCATAATCTCGATGGCCAGGCGCTCCTTGATGATAATAGTGCTGATTAAGATGAGATGCGTGAGGCTGATGTTTCATCTGTCCTTGCACTTGCCCTTGCTGCGGGCAGTTTTTTGGCGGCCCGATGACAACCGTGTCGGTGATCGGCGCCAAGGTCTCTTTGACTTTGGCTTCATCCAGGCAGTAGGTATGAGCGAACACGCTGGCCGGCGTCAATCTCAAGAGATCCGAACCTCCAATGAATTCAGGCACCGGCGCGTCAAAGACCGCGATCAGATGCGTATTGTCGACCGTTGCCATTTCATAATGCCACCAGCCTTGGGGCACGAGCGCAACTTGACCGGGCGTTACCGTGAAGTTCAGCAGCTCTTTCGTAAACGGATTGACAAGGGAAACGATGGCTGAGCCGGAAACGACATATACCAGCTCCGATGCATTTTGATGGATATGCGGCTCCACTACGTTTCCGGTACTGAGATATATATCCAGCAGGGAAGCGTTGCCGAGCGTGTTCAATTCTTTTACGGAGAGAGAATTGATGTAATTCTGACTATCTTTTTTGAAAAACGGGTTATTGCTCATATCGTAAGTAAACCGAACGGACGGTGAGGTGAAATCCATATAAGAGACTGCCACTGTGACTCCTGCCCTTCATCATGTAGTAGGCGTTGACCCATAACATACGTTATGCCTATGGGCAAACATCCGTGAGCCCATTTTTAAGAATCAGCAGGATGCAAGCCGCCCATTGACAGGGCGGCTTGCGTTAAACACTCATAGGGTGGAGCAGTAGAGGTCAGGCCGATTTCGGGATGGAAACCGGCGACTTCCGTCCGGCCGAGAAGCTGACCAATCCTGCCGCCAAGCCAAGCGCGAGCACGAATCCCCCGAGCCATGGATGGTATTGAAGCGTGGATGACGTATTGACCATGAAGCCTCCTGCACCCGCTCCTGCGGCTAACCCCAGATGGACAATGGAGGTGTTTATGCTGAGAACCAGATTGGAAGAACCCGGTGCCTGCTGGATAAAATAGCTCTGGACCGCCGGGCCCGCCGCAAACATGGACATCACCATGACTCCCATCAGCGATAGTCCCATGACCGATTGACCGGCGAGCAGCGGAAGCAGCGCAAATACCGCAATATGAACGAGCGTGCTGAGGACAATTACCTTCCCCGCCCCAAAACGGTCGACGCCATAACCGCCGAGCCTGGAGCCGATGGCTCCCAATAGGCCAAAGCCGAGCATAATGATGCTGATGCCGGACGGCGCGATGCGAAAAATATCCTGGATAAACGCCGTCACATACGTGAACAGTACCGAGTTGCCCGATTCCCGGAAGAACGTAAGCAGCAGGGCGCTGACGATCACGAGACTTCCCAGCACTTTGAATTGCTGGCGGAAGGAAACGGGGGCATCCCCTTGAACATCCGGCAGGAGCCTGATAAGGACAAAGGCCACCAACAGACTGAGCAGAGCCAGCAGCAGAAAAATGGACTGCCAGTTCAGCAGATTCGTGATCCATATGCCGATCGGAACGCCCAGCACCATGGCGCTGCTGAAACCCAGCACGATGGTGCCGATCGCACGGCCTAACGTTGCCGGGGACACCATTTTGGCTGCGGTACCCATTGCGGCAACGAGATAGACGCCTGAGCTTACGCCAAGAATGACACGGGAAGCCATGAGCATCCATACCTCGGTGCTAAAAAAAGAAACAAGACTGCCGGCAATGAATAGCAGAAGCGAGCCGAGCAGCACTCTTTTTCGATTGATTCGAGCGGTAAGCGAGACCAGAAACGGTGTTCCGATCGCAAAAGCAAGCGAATAGGCGGTAATCAGCTGGCCGGCAAAAGCCAAGGAAATATGAAGATCGTCAGCAATCGCGTACAGAATACCCGAGACGACCAGTTCCGAAGTAGCGGTAAGAAAAACCCCGAGCGCCAATAAATATATCGTATATCGATTCATATCCATTATCCTTTCCGTTGGGAGATTGATACCCTCAATCGGATCATGGCTAGCACATGCCGTTTCGGATAGTAAAGCATGAAATCTCTTTGTGTTTGTATTATAAGCAGCGCGCATATATGATGTAAGAAGGCAAAGTATTTGGATATTATCCAGTCATTTTGACTAACTTACGATTAGTTAGTGATGGGGTGAGGCAATGGAGCCGGTTAAAGAAGACTTTCAGGAAAAGCCAGGGTTCAATCATATCTGCTCAGTGCTGCAAATTCTTGGAGCCAAATGGGCGTTCCTTGTCATCGCGCAATTAGCCCAAGGACCGAAACGGTTTAATCAGCTTCACCGGGATGCAGCCATCATCAAGACGCAATCCTTGACGGATGTCCTGCGCCATTTGGAAAGCAGCGGCATCGTGAGACGCGAGGTATTCCCTACCGTTCCGGTCTCCGTGGAATATTCATTGACCGAGAAGGGGATGGACTTCCTGGCTTCTTTGAAGGAGATGGAGAAGTGGGCCGAAAAATGGGGAGTGGAACAATCCTCCTGACGTTCCGGCTGCCGCCAAAATGGTATGATATCAGAAGACTCATTTCCGACGCGTATACAGCGGAAATGAGTTTTCTTTTTTTTGAAAATTTCGTATTCTTATAGATAACATTTTCCAAAATGGGAATGAAGTGATAGGGAGGTGGTTGCCGTTTGCGAATCCATAAGATTAACCTGCTGACCAAGTTGTTGATTTCCTATTTGCTCGTGCTGATGTTTCCCGTGATCGTCATCCTGTGTTATTACTATCCCTATTCGGCGGACGTTGTGAAAGAGAAGGAAATGGACTGGAATGCGCATATTACGGAGCAGTTCATGACATCGATGGATACGTTTACCCGGTATGTATACAATTTGCCGTTCGAGCTGGTGCAGAATCGGGAATTCAAGATGTACAAGGCCGAGGAAAGCGATTACCAGCGTGTCCTCATTGCCAATGAGATGAAAAAATACAATGCAACCGATGCATTTATTTACAACACCTTGCTGTATGTAAAGAACATCGGTTATTTGTTTTCCAAAACTGGAAGCGCATACAGTTTGGACGACCTGTCCATTCCGGGCGTCGGTTACTACTATGAAAACTGGGCCGGCGAAGATATGATCCAGACCTTGAATGATCTCGAGTCTCCCATCGTCAGGCCTGTTGAGAACGTGATTGTGCCCGGCAATAACCGGGTTCGAATGCTGACCTTCGTGCAGCCGCTGCCGGTAGGAGGCACGAATTCCCCCGGAGCCGTCATGATCATGGTAAGGGAAGATACGATCGTCCGGATGATGAAGTCCGTCTCGGAAACCTATAGCGGCGATTTTTTTGTGTTTGACGGCCAGGGAAGGCGATTGGTATCTTCCCATGATACGTCATACCAATCCTCCGATGACTTCCGGAAGCTTGTGCAGGGCATAGGGGATGAGACATCTTCCTCTTCGGGCATTTATGCGATCAGCGGATCGGATTATCTGGTATCGTCCTCGGTTTCGGACAAAAATGGATGGAAATACGTGAGCCTGCTGCCGGTATCCTCATCCCTTCAGGGCATTCGGACGATTCAGTTGAATACGGCCATCCTGGTCGGCCTGATCCTGCTGCTTGAAGTGTTTATCATCTATATATCGATCCGGAACAACTATCAGCCGATTCGCCGTCTGGTTGATCTTGCCGTTCAAGTCTTCGAACCGCGGGACCGCAAGCCCATGAACGAGATCGATACGATCAAATATACGCTGGAGGAGCTTTCGATGGCCAACAGCAAGCTTGACGAGCATGTGAAGGGATCGCTGCCGATTATGCGGGATAACCTGCTGTTTGAACTGGTGAGCGGACATCTTGCAGGCTGGGATGATTTCGAACGGGAAGCAAGAAAGGTCGGCCTCCGGTTTCAGCACGATTGCTTCTCGGTTGCCGTACTATGCTGCGAAGCGGATGGAGCAGAGATGGAGAAGATATTGGATTACTGCCGGCGCTATGAAGGACGGCTGCCGGAGGATATCCAAGGTTATTTCTTTAAAAGCATCTATCCGCAGGAATTGATTCTGGTGTGCTCCCATGCGGAGAATGTCCCGCTCACATCCTGCCTGGAACGGATGCAGGATGAAATATTGGAGCACACGGGCCGGCGAACGGTGATCGGCATCGGCAAGCCTGGCGAAGCCCCGTCTCCGCAGGACCTCCATCTCTCATATCTGCAGGCACTCCGAACGGCGGAGTTTCTGCGCATCCGAAAGACCGACGCCGTGCTGGTCTTTGATAACATCGGGGTTCCCCAGACCGGAGCCGTCTCCTATTATGCCGAAATCCTGCAATCCCTCGAGCTTGCGATCCTCAAGAATGATGCAGCCATGCTGGCCTCTCTAGCAGAGAGAATGATCGGTTACCTAAGCAATGACAGCCTGCCGCCACATATGATTCAGAGCGTGTATCTCAATACCGTTACCGTCATCTTCAACGGCCTCCAGCGGTTCCGTCATGACGATCAGAGCCTGCTGCGGCTTACGGATGCGGCATTTAACCATCGTTATACGCTGGAACAGATGATCGGGATCATAAGGGAAAGCTATGCCAAGCTGTGCGATATGATCAAGGAAACCCTCCCCGTTTCCCGGGCGGCAACCCAGGATGAGATCCTGTCCCTGATTGCGGAGAAAGGGATGGATCCGAACTGTTCGCTGCAGATGATGGCCGATTATTTTGATATGTCGGTCTCCAACTTCAGCCATCACTTCAAAAAAACGATGGGGCAAAATTTCAAAGAGCATATCGATCAGCTTCGGATCCAGAAATCCATTCAGCTTCTGCGGGACAGCGAGGAGACGCTCGAAGCCATCTCCCAACAGGTCGGGTACACCAATACCTCGAGTTTTATCCGATCCTTCAAAAAAATGGTGGGCACGACGCCGGGGCAATATCGAAATACGCATAAAGCTTAAAACGAAAGACCGCTGATGCCGATGACAAGGCCGATTACAGCGGTCTTTTATAAACCTGCTTGCTTAGAAGCTATTTCTAGGCAGCTGTTTCACAGGCTAAGATGTTTCAATTTTTGAACATATACAAAATTTGAATTCCAAGCGCCGGTTTGTAATGGATGCGTTTACATTTATGGGATGATAGGCGCCTTCAAAAAATGAGGATGCCTGAAAAACTGTCCGTTTACGGTGCTCGCCGCCTTCATTTAGAGTGAAAACTGTCCCAAGGCAAGGCCGACTCAAGGCCGTATACCCCCATGGACCAGACCAACAAACGAAACCAGGAGGTAATGGAATGAAGAAAAGGGTAAACGTTTTCATCTCGCTTGTCGCCATGACGGCCATGTTGTTAACAGGCTGCAGCGGGGCCGGAGGCGGCCAGAACGACTCGGCGGAGACTCCCGGAGACCAAACCGGCAGCAAAGTAAAGCTTACCGCTATCATTACCAAGCACCCGCTCACGAAGCCGCTGGCCGAAATGGAGTGGCTGCAAAAGGTTGAGGAGACGGCGGGCGTGGACATCGAATGGCAGGAGATTACCGCGGATTGGGGACAGAAGAAAGGGACGATGCTGGCCAGCGGCGATATTCCGGATCTGTTCATCGGGCCGAACGTCATTACGGATGCGGACTTTGCGCAATTCCAGGGTTTGTTCCAGGATCTATCCGGCATGCTGGAGCAGGCGCCCAACGTACAGAACATGTTTAATGAAAAACCGGATACGAAAATAATCGCCACGCAGTCGGACGGCAAAATCTACGGTCTCCCGAAATATCAGCGGTTCTGGCCCGCTACCGCCAGCAGGCAGTTCATTAACCAGCAGTGGCTGGATCACCTCGGTCTGAGCATGCCGACCACATGGGATGAGCTGTATGAAGTCCTGGTGGCTTTCAAAGAGAAGGATGCCAACGGCAACGGCGATCCGAATGACGAGATTCCGATGGATTGGCCGGGAGGCATCGGCGGATATTTTAACCCTGCGGTGCTCCTGGGCAGCATGGGCATTACGTTGACGGACGGCAGCGGACAGGGCTATTTCGTGGAAGACGGTCAGGTGAAGAATTTCCTGACGGATGAACGGTACAAAACGATGGTCGCATTTCTGAATAAATTGTACAAGGCGGGTCTGGTCAACCCGGAAGTGTTCACGCATGATTATACGAAATTTCAATCCATCGCGCGCGGGGAAGGGGATACGGCCAAGGTCGGCTTTACCTGGGGATGGGTGGCGTCCGACCGGTTCGGCGAGCAGCTGGCACCGCAATATGCTTCCATGCCGCCGATGAAGGTCTCGGCAGATTATGCAGGGAAGCTGTCCTGGAGCTATGATCATTACTCCCTGAATTACGGCACCAACCATATCGTCATGTCCGCCAAGACCAAGAACAAAGAAGCGGCCATGAAATTCATCAACGAGCTTTATGCGCCCGAGGTGGGCATGCAGGTGCTGTTCGGATCCCTCGGACCGAACATTAAAGATAACGGAGACGGTACATATGCCGTTCTGCCTCCGGCCGATGCCAAGATGGATCCGGGCACGTGGAAATGGACCTCGACGATGGCGGACAACGGCGCATTTTATATTCCCGATACCTTAAAGCTGACGCTTGGCACCGATATGCAGGAGGTGCTGGGTCAATCGGAGCCGCTGGAGGCGGCCTTGGACGTGGATCCCGATAAAGACGTGTTCCCCGGCATGTTCATCAAGTATTCCACCATGGACAATAACGCCATGAGCCTGAACAATACCAACGTAATGAATCTGGCGGAATCCAGCTTTGCGAAATGGGTCACCAAGGGCGGCGTGGAAGCCGAATGGGACGCATATATCAAGGAAAGCGAGAAGGCAGGCCTGAAGCAGAATCTTGAGATTATGCAAAAATATTACGACGATTACATGAATCAAAACTAGGAGGGAGGATATGGGGCCTCGCAAAAGATTGGACACCTTCAGACGTGATTACCAGCTGTGGATTATGATTTTTCCGGCGATTGCCGTCATTCTGTTGTTTAACTACGTGCCGATGTATGGCATCCAGCTTGCGTTTAGGGATTACGATTTCAGCCAAGGCTTGACCGGCGGAGAGTGGCGCGGGCTCGCCTACTTTCAGCAATTCATCGACAGTTACCTGTTCACCGATTTGATGCGAAACACGTTTCTGATCAGTCTGGCCACGATCGTGCTCGGCTTTCCTGCCCCGATCATCTTAGCGCTCATTCTAAACCAGATTCGCCGAAAAAGAATGAAGCAGGTGATGCAGACCACCGTATACCTGCCCCATTTCATATCCATCATCGTGCTGGTCGGGATGCTGAACGTGCTGCTGTCCTCCGAAACCGGGGTTGTCGGTCACTTCATGAAGGCGGTGGGGCTGGGGCATATCAATTTGCTAGCCTCCACCTCGACCTTTATTCCGGTGTACGTGCTCTCCGACATATGGCAGCACTGCGGCTGGAACAGCATTATCTATCTTGCGGCCTTGTCCACCGTGGATCCCCAGCTGTACGATGCCGCCAAGATCGATGGGGCCAGCCGCTGGCAGACGATCCGGTACGTCGACATTCCCGCTCTCGTTCCAACTATCATTATCCTGTTCATTCTCAGCATGGGGAATATCCTCGGGACCGGCTTCGAGAAAATATTCCTGATGCAGAATTCGCTGAACCTTCCCGTCTCGGAGGTCATAGCCACCTATGTTTACAAAATCGGGATCATCTCCAACCAGTTCAGCTTGGCTTCGGCCATCGGTTTGTTTAACACGCTCATCAATTTCGTATTTCTGTATGCGATGAACACGATATCGAAGAGAATGTCGGAAACGAGCTTATTCTAATGATCGGGGAAGGAGAAACGGTTGTGGAATATGAAACTGCCAGTATGCGCATCAACGGCAAGGAGCTGGGATTTAAGATCATCTTGGGATTTCTGTGCGTTTTGATTTTTCTGCTGATTGCGTATCCGCTGTATTTTATCATCATTGCTTCGTTCAGCGACTCAACGCTCGTCTCTACGGGGAAGGTCATGTTTATCCCCAAAAATGTTAGTTTTTTCGGTTACCAGGAAATTTTCAAGGATATGCGGATTTGGACGGGGTACCGAAATACGTTGTTTTACACGGTGTTCGGCACCCTGGTGAACATGCTGTTCACGCTCCCGGCAGCTTATGTGCTGTCCAGAAAGGAATTTCGCGCCAGACGCATCATCATGTTTATTTTCGTGATCACGATGTTCTTTAACGGCGGGCTGATTCCGACCTATTTATTGATGAAGGGTCTTGGCTTGACCAACACGATCTGGGTGTTTATTCTCCCGTTCTCCGTGAATGTGTTTTATTTGATCATTGCGAGGACGTTCTTTGAAAACTCGCTGCCGCAGGAGCTGCATGAAGCCGCCGTCATGGACGGCTGCTCTCACTTTACCTTCTTCTTCAAAGTGGCTTTGCCGCTGTCCAAAGCGCTGGTCTCCGTCATCGGGCTCTATTATTTGGTGGGGCATTGGAACGATTTCTTTACGGCGCTGGTCTATATTCGGGATACGAAGCTCCAGCCGCTGCAGATCGTTCTGCGGGATATCCTGCTGTCGAACCAGGTATTCTCGAGCGGTGCGGGAACGGGCGGGGATGCCGGAGGGTACGCGCAGCGATATGCCGACCAGATCAAGTACGGCGTCATTATCGTCTCGACGCTTCCGATTCTGCTCATTTATCCGTTTATGCAAAAATATTTCGAGAAAGGCGTCATGATCGGCTCCATTAAAGGGTGACGCGCCGCGATTTACATTTGGATGATAGACAATAAAAGGGGGCTGTCCCGCTTGATCCTGGATCTGGCGGGAAGCCCTTATGTTATGTCAAATAGCGGGAAAAGGCACCTCCGGCATTTAAGACCGGAGGTGCCTCATGCATAAATGAAAATCAGGATTCGTGCTTGCTTTCATCCGTAAAGTAGATTCCGTTGCCGGAATCATCCTTGGCACTCAACCAGAGGCCGTCGGGAGTTTCGCCCGGTTCGCCGATCAATTGCAGCTTGCCGGGGTTGTTCTCGTATATATCCCGGACAGAGGGCACGAGAAAAACAGGTCCGGCAGCATCCTGGCTTCCTTCCGAGACTTGTTCCACCATCAATTCCACGTTGGTTCCCGGGAGCTTAAAAGCAACCGTGTAATCCCCTTCGCGCCATGATTCTTCCAAACCGAGCGTGTCGCGATACAGGGATTTGGCTGCCTTGATATCTTTGACCGGAACAAAATAAAAAATAACGTTTCCTTCCATGTTCTCACCTCGAAATAGAATATGGTTTCGTGATGTAAGATAATTAGGTTATATTAAACATAACCCAGTTATGTAATTTGATCAAGCTATTTTTGGTAAATGGCTCAGTTGCAGCTATGAAAGATTTATATATCTTAAAGAGCAGCTATGTTAGAATTTAAATATCTATGCATGAACGTTTTCGGAGGGAGTTACATGAGTCATATACCAATACCGGGCACCACGCAGCACAAACTCATACAGGCAGGATTAAAGCGTTTTGCCGAGATGGGCTACAACCAAGCGGAAGTTGACGACATTGCTGCCGATGCCGGAGTGACCGTGGGAGCTCTTTATCATCATTACAAATCCAAGAAGAAATTTTACGGCTTGCTTCGGGATGACGTTACGCTTCGGATATTGGATCGCATGGAAGCTGTTGCCGATGCGGCTCCTCCCGAGTTGCGCCTGAAATTGGTTCTATTGACCGCCTACGACAGCATGATTCGCCTTAAAGTGGGCCGACTGTTGTCTGAGCCCGATCCCCGCAAAGGAGACAATCCCGTTGCGCGTTATCTCGGTGAACTGGCCGCAGCATCAGGAGAAGAGGCTGGCGAAGAATTGGGCATCATTCTGGCGGAGGCATTGCGTGCCGCATTTGCGCAAGTCGTGGAACACGGAGGCGATGAGGCTGGGATGAGATCGGTATTAAACAGATTATTATCGTCATAAATGAATGTTATGGTCATCCTTCACATGAATAGAGTAATGATGCTTATTGCTTGATGGCAGCTTTGGTGCTGACGTTAACAGGGGAGACATCGGGGTTATGCCAGTTTCGGCACGCCAGAAAAGAGAAGCCAGGCAGGCAATAATATGTATTAGGGAAATGTAACGGTTCAATGATCGTATGAAAACGATAGGGTAGATACAAGTGAAAATAACGCAAAAAACAACCCGTATGCCGGAGCAGCATACGGGTTGTTTTCACAGATAAGGCCCAAAGGAACTAATGCAGGCAAGCTCCAAAATGCGCAGCTCCATCTTCCCAAACGACATACGATTAACTTATGGCCGTTCTCGGATCATCTCCACGAAATTCATGGCGGCAGCGGATAATGCTTCATGCTTGCGGGTGCAAACCGCAATGATATTTTGCAGCTCGATGCCATCGACGTATACCTGGCTGAGCTCACCGCGCTCCACGTATTCCCGCACCACGAGCGAAGACACGAAGTTGGCACCGTATCCGGCAATGACGGCCGTGATCGCTTCGTGCAGGCCGTTGAATTGCAGCGTGATGCGGGGCGAAGGCGCGCTGTGGGTGCGGCATAAGGCAAATAACCGTTCCCGCGTCGAGCTTCCTTCCTCCCGCATGACAAAGGGCTCTCTCATCATCTCGTCCAGGGAGATATGCTGATTGGCATAACGGTGGTCGGGGGAGACGACAAACCACAGCTCATCCCGGAACAGCTCCTCGGTCTGTATCGTATCCGGCGATTCCTCAGGGAGGCCGCCGTATATCGCAAGATCCACGTCCATGTTCAGCAGCTGCTTAAGCGCATCGCTGGAATTCGTGGTGGTAATGCTCATTTCCACGTCTTCGTACCGCTGCTTGTATTTTGCGAGCCAGGCCGGCAGAAGAAAATGGGAAGGGAGGTAGGTTGCGGCCAGTCGGATATGCCCCCTCGAACCGCTGCGGTAATCCCGGCAGAATTGTTCGATCTGCTGCTCAACCGAGAAGAGCCTTTTGGCAAGCGGGAGCAGCTCGGCGCCAGCCTGCGTCAATCCGATGCCTCTGCCCTGCGGCTTGAACAGGGTAAGGGAAAGCTCCTTCTCGAATTTCTTAACCTGTGCCGTTATGGCCGGCTGGCTTATATTTAATAATTCGGCAGCCCGGGTGACGCTGCCGGTTGTGGCAATGACGTGAAACAGCCGTAAGGCATGTAAATTCATATGGAGCCGCACTCCTGTCTAATTTATATATTATATTTATATAACCCATTTAATTATATATTATTTTTATAATACTAAATCACATACAATGAATGTGTAAAATCCAATTTGAAGTTTAAGGGAGGAAACAGGCATGAAAGCGAATGCGAATGATGCTGCGACTTGGGGCAAAGTGGACGATTATGTGACGGAACATTTGATTCCTTATGACGAGGTGCTGGAGAAGGTGTTGGCCGCAAACCGGGAGGCAGGCTTGCCTGAGATCGATGTATCTCCCGCTCAGGGCAAGCTGCTGAACGTGATCGTTCAGATCAAGGGAGCGAAACGAATCTTGGAGATCGGTACGCTTGGCGGTTACAGCACGATCTGGATGGCTAGGGCGATCGGGGCAGGAGGGCGGCTGATTTCATTGGAGCTCGATCCGCATCATGCGAAGGTTGCCAAATCCAACGTAGCGTTGGCTGGACTGGAGGATAGGGTCAGCATCCGCGTAGGCGATGCATTGGCGCAGCTGGAGCAGCTGGCTAAGGAAAAGGCGGAGCCGTTCGATCTGATCTTCATCGATGCCGATAAACCGAACAATCCGAATTATTTGAAGTGGGCGCTGCAGTTCTCCAAGGCCGGCACCGTCATCATTAGCGATAATGTCATCCGGAACGGAGAAGTCATCGATTATCACAGCACAGACCCTCGGGTGCATGGCATCCGAAAATTCATGGATATGCTGTCGGCAGATTCCTCGATTGCCGGCACGGCCATTCAAACGGTTGGAAGCAAGGGATATGACGGGTTTTATATCGGAATTGTGCAGTAGAGGACATAACGGCCCGTACCATGCTCTGAATGCGATAGCCCTGCCCTTACGGAAGAATGGTATGAAGATTCCGATATTTGGGAGGGAACGACAAAAGGGCTGCATCCCCCGTATGCCTAACGAGGGTGCAGCCCTTTTTATCGTATTCAACATGCTAATTACATCTTCAGGTCATGACCCGTTCTGGAAGCGTCGCCCTGTCCCTTAGGGCTGAACGGCCACCAGTTGGCCCGGCCGAAGATGCGAACCATCACGGGCACGAAGAATGGCAGGAACAGAAGAGCATAAAGCACAAGTCCAACCAAGACGACCGTGGCGATCTGCATCATGGACAATACGCCGGATGGATACATGGCCGCAAAAGTACCGCCAAGAATGACCACCGCGGACAGAATGACCGTGCCCATGTTGCGCATGGCATGGAGAATGGCATCCTGAACGTTCCAGGCTTTGTTCTCGTTGAAGCGTGCCATCAGGAAGATACTGTAATCCACCCCTAGCGCGATCAGCATGACAAAGCTGAAGAACGGCGTGGCCCAAGTAATGCCGGAATACCCGAAGCCGTGGACGAAGATCATCTCCGTAACGCCGACGGCGGTAAAGTACGTGATGACAAGCGAAATAATCAGGTAGATCGGCATCACGATGGATCGCAGCAGCATGACCAGGATAATGAAGATTCCGCTCAGCATGAGAATCACGGTACGCGTGTAATCTTCATTCGAGATGCTCTGCAAATCGTTGTTGGTGCTGGTAATGCCGCTGATGGCAACCTCGGCGTTCTCCAGCTTCGTGTCTTTAACTGCACGGTCGACGGCTGCCTGAATCTGTTCGACGCTGCCCAGCGCTTCTTCGCTGTACGGATTGGTTGACAGCACCACATCCAGCGTCATCACTTTGCGGTCATCGGACAAGTAGGTATCGAATACCGTCTGGAATTCTTCGTTCTCCAGGGCTTCCTGCGGGATGAAGAATCCGCTGAGGTCCTCATCCTGAACGTCCTGAATTTGCTGCAGGTAATCCTGAGCGGAATGCAGTCCGTCCGAAATTTGTTTCAGCCCGTCGGCGCTGGAATTCAGTCCTTCCGTCAGCTCTCCGATCTGTCCGGTAAGATCGCCGAACCCGTCGGCAAGCTGCTTCTGGCCGCCTTGCAGCTGGTCCAGTCCGCCCGTAATGGAAGGGATCTGGCTTACGATTTGGCCCTGCCCGTTAGCGGCTTGCGAGAGGCCGGATTGAAGCTCTGCGATTCCGGACACAAGCTGCTGAAGACCGTCGGCAAGCGCCGTTTGACCTGCGGCTGCCTTGGCGTAGCCGGCGTTGGCTTCCGATAAGCCTGCCGATGCGCCCTTAAGCTGCTCGGAGATCTGTCCCAACCCCGCGGCCAGCTCTGCCGTGCCTGCTGCCGTTTGGGTAACGGTGCCTTTAATCGTTTGATAATCGGTATCCTGAACGAGTTCCGGATGGCTGCTCTCCAATCCCGTGAAGGAGCCTTCAAGTCCTTTCAGAGCAGCGGCAACGCCGCCCAGCTGTTCCTGGATTCCGGCAACGCCGCCGTTTAGGGCCGCTAATCCGGTGTCGAGCTGCTTGTAGCCTTGAAGCAGCTGGTCGTGGGCAGCAGCCAACTCTTTCGCGCTTTGCGCTGCCTTGGCAAGTCCGGCTTTGAGCTCGCCAGCGCCGGCGCTTCCGCTTTGAATCCCTTTTTGAATGGCGCTGAGACCCTGACCAAGCTCGGTGATGCCGTCCTTCAGGTCGGCCGTTCCCTTCGTCAGCTCTTGCGCTCCCGCAGCAGCCTCATTCAGCTTCGGCGCATTCTCGCTGAGCTGCTTGCCTGCTTCGGAAAGTCCGTTCTGAATTTGGGTCAGCCCGTCTTTGGACTCTCCCAATCCTTCATTTAACGTTTTGACTTGAGTCGGAATGAGGAAATCGTTGATTTGCTCGCCGGTTGGACGCGAAAGTCCGCGAACGCTCGAAACGCCTTCAACCTTTTCCACTTCCCGGCTGATTTTTTCCGCGAGTCCCATGTACTCCGCCGTATCCATCCGGTCATCGTTCTTGATCACGATGGTGGAAGGCAGCGACTGCCCGGGACCGAAGCTGTCCGAAATGATATTAAAGCCCTTGACCGAATCATAACTCGGACCGATTTCCTCCAGGCTGTTAAACGACAGCTTGCCGCTGTACGTAGCGAGGAAGGGCCCGACGATGACGGCCACGACGAGCATGGCGGCCCAAGGACGCTTGAGGGAGAAGGAACCGGCCGCTCCCCATAGTTTATTTTCGCTGTGTTCCAGCTTGCCGCGTGACGGCCAGAAGAGTTTCTTCCCGAGGACCGCCATGAAGAACGGCACGACCGTGACTAACGCAAGAAGCATAACCGCGATGCCGATCGCGACCGCAACCGCGGATTTATACAGAATGAACTTGGATAAACCGATGGCTGCAAAGCCGACGAATACGGCAAGCCCGGAATAAAGCACGGTGCCGCCGGCTTTCCGATAAGTTTCGATAATGGCCGATTGGGTATCTTCGGACGTGGTGAGTTCTTCCTTAAACCGGCTGATCAGCAGGATGCAGTAGTCGGTTCCGATCCCGAACATGACGGCCACCATAAAGATCTGGGTGAAAGTGGATATCGGGAAGTTGAACTGGTCCACGAGAAAGGATACGACCGACTGGGACACGAGATAACTGAGCCCCACGGTCAACAACGGCACGAACGGTGCCACGAAGGAACGGAATACAACGAACAGGATCATCAGAATAAAGATGACCGTAATATATTCCGTTTTCTTCAGGCCTTCCTCGGAGCTGACGATGGTATCTTCGTTGATGAGACCTTCGCTGGTCAGATAATGATCGGCTTGAACGCCTTCGAGCACCTGATCGACCTTCCCGGGCAGCTCTTTCACGGCTTCCTCGCCTCCGCTGACCTGAAGCGCGACCATGATGGTCTTGCCGTCTTTGGCGATGAGCGTGTCTTCCAGCTCCGTCTGCGTGAACGGTTCATTTATGGAATCGATATGTAGGCTGTCTTTATTGTCGTTTAAAGCTTGAACGCCCTGCCGGATGCTTTCCTTATCCGCTTCGCTTAACCCGTCGGGTTTGTTGAAGACAAGCGCAACCTGGTTCAGGGTTTCCCCGCCCTCGCCCCCGGAGGCTTCCTTTAGGATTTCAGCCGCGCGCGAAGAAGTATATCCATCCGGCACGGATAGCTGGCCCTTCTCCCGCACCAGGTCCGCCATGGAAGGCGCGAACATAAACAGCGCGACGGCGGCCACCAGCCACAGCACGATGATGGCCCATCTTGCTTTCAGTATAGCTTTCAATTCTTTCTCCCCCTGATTCAAACATCAATTGCCCCAGTTTCTCAAACATGGAGATAAACATTTCGATATCTTTTTCTTCAAAATGCTGCAGGTAAGGGGAGATGATCTCCCTCATCTGCTCCTGGGCCGATTCAAAAATCGTATGTCCGTACTCCGTTAGAGTCAGATACACCAGCCTGCGATCCGCTTCGTCCCGGGTTCTGTCGATAATGCCGGCATCCACGAGACGGTTTACGATGGCCGTAACCGAGCTTTTGCCGACCGCGAGCGCTTCCGCCAGATAGGATGAGGTACAGCGATCCATGCCGTTGATCAAGCGTACCACCTGAAACTGGTCGCTGGTCAGGTCTTCACCGAGCTGCTCTCGAATCTGGGCATTGATCCGCCGCGATACCAGCAGGTAGACATCGACATACCGGTCGATCCACTGCCTTGCTTTGTCGTTCAATCATAGTTCTCCTCTCAAATAGTTCACGGATGAAATAGTTTCATTAATGAACTATATGGCAGAAGGAAGGAAAAGTCAATCTCAGCATGAGAACACATGCAGGCCGCTTAGGAATCAAGCCCTTTGGCAGGTCCGCAAGGCCTTTTGATAAAACGGGCAATGTACGAGACAAAGAAGGGGAGTGGAGCGTTATCGCGGATAATACGAAAATCCCGGATACTTTACGACGGGCCACTTCTCCTTGCGCAAAGCGTCGGTGACTTCGTTTCCGACGTTCAGGTTATCCCGGACCAGGTCCCGAGGGGTCAAGGCCATCCATTGATTCAAGGATATATCCTCGAACCGGTCGCTTCTGAACATTTCCAGAAACCATAAGGATTCCGTCCCCGTGTTCTGTATGTAGTGACCGAAGGCAAAAGGCACGTAACCGACGTCGCCGGCTCTGTAATCGAAGGTCCGAGCCGCTCCATTGCCGGCAAATACGGTCATTCGTCCCTGCCCGGTCAAGTAATACTGCCATTCGTCCTGATTCGGATGCCAATGGAGCTCTCTCATGGCGCCAGGTTTGATCTCGACTAACGCGGCCGCAACGGTTTTGGAGATCGGAAAATTGCGGGAATCCACGATTCTTACGCTTCCGCCAGGGGTTATGATCGGTTCTTGCGCCAACAGCCGGTGCTTGAAGCTGAGCGGCACCGTTCCGTAGGGAGACTGCACCTCCTGGCTGGCAAGCGAACCCGGTACCTGGTCTTGAAATATATAAACCTGCTCCTTCGGAATATGGGCAAACGCATCCTCCGGGACGCCGAAGTTGGCGGACAACACGTCCTTAGGCGTGTGGGCAAACCAGTCGGAGATCGATAAGGTGTTCAGGTCCGAGAAGTGGCCGTCGTCAAAGACCAGCAGAAATTCACAGCCTTCCTCGAGTCCTTGGATCGAGTGGGGGAGGCCGGCCGGAAAATACCAAAGATCGCCCGGTCCCACATCCGCGATAAAATTCCTGCCGCTTGCATCCATGGCCGTAATCCTGGCGCTGCCCCATATCATATAGGACCACTCCGCCTGCTGATGCCAATGCAGCTCCCGAACCCCGCCGGGCGTCAGGCTCATGTTCACGCCGGCCAGCGTGGTCGCAATCGGCAGGTCCCGTACCGTAATTTCCCGCGACCAGCCGCCATGATTCAGCTGCATATGCGTGTCGGAGAACGACATTTTCAGATTCGGCATCAAGCCTGCATCCGTGACCGGAGGTACAAGCATGTCGGGATTCTCGATATCCCTCATCACATCCCGCGGACCATAGTCCGGCCCGCCTGCACCGTCGCTGCGAATCGGCTGGGGTATACGGCCAGCATGTTCTCGTTTCTGGTTCTGATCCTCCATCATCGGTATCTCCCTCCATATGGTGTTTACGTATCCGGTTTAACTGCCATCCATTAAGCTTATGAGCCGGCGCTTGGCTAATATGTTGAGGAAAACGAAGTCGTCCAGGGAGAGATTCGCAATGACATATCTCAGGTTCAATCGAAAAGAGTGTTGACATTTGAAAGCGCTGCAGGGCACAGTTATCGGAGCCTACGTATTTATGCGGTGCGGCGCGATTCGTTTCCCAAGCGTTAAACCAAACCAGACCAGAAACAGAATGAGAGGCATGGAGATCAGGGTTCCCATCGCGAATGCCGTGGCATCCACGATTCCAGTGGACAGCAGGCGGTTGAGCGCATAAATTCCGTATGGAATTTCAAGGACCGCAGCTGTAATGACGCCAGGGGTGTATGCCTTCAGCGCGATTGAGGCCCCCACATGTTTCACGCCGTCCAGCAGGAACACCGTAACGAACCCCGCGAACAGGCCGTTGAACGGGCTGCCGATATCGAAGGCGCGCGCCGTTAGAAACGTTACGCAGGTGAGGATGAACCCGATCAGCAGTACGGCAAAGGAGAATTGCAGGGTGATGTTCTTATCCCACGGAATGGATACTGGCGAAAATTTCGTGATCCAGGGGTTGTTCTTGTTCTTCCTGAGCCACCATACCATCGTGGCAATCTCTTCTCCGTCGTGAATGAAAAATACAACCGGCAGCAGCCACAACAACATGACGAAATTCCAATCCGGCATGAATGACAGCATAATCCTCATTTCTCCCTTCAATCTAACCATATTAGCGATGCCTAACGAAAAGAAACTGAGTAAACACTCAAATTGTGAAGATAAAAGAAGCCGATGCAGCATGTTCTATACGGCCATCAGCTATTTGTACACATCGTTTTTCACGGAGAGAAGACGTCATGATCCGGTTCTTCGTTCATCCCATGCAGCAGCAGCCGGACGAGCTCGCGAATATAGGATTCGTCCCCGAGCGGGAGCGTTTCCTCTCCGAAACGGAAATGGAGCATGCTATAGACCAGGATGGACGAGGTCATCATCATCATGGCAACCTGAACCGTGTGTTCCGGTTGACGACTCGATCCCGCCGCCTGTTCGAGCATGCTGCTGCCTGCTGTCCCAAGACCACCGATCAGCCGCAAAACCTCTTTTGATACCTCGGCATCCTTCATGAGTTCAGGTGACCAGATGAGCATCAGATAATCCATGTTCGTCCTGAGGAACTGGAGATATGCGATGCCGTATTGAAACAGGGCCTCGTCCGCAGGAAGCTTCGACAATTCACCTGCATCCTCTTGAAGCTGCGCAGCAAAGGAAAAATTGTTCACAAGAAAGAGCAGCAGTTTCCGTTTATCTCCAAAGTGGTAGAAGATCAGCCCTTCGGCCACGCCGCTTTCGGCCGCAATCTCTTTGGTTGTCGTTGCATGGAATCCCTGCTGGGAGAACAGCTTCAGAGCGGCGTTCAATATCCGTTCCTTCTTGGCATTTCGACGGGTTGTTGTAGGCATAGGCAGATGTCTTTCTCCTTTGGAATGAAATAGGCAAAACTTCCTTGTGGAGCTTCCGGTTTCCATGGATGCTAAATAGTCATGAGGGATGAATTCAAAATACTGAGTGTTTACTCAAAAGTATAATCACTCCCCAAATATTGTCAACCCTCGAAGTATCACCGCAGAGACTGTTCATTGTGGTCATGTTCTACCAAGGTGCACGGACAGACAACGTGCCC
Source organism: Paenibacillus sp. BR1-192 (assembly GCF_029542445.1). Lineage (NCBI taxonomy): Bacteria > Bacillati > Bacillota > Bacilli > Caryophanales > Paenibacillaceae > Paenibacillus > Paenibacillus sp. BR1-192. The sequence goes on along the minus strand of NZ_CP120718.1, from coordinate 5,313,038 downwards.
AAATGGAATAGCCAGAGAGTGAAACGGCGCTGCAGGGTTTGAAATTTCGATATCATAAAAAACCACGTCGTTTACGACGTGGTTATGTCTCTCTTACCGTGATCCGCGTAATATTCGACGAGGTAATCGCGGAAGGAAATCGCGGCCTTGGACAAGTATCTGGATTCCAGCCATGCGATTTGGAATACCCGGCGTGCGAGAGGTTCTTGAATGCTGAGCTTCGTCAGCTTTAATTCCTCGCTGCTTCTGCATTCCCCGATTAAAGCCACGCCAAACCCCGAACGGACCAGATCGGCGATGGTCCCGGGGTCTTCCACCTCGCAGACGACCTTCGGTTGAAAACCGGCTTGTTTGCAAAACTCGTTATTCATCTTCTGATACGGATGGCCCTCTTTATAACCCACAAAGGATTCTCCGGCAGCCTCGCTTAAGCGGATGCGATTGTTTCCGGCTAAGCGGTGGGTGGGGGGACTGCCAAGAACACCTCTTCCACGTGCAATGGCAAGCTGCGTATATCCGGATGCCGAACGGGCATGGAGGTCAGAAAGAAGTCCACTTCGTTATGTTCAATCGTCTGAACCATATCCTCCATCGAGGACTGGATAATATGAAAGTTGACCTTCGGATGTTTGCGCAGAAACAAGCGTAAAGGCTCGCGGAGCTGCTCCATGTTGGACAAGGCCAAATGAATGCGCCCATGCTCCAGCCCCGCAAGATCTTCCACTTCCCGCCGTCCCTCTTCCAGCAGCTGCAGGGCAGCGGTGGCTTTCGCCAAAAATGCTCTGCCGTACGGATTGAGGCGGATTTGCCTGCCTTGGCGTTCAAATAACGGAACCCCGAGATTCTCTTCGAGTCTGGAGATCGTCTTGCTGAGCGCCGGCTGAGCAATATGGAGCTCCTCTGCGGCTTTGGTCATATGTTCAAGCCTTGCTACGGTAACAAAATACTTCAGCTGCAACATCTCCATTACGGTTCACCGTCCCTGCTTATATACTTCAGTATATATATACATAGATTATTTTGTATTTTTTATTATTTATCAATGATTATAGAATGGTCTCAGAAACAAGATCAAGGGATGCATGAAAGGATGATCGATATGAGAGCCGCTGCGTTCAGTACGATTGGACCGCCGGAAGTTTTGCGCGTTATGGACTTCGAAGATCCTCAGGCCGGCAACGGCCAGATCAGGGTTAACATCAAGGCGGCAGGCGTCCAGCCGGCCGACTGCGGAATCAGGGGAAGCGGCTGGGCGCCGCCCGGGGTGACATTGCGGATGCCGCAAATCCTCGGCAACGAATTCGCCGGAACGGTTGATCAGGTAGGAGAGGGAGTGACGGAATTTGAAGTTGGGGATGGCGTCATTGGCTGGTCATTACTCGCCTGCTACGCTGAATATGTCGTGGTCAGCGCAGACCAAGTTGTACGGAAACCCGATTCGATGCCATGGGAGGAAGCGGGTGCCTTGACCGCATCGGGGCAAACCGCCCATACGGCACTTGGGATGCTAGGGGTTGGCCATAAGGATACGGTTTTGATTCATGCGGCAGCGGGGGAGTCGGCTCATTTGCCGTCCAGATCGCACGAGCCTGGGGAGCGCGGGTCATCGGTACCGCAAGCGAGCGAAATCATGATTATCTTCGTTCGCTGGGCGCTGTTCCCGTTGTTTATGGACCAGGCCTTGTAGACCGGGTCAAGGCTTGCGCCCCCGAGGGAGTGACAGCCGCGCTTGATGCCTCCGGCGAAGAAGCGCTGCGGGCCTCGGTGGCGCTTGTCGGCGACCGGAGCCGCATCGGAACGATCGTGGCTTTCGATCTGGTAGAAGAATTGGGGGTGCGTCCGATCCGCAGCCAGCGATCCAAGGATCGATTAGCGGAACTGGTCCAAATGTATGAACAAGGGAAGGTGAAAATCCATGTGTCGCAGACGTTCTCGCTGAGCGAAGCTGCTGAGGCGCATCGTGCCGTGGAATCCGGTCATGTCCGGGGAAAGGTCGTGCTGCGGATAGACCAGCCATGAGATCCGCGCATGATTTTAGAGAAAAGGGTTGTTCCAAGAGTAGATCTTTTACTGCCGGAACTCCCTTTTCTTTTTTTTAGCTTGGTCCCCGAATTTCTACCGTTACAAAACCATGATTGAAATTTGGGGGCAACAGCGATTGGAAGAATGATCCGAACGTGCAGCGTCATACAAAAGACGGAGGGGGCGTCCCAGACTAAGGTCCAGGAAGAAACTGGTCCGCGGCAGCGTGTGAACTTTTTCCTCCGCGATATAATGGACATATACATAAACAGGAATGGACGTGGAGGATTTGAAGAGAAAACAGAGCATGCTGGCCGTGAAAATTTCGTCGCTGTTGATATTTGCCGTGCTGGTCGGATGCGATGCTGCCCAAAATGCCGATGAAGCCGTAAACCGGGAGCTTGATAAATTAGCGCAAATCGGGAACCTAGCCGGCGAATCGGCGATAGCCATCAGCGATCAAGTAAAACGGGAAGGGAAGGAGTTCGAATGGACGACGGCTCAGGAAGCCGGCACGGCCGAGGGACTGGTCATCGATCATGCCGTAGGCAATATCGAGCTTATCGCGGTCCCCGGTAGCGAGGTCAACGTGAAAACAACCGTGTGGTTCAACGAAAGCTTTTTCAAGAACGATAACATTCGCACCCGGGTGACGGAGCAGGCCGCTACCTCCTTGGCGCTCCAGGATGGCATGCTGGAATTAAGGACGCATCCTAGAGACGACTCCGGCATTAGCCTGTGGGACTGGTCGCAGAAGCAGTTCGGCGATTCCGGATTTATGATCGATTATGTGATCGAGGTACCGGAAGCCCTGCAGAATATCCGTATCAAGAATGATGTCGGGAAGGTAAGGGTGAACGAGCTGAAGGGGGCTTTCGAGCTGCAGCTGGGAGCCGGGGAAGTTCAACTCAACCAAACGGAAATCACGGGCAGCTCCAGGATCGTATCCGAAGCGGGCAGCATCAAGCTGGATATTGGGCAGATCGACCCGGACGGCTCGCTGACGGCCAACACATCGGCAGGCAGCATCACCGCTGCGTTCGCGCCGTCCATGAAATATACGCTGAATACCGAAACCGAGCTTGGACAGATTACAGGAGCAAGCCGGGGACAGAGCGACGTCAACGGCGGCGGAGCGAAAATATCCCTGACGACCTCGGTCGGTTCCATCAAGGTTAATCCATAAGCGGCACATACACACAAACAAACCCGGATGAGGCTCCGGGTTTGTTTTTTTGTTACAGCAATAACCAATGTGCGAATGGATAGCGGATTACATTAACTTCAATACTTGGCACAATTGATATAAGTAGTGCACGCCGCGTATCTGGTTATGATTGAGGTGATTGAGGTACACCAGCGTGTCCTTGAGCACCCGTCTGGCGTTATGAACCTGATGATGCTCGAGCTCATGCAGGACGTCCTTGATGACTTCAAGCGGGTAATTGGCTGAGCGGAGAATCCGAATGATCATAATCTGCCGGATTTGGGCACCATCGAATTTCCGGTAGCCGTTAACCTGATCCCGCGGCAGAATAAGGACGCCTTCCTTCTCCCAATGGCGGATGGCCGAGGAGGGAACGCCGATCTCGGCCGCAACCTCCCCGATGGTCAGCTCTTTCTTGCGGCCTCGGGCATCGACTGCGTCAAGCTGCTCCGTTTCCAGAATGCGGATGGTCCGCTCCGCAAGGATTTTATCCTGCTGGAGGCGGGCTTGCACCTCGCTTACGATCCAGAGCGCATCATCCAGCTCCCTTTCCTGCAGCTTCTTCATGACTTGCTTCGTCACGTCTACGCCGAAACCGGGAAACATGGCGCGGATGCACTCGAAATAAGCGGCATGCTCCTCGGTATATAACCGGTAGCCGTTCGGCGCACGCTCGGCAGTAGGGACAATTCCCCATTTCTCATAGTGCTTGAGCGCACTTGTGGTAATCCCGAGTTTCTTGGCGATATCAATCGGTCGGATGCCCATGATGTCCCCCCTACTTCATCCGGATCTGCCTGAATCCTTACTTATTGGGGGATTGTATCATGAAGTGCGTTTCCGAGAAAAGACGGATGAAAAAATAACCTGTCACCTTGGGTGTGAATCATGCTCAGAATCATTGCCGTTCCAAAAATGCCCGAATGTATTGAACGATTTCCGGTCCATGGGATTCCAATGCAAAATGACCGGCACCCTTTAGAAGATGCAGCTCGGCATGAGGCAAATCACGCTGATACGGATGGGCTCCGTTCTCAGGGAAGATGTGGTCGCCTTGCCCCCACACAATCAGGGTTGGCGGCTGAGCATTGCGGAAATATTGCTGCCAAGCCGGATACAAGGGAGGATTCGATCCGTAATCCAGGAACAAATCCAGTTGAATTTCCTGATTGCCGGGACGGTCGAGCAGCGCTTGATCCAAGGTATAGGTGTCCGGGCTGATGAGGGAGGCGTCATCGAGACCATGCGTATACTGCCACTTCGTTGCCTCGATGCTGGTAAGCCAGCGCAGAGCCTCGCGTTTATCCGGGTTTGCCGGATCTTCCCAGTAAGCTTTAATGGGATTCCAGAATTCTTCGAGTCCCTCATCGTAGGCGTTCCCGTTCTGAATGATCAGGCCTCGGATCCGCTCGGGATGTCGCGACGCGATCCGGAACCCGACGGGTGCACCATAGTCCATCAAGTACATATAGAAGGTCTGGATATTTAATTGGGCCAGCAATTCTTCGATGAGCTGACTGAAATGCTCAAAGCTGTACCGGAACTGATCATGGTCTGGTGCGCTGCTGTAACCAAATCCTGGATAATCAGGTGCGATCACATGATACTGATCGGCAAGGGCCGGAATCAATTGACGATACATATGGCTGGAAGTCGGGAAACCATGCAGCAGTAATACGACAGGCGAGCCGGGAGCTCCTGCTTCACGGTAAAAAATGTTCAAACCGTTGATTTGAACCGTATGATACTGGATTTTATCTTCCATTGGATAAACGCCTCCTTGAATACCTGCGATTTTTTAAGAAACGATTGCTATGTAGATCCTTTTGACTAGCCGTCATTTAATTAGTAGAATGCCTCCTTTCGTTTTATTAACCACCAAAATTAGTTTAAGGGTATTATATACTTCTTATTTTAACCTGTAAAGTGTTATTTTGGGTATTAAAAAAGGAATCTTAGACGGTTTATCTAAGATTCCTTCGTTTGTTGTTTCTGACGCTCCAGATAAGCAGCGACCTTCATGCGGTTTCCGCATGTTTTGGGGCTGCACCAGCGCCTTGTGCCGTTTTTGCTATTGTCGTAAAAGCGAAGCACGCACGCCGGATTTTCGCATTTTTTCACCAGCTTCAAGTCATGGGTAGTTAAAAAATCAACGGCAGATGCGGCGATCGGGCTCAGCAGGTCCAGCGGCTTCCGAAAAAGCATCCGGCTTTTGCGGCTGTACGCGCTGTCTTCGGCCACGAGCACGGTGCGCATGATTTGCTCCTTCAGCAGCCCGTTGATGAACTGCAGGCTTGCTTCGGTTGAACTCTCGTTCGCACTGCCCGGCTGAATCAGGTGAAAGATGTGGTCGCGGAGCAATCTGGCGGACTCCACGATCCGGGCTTCCTCCTCGTTGCCGTTATATACCGCCTTGCGCAGGTTGCGTTCCGCCTCAGACAGCAGGTTCGCCTTCACCATCCAATCCATTAAAGAATCGAAAGTATCCAGCAAATCCAGCGGCTGAGCGTTGACAGCGATCTTGGTATTCACGAAATCCAGCACGGGATGGTTGCCAATAAAATAAAATTCGGGTGCGATTTTTTTCGGCATGGGTACCTCTCCTCAGAAAACACGATACGTAGCGTAGATATTCATAGCCTATTATAAAGTCAATTGCGGTGCACAGACAACCAACAGGGCTTCAAACATTGTACATAAACCTTAAAGCTCCGTGACGGCTTTCGCCGTTGAAAACAGTGGTGGAGCAACCTTCGCAGGTTTGAAATTTTGTACTTGCATCAATGTTGTAAGATGGGTTTGTAAAATGAAGGAGGTAGGGAAGATGGAAGGAACGATTAAGATTCGCGGTGCCAGGGAGAACAATCTGAAAAATGTTTCGCTTGAGATTCCCAAATACAAACTGGTCGTCATGACAGGTCCGTCCGGCTCGGGCAAGTCCACGCTGGCCATGGATACGCTGCAGCGGGAATGTCAGCGGCAGTACATGGAATCCATGGGCATGGTGTCGGACACGGTCAGCAAGCCGAAGGTGGATTCGATTGAAGGGCTCTCCCCGTCGATCAGCGTGGGTCAGCACATTACGAACCGGAACCCGAGATCCACCATCGGAACGGTGACGGATATCTATACGCTGCTCCGGATTCTGTTTGCCAAGCTGGGGGAACGAAGCTGTCCTTCCTGCGGCGACAAGGTGATACCAAGTGTGGACGGAGAAGCCTATCACGGTCCTTCTGACGAGGAAGAAATCAGCGATTCCCACGAGACGGTTCATTGTAGGCGATGCGGTCATGGTCTCGACAAATTGACGATGTCGCATTTTTCCTTTAACAAGCCGGAAGGCGCATGCGAAACATGCAGCGGACTCGGTCAAACGGTCAGCCTGAACATGGAAGCCGTGTTCCAGCTTGACTTAAGCCTAAGAGACGGCGGGGTGGCAATATGGTACAGCGCTCTTACCGATTATAACATCAGCATTCTGAAAGCAGCAGCCAAGTATTACGGGTTTGTGTTCGATGAGTTTATGCCGCTTCGGGATTATGGCGACGTTCAGCGCGATCTCCTGTATTATGGCGTGGAGAGTGAGCCGTTCAGCCGGCACTTTCCTGACGTAAAGCCGCCGAAGTCCGTAGGACAAGGCAAGTACGAGGGCGTAGTCACCGGAATATGGAGAAGGTACCGGGAGAAGGGGAGCGAGTCCGGGGAAGCGTCCCTGTTTCATGAGCATGTCTGCCCGGATTGCCACGGAACGAAGCTGAAGGAGGACAGCCGCCGCGTCTGGATTGCCGGCGTCTCCATTAACGAAGTTAACGCATGGTCGATCGGGGAAGCGCTGAATTGGATGGAGGCGCTGCTGAAGAAGCTGAAGGCGGACCAATTAACGATCGTGGAACCGCTCATTTATGATTCCGTCGTGAGACTAAAGCGCATCATGGATGTCGGGCTGGGTTACATGTCCATGGAGAGGCAGGTCGTCACGATGTCGGGCGGGGAAGCTCAGAGGCTTCGGCTCGCATCGATTCTGGGCTCCGGCCTCACGGGCGTGCTGTACATTTTGGACGAACCGACGACGGGTCTGCATCCCAAAGATACCAGGGGACTTATCCAGGTTCTGAAGCAACTGAGGGATCTCGGCAACACGGTGCTTGTCATCGAGCATGACGAAGAAGTGATGCGGGCCGCCGATCATATCATTGATATCGGACCGGGTGCGGGAACGATGGGCGGCACGGTCGTCGGTCAAGGAACGCTGGAGGAATTGATAGGGAATCCCGAGTCCGTGACCGGATCGTATTTCCGGGATCCCACGATGCTGGCGGCTCCGAGTCGTCGCAGGACCGGAAACGGCAGCCTGCTGACGATCGAGGATGCACATCTGAGAAATCTGAAACATATTACGACCTCTTTCCCGCTAGGCTGTCTCATATCGGTGACAGGCGTATCGGGATCTGGTAAATCCACGCTTTTATTTGATCTTCTGGCGGAATCCGGAAGCGATCAATCAACTCCAATCGGCTGCAAAGCCATCACGGGCTGGGAATCGGTGGGACAGCTGATCAAGGTTGACCAATCGCCGGTATCCCGAATGCAGCGATCTAACATTGCTACCTATACGGATGTTTACACTCATATCAGAAACTGGTACGCCAGCTTGCCGGAAGCTAAACAGAATCAACTGACGGCCAAGCACTTCTCTTTTAATACGCAAGGCGGGCGCTGTGAGACATGCCAAGGCCTTGGCGTCGTGTCCGTGCATATGCACTTTCTGCCGGAGCTGGAAGTACGCTGCCCGGACTGCAAGGGCAAGCGCTTCAAGGAAGAGGTTCTCCGGGTGACTTTTAACGGTTACACCATTTCCGATATTCTGGATATGACGATTGAGGAAAGTCTTGCCCTGCTGGAAGTGAAGCCAAAGATCATGGAATTGACCCGGCTGCTCTGCGATGTCGGACTTGGATATTTGAAGTGGGGACAATCGGTGAGCACCCTGTCGGGCGGCGAGGGACAGCGGATCAAATTAGCAAAGGAACTGAGTAAAAAAACGAAAAACCACACGCTCTATTTGCTGGACGAACCCTCGACCGGACTTCACCCGGGCGATGTCCGGCAGCTTCTCGTCCTGTTAAACCGTTTGGTGGATGCGGGGAACACCGTGATTTTGGTTGAGCACAATCTGGACCTGATCTGGAATTCCGATTGGATCATCGATATCGGGCCTGGCGGGGGAGCAGCCGGCGGATCGCTGGTGGCGACAGGAACACCCGAAGAAGTGGCTGCAGTGGAAGCCTCGTTTACCGGCCGCTTTATCAAAGAAATCTATATGTGACGGGTTGAACGAGAAGGGAGGAAGTTGGAAAGGAGCAAACCGTAGATGAGAAAGGCAAGGTAACAAAAACCACGGTTCGATATTTTATCAAGCTGCTGCGTTCTTCGGGCATTCCGAAGCTGGTGCTGTTTCTGGCGATCGTATTAAGTTTGGTCGGGGCGGTGACGGGACTTATCGTCCCGCTCATCACCGGCCAGCTCATCGATAATTTCGCCGCAGATGCGTTTAATATTCGCATGGTCGGCTTTCTGGCCGTCCTCTTCCTGCTGGAAGCCGTGGCCAGCGGTCTTTCGTATTATATGCTTGCCTATGTCGGGAACCAGACGGTGAACAAAATTCGGAAACGGCTCTGGACGAAGGTGCTGGCCCTGCCGGTTCCGTTCTTCGACAAGCATCGCTCGGCCGAGACGATGAGCCGTGTGACCAACGATACGAATGAAGTAAAGACGCTGATCACGGATCATCTGATCGCTTTTTGCTCGAATCTGCTGACCGTTTTGGGGGCTGTTGCGATCCTGTTTTACCTGGATTGGCGGATGACCCTCATCATCCTGATTGCCGTTCCGGTCGGGTTCGGCATTTTGATGCCCATCGGCGGAAAAATGTACAAAATCTCCATCAGCATGTATGGACAGCTGGCCCAGCTGTCCGCCATGCTGACCCAGGTGATCGGCGAGATCAGGCTGGTGAAAGCCTCCAATGCAGAGCGGAGGGAGGAGAAAAGCGGGTATGAGGATATGGACAGCCTGTACCGTTTCGGCATGAAGGAAGCCAAGATTAACTCGGTTCTGATTCCGTTGATGTCGATGGTCATGGTCGTTCTGCTGGTGGTCATCATCGGATACGGCGGCGTTCGCGTTTCTTCCGGTGCGCTCAGCGCCGGCGAGCTGGTATCGTTTATCCTGCTGCTCTTCCAAATCATGTTTCCTTTCAGCCAGTTCGCCACGTTTTACTCCCAGCTCCAGAAGGTGATGGCGGCAACCGAGAGATTGCGGCTTATCCTTGAATTCGAACCGGAGAGCGATCATCGTGCGGTGCGGCCGGCACCGGAAGGTCATCGGGACGTTGAATTCAAAAAGGTTATGTTTGCTTACCATGAAGGTGAAACCATTCTGTCCGACGTAACCTTTTCCATTCCAGCCAAGAAGGTCACTGCCCTGGTCGGGCCCAGCGGCAGCGGCAAAACCACGGTTTTTTCCTTGATCGAGCGTTTCTATGCGCCATCCGGCGGGGAGATTTGCTTCGGTTCGGAAGCAATCCGCGATTATACGCTGGAGTCCTGGCGACGAAAGCTCGGATATGTGTCCCAGGACAGCCCGCTCATGACCGGAACGATTCGGGACAATATCGTCTATGGGCGAGAGGAGACGGTCTCCGACGAGGAGATTGCGGAAGCAGCGCGGCTCGCGTACGCGGAAGGGTTTATCGAGGCCTTGCCGAGAGGGTACGACACGGAGGTTGGCGAGCGGGGCATCCAGTTATCCGGAGGTCAGCGCCAACGGGTCGCGATTGCAAGGGCTTTGCTGCGGAAGCCGGACATCCTGCTGCTGGATGAAGCGACGGCAAGCCTGGACAGCGACTCCGAGCACGAAGTGCAGAAGGCGCTGAACAATCTGATGGTGGAACGAACGACCGTGGTCATTGCCCATCGGTTATCGACCGTCGTCGAGGCGGACCAGATTATTGTGCTTGAGAAGGGTCATATTACGGGAAGCGGCACGCATGAAGAATTGATCCGAAGCCATCCGTCCTATGTCGAGTGGGCAAAGAAGCAGTTCCAGACGGGGGAATAGGGACGGGGCAGGAAGGATTATTTACTGCCTGAAACGAATATAACGACAAGGTGACATAGCCTTTAGTTTAGATGAGATTAGAGGAGATGAGCAGAGCATGGCACAGATCAAAATTTACGGCGTCCGGGAGCGGCTGAACCCGGTGAAGGAGCAGCTGTCGGAAGTGATACATTCGTGCGTGGTAGACGCATTTGAACTTCCGGCGGATAAGAAATTTCATCGTTTTTTTCCCATGAGTCGGGAGGATTTCTACTTCCCTGACGGGAGAACGGATCGTTACACGGTGATCGAGATCAGCATATTTGAAGGCCGGACGGTGGAGGCTAAGAAACAGCTGATTCGATTATTGTTCGAGCGGATTCAGCATACGCTGCATGTCTCTTCCCAGGACGTGGAGATTACGATTTTCGAAACGCCGCAGCACAACTGGGGAATCCGTGGGCTTCCCGGGGATGAACTGGCTTTAGGGTATAAGGTGAATATTTAGAGGCTTAGCTAGTATTAACAATTGCAAACAAGCGCTCGATTACCGCTGGCTCCGGAAGCCTGGTGATCGGCGCTTGTTTTTTTGTTCATTCGTGTTTATTTACGGTGGCACTCCCGATTTCGTAAGGCGTGTAAACCCCCTCATACATGAGATGCATCGACATCCCGGCCGCGTTTTTTGGATCTGATATAGATGTTCCACCAGATCACTTCTTATGATGGAAACGGGTTATAATGGTTCTAAAGTTGATGCAGCAGTCTCCAAACCGATTGGTGCTTTCGATTGCTAGCCGGATTCCATCTGCTCACGGTGATCCATCCAAGTACAAAGCGGACCTGGCAGGGGCGGTGTTTCTGTATTTCTGCCTCTGTAGCATGAATAGCAGCAGATATGATGTACGAGTGTTTTTGAAAATGAAGTATAAAAAGGGGGAATCACTTTGACCTTACAACAATTAAAGTATGCCATCGAGGTTGCCAACCGTGGTTCCATGAACGAGGCGGCCAAACGATTATTTATTTCCCAGCCCAGCCTTTCCAACGCGATCAAGGATCTGGAGGAAGAGCTTCGCATTACGATATTCGAGCGGACGAACAAAGGAATATCCTTGTCCAAAGAAGGCGCGGAGTTCCTCGGCTATGCGCGGCAGGTGGTGGAGCAGGCAGAGCTTCTGGAAGGGCGTTATCTGAACGCAAAACCTTCCCCGCAGCATTTTTCGGTATCCACGCAGCACTACGCCTTTGCGGTCAATGCCTTCGTGAAGCTGGTCCAGGAATACGGGCAGGATGAGTACGAATTGGCGCTGAGAGAAACGAAGACCTACGAAATCATCCAGGACGTCAAAACCCTGCGCAGCGAGATCGGCATTCTCTACCTGAACGAATTCAATGCCAAGGTGATCAACAAGCTGCTGAAGGATGCAGGGCTTCAGTTTACCAGCTTGTTTACGGCCAGGCCGCATATTTTTATCAGCATCAAAAATCCGCTGGCCAAGCAGTCGATCGTGACCATTGACGAGCTTCAGAATTATCCGTATTTATCCTTCGAGCAGGGGGAATACAATTCGTTCCACTTCTCGGAGGAAATCCTCAGCACGCTGTCTCACAAAAAAAGCATCCGGGTCAATGACCGTGCAACCCTGTTCAATCTGTTGATCGGTCTGAACGGGTATACCATTTCGACCGGGGTGCTGAGCGCCGACCTGAACGGGAACGAGATTATTCCGGTTCCGCTCGCCTGCGATGAGACGATCAACGTCGGATGGATCAGCCATAAAAACGCGACCCTGTCCAAGCTTGCCGCAGCTTATGTCGAGGCGCTGCATGAAGCGATTGCCACCTGATTTTGATGGGATAGCTTCATACTATAGCTGGCTATAGTTTATTAGACTTACTTATAACAGCAGCATGATGGATACCTTTCTTACTCGCCCAAACGGGAGAACAGCAGTTGGAGAAACTGAGGTTCATTAAAGATTTCGTGTACGAAATTTGGGCCTCGTAATTATTCATTCACCCTTTAGTACTCATAACGGCAGGCTGGCAGGCAGCCTACCATGAATGCTGAGGGGATTTTTTTTGCTAGAAAATCTAATATAACATATTTATGTACAGGATATTGCATGCGTGTGACTTTTTGCATACAATGGAATGGTAAATGATATGTACGTTAAGATACTTCGGATCCACGGGAGGAATTTCATATGTCCAGTCAATCGTTAAGCGCTTTCTTACAGGATAATCTAACGGAACTCAAGCAGCAAGGGCTCTATAATACCATCCAGCCTCTTGAAAGTCCGAACGGTCCGCTCATTACCATTCAGGGTCGTGAATTCGTGAATTTATCTTCCAACAACTATCTCGGACTGGCAAATGATGAGCGACTGAAAGAAGCAGCCATCCGGGCTACGACCGATTTCGGAACAGGAAGCGGCGCCGTTCGCTCCATTAACGGAACGCTTTCACTTCATGTAGAGCTTGAGGAGAAGCTTGCGCAGTTCAAGGGAACTGAAGCGGTGCTGACGTATCAGTCCGGTTTCAATTGCAATATGGCGGCGATCTCGGCGGTGATGGGTGCCGGGGATGCCATTTTGTCGGATGAGCTGAACCATGCGTCCATTATTGACGGCTGCCGGTTGACCAAGGCGAAGGTTATTCGGTTTAACCATTCGGACATGGACGATTTGCGTTCGAAAGCAAAAGAAGCGAGAGAATCCGGTTTATACGGCAAGATCATGGTGATTACCGATGGCGTGTTCTCGATGGATGGCGACATTGCAAAACTCCCCGAAATCGTGGAGATCGCCGAGACCTATGATCTGATCACTTACGTGGATGACGCGCATGGATCGGGCGTGCTTGGCGGCGGTGCAGGCACCGTGAAGCATTTCGGGTTGTCGGATCGGGTGGATATCCAGATCGGAACCCTGTCCAAAGCGGTTGGCGTTGTCGGCGGTTATGTTGCCGGATCGCACGACCTGGTGGATTGGCTCAAGGTTCGCAGCCGTCCGTTCTTGTTCTCGACTGCGCTGCCTCCAGGTACCGTAGCCGCTTGCATTACCGCTATCGACATCCTGCAGAACAGCAAAGACCTGCAAACGAAGCTGTGGGAGAACACCCGTTATCTGCAGGAAGGCCTTAAGCGCCTTGGTTATTCCGTCGGCCGCACGGAAACTCCGATTACGCCTTGCATCATCGGAGATGAAGCAACGACCCAGACATTCAGCACGAGATTGTACGAAGAAGGCGTGTATGCCAAATCGATCGTGTTCCCGACGGTACCAAAAGGTACGGGAAGAGTTCGGAATATGCCAACCGCCATGCATACGAAGGAGATGCTGGATCGCGCACTTTCCGCATATGAAACCATCGGACGCGAGCTGGGTCTGATCTAATAAGGGGGCACGAGTTTATGAAACGAATTATGGTAACCGGTGCACTCGGTCAGATCGGCTCAGACCTGGTGGCGAAATTGCGCCAGATTTACGGCGAAGAAGCCGTTCTTGCAACGGACATTCGCCAAATCCATCATGAAACGGTCCTATCGGGACCGTTCAAAACACTGGACGTAACCGATCACCATACATTTCACGAAGCGGCTAAAGAGTTTCGGGCAGATACGATCATTCATCTAGCGGCTCTGTTGTCGGCCAAGGCAGAATCCAATCCGGCACTGGCCTGGAATCTGAATATGGGTGGTCTGTTAAGTGCGCTGGAGACGGCGCGGGCCTTGTCCTGCCAGTTCTTTACGCCGAGCTCCATCGCGGCATTCGGGGCGGACACCCCCAAAAACGCAACGCCGCAAGACACGCTGCAGCGTCCGCTAACCATGTATGGAGTCAGCAAGGTCTCCGGGGAGCTGTTGTGCGACTATTATTACCATAAATACGGAGTGGATACCCGCGGATTACGCTTTCCGGGACTGATCTCTCATTCCGCGCCTCCGGGTGGGGGAACGACGGATTATGCGGTTGAGATGTATGTGGCCGCGATCCGCAGCGGAAGCTATACTTCTTTTATTGATAAAGGGACTTACCTTGATATGATGTATATGCCGGATGCGATCTCCGCCATCATTGCATTGATGGAGGCGGATCCGGCTAAGCTGAAGCATCGCAATGCTTTCAATGTTACGGCAATGAGCGTCGATCCTGAAGGAATTGCGGCCAGCATTCGCCGGCATATTCCGGATTTCAGCCTTGACTATGACGTGGATCCGGTCCGTCAAGCGATTGCAAGCGAATGGCCGGACTCGATTGACGCAACTGCGGCACGCGAAGAATGGGGATTTGATGTACAATATGATTTGAACCATATGACCGATGATATGGTGTCAAAGCTTATGGAGAAGCGGCGGACTGATCAGAGCAAGATCAGTTAACGGCTTAGTTTCAGAAGGAGGATATGGTTACACTTGGAACCCATTCATAAAAAGGTAGGGAGAAATCTGCAAGCCATCCGTAAATCACGAGGCCTCAGCCTCGATAACGTAGCCGAGTTGACCGGTGTCAGCAAAGCCATGCTGGGACAGATCGAGCGTGGGGATTCCAACCCGACGATCTCGGTATTGTGGCGCATCGTCAGCGGCCTCGGCATTTCATTCACCACGCTCATCGAGGAGGCGGAAACCGAAGTGACCGTGGTCTCTCCGGATGACGTGGAGCCTTTTCACGAGGCAGAAGGCGCGTACCGGGTGCACCCTTTGTTCTCCTACAACCTGCGTACTAAATTCGAGTCTTATATGGTCATCATGGATCCGGGCTGCGATCACGGGTCCGAAGCTCATAATGACGGCGTGGAGGAGTATATTTTTGTGCATCAGGGAGAGCTTGAGCTTTGGCGCGAAGATGAAAGCTATACCGTGCCTGCCGGAAGCTCCGTCCATTTCTCGGCTAACCGGCCTCATCGGTACGTCAACCCTGGTAACGAAACGACGAAATTTTACACGATTATTTTCTACGCGGATGCCGCAGCCAGGGGATGAAAACCTTCGTGTTGGCGGGCCAGTGATCGTGGTACTCTAGCGACCGTTTACGAGTTAAACTGCTGTGAGTTGAGTTGTATGGCGGTGTGACGGGGATGCTTATACAGGTGTATCGGGCATTGCGATGGAGCGATACCTTCAGGGTGCTTGCCAGCGTGGAACGGTCAAAGCCCTGGAGCCGCTTGGCCGTGTGGCGCGGCCAAAGACCGGCAATGCCGCTGGTCTTGTGGTGCGGCGAAAGCTTGACAAAGCCGCTTGGCGTGTTGCGCGGCTAAAGTCCGGCAAAGCCGCTCGGTCGTGTGGATCGGTTAAAGTCCGGCAATGCGGCATGGGCGTGTGGCGTGGTCAAAGCCTGGCAATGCCGCTGGTCTTGTGGTGCGGCTAAAGTCCGGCAATGAGCTTTGGTCGTGTGGAGCGTCCAAAGACCGTCAATGCGGCATGGGCGTGTGGCGCGGTTAAAGTCCTGGAAAAGCCGCTTGGCCGTGTGACGCGGCCAAAGACCGGGAATGCGGCTCGGCCGTGTGGCGCGGTTAAAGTCCGGCAATGCTGCTTTGCCGTGTTGCGCGGCGAAAGCCTGGCAAAGCCGCTTGGGCGTGAGGCGCGGTCAAAGACCGGGAATGCGGCTCGGTCGTGTGGAGCGGTTAAAGTCCGGCAATGCGGCTTTGGCGTGTTGCGCGGCCAAAGACCGTCAATGCCGCTGGTCTTGTGGTGCGGTCAAAGCCCTGGCAAAGCCGCTTGGCCGTGTGGCGGCTAAGCCTGGCCTTGCGGAACAATGGTAATTGCCGTCCTGCCATGCCTTGGTAATCTGCCCAGTGTACACGCGGTGTTTAGCGGACACAGGAGACCTTATTTCGTAGAAAATAGAGGTTTGAGCGAAATTATCGGACAGGGAATCCGTTATTCTCTGAAAAGAGCGGTATTTTGGCTGTTTGCGGAGTAAATAACGGATCTGGTGTCCGTTAGTACGATTAATGGACCTCATACCTGGAAAATAACGGATCTGCTGTCCGTTAGCGCGATACGAGGCCTCTTGTCTGGGAAAAAACGTATCTGATGTCCGTTAGCTACGGGCGTGGGCGTTCGGCGGGTGTTCTTGTCCCCCGTCGCCGTAGCTTCAATCTAGGCAGAATCACCAAAGCCGAGTGTGGACCGACAAACGCTAGTTTCCTTTGCCGCCTATGCTCCTTTAAGTAGTTAGTTATCGATTTGTCTGACAGTGCATCACCGTTTTTTGCATACCCATTATGAACAGAGGCGAGATCAGGAATGTAACCTGAAACTTGCCTTTTTGTTTTACCCTCCTGAAAAGCAAACTCCCGGCAGTGTGGGTCATCTTCGTTCCTGTTCCCAGCTATTCTCTCTGTACCTTATTTCGCACATTTCTCAAAGTACCGTTACCAGTTACCGCATTTTCGCATTTTCCCCCATGTCTCTATTCATAAAAAAGAGGGGCATTTCTGAGCTTTCTTTCCCTTCCAAGTCATTCCCCCGTGTATCCAATCTCAATAAACACACTATGATCGACAGCCAACCAAGCAAGCCCGGACTACGCACCGTGGGCGCGATGCGCTTTACTTTGACAAAATAAATTAACCTGTGTTAATTTATTTACAAGAGTTAATAAAAGGTGGTGTATTCCCTTGCAACATCCGGATATCCCATTAAGGGAGTTAAAAAAAGCCAAGAACAAAATCGCGCTGTACGAAGCGGGATTATCTTTGATGAAGGATCGGATGTTCAGCCAGGTCATGCTGGAGGACATCTGCAGGAGCGCCGAAATATCCAAGGTCACTTTTTTCAAGTTCTATCAACGCAAAGAGGATTTGCTGATTTATTTTATGCGGGTTTGGCTGACCGATCGGATGATCGAGATCGACCAGGAAGGGAAAAAAGGGTTTCAGGCATTCCGCCATCTGCTGTCCGAGGTCGCTAAGGAGCATCAAGTAAGGCCGGGCATGATGCCGAGTTTGATCTCTTTTCTCGCGGAGCAGAACATGCAGCCCTGCATGCCGGAGCTGAGCCGGGCGGAAGTATCGCTGCTCTTTCCCGATCACGAGGAAGCGGGAAGCGAATCGCCCAACATGCATGCTCTATTCGAGCGGTTCATGAAGGAGGAAGCTCAAGCCGGCAGGCTGAATAAAGCCTTAACCTTGGAGCAAGCCGTACAGATTTGTTTCACCGTTTTTTACGGGGCGTTTCTGACGGCTCAGTTGTACAATTCCACGGAAATCGGCTGCTTTTACGAAACGCACCTAGGTCTGCTCGAAATCAAGGAAGGGGAGTGAGCAAGCATGAGCAAAGTAATTCCAGGTCGATATACCGCCCACATGGACGGTTCTTTCGTTGTATTCGTCATCGGGTTTCGAATTAACAAATGGTGGGCGGTACATAAGTGGCTGCCGGTCATGAGCGCCATGTCCCCGATGCTGCAGGAGCTATACCGGAACAAGGAGGAGCTCGGCTTCATGGACGGTACTTATCATTTTTCGGGGCGCGGGCTTACCCTCATCCAATATTGGAGAAGCTTCGAACACCTCGAGCGCTATGCCCGCCACGGAGCCAACCACCTGACGGCATGGCGGGATTTCAACCGCAAGGTCGGAACGGGAGGGGACGTGGGGATTTTTCACGAAACCTATCTGGTCCAGGAAGGCCAGTATGAATGCCTGTACAACAACATGCCGCGCTTCGGTTTGGCCAAAGCCGGAGCCCATGTATCCGCGACAGGCCGCAGGGAAACGGCAAGCCGTCGGCTTGGCCGCGAGGGTGAACCCGCTGTGCCGACTCCTCCCAATCCCTAGACCCTTATAGATTTTCGGCGACGGTTCCTCTGCGTTTCCCTCAGCTAAAGATAAGTATGATTACCATAGGATCAAGACCAAGTCAATGCTATGGAAGTAATGATGCTTTAGACGCGTTTTTCTTCCGAGGTTCAAAAAAGTGTTGGTAAACCCCGTCCGTTCTTCTATGATGAAATTACTTTCAATCGATGACGAGATAAGGAATTAATCGCTCAGGGGGATGCCTATGGGAAGGAAAGCGTGGTTTTACCGTCAGCTTTTATCGTATATGCCGGTCTTCTTTATCGTGATTTCCTTTGTGTTTTTTGTCTTTTTCCAAATGCTCGGGGAACAGTCGCGGCAGGGCGCGATCCAGGCTAATGAGACGATGATTCAGCAGGCGATGCGTTCGGTCGACAATTCGCTGAAGGCCATCGATCAGATGCTGGTGCAGGAATTGCTGTTCAACCCTGATATGTCGGGATTTTTCAATCAAGAGGATCAGGACAACGTCTATTTGAACATGCAGGCCGTGAAGGCCATGAAGCAGTTCAAGGTTTCCAACCCGCTTGTGGATTCCATGGTCCTCGTTCGAACCCAGGATGAATTCGTCCTAAGCTCTTCGTCCACTTTCCGTTTGCAGGATTATGCGGATTATGACTTTCTCCAGCCTTATCTGAGCCAGGTCAATAGCGAAGCAAAATGGAGTGCCCTGCGGAGTTTCCGGGAATTCAGCTTTAACAGCACGCAGCAGGTGGTCACCCTGGTACGGGATGCCCCCTTCGTTACCCATGGCAAAGGCGTGATTGCCGTCAATATCAAGGTAGACGCCATACATAACATGATTCAGGGCATGGTTAATCCCGAAGTTAGTTTCATTCATGTGATGGACACCGGGGGCCGTTCCTTGATCGCCGGCACCTCGGGCGCCGAGCACGGGGAACTTGTGTCCCAAGCGGTATCCCCTTACACCGGATGGGTTTACGAAGGGGGGCTTACCCAAGGCAGGGTGGTGGGTATCGTCAGCCAATTGTACAATGTCTGGTTTATCGTCGGCCTTCTGATGTGCATGGCCGGCGTGGTCTGGATCGTATTCGTCACGCGCCGGAACTATAAGCCGATCGAAGCTATCGTGTCCCGGATTTCGAAATATTCGCAGACCAAAACGAGCGTTCTGCTCCATGGCGGCAAACAGGATGAGTTTGCTTTTATCGAATCGGCGCTGGAGAGCCTGCTGGAACAGGCGAGCAGCTTTCAGCAGCAGCACCGTGAAGATTTGCTCCTGCGCAAAGCGTACCTGTTTCAACAGCTGATGGAGGGACAGTATCCTTCTCATCTGGAGCAGTGGAACGAGCAGCGTGAAGCCATGGGGCTGCCGGACCTGTCCCAACCACAGATCGTCAATGTCATTGAAATCGATAAATACCCGCTGTTTTGCGAACAGTATCCCCAGCAGGACCAGTATCTGATCAAGTTTGCCTTAAAAAGCGTCGTTCAAGAAATTGCGGCCGGGCGGGAAACGATGCTTTGGACGGAATGGATTTCAGCCTCGAAGCTGGGAGTTCTCGCGGCAGCGGAAGATCAGGATCCGAATCGGCATGTGGCCACGCTGCTGGAGCAAGCCCGCCAGTGGGTGGAGGAGCACCTGAAGCTGACCATAACCGTTGGCATCGGGGAGAAAGCGGAGCGGTATACGGATATCCCGGAATCCTATGAGCAGGCACGCGCCGCATTGAAATACAAAATGATCCTCGGCGACAACCGAATCATTCATTACGCCGAAGTATCCGGTGAGGACCGGGGGAATGCATTCGATTTTCTGAACCTGATCCGCTCGATGGCGCAGTCCTTCCGGCTCGTCAACAAGGATTGGCAGGAAAAATACATCACCCTTATCCATAACATCGAGCAGAACATGCTGGACCGGGACGGCGTGGTGAACCTGGCGGATTACATGATGTACTCGCTGGGACGCGAAATGTCCTGCATGGCGAAGGAATTTCAGGAATTATGGCTTACGGAGGGGCAGCCTGCCTTACGGAACGCGCTTCAGTCGTCCGATACGCTGGAGGAGCTGGAACAGGAACTCGGGGAGGCTTTATCCGCTCTGTACGACAGCATCCTCGCTCTCATGGAGGGCCGAAATCATGCGGACACGATTCAGAAGGTACGCTTGTTTATGGAGCAGAACTCGAGCAACCCGGACCTGTCCCTCAATTATTTAAGCGAACGCTTCGGCATGAACTGGAAAACGCTGAGCAAGCTGTTCCGGGAGGAGACCGGCCAGAAATTCGTGGATTATTTGATCGAGCTGCGGATGAACCATGCCCGAAGACTGCTGGAAGAAACCCTGCTGCCCGTACAGGATATCGCCACCGAAGTCGGGTATTCCAATGCCATCTCGTTTGGCCGGATGTTTAAAAAAGCTGATGGGAATGTCGCCGGGGGATTATCGTGAGCAAGCTGCTATCAAGCAGCAGAAATTCGGGAATTAACGAGTCCTTCGGAGTCCCTTCCATGCATACTCGAACCCAGTATAGAGCCCTGCGGACGATGCTGTCCGGCGGGCTTTTTTGCCGTCAACGGAGAGAGGTTTAGCGGCGGAAAAAGGTTTATCGCTCTCACGGCCTGCCGGCTCTGAAATTTTCCCCTGCTCGCGGAAATACGTTGATTCGGAGAATCTTGTATATTGATCGGATGGAACCGTCCGCTCTAAACTTGGGACCAACACAAAGCGAAGGAGGGTGACCCCATTGGCTCGTATGAGCAGCGCAATCCCAGTACCTGCAGATGCACAGGCACCAACGAATTTACCATCGAACAAGCCCATGAACCGAACGAGGAAGAAGCTGATGAAGCACTGGCAGTTCTACCTGCTCGTGTTCTTCCCGTTAGTCTACATCATCCTCTTCAAATACGTTCCGATGTTCGGCGTATTGATTGCATTCAAGGAATACAACGTCGTACAGGGGATCTTCGGCAGTCCCTGGGTAGGGTTCGATTATTTCCGGCAATTATTCGACGCACCGTTCTTCTGGCAGTATGTCCGCAACACGCTCGAGATTTCCCTGTACGGCCTGCTGGTCGGATTCCCTGCACCCATTCTGTTGGCGCTGGCCCTGAATGAGATCAGGAACGGCCGCTTCAAGAAAACCGTCCAGATGGTGACCTACGCGCCGTACTTTATTTCAACGGTTGTCATCGTCTCGATTCTGATCGTGAACCTCTCGCCCAACACGGGGCTGATGAGCAACCTGTTCCGGGCGCTGGGACTGGAAACCGTTGATTTTCTCGGCGTGCCGGAGCTGTTTAAATCGATCTATGTCTGGTCCGATGTATGGCAGTTCACCGGTTACGGCGCCATCATCTATATTGCGGCCTTGGCGGGAGTCAATCCCGATTTGTACGAGGCGGCCCGAGTGGACGGGGCGACCCGGTTTCAAAAAATCATCAATATCGATATTCCCAGCTTGTTTCCGGTCATCGTCATTTTGCTCATATTGAATCTGGGCAATCTGATGAGCCTGGGCTTCGAGAAAATCTATCTCATGCAAAACCCGCTGAATCAGAACACGTCCGAGGTCATCTCCACCTACGTGTACAAGGTCGGCCTGCTCGGAGCGAACTTCAGCTTCTCCGCCGCCATCGGCCTGTTCAATTCCGTTATCAATTTCATTCTCTTGGTCATCGTCAATTACGTATCCAGAAAAGTCTCATCCACAAGTCTATGGTAGGAGGAATCGCATGAGCAGATCAACCGTACGGGAGTCCGCTGCAGACCGGATTTTCCTTGGTATCGTGTATTTGTTTCTATCCGTCGTCCTGATTGTCATCCTGTTTCCGTTGCTGCATATTGTAAGCGCATCCTTCAGCTCCCCGGGCGCGGTGTCGTCGGGCAAGGTGTGGCTGTGGCCGGTGGACGTGACCCTGATCGGCTACAAAGCGGTATTCCAGAATTCCAATATTCTGATCGGGTTTGGCAACTCGTTGTTCTATGCCGTTGTCGGCACGCTTGTCAACGTCGCATTCACGGTGATGCTTGCATATCCGTTAGCCCGAAAGACGTTTTACGTTCGCAACCTCATCATGATGCTGCTGGTGTTCACGATGTTTTTTGACGGCGGGCTCATTCCGAACTATCTGCTCGTGAAGTCGCTCGGCATGCTCGACACGCGCTGGGCCATGATCATACCGGGTGCGTTAGCCGTGTTTCAGGTCATCATCGCCAGAACCTTTTTTCAAACCACGATCCCGGAGGAGCTCGCCGAAGCGGCCGAAATGGACGGCAGCAGCGACATTACCTTTTTTCTGAAAATCGTCCTTCCGTTATCCAAGCCGATCCTGGCCGTGCTCGCGCTGATGTACGCCGTCGGCCATTGGAACTCCTATTTCAACGCCCTGATTTATTTAAAGGACAGCAGCCTGTTTCCGCTGCAAATCTTCCTGAGGGATATTCTGATCCTGAATTCCGTCAGCGCCGAGATGGTGACCAACGTGAATGAGCTGCTGGTCCGCGAAGGGCTGAAGGATCTGCTGAAGTATTCGCTGATCGTGGTGGCAAGCGCCCCGGTACTGGTCATTTACCCGTTCGTGCAGAAGTATTTTGTCAAAGGCGTGATGATCGGGTCCTTGAAAGGGTGATTCCTGCTTATTGTGAAGGAGGTGAGGCCGGCAGTATAGAATGGGTAATTCCGATGATCGGACACATAGGGGGTATATGCAAAATTAGGTTTCGTTTATGAAGTACGGGCAGACATTCCATATTAGGGAGGAATTGATTTGAATAGGTTCACTGGATTAGGTTTAAGTCTGATTCTCGCGGCAGTGCTGGTTTTATCCGCTTGCGGCAAATCGAGCGAAACAGGAACTGGAAATCCGGCAAGCCCTCCGGAGTCGGGGGCACCCGTTGAACTATCGGTATTCGCTCCTCAGTCCGCCGGCATCGAGAGCCTCGATGTCAATCCATTCTCCAAGCATATCGAAGAGAAGCTGGGGATTACGTTCAAATGGAATACGACGCCCGACGCGGTATTCAACGACAAGAAACTGCTGATGCTGGCCAGCGGGGATTATCCGGCGCTTATTATGAATGCCGGCATATCCAAGGCGGATCAGATCAAGTACGGAATGCAGGGGGCCTTTATCCCTTTGAATGATTTAATCGACCAGCATGCGCCGAACATCAAGAAGGCATTGGAGGAAGTTTCCTATTTGAAATCCGCCATGACGGCCCCGGACGGCAATATATACGCGCTTCCGAAGGTGAACGAGTGCCTGCACTGCACGTATGGCCAGCGGATGTGGATCAATACGACCTGGCTCGAGAAGTTAGGGCTTGAAATGCCAACGACCACCGACGAGTTCTATGAAGTGCTGAAAGCCTTTAAGGAGCAGGACCCGAACGGCAACGGAAAGGCTGACGAAATTCCGATGACCACTTCGCTCGATGTATGGGGAGGAGGAGTTGACGCCTTTTTGATGAATGCTTTTATATACAACAATGGCACGACTTATCTAAGCGTGAAGGATGACAAGGTGATTTTGTCGGCGGCTGAGCCCGAATGGAGGGAAGGGCTGAAATATCTGCGTAAGCTTTACAGCGAAGGACTGATCGATAAAGGAGCCTTTACGCAAAACGGCGATGCCGTCAAGCAGCTTGGCAACAAAGCGGAGAATGTGGTCGGCACCGTCGGTTATGCGCTGATCAGCAGCGTGCTGGAGCCGACCGACGCCAAGCCCCGCCATAAGGAATACGATGTCGTTCCCCCGCTGAAAGGACCGAATGGCGTACAGCTAGCAGGTTATAGCGTCGGAGCAGGGGACGGATCGTTTGTCATTACGAACAAAGCGACGGAGGAGCAGCGGATCGCAGCGATCAAGCTGGCGGATTACTTGTTCTCCGAAGAAGGCACCGTGATGACTTCCTGGGGGTTCGAGGGAGACGGATGGCGAAAGGCGGAGTCCGGTGCGCTTGATTACAACGGCGAGCCGGCCGCATACGAAGCGTTGAAGCGGGATGTGCCCGAGGGATCCCTTGACGTAACCTGGTGGCAGCTCGGCACGATGCTGATGGTGAATTCCCTCCGCGAATCCTTTGTTGCTCCTGAAGATCCGCTCGGCAACGGAGCCTACGAGTATCGTTTATGGCTGGCTGCCAAGAAATATGAGCCTTTTGCCAAACCGGAGTTAGTGTACCCGACCGATGTGTTCATCGATCCGAAAGACGCAACCTTTATCGCGCAGATTCAGAAGACGATTCAGGATTACGTGAAATCGAACCTGGCCCAGTTCGTAACCGGCAGCAAAGACATCGAGAAGGATTGGGATGCCTATGTCAGCGGATTTAAGGGGCTTCAGCTGGATAAGTATCTGGAGATTCATCAGAAAGCATTAGACAATCAAGGATGAGGTATGGGAGGTTTATCGCTTGCACAATTTCATTGAATACGCTGCCAACATCGAGCCCTCGGAACGTCAATTAGCCGTACAGGAGATGGAGTTTTACGCCTTCTTTCATTTTACCATCAATACGTTCACGGATATGGAATGGGGCACGGGAAAGGAAGACCCGGCGCTGTTCAATCCGGCGCAGCTGGATGCGGATCAATGGGTCAGCGCTTGTGTCAGCGCCGGGATGCGCGGCCTGATCCTGACCTGCAAGCATCATGACGGCTTCTGTTTATGGCCGAGTCAGTATACGGAGCATTCCGTGAAGAGCAGCCCTTGGCGAAACGGACATGGGGATGCGGTGAAGGAGGTTGCCGATGCCTGTAGGAGAAAGGGGATCAAATTCGGCATCTACTTGTCCCCATGGGACCGGCATGAACCGTCGTATGGGGATTCGACGCGGTACAATCAATTTTTCCTGAATCAGCTAAGAGAGCTCCTGACCGGCTACGGCGAGATTTTCAGCGTCTGGTTTGACGGAGCCTGCGGCGAAGGGCCGAACGGCAAGCGCCAGGAATACGATTGGGATGCGTATTACGCCCTGATTCGGGAACTGCAGCCGAATGCCGCCATCTCGGTTTGCGGGCCGGATATTCGCTGGTGCGGGAATGAAGCGGGGCATTGCAGGGAGTCGGAGTGGAGCGTCGTTCCGGCGTCGCTGCGCCAAAATGAAGCGATCCAGGAAAAGTCGCAGCAAACGGATGACCGGGAGTTCGCGCGCCGCTATGAATCCAGCGAAGAGGATCTCGGCAGCCGGAGCGTCATTCAAGGCGAGAAGGAGCTGGTATGGTATCCGGCCGAAGTGAATACCTCGATCCGTCCCGGCTGGTTCTACCATGCGTCCGAAGACGATAAGGTTCGATCGCTGGAAGAATTGCTGCATATTTATTACGGCTCGGTTGGCGGCAATGCCACCTTTCTGCTCAATATTCCGCCGGATACCCGCGGACTCGTTCATGAGAACGATCTGCGGCGTCTGCAGGAACTCGGGGACGCCATCCGAACAACGTTTGATACCGATTTGGCAGCCGGCGCGGATATTACGGCTTCCGAAACGAAAGCCGGATCGGATGCTCGAAATATGGTCGATGGTAACAAGGATACGTATTGGAGCCCCGAGGAGGGTACGGAATACGCCGTGATTGAGCTGGACCTCGGGCGGGCGATCGATTTCGATCATATCGTATTGGCCGAATACCGGTACGGGCAGCGGATCGAGCGCTTCGAGCTTGAATATATGGAAAACGGGAACTGGCACACGATCCAATCCGGGACGGTAATCGGGCGCAAACGCATCTGCCGCTTTCCCGCCGTACGCAGTCAATATATCCGCCTTACCATTTTGGAATCGAGATGGTGTCCGCGCCTGTCCGGCATGGAAGTTTACCGGAGCTCGAGGGATTGATGGGAGGACTGCAGATCTGCAGCCTCCCCTAAGGATTGGCAGTAATAAGGCGGCCATCGCAAAAGAGCGGTGGCTCCTTTTTTTCGAAAACGCAAAATTTACCTTCCGTTCCATCCAGATTAGTGTAAGATGTACGTGAAAGTACCTCATTCCATTGTAGAGAGGATGCAATCTGCATGAGTCATTCCATAACGTTTGAAACCCGGCTGTTAAGCTCTCTGTCCAAAGTATTCGCCGATGAAGAACTGTCCCCAGCCTCGTACGACGCAGGGGCAGCGTTTAGCAATGAGACATTCTCGTTTCAAGTTGCCTACCGTTCCAATCGCTTGTTGAAAAACATCCGGGTTATTCTGCAATCCGAGTTAAGCGAACGGGTTACCGTCCGCTCCGTAGGCCTGGTTCCGTCGGAGCTGCCTACGTATCATGACCATGACGAGTTTATCTTAAGAGCTACGCCCGGGCTATATCCGGACCCGCTGCTGCCTCTGGCATCAGATCCTGTTATAACCGGATGCCCGGGCCAGTGGAGAAGCCTCTGGATCACGGTACAGCCTGAGGAAGCGATCCAGGGAGGTACATATGAAATCCGGATCCGTTTTGAAGCGGAATCGGGAGATACGCTTGGGGAAGAGGTATTTACGCTGGAAGTGATTCCGGCAGCCTTACCTGCGCAGAAGCTCATTCATACGGAATGGTTCCATGCCGATTGCCTGGCAAACTACTATGAGGTGGGGATTTTTAGCGAGCGGCACTGGACGTTGATCGATCAATTTATGCAGACCGCGGCACAGCATGGGATCAATATGATCCTGACTCCGGTGTTTACGCCTCCGCTGGATACGGAAGTGGGCGGAGAGCGGCCGACGGTACAGCTGGTCGATGTCGATGTGAGCGAAGATGGAAAATATGCGTTTGGGTTTGACAAACTCGACCGCTGGGCTGACCTGTGCGATTCCAATGGCATTCAGTATCTGGAATTCTCGCACCTCTTCACGCAGTGGGGAGCCCGGCATGCGCCGAAGATTATGGCTAACGTGAACGGACAGCCGGAGAAGCTGTTCGGTTGGGAGACGGATGCGACTGGAGAAGCGTATCATGCCTTCATCAGACAATTCATTCATGCTTTGACCGGTTGGATCGAAAGCCGGGGACTTGAGCAGCGCTGTTATTTCCATGTATCCGATGAGCCGTCCGAGTCCCATCTGGAGGCTTACGGGCATGCAAGCCGGTTGATGAACGAGCTGCTGCCGGATTACCCGATCATCGACGCGCTCTCCGATATTTCGTTCTATGAGCAGGGGCTGGTGAAGCGTCCGATTCCGGGCAGCAACCACATCGAGCCTTTCCTGGATCAGCAGGTAACCCCGCTGTGGACCTATTATTGCTGTTCCCAATACAAGGAAGTGTCCAACCGATTCTTCAATCTGCCTTCGGCGAGAAACCGGATCATCGGGATTCAGCTGTATAAGTTTAACATTGAGGGATTTCTCCATTGGGGATATAACTTTTGGAATTCGCAATACTCGAAACGCGCCATTGATCCGTTCAAGGTGACGGATGCGGATTGCGGTTTTCCTTCCGGAGATGCTTTTGTGGTATATCCCGGTGAAGAAGGGCCGATCGAATCCATTCGGCTGAAGGTATTCCAGGAAGCTCTTCAGGATTTGAGAGCGCTTCAACTGCTGGAAACCCAGATCGGCAGGGAGGCAGTTCTGCAGGCGCTGGAAGAAGGGCTTGAAGAGCCGATCACTTTCAAGACGTACCCAAGGGATCCGGAATGGCTGCTGTCGAAGCGGCAGTGGATCAATGATAAGATCAGGGAAAGCTTGGCTGTGAAGTAAGCGGGCCGGGAGTACGGCTTATTTAGACGAATCAGGGCCGTATAGGCCGAACGAATACGGCGTAATACTGCCCCATCTTCCTTTGAGAAGGTGGGGCAGTTTTTGATTTTCCGATCTGTTTTTTCGCCAGATGGGTACCAAGAATGTTTCATTCTTGCTTGTGCATGATCCCGTATGGTTCCATGATATAGAGAACGTGCATGTCATCAAGGTATACCGGCGCAAAGGGCAGTCCAATCCTAGGGATGAGATGGCCGGGATTCTGCCAACGATATCGGCAAACCACGCCCGTGGCGAAAGAGGCCTGCTGTGGTTCTAGTGGTGCCGCCGAAATTATGCCATCATAAGAGCAAGGGGGAAATGAACGATGTATTTGGATTTCAAGTTGGCGAATGACCGCCCGGCGTATATTCAAGTCAAGGATTACATGAAGCGCTTGATGACAACCGGGGCGCTGCAAGCCGATCAGAAGCTTCCCTCCACGCGTGAGCTAAGCGCGCTGTTTCGAGTGGGCCGCAATACGGTGCTGAGCGCATACTCCGATTTGGAGGATGAAGGCTATATCTACGCGGTTAAAGGGCAAGGACACTTTGTTTCCCCTTCGATCAGCGGGGCATCCGCACAGCCGGAAGGCAAGCGGCTGGACTGGGCTCCTCGCCTGAACGAGTATGCCAGGCTTGCGGAAGCGAACGATCTGATGAAGCACGGGATCCGTGCTGACAAGGGCTCCATATCGTTTACAAGCATCGCTCCCGACGAGAAGCTGTTCGACCTGCCCAATGTCAAGCGTGCATTCCTGGACCGGATGTCGCTTGAAGGCGATATCCTACTAAATTACGGTTACGCCAAAGGCTATAAACCGCTTATTGATTACCTTCTCCGTTACATGGAGAACAAAGGGGTGAATGTTCAGGGCAAAGATATGCTGATCACCAGCGGTTTTACGGAAGGCTTAAGTCTGGTGCTATCCGCCTTGAACCAAGGGCATGGCCGCATTCTCTGCGAGAATCCCACCCATCATACCGCCATTAAAAATTTTAAAATGCACGGGTACGCCATTACCGGCGTCGAGATGGAGCAAGACGGCATCAGCCTGACAGGGCTCGCACGCGAGCTGTCGGAGCGGTCGTACGACATGGCGTACCTTGTGCCTTCCTATCATAATCCTACCGGAATCGTGATGTCCCACCAGAAGCGGCTGGAAGCGCTGCGGCTGCTGAACGAGCATGAGATTCCCGTGATCGAAGACGGCTTCAACGAGGAGCTGCGTTATTCGGGCTCCCACATCGCGCCTCTCGTTGCATGTGCAGGGGGGGAGAACAACAGCGTGATTTACCTGGGCAGCTTCTCCAAGATTCTGTTTCCCGGCCTGCGAGTCGGATGGGTGCTGGCCGACAAGACCCTGATTCATTATCTGGAAAGCGTGAAGCGGGCCCGCAGCATTCATACGTCGACTCTGGATCAGTCCTTGCTCTTTCAATATCTGTACAATGGCAACTTCGAGAAGTATTTAAAGAGAGCGAAGGCCGAGTACAAGCGAAAATATGAGCTTGCGATCCGCTGCTGCGAGGAGTGGATTCCGATGGAACGGCTGTCCGGCGATGGCGGGCTTCACCTGTTCGTTGAATTCGGTCCGGACTTCCGGACGCGGGAGCTGCTGGAGGCTTGTTCCGCCCAGGGCGTGGTGTTTACGCCGGGCGATATTTTCTATACCGATGGCGGCGGCCAGCACACCATGCGTCTTGGATTCTCCCGCGTCTCCGACGAGAACATCGAGAAGGGGATTCGCATTATCGGCGAGGCGGCGAGGAAGCTGGTGTGATCGGGGTGCAACAGAGATCGGAGGAATAATCCGCATGCGGAGTGTCGATTAACATACAAAGAATACTTCTCCGAGAAATCATGGGCTGCAACGGAGAAGGCGGAATTATTTTGGAGAAGCGAAGCGTTCTCCTTTGCCGTCAGATTTCAACAACGAAAATTCAAAATCAGTGGAAATCTGAGGGCAACAGAGATCGGAGGAATAATCCGCATGCGGAGTGTTGTACAGGCAATCGGCTTGAAGAAATTATTTAGGAGGTCTACATCATGAAGGTTGGCGTCATCATGGGAGGCGTATCATCCGAGAGGGAAGTTTCGCTCATGACCGGCAAAGAGATGATCGCTCATTTGGATGAAAGCCGCTACGAGGTTTATCCGATCGAGATTCACGATAAACGGGAGCTGATCAGCAAAACCGAAGGCATCGATATTGCGCTGCTCGCCCTGCACGGCACGTTCGGAGAAGACGGAACGGTCCAGGGCACCCTTGATACGCTGGGGATTCCGTATACCGGCAGCGGCGTTCTGGCCAGCAGTCTCTGCATGGATAAAGATTTGAGCAAGAAGCTGCTGCGTTACGAAGGATTGCATACGGCTGACTGGATCATGGTCAGCTGCATGGAAGAGTTGGCGGCCGCCGACGTGGAGGGGCTCGGTTTTCCCGTTGTGGTGAAGCCGAATGCGGGCGGATCCAGCATCGGTACCCGGATCGTGCGCGACTCGGCTGACCTTGCATCCGCCGTCGAAGAGGCGCTGCGGTGGGACCGCTTCGTCATGATCGAGCAATGGATCGAGGGAGAAGAAATCACCTGCCCGGTCCTGAACGGCGACATGCTTCCGATTGTGTCGATCAAGCCGAACTCGGAGTTTTTCGATTATGCATCCAAATACGAAGAAGGCGAAGCGGATGAGCAGGTGATCGAGCTTCCCGCAGAATTTCAGGAGCAGGTGCGCACAGCCGCGCTTCGATGCTATAAGGCGATGAAGTGCAGTGTATATGCCCGGATCGATATCATCCTGAAGGGAAAGATTCCTTATATTTTGGAGGTCAACACGCTTCCGGGTTTAACGAAGACCAGTCTGCTGCCAAGAAGCGCGGAAGCGGCGGGATATTCGTTCAGCGGACTTTTGGATGCCTTGATTGAAACCTCATTATCGGAACGAAAAAGCGAAGGCAAGGAGTAGAAGGATATGAAGACAACGAGCAGCTTTCTAACATCGAGGGTGCAAGTCATGCCGCCATCCGGCATCCGGCAATTTTTTAATGCTGCGGAAGCGGATGACGAGGTCATTTCGCTCGGCGTGGGCGAACCGGATTTCGTGACGCCCCAGTGTGCGATCGATGCATGCAAACAGGCGCTGGAGCACGGGCGCACGATGTACACGCCGAATGAAGGGCTGATGGAGCTGAGGGAAGGAATTGCAGACTATCTGCATGCCGGCTTCCAGCTGCAATACGAGCCGTCGAGGGAGGTCCTGGTCACGGTCGGCGGCAGCGAAGCGATTGATCTTGCGCTGCGGGCGCTCATCTCGCCGGGCGATGAAATTATCATTCCCGTACCGGGATATGTCGCCTATGCTCCTCTTGTGCAATTGAACGGCGGCACCGTCGTCGAGCTGGAGCTATCCGCCGAGCATGGCTTCAAGTTGACGGCGGATGCCCTGCAGCAGGCGATCACGCCCCGGACGAAAGCGATCGTTGTTAACTTTCCGAGCAATCCGACAGGAGCCGTCATGACCCATGAGGATTGGCTTCCGATCGCGCGCCTTGCGGTCGAGCACAATTTGGTGGTGATTTCAGACGAGATGTATGCCGAGCTTACTTATAGCGGCACGCATACGAGCGTCGCTTCCCTGCCGGGGATGCGGGAGCGGACCGTCATCATCGGCGGATTCTCCAAAGCCTTCGCCATGACGGGCTGGCGGGTCGGCTACCTCTGCGGCGATGCCGGGCTGGTGGGCGCTATGGTCAAGATCCATCAGTATACCGCGCTCTGCGCGCCCATCATGGGACAGATTGCGGCCATCGAATGTTTAAAGAACGGGCTCGGGGATCGGGACGTGATGAGGCAGGCTTACGATGAGCGCCGACAAATGTTTGTGCAGGGACTGAGCGATATCGGCCTGATCTGCCGCGATCCTCAGGGAGCCTTCTATGCATTCCCCAGCATAACCGGAACCGGCCTCGGCTCGCAGCAGTTCGCGGAGCGATTGCTTCGGGAGGCCAAAGTAGCCGTTGTGCCGGGCCATGTATTCGGTGCCGGGGGCGAAGGCTTCATTCGCTGCTCGTATGCCGCTTCGTCCGCTCGACTCTGCGAAGCGCTCGAACGAATGGAACGCTGGCTTCAAACGCATGTACGTGCCGAAGGTCTTCATGCCTTACAGAATTCTTGACAGCTTCCGGTAATCGGTAGCGGTAATCCCCTCCAGCCTCCGGAAGATGCGGCTGAAATAATGAATGTCCGGGTATCCGACGCCTTCGCCAACCATCTCGATCGAGATGTCGGATTCCCGAAGCAGCCGGCGGGCTTCCCGGTGACGAACGGATTGCACGAATTCGCTCGGCGGCATCCCGGCAAGGCGCTTAAACAATTTGGCGGTATGATCCGCGCTTAACATCAAATGCTCCGCGATGACTTTGTTGCTCCAGTCTTTGGCTGGAGCTTTTTCGATTTGAGCCATCAGCTCGATCAGCTTGGCCTCGTGCGGCGACGTTTCCGTCAATGCCCGGGAGGGGTGCGTCCGAAACAGTTGAACCAGCACATCCAGCATCAGTCCCTTGCAGGCAAGCTCGTAGCCGGCGGGACGCAGGGTAAATTCCTCTACGATGCGTTCCATCATCTGTACGCATGGCAGGGGAGGCGTATAGATAATCCGGGAAGAAAGGGGAGGGAAGGCGGATGACACGGCTTCATGCGCGAACTTATCCTTATCCACCACGGCTTCGTTCACGATCATATCGGCTTCCGTCTGGATGTCCAACTCATCGAAAAAATCAAAATGGATACCCAGAAAACGCGCGTCGGGATGGGAAACCACCTCATTTTGGTGGTAAACGCCGGACGGCAGAAAGATCAGCTGGCCTGCTTCGACGACATGCCGGTTCCCGTACATCGTGGTAACGGCTTCCCCATGGCATACATAGAGCAGTTCGAAATCATATAACCTGCGCTGCGGGAGAGCTCCCGTCGCCATGCGTTGAAACTGTGCATAATGAATGCTGGGCGACCATTCGCGGAAAGGCGCTTCGCGTTTTACCGGATAATCGGGGTCCATGTCGGCCATCGTAGATTCACTCCCGAATGTTATTAAGAGAATAGAACGGAATTGTCCAAATAATCGCTTTTCTTTCTAAATCATTTCTTGGAATGTTTATTTATTATATAAGTATTATTACATCCAATTGGTTTATTTACAACTTGACGGAAAAAGTCAAATGATGCGTTTCAGAAAACATTTGTAACATCATCAACCTATGAATTTTAGGAGGGATTTGCGATGAAAAAAGGGATTAATATCTGGTCGTTCCCGGGAGAGGCTTCCATCTCAGACTGTATCCGATTGGCAAAAGAAGCGGGCTTTGACGGCATCGAATTGTCGCTGAACCAAACGGGTGAGCTCGGGCTCCAGGCAGGCGATAAGGAAGTGCAGAACATAACGGCACAGCTGAAGGACGCAGACCTCGATATTGCAGGATTGGCGACAGGCTTGTATTGGGACTATCCGATGACCAGCGACGACCCGGCCATCCGTGAAAAGGCCATGGACGTTTGCAAAAAGCAGCTGGAGCTCGCGGCTGCATTCGGTGTGGATGCCATTCTTGTGATACCAGGGGCGGTCGGCGTCGATTTTGTTCCCGGTTCCGCAGTCATCGATTACGAATATGCTTACGAGCGGGCTCAAGAATCCATTCGCAAGCTGGTTCCGTACGCGGAAAGCGCCGGCGTTTCGATCGCGCTCGAGAATGTATGGAACAAATTCCTGTTGTCCCCGCTGGAATTGCGGACCTTCATTGACGAGATCGGTTCCGACTATGTCGGCTCATATTTTGATGTAGGCAACGTCGTGCACAACGGTTATCCGGAGCATTGGATTCGGATTTTGGGCGAGCGGATCAAGAAAGTCCATTTCAAGGATTACCGCAGGCAGGCAGGCGGATTGCACGGTTTTGTCGACCTGCTGGCAGGAGACGTCAATTATCCCGCAGTGGTGGAAGCTCTGCGCCTGATCGGCTACGACAACTATGTCACGGCAGAGATGATCCCGGCCTACACCCATTATTCGGAGCAGATCATATTTAACACATCCAATGCGATGGATGCGATTCTTGGACGGACGCCGTCTTTGCGTAAGCCGGACGCGCGGCAGCATCAAGGACAATCATAATCATAAGGGATACGGAGGGAATGAGAATGCTTAAGATCGGAATATTGGGTTTTGGTTTCATGGGCCGCATGCATTTCGACAATTATCTTCGTTTGGCTCAAGAAGGCGCGGACATCGAGCTGGTGGCGATTTGCGATCTCCTCATCGATGAGCTTAAAGACAGCAAAGCCAACGGGAATATGGCGACCGAGCGGGATGTCTACGACCTGGAGCCCTATCGTCTTTACGACCATGTGGACAAAATGCTCGAGCATGAAGATCTGGATATCGTGGATGTGTGCCTGCCAACGTATTTGCATGCGGATATGTCCTGCATGCTGCTGGAGCGCGGCATTCACGTCCTGTGCGAGAAACCCGTTGCGGGCAGCTCGGAAGAAGCCTGGCGCATGGTGAAAACAGCGGAACGCACGGGCAAAACGCTGATGATCGGACAATGCCTGCGTTTCTGGCCGGCTTATGAATATTTGAAAGAATGCGTGGAGGACGGCCGCTACGGCAGCATCGTTGCGGGCGAATTCTTCCGGGGATCGGAGCCTCCTAAGGGCTGGTTCCTGGAAGGGGAGAAAAGCGGAGGCTGCATCACGGACATGCATGTGCATGACGCGGACATGATCCACTGGCTGATGGGCAAACCGGAGCGGGTGTCCACATTCGCCAAAACGATCATTGAAGGAAGCTCGTACGATATCGTATCCACCCATTACACTTACCCTGACGGGAAAGTGATTAACGCCCATGCGGATTGGACGCTGCACGGCGAACATGGCTTCCATATGGGATACCGGGTAAATTTCGAGGAGTCTACCCTGGTGTTCGAGAATAATGAATTGAAGGTGTATCCTGAAGACGCACCGGGCTTTACAGCCGAACTGTCCGAAGATTCCGGCTACTACCGCGAGCTTCAGTATTTCATCGAGCATGTTGCGCAAGGAAAGCCGGTAACGGTATGTACGCCAGACAGCGCGGCAGGATCGCTGGAAATTATCGAAGCCGAGATCCGTTCAGCGAGAGCGAACGGGGCTTTGGAGACCGTGACGGGGAAACAAGCGGTATCTTAAGGTATACAAGTTTCAAGTTCCAACATACATCATGGTGCGACAATGAACAGGCCGATCAGGAAATTTCCTGATCGGCCTGTTGTTTGTGTTTATCAAGTCCGTTCCAAGCGAACGTTGCGGTTTGCTTGGAACGGTCTCAAAGCTTGCGTCGGTTTATGCTCTGAACGTTTTCAAGAAGTCCACGGCAAGCTTGATGTCCGCTTCCGGATTGGTCTTCACTTCGCGTTCGATTGTCAAATACCCGGTATAGCCGATATCTTTAAGGGCTTGCAGGTAAGCATTCCAGTTAACGCCGCCTTCGCCAAGCGGAACCTCACGGAACTTCTCGCCGGATTCCGCCATATCGGCAATTTTGTCATGGTCAAGCGCGGGTGCTTCATATCCGAAATCGCCGTATACGTCACGAGGATCGATGTAGTCTGCCAGCTTGATTCCGTCCTTCGCGTGCGTATGAACGATATAATCCTTCAGGTTGTATACGCCCTGTACTGGATCGTCCCCGGTGACCATGACCATGTTGGCCGGGTCAAAGTTAACGGATACGCCGTTGGAGCCCAGGCCGTCCAGGAATGATTTCAAGTGAGCCGAAGGCTCCGGCCCCGTCTCGATGGCAAAAAACGCGTTCATCGAGTTTGCGAAGGTGCTGAGCTCTACGCAGGCCTTATGCATCGTTTCGTATACGCGGCCGTTGTGATCCTGCGGCACGATACCGATATGGGTCGTAATGATATTGGTTCCAAGCTCCAAACCGAGCTCCATGATCCGCTTGGATTTTTCGATTTTGGCCGCATTTTCGGCAGGATCCTGAAAGCCGTGTCCGCCAAGGTCACCGACGAGGGCGGAAATTTCAAGTCCCAGGGAATCGATATAATCCTTCAATTCTTTTCGAGCGGAAGCGGAGAGGTTGGCTGGATCCATTTCGCCGTGAACGGCATAAATCTGTACGCCGTCCGCCCCGACCTCCCGTGCTTTGACAAGACCTTCTCTTACGCCAACCCGAAAGCTGTCAACGATAACGCCAATTTTGTTAGGCATGATAGGCTTCGACATCCTAATATCCCCCTTATATCATCCTTATGTGATCCATAAGCCTTCTGCCTTAAGCTTCGTTCCAGGCTTTACGGACATATTCCAAACCAAATTTAGCACCCGTGCGGCAATCTTCCATCCCTTCGAATTCAATCGAGATATAGCCGTCGTAACCGGATTCCTTCACGATGCGAACGACTTCCGGCATATCGATATCGCCTTGGCCGACAATCGCGCCACGCAGCCAGTTGCCGCTGGAGGTGTTAAACCAGCCGGATCCGGGCGCGCGGTTAGCCGGACGATAGTAGAAGTCCTTGAAGTGAACCATGGACGCGAGGCCGATGTTGTTCGCGACAGCCACGGTGGATACCTCGTCTGCACAGAGGAAGTTTCCGATGTCCAGGGTTGTTTTGAAATTAGGGTGGTTCACGGTCTGAACCAGAGCTTTGACGCGGTCGCTATGCTGAATGAAGTAACCATGGTTCTCCACGCTGGTGGTAATGCCGCGTTCTGCCGCGTAATCGGCAATGATGCGGCATGCATTGGCCAGCCGCGGAAGTTCCTCCAGGAAATGCGTGATGGACAAGTCCTTGGAAGAGCCTACGTCATGGCGCATCAGCTTGACGCCAAGCGCAGCCGCAATGTCCACTTCGCCTTTAACTCGTTCAATCTCCGCTTCATAAGCAGCGTCATCCAATTCCGCAAAATTGGCGCCGATGGCGTAGTTGGAGATTTCAAGCCCTTTGGAGGCGGCACGGGATTTGATCGTATCGATCAGCTCCGGCGTTTCCTTGAGGTTAAAGCCGAGCGGAACGATCTCGATATGCTCTCCGCCGATCTCCGCAACGTAGTCGATGACGTCGGTAATGGTCATTTCGCCTTTGTTCATGGCCTGGTACAGGCTGTACGAGCTTATTCCGAGTTTCATAGGAGAACTTCAGCCCCTTTCTCGGCGGATTCATAGATGCCGCACAGAATCTTCATGATCTCAACGCCGTCTTCAACCGGGCTGAGCGGTGTTGTGCCATTCTCGATACAGGAAATGAAGTGATTGACCTCGCTTTGGAAAGCAGCATCGAAGTCGAATCCCTTGTTGTCGGTTTGCGGCTGGATGTTGATGATGGTATCGTGCTTCTCGGTTACGATGGAAACCTCAGGGTCGATCTCGAATCCGCCCTTGTCTCCATACAATTTAACGGATTGCAGATTTTCCTTCGAGTGCAGCGTGAAGCTTACGTCCACCAACAAAGAGGCGCCGTTTTCAAAACGGATCATTGCATTCGCCATATCCTCGACGGTGTTCTTCTCAGCATCATAATCAGCTGCTTTATAGAAGGACAGGTTGCGCACGTTTGAGCGATTGCCCAGCTTCCGGTATGTATTGGCACTGACGGCAACCGGCTTCGGACGGCCCATCATGTACCAGCACAGATCGATGACGTGCACGCCGATATCGATGAGCGGTCCGCCGCCGGAACGTTCGATGTCGGAGAACCAGCCGCCCGGATTGCCGAGGCGGCGAATGGAGGAAGCCTTCGCGAAGTAGATCTCCCCGAATTCACCCTTGTCTGCAAACTCGCGGAGCATTTGAGCGTTAGGGTCATAGCGTCTTACGAAACCGACCTGGAGCATCTTGCCGGAGGATTTCACGGCCTCCTGTACTTGAAGCGCTTCCTCAACGGTGCGGCAAAGCGGTTTCTCAACCAGAACGTGTTTGCCGGCATTCAGTGCCGCAATGCTGATTTCGGCATGCGTATTGTTCCAGGTACAGATGCTTACCGCATCGATTTCCGGATCGGCCAGAAGTTCTTTATAGTCCGTGTAGACTTTGGTAGCGCCGTATTTTTCAGCTGCGCGCTGTGCTCTTTCTTCGTTTAAATCGCACACGGCGAGCAAATTCGCGTTCGCATGTTTTTGATAGGATTGCAAATGCATAGCAGAGATTGATCCAGTGCCAATGACGCCAACATTAATAGATTTCATGAGTTCACTCCTCTGAATTTACTGCATTACACTTTCGTATTATAATGCTTTTAGAGGAAGACACCATGATAAACCGTGCTGTTTGTTTGTACAATTGTGCTGTCTTACTGGAAGGAGATCAGAGCATTGGACAAAACACTGCGAGAACCGATGACGATGCCGGATCCTCAGTTTCCGATCAAGGTTCATCGTTGCGAGTTTGATGGCCGGGGACAGGTATTATTTAATCATCACTGGCATGAGCATCTTGAAATATTATATTTTGTTTCGGGGGAAGCGACGCTGGAATGCGGCTCGACCACCTTTACCGCCAAGGAAGGCGATATGATCGTCATTAACCGGAATGAACTGCATTATGGCCTCAGCCAGTCGGACCATTTGTTTTATTATGCGTTAATCGCAGATTTCTCGCTGCTGCAGAGCCATTCCCTGGATGCGCCCGAGATGAAATTCATCACGCCGATCACCCAGAACCGGCTGATCTTCGAGAACCGAATCAGCGGGGATGATGCGCTGGCGCCCATGCTATCCATTATCAAGGAGCTGGAACGGCAGGAATTCGGTTATGAGCTGGCTATCAAATCGGAGCTGTACCGATTGCTTACGCTCCTGCTTCGAGGTTATGTCGCAACGGTTCTGACGCAGGATGAATACGTCGAGCGGATGAAGAACGTCGAGCGGTTTGCACCGATATTCAAGTATATCGAGGAGCATTACCGGGAGGATCTGTCGGTGGAGCAGTTATCCGGCATGGCCGGCCTCAGCCGTTTTCATTTCAGCCGGTTGTTCAAGGAAATCAGCGGCCGAACCGTAACGGAGTACGTGAATGAAACCAGGCTCAACCGGGCGGATTACCTGCTCCGCGAAAGCCCGCTTACGGTATCGGAAATCGCGGCTGCTACCGGATTCAACGATATTTATTATTTCAGCCGGACCTTCAAGAAATATAAGCGGATGGCTCCATCGGCTTTGCGGAAAAAGTGATCCCGGGGTTTTGCGGTTCTATCAGGTTCCATATAGACATAAATATAAAAGCGACATATAATGAGTAATCATATTGATTGCATAAAGCGGCGGAGACGACGGAGAACCCTTTTGCTTACATGCATACCGTATTTGGTATGCATTCCGAGCAGAAGCGGTTCTTTTTTTTAGATTATGAATGTAAAAGTTTTCAGCGAAGCTGAACCCATTCGATAATCGCAAGAAAAACGTCCACTAAATGCGGTCTGTCTTCTGTGAAGGTACGTCGATAGATGTTTTTCTTATTATATGTTGAGAGAGGAGAATGTCAGGTGGACACAAGCTTATCCGCCAAGATGCGGACCCGTTATTTACAGGACATGTCGGCAAAAAAGCTGGATGTGCTGGTGATTGGCGGCGGTATCACGGGGGCGGGCATTGCTTGGGACGCCAGCTGCAGAGGGATGAGCGTGGGCTTGGTGGAGATGAATGATTTTGCTTCGGGAACGAGCGGCAGATCAACGAAGCTGATCCACGGGGGACTCCGGTATTTGAAGCAAGGGGAAATCGGCCTGGTACGGGAGGTGGGCTCCGAACGGGCGCTGCTTCACCGCAGCGCTCCGCACCTGGTGGAGCCGATCCCCATGCTGCTCCCTATTTATAAAAAAGGCACCTATGGTTATTTTGCCAGCTGCGTCGGGTTGTATCTGTATGACTGGCTGGCGGGTGTCAAACGCAGCGAACGGCGGAAGATGTTTCGGAGGGAGAGCACCCTGGCCCTTGAACCGCTCTTTCGGAAGGAGGGATTGAAAGGTTCCGGTTATTATTACGAATACCGCACCGATGATGCTCGTTTGACGGTCGAAGTGGTAAAGTCTGCAAGGGCTAAGGGAGCGCACATCGCGAATTACGCCAAGGTTCGTGAATTCATTTATCGAGGAGGAAAAGTAGCAGGAGCACAGGTGGAAGACCAATTGAGCGGGGAGACCTATGCGATATACGCCAAAAAAATCATAAACGCCGCTGGTCCATGGGTGGATCAGGTCAGGCTGAAGGATCATTCGCTCAAGGGCAAGCAGCTGCTCTTAACAAAGGGCGTTCACCTGGTGGTGGATCATGCCAAGCTTCCCGTACGACAGGCCGCTTATTTTGATGTGCCGGGCGGCCGTATGATTTTTGCCATTCCGCGGGAGGGCAAGACGTATATCGGAACGACTGATACCGTCTATAAAGGGTCGATTGAGACGCCCGGCATTACCGAGGAAGACCGGCGCTATCTCATCGATGCGGTCAATCATGCGTTTCCGGAAGCAGGGCTGAAGCCAAGCGATATCGAATCCGGATGGGCGGGACTGCGGCCGCTCGTTCGCGAGGAAGGAAAAGGTCCTTCGGAGATATCACGAAAAGATGAGTTGTTTATATCCGATTCCGGTTTGATCACGATTGCAGGCGGAAAGCTGACCGGATTCCGGAGAATGGCCGAAAAGGTCGTTAACCTTGCTGCCAGACAGCTTCAGGACGCCGATGGCACTATCTATCCTCCTTGTACTACGGATCGGGTTCCGATAAACGGAGGAGACTTGAACGGACTCACCTATGCGGAAGCTCAGGAGAAGCTTATTAAACAGGGCGAATCCCTCGGCATCAGGCACGATGACGTGAGGCGCCTTATGACCAGGTATGGTACCGATACCCTTGAACTGTTTAAACGGATCAAGGCTGCTTCCGACAAAACAGAAGCTGTCGGATTTAGATTGCTGCGTGCCGAAATCGAGTATTCCATCGAATGCGAAATGACGATGAGTGCCGTGGATTTTCTGTTAAGAAGAACAGGCTGGATGTTATTCGACCGGCCCAAAACCGAGCGAGTCATTGCTTCGGTCATGAGCTTGATGGGAGAATACTTAGAGTGGGATTCTGAGGAAGTCGACAGGCAATGGGAGCTGCTGCAGGACCAATTGCAGGCGGCATGGGGAGTAGCGGAAGGCAGCAGAATGGAGCTGACTGCAGCTCCGACGGATCGGGAACACGTCAATGATGCGGTCTCCAAAGAAGAAGCCGGGCATCCATCGGCCGTGTCGGCGATGAACCGATAAGGTTTATCATCATGATGATCTTGTCAAATGTAAAATGTGGATGTAGTATAACCATATAAAGTTATAGAGCGGGCAGAGATGATGAGAAGCCCTTTGCATAACGAGAATCTTTCATTTGTCATGAATGAAGGTTTCTTCCATGCAAAGCGCTTCTCATTTTTTTGTATCCGCAAGGGACCGCCGGTCCAGGGACTAAAGGACATGGCGCTGTCATATGTATACCTTACGGACAAGGGCTGGAGATATAACAGGGATATTTGACCGGACCTGTCCCATGACGTTTGCAGGCGAAATTACAGATTGAACATGCAGAGGAGAACGAAGTATGGATCATTTTGCAGGGTATATTTTTGATTTGGACGGTACGATTTATCTTGGGGCCGAGGCCATCGACGGTGCGGTGGAGACCATTCATTACTTGCAGGGATTGGATAAGAGGCTGTTGTTTTTGACCAACAAAACGATAGACTCTAGGGAGAATTATTTGAAGAAATTAGCGAAGCTTGGCATTCAGGTTGAATTGAATCATATTCTGAATCCCGCGCTTGTTACGATTCATTATCTTCAGAAGCATCATCCGGACGCAAAAGTGTACGTCATTGGCGAGGATATATTGAAGGATGAGCTGCTGGACAATGGGATACGATTCGCCTCATCCCCGGAGGAAACCGACGTCGTGGTCGTATCGTGGGATCGGGATTTTCACTACCGTCATCTGGATTTTGCATATCAGGCGATCAAGGGGGGCGCGGAGGTTATTGCTACCCACCCGGATCGAACATGTCCGATGCCTGGCGGCGATGTTCCGGATTGCGGCGGCATGATTGGTGCCATCGAAGGCACTGCCGGCATTACCATTACGACGGTCATGGGCAAACCCTCCGTCTTGACGGCATTGACGGCTCTTGATATTTTGGGAGTGAAGGCCGAAGATTGCCTGATGTCGGGGGATCGGCTGGAGACGGATATCAAGATGGGCAATCAGGCGGGAATGAGCACGGCTTTGGTGCTGACCGGGGTGTCGACCAAGGAGGATCTGATGGACAGCAGCGTGAAGCCCACCTATGTGCTGAATTCGGTTCACGATATTTATCTCAGCGGTACTGCCTTGCAGCAGGCAAACGAAGCGCAATGACGAGTATCTACAAAAATATGCCGGGGCAACGGGAGAATTGGAGAGGTTGCGGCGGAACGAGGTGAAGACATGAAAACCAGTGTTGAAGGTGCACAACGAATTTCGTATTGCTTGAAGCGTAAACCCATTATTACTTCATTAATGAATGCGGATGAACTTCCTGCCGTGTTAGCGACCGAATCGAACATCGTATTTATTCTCAAGACCGATATTTTTATCATTGAATCGATCGTCGAGGAGATTCGCGAGGCAGGCAAGCTTTCGTTTGTGCATTTTGATCTGATTGAAGGGATCGGCAAAGATAAGACGGGAGTTAAGTACTTGGCTGAGAAGGTTGGCATCGACGGGATTGTCACGACAAAAAACACGGCGATTGTGGAAGCAAAGAAGCTGGGCTTGTTAACGGTTCAGCGTCTGTTCGTATTTGACTCCGTCTCCCTGGACAACGGGATCAAGATGATTAAGGCCTCCAATCCCGATGCCATTGAAGTGCTCCCGGGCATGGTGTGCCAGCGGATTATGGAACGTATTCGCGCAGAGGTGGACGTGCCTGTCATTGCTGGGGGGCTCATGATCGATTTGGAGGATTTTGATACGGCTCTAAAGAGCGGTGTAATCGGCATATCCACCTCCAGCAAAGAGTTATGGCGCTGGCAGGATGAACATATGGCATAACGAAGAGCCGCCTTACATGATGAAGATGGGTGGAGATTAGGAATGGATGTGTTTCAACTGGATACGGAGACCATGCTGATGCGGCTGCTGTTCGCTGCATTGCTCGGCGGTTTGATCGGTTGGGAGCGGGAACGCCGGAATAAGCAGGCCGGGTTAAAAACCCATCTCTTGGTGGCCGTCGGATCGACGCTGATTATGCTGACTTCCATCTACGGGTTTGATTCTGCACTGATCAATCATCCCAATGCGAGGTTTGATCCTGCCCGGCTGGCGGCACAAGTTGTAAGCGGTATCGGTTTTCTTGGTGCCGGAGCCATATTGCGGCGTTCCAATCATATCATTTCAGGTCTGACCACGGCCGCCACTTTATGGGTGGCAGCGGCTATCGGTTTAAGCGTGGGCTCCGGTTTTTACTGGCCTGCGATCATCACGACAGCGATCGTTCTGGTCAGCACGCTGGTGCTGAATAAATTGGAATCGAGGTTTCTCTTTATCAAAAAGTCCGGCAGCTTAAAGATTATCATCGAGGCGGGTGACCGTCCGGTACATGTGAGCACGATTACGGAATTGCTGCAAAAGGCCAATATGACGGTGGAAGGCATGATCGTGAACAATGACACGACGGAAGACGATTCGACCAAGGTCACAATGGAATTCCGGGTATACTCGTTCAACAGCAAGGGAATTAACGGATTGTTCGAGCAGTTGTGGCAGGTAGAGGGGATTAAGCAGGTTCGCATGAACTGGCGTGATTGAGGACTCGGCGTTGCTTCGTTGCTTGATAGGGGAGTTATGGACCGACATATCATGGAACATGAAGCGGTGAAATGTCCTGTAAAAGCTGAGCCCGGGGGGAACCCGGACTCGGCTTTTTTTGGTTTTCTAATGGATGGTGGAAGCATTGAGCGACGAGTCGCCCCTGCTCCGCGCTTTCGTCCGGTTAAAAGCCGAGATGCTTCTGGCTATCAGAAACTGGGCTGCATAATACGTGGTCATGATCCATACGTTCGAATAAAGGATATCGGAAACAAACATGTTCCAGGACAGGATCGAGTCCGAGATGACAAAGAGCAGACTTCCAAGCATGGCTAACCGGTTTCCGGTCATGACGGAGGTCCAGAGCATGGTCGAAATGACCGCAATATAAGCGATGACGGGAAATATCAAAGCCTGCTCCCCATTTGAGTTGAGAGAGGTTACCAATTGAATGCCCATCCAGACGGAATAGGCCGCAATCGGAACGATGCTGAGGAGGCGGGGAAGCGAATATCGCCATTGTCCCAGAAAGCCGGCCGTATAGAACAGGTGACCGATCAGAAAAAAGGTAAGGCCGACGACAAACCAGATCAGCGTACCGTCACCGATCATGCAGAAGAACAGTCCCGATAACAGAAGATAGTGAACTTTCGTGGCACGGGGCGGGAATTGCCGATATGCAAACAGGATGATGAGCCACATGGGGATGAGCTTGAACAGCAGTTTGACGAGCATGGGCTCGGAAGGAATGAAGAAAATGTAAAGCAGACTCATGATCAGGATGAATAATGGCAGCAGATATCGTTTCAATAAGAATCCCCCCGGTAGAAATATAATCTCATGCTTAGACAAGTTCTTCCTCAGC
Source organism: Paenibacillus sp. BR1-192 (assembly GCF_029542445.1). Classification (NCBI taxonomy): domain Bacteria; kingdom Bacillati; phylum Bacillota; class Bacilli; order Caryophanales; family Paenibacillaceae; genus Paenibacillus; species Paenibacillus sp. BR1-192. The sequence continues at coordinate 5,268,481 of NZ_CP120718.1, read as the reverse complement.
GACTCAATTCCTCTTTCCTGATCCTTGACTGTATAAAAGGTATGTTGAGTAAATATAAATAGGGGGTTAGGCATAGCGAACCTGGGGCGTGAGGGGAGTGCATATCCAGTGGCTGCACGGAGTAATCGGCAATTGCTTTATGGATGGGTCTATGGGTTATAGACATTTTATAATGGAAATGGAAAAAGAGATAGTGAACTGAGCAGAAGGAGGGGATAGTTTGTGATGAAGAAACGTCAAGGAGTGAAAAAGCTGCTGGCCGGTATGATGGCGGCAGCGATAGGGATCGCCGGTTTCCTGTTTGGAGGAGAAGAAGTTTGGGCTTCGGGTACATCTTCAGACAAACCTATTGAAATTAGGGTGAATGGCGGCAAATTGCTGCTGGATTCGCCTGCTTTTATTCATCAAGGGAGGGTGATGGTGCCATTCCGCGGCATTTCGGAAGCTATGGGTGCCGAGGTGCGTTGGAATCAAGCCGATCGGTCGGCGATCGTGAGCAATGGCAAACATACGACGAGTTATACCGTTGGGCATACCCGTGCCGTGAAGGACGGCAAGGTCGTGACCCTGGATGCTCCGCCTCTTCTCAGGGAGGGACGGGTTTACATCCCGCTCCGTTTCTCGGCTGAAGGGCTTGGAGGCAAGGTATCCTGGGATAACAAGGCTAAAGAAGCTATGATTTATCCGCTGCTCACGCCGAAAGAAGCAGAAGCCGCCCTGTCCAAAATCAGTGCTGAAGCGATCGCATTTTTGAAAAACAAGGATTTTGAGAAGCTGGCCGAACTCGCTCATCCAGACGGAATCACCTTCTCTCCGTATGCTTACGTCGACCGGCAGAAGGACGTAACGCTCAGCAAGCAGCAGCTGCGGCAGGGATTGAACAACGACGCCGTTTACCGATGGGGTGAGTTTGACGGCAGCGGAGAACCGATTTCGATGACTCTTGATGGCTATTACAAGAAATTCATTTATTCGCTGGACTTTGCGAAGGCGCCGTGGATCGGATATAACCAATCGAAGAGCGAAGGAAATACGGTGAACAATGCCAGCAGCCAGTACAGAGAGGCCTGCATCGTTGAGTATTATTATGATGGAGTTGACCCTGATTATGCGGGCATGGACTGGGAAAGCCTGCGGCTAGTGTTTGAGCGGTATGAGGATCGTTGGGTATTGTCCGGCATCATACATGATCAATGGACGATCTGAGACTGGCCTGATTAGTCGAAACCATGATGAAATGATGGTTTCGACATTTTTTTTGAAAAAATGCTTGCTTTTTAGCTTGGGGCGTAATATACTCTTAATTACGGTGATCAACAAGATCACGACTTACATAATATGCGGTCGTGGCGGAATTGGCAGACGCGCACGGTTCAGGTCCGTGTGGGCTTACCCCCGTGGAGGTTCGAGTCCTCTCGACCGCATCTATGAAGCAAAGCTGTTTTTCAAGTGGAATTCGACTTGAAAAACAGCTTTTTTCGTTCCTCTTCATGTGGAAATCGCGTTATACTGAATAAGAGGGACCGTTCCGTATGAGGGTGATGGAATGGGACGAATAGCGTAAATAGCCGTTTTGGTATTTAGAACATAAGGGGTGTGATCGCATGATAAAACCTCGAAACAGGATGGGCTTTATGCTGATGATGTTGATCGCAGTCAGCGTAGCTGTCGGATGTCAGCCATCGGATAAAGGGAATGGGGCCGGGTCTTTGCCGACTGAGGCATTGGGAAACTCCCTCAAGGGAGATATTCCTGAGACAAAGCCGCCTTCCGGCACGGATGAAACCTCAGGCCATACGGATGGCAGCGCAGGAAACGGTTCCGCAGCAGACACGCAAGAAGATCCAGCGGCCGAACCCGATGTGGATTTATCGGATGTGACGGCAGTCCGGCTCGTTAATCATAACTCAGGCTGGATCGGCGGAGAAGGCTGGATTGCTTTTAGTGATGACGGAGGCACCGAATGGGAGGTTCAAGCTCAACTGAAGGGCACAGTACGCCAAATCTTTGCGCTGAACGGAAAGCAGGCCTGGACCGTGATGGAGAATAACGATCTGTACCGTACAACGGATGGCGGAGAAACATGGAACCGGATAGGAAGCACGCCGAATGCCGGCTTTCTCCATTTTATCTCGCCCGAAACGGGATTCAGCGGTCAAGCCAAAACCGAGGACGGAGGCAAGACCTGGAGCATTCAGGATATGCCGGATACGACCACCCGAGGCCATGACCAAAGAGCCGCCATTGACGGAGTCGTTCAACATTTCAAAAACGATGGCGTTAAGCCTGGGAAATGGTACGTTATAAACGAGACGAAGACCCATAACTAATCATATCAAAGCAGACCGGAAAATTACCGGCCTGCTTTTTTTGAGCTTATGCCTGAACGTTCAGCAAGAATCAGGCAGAACGACGAGCCTCACATGGTTTTTAAGGGAGCTCTTTGAATATTCTTCGGGAGCCTGCCCAAAGACCGGCTGCAATACCGAAAAAACCGAAGAGGGAAACCAGGACCATCAGATTGTAGGAGTGCCATCCGAGCAGGAATCCGATGCCGCTTCCCATGGTCGTTCCAGCCAGCAATCCCAGTGAAGCGCCAATTTCCTTCTGACGCAGCTTCATTGGTCAGTCACCTCATTCCTGGATGTTTCGTATGCCCGATGTTACTTGTATTCCCTGAAAACCTCAAACTATGCCATGACACAAAATAAGCCCGGCTTGGCCGAATGGAGTCCGGCAAGCAGAGCATTTGTGTCAGATCATAAGTATGGTTATTGGTTTAACGGCTAGTTTTATCGGGACTCTTGCTTCAGTGCGCAATCTGCGAATAACACAGACTTAGGGATTCGAAAGAACTGTTCCGCTTTCTCCTGAAATGCTGCTGAAGGTACGGTGCCTTGGTGCAGCCATTTGCGGAACGTGCCGGGATGCACGCCGATCCAGCGGCTGACATCGCTCACCGACAAATCATGAACCATGCACAGGCCTGTCAGAATCCGATTGCTGACCGGAGAGCGTGTCAGGGTGCGTTTCATGAATCGGGAAGGCGCTGGCTGACAGATCAAGGGCGACTTGTCCAGCAATTCTTCTCTGAAGAGAATGTGGCGGGGATAACCCAAGTAGTCGCAGGCTTTCTCCAGGTTGTTTTTTCCGGGAACGCGTCCCTCATATACCCAGGCGCTGACGCTACGGGAGGATACTCCCAGTTCCTCGGCCAATTGCGACAATTTGATATCGTTGGCCATAAGTACGGCTAGCAGGACGCGGTTACGAATTTGGCAGCGGGTCGGCCGACGAAAGCGCTTGACTCGCACGCCTTTCCCCAAATATTTACGGTTGATCAGGGACCACGCCTCAATGGAGTGTTTTTCTTGCTGCAGTTGTGTAGGCATAATTCCTCCGATTTTTTTTAACACAATACTACAATATTCGACACTAGCTTTTCAATAGCCAATCACTAAACATTTGTTTCCATTTCGTTGTTACATGATTTATGGAGCCGGCGCAGTGGTTCGATAGACCTACAATGTGTATTTGGTCTTGTTGGAACATTGTTCGTATTTATATAAAAATTAACGATTATTCCCCTGTATAAATCGAAATTTATCGCAAAAGACGAACAATTTCAAATATTCGTATTGACTCATTCGTAATTCCGTTTTATATTAACTATGGTTGTTGAAGAGAAAAATAGGCTTATTCGTATATCCCTGAAAATAAGGTTCAGGGGTTTCTACAAGGGACCTTAAATTCCTGACTACGAATAGGGTGCGCAAGCATACCTATTCGGAGCAGGATTTTTTTGTGCCTGAAATCGGTGTGCGCAAACGACAGTCAAACACACAGGGGGATATGATGAGCAAATATGATGTTATCGTTGTTGGTGCCGGTCCTGCGGGAATTTTTGCATGTTATGAGCTGACATTGAAATCACCGGGCAGCAGGGTGCTGCTGGTTGACAAGGGACATGATATTTACCGGAGAAGCTGTCCGATTCTGGAGGAGAAGATTAAGCTGTGTCCTCCGGCGGTAGGCCGGAAGGAATTCGCCGGTTGCCTGCCGGCCTGCTCGATTACGGCCGGATTTGGTGGAGCCGGGGCATACAGTGACGGCAAATTCAACATAACCACAGAGTTTGGCGGCTGGATGACCGATTATTTGCCCGGATCCAAAGTCATGGAGCTCATTCAATATGTGGACGCCATCAACCTGGAGCATGGGGCGACGCCTGCCATTACAGATCCGACGACCCATGCGATCCGCGATATTGAACAGCGAGGATACGCAGCAGGCCTTAAGCTGCTTCGCGCACAGGTAAGGCATCTTGGAACCGAGCAGAATTTGGAAATCCTGAAGTCGATTTATGAATATTTAAAGACAAGGATTGATATGGCATTCCGGGCGGAGGTCGAGGACATCGTCACCGTCAAGGAGGACGGCACCCACCGCGTCACCGGCATCGCGATGAAGGGCGGAGAGGTCCATGAGGCGAATCTGGTGATGGTTGCCCCCGGCCGCGACGGGTCTGCCTGGTTGACCGGCATTCTTAAAAAACGCAGATTGAAAATGCATAATAACCAAGTGGATGTCGGCGTGCGCGTCGAAACCTCGGATGTGGTCATGCGTGAAATCAACGAGCATTTGTATGAAGGCAAATTCATCTTCAACACTTCGGTCGGGACCCGCGTGCGGACATTCTGCAGTAATCCTTCCGGCCATGTCGTGGTGGAAAACCACAGCGGCGTCATGGCCGCCAACGGCCATTCCTACAAGGATCCGGCGTTGGGCTCGGCCAATACGAACTTTGCGCTGCTGGTATCCCATAAGTTTACTGAGCCGTTTGATAAGCCTAACGAATACGCGCGCGAAATATGCAAGCGGGCGAATGATCTGTCCAGCGGCGGGGTCATCGTGCAGAAATTCGGCGACGTGCTTCGCGGCCGGAGATCCACCGAGGGCAGAATCCGCGAAGGGTTTCTTGAGCCGACGCTGAAGGAAGCCGTTCCAGGCGATCTTGGCTTGGTGCTGCCTTACAACACGATGAAAAGTCTGATCGAGATGGTTGAAGCGCTTGATCAAGTCACGCCGGGGATCGCGTCGGAGCACACGTTGTTCTATGGCGTCGAGGCCAAGTTTTACTCCGCAAGGCCGAAGCTGTCGGATTCCTTCGAGACGGAGATCAAGGGGCTGTATTGCGGCGGGGATGGCGCCGGAATTACCCGAGGGCTTGCTCAGGCAGGAGCCGCCGGGGTCTGGATTGCCCGGAACATGCTGAACCATATTTAGCGCATAAATCCAAATTACCGGCTTTTTTAATAGGATGTTCATTCAGGAGCACGTTCTGGCGCCGTCCAGTCGATGCTCCTGTTTGGTTATAACTGGAGAGCCTTGTATGTTCCTCATGTACGTGGGAGCGATTTCTTTTTCCGGTCGAACGGGGTATGATAGATACGAGAGTTTTAGTTTTACATATATGCTAGAGATGGAGGAACGGACGATGATTAAACATATTGTTTTTTTCAAATTGAAGGATCCAACCGCAGAGAATATTGAGAAAACCGTGCAGGTGCTGCGCGACATGGACGGGAAAATTCCGATGCTGAGATCCCTTGAAGCGGGTGCCGATGTGATCCGCTCCGAGCGCTCTTATGATTTGGCTTTGATCGTTGAAGTGGACAATCTTGAAGATTTGCAGGCTTATGCCGTTCACCCCGTACATCAGGAAGTGATCCAATACATCAATACGGTGAAAGATCATACGCTTAGCGTTGATTTTGAAGTGTAGGCATAGATAGACTTACAACAACAGGCTGGAGGAGATTTGCGGTGTATTATGTGAATCAAGAGCAAATTGAACGGCGGCTGAACGCAATTCCGGACATTGCGGAAGGTTTGCGGGCCGCGGCGCAATCGTGGGACGGAGGCCTGGTGCTGGGCCTGGTTCAGGAGCGTGCGCTTCATCTGGCGATCGAGGTCGTCACGGATGTGGGCAGCTACCTGATCGACGGATTTATTATGCGGGATGCCAGCAGTTACGAAGATATCATGGATATCAATCATGAGGAAAAGGTGTTTCCGCAAGAGGTTCATAAGGTTCTGATGGAGCTGGTTCGTTTACGTAAGCCGCTCGTACAGGACTACTATGATTGGGACCGGCAGGCGTTGCATTCTTTAACGCCCGTACTTCCCGATGTGCTGGAGCAGTTTGCGGGAAACGTTCGCGAATATTTAAAGAACGAACTGTACTGATGGCTGCTTAGCTTAGCTTGAATGATTTCTCCCATGCCCGCATGGGCTCGCTCATCTATATGACTCATGGAAGAACAGACCTTCAGGGAAATCCTCTGAACGGTCTGTTTTTTGTTGAATTCGTACCGTTGCCGGCATGTTCCTTGAGCGGGCGGGGATATTCGTTGTTCTCTGGCCGCAATAAAAAGATCGCCGATGTTGTGTCAAGACAAGCCCATCCTGCTTATAATGCATCAAGCGACTAGGCATTCGCCCGGTCGGACGAAAGGAGGAGTTCCCGATGACAGAATGGAGTGCGCTGGCCGCTGCCGCCGGCATCGTGCTGATCGCGGTTGCCGCGGTGGTCATGATGCTGTCGATTAGAAAGCTGATGCGGCGGGCTGAGACCATGCTGGGCCGGCTTGAAGAAGACAGCGCCCGATTGGCACAGGAGGCTTCGCAAGTGCTTGAGCAGGCTTCCGTCTCTTTGGAGATGATACAGCGTCAGCTGGCAGCCGGCGAAGCTTTTGCCGCTTCCATGTCCAGTGCAGCGACAGCCTTAGCCAAGACGGCCGATGCGGTTCATGCTGTTGGGAAAAAAGCTTCAATAACGGCCATTGAGCATCTGGAACGTGCTCGCCTCGATAATGAACGGCAGATCGGGGAGATGTTCCGTTGGGTGGATGCCGGGATGACGCTCTGGCATTCCTGGAACAAATATGCCTCCAAGTCCGGCGAAGGGCAAGCCAAATAGAAGGAGAGATGGGATATGAAAGAGAAGAGCAAAGGACTCCTCTGGGGAGTATTGATCGGCAGTGTTGCAGGTTCTGTTACCGCACTTCTTCTGGCTCCGAAATCCGGCAAAGAGCTTCGGGATGACATTGCTGACGGCGCACGCGGAATCGGTGCCAAGGTGCAGGAGGCAGCGGAGAAGGTAGGAGAGCAGGGCGTTAATCTGATCGGCATCATGACGGATCGTGCCGAGAATGTCATCTCCGACATTCAGTCCTGGCGGAACCGGCAGGAGAGCTGGCTGGCAGAAGAGGAAATCGCACAGGTGTCCTCGTTTGATGAGGATTTTGAAGAAGAGGCGTATGTGCCCTCTGTTTCGGAAGAGAAGATCAACGATTAAAACCAGGATCATCAGTCTTCAGCACATCGATTACGGGAATAAGGATCACGCCAAAATACATGAAAAGCCGGGGCGGCGCCAAACGCCCCGGCTTTGCTGCGTTTAGGTGTTTAGCATGGTCAGGCGGGATTATTGTCCCTTGTTCCTATAATGGAAATTCGGCGAACGCATGTCATTATGATAGGATGCATGAAAAATATGCGTGGTGGCCGGCGAAACCGGAGGAATCAGCCAGCTCCAGTCTCCGGTAAGCTCGCGCCCGGCCTGCGCTTCACGCCGTTCGAACAGACCGAACTGGGCTGCAGCCGAGTGATGGTCTACGATGCTGACGCCCGCCTTTTTGTAGGAATAAAGCACGGCCACATTGAGTTCGACCAGTGCACGATCCCTCCACAAGGTGGCTTCGCTTGAAGTCTCCAGCCCCATCAGCTTGGCGATGAGCGGAAGCTTGTTGTAACGGGCCTCATCTGCGAGGTTGCGGGCACCGATTTCGGTTCCCATATACCATCCGTTGAACGGAGCGGCCGTATACGTAACGCCCCCGATCTCAAGCAGCATGTCCGAGATGAGAGGCACCCCGTACCATTTTAACCCTTCCTCTTTAAGCTCCGGAAGATCAGGATGCTCCAGGCAGACCTCCAGCACGGAGGATTTCGGTATCGGCAGCCACTCGGGCGGCTCATTCCCCTGCTGCACCACCAGCGGCAGCACATCATGGGCGGTCAAGTCACCCTGCCAACCCATCTCCATGCATTCCTTCGTGAAGGCGATCGAAGCCGGGTCGCCAATCGTGCCGTCCGGCGTTTCGTAACCCGCATACCGAATCAATTGATGGTTTTTGATCATAAGGGGAGCTTCCCCGGGACGCGCAGCTCTGAAAATGGTAATCGTAGGTATGATCTTTCCGCCATTGGTGGCACTCTCGATATGGTGGAGAAGCGCCGAAAAGATGTCGGAGGTCTCTGTTAAGTGTCTGGCATCAATGACCTTCAGGCGATCCCAAAACAGTCTCCCGATACAGCGGTTGCTGTTTCGCCAGGCCATTTTGGCCCCGTGCGTCAGTTCCTCTAGCGAATGTTCATAAGTACCTGTCCGCTCGATCTGTGAGCGGATGTCGCGGATCCGGGACTGCACTTCTTCCCCGGTCCGGTTTAACTCTGCATAACAGAGCCCGATAAACTGCTCCGCAGCCTGAAAAAGGCCAGTGCGATGTATGCTGTCATTCACGTGAGATTCTCCTTTTCTATACGCGCGCTTACTAATAGTATAAACTACCTAAGCTCCGCATCTGGAGCAAGAGTCCTACAATTGCTTGAACATTGCATCCAAGGTTTTTCACAACGGCGCCCTTGTTGAAGAGAGGGGGGAATTGGGGTAAGATTTAAGGTACATTTCGATCCGAAATGACATATGGTATCACTGTAAACCATGAATTTGACAAGAAGGAAGCGGTGGGTTCGTGCAGCAAGCAATCGCAATACTAGACTCGGGTGTGGGCGGGCTGACTGTCGCCAAAGAAGTGATGAGACAGCTCCCGAGAGAGAAGATTATTTATTTCGGAGATACAGCCCGCGCACCCTACGGACCCCGTACACCGGAAGAAGTCCGTTTATTTACGGAGCAAATCGTAGATTATTTAATTCAATATGATCCCAAAATGATCGTTATCGCCTGTAATACGGCAACGGCGGCGGCGCTTGATTATATTTCGTCCAAAGTGCCCGTGCCGGTCATCGGTGTCATTCATCCAGGGGCACGAGCCGCCATAAGCGCAACGAAGACCGGACACGTCGGCGTGATCGGTACGGTCGGAACCATTGGCAGCGGAGCGTATACAGCGGCTCTGAAACAGCTGTCACCATATATCGGGGTAGAGAGTCAAGCCTGCCCCGAATTGGTACCGCTCGTCGAACACGGATTGTTCCGGTCCAAGGATTCCCTTGCAGGTGGTGGAGCGATCGCTACGAGGCATCAAGGATACCTCCATTGATTGCCTGATCCTGGGTTGTACCCACTATCCGTTTCTCATGAATACGATTCAAACCGTCATGGGGCCGAATGTGAAGCTGATCAGCTCCGCCGATGAAACGGCACGCGAAGTCAGCACGATTCTGTACGATAAAGGCCAGCTCGCGAGCAGCATGGAAGGGCCGGTGCATCAATTTTTCTGTACAGGAGATCCGGAAATTTTTCAGAGCATTGCAACCGAATGGCTTGGTGAGCATATCAAGCGGACGCCGGTGGTATGGCAGATTACGAAGCTATAATTCACGGTTCATACTTTAAAGCTTATTAGAATGATTGCGAATACGAGAATGCGAGGCAGGCAGGACAAGGGATGGGGCCCTTTCCTGCCTTTCTTTTGTTTCACGATCGCCTTCATACGATAGGAAGGGGCTTGGCGCCGTTTCGATCGGCTGCATCACTCATGTCGGACAAGCGGCTGCTCATATACATGGATTGGACACTAATTGAAGCGGCTTAGCCGCGGAAAGGAATCCATTATGCAGCAATATGTCGTACAGAAAGGCGATACACTAAGACGCGTGGCTGCCAGACATGGTCTGGCGTATGAACAGCTGATTACGGCAAATCCATGGGCCGCCCAGCAGCCGTATCTCCAGCAGGGACAAATGCTCTATCTTCCTGCATCGCTGCGCCGGCGGTATGTCATTCAGGAGCATGATACGTTTGATCGTATTGCCAGTGCGTTCCGGTTTCGCAAGGAAGCCTTGGAAGAATTGAATCCCGGTTTATCGGCTAATCAGCTGCCCCAGGGAAAAACGATCGTTCTGCCGGGCCCGACGCATAAGCATTTGATACGGTTATCCGGCGAGTATGGACCGGGGGATCTGGAGCGCGATATCCAAGAGATGCAGCTGCATTACCCTGCCATCGAGTGGAGCGTCATCGGACGGAGCGTGCTAGGCAAACCCATATATGCGGCCAAAATCGGCAAAGGCCCGAAGAATCTTCACATGAATGCGGCGCTGCATGCCAATGAATGGATCACCACTCCTTGTCTGATGCGATTCATGGAGGAGTACGGCAGGGCGTTGGTCCAAGATTCAACGGTTTATCATCAGGAACCGACGGCCTGGTACCAGGACTATACGCTGTGGGTTGTCCCGATGGCAAACCCGGACGGGGTAGAACTCGTACAAGAAGGAATCACACCTTCTCATCCCTATTATGAACGTCTGCTGGAATGGAATGGCGGTCGCGAGGACTTTCGCCGCTGGAAGGCGAATATCAACGGCGTGGATTTGGGGGACCAATTCCCGGCGCATTGGAACGAGGAAGTTGCTCGCAGGGGCAAAACGCGTCCTTCTCCGCAGGATTATGCGGGGGCTAAGCCGCTGAGCGAGCCGGAAGCCGAGACCGTCTATCAGCATACCCTGTCGATCTCTCCGGAACGAGCCGTTTCCCTTCACAGCCAAGGCAGGGAAATTTATTGGAATTACAGGGACTACGAACCTCCGGAAAGCGAGAACATGGCCAGAATAATGGGTCAGGCGGGCGGTTACAGGCCGGTGAAGCTTCAGGGGAGCGATGCGGGCTACAAGGATTGGTTCATTCAGCATTTCAGGAGACCGGGCTTTACGGTGGAGATCGGTTATGGGATTAATCCGCTGCCGCTCGAGGATTTCGAGGACCTGTGCGTCGAGGTGGGATCGATCCTGTCGGCGTTCATGTCTTTGGAATAACCTGATAATGAAACGAGAAGCATTCCTAAACGTATACAAAGATAGAAGAATCGGCCGCTGCTTGTCATGGATCAAGGCAGTGGCCTCTTTTCGCCCTATGATTGATTGCGGGCCGCATAGGAATGGCCGGGATTTCTTAGAGATTCAGGAATTGGGTAATATATATTCATGCAATTGGAATGGAGGTATGCACCATGAAGTGGAGAAGATTATGGTCGCTTCGGCGCTGGTCGCACGTATTCCAGCGGATATTCGGGTACTTGGCCTCTTCCCGGGTTGCTTTAGGGGACAAGCTGTTATTCCTGGTTCCGGTTGCGCTGTATTGGGTACTGCCGGATTTCATGCCTTTCCTGCCGATCGATGATATCGGAGTCACGATGCTGCTGATGAACTGGTTCGTATCCCGCGTCGAACGGAAATATCCGGGTTTGCTCGATGAGAACCAAGGCACGGTCAAGCGCGCAAGGTAAGCGGCCTTCAGTCAGCGGCAATACGGACAGAACCCTTGCGAAAAAGTCGGCAGGGGTCTACAATAACATATTGAATGAAACATCCGTGAGGAGATGAATATACGTGAAATGTAAAATTACCCGCAATGCGGCCAAAGTGATAAAGCGAGAGCTGGACAAGGAAGAAAACAAGGACAAAAAACTTCGCGTGCTGGTTACCCATGCGCATGGCGATCATGCCCACTATGGACTGGATCTGGACACACCTAAGGAAAGCGATGTCGTCGTATCGACGGATAAAGAGATCGACGTCATTTTGGAGGCTGGACAACCTTTTCTGGACGGCGTCAAAATCGACTATCTTTATTTTCCCGAGGAAGGCTTTGTCATTACGAATCCATCCCAAGGGAATCACGGCGACCACTAGGATACTTCAGAACAAAGAAGGTAATGAATAATGGCTAATGATATTCGCGTCTGCGAGAAATGCAGGCATACGAAATTGAAGACAATCATCCCGAAGATTCAGAAAATGGTGCCGGATGCCGACATTAAGATCGGCTGCAAATCCTATTGCGGTCCTTGCGGCAAACGCGCATTCATTTATATCAACGGCCGGTATGTCAGCGCACCTACAGAGGATGAGGTGCTGGCAAAGGCGCTGCCGTTTGTGAAGTAACCAACGGGCTGTTCGGGCCCCCAATCGAAGATTCATGGATTTCCCATTTCTACGGGTATAGTTCCTGGCTCAGCCATCCATGCTAAGAGGGCAACAGGAACACGACTTTAGAAGGGAGCATCCGTCATGAACAGTCACGATTCCAGTCTTCACTCCAACAGTCCAAGCAACAGCGCGTTAGATTCCGTGGAGAAACTGCACCGTGCCGTATCCTCGGCCATGTCCCATCCGACGGAACAGTTAATTCAGCAAGCGGAGAATTCGTTATCCCATACAGAGCAAGCAGTCGCTCAGGTGATCGAGCAGGGGAACCGAAACGCCGTGGAATTGGCGGAAGAGTTGTTAGGTGAAGAGAAGGAACGCCTGTCCAAGCTTCGTTCGGCTAAAAAGTAAATCATCCTGTGCAAGCCCGTTCCAGAGCTTTCAAGCTTTGAACGGGCTTTTTGGTCAACTTATATGAAGCTGGGGCGGCCATCCTAGAAGAAGCTCAGGTGATATGTGGTGAAGCGTTTGCCAAGATGGGAAACCGACTCGAGTCAGTGTTCTATTGGGCAGGGTGGAAGAAGCAGGCGGCAAGAATAAGGGTCTTCTTGTAAGGGGACATGGTCTTATCGAAAATCGCATTATAAAACAGGCTGATCATCATGATCAACCTGTTTTTTTTGGTTAAGCGGGGCGCCTGGGTCTTGGGTTGAACCTAAATCGAAGCTGTTCTGTTACTCCATTTCACCCTTGCCCTGTGCTTTAAATAACTTCAACAGATCGTACGTGATGACTTGGTCCGAGATTTGCAGCTGCTTCCGGGTTTCGTCGTACCCGTCACGGCAGGCCTGGATATCGGTTGGCTGACGCGTTGTCAGATCATAACAGGTTCCACCTTCCAGCCCGGCCGTTTCAGAAGGCAGGTAGAACACCTTCTCTTCGGAAAAAGCGCCGCTGCGCAGCGGAATCAGACGCGGCTTATCATCAAACAGATGGCCCCCGATCCAGTAATACGGCGCTTCCGATACGCCGAGAAGATGAAGGATGCTCGGCGTCACGTTCATCATGCCGGCGGCCTCGGGATATACTCCGGCATTCCCGCCGTCAGGCAGGCGAATGAGCAGGGGGACCTGGTTCATGATCAGTTCCATGTCGAGTGCGTTCAGATCCCGTCCAAGAAACTTCTCATAGTCCGATATTTCCTTGATCGAATTATCGTGATCGCCATAGATGAGCAGTATGGTATTATCCCACAGCCCTTGCTGCTTCATCTGCTCCTCGAACTGGCCGAAGGCTTCGTCCACATAATGGATCGACTGCAGATAATCCCCGAACATCGTGCCTTCAAACTCTCCAGTATCCAGCTTGCGGGCATCCTTCGGGACATAATACGGATGATGGCTCGTTAACGTAATCAGGAAGGAATAGAAGGGCTGCTCGATGCCTTTCATACGATCCAGCGATTGCGCGAAGAATGCTTTGTCGCTCAGCGACCATCCGAGCACATCGTTCATTTCATAATCCTTCTTGCTGTAAAAACGGTCATAGTTCATTTCCCGATACATCGTCGTCCGGTTCCAGAAGCTGCTGTCATAGGCATGGAACACGTTTGCTGCATAACCCTGCTCCTTCAGAATCTCCGGAAGAGTATCGTACTCGCGGTCGGCATATCGCGTAAACACGGAACCCGTGGGCAGGGGAAGCAGGGAGCTGTGCGTGACAAAGTCCGCATCGGACGTTCGTCCTTGCCCGGTCTGATGGTAGAAATTGCTGAAATACATGCTGTCCTTCATCAAACGGTTGAAGTTGGGGGTAATTTCCTGCCCCCCAATCGACTGGCCAATGACAAAATTCATGAAGGCCTCCGTCTGGATCATGATGACGTTGCTGCCTTTATACTTGCCGAACAAAGCCCCGGTTCCGGATGCTTTCCCATGCTTGGCATCAAACCATGCCTTGACCTGGTTGACCTCTTCATCTGCCAGCTTCGGCTGGCCGATGAGATGATCCCGGCCGTAACGGTACAGATCATATCCGTGAAAACCGATCAGTCCCGTCACGTTATATAGCGTAATATTCCACCAATTGCCTTCAAAGAGGCCGACAGCCCAAGTATCGGACGCTTTCTTGATGGGGACGAAAGTCATCACCATGCCAAGGATGAAAACGAGCGTACCAGCTGCCAACCGGCCAAACACCCGTTTCCGCCGATGCCGCTGAAATTCACCCGGGAACCCGTACGTTTCGGAGGTCGATGTCCGTTTGCGGAACACCATCACGGCCGTAAACGGGACGATGACAACCCAATCGATAAAAAAGAACAGGTCGGCGCCGTGTATAAGGGAACGGATGCTGTCTCCGAGCGAGCCGACTTGCCCGGCCTGCATGAGCACCGGCACCGTTATGAAATCATCGAAGTACCGGTAATAGATTAAATCGGCGTACAGGATCCCCGTCCATACCAGATTCAGTAGGGTTAATGAAGCAAGCCGGCCTCTTGCCGGGAGCCATAAGGTCCAGAAGGAGATCAGCAGGAGCGAGCCGACGGCGATCACATAGTCGGCCCGGTCCAGCTTCATGTTGGCAATATGAAGCTGATGATCCAGCATGATCAGCTTGTACATCATGAGGATAAGGAATAACAGATAGGCGGTGTAGCGGTAATGCAGTCCTCTGGAGACCCGGCTGCGGATATCGATCCATGACGGCGATGAGAGCACGAGGGTATCCTCCTTTATCTAAAACTATAACATTCTCGAAACGTTGTCTGATTTCTATGCAAGAACGTCGATAGACGCTTTTCTAATTATAGCTTGGCCCGGCATGAATTCAAACGGCGATGCAGACAAAAAAGCCGCCCGAAGGCGGCGGTTCAAGCGGCGTCATGACGTTATTCCGCCGATTTGTTACGCGGTGGCAAGGGCCCCAGATATTGATAATACTGGCACTCGATCCGGCCGTTGAACAGCTTGCGGCGCTTGTCCGCCTTGCGGCCGAAGTAATGCTCGAATTGCTTGGTCGGGCTGATCGCGAAGAAGGACCAGGTCGGAAGCGAATGCATGACGGAGCCGAATTGGCGGATCAAACGTTCAACTTCCTCTTTCTCGCTTAACCGTTCGCCGTAAGGCGGATTAGTGATAATACAGCCGAATTCGCCATCAGGGATGGCTTTGGCCGCTGGAAGGACCCTGAAGTCGATTTCGCCGGCAAGGCCCGCGCTTTTGGCAGCGGCTTTGGCTACTTCGATGGCTTTCGGGTCGATATCGCTTCCTGCGATATGGAGCGGAATATCGTCCTTCACCGCATCAAACGCCTCCTCGCGCGCATCCTCCCACAGGCTGTCTCCGATGATATCCCAGTGCTCGGACGGGAACGACCGGCGCAGGCCAGGCGCAATGTTCCAGGCCATCATGGCGGCTTCAATCAGGATCGTGCCCGAACCGCAGCACGGGTCATACAGCGGGCGATGCGGGCCCCAGCGGCTTAACTGCAGCAGGGCGGAAGCCATCGTTTCTTTCAGCGGAGCTTCCGTCACCAGCTTGCGGTAACCTCGTTTATGCAGGGCTGGCCCTGTCGTATCCAGCGTCAGGATGGCTCGATCCTTCAAGAGAGATACCTCGACTACATAACGGGGACCGTCCTCGGGGAACCATTCCGTGCGGTGCGAGAGCTTCAGCTTCTCCACGATTGCTTTTTTCACGATGCCCTGACAGGCGGGAACGCTGCTAAGCTGCGATTTATGGGAACGTCCTTCCACGGGGAATTCGCCATCCGCCGGAATCCATTCCTCCCACGGCAGCGCTTTGGTTCCTTCAAAGAGCTCGTCGAAGGTCAGGGCCGTAAATTCCCCCATCTTGACGAGGATTCGGTCCGACGTCCGGAGCCATAGATTGCAGCGGCAAATATCGATCAGGTCACCCGAAAAGGTAACTCTTCCATTCTCTACTTCCATGTCGGCATACCCGAGCTCTTTCAACTCGCGGGCAACGACGGCTTCCAGCCCCATCGGGGCCGTCGCGATCAATTGTAATCGAGGCATTAACGATGTCAACTCCATTTAACATGTGTACGGCGAGAGTCGCCGCCGGTTCAATCTATATAGTATAGGCGATTGCATTGACTAAGACAATTATCATATGATAGTTCTCGTTAGGTTTAACGGAGTCAAGGCATGTTATGAGAAAAAGGAGGCAGCTTCATTGCTTACGACCCCTGATGATTATGTTAACCAATTATACCCTGAAGATGAAGAGCTTCGGCTTGTAATAGAAGCCATCCGCGAGCACGGGATGCCGGAGGTTTCGGTGGCACCGGCATACGGCCGGCTGCTGACCATGCTGGTACAGGCTGCCGGCGCAAGGAATATTCTCGAAATCGGCGCCCTTGGCGGCTATAGCGGCATCTGTCTGTGTCGCGGACTTGCAGCCGACGGCAAACTCACGTCCTTAGAGCTGAAGGAAGAATACGCGGCACTCGCAGGACGTCATCTGGAGAAGGCCGGATTCAAGGATCAGGTGGAGTACTGCATCGGTCCGGCGGCGGATAGCCTGGAGGCGTTGAAGCAGGAAGGGCGGACATTCGATTTTTTCTTTATTGATGCGGATAAGGAGAACTATCCTCTGTACTTGGAATATGCCATGGAGCTTGCCAATCCCGGTGCCCTCATTGCCGGAGACAATTGCTTTTTGCGGGGCCGGACGCTGAACTCGGAGAAGAACGGTCCTTCGGTTCGGGCCGTCCGCCGCTTTAATGAAATCATCGCGACGGACGAGAGGCTGATCAGCACGCTGCTGCCCGCCTATGACGGGCTGATCCTTGCGCGCGTGAAGGGATGAAACAGATAACACAAAGGGGCTGTCCTCGGGTCGGTTAGACCACGGGACAGCCCCTTTTTGGATAAGACGGTTGCTGTTATTCTGCTGGCAGGCTCAACGGTATTTGGGCGAAGGCTTATGCGAGAACAGTTTCCGTCTCACCCATAACATATTGATGATCAGCAGGCAGCCGGATGTAACGAACAATCCTTCGATTCCGATGAATCCGGATAAGAATCCGCCGATTACCGCGCCCAGCATGTTGCCAAGCGCAAGCGAGCTTGTGTTGAAGCCGAAGGAGCGGCTTTCCATGCCGTCCGGCGTGTAGGAACGAATCAGCGCGTTGACGCTTGGCAGCAGTCCGCCCATGAACACGCCCATCATGAACCGCACGATGATCAGCTGCCATACGGATTGCACGAAGGCTTGCGGGATCAACGTAAGTCCCGTACCGATCAAGGCGTACGTCAGTATGCGGTGCGCGCCGACCTTGTCGCTGAGCTTGCCGAGAATCGGGGAGGCGATCATGTTCGACAGTCCCGTGACCGCCACGACGAATCCGGCCCATATCGCGATATCCACCGCGGATCCATGAAGCTTCTGAACATACAGCGGGAGCAGCGCCATAGGGCTGATCATCGCGAATTGAAGCAGGAACGTGACGGCGAATAACGCCGGCAGCTGCGGAATGTGGCTCAGCTCCTTGAGCCCGGCAATAACCGAAGGCTGGGGCGCCTTGGCCGCCTGCTCGCGGTTGAAATTTTCCTTGACGAGGAACAAGGCAAGCATCGAAGCGGCAAAAATCAATCCGCCCGTGATATAGAAGATTGGCCGGAATCCGACCCAGCTGGCCATGAGTCCGCCGATCAACGGACCGAGAATGGTGCCTGCAACTTGTCCGGACTGCATGATGCCCATCGCAAATCCCATCCGATTCTTGGGGGTCGTGCCCGATACGAGCGATATCGCCGCAGGGTTAAATCCCGATATGGTACCGTTCAGCAGACGCAGAACCAGCAGATGCCATGGATGAGTAGCAAAGCCCATGCACGCAATGACCAGCGCCATGCCGAAGCCGGAGCGCAGCAGCATGATTTTGCGTCCGTATTTGTCTGCGACCTTTCCCCAGATCGGTTGAAAAATGAATGATGTCAGGAAGTTGGCGGCGAATATTAATCCTGCCCATAGTCCTATTTCCCGATCTCCCACGACATTCAGGTCTTGCGCCAGATATAACGTCAGGAACGGGGTGATCATGGTCATCCCGGAGTTGACCAAAAACTGCCCGAACCAAAGCACAATGAGATTGATTTTCCAATTGGTCAATGTGCCTTTCACTTCCTTTCTAAGCTGTCGGGTCCGGCGCGAACCGGACGTATGTGGAATTACCCTAAAAAAAGCCGTTCTTCCAGTATAACATATTTAAAAAGTGCCAAATGCTAACAATGTCATAAGATTGTCATGCGATTTTCATAGGATGTCCATGTAAGACGGTTGTTACTTACTTTTAAAAAGGGCATAATGTTCTTTAGGAAACTTTATACACATTGATGGGGGCCTAATCATGACCTATAACGATCAATTCATCCGCGCTTGCCGCAAGCAGGAAGTGGACCACGTTCCTGTATGGTACATGCGACAAGCGGGACGCTACGACCCGGAGTATCGAAAGATTAAAGAAAAGTACTCCCTGCTGGAAATATGCAGTCAACCCGAGCTGGCGGCAGAAGTGACCCTGATGCCGGTACGGAAGCTCGGCGTGGACGCGGCTATTTTATATTCCGATATCATGAATCCCGTTGCCTCGATCGGGGTAGACTTCGATATTGTGAAAAATATCGGTCCCGTAATCGACAATCCGATCCGATCCGCAGCGGATGTAGAGAAGCTTCGCCCGATCGACGTGGAAGGTGATCTCGGCCATGTCTTGGAGACGATTCGCATTCTGGAAAAGGAGCTCGACGTTCCGCTCATTACGTTTGCCGGTGCTCCGTTCACGATTGCCAGTTATCTCATCGAAGGCAGACCTTCCAAAAATTATCTTCGCACGAAAGAGCTTATGTACAGCGAGCCGAAGGTATGGTTTTCGCTGATGGACAAGCTCGGCGACATGGTGATCGCTTATTTGCGCGCCCACGTGGCAAACGGCGGGAAAGCGTTTCAATTGTTCGACAGCTGGGTTGGAGCTTTGTCTCCAAAGGATTTCCAAACGTTTGTCCTTCCAACCATTCAGCGTATCTTTGCCGAGCTTCAGGACCTAAGCGTTCCGAAGATCTATTTCCCGGGGGTAAGCTCAGGAGAGCTGCTGCCTACGCTTACGGATCTCAGCACGGATGTCATCGGTCTCGACTGGCGAGTGTCCATTACGGAAGGACGCCGCCGTTTGGAGCATAAATATGCCGTTCAGGGCAATTTGGATCCGACGGTTCTGACCGGGCCGATGCCGGTCATTCAGCAGTATGCCAAAGAAATTATCGATCAGGGGATTCAGGAGCCGGGCTTTGTGTTTAATCTAGGACACGGTTTATTCCCGGAGGCTTCCCTGGAGAAGCTGCGTGAGCTGACCTCGTATATTCACGAATACTCCGCTCAAGCATTGCAGGCAGGAGCACAACGCTCTTAAACGTTGAATATTTTATTAGCCAGAGGTGAGATGGTATGAAGAATAAGATTGGCGTATTGGTCATGTCCTACGGCACGCCGGAGAGCATGGAAGGAATCGAAAGTTATTATACGCATATCCGCCGCGGAAATAAGCCGTCGGAAGAGCAGCTCAAGGAGCTGACGGACCGCTATGAGGCGATTGTGGGAGGCGTGTTTCCGCTCCGCGAGAACACGGACCGGCAGGTCCGCACGCTGCAGGATACATTAAATGCGGATCCCCGGGCCATCGATCTTGAGTTCGTGTGTTATCAAGGCTTGAAGCACGCGGCTCCGTATATCGAAGACGGCGTGGAGCAAATGGTCCGGGACGGCATCAAGGAAGCCGTCGGCATCGTGCTGGCTCCCCACTACTCCACCATGAGCATCGGATCCTACGTGAAGCGTGCCCAGGCGAAGGCCGATGAGCTGGGACTTCAGATTTCGTTCGTGGAGAGCTATCACATGCATCCGAAACTGATCGAGGCTTTTGCAGACCGGGTGTCGGCGAAGCTGAACCAGTTCGAGCAAGCGGGGGCTGTTCGGGACAGCGTGAGGGTGCTGTTCAGTGCCCACAGCCTTCCGGAACGCATTTTGTCCGTCGGAGATCCTTATCAGGATCAGCTGCTTGAGACATCCAAGGCCGTAGCCGAGAAGGCAGGCGTGAAGCAGTGGCAGTTTACGTGGCAAAGCGCCGGCCGGACGGCGGAGCCTTGGCTGGGCCCGGACATTCTGGATACGCTGCAGGCGCTGAACAAAGAAGAACAGGTGGAGGACGTGCTGGTCGCGCCGGTCGGTTTCGTATCGGACCATCTTGAGGTGCTGTACGATTTGGATATCGAAGCCAAAAGCATTGCCAAGGAGATGGATATGCGGCTTGAGCGCATCGACTCCTTGAACAGCGACCCGCTCTATATGGAGGCGCTGAGCGACTCCGTGATCACCTTGATTGGACTGTAAGCCGTATTACCCGAATTTCGAATTTCTCAACAGAATGCTTTGATATGGAACTCCCCGGCGACGGGGGGTTCTATTCTTTATGGGGAAGCTGGTATAATGGGGGAAGCGACTTATTGCGCGAGCTCATGAGTGAATAAAGGAGTGACCTATGCAGCATCTGTCACGATCAGAGAAAAGCAAGGCCGAGAAGAAGGCCCGTAAGCAGCGAACCGGACAGGTTTGGCTCATTCTGAACCTATGCCTGATTTTTATGATCGCTGCTTTGCTTGTTTATCATTTTAAATTCAAGGAAGATCCGGTTCCGCAAACGGCTTATCCCCCTGGTATGCCGGACTTTGGCATGGAAGGGGAGCAGGCGGGAAGCACCGGCTCCGGGCAGCAGGATGTAGGCGCGGGAACGGATTCGGATCCTTCGACGACGACGGAGCCCGGCGAACCTCCCGATTCCGCGATAACGTGGCCTGATGGCAGCGCAGCGGATGAACCTGCCGATGACGAGATGGCAGCGCGGGTGGTCATGCATTTTGCAGGGGACACGTTGTTCTCGGGCAAGGTGGAGGCTGAGCTGAAGAAGCATGGATACGATTATCCCTACAAGCACCTGGGTACCGCATTTCTGGAGGACGACCTAACCGTGCTTAATCTGGAAACCCCGGTTACGACCGGAGGCGTTGGCGCCGCCAACAAGAAATTCGTATTCAAGTCCTCTCCGGACGTATTGCCCGCCCTCCGGGATGCCGGGGTGGAAGCCGTTAATCTGGCTAACAATCACATTCTGGATCAGGGGCAGGAGGGGCTATTGGATACCTTGAAGCACCTGAAGGACCATGATATCCGTTATGTGGGAGCAGGTCGGAATGAGGAAGAAGCCTTTGCGGCCGAATATTTCGAGCTTCAGGGCATGACGGTTGCCTTGCTTGGGTTCAGCCGCGTCCTGCCGGAGACGACCTGGTATGCGCTGGAGAACAGGCCGGGGGTCGCCGGGGCTTATGACCATGTGCTGCCCAAGGCGGTTGAAGCGATCCAGGAGGCAAGGAACAAGGCCGATCTGGTGGTTGTCATCGCCCATTGGGGGGAGGAGCTTCATAAGACGCCGAATGTCCATCAGATCAATCTGTCACGCGCATTCATTGACGGCGGCGCCGATCTGATTATCGGCGGCCACCCGCATGTGCTGCAAGGGATTGGAGCAGTACAAGGGCAAGTGGATTGCGTACAGCACCGGCAATTTCATCTTTACCAAATCGTCGAATGCGGATACGTGGAAAACAGCCGTGTTCCGGGCTTCATGCAGCAAGCAAGGAGACTGCGACCTGAAGCTGACGCCTTACCGTACGGAGATCGGACAGGTCATTCCGCTTGAAGGCAAAGAAGCTGAAGCCCTGCTGAAAGAGGTCCAGGAGCGATCCGTCGGCGGCGTCAAAATAGCGCTTGATGGTGAAGTTATAGCAGGCAAGGCCGCAGACTAATTCGTTAAACGTTACATCAAGGAGGTCCCACCATGAACAATTTATGCGTGGCTCACCGGGGGTTTTCCGGTAAAGCGCCTGAAAATACGCGCGCAGCCATTCAGATGGCGATGGATGAGCCCTTCGTGCATTGGATGGAGATTGATGTGCAGCTGACTCAGGACGGGGTCCCTGTCGTGATCCATGACTTCAGCGTGGATCGTACGACGACCGGGAAGGGCAAGGTGAAGGATCTGACCTGGCAGCAAATCCGGAGGATGGACGCCGGAGAATGGAAGGGACGCCAGTTCAGGGGAGAGCAGGTTCCATCGCTGGATGAGGTCCTGCAGCTGGTCAAAGGCCGATTGAAACTTAACATCGAACTCAAAACGAGCGGGGACATGTATCCCGGCCTGGAAGCCGCTGTCCTGGAGCGGATTCAAGCCCACCGGATGCTGACGGACGTGGTGCTTACTTCGTTTGAACCGAAAGCTTTGATGAAGGCAAAGGAATTGGAGCCCGACGTGAAAACCGGACTTATCATCGATGCGCATCCTCGCAATTTGCTGGCACGCTTGAAGCAAATGAAATGTTCCTTTTTATCCATCGGCTATTCCCACCTGGATGCGGCTTTTGCGTCGGATCTGGTGAAGAACGGCATTACGCCCATGGCTTGGACGGTGGATGATGCGAAGAGCATGAGATCGCTCGCCCGAATGAATCCCGCCATCATGATCTGTACGAACCGGCCCGATACATGGGGCCAAATCTTTATTCATAAAATTGCACCAAAAGTTCCGTTCTGGCGAAGAAAATGGAGGTTTTAATTGATGTGTGCCCTAGTGAATAACGTTTATTGTGTAGGACGTAATTACCAACTGCATGCGGCGGAGCTCGGCAATGCCGTACCGGAAGAGCCGATGATTTTTCTTAAACCCTCGCATGCCGTCGTTCCGCTGGACGGCAGCGTGCTGAAGCTGCCGATGGACAGGGGCAGCCTTCATTTTGAAGGCGAGCTTGTTATTCAGCTTGCGGAGGATTACGCGCCAGGCAAGACCGTGGACGAGCTTGTAAAAACGATGGCCCTTGGCATCGATTTCACGCTGCGTGACGTACAGACGGTCATTAAGGAGAAGGGACACCCGTGGACGGCGGCAAAGGCGTTTAAATCTTCCGCACCGCTTACGCCATCCATCGCTTTCCCGGGAACCGCCAAGCTTGAGGATAAGGATTTTACCGTCTGGAAGAACGGCGCCCAGGTCCAGCGGGGGAATGTGAAGGATATGATTTTCTCTCTTCAGCGCATCATCGATTACATCGGCGAGCATTACGGTCTAGGTCAAGGGGATTTGATCTTCACAGGCACGCCGGCCGGCGTGGGACCCACGGAATCCGGCGACGTGTTCGAACTGTTCTGGGGAGACGTCCGTCTGGGCCGCTGCGAAATCGGGTAATCTGACAAGCTTTATTATGGGAGGGATCGCGGATGGATTGGCTGATCGGGGCAGCGGGTGCCGTCATCGTGGCAGGAGCCGCTTACAGGAAACGATCGTTATCGGAATCCGGAGCCTTAGCCGCTATTCTGATGGGTACCATATATTACGGAGCAGGGAACGCGTTTTGGTTCGGAACCCTGCTTCTTTTTTTCATAACGTCCACGCTGCTCTCGCGGCATGGGAAGCAGCGGAAGGCGGACCTGGAGAAATCCTATGCCAAGACCGGCCGGCGGGATGCCGGTCAGGTCTTCGCCAATGGCGGCATCGGCATGGTGCTGTGTCTGTTGAACGTATGGATTCCGTCCCATCTGTGGGTGTACCTGTTTATAGGCGTTATGGCTACGGTGACGGCGGATACCTGGGCCACGGAGGTGGGCAGCCTTAGCCGGAAGCCTCCGCGTTCCGTGCTGAACGGAAGGGTGCTGACAGCCGGGGAATCCGGCGGCGTGTCCTGGGTCGGCTCCGCGGCGGCGGCGGCAGGGAGCATGCTGATTGGGGCAGGCGGATGGCTGCTGGCCGAGTGGAGCGGCATGAATGCGGATCTGTTGCCGTATGTCCTGGCTGCCCTTGCGGGCGGCGTGGTCGGAGCTTTTGCCGATTCGTACCTCGGTGCGACCATGCAGGTAATGTATCGCTGCCCGGCGTGCGGCAAATCGGTGGAAGTGTCTCGACATTGCGGCCGGGATACGGTGCGCATGCGCGGACATGCCTGGATGTCCAACGATGCGGTCAATCTGGTCAGCTCATTGCTTGGCGGCGCGGCAGCTTATGGGATTGCGGCGTGGATTGCGTTATAATGTATCCGTCTTACCGATGAAGGAACGATCAACGAAATCTATAAATGTAAGTAGGGATCATAACTATGAATATATTGACCGTGGAACAGGTAACGAAAAGCTATGGAGACAAAATTCTGTTTCAGGATGCTTCCTTCGGGATGGAGGACCAGGATAAAATCGGGATCATCGGCGTAAACGGCACGGGGAAATCCACGTTTATGCGCGTTATCGCGGGGATTGAGCCGCCGGATGCCGGTAAAATATCGATGGGCAATCGCATCCGGGTGCGTTATCTGGCCCAGAACCCCGAGTTTGATCCGGACAATACCGTCCTGCAGCAGGTATTTGAGGGCGATCTTCCAGAGATGAAGGCGGTCCGGGAGTACACCGAAACGATGGAACTGCTGGAGCTGCATCCGAATCGCGAAGACCTGCAGCAGAAGCTGCTGAAGCTCAATCAGACGCTGGATACGCTGCAGGCGTGGCAGCTGGAAAGCGATGCGAAAACCATCCTGTCCAAGCTGGGCATCCGGAATTATGACGCGAAGATGGGGACGCTTTCAGGCGGTCAGCGTAAGCGGGTCGCATTGGCTGCGGCCTTGATTCAGCCTTCCGATTTGCTTATCTTGGATGAGCCGACGAACCATATCGACAATGAATCCGTGGCCTGGCTGGAACAGTATCTGCAGAAGCGCCGGGGTGCGCTGCTCATGATTACGCATGATCGGTATTTTCTGGACCGGGTGGCCAATGTCATGCTGGAGCTGGATCACGGGCGGCTGTTCCGATATGAGGCGAATTACAGCCGCTTTCTGGAACTGAAGGCGGAGCGCGAGGAGCGTGAGGCTGCTTCCGAGCAGAAGCGCCAGAATTTGCTGCGGAACGAACTGGCCTGGATTCGCCGAGGAGCCAAGGCGCGTACGACCAAGCAGAAGGCGAGGATCGAACGATTCGAGAAGCTCAAGGATCAGGAGATGGTACACAGCTCCGGCGAACTGGACGTCTCGGTCGCTTCTACCCGGCTGGGACGAAAAATTCTGGAGATTGAAGGTCTGCGGAAGAAGAGCGACGACAAAGTTCTCATTCAGGATCTTTCCTACATTGCCGTTCCCGAGGATCGGATCGGCATCGTTGGCCCGAACGGCAGCGGCAAATCCACGCTGCTCAATCTGATTGCCGGGCGGCTTCAGCCGGATGCCGGGGAAGTCGTGCTTGGCCCCACGGTCAAGCTCGGTTATTTCACCCAGGAGCATCAGGAGATGGACGGCAGTCAGCGAGTGATTGAGTATATCAAGGATGAAGCGGAGGTTGTCCGCACGGCGGACGGCTCGGCCATTACCGCGGCCCAGATGCTGGAACGCTTCCTGTTCCCGCCGGCGCTGCAGTGGACGCCGATCGCCAAGCTGTCCGGGGGCGAAAAGCGCAGGCTGTACCTGCTGCGGGTGCTGATGAGCGCTCCGAACGTGCTGCTTCTCGATGAACCGACCAATGATCTGGACATTCAGACGCTGTCCGTCCTGGAGCAGTACCTGGATGAATTCCCGGGCGTCTGCATCGTGGTATCCCATGATCGCTTTTTCCTGGATCGAACGGTGGACAAGATCATGGCGTTTGAGGGCAACGGACAGATCCGTGTCCATGTCGGCTCTTACAGCGAATATGCCGAATGGATGCAGCGCCATGGCGGCGAAGCCGCCGGGGGCAAGGCGGAAGCATCCAGTGCCAAGCCTGCTTCGGGAGGCTCAGGCAGCGGTTCCGCTCAGGAAGCGCCGCGGGAGCGCTTGAAATTCAGTTATAAAGAACAGCGGGAGTACGAGCAGATTGACGGTCTTATCGAAGCCGCCGAGAACAAGCTCGCTTCGATTCAATCGGAGATGGAGACCGCCGGCAGCGATGCGGCCAGGCTTCAGGAGCTGATGAAGTCCCAAGAGGAGACGGAAGACGAGCTGGAGCATTTGATGGAGCGCTGGACCTATCTGAACGAGCTTGCGGAGAAGATTGAGCAGAGCAAGAAATCTTGAATATGCAAGCGTAACACCAATAATAAAGGGGCGTCCCCAGGCTTATGGCCTTGGCGGGACGCCCCTTTTTCTGTAGGGAGATGACTTATTTCACGTAGGCAGCCAGCAGCTTAACGGTGTTAAGAATTGCCTGTTTATGCGTTCTTTCCATCGCATGGGATGCATGAACGCCGGGACCGATCAGCGCAGCCTTGATGTTGCTGCCGGCGGAGAGCGCCGCGGATGCATCGGAGCCGTAATGCGGGTACACGTCCACCGCATAAGCAATGCCTTCGCTTTCAGCCAGCTGGATCAGACGGCTGGTCATGCCGTAGTCGTAGGGACCGGAAGAATCCTTTGCGCAGATGGATACATCGGTTTCCTTGCAGCTCAGGTCATCGCCGATGCAGCCCATATCGACCGCAATCAGTTCATGGATGTCGGCAGGAATGTAGGCGGCGCCATGTCCGACCTCTTCATAGTTCGAGATGAGAAGCTTCACATTGTAGGCAGGCTTCCAGTTATCCCGTTTCATGCTTTCGAGCAAGCCGAAGAGGGCGGCGACGCTGGCTTTGTCATCCAGATGGCGCGATTTGATGTAACCGCTCGGCGTAATGACCGCACGCGCATCAAAGGACACAAAATCACCAACGCCGATTCCGAGTTTCTTCACATCTTCGGCAGACTCCACCCATTCGTCGATCCGGACCTCCATATGGGCTTCCTGGCGCTTGAAATCACGGGCATCGCTGTACACGTGAACGGAAGGATGCGTGGACAGGATCGTGCCCGTATATTTCTTGCCGCTGCGCGTATGGATGATGCAGTATTCATTCTCGATGCTGTTCATCATGTATCCGCCGACGGAGGTAAGCCGGAGCGTACCTTCCGATTTCACGGCACGAACCATGGCGCCGAGCGTGTCCACATGGGCGCTCAGGCCGACGGTTCGGCTGCCGTCTTGTCCGGGAACGGACAGGATGGCTCCGCCTTTCTCATTCCATTCCAGGGAAACTCCAAGCGAAGCGGCTTCCTGCTCGATCCGCTTCATGATGTCGTGGGTATATCCGGTAGGGCTCGGCGTATCCAGCAGTTCTTTTAGCAGGTCCAGCACGTAAGTTTCATTCGGTTGTATCGACACGGGTTGTTATGCCTCCTTGGTTCGATGGGACAGCCTTCCTATTCAACGGGAGCGTCCTTCTGATCTTTCTTGTTTTCCTCTTCCGCAGCTTGTATTTCAGGGGTGTATCCCGTTACTTCACGGATATGTATGAGCTGCTCCGCTAACGAACGGATTTCCTTCTGCATTTGATATTGACGGTAAATCCCGAACGTGCCGACGATCAGTCCCCCGATCAGCGAGCATCCGATAATCAGCAGAATCAGCGGTACGTTGACGGTGCCGAATAACAGGTTCACGGCAACCGGATTGACATTGATGACGGCGAACACAGCCGTAATCAGGGCAAACAATAAGGCTGCGATTAACGACCATTGAATTTTCATGGGGAACACCTCCTTCCTCCAAACAGTATAAAATCCCTCGCCCGTAAAGGGCAAGGGATTTTATTCCACCGGTCAATTGAGATTCGCTTAAGCCCGCGAAAGCAGGGCTGTTTATTTCGTCAACTGCTCCATCTGGTTGATGACGTCTTCAAACACGCTCATCGCCTCACGGATCGGCTCCGGAGAAGACATATCCACGCCGGCCTTCTTGAGGATGTTGATGGAGTAGTCGCTGCCTCCGCTCTTCAGGAAGCCGAGATAACGGTCAACGGCAGGCTGGCCTTCCTCCAGGATTTGCTTGGAGAAACTGGTCGCAGCCGAGAAGCCGGTCGCGTATTTGTACACATAAAAGCTGTTGTAGAAATGAGGAATCCGTGCCCATTCCATGCCGATCTCTTTATCAACCTGCATGCCTTTGCCGTGATATTTCACGTTCAGCTCGTAGTAGATGTCGGAAAGATCCTGTGGCGTCAGGGATTCGCCGCTTTCCACGCGTTCATGCACGATCTTCTCGAACTCGGCAAACATCGTTTGACGGAATACCGTCGTCCGGAATTGATCGGCATAGTAGGTGAGCAGATACATCTTCTGCTTCGGATCCTTGGCGTTCTTCAGCAGGTAATCCATCAGCAGCGCTTCGTTTGTGGTGGACGCCACTTCCGCCAGGAAGATGGTGTACTGCGCATCACGGTATTTCAAGGCGTTGTCGGAGTAGTAGGAGTGAAGCGCATGGCCCATCTCGTGGGCAAGGGTAAACATGCTGTTCAGGTTATCTTTATGGTTCAGCAGAACATATGGATGGGTGCCGTATGCGCCCCAGCTGTATGCGCCGGTCCGTTTGTTCTCATTCTCGTACACGTCGATCCAGCCGTTGTCATAGCCTTCCTGCAGGCTGCTGAGATAATCGTCACCAAGCGGCGTAAGGCCTTCCTTGGTCATTTGTTTCGCTTCCTCGTATGTGATATCCCATTTGTACTCTTCTACGAGCGGAGCGAACAAATCGTACATATGAAGCTCATCCACGCCCAGCAGCTTCTTGCGGAGCTCCATGTAACGGTGAAGGAGCGGCAGGCTCTCGTGAATGGTGTCGATCAGGTTCGTATAGACTTCCTTCGGAATGTTATCCCCATAGAGAGCCATTTCCAGAACGGAAGGGTACTTGCGGACGCGGGAGTAGAACATATTTTTGTTAACGTTGGCGTTCAGCGTAGCCGCAATCGTGTTTTTCTGCTTGCCGTAGGTTTCGTAGACGGCTTTGAAGGCACGCTCGCGAACCTCGCGGTTCGGGCTCTCCAGGAATTGAATATAATTGCCGTGCGTAAGCTCGACGTCCTTGCCGTCCTCGTTTTTGATTTTCGGGAATTTCATGTCCGCATTGTTGAGCATGCCGAAAATGGTCTGCGGTGCAGAGGAGAGGTTGCCGACTTGAGCCAGCAGCGCTTCTTCCGTCTTGGACAGCACGTGCGCTTTCTCCCGTTTCATCTCCGTCAGCGTGAATTTGAATTCCTTCAGGGTAGGGTCCTCGATCAGTTTATCCAGTTCCGCCTCGGACAGGGACAGAATTTCAGGCGTGATGAAAGAGAGGGCTTCTCCGGCTTCGACGTTCAGTTTTTTGGCTTTGGCGGTCAGTGCCTGATATGTAGGGTTTGCCGTATCTTCGTCATGGTGCATATGAGCGTATACGTATAAGCGTTCGGCATGGTATGAAATTTCGTCTTCGAGCTCGAAGCATTCCTTGATGGAAGCTGCGTTGTTTAACTTGCCTTGGTAATCGGCGGTCCGTTTCAGCAGATTCTTCAGCTCAGCAAAGCTTGCATCCCAAGCCTTTTGATCAGCAAATAAATCCTCGAGTTTCCATTGATGCTCTTTAGGGACATCAGCGCGTTTCAACAATTGTTCCATGGAAATCCTCCTAGAATGATATGGATTAGTTGGAGTCCGGGTTCCTTCAGACAAGACTTCGGAGCGGGCAGCGGATAGAGCTAGCAGGCAGATGGCAAGCGTAATGCAGAGCACCTTGGCGCCTCTCATGGCATAATACCTCCTCGAATTGAAGCATCCGAGCGATAGTATGCCGCGTACCCGCCACTTTCATCCTATAAATTTACGAGGAACCCAGATTCAAGAAACTGTATACAATAAGGTAAAAGGCAAACAAGATAAAGGCGACGGCAATCAGGGCCATCCCCCTTCTCAGTCTTTGGGGTATCCGATCCCGGTACATGATCATGATGGCACCCAGACTGAAGGCCAGAATAATGAAGATGACGATATTCGTATAATCCATCCATTACACCTGCTTAAAGGCAGCCATCATTTCTCTCCACTCATCTTCCCGGCCTTCGAAATCTTCTTTGGGAAAGCGGTTTTGAGCCCAGTGCATCAAGGCTGGCCGACTCATGAAGGTATGGGTCTCTTCACCCCACTGGTCGGAAATTTCGCGAAGAACGATGTATCGGCCCTGAACTTCGACCGTCATCATGTTCCACTTGTCTTTTTTGTATATTTCATGTTTTTTGATCATATGCATCTCCGTTTGCTACTTAGGCTTTTGGGTAAATGATAACGCACTCGCGGGCTTAAAAGCAAATCATCTTCTGATTAAAATAGTGTGCCGAAAAAAGCCCCTTAGGGTGAATTGACGGATTGCATTGTCAGAAAACATGGGATATAATATGGATATTCGCCATAGATGGCGGTATTTTTAGGAGGTTGTTCATTTGAAAGGTACAGTTAAATGGTTTAACGCAGAAAAAGGTTACGGCTTCATTTCCGTTGAAGGTGGCGAGGATGTATTCGTACACTTCTCCGCAATTCAAGAAGAAGGCTTCAAGAGTTTGGAAGAAGGTCAAGCGGTTGAGTTCGACATCACAGAAGGTAACCGTGGTCCTCAAGCAGCCAACGTAACAAAACTGTAAGCTAACTCCCGATACGGAGATCTTATAGAATTACCAAGGCATGAAGCACAGTTCTCTACCGAGAACTGTGCTTTTTTGTATTCTTTTGGGTCAAGCAGGTCTAGTCAGGATCAATCAAAGGCAGGTTCGGATCGATACCCGGTCCGTACTTGCCTTTATTGATCTTATACTCAGGAGCGTTTCGCGCTGTATTCTAGGCGCCGAATCCAGAGGTATGCATCTCCTCCGGCTTGGCGAAGAGGTGCCGGTAGATAAAGCCGAGGCAGGCAGCGAAGGACAGGAGGGCTGCAAGCAGGTAGAAGGACGATCTCCCCGCGGCTTCGAACAGCAAACCGCCGAAAGCTCCACTGAGAAGCCCTGAGACGCTGGACCAGAAAATAATGAAGAGCGCCATCCCGGTCGCCCGGTACTGCCACGGAATGATCCTGGTAATATAACGGACCGCGGTTACATAGAACACGCCGAAGGTAATGCTGTGAAGCGACTGGACGGCGAGCACCGACAACGGATCGGACGCCAGCGCCATGAGCAGGAATCGGAGCGCAAACATCAGGCTTGCAAAGCCGAGCAGCGGCAGCTCCTTCATCTTGTCTCCATACTTGCTCAGCAGGAAAAAAATCGGGATCTCGCTGGCAGCCGAGATCATCAAGGACCACCCGATAAGACCCTCGCCCGCACCAAGCCCCGATAAGGTGAGCGTCAGAAAGGCTTCATTCATGCGGTGGGCGATGGCAAGACAGAAGGTGCAGCCGAAAAACCACAATATTTCTTTCGAACGCAATATTTTGAGCAGGGCTGCCAGTTCCACAGGCTCTGATTTGGCCGCGACGCCATCGCGGATAAGAAAGGAGCATATGAGCGTAAACACGCCGATCCCGATGCCGATCGACAGCGCAGCCGAAGCGCCCGCTGCACCGATGGCATATCCAATGCCAAGGGCGAAGAACGCGTAGCCGAGCGAGCCGAATACGCGGATGACGGTAAAGCTGCGACCGTACCGCTGCGCCGTCTGGATGGCCATCGTATCCGCCAACGGATAGACCGGGTAGTAGAAGAAATAAAACAAGCTGATCGTAATCAATACAACGCCGAAGCTTGCAACCTGCCATAGGATAAGCATCGTGACAAGCTGCCCGATTATCAGAATGTTCATGATGCGCTTGATGGTCCGGTATTTGTCGCTTGTGTAGCTCCAAATCATGTTGGAGAACATGGATATCAACGGGCCGATGGCATACAGATAGCCGATCTGCGCGCTGCTGAAGCCGATCTCTTTGTAATAAAGCGGAAAATAAGAAATGACAAGGGCTGTCGTGCCGAATATCGTAAACATAAAGGCGCGGAGCCAATTCTGATCCGGTCTGGACGAAGCGGGAAGTTTCATGCTGGGGATCTCCGTTCTTTCATGAACCCGTGGACCGGTGGATGAAACGGCATTCGCGAAGTTCATGGTCTGTTGTTCAACTCCGACTAGTATATAACATATCGCTGATTGGAGATAGATGGATAATAGAATGCGTTAACGGCCGCCCCCCGTCAATGATCTGTGTTATTTGTGCAAAATGGGCGATCATATTATAATAGGTTTGATTTGGATAGGTATAAAAAGACAACCATGTGGAGGCAGAGTTCATTGAATAATCAAGAGCTAAGCCGTAAGGTTCCGCGCAGTCCGGTCGGGCTGATGAGCCGGGTGTACAAATTCATACTCCCGGAAGTGCGGAGCGAATTGGAGAAGTGGCGCCGGGAGGCTGAGCAAATTCCGGATGAGGAGCTTCGAAAGCAGGCACTGGCCAGTATAGATACCAAAAGATTTCACTGCCAGGGCGGTGCGGTGTATGCCGCAGCCAATCTGCCGGAAAAGCACATTCTCATTCCATTGATTGTAGCTTACCAGACAATTAGCGATTATCTCGATAATTTATGTGACCGCAGTACTTCGCTGGATCCGGCGGATTTCAGACAGCTCCATCAGTCGATGCTGGATGCCGTTACACCTGAAATGGAGCCGGCTGATTATTACGCGCTCCGGTCCGAAAGGGAGGACGGAGGTTATCTTCTCCGTCTTGTGCAGAAATGCCGGGATTGCATCGGGCAATTATCAGGATATGAAGCGGCAAAGCCCTACATAAGGGATTTGGCTGGGCTTTATGCCGATTTGCAGGTATACAAGCACATCCATCCGGATAAGAGAGAAGCGGCATTGCTTGAATGGTGGTCCCGGCATGCACACCGGACACCGCATCTGCGGTGGAACGAGTTTGCGGCTGCAACGGGATCAACCTTGGGTGTGTTCATGCTGTTCTTGGCTGCAACCGATCCGTTTCTGGATGACGAGGATGCATCGTCCATTCATGCGTCTTATTTTCCGAATGTATGCAGTCTCCACATTATGCTGGATTATCTTATTGATCAAGACGAAGACAGGCTGGGCGGCGATCTGAACTTTTGTAATTATTACGAAGATGCCGATACGATGCTGAACCGTATAGCTTCCATTGTTGAGTGGGCCCGGAAGGATGTCAGAACGATTCCCTCGACCCCTTTTCATCGTATGATCATTGAGGGGTTACTGGCGTTATATTTATCCGATCCAAAAGTCAGCGAGCAGCAACTGGTTCGCACCGTATCCAAACGTTTGATGAAGAAGAGCCCGATGACCCGGATTTTTTTCTACGTCAACAGCCGATGGATTCGTAAGCATAAGCATGAGTGACATTGAAGGAGGAAAAGAGACATGGCAGAGGTTAAAAAAATTGCAGTTCTTACAAGTGGTGGCGATTCCCAAGGGATGAACGCGGCGCTGCGCGCCGTTGTACGGAGCGGTTTGTATTATGGACTAGAGGTATACGGGATTCAACGCGGTTACCAAGGACTTCTCGAAAACGACATTATCAAAATGGACCTTCGCAGCGTAGGGGATATCATCCAGCGCGGAGGCACGATTCTTCGTTCCGCCCGTTGTGAGGAGTTCAAGACGGCGGAAGGGCAGCAGAAAGGCGCCGACATTCTGAATCAGCACGGCATCGACGGTTTGGTCGTCATCGGCGGAGACGGCTCGTACCAAGGTGCGAACAAGCTGAGCAAGCTCGGAATCAAAACGATGGGTCTTCCGGGCACGATTGATAATGATATTTCCTTTACCGACTATACGATCGGTTTTGATACAGCGGTCAGCGTCGTTGTAGACGCTGTAAACAAATTGCGCGATACGATGTCTTCCCATGCCCGCTCGTCGGTTGTAGAAGTTATGGGACGCCACTGCGGCGACATCGCCCTTCACGCGGGCCTGGCTTCCGGGGCGGAGACCATCCTGGTGCCGGAAGTGGAGTACAATCTTGATGAAGTGGCGACGCGTCTTCGCGAGAATTTTGCCAAAGGCAAGCGCCACAGCATCATTATCGTAGCGGAAGGCGTCGGACGCGGCGAGGACGTTGTCCACGATCTGAAAGAGTGCCATGCGTCAATCGATGCCCGCGTAACCGTGCTTGGTCATATCCAGCGCGGCGGAGCTCCGACTCCGTTTGACCGCAATTTGGCAAGCCGTCTCGGCGATTTTGCGGTTCGCAGCCTGATTGATGGCCAATCCGACAAAGGATGCGGCATCATCAAAGGCGAACTGGTCCTTACGGACATTGACAAGGTCGTTAACACCAAGAAGGAATTTGACCGGGATCTGTACGATCTGGCATTGCGATTGTCCCAATAAGTCCGTTTTGGCGATAACGATAAAAGACCGTCTCCATGGCAGAATCCATTCTGCTTGGAGACGGTCTTTTTTAGTATAAATGTTAGACCATCCTGATGTCGCGATAACAACTTCCGCGAAATGCGGTCCGTTGTCTTATGATGCGGATAAGGACGTTGCCTTTGCCTGGCCAGCGAACTTGCGTTGGACTTTGACCAGGCGCATAAGCATCAGGGCCGCGCCTACCCCAAGACCCGTGATCAACCCGATCCAGTAGCCGAAGGCTTGCCAATCGGTATAGTTGGCGAGCACGTATCCCACAGGCAGGCCAATGACCCAGAACGATAGAAATGCGAGCATAAAAGCGACGTTAACGTCTTTGTAGCCTCGCAGCGCTCCTTGGGTCGGCGTGGCGATCGCGTCCGAGATCTGGAAGAAAATCGCGAACAGCAGGAAATGCTGGATCAACGCCACGACCTCAGGCTCGTTGGAATATAAACCGGCAACCTGGCGGCCGGCCATAAACAGGACGACAGCGGTGATCAGCGACAGGATGACGGCCGTGCCGATGCCGAGCTTGGCGTACTTCCAGGCATCCTTCATCCGGCCCGAGCCGGCTTCAAAGCCTACAAGAATGGTTAAGCTCATGCATATGCTTAACGGCAGCATGTACAGTGTCGTAGCGAAATTCAAGGCGGCCTGATGCGCGGCAATGGTAGCCGTGTCAAAGCTGCTCATGAGCAAAGTCACCGCGGCGAAGACCGCGGTCTCGAGAAAAATCGAGAACCCGATCGGCAAGCCTATTTTTAACAGGCCCTTCCAAGCGCTCAGGGATACTCCCCGAAGCTGCCTGAAGATACCGAATGGAGAGAATGGGTGATTTCTATGGATGATGACGATGGCGATCGCCAGAACCGTCCAATAGGTAATGGCGGACGCCAGGCCGGCACCTACGCCTCCCAATCGCGGAAAGCCCCAGTAACCATAGATCAACAGGGCATTCAAGCCTACGTTCACCGGGAGGGTGATCAGCGTGATGACCATCGAAATTTTCGTTTGCCCGAGCGCATCGATGAAGCTGCGAAGCACGGTGTAGGCAAACAACGGAACGATGCCGATCGAGATGGCGGCAAGAAAATGGGAAGCAATCCGCCGAACCTCAGGCTCCAGGTTCATGGCACCAAGAATGCTCGGTACGACGGCATACCCGATCGCAAGGACGACGATGGCCAGTAAGACGGACAGCCAGAGCGCCTGGTTGACCTGATAGGCGACTTTTTGTTCCTGTCGTCCGCCGACGAGCTGCGAAACGATGGGGGTGATCCCCATGAGAATTCCGCTGAGTCCGGTTTGGACCGGAATCCAAATGCTTGTAGCGATGGCTACGCCTGCCAAGTCGACCGAGCTGAATTTTCCCGACATATTGGTGTCAAAAAAAGTAATGGCCGATAAAGCAAGCTGCGTTACGAGAATGGGGATGAGAATGATCGCGAATTGTTTCAGCTTTCCCCGTGTTGTAGTGGTCGGTTGCATTATGATTTGCCTTTCTTTCGTTGGAGTTTTATGACGCTGTTCCTATATTGTAGGACCCTGCCCTGAACGGGTACACGGCTTATTGAGCGGCAAGCCGTAACTCAACCAGCGTTTGAATCGGGGTGCTTCAGCTTGCTTGTTCAGGGCCGGAAGTCCGGCCCTAATCTTCATCATAGCATTGGCTGTCAAGAGAGGGGTTCACCATCGTTCAAACGGAAGAAAGGGCCGGCCATATTGATGGCCGACCCTTTCCAAACGAATGAGTGATTATTTATGAGTGACGCCTTCCGTATAACGGTTGGAAGCATTCCAGAGTAAGTATTCATCGACGTTCGTGTCTTTGAGGGCGCGAATCTGCTCCTCGATTTCCTTTTTGCCGTATTTGGCATAGTTTCCGCTTCCGAGCCAGCTGGCGGTAAAATCCTGAATCCAAGGCCGGATGATCGGCTTCTGCTCTCCCAGCTCATCGAGCTTCTTGTGGGTGTCTTCCATGGATCCCTTGATCGTCTGGTAAGGAGCCTTGTCCGGAACGGGGGAGCCGAACCAGCCCGCCGTGTAATGGCTTGGGTATACCATCGGGCTGATGATATCGACGTTTTTGGAGATTTTCACGAAGTCCTGCCCGATGCCTTCTGCCGCAGGCACGGAGGCCGCATAGCCGAAGATGTCAACGGAGACGCGGATGCCGAGCGGCGCGAGCTCTTCCCGGGCGTACTGCACAAAATCGGATACCACGTCCACGCGAGATTGATCCGTCTTGGTATATTTCAGGGAATCGGCCCGTTTCTCGAAACCTTCCGGAAAACGAACATAATCGAACTGGATTTCCTTGAATCCGAGTTTGGCGGCTTCTTTGGCGATCTCGATGTTGTAATCCCATACCTCTTTGCTGTACGGGTTGACGAAGCTGTCGCCGCCGCCGTTGGTCCATACGGTGCCGTCGCTTTTACGGAAGGAAAGCTCCGGGTTTTTCTTGGCGAGGATGGTATCCTTGAACACTACCACCCTGGCGATCGGATAGATATCGTGTTTCTCCAACCGCTTCATCAGCTGCTTGATGTCTTTGATAAACGGCTGGGATTTGCCGAGCTCCTTCAGTTTAGGATTATCGGTCTTGTACGTTATGTATCCTTCATCATCCTTGATGTCAATGACCATGGCATTGAGATCGGTGTTGTCCAAAAGATCCACCAGCTGATTCATTCTGGAGCCGCCTGCGCTATAAGCCGTTACATAAATGCCCTTGACTTTAGGCGCGTCGACCTGCGGATCGATTGCCGTCGTATTCGGCTTGATGCCGCTTTGCCCCTGGCCTTTGCCCTCGGTTTGGCCGTGGCCTTGGCTGTTGTTTTGGTGCATGCCTTGGATCATGGCGGTGTTTAACGAGGCCTGAAGTTTGGCGGTAAGATTGCCTTCCTGCGGACTGGAACTGCCTAAACCCGCGGATGCCAAGATGAATAAAGCCAAGATGATACTCATAATTACTCTCTCCCTTGTGTACATTCACATCATGATTATAAAGGAACGGTTGCCTTCAAAAAGAACAGGATTGTTACAAACGACAATAAATTGGAAACGGTGGGCGAGCGTACCTAGTTCATTAAACGGGTGAAGGGCGTTTTAAACGCTAAAGTTCGACATTAGCGGCAAGTTTACCGTGAACAACGTGTGAACATGGGGAGTAACAAGTCGGATTAGAAACACAAAAAGAAGATAGATAGCGGTTACATGCGGCCTTTTGCTGCTTAACGGGTAATGACGTGCCTATAGAATTCACAGTTTCTCATAAAAAAATGCCGTTTTTCACCGGTGGATTTTACCTGTACCGGAGAAGAACGGCATTTGTCGTGCAATGATCGCGTGTTGCTTTAAAATTAATGAAGCGGAGTTTGATTCTGATGCTCGCAAATGCTGAACTGAATGATCTCAAGAGCGTCCTCCTGCTCCAGAATACTCAGCCCGTCCCTAAGAACGATCATGGAATTCAATTCGTTCTGTCTGAAGAACGGTATCATTTCCGGGAACCACTTCATGACGATTTGTGACAATTTTACCGTTTCCATTTCCATAAAAATCACCCTTTCCTTCCGAATTGGTTAGGCAGGACGTTCTTTTGTAAAACGGAAAAACAATTAAAATTGGGCCTGAGCGTTCGCCCGGGAATCAGATCTCATGAATATTGTAGGAACCGCGCACTAATATTATACCACAAATTTACCGCTCCCTCACACCTGGTAAATATTTAGTTCTTGCGGAATTGCCCCATGACGGCCGTCGTTTCCACGATATTGACGAAAGCCTCGGGGTCGGTTTCCGTAATGATTTGCTTCAGCTCAGCCAGCTCATATCGCGTCGTGACGGTCATGAGCATATCCTTCTCTTTATGGCTGAAAGCTCCCTGGGTTTTGATCTTGGTTATGCCGCGGGGGCGCTTGAGCAGCTTCTCCAGCAAGGCCTCCGTCCGGTTCGTCACGATAAAGACGGTCACCTTGATGTGGCTGATGTGAAGCATATCCACCATTTTACCGGCAACATAGATGGAGGCCATGGAAGCGAGGGCCAGGTTCCAGTCCTGCTCCAGATAAGCTACAGCCATGATGACGATGGCGTTCAGCGTCACCAGCACGCTGCCGACGGGGAAGTCCCGATATTTCGTGACCAGGGAGCCGATGATATCGAAGCCCCCGGTCGAACCGCCGACCCGAAAGGAGAGGCCGGTGCCGAACCCGACAAGCACGCCGCCGAAAACCGAGGACAGCAGCATGTCGGTTGCGACCGAGTTCACCGGGATCAGCTCCAGAAACAAGGTTGTGACGATAACCGAGAGGATGCTGAGACCGACGAACCTTTTGCCCAGCTTGAACCAGCCGGTGATCAGGATCGGAATGTTGAGGACAAAATACATGATGCTGATATTAAGCGGCGTGAAATAACCGATCACGAGGGCCACGCCCGATACGCCGCCGCTGAGCAGATGATGGGGAATCAGAAACAGATTGAATCCGGCGGCGATAACGATGCCCCCGAATACGATTGAGAAATAGGTCCATAGACGCTTCAGCATAGGAATCACCTCCCGGTTATTATGACTTCTTTAAGCTTGCTGGTATTCCAGAATTGTTTTGTGATATAATGTATTGGATATTCTTGAGTAGTCCGTTACATTGATAACTTTGCAAGCTTATCAGGATGATTATACATTAACCAGTTTTTATACTGGTGATAAGAGAAATATACCGGTTCACCTCATGCAGAAAATCCTGCTGGCCGGGAAAGCCTATAAACGTTACCACTACTTAAGAATACAGAGAAGAAAGTGGATGTCCACAGATAGAAGGAGTATGAACCTATTGAAAAATTTTGCAGATTTTGGCTTGGAGCCGCGCGTGCTGCAAGCAATCACTGAGCTTGGCTTCGAGGAAGCCACACCGATTCAATCCCAATCGATTCCGATTGCACTCACCGGAAAAGACATGATTGGACAAGCACAGACTGGTACAGGTAAGACAGCAGCATTCGGCCTACCTCTTATCCACAAAATCGCCAAAGAAGAAGAGCGTATCGTCGCTCTCGTAATGACCCCAACCCGCGAACTTGCCATTCAGGTTGCAGAAGAAATCGGCAAGCTGTCCCGTTTCAAAGGAATCCGTTCCTTGGCCATTTACGGCGGACAGGATATCGGGCGTCAAATCCGCGCTTTGAAAAGAAAGCCTCAGATTATTATCGGTACA
Source organism: Paenibacillus sp. BR1-192 (assembly GCF_029542445.1). Taxonomy (NCBI): domain Bacteria; kingdom Bacillati; phylum Bacillota; class Bacilli; order Caryophanales; family Paenibacillaceae; genus Paenibacillus; species Paenibacillus sp. BR1-192. The sequence goes on along the minus strand of NZ_CP120718.1, from coordinate 5,228,791 downwards.
CCGGGTCGATTACTTGACCACATCAACAGAAAAACCATCCGTCTTGATGACGTACAAACCGTTGTACTGGACGAAGCGGATGAAATGCTGGACATGGGCTTCATGGACGACATCCAGTCGATCCTCAAGCTGGTTCCAGAAGAACGTCAAACCTTGCTGTTCTCCGCAACTATGCCGCCTAACATTCAGAAGCTGGCATCCCAGTTCCTGAACGAACCTGAGCATGTATCTGTTATTCCTAAGCACGTTAGTGCTCCACTGATCGACCAAGCATATATCGAAGTTCCTGAACGTCAAAAATTCGAAGCCTTGAGCCGCCTTCTGGATATGGAGTCGCCTGAGCTTGCGATTGTCTTCGGACGTACCAAGCGCCGTGTCGACGAATTGGCAGAAGCCCTGCAAAAACGCGGATATTCGGCAGATGGCCTCCATGGCGACCTGTCCCAGCACCAACGTGATACCGTCATGCGTAAATTCCGCGACGGCAGCATCGATGTGCTCGTGGCGACAGACGTGGCCGCGCGCGGTCTCGACGTATCCGGCGTTACCCATGTCGTAAACTTTGACTTGCCGCAAGATCCGGAAAGCTATGTACACCGTATTGGACGTACGGGCCGTGCGGGCAAGGAAGGTACAGCCTGGTCCTTCGTCACGCCGCGTGAAATGGATCATCTGTATTTCATCGAGCGTGTGACGCGCCACCGTATTCCGCGCAAGCCGCTGCCAACGATTGCCGAAGCGATCGAAGGTAAACAGCGCATCATCGCTGAGCGCGTGCTTGAAATCATTGAGCAAGGGGAATTGACCGAGTACAAAGGTCTTGCCATTCAATTGCTGGAGCAGTACGATTCCGTACAATTGCTTGCAGCTGCAATGAAAATCCTGACAGGCGACAAGAAGGAAGCATCCGATATTCACCTTACCCCTGAGGATCCGATCCGCGCTAAACGCCGGAAGCCGGATATCCGTAATGGCCGCAAACCTAGCGGCGGTTATGGCGGACGCGGCAACAGCGGCGGATATCGCCGTGACGGCGGAAGCGGCGGCGGTGGTAACCGTGGCGGCTACTCCAAAGGCGGATACAACCGAGACGGCGGTGGTGGTTATAACCGTGACCGCGATGGCGGTGGTTACAACCGTGACCGCAACAACAGCGGTGACCGCAAACCGCGTTCCTACAGCGGCGGCGAGCGTCGTCCTAACCGGAGCGGGGACGAATAATAACGGCTAACTTCCTTTACCGGGAGTAATCTGCCAAAAACACCAAAAGACGAAGCAGCAGCCCACGCCAAGTGGAGCCGCGCTTCTTCTTTTTTGTTCATGGTTAAAGAAGATGCACCCTGAGTGCATCCCTTTAACCGCGCAGTTTAAACCCACGATCAGCCCATCTGTTTCACGATAATGACTAAGGAGACATTAGATATAGAATGTGCTGAGAATAATTACAAGCAGGATGAACAGAACCAGGACAATACCAACGTTATTTCCGTAGCCGTAACCTCCGCCTTCACAAGACATACATAATCCCTCCTCTTTAAATTTGGAAATTCAAGCTTGTTGAATGGATTACGTGATATCGTATGGAGAAACAGGGCCACTGGATTGGATATACACCCAGGTTCGTATAAATTAGGCTCTGGCAATGCATGTACAAAATAAGGTATATTAATAGATACATGCATGATTTGAGTGAGGAGGAAACGGATTTGGAAATGAAAGGAGCCATGGGTGGCTTATATAAGCTCACCGAGTGGATTACCCGTATTGCTTTTTCGAACATCTTGTGGGTTATTTGTACATCGCCTTTCCTGTTTATCGTTCTAACCAAATTCCTAATGGCCGTTCAGACGCCGGAAGCGCATAACGAGCAGCTGCTGTCGAACTGGATCCTGGGAATATTATCACCGTTTGTTTTGTTTCCGGCTACGGCGGCTTTATTTACCGTTGTGCGGAAATGGGTAATGGGCAATCCGGACGTGTCCGTGTTCAAAACGTTCTTTAAGGGTTATAAGGAAAATTACAAGCAGAGCATGATCGGCGGTATTTTCTATACGCTGCTGTTCGTGATTATGTACGTGGATTACACGGTTTATATGACGCAGCTCGATGGCTTCCAGCTTGTCGGCATCGTGATGCTGGTGCTGCTCATTGTACTGTTTGTCTCCCTGTTTAATTTCTTCTCCATGACCGTTCATTATGAGATGAAAACGACCCAGCTCCTAAAAAATGCGGTGCTGCTGACTCTGATTCGTCCGTTCCGCGTATTTTCGACTTTGATCGGAAGCGCTGTCTTGGCGTATATCGGCACGCAAATGCCGGTGCTCTTCGTGTTCTTCCTGTTCTGCCTGATGGCCTTGTTCGCGTTCTTTAACTTCTATGCGACCTTTACCAAAATGCAGGAGCAGCAGGAAAAAATGAAGAAGGCCGAGGAAGAGGAGTCGGAAACCGAGCAAGCTCTTCTGGAAAGCATGGATTCTGCCAAAAAGGGAGAGAACGGATCGAAACCTTAAATAACGAGAGGTTTACTTTTCCGGCAAAACCCCCTATAATAAGACTACATCCTGCGATGTTCGTTTCGGTTTTCCGTTGTTTTGAACCAATGACGATGTCTAGGGAGATCTATACGTAATCGTGGCTGAAATGCCCTGTCTATATGACAAGGGGAATTCATAAGCGGTTCTGCGGTCACCCACCTGCTATAGCAGGTTCGAAGACAATGTTTACCGGACGGCATAGGCGGGTTTCGTCAAGCCAATGAATGGGCACCTCTTTTATTTCGAATTCGAAGTGAAAGAGGTGCCTTTTTGCTGTATATAAAGGTTTGCTGAAAGCATAAACAATGTTAAACTAGAGTATGGAAAGGAACGGTCATTTATAAAGGAGGAACGGTCTTTGTCATTAAAACGAGTTCTAATCGGTATCGTGCGCAGCTATGACGGCACAAGCGACCGTGCTAAAGATCCCAAGCTGAAGACGCGTTATTACAATCTTTCAAAAGAAAAGTGTTTTGAAGAGGTTTCCTCGACACTGAAAAAAATTCCGGGTTACAAAGTTCTGCATGAGGTAAAATCCGTGGGAGAAATCACGTTAGAGAAAAGAACCTCCTTTGGACGTACACTGGACATTACCGTATCCGTGCTCGGCATCAGTCCGGTTCGCAGCGCAGTTGACATGTATTCGGCATCCCGCGGTTCCCTTGGGGATCTGGGGGCGAACTACCGGGTCATCTTGAACCTGTACGCTGTACTGGACAAAAAACTGAGCAAGTATAAAGTGGATGCTTAGTAGAATAAGAAAAAGCGGGAGAGCTGCTCTCCCGCTTTTTAAAGGTGTGCCGCATATGTAGCCTTCGGCGTGTTAACGCAGAGATTTCACGGCATCGATGGCAGCTTCGTAATTCGGGTGCTCCGTCATTTCGCCAAGGTATTCTACGTAGGTGATGGTATCGTTAGCATCCACGACGAAGATCGAACGCATGTCGAGCTGAAACTCCTTGATGAGCACGCCATACGCTTCACCGAAAGAACGCGATTTATAGTCGGACAGCGTAATGACCCGGTCAACGCCTGCAGCTCCGCACCAGCGGGCCTGGGCGAACGGAAGGTCGGCACTGATCGTAAGGATCACGACATCGTCGCCAAGTCCGGCGGCCTCTTCGTTGAAACGGCGCGTCTGTGCGTCGCATACCCCGGTGTCGAGGGAAGGAACGACGCTGATCAGCTTGATTTTACCTGCATAATCTTTAAGAGATACGTCTTCGAGCAGGTTCTTGCTCACGGTAAAATCCGGCGCGGCATCACCAGCCTTGAGCTGTGGTCCGATGAGTGTAATAGGATTGCCCTTGAAAGTGGCAGCTCCTGAACGTTCTTGAGCCATGAGAAATCTCCTCCTTGGATATCAAAGTTTGGTGATCAGGTTCATGGTACATTATAATCTTTTTAAAAAGGGAATGTCCACTAAAGGGCACCCCTGGCCTGGTTTAGGATGAGGAGGATGCTATGATATTCGTACGTTATGAGAATTGGAAAAGTTATTTGCGTTATTATCCCGTTACATCGCTGCTGCTTGTGATCAACCTGGTGATGTTTGTAATCACATCCTTTGACGGCGGTTCGAGGAATCCGATGACGCTGCTGAAATATGGAGCTTTGTCGGATTTGCCGCAGTTCGTCGACCAGGCATGGAGATATTTTACGGCGATGTTCCTCCATAACGGATTTGACCATTTGTTGTTCAACAGCTTCGCACTGCTGGTATTCGTTCCCCCGCTGGAGAGAATCATGGGGAGCTGGAAATTTGCCATTCTATATCTGCTCAGCGGTGTTCTCGGTAATGTAATCGGATTGGCTTATTATGAGCGCATGGAGGACTATACCTTCCTTGTAGGCGCCTCAGGAGCCATATACGGAGCTTATGGCGCTTATCTGTACATCGCCTTGTTCCAGCAGCATGTCATTGATGAGTCGTCCCGCAAGACGCTGTTCACCCTGCTTATATTGGGGATCTTGTTCTCGTTTACCCCAGGGGTCAGCCTTGTAGCCCATGTCGGCGGATTGGTAGGCGGATTTTTCCTCTACGGTCTCATGATTCGATTATTCAAACGTCGAACATAATCGGACCTAAGAGGGTCTGTTATAATAGAATTGGATGATTTGGATAAAGTCTTCAAGTCTTCTAGGGAATAAGAATGGAGCGATAAAAGGCGTGGAATTACGACAGTTGCAATACTTTGTAAAGGTTGCGCAAAAGGAACACGTTACCCAAGCGGCAGAAGAGCTTCATGTGGCTCAGTCGGCCGTCAGCCGTCAAATACATCAGTTGGAAGAAGAACTGGGTGTTAATTTGTTCATGCAAAAAGGCCGGAATCTGCAGTTAACCCCGGTAGGCCAGCTTTTTTGCAAACGGGTGGAGAGCATTATGAAGGATTTGGACCGTGCGGTCGTCGAGATACATGAATTCCTGGACCCGGAGCAAGGGGAAATCCGTATCGGTTTCCCTCACAGCCTGGGCATACATTTGATTCCGTCCATCGTGGCTGAATTTCGGAAGAAGTACCCGAACGTGAAGTTCCGGTTTAAGCAGGGCATGTTCCCGACTTTGATCCGGGACGTCGTCGGGGCTGAAGTGGATTTGGCGTTTGTGTCTCCGTTTCCGGATCGCCACGATCAAGTGGACGGAGATATCGTGTTGACAGAGGAGCTGTTTGCGATCCTGCCGCCGAATCACCCGCTTGCGGGGGAGCAGTCCATCAAGCTGGAGCAATTGAAGGAGGAACGCTTTGTGCTGTTCAGCAAGGGCTACTCCTTGCGCCCGATTGTATGGCATGCCTGCCTGGAGGCCGGGTTCACGCCGAAAATTGCTTTTGAAGGCGAGGAGACGGATACGATCCGCGGGCTGGTTGCTGCCGGCATGGGGGTCAGCCTGCTACCTGAAATGGCGCTGTTCCAGACGAATCCGCTTCAACCGGCACGCGTCCGAATCTCGGAGCCGAAGGTAACGCGTTCCATCGGTCTGATTCACCGCGCGGACGAGAAGCTGCCACCGGTTGCGCAAGCCTTCCGTGCGTTTCTGCTTCAATATTTTGGCATTGATCCGTCGCCGAAAAAGGAAGAGAAAGCGGAATGACGCTTCTCTTCTTCTAAGAGTCTAGAATTCAAGATGGACATCATCAAGTGATTATAAAAAAAGAGGGCTTTCCGTCTCCGCCAATCAAGGTAGAGAGGAAAGCCCTTTATCGTTGTTCTTCATGTCAAACGGGTTTATTCGCGGTTGCTCGTAAAGATCATGATGTAACGGATCAGCTCGAGCAGCGAGATCAAAGCTGCAGCGACGTAGGTCAGGGCCGCAGCGTTCAATACCTTAGCGACTCCGCGTTCTTCGTCATTGGCAATATAGCCTTCTTGAACCATCAGCTGACGGGCACGGTTGCTTGCGTTAAACTCGACCGGCAGCGTGACAAGCTGGAAGGCAACGGCGCAAGAGAAGAAGATAATGCCGAGACCGACCAGGTTCATGGCTTGGAACAGGAATCCGGCAATCAAGAGAAACGGAGCGATACCGGATGCAAAGTTAACGACCGGGAACATCTTGTGACGGGCTACGAGCATCGGATAGTGCTCCGCATGCTGGATCGCATGGCCTACCTCGTGACAAGCGACGGAGACGGCCGAGATGGTACGTTCGTAATAAACAGGCTCCGACAACCGGACTACGCGTTTGGTCGGGTCATAGTGGTCAGAGAGCGTGCCTGGCACCGGTTCAATCGGTACGTCATGGAGTCCGTTGGCATCCAGCATATGCCGCGCTGCATCGTATCCGGTCATACCGGTGCTGTTTTCAACCTTGGCCCATTTGTTGAACGTGCCTTTGACCCGGAACTGAGCCCAGAGAGAGAATATAAACGCAATAATAATGAGTATAAACATCCAGTCAGAATACATTTATCATACCCCCATACAAAGTTGTCAATTTGGTGTTGCATCATTACATCGAAGTGAACTGGTTCAGCAAAATTTGCAGCGACTCGATACAGGCAGCTCCCTTAGGAAGAATGTTAGCGAGCACCTCCCGTGCTTGACTGGGTTTTAATTCGCTTAGAAGCGGGTTGAGCTCCTTGACATCCCGTTCCAGCTGTTTCATCTGTATTTCGAGTTTGGTTAGCTTCTCCGTCATTTCGGAATCATCGGCAACCGACTTCCAGCGATCCAGTCTCTCCTTAATCTCATCGAGAGTATATTTCTCTTGCTTCAACTGATTAATACGTTCGAGAGTGCTTAAGGTTTCAGAACTGTACAGCCGGTAGTTTTTTAACGTCCGTTTTTCAGGGGAGATCAAACCCAGCTTCGTATAGTAGTCAATGGTTCTTTCGCTGATTCCGGCAGCCTTGGCCAGCTCACCGATCCGGAAAAGGTTTCCGCTCGTGATCCCCATCATTCATCACCTCGCAAGCCTTCATTGAATTGGACATTAATGAATGCATTTATATTTTCATTTTAATAGAAATATGATACATGATCTTCAACCATACAGTCAAACGTCATAGTTGTGACAAAAAACCTTGAAGCCTAGTTTATTTTGGACTGAGCATCATGTTAAACGATTTGCACTGTATGCACTTAATGTTAGATTATATTACATAAAGGAAGTTTTTTTTGAAAAAAACCGTTGCGGATTTTTAATCTCCCCCCTATAATGACAATAAGAATTCAAGGTTATGTTATATTAGTTAACACAAAGGGGAGTGTAAAACATGAAAAAAAGATGGCTAGGTTTAATGGCGGGAGTAATCGCTCTACTCGCATTCCCGGCGAGCGCGTTCGCCGCTGATGGGGGAGCCACGAACGTTGAATTGACGGCTGGTCTGAACTCCGTATTCGTATTCTTGGCAGCGCTGCTCGTATTTTTCATGCAAGCAGGGTTCGCTCTGCTGGAGGCCGGTTCGGTTCGCATGAAAAATGCGGGACACGTCGCAGGCAAGACCTTTCTGACCTTCGGCATTTCGATCGTAGCCTTCTGGGCGCTAGGGTTTGGTCTAGCCTTCGGTAACGGCAACAGCTTTTTCGGATTTGAAGGCTTTTTCTTAAGCGGAGACAATGCAGCAGGCTCATTTGATTCCTTGTCCGCATACGATGTGCCGACGACCATCATGTTCCTGTTCCATCTGTCCTTTGCGGCCGTATCCTTGGCGATCGCTTGCGGCGGTATGGCAGAACGGGCAAAGCTCAGCGTTTATATCGTGTTTGGATTGCTGTTCACCATCGTGATTTACCCGATCGTTGCTCACTGGGTATGGGGCGGCGGCTGGCTCGGCGCTCTGGGCATGCAGGACTTTGCCGGATCGACGGTCGTTCACTTGACAGGCGCAACAGCAGCACTGGTGGCTACCATTCTTCTGAAGCCTCGACTTGGCAAATATAATAAAGACGGGAAGCCTAACAGCATACCGGGTCATAACCAAGTTTTATCCGTACTCGGCGTATTCATCATCTGGATCGGCTGGTTCGGGTTTAACCCGGGCAGCACCATCTCGGCACTCACAGACGGTTTCTTCGGTTTCGTGGCATTGAATACGAATATCGCGGCGGCGGCAGGCGCACTGGCCGCATTGCTGATCTCTTGGGCGGTTCTTGGCAAAGCGGATATTCCTAGCATGCTGAACGGTATTCTCGCTGCATTCGTTGCCATCACAGGCGCTTGTGCTTTCGTGGAGCCTTGGGCGGCCGTTGTGATCGGCGCCGTAGCGGGTACGATTACGTTCTTTACGGCGCAATGGTTTGACCGCAAAGGTATCGATGATCCTGTATATGCATTCTCCGTACACGGCATTGCCGGTATGTGGGGTGCCGTGTCCACGGGATTGTTCGCGGCTCCTAGGCTTGTTGAAATCACGGGCGTAGGCAAGGAAGGTTTGTTCTACGGCGGGGGCTTCGGCCAGCTCGGCGTTCAGCTTCTGGGTCTGATCGGCACGTTTGCATTCGTTCTGGTGATCTCGTTCATCATTCTGTATATCATGAAAGTTACGATGGGCATCCGCGTAACGGAGGAAGAGGAATTGATGGGTCTTGATATCAGTGAACATGGAACCTACGGATATCCGGAGCAAATGAAACTTTTGGTGGAAGCGGAAGGGAAATCCCCAGAGTTTCGTTCCGGAAGCAAGGCGGTTCCCGGTAGCGACACGGCTTTATAAGAAGCTCACCATTATCATTGTTCATGAAACAAGTCAGAAGGAGGCCGCGGCATGAAACCTCTGAAATCCGTAAATCTGTTTCCGGCATTGTCGGAAATTCGGAAAGCAGCAACAGCCCAGCAATTACGAGATGAACGGATCGCTTGTCAGAACCAGCTCATCGAGATGCGCAGTAACATGGAGCTGAGAGAGTGGATCGCATCCGTGAATACGATGCACGATCTGATTGGACAGCGTGCCGCGGCAATCTGTGAGCAGGACATGTGGGAGGCTGGCTTTGGCCGGCCTCCTGCGCGTTATGCGTTCGTAGCTTTTGGCAGCTGCGGAAGGCAGGAAGCTACGCTGTGGAGCGATCAGGACAACGGTTTGATCATTGGCGATGAGCTGGAAGAGGAGGCGCTCCCCTTCTTTCGGGAATTTGGGCTTCGGCTGGCGAATCTGCTGGAATATCTCGGGTACCCGAAATGCTCCGGAAAAGTGATGTGTTCCGAGCCATTATGGAGCAAGCGGCTTGGCGATTGGAAGAATCAGATCAGCGAATGGTGCGGAGACCGGCAGTGGGAACCGATACGAAACTTCATTATTGCTTCGGACCTGCGCCATATATCGGGCGATACCGAGCTTTCGGAGGCGTGGGTGGACCATTTCCGCAGCTCCGTCGAGCAGCATCCGGACATCGGCCATGCCGTGCTGCGAAACACGGTCAAGCATAAGGCAACGCTGAATGTCATGGGGCGAATCGTGACGGAGCGGTTTGGAGAGCATGCCGGCGAGTTTGACGTGAAGTATGGCGTTTATATTCCGCTGGTGAACAGCATACGCACCATGGCGCTGCAGCGGGGCATCATCGAAACCTCGACGCAAAAACGCATGGAAAAGGTGATGCTGCTTGAAGGCGGGAATCTGCTGCTGGAAAGCGTGCAGCGCGCTTTTTTGACGGCGCTTCGGTTGAGAAACGATACGCCCATTCGAGTGGAGGACGGGCTGATTACGAGCAGCGGGTATATCCCGCAGGAGCAGCTCAAGAACAAAACCATGCAGTACGAGCTTCGTGATACGCTTGGAGTGGTGAGACGGGTGCACCGATCATTGCAGCGCGAGCATCGTTTTGCGGAGAGGAGAAGCCCATGACTGAACCGGTACAATCGAACGGCGGTTTCTGGAGATCGCTTCGTTCGGGTAACATCAATTCCGCCATCGCCTCCATGCGCGGGGCGCAGACGGCCCAGCAATTGGCATTCATCCGATCCCAGATGAAGGATAACCGGAGGCCGGAGGTTCTGGGCACCCCGCTGGACGAGCTGGAGGTTGTCGTGTTCGATCTGGAAACGACGGGGTTCAACCATCAGCACGGCGATGAAATACTGTCTTTCGGTGCGATCCGGGTCATCGGGGAGCAGGTGATCGAGAATGAAACCTTTCATATGATCGTGAACAGCGGTGCCCCGGTGTCTCCATTCATTGCCGAGCTTACGGGTATCACGCAGCAAATGGTTGATGCAGCCCCGCCTTTAATGGAGGGGCTGCATGATTTCATGGCCTTTATAGGGGGGAGGGTGCTTGTTGCCCATGCCGCCGCGCATGACCGGGGTTTCTTGAACGCCGCCTTGTGGAAGACCTCCAAGGTTCGATTAACGCATCGGCTGCTCGATACGATGATGCTCGCGCAGAGGTTATATCCCGAACAGAAGGATTACAGTCTGGATGAGCTGCTGCAAAGCAGCGGCATTCCGGTGGAGGGAAGGCACCATGCTCTGTCCGATGCGCGCATGACCGCCCGGCTGTGGGCCGATTACATGAAAGACATTCAGGCGCGCGGCCAGGCTACCACGCTAGGAGATTTATACGTCTATCTAAGCGAGGGGTAGCATTGGGATTGGAGATTGGAGGTGTCCGCCAGTTCGTCATTCACTTAGAATTGCAAAAGGGACCGGGGCAAGGGAATAAAATGCCCTTCCCGGAAGCGACTTGGAGCTTGGCGGCAGCTGGCTGAAGGATTCGCGTTCTTCCTCACTCCGGATAATTTTGTAGGCATGGAGCTGCAATGCGTTTAAGCCGGAGGCGCCGGGAACTGCAGGAGAAGCAATCGCATACACCCGGAGCAACCCGCCGAAGGATTGGAGCTGAAGCAGATCCTCGCCCGAGGGGTCAGGCGTGGTATGCGGGTGACTGTGAAACAAACCGACGATGCCTTTTTCAGCCAATACCAAGCGAGTCCACTGAACGGGGTCCAGATGAAAAGAATGCAGCGGAAATTCCGCTGTATTTTTTACGGGAATAAATTGCGTAACGGTTATGGACTGGCTTGCTTCATCGGCATGCCCGATAAGGACGCCGCAAGCTTCCTCCGGCAAACGATGATGCATATGGTCCGACATATGCTCTTTGACGGCCTCGCGCAGCAGAAGCCGCTCTAGGGACGCGTGAGACGGGTTCATGTATAATCCTCCTGGATCATAAAATTGGTCCGATCTTATGATGGCGTCGATCGCGTGTTTGAAAGATCGGGGTTTCAGGGTACAATAGGGACTATAAGTGCGTGTTCAAAAGCGGACTTTTTGAACAACCTCTTTAACTAAGTTTAGCAAAGGAACCTATACCTATGAAACGTAACATCATCATTATCGTCCTGCTTCTTATCGCAGCAGGCGCTGTTGTCTATAATCAAGCCGGCGACGATATCCAGGCCGTCTTCATGCAGGAGAAGCCTCTTCCGACGGAGACGGGGGCCAAAGCCGGCCTGCTTGCCCCGACCTTTACCTTGAAGGGGATGGACGATAAGTCCTATTCCGGCGGCGGAGCGCGCGATAAAGCAATGCTTGTCAATTTCTGGGCATCCTGGTGCGAGCCGTGCAAGCAGGAGGCGCCGGAGCTCGACAAGTTGGCTGCAGAGTATGCAAGTGAGCTCGAAATCTACGGCGTGAACGTGTCCAAGTATGACAATGCGAAGAAAGCGCGTCAATTTGTTCAGGATTTTAACCTTCAATACCCGATCCTTCTCGATACGAAAGGAGAAGTGTTCGAGGAGCTGTATAAAGGGCAGGTTTTCCCGACCAACGTGCTGATCGATCGTAACGGCGTGATTCAGGAAATCATTCTGGGCGCTCCCGATCCCAAGGATCTTCGTAAAAAGGTGGCCAAGCTGGTAAATTAATCGTTTGCTTAGCCAGCTGACAAAACCAAAAAAAAGCGCGGCCGCCATGTCCTGAACATGGTGGATACGCGCTTTTTATATTGGACATAACCTAATGATTCACCAAGCCTTGCCTTGCCGCAGACTCATGCACCTGCTCCGGGGAAATCTGGCCGAGCAGCGCATAACGCATACTGTCCACCAGCGCTTCCCAGCTGGCCTCGATGACATTGCTGGATACCCCGACGGTGTTCCAGGCATTCTCGAAGTTCTTGGATTCGATCAGAACCCGGACCTTGGCTGCCGTTGCATCCTTGTCATCCAGCACCCGCACCTTATAGTCGGCAAGATGCATTTCCTTGAGCGTCGGGAAGTATTGGACCAGCGCTTTACGCAGCGCATTATCGAGGGCATTGACCGGACCGTTGCCTTCCGCAGCGGTATAAATGCTCTCGCCGGCGACGTTGACTTTGACGAAGGCTTCGGAGACGACCGGCTGTCCGGCCGACTTCTCGACCAGCATCTTGAAGGATTCGAAGGTAAACAGCTCCTTGAGCTCTCCGTTCGCTTCCCGAAGAAGCAGCTCCAGGGAAGCGTCTGCGCCTTCGAATTGATACCCTTCATGCTCGAGATCCTTGATCTTACCGATAATATGCTTGGATTGCTCGCTTGCCGGATCAAAGTCAAGCCCCATGTCCTGCGCCTTCGATACGATATTGCTCTGCCCCGCGAGCTCGGAGACCAGCACGCGCTGTTTGTTTCCGACCTTCTCCGGTTCGATATGCTCGTACGTTCTGGAATCGCGCAGGATCGCCGAAACGTGGATGCCCCCCTTATGGGCGAAGGCGGCGTTGCCGACATACGGCTGGTTAACCGGCATGTTAACGTTGGCGATTTCGCTGATATACCGTGCGGTATTCGTCAGCGTGCGGAGGTTGTCGTCACCGATGCACTCATACCCGAGCTTCAGCTGCAGATTCGGAATGATGGAGCACAGGTTGGCGTTCCCGCATCGTTCCCCGTATCCGTTCATCGTTCCCTGCACGTGCAGGACACCGGCCTGCACGGCGCTTAGGGTGTTGGCAACGGCAAGCTCGCAGTCGTTGTGGGTATGAATGCCGAGCGGAGCGCCAGGCAATGGACCCGTCAGCGATGTGACAATGTCCGAAATCTCGTGGGGGAGACTGCCGCCGTTCGTATCGCACATGACAAGCCAGTCGGCGCCTGCTTCCCGTGCCTTGGACAATACGGCAACAGCATATTCCGGATTGTTCTTGAAACCGTCAAAAAAGTGCTCGGCATCAAAAATGACCTCGAGGCCTTTCCGCTTCAGGAAAGCGATGGAATCATAAATCATGGCCAAATTCTCATCGAGTGTCGTTTGAAGCGCCGTATGGACGTGGAAGTCCCAAGACTTCCCGACCAAGGTAGCGGCAGAAACGCCGGATTCCAGAATGCGAAGCAGATTGGCATCCTGGTCGGCAATGGAACCTTTGCGCCGGGTGCTGCCAAAAGCGGTTACTTTTGAGGTTAAGCCGAGATCCTGGACTCTTTTGAAAAATTCGATGTCCTTGCTGTTGCTTCCCGGGATACCGCCTTCAATATAATGAACACCAAGAGCATCGAGCTTCTTGGCGATTTTGACCTTGTCGTCCGCTGACAAGCTGATTCCTTCGCCCTGGGTTCCGTCGCGAAGTGTCGTATCAAAGATGGAAATGGACTTAGACATGATGTCCTCCTTTGGGTGTCCGGGATTGGACCGCATTGTTTATAATTTTGTATTATAGCATTTCTTTGCGGGAAAGTAACAGAGTAAAACAAACTTTTCCCGCAAGGGGCCCATCCATGACCCTTGCGAAGGCGGACGGTATGCTGGACGCGTTAAATCGGGGCCAGCCGTGCGTACATGATTTGCTTCGCGGACAAGATCATGCAGGCATCGATCTCTAAAAACGGTATAATGGAAGAGGCACCATTTGCCTCAAGTACCGTAACCATCATTCAGACCGAACCTTAAATAATGGGGCTGCCCTATTCCCTATAAATTATGAAGAACCGTACCGAGAAAGAAGGAATGCTGCGTGGGACCTATCGACGATTATTATCCGGCCAGCGGCCGCGTTATCCTGCATGTGGATATGAATGCTTTTTACTGCTCCGTGCATGAGGCGGAGGAGCCGGAGCTCTATCGTGGCAAAGCCACGGCCGTCGCAGGCAGCATCGAGCTGCGCAAAGGCGTCATCGTCACCTGCTCCTACGCGGCGAGGTCGCTGGGGATCCGCACCGGCATGAACGTGAGGCAGGCGCTGCGAATCTACCCTGACCTGATGATCATCCAGCCGGATTTCCATCTGTACCGCAAGTATTCCAACGCATTCATGAACATAGCTTATGCTTATACGCCGCTGCTGGAAGCGACTTCGATCGATGAATGTTACCTGGATATTACCGGCTCGAAGCAGTTCGGCACCCCTCTGGATATCGCTCGGGAAATCCAGGAGCGCATCCGCGAGGAGCTGTCGCTTCCGTGCTCGGTCGGCATTGCTCCCAATAAATTGCTGGCCAAGATGGCCTCGGACATGAAAAAGCCCAACGGGCTGTCCGTGCTGCGAATTCGGGACGTCCCGCAGGTGCTTTGGAACAAACCCTGCGCGGAGCTGTTCGGCATCGGGAGCAAGACTGCCGACAAGCTGCGCAAGCTGAACATCCAGACCATTGGGCAGCTGGCTGCCGCCGACGAAAGCCTGCTGACCTCGACCTTTGGCGTGATGGGGTCATGGATGAAACGAGCGGCCAGCGGCATCGATCATGCCCCGGTCGTCGCGGAGCGGGAACAAAGCAAGTCCATCGGACACACGACCACGCTCCCGCAGGATGTTACCTCGGCTGAGGAGGCCAGAAGGGTGCTGCTGAACTTAAGCGATCAGGTAGCGCGCCGCCTCCGCAGGCAGGGCTTGGTGACCAGCGGCATTCAAATTACGCTGCGCACGCCGGACATGAAGACGATCACCAGGTCGAGGCATCTTGCCATCCCGACGGAAAATACCGAGGACATCTACCGGGAAGCGTGCGAGCTGTATAACCGGCATTGGAAGCAGGACAAGCCGCTCCGTCTGCTCGGCGTCACGCTGCAGCAGCTCACGGCGAAGGAGGAATCCGCCATTCAGCTGGACCTGTTCGACTACGAGAAGCAGCCCAAGAAAGAGTCGCTGACCCGGGTGATGGACGAGCTGCGCAATAAATTCGGCGAGAGCGCGGTACTGACCGCCGGCATGCTGGGCGATGACCCATCGTCCTTAATCCGCAATCATAAGCGGAGAGGTACTTCTTTACAGATGGATTTTGTAAGGGAACTGGGGAACGATAATAAAAATACCGATCGTCAGGACCGAGATCGCGATTAGCCGTTTTTTGTTCGTCACAGAACAGCTCATTGGCCTGCAAGTACAGCCGATTTTTGTCGGAAAATGTTAGGAAATTTATTTGTATTCCTAAAACAATTGTATTAATATATGTAGATGGTGGCGGCAGAACCGTCAGCTTATACTATGTTTATAGAGATGTTTATAGATATACAGGAGGAAGAGAGACTATGGCGAAGTTTACTTGGGTAGATAAAGATACCTGCATCGCATGCGGCGCATGCGGCGCAACGGCACCCGACATTTACGATTACGACGACGAAGGCCTGGCAGAAGTTATTTTCGACGGGGACAACAACCGCGGGGTAACGGAAATTCCGGAAGATATGCATGACGACATGCTGGATGCTTGCGACGGCTGCCCAACAGATTCAATTCGGATTGCAGACGAGCCGTTTAACGCAGAATAACAAATTCCGCTCGATCCCTGATATTCCATCTTGAACTCATACCGACGTCCTCTGCCCGACTAAGGCAGGGGGCGTTTTTTCATATCCGGGGACTCATACATAATCGGAGCGTTTATTCCGATATACAGGATAATAGAGGTAAAAATGTCATTATAGGAGGCTCTCGAATGAACAATTCGCTGTACCTCAAAAGATATGTGGAGACGCATCCTGATAATAAAATGGCCTGGTACCTGCTGGGCAAGGAGTATGAGCAGGCCGGCGAGCAGGGCAAGGCGAACTACTGCTACAACAAAGCCGAAGGGGTCTACGAAGCCTTTGAGCTGAGTCAGGTCCCTTCCGACATATGGAAAAATTACGAGCAGCGCTTATTGGAGATGGAGAAGGACAAAGAGCGCAAGCGAAAGAGGACCCGGCGTTTGCTAGCGGCGCTGGTGCTGCTCCTGCTGGTTTTCCTTCCGCCCGCCCAGGCGCCGGGCTCCGCTACAGGGAATGTTGCGGAAGTTTTGTTCCCGCCGCATGAGCCGGCGTCCGCCAATGCGCTCAACAAAGAGAAGCCGGATTCGCGCAAGGAACCGCTGTACACAGCCGTTGCTTCCGGCCAAGGCAAGGACTCCGCGGGTCCGCTGTCCTCATTGCTTCAGCATCCGCAGCAGCTGCCGAATTGGTCGGTTGCGCTGGGTATGAAGCGTTCGGGCAAATGGCTGCTGTGGAGCCGGGACATGGAACGGTTATACGGTCTGCATCGGAATGATCAAGGCGCGATCGCTATTCAGCCTTACGAGGGAGCAGCCGAAGAGTGCGATTGCGAGCCTGCGGACAGTTCGAGGCTTAAGCGGAGCGCGGGGCAGTGGGCCGATCTCCAGGTTGAGACGGCCGTTCTGCAGGAAGCGGCCAAACAGTATAAGGCTCGGCACGGCCGCCTGCCCAAAAGCTTGGATGAATTGACGCAGCCGTTCCCTAGCAATTGGCTGTCCGGCCGCTCGAAAGCGATGGAGCAGATGTTCGAAACGTTAATGCGGCAGCAATCCCAAGGAAATGGCGGTCAAGGGCAACCGGGGCAGCCGGGGAACAGCTTGGAGGAACCTGGATATTGGGGGACTTCGCCGGACGGAGATCCCTTTTTCGAACAGCCGCTTCAGGTCATCATTGACCGGAAACGGCATCGGCTGGCCGTCGTAAGCGGCGGCATCCTGCTGCGTAATTATGCGGTCGGGCTCGGCGGAGCGAAAACGCCGCTGGGTGATTTTCATATCAACGATAAGGTAGTCAATCCGAACGGAACCACGAAGGGTCCCTACGGCACGCGGGGAATGCAGCTTTCCGATACGCTGTACGCGATACACGGGACGCTGGACGTGGACAGCATCGGCGCGAACGAATCCGAGGGCTGTATCCGTATGCTGACTGAGGATGTGGAGGAGCTGTTTGACCTGGTTCCGATGGGAACCGTCGTGAAAATAAGGGAAGGGGTCCTGCCCGAGGACCTGTGGACGCCGAAAGAGCGTTTTAAGCTCAAGCATACCCAGGGTCAGACCAACCCGGGCAAGGTGTATCACTGGCTGGATTAAGGCTGGGCGATCACAATCAGAACGATAATCAGGATAATCAGAAGAGCGATGCCGGAGCTGATCCATAGTATGGCCTTCTTATTAACCTCTTCTTTTTTCTGCTGCAAGGTCGGAGGCTTACGTTTGGCTGACATGTCTTTCCCCTCTTTCTCTCATGATCGTGAAATGATTTGTGCAATCTTCCTTTATTGTAAGGGGTTTGTCCTAAAATTGCCATATCGCTTTCAAGCCGGGACGATCGCTCAGTTTATGCCGAAGAACTTTCCTTTTGAGGAAGAAACGGATAAACTGAAGGATAGAGAAATAACTGGATGAGAGGAAGAGTGGATGTGCTGTACCGCAACATAGGCAAACCTATATTTTTTAGACTGGACCCCGAAAAAGCCCACCACCTTGTGGTTGGCGGCCTTGGACGTGCCTCCGGCGTGGTCGGCGCAGACGCTGTCATGCGGGGGATGTACGGTGTAAACGAAACGCCGGATTTGGCAGTGGACCTGTTCGGGCTTCATTTCCCGACGCCGGTCGGACTTGCCGCCGGATTGGACAAAAACGCTCACGCCGTCAAAGGCTTCTCCTCCATCGGCTTCGGATTTATGGAAGTAGGCACGGTAACCCCGAAGGGACAACCGGGCAATGAACAGCCGCGATTGTTCCGGCTTCCTCCGGATGAGGCGCTCATCAACCGGATGGGCTTCAATAACGAAGGGGCCGAGGCCATGGCCAAAAGGCTGTCCGCACTCAAGGAACGCCGCATTCCGGTTGCCGTCAACATCGGGAAGAACAAGGCGACGCCAAACGAGAAAGCCAACGATGATTATGAAGCTTGCATTCAAGCTTTATTTCCGCATGGCGACTTTTTTGTTGTCAACATCAGCTCGCCGAACACGCCGGATTTGCGCAGCCTTCAGCATGGAAGCGAATTGTCATCCCTGCTGGAAGCCGTCATGAGCGAAATGTCGCGGCAGGCGAAGATCCATGGGGGCGAGAAGGCCGTTCTGGTGAAGATTGCGCCGGACGTGAGCGATGAGGAGCTGGAATTCATGGTGGATACGATCAGCGCCAGCGGCGTTTCCGGCATTATCGCCACGAATACGACGCTTTCGCGGGACGGCCTGACGCACAGCAACGCCAAGGAAACCGGAGGCCTGAGCGGCAAGCCGCTGCGGAACCGCTCGACGGAGATCGTGTCGCGGATCTACAAGCAAACCGGCGGTTCGCTTCCGATTATCGGATCCGGGGGGATTTTTACGGCAACGGACGCTTATGACAAAATACGCGCAGGCGCAAGCCTGGTGGAAATTTATACAGCACTTATCTATGAAGGGCCTGAGGTGAACCGCAAGCTTCATTCCGGTCTCCGGGAGCTGCTTGCACGGGATGGCTTCAGCCATATTTCCGAAGCCGTCGGCGCTAATCATCGGTAAAGGGGTAAAGACAGGAGGCAAGGCGATGGACGTTAGAGACTGGGGGACATTTTTGCTTCCGTATGAGCAGACCGTTGAGGAATTGAAGGTCAAATTCAAGACGATGCGTGCCGAACTGAAAAAAAGGGAGGAATACGCACCCATCGAATTCGTAACGGGTCGGGTCAAACGGATTTCGAGCATACTGGACAAGGCGAAACGCCTCAATGTGCCGATGGACCAGTTGGAAACCGGGATTGAGGATATCGCAGGCATTCGCATTATGTGTCAATTCGTGGAGGATATTCGGCGGGTGGCCGAATATATCCGGGCGCGGAAAGACCTGACTGTGCTATACGAGAAGGATTACATTACCAATTTCAAAGAGAGCGGCTATCGGAGCTTTCATATGATCATTGAATATCCGGTGCAAACGGCTTTGGGGCAAAAGAAGGTGCTTGCCGAAATTCAGATCCGCACGCTGGCCATGAACTTCTGGGCTACGATTGAGCATTCCCTTAGCTACAAGTACCGTGAAAGCCTGCCGGATGACATTCGGGCGCGGCTGAAGAAGGCCGGAGAAGCGGCCAATACGCTGGATACGGAAATGTCGAGCATCCGTGAGGATATTTTGGAGGCGCAGCGGCAGTTCGAGGACGATTCCAATATTACGACGCAGGTGCTGAACGCGATACACAAGCTGTACTTTTTCCATCTGGTCAATGAAGCGATCGCATTCCAGAGCCGCTTTAATGCGATATGGCAGGATCATGACATGGATGAGATGAAGGTGCTTCTGGACGAAGTGAAGGAGCTGTTGGCGGCAGCCAAGAAGAAAGTAAATGAAGATGAGCTATGAGCCGCTATATGTCGCTTACCTCGTCTATTTCAACCGGGACCGGGATTACTTCGAATGCCATGAGGTGTTAGAGGAGTTGTGGCTGGAGCGGGATCGCGATCCCAGGTACAAGGGGCTGCTGCAAGTGGCCGTCGGGCTCTTTCACTTCCGGAACAACAACGTACGAGGAGCATACAAGATGTTCACAAGCGCCGCCTCCCGGCTCGAAAGCTATCCCCGTGATGAACTCGGGATCTCGATGGGGAAGCTGGTAGGCGAGGTGCGGGACTACGCCAAGCAGCTGTTATCGTATGACGTTCATCCGTTCCCCTATAGGGATCTGACGATCGAAATTGGGGATACGGAGCTGAAGCGGGCGGTTTTGTTGGCATCGGAGCGGATCAAGCCGAACATTCCGCAGCGGCGCAAGCCGGAGCGGGCACATGCCAAGTAGCGCCGAGAGAATAAGTAAAAAAAGAGCTGCCCGTCTGTAGAAGGATCTACGTGTGGGCAGCTCTTATTTGTGATTTGCATTTATATGTCTTGGGGCCCCCCGCAAAGTAATTGGAATAAGCATCGAAGCATAGGCTCCACTTTGTGGGGCAATCTCAGGACTCGGTGCCTTTATATTTGTCATCGATGAACTGTTTGATTTCCTCGACGGATTTTCCTTCGTCATGGAGCCGTTTGGCATCCTGCAGCTCGGTCAGGCAGATGCCGCACTGGGCACCATGGTCCGTCCATTTGACTTCGCCGTCCTTGCTCTCGGCGATGAAGCAGCGGTGAAGGGAATCATGATAGCCGGTCTCCTCGTCCATGCAGCCGCAGTAGCACTTGATTTCCTTGATAATGTCCTCAAGTTCTCCGACCGTGGCATAGGTTGCTTGCGTATTGTCGGTGTAATTGGACAGAAACTCCGGCATCACCGTCAGGCTGGCCGTGGTCTCGTATCGTTCGGAAGCGGCGCCGTGCTGATGGCTTGCAGCGGATTCTTTGCCGCCGCATGCGGTCAGCAGCATGCCCGATATGACGAAGGTAAAGAGAATGGCGCGGGTGCGGTTCATTTCGTCACGCTCCCTTTGTATTTATCCAGGAATTGCTTGAAGTCGTCGATGGAGTAGCCTTCGCTGGAACCTTCCGGTTTCAATCCGCCGACCATGCGTTCCTTCTCTATGCCGTTCTCGAAGTATACGAGCGTCGGGGTGAACTCGATGTTGTATTCTCTCCAGCCCTCCTGATACTCGCGGAGATTGTACTGGTGCATCGTAATGCCGGCGTCATCGGCCAATGGCATCAATTCCGGGGTCGTCGCCCGGCAGTGCGGACAATCGGAAGCAAAGAAGTACACGAAAAAGTTCTCTTTGTTGTCGACCTTGCTCTTCAGCTGATCCGGCAAAATGATTTGCTGGTAATTCGGATCATTAAGGAGCTCCTGTGTAGCCGGGTTCAGGCTGGAGACCTTCTTGCCGCCGTATAAATCGCTTGCTTCTCCTTGACCGTTCAAGAAAACGAGTGCGGCAACCAACAGTACGAAGACTCCCCCGAAGGCGTATAACGCGGTGTATTTATTCTTTTTTTTGCGGTTCATGGATCCACCCCCTAATGAGTAATATAAACAAGGACTTGTCCTTTTTAATGTAGTTTATTATACAATATTAAAAGTCGCAGCGGAACATGCGAAAGTTCGCTTCGGCTGTGCGAACATACACTTCAAACCGATACGATACAGAACAGGTAGGTACTTAGTATGGCATTACGTCTGCCTTCGCCGTTTCTGGCGAAGATGAAATCGCTGCTCGGCGAAAACTATGACAATTTTATGAAGTCTTATGAACAACCCCCGTTTGCCGGCATCCGGGTGAACACGCTGAAGATCGGCAAGTCCGATTTCTTGGAAATATCCCCCTTTGCCCTTGCGCCCATCCCCTGGTGTCCAACCGGTTACTATATTCAGGAGGGGGAGCGCCCGGGGCGGCACCCTTACTATCATGCAGGGCTTTATTATATCCAGGAGCCGAGCGCAATGGCTCCCGTCGAGCTGCTTGATGTTACGCCGGGCGACCGGGTACTGGATTTGTGCGCCGCTCCCGGTGGCAAATCCACGCAGATTGCGGCGAAGCTGAAGGGGCGGGGGGTGCTGATCAGCAATGATTTGCATCCGGACCGCACCAAAGCGCTGGCCAAAAATTTGGAGATGTACGGCGTGCGGAATGCCGTGGTGCTGAATGAGGAGCCGGAGCGGATTGCCGGAGCTTTTCCCGAATTTTTCACGAAAATATTGATTGATGCTCCATGCTCCGGCGAAGGGATGTTTCGCAAAGACGAATCCATGCTGAAGTACTGGGAGGAATCGTCTCCGCTCAAGTTTGCGGAGATGCAGCGGGACATCCTGAAATCGGCGGCAGCCATGCTCTGCCCGGGAGGCCGGCTCGTGTATTCCACTTGTACCTTCTCGCCGGAAGAGAATGAAGGGATGATTGCGGAGTTTCTGAGCGAACATCCGGATTTTCGCGTGGTTCCGGTGGATCATTCGGAATTCTTTTCGCCGGGAGAAACGGACTGGATGGCGGGCCAAGGGAACGTGAAGGACGATGTGCTGGGGCAGCTTGCCGGTACCGCCCGATTGTGGCCGCATAAGGTCGGAGGCGAAGGGCATTTCATGGCCGTGCTTCAGCGGGAAGGCGAGCTGGGCCTCCGGGAGGCCGAGAAAGACCAAGCTCCTTGGATCCAGACAGGCAGCCTGAACCACGGTTCGCTTGCTGTCTCCCCGCGGGCCGACTCATCCCGAGAGCGTAAAGGGAAATCCGCTCTCCGGGAAGAGCGGCCGGGAAAACCCGGGAGGGGCAGCAACGGGGCTTCGCGTCAGCAGGCATCCCGCCGAAACGGGGGAGATCGTCAGTCCAATCCGATTTCGCTCGACCCGTTCCAGGCTTTTATCCAAGAGCAGCTGCACGTAAAGCTGCAGGGATATCCCGTTGTCTACGGCAGCCATGTGTACGTATCGCCACTGCCGGAGGAGCGTCTGAAGCAGCTGAAGGCCATCCGTCCCGGATGGTACATGGGACAGCTGAAGAATGAACGATTCGTGCCGGGGCATCCTTTGGCCACGGCGCTGCAAGCGGATGAGGCCGCCCGGCATGTGAGCCTGTCTTCCCAGGACGGCGAAGCGGTCCGGTATTTGAAAGGGGAAACCTTGTCGATTCCGAAGGAACGCGTGACGTGCCGGCCGGGTGCTGAAGCGAAGGGTTATGTGTTAGTGTGTATAGACGGATACTCGGCCGGCTGGGGCAAATGGCAGTCAGGCATGTTGAAGAACGAGTATCCGGCAGGGTGGAGGTGGACATCGGTATGAGTGGCAAAGGCAGGACTACGCAAAGACTGGACAAGGTGCTGTCCAATCTGGGATTCGGCTCGCGGGCCGAATTAAAGAAAAAAGCGAAGCAGGGGAGCATCGTCGTCAACGGAACGGTAACGAAGGATCCGGGAAAACATGTGGATCCCTACGCGGATATCATTGAGTTTGAAGGGGAAACCATTCAATACCGGGAGTACGTGTATCTCATGCTGCACAAACCTCCGGGCGTCGTCTCGGCAACCGAGGATCTGCGCGATCGTACGGTGCTGGATCTGCTGGATGCGGAATATCGGGTCTTTGAGCCGTTTCCGGTGGGCAGGCTGGATAAAGACACGGAAGGACTGCTGCTGCTTACGAATGACGGCAAATTGGCCCATGAGCTGCTGTCGCCCCGGAAGCATATTCCCAAGACTTATGAAGCGACCGTAGAGGGCCGCGTGGACGAAGAGGATGTGCGTCGGTTTGCCGCAGGAGTCACATTGGATGACGGATACGTAACCTTGCCCGGAGAGCTGGCGATCCATTCCCATGAGGAACGGGACGACGGAGTCTCGCTGTCGCGCATCTCGCTGACCATCCATGAAGGCAAATTTCATCAGGTCAAGCGGATGTTTGAGGCGGTAGGCAAAAAAGTCGTGTATCTCAAAAGAATCAGCATGGGCGAACTTCGATTGGATGAAAATCTCGAGATCGGAACTTACCGGGAGCTGACCGAGCAAGAACTGGCTTTGATCGGAAGAGCCGGATCAGAATAGAGAAATAGAGACTTAAAGGATGGATGGAGAATGGGATACAAATTGGTCGCGCTTGACGTAGACGGAACGCTGCTGAATGATCATCACGAAATTACGGAGAAGACCAGGAACACCGTGATGGAAGCCGCAAAACAAGGGGTAGAGATCGTACTGTGCACGGGCAGAGGGCCGCTGAATTCGATTCCTTTCATGAAAAGCATGGGTCTCGGCGGTTATGTCATCAGTCATAACGGCGCGGCAACGGTCGAAGTGGAGACCCATCACATCGTGCATCAGTTCGGCATGGACCCGGGTCAGCTGGAACCCTTCATGAAATATTGCCGTGAGCACGGGGTGCATTTTGACGTGAATACCGCCTTCGAGATGTACGTGGACCAGGTGGATGAGCTTGCCGGACCGGTACGTTCGATGTACGAAAACTATTTGATGCTGCCAAGCAATCTGCCGTCATGGGAGGAGCTGTCGGACCCGGTCGTGAAATTTACGGTATTCGGCGAATCCGCCGATATCGACCGCGTCTATGCGGATTGGAGCAAGTGGACCCTGCCCTTCAACATGCTGCGAAGCGGCGAGTTCTTTATCGACCTGATGCACAGCCAAGCATCCAAGGGAAATGCGCTGAAGCAGCTGGCAGCCAAAAGAGGCTATCGGCCGGACGAAGTGCTGGCCATCGGCAATTACTTCAACGATATTACGATGCTCACTTACGCGGGCATGGGCATTGCGATGGATAATTCGCCGGTAGAGGTCAAGGCCGCCGCCAATGCGGTAACGGCTTCGAATAACGAGGACGGCGTACACGAAGCGCTGGTGAAATACTGCTTGTCGTAAAAATTGAATACTGCAGAAGCGAGAACCCGCCATGGGACACTTGAAAAAGTGCCCGAAGGCGGGTTTTTTTGCGTGAATGGGAGCCGGTTAACCGCATTCTCTAAGAAGATGAAGACAAGCATATCCTTCCAGATTTGGATTGACACGATAGAAGCGTCATGCTATTTTTATCAATGAAAATGATAATCATTATCAGTTATAAAATCTGAAACCCCACGCCTGCATATCGTTTTATCGAAAAAAGGAGGCAGCTCATGCATACGGAAGAAGAGCAGATCATAGATAACGCATCGGATTCGGATCGCAGCGGAAAAACCAGCCTGGTGGAGATCAAGGAGTACATCGACAGCCATTATCACGAGGCGTTAACCATTGGCAGACTGGCCGGAATGGCTAATATCTGTCCCAAGTATTTCGTAGACCTGTTCAAGAAGACATTCGGCCAGACCACGATTGATTACCTGACGCATGTTCGCATGAATCACGCCAAGCGTTACTTGGCCGAATCGGACGATCGGCTTCGGGATATCGCACAGAAGGTTGGTTATAAGGACGAGTTCTATTTCAGCCGGATATTCAAGAAGAAGGTGGGCATGTCGCCGTCGGAATATGCCCGAAATTCGAGGCAGCTGATCGCGGCCTGTTCTTCTGCGATCATCGGGCAGCTGGTGGCGCTGAACGTCATTCCAGCCGCCGCGCCGCTTGATGCGAAGTGGACCCCGTTTTATTACAATGCCTACAATTCGGAGATCAAGTCCCGCTTGAAATTGACGAACCCTTATCCGGACAGCCGCTTTGAGGAGAATATCGAGCAGCTGTTCCGCGCCAAACCCGACGTCATTATCGGCATGGATCATCTGGGTGAAGAGGAAATCGCCAAGCTGGAGCCTATCGCCCCCACCTTCATTGTTCCGTCCCATGCAGGGTGGAAGAAGCAGCTGGAGCTGATCGCGGCATTCCTGAACAAGGAAGAACAAGCACAGTTCTGGATCGGACAGTATGAGCGGAAAGTGGCGCGGGCACGCTCGCGAATGCAGGAAGTGGTGGGGAATGATCGTGTTGCCGCGCTGCGGATATATGGGCAAAATCTCTATTCCTACGGTAACCGGGGGCTTGAGGAAGTGCTGTTTCAGGATTTGCAGCTCAAGGGAGCTTGCCGATCTGATGCCAGCCGGAATCAGCAGATAACGATGGATGATTTGCTGCGGTGCGATCCGGACCGGATTCTGATCGCGGTATGCCCGGAAGCCGCATCGCGGCGCTATTGGCTCGCGCTCCAGCATTCCGCCGAGTGGCATAGGCTTCGAGCCGTCGCTCAAGGAAGGGTCTATACGATCTCGTCCGATCCTTGGTTCGAATACTCCGCGCTTGCCGTGACGAGAATGCTGGACGAGGCGATGCTGCTGTTTACAGGAGATAGTCCAAACGGAGTTCTGGATAAAAGCCATGGTGAATCGTTTGCTACGTAATATATACTCGTCTTAATTGAGAATCATTATCACAGGAGGAGATACATTGTGGCAAAACGTTTCAATCGTGGAAAGAGAATTTGGAGGATCAATATAGCGGCACTTGCGTGTTGTGCCGTCATCATAGGCTTGCTGTCAGGCTGTGGGGATAAGGCGGAGACCGAGGCGCCTGGTGGCGATCAGGAGGCAGTGAAGACCGCAGCGGTGGAGACGTCCGGCAAAGCAGGGAGCAGCCAAGCGTCGACGGAGGAACCAGGGACGAACCGTGAGGAGACGTCCACGAAGGAGGAACGTACGGTAACGGATGAGCTTGGGCACGAAGTGAGGATTCCGGCTGAGGTGAACAAGGTGTTTGCGCCGAACATGGAAGATTCCTTGCTGAAGCTCGGCGTGAAGCCCGTTGCCCAATGGGCCAACGGCAAGCAAGGACACTCTTATTTGCAGGAGGAGCTGGACGGCATTCCCCTGATCGATTTTTCGGGAGGCTTGCCTTCGCCGGAGGCCCTGATGTCCTACGAACCGGATCTTATCGTGCTTCACACGGAGACTTACGCGGCGGACGGCACCTATGAAAAATACGCCAAAATCGCGCCGACGTACGTATTCAAAAATGCTTCCGGGAATGTCGAGAAATCGCTGACCACCCTGGGCGATCTGCTCGGGAAGGCGCCGGAGGCCGAGACCGCCTTGAAAAATTATCAGCAAAAAGCAAGCGAAGCGAAGGCGAAGCTGAGTTCCGTGGTGGGGGACAAGAACGTGGCCATTATCCGTTTCGCACCCAGAGGAGTCAGTTTGATGGGCGGAAATTACCTGTGCGGATATGTCATCCATCAGGACCTGGGACTGGGCAAGTCCAAGCTGGTCGAGAACGAGAATGCAGCTAACCTATCCCTGGAAATACTCCCGCAGCTCGATGCGGACTATATATTCGTCATCAACGCCTATGATCAAGGAACGGAACGCATGAAGGAAATGACGGAAAGCCCGATCTGGAAAGGCATGCCCGCGGTCAAGAACGGTCAGGTCTATGAAGCCGATAACGAATACTGGCTGGGAAGCGGCCTGATCGCTTACGAGAAAATCGTGGATGACGTCGTTCGCTCCATTACGGGTCAATAGGAGGAACATATGAGCCATCATACGACTTCCGTAGACATGATGAGGCGCAGCGTGGTGTTGACCCGTGCGGAGCATTGGGGGATGCGCTCGAGGGGCGGGCGCCACTATCGAATCATAACGGCACAGCCGACGGGACCGGCCCCGCCGTCCGGATATCCGGTCATCTATTTACTGGACGGCAACAGCGTGTTTCACACGATGGTCGAGACGCTGCGCCTGCAGTGCCACAGGCCGGACAAAACCGGGATATTGCCGGCTGTCGTTGTAGGCATCGGTTACGAGACGGAGGGGCAGTATGCTTCGGACCGGTTCTATGATTACACGCCCTATCCAAACACGAAGTTCAGGAACAAGCTGGACGGGGATTCCGTGCCGGAGCAGGGGGGAGCGGCTGAGTTTCTGCAGTTCATCGAGGAGGAGCTGAAACCGCAGATCGAGGGCGAGTTCAACATTGACCGGCATCGCCAGACGATATTCGGCCATTCCCTCGGCGGGCTGTTCACGCTCTATGCCATGTTCAGCAAACCGCAGGCGTTCTCGTGTTACATCGCCGGCAGCCCTTCTATTCACTGGAATTCGGAGTATTTATGCGAGCTGGAGCAGCGCTATGCCGATCAGGTCAAGGAACAACCTTATCCTGTCCGGCTGCTGCTTGGCGCAGGAGAGCTCGAAAGGCCCCATGTCACCGGCAATTGCATCCGCGCATCTGAGCTCGCCGAACGTCTGGCTGTTCTGTCCGAGTATGGCATGCATACCGAATTCAAGGAGTTTGAGGGGGAAGGGCATCTATCCGTGCTGCCAGTCCTCATCAGCAGAGCATTACGGTTTGCCCTTCACCCTGAACATGAAGGAGATGATCACCATGGAGAGCGCAGGCATTAGAGGGAAAGTAGCGCTCGTGACCGGTGCCGCCCAAGGAATAGGCGAAGCGGTGGCACGGGCCCTTGCCCGGCAAGGAGCCGTTGTAGCGGCCTGCGACCGAAAGGAGGCCGAGCTGCTCCGCCTTGCGGCCGACCTATCCGGATCAGGCGTTCATGCCGCGGCTTACAAGACGGATGTGAGCCGCAGTGCCGAGGTTGAAGCGATGGTCGAACGGGTTGAGGATGAGCTCGGACCGATCGAGATTCTCGTCAACGTTGCGGGAGTGCTGCGGGTCGGCGGGGTCGAGTCGCTTACCGACGAGGATTGGCAGGCCCACTTCAACGTCAATACCCACGGCGTATTCTACACCTCGCGCTCCGTCGTGAGACGCATGGCGAGCCGTCATTCCGGAGCTATCGTGACGGTAGGCTCGAATGCGTCCAAGGTTCCGCGGTCCCAAATGTCGGCCTACGCCGCCTCCAAGGCGGCGTCCACGATGTTTACGAAATGCCTGGGGCTCGAATATGCCCGCCACCATATCCGCTGTAACGTGGTTTCCCCGGGCTCTACGGATACCGAAATGCAGCGCTTGTTATGGAAGGATGAACATGGTGCAAGGCCCATTATCGAGGGGGCGCCGGACTCCTTCCGCCTCGGCATACCGCTTGGCAAAATCGCAATCCCTTCGGACATTGCGGATGCGGTCATTTTCCTTGTATCCGATCGGGCCGGGCACATGACGATGCAGGACGTATGCGTGGATGGCGGCGCGACGTTGGGATGCTGAGCATTTACGGGTTTTCATGCTTGATGATTTTCTAAATTCAATATACTAGGTAGGCTCATAAGCAGAGAGGAGACTGAAATGTTACGCTATGATGCTCCAACCGCAGCGGAGGCTGCGCAACTTATGGAACAATACCAGGTCGGTTCGTCTTTCTTCTTCTCATCCCCTCGCAAGACGCTGTTAACGCATGGAGAGTATTCAAGATTGCAGGTTTCCTCGGGTACCGGGCACAGAACGCTGCCGGAACGCGTCCGTGAATTGCTGGAATTCGCGAAGCAAGCGGGACGGCGGGATGCCGTTGTTGTTGGCGCCATACCTTTTGACATTCAAAAACCGGCCAGTCTGTTTATTCCGCTTTCGGCCCAGTGGCACGATTCCCTTCTATTCTCTGAAGGCGAGGATCCGGAAATGCCCCGAATTTCCAGTTACAAGGTGCTTTCCGTTCCGGAGCCGACGGCGTTCAAGGAAGGCGTGAACCGGCTGCTGGACCTCATTTCTCAAAAGAAACTCCATAAAGCGGTGCTTTCCCGAACGCTGGATATCACGCTTCCTCATGCCCTGTCCATTCCACAGATATTGACTCATTTAGCTTATCACCACTCCCATGGCTACACGTTTGCCGTACCGTTGGCACCCGAATTGTCCCACACTTCAAGCCCGGATGCCGTTGCATCCACCCGGACGCTGTTTGGCGCAAGCCCCGAGCTCTTAATTACGAAGAAGGGTTCGCGAATCAAAGGAAATCCATTGGCGGGCTCTGCGGCACGAAGCGCCGATCCCGCTGAAGATCAGCGGCGGGCGGCAGCCCTGCTGTCATCCGCCAAAGACCGATATGAGCATGCCATCGTAATCGATGCCGTGGCATCGGCCTTGCAGCCTTATTGCAGCAAGCTGGAGGTTCCCGCCGAACCTTCGCTCGTACAGACCCAAGCCATGTGGCATCTATCCACCGAAATCAATGGCGTCCTGAAGGAGGAATCGGTAACGTCATTGGAGCTTGCCCTGGCGATGCATCCGACGCCGGCAATCTGCGGCACGCCGACCGATGCGGCCCGGGATGCCATACAAGAGATCGAGCCGTTCGATCGCGGCTTCTACTCGGGAGCCGTCGGTTGGTCGGATGCCAACGGGGATGGCGAGTGGGCGGTGACGATTCGCTGCGCAGAAACGGAAGGAACCTTATTGCGGGTGTTCGCAGGTGCAGGAATCGTGACCGGTTCCATAGCGGAGGCGGAGCTGGCCGAGACTTCGGCCAAATTCCGCACGATTCTGGCCGCGATGGGTTTGAATGAGCAACAAACAACGATGTTGGAGGAGGAATGAGGAATGTTGGCAGGTTGTAAGGCTTGGCCGGAGGAATTTGCCGCCCGCTACCGGGAGGCAGGCTGCTGGCAGGGCGAAACCTTTGGAGAGCTCTTGCGTAAACGGGCTGCAGCGCATGGGGAACGGGTTGCGGTCGTGTGCGGCGACCGGCACATAAGCTACGCCGAGCTGGACAACCGGGTGGATCGATTGGCCGCGGGATTTCTTAAGCTCGGCATTAAGGCACAGGAGCGGGTTATCGTTCAACTGCCGAATATCGCTTCATTTTTCGATACGATATTCGCGCTGTTCCGGATCGGGGCGCTTCCCGTCTTCGCTCTGCCCGTTCATCGCCGGAACGAAATCGTATATCTGTGCGGCTTTAGCGAAGCCGCCGCGTATATCATTCCCGATATGGAAACGGGCTTCGATTATCGCGACCTGGCGGCTCAGGTTCAGGCATCGGTCCCTTCCCTCCGCCATGTCATCGTAGCCGGCGACCCGGGTCCGGGGGCGTTCGCATCCCTGGACGATTTGTACCTCGATGATTCGGAGCGCTCTTTGTACGGATCAGACGCGTAAGGCCCTGATCCCGGCGATGTCGCGTTTCTCCAGCTGTCGGGCGGGACGACCGGACTGCCGAAGCTCATACCGCGCACGCATGACGACTATATTTACAGCTTGCGCATGAGCGCCGAAATCTGCTCGCTGGATAAGGATAGCGTTTATTTGGCGGTACTTCCCGTCGCGCATAATTTCCCGCTCAGCTCGCCGGGCGTGCTGGGGACGCTGTATGCCGGAGGCAGGGTTGTTCTTGCCCGGTCAGCGAGTCCGGATGCGGCATTTCCGCTGATCGCTTCCGAGGGCGTCACGATAGCGGCGGTCGTTCCGCCCCTGGCCATGATTTGGCTTGAAGCGGCACCATCCCGTTCCGAAGACCTCTCCAATCTGCAGGTGCTGCAGGTAGGCGGGGCCAAATTCAGTGCGGAGGCGGCCAAACGCGTGCAAACGGTGCTGGGATGCAAGCTGCAGCAAGTGTACGGGATGGCGGAAGGCTTGGTGAACTATACCCGGCTGGATGACCCCGAAGACATAACGGTGCATACGCAGGGGCGGCCCATGTCCCCTTACGATGAAGTGAAGCTGGTCGATGAGGATGATGTCGAGGTAGCCCCCGGCGAAGTCGGGGAATTGCTGACACGGGGGCCTTATACGATTCGCGGCTACTATAAAGCGGACAAGCATAACGAAAAGGCTTTTACCACGGACGGCTTCTATCGCACGGGTGACCTTGCCAGCATGACGCCTTCAGGTTACCTGGTGATCCAAGGCCGTTCCAAGGATCAAATTAACCGAGGGGGGGACAAGGTTGCAGCCGAAGAGGTGGAGAACCATCTGCTTGCCCATCCCAGCGTGCACGATGCTGCCGTGGTCGCGATGCCGGACGAGTATCTGGGCGAGCGGACCTGCGCCTTCGTTATCGTTCATCATGGCGCGGTTAGCGGCAATGAGCTGAAGGCGTTTCTCAGGAATAGAGGGCTCGCTGCGTACAAAATCCCGGATCGGGTGGAATTTATGGATTCCTTCCCCCACACGGGTGTCGGCAAAGTAAGCAAAAAGCAGCTGCGGGAGCTCGCGGCTCAGAATCAGGACGCACGGCTGAAACTTTCCAAATAATATCGAAATGAGGAGATATGGATGGCACTTCCTAAGATTTTACCTTATCCCATGCCAGGGGAGACCGACCTGCCCAAGAACAAGGTAGCATGGACGGCGGATCCGAACCGTGCCGTGCTGCTCATCCACGATATGCAGCAATATTTCATCGACGCGTTCACGCCTGATCAATCGCCGGTCGTGGAACTGATCGCCCATATTCAGAAGCTGCGTTCCTGCTGCGCGGAGCTTGGCATTCCCGTGATCTATTCGGCCCAGCCCGGGGGCCAGGCACCGGAGCAGCGCGGCCTGCTGCAGGATTTCTGGGGATCCGGCATCAACGACGGTCCCTACCAGAAAAAGTTCGTGGATGCGGTGGCGCCGTCGGAACGGGATATGCTGTTGACCAAATGGAGGTACAGCGCCTTCCAGAAGACCGATCTGCATGAAATCATGCGCGGGTTCGGCCGCGACCAGCTGATGATCTGCGGGATCTATGCTCACATCGGCTGTCTGTTGACCGCCGGCGAAGCTTTCATGAAAGACATACAGCCGTTCTTCATTGCGGATGCCCTTGCGGATTTCTCGTTAGAGAAGCACCGCCTGGCACTTGTTTATGCAGCGGAACGCTGCGCCGTTACGCTGACCACGGAACGACTGATCGCTTCGCTGACTCCGGCGCGTCACCCCGTCTCGGGTCGTTCCGAAGCTCGAACCGGAGAGGGAAGACCCGCTGATGCTGTGGAGGAGCTATCGCCGCTCACGCTGCAGACGCTGCGAGAGAACGTAGCGGAATTGCTGCAGGAACGGCCGTCGAGCATCGGCGAGGATGACCATTTGATTGAATACTGGGGACTGGATTCCATTCGCATCATGAGTTTGGCCGAGCGCTTCCGGCGCGAGGGCTTGGATATCAGCTTTGTGGAGTTGGCCGAGCAGCCGACACTGGCGGGCTGGTGGGGATTGCTGTCGGACAAGCAGAACGTGCGGGTGTCACCGCCCAATTATGATTACTATACGGTGTAAAAGGAGGGAATTCGTATGCTTGAGCAAAAGAGGGAGCGCTGGTCCCTCTCCGGTGCGCAGCTGGGGATATGGTATGCCCAGCAGCTGGACCCCGACAATCCGATATTCAACACGGCGGAATGCATTGAGATTCGAGGACCTGTAGATCCGGTTCTCTTCGAGAAGGCCTTGCGCCAGGTGGTGGGGGAGGCCGATGCCCTGTTTGCCCGCTTCGGCGAAGATGCGGACGGTCCTTGGCAGTCGATCGATCCGTCTCCTGACTGGCCTCTGCACGTGATGGATGTCAGCGGGAAGGTGGATCCTCATCTTGCTGCCCAAAGCTGGATGGAGCATGACCTTGCCCAAGCTATCGATCTAAGCCAAGGACCGCTGTTTACGGAGGCGCTGTTCAAGCTCGCCGCCGATCGCTACTATTGGTACCAACGCATCCATCATATCGCGATCGACGGATTCGGCGTATCGCTTCTGCTGCAAAAAGTTTCCGAGGTCTACACGGACTTAACGGGCGGGGACACATCCGGCATAGGCCCGTTCGGCAGGTTCCGGACGATCCTGGAAGAAGATGCGTCATACCGCATGTCGCAACAGCTCGACTCGGATCGCCAATTCTGGCTGCAGCGCTTTGCCGATGAGCCGGAGGTGGTCAGCTTAGGGGGACAGGCGCAGCGTTCGGCGCGGAGCTTCCTGCGCCGTTCGGCGCAGCTCCCGGCATCTTCAATGCAACGCTTGCAGGCGGCAGCGCAAGCTGCAAGGGACAAGCTGGCCGGATGCGATTGCGGCTGCTGCGGCCCTATATGTCCATCGTATAACAGGCGCCGAGGAGGTTGTGCTTGGATTGCCGGTGATGTGCCGCTTAGGCTCGTCATCCATCCGCATTCCGGGCATGGTCATGAATTTGCTGCCGCTCCGGGTGAGCGTCAGGCCCGATATGACCCTGATCGATCTGCTGCGGCAGGTCGCACGGGAGAATCGCGAAATCAAGCGGCATCAGCGCTACAGGCATCAAGACATCCGGCGTGATCTCAAGCTGCTTGCGGACAACCGCAGGTTATTCGGACCGCTCGTGAATGTGATGCCTTTTGCGGAAGAATTGAATGTTGGCGGTTTCCGAGGCAGCGTCCGCAATCTTGCGTCCGGTCCCGTGGATGATTTGACGATGAACGTGTACGGCGGATTGGGCGGGCACGGGCTGAGAATCGACATGGATGCCAATCCGCAGATTTACGGCGCAGATGAGTTAGAGTCCCATTTACAACGCTATTTGTATCTGCTGGACAGCCTTGCCGAAGCGGAGCCGAATGATCCCGTCGGGGGCTTGGACTATATTTTGCCGGATGAACGCAAGAAGGTGCTCGTTCAGTGGAACGATACGACCCGCGCCTTGCCGCAGATCAGCGTGCCGCAATTATTCGAGGAGCAGGCTGCGCGTACGCCGCAGGCGGAAGCGGTCATATGCGAAGGGTTATCCCTTTGTTACGAGGAGCTGAACAGGCGGGCGAATCGCCTGGCCCGTTTGCTGATTGCCCGGGAAATAGGGCCTGAGCGAATCGTTGCCCTGTCGCTGCCACGGTCGGTGGATATGCTTGTTGCCATCCTCGCCGTTCATAAGGCCGGGGCGGCATACTTGCCATTGGATCCGGACTATCCGGATGATCGGATCGCTTATATGCTTGCCGATGCCAACCCGGCATGCTTGATAACGACGCGGCAGCTGTCTGAACATTTCGCGGCTGTCATGGAAGATAAGGACGTAATCCTGTTGGATTCCGCGGCTACCCTTCAGCGATTGGAGCAGCAGGCCTTTCATAATCCTGTCGATGCTGATCGCGTACGTCCGCTGCTGCCGCTTCACCCGTCCTACGTTATTTATACTTCCGGATCAACCGGCCGACCCAAGGGGGTCATGCTCACGTTCGAAGGCCTAGCCAATCTGCTGTCGGATATGCGCGAGCGTTTGGGCATCGGGGAGCGGGACCGCTGGCTGTCGGTCACCACGATGTCATTCGATATCTCGGTCATGGAGATGCTGCTGCCCCTGGCATGCGGTTCGACGCTCGACATCGTGATGCGGGATACCATTCTCGACGCAGCGGCGCTCATACGCCGAATTCGGGAGACGGGAACCACCATCATGCAGGCGACCCCGACGTTATGGCAGTCGATTGTCGCTTGCCGCCCAGGGAAATTCGAGCGGCTCAAAGTCATTACCGGGGGCGAGGCGCTGCCGGTCGGTCTTAAGCTTGCGCTTCAGGACCTGAACTGCGAAGTGAACAATCAATATGGTCCGACGGAGACAACGATTTATTCGACGGCGGCAAAACTCGATCAAGCCCCAGAAAAGCCATCCATCGGAGGACCGCTGTGGAATACGAGACTGTATGTGCTCGATTCTTCGCTCTCACCGGTTCCGCCAGGCGTAACGGGCGAGCTGTACATTGCGGGCTTGGGGCTTGGCCGGGGGTACTTGGGAAGACCCGACTTGACGGCGGATCGGTTTGTCGCGGATCCTTACGGCCCCCCGGGCTCCCGGATGTATCGAACAGGCGACCTTGCCCGCTGGCAGGAGAACGGCTGGATCGATTATTTGGGACGCGCCGACCATCAGATCAAGCTGCGCGGCTTCCGGATCGAGACCGGCGAGATCGAGTCCGTGCTTGCGGCTCATCCGGCAGTGGAGCAGGCTTTTGTCATGGTTCGCGAGGATCGGGTCGGCGATCGCCGGCTTGTGGCTTATATCGTTCCGTCGTCAGACTGGCCACATCCCATCGATTCGGCAGATTTACGGAGTTATGCCGCAGAGAAACTGGCGGAGTATATGGTGCCGTCTGTCATCGCAGCCCTTGAAGCGCTGCCGCTCACGCCGAACAAGAAGGTGGATCGCAAAGCGCTTCCCGTGCCTGATGTCCGGCTGGCGGCC
Organism: Paenibacillus sp. BR1-192; assembly: GCF_029542445.1. Lineage (NCBI taxonomy): Bacteria > Bacillati > Bacillota > Bacilli > Caryophanales > Paenibacillaceae > Paenibacillus > Paenibacillus sp. BR1-192. Next base: position 5,193,247 of record NZ_CP120718.1, on the reverse strand, counting down.
GGGCGTATGCCGCGAACGCCGCAAGAGGAGATGCTTTGCACGATTTTTGGCGAGGTGCTGGGCTTGCCGAGGGTTACCATCGACGATGATTTCTTCGAGCTTGGCGGTCATTCCCTGTTAGCCGGCCGGGTCATGGTCCGTATCCGGGAAGCATTCGGCGCAGAGCTAAGCATTGGCAGCCTGTTCGAAGCGTCAACGGCCGCGAGTCTCGTCAAGCGGCTCGATCATGCGCAAGCAGCCAGACAGGCCGTGCGTCCCGCGGCAAGATGCGGGCGCTTGCCGCTGTCGTTTGCGCAGCAGCGGTTATGGTTTTTATATCGGTTGGAGGGTCCGAGCCCGACCTATAATATTCCTCTTGTGGCCCGTTTGTCTGGTGACCTCGATCTGTTATCGCTACGTATGGCACTGGGGGATGTAGTGGCTCGGCATGAGTCGCTGCGCACGGTGTATCCTGAACACGACGGGGCTTCGTTTCAGCGCATTTTGGATGCCGAGAGGGCCCGGCCGGAGCTAATGGTAACCGAGATCCGCGAAGCGGAGCTTGCGGATCGATTGGCCGATGCCGTCAGGTACCGTTTCGAGCTTGCAGCCGAAACTTCCCTTCGGGCAGAGCTGTTCAAGCTGGGCGATCGAGAGTTTGTCCTGCTGTTGCTGCTGCATCATATCGCCGGAGACGGCTGGTCGCTTACCCCGTTGACGCGGGATCTAGCGGATGCCTATGCGGCAAGGTGCCTGGGGAGAGAGCCGACATGGACTCCGTTACCGGTACAATATGCGGATTATGCCATGTGGCAGCAGAAGCTGTTTGGCCGCTCGGGCGACGAGAACAGCCTGATTGACCGCCAGCTGGAATATTGGACCGAAGCGCTTTCCGGCTTGCCGGAGCAATTGGAGCTGCCTACCGACTTTCCACGGCCCGCCGTGGCCAGCTATCAGGGCGGCAGCGTGCCGTTTTCGATATCCCGTGAGCTGCATCAGCAGATGAATGGGCTCGCGCACAGCAACAGGGCGACTTTATTCATGGTATTTCAGTCCGCGATGGCTGCGCTGTTTACGAAGCTTGGTGCAGGTACGGACATTCCGATCGGTAGCCCCGTATCGGGTCGGAATGACGACAATCTGGATCATTTAATCGGTTTCTTCATCAATACCCTTGTGTTTCGCGTGGATACGTCGAACGACCCGACGTTCGATGAGCTGCTGCGACGGGTGCGGGAAAAGAGCTTGGCAGCCTTCGAGCATCAGGACGTGCCGTTCGAGCGGCTTGTCGAGACGCTGAATCCTCCGCGTTCCCGGGCGAGACATCCACTCTTCCAAGTGATGCTGGTGCTGCAGAACACGCCGGAAACTTCGCTTGAGCTTCCGGGAATCAGCTCGAAGCTGCAGCTGCAAAACGTGGGCACTTCGAAGTTCGACTTAACCTTCGAACTGACCGAGCGGCGGGATCAAACCGGCGAGCCGGACGGAGTGGACGGCTTCATTGAATTCAGCTCGGATTTGTTTGAGCGCGGGACGGCGGAAGCGATGGCGGAACGATACGTGCGCGTATTGGAAAGTGCTGTCGTTGAACCAAGTAAAACCATCAGCAAACTGGATATTCTAACCGTTGATGAACAGGAGGAGATTCGTCGACAATGGAGCGCGCCGCTGCCAGTCACCGAGCAGGCAACTTTGTCCGAGCGGTTTGAAGCGCAGGTCAGCCGCTCGCCTCAATCGGTCGCGATTGTCCATGACGGCCAGTCTATGAGTTATGAGGAGCTGAACGAGCGAGCCAACCGGCTTGCCCATTTCTTGATTGCCTCCGGCGTCGGTACGGAGCAGATCGTAGCTCTCGCGCTGCCGCGTTCGGTGGATATGGTCGTCTGCATTCTAGCCGTGCTTAAAGCGGGGGCCGCTTACCTGCCTCTGGATCCGGAGTATCCGGAGGATCGATTGGCTTACATGTTGGAGAATGCTTGTCCGGTATGCATCATGATGAGCGTTCACGTGATGGATCAGCTGCCGAGTTTCGGACGATGGCTGCGCGTTGTCATCGATGGACCTGAAGAGGCTATGCAATGGCAGGGTTATTCCAAGGAGAATCCAAGCGACCGTGAGCGTCTTGGACGGCTTATGCCGCAGAATGCCGCTTATATCATTTATACCTCCGGTTCCACAGGCAAACCGAAGGGCGTGCTGGTGCCGCATCAGAATGTCGTCCGGCTATTCGATTCCACCCGGCATTGGTTCCAGTTTAATGAAACCGATGTATGGACCTTGTTCCATTCGTATGCCTTCGATTTCTCGGTGTGGGAAATATGGGGGCCGCTCTTGTACGGCGGCCGGCTGGTCGTGGTTCCGCATACGGTCAGCCGTTCGCCTGAAGAGATGATAGGCTTGCTGGTCCGGGAAGGCGTGACCGTGCTGAATCAGACGCCGTCGGCGTTCTATCCTTTGATTCAGGCGGATCGGGAGCAGCCGGAGACGGGTCGGCAGTTGTCGCTAAGGTACGTTGTGTTCGGAGGCGAAGCCTTGGAGCTTGGCCGGCTTACGGATTGGTATCGGCGCCATGCCGACGATGCCCCGCGTCTGATCAACATGTACGGCATAACGGAAACAACCGTGCATGTCAGCTACATGGAGCTGAACCGAAACCTGGCGCTCCCGGGAGCCGGCAGCCTGATCGGCGAAGCGATCCCGGATCTGCGGGTGTACGTGCTCGATGACAGGCTTCAGCCCGTTCCGTATGGCGTCATCGGGGAAATGTATGTCGCCGGCGCAGGATTGGCGCGCGGGTACTGGGGACGTCCCGACCTTACCGCCGACCGGTTCGTGGCGGACCCATACGGCCCGCCGGGGACAAGAATGTACCGAACCGGCGATTTGGCGAGACGTTTTGCCGACGGCACGCTGGATTATTTGGGACGGTCCGACCATCAGGTGAAAATACGCGGCTTCCGGATCGAGCTTGGCGAAATCGAATCGGTCCTCGTGCGTCATGAGGCACTCTCGCAGGCGGCTGTCATCGTGCGTGAGGATCAGCCCGGAGACCAGCGGCTTGCGGCTTATGTCGTCGGCAATACAGGTGAATCGCCTTCGGGTACGGAGCTGCGCCGCTATGCCGCTTCGCTGCTTCCTGATTATATGGTTCCATGGGCCTTCGTCATGATGGACAAGCTGCCGCTTACGCCTAACGGAAAGCTGGATCGCAAAGCGCTGCCCGCCCCCGAGATGTCGCCGGATGCGGATGGGCGCAATCCGCGAACTCCGCAGGAGGAAGTGTTATGCGAGCTGTTTGCCGAAATCCTCGGCGCCAAGCGGGTCGGCATCGATGACAGCTTTTTCGAGCTCGGCGGTCACTCTTTATTGGCGGTCCGGCTCATCAGCCGGGTTCGCGAAGCGCTCGGCAAAGAATTGAGCATTGCAGCATTGTTCAAAGCACCGACGGTAGCGGGGCTAGTCGACAAGCTTGAGATGGGCGGCGGGAACAGCGCGCTGCAGGTCGTGCTTCCGCTTCGGTCGCATGGAGATCAAACCCCGCTGTTCTGCGTGCATCCGGCAGGAGGATTAAGCTGGTGCTACGCAGGTTTGATGAAGCATCTCGGCATGAATTATCCGATTTACGGCTTGCAGGCAAGGGGCATTGCCCATGCGGAGGAGCTGCCGGGATCGCTGGAAGAGATGACGGCAGACTACATCGGCCATATCCGCTCCCTACAGCCAGCGGGTCCATATCGGCTGCTCGGCTGGTCCTTGGGCGGCAATGTCGCTCAGTCGATTGCGGTACAGCTGCAGGAAGCGGGTGAAGACATTGAATTGCTCGCCATACTGGATGCTTATCCGAGCCATTATTTGCCGATCAAGGAAAAACCCGACGAAGACGAGGCTTTGACCGCGCTGCTGGCGCTTGGAGGCTTCGACAGGGAGAGCATTGAAGCGGGGCTTGGAAACGCGCCGTTAACCATAACGGCTGCCCTTGAACTGCTGCGTAACGAGAGCAGCGCGCTCTCGTCCCTTGAGGAAGAAACGATCATGAATCTGAAGACGACCTATGAAAATTCGGTTCAACTGCTAAAGGCTTACGTTCCGAAGCGGTTTGAGGGAGATATGTTATTCTTTCACTCCACGATCATCCCGGATTGGTTTGACCCCATCGACCCGGAGATGTGGGAGCCTTACGTAGGCGGCAAAATCGAGCGGCACGATATCGAATGCCGTCATAAGGATTTATGCCAGCCGGGACCTCTGGATGAGATCGGCAAGACGATTCTAAACAAGCTTGAAGAAATGGCATCTAAAACAGAGACAACGAGGGACAGGAGGGAACTGATCTATGACCAATCCTTTTGAGCAAGCCGGCGGCAAGTTTCTTGTACTGATGAACCACGAGGGCCAATATTCGCTCTGGCCGGCGTTCGCGGCTATTCCGGCCGGCTGGAACCAGGTTCTCGGACTTAGCTCGCGGGAGGAATGCGTCGCTTATATCAACGAGAACTGGGTCGATTTACGGCCGCGGAGCTTGTATGCCGATGCGGGAGCAATTCCGGAACCCGGACCATGAGCCATGGGCTGAATCCAAAAAAAGTAGTATGCATCGTCTATGTGGCCGCGATGTTTGTGGTTGCCATGGACGCCACCGTGCTGAACGTGGCGCTTCAGACGATCAGCAGGGAGCTTGAAGTGCCCCCTGCGGCTTCAGGCGTGCTGAATGTCGGTTATTTGGTCAGCTTGGCCATCGTTCTGCCGATGGCGGGCTGGCTTGGCGATACATGGGGAACGAAGCGTACGTTTCTCCTGGCACTGGGCCTTTTTACTGGAGCATCCGTATTGTGCAGCTCTGCAGACAGCTTGGCTGCGTTGACGCTTTTTCGCGTGATCCAAGGCATCGGCGGCGGCTTGCTGACCCCGGTCGGCATGGCGATGCTGTTCCGCATGTTCCCGCCGCAGGAGCGCGCGAAAATCTCCCGGGCGCTCATCCTGCCTATCGCGATTGCGCCTGCAATCGGCCCGGTTGTGAGCGGGCTGCTTCTTGAATATTTGACGTGGCGGTGGATCTTCTTCGTGAGCTTGCCGATCGGCATTCCCGCTCTCGTGTTCGGATTATTCTGGCTGAAGGAGCATCGGGAGCCGGATGCCGGCAAGCTGGACGTGCCAGGCCTGCTGCTGTCCGCGCCGGGGCTTGCCCTGCTGATGTTCGCCTTGAGCCAGGGGCCGCTGCACGGGTGGGACGCCCCGCGGGTATGGGGCGCCGGCCTGGCTGGCATCCTGCTGTTGTCTGCTCTGGTGAAGGTGGAGCTAAGGGCTGCGAAACCGCTGCTGGATTTGCGGCTGCTGGGCAATCGCTTGTTCCGAACGTCGGGTATCATCGCAATGTGTGCATCTGCAGGTCTGCTGGGCATGCTCTACGTATTTCCCTTGATGTATCAGAACGCCCTGCACGTCTCCGCCTTGGATACGGGGCTGACGACGTTTCCCGAAGCCATCGGGCTGATGGTTGCCTCGCAGCTCGTACCCTGGACGTATCCAAGGATGGGCCCTAGGCGAGTGATCATCATGGGATTTGCGGTTACCGCGCTGATTTTTATTATGCTCAGCATGGTGGACGCCGGGACGAATCCGTGGTTTATACGGGCCCTGCTGTTTGGCGTCGGCATTTTCCTTGGTCAAACCGTGGGATCCGTTCAGATCGCTGCCTTCGCCACCATCCCGCCTGCTTCGATGGGGCGCGCTTCCACCTGGTTTACGGTGCAGAACAGGCTTGGTCCCGCCATCGGGCTGGCTGTTCTATCAGGCATCTTGGCTGCCGTTGGAACGGAGACCGTAAACGCGGCGGGGGAGTTGGGGCCGAATCTGACGGCATATCGAGCAGCATTGCTTGGGGCCGCTGGCTTCCTGCTCATCGGTGCAGGCGCGGCGTTATGGATACGGGATGCCGATGCGGCGTCCACGATTCGCAAACCCGCTACAATACCGGCCAAGGAACAGGCGACTCCAGCCGAGAAATAACCGTGCTAAACATCCGGATGCCATAGACGAGATCCCCTTGGATTTAGTGGAAATACGCTTAGTTTTCGGCGATGGCCGGATAGCCGTAAAAGCATTTCAAGTGAAAAAGGGGCTGTACTCCTGCATGCTGGTGCAGAAGAGTACAGTCCCTTTTTACGAAATGAATCAGCAAGCACGCAATGTCTGCTAATTTGATCCATTGGCCTTATCGTAGGCTGAATGTTATTTAAAATCGTATCCGCTGTAACGACAGTCTTTCTCTGTTCGCCACTTTTTGGGGAATTAGAAAGGGGCTACTTGGGATTGCGCAGCCCCTTGGGCAGGTGATTCTTGAGCTGGCCGCCGCTGGCTTTGCCCCAGCCGAGGGGGAGTCCGTCCGTAGTCACCAAAGTCCAGCCCCGATATTCGGAAGGAATGGAGATCACCTCTCCCCGCAAATAAGCAGCCGTTTCGGCAGAATCTGAAGGCAGGTCCCAGCTTCTGGCGGCTTGGCCTGAGTTCAAGGACATGGCGAGGGCGTGAGCCGGCTCGATCCGATTCTTCTTCAGGTGGGCCAGATGAAGGCCGGCGCGCGGCATCTTCAGCCCCTTCAGCTGCTTATCGTGCCAAGGGACGCTCTCGCTGACCGGCAGCCAATATAATTCTTCGCCGAACAATATCGGCGTGCCGCCGCCAAGCTCAAAGCCGGGGAGGTCCTGCTTCGCCCAGTCTTGAAAGTCGGCCAGGGCGGAAAGCGCAGGAGCCTGTTTGCCGCCCCGGTTTGATTTGGCCTGAGCCTTACCGCTGTTGGTAAAGGTCTCTTGATCGTCGCTGTAAGCCTCGGCAGCCGGCGTTTTGACCAAGATGGCAACAAAATGCCCCTCGCCCCGCTCCAAATGTGGCCATAAGCGCTTCATTTGCTGCAGTTCCAAATCGGGATACTGCGAGAGAATGCGCTCGATCATCTCCTCATTTTCCGCCGTGTTGAACGTACAGGTGGAATACGCCAACGTTCCGCCTGGCTTGAGCATCCGGTAAGCCTCCTGGACAATGTCCCACTGCCGCGCAACGCACAGATCCACGTGTTCAGGCGACCATTCTGCAATTGCAGCGGCATCCTTTCGAAACATGCCTTCACCGGAGCATGGCGCATCTAGCATGATCCGGTCAAAGCAGGCAACGAAACGGCTGGATAGCTGATCCGGTGCCGCACTCGTAACGACGGTATTCGTTATTCCCATACGTTCCACGTTCTCGGCCAGAATGCGCGCCCGTTCGGGGTGGATCTCGTTGGAGACGAGCAGTCCCCGGCCCATCATTTTCGAGGCGATATGGCTTGTCTTGCCGCCGGGAGCGGCCGCAAGATCCAGGATGGTCTCCCCGGGCTGAGGATTCAGCAGTTCCACCGCGGACATTGCCGAGGGCTCCTGAATATAATATAGTCCGGCGGCATGATAAGGGTGCTTTCCTGGACGAACGCTTTCATCATAATAGTATCCGGTATCACACCAGGACACCGGCGTCAGTTGGAAGTCCCGGATGAGTTTCTTGACGCTGTCTGCGTCATGAACCGCTTTCAGCCGGTTAAGACGCAGCCCATGAGTGCGGGGCGAATCGTAGCTGTCCCAAAAGTCACATGAGGCATCCCCAAGGATTTCGTTCATGCTGGTGACGAAACCGACAGGCAATAGTTCCTTTCCCATTCGTTAATAGCTCCTTCTTTAGAATAAGGTTCATGTTGCTGCGTTAAGGCAGTTAATCCCTGTTCAGAGCCCATTTCTTCTTTTGTCTCTAAGGAATCGGTCATTAGTTTATCACGTTGCCGCAGGGGGAGTAAAGAAATGTCAAGCAAAAAAAGACCGCCCCCTTCATATCGTGGGCAGTCTGCGCCAGTGTTATCCGGCGGATTCCGTTGGTTCGGTGGATGCGGTTTTGAGGGACCGGTAATCGGACACCTTGTTTTTGCCGGTCGTCTTGGAATGATACATGGCTTTGTCCGCCTGTTTCATCAGCTCATCGCCGCGAACGCCTTTGCGCAGCACGCTGTATCCGATACTGATGGTTACGATGCTCTCGCTCGCCACTCGGGCTCGGATCTTCTCGGCGACCTGCGCGGGTTTGGCTTTGCGGTCAACGACCAAGGCGACCAATTCCTCGCCGCCATACCGGCCCGTAATCCCGATGCCTTCAAGCTCTTCCTCCATAATGGCGGCGACCTGCTTCAGCACTTCATCGGCTCTGGCGTGTCCCTGGGTATCATTCAGCTTCTTGAAATTGTCGATGTCGCAGAAGATGGCGGATATCTTCAGCTCCTGCGCCGCGTAATGGTCCAAATGCTTCATAAAGTGCCTGCGGTTGTAAAGCCCGGTTAATCCGTCCGTAATGGCGGACCGGTAAATGGACTGCATCAGCTCCACGATGCGCCTAAACAGAATGAAGAACACGATGCTGTAAAAGAGCACAGGCAGCGCGAGCGCCAGTCCCTGAAGCGCAGGCGACAGGCTGCCGGAATAGGTATGTACCGCTTGCAGAATCGTCCAGATGACGTAAACGGCAAGCCCGAGCGCGTATTTGATCGGCTGTCCGATCCGCGGGGTTACTTGCGTGTAGGCCAGGTAGAGCGCAGCGAGCTGCAGCACGTCAAAATATATGCTTTGCCATATCCGGTCAAGGGTGTATGGAAGGAATGAGGGAAGCATGAATGGAAGCATAAGCAGTGCGGCCGACAACAAGGGAAGCAAATAATGCATGGTTTTGATTTTGCGGTACAGCATGACAACCGAGATGTTCAGCAGAACGAACGAAAAAAGCTGGATGAAACGCAGAACGTCCGACTCCGGTGAGAAAACAGGTTTTCCCGTCCATGCCGAATGGATGTTCAGGCCCTCGTATGTCATAATGAAGAAGAAAGCTGCCGCCATATATATGTAAGCATTCTTGCGTTGCTTGCTGTACATAAAGAGACACATGATCAGCATCATGAGAGCGATATAAGCTCCGCACACGGCAAATATGGTGGGTAGTGGAGAAGTGGACCAGTAGTTCAATTCATAGGACAAATCGATTCACTCCTGAATAGGGATAGGTTTCCTTTGCATGAAACATATGTTCTAATATATCATATCGAAAAAGAATCTGAAAAGAGATTTAGAGAAAGGGGGATCCCCATGAAACTTCTTCAGGCATTATTCTTCCCTCCTGAACAGCCGGGCGGCGTCTCGTCCATGATTCCATATTTGCAGGAGCGCTTTCATTCCTCCCGTTGGGAGATGGAAATGTTCTGGCTGCCTAAGCGGATCCGCAATAAAGGCCAGGAGGATCCGATATTCCACACGTTTGATTGGAGAGAGTTCGAAGGGAGCCCGATCGTGGCCAAATACCTTCAAACCTACCGGGATTATCTGTGGTGGACCCGTCTGCGCATTCAAAAGCCTTATGATCTTATCCATAGTCATCATCCGATCGCAGGCATGTCGATGAAAGCCGTATTTCCCGAGGTGCCGCTCATCCAAACCGTGCACTCCAGTTACGAGCGCGAGCTGATCCTCAACGGAAGAATCAAGGAGGGAGGGCTGGAACACCGGTTCCTGGTGTCTTTGTACAAGGAGCTGGAGCATATCAGCGACCGGCTGCTGACCGTGTCAAACTCCTTCAAGGCGTATATGTCTCCCTACGTGAACACGCCCGAATCGATCGGCGTCATCCATAACGGATTCGATGATAAGAGATTCAAGCCCGTTCCCCATGAAAATGCGGTGCCTCAGCTGATTACGGTATGCCGTTTGGTGCCTGCAAAAGGATTGGATATTCTGCTCCAGGCCTGCGCGGAACTAAAACGGAAGGGATATGATTACGTCCTTCATATTATCGGCGACGGACCTTCCCGCCAGGAGCTCGAGGAGATGGCCAAAACGCTGGGCATCTACCAGGAGACGATTTTTTACGGCTATACGCTGCATCCGGAGGAGTTCATGCCGTTCTTTGACATCTTTGTCCTGCCTTCGAGAGCAGAGGCGTTCGGATCGGTGTTCGCGGAAGCGGCGCTCAGCTGTCTCGCCTTGGTAGGGACCGACGTCGGCGGCATCGCCGAGCAGATTGAGGACGGGGTCAACGGTTTGCTTGTACCGCCTGAAGATCCGATGGCGCTCAGCGTGGCGCTCGAGAAGGTCATCAGCGATCCGCTCTATCGTTACGAGCTGGCCCGGACCGCTTCGGATAAGGCAAAGAACCAATACTCCTTGTCCAGATCCGTGAACGAACTGAAAAAAATGTATTTGAAATTTCAACCCCAGATAGAGAGTTAGGGATCGGTTATGGCTTCTTTTCGATTTATTCACGCTGCGGATTTGCATCTGGACAGTCCGTTTATCGGAATCAGCGGACTCGATGACGATCTGCGGTCTTTCGTTCAGGAATCGACCTTCCGTGCGCTGGAGCGGCTTGTGGAGCTCGCCATCGGGGAGCAGGTTGATTTTATCGTCATCAGCGGAGACGTCTACGACAGCTCCAACATTTCGCTGCGGGCCCAGCTTCGCTTCCTGGATTCCCTCAACCGCTTGGGGCGGGAAGGGATCGCGGTTTATGTGATCCACGGCAATCATGATCCGCTCGACAGCACGAAGCTGTCCATGACGCTTCCCTCCCATGTCCATGTGTTTGGAGCGGAGCCTGCAGCCGTAACGGCTGTTCGCCGTTCGGACCAACAAGAAGTGGCGGTCATCGCCGGCATGTCGTATCCGACCTCGAAGGTCACGGATAATATTGCGATCCGTTATCCCGCTCCATCACCGGGGCTCTATCATATCGGGCTTCTCCATGCGAACGTGGACGGAGATCCCCAGCACGAAACCTATGCTCCCTGTACGAAAAGGGAGCTGGTTCAGGCCGGATTCCACTACTGGGCGCTCGGGCATATCCACTCCCGCCGCACCCTGCAGGAATCTCCTTATATCGTGTACCCGGGCAATATCCAGGGACGCCATGTCCGGGAGACGGGCCCGAAGGGTTGTTACGTCGTCGATGTGGACGGCAGCTTTAACACGAAGCTCAGCTTCCATGAGCTCGATTCGATGCGATGGAACGTCGTTGAAGCGCCTATCGATGCTTGCCGGGACGTCGACGACTGGCGACGCTCCCTGGAGTCCATCCTCACCGATACAGCCAGAGCCAACGCGGATCGGCTAAGCATGATCCGCGTTCGGGTTACGGGACGAAGTCCGGTTCACCGTCAGCTAGAGGGCGGATACGTGCTGGACGAGCTGCTGACCGATCTGCGGAGAAGAGAGGCCGCAAAGGGCAAGACATGCGGCTATCGGGGCTGCGTCTGGATCGAGAGCTTCTCGCTTCAATCCGGGGATGCGATCGATACGGAGAGGCTGTTGGCGGAAGACAGCTTCACGGGGGACTTGCTTCGCCTTGTCCGGAAGGAGCAGGAACGAATTCATGATCCGGACGGGGTTGTTGCCAAGGGTTTGGAGCCTCTTATGGAACATGCGGAGATCCGCTCGTTGCTTGACGAGACGAGCCCGGAGGAAATGCTGGACTGGGTTCGCAGGGCGGAGGAGCTGACTTTAGGGTTATTGCTGCGCGACCGTTCGCGGGAGGAAGGTGCCGGAAGATGAGGCTGGAACGGATGAACATACAAGGATTCGGAGCCGTCCGGGACATGAGCATTTCCATCGATGCCCCCGTAACCGTGCTGTATGGGCCGAATGAAGCGGGGAAGAGCACGGTCCTGCATTTTATCAGCGCCATGCTCTACGGGTTTCCGGGCAAGGGCTCGCCGGCGGAACGCGGAGAGCCCTCCGGGGAAGGCGTTCACGGAGGCGAGCTGCGTTTTCTTGATAAGGAGGGGATACCTTGGGTGGTCCGGCGCTGTAACCGGTCCAGGGAAGGGAATGCCGCCTCCGGCAAGGGCGAACGTGTACATATTCATAAACAAGCGGATAATGGGGTCGTGATCGAGCTCGGGCAGCAGGAGCTGGAACAATACGCTTTGGGCGGCGTGTCCAGGGACATGTTTCGCCAGCTGTTTGCCATCTCGTTAAGCGAACTGCAGGAAATCCGCGGTCTGCACTCCGCCGAGATGAGCGGCTACCTGTTCCATGCCGGGATCGGCGGCGGAGCCAACATCCTGGAGGCCGAACGCAAGCTGTCCCAAGAAATGGACAAGCTGTATAAGCCTCGCGGGAAGGTACAGCAGACAGCCAAGCTGCTGCAGTCCATCGAGGATTTAAGAACCCGGGTTGCAGACAGCCGGGCTTACGTATCCCGCTATAACGAGGTCGTAAGCTCCATTCTGGAAATAGAGCGCCGTTTAAACTTGCTGGAGCAGGAACGTGCCAGGACCGGCGAGGATTTATCGCTGCTTCGCAAAGCGCTGGACATCCGTCCGGCTTGGCTGGAATGGCAAGAGGCCGGGGTTGAATTGAAGGATCTGATGGACAGCAGCCATTTCCCCCCGGATGGAATGCCCCGTTATGAGAAGATACTGGAGGAAGAGCGGGTCCTTCATGCCCAGTCCATCCGCGTAGAGCAGGCGATCGAGGATGCGGAGGATAAACTGGGGGCTCTACCCGTGAACGATTTCTTGGAACAATACGGCGAGCGGATTGAGGAGCTGTGGGCAAAACGAAGTCTACATGAAGCCGGGAACCGCGAGCTTGCCGAGCTTACGGCCGAATATAAAGCTCAGGAAAACCGGCTGGAGCAGCTGCTCCGGGATATCGATCCGGCATGGACCCGGCAAGAGCTGCTGTCGTTGCCGGTGTCCGCCTCAGACCGCGAGGAGGTACGGCGGATCGGTGCTGCCTTTGCCGGGTACGATCGCCGGATGGAGGCGCTGTTCATTGAACAGCGCGGGGCCCAGCGCTCGGCGGCTGCAGCCGAATCGACGCTGCGGGAAGCAAGGCGCCAGCTGCGCGAGGAGTCGGAGCGGGGCCAGGAGGCCTTTGCGATGATTAAGCCTGCTGCGCCGCAGGAGACGGCTGCGCTGTGGAATCAGCTGCAGCTGGAAATCGAGCGTTGGCGCGAGCGCAGACTGTCCGGTGCCGAGCCCGTGCCTGTTTCGACACGCCGGCCGGGGAGAGGACGACTCCCCCGGATGTATGCGGGGCTGCTATCGGGCATGGCGGTCATGACGCTGCTGCTTGCAGCCGTGTTGTTATGGACGGGAGCCGCGGAAGCCGCCGTGGTCTCGGGCATCGTGATGCTGCTTGGTATGGGATATATATACTGGAGCGCTCAACGCGGGCGCGAGATTCAGGAAGAAGCTTCGGAAGGCACTTCCATGCTGGACGGTCAGGGAACGGAACATGTGGACCATCTATACTCCAGTCTGGTCTCAGCTCCCTATGCCGCGGCAACAGGGAGCACGATTCCGGGCAGCCGAAGGGATCGAAACGCTGTTTTGACTCGTGACCCCCTCATGGTGGAGGCGAGAATGCGCGAGCTTCGGTCCGTGATGGAGGGCTGGCAAGCCTGGCGGCAGCGGCTCGATCGATTGACGTCTGATTGTGCGGCGGCTGAGGAGAAGTCTGCCCTGCAGGCGGCTGAATTAAAAACGATCCATAGCGCCATCGAGCAGGAAGAGAAGCGGTATTTGGAGCTGGAACGGCAGTGGGAGTCCTGGCTGATGTCCCGGTCACTCCCGCAGAGTCTGTCGCCTGACGTGATGCTGGATGTATTCGTGAAGGTTGAGCAGGGACAGGAGCTGATCCGCCAGCAAAAATCGATTGGTCTGAAGATGGATGTCCTGTTAAGAGAGGCCGAGGATTATATCGTCCAATGCCATGAGATCATTGCGGCGGATCCCGAAGCCGACCCTGACGGCAACCGAAATCCGGGCGTTGCTGAGCTTAGCGGCATCCATTCCCGTTGGAAGGCGTACCAAGAGGATTCAAGGCAGCGTAAAGTCCTATCCGAGCGCATCCAGGAGCTGCGCAAAGAGGCGGCTGCGATGGAAGAGGAGCGGGAAGGGCTGCAGCAGCGCAAAGCGGCATTACTCGCCACGTCCCGATCGGCGGACGAGGAAACCTTTCTTCGCATGGGAGCCGCCGCCAAGCGCAGGGAGGAGCTTGTCCGCACGATCCGCCATCATGAAATTACCATGTTCAGCGGATGGGATGAAACGGGCCGCAGGCGGCTGGTGCAACTGCTTGAGCTCACCGACGCTGCCGAGCTCGAAGCTCAGTGCGTCGAGAAGGAGGAGGCCGCATCGGCCGCGCACAGCCTAAGGGACGAGCTGCAGGAACGGCGCGGGCGGCTGCTTCAGGAGAGGGAGTCGCTGGAATCGGCTGGCAATCAGGATTATGCCCTGCAGCAGCTGGAGGAGCACCGATCCGCCCTGCGGGAAATCGTGTCCCAATATGCGGTGCGTTCGATGGCCTCCGAGTTTATCAAACGCACGAGGCGTTTGTACGAGGAAGAAAAAGCAGCCGCAGGTGCTGCAGCTGGCTTCCCGGTTCTTCTCGATGCTGACCGGCGGTGCGTATAGCAGGGTTGTGATGCGCTTGGGAGACCAGAGCCTGCTGGCCGAGCGCCCGACGGGCGAGCTGGTGGAGAGCAGCCGATTGAGCCGGGGAACGGCGGAGCAGCTATATTTGGCCATGCGGCTCGGGTTGATCCAATCGATGCCGCATGCGGCGGGCCTGCCGCTGCTGCTTGATGATCTGTTCGTTAATTTTGACGGCGATCGGCTGCGGCATGCGCTCGGGGCTATCCTGGAGCTGTCCCGTAACCGGCAGGTTGTCATGATGACGTGTCATCGACATGTCGCCGAGCAGACGATGGAACTCATGCCGGATGCACGGCTCATCCCGATGCAGCCATAAGACAGGGCTCCCCAAAGGCAGGCGTTACGCACCTTTGGGAGAGCCCTTTTATTTACCCCTGATTTCAGGTGTTCCGAATAAAGTCAGCCGGAGCACCCAGAGCAGGCACAATCCCCCGAACATCGGATAGAGCAGAGAAAGCAGGGAGCTGAAGCCGAACTGGCTGAAGAAATAACAGAACACCATGATGCCAAGGGTGATCACTCTCGGGGAGAGCGAGGTTCGCTGCTGAACCTGCAGGGTGATGCCGTAAATATTGGCAACGAAGGTGCTGAAAATTTCTAGGAAGATGAGGATGAGATAGATGATCTGTACAAACCAGCCCAGCTGGTTGGCGATGCTGCCCATCGGAATCTCGTATTGGCTAATGCCGGGCATATGGGCGGACATCGCAAAATGCGCCGCCATCAGCATAAACCCTACGCCCGTCCCTCCAATGATGCCTCCCCAGGTTACGGTTCGCACGCTTTCGGTCTGGCTGCCGAGCGGGACCAGCACCGGCATCGCCATCACCAGGTTAAAGGCGGTGTAGAGCAGCGGCGCAAGCCAAACCGAAGGCAGGCTGTGGTCGGTGGTCAAGGTTAAAAAACGGGTAGCGCCCGGGGACTGAAGCGTTTGAGAGATCACCGCCACCGATAAGGTCAGCATCATGGGCACGACGAGACTGTTCATCGTCATGATGGACTGGATGCCTTTTCTGAGAATAAAATAAGTCCCGATCATCGTGACAAACAATCCGGTTTGATAACTCAAATTCAGATGCTCCACAAACACGGAACCGGCACCGGCAAGCATGATGCTGTTCACCCCGAGCAGAATGACAAACATGAAGAGGCTGATCCAGACGCCGGCTTTCTCGCCAAACAGGAATTTGTTCAAATCCTCAAAGGATTTGGCTCCGATCCGCCTCGATATCGTCATGATTTTCGTGCCGAGCCAGATGAACAATCCCGTCGTAAGCACAATGGTCAGTGTAGCCCAGTGGCCGTACTGGGTAAAGAATTGAAGGATTTCCCGGCCGGTAGCAAAGCCAGCGCCAACGACGGTTCCGATATATGTAAAGGCGATCTGTAAAACACGCATAAAATTACGCAAGCCTCGCGTCCCCCTTGAAAGTTAATATCTGCATAGTACAAGGTATGCTTGGCTGAGCCGGGACATGACTTCTACCTGTCCAAGGCCTTCGACTGGAGGGGATTTGGACGCATAGCGCCAAGCAAGCGGAAAGCTATGTCAGGAATTATGACGGGAACTAGCAAGTTAAATGACGGAGCATCCGTTTGTACTTGCCGTACAGGGAGGAATATGTTACTTTTACGACAAAGGAATCATGGGAGGTCTTTGGGATGGATTGGTTAAAGGAGCGGATTGTTAAAGAAGGCGTCGTGTTGTCGGATCAGGTGCTGAAGCTGGATGCCCTGCTGACGCATCAGGTTGATCCGGCATTGATTATGGACATGGGCCGGGAATTTGCGGCGAGATTTAAAGAGAGCGGCGTGACCAAGGTCGTTACGCTGGAATCCTCCGGCATATCGGTTGCCTTTGCCGCAGCGCTTGAATTGGGAGTCCCCATGGTATTCGCCCGGCGCAAAAAAACGCTGCTCGCCGATCCAGACGCCTTGTGCGAGCGGGTGCCGTCTTTCACCAAAGGCATTGTCACGGATATCATGGTGTCGCGCCAGTTTATCGGCGAGGGCGATAAAGTGCTCTTCATCGATGACATTATTGCAAACGGAGACGCCGCGAGAGGGCTGATCAAAATCATTGATCGGGCCGGGGCGGAATTAATCGGGCTTGGCGTCGTGATCGAAAAGAGTTTCCAAGCCGGGGCGAGAACGCTGCGCGAACAGCATGTTCACGTGGAATCGCTTGTCACCATATCGTCGCTTGAGGATGGGAAGATTTCGTTCAGCTAAAACTTAGGGTTTCCTTAGGCTTGTCTTCGACCGATTGTCACGGGCCGGGTCTTAGGTCATGAACGGTTGTACCCTAGTCTAAACGAATAGAAAAAATGGTAATTTGAAGTGAATGATAATGGGATTTCCGCCTAAAATCTCAACTAAATCTTTTCGCCTCCGTGATTTTCGCTTATAATAAAGAGGTAGGCAAGAGAGAGGAGGCAGCAACATGGGGAAACAACCTGTAACCGAGCCGTTTTTGATTGAGAAGCTGAATGAAGCGAAGGTACATTTTGAACGTGCTTTGGATTGTAAACATACGGAGTTTGATGATCTATATCCCTATATGATTGAACATCCTCAGTTCTTCTGGTACAAACGCTATGTTGCCTGGTCAGAACTGCTGACGATTGCCGGATTGTGCGAGGAGGTTTCCTTCGAATGGAAGGAACAGTTTACGCCTCAGCAGGTCGAATATATCGAGAAGCGCGTCATGTCTTCCACCGTGCTGGATTATTGGTACGAGAAGAATGACAGCATCGAGCCGGCTCAGCGTTAATGGGTATATAGAACATCTCTTAATCGGGATGTTTGTCGATATCGCAACGCATTCAAAAGACCTAAATGATTTCATTTAGGTCTTTTTTTGCACAGTAAGTGATGAAGGAGGCATGGCGATGATCAGCGATGAAAGACTCGATGAGCTGCGGATCTCCGGCGAACTGGTCCGGGTTGTGCGGGATGGGCTGGAGACCAATGACATTATAGGGTTCGTCGTAGCCTGGGACCCGGAGCAGGTTATCATCCGCCGCAGAAACCGGCGGGTCGTTAAACTGGATCGGCGCTACAGCTACCAGCTCAAAAAAGAGCCAAGAGTCAGCCCGGTCGAAGAATAAGCATAGATCTCGAATTCGTCGGACAACTTAACCTCGGAACTATTTTTTTGGGAAGAGGTGCTTTTGGTTATGGAAATGTCCAATGACAAGGTCTCGGCATACAAGAATGAAATTCAGAATTTGAAGCAGAGCATGCCGGACATGGCAGAAGCGTATCATCAGTTCACCGGCGTTTGCTTTCAGGATGGCGAGCTGGATGCGAGAACGAAGCAGCTGATCGCGCTTGGGATCGGATTGTTTGCCAACAATGAGCTGTGTACCTTCTACCATATGGAGGAAGCCCGTGCCAAGGGAGCCTCGGATGCTCAGATCATGGAGGCCGTAGCCGTGGCGTCTGCCGCCAGCGCGGGACATGCTCTCTCGCAGGGACTGACCCGCGTGCAGCATAACCTTCATTGATCCGTGATACAAAATAACCGTCTCTCCGCAGCGCTAATACAGCCGGGGAGGCGGTTATTCTTTCGTTTAAGGAACGGCGATGTTAGCGCGCGAAAGCAGCGGCAGGAGGATGGGCTTGCTCGGAGGAATCGCTCTCAGGCGGAACCAGTCCGAGATACGCTCGCATGCGATCCATCATCTCCTCACGGAAGGATGGCCATAGAATGTTCATCGACCCAATGTACCCCCGGCAAGCATATCGTGCCTGAATCCCGTCCTTGCTTTGCCCGATGTCATATACCTTGATCGCCCGCTTGGTGAATTCCTGCTTCACCTCGCGAAGAAGCACTGCAGCACGTTTGGCGCCGTTTCCTACAACCTCTACGTACAATTGAGGGGTTTTGAATACCCCGCTCTCCTGAATGATCCGGCAATCCCGTTCAAACACTTTATGAATGAACATCAGCAGCAGGTAACTCTTGATCAACGCCCGTTCTTCCGTTGTAACAGCCTGAATGGCCATCAACATCACCGCCTTTATATAGAAAATGGATATTGAATGAGAACTTATGTTCCTATTTTAACCGAAAACAAGGTTTTTAATCAAGTTCAAAAAAAGTGTTGACTCGATTTATTTAGCGTGATATTATATATCTTGTCGCCGCTGATAAGAGCTTGGCTCGAAGGTGGTCAACATACATGCGGTCGTGGCGGAATTGGCAGACGCGCACGGTTCAGGTCCGTGTGGGCTTACCCCCGTGGAGGTTCGAGTCCTCTCGACCGCATCTAATGAGAAAGCTCGTAAACTGTTCTTGCAGTTTACGAGCTTTTTTGCTTTGGAATTCTATGGGACTGTTCGATGCAATCGATAGCCAATGCGGCAGAGGCCGAAATTACCGCTGACCTCTGCGGCACGAAACGAATAGGAGAGCCAACGATCTTACGGTGGCCGGCAATCTTCTGCAGTCCGTCGGAAATGCGCTGCAGGTGATTGCGGAAGCGGAGGATTACTGATTAACATTTATGCCTGTAATTACATATTTGAGTAGCTTTTCTCAAACAATACGGTTAGGTAAGGCTATCATGACGATGAGTGGAAAGGGGCGTAACAATGCGGAAAAGATATAGAAAATCGATTATCTTGCTGTGTTTGGTATGGGGGATCTCGAACGGAGCACAGATCGGATACGGGGCGGGGGTGGTCAATGCTCCTGATTCGTTCAACCATGATACTCGAAAAATGCACGAAGAATCCGATCACAGCAGATCCGGCCAGGAAAAGAAGCCGAATAAGCTGGCCGTCATTATCGATGATTTTGGCAATGATCAGAAAGGGACCGAGGAAATGCTTAATCTGCCTGTCAAAATCACGGTGGCCGTGATGCCGTTTTTGCCGACGAGCAAGAAAGATGCCGAGGCCGCGCACCAGCAAGGGCATGACGTCATTATTCATATGCCCATGGAGCCTAAGCAGGGCCGGTCTTCCTGGCTTGGACCGGGTGCTATCTTAAGTTCGCTCACCGATGAGGAAATTCGTAAACGCATGGAGGAGGCAATCGATTCGGTTCCTTATGCCGTTGGGATTAATAATCACATGGGCTCCAAGGTTACCGGGGATGAACGGGTCATGTCCATCGTGCTCGACGTTTGTAGGGAGAGAGGGCTGTTTTTCATCGACAGCAAAACGAATTACTACAGCGTAGTCGGCAAACTGGCAGCGAAGAAGGGAATGCCGTCCATCGCCAACGATATCTTCCTGGATGACGTTCATACCGTTCAGCATGTGAGCAAGCAGCTGCAGACCGCGGCGCAGCATGCGGAAGAGAGAACTTCCTGCATTGCAATCGGCCATGTTGGCGTATATGGAATCCGGACGGCAGAGGCGCTGAAAGGCACGATCCCGGAACTGCAAAAAAAGGTGGAGTTCGTCGGGATCAGCGATCTCGTCAGGGAGCACTCAAGCTGGCGGCCTGATCCGCTGCGCTCGTATTAGATCTTCCTTGAGCCCCGAAACAGGTCCGGAATCGAGTGACGAGACCGATGGAATGTCCAAACGTTAAATATCAGCCGAGACCGGGTATGAATATAAAACGAACGGCCTTCCGCGCAAGAGTCCCGGTGATTCCGAGTTTCATGCTTGGAAGGCTGTTTATATGTTGCGCTATATTATCGGATGCGGGCATCGGTGAGTTTGAATTGACCTACCAGCTGCTGCATCGATTTCGCTATGGCTTCGACATTGCCTGAGGTGTACCTTACGCTTTCGATTTCCTGCGACAGCTCCTGCACTTTGCTCTCCACATCCTTGGAAATCTTTCGGTTCTCCTTGCTGACCGAAGCGATTTTCTCCATCAGCTGAACCACTTCATCTACGGCCTGGTGCTTGCGCAGATCGTCTTCGGCTGCGGCGGCAAGCAGCTCGGAAGCCGCGGAAACCAGCAGGTTTCCTTCTTCCACGACCCGGGTCCCTTCCTTCATCGAGAGCACGGCGTGCTGGGCGTCCTGATAGATATGGCCGATAATCCGGTGGACCTCTTCCGTGGACTGTCTGGTCAGTTCGGACAGCTTGCGGATTTCGGTTGCAACGACGGCAAAACCTTGTCCGTGTTCTCCGACCCGTGCCGCTTCAATGGAAGCATTCAGGGCCAGCAAATGGGTTTGGGAGGATATTTGTTCGATCGCGTGCAGTACGCCTGTAACTTCCTGAACGGTTCCCATGAACGTGCGGATGGTCTGATTGGTTTCCTCGACTTTCGCAGAAATATGAGACATCTTGTCTCCGATCCGGACGACTTCATTCTTGGCCACATCAATCTGCTCATTTGCTTGCCGTTCCAGCTGGCGGAGCGTCTCCCGCATCCGTTCCGCGCTGTCCTTCACGGCATCGATATCCTGCAGCTGGCTGCGCATGCTGCGGATCATCTCGCTAATGTTGCTGCTGACACGCCGTGCGGAAGTAACGGTGACGGCGGTGGTGTCGTTCATTACCTGTTGGCTGGAGGAAACGTCGCCTGCCGTCAACTTCACCTGCATCATGATGCTTTCCAGCGAATCGATCATATTGTTGATCCATTTGGCTAATTCGCGCGTTTCATCCTGATCGAATTGGCGAGGGTCCAGCCGCTGCGTCAGATCTCCGCTGCCCTCGGCATTCATGCGGATGAAGCGGTTGAGGCTGCGAAGACGATCCGCGATTCGCCCGATTTCTTTACGGCCGACCAGGGAAGAGGTGAAAAAGCCGGTGACCAAGCAAGCTAACCCTCCCGCCGTGGCTGCGAATGCCGGGGATAAATAAACAGCCGTAATAAAAACAAAGACAGCCGTCAGGAGGCTCGAGATAAGGGTAAACAAGCCATGGAGTTTGGCATGTCTGAAGCGGATGCCGCGAATGCGGTAAACCTCTTCGAGGTCCCCTTCGCACATCATCCCCCAAACATCCGGACAATGGGGCAGGCGGAACGTCACGCCTTTGCCGATTACCGGGATGTGGCGGTAATCGGAATAGCCCGGAAAGGACACGAACAGATTGCTTCCGTTCGCGATGGTGTTGGCTACGCCTGGATGAAGCTGACCCGTTGCCGGGTCGGTGAACATCAGCTCCAGCTCCGTATGTTCCTGAACCGACACGGTCCCCCAGTCGGTCGTGACGCCGTCCTTCAGGTTCTCCCCGTGTGTGAAGGTCCGGTCTTCAAAGCGGCTTCTGGAAAGGGCCGTGCCCGGAGCAATATGGCGATTCATCTCGGGCTTGGCCATGAATATATAGTTGTCGCCGGAATCGGGATAGACGTGGCCGGATTCCCGCTGAATTAAATCCCCGATCACGTCGTTTGGCACCCGGCCGCAGAGGATGCCGGCGAACGTATCGTCGACGTAAACGGCATTCATGAACAGCAGCGTCATTTTGTCGTGAAAAGCAGAGGAGCGGGGACCGATAGTGAACGTGACGGAATCCGCATACGGCCCGAAGAGCAATTTGCCGGTATCCGAGCCGGCGAGATGAATGATTGCCTGTCCCAATGGACTGCTCTTGCTGTAGCTGGTTCCAACGTGCGGAGCGTATGTAGAGTACGTGACCTCACCCGAAGGGTTCAGCAAGAATAATTCCGTGAAATCGGCAGCGCGCGAGTACAAAGCGGAGAAGAGCTGCTCCTGGCTCAATGGGGCACTAGTAGAGAAGAGATGAGAATGCTCGCCGCCGACTGATGAACCATGGGGCTTGTCCTTGTCCAGCTGCTCCTTCAGTCGATCCAGATGTCCCCAATATTCATGGCTCCAGGAGAACAGCAGCTCTTTGCGCGTCTCGGCAATGCCTTCGAATATGTCTTCGATGTCTTCCTTCAATTTACGATTCAGACGCCATGAAATCCAAAGCGGAAGTCCTTGGCGATACCCAAGCCAGTCAAACATAACGATCTCCCCCAATTCCCATTTGATTCATCCATCTTTATATATGTTAGATATACTACCATAATTTTCGGAAAAATTGACTAAAAATTTTGAAAAAAATGATGCTTTTTTCATATTGATGTTAGTTTTTATGACGTAAAAATGGGTTCGAAGGCCTGGAATCAGGATTCTATAGGCCAGGCGCCCAACAAAAAACAGCTCCTATTTAAAGAGCTGTTAAATAACTGATAATCCCGTCAGCAATGGCTTCGGCAATCATCATTTGGCCGTTACGGCTAGTCAATAATTTCCGGTCCTCGATATTGCTGAGGAAGCCGGTTTCCACGATGACGGCAGGTACTTGGGTTTGATTAAGCAGATAATAAGGCTTGCCTACCATGATGCCATTGTTGCTGCGATATACCAAATTCAATTGTTCCTGAATGGTTTCCGCGAGCAAGGTGCTTCGGCCCTCGGATTGATGCAGTACGATGCCGCCGCGCTTGGACGCATTTTTTCCCCAATTCACGTGAACGCTGACTACCAGCTTGGTCGGGATTTCGCTGCTGAGCTGCTTGCGCTGCGACAGATCGCGGCGATGCCTGGAGGAGCTTCGATGCCAGCGGTTATCGTCGCTTAGCTCGTAATCGGCGTCGCGATTCAGCACGGCATGATAGCCTTCCTTGCGCAGCAGCATGAACAGTCTGCGTGAAATGGCCAGATTGATATCTTTTTCGAGAATGTCTCCATGCGACGTTCCGCCGTCGATTCCGCCATGGCCCACATCGATCAGCACGACATCATGTGCAAATGGGTGGAGGTGTTTAAGCTGTGATTGGTCGATTTCCCGTCCTGAGGAATGGGTTGATTCCGGCGTTTCGAACATAAGCTGGGCTGCCGGCATCACTTTCGGATGAACGGCATGTGCTGGAAGCATCAGGGCCTGCTTCTTTACTGGGCTTGCTTCCGTGACAGAACCGGGGAGTACCAGCGTCAAGAGAAGCAAACATACTCCTGCTGACTTAATCATGATGGATTCCTTCTTTCACGTAAAATTTCGGCTTTATTAGAATGTGCATTAGGCAGAAAAATCATGCCGTTAAACAGGAGTCTAGAATCGGTCGGAATGGAGCACACTGATACTGGGAAGCGGATAAACCATAAGGAGTTGATTCGTATGGCAAGCGGAGATGAATTGATCAAATATATTACCGAACGCGTGGTTAACTATATAGATACGCCTAAGGAAGTTCGGCGCAGGGCGAAGGTGAAGGAATCCTGGACCACAAGGTGGTTCGGCATGATTCCGTTCTCCATGTCGCTGTGGAAAGACGACGTATCCTCCAAGCGCAAAAAAAGGCAAAAGTAAAGCTGCTGCTGTTCATTTGCTGTATGTTCCTTAACGAAATCAGCTATTGTACAGCGTGCGCACGGCACCCTGTGCAGCCAGATGCCAGACTTGGGGCATGTTTTTGCATTGTATTGGCTGGCAGCCTAAGCTTGGAAGTACGGAAGTACGCACTGAAAAAAACAGGTGAAACGATGAAGGACGCGAGCCCTGATCAGGGCCGCGTCCTTTTGTCCGTCTGGGATGCTGAAGGCATGAGGGCTTATGGTTGGTTCGCATGAATGACGGACTTGTTAGCCCGCTTACTTGTACTTTCGCGTCATTTGGGTTGAGCATAGAACTGGCCTTGTCCGATCAAGCGGGATGCCGGCAGGAAGCGGAAGGTATCTGTGTTCCGCAATGGAACCGACACATAGAGCGCTGCCGAATGCTTCTGAATCCCTGTCGACCAGCGGTGCCACCCGTTTAAGGTAAAAGGGGCTCCGAAAGCGGCGTTGCTATTTTTGGACTTGAATATCAGGCTGGAGTGCTCCTGCAGCAATTTACGCAGATCGGCACTGCTTCGGGCCGTCAGATTGCTTGAGGTCAGCCACAGCAGATTATCGTAAGGATCCCGGGCATCGCCGGCTGCAATGGTTGGCGCTCCGGCAATCCAGCGAGCGGATGAAGTTACCAATCCCTTGCTTGCCGCCGGCATCGAAGCCGATGCCGGCTTGACCGCCGTCGTTGTCTGCCTGAGTTCTTCCGGAAGGACTTCGCTATTCAGTGCACTGATATAAACCGGCTTCTTGCCGGGAAGCTGAACCTGCCAGACAGGGGATACGTCATACAGCTTGCGCACGCTGCTTCCCTTCGGCAAAGATCCGCCGGCCTTCAGAAATCCCTCGGCCGCAAGCCGTTCATTCAGCGGTGCTTGACTGTAGGGAAGGGTGGAGCCGATCCCGTATTCGCTCAAGATATATCCACCGTCTTCTCCTGCGCTGATAATCATGTAGCCCTGAGGCAGTCCCTGATCGGAAATCGTGACCAGCCAGCCGTGGGTGCCCGGACCAAGTGGGGTGAATTCCAGCTCTGCTCCGTCCCAGGCAGTAAATGGCGCATGCACCGATAGTTGATCCACGGTCTGTTCTGCAAAGTCTACCAAACTTTCCGGTACTTGAGCCCGGGCGCTGCTGTAGGCGAGGCTGGATGCAGACTGGACTGCAAGCAGAGCGTCTGCCGCACGGACGGCGCTCGCAGGATTGGGGGTGTCTGCTTCACGAGCCGCAGCCATGCCTGCCTGCGGGTGGGTCGTGCTGAACCACAGGAGTGCCGTTACGATGACGGAGGCAGACCACCTTCGATATTGGATAAAGCGTTTGTTGTCGATTGATTTAGGTTTGCGCTTGTTGTCCTTGTCATCCTGGTAATGGGGTTCCATGTTCCACAGCTTCAAATCGCTAACCGCCTTTCCTTGGCCCTTACGCGCCATGGATGTGATGGAATCATCATATCGGACAAGCTCTGCAAAGGCTGTTGCAAGCTGTCGCGGCAGGGGAAGGGAGAATGGTTCTTTTTTTGCCTGCTTTTGTAGAGAGGCGTCATGAAGACGCGCCCACGGGCGAACACAGATGAAACAGACCGCAGGTTATGGCGGACAGGCTCACTTTCGGCTCGTACTGCCACTGCATTTCCGACCGGCGGTTCTTGTACTGCTCCTCGATTTGCGCCTTTTTCTCTTCGTCCTGCTCTTTGAGCAAATCCTCGTAGTAGCCGTCGATGACCATCAGCTCGTCTTCGAGGCGTTCCTTAGCTTTCGCCGCCCAATCGTAATCCAGCTTGCTCAGTTTGTTGATCAGATGATTCTCCAGGGCAGCTACGGCCTGCTCAAGGGTGAGAGCCGCCGGTCTGACGTGAACGCTCTCGGGCAGGCGTGGAGTCAATTCGCGCCCATGCAGAATGGCGGGGAAGTCTTCGGTAATCGCGCGGCTGGACAGCGAGATTCCGAGAAAAAACAATTCCTCGCGCTTCAGATCGCAGCTGAACTCCACCTTGAAGCAGACGCCCAGCCACTGCTCATAAGGCGTGGAACGGCCCCTGGGACGCGGTTCGGCATCCCGCTGCTGGAACAGATATACGCATTTGCCCTCTTCGCGGGAGGCATTCCAAATCTGGGCGAGCCGGCTGCTGCCGTAGCCGATATTCTCCCGCTGAATCCGGCCTGGCCCCAAGATCGGCAGCACCGGGGCGTTCCCGTAATAGCGCGCCAGCAGCGGATCCTGCGCAGGTGCGTTGAGCTGGGTTTTGGCTTTGGCTTCTTCCGCCTTGGCGAGCCGTTCGTCGTATTTTTCCGGATCAAACACGAAGTTGAACGACAGCGTTTCGGCGGGAGCCCCGGTACGTTCCACGAACCCCCAGTAATAGGGGCGGTTGGTGAGCATTTTGTCGGCCTGCGGCGACAGTTTCACGGTGACATGCTCGGGCGATTTTTCGATGACGGTGCATTCGGTGGCTTCCAAATAGGCCATGAAGTGCTGCTGCACCTCCTGCGGCGTCATGGTCATATTAGGCTTCTTCCTCTCTGAGAGTTTCTTCGGCCGTGCTTTCCAGCTCGACGTCCTGCTTGATATGGTGAATCGAGTCGCCCAATGTGCTGATGCGCTGGCGGATTTCATCATCATTGCCGGACTCCAGCATGATTTTGTACAGGCTCTTCTCGATCGATTCCTTCTTCTCGAAGCGCTCCAGGATAACGTCAAGCCCGCCGATGACCATCTCGAACATGTTGATCTTCTCGTGCAGCAGGTTCAGGATATGCTCCTCGATGGTTCCCGAAGTCGACAGGTTGTAGATCTTCACGTCATTGGTCTGGCCTAGACGGTGCACGCGTCCGATCCGCTGCTCGACCCGCATCGGATTCCAGGGCAGGTCAAAATTGATCATATGGTGGCAGAATTGCAGGTTGATGCCTTCGCCGCCGGCTTCCGTCGCGATCATGACCTGCGCCTTGCCGCGGAAAAGGTCCATCATCCAGTCCTTCTTGCCGCGGTTCATGCCGCCCCGGTATGGGACGGAGACCAGCCCGTGATCGCGGAAATAATTGAGCAAGTATTCCTGCGTGGCCCGATATTCCGTGAACACGATGACCTTCTCGTTCATTTGCTGAATGAGCTCGATGGCTTTTTCCGCCTTGGTGTTTGCTTTGATGGCCTTGATGAGATAGACCAGCTCCCAAATTTTATCGCGCAGCGGAGAGTCCTCCGGCAGCTTCTTGGACAGATTAACAAGGGTCACGAAGACGGCATCCCGGCTGCTGCATACTTCCCGCTGCAGGGTGACGAGCGACAGCATACTGCTTAAATTTCCCCCAGCTGCCTGATACTGATCTTTGACGAAGGACGTAACGCCGTCGTATAATGACTGTTCTTCAGGCGAAAGGCTGAGTCCCACGTTGCGGACGGACCGCTTCGTGAACTTCACTTCGCCTTCGCCCCGACGGTTGCGGATCATGACCTTGGACAGCTCATCCTTGAGCTGGTCTTGGTTCTTCGGTCTTCGTTTATCCACGACAAAATTTGCGGCAAACTGTCCCTGGCCGCCAAGCTGGCCCGGTTTCAGCAGCGTGATGAGATTGAAGAGCTCGCTGAGGTCGTTCTGCACCGGCGTGGCGGTGAGCAGGAGACAGTATTTTTTGCGCAGCTTTTGGATGAATTGATAATTGGATGTTTTCTTGTTCTTGAGCTTGTGGGCTTCATCGATGATGAGCATGTCGTATTCCTGGTTCAGCAAAATCTCCTGATGCGGATCGCGCTTGGCCGTATCCATGGAGGCGACAACGATGTCATTGCCCCAGGAGTACGCTTTTTTCTGCGCGACCGCGGGAATGCCGAACTTGGAGTTCAGCTCGCGGACCCATTGGAGAACCAGGGAAGCAGGTACGAGAATCAGCACTTTGGATACCAGTCCGCGCACGATGTATTCTTTTAAAATAAGACCGGCTTCAATCGTCTTGCCAAGTCCCACCTCATCCGCCAAAATGGCTCTGCCCGACATCTCGAACAAAACGCGTCTTGCGGTATCGGTCTGATGGGGGAGCGGGGATAAACCGCCAAGGTGCTTGAGGCACTGCAGTTCTTCAAAGCTTGTAACAAGGCGCGATTTCTCGCCCTCAACGGCAAGCTGGGCCAGACGATAGTCACCCCAAGGGCCTCCTTTGTCCAGTCGGCCAGAGAGATCGTCAAACCAAGAACGGTCGATCTGCAATGGAACGGGAAGGCGCGGGTCGAAAATCATGCCTGAGTCGGCAGATGGCTGTTGGTTCATGTCGATCTCCTCCTGTGATGAAAGATTCCGGGCCAACGGTGTATATGTAGTATGGACGAAAAAAGAAGTCTTCATAACCTTGCACGGATTCGGGAGCCGCGGAATACCCTATAGAGCGCACGGCTGCTGGAATTGGATATTTTCATCCTTTTTTTTCATAGGGATCAGCGAAAAAGAGAGCGAGAGGAAGAAAGCGGAAGCTTGCGCGCGGGAGCTTGGAACTGTCGGCTTAATTTTCACATTATCGGCATAGTTAACCTATATATAGTGTAGTATAATGAATAAATAGCACTATATGTGGTGTATATTGTGGTTTTGGATGTTTGACCGGCTACATAACAGGTTATGTTGTTGGTGAGCACATACTTGGGAATCTTTTAAATTTTATATCTTATATAGGAGGTAGTTGCACTTGAGTACGATGCAGAATCAGCGGCTGGAAGGTTTAAGCGAGAAGATCTTTTTGGACCGGTATGCCTGGAAGGATGCGGACACCAACAACGCCAAGGTCGGCGACGTGGTGCTCGTGCTGACGAAGGATGATCCTAAATTTCCGACCAAGGAAGTCGGCGAAATCGTGAAACGCGAAGGCCGCAAGGTCACCGTGAAGACACGGAAGGGCGAGTTTGTGGAGTCGGATGTGGAGAAGCTGACGTTAACCATCGAGAAAACGCCGGAAGAAATGTGGGATCGACTCGCGGCCGCCATGTCATCGGTTGAGGCAACGCCGGAACTGCAGGAAGAGTGGCGCGGGAAATTCCGCGAGATTCTGGATGATTGGAAGCTGGTGCCGGGCGGACGGATTGCGGCCGGAGCGGGTGCAAGCGATGAATTGACGCTGTTCAACTGTTACGTCATTCCTTCCCCGAAGGACAGTCGGGGCGGCATCATGGAAACCCTGAGCGAGATGACCGAGATTATGGCGCGCGGCGGCGGTGTCGGCATCAACTTGTCTTCCCTTCGTCCTCGGCGCGCGATCGTTAGAGGCGTGAACGGCTCCTCCAGCGGTGCGGTATCGTGGGGCGGATTGTTCAGTTATACGACAGGCCTGATCGAGCAGGGCGGAAGCCGCCGCGGCGCGCTCATGCTGATGATGAACGATTGGCACCCGGACGTGGAGGATTTCATTACGGTGAAGCAGACGATGGGACAAGTCACGAACGCGAACCTGTCGGTATGCGTCAGCAACGCTTTCATGAAAGCCGTGAAGGAAGACCTGGACTGGGAGCTCGTGTTCCCGGATACCACCGATCCCGATTACGATGAGCTGTGGGACGGCGATTTGGATAAATGGAAGAAAGCCGGACGCAGCATCATTCCATATAAAACGGTTAAAGCACGCGAGGTATGGCACACCATTATCGAATCCGCATGGAAATCGGCAGAGCCGGGCGTGGTCTTCATGGAATACTACAACCAGATGTCCAACAGCTGGTATTTCAACCCGATCATCTGTACCAACCCTTGCGGCGAGCAGGGACTTCCGGGCTGGGGCGTATGCAACCTGTCCGCGATGAACCTGTCGAAGTTCTACGATGAAGCGAATCATGACGTTGCATGGGATGAGCTGGCTACGACGACGCGTTACTCCGTGCGTTTCCTGGATAATGTCATCGACCGGACGCCTTACCATTTCGAAGAAAACGAATTGAACCAGAAAAAAGAGCGCCGCGTAGGCCTCGGAACAATGGGTCTGGCCGAGCTGATGATCAAGCTGAACATCCGTTACGGCAGCCCGGAATCGCTGGAGTTCCTGGATAAGCTGTATGGCTTCATCGCGCGCGAAGCGTATCTTGCATCCGCGGATATTGCCGAGGAGAAGGGCTCGTTCCAGGCATTCGATGCCGAACTGTATCTCCAAAGCGGCTTCATGAAAAATATGGCCGAGGTGTATCCGGAAGTTGCCGAAGCGGTCCGCAAAAAAGGCGCCCGCAACGTTACCGTCATTACCCAAGCGCCGACGGGAAGCACGGGTACGATGGTTGGAACTTCGACGGGCATCGAGCCGTACTTTGCCTTCAAATACTTCCGTCAAAGCCGTCTCGGCTTCGACGAGCAGTTCGTGCCGATTGCTCAGGATTGGCTGGACAGCCATCCGGGCGAAGAGCTTCCGGACTATTACGTCACCGCGATGAGTCTCTCCGCCGAGGATCACATTCGCGTGCAGGCGGCGATTCAGCGCTGGGTGGACAGCTCCATCTCGAAGACGGCGAACTGTCCGTCCGACTTCACGGTTGAAGATACGAAACGCCTGTATGAGCTGGCATTCGATCTGGGATGCAAAGGCGTAACGATCTACCGCGACGGCAGCCGCGACGTGCAGGTCCTGCAGACGGAGAAAAAAGAAGACAAAGCCGCCGAAGCGACAACAGCTTCTACCGCGGAAGCGGCGCTGGAGCAAAGTGCGGCAGGCCAAGCCGCTGAGGAAACGGCGAGCGTGGAGCCGGCTGCTGCAAGCATGGCCGTGACAGCCTCGCCGAGCAAGAGCGGACTGGATAAACAATACAAGAAGCGTCCGCAAGTGCTGCGCGGCGCAACCTATAAAATGAACACGCCGTTCGGCATGGCGTACATCACGATCAATGATCTGGACGGCATTCCAAGCGAAATCTTCCTGAACGTCGGCAAAGCCGGATCGGATGTGTTCGCGATGGCGGAAGCCCTGGGCCGCGTATGCTCACTGTTCCTCCGTTACGGAGACCACGGCAACAAGGTGGAGCTGCTGATCAAGCACCTCAAAGGCATCGGCGGCACCGGCGCGATCGGCTTCGGCGCGAACCGCGTCGAGTCCATCGCCGACGCCGTGGCGAAGGCGCTCGAGACGCACGTGGCCAACAACGCCGAGGCGGATCATGACCATGATCCGGCACCGGTCGCAGCCACGATGGCGCCTGCCGATGCAGGCGAAGGCGGGGCAACGGCAGCCGCGGGCCACGGCGGACATGGCACGCACGCAGGCGGCAGCATGTCGCTGGATCTGTGCCCGTCCTGCGGCGGGGCATCCTTGATTAACATCGAGGGATGCAAGACGTGCGGGAACTGCGGGTATAGTAAGTGCTCTTAAGGAAGTCGTAGAGATGAGCTGCTCCCTCCTAATTGAGATGAATCACGAATACTGCAAAATCAGCTTAACAATGGTCACTAATGTTGAGAAAAGTTCATATTATTTATTAAAATGCATAATTATTAGTTTGTGTATAATTATGCGATAATTTGCATTTTAATTCTCGTGCAAGGTTGTCCACAGATGTATAAAGTATGGGTTTTATGACAAAACTAAATATGTGACTAAGCGTGGTCACATAAACAAGCGATTATCGAGAAGGCGGTTTAAATCTTTTTCTCGATTGATCGCTTGTTTTGTTGTAATGATGAAAGAAACAGGTGAAGCGGGTGATAACTTGACTCTTTTGAACGATTCCGAAAAAGTCGCATTTCTTATCGCTGTATTGGAATGTCATATTGATAAATTGCCGAGTAAAGAAACTTTTCTAAATTATCTTGAATCGATCCGAGCTTTTTTAAAGACGAAAGATCCAAATTCTTCAAAAAGCAGCATATTCCAATTGTGAGCTATTCTTGAAGAACATTTCTCATGAGTTGAAAAGTCAAATTACTTCAAAACAAGCGATTGGTTCTTTAATAGCTGCCTTGGATAAAGTCGGTTTTTCTGATTCAATGGACGCAGTGGCAGTCGTTATTGAGTTTGAAAGTTCTCCAAATCAACTACCTAAGAATAAGGCTGAAACATTATATACCAATCGCTGGTGATAGAGTACTGAAAAAGTGGGCATTCATGGATTATGTAACTTGGTAAACAAAGAGGAAAAGAACTTATAAAGTTAACTTTTTTGAATATGCGGGGATACTCAGATCAAGATATTAAAATACTACGTCACATTGGTGGATTTGGAACATGTAAAACATTCAATCAAGTTTGTCCCATTTGCTTGAGGGAAAATCCTTATACAACTTGTCATGAAACACTCGATCTTATTGATGATGAAATGCCCTAGTTGTAACCGTAACTTCGGCAAGCCGGATTTCGCAAACGGATTGGCTTCAGATGCGCCCATCTATTCCAACTCGTTTTCATGCTCCTTTTGTTTCATCAGAAGAATTGGTTTCGTTTGCTCGAGAGCAGTAAAGGGGATTTCCCGGCAAAGACGCCGTCTATCGCTTCCTCAATCACACCGGCTTTGCTTGGCGTCGCTTTCTGACGCTGCTCGGGACGGCTACCATGCAAAAGGTTGATGCTCTGACCTCGGAAAATCGCGACTCCGTCTTCATCGTCGACGATTCCATGTTTGAGCGTGGCGCAGCAACGTTGTCGAGCTGCTAGCCCGGTTTAAGGATAATGCTTCCGGCACATTTTACAAGGGTTTCCGCATGCTGACTGTGGGATGATCTGACGGCCATACCTTCGTGTCGCTGGATTTTTCGCTGCTGAGTTCCAGTAAATCGGCGATCAATGGCATGAATGAAAACATCGATAAACGTTCGCATGGCTACAAACGCCGGCAGGAGGCGTTGTTGCATCCCCTCAGGTCATCATGTGTCAATGCTGGATCGGGCGCTAAAGGCTGGGGCCACGGCCTCCTACGTCTTAATGGACAGTTAAGTTTACCCATGCGCCGCTCATCGGCGAAATTGTCACTCGCGGCCTGGATGTGATCGGAATGGTCCAAGAACGACAACAAGCACTTCCTGATTCAAGGCCAGAAGCTGACGTTAAAATAATTGTACGCGGCTGCGTCTCCCGTCGTAAGTACGAAACGCGGCATTCTCGAAGAAAAACGAGTGGCTGGCGATTTTGGACGACCGATCTTACCCTCACCGTAGAAGAGATCATTCGGATTTACGCGATGCGCTGGGACATTGAGGTCTTCTTCAGGTGCACCAAATCGCTGCTTCGCCTGCAAAAAGAGTTTCAATGCCGTTCCTACGATTTGCTGACCGGCCACACGGCGATTGTGTTTTGCCGATACATACTGCTGGCGTGGCAGCACCGGAAAAGCACGGATGCGCGTTCCTTTGGCGGATTATTTTATTTGTTGTGCGACGAAGTCGGTACGCTCGATTGGGTCGTTGTTCTGCAACAGCTGCTGGATTTGATCAACCAAGTAGCCCAAAAAGCCCGTAAGAAGATTTCCGCTCTTATTCAGCGTCACTCCATCAATGGATTGCCGCTTTACCCAGTTACATTAAGGCTTGTTTGGCGATTTTATGCTGCGAAAGTTGAGTTAGAATGTATGGGAGACCACTGCAAAAACATCGCCCAATATATTAGATATGGAGAATAGGACGGGGCGCTGCGGGAAAAATATTAAAAAAATAAGGGGGTGGGCGCGTGGTAACCCTTCCTGATGGGACAACTTTGCCCAGAATCGGTCAAGGTACGTGGTATATGGGGGATGAGCCGTCCAAGAAAAATGAAGAGCTTCGCACGTTAAGACGCGGTGTGGAGCTTGGATTGAACCTGATCGATTCGGCAGAAATGTATGGCGATGGCAGATCCGAGTCCTTGGTTGGAGAAGCGATCGAAGGGATACGAGATCAAGTGTTTCTGGTATCCAAAGTGTACCCGCACAACGCGGGTCTGAGCCGCATCGTCGGCAGCTGCGAACAAAGCTTGAAGCGGTTAAAGACGGACCGTCTCGACCTTTATCTTCTTCACTGGAGAGGAAGTATTCCTCTAAGCGAAACGGTAGAAGCGATGGAGCAGCTGGTCGAAGCGGGGAAAATTTTGCGATGGGGCGTCTCGAACCTGGACACGGATGATATGAAAGAACTGTTCGACGCGGCGCGAGGGACGCATTGCATGGTCGATCAGGTGCTGTATCATCTCGGTTCCCGCGGCGTAGAATACGACCTGCTTCCTTGGTTGAGAGAGCAAAAAATCCCGACGATGGCCTACAGTCCGCTCGCCCAGGCGGGCACTTTACGAAGAGGGTTGGTTGAGCATCCAGCGGTTAAGGAAATTGCCGATCGACATGGTGTGAAGCCTCTTCAGATTCTCTTGGCTTGGTGCATTAGAAGCGGTGACGTAATTGCCATTCCTAAGGCGTCGACAGCAGTGCATGTCGAAGAGAATGCGGAGGCGGAACGTATTAAGCTTACCGAGGAAGACTTGGGGATGTTGGATGAGGCGTTCCCCAAACCGACTAGAAAGGTTCAGCTCGACATTATTTAAGAAAGCCTTCACATGAAAGTTCCCGCAGGTTAGATTTGAGGTATTCCCGAATTTCAAACCGCTGCTTTTCCGTCAGTTTCGACAACTGCAGCATATCTCTCCATGTTCTCTCTTGTAGTACCTGGGCACGATGAGTGAACTGTGACCCGGATTGTGGACGGTTAAAAAGAAACAGCCCTAAGCCTAACCAGCAATTAGATGACCTCTGATTCTTCGGGGGTCATCTTTTTTCAGTACGCCCAGCATGGGCGTCATCTCTAGGGTGAAAGCCCGAACGGGGGCTGGCGAGCGCCTACTGTTAGCCAAGGGCAAAGGTGTCTGCCGCGAGGCAGAATCTGAAGGAAGCCGGAGGCAAAAGCACGGGCCAAGGTACACGAACTGAATTTGAGGAAGGGATAGCCGGATGAGCTGCCTGAACACAGCGAAATCCCAAGCCGCCAAGAGATATTCCTGTAAACTCTCCTGTATCAAATTCACGCGCGACTATATATAATTGTCTTCCCAAATCTGCAAAGACTTTCTCGCGAACCAGATCAAAACTTACTTCGAAGCTGTACCAAGTTCTTCTAAGGCTTTAACAATACTTGTAGTTTACCAACCCAAATTTCGCTGAGCGAAATTCGTCTTAAAAGTCATGTCGTTGCAGGCTTCCAAGGCGATCAGATAACTGGACTTGTTAATAGAAAAACACCGCTTCGTTTGCAAAAGTGAGAGTTTCGAGCAATCACTTTAACCTAATGATAGCCCATCCATCCGAATTGATTAATATACCTAACGAACTAAAGCCAGCGTTCCAAGAATTGAAAGTCATGCAGCATTTGCAACAAGCTGGGTTCCGTAAATGCTTAGGCTTTAGCTGCGCCCGGCTGTTCCAACTCGTCTTCGTTCTGTAGTTCCATCAGAAAAACTGGTTTCGCCTGCTTGAGAGCCGCAAGGACGATTCCATGCTTGGCAAAGCTGCGGTTTATTGCTTTCTCAATCATGCCGGCTTTGAATGGTGTCGTTATCTGACCTCGCTTAGCGTAGCCACCATGAAAAAGGTGGAAAAGATGGATGCGCTGATGTCTGAGGATCGGGATACCGTCTTCACCGTCGATGATTTGATGTTCGAAAAGTTAACCTATATGCTAATGTTGGCGCGAGGGATAGTACGGTAATCCCGTGCTAAAGCGCTTCATTTGTCCGAAAGCTCATTCGAAACCCTGATCAACTTGGTATCCTCGCAAAGACAATATTCATGCACAAAGAGAATGTTGCAGAAGATTGTCGAGCCATGGCATAATGTGGTGAAGATTAACAATTGGAATGGCAAACCCGTTGAAAGATGGGGACGTAAAGCCATGGATCTAATACGCATGTGCGTTATGGTTGCAAGGTGGCCGTGTGTTGCGTTTTTTTTTGCGTTGTCTCGAGTCTGTTGTTGGGGATTAGAGTGGCGAGAATAGCGATAGCCCCCCGTAATTCGATAAATTCATCCACGATACCACAGGTACTTTGCCGTCTCATCAACTACACGAGTAGGGGTAGGTAACAATGGGGATTCAACAATTAGAGAAAGATTTAAGAGAAGCACTGGAACGTCAAGAGTTCCAACTGTACTACCAGCCAAAATTGGATTTGGCTTTGGGGAAAATCACAGGCGTTGAAGCATTGATCCGGTGGGAGCATCCAGAACAGGGACTGCTTACTCCAACACAGTTTATTCCCCTCGCAGAAGAGACTAATCTGATTTGCCCCATCGGGGAATGGGTGTTGCGAACCGCTTGTACTCAGAGCAAGGCATGGCAGGATGCAGGTGCCCCAACACTTATAATGGCAGTCAACCTCTCTGTACGTCAACTTTATCAACCTGATTTTTTGGAAAGTGTAGAAAGTATTTTGTATGAGACAGGGCTTGTTCCATCGTATCTGGAGCTTGAAATTACGGAATACATGACGATGGAAATTGTCCGAATTGCTCCAATTCTAAGACAATTAAAAAATATCGGTATAAAAATCAGTTTGGACGACTTCGGGATAGGGTATAGTTCCCTGTATAATTTCAAAGATTGCCGATTGACATTATAAAAATTGATCAATGTTTTGTGAGTAACTGCCTGGTGGACATGAAGGATGCAACGATTGTCAAGGCAATTATTGCTCTGGGGCATGAATTAAATGTGGAGGTGGTTGCTGAAGGGATCGAATCGAAAGAGCAATTGATATTTCTCCAACAAAACCTCTGCGATTTAGGGCAAGGTTATTTGTTTAGCAAACCTTTGCCGCCATCGGAATTTCTGGTGGCATTCCATCAAATAGAGAAGATTATTAGCAGAGATGGAATACCTTCAGCATTATTCAGAGAAAAATGGTTACAAGAAGCTTTGCACAAAACAAAGCAGGAATTAGCAGTTACGTTGAGATACCAGCAAGGTATGACTTTTAAGTTGACTCGGCATGATGGAAAATTTATTCATACTTTGTGTGATGGTGAATTGTTATATCGCATGGGTCTAACACCCGAACAAGTCGTAGGAAAGGAGCCTCATGAATTCCTCCCGCTCAATGATGCTGAACGGAAGTCTCAATATTACGAAAGAGCTTGGGGTGGCGAGGAGAACGTCATTTACGAAGGTCAATACAACGGAATTTGGTATTTGGCTTCCTTACGCCCTATCCATAGAGGAGGACAAGTGGCAGAGGTAATCGGCTCGGCTGTCGATATAAGTGATCGTATTAAAAAAGAAAGGGAAGCGTCCCTTCTCACACAATACCTCGTGGAGCAAGAGTCAAAATACCGATTGATTGGGGAGAATTCACAAGACCTGATTGCCATACTTGGATACAAATGGTGTATTACAGTACGCTTCGCCATCCCACATTCGGGTGTTCGGGGGGAAGCTTCCCAGTTTGAAGAAAACTACCCTTTCTCTATGGTACACCCTGATGATCTTGCACTCATCAGAGAACGTTGGGATGAAATGATATACACCAAGACTTCGGTACGTCTTGAGTGGCGATTCGTTAAAGTGGACGAGACCTGCATTTGGCTCGAAGGCATAGGGACTCCCATTCTAACGTCTGATGGTAAGATTGAAAGCATCTTAATAACTGGTCGGGAGATTACAGAACGCAAGATACAGGAACGGAAACTCCGTGAGAGCGAACAACGGTATCGTGATATCTCTGAACGTCTCGCTGAGAGAGAAGAAAAGTATCGTTTTATTGCCGAAAATACCCAGGATTTAGTCGGTGTCGTGGATATGGAAGGTACAGTTCTATACGCCTCGCCGTCCCATGAATTGGTCTTGGGGTTTTCGTCCAGCGAATTTGAAGGAAATTCTGCATTTTATTTCGTTCATCCTGACGATCTTGCGTACGTGAAGAAGCAATTCAATGACATGGTTAAATTAGAATCAACGTTCGATTTTGAGTGGAGGTGTAAAAAAGCAGATGGCAGTTGGGTATATATCGAGACCAGGGGCGCTCCTATATTTGATGAGAATCGTAAAGTAGTGCAATGCGTGTACGGGTCTCGTGATATTTCGGAACGAAAGAAGGCAGAGGAACTCCTTCTACGAACTGAAAAGCTTTCGATAGTAGGTCAAATGGCGGCAGGAGTTGCACATGAGTTTAGAAATCCTCTAACCTCGATCAAGGGATTCGCTCAGCTGTTACAACAAGGTAACGAAAAACCCGAGTATATTGAATTGATTCTATCTGAGGTTGGGAGATTAGAAGCTATAGTATGGGAATTTTTAACAATTGCCAAACCCCAAGCTCCGAAAATGCAGGAAGTTGATGCGGCGGTTGTTTTACAACAGGTGGTGTTGTTATTCAGTACACAATCCATATTAAACAACATTGAAATTATTGAAGAACACGACTCGGAAGTACTACGTATTTACTGCGATGAGAATCAAATCAAGCAAGTGTTTATTAACATTCTCCAGAATGCGGTTGACGCTATGCCAAACGGAGGAATCATCAAAACACAGATTCTATGCCACGATTCAGAGTTTATCAAATTTCGATTTATAGACCAAGGAAGTGGCATTTCGGCGGAACGAATTAAATCCATTGGAGAACCCTTTTATAGTTCCAAAGAAAAGGGAACGGGATTAGGCCTAATGGTCAGCAACAAGATTGTCCACGAACACGGAGGGAGTATTCATATCGAAAGCACGGTCAACGAAGGAACCACTGTTGATGTAATTTTACCCATCTACTCGTCATTACTCAAAAGGGATTAGTATTTGACACTATTATGATAATAGGAATGGATGAAGGAAGCTTCCCTGGCTACAGAAGTACTAACGAATCACGGCGCAATTTAGACGCGCAGTAGGTCGAACCCGTCGCGAAGCCGCGTTCTCCGGCCGTGGACGCGACATCGACAATGTCGCCGGACTTGCGATCCAGTATCGTTGGCAGCACGGCGCTTGTAACGTAGTACGTACCCATCAGGATGACCTGAACGATGCGCAGCCACTTTTCTGGACCCATGTCCGCCACGGTGCCGAACGTGGCCGTTCCCGCGTTGTTGATCAGGATGTCGACGGTGCCGAGCTCGCCGATCAAGCGGGCGACAGCCGCTTCGGCCTCCCCGCGGTTGCCACGTCGGCCGTCGCGATGGCGTCGTCGACTCCTTCAGCTTTTTCTGCGCGCGTTCCAGGTCGGACGCGGACCGCGCCATCAGGCCCGGACGCACGCCTTCCGCGCGCGGAAGACCGCGAGTCCGATCACCCTACCCGCGCCTGTAATAAATAGCCGTTTTACCTTTGAGCATGCTTGCCTTTCCCTCCTGTACGTTATTCCAGATTCGCGTGATTGCCGTACATCTTGCCGGAGTTCTGGCGCTGCGATTCCATGATCCGAAGGATGACAGCGTCTAGTACAACCAGAAGCGTCTGCTCGAACAACGATCCCATCGGCTGCACCGTCAAATCCCGGCCGGACGCCTGGTCCTTCGGCGCGCCCGGCAGCTGGACGACGATGTCGGCCCGCGCTCCGATCGTCGACTGCGGTTGGATGGTGAGTGCGGCGACGTCCGCATCCAGCGCCTTCGCCTTTTCGGCCATGCCAATCAAGGTCTGCGTCTCGCCCGAACCGGAGCCGATCAGCAACAGGTCACCCTTAGTAATACCTGGTGTTACCGTCTCGCCCACGACATGGGCTTGAAGCCCCAGATGCATCAGGCGCATCGCGAAAGCCTTCATCATGAGGCCGGAGCGTCCCGCCCCCGCTACAAAAATGTGTTCGGCCCCGAGAATCGCTTCCGTCAGCCGTTCGCCGGCGTCTTCTGTGAGCAGCGATGCGGCATGCTCGAGCTCCTGCACGATATGTGCCGCATGGCGCTTGATGGACTGCGCCATCGCTTAACGCGCCGAAATCAGTCGCTTCATTTCGGCCGCCGCGGCACGCTTGTCCGCCTGGCCCGTAATGCCGCCGCCGACGATGACCAGATCCGGGGACGCCTCGATGACTTCCGGCAGCGTGGCGAGCTTGATCCCGCCTGCAACCGCCGTCTTGGCTTTCTTCACGACGTTTTTGATCACACGAAGCTGTTCGAAGGAATTCTCGCCCTCCGCCTGTAAATCATACCCGGTATGCACGCAGATGTAATCAACGCCGAGTACATCGACTTCGCGCGCGCGTTCCTCCAGGTTTCTCACGTTGATCATGTCGACCAGAATTTTCTTGCCGTGCTTGCGGGCTTCCTCCACCGCGCCGCGGATGGTGGAATCGTCGGTCGCGCCCAGCACTGTGATGATGTCTGCCCCGGCTTCGGAAGCCTTCATGACCTCGTATGCGCCGGCATCCATGATTTTCAGATCGGCCAACACGTCCAGATTCGGGAACGCCTCCTTGATTTCCTTCACGGCGCGAAGCCCTTCGTTAATGACGACCGGGGTGCCGATCTCGACGATATCGATATATTCCTGTACTTCCTTGACGACTTCCTTGGCTTCCGGAATGTTCACCAGATCGATTGCAAGCTGAAGTTTCATGATGAATGTGTACCTCCTTTGAGTGTGAATATACTAAGTATGCGCAAGGCTGAAGTTAATTATAAGGAGAAGGTATCAAAGCTGGAAGTAGGCACAATTTTGTTATATAGTGTCTAAAAGTATCGAACGATGTAGGAGGCACTGCAAGCATGAGCAGAAATGCGGTAACTGACGCTCTCCATTATCGGGGGCAAGTGAAAAATGATCATCATGTGGCACATGGGAAAAGAGGGCACCGAACGGTTCTGCGAGCTTAAATCGCTGACTCCGGACATCACGCAGCGCATGCTGACGACACAGCTGCGGGAGCTGGAAGATGACGGCATCGTGAACCGCGTAGTGTATCCCGTTGTGCCGCCTAAAGTGGAATACAGTCTGACGCCACGCGGAGAGCCTGATTCCCATTCTGGATCTGATGTACCAGTGGGGAAAGGACTATATCGGGGATATGGGAGAGCAGGTGACGATTCGTGGCGCCGAGAGGGGAACGACAGGGAGTCATTAAGAGTAGTTGGGTGATATTTTTTATCAGGCATGGAGTTAATGCTCCAAATTTGGCTTACTTGGAGTGAAACACTTGTCTACAGTAATTGAAAAGTTACTAAAAACTGATGAGGATATTAAAAGAGATATTATTAAAGACTTTGTGTCAGATCTATGAAATAAGTTCAAAAACTAGTCAAAAAACAAAGATGAGTTCGTTAAAATGCAAAAATTAAGAATAATAACAAGGCACAACCATCATTTAAACGAAGGTTGTGCCTTTTTTGATACCGGTTATTATCGTGTAATACGCCCGCCTTAGGTACATGTTATAATATTTCGAGGAAAGTAGCATTTTTTGACAGAAAGAAAACTGCCATTGGGTATATCCTGGTATCACAGGGTGATACGGGGAACCGTACCATAAGTAACGGCAAGTTTTTTGGCGGAGAGCGGGCAAACTCCATGCCTGGCAAGGATTTTCTCACGTTGGGTTAGCCACCACTCGGGTTTATTTGCTTCACTGGGCATTATTTAGCCGCAGTTATCCTTATCACACCCCACTGGAAGCCATTCTGCGGGAGGAACCGAATCGAAGCTCGGCGATGACCCCAAGCATCTGGAGGCTCAGTTTCCCTGCTGCCGTTTCCGTGTCAAACTCCTTCTCGGTGTAGCTGCGGAACTTAACGTTGTGACGGTTTAGGTGGTCGATGATGTTCAGCAGATCGGACATTTTTCGGCTGATGCGGTTTAGTTTCCAGACCAGAAGCTCCGAGATCAAGCCACTCTCGACGTCCCTGAGCAGTTCTTTGATCGCGGGACGTTTGTCGATGCTTTTGCCGGAGATGCCTGCGTCTATATATTCTTTGTAGACGACTTTGTGTTCCGACTTACAAAGAGCGCGGAGTGTTTCCACCTGGGCTTCGATGCTGTAGCCTTGTTCCGCTTGCTCTTCTGTACTTACCCTACCGTAGATGCCGACTACAATTGGACTGTTATATTGGTAACTGGCGGGTTTCATGCAATCACTCCCTTTTAGCTGGTTTGCTTAATCTCTAGTGGGTCAAACGAAAGTCCGAAGTTCTGGCAGGTTAGAATCGTCTGAATCATTTCCGCATTTGTCTGGGGGCCAGGCTTCTTATTTGTGTTCAACACAAAAACTACGGGGAACTGAGTTGTTCTGCTACTGTGTTTTGAAAGGTATGTGATCACCATATCTGATAGGATGCTGATCATTTGTTCATACGTAGAAGTTCCGCTGGTCTCCAAGTTTTTTAATCACCTTTGCTGAAGAGTAGTTGGGCTACGTCCGTGAAACAAGCAAAAGCGTCGGAAGTGTCAATGTGTCAGTGACAGCACTGACGCAACCGACGCTTTGCAAAGTGTGTGGCGAAGGCTAGGAACCTGGGAATGCCTAAGCTTCGTCGCTGATCGTCTTCGCGTCGAGTTTTTGGACTGTTGCTCCTTTGTAGTCACCTTTGTGACGTATCTCGACCTCAATCCCGCAGGCCTTCAGATTCGACTTTATTTCCCGAATTCTTCGGCTCAGCGCATGCGGGGCCTTCGGCCATTCCTTAGTGCGAGTGTCAATCTTTTCCCTTGCGGCAATGTTCTCGAGCTTGTCGAGCAAGTCTGAAACGGGTCCCTCCCAGAATGGAGTCCGCTTCATCAGGGCTATGAAGGCTGAAGCGACAGGATGTGCGGAGACTGCTTCCTCGCTGGCCTTGTTTGTGTTCATCTTATAGGCTCTAAGGAACTTCTCTCCGTAGCCTTCCTGTATGGCCTCTGCAATTGCGTAAGCCCACTGCGCAAAGTCTGCCATTCGGGGCAAGCTATTCAGTTGAACGTCGGGGTAGATCTGTATCGCCCGGCTTAGCACGTTGAACAGGCCGCCAAGGATGGATGGCTTGTCTTGTTCGAATTCGCCCTGCTCAGGGCCTTGCGTTCGCTTTCGTCTATGCGGTCGAGCTCAAGAATGATGCTTCGGTCGAGGAGGTCTGCTTTCGTAGCTACCACGTTGATGCCGTTGAGGATGATACAGCGCAAAAATGAAAGGATAGTTTCCTCGTCTTCAGTGTAGAACTTTCGAGTGCTGTAC
The DNA here is from genome assembly GCF_029542445.1 of Paenibacillus sp. BR1-192. NCBI lineage: Bacteria > Bacillati > Bacillota > Bacilli > Caryophanales > Paenibacillaceae > Paenibacillus > Paenibacillus sp. BR1-192. The sequence goes on along the minus strand of NZ_CP120718.1, from coordinate 5,150,480 downwards.
CCACCGCCTGTTGCCGCGGTACAGAGAAGGTCACTAATCTTCTGCGAAATCGAAGTGAGGTTATCATACGCTGGCATGTAGTTGTTCTGCAGGGAAATGGCCAGATCCTAAAGACCTCCCGGCATGGAAGTGATGTCCCTAAACGCAGGATCAACAATGGAGCGGGTCAACCTGGACGAAGAGGACTTTGCGGCCACTTTCTCCCCGGCGAAGATCAGGACAGGATGCGGTATAGCCGGTATGAAGCAGGCTACTATATAGACAAGGAACAGAAGCTTATCTGCTTTGCTCTTGAAGCGGACATGCTTGAGGAGATTCTTCAAGTTTCCAGATTTTTGGGGCAATCTTTGCGGCATGTTTTGGCTTGAGGAGAAGCAGACCGGGCAACTGCGGGTTATCCTCCAGCCTGTACTGTCGATTTCGACAACCGAGCCGTTCCCGTCATGGAGATCGTAGTAGATCTTCCCTGCGTACTCACCAACCCGAAGCTCAACAGGCTTCGATTGCCCCGAAAAGGTAGCGTCTGCTTCAAGCTGACCCATTGCTTGTGCGAACGCGTTGGGTGATGGGGCCTGCCTCGTTTCTTCGTAGTAGCGCTTCATCAGGTAGTTCCTGAAGGTCTTACTTTTGAACTTGACGGCCTTGCTCGAATTATGATGGTCAATGCAAACGTAGGGTTCGCCGTTCAAGTTGGTGAAGAACTTGTTGCCGTCTTTGCCGAAGAAGATGAGCATATCCGTTGGATTGCTGGCTGATTCCGTTGCTTGCCTTTTAACCGTAGAATTCATTAGTTGCGCCTCCTCAGTTTTGCCCGCGTAGTGTCAGGTCGACCTTCCTGCAGAGGCACTTTACGGGTTCAACAGTTGCTCATTCGATCTGGCCATGAAGTGGATTTGCTGAGGGACTGATTGACCTTAGTGTACAGGAGTCGCTATTTTTTTTTCGAAGCTCGTCTGGAAGATGGCAATTTGCAACTGGGGAGCGAAGGCTCGCGGAAAGGTCTTAGAGGCGCTAATAAGCTCGCTCAGGGGCCCGTATGCTCTTTATATCTTAGATTTCATGAAATTTTTCGGCGGCTATTTGTGTTCCTTGTGATCCGGTATGATTGCCTACCGATTAAACATCATTTAGGATTATAATATAGGTTTTATTTTTCATTGAATGCGGTTGCAAAAAAAATCCCACAGAAAAGCGGGACACTTAGATTCCTCAAAAAGGGTCAGTAGCTCCCAATGTGAAAGAGTTAGAAGCCCTATTTGTAGAGGTGTGGAAGAAAACCAAGGCCCTTTGAAAAGCGTCAGGAGCGACCAAACTGTCGTGTTGTAACTTTCGCTTCTGACGCTTTTCGTAGGTGGAATTTGACGGAAAACTAGCAGAAAGGGTCTGCAAGCTGAACGAAGCACGGTTCCGCCAGTTGGCTTGTCCAAGTCAAAGCTCCTTATACTGTGCCTCCGTGATAATCCGGGCTGTACCCGAAGCATTCCTCTTCCCAAACGAATTCAACCAACTGACTTTCCGAATCTACGAAGAAAAAGAAATCGGAACCGTCAACTTAGGGATTGTATCCTTCGCTTGTCGATGTCCGAAGCACTACGCGGACGTGATGTGAAGGTCTCTGTTCAGAATGGGGCAGGGGCCATGTCGGAAGTGCAGAACTCTCAGAAAAAGAGGCAATTGCGACAAGCATGACCCAAACATTAGTCCAGTTGCTGTCGGCGGCGACGTTTTCGTTCCGCTCGAACGTCTCCTTCAGCTTCTGGAGAACCAGTTCGTTTGCCGGTCAGCTTCTTTCCGCTTGGTCTTTCAGCCAATGTTCCACCTCCTCGTCGTGTGCTCCAGCCTGCGTGAAGAACGTCATCAGGTAGTCGTTGTCGTACAGCACAGCGATTTTGTACGCCTGGAGCCCTCCGCCTACGTCGAGCAGTTCGACGTACTCGGGAAAACATCCAAGCAGTCCGCCATCTTCGCGGCCCAGCCCCACGTTTCCGAGGTCGCGGACGTTGTCGCCCGCTTCTAGTAAGACGATGTAGCCATGATGTTCGAGTGAGAACACCTCCTCATCGTTCGCCAAAGCAGCTTCCAGTTGCCGTAAGTACTTGTCGATGTGTTCAAGGAACGCTTCCGGCAAAAATTTGACGCTTTGCAGGGTGTTGATGTCCTGCTGGGTTTTGATGGTTCGCATGTCCAAATCCCTCCTGAAATTAGAAAAGGCCACCCGATATCCGGGTGACCAAAATCATAATAAGCTTGAAAAAGTGTTTGGTACTTATCAATTATTTGGAGACAGGCACTTCGCTCATCAGGGCATGTACGTTTTGGTCTGGGTCATGAAAGAACGCCATCCAAGTTTCAGTTTGACCCATCTCAGCAATTTTGTGTGGCTTGCTCAAAAATTGTACATTCCGATTGATTAATGTATCGTACGCAGAGCTAATGTTGTCAACATTGAAATAGAATACAGAACTGGGATGATCGAATTCGGGGCCTTCGGGAATGCTCAGTATAATTCGAATACCGTTACATTCGAAAAACGCCATGTTTGTAATCTGAAACAACATGTTTAGGCCTAGAGTTTCTTGGTAGAATCGAGTAGCAACTTCCATGTTATGTACCCGAATGGACACTTGTCCAATACCTTTGATTTGAAATTCTGAACTCATAGATTATCTCCCCCTTGCAAGATTGTATTTTCCACACATTAAATGTAACATGTGTGGATTAAACAGTGCTTTGCCAAAATCACTTTTTTCTAAACACCTGGGGTGAAAAGCCAGTTCTTTGTTTAAAGACCTTGTTGAAGGAAGAAACATTTTCGAAGCCAACACTCAAACTAATCTCTGTTACACTACCCTCAGTTTGAGAAAGAAGACGCTGTGCTTCAAGTATTCTCTTTTCAATGATGAATTGGTGAGGTGTCCTTTGGAAGAAATGACGAAAGTTGCGAATCAGATGGTTTTTGGATATGCACGCTACTCTCGAAACTTCTTCAAGGGACACGTTTTGATTGTAATAAGCATGTAAGTATTCGTATGCAAGTGTCAACCGCCGAAATAGTTCTTCCCTAGTTGCTGGTCGTATTCCTGGGAGTGCATTGATTTCTTGAGAAATTTTCAGATGAACGTTAACTAATGCTTGCATTAGATTTTGATACTGTTCATCGACCCAGAGACTCTCGCTACCGAGTACAGGTAAGGACTTCTTAAAGTTTTCGATAATTGGAGTTATCAAGTGACTATGTCGGTATGACTTTGTGTAAAAGTGCAATTGGTGTTTTGAATCCGAAAATGGATCGTCTAAAATCTTCTCTACTCCTAGATGAATTTCTCTGTGAAATTCATCAGCAAAGCCAGCTCTAAAAAATACGCAAAATGATTCGACTTCTGTTTCTGATTCAATTGCAATCGCGTAGTGCTCCCCTTCGTTTAGAAGAAGGTAGCTATCACTTTCAACTGCGTAATGCCCAAGTTTTGTTTTGTAATAGGCGCGACCATTACGAAATGTTTTGATGGAAAGTGGTCCAGTACCTTCCCAATGATGAGTTTTACTACGTGCTTGTAGGACGAAGTTTTCCTGGAACAAAGGGAATTTGGAATTGGCCATTTTTGAACACAACCCTTTCCGATTTCATCTTTCTATCAAGATTCTACAGTAGGCTAACGAATTCCTTTTCAGAGAAAAACTTGCCGTTACAGACAACGCGGGGAACCGTACCATAAATGAAGCAAACTTTTTGGCATTACATGCTTGCGGGGCGAAGAAAGTTGCCCCCGAAGATGAACTATGCATAACTTACATACCTAGATAATCTGATGACTTTACTAACCTCAGCTGCAGTTTTCACCTCGGCATATCTAACACCAAATAAATCTGCTACTCCCTTAGGCTACATATAGTATTGTTGTGTGACTCAAACCACATCTCAAAACGTTGCAGTTTGAAATACAAATTGCTGGTCGTATGATTTTTCGATTACAGGGCAAGATAAAAACCACATGATTTTGATTACTTTAATAATGGAGAAGATTATGGTTAAAAAAGACCCTCAAATGAAAAATTATCAAATGTCCACATGGCTTGATGAATTAAAACAGAAATTAAACCATATGGATGATGCCGAAATTGTTGAGCACAGAATGGGTACCAGTGCCTCAGTCTATCTTTTATACATAAAAACGTTAATCGATCAAGAGCGTTTAAACGAGACGATTATTCAGCCACTTCATCGTTCTGCCGGCAGTTCTCTTTCTTCATGCATAACCAATGCCAAAGTTTCGGAAGTTATATCGATCGAAGATGCTGAGCAAAAAATAATGCAAGGATTTATTCTTCTAAACGATTCAGTCAACCATCAATGGTTAGGCGTCCAAATGGAAAATCCTCTTGGCCGAGCAGTTGAACCTTCCCAAACGGAAACTGTTATATATGGAGCGAAAGACAGCTTCAGCGAACAAATTGATAAGAACATTACAATGTTACGCAGACGTTTGCCTATAACGGCATTAAAGACGGAATGCTTCACTATCGGTTCACTGAGTAAATCGAAGGTTGTGTTACTGTACATAGACGGATTAATTAATCCAGAATATGTTTCCTATGCAAGAGAAAAAATCGAAAGTGTGGATTTCGATCAATTTCTAGACTCCTCTCAGCTTGCAGCGTTTATTGAAGATCATCATCACTCGGTCTTACCCCAGTATCTCCAAACGGATCGGCCGGATGCCTGCGCCTACGCCTTAGGAGAGGGAAAGCTGACGCTATTGATTTCCAATTCACCGTTTGCATTGATTGGACCCATTACTTTTTTTCATCTATTCCAATCGCCGGAAGACTACTTCCTTCGTTGGCCGGTAGCAAGTGCTTTACGATTAATCCGGTACGGAAGTTTTGTTGTTTCTTTGACGATGATTCCTTTTTATGTTGCGTTAACAACATTTCATTACCAGATGATTCCGTTGCCGATACTTTTCGTATTATTGGAATCGAGAAGCAAATTGCCCTTTACTCCATTTGCGGAAGGATTTTTTATGATCATAACGCTGGAAATCATCAAAGAAGCAAGTCTGCGAATGCCGTCTAAAACCAGTCAAACGTTAGGTGTAATCGGTGGTATCGTTATTGGACAAGCGGCTGTAGAAGCAGGCTTTGCAAGTAAAGTATTGATTGTTTTAATGGGTATATCCGCGATTGCTTTCTTTTTAGTTCCCAATTATCAAGTGACAAAATCCATGGTGCTGATGCAAGTTCTTCTTCTTATCCTTGCATCGTTTCTTGGGTTGCCGGGAATCGTGATCGGGCTGATCGGGATTCTTGCACATATCCATGGATTAACGTCATTAGGTCAACCTTATTTTGCGCCGATTGCCCCTTTTTATGGGAGGGACTGGAAGGACCTATTTATCCGCGGCCCTTTAATATGGATGAAAACGCGTCCTAAAAACCTAAAACCACTGCGGAAATCGCGTAAGGAGATAAAGAAGTGAAGAGTCTATATAATCGAACTTCAACCTTTGATGGAATCTACTTCCTCTTATTGATCAATCGTACGCAAATGCATTATTATGTTTTAATTATGCCGGTTTATTTGGTTCATTCGTATATGGTTTGGGGAATTATCGTGATGGGTCTGCTGTCCCAACTTAATTTGATGCTGCTGTCTAAATGGTTTACTTCCAGTTATGCAGCAAAAGGTTATCAAGGATTTTTACAGCTTTTCGGGAAACGGATGGTTCAAGTTTTCGCAATATTTGGTTTTCTGATAATATTGTTAAAAATTTCAATACTATCACTGGGATACGTTGAAATGCTCCATAGTTTTATTTATCCATCAATGGATAAAAAGTGGCTGATCCTAGTGATTCTTTTGATTAGCTTATATGTGGCTTCACATGGAATGGAGAAAACATTGCGTTTTGTCGTCATCGCCTTTCTTTGCGGGGCGTGGATATTAATTGTGTTTATTCCTTTTTTCTTTCCACCGATTGCAAATTATCGCGATTTATATCCCCTCATACCTACCGAATGGTCAGGACAATCATGGCAGGGTTTATTGTTTATTTGGTCGGCATATTCTGGTCCAGTATATTTAGCCTTTATGGTTCCATGGCTAAGCTCTAATAAAAAAATAACGAAATATCTGGTCATTGGTAACATGCTGACGATCATTGAATACTTATTATTGTTCATTGCTACGATATTGTTTTACGGTTCGAGCTTCTTAAGCAAGATCAATTTTCCGGTAGTATATATGGGAAGCTACATTGAAACGAACGCATTAGATCGAATCGATTACATCCTTATCTCTTTTCATATGTTTAATTATGTGTTCGACATTTCAATTCTTCTGTTGTGTTTTTATGGAGCCATAAGAGTCATTATGAGTAAAATGAACGAACGCACGACTCGGATTGGATTATTGTCGAGTTGGTTCGTCATTTTAATAAGCATCATTTTAATGAATCAATGGTTATGGCAAAGCGTTCCGGGTCAAAAATTATTACTTAACATTCAGAGCTGTCTCGGCGGATTCATTTATTTACTTGTTCCTACGATTCTATATACTGCAGTTAAACGAAAGGAGAGTATGTAGGGATGGTACTATACAAGCACTATGGTATATTGGTGATTGTAAGCCTTATGTGGATGACCAGTTGTTCTTCTCCATTTGTCGAGAACAATATGATCGAAGAGATCGCTCCTGTAGTTTTCTGGTCGGTTGATAAGGGGGCGGAAGGAAAGTTGAAAATTAGTACTTTAGTACCACCGCTCACCCAAGAAGAAAAACGTCTGCTCTCCAAAGAAGTCTCTCTGTTAAAACAGGGAGGCAAGGAGTTTAATTTAATTTATTATCAGGAATTAAAGCAGGGGCAGCTGCGAATGTTATTAATCAATGAGGAGCTGGCAAAAGAAGGAGGCATTGAAAAGCTGATCAATACGCTAATGATTGATCCCGACATTTCAATGCGTATTTATTTGTTGGTTGTCAGAGGGGATTTTGATGAATATATAAAAAATCAACTGACGAAGCAAGGAAACCAAGATTATTTTCTTTACCGAATGTTAGAGCATTACGAGAAGCATAACCAAGGTGAAATGAGCATCGTCAATATTCATCAATTTATGAAAAAGTTATATTCCCCTCTTAAGGATCCGATTCTGCCGGTTTTTCATTCGGATAAGAACAATTTCAATTACGTAGGGACAGCCTTCTTCCAAAAGGATAAAGAAGTAATGGTCATTCAAGATGTGGACGATGAAATTTTTCAACTACTGGATAACGATCATTTTCTAAAAGTCTTGGCCATTCCAGCGTTATCTATCAGTTTAGGACGTGTTCGATCCAATGTTTGCATGAAACTATCGAGGGACTATTCATCCTTGTCTTTACAAGTGGGATTGAACGCAAGAATTGAGGAATACCAGGGTGAAAAGAATATTCAAAGTGAGGAACAATTGGAACATTTAATTCATGAGGTTGAGTTCTACCTTGAGGAACAAACGTCAGATTTATTAAAAAGAATGCAACGGTGGAAAGTGGATCCTTTAGAGGTCGGAACACATTCGCTTAAGCCGTTTTCTAAAGAAATAACGGAAGAACAATGGTTGAAATATTGGGGAAATATGAGAATTAATGTTGACTACGACATCAAAATACATCCTTTAATCAATGTGGAGCGGTAGATGTGATTCAAACCAAGCAAATCGTTCCGAGCCGATTGAAAAATGGTAATCATAAACAAGAATCCAAGCATAAGGAGTGATAACAGATGAACGATCTGGATCCTACATACCCTTTGCTTTGCACATATTCAGCTGTTATCGGGGAACGATAGTGCAGTATGGAACCGTCATTAAATGGTGGTTTTTTCTTTCGGTCAAAAATCAACAATCAAGGATAACAGAGCATCCGAAAAAAGACAATATACGACTCGCCATTCGAGTTTTGTGCTGTCTTTCTTTTTGTTATTCGAAAAAACAATTTCCGGGAAACGCATGTACTACTCTTTTCGGCAGTACATCCCCGAGTCCTACTATTGTTATGGATGCGGTATTCGCTGACCAGATGTATTCTACCCTTTCCTCCTGCAGAGTTCTCGTTCTCAACGATCTGCATCCTAACCGACAAGATACAGTCATCCGAAGTCTGTTCAATACAACAGCTTCCCTTCTTTTAACTCGGTCAGGGGAGTCTATTCTGGAATGATGACATACGGTTCACTACCCCCGTCCGGAATCACTCCCTTCTAAGTCGTCGCACATCGGAAAGACTAAGGAAAGCGACATGAAGATAACAAACTTAAGCGGCAGCAGTATCAGAATTGAAAAAACACATTGTTGAGGTTCATTTCAGTTTTCGGCAAAGTTTTTAAGATAGGGTGTGATATTGATACAAGGAACCATATCATAAGTAAAAGAAAGTTTCTTTGTGTAATTAAAGCCGGCTGCGATCAGCAGTCGGCTTTATATGTACGCCCAGCATGGGCGTCATCTATACGGTGAAAGTCGGAAAGCAGAGGCTGGCGAGCGCCTACCATAGCCAATGGCAAGGGTGTCCGTTGCGAGGCGGAATCTGAAGGAAGCCGGAGGCAAACGCACGGCTTGAGGTACACGAATCCAATTTGAGGCGTCCATGGCCGGATGAGTCTCCATGACAAGACAAAATCCAGAGCCGCCAAAAACCATGGGCGTAAACTTGGGCAAGCGCGGGCGGAAATATGACATTCTTATCTAGGGAGGCCTGCAGACAAAACGGAGGAGCCCCCGGAGTGGACAGTGTGACGGTAGCCGAGAGCTTCCAGCTCACCTGAGAGAACACTGGCTTACGGTGAAGAACCAACTCCTAGCGGGAACCTATGAACCGAAGCCGGTCAGACGGGTGGAAATCCCCAAACCCGGAGGCGGTTTTCGACTTTTTGGCATTCCGACCGTAATGGACAGGTTCCTCCAACAGGCTCAGCGAGCCGGTGAGCGAGTCATGAATTCGGTGATCCACTTCATAGGTCAAGGAACTTACTTGCCGAACCATATCTATGTCGATGGACAAGCGAATTGGCGACCTTAACCGCTACCTCATGGGCTGTATCGGCTACTTCCAAATCGCTTCCGCTAAGAAGCATTGCGGCAACTTCGACCAATGGATTCGAAAAAGGCTGAGAATGTGCCTGTGGAAACAGTGAAAGAAGCCAAGTGCACGCAGGAGGAATCTTCGGAGCCTCGGTGTTCCTGAACGGTTTGTGTATATTGGACTGTTTCCCGTAATACAAATTATGCACTTGGGGTCTCTTTTTGGGAGTCCCAAGGGCTGAAGAGCTTGTTTAATCGGTATCTAGAGCTTTTAGGAAACGCCTAGTTCGGACCTGCATGCTAGGTGTTATGAGAGATCGAGGGCTTGCCGCCCTCATCTACTCGATTTATACCCAATAGCAATTATCGAACACCGATTTATCGGGAAGCCTCATTGTTTTTTATACTCTCTTCAAACAGATTTTTAAACAAAACCTTCTAGTACAATTTTACCAATCGTCCTATTGCTCTCCAAAAATTTGTGGGCTTGACGGAGATTTTCTGCTGAGATCGGTCCAAGGACTTCGGCCAGTGTTGTCTTTAATTTTTGATGGTCAACAGCATCAGCAATACGATTAAGCAATAGATGCTGCTCAATCATATCATCTGTATCGTAAACAGGGCGAGTAAACATAAACTCCCACACGAAGGTAACGCTTTTTTGCTTAAGTAATTTGAAGTCCAGCGGAGAGGTTGGATCATCAATTGCGCACACAACTCCTTGCGGAGAAATAGCTTCGCTAATACTGGCCCAGTGTTTTTCCAATGCATTCAGGCAAAAAATGTACGGAACGTTTGTAAATCCAATTGCTTGAAGTTGTGGAAGGAGCGGGTCATGGTGATTAATGGTGTAGTCCGCGCCCATTGATTTAACCCAGCTAATCGTCTCAGATCGGGAAGCAGTCCCGATTACAGTAAGCCCCGCTTGTTTTGCAAGCTGAGTGGCAATGGAACCTACACCCCCGGCTGCACCAATGATCAGCAGAGCCTTTCCTTTGTTAGGGCCCGGATCCTGGGAAATAGACATTCGGTTAAATAAGGCTTCCCACGCTGTAATGGAGGTTAGGGGAAGAGCTACGGCTTCCACAAAACTTAAGGAAACAGGTTTGCGCCCAACGATTCGTTCATCGACCAGATGGTATTCACTGTTTCCACCTTGTCGTGCAATACTGCCAGCATAAAAAACTCATGAACCACATCCTTTCCTTTCTATTCTAAATCAATAATCAGTCGAATTTGATATCGCGGGATTAGATTAAATGAGCTCCACCATCGATAAGTACCGATGTACCAGTTGTAAAACCATTTTTCGCTAAATAAACATAGGTTTCCGCTATATCTTCAGGCTGGGCAACACGCCCAACAGGTAATTGCTGGGCAATGCCATTATACATATCTTGTCGTTGATCTTTTGGTATTCCGCCGTAAAGAGGAGTATCAACGATACCAGGTGAAACCACATTTACTCTGATAGGAGCCAGATCTACTGAAAGGCCTCGTACTAATCCATCGATTGCTGAATTGATGGAAGCGAGTGTCGTTGCACCTTGAGGAGGGCGTTTCCCGTATACACCAGAAGTTAATGTAATGGAGCTTTCATTATTCAAGTATGGAAGAGCTGCATGGACCGAAATATACTGGCCCCAGAACTTGCTATCAAAAGCTTCTCTTACGGTCGCAACATGTAGTTCGCTAAAGTGACCCATTGCGCCTTCACCTGCAGTAACGATTAGATGGTCGAAATTTCCAACCTGCTTAAAAAAGTCAGAAACCTTTTTCTCATTACGGAAGTCGATTTCATAACCTTCTACGTTACCACCAAGCATTGCTTTTGCGTCAGATAATTTTGAAGCAGACCGGCTGGCAATAATGATTTGAGCGGATTCATCGAGAAACGCCTTGGCAGCAGCTAAACCAATACCAGATGTGCCTCCTAAAATAACCACTTTTTTTCCTTTGAGTGACAAATTTGTATCCTCCTTATTTTTACACTTAAGTGTTTACATCATTACGTTTATTTAACCAAAAGTTTTAGTTATTCACGATTAAATGCGGGAATATCTTTTGGTTCTCGACTTGTTAAAATATTTTTGCTGATGACAACTTCTTCATCTTTATAGTTTGCACCAGCATTTTTCAAATCGTTGCGAATGGATTTATAACCAGCGATGTCGACACCTTTTAAAAGATCTGTATCGATTAACACTTGTGGCCCATGACAAATGGAAAAAATAGGCTTTTCATCTTGGATAAATACTTTTGCAAATTCACCAAAACGATCATCTTCACGTAATAAGTCAGGAGAGAATTCACCAGGAATGAGCAAAGCATTAAAGTCTGCAGGATTGACTTCATTAATGGCTTTATCAATTTTTACAGATGTGCCTTTCTTACCGGTTACTTCGTTGCCTGACTGTTTGTCAATCGTGATCACTTCATGACCAGCTTCTTTAAAGGCCTGTGCTGGTTCGGTGTACTCAACATCTTCAAATAAGTTTGTTAGTAGTGTAGCGATTTTTTTTGCCCATGCGCACTAACCTCCTTAAAATGATAAATCAGAAATACAAATATGTATTTTTGTTCCATGATCTGATCTCCTGTGTATTAAATACACTACTGCAGCATGTTCTATTTCTCACGTAATATACTCAACAAATATAAATATAGGGGGAAATCATGTGAAGATGATAGAAAAGAAGCACCTTCCTTACAGTTGGTCAAGACCCCATTTAGTGGACATTGAAAAAACACCTAGGCTGTAAACTGGCGTCGGTACTCTACCGGCGTCAGTTTATTTAATTTGCGCTGTGGTCGTCTTCGATTATAAAATCGTATGTATTTCTCAATTCGGCTTTGTGCCTCCGCTAGATTTCGGATATCATAAGGATAGAGCCCTTCCGTTTTGAGATGCGAGAAGAAGCTCTCCATGGAGGCGTTGTCTAGGCAATTGCCCCGGCGAGACATGCTGATTTGGGCGCTAACCTTTGGCAGCATGTCGTGATAGGCATGAGACGTGTACTGGAACCCTTGGTCGCTGTGAACGACCAATCCGGTCACGTCTTTTTGCTTAGCAAACGCTATGGCGAACGTCTGCAGAACCAATTCATTGTCGTTACGCTCGCTGAGCTGGTAGGCCACAATCTCGTTGTTGAATAAGTCTTTTACCGCCGAGAGATACAGCCAACGCTCACCCACCCGGTATTGGGTTATATCCGTTACCCATTTTTGGTTTGGTCTCTCCGCCGTAAAGTTACGCTTAAGCAGATTCTCCGCCACACGCTCCGCGGCCTTGTATACCATGTTGAATTGGCGCTTCTTGCGAATGCTAGCTTGGAGCCCAAGTTCTTGCATGAGACGTAGCACCTTTTTGTGATTCATCCACACACCGTGATCCTGCCACAGGAACAGTTGGATTTGTCGGTAACCATACTTTCCTTCGTAGCGTTTGTATACTCTGAGGATCAGCCGTTTGTCTTCGGCATCCCGGTCGTTCTCTTTACGCTTTAAATAGGCGTAATAGCCACTTCTAGAAACACCAATGAACTGGCACAGTTCAGCTACTTGCCCTGATTTTGCTGCTTGTTCGATCATGGCGAAGCTTTCTTTCTTACCTCCTTCATCCAGATTTTCAAGCACTTTTTTAGCATTTCATTCTCCCGTTTTAGCTTTTGGACATAGCGATCTTGATCCAAATATTCTTCTCGTCTTCCTCGCTGATCCAATAATCCAAACTCGCCTTGTTCCCGATATTTTCGCATCCACCGCTTCATTCGGTCTTTGTCTTGAATACCAAGGTGTTCGTTGATTTGCTGATAAGTCCACTTCTCTTCTACATGAAGTCGAATCGCTTCTAATTTGAGCTCTTTTGAATATTGCTTTAACTTTTGTCCTTTCATTACCACAAAAATACACCCCTTAGAATTTATCGGAATAACCAAGGGGGTTTTTCCAATGTCTATTCTAAGGGGGGCACTTCAAGTTAAGTGAAGGTGCTTCTTTTCTAATAGGTTTTGTAAAGCAACATTGTAAATGTAAGCTTATGCTTAATTGTTTAATTCCGAGATATCCATTTCTTTTATGATTTCTGCTATCCGATTTTTTCCCCATTCATACATCATTTCAACGATAGGAAGTAAAGTCATCCCCAATTCAGTCATGGAATATTCCACTTTCGGTGGAACTTCTGGATAAACCTCGCGATGAACTATTCCATCTTCCATCAGTTCTCTTAATTGATTCGTTAATATTTTATGAGATATTTTTGGAAAAAGCCTTTGGAGATCACTGAATCGATGTGGTCCTTCTACCCCCAAATGCCATAAAATAACAATTTTCCATTTACCACTTATAATTGATAAGGTAAGTTCCTTTTCACAATTATAATCACCATTTATGATCTTTTCTTTAACTTCATCTCTAAATGTATCTGGCATAAATTCTTACCTCCTTAAATGTATCAATTGTAACCTGTCGGTAACCTCCTTACAAAAAAGTGCATTCTTCACAGTGAAGAAAACAAGCAGTAGAATGAAATGGTCGTCTTACCGGCAAATCTTTTTCATTAATGAGGAGGAACTACAAATGAGTAAAAAAGCACTTTTAATTATACCACCAGAACGTTTTAATGAAGACGAATTATTTCAACCAAAAGCGGAATTGGAAAGCAACGGAATTGATGTGACAATTGCAAGTACAAAAACAGGTGAAATCATAGGGGATTATGAAGGTAAAGCAACTGCTGAGGTCATTTTCTCAGACGTTTTTGCTTCTGACTATGATGTTATATCTGTTATTGGTGGATCTGGTACGAACGATCATCTATGGGGAAACCAAGAATTACAAGAGTACTTGAGACAAGCGTATTCTAATAAAGTTCTTGTAACAGGAATTTGTGCAGGTGCGGTTACCGTAGCTAAAACGGGTTTACTTACTGGAAGAGAAGCAACTTGCTATCCAGTAGATGTGCAAAAAGACCAATTAAAAGCGAATAAAGTAACCTATGTTGAAAAACATGTTGTTGCTTATGATGATATTATCACTGGTGATGGTCCAGATGGCGCTAAAGAATTTGGAGAAGCTTTAGTAAAAGCATTAAGTTAATTCTACAGTCTCTTCGCTGAATTTTCATATAGCCAAATGTAAGAAAAATAAATCCATTCAACAGATAGAGTTGGTGCTGTCCTATCCTATGGCATTTGCTGGTGTTACAGTTGGAGCTTGTGGCCAACAAGAAGTCAGAGCTTGTACCTTGTTCAGACAGAGTAAGGTAAGAAAATGAGAAACGTGTGGATTCAAGCTCCAATGAATCATCCCAGTTAAGAACCAGCAGATATAGTTGGTAAAATTAATGAAAGCAATCGTACGATTTCAGAACTGCTCCAAAGGGAATATCGAATCTCTGAAAAACTCATTGGAAGCTATTCAATCTAAGAAAGATAAGGCAATAGGTCTGTACGAAGATGGAATATTAAACAAGACCGATTTAAAGGACCGATTGGTAAAGTTAGATGAAGAAAAAAGGCTATTGGATGACCGAATTGTGCCGATTGAGCAAAAATTGGGGCAAGGCAGCAAGCAAAAAATATCATTTATAATCGGTCAAACGGGTAATGGATCATTTTGAGGATTGTTATAAGAATTCCATTACAGGCGAACAGAGAAAACAGCTATTGCATTTGCTAATCAATAAAATTACGATAGCCAATGACCGTAAAATTGAATCGATACAAATTCAAATGAATAATGAAGTGGTTAGGCGCTCTACAAAGGAGGGAGAAGATAAAATCATCCAGTGACGATGATTTATCTTCTCTTTTTTCCTTTTTTATCAACCTATAAGGGGAGCGAGCAATAACATGAGCGTGCTTAAAGTATCTAGACACTATATGGAGGAACAGCATCCACATTTAGCATATAAAGACTGGAAAGTAGATGTTAAAGCCATATCAGCGGACGACATAAGGAACGGGAACCAGGCAAGTATTCCGGTTGAATTTAAGAAGGAACTAACGTGCTGGGTAATCTTCTTTGATGGCGATGCATCGAATGTTGTTTACTTATTACAGGATAAAGAATTCCAATGTCTTTATGAATATTTACGCGCAGCTTAGATTTTTGGAATAACGATTTCATTATTTCACAGAAATCATCAACGAGTTAGGTCGGGCAGTGGACTTTCTTGAAGACAGGCTAAGCTGAGTAGGGGAGACCGTTACCCCGAACTTAGAAAAAGGAGATCTGCTCATCATTTGGTCAGGTTCCGGGGAAACGAAAAGTTTGGTTTCGATGGCAGAGAAGGCAAAAAATTAAGAGCAACGATTGCCACTGTAACGATTTTTCCAGAATCGATCACCATCTGGCAATTAGCGGATAAAAGATCAAGCGGACGGTGATTATAGTGTTGATTGTTACAGGTGACGCAGTTGAAGCACTTGAAGTGTATTATCCATATTACCGCTTGCAGGAAGAAGGATATGAAGCGGTGATTGCATCCCCAACAAAGAAAGTGCTGCGCACCGTCGTGCACGATTTTGAAGGCTGGGAAACGTTCACAGAAAAACCCGGCTATCAAATTCAAAGTCATGTATCGTTTGCTGATGTGAATCCAGCGGATTATGACGGCTTGGTCATTCCGGGTGGCCGTGCGCCTGAGTACATTCGGCTCGATCCGAACATCGGCCGCATTGTGAACCATTTTTTTGAAACCGGAAAGCCCGTAGGCGCCATCTGCCACGCTGTGTTATTACTTAGCGGACTGAAATTGAAGCTGGCAGATCATAAAATGACCGCGTACCCTGCCTGCCGTCCAGACGTGGAGAATTTGGGCGCGGAATACGTGACGGATCAACTCCATGTGGATCGCAATCTTGTATCTGGCCAGGCATGGCCTGATCTGCCCGGATTTATGCGGGAGTTCCTAAAGCTTCTCGGGAAATAATCATATGGTGCCTCGGCAAGACTCAAGCTGGGGTGCCATTTTTCATTAAGTCAAGTGAATGTTCATGAAAGGAGTGCGAACATTATACTTATTCATTAAAAACAAGTGGAGCAATCACATGAATCGTTTTACCATTCCAAGAGATATTTATTATAGTGAAGGATCCTTGGAGGCACTGAAAACCATCCAAGGGAAAAAGCTACGATAGTATCGGAGGTCAATTTATTAAAAAATCAGGGTATCTTGATAAAATCCAGACGTATTTACACGAGGTGGGCTTGGAAACTCAGCAGTCCATAATAATGTCTGGCCGGGATGGCTTTCTCCAATGGATTTTTGGGAAGTTGTGCACAGCTTTAAAATCCCGTACGGTTTGGCTAATGCCTTGTATCTTCCGTATGTAATAGACTTTAATAAGAAGGCGAACAGCAAACGGTATGCGGATATCGCAAGAACGTTGTGCCTTAACGGCAATACGGACGACCAATTAGTTGACTCATTAACGGATTTGCTTCGCCGTTTAAACAAAACGTTGAACCTGCCGTTAACACTCCAAGAAGTTGGCGTCAATCAAGCGGACTTCGAGAAACAAATGGATCAGATGGCGGCGGGAGCCGTTGAGGACCCATGTACGCGATCCAATCCTCGGGAATTATCCTTGGAGCAAATGAAACAAATTTACATTGCAGCTTTTAAAGGCGAGAAAATCAACTTTTAACAGTTCGATAAAAACAGTGACAGCCCTGGACTTTGTGTGTTTCGTCCATGCAGGTCGCTTTTATTGCCTCGAAGCCGCGTTTTGAGGAAGGAAAAATAATCCCAATTTCGCACAGCTGGTCTGAGATGTCTCGGGTCCTTTTTTATATAGAGTATGCATTGTCGGAAATGTACTACTGTATAATCGTGAATAGTACGCATACATGGCGAATTTGTCTTCAAAGGATTTAACGATTTCTATGAGCCAACACTAATACTAAAGAACAGATCTGAATCGCTTCTCATTTTTTATGAGACATGTTTCGAAAAAAACAAGGGTTCTTATCCTTTCTTTTAGCAACTTTTATGATCCATCATAGTATAAATTTGTATTTTCCCGCGCAAGCTAACGAATATGATAGATCAATAAATAAACAGCGGCAGTCAGGACATGATTTTCTCGTCCATGGCTGCCGCTGTTTCATGATTAGAGCATGGAATAAAACGCTTACGCCATTCGTAACGTATATATTAAACATATTGAATGAAATGTGGTGATTCGGTTGAGCTCTACGGAAAGAATGCCTTTGTATCAGAGGGTTCAAGAGTATATACGCGACTTGATATCGTCGCAGGTACTGAAGGTTGGAGACCGTATACCTACGGAAAAGGAACTCATGGAGCGTTTTGGAGTAAGCAAGATTACGGTCGTTAATGCCCTGGCCGGCTTGGTTAACGAAAAAATCATAACCAGGGTGCCCGGAAAGGGGACTTTTGTAAGCGAGCCCGAATCTCAGATGCCGGCCACTCCTCCTATAAGTACCGTAAAACCTGTCCATAAGACTAGCGGAGAAATGGGGACGCGGTTGATCGGGCTCATTATGCCCAGCATTTACGATTATTTTACGATTCGACTTATACAAGGTATTCAGCAAGCGCTGAAAGAGAACGATTACCGCTGCGTTATCTATTTATCAGAGGGCGATATTGATAAGGAAAAAGAGGCGATCCAGACATGCAGTAACATCGGAGTAGAGGGATTGCTGATTTTCCCGGTGGACGAGGAACTATTCAACGAGGAAATATTAAGCATGAAATTTGCGGGGTTTCCGTTTGTTCTCATCGACCGTTACCTTCCCGGGGTGGAAACGCATTATATCGCATCGGACGGCAGGCTTGGCGCTAACATGGCGGTCAATTACCTGTGGGAGCTGGGGCATCGTGATATCGCCATCTGCTCCGATTCGCCCATACAAACCGTAACCGTTCAAGAACGGATCGATGGATATATGAATGCCTTCAAGGAAAAGGGAGCACTCATTAACCCTGCCCATATCGTAACCGGTTTTGAAATCGGAAGCCTTGAGCAAACCCATCCATTGTACCGCTATATCAAAAATCGAATGGCAACGGCTTATATTACGCTTAATGGAATTCTTGGAGTAAAAATCTATCAGATTGCGCGTCAAGCCGGATTGAAGGTGCCTGAGGACATTTCCATTATCAGTTTTGACGATCCGACTTCCATCATCGAAGGATATAGCACGTTCACGCACGTTAAACAGTTTGAACGAGACATGGGCTACCGTGCAGCTTACACGCTGCTTGAGGTGATTAACAGTGATGACGGACAAGACGGAAAATACTTTAAAACCCTAGTGGAGCCGGAATTGGTCATTGGCGAGACGACGGGAAAAAACGTTTCATCCACTTCATGATACCAACATCTGCTTCTTCCTATATATGCAACCTAATAACGAGTCCGATGCGCTGAGCCTGACAATGGAAGCGATGGCTGCGCGGACTCTTTTACTAGGTCGGCCATAACTTCCTCTCATGAAATCCCCCCCCATAATAGTTTCCCAAAATCAAATCAATAAAGAAATCCAACAGAAGCTCTTCCATCCATTCGCAGGTCGCTACATCTCAATATAATACTTTTTATCAGACCATTTCATAAGGATATATTGAATATAATGTATCCTTGCCGAGGAATAAAAACACCTGAAAAGAAGGTAGGGGATAGGGGATTTTGCCCCGTTTATCTATAACTTAAGGTTACTTTTTAACCAAATGAGGAAATTGTGGAATGATTCCTACACCATATTGAATATATTTAAACTATAAAATTGAAACCGCTTGCAATGGAGGAGGGGGAGACAGTCGCTATATACCGTACGACGAAGATGTAGGAGGTGTTCGGAGAATGGTACCAAAGGGTGCTCTTATCCCTGGATTGGAGCAATTAAAAAAGAATAAGAAACTAACTAGAATATGGTATTTCAGGCACATATACTTATTTTTGCTTCCTGCTATCATCTGGTTCCTGGTGTTTGCTTACTATCCGATGTACGGCATTATCATCGCATTCAAAGATTACAAATTCAATTTGGGGATATTGGGGAGTCCGTGGGCGGGATTTAAATATTTCGAGCAGTTTTTAAACGATTCCAGTTTTTACGATGTGCTCCGAAATACGTTATCCATTAGTGCCCTTAAACTTATTTTCGGATTTCCAGCTCCCTTGATCCTAGCCTTAATGCTCAATGCCGTCATGCACAAAAAAATCAAAAGAGTGTTTCAAACGATTTCCTATCTGCCGCACTTCGTTTCATGGGTCGTTGTCGTTACCCTGCTTCAAAAAATCCTGTCTCCGAACGTAGGGCTTATCAATGACATTCGGTACCAAATGGGTTTGGATCCCATCTTTTTTATGGGAAAGCCGGAATTATTCTATCCATTGGTCCTCATATCCGACATCTGGAAAGGCGTAGGCTGGGGTTCGATCATTTATTTAGCCGCGTTAACGAATATCGATCCACATTTGTATGAAGCTGCGGAAATCGACGGGGCTGGAAGGTGGAGCAAACTATTCAAGATCACGCTTCCCTGTCTTACGCCAACGATCGCCATATTGCTTATTTTCTCACTCAGCGGAATACTGAACGCGGGTTTTGACCAAATCTGGCTGATGCAGTCCCCGGCAACCTTAAGCGTCTCGGAGATCTTGGACACTTATGTCTTAAAAACAGGCCTCCAACAGGGGCAATTAGCATATTCCACGGCCATCGGTTTATTCAAATCCGCGATCTCGCTGCTGCTCATCGTTGCTGTCAATAATATATCCAGACGCGTGAGTAACGTATCGTTATGGTAATCAGCTAGCACTGAAGATGAGGAGGTGTGTGTTATGGGTGCAAGTAGGCTGTCGCCGGCAGACAAAATGTATATGACGCTTAACTATGCGGCGCTGCTTTTATTCTGCGCTACGGCGCTATATCCATTTATCTATTTTCTAGCCCTGTCTTTCAATGACGGCTACGACGCGATGAAGGGGGAATCTATTTTTTCCCCAGAGTGTTTACATTAGAAAACTATGCAAAAGCTTTTAGCAACACGTTGATCCTAAATTCCTTCTATATTTCCATTACCCGAACCCTTGTGGTTACGGTTGCCTCCGTATTTTTGACGGCCTTATTAGCCTACGCCCTTTCGCGGAAAGGTTTGCCGGGAAGAAAATACATCGTATTCTTCTTTTTCTTTACCACGTTGTTCAGCGGCGGACTGATTCCGACGTTCATCCTGTTCCGGCAAATCCACATCCTGGATACGTTTTGGGTGCTGGTGCTGCCGTCCCTATATAACTTTTTCAATGCGATTATCATGAAAACCTTCTTCGACGGGATCCCTGAAGGTCTGTCGGAATCCGCCCGAATCGACGGCGCAAGCGAGTTGTCCGTATTTGCCAGAATCATTCTGCCTCTATCGATGCCGGTGCTTGCTACCATTGCTTTGTTTGTCGGGGTGGGCGTGTGGAATGACTGGTTTACCGGTCAGTTTTTCATACAGAATGAAAAGCTGCAGCCTGCCGCTACGTTCCTGAACAAGATGATCAGCGAAGCGTCTTTCCAGTCGATGACGTCGTCGTCGGGAAATAGCGGCTCCGCCATACAAAACATGACCGAAACGCAGATGGAACTGCGAGGCGTTACGCCGGAAGCCTTGCGGATGACGTTCGTCATCATTATAACGACGCCGATCATCTGCGTGTATCCGTTTCTTCAGAAATATTTTGTGAAAGGCGTACTGGTAGGTTCTCTTAAGGAGTAGTCGGTATAGAAGGCTATGCCTTTTATATAAAAAAACTTCCAATGGAAGGGGATTGTAGGATGAGGAAGAACAAGCGCAGGAGTGTTCTTGGCATGACACTAATCGCTTTACTGCTTCTAGCAACCATGACGGCATGTACGGGAAAAGGCGGAGGGGAGGATGCGGGTACGGTTGACACAGGTCCGAAGGAGCAAGGTACTGAAGAAATAAAACCGGTGACCTTGTCTTTCCTCAGTGCTTGGAACGGTGGCGGAGCCGGTTTCCCGCAGGACCAGGAGAATAATCCCGTAGCCGGGCAGATCAGGGAAAAAACCGGGGTCACGTTGAAACTGGAATCCATCACGACAAGCGAAGTAGAAAAGCTAAACACCATTTTTGCTTCCGGTACGGTTCCGGATATCGTTAACGCACCTTTCTGGTCTACGACAGGAGGAGAAGGACAAGTCATCAAGAAGGCGGCCATGGAAGGGCAGCTTCTGGATTTAACCCCTTATCTCGATAAATACCCGAATATTAAAAGACTTGTGACTACCGGGATCGCGAAGGATTTTGCCGAGTTCGATCTCAATAGTCCCGAATTCGAAGGCAAGACGTATCTCATTCCTACGGAGACCCCGGACGGTACCCCTGAGAGCATTCATAATTGGAATTACGGCCTTTTTGCCAGGGGAGATATCCTGAAAGCTTTAAATGTAAAAGCGGAGGATATTGATACGCAAGAAGAACTAGTGGATCTATTGATCAAGATCCGAGACGGCGGTTTCAAGGATATTGGCGGGAAGCCGGTCATCCCTGCCGGAACCATGTGGAACGGATGGGATTACGGCCAATTCCTTGCCGGATGGACGGATTACACGATTTCGGACTACCGTGAAGTGGATGGAAAACTGATTCACTGGACGCAGTCCAAGGACCATGAAGCTAGGTTGTTATACATGAGAAAGTTATTAACGGAAGGTTTGTTTGATCTTGAAGCCTTCAACAATACGAGTACAACAGCGAATGAAAAGCTGACGACGGGCAAGCTTGCCGTATTCGGAGCCCAGCCTATGTTAGTTGATTTACAAAAAACGCTGTATAAAACGAATCCGGAAATGCAATATGAACTACTCGGGCCGATGAAGAATAAGAGCGGAGAGATTCGAACGCAAGTGGAAAAACCCGGCCGTTCCGGATTCCCTGTCCTTTTCTTAAGCGCTAACATCAAAGATCCCGATGCCGCATTGCGGTACATTGATTATGTCAACAGCGAAGAAGGCCGATTGCTTGCATATTTCGGAATCGAAGGAACGCACTACACGATGGAAAACGGGGTACCCCAATGGATCTCTGATGTGAAAAAACAATTCGATGAAAACCCGGATCTGAAAATGGTCAAGACCCCATTTAGTGGACATTGAAAAAACACCTAGGCTGTAAACTGGCGTCGGTACTCTACCGGCGTCAGTTTATTTAATTTGCGCTGTGGTCGTCTTCGATTATAAAATCGTATGTATTTCTCAATTCGGCTTTGTGCCTCCGCTAGATTTCGGATATCATAAGGATAGAGCCCTTCCGTTTTGAGATGCGAGAAGAAGCTCTCCATGGAGGCGTTGTCTAGGCAATTGCCCCGGCGAGACATGCTGATTTGGGCGCTAACCTTTGGCAGCATGTCGTGATAGGCATGAGACGTGTACTGGAACCCTTGGTCGCTGTGAACGACCAATCCGGTCACGTCTTTTTGCTTAGCAAACGCTTTGGCGAACGTCTGCAGAACCAATTCATTGTCGTTACGCTCGCTGAGCTGGTAGGCCACAATCTCGTTGTTGAATAAGTCTTTTACCGCCGAGAGATACAGCCAACGCTCACCCACCCGGTATTGGGTTATATCCGTTACCCATTTTTGGTTTGGTCTCTCCGCCGTAAAGTTACGCTTAAGCAGATTCTCCGCCACACGCTCCGCGGCCTTGTATACCATGTTGAATTGGCGCTTCTTGCGAATGCTAGCTTGGAGCCCAAGTTCTTGCATGAGACGTAGCACCTTTTTGTGATTCATCCACACACCGTGATCCTGCCACAGGAACAGTTGGATTTGTCGGTAACCATACTTTCCTTCGTAGCGTTTGTATACTCTGCGGATCAGCCGTTTGTCTTCGGCATCCCGGTCGTTCTCTTTACGCTTTAAATAGGCGTAATAGCCACTTCTAGAAACACCAATGAACTGGCACAGTTCAGCTACTTGCCCTGATTTTGCTGCTTGTTCGATCATGGCGAAGCTTTCTTTCTTACCTCCTTCATCCAGATTTCCAAGCACTTTTTTAGCATTTCATTCTCCCTTTTTAGCTTTTGGACATAGCGATCTTGATCCAAATATTCTTCTCGTCTTCCTCGCTGATCCAATAATCCAAACTCACCTAATTCCCGATACTTTCGCATCCACTTTTTTACACGATCTTTATCTTGAATCTCAAAGTGCTCGGTAATTCGCCTATATGTCCACTTTTCCTCAACATGAAGGCGAATCGCCTCTTTTTTCACTTCATCTGAATATGATTTATACTTTTGACCTTTCTTTGCCATAAAAAATGCACCCCTTAGAATTTATCGGAATAACCAAGGGGGTTTTCCAATGTCTATTCTAAGGGGGGCACTTCAAAAGAGACGCAGGGCTTAATTATCTTCCAGGAAGGTTCATAGGAGCATTCTCCTCTGAAGTCACTTGGCCTACGCCCGAAGATCAAAAAACGGAGTGGCAAAAGCTGGAGGAAAGTTTCTCGGCAAAAATGCCTATCAAAATCATAGACAAAGTAAGCGCCAGCTACCTTGCAAGAGAGTGGCCTAAATATCAGGAATATATCGATAAAACCAGCAGTTTGAATTTCGATGAGGAATTTAAGAAAGCGTTTTTTGCAGGGTCAGATGAAGAAGCTCTCAATATGCTTCATAGCGTTCAAGAAAAATTCAGAGCGGCCGGCGTGGAAGAAATGGCGGAGTTCGTGGCTCAAAAAGCTGCAGAACGTGATGATGTCGGGTTCTAGTGAAGAGGTTTGCGGGATGGTGTCACTGCCATCCCGAATATTTCATGAATACTAGGTCAGTCTTCTTTTAAATATGCAAGAGAGGGGACAACTCATGTTAAACCCGGTCGTTTCAGCAGGCGCATTCACTGAACTCGATAAGTTTATGTTCGAATCGTGGGGTTATTTTGTCATTCCGAATGTGCTGTCGAAAGAGGAGGTCAAAGCATGCCTGCAGGCAATCATTCGAATTCATGAAGCGGCAGGTACGGTCGGTTGGGGTCAAGTCGGCAGAGGGTATGAGTCTGAACACGCTCTTGAAAACTTAATGGATCATCCATCGGTTTTACCGAAGATAAGGGGTTTACTTGGCGATCGATTCATTATGCAGTCCGGGTGGAATACGATGCAGCCGGCAAGGGGGAGGATGGGAGGCTGGCATCAAGACGGATCCAGCGCTTTCGATTTTAAGAATCTGGGGTACCCAGTCCCCCTTATTCAGCTCCGTGCTTCATTTTTATTGACCGATCAGGAAGAACCCGGCATGGGGAATATGGAGTTCATTCCAGGCAGCCACCGCAGTCTCGTTCCACTACCGGATTCGATCCGGACTGCAAATTCGGGTACGCCGATCAGCCATGTGGTATGTGCATCTGCAGGATCAGTCCTGGTGTTTCACAACGCCGTATGGCATCGGGCGCACGAACATAATTGGGATTACGACCGCTATACCATGCATTACATCTATAGCCCTCCGTGGGTAAAGCCCTCGGACCGTTTTCATAACGATGTCAACTTTATGCAAAGAACTACGCCTGTGCGAAGAGCTTTAATGGGGGATTTTTCAAGGCCTGATGCGCCATTTGGAGCAAGTTATACGCCACCTCCCTTTGAAGAAAACTAAAATCTTGTAAAAAATATAAACGATGACGGAGGGGAAACGCATGTTGAACGTTGCGATGTTAAGTAAGTGGCATGTGCATGCAGATGATTATGCAAGAAGGTTGCTATCGCACGGTAACGTCAAGCTCACGGCAGTCTGGGACGAACAGCCTGAACGGGGAAGCGAATGGGCTGCCCAATTGGGAACGGATTTTGAAGCGGATTTGGATACGCTGCTAGAGCGGGAAGACATCGATGGGGTCGTGGTGGATGCTCCTACAAGCATGCACGCTGACGTCATGGTAGCTGCCGCTGAGGCCGGCAAACACATCTTTACCGAGAAAGCCATGGCTCTTACCGTAGAAGAATGTAATCGAATTTCTGCAGCGGTACGCAAAGCAGGCGTCAAGTTCTGCATTTCATTTCCGGCTCGCACAAGGCCTCACCAATTGTTCGCGAAGCAGCTGATCGATGACCATGTATTAGGGGACGTGACGCTTTTGCGCATTCGGAACGGCCACGACGGCGCATTGAACAATTGGCTCCCGGAATACTGGTACGATGAGAAGCAAACCGGCGGCGGTGCGATGATGGATTTGGGATGTCATCCGATGTACTTAGCCAGCTGGATGTTGGGTCAGCCCAAACGAATCACCTCCATGTTTCATTATTTCACCCATCGTGCAGTGGAAGATAATGCGCAGTGCTCCATTGAGTTCGTCAACAATGCGGTCGCACTGGTCGAAACAAGCCTTGTGACGTACAGAACCCCTTCTGCACTTGAGATTTACGGTACGGAGGGCACCTTGATGATCTCGGATGATACCGTTAGAGTCATCTCGAAGAAGCTCGATTCCCCCTTTTCCGGATGGATCTCACCCACTCAACTCCCTAAAGAGCAGCCGCTTCCGATCATCCAATGGGCGGATGCATTGATTCATGACAAGCCGATGCCCTTCGGTTTGGAAGAGGGAACGAAATTGACGGAGCTATTGGAAGCGGCATACATCGCTCATAAGGAAAACCGAACGGTAGAGTTCAAATAACGCGAGGGAGGGAATGCCATGAGAACCGTAAAAGTAGGGATCATCGGTTGCGGAATGATTGCGAACGGCAAACATATGCCGTGTTTGTCCAAGTTAGACAACGTGCAGATGGTGGCCTTTTGCGACTTGAAGCCGGAAAGAGCCGAGGAAGCTGCGAAAAAATACGGCACGCAAGGCGCTAAGGTGTTTACGAATTACAACGATCTGCTTGCCATGGAAGAGATTGAGGTCGTGCATGTGCTAACACCGAACAGCTCGCACGCGACGATTTCCATTGATGCGCTCGAAAGCGGCAAACATGTCATGTGCGAAAAACCAATGGCCGTCACAGGTGCGGAGGCCAAGGCGATGTACGAAGCCCACTTGCGAACAGGCAAGAAGCTCACCGTCGGGTACCAGAATCGTTCCAACGCCAAAAGCCAGCTGTTAAAAAAGATGATTGCCGATGGGGAACTTGGAGATATCTATTTGGCAAAAGCGGTCGCTACCCGAAGAAGAGGCGTTCCGACATGGGGCGTGTTTCTGGATAAAGAGAAGCAGGGTGGCGGTCCCATGATCGATATTGGAACCCACTCCCTGGATCTGATCCTATGGTTGATGGATAACTATGAACCGGAGAGCGTCGTCGGCAGTGTCTTCCATAAACTGAAGTATACCGAAAATGCCGCGAACGAATGGGGGGCCTGGGATCCAAACGAATTCGAGGTAGAGGATTCGGCCTTCGGGTATGTGAAATTTAAAAACGGAGCGACGGTCATCATTGAAACCAGCTGGGCCCTTAACATTGCGGAAGGTGGCGGCAACCTGCTGTGCGGAACGAAGGGAGGAGCGGATTTTGCTAAAAATGAACTGCGGATCAATGGCGAGCGGGACGGAAGCTTGTTCCTGAATAAAATCGAGGTGAATCCGAATGCGCGAGAACAATTCAGGGGAGAAGAGTTGACCGATTTCGACTATGAAGCCAAACAATGGATTCACAGTATCGTGAACGATACCGAACCCTTGGTTAAACCGAGGGAAGCGATGATTGTTTCACAAATATTAGAGGCGGTGTATATATCCGCAGAAACAGGAACAACCGTTTATTTTGATAAAGAATAAGGACCAGGAGATTTCCGCGAAGGCGGGGATCTCCTTTTTTATTTGCGTCATCGGTCTGAACCCCTAGATGAACTGTTGATCAATGGAATCCAGTATGCTGTTTTATTTACGACGGGCAATTCATTCTGGCAGGAGACGAGACTTTATCCGATGGTTTTGCTTCCTTTTATTTTCTTATTATTTGCAGCGGCCATGATTAGTCGGAGCTTATACAAATTGACAGGAAACATTTGGCTCGGTGCAATGGTGAATACCTTGATCATCACGATGATTGGAGTTGCGAACACGGCTACCTTGGCTTCTTTTCAGAGCTAGTTGTAGCTGAGGTGCACCTCTTAGAATGCATTGGAATAAATCTTGGTTTATCCGATGTCAATCTGGGGGTGCTGGCTACTCGAATTTCGAAGGAGGCACGTTGTAATATTTCTTGAACGCTTTCGAAAATGTGAACGGATCCGGATAGCCGAGGAAGCCGGCGATCTGCTGGATCGTATATTTTTTTTCATAGAGATAATCCCTTGCTCGGTTCATTTTGATTTGGGAAATGTATTGCCCTGGCGTGATGCCCACGCTTTTCTTGAAATAGGAGATAAAATACTTCTCGGAGACGCCGGCAATCGCCGCGAGCTCGTTCATCCGAATGGAACGCTGCAAGTTCGCATCCACGTATTGGAATACGTCCTGCAGGACATCCAGGCTTCCTTCTGTTTTTCTCGGCTTCCTGCCATTCAGAAATTTGCCGGCGTAGGCCCCATGCCCGTGAAGCTCGAGAATTTTAGCCATTACGACGAGAAGAAAAGCCTTTAAGTAGAGCTGGTTTCCCAACGTCCCGCTGCTTTGCTTCAATCGATGATAGGCCTTGGTGAACAGCGTTGCTTCTTCCCGGATCAGGTCGCCTGCCACAATACCCGGGAGTTGAAACTCGCCCAAAATTCGCTGTTGTTCTCCGATGCCGAAATCGAAATGTATGTATAAGAACCGGCAAACATCCTCGGTCGTCGAGGCGATATAGGGCATATCGGGGTAAAAAAACACCACGTCCCCCGGGACAGCCGTATGTTCGACCCCGTCGATGGTGATCTTCACCGAGCCCGATTGAATGAACCAGAGATCGTAATCGGGATGCGACTTGTGTTCGATCCAGCCCGGGTCATGAGCTTGTTCCGAATAAGAGCTCATCCGGAGGCTTATATACTCCGAGAGTTCGTTGATTATACTCATGTTCATTTTCTTGGCGCACATCGGATTTCCACTGTCTCCTCTACCGCATGACATTCTTAGTTTTAAGCAAGTATACTAAAGAATTTATGAGATGTGAATTATCATACTATATGACATGTTTTGAAAACCATCGTACATTCCGCTTTTCGGCCACTCTCCTATAATGGACTTATATCCTATGAGGAGGGTTAATCATGAATGGTTCCAACATGCAGCAGCCGAAGGTGGTCGTCATCGGAGCAGGCAGCCTGTTTTTCGGTCGTCAGTCCATATGGCAGATGGTCCACTCCCCCTACCTGAATCGGGGAACGCTTGCTTTGGTCGATACGGATGAGGAGAGGCTGTCGAAAATGGTGCGACTTGCCCAGATGGTGGCCCGGGAGAACAACGTCTCCTTGAAGGTGGAGGGCTCGACGGACCGAAGACAGGTGCTTCCCGGGGCCGACTTCGTTGTACTCAGCTTTGCCGAACAGTCGGTGAAATATCGGGGGATCGATTGCCAAGTATCTTTGAAGTACGGCATCCGCATGTGCTCCGGAGATACGATCGGACCGGGCGGCATATTCCGAGCGATGCGGGAGCTTCCGGTCATCATGGAATGCGCCAAAGACATCGAGGAGTTGTGCCCCGACGCCTGGGTGATCAACTATATTAACCCATCTACCGTCCATGGTATTGCATTGCACCGATATGCGCCGAAGCTAAAATCGTTCGCGCTGTGCGACAGCCATCATATGCCGCATAAGAAGGCCCATTATGCCGTGCGGGCCGGCATTATCGGGGACCAAAGCGAGTTCACCGCGGAGATTGACCGGAAGTTCGACTTCCGCGTCGCCGGCGTCAATCATTTCACATGGCTGCTGAAAGCGGAGTTCGATGGAAAGAATGTCATGCCTGCGATTGCGGAGGCCATGCGCAAGGCGGCTGGCGAAGAGAACAACGGCGGCGACCACGGCGCAAAAGCGCTTCATAACGACGCCATCACGTATGAACTGTACGATATTTTCGGATACATTCCTACCTGCACGGCCCATACAAAGGAGTATGTCCGGTACTGGCAAGCTCTCGGCAAAACGCAGGACTCCATTCCGCCGTTATCGATTTGGGAGACGGAGGACCGATATCAGCGACACGACGAGATGTGGCGACAGGTGGACGACTTTCTCTCGGGGAACATTCCGATTGCCGATTACATGAACACCTTCGGCCCGGATCATGCGACGGACATTATCGAGAATATGGTGGGAGATCTGGGAAAGCGGTTCTTCATCAACACGCTAAACCGCGGGGCGGTAACGAACATGAGCGACGACTCGTTCCTGGAGCTGCTGTGCGACGTAAGCATGGAAGGGGCGAAGCCGGTCCACGTAGGCGAGATGCCGCGGGGAATCCGAGGCATGCAGGAGCTTGTGCTGGATACGCATGAGCTTACGGCTGAGGCCGTCGTGGAACAGAGCTACGAGAAGCTGAGGAGAGCGATGCTGACGGATCCGCTCGTGAATTCCATCAGCGATTCGGACCAGATCATCAAAGAACTGCTGGTACTGGAGCGTGAGATGATCCCGGACGCTTGGTACGAAGATTGACCTGAACTTAAAAGTTAATGCGGAATACATCAAGACCCCGGTTATAAGGAAGCCATTCGTTCTAAGTGAAGCATTTGCTCTCAGATTACCGCCGAAACTAAAAAAGCAGAGCGAAAAGACCACAAGATTCCCTAATCAGGAATCATGTGGTCTTTGGTTTAATACGGCCGAATTGCGTGGAGCCGGCATGCTTCAAGTGGCAGCTGTATTTACTTGGTAGTGTTAAGTATGGTTGAAACAGTATTTAGACAGCCGCAAAGACTCGTGTAAAACCTTATTTGTAACAGATACCATTCCAATGAAACGAGAGGCAATTCCAACGCTCTGATGGGTATTGTAGCGTATTGCTGGATATCGAAACAGGAAAAAACCGGTCGTTAGTGATCTTATGAACTTGTAAATGTTTAACATTACTAATAGTATATGATCAAGAGGTGATTTTTTGTTGAGAAAAATCTGTATCATTTTCGTGTTCATTTTAAGCACCCTGACTCTCGGGTGTTCGCAACAGGAATCAAAACCATTAGTTGTACCAAACGAATATCAACATGCTAAGGATATACTTGATCTTTTAAACAATGAGGGGCTCAAAATTCAAGAAATTCATAGTTCTAAGTACACTGCATTCTTCAATACAAATCCTAATTACTCGATGTACATTAAATCTGATATGGGAGTATTCGAACTTGTACATCTTGAACATAAGAACGGCAAGGAAATAGATATTGTAGTAGAGGAAGCAACTGATAGTGGGGAATATAAATATGTCGTTTCAGAGAATGGTGTAGAACAACTATTAATCCTAGGCTCAGAGAATTATTTTATTAAATCGGACGAATACATTACTATATCGAGAGATAAAGATTTGAATGATAAAATTAAAAAAGCACTAGAAGTTCAATAGACCTAATAGTGTATTTGGGACGTAGTCAAACTATGATTTCGAATCGATTATTATTCGGAAATAGAATGCCACAGTATTCGACAGTCAACTATATCCTAAACCAAAAATAATTCTTGAGTGAAGAAAAACAGCCGTTTCTAATAGAGATTCGGCTGTTTTTTCATGGGCTGGAACATTATTCACGGGTTAGTGGATGTTCTAATTGGACGACAAACGTCTTGCCGTATTTGAAGGTGCTTTTAAGTTAGCTGGATATGGAATGCATTCGAACATGGCAGATAATTATAGTCATCAATTTGCGGCTTATTGGGACTCATGTGATGAATCAAATTTAGAAGAAAAGCTTTATGAACAATTGAAACCACCAAAACATGGTGAAGTTGGAGTATGGCTGCCTTATCAGAACGAAGGAAATGCCATCTATCTATTTGGCGTTATTGTCAATGATTTCAGCCAAGTAACCTCTGATATGGTGGTTGCCGAAATCCCAAGCGCTACTTACGCCGTTTTCACTACTCCGCCCATCAACAATCTAGCAACTGCCACAACATACGAGAAAGACCCATTATCCGTAGTCATTAAGGAGACCTGGAGATATATTTTTACAGAATGGTTTGATCAGAACAAATATGAGCTGGATGAATCTCATTTTCCATTTGAATATTATGATGAACGTTGCCATGCCTCTGAGAACTCAATCATGGAAATTTATGTACCAATAAAAAAAGAATAGAAAGAAGTTGACGATATGTTTACTGAATATGGTGAGTTGAGTACCAAGCTATATCAATTAACCAAGCCTGCCGGATATTCGATTGATGGTGATTTAGAGTATTATTTTGATCATTTGAAAAATACCAAAGGTAAAATTCTGGAAGCCGGTGTTGGCACTGGCAGAATGATGATCCCTCTTCTCCAGAAAGGACTTAATGTAGAGGGGGTAGACGTGTCTGAGGATATGTTAAATCAACGTAGAGCAAATATGGTAGCTACAAATGTAAGAGGAACTCTGTATCAAGGAGATATTACGAATCTTCGTCTGCCAGAGAAATACGAAGCGATAATCATGCCGACTGGCAGCTTCTGTCTGTTACCGCGAAATCGTGTTAAAGAAGTACTACATTCTTTTTATCAGCATCTTGATAAACAAGGGAAAATTATTATTGATTTAGAATTACCAACAGGTTTTATTCCATATAAAATTTCGACAAGTCCATATTCGATTGATGATGATTCTGGCATTCTATTTACCTCAACGACTCAGGGAATAGATTGGCATCAACAAAAAACTAGCTCCATTCATCGATACGATCTACTCAAAAAAGGCAAGATTCAACAAACGGAAATATCGAATTTTGTGCTCTATTGGTACGGAATCGAAGAATTTCAGCTTTTGCTAGAACATGAAGGATTTATATCTATTGAGTATCAACTTGGATACGGGAAAAACTCATATTCTTCACTTATCACCTTTTTTGCAAGCAAAGAATAATATTGGAAATCAACGAACCATCGTAGCCGCCCACCGGTCATTCTTGGCGAACGGTCAGAGATGTGATTCACCGTGCTGAAAATAATAATATCATAGAGCTGAAGCCGGAGATGGATAATCTCTGGCTATTCGGCTTTCTTTACCCTGAAAGGCGGACTTTTGAGCGAGGTTATTACCAATAAAAAGAAAACCTGGTGAGTTGGTAGAGGTTGATAGGATTGGAAGTACATTGTCGGTGACCAATTGTAGTACCGTTAATAATGAAAAAGCCCATCTGTTGCAAGCTTGCCATTCAGCCAGTATTTCTACGTTGAAGCTTTTATGGATATGAAAATCAAGAGTTGGATCATAGTTCATATTCATGCTTTCAAATACTTTGTCGGCGTTGACATTGATGGTTTGAGCGTTTACTTTTCTTGGAAATATTCAAACAGACTAGTCACGCTAGTCCGTTTCATTATGCTTGTATGTATCCAAGTTCAAGTAGAATCAAAAGGCTCATTTATTTCGACAGGAAATCCAGTACTATTTGATTGAATTCATGAAGTGTCTCGACAAAGCGGAGATGGCCACAGTCTTGCATGGTAATTTTAGATGAACGTTCTATTCGCTTATGTATAGTATCGGCAGGCAGCCTGTTTGTTAACTCCATGATTCCACAATCATACTTTACAGTCTAATTAAGCTACCTTAATCAAGTATTAAGGCTTATTAGACTATTTAGTCTAACTTAAATATAATATAGTATTTGCTAAGCGACGAACGACAAGCACATAAAGACTCGGTTTATCGACTAAAGGTGGAGATTTATACTAAAAAGGAGCGACTGGCGAATGAAAAAGTCACTACTTCAATGGGTTATCATGCTATCGGCAGTTTACTGTATTGGACATATCTTATTTGATTTTAAAGAAACGCGATGGATGAGGATTCTTACCGGGGCAGTTGAAATATCATTCTTTGGAAGCATACTTCTCTATATTTATTTAAAAAGCGCCGAGGGAAATGAAAGGAATTAAGTATGAAGAGATATATTGAGTTTTCTTTTTATCTACCGTTTTTTGATTTGATAGATGATACGGACGAGGTATTCAATTTAGAAGAAATAATGAGACAACTAGATATTAGTTTTAATAAGATGGAATTGTATAACCAGTATTTATCTTATGGTGAAGGACCATTTAGGGCAGGAAAGGGAGACATTTTTGTCTTTTTTAAGAAAAATGATAAGGATAGTTTTATATTAATAGATTTGTTTAACGATTTTACCGATCAGCATAACATGGTGAAATTAGGAGTGCGTTGTGAAATTAAATATGATAAACAGATAAGGAATATACTATATAATATTCATTCTGGGGCAGAGATTAAAAGTAAAACAAAAGAGAGTCATGATGATTTACTGAAGTTGGAGATCAGCAGCGAAGATTATCCAAAAGAAATCCGTTATGGGGATCGAAAATACATAAAAAACATTTATTATGACGCTTTCTAAACATCATGTTAGCAGTTCAAGAAGGCAGGAGATACATCTATAACATAATATTCGCGTGGCGTGGCGTGGCGTGGCGTGGCGTGGCGTGGCGTGGCGTGGCGTGGCGTGGCGTGGCGTAAACCCTTCGATCGTCTGATGTATAATCATGGAAGATAACTCGGAAGTGCAACTTATTATACCAACAAATCATTTATGTTTTTCATGGGAGGTTATTAATATTGCAAAGTCCAATTGCAAGCAGGGTAGATACAATCTTTATTCATGTAAGAGACTTAGAGAAGTCTGTAGACTGGTACAGCAAACTCCTTGGAATCGAAGTTAAAGATATAACCCAAGGACCAATTTATACTTTCGATATGGGACCTGGACGCCCTGGGCTAACACTTGATAATCATTGTTTTGATGAGATGTACGAACTGAAGACGTCGAATCAACCATTATTTAATTTGAGTGCAGATGATATCAATGCAGCGTATCGGTTTGTAAAAGAATTGGAAGCAGAGATTGTAACTGAAATTCAAACATACCCTGATTTATCGGATTTCACATTTAAAGATCCTGATGGGAATATATTAATGATTTGTACTTGTTTCAGTTAATGCCGAGATAGACTTATACGAGTATTTTTGGAGAAGGCACTAGCATCATATTGACGCATTGGGCTATTCCTCTCGATCTGAGTGAAAAATGGTAAAATATAGGGTTTTTATCGAAAAGAAGAAGATATATAAATTCTGACGTCAGGAGAGAAAGCACATATGGGCAAGAAGAAAAAAACCTTACCGAAAAATTTTGATGAACTCATTGAAGCAGGCGATTTATCCGCATTACAAGAGGTATTTACCCGATGCGAATTGGATGCCCGTGGCGGTTACAGTAAATCAACAGCCTTGAGCTTTTACCAAGTACCGAATGAATTGGTTCGCTGGCTCGTAGAACAGGGTGCTGATATCAATGCTAGAGACAATTACGAAGCAACGCCTCTGCACAAACATGCCATGAGTTGGTGTGGTCATACGGAGCTGCTGCTTGATTTGGGTGCAGATCTGGAAGCCGTTGATGATCAGAACGAGACACCGTTATTTGCCGCCGCAGGTTCATTTAAACCAAAAGCGGTTCACACGTTGGTTGCTAAAGGCGCTAATATCAGCGCAATAAATAAAATGAGACAGACTCCATTAGAAAAAGCTTTGGCCATGTGCAGGAACGCGGACATTGTCAATATGGCGGAAGTTGCCGATATTTTGTTAAACGCTGGAACAACTGTAACGCCGGAGATGCAAGACTCTATTAAGCGAATCGGAAACGACTTTGAATTTCACAGAGAAGGTTTTAATAAAGAATATTTGAATCAAACCGATGAGGCACTTTTACGTCTATATGAGCTATTTGATGTTCCTCCAGTAGAAAAGCGAAAGACGCACGACGGCGCCTCTTCGATTACAGTATCAACAAAGGGATGGCAGGCACAACATCATGAACTCTGGAATTTACTCATTCCTTCAAAAGGACATGCGAAAACCGTACAGGGTGAGGTTATCCGGATTACTGGTAAAGTGTCATATGAAATTTTAGATAATGGCGGGATGAATTGGGATCATCAATATCGTAAAATGCTCAATCGTTTGATACATTACTTTAGTTTGGGTACACCATTAAATCCCGCTTCACTTCAGGAGGCAGGAATATTAGCGAATGAACTGCACAACGGAAATGGCAGCGATGAGCCTGCGAGACTGTGCGAGCTGGCAGTGCATTGGGTTCTCAGCAATCCGAATCCTATTACTCTGGAGCAGCCTGACTATAAGCGATAACATATATTCGACTTATCAATGTATATAATAAGCATTTTTAAGCAGAATACATTCCCTTTTTCTAAGCACTTCGTAGCTAAGAAAAAGGGGATATTATTTAAATTTAATACATAAGAAATGTAAAGAACGAAGTGAAATGAAGGAACTAATGAAGTGCGTTGTAGAATTACTCGAAGAAGATATTGACATCTGATAACACCATATTCACGAAACGCGGCTTACACTCCTTGGTCTGCCAGAGACATCGAAAAAGTCATTTCAGGCAGACAACCCTGCACCACCTTAATGCATGGTAGCCAGTCGCTCTGCTCCTTTAAGGGGTTAGGATTCGTGAATACAAGAACGTTATAGGAAATATCCGCAAAATATTAAAGAAAGGGAGTTTTTTATGGAGCTTCAAGAAATCAAACAAAAATTAAAAGAGACCAGAGACGAATTATTTGGAATTCTTACTGGGTTGAGCGGAGATCAATTAAACCAACAGAAAGACTTAAACAGTTGGAGTATTAGTCAGGTCTGTCAACATCTTTTTAAAACAGAGGAATTATATGTCGTAGCTATAAAGAAAGGGTTAAAGAGCAAAGAAGATTCGTTTATAGAAAATAAATCAGTCGAATTTCTGCTTGATAGAAGTCAAAAGCTAGAAGCTCCTGACATCGCTAAACCAACGGATGAATTTTTAGAATATGAAGAGATCATTGAGAAACTAAACAATTCAAGACAGAAGTTACTTGAGCTATTAAATACAGTAGAAGACGAGTCAGTGCTGAGTAGAAGACATTTTATACACCCAGTCTTTAAAGAGATGTTATTAATTGAATGGGTTAAATCACTGTACTTACATGAACAAAGGCATATTAATCAAATAAATGAAATTATAGATAGACTTAAGTAAATAAGCTGCATATTCGAAAAAAAGGTGGGTACAACCTATACCATTTTATTCATGCATCGGGCATATGGGAGTTGGACATCGTGAATACATTAACGTTAGCCGAAATAACAAAAACCTAAAAGACAGGAGTTACCTTTAATGTTATATACATTAGGACAAAAAATCGGAGAAGGTGGATGCTCTGAGGTTTTCGAAGTAGGGAATAATAGAATCATAAAACTAGCCAAAGAGAATACAAGTTTCGAAGCTTTAAGAAGAGAGTATTTGAATAATTGCATCGCTTGGGAATGTGGACTCCCTATTCCTCAGCCTTTTGAGTTAACGAAAATGAGTGGAAGACCGGGGATTGTATTCGAACATATTGCAGGTAAAACTATGATGGAGCGTTTTTTTAATCAGGTTATCGTTAGCCATAACAACGAAGTTAAACAAGCGGACGTCCAGCTTACAGCTCAACTACTATTTCGCGTTCACCAAGCATTAGCTGAAGGTAAGGAATTGCCTTGCCAGAAAAGCATAATAAAATCAAACATTTTGAGTGTTAATTACCTGAGTGCCAGTGAAAAAGAGAGCGCAATTTCCTTATTAGAATCGCTAGAAACGAAACAATGCCTGTGTCATGGTGATCCAAATCCACGCAACGTAATCGTCAAGGATGACGGCGAAGCAATCTTGTTAGACTGGATGAATGCAACCATAGGAAATCCTGAAGCAGATATTGCTGAGTATATTGTAATGATTCGATATGCCGTATTGCCGTCCTCCCTTCCCGAGGAAACTAGAGTTATGTTTGATTCGATTCGTGAGGATCTAATTGATATATTTATAGACGAATACTATAGACTCTCGGGGATTTCTTATGATGATGTAGTGCCTTGGATAATACCGATTTTAGCAAGGAAATTGTCTGCTGATGCCATATCTGATGTTGAGAAGAAGAAGCTAGTTGCAGAGATAAGAAGAGACTTAGGGAAACAGAAAAATCGAGTGTAGGCAATTCTTTCACGCTGGGGGCCATCCGGCCCTCGGTCAGGCAGAGGGTTTTCGAGGAGGAATGGCCATACAAAGCTGCGCAAAGCGTACCGATCCTAACGAGTGGGGCGTCATTGCAATGTGTTGGGCTATGAATTGGCAGATTGTCCCGTCTTATTCAAGAAATCCCTTACTTACGTTGATTTTCCGGAACCGTTATCACCCACGATCGTAAGCCATACCCCTTCATCAAGGGTTAGATTGATTTCCCGAAGTGTCCAATCCTGGTGCGAATCGTACCGGAACCATACGTTATTGAACGAAATAACGTTTTCCATCATTCTGGCCAGATTTGGTTCATTATGAATCATGGAATAATTTCAAAAACGGTACCTTGGTTAGCATCAGCCACTTTCATCGAGCCATAAACCCCTAAATAGAGTCTGGTTTGATTCAGATTCGTACCCAGACTAACATAATACGCGGATTGAGACCCAAACGGATCATCGGTTTCAATAACATGAAAATCATTTAGCTTACCATCCGTTCTTACCTTGGTGTAGGCTAAGACTCCTCTAACGGGAAGTTGAGATTCAGGCCCTCGAGCCAGGTCGGTAAACACAACGTTTCCTGATAGAGAGGGGATTTCACATCCCAAATAGGGCTGTACTCCTGTAAGTGCGGTTGCTCCAAACTTATCGGTTCGGGAATCTTCATGAAAATAACTTGTCAGAGGCTGAAGACGCCGTACGGAAGTTCTTACAGCTTCCTCGTAATAAGCAATGGTTTTCTCGTTCAAAGCCGGATTTGCAGAGCAGCCGGTTATGATCGAGGTCGGAAAAGCACCTTCCCACCCGCGCCAGCCCAAGTTAATAAATCCTTCATGGTCAGGTTCCGTTTTCATTAAAGAAGCTTGTATAAGCTGAGTAACCGGTATCGGTTTATAATGTACGAACGAAAAAATCGACTCTACGAGATCCTGTCCAACATTCCCTACGTATTTGATATACTGATTGTAAAACCTTTGAAATGAAATGCCGGGTATATTGCGAACGCCTTTGGCGATTACCGTAAGCGTCTCCTGAATGGGTACGGGCAGTTCATGAAAACGCGTAACGACGGGCGGATTATCGATATACGTATTCTTAACGACATCAATTTCGATGATTTTACCTGCGATTTCCATATCGTCTTGGCTTAAATTGAACGGATCATAGCCTGATCCGCCATCACCGGTTGTCAAAACAAGCTTTCCTGTTTCAGGGGAAAAGTTTAGGCTATTGACACCGTTATGATTTAAAAATGGCCTTCTGATATTAAGTAACGTCCGCCTTTTGTGAGGTTGGCCATTCGATTGCAGAATCCATTCTTCGACTGTATCGATATGATCGTATTGATGTTCTCTATTTGCCCACTTTAGGTTTAAGGTGCTAGCATCGCACGGGTTAGGCTTAAAAGATTCAGGAGGAGCACCTGGAAGGGCCCCTGGACCTTGGGTTCCAGCTGCTGAATAATGGAGATAAAACAGACGATTATAATAAAATTGGGGATGAAATGCCAACCCTAGCAGTCCCCGTTCATCATATCCGCCGCTAGAACCACCTAGTTCCAGGATTCGCGGACGAATATCTAAGAAAGTCTCTATAACTCCGTTTCCTATGTAAAAGATCTCGCCTACCTGAGTCGCAACAAATAATCTTTCGACGGAGTCGCCCGGAAGAATCGTTGTTTTCAACACAGTGGGTAAATTCAGCTTGCTAACGATGGGCCGTAAACTAACTTTAACTTTCGTCAATTCACTTAACCCTCCTTTTATGGCTTTCTTGTATAAGCTTATGATTAGAACCGGTTATTATTCCGGAGGAGCGGCTAGTAGCATCCATATCATGGTGCACTACGGTCCATGGATGAATAGAGGAGCAATGATAAAAATCCTCGGAGAAATATGAGCGCAAAACGATTAGCAGCACATCCTTTCTTTTAATGAGAGATATGCTTCTAATGTAAAATAATGTAGTAAACATTCCTATTGATTTAATCCAGCACATTTCGTAATACTCTCTCTATATTTACCGGGAGTAATGCCTTCGACCTTCTTAAAAACCCGAATGAAAACCGTATCGCTTGTATAACCGACCATCTTGGCAATCTGTGCGTTGGTCAGTCCAGGATCCGACATCAGTTTCTTAGCGTGATCCATGCGTACGACAGTCAGGTAGTCGTTGAAGTTCTGTCCACTCACTCTTTTAAAAAATTGCGAAACATATTGCGGCGTGATCTGCAAATGCTCAGACACTAAATTCAAGCTCATATTGGGATCGGCGTAATTGGCTTGAATGCAGGTTTGAATTTGCAGCAGGAGCTGTTCATTGTGATCGCTTCGTTCCAGTTTGAACGATTCGGCGGCCGATACATACAGGTCCTTCGCTTTTTCAAACATTTCATCGGTTGTTTTACAGGAAAGCAGGAAACGCACGGGGTGGATGTCACCTTCTGTAAGCTTCCGGTAGGCCAGCGTATCCGAATCCGATGCCATGATACGCAGCAGGGTACCGGCAAGACTGAATAATAAGCATCTCCCGAGCTCCGGAGTGATGGATTCGTCCCGAAAATTTCGATCGAACAGCCGTGTAAGCAGTTGGACCACTTGCTCTGTATCGCCGCTTCGAATACAGTTGATTAACTGCAGCTCGGTTTCGACAGGGTAATAATACTGCAGCTTTTTCTGGCGAATATCATGATAGTAAAAGGTCGACAGCTGCCCATTGACCATCCTGTACTCCAAGGCGGCAGCCGCTTCCAAATAGGCTTCTCCAATCTGATGCTGGCCCTTATGAACGCCGCTTATGGCTATGCTGATCTCCAGCTTGAACCTAGTCTCCAGCATGCGATGCAATCCGGATACGATGTCCTTCACCCGGCAAGCCGGATGATCCATCTGATCCGGCAATAGATTAACGAGCAGGGCCAGCCGGTCTTTCTCCAAGTCGATCGTATGTATCGTATGCCCTTCATAGACTGTATCTTCAGCCAAATTGGAGATGATAAATCGCACCAATGCCCATTGTTTTTCACTTTGGTTCGGTGCGAACCGGGTCATGTCGTCCACTTGAACGAGAATGACGATAAAATGAGGAAACGGAAAATGGATGCCCATAAATTCCAGCGATTGTTTCATTTGCTCTGGAGGCTCAAAGTAGCCTTGAAGCACTCGATGTAAATAGTTAGAACGCAGAACGGGCAGTTGTTGAGTCAGTTTGTTTTTAATATGCCTTTCCTCGTCCCAGGAAATTTTCATCATTTCCAGGATGTAGTCAAATTCATTCACAGCAGGTTTACGTGGATGAGACTTTCCGGCCTGAATCGCCTCTATCATTCTTTTGATTGGAAAATAGTTCCTATACGCGATTCCATATGCAGCCGCGCTCCCCGCAAGGATACATAGCAAGAGAAGCCACAGCGCAAGATGCTCCATTTGTTTCACTTTCTGCAAATATACATTCAAAGGCATCACAGCAATATAGTACCATCCGACTTGTCCCGAGGTTGTGAATGATACCGTTACATCTTGACCGTTCAGATTGTAATTGCGTAAACCGGAGTTCGACTTCAGTTCATTCAATATCGAGTTTGATAACGGACTTGCACCGGGGGTACTGCTGATGAGTTCATGATTTTGGTTCACGATATAAACGGAACTCCCGTTTGCGGACTCGATTTGTCGTGTCATTTCGTGAATCTTGGTTTCATCGATCAGAACCGTTAGACTCCCTTTCATGTTGGATGTTTCTTCGACCGGCAACGATTGCATAAAGGTAATCACTTGCATGGGGTCATCCTTCAGGGAGCCGTTTCGTTGTAAGGTGGAGGACGGCAGGTAGGTTTGACTATGATAGCTAGTCATCTGCTTACGCCATTCTTCATAGGTCAGATGTTCAAAGCGATAATATTTATCATAAAAATTGTGAGAATCGGTTACGAGATTCGGTTTGATCACAGAATCGCTTCGGTCCAAAAAAATATAGAAATCGTACACAAAATCCTTGGTCATTCTCGAATGCATCGTTAAATAATCTTTTGTAAACTGGACCAAATGATACCGTTCTGACAAGTCTTTGATTTCCGTATCCAATAAATAACGCAGCTTCGGATTGAGTATAATCTGATGGGATAACTGTTCAATTTCTTTGAAATGGCTGTCTATATTGAGACGCATCTGCTCCAGCATGCCGAGATTGGACCGTTCCGCATTGGATTTCATGATATGTTCAATATTGGTATAGAACACAAACCAAATCAGGATGGGAAGCAGGAGCAGAAGACAATTGGATACGAGCATCCTGATGAACAGGCTTCTTCTTCTGCTCTCGGCATTCTTTCTTCGAATGATTGAAAACATGGCGATCACTCCTAGTATAGAAAAGCTTGCTCAGTCCCATATACTTCGGGAAGAGCAAGCTTGCTCCCTTCATTGGATGACCGATTCGTGTGATGATCATTCTTTTAACGCACCGATCAGGACACCGTGCACAAAATACTTTTGCAGAAACGGATACAGGCATAATATCGGAAGCGTAGAGATGATAATCGTCGCATATTTGATCGTGATCCCGATGTCCAGCCGATCTGTGGCTGCTGCGCCGGTCGTCATGCTGTCCGTACTGTTCGAGATCAGAATTTCACGGAGCACTAACTGCAAGGGAAATAACTCCCGATCACGCAAATAAATCAATGCGCTAAAGTATGAATTCCAATGTCCCACTGCATACCACAAAACCATAACGGCAATAACAGGCATCGAAAGAGGAACAATGATTCTGCTCATAATGATCCAATCATTGGCCCCGTCGATCCGCGCGGATTCCTCCAAACTAACGGGTACCGCTTGAAAGGCGGTTCGCATAATGATCAAGTTAAATGAACTGATAGCCCCCGGCAAGAGAAGAGCCCACGGCGTATCCAGCATGCCGAGACTGTTCACCAGCAGAAAGGTTGGAATGAGCCCCCCATTGAACACCATCGTGATCACGATGATGAGCATGATGGAATTGTTGAAATAGACGTTGCGGCGAGAAAGGGCATAGGCACCGAGCGTTGTCATGAATAGGTTGATGATTGTGCCGCCAGCGACATAGAAGAGGGTGTTCCGGTAACCGGTCAGAATCATGGGATTATCCATGACGGCTTTATACGCATCCAGATTAAACCCGGTAGGGAAAAACAGCATGCCGCGAAATCGGGCG
Organism: Paenibacillus sp. BR1-192; assembly: GCF_029542445.1. NCBI lineage: Bacteria > Bacillati > Bacillota > Bacilli > Caryophanales > Paenibacillaceae > Paenibacillus > Paenibacillus sp. BR1-192. Next base: position 5,108,030 of record NZ_CP120718.1, on the reverse strand, counting down.
ATTTCTGCAGGATCGCTTAAAGATGCGAATAATACGTAAAGGAACGGATAAAGCGTGACGAAGCAAAGCAGGAGCATGAAGCATGTATTGACGACGGAGAATATCGATTCACCCAGACTGCGTTTGTGAAACATACCGTTCCTCCCTTACCACAATTTATGTTCACTCACTCGTTTGCTAATGGAATTGGCGAGTACAATCAGAATGAAGCTGATGACCGAATTGAATAGTCCAACGGCAGCGGTATAACCGAAATCGGCTCCCAGGATACCTTTCCTGAATACATAGGTAGAGATGACATCGGCCGTCTCATAGGTCATCGGATTGTACATCAAAATAATTTTCTCGCTCCCGACGGAAAGCATGGATCCCATGTTGAGAATGAGCAATATCACAATGGTCGGCATGATCCCGGGCAGGGTAATATGCAAGGTCTGTTTCCATCGTCCCGCTCCGTCAATCCTGGCCGCATCATAGAGAGTGGGATCAATGTTGGCTATGGCGGCGAGATAGATAATAGAGCCCCATCCGATTCCCTGCCAGACGCCGGAAGATACGTACATGAACCGAAACCACCCCGGCTCCTGCATGAATGCAATCGGTTCAAGTCCCATCATGCCAAGAAGTTGATTCACCAGACCGTCGCGGGCAAAGAAATCAATCATCATCCCGACCACAACGACGATGGAGATAAAGTGCGGGAGATAGCTTATCGTCTGTACGATCCGTTTAAAAAAACTCCTGCGAATCTCATTTAGCAATAAGGCAAGTATGATCGAAGCGGGGAACGCAAACAGCAATTCATAGATATTGATCAGCAAGGTGTTCCGAATCAGTCTCCAAAAGTAGTAGTTTCCAAAAAAACTTTCAAAATGATCGAAACCCATCCATGGACTTCCCCAAATTCCGTCGGCAAGTCCGTAATCTTTAAAAGCGATTTGCAGACCATACATGGGTCCGTAATGAAAAACGATGTAGTAGGCAACGACGGGCAGCAGGATAAGATAAATGTAGCGGTTCCGAATGATGTCCTTTTTTATCATGCTCCATTTCTTCTCTGCCCGGTTCCCCGTTGCCGTCTTCACAGAGTTTCTCTGTACATTAGGCATGGTTTACTCCTTCTTTGAATACCGGAGAACGGCAAGCCGCAAGCTTTCCGTCTCCAGTGTAGTAGACGTTTTATCGGTCGTTGTAGCGTTCCAATCCGGATTGCTGCATTTGAATTGCCTCGTCGATACCCATGCTTTTCAGGGTAGCGACATACTCATCGAACTTATCCAGCGATTCTGCGCCCATAATGAATTTAACGATCATTTCATTTTTATACGTATCGATATCGTTCATGATCGAGGCATATCGGCTATTGTTTTCCCGGGCGATGGTGATCGGAGGCATTCTTTTTTCATTCGAAGGTTCTGCCCACACTGTCAAAGCCTCTTGCTGCTCCGGTCTGGCCGCATATTGCTCCATATAGCGTACATCCTGCAAGAAAGGACCCGCATCAGCGGATAAGACATGCTTTTTAACGGATTGGGCAAGCGGCAATCCTTCCGGATTGTTCATGACGGAGTCCGTATACTTCGGATAACCGTTATCCATCGTATAGGATACGCCTTCTTTACCGAAGTTCATGATCATTCGTCCTTCTTCACTATAGAAGTAATCGAAGAATTTTACAGTTTCAGCAACGTGCTTGTTGCTTCCGGTTATAGCAGTGAATATGCCTACAATTTGATTGTCCATTTGACCGAATATTGGTTTATCGCCAGATTGCAATGTCGGATAGGGTGTGGCAACAAGCTTGAATTGCGGTTCCTTGGACTCCATTAAATCCATAAACCTGCCCATGCCTCCGCCTACAGCCATAACAGCCGCACCGACCTGATTGCCGGTTATTTTCGCATCGTACATTTTGCTGTCATTGGCTGCAAAGTCTTTGTCCAGCAAGCCCTCATTGTACCAACGGTTCATAGTTGTAAGGTATTGCTTATATTCGGGTTGAACGGGGCCATATTTGACCGTATTTCCTTCGTGATAGAAGCCGTTCGGGATGCCAAAAGCGCCAGTAAAAGCAAGCTCGCCTGCTCCCATCATGATCGGAATTTCATCCGCCTTTCCGTTTCCGTTGGGATCTTGTTCCTTAAACGCTTTCAAAACGGTATACCATTCGTCGATGGTTCTAGGAGTAGGCAAATCCAACTTGTCCAACCAATCTTTACGTACAACCGGGCCGGAGTGGGTTTGCAGTTTTCTCACGGGGCGGATGAATGGGAAACCGATAATATCGCCATCGTCCGTCGAAGCCTGTCTTCTCCATTCCGGGTTTTCGTCCAGCAGCTTTTTGAAGTTAGGCGCATCGTCCAAATAGTCGTTTAATGGAATGATTTTACCATCCTTAATCGCTTTTTGAGCGCCTCCCGGATAATTATTCCACGTATACTCAACGACATCGGGTAGCGATTTCGAGGCCATCATCAAGTTGAATTGTTCGCCAGCTTGGCCTTGGGCCGGGTGTTGGTAATCGATTTTGACACCGGTTTTATTTTCGATTTCTTGAATAGCGGTAATCTCACCATAGCTTTTCATAATGGCGGCTGCGTCGGAATGCATCTGTTTCCAATACGATAAGTTGCTCAAAGGTTGGGTTGACTCTGTGGATTCCGTACTCCCCTTTGGCATTTCCTCACTGCTGCAGCCGACAATCGCTGTGGCAGCCAGTCCCAGACATGTTATAACCGGTATAAGCTTTTTGATGATGTTCCTGCTCATCTGCATAAACCGTAGTTCCTCCTCCATATTTGATGTGCTTTTGACATATTCAGCATAAAGGATGGTTGTTTTTTCCGGAATCATATAAAATCAGGAAAGGGTTGCCATTATTAAGATCAAGCACTGGCGAATATAAAACTGAATCGACCATATTAAAGATTGTCCCTTCTACAGTGGGGAGAATGTGTGAGGAGGGGAAGAAGATGACATTTATTTATTTAATGAACAATCAAAAACCGTTAAATCATGAAATCATTAAGGGTCATGTGGAGTATTTAAGAGGCTTAGAATCGCAAGGCAAACTTATGCTGTGTGGCCCTTTTGCGGATTATCCTGGAGGAATCGTCATCATTCAAGCAGAGGATTTAATGGAAGCAACGGACATTGCCAATTCTGACCCATTTATTGCATCGGGGTGCAAATCATATGAAATCAGAACGCTAATGCTGGCTAATGAAGAAAATAATTATTTACTTTAAGATATGATACATCTTGCAATTCAACTGTTAGGGAATTCCCGAAAAACAGAAAGGACAAAAAATGATCTATAGAAGAAAAACTTATATAGTTGAACCATCTTTGATCGAGAGGAATTTGTGATAAGCACAGTACCTAGAGAAAAATCAATATTAGATTAGTTGAAATAAGAGTAAAGCGAGGTGCTGAAGTGTATTTTCTCCAAATGTCGGGTTTTCCGGGCTCGGGAAAATCAACGCTTGCTAGACGAATTGCCAATATAACTGGGGCTGTCATTGTTGACCATGATATATCTAAAACGGCAATATTAAAGTCAACAGAAGGACTTGATATTGAAATGAAACATCTTGGCAAAATTTCATACACGGTTGATTGGGATTTGGTCGAGTTTTATTTATCGCAAGGTCATGATGTTATATTTGATGCTCCTTGTTTATATTCGGAGATGGTTGATCAAGGATTGCGATTAGCAAAGAAATATCACGCCAAGTACAAATATATAGAATGTTACCTTAACGATTACAAGGAAATTAGTAACAGGCTTCAAAATCGAAAACGAATGATAAGCCAAATATCGGAGACGACTGAAGAATCATTTATATCTGGTTTAAATGAAAGTAAACGACCATTAGATATAAAGTATCTGACTATTGATTCTTCGCAATCCATTGAAAGTTACTTAAACAATGTCTTGGATTATCTAAAGGAAAAATAATACTAACAACTAAAAGAAAGGAGCACCCCGCAAGATCGAAGATCTCTTGGAATGCCCCTTAGAATGTACCCTCTATAAACCTCAGTTTATATTTTGCATTTTCGCAGGCGATGGAGCCGCACCGGCTGACTTCCGTTTGGCCAGATCCAGCTTACGCTGCAGCATGCCGAGCACGATATCCGCAACGATTGCCAGCACCGCGGCAGGAATGGCGCCTGCAAAAATCCGCAGGGAGTTATTGCTGTTTAGTCCAGCGTAAATTTCTCGTCCCAGACCGCCTCCTCCCACGAGGGGAGCGATCGTTACCACGCCGATGGCAATAACGGCCGCGATACGCAGGCCCGACATGATGTACGTCAGCGCCAGCGGAAAACGTACTTTCACGAGCATTTGGAAGGGGCTCATCCCGATACCTTTTCCCGATTCCAGGTAGCTGGGATCCACCTGTTTTAACCCCACGTACGTATTCCGCGCGATTGGATTCAGGGAATACAGGAAGAGTCCCACCATGACCGTTGTCGTTCCGAGCCCCATCCATAACATGAGAACCACGAGCATGGCCAAGCTTGGTACCACCTGTAGAATGTTGGTGATAAACAAAATGACCTTGGCCGCCCATTTACTCTTAGAGCAGAGGATGCCAAGCGGCACCCCGACGATGAATGCCAGCCCCAGCCCGATAACCACCATCGTAATATGCTGGATGAAATACTCCCAGAGCAATTCTTGATTTCGTGATACATACGACAAAAAGTCGGCAAATGTTAAATGTTCACTTTCCATGCTTACCCTCCTTTAGCTTTTCAAGAAGCCCTGCTCTTTCAAGTACGCGATCGCGACCTCACGCTCGCTTTTCTTCTCAATATCCACCTGATAATTAAGCGATATCATCGTATCTGCATCCAGATGACCGATTAAAGGCGCTATCGTATCCTCAATTTCAGGATGCTTCTTCAAAAGGTCCGAACGCAATACCGGACTTGCATCATAGGGAGGGAAGAATTGCTGGTCATCCTGAAGCGTCTGCAATTGGTAGGCTTTCAGCCGGGAATCCGTGGAATAGGCCAACACGATATCCACCTGCTCATTGGCTACCGCGCTGTAGACCAGGCTGATTTCCATGGGGAAGACCTGACCGAATTTGATGTCGTATGCTTTGGAGAATGCCGGATATCCATCCGTACTTCTCTCCAGCCACGTCGTATCTACCCCAAGCTTCATGGAGGCCATGTCTTTTTTGACGTCGGAAATTTTGGTGTACCCGTTGGCTTCGGAAAGATCCTTTCTTACCGTGAACGCGTAGGTGTTCTCAAAACCCAGCGGATTCATCCAGGTGAACCCGAAGTGTTCCTGGAATCCCTCTTGTGCCTCCTTCAAGACTTTATCGCGGTCTTTGGTGCCGCTGATCGGGAAATGGTTGTTGAATATCTCGCCGGTATATAGCGTCGCCATCTGAACGTCGTTTCGCTTCATCGCATTGATGACCAATGAACTTGATGCCAGATCCGGGATAACATCCACCTTCAGATTGGTTTGGTCTTCAATCAGCGCTTTATACATTTCAGCAATAATCTTGGTTTCGGTATAGGTTTGCGTCCCGATGGTGATGTCACTTTGAATTCCGCATGCGGAGGTAAAAGCGGCAAGGGCCATCAGGCAGACTAACATCGGTATCCTTTTCAGCTTGTTCAGTTTCATCACGCCTTCCTTGTTCCGTCCCGTCCGCTGTTTACGGTTGAAGTTAATCATATCGCAGCGTCCCGGGTTTGATTCTGATGGTAGTGCTTGCTCAGCCAGCCCTCCAGCAGACCAAGCAGTCCGTCAGCTACAAGCGCCAACAGAATTGCACCGATGCCACCGATGAATATCATCTCGGGCTTGTTGACCCCAAGTCCGGATACGATAAGCTGGCCTAACCCGCCAGCACCGATCAAGGAAGCCAGGGTTGCCCAGCTGATGATATACACGGTCGTAATGCGGACACCGGACATGATGTAAGGAAGCGATAGGGGAAGCTGAATCTTCAAAATCGTTTGTGCGGTGCTGTATCCCATCCCCCTGGCTGAATTGAGCACGCCTTTATCCACGGAGTGAAAACCGTCATAGGTATTCCGCAGGATGGGCATCAGGGAATACAGAAACAATGCGAGTATGGCCGGCTTCATGCCGATCCCGAGCAGCGGAATCAGAATCGCCAGGAGCGCCAGGCTGGGAACCGTCTGAAACAAATTTGCAACGAAAAAGGTGATGCTGTTCAACCAGCTGACCCGGTTGTAGACCAGCAGGATTCCGATCGGTACGGCAATCACAGTCCCGAGCAGCACGGCAGAGAATGAGAGGACCAGATGCTCCTGCAATGCCTTCAGAATATCCGGATAACGATCCGTGATGAAGCTCCAAAATGCATTCATATCACTCACCCTCTCCGTTCAGCTCCGGAGGAACCATCGTTGGATAGACTTCGGCCAGATGTTTAACCACACTGCCTCTTGTGATTAATCCGAGGAACCGGTTATTGCTGTCTACGACAGGGAGGTTGCTGAGCTGGTGGCTGTCCATAATCTCGATGGCCTGGGCAAGGGTGCTTCCCGAAGCCACGGAAAAACGGACCGGATGCATCACATCCGCCACGGTTTTGCCTTCCTCGCCGTATTGGTCGAGAACCCGGTAGATCGAAACCGCGCCTTGAAGCTGACGGTTACGATCCACGATCAGCAGCGAATCGACCCGCTTCATTTCCATCATCTTGATGGCTTCAGCCAATCCCCGGCTCGGGAATGCCGTGACCGGATTCGTAATCATCACTTCATCCACAAGCGGAATTTCATAGGCGCTTTCATTCTCATTTTGCAGACGTTTCGAACCGATAAAGTCACGCACAAAATCATTTGCGGGATGCCTTAAAATGCTGTCCGGTTTACCCGTTTGAACCACTTCGCCATCTTTCATCAGAACGATGGTGTCCGCGATTTTAATAGCTTCGTCCATATCATGCGTTACAAAAATAATGGTCTTATTGAGCTCCTGCTGAAGCCGGATCAGCTCATCCTGAAGCTGCTCGCGGCTGATGGGATCCAGTGCGGAGAACGGCTCGTCCATCAGGATGATATCGGGTTCCGCCGCAAGCGCCCGCACGACGCCTACGCGCTGCTGTTGTCCGCCGCTTAGCTCGGATGGATAGCGAGTGCCATAAATGGTGTGATCCAGTCCGACCATGTCCAACAATTCATTTACTTTTTGATCTGTTTTGTCTTTATCCCACTTCTTCAGACGCGGAACCACGCCCGCGTTCCTGGATATATTCATATGCGGAAATAAACCAACGCTTTGAATGACATAGCCGATATTGCGCCGCAGTTCAACCGGATTCAATCTGGAGATATCCTGGCCGTCAATCAGAACTTTGCCCGACGATGGCGTATTAAGCGCGTTGATCAGCTTCATGGTTGTTGATTTGCCGCAGCCGCTCGGACCGATGAGGACGGTAATTTCCCCTTTTTTGAATTCGAGATTAATGTCCTTCAGCGCGTGAAAGCCATTATCATAAACCTTATTCACATGCTCCAGTACTATCATTCAATCGCCCCTTTGCAAGCAGTATCCATATTATGCGGAGCATTTGGCATATCATCCATCGGGGACCCAAAAAAGAGTTGAGGAAAAGTATATTGCTGAGTAGGGAAGGCGGCAGCCTCGTTATGTAGATACAGAAATGAAGCTAAGCAAGTTAGCTCTAAAAGAAATCAAAATGGAATAGGATTAAGCGCATCATCAAGGGGTGGAGAAAACCAAGAGGAAACCCTGCGGGTATTAACAATTTAAGCCGGCAATCTTTGTTATGGCATAGACTTACATGCCCCAAATTCCACCTTTATATGCATATTAGCTTTCTAAGCGGTGTGCAATCCCTTATTACATCCATCCGAAGGAAGTATTCCAAGCCTTTTAGCCCCTATTCGTATATAAGGATCATTTGTGTCTTCATCCATGAATCCTGATATACCTGTGAGAATCAAGCAGCTACGCCACTGCTTCTCTCAGCCCAAATGGATATATGCAAAATGCGTTTGCAGGCAACGAGTCCTTGTTGAGTAGGACCGTATAACTGCAACGGTGCAATAATATGTTTTATACATTTACCCACTTTGTCAAGGGATGAAACATGTACATCGAACGATTTTGAAGATTTGGTCCCTATGGGCCAGAAGCGTCCTCGGAGGTAGGAGATATCCTGCCAATGGCTGGGAGTATTTACGAAGAGCGCGAATACACGTAATATGGAGGTGCTGATGAAGTGCGGAGATAAGATGTTAGCTGAAAAATCACCTGAAGCCGGAGAGGATGGAGACCATGAAATTAGAGATTTTAACGGTGCCCTCGTTTTGGAAAACGGAAATGAGACAAAAATATTATCAACTTCAAGAGGACAATAGTAAATTGGTTGTTCTGTTTCCTGGAAAAAACTATCCCTGTGATAAGCCCATTCTACATTTTGCTGGAACTTCCGCGATTCAAAGTGGTTATGACTTAATGGTACTTGAATATGGATTTCAAGCCGCGAGAACGGATTTGGATATTCATGATCTGCAAAGAGTAATAGAAGAGTGCCACGAATCGGTTCAACGAATCATAAGCAAGTATAAAGAGATTGTGTTTATTAGTAAGAGCATAGGCACAATCGTCGCTGGAGAAGTTCATGAAAAACTTGAAATTCCAATAAAACATCTATTTTTGACGCCGATTAAAGACACCATTCACTATATCAACAGGTTTAAGGGACTTGTGGTTTATGGTTCGAAGGATGAAGTGTTTAATCATGAACTTGCCAACCAAGTTATACTAGACAAGGCCACAGAGGTCATCGAAATTCCTAATGCCAACCATTCTTTAGAGACCAATCATGCTTCGGAAAGCGTTGAGGTTCTAAGCAAACTGGTAGGGATATATACGAATTTTCTAAATTAGAGTAAGTTCTGTATGAAAAACAAGACGAATTTGTCTAATTCGAGACATTCGTCCCTCGTCCGGCAGTGAAGCTATTATATTAGTTCTCGAGTTCGTGATAACAACGTTTTGTGAGATAGCTGCGTACAATACATTTGAAACGCTACTGTAAAAATAAACTAATAAAATCCTATAAAACCGTTATAAAATGAGTTATACTGAGGTAAGAATGAGTAAGGAGCCGTGCGGGAACACGACTCCAGAGTACAATAACTGCATAAAGAGCAGTCGGCCACACTAGTTAGGTCGAGAAATAGACCGTTACCTTAGCCAGGGCGGTCTATTTCTTTTTCATGTAGGTGAGCAATGCCAAAATGAACATGCCGAACATGAACATTAAGGAGATAGCATCTTTGACCTCCATGGGCATCACCTCCCTTCGGGGAGATTAGCCGACCGCCCTTATAGCCGATTATTGTACTAGAAAATTATAACATATAAAACCAGAACACATATCATTGAAATACTAATAATTGGAATACATAAGTTTGTAGATACAGAAACGTTTAGAGAAATGACCCAAAACATGTAAGGAGAACAACATGCCTCAATTCCCCCTAATAGAAACGGAAAGATTGGTATTAAGACAAATTAAAGCAGAGGATTCTAGAGACATCTTTCATTATTTCTCTATGGACACCGTTACGAAATTTTATGATGTGGAGAGTTTTACGCATATTGAACAAGCAGAAGAACTGATTCGTAGATGGAATCAAAGGTTTGAAAACAATCAGGCCATTCGTTGGGGAATCACTTTACGGTCGGAAAGCAGAGTCATTGGAACATGCGGATATCATGGTTGGATGAAACATCACTATAAAGCTGAGATTGGATATGAGCTGGCACCAGAATATTGGCGGCAAGGTTACATGACGGAGGCGATTCAGAAGATCATGGAGTTCGGATTTAACCATTTTGAATTAAACCGGATTGAAGCATTCGTAGAGCCAGAGAATACGGCATCAAGAAAGTTGCTGGAGAAGATGGGATTAAATGAAGAAGGGACATTGAAGCAGCACTTTTATTGGAGGAATCAATTTGTTGATACGGTCATCTATGCATTACTTAAAAGAGATTTTCAGGCGCGTTAAGTAGTGGTTTAATGCATCAGTGATTTATGTTGTTTACACACGATGTTGAAGTGAAGGAATCCCAATTTATATAAGGAGGCTGCGGGGAAATGAGCGTACTTAAGAAATTAAGAAATGACTATGTCATTTGGCATGCCAACCGGGTTAAGTTACCTGAACGCACACCGGGCAACATCGTCAGAAAAAAAGTTGTTTTTTCCGGTAAGGTGCAGAAGGTAGGATTTCGCTTGGAAATATATTGCATCGCTCGAAGAATGAATTTAACGGGATGGGTGAGAAATTTACAGGATGGAAGTGTGGAGGCGGAATTTCAAGGGGAAGCGTCACAAATTGATTTTCTGGTCCGTTGCATGCGTTCATTGAAACGGGCGTCCGTAAAGAAGGTGACGGTAGCTGATCTGCCTATTAAAGAGGAAGAAGAAAGCTTTATGATCGCAGAATAAAATACATGCAGCAAGCCCCGGATTCATCATGGGGAATGATTTGTACATTGCGGAAGAGGATGGAATCTATGAAATCCCGAACCTCTTATTCAAGGACCGTGCTGTTGGCATTGCCGGCAGGCGGTCTTTTTTTATTGAATGGAATTTGGCGCTGCGGGACCGTTTTATAGTAAGCTGATATCAGTATGAATTTATAACTTGGGAACTGTGAGGACATGAAGATGACAAAGAAGCTGTATTACGAATCCGCTTATACCCGGGAGTGGGAGACACGAATCACGCAGAAGCTGGAACGGGAGGACGGGACCTACCTGGTACTGGAAGAGACGGCCTTTTATCCGCATGGCGGAGGACAACCCTGTGATCTCGGGTGGATCGATAAAATCCCGGTTCTTGATGTCGTTCAGGAGGACGGAGAGATACTGCATAAAATTGAACGTTTACCGGAGAGGGAAGAGGTAACCTGCCGGCTGGATTGGGACAGAAGGTTCGACCATATGCAGCATCATAGCGGTCAGCACCTGCTGTCGGCCATGTGTCTGCAGGTATGCGAGGCGGAGACGCTCAGCTTCCACCTGGGTCAGGATTATGCCACCATCGATATCGCCCGATCGGATCTGCCTCAGCATCAGCTGATGATGCTGGAGCTGGAAGTCAACGACCAGATTTACCTTAATCGACAGGTAACGAATTATGTTGTGAGCCGGGAGCAGGCGGCCGGCCTGCCGCTGGTGAAGCAGCCGAAGGTAACCGACGATATTCGGATCGTTGAAATCGAAGGTATCGAATATAACGCATGCGGCGGCACCCATGTCTCGGCAACGGGTGAGATCGGCATGATCAAGCTGCTGAGAGCAGAGAAACAGAAGGGACATATGCGCCTTTATTTTAAGTGCGGGTATCGGGCGTTGAAAGAATTTAATGCCGGAATGGAGATCCTCGGAAGCCTGTCAGCCAGGTTCAATACGGCAAAGGAAGAGATTCTGGACCGGATTGCCAAATGGGATCAGGAGCAGAAGCAGCTCCAAGCTGAACTAAACGCAGTGAAGGCCGAGAATGACGCTTACCTGGTCGGGAAGCTGTTGGCTGAGCGCCAAGGCAGACTGGTCAAACATGTTTTTGCGGACAAGCCGATGAAGGATATGCAGAACTTGGCAGCCAAGCTTACCGAACAAGCCGAGGTTATCGTGCTTTTTGCGTCCAACTCGGACCATAAGGTGGTTCTCGCCCAAGGAGGGGAGAGCGGACCTGCTTTCGGTGCTTTTTTCAAACAGCATCTGGCCGATTATCGAGGAAAAGGCGGGGGCAGCGATAAGATTGCCCAAGCTGGTTTTAGCACCGTGGAGGATGCCATGGCATTTTACCGGTTTACGGCGCAATCATTAGGTCAGCCATAAGAGGAATAAGCGATCCGATTAGCAGAAGCCGTTCCTCAGCAGTATGCTTGATGCTAATGTCGAGCATGAACGAAGAATGCACACATGAGGTGAACAGGGGATTCAGTTTCGGCTAGCGAACAGAAGGTACCCTCGGGGCTCGGCTTTCATTGATAAAGGCCGGGCCCCGTCCTGTTTCGAGTTCTCTATGCCTCAGTCAGAAAGCACAATGCAATTAAGTCGGGTACTAGTGGATACCAATATCATGATCTGTATCCTATGTCGTCATCTTTTTTTGAGTCCGGGTTAAGAATACGATGCACGTGATCAAAACAACGGCTAATGCGATCCACTGCGAAGTAGCGAGAGCACCGAACTGGCCTCGGATGATATCGCCTCTGAAAAATTCGATAATAAATCTACCTAAACTATAAAGTATGAGATAAAGACCTGCTATTAGGCCGTTAGGTCTTTTTCTTCTAGCGATATAGATCAGCAAGAAAAAAATAGAAAAGCTGAATACACTCTCTAATATTTGCGTAGGAATGAGTTTGACATCATTCGGGGCAAGCTCGGAATCGTGAAACGTTATCCCAAACCACCCCTCCGTTTCTTCACCATAGCAGCAACCGGCGAGAAGGCAGCCGATTCTTCCAAAGCCTTGCGCTAATGCAAGGGAGGGCACAAAAAGGTCAAGGTATTTTAGAAAGTTTATCTTTTTCTTCTTGCAATAGGCATAACCGACCCCAATCCCCCCAATAATTCCACCGTACACCACGAATCCTTCCGAAAAATTCAGAACCATCGAGGGATCCTGGATGATATGGTTCATTTGAGTGATCCAAAACAAAAGCTTAGCGCCGACCAACCCGCCTAATAAGCTCCAAAAAGTCAGAGAGGAAACATGGGATAGTTCTACTTGTCTAGAAGCTGCTCTATAAGCAACAACCTTGTAAGCTATCAGGATACCGATTGCAATCATCAATCCATAGCCGTAAATGGTCAGAGGTCCGATATGAATGAGTTCATTGTGCATATGTTCATCTCCTATTTGATAAATTCTTCCGTCTAAACGCAATGCGATTGAACTACACATCGTAGTGTAATCATTCAAAAAAAAGGGATTATGAATCCCCGCCCAACATGAGGAGCAGCAAAATGGAACAGGATCTCAGAAAAGGCTTCAGCAGGGCTAACGGAACATTCACGCCTCGATCAGGCTCAAGAACCTGCATGACCCGATACTCCAATGTCGTATTCGCAAAATGCACGGCTGTCTCATATCGCTGAAGCTTACCGAGTTTCGCTAATTGTAATAAGACGCTGCCTAAATACTGCTCCGTACCCATCTGCCGGATGGCGTAGCGGTCAGCAAACAGCTCTTGCCACGTCTGATAGTAGCGAAGAATCGGTTTAACGATCGGCAAATATCCAAAGGCGTCTGCCAGCAAGGCCGAAAAAAACATTTTTAATCCATCGTAATTGCGGCAGTGATATCGTTCATGCAGTAAAATGGCCTTTATTTCCTTGTCAGTAAACATCGCTAAAACGGTAGTGGAAACGACAATTTTCGGTCGCAGAAGCCCCATCGTCAGAGCCACAAAGGCATCGTCCTGTACCACGATGATTTCCGTGCCCCAGTCGCGGTATTTGTAGTTGAGCCGCTTGGTTAATTTGTCGTGCCTGCTGGCACGGAAGTGCCTTAACCATTTGTGCGATAAAACCAACTGCCGGGTACTTCGCCAAATGATCTGACCAAGGGTATACGCAATGACAATGTCGATTAAGGCGTAATTCAGTACGGGGCCTTGAACCACTCCGTTTCGAATCTGGTATGTAATGAGCATTCCCATATGTACCATGACAACAGCTACGAATGCGATCATCAGCGCGTAGGCACATCTTAGCCGTATGGTAGGATTCATTGCTTTTTCCCGCGTTTGATATCGTTTAATTTACGCTCCAGCTTTGCGATCACCTCGGGATCGACATCATCCAGCGCATCGATCATGTGGTTCACGACCAAGCTCCCATACTCTTGAATGAGTCCCTGCGACACTTCTTTCGTCTGTTCGGTGAGAAATTGCTCCCTTGACTGCAGCGGACTGAACTTGGCTGCCCGTGTCCGGCCGGTTCCCGTCATTGCCTTTGTCAGCAGGCCTTTATCCAGAAGACGATTCATGACGGTCATCACCGTATTGATCGAGATCGGGCTCTCCTGATTCAGGATCGACTGCACTTCCTTGATACTCAGTGCCTCCGAAGACCAGAGAATATCCATAATTCTTGACTCCAGTGGTCCAAAAAATCGATTCAGGCCCTCGCCTTCGATATTCATTTTCTTAATCTTCATTCCTATCTCACCCCATACTACACATCGTAGTATGGTTATGGATAAAAGTCAACTTTCCTTCGTTCACCGCATACCTGAGCGATCATATCTTTCCCTCTGTTCGTTCTGTAGTGAATCCTTCATTTGTCGGGCGCTGTATTGGTGACTGAAAACGTCCGTGACAAAAGGTTTTTTGCCGTGCAGTCGAGAATAGAAGAACTAGGAGAAGTTCAATGAGGTTTAATTTAAAGCAAAGGGCGATTACGAATGGTAGAATTTCCGATGATTGAAACCAATAGACTGTTCATGCGAGAATTAACACTTGATGATGCTGAATCCATATACATGCACTTTTCTTACCCCGAAGTCACAAAATTTATGGATATCGAAGCATGTAAAGACATACATGAAGCAGTGGACATTATTACGTTTCATATCCATGATTCGGGCTGCAGGTACGGGCTGTTCGGAAAAGACAAGAACGAACTCATTGGAACATGTGGGTTTCATTGTTGGATAAAGGACGAAGAAGAACTGGGGGAAAGGATTCATGCAAGAGGCTTTGCATGAACTGATTCCGATAGGGTTTAATTTGATGAAACTTGATTGTATCGAAGCGACAACGGAAATTGAAAACGTTCAATCACAAAGGTTATTAGAGAAGATGGGATTCACTAAAGAGCCTGATTTAAAGGATCGTTTGATGTATTTTACATTATATAAAAATCAAAATAGAAGGATGATTCAGGAGGGGATAGAGTGACCGAAAGATTTCAGTTGAAAAACGTTGGAGTTGAGGATCCTTCAGATGATAGCGGCATGTCGGGGTTTGGGTATCTTGCGTTGTTCCAATGTAATGTCGAATATCGTTTCAGCACGGAGGACATGAGTGCGAAGGAAGCGGAAATTTACATACAAGACGTGCTGAATCAGCTGCCGGCTGAAACCGTACATGGAATATGCAAGAAAGCATGCGAGTGGAAAGACCTCAAAATGTCCAGCGATACGGCTGATTATCCTCCCGGGTTAGGTGAGGTGTATGGAGCGGATATTTTGGAGTTTATGTCCGTAGAGCAAGTTGATCTTTATCGAAATCCTTATGATCGAAACGATCATGCTTTCGGAGCCATCCTGGGTGGAGGAGCAGAGTGGGATTCTGAAAATGGCCTGGAAATTGTGATACGGGGCAGTGAGGTTCTAGAGGTGCGTGAGTATTTAGGTTATGGCGCAGACGCCATTTGGAGCGAAACCGACGAAAGTGAATAAGAAAGAGCGGTGCATCGGCAGCCAGCGATTTTTAAATCGTTTAGGATTCTGACATCCTATAACAAGGTGTCTGCGCTGATGGAAAGCAAGCAGACGAAACAAAGAGCCGACCTTAGTTTGAGAAAGACCTAAGGCTGGCTTTCGATAAAAGGTTTATCAATAAACGACTTATTTTTCACAAGCGATTAAATCTTTATCTCGATCAAGTTTCTTATTCGCATTATACAGTTCTTTGGAAACATGAGGCTTGTGTTTGGTTTTACCACCTTTGTTTTTTGCAGAGGATGATTGGGCAACTCCGCCTTTATAATCCTTTCTTAGCTCTGTACAGTTTTTATAGGACTTCGCTTTTGCAGCTGCATTAACAGAAGTAACATTCAGAGCCAACAATAATACAGAACAAACAACAATAGTTTTCTTCATCATTTAAGTTTCCCACCTTAGAAATGATGAATATATAGTAACTGGAATTTATTGCTTGTTCAACTGTTATTTTGAGAACGATAGTGATTCGGCGTTAGAGGTGAAATTGAAAGAAAAGAGCACAGCGGAAAAAGCATGACCGGATTATTTCGCGTTTAATTAAGCCGTGACTATGGGTGTCAGGGAGCGGCTAGTAAAGGATGGTTCTCTGTGGATTTGAGCCAAAGAAAACAGTGGAATGAAAATCATAAAAAGTTAACCGGTATGATTCTGGATCCGGCTAAACATCAGACAGCAGTTGATTTATTCTTACAGCAGCATCGCTTGTTACATTCATCAAGAATGAGCCATTCACCAATAGCTACGCTTGAGGACGAATTAGTTAAAAATCTCCTAGAGGAAACATTTCGCCAATATCCTGTCACAGCTCCTGATACAAAGAACTCTATCATATGGCATGTGTGGCACATCACACGAATTGAAGACATGACTATGAACGTACTCGTAAATAACGATATTCAAGTATTGCATGCAGGCCAATGGAACAAGAAACTTCACATTGATTATGTTCATTCCGGTAATGAAATGACAGAAGCTGAAATAGCTGACCTAAGTTCAACTATTGATATTGATTCATTGTTAGCGTATCGGATGGAGGTAGGGCGAAACACTCGGGATGTAATATCCCGTTTAGTGCCAGGTGATTTTAAGCAGAAAGTTGAAGAAGGAAGAATTCATGAACTTCAAGTCCAGCATGCGGTTAAGAAAGAAGCATCGTGGTTGCTTGAATACTGGGGAAATAAAACCATTGCGGGATTAGTACTCATGCCGGCGACAAGACATATATTTCTGCACTTGAATAAATCGATACGTCTAAAACAAAGAATGCAAAAACTCAAAATATAAGGAGCGATGAGTAAATAAATGAATCCAGCCAAGCATTTTGTTTCTGCCGCTGCCATCGTAATCAATGAAAAGGACGAGATTTTGCTCATTAAAGGACCGCAGCGAGGATGGGAGATGCCTGGGGGCGTCGTGGAGATCGGAGAATCTCCCGCACAAGCTGCGATTAGGGAAACAAAGGAAGAATCGGGGATCGATATAGAAATCATGCAGTTTTGCGGTATCTTCCATAATGTGAAAGACAGTATATGCAATACATTGTTTCTGGCCAAGCCCGTTGGAGGAGTTCCGATCATAACCGAAGAGAGTTTGGAGACTGGTTTTTTTCCAATCGAAGAAGCACTGCAGATGGTTAACTTTATGAACTTTCGGGCGCGAATTGAAATGTGTTTAAACCCGGCGGCACATCCGATCTATGTCGAGTTCTAGAATCGTGAGGGTTTCGGAATGCTGCTTATTTTTACAAGAAAGGTTGTGTTTGGATGCTATATGATTTGCAAGGTGAAGGGAATATGTCAACGATCGTGGGCATGTTATATGGCGCTGTCAGAGAGAACAGTGAGAGGCTAAAGTCCGTATCCGAGGGCATGTCGCAAGAGGAAGTTGATTATAAGGGACCTGGTGGTCATTATAATAGCGCCGCTCAATTAATAAAACATATCACGTACGTCGATCTGAATTGGGTTTATCGGATCAAAGGAGAGGCGCTCCCCCCGTCGTTAAAGGACGAATACGGCCCGATGATCGATGAACATAACAAGCTGCCGATGGTCAGAGGGATCTCTTTGGACACGCTCCTATCTAAATATGAAGTTGTATTCAGTTTGCTGAAAGATGCATGTTCGCAGTTAACGGATGCGGATCTTGAACACATCGTCACATTTGGACACGAGAATGAAAAGCAAGCCACCCTTCGCTGGGGCTTGTGGCATATGGCCGACCATAACCGTTATCATCAGGCCCATATTAATCAGCTTAGAAAGTGGTATTCGGGGCAAAGGAGGGGAATGGAAAGTGAGTAGAAGGATAATCTCCCATGCTTGTATTTTCCTTGAGTTTCCTGTCGCTGCTTATTTCGATGAAATTATTTTGGAATATGGGTATTTTTGTGGATGAATACGGTTTGAGCCCAGACATTGTGAATGGCGGAGACTTCTGGCTTCTGATGGATTGGTTAAGATTAGGATTACTATTCTTAGTATGCGTTATATCCGGCGTGAGCGTTTTTAAAAGCTATAATGAATAAACTGGGTTAGCTTCTCCCTAAGAAAGGACATATAACTATGATGACGCATAAAGAAATGATACATATCGTGCAGACCCAGCTGGCGATTGATCTGAATTGTACGGTGGATGACTTAAACGGGGAAAAAGACCGCGTGATTTATGTAGACGCCAGAGAGAATCCAGGGCGGAGACCGTATCCGAGAAACGAACGTTATTTCGAAATGTTGTCGATGGGCAAATCGATTGTGGTGTCGGCTACGCCGGAACGGCTGGCGATTGCCAAAACGTTTATGCAAGGGAAAGACAGGGATACGATTTTTTCGCTGCCGTTTATTAGGGGGCTTTATTTGCATTTTCTCCCGGATCTAGAGAGAATCCAGCCGATGCCGCCACCGGCCGGGTTTTCGTATGAAGTGGTGGAGGAGAATGAGATTTCAAGGCTTATGGGGCTTGAGGGATTGGAGGATGCCATTGTAACCGACCCGGGGCGTCCTTATCAGACGGTATTGGCCGTAATCGCCAAGCACAATGGCAGGATTGTTGGCATGGCAGGGGCTTGTAACGTGTGTGCCGCGATGTGGCAAATCGGAATCGAGGTACTCCCTGGCTTTCGCCAAATGGGATTGGCGTCTTATCTTGTAAACCGTTTAACGTTTGAGGTATTACATCGCGGACGCGTGCCGACTTATGATGTGATCTCTAGCAATATCGCCTCCCAAAGAGTGGCTTACCGAGTGGCATACTACCCGGCGTTCGTGACGGATTGGCGAGTTGATTTTAGGGATTTCGAGTCTAACTAAACCAATATTCAAAAAATAAATTTACCGAAGGGGGCGTATGCCAAAAATGAAGATTGTCGAACTCAATGGAATGAATTTAGTAGGAATAAGAGTAGTATGCCCTGGCGACCAGTATGTCCATGAGATTCCAAAGGCTTCTGTCGTACTTAAGGAAAGGCTGAATGAGATATCTGGGGTTGTACAACCAGCAAGATTGATTGGGGCATTCTTCGTTGAGGATGTAACGGAAGAGGAGGATGGTTACTGGGTATGTGTTGAAGTGAATGACATAAGGGAAGTTCCAGAAGGTATGGTATCTGTAGTAGTTCCGAAACAAAAATATGCAGTCCAACGACATAAGGGACCTAATTATGAAATTAGAAATACATATGACGAGCTTCACAACTGGATAAAAGAAAATAAACATGAAAGATTGCTAAGATCCTGGCATCTGGAGATTTCAGATGAATGGGGACATGGGGATGTCAATCATATCGAAGTAGACTTGTATGACACCATTAAATAGATGCAGCAGCTAATTGCGCCTTCCATAACTTGCTGATATAATTTTGCGTATGAAATGGGATTGGGGGTTACACCGATGGCAATGCTGAATTGCTCATTAGCTAGGAATTCCTCATGCAAAGCCTGATCTGGGGCGATACTTTGCGTGGGGTGCGATAGGATGAATTCGATCGCCCAAACTTAACTTTATCGTTTCTAATAACAGGCTTTGCACCTTATTGAACTTTGAATAAGAATAAGGGGCTGAAAGCTATGAGTACGACATTTATTAGAAACCACCAGTTTAACGTGATTAAAAAACAATCGGAATTCCTTCTGAAGACGCTGCGAACCGTTGCGGATCGACGCGTTCTGGAAACCGTCAGGTTCAGTTCTGTTGCCAACATCATGGATGCCTTTCCATCGCTGACCGAGGATCAGAAGCGGATGCTGGGCCAAGTCTCCACATTCGAGAAGGCCGAGGATTTCGAGCGATATCTGAACGACTTGGAACCTTACCTGGAGTCTTTTCCGACGATTACGCCAAAACAGATTCAGAAGTTATTTCCTAAAAATAAGAAATTGAAATTACCGGATCTGACCTCGATCGATTTTCGATACGTAACCTATTTGGGCTGGGTCGATATTGCCAGCAACAGGTTATTTATCGTATATCCGTTCGAAGGACGCTTCATCGGGATCGAGGGGAGAATCACCCCGACCAACAAGAAAGGGTACTGCCTCTTCTGCAATCGGCATCAAGAGCTCGCCTTGTTCTCGGTCAAGACCAAGCCGTCCGGTGCTTCGGCGGATAATCTGTCTGCCATAAGCCATTATGTTTGTCTGGAGAGCCAAGGCTGCAATCACAGCATTACCGACACGGCAGCTCTGGAGAAATTCATTCTCTCCGCCAGCAAATAACAAATTAGAAATAGGCTGCCCTAGAGGCAGCCTATTTAGGTTTCGTCCGCTTTGTTCACATACTCCACCGAGTAAATATGCGTCCTCGTTAGATCAATGACCTCTTTTATGAAATCCTCCTGCGATTCCCTGAAATCGTTTCGAATCCAGTTCAGAATCAACCCATGAAAGCCGTAGGCGGTGTACCGCTTGAAGTAGTCCATGTTCACCGGGATCTGGTTAATCGTTTCGAATATAAATCGTTCCTGATAGATTTTTACGATCGTTTGAGGAAATTCCGTATGCAATCCCGGCAAGGTATCCTCGTATTTGATCAGCTCAAAAAAATCGCGGTGCTCGTAGATGTAGGCCACGATATTAAAGGACGGGGCGTTGAGGTTAGCCGTATACACTTTGTGTCCCGGTATGTAGGGCTTGCCCACCGATTCTTCCAAGCCCTGGAGTTTGGAAGCCAGCACATCGTCGGCTAATTCGATTTTGTCCTGGTAATGGACGTAGAAGGTGCTGCGGTTATAAGCAGCCTTATCCACGATGTCTTTCACCGTTACAGCATGATAACCCTTCTCTTTTACAAGTTGAATAAAGGCGGATTTCAAATGTTCTTTCGTCCGATTTCTTCGTGCCGATGTCACGATTTGTTCATGATTCACGAAAAGAGCGCCCCCAAAAAAGACAGTTTGGTTCCAAGTGTTGACTAGATCGACACTTCATCACAGGTTAATGATTGTTAAATGTGAACAGAATAGTACAATTGAATTGTAAGCAAAATAGTACTAAATTTAATATCTTAATTTAATTGTAATCAATATAGTACTATTTTAATCCATTATACGGGGGTATCCAAGATGGGAAAATTACAAAACAAGGTTGCTGTAATTACCGGTGGTGCATCCGGCATCGGTGCGGCGACCGCGCGTCTTTTCGTTGAAGAAGGAGCCAAAGTGGTGCTTGTCGATCTCAATGAGGACAAAGGCAAGGCGTTTGAAGCCGAATTGAAGGCGCTTCATCACGAGGCGTTGTTCGTTAAAGCGAATATTACCAGCGAGGAAGAAGTAGCCCATATCTTTAAGCACGCGACGGAAGCTTTTGGCAAAGTGGATGTTGTATTTAACAACGCTGGAATCGGGCGCGTTCATTCTTCGCATGATCTAGAGTACTCCGAGTGGCGAAACACCGTAAACGTGGACTTGGACGGCGTATTCCTGGTCGCCCGGGAAGCTATCCGTGAAATGTTAAAAGCAGGCGGAGGCACGATCGTTAATACCGCATCCATGTACGGTTGGGTCGGCTCGCCCGGTTCCGCGGCTTATAACGCCGCTAAAGGAGGAGTCATTAACTTGACGCGTTCCCTGGCACTGGAGTATGCCGAGCACAATATTCGGATCAATGCGCTGTGCCCGGGCTTTATCGACACACCGATCATTCCGGAGGAGAGCAAGCAAGCGCTGGCAGCGGCCACTCCGATGAAGCGTTTGGGACAAGCCGATGAAATGGCAAAGGCTGTTCTGTTCATGGCTTCGGATGACTCCTCGTTCATGACGGGGAATACCTTGACGGTTGACGGCGGATATACAGCCCAATAATGGGTGAACTTTAGACATACAGAGAACCATGACATCTTACTAGGAGGCATACACCATGAGCAAATTTGATGGAAAAGTGATCGTGATTACTGGCGCAGCAGGCGGGATCGGAACGGCAGCCGCCAAAAAACTGGCGGAACAGGGGGCCAAGCTTGGGCTGGTCGATTTGAACCTGGAAGCCGTCCAACAAGTGATTTCCGATTTGGGCCTGGACGATTCCAGAGCAATTGCGCTGCTGGCCAATGTCGCCAAAGAAGAGGAAGTCAAAGCGTATGTGGATGCAACGGTCGAGAAGTTTGGTAAAATCGACGGCTTTTTCAATAATGCGGGGATCGAAGGGATCACGGCCAATGTAGAGGACTATCCGACCGAAACCTTTGAAATGGTCTTCAATGTCAACGTCAAGGGTGCTTTCCTTGGACTGAAATACGTGGTTCCTGTCATGAAAAAGCAAGGTTACGGCAGCATCGTGAATACCTCCTCCGGCGCAGGCCTTATCGGTTCGCCCGGATTTGTCGGATACAATAGCTCCAAGCATGCGGTGATCGGCATGACGAAGGTGGTTGCATTAGAAGCTGCTCCGTTCGGCGTGAGAGTGAATGCCGTAGCGCCTGGAGTGATCAATACCCGCATGATGCGCCAAATCGAGAAAAATACGGTGCCTGAGGATGCCGAAGGTGCAAGAAAAGCATTCGGCGCCGCCGTTCCGCTCGGACGATACGGGGAAGCGGAAGAGGTAGCCAACGTAGCTGTTTTCTTGCTGTCCGATGATGCGTCCTATGTAACGCAATCCATTTATACCGTGGATGGCGGCCAAATCAACCAATAAGTTTACAAATTGCTTAGTTAAAGGGTCTTGTCCGGTGTTTATACCGGTCAAGGCCTTTTTTACATTCGTTAGGAGTGGTGGTGCAGCGGCCTGTTCTCCCCGATTATAAGTGGGCCATTTTTCATGTTGGGGTCATGCGGATTTTGGAATATAATGGTGTGTAGTAAGGGAGAGCAGGTGCTGATTTGGGTTGTGCCGCTTCATGCGAAAGATCCGGAAACTGTAATGCACAGTTAATAAAAATTGAAAGGGGATACGAAATGACGGAGATTAGCCAAGTCCATATGGAAGATCTGTGGTCGGTTCGAAGAGAACGCTTAGGCAATCGATGGTTAATCGGCGTTCAGAATGAGCTTCCGCAATCCTATGAGGACGAACAGCGCTTGTTTTCAACCCTTAGATCCAGAAGAGACGAAATACAGCATCAAACTGCCGATCCGAATACGTACATGGTAATCCATGATGACGGCTCGAAGATGACGGTAGCTTTGATGGTAAGTCGTATCGGGGAGATCCCGGAGGGCATGGTATCCTTGAATCTTCCGGAAGAGGAATACGAGGTTTTCCGGTTCGAGGAGAAACATATTTGTTCATTCTGGCAGTATTTCTGCGAAACCGATCATCGGAGCAAATATGGCGTCAATGCTGCCAAGGCAAGATTTGAAACCTTTAACGACACCTTGCAGCCGAATGGCGTAACGGAAATTTATTATCCGAAAGAATAGGAAGGATGCCCGAACATGTATCATAGATGACAGAAGCCGTAAAGGGAGGAAGGAATATGCGAGCGACTGAAGATATCATGCAGGTATGGAGGAAGTTCAACGATTTTCCGATGGAAACCTTAACGAAAGCCTGGCACAGCTTAATAGACCCGGAATGCAAACAACGAACAACGGATGTCATGAAAGAGCATCGCGCATTGTATGGAACGTCGGGCAATTGTTTTGATTTGGCGATTTGGTTAATCGATGAATTCAGACAGAACAAACGCCCCTGTTATGGAGTTCTGACGGAGCATTTGCATGTCGCCGTGGTCGCCGTCAACGAAGAGGGTAATAAATATTTCTGCGATCTTGGAGATCAATGGATTGAGCCCATTTTGTTGGAACCGGGTCATGAAGCGTATACGGAAGAATTTGTCGACGGTTTCTTTCCAGGTTCACGCATTAAACTGAACACCCGAGCTAATCGTCTCTTGATAACCTACGGAAGGCCAAACGGAAAGGAAAGCAGCCAAGCATTCGACTTGACGCCTGTATCCGATGAAGCATTGATCATCGCCGGGCAAAAAACGCAGCGCCTGTTCAGCGGTCCGCTTGTAGAAAAGAGGATTTTTACGGATCAGGAGGTTCTTCATTGGGAATTCGATCATTACGAAAGCTACCTAAGTTCCAAGGAAGGCAGAAAAACGGAGCCTCGGCTGAAGGATATCGGGGAATGGGCAGCACGAATACATACGATGAGCGGGATCCATGAAGAAGTTGTCATACGGGCATTGGAAGTCTACTCGAAGACGTCTTCGCATCCTTAACGCTGGACTTTTAACACCTTAGGTCTAGGGAGAACGTTACATCCTAAAGGAAAAACAGCTATTGCCGTGCGGCTCCAAGGGCTTTCCCCTGGCTAGGGCTTGCCGGCAATAGTCCGTTTTGGTTTCCTTATGGATTTCAATTTCTTCGATAAGGCTGGCTTCAAAGGAAGCTTTATGATTAAATGTTTGTTCCCCTATGCCTTGACAGGCCATCGCCAACCCGCTGACGGCTACCAAGACAATGCTGTTCCTCCGTTCATATTGCATTAATCTTAAGCTACATCGGTTCGATCCACTTTGTAAAAAGCAAGATAGCCAAGGATCAGGCCAAGCAGGCAGAGAACAATCGGGATGGCGATGAATTGGAACAAGCTGGACGAGCTTCCCCCGTCGGACACCGATGCGTTAATCAAGAATCCAATAATGACAGCCGAAGTAATCGTGGAAGGCGCCGATTTTTTTCTCATGCCGAACGATAACGGAATGAGGCTGATGCCGGCCATCATAAAGGCGTTTAGCACCGTGGCCGGAACAGCGGCCATCATGGCAGCGACAGGAATAGACGCGTCAAATAAACCGATCATCGGATTCAAGAAGTACGTAAACAGATGGATCAGGAACGTTGTTATGATGATGCTGAAAAAACAGAACCCAAACACAATCGATAACTTGGCTTGAATAATTTTTTTTCGCTGCAGCGGGTAGGTGAACAACACCTGGATCATGCTGCTCTTGTATTCGTCAATCACTAAACGGGACAGAATAACGCTTGAGAATATGATATAGGTGATTCGAATCAAAACACCTGATAACGATATGAAATCTGCATAACTCATGGGCTCGTGTTCCCCTTTGGAACCCAGCGCCATCAGCGTAACGGCGGCGAAAATAGCCGCAATGCAAATGGCTAATCCCTTGAAATATCCGGACAGGTTATTCTTCTGCCATTCCAGCTGTATCAATTTAAGCATAGCGTTTGCCTCCATGAACGAGATTGATGAAATACGCCTCTAACGACCCGGCATGCTGTCCCCGGATGTCCGCCATCTTTACTTCCGTTAATAATTGCCCCTGATGAATAATGCCGATCGTATCGGCAACCGATTCGATTTCCGACACGATATGGCTCGATATGAGAATGGTTGTTCCGTAGTTCGCTTTGAAATGGAGCAGGAGCTCCCGAATATCCTTAATTCCGATTGGATCCAGCCCGTTGATCGGTTCATCCAGAATGAGGATGTCCGGTTTCGTCACAATGGCCCGTGCAATCCCTAACCGCTGCTTCATTCCTAGAGAGAATTCATGGATTTTCTTCTTCCCGACTCCGTGAAGGCCTACGATCTCCAGCGCTTCCTTAATCGCAGACTTATTGTGATATCCGACGTATCTGCAATGTAGATCCAAGTTGGCTTCGGCCGTAAGCCGGTCGTAAAACACGGGATATTCAATAATGCTGCCTATTCTCTTTAGGTATTGAACCGATGTGGGGAGAACCGGTTGATCGAATACTCGGATTTCACCGGAAGACGGTTTGACCAGGTTTAAGATCATTTTCATGATGGTGGTTTTCCCGGCACCGTTCGGACCCAAAAACCCGTAAATTTCCCCTCTGTTAACGTTCATATTGACGTTCGTAATGGTTTCTGTACCCTTGTATACCTTGCTTACTTGATGGATTTGAATCATGGTTTCCACTCTGATTTCCTCCCGCTCTCTGATTGATGTGCTACATTTAGTTTAAGGAACGAAAGTAAAAATAAAGTAAACGGAGCGGAAAAAACTCGTAACATTTGACATAGTGTAAGCTCGTAAACGATGAAATAAGGTAAGATAGAATTACATGTTCTGGATTAGTTTGAAACGAGGGAAGAATAGCAAATGGAATCTGCAACCATATTGGCCGTCGATGACGAGATTGGTATTTTGAAGTTATTGGAGATTACGCTCCGAAAAGAAAACTTTACGCATATTGACACGGTCTCATCCGGAAAAGGCGCACTGCAGCGCGTCAAAGAAAAATCATATGACATGATCCTGCTTGATATTATGCTCCCGGATCTAAGCGGCTTTGAACTCTGCACGGAGATCCGGAAACATACGAATGCGCCGATCATTTTCATCAGCGCCCGCTCTACCGACTTCGACAAGTTAACGGGGCTAGGCATCGGCGGGGACGATTATATTACAAAGCCATTTAATCCATTGGAGGTCATTGCCCGAATCAAGGCGATTCTTCGCAGGCAAAGGATCATGGAGAACGCACTTCAACAAAACACATCATACGATTACGGGCACCTCTCATATCATCCGGAATCGGCAACGTTAATCGTGAAGGGCCAACCTGTAGATTGCACGGCCAAGGAGCTGGAGCTGCTGCATTTCTTCTTCAAGCATCCGAATCATATCTTCACGACGGCTCAGCTTTATGAGCTGGTATGGGGGAATGACGTGTTCGGGGAAGAAAAAACGGTCACGATCCATATCTCCAAGCTGCGCAAAAAGATAGGCGATGATACCCGCAAACCCGCAATTATCGTGAATTTAAGGGGAATCGGTTATAAATTCATCCCTCCGAACGAGGCACTGGCATGCGAATAAAAACTCGGTTCACGGTACATTTGGCGTCAGGGCTCATTCTGTGGATTCTTGGGACGGGGATTCTTCTTGTTATTCTGCTTGAAGGTGTTCTTCCCATGCTAGGTATCCATTTCAGCGAGGATAACGAAGGGCTTATCGTAGGAGCGATCTTCGGAGTCAGCACGCTGCTATGTATAGCCCTGTTCGGATGGTATTTTGGCGGCCCGATCGGATTCATAATGACTTGGATTCAACAGCTTTCGAAAGATGATTACAAGCAACCGGCCGATTTGTCCAAAATCGTTACCCGAAAAGGGAAACTGCGCATGCGGTACCGCCTCTATCAGGAGGTGCTCCAGCATCTTCAGTCCTTGGGCAGCGTCCTGCAAGCGAACGAGGCGGAAAGAACCCAAATCGAACAGGCCAAACAGGAATGGATCGCGGGGATATCCCATGATTTGAAAACACCTCTAACCTATATTAAGGGGTATTCGGCTCTCTTATTGAATGAACAATACGAATGGTCGAAGGAAGAGGCGATCTCTTTCATCCGGGAAATGGACGATAAAGGGAAGCATATGGAGGAATTGATTCAGGATTTAAGCCTCGTTACGCAGCTCAACCGGGCTGATGGCGCGCTGCCGTTACAGAAGGCGAATCAGGATATCGTCGAGTTCACCAAAAGGGTGGTAGCCGATATCAGCAATAATCCGCAGGCAAGCAACTACCTTTTGCATTTTCAAACGGATTCGTCTGCCATGCACGTGGATTTTGATGCGAAATACATGCAGCGCATCCTGCAAAATATCATGATGAACTCGATCATTCATAATCCGGAGTTTACGGAGATTTTCGTCCGGATCACGGACGCAGGAGAGTTTGCCGCTATCCGCATTACGGACAATGGCATAGGCATGCCGGCCGATACGGTAGCGCATCTGTTCCAGCAATATTATCGCGGGACCACGACGGATGCTGCCTCTGAGGGCACCGGACTGGGAATGGCGATCGTTTACAAGCTGATTCAAGCTCATGACGGCACCATCACAGTGGAGAGCAAGCCTTCGCAAGGGACAACGTTTACGATTCGATTGCCGAAAGAAGGAGGGAGATATGGATGAAGAAACTACCGACGATCCAATTAGAAAGGTTGATTTTACGGCCGTTCAGTTTAGAAGATGCAAGAGTTGTACAGGAACTGGCAGGCGATAAGTATATTGCAGAAACAACGTTATATATTCCGCACCCGTACGAGGATGGGATGGCAGAACAATGGATAGAGTCCCATTTTGCTAACTTCAATGAAGATCGATCCCTTGAGCTAGCTATTGTACATAAAGAAGAAAATTACGTAATTGGCGCAATCAGTATAGGCTGCAATCGAAATTTTGATCACGGTGAGCTTGGATATTGGATAGGGAGAAAATACAAGAATCACGGCTATTGTACGGAAGCGGCAAAAGGAATCGTACAATATGCGTTTGAAGAAATGCGATTAAACCGCATTTTTGCACGTCATCTGGGGAACAATCCTGCATCAGGCAAAGTCATGTTAAAGCTGGGAATGAAGCATGAAGGATTGTTAAGACAACATGTAAAAAAATGGGGTGAATATGAAGACCTTGCGCATTATGGTCTGTTGAGGGAAGAGTATGTATCAGAGAATAGCTAAGGACTCTGGTTGATATCAAAAACTGGATCGCGGGTACATCCGAAAAACAAACGATTAAACGGTGGTTTCTGTCTTTTACCATTCTATGACTCTGGTAATATACTATATCATTCCCAGCTAAGGAGTGATATAGATTGCAAATCGTGATGTGCGTCTTGCGCTTTGGTCAGGTACTAATTTCTCCGTTCGTCAGATTCTCTTCAGACGAGGAGGCGTTGCGGTTCGTGACCTCGGAGCATTTCGGTTTAACAACGTTCTTTCGAGTTTTCGGCTTCGGAATGTGGTGCAGCGTTCTGAAGTAACGCTTGTATTGTTCTCGGGAATTAACTTTCAGGGATCGTTCCGTGTGTTCAGAGGAAGCCAAAATGTAGCGAACTTGGAAAACTTTAATTTCAACAACGTGACATCTTCGTTCATTGTGGTAGGACGCAACCTTACGGACGCAGAAATAACCCAAATTCAAAGAACTGCCAGACCGCCTCAAGACATCCTCGTCATAAGACAGTAAGATAAGCAATTTTGCAAAAAAAGCAGGAGCACAAATAAAAAAACGGCTCATCCCTTATGAACTGTGACCCATAAGATGGACACTTTGAAAAAAGTGACTTCTTGTGGGTCATTTGTGTTTTAATCAAGGTATGTGACGAGGAGTGATACGAAATGGGGAAGTTGAAACGGGTACTCTTTACCGAGGAGCAAATGAGGAAGCTTGAGGAGAATCCAAACGTACATCATGTGACCGAGGCGGCCATTACATACACACCTGCATTCAAGCTGGAGGCGCTGAAAGCCTACAAGCAGGGGCAGACACCTTCAGAAATCTTTATTCGTGCCGGCTTCGACCTGGACATTATTGGTCATAAGAAGCCCAAAGACAGCTTAAAACGGTGGCGTGAAACCTTCGAGCTGTACGGTGAGGAAGGATTGGCTACAGAGCGGCGCGGTAAGAGCAGTACAGGGCGCAAGCCAGCCGGTCAGTTGTCAGCAGAAGAAGAATTGAAACGGGCTAGGGCCCAGATCAAACTGCTTGAAGCTCAAGTGGACATGCTAAAAAAGCTCGAAGCGCTCGAGCGGCAGAAGAAGAAACGCTGACGCCCTCTGAGCGCTATGAGATCATAAATCGCACCATTCGGGCATATGCCCTGAAACGAATGACACGCTATCTGTGCGAACTCGTGGAAGTAAGTCCAAGCGGCTATTACAGGTGGCTGGGAGCGGAAGAAGATCGTGAACTTCGTGCGGCTGCGGACGAGCAGGACATCCTTCTCATCAAGCAGCACTTTGACGCGCTTTGCGGCAAAGCAGGTGCGCTTGTGATTAAGATGCGGCTGGAACAGATAAGCGGCGTTGTCATGAACCACAAGAAGATTCGCCGACTTATGGGAAAGGCAGGTTTGGTGGCCGTAATCCGTCAGGCGAACCCCTACCGCAAGATGGCTAAGGCAACTCAAGAGCACAAGACATGCCCGAACCTGCTGAAGAGAAAGTTTGACCAAGGTGAACCTGAGAAAGTGTTTCTCACTGACATCACTTATTTGCGCTATGGAAGCGGACGCTGGGCATACCTTTCCTGTGTGAAGGACGGGGCGACCAGGCAGATCCTTGCCGACAGCGTGGCAGCAACACTCGAGCTTCCGATTGTCGAGCGGACAATACAGGGTCTTTTAGAGCGATTAGATGGAAACATTCATCCAGAAGCGATCCTGCACTCCGACCAAGGGATGCACTACACGCATCCTAAAACTCGTCTTCTTATGGCTGAGGCAGGATTTAAGCAGTCGATGTCGCGCAAAGGCAATTGCTGGGACAACGCTCCCATGGAATCATTCTTCGGTCACTTGAAAGACGACGTTGATTTTAGCGATTGCCAAACTATTGATGAAGTGAGAGTGCGAGTGAAGGAGTACATAAGCTACTACAACTCAGAACGATACCAGTGGACATTAAAAAAGATGACCCCCGATGAATTCAGAGGTCATCTGCTTGCTAGCTAAGCTCTAGGCGGTTTATTTCAAACTGTCCACAAACTGGGTCACAGTTCACTTAATACGGGATGGGTCGCTTTTTATTTTTTCAGATAACAACGGCCTTGACAACGGATAGCGGCATGATATGATATTACAGACAGACAGTCGGTCTAGTAAAGGAGGGGGAAGCATGCGAATCGTAAAAAAAGCGGAGGAACGCAAGAATGAAATCCTTGACGCAGCGGATACGCTTTTCGGTCAGAAGGGCTTTGACGGCACAAGTACCAACGATATTCTCGAAAAGGTCGGCATTGCGCGCGGAACTTTGTATCATCACTTCAAGTCGAAGGAGGATATCATGGATGCGCTGATTGACCGGTATACCGTCCGATTGTTGGATCGGGCACAGGCCATTGCCTTGGACAAGAGCATACCGGTAATCGAGCGCATCATCCGCGTTGTGATGTCGCTGAACATAAGCGGCGATGGAGAGAGCAGCAAGGAAATCATGGAGCATATTCACAAGCCTCAGAATGCGCTCATGCATCAAAAGATACATAAGGTCATTATTAACGGTGTTCCGCCGATCCTGACGGACATCATCCGCGAAGGCATCGAGCAGGGGCTGTTCAGCACGCCGTTCCCGTATGAATGCATGGAAATGGTAGTGATCTACGCGAATACCGTTTTTGATGAAGATCTGGTAACGATGACGGACGAGGAGCGAGGGCAGCGAGTTCTGGCCTTTGTTTGCAACGTCGAGAGGCTGCTCGGCGCGGAAAGCGGAAGCCTGATGGACGTTATGGGGATGTTTGGTGGAGGAGATGAAAACGGCCAAGCATGAATCAGCGCAGGAAAGTTCATCAGCAGGGGCGACGGCAGAGAAGCAGTCCTTTCTCCTCTTCATCTTAGGAAAGCTGTTATGGTAGACATCGGTTAAAATGCTTGAACACAGGGGGGCCTTATGTATTTCAGAATCATCCGAAGGGATATATCCAAAAGCAAATGGATCATGTTGATGACCATGATCTTCGTTGCGGCAGCAGCGATGCTGGTTTCGCTCGCGGCCGTGCTTATTTTAAATTTATCCGGAGCGGTACATACACTCATGACGCAAGCCAAAACCCCGCATTTTATGCAAATGCATTCGGGTGACATCGATACTGAACGGCTAGCAGCTTTTGCGGAGCAGCACGGCAATGTCGAAGATTTTCAAGTGACAGAATTTCTCAACATGGACGGTGCGCGGATTCGGTTAGGGGAGCATTCGCTTGCCCATAGCGTTCAGGATAACGGATTCAGCATACAGAGCAAGAAATTCGATTATCTGCTTGATTTGGACGGGAACATCATTCACGCGGACGACGGCGAGTTATATGTTCCCATAAATTATATGAGAGACAATATGGCAAGGGTTGGCGATGCTGCGGTGATCAGCGGGAAGGCATTTACCGTTGCCGGATTCCTCCGCGATTCGCAGATGAATTCCACGCTCTCCGCCTCCAAGCGTTTTCTGGTCAGTGACAAGGATTACGCGGAGATCAAAAACTCGGGCAGTACGGAATATTTGATTGAGTTCAGACTAAGGGATTTGTCGGAGCTAGGCGCATTTGAAGCAGACTACGCTTCCGCGGGTCTTGAAGCGAATGGACCTACGGTTACCTATAAGCTGTTCCAAATGATGAACGCCCTTTCCGACGGGATGATGATCGGCGTCATCCTTCTCGTTAGCATTCTTGTCGTAGCGGTATCTCTGATGTGCATACGCTTTACCCTCTTAGCCAAAATCGAAGACGATTACCGTGAAATCGGCGTCATGAAGGCGATAGGGCTGCGTGTTTCCGACATGAAAAAGATCTATCTCGTGAAATATGCTGCGATTACCGCGGCAGGCAGTATTCTCGGCTTTGCCCTTTCGGTGCCTTTCAAAGGATTGCTTCTTGAGAACATACGTCTCTATATGGGAGAAAGCAGCCATTCTTCTTATGCCTTGCCGTTCGGACTCACCGGCATACTGCTTGTCTTTCTGACGATCATCGCCTATGTAAGCAGAGTTCTGAATCGCTTTCGGACCATATCGGCTTCAGAAGCGATACGCTTTGGCACTTCACCCGAGAAAAACACGGGCGCCGGAAGCTTTAATCTGAGCGGAAACAGGCTGTTTAGCACCAATGTTTTTCTCGGGATGAAAGACGTACTCGCCAGGAAAAGACTTTACGCTACAAGCCTGACGGTAATCGTGATCTCGGCATTTATCATGATCGTACCGCAGAACCTGCACAACACGATCTCGTCCAAAAGCTTTATTCAATATATGGGCATCGGAAGCTACGACATGCGGGTTGACATTCAGCAGACCGAGCAAATGTCGGAAAAAACGGCCGAGATTCTATATACGATGAACAACGACCCTGCCATTACAAAGACAGCCGTCCTTACAACCAAAACATTCAAAATCAAAACGGGAGACGGGACGGAGGAAAATATCAAAATCGAGCTTGGGGACCATACGGTGTTTCCTATAGCATATGCCAAGGGCAAAGCACCCGCAGAAGACGAGATTGCGCTTTCGGCGATAAACGCCGATGAGATGGGCAAAAAGGTCGGCGATATCATCACGGTGGTGATCGAAGGGAAGGCGAAAGCCCTCACGGTAAGCGGAATCTACTCCGACATTACCAACGGCGGCAAAACCGCAAAGGCTGTATTCACCGACGATACGGCGGACACGATGTGGAGCATTGTCTGCGCTGAGCTATCCGATCAAACGCTTGTCCATGAGAAGGTCTCCGCCTATGCGGAGAGGTTCGATTATGCAAAGATCTCGGACGTTGACGACTTTGTATCGCAAACGTTCGGCTCGACGATTAGCTCCGTCAAAACGGCCTCCAACGCTGCCGTTACGGTTGCGCTGATGATAGCGGTTCTCGTTACCTTGCTGTTTATGAAAATGCTGGTTGCCAAGGACCGGCATGCGATTGCCGTCATGAAAGCCTTTGGCTTTACGAACTCGGATATGAAGGTGCAGTATGTCTCGCGTTCGGTATTGGTCCTGATTGTCGGCATCATGGTTGGAACGCTTCTGGCCAACACGGTCGGTGAGATGCTTGCAGGTGCCGCAATTTCCTCGTTTGGAGCGTCGACATTTCATTTTGCGATCGATCCGCTTTCGGCGTATCTGTTCAGCCCCATGTTGATGATCGGCGCGGTGCTTTTCGCAACCGTGATCGGCGTTTCTGGCGCGGGACGAATCAAAATATCCGAACATATGAAGGAGTAACTTATGAAAAAGTTGATTATCTGTGATGATATCGTAAAATCTTTCGGCGAAGGTGATGAGCACCGCCGTGTTCTGGACGGCGTGTCCGCCTACATTCACGAGGGCGAG
Source organism: Paenibacillus sp. BR1-192 (assembly GCF_029542445.1). NCBI lineage: Bacteria > Bacillati > Bacillota > Bacilli > Caryophanales > Paenibacillaceae > Paenibacillus > Paenibacillus sp. BR1-192. Next base: position 5,074,250 of record NZ_CP120718.1, on the reverse strand, counting down.
TTCGTTTCGGTTATGGGGCCTTCGGGTTCGGGAAAATCAACGTTCATGTTTGCATTGAGCGGGACGGATGGCGTGAATGGCGGAACGGTCTTTTTTGACGGCAAGGATTTATCGGCAGCCTCGGAGAATGAGCTTTCAGATATACGGAGGACCCATATGGGGTTTGTCTTCCAGCAGCCAACGATGCTGAAAAACCTCAATATCCTCGATAATATCATTCTTCCATCCATGCGGGACCAACGAAAAAACGTTGCATCCATAACAAAAAAAGCAAGAACTCTTATGAACAGGGTGGGAATCGGAGAGCTGGAAAAGCGAGACATCACTCAGGTTTCGGGAGGACAGCTTCAGCGTGCGGGAATCTGCCGGGCGCTGATGAACAGCCCGAGAATCATTTTTGGCGATGAGCCTACGGGCGCGCTCAACTCCAAATCGGCGCAGGAAATCATGGACATTTTCTCCGAAATCAACGCGGAAGGCACGGCGGTCATGCTTGTAACGCATGACGCTAACGTGGCGGCCCGGACGGAGCGCATTATGTTTATGCGCGACGGGAACATGGTCAGTGAACTCAAGCTTCCCAAGTACGACGGAACGGATGTGGATTGCAGGGTTGAGCATGTGAGGGCGAAAATGCTGGAGATCGGAATATAATGTATAATGATGGAAAAACAGAAATGCCTCAAACGAATTCTTCACTTGATCAGTCATTGAAATGATAGATAAAACATGGAAATGGCGGTGTTAATCGATGTTTGAGCAGTCAAAGCATTTGGTTGCTGTTTCAGCTTTAGTGAAGAATAAAGACGGACATGTGCTGATGGTTCGGACGCATTTGCGTTCGGATACGTGGGAACTGCCCGGAGGCTTCGTTGATGCCGGGGAGCCGCTGGATCAAGCCGTGTGCCGGAAGTTTCTGGAGGAGACGGGCGGCGTGGTTATACGCCCTTTAGGCATTTCAGGAGTCTACTACAATGAGAGGCTGCACGTGTTGTCCGTCGTTTTTCATGCGGAATACGTCAGCGGAGAAATAACCGTTCAACCCGAAGAAATTGTGGAAGCGAAATTCGTAGACTTGGTAGATTCCAACCTGGATGAATACATAAAAAGGCCCCACATTCAATCGCGTACGTTGGACGCCATCCGTGAAGAGCGTTCGGTCCCTTATGAGACTTGGGATTTGAACCCGCCTCAGTATAAACTGCTGTCCAGATTGGACGGGAAACCGCTGAATGCCAAAACTGCATTTTTACTCACGGGGAAGCCGAGGATGGGCAAAACGACCCTGATCAAGAAACTCATACATCTCGTCGGCCCTGATCTTTGCGGCGGTTTTTATACGGAGGAAATAACGAATGCAGGCGATCGAAGCGGTTTCAGATGCGTGGCTGTCGATGGAGAAAGCGTAGAGATTGCAAATGTGGAAAGTCCCAGCCATATTCGAATTGGCAGGTACGGCGTAGATGTTGAGAAATTCGAGGATTTTGCTATTCATAAATTACGGGAAGCCTTATACTCCAAGAAAATCATCGTCATTGACGAAATGGGATTCATGCAGATGCTGTCTGCCTCTTTTCAAAGCATGGTACATGAGATTATTAGTGATCGCCGGATTGTACTAGGAACGATACCCGTCGAGAGTCACCCTGAAATAGATGCAATTAAATATCGGAAGGAAGTCGGCATCATCAGCTTGAACGAATTCAATCGTGATGGGATGCCGGAATTATTGATAAAGGATATTTTGAAGGCATTGGAGGGATGAGGGACATGCGGATAGAGGATATCTTCTCGGATCTGCCAACATTAGAAACAGGCCGAACGATTTTAAGAAAATTAAGAAGCGAGGACGAGCCAGATATCTTTCGTTACGGATCGGATGATGAGGTATCGAGATATACCTCCTGGCCGACGCATCAAACGATGGAAGATACCCGCCATTATCTAAACAAGGTGCTGCAAAAATACGACCATCATGCCGTGGCCCCGTGGGGAATCGTGGACAAAGAAACCGGAAGGGTCATCGGAACTTCAGGATTTATGGCTTGGAACGTTCATCATGACAAAGCAGAACTGGGATATGCCTTGTCCAAGGATTATTGGAATCGCGGTTACATGACCGAAGTGATCAGGACCATCATCTCTTATGGATTTGAACGAATGAAGCTGGTTAGAATCGAAGCCAGCTGTCTGCCGTCAAACCTAGGATCAGCCAGAGTGATGGAAAAGGCCGGCATGACCTTTGAGGGAATCATAAGACAGTCGATATTCGTGAAAGGCAAACATGAAGATCTGAAATTATATTCCATTGTCGTGGATGACTACCGGAATCAGAACAAGCCCCGTTAACGGGGCTTGGCCGGATAACGGCCATCGCAAAAATCCCTTCGTGCATGCACGAAGGGATATTTACATGAATGGTCGACAGCCTGGAACGATCACTTCGCGGATATCCGGGCATACATGTTCCGGTACACGGCCGGGGTGAGGTTCTCGAACTTTTTGAACGTTTTGATGAAATAGCCCGTGTCGCAAAAGCCTAGATCATCGCTCACTTGATGGATCGGCGAATCGGTGGATTCCAGCAGCCGCTTGGCCCATTCAATCTTAAGCCGGGCGATGAAGACGGAGAAATTCTCCCCGGTCTCTTTCGTAAATATACGGCTGAAATAGCTGGGGCTGATGTGGCACAGCTTGGCCATCTCCTTCAGGCTGAAGTTTTCATGCTTGTGCGTAAAAATGTAATCAAACGCGGGCTGAAGCACCGGATTCGAAGAAGCAAACCGCCCGGCGCCATTCTTCAATTTGGTGTCGATCAGCGCCCCTGACAGCTCCTGCTGGATGGATTGAATGCTGCGGACCGCGCGATCGGACTCGCTCAGCGTTTCAACCGACACTGGCGCGTCCATGTTAGACGTGAGCACTTTTTTGTACATATCCACCGTGGTATGCTTTTGAATGGCTTCCTCCACGATATACGTGCTCAATTGCAGCAGCAGATCCACGCACCTTGTTACTTCCTCGTATGACAGGACTGGCAGGGCGTTGTAATCCCCTTCGAGCTCCTTGAACTTCCGGTTTGACTCCACATTGGGCGGCCGGGACACGATCTGCTCCAGCATCGGCGCGTCAGGCTCCCGGAGCTTGAGCTGTCCGGCCATGATCGCGCCAAGATATTGGTTATCGATGATGATCGGAATGGCGATATCGATAATGTTAAAATGGCACAGATAGATGTATGGCTTGTTCTGGCGAACCGCTTCAATGCCGGCTCGCGCATCGCATTTTTGGCAATACTGCGAGAGATGGCCATCCTGGCGCACGCCTTGGCAGAAAGGCTGGCAGTAGCTGTGCTTGGTCACGGGAACGCCCTTGTAATCGACCGTAAGGATCGCCATTTTGGTCACAAGCGATAAGGAATCCTGCAGCTTCTCCCATTTCTCCAAATCGATGATTTCTTCTAAATCGAACCGGGATTTGGACATGACGATATTCTCCTATGAACGTAATAGAAATTCTATTCATCATTATAGCGAATAACTCTACTAAAGGACAAGATAATACAATTTGCCATCTAGATGACAAAAAAACACGATAAGAAAACGCTTTATTCCGATCTCATTGTTTCATGCTTCCCGAATGAGCACAACCTATAATAATACATATAGTCAAATTAGGAGGAATGAAAAATGAGAAGGGCATTTATCAGTCCGACAAAATATGTGCAAGGTGAGAACGAACTGTTGAATCTGGGATATTTCGTTAAAACATTCGGAGATTCCGCGCTGCTGATCGCCCATCCGGATGACGTTGCCCGCGTGAAAGACAAGCTGGACGCAACGAAACAGACATTTAATATAACGCTCGTTGAAAGCGGATTCCGTGGAGAATGCTCCCGGGAGGAGGTTGCCAGATTGCAGGCATTGGCCAAGGAGCATCAATGTGCCTGCACGATTGGCCTCGGCGGAGGCAAAGCGATCGATACGGCAAAATGCGTAGCCGAAGGCGAGGCACTGATTATCGTTCCGACGATTGCGGCAACGGATGCACCGACAAGCCATTCGGCGGTTCTCTATACCCCCGAAGGCGAATTCGACGATTACGCTTATTTTAAGCAAAGCCCAAGCGTCGTCATGATCGATACAACGGTTATTGCGAAAGCGCCAACTCGATTCCTTGTTGCTGGAATGGGGGATGCGCTCTCGACTTATTTCGAAGCAAGAGCGACGGCTCAATCGTACTCCAATGTCAATGCCGGTTTGCCGTGCGGCGGCGAGGCCAAGGGAACGATCACCGCGTTGGGACTTGCCAAGCTATGCTATGACACCCTGCTCGAGAACGGATATCGGGCGAAACTGGCCTGCGATCAGAACATCGTGACGCCTGCGCTGGAGAATATCATCGAGACGAATATTCTGTTATCGGGTTTGGGCTTCGAGAGCGGCGGTTTGGCAGCGATTCATGCGATTCACAATGGCTTGACGGCTTTGGAAGGAACGCACCATTATTATCACGGCGAGAAGGTAGCCTTCAGCACGATTGCCCAATTGGTGCTTGAGAATGCGGAACAGGATGAAATGAAGGAAGTGCTGGATTTCTGTCTGTCGATCGGTCTTCCCGTATGCCTGGCGGACATCGGCGTAGAGCATGTCACTTACGAGGAATTGCTTGAGGTTGCCAAGAAGGCATGCATTGCCGAGGAATCCATTCATTCGATGCCGTTCCCGATTTCGGAGGAAGCGGTAGCATCGGCCATTATGGCGGCTGACCAGTTGGGCCGTCAATATAAATCAAGCAAGGAGATCTAAGATGAAGAAAATCATGAACAAACCGGAAACCTTGGTTCGGGAAATGTGTAATGGGCTGGTACTGGCGCATCCCGAGCTGGCGTTCGACCCTAAATACAAAGTAATTTCCAAAAAAGAGATCAATCAAGGTAAAGTCACCCTGATCAGCGGCGGCGGAAGCGGGCACGAACCGGCCCATGCCGGATTTGTGGGAACCGGGATGCTGGATGCGGCGGTTTGCGGGGACGTATTTGCTTCCCCATCCCAAATCCAGGTGTACCAAGCGATCCGCAGCTCCGCCAGCGATAAGGGGACGCTGCTTATTATCAAGAACTACAGCGGCGACATCATGAACTTCAAGAATGCCGCCCATCTCGCAGGCGAAGACGGCATTGAAGTGGATTACGTTAAGGTGGACGATGACATCGCCGTGGAAGACAGCCTCTACACGGTTGGGAGAAGAGGAGTTGCCGGAACGGTGCTCGTTCATAAGGTGGCCGGAGCGGCCGCGGAAGCGGGACTGTCCCTGCCGGAAGTGAAAGAAGCGGCGCAGCATGCGATCAACCATGTCCGCAGCATCGGCTTCGCGTTTAGCTCCTGCACCGTTCCCGCGAAAGGTACCCCGACGTTTCAGATCGAGGATGGCGAGATGGAATATGGCGTCGGCATTCACGGCGAACCGGGAATCCGCAGGGAGAAAGCCGTTCCAGCGGATGAGCTGGCGCAGCGGATGGTTACGTCTTTGCTGGATAACCTGGAGCTGGATGATGCTTCGGAAGCCGAAGTTGCCGTACTGATCAACGGGTTTGGCGGCACGCCGCTGCAGGAGCTGTATTTGCTGAACAATTCCGTGACGAGTGAATTGACGGCTCGAAACAAGCGGGTATTCAAAGGATTTGTCGGCAACTATATGACCAGCATCGATATGGCCGGTGCCTCGGTAACGATCATGAAGCTGGACGAGACGCTCAAGAAGTGGCTGTCTGCGCCATGCGATACGCCGGCACTAACGGTCAAGGGCGCATTCGAGCCCGTGAATTATACCGAGGTGATTCCACAAGAGAAGTCAGAAGGCACGGTATCTTATAAAAACAATACGGATGCCGCGGCAGCGGTGATTAAGAACAACCGGTTATCCTTGCAAAATATCGTGTACCTGATCGATCAGATGAGCGAGGTCATCATCGAGAACGAGGTGCCGTTCTGCGAGCTCGACGCCCATGCGGGAGACGGCGATTTCGGGATGAGCGTCGCCAAGGGCTTCAAGCAGCTAAAATCGGAGTGGAACGATCTGCTTACCCATCACCTTCGCGATATCGGCGATTTCCTCGACGCCTGCTCGATGATCATTATGGAGCACTGCGGCGGGGCTTCGGGACCGATCTGGGGATCGGCGTTCCGAGCCGCAAGCAAATATGCAGGGCAGAGACAGGAGCTGTCCGTTCATGAGGTTGCGGAGATGATGCAGGCCGTCGTCAAAGGAATCCAGGATACGGGCGAAAGATCCTTCGGAAGAGGAGCCGTCGTCGGCGATAAGACGCTGATCGATGCGCTCGTGCCGTTCGCGGATGCCTGGACGCAGAGTGGAGAGCAAGGCGAAGACATGAAGCCGGCAGCGATCAAAGCGGCCGAAGCGGCGGTGCTCGGCGCGCAGAAGACGGCGGATATCGTTGCCCGAATGGGTAGAGCGGGCACGGTTGGGGAACGCAGCATCGGATACCCGGATGCGGGCGCGTATGCGCTCGGGGTTATTTTCACCGAGCTGGCTAAAGTGATGAAGTAATTCCGAAGCAAGAAAGACAGCAATAAGCTACTACGCTACTACTACTACTAACTAAAAGAATTCATAAAAAAACCACCAATTAAAGTTGGTGGTTTTTTTTATTTGGATAGGTGAATGGTCAAAGGGAATGAAATGGACAGAGACATTTTCATTCTGCCCTTCCTTGTTCTCGTGCGAGTTAACGCATATTCGGTGTTCGTAGGCCATGTTCGCACAACGCTTGATGGAGCACAATATGTAACATATGAATCCTGATAACAGGTTCATATGTTACACATACTCCGTATTAACTATGATCAAAAATCTCGGAGATTCGGATGAAAAATAAAGGACAGCAGCGGGATTTCGCCGGACAGACGGGTGACAATGCACATCTTACACATTTACGATGTCATGCTGTCTTCTCTACACTTTGGAATGTAAGCGTTACCTGTTAATCACTGAAACGTGATGTACGTGAGTGAACCAGATAACCTGACATGAATCGATATGTAAGAAAGGAGGGGAAACATGAAGGGAAAAAGACTGCTTGCTGTGATATCCGAAAGACGTTCCATCCATCGCGAAACGAAGCCGTCTAATCCAGGTGTAAACCAAACGTCTCTTGGTAAACGAATCAGGGTGAACTGGGAGCTCTATCTGTTCTTGGTGCCGGCCTTACTGTATTTCCTTGTATTTCACTATGCGCCCATGTACGGCATCCAGATTGCCTTCAAGAACTTTATCCCTAGCAAAGGAATCATGGACAGCCCATGGGTGGGCTTCGATCATTTCGAGCGTTTCTTCAATTCCTACTATTTCTGGGATCTGCTCTGGAATACGTTCAGCCTCAGCTTCTACGAGCTGATCATCGGGTTTCCGCTGCCGATCATCCTGGCGCTCGCTTTCAACGAAATCCGGACGGGTCCCTTCAAGAAAATCGTCCAGACCGTTACGTATGCGCCTCATTTTATATCCGTTGTTGTCATGGCGGGTATGATTATTACCTTCTTATCGCCGTCCACAGGCATCCTGATCCAGTTGATCAAATGGATGGGCATCGATGCGCCGAACTTTCTGTCGGATCCGGCGTGGTTCAAGACCGTGTACGTTCTGTCGGGGGTCTGGCAAAGCACCGGATGGGGGACCATTATCTATCTGGCCGCGCTGTCCGGGGTCGATCCCCAGCAGCATGAAGCCGCGATTGTGGATGGCGCCAGTCGTTTCAAACGATTGTTGCACATCAACCTCCCGGCCATACTCCCAACGATCACCATTTTGTTGATTTTGAACATGGGCAACATCCTTACGATTGGCTTCGAAAAAATACTGCTGCTGCAGAACTCGCTGAATATGGAATCTTCCGATGTCATTTCAACTTATGTTTACCGGACCGGTCTGGTCGACGCGCAGTACAGCTTCTCGACAGCCGTTGGCCTGTTCAACTCCGTGATCAACGTCATTCTATTGGTAACGGTCAACCGGATTGCCAGACGCACCAGCGAGAACAGCCTATGGTAGAAAGGAGGAAAGTGCATTGGTTACCGCGATGAAGGAATCGAAGTGGGACAAGATTTTTCTCGGCAGCGTTTATATCTATTTATGCATCGCCCTGATTGTTGTTCTGTATCCGCTCGTTTATATTCTCAGCGCATCGATCAGCAGCCCGCAGCAGGTGAATTCCGGTGCGATGTGGCTGTTTCCCAAGGAGATTACCTGGGCCGGATACCAGCTGGTCTTCGAAAATCCGAAGATTTGGAACGGATATCTGAACACGATCGTCTATACTGGAATAGGAACGCTGTTGAACCTGGCCGTGACACTGCCTGCAGCTTATGCCCTCAGCAGGTCGGATTTGGTCGGCCGTCAATTGTTCTTGGGATTTATTCTGTTCACGATGTTCTTTACCGGAGGGCTTGTGCCCACGTATCTCGTCGTCCGGAATTTGGGGCTGATCAACACGATGGGGGCGCTCATTCTTCCCGTAGCAGCATCGGTATGGAATATCATCGTTGCCCGGACGTTCTTCCAGACGACGATTCCCAAGGAACTGCAGGAAGCGGCATATATGGACGGCTGTACCAACCTGAAGCTGTTCGTCCGCATTATTCTGCCGCTGTCCGCGCCGATTATTGCAGTCATGGCATTATTTTACGGGGTCAGTCACTGGAACAGCTATTTTCCGGCTCTGATCTATCTCAACGATGAGAGCAAGTATCCTCTGCAGATGGTGCTGCGGCAGATTCTGGTTCTTCAGGAAATGACGGCGGAGACGACCGGCGCCGGAATCAGCGGGGATGCCGCCAGGGCAATGAATTCCAAAGCCGAAACCGCATCATTGATCAAATACGGGGTTATCGTAGTATCTACTCTGCCGATTGTGGCTCTCTATCCTTTTTTACAGCGATACTTTGTCCAAGGGGTCATGATCGGCTCTGTAAAAGGATGATGAATGAAAGCGTTTTATAAGATATGAGCTTGAGTATGCAAAGGGAGGAAACATGGATGAAGATGACAAGCAAACCTTGGAAGCTGGTGTTGACGGGGATGACAGCCCTGTCCCTGCTCGCCGGATGCGGTTCGGCCGGCGATACGAAATCTGCCGGAACAAAGTCAACGGAAGCAGCCGCCGTGAATAAGGAAGGCTTCCCGATTATGAATGAACCGATTACGCTGACCATGATGGCACCTGATGTCGGCGTTCAGAACTGGAAGGATATGGTCGTGCTGCAGCAGATGGAGGAAAAGACGGGCATTTCGTTCCGATACTTGAACGCACCGAAGGATAGCTTTGATACGAAGAAGAATCTCGTATTTGCCAGCGGCGATTACCCGGATGTCTTCTATGCTGCAGGGTTGACCGCGGCCGAACAGATGAACTATGGCGAGCAGGGTATTCTGATTCCGCTGGAGGAGCTCATCGAGGAATATGCTCCGAACTTCAAGGCGCTGATGGACGAAATTCCGGAGATTCGTAAATCCATTACGGCTCCGGATGGGCATATTTACTCTTTGCCTGCGGTCGATTTAAGCCAGCACTGGTATCGCAACCCGCTGTGGTACAACGGTGATTTCCTGGAGGCGCTGAATATCGACAAGCTTCCGGAGACGACCGAGGAGCTCTACACCTTCCTGAAGCGGGTAAAAGAAGAGGATCCGAACGGCAATGGAGTCGCCGATGAAATCCCGATCTCTTCCGTATCGACGGCTACGACCAATGCTCGTGATTTGCGTACTTGGCTTCTTGGCGCTTTCGGCGTTTATGAAGACGAAATTTATGTAGACGATGCGGATGTTGTTCATTATACCCCGATAGAAGAAGGCTTCCGAGAGTATCTGGCCTATATGAACCGTCTTTGGAAAGAGGATCTGCTTGACCATGAAAGCTTCTCGCAAACCGCAGAACAGAAAAAGGCCAAGGCACAGAACAATCAGGTGGCCCTGTTCTCCGACTGGCATGCTTACATGACCAAAGGCGGAGAACCGTCCACCAAGGATCCGATGTTCGCTCCGGTGAAAAGCGATTTGGTAGACAAGCCGGCCATCGCCAAGAACAGAGGGATTACGACAGGGGCTTTTGCCATTTCGGCTACCAATCCTGCTCCTGAAGCATCGATCCGTTGGGTGGACTACCTTTACTCTTATGAAGGGTCGCTTTTTTTCAACAAAGGACCGGAAGGGATGCTGTGGGAGTACACGGATGAAGCCAATCGCGTGAAACGCTATTTGTCTGTGCCGGACGGCATGGAGATGGAGGATTACCGCGCGACTTTGACGCCAAACTACGGCATTCCGGCTCCTACCATCAACACGGACGATATCAATAAAGGATTGAAGACCGACTTTGATCTGTGGGTTGAAAAGGAAACGAAGGAGAAACTGCTCGATCGGGGAGCAAGACCTCCGTTCCCTGCCTTGTTCCTTACCGTGGAAGAGCAAACCGAGATCAACAGCCTGAACTCGGATCTGAGCACGTATGTACAACAGATGGAGGCGAAATTCATAACCGGCGCAGAACCGTTGTCCAATTGGGATAACTATCTGAACACGATGAAGAAAATGGGTGCCGACCGAGTTGTTGAAATCTATCAAGGCGCATATGACCGCTGGAAGTCGAGCTAAACATAGAATGATAGAGGGCCTGATAAATCTCCTGAATATTATACAAATGTGGAGGCATAGCCTATGAAAATGACGAGACATCCGAACAATCCGATCGTCGTTCCAGGAACGTACGAATGGCGTAAAGTCACCGTATTCAATCCTGCGGTTATTATAGACAACGGGAAGTTTTACATGATTGAGCGAACCGCAGGCTCGCTAACGCCTTGCAAGAACGTTTTGGGACTGCTGGAGAGCGAAGACGGGGTGAATTTTACGCACGTGAAAGACGAGCCGATCGTGACGCCTGACATGCTGGGCTTTCCATATGGAAGCGTCCAGGACCCGCGGATTGTCAAAATCGACGGCACGTACTTTCTAAACTATGCCCTTAGGCCATGCGCCATGAGTTACTATCCGACGGGAGCGGGGATACCGGAGCGGTCGATTCCCAAATATCCGGACGGCTGGGGGGAGGAGGAGGGCCACTGGCTCACTCGCTCTTCGATCGTGAAGTCGGACAATCTGATCGACTGGGAGTTCGTTGCCGATACGACACCGCTCGATATCAATGACCGCGACAACATTTTGTTCCCTGAGAAGATTAACGGAAAGTATGTATTGCTGCGCCGTCCGGAGGAATACGTGGGTGCAGCTTACGGAACGGACAGCGCGGCGATATGGATTACGTACTCCGAGGATCTGGTTCATTGGGAAGAGCCGAAGCTTCTGGCCAAAGCCGAGAATCCGGCGTGGGAATCCAGGAAAATCGGCGGAGCCACGCCGCCTGTGCGAACCGATAAAGGCTGGCTGGTCCTTTACCACGGCGTTGATGATCAGGTCGTTTACCGTGTTGGGGCGATGCTTCTTGACCTGAACAACCCTGAGAAGGTCATAGCAAGAACGAAGAATTACATTATGGAACCGGAAACCTATTACGAGAAATTCGGTTATCAAATTCCGAATGTGGTGTTCCCGACAGGAAACGTGGTCAAAGACGGTCTGCTCTATATCTATTATGGTGTGACCGACACAGCAATTGCACTGGCTACCGTGCCGGTCGATGAGCTGGTAGAGCATGTCTTGAACGAACCGCAGTGAGTGAAGTAGAAGCATCCGGGCCCTTTCGAGACAAGTTCTCCTAAAGGGCCCTTCTGTTATATATCCAGCCTATTCGAACGATGTTGTTTGCGGTACTGACCGGGCGTAAGCCCGGTTTCTTTCTTGAATTTGCGGATGAAATTGGGTGCATCCAGGTAGCCCACCTGTTCGATGATTTCCTTCAGGGGAGCGCTTGTCGTCACAAGCAGCCGAATGACTTCCTCCGTACGCCTCTTCCAGATATACTGCGAGAAACTGATCCCGGTCTTCTCTTTGAAGCTGCGGCTTAAGTAAGAGGTAGAGACGGAAAATTTAAGGGCAACATGCTCCAGGCTGAGCGTATAGTCCGCAAACTGCTGATTTACATAATGTACGATATCATCGATCAGTTTTGGCGCTGCTTGCTCATGGTTCCGTTCAACCTTCTCGCAAACCTCTGTCGTGAGCGACAACAGCTTGTCCTCAAATTCCTCCAGCGTCTCAAACGACGTATAGTCCGAGATGCTGCTGAATGCTTCGTTCATTCCAACCTCAGAGGCGGACCGAAGCAGCGCGTTCAGCAGATCGAAGCAAATACAGCGCAGCAGATGAATTTGCAGCGGTTCGCTGCGGATGGTCTCCATCATCTCGGCGATCATCTGCACAGCCACCGACTCGTTGCCTTGCTTTAGGCTTTGCTCCAGCTTGAGCAAAGACTTTCTTGGAAGCCATACGCCTTTGGCGACAGGATGATTCTGCTCTGCCAACTGGTCGAAATAGGTGATCCGGCTGCTGCCGACCATTCGGTGCTCGAGTGCGGTTGCGGCTTCGATGAAGGATTGGTTCAGCTGCCCCAAATCCCGGTAGGGCGTACCTACGCCCATGCTCGGATCGAGCCGAGTGTTCTCGGAGATCAATCCCTGGACCGCGCGAATGATCTGCTCCATCCGGAGCTTCAGCGAATCTTGACCAGGGTCAGGAAGCGATACGATCAGCGCAAATTGATTATCGGCTGAGAATTCAACGCCATAGATATTCGCTTGAAGCCCTGATGGTTCAACATGGCTGAGAATTTCATGCACCTGCTGACGATCCTTCTGGACGACTTCCTCGGCCGCATCGTTTTCTTCCCAGGACAGAATCACACAGAAATAAATGACTTGTTCTTGGGGAGATTCCAGTCCGACTCCGGCGATCATTCGCTCGATTTCGGGATCATCCGGCTTTCCGTGCTTCAGCAGAAGCAGCATGCATTGGTTGCGCACGAAGGGCTCCTGCATATCGATCCGGGTGCTGTAATCGTGAAGGGTCTGACGAATCCATTCCCATTCATTGCGCGTTTTGGGCTCTGGGGAATCGCTAACTCTGAGCTTGGCGAATTCCATCAAATCCTTAATCGGGTGATATTGGCGTCTAGCCAGCACAAAAGCGGCAAGCACTCCGGTTATGACGGCGATGCCAAACACCAGCAGAATGAGCGTCTGTACATGAGCGACCCGGCTGAAGAACTGGTAGCTTGGCATGATGGTCATGTAGTTCCAGCCATTCTCCCCGGATTTGACGGATACGACGGAATACTTGTCATTATTCAGGGAGAGATTGTGTATGCCGGCATCAAGCGCAGCCAATGTTCCAAGGTGCTCCTGAGACAGGGTTACGCCATGATTGCTCGCTGTAAGCACTTCATCATTTTGATTGAGAATGTAGCTGCTCCCGGTGAAATCGCTAAGAATGGAATCCATGACCCCGGTAAGATTGGACTCTTTCACCATATATACGACGCTTCCGTACGGATAGGGGGCATTGGGCTTGATCGGTACGATGATGGTCAGCATCGTCTCCTGCCTGGAGTTGTTGATCGTAACATTCTCGGCCGGCCGTATTACCATCTGATTCGTTTCGTTCAGCGCAAGGGTGACATCTTCCAGACTCCAGTTCTCATAACGATAGAAGGAGTCGAACGCAACGTTAACATTCGTCAGTCCGCGGTAAGAGTAGATAATCGGGTCGTTATGATAGTATAAGAAGATGTCTTCAATGATGCTGCTGTTTGCCTTATAGTTGGCCAAAGCTTGTATGGCTTCCACTCTGTAATAATCATCACGGACCATATAAGGGGTTAAGCGTCTGTCGTAAGCGATCCGGCCGGAAAGCTCCCGAAGCTCCGCGATACGGGAGTCGATGGTCATTGACACCTGGTTCAATTGATTGATGTTGGATTGTTCGATCTCGGTACGAAGCCCGCTGACAGCGCTATCATAAACAAACATCGTTACTCCCGTCAGAGGAATCAGGAAGATCAGAATATAAGACAGAACGTATCTTAAGAGCAGCTTCGACTTAAAGTGATTCCAGTTTATTCGGAAAGTGAAAGTGGATACGATGAATGATTTGAGGTTGTGAATGGTCATTTTGGGTGCATCCACCATTTCATTCTTTTCATGTCATGCGAAATTCCGATTTGATCAACAAGGATAGGGTTATTTGAAACATTATATCATTATAATGATTATTCGGAGAAATATTAAGAATAAATTCATCATTATTCATTACATGATATAACTCGTAGTTTTCATAGTCTCACGGCTTCAATCCAACTCAGTCAGATTTCGATCGTCTTCGCTTTATAGGAAGATTTTGTTATGATAGGGACAAGAAAAAAATGGGAAGTGGAAGCTGTGGACAAAAAGGCGAAAAAGGTTTTACTTCAAACGTTCTGGTCATCCAGCGGCTGGAAAAGCAGTCCTTTGCCGTTCGTCGGGGAGGACTTTGATTACGCGAAGAGCATGAGGCTGATGTTCGACCCCATCACCATCGGACATGATGAGCTGAACCAGCGGCTTCATAGCTTACATAAGACGGTTACTAAAGAAAGGGTTGCTGCCGCATTTCTGCACAGCCTGTCCACGAGACAAGTGCATCTGCGAAGCGCGCTTTCCAGTTGGGCGCTTACATCGCGCCTGCCTCTGCATCAGTACGAAGAACGACGCTCGGCCATGCCGAATTACAGCAGCTGCGGAGATTGTAACCATGCCGGGCTCCAGTCCGACCGGAATTACGTGAATGCCGACCTGAACGTGCTGAATTTCGAACGGGTCAAATGGGGAGGCATCCGCTTGAATCAGCTGCTCTACTGCTGGCTCGATCTGGAGCTGTTGAGCCATGAGGAGGGCCTGACGGTGGACGAGGAGGATATCGCCATTCTGAGGAAGCTGATGACAGCCGTCGACGGATGCGCCGAATCAGAAAGCCCGCGTCATCTTGAGAAGCGCTTGAAGGATGTTCTGCCTTCAAGCAAGCATGAACGAGACGTGCTGATGGAAATTCTGGGATATGCCGGCGTGCTGGTTCCGAAGGATACGCCCCGCACGCGTCCGAGAAGGGACGACGATTTCTTCTCGATGTCGGAGTGGCAGGGAAGCGACGGATATTCCACTGAAGCGCTGCAGTTTTATTTCGGCGAATATCTGTAGACCGCGCTGCATCATTTAGGTTACAGAATACGTACCGGTTTAGGAGTTTAAGGGAGGGTTAGAATGGAGCCGCAATATCATACGCTGTATGATCACGGAGTGCTGCCTTATACGAGGGAAAGCTTGGACGTCCTGGGAATGCACGATAAGACGGTGGAAACGCTTGTGCAACGGGGAATGCCGGTCTTTGATCCGCAGGAGCCCCCGTTGGGTCTTCTGTTTCATGAAGCGTTACCGCTACAGGATATTCATGGAGCCTATATCGCGATCGGAAGGGAGATCTGGAGCGAAGGGCTGCATGTCGCGATCCAAAAGGATACAGGGGGAGTGTGGGCAGTAACGGAGGGCGGTACACAGAAACCGACCTACATAAACGCCTCCATCGACAGCCTGCTCGCTTTTATGGACCGTGTGCTTCGATTCAAACAGCAAACGGAGCGCTTGCAGCCTGATCCACCTCCCATGATTTTGACGGCAGAACAATTTCGCGAGAAACTTGAGAAGTTCAGAAGAGGAGAGATCAAGCCGGGAACCCGTCCGGACGCCTCGCAGGCGCAGCACGAGTGGAAGTCAGCCTTCGAACAAATGAAGCGGGAGCTGAAAGAGATGGATCTCCCTGCTGTACGTTCCTCTTCATGGTGGGGAATTGTGCTGGAGGAAATGAAGGATCGTTTGAGGTAGCCGATGAGCATTTATTGACGGGATGGGAGGATGAAAGTTGGGCTTTCATGACACGTACAGATTTGGTGTGCATGCCATCATATTGAACGCTGACGGCAAGCTGCTCTTATTAAAACGGACCTATGGGAATAAGGGATGGAGTTTGCCCGGGGGCGGGGTGGATTCCGGCGAAACGATCCATGAAGCGATTTTTCGCGAATGCCGCGAAGAACTGGGCCTTACCCTGCAAGATGCGGTCTTGACCGGATTTTATTATCACAGTCATATCAACGCGCAGGTCGGCATATTCCGCTGTTGGATCCCGCTTCACGAGGAAATTGTGCTCAGCTCCGAGCATTCGGAATACAAATGGGCCGAGTTGTCGGAGCTGAGCGAGGTTCAGCGGTTAAGGGCCCAGGATGCATTGGCTTATCAAGGAGAAGTCAAAAGCCGGGCGTTTTAGCATTCATCCTGTTCTTTTAAAAACCGGATTACCGTTACTGTCCCGATGTACAACATCAGGGTTACGCTTACGAACTCTGTTGACGATGTTCCATCCGAAGCGGCAGAGGTTGCATCCACAAAGACATCCAGCATATAAAAAAAGAGGCTAACCGTGAGAGCGGGACTGCCCCCCGTTTGTGAGACAGGGATCAAAACACCTTGCAAGTTTAAGCAGCCAGTTGCCGGAAATGAAACGGCGACTGGTTGTTTAGTTTTGTTTGAATGCGAATTGAGTTATAGTAAGTAATGTAGTCTCGAATGGTCTGCTCGACGATGGCCGTCGTCGTACAGGTTAAACCTTCGAGATAGAACGTTTCAGACTTTAGCGTGGAATGAAACGATTCAATGGGGGCATTATCAGCGGGCGTACCCTTGCGGGACATGCTCATGGTAATGCCTTTTCCCTTTACAGCTTCTTGATAAGCCTGAGATGTGTAGACGCTGCCCTGATCGCTATGGAGCATGGTGCCCGGCAGAGCGGGCAGCTGACCCAGCGTGTCCAGGACAAACCCGGTGTCTTGCTTGTCAGAAATACTGTACGCCACAATCTCACCGTTAAACAAGTCCAAGATACTCGACAGGTATAACGTTTTTCCGCCAAACGGTAAATACGTAATATCTGTAACGAGTTTTTGCATGGGGGCATCGGCTGCAAATTGGCGCTTTAACAAGTGTTCTGCGATATAAGCTGGCTGGCCTGTAGGTTTGCGTTTCTTCACCTTGACACGACATTGGAGCCCCTCACGCTGCATAATCCGCTGCACGCGTTTATGGTTAATCTTACGCTCCATCCGAAGTAGAGCCGTGATCTTCCGGTATCCATAACGAAATTTATGCTGACTACAGAGTTCTCGAATCTTCTCTACCATGTGATCTTTACATGGGTTCTCGTAGGCGTCCTTCCAGCGATAGTAGGTGGAGCGAGAAAGCCCGATCCATGCACACGCTTGAGTTACACTGACTTCTCCTCGAACAGACTCAACCCACTCCACTACAGCCTTTGGCGACACCTCCTTTGCATTTCCACGAACTTTTTTAGCAGATCTAATTGTTGCTTCAAAAACCGATTTTCCGCCTGCACCTTCTCGAGTTCTGATGCATATTCAGGGCCTTTACCGTAGCTGTATTGTTTACCGACAGGTTGCTTCAACCGGTTCCATTGGCCGCTGCGATACCATCTCATCCAGGTCTCCACTTGTGTCTTATTTCGTATGTTCAGTTGGTCCATGACTTCTTTCACTGGAATGCCATCCAACCTCATTTCAATAGCTTTCTTTTTCACTTCTACTGGATAGCTGACTCTCGTTGCCAACGCAAAAACACCTCCATAGTTGTCCCCATATCTTACGACATGGTTGCATTCTCTTGAAGGTGTTTTTAATCTGTCTCACGTTATGGGGTCAGTCCCAGCGGTTAGCCTCTTTGATTTCAGTAAAACCGGGTTACCTGCTTATATCCTGAGATCATGGCATGTGGATAAAACCCTTACTCCTTCAAAGAGCCAATCAGCAGCCCTTTTATGAAATACCGCTGCAGGAACGGATAGAACAGCACCACCGGACCGATCGTCAGAATGGCGGTGGCCATCTTCACCGATTCTTGCGGCAGCGTCTGGCTGCCGAGGATGGCACCGCTGCTCTGCATCTGCTGAATCATGCTGATCTCGGAGTTCAGCTTAAACAGCAGGTATTGAAGGGGATACAACTTCTCGTTGTCCACCAGCATGATGGCGTTGAACCAGTTGTTCCAGTAGGCAATGCCGTAGAACAGCGTAATCGTAGCCAGAACGGGCATGCAGAGCGGGAAGTAGATCCGGAACGCGATATAGAAGTCGCTCGCGCCGTCGATCTTGGCCGCCTCCGTCAGGGAAGGCGGAATTTGGGACATGTAGTTGCGCACAAGAAACAGGTTGAACGGGTTGAACACCAGGGACGGTATGATCAGGGCCCAGATGGTGTTGTTCATGCCGAGATTCAGGTTGATCAGATACCAGGGCACCAGGCCCGTGTTAAACACCATCGTAATGAAAAAGAACAATCCGAGCCCGTTGCGGTAACGGATATGCTTGGCGGCCAGCGTATATCCGGCCATGGACGTGATGGTGACCGCAAGGATCGTGCCGACGACCGTCACGATGATCGAGATCATGTAACTCCGGTACAGCGGCGTGCTGCCGAACAGGAGCAGCTTGTAGGCATCCAGCGACAGCTCGCTCGGGAACAGCTGGTAGCCGAATTGCTTAATGCTGGCTTCGTCGGTAAAGGACACCATGAGCACAAGCAGCATCGGCAGGATGCAGAGAATGGAGATGATGCCGATCAGCGCGGCATTCACGGCGTCGAAAAATTTAGGTCTGGACGTCATCTAGATTTCGCTCCCTTCCGAATGAATCCGGCTTGCTTTAGAACAAGGCATGGTCCGGATTCACCTTCTTCACGATTTTGTTGCTGCCCCATACGAGAATAAAGCCGACCACGGATTGATACAGTCCGACGGCCATGGCCTGTGCCGGATTCCCGATGGTGCGGAGGGAACGGAACACATACGTATCGATGACGTCAACCGTCGGATACAGCAGCCCGTTGTCCTTGACGATGGCATAGATCATGTCGAAGCTGCCGTACATGATTTTGCCCAGAGCCAGCAGGGTTAAGATGGATATGGTCGGCAGCATGAGCGGAATGGTGATGTGGCGGATGAGCTGCCAACGGGTAGCGCCGTCGATCCGGCCGGCTTCGTAATAACTGTCGTCAATTCCCGTGATAGCCGCCAGATAAATGACGAGGTTCATCCCGAGGTCCTTCCAGACCGCCGCGGTCGTAAGAATCCACGTCCAGTATTGCGGAGAGGCGTACCAGTTGACGGGGTCGATATGGAAGAACGCCAGGATCCGGTTCAGGATACCGTAGTCGGTCGACAGCAAGCTGTAGATGATATAGCTCACGATAACCCAGGACAAGAAATGCGGGAACAAAATCGTGGATTGGGTCACCCTCGAGAACCAGCGGCTGCGGAGCTCGTTGAACAGTATGGCCAGCGCCATGGCTGCGAGCGTGCCGACGATGATAAATAGAAAATTGAGCTTCAAGGTGTTGAAGGTGACCTCCCAAGCCCGGGGCGACGAGAAGAAGAACTTGAAATTGTCAAAGCCGACCCAGGCGGAATTGAAAAGTCCCGTCTTGAAGTTGAACTTCTGAAACGCAATGAGCATGTACGGAAGCGTGAAATAACCGAAGACCAGCGTATAGATGGCAGCCGGTACGACGAGCAGGTAGGCGGATCCGTTCGAGCGGATTTCGCGCAGGAAGCCGAAGCGGCTTTTTTTCATGAGTAGGCACGTCCTTTCGTAAGTGATGGGGGCTGCAAGCGTAGCAGTTCTGTTTCGAGTGTAAAGAGAGTTGCCGCGTGCAGTAAACTATGAAAATGGAGTTTGAGCGGATTGAAAGGGGGGACGCCTGCTTTAAAAAACGGCAAAAACTTCGAATTTGAGTATTTCGCAAAGTGTCGCCAGGATTGAATAATGACTGGAAAAGCTTGATTTTATAAGGAGTTTAGCCGATGAAGCCTATGAAGGGGAGTTTGGGGAGGGAAATAAAGAATGCGTTTTCATATTGATGTATGCCCTGAGCAAATGTAAGATGAGAATAAAATATCTATCCGTTCCAAGCGATCGGATGGCTAAGCAACCCCATTAAATTAACATGAATATTACATATAATGTTAGTAATATTCAAGAATGATAAGATCTCAGTTTGCTATACAGACCGAAAGATAAAGGAGGGAGAATATGATCCGGCAGCGATTATTCCGTTATGCAGTGTATCGAAATATGTTTCTCAGCTTTGTTTTGCTCACGGCAGCCATGATTGCCCTCGTAACCGTCGTCCTGTACATGATGTTCTCCTGGAGCACCGCGAAGGAGGTAGGAAAAATATCCGAGTCGATGCTGAAGCAGAACAGCGCCGTATCCAGCGTCATCCGCGACCAGGTGTATAACGTGGGCAACCTTCTGCTCAGCGACAAGGAGATCGTGAACGCCCTATTGGACAAAGAGGCTGATCCGCTGAAACAATATGGCGTGTTCGGTACCCTTAACCGGGTCCAGTCCACCTATCCGTTCATCCATTCGATCGGGATCTATAACGGCTCGAATAACACGTACCTGAATACGAAGGGGATTACCAAGGAGCAGGAGAAGGCGCTGCTGGAGGAAATCAACAGCAAAAATACATCTTATTTTCATCTGTTCCCGCGCAAGATCTCTTCCGCCACTTCGGCGAAGCGGAGCGAAGACGTCCTGACTTTCGTTCTCCTTCCGAGCTATTATTCGCCGCTAAGTTCCAAGGGCGCGATCGTAATCAACATGAGCACCGACACCATCCAGGATCTGATCGGAGGCTACCGCAACGAAGCGGTGGATTCGCTTCACGTCATTGACGACAAGGGAACCATCATCACCCATTCGGATCGGTCCCGGTTCATGGAGGATGTATCGCAGGAGTCCTATGTCCAGTCCATTCTGGAATCGGACGCGGAAAGCGGTTACTTCACCCGCTCCATCGACGGCCGCAAGAGCCTGGTTACCTATGTCAAATCCAAGGATATGAACTGGACGTTTATCAGCGTAAGCCAATATCAAAATCTATTGTTCAACATGCAGGCCCTCCGAACGTCGGCGCTGGTTCTCGCTTTGGCCTGCTTCGTCGTCAGCATGTTCTTGTCGATCTGGCTGACGCATCATGCGTACAACCCGATCCGCCACCTGCTGGAGAAAATGAGCGCCATTCCGAAAATGAAGGAAAACCGTCGGCAAATCAACGAATTTGCCATATTGGATACCACTTACGCCGAAATGACGGAGAAAATGAAGTCGATGGAGTCCGAGGCTTCCGTCGCCCGGCAGGCGCATGTGCTGCAGCTGCTGAAAGGCGGCGACGAGACGGCATTCCGCCGTTTGGCCCGCGAAGGCAAGGGGCCCTATTTCTTGGCGGCCGTCCTTCTGCTCGACAGCTTAGACGGCTCGCCCGGGGGCGAGGACGAGGAGCTGCAGTCCTATACCTGCGCGGCCGTCGCCCAGGCGGCCCAGCAGATGCTGGAGCCGGAGGGAGCGAGCGTGGCAACGGTGGGGGACGGAACCATTGCGATCATTCTCCCCATGAAGCAGAGCCGGCTTCCGCTCCATGTATTGGGCATGCTGGAGGAGCTGCAGGGCGAGATGCTCCGCACGCTCCGCGTGTCCGTCACCGTCGGCATCGGAACCGCCGCGCAGACGTACGAGGAGCTGCGCGAATCGTTCGATTGCGCGCAGTCCTGCTTCCAGCAGCGCTTTTTCGCGGGAAAGGGCAGGATATTCCATGGCGATCCGGTCATCGCCGCGGAGTCGGAGCATTCCGAGGCGCAGTATCCGGACAAGCGAGAGAAGCGCATCATCGAGGCCATCAAGCTGCAGCAGCGGGATAAATTGGAGAAGGAAATCGATCAGTGGATCAAGGAAATACGCGATTACAACTACCATGAAGTCATGTTTTTCATCAACCAGTTCATCGGCGGCCTGTACAAGCAGCTCAATGTCCATACGGTGAAAAACCGGGAAAGCGCGGATCTCTTCCTCGACTTTACGCGGCGGATTACCCGCTTTCAGACGCTGCAGGAAACCGCGGATGCCCTGAAGGATCTTGCCCTTAGGCTCTGCAGCCTGTCCGAGGAATCGGGAGCGGTCCGGCATGCGGAGGTGGTGGATTTTATCCAAATGTACGTACGCAAGCATTATGCAAGGCCGGATATGTCGCTCGAGCAGGTGGCGGGCGAGGTGAAGCTGTCCCGCAGCTATGTCGGCAAGCTGTTCAAGGCGCATTGCGAGCTGTCGTTCAACGATTACCTGAATGCCGTTCGTCTGGAGAAGGCGCGTGAGCTTCTCGGAAGCACCGAGGAGTCGGTTCAATCGATCAGCGAGCAGGTGGGCATTCTGAATACGACCTATTTCTACACGCTGTTTAAAAAGCACTACCAGATCTCGCCGGCCCAGTTCCGCAGCCAGCATGCGATCGAGACGAAAAAGGCGCAGTGACGGGCAGATTCAGTGTTTTAAAATGGCGAAAACCATCATTTTGAAGTATACGTTTTCCCTACTGTCTCCTTAAGATAGGAATCGTACCGCATGACTAAACCAAATGAAGACAGGGGGACACATGCATGAAAAAAAGGAAAGCGCTAGCACTATGGTTGGCCGCGATATTCATGGTTTCCGTGATCGTTGGCTGCTCCGGCGGCGGCGACGCCGGCAGTGAGAATGGATCGGCGAGCGGGGAGAACGGCGGAGGGGACAAGCTGCCGGTACGGTATTTGCTTCCGGGCTCCGCGCCGCAGGATTTGGATGCGGCGGTCAAAGCGATCAACGAGAAGCTGGAGGCCGACGGTCTGAACCTTACCTACGAACCGACGTACATCGCGTGGGACGTATGGGATCAGAAGACCAACCTCATGATGTCGACGGGCGAGGAATTCGAGCTGATTGCCATCA
This sequence comes from Paenibacillus sp. BR1-192, assembly GCF_029542445.1. Taxonomy (NCBI): domain Bacteria; kingdom Bacillati; phylum Bacillota; class Bacilli; order Caryophanales; family Paenibacillaceae; genus Paenibacillus; species Paenibacillus sp. BR1-192. The sequence continues at coordinate 5,051,363 of NZ_CP120718.1, read as the reverse complement.
TGCACGATACCAAAGGACCGACGGTGCTTGCGGGCAGCGGCGGTATCATTCCGATCGACGATCTGCTGGATCAGTATGGCACCGAGCTGAAAGCTTCCATGCCGGACTGGATCTGGGAGTCGTCGAAAATCAACGGCAAGATCACGTACGTGCCGAACTTCTGGGCGGATACCGCGTATAACGATGGCATGTTCACGATCCGCACCGATCTGCTCGAGAAAAATGGCCTGAAGCCGCCGACATCGCCGGAAGAGCTGCTCAATGCAGCAGAGACGCTGCAGAAGAATTGGCCGCAGGACAACAAGAACGTATATATCAAGATGCTGGAGGAGCCAGCCTACTTCCTGCATACGACCTACGACACCTATCCGTTTACCGTGGCCGACAACATGATTTACATCGACCAGCAGGGGAACGTGAAGTCCTGGTTCGAAACCGAGGAGTTCAAAAAAGACGTGAAGTTCATGAACGAGGCTTACAAGCGCGGGCTGATTATGAGCGATCTGCTTACGACGCCGACGGAGGTTATCAACCAGGAGGAGCTGGCAGGACGTTATCTCTACCGTCCGGGCGACGTTGGCTTGAGCGATGCCATTCTTCAGACGTTCCCGGATGCGAAGCTGGATATTTATTATTTGGCCGACCAGCCGAAATTCAGATCCTACGCGATCCGGAATTCCAACGGGATTTCGGCCACGTCTCCGCACCCGGAGGCCGGCATTCAATTCTTGAACTGGGTATACAGCAGCCAGGAGAACATGGATCTCGTCCAAAGCGGCGTGAAAGATGTGCATTGGAAGGATACAGGCAAGAATACCAAGGACTATCTGGCCAAGAACGAGAACGGTTCCCCGGCTTATGAGCTTCCATACTGGCTGCTCGGCCACGTTGAAATGAACCGTTATCCAACGAATACGGACCCAGCGCGACTGGAGCGCCGCACGACGGTATCGGAGGACGCCGTGAACAGCATCACGATCGGCTTCACCTTCGATCCGACCAACGTTGCTTCGCAGTACGCCAACTGCATCGCCGAGCTGAAGACCAGCGTCTATCCGGTCATGCACGGGGTCGTGAAATACGAGGACGCCTACGATAAAATGCTGGCCGCAATGAAGTCCGCCGGTCTCGATGAGGTCGTTGATGAATATAAACGGCAATTCGATGAGTGGAGAGCAGGTCAGTCGTAAGGTCAGCGCACTAACGGCTAAGAAACATTGGAACAGGGCAATCCTTTCCCCGGTTTGATAACCGGGAAGGGGTTGCTTTTTTTCGTGCGTCGCCATGGAGCGTTCCGTGAGGAGTACAGAGGGAATTCGAAGGAGACTCCAAGGAGATTCGAAAGTGATCCACGTTACCGTTTAGGACTTCAATTCTCCGATATTGGCCAAAATCAAAGTTTTCTCTCAAAAGTAAAGTGTTCAAGACAGGGATTCCCGGGCTAGAGTAAAGGTCATAAGAAGCCTTGAGACTGCTCAAAGAGTCAGAAGCGAAAGTCTTTATTAAGGCTGGCCGCACGGCAAGAGCCGTGCAGAATAAGGAGGACGTAGTTCATGACCAAGCAAACACAAGCCATCCGGGAAGGCTGGCAATGGTTTACGGAAAGCCGGTACGGCATGTTTATTCATTTCGGGCCTTATGCCCAATACGGGCGCGGCGAGCAGGTTCTGTTCCGGGAGCATTTGGACCAGGCCGAATACGCGCGGAAGGCCTGCGAGTGGAATCCGGAATTCTTTGACGCCGAGCTTTGGGCGTACACCGCGCGCAAGGCGGGGATGAGATATGCCTGCTTAACGACGCGGCATCATGACGGGTATTGCTTGTGGGATACGGCCACGACGGATTATTCCAGCGCGAAGCAGGCGCCCGGCCGGGATCTGGTGCGCGAATTTACCGATGCGTTCCGGGCCCAGGGGCTTCGGGTCGGCTTATATTATTCCTGGATCGATTGGCGGATCCCGGCTTATTTCGACGGACCGGAGAAGGATCCCGAGGGCTGGGAGACGATGAAGCAGTATTTGCATGCCCAAGTGGAAGAGCTGGTCACGAAATACGGGCGCATCGATCATTTCTTTTTTGACGGGGTCTGGCCGCGAACCGCGGAGGACCTGGACAGCATCAAACTGGTGGAACGGATGAAGTCGATTCAGCCGGACATCCTGGTAAACAACCGTCTTGGGCTGTCCGAGGAGGAGAAGCTGCATGCGGACGGCGGCGGCGGCTCGGGCGATTCCGAGGTGCTGGGCGATTTCGGCTCGCCGGAGCATGTCATCGTCCCGGATCAGAAGCGGCTGTGGGAATCCAGCCAGGTCACCACGTGGAGGCTGTGGGGGTACACGAACGGCGAACGATGGCGTCCGGCCGACGTTCTGCTCGACATGCTGTGCGAGTGCGCGGAAAAAGGGGGGACCGTGGGCGGCAATCTGCTGCTTAACGTCGGACCGCAGCCCGACGGACAGCTTCCGCCGGCGTTCGTGGAGCGGGCGCTGAAGATCGGGGAGTGGCTGGACGTTCACGGCGAGGCCATCTACGGCTCCGACGGCGGGAACCTCACGGAATTCATCACCTACGGGCGGCAGACGATGAAAGACAACAAGCTGTATCTCATCATCCGCTTCTGGGATGGGAGGCCGGTGCTGAGGCTGGCGGATCTGGTGACGCCGGTATCACGGGTGACGCTGCTGACAACAGGGCAGGAGCTGTCGTTCCGACAGGAAGGCGACGTGCTGTGGATCGAAGGGCTGCCGCGGGAACGTCCGACCGAGCTGTTCCCGGTCATCCGCATCGAATGCGAGGAGCGGCCGCAGACCAATCCATGGGGAGTGAACCGCCTTTGGACCGGCGACCCTTCCCGGATCGCCGACTGGGCGCGAACGCGCGGTACATCCGTATACGTCGACGGCCAGCCGCGGACAAGAAAGGAGTAGGCGATGAGAACGCTGGTATTTTACGACGAGCATTTTCCTTACGAAGGCGAACGTCCGTCTGCTGAAGCACTGGAGCGATTGCGGGAATGGGCGGTGGTCTCAGGTGCCGCGGACGTGGCTGATCGTCTGACGGAAGGCGGCTGGGACGCGCTGGTTCATCTGCACGGGCCATACTTTCCGAAAGCGGCTTGGGCGGCCATCGAAGCCCACCTGAAGGCCGGCGGCGGTCTGGTTCATGCCGGTGGCGTGCCTTTCCGCAGGCCGGTTCGAGAGCTGAACGGAAGCTGGCATGCCGAACGCGAGCAGCTGACTTACCATCAGCGAATGGATATCCATGATGCGCTGGCGGTTGACGTATCGCGCGTCCGGGAGCTGAAGGCCTCCGCCGAATACCCGATCCTGCTGGGGCGCGAGGAGCTGTTCGGCATCGAGCCGACCTGGGGCTTGACGCTGCATCCGACCAAAGCGAGCGACATCCCGGCGGAGATGGGGGCATGCGGTCCGATGGACGCCGTCATCTCGTCGCTGCTGATCGGCATGGACCGTGATCGACGCGAGCGGTCCGCTCCGGTCGTCATGCTGGAGCAGCATAAGGGCGATTACGCCGGGGGCCGCTGGATTCTGATCAACCAGCAGCTGAGGGCATCGTTCTGGGAGACGAAAGGGATGGACGTCCTGAAGGATCTGGCCGAATACGCGGGAACAGGCGTGACGGAGCTGTGGCTGAAGCCGAACTACGCCTCCTACGAGCCGGGCGAGCAGATGCGGCTGACGATCCAGCTGCAGTCGTTGTCCCGGACGTCTGCCCCGGCGCAGACCTGGCATTTTGCAGTGAGTCTTATCAAGGAAGCCGACGGCGAGACCGTCTGGACCGGACAAGAGAAGTCGGAAGCCGGCATGGAACAGCGGGATCTGCAGCAGCTTCGCTTGTCCGTACCCGTACGGCTGGAAGCGGGCTTGTACCGGATCGTTTGCGAAGCCGAGTCCGATTCCGGGGAGCGCCGCACCCTGACCCAGGCGGTATGGGGCGTCGATCGTCCGCTGCTGCAGGCGGGAGAGCGGCTGGAATGCGGGCGCGATTACTTCCGCCGCGGCGGGCGGACGGTTCCGATCGTTGGCATGACGTACATGACCTCCGACGTCGCGCGCAAATTCCTCCATCTGCCGAACGTGCAGCGTTGGGATGCGGATATGGCGGAGATGAAGCGGGCAGGAATCAACCTGATCCGGACGGGCATATGGACGGGGTACCGGATGATCATGTTTGCCGACGGCCATGCGGCCGAGGACGTCATGCGGGCGATCGATGGCTTTATCCTGACGGCCAAGCGGCATGAGCTTGAAGTGACGTTTACGTTCTTCTCGTTTGCGCCCGAAGCCTGGGAAGGCGTGAACCCCTACCTGGATCCGCGATCGGTGGAGGCGCAAAAGCGCTTCGTCGCCTCCATCGTCGGACGTCACAGGGGCACGACCAACGTGCATTGGGACCTGATCAACGAGCCTTCGCTGTTCGATCCGAAGCGAATCTTCGAGGGGCCGGTATCGATAGGGGACCGGTTCGAGCGGCAGGCCTGGTCCGAGTGGCTGCGGCAGCGCCACGGGGATGATCTGGCGCTGCTTCAGGAGCGCTGGAACATGACGCCGGGCGAGCTGCCTTCATTCGAGTCGGCGCCTGCGCCGAGTCCGGACGACAAGCTGTTCAACAGCGTGCTGCAGCCGAAGAAGTGGGGACCGTGGATCGATTTCACGCTGTTCACCATGGACATGCATAATCGGTGGGCGTCCGAGCTCATCGGCACCATTCGCCGCTCCGATCCCCGCCAGCTGGTAACGGTCGGTCAGGATGAGGGCATCTGCTCCCAGCGTCCGTCGCCTTCGTTCTATGGCCCCGCGGTCGATTACACGACGGTCCACTCCTGGTGGCAGAACGATCACCTGGCCTGGGACGGCATATTTACGAAAACGCCGGACAAGCCGAATCTGATCCAGGAGACCGGCATCATGCACGTGCAGCGTCCGGACGGCATCGCCAAGCGGACGGAGGAAGAGCTTCGCAGCATCCTGGAGCGGAAGTACGCGTATTCGTTTTCGACCGGGGGCGCGGGTGCCGTCCAGTGGATTTGGAATATTAACTACTTCATGGATAATGCCAACGAATCCAACATCGGGGCGCTTCGGGCGGACGGAACGCAGAAGCCGGAGGCTGATGTGTCCTATGACTTCGGCCGCTTCATGAAGGAAGCAGCCGGCCTGTTCGACGATGAACGGCAGCTGGAGGATATCGCCGTCGTTTACCCGTATTCGAATGATTTTTCCAGCCGCAAGCTGGCGTACGAAGCGACGACGAGAGCCATGCGCGCATTGACGTTCGGCATGAACGTCCATCCGCGGGGCATCGGCGAATATCAGCTGGAGGACCTGAAGCGCTATCCGGCCAAGCTGATCATCGTGCCGAGCGCGCATAATTTCGACGATGGCGCTTTTGCCCAGCTCCTCGACTTGGTAAGGGAAGGGAGCACGGTCTTGTGGACCGGCCCGCTTCGCACCGATGCGTATTGGGGACCGGCACCGCATCGTCTGCAGCAGGAGATCGGCGAAACCGTCCATGCCAACGTTCTTCGGGAAGAAACGCTGGAGCTGGCGGGAGAGCATTTCGCCGTTTCGTTCGGGGAGCGGAAGATTAACGCGCTGGCGGTGGATCGTCCGGCGGGCCGGTTGGATGGGACGCTGGCACCCGTCACGGTGACCTTGGGCTCGGGACGGTTCATCTGGTGCCCGCTCCCGGTCGAGATGAATGAGCGCTGGGAGCCGATCCAGGCGCTGTACGCGGAAGCTATCCGCTCCGCAGCCGTTTCGCCTGAGCTGGAATGGCCGAAGGGAGGCGAGCTTCCGGGTATTTACGGCCGCAAGCTGACGTTCGGGCAAGGAAGCTTGTACGTCTTCGTCTCCGAGCATGGGGCAAGCGCAGAGGTCGAGGTAAAGGACCCGGCAACCGGAAAGGTCTACGCCTTCGAATTGGAACGGGAGCGGACCGTGATGTTTACGACCGATGCCGGGGGACAAGTGCAGACGGTTTACCGGCCGGAGGAGGTTCGCATCCGGCAGATCCAACCATCTTGAGGCGTGCTCGCCCATGAAAAGGTTGGAAGACGGTTCTAGCCGTTGATCTGGTTTGTCCAGGTGCGGTGCAGCCATTCTGCAGGATACGCATAGTGGGAGGTTCTTCGGCCGAGCGGATCGTGCCGGAGAGCCTTTTTCCTCCATCGGGAATTTCGGCAGGGCTGCTGCTTAGGCGGTGTGGCGCTGAATCCGATGGGGAAGAGCATAAAACCGAAACCCCATAGGATGCTGGAACATTCAACAAACGGTTGCATGAGATCAATAAGAACGAATCTAACAGGAATAGGAAAGGGTGTGCGCCATGGACTACAAGGACGCTGCATGGCCGGTTTCGCGGCGGGTCGAGGACTTGCTGAAGCGGATGACGGTCGAGGAGAAAATCGGGCAGCTGATCCAGCCGTTCGGCTGGAAAGCTTACATAAGAAGCGACGACGGTACGATCAAGCTAACCGAGGAGTTCAAGTCGCAGCTTGCGGAGGGAGGAATCGGTTCCTTGTACGGAACGCTGCGGGCCGATCCCTGGACCGGGGTGACGCTGGCGAACGGTCTGTCCCCGCGGGAAGGGGCGGAAGCGGTTAATGCGATTCAGCGTTATGCGATGGAGCACTCGCGGCTGGGGATTCCGATTCTGTTCGGGGAAGAATGCTCCCACGGGCATATGGCGATCGGGGCGACGGTGTTTCCCGTACCGCTTACGATCGGCAGCACCTGGAACACGGAGCTGTTCCGCAGCATAAGCCGCGCCGTTGCCGCCGAGACAAGAGCTCAGGGGGGAGCGGCCACCTATTCGCCGGTGCTGGACGTGGTACGGGATCCCCGCTGGGGCCGTACCGAAGAAACCTTTGGCGAGGATCCCCATTTGGTGGCCGAATTCGCGGTTGCCGCCGTGCAGGGACTGCAAGGCGAGCGCCTGGATTCGCATACCAGCCTGCTGGCTACGCTGAAGCATTTCGTAGGCTACGGCGCTTCCGAAGGGGGACGCAATGGGGCCCCTGTTCACATGGGCCTTCGGGAGCTTCACGAGGTCGATTTGCTGCCGTTCCGCAAGGCCGTTGAAGCGGGTGCCTTGTCGGTCATGACGGCCTATAATGAAATCGACGGAGTCCCTTGCACATCCAGCGGGTACCTGCTGCAAGACGTTCTTCGGGAGGCGTGGGGCTTTGACGGCTTCGTCATTACCGATTGCGGCGCGATCCATATGTTGGCATGCGGTCACAATACGGCCGGATCGGGCGTGGAGGCGGCGGCCCAGTCGCTGAAGGCCGGTGTCGACATGGAGATGTCCGGGACCATGTTCCGGGCACATCTTCAGCAAGCGCTGGAGCAAGGGCTGGTCACTGAAGACGATCTGAATATGGCAGCCGGACGCGTGTTGGAGCTGAAGTTTCGCCTGGGACTCTTTGATCGGCCTTATGTGGATCCAGCCTGGGCAGAGCAGATCATAGGCTGCAAGGAGCATATCGCTCTGGCCTACCAGGCGGCGGCTGAAGGCATCGTGCTCCTGAAAAACGAGGGGAACCTGCTGCCTCTGGATTCGAGCAGCGGAACCATTGCCGTCATTGGCCCCAACGCCCATGCGCCGTACCATCAGCTTGGCGATTATACCTCCCCCCAGCCGCCGGGGCAGATCGTAACGGTGCTGGACGGCATCCGCCGACGGCTGGGAGACAGCCGCGTGCTGTATGCGCCGGGCTGCCGCATACAAGGCGATTCAAGGGAAGGGTTTCCTCGGGCGCTGGCATGCGCCGAGCAAGCCGACGTCATCGTGATGGTGCTTGGCGGCTCCAGCGCACGGGATTTCGGGGAGGGCACCATCGATCTGAGAACCGGTGCCTCGGTCGTGACCGGACATGCCGAGAGCGATATGGAATGCGGGGAAGGGATTGACCGCTCGACCCTGACGCTGATGGGCGTGCAGCTGGAGCTGCTGCAGGAGCTCCAGAAGCTCGGCAAGCCGGTGATTGTTGTCTATATCAACGGACGGCCGATTACGGAGCCGTGGATCGACGAGTTTATTCCGGCGATCGTCGAAGCTTGGTATCCCGGCCAAGAGGGAGGCAGCGCGATTGCGGACCTGCTGTTTGGCGATATCAACCCGTCCGGCCGTCTGCCGCTGTCCATTCCGAAGGAGGTTGGCCAGCTGCCGGTCTCTTATAATGCCAGACGGACCCGGGGCAAGCGTTACCTGGAGACGGATCTTGCGCCGCGGTATCCGTTCGGCTTCGGCTTAAGCTATACGGAATTCCGTTACGGCCGTCTGACGGTCGAGCCGGCCGTTGTTCCCATAGGCGGCGAAGCCACGGTCCGGATCGACGTGACCAACGCGGGAGCACGGGACGGCGCGGAAGTCGTTCAGCTGTACGTCTCGGATCTGGCCGCCTCCGTTACCCGTCCCGAGAAGGCCCTGAAAGGGTTCCGAAAGGTGTTCCTGAAGGCCGGGGAAACGCAGGAAGTAACGTTCACCATCGGCAGCGAGCAGCTGGAATTGATCGGCCTTGACCTGAAGCCGGTGGTGGAGCCGGGCGAGTTCCGCATTCAGGTCGGTCCCGACTCGACGAGAGGAGAGGTCGCAAGCTTGATGGTGGAAGGCTAACCGGTCCGTCCCTCCCAAACATAATGAATCTTAACGATACAGGTTCAACCCGGCGAAAGCGGATATCCTGAAGTTGTCGGATGTCCTTGCTTTACCCGGGCTAACCGGTCGTGAACAATCGTTTAACCGTTATGGTCCGTTTTCATCCTGTATATCGGTAAGGCGAAGCGATCATGGTAACGAAGTGGAGGAAAACGATGAAGCTGCTGTGGTTCAAATCGATTTATCCCAAAATCGTGGCCGGCTTTTTGTTGGCCATTATGCCGGTTTACGCCGCTGCCCTCTACATGAACGAGTCCGGGCTTGCGAGCGTGGAGCAGGAAATTACCCAGTCCTTGAATGCGAGGACTAATTTTTTCATGCGCACGCTGGAACAGGAGCTGCGATCAACGGTGCTGCTGATGAACGATTTGTCGCAGGACTCCGACCTGCAAAAGCTAAGCACCATCGCGCCTGCCATGAGCCGTTCCGAATATTTTCAGGCGATCAACCGCCTGCAGGGCAAAATGCGGCTGCTGCAAAGCTCCAATCAATACGTTCAGGAAGCCAAAACGTATATTCCGTTGATTGAGAAAACGATTGAGCAGGTGTCGTACGAAGGAGCCATGCCGCCAGAGCAGATGAAGGCGCTTGAGGAGCATCCCGAACGGGTCATTTTCGAATGGAAGAACAAGCTTCTGCTGGGTATGGTATACCCGGAACGATTGCGAAACGGCCATCCGCCTAATTTTGCGATTGCGGCGGAGCTCTCCGTTCCGAAAATGCAAACGGCGCTCCTGCAGCTGGCCACGGGGGACGGGGGCGCCGTTCTCATCGGCGTGGACAATAGCTGGGTCCTGACTCAGGAGGACGGAGGCGGCATCGGTCCGCGGTTGGCCGAACGCATTGACTTGGAAGCGCTAACAAGCACGGAGTTTTCAAAGCTTCCCTACAACACTAAGGTAAAGGCGGACGGGGCCAACTATTGGGTTAGCGTGGAGCGCTCCGCCTTTTTGAATGCCGACCTGGTGGTGTATGTGCCCGAAGCCGAATTCTTGGGCCCGCTGGGGAAATACCGCATGATCTTTTTCGGGCTGTCGGGCTTCTCCCTGCTGGTGGTTATTCTGTTCTCGGGCTGGATCTACAGCCGAATTCATCAGCCGCTTCAGCGGATGGTGAGGGCATTCCGCAACATCGATTTCGACAGTCCCCGGGTGGAGCTGCGCCATAAGCATCATGACGAGTTCCACTATCTGTACGAGCAGTTTAACCATATGGTGAAGCGCCTGCAGGTACTGATCCACGAAGTGTTTGAGCAGAAAATCCGCTCGCAGCGTTCCGAGCTGAAGCAGCTCCAATCCCAAATCAACCCCCATTTTTTATATAACAGCTTCTTTACGCTTCATCAGATGGGAGAGATGGAGGATTACGAGAATATCGTTCGTTTTACGAGGCATTTGGGGGAATATTTCAGGTTCATCACCCGCAACGCTGCCGACGAAGTTTCGTTGAAGACAGAAGTGGGGCATGCCAAAGCTTACGTGGACATTCAGTCCATCCGTTTCCATAACCGGATATCGGCTTATTGGGATGGCATCCCCGGTGATTGGGAGCAACTGGACGTTCCGCTGCTCATCCTTCAGCCCTTAATCGAAAATGCATACGAGCACGGACTTGAGGAGAAGGAGGCGGACGGGCAAATCCGGGTTACCATCGCCGCTGAGCGGCATGTCCTGCATATCGTCGTGGAGGATAATGGGGAGACGTTGACGGACGAAAGGCTGCGGAACCTGCAATCCATGATCGAGAATTCGGACGTGAAAGGAGAGATCACCGGTTTATCCAACGTGCACCGACGCCTTCGATTAAAATTCGGGCCTGCGGGCGGATTGACCTTTTCGAGAAGCCGGCTGGGCGGTTTGAGAATCGATATGACACTGCCAAAGCAAGAAAGGAGCGAGACGGATGAAGAGCAGGTTCAGAATACTGATCGTGGATGACGAACCTTTTATCGTGAACGGGCTTGCGGAATTGTGCCTTGGCGCGGAGTTTCTCGAGCTTGAGGTATATAAGGCTTATTCCTCTTCGGAAGCCTTGGGCTGGCTTAAACGGGCGAAAATGGACATCGTTTTGTCGGATATCAAAATGCCGGGGTTAAACGGCCTTGCCCTGCAAAAGGAAATATCCAGGCAGTGGCCCCATTGCAAAGTGATTTTTTTGACCGGATACGACGACTTTTCTTATATCCAGGAGGCCACCCGGCAAGGAAGCGTCGATTACGTTCTCAAGGCCGAGGGAAACGATGCCGTGCTGAGCGCGATCGAGAAGACCGTGGAGCTGCTTGACCAGGAGATGAAAGCAGACATTCTGCTTGCCAAAGCGAGGGACAATATGCGCATGGCGCTGCCTTTTTTACAGCAGCAGTACGTTCTGGAGCTGATGCAAAAAGCCCCTGGTCCTATTCGGCGGGAGGAGCTGGAGCAGCGCTTTGCGGAGCTGGAGATGAAGCTGGATCCCGGCAAGCCATGCCTGCTGCTGTTATGCAGGCTGGACGGCTGGCAAAGGCAAGAAAGTCCATCGGCCCAATCGCTGATGCTGTACGCAGTCCAGAATATCATCGGCGAGCTGCTCGGCCCGATGACCGACGGCATGGCCGTGGAGTTCGGCAGGGCCAAGATGATCTGGATATTGCAGCACAAAGAGGAGGGGGAGGAGCATCCGGAGGAGGTTCGAAGTCCGGCGGCGGAACGGGTCCAGCGTTTTGTCCACGGGATGCTGGAACAAATTCAGGACGTTTGCAAAACGCTTCTGAAATTGAAGACGTCGTTTGCCATGGCTGGCGAGTGGGTCGATTGGGAACGGCTGCCGGACAAGTTCGAAGGACTGAAGCAGCTGCTGGACAGCGGCCTCGGGATCGGCCACGAATCTTTGTTGACCGAAGCCCGTGAGCGCAACCGCCCGGATCGTACGGGGCATTTTCTGGGGCGCTCTCGCTCGCATCTGAAGCGGATGGAGCTGCTGCGCGGCTGTTTGGACAATGGGGACCGGGAGGAATTCATGGAGCTGTTCCATGAGGTGACCGATACCTCTTCCTTCCCGCCGGAGGTTGAATATTTGCTGAGAATGGAAGTGTATTACGGCCTGGTGTCCGTGATGATGCCGTCCCTGGTGGATATGGAAGCTCTCTGCCGGAACGTGGAAGGGGAAGGGGCGGTGGATTATATCACATTGACTCATCTGGAGGAGCATGATTCCTGGACGGAGGCGGCCGAATATTTCGAAAGGCTGGCGGACATCATCTTCAACCGGAAAGAGCAGGGGAAGCAGGATCAGCAGCATGAGGTGATTGCCAAAGTTCAACGGTATATCGAAGATAATCTGGGAGGCGACCTGTCCTTGACGCAAATCGGGGAGGCCGTGGGACACAACCCTTCGTATTTGTCCAGATTGTACAAACAAGTGACCGGTGAGGGCCTGTCCGAGTCGATCAATGCGGCACGGCTGGCCAAAGCGAAGCAGCTGCTGAAGGAGACGACGGACAAAATCCATGTCATCGCCGCTGCGGTGGGTTTCAGTTCTCCGCCGTATTTTTACCGCTTTTTCAAAAAAACGACCCATTTGACGCCGCAGGAATACAGAGAACTTCACAACATGTAAAGAGAAGATATCAAAGTAAAGAGCTTGAAGTAGATAGCTCTTTTTTTGTTCCCTTATACTCTATACAAACATCGAATTCAAGGAGGTCGCAAACATGAAGAGAAATAAGATCTTGTCCGTATTGTGGATCAGTATGCTGGCTTTCGTGTTTATTTTAAGCGCTTGCAGCAAAGGGGAAGGAGGCGGAGGCAGCGCGGCGGGTTCATCCGCCGATAGCGAAGCCTCGGCCATGGAGCCGGGCGACCCGTTCGGCAAGTATGATCCTCCCATTCAGCTGGATGCCGTCCGGTTTGTAGGAGAAGAAGTGAAGTTCCCGTCCGGACAGGATATTAAAAACAACGTGTGGACCGACCTATATAAGGAAATGGGCATCAACCTCAACTATAAATGGGTGGTAACGGGCCAGGAGCAGTATGAATCCAAAATGAATATCGCGATTGCTTCGAATGACCTCCCGGATATCATGCAGGTGACGCCGGAGCAGCTGCGCCAGCTTGCGGATGCCGGGCAATTGGCGGACTTGACGCCGGCTTTCGAGAATTACGCCAGCGATGACCTGAAGAAGGTCATGGAGATCGAGAAAAACGCGCTCCCTTCCGCGACGTTTGACGGCAAGCTGTTGGCGATCCCGTCCACCCAGCCGGTAATCGGCGGCTCGGCTCCCCTGCTGTGGGTCAGGGAGGATTGGATGGAGAAGCTGAATCTGCCTGAACCGAACACGATGGATGACCTTGTGACCATTGCGGAGGCGTTTGCCCAGCACGATCCGGACGGTAACGGCAAGGCGGATACCTACGGACTTGCGCTGACCAAGGATATCGGATTAAACAGCTCTTCGGTAGGTTTCTTTAACGGCTTCGGCGGTTTCCCGCAAATTTGGATCGAAGACGCGGAGGGGCAACTGCAGTTCGGCAGCATTCAGCCGGAGATGAAGGAAGCGCTGGCCAAGCTGCAGGACATGTTCAAGAACAAGCTGATCGACCCCGAGTTCGGCGTAAAGGATACCGTCAAGGTCTTTGAATCCGTGACCACCCACAAAATCGGCATGCTGATCGGACCAAGCTGGTATCCGGCATGGCCTTTCTGGGACATGGTGAAAGAAGATGAATCGGTGAATTGGAAGTCCTACCCTATCCCGTCTTTGGAGGGCGGTCCGGCGACGGTGCAGATGCCTTTTGCCGTATCCCAATATTACGTGGTCAAAAAGGGGTACGAGCATCCCGAGGTCATCGTCAAGCTGGCTAACCAGTACTACGAGAAGCTGTACAGCGACAATGCGGAATTTGACAAGTATGGACAAATCATCGAAGACGGCGTATCCATCGGAGTCAACAAATATTCGCTGGTCGAGGTCGTCAATCCGAACAAAGACCTGATCCGGCAGGAGGAGCTGGCCAAAGCGCTAGAATCCGAAAGCGACGCGGACATCACCAGCGCCGAAACGAAGATCATGTTCAAGGAATTTCAGGAATATCTCGCAGGCAACAACCCGATGGGCTGGTCCGGCTATGCCGCCAATGGGCCGGAAGGCTCCATGAAGCAGCTTCGCGATTTGAACGATGCGGGCAAAGTCATCTCGAACGGTTATGTCGGCGCTCCGACCGAGACCATGGCCGACAAAAAGGCGACGCTCGACCGGCTGGAACAGGAAACGTTCATCAAAATCATTTTGGGCGAGGCGAGCATCGACGCCTTTGATGAGTTCGTGGCTAATTGGAAGAAGCTCGGCGGCGACAAGATTACGGAAGAAGTTAATGCATGGAAGGCCGCCAGATAAGAAGTTCGGCTAACGGGAACAGGGGAGGGAGGTTTCTGACACCCGCCCCTGTTCTCATTTCACCACCTGCTGAAGGCGAATGGGATACACATTGACAGACAGGAGGATCGCCATGTTAAGCAAAAAATTTCGGCGGCAGTGGCCGCTTCATTTGATGATCTTGCCCGGCATCGTCATCGTACTGATCTACAGCTATTGGCCGATGATCGGCATCGCCATGGCCTTTCAGAAATTCGTTCCGTTCAAAGGCCTATTCGGCTCGGACTGGATCGGGCTGGACAATTTCCGCTATGTGTTCGATCTGCCGGAAACCGGCCAAATCATTTGGAATACGGTGTTTATCGCCTTCATGAAAATCATCGGGGGATTGGTCGTGCCGATCCTGGTTTCGCTGCTGCTGAATGAGCTGAGGAACGAGCTGATCAAACGGGGCGTGCAGACGCTCGTCTATTTGCCGCATTTTTTGTCGTGGGTCATCCTCGGCGGAATCTTTATCGACATTTTGTCGCCGACGAACGGGATCGCGAACCAAATATTGGGCTGGTTCGGCATCGAGCCGATTTTTTTCCTGGGCAGCAACCAATGGTTTCCTTATACCCTCGTCATAACGGACATCTGGAAGGAATTCGGCTTTAGCACCATCGTCTATTTGGCCGCGTTAACCTCCATCAATCCTTCCCTGTATGAGGCGGCTACGGTCGATGGCGCAAACCGCTGGAAACAGACCTGGCACATCACGCTTCCCGGCATGATGCCGATCATCATTTTGCTGGCAACCCTCTCGCTCGGGAACGTGCTGAATGCCGGTTTTGACCAGGTGTTCAACTTGTACAGCCCGCAGGTGTATGAGAGCGGGGACATTCTGGATACGTTTATATACCGGATCGGCATGCAGGGTGCCCAGTATGGGGTAGCCACGGCGATCGGCCTGTTCAAATCCTTGATCTCGTTCGTCTTTATCGTGACGTCCTACGCCCTGGCATCCAAGTTCGCCAATTACAGAATATTTTAGGAAGGAAGGTGTCCCGTATGCATAAACCGTCACTCAGCCGCAAATTTTTTCTTGGCTTCAACTACGCTTTTCTGATCGGTCTGGGGCTGCTCTGCTTTCTTCCCATCGTTCATATCCTGGCGGTTTCTCTCAGCTCCAAAGGCGCGGCGACGGCAGGGATCGTGAAGCTGTGGCCCGTCGATTTTACGCTCAGCTCCTATCAGTACGTATTGAACAAGCCGCAATTTATGGTAGCGATGTGGGTCACCGTGCAGCGCGTCGTTCTTGGGACCGGGATCAGCATGCTGCTGACCCTGCTCATCGCTTATCCGCTGTCGAAGGAATCGCGGGATTTTAAATTCCGCACGCAATATGCCTGGTTCTTCGTGTTCACGACCCTGTTCTCCGGAGGCCTTATTCCAAGGTATATGACGATAAGGGATACCGGACTGATCGATACGATTTGGGCATTGGTCATCCCGGGTGCGGTAGCTGTGTTCAACGTGATTTTGCTGCTCAATTTTTTTCGCGGCCTGCCCAAGGAGCTGGAGGAATCCTGCTTCATTGACGGCGGGAGCTACATCACCAGCCTGTGGAAAATATACGCGCCGCTGTCGCTGCCGGCCATGGCTACCGTAACGCTGTTTACGATCGTCGGCCAATGGAACGAATGGTTTGACGGACTGTTGCTGATGAATTCTCCGGAAAAATACCCGTTGTCGAGTTATCTTCAGACCGTTATCGTGCAGACCAACCTGACGTCGATCAATGCAGACGATGCCGCGGCACTCTCCGAAGTGTCCAACCGAACGTTTAAAGCCGCGCAAATATTCATCGGCTCGCTGCCGATTCTGCTGCTGTATCCCTTCCTCCAGCGTTTTTTCGTCAAAGGCATCGTGCTTGGCAGCGTCAAAGAGTAATCCGAAAATATGCGTTGTGTTTCGTTTGATCTCCGTGCTTTTTCGTTATATATGGTATAATTTTCTAGTGGGCTGCTAGGGGCTAGGTGCTATGGCTAGCATCGTCAATTCAGGCTTACCGATACAGCGATCAAGAGAGGAGAGTGCAACATGAACGAAGCGTATCTTCAATTGTACGATTATCACATTTGGGCGAACGAAAGATTATTGGACCATTTGCAATCCTTGCCGGAAGGCGTGTTTCTCCAGGAAGTGAACCTGGGCTTTACATCCATCGCCGAAGTATTCGGTCACCTTGCAGCTGCGGAGGAAGTTTGGTTTGCCCGAATCAAGGAGGAAAGACCTCCGTCGCTTGCCGCGAGACCGTTCGCGAATATGGCAGCAGCTCGTCAATACCTGAGCCGGCTCCAAACCGAGCACCATGAATATTTGGCGTCGGTTGGCGATATGGGGAAGGTTGTGACTTATCACAACACTGCGGGTGAGGCATTTCAGAATTCGATTTCGGAAATTCTCCAGCAGGTCGTAAATCATGGAACCTACCATAGAGGCAATATCACGACCATGCTTCGGCATTTGGGACACAAAGGAATCATAACGGATTATATTGCTTTTTTAAGAGTGTAGTTTAAACGCACCACACATAGGGGACTTCCTGCTGCCATGATCACATGAGCCAGGGAGTTCTTTTGCTATTTTTACCAAACGGAAAAGAGGATGTAAAATAGAATAAGAATGCCAGGTTTACAAGAGGGATGATGAGGAGTCGGTTTTGGTAGAGAATGTTTATAAATATCGTTGGTATAGAGCTTCCTGCGGCTCTCTTATATGATGTAAGGAATGCCCTCATAGCTATAGAAATTCATAGAATCAATAGAGCGACGCGGGTGAATCGCTGACACATTCGAGGAATACCAAAACACGAAGCCATATACTGCCTATAATCGGAAGGTGATTCATATGAAAAAGATTCGGAGATCCAAAATCGTTGAAGGTACTTCCATACCGGGAATAATCTGCAACGGAGGTCAGTACTTTTATATTGGCGTAGATATCTATGAAGACGGCATGATCAATTGCTGGGAGCTGGTTGACCTCAAAGGGCTAAAAAACAAGATCGATTCGAACTGGCTGACGCCTGTCGTTCCGCTTGGCGAAAATCTGTCGATCCATGGACTGGGTGCGTTCCGAGTCAAGGAAACGAACTGGAGATTCCATCCAGACAGCTATTATGAACATATTAAGCAGACCATTCGCGTGATGAATCCGGAATTCGTGAATATCTATGAAGTTTCAGAGCGTGAGCAGAAGCAATGGGAGACCAGAAGAGTGGCCCACTCCCCTCGTCCCACTGATTTTTATGTGAAGGATGAAATGTTCTATCAAACGGTGGAGGGCGACGGTTTCCACATTTTCATGAAATATGAGGGTGCGAATTATTTAGTTTATTTGAATGTGTACCAGGACGGTCAAGTCTTGGTACACGACCTGCCCCTTGACGTCCGCAGCCATCTCGATGAGCTAAACGAATGGTTTCAGGACGGGACGCTGTTCACGACATTCGATGGAGCGCTGCCTCTTAGCATAGCGGGACTTGGCGAGGTTACGCTGTCTGAACCGTTGTATGCGGCAGACAAGGAGGAGAAGTTCAAGGAACTTATCGACATCCACAGGAAATTGAACGGGGTGAAATCAGCGCATGAAGAATGCAGGGACGCTTATTATTTATATCTAGAAAATCCCACCGAGTTTTACAGGGAACATTTAAGAGAGAAATATGAACGGGTGCCCGAGCATGAGCGGATGTACTTGGGTGATATGGATTCTAAAGATTGGGACTACCAAAGAATCCTCTATCGGCCGGATGAGAAGCGGGAAGTGTAGTGGGCTATCATATCAGCCGGGTGGATGGGAAACAAAAAACATTTTAAAGAAAGTGAGGCCATTACAATGTATAGTTCGTACGGAGCGCTGTGTACGGAAGTGTATGATCTGAGCAAACCGTTAGGTTTCTCGTTTGGCGACGTGGAATATTATACAGAGCGCCTAAAAGACGTTAAAGGCAAGGTGCTGGAAGTTGGATGCGGATCGGGCCGGGTATTAATCCCGTTGCTCCAAGCAGGCATTAACATCGAAGGCGTGGATAATTCGGCTGCAATGCTGGACTCCTGCAGAAGAAGATTAGCGGAATTGAGCCTTGAGGCGAAGCTGTTTGAAGACGAGATGCATAACTTTTCGTTGGCGGCTGCCTTTGACGCCATTATCATTCCAGCAGGATCTTTTCAGTTAGTGGAAGGACGCGAGCGGGCTGAATCGGCTCTGGAACACTATGCTTCCAATTTGACGCCTGGGGGCAGGTTGATCGTGGATTTGTATATTCCTACGGATTTCGACGCGAATCACACCTCGACTAGAAGCTGGGAAACTTCCGATAACGAAGTCATCGTTTTGGAGGAAAGACGTACGGAATGCAATCTGCTTGACCAGCGCATCGTATCGATCCTGAAATATGAAAAATGGAAGGAAGGCCATCTGGTTCAGACCGAGCTGCAGCGGTTTCCTCTAAGCTGGTATGGGATGCATGAGTTTGAACTCATGTTAGAGAAGCAGGGATACGATGAGATTACGAAGTCGGCTGACTATCGCTGGATGAATCAACCTGTAAACGCGGGTCAGATGATTACATACGAGGCTAGGAAGGCTTCAAGGGGGCGTTAACAGGCATCAGGGCGTTTATATGTGGTGCCATGGGTACCTTGCGCGATGACGAATAAAAATCAATGAGGTGGATGGTATGCCGTATGACTCAGACTTAACTGCTTCAGATGTGGAGCGGTTGCTCCCATACCTCGAGTATTTCCAAAATCCCGGGTCCGTTTTTTGCCATGACGTTAATGGATATCGATGTGAAAGCAAGGAAATCGGGAGTTTTCGTAAAGCTTTGGATGACGTCGGCTTCCTCATGGTATTTAACTGGAGCGAATGGTTAGCGGAGAATGAGGCTTATCGAGATTTAGATAACCCTGTGGGGAGCAGCATTCGCAGCGCCGATCTGGTAACCCTTAGAAAATTGATGACCAGTTATGTTCGCGGTGACCGATTCAATGAAGGGTTATTCCTCAGCGTATGCATGAAAGGACATGTTGCTGAAATTTTATTGCGACTGAGAGAGTTAAAGGGCTCGTTATAATATTGGAAGGTTGAGCGGGGAAATATCGCATTTTTGAATATATTGATACTCTGAAACTTATAAGAAAGGTGCCTTTATGGAGATCTTTGGAGAGAACGTCATTTTATCAAAAATCACTATACATGATCTGGATTTTATCTGCGGAATGGAATGCGATCGGGATCTATGGCATTTTGAAGAATCGATTGAGTCAGATCAACAAGTCGTTCGCAGCAAATATATGGCCAGAATCAATGAGGGAGGCGAAGCAACAGCCTATGATTTTATAGTCAGATTAGCTGATGATGAGATGCGGGCACCGATCGGACTGGCTCAAGTATGGAGTTATATTGGCTTTAGGAAGAGTTGGGAATTGGGCTTCGCTATTCTCCCGGAACAAAGCGGTCAAGGGTACGGGAGTGAGGCGGCCAAGCTATTGTTGAAGTTTGCTTTCGAACAGTTGAGCGCTCATAAAGTGGTGGGCATGTGCAACTCGCTAAATAATCGTTCAGCAGCGCTAATGGAGCATATCGGGATGACCAAAGAAGCTGTTTTTAAAGAAGAACTATGTTGGAATGGGAACTGGACGGACCAGTTTTATTACTCCATTCTTGAAAAAGAGTTTTTTGGTGACGAGGAAGACGGGATTAGGTAAGCTGTGAATTATGAAACGGAACTATATCTATAAGATGGAGGGATTTAATAATGACTCATACCCCAATGCCCATTCAGAAAAGGATAGCGTCTGTATTTATTCATGTTAACGATATGGAAAAAGCGGTAGAATGGTATGCAAAACTTCTGGGTGTGCCTTTCAGATCCGGTCCCTATGAGGAGATGTACAGCATCCAGCTGGACAATCTGTTGATCCTGCTGGACAGCCACCGATCCGGTCGGTTTACGCCTGCAGAGCAAGCTTTATTCGCACTGCCAACGGATGACATTGACCAAACCTACGAATATTTAAAATCCATTGACGTGACGATCATCGGAGAGATTGAGCGGTTTCCGGATATTTCGTTTGTTACGATTCAAGATCCCGACGGGAATCTCATGATGATCGTACAAGAGGATAAGTAGTAACAAAGATTGAAGACTAGCTGCATACTCAACCTTAAGGAGTTGGAAGGACATGATACAATCCATTGTTCATATCGCGTTAGTCGTGAAGGACTATGACGAGGCCATTGGATTTTATACCGAGAAGCTGAATTTTACTTTGATCGAAGATACATATCAGCCCGAACAAGACAAACGCTGGGTGGTTGTTGCTCCTCCCGGGTCGGTGGGCACGACGATATTGCTTGCCAAAGCCTCCAAGCCGGAACAAGAGCCGTTTATAGGCAACCAGTCGGGCGGCCGAGTGTTTCTATTCCTGAATACCGATGATTTCTGGAGAGATTATCGCGAAATGGTGTCGCGGGGAATCGAGTTTGTAAGAGAGCCGAAAGAGCAGGATTACGGCATGGTAGCGGTATTCAAGGATTTGTACGGGAACCTGTGGGATTTGCTGGAGCTGAAAGAAGATCATCCATTGATGAAACGTTTGAAGTAATCGATACATCGATCGTTTATTGAAGAAACGATAAGGAGGAAGCAATAGATGTCCACTATTCTCAATGTGATTGTCATTGCAGCGCATCCCGATGAACCCGAAATCTATGCAGGAGCGATCTCCGCAGCCTACGCAGAGATGGGCCATCGGGTGAAGTTCGTTACGTTAACCGATGGATGCTGCGGTCATCATGAAATGAGCGGGCAGGACCTGATCGACCGTCGTATACGGGAAGCCCATGAGGCTGCCCGGCATCTTGGGGTTCTGGAATATGTCGTTTTGCCCATACCCGATGGCGAATTGATGCCGACACCGGACGTACGCAAGGAAGTGATCCGTCAAATCCGCGGCTGGGAGGCGGATATCGTCATCACGTTCCATCCGGACGGTCCCGGCCATGTGGATAACCGAAATGCCGGGAAGGTCGTGCGGGATGCCGCAGATTTTGTGGCGAATGTACCTAATGCCGTGCCCGAAGTACCGTCATTAAAAAAATCCCCGATCTATCTGCTTATGCCGGATTACGCGGCACGGGCGTCATATCAACCGGATATGGTCATCGATGCCGGAGGCGTCATCGAGAAGAAATTGCTGGCCTGCGATGCCCATGCTTCCCAGTTTTACGAGTTTGCCCCTTGGCAGGGCGGTTTCTTGCATGCCGTACCGGATACGTGGGAAGAGAAGCGGGATTTTATTCTGAAGTTTTGGAATCGGTTTCTGCGCGTGTCGGACGAAATGCTGCCTACGCTGACCAAGCTGTATGGTCAAGAGTATGCAGCCGGCGTACAATATGCCGAGCCTTTCGAAATTGCGGATTATGGCCGAAGACCGAATGACGCTGAAATGAAGGTATTGTTCCCGATGCTAACGGGTACTCGCGTGTAATCGATTCTCGGTTAAGCCATAAAAGAGCGGATTTCCTCTTCAGGGAAATCCGCTTTCTTTATATGACCCTCCAGATAAGCTTACACCTTCTCTATTGGTAATTCTGTGACGGGACAGAATCCGGGATTCGCCGAATTTAAAAGCTCGGCAAATGGCGGCTGGAGCTTGGCAAGCTCCGCATAATAACTGCTGATTACATGATTGCCGCTAACCGACCCATTCTGGAAGTTCAATGGCCAATGAGTATGGACGTGACTGTAATAGTATTTCTTTTCCCGTTTCGGCAGTTTGTAGATACTGGGCGGTGCATGAGTGACGACATCGAACAGGTTGGCTATACGAAAGCTGCTTCGAACATATTTGGCAAAGGCCTTGGCAAAATCGGGATCCCCTACGCGCGGTGATCCATAAGTGAAAACATGGGGGGATTGGTGATCCGTGTTCGCGGCAACATCCACGGCGCACAAGGTAGCAAGTGCCCCTCCGAGACTGTGGCCTGTAATGAACAAGGTCTTATCGACAGGCAATCTTGCAAGCGCCGACATGATCTGCCCGCGGGCGGAAGCGTAGATGCTGGTGAAGCCGCGGTGCGTGAGCGCGGGATCTTTGATGTATTTGAAGTTCTTTTGGGAGGCTATGGCATCCGTGATCCAATCCGTGGAGGACATGGTACCCCGAAAGGCGATTATAATCTCCTCCGGCGATTCAAGGATAAACCCGAAGCGTTCCGACACGCGGATCAAGGAATTCGCTTCAATGGTGTCGAACAGCGAGAAGTTTAGCGGAAGGACAAATGAGCCGTCCGTGCTGGTGAATTGTGTATAGGTTTGTCCGCAGATCGCCGCCAGGAAAATGGCCCATTGTTCTTGCTCCGTGCTCGCACCCATGTACATCCCGCCCTTCTGTTCTCCTACACTATATTAGGGAGAGGAAGGAAAGGTGCCTATTGCCCGTTGGTTTGTCAAACGGTTATCAAGCGAAGAGAGTCCGCGGGATTTCCTGACTTCGAAGGTTTGGGAAGAACCAAGTTATATGGTACCATTCTATAGACAATGGATTGGTCTTTGGTCTAACCGTGTAAAAGCATTCGAGGTTTCAGATTGTACTAATAAGATACATAGAGGGCAGGGTTAAATAGAAATGACGGATAATAATCAACAACGCTTCCGTTTCAGTGAAGCACCCATCTGGGAACTACAGCGGACATATTATGAAGAACTGGGGATGAAGGCGTGGAATAATGATCAGGTCCCGCAGTATATTACGAGCAACCCCATGATTGCTACGGCTTACGCAGAAATGATATTCGGATTCCTTCGAGATCGCGCGGATCGGGGCGATATCATCGAACCCGTGACGATTCTGGAATTGGGCGCCGGAGCCGGACGCCTCGGTTACCATGTGCTGCACAAGCTGTGCGAGCTGAGAGATGATACGGGGATAGCGCTGCCTCCTTTCCGCTATGTCATGACGGATTTGCCGATGAAAAATGTGACGGCATGGCAGCAGCATCCTGCCATGCAATCGTATATTGAGCAGGGACTGCTGGACTTCGGGAGGTTCGATGCCGTGCATGATACGGAATTGAACTTGGTAGTGTCGAAGACCACGATAAGTCCCGGAGATTTGAAGCAGCCGCTGCTGATCGTCGCCAATTATTTTTTTGACGGCATTCCGCAAGAATTGATCTACGTCGGGGAAGGCCAGATTTATGAGAGCGATGTAGTCATCGAATTTCCGGAGCAGCACCATAAGCTCAAGCCCGCTGAAGCGCTGGAACGCATGAAGCTGGCTTACGAGCACCGCCGGGCACCAAGATACGAAGAAGATACTTACCCTTATCGCGATGTGATTGCTCATTACCAGCAAGAACTGGAGGATTCGCATATCCTGTTTCCGGAGGTGGGCTTGACCTGCTTGGAACGTCTGAATCGGTTATCCACGTCAGGTTTCATGCTCCTCACGGCGGATAAAGGAGATCATCGCATCGATAATTGGAAATTCGCCGAGCCGCCGCAATTAATTTACCATGGCAGCTTTTCGCTAACGGCTAATTATCACGCGCTGCAGCATGTGTTCGAACAGCGAGGCGCACTGGCCATGTTCCCTACGCAGCATTATAAGAATATTAACGTCGGCTGCATTCTCATGCTGGAAGCACCGGCTAGTTATGCCAATACCCGGCTCGCTTACCGTCAATTCATCGAACGCTTCGGACCGGATGAATTCTTCAGTATGAAGGAATGGGTCGACCGGAATATTGAAAGCATGGGCTTGCAGCAAATTTTGTCCTTCTGGCGATTGGGCGGGTATGACGCCGAGTTCTTCATTCAGAGCGCGAAGCGCATCTCGAATCTGCTGCCGGAGGCCAATGACGAAGAAATGCTGGATATCCGTGCAGGCATCTTCAAGATGTGGTCATCGTATTATGTGATGGAACAGCGTTATGATCTGGCTCTGGACGCGGGACTGGTGCTGTTTGAGATGGATATGTACGAGGAGGCCAAGTTCTTCCTGAAGGAATCCGTGGACACGGATGAAGACGAGCCGGTGCCAACGGTATTATACTGTTTGGCGATCTGTTGTTACGAGCTTGGCCTGGACGAGGAGGCTCTGGAATATACGCGCGAGGCGCTCGTTCTGGAGCCCGATCATGAAGAGGCTTTGGCTTTGCTGAAATGCTTTGAGTAAATGGATTGCGTTTTTTTCATGATCATGAAGGAAGTTAATCATTCTTCCCTATGCAAAAGAACAACACGTCAGACCCGGCCTCCCGAGATCCTTACTTGGCCGGGTCTGTTTATTTTGAAACGCTTAATGCTCAGATGGCTCTGCGCGTTTCCGGGAAGTGGAGTATAATGTATAAGGACATCGATTGCAATGATACGGACAGACCAACATATAACGACAGGTGAAAAACAATGAGAATAGCTTTTTTTGATTCAGGTTTAGGCGGTTTAACCGTGTTAAGGGCGGCTATGAAAAAGCTGCCCCATGAAGACTTTTTATTTTTTGCGGACACCCTCCATGTGCCATATGGCACCAAAGCTAAGGAAGACGTGAAAGCTTACATACATCAAGCGATGGAAACCATCATGCAGGAAGGGGTCAAAGCCATCGTCGTTGCGTGCAACACGGCTACAAGCATGGCGATCTCCGATTTAAGGAAGGCCTATCCGATTCCGGTTATCGGGATGGAGCCTGCCGTAAAGCCGGCTGTTGAAATTAACCGTGCCAGCGGGAAGCGGATCCTGGTGCTTGCCACGCCGCTGACCCTGAAGGAGTCGAAGTATAAGGACCTGGTCCGGCGAGTCGATAGCATGCATATCGTGGATTCCCTGCCTTTACCGGAGCTGGTCGAGCACTGTGAGGCTTTGAATTTCGACCCCGAGATCATGAACGCATACTTCACG
This sequence comes from Paenibacillus sp. BR1-192, assembly GCF_029542445.1. NCBI lineage: Bacteria > Bacillati > Bacillota > Bacilli > Caryophanales > Paenibacillaceae > Paenibacillus > Paenibacillus sp. BR1-192. The sequence continues at coordinate 5,026,377 of NZ_CP120718.1, read as the reverse complement.
AAGAAGTTTGAAGCCTTTGATCTGAATGAGTATGGAACGATCGTTTTGGGCTGTACGCACTATCCTTTTTACAAAAGGATTTTGTCGGATCTGCTGCCGGATCATATCCGAATTATCGATGGCAGCGAAGGTACCGTGAACAGACTCATCCAAGTATTGAGCGGCCAGGATCTGCTCAGCTCCAGCGGGAGTCAGGATGTTAAGCTGCTAAATTCAAGCCAATCCGCGGAGTATACTCAGAAGATGGAGAAAGCGCTCAGCATATACAGGGAGATTGAGGGATAGGGAAACTGGAGGCCGACCGTTGAGTATAAGAAAAGATAAGCAGCGGAGGTGTTATAGTGACGACGATACCGGAAGATTTCACCTACTTAGAGCCCTGGGAAGACGAGACTTCGGATCGATTCGCGGATGAGTTATCTAAGGAAATTTCGAGCGAGCATATATTGTTTGGAGTACAAGTGAAGACATTAGCAAGAAGATGCGATCGGGATGATTTTTTGTTTTCTCTAATAGAACAACCGGGTATGTATGCGCAGGTGCATTTAACCTGGAAGCATGAAGAGTCGGCTGATTGGCCGAAGACCTTGTTGTTCAGCAGCTTCGAAGACTGGGTGAATACATCGATGTTACCCGATAACAGGGATTATTAGTTCAATCATAAAATGGAAAGGATGCACGCTATCTATGATCGGTTTCATTGTGATTATCTTGATTGTCGGCTTGGCCGGGATTATCAGCAATCAATATTCTGCCCTGAGAAGAATGGAGCGCATGCAGCGTTCTCTGGATGAGCTTAATATGAGAATACATGAAATGAATAATGATGAATCCAAGCGATAACCTATCAAACGGCAGGTGTATGATATGAACCCTTTTAATCAATCAAAAAAAGAAATCAGAACAACGTTTGAGATCGACTTGCTGCGCTTTGCCCAAGCGAAAGAACCTACAAAACCGCCTCGCCCCTGGACGGCTGAGGTCATCATTCCGGCTTCCGGATGCATCGCTTGCGGTTGGGATGCCGATGAGAATCTGGTTCTGATCAGCAGCTCCGGTTACAGTTTGACGCAGGCCATAACCGGAACCGTCATTCACAGAGACCGGGATTCCGACCTAACGGAAGATCATATGAGCGGAGACCACTTAAGTTTTCGTATTCCGCTCAGCAGACAGGACATTTCGATTTTTGGATTTGAGTCGGGGGATGGGATTCACGCAACAAACGATGGCTGGATGCTGGAAGTCATTCATCCTTGGTGGCCAAGGGCTTCCGTTATTTTGGACCAGGTGTTCGTCCCTAATTATGAGTATCTGAAGCAAGCCACGATGATTGATTTGAACCGGCTGGACGGAAAAATAAAATGTGGTTTTTCACCGTCGGGCAAACATTTCGTTATTTTGGGGTCTGGCGGTGCGCTTTTGTATTCGAGGGAATAAATGAGATCCATTACCTGACGTTCTTGTATCCAATTTACATAGTGACGGATTGCTGATCCGCTCAAGGAGAAATGAAATGACAAATCCGCAAATAACCTATGGCATGTATACAATGTGCATGATTCGGAATGACGACAAGGTTTTGCTTATTAATCGTCCGGACCAGCTCGGTTTTCCCGGTTACCTTGGGCCTGGAGGAAAAGTGGAGTTCCCGGAGAGCCTATCGGAAGGTGCAATTCGTGAGGTTTATGAAGAAACCGGGCTGATTGTTAACAACCTGGAGTATAAAGGCATAGATGAGTATGTGGTTCCCCAGACGAATTATCGTTACATGGTATTTAACTATTTGACAGATTCTTACGAAGGTGAACTCTTAGCGAATCCGCCAGAAGGGGAGCTCGTTTGGGTACCGATTCAAGAAGCGATGGATTTACCTATGCAGCCCTGGTTCAAACGAAGATTCCCCCTTTACTTTGAAGAGGGGACTTTTGAAATCTCCATTGTCTGGGATGAAGATGGACAGAAGCCGATCGAAGAGAAAATCAGAAATTTACGATGATATGATGGATTGCGGTGTAACCAGAATGGGAGAAAACAATCGATGATGAAATACAATATTTGTTTCGTTCGACGCGGTGATGAGATTTTATTATTAAACCGTGATAGAGCACCATGGATGGGATGTTGGAATGGAGTGGGGGGCAAGCTTGAATATAACGAGGCGCCCAGAGACTCCATGATACGTGAGCTGTATGAGGAGACGAACATTCGGGATAAGGATTGCCGATTAACCTTCAAAGGCCTTGTCACTTGGACATCGGAAGGCAAGAGCTTGGGAGGAATGTACCTTTATCTTGCCGAAGTACCTGAGGACTACATTTATGAGACCCCAATAAAGACGGACGAGGGCATTTTGGATTGGAAATCCACGCAATGGATTCTGACTGCAGGAAATGCCGGAATCGCAGCCAATATCCCTAAGTCGCTCGAGCTGATATTGAATGATCCGAATTGTTACGAACATCATTGTACGTATAAGGATGGTAAACTACTGCAGCACACATCGGTTGAGATAAGTTCTATGGTTGAAACGAACGAGGAGATAAGAGCCGAATTATTTAAGAAATATCTAGAAGAACAGGTTAGGTATTAACCTGGCATAAAATCTATCACACCACATGACCCGACTCAGATTGGAATGATCTTAGGCGGGTTTTGTTGTTATATGCGGGAGGAATCATGCGAATCTGTTCAAGCTTTAGGCATGGATGGGCGTACGCAGGCTAACGAGAGCATCAATGTACATACACTCGAAGAATGAAAAAATTTTGAAGGTGCTGAATGGTTTGAAAAAATGGATCGTTCCAACCATCATGGTTTTCTCGATTTTTTTGATTTTGTCTTATAAGTGGTATACACATCCCAGACAAATTATTCAGAACATAGAAGCAGTAGAGTTTCAATTAGGAAAGAACGCGGAGCAGACGATCATGCCAGTTCGTATCGAAATCGATGGTCATCTGGCACGGTCCATCACTGGAGAGAAGCGTTTTGACGGCTCAATCAAACTATTTAGCGATGACAAACGACTTACAGACGAGAAAAGTTATACCCAAATCGTATTTAATCTAAGTGGGGGAGGAGTCCTGGTCTATGATGAAACAGCCAATGGAGTTCCTAAACTGAATTCATACGGATTGATTTTTATCGATAAGGATTTTAGCAGCGTAGCTATAGCCAAACATGTAACCGAGAATGGAGAAACAAATACAAAGTCGTGGGAGGCCACACGTGGGATGATGATTGCCGGACCGGCTAGCAGCAGAGAGGAGGGGCTGCGTGTATCCAATACTTTGATGGCTGACTTTTTAAAGGTGGTAACATTAGATTGAGGTTTACCAGGTGGATCCAGCTTACCGAGGGAGGAGTAAAGATGGATACGATACAATTCAAATCCTATATCCATGAGCTTTTCGGCTCGTTATTGAATGATTTTGAGGAAGACGACGAGTATGGCTACCATCTTTTTTCATCGAACCACTATCTACGGATAGGCTACGCCACCAATCTGACTCCGGAGGTTGTCCAACAAGCGGTTGTCGAAAAGGTCGATCTGATTATCACGCATCATGATGCATGGAGCTTCGTGTACGGGATGAAGGAGCGGTGTTTAGAGTTGCTGCAGGAGCATGACATCGCTCATTTCTATATCCATCTTCCCTTGGATTATGCCGAGTTTGGAACCTGCAATTCGTTGCTGCGTGAATTGGGGGTGGAACATATTATCCAATCATCCCGGCATATGGATGGGAATAGTTCGATAGGTATTGGAGAACTGGAGTCTCCGGTCTCGATTGAAGAGCTTGTAGAAACTATGTCCTCCGCTTTGGGCGAACACGTGTTTTATCAGCAGAATAGCAATAAACCGATTCAAAGGATCGGTATGATAACCGGAGCAGGTAACGGCACGAATCAATTGAAAGAGGCCTTGAACCATGGCTGCGATGTTTACATTACCGGGGAAAAAACGCTCTATACGGTTCAATACGCCAGGTTCGTCGGATTGAATCTCATCGTGGGCAGTCATACGTTTACCGAAATTTTCGGCGTTCGATCGCTCGCCCAGAAGCTGCAGGAGAGGTTTCCAGATGTGGAAGTTATCCAGTTGTACGAGGAGCATATGGAAGTAGTGAACTAAAAACACGCATCGGAGGGATAACGGTTGAAGGATTCCAGCTTTGATTTTTACGAAGATCTTGCAGATACATATCATTTGATTTTTGAGGATTGGCATGAAGCGGTAAGATGGCAGGGTGAATTCTTCAATCGATTTATTCGTTCGTTATATGACGAGAACCCTGAGGCTCGGTTCCATCTCCTGGACGCATCATGCGGAATAGGGACGCAGGCTTTGGGATTGGCACGTCATGATTTTGTCGTAACGGCTACGGATTTAAGTCCCAAGTCGGTGGAGCGGGCCAAAAAGGAAGCCGAGAAGCTGGGGATTCCCATTGATTTTGGAATCGCCGATTTTCGGTCTCTAGAGCAAGATATTGCTGGGCAATTTCGATGTCGTATTGTCTGCTGACAATGGGATCCCTCATTTATTGTCAGATGAGGAGCTAAGACAGGCATGCCGCAACCTGTATGCCAAACTTCGTAGCGAGGGTCTGCTTGTAGTGTCCATTCGGGACTACGACGCTATTATTCAGAACCGCCAGTGTGCAACGGTTCCACGAATCTTGGATGAAGGAAAACGTATGGTTTTTCAAGTTTGGGACTGGGCGGAAGGTGGATATCACTATGTGACGAACCAATTTATTATGCAAGAAATCGATGGAGCATGGCATACCCAAGTCAACAGCACATCCTATAGAGCATTAATGCGATCAGAATTAAGCTGTTTGCTGGCGGAAGCGGGATTCATCGATATCCAGTGGCACGTGCCTTCAGATTCTGGCTTTTATCAGCCGATCGTTACGGCAAGGAAGCCAGGAGCATAGACATAGGCCAATAAGGCGGGATGAGTTAATCCAGTATAAAAGGAGGAGTTAAGAATGGCACAATTGCGGGGTCAAGAACAAGTCGAGGAGTATCTTCAGCAACTTGAGCATCCCTTGAAAAAAGAAATCGAGGAGGTCCGAAGCTTCATTCTGAGTGTTGATGATCGAATCACGGAGCATATCAAATGGAATGCACCCAGCTTTTGCGTTCAGGGTGAAGACCGGATCACTTTGAATTTGCAGGGGAAGGGTTTCATTCGCTTGATTTTTCATTGTGGAGCCAAGGTAAAGGACCAGGATATAAAGGGAACTCTGACTGAGGATGCGGCGGGGTTATTGGAATGGGCGTCGCATGATCGGGCCATCGTGAAAATCATTGATATGGACGATTTGGAGCAAAAAAAGGAACAGTTAAAAGCCGTTATTGCTAGATGGATTGAAGTGACGAGTTGACGACTAGTAGAGTTTCAGAGTTCACTCTGGTAACTGAGTCCGAATCTAAAGAGAATGAGGCAGATTATAACAGGTGGTTGTCAAAGCAACACGGAATTTCGTGCGTAAATACTGGAATAGAACATACAGTCGAAAGGCTCATGAGGGAGATTAAACAACATGGTCATTCATAAAGTTACCGATCTGGGTGCAGTAGACCTTACCGAGCTCTTGACTGAAAGCCAGGAAGAAGGATTCAGGAATATCCATAGATTAGTGCATGAGTATCATAAGGGTATCAATACCTTTCATCATGAAAATGAAGCCTTGTTTGAATGTCGAGTTGGCCATAGAGTCATCGGCATTTGCGGGTTAAATCGGGATCCGTATGCGAACGGAAGCATAGGCAGGATCCGCAGATTATATGTACTAAAGGAATTCCGGAGTCAAGGAGTCGGGAGAAGGCTGGTTGAAGCTGTGATTCGTATGGCGAGCAGCCATTATACGAAACTCGTATTAAAAACAGACAATCCCAAGGCGTCTGCATTTTATAAGAATCTAGGTTTTCGGGAAATTGCCGATGGCGGATTGGTCACGCATGAACTTGTGCTATGATGTAATCATGGATGCCCCGTCTCATATGGATTGAACATTCAAGCATAAAAAAGGCTGCCATGAAGGCAGCCTTCCCTATCCTTCATAGGCTTGCTGTAGCGTTTGCATATCGATTTTGGATTTCGTCTGGAGTAAGGCCTTCATCACGCGTTCCGATTTAGCCGGATCGGGATCGGTTATCATTTCGTTTAAGTTAGCCGGAACGATCTGCCACGATACGCCGAACTTGTCCTTCAGCCAACCGCATACTTGCGCTTTTTTCGTCACCGCCTTCGGCCAGTTTCCCCCAATAGTAGTCAATTTCTTCTTGCGAATCGCAATGCACAATAAACGAAATAGCTTCGTTGAATTTGAAATGCGGACCGCCGTTGAGCGCAACAAAATGTTGTCCCTCTAATTGAAATTCCACCGTCATTATAGCACCTTCGGCGAATGGCGAGTGATTGTTGCGTTCTGCGCCGTATCGCGTAAATCGTTCGATCCCCGAGTTTTTGAAAATCGAAACGTAATGCTGCGCTGCCTCCTCGGCTTGGTGATCAAACCACAAGTTAGGGGATATCTTCTGGACTCTATTCTTCATCATCCCAACTCCTTCATCACAGTTACTAGAATGTAATGTCATTGTATCAAATCACTCGGATCATGATTTCTTACCGATTGCGATCTATTCCTGCCGATCATGAATATCGGATAACAACGGGCAGATTTGCGTTCAGGGAAAAATAGTCCTTTTCCATTTGGAGGAAGATAAAGGTAAAGCTCATGCCCGCGGTGAAGAAGTAGCAGTATAAATTAATGAAGTTATCTTTCTAGGATACGCTAACGAATTCTAACGGGTCTTGTCATAGTTTGTGGGATATCTTATCTATCGGAGGCTGTTGTCATGATGACGCCAACGCATATTGTTGCCGTAGGCGGCGTGGTTGAGAATGAACGCGGTGAAATTCTATTGGTGAAGGATCGTAACGGATGGGTGTTTCCGGGGGGACAGGTGGAGGCCGGAGAGAATCTCATGGATGCGCTGATTAGGGAGATCAAAGAAGAGAGCGGGATCGAGACCATCGTCTCTCATCTGATCGGCGTCTATTCCAATACATCAACCTATCCGGGACACAGCGGAGTTGCCGTGGTTCCAACGAAAGTGATGATGGATTTCGTGTGTAAGCCTACGGGCGGCGAGCTGAGGACTTCGGAAGAAACGACGGACTGTCGTTGGATCCATAAGGATGAAGTGCTTCAATACATTACGGCCCCGGCCATTCGTACGCGTTTCCAGGCTTATTTGGATTTTAACCGAGCCCTCGTCTATATGGAATATATCACGAAACCGGAGTTTGAAATTAAGCTGAGACGGAATATATAGGCATTCGAGGTTTGCTATCTGCTATCGAAAGGAAACGTCCCATGGAAGAAGTGATTGTCACACCATACAACCCGGACTGGAAAGATGAGTACAACCGGGAAAAAGCGAAAATTGAGTCGGCACTGAAAGGCCTCGACGTTCACATGGAACATATCGGGAGCACGTCCGTTTCGGGTTTAGGGTCCAAACCGACCATCGATATGATGGCTGGCGTTCTTAGCCTAGAGGAAGTCGATGAGTATTACATTGAGAATCTGGCTGGGATCGGCTACGAATATGTTGTTAAACCGGAGTTCCCGGAGCGGCTGTTCTTTCGAAGAGGGCAATGGCGGGCAGGAACGCATCATCTGCATATTTACAAGTACCAGGGCCAACAGTGGATTGACCAGATTTTATTCAGGGAGTATTTAAAGAAACATCCGGAAATAAAGGATCGATATTATGCTTTGAAAAAAGCACTCGAAAATCAATTTAAACACGACCGCGTAGCCTATACGAACGGCAAGGCTGATTTCATTCGTGAAGTGATCCGTAAGGCAAGGCTGGAACAGAGTTAGACTCCTGATGCAGAGAGGACGTAAAGAGAATGTCCGAATATTACTGGGATTCCAAAATCGAATACCTGAGGAATACCAGATGGTTATATTACAATGACGACTATCTGGAGTTTTTGGTTAAGAACGTCTGGAAAATGAATACGCCCATTAACATGGTGGATTACGGTTGTGGTTATGGGTATCTAGCATTAAAGCTTCTCCCGCTTTTACCCGATGGGTCAACCTACACAGGTATAGACAAAGGTGAAGATTTGATCAAGGAAGCAAGGGGAATCTTTGACAAGCTGCCATATTCCGTTGAATTGATTCAAGGGGATATCGAAGAAATCCAGGTGCATCGGCAGTACGACATTGCGCTCTGTCACGCGTTTCTATTACATATGAAGAATCCCCGAGATATCCTTCAAAAAATGATCGGCAGTGTGCGGAACGGCGGCCGGGTCATTTGTTTTGAGCCCCATTGGATCGCCAATGCGGCGAATTTTGGCTTCGATGATGGATTGTTGCATTCCGAAGTGATCCGTCTGGGCGTATTACAGAAGCTGTATGAGGTGGACGCCAGCCGCAGCGGCAAAGACGGGAACATCGGCATAAAGCTCCCTATTCTTCTAAGTCAGCTGGGGTTACGGAATGTTGAATGTCGAGTAAGCGATAAAGTGAATTTTTTGGATCGGCATATGGACGATGCCAGCAAAGAACGGCTGTATCAATCCCTAAGAGAAGAGGGGATTGGGCAAGAGCCCGATGAACCTTCAATGACAATGGAGCAGCTGGTACGGAGAGGTTTAACAGCGGAGGAAGCACAAGCCCAATATGCCGCTGAACTCAAGCTGTTCCAGAAGTTTGATAGCGATTCGTGGTTGACTTACGCGCCGAATATGAAGATTTCTTTTGGCACGGTTAGCCGAGAATAAACGTACGTAAGGAGCCCTATGAAAAGGGGATGGGTAAGACATCACAACGACTGCCTCCAATAATAGATCGCCAATTGGGTTCTGTCCCGGAGCTCCAGCTTATCCAGAATGATCGAGAGGGTATTGCGCACGGTTCCTTCGCTGATAAACAATTGCTCGGCAATTTCCCGATTCGAGCAGCCTAAGGCAACCAGCTCGAGAATATCGTTTTCCCGCGGGGTAAGGTCGGAACGATTCTCTTTTTCGGGCAGCATCAAGGTCTTCAGCACATTGGCATCCACAACGGAACTGCCGGAGGCAAAAGCACGAAGCTGTTGTGCCATACTGGAGACCTGCGTCGACTTCAGCATATACCCTTCGGCTCCGGCTAGCAGCGCCAGGCGGATACTATGCTCATCTTGAAACGTGGTCAGCATCATTATCTGGACTTGGGGCCATTTTTGCTTGATTTGCCTTGCCGCTTGGATTCCGTCCATACCAGGCATCCGAATATCCATGAGGACGATGTCCGGCAGGACCTCTTCACAGCATTGAATGGCTGCTGCGCCGTCATTCGCAGTCGCCGTCACTTCCATATCCGCTTCTCTGGATAGAAGCAGCCGGAGACTCTGACATACCAATGGATCATCATCCACAATGAGAATGTTCATCGAATGCCCTCCTTTTCCATAGGTAATACGCAGACCAATTGAAAGCCGCTGGATGTATTGGTGGAGATGCTCCCGCCTGCCGCCTGGGCTCTTTGCCTTAGGTTGCGGAGTCCGGTTCCAGGCAGCGAGGAGGAATCCAAAACGCCGTCATTTTGGACGCTTAACCGCACGATATGTTCATTGACGTCCAACGATACTTCAACGTGTTTGGCTTTGGAATGACGCACCGCATTGGTCAAGGCTTCCTTGAGGCAAGCATTCAGGATGACCCACAGATGGGCAGCTATACGGGATGTATCTCCGTAAATTTGCAGCTGTACAGGCATCGCTTTGAAATTGCGGCAGATCTCCTCCAGGCTCCGAATGCCGATCGCTTGGACAGGCTGCATATTATGGACCGTTTCCCGCAGCTCCAGGGCGCTCCTCGACAAACGCATCTGGGCTTGAGCAAACATGTCTTCCGCTTGCGGGTCATTCTCCCTCCATAATGTTTCAAAAGCTTGAAAGGCTAACAACGCGGCTGTTAATTCATGGCCGACCTCATCGTGCAGCTTCTGGGAGATTCGATGACGCTCTCTCAGCTCAGCAAGCTGAGCCGTTTGGACATTGGCCATGAGCAGCTCACCTTTCAATATTTCCAATTCGTAGCGATCGCGACGCTCCTGATCTGCCTCCAATCGATACTGATGGATTTGCTTGGACCAACATAAAACGATCCACCCCGCAAATGAAGCTTGAACGAGCATGAGAAGAAGCGGGAGGTCCGGATCGACATAGCCGATGACAAGCGCTGCCAGGATGGGCAGGGAAAACAGCGGTTTACCGGCAAGCATGGTTTCAAATAACGGCAGAGCCAGTCCGAAGCCGGCCTCCGGCCAGAATGGAATGATGGACATGCATAGAATCTGGTCGACCAGTGTTGTCCATGAAGGAAGGGAAAACCGCCATCGGGCTATTGCCAGGATCGCTAAGGCGAAGACCAGGACGAACCCTTCGGTCCCGGCATCTCCCATAAACCACAGAGCGGCCAGAAGCAGCAGGGCAAACATTCTCCAAATCACGACCGCTATGCTTGGGGACCACGAATCGGTATAGCTTCTCATGAAAACCTCCCATGGCATACGTTCTCTTTTCCCCATATCGTAACATATTTTTCAAGCCAGTTTCCTCCGGCTGCCAATCAGCATAAAAGCGATCGCAAACAACAGCAGGATCCCGAGCGGAGTGAGTTGCTCCGCGAACAAGCCTCCGTTCTTAGCAAGCATGATTCCCTCATGGAACCAATAGGTAGGGGATAACATGGCGATTTTCTGCAGGGATGCAGGCATAGCCTGAATGGGAAATAAGGTTCCTCCGAGCACCGCCATGATCAAGATGATTCCCAGCATAACGGCTGTAGAAGATTCAGGCTGGCGGAACATGGAGCACCACGCGAGAGAGAAGCTAATCGCGGTGACCGAGAACACGCTGAACATGCAGAAGAGTTGAATCAGACTGCCAAAAACATCGGCATGCAGCAACCAGGCGCTGAATGTGACCACGGCGCTTTGTCCTACGAGCAGCAGAGCGAAAGCAAGCAGATTCTGCGATAAATACTTGAAGTGGGTCACAGGTGCAACGCCGATCCGGGTCATCATTTTATTCTTCCGATCCTCCATGATCATATGAACGAGTTTGGAGGCACAGAATAACAGCAGGATTCCATAGAAGTGATACCCCAGCGGTAAGCCATGCCAACCGCCCACCGGGAGGACAACGACGGCTGCGGGAAGGCCTAACAGCAAGATAAGGTTGGGCAAGCTGCGTACGCTCCGGATGAGCGCGAAGTTAAATATCGTCAAGCGAGCTTCCTCCTCCCAAGCCATGCGCTGATCATCATGCATATCACGGTTAAGGCTAACAGCAATAGTATGCTTAGGTACGCTGTCCCTTGCCCGCCATCGACAAGCATCTCCAGGACGGCCATCTTTCCGAGGGATACCGGATTCCCATAGGACGACATGAACTCAAAGAAACGGTGATCCGGGAGAGGAAACATTAATCCGGTTAAGATGATGAAGCCGATTCCAAGGACTTCAGATACCCTTTCAGCCAATTTTATGTTATGGATGGATAATGTCAGCAGCAGATGTACGGACTGCGCGAAGAAGGAATAAATAATAAATACCAGCAAGACCCAGCCGAGCGATCCCCACGCGATCCCGAACACCCAGGTTGTGAATAGCACCAAGACCAATCCTTGCAAAGTGCTGAAGAGCGTGCAGGCAAGAATAAGAGAGCTTGAATACACCGCTACGTTAATAGGGAGCGAATAGATTCTCCATTTCCGGGTTTTAAGTAAATCGATATCCAAATAACTCATCAAATACGTGCCGCCAAAAAACTGAACGCCCATAATGGTCGTAACGGCCATCAAGTCCAGCGGGGGAACCCCCTTCATGCCTTCATAGGGTCCAATAACGACGCCCAGCACGGTAATGACGACCAGTGGCAGGCCCAGCAGCAGCAGCTGCCCGATGGGTTCGCGTATCAGGCGCAGCAAGGAGAAGTACGTCATTCTGAATACAAGCATGTTAAGTCCCCTCCGCGTCACGTAGTTGCTTGCCGGTAAGCGTAAGGAATACGTCTTCAAGCGTAGGTTTCTCCGCATGGATGGATAGGACGCCCCCCGCGCTTTTGGCCAACGACAGGATGCGATCCAGATTTCCTGCACCCGCCCGTGATATGATCTGAATTTGCGTTCCATTCAAAACCACGTGCTTGACTCCATCCAGCTGTTTGATGTTATCGATCAGATCCTTCGTCAGCTCCACGACTTCCAGCTTGATCTTCTCTTCATGGTGGATGTTCTTTACCAACTCATCGATCGTCCCCTGCGCGATGACGTGGCCTTGATCCATAATCACGACGCGGGATGCGAGGGACTGCACTTCTTCCATGTAATGGGTAGTGTAGAGAATGGTCGTCCCCCTTTTTTGCAGCTCGCGGACCGATTCCAGGATGTGATTTCTGGATTGGGGGTCGATTCCAACCGTAGGTTCGTCCATGATCAGGAGCCTGGGTCTGTGAATAATAGAGCAGGCGATATTCAGTCTCCGCTTCATTCCTCCGGAAAATTTGGAAGGACGTTTATGGGCTTGATCCGTTAGTCCGACGAACTGGAGCGTTTCCGTGATTTGCCTTCTCAATTCCGTGCCCCTTAACCCATAGATTCCGCCAAAAAAGGCGAGATTCTCGTGAGCGGTTAAATCCTCAAAGACGGTGATATCCTGCGTAACCAGTCCGATCTTTCGTTTAACCTCCAGCATAGGGCCGCTTGGCCGTTCCCCAAACAGCTCGATGCTTCCGGAATCGATGCCAATTAAGCCGGATAACGCATGGATCAATGTGGTTTTACCTGCACCATTCGGACCAAGAAGGCCGAGTATTTCTCCCTGCCTGATCTCTAAATGGACATGGTCCAGGACAAGTTGATGCCCATAGCGCTTAATGATATGGTTCATGGTAGCGATTGTCATCCGAATCCTCCTTTGCTTGAGTGCTTAGCTTTATTATGGCCACCGGACGAAAGCGTTCATAGTTACAATTGTAATGAAATCGGCAGGGGAGCGCTGTTGAAATATGATGCCGGATACGTTACCATCATGGAATTAGCAAATGTGTAATCGGCCAGTAAAGGAGTCGTATCTGCGATGACGAAGGTACTTGTTGTAGATGATGAGAGCAGTATCTCAAGCGCAGTTGCTTATGCGCTGCGAAGGGAAGGATATACGGTAGAGACCGCAGGGGACGGGCAGGAAGCGCTGGAGCGCGTGGAATCGTTTGATCCTGACGTGATGGTGCTCGATGTCATGATGCCGAAGCTTAGCGGGTACGATGTTTGTCGCAAGCTCGGGGATCGGCAGCGTCCTGCCATTCTGCTGTTGACGGTGAAGGACGATATTGTGGATAAGGTGCTCGGGCTGGAGCTTGGTGCCGATGATTATATGACAAAGCCCTTTGACATGCGGGAGATCATCGCCAGGGTAAAGGCATTGTCCCGAAGAAGCCGTACTCCTGAGTCAGCCGGGAAGCAAGCCCCCGAAACGCATGTGATCCGGATAGCCGGACTTACCATTAACCTGTTAAATCGAACCATTCATGCCGATGGCAAGCCTCTTGAACTGACGCCGAAAGAGTTTGACCTCATGGCTCTCCTGGCCCGGAATCCGGAGCGGGTATATTCGCGAGAGGCCTTGCTTGAACAGGTATGGGACATGGATTTTGCCGGCGGCACGCGTACGGTAGATATTCACGTCCAGCGATTGCGCAAAAAGCTGGGAAACCAGCATGAAGTGATCCAGACCGTGTATGGCATCGGATATAAAAGCACGGAGATTCCATCATGAACAAAGGAAAAGTGCGTTTCGGCTTAAAGTGGAAAGTCGCACTGCTTCTCGCTCTGCTGCTGATCGCCGTTGTGGTTGTTCTTAGCACGTTGGTTCTTGCCGGGATACGGGAGGACCAGCGGGTGCGCCTGGAGCAAACCTTCGCCCAGGAAGCAGAAGCAGCCAATCTCAGGATTCATCAGGAATTACTGACGAATCCTCAAACGCAGCCGGATGATTTTATGGAAAATGTCGGCCAACGGCTGGCCGTCGATCTCGGAACCCAGAGCGGTATGCCGGTGACCCTGTATAAGATAGATGGTACATTCACGGGGACTTCCCTTCCGTTCCAGCCGAAAATGGATGTACAGGACGCGCTTGCTCACACGGCGCAAGGGCGTTCCGCCTATATTACCGAGGGCGACCAGCTGTTATATCTTGCCCCGCTTCGGAATATGGAGCAGCCGATCGGAACGATTCAATTCCACGCCTCCCTGGCCGAGCAGCATGCGTTCTATGACCGGATCCAGACAATGTTTATCGTGACGGGTCTTGCGGTGCTGGCCGCCGGCTTCCTGATCGGTTTTCTGTACGTATGGCGGCAGGTGCATGTCATCAGCAGATTGAACCAGGCTGCGCAGAGGATCGGCGAAGGCGTCTATCTTCGTGAGCCGACGGTGAAGCGAAACGATGAGCTCGGCGAGCTGGCGCAAGGGATATATGAAATGAGCGGGCGAATTTCCTTGTCGGTGAACCAGCTCACGGAAGAGAAACAGAAGCTGCTGGATGCCATTGATCGGTTGCGGGAGCTGGAACAGCAGCAGAAGCAGTTTATCGGAAATATCAGTCATGAGTTGAAAACGCCGCTGACCTCCATACTGGCCTACGCGGACCTGCTTGAGATGTATCGCGACGATCCCGCGCTGCTCGAGGAAGCCCGAGGACAGATCAGCCAGGAAGCACAGCGGCTATATCGCCTGGTAGAAAAGGCGCTTCAGTTATCGTCCATGGATATATATGAATTCGAAACCCACGCGGAACACGTAGACCTCATGCCGATTCTGCAAGAGGCGGCAGCCCGGCTGGAGGCCAAAGCAGAGCAATCGGGCATAACGCTGCGATCCTCATTATCCGAAGGCAAGGTATGGGCCGATCCGGAGAATCTGATGCATATGATTTTGAATCTGCTGGATAACGCCATTAAATATAACAGGCCCGGTGGGACCGTTACGCTATCGAATGAAGTGGACCGGGATCCACAAGGCAATGATCGCATGGTCATTAAGGTAAGCGATACCGGAATCGGAATTCCGGACGAAGCCCGGGAACGGATCTTTGATCCGTTTTATACGGTGAGCAGCGACCGCTCCCGGGTACATGGCGGTACCGGCTTAGGATTATCCCTGGTTCGCAATTTGGCGGAGAAGCAGCGCGGTTATGTGGAGGTTGCGGAATCCAGCCCAAACGGTTCTACGTTTGTGGTCACCTTGCCGATGGAACGGCCGCAATCCCAGGAGGTTCATTCGGTGGAAGAAAGCTCAGACTTGGAATAGGTCTGGGCTCTTTTTAAAATGTACATCTTTGTTTACAAGTTCGTTACAAGCTCGATATCGTATCGAGATATTCGCATTCTATACTGAGTTCAACAGGGAAAGAGGCGGCATGACAAGTCACATGAGTTGCAGCTGCCGAAGCTCCTTGGGGGAGAAGCATTGGAGGAAACCTGTTATGAAACATAGATTTGGGAAGCATGGGATCAAGCTGCTGTCTATCGTTGCTGTGGCTGCAGCCCTTGCGGCCTGCCAGTCCCAGGATCGGTTGACGATCGTGGAACCGGGCAGCCAAACCAGCCAGCCGCCTGTATCGAATGCCGGAGGAGGTAAGACACCGGGAGAGCGCAAGCTCACGGTCGTTGACGGGGCGAGCGGGCAGGCCGGTCGGGAAGTGGTCGTGAATCAGACGCACCGGATTGCCTCGTCCAACATCGAGACGTGGATATCGGAGGATATGGTCAGGGTCACTACCACCAAAATGGTCAAGGAAGCAACCGCAACGGAAGAACCGAAATATGCGTACGCCACCGAAGAGGTGAACGTAAGCACGGGCGAGCGGCGTGAGCTCACGAATCATGAAGCGTCGCATCCAGGCCAACATCTGGTCAAGGAAGAGGTCTCGCCGGACGGTAAATATAGCTTTGTACAGAAATGGAGGGATAAGTACACGGCAGACAATTTCATGAAGGATCTTAATACCGGCAAGAGCATTCCGGTAAAAGGGGACAACTACATGGAAATTGGCGGTTGGCTCGATGCGGATACCTATGTTCTTGCGGCAGGCTCCATGAGCGGCAAGGGAGAGATTCGTCTCATTTCCACGGACGGTACTTACACCACCACCGCCATTGAGGATGAGGACGTTGAAGTTTACAACCAATTCGGAGCGAGTAAAGGCCGGATCTATTATACCGATGTGAATCAGGTGCTTAAGGTGGTTGAACCGGGGCAGTCGAAGCCGGTACAGCTCATCGAAAATGTATGGAGTTTCACCATCTCCCCGGATGGAGAGTACATTGCCGTCTCCACAGCAACCAACACGGAAGGGAACTCAGGCAGCAATTTACTGATCTATGACGCAGCCGGCAGCTTGCAAGGATCGCTAATCGGAAAAGGCAATCTGATTTCTTACCCGTCCTGGTCGCCGGATTCTGCCAGATTAGCCTTTGATGTGTACTCGGAGAATGAAAGCGGAATGAACGGCGTGTATGTGTTTGATACGGCTTCCGGGAAAGTAAGCTGGATGGCGCCCTATTATTCAGCAGTGCATCCTGCGGCCCATCCGGTCTACCCGCTGACTTGGAGCCCATCTGGAAAAAGACTGGGGATTACGATTGACGATAAAGAAGCTTTAATTGCGACGCATGTCATTGATTTTCAATAAAGTTATTGCGCTTCATACTATGACTCATCGACTTGGAAGGTTGGTGAGACAAACGAGAGGGATGAATGAAATGAAACAGTTGAAAAAATCAATCGCGGCGGTTGCCGTGCTGGGAATGACCTTAACGGGAGCGGCAGGTGTTTATGCGGGAGCCAACCTGGAGAAAATCTCGGCTTACCTGAATCACAGCATCGGCATCAAAGTGGACGGTACCGTCTATAACACGGGCAAGAAATTGACTCCGATCACGTATCAGAATACAACGTACTTGCCGGTACGCGCGATTGCCGATGTGCTGGAAGTTCCTGTGCGATACGATGCGAAGAATAACCAGGTGTTAATCGGAAGTAATCCTGGAAACGGTCAGACGATCGAGCTGACCAACGTGAAATACAGCGATACCCAACTAAAAGAGATCAAAAGCGCATTCGCCAAATTTGATGGTTTCCAAACGCCGTACGCTCCAAGTCAGATGGTAAAAGGCGATGTGTATCAAAAGACGGGCGCATCGGCAGATGGCGTGAACATGGTCTTCAAACATATGACGGTGTACATCTCTCCAAGAGACTACTCTCATGGATATGACAGCAAACCGGTTACATTGTCCAATGGGGTTAAAGCGAAATGGTATACACCGGATGACACGGATTTGCTGGGATTTCAGATCAATGACCGCTTCGTGACGATCAGCTCTCCGGATCATTCCTTAAGCAAAGCGCAGCTGGAGAAGGTTGCAGTAAGCGTTGCCCAATTGAAATAAAGATAGAGATAATTCTAAGGTGATAGAGATATATTTCAGATATGAAAAAGGAAATAGAGGTTCTTACGAGGAAGCTTGCAGGGTGAACGGAATAGCCTGCGAGCTTTTTCATATTAGAAACTCGTAGATAAAAAAGAAGCAGCAAGACGCTGCTCCTCCCATCGTTTCATTAGTTGCGCTGCAATAACAGGTATCCGCTAATGTTGGATGTTCTTTGACGAAATACGATTTTGAAACCTACATCATGATCCTGCAAGCAGGCCAAGGCGGTTCTAAGCAATGCATTCGGCGTCAAATCAGCCCGGCAAGGTGAAGCATTGCCGATGACGCGGGCAGCAACAATTCTGCGAGGAGAACCCGCAACCAGAGGATTTCTTGACCAGCTGATTAATACTAAATCCGGTTGAGGAACAGCAGTGATACGACCCATTCAAATCACCTCTTATACTATAGTAGAGTCCGTATATTAAATGACAAGTTGATGAGAAATGTGCAAAGCGAAAGGCGGAGTTTTTCAAAAACAGGGTTGTCGAATTCAGAAATAGTTCTAGCGGATCGGTGGACGTGGAGACAAAAGGCATTGAGGAATTTCGGGAAATAGCCGAACGGTCCAAGTCGTTATTCTCCCACCGTTGTCAGACTATCGTTGGTTATTCGTTTGAAGATGGCAAGGTTCAGATTGAGATTGACTACGAGGGTATCCTCGCTAAGGATCTACCTAACGGTATGAAGGCCGGGGAGAAGATTCATATGAAGGGAAAGTCCGTATTCGCGTTTAAAAACGGTAGGATCGCCGTGATAGAAGATTATAGTTGATAAGGTTAGAAGTATTTAGGAAAAGTTTATCTAAAGTCGTTTAATCCCGGAAATAGGGTTTCTTTATATGGTATTATTTGGGTTAATGCATGCTCGCTTGGGGGGACTACGATATGGACATGGAGTTGAAGCCGGTTGACCGAAAGAACTGGGAAGAAGCATTGGCAATGCAGGTTTCGGTCCAACAGCAGGGGTTTGTACCGGCGGTAGCCGTATCTCTCGCCAAGATCCACATCAAACCGGACGGTGATGAAGTCGAATACCTTCCCTTTGCGATATACGTGGGGAACCGAATGGTTGGATTTATCATGCATGCCTATGTGATGAATTCATCCGATATGTATTGGATTAACGGCTTTTTAATAGATGCGGGGGAACAGGGTAAGGGATATGGCAAAGCAGCTTTACTCCAGATGATTGCATGGATCCAAAGCCAATTTCCGCAATGCGAGGAAATACGCCTGACCGTGCATAAGGATAACCGGACAGCGAAAAATTTGTACAGCAATCTAGGTTTTGTTGAAACGGGGAACTGGTTCGGCGATGAGGAAGTTATGAAGCTGAATGTTCAATCCAAGCAAGAGGTTAAGAGAAGGGGGAGTGACCCATTGTCGCAAATCAACATCAATCGAAGCAGCCCGGAAGAAGCGCTTGCGGTACGGACGAAACTGATTCAATTTAATGCACGGTTTATCGCAGAAGATTTGCAGCAGAATTACGAGGAGATCAACTTACATATAAAAGATGAGCATGGAGAGATCGCAGGCGGCATCAACAGTGTATTTTGCTGGAATTGGATTGAGGTCGATATTCTGTGGATCGATGATCGATATCGAGGGCGGGGATATGGCTCAAGATTACTACAAGAGATTGAGACGATCGCAAAAGAAAAGCAATGCACCTTCATCAAGCTCAATACCTTCAGCTTTCAGGCGCCGGCATTCTACCGTAAACATGGATTTCAAGAGATAACTCGCATTGACGATGCCCCAAGGGGTCATCAGCACTATTATTTTGTTAAACATTTGGCGTAAACCAGTGTGACATCATCAACGATTCGAAGGAGCTTGACATGATTAGACTGCAGCCTGTAGATAAGGATAATTGGACCGAATGCATTAAACTGAAAGCGAAACCGGAGCAAGAAGGCTTCATTGCCTCCAATCTGTATTCGATTGCCCAGTATCAATTCCTTGAACATTTTGAAGCGATGGCCATTTATGATGATCAGACGATGGTCGGGTTCACGTTATATGGCTTGGACGCCGATGACGGCAACTATTGGATTTACCGTTTCATGATCGACGCGAAATTCCAAGGAAAGGGCTACGGGAAAGAGGCTTTGCGATACATCGTTGAAGAAATCCGAAACAAGCATGACCGGACAGATGTCCTTATGCTAAGTTTTGATCCGAAGAACGAACGGGCCAGACAGCTGTACATCAAAGCGGGTTTTGAGGAAATCGGCGTTATGCCGTGGTCGGGTGGTGAATCCGTAGCGAAGCTGGGGCTATAAACCCTCAGCCTTCAAGTATGGAGAGAGGATAATGCTGAAATGAAAATCATAGTGACAGGCGGCGCCATTATCCGGGATCATCGAGGGCGGATATTGCTCCAACGACGCTCGGATTACGGCAATTGGGGTCTTCCCGGTGGCGGTATGGAGGCAGGGGAATCCGTTGAAGAGACGATGAGACGGGAAGTGCTCGAAGAAACGGGGCTGGTCGTACGCGATAGTGAACTCTATGGGGTCTATAGCGGATCCAGAATGCAGTATCGATATCCGGACGGAAACGAAGTCGTGTTTGTCATGTTTGTTTTTAACGCCACGGTGGATTTACAAGGAAAGACGGAGGAGACAGGCAGAATACTGATTTATCACGATGAGAACAACGAGTCGTTGCAGCTGGAATTCAAAGCATTGCATGAGATCGATCTAGAGGATATCAGCTCTGTACAAAGACCGGTATTTGAGGATCTGCGTAATGGTAAGGCAAACATTTTAAGAACTTGATATGTTTGTACCATGACAAAAAAGGGAGTGCATACTGTATGCAACAGTTATGCACTCCCTTGTGTCATTTTAATTGGAGATTGGGTTCATACCATACGGCTTGGGTAAAGTCCTGGAACGTATCAGCGTAATAATACATAACTTCAATGTTGTTATTTTCGCCGGTTGCTTTTTGACCCTTGCTTCGGATAATGGGGATGAATTCCGCATAGTATGCGCCATTCAAGGGGATTCGAACAGGCTGCTTAGGGTTGCTCAACTGCTCGTAAGTATAATAGGATGGCTCCCCGTTCACGTTGATCTGCAGGTCGATTTTCTCCGAAGCCTTCAAGGCCAGATAGAATTCCGGCAGAGCATCGGAATTCACCAAAGCAAAGTCATAAACCGGACTTTGTCCGTGTCCTGATGGGGAACCCGCATAGATAAAGTTTCTTGTGCCATTCGGAATGAGATCATCCGGCGATGGTTCCCGAACATAGCTGCCGCCATCAAAATAGTCGTAAATTCGATGCAGGACGACCGCCGTTTCGGCTAACGTTACCTTTTGATTCGGGCGAAAATAGCCTTTGGCGTCGGGTTTCATGATGCCGGCCTCGGCAAAGCCGAGCAGTGCATAGGCTTTGACGTAATCCAGATCGGAGGCTAAGGAAGGCCCGTATTTTTTGTCTTGCATCAATCCGATTTCGGGTGTCAGTGGCTGATAGGCATACTTCCATTTGTCATAATCCTTGTAGGTATTGAAATATCTTTTGGGCAGGTCTTTAATCGCCCGCAATCTCGCCATTTCCTCAGCGTCCGATAACTCCAAGGAATAACCAATATCATCGAACAGCGCATTCAGCGTAATCAACAAGTCCCAGCGTGTTAACACTTTCTCCGGTATATACTTGAAGGTTTCATCGTCGTAATTGATTCTGTCTGCGGCTCCGATTAATCCGTTCGGCGCCGAAGGTATGCTGCCGTAAACATCCTTAAAAATCTGGTAGGATGGGTGCCCGTTAGGGACGCCGGGAATGTTGAACTTCTTATCGGCATCGACTCGAAAATCGGTAAACAGCCGGTGAACCATAAGGGTAAGATCGGCTTTGGTCACCATCCTGCCTAACGTTTTTGTCCGATACTCCATGTTCTCAAAAACTCCATGGGATCTAAGGAAGTCAATGGACTCATTGGCCCATGCATACTTGGCTTGACCAGATTCCGCCGCACTTGCCACGGATGTCATGCAAAACGATAAAATAAGGGTTAAAGATAATAATTGACGCCACCTTCTTAAAAACATGAAATCCTCCTGTATGTATCGATAGATTGGATGAATATTCCTCTATTGTAGACGACAAATTATGACAATAGCAATGCTTTTTTAGTCCTCCTTACCTATTGAAAAAAAGAGTCGGTTTGCATTGTTTTTGATCCGAAGCGTATTGGACGCGAAGACGAATGCCGGGGAAATCGATTGAAAGTGGATGAATTTCGACGGGTAATTTAAATGTAACCGTTGACATTGCGGAACAAAATGGTAATATTTTAAGACATTAGCAATAGCGGTTGATTCGTTGATTCGGTACCTGTTGGCATGCACAAGATCATGTAACGACAGGGTTGTGCCATCTTGGATTGTGAATGCAGTACAGCCTATCACGGAGGGGGGAACGCATGGGAATCGACTGGTATGATATGATCGCGCGCAGGAATGGCGGTTATAGAGGAAGAGCGGTGTGTACCGTAGTCGGAAGATCGGCGGAAGAAGTGTTTGAGGAGCGGCTGGTGGAGATGCTGCCGCAGTATCATTCCGTGCTGGACGCAGGCTGCGGGCATGGTGAGTTCACGCTTCGGATGTCCAGACATGCTGAGAAAATCATTGGCTTTGACAATTCCGCGGAGATGATTCGAATCTCCCAATCCTTGCTCGAGAGCAGCGGAACCCGGAATGTGGAATTCGTGTTTGCCACGACGAAGACACAGATGCCTTTTCAAGACGGGCAATTCGACCTTATCTATGACCGCAGAGGACCTACCTCCATCCTGGAACATCCCAGGATATTAGCTTCAGGCGGCACCATCTTCGGGATACATACCGATGTGACTCACGTTCGAAGGCGATTGTCGGAGAATGGCTACATGAATGTCGAGATTGAGGAGTATAATGAAGCGATTATTTATTTCCCGAATGCCCACGAATTTGCATTAAACCTGTCGGATACGCCAGGCAATCCCGATTATACTTTACCGGAAATGAAGGGTGAGCTCGAGGCCAGGATTCGGGAGAACCAGATCGACGGCCGGCTTGGAGTCCGCGAGCACAAATATATCTGGAAAGCGATGAAGGCGTGAATCAAGGATCTTTTATCATACCGAATAAGGAGTGTGCGATATGGATCATGAGTTCAACCGGAAGTGGCTGGAGGACAAATTTGAAAACATCCGCAGCCGTATATTGAAAGCGTTGGTGCAGTTAAACGATGAGCAAGTGAATTGGCGGCCCAATCATTCCAGTCTGAGCATATCTACGTTGATCAGGCACATCGAAGGCAACATTCAAGAACGGGTCATGAAAGGGATATTGCAACAAGACGTTGCCCCGCGAAACCGGGAGCAGGAGTTGTCCCAGGTATTTGTCAGCAGGGATGATCTGATCCAGATTGTGAAGAATCGGTTCCAGTTCCTGATCGATACGGTAAAATCCATGTCGAGTCAGGACTTTGAACAGGTTCAATCGGTCCGGGGAAAAGAACGGAGCAATCTCGACATCCTGCATCAGTGCGCTACGCATTATTCGGAGCATATGGGTCAAATTTTTTATATCGCCAAGCAGTGTTTGACGGTTCAATATAAAACCACATCGATCTAATGAACGAGCCCCCTTAGATGGCGTTTCCAGCTAAAGGGGCCTTTTTTCGGTACAATTATATAGACAAGTGCACAAGATTAATTCAGGGAAGGCGTTACGCTGGCTTTCAGCACATTCCCGCTGGTGGTCCAGTTCACATGGGCTCCGAACAGAGCAGGGATTGTCTTGATGGGAATCATGGTTATGCCATTCTTCATGATGGCCGCTTCGCTGTTGTACACCGCCTTGCCATCCATTTCATAGATTGACTGTCCGATCGGGACGGTTAAGTTTTTGCCCGGGGCGGTTGCTAAGGCCGCATGCCGTTTAGGGTCCCACTCCACTTCATATCCCAAACCTTCAGCGAGCGGACGGAGGGGAACATAGAATTCATCCCCGATGATGGAGGAGCCCAGGGCCGAACCGTTGATGGCGATCGACAGCTTAAGATTGTTAATAAAATGCCGCTTATGAATCAGCGCATGTATACCTTTGGTTTTGTCCACTACTTGGGAGACCTCGTAGTCCGTAGCGGCACTCATGTAAGCGTAAGCCGTTGCGCGATCCATGCCCAGCTTCTCATTCAAGAAGCCAAGGGCTTCGCGCACCGCTTCCTTCATGGCTTCATCCAGATCGGGATCGAGACCGACGGGAATCCAGTAATCCTCCGTTTCGGCAAAAGGCTGCTTGAGCTCTGTACGCGGCAAGGATGGATCGCCAGCTTTCAGCACCGTCAACCGGAAGGTGCCGCGAAGGGAGGCCTCCATTGCGGTCAAGGCAACCTCGCCGTCTCCCTGTGCAAAATGAGGATCGCCGGTATAGAAGAGTCCGCCTTTCACCTGAATCGGAAGATACAGCGTAGATCCGACGCCAAGCTCATTGATATCGATATTGCCTCCGGTTTCGATCGGCGGGACGCTGCTAACTTTTTCACTGGTATCCGGTGCGACGCCCATAAGTCCCATAAAAGGCTTGAGCGGGAAGCGGACATGCCCGCCCTGTTCAACGGGAAGCACGCCATAGAGTTTACCGTTGATTTCTTCTACCGGCGTGAATTTGGAAATATTTTGGTATAACTCCGGATTTGCTGCGCTTGCTCCTTCCTTGCGCCCTTCATTCTCGGGATATTCGCCGGGAAGGGCACCCTTATAATGCCGGTTGGATATGACGCCGTAGGGTACCCGGGGGGTGAGAGAAAGAACCTCGACCTTCAACACGTCTCCAGGTTCTGCTCCCTGGATTCCGATCGGTCCCGTAACGACATGCGGTCCATCGTTGTCAAAATCATGCTGCAGCTCAGAGGCAGCAACCGCTTTAGCGTCATCTAGCACTTGATCCGGCCGGATGCCGAAGGAAGCAAAGTACTTCTCCGGATCCCTTCCCTGGTCTTCAAGGATGCCTTCATGGGATAGCGTATCAAACGTGACGGTGCTGCCGGAGGTGACGGTCATGATGGATTTGCTGTCCCGATTCGGTAGATGCCCCCAACTGATATTCTCTACGGTGCTGGGGATATAATAATCGGCTCCGAGTTGCTCATTGCTGGTGGATTGCAGGATGGGAAACGAATCGAGGGCAGCGGCTTGCGCGGGTACAGCGGCGAACAAGGAAATCGTACATAAAGCTGCGGTGATGGAATGAAAGCGAGTATTTCTTTTCCCTGATGACATATTATCTCCCCCATATCCTGTGCATATTATCAATCTAGCAGCATTATACATGGAGAAGGATAAGTTTAACAATATTTATGTTATGTTATATAACACAAAAAGATGAAATTAATTACATAGAACTAGATTTCTGAGGGTGAATACCTAAAAAACCTTCCACGCACCATGAGCCTGAGTCATGGCATGTGGAAGGTTTATCTGTTTTTTTGGAGTATGAAGCTTACGGCTGACCAGGGGAAGGGCGCTGAAACGTGTCTTTTTTCTGCATAATGCTCATCAGCGGCGCAGGCTCCTGATATGTGATCGATTCGTTCACACCGGCATCCAGCTGTCCGTTATTAAACTGGACCCCTACGAGATGCGTGCCGGATGGCGATGAAATACCCAAGGAACGTCCGCTGGTGGAGGTTCCGTTCAGGCCCTGATTGTTGCCCGGCGTGAAGACGGCAAGCATCTGAGACGGTAAGAGCTCATCCCCATCGGCATGATAGTTGCCAAGGAACTGCTCCAAGCTCAGGTCATAACAGCAAGGCTGCTTCTTGATCCAGACCACCATGGTTTCATTCGGGCCGATAAGGGTGTTGGTGCTGTAGCGATCCTTCGTAATGGTCCAGCGGTTGGACTTGGATTTGTCGAACGGAAGGGCAGGGTCGTAATAATAGTAGATTTGATACCCTTCCAGGTCGATTTCCCGGTTCGTGGGGTTATAGATCTCCACATAATTGTAATTCCCTTGCTCGTTCGAGTTGGCGACCACTTCGGTGATATGCAGAGCCGTGGTCAAGGGCTGCTTGGGTACCGTTTCTCCGGTGGTTTTGTTGGATTGTTGCAGGGTGCCCTCCATCATGACGGGATAATGATCGCTAGGGTATTGGCCGTCTTCCTTGTAGTTGATAATCTCGCTGTGCAGGACATTCCAACCTTGGCCGTGCAGAATCCAGTCGATGCGGTTTCCGCTGCCGCCGCCCGTAGGGTCCTTGTAGTTATGGAAGGTTCCCAGATCATCGTTGGTTCGCTTCTTGGCCGTGACATGCGCATCCGACAACCCGTTGCTTGTAAAAATCGAATACGTATCGCTCCCCGGAAGCGTGTTGAAATCGCCGGTGATTACAACGGGGATATCCGGGTCAAATGCCTTCATCTCATCAACGATAAGTGCAGCGCTCTTCTGCCGGGAAACCTCGGATTGATGATCCAGATGCGTGTTCACCATATAGAAGGTTTTGCCGTTTCGAAGATCCTGAAAGCGAACCCAGGTTGCCATCCGCGGAATTTGGTTGCCCCAGCTGGCCGAGCTGATCGTCTGGGGCGTATCGGACAGCCAAAAGTGAGACTGCTCCAGTGGCCTCAGCCGTTCCGTATTATAAAAAATCGCCATATATTCCCCTAGGCTCCCGCCTTCACGTCCGACTCCGATCCGATCATATCCCGGCAGATCATTCTCCAGATCCACGATTTGCCGGTGAAGTCCTTCCTGCGTTCCAATGACGTCCGGTTGATGCTCCAGGATGAGGTTTCTGGTGACTGGGCGGCGTTTCTCCCATGGCTGACTGTCATTGGCGGCATACCGCAGGTTGAAGCTCATAACCTTTAAAGGACCCGACGATGCTTCCGCGGTGCTTCCCATTTCGCCGGAAGCGGATAGCGATGCCGTCGTCAGAAATGTAAGCATCATGAACAGGCTGGTGATTTTGGGGATTCTCATAAAAATTCCTCCTTTGTCATGTGCAAGAATATATTCCTAATGGATGCTAAGCAGGTCACTTGTCCTCCCTTCCTGATTTGCCCATATCATATCGTATTTTTAGCGGGCTGCGTATTTACATTTTTTTAGGTTGTTGCTGTTGTTTTGGTTATTCGTGGAGGAAATGGATGAGGGTATCCGGAATATACCATTTAGGATCGAGGTGAAATGATTTGAAAACATTGAATTACAACACATTGATCAGTTCTTTGATCATTGGGCTGTCCATCGTTGCAGCAAGCTTTATACTTCAGGGGACGGTGGGTTCAAAAGCGATTTCGGCTAATACGGAAGAAGCCAATATGGTGCAATCGGAACGTCCTTTAATGACGCTTGAAGAAACGGCCGAGTTCTTGAACCTTACCGAGTATCAGGTGAAGAATATGATCTCATCCGAGAATGCCTTAAGAGAGCAATATGGATCCGGGGGCGGTACATTATTTCCTTATATCGTGGTGCAGAATGAGATCTACATTAGCAGAATGGGGCTTATGTCATGGCTGGAAGAGGCCACTCGGGAAAGAAGAGAATATTAATATGGAGAGATGATGGCGGTATGAAGTCCATCAGGCTGTTCGTAATATGTAAACCTAGCTCCGCCTCTCCGGTTGTTTCCGGCTCCGCGGTGGTACGGCACAAGTAAGAGGCCAAGAAGACCATTGTAGCTGCAGGCCCCTTTGACCTCAATACCGTCATGAACGTAAATAACGCCTCAAGAAGCACAGGCTCCCGAGTTTTTTGTAACCACCCATTTCAGGTTTTTAAGAATACGCCGAGTTCCCTTACTTTCCCTGTGCCCGATGTGGCCGCCAGCTTCACATACCGGGTGAAATGCGTATTTTGCAGCAGCAACGATTTTTCCGTTTCCGGCTCGCCGCCTGATTCCCAGAAGAGCATATCGGTAATGCATTGATTGATTTTCCGCATAAAAGCGTTACGGATATCTTGGTCTCCCATATGATGATAAAAAACGGTTAACAGGAGGCCGATCTCATACCGCTGAAGTCTTGATGAAGATTCGAAGCGGTCCGGAAGAAGGTCAAAGTTCACCCTTTCCAGCCGATTCAGCCGCAAAGCCAGATCATAATGCTCAGCCAGCGGCTCCAGTCCGGTCACGTGCGCACCTTGGCGGGAGAAATGCCGCGCGTAATATCCGATATTGCAGCCGATATCGATCACTTTCGTGCCGAGAAGAGAACGTGTACCCAAGAAATCCATAATGACATCAAGTCTTGTCGGATAGGCTTGATCGCGCTCGCTCTTCAAATGAAGATAGGAAGGGTGCAGTATGGGGGTATAAATAAGGCTCCGTTGATATCTCTGAAAAGAATCGGCAACCTCTGACAGCCCTTCGATATTCATCCAGTCCATATAATCTTCGCTGGACATTTTGACTTTCATGCTCCGTTTACCTTGGCAATACAAAAAAGTCGACCTGTGATGTCCGTCCCTCAGGTTAAAATAACCTCCTGCGCGATTAAATTTCACCAAAGGCGGGTCTTGGTGAAAAAAAGCGCTATTGGACGACAGATCCACCTTCATCATGTGATACTGATTTTTCCTAAAGGAGAGGACCTCTTCATCCTGTAAAGGCGGGTCGATTCCCCTGGTGAGAAAGATCTTCTTATACCAATCCAGGTACTTGGACGGGCTGGCTTGTTCGTTCATGAAATATCGGTACAGGCTCTTGTGCGAATCAAAACGCATGATCGGCATATCAGCGGAAAGCTTATGATGTTCGTACCAGCTATCGGTGTAGTTGGGAATATCTTTTTTTCTTTCCTCCGTAATCTGATCCGTGAACAGCAGTTCGATCGGGACATCAATATTTACATACCCGGACATCGCTCAACCTCCAATTTATCGTAGTTTCCTTATTTCGAAGAAAATAAATAGGTAGAAAAATCTCCGATGAGAATGTTCTGTAGAACATGCTTGCTTCTTGCAATACTGGCATTCAGAAGGGTAACCGGAGAATTTGACATCATGATCATGGGGCGATGTTCTGGAGCATTCAGTATTCACTAATATACTCTCTGCCTTATTAGCTTGACCCGACGCGTGACTCTATCTTTAAAAAAGACTTCTAGCAGCGGTGGGCCAAATGCTTGGGAAGGAGAGGCATTCGAGTTGAAGGCTCAACAACGTCGTGCGATTGCGTGTTATGTGCGTTAACGGTAGAATAAGGGGAGTTACCAGATATTTCATCCAAGAACCCTCCTCGTGGTTAACGCCAAAGGCGGGTTCTGTTTATGTAGATCATGTGCAAAGGATTGTGGATATGACGGAAAATGGGATCGTGCTTGTGGTCAGCGTTACCCTCGTACAGGGAGATCAAGTGTTTATTATCCAAGAAAATAAACCTTCGGTTCGGGATACCTGGAACTTCCCGGGAGGGCGCATCGAGCCTGGGGAAACGATGTTTGAGGCGGCTATTAGAGAAGTGAAGGAAGAAACAGGGTATGAAGTACAACTGACGGGCACAACAGGGGTTTATCAGTTCATCAGCAGTTTGAATTACCATGTCGTCATGTTTCATTTTACCGGAATCGTGACGGGGGGATCGATTGAGTTGGGTGCTGACGAGATCAAGGATTGCCGCTGGGTCACGCTGCCTGATATCTTCGCGGATGACAGCATGATATTCCGGGATGCCGAAGTTATGAGGCGGATTGTGGAGAGCCTCGAAAAAGGCGTACAGCACCCGCTTGCGCTGTTTCATCCGTCTTAACGCTTCTAACTTCGGGGGCATCGCATAATCATAATTCTTAGCGGATATTTCGTATTATTTTTTCGAATAAAGGAGCGAAAGAGGGATGATCCAACCTAAAAAAATGGCTTTCGGCGGATTTGTTGTGATCGGTATGGTCATGCTGCTCTACCTGATGACAGAAACTCATAATGAAATTCAAAGGGCCTATACAGATTTATCTCCCCAGCAATTCTCGTTATTAAAGATGAGTTTATACGGATTCCTGTTCGGAGTTTTAATAGAGTGGAGAGCACTGGGTAGTTTAATTCAGGGGCAAGTTCGATTAAGGTGGCTGTTATTGCCCGCTGCTATACTTACAGTTATCGTCTTTATTCCTGGTGTTTATTGGATCGAGTGGTTTGGACTTGGAAGGCTGTTTGTTATTGAGATGTTCGGGAAACCGGAAATACACATGCTGCTTTCCGTATTATCCGGTGTATTGTTTATTCGATCTATCTGCGACTAGAAACATATGAAGGGTACGATGATGTATTGAGGAGGTAAGGAAGTGGTGGTCAGCATCCGTTATCCCCTGGGCTCCTTTGAGCCATTGGTGGAGCCAACTTTGGAGGACAGACAGAAGTTTATGCAGCAGATCCCTTCAATCGTACCGACGCTTCGGCAAATCATCATGAAGTGTCCTCTTTCCCAGCTGCACATGCCATACCGTGAAGGTGGCTGGAGAATTCAGCAAATCGTGCACCACCTCGCCGATAACGACATGAACGCTTACTTGCGATTCAAACGGGCATTGACCGAGGATGAGCCGCTGGCAAGCTCGTACCGGGAGGATTTATGGGCTGAGCTGAGCGATTACACGGAAGTTCCCGTGGAGAACTCGCTCTCGCTTCTGGAAACACTCCATTTTCGTTTTCTTATCCTGCTTAAGGATCTACATCCCGAGGATTTCAAAAGAACCATGAGAACCCAAGTGCTCGGCAGCGTTACCCTGGACATCGCCTTGCAGCGATTCGTATGGCACAACCAGCATCATATCGCACAGATTAGATCCATAGCGAACCGCAAAACTGTGAAGTTACATAAGGAGTGAGCCCATATGAGCCGGAGATCCAGGGCAGAAGAAGGTAGATTCTAAGCCTTCCATGTCAGCATGAAGAACAAAACCAAAGGAGCGTAAAGCCATGGGAATGTCGGATTACTATAAAGATTTGAGAGACAAGATCGGAGATCAGCTGATATTCATGCCGTCCGTTGCAGGCATTATCCGAAATGATCAGGATGATATTTTGTTCGGAAGAAAGCATCAGGAAGAATTATGGGGCCTTGTAGCAGGTGCCATCGAGCTGGGTGAGTCGCCGGCGGAGGCGATGATTCGCGAGGCGAAGGAAGAGACGGGGCTTGATATCAATCCTGAGCGAATCATTGGGGTGTATGGCGGAAAAGAACGCCGATATACATACAGCAATGGGCACCAAGTGGAGTACCTGACCATTGTGTTCGAGTGCAGCGTTGTGAGCGGTGAGCTGGACCCGGAGAATGACGAGTTTGCGGAGCTGGCGTTCTATCCGGAGGATCAGCGGCCACAGACGGCTTTGAAATATCCGGAACCTATCTTCATCAAGGGAAATGGAGAGAGAGCCCATTTTTAATAGAAAGCAGGCGCCTATGACAGTAAAATCGATCATCTTCGATCTGGATGAGACATTAACGGACAGAAGGGCAGCGATTAACACGTTCATCAAGCGATTGATTGCCAGGTACTTTCCCGACTCCGATGAAGCTGCCCAAATGATGATAGCCAAGCAATTCAAGGAAGCGGATCATAACGGCTATCGGGATAAGCGCGAAGTATATAAGATGCTGGTCGAGCAGCTTCCGTGGGTGAATCCCCCGAAGGCGGATGAATACCTGTCATTTTTCAGAGGGGAAATCGCCAGTTGTATCCAGCCGATGGATCAGCTGGTTTCCGTCCTGCGCGAGTTGAAGACTTGGGGACTTAAGCTTGGCATTATCACCAATGGAACCGTTCAAGTCCAAGAGGGCAAGATCCATCAGCTGGGGATTCGCGAATACTTCGATTCTATCGTGATCTCCGAAGAGGCTGGCGTCAAAAAGCCGGATCCGGCAATCTTTACGAGAGCTCTGAGCCGACTTCACGCGATGCCATCAGAGACATGGTACGTCGGAGACCATCCGCATAACGATGTAATCGGGGCCGCACAATGCGGTATCAAAGCCATCTGGTATACAAGAGACGGGAGATGGGACGACTCTTTGGACGTGAAGCCATACAGGACCATACATAAGCTGGAACAATTGATTCCTATCTATGCCGAACAGCATGAAGGCAAGTGCATAAGATAAAGTTTATGTCATTGGAGGTGCAGGTATTGAAGCGATTCAAAAGCAATCATGGACAAAAGCTCGTCTATGCATCCTACGACCGCCTGCTGTCAGCGTGGACGGTACCGTACGAGCAGCATAATATTTCTACTTCCTACGGTATGACTCACGTTGTAACAGTAGGTTCTTCGGATCTTCCTCCGCTGCTGCTACTGCATGGAACGGGCGATAACGTCGCCATGATGTGGATATATAACGTGGAGGAGCTATCCCGTAACTTTCATATCATCGCGGTTGATAATATCGGAGGGTCCGGGAAGAGCGAGCCGAACGACAAGTATGCTCGCGAATTCAATCAGGCAACATGGTTGGACGAGGTCCTTGAGGCAATGAACGTGGACGCTGTCTATATCGCGGGCGTATCCTACGGAGCTTATCTGGCTTATCATTACGCCATCGTCAGACCGGATCGTGTGAACAAGATTGTATGTTTGGCTGGAAGCATTGCCGGAAGCCAGTTTGAAGTGATGAGCAAAATGATGCGTGCTTTTCTGCCGGAAGCCTTATTCCCTTCGGAACGGAATGTGCGTTCATTGCTTCGTAAGCTGTGCGGTACCCATGCAGATGCATTTGAGAACAACCCGGAGCTTATGCAGCACTGGTTCTACTTGCTGAAGTACTTCAACAATCGCTCCATGATGAAGCATGCGATTACGATCCATTCGCCTGCCGACATTCAGGCTATTCGCAGCAAGTCCTTGTTCGTCATTGGCGAGCGGGATTTGCTTAGTCATTATCCGAAAGCGGTTGCCAGATTGGAGACGAACGGGATGCGCTACCGCATCGTTAACGGGGCGGGTCACGCCATTAACCATGAGATGCCGGAGCTCGTTCATGAAGAGATTATAGGCTTTTGCAAGGAAGCTTGAGCGAGGTGTGCCGATATGAAAATGAGACGTTTTGCCGCTTTAATCATCATTGCGCTTGCCTTGCTAGGCATGGTTCTATTCGGCAATATGATGACGCCTCGACCTGGCAGCAGCTCCGGAAACGGCAATCCTGCCATCCTGCTGCTCATCCCTTTAAGCATTCTTTTTCTTATGTTGGTCTATCAATGGTTTCGTATTTTTAAACAACTGAAGATGCCTCTTAGCTGGTTAAGCCTCGTGATCTTAGCTCTGGCTGGCTATATCACAGCGGGTTATGCATATCAGCTTCATCGACTCGAAATCTATAGAGAAATCCTAGCCGAGGCTTTCCAATTGAGGTGGGGCCAAACGGACTGGGAACACATCGAATCGATAACGTCCGGCGGACTCCTTTCGATACATATGAACAATCAATTCTTCAATTGGAACACGTATTTCATGATGATTGCCTTCTCGCTGCTGCTGTGCTTCATGTACAAACTGATACAGCACATCATGAACAGAAGACAAGGAACATCAGCGGAGAATTAATAGCGAACCAATGGTCAACGGTGCCGGAGTGCGCGGGGGTCTGGTGGAAGCATGTTTAACTAGGAGGTGACGCGGCCACGTGGAGCTTCTAATCTATGTCGCGTTGTTCATCCTGAATATTCCGATCTATAAGTGGATCTTTAGACGGATATTCGATGACGTGGATGATCTGAAGCAGTCGGTGAAGTATTCGTTAACGCCGGATATTATCTCCTTGTTCCGCAGACGTTTTTGGAAGGATCAGTTCGGGGAGCTCAAGCTGTCCGTTTTCTATTTTTGTTGTTTACTGATCTTCGTCATGGAGTGCGTGGTCGTGGCGAAGGTGATTGGCGTGATCTTTCGATGAGTTAGCAATGCTTTAGATCAGTGGCTATCGTGGGTCATTCCGCAAGGTTGGTCTTCTTATGTCAAGAATAACGGCTAGGTAACTTTAGGTATGAATAGGTCTGACGAAGGGCGCCTATAGCAGGTGTCCTTTTTTAATCTGCAATCATGCACATAAAACCACAGGATTCGACGGCAATCTAAAATTTTCATTTGGTTCAAATGGCTGATGGTGGGAATTACGCTATGTATGGCACAGTATTACCAAGTCACATATGAAACCGCATTCATGAACCAGTATCCAAGTCGGGAGGGAAATGAATGAAACGAAACAGAAGGCAAGGGATTGCCGCAGTTATTGCAATATGGATAGTACTGTTATGGCTGCCGACAGCCGAGGCGGCCAAAGACCAGCCTGAATTGCGAAACCTCGCTGCAGGTATCGGGTACACATGGTCGGAGCAGCCGGAACCAAGCTATGGGGATGCGGGGAATAAGTTAACGGACGGGAAGTACGGTTCGACGCTCTTCACGGATCCGGCATGGACAGGACATCTCCGCAAGTCCACGCGCAGCGTCATCTTCGACCTAGGGGAGAAGAAATCGATCGCTCGGATTCAAGCGCATTTCCTCCAAGATTCTTCGGTCGGAATTGCCTATCCGAACACGGTGTCCATGTATGCGTCCAACGATGGCTCGCAGTGGGGAACCCTCGCGCACATCCCTAGCCGTGAAGTGAGATGGGCAGAAGTTCCGGCAGGCGCTCAAAACTATATCTGGGACGGCAGCGAGGATGGGTTGGTTCAGCATCACCCCAATGCGACAATGGCCTATGCCCAATATGTCAAAGTTACATTTACCACCGATGTGTTCGTGTTTTTGGATGAGATCGAGATCTGGGGGACGGATGGCAAATTGAACAAAGCCAAGCAGGTATCTGCGGATCGGCTTGCATATCACGAACCTGGGAAAGCAACAGGCGGAATGCGTAATCTCGTGCTATTGAATAACGAGAATGGTCCGAGTGGGGCTGATAGGTGGACGAAAGATAACCTAATCCCTTACGTCAGTTACGTGAATGAACAAGGTGAACCGGAGGATTGGTTGTTCGAGGGGGTGCTGTTCCACAGCGTGTTGTCACCGAGTGGACAGGATTTCACGAAAGGAACTGCTACCTTCGGCGATTGGAAGGGTTATTTAGACCAGATGTTCGCGGATCAGGGCGATCTGCAGCAGTTGAACGAAGCGGTGACCGAAGCGGGCAGGAAACTGGGAGAACGGGGTCATAAGGTGAACGTCGTGTTGATGATGCCGAACCCGGGTGATACCGTGACGGATTTCGGCGATGTGGATGGCGATGGTGTGACTGAGAATTTTAATTCCACCGCCATTGGCGCCGAAGCGGCTTCCGCCAATAAGCAAAAGGCGGTTACCTGGTGGATTCAGCAGCTCAAGCAGCGTTGGAAGGAAGAGAAGTACTCAAATCTGAAGCTGAACGGCATCTATTGGGGCGGCAAAGGCATTAGCATGACCGATCTGAACGAAACGAATGTAATCCAGGCAACGAGTAAGCAAGTGCATAAGCAGGATATGAACTTCTACTGGATTCCAAGCTTCCAAGGCAACCGGAATTATGATTGGAGGTATTTGGGGTTTGACGCCGCGCTGCTAGAGTCGGGCGCTTACGCTTCCGCTATTCCGCAGCGAGTAGAGGATGCCGCGGTCTTAGCGAAGCAATATCAGATGGGAATCGAGCTGGAGTTCGATGAACAGATCAATACCGACACTGATAAGCAGGCACGATACGTCGATTTGCTGAACGGAGGCATTGACTATGGCTATATGAGTCAAGCATTGTTGGCATTCGATCAAGGCCATACGGCTTCATTACTCCGCAGTGCCAAGAGTACGGACCCGATGGTTCGTCAGAATTACGACCTCATGGTTCAGTTCGTGAAAGGGACGTATGCGAAGCCAAAACCTTGCTCTAAACAGCCGGAAGGTCCCGTGGCTTCGGATGCGACGCAATACGTCGTGAAATGCGGCACCGAAATTACGATTGCTCACAAATACAATGACCAAAGCGATATGTGGATCGTATTCGACCGTTTTGGTGCGAATAAGCTGGAAGGTCTTAAGGAGTGGCGACTGGCCGAGAATACGGGAACGACTGTGAATCCGGATATGTCTCGTCCATCGACGCTTCTTCAGGCGGATGTATCGGACTGGATTGGGCCCTACGTGGTTAGAGCGAATGCGAACGGCAACGGAAATGCTTGGGATTTCACGGGAGGCAACCACAACTATGATGGCGGCAGCACCAGTTCGCCTACGGGAACGACGGATTCGTTCCGCGTTTGGGCGGACGGTGTGGAAGTAGCTGACGGCACCGTGACGGCGAGCGTTTATACGAAGATCGAAGTGGTCAATCTGATCCAAGCCTATAACACGAAAGAGGCGGATGGTTCCGGAAGACCTGTGCTTAAGGAGACCGTTACGTACGAGATCTCGAACGGCCATATACAGGTCCATAATGAAATCGAGGCGCTGGAAGACATCACGTTCGATACGTATTACGGACTTCAGTCGGTGAATGGCGCATGGAACGATACGGTTCGCTACTTCGCAGGCGATCAGGAAGTTGCTTCAAGCCTTGCGAATATATATAGCGATTCGGGCGCGAAAGCCGTGAAACCGAATGTCGACAGCTATCTACTTAGCTCTAGCGATCAGGGTGGGTTCCAGCACAAACTGCGTGTAAGACTGGATCGACAATATGGGCTAGGAGCTTTGGCAAATCTCGCTGACCATATGCCTGTCATCTTCACGCAGGAATACGGCAAGACCTATTTCCTGCAGATCAAAGGGACGACACCGGAACTAAAGCAAGGAGAGAAGTTCGCATGGCAGGGCAGTTATGATTTTTATGCAGAGAATGCATAACTGTTCTCTGCTTCGGCGCGTGATTGGAATGCAATTTGATGTTCTCTCTATCAAAATCCATACGGAAACAGGTTATCCGGGGTGCTAAGTCGCCCTGCGATAACCTTTTTTTCTGAACGGGTTATTGTCAGCGATCGGCGGAAAGTGGCCATATTGCATTTTAACAAATGGGTCGCTCCAGATGCGTTATATCCCGATATGGATCGGAAGATCGTTGTATAGTAAGCGCTTTACCCTCGCTTCTATAATGGTAGCAAGCTGTAAAAGGCGCTTGATGCTATAACGGCCTGAATGCAGCATAGATGCACGCAGAAGGAGGCAATCCACAGATGTTAGGAAGCAGCGATACGGCGGTGAACGTGGGGGTGAATGCAGAAACTCACATTCGCTTGGCGAATGGCCTGGTGGCCATTGAGGTGGATTTGGAAAAAGGCGGTTACGCCTACGCAGGCAGCAGGGGATTCGCTCTGCAAGAAGTACGAAGCGGCTTTCGATGGCAGGGCCGGGAATACCATACGGGACATTACGACCGCCACTATATGATGGGACAGCCGGAGAAGATCCAAGATCCGTTCGGTACGGGAATCCATGCCGTGATTAAGCATGAATCCGATCTGCTCCCAGGCCTGGAACAGCATTTTTACGTCTATGAGGGAACTTCATCTTTCATCACACGGGTCGTCATTGTCGGCCAAGAGGAATTAAAGGTAAACCGCATCGCGGTGGTGAAAACCGATAGCGTATCGAACGGGACCGAGACGGTTCCGGGAGAATCGCTGCATGTGCTGCGCGTGCCGTATGACAATGACAAATGGGTGCGCTACCTGACGGAGACGGCCCCGCTGGAGACGGAAAGCTACGAAGTGACGGCCTTGTTCCAGCCGGATAGCCGCAATGGATTGATCCTGGGATCGATCAGTCATGACGTGTGGAAGACCGGCATTCGCGTGAAAGGGGAAACCGCTGGCAAGCTGGATGAACTGGAACTGTACGCTGGCGCGGCCGACATCATGACCCGAGATTCCCAGCCGCATGGCTACGTAAGAGGAACTCGCGTTGCATCGCCGCTGGTTATGGTAGGGGATTACGACGATTACCGGACAGGACTCGAAGCGTATGGGGAAGCGAATGCGAAGATAGCGCCTGCTCTGAGCTGGGACGGCGGCGTTCCGATCGGCTGGAACAGCTGGTCGGCCGCCATGAGCACGCTGGATTACGATCTCTATGTGGCGACGAGCGATTTTCTGAAGCGGGAGGTTCAGCCGCAGGGCTTTCACAACGAGGATACCCTGTACATGAATTTCGATGCGTTTTGGTTTCGCCTGACGCATGCCGAGATGGAGGATGCCTTGAAAAGGGTCCGCGAAAACGGGCACAAACCCGGTACATACTGGACGCCGTTTGCGTTCTGGGGAAGTCCGGCTGGGTTCGGCAGCCCCGTGGAGGGCACCGATGGGAAGTACACCTATGGCGATATTCTGCTTCGCGACCAGGATGGCGAGATTTTGCCGGATGTTGACGGCGGACTTGCGATTGATCCTACGCATCCCGGGAACCTGGCGCGAATCGATTGGTTCATGGATAAATTCGTCTCCGAGGGATTTGAGTATATCAAGCTGGATTTCATGGCTCACGGGGCTCTGGAAGGCAAGCATTACGACCCGGATATTACGACGGGGATCGCTGCATACAATTACGGATTGTCGTATCTGACGGATAAACTCTCCCCGGAGCGGATCGGCAGACCGTTCTTCATCAACCTGTCGATTGCCCCGCTGTTCCCTTATTCCTATGCGCACAGCCGCAGAATTTCCTGCGATGTGTTCGGAACGATCCAGGATACGGAATATTTGCTGAGCTCGCTGACGCACGGGTGGTGGATGAACGATACGCTGTACCGTTTTAACGATCCGGACCATGCCGTGATCTATAAAAGCTTCAACCAGGATTCGACGACCCGCCATGAAGGGCGAAGCCGTCTGACCGCGTCCGTGATCTCGGGAACGGTGCTGCTGCTGGGCGATGACTTCCGGCATGAGGAAGCGGCATGGCGCGCCAAGAACTGGCTGGGAAATGAGGCAATCATCGAGATTGCGAGACTGGGCAGAACCTTTGTGCCCGTAGAGGGGAATCTCGGGAAACAGGCTGCGGATACGTTTGTGCTGACCCATCCGAGCGAAGCGGGAACGACGTATATTGCCGTGTTTAACTTTGACGGGGCCGAGTCCGTGCTGAAGACGGTTTCCTTGGGACGCTGCGGCCTCGAGGCGCACGCATCTTATACGGTTCTGGATGTGTGGGAAGGAACGGCAGGTCAATCGGAAGGCACGCTTGTGGTCGAGCTGGCGCCAGCCGAATCGAAAATCTTGAAATTAATTCGAAATCAATAAAAGGAGGAGAGGTTCAGTGCGTATTCATCCGTTCAAATTCTTCCAAAAGCCATTCATGCTACTCTTATCGATTCTGTTAGCGGGGTCTGTGCTAGGCAGCTCCTTGGCTTCGGCAGAACGGCAGCCGAGTCAGGCGGCCGGAGGCATCTTTTCCTACGAGGCCGAGGCATCTCAGAACACGTTTACCGGCAATGCAGGAGCGGTCGATTGCAGCTTCTGTTCAGGCGGGCAAAAAGCCGGCAATCTATACGGCGGTTCCACGCTGACGTTCAACGGGATTCAGGTCGATAAGGCCGGTATCTACAATATGAACATGTTCTACATCTCAGGGGATTCCCGCGCGGCTTCGATCTCCGTGAACGGAGCGGAGAAGGAGAATTTCAGTTTTCCGAAAACGGCGGATTGGAACACGATCGGCACCTACCAGATTCAAATTTACTTGAATCAGGGCAGCAACACGATTCTGTTCGATGATGCAGGCGGATACTCGCCCGATTTTGACAAAATTGAGCTGACCTTTGATTCAGCCGGCGAAAACGGATCAGGCCCGGATGGCAGCATTGGCGATTTAGGCAAGCAAAAGAAAGCCACGAGCTATGGCTCCATCACCTTAACCGAATATGCCAACGGCTTCAAGGTATCCAATCCGACGTATGAGCTGCTGTACAACACCTCGACCGGATTGTCGCAATACAATTGGAACGGCAAACCGGTTGCCAAGGGGTTATACAGCGAGATCCAGCTCGACCGGATGGTTGCAAGTACAGATTATAAACATCATAAATTCTATAAAAATCAAGTGGTCCCATTCCAGGATGCCACCGGCAAGGGCATCAAGGTGACGGTCGTGAATGAGGATGGGGGAATGCCATCGCTCAGCCAAATCTATTACGTCTATGAAGACGGGCCGTATCTGCTTACGGAAACGGTCGCTTCCCATCATTCCGCAATTTCTACGGGGAACATCGCACCTATCGCGATGGAAGCGAGAGGCGGCATCGACATCGGCAGCTATGACGATAACCGGGTCCTCGTCGTTCCGTTCGACAACGATGCTTGGTCCAGATACCAAGCGAAGTCGATGAATACCGGCCTCAACAACGGGCTGTATATCAGCTCGGAGCTGACGGCCATCTATGACAATACGAGCCGGAACGGCCTCGTCATCGGATCGGTGACGCATGACACGTGGAAGACCGGCATCTATTGGAGCGGCTCGAATGACAAATTGAACAATCTGCGCGTATATGGCGGATTTACGTCATCCACCTCCACGTGGGACACGATTCCGCATGGAAAGGTAACGGGCAAACAGATTGCTTCGCCGAAAATCATGGTCGGCTTTTTCGAGGATTACCGGACCGGACTGGAAGCGTTTGGCCAGGTGAATGCAGCGATCCAGCCTCCGTTAGCCTTTGGCGAGGACATTCCTGAAGGCGTTCCGGTCGGCTGGAACAGCTGGGGAGCGTATGCCAGCGATTTAAGCTTTGACAAGGCGGTTTCGGTCTCGAATTATGTTAAAGACCATATTCAGAACCATTCCTTCAACAATGAAGGCGATATCTACATCAATCTCGATTCCTATTGGGATAACATGACGGATCAGCAGCTGACGGATTTGGTTCAGCTCATTCACAGCAATGGACAGAAGGCCGGCATCTATTATTCGCCGTTCGTGTACTGGGGCAACAATATGGAGCAGGAAGTCGAAGGGACGAACGGCAAATATAAATACGGCGATATCGTGCTGCGCGATATGGACGGCAACGTGCTGCCGACGCTGGATGGCGCTTATGCCGTGGATCCGACGCATCCGGGCGTGAAGCAGCGGATCGATTATTACATGAATAAGTTCAAGAGCAAGGGCTTTGAATATATCAAAATCGATTTTCTGAGCCATGGGGCAATGGAAGGCAAGCATTATGATGCCAACGTTCAAACCGGCATCCAGGCCTATAACCAAGGGATGGCTTACGTGAATGAAGTGCTGGACGGCTCCATGTTCATCAGCGCTTCCATCGCGCCGCTGTTCCCTAGCCAATATGCGCACAGCCGCCGCATCTCCTGCGATATCGACGGCAGCATCGGCAGCACGGAATACCAGCTGAACAATCTCACGTACGGCTGGTGGCAGAACGGAACGATCTACCATTATACCGATCCGGACTATATGCACTTAACCAAAGGCGGATCGATGGAAGGCGCGCAGTCGCGCGTCAATGCGGCCGCGATCTCCGGTACGGTCTTCCTGAATTCGGATGACGTCACGGATGCGACGGC
The DNA here is from genome assembly GCF_029542445.1 of Paenibacillus sp. BR1-192. Taxonomy (NCBI): domain Bacteria; kingdom Bacillati; phylum Bacillota; class Bacilli; order Caryophanales; family Paenibacillaceae; genus Paenibacillus; species Paenibacillus sp. BR1-192. Next base: position 4,985,312 of record NZ_CP120718.1, on the reverse strand, counting down.
ACGGCAGTACATGGAAACGCTGCTGACGAACCCGGAAGTGAACGGGCTGGCGATGAAGGGCAAGGCGTTCCGGCCGGTAGAAGGCAATACGGGCACGCAGGCAGCGAACGTATTCGTGCTGGACGATCAGGGAACCCACTACGTAGCTGTGTTTAACTATACACAAAATGCGGCACAGCACACCGTGGATCTCGTTCGTGCCGGTATCGCTTCGGAAGGGGCGGCGTCCTATACGGTGACGGATGTTTGGAGCGGCCAATCTCAGACGGCGTCTGGCTCTTCGCTGGATGTGACGCTAAAAGCGGCCGAATCCAAGCTTTATAAAATCGTCCCTAATCCATAACAAGAAATCATCGATTCATCATGTACATCTGCAAGTTCATCGCGGTTCCCGGCTTCATCCGGGGATCGCGATTTCTTGCTTTTGCTGTAAGGGTAGTGCTTGTCGCGATATTGGAAAATCAAGTGAAGAGGAGAAAACAACATGTCAGATATGAAGCTTTGGTATACAAAACCGGCTCAGGGCTGGTCGCAAGGACTGCCGATCGGCAATGGCCGAATGGGGAACGTGGTGGTATCCACTCCTGACAGAGAAATATGGAATATCACCGAAACCACCTATTGGTCCGGCCAACCGGAGCCGGCTCAAGGGCGAAGCAACAGCAAAGCGGATTTGGAGCAGATGCGGAAGCACTTCTTTCAGGGCAATTATCGCGAAGGGGATCGACTAGCCAAGAAGCACCTGGAGCCGGAAAAATTGAATTTTGGCACCAATCTGGGACTATGCCAAGTCGTTCTGGAGTTTGATCATAACGTGAAGCTATCCGAAGGCGGGCGACAAGATGCAGCAGCTGAGCCGCTGTTCCATCGGGAACTGGATCTGGAGGAGGCGGTGGCACGTTCTTTTTGCGAGATCGATGGAGCGGTGATGACGCGAGAGGTCTTTGCTTCCCATGCCGATCAGGTCATTGTTGCGCGAATCCGCAGCAGCCATGGCTCATTAGGCGTGTCATTCCGCATTTCGATTCGAGGGGAGAATGGTCCTTTTCATGCTGTCGTTACTAGTAAGGATACGATCGAATTCCAGGGGCAGGCGATGGAAAGCGTACATAGCAATGGGAAGTGCGGGGTGTCCTGCCAAGGCCAGCTGCGCGTCGTAACGGAAGGCGGGCAGGTGAGCTGCACGGATGGCACCATAAACGTATCGGGAGCGGATGAGGCGGCGATTTATTTTGCGGTGAATACGGATTACCGTCAAGAAGGTGAGAGCTGGCGGGAGAAAAGCGCGTTGCAGCTGGAGCAGGCTGTGCTGCTGGGATATGACGCGCTGAGAGCCAAGCATCTGGCGGATTATCAGCCGCTGTATGCCCGTGTACGATTGGAGCTGGGAAGCTCCGAGCATGCCAGTCTGCCTACGGACGAGCGGATTGGCAGGTTTAAGCAGGGCAACTGGGACGATCCGGCGTTGTTTGCGTTGTTTTATCAATACGGCCGGTACTTGACCATTAGCGGGTCACGACAAGACTCCATCCTGCCCATGCATTTGCAAGGCATATGGAATGACGGCGAAGCCAACAAAATGGCCTGGAGCTGCGATTATCACTTGGACGTGAACACCCAGATGAACTATTTTCCGACGGAGGCCGCGAACCTGAGCGAGAGCCATGAGCCGCTCATGCGGTATATCCAGCAGCTGTCGGTGGCTGGACGCTCGGCGGCGCGCCATTATTATGATGCCGAAGGCTGGGTGGCCCATGTATTCTCCAATGCCTGGGGATTTGCGTCACCGGGGTGGGGGACCTCCTGGGGGCTGAACGTGACGGGCGGACTGTGGATCGCGACGCATATGATGGAGCACTACGCGTACAACCGCGATCAGGCTTTTCTGGAGGAGTTGGCTTATCCCGTCCTGAAGGAGGCCGCAGCCTTTTTCATGGATTACATGACCATGCATCCGAAATATAGCTGGCTGGTGACAGGTCCGTCGAATTCGCCGGAGAACAGCTTTTATACCGGCCATCCGGAGGATGGGCATCAGCAGCTGTCCATGGGCCCGACCATGGATCAGGTCCTGGTTCGGGATCTGCTGGCGTTCTGCGTGAAGGCAGCACAGACGCTGGGCGTGGATGAGGAGCTTCAGCAGAAGTGGCAGACGGCGCTGGATCAATTGCCTCCGCTGATGATCGGCAAGAAGGGGCAGCTGCAGGAATGGCTGGAGGACTATGAGGAGGCGCAGCCGGAGCATCGCCATCTGTCGCATCTATATGCCCTGTATCCCGGCAGCCAAATCACGCCGCATCGTACGCCGGAACTCGCTGCGGCAGCCCGAGTGACACTGGAGAACCGTAACAGCCGGGCCGACCTGGAGGACATCGAATTTACTGCGGCGCTGTTCGGACTCTTCTACGCCCGACTGCATGACGGGAACCAAGCCGTGCAGCATATCGCCCACCTAATCGGGGAGCTGTGCTTCGATAATATGCTCACCTACTCCAAACCCGGCGTAGCCGGAGCGGAGGCGAACATCTTTGTCATCGACGGCAACTTCGGCGGCACCGCCGCCATTGCGGAAATGCTGCTGCAGAGCCACGAAGGCGAGATTTATCTTCTGCCTGCACTGCCGGCGATATGGCCGACAGGCAGCGTGAAAGGGCTGAAGGCGAAAGGGAACATTGAGGTGGATATGAGCTGGGAAGATGGGAAGTTGGTTGAGGCGAGGGTGAAGGGGAATGAGAGTAGGAGTGTGAAGGTGTTTTATGGGGGGAGGGAGATGGAGGCAGGGATTGGCTATAGTACAGCCACAGAACTGGAAATAAAGCGTTTAGGTAGTATGAGTGGATCGGCTACACTGGGTTGGACAATAAAAATAAGGGCTAGTAGAATGAAGAGAATAATACTAGGAGCGGATCTACTATGCCAAAACAAAGACGTACATTTACAGCAGATTTTAAAAGACAAATGGTCCAATTATATGAAAATGGAAAGCCAAGGGCAGCGATTGCCAGAGAGTATGAACTTAGTCCGTCTGCCCTCGATCGCTGGATTAAGCAAGCGCAAACGTCAGGCTCGTTTTCTGAAAAAGATAACCGAACTGCTGAAGAGAATGAACTCATCGCTCTTCGTAAGCGAGTTCAGCGGCTTGAAATGGAGAATGACATTTTAAAGCAGGCCGCGCTGATCATGGGACGAAAGTAAAGATCATTAAGCAAAACAGTGATAAATACTCGGTATCAGCATTGTGCGAAGTCCTGCAAATCTCCAGAAGTACCTTCTACTATGAAACGAGAGCAAAAGACAACGATGACGAAATAACGACGGCTATCGTAGAGATCTTTCATGCCAACCGAAAAGCGTATGGAACGCGCAAATTGAAGGTCAAACTTCAGGAACAAGGCTACACGGTTTCAAGACGCCGAATCGGACGGATTATGAAAGAGCAGGGTTTGGTGTCGACGTACACCATAGCGCAATATAAGCCGCACAAGACTGCTTGTAACGAAGCTACAACAGCGAATGAATTAAAACGTGAGTTTGATCAAACTGAATCTAAACGATTTGTAGTCAGCGATCTCACTTATGTCAAAGTCCAGCATAAGTGGCATTACATTTGCGTGCTGATTGATTTATTTAACCGAGAAATCATTGGTCACAGTGCAGGTCCACACAAGGACGCTGCTCTGATTTCCCGTGCCTTTGCCACAGTAGAAGGCGATTTAAGCGACATTCAGTGGTTTCATACGGATCGCGGAAGCGAGTTTAGGAATCAAACCATGGACGATCTATTAGAGACGTTCAAGATTGGTCGCTCCCTGAGTATGAAAGGCTGCCCCTATGACAACGCCGTTGCTGAAGCTACTTACAAAGTGATGAAAACAGAATTCATCAACCAGATGAATTTCCAGAGTCTTCATCATCTAAAACTAGAATTATATGATTATGTGAACTGGTTTAATAAGCATCGCGTTCATGGCACATTAGGCTACATGACGCCAGTTCAGTACAAAGCAGAGGCCCTTAAAAAAGTTGTCTGATTTACTGTTGACAGTCCAATTATGTACGGAACAGATCCTGGGGAAAATACTGGAAAAATAAAGGCTGGTAAATTAGATTATAAGAATTAACGTTATTGACCCACACGTACCTGGATTGATGAGATGTTCGTTTGAATCAATTATTATATAGACTTCTGCTAAGGTATTGGCGGGAGTTTTATATGGCTCGCCTAGCCAAGCTAGGCACAAGACCTTGCCCTGATAAAATAGACAGCTAGAATCCTTCGATTACAACTTTTTTGTCTAACGAAATACTGCTGAGTTACTTGTTGAATTTCATGATGCTAGAGTTCTTTATATGGAAGGATGGCGTTGAATAATGTCGAATATTTTTAATGGGTATTCTAATAAGCGAATTTAGGAGGAGTCAGAGTTAAATATTGTTGAGTTCTTGAGATAATCATAGATGTACAAAAGTTTTTCCATAAGATTGGAATTCCTTGATAACGTGATGCAGCTTTTATTAGAATGAAGCAGCTATAACAATTGGCGGAAATAACTATTATTTATGAGATTGAAAATGAATTTATTAGAGAATGCTTATAACTTTATAAAATAAAATCCATAATCGAAGAGAGCCCTTACCCCTCCTGGGTAAGGGCTCTCTTCATTTCCCAAACAACTCCTAACTCTTAATAGCCCCCATCATAATTCCCTTCACAAAATACCTTTGCACAAAAGGATACACCATAATGATCGGCAGCGTAGCAACCATGGTCACCGCCATCCGGATGCTTTCGCTGGAGACCGGGATCCGCTTGGAGCCCTGGGCCAGCTGCTGGGCGTCGGACATCATGCCGGCGGTCTGGAACTGGTTCAGGATTTTGACCAGGACGGCCTGCAGGGTCTTCAGCTCTGGCTTGTAAGTATACACATAGGAGTCATACCAGGAGTTCCAATGGCCGATGGCCAGGAACAGGCCGATCGTGGCGAGCACCGGCACGCACAGCGGCATGATGATGCGGAAGAACGTCTGCAGGTCGTTGGCGCCGTCGATTTTGGAGGATTCCTCGATCTCGCCGGGGATCTGCTCCATGAAGGTGCGCACCAGAATCATCAGGAACACGCCGATTAAGCCAGGGAAGATGTAAACCCAGAAGGAGTCGATCAGCCCCAGGGATTTGATGATCATATACGTCGGGATCAGCCCGCCGCCGAAATACATCGTGAACACAAAGAAGAAGGAGAAGTATTTCCAGCCGAGCAGATTGCGCTTGCTGAGCGGATAGGCGAGCAGCGTGATGAAGAAGATGGATGCCGCCGTCCCGACGACGGTACGCAGCACGGTGATCTTGATGGCGCTCCAGATCTCCGGATTCCGGAAGATGGTCAGGTAGCTCTCGATGGTTGGCACGCGCGGCCAGAAGTACAGGTTGCCCCGCATCGTATCGGTTGCATCGTTCAAGGAGATGACCAGAATGTTCCAGAACGGATAGAAGGTCACGAGAAAGATGCCGGTCAGGAACAGGTATAAAGAGGCATCGAAGATACGCTCGGGCACGGTTTTTTTGCTTAACATGGATGTACCTCCTTATGGTTTAGAATAGGGACTGCCCGTTCAGCTTCTTCGCCGTATAGTTGACGATGACCACGATGATGAACGCCACCACGGAACTGAACATGCCGACGGCTGCCGCATAGGAGAACATGCCGTTCTGAATACCGTAGCGGAACGAATAGGTGGACAGGACGTCGGAGTAATCCCGCGTCAGGTCATTGCCGAGCAGGAAGTGCTGGTCGAAGCCCGCGTTCAGGATGCCGCCAAGCGCCAGAATCAGCAAAATGACAATCGTTGGCTTCAGATGGGGCAGGGTGATGTACCGGATCTGCTTAAAGCGGTTGGCGCCGTCGACCTTGGCCGCTTCATAGAGCTCCTGGTTAATCGACGAGATGGCCGCCAAATACATGATCGAGCTGTAGCCCATATCCTTCCACGTATTGCCGAGCGCGACGATCCACCAGAAATACTTGCCGTTCTGCAGGAATAAAACGCTTTCATCGGTAATGTGTAGGAATTTCAATATGCCGTTAATCGCGCCGTCCGAGGAGAGCAGGGTCACGATGATGTTGGCCGCAATAACCCAGGATATGAAATAGGGAAGATAGGAGGCGGTTTGCACCGTCTTTTTGAACTTCACGTTCTTGATCTCATTAATCGCGATGGCGATCAGGATCGGCATCGGGAAGGAGAAGAGCAGCGTGATCAGCGTGGAAGCCAGCGTATTTCGCATGACGATCCAGAAGTCGCCGTTGTTGAAGAAGTAACGGAACCATTCCAGGCCGACGAACTCGCTCGTGAATAGGGTCGACCAGAAGCCGCCGAGCGTCGGCTGGTAATTGACGAAGGACATGTATAGGCCAACCATGGGCGTATACGCAAACACAATGGCCCAGATCAATCCGGGCAGCATCATCAGGAATAGATACTTCTGCTGCTTCAGCATGGCCCAGCGGCTTTTTCGATGAGGACTTAAGTTCAAGTCACTCCGCGTCTGTAAGGTTGTAGCAGGTTTCATATGGGGCACCTCGCATCTCAAGTTAACTCAAATTATAAGACTCGGAAAAAATGAGTGTCGATATGACAATGTAACGAAAGATGCTTGAAAATGACTTACATCGCGAATTCCCATAGTTAAAAAAACGAAATCGCTATAATATTAAGGGATAAAGCCGACACAGGGGGTATGAGCATGTATAGCATTTTTCTCGTAGATGACGAAGAGCTGGAGCTTGAGATGATCCGAGATTATATTCGTTGGGAAGAGATGGGGATATATGTAGCCGGAACAGCCCTGAACGGCAGGGATGCCCTGGAGAAGATCGAGGTGATTCAGCCCGATATCGTACTGACGGACGTCCAGATGCCCGTCATGAACGGGCTTGATATGGCGAAACGGGTGAGTGAGTTATTCGACTGGATTCAGTTCGTCTTCCTGACCGGACACGATGAATTCAATTATGTGAAGTCGGCCTTAAACGTGGGAGCCGTCGGCTATTTATTGAAGCCGCTGGATCTGAGCGAAATTGTAAGCGTTATCGATAAAGTCAAGCGGCGCTGCGAGGAAGTGCGGATGAAGAACCGCTCCATTCGCGTGACCAAATCCAATATTGTACGAGAGATGATATTCGAGCAGAACGAGGAGCGATTCCGAAACCTCGCTGCCAGCTACCATAAGCTGTCCCGCCATACGGAGCCGAGAACGTATACCCTTACGCTGCTCGGCATCGATGCTCCGCACGCTGCACAGCCGGGACCGTCCCTCGAGGATGGCATGGCGCGCCTGCAGACGTTTATGGAGGAGTGGCTAGCGGACAAGAAACTCGAGGCGGATCTGGTCGTCTGCCGGGAAGGCGAGCTGGGCATCTTCATGGATGCCGCCAGCCATCTGAGCCGCTTTACGTGGGAGGATCTGCTGAAGCAGATGCAGCATACGCTGGGCTTTACGATGACTGCGGCCGTGAACGAGGAGCCGGAGGAGCTGTCCCGCATCCAGGATATATACCGGGAGACGCGGCAGATGCTGGAGGAGATGTTTTACGTCGGCAACGGGAGAGTCATCTATGCCAAGGACGTGCTGCGGCAGCTGGAGAGCCGGCAAATTCCTCCTTTCCAAGAAACGGCCTATTTCGAGGATATTCATCAGTTGGCGTCCGAGCAGGCCGCGCAGAAGCTGCGGGATTACTTCAACCGGCTGGTCATGCTGCGAATCCGAAAAACCGAAGTGTGCGACTTTGCCATCGGACTGGTGGAGTCTCTGCTGGAGGGGATCCACGAACCGATCACGGAGAGCCACAAGCGGGCGGAGCTTTACCATGCCATCTATCAGTGCCGAACCATTATCGAAATCGAAGCAATCATCATGGATTTTGCCGGGCTTGCGATTCGGACGCTGGAACACCGGTTCATGGACAAAAATGCAAGGCTGGTGCATCAGGTGCGCACGACGATCGACCAGACCTATCACCAGGCCATCACGATCAACAGCTTGTCCGATCAGGTGTATCTGTCTCCCAACTACCTGCGTTCCATCTTTAAGGAGAAAACCGGCATGACGATCCATGATTACCTAACGAGAATCCGGCTGAACAAAGCCAAGGAGCTGCTGGCCGACGATTCGCTCAAAGTGCAGGACATCGCCCAAAGGGTCGGTTATGAGAGCACATCCTACTTCATTTCCTTATTCTTAAAAAGCCAAGGAGTTACGCCGAATGAATACCGCAAAAACATCTAGCCCGTCCGGCCCGTGGAGCCGGCTGGCAGGGGCTTTCCCGTTCGCGCACTTACGCGCATACACCAATTGGCGGCTCCGGCACAAGTTCTTTTTCATCTTTCTGATCGTGATCATCCTTCCGTTCTCGCTGCTGATCTATTATTCGTATTCTTCGACCCGCAGCACGATTACGGAGCATACCTATACGGCCTTGGGCGGATCGCTGGCACAGATTAACACCAACGTGGAGAAGCGGCTGGAGTATTACAATCAGCTGTCGAACATCCTCTACATGGATGCCCAGCTCCGCAATTATCTCTCTACCGATTATGAGCAGGCGTACTATTATCTGGATGCCTTCCAATATATCAACCGGACGCTGCCGTCCCTGATGACCCTGAATGCCAACATTCTGGGCATCACGATTTATACGGGGAACCATACCCTCTATTCCGACGGCCAATACGTCAAATATACGGAAGAGCTGCCCCGGGCGATGGAGGAGCAGGTGCTGGATGCCGCCGGCAATACGGTGTACTTCCATTCCGGGAATTTCAAGGCTGATGATGCACATATCACCATTGCCCGTTCGTTAAGTTATTTCAGCCTGCAGCATCCGTACGGGATATTGACCATGGACATTAACGCGAACGAATTCTACTCCCTAATCAAAATGGAGAACGACAACAAAAGCGTCTATATTATCGACGAGTTTGGCGGCGTGATCAGCACGGGGGATCAGAACCTCCCATCGAACCAGCTGTTCGACGTGTTTCCGATTCAGGAGCGGATGACCCGGGATGCGGGCTCATTCGATATGAAGATTAACGGCCAGGAGCGCTTTTTCACGTATAAAAAGCTCAGCAACGGCTGGTCCACGGTCATCACCGTGCCCTACGACGAGCTGCTGGCCAATGCGAATCAGGCGACCAAGAACGTTATCTGGTTCTCCGTACTGGCGATTGGCATTGCCATCCTGCTGCTCTATTTTACGACCAAGGTCATGACCAAGCGGATCGAGGTGCTGCTGCAGCAGATCCGGAAGGTGGAGCGCGGAGATTTCCGGCTGTCGATTAAGCCGATGGGGCATGACGAGATCGGTCAGGTGTCTTTTGCGTTCAATAAGATGGCCTCGACGATACAGTCCCTGATCCATGACGTATACGTGAAGGAAATCGCAAGGAAGGAGTCGGAGCTGAATACACTCCAGGCCCAGATCAACCCCCATTTTCTATACAACACCTTGTCCTCGATCTCTTCCCTGGCGATCAAAGAAGGGGCTATGCAGGTGTACCAGATGGTCAATTATTTGGCCAAGTATTACCGAGTTTCGCTGAATAAAGGAAAGCGCATCATTCTGCTGGAGCAGGAAATCAATCTGGTGAAGAATTATGTCGCGATCCAGAAGATCCGGTTCCGGGACAAGCTTCATATGCATTACGACCTGGATGAGCAGCTGTTCGGGAACACAACGATCAAGCTGATTCTGCAGCCGTTCATCGAGAACTGCATCAATCATGCCATTGGGGACGAATCGGGAATCAACATTAACGTGAAGCTCAGACAGGAGGGAGACGACATCTTGCTCCAGGTCATCGACGACGGCATCGGAATGACCCCCGAACAGCTCGATCGCGCGCTGAGCAAATCGGATAATCTGTCTGGATATGGCGTGAAAAACGTGAATGACCGGATCAAACTGACCTACGGAGAGGAATATGGCGTCAGCATCTTCAGCCGGCTCGGCATCGGAACCGCGGTGACCATTCGGATACCTGTAATCTCCGATAGGCATCCTGCAAACGAACAGTACCCGCAGCAGGCGTTACCCTGAATGAAAGACATTTTGCATCATGGATTGTAAGATTGCGTTATAGATCAATGAACTCCCGATTTTTACAATGATAGATATATTCGAGCACATGAATATGACGACCTTAGAAAGGGGTTCAGGGAATGAAGAAACTAAAATTGATTCTGGCAGCAGCGCTCGTTATGACAACGCTTTCGGCTTGCGGCGGCAACCAGAAGGCGGCATCGGGCGGAGACAGCGGTACGAATGCGGACAGCAGCGCGCCGATCACGTTAACCTGGTTTGACCAAAACACGGGGGATGCCTTTACCAATCCGGTCGCTAAAGTGATTACGGAAAAAACAGGCGTGACCGTCGAGATCCAGCAGCCTACGGGCAATCCGGTCGAGAAGCTGAATCTGATGTTGGCCAGCGGCGATCTTCCGGACGTTATTTTGATGAGTCGTGGAAGCGATATCATGAACAAGTATATTACCTCGGGCGCGGTGATCCCGCTGAATGACCTGATTGAAGAGCACGGACCGAATATCCAAAAAATGTACGGCGACACGCTCGCCAAAACGCGAAGCGAGGACGGCAACAATTATTATTTCTCCAACTGGTACGGCTTGGAGCAGTACCCGGTATTCGGCTTTATGATGCGCATGGACATCATGAAGGAGCTGGGCGTCGGCGATAAGGTGAATAACGGCGAGCCGTTTACCGCGGAGGAATTCGAAGAGCTGCTGGTTAAGTTCAAGGAGAAATATAAGGCCATCGACGGAAAAGAAAGCATTCCGATGACGCTCAACGGCGAGAATGTCGGAGCGGTGACCGGCAGCTTCAAGGGCATGTACGGCATGATGCCGTATTATGAAACGAACGGAGAGCTGAAGAAGGACGTCCGCGATCCGCGCTATCTCGAAATGGTCAAATTTCTGAATTCCCTTTACCGCAAAGGCCTGCTCGATAAAGAATGGGCAACGATGAAGACCAAGCAGTTCGAGCAGAAGCTCGGCAACGGCAACGTGTTTGCCACGGCGGAAGCGCTCTGGAATGTAGGCAATGCGAATGCGCTGCTCAAAACCGAGGCAGCCGATAAGGCCACGGAGGAAGAGCGTCAGTTCTACCAATATAAAGTGCTGGCTCCGGGCGTGAAGCCGGAAGAGGCCACTTACGGACCGAAGAGCTCCCTGGGCTGGGACGGCGTCGCCATCAGCCGCTCCAACAAGGATCCGGTCCGGACGATGAAGCTGCTGGATTTCCTGGCCAGCGAGGAAGGCCAGTATCTGCTGATGTGGGGAGTAGAGGGCGAGCATTGGGACATGAAGGACGGCAAGCATGTGCCAAGACAAGAAGTGCTGGACGCTTTCAAGAAGAATTGGGACGAAGCTTCCCGTACGACGGGCATTCGCAAGTGGACCTGGATGATCAAGAACGGTCCCGGCGAGGACGGAACCCCGTATGACCTGATGGGCCGTTACCAGACCGATCCGGTCACGGATCTGGCGATCAAGAACCTGGCCGATACGTCGTTTGATACGGCACCGTACGATAACCTGGGTCCGGCTGGCGGAACGCCGGAAGCCATTATGGAAACGAAGGTGAACGACACCATCAATAAATATTTCCTGAAGATGGCCTTGTCGCCGTCCGAGGACCAAGTGGTGGAATCCTATAACCAGATGATGGCCGAGATCGAGGCGGCCGGCCTGGCCAAGCTGGAAAAGATTTATACGGACAACTTCAACAAACGTCAAGAGCTGTGGGGCAAATAATCTGGCTAAAGGGAGTCAAAAGATGCTTCGTCTTTTGGCTCCCCTTTTTTTCTTGAACAGGCAAAAACCATATCAACACGAATCGGAAGGATGATATTCTGTGACCATTCAATACCAAGAACAGTTTCGCGTGTTTGCGATACAAACCGATAACAGCTCCTATCTGTTCGGCATCAACGATAGCGGCAACCTGCAGCATCTATACTGGGGAGAGTCCATCGCGATCGAAGACGCGGCGCCGCTGCTGCGGCCGAGATCGCACAGCTCGTTTGACGCGGAAGTCCATTCGGAGGTGGAGGAATACAGCTTCTGGGGCGGAGTCAAATACAGCGAGCCCAGCCTGAAGGTCCGCATCCAAGATGGCGTCCGCGATTTGGCGGTTCGTTATGCCGGGCACCGCACGCTGCAGACGGAAGGCAGGGAGACGCTGATCATCGTTATGAAGGACGAAGCGTACCCGCTTGAAGTGGAGCTGTCCTACCGGGCGGTTCCCGAGTGCGACCTGATCGAACGTTCGGCCCGGATCGTCAACCGCGGCGAGGCGGATATCGTGCTGGAGAACGCGCAATCCGCGGCATGGGTCATCCCCTATCTGGCGGATTACCGCCTCACGCACGTGACGGGAAAATGGTCCGGCGAATTTCAGCTGCGCAGCACCTTCCTCACCGAAGGAAAGAAGGTGCTGGAATCCCGCAGGGGTTTTACGGACAGCCATGCCAACCCTTGGTTTGCGATGGATGACGGACATGCCACGGAGTCGGCGGGGCAGGTCTGGTTCGGGGCGCTGGCCTGGAGCGGGAACTGGAAGATTACGGCCGAGCGGACGGTGTTCGATCATGTTCGGGTGACCGGAGGCATCAATGATTTCGACAGCGAGTGGGTGCTGGGAGCGGGAGAAGCCTTCGATACGCCCGGCTTCGTCGGGGGATACAGCAGCGGCGGCTTTGGCGGGATGAGCCGGCGGCTGCACCGCTATCAGTATTCGGATGTCCTGCCGGGCCGCGAAACGAGACCGGTCTTGTATAACTCCTGGGAAGCAACGTACTTCGATGTCAATGCCAAGGATCAAATGGCTTTGGCCGAAAGAGCCGCGCGTTTGGGCGTGGAATTGTTCGTCGTGGACGACGGGTGGTTCGGCGGGCGCAACCATGATCGCGCCGGGCTTGGCGATTGGTTCGTGAACCGGAAGAAGTTCCGGAACGGTCTCGGCGAGCTGATTGACAAGGTGCATGAGCTCGGCATGGATTTCGGCATCTGGGTGGAACCGGAGGCCGTCAATCCGGACAGCGACCTGTACCGGGAGCACCCGGATTGGGTGTACCATTTCGAGACGCGGGAGCGCTCGGAGCTTCGCAATCAGCTGCTGCTGAACATTTCGAAGCCGGAGGTTAAGGCTTACATTTTGCAGTTTATGACGGACCTGCTGGAGAAGCATGACATCAAGTTCATTAAATGGGACATGAATCGAACCGTAACTGAACCCGGCATGAAGGACCATCCGCATCACCGCCAGAAGGAGATCTGGATTCGCCATGTTCAGAGCCTGTACGAGATTTGGGTGGAGCTGCGGCGCAAATTCCCGCATGTGGCGTTTGAAACCTGCGCCGGCGGCGGAGCGCGCATCGATCTTGGCATCTTCCGGTATGCCGACCAATCCTGGCCGAGCGATAACACCGATGCCTTTGACCGCCTCAGCATTCAGGAGGGCTTCTCGTACACGTATGCTCCGCGGATGATGACCTGCTGGGTGACGGAGTCGCCGACAGGGATGAATCGCAGACAGGTATCCCTGAAATACCGCTTCCATAGCGCCATGATGGGAACGCTCGGCATCGGCTCCAACCTGAATGAGTGGAGCGATGAGCGGATTGCGGAATCGGCCGAATATGTGGAGCAGTATAAATCCATTCGCCATCTGGTTCAGTTCGGCAGTCAGTATCGCCTGGACTCACTTCGGCATAAAGGCGTAACGGCCGTGCAGTACGGCAGCGAAGACGGCAGCGACAACGTGCTGTTTGCGTTCCTGCACAGCCAGAAGCTGGGCGAGCCGCTGCCGAGACTGCGGCTGACCGGGCTGCAAGCCGATCAATCGTATGCCATTGAGGGGGTGGCCGGTACATGGAGCGGCAGGGCGCTCATGAACATCGGGATCGAGCTGCCGCTGCGCGGGGATTTCGACAGCTTGGCGTACCGGATTCAGAGACAGGGATGAGATGAAATAGAAGAGCGTCGTATTGCCTTTCGCGATACGACGCTCTTTACGGTTGAACTATACAATGTATAAGTATTACCCATATTGGATTCTCTGTTTTAGGAAATGGGTCCATATTCTATTGTTGTCATGCTAGCCCTCTATCGTAAATTTCATTTCCTTTTTGGAATCCGATATGCCGTCAAGAATGACGACAGTCCAAACGTTGTTTACATCGGAGTAGCGTATAGACTTAATGAAAGGTACTTCAATTTGATCAAAATGCTCCAATGTCATAACGATTACTTCTTGTTGACCGAATTTGGAAGATTTAGGACTTTCGATTGTCAGGATATCTATGTCTTTAGCTGAAGCTTGAGCTGGATAGGAGGTTTCGATACCTCCGTCAATTTCGATCGAAACTTGTTGTCCTAACTCTATTTTTCTTTTGGTTCTGATCCATATTGCGTCGTTCAAATCTGATTTTTCATCATAACGGGTTACCAAAATCCTACCCTCTTCTTTTTGAACGACGTACCCTACATATTTATTCACAGGCTCGTCTTTTTCTTTGCTGCTATTGCTGCATCCACAAATAATAATGGCAAACATGACTAGACAGGGTATGAATTTGTTAATCATGATTTCCTCCCAATCGAAAAATAGTGTGCTCAATCGAACGAAAGGTTGGGTTCAGTATAAGGAAATAACCAGGAAATCCTACCCTTTCCGGGTATCTCGGTATTCAGAAGGGGATTTCCCCATGATTTTTTTGAACAGTCGCGAGAAGTAGTAGGGATCCTGGAAGCCGAGACGGTGGCTGATCTCCTTGACGCTCTCGCCGGTCAGGTCCAGATGCTGGCAGGACCGCTGGATTTTGAGCCGCAGATAGTAATCGATGGGGGAGTAGCCCGTCGCTTCCTTGAACCGGAAGGTGAAGTGCGGTATGGACAGATTGGCGTAGGCCGCCAGCTCCTTCAGGCTCACATGGCCCTCCAGATGCTCGGTCATGAACCGAAGCGTCTGTTCCATGTCATGTTTGTTGTGCTGGTGTTGCCCTCGCTGCGGTTGGAGCCGGGAGAGCCGGATGACGGCCGCCAAGTGGCCGGCGAGCTGCGAGACATGGATGATATGGTTCAGCGTATACCCTTTTTGCAGCAGCTCGTAACTCTCCTGAAACAGCTCAACGATGCTCCTTGACTGGTCGACCGGAACGATGGCGGGTTCGGCTGCGCCGGTAAAGCCCTCGAACAATAAACCTGCATGCGCCCCCTTCATATGCCACCAGTAAATGCTCCAGGGATGAAACTCCGATGAAGCATATTCATGCGGCGTATCCGGCGAAATGACAACCGCCTGCCCCTTGAGCAGAGAATAGGTTTTGCCGCCGTTCAACCGGTACCAGCCTTCCCCCTCCACGCAGTAGATTAAGATGTACGCACCGCTGCCTTCCGGGCGTTCCCGGTAGTGGTGAAGCGCACGCGGAAAGTACCCGACGTCGGTTACGTGCAGCCGTTCCACAAGCGGATGCCGGGCAGCCTCTTTCATAATATGATCCGGGAGGACAATGATTTTCTGGGACTCGAATCCGTCTGGTTTTCGTATGGTATCCATAGCTTTACTATGAATCGGAACGGAATTGTTGTCAACCGGATGGAGCGCCCAATAATCAGAATATAATCCATCATCAACATGATATCGTCAATGGCTCTTCGGCAGGCCGGCTTATAAGATAGAGACATAACGCAGCCAACGCGGATGCTAATGGAGGGATGACGACTCATGACAAAACAACGGCAAGTGAGCGTACGGGAAGAGACCGTGGAGATTCCCACGTATGAAGTGGGGAAGCCGGACCTGAACCCGATGTTTTTGGAGAAACGGGTGTATCAGGGGAGCTCGGGGCGTGTCTATCCGCTGCCGGTCATCGATAAAATTTACGATGAGAAAGTATTAAAGCCCTACCGGATCATTTTCCTTGAAAATGAGTACGTGCAGATTCAGATCATGCCGCAGATTGGCGGCCGGATCTACCGGGCCATCGATAAAACCAACAACTATGATTTTGTATACCACAATCAAGTGATCAAGCCGGCTTTGGTTGGCCTTGCGGGTCCATGGATATCCGGGGGAATCGAGTTCAACTGGCCGCAGCATCACCGTCCGAACACCTATGGCGAGGTGGAGTGGAGTCTAACGGATCACCCGGACGGCAGCAAGACGGTATGGGTCGGCGAGATCGACCGGATGTACGGCACGAAGGTGTCTACCGGCTTCACGCTGTATCCGGGCAAGGCGTATCTTGAAATTCACGCGCAAATGTACAATCGGACTTCGGAGCCGCAGACCTTTCTGTGGTGGGCGAATCCGGCCGTAGCGGTCAACGATCATACCCAATCCGTATTTCCGCCGGACGTTCATGCGGTGTTCGATCATGGGAAGCGGGACGTGTCCAAATTCCCGATCGCAACCGGCACGTACTATAAGCAGGACTATTCGGCGGGCGTCGATATTTCCATGTACCGCAACATTCCCGTTCCGACCTCCTATATGGCTTATCATTCGGATTACGATTTCGTCGGCGGATATGACCATGGCTTGAAAGCGGGGATTCTGCATGTCGCCAATAAACATATATCTCCCGGCAAAAAACAGTGGACGTGGGGGCACGGCGAATTCGGCCAGGCCTGGGATCGCAACCTGACCGACGAAGACGGTCCGTACATCGAGCTCATGACCGGCGTGTATACCGATAACCAGCCCGATTTCACCTGGCTGGCGCCGTATGAGGAGAAAAGCTTCAAGCAGTACTTCATGCCCTATAAAGACATTGGGCTCGTGAAGAATGCGTCCATTGACGCCGCCGTGAATCTCGAAGTCCACGGCCGCAAGGCCGTCGTACATGCTTATGCAACCTCGGTTATCGAAGAGGCTCGCATTCTGGTGACCGGAGCGGGAAGCATCTGCTTGGATCGAAAGGTCAAGCTGTCGCCGGCCGACATCTTCCAGGCCGAGATCGAACTTGCCTCAGGTATGAGGGAGGAAGATGTACGGGTCGCGGTACTCGCTGCGGACGGCAGAGAGCTGGTCGCTTACCAGCCCAAGCCGCGTACCTTGGAGCGAACGCCGGCCCCGGCTACGGCGATTGGCAAGCCGGAGGAACTGAAGAATACCGAAGCGTTGTTCTTGGCTGGGCAGCATCTGGAGCAGTACCGGCACGCAACCTATGAACCGGAAGCCTATTATGTGGAAGGTCTAAGGCGCGATGCGGGAGATGCAAGGCTGAACAATGCCTATGGTTTGCTCCTGCTGCGCAGAGGGTGCTTTACGCAGAGTGAGGTTTATTTTAGAAAAGCGATCGAAACCTTGACCCGCCATAACGCCCGGCCCTATGACAGCGAACCGTTCTATCATTTAGGCAAAGCCTTGAAGTGGCAGGGCCGTTTGGATGAAGCGTACGCTTATCTGTACAAATCGGTCTGGTCGGGGGCCTGGCAAGGGGCGGGATATCTGGCTTTGGCCCAGATTGCCTGTGAGAAGAGGGAATATGAGGAAGCGTTCGAGCTGATCGAACGATCCCTGGCTGCCCAGTACCGTAATTATAAGGCGCGGCATCTCAAGAGTATCGTCTTAAGAAAGCTGGGACGCTTGGCGGATGCGGCATCATGGCTTGAGGAAACGCTCAAGCTGGATCCCATGGATGCGGGCGCGATGAACGAGCAGGCAGCCGTATATCAAGAACTGAAGCAAGAGGACAAGAGCCGGCATGTCTACGAATCGCTTGTCCAGCGCCTGCGCGATAATCCGCACCATTATATTGCCATAGCTCAGGACTATGCGGATGCAGGCCAATATGGCGACGCCTTGGATGTGCTGCAGCGCATCGAACGCCTTACGGCATCTGCCGTCTATCCGATGGTTTATTACTACCAAGGCAGTGCACTCATGAAGATGAACCGGACGGAAGAGGCATCCGCTTGCTACCGATTGGCTTCGGAGGCCGATCCCTCGTACTGCTTCCCGAATTCCCTGCATGACTACGTGACGTTAAAGCAGGCGCTCAGCGTACAGCCGCAGGATGCGAAGGCGTTGTACTACTTAGGGAATCTGCTGTACGACAAGAAGCGCTACGAGGAGGCCATAAGCAGCTGGGAAGCTTCGGTTGCTTTGGATGGCAGCTTCGCTACGCCGCATCGGAATCTGGCGCTCGCTTACTATAACAAGAGGCAGGACCACGATAAAGCATTGTCATCCCTGCAAACCGCCTTCTCGCTGAATCCGGCGGACGCCAGGATCTTCTACGAGCTTGACCAATTGTATAAAAAGCTCGGTCATGCTCCGGCTGATCGCTTGAAAGCGATGGAGGAGCACTTGGAGCTGGTCGAGCAGCGGGATGATGTATATCTGGAATATTTGACGCTGCACAATACGCTGAATCGTTATGAAGAGGCGCTCGGATTGATTCTGAAACGCAACTTTCACCCTTGGGAAGGCGGCGAGGGCAAGGTGCCGGCCCAGTATGTATTGGCCCGCGTGGAGCTAGCGAAGCAGCTGCTTCAGGATCGCCGCTATGAGGAAGCCGTAGAGCAGCTGCTTGCTGCCAAGCAATATCCGCTCAACATCAATGAAGGGAAGCTGACGGGAGCGCAGGAGAATAACATCGATTATTACTTGGGCTGCGCATACGAGGGGCTGAGCTTGTCCGAAGAGGCGGAGGCGTGCTTCCTGAAAGCTTCGGAGGGGCTGGATGAGCCGACCAGCGCGATGTATTACAACGATCAGCCGCCGCACATGATTTTTTATCAAGGGGCCGCGCTGCATAGGCTGGGCCGGGAGAATGAAGCCCGCAGCCGGTTTAACAAGCTGATCGATTACGGGGAGAAGCATATATTCGAGCCTCAGAGCATTGATTACTTTGCCGTATCGCTGCCGGACTTCCTGGTGTTTGATGAAGATTTGAACCGAAGGAACGAAATTCATTGCCGCTATATGATGGGGCTCGGTCATCTTGGACTTGGTGACCGGCAGTCCGCGGAAACCCTGTTCCGCGAGGTGCTGCAGCTGGAGTCTCACCATCAAGGAGCTGCGCTGCATTTGGCGCTTTGCAAGACGTTGGTGTAAGAGATTTACACTTCATTCTCAAGGGCCGTTACGAACGGTCCTTGAGAATTTGTGCATTCCGGGTGATGCGTTGACTAAACGGAGGGGATGACGATGATGATCTGGAGCAAAGGGATGCTGGATGGATATGAGGTTTGGACAGGGCGCACGGAGGTGATGGAGATGGTCGTGGTACCTGAACTCGGAAGCAGGGTCATCTCGCTTCGCAATCGAATGACAGGCCGGGAATGGCTGGTGCAGCCTGCTGGAGTTCTGGAAAAGAACGGGTATGCAAGCTCCTTCGGAAAGCGGGACGGCAGCGGCTGGGACGAAATGTTTCCAACGATCAATGTCTGCCGGTATCCCGCGCATCCATGGGAAGGAACGGAGCTTCCGGATCATGGCGAGGTATGGTCCATTCCATGGAAGGCGCACAGCGAGGAAGAACAGCTTCACTGCAGCGTGCAGGGAATCCGAATTCCTTATCGGCTGCGCAAAACCTACTCCTTCCCCCGTGAAGATACCTTACGGATCGATTATGCCGTTCATAATGCGAGTCCGTTCCCATTCTCTTTCCTATGGGCTGCGCATCCGTTGTTTCAAATCGATGAAGGCGCAGAGATTATCGTTCCACACGAGCTGAGGGAGATCATCGTATCGTACTCGGCGAACGGTCGATTGGGAGAATCCGGCGATTTTCGGAAATGGCCGCAGCCATGGGAGGAACACCCCCATGTCCGCTTGAATCGTACCGCCAGCAGGCTTGAAGCATCGGCGGAGAAGTTTTATTTTGCTGGTGAGCTGCCGGAGGGGACAGCCTCCATTTACGATCCGGTTGCAGGTGAAGGACTACGTATGATGTTTCCTAAAGAGCAGGTGCCTTATCTAGCGATATGGGCGAACTATGGCGGCTATCAGGGACAGTATCATCTTGCGCTTGAGCCTGCGACGGGGCTGCTCGATGATCTCTCGCATGCGATGCATCGTCAGGCAGCGGCCGAAGTGCCGGCCGGCGGCACGTATACGTGGTACCTTGGGATTAGCTGGATTAACGGCAGAAGAACGAAGTGAAGTCTTCTTGATCGACAGTGGACCGGCAATCGCTTAAGGATAAGCCAATTCACGAATGCGCTGGTTGGGATTGTCCGTAAATAATCCGCCGTGGTAACAGATCACGTTGCGGATATCATAGTGAGTGAGCTTCTGCAAGGAGAGCCGGGCGAACGCCAAATCAAAAGTAGTTGCCGGATCCGGCCCGATCAGTTGCCCCTCTCTGACGTTCAGCGCATCCGCTGCAATCAGGGTTTTGCTTGGTATATGATATAAACTGGTGTGGCCGGGGGTATGGCCCGGCGTATGGATCGCGATGATACCGCCGCCAAACGGCAGCTCTTCGCCGTCGCGCAACATGCGGTTCACGGGTGCTGAGGGCGGGTTCTCCAGCGTGTGTTTAAACGCGTTCCTCCACTCCGGCGGCACGTTATCCGGCAACGAAGCCAGCGCTTGCGCGATAGCCTCGGGCGATAATTTGACAAGCCTTGTATCTCCTTCGATATAAGGCTTTTCGATTTCGCTGGCGAACACTTCCGGGGCTTGTTTGCAGTGCTGGATAATAGCTGGCAAACTGCCGATATGATCCAAATCCTGGTGTGTTATAATAATTTTGCTTACATCCTGAACGGAAAAGCCGCAGTCCGATATCTGCTCCTGAATCAGCGGGAACTGACCGGGATAGCCAGTATCGACAAGCACCCGATTCTGATGATCCCAGAGGAATGTCGGGTGGATCGTTTCGGTACGTCCCATCATGGCTGCGGAAATTTCCAGCATGGCAATGCCTTGATCGATTAGTAGCATGTTTACATACCTCCACTATATTGGAATGTCTTCTCCCAAATTCAATGTCCAGAGAAGAACGAGCAGAAGTAGATTATCAAATCAACAAACCTTTGTAAACAGAAAAATATTTTATTATAACACAAAAATAATTATTTGTCAATATTTAATTTATGAAACTAAAATCCTCGTTTAGGCATGAAATGTCCTGCCTGGCATACTTCGCATGATTCCAAGTCGTAGGCGGATCACAAGGCGGGGTTTCATCTCCCTATTGAGGAATATGTAATTGCTGGTATAATCCTTGAAAAGAGAAACGAAATGGCGCAGCAGATTGAAGAAGGAGAGGGAGCGGCAATGAGCACGATGATTGAACTGAATGACGTAACCTGGAGACGGGAGCAAAAGACCGTTCTTACAGGCGTGGATTGGACCGTGCAGCAAGGGGAGCATTGGGCGGTGCTCGGACTGAACGGCTCCGGGAAGACAACCATTTTGAATATGATTAACGGTTACATCTGGCCGACCAGCGGCACGGTTTCGGTGCTCGGGCATCGTTTTGGCAGGGTGGATTTAAGAGAACTGCGTAAATCGATAGGCTGGGTCAGCTCCTCGCTGCAGGAAAGAATCCGCCCGAGCGAATCCACGCTGGACGTCGTGATTAGCGGCAAACACGCCTCGATCGGACTGTATCAGAAGGTGGATGAAGCAGACCGGGAACAGGCCGAGCAGCTGATGAAGGATTTTAATTGTATTCATCTGCTGGGGCGTACATACGAAACTTGTTCGCAAGGGGAGAAGCAGAAGCTGCTGATCGCCCGGGCCCTCATGGCTTCGCCAAGGCTGTTGATACTGGACGAGGCCTGTAACGGACTGGATTTTCTGTCGAGGGAAGCGCTGCTGTCCAGTATTACGGCACTGGCTTCCAAGCCCGATGCGCCGACCCTGCTGTTCGTTACGCATCATATCGAAGAAATCCTGCCGATTTTCTCGCACTCCTTGCTCATCCGCCGGGGCACCGTCTTCGGGAAGGGGCGTTCCAGGGACATGCTGACCAGCGACAATTTGACCTCGTTCTTTGAGACGCCGGTCGAGGTGAGCTGGCAGAATGATCGGGCTTGGATGTCCATACCGGACCTGAAATCATAGCTTTTCGTCCGACAATATTCATGGCCTGGGAGAGTGGATAGATGTGCTAAGCCAAACCATAGCGAATCAACGGCTCTACAATCAGCGCATAACAGGGATGAAGCATGTGAGCCCGGTAGAAGCAGTAAGAGAATTAGGCGCTGTTCAGGCACAGGATTACCACCAAGCGGTATGGGGAATCGGTCTCCGTACGCAGTCCGCCAAGATATCCGATGTGGAGCAGGCCGTGATCGATCGCAAAATCGTGCTGACTTGGCCGATGCGTGGAACGATTTTCTTCGTGCCTGCGGAGGATGCCAAGTGGATGCTGAAGCTGACGGCATCGCGGTTGCACACGAATGATAAGAAGAAGCAGGCCGAACTTGAGCTTGACGAAGGTACGCTCCATCAATGCCGTACGATCATTGGCAACGCGCTGAGAGGCTGTTCACCTGTATCCCGCCCCAGACTGATGGAGCTGCTGGAGGAAGCAGGGATCAGCACCAAGAATGGCCGCGGCTATTACATTCTCGGATATTTGGGGCGGACCGGCATGATCTGTTTCGGACTGCATGAAGGCAAACAGCAAAGCTTCGTGCTGCTCGACGAGTGGGTCCCGAATCCAAGGGAGCTATCGCTCGAAGAATCGCTGGCGGAGCTTGCGCTCCGTTATTTTACAGGTCATGGGCCTGCAACGATCCAGGATTTTGCATGGTGGGTCGGATTAACGCTGACAGAAGCTAAACGAGGCTTTGAGGCCGTCCGATCCAATCTTCGTTTAGATTTTGTCAACGGCATGGAATACTGGAGCTCAGTTACTGGGCCATCCGCGTCCGCTGATACGGATTCGGCGGTTCTGCTTCCGGGTTTTGATTGAATATTACTTGGGGTACAAGGATCGCAGCGCAATTATTGAGTCAGAGCATGATGCCAAAATCGCTCCCTTTCGCAACGGGGTTTTCCAACCCATCATGGTCGCAGGGGAGAAGTGGTCGGTATCTGGAAGCGGGAGATCAAGCGCAGCGGCATCGAAATCACGTTAAGCCTGTTCTCGCCGCTTGGCGATCGAAAAGAGGCGTTTCGGGAGGCGGCTAAACATTACAGTGATTTCATGGGCCTGCCGATTACACGAATAGAATCATGAACGAGAAGGAGGAATAACGCATGGAATCCATTATGAAGCTGGAATCCTTGATCTCTGAAGTAACGGAGATTGTAACGGCAATCGACGAGGTGGAATTCAATCTGAAGCTTACGCCTGATAAATGGTCCAAGAAGGAGATCCTGGGCCATCTATGCGATTCGGCGGTCAATAACCATATCCGGTTTGTAAAAATATTGGTGTCGGAGTACCCTATCGCGATTCAAGGTTACGCTCAGAACGATTGGGTCCGGGTGAACGATTACCAGAATCGATATGATCAATCGGATGTCCTGGCACTGTGGCAGCAGGTTAACCGGATGATTCTGCGGGTCATGCAAAGAGCCGATTCATCCGACTTCCAGAAGAAATGCGTGCTGCCCGATAAAACGGAGGTCACGCTGGAGTGGTTGTTTAACGATTATGTTGATCACCTGATCCATCATTTGGAGCAAATCGAGCTTTGATGCCTACGGTAAAAATAAGCGCATGACTGAAACGGAAGGTGTCCCTCCATGTTCAAAGTACTGAATCTCGCCCTCCGATTTATGTTGGAATTGATTCTGTTATTTTCGATAGGTTACTGGGGCTTCCATTATGGCACTGGGCTCTTGGCACAGGCAGTTCTCGGGATCGGATTGCCGCTGCTGGCAGCCGTCATTTGGGGCATGACCATATCGCCGAAGGCAAGGGTCAAGCTGCCGCTTGCCGTCGTGCTGCTTATTGAATTCTTCATTTTTGCGACCGCGGTTGCTTGCCTGATCGACTCTGGTTTAATAACCTTTGCCATCGTGTTCGCTATCGTGGCTACGGCCAACCGCTTCTTCGTGATCAAGTGGAGGATGCAGCCATAGTATATTGAAAGTGCGCATTATGCAATTGCATAACACATTTATAAGCTCATGCGAAAGGCTGCCCCTCATCTGGTTCACAGATGGAGGCGGTCTTTTTGTATTGGATCCAGGTGCAGGATAAAAGACGATTTAAAGTCACGTCCTTTAGTCGAACAGGATGATATGATGGTTGAAAGAAAAGTCTATGTCCGGCAGCTGGATATCCTCAGTAATGTAGTGAGTGGAAAATCAGCGTGGTCATCTAAAATGCTGAAGGTAAAGGAGAATGAACTTATGACTATGAAGATCGGTATGATTGGTTTGGATACATCCCATGTTTCCATTTTCGCGAAAATGCTCCATGACAAGTCGCATGCATATCACGTTCCTGGTGCACGGGTGACGGCGGCTTTTCCCGGAGGGTCGCCGGACTTTGAGCTGAGCATAAACCGAGTGGAGGGATATACAAAGGAACTCGCGGCATGGGGAACGGAGATATTGGAGAGTCCGGAAGACGTGGCCAAACAGGTCGATGCCGTCATGCTGGAAGCGGTGGACGGAAGGTCGCATCTGTCTTTATTTCGCGCGGTTGCTCCTTATTGCAAACAGGTATTTATTGATAAGCCGTTTGCGGTGAGCAGTAAGGACGCAAGGGAAATTGCCGAATTGGCGGAGCAATATCAGGTGACCGTTATGAGTTGCTCGTCTCTCCGGTATGCGCAAGGATTACAGGATGAATTGGCTCGGGGCGGGGCGGATAATATCATTGGCGTGGATTGCGCAGGACCGCTTCCCCTTCAACCTACGCAGCCGGGATTTTTCTGGTACGGCATTCATGCGGCTGAAATGCTGTACCGTGTTCTCGGACCCGGATGCGTAAGCGTCCATGTAGCCGCAACGGAGCTGCACGAGGTGTTAACGGCGGTTTGGAATGACGGGAGGATCGGAACGATACGGGGCAATCGGGCAGGCAACGACCGCTTCGGGTTGACCGTTCATCGCGCGGAGGCCAGCAGCTTCGTGGACATCATGAAGCACCCCAAGCCCTATTATGCCAGTCTGCTGGATCAGATCATGAAGATGTTCACGACGGGGGTTCCGATGTTCCCTTATCCGAAACGCTGGAGATCGTTCGTTTTCTGGAGGCGGCGAATGTTTCCCGCGTAACGGGAGAAAACGTGAGACTGGATGATAGCGATCGAAGTGAATGATAGCAGAACAAACACGGGATATACTGACTAGCGATATACTGAGGAAAGGATGCATCATATTTCCATATCGGCCGCGTTGATTGTATGATAGACAGATCAAGTACGTTCGGCCGTTTTTTGTAAGCCGGGAGAGGTGGTTATGATGACGTATCACATTCGGGTGAGACCGACAGCCTTGGTTCTGAGGGATGAGTCTGTGTTATTAGTCGAGTATGTAGATGAGAACGGATTGCATTATAATTTGCCAGGGGGCGGGGCCGAACCGGGGGAGTCGATCGTGGAGGGAGCCTTGAGGGAATTGCGTGAGGAAACCACGCTGGAGGCGCAGGTGGGGCCTGTTGCATTCGTGTACGAGTATGCTCCGCATAAACAGTCCAGAGATAACATATCGGGCATCCATACGTTATACATCGTGTTCGAATGTTATCCGCTTGAAGGGTCATTTCCGAAGCTTCCGGCCGTGCCAGATCCGAATCAAACCGATGTGAAATGGATACCGCTCGAGCAGCTGGACGACATTATTTTGTATCCGAATATTAAGAAACACATCAGACAGTACGCTATGGATCGGAGAAATATTGAAATGATCGAGGATTTTGTCTTGGACAAATATTCGTGAATTGCTGGGAGTCGTCAGGAAATGGAGGAGCGGATAGCTGCATAATCCGGCCAACGGCACAATATTGTATATCAAGCAGAAAGGAATGGCTTCACTACAACGTAGGAAGTCATTCCTTTCTTTTATGTGGCGAATGTTGTTGCGTGTAAAGGTTATTTACTCCTCTGTTTGATGATAACGGAATGGGGAAAAGCGGAAAAACTATTGTTCGATCGGGAACCTAAGCTTACAATGATATCAGGGATTTGGAAAATGTTGTGTGGAAAGAGGCGTTCTATGAACCATAAAGTGATGGGTATGATATTTATCTGCATTTCGGTGTTCTTGTATGCTGTCCGGTATCTGGCAGCTGCCATATTCGGATCCAACTTGACGTCGTGGAGCAAAGAGATGTTTGATTCGATGTTGACCTATGTAGGCAAAGGCCCGCTGGTATTAAGCTGGATCAGCCTGATTGTCGGCATCTTGTGTTTCTTAGGTCCGAGCATCGGCAAATGGAATTCGGAAGATTTGAATAAGATCAAGAAGAACTGGAAGGAATTCGATCCGCCTAATAACAAATGAAGTGTCGGCAGGAAGTCTTTTTTGAGTATGGAGTGAATTCAAGGGGGAGTCGTGATGACCGATAACCAAGTGGCCGGCTTTTGGATCAGGCTAGGGGCCAACATTCTGGATGGACTTATTGTGTCGCTTCCGCTAACGATCATAGCTGGACTTATCACGGGGAATTATGAGAATGAGCCGATCAGTAACTTGATATTCGGTTTATACGGTATCCTGGTGCCGGTGTATTGGAATGGGTATACGATCGGTAAGCGCATGTGCGGCATTCGTATCCGCAAATTCGATTTTCTTGAGCCGCCGGGCCTCGGGACGATGCTGCTTCGGAATCTCGTGGC
This sequence comes from Paenibacillus sp. BR1-192, assembly GCF_029542445.1. Classification (NCBI taxonomy): domain Bacteria; kingdom Bacillati; phylum Bacillota; class Bacilli; order Caryophanales; family Paenibacillaceae; genus Paenibacillus; species Paenibacillus sp. BR1-192. The sequence goes on along the minus strand of NZ_CP120718.1, from coordinate 4,958,521 downwards.
GGGTATCGTATACGCGTTAACGTTAGGAATCGGGCTTATTGTGAGCATCTTTATGGTTGCGCTGCGCGAGGATAAGCGTTCGCTGCACGATTTTATCGCCGGTACGGAAGTTGTATATGATTAGGGAATGAAGGGGTTAACAAGGATATGCGAGTAAGTATCAGCGGAAGGCTAATGCTCACCATGATTGCTACCATGTTATTGATGGCTGGGTGCCATGGACAGAGAAGTAATGATTTCAATGAAGCACAAACTTTGACGGAGGAAGCCCGCAAAGCCGCTGAGATCAAATACATGCAAGTTCCGTACACGCAGCTCCTATATACCAAAACGGCTCCGGAATTCACCTGGGAGCACCGTTCGGTTGAGCACCTTGATCCGGATATTCAACAGCTTTATGATGACGGCATAAATAGGGCTCCGGGAGGATGGGTGCTTAAGGAAACGGATCAGGAAATTTATCTGTTGGTCAGCGGGGGGCAGCTTCCTTCGGCAAAAGGTTTTCGGATTGCATCCTTGAAGATGACCGACCAAAAGATAGGGGATCAAAAGAATCATCTATACATCACTTTATCTTCTTATGAGGATGATGGGACAGAGGGTTACCCCGGCCAGGCAAGCGTCACATCCTTGGTCGCCATACGCAAATCAGGATTACCTAGCGGAGCAGCCATTCATGGCGTTACCATGACGGGAGTTGATTAGATATCGAGTTTAAAATAAAAGGGATTGTCTTTGATATGGATAATACGCTGCTGCATTCCAGCATTGATTTTGGAGCGATGAAAAGAGACATCTATGCCTTTTTGTGTAGTCACAGCATTCTGCCCCCAGGCCTGTCCATGGATACCCATACCACCTCGACCATCATCGCTGAAGCCATGAATACGGGACTGCTGTCAGAGGAGCTGAGCTGCATGATGTGGGATATCGCCAAGGAACATGAGATCCAAGGGATGACGGGAGCAAAACTTGAAGCTGGAGCTATGGAGCTCGTCCAGCAATTACATGGACAGCTGCATCTTGCTATCGTGACGAATAACGCGGTAGAAGCAGCGATGACTGCACTCGAAGAGAACCGGATTGCTCATTACTTCGATCTCATTATCGGCAGGGAAGCCATGGGCTTATTAAAGCCTGCACCGGATGGATATATGTCGGTGCTGAGGTATTTTCACCATACATCGCCGGAGGAATGGCTGTCTGTCGGAGATGCCTGGGTGGACGGCAAGGCCTCCGAGAGCGCCGGAATTCCGTTTATCGCATATCGTGGGGACATCGCCAAAATGAACCGCATGGGAGTTTTTCCGTTTGCCGAGATTCAGGACATACAAGAAGTTTTGGGGTATCTTCAGCCGCATATCACTAAATAATTTTCGGAGGTGCCAACCCTATGCTGAGTTTTATAAGGGAAATTCCTCAAAAGATTGAGGTCGTTCGCAGAGCCGGCATTCTGTCGGGCATGCTGGCCGAGGTTATGCGATGAGATGGTATTTGTCCGATGTGTCTCTGACATTATTTATCTGCATCACCTTGTTCACGCTGTACAGCTTCATGTTTCCGCCGGAGGCAGGCAGTCCCTTACAGGGACTGTCGTATGCGTCGATACTCCTGTTGTCGCCCGTGGGGATTCTGTTGGCACTCATTAGCATGACTCGTGGTGAACTATCACGAACCGGTATCACAGCCGTTGTAGGGCATTCCGTACTGCTATTATTTCTTTTTCTATACATGACACTGGGATACCTGATTCTCGGTGTGTAAGGTTACCAAAGAAAGGGCAAGTCATGCCTGCTCTCCGTTCATTCGTTCCCAATGCCTGCAAACAATGTATCCAACACCCGATGTACATACTCATTCTGCTCTTCATCGGACAAGGGGAGGCCTAGGAAGTTTAATTGAAAAGCATATTGATAGCAGCTTCCCAGCAGCATGTCCGCAGCGGATCTCGGGTTAACAAACTCCGATACTCTCCCGATTCGCTGCTCCTCGAGCAAATAGGATTCAACGGCTTCATTTGCCCGGTGGGGGGCCTTCATTCCGAGCGGTGAAGCACTCCCGATGCTGCGCTAACAGACCTGGCTCAGAAATAAACGCGTATTGAAGCGAAATAAGCAATTAAGCTTTACCATCTTCATCCCGGAAGTTGTATAATCATGGAAGACGTCTAACTCACACGTATGGCCCAGTCTTGGCATGAGCTATTCTAAGGCTGGGTTTTGTCACATACCGGACGGCGAAGGAGGACTGCTTCACTATGAAAAAAAGAGCATATATTACGGATCTCGACGGGACGCTTCTGCGATCGGATCTAACCTTATCACCCTATACGATGAACGTTGTCACGGATGCATTGGAGCGGGACTTGATCGTCACGTATGCGACTGCCCGCGGTTATATTAGCGCTCAAAGCGTCGTTTCGGATATCCCGTGGAAATACCCCGTGATTCTATATAACGGCGCTTTGATATATGACGGGTCGAATCAAACCGTTGTGGATGGATACTGGCTGGAGCGCGACATTTCGAATGAGATTATCGGCGTTGGGAAAAAGCACGGCATTACACCCTTTTATTTCTCGCTCGATAAGGACCAGCGGGAGCGTGTTCTGCATGAGACGCTGCGCAGAGAGGGAGAGATGACGTTCTATGCCGGCCGCCCCCATGATCCGCGGTTCCTGGAAGTGAAGAACTTGAACTGTCCACCGGATTACCGGACGTTGGCTCTTACCTACATCGGATTACATGAAGAATTGGAGCCGATTCGGCAAGAGGTCACGGCATTATACGGCGACGTGATTCATGCTCATATGATGCCGGATTATTACATTCGCAACCACTATTTCCTCGAATTCAGCCATGCCCAAGCAAACAAAAGAGACGGCCTCCAATTATGGTCCGCCCACATGGGGATTGATCTGGAGAACACGGTGGTGTTCGGCGACCACATCAATGATGTCGGCTTGTTCGAGGCCGGAGGGACGCGGATCGCGGTCCGGAATGCGCACGAGACAATCCAGCAGCTGGCTGATCATATTATCGACTCGAATGAGCTGGATGGCGTGGCGCATTATATCGAGCAGCAGATGGAACTGGCGGGAGAGCATACGATTATAACCACACTGGGAGGATCAACACGATAGGCAAGCATCCTAACTCATGATCTTCCCTTCATCTCAAAATTGACCTTAACCAGCTCGGCAAAAGCGGATAACGCCTTGTTCCTGAACCGGTCGTTGCGCCGGACCAGGCTTGTCGAGGTGTGCCGGAAGGCTTCCGGGATCGAGTAGCTGCCCAGATTGGCATATTCTCCGCTTAAGACGGAGCTGGGGAGCAGCGCAGCCGCAAGTCCTGACCGCACGATGCTGAGCTGGGTTTCCAACGAGGAGACCTCGATCATATTGGTTAGCGGAATGCCTTCGCTCAGCAACCATGCTTCAAGGGCGCTTCGAAACGGGCATCCCGCGGGGGCTACGGCCCATTTGGTTACCGCAAGATCGGGAAAGGGCTGCTCTTTGGATTTGGTCAACAGCATGACTTCATCCTCTTCTATATAATCGGCTACCAGCTTCGGCGGAATGGTTCCTGTCACAAAAGCCCCGTCCAGCTGATAGTTCAGAACTTGAGTAATCAGCTCCGAGGAGCTGCCGGTCAATAGGGACAGCGTGACGTCAGGGTACTTGGTTTGATAGTCGGACAAGGATTGAATGAAGTGCCCGCAATGAACCGTGTCCACGACGCCAATGGCTAATGAACCGCTTGGATACGGCTGTTCCTGCACGGTTCTCACTGCTTCTTCGGTCAGGTTGATGATGGTACACGCATAGTCCAGGAACATACGCCCTTTCTCCGTCAAGGTGACTCCATTGGAGTGCCTGTTAAACAAGGGAACCCCCAATTCATTCTCCAGTTTTTTGACCCGTGCCGTTACATTCGACTGCACATACCCAAGCTGCTCCGCGGCGCGGGTGATGTTACCTTCCTCCGCAATCCTGAGAAAAACCCTTAGATCAGTAAGCTCCATGCCAACACTCCTCTCCTTAAGACATCACTAAAAATGATGGCATCATTATTAATGATCATTATACAGCATGCCAAATTTGGATTACAATCACAACGATATCATAAACCGATTTAAACAAATACAGAGTGGAAGGGATGTTGGAGGATGAAGAAGGCATGGTGGCTCTTATTATTGGCGGGAGCGCTGGAGGTTGTCTGGGTATCCGGTTTAAAACATTCTGATGTATGGTGGCAGTGGGTCATCACCATCGCATCGATCGTATTCAGTTTTAAAGTTTTTTTGGACTCCGCGGCGAAGCTTCCCATCGGCACGGTCTATGTGATCTTCACGGGACTCGGCACAGCCGGCACGGTGCTGGTGGAGATTCTCGTGTTTGGCGAGGAAGCGAATCCCGTCAAGCTCCTACTGATTGCAATGCTGGCCGCAGGCGTGCTGGGGCTTAAGCTGGTCACGAAGGATACGGATCGTCAAGCGAAGGAGCGTGGCGTCTAATGGAATGGATCGCTCTGATTGCAGCCGGGTTGTGCGAGGTACTGGGTGTCATTGCCTTAAGACGGGTAACCCTGCATCGCAGCTTGGGATCCTACGTTTTTTTAGCCTGTTCGCTTGGCTCCAGTTTCCTGCTGCTGACGTATGCGATGAATTTCATTTCCATGGGAACCGCCTACGCGATTTGGACGGGAATGGGGACGGCAGGCAGCACGCTGCTGGGGATGTTTGCGTTCGGAGAACCGAAGGAATGGCGTCGTATGTTCTTCATCGCTTTGATTCTTGCTTCAGCCATCGGACTTAAGATTATGACGTAACCAGTCGGGGCGTACAGAATTTCATAGACTGTGAAGGATATTCGGATTTGTATATAGAATTTACATATAGTTTGGTGATTTGAAGCTATGCAATCAAACGCCAGGATGCATTTTTTATTTTGGAAAGGACAGGTGTATCTTATGAAATTCAGCGAGTATCGCTATGAACGCCCCGACGTAAAAGCTTTTGAGCAAAAGTTCAAGGAACAACTGAACGCCTTCACCTCCGCCGGCACGTACGAGGAACAGGATGAGGCGATGACCCGTATTAACAAACTTCGCAGCGAGATGGATACCCTGAGCCAACTGGTGTACATCCGCCACTCGATTGATACGAACGACGAGTTCTATAAGGCAGAGCAGGATTTCTTCGACGAGAACGGACCGGTCATCCAGGAATACATAACGGATTATTACCGCGCCCTCGTGGATTCGAAATTCAGAGCCCAGCTGGAGGACAAATGGGGACGGCAGCTGTTCCAGCTGGCAGAGTTATCGCTAAAAACCTTCAGCCCTGAGATCATCGAGGATTTGCAGCAGGAGAACAAGCTGACCACGGAATATGCGAAGCTGATCGCTTCTGCAAAAATCCAGTTCGAAGGCGAAGAACGCACCCTGTCGCAGCTGATTCCGTTCCAGCAATCGACGGATCGCGATATGCGCAAACGCGCAATGGAGGCTTCCAGCGGTTTCATGGCCGAGAACGAAGCCACCTTCGACCGCATCTATGATGATCTGGTCAAGGTGAGAACCAAGATTGCCAAGAAGCTTGGCTTCAACAATTACGTAGAGCTGGGTTATGCCCGCATGGCCCGCACGGATTACAATGCGGAGATGGTGGCTAATTTCCGTAACCAGGTGCTCGAGCATATTGTTCCGGTTGCGTCCAAGCTGAAAGAACGTCAGCAGAAGCGGATCGATGTGGACCAACTGTTGTACTACGACGAGAATTTTTCCTTCAAATCGGGGAATGCCACGCCGAAGGGCGACCCGGATTGGATCGTGAACAACGGCGCGAAGATGTACAAGGAATTGTCTCCGGAAACTCACGAGTTCTTCACCTTCATGCAGGAGAACGGCCTTATGGACCTGGTTGCCAAAAAAGGCAAGCAGAGCGGCGGATACTGTACCTATATCAGCGAGTACGGCGCACCGTTTATCTTCTCCAACTTCAACGGGACTTCCGGCGATATTGACGTGCTGACGCACGAAGCCGGTCATGCGTTCCAAGTGTACGAGAGCAGAGGTTTCGAGGTGCCGGAGTATGGATTTCCGACTTATGAGGCATGCGAAATCCATTCCATGAGTATGGAATTCTTCACTTGGCCGTGGATGGACCGCTTCTTCGAGGACGAGGCGGATAAATACCGCTTCGACCATCTGGCGAGCGGACTCATCTTCATTCCTTACGGGGTGACGGTTGATGAATTCCAGCACTTCGTTTATGAAAATCCGGATGCTACGCCGGCGGAACGGAAACAGGCATGGCGCGAGATCGAGCGGAAATATCTGCCGCACCGGAACTATGATGATAATGCGTATCTGGAGCAAGGCGGCTTCTGGCATAAACAAGGACATATCTTCAATTCGCCGTTCTATTATATCGACTATACGCTGGCTCAAATCTGTGCATTCCAATTCTGGAAGAAGATGCACGAGGACCAATCCGCGGCATGGGCGGATTATCTGCACCTGTGCCGTCAAGGCGGAAGCAAATCCTTCACTGAATTGGTGAAGGTCGCAGGACTGATCTCTCCATTCGAGGATGGCTGCGTCACTTCCGTCATCGGCAGCATCGAAGCTTGGCTGGACAGCGTGGACGATACAGCTCTTTAAATCGTAAATAAGTTATGCAAAGACATGCAGGAGCACACGAGTGGGTACATACTCAGGTGTTTCCTGCATGTTTTTCATAGTGAGCATCTCAAAACGCGACTCACTTTTTAATGCCCATAAACCAGGAGGAATAAAGACCATGATTACGTACAAACCGTTAAGCGAGCTTCCGATCCGGGAAGTATCCGAGCTTTGGAATCTCTCGTTTGAAGGCTACATGGTGAACGCTTCCATGCCGCTGGACCGCTTCATTGCCCGGATCGGGAATGACGCTTTATGTCTGGAGCGCTCACTCGCTTGTTACGTGGATGGCGTACCCGCCGGCATCGTCATGAACAGCTTTCGATTGGATCGCGGCGAATCCATTGCGCGTAACGGAGGGACGGCAATAGCTCCGGATTTCCGGGGCAAAGGGATCGGCAAATCCATGATGGAGAAAAACGACGACCTCTATAAGGAGCAAGGCGTGCGTCGTGCCTATTTAGAGGCGATTAGCACGAATGCGGCCGCGATTCGCCTTTATGAAAGCGTCGGATATGAAATCATCGATCGGCTGCTCATCATGACAAATGATCAATCGTTAGAGACGCAGGATCATCAGAATGCATCGACTCCGTTTACGTTGGTCAGAGGCCTAGCCGCGGAGGCTGCCTCCGCAGACTTCTATCGATCCGGTGAAGTCTGGCAGACAGACGCTGCCAGTATCAAGGATGGCGAGTGCGTGCTTGTTTATGAAGGGGAAGAACTTGTGGGCTACGGTTTGTTTAAGCGGGCGTTCGATGCTGCGGGCCGTTTGCAGGCCACCACGCTGTTCCGCTGTGAAGCCGCTCCTGGTTACCGGGAAGCCCAAGCCGTGTTGAAGGCAGCCGCGCTCGAGATGATGCAGTCTGGTTCCACTTGCAAGCGATCCGCATTCAATATCAGGGCTTCGCATAAGGAATTGGTGGATGTGCTGGAGGCGCTTGGGTTCGCCAGCTCGATGGAGCAGGTGCTTATGGTCCGCGACTACAACGCTACATAGGTTGTATGAATATCTGCATGGCTGGAGGAATTACGCTTATGAAAAAAAGCATGGATCTAACCCTGTATCCGGCCCTATCGAACGATATCCATTGGGGCGTGGTGCGAGCCCGTTTTGCCCTGGGCGAAGATTTCGAAGAATCGATGGTCAGCAATGTCACGATTATTCCATTCGCCGGGGAACGCTGCGTTATTTTTCAGATAGCGAACGGCAGCTGGGAGCTTCCTGGCGGAACCTTGGAGCCTGGCGAGTCTTATATCGAGGGACTCCGGCGGGAAGTAAGGGAGGAGCTTGGCGCAGAACTCGAGTCATACCGGGTCTTTGGCCAGTTTCGCTGCGAGTCCAGCAGCAAGACGCCTTATCGGCCGCATATTCCCCATCCTCAATTTGTCCGATTGGTTGGGTACGGGGATGTACGCATCGTTGGGGAGCCGCTGAATCCCGTGGATGGGGAGCAGGTCATCGCAGTGGAGGCGGTTGATCTGGAGGTAGCCGTAAGACGATTGGAGGAGACGGGCAGGCAGGATATCGCGGATCTTTACAAGCTGGCATATACCATACGACAAGGTGACCGCTTAGAGTAATCGACGATGACTCACTAGGTAGGGAGGATCGACTGTGAGATCTGCCTTACATCCATCCGACATGCCTGAGCAAGATCGAGCTGACCGATGACGTCCCTTCCATCCTCCTGCATGGGGATGTCAGTCATTATAGGGAGGAGCAAGGCCCATAGATCGGTTGGTAGCTGCCGGAGATTCATTATTCTGCCTGATTACGAGCTTGACTCCATAGCAGATGGTCTCAAACTCCCCCGAATTCCAAACAACTTCTAGGATGTGATGGATGCTGTGAGATTACCTTATAAAATAGGTTATGCGGTTACGTTGGTTTGGCTGGTCTGGATTGTATACGGTTATATGAATTATGACGATATCGCTGAGCGCGGCCAACTGTCCATCGTTCTGTTAAGCGCCGTGATTGGCATCATCCTGCTGCCGATCTATTTTATATCCGTACTGCTGTACTCTGTTTACAAACGGGATTCGGGAAAGAAAAAGTAAGGGGGGATATCTTGAAGGATCGATATCTATTTTTGCTTGGCGGTCATTCCTTTCAAGCCGAAGCCAATCGACGGTTTCTAGAGCAAGCGGGCGGTTCCCATGCCAGGATTGCGTTATGCATCATGAACCGGCCGGGCTGGGAGGAGTATGTTCCGTTGTTTCAGCAGATGTGGACTGAAGCGGGAATGACCCAGAACGTGAGCGTGATTGTTCCCGATGAAGACGGGAATCAAGACATGGAACAAGCTGAACAGGTGCTGTCATGGGCCACGGGAATATTTATTGGCGGGGGCAACACGGAGAAATACCATCGCTATTACGCGACGGGGCCTTTTAAAAAGCTGTTAATCGACCGCTACGAGAACGGCGTTCCGATTGCTGGCAATTCGGCAGGTGCCCTAATTCTTCCGGAGACATGCCTGATATCCCCGCTTGATAATGAACAAGGCATCATGATGTTTAAGCAAGGCGTAGGGCTGTTCTCGAATGTCTTGATCAGCGTTCATTATACGGAGTGGGACGACCAGTCCAACCTGCTGCAAGGAATGAAAACAAGGAAAGTGCGTTACGGCATCGGCATTGATGAGCAGGCATGCGCCGTTTTTATCAATGGACAGCTGGCGTCCTCGTTGGGGGAATCCGTCTACACCGTAACCTACGAGGATTTTGACGAGGACCGATATACGATTGTGAAGAGGACATCTTGAAGGATGTCTTCTTTTATCGTTCATCCGAAAAGAAGGTCACCTTGAAATAACGTATCGGGGATCTGGTTTTTCTATCGCAAGTGTGTCAAGATAAACGGAAAATAGACGGAGGAGATTGGACGGAATGATCTATCATATTATTTCGAAGCAAGCATGGATGGAAGCGCAAGGCAAGGACATGTACGAGCCGCCAAGCCTGCAGACGGACCGATTTATTCACTGCTCGACCGAGGCGCAAGTCAGCGGCGTAGCTAACACAATGTACACTGGTAGAACCGATCTGATCGTTCTGGGGATTCAAGAAGATCAGGTGGACGCGGAGATCATATTTGAGGATTTATATGAGCTGAATCAGCTGTATCCGCATATTTATGGCGGGTTAAACCTGAATGCGGTCCGGAAGGTTTATCGTTTGGAGGCGGATAAGGACGGCGCTTTTGCGTTCCAGGCTTCTCCTGAGCTTGAGTATAAAGGATAGAAAGGCCGTCATACCTTAACATAATCCAAAGGAGGAGGCATGTATGATACTCGAAGTCGCCATGCTGCAGGTAAAGCAAGGACAAACGTCGGATTTTGAACGGAATTTCCAAGTCGCGTCAGGAATCATCTCGAAGATGAAGGGCTACATCCATCATGAGCTGAAGCGTTGCTTGGAAGATGATCATAAGTACATTCTGCTGGTGAAATGGGAGACCCTGGAGGATCACACGATAGGTTTTCGGGAATCCGCGGAATATCAGGACTGGAAACAACGGCTGCATCACTTTTACGATCCGTTCCCTGTTGTAGAACATTATGAAGAGGTGTGAATCGAAGCATTATTTTTAAAGCCCCTGAACAAGCCATGCCCACCGGTATATTATCTTATGATGAAACGATGGATAAGCTGAATCGAGTACGGGAAACAACGAAGCAGATCATAACGAAGCTGGCTGAGCGAAATACGAATGATCTGCACGATCCTCACCCGTATGGATTCGAGCTGAATGCTGAACAATGGGCCCATTTTATAGCGATACACGAGACCCGGCATATCAGACAGCTGGGACGTATCCGGGAGGCGAATCAATAACCGTTAAGGCAGGTGTTCATGTTGAACGTCGAAGAGTTGATGACAGAGGTATACGGCATTCTGCCGCTTAAGGTCGAGCCCATGTCATTCGGCCATACCAATCAGGTGTACAGCGTAACATTTCCGGACCGGCAAATCATTCTCCGAACCAATCGCAAGCTCGACGTCCTGAAGCATACTGCAAACAACATAGCGATCCTATCATCGCTGGGCTTGCCGGTACCGAGCGTGATTCGAACGGATGTGTCCCTTCAGAAGGTCCCCTATGCATACATGATGCTGGAGCATGTTCCGGGCCGTGATCTGCGATATGAGCTTGAGGGCATGACGGATGAACAATTGGACGATCTCGCCGGACAGATCATCGTTTTCCAGCGCAAGGTGTCCGAGCTTCCCTTGGGCACCGGGTTCGGATGGGTTCCGATCGGAGAGCAGGGGCCTTTTACATCCTGGGCGGAGATCATCGATCGTGATATCCGCGATCATATCGGCAACATAACCGGTGAGGTTGCCCCGGACATCATCGTTCAATTGCAGCACATCAAGCGGCGATACGAGCCTGATTTCGACCGGATAGAGCCTGTCTGTTTCCTGGATGATCTCACGATCAAGAACGTGATTGTGTCCGATGGCACGCTGCAAGGTATCGTGGATTTCGATTGGGTCTGTTATGGAGATCCGCTGTACATGATCGCCCTCACCCAAACGGCGGTGGTCTCTGATATCGGAGACCGGGGAATGGCCTACGTGGAGGCGTTATGCAGGCAATGGGGAGCGGACCGGGAACAGCGGGCACTGATTGATTTTTATTCCGTCGTACATGCGCTGGCTTTTATCGGCCATCATCAGAGGGAGCGGAACGAGGCCTGCAAACAGCGCATGGTTTCATTCATAGTAGACAAAATAAAGCATGATGCAAACAGAACCGCATGAGCTTAAGAGCCCATGCGGTTCTTGTTGTCTTATCAAGAAGTTGGCGCAAATCCCACTCTCGGTTTGTCCCGTTCCTTGGTATTCACCGAAACGTAGCGGATCGCGGTTAACGGTACATACAGCATCTCGTATTCATCTTTGTATCGGATGAATTGTTCGCCTACTTCCTCCAGCGTGCCGTTCCGCACATAACTTCCATCCGTAAAATAGATGCTCACTTCCTGATTCAGCAAATTTTTCAGCATATACGGTTCACTCCTTCTGAATAAAATAGAGTATCGGGGCTAAACGGATCATGGGCATACATCGGATAGCGTCACAGTTTGGTGACGATGTCGTCAATGATCCCGTATTCCTTCGCTTCTTCCGCCGACATAAAATAATCCCGCTCCATATCCTTTTCGACGCGTTCGACGGACTGACCTGTGCGCTCGGATATAATATGCGCCAGCTTCTCACGGGTTTTCAGGATGCGTTTCGCCGTAATGGCGATATCGGTGGCCTGCCCCTGTACACCGCCCAGCGGCTGATGGATCATAATTTCGCTGTTCGGCAGAGCGAGGCGCTTGCCTTTGGCGCCGGCCAGCAGCAGGATCGCACCGTATGACGCGGCGAATCCCGTGCAGATGGTGTTGACTTGAGGTTTGATAATCTGCATGGTATCGTAAATGCCAAAGCCCGCGGATACCGAGCCGCCCGGACTGTTGATGTACATGTGGATATCCTTCTCAGGGTCCTCGGCCGCAAGAAACAACAGCTGCGCGATAATGCTGTTTGCGATGGCGTCATCGATGGCTGCGCCCACAAAGACGATCCGATCCTTCAGCAGTCGGGAATAAATATCGTATGATCGTTCGCCACGGTTGGTTTGCTCAACAACATAAGGAACAATATTCATGGTTTCATCCTCCATCTTCATAAGGTTTTCGTGATTCAGCAAGTAAACGAAGAGACCGCTGCAAAAGATACGAAAGAAACCATGAAATAAATTTTGATGACCGAGTAACGAAAAGCACGCTTCATTCGTTTACCTATAAGATATCCTACCGAGATGTGGAAAGGAGTTGGATTCCGATGACGATCTATCGACCGAGCGCCACCACGGCGGCCGACCAGGGCCTGGCGGAGCTGAATGCTGCCCTGCACAGGTATTGTCTGTCCCTTACAAACTCCTCATGGGATTCCGATGATCTGGTGCAGGACACATGGATCAAGGCGCTGGAGCATTTGCGGCAGCGGAGCCATGCCAATCCCGAAGCTCTCCTGCTTCGGATCGCCAAGAATACATGGATTGACCGGGTCCGCCGGGATCAGACCTACCGACGAATTCTGGATGAGAAGCTGGAACACGTATTGCCTAAAGAAGAAGCCTCGAACGAGGACGGCAAGCTGAACATCGAGTTCGCCTTTCAATGGCTGATGGAACATTTGTCGCCCCTGCAGCGAACGGTGCTGCTGCTCCGTGAGGTGTACGAATATTCCATTTCGGAAACCGCGAATATGCTGCAAACGACGGACGGAGCGGTAAAAGCGGCCCTTCATCGAGCTCAAAAGGTGCTGCAATCGTTGAACCCGGAGGAAGAGGAGCTTGGATTGGCTATGCCCGAAGAGGCAGAGATGACCCTGAATCTTCAGGCATTGGCAGAGGCATACCAATCCGGGGATGTCGAAGCTGTCGTTAGGCTGATTCAATGGAACAGCAGCGGGGCATCGGCCATTGGAAGCATGGCTCCGATGGAGGTTCAATCGCCGACCGCGAGTTATATGATGTTTGGCGGGTATTCGGCCGACATGCGAATGGCCGCGTAAAGCGAAGATTCGACCAGGTGGATCATACATTGCCGTTAAGGCCGGAGCAGAAGCTGCTCCGGCCTTTTTTGACGAGGATTAACAACCGGTGAATAGGGACAACCGATATACATGAATCTCCGTCCATCGTATCGTCTTCCAGCCCTTGGGGATGTATACTATAACCAAGCAGATCGGACAGGAATGAGGGATGAGGTTGCAGACCGAAGTGAAGCTGTACACCATGTGCATGATCCAAGACGGAAGCAGAATTTTGCTGATGAACAGACCGGATGACAAAGGATTCCCCGGATATATTGCCCCCGGCGGCAAGGTGGATTTTCCGGAAAGCATTGTAAACGGAGCCATTCGGGAGGTTCGGGAGGAAACCGGCTTGATTGTGAAGGACATCATCTATAAAGGCCTTGAAGAATCCTGTGAACCGAATACGGGGCTTCGGTACATGGTATTTAATTATTTGGCCACTTCCTTTGAAGGGGAGCTGCTGGAGCATCCTCCCGAAGGGGAGCTGTTATGGGTGGATCGCGAAGAGGCGTTGAAACTGCCCATGCAGGATTGGTTTAAACGAAGGTTTCCTTTGTTTTTCGAAGAGGGGACATTTGAATTAAGCGAGATATGGGATGAGCAGACAGGACACGTTCTGGAGGAAACGGTCAGGCGGTATCCTGCAAGAATACCACAGGCGGCAGGTCTCGCCGATTAACGAAGGGAGCGTTGCGGCATGGCGGTCAAGGCGGTGTTCTTCGATTTATATGAGACGTTAATCACGGAGTTCGCAGACGGCAAGCGGGTATCCAAGAGATCCTATGACTACATGGATAGACTCGGGCTTTCGGACGCGGAGTTTAAACAGGAGTGGAGCACTCGTTCGGAGCGAAGAATGAATGGGCATTTTCCCGACTATCATTCGGTGATCCGTGACATTCTGGATTCTCGCAGTTTGCCCTATCCTCAGGAACACGTGGAATTCCTATATCAGTCGAGAGTCGGCGAGAAGAAAATTCCTTTCCAAACAATCTCGAAGGAGATCTGCAGGCTGCTGGAACTTCTGCGTGAACGGGGACTGAGGCTGGGCTTGATCAGCAATTGCTCGGAAGAAGAGGTGGTTTCTTTTGGCCAGAGCGGATTGGCCCCCTACTTCGATGACGTTATCTTCTCTTATCAGGTTGGGGTAGCCAAGCCGAATGCAGAAATCTATCGCTTGGCTTGTGAGCGCTTATCCGTAAGACCGGAGGATGCCCTGTTTATCGGGGACGGCGGTTCAGATGAGCTGAGAGGCGCGGGGAGTGCCGGATTAAGGCCATATCACGCCTATTGGTACAATACGTTTATGGAGAGCGGGTATGAGAAGATCCGTCAACCGCTGCATGTGCTGGACATCATTGAATCTATATAGAAAGGGAGCCGCCGAACAATGAATCTGCAGGCCATTAACCATCTCTGCTTTTCGGTTTCGCACTTGGAACGGTCCATTGATTTTTACAGGGACGTGTTTGGAGCCAAGATTCTGGTCAGAGGGCGAAAGCTGGCTTATTTCGATCTGAACGGGCTGTGGATTGCTCTAAACGAAGAAGACGTGGACCGAAGCACGGCAAACAGAACCTATACGCATATTGCATTTACCATCGATGAGCAGGATGTGGAACCGACGCTGCTTCGCCTTCAATCGCTCCAAGTGGAGATTTTGCCGGGTAGGGCAAGGGACGAGAAGGATAAGAAGTCGATTTACTTCCTGGATCCGGACGGCCACATGTTCGAGTTTCATACGGGCGGATTGCAGGACAGGCTGGACTATTACCGAGCGGATAAAGAGCACATGACCTTTTACGATACCGAATAGTTGGGGGAAGGAACGATTTCAATTGCAGATCGAGGAGATGAGCCGATGAACCTTGCCAACCGCATAACGATAGCCAGAATATTATTGATTCCCGTCTTTATTTTATTTTTTGCCGAGTATCCGTTATGGTTGACCGAGAACAGCCGCTTCTTCGGATTCATTCATGCTTATGGAACCTACATCGCGCTGGGCGTGTTCATTCTTGCATCGGCTACGGACAAGCTGGACGGTTACATTGCACGGAAATTGAATCAAATCACGAACCTTGGAAAATTGCTGGACCCGCTCGCAGATAAACTGCTCATATCGGTCGCCTTAATCATGATGGTTCAATCCGGCATGGTTGCGACTTGGATCGCCGTTGCCATCATCGCCCGGGAATTCATCATCACGGGACTTCGGATGGTCGCCTCCGAGCAGGGAATCGCATTGTCTGCTGATAGGCTCGGCAAATTGAAAATGGTCCTTCAAGTCACTGCCATAGCAGCGGTATTGCTGGATAACGCTCCGTTTACGTTCATCAGGATGGTTCGAGTGGACGAGATGCTCATGCTTGCGGCAGTAGCCTTAACGATTTACTCAGGCATCCATTATCTGTGGAACAATGTTAAACTCATTCAACTAAGCTGAGGAGTTTATTTTTAATGAATAATCGCAGATGGGAAAATATCCTACTTTGTGCCCATTTTGGGCTCGGAAGGTAACGATTTAATCCGGGACTGTCGATATACAGATAGACTGGAAAAAAAGCCTGCGAGACAGAAGGTACAAAGGAGAGAAATAAATGAGCTTAAACAGAAAGACAACGAAGATTTTTCTTGTCGTTGTGATGATGTTGGCGATGGTTTTTCCAACCAGCGTATTCGCCGCCTCCGGGGACGTAACATCGATTGAATTTGATACGAACGAGAGCAAAATTTACTTAACCGTTAATGAAACAACGGAACAACTTCGCGTATTGGCTAACATTGAAGGATCTTCCACGAAGAAGGACGTAACCAACGAGACGACATGGACTTCGTCCAACACGAGAATCGTAAAGGTTGACGGCGGTCTTATTATTCCGCTGGAGAAGGGGACGGCCCGTATTACGGCAAAATACAAAGGCGCAATCAAAACGATTGATGTCGACGTCAAATTTGCCATCGACGAGTTCAAGCTGGATCAGCCGGATAAAGTGGAGCATAAGCTTGGAACGGAAGGTTTGACCGTTAAAGCACTGGCTGACGGAACGAACGACGTGACAACGGAAGCGAAGTGGACCACTTCCGATGACAGCGTAGTGAAAGTAAGCAAAGGGGAACTGACCCTCGTAGGACTGGGCAGCGCAACCGTGACTGCGGATTACAAAGGGCTCAAGGCTTCCTTTACGGTCAAAGTCGTCGCTCCTTACCAAAAGCTTGCGATCGTTCCGGGCGAGGATCAGGAGCTGCTAGTCGGTGATGCGCCTGTGGATCTTAAAGTATTCGCCAAGCAGTCGGAGACCGATGCGGGTACGGACGTAACGGACAAGGTAGAGCTGAAATCGTCCAACACTTCCGTAGCAACGGTTGAGGATGGCAAGCTGAAGCCGGTGGCATTGGGTAAATCCACGATCAGCGTGAGCTATCTGGGTTCGACTGCCAAGCTGGATGTGTATGTGCGCAATCCATATGAAGCTTTGATATTGGATCAGACGGATTTCGTCAAGAATCCGGTTCTGTTTATGAACGATTCGATTACGGTAAAAGCCAAGGTTCGTAATGCGGCTTCCCAATCCATCGACGTGGCCGGGGAATGGACCTCATCCAATCCGCTGGCGGTATCCGTCAACGGTGGTGTGATTACGGCAAGAGCCAAGGGAACCTCCACCATCAAGGTGAGCTACCTCGGAATCAGTAAAGAATTTACCGTTAAGGTGTATCCGACGGTAACCAAGTTTGAAACAGAGGACACGAAGGTAGAGGTGCTGAAAGACGAATCCAAATCCTTCCCTAAAGTGACGGGAACCCTTCTGGACGACGAGGAAGAGGATTTCAGCAGCGCGGTGACCTGGACTTCGAGCGATGAGAACGTGGTAACGACCGAAGACGGCAAAATCAAAGGTATCGATGCCGGTACAGCAACAATCACCGGTAAGATCGGTTCCAGAGAAGTAGCGACGCTGCCGGTTACGGTTAACGAAAAAGTGCTGGTGCTGCTGCCGGATATAGAGGAGTATCAGCTGGTTATAGGCAGAAGCAACGCGCTGCCGAAAGTAAGTGCCGTATTCGAGGATGGCGAAGAGAGCGATGTGACCTCTTCCATTGAATGGTCGCTGACAGGATCTGCGGCTGTCATTAAAGACGGTACGATCAAGGGCTTAACGAAAGGCTCGACAACGCTGAAAGGTACTTACTTGAATAAAGAAGTCAAGATTCCGGTCGTGGTTGAACAGGAAGTCGTTAAGATTGTCGTAGAGCCGGAGAATATCGACCTCAACATCAAGAAATCCAAATCGATTAAAGTTACAGGCTACTACAGCAACGGCAAAACGGTTTCGCTCTCATCCAAGATGAATTGGAGTTCTTCGGACACTGCGATTGTAACGGTATCCAGAACCTCCGTTAAGGCGGTTGCCGAGGGTAAGGCAACGATTACGGGTTCATACCAAGGCAAAGAAGTCACCGTTAAGGTGAACGTGGTTCCGAAGATGACGAAATTGATTGCCAGCGAGAAGAAACTGAACTTGAAGCCCGGTGACGTTAAAACCGTAACGGTTACGGCCGAATATGATACCGGCGCAAAAACGAGTGTTGGGGACACCGCTGTGTGGACAACCAGCAACTCCAGCGTGGCCAAAGTAACGAACGGACGCATTGAAGCGATCGCAAAGGGAACCGCCCGCATTAAGGGGCAGTACAATTCGAAGACCGTAACCATTACCGTGTCTGTTAAATAGTTAGAATACATGCTGCAACAGCCCGGCTCTAAAGATGAGCGGGCTGTTGTCTGTTCACATGGGATCTTTCTGGGGTAAAGCGTGATGAGGTCAAAATTCCAGGCTGCTACGTTCTCAGAAACCAGGCTAGCAGATGGCCGTTATAGATCTCTATCGATTTCACTTGAAAATTTGTCGTTTCGGCGAGTACATACATTTCATCGATCGAATAATATTTCATCTCGGCATCAACAAAACCGTCTCCTATCCGGTAGTAAGGCATATCGAGGAGATCAGGATCCTGACGAGCAGGCGCAAAATGCCGTTTCCACGGCGTTGAGATGAGCAGGCTTCCCCCAGGCATCAGTTTGTCATGGATTTTGCGGAGAACCGGTATCGGATTGTAATTCATATGCTCGAGCACTTCCGTAAAGAGAACGATATCGTACCGTTCGTTTCCCGGAATATCCTCGGCTTCCACATTGCACTGGCTCCACCGGATCCCGTAGTCCTGTTCCAGCTCCACGGACCAGTAATCCGCCATGTGATCCAAGCCGTGTGCTTGAGCTCCGGACAATACGCTGTACATTAGCAGCGTACCGTAAGCAGCGCCGATATCTAGCACCTTGGCGCCCCGGTTCACAAGCAACGAGTCCAGGATCGGAAGCAGCGGGTACCAGTAGCTGGCTTCTTCATCCTTGTAAACAGACAGATAGTGGCTCCCATTCCGCTTGGCATGATAGGAAGAGATGATCGTTTGGGCACGGGACAGTTTCTCGTCAGGCGATAGATCATCATCAAAAGGCTGCCTGCATTGCCGCTCGGCAGCCTCGGGTAACGGTCCGACCGTTCCAACGCTGACGAGCAGGTATCCGGGCACATTGCGCTTCTCGTATTCAGGGAGTCTATGGTACCACATTGTCAGCCAATGCTTGACGGTCTGGGAATCCCGGATGAAATCAAGAAAATCCAAACTGTCCAAAAAGCCGATGCTGCTCTCCTCGATCAACGTTATACCGCACCGCTCAAATTGATTTCTGAGCGTGGAGGCGGGATGCTCCGTGCCATACATCCAGGTGCCCAGCTGTTCGGCGGCTTCTTTTCCCGCACGATACGGCAAACATTCCGCAAAAGGGGTGAGGATCAGCATCGTTCCTCCCGGCTTGGTAACCCGTTTCATTTCCCTTAATATCGCGATCCGCTCTTCTTCCTCAAAATGCTCCAGCACCCCCGCATTCCAGGTTAGATCAAAGTGCTGGTCAGGAAGCCGCATCTCCCTAATATCGGAGAGAACAAAGGTGCCCGGAACCTTGGCGCTGTAAAAGGCGCTCCGGCTGTTGTACAGCGCATTCTCGGAATAGTCGACCAGCGTCACTTCCGCATGCTCAGCAGCCAGGCGCAGCGAAATCTTGCCCGTTCCGGAACCGGCCTCGAGTATTCGCTTCCCTTCGATGCCTCCTGTAACCTCCATGATCTTATCGTAGATGGTTTGGCTTAGTGAATCCCAGTGATAGGATATCTCCCGGGACCATAGCTGATCCCAAATCTTCTTCTGGCGTTCATCCGGCAGCATATCATTCGGTCACCCCTTTGTGTTCTGGCGTGTACTTGCGAAACAGCCGGTGGAACTCACCGGAGCCGTTGTGAATCTCAGCCAGTTCTCTCAATCCGTACGCCCCGTATTGATGAAACAGGCCAGCCTCGTTCATGGAAAATTCGGTGTATTTGTCCGGCATCGACATGCGTTGGGCCATGGTTGCGTGGTATACCCAGGAGGCCAGGCAGCATTTCGGCCTCCATGCCGTGCGCGTTCCCATATAATACCGCATGCCCAGAAGCAGACTGTCATCCTCATAGCCCTGCTTGCCGGATAAGAATCGAGTATCATAACCTCCAATATGGCGAAGGGCTTCCGCACGGTGAACGACCGGATGCACGAATCCATCCGCAATCCCTTCTCTTGACAGCCGCTGGAGCGTTTCGCTGAGCTCACCCGGTGTTTTCGGAAGAACAATGAACTCACCCAAGGGCTGCAGTTCTCCGGTTGAAGTAACGATGCCGGGCGATACCATAGGTTCGTCGTTACATTCCAGATAACGAAGAAGAGGTTCGTGCCAATCCGGAGGAAAGAGCATGTCGACATGAATTTCGGAGATGTACCCCGCTTCTGGGAAGTGCTCCCATATGAATTCAAAACACGCTTGCCTGGCGGCGGCGATGCCGATATTCGCTCCGTTCCCGAGAATAACACCGGACAGGCCTAACGTTTGCAGCCATTCTTGCAGCTCTTCATTCGTAAGGCATCCTTGATTAAACAGAACCGTCCTATGCTCCCGGGAGCGCCGCAGACTGCTTAACGCCAGGCTGGCCATGTGTAAATCATTCTCGCGCGAGCTCTCCCGAATGAATAAGGGCAAGGTATGAATGATCTTCAATTCCATCGCTTCCTCTTATGGTTATTCGTTATTCCATCCATTCAACAAGCGTAGGCGATTCCTCCAGAATGGAGTCGTATTGTTCTTTCGAGCCGAACTCTGCTTCAGGATCAAGCTGACGATAACGCCTGAGCTTCTCCAGCCTGTATTCCGGTTTGGCCCACCCGTAATGCTTAAGGCGAATGGCTGAAAGATGGTGGGGAAGATCGAATACATTCGCCGGGAACCTTCCACAGTGCTGAGGCGTCTCTTTCCAGCAATACTTCATTTCGGGACGGTAACGCAGAAGAAAAGGGCGATAGGTTCTATGCGAGCTCCAGAATTCATCGTCCCGGTAATGGGTTTCGTTCCAAAAATCATAGAGCCGGAAGCAATACAAATCGAACTCGTTTTGCTTCAGCATGGAAGGAAGCTCAGCCGTAAAGGAAGACTCAAACCATTCGTCCGCATCCAAATTCAGAATCCATTCGGGATGAACGTTCAAGGTTTCGCGCCATTGTTGCTTTCTCAGCTCAACCTCGTTGTGAAACAGGGATGCCTCGTTGCTGATCAGACGCAGCGGAATTCCCTTCAAAACTTCCATACATACATCCAGCGTGTTATCCGTACTTGCATCATCGATAATAACGGCTAAGTCAATGTAGTCCCGATGCCGTTCAAGCGCTTGCCGCAGATAGCGTTGGCCTTCATTCTTCAGAACCATCGTCAGGGTGAGCGATGGGCGGGCCGTGCGGCGATTCGCATCAATGGGGCTGAGACAGCCCTCTTCTCGTTCCTCGAGGCAGCTTCGAGTAACCTCGGGGATGGATGTAGTCTTATCCGTTGCCTTCAGGAACAGTCCGGCATGGTGAAGATCGCTTTCACGGTAGATATGGTAAGCCGGGTAGTGCGTATCTACATACAAGGTGAACCCCAGCGCAGCCGCCCGAATGCTGAAATGCCGATCCTCTCCCCAGAAGGACAAATTGTAGATGGGTTTATAGTTAACCCCGCGCACAAGAGCCCGGCGGCTGATTAAAGTGCAAGCTCCGAGTCCGCCGACTTCATACACGCCAGCCTCCGCTAACCGGCTCACGAATTGTTGATAGCGATGTTCCTTTTGGGCTTCGTCCAACGTTTCGCCCGCCTGTTGTTCGTATTGGGTATATTCATCCTTGAGCCACACCTGGGGATGGGGGCGTGAGTCCGGCTGCCAACGGGTCCAGAAGATTTCCGAAATGATATCTTTGTCGGTGGCGATGAGGTGAATCAGGGTCTGCGGTGCCAGCAGCAAATCCGAATCGACCAGAAACAGATAGTCAAACCGTAAGTCAAGCGCATATTGAATGATCTTGTTCTTATAATCGGCTACCTTCCAAATCAATCGATCGTTCCAATAATGGGTTGTCTCGTCGCGGATATATTTGTGATCATCAGGCGTATGGGCGCTGTGGATAACCACCCGGTTAACTTCTTTCATAAATCGGCTCAATCTGGCGCTGGATAATTCATCGTTGTTGTCATCGATAAAGAAGTAGCAAAGCTCCAAGGAATTTTGCTCCAGCCGCAGCAATGAGGTTAGGAAATGGTCCAGAATCTCCGGTTTCTGCCGTACAGGACTCCCGATCAAAACGCGTCTGCGCCCCTGGGTCGTCATGAGCTCTGCCTCTCATCGTCACGCTGAAGCTCCTGCAGCTTGTTTCGAAAATATTCTTGGTTCGCCAGCATGGTCTCATCGCCCGGTCGGTAGGCAAGCGCCTTCTCATTATGCTGATTGGCAATCGCATAAGCTCCGATTCGGTCGTAACAAACGGCCAATTGCAGATGGGGAAGCCATGTGGAGAAGGAGGGGTTATGAAATCCCATGTAATCCGGAGGCAGCTCAAGCATGTAGCCAGCTTATACCAGTAGATGGCCGTATCATATTGGTTTTTCTCGAGAAAATGGTAACCGATGCGGCAGCAGAATTCGGACCGCGGCGGCGCATATTGCAGGGATCGGAGAGAGGATTCAAATGCGGCTTGCCCGTTTCCGAGCTCGTGATGGCAATCGGACAGCCTGCTGCAGGCCGAGAGAACATCCTCGATCCAGCCTTTTTCCGTATGTAAGAATCGTTCGTAATAATCGATCGCTTTCTCGAAAAGACGGTGATCCTTTAGTTCATTCGCATAATAGAACAGATCCCGCGGGGTGAACGATTCGCCGGCTGCCTCGCGCTGCACATAGATTCTGAGATTCCGGCCGGTGTCCGGATCATGATTCGAGCTGAGATGGGTAATGGCAATATCGCTATTCATAACATGACCGTAGACTTCCAAATATTCGTGGACGGGCCCGATCCATCGAAAGGCCCTGCTCCGTTTGACAAGACGATTGCGCCGCAGACGGAAGGTGATATTGCCGAATTCATCCGAGCTCAAATGATAGAGCATGGTCACGGAATCGATGTCGGGCGCAAGGTTTTCTTTAAGCGCTATTAGTTTCAGCCGGTCTTCTTCAAGCAGCACGTCGTCGGCATCGAGCCACAGGATATAGTCCTGGGTGGCTTTGCTAAAAGCAAAGTTTCGCGCAGCCGCAAAATCGTCGATCCATTCAAAATCATAAACGGCCGCCTGAAAGGCCCGGGCGATTTCTTTCGTGCGATCGGTGGAGCCTGTATCCACAACGACGATCTCATCCACGATGTCTGCAATCCGGGACAGACAGCGGTTCAAATGATGTTCCTCATTTTTTACGATCATGCATAGGCTGATAGCGATCAATACATCACCCCCGCGTATAGTCCATTCCAAAGAATATGCCAGATATATATTCAGGTCGGCGTACGAAATGAACCGCCGAGCGCCAAATTGAACCCGTGCGTATCAAAAAATGACGAATATCGCTTCTTTAAGCTCGTTTTTTAATGCGGCTGACAAAAAAACGGTCACATAGACCGTTTTTTGGCTTGCACCTCGTCGAACAGTAGGGACTGGCGAAACGAAGTTTGGCGGGCGAAGGTTGCTGATTGTAAATTTGGTCTGGATTTAACCCATGTCCAATGGTAAAATCTTCTCAAATTTTGTTCTCCGTTTAAGTCATTATTGGAAAGAAGGAATCTAAGGACATGAAATCCATAAACGTACTTCATTATGATGCATTCTCCATACAGCCTAATATGGGTAATCCTGCCGGCGTGGTCTTGAACGCAGACGAGCTGA
Organism: Paenibacillus sp. BR1-192; assembly: GCF_029542445.1. NCBI lineage: Bacteria > Bacillati > Bacillota > Bacilli > Caryophanales > Paenibacillaceae > Paenibacillus > Paenibacillus sp. BR1-192. The sequence continues at coordinate 4,934,897 of NZ_CP120718.1, read as the reverse complement.
CAGACAAGGAGATGCAGGCCATCGCCCATAGCGTAGGGTTCAATGAAACGACCTTCATAGTAAAATCGGAGCGAGCAGATGTCCGATTAAGATATTTTACGCCCGGACATGAGATGAATTTGTGCGGCCATGCCACCATGGCATCGATGTATGCCTTGAAGACCAAGGGGCTGCTCCCTGACAAAGAAACCGTGTGGATTGAGACAAGAGTGGGCAATTTGCCGATCGAATTTCAGGATGCTCAGGGAAAGCTAACCATGAAGATGAAGCAGGATCATCCTCAATTCCTGCCCTTTGAGGGAGATGTTGACCGCCTGGCATCATCCATGGGCCTGCAGCGCGAGGATTTGGATTTCGCAATGCCGATCGTATATGGAAGCACGGGGATTTGGACATTGCTGGTACTGATTAAGGGGCTGGAGCCGTTTGGGCGGATGGTGCCTCATAATGCCATGTTCCCGGATATATTAACGGACAATCCGAAAGCCTCTCTGCACCCTTTTTGCCTGGAAACGATCGACGAGTCATCGTTCATGCATGCCAGACATTTCTCTTCACCGTACTCAGGCACCGTCGAGGATCCGGTAACCGGAACCGCGTCAGGCGTAATGGGAGCTTACTATTTAACCTATTTGAATCCCGAGGCCCCCTCCGCACGGTTTATCGTTGAACAAGGCAAGGAAATGGGGAAAGACGGTAGAGTCGATGTTCAAGTGAATCGCTTTGAAGAGACCATGGACGTCTATATTTCCGGTACGGCTGTATTCGTTAAAGAATTCGAGGTTAGCTATGATTCATAACGATCGGATGATATCATCTAGATATTGTAGATAGAAACAGGGAGTGCAAGCTATGCAGGAACAAGAAGAAATCAAGATTTATCCCAAGATGACCAAAATGCTGGTGGGTTCCCTGGCATTTGTGTTGGTAGGCAGCGGGTTAGTGTACGGAGGGTTAACCTCGGACAACGTCTTTATCGTATTAGTTGGAATCATTTGCGCGTTGTTTTTTGGCATGGGACTGGTGTTTTCCATCGTCAAGCTTGTTCAATCGGAGCCGGCACTCCTGATCCATCGGGAGGGAATCGTCGATAGATCCTCCTATGCGAGCGCCGGAGCCGTCGCGTGGAGCGAAATCAAGAACATTCACATCTATCAGATTAAGAATGAGAAGTTTATAGGGATCGATGTATATGATCCTGAACTTTTGATGTCCAGGCATCCCGCCTGGAAAAGGAAGCTCATGAGTTTGAATAAAGGCATGACGGGTTCTGCTATCCATATATCCGCATCAAGTATCTCATGTAATCTGTATGAGTTGTTTCCTCTGTTATATCGAAGATGGAATGCGTCTAGGAACCTGAATACGGAGACGAAGGAGGGGCAAGTGTTATGAAGACATTCAAACCGGAGATGACTTTGGATAAGGCGGTAAGCCATCTCCAGCAGATTGAAGGAGAAGCGGTGCTGAATGTCACCCCCATCGAGATGGGAGAATTAAGCAAGGTATTCAGTTATCGTAAGGGCGATGCCGATTATGTCATTCATTTTAAAGATAATGGGGACAGCCTTCATAAAGTAAACAAAATCTACAGCATGTACGGTGATCAATCCTTGCCCATTCCTCGAATCCATAAGATCGGAAGCGTGGGGAATATCCATTACTCGATCTCGGATAAAGTACCCGGTACGCCGATAAGCGCTCTTGAGCCGGCACAAATTCGAGGGCTGGTTCCCGACATCGTCCAGCAATTCATGCGGATCCTTCAGACCCTTCAGACCCCTATCGGAGAGTCCCATGAGGGCTTCGGGTGGATTACTCCGGAAGGCAAGGCTGCTCATCGTTCATGGCTGGACCACCTGACGTCTGTATTCGATGCGGAGCAAGAAGGATTCTACCATGGATGGCAGAGCCTGTATGAGCACAGTTTTCTGGAAAAAGCGTTTTTCGAAGAGATCTACCAAACGATGATCGAACTAGTTCGCTATTCGCCATCGGAGCGCTATCTTGTCCATGGTGATTTCCATTTGGGCAACATGCTTGGAGAGAACGAAAACGTAACTGGTATCGTGGATTGGGAGATGGCCATGTTCGGCGATTTCATGATGGACGTCTCCGTTATTCATATGTGGTATCCGATGCTGGGATTTCCCAAGCGGCTGCAGGAAGCGATGGAGCAGCAAGGCGAGAAGATTCCTTATTTTGAAGAAAGGCTGCTGTGCTATCAGCTATTTCGGGCGCTGGACGGGCTTCGTTTCTATGCGAAGAAGGATGATCAGGGCAGCTATCAGTTCATGAAGAATCATATCACCTCATTATTAAAAGGATAGATCCCTTCGGGGATCTTTTTTTTGTTTATGAGTGAAATGTGGGCAACGAAAATGGTTAACTGACGAGTCCGGAATGGAAGGCCAGGAATACACTGGATTAGGTTGGAAAGGAAGAGCCGGGGAGCGTCATGAATCAAGCGTTATCGAATGTTGAATATGATGGTGAATTTGGGGCGTTAAGATTCCGAATGGAGGTATGGGAATGGGGACGTCAAACTGGCAGAATTTATCGTATTGCGTGGATCTGATCCGCTATGTAGCTCCCAAGTCCGTTCTGGATATCGGGGTAGGTTTTGGCCGCTGGGGTATGATCTGCCGGGAGTATTTGGACGTATGGGAAGGACGCGTATTTCGCGCGTACTGGAACACGCGGATCGAAGGAATCGAGATTTACCCTGTCAATATCGATACCTACCACGAATGCTTCTATAATAAAATCCACGTTGCGGATGCTTACGATCATCTGCAAACGCAAGTCCAGCCGGGACAATTCGATTTGATCATTCTGGGTGACGTTCTGGAGCATTTTACAAAAGAGCGGGCGCTCGTCCTGCTGCAGACCTGCATTGAAAAATCCCGCTTTGTCCTGCTTAATATTCCGATTGGAACAGACTGGCCGCAGGGTGCTGAATACGGCAATGAGTTCGAGACACATCTGAGCGAGTGGACAACAGAGGAACTGGATCGTTTTCCCGTAGCTGACAAGAGGCATTTTAAGGATTACATTAACCGTGATTTCTCCACGTATTTGTTTTCGATGCCAAGGAAGTAGGTTTCGTATGAATGGAGCACCTTCTATGAGGAGGGTGTTTTCTTTTTATTCTCTATTGAAAAAATGGTATATTGGAAGAAACGATGGTCAAATGGAGTATATGATGTGGATAAAACATAGAGAAATGAGCTGATTCTATTTTATGAAAAAGATCGTTTTAGCTGGTGGAACTGGTTTTATCGGAACTTATCTTGCGAAAAAATTCACGAATGAGCAGCAAGCACAGGTACTTATGATCTCCCGACGGCAGGGTCATATCGCTTGGAACGATCGCGAAGCCATCGTCGCTGCCCTGGAGGGTGCGGATATGCTCATTAATTTAGCGGGCAAATCCGTTAATTGCCGTTACAATGAAAACAACAAGGAGCTTATTCTGAAATCGAGAACAGAGACAACGAACATACTCGGCAGCGCCGTTGAGGCCTGCCGTATTCCTCCGCGTACCTGGTTTAATTCCAGCACGGCCACGATTTATCGCCATGCCGAAGATAAGCCGATGACGGAGGAGCAGGGCGAGATCGGCGAAGGCTTCTCCGTCGAGGTTGCCAAGGAATGGGAGCGCGCTTTCTTCTCATTCCGATTGCCTCAGACGAGGCAAATCGCCCTGCGCATTGCCATTGTGCTGGGACCTGGCGGCGGTGTCATGACGCCTTATGTTAACTTGGTAAAATTCGGGCTCGGCGGCGTCCAAGGTACGGGTAAGCAAAGGTTCAGCTGGATCCATGTGGAGGATCTGTATCGCATGATTCTGTTTTTGCAGGAGAAGGAAGAGCTGAGCGGGGTTTTTAATGGTGCATCTCCTTATCCGGTGACGAACAAGGAACTGATGGAGCAGCTTCGGTTTGCGTTGAATCGCAGAATGGGATTGCCGTCGCCTAAATGGCTGCTTGAGCTGGGGGCCAGGCTTATACGTACGGAAACGGAACTCGTGCTGAAGAGCCGCTGGGTGATTCCGGACCGACTCTGCAAGGCAGGTTTTCATTTTGCATACGATACGATGAATGAAGCGCTGGCAGACATCTTGAAACGATAAGGGAATCTGAGCGCGCGGCATGGCTTGACTTTGCAGAACATGATTACATATGGCAACAGAACGGATAGAATGGGTTTAATAGATGAGAGAGGGGTGTCCGAACATGAATCAGGAGTTTACGATTGTGGAGATCGACCGATTAGAAACCGACACGCATCATCAATTAACGGAATTATTGATTCGGGTTGTAGAAGATGGGGCCTCGGTGGGATTCTTAGCTCCGCTGTCTTATGATGAAGCTTCCGCTTACTGGAAGGATGCGCTTGGCCCAGGGGTTACCCTGTGGGCAGCCATGCAGGATGGGAAGATGATCGGCACGGTTCAATTGCAGTGCGCAACGAAAGCGAATGGCAGACATCGGGCCGAGGTGGCGAAATTGATGGTAGATCCGGCTTCCCGCCGCGGAGGCATCGGCAGAACGCTGATGCTGCATCTGGAGCCGAAAGCCAAGGCAGAGGGCAGAACCCTATTGGTCTTGGATACCCGGGAGGGGGACCCTTCCAACAAGCTGTATCAGTCTCTGGGTTACATCCAAGCTGGAGTTATACCCGATTATGCCATATCCTCTAACGGTGAGCTTGCCGGAACGGTGCTGTATTACAAGCGCATCTAAGATTATTTTCCCATTTATATCGCGGTGGGCTTTATCGTATCCAACGGGGCATGGAAAGGGAATAACAAGCGATATGAAAGGATGACCAAGGTCGATGACAAAGAGCGCAGGAACTTGCCGTAGCGGTGAGTTCTTTTTTTTTGAAGATATGAGAAAATGGTATACTGTTTTTTAACAGGCAATAGAGAAAGGAATGTGGTTATGGGTTACCAGCTGACTGAACGGGTGATCAAACTGTTATGCGGAAAAACCTCCTACGACCGCGGCGGGGTTTTATATAGAGATGGTTATGTATCGATGCTGAAGCAGGATCCGGACGCTCGAAAATACGAGGCTGAAGTGAAAGATCAGGAGTCGGGAATCGCCTATGCGGAGATTGACTCGAACGGGGACGTATACACGGAATGCAGCTGCATCGATTACGGATTTTCCCGAAAGCGGTGCAGGCATATTGCGGCTCTCCTCCTGAACATACGGGATATTGAACAAACGGTTGAAGCTCCGATGCGCCCCTTTCCATCATTATTACATCCTTCCGCCAACGTGAACATGGAAGAAGGACAGTTAACGCCCCGGCACTCACCGGAATATGGCAGAAGCTCGAGCGAAAGAGAACGGGATGCGCTGCTCAGCAGCCAGCTGCTCGGATTGTTCACGTATTCCGGCGGCCGGAGGGCTGCGGCGACATCCCGCTTTGATACCCGAGAGGTTCTGGAGATGGAGTGCATTTTCAAGCTATATCCGCACGGGGACCGGAAATACCTGTTCGGCGTCGAGCTGCGAGTAGGGAACAAACGCTTGTACATCGTACAGCGGATTCGGGAGTTCTTAGCGTGCGTGAAACGCGGCGCAGCCTGCGTGTTCACGAAGAATTTCACCTACGATCCGGAGGTGCACAGCCTCAAAAAGGAGGATGACGCGCTTCTGCAGGAGCTGATCCGTATTTCCGATCATGAGAGCATGTATCAACAGTCACTGGACATTTACGCTTCGCCTGGCAAAAAGGGGAACGGCGACCGAATGCTGATCATTCCTCCTGCCTTTTGGCCTCAAGTACGGGAGGCGCTCGGTTCTTCGGTTCAAGCCCTCTTGTCTATGGATGGAATCATGACGGATAAGCTGGAGTTCGCTCAGGAACCGATCCCGCTGCAATTCGAGTTCGATGAGGCTGCGGATGATCAATATCTGATGAAGATCGACGGATTGGAGCGGATCACCGTGCTGGAGGGGTACGGGGTCGTCATTGCGGATGGCAGGCTGATACAGCTTGAAATGGATGCTTGCAAAAGGCTCGCCGAGATGAAGCTGCTGCTTGAACCTTCCAACACACCGCATATTCGGATACAGCCGGAGATGATGGAGTCCATCATGGAGCGGGTGGTACCGGGGCTGATGAAACTGGGCAGCGTGCATGTGGCGCAGACCGTGTCCGACCGTATCGTCAAAACGCCTTTAAAAGCGAAGCTGTTTCTGGACCGTGTCCGCGGCCGTCTATTGGCCGGACTCGAATTTCAATACGGCGACATCATCATCAATCCGCTGGAGGGACACCGCGCCAAACGCAGCAGCAGCTCGATTCTTGTACGCGATGGAGAGACGGAGCAGCGGATTCTGGAGCTCATGGAGAACGCCTCTTTTGCCAGGACTGACGGCGGTTTCTTCATGAATAACGAGGATGCCGAATATGAATTTTTGTATCATACGATTCCGCAGCTGGAGAAGCTGCTGGTTGTTTATGCAACGACGGCGGTGAAGGAGCGGGTGCTCACTGAACCGATGGGAGCCAAGGTTCGGGTGGAGGTCGATGAACGGACGGATTGGCTTGAACTGAAGTTTGACATGGAGGGGATTCGCGAAGCCGAAATCCGGGAAATCGTCAAATCGCTCGAAGAAAAGCGCAAATATCATCGGCTGCGAAACGGAGCGCTGCTTCCGCTGGAAAGCGCGGAGTTCCAGGCCATGGTTGCTTTAATGAACCGGGTGGGACCTTGGCTGTACGAAGGGGAGGGGACGCGGTTTAAACTGCCGGCGGTCCAAGGACTTCAACTGCTGGATTGGGAGGATTCGGGATCATCGGTCCAGCTTGGCCGTTCCCTGCGCCGGATGCTGCAGAATGTGAAGAATCCGGATCATTTGGACTTTGCCGTGCCGGCCAGCCTGGAAACGGTTCTCCGGGATTATCAGAAGTTCGGCTTCCAGTGGATGAAGACGATGGCCCATTACCGCTTCGGCGGCATCTTGGCCGATGATATGGGACTAGGCAAAACCATTCAGAGCATCGCTTTCATGCTGTCGCTGCTGCCTGAGATCCGGGAGCGCAAAGAACCCGCGCTCATTGTGGCTCCTGCCTCCCTGCTCTATAACTGGTTTAACGAGCTTAAGAAGTTTGCGCCGGAGATCAAGGCCGTCATTGCCGATGGCACGCTGTCCGAGCGCGCGAAGGTGATCCAGAATATAGGCAAAGCGGATGTTGTCATCACTTCTTACCCGCTGCTCCGCAGGGATATCCAGCGATATGCGAAACTGCCTTTCTTAACCTTGATTCTGGATGAAGCCCAAGCCTTCAAAAATTACGCGACGCAAACGGCTCAAGTCGTAAAAACGCTCCATGCCCGTTATCGGTTTGCGTTGACAGGCACGCCGGTCGAGAATCGCCTGGAGGAATTATGGTCCATCTACGATGCCGTTTTCCCGGCTCTTTTCGGTGACCGTAAAGCATTTCATGAACTGCCTAAAGAAGCGGTGGTGAAACGGGTGCGTCCTTTCCTGCTCCGCAGGCTGAAATCGGACGTGCTTAAGGAGCTGCCGGAGAAAATCGAGACGATTCAGGCCTCAGGCCTGCTGATCGAACAGAAGAAGCTGTATACCGCCTATCTTGCGAAACTGCGGCAGGAGACGCTTAAGCATTTGGCACAGGACGGTTTCCAGAAGAACCGGATCCGCATCCTGGCGGGCATTACCCGTTTGCGACAGATCTGCTGTCACCCGGCTCTGTTCGTGGAAGGCTACGAGGGCGGTTCGGCCAAGCTTGAGCAGCTGCTGGAAACGATCGAGGAATGTCGTCTTGCAGGGAGACGGATGCTGGTATTCTCCCAGTTTACAGGCATGCTGAACCTGATCGCCGGGGAGCTGGGATATCGGGGGATTCCGTTTTTTTACCTGGACGGACAGACGCCGGGATCGGAGCGGGTGGAGCTGTGCGAACGCTTCAACGAGGGGGAACGCGAGGTATTCCTGATATCGCTGAAGGCAGGCGGAACGGGGCTCAATCTGACCGGGGCCGATACGGTGATCCTGTATGACCTGTGGTGGAATCCGGCAGTCGAGCAGCAGGCGATGGACCGGGCGCACCGTATCGGTCAGAAGAAGGTTGTGCAGGTCATACGCTTCGTTGCTCAAGATACGATCGAGGATAAAATGGTGGCTCTGCAGCAGAAGAAAAAGGATCTGATCGAGGAGCTGGTTCAGCCGGGGGAAGAGTCGCTTTCAAGCTGGTCCGAAGCGGAAATTCGGGAGCTGCTTGCCCTTCAGGGCTAATCGGCCGGATAAGATGATACGCGTTCCAAAGGATACAAGGAGCTGTTGTTTTGAAAAAAGCCATGTTTCTCATACTGGCGGCCGTTGTGGTCGTCATCAGCTACCTGCCACTGTTCCTGGACGGCTATGCATACAATGAAGAGCAGACGATACGGCGCGTTCACCCTGCGTATACCGGGGATAAGCTGTACGAAAAGTCAGAGGATCATCATAAGCTGATCGTCTGGCAAGATGGGAATGTAAAGACGGTCAACGTCCTGGAGAGCAAATGGGGACTGCTGCATAAAATTACGAACGGGGTCGCGCTGGAACCCAAGTCCGAAGATGAACCTTTTGTACGAACCTGGTCTGCCAGTCATCGTGGTGACGGCATCTATGACACCCTGGTGGCGGTGGAGACGTCGGAATCCGAAAGCAAGAAAATCATCGTCACCAATGAGCCTTGGGACGATAAACCGATCGAAGATCTGGAACAGGTGAAGGCTTTAGCCGGGATTTACATGGAAATCGACGTGGAGCAAGGCTACGCCATCCATTATGAACAGCTGCCAGCCGACCAGACCGGCGGCTTCATATTTCGGAGCATCGATGCCGAAGGGAATATTCTTTCCGTTCAACCGTAGCGGAATGGGCGTGAAGCATAAACGCTGATATAATAGGGTGTATGTGATGTATGCAACATTTACTCCAGATATAGAATAGGACGGTTCTCGGATGATCTCTTTTTTATTAACGTTAAAACGTCTCCTCAGCGGTTTGTTTCGAGCGTTCAAGCAGCGGTATTTCATGGCGCTGTTTGTGCTGATCGTCATCATGCTGTTATCGGGCACGATGTTTTATACCAGGCAAGAAGGCTTGTCGGTGCTGGATGCCCTTTATTTCTGCGTGGTGACCTTGAGCACGGTAGGGCATCCGGAATTCGTGCCGCAGACGCCGCTCGGAAAAACCTTCACCATGGTTTACATCGTCGTCGGGACGGGCTTGTTCCTCGGAATGGTCGGACAGTTGGCGTATGCTTTAATCCGAACGAATCAAAGGGAAGAGAAGAAGACAACAAATTCATAATGGAAACGAAGAAACAGCCCTGGCGCCGGGGCTGTTTCTTTTTCGAATGCGGAAATGCTTGGTTAATCGATCCAGAGCAGGTCTATTCAACCTTCACCGCAAAATAAAAGCGGGCTTCACCTTGATCCAGAGGCCATGTGCAGTGAATTTCGTACAGGTACGAGCCGGCTTTCGCTGGCACGGTATATCCATCGTTACCTGAATCCGTCAGGTTGAGGATGGTGAAGCCTTGTATTCCTTCGGGCGGCTTCGATTGAATGTCGGCACCGCCTTGGACCGCAACCGGCGTCATATCCTCGAGCCTGGGACGGGCCGCATCCATCGTCGCGCAGTTATCCCCGTTGCACCACGAATAACCGCCACGTTGGAGATTGATCTCGGTGCCGTCAATGCTGACCTTGGGCAGCGGAGGTTCGGCGGCCTTCACCCACAGGGTCTGAACGGCTTTGCGGGCATTTTCCTTCGAGATCGGCGTTACGTTCTCGGACCTGGATCCGATGTAGTACCCGGTACCGAACACCATGATTAGAAGAACAATGTATAACACCGGCCGCATTTTTTTCATGTCCAGCTGTCCCCCCTTTATATCCTTTGTCTCATAACTTGCTAGAAAATATGTTATAATTTTGAAATCAAGCACTTCCATTATAAACCAATCACGGATAACAGGCGTTAGATATTATGAGATTCTTTGAAGAGGATGAAACCTATGACAATAAAATGGTTAGCGTGGGCCAAGGAGATGCAGGCCATCAGCCAGGCCGGACTGGAGTATACGAGGGACGTTTACGACAAAGAACGGTTTGAGCAGCTGAGGGAGCTCAGCATCCAGATCATGCAGGAGTATACCGAAGCAGGCGAAGAGAAGATCCGTACGCTGTTTGCGAGTGAAACCGGATACCAGACGCCGAAGGTGGATGTCCGCGGCGTTATTTTTCAAGACGGAAAGCTGCTGCTGGTGAAGGAAAAGGCCGACGGGGCCTGGGCGCTGCCGGGAGGATGGGCGGACATCGGCTTATCCCCTGCGGAGGTCGTGGTGAAGGAAGTGAAGGAAGAGGCCGGTTACGACGTGCGTGCAGGGAGGCTGCTGGCCGTATTGGACAAGAAATTTCATAACCATCCGCCTTCGGCCTTCCACGTGTACAAAATGTTTATTCAGTGCGACATTACGGGCGGAGCCGCAGGCGTAGGCACCGAAACGTCCGCGGTCGGTTTTTTCCCTCAGGACGAACTGCCGCCGTTGTCCGAAGAACGGAATACCAAGGAGCAGCTGAAGAGAATATTCGAATTCGAGAACAACCCGCATTTGCCGACTTGGCTGGATTAAACCATATAACAAAGGAGCGTAGACAATGTGATCGGCTTTAAACCTTATAAAGACGTACCGGATGAATCAGAAACCAGGCGTAAATTCCATGGACGGATCAATATTTTCTTTTTCAGCGCATTTTTAATCTTTTGCGTCATTATCGTTCGCCTTGCCATATTACAGTTCGTAGAGGGACCGGAGCTGGCAAGCCAGGAAACCGGGGGGGAGCAGAAGCATTTCCCGCTGCAGCCGATCCGGGGGTCCATCATCGATGCGTCCGGCACCAAGCTTGCATACTCTACGGCTTCAAATTCTTTATATATCACGCTCATGAAGGATTACAGCAAGAAGACGGACAAAGGAAAAGAAAACCGGCCGGAAGCGGAGGAGATGGCCAAGCGGCTTGTCCAGGCGTTTAACAAGTATGGGGATCCGAACCTGGAACCGATGACCGTAAAAAAAGTGATTGAGGCCTTGGACCTGGAGTATATCAAGCAGCATGGTTATGAGCCCAGACGCATCAAATCCGATTTGACAAAGGAAGAGATCGCTTATTTCATGGAGAACCGCGCCAAGTTTCCCGGCATCCAGATCGTGGAGGAGAATGTAAGGCACTATGATCCGGATACGGTGGCTGTTCAGACGATCGGATACTTAAGGAAGTTCAAAGGTTCTAAATCCGTAAAAGTTTATGAGGAAATTGATCAGAGCAACAAGGATCAGGATAATCCCGGCATGATCTACACGGAAGAAGAATCGGTGGGGTATGACGGATTGGAGCGGATGTATCAGGAAGAACTGCGCGGCAAGAGCGGGTATCTCAGCATTCCAATCAATCCGCAGAATATGGTGGACGGCGTACCGACGATGGTCGCCCCTGAAAAAGGCCATAATATTCACACCACGATTCATAAAGACATTCAGCTTGCCACGGAGCAGGCCATCATGGATCAGCTCCAATATCTCCATACTCATCCGGTATCGGGCAAGCTTCATAAGAATGCCGTAACCGGATACGCCGTGGCCATGGAGGTGGATACCGGTCATGTGGTCGCGATGGCCAGCATGCCGGATTACGACCCGAATGTATGGGAAAGCGGAGGCAAAATTACGCAGGATGTCGTGGACGCGTCGGGAAACGGCACGATTACGATCTACGGATCGGGCAGATCGGGAAACGGCTTTGAATCCATGATTTTTCTCGGTTCCGTCATTAAACCGCTGACGGTGCTGATCGGGCTTAATGAGGGGTTATTTGGCATTAATGACACTTATCCTGATCAAGGGTACGCCACCATTGGTCGGGAAGGAAGCGAAACGAGAATTTCCAACTCGAGCGGTCATCGAAACGGACCCATCAAGCCGCAGTTAGCGATTCAGCAATCCTCGAATGCTTTTATGATTGATATGATCGGCAAAAGGCTAGTCAGCAAGTATGGCGGGGAGAAGGGCGTTACGGTCTGGGATCAGTATATGGAGAAGTTTGGTCTTGGCGTCGTAACGGGGAGCGGCTTGCCCAACGAGCATAAAGGACTGAAAAATTATACCGATACCAAAGCAGCGGGAAGTAATCTGGCGGCTTTAGCCTACGCTTCCTTCGGTCAGCAGGGGAAATACACCCCTCTACAGCTTGCTCAATACACCGTCATGCTGGCGAATGAAGGCAAGCGCATCAAGCCGCAGCTGGTCAGCAAAATCACGGACCAGGATGGCAACGTGGTCAAGGAATTCGGGCGCGAGATCCTGAATGAGGTCGAATTCCCCAAAACGTACTGGCAGACCATTAAGCGGGGGATGAATACGCAGAGTCTCGCAGCCTTTGATGATTTTAAATATGACTTCGCCCGCAAAACGGGAACCTCCGAGCAGGAAGCTAAAGTGAATGGGAAGTGGCAGAAGATTGATAACGGCGTCTTCATCGCCTTCGCTCCGCGCGACAACCCGAAGCTGGCGGTGGCCGTCGTTGTACCGGAAGGCGGCTTCGGCTCGCAAAGCGCCGCGCCGATTGCGAGGAAGATATTCGACGCTTATGACGAAATCTACGGGCTTGACGGAACGCCGCATCCGAAGAAAACCGAAGATCAAGCTAAGGATAACGGAGAAGACGAGACAGGGGACAATGAATAAACAGCGTAGACGGGGAATCGTGAAGATTAGCGATGGGAGACGGGGAGACTAAACCAATGATATGGGATGAAAGTATATCGGGTGCAGTCGGTTCATGTTCATCATTATTAATCAATACCATTCGCTTGTGGAAACGCATATAACGAAAAGGCAGGCTGTAGAGGCGAACTTGATCCTCTCCATCCTGCCTTTTTTGTATCTTATTTAATCAATAAGGATTGCTCCTGATCTTCAGCACTTCTGCGAGAAAGGTCAAGGCTAGGCCTTGGCCCCAGCCCTGGATTCGCTTATCGGGCACGCCTCTGTAACCTGCGGCGTCCTTCATGACGGCCGTACCTGCAGATACGCCGGTTACGGTACCATCCTCGGTGATTTTGGCCAAGATGCCGTCAATCGATTTCTGCGTGTATTTATTATAGATGCGTCCTTTGGTCAACAGGGCGGCGGCGATGCCGGCCGAGCCGGACGTTTCCAGCGGGGATTGCGGATCGGTCGTAATCGTATGCCACAGGCCGGATTCATGCTGCAGCCGGACCAGGGCGCTGAGCTGGTCGCGCAGCGAGCCTTCGATGATCATGAAGGACGGATGCGTGACCGGCACAAGCTCCAGGGCACGAGCCATCGTGATGGCGGCCCAGGCATTGCCCCGGCACCAGAAGACGCCTGACATATGGTTGCCGGCGATGTTGTCCCAGCCGTGGTAATACAGATTCGTGACGGGATCCTGCAGGCAATCCTCATGGCCGTGATACTGCTTCAAACCATCCTCGAAGTAATCCTCCCGGTCCAGCATCACGCCGATCCGAAGCAGGAAGTAGCCTGCCATGAACATCGTATCGACCCACGCCTGCTCCGGAAAGTTATACGTTTCGGAGTTCACCGTATGCTGAAAGATGCCGTTGCCGAAACGCAGTGCATCATGAGTAAGATACTCGGCCATTTCCTTGGCCGTTTCGATATACCGCTCATCCTCATAAACCTCGTACAACGTCAGGAGGGAGTGGCCGATGGAGACGCCGTTGACGGACAGCTTCGGCAGCCCCTCTTCCATATTTTCGTCGACCCAGGCTTTCAGCTGTTCCAGATATTCCTTTTTGCCGGTGGCCTTGTAGGCTTCGCATACCCCGTAAAAGGCGACCCCGCCCGGCCAATCCCAGCTGAAATCCATGCGAAAGGTCCGGTCGACCACCCGGTCTATGACATTCTCAATTTGTTGATCATCAAATACAAGTGCTGGCATGATGAGAAACTCCCTTCATATTCAATTGAGTGTATGGATTACCCTTTCAATCCCGTCGTGCTGATCCCTTCCACGATGTATTTCTGGAAGATAAAGAAGACAATGACGACCGGCAGCAGCGATAAGGTAGCCATGGCAAACATGCCGCCCCAGTTATTAAGCGACTCCCCGTCAAGGAACAACTTCAAGGCAAGTGACACGGGATATTTCTCAGGATTATTCAAATAAATGAGCGGATTGATGAAATCGTCCCATCTCCAGTAGAAGGAGAAAATCGAACATGTAATGAGCGCGGGCACGATCAGCGGCACAACGACCCGGAAGAAAATCCCGTACTTGCTGCATCCGTCAATCTTGGCGGCTTCGTCCAGTTCCTTCGGAATCGTGCGGATGAACTGCATGATCAGAAAGATGAAGAACGGAATGCCGAAGAATTGGGGAACGATTAACGGCTTGAAGGAAGACAGCCAGCCGAATTTGGCGAACATCACATACTGCGGAACGATCACGACATCATGAGGCAGCATCATCGTAATCATCATGCAGGCGAACCAGAACTGCTGTCCGAAGAACTTGGTCCGAGCCAATCCGAAGGCGACAAGCGCCGAGGAGGCGACGGCCCCGATGGTGGAGATGATGACAATGATGAACGAGTTCTTGAAGAAGGTGCCGAAGGTGGTCCCGGCAAAACCCTTCCAGCCTGTAGCATAATTCGAGAATTCCAGCCGACTCGGAATCAGGCTGTAAGCCGTCGTGAATATTTCATGATTGGGCTTAAGCGAGCTGGCGACCAGCCACAGAATCGGATAGGTCATACCGAGGGCGAACAATCCGACCAGGGTATGGTAGAGAACACGTCTGGATGTGGTCATAACCGTCAATCTCCTTTCGTCTCGTAATGAACCCAGCGGGTGGATGATCTGAAGATGAGCAAGGTCAGGACACCGACGATAATGAGCATGATCCAGGCAAGAGCCGACGCGTAACCCATTTCAAAATGCGAGAACGCCTTGCGGTATAAATAGAGCGAATAAAGCAGCGTTTGATCCAGCGGGCCGCCTTCGCCGCGCGAAATAATGTAGGCGGGGGTGAAGGTCAGGAACGCCGAGATCGTCTGGAGCGTCAGATTGAAGAGAATGATCGGACTGAGCATAGGCAGCGTAATCTTGAAAAAGCGATGGACCGCATTGGCACCGTCCACGCTGGCGGCTTCGTAGTAATCCTTCGGTATATTTTTCAAGCCGGCCAGAAAAATGATCATCGAGGAGCCGAACTGCCAGATGGACAATGCGATGAGCGTCCAAAGCGCCGTGCTGGGATTCCCGATCCAAGAGGTCGTGGAATGGATTCCGAAGAGGGACAGGGCAGAGTTCACGAGCCCCTTGTCGCCGAAGATCTGCTGCCACATGATGGCCACGGCCACGCTTCCCCCGATGAGGGAAGGCAGGTAAAAGGCGGAGCGGTACAGCCCTACGGCTTTGGTTGCGGTATTCAGAATCATGGCAACGAAGAGGGCGAAAATGAGGCGCAGGGGAACGCTGGCGAATACATAGGTGAATGTGACCTGAAAGGACTTGCCGATCTTGTCGTCCTCCAGAAACAACCGCTCATAATTCCCGAGGCCCAGCCATCTCGGCGCTTCCATCAGATTGTAATTGGTGAACGAATAATACAGGGACGACAGGATTGGATATAAGGTAAAGATGAGAAAACCAAGAACGAACGGCGCTGAAAACACGTAACCGGTGATGTGCTCGTTCTCGCGGAGCCTCTTCATAGACTTCAACCCCTACGATTCAGATTTGGTTGCGCCCCGTGCAGGGGTCACTGATGTAAAAAGGCATCTCTTGCACGGGAAAGACGTGCGGGAGATGCCTTGTCTAGCCGTATCCTGGTTATTGCTGAGATCTGGCCAAGATGGCATTCGCTTCCTTGCGGAACTCGGCCGCGGCATCTTCGATCGAGATTTTCTTGAACAGGATGCGTTCGCTGAGATCTCGCAGCAGCTTCTCGATCTCTACCGCACCGATCGGGTTAGGCGGATCTCCTGGCGTGCTGTTGGCCTCAGCCCAAGTGACATAGTCGAAAATTTTGGCTTCGTTCTCGGAGAGGAGCGGCTTCAGCGCTTCCTTTACCTTGGCGGATACGGGAACGCCGCGTTCGCCCTTGATCAGCTTGTTGGCCTCGATGTCGTTGATGAAGAAGCTGATGAATTTGGCGGCTTCTTCCTTGTGCTTCGAGGTTTCGGTGACCGAGAAATACATCGAAGGTTTCAGGAAGAGACCGTCCTTCGTTCCGGGACCCGGCATCGGATTCAACTCCAACGAACGGTCGGTTACCAGATTGGCCACGGCAAGGAACTGGTTGGACCAGCCGGTGCCCGAGATGGAATTGCCAAGGACGATTTCATCCTCCTCCGCTACGCCTTTCTTCTGGGCTTCCTTGTCGAGAGACAGGATATATCCGTTGTCGTACCATTTCTGGTAGCGGGTGAAGTAATCGATAAAGGGCTGGTCGTCGCTGTACCCGATCGTTTTGCCGTCAGCGCTGTACATTTTCTGGCCGATGGTTCTTAAATAGTACGGGAAGAAGACGTCATGCCGGTAAGCAAAACCTCCGATTTGCAGGCCTTTTTCTTTGGCTTGGGCCCCCATTTTGTCCATGTCGTCCCAGGTCCATTCCTTGGACGGAATATCGATGCCGTTCTTCTTCATCGTCTCGACGTCAAACGTGGTTTGGAGTGCGTTCACGCCGAGGTTCATGGCAACCAGCTTGCCGTTGACCTCACCGCCGCTCAGCGCATTCTCGCTGACGTCGGCGACATCCAGCTCGCCGCTCTCGGTGAACGGCTTCAAATCCGCCAGCTGATTCCGGCCTGCATATTGATTCAGGTAAGAGATGTCCATTTGGATAATGTCCGGAAGTCCGCCGGCCACCGCTTGGGGAGCAAGCTTCTTCCAATAGTCATCGAATGGGGCATATTCCGGTTCAATGGTGACATGCGGATTCTGGGACTCATACATTTCGATGACCTTCAAGGTATAATCATGCCGGGACTGACCGCCCCACCACGCAATGCGGAGCTTGACCGGATCCTTGCTATCGCTTGCAGCAGCCGGCAGCGTTTCCGTTCCGGTTCCGCCGTTTGCCGGCTGTTCGGCAGCGCCTCCGCCCGAACAGCCGATCAAGCTTCCGATCAGGGAAAACATCAGGACCGCGTTAAACACTTTTTTCATTCCATTTCCTCCCCTTTGTTGATGGACCACGAATCATCGTTTCAAATGTTAGTGCTTACATTCCCAATTATCTAGTTTTCGAGGAGAAAGAGTAAGGAAAAAAACCGTGCAGTTTGTTTAAAAAGCAGAGATGTACGTACAAGTTAATCGCTCTTTTTCATATATTCGGAGGGCGTGCAGCCGATCTGTTTCTTGAACACTTGGCTGAAATATTGAGGATTGTCGCCAAAACCGAGCCGCTCCGCCATTTCAAAAATTTTGATATCGGGATCGCTCAGCATCATTTCGGTTGCGCGTTTCATCCGAAGCTTCATCACGTAATTGGAGAACTTCTCGCCGGTCTCCTTTTTGAACAGCTTGCCAAGATAGTCGGCGTTCATATACAGCATGTCGTTTGCGACCAGGTTGAGGGTAAGCTCCGAGTTGCCCAGCTGGTTCTCGATGATCTCCACCACCTTGCGCACGATGGCGTTGTATTTGACCTTGTTCCGTTCAAAGTTTCGCAGCGTGATTTCCCGAACCGTTTCTTCCAGTACGCCTTGAATCGCTTGGAGCGTGCTCATCTCGGCGATTTCCGGGATTCGCGCGTAACGTTCCTGCATCTGGTCCGGATCGGTCAGCCGGATGAGGGATACGTATTGCTGAATGATATAGGATTTGGTCATCTCGATGCTCAGCTGCGCACGCTTCAGTTCCTGAACGAACTCGGTCAGGGCATGCTCCGCTTCGTTTCGATGGCCTGATCGGACGGGCATGCACAGCCGCTCCTCATCAAGGACGAAGCTTCCTTCCATACCGCTGCCGTGCAGCGTATCCTCGGTTGTGATCATTCCGCTTTCGTCCAAGTAGAATCGGTAGTTCAGGCACTGCAGCGTATCCCGGTACAGCCTCCGCGCCTGGGTAACAGGCCCGGGATCGCTGATCGCGATCGTGACGTCCATTTTGTAATACTGCTTAAAAATGCAGCGGATATCCTGGAGCTGCTGATGAAGCCGCTGCTGATCGTTACGGTCCTCGATCAGCACCAGGACCTGCTGCCCGATGGTCGTGCTCAGCAGCGTCGTGTCCAGCAGATCCTCGGCGATGTTCTTCACGGCGAATTGATGCTCGAATTCGACGGAGCCTTCCAGCTGGAACAGCAGAAGACGCACAGGCTGATCGAAATCGTATTCGAACAGGCTCCGGTACTCCTCCAGATCATGGCGCCCATAGGTCTTGTTGGTGACGAACTCCTTGAGCACCTGTTCTTTGACATGGGGCAGCACCTTCCGGAGCCGGTCCTTCATCTCCTGGACAAACGTTTCCTTGTTCCGGTTCTGGATCAGCTCGTCGATGACCTCTTTCAGCGCTCCACCGATCTTGTCCTCGTCGGTCGGCTTCAGCAGGTAATGCTTCACGCCGTATTGCATGGCGCGGTTAGCATACTCGAATTCGCCGAAGCCGGACAGTAGCACGAATTTGATATGAGGATGGGAGGCGTGGGTCTTGGCAACGAGCTCCAGACCGTCGAGTCCGGGCATGCGAATGTCGCACACGACGATATCCGGGCTCTCCCTGACGATTTTTTCATACGCTTGAATTCCGTTCTGGGCGGTACCCGCCAGCTCGGTTCGGTATGCCGACCAGTCCACCATCTGAGATATGCCGTCCAGAATAATCCGTTCATCGTCCACAAGAAGTACTTTGTACATTCGAATCCCTCCGTTATTTGGGTAAAGACAGAATCACGCGGGTTCCAAGACCCGGTCCGCTGTCGATGGATAAACCGTAATGGTCGCCAAAAGCCAGCTTGATCCGTTCTTCGATGTTTAACAGTCCGATTCCGTTACCGCCGGTGGCCAAATCGCCGCTTCGCAGACGTGTCAGGGTATCCGGCGCCATGCCGGGACCGTCATCCTCGACGATGACGCAGAATGCGGAAGGCGTCTCCTTGCAGGACAACGTAATTCGACAAGGGTCAACGGATGGCTCCAGTGCGTAATGAATTGCGTTTTCGAGCAGGGGCTGAAGGGACAGCTTGGGTATTTTGCGGTGCAGATCCTGCTCTTGTACATCCAGCGTAAATTGTAAGCGGTCTTCGAACCGGAATTTTTGTATGATGACGTAGTTTCGGACGATCTCCAATTCTTCCCCCAATGTCAGAATGGGCTCTTTCAAACTGACGGAGTTTCGGAGAAGGAAGGCTAATGCCTGCACCATGTCGGAGATTTGGGACTGTTTGTTCATCTTCGCCAGCCAGTTCACGGATTCCAGCGTGTTATACAGAAAGTGAGGATTGATTTGCGCTTGCAGCGCTTTAAACTCGGTCTCTTTGATCAACAGCCGGTTTGAATAGTTCTCGGTAATGAGGGCGTTGATTCGCTCGATCATGAGACGGAATGTGCGATGCAGCAGTCCCAGCTCGTTCATGGCGACGGGGGCTGCGTCCTGAGGTAGCACGTTGGCTTCCGCGAAGTTTCCTTTTTCCGCGAGTTTCATCCGGGTGATGAGACCTTCGATAGGACGTGTCAGCCCCCGGCTGAACCTGATGCCGAGCAGAATCGCAACCGCGAAAATAACGGTAAATACGATGATGACAAGCTCTTTAATGAATATGATTTGCTTGAAGGTTTGGTTAAAGGGCGTGACATTCAGGTATGTCCAGCCCGTGTTGCCCGATCGGTTATGTGCAATGAAGTAGGTGTGGCCATCGATTTCCCGGGTAAGGTACCCGTTTCCGGTTGACAGGGAGGATTGAATGACCGCCGGATCGAAGTGCGGCGTTGCGGGATAGATCACATCCGCACCCGAGGTCACGATCAGGTCGCCTTCCCCGCCGGCGGATTTCCGGACGATTTTGTCTATATTGATGCGAATGATGATGGTGCCCAAGTAGTTAAGATCGAATAATGTGCCGGAATAGGATCTTATTTCCCGGGAAAGTAGAAGGGCCGAATCACTTTCGTCCGGGTATATCCAGCGTTCTTCTCCATCCGCGTCCCCGGCAAGCTGAAGAATCCGTTCCTTCTTGGCAGGATCAATCGGGACGACGCTGCCGACGTCCTGTTGATGGTCATATGAATCGATCAGGTGAATGGAGTAGAGCATGGGCTCGGAACCGACATAATTCAGGAGGCGGTCTACCAAATGCTGCCGGAGGATGAGCCTGTCATAATCGGATTCGCTCCCGGCGATGGAACGCAATATATTCTGGATCTGGGTATCCGTAATGATATTAAAGGATAACTGTTCGACCCGCTCGAGCTCTGACTCAATCGCGGAGGAAGACAGGTGAAGGACCTGGGATGATTTGAGGTACAGCTGCTCGTCGTAGATGGAGAAGGCATACTGCTGGACGATGACGGCGAACGCAAATGCCATGGCAACGATTAGGCTGATAAGAAGGGAAAGTTTATTTTTAATTTTCATATTTTTATAGATCGTCATCCATTTTTGCACGGCAACGTCTCCTTGCACGGGTCCTAAAATGTTGTGTACACATTATGTACCGGGTTGTAAACGCTGTCAATACATGCGAGGTTATTCCAATACCCGGGATAATCGGTGCGGCTCTTCTTTATTTAGTCGGTTATTTGAACATGGAGGACGGTTATTTGAATGTATGTTCGGCGGTTACCGTTCCATAATGGACTTAGATGAATTTCGACCGGGAGAGGTGAAGGTCGTTGCAAACCATGTATAAATTCGATTTCGGTACGGAAGCGCCAGGCCATGAACATATCAAAATAACCGCTGAGACCTTATATAGTCCTGAGCTTGGCTACGGATTCCATTCCCTATCCAGCGTCTCCGCCGTGAATCGGGCGGGGGAAGAGGCATTAACGGGTGATTTTATCATACCGCTGAATGCTGAGTATCAGGTCGATGTGGCGGATGGCCTGTACACTTTGCATTTGTTGATGGGCGATGCCTGGTTTGATACGGAAACCTCCATTCGGGGGACGGAAGGACAGATGCTGCTGGAAGGAAAACTCATCCCGGCAGGCCACTTTGAACGTTACAGTATGACGGTGCCAGCGGTTCAAGGGAGAATCGTATTGTACTTTTCTGGGCGGGCTCCCCGAATTAACGCACTGGAAGTGCTGCCTGCACCGCATGCGTGCCAGGTGTTCCTGGCTGGGGATTCGACGGTAACAAACCAGCCTGCGGACGGCTATCCCTATGCCGGGTGGGGGCAAATGCTGCCCGCATTCATAAAAGCGGATGCGGCCGTGAGCAATTATGCACGTTCCGGCCGAAGCTCCAAGAGCTTTATTGCGGAGGGAATCCTGGAGCAAATCCGGGAGAAGATGAAACCCCATGATTATATGCTGATTCAGTTTGGCCATAACGATCAGAAGCGCGACGAGGGGAGGTATACGGAACCTAACTCGACATACAGGGAGTTTTTAAGACGGTACGTGGACGTTTGCCGGGAGAAACAGGCAACTCCGATCCTGGTTACCCCTGTTCACCGCCGTTGCTTTGATGGTAAGGGAAGGCTGGAGGACACGCATGGCGATTATATTACGGCCGTTCGGGAGCTGGCCGCGGAGGAGCAGGTGCCCTTGGTCGATTTGGCGGCGCTGAGTCTGGAGTATTTTAACCGACTGGGTCCGGAAGGGACCAAATCCGTGTTTACCCAGAGGATTTTCAGCAACTGGAGGCTTTGTACGCTTCGCTTGGTTGGAATTCTATCCATCTATCCGTTACCGAATTGAACATGATGTGCTTGAATAGCTGGTATGCCGTCTATGCGTTTGAAGGACAGAAATTAGTGGGCATGGGACGTGTGATTTCCGACGGGGTGATCACCGGCGTTATTTGCGGATTAGGCGTACATCCGGATTATCAGTCCAGAGGGATAGGCCGACGGATCCTCGGTCGATTGGTTGAACATTGCGAGAAGTCCCGTGTCTTCCCGCAACTGATGTGTGAGGAAGGACTAGAACCGTATTACGAGAAACTGGGCTTTCAGCGATTCACCATTGGGATGAAGAAGAATATAGGGCGATAGACGAAAAAGGGACCGCGGGACGGTCCTTTTTGCATGTTGGTTATACGGGATTTAAAATTTGGCATCTTTGATCATTTCGTAGACAGTCAGGGAATCCTCACGAACTTCCAGTGCGACCACGGTATCGTCCTTTTGGAAAAAGTGAACATGGCCCATTTGTTTTTCTTCCAATTGGGTCCAGCCTGCGGCTTGTATCTCTTCGAAGTAGCGCTTAGGCGTGGCCAAGCCCTGTTCACCGCCGATGCCCTTCACCTCGTATTTAGCGCCGTTATCAATATTAGGGTTCTGAGGTTCCGGAATGGACTGCATTAGCGCTGCACTTTCCGGGATTGGAAAGTAGTCATCCACGGACGAAGGCTTGTATCCGTCGACGGGCTCCTCGTATCTTGGCGTACATCCGACCGCAAGCAGGAATAGAGGCAGCACAATAATGGCGGTTAAGTATTTTTTCATATGCATCGCTCCTTATATGTAAGGAACGCCGCAAAGCTGGAAAAGGTTGCGTATCTTTTTACAAAACGGACGAATGATTCTTCGAATCACTATGCCAAGTGCTCGGAACATCGAAAAAATCTTACTAGACCCGTTGCTGCTGGATACGCAGGAGGGAAATAATGTTAAAATAAGTTTGGGCGAATAAAGGCTGAGTCGTGATTTCCGTGCCGGCCCCGGTAAGGAAAGTACATAACTAAGAAACGAAGGTGATGGCACGCAAATTACTATTTTATGTGGTTCCACGTCTTTGAGGACGAGATCAACCATCGCGGGCAAATTCGTCTTATTCGAAAGAAGCTGAGCACATGACTCAAAGCCGTTTACAGATAGGCATGTGGGATCAGTTTACGGAAGAGCGATGGGAACGGCTTGCGGACAAACATATCAGCGGGATGGAAATATGCAGCTTTCCGAATCGGGAGGCGTTGGTTGAAGTCAGCGATTTTTGCCGTAACCGGCGGATCGCGTTCGGTGTTCATGCCCCGATTCTTCGTGAAGCGGGATATCGGTTGCCACAAGTCAATGCACCCGAACCCAAGGTCTTTCGGGAAGCGCTTGAACAAATCTCGGCCGAGGTTCGGTTAGCCTCCAGTATGGGGGCAGATTATATGCTGTTTCATTATCCGTTTTATCCGGTCTTTCAGGAGCCTTTCACGCCGTACCCGAGACTTCCTAGCCCCGAGGAGCGTTACAGTTACAGCCAATTGAGCAAAGAAAGATTCCGGGAAATGTCGAAGCGGTTATTTGAGTTTCTCTGTGAACTCCAGCTTCGCTATGGGCAGCGCATTGTGCTAGAGCATGATTTCTTTGGAGATTACGGGGATGTGCTGATCGATAGCTTTCACGCTTATCCCGACATCGGGTTTGTGCTGGATACGGCCAGGCTTGATATTGCTCGCAGGGCCTTTCAAGGTTTTGACCCATACCCATTTCTCGATCGGATGGCATCCCGGATTTATTTGGTCCATTACAGTAACGTATGGTACGAGAAGGACAAGTTCACGCATCATCTGCCGGTGCTGCCGGAGCATGATCATGATGCGAACTATGGCGAAGCCTATGCCTATTTGCAATACGTTGCCGCCCGTAATTCACGGTTCCATGTGACGTTTGAACATAACGCGAGCCTGATCACTCGGCAGCAATTACAGAATATCTATGACCGGACGGCATTCATGCTTCAAGAGCAGGGAGGGCACGTACTAATCCGGCCGTAAATGCGATAGACATATAGGGAGAAACAGACTGCAGATTCAATCGGTGACATGATATGGTACGACTTAGCCTGCACCTCAGGTGGGGAGGAACCCTCTATGATACAGAGCTTGATTGTTGTGTTTGTCCTGACGATGATTATTCATACGGCGGAGACGTTGTCATACTCTGCGAGATATGCCGGAGTGAAATTGAACAAAATTGCGGTGGCGTTATCCTTGACCGGAATCATTGTGCTGGTTTCCCGGACGTCCAACCTGGTTCAAGCTCCGCTGACGGGCAAATTCGTGGATTATGCAAAAGTGGATCCTTCGTTTGACGTGCTCTCTTATTTCAGGGCGATATTGCTGGCTGCATCGATCGGAACGATTGTCGCGATTGCATTGTTTCCTACCTTCGTCAATCTGTTCAGCCGCATTATCAGTAAACTGGAGGTCGCCGGATCCATTCCGAAGCTTGTATCAAGCGTGACCATCGGTCAGCTCAAGAATACGCGGCATTACATCAGGAAGCCGAATCTGAAGTGGAGCCAGTTTCGCTACTTAGGCGTACCTAAACGGTTCATTTTGCTGAATATCGTGGTTACGGCTTTTTACACGGTAGGTGTCCTGGCATCCCTGTATGCCGCGCATCTCGTTCCCCAGTACAGCACGATGGCCTCCCAAGCATCCGGACTGATCAACGGGATTGCAACGATTATCTTAACGATATTTATCGATCCCCAGCTTGGTTTGATTACGGACAAAGCCACCCGTAATGAGGAAGCGAGGGAACAGCTGGGCAAGGTGTATACGATGCTGATGGTTTCGCGGTTTTTCGGAACGATGCTGGCCCAGCTCGTGATTATTCCGGCGGCTTACGTCATCAGTGAGATTGTGAAATGGATATAAAGACGGTGGTATTGGTTAGAAAACAAGAACGAGAGAGGAGGGGGATCATGATGACGCGTAAACGTCTGGCGATGGAATCCGTGCTGTTTGCCGCAGCGATCTATATAGGCTATTTTGCATTTATGATGCTGCAAGGGATGGTGCTAACAAAAAGACATGCGCAGGATCTGGATCTGGCCAAGCAATATGAACGGATGGAAACCCTGCAGCCCCAGGTAACGTTTGGAATGATGGAGCGGAGCAGCGGGTGGCAAACAGCAGCAGCGATCGGAGGCTTCGTTCTATTGGGCGGCTTATATGGTTACATAAGATGGCAATGGACCAAACGGAGATCGCAGTCATAAATTTGAAGTCTTAGAGCACAAACCCTGTCATGGATTTTCGTCCACGGCAGGGTTATTTATTTCGTTCCATGGATCGCCGTCTAGAGGCGCTCAATCGCCCAATATATCGGATGATTGGATGACCCAATTATCCGGTTTCCACTGCCTTATAGGTCAAAACTACCGTAATTTTATCGATGAAAGCGCTATTTTTATGCTTGACAGCCTATTCAGATGCGTTTATGCTAAACGTGCGGTTAATTGGATCACCCAATTATCGTTTGCGCAAGTAGGGATAGAGAGGGTAGTCATATGACCATTAAGAAGATTAAATATCATCGGGTGTACGAGGATGTTATCGAACAGATCAAGAATCTGATTCTGGAAGGGAATCTGGCTCCGGGTGATGTCCTGCCGACAGAACGGGAGTTGGCCCAGTCCTTCGGCATTAGCCGCGGAACGTTGCGGGAAGCCTTTCGTATTCTGGAGCGCGAAGGATTGATTGAAGCCAGACCGGGCGGCGGACGTTTCCTGAGCAAGGCCCTGGACGTTGCCGAGGATCGCAGCCGAATTCTGGACAACATTGAACGCGCTACCATCATCGAGTTGTTAGAGGCGCGTGAATTGTTCGAGACGGGAATCGTGGAACTGGCGGCGAAGCGGGCAACCGATGAAGATATTGCCGAGATTGAGGCAGCCTTCGCAACGTGGGGGGAGATCGATCAGAACGCGGAGGATCGCTCGAAGCCGGATCAGGCATTTCACCTGTCGATCGCCAAAGCCACGCATAACGTGGTCCTTGTCAATATGATTGAACTGCATATGGATTTGCTTCAGCGGACGCTGAGCAAAACAGCGCAGATTCCGGGGCGAAAGAGCGAGGTCTACGAAGAACATTTACTTATTATGCAAGCCATTAAGGAACGGGATCCGGTAAAAGCGAAGCTGGCTTTGCTGAACCATCTTAGCCGGGTCAAAGAAAACATACAGAAAAACCACATTCATGTTTAAGAGGGGGGAAAATGCACCCCTTTTAGCACAAATTGGATAATCCAATTATCCAATGGTCATGGGTGAATATGTGGGTAGAGAGGGACTGCAGATGAATACAGACATTCGAATTCTATCACCCTGCGGCATGCTGGGATATGGCTTTCCTGAACAATCCTTTATGAACGGACTGGAGTTTGAACTGCACGGCATCGTCGTGGATGCAGGATCTACGGATGGCGGACCGCATAAGCTGGGCGCCGGCGTATCGATCGTCAGCAAGCGCGCGGTTAAGAAAGACCTGGACATCATGATCACCCAGGGTTTGCCTCGGAAAATTCCGATTATCATCGGATCGGCCGGCGGCTCGGGAGCAAGGACCCATGTGAACTGGACGCTGGATATCATTGATGAGATTTTGGATGAGCGGGGTCTTCAGGCCAAGGTGTCCGTTATCTGGGCGGATTTTACGCAGGAGGAAATCCATTTGGCAAGCGAAGAAGGGAGAATCAAGGGACTGAGCCCGAACATTCCGCCACTGACCCGCGAGCGGATTGATTCCACGAACAGCATCGTTGCTCAGATGGGACACGAGCCTATTGTGGAAGCGCTTAAACAAGGCGGGGACATTATCGTATGCGGCCGGGCTTATGATCCGTCCCCATTCGCGGCCATCGGGATCTATCATGGCAAGGACCCGGGGCTATCCTATCATCTGGGAAAAATATTGGAATGCGGCGCACTGTGCGCCGAACCTGGCACAACCAAGGACAGCATTCTTGGCACGATAAGCGATGATTCGTTTACCGTTCAATCGCTTAACCCGAACCGGACGTGCAGCCCGACCAGCGTTGCCGCCCATACCTTCTATGAGAAGGAACATCCGTATATTCTGCATGGTCCCGGATTCACGCTTGATTTGGAGAACTGCCGATTCGAGGAAGTGGAAAAAGGCGTCGTTCGCGTGACGGGCAGCCGATTCCTTCCGGCGGAGAAATATTTCATCAAGCTGGAAGGCGCAAGACGCGTCGCGTATCGGACCTTTGTGGTCGCAGGGATCCGGGACCCGATCCTGATCGGGAAGCTGGAAGAGGTTGAAGAATATGTGCGCAACCAGGCGCGGGAATATTACCGGGAAATTCCGGAATCGGATTATCGGATTCAATTCTACAACTACGGCAAGAACGGCGTTCTCGGAAGCAAGGAGCCCGAGTCGTTCGACGGGCACGAGATCGGCGTCATGTTCGAAGTGGTGGCCAAAACGCAGGAGTTGGCAAACAGCATTTGCGCGACGGTGCGTTCCACCTTCCTGCACTATGGCTACGAAGGCCGGAAATCAACGGCGGGCAATCTCGCTTTTCCATTCGCGCCAAGCGACATCGAGTTCGGTCCTGTGTATGAATTCTCCGTCTACCACCTGATGGAAATGAAAAATAATGCTTTTCGTATAGAGCATCGATAAGGAGGATCAAACCATGACTCAACTCGGCGATTTGGCGAAGGTGCTGCGAAGCAAAAACTCGGGCCCCTTCGAAATTACATTAGACGTGTTGTTTGATTCCAAGGAGCAATATGACAGAGTGAAACAGTCCGGCATCATATCGAAACGGACCATATGCGAGCTGTATCAGATACGGGAGGAGCAGATTCATCATCTGGTGTTTTTCGACCAGGCGCTGGGTTTCAAGATCACGATGTCGCGGGACATATCGTCGGGCAGCGTCGGCGACCGCGACGTGTATGGTGCCCAGCAGCATGCTCCCCTCATGAAGTTATCCATCGAACATGGGGAGGAGGGGTAAGCCATGAAGGTGTTAAGACGCTTAAGGCAGGATTGGGTATTATACGCGATGCTGTCGCTGCCTCTGCTCTACTTTTTTGTTTTTCACATCATTCCGCTGTACGGCATGAAACTCGCCTTTCAGGATTACCGGATTCTCGGGGATCATGTGTGGGTCGGGTGGAAGCACTTCAAGACGTTGTTCAGCTCCCCCGCCTTCACGAGCGTGCTGCAGAATACCATCATCATCAGTTTGATGAAAATCGTATTCGTGTTTCCGATTCCGATCATGCTGTCGCTTCTGATTAATGAAGTTCGGAGCTCGAAATACCGCAAATATGTGCAATCCGTGGTTTATCTGCCGCATTTCCTATCTTGGGTCGTGATTGCCGGGATCTGGATTAGTCTCTTGAACCCAGCCGAAGGCGGAGTCAATCTGATTGCGAATTTCTTCCAACTGCCATCCGTAGATTACATGACCAGTAAGGAGCATATCCGCTGGGTGCTCGTATTCTCCGAAATCTGGCGAAGCGCGGGTTGGGATTCAATCATTTATCTGGCAGCCATCATGAAGATCAGCCCAGGATTGTATGAAGCAGCCAAGATCGACGGGGCGACCCGGCTGCAGCAGATGAGGTACATCACGCTTCCTCATTTATACAGCACAGTTGTAACCGTCTTCATTCTGAATCTGGGCTTCTTCATGAATGCTGGTTTCGATCAGGTGTTTAACTTTATGAACGATTCCATCATCAGCGTGGTCGATATTCTGGACACGTATGTGTACCGGATCGGTATCGGAAACGGGCAGTTTGCTTATGCAACCGCAGCGAGCCTCTTCAAGGGCGTGATCGGCATCATTCTCATCCTGGGCACGCATTTCATATCGAAGCGCTTCTCGG
Source organism: Paenibacillus sp. BR1-192 (assembly GCF_029542445.1). NCBI lineage: Bacteria > Bacillati > Bacillota > Bacilli > Caryophanales > Paenibacillaceae > Paenibacillus > Paenibacillus sp. BR1-192. The sequence goes on along the minus strand of NZ_CP120718.1, from coordinate 4,906,044 downwards.
GCAAGGGCGTCTGGTAAAGGAGGGATTTACGATGAGACGGCTTGAAATTTCCAAAATCGTCATTTATCTGATGTTGTTTGTATTTACGCTCATGGTCTTGGTTCCTCTCCTGAATCTGCTGGCGCTGTCTCTGACCGACCCCGGCAAAGCCCATCTGATGGGCGGTCTGGACATCATACCGAAGGGATTCTCAACGATCAACTACCAGCTGTTGTTGTCCAATCCCTTGATCACGGGCAGTATTCTGAATTCGGTATGGATTACCGTGGCAGGCACATTCCTGAATCTGCTGCTGACCTCCATGGCAGCGTACGTGCTGGCCAGAACCGAGTTTATCGGGAAAAAGGTCGTGTTGTTTTTCCTGATCGTCATTATGGTATTCGAGCCGGGCATGATTCCCGAATACCTGCTCGTGAAGGATCTCGGACTGATGAATACGTTAACTTCGCTGATCCTGTACAAAGCGATCAACGTATACTATCTCTTTATTCTCATGCGGTTCATTCAGGACATTCCGGAGGAGATTTTGGAGGCATCCCGAATCGACGGCGCAGGCCATTTCCGCTTGTACAGCCGCATCATCCTGCCGCTCTCCAAACCGGGGCTGGCGACCTTGGGCTTGTTCTACGGGGTGTATCACTGGAATGAATATTTCCGGGCGACGCTCTATATTTCGGACCCGACCAAATGGCCGCTGCAGGTCGTGCTCAGGCAGTTTGTTGTCCGTAAGGACAATACGTCCCTGATCGGGAACCAGAACATGTTCGACAGCTCGATCAATTTTGATTTCGCTTCCCTGCAGGCAGGTACGATCATGATCGCGATTGTGCCGCTGTTATTCCTATATCCGTTCATTTTGAAATATTACGCCAAAGGCGAACTGGAGGGCGGAGTCAAGGATTAAGCTAAGGAAGGCAGCTTAACTTAAGGCATGAATGTTCAAATTCAAAAAAGGGGAGAAAGATGAACATGAAAAAATTAAGCCTGTTATTAATCGTTGCCATGCTGGTTATGGTCATGTCGGCATGTACATCGAATTCGAAGACGCCGGGAGCGGGCCAGACCGAGCCCGGGACCGCGCAGCCTGAAGGAAGCGGTGATCCGGTTACGCTGAAGATCGTGTACAAGGATGAAGGAACGGCGAATCCCGTTTCCGTTAAATTCTTCGAGACCTTGGAGAAATCCCTGGCCGAAGACGAAGGCTTAAACGTGAAATTCGAGCTAGTGGATCTGGCACAGGGCAGTTATGCCGAGAACCTGAATCTGCTGCTGTTGGGCGGAACCATTCCGGATATCATCTACTTCCAAGGCGGCGACCAGCAAATTGCCGAACAAGGCCTGCTGGAGGATCTGACGCCTTACATTGAAAAATCCACTTACATTAAAGATATCATCGAGCCGCATAACCAAACGCGGATGGCAAGCTATCCGTATCTGCTGTGGATCAAACCGCTCGCACCGAAGACACCGGTCATCCGGGCCGACTGGTTTAATGCCATGGATAGCTCCAAGGCCTTGATGGAGAATCCGACCGTCGACAATTATTACGCCTTCTTTAAGGAATTGGTGGAGAAGAAGCCGGGTGAAGGCAAGCCGAGCTACGCGCTGACGGCAGCAGGCGATATTGCCGAGATCAATTTCATTTTCAATACGGCTTTCGGTTTGGATACGACTTGGCTTAAGAAGGAAGACGGCACTTATGAGTACTCCAAGGTTTCCCAGAATGAAAAAGAAAAGCTGACGTTCTACAACAAGCTCTACAAGGAAGGGCTGCTGGACCCGCAATTCATTACGAAGCAGTGGGATACCAAGGAAGATGCCTTCTATAAAGGGGAAGCTGCCGTTATTACGGGCACAGCCGGCAAAATCATCGATTTGTATGACGGAAGAATGCAGGAGCTTGGCGGAGAAGACGCTAACCTGATCGTGCTGCCGCCTGCCAAGGGTGAAGCTCAAGGCTTCGGGGCAACCGATGTAACGAAGGAATCCAGAGGACTTGCGATCTCTTCCCAGTCACCGAATAAAGAGGTGGCGTTCAAGGTCTTTGATTACCTTGCAAGTCCGAAGGGGCAAATGCTGGACCGTCTCGGTTTCGAAGGCGAGCATTATAAAGTCGTTGACGGCGAGATCGAGCTGAATGAGAAATATTACAGCGAATGGTATGCGCGTTTCTGGGAGCCGACCGAGATCAAATCCGAAACGCCTTTGAAAACGCCGCTATTGGGTGAGCCTGGAACCGAATCGTTGAAAATGGCTGGCGATTTCTACACGGAAGACAATAATTTCATCATCCCTGAGCAATTCATTGCGAACTGGGATGCGATGAACAATCTGTACAAGGAATATTCGACGGACTTTATTACAGGCAAGAAGGATTTGTCCCAATTCGACCAATTCGTTGAAGCATGGAATGCTGCAGGCGGAGCAGAGATAACGAAATACGCCAACGAAAACATCAAGTAAGGAGCCTATAACTATGACTTCGTTTCGTGACCGGGTGAGGGGCGTGGTGATATCCACCGCGCTCGGAGACGCAATGGGAGCTCCAATCGAGAAATTGACGTACGGGGAGATCAAGTCCAAGTACGGACGCGTGGAATCCCTCATGACAAGATGGCATAAGATGGACCTGCCCCCCGACGTCCGGCTTGGCCGGGTAAGGGGCGATGGCATTGTCACGGACGATACGCTGATGACCATTGCGCTCATGAACGTGTATCTTACCGAGGGCAGGCATCTGGATGCCTATGATATGGGCAACGAGTTCGTGAAGGAGATTGCGTTCCGCAAGACGTTTGTCCCTGAGCTGAATGAGGAGACGCTGATTATTGACCGATTGTTCTATCCGGAAAAATACATCTTCATGCGTCATGTGCTGGCCAATTGCGATCCGAGAGAAGGCGGCATCGGGAATATGGTGAACTGCGGGGCGGCAATGTACATCGCCCCGATCGGGATCGTCAATGCGGGCAATCCCAAGGCGGCCTATGATGAAGCCATCCTGTTTGCGATGGGTCATCAGAGCAGCTACGGCCTGGAAGCCGCGGGCGTGCTCGCCGCTTGCGTGGCGAAGGCCTTTGAGCCAGGGGTGAGTGTGGACGATATTGTCCGCACCGCCATCAGCCTGGCGAAAGACGGCACGAAAGCTGCCATTGTGGAGATGACGCAAGCCGCGCGCGATCTGCGGCAGGAGCGGGATGACATGGACAAAGTGATCGAGGTCTTGCAAGCGATCATGCTTAAATATTCGCCGATGGGCGATGACGTGAGCCGCCATATCGACAAGGTCGGCATCCCGAGCAACCATTATACGCCAAGCCGTTTATGGTCGATTGAGGAGCTGCCGATGGCACTGGCGTTCATCGTGCTCAATGACGGAGAGTACTACCGTTCGATTCTGGACGGGGTTAACTCCGGGCGGGATACGGACTCGATCGGCGTCATGGCCGGGGTGATCCTGGGCGCCATGTACGGCAGCGAGGTCATCCGCAAGGAAGATATTAAGCAGCTGAATAAGGTGAATCGTTTGGACCTGTGTGCCATCGCCGACCGGTTTAGCGGCATTGCCGCGAAGATCATCGAAGAGGATCTTCGCATCAATGAATCTCGGAAGAATATTGTGAGCCCATAGTTTTTTGCAAGCTATTGGAACCCAGCGGATGTAGAGGAATGGTTGATACAGGAGGGAGAGCAAATGATACCTAAACATTATGTAGAGACGGTATATGCGGGATTCATCGGCATGAACATTGGCATAAGGCTCGGTGCTCCCATCGAACCGGTAGCTTGGACGTATGAACGCATTCGGGACGTATACGGCGATATCCGGGATTACGTGAAGCCGTACAAAACCTTTGCCGCGGACGATGACGCAAACGGTCCGGTTTTCTTTATTCGCGCGCTGTATGACGATGCGACGGACCGTGAGCTTTCGCCGGAGGACGTGGGCAAGGCATGGCTCAATTACGCTAGGGAAGGGATCGGCATGTTCTGGTGGGGCGGCGAGGATATCAGTACCGAGCACCGCGCCTATGTGAATCTGCGCAAAGGCATCCCGGCTCCTCGTTCCGGTTCGATCGAGGTCAACGGCACGGAGATGGCGGAGCAGATCGGCGGCCAGATCTTCATCGATTCCTGGGGCCTGCTGTTCCCGGGGCAAGCGGAGAAAGCGGCGGATTACGCGGAAAAAGCGGCCAGCGTCTCCCATGACGGCAACGGGCTATATGGCGCCCGCTTCATGGCTGCTTGCATAGCCAAAGCCTTTAATGCTTCATCCATGGATGAGATTATCGCGGAAGGCCTGCGCATGATTCCGGATGACTCCACCTATGCGCGCGTAGTCCATGCGGTGACGGACTTCCACCGGGAGCAGCCTTCCGATTTCCGCGCTTGCCGCCAGTATTTGGAGGACCACTGGGGATACGATAAATATACGGGCGTATGCCACATTATCCCGAATGCGGGTGTGTGCGTGCTTGCCCTTCTGTATGGCGAGGGAGATTATGCGCGCACGGTCGAGATCGCTTCGATGTGCGGCTGGGACACCGATTGCAACGCAGGTAATGTGGGAACGATCCTCGGTGTTTACAGAGGTCTGGCGGGAATCCCGGAACATTACCGCAAGCCGATTAATGACTTCATCGTGGCTTCCAGCGTGTCCGGCTATTTGAATCTGGTCGATTTTCCGACATTCGCCAAAGAGCTTGCACTGCTAGGCTATCGCCTTAACGGAGAGAAAGCACCTGAAGAGCTGTTCCGTCGGGTGAAGCAGGGCGAGGTGTATTTCGATTTCGACCTGCCGGGATCTACGCATGGCTTCCGGACGAGCCATTCCTTCAAAACCCCGGTCGTTCGCCATTCGACGAAACAGGTTTATGACAGCAGAGGATCGCTGGAAGTGGTTTTTGACAGACTGGTTGAAGGCGACAGCAGCAAAATCTATTACAAACCGTTCTACCGGCGCGCCGAGTTCAACGATGAGAAGTATAAGCCGACCTTTGCGCCGCAGGCGTATAGCGGACAAACCGTATCCGCCCGCATTTATGTGGATCAGTGGGAAGGCGAACCGGTTACCTTGACTCCGTATGTGCGCAATACCTATACGCAGGAGGACGTGCGTTTGGCTGCGTTGACTCCCATGTGCGGAGAGTGGAACGCGGTGCAATTCGTCATCCCGGATACGGATGGTGCCATGATCGATGAGATCGGCTGGATACTCGAGAGCCCGTCGCCGCTCTTGAACCGTGCTATCGGAAGTTTGTTCATCGGGCAATTCCGCATCACGGGGGCTTCAGACTATACGATCGATTTTGCCAAGCAGGCCAAAGAGTTCGCTTCCGTCACCCCATTCTCGCATCATCGAGGGAAATGGGAGCTGCGTGACGGTGCCCTGCATTGTTCCTCAGAAGGGGATTCCTCCTCCTTTTCCGGCAATTATTATGCCGGAGATATGGAGATTGAGGCGACCATCAAACCGATATCCGGTACCAGCCATTGTGTTATTGCAAGGGCGCAAGGCGTCATGCGTCATTATCTGGCCGGCTTCGACGGCCCGAACTCCGTATCGTTTATCAAACAGGATTTCGGGATCAAGCGTTTGATTACGGCAAAATACGATTGGGCATTGGGTAAAGAATACCGCCTGAAGCTGGTGTCCGAGAAGGACAGGTTCATCTTGTATATTAATGGAGAGAATGTGCTGGAATGCAAGGAAACCGCCTATGCTCACGGCATGTTCGGTTTTGGTTGTCTGGAGGATGGCGAGAACGAGATCAAGGAAGTTCGCGTCCGTACATTCGAGCCGAAGCCGGTTTAACAGAAGGGAGCGGGTTAACTTTGCGCAAGCTGGTTGTCATTGGAAGCATCAATATGGATGTTGTGAGTAATGTAGCGCAGTTTCCCCAGCCGGGGGAAACGATTCACAGCAGGGACGCACAGTTTTTTCCCGGAGGCAAAGGGGCGAATCAGGCTGTGGCCGCAGCCTTGGCAGGTGCCGATTGCAGCATGGTCGGCGCCGTGGGCCTGGATCCTTTTGGAAGCACTTTGGTTGCTTCCTTGGAGGAGCGCGGCGTTGGCGTCTCGTCCGTTCTCACCAAGGCAGGCACATCCGGAATCGCGATCATCACGGTCAACGAAGAAGGCGAGAACTATATCGTGCTCTCGGAAGGAGCCAATGGGCGGCTGACCGAAGAGGATGTTGCCGCCGAAGTGAACTGGGACGGCGTATATGCGGTGCTGCTGCAGAATGAAATTCCGTGGCAGACGACACAGCATGTCATCCGATCGGCCAGCAAGGCAGGCGTTCGCGTCTGGCTGAATCCGGCCCCCGCGCGAACGATTCCGCACGAGGTGTTTCCGCTGCTGGATACATTGATTGTAAACGAAACGGAAGCAAGCGTGGTTAGCGGGCTGAGGGTGGAGGACGCAGCTTCGGCCGAGGCAGCTTCAGCATCGATCATCGGAAGAGGCACCTCCAACGTGATCATCACCCTTGGCGAGTTAGGGTGCTTCTATGGGAATGCGCGCGGAGAGCGTTTTAACGTTCCGGCTTTCCGCGTCAAACCCGTGGATACCACGGCGGCAGGGGATACCTTCATCGGTGCTTATGCGGCAGCTTGCACGGAGGGGCTGGATACGGAAGCAGCGCTGCGGTTTGCGACCGCAGCTGCTGCATTGACGGTGACCCGTCCGGGTGCTCAATCCTCCATACCGGCTAAGGAAGAGATTGTGGCGTTTATGAATACATGAATCATGCTGCTAAAGAGAGGGCGTTTACGGATGCCTTCTCTTTTTGTTGTATAATGCAAGATTCCATGGGAGCTGCCGACATGTTATGCCGAACCCTTTCATATATGTAAGAGTGACGATAATGAATCTATGGAATGGGGGATCTGGCAAATGGCAAAACAAAAAAGAGGCAAATCCTTATGGCACTTACCGACTCGCGCGCGCGGCACATGCCCGGTGTGCAAGAGTACCCGGACCAAACTGTTGTATCCTCGGACCAAATCGGACGGAACTGCCCTGAAAGTGTGCAAGCGCTGCGACGGGGCATCGCAGGAGCGGGTGGATGCGGCTGTGTAAGCAGCTTCCCGATACCAAGGAAGGACTAGAAGTCAGGGATTATTTGGAATATAATAGTTTTATCTAAGCGTGCATAGGCCGGTTTCCTCGTGAAGCGGTCTATGCTTTTTTACACGGATCAAGGTTCTCTGGGGCATACTCGCGCATGTTCGGCGGGGTTCGTAAACGTGAGGGACCTGGAGACGACGCGATTACAAGCAAGCTGGGATTCATATCAACCATTCATGGGCGGTGAAGGCATGTTAGAGGAACGGTTAAAGGAATACATAAGGCAGCACAAGCCATTGATGGCGGATTTGGGCATCGTTCGGGATTTAGCCCTGCCGCAATGTTATATTGCCGCGGGTTACATTCGAAATTATGTATGGGACATCCTGCATGGATTAGACGGGACGGACCGGCATACCGATATCGATGTCGTTTACTTCGATCCGGATGATGTGTCCGAAGAACGGGATGCTGCCCTGGAGTTGCACTTAAGGACCTCGACGGCGAACCCGAAATGGTCGGTCAAGAATCAGGCCAGAATGCATGCCAAGAATGGAGACGAGCCCTATCATTCAACCCATGCAGCGCTAACCCATTGGCCGGAGACGGCCACCGCGGTCGGGGCCAGACTGAACGTCGCAGGGGAGCTTGAGCTTTGCTGTCCTTACGGATTGGATGATTTATTCGCGCTTCGGGTTCGAAGAAGTCCTAACTTTGATAAACGGGGCTATTACTTGGAACGGGTACGCAAGAAACAATGGAAGGATCAGTGGCCGCGTTTAGCGATCATCGAGGATTAGATTAGAGTTTGCCGAGTAAGAGATACGATCGGCAAGGATTTAGGCATTCTTATGTGGAATTTGTTAGAAAGCGGCTGATAACGGCAGAAACAAGGGGTTATAACATTGAACATATTCGACCGAGCGCGTGAAAAGGAAAAGTCGTATCACGAGAAATTGTATGAAGAAGCCGTATTGTTTGAACCTGGGAGCTGGTTAGCCAAGCCCGTTCAGACCGTTCTGGATTTTTTGGACTTATTGCCGTTTCCGGATCTGCGGGTACTGGATCTGGGATGTGGCGTCGGGCGTAACAGTATCCCGGTTGCGCAGCGGATCCAATCGGGGAACGGGCAGGTCATCTGCGTGGATTTGCTGCCATCGGCTATCGACAAGCTGGTGCAGTATGCCGCGTTGTACGGCGTAAGCTCAAGCATCGAGGCACTTGCAGCAGACGTAGAGCATTACGAAATTGCCGAGGCGACTTATCACTACATTATTGCCTGTTCCTGCCTGGAGCATTTGAGCTCGGAAGAAGCCTTCGTATGTAAGGTCAAACAAATGCAGGCTGGAACCGTGGACCAGGGCATTCACTGCATCATGATGAGTACGGAAGTGAAGGAAATCGATCGGAAGACTGGTTTGGAGGAAAAGGGGTTAATCGAGTTGAATCTGTCGACCGAAAGGGCCTTTTCCATCCTTGATGAGCTGTATTCGGAATGGGAAATCTTAACGAGGCGGCAGGTGCAGCAGGATATTCAAGAAGTGAAGGAGGGGAGAGACATTCTTTTCCGAAGTCAATGGATGACCTTCACTGCGAGAAAGGGAGGGGATGGACCATGGTGAAACATACGCATCTCGGCGTTTATGGAATACTGGTTCAGCATGATCATATCCTGTTGATCCAGAAAGCGAGAGGGCCGCATAAGGGGAAGTGGGATTTACCGGGCGGCTCGATCGAATTCGGCGAAGAGCCGGAGCATACCCTTCAGCGCGAATTTATGGAGGAGACCGGACTTGGTTCAATAAAGGGAAGCATTCGGACGGCCGTCTCTTATACGATCGTGTATCAGTATGAAGCGAATCAGATGGAAGAGCTGCATCATATCGGCATTATTTATGATGTCGAGCTGCTGGATGATCAAGCTAGAATCCAAACGGACGGTGACGGTCAAGACTCCTTGGGAGCCAAATGGATTCCGATTGACACACTGGGATTGCTGCCGTTAACGCCGTTTGTCGAGATGATGATGGAGCCCGAATTAGAGACGAATCCAGAAGCGGGGATCGAAGAATGACGATGATATATTTTGTGAGACATGCGGAATCCCCATTTATCGAGGGGAAGGAACGGTCTCGTGAATTGTCGGCGCAGGGATCTCATGCTGCGGAGCGAGTGAAAGAGATGCTGCTGGATGAAGGGATTGACGCGATCCTGTCGAGCCCTTATCAGCGAGCGAAGGACACGGTCCAACCATTGGCGGACGCTTTAGGATTACCGATTGCGGAGCAGGAGGACTTAAGAGAACGGATGGCCGGCGATTTGCAGGGACATTCCTTCCTTGATGCCAAAAAGAAACTGTTCCAGGATTCGGCCTTCTCCTTCCCCGGAGGAGAATCCGGTAAAGCCGCGCAAAGCCGTGCGATCCGGGCCTTCGAGATAATTTTGAATGCATATGGAGGCAAGCGGGTAGCGATCGGGACGCACGGCGATATCATGACACTCATGCTCCAGCATTATGATGAGCGCTTCGATTATCATTTTTGGCTGGGAACCACATTGCCTGATATTTACCGCGCCGAATTTGAGGAAGGGCGGCTTGTGAACCTCGCGCGGTTATGGAGCGAGCATCAAGAGGAAAGGTGATAAAAAGGCCAAGAATCTCGATAGATTCTTGGCCTTTAAGTTTAGTTACTATAAATGCGAGCTTATGTAGACTGCTTCGCTGCTTAAAATTTGAAAATATTGATGGTTTTCTGCAGCCGGAAAACGGCGTTATTCATCGCTTCCGCTTCTTCGGCCATCTTCTGGATCGACGAGATGCCTTCGTTCATGGAGGCCGACACTTGCTCCGTTCCGGCAGCGGATTGCTGCGTGATCGCGGATATATTCTGAATCGCGGAAGAAATGCTCTGCGCGCTATCCAGCATGGACTGGCTTTCCTTGGAGAAAGCGGCGATCTGTTCCGAAATATACTGCACGCTGTTTACGATCTCCATAAACACAAGCTCTGCTTCGCGGATCATTTCGGTCTGCTGCCTGACGACCTCCTCATTGATTTTGATGTTTTGGGACGCGTGTTTGATGTCCGATTCGATGCTCCGAACGAGATTGAATACTTCCCGGGTTGAAGACGTAGATTCTTCGGCCAGTTTACGCACCTCCTGGGCGACAACGGCAAAGCCTGCGCCATGCTCGCCAGCTCTGGCCGCTTCGATGGATGCGTTCAGGGACAACAGGTTGGTCTGATCGGCAAGCTCGGAGATCGTCTCCGTAATCTTCGTGATTCCCCTGGCGCTTTGGGCCAACGCATCGATGGATTCCGAAACCTTGGCTGTCGCTTCAATGTTTCGCTGCATCCCTGCTGACTGCTTGGCTACCGAATCCCTTCCTTGTTCAACCAGTCCCAGCGTTTCGATCGAGCGGGTATTCATTTCCTGAGTCGAATGCGTATAATTGCTGACCTTCTCTTCGATCTCACGGATGGAATGCGTCATTTCGGATACGTCTTCCGAAATTTCGTTGGCGCCGACGGCCAGCTCGTTGGAGGAAAGGGAGACTTGATTCATCACTTGAATAAGCTCCTGGTTTTTAATCGAGATGCTTGAGCTTGACGTCATCACCTGACGGGTGATATCCGAGGTTTCCTGCAATATTTTGCGAAGCTTGTCCACCATGCTGTTGAAGGTTCTGCTCAGATCGTTCATGCCTCCCACCTCCTCCACCTGGAAGGTGAAGTCGCCTTTGGCGATTTTGGCGGAAACGCTGGAGATTTCCGCGAAGGAGTTCGTAAGCGTTTTCTCAATGAGGCGAGAAAGAGGAAAAGTAAGCCCGGTTAGTACCACGACGATGACCACGCCAATGATTGCTTTACCCATCAGAATAAACGCAAGCAGCATGGGTACCGCAAACAAAGCGGCAATGAGATAACAGGCTGCGGTGATTTTTTGAGACATAGGGAGTCTGTTGAACCATGCCATAAGAATGAGTCCTCCTCAACAACATAGGATATATTTACCATGATTATAGCATCGACGGGCTAAACTAGATATAACGAATTGACAAAAAGTGTTGAATTAGGTCGAAAGAACTGAGTGTGATGGGAGTGAGGGGAAGCATAGCCATATGCAGATCCCCTCTTGATGCATAGAGATGAGGCCGGATTATTTCACTGCACGAAATAAGACGGAAGCGAGATAATCCGTATTATCCAGAATCATGCGGTCATGCTTGAACAGCGTTTCCCAGAGCGCAGCATCGAACAGGAGTCCTTTATCGCGCTGCTCAAACGCATCCAGATGACGGGTTTGCTCTTCCTTTAATTGCTCGTTGAAGTGGTTGTACTCCAAAAATTCAGCCTGCTTAAAACCGCAAGACAAAAGGGACCCCGCCCATTCTTCCCTCATCATCAGATTAGGAATGCCGAAGAATTCGAGCAGCTCCTTAAGCTTCGGCTCCGGCATCGGCTTATCCAGCAGCAGTTCCCTGTCCAGCAGGACGCCTCCGCGATCCAGAACGCGGTAATATTCGGGCAGCGATTTCGAGGTATCCGTAAATACGGTGACGGACTCGGCCATGATCAGATCAAACCGGTTGTCTTCAAAAGGCAGCGCGCATACATCCGCCTGCAGGAACTCCACGTCCATACCCATGGCTTCGGCTCTTGCGCGGGCTTTTTTTGATCATATTTTCGTTCAGGTCAATGGCGGTTACTTGATAACCCATCTCCGAAAGATGACAGGCGGTTCTGCCGGTTCCGCACCCTACCTCCAAAATGCGGCTGCCCGGTTGAATGGGATAATTCTTCAGCATTCTGAGGGTTGCCTCGAATCCTCCCGGGTGGGCACTGCCCATGCCTAATCTGGAGAGCATGTGAATGTAATTCATCTCATCTATCCCTTCTTCCTTATCGTCAATGCGGGTAATCGTTTATTTACCATATGATTCAGGTACGTTTGGGGTTTTCGTTGAATTTAATATTTTGAGCCCTTTTTTGTGGCGGATGAGAGAATTACTGGAGGAAAACGGCCATGAGACTGGAACCGACGGAGGCAGCGATACGCGTCATGCAACGAAATTATCCCGACTGCTTGCTTGCCGTACTTGGCGGCAGCGCGAGCAGTGGTGAATATAATGAACAATCCGATCTGGACATCATCGTCATTGAACGGGACGGATATGACTTCAGCAGGAAGACGATCGAGGCGCATGGCTGGATCGCGGAAATATTCATATTGTCTTTATCCTCCTATCGCGAATATTTCGACGAGGGAGTGCTGGCGGCGAATCCGTCTTTGCAGCGGATGGTCGCCGAAGGTACGGTGCTGCGTTCGTTGCCTGAGGGAGAAGAGGTGCGGGCGGATGCCCGGAATGATTTGATTTACGGCCCCATGCCCTTGTCGTCGAGCGATATTGCCGAATACCGCTACATCCTGACCGAGTTTTTGCTGGACTTGACAAGTCCCCGCAGGGAAGGCGAAAAATGGTTTACTGTACACAAAATAGCGTCGACTCTATGCGAATTCGTGCTGAGGGCAAACCGGGAGTGGACGGGTGAAGGGAAGATGCTGTTTCGTTTATTCAACCGCTATAGCCCAGCTATGGGGGATCGACTGGAGGCAGCGCTTCTGGCGATTTATCGGGAGGACGATCCTGCGGACCTTATTGCAGTGACGGAGGAAGCGCTCAGGCCGTACGGAGGCAGGCTGCTGGTCGGTTATGAGGAATAAATAAGCCCTGCATAAAAAAGAGGGGGGTACATTAGCCGTGACGCTCGCCCGCCATAAGCAATAAGATAATAACGTGATTAACTCACGTCATTCTTTTAAATCCAGGAGGGATCTTCATGAGCGGAGCATACGGCGGCGCATGGGGCAATTCAGTAGGAACTATATTGGTTCTCTTTATCCTGCTCGTAATCATCTTGAGTGCTTGGGTTTAAACACCGTCAAATTCTTGCCTGCAATTGATAAAGGCCCGGCGCGTGCCGGGCCTTTATCTGTTGGAAAGGACCTTAAGCTTTGGCTTTGGGGGATGGGCTGTGGGCCGAAACCACCGCGGTCATGACCAGATGGCTGCTGTCGGATTGAATCGCATGTTGGAACGCGTCTTCGAGTGATCCGAACACCCGGGACAACGCCCCGTCCAATCGGCTGGCGTAATGTACGCTTCCACCGAATGTGCCCGCTGCCTTCGCACGATCCACTTCTGCGTAAATGACATCCATGTAATTGGCGCTACCCATCGGGTAAAGCGCGAATTGGCAGGCCGTTTCGATATCGGCGCGTTCCCCGATATCGTGGTTTAAGCGGGTCGAATCCTCATTCATATACGCATCGGCATCCGTATCGCCTGGGCAGCCGATAGAATAAGTACCGTTAAACACCGTGTGCACGCCGCTAGCCGCGGCATAAGCGAATATTGCTCTCGTCACATCAAACACATGCTCCGCACGGCCGCGAATACAAGTGCTTACATCATCCGTTTGGATCCAGACCTTATCCGAATCCACGGAACGAAGCGCTTCCGTGATCACTTCAACGAACCGATCCGTCATGGGAAATACCGAGAACCGGCAACCCACGATCCGGCTGGTTCCGCATACAAGCTCATTCATAAATTTTTTCCTCCCCATTGTATAAGTCCACGCAAAAAAACCGCACCCCATGAAGAAGTGCAGTTATGCCTACGCAAAGAAATAAACATAAATGCTACACTTCCCCACGCTAGTATGATCTAGATCGGGTGATAAGGGTTAACGGCGGTCCGCCGTCTCTCAGCACATGGCACCCCTAGTACAGCCAAACATCAAATATGCAGTTGGTATCAAGCCGGCTCCAAGAACTTCCGAAGATCAGAAGGCGGAAGGCCTGCTTCCTGTGTTATTGTATCGTTTTGCCGGCAGGTTTTCAATGGCAGGGCACCATAAAAAAGCCGCCTATTCCAATCCTCAGGGCTTGGGTAGGCGGCTTAGGCCGGCTATGGCTTACTTGTATACCTTCACGCGATCTTCAAGCGGCGCAAATTCTTTTTCGCCCGGATCTGCAACCGGTTTGCCGAAAGGCATTTGAGCGATCAGCTTCCAGTTTTCCGGAATGTTCCATTCGGACTTCACTTTCTCGTCGATCAACGGGTTGTAATGCTGGAGGGATGCGCCCAGGCCTTCTGCCTCGAGGGACGTCCATACCACGAATTGCAGCATGCCGTTGGATTGGTTCGACCAAACCGGGAAATTGTCGGCATACAGCGCGAACTTTTGCTGCAGGTCGGCAACTACGTTATTGTCCTCGAAGAAGAGAACAGTGCCGTATCCAGCGCGGAATGCACCCATTTTTTCAGCTGTGGATTTGAAAGCCTCTTCGTCTCCGACAACCTCTTTCAGAATGCCTTCGGTCAGGTTCCACAGTTTGTCATGCTGTTCGCCAAGCAGTACAACGACGCGTGCGCTTTGGGAGTTGAAAGAAGACGGAGTATATTTAACGGCTTCATTAACTATCTCCTGGATGCGTTCGTCGGAAATGACCGGGTCTTTGCTGATGGCATAATGGGAACGGCGATGCTTAAGTGCTGCTGAAAAATCTTTAGACATTGAAAAAAACCTCCTGATGTAATCATGTTTGCATAAGCCTGATAACAAAGATGTCCTTTAATTCAAGCAAATATGCATGTTGAGTTGAATTGCTGTCGTTGAATTATCATTCCACATTAACTTACGTTTAGTTAGAAATAATAATTATGTTAGCATATTAATATAACTTAGAGGGATTGTCAACGCTTCGAAGGAAAGTTAATTTATATTTTTTATACCCGGTTACTGAGAATTAAATCAGCTTCTACATACGTATGTATTTCGGGAACCGCGAATCCAAGCGGCTCAGCCTCGGTGATATAAAGTTTATCTCTGCGAAACTCCATATTATGAACAAATCATGAACAAATGATACTTGGATGAACAAATTAAATGATTTTGATTCTCAATTATACTTGTCGACTGAGAATGAGAATGATATAATCCATATCAGAACGCAATTGATAATCAATCTCAATGAGAATGGTTGGGGAATTGCTGACTGCCGGAGTTTCGACAGACATACGCCATAGAAGGAAGAACCATGAAGATTAGATACTTATTCGCAGCCGTTGTGGTACTCTCCATAATCTCGTTATTTATTGGAGTTAAAGATATCTCGCCACTGGAACTGTTCTCGATGACAGAACAACAACAGCATATTATGCTTGTAAGCCGGATTCCACGGCTTGTCAGCCTCATCTTGGCTGGAGTCAGCATGAGTATCTGCGGATTGATCATGCAGCAGCTCAGCCGCAACAAGTTCGTATCGCCGACGACGGCGGGCACTATGGACTCCGCCAGATTGGGGATCTTGGTTGCCATGCTCGTCTTTACGACAAGCGGCCCGCTTATCAAAATGCTCGTGGCATTCGTATTCGCACTGGCAGGAACCTTTATCTTCATGAAGATACTGGATCGGATCAAGTACAAGGACGCGATCTTCATCCCGCTGGTAGGGCTTATGTTCGGTAATATCGTCAGCTCGGTCGCGACCTTCTTTGCCTACAAATATGATCTTATACAGAATATGTCGGCTTGGCTGCAGGGCGATTTCTCCATGATCATGAAGGGCCAATATGAAATGCTGTATCTCAGTATCCCGCTTGTGATTCTGGCTTACCTGTTTGCCAACAAGTTTACGGTAGCCGGAATGGGAGAGGAATTCGCAACCAACCTGGGACTTCATTATCGGCGAGTCGTGAACCTGGGATTGGTCATCGTTGCGCTGGTTACGGCTTCCGTTGTGCTGACCGTCGGCGTGATTCCGTTCCTTGGTCTGATCATACCTAATATTGTCAGTCTGTACTTAGGGGACCACTTGAAAAAAAGCCTTTCGCATACCGCGCTGCTGGGGGCCGGGTTCGTACTGTTCTGTGACATCCTTGGCCGGATCATCATTTATCCCTATGA
Organism: Paenibacillus sp. BR1-192; assembly: GCF_029542445.1. Lineage (NCBI taxonomy): Bacteria > Bacillati > Bacillota > Bacilli > Caryophanales > Paenibacillaceae > Paenibacillus > Paenibacillus sp. BR1-192. Next base: position 4,889,996 of record NZ_CP120718.1, on the reverse strand, counting down.
AATTCCGATTAGTCTGACCGTGGGCGTACTCGGAAGCGGTATATTCATTTTCTTACTGATGAGGAGAAAGGCTTATGACTTATAAAGCCAAACTCGGCCTGTTGGCCGCGGCGGCAATCATCCTGGTGGCAGTCTTTCTGTTCATTGATCTTGGCGGCAATTGGGATTACGCCCTTCCAAGACGAATCAAGAAGGTTCTTGCCATTATTCTGACCGGCGGGGCGATCGCTCTGTCTACCACGGTGTTTCAAACGGTCACGAATAACCGGATACTGACGCCAAGCGTGATGGGATTGGATTCCTTGTACATCCTGATCCAGACGACCGTGATCTTTGTCTTCGGCTCCTTCACGCTGTATAAACTGGGCAGCAATGTTAACTTTTTGATCAATGTCGGCGCGATGATCCTGTTCGCCGGGATCCTATATAAGATTTTGTTTCAGAGGGAAGGAAACAATATTTACTTCCTGCTGCTGATCGGCATGATATTTGGAACCCTGTTCTCCAGCATGTCTTCCTTTATGGAAGTGCTGATCGATCCGAACGAGTTCCAGTACGTGTCCGACAAGATGTTTGCCAGCTTCAACAATGTGAAGACCGAGCTTCTCATCCTGTCCGTCATTGTCGTTGCGCTGACCCTGCTGTATTTTGCCCGGTTTGCCAAGTACTTGAACGTGCTGTCGCTGGGTCGTGATCAGGCGATCAACCTTGGCGTAAACTATGATAACGTTGTGAAGAGGCTTCTGATCGTTGTCGCGGTTCTCATTTCGGTGGCCACCGCATTGGTAGGACCGATCACGTTCCTTGGACTGCTTGTGGTGAACGTCGCTTATGAATTCATGAAAACATACCGGCATTCACACTTAATCACGGCGTCCATTCTGATTAGCATTATCGCCTTGGTGGGCGGTCAACTGGTGGTAGAGCGGGTGTTTACGTTCTCTACTACGCTAAGCGTCATCATCAACTTCATCGGCGGCGTTTACTTCATATACCTGCTACTAAAGGAGAGTAAAGCATGATCCAGGTTACGAACGTATCGAAAGTCTATGGCGGCAAAAAAGTCGTTGATAACGTGTCGGTTACGATCCCGAAAGGTCAAATTACGTCCTTTATCGGCCCGAACGGCGCCGGTAAGAGTACTTTGCTGTCCATGATAAGCAGACTAACGGGCAAGGACAGCGGTCAAATTACGGTGGACGGCAAAGAGGTCAGCCAATGGAAAAGCGGGGACCTGGCGAAGAAGGTTTCGATTCTGAAGCAATCGAACCATATCAGCCTCCGCCTGACGGTGCGCGAGCTTGTATCCTTCGGGCGTTTTCCATACTCCCAAGGCCGATTGAACGCGGAAGACGAGAAATTCGTGGATGAAGCCATCTCCTATATGGAGCTTGAGGATATGCAGCATAAATATCTTCATCAGCTCAGCGGCGGTCAGACCCAGCGTGCTTATATCGCGATGGTCATCGCCCAGAACACGGAGTATATCCTGCTGGATGAACCTCTGAACAATCTGGACATGAAACACTCCGTACAGATTATGAAGATTCTCCGAAAGCTTGTCGCCGACCTGAACAAAACGATCGTGATCGTGATTCATGACATCAACTTCGCTTCCTTCTATTCGGATTACATCGTGGCATTGAAGGACGGAGCGATTGAAAGCGAAGGGAAAACCGAGAACATCATTCAGAGCAATGTTCTTCGGGGCATCTACGACATGGACATCGAGATCGAAGAGATTAACGACAATCGGGTGTGCGTATACTACGGTTAATCGATAAGCGAGATCCGAAAATATGATATGGACTCCGGGAGATGCTGGTGAAGCGTGCGAGCTTCTCCCTGCACAAGGACTAGGCCGCCTTGGTCAAAGGACGGCATGGTTTCCTCTGTCCAAATTGAATTACATATTCAACCATAAATTCAAATATATGTTGAATCATAAAGATTTTAAATATAAAAAATGGGGTGTTAGGAATGAAAAAATGGTTGGCTTTATTTATGGTAGCAATGTTCACGCTTGTGCTCGCGGCTTGTGGGCAGGACGATAAAACTAGCGGTGCGGGTGGAGGCGACGCTGCGGGAGAAACGCCGCCTTCGTCCGAAGAAATCACGATTACCCATAAGCTGGGCGAAACGCCTGTCAAGAAAAATCCTTCCCGCGTCGTCGTATTCGATTTTGGCATTCTGGATTCCGTGGATAAATTGGGCGTTGAGGTTTTGGGCGTTCCGCAAGCGAATATCCCGGCATACCTGTCCAAATTCGAAGACAAGAAATATGAGAATGTGGGCAGCCTGAAAGAGCCTGACTTTGAGAAAATCAACAGCATCGATCCGGATCTGATCATTATTTCCGGCAGACAGCAGGATGCATACGAGGAACTCAGCAAAATTGCCCCGACGATCTTCCTGGGCGTGGACACAAGCAAATACATGGAATCCTTCAAAGAGAACATGAATACGCTGGGTCAAATTTTCGGTAAAGAAGCCGAAGTTGAAAAAGAGCTTGCCACGATCGACGAAAACATCAAGGCTTTGAATGAGAAAGCTACTGCAACCGGCAAGAAAGCCCTGATCATTCTGGCGAACGAAGGCAAAATCAGCGCATACGGCCCAGGCTCCCGTTTCGGCATTCTGCATGACGTGTTCGGTTTCGGTGCCGTCGATCCTAACATTGAAGTGAGTACGCATGGTAAAGATATTTCCAATGAATACATCGTTGAGATGAACCCGGATTATCTCTTTGTTGTGGACCGCGGTGCAGCGGTAGCCACGGGTGAAGGAGAATCAGGCGCCAAAGCGGTTGTCGAGAACGAACTTGTAAACACAACCAATGCCGCGAAAGAGGGCAACATCGTGTATTTGAACCCTGACTTCTGGTATCTGTCCGGCGGCGGATTGACATCCGTATCCGAAATGATCACGGAAGTAGACGCAGCCGTTAAATAGGCGGGCGCTAAGCTATGAATATGGAAGCACTGGAGTTTCTTGACGAAGCTCCGGTGTTTTATTTTTTTGCATTAGGGTAAGTGGATATCGGATAATAGGCTGACAGACCCTAACGTTAAATAGATGTTAGTCAATCATGATATCGAATAATCGCAGCTTAGAAGAATCGATTAGGAGGTCATTCTTATGTTTCAAAATCAAATCTATATCGCTGGAAAATGGATTCAGACCGAGGAGCAGATGGATGTATATAACCCGGCGGACGGCACGGTTATCGGTACCGTATCCAAAGGCGGGAAGAAGGAAGCCCGGCTTGCCGTCGATGCGGCCGCCGATGCTTTTCCGGCATGGTCCCGCAGAACGGCGAACGAGCGGGGAGAGCTGCTGCGCCGCTGGCATGAGCTGATCGCGGAACATACGGACGAATTGGCAAGGATTATGACCACGGAGCAGGGGAAACCGCTGAAGGAAGCGGCGGGCGAGATTCAATATGCCAACAGTTTCGTGGCATGGTACGCGGAAGAAGGCAAGCGAATCTACGGCGAGACCATCCCCGGATCATCCAGCCGCCAGCGCATCATTGTAACGAAGCAGCCTGTTGGCGTCGTTGCCGCCATCACGCCATGGAATTTCCCGGCCTCCATGATTACACGTAAGGTAGCGCCGGCCTTGGCGGCGGGGTGCACCGTGGTGATCAAACCATCCGGCGAGACGCCGTTCACGGCGATCAAGCTGGTGGAGCTAGCGGATCAAGCCGGCATTCCAGCCGGGGTCATTAACATCGTAACCGGGTCTTCAAGCGACATTTCCGGCGTGTGGCAAGAGGACTGCCGGGTTAGAAAGCTGTCTTTTACGGGATCCACCGAAGTAGGGAAGCAGCTGATGGCCGGCGCGTCGGCCAACGTCAAGAAAATATCGCTGGAGCTTGGCGGCCATGCCCCGTTTATCGTGACCGATCAGGCGGACCTGGATCATGCGGCTGCGGGATTGATTTCTTCCAAGTTCCGCAACGGGGGACAGACCTGCGTATGTGCCAACCGGGTTTATGTTCAGGCAGGGATCGCGGAGAAATTCGCTGCGAAGTTTACTGAGCTTGTCAAGCAATTGAAGGTGGGCAGCGGAATGGAGGAGGGGGTCGATATCGGTCCCTTGATTAATCGGGAAGCCGTGGATAAAGTCGTACGACAGATCAAGGATGCGAAAGAGAAAGGCGGCATCGTCTTGGCAGGCGGTCAAGCCCTGCCCGAGCTCGGCCGCAATTATGTGGAGCCCACGGTCATCATGAACGCTACGGACGACATGGAGTGCATGAACGAGGAGACCTTCGGCCCCCTTGCGCCGATTACCACTTTCGAAACGATAGACGAAGCCGTGCAGCGTGCCAATAACAGTCCGTATGGCTTGGCCGCCTATGTATTTACGCAAAATCTGGGTGAAGCGGTACGCATTGCCGAATCGTTGGATTACGGGATTGTAGGCGTGAATGATCCGGTGCCTTCGACAGCGCAAGCGCCGTTCGGCGGCTTTAAGGAGAGCGGGCTCGGCCGGGAAGGCGGACATTACGGAATGGAGGAGTTCCTGGAGGTAAAATACATTTCGCTTGGATTATAAGAGTGGAACCCGGCATCTTCACGCTCCCAGTGATAGCGCAAGCGGAAAGAAGCCTCTGACAGGGAAGCGGCAGCTTACTGCGCTGCATGAACAGAACGAAACTTGTTGTTAAACGAAAAGTAAAAGGGCGTCCTCAAAGTCTGCAGACCGCGAGAACGCCCTTATTGCATTATGGCTGAATCGTTACAGGTTGGCCGGTCTCGGCGGATTCATTGGCCGCCAGCGTCACTTCCAGCGTCTTGAAGCCGTCTTCGTAGGATGCCAGCACCAGGCTCGGGTCATTGCTCCGAATGGCGTCAATAAAGGCATTGGTAAGATTTTTGTAAAAGTCCGTCTTGCTGCGGTACACCACTTCCTTCTCCTTGTCTACGATGGAGAGCGTGGTTCCGTCCAGGACGACCCGGAAATCCCGGCCCATAATCTCGATGCCGCTGCGGTGATCGAACTGGATAAACCCGGTTTGCATATGGCCGACGGCTCCGGAATCCAGGACGAATTGGATGGCGCCCACATCCGGAATGTCCAGATCCGGGATGTCATTGACCAGCAGCAGTTTCATATCGGCATACAGGCGGGTGATGTCGCCGCACAGGTAACGGACCAAGTCCATGGTATGCGTGGATTGCTCAACCAGCTGCCCGCCGGACAATGCCTTTTTGCGCCACCATGGAGTCGGCACAGGCGTTGTGATGTAGTGGGCGCGGACCATGCCGATTTTTTTGTCCTTGAGAAAATCCTTGGCGATCGCCACCGTATCCAGGTACCGCAGGCAGTAACCGGAGGCGGCGATGATTCCGCTTTCAGCAATGACTTTGGCTTTATGGCGAACGGACTCGACGTCCAGTCCCAGCGGCTTCTCCACCATCAGGTGAATGCCCTTGGCAGCTGCCTGCTCTTCAATGTCGCCATGGCAGAAGGGCGGGATGCAGACATACAGCACATCGAGCGGCTCCTGCTCCAGCATCGTGCTGCCGTCCGTATAATAGGCCGCACCGTAAAGCTCGGCCTGCTGTTTGGCTAACGCTTCATTCGTATCGCATATCGCGGCCAGCTGGACATGTTCGTTCCCGTGAAGATTTTTAATGTGGACGGCGCCCATGCCGCCCGCTCCCATCACGCCTGCTTTAATCATAGATTGCTTCACTCCCGATCGTATAAATGTTGGCTCCAAGTTCCGGTAACTCGATTACTCACACGTGATTATAGCCCCGCCATCCATATTATTCAAGCATTCATTTGGGCCCGGATTCACGGATCCGCTATGAGAAAAAGCACAGAAGGCCTTCTCGTATACGACGAGAAAACGACTTCTGTGCCGGTTATCGAATCACAGCTCCGACATCGCGATCGTCCGCTTGTCCGCGGACGATCGGTAGGCGGCTACGGCCACGGCCAGCGCATGAAGCCCGTCCTCGCCGGTAACGGATGCCTCCGCGGCGCCGGAGGAGATGGCATCCACGAAATCCCTGATCAGGCTGGCATCCATGCTGTCACCCCAAGCCTGATGGCGGTATCCGGATTCATCGGTGTATACGTGCAGCTTCTGACTGGTGGCATTGACGCTAAGGGTCCCGGCGGAACCGACGATTTCCAAGGTGACGTCGCCCCAGGTCGGGAACTCCTTGTTGCGGGACCAGCTGCAATCCAGCGTAGCAAATACGCCATTGTCGAATTCCATGGTCAGGATGCCGCTGTCATCAATCGGAGCTTCCGAGATGAGATGGTCGACCTCGGCGTACACTTCCTTGACCTCGGCACCGGTGATCCAGCGCATAATATCGGCGACGTGCACGGTATGGTCAATGACGGCTCCTCCGCCGGAGAGCTCCGGATCGATGAACCAACCGCCGGGATTGCGTCCGCGGTTGGTTCCCTTCATGGCCAGAATGCGGCCTAGTTTTCCCTCATCGATCATCTGCTTGGCCCGCACGACCGTCGTATTGTAACGCACCGGGAACGCCGTTTGCAGCAGCACGCCGTTTGCTTTGCAGGCATCAATCATGTCCTGTGCATCCTGTATGTTGGTCGAGAGCGGTTTTTCGCAGAGCACATGAACCCCGGCCGCAGCGGCGGCCAGCACGTGCTCCTTATGATGCGCGTTCTCGGACGTCACGATGACGCCGTCCAAGCCTTGGTCCAGCAGCTCGCGATAATCCCGATAATAGGCGGTTTCGAAATGCTCGGCGTATTTCCGGCCGCGCTCCTCTACAGGGTCGGCGATGCCGGCAAGCTCCACGCCTTCAATCCCGAGAAGGGCTTTGGCATAACTGAACGCATGCATATGCGCAAAGCTGATCACTCCCAATTTCATGGCTTTCTCTCCTTGTTTAGTGATATGAAAGTATATCCCGCAGAGGCTTGCCCTCCTTATCCAGCAACAAAATCTGCAGGATGCGGGCTCTCCAGATAATACATCGATCGCGTTTATTTCATGTCGAGGCGAGGGTAAGCGCAGCGTCCCCGACAACCACCGGCTCGCCTGCAGCCATGGAGGCTAGAGCGGCAAGTGCGATGCGAAGCGCTTCATATGCGTCTTCGGCGGAAACCAGCGGTTCGCTGCCGTCGCGGATGCACGACATAAAGTGTTCCAGTTCCCGGTAATAGGGACTTCGTTCAAGCGGACTTTCCGGAACGGCGACGCCGGGAATCGTCGCGGCACTGCTCCGCGATTTGAAGAGAAGCGGGCTGTCCTTGGCACTATCGTAGTCAATGATGCCACTGGTGCCCGCCATCTCCAAATTCATGGAGAAGCCGTCATGGGCCCAGGTGCCCTCCACATGAGCGATGACGCCGCTGCGGAAGCGAAGGGTCACCAGCGAATAATCCAGCTGAGCCTGGAGGCGGCCGTTCAGCCCCTTGGCATAGACGCGCTCAACTTCTCCGAAGCACCAGCGCAGGTAATCAAAATCATGGATCATCGCATCCAGCGTAATGCCGCCGCTCGCTCCAAAATCGCTGTACCAATGGTTCCAGCCGATCGGATAACCGCCGCCGCGGCCAGCCCGGATGACGGCAGGCTTCCCGATGCTGCCTTGATCGAGCAGCGACTTGGCCTTCACGTATTCCGGGAAGAAGCGCAGCACATGACCGACAAACAAGCGCACGCCCTTATCACGGCAGTAGTTGATCATGAATCGCGCGTCTTCTTCGGTTCTTGCCAGCGGTTTCTCGCATATGACATGCTTGCCGATGTCCGCCGCTTTGACAACGTAGTCCTTGTGAAGCGGTGTTGGCAGGCAGACGTCGATGACATCAATCTGCCCTGCACCCAAATCCTCTACCGCGGCTTCGAACGAACGATAGGCGCCTGCTTCATATTCGTCCGCAAGCTGCCTCGCTTTCTCCAGCCGGATATCGGCGATGCCGGCAAGCTTCACTCCCGGCATCGAAGCATAGGCGGCGGCATGGGTTTTTCCCATGGCGCCTGCCCCAACGACTAACACGTGTAACATTTATCGTACACTCCTTTTTTACTTGGTGGGCTGATTCAGCCGTTATCCTTTGATCCCATTCATGGCTATGCCTTCAATGAAATACCGCTGAAGGAAGATGAACAGGATGATGATGGGAAGGGTGGCCATCAAGGCCCCGGCCATAAGCAGCGGATAATCGGTGGAATGCTGCCCCTGGAAGCTGGATATCCCGATCGAAAGGACGCGCATCTCCTCGGAGCTCGTCATAATGAGCGGCCACAGCAGATCGTTCCATGAAGCTAAGATGGTGAAAATCGCCAACGAGACGAGTGCGGCCTTGGATAACGGCAAGTAGATATTCCAGTAAATTCGGAAATAACTGCAGCCGTCGATTTTGGCAGCCTCCTCCAGATCCTTCGGCAGCGTCATGAAGAACTGTCTTAGCAAGAACGTGCCGAAGGCGCTGAATATGCCGGGTACGATGAGCACGTAAAACGTGTCGAGCCAGTTGAACTCGCGCATGATGACAAAGCTCGGAATCATAACGACTTGGGAAGGTACCATCAATACGGCCAGGAGGGCGAGAAAAATGGCATTCTTGAACGGGAACCTCAAGCTGGCGAATGCGTAGGCTGCCAGCGAGCACAGAATGAGCTGGCCCGCGGTGCGACCCACCGTCACGATGACGGTGTTCAAATAATAAGTGCCGAAATCAATGGTTTGGATGACACGAAGGTAGTTGTCCGGATGCCATTCCACAGGCAGCCATTTCGGCGGAACGGACATGGAGTCGGCAAAGGACTTGAAGGATGTCGAGATCATCCACAGAAACGGCATGATCATGAGCAGCGCCCCGACGGCTAACAGGATGTGTACCGCCAGGCGGCTTGCTTTTTCAGCTTGGGTTGAAGTAGTCACGTCTACGCACCTCCTGTTATTGGTAATGGACCCAGCGCTTCTGAATGTACATCTGAACCATGGTGATGATCAGAATGACCACGAAGAGAATGAAGGCTTGCGCCGAAGCGTACCCCATGTTGAAGTATTTGAATCCGTCTTCCCAGATGCTGTATACCACCGTCCGGGTGGACTCGAGCATCGTGGTCTGCTGATCCATCATGATGAAGATCAGGTCAAACACCTGGAACGAATTGATGAAGGACATGACCAAAACAAAGAACAAACTGGGCGTGAGCAGAGGCAGCGTAATCCGGAAGAACTTATACAGCGTCCCCGCTCCGTCAAGCGAAGCCGCTTCATAGTAGCTGCCGGAGATGCCCTGCAGACCCGAGAGCAGAATGACGGCGTTATAACCGATGCTGCTCCACACGCTGACAAGCACGATGGAGAACAAGGCGAATTTCTCGTCAAACAGCCAGTTGGGCTGCGGCAGGTTCATGACGCCCAGCACATGGTTGATTAATCCGAATTCGGAATTGTACAACCATTTCCACACCATGCCGACCGCGATCGGCATGGTGATGACGGGAATGAAATAGAACGTGCGGTAGAAGACCATACCCTTGATCTTCTGGTTCAGCAGCACCGCCAGCACCGTTGCCAGTGCAACGGATAACGGTACCGTACCGATGGTATACAGCATCGTGTTCAGCATGGAGCCGGTGAATTTGTCGTCCTTCATCAAATTCGCGAAGTTATCGAGCCCGATGAATTGGGGGGCAGTCAATCCGTCCCAGGAAGTGAACGACAGAAACAGGGAGGCGGCGGAAGGTGCCATGTAGAACAGACCGAGGCCCAGCACGACAGGCAGAATGAAGATGTATCCCCACATGGCTTCGTGAAAGGCAAGTTTCCCGACCTTTCGCTTGGCCGTCGTTTCAGGAGGTTTCGTGGTCACAGTGATGGGAGAGCTCACAGGCTGCACCGTCCTTTCTTAGGTTCCGTATTGGAAGGGGCTGTTCGTTAATTGGTTTCCGTCGCAAGGATGGCATTCATCTGCTCACCCGCATTTTTCAACGCCTCTTCAAACGTTTTCTTGCCGAGGAAAGCGGCCTGGATTTCCTTCACTTCCGCGTCCTGCCACTCTGCGGTTTTTTGTGATACGGGATACGGGACGGCAAACTCCAGGCTGTCGACGAACACTTGCAGATCAAGCGAAGGAATGGATTTCAGCCATCCTCCCTCCGTGCCTTTGTAAGCAGGCATCGAGAAGCCCGAGTCGGCCAGCAATTCCTGTCCTTCCTTGCCGGATAGAATCTGAATCAATTCCCAGGACTCCTGCTCGACCTTGGTTTTGCCGTTGATGGCCCAGCTGAGCCCATGGACGATGGACGCCTTTTCCTTTCCGGCGGGCAGAACCGCGACGCCCAGCTTGTCGCCAAGCAGCTTGTGCAGTTCCGGAGAGTTGACGGAGATTCCCGGGAACATGGCGGCTTTGCCCGATCCGAACAGCTGGCGCGACTTGGTTTCAAGCTGCTGCTGCGCATTCGGAGAGTAGCCTTTTTCAATCAGGCTCTGCTGCCATTTGAATGCCGAAAGAGCTTCCGGCGTATCGTAACCGGACGTTTTTTTATCGTCGGATATCACGAATCCGCCGGCCTGGGCAATATAGTTGTAATAACCGATTTGACTGTCGATCGGCGTAATGTAGCCGTAGATTCCGTTCGATTTATCCGTCAGCTTGGCTGCGTTCTCTTCTACCGTTTCCCAGGTCCAGGTATCGTCCGGATAGGGCAGCCCGGCCTTGTCAAACAATTCTTTGTTGTAGAATAGTCCTACGGAATCCTGGAAGTAAGGAAGTCCGTGAAGCTTGCCTTGATAGGTATACATATCGACGAGCGCTTCGGTATAAACCGAGGTGTCGAGCCCGCTTTGCTCGATCAGGGGGGACAGGTCTTTGATCAGACCGGAGGAGGCATACGAGTGAAAGTTGGGTCCGTTCATCCAGTAGACGTCGGGACCGCTGTTGCCGGCGAGGCTGGTTTTCAGCTTGGTCCAATAATCCGCCCATGGGGTGTAGGTCACCTTCACCTGTACATTGGGGTGCTTCTCATTGAAAATTTTGATGGATTTGTCCAGCGTGTCCCGCACATTTTCGTCCCACAGGGCAACGTTGATGACCTTCTTGCCATTATCTCCTCCGGAGGCATTGCCGCCCCCGCAGGCGGACAGCAGGGCGGAGAACACGAACAGTACCGAAATCAGGACAGACATTCTTTTTTTCATCAAATAACCCTCCTTGAATTCACATGGTTTTTGATCAAGCGTTGATGGTCGTGTGGCTTGTTCGAAGTGAATCGATCCCCCAAAGCGCCCCCTTTGTGTTTGAGTATAAAAAGCGATAGTTATTCCAATCGTCGAAAAAAGTTAACATCCATATGCTATCTATCTTGACAGAATAACCAGCTTCTATTGCGAAAGATTATATAATTACCTTGTTTATTTTTCAAGATAGCGATTTCAAATCCTTTTAAATTCTTTTTTTCACAATATGAGAGAGTCATTATCAAATCTTACGCCGTATGTTATTTCGATAGATGGAATAAGTTTATAACCGCTTGTTGAAAATGTTATAGTGGTTCTAACCTCATTTTTCCGATACAGAAAGTCGCACTACAATGAAGAACCCATAGAAAGGTTGAACTTGCTTGAACAATATGAAAAAAGGCAATCACAAGCTGATCCAGGCGCTAAACCGGTCCAAGGTGCTGAACAAGATCCGTACGGAAGGCCCTATATCCAGAATCGAACTGGCCAAAAAAAACAAGCTGAGTCCCTCCACGGTGGCATCGGCCGTTCAAGAACTGATCAGGGAAGGCTACGTTTCGGAAATTGGAACAGGCTCCTCCAGCGGCGGTAGAAAACCCATACTGCTTAAATTCAATCCGGATAATCACTTCCTGTTAGCCGTAAGCATAACGAATTCGGTCATGATCCTGGCCCGGATGAATCTGGAGGCGAAGGTGCTCGCGAAGGAAACGCACCCTATAGCCGGACTCCAGGGAGAAGCGGTTATCGAACGGCTGCTGCAGCTGATGGATGATTTCATGGCAGGTCAAGAGGATCTGGAACGGTGCGTCGGTATTTCCATTAACGTCCCCGGCATTGTGAGCGACAGCCAGGGCGTCGTGCACTATAACACGAAACTGCGGATGACGAATGTTCCATTGAAACGGATATTTGAAGACCGCTACGGAATGCGGACCTGGGTTGAGAATGACATGAATTCCGTTGTGCTTGCCGAACGCCGGTTCGGCGATTACGCGTTCGCGAATCTGATCTATATATCCATCGGGGACGGGCTTGGTTCCGGTATATTGATTAACGATCATCTCCTAAGAGGCAAGCATGGCGGTGCCGGGGAGTTCGGGCATACGAGCGTGAATCGCAGCGGAATCCGCTGCGAATGCGGCAATGCAGGCTGCCTCGACAGCTATATCAGCTGGATTGCCGTGTATTCCCGCATTATTACGGCAATCGCAACGGGAAGGCCGACGCTGATCCAGGAGCTGAGCGGAGGGGATTACAGTAAAATTGTTCCGTCCGTATTCAAGGAAGCCCTTCGCAAGGGGGACAAGCTGGCAAGGGATCTGAATGAAGAAGTGGCCGAACACTTGGGGGCGGCCATCGTCAACCTGGTGAACATGTTTAATCCCGAGGCGTTGATATTAGGCGGGGATTTGGCGCATGGTAATCCGGAATTGCTGGACATGGTCAGCGCATATATCGACCGGCATGCGATGCCGATTCTGAAGGAAGACATGGTTTTCGGCTTGGCTTCCCTGGGCGAGGAGGACAAGCTGATGGGTGCGGCTTCGGTCCTGCTGCAGGACCTGCTGGGCTTCTCTTTGATGGAATAATGGATTTGACAACGTTTCCATCTGCACGTTATCTTTGGTTAAATGCATAAGCAGAAAGGGGAGAAGATGCTTGGAGAAGTACATTCTGGCGCTTGACCAAGGAACGACAAGCTCGCGCGCGATCCTGTTTAACCGCGAAGGGCAAATCGTTCACTCCGCTCAAAGGGAATTTCCGCAGTATTTTCCGAAGCCCGGTTGGGTGGAGCAGAATGCCAACGAAATATGGGGCTCGATTCTGGCGGTCATTGCGACTTGCTTATCCGAAGCGGGCGTGAAGACGGAGCAGATTGCCGGCATCGGAATTACGAATCAGCGGGAGACCGCGGTGGTATGGGACCGCAAGAGCGGTGAACCGATCTATCCCGCCATCGTATGGCAATCTCGCCAGACGGCCGGCATATGCGAGGAGCTCATTGCAGCAGGCCATGACGCCACGGTTAGGGAGAAGACGGGACTTCTGATCGATCCCTATTTCTCGGGAACGAAGATCAAATGGATCCTCGATCATGTGGACGGTGCGCGCGAACGGGCCAAGCGAGGAGAGATTATATTCGGGACCATCGACACCTGGCTGATCTGGAAGCTGTCGGGCGGCCAGGTGCATGTAACCGATTATTCCAACGCATCGCGTACGATGCTCTATAACATCCACGAATTGAAATGGGATGAGGAGCTGCTGCAGCTGCTGGACATCCCCAAGGCCATGCTGCCTGAGGTCAGGCCGTCATCCGAAATATATTCCAATACGGCATCCTATCACTTCTTCGGGCGAGAGGTTCCGATTGCCGGAGCGGCCGGCGATCAGCAAGCGGCGCTGTTCGGCCAGACCTGCTTCTCCGAAGGCATGGTGAAGACGACCTACGGAACAGGCAGCTTTATGCTGATGAATACCGGCGATAAGCCGGTTCAATCCGAGCATGGGCTGATCACCACGATCGCCTGGGGACTGGATGGCCGCGTACAATACGCGCTTGAGGGCAGCGTCTTCGTGGCGGGCTCCGCGATACAGTGGCTGCGCGACGGGCTTCGAATGTTCCGCGAAGCCAAGGACAGCGAGCCCTATGCAAGACGGGTCCAATCCACCGAAGGCGTCTATGTGGTGCCGGCTTTTGTCGGTCTTGGCAGTCCGTATTGGAACAGCGATGTGCGGGGGGCGGTCTTCGGCCTGACGCGAGGCACGTCGAAGGAGCATTTCATCCGTGCAACCCTCGAGTCGCTTGCATATCAAACGCGCGATGTGCTCTCCGTGATGGAAGAGGATTCGGGCTTTCATATCGAATCCCTGCGGGTGGACGGAGGAGCGGTGTCCAACACCTTTCTTATGGAATTCCAAAGCGACATCCTGAACGTCCCGGTGGAAGTGCCGGACATTACGGAGACAACGGCGCTCGGTGCAGCTTACCTGGCAGGGCTCGCAGTCGGCTTCTGGAAGGATCAGGAGGAGATATGCAGCAAGTGGAGCATGGGGCAAAGCTTCAAACCAACCATGGAGGAAAGCGCAAGGGAGCAATTATACAGCGGCTGGAAAAAAGCCGTTTATGCGGCAATGGCTTTTCATTAGCATTTTATATGGTATAATGATCAATAAGTGAATAGATGTCTGGAGACTTGGAGAGACCACTAGGCGCGGATACCTCATGTTATGGGGTTGTTACCGCGTGTTTCGTGGTCTCTTTTTTGCTGTCTTTTTTCATGGGAAAGGTAACGATAGATAAAAACAGGGTAAAGCATACTGGGAGGGATTCAATGTGGAGCAGTCACAGTCGTTTTCAAGTTTGGACCGCGGGCATCGATTTCAAAGAATAGCAGAGGACACCTACGATTTGATCGTGATCGGCGGCGGAATCACCGGAGCGGGGATTGCACTGGATGCGGTCACGCGCGGCATGTCGGTGCTGCTGGTGGAAATGCAGGATTTTGCCGCGGGAACGAGCAGCCGTTCCACCAAGCTGGTGCATGGCGGGCTGCGGTATTTGAAGCAGTTTGAAGTCGGCATGGTGGCCGAGGTAGGCAAAGAACGGGCCGTGGTGTACGAGAACGGGCCGCACGTAACGACCCCGGAATGGATGCTGCTGCCGATACACCAGGGCGGCACCTTCGGGAAGTTTAGTACCTCCATCGGTTTGATGGTGTATGATTTCCTGGCCGGCGTGAAGCGGGGAGAACGGCGATCCATGCTGTCCGCCTCCGAGACGTTAAAACGGGAGCCGCTTCTGAAGCAGGAGGGCCTGAAGGGCGGCGGCTATTACGTGGAATACCGGACGGACGACGCCAGGCTGACGCTGGAGGTCATGAAGGAGGCGGCCGCCAGAGGGGCGGTTCTGTTTAACTACGCCAAGGCGGAGTCGCTGAATTATGATGCGAATGGGCGGATTACCGGGGTTACGGTACGGGATATGCTCGGCGGTGCTGTGAAGTCCGTCTCCGGCACCAAAATCGTAAATGCGGCCGGGCCTTGGGTGGACCAAGTGCGCGAAATGGATAAGTCCAGGAAGGGAAAAATGCTTCAGCTGACCAAAGGGGTTCATCTGGTCATCGACCAATCCAGGTTCCCGCTTCGCCAGGCGGTCTACTTCGATACGCCCGACGGCAGGATGGTGTTTGCCATTCCCCGGGACGGGAAAACCTATGTCGGCACAACCGACACGGTTTATAAGGCGGATCCCGTACGTCCCTTGATCACGGTGGAAGACCGGGATTATATTTTGAAGGCCATCCATTACATGTTTCCGGGCGTAAAGCTAAGTCCGGCAGACGTTGAATCGGGATGGGCCGGGGTCCGGCCCCTGATTCTGGAGGAAGGCAAGAGCCCGTCCGAAATTTCCCGCAAGGATGAAATTTGGGAATCCCCCTCCGGCCTGATCACCATTGCGGGAGGGAAGCTGACCGGGTATCGGAAAATGGCGGACACCGTCGTTGACCTGGTAGCGAAACGGATTCAAGAAAGCGGCGGGAAGGCATATGGCGCCAGCGTAACGAAAAATCTGCCGATTTCCGGCGGTCAGGTTGGCGGTTCCAGCCAATTCCCGGATTTTGTCCGCAAGCAGACGGAGCTCGGCACGGCGCAAGGAATTGACCGTAAGCTTGCCGAGCACTGGGCGCGAATGTACGGCTCAAACGCAGCGGAATTGTTCCGCTTGGCCAAGGAAGGCTCCGATCAGGCGGAGGCATCGGCGCTTCCGGTGTCGGTATTGGTTCCGCTGATGTATGCCATTGAGCATGAGATGGCATCGAAGCCGGCCGACTTTTTTATCCGCCGCACGGGGTCTCTCTTGTTTCATATCGACTGGACGAGAAAATGGAAGATACCCGTGATCAATTATATGGCTACCGTACTGGGCTGGAGCGAACAGCAGAGAACCGAGTACACCAGGGAACTGGATGAGGAGCTGGCTTCGGCCGCGCAGCCGGCCGCTAACGAACCGCCGGCCCAGGCACCGATTCCGCCAAACGCTCCAAAGGCCAAACTTTCGTCTTAACCGGCCGGCCGTGAGAGGGGGATGGGTCAGCCCATCTACCCCGAACATATAGAAGTAAGGGCACTGGTATGATAATCTATATACGTTCACACTTGAGAGGAGAGATCACCCGATGAACCACAAAGCGTATGAAGGATCGTATCAGGGAGAGCGTGCGGTTTGGCTCCAGCATGGCCCTTATGAAGCGGCGATATTGCCTGAAATCGGAGGCAATCTCATCGCTTTCAGGGATAACGTAAGCGGTTACCGGTTCCTGCGCGAGCCGGAAGAGAACGAAATGGAAGCGTTCAAAGCCAGTCCGGGCGTTCACGGCATTCCTGTTCTGTTTCCGCCTAACCGATATGAGGACGGACGGTTTCCTTGGAACGGACAAACCTATCAATTCCCGGTAAATGAAGAAGAGACGGGCAATCACCTCCATGGTTTTTTACATACGACCCCTTGGAGTGTCGAGGATTATGGCAGCAGCGAGACCGAGAGTTATGTGGTGGTCTCCGTCACGGTTGACGAGCATCATCCGGTGTACGCCATGCTTCCGCATCGCTTCACCTTCCGGCTTCGCTACACGCTGAATCAGGACGGCTTGGCTCAGCATGTGTTTATACGGAATCAGGGTACCAGCAGCATGCCGTGCCTGCTAGCCTTCCATACGGCGATCAATGCTCCCTTTGCCCCGGAAAGCACGGCGGATGATTGCGTCGTGAGAATCACCATTGGCGAGCGGTGGGAGATGAGCGACCGGATGCTGCCGACCGGCAAGTTCCAAGCGCTGACGGCAGAGGAAAAGCTGCTTCGCACGAGCGGCGTGAATCCCTATTTCGATTCGATGGACAACCATTATACGGCCGTTCCGCAAAACGGCAGAAACCGCATGGAGCTGACGGATACCAAGCTAGGCAAAACATTCGTTTACGATGTCGGCAACTCGTATAAGCAGTGGATGGTATGGAACAGCAAAGCGTCCCGCAAATTTTTCTGTCCTGAACCGCAGATCAACCTGGTTAATGCACCGAACACGGACTTGCCTGCGGACGAGATCGGTTTGTTCGGCTTGGCGCCGGGCGAGATTTGGGAGGCAAGCTCCCGTTTGTATCTTAAGAATTAGGGGAAGGACCCCTTGCTTAAAAAAGCGTATGGATGGAAGCACCCGAAACGACAGGGGTGTTAACGATCCATACGCTTTATGTTTGTATGATGCCTTGTTCAACCGCCTGTCGAAGACAAGGAAGCCCGCTCGTGTTTGCGTCGGCGGCTGCGCCTCATCCGATCCGGGATGACGAAGAAGGCGAGATGCATGAGGATAAACAGCGATAGCGCGATAAGTTCCTCTACAACAATATAAACGGGATGCGGCCCCAGCAGATCGAGCAGCGAAGCCGTATCCGGCTTGCGCATCAGGAACATATAGTTCGAACCGACAGCGAGGTTGACCAGACCGACTAAAAGTGCGGACACGTTAAGAAAGACCATCGTCCAGGCGATGGATTTCCAGGTGGGACGGTACCCCCGAACCCATGTCATATACAATGCCGTCATGATGATCGCGATATGGACAACAAAGAAATGAAAGAACCGGAAGTGCGGAAAAGGGTATCCCAAATTAGGGGTTAATACAGCTTGCAGGGCTCCGCCGATTCCCGCAAAGTAAACCAGCGGGTATAAGCGGCGTTTATCCGTAAGCAGGATGGCGATGGAGAGGAACAGGGTCAGACTGCACAACTCCAAGGGAAGCGAAGTGGCTGGATCCCATATTCCGGTTGACACATACCAGACATGAAGGGAAGCTTCTGGCAACGCAAGGGCAGCGAGCAAGCCCCATCTTACGGTCTTTTGCAGAGAAGGCTTGGAGGCGATGGCAGTCCTGAACAGGTACAGCAGCAGGCCAAGGATGATGCATATGCCAATGGCTATCCAATGTTCAACGGAAAAGGCAGCAAACGCTTCCGGGTATTGCGGATCAAAATAGGATTCGATGCATGACCACTCCTTTTTGAATGTACATAAGATTTCATTCGATATTACCATAATGTGGGTTATTCATATATACCCGAAGCGCGTTGGGGAAGGAAATCGTCCGCGTCGCTAACGTATCTATGTAGAACAGACGCCAAGAACAAAAAGGCTGCTAAAATCATGCCAACGCAAGAAGATCCCACCTCCGAATGTAAAGGATACGGGATCTTCTCTTGTCCTGCGCCAGATTCAAGGTATACGCCGCTGCTCGCTCAAACCGGCTGTTTGACTTCAGCAACCAGGCGCTTCAGCGATTCCTGCTTCCATCTGGGAATGCGAAGATGTTTAGCGGAAGGCGCCTTTTCCCCGAAATAAACGATGCCTTGCTCTACCGTAGTTATTTTGTCTACGTTGACGTAGCAGTTGCCGCCGACATGATAGAACTGTTTACCGGACAGCAGGGATGCGATTTTTTCGGCAGTCATTCTCTTTTTAATATTATAGTTCCTGCCGTGAAAGCTGACCAAACCGTGCGATCCGGTTTTAAAGAACAGAATGTCTGTCTCCACCACGAAGTCCTCATACATGTTGCGGGATTCCGATACGTGCTTCATCATTCTGATTCCCCCTTTTCCAAGATCAACTTTTGATAACGCTTACATTCTAACATGTTTTGCTTGGGGTTTAAAGAACTTTTTATTTTGCATGAAAAAAAAGCCCCGTACCGCGAGGGTAGGGGCTTTGCCTGGTGTTCAAGGCGCAGCAGGTGTTAAGGTGTCTCTGTAGCATCAGCCGGTGCTTCTGCTGGAGCTTCAGCAGGAGCTTCTTCCAGGGTATTCGTGATGGTAGCTTTATCCTTCAGCTCTTGAATGTAGGCTGTGGATTCGGCATAGACCTTCTGGTTCTCAAGCTGGCTGCGGATTTCTTCCTTCTTGTCTTCCAAGGTAGGATTCGTTGCTTCCTTACGATCGGTAACCTTGATGATGTGGTATCCGAAGGAGCTCTTCACCGGTTCGCTGATTTCATCTTTCTTCAGTTTGAACGCCACTTCTTCAAATGCGGGGTCCATTTCGCCGCGTCCGAAGAAATTCAGGTCGCCGCCGGTATCCTTGGTTGCATCCTGGTTTTTCTCTTTAGCAATCGTTGCGAAGTCAGCGCCTTCCTTCAGCTGCTTCACGATGGCTTCGGCTTCTTCCTTGGTCTCAACCAGGATGTGGGAAGCGCGAACCTGCTCAGGCGTTGTGAAGCTTTCTTTGTTTTGGTCATACACTTCTTTGACTTCTTCGTCGGTTACCTTGATTTTGTCGGCCATCAGCTTTTTAAGCTCAACCTGGGTTTTGGTCTGCTCCTTCAGGTTGTCGAGCGTCATGCCGTTTTGCTGCAGAGCCATATTGAATTGTTCCTCGGAAGGGAAGGAGGCCTTCAGCGCATCCACTTCTTTATTCACATCGGCATCGGTCACCGTAATGGACTTGTTCTTCAGTTCCTGCTGGATCAATTCCTCTGTGATCATGGAATTCAGCGTTTGTTTGCCGCCTACGCTGACAAGCTCATCGTACAGATTATCCTTGGTAATGTTAACGTCGTTGACTTTAGCTATAGCTTCATTGCCGGATCCCTTGGCAAACGGAGGTACGATCAGGACGACGATTAAGGCAGCCGCCAAAACCAGCGACGCGATCATCCAACCTTTGCTTCCGTTGCCGCCGCCATCTGCAGGTGGCTGTTCATCGTAATGCGGTTGATCTCCCGAATGCATAACGGCTGGGTGTTCGTTCTCATCCTTGTACAGCTCGTCGGACTCCGGATAGGTGGAATCTATTCTTTCTTCTTCATGAGGCAAGCCGCCTTGATCTTGTTGGTTATTCTCTTTCTCTTGGGCTTGTCCCTGATCATCCTCGGGCTGTCCCGGATGGTTTGGCTGCAAATCGTTATCTTTCATGTAATGATTGACTCCCTTCGACTGCATATAATAATGAGTTGTTCATTCTTTTATCACTTTACCAGATAAGCCTATGGTTTACCTTAAGAAAAAATAAAAATTGAAAATATAAACGGAAAAGTGGTTCCTGCCTACAGAATCAGCATTCCCGCCACGCCGCAAAGAATCCCAAGCAGGACGACGGAGGCAGTAACAAACCACAAAACTCTTTTAGGGAATGAACGCCTCACCATAAGCAGAGACGGAAGACTGACAGCCGGCAGCGTCAGAAGCAGCGCCGCGGCCGGACCCGCCCCCAGGCCCGCTGCCATAAAGGCCTGGATGATCGGGATTTCCGCCGCGGTCGGAATGACGAACAGCATTCCCATCACGGAGAAGAAGATGACGGCCAAGAGCGTGTTCCCCGCTGCCGCTCCCAAATGCGGGAACATCCATGCCTGCATGGCGCCAAGGAGCAGAACGGCTATAAAGTAAGCCGGGACCACCCGAACCAGCATCTGCCCGATGCTGGTTAACCAGCGTTTCCACAGCGGACGCTCATCGGTTTGATCCGTGCTCTGAGGCGCATCGATCTCCACGGGATCCGCTTCCTTGGCGAAGCGGTTTGCCAGGTAGCTGATGCCGAAGGTTAGCAGGATGCCGAAGATCAATCGCAGCACGGTGAATTTCCATGATAAAACAAACGTCATGAAGACGAGCGTTGCCGGATTGATGGTTGGATTGCCGATCCAGAACGCGAGAGCAGAGCCGACCGACACCTTTTTCTTGCGCAGACCGATCGCGATCGGTGCGGCGCAGCAGGAGCACATCATGCCCGGAATGGAGGCGATTCCTCCAATCGCCGTGCTGCCGAAGGTCGTTTTGCCAAGGACCCGAAGCAGCCATTGGGATGGCAGCAGCGACTGGACCAGAGTCCCGAGCAGAATGCCGAGCACCGCCGCTTTCCAAACCGCTTTAAAATAGGTGAGCGCATAATTCCAGGCTGCCTGCCAAGAAGGGGCGGCATCGGCCGGATCCATGCCTAATATGGAAGAGCCGATGCTGTGTTCCATAATAGCTTTGAGCGCTTTATCGTAGTAAGGCCACCACTTCACATAGGTAAGGCCTGTTGCTGCTATGATGATGAAGATGGTGATGAGCCAGACGGTTCTTCTGCGATCCGTATGATTCAAGGCCCTTCCACCGTCGCTTGAGTGATTCATAATCTGTACTCCCCCGATGTATCGTGAAATTATTTACATATCCAATCAAACAGTATATCACATTGTCGGCAGATTGCAGAAAGATATTCCCGGTAATTGCAAGAAATAGGAAGACCGTTAGACTTGAAGCAGCCGATTCCATATAATATAGATATTGTGTGCTTGAACAAGTGTTAGCTAAACGGATGAATATCAGATGATCCCCGGTGTAGATGAGACGTTATCCAAGCATCCACGCCGGGGTTGTTGCATGTGCTTTGCCTAAAATCACTCTTAAGACGAAGGGAAGATCCGTGATGAGTCAATCGGACAAAATAAAACTAACCTCGTATTCCTCCAAAGGTGGCTGCGGCTGCAAGATCGGACCTGCCGATCTGGCGCAGGTCATCCGCAAGCTTCCGCAAGCCGAGCCGAATCCTAATTTATTGGTTGGTCTGGATACCAGCGATGATGCGGGCGTATACCGTCTCACGGATGATCTGGCCATGGTGCAGACCGTCGATTTCTTTACGCCGATCGTGGATGACCCTTATGATTTCGGTCAGGTGGCCGCGGCGAATGCCATCAGCGATATCTATGCCATGGGCGGCAAACCGCTGACCGCCTTGAATATCGTAGCATTCCCGATTTCGACGCTGGACAAGCAGGTCTTGACGGATATTTTGAGAGGTGCAGGAGATAAATTGAAGGAAGCGGGGGTTACCCTGGTTGGCGGACACTCCATCGATGACAAAGAGCCGAAGTTCGGCCTTGCCGTAACGGGGACCGTTCACCCGGACCGGGTAAGAACCAATGCCGGAGCCAAGCCGGGCGATGCCTTGATTCTGACGAAGCCGATTGGCGTGGGCATCCTGACGAGCTCCATTAAGAAGGATCTGTTAACTGAAGATGAGATTCGCCGCGTTACTGCCGTCATGGCGGCACTGAACAAAACGGCTGCCGAGACGATGGAGCCTTACGATGTGCATGCCTGCACCGACGTGACGGGGTTCGGTCTCCTTGGCCATGCGCTCGAAATGGCCAAAGGCAGCGGCACGGGCATCCGGATTTCAAAGCCTTCCGTTCCCGTTCTGGAACGGGTTCGGGAAATGGCCGACGGGGGCGTCATTCCGGGCGGCACCAAAAACAATTATGAACACGTGAAAGACGACGTGGATTTCCCGGATGGCATGGACCAGATCGATAAATGGATATTGTGCGATGCCGTGACGTCAGGGGGACTCCTCATTGCCGTTGACGGCTCGCAGGCCGAACCATTACTGGCAGAGCTTCGCCAAGCCGGGCTGGAAGCCGGCAGAATCGGAGAAGTCGTACATGACCATCCGAATCGCATTGTCGTTGAGGCGTAACATGAGCCGGGTTTTGTTTGTGTAACCATAAAGGAGCGAACAGACATGTTTCAAGACATCACCGTAAAAGAATTATTGGAACTGCAAAACAGCAAGAAGATTACTTTGATTGATGTCCGTTCCCCTTCGGAATACAAGGACTCCACCATTCCGGGGAGTCTGAACATTCCGGTCTTCAATGATGAAGAACGGGCGGAGATCGGGACGATTTACAAGCAGGTGAGCGTGGATGCGGCCAAAGAGCGGGGGCTCGCCATCATGTCGGCCAAGCTACCCAGCTTCGTGAAGCAGTTCAAAGAGATCGAAGGAGATAAGGCGGTCTATTGCTGGCGCGGCGGCATGCGCAGCCGAACGGCTGCAACGGTGCTGTCCCTGATGGATATCCATGTCAATCGGATTACGGGCGGGATTAAGGCTTACCGGAAGTATGTGCTGGATACGCTTGAGCAGAAGAGTCTGGATGCGGAAGCGTTTGTCCTTCACGGATTGACGGGTACGGGCAAGACGGCAGTGCTAAGGCAGCTTCAGCAGGAAGGCTACCCCGTCGTGGACCTGGAAGGGCTCGCAGGCCACCGCGGCTCGATCTTCGGGCATATCGGACTGCCGTCCAACAATCAGAAGACTTTCGATGCGGAGTTGGTTGAACGGCTGAAGCAATTGGAAAATTCGCCTTATTTGTTATTTGAGGCCGAGAGCAAACGGATCGGCAAAATCGTCGTTCCCGATTTCCTGATGAAGAAGAAGGAGTCGGGGGCAGCCATCGTATTGGAATTGCCGATGGCGGAGCGTGTTCGCCAGATACTGGAGGATTACAACCCTGCGGCTTATAAAGAGCAATATTTGGCGGCCTTTCAATTAATCAAGAACCGAATCCACACTCCGATCGCCGCGGAAATTGGCAAGTCTTTGGAGGAGGGAAGGTATGCTCAGGGAATACAGCTGCTGCTTGAGCATTATTATGATCCCAAATATAATTACTCCTTCAGTCAATATGAGGACAACGCTCCTATCGTTGTGGCGGTAGATCGGGTAGAAGAAGCGGTGGATGCCGTAAAAGACATACTGCGAAGCCGAATGCTGCACAAGACAGGCGCGTAAATGCCAGGATCGGTTGAGTGCGTAACGAGAAGGAGTTCCACTATGTCTTCTCTTTATTTTGCGATCCGGTCCTGATTCGAATAGAACGATAGATCGCCCCTTAAGCATTAGCAGATACGAAGGTATCGCTTTTGCTTGAGGGGCGATTTTGCTTTTGAATATGAAATGCTCTTAGAGTGACGATAGAGCTTCCGAGATAGGCGTTTCGCCTGAAATCAGGTCGAAGGAACGCCGGAAGGTATGTTCTTCGTCCAGCGCCAACAAGATCGTTTTCGCCACATCCTCGCGCGGAATCGAGCCGCCCTTGATATTCTCCGCAGCCGTAATGCGGCCGGTACCAGGCTCATTCAAAAGTCCTCCCGGACGAATGATCGTATAGGAGAGGCTGCTGTGACGAAGCATTCGATCCGCGTAATGCTTGGCGGCATAATACGGTTTGATGTCCCCGTTCCAAGATTCTCGATGATGGGCCCCAATCGCGCTAACCATCACAAAGCGCGGGACCTTCGCCTCTTCGGCAGCTTCCACCATCTTGACGGCTCCGTCCAGATCGATCAGCAGCGTTTTGTCGTATCCGGTTGCTCCGCCAGAACCAGCCGCGAATACCACTGCCTGGCAATCTCGTGCTGCTTCCGCCAGTTCCTTGACCGATCCTTCCAAATTCGCGATAACGCACTCTATTCCCGCTTCTCGATAATAGGCTGCCTGCTCCTCCCTCCGAACCATGGCTTTTACGCTATAGGCATCATGCTCATGCAGGAGAAACGTAAGCTGTTTGCCAATCTGGCCGTTCGCGCCGGCCACTAGGACCTTCATCATGACATGCTCCTTTTCTTTTGGGTATATATTCTCGTAAAGAGTAATCCCTGCGATTTTGACATAGACTACGGGATATTTGTCATGTAATCCCTTTGGGACTTTCCTTTATGACAGGAAAATGATATTATCTTGTTTTCACCAAATCGCACGGTTTCGAAACAAGGTCAAAGGAGAACAGAGAGTTGAGCGGAGAGAAGATATACCCTGCTTCAGGAAGACAACGCTGGATATTCCTCATTTCGATGATCAGCTTCATCGGATTTGTCATTCTGGCGGCGCTGGTAAAGCGGGAAAGCCTGGCAGCGCTTGATTTGGCGATCATTACGACGGTACAAGCCCTTGAACATCCGCTGCTTACGGATATTGCCATCGGGCTGTCATTCATAGGCTCCATCGGACCGGTGATCGTGTTAAGCCTGATCGTGATCGCCGTGCTATATTGGATTCTGGGCCACCGCAAGGAGATTCTTCTCCTTATTGTGGTCGTCTTCGGTTCATCTATTCTGAATTTATTATTAAAATGGGTGTTTCAACGTGCAAGGCCGGACATCAACCGCCTGATCGAAATAACGGGATACAGCTATCCCAGCGGCCATTCGATGGGAGCCTTCTCGTTCTACAGCGTGCTCGCTTACTTGTTGTGGAGACATATTGACAGCAGAGCGGGGAGAGGGACGTTGATTGCCGTTTCCATCGCGATGATTCTAAGCATCGGACTTAGTCGGATCTATCTCGGCGTCCATTACCCGAGCGACATCGTTGGCGGATACCTGGCTTCTTGCGCTTGGCTTGGGTTCATGATCCGATCTTACGAGAAAAGGATGGGGAAGCGGGCCAACCCGGATGATGTCAATGAAGAGACTGCATAACATTGGAAGCGTAAGGGTAATTCATGTAATAGCGGTTCAAACGGAGGAGTATGTATCATGGTGTGTAGGCATAGACGTGAAATTGGGTTGCGTAAGGAGGGCTGTCCGTGGCGTTTGGAGCAAGAATGTTCAAAACCGGCCTAGCCGTGACGCTGGCTCTTTATTTAGCCATGCTGTTTGACTTTAAATCACCTGTCGTAGCCGCCATCGCCGCGATTTTCGCGATGCAGCCATCGATATACAGGTCGTGGAGATATTTTCTGGACCAGCTGCAGACCAGTACGCTCGGTGCGATTCTGGCCATGCTCGGAGGGTATTTTTTATCGAATCAACCGATTTCCGTCGGTTTGGTCTGTATTCTAGTGATCATGATTTGCATGAAGCTGAAAATGGGCGAGACCATCGGACTTACGCTTGTTACGGTCATATCCGTGATGGAAGCTTCCGGACAATGGGACTTTGCCCTCAATCGCTTTATTCTGACGATTATCGGCATCATATCTGCATTCCTCATCAATATTCTTGTGTTTCCACCGAAACCGAAGGAACAGTACATCACGCGGATTCATATTGTATTTGGCAAAATGTCGCTGCTGCTGCGCACGGCGATCTCCCATGAAATGAAGGATTCGGTCTACCGTGCGGAGAAGAAAGAACTGGAATCGGCCATCAAATCGTTGTCCGACAAATACAATTTGTTTGAGGAAGAGCAGAAGAAGCTGAAGCGGGCGAAATACAGTCAAGCAAGACAGCTCGTGGTGTATAAGCAGCTGCTCCAATCCCTTCGCAAGGGGTATGAAGTGCTGGATGCGGTGGAGAACCACTATTTCCAGGCGGATCGATCCGATGAAATCGACGAACAGTTTGATCACAATCTGGAGCGGTTAATGAAGTACCATGAGCATATTTTGTGGAAATTCGAAGATAAACTTAAGCCGAACGAGGATGAGGCCGAGACCATGGCGGAGAACAATGAAGCTTTCATGGAGCAGGTGATGTGCGGGCCCGGCTCAAATCCCGGCGGACTTCGGCTGGCGGTGGTCGCCGCCTCCATGTACGACTACGGCTATCAGCTTGACCGGTTGAATCGGGTGGCGGATCAAATCAGCCGAGTCGTGGATGATAAGGAGCAAGAGGATGCCATGTTCTCGTGGCTGCGAAAATAAGGGAGCTCGCCATGAGGATGCCGATCAAGATTTCACATTTGATCGGCTGTTTTTATACTACTCAGCAAGCAGCAAGTTTGGCATTTGAGGCTCGGGAATGGTATGGTATATGAACATAAAAAAAACCGCCCCGGCGGGTCGGTTACTGAAATTCCATGTTGAATTATGTACGGCAGCTTGCTATAATTAACAATGCTTTGTCATTAAATTATTGATATGTGGTTAGAATATCACAATTGTATTTTATCACGATTAACTAACGCTGTCAACCGGTATATTAGGGGGATGAACAAATGGCTATCAGCGATCAAGATTGGAAAGAGGAACAGGCGCGGGTAACGGAAGTAACAGCAAAAATCGGAAATAAAATATCCCAGCTGGAAGCGAGCGTCGGCGATATCCGTGAAGTCGTCATTGACATGCGGAAGGACTTCTGGGACGAAGTTACGGTAAACTTCAGCAACCCGGACGATTTGGGCGAAACGTCCACCAACCTGAGACAGCAGTCGCAGGTGCTCGCCGAACGCGAGCATGCTCATCTGCAGTCCAGCAAGCTGCTTAAAAAGTACAGGAAGCTGGTGGAATCCCCATACTTCGGACGCATTGACTTTCAGGAGGATGGAACTGCGGAGACCGAAACCATTTATTTGGGAACAGGTTCTTTTTTGGACGAAAAGATGGAGACGTTTCTGGTTTACGACTGGCGCGCACCCATCTCTAGCCTGTATTACGACGGTGCGCCGGGCCCTGCCCAATATGAGACGCCTTCGGGTACGGTCAAGGGCGAAATGCTGCTTAAGCGCCAATTCGTCATCCATAACGGCGAGATCAAGGTGCTGTTCGATACCGGCGTGACCATCGGAGATGAACTGCTGCAGCAGGTGCTCAGCCATAGCGCGGATGACCGCATGAAGAGTATCGTGGCTACGATTCAGAAGGAACAAAACGCGGTCATCCGAAATGACAAAACCCGCATGCTGATTGTGCAGGGGGCTGCCGGAAGCGGAAAGACCTCGGCTGCACTGCAAAGGGTGGCTTATCTGCTGTACAAGTACCGGGAGACGCTCCGGGCCGACCAGATGATCCTGTTCTCCCCGAATCCGCTGTTCAACAGCTATGTGTCCACGGTGCTTCCCGAGCTCGGCGAGGACAATATGCAGCAGACGACCTTCCAGTCCTATCTGGAGCACCGGCTCGGTAAGGAGTTTGATCTCGAAGATGTGTTCACTCAGACGGAAACCCTGTTGAACGCGGATGATTCGCCGCGTTACCGGGCACGCTTGGAGAGCATATCGTATAAATCCTCGGGGGCTTATCTGGACACCATCAGACGATACAAGGAGCTGCTGGAAAAGGGAGGCATGCTCTTTAAGCCGGTCGTATTCCAGGGGAAGGTGATTGTCAGCTCGGAGGAGATGGCATCGCAGTTCTATGGCTATGATTCGGCGGTTAAGCTCGCTGGCCGCATTGATCTGATGAAGGAATGGATGCTTAAGCGCCTGTCGGAGTTTGCCCAGACCGAGAAAGATGCCTCGTGGGTAGAGGAGCAGATCCAGCTGCTGGATACGGAAGATTACCAACGGGCCTTTCAAACGATGAGACGCAAGCAAAACCGGAAGGCAGACACGTTTGACGATTTCGATAAGGAAAAAGACGTCCTTGCGAAAATGGTGGTCAGCAGCCGGCTCAAGCCGCTTCGACGTTGGATCAAGCGGTTCCGGTATGTGGACGTCAAGGGTATGTACCGTAAATTGTACACGGACGAATCCTTATTCCGCCGGGCGGCGGGAAATTTGGAGACGCTCCCTGAACATTGGGATGAAATATGCAATCTTACCGTTGCGTCCCTGGACGACAAAGCATTGCTTTACGAAGACGCCACGCCGTTTCTCTATTTGAAGGAACTGCTGCAAGGGTTCCGTACGAATACGTCGATACGCCATGTCATTGTCGATGAAGTTCAGGATTATTCCGCATTTCAGCTGGAGTTCCTGAAGCGTTTGTTCCCGCGGGCCAAAATGACGGTGCTGGGGGACCTCAACCAAGCCATTTATGCTCATGGAGAGGCACTCGGAAGCTTGGAGAATCTGGTGAGTCTGTATGGCGAAGAGGATACGGAGGTCATTAATCTGACCCAAAGCTACCGGTCGACGTATGAAATCGTTAACTTCACGCGACAAATGATACCGGGCGGGGAGCGGATCGTTCCTTTCAACCGGCAAGGCGAAGCTCCTCGAGTCGTTCGGGTGAACGATGAAGAAGAACTTCATGGCGCGATCGTATCCGATATCCGCGAGCTTCATGAGCAGGGATTCCAATACGTTGCGGTGATCTGCCGGACAGAAGAGGAGAGCAGGCGCGTACATCAGCAGCTGTCGGCGGATATCTCCGCCCGCTTAATCACCAAAACCACGCCGGCCTTTGAAAAGGGAACGCTGGTGGTTCCCGCCTACTTGGCCAAAGGCGTGGAGTTTGACGCGGTGATTATCTATAACGGCGCCGAGGACGTGTACCACCGGGAAAGCGATCGTAAGCTGTTCTACACGGCATGTACTCGTGCCATGCATAAACTGCATGTCTATCATATCGGGGAGAAGAGTCACTTTATCTCCGATCAAGCTTAAAGGAAAAAGGTCTGCCTGAGCCCGTCTCAGGCGGGCCTCTTTTTTGCATGATGACTATATGAAAGTCAAACCCGTTTTCATAGCGGAGGTAAAAAATGGAATGTAGTATTGTAAGTAATTTATGGCATTTGTTATACCATAAGGAGGGAGTTATCCAAAATTTATCAACATTTGACCGGTGATTAATAAATTTTTTTCAATTATTTTCGAGTTAAGCGATTTCACGGTAGTCCTGCCTATTCACTCTTGACACAAATTTGACGAAAAAAGGAATGGGGGTATATTACTTATATCAAAGGTCGGGTGCTTGCGGATGAAGATAAAAACAAAATTAATTCTTTCGTCTACGATACTTGCGACGGTTACGGCGGTTATCGTAATCATTGCGTTTATCACATCGAATATGACGGAGAAGAGGTTCAGCAAGATTATTGAAGAGGACCAGAAGGTCATTTATAACCTGACGCAATTGGAGACCCTGTTGACTGGCGTTTCCAATGATGAGCGGGGCTACTTATTGACCGGGGATTCGACCTTTGCAGATTCATTGAAATCGAAACAGGAGTCCGTCGTCAAACTCATGGCCGAAACCAAAGGCTTAATGACGGCAGAAGAAGACCAGAAGGTATTTAACGAGATTGAAGCCGGTTATGTCGTATACTCCGAGGCCATTGCCGAGGTATTGAACAAATTGGGGTATGACACCGGTTTTTACAAGGCGGTCCCTTTCCGGGTGTACGAAGCTGCCTTTAACAAGGAGCGGGAAGTGCGCAAGTCATTTAGCGAGCTGATCGCAAAGTTTACGGTACATAAAAATGAAACCCTGGCGAAGCAGGCTGATCAGATTGCGGCCAGCAGCCGGTTTCAGAATTTGACCATCATGCTGATCGGAGCGGCCGCCGTCGTTTATTTTGCCATACAGGGCTATCTCCTGACCCGTTCGATCCGTCCGTTGAACCAGATGAGCAGTCAGCTTCTGAAGATTGCCGAAGGCGGGGGTGATCTGGTTACCCGATTACACATTACAACGAAAGATGAAATCAGGGATGTAGCCGATGCTTATAATAAATTGGTCGATGGCTTCAGGGAGCTGGTCGTCCAAGTGCAGGATACTGCAGGTAAAGTGGGTATCGCTGCTTCGACGCTGCATTCGACGACAGAGGAAATCCGTCAAGCCTCCCACCAAACGTCCGGGATTATGGAAGAGCTGGCTGCCGGGGTAGAGAACCAGCTGCAGGATACGGAGGAAACGACGGCGACCGTTACGGATATGGCGGAAGGCATGAAGCATATCGCGCTTGCAGCCCAAGACGTTTCCGGGCTGGCGGCAGCGGCGAACAAGCTTGCGGCTGAAGGGGAACAGGCACTTGTACATACGCTAACCCAGATGGAAGGCATCCGTACCAGCGTGGACCAATCTGCGCAATCCGTGCGTGCGCTCGGAGAGAAGGCCTCCAACATCGGGGCGATGGGACAGATCATCATCGAAATTGCGGAGCAGACCTCACTGCTTGCCTTGAATGCCTCCATTGAGGCCGCTCGGGCTGGCGAGCATGGCAGAGGTTTTGCGGTCGTCGCCGCAGAGGTCCGGAATTTGGCTGATCAGGCATCGAACTCCTCCGTCGAAATCAGACAGTTCGTTCACGAGCTGCAGCAAGACATCGTGAATCTGGCCGGCGTGATGGAACAGGGAACCCGCGAAGTAACCGAAGGCATGAACGTGGCGCAAGGAGCCGAGCGAGCCTTTAAGGAAATCGAGCAGTCGGTCGGCGAATTGAACGGGCAGATTCAAAGCGTCACCGCTGCAACCGAACAGATGAATTCGGGAGCCGGGGAGCTCGTTCACGCGATCCGTCGAATCCAGGAGGTCACGGAGACGACGGCAGGCGGTACGCAAAGCGTCAGTGCCGCAACGGAAGAGCAGCTGGCGTCCATGGAAGAAATCACAAATTCCGTTGAAGATCTTAACGTGATGTCTGGCAAGCTTCGTCAGTTGATGTCCGGATTTAAAGTATAATTAAGGAAAAATTGCATATGGGAAAAAACGGCCACCTTGCCGTCATGCATATTCTGGGCGAAAGAACCTACAATATGGATGACAGATAACGCAAAGGTGGTCTTCTCTCATGGAAAACAAGAAATGGGATCTGGTTGCCCTAGCATCCATACCACTCATCATGACGTTAGGCAATTCCATGCTGATTCCCATTTTGCCGCAAATTTCCAAAGTTTTAGGGATCAGCTCCTTTAAAGTGAGTATGCTGATAACGGTGTATGCCGTTGTAGCCATCTTGCTGATTCCGATCGCCGGGTATTTGTCGGATCGGTATGGAAGAAAGAAGATCATCATCCCGAGCTTGATTATTGCGGCGTTATGCGGAGCTGTGTCCGCGGTAGCTGCCTGGCTGCTAAGCGGGACAGGGGCGTATTATGTCATATTAGCCGGCCGGTTTCTACAGGGAATCGGCGCAGCGGGGGCTTTCCCGATCGTCATCCCGCTTGTCGGCGACATGTTCAAAGAGGAAGAAGAGGTTAGCAAAAGCCTGGGAATCATCGAAACCTCCAACACGTTCGGTAAGGTTGTCAGTCCGATATTGGGTGCGCTGCTGGGAAGCTTCATCTGGTTCTTGCCCTTCATATCGATTCCGGTTCTATGCCTGATTTCACTCGTGCTCGTCATTTTTCTCGTGAAGACGCCAAAGTCGAATAACAATGATAAACAATCTCTGCGTGAGTTTTTGAAAACGACCAAGGGGGTTTTGCATGAGAAGGGAAGATGGTTGTATGCGATATTCGCCATCGGCGGCATCGCAATGTTTGGCGTATTCGGCGTTCTTTTTTATTTGTCGGAGACGCTGGAAAGCACTTACAAATTACATGGCGTAGTAAAAGGATTGGTGCTTGCAATTCCACTGGCTTTATTATGCCTATCTTCTTATTTAGCCGGTAAATTTACGGGCAAAAACAAAGCGGCAAAGAAGTGGACCGGTTTCGCCGGCATGGTTATTTTGACGGCTTCCCTGATCGTCACCGGCTTTAACGAACAGATCTATTTTGTCGTCGGAATGATGACGCTTGGCGGTATCGGAATCGGCATGGTGCTGCCGTGCATGGATACGCTGCTGACGGAAGGCGTGGAGAAGGAGCAGCGCGGCACCATCACCTCGCTTTACAGCAGCATGCGTTTTATCGGGGTATCGCTGGGGCCGCCGGTCGTTTCTCTCCTGCTGGGCGCGAACCACTGGGTGATGTTTGGCACGCTGGCAGCCGTGGCGGCTGTAGGCGGCCTGCTTACGTTGTTCGCGGTGAAGCCGGAGGCAAAAGAGGACGATTCCGGAGGGAATTCATACCGGGTCGATTTCAAGAAACCGCAAGGATTGAAAAAGAAAGGTCTTGTCCATAAATAATGGACAAGACCTTTTCTCATATGCCGGGTCAGTTTGGATGGCCGATCCCTTTCCTTGTGGCCAAGCATCATCCCGGTTTTCGTGCATTCCGGCTGACGAAGCTTTTTCGTTATCGCTTTGTTCGTTAACCTGCCGCGGTAGCCTCGGTGTCCTCGACTGCCGTGGTGGATTGGGAACGCGACTTGCCGGCTGCCTGCATGATGATATAAATCAGGATCAACAGCACGAGCGCAATCGCCGAGTATCGGTACATGATGGCATAGGATGTGGATTTGGCGATGGCGCCGAGCGCGATCGAGCCGATGGCCACGCCGAAATCCAGGGAGTTGAAGAACATGCCGTTGGCCATGCCGCGCTGCAGCGGATGAACCTCCTGAATCATCCAGGTCTGGATGGACGGCTGCATCGCCCCAAAGCCTATGCCGTAGCAAAGTGCCGATAACAGCATGGATCCCGTCGATGTGGCGAAGGTAAGCAGGAGCAAGCCGGATACCATCAGAATCGCAGAGGGTATAACAAGCGCCTTATGTCCGTACCGGTCATAAATTCTGCCGGAGAACGGCCGTACGAGAATGATGGCAATGGCGTTGAACAAGAAAAAATACTGGGGATTCCGGAGGTGAGCCTCCGCTCCGAACAATGCCATGAAGCTCAGCAATCCGCCGTACGTAATCGACATCAAAAAGTTGAGGACGCTGGGAAGGATCAGCTTTTTGTTGAAGGAGCCCTTCGGTTTATCCTCAACTCGGGGTTGAACCGCTGCAGGGCGCTCCGCGTTCCGTTTAGCCGCTCTTGATGTCAGGAGGTAGGCGAGAGGGAAGATCAGAAGGTTGATGAAGACCGTGATGAACACGAGCGGAGTGAAACCGCCGCTTTGCAGCAGCGTCAAGCCGATCATGGGACCGATCGACATGGCAAGCGTAGTGGATAGCCCAAAATACCCCATGCCCTCGCCCAAGCGTTTGATTGGAATGACATCCGATGCCATGGTTGGAAACGAGGTGCTTGTCATCCCAAAGCCGATGCCGAACAATATGCGCATCAGCAGCAGGAAGGCTATGCCGCTCGCCCAGTAATAACCGAGCGTGGCTGCCAGGGAAATCAGCAGCCCGACGTACAGCAGCAGCCTCAGCTTTCCTTTTTCCAGCGCTTTGCTTGATACGAAGCGGGACGCGATCGCACTGAAGGCGAACAGGCTGGTTATGAGGCTCACCTGCAAGGGGCTTGCCGTGAACGCCTCCTTGGCGTATGCGGGCAGCGTGGTCAGCATCATCTGCAGGGTCAGGAACAGAAAAAGGTTGCTGACCATCAACGTGATGAATTCTTTGGTCCATAGCGGTTGTTTCGTGTTGATATCATTCATGTGGAACATCTCTCCTGTTGTTGTGTAAGTTGTGTATGTTGGCATTGATGCGCGAGAGTGTGTCCCAGAACATCTCCAATTGCTTCTCGTCAATGCCCTCGATTAATTGGCTTCCGCATTGACTTTCGATGGCTGTGGTCGCTTCAATCAGTTCCTTGCCTGTATCTGTCAAAAAGAGCTGAAAAGCTCTCCGGTCGTTAACCGATACGGCTTTGCGAGTGTATCCTTTTTTCTCGAGCAGGTCCAGAATACGGGTTGTCGTGGGTTGGTCTTTGTCCGCTTTGGCGGCAACTTCCTTCTGATTCAGGCCCTCGTGCTCGCCGATGTGGTACAGAACCAGCCATTGCTCGGGGGTGATGTCATAGGGCTTCAGGGCATTGGCAAACAATTGGGATGCGCGCCGATAGGTGTAACCCAGATGAAAACCGATGGAAGGGTTGCGTTTAGGTATTTTCAAGAAAAAGTCACACCTTTCATTTCAGGTTTTCAAAAATACTTGTCTAAACAATTATATGCCTGACATGCAAATTGGTCAATCATTTGAAAAATTAATTAGGACATGACAGGGTTTCATCAACCGATGTGGAATATGAAAAATGGAATGATAACATAGCTCTAACATTTGCGAGCTATATTTATAGTACAAAACCAAAACTTAATCACTCAGGAGGAAGTACAAATGTCACAATTGATCAATTTCGCGCACCGCGGGTCATCGGCCATATGCCCCGAGAATACGATGGCTGCCTTTGCCAAAGGCTTGGAGCAGGGAGCTACCGGGATCGAAACCGACGTCCAAATGACGAAGGACGGAAAGCTGGTATTGATCCATGACGAGAGCGTCGCCCGCACGACGGGGGCCGAGGGGCTTGTCAAGGATTATACATACGACGAGCTGGCCAAGCTGGACGCAGGCTCATGGTTTGGTGCCGATTTCCAAGGCGAACGGATTCCGCTGCTGGAAGAGCTGCTGGAATTGACCCAAAACCGCGGCACGATTGTTAATATCGAGCTGAAGAACGGAACGATCCAATATCCCGAGCTGGAAAAGCGCGTGATTGAGGCTGTAAGGCATTACAACATGGCGGAGCAAATCGTCATTTCGAGCTTCAATCATTATTCCCTGGTGGAATGCAAACTTATTGATCCAGAAATTCGTACCGGGCTGCTGTACGGCGAAGGGCTGTACCAGCCGTGGGAATACGCCAAATTGGCTAAAGCGGATGCCCTGCACGCATACCATCGGGCGGTTCTGCCGGAGTGGGTAACGGAAGCGAAGCAGCATGGCGTCGCCTATCATCCGTGGACCGTGAATGACGAGGGACGGATGAAAGAGTTGATGGATGCGGGCGTTGCGGGCATCATTACGGATTATCCGGATGTGCTGAACGGACTGCTGCAAACCAAGGGAGCGTGACTTTGTGAGGAAAACATGGCTGCTGGGATTCGGCTTTTTCAGCATTAGCATTACCTGGGCGCTGTACAATGCGTTTGTGCCCTACTTTCTGGAGGATTACATATCCAGTGTCGCATGGATCGGTTTTTTTATGACGATCGACAATTACTTTGCCTTGTTCTTGCAGCCATGGATTGGAAGCCGAAGCGACCGTACCCACACCCGGTACGGCAGAAGAATGCCTTACCTGCTTATCGGAATGCCGCTAGGCGCTTTGTTTACGGCCATGATTCCGTTTCATAACGGAATGGCGACGTTGTTGCTGTTCATGGTCCTCATGAACCTGGCCATGAGCCTGTACCGTTCGCCAACCGTTTCATTGATGCCGGATATAACGGAAGAGAAGCGGCGCACCAGAGCCAACGGCATCATCAACTTCATGGGCGGCTTGGGGTCCATATTGGCATTCGGCGTGGGCTCGGTGCTGTACAGCGCCCATGCGTCGCTGCCTTTCATTGCAGCTGCCGGCGTAACGCTTGTCTCTTTGTTCATTCTGAAGACGTTCATCCAAGAGAAACGCGACGCTCCGGGCTATCAAGCCCAGACGGCCGCCAGGGCCAAAATTTCCTTTAAAAGCCAAATCAATCGAACGACGGTGCTGCTGCTGGCGGCCATATTCTTCTGGTTCGTGGCGTACCAAGGGGTGGAGACGCTGTTTACGCTGTACGGGAAGAATGAGATGGGGCTGACGGAATCGCAGGCGTCCTTTTCCTTGACGTTTTTTTCGCTCGCCTTCGTTCTGTTTGCGATTCCCAGCGGATGGCTTGGCGGTAAATTCGGGAAGAAACGGCTGATCCTGATCGGCGTCAGCGGGCTGCTGATTGTCTTTGCGCTCGTCCCATGGGTAGAATCGCTGCTGCTGCTTCGCGTACTGCTGACCGTTGGCGGATTGTTTTGGGCCTGCATCAATATCAATTCTTACCCTTTCATCGTATCGACCGGATCGGAGGACAGCATCGGAACGCGGACAGGAATGTACTATTTGGTATCTTCGCTGGCGGCGATATCGTCGCCGCCTCTGCTGGGCAAGCTTATTGACGGAATGGGGTATTCGATCCTGTTTTATTGCGCCGCCGGCAGCATGCTGCTTGCGCTGATCTGCATGCTGATGATTCGTCATCAGGAAACGGATCATTCCGCTAAAGCGCAGAACGCCTCCGCCAGCTTGTCCTAGCCGTTGTCATTCGGAAAACCGGGAGTTTTAGCTCCTGCCCGGATGTGCGGAATAACATTGACGAGTGCCTGCCGGCACAGGTAGAATTTAATACCAGAGAGATGGTTTTAGATTATGTCGGCGAAGGGCAGGAGCTGATTCCAAGGTTGACAACGATTTACGATATTGCGAAGAAAACAGGTTATTCGCCTACGACGGTATCCAAAGTCTTCAACAATTATCCGGACGTCCGGGAAAAGACGAGGGTCAAGATCCTGGAAACCGCGAAGGAAATGGGGTATCTTCCAAACGCCAATGCCAGGTCACTTACGACCAAGCGATCCTGGACTATCGGCATTCTTTTTGTTGAAGCCACGGGAGCCGGAATTCGGCATCCCTATTTTGGAGCCGTCATCGAAAGCTTTAAGAAAATCTCCGTATCCAAAGGGTATGACCTGATGTTCATTTCCAAGGATGTCGGCGGCCGAAGAAGCAGTTACGTGGAGCATTGCAAAATCAGGGGCGTCGACGGCGTTGTGGTCATCCTGTCGAGCAACGATGATCCCGATTTCCAGGAGCTGCTGGATAGCGGCATTCCGTGCGTCATTCTGGATTCGTCACCGGAGCACGTGCATTCGGTTTACTCCGACAATATCGGAGGCAGCATGCTGGCAATCCGGTATTTGCACTCGCTTGGCCATCGCAGCATTGCCCATATTTCGGGCGGATTGAATACGTTTGCAGGCGAGCAGCGCCAACATGGCTATGAAACAGCGCTGCGTGAGCTGGATCTGAACTTAAGGGAAGAGTACATAACCGGCAGCGATTTTTACTCCACCGAGAGCGGATACGAAGCCATGAAGAGGCTGCTTGCGCTCGCGGATCGGCCGACAGCCGTTTACGCCGCTGGGGATTTGCTCGCGCTTGGAGCGATTCGAGCCGTGCTGGACCATGGCCTGAGCGTGCCGGGAGACGTGTCGGTCATCGGCTTTGACGATATTGAAATGTCCCGCTACATTACCCCTGCATTAACGACGGTCCGCCAGGATACGGAGCAGCTTGGCAAGGTTGCCGCGGAGATCCTTCTTTCTTCAATCGAAGAGCGGGATACCGCCGTGAAGTCGGTTATGCTGCCAGTCGAATTAATGATCCGGGAGTCCTGCCGCCCGGTCACCTAAGGTGAACCTAAAGAGCAGGGTTCATTTTTAACCCGTTTCGAAACCGGTTTCGAAATGGGCGGCTTCTTGATTTCAGCGAATGATGCACTCATTTAAGGAGGATTTGAACATGTCCAATTATCGTTTTGAGAAGGATGCCTTTGTTATCGAGCAGTATGATCTCGCCAAGCCGTTTTCCAGCTTCCTGCCGGGGATTGCCGGATTGAAGGGGATACCGATGTGGACCTTTTACGTCAATCGGGGCCAAGGGATAAGCAGTTTCGGCATACGCGACAAGAATTCGCCGATCATGGAATTCTCGCCGGCCAATATCTCGTATAAGAACGTATCCGCCACCGGCTTCCGCACGTTTATCAAGATGGCCGGGACGCCGGCCGTATATGAGCCGTTCCAATCCTTTCAGCCGGACACGAAGGCACGGAGAACGATGCTGATTCGTCAGAATGAGCTGGTCATCGAGGAGGAGCATGCAGATAAAGGGCTTCGAACATCGGTGTCGTATTTCCAGCTGCCCGGTGAAGATTTTGCCGCGCTCGTCCGCCAGGTCAGCGTGACGAATATCGGGGCCCGGACGGAATCGCTTGAACTGCTGGACGGTATGCCGGAGATTCTGCCTTACGGCGTCGAGAACAGCGGGTACAAGGAGGTCGGCAATCTGCTGCGAAGCTGGATGGAAGTGAAGAATCTGGACCGGGGCATACCATTCTATAAGGTTCGCTCCAGTACGCATGATGAGGCGGAGGTTACCGAAGTTACGAACGGCCATTTCTATCTGTCGTTTGATCAGCACGGGAATTTGATCAAACCGATCGTAGATTTTGAGCTGATATTCGGCGGAAACACTTCATTGATCCACCCCGATCGATTTGCCGCGGGTTCGATCGAATCCTTGGCGCAAGCCACGCCGTATCCTGTGAACAAAGTGCCATGCGGCTTCAGCGGATTATCGGCGCGGCTTGAGCCTGGGGAGACGGCAACGGTGTATACGCTGGTTGGTCATGTGAACGATATCGGCAAAATCAACAAACGCTCGAAAGATTTGTGTTCGCCTGCCTATATCCTCGATAAACGCAAGGAGGCATCGGCATTGACCCGGGAATTAACCGATGACGTAGCTACCCAAACAGGGTTGCCTGTATTTGATGAATACAGCCGGCAGTCCTATTTGGACAATTTCCTGCGGGGCGGTTATCCGTTCATATTCGATAACGGGAAAGAAGGCGCGGTCGTCCACCTCTATTCCCGCAAGCATGGGGATCCGGAGCGGGACTATAACTTTTTTCTCGCTGGCCCCGGAATATTATTCACAAGGGAACGGCAATTTCCGGGACATGAATCAGAACCGCCGAAATGATGTGTTTTTCAATCCGAAGGTGGGCACGTTCAACATCCGGATGTTCTTCAGCCTCATTCAAGCCGACGGTTATAATCCCCTTAGCGTAGAAGGCACGAGGTTTCGAGTAGCCCCAGGCATGGAGGGGGAATTGGAGGAGCTGCTGCAAGCCTCCGCGGCTCGGGAGGATTACGATAAGCTCGCGAAGGCATGCGCCGGGGATTTCACCCCGGGGAAAATCATTAACGCGATATCGGATCAAGGCATTCGGCTGGCGATCGACGAGGAACGGTTCTTATCGGGATTGCTGACGATATCCGAACAGCATTTTGCGGCTTCGTTCGGCGAAGGCTTCTGGTCGGACCACTGGACCTATAACATGGACTTGGTTGATGGTTTCCTGGATATTTATCCCGACCGATATGAAGAGCTGCTGTTTGGCGAGAATGCCTATACATTCTTTGACAGCCCGGTATATGTGCTCCCACGGAGCGAGAAGGTCGTGATCAGCCGGGGCAAGGTTCGCCAGTACGGCGCGCTGCTGGAGGACGAGGAGAAGCTGAATAAGCTCGGCAGAAAGCGGAACGCGGCGGAATGGCTGCGGGTGAATGGCGGACAATGCGACATTTACCGTACGAATCTGTTTGTCAAAATGATCTCGTTATCCCTCAATAAAATGGCAGCGCTCGATCCTTACGGGATGGGCGTTGAGATGGAGGCAAACAAGCCGGGCTGGAATGACGCGATGAACGGATTGCCGGGTCTGTTCGGCTCCGGGATGAGCGAAACGATGGAATTGAAGCGTATGGTGGCATTCATTGTGGAGGCTGCCGAGCGGTTCGGTCATCATACGGTGATGGTGCCGGAGGAAATCGCCTCTTATTTAGAGGGCGTATATGATGCCGTGCAGCAATATCAAACCGGCGTTTTGGACTCCTTCCGATATTGGGATCGGGTAGCTGGGCAGCGCGAGTCTTATCGGGCATCCGTCCGATACGGCATCAGCGGCCTGGAGGTCGAGATTCCGGTGAAACACGTAAAGAGGATATACGCGGCTTTCCTGGACAAGATTGAAGAAGGGATTCAGCGTGCCGAGCAGCTGGGAGGCGGAATCGTTCCAACGTACTTCCGCTTTGAAGCGGAGCGGTTCGAAGAAATCCGGGATGCGGAGGGCAGCCCGGTCATCACCCGCTATGGCTTGCCTGCCGCCAAAGTGTTGGAATTCAAAGCATATGCGCTTCCGCATTTTCTCGAAGCCCCGGCCCGTGGAATGAAGCTCGCCAATGAAGGCCAGGCAAGAGCGATGTATGATCGGATCAAGGCTTCCGATTTATATGATGCCGCGCTGGGGATGTATAAGACATCCGTCAGCCTGGAAGGAGAAGGCGATGAAATCGGACGCATCCGCGCATTCACGGCCGGCTGGCTGGAGCGGGAATCCGTATTTTTGCATATGACCTATAAATACTTGCTTTCCTTATTAAAAGCGGGACTGTACGACGAGTTTTTCTCGGAAATCAAAACATCGCTTATCCCATTTCTGGACCCGGCCGTTTATGGACGCAGCACCCTGGAAAATTCATCGTTCATCGCCAGCAGCGTCAATCCGGATCCCCATGTGCACGGACGCGGTTTTGTGGCAAGGCTGAGCGGATCGACGGCCGAATTCTTAAGCATGTGGATTATGATGATGGCCGGAAAAAGAGTATTCCGTTATGAGGACAACGAGCTTCAGCTTCATCTGAACCCGGTGCTTCCGGCTTGGCTGTTTGACGAGCGGCAGGAGGTGTCGTTCACCTTCCTCGGTTCCGTCAAGGTAACGTATCGCAGCGAGCGCGCGGCAAATACGTTCGGACAGGACGGCGTTGCGATTCAGCGGTTCACCTTGACGACGGCGGGAGGAGACACCTTCGAGGTTGATGGCCCCCTCCTTACGGGCAAGTGGGCCCATGAAGTCCGTAACGGAAACATCCGGTCCATTCTTGCAGTCATGAGGTAAGTTTGACGGAAACCGAATAGACCACCCGATTCTAGCCGGGTGGTCTATTCCTTGTTCTTTGGCGTTTTCGTTTATTCTTGGGGCGGCCTTTTGTTCTTGTTTGTCATGGTGGAGCCGAACGATATGCCGATGGCAACACCGATTGCTATGCCAATAGCAATATTATTCATTGCCACTCCAATCGCCACGCCCACGCCGATCCCCATGCATATGCCTAAGGCCATGTTGTTTTTTTTCTTTTCCATCGGGCAGTCACCTCCATCTGAGAAGATGTTGATACTAGGATTCAAACCAGCGTTTCCTTCGTCCTCAAGCTGCCTTTGTTCTTATTATATAGGATAACGGACATGGATGCCGGATACCCAATTCTTCATCTTTTCTCCGCTTGCAAGTCCCCTGTTTGCAACCCATAATAGATATATCGATTCCACATACATAACGAATGTTCATCTTACCGTGCGAGGAGGGGGTTATCATGCAGTGGATCGCCATGCTGACGATGCTGATTGATCATATCGGGCTTGTGTTTTTTCCGCATCAGGAGATGTGGAGAATCATCGGTCGCATCGCATTTCCAATCTATGTTTACGCTCTCGTGCAGGGACACCGCTACACTTCATCGAGACCCAAGTATATCGCACGGCTGGCCGTTATTGCAGCGGTCTCCCAAATTCCGTACCAGCTTGCGCTGGATCCCGAAGGGCTGAACGTGGTCGTAACCTTGTTGGCCGGAGCCTTGGTTCTTTATGTGCTGGAACGATCGGATTCCCGGCTGCTATCATGGATGGTGGTTGTTGCAGCCTGTGCGTTGATGAGTGAGTTTCCGTTTGATTACGGAGCCTACGGCTTGCTGTTGATCTTGATTTTCCGATATGCTCAGGCCGGCTGGCTCGTTCCGCTTCATATGTTATTGAACCTGCTGTTCTGGTTCCTTAATGATTGGGAGCTGCAGATGTGGAGCGTGATCCCGACGGCCGTGATAGCTTATGGCCCTCATGTATGGAGAAAACTGGAGTCCGTCCGTGTGAGCCGCTGGGTATGGCGTTCGTTTTATCCGCTGCATTTACTGGCTATTGCCGTATTGCGGGTGTTTATATAACAGAAGATTTTTAGGTTGATGCCTCACGGACTGATTATGTACAAGGAGAGACATTCATGCAGAATATCGCAATCGCTGCCTGCATCCTATTGTTCGCGGCAGCGGGTTACATCGCGTTTATGAATTCCAAATTAATTGCGGATAAAAAGCGGGAAGCATACATTCCTCCGCCTGCTTCGGAATATACCGTTTATATGACGCCTCAATTCACCGAGGAAGACAAAAGGACGCTGAGTCCGATCGGCGTCATGGAATTTCGCGATCCGCAAGGCTTGATGAAGGTATATCTTTGCCGGGTCAGAAATGAATCCGAAGACTTGAAGCTGGAGCAAGCCGGCAACGTGTTTCTTCATCATCTGACCAAGGCCAGGGACACCGGCACGCTGATGTTTTATCGGACCCTGGAGGAAGCGCTGAATGGGCCGGAGGAGAAGAGCTTAACCGACCGTCTGTCTGCAGCCGCGAAAAAAAAGGCGAGGACAGAATAGGTCGAACCGGGTCAATCCACCCTCCTGCGGGGTAATAGAGAAATAAAAGACCGAAAGGAGATTTTCCGAAATGAAAACATTTAAAATCGGAAGGACATCGGTCTCCGTCTTTATAGGCGATATAACGACATGGACGGGCGACATTATCGTCAATGCTGCAAATTCGGGACTGCTGGGCGGAAAAGGCGTGGATGGCGCGATTCATAGCGCCGGAGGGCCGGAGATCATGGAGCAGTGCATGGAAATTCGCAAGCAGCAAGGCGGCTGCCCGCCAGGCAACGCCGTGATTACAGGAGCAGGCCGGCTGCCTGCCCAGCATATCATTCATACCGTCGGCCCGATCTGGGAGGGCGGCGGAAGGCGCGAGGAGCATACGCTGGCGGAATGCTACCGCAACAGTCTCCTGCTTGCAATCGAGGTCGGTGCCAAAAGCATCGCCTTTCCTAATATAAGCACGGGTATCTACGAGTATCCTAAAGCTCCGGCATGTGACGTGGCGTTAAAGGCGGTGACGAAGCTTCTTGAGGAAGATCTGCCGGATAACCGGCTGGAGCGGGTTGATTTCGTTTGCTTTTCTCCCGAGAATGAAGAGCTCTATGTCCGTTGGCTGGAGCGGTTCACGCAGGAGAAGGAGGCGCAAGTATAAGAAAAACCTCTATCGACGTACATTCTGAGAAGACAGACCGCATGTATACGACGTTTTTCTTGCGATATCAGGAAGGCCCACGCTTCGAAGTTCATACTTTCTGAGATCTAAAGAAAAACCTCTATCGACGTACATTCTGAGAAGACAGACCGCATGTATAGGACGTTTTTCTTGCGATAT
Source organism: Paenibacillus sp. BR1-192 (assembly GCF_029542445.1). Lineage (NCBI taxonomy): Bacteria > Bacillati > Bacillota > Bacilli > Caryophanales > Paenibacillaceae > Paenibacillus > Paenibacillus sp. BR1-192. The sequence goes on along the minus strand of NZ_CP120718.1, from coordinate 4,846,397 downwards.
CAGGAAGGTGGTGTATTCTATAACCTTAATAAAAAGCAGGGGCGCAAATGTGCGCCCCTGCCGTTTATTCGCCGTTTATTACATATGATAGGAACCGCTTGGTTCAAACAGCACCCATTCCAGCATGGTAATCATGTCGTCAAGACGGGCATCCTGATTGAGAAGGGAAGCGCGCTCAGGGCTGTTCTCTTCGAGAGCTGCCAGTCGGGTTTGCAGTTTTTTCTTTTGCATCGAAAGTTCATTGATTTTGGATTTGATCTGGTTCTCTGTTCGCATGGTATAATCCTTTCCTTTGGCATGAAAATGATCACTGTACCCCATATTATAACATTTGATTCAGCTTAAGACGAAGGAGCGGGTCCTATGACGAGTGAAATGAATATGAAGAAAATAGCGGCTGAGCATGCCGCCAAGTATGTTCAGGACGGGATGAAGATCGGTCTGGGCACAGGCTCCACCGCCTATTACGCCATTCTCAAAATCGGGGAGCTGGTCAGGTCCGGTCTCTCGATCCAGGCCGTGGCTACCTCTGAGGCTTCGGAGAAGCTGGCGATGGAACAAGGAATACCCCTGACGCCCGTACACCAGATCGATCGCCTGGATTTGACGATCGACGGGGCTGACGAGCTGGATGATCAGCTGCGGTTAATCAAGGGAGGAGGCGGAGCCCTTCTTCGCGAGAAGATCACGGCTTATCACAGCGAACGGCTCGTGATTGTGGCGGATGAGGCAAAAGCGGTAGCACAATTGGGTGCTTTTCCGCTGCCGGTTGAGATTGTCCCCTTTGCCTATGAGTGGACGATTCGGTCCCTGGCACAGCTTGGTTGTTCGGTCCAATTGCGCCGTCAGCCGGATGAAGGGTTGTATGTAACGGATAACGGGAATTATATTGCTGATTGCCGGTTCCAGGAAATCTCGGGGCCGGAGGAATTGAGCTCCCGTTTAGGCACTGTACCCGGCGTGGTTGAACATGGTCTGTTCATCGGCATGGCCGACCAAGCGATTATCGGCTGCCGGGACGGTTCGGTACGGATATTGCATTCCGCGAGCATGCAGGCCAAGAATACATTTGACAGTTGATCCGGCGTTCATTAACCTTAAATACATGATATCTTTCGGAGGGTGAAGTATGTCGGATTTTCAAGAACACGAGGATTACCCGCTGCATTTGCTGGTAGTCCTGGCCAGAGCTTATAACGCAGTGATGACGCATTCGCATCGAAGCATCAACAGCCACGGTTTGAATTCCACCGAATTTGGGGTATTGGATGTGCTGTACCACAAAGGTCCGCAGCCGCTGCAAAAAATAGGGGAGAAGGTGCTTATCTCCAGCGGTAACATTACATACGTGGTCGATAAGCTTCAGAAGAAAAACCTGCTTGTTCGCCGGGCTTCCGCTGAGGACCGCCGCGTGATCTATGCCGAGCTGACCGCAGAGGGGAAGGAATTTTTCGAGGCCATCTTTCCTCAGCATCAGGAATTGATGGTGAAGGTGCTTAGCGGATTGTCTGACGAGGAAAGAGCGCAGGCGGCCATGCTGCTGCGCAAGCTGGGGATCAGCGCAGAGAAGATGCTGTAGTCCTACATGAGTTTAGATTGGAGATAGGTATGCTTAAAGATATAACGATGCAAGCGTCGCAGCCCGAAATCAAGGAGCTACTCAGTTACTCGGTTTTCCCTGATCCGGAGGCGGTGGACGAGGCAGCTGCATTTTATCAGGGCGGCGACAGCCGGTTGTTCGGCTACGAGGAGGACGGACTTCTTCTGGGAGTCATCGGTTTTGATGTGATGGAGGACGAGCTTATCATCCGGCATTTAGCGGTCCTGCCGGAGAATCGGGGGAAGGGATACGGACGCGGGTTGATTTTGGAGCTGCTCCTCGAGGTGCAGCCTAAACCGGAACGAGTCATTGCGGAAACGGACGAAGAGGCCGTGAACTTCTACCGCAGTATCGGTTTCGAGGTTTACAGCCTGGGAGAGAAGTACCCGGGCGTTGAAAGATTCCGCTGCATTTATGAGGTGGAGGAATCCGAAGAATAGTCATTCCTATGGATGCATGTTGCGTCTCCGATTGGAATTAAAATTGCCATTCAAGTTCATATACCCGTTTCGCACCGGAGGCATTCCTCATATAATGTCGTAACGAGCGGGGCAGGGGGTGAACATGTTGGTGTACCATTATACCGCTGTCGGCGATTCCTTGACCTTTGGGTTTGGGGCGATGCCTGGCAGCGGTTTTGTTCCGTTATACCGTCGGATGGCGGAGGAGAAGCTTCGCCAATTCGTGGCCCATGAGAATCTCGGGGTCAATGGATTAACCTCGGATGAATTATACGATCGGGTCGTTCAGCTTCCAACGTATCGCTATCATTTGCAGCAGGCCCAGATTATCACGATGTCGATCGGCGGCAATGACCTGATTCGTGCGGTGAAGTCCACGGGAGGTCGACCGAATCGGGAGGTGCTGGACACCGCCTTGTATCGATGCCAGAACCATGTGGCTAATATCGTCAAACATATCCGCAAAATAAAGTCACCGGCCAGCAAGCCTTATTTTATTCGCGCTATCGGTCTGTATAATCCATATCCGGCCTGGACGGAGGCAACGGAATACGTGATTCGGTTCAATCGGCATTTGATGGGGCTCAGCGACGGCTATTTTCGCGTTGCGGATATTTACGCACAATTTTCTGGCCGAGAGAAGGAACTGATGTCGGTGGACGGTTTACACCCGAATGGCCGAGGGTACCGGGTGATCGCGGAACAGTTAAACCGGCTTGGGTACAAGCCACTTGCATAAGAAACGGAAATTCTCATGAAAAAAGGACGTCCCCGGGTCCCATGACCTCTAACGGACGTCCTTTTGGTTTAAACCATTATTAACGCTTAGAATAAGTTCCTGAACCAACTTCGAACCGCCCATTTGCGTTCCTGCCGTTTTTTGTATTTGGGCAGCGAGCGATACACGTCCATCGATTCCTGATAGGATTTCTTGGCATCTTCGGTCCTTCCCAGCGATTGATACATATACCCCAGCAAATAAAAGGCTTCGCTGGAGGAAGAGTGGATGGCATGGAACTGCTCCAAATAGTGGAGTGCCTTCTCACGATCCGAATCCCGAAACGCCTCGGCAAGCCTAAGGTAAGGCCGGCCATATTTGACCCTCGGATTGATTTGAAGGGCCCGGACGATATCCGCCTCTCCCTGAGCGATGCTGCCGGTATGCAGACGCGCGCTTCCGATATCGTCCCAGAATTCGGCGGAATCCTCTAAACTGGATTCCATGGTTTCCAGGAGCTTTAGGGCCTCTCCATACTTGCGACGCTCCAGCAGCAATCGGGCAAGCTCGTGCCGGGATGATACGTCGCTGGGGCTGACCGCAATCTGTCTGCGCAGCTTGGATATAGCCCTTGCACGCTTGAACGGCTTCGTCACACTGGGAAATACCCCGACAAAACGGCGATCCAGCACGTACACGATAAGAAGCAGCACTAGAATCGCCGTTATCGGATTGCCGAAAATGTAAAACAAAAATCCGAAAACAATGAGTTTAAACAAATAAATCCCTCTATTTCCTTGTAATGTATTAGCCCAAATTATACCATATCATGGATTTATTTAGGGGGAAATGCAGTCGGTTCTATAGACCTTAAAAGGATGCGCATGTCGGAATAGGTCGCAGGTATTGAAAGTAGCCAGGTGATAACCGATATAGGTAGTAAAGAGGTGATAATCATGGCGAAAAAGGGACAGACATTCCATCATTACAGTTTCGAAACAAAGAAAAAGGCAGTCGCCATGCGGCTGGAAGGCATGACGAAGAAAGAAGTGGCATCCGCCTTACAAATATCAGACATCGGACGGCTGAAAGTGTGGATGCGCAAATATCGGGAGCTGGGAGAAGAAGGCTTGGTCGATCGCCGCAGACGAATCGTGCATCCAGACCATGACAACGAACGGAATGAGAAAGTACAGGTTCCACAGCTGCAGAAAATACAGTAATTATAGTGAGGCGTGGTTGAACGACGGTTCCACCACGCCTCTTTCATATGGGAATCATGGAACATCGGCGTATAGATACCCGCAGATGCGCGCATTTGGGCGGGTTCACTATTCTTATCGCGAACAGGCGGCAGCCCAGTTCATTTTAGCGGAAACGACATAACATGTGGTATGTTCAAAAAAGGAGGGATTGTTGTGAGCGGAGTAGGAGAAGGCTACGGCGGCGGCTATGGATATGGCTCTTCTGTAGGTGCTATTTTGGTATTGTTCATCTTGTTGGTGATCATTACTCGCGCATTTATCTAATCCATCTTTTGAGCGAACAAAACCAATGAATCAATAAGTGAATACCAGGCACCACGAGCAGTCACAAGGAAAGACCGTCCCTAAGAGGCATTGCTGCTTCTTAGGACGGTCTTTTTTATGAATAACGAGCTTTATTAATTTGTGTCTCCTTCATGCTACATCATGATCAATATGGCTTTCCCGTTTACGAAAGATACGATATTGAAATTGGAGTACCCCCAAGTTTCAATGGTTTTTCCGCCGCCGGAGGTAATGTCTTTGGCAGCCGGGTTCCCCCATGAAAGCTGTACCTGCTCTTTCGTCATGCCGAGGGAAACCTGCCCGGCTTTGATCTGCTTCCAGACGGAAGCGGACCATTTGTGTTTTTTATAGGGATCGTAAGTTAGTAACGAGGAACGGTCCGCAAACAGCTGCGTCACTTCCGAAGACCGCATGGGATAACTTTTTATAGTTTTCCCCGTTGCCGATTTGAAGATTACGTTGAATTCGCCCTTGTCGTCAGGCAAAATGTCGGTAACGGTCAATTTCGAGAAGCGTTCCAAATCTTCGAATTCGTTCACCCAATACGTTCGGCCGATATACTTAACCAAATTGCCCTGCATCGCTTTTTTGATCAATCCAGCCGTTTCGTTGGAGACGACGGTCATGGCCGCATCCGCGCCGAGGGAGATTTGCGCTTGCTTCCACTTGGCATCCCAGGTGGTTTTAGCTCCCAGAGCATCGGATAACACGGAGGCCGGAATGAGCAGCTCGCCCTTGTCGTTCACGGGTGCGGCTTTGAGTCGGATGGTGCTTTCATTCAGCTTGGCCTGGTTGCTGCCTGCTTTGAACGAAAGCAGGGTCTGGCCGAACTTCGCCTCCACGCTTCCGTTTTTAGCCGAGTAGGTGCCGCCCAGTGCCTGGATGACGGATTTAGCCGGTACCATGACGTTGCCGTTGACCTGTTTTGCATATTTCAAATTGTTGCGCAGGCTGGACGATACCGTCACCGATTTGGACTGGCCTCCGGAGGTTACCGTAATCTGCGTTTTGCCAACGCCGGCAGATTTCAGCATCCCATTCTTCTGCATACTCAACAAATACGGCTTCTCGATATCGATGACGGCGTCTTTAACCGGTACCTTGATTTTCGCCCCGTTCGTATAGGTTTCCTGGATGCTCACTTCCAGCGATTCTCCTACATAAGGCGTCGCAACGGATATGGCAACGGACAAATTCTTGACTACCGGTACATCGATGTTCTTATTCTGTCCCTCCTTATGATGTACCCAGCTCCCATCACTCCGCTGCGCATAAAAGCCTTCCGACAAATCCTTTGCATCCCCATAGATGGATGTTTTTACGATCCCGCTAAGTCCGGTAATCTGCTCTTTGAGTTTCCAGCGGTCTTTATACTCGCCGGTAGTCCATACGCTTCCGTCCTGGAGCGTTACAATGAGAAGATCCGTCGGCTCACTCGATGCATAGACGATATGAGCTGCATTCTGGGCCACGGTAACCGGTATGATCCGCCCGTTATCGTCGAAGTTGGACGTTTCGTACACGACAACGTCGCCGTTGTCATGCAGCAGGGCAACGCGTCCGCTGTGTACCGTCATGGATTTGACGGCTGCCGGGTTTTCCACGATCCCGAGCTTTTTGAACTGCCCCTTTTTGTAGTTATCCTGGAGCAGCAGCTCTCCATTGGAGGATAATGCAGCGAATTCCTGATCCGCATTGGAGATCAGCGATATGCCGCTGAGGTTCTTCGCTTTTTCATCGCCGGCCCATACGGTACCGTCCGACTTCAGCCAGTAGGAACCGGCTATCTGCTTCACGCCGCTTGTTCCCGGAACGACCTGGGGCCCCTTGCCGATGTCCCACTCTACTAAGCGGCCCTCCTGCGTCATGCCGATGCCGCCGTATTCATAACCGCTGATGGCTGCGACGTTACCTGGTGTTCGAATGGCGTGGCGCCCGTCAATCAGGGACCACATGGAGCCGTCGCTCATCAGATAGGTGTTTCTTCCGGCAATGTCTTGGATCCGGAGCTCGGCCCCGTCGGCAGAAGCGATGTCTTGCGTCGTCCCCGCAAAACCAAGCCCTGCCAGCATGCTGAACAACAGGAGAACATACAACGTTCTTTTCACTTACATGACCTCTCTTCACTGTACAAATAGGAATAATTTTCAAACAACCTCATTGTTTTCGACAAAATAGGCGTTATTCCTGCAAGATTTAGGGGAGCGTTGATTAAAAAGGAACAAAAAAACGCCCACCGATATCCGGGGACGTCTTGTCCGGTTGAATTCGCGATAGTTCGATGAACTGTCTCGACCTAATGGTGTTTAGTTAAGGGAGCTACGGAGGGGAATATAGGTGGCAGAAACCAGATTAAGTAAGATCAGTTCCCTTCAACAGCAATAGAGCCGCATATAAATCATTCTTCAACGTTTCGATTTTGGCGAGTTTCCTGAACGTAAGAACCGAGATTAAAGCGATCAAGGCATATTTCATTTTCGTTCGTTCTACTCCTGTATCATCATGGCTAACAAAAAAATTCATGAATCAGAACCTCCCCTAGAGACAGATGCTTCTGTGCCTTTACTGAGAGTGCAGTAAATGTTCACAATGTCAACTTAGCGGAACAAATACACAATACCGGCGACCGCAAGAAATACGAAACCCGCTAGTAAGAACCACATGGATACTTTCTCCCTGGATGCGCGGTCGTCCTGGGGTTCAGTAAAGAAGTAGTCTCTTTGTTGGTAATCCGTAGTAATAAACGCTCCGGATAGAAGCCCTGCAATCGCCAGGCAAGCCAATCCTGCATATAAAAACAGGTTCATCACGTGTTCCCCCCACCATGCCCTTTATTGTTAGAACGTTCGCTGAGAGGGATTGGTTATGCTTTTTACACAGGTAAGTGCATCGTCTGACTGGAAGGAACAGATTGACATGACACAATGCCACTCAACTTGGTTGGCGGCTGAACATAAAAAAAAGAACAAAAGCCCCGTAACAGAATGTTGATATTACAGGGCTTTTGTTCGGGAGCCACCGAAGTGACTCCCTCATGGGAGAGGAGAAACCGGACGAAGAGCTTATGGGGAAACGTAAGTCTTCTCCGCGGTTGTCTACGACATTCATTGATGTCGATATTTCAAGGATGCCCGGCTGGTGCAGAAATATACCTTGCTCTGAAAAAAAGTTGGGAGCTGTTACGTTTCATTTTTCATATATGGGATGATTGTGTTACGATAATCACTGTCCATGGCGTTGTCTGGGCATCTAATTTATAGATAATGAAACGGGTGAATGAAGCAGTGAGAGTAGTATCCGGAAGTGCAAAAGGCCGGCCGCTCAAAAGCGTGCCGGGTACAAGCACCCGTCCGACGACGGATAAAGTGAAAGAATCCATATTCAGTATGATCGGCCCTTACTTTGAGGGAGGAATCGCGCTTGACCTGTTCGCAGGCACGGGAGGCCTTGGCATTGAGGCGTTAAGCCGGGGGATGGATCGTGCTGTTTTTGTTGATGTGGAACCGAAAAGCATTAGCACGATCAAGGATAATTTGAAAGCGGCCCGGCTTGAGGAAAGCGCAGAGGTATATCGCAACGATGCGGCACGGGCGCTTAAAGCGCTTGAAAAGCGAGGCTATGGCTTCGATCTGGTCTTCTTGGACCCGCCGTACAGGTTCAAGAACGGCGATGAACTGATGCTGGATATGGCCGAGCGAGGGCTGCTGCAGGATTCAGCCTTGGTGGTATTGGAATACGAATCAAGTTACAATTATGCTGAGGAATTTGGCGATTTTCATTGTATCCGAACCGCGAAATACGGCGAAACCGCCATATCGATATACCGTTATGACACAGCGCAAGATCAAGCGACGGAGCTTGATGAGGAGGAATTACACGATGACAAATGAGAATACTAGTACATACCGCGTTGCCGTATACCCGGGAAGTTTTGATCCGGTCACCATGGGACACATGGACATCATCACACGTGCTTCGAAGCAGTTTGATCTGCTGATCGTGGCCGTTCTCAATAATTTAAGCAAGAACCCGCTCTTCACGGTGGACGAGCGTAAGGACCTTCTGAGACAGGCGACCGCGCATCTGCCGAATGTGGAAATCGACAGCTTCCGCGACCTTTTGGCGAACTATATCCGTCAGAAGAACGCCCAGGTCATCGTACGCGGGATCCGGACCGTGACCGACTTTGAATATGAGCTTCAGCTGGCATCCACCAACCATAAGCTGAATCCGGATGCGGAGACCATCTTTATGATGACGCATCCGAAATATTCGTTCTTGAGTTCCAGTCTTGTGAAGGAAATCGCGCATTTTAACGGCGACACTACTGATTTGGTCAGCCCCGAGGTCGATGCGGCGTTGCGCCGCAAATTCAGCGGGGATCACGCCCGATAAAACGGGAGCACAGCCAGAAAGCCGCTATTAATAACAAGCAGATCATGCCTTGAACCTGCAGGAAAGAAGGCAGTCCGCTCCAAAAATTGAAGAATTGTTCCGTATCGGCATGATCGATCGGTTCCGTTCGGAATGCCGGCACGATGCCAGCGGAAAGGGTGCTGACCGGTTTCCATATGGCCAATGTAATGACAAAGGCGAGTATCGAATGCAGGAATCGCTTTGCCATAAAGTAACGCCAGGAGAGACCGGCTTCCCGCATCAGCGACAGGCTTTGCAGATGGGCGCTGATTCCGCTCCATGCCAGTGCGGCGGACAGGACTGCCAGCTGCAGAGCCCCTGCTTGAAACACCGAGGAGCTGATCGATTGGGCGGCCAGATGGGCTTCCAATATCCCTGGCACAAGATAGGATGGAAGCTGGGGCAGCAGCTGGCCGGTCAATACTCTAGTAAGAACGGCGAAGAACAAGATAAAGCCGCCCGTCATCATTAAGGTCTGCACCGAACGGGTAACGGATTCGCCAAGGAGTTTGCCGAAGCTTCGCCCATCCCGTCGATGGGCGTCCAGCGCGGCGGAGGCTGCCCGTCGAAGAATCGGACGCTTCGCCCATTCGTTCATCCGGTCATTATCGACGGGTGCGCCCTGCTTCCCGGCTTCTGCAGAGGGCGATTTGCTGAATAGACTGAATGTCCATGCGGCCAGCAGGCCGGATATCCAGTGGACGATCAGCAGCAGATAACCGGCTTCCGGTTTATGCAGCAGGCCGGTTCCGATGACAACGAGGATGGTCATCGGATTGCAAAAATGGGCCAAAGCGGCAAGCCTGCCGGCGTCAACGGCACGGAGCTCGCCTTGTTTATGCATGCCGGCCGCGGCCTGAGCGCCTGCCGGGAACCCGGCTGTCATTCCTGTTATAAGAACCCAGCCGCCAGTACCGGGGAGTTTGAATATTTTTTTCATCATAGGGTCCAGCAGTACGCCAACCCCGTGGGCCCAGCCGTAAGCGATGAGTATTTCAACCAGCACGAGAAAAGGCAGCAAAGATGGAAATACGATATTCCACCACAGCTTGAGTGCTTGCAGGGTGGCTTGGAAGGCGGGTTCGGGCGCGCTGACGACGGCCAGTACAAGCAGGAACGCGGCGGCACCGAGAAGAATGGTGTTCCACAGTCCGTTGGATGACTTGACGGCGTTGTCTTTATTCATAAGGAATCTCCTTTCGGCGTAAACATGGCTAGTACAACTTTATGCAGAGGAGACAACCGTCAGACCAAACTTGGTGGAAGGCTGGATATATGAGGCGGAGGGAAGGAAAACCATGAAGAAGTCCGTAAAACCGAATGGCTTAAAAATTGCGCTGTATTTGTTGCTGGTCGGGGTCATGCTGTACGTTGTCGTTTATATGCCGACCCCTTATCTTGTATACCAGCCCGGGAGTGCCGAAGAGGTTCGTCCCATGATCAATGTCGAGAAGGGCGATCCGGCGGAAGAGGGTACGTTCATGATGACTACCGTGTCGGCAAGCTATGCCAATATGGCTTTGTTAATGCTGTCCGCGTTTAATCCTAATGCAGAGGTCGTGAAGAAGGCCGAAAAAATGGGCGATCAGAGCAAGGACGAGTATGCGGCCACGCAAGTGTATTATATGAATTCTTCACAGTCTTCCGCGATGGAAGCCGCTTATCAGGAGGCCGGAATCGATTACAGCATCGAGCCCGCTTACGTCTTCGTGATGTCGATCTCCGAGAATTCGGCCAATGCCGAGCATTTTCGGCCTGGCGATAAATTGATCAAGATCGATGGTCAGCCTGCAGAGGATAATGAGAAGATTGCCAGCCTGTTAAGCGGGAAAAGCATCGGAGAAGAGGTTTCCGTGGAGCTTGAACGCAAGGGGAAAACCGTGAAGGAACAGGTGAAGCTTGTAAGTATAAAGGATGAGAAGACCGGCGCGGAGCGTCCGGGATTAGGCGTCATGATTGCCACGATGCAGAACGTGGAGCCGGCTGATCCCGATCACACCATTCACTTTGCGAATACCAACATCGGAGGACCGTCAGCCGGACTGATCTTCACCCTTGAGATTTATAATCAGCTTACCGAAGGGGATTTAAGCAAGGGTTACCGGGTAGCCGGAACGGGTACCATCGATAAATCAGGCGCCGTAGGCCCCATTGGCGGCGTGAAGCACAAGATCGTGGCTGCCGACCGGAAGGAAGCCGATATCTTTTTTGTGCCTCAAAAAAATTACGATGAGGCCAAAAAGCGCGCGGACCGGATTAAAACGGATATGAAGCTGATCCCGGTCGATGACCTGCAGGATGCCGTGGATTATTTGGAGGAGCTGCCGCCTAAGGGGTGAGCGGCGGCAGCAGGTAATCGCTGTAGTAGTTTCCGATTTGGGGCCTAGGTTGCCCGTTAGCATAGACGGCGGCTGCCGCCAGGTCACGCTCCAGCTGAGGATGCTCCAGCTTAGCCGGCTGATGAATGACGGGGAGTGAAGCGCTTCGCTTCATTCGTTTCAGCAGCGAACGCCCCGTCTCGCTGAAGCCGAGGACCCGGATATATCCCGGACCTTTGGCGAGCTCTTCACGATTCATCGATGCCTTGTCATGATTCAGCATGATGTGCATCAGCATGCGTTGAAGCTTGGTACGCGTATAGCGCTTGGTCTTCAAGGCTTCCAGAAGGGCGTCAACCGTCGGCTGTTCCAGCTGCGATAGCGAGCGCTGAACACGATGCTCCAAGCCCTCGGTTACTTCGAGGAAGCTTTCAAGCTCAGCGGGTGTATGCGTGAGCAGGGCTTGGAACAGCGGCTGGCGAAACTGCTCCCAATGGACCGGAGCTAGTCCGCTCTTGATTTCCCGTTCCATGATGTCGTACGTGAATTCCGGCATATAGGGTCTGGCCGCTTCCAAGCCTTGTGACAGAATAATGTTCCGGATGGCGGTTGCGCTGGCAATGGATGACGTTCCCGGCAGCGGATCGTGGTAATGTGCGCTTACTCTTGGAATGGTATAGGGCGTAATGCGGCTGCCGAGGCGCTGGAGTGCGATCAGATAGTGCAGCCCCAGGGAGTTGTTCGGCTGCGTGAGCAGCTCTTGCAGCTCTGTCGTTGCCGTTGCAGGACCGGATTCACCGAAAAGGACAGCGGCGGCAGCGCCGTAGGCAGATGGGAAGTTCATGCCTTCCCGGAGGCGCTTTTCGATTTCGGATCGAAGCTCGCCGGATTCGTTTGCGAGCGAACGGGACAACGGCAGGATTTGCTCCAGCGTCCCGCTTTCGGATCCGAAGGAAAGGCAATCCACGACCCCCGTAGCTTCCAGAATGGCTACCGCACCGAACGCGAACCATTCCGCAGGCTGCACGGCATAGGTTACCGGCAGCTCGAGGCACAGGTCAACGCCCATGGCAAGGGCCATTTCCGCCCGAGCGCGCTTGCTAGCGATGGCAGGTTCGCCTCGCTGGAGAAACGGACCGCTCATCACCGCGACGACGGCATCTGCCTCCGAAACTTCTTTGGAACTGCGATAATGCAGTACATGACCGTTATGTAAGGGATTATATTCAACGACTATGCCAACCGTTTTCATTCGTTTCAACTCCTTGATTAGAATATAACATAATTGCATGACGTTCCTGCAACCATAAGCGCCCCTCCCGGGAGTGTTATAATTCTGGTAGTATGAAGAGAAATATCGGGTAACAATATAGAGGTTGTTAGGGTTATCCTGTTGACAAAACTCTCTGGGAATCGGTATAATAATCTTTGTTTGTTTGGAGTGATGGATATGCTAATTCAATTTCGTAAATTGACAACCAGCGATCAACCGTTACAGTTCCATCAAACCGTGGATGTAAGCAATGCCATTAAGGACCGGAAGGATATTGTTGCGGTTAAGCCATTAGACGTGGATTTGAAAGCAACTCCGTCGGTTACCGGTTCGGTGGATGTTCGCGGACGATTAGAAGGCGAGCTGGAGATGAATTGCTCCCGCTGCCTGAAGCCGATCAGCGAGCACGTGCACATCCCTTTTCATGAAGTGTTCCAGCCGGTGGAAGATCCTGAATCTGTGGTTCAGGATGAGGATGACGATACTACATACGTGCAGGGTGAGAGTGTGGATCTCACTCCCTATGTAGAAGAAGCATTTCTGCTCCACCTGCCGCTAGCTCCGGTTTGCAAAGCCGACTGCAAGGGACTCTGCCCGAATTGCGGCAAGGACCTGAATGAAGGCGCCTGCGACTGCGATACGGAAGTGATCGATCCTAGGCTAGCCGGACTGAAGGACTTCTTTAAATGATGATGGATATGGCACCCGTGTTCAGCGGGTTGAATTGATAAGGAGGTGGGAACATGGCAGTACCTCAACGTAGAACGTCCAAAACACGTCGTGACAAGCGTCGTACTCATTTTAAGCTGGCTGTGCCAGGCATGGTGAAATGCGAGCAATGTGGTGAATTGAAGCTTGCTCATCGCGTATGTAAAGTGTGCGGAACGTATAAAGCAAGAGAGATCATCAAACAATAGTTTCTAAATAAGTAGTACTTCATCTTTGGTGAGGTGCTATTTTTTTTGTCTCAAGTCCCTCTTTCTTTTTAACGTGACATGATTTATACTTAACATTAGTACCAGGTTCTAATATTTGCGACTAATTTACATATAAGTATGTTTGAAGATTGGCGGCTACCATAGCGGCAGAAGGAGTTGTTTCGTCATCGATCGTTTATCCAAGAAAGACCGTCACCAGCGGCTGATTCAGCTGATCGACGAGAATCCCTTTGTTACGGACCGCGAGTTGACTCGCCAGCTTAAAGTAAGCATTCAAACGATACGCCTCGACCGTATGGAACTGGGCATCCCGGAGCTCCGTGAGCGAATGAAGCAGATGGCGGAGCATTCCTATGACCAGGTTCGTTCCTTGTCGCTTGAAGAGGTGATCGGGGATGTCGTTGACCTGCAGTTGGACAAGAGCGGAATATCGATATTTGAAATCCGTGAGGAACATGTTTTCAGCAAAACGCGGATTGCCCGCGGACATTATGTGTTCGCTCAGGCCAATTCGCTTGCCATTGCCGTGATCAATGAAGAAATCGCTTTGACGTCTTCAGCGGATATACGGTTTTTGAGACAGGTGCGCCTCGGCGAGAAATGCATTGCCAAAGCCTACGTCAGGTCCATTGCCGGCCAGAAGGGGAAGGCCAAGGTGGAAGTGTTTACTTATGTCGCTGATGAAATGGTGTTTCAGGGAAATTTCGTAATCTACCGATCTGCAGGAGAATGACATAAGTGAAGGGGGAAATTTGGCATGAGAATTGTGGTTGATGCGATGGGCGGGGACAATGCCCCCCAGAGCAACGTCGACGGCGCGCTGATTGCCGCACGGGAATGGAGCGACACCGAGATCATCCTCGTCGGGGATGAGGCCCGGATTGGAGCCCTTCTGAAGGACAAGCCGTCCAATCTGAAGGTGGTTCATGCGAGCGAAGTCATCGAAGCGGAGGATGAGCCCGTTAAGGCCGTGCGCCGGAAGAAGGATGCGTCGATGGTCGTGGCGGGACGGATGATTCGGGAAGGCGAAGCGGATGCCATGATCTCGGCGGGCAACACGGGAGCGCTCATGACGACGGGATTGCTCGTCGTGGGCAGGATGAAAGGGATTGAGCGCCCCGCGCTGGCCCCTATGATTCCGACGCTCGACGGCAAGGGGATGCTCGCCTTGGACCTCGGAGCGAATATGGACTCGAAGCCGGAGCATTTACAGCAGTATGCGCTGATGGGCAGCCTGTATCGCGAGAAAGTGCACGGTATCGCCAAACCTCGCGTCGGGCTGTTAAATGTCGGTACCGAGCCGGGCAAGGGCAATGAATTGACGAAGCACGCATACCCGTTGCTTGAGGAATTGCCTATTCATTTTGTTGGCAATGTGGAGTCGCGCGATGTCATGAACGGCGTTTGCGACGTGCTCGTTTGCGACGGGTTCTCGGGCAATATTCTGTTAAAATCGATTGAAGGAACAGCCGGTGCACTCTTTTCGCTGTTGAAGGAGCAGTTCGGCAAGTCCCTTAAGACCAAGATGGCGGCCGCGCTGATGATGCCGGAGCTTCGCAGCTTGAAATCGACGCTCGATTATAAGGAGCACGGCGGTGCGCCGCTGCTTGGTCTGGGCGGCCTGGTTGTCAAGAGCCACGGTTCGTCGGATGCGAACGCCATCAAGAATGGGGTTCGTCAAGCGCGTACGGCGCTGCAGAACCGGTTGGTAGAGAGTATTTCGAATGAAATCAGCGGGAAGTGAGTGAGGAAATGAACAATTTGCGTCCGGTCGGTATTATTGGCACAGGCAAATACGTGCCTGAAAAGATTTTATCCAATAGCGATTTAGAGAAAATGGTAGATACTAGCGACGAATGGATCGTCTCGATGACGGGAATCCGCGAGCGGCATATTGCCGCGCCGAACGAAGCGACTTCGGATTTGGCTTATCACGCTGCTGTGAATGCGTTGAAATCCGCCGGCATGCAGGCTGAGGATCTGGAATTGATTATTGTGGCGACCATTACGCCGGATATGTTCTTTCCATCGACCGCTTGTTTGCTCCAGGATCGGCTTGGAGCCAAGAAAGCAGCGGCATTTGACCTGTCCGCGGCCTGCTCGGGATTTGTATACGGCCTGGCCACTGCCACCAACTTCGTGAAAACGGGCATGTACAACAACGCCCTGGTCATCGGGGTGGACTGCTTGTCCCGGATTACCGACTATACCGACCGCAACACCTGCGTCCTGTTCGGTGACGGCGCCGGAGCGGCGATCGTCGGCGAAGTGCCGGAAGGCCGCGGCTTCCAGGCGTTTGATCTGGGCGCGGAAGGCGCGGGCGGGGCCCATCTGTATATCGAGGCAGGCGGCTCGAGATTGCCGGCGTCCGCTGAAACGATTAACACCAACAAACACTACATTTACATGAACGGCCGCGAAGTGTTCAAGTTTGCGGTGCGGGTCATGGGCACTGCCACGGAAGCCGTCTTATCCAAAGCAGGCATCGACAAGAAAGATATTGATTTATTCGTTCCTCATCAAGCGAACATCCGGATTATCAAGTCGGCCATGGAGCGATTGGAGCTTCCGGAGGAGAAGGTCGTCATCAATGTTGACAAGTATGCCAACACCTCGGCCGCTTCCGTGCCGCTGGCGCTTGTGGAAGCCCAGGAGTCCGGCCGCCTGAAAGAAGGGGACAAGGTGCTGATGGTTGGTTTTGGCGGCGGATTGACATGGGGTTCCTCCGTACTCATCTGGTAAACCGAATGGATTTAACAGGACTAGTGAAAGAAGAGAAGGGAGCCAACGATTTTGGGTAAAACAGCATTTATATTTCCGGGTCAGGGCGCTCAGTCCGTCGGAATGGGAAAAGACGCCTATGATGCGGTTCCTTCCGCACGCGATTTATTTATAACCGCGGATACTCAGCTTGGATTTCCGCTCAGCTCCATTATTTTTAATGGCCCTGATGAAGATTTGAAGCAAACCGTCAACACGCAGCCGGCTCTGCTCGCAACCAGCATGGCTTATCTGGAAGCCGTTCGCGGCAAAGGAATCGTGCCGGATTACGTTGCTGGCCATTCCCTGGGCGAGTACAGTGCGCTTGTGTGCGCAGGCGTGCTCTCGTTCGAAGAAGCCGTGTCGATCGTTAGAGCACGCGGCGAATACATGGAAGCTGCTGTTCCCGGAGGACAAGGCGCCATGGCAGCCGTTCTCGGCGCAGACCGGGAGGCCCTGGCCGAGCTGTGCAAGGGCATATCGGCAGAGGGGCATGTCGTAGAGCTTGCGAACATGAACTGCCCGGGGCAAATCGTCATTTCCGGTTCGGCTCAAGGCGTTGCAGCTGCTGCAGAAAGAGTCAAGGAAGCCGGCGGCAAGCGGGCCATCCCGCTGGAAGTCAGCGGCCCCTTCCATTCTTCCTTAATGAAGGAGGCGGCTGAGCGTCTGGCCGGCAAACTGGAGCAGGCTTCATTCAACGCACCTTCCGTACCGGTGGTTGCCAACGTGACGGCGCGTCCGGTGGAAGATGCGGCTGCCATCCGCGGTTTGCTGGTGGAGCAGGTCTATTCCCCTGTGCTGTGGCATGACAGCGTGGAGTGGATGATCGCTCAAGGCGTGGACACCTTCGTTGAGATTGGTCCCGGCAGCGTTCTCAGCGGTTTGATCAAGAAAATTGATAAATCCGTCAAAGTCATGAATGTGAATAGTCTGGAGAGCGTCAATAGTTTGGAGACGGTTGTTTAAACAGCTTTTGATGCCAACCGGATCACTCTGGAAAGGAGGAACAGGTATGAGTGAAGCTCTAAAAGGACAGACTGCGCTTGTTACGGGTGCTTCCCGAGGAATCGGCCGGAGCATTGCCCTCGCACTTGCCGATCTGGGCGCGAACGTTGCTGTCAATTATGCAGGAAGCGAAGCGGCCGCAACCGAGGTTGTGGAGGCGATACGCGCAAAGGGCGTTTCGGCGATCGCGGTTAAATCCAACGTCGGACGGACCGAGGAAGCCGATGCGATGGTTAAGCAGGTGTTAGAGACTTTTGGTCGAATTGATATCTTGGTGAATAATGCGGGGATTACTAGAGATAATCTAATCATGCGCATGAAGGAAGAGGAGTTCGATCAGGTGATCGAAACGAATCTGAAAGGGGTATTCAATTGCCTCAAAGCGGTGACGCGTCCCATGATGAAGCAGCGCTATGGACGCATTATCAACATATCCTCCGTTGTCGGAGCGCTTGGCAATCCGGGACAGGCCAATTATGTCGCGGCCAAAGCCGGCGTCATCGGTCTGACCAAATCAGCCGCGAGGGAGCTGGCTTCCCGTGGCATTACGGTAAATGCGGTAGCGCCAGGATTTATCGATACCGACATGACCCGTGAACTTCCCGAGGACATGCGCGAAGGCCTGCTTGGCGGAATTCCGCTGGCCCGTCTTGGCCAGCCGGAAGAGATTGCCGGCGTGGTGACTTTTCTAGCATCTTCCAGCGCGTCTTATATGACTGGACAGGTGCTGCATGTGGATGGCGGCATGTACATGTAGAGCCGCTGCTGTTCCGGCGCTTGACGCGCCGGGCGCTAAATCGTTTTCAAATGCCTTCTATGGCAATTTGAAGTCATATCTCGTATAATGACCAAGAGGAGGTGAGCCGGATGTCCGATGTATTGGAACGCGTAAAACGCATCGTTATCGACCGCCTGGGTGTTGACGAAGCCGACGTAACATTAGAAGCATCTTTCAAAGACGACCTTGGAGCTGATTCTCTCGATGTAGTTGAATTGGTGATGGAGTTGGAAGATGAGTTTGATATGGAGATCTCTGATGAAGATGCGGAGAAAATTACGACCGTAGGTGAAGTTGTAAACTACATACAATCTCATACCTAAGTCATTACAGTTAAGTCCCGTTCTTTAGCAAGGCGGGACTTCTCCACATTCAATCAAAGCTTTAGTTCTAACAAGTGATAGATTATTACTGCCTTGGTTCATTTTGAGTCCTTGCGGTTTCATAGATGGACGGGCAGTCCACATAGAGGTGAGTCTGTTTGAAACAAAGAGTCGTTGTAACAGGAATGGGAGTCATGACCTCGCTTGGTCAAGATCTTGATACATTCTGGAACAGTTTGATGGAAGGCAAGTCCGGCGTATCCCGAATCGAAGCGTTTGACGTGAGTGATTACACCACGCAGATCGCTGCGTCCATGAAGGATTTCAACCCGGAGGATTACATGGACCGCAAGGAAGCCCGCAAGATGGACCGATTTGTGCAGCTAGCTGTGGCGGCTGGTTCGAAGGCGCTGGAGGATAGCGGTCTTGATATCGGCGTAAATGCCGATGCAGAGCGGGTCGGCGTTTCCATCGGATCGGGTATCGGCGGTTTGGGAACCTGGGAGGATCAGCATAACATCCTGCTGGAAAAAGGCCCGAAACGTGTAAGCCCCTTCTTTATTCCGATGATGATCGCCAACATGGCCTCAGGCCAAATGTCCATCAATCTGGGAGCCAAAGGGCCGAACACCACCCAAGTGACGGCTTGTGCTACCGGAACGCATTCGATCGGCGATTCCTATCGCCTGATTCAGCGCGGCGATGCCGACGTCATGATCTGCGGCGGGGCGGAGGCGACCATTCGTCCGACGGGGATGGCTGGTTTCTGCGCTATGCGCGCAATGTCGACCCGCAATGACGAGCCGGAGAAGGCCAGCCGGCCATTCGATACCGGCCGCGACGGTTTTGTCATGGGTGAAGGTGCCGGCGTGCTCGTCATCGAATCCCTTGAGCACGCGTTGAAACGCGGAGCCAAGATCTACGCCGAGGTGGTTGGTTACGGCCTTAGCGCCGATGCCCATCACATTACCGAGCCGGATCCGGACGGGGCAGCCCGCTGCATGAAGATGGCGATCCGCGACGCAGGCATTGCGCCGGAAGACGTGGATTACATTAATGCACACGGGACATCTACGCCGGTGGGTGACCGCTCGGAAACGAAGGCCGTCAAGATGGCTCTTGGCGACCATGCATACAAAGTGGCCGTGAGCTCGACCAAGTCGATGACAGGTCACTTGCTTGGGGCCGCCGGCGGTGTCGAGGCGGTTATCTGCGGATTGAGCTTGAAGAACCAGACCATTGCACCGACGATTAACCTGGAGGATCAGGATCCGGAGTGCGATCTGGATTACGTGCCGAATCACCCGCGTAAAGCCGATTTGGATGTCGTGATGTCCAATTCGTTCGGGTTTGGCGGGCATAATGCCACGATTATCCTGAAAAAATACGCCGAGTAAGGGGACAGTGTGTTGAGTGGAGATCTGAAGCAGTTACAGCATAAACTTCAAATCCAGTTTCGCAATGCAATGCTGCTGAAGCAGGCCTTTACCCACGCATCTTATGTAAACGAGCATCGCTTCAGTCAGAGCCAGGACAACGAGCGACTTGAATTTCTCGGAGACGCCGTTCTGGAACTGACGGTCAGCGAATTCTTGTACAACCTTTTTCCGGACCGTCCGGAAGGCGAATTAACCAAGCTGCGGGCCGCTATCGTATGCGAGCCCTCCCTGGTGCAATTTGCTGTAAGTCTGGACTTTGGACGATACGTTCTGCTAGGCAAAGGAGAGGAAATGACGGGCGGTCGAACCCGCCCGGCACTTCTTGCGGACGTATTCGAATCATTTGTGGGGGCGCTTTATTTGGATCAGGGATTGGAAGCGGTTCGCCGGTTTTTGAGCGACCACGTCTTCCCTACGGTGACCGTCAACGGTCGACCGCAGATGAGCGATTATAAGACCGAGCTTCAGGAACTGACCCAGCATCACGGCATGGGCGCACTGGAATATCGTATCGTAGAAGAGCGAGGACCGGCGCATGAGCGGGAGTTTGTCTCGGAGGTATACATGGGAAGCGAATGTCTTGGACGCGGAAGCGGCAGATCCAAGAAAGAAGCCGAGCAGCAGGCAGCGGCGGTAGCCTTAAAGCAGCTGAAACGTGCGGATGCCTAAAGCTTCGCTGATGTGATGACAAACAAAGAGCAAAGAGCAGTCAAGCGGATAACCGGACCCGGATAGGATGACTGTTTTTTGCTCTTTTCGTTGTCTGTCTTTTGTTAAAGGGGACAGCTGCTTATAACGTTGATGGGCCTCGTCCAAAGACGGCGGTGAAGCCGATTCTACTTGTGGTACAATAGCAGGAGAGGTGATAGTTCGAATATGTTTTTGAAACGGATCGAGTTAGCAGGATTTAAATCGTTTGCCGACAAGACGGAGATGGAGTTTGTCCGGGGAATCACGGCCGTTGTAGGTCCGAATGGCAGCGGCAAGAGCAATATTTCCGACGGGATCCGCTGGGTGCTTGGCGAGCAAAGCGCTAAATCCCTCCGCGGAGGCAAGATGGAGGACATTATCTTTGCCGGAAGCGATGCGCGTAAAGCGGTCAATTATGGGGAGGTTTCCCTTACGCTGGACAATGAGGACCATGTGCTGCCGCTGGATTTTAACGAGGTGACCGTAACCAGACGGGTGCACCGCAGCGGGGACAGTGAGTATTTCATTAACAGGCAGTCCTGCCGGTTGAAGGATATTACGGAGCTGTTCATGGACACCGGGATCGGCAAAGAAGCCTATTCCATCATTGGACAAGGCCGCATTGAAGAAATTCTGAGTACACGATCAGAAGATCGCCGGGGGATTTTTGAGGAAGCTTCCGGGATCGTTAAATATAAGTCTCGTAAAAAAGAGTCTGTGCGCAAGCTGGATGAAACGGAGCAAAATCTGCTTCGCATCCATGATTTGGTCACCGAGCTGGAGGATCAGATCGGACCGCTCAAAGAGCAGTCCGAGAAGGCGATTCGCTACAAGGAGCTCCGGGAGGAGCTGAAGCACAAGGAAATTTCGCTGTATGTGTATCAGATCGAACAGATACATACCTCATGGAGCGAGGCTAATGCCAAGCTTGAACAGCTGAAGGAAGAGCAGCTTGCCTTATCCACCGTAGTATCCGCGCATGATGCCAAGCTGGAGAGTGACCGATCGGCCCTTCGCCAGCTGGAGCAGGAAGTTGAGGATCTGCAAAGTCAGCTGCTTCAATTCAGTGAGCTGTTCGAGAAGAGCGAGGGTTATGGCGAGGTGCTCAAGGAACGCCGCCGCAACCTGGAACGTACGCGCGAGCAGCTGGAAGAAAGCTTGCACTCGGGCGATCATCGTCTGGAAGAGCGTGTAGGCGAGCTCGCGAGAATGAAGAGCAAGCTGCAGGATCTGCAGCAGGAGCTTACCCTGGTTCGGGATCAGCTGTCGGCGGAAGAAGCGAAGCTGGTTGGCGTAACCGGCGGTATCAGCCAGCAGCAGGAAGAGAGCTTGAAGGGGAATTTGCTGGAGCTTATGAACCAAATGGCGCAGGCGCGGAATGAAATCCGGTATGCGGACCAGCAGCAGGAAGCGCTCGACCGGCGGATGAACCGGGCGCAGGAGGAATCCGGCAAATGGGAAGCCCTGAAAGAAGATCTGCTTCGTCGCAAAGATAGCATCGATCGAAGCATTGAACGTTTCGGCAAAGAAATTGCGGACCTTCGCAGCGGTTACATCAGCGAAAGCGAGCGGTATCAGTCCTTGCAGAAACTGCAGGAGGAGACGCAGGGAGCCCTTCGGAAATGGGAGCAGAAGCGGGAAGCGCAAATATCCCGTCGCGATACCATGAAAGAGCTTCAGGACGATTTTGACGGATTTATGCTGGGCGTTAAGGAAGTGTTGAAGGCTTCGCGCAAATCCGTGCTCCATGGCGTCCATGGTGCGGTGGCCGAGCTTATTCGCGTGCCGGAAAAGCTAGAGCTTGCGATGGAGACCGCCCTTGGCGCGTCGGTTCAGCATATCGTCATGGAGAACGAATCCGTGTCGAGGCAGGCGATTTCCTTCCTGAAACAGCGCCAGTTAGGCCGTGCGACATTTCTGCCTTTGGACGTTATTCGTCCAAGGAACGTATCGGCATCCGACCGGCACTTGGCGGAAGGGGAGGCCGGGTTCGTAGGGTTTGGCTCCGAGCTGGTGAAGTATGATTCCAGATACAGCAACATCGTTGGCAGTCTACTTGGCAATGTCGTTATCGCCGAGACCCTGGAGCAAGCGAATAAAATCGCGGCGCGATTCTCCTATCGATTCCGCGTTGTCACCCTAGAGGGAGACGTCGTCAATGCAGGCGGCTCCATGACAGGCGGCAGTCAGCATAAAAAGACAAGCAGCCTGCTGGGACGCAAACGGCAGCTGGAGCAGCTCGATCAGGAAATTTCGGAAACCGAGAAGCAGCTGGAGAAGCTCCAGCAGGGCATAGAAGGCGTTCGGAATCAAATGATTGAATCTCAAGATAAGCTGGACGAGCTTCGCAAAGCCGGAGACGACAAACGGATCGAGGAACAGCAGGCTGCGGGCGACCGCAAGCAGCTTGAGCATGAGCTGCGGCACGTCCTCGAGCAAGCCGAGCTGGCAGGCGAAGAGAAGAGCAGTCAAGAGAAGGAAGCCAAGGAAATTCAGCAAAGCCGTGAACGCGCGCAGAAGCTGCTGTCTGAGCTGGAGGAAGAAGAGAAGTCCACCCATCTGGCCATCCAAGCGGCAGAGTTTGCCCGAAAAGCAAATGAATCGGCCAAGGAAGAGCTTCAGAGCCAGCTGACAACCCTCAAGGTTCGCGAAGGAAAGCTGGATCAGGAAACCTTCTCGCTTGAGGAGCAGCTGAAACGCCTGCAATCGGATGTTGACAACCATGAGAAGGAACAGAAGCAGAACCGCACGATGCTGGCCTCCGTTCAAGCGGACCTAAGTCAGAACGAAAGCGAGAGCGTCAAGCAGATCGAGGATCTGAACCAGTACAAGCTGAAGAAGGAAGAAGCCACGCAGCAGCTCGAATTCAAACGGGCGGCACGCAGCGCGCTAAGCCGGAAGCTGGAGCTGGAAGAGAGCGAAACCAAGGAACAGCGCACCCAGCTGCGGTCCGTGGATGATCAGCTGCGCCAGACCGAGATTGGGGTAAACCGGCTCGATGTCGAGCTTGAAAATATATTAAAGAAGTTAAGCGAGGACTATGAGCTGAGCTACGAGCTTGCCAAGCAGCGGTATCCGATTCCGGAAGACATCACGGCCGCTCAGAACGAAGTTCGTGATTTGAAACGGTCCATCACTTCCCTGGGGGACGTCAATCTCGGGGCCATTGAAGAATACCAGCGCGTCAATGAGAGATACCTCTTCCTGAGCGAGCAGAAGGCGGACCTGGTAGAAGCGAAAACGACGCTCTACCAAGTCATTAAGGAAATGGACGATGAAATGTCCAAGCGCTTCAAGCAGACCTTCGATGCCATCCGGCGCGAGTTCGGCACGGTGTTTACGAAGCTGTTCGGAGGAGGACGAGCCGACCTGATCCTGATCGATCCGGAACGATTGCTTGAGACGGGGATCGATATCGTCGCCCAGCCTCCAGGCAAGAAGCTGCAGAATCTGCAGCTGCTCTCCGGCGGAGAACGTGCATTAACGGCTATGGCGCTGCTGTTTGCCATTTTGCAGGTGAAGCCGGTTCCGTTCTGCGTGCTTGATGAAGTCGAAGCGGCGCTAGATGAAGCGAACGTGGTACGATTTGCCCAGTATCTGCGCGAATTCTCTGAACAAACGCAGTTTATTGTGGTCACCCACCGCAAAGGAACGATGGAAGAGGCGGACGTGCTGTACGGCGTCACGATGGAGGAAGGCGGCGTGTCGAAGCTGGTATCCGTCAAGCTTGAGAATGAGGAAGCGGAGATTGCCTAATTTAACATAACGACATGGAGGGTACGTATGAGCTTTTTTAAGAGGTTAAAAGAGAGCATTTCCAGCAAAACGGAAAACGTAACAAAACAGTTCCGCGACGGATTGGAGAAAACCCGGAAGGGGTTTATCGAGAAAGTATCGGACCTGGTGATTCGCCGGAAAAAGATCGATGAGGAGTTCTACGAGGAATTGGAAGAGATTCTGATTGGCGCTGACGTCGGCGTCAATACGGTGATGGATCTGATGGACGATCTTCGTGCCGAGGTGAAAAAACGGCGGATCGAGGACGCTGCCGATTTGCAGCCGGTATTGTCCGAGAAGCTGATGGGACTTCTCCGTGATGACAGCAGCAACGAGCTGCGGGAGAATCCGGACGGGATTACGGTCATCTTGTTCGTGGGCGTTAACGGAGTCGGCAAAACAACAACGATTGGCAAGCTGGCGCATCGTTACAAGCAGGAGGGCAAGAAGGTTTTGCTCGCAGCGGGAGACACCTTCCGGGCCGGTGCGATCGAGCAGCTGGAGGTATGGGGGGAGCGGGTTGGCGTTGAAGTCATTAAACAGCAGCCCGGCTCAGACCCGGCAGCCGTCATGTTTGATGCGGTTCAAGCCGCCAAGCAGCGGCAGGCGGATGTCCTGCTCTGCGATACGGCGGGACGCCTTCAGAACAAAACGAATCTGATGGAAGAGCTGAACAAAATCTTCCGCGTCATTCAACGCGAAATTCCAAGTGCCCCGCACGAGGTGCTGATGGTCCTTGACGCGACGACGGGACAGAATGCGCTGAGCCAGGCGAAGCTGTTCGGCGAGAAGAGCGGCGTGACCGGCCTCGTGTTAACCAAGCTCGATGGTACGGCTAAGGGCGGAATCGTCATCGCGATCCGTCAAGAGCTGAATTTGCCGGTGAAGCTGGTGGGCTTGGGGGAGAAGATGGGTGATCTGCAGACCTTCGATTCGGAGCAGTTTGTGCATGCTCTCTTTGCGGGTTTGATTAAAGAAGAAGAGAATGCTGAAGAACAACAAGACTAGACCCTTGTCTAGCGAAAACGAGCAGGTATACAAAAAAAGGACCGAAAGATTTACTTTCGGTCCTTTTTTGTGTTCAGTTCGGTCCAAGAGCCATGCATACTTATTCTTACGAAGAAACGATTCGAACGAATTCAATCGAGCGAAGCGGGATGATGGCGGTATCGGTTGGCGGGCCATAGATGATCGGCGGTACTTTTAAGGTGATGGTTCCCTCGCCCACTTTGTTCAGCGTGCCGATGATGACATCTCCCGACACGGTTACTTCGGTTTCCGAGCCGATAAATCCTTGAAGCCAATCCACGTAGCGCATATCGGTTAACCTCCTTGCCGTAAATGAATGTTTGGAGCTGATCTTCAGCATCCCTAAGCGGGATTACTGAACGGAAGTAATATTGGCGAATGGAATCAGCACAAGGTCACCGGATGCTTCACGAAGCTGAACGCCGTCTTCGGCGGTGGCCAAAACGATCCCCTCCAAGGTGACAAACGTTGTGCTTACTCTAACCTGTTGACCGGTGCGGACTTCGAAATACTGAGTCAGTTCCGGATTAATGGTTAGCCCCGTGAGCACCTGGCTCTCCAGCGATTCCACCCTAACGGTTAATTGACTGGTTTCCTGGCTTAGAAGCTCGACCTGCCGCGTTAGTTTTTTTACTCGTCCGGCAAGCTTTCTGCAGAACAGGAAGCAACACATACTCATTCTCCTTTCTGTATTACCAACGGTTGTGCTCTTCGATGTGATTCTTTAAATCGAGGAGCGAGGCTGTGCTTTTTTTCTCGGCTGCCCGGATCAGCGGCATCATCTGCTGCACGTGACCAGGGCCGTATTTAAGGAAGCTCTCGGTTCTATCCACCAGCGCATCAAGCGGCTGACGGTAATCCGTAAAGTATTGGCCGAGATGAAAAGAGCTCAGCAGGCTGTGCACTTTGCCCATGGTGCTGAGCGCCAGTACGGGTTTGCCTCCGCGTAAAGCGGCCAGCGAAGGATGAAGCTTGAACGAGATCAGATAGTCCACGGATTGTATGAAACTGTAGGTGAGCTCAATATCCATGAGAAACGGCAGCGTTTCAATGGAAGCGCCGGGCGTTAGCTCCCTTACCTTCTGCTGTAACTGGAGGCATGTGCTGTAATCGGAATACGCGTTCCCCGGATGATGAATGACCGGAATTAGGACGGCATGATAGCCTGCTGCGACAAGATGACCCAGCAATTTGGTCATATTATCCATCGGGAACGATTCATAGGAAAACACAACAACGCCAATCGTTGGACGCTTCGAGAATCGTTTTACCGGGATGTCGGGCTGACGGTAGCCGAATACCATATCTGGGGCCGTTTCGACGTTTCGGTGAAAGCCAGCCCGCTTGGCGATGGCCGACGATCGTTCATCCCGAAACACCGCGCGTTTTGCCTGGGAGATCATCTCCCGGTAGGCGGATACCTGCTCTTCAGGCCAGGTGTGTTCCGGGTAGGCATCGACGATGCCGACGCCGTAAACCCAGGTAGGCTGTCCTTTGAGCTGCGGAGGGAAGTAATACGAATTGAACGAGTAAGGTGTAATCAAATCGCCACCGCCGATGATAAAGGCATCCGTCTGACGGGGATCCAGTCGGGAATTCCAAGGATAGACGTGGTGTTCGTGGAATACTTGTCGAAGGGTGTGAAGAAACAAATCATCGCCGAAGTTTCCCATTCCATAGTAGCCGGAAGCGGCAATATGCATGACGTATCACCTCCTTTTCAATCGCTAACCCTGCATGGTTTGCTGATACCAGGCTTCGTAGAGGCTGCGGCTTCGTTGGCTGGTGCTGCCGCCATAAACGACGCGATGATACAACAGCGCATCCACACAGATCGGCGAACTTTGTTTAAGAACGCGTGCGGTCACATCGATATCTTCGAAGATGCGTCCGAAACGATCCTCGCGATTCCACCAGCCGTCAACGGCGACCAGGGAAGATTTGCGGTACATTCGGGGAACGAGCGGGTGGTCGTGTTCATGCGATCGATTGAAGGACGGAGAGTATATCGAATATAGCTTGCCGGAGTCAACATTCCTTCTCCATAACGGACCGAGCTGCCGGGTTCGTTCCCAGCATCCGTATCTGCCCGTGGCGATCAGCCCGTCCGGATTTTTGTCAAGCGCCTCGGATAGGAGAGCAACCGTTTCGGGTGCCAGCCAATCATCCCCATCCAATTCCAGAATATAGTGACCTTTTGCTTCCGTAAGCAGGCGATTCATCATGATCGCCTTTCCTCGGTTACGCGATTGTGTTATCACCCTTATTCGACCGTCATGAAAAGCGCAGGCTTCCTTCAGACTTTCGTCCTCCGAGCCGTCATCGCCGATTAAGAGCTCCCAGTTTTCGTTCGTTTGCGCCAATACGGAACGAATGCTCCAGCCTAAAGTGTCCTTCATGTTATAAATGCTCATGAGAATGGAGACTTCTGGCTGCTGAGGCGGTTTGGAAGATAAAGCCCCTTCGGGGCCAGCGGCGCTATCTTGCCTCCGTGTTGCAGACAGAACGGGGAGAATATACTCCAGCTCCTTCTGATACGGTGGGTAATGCGCAGCTTTCAGATGTAACGTTAGGCTGGAATCGACTGGCAGGAGATCATAAGGCAGAAATCTGGCAGCGGGAAGCTTGTCATTCCAGCGGGCGAGGGCGGCAAGCAGCCAGGCTCTTCTCCAATAGATCGGGGCACCGCTCCTACATATACAGACGACATGGTCCGGTATATGAAGCGGCATTGGGACCAGAGCCGACGTTCCCCGATGGGTAAACGACAAGCTGCAGCTCCATAAAATCCACTCGCGGTCTGTCCCTGATACTTCCTGAATGACCCGCTCACGATAAGATGCGGCATCGGTGGACCTATAGCCGAACGGCTGCGTACGGATCGTGGCGTAAGGGATCACTGGGCATTCATGCTTTTGTCCATGATGGCTTGCCGGATGACTTGATCGGCTTTCAATCCGCGTTCAACCCAGCGGTTCTCTCTGGCGTAGGCTATGCGGGCGAGCTTGTGCTCTGCTGAATCGGGGCGATCCAGCATGGCTGCCAGCTTGCCCAAGAAATCATCATGGGTCGTCGCTGTGGTGACGTGCGGCTCCATGGCTATGCATTCCGGCAGCGCCGTCGACAGCACCCGGACGCCGGAAGCCATATACTCGTATGCTTTGACCGGATTGGTAGCGAGCGTAATCGGATGGTATTGGAAGGAATCAACGCAACGTCGATATGAGTAAGGTAACGCTTCAGCTCCTGGTGCGGCTTTTCCCCGAGAATATGCACGTTCGGTAGCTTCGAATAATCGCCGGAGCTGCCGTAAGGAGCACCAATGGAAACGAATTGGACGTTCGGAAACCGAAGGGCGGCCTTAGCGAACAGCTCATGGTCCACCCAATATGCCCAGGCTCCGATATAAGCAACAACAGGACCCGGAGGGAGATCGGCGGGTCTTTCGCTGAATGGAATATGAAAAAATGAAGAGTCAGCTCCATTCGGGATCAGGGTGAGCGGTTTATCCGGATAAGCCAAGGACAACCGGGTGTGGATCACCTCTGCGGTACACACGACATGGTCCGCCTCATCAATCATTTTCGGTTCATATTTAGCCCAATGCGGAAATTCGTCACAGCAGTCGTAGATCGTAATATCGGGCTTGAAAAGCGTGGAAATGCGCGTCCGGAGCTTAGACCAGGTGGTCCAAACGACAATGGGATGTTCTTTGCGGAGGGCAGGCAGCTTTTTGTGCAGAAACGTTTTGGTATCGGTGAACAGATACACATTCGGTTCAATTTCTTTGAACTCCTTATCGAGCGGGGCCAGGTTTTCGAAGAAAACCTGATGACCAAGCGAGCCCAATTGCGCCATAAGCTGCTGCGGTCTCTGTTTCATGTACGACCAGTTCATCGTTCTCGGATAAATGATGACAGCCAAGAGGTTTCCTCCTTTCTTTGTACTCCGGATAATATATGCAATGCTAGCTTCATAGAATTGGACGAATGCGCCGAATCGCTGAAAAATGGTTGATTTCTACAGGCTTTCCCCTGGCCGGAACGAATCTATTAAATTCCATATATTGCCTTCAATATGACGTTTCGGTCCTGTCTTTTCATATAAAACGAGGGAGAGTGAAGGTTCGCGAATTCCAAGAAGGTACTTGTTGCGTTCGGAGCTCGTTCCTACCGCAAAGAAGCTGATATGGGCGTCCGCTGGATTTTGCATGCAGGCAGAGCTTATAATGAAGTATAAGTTGGGTTCAAAAAGTCGCTTCATGTGCTGCTGCGTGATCAAAAGATGACTTTTTGAACAACCTCTATAAGATTTCAGAGCGAAAGGATACCTGTTATGGCCAATACTTACACTTATCCGCGCAGAGAAGAGATAGCGAACGCAATAACGCATGGCATAGGAGCGGCGCTAAGCGTTGCCGCGCTGGTGCTCCTGATCGTTTTTTCAAGCTTGAAGGGCACAGCCTGGCATGTTGTGAGCTTTACGATCTACGGATCCACGATGCTTCTTCTATACTTGAGCTCAACGCTCGTTCACGGCTTGAGGGACGGGAAAGCCAAGGATTTCTTTGAGTTTATGGACCACTCTTCCATTTATTTGTTTATCGCGGGGACCTATACGCCGTTCCTGTTGGTCGCCATCCGGGGGCCGCTGGGCTGGAGTCTCTTCGGAATCGTATGGGGCATTGCGCTGTTCGGCGTCGTATTTAAAGCGTTTTTTGTCAAAAAGTTTCTGTTCCTCTCCACGATTTTCTACATTGCGATGGGCTGGCTGATCGTCATTGCCTGGAATCCGTTAACGGCGGTAGTCGCGCCTCAAGGCATGAATTTGCTAGTTCTTGGCGGCGTGCTGTACACGCTGGGTACCATTTTCTATGTATGGAGAGGCTTCCCGTACCATCATGCCATCTGGCATTTGTTTGTGCTGGCGGGCTCGATTCTCCACTTTTTTGCGATACTGATATACCTTCTGCCTATCGGTTGAACCGCTGGGAAGACGGCTTTCTGCGCATGATGAAGGATGACAAGGGAAATGGCTTGACATCCTTCTTCGTTTTTTGTATGATAAGGTTCGTTAAGCGAACTGTAAAGTGTTTTTCCTTGACGAGGGGGGTGCCCTTAAATGAGTCAGGAGAATCGGCTCGAGAAGACGAACCGGATCAATTTGCTGTTCGATTTCTATGAGCAGCTGCTGACAGAGAAACAGCAGACCTTTTTGAAATATTATTTCCATGACGATTTTTCCCTGGGCGAAATCGCCGGCGAATTTGAGATTAGTCGTCAGGCCGTCTATGAGCATATTAAGCGCGCAGAGCAGGTGCTCGAGTCTTATGAAGAGAAGCTGGGACTCCTGAGCAAGCATGAGGCGCGTGTCCGAGAGCTGGATAAGTTCCGGGAAATGGTGGAGACTAGCGACCTGGACGAACAAGATAAGCATGTAATGACCGATATGGTCGAACGATTAAAAGTATGGGATTAAGTATGAACGGAGGTGGCGGATATGGCGTTTGAAGGATTGACCAGCAGACTACAGAATGTGTTCAGCAAGCTTCGTGGTAAAGGCAAGGTGTCCGAAGAAGATGTAACAGCCGCCATGCGTGAAGTTAGACTCGCGCTTCTGGAAGCCGACGTTAACTTCAAAGTGGTTAAGGATTTCGTATCCAAAGTAAAAGAGAAGGCCATCGGCAAGGAAGTGATGGACAGCTTTACGCCCGGCATGGTGATCATCGACATCGTTAACAAAGAGCTGACGGAGTTGATGGGGGAAGCCAAGCCAAGCTGGCGAAGAGCAATAAGCCGCCGACGGTCATTATGATGGCCGGTTTGCAAGGTGCCGGTAAGACAACGACCTCGGGCAAGCTGGCTAAGCTGCTTCAGAAGCAGAACAGCCGACCGCTGCTCGTGGCAGGCGACATCTATCGCCCCGCTGCGATCAAGCAGCTCGAAGTGCTCGGCAATCAGATCAATGTGCCGGTATTCTCCTTAGGAGACAAGACAAGCCCGGTTGAAATCGCGAAGCAGGGCCTGCAGCATGCCAAAGATAACGGCCACGATTATGTCATTATCGATACCGCCGGCCGGCTGCATGTCGATGAAGAGCTGATGGAAGAATTGAAGCAGATCCACAGCGTGGTGAATCCTGATGAAGTCCTGCTTGTCGTTGATGCGATGACGGGTCAGGATGCGGTGAATGTCGCGGAAAGCTTCAACCAGCAGCTGACGCTCACGGGCGTCGTGCTGACAAAGCTGGACGGTGACACCCGAGGCGGTGCTGCCCTCTCGGTTAAGGCCGTTACCGGATGTCCGATTAAATTTGCGGCGCTCGGGGAGAAGATTGATGCGCTCGAGCCGTTCCATCCGGAACGGATGGCATCGCGGATCCTCGGCATGGGCGATATGCTGTCTCTTATCGAGAAAGCACAATCGAACATTGATGCGGACAAGGCCAAGGAAATGGAACGTAAAATGCGCAATGCCGAATTTACGTTTGAGGATTTCTTGGAGCAAATGGATCAAGTGAAGAAGCTCGGTCCTCTGGATCAGCTGATGGATATGATTCCAGGCATGGGCAAGATGAAGCAAGCCAAGGATCTCAAGGTTGACGAGAAGCAGATGGGACGCATCGAGGCTATCGTCCACTCCATGACAACGGCGGAGAAGCAGCAGCCTGACATTATCAATCACAACCGTCGTAAACGGATTGCGGCCGGCAGCGGAACCTCGCTGGCTGAAGTGAACCGGCTCATCAAGCAGTTTGACGAAATGCGCCGCGTGATGAAACAGTTCTCGGATATGATGGGTCCTAAAGGCGGCAAGAACAAGGCCTTGAAGCAGCTGAAGGGCCTGACCGGCGGAAAAGGCATGAAGTTTCCGTTCCGTTAAGCCCCGGTTATATCGAATGGACATTTTTTGAAGGAGGTGAATTTTCAAATGGCAGTACGTATTCGTCTGAAACGCATGGGTGCTCACAAGGCTCCTTTCTACCGCGTGGTGGTTTCTGATTCCCGTTCCCCACGTGACGGCCGTTTTATCGAGGAAATCGGTTATTACAATCCGGTTGCTCAACCGGCTGAAGTTAAGATCGATGAAGAGAAAGCACTGAACTGGCTTCAAAATGGTGCGCAAGCATCTGACACGGTTCGCAACTTGCTTAGCAAAGCGGGCGTAATGAAGAAGTTTCATGAGCTGAAGCATCAGAAATAAGACTGATCGCGAGGGTTATCTATGGAAGAATTAGTTCGCGTTATTGCTAAGGCTTTAGTGGATCATCCAGAAGATGTGACTGTGAAAACCGTTGAGAAGGAGCACTTGATTGTATATGAACTGTACGTGCATCCTGACGATGTCGGGAAGGTCATAGGCAAACAAGGGCGTATCGCCAAATCATTGCGTACAGTCGTTACATCGGCGGCAGTTAAAATGGATAAACGGGTGACCGTTGATATCATTTCTTAAAATATACGAAAGGGGGTTAGGATGCATGTCCTAGCCCTTTTTCGTACATGCTGAAGAAATCAGCCGGTCATACCAGCTTAGAACGTTCATTAAGTGATGCAGGAGGAAGACCATGTCTGAAAAGTTGTATACCGTAGGCAAAATCGTGAACACGCACGGCATTCGCGGCGAAGTTAAGGTCATGCCGCATACGGATTTTGCCGACCAGCGTTTTGCCGCGAAGAGCAAGCTGTATATCGTTCCCGACAAAGGGAATAAGATTGAAGTAACGGTCGAAACATCCCGCTTTCATAAAAACATGTATGTCCTGAAATTCAAGGAGCTTCATGGGATTAACGAGGCTGAAAAATATAAGGGCTCGCTGCTGAAAATTACCGAGGATCTTCAGGAGGAGCTTCCGGAGAACGAGTACTATTTCCACGAGATCATTGGTTGCAAGGTGATAACGGATGAGGAACCGGCTGAGGAGCTTGGCACGATTTCCGAGATTTTGACGCCGGGCGCCAATGACGTATGGGTTGTCAAAACGCCTAAGGGAAAAGAAATTCTACTCCCGGCCATACCGGATGTCGTACTGGATGTCGACAAGGAATCGAAGCTTGTCCGCGTGCATCTTATGGAAGGGTTGTTATAGTCCATGCGGATTGATGTGTTGACGCTGTTTCCCGAAATGTTTGATGGCGTGTTCCATTCGAGTATTCTGGGTAAAGCGGCCGAGAAAGAAATCGTGAACCTGAATGCCATCAACTTCCGCCAGTATGCCGGGAACAAGCATGGGCAGGTCGACGATACTCCATATGGAGGGGGTGGCGGAATGGTGTTAAAACCGGACCCGATTTTTGCTGCGGTAGAGGACATCCTCGCTTCGGATCCGAATGAGATTTCGAATCATGGGGAGGGAGTTCATCCTGCCGGAGAGATTTCGGCTGATATCACCGGCCCAGCCAAGCCTCCGCGAGTCATTCTGATGTGCCCGCAAGGAGAGACTTTTACGCAGAAGAAGGCGGAAGAGCTGTCTCAAGAAGAGCATCTGGTGTTTATATGCGGGCATTACGAAGGTTACGATGAACGAATCCGCGAGTTTCTCGTGACGGATGAGTTATCCATCGGAGATTACGTGCTTACCGGCGGAGAGCTGCCGGCCATGGTGGTCATCGATTCCGTCGTCCGATTGCTGCCGGGTGTACTTGGGAATGAAACCTCGGCGGTGACGGATTCATTCAGTACGGGCCTGCTGGAATACCCGCACTATACACGTCCGGCGGAGTTCCGCGGCTGGAAAGTGCCGGATATTTTGCTAAGCGGTCATCATGCGAATATCGATGTATGGCGCCGTGAACAAGCGCTCAAACGAACATGGGAAAGACGCCCTGAATTATTGGAGGGACTGGAGCTTTCGAAACAGGATACGGCGTATCTTGAGAAATTACGTGCCCAAAGCGGCAAGGCAAAATGAAACTAATAACTTGGATGACGAAAAGAGAGGGCTTCTCTTAAATGGGCCTTCTCTTTTTTTGTTGCGGCTCAACTGTAAGATTTCGAACCTATTGTTCGCCCAGTGAATAATCTGCAGATATGGGTGTTTGCTGAGTCGTAGAGAAGCAGAACGAGGAGTGAAGCATATTGGATTCCCCACGGAGAGGAAATCGCGGCAAATTGAAGTGCACGCCTTCACGAAAAATAGCGCCCAGGCGAACGAGGTTAAGAGAGCTTTGGTTGAGTCGCCTGGTTTGGTCGTTTCGCCAATTGAGAGCACTTGTCCGCATATTCATTGAGCAACCGGTACATGAAAACTTCATTCGTCTAAAAAGACAAGTTCGACGGATCCAAAAAATGTTGTTGTCTTCCAATATGTCACTATCTAAAAGCGAAAAGCGATTTATCCGAACGGCCGCTGAGCAAGTATTAGTTATTTCTAATATGAACAATAGCAGAGAAATTATAGATCGAATAAACTTTTTTGCAGTACTTATCCTTTCTTATGCCGAGCGCATCGGAATAGGAAGATTGATTAGATCATCCATTCTTGAAATTAGCAGTTCGCTCAACAGATGGGGTTATGCACAAGAAAGAATGGATTTGATCCCATTACACAACTTGGTCGATAATCTCCCGTTATATATTGCGGAAGCAGTGACGAATCCAGGGATGGAATCCGCGAATAGATTAGGAGTTGTTTTTGAAGATATCAATCAACAAGTATCCCGTTTGGGCGCTTCTGCAGCGCAGCGGGAAGCTCTGCAGACAGCGTCCCAGAACGTAATAGCATCACTGGTGGAAGGCGCGTCTCCGATGCAAGTGAATGATCGATTGATGAATTATACCAATATGCTTGGAGAAACGGTAACAACTTTGGATATACCGACAACTGATCGGAATGGGTTGTTGTTTTCTTTGTTATCTGTTTCAAGAATAAGTGCCGAGAGCGTTCAAAGTATGATGATGCAGGATTTCGTTGAAAATGTACAAGATCTAACGGGACCGACGGGCGAATCTGGAGCTACAGGTGCCCAAGGAGTACCGGGTGTCCCTGGGGCAGCGGGGTCAACGGGAGCGACGGGAGAAAGAGGGGCGACGGGTGCAGGAGGAGCAAGAGGAGCAAGAGGAGCAAGAGGAGCGGTAGGTGCAAGAGGAGCGGCGGGTGCAGCAGGCGCAAGAGGAGCGACGGGGGCAGCAGGAGCAAGAGGGTCAACGGGAGCAGCCGGTGCAACAGGAGCAACGGGGGCAACGGGAGAAAGAGGAGCAACCGGAACAACAGGAGCAACAGGGAGCAACCGGAGCCACGGGTGCAACAGGAGCCACGGGAGCAACAGGAGAAACTGGTGCAACAGGAGAAACTGGTGCAACAGGAGCAACAGGGGCAACCGGAGAAACTGGTGCAGCAGGAGCAACGGGTGCAACAGGAGCTACTGGTGAAACAGGAGCCACGGGAGCGGCAGGAGTAACAGGGGCAACAGGAGCTACAGGTGAAAAGGGAGCCACAGGAGTAACAGGGGCAACAGGAGAAGCCGGAGTAACAGGAGCAACCGGAGCCACAGGAGCAACAGGAGAAAGAGGAGCAACGGGAGCAACGGGAGCAACGGGAGCAACAGGAGCCACGGGAGTAACAGGGGTAACAGGAGCAACGGGGGTAACAGGAGCATCAGGGGCAACAGGAGTAACAGGAGCGACAGGAGCAACGGGAGCGGCAGGAGCCACGGGTGCAACGGGAGTCACCGGAGAGACAGGAGCCACAGGAGCAACGGGAGCAACAGGAGAAAGAGGAGCAACGGGGGCCACGGGAGCAACAGGTGTAACTGGGGAAAGAGGAGCGACGGGAGTAACAGGAGTAACAGGGGCAACCGGAGTAACAGGAGTAACTGGTGCAACCGGAGCAACGGGAGCCACAGGAGTAACAGGAGCGACAGGAATAACGGGAGCGGCAGGAGTAACAGGGGCAACAGGAGCAACAGGAGCAACAGGAGCAACAGGAGCTACAGGAGCTACAGGAGCAACGGGTGTAACGGGGGCGACAGGGGCAACCGGTGCTACCGGAGCCACAGGAGCAACAGGAGAAACTGGCGCAACAGGAGCCACCGGAGAGACAGGAGCAACTGGGGTAACAGGAGCGACAGGAGCCACGGGAGCAACCGGAGAAACTGGTGCAACAGGAGCCACGGGTGCAACGGGAGTCACCGGAGAGACAGGAGCCACAGGAGCGGCAGGAGTAACAGGAGCTACGGGAGCAACCGGAGCAACCGGAACAACAGGAGCAACGGGTGTAACGGGGGCGACAGGGGCAACCGGTGCAACCGGAGCTACAGGTGAAACGGGAGCGACAGGAGTAACAGGTGCAACGGGTGTAACAGGAGCAACTGGAGCAACAGGAGCAACAGGAGCTACAGGAGCTACAGGAGTAACAGGAGCTACAGGTGAAACTGGTGCAACAGGTGCAACGGGTGCAACAGGAGCAACTGGAGCAACTGGAGCAACTGGGGTAACAGGAGCAACCGGAGCAACTGGTGCAACAGGAGCCACAGGAGAAACGGGGGCAACCGGAGCAACTGGAGCGGCAGGAGTAACAGGGGGAACAGGGGCAACAGGGGCAACCGGAGCAACCGGAGCTACAGGTGAAACGGGAGCGACAGGTGTAACTGGGGCAACCGGAGAGACAGGAGCCACGGGAGCAACAGGAGCAACGGGGGTAACAGGAGTCACGGGAGCAGCCGGTGCAACAGGAGCTACAGGAGTAACAGGAGCAACAGGGGCAACAGGAGCAACCGGAACAACAGGAGCGACAGGAGTAACAGGGGCAACCGGAGCAACTGGGGCAACGGGAGCCACGGGAGTAACGGGGGGAACAGGGGCAACCGGTGCTACCGGAGCTACAGGTGAAACGGGAGCGACAGGAGAAACGGGGGCAACCGGAGAGACAGGAGCCACGGGAGCAACCGGAGAGACAGGAGCCACGGGAGCAACCGGAGCTACAGGTGAAACTGGTGCAACAGGTGCAACGGGGGTAACAGGAGCAACCGGAGCAGCAGGAGCAACAGGAGAAAGAGGAGCAACAGGAGTAACTGGTGGAACCGGAGCAACGGGAGCAACTGGAGTAACAGGAGCCACGGGAGCAACCGGAGCCACGGGAGAAACAGGGGCAACAGGGGCAACAGGAGAAACTGGTGCAGCAGGAGCAACGGGAGCCACCGGAGAGACAGGAGCCACCGGAGCAACAGGAGCAACCGGTGTAACGGGAGCGACCGGAGCCACGGGAGCAACGGGGGCAACAGGAGAAACTGGCGCAACAGGAGCCACCGGAGAGACAGGAGCAACTGGGGTAACAGGAGCGACAGGAGTAACTGGTGCAACGGGAGCCACGGGAGCAACTGGGGTAACAGGAGCCACAGGAATGGCAGGAGTAACAGGAGCTACGGGAGCAACGGGTGCAATAGGTGCAACGGGTGCAACGGGTGCAACAGGAGCAACAGGAACAACAGGAGCAACGGGTGCAACGGGAGCAACCGGAGATACAGGAGTAACTGGGGTAACTGGAGCGACAGGAGCGACAGGAGCAACAGGAGCTACAGGAGCGACAGGAGTAACAGGGGCAACAGGAGAAACTGGGGCAACGGGAGTAACGGGGGGAACAGGGGCAACCGGTGCTACCGGAGCTACAGGTGAAACGGGAGCGACAGGTGTAACGGGGGCAACTGGAGAGACAGGAGCCACGGGAGCAACAGGAGCGACAGGAGCAACTGGGGTAACTGGTGAAACCGGAGCAACAGGGGCAACAGGAATAACTGGTGCAACAGGAGCCACAGGAGAAAGAGGAGCAACGGGAGTCACAGGAGCCACCGGAGGAACAGGAGTAACTGGCGCAACCGGAGCAACGGGAGCAACAGGAGTAACAGGGGCAACAGGAGAAACTGGTGCAACAGGAGCAGCCGGGGTAACCGGAGCAACCGGAACAACAGGAGAAACGGGTGCAACAGGAGCAACAGGAGTAACAGGAGCAACCGGAGCCACGGGAGTAACAGGGGTAACAGGAGCAACCGGAGCCACGGGAGTAACAGGGGTAACAGGAGCAACAGGAGTAACAGGGGCGACCGGAGCAACGGGGGTAACGGGAGCAACTGGAGTAACAGGGGCGACCGGAGCAACGGGGGTAACGGGAGCAACTGGAGTAACAGGGGCAACGGGAGCAACGGGAGCAACAGGAGTAATAGGGGCAACCGGGGTAACAGGAGGAACCGGAGCAACAGGAGTAACTGGTGCAACGGGAGCAACGGGAGCAACAGGAGAAAGAGGAGCAACGGGAGCAACAGGAGCAACGGGAGCAACAGGAGCAACGGGAGCAACAGGAGAAAGAGGAGCAACGGGAGCAACAGGAGCAACGGGAGCAACAGGAGCAACGGGAGCAACAGGAGAAAGAGGAGCAACGGGGGCAACGGGAGCAACGGGAGTAACAGGGGCAACCGGAGCCACAGGAATAACAGGAGAAAGAGGAGTAACCGGAGCCACGGGAGTAACAGGGGTAACAGGAGCAACGGGAGCCACAGGAGTAACAGGGGCAACCGGGGCAACAGGGGCAACCGGGGCAACAGGAATAACTGGTGCAACAGGAACAACAGGAACAACAGGAACAACAGGAACAACAGGAACAACAGGAGCAACAGGAGTAACAGGAGCAACAGGAGCAACTGGGGTAACAGGAGCGACAGGTGCAACTGGAGTAACAGGGGCAACCGGGGTAACAGGAGCCACCGGAGCAACAGGAGCAACAGGAGTAACTGGTGCAACGGGTGCAACCGGAGCAACAGGAGAAAGAGAAGTAACCGGAGCCACGGGAGTAACAGGGGTAACAGGAGCAACGGGGGTAACAGGAGCATCAGGGGCAACAGGAGCAACGGGGGCAACGGGAGTCACAGGAGCAACGGGAGCAACGGGAGTAACAGGGGCAACCGGAGCCACAGGAGCAACAGGAGAAAGAGGAGCAACCGGAGCCACGGGAGTAACAGGGGTAACAGGAGCAACGGGGGTAACAGGAGCATCAGGGGCAACGGGAGCAACAGGAGTAACAGGAGAAAGAGGAGCAACGGGGGCCACGGGAGCAACAGGAGTAACTGGGGCAACGGGAGCAACGGGAGTAACAGGGGCAACCGGAGCCACAGGAGCAACAGGAGAAAGAGGGGCAACAGGAGCAACGGGGGTAACGGGAGTAACAGGAGCAACAGGAGCAACGGGAGCAACCGGTGCAACAGGTCCGGCAGGCCCGACGGGTCCAACCGGCTCCACAACCCTTGTGGGAGGTAGTGTGATCTATGCCAGCAATGGAGTCGCTCAAAATGTGGCTACCAATTCACCGGTTACTTTTTCAACAAGCACACTTCAAGGTGTAACCTTTAACGGTACCACGACGCTGACCATCGTGACAGCTGGCTTCTACTACTTTGACTGGCAGATATCGCTTGAAACGGGTTCGACGGCGCCTAATACTTTCGGAATTGTTGTTAACGGTAATACGACAAATACGGCGAACATGAACTCCAATTCAACCAACGCCGAAGTTTCAGGATCTGCCGTCATCAATTTAAGTGCAGGTAATACCGTTGGGCTTTATAATTTATCACCAACAACCAAGTCGATCACAGCTCCTCAGACCGGTGCAAGAATTTCTATCTTTAGAATTGGCTCATAGCCCAGTATTGTATACTTTAGTGTCAATTTTTTTAATATGGTTGATGCATCGTCGCCTTCGGTGGGTAATATGTATCTGGAGAAACACTTGAGAGACTGGGAGGCATCTTGTCATGACAGAACATCGACAACAACAGGAAGCAAAAATAGAAGAAACAAACCATACAGAAGTCCAATTCCAAACGGTAGACGACATTCTTGAGTACTATGGCAAGCGTCACAAAGGCTTGCACGACTCGAAAGAAAACGTAAATTAAGTTCAGCCTAACCGCTTCCGGCATGATCTTCATGCTGGAAGTGGTTTTTTCAAGACCAGTGAGCGTTAATCGGATTTACAGAGAGGGTGTAAAGATAAAATACTTGATTCAGTCAGCAAAATATGTTACTATTTCTTTTGTTGTGAATACGGTGGTCCGCTGCGGATAATGAAGGAAATACATAGAGTTTCCGGAAGATGCAAGAACACCTGTGTGAGAGGAGGGAGTCCTAGATGAATATCGTTCAAGCGATTACTCAAGAACAACTTCGTAAAGATATTCCGAGCTTTCGTCCTGGTGATACTTTAAAAGTACACGTTAAGGTTATCGAGGGAACTCGTGAGCGTATCCAGTTGTTTGAAGGTGTAGTAATTAAACGTCGCGGTGGCGGAATCAGTGAGACTTTTACCGTTCGTAAAATTTCTTACGGTGTTGGTGTGGAAAGAACTTTCCCAATCAACTCGCCTAAAATCGATAAAATCGAAGTGGCTCGCCGTGGTAAAGTGCGTCGTGCGAAGCTTTATTATCTTCGTGAACTGCGCGGTAAAGCAGCGAGAATTAAAGAAATTCGTCGTTAATTACAAGGCGGTAAAAGGGGCTTGTGCGTATATACAAGCCCCTTTTGTATATCCAAAAATCGTTATCATGCGAAAGCGATCTATAGGGAAGGACGGTGGATTATGGAGAAAGATCAACACCAGGAGGCCATTGAAACCAACGTGGGGAAACCGGCCAAAAAGGCTAAGAACGAGCTTGTAGAATGGTTGAAGGCTCTTCTCATTGCGCTGGTTCTCGTCGTTCTCATTCGCTGGCTTCTCTTTAAACCGTTTATTGTGCAGGGACCATCGATGGAACCTAACTTTGTTTCGAATCAGAAGCTGATCGTCAACGAGATTTTATATGATATCCGCAAACCCGAGCGTGGCGAAGTTATCGTGTTCCATGTTCCTGACGAGGGCAGGGATTTCATTAAACGCGTGATCGCGGTTGCCGGTGATACGGTTAAAGTGGAAGGCGATAAAGTGCTTGTCAACGGGGAACCTGTGAATGAAACCTACATACAGGAAGCAATTGATCAAGCCCATGCTGAAAATCGATTATACAATAACACGGATTTTCCGAACTCGTTTGTTCAGGACGGCGTTGTCCCTGAGGGCCATGTGTTCGTGATGGGGGATAACCGCTCCAACAGTACCGACTCCCGAATGATAGGATATGTTCCTTTGGGGGATATTATCGGTCGAGCAGACTTGATTTTCTGGCCGATTAAAGACATAGGGCTCATCAACCATTAGCCAGCCGCATGGCGCTATAGAAACGATGAAAGTTTGCAGAGCAAAGTAGAGGTGACGACGTTTGACAATACAATGGTTTCCTGGACATATGACCAAAGCGCGCCGTCAAATTCAGGAGAAGCTGAAGCTGATCGATGCCGTTATAGAACTGATCGATGCGAGGCTTCCGCTCTCAAGCCGAAATCCGATGATCGACGAGATTTTGCAGGGCAAGCCGCGGCTCGTTATTATGAATAAAGCCGATTTGGCCGATCCTGAGGTTACAAGGCAATGGCAGGCCTATTTTAAAGAAAACGGACTGACGGCTTTTCCCGTCGATGCATCCACGGGGACAGGCGTTAAGGATATTCCGAACCAGATTAAGCTGCTGCTGAAAGAGAAGATCGACAAACAAATCGCCAAGGGCATGAACCCGCGAGCGATGCGCGTGTTGATTGTCGGCATACCGAATGTTGGAAAATCCACGCTGATTAACCGGCTTGCCGGTCGTAACATCGCGGAGACGGGAGACCGTCCGGGCGTCACGAAAGGGCAGCAGTGGATCAAGGTGGCCGGCGGTGAGATGGAATTGCTGGATACCCCCGGTATTCTGTGGCCGAAGTTCGAGGATCAGAATGTAGGATACCGCTTAGCGGTAACCGGTGCCATCAAAGAGGAAATATTGAACGTAGAGGATATTGCCTTTTTTGCGATCAAATATTTCGCCAACTATTACTGGGAAACGATGAGCGAGCGCTTTGACCTGAAGGAGCGCCCGACGGATCTGGACAACCCGGATGAAATCGTCGCGGTCATGGAGGCGATCGGAAGAAAACGCGGCTGCATCGTAAGCGGCGGAAGAGTCGATCTGGAAAAAGCCTCAAGCTTATTCCTGCGTGAGCTTCGCGCAGGGAAGCTTGGGCGGTATTCCATGGAATCGCCTTATTGATTCGTTTAAGGGAGAATGCACTGTCTCTCCCACCCCATTAAACCGAAAGAACCGTTCAGCCGAATACCGGCAGAACGGTTCTTTTTTCTTAAAAAGGATAAAACTAGTCTGTTTTTTCGGTCGATGCCCTGAAGATCGGCTTGGTTTGGATATGGGTGACTTGATAGGGCAGCGCCGGTTCTTTCACCCGGGACAACAGCATATTAGCCGCAGCAATTCCCATTTCATCGCTATAGATATGTACCGTTGATAAATGGGGTTCAACGATGCGCGATTCAGGCGCATTATCAAAGCCGCATACGGCAATGTCGCCGGGGATGGCGATATGGCTATTCTTCAAGGCTTTCATCACATTGACCGCAATAAAATCATTGGCGCATACAAAAGCGGACGGCAACTGTTTCATCTGTTTCAGCCGCTTCTCCATCCAGTCGGACTCGGAGAAAAACTCACGATCCGGGTTTAGGACACACTGTTCCGGATCCAGCCGGACCCCCATCTCGGTCAAAGCCCGATTAAATCCCACCCAGCGTTCGTTAAAGCTCTTGCAATGCCGGATGTCCCCGATGAATCCCAAAGATGCGTTGCCCTGCTCGATGAGCTGCTTGGTCATATGACAGGTGCTGTGTTCATTCTCCATCAGAAGCAAATCCGCCTGCAAGTCCGGGTAGAACATGTCAGCGGCACAATCGATAAATACGGTAGGCAGGCCCAGGCTTGTGAGCTCCTTGCTGTAGTCCATATCAAATAACTCGATACATATGATGCCATCCACTTTGGAGGATTCAAAATTGTTAGGCAGCGTCCGAGAGCTTCGATCGATGTCACGGACAATATGAATGGACAGGTTATATCCTTCCGCGCTGATTCGTTTCTCAAGCCCGCTGATTAATCGCGAGCCAAAATGGGAGGTGCTTGGGAGAT
Organism: Paenibacillus sp. BR1-192; assembly: GCF_029542445.1. Taxonomy (NCBI): domain Bacteria; kingdom Bacillati; phylum Bacillota; class Bacilli; order Caryophanales; family Paenibacillaceae; genus Paenibacillus; species Paenibacillus sp. BR1-192. Next base: position 4,803,291 of record NZ_CP120718.1, on the reverse strand, counting down.
TCGCCGTCAGAAGAGCGATGTTTCCCGGGTTTTTGGTCAGCAGATTGTCCGTCTCCATAAAAGCAAACTGTTTGTATTTCAGTTCAATCGCTTTTCGGATAACCTTGCTGCGCGTCTCGTCCGGAATACTTTCGCTTCCGTTCAGAGCCTTGGATGCCGTGTTTCTGGAGATCCCCAGTGCATCGGCAATATCTTGAATTGTGACTTTTTCTTTCGTCATGTATCTGATTTCACCTCAAATGATCAAGTTCATGCGAAGGTCCGCTGTTTCTTCCAGTCGCTTATGACCTCTGAATATCTTAAATCAAATGTATAATAGATTAGCCCAAATAGCAACCTTGACTTTACAAATGCACAATCTATTTAACATTTAAACAGAAGAGGTTTTGTCATTTTCCTGGTTGCCATTTATTTATATTGGCTGAAACATCATCTAACAAGGAAAAAAATAATAAATCCTTCCAACTTTATAAGGAAAAGAGCTTCTGTTGCTCATTTTTATGAATGGAAGAGGAAATAAATGAACAAATAATGTTGTCAATTGCACAAATTAAATTTTACAAATACTATTGACTGATGTTACATCATTTGATAAATTGTAAAAGCGACATTCAACATAAGTGAAAAATGAAAGCCTTTTCTGTAAGCAATATGTAAACTTCTCTAGAAAGAACGGGGGAACAGGTTTGAGACATTCAGTGGAACCAGCCAATCAGGGGGCAGGGGTAATCAGGGGACGGAGCTCCGCAGGTCGAACGCTCACTTTCATCAAGAAAAACTATTTTCTGTACATACTGCTGGCCCCGGCGCTTATATTGACCCTTATTTTCAAGTACGTTCCGATGTACGGTGCCGTTATCGCATTTAAGGATTTCAGCCCGATTAAAGGAATCCTCGGGAGCGAGTGGGTCGGGCTCAAGCATTTTGAAAAATTTATCGCCTCGCCAAATTTTGACGTCATTTTTATGAATACGCTTAAATTGAGTTTTTTTGGTCTTATCTTTAGCTTTCCGGTGCCGATCCTGCTTGCGCTCATGTTAAACCAGGTTCGCAAAGCGGCAGTCAAGAAAAATATTCAATTGTTCCTGTACGCGCCCAATTTCATCTCGGTGGTCGTCATTGTCGGGATGCTGTTTATCTTCTTGTCCCCGACGGGGCCGATCAATCAATTGGTCATTTGGATGACGGGAAGTCCGCTGATGTTTATGTCGCAGCCGGAATACTTCAGGTGGATTTATATTCTATCAGATATATGGCAGGGTGCCGGATGGGCCTCCATCATCTATGTAGCTGCTCTTGCGAATGTGGACCCCGAGCTGCATAACGCGGCCAGCCTGGACGGAGCTAACCTTCTCCAGCGCATCCGACATATCGATCTGCCTACGATTAGGCCGATTATGGCGATCGTCTTCATACTGGCGGCGGGTGGCATTATGTCCATAGGCTTTGAAAAGGCGTATCTGATGCAAACCTCGATGAATCTTCCTACTTCGGAGATTATCGCTACCTATGTGTACAAGGTCGGCTTACAGTCAGGCGATTATGCGTACTCGGCAGCCGTTGGTTTATTCAACTCCGTCATCAATGTCATTTTGCTCGTAACGGTGAACTTTATTGTCAGAAAACTCAATGAAGGCGAAGGCCTCTACTAGGAAAGGAGTCATACTCATGGCCGTCAAACATTCTCGCTTCGACCGCTTTCTGTTGTCATTAAACGCGATCTTTTTAACGCTTGCCGTACTGGTCGTTGTCGTTCCCTTGGTTTACATTGTGGTGGCCTCGTTCATGGATCCCACCGTGCTGCTGAATCAAGGACTATCTTTTAAAATCTCCGATTGGAGCCTGGAAGGATATCAGATGATTCTGTCCAATCCCGCGATGCTCCGCGGATTTGGCAATGCCGTTTTGTATTCGACGGCATTTGCGCTTCTCACGGTAACGGTTTCGGTCTGTGCGGGATACGCGCTTTCGGAGAACCGGCTGGCCGGACGCCATTTTTTCATGACGTTGTTCATTATCACCATTTTTTTCGGAGGCGGACTAATCCCTACGTATTTGCTTGTAAGGGAGCTTGGCATGCTCAATACGGTATGGGCCGTGATCATCCCCGGCGCGGTGAATGTGTGGAACATCATTTTGTCACGAACCTTCTTCAAAGGAGTGCCGAATGAATTGAAAGAGGCCGCCAATGTGGATGGGGCTTCCGATATGAAAATCTTTGTCCGGATCGTACTGCCGCTATCCAAACCCATTATCTTTGTGCTCGCGCTGTATGCCTTCGTGGGCCAGTGGAACGCATTCTTCGATGCCATGATCTATCTGGACGATCCCAAGCTGCACCCGCTGCAGCTCGTTCTACGATCGATTCTCATTCAAAACCAGGCTGCGCCGGGCATGATCAGCGACCAGCTTGCGATGGCGGAACTGAAACGGCTCTCGGAAATGATTAAATATTCGGCGATCGTGATCTCCAGCCTTCCGCTATTGATTATGTATCCGTTCTTCCAAAAGTACTTCGAGAAAGGTGTTATGGTAGGCTCTCTCAAATAGCGGGCCGCTTCAACATAGTTATCCAAATACAGGATTCGGGAGGTCATTGATATGAATACGAAGAGATCCAAGAAACATAACCGTAAAAAAGCGGTAACCCTGACAGCTCTGGCAGCCGTGCTGCTCTTGTCCGGGTGCGGCAAGGGCGGGGAAGCCTCAAATGAGTCGCCGGACGGTAAAGTCACCTTGAACGTCCTGACGCAAAGTTCGCCGCTGGCTCCTGCCGACCCTAACGAGAAGCTGATCAACAAGCGCCTAGAGGAGAAAACGGGCATTCACATCCAGTGGAAGAATTATACAAGCGATGTATTTGCGGAAAAACGCAATCTGGCCGTAGCGAGCGGAGATTTGCCCGATGCCATCTTCGATGCGGGGTACGGAGATTACGATCTGCTGAAGCTGGCAAAGGACGGAGTCATCATTCCCGTGGAGGATTTAATCGAACAGCATATGCCCAATCTGAAAAAAGTGCTGGAGGAAGCACCGGAATACGTCAACATGATTACGGCGCCGGATGGGCATATTTATTCCTTTCCATGGATCGAGGAGTTGGGCTCAGGGAAAGAGCGGATTCAATCGGTGGATAACTTCCCATGGATTAACGTGGAGTGGCTCGACGCCCTGGGGTTGGATATGCCAACTACGACGGAAGAGCTGAAAACCGTATTAAAGGCGTTCAAAACCCAAGATCCGAACGGCAACGGGCAGGCTGACGAAATACCGCTTTCCTTCATTAATAAGCCGGGCGGCGAAGATCTGACATTCCTGTTTGCTTCATTCGGCTTGGGCGAGAACTGGGATCACACCGTTGTTACGGATGACGGCAAGGTGGTGTTCACCGCCGCAGAGGAAGGATATAAGGAAGCCATAGCATTCATTCACGAATTGTATGAAGAGGGATTAATCGACATCGAAGCATTCCAGCAGGATTGGAATACCTACCTGGCCAAGGGAAAAGACCATCGGTACGGCATGTATTTTACGTGGGATAAAGCCAACATCACGGGCATGAATGATACGTATGATCTGATGCCGCCACTTGCAGGGCCAACCGGCGAGATCAATGTAACGAGGACGAACGGAATCGGACTGGACCGGGGAAGATTGGTCATTACCAGCAGCAACAAGAAGCTGGAAGAAACGGCAAAATGGATAGATGCCATGTATGAACCGCTCCAATCGGTTCAGAACAACTGGGGAACTTACGGCGACGATACCCAGCAGAATATTTTTGAGCTGGATGAAGCCAAAGGGATGCTGAAGCACCTTCCGCTTGAAGGCACGGCTCCGGTAGAGCTTAGACAAAAAACAAGCATCGCGGGGCCGCTTGCGATCCTAGACGAGTATTATGGAAAATACACCACGATGCCGGATGATGCGGCGTGGAGGCTCAAACTCATGAAAGACGTCATGGTACCGCACATGAAAGCGGAGAATACATACCCGAAAGTATTCTTCTCCATCGACGAGTTGGATCGCTTATCCACGATTGAAGCGGACTTGTTCCCTTACGTGGAAAGAATGCGCACCGAATGGTATCAGAATGGAAAAGTAGATCAGGAATGGGATGCTTATCTGAAGGAATTGGATCGACTTGGGCTTCAGGAGTGGCTGACGATCAAACAAACGGGATACGACAGAAACATGAAGTAACCGAGTGGAATCGAGCGGCCGTTCCTGCATATCGTTGAAGTACGGTCGTAAATCCATGATAACGATAATGAAGGAGATCACAAATGACGAACACGGAACAGCAAAACTATCGGAATGCCTACCATTTTTCACCTCAGAAGAACTGGATGAATGATCCTAACGGCATGGTCTATTTTAATGGGGAATACCATTTGTTTTATCAGCATCACCCATTTGGCACCACATGGGGACCCATGCACTGGGGACATGCGGTCAGCAAGGATCTGGTTTCCTGGAAAGAGCTCCCCATTGCGTTAGCGCCGGATGAGCATGGCACGATCTTCTCAGGCAGTGCGGTTGTGGACTGGGACAATACCAGCGGATTTTTCGACGAAGAGCCCGGGCTTGTGGCGATCTTCACGCACCATCATGATGTGCCGGGCGCTCAGCAAATGATGCAGTACCAAAGCCTGGCGTACAGCAAGGACGAAGGAAGAACGTGGACGAAGTATGACGGCAATCCGGTCCTTAGCCATGACAGCTATGTTGATTTTCGGGATCCCAAAGTGTTCTGGCATGAGCCGTCGTCGCAGTGGGTGATGATTGTGGCATGCGGGCAGACGGTATGTCTCTATCGATCTTCAAACTTAAAGGAATGGGTATTTGCCAGCGAGTTTGGAGAGGGCATCGGATTTCATGATGGGGTCTGGGAATGTCCGGACCTGTTCCCCCTTGCAACGGAAGACAGTGGAGTGCGATGGGTCATGCTTGTCAGCATTGGGGATGATCCGGCCTTCGTCGAGGGCTCCAGGACGCAATATTTCATTGGAGATTTTGACGGGACAACGTTTATGCCGGATGAACGCTCCAAAAGTGAAGTGCGGTGGCTGGATTACGGCAGAGATAATTATGCCGGGGTCAGCTGGTCGGACATTCCGGCAGCGGATGGCAGAAGGCTGTTCATCGGCTGGATGAGCAATTGGAAATACGCAAACCTGACGCCAACGGATGGTTGGAGGGGAGCCATGACCTTGGTCCGGGAACTCAAGCTGGAGACGCTGGAAGGCGAAGTCATGCTAACGCAGCAGCCGGTTCGAGAAATGGAAGCGCACCGCACCGAGTTGCTTTCCTTGCATGGTATCGCTGTGGATGAAGCCGCTGTCCGGTTAGCCGATCTGCAGTTGGAGAGCAGCGAGATCCTTGTCCGCTTTGATGCTGCATTTTCGCTTGGTTTGAAAGTAAGGACAGGATTAGGGCAAGAGACCTTGGTTGGCTGGGATGCAAGAGCTGCCGAGGTTTACGTGGATCGCAGCCGTTCAGGGCAGGCGGATTTCCATAAGGATTTCCCGGGCAAGCATTCGGCACCGCTGCAGACATCGGGCTCTATTCTGGAGATGCGGATTTTCGTGGATCGTTCGTCCGTGGAACTGTTCGCGGATCGCGGGCAGGCGGTGATCACGGATTTGATTTATCCTGATCCTGCTTCAACGGGAATAACCGTATTTGCCGATGATGGCCGGAAGGTGATAGAGTCCCTGCAAGTCTATGAGTTTTCTTCATCTAGTGGCCAGTAAAAGTACGATGAATGAGTAATAAGGAGATTCGGCGTTATGCGTATTGGAGCAGTGGAAGCGGGCGGCACCAAATTTGTCTGCGGTATCGGGAATGAAAACGGAATCGTCGAGGATCGCATCAGCTTTCCGACAGGACCGCCGGAGGGCACATTATCCAGAGCCATTTCCTATTTCCAGGATCATGAGGTGGAAGCCATTGGCATCGGATCGTTTGGACCCATCGATCTGAAGCCGGAGAGCCCGACATACGGGTATGTAACGTCAACACCGAAACATGGTTGGTCGCAGATCAATGTCCTCGGTAACATGAAGTCGCATATGGATATTCCCTTTGGCTGGGATACGGATGTCAATGCAGCTGCTTTGGGCGAGGCGACTTGGGGAGCGGCCAAGGGGCTGAACAGCTGCGCTTATTATACGGTGGGTACAGGTATTGGGATCGGCCTTTATTCCGAAGGCCGGCTGGTTCATGGATTGGTACATCCGGAGGGCGGGCATGTTCCCGTGAAACGCCATCCCGAAGATGCCTTTGGAGGAACCTGTCCTTACCATGGCGATTGCTTGGAAGGATTGGCAGCTGGACCGGCGCTTGAAGCCCGATGGGGGTTGAAAGGACATCTGCTGCCGGCCGACCATCCCGCTTGGGAAATCGAAGCCTATTATATAGCGCAGTCCATCACCGGACTGATTCTGACGAATTCCCCGGAGAAGATCATACTGGGCGGCGGCGTTATGCAGCAGGCTCAGCTGTATCCCCTCATTCGTTCAGAGGTGAGGCGCAATTTGAACGGATATGTGCTTGCCGACGAAATTGTACATGATATCGAACATTATATAGTTCCCCCAGTATTAGGCACTCAGTCCGGGTTATGCGGAGCATTGGCTCTGGGAATCCGGGCATGGCAAGATTCGCAATCCTAAACAGGTCTGTCATCAGGAGATCAGCCCGATTGTTCGGGCTGTTCCTTCCTACCTATATAACGTGGGGTAAAGAATCGAAAAGAGGTGGATATATGAAATTACCGCAAGGTGTACATACAAAGTTGCTGCGCACGATGTCTACGATCACGATGACCTTGTTGCTGGCGACAAGCGTCGTTCCGGATTCGGCATGGGCGGCGTCAGCGATCCATGAAGAGAATGCAGCTTTGAAGGGGAAAGGAGAAAACGACATTTTTGAAAGCGCATCCAATGTAAATACCAACCTCGAGGGGTGGGAGTTGAAGGGCAACGGCAGGATGGAACAAACGGCAGAAGGTTTACGGCTTAGTTCCGATTCAAGTGAGAACGCAGCGGCGATCTCCGCAACCAGAGCGGATGATTTTGTCTATGAAGCCGATGTGATGATTACGGATATGCAAGCAGATGCTTCGCTGGTCTTTCGTTCAAGCGTTGACGGCTGGTCATCGTATATGCTGCAAATCGTGCCCAGCGCAGGCTTGGTACGCCTCAAGGATGCCCGCGAAGGGAATGGAAGATTGAAGGTGGAAAAAGCGGTCGCGTTGAGTCGGGGGGACATCGTTCACCTTAAGGTCAAGGTGGTAGGCAGCAATATCAAGGTATATTGGGGAAGCCAATATGAACCGATGATTGAAGTCGATGATACGGCTTATTCCACAGGATACCTGGGTCTTCATGTGTGGGACGGTTCCGCCCTGTTTCAAAATATCAAGGTGAGCGAGTGGAAAGGCAACCTGTTCGGACCGGCAAATACGAGCGGGGACTGGCAGCCTGACATCAAAGGGCTTAAGGGATCGGCATCGAAGGGGCTCGAAGCCTACAGGATCTATAAGAATGCGGCTGCGGATTATGTGCTGGAAGGCAATATCACCTTAGGGGGACAGGCTGAAGCCGGGTTCTATTGGAGAGGGAACGATCAAGGAACGGAGGGATACGAAGCCGTATTCAGGAGAGAGGATGATCAGGTCCGGGTAACGCTGGAAACCTCGGATGGAAAGGTGATTGGCGCATCGAGCCGTACCTATCCAAGCCTGCCAACAAGTGCGCATCATGTGGAGATCCGCGTCTCCGGAGACAGTATTCAAATGGTTGTAGATGGTTACGAACCCGCTGCGATCCGCGTATCCGACGGAAGTTACGCGGGCGGATCGATCGGGATGAAGGTAAAGTCCGGAACGGCTTACTTTCAGGACGTTTACGTAACCCCGATGGCGGATTATTATACAGAGGAATATCGCCCGCAGTATCACTATAGCCCAATCCGAGGCTCGGCAAGCGATCCGAACGGATTGGTCTATTTTGAGGGGGAATATCATCTCTTCCATCAGGACGGAGGCCAGTGGGCGCATGCGGTCAGCCGGGATCTGGTGCATTGGAACCGGCTGCCGATCGCACTGCCTTGGAACGATCTCGGACATGTCTGGTCGGGTTCTGCCGTAGCCGATACAACGAACGCTTCAGGCCTGTTCGGGGATTCTGGAGGCAAAGGGCTCATTGCCTACTACACATCCTTCAATCCTGATCGGCCGGGCGGGAATCAGAAGATCGGATTTGCTTACAGCACCGATCACGGACGGACCTGGACGTATTCGAAAGAACGGCCGATCCTCATCGAGAACCCGGGCAAACAGGGCGAGGATCCGGGAGGATGGGATTTTCGCGATCCTAAAGTGGTACGGGATGAAGCCAACAACCGCTGGATCATGGTGGTATCAGGGGGAGATCATATCCGTTTCTTTACCTCCGACAATCTGGTCGATTGGACCTTAACGGACCGTTTCGGGTATGGGGAATATATCCGTGGAGGCGTGTGGGAATGCCCGGATCTGTTTCAGCTTGCCGTGGACGGCTCCGGTCAGCGCAAATGGGTGTTGATGATCAGCAGCGGCGCTAATCCGAACACCCAAGGCTCCGATGCGGAATATTTTATCGGCGATGTGACGCCAGACGGCAAATTTATGAATGATCATACGGCGGGGACCGTGCTGAGAACGGATTGGGGCAAGGAATTCTACGCCTCCATGTCTTTCTCCGACCTGCCGGACAATCGAAGAATCATGCTGGCATGGATGACGAACTGGGATTACCCCTTCAGTTTTCCGACTTCGGGCTGGAAAGGTCAGCTGACCATCCCTAGAGAGCTGTCGCTCAGAACGACGAGTGAGGGGATACGTCTGCACCAGTCTCCAATCTCTGAGCTAGAGACCCTCCGGAATACGGTAATCCATGTGAATAACAGGCAAGTGACGGAGACCTCGCAGAATGTGTTAAAGGGGATTCAGGCCGGCGCGTTTGAAATCGAGGCGGAAGTCGAGATTCCGACAGACAGCAGCGAGCTGGAATTCGGCTTCCGGCTGCGGGAAGGCGGCGGACAACAGACGGTGGTCGGTTATAACAACTCCGCGCATCACATGTTCATTGACCGTTCGGCATCGGGAACCACGGATTTCTCCAGCCTGTTCTCGACCGAACACAAAGCTTTGCTGCACCCCGTAGATGGAGTTGTCAAGCTGCGTATTTATGTCGATGAATCTTCCGTCGAGGTGTTCGGCAATGACGGAAACATTGTGTTCTCGGACGTTATTTTTCCGGATCGGGCCAGACGGGGGATGAGCTTTTACACTCTAGGCGGCCAAGTAAAGCTGAAATCCCTGAAGGTGCATGAGCTGGATTCTGTGTGGAGGCCTCTTGATCCATCGGAGCCTGCTTCCCGCATCCTGTTGGATTCATACGAGCTGGACCTGTCCCGGGGACAGACCGAATCTTTGTACGCTGCCATGGATCGTGTCCCGGGCAACGGGAAGAAACCTTTGGTATGGACATCCAGTCATCCCGATACGGTCCGGATTATTTCATCCGATGAGACCCATGCCGTATTGAAAGCGGCGAATGCGGGAGAAGCCGTCATTACGGCCTCAACCCCAAACGGAAAAATATCGGCGAGCACCCGCGTGTTGGTCTCGAGCGGAACATTCAAAACGAATCTGACGGGATGGAAACCGGATCTTAAGGCCTCGAAGTGGGTCCTTACCGAGCATGGAATCCGGGGCAGCCATTCGAGTGATGCTAATTATATGGCGCAAGAGAGGGCAGGAGACTTCACGTTCGAGGGAGACATGCGGCTTGGGGAAGCAGGCGGTGCCGGATCCATGCTGTTTCGGGCAAGCGGGGACGGCCGCAGCGGATATTATCTGAATTTGGATCCTGGTTTGAAGTCGATTCGGCTCTTCTACATGGTCGAAGGTCGATTCGAGGAACGTCAAGTCCTGGCCAGCGTCCCCGGCTTTATCCAAGGGGGAAGAGCCTATCACCTGAGGATTGAAGCGAAAGGTCCGCATATTCAAGTCGGCGTGGACGGGAAGACGGTAATCGATGTGATGGACGGGACATTTGCCGAAGGACATTTTGGGGTCAATGTGTTCGGCGGACAGGCTTCCTATCAAAATGTCTACGTCCGTCATTCGTCCGAAGCTCGACTGACGAAAACCAGCATCACGAACGAAGCCGTGAACAAGGCGATCCATACCGAGAAATCCGTAAACGGCGAACCCGTTACCGTGAAGGAATCAACGGGTACGGGCAACCTGCTATGGGTATGGGTACCGACAGGAGAAGAAGGCACGTATTCCATTCGCACGCCGGAAGGGAAGGCTTTGGATGTGGATACCGGGCTGAACCGGATTCAGTTATACACGTATCTCGGTTATAACAATCAGCGGTGGAGAGTAGAACGTCAGGAAGATGATACGGTAACCATCCGATCCGTCCACGATGGACGGGCGCTTGCCGTAAAGGCTGACGGTTCGGGGCTGGAATTGAATGAGCCGGATGCCGCTTCGGATCGTCAGCGATGGCGGCTTGGGCTTTGAAGCCAAGGATCGATAAATCGAATAAAGGGAAGAGCTGCCGCTGTCGGCGGCTCTTTTTTTCGGGGAGTATAACCGATGGTTCGCCGATGGACGAACCCATTCCTGCCGGGATGCGGAACGGGATAAAAGGGTGACGCTCCCTGGCGAGTATGATACTCTAGAAGAGTTACTAGATTGATAGAATAGATGCGATACACCGTGTGAACGAATAGGCAACAAACGGTAATTCGGAACCAAAGGGGTTAAACCTATGACAGATTTATTAATGTACGAGCGAGAGTATTGGAGCCGTTATATACATATTGCAGGCATCGACGAGGTCGGCCGCGGTTGTTTGTTCGGCGATGTGGTCGCTGCGGCGGTCATTATGCCGGAGGGGCTGGTCATTGAAGGAATTAACGATTCGAAGAAACTCAGTGCCAAGAAGCGGGAAACCCTATACGACCTTATCATGGAGCAGGCGCTGGCGGTCGGCGTCGGTTTGGTGGATGCGGAAACGATTGACCGCATTAACATTAAACAAGCGGCAAGACTTGCGATGAAGAAGGCGATCGAGCAGTTGGCGGTTCCCCCACAGTTTCTGCTTGTTGATGCCGAGAAGGTGGATTGCGATATTCCCCAGCGTGCCATCATTAAAGGGGACGCCAACAGCCAGTCCATTGGGGCAGCTTCCATTATAGCCAAGGTCACCCGCGATAGGCTGTGCGAGGGGGAATGGGAGGCGCGTTATCCGGAATACGGAATCGCCGTACATAAAGGCTATGCTACCAAGTTTCACCGGGAACAGCTGCAGCTGCACGGACCTACCGCCATGCATAGAAGAAGCTTTTTGAAAAATATGGAGATTGAGCAATTGTCCTTGTTCTAGATTTCGATGCAGCCCGCCCTCGTCAAAAGGCGGGCTGCTGCCGATATATAAGGTAAACAGAAGGTGTGGGAGGAACTATCGTGAACATCGGATCGTTGATTCGCGGACTCCTGGGCGAGCAGAAGCCGGGAGACGCCAAGACGTTGGAACTTAAGCCGGGTCAAGTCGTTCGCGGTGTCGTTATGAACGTATCGGAGGACGGGCAGGAAGCGGTGGTGCAGATCCAGGGCGTTCAAGTGAAAGCGAAGCTGGAAACGCCGCTCCGAGCCGGGGAAACGGCTCTGCTGCAGGTTCAGCCGCCGGGAGAGGGAGGGACAGCCGTGCTTAAGCCTCTCAGCCAAACGCCGGGACAGCCGTTGTCCCCTTCATCCATGGCTGAGGTGCTGGATTTTGCGGGTCTACCGGATACGAAGGAAAACCGCGAAATGATCCGGGGCATGCAGAACGCGGGAGTTCCCCTGACGAAGGACAATATTGCCATGTTCCGAGAGGCTTTGGCCGTAAAGCCTCCTCAGATCCCGGCCGCGGAATGGGCGGAGTCGGCTGCGATCGCGTTTCACCGCGGACTGCCGATTAGCCCTGAAAGCGTAAAGGGACTGCATCAGGCCGTATTCGGACCCCAGCTGCATCAGCTGTTGCAGTCGCTGGAGCAGCAGCTGACGTCCGTTCTAAGCAACGGTATCGGAGGCGCAGCGGCTGCCGGGAAAAATGCAGCGTCCGCTGCGCCTCCGACGGCTGCTGGCGCAGAGGGCACCGCTGCTGCGCAGCAGCAAGCAGTAGCGGCGAACCATACTGCTGGAGGTACCGCGCAGGCCGGCTCAGGTCAGCAGGCGCTGCTGACCAAGCTGCAGGGCCTGCTGCAGCAGCTGCGCGGCGAGCTCGCGCAGCCATGGGCCAGCGGCGGCACGGCAGCGCCTGCCGCCGGACAACCCGCCGCCGTGCCCACAGGGCCGGCGGCAGCTCTTGGCGAAGGGGCCGCAGGCCCTTCGCCAAAGCCGCCCACCCCCGGCGCGGAGCCGTGGGTGGGGCGGCTCTTGAAGCTGCTCGGTGCGGAGCACGAGCAGCAGGCCCTGCGCGGGGCCGGGACGGGCCCCGCGGGTGAAGCGGCGCGCAGTGGCAGCACCGCGCCGGCAGCGCCAGCAGGGCAGCCTGCCGCGACGCCCGGAAGCGGCACGGCCGCGGGCACGGCTCACGGCGCCGCCGCGCCCGGAGCGAATGCGGCCGTGACCGCATCGGCAGCTGCTCCAACGGCAGCAGGCGCGGCTGCACCGGCTCCGGCCGCAGCGCAGCCAACCGCTGCTGCGGCAGCCCAAGCTTCCCTGCCCGCCACTCCTGCCTCTGGCAGCGGGGGCGCAGCAGCGAATATGCCAGGAGCCTCCGCCACGCCAGGGAATGCGGCAAACGCGAACCAGCAGGCGCCGGGTATTCCGAATGCTCAGACCGGCGCCGCGAATCAGCCGGGCTTGACGCACCAGGTAACGCCAACCGTACAGCAGCAAATAACCCAAGGCGTGCATCCGGCCGCTATGGCTTCAGGGCCATCGGGGGATTCGTCGCTTGCCCTGCAGGATACGCTGAAAGGGGTGCTGCTTCAGGTGCTGTCCAGCCAGGATGCGCCTCCGGCGCTGAAGGAAGCGGCCCAGCAGGTCATTCAGCATTTAACGGGCCAGCAGCTCTTGCTGAATACCGATCGAACGGCGCCGTTCGCTCAGATCACGCTGTTCATACCTTTGCATGGCGCCGACGGGGAACAGACCGCGTCCGTACATATTCAATCCCGCAGAGGCCGTAAAGGCGAGCTGGATGCAACCAACTGCAGGCTGTTGTTCGACCTGGATATGAAGTTTCTGGGGCAGACCCTGATCGATGTGCAGGTTGTTGACCGGATCGTCAGCCTTAACTTTCGGAATGATCAGCCATTTGCCGCGGAGCTGTTCGAAGGGACCAAGCAGGAGTTGGCACAAGCCGTTTCGTCGATCGGCTACCAATTGCTCAGCGTCAAAACAGAACCGCTGCCCCTGGATTCGCTGCCGGCAGCAGAAGATTCCGTGCAGGGAACGGCAGCCGAATACACCCCTCAGGTTTATAAAGGGGTGGACATGCGGATATGAGCAAGCTAGAGAAAGAGGAAGGGTCAATCACCGCCATGAAAAAGGCGGTTGCGCTTAAATATACGCCCGGCGAAAGCGAAGCGCCGGTCGTGGTTGCCAAGGGACAAGGCAAACTGGCGGAGTCTATATTGGATAAAGCCAAAGAGCATGGCGTTCCCGTGCAGGAAGATGCTGCCTTGGTGGAGATTCTCTCCAAGCTGGATCTGGATCAGCAGATTCCGGAGGAGCTGTACCAGCTGGTTGCGGAAGTGCTGACGTATGTTTATCGTGCGGATCGTCAAGCGAAGGACGGAGGGATGATGCCGCCATGACCTCGCCATCCGGAAAAAAGGACAACCGCAAGCAAAAAGGAGCGGCTGCCGAAGAATTGGCGGCCGCCGCCCTGATTAAAAAAGGATACCGGATTCTGGACCGGAACTGGCGCTGCCGTTTTGGAGAATTGGACATCGTGGCGGAAACAGGGGAGACTCTTGTGGTGATCGAGGTAAGGAGCCGAAGCGGTACGACCCGCTTCGGCACGCCCTCCGAGTCCGTGAACGCCCGCAAAGTGATGCAGGTCCGTAACACGGCCCAGCAGTATGTTCACCAGAAGCGTTATTACGAACGGACGATACGTTTCGACGTCATTTCGGTTATGCTCCGGGAAGACATGACGGCAGATTCGATGGATCATATCGAGAATGCATTTTAAGTTGGATCTGATCCGAATCGATAAGAATAACCATAGAAACAGGTGAGGGCCCCTTGATCCCTCACCTGTTTCTGCATAATGGCCGTTCTCTTTAATACGAGCATACTTCCAGACAATTGTCGTCCAGGTCATAGAATGTAAAATAGGTTGCGCCGTATTCCAGGATGGTATCGACCCGTACGTTTTGTTTCCTCAGATGCCGATATGCGTCCTCCACGTTCGGAACGAAAAAATTAAACAGGGCATGCCGGCGCTCAAAGTATCTCTCTTCTTCTGTTGAGAAAAGGGTAAGGGAGGTTTGTCCGAACAGAATGCATTGATACTCCCCTTGCTCGCTCTCCCAGCCGATTCTGCCCCCAAGAACGCCTGTGTACCATTCTTTAGCAGCTTTTATATTCCTCGTGGGGACAAAGACGGTGTCGATATGCTGAAATATGGAAACGCTCATGCTATCCTTCCTCTCGGCTTTTTTCTTGCTCCAAATCATAATATGCTCTTGTTGCCCTGTATCGGGATCCACGGTTTCTTCAAGGCGTTCAAAACCGTTCTTCGCGTAGAAGCGGAGTGCCCTTTGGTTATTCGCATATACCCGAAGCTTCAACGTATCTCGAAGGTCCATGGCATAGCGAAGAAGGGCTTTCCCCCATCCTTGATTTTGGCGGCTTGGATCGATGAACAATGCCGCTAAATCCTCGCCTACAAGGGAGACAAAGCCCCGGACTTGACCTGATTCCTCCAATAGATAAGTTTCGGCCATCGGGAGGTATACCTCCCGCATGTCCTCCTGCTTGGATTCCCAATACTCGGCGGGTATAAAATGATGCGCCTCTTTGGAAGCGGCCAGCCATATTTCGATAAGGACATTTAGATCTTCATTGGTCATCTGTCTGATCATCATAGGGTATCGACTCCATTTCATAAACGGTGGGTTTCTTCGGTTGCTATATATTGGCGATCCAGTTGTCGGTATTGAATCGCTTCGGCGACATGCCGGCTTTGAATGCCGTCGGATGCCTCGAGATCGGCGATGGTTCGGGCCAGCTTCAGGATTCGGTCATATGCGCGCATGCTCAGGCCCAGCGTATCGATGGTTGCTTGCAGGAGCTCTGCCGACTCCTTGTCCAGGCTCGCATGTTTTCTCAGAAAGCTGCCGAACAGTTCGCTGTTCCAGCCGAATGGCAGCCCGTCATAGCGTTTCAATTGAATTGCTTGTGCCGCATAGACCTGATCCCGCATGTGTTCGGAGGATAGGGGCGGCGTGCTTCCCGGCCATTCCTTGGGGCGAGGCACGTCCACTTGAAGGTCGATCCGATCCATCAAGGGGCCCGAGATTTTCGCCCGGTATTGGGCGATCCGCGAAACGCTGCAGGTGCATCGCTGATGAGGATGGTCGCTGCCGTAGTAACCGCACGGACAGGGATTCATCGAACAAGCCAGCATGAAATGCGCCGGGAAGGTAAAAACCGCCCGTGCTCTGCTTATGGTCACTTCACGATCCTCCAGAGGCTGACGCAGCACCTCCAGCACATGCCTTGAGAACTCGGGAAGCTCATCCAGGAACAGAATGCCTTTATGGGCCAGACTGACCTCTCCCGGCTTCGGAATGGTTCCTCCTCCGATGAGGCCGCCGGCTGAGATGGTATGATGGGGAGACCGGAAGGGACGTCTTTTCATCAGCCCATCGGATGGTTTTAGCTTCCCGGCAGCGCTGAATATTTTCGTCGTCGTCAACGCTTCTTGGTCGGCCAGCGGCGGAAGTATGGTGGGAAGGCGCTTCATCAGCATCGTTTTACCGGTACCGGGGGGCCCGATGAGAAGGATATTGTGCATGCCGGCCGCGGCGATGGTCAGGGCGCGTTTGATATGCTGCTGCCCGATCACGTCCCTATAGTCTTCAAGCTGTTTGCCCTGATCGCTGCTTTCTTGCGATCTGCTTGCATTCATCGATCGGTCGTACCGGAGCTGTGAGAGCGAAACGGTAACAGTGCCATCTCCTGCTGCATCACTACGGCGAGTGGTTTCTGCTGGTGGATTCGGGACGAGCTCATTCAAATGACCGAGCCCATAGACCTCGATTCCTCCGATTAAAGCAGCTTCCGCCGCGTTTTCCCGCGGAAGAAGAACGCCGGCATACCCTTCTTTTTGGGCTTGCTCCACCATCGGAAGAACTCCCGTCACGGGCCTGAGCGTGCCATCGAGTGCAAGCTCGCCGATGATCAATATTCGATCGGCATTCGAGAAGGCCCACTGCTCGCTTGTCAGCAAAATGCCGACGGCGATCGCCAGATCGAAGGAGGAACCTTCCTTGCGCAGGTCAGCAGGGGCAAGATTGACGGTCACCCGTTTCAGTGGATAAGTAAAACCGCAGTTTTTAATCGCCGCCCGTACTCGCTCGACGGATTCGCGGATGGAGGAATCGGGCAGCCCGATGATGGCGGTTTGCGGCAGCCCGTTAGCGAGGTCCACCTCCACTTGAATGATGACGCCGTCAATGCCGTGCAAGCAGGCGCTATGAAGTTTTCCGTACATAAGAAAAGCACCTCTTTTCAGATATCAGTGGATTGTAACAAGAACGAACATCCAAGATTCGAAAAGGGTGCTTCCTCATTTTCGCTGGGTGATTCTAGTCCGTATTGTAAAAGTTTCCCTCCTGTCTGTCAATTCGCGATCATATACTAAAAGCCCCGTCTTACAGGCAGAAACCTGGACAGGATGCGGAGTTTCGGCGATGAATGTACCGTATTTCAGATGATTGCCACTTTTTCAGATTCTGAGGTCTGGCCAATAACGGGAAGGATTGTGAATGGTCAATGAGCGGCTCCGGCAGGTACAATCAAATCCGTAAACGTCAAGACGGGTTGAGCGTCGAGCGTTACATAATCATACATAAGGGAGAGGGTTGCGTGAAAATTTGGAACCGAAAGCTGGGGCTGGCGGCATTGGCTGCCGTCATGACCGGCGCATTGTTGAGCGGCTGCTCGAAAGATAACGCGGCAAACGAGGGGAATCATGAAAGCGCTGATACTGGGAAGGAAATCACGTTAGAGATGATGACCTTTTCCCATACGAATTGGCCGTACAAGGAGAATTGGCCGATTTATAAGTACTTAAAAGAGGAAACCGGCATCTCCTTCAAGGTGCAACCCGTCATGAGCGATTACACCACCACGATGAACCTGGCGATATCCTCGGGCGAGATCCCGGATCTCATGATGGTCAACAGCCTGAATGCCGCCAACACGCACGGGGCCAGCGGCGCGTTCGTCGACTATTTCGAGCATCTGGATCAGATGCCGAATTACAAGAAGTTTCTTGATGATCATCCGGAGGTAAAGGCCGCTATACTGTCTCCCGAGGGAAAAAATTATTTTATGCCGTTGTACGGACTTGAGCAGCAATCCAGGCGTTCCTGGCTTTACCGGGACGATATATTCAAGAAACACAATCTGACGCCGCCCACGACTTACGACGAACTGTATACCGTTGCGAAAAAGTTGAAGGAACTGTACCCGGACAGCTTCCCGATTGCCGTGTTCAACGGATTGAGCCCGCTGGTTAATATGGCACCTGCGTTTAATACCAACAGCAGCTATTATTACGATTTCGAGAAGAACGAATGGCGCTACGGACCGACAGAAGACAACTACAAGAAAATGGTCGAATATATGAATAAATTTTACGCGGAGGGCTTGGTTGCGCCTGACTTCATGGCACATAAACGCAAGCAATTTAACGATCTGCTGCTTCAGAACAAATCGTTTATCGCCAGCGACTACATCGGCATCATGGATGAGCTGCCGTTGATGCTGGGGGATGCATCGTCTGAGTTCAGTCTTGATTACATGGTTCCGCCTATCGGCACGCCGGATGGCAAGTCCCATAACGTGTTTGCCGGATTGCAGAGTGACGGCTTTGCCGTAGCGTCAAATTCCAAAGAGCGGGATCGACTGCTGCAGTACCTTGATTTCCTGTTCTCCCCCGAAGGGATTGAGCTGGCAACCTGGGGCAGGGAAGGCGAGACGTTCACGACGGAGAACGGGGTTCGCACGTTCAACGATGATTACAAAGAGTTTGGCGACTTAAGAACCAAAACGGGAATTGCGACGATCGGCGCTCACATAGTATTGGACATGACCGCATACGAGTCCATGTATTCACCAAAAATGCGGGAAGCGATGAAAATCGCACCAGACCATGAAACGATGCCGCAGCCAAGGCTTGCGTATACGAATGAAGAGAATGAAGTGCTGAGCATGGTCGGTGAAACCGTGAAGAAATTCCATGAGGAGCAGATTGCGAAATTCATTTTGGGACAGAAACCGATGGATGAATGGGACACTTACGTGCAAGAAGTGAACAAACTTGGCGTGCAGCAGGTGCTGGATGTTCATCAAAGCGCTTATGAACGGACGCAGAAATTCCTGAACGAAGCCAAGTAATTTAACCTGAACGCCATGCAGCCAGAGGAACCGGGCGGCTCTCTTTTTCGGATCGGCTCTTCGGATGCTCGTTATGCCTGGTTCCGGCCCGCAGGGGGTGCCGCTTATGGATACCGCATGGATTTCGCTGCTAAAGGAGGATACGTTTTTTGCAAGCACGGCATTCGAGTTTCTTGACCAAAGTGAAGCGGGATAAATACCTGCTGCTGCTGCTTCTTCCCTGTGCTCTGTATTACATCATTTTTAAATATGTTCCCATATTCGGCGTTTCGATCGCCTTCATGGACTACAACTTGTTTAAGGGAATCGCGGAGAGCGATTGGGTGGGGTTCAAATATTTCAGCATGTTTTTTAATACGCCCGACTTCTGGCCTGTTCTCCGGAATACATTTCTGCTGGGGTTGTATAAGCTGATTTTCGGCTTTCCCGCGCCCATCATACTTGCGTTACTCATTAATGAAGTGAGCAAATCTTTCTTGAAGCGGTTTGTCCAGACGGTCAGTTATCTTCCGCATTTCATATCCAACGTGGTTGTCGCGGGGATCGCGGTCATGTTTCTGTCGCCTACAGGCGGGGTGGTCAACCAGCTGCTGAATGCCATTGGGCTTGAACGGATCAACTTTCTGGTGGAAGCCTCCTGGTTCAGGTCGATTTATGTGACGACGGACGTATGGCAGCATATTGGATGGGGGACCATTATCTATTTGGCCGCATTGACGGCCATCGATCCGCAGCTCTATGAAGCGGCGCGCATGGACGGAGCGAACCGGTGGAGACAGACGCTGAACATTACGCTGCCCGGCATCGCCCCGGCGATTGTGATCATCCTGATACTCGACATCGGAAAAATATTGGAGATCGGCTTTGAGAAGGTATACCTGCTTGCGACTCCCGCTACTTACGAGACGGCCGATATCATATCTACTTACGTATACAGAGTAGGCTTAACGCAAGGCAACTACAGCTATGCAACGGCGATCGATCTGTTTACCGGCATCATCAGCTTTATTTTCATTATCGCGGCAAATGCGTTCAGCCGGCGAGTCAGCGGAAGCAGCATCTGGTAGAGGAGGAACGTGATGAAACCGAAATGGAATTGGTTTGATGCCCTGAATGCCTTGATATTGACTGGGGTCGTAGGGGCGTGTTTATACCCGTTTGTCTACATGCTGGCCGTGTCCCTCAGCGATTCCACCTCCATTGCCTCGGGGAAGGTCTGGCTGTGGCCGAAGGGCTTCAACCTGGATATGTATCAGTATGTGTTCGAGGACGGACGGGTGCTGAAAGGATACAAGAATACGCTGATATATGTCGTTCTCGGAACAGCGATTTCCTTGTTGGTGACGGCGCTGGGGGCCTATTCGCTGTCCAAGGCCAAGCTGGTCATGGGTAAACCGATATTGATGCTGATCGTGTTTACGATGTTTTTCAACGGAGGCATGATTCCGACGTTTCTGGTCGTGAAGGAGCTGGGCTTTGTCAACACCATATGGGGCATGGTGCTCCCAGGAGCCGTAGCCACCTGGAATCTGCTGATCATGCGGACTTTCTTCATGGGGATGCCCCAAGAGCTTGAAGAATCCGGCAAAATCGACGGTCTGTCCGAGATCGGAATTTTCTTTCGAATTGTGCTTCCGCTTTCCAAGCCGGTGCTTGCCACCATCGGATTGTATTATGCGGTGGGGATGTGGAATAACTTCATGGGTCCGCTGCTGTATTTGCGGGATGCCGATATGCAGCCGCTGCAGGTGATATTAAGAAACATCGTGCTGTCGGGCCAATTGACGGGAACGGATGGGCCTGTTGTAGGCGATATCGTGGTGGTGGAGGATGGTCTGAAGTTCGCTACCATCATGGTGTCCACCCTGCCGATCCTGCTGGTTTACCCGTTTATCCAGAAATATTTCGTAAAAGGAGCTTTGATCGGCTCCGTCAAAGGTTAAGCGGCCGGCCGCTCACCTGACTTACCGGATCCAGTTGGTTTTCCGGTAATCGCCTGGTGTTTGGCCGGTTATTTTTTTGAACATGCGGATAAAGGAAGTGACGTTGCGGTAGCCGATCCGGTTGCCTACTTCCTGAATCGGCATGTTCGTCGTCTCCAGAAGCTCTTTTGCTTTTGTTATCCGGATGGCATTCAATTGATCGCTGAAGTTGCTCCCCGTCTTCTCTTTAATATACCCGGACAGATAGGTGGGTGACATGTTGAGTTTATAAGCGAGCTGCTCGAGCGATATTTCTTCGTTGTAATGGGACTCCAGGTACTGAATGACATATTGGATGATATCGTAATGCTCCTCCCGTTTCCGGCGGATCGCTTGGGTTGCATGGGCGAGCTCGCCCAGAAGGACTTCCCGGTATTGGGCGGGAGTTACGCTGTACGCAAGCATATCGGCATAATCCGGAAGCACGTCGGTATTGATCTTCAGCAGTTCGACGGTTCTTCTCATGCGGACCGAGACCGATTTGGCAAAATGGCTCAGCTGATCCGCCGTAGCCTCCTGCCGCTGCAACCGTTCCAATGCCCGATCGATCAGCATTTGGCAGCTGCTCTCGTTGCCCGCCTGCAAATTCACGTAAAACTCGTGTTCCTGCTCGGCGGTGAAGCCCGTTGCATCGCCGCGGAGTTCCTTCTCCCAGATAATCTGGGTTTCCTCAAGCGGCCGGGCTTGAAGCAGGAGCGACATGGCTTCCGCATAGGCTTGATCGAACTCCGAGGTCTGCTGGAAGACGGATGAAACCGCGATATTCACGAGATAGGCGCTTTGATCGTGATCAAATATCCGTTTGAGCTGGCTGAGGCTCTGCTGCAGCGTGTCTGATTTTTCCTGCGTGTACACGATGGATAAGATTTGTTTGCCCTCCATCTGAAGGGTGTGCGACAAGGGAAAGGCCTCTTGGATCTGCAGCGTGATGATGTCCTTGATTTTGCCGGTTGCCCGTGTCATCAAGGCATCGAGCTTTGGAGTTGGGTTATGACGGTACCTCAATTGATAGACGATGACCATGAATGCTCCTTCGCCGACCCAAAGTTCTTTGGAAGCGGCGGTATCGATGGCAATGTTCTTGAACTGTGCCAAATAATGATAGCTGGTTAAGAGCGGTTTGGTTTGGTCCATCCATTCCTTGATCATCTTGCGCTCGTGCTGCAATCCCTTCAGATGGTTGGAAATGGCGCTGAATTCGGCGATGCTTCCTTGATACAGCTCCATCTCCGTTTGGCCCAGTCCCGTCACCATTCTCTTCAGCGGTTGGTTGATATTGCGAGAGAAGACCCACGATGCCAACGTGCCTATTAGCAGGGTAGCGGCAAATAACAGCACGGCAATCCAGTTCATGCGGCTGATGCTTTGATTAAGTTCGTTGTGCGGAATGATGGAGATATAGGTAAGACCGGAGCGTGCCCCTTTTTCGAAAAAATAGTACGATCCCTTCTCCATGATCCAATCCGACTGGCCGTCCCATTCCGGCAGCGGCTGGGAAGCCGTGTCCGGCAAGGATTCATACAGTTTCGTTCCCTTCGGGTCCAACAGTACGAAACGGGAACCGGCCATTCCTTTATAGGATTCATACCAGCTTTTCATATTCACGAAAGCTATGATTTGCCAGGGGCTTCCTTGCACATCAGCGACTAACGGCAGCAGCTGCACCTCGCTCTTCTCGGTCCCGATGGAGAAGGCGCTGCTGGGAAGCATTTGCATAAACCCATTGGCGGGCACTGTCTTTTTCCAGAACTCGTACGGATAGGAATTGCTGATGTAATAATGCTTGAACATGCGGTCATCGTTAACGATGCCGTCCCGTTCAAGCAGGAAGGCATGATTCCGGTAGTAGATCATGACATTATTCAAGTGATAGTATGGCTGGCTGACCAGGGTCCGAATCTGATCCGTCACCATTTCAACCTGCAGATAATCGATTCCTTTCTTTCCGCCGGCATCGGCCTGCCTGCTGATATTGCCGACGAATTCGTTATGCTGAAGGTTGAGGAGAAGGCTTTTCCAGGTGGAATATTGCTTCTCGAAATTGTCGACGGTGTTTCGAATCAGGGTCAGATTATATTTGACGATCTCATTGTTCACATTGCGGGAATAGAAGGTCATCGACCATAGGTTGTAGGAGGAGAGCAGGATAATCACGACGAGAAAATAGACCAACATTTTGACGAATAATGAATGAAGCGGAAAAAACGATTTCAACCATTTCATGCTGAATCTCCTTATGAACACGCCTACTTGTCTTTCTCTTTCCAAATCATTCTACCGGATCGCACAGAAAGGATAAAGAGTTTTATAATGCGTCACAGTTTGATCTTACTAAAAAGGGATTTAATGGTATAATAGTAACGAATGCACTAATTCTATGAGGAATGGAGGGGGAATCGAAATGACGATATTATGGGAAAATATCTTAATTATGCTTGCAGCAGGATTGCTTGGCATTGCCATTGTGGTGTTAGGCATTATAGGTTTGATACATTATGCGCGAAAAAACAATTAAGAATACATATATTTCCAATTTATATCTGGAAGGAATCATACCCATGCCAAATCGAGTGGATAAACGGTGAACTTTTTAAGGTAAGCGTTTTAAAAACATGTTACAATAGCTTGGGTTTAATATATAAAGGTTGACAGTGCCAACTTTCATAGATTGGTTCCGTGTCAGCCAGCCTTGTTCCAGTCATGTTGATAGGAGGATTCGAGAATGAATATCCATGAATATCAAGGAAAACAAGTACTGAAGCAATATGGAGTAGCTGTTCCGAACGGCAAGGTAGCGTTTACGGTGGAAGAAGCAGTTGAAGCTGCGCAATCTTTGGGCAGTCCCGTAACCGTTGTCAAAGCGCAGATCCACGCAGGCGGCCGCGGTAAAGCCGGCGGCGTTAAAGTGGCGAAGAACCTGGACGAGGTTCGTGCTTATGCCGAAGAAATTCTGGGCAAGGTGTTGGTGACTCACCAAACGGGTCCGGAAGGCAAGGAAGTCAAGCGTCTCCTTATTGAAGAGGGCTGCGATATTCGCAAAGAGTACTATATCGGGGTGGTCGTTGACCGCGCTACCGGCCGTGTCGTCATGATGGCGTCCGAGGAAGGCGGTACCGAAATCGAAGAGGTTGCAGCAGCAACTCCTGAGAAAATTTTCAAAGAAGTCGTGGATCCGGCGATCGGACTTCAAACATTCCAAGCGCGGAAATTAGCGTATTCCATTAATATTCCGAATGAACTGGTAGGTAAAGCCGTTCAGTTCATGCTGGCCTTGTATAAGGCATTCGTAGAGAAGGATTGCTCTATCGCTGAAATCAATCCGCTTGTCGTAACCGGTGACGGAAACGTCATGGCTCTCGATGCCAAACTCAATTTCGATTCCAATGCGTTGTTCCGTCATAAGGACATCTTGGAACTGCGCGATCTGGATGAGGAAGACGAGAAGGAAATCGAAGCGTCCAAATACGACTTGAGTTACATAGCTCTCGACGGCAACATCGGCTGCATGGTTAACGGCGCAGGTCTTGCCATGGCTACGATGGACATCATCAAGTATTATGGCGGCGACCCTGCCAACTTCCTTGATGTTGGGGGCGGCGCAACAACGGAGAAGGTAACGGAAGCCTTCAAGATTATTTTGTCCGATCCTCAAGTAAAAGGAATCTTTGTCAACATTTTCGGCGGCATTATGCGTTGCGACGTTATTGCTACCGGTGTTGTCGAAGCAGCGAAACAGCTGGGACTGACTCGTCCGCTTGTTGTACGCTTGGAAGGAACGAACGTAGACCTCGGCAAGCAGATTTTGGCTGAGTCCGGTCTGAATATCGTGCCTGCTGATTCCATGGCCGACGGAGCACAGAAGATCGTCTCCCTCGTTCAGTAATATTTCATTCCTGAAGGGGCATGGCACGATGGGCTTCTTAGCCCTGCCGTGCGGTTGCTTTCATTTTCAAATAACAATAGGGGATGTGAATCAATCGTGAGTATTTTGATCGATAAAAATACAAAAGTTATCACGCAAGGGATTACAGGTAAAACAGCCCTGTTCCATGCAAAAGGCGCCTTGGATTACGGTACGCAGATGGTCGGCGGAACTTCGCCCGGCAAAGGCGGAACCGAAGTTGAAATCACGCTGGAGAACGGCGAAACCGTCAAACTGCCGGTTTACAACACCGTTGAGGAAGCCAAAGCCAAAACAGGCGCAACCGCAAGCGTCATTTATGTACCGCCTGCTTTTGCGGCCGACTCCATTCTGGAAGCCGTTGATGCCGAGATGGATCTGGTGATCTGCATTACGGAAGGCATTCCGGTGCTCGACATGGTAAAGGTATCCCGTTATATGGAAGGCAAGAAGACTCGCTTGATCGGACCTAACTGTCCGGGTGTCATCACGCCGGGTGAATGTAAAATCGGCATCATGCCGGGTTACATCCACACGCCGGGACATGTCGGGGTTGTATCGCGGAGCGGTACCTTGACCTATGAAGCCGTTCATCAGCTGACGGCCCGCGGCATCGGACAATCCTCCGCCGTAGGAATCGGCGGCGACCCGGTCAAAGGGACGGAGTTTATCGATGTCCTGAGACTGTTCAACGAAGATCCGAATACCAAAGCGGTGATCATGATCGGCGAGATCGGCGGAACCGCTGAGGAAGAAGCGGCTGAGTGGATCAAAGCGAACATGACCAAGCCGGTGGTAGGCTTCATTGGCGGCGCAACAGCGCCTCCAGGGAAACGCATGGGCCACGCGGGCGCGATCATTTCCGGCGGTAAAGGAACAGCCAAGGAAAAAATCGCTGTGCTTGAAGCATGCGGCATCAAAGTGGCTCCTACGCCTGCCGAAATGGGCTCGACCTTGGTTAGCGTGCTGGAAGAGAAGGGGCTTTTGGAGTCCTGCACAACGCACTAAGGCTTAAACCTATCCATTGATAGGCCAGATTTACGTTATAACTTAAGGTAAGCAACCTTTTATTTCCTGATTAGGAAATGAAGGGTTGCTTTTTTGTTTATGATTTTATATTTTAAGGAGGTCGCGTGATGAGGCTGGACAGATTAATTCTGATTGCATTGCATGAAAGCGAAGGCATCGGATGGAAGACCATAAACCGAATGGTATTGAACGGCGAGCTGCATGAAGGCTTGCTGTCCTATGATGCGCAGGATTGGAGAGCGTGCGGTCTGCCTGTCGAAAAAGCAAACAAGCTGGCTAAAGAATTCCCTATCGCCGTCGAAAGAAAGCGTGTCGAACTGTCGAATGACGAGGAGGTCGAGCTTCGACAAGTGGAAGACAAGGTATGGAATTTGACAAACCGCACAAAAATACGTATTATAACAGCCCTTGATGCTGTCTATCCGGACATGTTGAAATCGTCGCCGCAAGCGCCCTGGGTTCTGTATTGCATCGGGGATCCTCATTTGCTGTCCACGCCGGGGATCGCGATGGTCGGCACAAGAATGCCTACCGGCTACGGGCGCAAGGTTGCATCGATGCTGTCGGAGGCGCTGACACGAGCGGGGCTTATGGTTGTCAGCGGCATGGCCAGAGGCATTGACAGCGTCGTGCACGAAACCGCTTTGCGAAGCGGCGGGCCGACGGTGGCCGTTCTCGGAGCCGGAATCGATGTCATTTATCCGCCGGAGAACCGCTCACTTTATGAAGAGATCGCAGCTAAAGGGCTTATTATTTCCGAATACCCGCCGGGTACCAAGGCGCTGCCGGGATTCTTCCCGCAGCGAAACCGGATCATCGCCGGGCTGACGCTGGGAACCGTGGTGGTGGAGGCGGATGCCCGCAGCGGATCGCTGATTACGGCGGATTTGGCCCTGGAGGCGGGAAGGGACGTGTTTTCCGTTCCGGGACCGCTCACTTCACCCAAGAGCAGAGGGACCTTGGATTTGATCAAGCAAGGGGCCAAGATGGTCACGGAAGCCGGGGATATAATAGAAGAATATGATTCCTGGTTGCCAAAAGGGGTCTCGGATACATACAATAAGGAGCGGCGGGCCCCTCGTCAGGAGCGTCCGGATGAACTAGCCGGGTTGACAAATGACGAACGACAAATATACCATATGCTCGAACAGGGTCCCGGGTCGCTGGATGAGATGATCGAGCGTACCCGGTGGGATTTTGGACATTTGCATTCAGTTCTGTTATCTTTAATCATAAAAAAGCAGATTACCCAATTACCCGGTGCTATATATAAAATCATATAATGGGAAAGTTTGAATGTTGGAGAGGAGGATGAACCTGTGGCGGATTCACTCGTCATCGTAGAGTCGCCTGCCAAGGCGAAAACGATTGGCAAATATCTCGGCAGCAAGTATATCGTGAAGGCTTCGATGGGTCATGTTCGCGATTTGCCGAAGAGCCAGATCGGGGTTGAGGTGGAAAACGACTTCAATCCGAAATACATTACGATCCGCGGAAAAGGTTCTGTCTTAAAGGAACTTAAGGATGCTAGCAAAAAGGTGAAAAAAGTGTACCTCGCAGCTGACCCCGATCGCGAAGGGGAAGCCATTGCATGGCATCTTGCGCATGCGTTGGAGCTGGATGATACTCAAAGCCTGCGGGTTGTATTTAATGAAATAACGAAAACGGCCGTGAAGGATGCCTTCAAAACGCCGCGCAAAATTAACATGGATCTGGTTAATGCGCAGCAGGCCAGACGTATTTTGGACCGATTGGTTGGTTACAAGATCAGTCCTATTCTATGGAAGAAAGTGAAGAAGGGTCTTTCGGCCGGCCGGGTTCAATCGGTAGCCGTCAAAATCATTCTCGACCGCGAGAATGAGATAAGCGCTTTCGTTCCGGAAGAATATTGGACTATAACGGCTAAGCTGGCGATTAAAGGCTCCGCATTCGAAGCCAAATTCACGCAGCTAAACGGCGCGAAGAAGGAACTGACCAATGAGCAGGAAGTGAATGAAATCCTCGAGTCGATTCGGGATGCTTCCTTTAAGGTCGGCGAAGTGAAAGAGCGTGAGCGTCAGCGCCACCCGTCGCCGCCGTTTACGACGAGCTCCTTGCAGCAGGAGGCTGCGCGTAAACTCGGTTTCCGTGCCGCCAAGACCATGTCGGTAGCCCAGCAGCTGTACGAGGGTGTTGAGTTAGGCAAGGAAGGCACCGTCGGTTTAATTACTTACATGCGTACGGATTCCACGCGGATCTCAGGCACGGCTCAAGAAGAAGCGAAAGAATACATCACCGAGAAGTACGGTGATCCGTTCGTGCCGGAGAGCCCGAGACAATATTCGAAAAAAGCAGCAAACGCCCAGGATGCGCACGAAGCGATTCGTCCAACGTCCGTGCTGCGCGATCCGGAATCCATGAAGCCGTATATGAGCCGCGACCAGCTTCGGTTGTACAAACTGGTCTGGGAACGCTTTGTGGCAAGCCAGATGTCTTCTGCAGTACTGGATACGCTTTCGGTGGACATCACTGCCGGGAATACGGTCTTCCGGGCGACCGGTTCGAAGGTCCGTTTCCCTGGATTCATGAAGGTCTACGTTGAAGGCAATGACGACGGAACGACAGAGGAAGACAAATACCTGCCGGAGCTTCATTCAGGAGACATTCTGGAGAAGCAGGACATTGAGCCGAAGCAGCACTTCACGCAGCCGCCTCCGCGTTATACGGAAGCTCGTCTTGTCCGAACGCTGGAGGAGCTCGGCATAGGGCGTCCAAGTACGTATGCGCCGACGCTGGAGACGATCCAGAAGAGAGGCTACGTTGCCATCGAAGAGAAAAATTCATGCCGACCGAGCTCGGCGAGCTTGTCATCGAGCAGATGGAGCAGTTCTTCCCCGAAATCCTCAATGTGGAGTTTACGGCGAACATGGAAGAGGATCTCGACCATGTGGAGGAAGGCTCCGAGGACTGGGTCAAGGTATTGGCAGAGTTCTATGAGTCCTTTGAGAAGCGGCTTGAAGTAGCAGAGGAAGAAATGAAGGAAATCGAAATCGAAGATGAGGTTTCCGATGAGATCTGCGAAAAATGCGGCAAGCCCATGGTTTATAAGCTGGGCCGTTTCGGCAAGTTTCTTGCCTGCTCGGGGTTCCCGGAATGCCGGAATACCAAGCCGATCGTGAAGGACATCGGCGTATCTTGCCCGAAATGCAAGGAAGGCCATGTCGTGGAACGCCGGAGCAAGAAGGGGCGCGTCTTCTTTGGCTGTGACCGGTATCCCGAATGCGACTTTGTATCATGGGATAAACCGTCAACGAAGCCGTGTCCGAATTGCAGCAGTTTAATGGTAGAGAAGAAAAGCAAGCAAGGCATCAAGCTTCAGTGTACCTCTTGCGATTATTCCGAAATGGTCGAGGAACAGGACGAAGCAGCAGATTTGTAAGGCATACAGGGGGTAATGACGTTGACAGATTCACAGAGGGTTACGGTTATCGGGGCAGGACTTGCTGGCAGTGAAGCTGCCTGGCAGATCGCCAGCCGAGGCGTACCCGTTACACTATACGAGATGCGGCCGGTCGTAAAGACGCCGGCTCATCATACGGACAAGTTCGCCGAGCTTGTATGCAGTAATTCGCTTCGGGCGAACGGATTAACCAATGCGGTCGGCGTATTGAAGGAAGAGATGCGGATGCTGAATTCCCTCGTCATCGGATCGGCTGACCGCAATTCCGTCCCGGCTGGCGGCGCATTGGCCGTCGACCGCGACGGCTTCTCCGGAGAAATTACGGAAACCTTGCATCAGCATCCGTTAATCGAGGTCGTAAATGAAGAAATTCAGCATATACCTGAAGAAGGCATCGTTGTGATTGCTACGGGACCGCTGACTTCGCCGGCATTGTCGTCGCAAATCCGCGAGCTGATGGGCGAAGACTATTTCTATTTTTACGATGCGGCTGCTCCGATCGTGGAAAAAGACTCTATTGATATGAGCAAGGTCTATCTGGCATCCCGTTATGATAAAGGCGAAGCGGCTTATCTGAATTGTCCCATGACGGAAGAAGAGTTTGACGCTTTCTATGACGCTCTAATCAATGCGGAAGTCGCACAGTTGAAAGAGTTTGAGAAGGAGATTTATTTTGAGGGCTGCATGCCGATCGAGGTCATGATGAAGCGTGGCAAACAAACCGCCTTGTTCGGCCCGATGAAGCCTGTTGGATTGGTGAACCCGCATACGGGCAAGCTGCCGCATGCTGTGGTGCAGCTCCGTCAGGATAATGCGGCGGGTACCCTCTACAACCTTGTCGGCTTCCAGACCCATTTGAAGTGGGGCGAACAGAAGCGCATCATTTCCATGATACCGGGCCTCGAGAACGCCGAAATCGTGCGATACGGCGTCATGCACCGCAATACGTTTGTCAATTCGCCGAAATTGCTGGAACAAACCTATCAGGTGAAAACACGGCCGAATTTGTACCTGGCTGGACAAATGACCGGCGTCGAAGGGTATGTCGAATCGGCGGCGTCCGGATTGATTGCTGGCATTAATGCGGCAAGGGCGGCTCAGGGGCGTGAGGGGATCGTATTCCCTCAGGAATCGACCATCGGGAGCATGGCTTATTACATAACCCATGCGGATCCCGATAATTTCCAGCCGATGAACGCCAACTTCGGTCTTCTTCCGGGCCTAGAGAAGCGGATTCGCAACAAAAAGGAAAAGAACGAAGCGCTTGCGAACCGTGCTCTTGACGGGGTACGCGTATTTATCAGCGAGCATGAACTAAATACAATCTAATCTTATTTTCTTAGGGAGGTCTTGCCATCATGGAAATGACTTTTCACGCCACGACGATTTGCGCAGTGCGGCACAATGGCACGGCAGCTATAGCCGGCGATGGCCAAGTCACATTCGGTGAAAGTGTAGTCATGAAGCAGACCGCCAAGAAAGTGCGCCGTCTTTACCGGGGACAAGTTGTCGCCGGTTTTGCCGGTTCTGTGGCGGATGCGATCACGTTGTTTGAGAAATTCGAAGGCAAGCTGGAGGAGCACCATGGAAACCTGCAGCGGGCCGCTGTCGAGCTTGCGAAGGACTGGCGTCAAGACAGGGTGCTTCGCAAACTTGAAGCCTTGATGATTGTTATGGACAAAACGGGGATGCTGCTGATTTCCGGCGGCGGCGAAATCATCGAGCCTGATGATGATGTGCTGGCCATCGGGTCAGGCGGCAATTTTGCCTTGTCTGCCGGACGTGCGCTTAAACGCCATGCAGGGCATATGGAAGCGAAAGACATCGCCAGAGAAGCCCTTCAGATCGCTTCTGAGGTGTGTGTCTACACCAACAGCAACATTATTGTTGAAGAGCTGTAAGAGGGCCATGCAGCAACATATAGCCATATCAGGGGTGGAGGTATTCGCGATGAGTAAAGAATCGATGACGCCTAGACAGATTGTATCCGAGCTGGATAAATACATCGTAGGCCAGAAGGACGCTAAAAAATCGGTCGCTGTCGCACTTCGGAACCGTTATCGCCGGAGTCTGCTGACCGATGACGAGCGGGATGAAATCGTACCGAAGAACATTCTGATGATCGGTCCTACCGGCGTCGGCAAAACGGAAATTGCGAGAAGGCTTGCCAAGCTGGTCCATGCACCGTTCGTCAAGGTCGAGGCAACGAAGTTTACCGAGGTTGGTTATGTCGGCCGTGATGTGGAGTCCATGGTGCGGGATCTGGTGGAAACCGCGATCCGGATGGTGAAGCTGGAACGTACGGAGAAGGTTAAGGACAAAGCCGAGGAAATGGCGAACGAGCGGATCGTTCAGCTGTTGGCGCCTTCAACCAAAGGCCAGAAGAGCCAGCGTAATCCCTTTGAGATGCTATTTGGCGGTGGAAACAACGAAACCCAGGCCGATGAGGAAGAGGCGGACGATAAGGACGTTAGTCTTAAAGAGAAGCGGAGACAGGTGCGCTTTAACCTGCTGTCCGGCAAGCTTGAAGACGAAACGATTGAGATCGATGTGGAGGATGCCGCACCGAATATGTTCGACATGTTTGCCGGACAGGGCAACGATCAGATGGGCATGAATATGCAGGAAATGTTCGGCAACCTGATGCCGAAGCGTACGAAGCGCCGCAAGCTATCCGTCAAGGAAGCCAGAAAAGTGCTTACGCAGGAAGAAGCAGGCAAGCTCATTGATATGGATGATGTCATCCAGGAGTCCATACGACGGGCCGAGCAATCCGGGATTATTTTCATCGACGAAATCGACAAGGTTGCCAGCCAGGGACGTCAATCGGGTCCTGATGTGTCCAGGGAAGGCGTGCAGCGCGACATTCTGCCTATCGTGGAAGGCTCCACGATCATGACGAAATACGGGCCGGTAAAAACGGATTTTGTCCTGTTTATTGCTGCTGGCGCATTCCATATCGCGAAGCCGTCGGATTTGATTCCCGAGCTTCAGGGGCGTTTTCCGATTCGGGTAGAGCTGAACAGTTTGTCGCTCGACGATTTTGTTTCCATTTTGACCGAGCCGAAAAACGCATTGACCAAACAATACGTCAATCTGCTTCGTACCGAAGACCTGGAAATCGAGTTTTCGCCGGAAGCGATACGGGAGATTGCCCAAATCGCGGCTTCGGTGAACCAGAACACGGAGAATATCGGCGCACGGAGGCTCCATACGATATTGGAGAAGCTGCTGGAGGATCTGTCGTTTGAAGCGCCTGAATTGACGCTGGACCGGATGGTGATCACCCCGCAGTATGTCCGGGAGAAACTTGCCGGCATCGCCCAGGATCGGGACCTGAGCCAGTATATTCTGTAGTTGCATTCGTATAGGTCTATCTGCCGGGTATGCAAAAAGGAGATAATTGTCGATATTCATCCCGGCCTTTCTTGCTGGATGTCGAAGCGCTTTCGCATGTTGGAAGGGAACGGGACGGATTTCGCAATTTTTTGTGAATATTCAGGATGGGAACAGGACCTACCTAGCGGGTAAATTCACTTAAAATTTACAGATTTAGTGGTACGATTTGCAATAATATAGAAAAAAATCGGATAAAAATGAACACAAAGCCCTTCTTTTTGGTAAAAGATAGGGCTTTTTTCTTATTGTAAAAAGTCCCAATCTTTAAGAAACTTAGTTTATGTGACATCATGTTGTCTTTTTCTACTTAAGACCTAGGTTAGTTCGTACGGATTATATTATTTGTCGAAAAAAGAGGGTTTAGCTAGGAAGAGTGGAATACCTTTCGGCAAATCCAGTCAGGAGGAATGAGCTAGTGAATCTGTTGAATAATAGTTCTTTTCAACGGCTTCAAAGCGGTTTGGATGCAGCGAATCTCAGGAACAACGTGATTGCAAACAACATCGCGAACGTGGATACACCTCATTTTAAGAGATCCGAAGTATCCTTTGAGAGTCTTCTGAAGAAAGAAATGGATGGAGCCCAGTTGTCGCTTCAGGGCAGAAGAACGGATCCCAGGCATTTTGTCATCGGTCCAACCGGGTCAATCCCGGATGCTTCGGTCATAAAGGACGGCAGCAGTTCCATGAATAACAACCAGAATAATGTCGATGCAGACAGAGAAATGTCGCTGCTTGCAGAGAATCAGCTTCGTTATAATTCGTACATACAAGCTGTAAATGAGCAGATTCGAATGATGCGTACAGCTATTGAAGGGAGATAGGGATTCATGAATATTAGCAATAGCTTCGGAATTAATGCATCAGCTCTAACGGCACAACGGCTTCGAATGGATGTTATCTCCTCCAACATAGCCAATGCGGAAACCACGCGCGCGCGAATCGAGAATGGACAAGCCGTTCCGTATCGCCGAAAGACGGTTGTGTTTCAGCCGCAGCAGGAATCCTTCGAAGGGCTTCTCAGAGCCCAGATGAACGGTCAGAATGCAGGGCAAGGGGTCAAGGTTGCGCAGGTGCGGGAAGATCAATCCCCGTTGAAGCAGGTATATAACCCCACACATCCGGATGCGAATGCGGAAGGCTATGTCTTTATGCCTAACGTCGATATTACGAAGGAAATGGTGGATATGCTTGCAGCTACCCGTTCTTACGAGGCTAACGTTACGGCGATAAACGCTTCGAAAGCGATGATCATGAAGGCTTTGGAGATTGGAAGATAAGACGAGGATATATACATAGACCAGCATAGTAGGAGGAGAGAGAGATGATTCAGAATGCAATGTTCAGTGTTCAGGGTGTACAGCCGCTGCAAATGCAGGAGCAAGTGAAAAATGGTGCGACTCCTTCCGAATCGATTCGAGATTTTGGCTCTTACCTGAATGAAGCACTGAACTCCGTGGCCGCGCAGGAACAGAACGCGCACGTGATGAGCGATAAATTAATGATTGGACAAGTAAACGTAGATCAGGCGATGATATCCGCCCAACAGGCTCTGTTGAGCATCCAGCTCACGACACAGGTCCGAAACAAAGTGGTAGAAGCCTATCAAGAGATCATGCGCACGCAAATCTAAATGTTTCTAGCAAAGTTTCGGATGGGGTGACAATGTGAACGAGAGAATTACCCAATATCGGGAGAGAATGACCCAGTATTGGAACCAATTCAGCAACAAACAAAAAATAATGTTAATCGCTACCGTAGCATTTGTTCTAATTGCTCTAGTCGTACTAACGATGCAGTTCTCTAAGACGAAGTATGAAGTAGCGTTCCGGGATCTGAATTCCAGCGACGCCGCAGGCATCATCAGCCACCTGGAGACCCAGGGGATTTCCTACAAGCTGAGCGAGGACGGCAGAAGCATTCTGGTTCCGAGCACAAGCGCAGCTAAAGTCCAGATCGATGTAGGATCACAAGGACTGGTGCAGAACGGCACGATCGGATTCGAAACCTTCGAAAAGAATGCGTCAGCCATCGGGATGACGGATAACGAATTCGAAGTGAAATATGTAAATGCACTGAACGGCGAAGTCGAACGGCTGCTGGAGAAGATGCAGGGCGTTCAGGACGCAACGGTATTATTGAACCTGCCTAAAGAAAGTGTGTTCGCGAAAAACGGAAACGAAGATCAGGCCAGCGCTTCCGTGGTTGTACAGTTTAAACCGGGCTATCGTCCTAATCAGGAAGTCATAGACGGTTACTACAACCTCGTGAAAACGGCCATTCCCAATTTGCCGATCGAGAACATTACGATCACCAATGACGAAGTCGAGCTGCTCGCAACAGCTAAAGGCGGTCAAGGCGGATTGATCGGCAAGGTGGAAGAAAATTTCGCGCTTCAGAAAAAATTCGAAAACGACGTAAGGCAAAATGTCCAGCAATTCCTCTCGCAATACATGGGTTCGAATAAAGTCAATGTTCTTGTAGCTTCCAAACTGAACTTTGATCAGGTGCAAAGCAAGGAAAACATCGTAACCCCTGTGGATGAAGAAGAAATGAAGGGGATTGAGCTCAGCGTTCAGGAGATCCAGAAGAACTATTCGGGAACCGGCAGTCCTACAGGCGGCGTGGCCGGCGTAGGCGAAGAGGCCGTTCCGGGATATCCAAGCGATTCTGGAAGCGGAGAAACGAATTCGGAAGAGCTCTCCAAAACCGTTAACTATGAGGTTAACCGGATTACGAAGGATATCATTGCAAGTCCATATACTGTTAAAGATTTAACCATTAATGTCTCGGTTGAACCACCTGCCGGGCAACAAACTTTGGATGATGCCACAAGAACGGCTATTCAGAACATCCTGGTCAATATTGTAAGAGCATCGCTTTCGGATTCAGACTCTACTTATACAGACGCTGATTTGTCCAAAAAAGTTTCGGTTATTTCGCAGGTATTTAATGTAAATGCGGATGAAAATCCGAAATCCGTATTTTCACAGCCTGTATTATGGGGAATCGGTATCGCTGCGTTGGCATTGATTGCGGGAGGAACCTATTTCTTCATCCGCAGACGCAGACAGCAGCAGGAGGAGCTTGAAGAGGACATTCAGCTTCCGCCCGTTACGGAAT
This sequence comes from Paenibacillus sp. BR1-192, assembly GCF_029542445.1. Taxonomy (NCBI): domain Bacteria; kingdom Bacillati; phylum Bacillota; class Bacilli; order Caryophanales; family Paenibacillaceae; genus Paenibacillus; species Paenibacillus sp. BR1-192. The sequence continues at coordinate 4,767,725 of NZ_CP120718.1, read as the reverse complement.
TCCCGTCGATTAATCTCGAAAGCATAACCAATGAAAGCCAGGTTCGTAAGCAGCTCGAAACCTTGGCGAAGAAGAAGCCAGATGAATTCGTGAATTTACTTCGCACATGGCTAGCTGAGGAATAGAGGTGGAAGCATTGGCTAAGGGAAATAACCAAATGTTAAGCGGACGTCAAAAAGCGGCTATACTGCTCATTACACTTGGCCCGGAAGTGTCTGCTCAAATATTTAAGCATCTTCGAGATGAAGAAATCGAACAATTAACGCTCGAGATTGCGAATGTTCGCAAAGTCGACAGCGTCGAGAAAGATAGCATTATTCAGGAGTTCCATCAAATTTGCCTGGCCCAGGAATACATCTCGCAGGGCGGCATCAATTACGCGAAGGAGATTTTGGAGAAGGCGCTTGGACAGCAAAAAGCGATGGAAGTGATCAACAGGCTGACGGCAACGCTTCAGGTAAGACCGTTTGACTTCGCCCGTAAAGCGGATCCGAGCCAAATCCTGAACTTTATCCAAAATGAGAATGCCCAGACCATCGCTCTCGTATTGTCTTATCTTCAATACGAGCAGGCATCCGCGATCCTGTCTTCGCTCCCGCAAGAGAAGCAGGCGGAAGTTGCGCGCAGGGTTGCAGTCATGGACAGTACTTCGCCGGAAGTCATCGCTCAGGTGGAGCGCGTGCTGGAACAGAAGCTGTCGGCTACGGTGACGCAGGATTACACCAGTGCGGGCGGCATCGAGTCCATCGTTCAAATTCTGAACGGCGTAGACCGCGGAACGGAACGGACGATCCTCGACTCCCTGGAAATCCAGGATCCCGAGCTTGCGGAAGAAATCAAGAAGCGGATGTTTGTGTTCGAAGACATCGTCAACGTGGACAACCGTTCGATACAGCGCATCATCCGCGACGTCGAGAACGCGGACCTGCAGCTTGCGCTCAAGGTGGCAAGCGAAGAGGTGCGGGACGTTATTTTCCGCAATATGTCCAAGCGGATGGCCGAAACCTTCCGCGAAGAAATGGAATATATGGGACCGGTGCGGCTGCGTGACGTGGAGGAAGCCCAGACTCGGATCGTAAGCACGATCCGGAGACTCGAAGAAGCGGGCGAGGTTATTATTGCCCGCGGCGGAGGAGATGACATCATTGTCTAACTTGATCAAATCGTCCCACTATAAACCGATGGATGTGTTGAAAGAGTTGGATCTTGCTCGTCGTTACGCTTCGCCAACCGAGGAAACGGTAGAGGAGCCTGCACCGCCGACGGCCGAGCCGGCCGCTGTACAAACGCTGGCTGAAGCCGAACGTTTGAAACATGAAATGCTGAAGGACGCTCAAGAGTTTGCCGAGAGGCAAATCCGGGAGGCCTCGGAAGAGGCGCAGCGTCTGTTGACCGAAGCGCAGGAGCAGATTGAGGCTTGGTGGACCGAAAGAAGGCTTCAAGATGAGGATTTGTCCGAAACGCTGAAAATGGAAGGTTTTAATCAAGGATATGCGGAGGGCTCTGCCAAGGCGGAGCTTGAGATGAAGGAACTGATGGAGCAGGCGACGCTGCAAGCGAGCGAGCTGCTTCAGCTCGCGCACCAAGCCAAGGAAGATCTGATCCAGGAAGCGGAGCCGTTTTTGGTGGAGCTCAGCTGCAGCATTGCGGAGAAGGTGCTGGATCGTCAGCTTACGATCGAACCGGAATTCACGCTGGAGCTGATTCGAAAGAACCTGGCGCGCAAGCGGGAAAAAGGAATCATTTCCCTCTGCGTAGCTCCCGATCAGTTCGAATTCGTAAACGCCGCGCGGGAAGAGCTCGGATTATCGATCGATTCCCAGGCGGAGCTTCAAATTTTGCCGGACTCCACGGTTAAGGATCGCGGCTGCGTCATCCGTTCTTCCTTCGGAAGCGTGGATGCACGCATCGATACACAGCTGGCCGAGATCAAAAAAGAACTCGTACGGATCGCCCTTGATGTCGAGGAACGGAGAAATCAAGATGAAGAAGCTGAATAGCGCCCGGTACATGGACCATCTGAAACATCTGGATCCCGTCCGCATCAACGGCAAGGTTACGCAGGTCATCGGATTGATGGTGGAGTCCGAAGGGCCGGATGCCAGCATCGGCGACGTTTGCTACATCTATCCCACGAAGCAATCCAAGCCGCTCAAGGCGGAGGTCGTGGGTTTCAGAGATAATAAAGTGCTGCTGATGCCTCTCGGCGAACTTCACTCCATTGGCCCGGGCTGCGATGTAGTGGGCACAGGCAAACCGCTGAGCGTGCAGGTAGGTTCGGAACTGCTTGGCAAAGTGCTGGACGGATTGGGACAACCGCTCGACGGATCCATTATTCCGGCACGCATGCCGCATTATTCCACCCATAACGTACCGCAGAACCCGCTTAATCGGCCCAGGGTTCAGGAGCCGATCAGCATCGGCGTCCGGGCGATTGACGGATTGCTCTCCATCGGCAAAGGCCAGCGTGTCGGCATATTCGCCGGCTCCGGCGTCGGGAAGAGTACCTTGATGGGAATGATCGCACGCAACACCTCTGCCGATGTCAATGTCATTGCCTTGATCGGTGAACGGGGACGAGAGGTGCTTGATTTCATCGAGCGGGACCTGGGTCCCGAAGGGTTGAAACGGTCCGTTGTGATCGTGGCCACCTCGGATCAACCGGCGCTCATCCGCATTAAGGGAGCCTTGATCGCCACCACGATCGCCGAATATTTCAGGGATCGCGGCCTGAACGTGATGCTGATGATGGATTCGGTTACCCGTTATGCGATGGCGCAGCGCGAAGTCGGGCTTGCCGTAGGGGAACCGCCGGCGATGCGCGGTTACACTCCGTCGGTATTTGCCAGTCTGCCGAAGCTTCTGGAACGCGCAGGCACGGGTCCGACGGGTTCGATCACCGCTTTTTACACGGTGCTGGTTGACGGCGACGACATGAACGAACCGATCGCGGACGCGGTCAGGGGGATCCTGGATGGTCACATCGTCCTGAACCGGAATATCGCGAACAAAGGCCATTTTCCGGCGATCGACGTGCTGGCCAGCATTAGCCGGGTCATGAAAGACATCTCGCCTGAGGAACAAATCGATGCCTCCGAGAACGTAAAGCGTTTGATGGCGATCTACAAGGACTCGGAGGATTTGATCAATATCGGAGCTTACCAACAGGGCTCGAATGCCGACATCGATGAATCGATCGAATACATCGGCCGAATCTGGGATTTTACGAAACAAAAAGTGAATGAGAAGACCACATTGGATGAGGTTCAGGAACGTTTGATTTCCGAGTTTTCAAGGAGATGACTTTGAAGAATGAAATTTCATTATGCATTCCAGAAAATCGTAGACCTGAAAAGCAACGAGAAAACGCAAGCGGAATGGATGCTGTCAAGCGCCATCGGGAAGCTGCAGGCGGAAGAGAAAAGCTTGAATGAGCTGTATGAGATGCGGGATCAAATGTACCGCGCTCAGCAGGAAGCGGCGTCGCGGTGCGTGCCTGTCGCAGAAATCCGAAACATTCAGGTCTATGCAGAGCACCTGGAAGAATGCATTGAACGGAAACGGGATGACATACGGATCGCCCATGTCAATGTAACGAAGAAACAAAAGGTATTGTCCGACAAAATGCTTGACGAAAAAGTGTGGCTGAAGGCAAGAGACAAATCCCAAGAAAAGTTCCGGCATGAAAGTCTCCTTCGGGAACAAAACGAGCTGGACGAAATGGCGACGGTACGTTTTGCGATCAGAGCCCGTTAAGGTTTGCAAACACCGGTGGGTATGACCGCGAGGGAGGAATGAGTGTGGCACGAAAAGACATGCCGCTTGATAAGGAAGAATCAGGCGGTGGATTTGAACGGATATTGTTGATTTTGGTACCTGCTATATTCACGATCGTTCTGCTCGGAGCGCTCGCCGTATTTTTCAGAGCCGATGTCCGGGATGGGCTGCTCGAAGTAGCCAATAAAATTCCGGTCGTTAAGAACTGGGTCCCTGACCCGGTGTTGACCCCGGAAGAGCAGAAGCTCAAAGAGGCGAAGCAGCAGGAAGAAAGCGCAGAAGCGACGATCGTGGAACTTAAGAAGCAGCTTGCCGAGAAAGAAGAAACGTTAAACGAAGTAACGGAGCAAAAAGCAACGCAGGAAAACAAGGTGAAAGAGCTGGAAACCCAAATAGAATCGATGCAAAGCACATCCACGGACGGCGAGGCGGAAGAGGAAGACGCGTACACCAAGCAGATTCGTGAGCTGTCCAAGCTTTATGCGGACATGAGTCCCAGCAAAGCCGCACCGATCATGCAGAACCTGACGCTGGAAGAAATGGTGCTAATGCTGAGCCAAATGAAGAGCAGCAACCGGGTTGCCATCCTTCAGAAGATGGATCCGAAAACGGCGGCGGATGCAACCATGATGCTGAAAGACGCGGAGACCTCCGAAGATCTGGCCATTGCCGCTTTGCAATCCAGGCTGAAGAAGAACGACGCGGAGACTGCGCAGAAGAAAACCTCCGAGAACCTGGATAAAAGCCAGCTGAATCAGACTTTTGCCGGAATGACGCCTGCCAACGCCGCGGACCTGCTGATGCAAACGTACAAGATCAGCCCCGCGAAAACGATGACCATTCTAAATACGGTGGACGATGCTACGCGTTCGCGAATTTTAAATGCGATGTCCTCGAAAGACGCGGAGCTGGCAGCTAAAATATTGAATCGCCTGATGGGCTCTAAATAAGCTCTGAAATGAATCTCCATCCTCAGGAAAGGAGGTGAAATAGACGATGACAATAACGGTACAAAGCAGTATGTCTTCTTCCGTCAGCAGTACCGCGGGAAGCGGAAAGACCAGCGCAGCCGGTCAAGCGACAGCGGGTGTTTCCTTTGATGCGACGCTGACTTACCAGATGAACGGCAGCGGCAGCGGCGCTGCAACAACTTCAACAGAAGTCGCGGCCAAGCTGGAATCCCTGCTTGCGCAGTATACAGCGGAAACCGACGAATCGGTCGAAGGCTTAATGGAGCTGCTTCAAGGATTGCTGCAGGAGCTAGATACCATGGACCAGGCGTTAGAAGAGGATCCATCGTTATTGCAAGAGCTGCAGAACTGGCTGACGCAAGCGAACCTTCTGTTGAGCGGAACAGCTCCTCAAGCCCAAGGTAACGCGGACGGCAATGAGATGTCGCCATTGGCTTCCCATCCGGAAACGATTCGGTTTGCGGTACAGGACACGATCAGCCAGCTGGCTTCGATGCTATCCAAATCGGGTCAGGTAGACCTCCAGACGGAGGCAGCCGTCAAACAGCTTGTCCAGTCCTTCCAAAGTTTGCTTGGTCAAGGAACGGGGACTGGAGAAAGTAAAGCAAGCAGCAGTTTTGCCAACATCCTAAGCCAAAAGCAGCCGGATGCGGTACAGCCTAACATTGCAGCGAATACTGCAGGACAGTCGGCTTCATCTGAGACAACGGGGCAAGCGAACGCTAAATGGTCTACTCTGGCCACAAGTACCCCGGTTGACGGCACAGCAGCTGAATTCGCGTTAAACGAGGGAGATTCCCTACTGGAGCAAGGAACGGTTACTGCCGGTCAGCTGGCCCTGCGTTCCGGAACCCAAGTTACGGTTAAACCTGCAGCTCCGCCGGTGCCTGTTGAGAATTTCTCTAACGAAATGACTTCCTTCATTATTAATAAGCTCGAAATCGTGAAGCAAACCGGTTTTACCGAAGCGAGAATCTCCTTGAATCCCGAGCATCTGGGCCAAGTAGACATCAAGCTAACGATGCAGAACGGCCAGTTGATCGCACAGTTCATGACGCGGTCGACGGATGCTAAAGAGCTGATTGACCAGCAAATGGCACAGCTTCGAAGCGCATTGCTGGCCCAAGGACTTCAAGTCGAGAAAATTGAGGTTACGCAGAGCAGCCAGCCATCCAATGCCAATCTTTATCAGGATGGACGTCAGCCTGGATCAGGACAGCAGCAGCCGCAGCACCGCTCGAAGGAAAAAGATAGGCCTTCCGACGATGCCGTTCTTGCCGCGAATTTGACGGAAGAATTGAACGATTGGATTGCTGAGCATCAAGCCGACGATGAGAACTTGCAAGCAGGAACATTTACCGCGAAAGCCTAACAGTGAGGAGGTGAGCTTGGATGGCAACAAATCCGGTATCTACGAAAAATATGTGGCCCAATTATGCCAAAGGGAACGTCAGCACTAAAAACGGAAACGGCCAAGAGCTTGGGAAGGACCAGTTCTTAAGCATTCTGATTACGCAATTGCGGCATCAGGATCCGCTTCAGCCGATGCAGGACCGGGAATTTATTGCCCAAATGGCCCAGTTTACTTCCCTGGAGCAGCTGATGAATATCAATACTCAATTGACGGCAATGAGCCAGTCTTTGGGTGCTGCTTCAAGTTTGATCGGTAAACAGATCAGCTGGATGTTCAAACCGGAGGATGGCTCGGACTCCGTCATGAAGAGCGGTCTTGTGGATTCCATCATCGTCCGCGAAGGCGTCCATTACGCAAAAGTCGGTGAAAGTGAAGTATCGCTTGACCAGATCGTGAAAATCGAGAACGCTATGGCCGAGAATGATCCAGGAGCAACGGATCCTGTTCCTTCCGAACCTGAAGCAGGCAATCCGGATCCGGGAGAACCTGAAGCCGGAGACCCGGGACAAGAGGAAGAGTCTGGGGGAACCTCACCATGAGTGACCGTATGATGATCGGGCATTTATTTCCCGGGAAAATACATCCCGCAGCGCTTCACAATGAACGAAAAACAGCGCAAGCTCAACATAGTCCTCCACCCGGGACGTTCCAGGAGCTCTTAAATGAGAATCTCCTTAAAATTAGCAATCATGCGGCGAAGAGACTACAGCAGCGCGGCATTGAATTGAAGGGTGATCAGTTGGAACAGATCCAGAGTGCGGTGGACAAAGCCGCAGCGAAGGGGAGCAAGGAATCGCTCATTCTGATGAAGGACATGGCCCTTATCGTGAATATTCCGAACCGGACCGTAGTCACGGCGATGGATGGCAAGGCGATGAAAGACAACGTGTTCACGCAAATCGATAGTGCAGTTATTATTTCATAAATCTGGCTGGCCCGTGAGGAAGCCAGGCGGCCGCTGATCGACAGAAGCGGTCCATAACAGAAGGAGGAAAATCGATGTTAAGATCCATGTATTCCGGCATTTCCGGAATGAGAGGTTTCCAAACCAAACTTGACGTCATTGGTAATAACATTGCCAACGTAAATACGGTTGGGTTTAAAGCGGGACGTGTCATGTTTAAAGATATCCTCAGCCAAACGATGTCCGGCGTTACGCCGGGAACCGACGATCCATCCGGCGGCGTAAACGCGAAGCAGATCGGTCTCGGCGTATCCATCGGCTCGATTGATACTTTGCATACGCCAGGCAGTGCAATGACAACCAATAATCCGACAGACCTGAGAATTGACGGAGACGGATTCTTCATGGTGAAGCTCAGCGAGGATCAAGAAGTGCCTTTCTTAACTCGTGCTGGCGACTTTCATGTCGACGTAGCGCGTAACCTGGTCACTTCGGACGGTATGCTCGTTCTCGATTCGGCGGGTGACCCAATACAGCTGGACGAAGAGGTTACGGCATTCACAATTGCTCAGAATGGCGCCATCATTCAGAAGATGAGTGACGGAACGACGGAAGAAGGAGCCATTATCGGCGTTGCGAAAATTCCGAATCCGGAAGGCCTGGAAAAAATCGGAGGCAATATGTATCGCGTGACCCTGAATGCAGTTCCGGATGGCGATCTGGCTGCCGTCATGTTTGAAGGGAACAACGCGGAAGAAGGAACCGGTGCGATTATTGCCGGTCAGCTTGAAATGTCCAACGTTGACTTGACAGGCGAATTTTCTGAAATGATCGTCGCTCAGCGCGGCTTCCAAGCTAACTCCCGGATCATCACGACTTCGGATGAAGTGCTTCAAGAAGTTGTCAATCTGAAACGATAAGGATGGATAGGGAGGGGCCTTCCCCTCCCTAATTAAACAAGGAGGCTATCCATGATATCGGTAACGAGGTTAAATGGTTCGCAGTTGTGGCTTAACGCGCTGTTGATAGAAATGGTTGAGGAGACTCCTGACACCTACATTACTTTGATTAATGGAAAGCGAATGATTGTGCTTGAAAGTGCAAATGAAATCATCGCTTCCGTTAAGGCGTATCACCACGAGGTAGGCATTCATCAAGCCACCATTAAAGTGCAGCAATTGGAGGAACCTTCATGAAAAAGATGCTCCCCTGGTTAATTACGATCCTGTTATCGATTACGCTGATTGTCCTGGCCATCTTCCTGTTGTCGGACAAGCTGCTTGGCGATAACGGAAAAAGTCAGGCTTCGGCCAATGCCGCGGCTTTATCCAAGTTATCGGCCGACGAGATCGTAAAGATGACATCGGAAATAACCGGTATCAAGACGAATCTGGCAGATCCTGAATTTGTTGCCCAGATGGCCTTTGCTTTTCAGCTTAACGATAAAAAAGCAAAGGAAGAATTCGATAAAATCAAGGAAATCAAGATCAAACCAATTATTATCAAAACGCTGGCCGACACGAAACCCGAATTACTGAATGATTCCAAAGGGCGCGAACAGTTTATTGCCAAGCTGCAAAACCTGATCAATAAGTCGTTAACGTCCGGTCACTTGATTCAAATCGAAATGACAGAAGTAATGATCGTAGGTATCTAGACTGTTCGTCGGACGACCTGTAAGGGGGTGAGTAGATGGTTGATGTTTTATCGCAGAATGAGATCGATGCCTTATTGGCCGCTCTCTCTTCAGGGGAAATGGATGCTGAAGAACTGAAAAAAGAGGAAACGCAAAAGAAAATCCGTTCTTACGATTTTAAGAGGGCCCTCCGTTTTTCGAAGGATCATATTCGAAGCTTGACTCGGATCCACGAGAACTTTGCACGCTATTTGACGACCTACTTCTCGGCGCAGTTACGTACTTTTGTGCAAATCAACGTGGTGCAGGTTGAACAGCTTCCGTATGATGAATTTATCCGCTCCATACCAAAAATGACAGTTCTTAATATATTTGAAGCCGAACCGCTCGTAGGTCGGATGGTGCTTGAGGTCCATCCCAACATTGCCTACGCGATGCTGGACCGATTGCTTGGAGGCACGGGCATTGCTCCGTCTTCCATCAGCTCGATGACCGAAATCGAAACGATTATCATGGAGCGCATATTCAGCCGGGCGTTCGATAGCCTCCAGGAGGCATGGAAAACGGTGCTGGATATATCCCCGCGCCTCGAAGCATTGGAAACGAATCCGCAATTCATGCAGATCGTGTCTCCGAACGAAACCATTGCGCTAATATCCCTTAGCACAAAAATCGGCGATACCACGGGCATGATTAACCTGTGCATACCGCATGTGGTGCTGGAGCCGATCATGTCCAAGCTGTCCGCGCATCAATGGTTCATCTCGGAGAAAAAAGCGAGCGTTCCGGAGGAAGTGGATGCTCTTAAACAGCGCGTAAGCAAAGCCAAGCTTCCGATCGTTGCCGAGCTGGGCGTTTCGCAGCTTACCGTGTCCGAGTTCTTAGGACTGAGCGTCGGCGACGTTATTTCGTTAAACAAGCCGATGCATGACGGACTATCCATCAAGGTCGGCGACAAATTAAAGTTTATTGGCAGTCCCGGAACGATAAAAGACCGGGTTGCTGTACAAATCGATGAAATTGTCATCGAAGGAGCTGAAGAATTTGACGAGTAAAGATTATTTATCCCAGGAAGAAATCGACGCTTTGTTAAAACAGTCGGAAATGGCATCACCAGCATCAATTCCTTCGGCGGCGACTGTCGATGACGTATTAACACCTCTGGAGCAGGACGCGCTGGGTGAGATCGGTAACATAACCTTCGGCAGCGCTGCAACCGCCCTGTCCACCTTGCTGGGCAAAAAAGTGGATATCACGACCCCCAGAGTTTCGATCATTAAGCGAAGCGAGTTCGAGGAAGAATTTCCGAAGCCGCATGTAGCGGTACACGTTAAGTACGTGGACGGATTTGAAGGAATTAATTCGCTGGTCATTAAGACACGCGATGCGCAGGTCATTGCCGATCTCATGTTAGGCGGGGAAGGCAACCCGGTGGAAGAGGAACTCAATGAGATTCATATCAGTGCCGTTCAGGAAGCGATGAACCAGATGATGGGGTCTTCCGCAACAAGCATGTCGACGATTTTCAACCGGTTTGTCAATATATCGCCGCCGGGCATTGACATTCTCAACATGGCGAACGGGGAAGGGGTCAACAACCTGCCGCCGGATGAAACGCTGATTAAGATTTCTTTCCGATTAATTATCGGTGAACTTATTGATTCAACCATTATGCAGCTGCTGCCCGTTCATTTCTCCAAGGATATGGTTCACATGCTCATCAACGGGACAGAAGAACCGCAGCCTTCGAAGCAGGAAGCTGCTCCAGCGGTGGAAGCGCCGGCCAGTGCCCAGGAGTCGGCACAAGCACCGGTTAATCCGGCACAAACCCAAGACATGGGTCAAGGCTACGATTATGGACAAGGCTACGGTCAGCCTATGCCAGGACATGGCGGGCCCATCCCGCAGCAATCCATGCCATACGGTCAGCCGCAGATGCCTTACCAAGCACAGCCGCAACAGTATGGCGGCATGCCGAATCGCAATGTGAATGTACAGCCCGTGCAGTTCGCTAATCTGCAATCTGCACCGTACACCCAGGTGGATGAAAACAATCTGAACTTACTGATGGACATTCCCCTTAAAGTCACCGTAGAATTAGGGAGGACCCAAAAGCAAATTAAGGATATCCTGGAAATGTCGCAAGGTTCGATTATCGAGCTGGACAAGCTGGCCGGTGAGCCTGTTGACATCCTCGTCAATCATAAACTGATTGCCAAAGGCGAGGTCGTTGTCATCGATGAGAACTTTGGTGTGCGTGTGACGGATATCGTAAGCCAATGGGACCGGATTCAAAAATTACAATAGCACAAACATTTTAGGGAGGATTTTTATCAATGGCTAACCGAATTCTGATCGTGGACGATGCTGCATTTATGAGAATGATGATCCGTGACATATTGGTCAAGAACGGATTCGAGGTTGTGGGGGAAGCACAGGACGGTGCACAAGCAATCGAGAAATTTAAGGAACTTCGTCCAGATCTGATTACGATGGATATTACGATGCCGGAAATGGATGGTATCGCAGCGCTTAAAGAGATTAAAAAAGTAGATGCCAATGCCAAAGTAATTATGTGCTCTGCCATGGGTCAGCAAGCGATGGTTATTGACGCAATCCAAGCCGGAGCGAAAGACTTCATCGTTAAACCGTTCCAATCGGACAGAGTTATTGAAGCCATCAACAAGACGCTTGGCGTATAAGGATTCTTCTTATGATGATGGCAGCTTCTGACAGATTGGGCTCAAGTAGTACTACCGGGTATTATTTACAGTTGTTTTATGTCTTTATCGTACTTGCCATCATCATTGCGTTGATCGTGTTCCTGATTCGCTTTCTAGGCAGAAAGAATCAGAGCTGGATGCAGGGCCGCTCCATTCGTACTTTGGGTGCGGTTGGTATGGGCCCTAACAAATCCCTTCAGCTCGTCGAAATTGGGGGCAGCATCTATGTGATCGGAGTTGGCGAAGACGTCCGGTTGGTGGACAAAATTTCTGATCCGGCTGAAGTTGCGCTTATCCAAGCTGCATTTGAACAGGATTCTGGAATACATAATGGGGCACTGCCGCCTTTTATAACGAAATTGGCGGCAAAACTCCGTAAAGACAAACCACCGGAAGAAATGGAGTTGGACGATACATCTTCTTTCCATGAAGTGTTCGAATCCAAGCTGCGCAGCGTACCGAACCGGAAAGAAAAGGTCGAAGAATTGCTGCGGGAGGATCATAAGGATTCATGAATAAAAAGATCTCGTACGCTATCACGATTTTCATCATGTTTGGATTATTGTTTTCCCATACGGCATTCGCGGATCCGATTCCGAACATTGATATTCAAATCGGTAATGAGGGAGATGCACCGGGGACAAGCTCCTTGTCCTTGATACTCCTGATCACCATTCTTAGTATTGCACCGGCGATTCTGGTGCTGATGACAAGTTTTACAAGGATTGTTATCGTGCTCGGCTTTGTCCGTACTTCGCTCGGAACACAGCAAACACCGCCAAACCAAGTGTTGATCGGCCTGGCGCTGTTCCTTACCTTGTTCGTTATGGCTCCCACGTTATCCTCGATGAACGAGGTCGCGCTGCAGCCCTACCTCAAAGGGGAGATCACTCAAGCGGAAGCACTGGATAAGGCTCAAGACCCGATGAAGAAGTTCATGTTCGCGCACACAAGGGAAAAGGACCTGCTGCTGTTCATGAATTACACCGGCGCGGAGAAACCCGAATCCTACGAGGACATTCCATTAACGGTTTTAGTTCCGGCATTTGCCATTAGCGAGCTGAAGACGGGTTTCCAAATGGGCTTTATGATCTTCATCCCGTTTCTGGTCATCGATATCGTGGTTGCCAGCGTGCTGATGGCAATGGGGATGATGATGCTGCCGCCGGTCATGATCTCGCTGCCATTCAAGATTCTGCTCTTTGTTTTGGTGGACGGCTGGTATCTGGTAGTGAAATCCATGCTGATGAGCTTTAACCCGTAGCAATAAGCGGCAAGCAATTCGAATACAGGGGGACTAAGCCGTGAGCGCTGAATTTATTATCGGTCTGGCAGGACAAGCGGTCTATATTGTGCTCCAGGTGAGCGCGCCGATGCTGGTTCTCGCACTGGTTGTGGGACTAATCATCAGTATTTTTCAAGCGACAACACAAATCCAGGAACAGACGCTGGCTTTCGTACCAAAAATCATCATCGTTCTTGTAGCGTTACTGCTGTTTGGTCCTTGGATATTAACGACGTTAGTGGATTTTACGCACGGTATTTTGGACAATCTCTACAAATATATCGGATAGGCTGAGTGTCCATGGAATGGTTGCAGCAAAGTTTACCAGTTTTCATGCTTATTTTTTGTCGAATAACATCTTTTTTTGTAATATCGCCAGTGTTTGCTTCGCGCGGCATACCTTCTTCTTACAAAATAGCCCTGTCGGCCATTATCGCCCTGATCGTCTATCTATCGTTCGGGCTCGGGGAAGTGGTTCCGCAAGATCTGTCTTACGCCATCTTAATCGTCCAGGAAGTGCTGGTGGGACTGCTTCTAGGTTTCACTGCTTATCTCATCATGGCTGTCGTCCAAACCGCCGGGGCATTAATTGATATTCAGATCGGTTTCAGCATGGCGAATGTCATCGACCCGTTTACGGGGACGTCCACCCCATTAATCGGGAACTTCAAGTATTATCTCGCTCTGCTGGTGTTCCTGAGCATGAATGGTCACCATTATTTGTTTGATGCGATTATGTACAGTTATGATTGGATCCCGATCACGGGTGACGTGTTTGGGAAGATACATGAGGGTAACGTAACGGATTTTCTCGTTCGGACCTTCTCGCACTCGTTTGTATTGGCAATTCAAATGGCGGCTCCGCTGGTGGCAGCCCTGTTCCTGACCGATGTCGGGCTTGGCTTTCTGGCAAGGACGGCTCCGCAGTTCAACGTGTTTGTCATCGGGATTATTATCAAAATCATCGTTGGGCTCGTGCTGCTGATGCTGCTCATGCCGATGCTGGTGTCCCTGTTTGATCATCTGTTTGCCAAAATGTTTGAAGCGCTCCGTGAGCTGCTCGGCGTTCTTGGCGACGAGCCGACTTAAGGAGGATGGAGGTGAAGCGGATGTCATACCGGTATCCGGTCGACTTACAGCTGTTCGCTGGCGAAAAGACGGAGAAAGCCACACCGAAGAAGCGCCAGGATACGCGTAAGAAGGGCCAAGTTGCCAAGAGCATGGAGGTATCGGGTGCATCGGTTTTGCTGGCGGCTTTCTTTTGCCTGTTAATCTTTGGCGGTTATATGAGGGACCGCACCGTTCGACTATTCACCGATATATACATTAATCGGCTCTCCATGAATGTAACGAAAGATAATGTGATGCAGCTGTTCGGGGAATATGGCGTTCAAATCTTGCTTCTGCTCGCTCCTTTGTTCATTTCGATTTTCGTTATAGCGCTGGTCGCTAATTATTTGCAGGTCGGGTTTATGTTAACCGGCGAGACGCTGAAAATGAAGTTCAGCAAAATCGACCCCATCAAGGGGTTCAAAAATATATTCTCGATGCGTTCATTGGTCGAGTTTTTGAAATCGGTCATCAAGTTGACCATTATCGGTTACCTCGTGTACAGCACCTTGTGGGCCGCCAGGGAGGATTTATCCTCCTTATCGACGATGGGACCCGATACCATCTTTCATTTCGTGGCCGATATCACCATGTCGCTCGGTTTTAAGATTGCCATCGGGCTGATCATTCTGGCCGTTCTGGATTACATGTATCAGAAATACGATTACGAGAAAAACATTCGGATGTCCAAGCAGGACATCAAAGACGAGTACAAAAAAATGGAAGGCGATCCGCTGATCAAAGGAAAGATCAGGGAGCGCCAGCGTCGGATGGCACTTCAGCGAATGATGCAGGAAGTTCCGAATGCCGACGTCATCATCACGAACCCGACCCACTTTGCAGTGGCGATCAAATATGACGGGTCCACGATGGAAGCTCCGCAAATCATTGCAAAAGGTCAAGATTTCATGGCCTTGCGGATTAAGGAAATCGCGAAGGAACACGGAATTATAACGATGGAAAACAAGCCGCTGGCACGCGCTTTGTACCAACGGTCGGAAATCGGGGATTCGATTCCGGGAGACCTGTTCCAGGCCGTAGCGGAAGTGCTGGCCTATGTATATAAACTAAAAGGTAAAGCGAAATAACTAGGGACCGGAGGCGTCTGTGCAGTGAAAATAAAAGATCTATCTGTCCTTGCGGGTGTCATTGGCATCGTACTCATGATGATTCTTCCGATCCCGATATGGCTGCTCGATGTACTTCTGATTATCAACATCTCGCTGGCGCTCATCATTTTGCTGGTGGCCATGAATACGAAGGAAGCGCTCGATTTCTCCATTTTTCCTTCCTTATTGCTCATCACGACACTCTTTCGAGTAGCGCTTAACATATCGACAACGAAGCTGATCCTGTCGGAAGCTAACGCAGGCGAAGTTGTTGCCACGTTCGGCAAATGGATTGCCAACGGCGAAATTGCGGTTGGCTTCATCGTCTTCTTGATCCTCGTCGTCGTACAGTTCATCGTCATTACCAAAGGGTCGGAACGGGTAGCCGAGGTTGCGGCAAGATTTACCCTCGACGCGATGCCGGGTAAGCAGATGAGCATCGATGCGGATCTGAACGCGGGTCTGATCAATGAGCAGCAAGCCAGGGAGCGCCGCAGCAAGATCGAGCGCGAAGCCGACTTTTACGGCGCCATGGATGGTGCGAGTAAATTCGTCAAGGGTGATGCCATCGCCACGATCGTCATCATGCTCATCAACCTGATCGGCGGATTTATTATCGGGATCTCGATTCACGGCATGTCGTTCGGAGACGCGATGAGCACCTACTCGATCCTGACGATCGGGGACGGATTGGTCAGCCAGATTCCGGCTCTCCTGATTTCCACGGCCGCGGGCCTGATTGTTACGCGTGCTTCATCCGAAGGAAATCTGGCTGAGGATCTGACGGGGCAGCTCTTCTCATATCCTCATCTGTTGTACATCGTTGCAGGAACCGTCCTGCTGCTGGGAATCTTCACACCGATTCATCTGATCACGACCGCGCCGATTGCACTCATACTATTTATCGCGGCACGGACGATGCAGAACAATTTGGATCGCAAGCAGGTGGAAGTGGAGCAGCTGGAAGAGGAACAGCAGATCGAAGAGGTGCGAAGCCCGGAAAGCGTGATCAACCTCTTGCAGGTCGATCCTATCGAATTCGAATTCGGATATGGGTTGATTCCGCTGGCAGACGCTCAGCAGGGCGGGGACTTATTGGACCGTATCATTATGATCCGGAGACAATGCGCGCTTGAACTGGGACTCGTCGTGCCGGTCATCCGAATTCGCGACAATATTCAACTAAAACCGAACGAATATGTCATAAAAATAAAAGGGAATGCTGTCGGCGGCGGTGAATTATTATTAAATCACTATCTCGCCATGAGCCCGGGATACGAGGACGATTCCGTAACAGGGATCGAAACGACGGAACCGGCGTTCGGGCTTCCTGCACTGTGGATTGACGAAGCCATGAAGGAACGGGCGGATCTGGCCGGTTATACCGTTGTGGATCCACCGTCCGTCGTTGCTACCCATCTGACGGAACTCATTAAGAGACATGCCCATGAGCTGATCGGACGCCAGGAAACCAAGGCATTGGTCGACAATATTCGAGAAAGCTATCCGGTCCTTGTGGACGAGCTCATTCCTTCCGTGCTGACCATCGGGGAAGTGCAAAAGGTATTGGCCAAGCTCCTTCGCGAGAAGATCTCCATCCGCGATATGGTTACGATTCTCGAGACCCTTGCCGACTACGGGCATTATTCGAAGGACCCTGATGTCCTTACCGAATATGTAAGGCAAGCCCTCTCACGGCAGATTACACAGCAATACGCTCAAGAAGGAGAGGCGATGCGGGTCATCACGGTCGGACCGCAGCTGGAGAAGAAGATCGCTGAGAGCGTTCAGCAGAGCGACCAAGGAAGCTATCTCGCGATGGATCCGGCATCCACGCAGAGCGTGTTTCAAAAGCTCAGTGAGCAGGTCAATCGGATTATTCAGATGGGACAGCAGCCCGTGCTTCTGACCTCGCCGGCCATAAGAATGTATTTGCGGCAGGTCATAGAACGAAGCATGCAGGATATCCCGGTGTTGTCCTATAGCGAGCTGGAGCCTAACGTCGAAATTCAAAGTGTCGGAGTGGTGAACTTATGAGAGTGAAAAGGTATATCGTCGACACGATGCCTGAGGCGATGCAGCATATTCGTACGGATTTGGGTGCGGATGCCGTCATACTGAGCACGAAGGAAACCAAGGTAGGCGGGTTCCTCGGGATGTTCACCCGCAAGAAAATAGAGGTGATCGCGGCGGTAGAGCAGGCGGAAAAGCCCAAGGGCTCTGCGCCGGTCAAGCCCAAAGTTACGCCTTCTGTTCCATCAGGGGCGGTACCCAAAGCCTACCAGCGAACGGCTGAAATTTCGAAGCAAGGCCCTAAAACCTCCCCGCTTCCAGTGAATAACGCGGATGCCGCAGCGGATGCGCGGCAAGAGGCCGACTATAGCCGCTTTGCCGAGTTGCTTAGCCAGGTGGCAGCTTCCGAGGAGGTTGTGGACAGGCAAAAGGACAGGGTTAGCCAGACGCAGCAGCCTGCAGAGGCTGATCCGGCAGCGGAACGCAGCGATTCAACGGAAGCCGCTGCTTCTGTTGAAGCAAAGAAACCATCCCGCGGGGGACAGGAGGAGTCGTTAAGTTCACGACTGGGAATCAGCGAATCCGAACAGAGAGTCCTTGAAGAGCTTAAGGAAATGAAGGAATGGATCGCGCGATTATCCAGGCAGAATCTGGAGGCGCAGCATCTTCCCGAGCCGCTGCATGTTATCCGGGATCAGCTCCTGAAGCAGGATTTATCGGCCAAGCTGGCGGAAGAGTGGCTCGCGGCCGCGGAAGATGCCTGGAAAGCCAGCCAAATGCAGATGAGCGGGACCGAGCTTCTGAACGTGATTTACAAGCAGGCCGAGGCGTTCCTTGAGGGGCGTATCGGCGAAGGTGTTCAGCCCGGGACGCGGATCGTATATGTCGCTGGCCCAACGGGGGTCGGCAAAACAACCACGATTGCGAAGATCGCTGCAGAGCAGCTGTTCCGCAATCAACGCAAGGTAGGCTTCATTACGTCCGATACGTATCGGATATCCGCCGTTGAACAGCTTCGCACTTATGCTTCCATTCTCAATGTGCCGATGGAGGTCGTGCAGTCGCCCGGCGACATGCAGCGAGCCCTTCAGAAGCTCCAGGACTGCGATTTGGTATTAATGGATACGGCCGGCCGGAACTATCGGAATGAGCTGCTCGTTTCCGAGCTTCAAAGCCTGTTCTCCCATTCCGATCAAAGCGAAACTTATCTTGTCCTTAGCCTCACATCCAAGAGCAGCGATATGATCGAAATCGCGGATCATTTCAGCAAATACGAGCTGGATAAGGTTATTTTCACGAAGATGGATGAAACCGGAAGCTACGGCGCCTTGTTTAATCTGATCGATGCCCACAACCTTCGCCTGTCTTATATGACCAATGGTCAAAATGTGCCCGATGATCTGTTGATGGCCGACCCTGAACGGTTATGCCGTCTGCTGCTGGGAGAGAGTCGTACATGACGGATCAAGCTCACTCGCTTCGCCAGTTGGTTTCGGCCCAGCAGCCCGGGGAGAGCGCCAAGGCGACCTCCGCAAGAACCGCCAAGATCATAACGGTCAGCAGCGGCAAGGGCGGGGTTGGGAAATCCAATTTCACGTTGAATTTTGCATTGACTTTGCAATCGATGGGAAAAAGGGTTCTGGTCTTTGATGCCGATATCGGCATGGCAAACATTGACGTTCTGATGGGTGTAAGCTCTCGGTACAGCCTGTATCATCTCATTCGCCGGGAGAAGAGCATAGAAGAAGTGATTCAGTATGGGCCGGACAAGCTGCCTTACATTGCCGGAGGTTCGGGTTTGGCGGACATGATGTCCCTGTCCGAGGAAGAGATGGATTATTTCATATCCCAGATTGAGCGCATTGCTTCCGGGATGGACTACATTATCTTCGATACAGGGGCCGGCTTATCCAAGGAAAACATGAAGTTTATTACGTCCGCTGATCAATGCCTTGTCGTTACGACGCCGGAGCCGACGTCCATCACGGATGCTTATGCGTTAATCAAGGTGGTCCACGGCACGGAAAGCAAGGTTCCGTTCAGCCTGATCGTCAACCGTGCAGGGGACGAGGAAGAGGCTCGTGAGGCGGCGGGCAAAATTATTTTGACGGCCCAGCGTTTTCTGGACATCGACATCAAGCTGCTCGGCTCGATTGCCGATGATACGCATGTAGTCCAGTCCGTCAAGCGGCAGGTTCCGTTTACGGCAGCTTATCCACGGTGCAACGCTTCCAGCGATATCAGACGGATCGCGCTTCGTTACTTGGCCGTTCCTGCTGCCGCGGAGCCGGAAACCCCGAAGGGAATCAAAGGATTTATGCATCGATGGCTTAAACGTACGAAATGATTCTTCGGTTGGATTAATGGAAATAGGAGTGGACATCTATGAAGCCTTTTCGTGTGCTCGTCGTGGACGATTCCGCATTTATGAGGAAAATATTTTCCGATTTCATCGAGCGCGACAAGTCTTTCCAGGTTGTCGGGACAGCCGAGAACGGGCTTGACGCTGTTGAGAAAGTAAAGGAACTGAATCCTGACGTCATTACGCTTGATGTAGAAATGCCGGAAATGAACGGGCTGGATGCTTTGAAACTCATTATGGATGCGGGACCCCGTCCGGTTATCATGTTATCCGGCCTTAATGAACAAGGCATGAGGGAGACCATTCTTGCCCTCGAGGCAGGAGCGTTTGATTTTATACGAAAGCCTTCCATATCGAATGCGCTTGATATTGAGCAGGTGCGTTCCGAATTGATGAAGCAGCTGAATGCGGCGATGCAGGCTAAACAGCGGAGGGCCTTGTGGGAAGAAGAAGAGCAAAAACGGCGGAGTGCGGACATCACGCTTCCTCTTTCGCCAAAGCCTTCTGAGACGACGCCGAAAAAGAAGCCGCAGGTGAAAGAAACGAGACCGGCGGCCAAAGGAACGGATCAGCGCGGCAAGCCGGCTGAACCGCTTCGCATGCCGGTATCCCGCTCGGCCGGGGAGAAGGCGGCTCTCCCGGATGTACCGGAGCTTTCCGGTTTCAAGCGAAAACGGGTTGAACGCAAACCTGAAGCGGAGTCGGCCCCAGCCGTGCTTCCCAAGAACGAGAGCCGCCCGCCGAGAGAGGCAAATGCCCAGTCGTCAACTGACCTGAAAGATTTGGTGGCGGTCGGCTGTTCAACGGGTGGCCCAAGAGCGTTAAAAGCTTTTCTCGAGAAAATTCCCGGCGACTTCCATGCCCCGATCGTCATCGTCCAGCATATGCCGCCGAATTTCACCAAATCGCTTGCCCAGCGCCTGAATTCATTCAGTCAGCTGGAGGTCATGGAAGCAGAACACGGCATGGTATTAGAGCCGGGCAAGGCATACATTGCTCCGGGCGGCAGCCATATGAGGGTTCATCGCTCGGAAGGCGGTGCATACCAAATCAGGATAAGCCAGGATGAGACTCGCAACGGCCATCGCCCTTCGGTGGATGTGCTGTTCGAATCCCTGCTGCCGTTGACCTCGGTCACGCGGCACGCCATTCTGATGACCGGCATGGGGAGCGATGGAGCAAGAATGATGAAGGAGCTTTACGATGCCGGCGTGACATCCACCTTTGCCGAGAGCGAGCAAACCTGCGTCGTATACGGGATGCCGAGATCTGCCGTCGAGCTGGGATGCGTAAGCCACGTTTTGCCGCTTCATGAAATTGCACCGAGGATGGTTCAAGCTGTAAATAACGGAAAGTGAACTTGAAGAGGAGGTGTCTCTCAATGGACATGAATCAATATTTGACAATGTTTATTGATGAGTCAAATGATCATCTGCAATCATTAAATGAAAACATGCTTCAATTAGAAAGCAACCCGGACGATATCGGGATCGTACAGATTATTTTCCGATCGGCTCATACGTTGAAAGGCATGGCGGCAACGATGGGATTTGAGGATCTGGCTTCTCTTACCCACCAGATGGAAAACGTGCTGGATCTTGTCCGGAACGAAAAGCTTAAGATGCAGGATTTTATCTTTGATACGCTCTTCAAAAGCTTGGACGCTCTTGAATCGATGGTGCAGGATATTACCGAAGGCGGCGACGGGAAGGCGGACGTGTCCGCTATTGTAGCTTCCTTGCAGTCCATTGTGCGCGGAGAAGGCGCCTCGGCTAACGGGGGATCTGTCGAAGGGAATAATGCCGCTGTGGCCGTTCAGGGAATCGAATTGGATGAGTTTCAATTTTCCGTGCTGGATCAATCGATTTCAGAAGGTCATAAGGTTCTATATATCCAAGTGACATTGCGAGAGGATTGCCAACTCAAGGCGGTTCGGGCCTACATGGTATTCGAAGCGCTGGAGAGATCCGGTGAAATCGTCAAGACCTATCCGGACGTTCAAGAGATTGAACAAGGTGAATTCGATCGCGTATTTTCGTTGTATTACATAACGCAAAGAGAAACGCAAGATATTGAAAGCCAGATTCTGGGCGTTTCAGAGATTGAAGCTGCGACAGTGGTGGCGCTCGATCATGAATCCTTGCAGCAAATGGTTCAGGAGAGCGCGGCTACAGCCGAAGCGGTAAAGCCCGAAGCTCCTTCTGTAGCTCCGGCGGCCGGGGTTTCAACGGAAGCAAAAAGCGCTCCGGCGCCTGCCAAAGAATCCAAGGCACCTGCGCGTAATGCGGGTGGAGGCAATCCTTCCAGAACGATCCGGGTAGATATTGAACGGCTGGATGTATTGATGAATCTGTTCAGCGAGCTTCTGATTGACCGGGTGCGCCTGGAGCAGCTGGCCAGCGAGTCCAGGAACCAGGAGCTGACGGACACGGTTGAGCATATGAGCCGCGTAAGCAGCGATTTGCAGAATATCGTCCTGAAGCTGCGCATGGTGCCAGTGGATACGGTATTCAACCGTTTTCCTAGGATGGTGCGGGACCTTGCCAAAACATTGGACAAGAAGATCGACTTGATTATTACCGGGGCCGACACGGAGCTGGACCGCACGGTGATCGACGAGATCGGCGACCCTCTGGTCCACTTGCTGCGGAACTCGGCTGACCATGGCGTCGAACCTGTTGCCGACCGCATTGCAGCCGGTAAACCGGAGACCGGTACCGTGCACCTGCGCGCGTTCCATAGCGGCAACAATGTGTTCATCGAGATTGAAGACGACGGGCGCGGCATCTACCGCGATAAAATTTTGAAGAATGCGCTGGCCAAAGGCGTCGTCACGGAGTCCGAGGCAGCGTCCATGACCGATGACGAGGTGAATCAGCTGCTGTTCGCTCCCGGATTCAGCACGGCCGAGAAAATTTCGGATGTATCCGGCCGCGGCGTAGGGCTCGACGTCGTTAAATCGAAGATTGTTGCCTTGGGCGGTAACGTCACGATCTACTCCACCCCGGGAAAAGGCACCAATTTTTCGGTTCAGCTTCCATTAACGCTGTCCATCATTGCAGCCATGCTGATCCGGATGGGATCGGAGAAATATGCGATTCCGTTGTCTTCCATCGTTGAAACGGGCATCATCAAGCGCGGGCAAATCAAGCATGTGCACGGAAGCCGCATGATTCAGTTCCGGGAGTCGATGATACCGGTGATCTCGCTTAGCCGATTGTTTGAAGTTCCGGATTTTGATGAGGAGCGGGAAGAGGAAACGGAGATTGTTGTAATCCGCAAAGGGGATCGTTTGGCTGCGCTCACCATCGATGATTTCATCGGACAGAGTGAAATCGTCATTAAAAACCTGGGCAAATATTTGCCTGCCATACAAGGGGTATCCGGCGCGACCATTCTTGGAGATGGACAAGTGGCTCTTATTATCGACGCAAATGCATTTATCAAATAATGGGTTGCTATCAAGCACGGCAGGCCACACATTCTGAAGGAGGACTTATTCATGGGAGAAGAAATCAAGGTTATCGTCTTTAGACTTGGCGAGGAAGAATACGGCATCGAGGTGGACAAGGTTCAAACCATCGAAAGAATGATGCCCATTACGCGCGTTCCCAAAACCTTTGCTTTCGTAAAAGGGGTTATCAACCTACGTGGCGTCGTCATCCCAGTGATCAATCTGCGCGGCCGATTCGGTCTGGAAGAGGTTGAAGCAACCGATCAGACACGGGTTATTATCGTAGCGGTCAATGATATGCAGGTTGGCTTTATCGTGGATTCAGCAAGTGATGTCATCGATCTGAATACGGACAGCATTGACTCTCCACCTGAGGTTGTCGGCGGAATTAAAGCGAAATACCTGCGCGGTGTCGCGAAGGTAGGAGAGGAGCGCCTTCTCGTCATGCTGAATTTGTCCGAAGTGTTGAACAAGAGTGAGATCATTCAGCTGGAAGGCCTTGAGGAGTAGAC
This sequence comes from Paenibacillus sp. BR1-192, assembly GCF_029542445.1. NCBI lineage: Bacteria > Bacillati > Bacillota > Bacilli > Caryophanales > Paenibacillaceae > Paenibacillus > Paenibacillus sp. BR1-192. The sequence continues at coordinate 4,744,455 of NZ_CP120718.1, read as the reverse complement.
AGTGGAGCTGTTTAAGCATGGCAAAGAAATCAAAATGGATGTTTTGAAGGAAGTGGGAAACATCGGAGCGGGCAATGCGGCAACCGCCCTCTCCCGTTTGCTTAACAAGCCTATTGATATGGCGGTTCCTAAGGTTCAACTCCTGCCGTTCGAACAGATTGCCGAAAGCGTCGGGGGGAGCGAACAGCTCGTACTTGCCGTATTTTTACGGGTTGAAGGAAGCGCTCCGGGGAATCTCTTTTTTATTATGAGTCCGGAAGCGGGGAAGAACCTTCTGCTGAATCTGGCGGGCATTGAAGTATCGGAGGAGGAGCCATTCTCCGAGATGGAGCAGTCCGCCTTATGCGAGATCGGAAATATTTTGTCAGGCTCGTACTTATCGTCGCTCGCTGACTTCACCAATCTGTCCATGACACCCACGGTGCCGGCATTGGCAATGGATATGGCAGGTGCCATCCTAAGTTATGGATTGCTGCAATTCGGAGAAATGGGAGACGATGCCCTCTTAATCAACACGACGTTCCTGGAAGGGCAAAACGAGGTGGAAGGCCAATTCTTCCTCATACCTGATCCACAATCATTTGCTCAAATATTCGAAGCTTTGGGAGTGCCTTTAGAGCATGATTGAAGAACAAGCAATAGTGAAAGTAGCCATGGCGGATCTGAACGTCGCAGGTCCAAACGGTATATTGCGTACAACGGGACTCGGCTCATGCGTAGGACTGACGTTATATGATCCGGTCACGAAGATTGGCGGCATGGCGCATGTCATGCTGCCATCCTCGGCGATTGCCAGGGAGGGGCAGCTGAATCTGGCCAAATACGCCGATACGGCTCTTCCGATCCTGCTGAACAAGATGAGGAATTTGGGGGCGTCTCCGGCGCGGATGGTAGCCAAAATGGCCGGAGGGGCTCAGATGTTTGCTTTTGCGGGTTCGGGCGATACGATGCGCATCGGTCCCCGGAATGTGGAGTCATGCAAAGCGGGACTCGAGCAGATGGGAATCACGCTGATAGCCGAGGACACCGGAGGAAATTACGGGAGAACCGTTGAGTTGGACTGCGCAACGGGTAAGTTTATAATACGAAGCGTACAAAAGGGCATAAAGGAATTGTAGCGATGATGGGAAAACTCCGTTTTTATCTGATTACCGGAATTGCCGGGTTTGTGTTCACATTTATTTTCTCCATACGTAACAATTTGTGGATGACTAGCATGTATCGGGCGCTGATTGCATGCGCGATCTGGTTTCTTCTGGCGTTCCTGCTGAATTGGATGTTTGCTGCCATTACGGGGCCGCGAGCAGCCGAAAAAGGGGACGCAGGCTCGCAGCGGGAGCAGGACCGAGGAACCGTTCTTGACTTATCCACGCCTGATGAGGATCGGGAATTGATGGATTTGATCCATGCCGAATCCAGCAGCAAAGAGAATGGAGACTTTGTACCGCTGAATCCTCCTAAGCTGGTTTCAACGAAAGATCCTGAAGAACTGGCCAAGGCCGTTCGTCACCTTACGGAAAAATAAGGAGGGTGAAGGCAATTGGACGAACGTAAAACTTCCGTCCTTAACCATGCGGATTTATGGAGCGCATGGAAGGAAGATGGAGACCATGAAGCGAAGAAGAAACTTATCGAATATCATTTGCACATCGTTGACTATGTTTCAAGCCGATTGGCCATCGGTCTTCCGAAGAACGTTTCTAAGGGAGATTTGGCCAGCAATGGGGTAATGGGTCTGATTGACGCCATCGAGAAGTTCGATTACAAACGAGGGCTGCAATTCGAAACCTATGCCTCTTGGCGGGTGCGGGGTGCTATTCTGGATTCGCTGCGCCAAGGGGATTGGGTACCGCGTTCTGTCCGTGAGAAGGCGAAGAAGATTGAAACTGCATATCAGCAGTTGGAACAGAAGTATTTACGCAGCGTCAGTGATTCCGAGATGAGCGATTACCTTGACGTGACCGAGAAGGAGTTCCGGCACATGCTGCAGGAAGTGGCGGTCATGACATTGACATCTTTGGAAGATCCGATCCGCGAGGAGGAGTCTGAGACCCGAATGTCGCTCCTGGTTGATGAGAAAGCGAAGAATCCGGATCACAAGGTCCATGAATTTTATCTGCGAGAAGCCCTGATGAAGGGTATCGGTAAATTAACCCCGAAAGAGCGGACCGTAGTTTCCTTATTATATTATGAGGATTTATCACTCAGCGAAATAGCTGAAGTGATGTCGCTATCACCTTCACGAATATCTCAGCTTCATTCCAAAGCGATTTTGAGACTTCGGGGCGCGCTCGATAAAGATCGGGATTTGCTGATGCAAAACGATTGACGCTTGCCATTTATGAAGGGGGTTCCTGGATTGTCTGTAGATTATGCATTGGATCAATACTTTAGCGTTTCGCTATCGGATGACAAGGTCGTCGCCTATATACAGTTCACCAAGTGGGAGAAGGATTTTTCTTGCTCCGTCGAGGCTCTTGAACAGTTTCTCAGAAGCCATCAGATTCGGTATGGCATTCAATATGATACCTTGCGGCGAATCGCGGACCATGGGGAGGAATATCAATATAGCAGAACGCCGATTGCCATGGGAACGGAACCGACGCACGGACAGAACGGTAAAATTCAATTTACCGTCGATTTCGGGAATGAGACGAATCTGAAGCCGCTGGAGGACGAGGACGGCAAAGTGGACTTCAAAGAAGTGATTCGTTTAAATAATGTAAAGAAGGGCCAGCTGTTGGCTACCCGAATCCCGCCTACGAAGGGTGTGCCTGGAACTGCGGTCACCGGCGAAGAGATACCGAGCAAGCCGGGAAAGGAAGCACATTTCAAGGTGGGGAAGAACGTGGTGGTCAACGCCGAGAAAAGCGCCATGTACGCCGCGCTTGACGGACTGCTCACCAAAACCGAAAAAGGCAAAATCAATGTGTTCCCGGTATATGAGATTAACGGGGACGTGGATTACAGCATTGGCAATATCGATTTTGTCGGTACGGTGGTCATTCGCGGGAATGTGCTGACCGGGTTCAAAATCAAGGCGGCAGGGGACATTCGAGTCACGGGCTTTGTGGAAGGTGCCGAGCTGGAGGCTGAAGGATCCATTGATATATCAGGCGGGATCATCGGTTATAACAAGGGTTACGTAAAGGCGGGCCAGGACGTCAAAAGCTCGTTCATTCAGGATGGCAACGTCGTTGCGGGCGCCAGCGTATTCGTGTCGCAGAGCATCATGCATTCCAATATACGAGCTGTCCAGAATATCGAATGCAACGGGATGAAAGGGCTCGTAGTGGGCGGCATTCTGCAAGCCGGGGAAAAGGTCGTTGCGCGCACGATCGGAAACAGCATGTCGACGGCTACCGTCATTGAAGTGGGCGTTCTTCCCGAGCTGCGGAATGAACTGGCGGATCTAAGAGCCCAATTGAAGCTTTCGTTAGAGAGCATGGACAAAACCGATAAAGCGCTTTATCTCTTGAACCAGTTGGCTTCCTCCGGACAATTGTCGCCGGACAAGCTGGCGCTGCGAATCAAGCTGAATGCGACCAAAAAATCCAACATGGCAGAGCAAGCCGACATCAAGGAACGCATGCTGGAAATCGAGAAGATGCTGGAGGATACCGGCAAAGCCAAAGTGAATGTGGTAAAGACGATCTACGGCGGCGCCAAAATCGTCATCGGGCGGTACACCCGATTTGTTAAGGATCCCACGCAGCGGGTCTCTTTTTACTATCATGAAGGAGATATCACCATGGTTCCGTTGTTGTAGGAATGAAAGACATTCACAATGCTTGTGGACATGATCCCTATACCATGAGGTGATTCCATTGAGTTTAAAATCGGTTGAGATGCAAATTGCGGTCCCGAGAACCAATGAAGCGGGCAAGGTTCATAACGAATTCCAGCAGCGGCCGCAGAACGAACAGATGCTGTTAGCAGGTGAACAAACCAAGAACAGCCGGGCCGAAGCCCAGCGAAGCACGGAAGTGAGCGAGACGGCCGAAACAGCCGTGCGGGATGACGGGAGCCGCCAGTCCTCAGGCCAGCAGCAAGGGCGGGGGTCTGCAGAAGCGGGCGAGACTTTGGAACAGCCGGCGGAGCACCCCTATAAAGGCAAAAATTTCGATGTTTCGCTCTAGATAATTTATAGGCACAAAGGAGTTAATGGATTTGAAACCGTGGATATATATCGTGCTGCTAGGCATTGCGGCCGTGCTGTATGCTTTCATGCTGCCGAAACGCCGGGAAGAGACCGTGTCCAGCGAGCGGGTTGTAAAGGAAGTCGAGAACACGCTTGAAGGATACATGGCGGAAATCCAGAACGAGAACGAGCAGCTGGTCGAGCTGGTTAGTCAAATGAAGAAAGAACTTGATGCCAAACAGCAAGCGCATCAGGAGCAGGTCAGCGATTTGCGGCAGCGCATGCTGGCCATGGAGCAGAAAATGACCGAATCGCAAACGCGTCTTCGAACGGCTGAAGAGAAGCTGGCGCAGGCAGCTGCGGCGGCTTCTTTGTCTGCAAGGAGCGGCTGCAGCGTCATCGGAGGCGGATCATGCCCCTCCGGTCCATTCCATCAAATCCAGATACGCGGAACTGTTTGATTTATATGAACAAGGCAAATCGATCGATATGATAGCCAAGTCCACGGGACTTCAGCGAGGCGAAGTTCAACTCATTATCCAGTTGGCCAAACAGGAGGAATCCGTGTGATCAAGAACCGAATGTTTATGATGGGCCTCGGGAGCGGTCTGGTGATCGCCGCTGTGCTGCTGCAGCTGATGTGGATCGGCCAAGGCGCAACCGCTTCGGAGACAAAGGAGTTAACGAAGGAGCAGCTGGTGGCTGCAGCGGAGGCTTTGGATATGCAGGTCGTCGAAGGTACGGACGAGCTGATGACGGCGGAGCAGTGGGAAGAGAAGAAGCTGGGCGAGGGAGAAGGCGAGTCCGAAGGTGCCCAACCGGTCGAAAAGCCTGAAGCGACGAAGCCTGAGGCGCCGGAGAAACCGGAGAGCCCGGAGAAACCAGAAGACGCGCAGAAGAAACAGGAAGCTTCCTCCCAGGTAACGAATCCGGCCAAACCGAAAACACCGGCTAAAGCCGAAGCTTCTATTCAAGTAAAGATTCCATCCGGAAACAATCTCAGCGATGTAGCAAACAGCCTTCTGAATGCCGGGGTCATTGACAACAAACAGGCATTCATCAAAAAAGCTACCGAGAATAAAATCAACACCAGAATCCTGAGCGGTACTTACTCGTTTACGATCGGAGAGAGCTACAATTCGATTATCACGAAGATCACGACAAAACCCTCCAACTAGCACTCCGGTTGAGAGTGGTTTTTTTCTTTAGCGTAACTCTTCAAGCCCTGATTGGCTTGAGCTGGTCATGCACACAAAAGACATTGCAACCTGCCCATGGTTATGTTATAGTAATTGACGGTGTTAAAACACACGCCAGAGTGATTCCGTTGAGGGTGCTTCCTGGAATGGGAGTCTTAATGGAAAATGATCTTGGCGGAGGGACACACAAAAACCAAACTTAGGAGGTGCGTGAAGATGGCAGTAATTTCCATGAAACAGCTTTTGGAAGCTGGCGTTCACTTCGGTCACCAGACTCGTCGCTGGAACCCGAAAATGGATAAATTTATCTTCACTGAAAGAAACGGTATCTACATTATCGACCTGCAAAAAACGGTCAAGAAAGTTGAAGAAGCATTCAACTTCGTAAAAAGCGTAGCTGGTGAGAACGGTACGATCCTGTTCGTCGGCACGAAAAAACAAGCTCAAGATTCCGTGAAGGAAGAAGCGGAGCGTTGCGGCATGTTCTACATCAACCAACGTTGGCTCGGCGGAACTTTGACTAACTTCGAAACGATCCAAAAGCGTATCAACCGCTTGAAGCAGCTTGAAACTTGGGAAGAAGACGGCACGTTCCAAGTATTGCCTAAGAAAGAAGTCATCCTTCTCCGCAAAGAGAAAGATCGTCTTGAGAAATTCCTGGGCGGTATCAAGAACATGAAGGGCCTTCCAAGCGCATTGTTCGTTATCGATCCTCGCAAAGAGCGCATCGCGGTTGCGGAAGCTCGCAAATTGGGTATCCCAATCGTTGGTATCGTTGATACGAACTGCGATCCGGATGAAATCGACTATGTAATTCCAGGTAACGATGACGCGATCCGCGCTGTCAAATTGTTGACTGGTAAAATGGCCGATGCCGTTGTTGAAGCTCACCAAGGCGAAGAAACAACAGCTTAATCGGGATTAAACGTATAAACCATGAATTAAATGAAAAGGGTGGTTGGTAGGTGTATAACCTCTCACTGCCCTTTTTTTAAGATGTCAGGCCGGATTGCGGTAGAAACATCAGGCTTCTGGCAGGGCAAGGGAAACAAATACTTAAGCGTACGGATTTCTTGGAGGGCACGTCGAAGGACGGCTGCTTCAGATCCGAACGCCAAACTTGATCATACCAATATGGAGGGAATTCTAATGGCAGTAACAGCTAGTGCGGTAAAAGAACTTCGCGAAAGAACAGGCGCGGGCATGCTCGATTGCAAAAAAGCGCTCGACGAAACAAACGGTGATATCGAAAAAGCGATCGCGGTGCTTCGCGAGAAAGGCTTGTCCGCAGCGGCTAACAAAGCTGGACGCGTTGCAACGGAAGGCGTTGTCGAGTCTTACATTCACGGTGGCGGACGCATCGGCGTTCTCGTGGAAATCAACTGTGAAACAGACTTCGTAGGCAAAACGGATCAATTTAAAGAGTTTGCTCGCGATATCGCAATGCATATTGCTGCTGCAAACCCTAAATACGTTCGTCGTGAAGAAGTACCTAGTGACGAGCTTGAGAAAGAAAAAGAAATTTTGAAAAACCAAGCCCTGAACGAAGGCAAGCCTGAAAAAATCGTTGAGAAAATGGTTGAAGGCCGCATCAACAAATACTATGAAGAGTATTGCCTGCTTGAGCAGCCTTTCATCAAGGATCCGGACAAAACGATCAGCACGCTGCTTAACGAAAAAATCAGCACAATCGGCGAGAACATCTCCATTCGTCGTTTTGCCCGTTTCGAATTGGGCGAAGGCTTGGAGAAAAAACAAGACAACTTCGTAGAAGAAGTTATGGCCCAGGTGAATAAATAAGCCGGATAGGCTAATATAAGTTATAGAAAAGAGTGGAACACACCTGTGTTCCTTCTTTTTTAAGAGATATAAAGGCATAAGAGAGATAAGATTGTTATAAATTCGGAGTAAAGGCTACCCTTATCTCACAAGAAAGAATGGACTTAGGTCTTGATTAGACGACCAGAAGTTTCTACTTGAGACGGATGTTTTTACCCGATTTTTATAAACCGTCAAGCAGTGCCGGTGTGTCTGTCTGTCGTTTTTCAAACGGGCGTCGTATACTTAAGGCGCCGTCTTAAAGTGGAGGGTTATCATTTGGAACAGCCTGTATATAAACGAGTGATATTGAAAGTCAGTGGGGAATCCCTTTCAGGGCAGAATGGATATGGTATTGATGCTGAGACGATCTCATCGATCGCTGAGCAGGTTCGCGAGGTTGTCGAGCTTGGTGTGGAGGTCGCGATCGTATGCGGCGGCGGCAACATATGGCGCGGCATTGCCGGCAGCGCGAACGGAATTGACCGTGCGACAGCGGACTATATGGGAATGCTCGCAACGGTGATGAACTCTTTGGCCCTTCAGGATGCTTTGGAGCAGATCGATGTGCCGACCCGGGTGCAAACCTCGATCTCCATGCAGCAAATCGCCGAGCCGTATATTCGCCGCAGAGCCATTCGGCATCTGGAAAAGGGACGTGTCGTTATTTTTGCGGCAGGAACAGGGAACCCATACTTCTCCACCGATACGACTGCAGCGCTTCGCGCCGCGGAAATCGAAGCAGAAGTGATTCTTATGGCGAAGAACAAGGTGGACGGAGTGTACTCCGCTGATCCATTTAAGGATGAAACTGCCGAGAAGTACGAGCAGCTGACGTATCTAGACGTATTGAACAAAAACCTTGGGGTAATGGACTCTACAGCTTCATCGTTATGTATGGACAACAACATCCCGCTCATCGTCTTCGCTATTACGGAGCAAGGTAATATCAAGCGCGTCGTTCTGGGCGAGAAAATCGGAACGATCGTTAAAGGGAGTGTAGACTAATGCCGCAATCGGTGAAAAAGAATGCAGAAGAACGCATGGAAAAAGCGATCCTGTCTTTGAAACGTGACTTGGCAACTCTGCGCGCAGGGCGGGCAGCGCCGGCGCTCCTCGACCGGATCACGGTGGAATACTACGGAGCGCAAACTCCGCTGAATCAGCTGGCTAACATCAGCACGCCGGATTCCAGAACGCTCATGATTCAGCCTTGGGACAAGTCGTCCTTGGCGGATATCGAGAAAGCGATCATGAAATCGGATATCGGATTGACACCGGCGAACGATGGTAATCAAATTCGTCTCGTCGTACCTGCATTGACGGAAGAACGCAGAACCGAACTGGTGAAAATGACGAAGAAATTCGGCGAGGAAGCGAAAGTGGCCATCCGCAACATTCGCCGTGATGCCAACGACGACATCAAAAAATTGGAGAAAACGGATATTTCCGAGGACGAGTCCCGGAGACATCAGGAAGATATCCAAAAAGCGACGGATAAATTTATCGCAGAAGTCGACAAAGTCCTCGTTGCTAAAGAAAAAGAGATTATGGAAGTATAAGAGACTTGTGGCCCCTCCTGTCAATGGTGGGGTTTGTCTCTTTTTTTGCAGAAAGATGCCTGGAGGAAATGGAATGATCAAACGGGTTCGATCGTGGTTGAATCAGGAGGACAGTCAGCAGACGCATCAGCTCTCTCCGGACAACATCCCGCATCATGTTGCCATCATCATGGATGGCAATGGGCGTTGGGCGAAACGGCGCGGCATGCCGCGGATCGTTGGCCATCAGAATGGCATGAAGGCTGTCAAAAGAGCCGCCATAGCCGCCGATGAGTTGGGAATCAAAATATTGACGATGTATGCTTTCTCTACGGAAAACTGGACGCGTCCGAAGGATGAGGTCGATTTTCTTATGAAGCTTCCGCAGGAGTTTCTGGCTATTGAGCTGGAAGAGCTGATCGAGAAAAATGTCCAGGTCCGCATGATGGGGCATCCGGAAGACCTTCCGTCCCATACCGTGTCTGCGATGGAAGAAGCTGTCGCGAAAACTGCCGGCAATGACGGGCTTGTGCTTAACTTTGCGCTCAATTACGGCAGCCGGAAAGAGATCACCGAAAGTGTCAAGGCGCTCGGACGGGAAGTGCGAGACGGAATTCTCCGTCCTGAGGACATTACAGAGGAACTGATTGGCCAGCGGCTCCTCACAGGCGAATTGCCGGATCCGGATTTACTGATCCGCACAAGCGGCGAGCTGCGGCTGAGCAATTTTATGTTGTGGCAGCTCGCGTACAGCGAGTTATGGTTTACGGATGCCTATTGGCCGGAGTTCACCAAAGACCATTTGGTGGAGGCCGTAGCCGATTATCAACAAAGAACTAGGCGCTACGGTGGACTGTCGTAGCCGATGGAGGATGGAACGTTTTGAAACAGCGATTGATTACCGGAATTATAGCGGGAGCGGTCTTTTTAGGATTATGTTTCATAGGCGGTCTGTGGTACCATCTTCTAATTCTGGCGATGGCGCTAGTCGGTTACTATGAGTTTGTGCGCATGACCCATACGGCACCGTTCGGGGGAACGGCATGGATCGGGTATGCGGGAGTGCTGCTGCTTGTATTTCCATGGGGTCCGCTTGATCTGAAACTTCCGATCCCATGGGAACATGTGCTTTGGCTCCTGCTGCTCTTATTTTTGCTGGCGACGGTGACCACGAAAAATACGATAGATATCAAGCGGATCTCTTTATTGTTTTTGGCATCGGTCTATATCGGCATCGGATTTTCCTTCATAGCCGAATCTCGGCATGCTCCGGACGGGCATGGCGTATTTTGGACTTTTTTGCTGCTGGCCTCGATCTGGGCAAGTGATGCGGGCGCGTATTTTGTCGGCCGCGCCATGGGGCGCCATAAATTATGGCCTTCCATAAGCCCGAACAAAACGGTGGAGGGTGCGCTCGGCGGTGTGATCATCGCCGTGTTCACGTCGCTGCTCTTTTCATTCTACTCAGATGGAATCCTGACGGCTGGACATGCGGTTCTGATTGGGCTTTCCTGCGCCGTTATCGGCCAGCTCGGCGACTTGGTGCAATCCGCCTATAAACGGGTGTATGACATCAAGGATTCGGGCAAGCTGCTGCCGGGACATGGAGGAATACTGGATCGATGCGACAGTTGGATCGTCGTATTTCCGTTTGTACATATATTGAGTCTCCTGCCTTACTGATGAAAGGAAAGATGAGCATGAAGAAGATCAGCGTACTCGGCTCCACGGGCTCCATTGGCACCCAAACCTTGGATGTGGTGAGGAAGCACCGGGAACAATTTCAGATTGAAGGCTTGGCTGCGGGGAGCAATAAGGAATTGCTGCTTCAGCAGGTTCAGGAGTTTTCTCCGCGAAAAGTGTCCGTTGCGACGAAAGAGCTTGCTGACAGTTTAAGGCATGATCTTCCTGCTGGAACCGAAGTGTTTCATGGCCATGAAGGCCTGATCGAGATTGCGGCAGCGACAGACGCGGAGCTGGTCGTTACTGCGGTCGTTGGAAGTTTGGGCCTTTCTTCTACGCTTGCGGCCATTAACGAGGGGAAGACGATCGGGCTTGCCAACAAGGAAACATTGGTTACCGCAGGTCACCTGGTTACCGCTCAAGCCGCTGCAAAAGGGGTAAAGCTCTTGCCGATCGACAGTGAACATTCCGCCATATTCCAATGCTTGAACGGAGAACGGCATGAAGATATCGAACGGATTACGCTGACCGCTTCCGGCGGGTCGTTCCGGGATTACACCCGCGATCAGCTGGTCAACGTTACGGTGGAGGATGCGCTTAAGCATCCAAACTGGTCCATGGGCGCCAAAATCACGATCGATTCCGCGACCATGGTCAATAAAGGGCTTGAGGTCATTGAAGCGCATTGGTTGTACGGCATACCGTACGACAATATTTCCGTGCTTCTCCACCCGGAAAGCATCATCCATTCTTTTGTAGAGTTCCGCGATTCCAGCATTATCGCGCAGCTCGGCAACCCGGACATGCGGGTCCCGATTCAATATGCGCTGACTTATCCCGAGCGGTGGTCTTCGCCTGCACCAAGGCTCTCCTTGGCAGAAGCAGGAAAGCTGCACTTCCGGGAAATGGACCTTGAGCGTTTTCCTTGTTTAAGGCTCGCTTATGAATGTGGTAAAATGGGTGGTACAGCGCCAACGGTATTCAATGCGGCCAATGAAATCGCGGTCGCCCGCTTTCTCCGCGGCGAAATCTCTTTTCTGCGAATCGAAGAGATTATCGAGGAAGTGCTGCATAGTCACCATAACGTGCCGGAACCGGCGCTGGAGACGATTGAAGAGAATGATCGGATTGCACGTGAAATAGCTTCCCGACTATAAGTTTTGAAGTGTTTTTGAAATCTCCCTTGAAAAAAAGCGGACAGCTTGTGATTCTCTTGTGGACGACAGGAGAATAATGATAATCTATAGGGACATACTGCGTTCTCAGAGGAAAAGGGGGATGTAAAGAATTGGAAATGGTTCGGGTCGTTTTTTTAACGGTGCTCATGTTTTTTGTGATCGTAACCGTGCACGAATGGGGTCACTATTATTTTGCCCGGCGTGCCGGAATCTTGGTACGCGAGTTCGCGATTGGATTTGGTCCTAAGCTGTTCTCATATAAACGCCATGAAACGCAGTTCACGCTTCGTCTTCTCCCGTTCGGCGGATATGCCCGCATGGCCGGAGAAGATCCGGAACTTGTCGAGATTCAGCCCGGTCAGACGATTGCGGTTCGAGTGAATGCAGAGAATCAAGTGAAAAAGATTTATCTGGATCAACTCGACAACCGTAAAAATGTCATTCGCGGCGAAGTCCAGTTTATCGACATGGTGGACCGTTTGTCGGTGAGGCTTGATGTGGATGGTGAATTTCAGCAGTACGAGATCCATCCGCAAGCATTAACGGTAGCTAAAGGTGTCGAGACGCAGATCGCACCGAGAGACCGCCAGTTCGGCAGCAAGACCGTCGGCCAAAGAGCGCTTGCGATATTTGCCGGCCCTGTCATGAACTTTATTTTGGCCTTCGTGCTGTTTGCCCTTCACATTCAGATGGCCGGTATACCGGTCGAGAATCCAACCTACGTACAGATAGGCGAGATTACGAAAGGCATGCCAGCAGACGAAGCCAATCTGAAAGAGGGCGACATCATCGAGAGCATCAACGGAACGGCGATTGGGGCCGATTATCAGAAGATGATCGAATTGATTGCGGCCTCCAAGGACAAGCCGATGGAATGGACCGTACGTCGAGGAGAGGAATCTTTCGATTTGACGTTGACGCCTCGGACCATGGAGGGCCAGGAAGGCGGCAAGGTCGGGATCGTTCCTGAGCTTCCTACCCGATCCGCAGGGCTTGGAGAGACGATTACCGGCTCCGGGACGGCGATGGTTGACACCACCAATATTATTTTCCAGGGCTTCAGACAGTTGATTCAGAAGTTTTCCATGGATGATTTAGGCGGTCCTGTGCGCACCTTTGAGGTCACGGGTCAAATCGCCAAACAGGGTATCGAACAGCTGACCTATTGGGCGGCCATTCTAAGCTTGTACCTGGGCATATTCAACCTGCTGCCGATTCCGGCGCTGGATGGAAGCCGGCTCGTATTCTTGGGGATCGAGGCATTACGGGGCAAGCCGGTTGACCCGAACAGGGAAGGCATGGTTCACTTCATCGGGTTTGCGATGCTGTTCCTGTTAATGATTGCCGTCACCTATAACGATATTTTGCGTTTGATCAACGGATAGACCTTAAGGTACGGCTCGGTGCGCCAGCCGCGACGAAAGCCGTACCTTTTTCTATTGTTAGCAGAGTTTCACGCATAACGATATCCAGCATGGAGTTCTATAACACAGGGCGGGTTTTATAGCCGCGGCCCGTTCACACATATCGCCAATAACGTCCAGTCAAGCCGCCTGAATGAACGGCTTAGACCACGCGTTTTATTAATGGGAGGAACACGATTTATATGTCTAAGGAATCGAAGGATAAACAATTCGTGACGGAGATCACGCCGCAAGGAGAAGATTTCTCGCGCTGGTACATCGATGTCATCAAAAAAGCGGACTTGATGGATTATTCCCCAGTCCGGGGCTGCATCGTCTTTAAACCGGACGGTTATGAAATTTGGGAGCATATCCAGGCGGAGCTGGATCGGCGCTTTAAGGCAACGGGACATCGGAACGCTTATTTCCCGTTGTTCATTCCGGAGAGCTTTTTCCAGAAAGAGAAGGAGCATGTGGAAGGTTTCAATCCAGAGCTGCCTTGGGTGACCGAAGCGGCGGGCGAGAAGCTTGAAGAGCGTCTGGCTATTCGTCCGACTTCCGAAACGATGTTCGGGCACATGTATTCCAAATGGATTCAATCCTATCGTGATCTTCCTGTGCTGATCAATCAGTGGGCCAACGTGGTGCGCTGGGAGAAACGCACGCTGCCGTTCCTCCGCACCAGCGAGTTTTTATGGCAAGAGGGGCATACCGCTCATGAAACGGAAGCGGAAGCAAGAGGGGAAACCATGCAAATGCTAGATATCTATCAGCAATTCGTAGAGGACTATCTCGCGATTCCGGTGATCAAGGGGCAGAAGACGCCTTCGGAGAAATTCGCGGGTGCCGTGGACACGTTCTCCATCGAAGCGATGATGAAAGACGGTCGGGCTGTACAAGCAGGCACATCACACTACATGGGTACCAATTTCTCGCAAGCTTTTGATATTCAATATTTGAACCGTGAAAATACGCTGGAATACGCACATACGACTTCCTGGGGAGTCAGCACGCGTCTTATCGGCTCCTTGATCATGGTCCATGGGGACGACCGGGGCTTGGTGCTTCCTCCAAAAGTTGCGCCGACTCAAGTAATCATGATTCCAATCGGGCCTCCGAAGACGAGAGACGCCGTCGTGGGCCGTACGGACGAGCTGTTCCGTGAACTGAAATCCGCCGGGATCCGCGTACGGGTGGACGACAATCCGGATGTGCGTCCAGGCTGGAAATTCAATGAGTACGAAATGCGCGGCGTTCCGGTTCGTCTGGAGATCGGGCCTCGTGATATGGAGAATGGCGTCTGCGTGCTCGTTTCCCGCATTACGGGCGAGAAGAAGGTTGTGGAGCAGGCCAACCTGATCCAGGAAGTGCAGAGCATGCTGGAGCAGGTGCATCAGGAAATGTTCGATCGTGCAAAGCAGTTCCGCGAGGATCATTTCTATTCCGTGGAGACGCTGGATGAAATGAAGGACAGCATGGAGGACAAGCGCGGGTTTACTTTGGCAGGATGGTGCGGTTCGGAAGCTTGCGAAGACACCGTGAAGCAAGAAACCGGCGCGACGAGCAGAAACATTCCGTTTGAACCGGCCGAGAACAAAACGAAGTGTCTCGTATGCGGCGAGGATGCGAAGCATACGGTGCTGTTCGCGAGAGCGTACTAGGAATTCGATATTATGAGTTTCCGACTTGCATGACGAAGGGCAATTTTTCGTCCGCGTCGGGGATTCATCATCTGGAGTAAGCTTCCGGATGGCAGTATGACGGACGCTCTCTTTCTCGGGGCAGGACGATGGAGTGCTGCCGGCGGAAGCTTTATTCTGTTTTTTATCCGCTAAACGCGGTCTGTCTTCTGTGGATGTAGGTCGATAGAAGTTTTTCTTACAGCTTTATGTTATGCAGGGGGAGGGAACCATGGGCACGACTGAAGATAAAAGGAAGCGATTTGAACTGCTGATCAAGCAGGGAGAAGTTCCGGCCAATCTGGTGGAACCCTATTTTTTAGACGGTGTGATTGAACAAGTAGAGACCAGCAGGAACAGCAAGGACTGGAGGATAACCGTTCAGAAGGAGACCTTGGTCCCGGCCGAAGTTTATCGCACATTTTGCCTGAGGATTCAGGAGAAGATGGGACATATCGCTAAGATCAAATTTGTGTTCCGGTATGGAAGCGGCGTTCCGGAGGCCGATATCGTGCAGGAGTATTGGGGCTTGTTTCTGGAGTGGGCACACCGGGAGATTCCATCGGTCAATGGCTGGATGACTAGGGCGAAACACGAGGTGGAAGACGGGCAGGTCCTTCTCTCCATGTCGGATGGCATGTCGCTTGAACTTGCCCGCAAGAAACAGATCGATACCGCCATAACCCGATTCTTCGGGCAGTACTTCGATCTGACACTTCGCGTGAAGATGCAGGTCGGCGATAACGGCCAGGCCGCTTACGAGGAGTTCGAGCAGAGGAAGCGCGAGGAAGAGCGCGAGGTTATCGAACAGATCATGAGCAGCATGGAAGCGGAGCTGGATGCCGAGGACGAGGAAGAAGGCGAGATTCGGCTGCAGGTCGGATATGATATCAAGGATCAGCCGGTTTCGATCCAGGAGATCCAGGACGAAGAGAAGAAAATTACGATCCAGGGTACCATTTTCGGGTTGGACCGCAAGGAGCTCCGAAACGGCAGCACGCTGTTTACCTTCAACTTAACCGATTTCAGCGATTCCTTGCAGATGAAGATGTTTGGCAAAACGAAGGATGACTTGAAGGTCCTGAGCCTTCTTGAGAACGGCAAATGGGTGAAGGCACGCGGACGCGTGGAATATGACCGGTTTATGCAGGTGCCGGAGCTGGTCATGATCCCGTCCGACCTCAATGAAGTCAAGGCGCCCCCTTCCCGCAAGGATAACGCTGCCGAGAAGCGGGTGGAATTCCATCTCCATACCACTATGAGCACGATGGATGCGGTCACGCCGATCGACCGGTACATCAAAACCGCGGCCGCCTGGGGACATAAAGCGATTGCCGTAAGTGATCACGGCGGCGTGCAGTGTTATCCTGACGCAGCCAAGAACGCCAAGAAACACGGAATCAAAATGATGTACGGCATCGAGGCCAATGTCGTGAATGATGCCGTCAACATCGTGGAACAGGCACAGCCGATTGAGCTGAGCAGCGCGACTTACGTGGTATTCGATATTGAAACCACGGGTTTGTCCATCACCGCGAACAAGATCATCGAGCTTGCAGCCGTGAAGATGCACGAAGGCAAGGAGATTGGCAGGTACGCCACGTTTGTTAATCCGCACGAGCGAATTCCGTATCATATCCAGCAATTGACGAACATCAATGACGATATGGTCAAGGATGCTCCTGAACTGGAGCCGGTACTGAAGGAATTTGTTGAATTCGTCGGCGATGGCGTGCTCGTGGCTCACAACGCGCGGTTTGACATGGGGTTCATTCAGGCAGCACTCAAGAATGCAGGCATGGACACGCTGGAGAATCCGTATTTGGATACGCTGGAGCTGGCCCGACTGGTGCATCCGGGACTTAAGAATCACCGCCTTAACACATTGGCGGATAAGTACAAGGTGCTGCTGGAAAGCCATCACCGCGCGATCGACGATACAATTGCGCTGGCGGGAATCCTGAACGGGCTCCTCAGCGACGTAGACAAAACCAAAGGCGTGAAGATGCTGGACCGTCTTAATGATTACGTGGGCATGGACCTGTCCAATACCCGTCCGTTCCATTGCGGGATTTACGCTTTGAACATGACGGGCAAGAAGAATCTGTACAAACTGGTCTCCATGTCGCATACCGAATATTTCAAGCGGGTGCCCTGCATCCCGAAATCCAAGCTCCAAGAGATGCGGGATGGGCTGCTGGTGCTGTCCGGCTGCGAAAAAGGGGAATTCTTCGAAACGGTGCTGAACAAGACGGAGGAGGAAGCCGAAGAGATTGCAGGCTTTTACGACGTTTTGGAAATCCAGCCGTTGACGATGTATATGCATTTGGTGGACAAAGGCCTGGTAGGCAGTCCCGAAGAGATCAAAACCGCGATTTCCAAAGTCGTGCGCATCGGCGAAAAGCTGAACAAGCCGGTCATCGCTACAGGGAATGTGCACTATCTGGAACCGCGGGACAAGCTGTTCCGGGACATTACCATCCATGGCATTACCGGCTTCAGCCCGCTCAAGGATATGCGCAAGCCAGACGCGCATTTTCGGACGACGGAAGAGATGCTGCAAGAGTTCGAGTTTTTGGGTCAGGACAAATGCTATGAAGTCGTGGTGACGAACACAAGCGACTTGGCCAACCGTTTTGAAGATTTGGAGCTGTTCCCGGATAAGCTGTTTACGCCGATTCTGGAGGGGGCCGACGAAGAAATCCGCAACACCTGCTACGACACGGCAAAGTCGATCTATGGGGAGAACCTGCCCGAGGTCGTTGTGGCCCGGTTGGAGAAAGAGCTGGAGCCGATTATTAGATACGGCTTCTCCGCGAACTATCTGATTTCCGAGAAGCTGGTGAAAAAATCGAATCGGGACGGCTATTTGGTTGGTTCCCGGGGTTCCGTTGGCTCCTCCGTCGTTGCGACGTTCCTCGGCATATCCGAGGTTAACCCGCTGCCAGCGCATTATATTTGCTTGAACAGCGACTGCAAGCACAGCGAATGGTTCCTGGACGGCAGCGTGCCGAGCGGATTCGACTTGCCGGACAAGGCTTGTCCGGAATGCGGAAACATGATGAAGGGCGAAGGACAGGATATCCCGTTCGAAACCTTCCTGGGCTTCAAAGGGGATAAGGTTCCCGATATCGATTTGAACTTCTCCGGCGAATATCAACCGCATGCCCATAATTTCACCAAGGAGATGTTCGGCGAGAAGAACGTATTCCGTGCCGGTACCATCGGCACCGTGGCGGAGAAGACGGCGTTCGGCTTTGCCAAGAAATACGAGGAGCACAACAACAAGCGCTGGCGCGGCGCGGAATTAAACCGGCTGGCGTCAGGCTGTACCGGCGTCAAGCGAAGCACGGGCCAGCATCCCGGCGGTATTGTCGTTGTGCCGGACTACATCGAGGTTGAAGAGATAACGCCTGTGCAGTACCCTGCCGATGATGTCAACGCGGAGTGGAAAACGACGCATTTCGATTACCATGCCTTTGAAGCGAATTTGCTCAAGCTGGATATTCTCGGACACGATGATCCGACGATGATGAGAATGCTCCAGGATTTAACCGGAGTGGACCCAACGACCATCCCGATGAACGATCCGAAAGTGATGAGCATGTTCAATTCAACGGAGGCGCTGGGCGTGAAGCCGGAGCAAATACGCTCGCCGGTGGCCACCTTCGGCGTGCCGGAGATGGGGACCAAGTTCGTGCGCCAGATGCTGGTGGAGTCGCAGCCGTCGAGTTTTGCTGACCTTTTGCAAATCTCGGGACTTTCACATGGAACCGGCGTATGGCTCGGCAACGCACAAGAGCTCATCAAGAATGGAACCTGCAACATCAAAACCGTTATCGGTTGCCGCGATGACATCATGCTGTTCCTGATTTACAAGGCCGGCATGGACGCGAGCCTCGCGTTTAAGATTACGGAAAGCGTGCGTAAAGGCCGGGGGTTGTCCCAGGAATGGATCGACGAGATGAAGAAATGCAAAGTGCCGCAGTGGTACATTGATTCCTGTCTCAAAATCCAGTACATGTTCCCGAAAGCCCACGCCGCCGCATATGTTATTTCAGCGGTGCGAACGGCTTACTTCAAGCTGTATTATCCGATTGAATATTACGCAACCTACTTCTCGGTCCGCGCCGAGGATTTTGATATCGAATTATGCTGTCAGGGCTATGAGGCGATCTATCGCCGGATTGAAGAGATCGAGCAGCTCGGCTTCGGGGCAAGCCCGAAGGAAAAAGGCATGCTGCCGATTCTGGAGATGGCGCTGGAAATGACGGCAAGGGGCTTCTCATTCAAGAACATCGATTTGTATCAATCCGACGCCTTGAAATTCAAGGTGGATGGAGACTCGCTCATTCCGCCGTTCTCGGCGCTTGCGGGAATCGGCGATAACGCTGCCCGCAATATTGCCGCCGCGCGTGAATTCGGAGAATTCCTCTCCATCGAGGATTTCCAGCAAAAATCGAAGGCAAGCAAAACCGCCGTGGAGCTGTTGACCCAAATGGGATGCTTCCGCGGTCTGCCGGAGAGCAACCAGTTGTCATTGTTCTGATTCTTGTCATTCTTTCATGGCCGTGACGCCTTGACAGTCAAGGAGTCATACTTGTCACTATTACCAGACTATGTTATAATTTTTTTGGTAATCATGGAGATAAAACCGTTGTGTAAAGAGTGGGGCAACCCACTCTTTACTCTTTGGTATATAGGAAATCAACTTGGAGGTTATGTTCTTTGAGCACATCAAAGATTAAAACGACTGTGGAAGAAATGGTGCAGCCGTATTTGGACGAACACGGCTTTGAACTGGTAGATGTGGAATACGTTAAGGAAGGAAGCAACTGGTTCTTGCGCGTGTTTGTTGATAAGGACGGCGGCATTGACATTGACGATTGCGGTTTAATCAGTGAACACCTGAGCCAGAAGCTGGACGAGAACGATCCGATTCCGACGGCTTATTTTCTTGAAGTCTCTTCTCCTGGCGCGGAACGTCCCCTGAAGAAAAAAGAGGATGTTGCGAAGTCGGTCGGCAAGAACGTGTTTGTTACGGTATACGAGCCGATTAACGGGTTGAAGGAGTTTGAAGGCAAGCTGGAATCCTTTGATAACGAGGAGCTGGTCATTCAGACCGCGAAGAAGCAGCACGTGATTCCATATGCAAAAGTAGCCAGTGCCAGATTGGCCATCATTTTTTAAACGGAAGTTTTGAAAGGGGGAACCGATTTTCAATGAGTATGGATTTTATTGAAGCGATGAATGAGTTGGAAAGAGAGAAGGGCATCAGCAAGGATGTGCTGTTTGAAGCCATTGAAGCGGCACTGATCTCAAGTTACAAGCGCAATTTCAACACCGCGCAAAATGTACGGGTAGACATGAATCGCAACACGGGTGTTATCAAGGTGTTCGCACGGAAACTGATCGTGGACGAGGTTCTGGATCCGCGCACTGAAATTTCGCTGCATGCCGCACGTGAGATCAATCCGCATTTTCAGATCGAAGATATAGCGGAAATCGAGGTTACGCCGCGTGATTTCGGACGGATCGCCGCTCAAACGGCAAAGCAGGTTGTTACCCAGCGCATTAGAGAAGCCGAACGCGGCCTGATCTACAGCGCTTTTATTGACAAGGAAGACGATATCGTTACGGGTACGCTGCAGCGTCAGGATTTGCGCAACATCTATATCGACCTTGGCAAGATCGAAGCGGCGCTGCCGCTTACCGAGCTTATGCCTAACGAGAAGTTCAAGCATGGCGACCGGATCAAAGCGTACATTACGAAGGTTGAGAACACAACCAAAGGGCCTCAGATTATGCTGTCCCGTACGCATCCGGGCCTTTTGAAGCGCCTGTTCGAGCTGGAAGTGCCGGAAATTTTCGACGGCGTCGTGGAAATTCGCTCGGTTGCGCGCGAAGCGGGATTCCGCTCCAAAATTGCGGTGTATTCCCGCAACGATGAAGTCGATCCGGTCGGCTCTTGCGTAGGGCCTAAGGGATTGCGCGTACAAACGATTGTCAATGAGCTTCGCGGCGAAAAAATCGACATCGTGCGTTATTCCGACCAGGTCGAAGAATACGTGGCCAATGCGCTGAGCCCATCCAAAGTGCTTGAAGTCCAAGTATTTGAAGATGAGAAGATGGCGCGCGTAATCGTTCCGGATTACCAACTCTCGCTGGCGATAGGGATCAAAGGCCAGAATGCTCGTCTCGCGGCGAAGCTGACCGGCTGGAAGATTGATATTAAGAGCGAAAGTCAGGCGGAGCAGGAATTTGGCAGACCGAAGTCCCAATCAGGTGAAATGCACCAGGATTCCGTCTCTGTCGATTAATTCCAAATGACGGGGGGTTGTCGTCTTGAAACAGAGAAAGATACCGCTGCGTAAATGTGTGGCGTGTCAGGAAATGATGCCGAAGAAAGAGCTCATCCGGATTGTCAGGACTCCCGATGACGCTGTCCTGATCGATCTCACCGGCAAAAAGTCGGGACGGGGAGCGTATCTATGCGGCAAGGTTTCCTGCTTCAAGCTGGCACACAAAAATAAAGCACTGGATCGAGCGTTGAAACAACATGTGAAGCCTGAGATCTACGAACAGTTGGCACAGGATTTCATCAAGGTTGAGGATGAATTCCTGGCTGCAAAAGAGAGTGCTGCCGATGATGAATAGGGCGCTTTCTCAGCTCGGCCTGGCCATGAGGGCAGGCAAGGTGGTTACCGGAGATGAGATCGTGCTCAAAGCCATCCGGTCTTCTGAAGCAAAATTGGTTATTCTGGCGGGTGACGCCTCAGATAATACAACAAAGAAGTTCCGCGACAAATGCGGTTCTTACAATATCCCTCTGGTAATCGGATTTGACCGGGAAAGTCTGGGCACAAGTGTAGGTAAACCCGAGCGGGTTGTGCTGGCAGTTACGGATCAAGGATTCGCAGAAATGATCTCCAAGAAAATGGAGACAATGTCGGAGGTGGAGTATATTGAGTAAACAGGAAAACAAAGACAATAAACTTCGAGTGTACGAATATGCTAAATCGTTGAACATGAGCAGTAAAGAAATTATCACGATCCTTAAGCGTTTGAACGTTCCGGTCAATAACCACATGAGCGTAATGGAAAACGATACGGTGTCGAAGGTAGAGCAGTTCTTCAAAGATATCAAATCGAATGCGGCAGCCAAGCGGGACAGTGGCGACGCTCCCCGAACCGAGAACCGCAAACCTTCGGGTTCCGGAGCGAATGCAGCCGCATCCGTATCCAATGCTAAAACAGAAGGCACTTCCACTAACGTGAGTGCAGACGGCAACCGTAATGGGCAGGACGGTATGCGTCATTCAGGACAACGAGTATCAGGACAACAAGGTCAAAGCCAGCCCAAAAAACAACAGGAAAAGCAGGTAGGTATGAATAGTAGAACGAATTCAAACACACAACATGCTTCAGGTTCCCAGCGTCCCCAAGGAGGGCAGGATACCCGAAGAAACCAATCTGGCTCCGCACAAGGAAGCCAGCAGAATAATCGCAGCCAAGGCTCCAGACCGAGCGGCAGCAGCACGCAGACCGGATCCCGTCCACAAGGCGGAGGTCAAGGCGGCGGGCGTCCGCAAGGCAATAATCAGGGCGGATCGCGTCCGCAAGGCAATAATCAAGGAGGATCGCGTCCGCAGGGCGGCAACAACCAAGGCGGAGCGCGTCCTCAGAGCAAGCCGGGTGGAACCGGAGGCGGATTCTCAGGATCCAATAACAGCAACGGCCAGAACCGCGGTTCCAGAAACAACAATAACAATCGTTCAGACTCCAAGCGTTTTGATGACAACCGTCAGGGAGGATTCCGTGGAAACAATCGCGGTGGCAAGAACAACCGCGGCCGGAATCAACATAATCAGCAGCCGCCTCGTGAGAAAATCGACAACACGCCGAAGAAAATTATCGTCCGTGGCAACATGACCGTCGGTGAAACGGCGAAGCTGCTTCATAAGGACGCTTCCGAAGTCATCAAGAAGCTGATTTTCCTCGGCGTGATGGCCACCATCAACCAGGAGCTGGATATCGATACGATTCTATTGCTCGCTGGCGAATTCGGTGTAGAAGTCGAAGTGAAAATTCCGGTAGAGGAAGATCGTTTTGAGACCGTAGAAGAAAACGATGCTCCGGAAGAACTGAAAGAGCGTCCACCGGTCGTTACGATTATGGGTCACGTTGACCACGGTAAAACGACGCTGCTGGATGCGATCCGTTCCACGAACGTATCTAGTGGCGAAGCTGGCGGAATTACGCAGCATATCGGTGCTTACCAAGTCGAGATCAATAACAAGAAGATCACGTTCCTGGATACACCGGGTCACGAAGCGTTTACGGCCATGCGTGCCCGCGGTGCGCAAGTAACGGATATGACGATCATCGTGGTCGCGGCCGACGACGGCGTGATGCCACAGACGGTCGAAGCGATTAACCATGCTAAAGCGGCAGGTTTGCCGATCATCGTTGCCGTGAACAAAATCGATAAGCCGGACGCTAACCCGGATAAAGTCAAACAAGAATTGACGGAATATGAGTTAGTGCCTGAAGAGTGGGGCGGAGATACCATCTTCGTTAACGTTTCGGCGAAACAGCGGATGGGTCTGGAAGACTTGCTTGAAATGATCCTTCTGGTAGCAGAAGTGAACGAATATAAAGCAAACCCTGATAAACGAGCGCGCGGTACCGTGATTGAAGCTGAGCTTGATAAAGGCAGAGGACCGGTAGCCCGCATCCTCGTTCAGCATGGTACGTTGAAAGTGGGCGACGCCTTCGTAGCCGGCAACTGCTTTGGACGTATTCGCGCCATGGTGAACGATAAAGGCCGTCGTTTAAAAGAAGCCGGACCATCTACGCCGGTCGAAATTACCGGTTTGACTGAAGTTCCGGGCGCCGGCGATCCGTTCATGGTGTTCGAGGATGAGCGTAAAGCGCGTAATATCGCGGATAAGCGTGCGATTACCCATCGTCAGTCCGAATTGAACACGAATACGCGGGTGACGCTGGATGATCTCTTCCAGCACATTAAAGACGGCGAAATCAAGGATCTTAACGTGATTATCAAAGGTGACGTGCAAGGTTCCGTCGAGGCCCTGAAAGGTTCCTTGAACAAAATCGAAGTGGAAGGCGTGCGCGTCAAGATTATCCATAGCGGTGCCGGTGCCATCACCGAATCCGATATTATTTTGGCAGCTGCCTCTAACGCGATCGTAATCGGGTTTAACGTTCGTCCTGACGTTCAAGCGAAGCAAACCGCCGAGCAGGAGAAGGTTGATATCCGTCTGCACCGTGTAATATATAATGTAATCGAGGAAATTGAGCAAGCTATGAAGGGGATGCTCGATCCGGAGTATAAAGAATCCGTGATCGGTCATGCGGAAGTCCGCAACACCTTTAAAGTGAGCAAAGTGGGTACGATTGCAGGATGTATGGTGACATCCGGTAAAATTACGCGTAACGCAGAAGCTCGCTTGATCCGTGACGGCATTGTCGTTCATGAAGGCAAGATCGATTCCCTCAAGCGCTTTAAAGATGACGCTAAAGAAGTGGCACAGGGTTACGAGTGCGGTATTACCTTGGTAGGCTATAGCGACGTCAAAGAAGGGGACGTAATCGAAGCCTTCATCATGGAGACGGTAGAGCGCTAACGAATGAGGTGATCAGACCATGGCAAAAATCAGAACTGGGCGCGTAGGCGAGCAGATAAAAAAAGAGCTCAGCCAACTGATCCAAACGGAATTGAAAGACCCGAGAATCGGTTTTATTACCGTGACCGGCGTGGATGTAACTAACGATCTGTCCCAAGCGAAGGTATACCTGAGCGTGCTCGGGGACGACGAGCAGAAGGCGGCTTCCTTGAAAGGGCTGGAGAAGGCAAGCGGCTTCCTCCGCTCCGAACTGGGCAAGCGGATTCGCCTCCGGCATGTTCCGGAGCTGATCTTCAAATTCGACGATTCCATTGCTTATGGCAGCCATATTGAGAAGCTGCTGACTGAAATCGTGGATCGCGAAGAGAAATAGAGTAGTTTTTGTTTATAAAGGAGAGGGCGAATGCAGACCTATGAACAAGAGCTGCAGCAGGTGAAGTCGTTTCTGCTGGAGCACGATGATTATTTGGTTGTGTCGCATGTTCAGCCCGATGGAGATGCAGTCAGTTCCACCCTTGCGGTGGGCTGGCTTCTCTCATGTCTGGGCAAGAAATTCACGATGATCAACGAGGGGCCCATCCCGAAGCGCATGAAAAAGCTGTGGCATGCAGAAGACATTCTCAATCTGTCGGAACAGCAGCCGGGAAGGACGTTTTCAAAC
The DNA here is from genome assembly GCF_029542445.1 of Paenibacillus sp. BR1-192. Taxonomy (NCBI): domain Bacteria; kingdom Bacillati; phylum Bacillota; class Bacilli; order Caryophanales; family Paenibacillaceae; genus Paenibacillus; species Paenibacillus sp. BR1-192. Next base: position 4,719,502 of record NZ_CP120718.1, on the reverse strand, counting down.
GTCATTTGCGTGGATTGCGCGGATTTTGCGAGAGTAGGTTATACGCAGCAGGTGTTTGCCGATCATGCAAGCATCGTTAATATTGACCATCATCCAACGAATGATCGTTACGGAGCCGTTAACCTGGTTGTGCCCGAGGCGGCTGCAACCGCAGAAATCCTTTATGATTTGCTGAATTTGTTTGAAATCGATTGGGATGCCGAAATCGCCACTGCGATTTATACCGGATTGTTAACGGATACCGGGGGTTTTCGTTATTCCAATACGTCGCCCAAGGTCATGAGCATGGCTTCCGATCTGTTATCCTATGGCGTGAACGGCCCCGAAATTGCGGAAACGCTGCTTGAGGAAATGACGCTCCCGCAGATGAAGGTGTTGGTTCAGGCGTTAAACACGCTGAGTCTGTCGGATGACGGTAAAATAGCCTGGGTGTACGTAACGCCCGAGCATATGGAATTATGCGGTGCCGTTAGCGAGGATCTTGAAGGGATCGTCAATTATCCCCGAAACATCCAGGGAGTCGAAGTCGGGATTCTGTTCAAATCGCTGAAATCCGGAATGGTCAAGGCGAGTTTGCGTTCAGCCGGCAAAGTGGATGTTGCCGCGTTGGCCCAAATTTTTGGCGGTGGCGGCCATGTCCGGGCGGCAGGGTGCAGCATGGAAGGCTCCCTTCAAGACATCATCCCTAAAGTAGTAGAGCAGGTGAGATTAAAGCTATGACGCAATTAGAAGGCATCTTGGCCGTTCACAAACCGGCCGGATGGACCTCCCACGATGTGGTAGCCAAAGTTCGGGGAATGGTTCGTTTGAAGCGGATCGGACATACCGGGACGCTGGACCCTGAAGTGACGGGCGTGCTTCCGTTATGCTTGGGGAGAGCCACGCGGGTCGTCGAATATCTGCAGGAGCTGCCTAAAGAGTATCATGCGGTCCTCCGCCTTGGATACTCGACCGATACCGAGGATATTACCGGGAATGTGGTGGAGACTGCGGATGAAGTCCGCGTGACCAGAGACGAGGCGCTTGAAGCGCTGCAATCTTTTACAGGCCAGATCTCTCAGGTTCCTCCTATGTACTCCGCCGTCAAAATCAACGGCAAACGATTGTACGAGCTTGCCAGAGAAGGCAAGACGGTGGAGCGCAAAAGCCGTACCGTAACGATTCATGAAATCGAGATGACGGACTTTGATGCGGATGGGGAGTATACGGAAATTTCTTTCCGTGTACTGTGCTCCAAAGGTACATACATCCGCACGCTTTGTGTGGATATCGGGAGGAAGCTCGGCCTGCCGTCCGTCATGGTTAAGCTGGTACGTACGGTATCGGCGGGAATCACCGAGGCGCAGTGCTTGACCCTAGAGCAAATTGAGCAGTTCATGAAGGATGAAACGCTGCAAACCCGGCTTATTCCGGTGGATCAAGCGATTCATCATCTAGCAAAGCATACGGTTTCCGAAGAGAAGGCGGAGGCCGCGCTGAAGGGGCAACGCTTGTCCGCCAGGGCGGTAGAACCGGCCGTCGACAGTTCGGAGCCTATCCGTTTGTACGATATAAAGGAAAACTTTCTGGGCATCTATAGGCGTCAGGAAGAGACGGGCGCTATCGTTCCCGTGAAAGTATTTTCCTAAGCATGACTGGATTTAGTGAGTGGAGGTGAGAAATCATGAGGATTGTTTCATTATCTTATCCTGTATCTTCCGACATCGTACGAGCAGCTGCCGAGCCCAAGGTAGCGGCAATCGGCCAGTTCGACGGTCTTCACCTGGGACATGCCAGCGTGCTTTCGACCGCTGTCAGCATTGCTCGGGAGAATGGAGTGCCGGCCGCGCTCATTACCTTTTATCCGCATCCGAAGGACGTGATCGGTAAGGGGAGCTACGAAGGCTATCTGACTCCCCAGCCTGACAAGCAGCAGCTGCTTGAGCAGATGGGCATCGATATTCTGTACGTCGTCGAGTTCAATAAAGAATTTTCCCAAGTAAGTCCGGAAGCGTTTGTTGAAGAAATGCTCTTTCCCTTGAATCTTCAAACGGCGGTAGTCGGATTTGATTTCCGGTTCGGCCATAAAGGCGCAGGAGACGCAGTTAAACTTCAGGAACTCGGGGAAGGCAAAATGTCGGTCGTTACGGTACCGCCATTCCTGGTCGACGGCGAGAAGGTAGGAAGTTCATCCATACGGATTGCCTTGAAAACTGGACAGCTGTCGGACGCAAACCGCTGGCTCGGACGGAATTACCACATCCGGGGTACGGTCGTTCACGGGGAGAAGCGGGGAAGAAAGATCGGTTTCCCTACCGCGAACCTGGAGTTGACGGATCCATTCGTGGCGCCTGCATTGGGCGTCTATGCCGTCCGTGCCCGCACGGATAAGCATTGCGACTGGGTACCGGGCGTCATGAACGTCGGCGTGAAGCCGACGTTCCACGAAGGGATTACTGAACCGATCTTCGAGGTCCATCTGTTTGATTTCGAAGGGGATCTGTACGAACAGATCATGACGGTGGATATCGTTCAATATATCCGCAAGGAGCATAAATTCGAATCGGTTCAGGAGCTTGTGGAATGGATTCAGCGGGATGCCGTCGAGGCCCGCAAAATATTGAATGTCAGCGAATAAAACGTTTTGGGACAAATTGTTCGCAAACGGATTTTCTTTTTCAGGTAAAGTATGCTATACTCTTAGAGGTTGCCCGAGGATCGGGCAATTCTAACCTTGGCTTGGATGTTCGATCTCACCGTCGGTACCTGGGCCAACGGCGATTATAATGAGGGAGGTGAACAGGATGGCATTGACTCAAGAACGTAAACAACAACTGATTGACGAGCACAAAACTCATGAGTCCGATACAGGATCCCCAGAGGTGCAAATCGCTATCCTAACGGAAAACATTACGAACTTGACTGACCACTTGCGTACGCACAAGAAGGATCATCATTCCCGTCGCGGATTGTTGAAAATGGTCGGCCAACGCCGTAAGTTGCTTGCATACTTGAAAAACAAGGATGTTAAACGTTACAGTGCTTTGATCGAGAAGCTTGGATTGCGTCGCTAATCATCCATAAGATGTGCCGAAAACAGCCTGGTTGTCCACTGTCCTTCTTGGAACGACAGCGGCACAGCCGGGCTCTTTTCTAAGTATTGTACAATTTACCGTTACGAAAGCTTCCCCACAAAGTACTGCGTACGCTTCATAGCCTAAACTCCACTTTGTGGGGTTATCTTAATATAGATTCTTGATAGATGGTAGGCGTGGTCTGTTCGCTAATTTTCACTTCATGGTATAACCGGGGCAATCTATACGGAGAATGTTTTCTATACGGTTCGGGTTGTTCCTGTACATAGGTTCGTGATATTCGACCGCTTCGATGACTCTGGTTAGGAAATGTGGACAGCGTTTGGCAAAAACATGCTGATGATTAGGATTTCAAAAAAATTTATCCCCATGAGGAGGGATTACATGGAAACACGTGTTGAAATGCAGCTTGGCGGAAGACCCCTCGTGTTCGAAACAGGGCGCCTTGCGAAGCAGGCTAATGCGGCTGTTATGGTTCGTTACGGCGAAACGGCAGTCCTGTGTACGGTGACGGCTTCCAGTGAACCGAAGGATCTGGATTTCTTTCCATTGACGGTCAACTATGAGGAGCGCTTGTACGCAGTCGGTAAAATTCCGGGTGGATTCATCAAACGCGAAGGCAGACCAAGCGAGAAGGCGATTCTTGCCAGCCGTCTGACAGACCGTCCGATTCGTCCGCTGTTTCCGGAAGGATTCCGGAATGACGTTCAAGTTCTGAATTTGGTGATGAGCGTTGATCAGGATTGCGAGCCGGAAATTGCGGCCATGATTGGTACCTCCGCTGCCTTGAGCATCTCGGACGTGCCTTTTAACGGTCCGATCGGCGGCGTTGCGGTGGGTCGCGTTGACGGCAACTTTGTCGTGAACCCGAACATTGCGGAGCAGGAAGCAAGCGATATTTATCTGGTCGTCGCCGGCACCAAAGATGCGATCATGATGGTCGAGGCCGAAGCGAACGAAGTTCCTGAGGAAGTCATGCTGGAAGCGATCATGTTCGGGCATGAGGAAATCAAGAAAATCGTAGCCAAGATCGAAGAGCTGGTGGCAGCTTGCGGCAAAGAGAAAATGGCGGTTAAGCTTCATGCGGTCAATGAAACCGTGAATCGCGAAGTGCGCGAATTTGCGGAAGCCCGTCTTGTTGAAGCCGTTCGCATTGAGGAGAAACACGCTCGCCAAGATGCGATTGACGCTATCAACGACGAAGCATACACCGTGTTCGAAGAGAAATACCTCGAGACACCCGAGTTGTTGAAGGATGTTAAAGAGGTCCTTCACGATATCGTGAAAGAAGAAGTTCGCCGTTTGATCACGCACGATAAAGTTCGTCCGGACGGCCGCGGTCTGTCCGAGATCCGTCCTATCGATTGCGATACCAGCCTGCTGCCTAGAACGCATGGCTCCGGTCTGTTTACGCGTGGACAAACCCAGGCTCTTAGCGTATGTACACTAGGTGCTCTAGGCGATGTACAAATTCTCGATGGAATCGATCTGGAAGAGACCAAGCGCTTCATGCACCATTATAACTTCCCGCCGTTCAGCGTTGGGGAAGCGCGTCCGCTTCGCGCTCCGGGCCGTCGTGAAATCGGTCACGGTGCACTGGGTGAACGTGCATTGTCGAAGGTCATTCCGAATGAAGTGGATTTCCCGTACACGATTCGCCTCGTGTCCGAGGTGATTGAATCGAACGGTTCGACATCCCAAGCGAGCATTTGCGCAAGCACGCTTGCCATGATGGACGCAGGGGTGCCGATCAAAGCGCCTGTAGCCGGCGTGGCGATGGGCTTGATTAAAGACGGAGACCACGTTTCCATCTTGACGGACATTCAAGGGATGGAAGACCATCTCGGCGACATGGACTTCAAAGTGGCAGGTACGCCTGACGGGGTTACCGCCATTCAGATGGATATCAAGATCGACGGCATCGACCGCGCGATTTTGCAGGAAGCGCTGCAGCAGGCAAAAGAAGGACGCATGCACATCCTTGGAAAAATGGCGGAAGCCATTCAAAAGCCAAGAGAAACGCTGTCCCAATATGCGCCTAAGATCATTACGATGCAGATCAACCCGGATAAAATCCGCGATGTTATCGGGGCCGGCGGCAAAATCATCAACAAAATCATCGAAGAGACCGGCGTGAAGATCGATATCGAACAAGACGGCCGCGTATTCATCGCATCGTCCAACGATGAGATGAACAAGAAGGCTCTTTCGATTATCGAAGGCATCGTGCGTGAGGTGGCTGTTGGCGAAATCTATACAGGTACTGTAAAACGGATTGAGAAATTCGGTGCATTTGTTGAAATCCTGCCTAACAAAGACGGGCTTGTGCATATCTCCCAACTCTCGACTGAGCGCGTAGCGAAGGTAGAGGACGTGGTTGCAATCGGTGACGTCATTACCGTGAAGGTTACAGAAATCGACCAGCAGGGACGGATTAACCTGTCTCGCAAAGCCGTGTTGACAACCGAAGCCAGCAAGAGCGGATCTTAATTCGCGCTTGCAGGTTTAACCGCATATCGATAGAAGGAAAAGAGGCAGAACCTATCATTCTGGCTCTTTTTTGCTCATCAGACGCCGGACTCCCTATGTTCTTTGCTTCGGAATAAGCATCGGGTCAGGCTTACACGGCTTAAGGCCTTATGTTTCGGTACATATTTCCGTCAGATCGCACATAAAATGGGACAAAGCTTCTCTAGGGAGGATGGATATGCCCATGAATGGAAAAAAGATGGCCGTGCTGCTGACCGGTGCCGCAATGGTGTCGGCTGTTGCTGTGTTCAGCGGGGCTTGGAAATACGTATCGGGGCTGGAGAACAAACCGGAGGCGCATCTCGTCAGTGGTTCAGAGACGGCAGTGGATCTGGATTTATTGGGTCAAATTGAAGCCGCTGCGGCTAAATCGCGTATCGAGCCGGTGGATGCCAGGGTGGACTCGGTGTGGAAAGCGATTCCCGGATACAATGGACTCGAAGTCGATATCGAAGCTACATATCAAGCAGCATCGTCGAAGAAACGTAAAGCCGGCGATGCCATTCCCTACGTTTACCGGCAGATACCGGCTAAAGTCACGCTCGATGATCTGGGGGAACAACCGATCTATCGAGGGAACCCCAACAAGCCGATGGTATCGATGATGATTAACGTGGCGTGGGGGAATGAATTTCTGGTGCCGATGCTGAATACGCTCGATGCGGAGAAGGTGAAAACTACGTTTTTCCTGGATGGCAGCTGGCTGAAGAAAAACCCGGAGCTGGCCGCCGAGATCGTGAAACGAGGCCATGAGGTGGAGAATCATGCCTTTACGCATCCGAACATGAGCCGTCTCAGCAGGGAACGGGCGGAGATGGAAATCGCAAAGACGCAGGATCTGCTTAAAGAAAGCTTGGGGGTAGTAAATAAGTGGTTTGCACCGCCTTCCGGCGATTTCAATCAGCAGACCGTATCCATCGCGCATGCAAGAGGATTGAAGACGGTGCTGTGGACGCTTGACACGGTCGACTGGAAGCATCCGGCGCCGGATGCCGTCGTTCAGAAGATTACGTCGAAGGTGGAGCCGGGATTTTTGATATTGATGCATCCAACGGACTCCTCTTCCCAAGCATTAAAAGGAATGATTGACGGAATACGGGCCAAGGGACTGGAGATCGGGACCGTCAGCCAGACGCTTTCACCGGAGCGAATCATGCCAAAGGGAAGTTGAGCCGCATGGTAAAGTTTGATAGAATGAATGGATGGCATGAGGCTGATTGTCAGCCGAAGTGAGCCTTTGATGGAACAGTTAGGGGGGCCTATTCGTGAAAAAAATACAATTGTCTAACGGCCTGAGAGTGGTTATGGAGCAAATCCCGACAAGTCGTTCGGTCTCATTCGGCATTTGGGTGAAAACCGGATCCCGCAATGAATCGGAAGACATCAACGGGATTACGCATTTTATAGAGCATATGATGTTCAAAGGGACGGAGCGCTTTGACGCCCGTGCCATAGCTGAAGAATTTGATGCCATCGGCGGAAACGTCAACGCTTTTACGTCCAAGGAATATACGTGTTATTATGCCAAGGTGCTGGATGAGCATTTTCCGATTGCCGTTGACGTGCTGTCCGATATGTTCTTCAATTCGAAGCTGGATGCGGGCGAGTTAGCCAAGGAGAAGAATGTCATTCTTGAAGAGATTGCGATGTATGAAGATACGCCGGATGATCTGGTTCATGATCTGATGTCGTTGTCGGTGTACGGTGACCACCCGCTTGCTTATCCGATTCTCGGCACGAAGGAGCGGCTGGAATCGATGGATTCGCAAGCGCTGAGATCCTACATGGACCGGCACTATACCATTGAGAATACGGTGATTGCCCTCGCCGGCAACATCAATGATGAAGTGATTGCGTTATTGGAGCGCCATTTTGGCGGCTTTGCCAACCATGGAACGTCGGAGCCGCTGGCGGTACCGGCCTTTTTGGACGGCGTGCAGTTCCGCAAGAAGAAAACGGAGCAGAATCATATCTGCATGTCGTTTCCCGGCTGCTCGATCGGCGACGAGCTTCAGTATGCGATGGTTCTGCTGAATAACGCCATTGGCGGCGGCATGAGCTCACGCTTGTTTCAGGAAATTCGGGAGAAGCGCGGGCTGGCGTACTCGGTATATTCATACCACAGTTCCCACGCGGATAACGGCATGTTTACCATCTATGCAGGCACAGCGCCCAAACAGACAAAAGAAGTGCTTCAGCTGACCACGGAAATGCTTCATGATTTGGCACAGAACGGGATGACGGAGGAAGAGCTGCGCAAAGGAAAAGAACAATTGAAGGGCAGTCTCATCCTGAGTCTGGAGAGCACGAGCAGCCGCATGAATCGCTTGGGCAAGAACGAATTGATGCTGGGCCGCCATTTCAGTCTGGACGAGATCATTAAACGGATCGAGCAGGTCGACATGAAGGATGTCAATGCGGTTCTTGACCGTATGTTTGGGACTCCATATGCACTAGCGATGGTAGGAACTTCAGATAAAGCACTGAATGTACTTAGGAGGAATGAATTTGTTGCACTACGTTCAAATCAATAGATTGCCAGGAAATGAAGATGTGAAACTTCCGGTGAAAATGTCCGAGCTGGCTGCGGGTTTCGACCTGCACGCTGCCGTTCAAGAGCCGGTGGTGCTAAACCCGGGTGAACGCAAATTAATCCCGACCGGTTTTGCGATTGCCATGCCGGCCGAGCTTGAGGCGCAAATCCGTCCGCGCAGTGGTCTTGCCTATAAACATGGCATTACTTGCCTGAATGCTCCGGGTACGATTGACGCCGATTATCGCGGGGAAGTCAAGGTGCTGCTTGTCAATTTGGGACAGGAGCCTTTTGCGATTGAGCGTAATGAGCGGATTGCCCAAATGGTGTTCAAATCCGTGCCTGCCGTAGAATTTACGGAAGTTGACGAACTGTCCGATACGGTACGCGGGGCGGGCGGATTCGGTCATACCGGCAAATAAACCATACCATGGAAGCTTAAGGGTATCATCAGGATCATGATATCAGCATGAACACCGCTCCGGTTGAAACGGAGCGGTGTTTTTTTTCGTTGGTCTTGAAGCAGGATGGACATGGAGCCGGACTTATCTCTCCTAACGTTATTTACTGCGTTAAGGCGGTAGTTTAAGGGAAATGCGCTCACCTCCCCATAGGCGGCAGCATAAGATGCTTTATACGTTGGTTTGAAGAAAGGAGCGAGGCCTTCCATGCTGACTGGAGTCCGAACCGTCTTTGTTGGAGGAGACGCAAGGCAAATTGAAGTGATTCGCAAATGCGCTGAGATGGATGCCTCCGTCATGATCGCCGGGTTTGAGAAACTGCAGGATTCTTTTCAGGGAGTGACTCGCGAGCCGCTTACGCCAGAGCTGTTATCGGACGCCGATGCTCTGATCCTGCCTGTAGTGGGATGTGATGATGAGGGACGTGTCAGCGCGCTATTCTCGGAAGGGCCGCTGCGACTGCAGGAAGAACATATCGCGGCGATGCCCGGACATGGAGTGATCTATACAGGCATGGCGAAACCCTATTTGCGCTCGCTATGTGACAAATATAAGATCAAGCTGGTAGAGATATTGGAGAGGGACGATGTGGCTATTTATAATTCCATTCCGACCGCCGAAGGCGCACTCATGATGGCGATCCAAAACACGGATTTTACGATCCACGGATCTACAAGCATGGTGCTCGGCATGGGACGGACCGGATTTACAATGGCTCGCAGCCTGCAAGGGACTGGGTGCCAAAATTCGGATGGGGGTACGTAAATCGGAGCACTACGCAAGAGCTGAGGAAATGGGCTGGAAGCCCTTCCTGGTAAGGGATCTGGGTTCTTATGTGTCGGATATTGACTTGCTTTTTAACACGATTCCAACTATGATAGTCACAGCACAAATCATCTCGAAAATGCCTCGGGAGGCTGTCATTATTGACCTTGCCTCCGCACCCGGCGGATGCGATTTTCGCTATGCCGAGAAACGGGGTATCAAAGCCATGCTCGCACCCGGACTACCCGGAATCGTGGCTCCAAAAACAGCCGGCATCATCATGGCCAACACGCTGGTGGAGCTGATTTCTGAAGAAATCAAGATTCGGGGGGATGCGTAAATGAATTGGAATGGAATTACAGTGGGTTATGCCCTGACAGGATCGCACTGCACACTCGAAGAAGTGATGCCGCAGATCCAGCGATTCAAAGACGGGGGAGCGAATGTGGTGCCGATTGTATCGAGCACCATCATGACGACCGATACCCGATTCGGCACATCGGAAAATTGGCAGAAACAGTTGAAAGATATAACCGGGAATGATATTATTTCTACAATTGTGGAGGCGGAACCGCTGGGCCCATCCAAGCTGCTTGACGTCCTGGTTATCGCCCCTTGCACGGGAAACACGACCAGCAAGCTGGCCAATGCGATGACTGACAGTCCTGTCTTAATGGCAGCCAAGGCGCAGATGAGAAATTGCAGACCGCTGGTGCTGGCGATCTCAACGAATGACGGCCTTGGGCTGAATGCGGCCAATATCGCGAAGCTGCTGGTTACCAAAAACATATATTTCGTCCCTTACGGACAGGATAATCCGCAGCAGAAACCGAACTCGCTTGTCGCCAAAATGAATCTGATTCCGGAAGCTTGTTATGCGGCATTGGAAGGGAAACAGCTCCAGCCGATGATCGTTGAATATTCTCGATAAAATTACAGAGAACGGTTATACCCTGGAAGAAATGAAGATGGTCCGCGAGACCAAAAAAATGATGGGCGACGAATCCATTGAAGTGACGGCTGCTAGTGTACGCATCCCGGTCGTTAACGGGCATTCGAAATCCATGTACGTTGAATTCAAGAAGGACTATGATCTGGAGTTCATCGCTAGATCTCTTCTGAAGGGTGCAGCATGGAAATGCTGTGCAAATCGCAGAAATCATCATCAACAACGGAACGGCCAGGCTTAATAGCCGGCCGTTTCAGTCGGTCGGCCCGCAATTTACGTCTCCTGGGCATATATAAACGGAGGAATATTTTATGCGCATCTTAGTTCAAAAATTCGGCGGCACCTCATTGTCTACACCGCAAGCAAGAACCCATGTTATTGGGCACATCCAGCGTGAACTGGCCAATCACTACCAATTGGTCGTGGTCGTATCGGCTATGGGACGCAGAGGGGAGCCTTATGCGACAGACACGCTCCTGGACTGGATCGGGCATAACGGAAACGCGCTTCCAGACAGAGAACGGGATCTGCTGCTCTGCTGCGGTGAAATTATCTCGGCTTCAACGCTGTGCAGTCTCCTTCAGCATGAGGGGATAACCGCAACGGTGCTGACGGGTGCACAAGCCGGATTTCTCACAGACGATCACTTCGGAAATGCACGTATCAAGGACGTAAAACCTGAACGGGTTTTGAAAGAGTTGGAGAGTCATCAGGTTGTCATCGTAACAGGCTTCCAGGGGCAGACCGATTCCGGCGACTTTACCACGCTGGGCAGAGGCGGAAGCGATACTTCGGCTACAGCGCTCGGTGCCGCGCTTCGCGCTGAAATGGTAGATATCTACACGGATGTCAACGGCATTCTAACGGCGGATCCCCGCATCGTCGAGGATGCGAAGCCGCTTAGTTACGTAAGTTACACGGAGATTTGCAACATGGCTCATCAAGGGGCAAAGGTCATTCATCCTAGAGCGGTTGAGATTGCCATGCAATCCCAAATTCCGGTCAGAGTGCGGTCGACCTTCTCGGATAATGAGGGCACGCTGGTAACCCAGCCTGAAGGCTTCAGAGATATTCAATCCGGAATCGTGGACCGCTTTGTGACGGGAGTTGCCTATGTAAGCAACATAACGCAAATCTCGGTGGAATGCGATCGCACGGAAGGTCTTCAACTGAAGGTATTTAAATCGATGGCCGAGCATTCCATCAGCGTGGACTTTATTAATGTTACCCCTACCGGAGTGCTTTATACGGTGTTTGACAGCGATTCGGAGAAGGCGATCGAAGTGCTGCAGAGCCTGGACCTGAAACCGAAAAGCTTATCCGGCTGTGCCAAAGTGTCCGTCATTGGCGGCGGCATCAACGGCGTTCCGGGCATCATGGCCAAAATCGTGGAATCCTTGAGCGAGCACGACATTCCGATTCTGCAATCCGCGGATTCGAATACGACGATATGGGTACTGGTTAAAAAAGAGGATATGGCTCAAGCGCTGCGCGCACTTCATCATAAATTTGAGCTTCACCGATAAAGTTACTAAAGACGGATATTCCCTTAAAGCGTTTGATAGGAAATAATATAGATAAGATTACTTACGAAGGAAGCATTCCCGCGCGGGAATGCTTTAAGGAGGAATCATTGTGGATTTCGGAAGACTGATTACGGCTATGGTAACCCCTTTTGATCAGAACGGCCAGATCAATTGGGACGAGACTGCGAGATTGATTGAGCACCTGATTGTGGAACAGAAGTCGGATTCCCTGGTCATTGCTGGAACGACCGGCGAATCGCCAACGCTTAGCGAAGACGAAAAGCTTGAATTGTTTAAGTTCGCTGTGAAACAGGCGGGCGGACGGAGCAAGATCATCGCGGGCACCGGCAGCAACAATACGTCACATTCCGCGGAATTGACGAAAAATGCCGAAAGCTGCGGCGTCGACGGCATTTTGCTTGTTGCACCCTACTACAACAAGCCGAACCAGGAAGGACTCTACCAGCATTTTAAGGCGATTGCCGAGGCAACCTCCTTGCCCGTCATGCTGTATAATGTGCCTGGAAGAACGGGCATCAGCCTAAGCACGTCCACCACGTTAAGGCTGGCACAAATTCCGAACATCGTTGCGACCAAGGAATGCGCTTCGATTGACCAGGTTACCGGCATTGCCGCAGGTGCTCCCGAAGGATTCATTGTATATTCCGGCGACGATTCCGCGGCATTGCCTGCATTGTCGGTAGGTGCTTATGGAATCGTAAGCGTGGCCAGCCATATTGCAGGTGCCCGCATGAAGGACATGATCGAAGCCTACGTGGAGGGGAACGTGAAGGAAGCTGCCAAGCTTCATCAATCCTTATTCCCGCTGTTCAAAGGCCTCTTTGAATGTCCTGACCCGCTTCCGAATCCTGCGGCGGTAAAATTCGCTTTGAACGAACGCGGCTATCAAGTCGGCGGGGTTCGCCTGCCGCTCGTTGCTCCAAGCGAGAACGAGGCTGCTTTTATCCGTAATATGCTGTCTTCCTTGTAAGCTGCCGCTTACCTATTTTCAGGGCCACTGCCTTCATCGAAGGCGGTGGCTTTCTTCGTTTTAAACCCTTTTGATTCTGGGCATCCTATGGCTCACGAAGGTGGCTGACTTGTGTTTTCACTTTTTCATCATGTATAATGAATTCAAGTGACTGGGTGCGGTATTTTTTTGAAATTTAATATAACAATGGTACGACGTCCAAAACTATAGGAGGGTTAGATACATTTGTCTAAGAAAATAAGCAGCGATAAACTATCGATTTTTGCCTTGGGCGGCGTCGGTGAAATCGGGAAGAACATGTATGTCATCCAGTATGCAGGCGACATCGTTGTCGTGGATGCGGGATTGAAGTTCCCAGAAGAAGATATGCTTGGGATTGATATTGTTATTCCTGATATTAGCTATTTAACGGAAAATCGCGACAAAGTGAGAGGGATTTTGCTGACTCACGGTCACGAGGACCATATCGGCGGCCTCCCTTACGTATTGAAACACTTGAACGTTCCTGTATACGGAACGAAATTGACGCTCGGATTGGTGGAAAACAAGCTCAGAGAAGCGAATTTGCTTGGTGAGACGAAACGGATTCTGATCCATGCGGATTCGGAAGTTCAACTCGGAAACACATTGAAAGCGACCTTCTTCAAAACCAATCACAGCATTCCGGATTCCGTGGGGATCTGTATCGAAACGCCGGAAGGCAATGTGGTGCACACGGGGGACTTTAAATTTGACCATACTCCGGTCAATGACCAGTATGCGGATCTGCAGCGTATGGCTGAGATCGGAAGCAAGGGAGTATTGGCACTTCTGTCGGACAGTACAAACGCAGAGCGCCCCGGCTTTACGCCTTCCGAGAAAAACGTAGGCATCGTGCTGGAAGACATCTTCCGCAAAGCCGAGCAGCGGGTTGTAGTTGCAACGTTTGCATCGAACGTACACCGCATTCAACAGGTTGTCAACGCAGCCGAGTCCACCGGACGCAAAATAACGGTAATCGGCAGAAGCATGGTTAACGTTGTATCCATTGCCGCAGAGCTTGGATACCTGCACATTCCGGACGGCATGCTGATCGAACCCGAAGAGGTAAATAAAATGGCAGCGGACCGCGTTGTCGTATTGTGTACAGGCAGTCAGGGAGAACCGATGTCAGCGCTCACGCGCATGGCACGTTCCACCCACCGCAAGGTGGACATTCTGCCGGGAGATACGGTCATCATCGCAGCGACTCCAGTACCTGGAAATGAGAAGTACGTGGGTCGTACGATCGATGAGTTGTTCCGTCTTGGAGCAGACGTCATTTACAGCGGATCCAATTCGGGCGTCCACGTGTCGGGTCACGGTAGCCAGGAAGAGCTTAAGCTGATGCTGAATCTGATGAAACCGCAATTTTTCATCCCTGTCCATGGCGAGTACCGGATGCAGCGCCGTCATGCCCTGCTTGCGGAATCCGTTGGCGTGGATCCGGACAACATCTTTATTACCGATATCGGAGAAATTGTGGAGATTCAAGGCGGCTCGGCCCGCAAAGCCGGCAAAGTGACCGCCGGCAATGTGCTGATTGACGGACTTGGCGTCGGGGACGTAGGGAACATCGTACTGCGCGACCGCAAGCTTCTGTCCCAGGACGGAATTCTGGTCGTTGTCGTTACGTTGAGCAAACAAAACGGCTCCATCGTTTCCGGTCCCGATATTATTTCCCGTGGATTCGTATACGTACGAGAATCCGAAGGGCTTTTAGATGAAGCCAACCGTATCGTTTCCAGCACGCTTCAGAAGCTGATGAGCGAAAACGTGAATGAATGGGCGTCACTGAAGACCAGCGTGAAAGACGCTTTGGGACGCTTCTTGTATGAACAAACACGTCGCAGACCGATGATCTTGCCGATCATCATGGAAGTCTGATACGAGACAATACAATAAATCAGGCACACAGTCGCCCCTTTTTCGCAGGTAATAATTGGACGGTTTCCGCGAAAGAGGGGCTTTTTATATGGAAATCATGAAACTTCTCCCGATTGGTTCGGCAGGAGTTATTTGTTTGTTATGGGCAAGGCCTAATGCCGAATGCTCTGCATAAGCATAAAAAAGCCGCGTCATTTGCCATACTAAGGGTTAGCTATGTGTTTGTTGCAGCAGCTAGACATTAAGAATAAAAAGGCAGGGATGCGCGATGGACAACGATCAACGGATGACGGGCAACAGAAAAGCGGGGTGGACCGGCGAGACGGAGGCGCCTCCGGTCGTTCCGACCGAGGAAGGCAAGAAAGCGGCCGTGACGGAAACCATTCAGCAGCTAGGACAGACGGGGCTTCCGACCGGCGGAGAATCCAACGTCTTTTGCATGACGATTATTGGGCAAATCGAGGGTCATCTCGTGCTGCCGCCGCAAAATAAAACGACCAAATACGAGCATATGATTCCACAGCTAGTGGCAGCCGAGCAAAATCCGCGAATCGAAGGACTCTTGATCATTTTGAATACCGTTGGCGGCGATGTGGAAGCAGGGCTTGCCATTGCGGAAATGATTGCATCTCTCAGCAAACCGACGGTAACGGTTGTCATAGGAGGCGGTCATAGCATCGGCGTGCCTATCGCTGTAGCCGCAGACCATTCGATTATCGCGGAGAGCGCAACGATGACGATTCACCCGATTCGCATGAGCGGGTTAGTCATTGGCGTGCCGCAAACCTTCGAATACATGGAGAAAATGCAGGAACGCGTCGTGCGCTTTGTGACTAGCCACTCGGGGATCACGGAGGAACAGTTCAAGGATCTGATGTTCAAGACCGGCGAATTGAACAGGGATATCGGTACTGCGGTTTCGGGTGCAGACGCAGTAAAGTATGGCCTTATGAACGAAGTGGGTGGAATCGGACAGGCATTAAGCCGACTGAACAGCATGATCGCCGAGCGTAAAACGATTCAGCCCGGGGGGATTACGCAATGACTTGGTACAGCGTCATGCCCTTGGATCCGACGACCGGGCTCCTTCAAGTGGAGCAGGAGGTCATGTCCAGGGAAGTTCGAGTCGATGGCATTTTGATGGAAGTGAAGCCTGTAACGGAAGATCAGGCGAAAATCGTTCGTTTATTGGATTGCGGGCTTCAAGATTACTTGAACCCGCGCTACGCGCCAGGGACCATGATTCGCTATATTCCGACCGTCGAAAATGAGGCTAAAGGCTGAAAACAGAACATAGGTACGCCACCGAATATTATGCTATAATATGGATTCGGGGGTGACACATTTGGCAAAGCGGAAAAGAAAGAAGAAGGCAGCCTTTGCAGCCGTATTGAAATATGAAATTTATGGAATTGTATTGATGACACTCTCGGTCATCGCGTTATCCGGAGAAGCACCGGTGGGGCGTTCCCTGTCCAAGATGTCGGGATATCTGCTGGGTAAGTATTATTTTATCATCCCCCTAATCGGCATTTATTACGGGTTAATGGTGATGATTCACCGGAAATGGCCCAAACGGTGGAACAGCAGGCGTACCGGTGTCCTTCTCCTGGTATTATCGCTCACCTTAATGAGCAGTATTGCAGGTCTGGAGTCCAAATTGGCTCCGATCGGACAATTGAATGCATCGAGTGCGATGAGCCAGATACATAGTGATTTGCAGGGTGAGCTCCTTCATGCCGGGGCGGATGACGGACGTCATCCTGTCATGGGCCGGGATATCAGCGGGGGTTATGTTGGAGCCTTGCAGTTTGCCCTCTTGTTGATGCTGTTTGGCAGCATCGGGGCAAAGTTGATTGTGATTGTCATGCTGTTTATCAGCTTCATGCTGATTACGAATTTGTCCTATGTTGATTTAATGCGGATGTTCCGCGTCAGGATTGTGAAAGCCGGGGAACGAATCCAAAAGAAAATGAACAGCCAGCAGACGAAATCAAAGGCGGCGGCGAAGGCAAACGCCAAGGAGCAACGCATACAGCTGCCGGAGGATCTGGATGAAGACGATGACCTCGACGATATGGAAGGCATGCGGCTGCCGAAGCGTAAAGCGCCGCAATTCTTCCAACTGTTTGGTTCCAAGGGCAACAAGCGGAACGAAGCCGCAGAAGAGGCAGAGGATGTTATGGATGAATCGGCTCCGGTATTTACGGTTGGCAACGGACATGGTGAGCATGATGAGGGCGAGGTCGTCCTGTTCAGCCGAGCGGATCAATCGGAGGAGGGGACGAATGCTGCATTTGCTGCACCGGATCCTGTACCTTCTTCGCCGATTATTCGTGATTTCTTCGAGCAGGTGAAGCAAGAAGGTCGATTGGATGACGATCAAGACGATCACGAAGCGGTGATGCCTCCGGCACATGAGAACCCTTCGGGGAACGCGGCATCAAATTCGGATGCCATGGTTGACCCAGAGACGCTGAACGGCGAGGCGAATTCAGCTGTTATGGCGGATACTGAGGGGCAAGAAGGATCGGCACCGGCAGCGCCTCCGGCTCCGCCGCCCAAGCCGTACAAGCTGCCTCCGTTCCGGCTGCTGTCCAAACCGAACAACGGCGGCAAGGGTGGAGACCAGAACGATTACATGCAGACAGCGCGAAAGCTGGAGGCCACGCTGGAAAGCTTTGGCGTTCGGGCCAAGGTTCTGGAGGTTGTCCGGGGTCCGTCGGTAACCCGCTATGAAATTCAGCCGGACATCGGCGTCAAGGTCAGCCGGATCGTGAATCTGACCGATGATATCGCACTCGCGCTTGCGGCCAAGGATATTCGGATGGAGGCGCCGATTCCAGGCAAGTCCGCCATCGGGATCGAAGTGCCGAACAATGAAGTTTCGCTCGTCACCATGCGAGAGGTTATGGAAACGCCGACGTTCCAGGACGCGGAATCGAAGCTGTCGATCGCGTTCGGCCGCGATATTTCGGGTCAGACGATTGTCGGTAATTTGGCACGGATGCCCCATCTCCTAGTTGCAGGCGCCACGGGTTCCGGTAAATCCGTATGCATCAACGGCATTATTACCAGCATCCTGTATAAAGCGAAGCCGGATGAGGTTAAGTTCCTGATGGTCGATCCGAAGATGGTCGAACTCAATGTCTATAACGGGATTCCGCATTTGATGGCGCCGGTGGTAACCGACCCGAAGCGGGCCTCCTTAGCGCTTAAGAAAATCGTCGTGGAGATGGAGAAGCGGTATGAGCTGTTCTCCAAGTCGGGAACGCGGAATATTGAGGGCTACAACAATCTGATGAAGGATAATCTGCCTGCGGTATTGCCGTATATCGTTGTCATCGTGGACGAGTTGGCCGATTTGATGATGGTTGCGGCCAACGACGTGGAGGATGCGATTACTCGATTGGCCCAGATGGCGCGTGCAGCCGGAATCCATCTGATTATCGCGACGCAGCGTCCGTCGGTCGACGTTATCACCGGGGTCATTAAAGCGAACATCCCGTCGCGTATTGCCTTTGGCGTGTCTTCGCAGGTCGATTCCCGAACCATTCTGGATATGGCGGGCGCCGAGAAGCTGCTTGGCCGCGGGGACATGCTGTTTATGCCGATGGGTTCCTCCAAGCCAATCCGCGTTCAGGGAGCCTTCATGAGTGATCATGAGGTCGAGAACATCGTGGATTTTGTCCGGGATCAAGGACAAGCGGAGTATGACGAGTCGTTGGTGCCTGAAATAGAGGAATCTGCAGGCGCGGACGAAGAAGAATTAGATGAGTTGTATGAACAGGCGGTGACCATCGTATTGGAAGCTAAGCAGGCATCCGTATCGCTGCTGCAGCGGAGAATGCGTGTTGGCTACACCCGTGCCGCCCGCCTCATCGATTCCATGGAAGCGCGCGGGGTGATCGGTCCTTATGAGGGCAGCAAGCCGCGGGAAGTGCTGATGTCCATCGAGCAATATCAGCAGCAGCAGAATCGAATCAGCTAAGCGACTCATTGTATGATCACAACTAAAAAAGGAAGCTAGTAAACCTGGACTCCTGGTGGCTCGCTTCCTTTTTTGCATGTTCAGGGGACGCTGTTGATTTTGCGATATTGGCTTGCCGTCATGTTCATGATTTTTTTGAAGGTCCGGTCAAAATGGGTGAGGCTTTCGAAGCCGATCGATTCGGCGATGTCCACGATTTTCAGATCCGTATCCGTCAGCAGGCGCTGCGCCTCGCGAATCCGGGTGAGGTTGAGGTAATTAATGATGGTAAAGCCCGTAATCTCTTTGAAGATCCGGGACAGGTAGAACGGACTGATGTAGAAGGTTTCGGATAATCCCTGCAGCGTGATTTTGTCTGCGTAGTGGACGTGAATAAACTTCACCACGTCCGTGATTTTCTGATGGAGCGGATTCATGGAGACGTTGGCAGGCAGCGAGGCGGAATGGGTTAATCGATAGGTTTTGATTAATAACTCCGTAAGCAGCACCTGCAGCATATGCTCATACGAAGCGGAGCGTTCCCGGATCTCATCGGCCATTTTATTCAGAATTTGCATGATGATGGCCTGCTCCGGCACGGTTAAACGCAGCAGCGGCCGATCCTGGTTAAACATGCCGAGCAATCCCGATGCCAGCAAGGGATGGCCTTTACCGAGAAAGGAATCGCTGAAATTAATGACGATACGCTCATGCTCCGGGTCTCCATGGCCCGAGGTTTTATGGACATCGAATTTATTGATGAGAATCAGGTCCCCCGCCCGTATGGAGTACAGCTTCTCTTTGATAAAATAATGGCGTTCTCCCGAAACCAAATAGTAGATTTCGTAAGTTCCGTGATAATGGTTATTCCGTTCAAAGGGCTTTGTGCGGTGAATGCGATGATAGTAAAATTCGCCTTCTTCTTCTCCGTAGGATACGGTATGGGTTTCGCTGGATATGACAATCGCCCCCGCTTCGTTCAGATCATAACATCTTGGAGCTTTTTCAATATATACAGCTATATTGTATCAACTTCTTCTTGCAAAACAAAGCAAGATATGTTGAATAATCCTCTATATTCGCAATAAACGTGAAGAAATCCAACTGATGATGCCGTAACATAGTAGATAATCTACAGAAACGGACGGTGAAATCATGAGACCTTTTATGGATGAACATTTTTTGCTTCATAACGAGACTGCTCGCATCTTATACCACGATTATGCTAAAGCCATGCCAATCATCGACTACCACTGTCATTTGAGTCCGCAAATGATCGTTGACAATCACCGGTTCGAGAACTTAACGGAAGCCTGGATCAACGGTGACCACTATAAATGGCGGGCGATGCGTGCTGCAGGCGTGGAAGAGGCCTACATCACGGGAGGGCCGGGCGTGAACGATTATGACCGCTTCTTGGCTTGGACCCGCACCGTGCCGATGACGATTGGCAACCCCTTATTCCATTGGTCGCATTTGGAGCTGCAAAGGCTGTTCGGCATATCGGATATCATTCAGGAAAAGACTGCTCCGCGAATTTGGGAGGCGGCAAACAAGCGTCTACAGGAACATGATTTTACGACCAGGGGGTTGATTACGTCAAGCAACGTGAAGGTCGTGTGTACGACGGATGACCCGGCGGATAGCCTGGAATATCATATCAAGCTGGCAGAGGAAGGCGATGCCGGATTTCAGATGCTCCCGTCGTTCCGTCCGGACAAGGGGCTGGAGATTAACCGGGAGACGTTCGTTCCTTGGGTGAAGTTGCTCGCCGAGCGAAGCCGGATCGAGATAGCGGATTATCCGGCATTTCTGGCAGCGCTGGAGCAGCGGGCGGAATTTTTCCATTCGGTTGGCGGCAGGGTATCCGATCATGCGCTGGATTACGTGCCTTATCGAGAGGTCAGCGAGGCGCAGGCGGGCGACATTTTCTTGAAAGCGCTTCAAGGGGAGAGGGTTTCCCGGGAAGAAGAAGAACAGTTCAAGACGCATACGCTGCTTCATCTCGGCCGTGTCTACGCAAGGCTCGGCTGGGTCATGCAGTTCCATATCAATGCCCAACGCAACAACAACACAAGGATGTTCCGACAATTGGGTCCGGATACCGGTTATGATTCGATTCACGATAGTCCGATCGCCGTACCGCTCGTTAAGCTGATGGATCGGCTCGATCAAGAGTCGGCGCTTCCGAGAACGATACTCTATTCGCTCAACCCCAGAGATAACGATATCCTTGCAGCACTGATCGGGAGTTTTCAAGGAGACGGCATTCCGGGCAAAATCCAGTTCGGCTCGGCGTGGTGGTTCAACGACACCAAAGACGGCATGGTCGAGCAGATGAGCAAACTCGGCAATATGGGCCTGTTGAGCCGATTCGTCGGGATGCTGACGGATTCCAGAAGTTTTTTGTCTTACACCCGGCATGAGTATTTCCGCCGTATTCTTTGCAATCTTCTCGGCGAGTGGGTTACGCGGGGCGAAGCGCCGGATGATCTTCCGTGGCTCGGAGGCATCGTGCAGGATATCTGTTACAACAACGCCGAGCGTTATTTCCGGTTTGGCCAGACGGAAGGGAGATAAACCATGGGTACGAGCACGGACCGAAGCGGATCGTTGAAGTTGGTCGGACGGAAGTTTCTCCAGCAGCAGGATATACGCCAGGACTCGGAGATGTTGAACTTCCCCGTGAAGGTGCTGCAAATCGGCGAAGGTAATTTTCTCAGGGGCTTTTTCGATTGGATGATCTATGAATGCAACCGGCAGGGGCTGTTTCAAGGGAGCGTCGCGGTCAGTCAGCCAAGACCCGGCGGAAGGCCCAAGCTGGAGCAACTGCGGGAACAGGAAGGGATATACGGCCTGCTGACCCGAGGTCTGCAGGATGGACGAAAAGTTGAGGAGGAGCAGTGGATTCCGGTGTTCTCGAAGATCGTGGATCCCTATGCGGAATGGGAGAACTTCTTAAGGATCGCCGAGTTGGATTCCCTGGATATCATCGTTTCCAATACCACCGAGGCGGGCCTCGATTATCAGCGCAGTGAATGGAATCCGGACGAACCGGTGTTGTCGTATCCCGGCAAGCTGACCATGCTGCTGTACCGGCGTTATAAGCATTATGAAGGCTCTCCGGACAGGGGCTTGATGATATTGCCCTGCGAGCTTCTGGAACGAAACGGGGATATCTTGCGATCCATTGTTTTGCGGCATGCCCAGGATTGGGGGCTTTCGCCCGCCTTTCAGAGCTGGGTGGCGGAGCATAATCTGTTCCTGAACTCGCTTGTAGACCGGATCGTAACCGGTTATCCGGAAGAAGCGGAGCGTTATTTTAACAAATGGGGTCATCAGGATCGATTGCTCAACACGGCCGAGCCCTATTATTTCTGGGCGATTGAGGGCGATCCGTCACTGGAGTCCAGACTGCCTCTACGGTCGGCGGGCCTTCAGGTAAGCTGGGTATCCGATCTGACTCCGTATCAGGTTAGAAAAGTAAGGATCTTGAATGGAACGCATACCCTTATGGCTTCGATAGGCCTGCTCCATGGCTTGAACGAAGTGAAGGAGATGACGGAAAGTCCTGAATGGGGTGACCGCATCCGAAACGCGATGCTCGAGGAGATCGTCCCGGGGGTGCCCCTCCCGCCGGAAGAGGTTGCAGCATATGCCGCAACCGTGTGGGAGCGGTTCGGCAACCCCTTCATTCGGCACAGGCTGCAGGACATCGCCATGAACAGCATGTCCAAATTTAGGGTTCGGGTTCTGCCGAGCTTAAAGGAATATATCAAAATGCATAATGAGATGCCAAGCACCATTACTCTTGGATTGGCTTCCTTGATCCGTCTGTATCATATCGGCACGAAAGAGGGGCAACGGTACGGCACGCGACTTGATGGTGAACGGCTGCCGTTAAGAGATGATCCGGATAACCTGATGACACTGCAGCAAGCTTGGCAAAAGGTAGACGGCGGGGAGTGGACTATACGTCAGCTTGTGGCCTCCATTCTTGGTAACCAGAGGATATGGGGCGAGGATCTGAACCAAATTCCCGCTCTTCATGAAACGATAAGCAGTTATATCGAAGAAATGGAGCTGAACAACACACATGAGTGACATCGTCATACTTCACAGCAAGGATGATGTCGGCATTGCGCTTCGTCCTTTGTCGGCAGGAGAACATGCCATCGGGATCTTGAACGGGAAGGAGCATGCCATCGAATTAACGGAGGACGTCCCGAAGGGTCATAAGGTGGCTCTGCGGTGGATTGAGGCGGGTAGCCATGTTTTCAAATTCGGTTATTCGATCGGTCTGGCGAAGGAAGCCATTTTGCCGGGGACCTGGATTCATACCCACAATTTGAAAACAGGTCTCTCCGGTGAAGTAGAGTATCAGTATAAGCCAAACGCGAAACAAGGGCTTGAGCCTTCAGCTGCCAGCCACGGCTCGTCAACGTTCCAAGGATATGTCAGACCGAACGGCGAGGTTGGAATCCGCAACGAAATCTGGATCATCAACACCGTCGGCTGCATTAATAAAACCTGCGAGCTGCTGGCACGAATGGCAGGTCAGCAGTTTCAAGGGAGAGGGATTGATGGGATTTATCATTTTCCGCATCCTTACGGCTGCTCGCAGCTCGGAGATGATCTGAGCCATACCCAGCGCCTATTATCCTCCCTGGCTCAGCATGGCAATGCCGCAGGGGTGCTCATTATCGGGCTCGGCTGCGAGAACAATCAGATCGATCAAATGCAGGCCATGATCGGGGAGCAGGACGGGAATAGGATCAAATATATGCGTGCCCAGGACATGGAGGACGAATTGGAGGAAGGGTTGTCCCTTATATCCGAGCTCGTGGAATATGCGGAGACATTCAAAAGAACGGAGGTTCCTCTCTCCAAACTGAAGATCGGGCTGAAATGCGGCGGGTCGGACGGCCTCTCGGGCATTACGGCCAATCCGCTGGCGGGCCGCATCGCGGATACGATTACCGCCTATGGAGGCACCGCTCTTCTAACGGAAGTGCCAGAGATGTTCGGAGCCGAAACGATCCTGATGGATCGGGCTGCCGACGAGCAGGTGTTCCAGGATATCACCTTGCTCATCAACAACTTTAAACAATATTTCGTCTCGCATGGACAGGAAATCTATGAAAATCCGTCTCCCGGGAATAAAGACGGCGGCATCACGACCTTAGAGGAGAAATCGCTGGGATGCACCCAAAAAGGGGGACTGCAACCGTATCCGATGTGCTCCGTTACGGCGTAAGAACTTCGAAGCCGGGACTGAACCTGATCGAGGGGCCGGGCAATGACCTCGTATCGGTTACGGCACTCGCTGCAGCCGGCGCCCACCTCGTGCTGTTCACGACCGGAAGGGGGACGCCGTTTGGGGGGCCTGTACCAACCGTCAAAATCGCGACCAATTCCGAGCTAGCCAAACGTAAAAAGCATTGGATCGATTATAATGCGGGAGCTCTGCTGGAGGGCAAAAGCATGGATGAGCTTCATGCGGAACTCTTGGAGGTCATCGTTCATTTGGCCTCAGGCGTTGAGAAGACGCAAAATGAACGGAACGGCTTTCGGGAAATATCCATTTTCAAGGATGGCGTTATTCTATAAATTCAATCGCTTTTTAGTAATTGATTAGAAAGAGGAGGAGCACGTATGTCCAATCCCGTACAGCAGCAGGCACAGTCCGCTTTGTTACCAATAGAACTCGCCGCCATGGCGTGCCAATCGATCATGGAAACGTATTTGCCCGAGCAGCTTCCGCCTGCAGGCAGGTGGCATTACCATCAGGGCGTATTTTTGGTTGGGTTGTCTCAATTGTGGAAATTTAACGGGGACGCCAAGTTTTTGAATTATATCAAAGGCTATGTTGATCATCTGGTGGACGCTAACGGCAACCTGCTGCTGGAGCGGGGGAGCTGGATTCCGTTCAAGCGGGCCTGCTCCTGATGGAATTGGATGCTGTGTTTCCCGAATACCGCTACAGGGCCGCAGCAGATAAACTGCTCCGCTTGCTGTCCACGCTGAACCGGACCACTGAAGGCGGCTATTGGCATAAGGACCGGTATCCATACCAGATGTGGCTGGACGGACTGTATATGGGCGGCGTATTTACGATGAACTATGCGAGACAGTATAACGAGCCGCATTTATTTGACGAGGTATTGTTCCAGGAGAAGCTGATGCGCTCCCATACCAAGGATGAGGCTACCGGTTTGTATTATCATGCTTGGGACGAGAGCCGAACGATGCCCTGGGCGGATCCGGTCAGCGGGCAATCTCCGGAATTTTGGGGACGCGCCATAGGCTGGTATGCGCTGTCGCTTGTCGAGTTCCTCGATTTACTGCCTGGGCATCATTCGGCGAGGGAAGAGCTGGCTGCCGCGCTACGTGAATTAAGCGAAGCGCTGGTGCGTTATCAGGATCCGGCTACCGGTCTGTGGCATCAGGTTGTGGACAAAGGGGGCGGGAGGACAATTGGCTCGAAACCTCCTGCTCCAGTCTTTTCACCTATACCTTGGCAAAAGGAGTCCGTCTGGGTTATCTGGATCCTTCTTTTATGACGTATGCAAGACAGGGATATCAAGGCCTGGTCCAATCCGTATATCGCAATGACAAGGGACATTTGGTCATGCCCCACATCTGCATCGGCACGGGAGTAGGCGATTACAAGCATTATGTGGAAAGGCAGCAATGCGAAAATGACCTTCATGGCGTCGGAGCGTTGGTCATGGCGTGCGTAGAGCTAGGCAGAAGCGACGGATGAAAGCGTGTTTGAACGCTGCAACTGATACAGAACATTTAAGGAGCTGTTCCCTCATAGGAGCAGCTCTCTTTGCGCTTATAGGATCTTCTGCGCTCATGCCGTCCTCAGGGAATAGGTGCATAGGATATTGGCAGGCTTGTCATAATAACGGTAGCGAGGCTTGTTAAACCACAAGAGAAAGGTAGAGCGCAGCATGAAAAACTCAAGAATCTGGATTCTGATCAGCATTGCGATACTGTTATCTGCCGTCGTCTTCGCCCAGGGAAGGCTGAAAGCGGATCACAGTTCGAGTCTACAGGAAGCTTTGCCGACCTTTAGCCAGCAGACCATCAAATTCGGTTCCACCGGCGAAGACGTGTATGAGCTGCAAGGGCGACTGAAGCACCTAGGCTTTTATCACGGCAAAATCGACAGCGTGTTCGGTTCCAAGACCCAAGGCGCCGTCAAGTGGTTCCAATCCGAGTTCGGCATGAAGGTGGACGGCATCGTGGGGCCGAAGGTCAAACTGAAACTGTATAACGCCACCAAGGATTTCCGTCCGATCGCTCCGAAGCTTCATGAAGGCGGAGGTGCAGCGGCCGGTGCTGGCGGAAACGGCGGCGGTACTAATCAAGGAAATAACAACTTAGCCTCATCGAATACTATGGGCCTGTCCGACAATGATTTGAGAATCATGGCGAATGCCGTTTACGGCGAAGCGCGCGGAGAGCCGTTTGAAGGACAGGTCGCCGTAGCGGCCGTTATTCTCAACCGGGTGAAATCGCCAAGCTTCCCGAACACGCCGCATGGGGTTATATTCGAGCCGAGAGCATTTACCGCGGTCGCTGACGGCCAAATATGGCTGGAGCCGAACGCCCAGGCTCGAAAAGCGGTGGAGCAGGCGCTGAACGGCTGGGATCCTACAGGAGGATGCTTGTACTACTTCAATCCGAAAACAGCCACCTCGCCATGGATTTGGACGCGTCCTCAAGTCAAAACCATCGGTCAACATATCTTCTGTATGTAGCTCAACCAACGGCAACCGGGGCCTGTCTTCGGTTGCTTCTTCACTTTGCGATGGGTTAGAATGTAAGTTATCTATGAAGTAAATTATGGCAACGACAATCCATGATGTAAGGGGATATGGACCTTGACGAAAACGGAATTTGAACACGGTACTGCCGGAGGGATACGGATTCACGTGTTGCCGACAAACCGATTCAAGACATTTGCGATATCGCTTTACGCCGGAAGCCCGTTAGCGGAGGAAACCGTAACCTCGACCGCGCTTACGCCTTTTGTACTGCGCAGAGGGACGGTTTCTTACCCGGAAACCAGAGCATTCCGCGAGCAGCTGGAGCAGCTGTACGGCGCCGGGTTTGGCTTTGACGTGTATAAGCGCGGCGATTATCAGATCGTGCACTTCCGCATGGACACGATCAATGACTCTTTTGTTAAGAGCCCTGAGAGCCTGCTCCGCTCCTCATTTGCTTTTCTGGGCGAGGCATTCACCCAGCCTGTGCTGGAGAATGGCGCATTCCGCAAATCTTACGTGCAGACCGAGCGCGACACGGTCCGCAAGAAGCTGGAGTCTATCGTAAACGATAAGATCCGTTATGCCGCCGAGCGCTGCATTGAGGTTATGTGCAAGAACGAGCCGTACCGATTGCATCCGCTCGGAGAGCGGAAGGACCTTGACGGCATCACGCCGGAGGGCTTGTATGAATCTTATCAGAAATGGCTCCAAGAGTCCGTTTTGGATTTGTACGTGGTTGGCGATACGAGTCTGGATGAGGTGAAGACGCTTGTCGAGGAGCATTTTAAACTGAATCGGACGGAAAGCAGGGATTATGTTCCTTCTATCACGCGGAGGGCCGCTAACGAGACGCAGACGGTCGTGGAGAAGCTGGACATCAATCAAGGCAAACTCAACATGGGCCTTCGAAGCACGATTACGTACGGAGATGATGAATATGCCGCTGCGCTCCTGTATAACGGGATTTTGGGAGG
Organism: Paenibacillus sp. BR1-192; assembly: GCF_029542445.1. Taxonomy (NCBI): domain Bacteria; kingdom Bacillati; phylum Bacillota; class Bacilli; order Caryophanales; family Paenibacillaceae; genus Paenibacillus; species Paenibacillus sp. BR1-192. Next base: position 4,692,044 of record NZ_CP120718.1, on the reverse strand, counting down.
GTATCCGCATTCGAAGCTGTTTGTTAACGTGAGGGAGAAGGAAAGCCTGGCGTATTACGCTTCCTCCCGATATGACGGTCATAAAGGGATTGCTACCATCCAGTCCGGGATCGAGGTACAAAATTTCGAGAAGGCGGTCGACATCATTCGCCAACAGCTCGATGACATGGCCAAGGGTGCCATCTCGGACATCGAAATGACCCAGACGAAAGCCATGATCCGCAACGTGATCAAAGAAATGCAGGATTCGGCCTTCGAGATGATTGCGTATGATTTTAACCGCACGCTGTCGGGACGGGAACGTACGCCGGATGAGCTGCTGAAGCAGGTCGAGGGCATTGCAGTGGACGATGTGAAGCAGGCGGCTTCGGCATTTTCCCTGGATACGATCTATTTCCTGAAAGGTCAAAAGGAGGAATAGCCGGTGGAGAGCATTCATTATGACAACCTGCAGGAAATGCTGTATTACGAAGTGATGGATAACGGTTTGCACGTGTATGTGCTGCCTAAACCCGGCTTCCAGAAAACCTATGCGACCTTCGCAACCAAGTACGGTTCGGTCGATAACCATTTCAAGGTCCAAGGCGAGTCCGAGACCCGGGTTCCGGACGGAATTGCGCATTTTCTCGAGCACAAAATGTTTGAGGAGCCGGAAGGCGACATTTTTGCCAAGTTTGCTTCCAATGGCGCCTCTGCGAACGCCTTTACCAGTTTTGATCAGACCGTGTACCTCTTCTCGGCCACGGAGAACATTCATGAAAATTTGGAGACGCTGATCGATTTCGTGCAGAATCCATATTTTACCGACCAGAACGTGGAGAAGGAAAAAGGGATCATCGGCCAGGAAATCAACATGTATCAAGACAACCCGGATTGGCGCGTGTACTTCGGACTGATCGAAGCGATGTATAAGGTGCATCCGGTGCATATCGACATCGCCGGCACGGTGGAATCCATCGGGACGATTACGAAAGAAGATCTGTATACGTGCTACAATGCGTTCTATCACCCGAGCAACATGCTGCTGTTCGTGGTGGGCGGCGTCGATCCCGAGGAAACGATGAACCTGATCCGATCGAACCAAGCCCGAAAATCGTACGACAAACAAGGTTCCATTGAGCGTTTATTCGATCCGGAACCGCAGGGGGTCGAAGAGAAGCGGAGGGAGAGCCGCTTGGCCGTATCGCTGCCGAAATGCCTGTTCGGCTTCAAGGAGAAGCAGGTGGGTTTATCGGCCGATGAGCAGCTGCGCCGCGACCTGACGACCAAGCTGATGATGGATCTCCTGTTTGGCTCCAGTACGGAGTTGTATCAGAAGCTGTACGATGAGGATTTGATCTCCGACAGCTTCGGTCATGAATATAACAGCTCGCCCCAGTATGCGTTCTCCGCGGTTGGCGGGGACACGAAGGATCCGGATCAACTGCTGGAGCGCATCCGTACCGAGGTGGATAAGCTAAAGGCATCCGGATTCCAAGCCTCGGACTTTGAACGGGCCCGCAAGAAGAAAATGGGCGGATACTTGCGCATGCTCAATTCCCCGGAAAACATTGCCCATGAATTTACTCGCTATCAGTTCCGCGGCGCCGATTTCTTCAACGTTTTGCCGGTTTATGAATCCATCACCCTGGAGGATGTCAACCGCCGCCTGCAGGAGCATGTCGATTGGAACCAGCTGGCTGTATCGATCGTCGTGAGTCCGTAATGAAGCAAGGCATGGGAAGAGAATTGAAGCCGATCGGGGAAATGACGGTATTGATTACGGGTGCAAGCAGAGGCATAGGGGCGGCTGTCGCCGAACGCTTTGCCTCGGTCCGCATGAATGTGGTCATCCACTACATGAATTCGCACGAAGCGGCCAACGAAGTAGCCCGCCGCTGCATGGCTTATGGAGCCAAGGTATTAACCGTATCCGCCGACCTGCGCGACAAAGAGCAGATATTACGGATGAAAGAGAAACTGCAGAGTCATGGTATGGAGCCGGATATTCTGGTTAACAACGCGGGCGTGTCCCATTACGGGCTTTTGTCCGACGTGACGGAAGAGCAGTGGGATACTTTGATGTCCATTAACCTGCGCGGGATGTTTCTGTGTTCCCAGGCTTTTATGGGGCGCATGGTTTCCCAGCGCTTTGGCAGGATCATCAATGTATCCTCGATCTGGGGGTTATCCGGAGCCTCCTGCGAGGTATTGTATTCGACAAGCAAAGGCGGCGTTAACGCCTTTACGAAGGCCCTCGCGAAGGAGCTTGCCCCGTCAGGCGTAACGGTGAACGCCGTGGCGCCCGGTGCGGTCGATACGTCCATGCTGGGGCATCTGGAGTCGGATGAAATTCGCATGCTGGAGGATGAAATTCCGGTCGGCCGATTGGCGCAGCCGGATGAGATTTCGTCGCTGGTGTATTTTTTGGCGCTGCCCGAGTCGGGCTACATTACCGGGCAAGTGATCAGCCCGAACGGAGGATGGGTGACCTAGATCTCGTTCGTGGTGCAATTCACCACTCATAAGGTATTGGTTACGGGGACATATTACTATTGTTACTTTAAATCTGAATTGCCACCACGCAAAAGGAGGATTTAATTCATGTCATCCGTAATCAAAAACTTTGATTCCTGGAAGAAATTCCTGGGCGAGCGCGTCGTTCAAGCCGAGAAAGCGGGCATGAGTGAAGACACCATTTCCCAGCTGGCTTATGAGATCGGTGATTTCCTCGATGAGAAGGTTGATCCGCAAAACTCATCCAACCGGGCATTGAAAGAATTGTGGGATGTAGGTAACGAGGAAGAACGCCACGTTATCGCGCGTCTGATGGTGAAATTGGCCAAGAACAACGCATAATCCATTAACAAAAAGCCCCCCGACAATGGGGGCTTTTTGTCAAGAAAAAAGAATGTAATTTTCATGTCACCGTTAATACTTGCCTTTCATTTTTATTTTATATATCATTAACGTGACCCATTTTTCATTTGACCTGTTTTTGCGTGCAATTTTCGCTGGAATTTGTCGAATATTGATGGAAAAGAAGTGCAAAGAGGTGTCTTTGTGGAATCGAATCAATGGTACATGGAATATAAGATACATAAGAACCGGCCCGGTTTGCTCGGTGACATTGCATCCGTGCTGGGCATGCTCGAAGTGAACATACTGACCATTAACGGCGTGGAAGGCCAAACCCGCGGAATGCTGCTCGAGACGGATGACGAAGAAAAAATTGTTCTGATGGGTAAAATGTTAAACAAAATGAAAAATATTACGGTATCAGCCTTGAGGCCCCCGAAACTGGTGGATATTCTGGCTGTCCGTCATGGACGATATATCGACCGGGACTCGGATGATCGTAAAACGTTTCGTTTTACGCGTGATGAGCTCGGTTTACTTGTTGATTTTTTGGGTGAATTGTTCAAAAGGGAAGGTAATCAGGTCATCGGCCTCCGCGGGATGCCACGCGTGGGCAAAACCGAGTCCATTATCGCCGGCAGCGTCTGCGCGATGAAGCGCTGGACCTTCGTTTCCTCTACGCTGCTCCGTCAAACCATTCGCAGTCAACTCTCCGAGGACGAGATGAATACGAACAACATTTTTATCATTGACGGCATTGTGAGCACGATCCGATCCAATGAACGCCACTATCAGCTCCTGCAGGATATCATGGGAATGGAGAGCACGAAGGTGATCGAGCATCCCGATATCTTTGTTCGCGAATCCGAATATTCCTACGATGATTTCGACATTATCATCGAATTGCGAAACAATCCGGAAGAGGAAATCGTTTATGATACGTTCACGGGCTCTTATAGTGACGATTTGTAATATTTTTGTTTGACTTTGACCACGAAATTCTAAAGTAGGAGGTGATGGCATGTCCGAACTGGGACAGCAATTAAGGGAGGCGCGTCTGCAAAAAGGGATGAGCCTTGATGATGTGCAGGAAATGACTAAAATACGCAAGCGATACTTGGAAGCCATCGAGGCAGGGGATTACAAAGTACTTCCCGGCAGTTTTTACGTGCGGGCATTCATCAAAACCTATGCGGAAGCGGTGGGGATCGACCCGGACGAACTGCTTGAAGGGCACAAACAGGATGTGCCTAAATCCGAACCGGAAGCGACCATGGAGCCGGTTATTCAAAAGCGCGCCAGCAGACCGACAGCCGAACGGAACATGAAATGGCTGCCTACGCTGCTGATGTGGACGTTCCCGATCCTGATCGTTGTTGTCATATATTTGGTGGCCATCAATTCGAATGAGCCTAAGGACGAACCGCCGGTCAGCAACAATGATCAGACGCAGACCGATCAGGCGCAGAACCCGCAAACTCCGGATAACACGGATTCCGGGACGCCAGGCGACGGAGCGCAGGGCGGCGACAATGTTCCGGACGGCACGGTTAACGAAGGCACGGACGGAGAAGGAACTGACACCCCGGACGGAACAGAAGGCACAGACGGAACGGACATCGATGAACCGGGTGATTCAACGCCTGGAACGGCTACGGTGACGCAGGACCGGACGGAAGGCAAGAACACCGTATTTAAGGTATCGGGCTCGTCCGTGAAGGTTGAGATTGTGGCCACGAGCGAAGGCAAGAGCTGGGTCGAGGTATACCGCGGCAACAATACTTCCGGGGAGAAGCTGGCTTTCCAAATGCTCGAGAACGGTGCTTCGCTGAGCTTTGACATGGACAGCCAGGGACTCTTCGTGAAATCGGGGAATTCCGCTGCAACGACCATTACGGTTGGCGGCCAGCCCGTAACGGATGGCAAGTCCACGTCGCGCATCGTGCTGGAGCCGGCCGATGGTTCCGCAAGCACCATGGATAACGCGGGTACCGGGGATACATCAGATACATCGGATACCACCGACTTCGAATAATTGCCTGTCCTCCAGGTCATCATAACAGCATGCAGCTGCATGCTGTTATTTCACTTCCCGAAAGAGGTGATGCTCTGTGACGGTCAATTGGATTGTATTCGGATTAGGCGTTATCGTCAGCCTCTTGGGCTATTATTTGATTCCGAGCAGCTGGGGGTATGGCATATTAGGCTTTGGGCTGGCACATATTTTACTCGGCATACTGAGTATGTTCCGCCGTCCGGTGCATGATGAGAAAGCTAGCAGTTGAGGGAGCGGGCTTCGTTTTCGCCGGATGATGTTGGCGATAAGCGGAGTCTTTTTCGTTCCTGATCCATCGCGGATTCCTTACAGGATTAGACTTGTCTCTCGGTTTTACCTATAATAGAAGCATTATCGCCAAATGAAAGGAAGGATTCACCATGGCTTCAGAAAGCTCATTTGATATCGTATCCAAAATGGATATGCAGGAACTTACCAATGCGGTTAATCAAGCGGAGCGCGAGATCGAAAACCGTTTTGACTTCAAGGGCAGCAAGAGCAGCTTGAAGCTGGACAAGGACGCGCTGGTCATTGCCTCCGATGACGAGTACAAACTCAACGCCGTTATCGATATTTTGCAGACCAAGATGGTGAAGCGGGGCTTGTCGCTTAAAAATGTGGAGTACGGTAAGATCGAGCCGGCTTCCATGGGTACCGTCCGTCAGCGTCTGACCTTGAAGCAGGGAATCGACCAGGAGAATTCCAAAAAGATCAATATTTTGATCCGTGATTCCAAGCTGAAGGTCAAGAGCCAGATTCAAGGCGACCAGATTCGGGTAACCGGAAAAAGCAAGGATGATCTTCAGCAGATCATGCAGCTGCTTCGCAAAGCGGACCTTTCCTTGGATCTGCAATTCACCAATTTTAAATAAACGCTCCTCTCCCTCCAAGCAATAAGGGGTGGGCTCGGCTGGTTTGTTTCTTTTGACAGGGCGTCAACGGAAATATTATACTAAAAAACGATATATAAGGATTAACGTATACATAGATTACTGGGGGATGAAAATGACAGACAGCGATGCACGCTTCAAACCCTTTAGGCTCTTGGGAAGAGCGACCCTGATGACATGCAGAAGGATAACCGCTGCAGGGTCTGCCGAGTTAACAAGACAACCCGTTGCAAGGGAGGTTGCCCCATGAATTTACCCAATCGTATCACGTTGGCCCGCATTTGCTTGATCCCTGTCATGATGATTTTCCTGCTGGTGGATTTTGATTTTTATCCGGATCCCATTGTGTGGAATGATTTTGTCCTGCCCTATAACCAATTGATTGCGGCACTGATATTCATACTTGCTGCAAGCACGGACGGCATTGACGGGTATCTGGCCCGGAAAAACAATATGGTGACGAATCTGGGTAAACTTCTGGATCCGCTGGCGGACAAACTGCTGGTTGCGGCCATACTCATATCGCTTGTAGAGATGGGAAAATGCGAATCCTGGATTGCTGTTGTCATCATAAGCAGGGAATTTGCGGTGACTGGCTTGAGACAAATTGCGCTTCTGGAAGGTTCGGTAGTCGCAGCAGGTCAATCCGGAAAAATCAAGACGGTGATTCAGATCGTGGCGATTGTCGCGCTTCTGATCAACAATTTCCCGTTTGTATTTTTGGGGATTCCGTTTGATGTCATTGCGATCTGGGCTGCCGCGCTGATTACGATCTATTCGGGAATCGAATATTTTGTCCAGAACAGGCACCTTCTCAAAGGTACCGGGGCATAACGGCAATAGGAGCCATCCTATTGCTTTTTTCTTCCGCCGGGTAAGGAATAACGAAGGCAGCTACTAACGAAGAGATAGAAGATACGGGAGGATCGATGAATCATGAAAGCAGAAATCATTGCAGTTGGAACAGAACTTCTCCTCGGACAGATCGTGAATACCAACGCACAGTATTTGTCCAGACAGCTTGCTTCAATGGGGATCGACGTGTACTATCAAACCGTTGTCGGGGACAACCTGGAGAGGCTCAAGGAGGCCTTGCGACTGTCCAGCAGCAGAGCCGATATTGTACTCCTGTCCGGCGGTCTCGGTCCCACGCAGGACGATCTGACGAAGGATGCGCTGGCTTCCTTTCTAAATCGTTCCTTGCATATCGACCGGATGGCCATGGACCGGATTGAACGCTTCTTTCATGAGCGGGGATCCGTCATGACCGAGAACAATCGGCGCCAGGCTCTCGCCATCGAGGGAGGCACCCCGCTTCCGAACGAGACAGGCCTGGCCGTCGGGAACGCGGTATCCTATGAAGGCACTCATTATATCGTTTTGCCGGGGCCGCCCAAAGAATTGATGCCGATGTTTGAGCAGGAGGCCAAGCCTTGGCTTCTGCAGCATGTGCTCACGGATGAGCTTACCATCTATTCGAAGATGCTCAAATTCGCGGGCATCGGGGAGTCCGCGCTGGATCAGCGCCTGGAGGACCTGATTACGGCCCAGACCGATCCGACGATTGCTTTGTATGCCAAGGATGGGGAGGTCACCGTCCGCATCTCCACGAAGGCCTCCAGCGAGTCTGAGGCGATGGTCCGGCTGAATGAACTCGAAGCCAGGATCCGGGAGAGAGGGCCTGAATTTATGTATGCCAACGAGGATGTGCCCATCGAAAAGGTCATCGTGGACATGATGGCAGATCGAAGCTGGACCCTGAGCGCGGCGGAGAGCTGCACGGGAGGACTTGTAGCGGAGACCCTGACCTCCATTCCCGGAAGCGCATCGATGTTTCTTGGGGGGATCATCTGTTACACCAACCAGATCAAGGAGAAGCTTGTGCATATCCCGCATGCGCTGCTGGAGGGGGACGATGCGCCGGGGGCCGTCAGTGCGGAGGTTGCAGAAGCGCTTGCGGATCATGTCCGGATGGTAACCGACAGCGACTTCGGTTTGTCGGTGACAGGCGTGGCAGGTCCGGGTTACGCGGAACGCAAGCCTATAGGGCTGGTCTACATCGGATTGTCCCAAAGGGGCAAAGAAACGGAAGTGCATGAGCTGAACCTCCAAGGCAACCGCGAAACGATCCGGCTCCGCGCAACCAAGGCGCTGCTATACCGGCTTTGGCAGCGTCTCGTAGCCTCTGAGCAGGCTTAGGCTTCGTGGCCAAAGGCGACCGGGTATTTGGAAAAGTAAAAAATTTACACCTTGCTAAATAGCTGTTCTTGAATTCAGGAACCGTTCCAAGTATAATGGGAAATACGGAAGAACCGTGGCATATCGATTGATGTTGCCACGGTTCTTGTTCTTTATACATAGGGTTCGGAGCATGAACGGGAAGGGGAGCTGAATAAAAAAAACGAATGTATGTTCGAAAAAAAGCTTGGCAAACGTGTCAAAACAAGGTATGATAAGACTATCAACAGTGAAGGGTTGTGGAACAATTGTCAGATCGTCGTGCTGCGCTGGAAATGGCGCTTCGCCAGATAGAGAAACAGTTCGGAAAAGGTTCCATCATGAAACTGGGTGAATCCACCCATATGCAGGTAGAGATTGTGCCAAGCGGATCGTTGGCATTGGATATAGCTTTAGGAACCGGCGGCTTGCCTAGAGGCCGGATTATTGAAGTGTACGGACCGGAATCCTCCGGTAAAACAACAGTAGCCCTGCATGCTATCGCAGAGGTTCAGAAGGCTGGCGGACAAGCTGCATTTATTGATGCCGAGCATGCTCTGGATCCATCCTATGCAAACAAATTGGGCGTTAACATTGATGAATTGCTGCTCTCCCAACCGGATACGGGCGAGCAAGCGCTGGAAATTGCGGAAGCTCTGGTACGGAGCGGCGCCGTCGATGTCATCGTTATTGACTCGGTCGCCGCGCTTGTACCGAAAGCCGAGATCGAAGGCGACATGGGTGATTCCCACGTGGGTCTGCAAGCCCGTCTGATGTCCCAGGCTCTTCGTAAATTGTCGGGTGCCATCAATAAGTCGAAAACGATTGCCATCTTTATCAACCAGCTTCGCGAGAAGGTTGGCGTTATGTTCGGTAACCCTGAAACAACCCCAGGCGGACGTGCTCTGAAGTTCTATTCCACGGTTCGTTTGGACGTGCGTCGAATTGAGAGCATCAAAATGGGCAACGATGTGGTGGGTAACCGCACACGGATTAAGGTTGTTAAGAACAAGGTAGCTCCACCTTTCAAACAGGCCGAGCTTGATATTATGTACGGCGAAGGCATCTCTAGAGAGGGAAGCCTGATCGATATCGGTACGGAACTGGATATCGTGGATAAGAGCGGAGCATGGTATTCTTATGCCGGTGACCGTCTTGGTCAAGGCCGCGAGAATGCAAAGCAGTTCTTGAAGGAGAATCCGGAGATCGCCAGCGTGATCGAGAACAAGATCCGTGAAGCGAGTAACCTGACGACCGTTGTTCCTGAGGCTTCCGATAAGGAGAAGGAACAAGAGGAATTGGAAGAGCAAGAGTTGTTTAAGGTAGAGTAATAAATCGCTGGTTAACGATGACAGTGTTGGGACCGTCCGGTGTGGGTAACGCCAGACGGTCTTCTTTGCATTTATTTCTGCCGAATCATCGGTCTTGACGATGTGTCGGGAAGCGTGCAGCAGTGAAGGGAGCGTCGTATGGATATAGGTCGTATGGATATAGGTCGTATGGATATAGAGAATAAAGAAATGTCTGGGCAGGCGGAATCCTCGGGAATTGGACATTTTCCGGAAGACGAGGATCTGATCATAACCTCTGTCGAAATGCTGAAAAAGCCCAAACACCGGTATCAAATCGCGTTCGGTCCGTACCTCATGACCGTTCATGAAGACGTGATGCTTAAATATCGCATGTTAAAGGGAAATGTTTTTCGCAAGGAAGAGCTGCAGGAGATTGTCGTGGCAGATGAGCGGCAGCGAGCTTACGTGGAAGCGCTGAATCATTTGGCTCGGAAACCTAGGACGACTCAGGAGATCACGCAGCGTTTGCAGCAAAAGGGGTTCGAGCCCGGCAGCGTGGAGACGACGCTGGAACGCCTCGAGAAGGACAAGCTGGTGGATGACGCGCTGTACGCTAAGATGTGGGCAGAGCAGCGCATGACCAGCCATAAGAAGGGACGGCTGTGGGTTAAGCAGGAGCTGAGGCAGAAGGGAATCGGCACCGAGCTGATTTCGGAGGCTTTGGGCGAGATCAGCGCAGAATCGGAGTTGGAGAGCTGCCTGGCCGTGGGACGAAAAAAATGGCAGCAAACCCAGGGGGAGCTGCTGGATCGCAAACGTAAAACCGGAGCATATTTAATGCGTAGGGGGTTTGGGGGAGAGCCTGTGCGCCAGGCACTCAAACTTCTGATCGAAGAGGAGCAGGAGAAAGGCGAATGGGACGAAGAGCCGTATGATTTTGAATAAAGCACAAGCAGTTGTGCATTTTTTCGCTAAAGAAATGGTTTCGCTGGATGAAACTGACGTTTACCCATTGCTTTCCCTTGACAATATCTTTTTATAAATACTAAAATAAATATGAATCTTTTTATCATAAATTAGAATCCTTTTTCCTTCCAAAAAAGTGACTACTTTGTGAAAGATTCTTAAATCGCCAATTCATAGTGAAATGTATTCCGCTGGCTAAGGCGGGATTTGCGTACGATCATTACGGCGTGCGCAGTATGGACGGCAGCTTCCACTGCCGGAAAATTTTATGTATGAATGAGTAACCTGACAATTGCACATTTTCCCAAGGAATGCCTTGGAGGAAACAACGAGGAGGTGAACAGATGGAAACTTGGATCTGGATCATAATCGTTCTCGCTGTAGCCGCTATATTCTTTGGGTTCGGTTATTTTATTCGCAAATCCCTTGCAGAAGCTAAAATTTCCAGTGCCGAGCATGCCGCTTTGCAGATCGTCGAAAGTGCGAAGAAGGAAGCAGAAGCATTGAAGAAAGAAACGGTTCTCGAAGCTAAAGACGAAGTTCATAAAATCAGAGCCGAAGCTGAAAAAGACACTCGCGAGCGCCGGAATGAAATTCAACGGCAGGAGCGCAGATTGTTGCAAAAGGAAGAGTCGCTGGATAAAAAAATAGAATCTTTGGAACGTAAAGAAGAACAAGTGGCGAACAAAGAGAAACGAATAGAGGAAACCCAGCAGCAAATCGATGCAATTTACAAGAAGCAAACGACAGAACTGGAGCGCATCTCCAACCTGACGATGGAGGATGCCCGCAGCATCATTCTCAGCAATGTCGAGCAAGAAGTTCGTCATGAAACCGCTCAGATGATCAAAGAAATCGAGCAGCAGGCGAAGGAAGAAGCAGATAAGAAATCACGCGAGATCATCACGCTGGCTATTCAACGCTGTGCGGCTGATCACGTAGCTGAGACCACGGTTTCTGTTGTCACCTTGCCGAACGAAGAAATGAAAGGCCGGATTATCGGACGTGAAGGCCGAAACATTCGTGCGCTTGAGACCCTTACAGGGATTGACCTTATTATCGATGATACTCCGGAAGCTGTCATTCTGTCCGGATTTGATCCGATTCGCCGTGAAATTGCCCGTACGGCTTTGGAAAAGCTCGTGGCGGACGGACGGATTCATCCGGCTCGTATCGAAGAAATGGTGGAGAAATCCCGCAAGGAAGTGGACGAACGCATTCGCGAGTATGGGGAACAAGCCACTTTCGAGGTTGGCGTACACGGTTTGCATCCGGATTTGATCAAAATTTTGGGTCGACTGAAATTCCGTACGAGCTATGGACAAAATGTGTTGAAACACTCCATGGAAGTGGCCTATTTGACTGGCCTGATGGCCGGCGAACTGGGCGAAGACATCGTGCTTGCGAAACGGGCAGGACTGTTGCATGACATCGGTAAAGCGCTGGATCATGAAGTGGAAGGATCGCACGTTGAAATCGGCGTGGAGCTGGCGAAGAAGTATAAGGAACATCCGGTGGTTATCAACAGCATTGCCTCCCATCACGGTGATTGCGAAGCAACTTCGGTTATCGCCATGCTGGTGGGCGCAGCCGACGCATTGTCCGCTGCCAGACCGGGGGCACGCAGAGAGACGCTTGAGACGTACATCCGTCGTCTTGAGAAGCTCGAGGAAATTTCCGAATCCTTTGAAGGCGTTGAGAAATCCTACGCCATTCAAGCAGGACGTGAAGTTCGCGTCATGGTACAGCCGGAAAAAATCGACGATGCCGAAGCATTCCGCTTGGCACGCGACATTACCAAAACGATTGAAAATGAACTGGATTATCCGGGTCATATTAAAGTCACCGTTATCCGGGAAACCCGTGCGGTCGATTACGCGAAATAGAGTTTGGACCTTAAAAAGTGGCCGCATTCCGGCCACTTTTTATCTTTAAGATATCCGAAAATACATATCGGACTATCCATGAATCGGGAACCGACCTGCCTGGGATCAAGTCAGGACAGGACAGGCTCCCCTGAAGGAGTGATTGACATCAAAGTATTATTCATCGGAGACATTGTCGGCAGCACAGGACGCAAGGCGCTGAAAGCTTCCCTTCCGGAGCTGAAGTCCAAATATAATCCGCACATCATTATTGCCAATGGGGAGAACGCGGCTTCAGGACGCGGCATCACCTCGGCCATCGCCAATGAATTTTTCAATTGGGGCATTCATGGCATCACCTTGGGAAACCACACGTGGGATAACAAGGATATATTTGAATTCATCGACGACGAACCCCGCATGGTTCGCCCGGCGAACTTTCCGCCCGGCACGCCCGGCCGCGGATACACCGTCATTAAAGCAAACGGCAAACAGCTGGCGATCGTGAATCTGCAGGGACGGACATTCCTGCCAGCCATCGATTGCCCGTTCCGGGCCGCCGATGACATCGTGGATACACTGCGCCAGAAGCACAAATGCATCCTTGTGGATTTTCATGCTGAAGCGACCTCGGAGAAAATTGCCATGGGATGGCATCTGGAAGGCCGTGCCTCGATGGTGGTCGGCACGCACACCCACGTGCAGAGCAATGACGATACCATACTCCCGGGAGGAACGGCATACATTACGGATACCGGCATGGTGGGCTCCAAGGAAGGCATCCTCGGCATGCAGCGCGATGCGGTCATGTATAAATTCAAGACCCAGCTTCCTGCCCGTTTCCAGGTCGACGAAGGCAAATGGCAGTTCCACGCCGTATGCGTGGACATGGATGAGGAGACGGGAAAAGCCCGGAAGATCCAAAAAATCCGCATGTACGAAGATGAATGGCGGATGGATTAAAAACGTCAAAATCCGTTTAATTAAATTAGGTACGGATGGTAAAAAGCAGGAATTTTTTCTCCTCTCACGAATAACATCTAGTAAGCGGAAGCAAACCATCACTCAACATTCCCAGGGGAGGTACTTACCATGGAAGTATTAAAAGTTTCAGCAAAATCCAATCCTAATTCGGTTGCAGGGGCGCTCGCTGGAGTTCTTCGGGAGCGGGGCGGAGCGGAACTGCAAGCGATTGGGGCGGGAGCACTGAACCAGGCCATTAAAGCGGTAGCGATTGCCCGGGGATTTGTAGCACCGAGCGGGGTGGATTTGATATGCATCCCTGCTTTTACGGATATTGTGATTGATGGCGAAGACCGGACGGCAATTAAATTGATCGTGGAACCTAGATAAATTTCGAATGTTGAGGATGAGCCTGTTTACTCTGCTTAGCGTAAACAGGCTTTTTGCTGTGACAGGTCAGAAGGGGGATGAGCGGCACGATGCGGACGGTTGATTTTCACTGCGATGTTTTGAGCAAAATGTGGGAAGATCCCAAAGCCTCTTTTGTGGACGGCCCGCATTTGGATGTAACGATGCAGCGTTTGGAGCACGGGGATCTGGCGCTTCAGGTATTCGCTGTGTTCTTGTCGGAGAAATTCGGGAGGCCCTCCTTTGAGCGCGTGCTGGCCCAATTGGATGTATTCCGAAGCCGCATCGTGAACGCGGGTCATCTGAAGCCCCTGCTCTGGCGGGAACAAGTCCGGGAGATGAGACAACGCAAAACGGAGCGGTACGGCGTCCTGTCGCTGGAAGGCGTTGACGGGCTGGAGGGCAATCTGTATTACGTTCAGCTTTTATTTGATATGGGCGTACGATTGATGGGAGTTACCTGGAATTATGCCAACTGGGCAGCGGATGGCGTGCTGGAGCAGCGAAACGGCGGGTTTACGGAACGGGGACGTCAGCTGATCGAGCAATGTCATAGAACAGGCATCATTCTGGATGTGTCCCATCTGTCCCAGGCCGGTTTCTGGGAACTGGCGGAGCTGACTCAGCGGCCCGTCATTGCTTCGCATTCCAATGCCTACTCCATTTGCCCGCATCCCCGGAATTTGAGCGATGAACAGATACGGGCACTGATAGCGTTAAACGGCATGATCGGCATCACGTTTGTGCCCTGGTTTATCCGCAGCGGTGTCCAGCGCGTGACGCCGGAGGACGTCCTGCCGCACATCGAGAAGATTTGTGAGCTGGGCGGAGAGAAGCACATCATGTTCGGGTCGGATTTCGACGGAATCGATCAGTGGATCGAAGGGCTGGAGCATCCGGGCCGGTATCCGGATTTTCAGGAGCTGCTGCTCAAGTTTTATCCCGAATCGACGGTCAAGGGCTGGATGTCGGATAATCCGCTGCGTTTTCTTGAACAGCATTTGCCTGCATCCCCGGTTCAAGAAGATGAACATGACGCATAACATCCTGGATTCGAGGATAACTATGACAATCCTGTTGCAGATCGCGCAAGAAACCAAAGAAGGCGGCCTGAAACACGCGGGTTGCCTTTTTTATTTTTGGGTAATAGAGAGTATAATAGGTGATGGCATGTACAGCATATAGAGAAAAACAAGGAGTGAGACAGATGAGTAAAACTGTACCCGTGGGTGTATCCGCCCGCCATATTCATTTAACCCAAGAGCATATTGAGGCATTGTTCGGCCCTGGATATCAACTTACAGAGTTCAAACCTTTGTCCCAGCCAGGACAATTCGCGGCCAACGAAACGGTAGCGGTCATTGGAACGAAGGGACAATTCGATAAAGTAAGAATATTGGGACCTGCGCGTCCTGCAACCCAACTGGAAATTTCACGTACGGATTCTTTTACCATCGGCGTGAAAGCACCCGTGCGCGAATCCGGAAACATTGCCGGAACCCCGGGAATCACGATTAAAGGCCCGGCAGGTGAAGTAACGGTGGACGAAGGTGTCATCGTGGCCGCTCGTCATATTCACTTCCATACATCCGATGCGGAGCAGTGGGGCATCAAGGACAAGGACCTGCTCAAAGTGCGCCTAGGCGGCGAACGCGGCCTCGTGCTGGAGAACGTCATTGCCCGCGTATCCGACAATTTTGCGCTCGACATGCACATCGACACCGATGAGGCCAACGCAGCCGGCGCCAAAACCGGAGACACTGCTGAAATTATTGATTAATCCGCGGCTTTAGAAAGCCATAAGAACATACTGTATGTGTCACGCATGCGCAGCTTTTACAAGTTCGCAGTCAAGAAGAGCCTGGATCGATTCATCGATGCCAGGCTCTTTTTTGGAAATTCCAAGTTTACGGGCGGCGTGCTGCCGAACATGCGGAGAAGAAAATCAACGGCCAAGGAACGCTCTAATAGCACCAGGGTGGTAGCTTAGGCATAAAGATCATGATATAATTTAAAACAGTGCCTATTAAGCAATATTGTCATGTAAACCAGAGATTTTGCGGATCTAAGGAGTGACCTAGCATGTCCAAAGAAAGTAAGGACTACTCCAAGTATTTTGATTTTTCAGGAGCCAAAGTTCTCTCGGAAGACGAACACGGGAAGAGAATTCGCATCAACGGCCGGGAAATCAACATTCTTTCGGAGCCTAATCATAGACAGGAAAAACAACGCGGCAAACAGAGTGTCGAAGTCCTGTACGATACCGAGCTGCCTGAGGAGTTCCGAAGCATCGGGGCTGGCAAGCATTACATCGTGTATACGTACGGATGCCAGATGAATGAGCATGATTCCGAGACGATTAAGGGATTGCTGGAGCAGATGGGCTACCGGGCAACCGAGGATCGCAAGCAGGCGGACATCATTTTGCTCAACACATGTGCCATTCGTGAGAATGCGGAGGACAAGGTGTTTGGCGAACTCGGCCACCTGAAGCATCTGAAGACGGAAAAGCCGGATATGCTGCTTGGGGTTTGCGGCTGCATGTCGCAGGAAGAATCGGTGGTGAATCGAATTCTCCAAAAGCACGGCTTCGTGGATCTGATCTTCGGCACGCATAACGTACATCGTCTGCCTCACTTGATTCAGGAAGCGCTCTTCAGCAAGGAAATGGTGGTTGAAGTGTGGTCCAAGGAAGGCGACATTGTCGAGAATCTTCCGAAGAAAAGAGAAGGTCTCCGCGGCTGGGTCAACATTATGTACGGCTGTGATAAATTCTGTACATACTGCATCGTCCCTTACACCCGCGGCAAGGAACGCAGCCGGCGTCCGGAGGACGTCATTGCCGAGGTTCGCGAATTGGCCCGTCAAGGGTATAAGGAAATTACGCTGCTCGGTCAAAACGTGAATGCGTACGGCAAAGATTTTGAAGATATCCAGTATCGCTTCGGCGATCTGATGGATGATATTCACAAAATCGATATCCCGCGCGTTCGCTTCACGACATCCCATCCAAGAGACTTCGACGATCATCTGATCGAGGTGCTGGCGAAGGGCGGCAACCTGGTGGAGCATATTCATCTGCCGGTGCAGTCGGGAAGCTCGCAAGTGCTCAAGAAAATGAGCCGGAAATATACCCGCGAGACGTATTTGGAACTGGCCCATAAGATTAAGAAGGCGATTCCCAATGTTGCGTTCACCACCGACATCATTGTCGGTTTTCCCGGCGAAACCGATGAGCAGTTTGAGGAGACGCTGTCCCTGGTACGGGAAGTAGGTTATGACTCTGCGTATACCTTTATTTATTCTCCGCGCGAAGGAACGCCAGCAGCTGTGATGGAGGATAACGTGCCGATGGAGGTTAAGAGCGAGCGTCTGCAGCGCTTGAACGCCGCCATTAATGAATACAGCCGCAAGAGCAACGACAGGCTGCTTGGATCTACCGTGGAGGTCCTGGTAGAAGGAGTCAGCAAGAACAATGATTCCATGCTGTCCGGACGCACGCGCACGAACAAGCTGGTGCATTTTGAAGGCTCAACGGAACTCGTAGGCAGCTTCGTGAATGTACGGATCACGGATACGAAGACCTGGTATATCAAAGGGGATATGATCCCGGACGCGATTCCTGCCTCAGATGCGGTATAATGGAGGGGCAAGAAGCATGCCAATGCAGCATAGACCGTTACCGCAATGGATCCATGCCTGCATATACCCATATAGATGATGAAGAATTGGAGCGATGAACCTTGGCACATGATCATGTTCGTACCAACACCTACGGTATGTCCACTTACAATACGCGTGAATTGATTATACGCGACGATATTCTGGCGAAAGCCGGCGAGCTGGCGAATTTAATATCCACAAGCGAAGAAGTTCAGATGTTTAAGCAAGCGGAAGAGAAGATCCAGAATCACGAACGGGTCCAAAACCTGATCAAAACCATTAAGAAAAAGCAAAAAGAAATCGTAGCTTTTGAAACGTTCCAGAACAAGGACATGGTAGCAAAAATCGAACGCGAGATCGAAGAGCTGCAGGAGGAGATCGACAGCATTCCGCTCGTGATGGAGTTCCAGCAAAGTCAGAGCGACATTAATTATCTCCTTCAGCTGGTCGTGTCCGTGATTCACGATACCGTTTCGGAAAAAGTGAACGTGGAAACAGGCAAAGATACGCCGCCAAGCAGCTGCGGATAGAGGAAACGAGGTGCGGAATGGTTCCGCACCTTTTCTGTTCTTGTTAACATGCACAGAATGAGGATGGATAGGGCATAGTAAACTTATATAGAGATTGGGCTAGGAAATCCTTGACATCGTTTTTAAATATGTCATAATGAAATTATCAAATTAATAGTTATGGTGATGGAAATGACGGATCGCGAACAGGCGCCAAAGAGCAGTGCCAAGAAATACAGAACACCGGACGGTGTGCCCGCCGATATCGTGATGTTTACCTTGACGAAGCGGGAACGGAAGACCTTTACCAAGACACTGCCCATTCGGGAGCTTAAGGTGATGCTGATCCGGCGCAGGTCATGGCCTTGTGCCGGCATGTGGGCGCTTCCCGGCGGTTTTTGCCGTGAAAGCGAGTCGATTTACGATGCCGCCAAACGGGAGCTGAAGGAAGAGACCGGGGTGGACGGCGGACACTTGGAGTACTTGGGCGTGTATAGCGCGCCGGGACGTGATCCAAGAGGCTGGATTATCAGCCATGCCTTCTATGCGCTCGTAGAGGAGTGGATGCTGGAGCACCGCCAGGCTGCCGATGACGCGGAAGAGGTTGGCCTGTTTACGGTCGCGGAAGCTTTGGAGGAGCTGGAGCTTGCTTTTGACCACAGGGATATTATTATGGATGCTTACCGCAAGATTCAGCTGCAAATGCTGCAAACGACGATTGCCAGGCAGTTTTTGCCGGAGCATTTTACGCTGAGCGAGTTATACCAGGTCATCCAGACGGTTGTGCCCGAGTTCAACGAACCCAACTTTATCCGTAAAATCACATCGACCCGCAGCAGACAGGGGATACTGGAAGAAGCGCGGGATGAGAACGGCAAGCCGCTAAGCTCCAACCAATATTCCCAACGTCCGGCCCAATTGTACCGATTTACGGATCATGCGCCGCTGCTATCGATTTATACGTAGCAGGTCTATGATTCAACCGCTGTTATTTTATCGATCACATTAATCATATCGTAGAGGAGTGTGTCAGATGAAAGCCTTAATCGTGATAGATTTCACGAATGATTTCGTGGATGGTAACCTGCCGGTAGGGAAACCCGCCATCGACATTCAGAAGACCATTGCAGAGTTGACCCGATTATACAGCGATCGCGGGGATTTTGTCGTCATGGCCGTGGACCTGCATGAGCAGGACGACGCTTTTCACCCCGAAACCAAGCTGTTTCCTCCGCATAACATCCGGGGAACCCGGGGGCGGGAATTATACGGCGAGTTACAACAGGTCTATGAGGATCGCAAGGATACGATCTATTGGATGGATAAAACAAGATACAGCGCATTCTGCGGTACGGATCTGAACCAGAAGCTGCGGGAACGCGGGATTACCGAAGTCGATCTTGTCGGGGTATGCACCGACATCTGCGTGCTGCATACTGCCGTGGATGCGTATAATTACGGGTACAAAATAACGGTGTATGAAGATGGCATTGCCAGCTTCAATCCGGAGGGGCATAAGTGGGCGTTAAGCCACTTTCAGGGCAGTCTCGGGGCAGCCGTTGTGCGAAGCGAAGAATTTCTTAATCGATAGACAGCTCGAACTACCCGGAAGCATGGATGAACCGGGTCATACTGGAGGATGATCGTGATGCTGACAGCAGGATTAGCACTACATACGGACAAATACCAGATCAACATGATGTATGCGCATTGGATTAACGGCTCTCATCGTACGCGTGCGGTGTTTGAGGGATATTTCCGCAAGCTGCCGTTCGGTAACGGGTACGCCGTTTTTGCCGGACTGGAAAGGATCGTGCATTATATCGAGTCCTTGCGTTTCTCGGATGAGGATATCGCGTATCTGGCCAAACAGGAAGAGAAGTATAAGCCTGAATTTCTGGAGGAGCTTCGCCGCTTCCGGTTTCAAGGGAATATTCATTCCATGAAGGAGGGGGCGCTGGTATTCCCGAACGAACCGCTCATTCGGGTGGAAGGCACCATTTTCGAGACGCAGCTGGTCGAAACCGCGCTCCTGAACTTCATGAATTTTCAGACCTTGATCGCGACCAAGGCCTCCCGCATCCGTCAGGTGGCCGGCGGCGATACCTTGCTGGAGTTTGGCACAAGACGCGCGCAGGAAGCGGATGCGGCCGTGTGGGGAGCCCGTGCAGCGTATCTGGCCGGCTTCCATGCTACCTCGAATATGCTGGCCGGCGAGAAATTCGGCATTCCGACCAAAGGCACGCATGCGCATTCCTGGGTGCAGACCTTCCGGAGCGAGCAGGAGGCATTTGATATTTTTGCCGAGGTCATGCCGGATCAAGTGACGCTGCTGGTGGATACCTTCGATACGTTAAAGAGCGGGATTCCCCATGCCATCGCGACAGCGAAGAAGCTGGAGGCCCAAGGAAAGCGGATGAATGCCATTCGTCTGGACAGCGGGGATTTGGCTTACCTGTCGATTCAGGCAAGGAAGATGCTGGATGAGGCCGGTCTTCATTACGTCGGCATCGTGGCTTCCAACGATCTGGATGAAGGAACGATTCTGGATCTCAAGGCACAGGGGGCTAAAGTGGATACTTGGGGCGTCGGTACCCAGCTGATCACGGCGGCCGACCAGCCTGCGCTCGGAGGCGTTTATAAGCTGGTGGAGCGGGAGGTTGACGGGAAAATGGTACCGACCATCAAAATCTCGGGCAACCCTGAAAAAGTGTCCACCCCCGGCAAAAAGGACGTGTACCGCATCATATCCAAGGGCAGCGGCAAAGCGATCGCCGATTACATCTGCTTCCCGGAAGAGGAAATGCCGCCGGAAAGCGGCAAGCTGAAGCTATTTAATCCGCTGCATCCTTACATGCGCAAAAACGTGAAGAACTTTGAAGCGGTGTCCATGCTGGAACCGATATTCCAGAATGGCGAATTGGTGTATGTACTGCCGGAGCTGGAGGAAATCCGCAGCTATCATGACGCACAGCTGGGACAGTTCTGGCCCGAGTATTTGCGTAAGCTGAATCCGGAGATATACCGCGTGAACCTGAGCGAAGAGGTCTGGGAAGTGAAACAGCGGATGATGGCCGAGTTCATGGAACAGCATGAAGATTAGAATATAAAATACACCAATGAAAAAGACGCTTCCCCAATCTTGCCGCTTGGCAGGAGAAGGGAGCGTCTTTTGGTATTTGGCCTATAGGTCAAGTCGATCCACTATGCTTCCGTTGACGTCACGCGCGGTGAGATGAACCTTGTCCTTGTTCTCTAGCATGTCGGGCTGGCGTTCGTAATACCATATGTACAAATCTTCACTGACATCCGGCCTCAGTTGTTGGTAGGGTATGGTATGTGCCGGCTGACCATTTACTTGAATCCGAATGGGCTCTGTGCTTCTATACAGGCCAAAGACGAGTGATGAATCCATGCTTGTCTCCGAGAATACGGACGGAGAAGAGGGATTCTTGGGAGAAGGGTATAATATAGATACGGCGGACATCTTCCATCCGAACCATCCTTTGGTATAGACGGATAATTGTAGTCCCGCTCTAGATGTCACCACGAAAGAATAAGCCTTCTCAGAGGTTAATTCGGATTGTATGATTTCAGCATGATTAATGCTGTAAGGTGCTTCAAAAAAAGCATGTTTCTCCTCGAATACCGCCGCTTCGATCGAGCGGTGTGTGCTTGTGTATTCGTAGATCCCTGTCATTAATATGAAGAGGAGGCCGATTAGTGCGAACACTTTGAGACCAGGCCAGGTAATTAAAGGGAAAAACCCAGAAGACGAGTCTAAACAGCGTTAGAACGAGACCCAAGCTTAGAAAGAAAACGAGAAACGAGCCGGCAATGCCCCCTGATTGTGTATGTATACCAAGGAATCCAAAAATCTGGTTGATCGGTTTATGGACGACCGGTAACAGAAATAGTGTCACCAGAGTGAGCCAGAATGAGAAGCGGAAGGATCTACGTCTAGATCCATAATCAAAATGAGTCATAACGTGGATTTCAACTCCAGCTGATAATTTTTTTATAAAAGTATTCTTTTTTCCATAATAACACAATTCTGATTATAAAAGACGATACTGGATCATTTCTCGGGAAAGTGCATAAGTCGCCATATTCCGAGAGCATGTATAAAGCTTCGACACATGGTGCCAATCCAGATTGCTTTACAGCACCTAAACTAACCCAAGGAGTGATATGTGTGGACAACGAAACCGAATTTCAAGCCTATGTGCTTCGTCGAGATGAGCAAGGGGTTCGCGGCAGCGTGGAGAACATGAGTTTGGATCGGCTGCCCGAAGGCGACGTTATCGTGCGGGTGTTATACAGCGGGGTTAACTATAAAGACGGGCTGGCCAGCATACCGGAAGGGAAAATTGTCCGCCGGTATCCGTTCATTCCGGGCATTGACCTGGCAGGGACGGTCGTGCATTCCGCTCATGCGGATTACAAGGAGGGCGATGCCGTTCTTTGTACCGGTTATGAATTAGGGGTATCTCATGAAGGCGGGTTCAGCCAATATGCGAGGGTTAAGGGAGAATGGCTTGTCCCGCTGCCGCAGGGCTTGTCACCGCGTGATGCGATGGCCATCGGTACCGCAGGTTTTACGGCTGCATTATCGATAGAAGCCTTGATACGGAATGGACTGCGGCAGGAACAGGGTTCCGTCCTAGTTACGGGAGCAACGGGGGGAGTAGGCAGCTTCGCAGTGTCCATCCTAAGCCAGTTAGGCTATCACGTGACGGCATCCACAGGAAAATCCAGTCAGAGGAACTGGCTTTTACAGCTGGGAGCCCATGAAGTGATCTCCAGGGAAGAAGCTGCGGCAGCCTCCAAGGGGGCCATCTCTGCCGAGCGATGGGCAGCCGTGGTAGATCCCGTCGGTGGTAATCACTTGGGCGCCATCCTGAAAAGCGTGCAATACGGCGGAAGCGTCGCCGTTTCCGGCATGACGGGCGGCGGTGCGTTTGAAACGACGGTGTTTCCGTTCATACTGAGGGGAATCAATCTCCTGGGCATCGACTCGGTGTACTGCCCAATGGCCTACCGCCGATCAGTATGGTCGAAGCTGGCCGATGAATGGAAGCCGGCATCCGTGCTTCAAGAAGGAATTACCGAATACGGACTAACCGATCTGCCTGTAGTGCTGAACACCATTCTTAAAGGCGGGGCGGTTGGAAGAAGCGTCATCGCTTTGTAATATTACCCTGATTTCGCATACGCATAATGTTCCTCATCCTCAGGCAATCTAAGGGAAGGCAACCTCTGACACCTAAGGAAGGGTGAGTGAACATGAATTATCGCAGAATCGTCACCGCTTTATTGCTTTGTTCCATTCTTGCCATATCGGTCGGTTGTTCCAAGCAGGTGGCCAAGGACGAGATGCGCCTATATAACATGAGGGCTTACGAGGAAGGCTCCAGGGAGGCCCGGATATCAGGCCGGGGCATGAACGGAAAATTCCTTGAGGATCTCCAAGCCTCGTTCAACCAGGCCAATATGCCGTTGACCAACGAAACCTATGTAGAGGACAACGTCGGCAATATCACGTATCAATACCGGATCAATTATGATGCAAGCCAGTTTATTACCGTGTATGTCTATCAGGATCAAGCGGCCAGGGAAAAAGGGCTCAAGGAAATCTATGGCGTAACGGAAGGGGATGCCAATGCGGCCGGCGGGCATAATCTGATCATAAGTGACAAGGAAACGTCCATCGTATATACATCGACGGGCGACAAAACGGATAACTATTATGATCAGGTCAAAAAAATAGCGCCCTCCCTGCTTGCCAAACATCAACGACGCGCCAGCAGTTAGGATACAGCTAAGGCCGGATGCCCATATGCATCCGGCCTTTTGCATGGTGCCAGGCGTGAGTTGGTTATGATCGGTGTTTATCCAGCTCATATTTGACGTGCCGCAGCTCAGGCAGGAGGATACGGTTCATCGCAAGTTTTACGGCACCGCTGGAACCCGGCATCGAGAAGACGGCCGTGTGGCTTATCGTGCCGCCGATCGCGCGGCTTAATATAGCCGCAGACCCGATATCTTCGGTGAAGCTAAGGAAGCGGAAGATCTCTCCGAATCCCGGGAGTTCTTTATCCAGCAGCGAAGAGACCGCTTCATAGGTGGTATCCCGGCTCGAGATGCCTGTTCCGCCGGTTAATAACACGATATCGATCTCCGGAGCGCTGACCGCGGAATAAATCGTTTCACGGATCGTTTCGTAGTCGTCTGGAACAATGCTGTATGCCACAACGGCATGTCCGGCTTCTTCAAGCAAGCCGATCATCAGTTTGCCGCTCTTGTCCGTGTCCTTCGTCCGCGTGTCCGAAACCGTAATCACCATACAGTTCACGGAAGCGGGGGATTGCTGTTTATGTTCTTGCGTCGAATTCATGCGTTATGACAACTCCTGTTCAGTTAATGGCGGGACGCTTGCGGTAGACGGATGAAATGTAGTACACTCGCTAGCATAATAAACAATGTGCGCAAAGGAGTATGGAACGTGGAGCACGTAACACCCATTTATATTTTATCAGGTTTTCTCGGCAGTGGAAAAACGACATTGCTTAGCCGCCTCATTGCCTCTTTCAAGCAGCAGGGATTGCGGCCGGCCATTGTCATGAACGAGATCGGCGAGGTTAACATTGAAGGGCTGGCAGCCGATGAAGCGGTGCCGACGGCAGAGATGCTGAGCGGCTGCATCTGTTGCACCATTCGTTCCGATTTATCATCCGAAATTGCGATGCTGATCCAGCGGGAGCGGCCGGATGTCATCGTTATCGAAGCGACGGGGATCGCCAATCCGATGGAGATTCTGGACGCAACCGCGGAAGCTTCATTATATATGAGAATTGACGTGAAAAAACTGATCACCGTCGTGGATGCCGCGCATCTGCTGCATTTGAACATAGAGCAGAAGGGAAAGACCTACCGGTTGATGCAGGAGCAGATTCGCGCAGCCTCCGCGCTTGTCCTTAATAAAATGGACCTGGTCGAGGAACGGGACAGAGAGACGATTCGAGAGCTGGTGAAGCGGTGGAATCCGCATGCCCCGATTGTTTCTTCGGTGCGCTGCGACTTGAATGTTGAAGATTTGCTGCAGAGCGATCCCGGGGAACGGAACGAGCATTCGATTGTACATCATCGCGAGGCCGGGGATGCCCATGAGCACACAGACAAGAACAAGCAAGCCAACAGCCATAAGCATGACCACAACCACGACCATACACATGAACATGGCTCCCATGATCATGTCATGTCGTACACATACTACTTCAGCCATCCGGTAAACAGCGTGGAGTTCGAACGATTGATAGCCGGGCTGCCAAGAGATGTATACCGGGCGAAGGGCATTCTCACTTTCAGCGATACGAACAGCCGTTTTTTGTTCCAGTACGCGTTTCGCGAATCCGATTTCATGAAAATAACGCCCCAGGGCCAAGTGCCGGATGTGGTGGTGTTTATCGGGGAGCATTTTCAGAAATCGCTGCTAAGGGAGCAGCTTGAACAGCTGGAGGGGAAGACAAGCCGGGCATAAGTCAGCCATTTTTTGCCTGACCATTCTGGGCAATTGTACCTTGGGACTTTCTGGCCGGGTTTGATTCAGAGGGCAGTTGAACGTTTAATACAAAGGCATAGCGTAATAACTACAAGGAGGATCTATCCAATGTTAAATGAACTCAAATATAAAGAATGCATCGAAGCATGTCTCCAATGTATGAACGCTTGCAATGTATGCTATGTATCCTGCCTGAAAGAATACGAGCTGGCCATGCTTCGCGATTGTATTACACTCGATAGAGAGTGTGCGGATATTTGCGCGTTTGCGGCTCAAGCCATGTCCCGCAAAAGCCCTTACGTTAAGGAGATTTGCGAGCTGTGCATCAAGGCATGCCTGGCTTGCGCGGAAGAGTGCGAGAAGCATGATCATGAGCATTGCAAACAATGTGCGGAAGCATGCCGGAAATGTGCCGAAGCATGCCGCGAAATGCTGAGCCACGTTTAATCTAACTAGTTTCTTATGTGTGATATAACTAGGCCTGATTTCCGATTAGGAGGTCAGGCTTTTCATTTGCGGTTCGAGTAATGGATTTTACTAACTCCGAATTTTCCCCTATGATAGATGTGTGAGAGGGCAAGAACAATTATGGGTAAAAAGAATGAGGTTGTAAGATGAACAGTTCCGTTGGCAAGAACAATCAGCATGTCAAAAACCTGAATCGTATCGGCATTATCGCGCTGCTCCGCGACTACGGCAGTTTAACGAAAGCGGAAATCGCGGCCAAGATGAATTTGACGTTTACCGCCGTGAACAATTTGGTGGATGAGCTGATGAAGGATCGATTGATTGCTGAAGCCGGGTTTTACGACGAGTCCAGCCGGGGTAGGAAGCCCAAACTCATCTCCTTGAATCCCGGTGATATTTATACGGTTGGCGTTCATATCAGCGCCTCCTCCGTAAGAGCGGCAGTCATTAATTTGCAGGGGAAAGCGATGATGGAGAAACGTTCCTCCTTTGAAAATAACGCCAATCGCGGCAGCGTGGTGAATGTCATAATCTCTACGATCCAAGACGTATTGGACGAGTCGGGCCTGAAGTCCCAAATCATCGGTATAGGGGTGGGAGCACCGGGACCGCTTGATCCGGTCCAAGGCAAGATTCTGTCTCCGCCGAACCTTCCCGGACTGCATCAGGTACGATTAAAGGGACTGATCGAGGAGAATACGGAGCTTCCGACGCAAATCGAGAAGGACGCTAACGTGATGGCACTCGGTGAGTTATGGTATGGAAACGGCAGGCATTTCAACCATTTGGTATACGTGGATGCGGATATCGGGATCGGAAGCGGATTGATCTTCAACCAGAAAATATATCAGGGTTACCCTTATGGAGCCGGTGAGATCGGGCACTGCACGATCGATATTGACGGTCCGCGCTGCAATTGCGGCAATACCGGCTGCCTGGAAGCGATCGCATCCGGTATGGCCATCGTCCGCAGGGTCGGAGAAGAGCTGCGGCGCGGAGCTGCCAGTTCTCTTCAATCCTCGTTTGATGGCAATGATCACGGATTGGACATCACCGATGTGATCACGGCCGGTCTGGACGGAGATCCATTGGCTGCCAATATGCTGAACGAATCGGCTCGTTATGTCGGTATATCCCTGGCTAATGTCATTAACCTGCTAACCCCGGAAACGATGATCATCGGTGGAGTCCTTGCGAACCGGTACCCGGATTACTTCACATATGTAAGAGAAACATCATATAACAGAAGCTTGTCCAGCTTTCAAGATAAAATCGTGCTTCAGCCATCCGAGTTGGGAGAGTATGCGGGCGTCATAGGCGCCGGCACGATCGTGTTCGAAAAATACCTGAACGAAATACAAACACCAGAATACGTGAACAGGAGTTGAAGTGTTTGCAGGAGCTGCTGGAATTGAACGGAGTACATAAGCGTTTCGGCAAGTATGCCGTCCTGCATAACATCACCTGGAGCATCTCCCGCGCTGAGTGCGTTGCGATAACGGGAAGCAATGGCGCAGGCAAGAGCACCATGCTGCATGTGATAGCGGGGCTTGCTAACCCGTCTGAAGGGTCCAGGATCGAATATGGGACATCGCTGCGCGTCGGCTATGTACCGGAACGTTTTCCTGTGCTGCGGTTTCGCCCTTCCGAATATTTGCGCCATATGGCCGGCATTCAGGGCATGGACAAACAAGAAGCCGCGAAGCGGATCGATGCCATGCTGAATGTGTTTCAATTGCAGGACATGAAGATGACGCTATGCTCCAAGGGGATGCTGCAAAAGGTCAATATCATGCAGGCCTTGCTTAGCCAGCCCGATCTGCTGCTTCTGGATGAGCCGCTTTCGGGATTGGACGAGTCCTCCCAGATGGAGATGATCGGCATTCTGACCGAGATCAAAAGACAAGGAACGGCTATCGTGATGTCCGTTCACGAGCCGCTGCTTATTGCATCGCTGGCTGACCGGGAGACGCGGCTGCGGCAGGGGCGGATCGAGCGGGACGGATTGCTCGAAAGGAGTCCGCATTTAGAGCGGATGAAGCTGGAATTCACGCACGTTTCGCCAGACAACATGCTGGAGCTTGAACGCCGCCCCGGGTTTCTCTTTTGGATATCCAGAGGCAACCCGGCATCGATGATGGTTACGCGGCAGGCAACGGACGACATGCTGCTGGATATTTTGCAGTCTGGCGGTTCGCTGATACGGCTTGAGCCTTGGCGCGGGGAAATGAAAGAGCCCGAGCGCGCGGGTTCGGGCCAGCCTATGGAGGGGGAGGGAGCATGATGGGATCCCTGATTCGTTACTTGCTTGCCAGTTACACAAGATCTTATCGATACTTCGCTCCGATCGCATTCATGCTGATCTCGGTGGTGTTCCTCTACTCCTACCGGCCTAACCCGATCATGGACAGTTATGCCGTGACGGCAGCCTTTCTGTTTGTCGGCTCAGCTTGGCTGGGGTTGAATTTCCACAATCACGATCAAGGGCGTCAAACGATGCTCCTGATTGTTCATAGCGGCAAGGCCCTACGGTTTTATGCCGCCCAATATATCACGGTAAGTCTTCTGTCCATCCTATTCAGTGCATTCGCTGTCCTTTATCCTGTCATCTTCGGGATGTTCGATAAGCCGATTACATTCTCCGAGCTTGCACTTGGTTATGCGGGACATGTCGCAATGTCCTTGCTGGGCATTTCGCTGTCGGTTTTCTTTCAGTTCGGCTTCATGGAGAACCAGGGAAGAGCGGCAGGGTTACTATTCATCGTGATCATTGTTTCCTTGGCCGGTCAATCCATTGTCCAGTTCGATCATGCTTATTGGGGAATCATCCCTTACTTGCTGCCGCCTGTCTCCGTCATGATGGACCTGTTCATGCATGCCGACGAGCGGTCACCGGCCGTCAAACTCCTGACGATCGCCTATTCCTTCATCTACGGATTTATATTACTGGCTGTTTATTTATGGACGGCTTCCCGCAAGGATGCGGCGTCCATGATCCGAAAAGTAGGTTGAAGTAGGAGGAGTCTTCCTTTACCATAGGATTATACACAAATAGAAACGGTAAAGACAGCCAATACTAGAGGAGGATACCATGAAACAAACTCGACTGCTGGACAGTGACCACTCCAAAGAGCTGTTTGCCTATTTCGGATTAGCGGTGTATTATTCACAGGCCCTTGAGCAGCAGCTCGCGAATTTGTTGATGCTGATCAAGCTTTCTCAAGGGAATGTGCCTTCAGAGGAAGATTTCACCCAATTATATCAGCGGAAACTAAGCAGCTCCCTGGGCCAGCTGGTCCATGAGATCCAGCATTACTTTCCGTTCTCCGAGGAAGAGACGCTTCAATTAAAAGAAGTATGGAAGCAGCGAAACTATATCGTTCATGATTATTTCAAAGAACGGATCCATGAGACTTTTAGCCCGGCCGGCCGTTCCCGAATGATTCGGGAGCTGACGGCATTTAAGGACCAAGCCCAAGCGCTGGAGCAGAAGCTTCAAGGTTACTCCCGCGAGATGTATATAAAGCTGGGCCTGGATAGCGAAAAAAGCGTGTAGAAGAAAATGCGCTTCAGATGAAACATATTCCAGCACCTCTGCGTCAGGAATAATAGGAGGTGTAACTATGAAAAAAACAACCAAATTATTAACCGCTATGCTTGTCACTTCGTCATTGCTCGGTGCCGGCGCCGCCTCTGCTTTTACGGATATACAAGAGGAGAAGCCGTTGCAAATGGTGAAGGAACTGCAATCGAAAGGGATTATCCAGGGCATCAGCGCCGACAAATTCGCTCCGTCCAAGACGATAACGACCGCTCAGGCGGTGCAAATGATCGTGAATGCGGCCGGCCTGGAGGTGCAGCCGAACTTTACGGGCCGCTCGTTCGACAGTGTTCCGAAGGATGCTTGGTTTGCCGAAGCCGTGAACATTGCGGCTCAGAACGGATTGTCGGTATCCGCGGACATGAAATGGAATGAGCCGATCACGCGCGAAGGGTTCGCGACCTTGCTCTCGGAAGCGATTCAGAAGACCGGGAATTATCCCGTGATCATGATGTATTTGCATGTGGCCGACGAGGATCTGATGAAAGAGGAGAGCCGGGGGGCCGTGCAATTCCTGCTGTTAACCAAAATCGCGAAGCTGGACGCGAACGACAAGTTCCATCCAACGAAGAGTTTATCGCGAATCGAAGCCGCAGAGCTCGTATACAATTCCATTCGCTTCATTGAGGAGCATCAGAAGAACATGACACCCGAAGAGCCGGCGCAATCTGAACCGGATGTAAGCACAAGCGTTGTCAAGGTGGACGAATCGCAGAACAAAGTCACGGTAACCAAGGAAGATCTGCCGAATCCGGGGTATGGCATTAAAATTACTTCGGTCGACTATGTTAGCGACACCGAAGCCGTAATCTACTTCAAGGTGGTGCAACCCGATCTGGACAAAATGTACCCGCAGGTCATCTCAAAATCGTCCGATGACGTGCTCGTGCCGTCCAAATACACCAAAATCACGGTCAAAGCAGCCGGTACTTTTGATTCGGCAAAGTAATTCTTGTCATGTGCCTCCAGGATATGTAAAAAAGAAGGCTGTCCCCAAGCGAATGATACATTCGACAGGGACAGCCTTTTTATAGTGTCGGAAAGTATAAACTTCGAAGCTTGGAACTTCCGGATATCGCAAGAAAAACTACGATTAACCTCGGTCTGTCTTCAATGACTGCGTTAGCTTTGCCTAACTTGATCTATAAATGCCCTCCGGCCAAGTTGCTGTTGGAAGCGGCCAGCACCGTTTCCTTATTCTCCGGAACCGAAGGCGAGCTTCCTTGCTGGAGCTGGTACATTTTAAAGTACCTTCCGCCCAAGGCCATCAATTCGTCATGGGAACCCTGCTCCACGATTTCTCCGCGGTGAAGGACCAGAATCTGATCGGCGCTGCGGATCGTGGATAAGCGGTGAGCGATGATAAACGTTGTACGTCCGCGCTTCAGAACCTCCAGCGCGTCTTGAATCAAGGCTTCCGTCTCGGTATCGATGTTAGCGGTGGCCTCATCAAGGATCAGTATGGCCGGGTTGAACGCCAAAGCACGGGCAAACGAGATCAACTGGCGCTGACCGGCGGAAAGCGTGCTGCCTTTCTCCAGCACCGGCTCATCAAAGCCTTGCGGCAGATGGGCCAGGAGCCGATCGGCACCTACGTCGCGAAGGGCCTGCTCTACCTGTTCCCGGGTAATGTCCGGATCGCCCAGGCTGACATTGGATGCAATGGTGCCGGTGAACAGGTACGGATCCTGCAGCACGATTCCCATATGCTTGCGGAGCCACTGCTTCGGAATATCGGTGACAGGCTGGCCGTCAATCGTGATGGTGCCTTTTTGCGGGTCGTAGAAACGGAACAGCAGATTGATGATGGAGCTTTTGCCCGAGCCCGTATGCCCGACAAGCGCAACCGTCTGTCCTTGCTTCGCTTCAAACGAAATGTTCTTCAGCACGTAGTCCTTCTTGTAAGCGAACGATACGTCCTGAAACTCCACATTCCCCAAATATCGCGGCATGGAGCCGTCCGTTACTTTTTCGCCCGTTTCATCCATCAGCTCGAATACCCGCTTGGCGGAGACGATGGAGGTATCGAGCGCGGCCAGCTGGTTGACCATGCCGGTAATCGGCTGGAACATGCGGCCGAGCAGATCGACGAAGGCGTACAACACGCCGATAGAAACGATCCCGGCACCGTTCAGCGATGCCGAACCGAAATACCAGAGCACGACCACAAAGGAAACGTTACGCAGCACATTGACCAGGTTGTGCGTGGTGAAGGAGTTCAGATTCAGCATTTTGTTCTGATGGGCCATGTAATCCGCGTTTAGCGCCTCGAACTCGTCCTGGGTCGCTTTTTGGCGGCGGAATACACGGATGATGGCCATACCCTGAATGGATTCATTGATAATGGCGTTAATCTCGCTCAGACGGGAGCGGATGACCGTATTGTATTTGGTTGCGAATTTACGGTACAGGATGGTCCATACAATCAGCATCGGGATGACAAACAAACTGATCAAGCCGAGTCTGACGTCCAGAAGGAACAGGGCGACATAAACACCCGTGATATAGACGGCGCCGGAGCTGAAGTTGGATAATACGGCAACGAACAGGTCCTTTACCGCTTCGGTGTCATTGGTTACCCGGGATACGACTTTGCCAGCCGGCAGATTATCGAAGAAGTTGACGGGCAAGCGCTGTATATGGGCATATACATCGGTACGCAGCTTCTGGATGACCCGATTGGCTGCCGATTGGAGCCAGTACGTTCTGCCGAATACCGTTATCATGGAGATCAGAAGACAGATCAGGAACAGGCCGACGAGTTTATAAATGCTGGGCAGCTCGGGCTTGTAAAATTCAAACAGCTGTTCCTTGGTTAATTTGACGGCCGGGTATTGCAGCTCTTCCGAGGCGTAGGAAATCGTCAATACGCCATCCTGGAAGGAACGGTTTCCCTCGGTTCGGGTTACCGGCTCATCAATGAAATAGAAGCTGCGGCCTGCCTGAACGAGGCGCACTTCCCGGCCTCGCGTCTCGCCTTCCTGAAAGCGATCCTCGCGTTTATAATAAGTTCCGTTATAGGATGCGGCACCCTGAGCCTGCGTCGTCTCATAATAGGGACGCTCGATGCCCAGGATATGCTCGTCGATCATCGTTTTCGCGATGAAGGGCCCTGCCAGCTCCGCGGCAACGCCGATGGCCAGCAGAATCAGGGCGGTGATGAAGGTGCCCTTAGCCGTTAAGGCATAGCGGAAGAGCCGTTTGGCAATTCCGGATTCATTCGAGATGGTTGTATCGCTTGGAGTCAATTAAGACACCTCCTCCGAGGTCAGATTGTTTTCCACCTGCTGGCGTTCGAATTGCTCGCGGTACCAGCCGCCGAGTTCCAGCAGTTCATCATGGGTTCCCTGCTCCGTGATTCGGCCGTCCTCCAGCACGACGATCAGATCGGCATGCTGGACCGCCGAGAGGCGATGCGTGGAGATCAGGGTCGTTTTACCGGCGCGCTTGCTCCGGATATTATCGATGATCCTGGCTTCCGTGCGCGCATCCACCGCGGACAAGGAATCGTCCAGAATCAGGATTTCAGGGTCGCCGATGAAAGCCCGGGCCAGGGAAACCCGCTGTTTTTGCCCGCCGGACAGCGCCACGCCTTTTTCGCCGACAACGGTATCAAGACCATCGGACAGGGTGACCAGATCGCGGTCAAACGCAGCGGTCGTAATCGCCTCCATGATCAATTCGTCGCTGGCATCCTTCTTGCCGAATTGGATGTTCTGGCGCACCGTCTTGGAGAACAGGATCTGCTCCTGCGGCACATACCCGATCCAGCCGTGGAGCTGATCGGTCGCGAGCCTCTCCATCGGCACGCCGGATATGAGGATATCCCCGGTTCCGGTCGGATACTCATGCAGAAGCTGCTTCAGCAGCGTCGATTTACCGCTGCCCGTGCGTCCTACAACGCCTAGCGTCTGCCCTTTTTGCAGCGTAAAGCTGATATTTTGCAAATTTTCGATCGTCGAGGTCGGGTAGCGGAAGGTGACATCCTTAAATTGAATCGTGTCCGGAACCTTCACGTCTACGGGATCCGCGACGTCGGCAACATCCGGCGGCGTCTTCAAGGTTTCGTTGACCCGATCCAGCGAGGCGTTACCCCGCTGCATGATATTGATCAATTCCCCGATCGCAAACATCGGCCAAATCATCATCCCGAGGTACATATTGAACGATACGAGATCTCCGAGCGTGATTTGATTTTGGAACACGAGGTACACCCCGTAGGCCAAACCGATGACGTAGCTGAGACCGATGGAAAAATTGATGGTCGGCTCGAATAAGGCATCCACTTTGGCAACCGCCAGATTTTTGCGATATACGTCATCCGTAATATCCTGGAAGCGCTGTTGATCGGCGCGTTCCTGCACATAAGCGCGGATGACGCGCACGCCGGCTACGGACTCCAGCACCTGGTCGTTCATGTCTCCAAAGGCATCTTGAGCCAGCGTGTAGCGCTTATGAATGGCTCTTCCGTAGATCACCATGCCGATGGCAATGATCGGCATCGGCAGAATCGCCGCCAGCGTCAGCTTCCAGCTGACGATGAAGCCCATGGCGAACAGGACGACGATCAAGTAGATGGTGGAGTCCGTCATGACGAGCATGCCGAAGCCGGCGGTTGCAGCCACGGAGCGAAGGTCATTCGTCGCCTTGGCCATCAGGTCCCCGGTACGGTTGCGCTCGAAAAACGGAGGAAGCATCCGCAGCAAATGGTTCATGTACCGGGTACGGAGCAGGCGTTCCACGAGGTTTGCGCCTCCGAATAAACGGTGCATCCATATGTACGTGGCACAATATACGACAGCAACGATGCCGAGAATCATGAGCAGGTATTGGACGAGGGACGCCCAGGTTATGGAACTGCTGACGATATCGTCAATGGCGTTTCCGAGCAGGAGCGGCGGCAGAAGCTCAACCAATCCGCAAAAGATGAGCAGCGCCAGGCCGATCAAATAACGTTTTTTCTCACGCTTGAAAAACCAGCCTAAATTTTTAAGTACGGCAAACACATTATCCCTTCCTTTCGTATCGTTCTGGCATCATATCATCCGCAAAAACCAAAAAAAGCACATCATCCGACGACGGACGATATGCTTCATTAATTTTGAACTTATCATACGCACGGTGATCATGACTTCCGCGCAAAGGTCAGCAGCTTCGTTCTAATTCATTCCGATAACGAACGAACGAGGCTTGATGATGATGAGACAGCACCAGCGGGGAGTCGATCCATATTGAATTGTAGGGAATGATGATCCAGATGATCTTTATCCATCGCAAACAATTTCAGCATGTCACTCACCCTTTCTTCGTCATTTTACATTTTATTCAAATCGATCTCGTATGGACTGAATTTTATCACCATGAACTGGAATGTGTCAAACTTATTTTTTCGGATCCCCGCGAGTCATTCTTATAGTGAAGGAAGGCCGGAACCTTATGTCACTATTTAATTATCAAAATGATTTGTATCCTAACGTGCGTATGCGTTATGATAATATTGCAGCTAAATATGGATACCGTCCCTATGATCTCCGGTCTGCCAAAAAGATAGGGATCAACATAAAATAACGTCTAAGGAGGGTGCACGACACATGCAAATTCAAGTCAGCGATCAGGCAGCACGTTGGTACAAGAAGGAGCTCGACCTTCAAGCCGGCACGTTCGTTCGCTTCTTTCCACGCTATAGCTCGGGCGGCGGGCTCCATCCCGGCTTTTCGCTCGGTATTTCGGTAGAAGAGCCAAGGGAAGCAGGACTGACGGAGCGTTCGGAAGAGGTAACTTTCTATATGGAAGAGCAGGATCTGTGGTATTTGAAAGGGTATACGCTACGCGTGAAATATGAGGAATCCTTGGATGACATTTCGTATATTTATGAAGAAGAGGGCGCAGTAAATTAACCTGATGAGAGACTGCAGCGCCATCTAGGGAAAGGAGGTTCCCAAGATGAGCGTATATCACCGTGATATTCGCCAGTATATCGGCAAACGTTCGGTGGTCCGTGTGAAAGCGGCGGTGCTTGTGCTGAACGATAACGGAGAGATACTTCTCCTGAAACGTCAGAACAGGGACGAGTGGGGACTCCCGATCGGAAACCTGAAGCCCGGCGAAGCTCTTGAAGACACAGCCTCCAGAGAGCTGTGGGAAGAGAGCGGCCTGACCGCGGACGATATGCGACTCTTGGACCTTGTATCAGGTCCGGAGTATATGAAGAAGCAGCTTGGTGGAGATGAGGTATATTATGTAATCGGCGTTTATGCGGCAACCGGTCTGCACAGCGCCATTCATTTGTCCCCGAATACGGAAGTATCTCTTAAATATTTTGATTTCCAGGCATTGCCCGCTATGGATGCGATCACGATCCGCTTGCTCGATAAGATAAAAAAGAAGAGCTGAGGCTCGTTCGTGGAGGCAGATGTGCATGCTTTAAATTCCCCGTACGGGGAATTTTTTTCGGTCAACATGAGGAGTCCCTGCCCCATTCAAACCGGGGAAGGGACTCCTTTTGCCTTGTGTATGCATGTACACAGGAGCCTTACGGCTGCCCGGATAACGGGACCTCCAGCGCAAAGTCAAAATCGTCGATATCATAGACCTGCACGGGAAGAGCGCTTTCAACGATGCGCTGAATCAACTCGTATTGATCCGTCAATATGGGAGCCTCCGCTTTTTGGGAAGCCAGCAGCAGCTCGGTCTCAATGGGATCGAAGGACTCTCCGTAAGGTGCGGTGTCCATGGTGTTCATGACCGAGACCCGAGTGGTTTCGCTAACGGGAATGGTCGGGCTTTTGGACCAGGGAACCTGGAGGGCCCGCTCGATTTTCTTTTTGTTCAGCGGCTCTTCGAAATATGATATCAATTCGCCGATCTTTATTTTGACGTGCTGGTCATCAGCACTGCTATTCATGAGATGTTCCTCCGTGGTATGAAGCTCATATAATTCCAAAATCGTGGTGTATGGAATGATGTATTCGACGGGTTTGGGCGGTACTAACAGCTGACCGTAAATGGCCAGCATGACCGCCTCCGTCACGAAAATTCTGGTCATGACTAAATCCTCCTGCAGACATGATACATTTCATGAGTTTAGAACTAATAAAGCATTGAAGCTCTCAAATGTCAACTGCTCTTCGTCTGTCACAAGATGGATGTCCCTTGAGAAAAACCTCCATCGATGTACCTTTACAGAAGGCAGACAGCGTTTAGAAGGGCGTTTTTCTTGCGATTATCGAAGGGGTTCACCTTCGCAGAAAACTTTGTGCATTCTATAACCTGAAGAAAGGGGCTGTGATTCACCTTTGAAGTCATGGAAAATCTATTATCCGTTCGTTAAGCCGTATATGAAGTGGATCATTCTCACCCTCATCATCGGCATGATCAAATTCGCGATCCCGTTATTGCTGCCCATGATCATGAAATATGTCGTGGATGATCTGCTGATCAATCAGCAGATGAGCATCGAGCAGAAAATCCAGGATCTGATGTGGATTCTCGGGGGGACGCTGGTGCTGTTTGTCATCGTTCGCGGTCCGGTGGAATACCTGCGGCAATATTTTGCGCAGTTCATTACGAGCCGTATTTTGTTTGATATGCGTAACCGGCTGTATGCGCATCTGCAGCGGTTGTCCCTTCGTTACTACCAGAATACCAAGGTAGGCGAGGCGATATCGCGTTTTATCAATGATGTGGAGCAATCGAAAAACCTGGTGGAAGTCGGCATGATGAACATCTGGCTGGATATGTTCACATTGCTGTTCGTATTAGTGGTCATGCTCTTCATGAATCCCGTTTTGACGCTGGTTGCCATCTCGATTCTGCCTCTCTACGGACTTGCGGTGAACTTACTCTATAAACGGCTTAAACGCTTGACCAAAGACCGGTCGCAGGCTCTCGCGGGCATTCAGGCATACCTGCATGAGCGGATTCAAGGGATCTCGGTCATCCGAAGCTTTACCCTGGAGCGTTATGATCAGAAGAAATTCGAAGGCATCAACGGAAATTTCCTGAATAAAGCGATGGCCCAGACGCGCTGGAATGCACTGACTTTCTCGGTGATTAACACGCTGACCGATATTGCGCCTATTCTGGTTATCGGGTACGGGGGCTACCGGGTGATCCAGGGAGATCTGACATTAGGTACGTTTGTTGCCTTCTTCGGTTATCTCGACAGATTGTATGCGCCCCTTCGCCGCCTGATTAACTCTTCAACGGTGCTGACGCAGGCCTCAGCGTCGCTGGAGCGGGTCAAGGAGCTAATGGACGAGCCGTATGACATCGTGGACCGTCCGAATGCCAAAACGCTTAAGACCGCGGGACAGATCGAATTCGACCGTGTCTCCTTCAAATACAATGACGCTGCGGGATGGGTGCTTCAAGATATTAACCTGACCATTCGGCAGGGACAGACGATTGCGTTCGTCGGCATGAGCGGCGGCGGCAAATCGTCCCTGATCGGACTGATTCCGAGATTCTACGATGTGCAGCAGGGCGCGGTGAAGATAAACGGCCACGATGTCAGGGATTTGACGCTGGAC
Source organism: Paenibacillus sp. BR1-192 (assembly GCF_029542445.1). Lineage (NCBI taxonomy): Bacteria > Bacillati > Bacillota > Bacilli > Caryophanales > Paenibacillaceae > Paenibacillus > Paenibacillus sp. BR1-192. The sequence goes on along the minus strand of NZ_CP120718.1, from coordinate 4,654,216 downwards.
AGCCTGCGCGGATCGGTGGGCATGGTCCTGCAGGACAACTTCCTGTTTAGCGGCACCGTCCGAGAAAATATTCTGTTCGGCAATCCGGAGGCGGATGAAGCCGCGATCGTCGCCGCTGCCCAAGCCGCCAATGCCCATGACTTCATTACCCAGCTGCCGCAAGGCTATGACACGGAAGTAGGCGAACGCGGCGTCAAGCTGTCGGGAGGTCAGAAGCAAAGGCTGGCGATCGCCCGCGTCTTTCTCAAGGATCCGGACATTCTGGTGCTGGATGAGGCGACTTCGGCGCTGGATTTGGAGTCCGAGCATCTGATCCAGCAGGCGCTTCAATCCCTATCCAATAACCGCACCACATTGATCGTCGCCCATCGTCTTTCGACCATAACGCACGCCGATCAAATCGTTGTGCTGGAGAATGGAAGAATTACGGAGCAGGGCACGCACGGCGAGCTGATGACTCTGGATGGAAGCTATGCCAGACTGTACAACGTGCAGCATTTGGAGACTTAATTACACAAAAGACCCGTCCTTCTTAGGCATGGTATTCGGCCATGCTTCAGGGGACGGGTCTTTTGATTTTTTTACAGTCTTATTTCTCGATATGTTTGAACACCGTGTCATAGGTCGTCTGAATATAGTCCAGCGACTGACCATGCAGCACGATATTGTTGACGAGCGTGATGAGCAGGAACAGAGCCATGATGCCGGTGAGGACTTGTTGAAGCCGGAGGCTCTTCGTCTTGGCAATGAACAGCGCAGCAAGCACGAACAGCGCAAACAGATAATGTCCTGCGTAGAGGTAGAGATCGTAAGCATATGTGGCCAAACCGAACCCCACGATGATGTGCAGCAGAATGGCGAACAGAATATAGATGGAAAATGCCCAGGTATCCCGGGAACGGATGCCCCTGATGAAGGACAGAACGGCTAGGAGCAGTACCCCGATCCCGACGATATGGACATGGATCGGATACGGTTTGGCCAGATCTGTCACGAACGCCGCGATTCCCGGATCGATCATGGCAAGCTCAGGCGACAGGATCGGGCTTACAAACAGCATGTAGAAGACCCGGGAATGATGCTCCCATGAAAAGGGCGAAACATAGCTGAGCGCACCATTCTGCACGCTTGAAAACACGTTCGCGATCCATGACTTACCGGAGAACAGCAAGTGCTGAAGCAGGGTGACGATCACCACCATTCCCAGAAAAATCAGCATAATGATGATAAACCTTTTGAACGTATCCATTCGGCGTCGATCGAACAGGCTGATCAGCAGCGCTCCAGCGAACGTTGCCACATTCGTGGACGTGATCCCGAAATTAATCAGGGCCAGGGAGGCATTCGGCATGACGGCATACCGGTCCTCCAACCGGCTGTAGTGCAAATAAGCGGCCGAGAAAATGATCATGAATTGGGCATACGCGTATGAATCCGGAATGAATGCCGTGAACAGCGAATATGAGCTGATACCGAAGAAAGCCGCCGTTACGAAGGACAGCAGCCAGCCGGCTCCGCTTCGCCGAACGATGTAATAAACCAAAGCTGCACTAAAGGCGTTCAAGACGGATTGAATCAGAAGATAAGGGAGGTTGGAGCTCCCGATCATCGTTGTTAGCGGACTCGTCAGGAAATTAATGAACGGATGGATGATCGAAATATTTTCCGGTCCATATTCCATCGAAGGGTCGAAGTTAAACAGGTTCAGCGTAAAGGGCGCACCGTAGAAGGGGCTGTGAGGCATCAATTCGGCTGCGTGATCCTTGATGTATGTCACGAAGGGAAGGTTCATGAATACATACCATAAGGCAAGGCAGACGCTTAGCCCGACCGCCGTGTAATTATCTTTTCTATTTCCAAATAAATAACTGAAAAAAGTCATGTTTTTCGTTCCACCAATCTATCCGTGATATGTATTGAGATTCGGCCTAGCGGCATTCGTTTACCAGATCAGCAGCAGCAATCCGGATATGATAAAGGCAACGCCGGCGATTTTTCGAATGCCGATGGTTTCCTTGAACACCAGTTTGGCAAACAGCAGCGCCCACAGGAACGTAAGGGCATTGGCCGGCATCACCAGCGTATACGGAAGTTTCCCCAGCAGGTAAATGTTTAACAAGGCTCCCAATCCGTAGCTAAGAAAACCGATCAGCAGCAGCTTGATTCGTTTACCCGCGGTATATCCTTTGAAGAATACGCTGCCCAGCGAGCCCAGCAAGGTCATTAGGAGCAGAAGCAAGTACAGCGGCACGTCACTTTTCATAGGAGGTTAATGTCACCCCGATTCCAAGCAGGGCCACGGCGGCCAGCTTTTTCAAGGTTAACGGCTCATCCAGAAAGAAATCCCCGTAAAACAAAGCCACGATATAGCTGATGCACATCAGGGGATAAGCAACGGACAGCTTCTCCAGGGTAAACGATTTGATCATGAGGATGGCTCCCAGGCCGTAACAGACAAATCCGATTCCCATAAACACCAAATTGGCGTGTCCCCATTTCCAGAACAGCTGGCCGGTCGCCGTCAAAAAAGCCGATAAGACCATAAACAGCTTGCCTAGGTGGCGCGGGGCACTCTGCGCTTTTACTTGTTCCATGTTAATCCCTCGCATCCATGGGCGGACTTTTGATTGATCAAATATTTGTGCTTAACAAGCCGAAACATCGGCAGGTCGGATAAGGAATCGGAGTACGCGCAGGAAGAGTCGTAATCAATGGCCATCCGCTGCTCGCTTAAGTATTCCTGAATCCGGTTCACTTTCTCCTCCCCCTTGCAGTTGTTTCCTTCAATCATCGACGTGAAACGCCCATCCCGAACGGATAATTTCGTGGCAATGACCGCGTCGACGCAGGGCAGCTCCGCAAAATATCTCATGTAAGCGTCGGGGGACGCGGTTACGAGCAGGACATGATAGCCCTCGCTTTTTTTTAGCTGCATTTCCTTCAGCGCATTCGGGAAGATGGCAGGCTTCAATTCCGTTTCGTAAAAATGCTTCAGGTCGGCGTCATCCATATGGCGCATTGCATGAAAATAAGCGCTTTTTGCCTTTTCGGCTTCCAGGAGACGGAGCTTGTAGAGCACGGAATGCAGCACGACTTTCAGGATGACTGGTGTCGTGGCCGGGTGTTTTCGTATGCCGTACTTCAAAAATCGAAACATGGAGTCCGTATGGATGACCGTTTTGTCGATGTCAAAAATAGCGAATTTCTGATTCATGAAATTTCCCTCAATTGCCGTTTTTTTAATTACTCAAAATAGATCAATATTCCGATAACGCTGATGACATAGAGGACCACGGTGACCAGGATGTGCGAGTCCTCCAGGAGCACCCGGTCCGGGGCACCGCCCTTTTTCTCGATATGAATCAGATAAAGATACCGAAACATCCCGTAGATGACGAGCGGAATGGTCCACATAAGATGAACGGTCCTGCCGGACGTAAAGGTAAAGAGCGAATAACTGATGATGGTTGCCGTTGTAACGATGCTGCTCATCTGGTCGAGCAGATCAAACGAGTATTGATCAAGCACCTTGCGGTGAGAGCCCTTGTCATGCTGCAGCAGATGAAGCTCATGCCGTCTCTTGCCGATCGCCAGGAAGAGCGATAGCAGCATGGTACATAAAAGGAACCAGGGCGTGAACGGGACGTGAATGACGAGCCCGCCTGCGATCGCGCGCAGCACAAACCCGGCCGCGATAATCATGATGTCGATGATGACAACATGTTTCAGCCGGAAGGAATAAGCTACGTTCATGGCAAAATAGAGCAGCAGTAATGCGGTAAACAGCGGATTGAGCAGATAAGAGACGGCCAGCGAAGCGATCAGCAGCAGTATGCCGAACACGACAGCCAGCTTAGGCGGGAGTGCTCCCGAGGCCATGGGCCGGTATTTCTTCACCGGATGGTTGCGATCCGCTTCGCGATCGGCATAATCGTTCACAATGTAGACGCAGCCCGAAACGAAGGACAGCAGGAAGAAACCGATCAGGGTTTCAACAAGCGACCCCGGATTTACCGTTTCAAACGAGAAGAGGGGGGCTGCAAATATTAACAAATTTTTGGTCCATTGCTTCGGCCTTAGCTGCCTGAAGAGCAGCATGGGAAGCTGCTTTAACAGGGCAGCGGCCGATTCGGTATTCGTTGAAGACAATTGTGTTACCTCCTGATACATCCTAATTCTTAGGGGATTACGGGAAAAGCCGTTAAAATACGATAGCTATCATACCATAAAATAGACTATATATGGTAACGGCCCGTCCGGCATGGTACTTAAATATAGAACAAATAAACCTCCCTTAAGGTTCATGAAACCGGCAGGGAGGTTTTTGGCCTTTATCCTATTTACCTATATAAATAACAGTTGTTCCGTGAGACTTCACGATTTGCCGATAAGTAAGGACAGCAGGCCGGCGGCAATAAGCGGGCCGACGGGCACGCCGCGGAACAGGGCTACCCCGAGCACGGTGCCGACGAGCAGGCCGGCGACTACCGTAGGGTTGCTGCCCATCAGCGTGGCTCCGCGTCCGCCCAGATATGCGACAAGCATGCCGACGGCGATGGCCAGAAGCGACTTCCAATTCAGGAAGGATTCGCCGATCGTTTGGAGACTCATTTTGCCGCTCGCCAGCGGAGACATCACGCCGATGGTGAGAATTATGATGCCGAGGGTCAGCCCGTATTTCTCAAGCCATGGGAAGGCTTGCTGGAAGCCGGTGACGCGGATGAGCAGCAATGCCAGCATGGCTATGGTCACGGCGGAATTGCTGCTGATAATGCCCAGGCCCGCCATAGCCAGCAGAATGAGCGAGGTTACGTCCAATGGAGATCACTCCTTATGATTTAGATATCAGAAAGTATGAATTACCGATGAGCAAGCCTTCCTGATATCGCAATAAACATCAATTGCACGCGGGTTGTCTTCCCAGAATGTACGCTTTGGAAGACGTTGGTTACACCTTTGTGCCCAGATGCTCCGCGATCAATCGGCCGTGCAGCCTGCCGGTTTCAATGAACACCTCATTGGCATTGCGGCCGGACGCAATTACGCCGGCGACGTACAGTCCCGGAACATTGGTCTCCATCGTATCCGGATTATAGAGAGGTTTCTCCATATCTTCGTCGAGCTGAACGCCGGAAGAGGCGAGCAGTTTGCGATCAGGACGGAACCCGGTCAATGCCAATACAAAGTCGTTTTCGATGATCGATTCCTGTCCCTGATTCGAAAGCACCGTAATGGAGGACTCCGCGATTTGAACGACGCGGGAGTTCAGATGAAGCTGGATATGCCCTTTTTGAACCATGCTGTCGAACAGGGGCCGAACCCAAGGTTTGATGTTCTGCGAGACTTCCTCGCCCCGATAGACCATCGTAACCTCGGCCCCGACACGGATTAGCTCCATGGCCGCATCCACCGCGGAATTGCTGCCGCCGATGATCGCCGTTTTCATGCCGGCATAAGGATGGGCTTCCCGGAAATAATGGGTTACTTTCTCCAAGTCTTCACCAGGAATGCCAATATAATTCGGATGATCAAAATAACCCGTAGCAATGACTACGTGTTTGGCTTGTCGAAGGGCCTCTTCACCGCCGCGTCGCCGCGTCTTTACTTGAAAGCCGCCGTCAGGCTGCTTGGCAATGGTGAGGGCTTCTTCGTATGGGGAAATATTCAGGTTAAAATGTTTGGCGACCCGGCGATAATAGGCCAGCGCCTCGTGCCGGTACGGTTTGTCATTCGATATGGCGAACGGAACTTCTCCGATTTCAAGCATTTCAGCCGTGCTGAAAAACTGCATATGGGTCGGATAGAGATAAATGGAATGGACTACGTTGTGTTTATCAATGATCTCGCAGCTGAGGCCCTGGCGGCCGCACTCAATGGCAGCTGCTAGACCGCATGGGCCTGCGCCGATAATTAAGACGTCGAGCATGATGAACCTCCTTATGTATTAACCTTACGCTATCTATCAGCATTATAATCCTACAGCAATTATCGCGATAAATCCAGAATGCAGGCGATCGCACTCCCGTCCGAGCGGGCCTGATGCAGAAAGAGATTGACAAACAATTGCAATTTAATTAATATCTAATTAGATAAACATTAAATTAGAAATTGGTTAAATTGTTTGTCGAAAAGGAGGAGTCCAGCATGGAACAGACTGCCCGAGAAGCCTACAAAGCATCCGTTCTTCGCAGTTTTATTGCTAAGGACGGATCCTTGCGGTCCATCCCGGCACAGTATAAAAAGAAGCTTGTCATCATGGAATTTTTGGTGGAGCAGTTGGAGGCGGGGAGGGAATATCCGGAAAAGGACATCAATGCGTTTATCAAGCGCTTTCACGAGGATTATGCGACGATTCGGCGAGAATTTATCAATCATCGATTTATGAGCCGGGATCAGGAAATCTATATTCTTAACCCGCGCGAGGAATGGACGCAGTGGGATGCGCTCTAAACGAAAGCAAAAAAGCTGCCTTCACTGATTGGGTCAGTGAAGGCAGCTTTTGCGAAGTGCTATATGAATACGTATAAGTTCAATTAAAATCCGGCAGCGGCCTTTTTAACAAGCTCAAGACCGTTCTGAACGATCATTTCCGCTTCGTCAGGGAACTGGTTGTGACCTTCGATGATGAGGGTTTCGATATCCTGCACGCCCCATTGACGAAGATTGCCCATAACGAAGTTGACAGCCATCTCTGCTGCAGCCATAGGACCTTCGGAATAGTTGCCGCCGCGTGCATTCAGGATGACGACTTTTTTGCCGGTCACGAGACCTACCACGCCTTGCGGTGTATATTTAAACGTTTTGCCTGCTTGGTTCAGGTAATCGATATAGGTATGAAGAACGGCAGGGACGGTCATGTTCCACAATGGGAAAGCCAGCACGATTTTGTCTGCGGCAAGGAATTGGTCAAGATATTTGCTGACATTGGCAGCAGCCGCTTGCTCTTCAGGAGTAGCTTCCAAACCCTTGGCAGCTTTGAACATACCGTTGATGGCTGTTCCGTCGTAATATGGAAGATTCTCTGCGAACAGATCAAGCTCCGTGATTTGATCTTCCGGATGGCTTGCTTTGAAGGATTCCAGAAACTCATGGTACATTTTTACGCTGACCGATTGCTCGATCGCTCTGTTGTTAGCTTTGATGAATAGTACATTCGACATGTATGAAGACTCTCCTTGTTGTATAGTTTACTTTATAAATTATAGTATATTTCATTTCTATCGTTTGTCAACAATGCCTCAGTGTACGATATCGATATTACCGGAGTAGGTTTCCACTTGGATGGTATCGGTTGTTTCCTTCAATGACTCCGGCGCCGATATCGATCCGGTGAGCGACTTAAGGTCATAGAAACCGCGGAATGAAGGGTCAGGCTGCACTTTCACTTTGCCCGATCTGCACAGGATATTCACCGACGAAACGCCGAGCAATCCTACGTTTACATTGCCGGAAGTGACCTCGATGTCCACGGGGCCTTCCATATCTTTCAATTCGACGTCTCCTGAATGATTGACGAGGTGAGCGGAGGCCTGAATGTCGGAGCCGCGAATACTGCCCGAAATGTTCTCTACGTTCAACTGGTCAGCTACGATTCCGTTCATGTTGATATTGCCTGACTTTACGGAAATGGCAATCGACTTGGACGAAGCTCCGCTTACCTGGATGTTATCGGATAACGTTGATAAATCGAGCTCCTCGAGTTTCGTGCTTGTAGGAAGGACAATGGTTATTTTCCCTTTCGGCGAATGAAAGTCCACGCTCATAAACTGAAACGAATCAGCCGTAGTCAGATCCAAATCGATTTCTTGACCTGCAGGCTTAAAAGCTTCAAGGATATCGACATGCTCCGGCTTTAATTTGCCGTCAAAAGCGATATACCCGTTATCATCGCCGCTGTCCTCAAAAACGAAATTGACATTCATTTTGCTGGTGATTGTTAATTTCTCCAAATTCACGGCATCCTGCAGATCCCATCGGTTCTGGTAGCTGACCAGTTCTTCCCCGAATTTAAACTTGTTCGCAGCCATGCCGATGATTCCTACCAATATAAGTGCGATTGCTAAGCTGAACAACCATTTTCTGTTCACTGTGCGTCACGACCTTTCAACAAACGTGTATTCCATCTGGAGTACCTCAAGGTTAACGATAACAATCCAACCATGGCCGAGCGTGTGGCATATCCGAGGAAGATGCCGATTCCGATCAAGGAGATCGATAAGAATAATTTAGCCGGATAAAACGTTCCATTCAGGATGTAATCGAGCAGAACGAGCACCGGGCTCAGCAAGGTTGCCAGGGCTCCCAGAGCGATGGCGACGCCACCGGACCATAATGCCGCAAGGAACGGGACGGTCACTAATGCACAGAAGAACAAACCGGTTCCCACCGCATATTTGCCTATGGCAAACGGTCTTCTGACCGCCGAGGGAGCAGGCATTTCCATATCCACGTACCGGTCGCCTAAAGCTTCCTTCGCCATCTCAAAAGGGTCTCCCAACTCCCGGGCAATCTCCTCTTCGGAACGCCCATTCTGCATGCCGATGACAAAATGGGACTCTACATCCTGAATGAATTCCCGGCGTTCCCCCGGAGGAAGCGCGGCAAGGCGAGATTCCAAAATCGAAATAAACTGTTTTTTAGTCATACAAATTCCCTTCCTCTATCAAATTGGTCACGTTGCTTACAAATGCTTGCCATTCCTTCACCATAGATCGCATATAAATCACTCCGCTGTCCGTCAGCTTATAATATTTACGGGGGGGCCCTCGCTCGATTCCTGGAGGTAGGTGGTGCAGTAGCCTTCATTAACAAGCCTGCGAAGGAGAGGGTACAGGGCGCCTTCGGCTACCTCGATATGCCGGGAGACGGCTTGAGCCAGCTCGTAGCCATATTGGTCCTTGCGATGGATCAGCACAAGCACGCAGAGTTCAAGAACGCCTTTTTTGAATTGAATACTGACATTCATACGGCGATACCTCCTTTCGTAAATTCATGTTCATGCTGTTATCATGAGGTAGTAATTAATATTCAGTAGTGATCTACAATAAGATATCACTTAGTACTGAATAATGCAAGGTACTGATCATAAAATGGGTTAGCATCAAAAAACGTCGAACCGTGAGAAGCTTTGTATAAGGGCGGAAGTCTCGTTTAATCTTGAAAAGGCACGGTTAATAGAAGTTATCAGAACATAGGGTCGTTTTTCCAAGACAAGAATGGAGGGATGAACAGTATGTCCATCGATCGGTTTATATTAAAAAAGCTGAGTAATTGCCAGGAGATCACAACGCGGAGAAATCTCGTGAAATTGTTCCAGATCCGAATTCAGCGGGCGCAGATAGCCGAGGATCGTTATTACGGGTTATAATGGAGACAAACAAAAAAAGGGCTACCCCCTTTTATTAAAAGAGAGATAGCGCAAGAGAGTCGTTTTCGCTTTTGCTGTGTAGAATTGCCTCGGATCCCTCGATTTCAATGCTGATGAGGGAGTTGAGGCATTTTTGCAGCGCCTTTTTTGCCGGTTTGGATTTTATGGTCAAGCGCGCTGGTTAGCAGTTTCAATACCTTTTGAACCGGCTGCTTGCTATCCGTAGTAAAATAAACGGGAACCGGCTTGTTTTGGAACATGATCAGTGTTTTCATATCAATCACCTCACGAAAGTTTTTTCATGATATTTGCATTATAAATTGCCAATCTTAAAATAACCTTAAATTCATAGAATTAATCAGCATCATTTTTATGAGCGTGACATTTTTGTGAACGACGGGATTTTACCGTCGAAAAACCCGGATTTCCCCTATAATGAATACACAAATAGTTCCTCGGAACCAACAAATCCGCATCGAAAATAGGAAATAGGAAATATGACACAAATTGACAGAACAGACCCTGGAATGATATAGTTACAATAATGTAACTATTTTTTGCAACTATTGAAATAGGTGATTGGGCTTTCAATATGGAATAAACATAGGATTACCATTTTGAGGAAGGCAGGTTGACCAGATGATACTCACCGTGATCAGCGGTCGAAACGAAGAAGATTGGTTTGATATCGACGTACCCGATGAATGCTCCATTGAACGGTTGAACGAGCTGCTGGGATTACGTCTTTTTCGCGAACCCTCGAGTGAAGGGATTCAATATATATTAGAAGCGAAATTCCCGGAAGGCTTGTGGTTTACGGTAGGCGGCCACTCTAACCTGGTTGAAGCGGGATTGAGGGAAGGCTCCTACGTTCGGTTGCAGCGCGCATTCTCGACAACCACCGATGAAGCTCCTGTCTATGGCAGAAGATCGTTGTTTCAAGAGAGTTGAAAATGGGTAAGTAACCCATTGGTTTTAACTGAAACAGCCAAATACATAATTGTACATTTCAGATGCTTTGGATTAGGAGGAAGTGACATATGAACGTGTTGTACCAACGTTCGCCGCGCATTAGACCGGCTTTACCGAATGAAGACTTGGAAATTCTGAGACCACCGTCCGAGCCAAGCAAGCCGTCGTTTTCCATGATTGCCATCATTATCCCGATTATTATGACGGCGGCGACGATCGGTTTCTATGTCTATATGAACGTAAGCGGTAAGATGGGGAATCCCAATTACATGATGTTCCAGATGCTCTCCATCTTTATGATGCTGACATCCTACACGCTGCCGTTCTTCATGTATTTAAGCAACAAGAAGACCTATCAAAAGAACCTGGCCGAACGGAATCAGAAGTACCGGGCTCAGCTTGACGTGCATCGGGAAGAACTGAAGGAGCGGCAGGAGGATCAGGTCCATATTCTGTTTGACATCCATGGGGATCCGGACGTCTGTTACAACGTTGTGAAGAACCGGAGCAGCAGTTTATGGGAACGTTCCCCGGAAGATAAGGATTTTCTGGAGATTTGCGTGGGCAAGGGGGAAGTGCCGTTTCACATTAACGTGAAGCCTCCCCGTGCGGACGGGTATGATAAGGACCCGTTAATCGAAGCGGCCGAATTGCTGTCATCCGAGTTCCAGACGGTCGACGATGCCTCGATTGCACTGCCGTTATTCGAATCCAAGGTCATCGGGATCGTCGGCGGAAGAGAACGCGTATTAAACATGCTTCGCGTCATGATGGCCCAAACCGCCGTCAGGCACTCGCCTGACGAAGTGAAAATCGCCGCCTTCTACGAGGAGAGGGAAGCAAGCGAATGGCAGTGGCTGCGCTGGCTGCCCCATACGTGGGATGATGACCGTTCCAGCCGCTATCTTGCAGATCGACGGAGCAATGCGCATCAGCTTGCTGATGAAATATTTACCCATTTATACCGGCGTAAAAACAATCGCTCCGAACATGGAAAAAAATCGATTGAGACGCCGGCTTACGTCGTGATCCTATCCGCAGCCCAATTGATTGAGGAAGAACCTCTGCTGCCTCTGTTGATGGAAGATGCCGATGCGGCTGACTCCGTCACCATCATCTTGTCCGACCGGAAAGAAAGCTTGCCGATGCACTGCCAGCTTATCGTCGAAGTCGATCGGGAGCAGGCGGCGTACACGATTAAGAAACCGGACGGCACCGTCTCCAGGCAATCCTTCCAATCCCATCATATCAGCAGGGAACAGGTCGAAGCATTGGCCCGGTATATGGCGCCGATTCGGCTGAAACGGTCTTCTGCATCCGATATTCCTAGCGTTTTGGCACTATTCGAGATGATGGATATTCAGAAAATCAACGATTTGGACGTGTCCAAACGCTGGCAGCAGAACCGATATCCGGATTCATTGCCCGTTCCCATGGGTGTGCGGGCGGGCGGAAAGAAGATTAATTTGAATCTTCATGATAAAATAGAGCGTCAAGGTCATGGTCCGCATGGCCTGATCGCGGGAACGACCGGTTCCGGGAAAAGCGAGGTTATCCAATCCATCGTTGCTTCCCTGGCATCGGAGTTTCACCCTCATGATCTGGCATTCATGCTGATCGACTATAAGGGCGGCGGCATGTCCAATACGTTTGTGAACCTTCCGCACGTCGTGGGCACCATAACGAATTTGGACAACAATCTGATCGAGCGGGCGAAGGTGTCGCTCAAAGCCGAATTGGTCCGCCGCCAGAAAATATTGAACGATGCGGGAAACCTGCAGCACATTGACGAGTATTACAAGCTGCTGCGCAATCGCCATGGCGAGCCGCTCCCGCATCTCGTCATTATCATTGATGAATTTGCACAGCTGAAGAAAGACCAGCCGGAATTTATGGATGAATTGATCAGCATCGCCGCAATCGGGCGAACGCTGGGTGTCCATTTGATCTTGGCGACGCAGAAGCCGGCCGGCGTCGTGGACGATAAAATTTGGAGTAACTCGCGCTTCCGCATCTGTCTTCGGGTACAAAGCGAGGGCGACAGCCGCGACATGCTGAAGATTCCGAATGCAGCCTGGATCAACAAGCCCGGACGAGGCTACTTCCAGGTGGGCAGCGATGAAGTGTTTGAAGAAATGCAATTTGCTTGGAGCGGCGCTCCTTACGTTGAAGAGAAGGATACGCCTGGCGCTGTCTCCATCCGCGAGGTCCGGATCAACGGGAAGACGGAACCGCTGCTTGCGTCGACTCCGTCCCTGGGAGCGCATCTGGAAGTGCCCAAACAGCTGCAGGTGTTTATCGACCATGTAGCGGAAGTGGCCAAGGCGCAAGGGATTGAGCGGCTGCAGGGGCCTTGGCTTCCACCGCTTCCGGAGAGCCTGGATTTGGAGACGGTACAATCCAGCATTGAACAGCCGGCTGCGTTCGGCGATTCGGCACTCGTGTCCTATGTCGGAATGGTTGACGATTTGCCAAACCAATGCCAGAAGCCGCTGGTGCTCAATCTGGAGCAAGGCCACTGGGCCGTATACGGGATGCCAGGACTCGGAAAGACGACCTTTATTCAAACGATGCTCATGTCGTTGGCAAGTCGATATACCCCGGACTTTTGGCATGGATATATCGTGGATATGGGCCGAATGATGCGGGACTTTGCAGGACTGCCGCATATCGGGGGAGTCATGACGGCAGAGGAAGATGACCGGATCAAGCGCCTGTTCCGTTTTCTTGCGAAAACGGCCGCTGTACGCAAAGACATGATCGCCGAGGCAGGCGTGAAGACCGTTGCGTCCTACCGCCGTGGCAGCACGGAGACGGTTCCACAGCTGGTCGTGGTTATCGACGGTTATCTGAACTTTAGGAATTCCTATCCGGACGAGAATGATATGCTGGAATACCTGCTGCGGGAAGGCGGCAGTCTGGGCATCACGTTTATCATCACGGCGAACCGGATTTCGGATATGTTCGAGAAGGTGCGGAGCAATATCTCGCAAGCGGTATCGTACGAGCTTGCCGATCCGGCCGACTATTATTACGCGGTGGGTCGTCCCACGAGAGCCCCGAGCCAGCTTCCGCCAGGAAGAGGGCTGGTCAAAGGCCAGGTGCCTCCGCTTGAATTCCAGACGGCACTTCCGGCTTCCGGCCAGGAGGAGGGGGACCGTTCGGCAGCCCTTCGCGACAGGATTCGGGTACACCATGAATCATGGCATGGCGAGGAAGCCCCGCGGATCGAATCGCTGCCGGACAAGATTCCGCTCCATCAGCTGCTTAAGGTGCAAAAGCCTTATGAAGCGGCCGCAACGGTGAAGTATCAGGTGCCCGTCGGGGTGGCTACGGATGATCTGACTCCTTTTGCGATCAATCTGGAGGATGGGCCGCATTTTATCGTGGCCAGTCCAATGGAAGGCGGCAAGACGTCATTCCTTCTTAGCTGGATGCTATCGCTCGCATATCATACTTCTCCGGATGAGCTGGAGATCTATACGGTGGATACGCGCTATGGAAGCAGCGGCCTGAGCCGGATGAACCATCTCCCGCATGTCCGCGGCCACGCGGAGAATGAGGAGGATCTGGGGCCGCTTATTACGAGCCTTTATGAGCGGGTACAGACCCGGTCGAAGGAGAGCGAGGACCCGGCCATCCTGCTCATGATTGATGACGCCGACGTTCTCAGCAAGCAGCTTTCGGATTTCACCTTGAAGGACCAGCTGTCGGCCATCGTCAGACAGGGAAGGGACCGCAGGGTTCATGTCGTCATTGCCGGCGTGCCGGCGGATTTCCCGACGTATGGCGTCGACTGGTTTACCGATATCAAAGCTGCTCAAAACGGATTTTTATTCGGAACCTTGGATTCCAACGATTTATCGTTCTTCCGGATTCCTTTTTCTGAATCTTCTAATAGTCCTGGAGGACTAAAAATACTTCCGCCGGGACAGGGGTACTACGTAAAACGTAAATTTTCCAGAATAAAAGGCGCAGTTCCGTTCGATGAGGAATGGAACGCCCAAAGATGGGTCACAGAAATTCGCGACCGATGGCATGTTGTAGTTTGAGGGGAGGTGGCTCATAATGTTGACAATTCATGCTTCCAAACAAGAAACGATCACGCTGAATGACAAGGAATTTTTCTTCTTGGCTGGAATTATCGGATCGGACCGATTACTTGGTGTTGAAGATCCTTTTGTAGGATATTTAACGGAAGAAATCGCGGTTGAGTGGGAGAAAACCAAACAATCGCTCCTAAGCAAGCAATATTTGATTCAAGAGGAAGGCGGGGAATTGTCGATCCCACCCGAAGTCTTCTCACGAGTGGCTATTGCCGGTCTTGCGGAACGTGCGTGCTGGTTGAAATATGAAAATCAGGATTCGGCGTTTGAAGGATATTTGCATGTTACTGACGAACGGGTAATACAAGTATGCAGAAGCGATGAAGACAACCGGTGTTACATGCTTAGCGAACTCGGTACCATCGAACAAACCTGCGATCAACTGGTGCAGGATCTGGCCCTCAGCGACCAAAACTGGGGAGATATTCCGGCATTGTTGCTTAGCCGGAAGGAATTCGGCGATATCTATACCTCGGTTACCGAGCATAATTGCGACGATATCGGCGATCGGTTGGCCAGATTGACGGACGATGCGGAAGGTTCAATCGCTTTGGCGAAATGCATGAAGAACAAGGTATCTTCGGGGGAACTCCAGCTGTCGATTTGGAACGGAATCAGCTGGGAAAGTCAAAATGCAGCATTTATAGTGAACGAGTCCATGAATTGGCTGCTGCGTATGAGCCTGGAGGGAGACCAGGACTGGCTAACCGCAGCGCCAGCGACCAAAGAGCAGTTTCGTCATATGTTACTCATGTGGCTGAAACAGTAACAGAGCCTGTATGAAAGGTGAGGACCAATGCGTATTTCTGTCGAGCCGGAGTCTCTCCGGACGTTAAGCCGTCAGCTGCAGCATAGTGGCGATGAATATTTAGCGATAACGAGAACGCTCAACCAAGCCATGGAATCCCTTGTTTGGGAGACGTCTCTCAAAGCGGCGGTTATTGATGAATGGCAGTCTGCCCGGAGTCTTGGAGAGCATCTGGGAGCTCTTCTTGCTCAGCTGGGCAAGCATCTTCAAAGCAAAGCCGATCAATTTCAAGAAACGGATCATCAATACCATACGATTTTGGAGCATGCTATCGTAAGCACCGTATCACCGACGGCTCTGTTCGCCGCTTCCGGGATGGATGGGCGCTCGTCCATACTTCCGGAATATGGTAACTCCGGCACGGTTATTTCGAACCCGAGTTCGGCAGCCGCAGCCGTGGGCATGACCAGCGGAGACAACGGGGGAGCGGCTAAACAGGCCGCATTAGCCGGGCAGAGCTGGACCTTTACCGATCCGTCTTCGTTTGGGATTGCCAACTAAATCCCTATTCCATTTGGGAAATTCGGGATGGAAAATGTTTCAAATTGGGACGTATAGGGTAACTCGAAATTAGGTCTGAGGACATTTTGATAAACCGAGTCTTCTGGGCTAAGATGTCAAGTGTCACCAGAAAACGAATTTCAAGGAGGTTACATAAATGGCAGGACGTATTTTAATTACGCCAGAACAAGTGGAGCAAGTAGCGAACCAATTTAAACAGAGCGGTGATCAAAGTCAGCAAATCGTTAACAGCCTGACGCAATCGATCAACGGAATGGAAGGTCAATGGGATGGTATGACGAAGCAGCGCTTCTTCCAGGAATTCCAGGAAGCAAGCCGCTTGATGAACTCCTTCGTACAAACGCTTGACAGCATCAGCAATGAGCTGAAGGCGATCGCTCAGAAATTCCGTATGGCTGACGAATCCCGTTAATATCATTCGGAGACTTTTGCTTTCTGATGCATTATAATAGTTTAATAGGCAAAATAAACCGGGTGGTAGGCAACCCGGTTTTCTTGCAATTTTGGATATTTAGAATGTAGTTAATCGTGAATCAATCGCGGTTTAATCGGTTAATAGAGTTATATAGCAAGGTAATGGGGTTAAGAGAGGGTGAAGTTCATGACATTTCAGCCAAACCCGGGCGATGGGATCGTTGTTAATGGAACGGCTTATACGGTAGGACAGCATCCGGCGGCACCGGGCGTAGCTTATGCCCAGGCTGGGAGGCAAGGGATCGTCTACCAGCTGATCCCCGTGAATGGGGAGCTGCATGAAGCCAAAGCACTTAAAGTGTTTTTTCCTAAGTTCAGAATTCCGGCTATGGTTTATCAATCCGAGCATATGGGGAATTATCGCGAGATACCGGGTTTGCAGGTAAGCAGTCGAGAGGTGCTCACTCCCGAAAGAAACGGAGATTTGATAGCGGAATATCCGGATTTGCTCTACGCGGTCATCATGCCATGGATTCATGGATGTACTTGGTTTGACGTTATAAGCGATCAGCGTAATCTGGGACGTTCCGAAAGCCTGATGCTGGCCAAGGCTTTGGCAGCCATCGGCTCAAGCATGGAGCAGCGTGGATTGGCGCATTGCGATCTGTCTGCGCCCAATGTCATGCTTCCGTTTTTTTCGGAAGTGAAGCTGCCTGAAGGCGCTGCTGCCGTGGAGCTTGTCGATGTGGAGCAGATGTACAGTCCAAAAATGGACCGTCCCGACGTTTTGCTCGCCGGCTCGCCGGGATATGCGGCGCATCGAACGGTGCACAGCGGTTTATGGAGTGCGTATGCCGATCGTTTTGCAGGGGCCGTCATCATTGCCGAGATGCTGGGGTGGAGCGATCCGGCTATCGTGAATCGGGCATGGGGCGAAAGCTATTTTGATCAGCATGAAATGCAGACCCCGTGCGAACGTTATTTTTTGCTTAAAAAATCGCTGGGTCAGCGTTGGGGCACACGGATCTCGGATCTGTTCGGCAGAGCTTGGGACAGTCAGGATTTGAGCAGCTGCCCTACCTTTGGCGAGTGGCTCATCGCTTTATCCTCGGTAAGTGAGGAAGAAGTGGTGGAAGAAGCTCCGGCTGCCGCCGCCACTGCCGCTGCGGCTGCCCAGGAGGACGATTCGGATGAATCCGGATCTGAACGTTCCCGGGAGGTGCCTGCTGACATCATGGCATCGCTTGGAATCGAGCCGGGCACGCGAGAGGTTAACGACAATGTAGTAGGACGCTTGTTTCATCAGGCGCGCGATTTGGAAAAGGCAGGCAATCTTTCCGGAGCATTGGAGATATTCCGTTCGGCGTATCACTTCGTAAAGAAGGACAGTCCGCTTGAAGTGGAGCTTGCGGCCGCCATACAGGGGCTGGAGGAACAACTGCGTCCCGCTGAAGAATCATCCAACAAAGGCATTAAAGCTTTGTTGTCATCCCGCAAATTCATGCTTTCTACCGCTGCGGCCATCGTGATCTTAGCGGGCTCCGCGATTACGGTGAATCAGATATTGGCTGAGAAGGCCGAGAGCCGCCAGATGGATGCCCAGCGTTTAGCGGAGCAGCAGGCCCAGGAGAAAGAAGAGGCTGCGCGCAAGCAGGAGGAAGAATCGCGGAAGCAGCAGGAGGAGGCTGCAAAGAAGGAAGCGGAGGCCAAAAAAGCCGAAGAGGAACGCCTGAAGGCGGAAGAGGCGAAGAAGGCCGAGGAAGCCGAGTTGGCGCGCAAGGAGCAGGAGAAATCCGAGCTTCAGGCAAAGTATGAGAAGCAGGCGAAGTATGAAGCTTATCTGGCATCGCTTGAGGAGAAAAAGAAAAAGCAGGCGCTGCAGGAGAAATATGATAATCAGGCAAAATACGAGGCGTATTTAGCCCAGCTGGAAGAGAAGAAGAAAAGGCAGGCTCAGGAAGAGGCAGCGGCCAAGGCGGAGGCGGAACGACAGGCTCGAGCGCGGGCCGCTCAGCAAGCGCAAGCCGCCCAGCTTCAGAAGCAGCGGTCCCAAAACGTTGTCGAACTGGTTGCCTTGTATAACAAGGCGTATAATGCGCAGGTGGCCGGCAACAAGGACCGCGCGAAGAATGCCGCCCGTGAATTCATAGCGCTATATAACAAGGACAAATCCTATTACAAAACGGTTGGCAAAATGAGCAGCCGCCTTAACAATCTGCAGCAATTCATCAGTGACGACAGCCACTGGATACCTAAACTGTAAAGAAGTAAACATGACAAATTGCAGGGGTGAATGTTATTCACGATGAACTATACCATTCAAGCATCACAGCGCACGCCAGCGCTCATTATATATCTGATTGATATCAGCGCGTCCATGAATATGCTGATGGAGGATCGAAGAAGGATTGATGTTGTTTACGAAGCATTATCCTTAGCCATTCGGCAAATGGTGTTTCGTTCCACCAAGGGGAACCGGCTGACGCCGAGGTACCGGATCGCCATCCTTGCATACAGCGATGACGTATATGATTTGTTAAACGGGATCAAGGGCATTGACGAAATTGCGGCGATCGGCTCGCTTCCGGATTTGACGCCGAAGCGTTTCTCCGATTCGGCCAAAGCGTTTCTTCAGGCCGAGAAAATTCTGCAATCGGAGATTCCCAACATGCAGGATTGCCCTGCGCCGCTCGTATGCCATATGACGGATGGCGTGGCCACGGGAGAGGACCCGGAACCGATTGCCCGCCGTATCATGAATATGAGCGTTCCGGACGGAAACGTACTGGTGGAGAATATTTTCATCTCCGACCATCTGATGAACCAGCCGATCTCCGAACCACGCCGCTGGAAGGGGATATTGGCTGATACGCAGCTTGAGGATGAACATGCGCGCAAACTCAAGATGATGTCTTCCGTTCTTCCCGAAAGCTATCGAGAAATGCTGGTTGAGGCGGATTATCAGCTGAGTCCGGGGGCCTTGATGATGCTTCCGGGCACATGCTCCGAGCTGGTGTCCATCGGGTTCCAGATGTCAGCCGCCACGCCGGTAAGGTAAGAGGTCACAACATGAAGCGATCATACGCTAGAAGCATGGAAACGTTGGGGATTCGCAAGCGGAAGGCTCAAGCAGCGTCGTTTTATTACGAAAGCAAGCAGACCGGGGAAGAGCCGCTTACGAAGATTAGGGATTTGTTCACATGTCGTTATGCGTATGGCAGAGCGGCGGAATCCGTCATGCTCTCCGAGACGGGCCAGGATTTCATTGCATTGAAAATGGATGAAGAGGTCTGCCATTTTGTATTGTGTGACGGCGTCGGCTTGAGTTACCGAGGCGATGTGGCTTCGCGCCTGCTCGGTCAGGGCTTGATGAACTGGCTGGATACGGTTGAAGAGCCCACGTCCTCATCGCTGGAGCGCAAGCTGAAGGAACTAACGCTTGAAGCAGATCGGGAAATGCGGACGCATTCGCTGAGCTCCGAAACCCCCAAGCTGCTGCGTGAAGTGCTGGAGGAGAAGCAGCGCAAGGGAAGCGAAGCCATGTACATATGCGGACGCATCGAGCGGTCATCGGGTTTTCGTCGAAAAGGCAGGCTGTGGCTTGCCTGGCAGGGAGACTCCAGGGTACGATTATGGCGTCAGCAGGACGAGATTAGTTCGATATTCGGAGACCGCTTCCGAACGGCCGAACGCTGGTCTTCCCGCACCGGACCGATCGGAGGCAGTCCTCACGTGTTTACGTGCAAGCTGGAACCCGAGACCGGTTATCGTCTTCAATTATACAGCGACGGGCTTACGGATCTGGACCCGATGAAGGAGCCGATTCCCGATGAGCAAGTGCAAGTATTAATGAATGCCCGCCATACAGGCGGCCTGGAAGATGATGCTTCCTTTCTGGAGATCGTATGGTAGTACAGAAATGACCGATTATCTCGCGAGCCGGACCCATGAGGTCCGGCTTTTTTTATTTGGATTCGAAGATAAACGGAATTGACGAGGCATTATTAAATGTGTATATTGTATATATACAATGAATACTTTATATACACATCATCAACATACAAAATCCTAATATCAGGCACTAAAAAGGCGGTGAAAAATTATTGCGATGATTCAGATTATTCTATCCCATTCCAGCGGCGAGCCGATTTACTTGCAAATTGAAAGACAGATCCGGCAGAGCATCATGCGCGGAGAGATGAAGCCGGGCGAGCCGCTTCCTTCCATCCGGCAGCTAGCCAAGGACTTGGGAATCAGCGTTATTACGACGAAGAGGGCATACAGCGAGCTGGAAGCCGTGGGCTTGATCGA
Organism: Paenibacillus sp. BR1-192; assembly: GCF_029542445.1. Lineage (NCBI taxonomy): Bacteria > Bacillati > Bacillota > Bacilli > Caryophanales > Paenibacillaceae > Paenibacillus > Paenibacillus sp. BR1-192. The sequence continues at coordinate 4,633,716 of NZ_CP120718.1, read as the reverse complement.
GTCGATGGTAGGCAGAGGCTCCTTCGTATCGGGAGGCAATCAGGATATGATTCGGGAGCAGCGCCTGCGCCTGATCGAGGATAAAATCAGGGACATTCTCGAGGAATGCCGAAGCATTCCTATAGAGGCCGAGGAATTGATCGAGATGATCCATACAGTAAACAAGGAGGAATCCGAATGAAGCATGTAGACGGAATACAGGATCAGGATCAACCTGCAATGCAAATCAACCATCTGAGCAAGAAATATCCATCGTTTGCGCTGAACGACATTTCCCTTCTTATCCCTAAGGGATACATTACCGGATTGATCGGCCCCAACGGAGCCGGCAAGAGCACGCTTATCCGCTCCATCATGGGGATGATTGTCCCGGATTCAGGCCAGATCGTCGTGAATGGCCGGCGGCTTCGCTCGGACGATGCAAGTTATAAGGAAGAGATCGGTTTTGTTTCGGACGAGAATATTTTTTATGAGTATTTAACGCTGAATCAAATTATCCGCATGACGTCCCCTTTTTATAAACGCTGGAACAGCACCAGAATGGATCAGCTCATGCGGATGTTCGAGCTTCCCGGCAGAAAGAAACTAAAGGATTGCTCGAAAGGCATGAAAATGAAGTTTTCCATTGCGATGGCCATGGCCCATGATCCGCGAATATTGATTTTGGATGAGCCGACAGCGGGTCTTGACCCGGTATTTCGCAGAGAGCTGCTGCAATTGCTGAGCGATTTTATACAGGATGAGACCCGGACGATCCTATTCTCGACGCATAATACGGATGATCTGGATCGAATCGCGGATTACATCACCTTTATTCACCGGGGACGCATCGTGTTCAGTAACGGCAAGGATGAAATTATCGACAAATATGTCATTGTCAAAGGCAGCAGCGACCTGCTGGACGCGGATGTCCGCAAGCAGTTTACCGGCCTCAAGGAAACGCCGTACGGGTTCGAGGCTCTCTCGGCAAACCGGGAATCCGCGCACAAGCTGTTCGGAGACAGCGTGTTATACGAGCGGCCTGCCCTGGAGGATATTATGTATTACACTTCGAAAGGAGACGCTGTTCATGAGTCATATCGTTCCCCTCATTCATAAGGATTGGATGGTCATCCGTAAATATGCTTGGCTCTTTGCGATCTGGCTGGCGTTGTTTTCGTTTGGCAATGCCGTCGGCATCCTAGGTTATATGGTGGCCGGGATGATGATCATCGTCATATCGAATACCGATTTGCATCCGTTCCATAAATATTCCATGAGCTTGCCGATACCGCGCCGGGAGATTGTGTTGAGCAAGTATGTCTCTTCCCTCTTGTTTATGTTGATCGGGTTATTGGCGGGTTTCCTGGTCCAAATCGCTTATATCTGGTTAGGCGGGGATGGAGAAGGCGCTGTTCTTTATCAAAATATTGTGTCCGGCATTTCCTTGATCCTGTTTATAGCCGTGTACTATCCTCTCTATTATTGGCTGGGACCCAAGGGCGGACAAACGCTGAAGCTGGTGCTGGTAGCGGTGTTGTTCGCGATTACGATGGCTATCAATACGCTGTGGTCGGATGGCCTGCAAACCGATTATCTTTGGTATGGACTCGGCATATCCTGCCTGGTGGTTTTCGCTTCATATCAGCTCTCAGCCTATATCTTTTCGCGCACGGACGTGTAAGTCCAACCGGATCTTGCAAAAAATTAGAAATCATGATTATAAAACAACTCCTTTTGGGTAATCTTGTGACAGATGAACGCATAACGGATAACGACAAAAGGAGCGTGTTGGACATGAATGAAGGACACGGACGTTTTCATGGGAGAACGGCGATCATTACCGGTGCCGGATCAGGCATCGGAAAGGCGGCTGCCATTCAGCTGGCAAAGGAAGGCGCGAATGTGGCCTTATTCGATCTGTTGGATGACCGGACCCATCAAGCGGAATCGGAGATCAACTCCATCCGCGAAGGGGCGGCCAGAGCATTCGACGTGGATACAACCGATCCCGACCGGGTGGAAAAGGCAGTCCTTGAAACGGTGGAGATATTTGGCGGCGTCGATATTGTATTTGCCAATGCAGGGATCAACGGCGTCATGACGCCGATCGATGAAATGAAGCTGGAGGAATGGTCCAAGACGCTGAACGTAAATTTGAACGGGACGTTCCTGACGGTCAAATATGCAATTCCGCATCTCAAGAAGAGGGGGCAGGGCAGCATCATCATAACGAGCTCCGTCAATGGCACTCGAACCTTCTCCAACTTTGGCATGAGCGCCTACAGCACAACCAAAGCGGGACAGGTCGCTTTTGCGAAGATGGCTGCACTGGAGCTGGCTCAATTCAAGATCAGAGTCAATGTGATTTGTCCTGGCGCGATATCCACCAACATCGACCAAAGCACGAAGAAGCAAGGGGATCTGGAGGAAATCGTGATACCGGTTGAATATCCGGAAGGAAGTCAGCCGCTGGCAGACGGGCCGGGGACGCCGGAAGAGGTCGCCGATCTGGTGGCGTTCCTCGCTTCCGACCAGTCGAGGCATATTACAGGGGCGCAGATCTTCATAGATGGAGCGGAATCGCTGTTGTAATGTCGAAATGTTGTAAGGGATCGGATGTACCTGCGTGTGATCCCCTACATTTAGAACTTGGAATATCCCGCGAGCTGATTTATGATGAGAGGACGAAGGAACAGGAGGAGGCTGGACTTACATGAGCATCTTTTCCAGATTGGCTGAGCAGAAGATCGAGGAAGCGATCCGCAACGGAGAATTCGATAACCTGCCTCTTGCCGGCAAAAAACTCCCGATCGACGATCTTTCGCACATCCCGGAAGATTTGAGGATGTCCTACCGCATCATGAAAAACGCGGGTTACGTTCCTGAAGAAGTCACGCTTCGGAAGGAATGCGTCCAGCTCTATGATTTGCTCGGCGCTACCCGAAACGAGGGCGAGCAGGAGCAGCTCAAACGCAAGCTGAACGAAAAGCATCTTAGGCTGCAGTTGCTGCTGGAACAGCGGGGGCTAAGCGGTAACAGCGCGTTTACGCAGTATGAGTCCAAGGTCAGGGAACGATTGACCGGTAAGGAATAACATAACAGCGCCAGTCTTTCTTCTCGCCTCGAGAATGAAAGGGCTGGCGCTGATTGTTTTTCGCTAAAGTTAAAGCTCGAACAGCCGGTTTTTGACAGGATCCGTAATTTTTATGGGGTATGAAGAAACTTTCGATAAATCAAAAACAGGGATCAATTCCGCAGGAGTTACTGCTTCCGGGTGGTCCAGGAGCCCGGCTGTCCATGCCAGCCAGCCAGTTAAGCGTTCCGGCCCGATGCCCTGGCCGCGCAGAAAGGAGAGGCTGAGCCCGCGGGTTCTCTTGGCCAGCCGTTTGCCCTCCGCATCCACCAACAGCGGTGTGTGCGCAAACTGCGGCGGCTGATAGGACAGCGCTTCATACAATAGCAGCTGACGAGGGGTGGAGTCCAGAAGATCAGCTCCACGGAGCACATGGGTTATGCCCATTAGCGCGTCATCCACCACCACCGCGAGCTGATACGAAATGATATCGTCGGCCCTCCTCACGACAAAATCTCCGCCGTCGGATAGCCGGTAGCGCTGCACTCCGGCAATGCCGTCAACAAAGGAAACGATTCTGTGCGGCACCTTCATGCGCAGCGAAGGTTTCTTATGAAGCTCTTTCAGGGCAGCTTCCTCCCGGGTCAGCTCTCGGCAGGTTCCCGGATAGCGAAAGCCCTCCGATGCAATGCCATGCGGTGCGCTGGCTGCTGCCGTTATATCCGCCCGGCTGCAATAGCAGGGGTACAACATACTGGATTCCTTCAATTTGGCGATTTCCCGTTCGTACAACGCGTGGCGAGCAGCCTGATGATACGGCCCGCAGGCTCCGCCAACGCCGGGGCCTTCATCCCAATCCAATCCGAGCCATTCCAGATCTCTCATGATCTCGTCTGCGAGCTCTTGGCGGGAACGCTGCACATCGATATCTTCGATTCGGAGTATATATTGACCGTTCATACTCCTCATTTGCAGCCATCCAAGCAAAGCGGTCAAGGCATTGCCGATATGCATCTTACCTGATGGCGTAGGGGCAAAGCGGCCGCGAAATGTGGCTTGCTGCTCCATACATTTCACCTTCCGACTAATTGAATCTTGATGTTTCCATGGGAATGATATTCATATTGTAGCGCATATGCATCGATTCTCGCCAGCCAATGGCCTACTTGACGTAAATCGGCTGTTTAATATAATTAAGGGATTATATTGATATTCGATAGGATGACGGAGAGATATCCATGACTGAACTACCGATTCACCGAGTATTACCGCAATTGAAAAAGGCTTTATCAACAGGAACTCATGCCGTGTTGATCGCCGAACCGGGTGCAGGGAAGACGACGCAAGTGCCGCTTGCTTTTCTGAATGAACCTTGGCTTGCCGGCAAACGGATCATCATGCTGGAGCCCAGAAGGATCGCGGCCCGCTCAGCGGCTGGATATATGGCGTCCTCATTGGGAGAAGCGATAGGAGAAACGATCGGGTACCGGGTCCGGATGGACAGCAAGATCGGACGAGACACTCGGATCGAGGTCGTCACGGAAGGCGTTTTGACGCGGATGCTGCAGGATGATCCGGAATTGACCGGCATCGGCATGATTATATTCGACGAATTTCATGAGCGGAATTTGCAGGCCGATGCCGGACTGGCTTTTGCGATGGAATCCCAAGCGGTGCTGCGGGAGGATTTAAGGCTGCTGGTCATGTCCGCTACCCTTGAGGCCGAGCCGGTTGCAAAGCTCCTTGGAGACGCACCGGTCATCGTCAGCGAAGGGCGTGCTTTTCCGGTAACGACTCGCTATCTGCGCTCGTTCCCACTGGATGAGATACATAAAGGTGCGGCTAACGCCATTACGCGCGCGCTCTCCGAACAGGAAGGCGACATACTCGTATTTTTGCCAGGTGCTCGTGAAATCAGGCGGACCGCGAATGAATTATTAAGATCGGGCTTAAGCGCAGAAGTCGTCGTTCGTGAATTATACAGCGCGCTTTCAGCGGAGAAGCAGGATGAAGCCATAAAACGCGATGTGAACGGAAGGCGTAAAATTGTTCTGTCCACAAGCATCGCGGAGAGCAGCATTACCATTCAGGGGATCAAAACCGTCGTGGACTGCGGTTATATGCGAACAGAGGTATTCTCCCCGAGAACGGGACTGCCGCAATTGATCACGAGGCGGCTGTCCAGAGCGTCCGCCGATCAGAGAAGGGGCAGGGCAGGCCGCGTCTCGGCCGGCGTGTGTTATCGCTTGTGGAGTGAGGAAGAGCACCGCCATCTGCCGGAGAGTACCATTCCGGCGATCCGCGAATCCGATCTTGCGCCGCTGGCCTTGGAATTGGCCGTATGGGGTGCGCGTGATCCGGAGCAGCTCGCTTGGCTTGACGCGCCGCCTCGGCTGGCCTATACGCAAGGTCAAGCGTTATTGAAGCAGCTATCGGCTCTGGATGATGCGGGCAGCATCACCCGGCACGGCCGTGAGATGGCGCTGCTGGGAGTTCATCCGAGGCTGGCTCACATGCTGCTGAAGGCACAGGAAATCGGCGAGGCCCCGCTAGCCATCCGAATCGCCGTTCTGCTTCAGGAGCGCGATATACTGAGCCGAAGCGAAGCGCTTCGGGACCAGGATTTGCGTTCGCGCGTGGAACGGCTTCTCTTGTTTGAACAGCATGGACAGCGATCCGCCCAGCAGGACACGGCGAACGAAGCCGTGCTGCAGCGGATGAAACAAGAGATTCGGAAGCTCCATGCCCAGCTGAATATCGAATATGCAGCTGACGGTGACTTGAATCTCTGCGGCCTGCTGCTGTCGTTTGCCTATCCGGATCGGATCGCGAAGAACAGGGGAAGCAGCGGGTTTCTCATGCGCAGCGGCAGGGGCGTGAAGCTGGCTGCGGTTCAGCCTATGAGCCGTGCCCGGTACATTGTGGCCGCAGCCGTAGATGATCAAGGTGCAGACGGGAATATCCAGCTGGCTTCCGAAATGGATGAAGCCTGGCTTGAGCAGTATTACCTTGACGAGATGGAACAGCAGAAAGAAGTCGCATGGGATACAGCTTCCGGCAGCATCAGGGCCAGGCAGAAGCTGATGCTGGGAGCCATCGTTGTCAAGGAACAAGCCTATCCCAATCCGACTGGGGAGGAAATAGCGCGCGCCTTGCTGCAAGGGATCAGGCAGGAGGGCCTTGGCTTATTTCAGTGGAGCAAGGCGGCCGTGCAGCTGAGAGAACGGATGGCCTTTATGTTCCGGCACGAAGCCGAAGGGGATTGGCCGGATGTATCGGACGAAGGATTGCTGGATCGCGCGGAAGCGTGGCTGCTTCCTTATTTGGACGGGCTGCGGAATCGCAATGATATCAGGCGACTGGCACCCGGAACGCTCTTGGAGCATATGCTCAGCTGGGAGCAGAAGCAGCAGCTTCAGAAAGAAGCGCCGACGCATATCAAGGTGCCGAGCGGATCGCAGATCCCGATCAACTACAGCAATCCTGAACAGCCGTTTCTGGCCGTTCGTCTGCAGGAGATGTTCGGGATGCGGGACACGCCGCGAATTGCCGGCGGGCGCGTTGCGCTGACCTTACATTTGTTATCGCCTGCGCAGAGACCGGTCCAGGTTACCTCCGATCTGTCGAGCTTTTGGGCAAACGGGTATTACGAGGTGAAAAAGGATCTAAAGGGCAGATATCCTAAGCATTATTGGCCTGATGATCCGCTGGAGGCGATCGCAACAAATCGGACCAGACCCAAGGCATAACAAGGCAGCGCCACGTTTAATTTCCCCTCCCGTCGGGTAATGTTAAATATGAACGACCACCGATGAGGAGGGTTTATCATGGAGAAGAAAGTTGTTGGGGTATTTCGTTCGGAACAGGAGGCCGCTCAAGCTATAGAGCAGCTGCAGCGGCACGGAATTCCGAACGATGCCATTTCCATTATAGCGAAGGATAAACGCGAGGCGGACATGATAGCCGAGCAGACGGGAACGATGGCTCCCGAAGGAGTAGCTGCGGGTGCAGCAACAGGCGGCATACTTGGAGGCACGGCAGGATTGCTGGCTGGACTGGGAGCCCTCGCCATTCCCGGCATCGGCCCGATTCTTGCGGCCGGACCGATAGCAGCGACGCTTACAGGCGCAGCAGTCGGTGCGGGAGCCGGCGGGTTGGTCGGAGGTTTTATCGGCCTTGGCATCCCGGAAGATGAGGCGAAGGAATATGAGTCCTATGTCGAGCAGGGACGGATTCTCGTCCTGGTTGATGCCGATCAAGAGAATACCGGCATTTACGATATTTTCCGCGATTACGATTACAGAAACGAGGGGCGATACGGTGCGGTTGATCCAGACCGGGTCGACACATTGCCGCCTCGAGGAACGACGCTGCTGTAAAGGCGCGTGAACCGGTTCCGATTCGGAACCGGTTTTTTTTGTGGTCAGAAAGCAACACTTCCTCATTTGTGCCCTGGAGATATTCGTTTAGCCATGAGGTCGCTACCCGCGGTAAGTCTTCCGTGAACGCACGCCGATAGAAGTTTTCAATATATACATAATCATACGGATGAATGCTAGGTATGGAGCCAGCCGTCATGCCCAGTAAATAATTGGATTAGCCCGTCAAGGGAGAAGTCCCTTACAATGAGGTTGATTATACGAAGCCAGCATGAAGGGGGAGCAGTATGTCCAAACAAAGAATTCCGGAAATCGAGCGCCTCCGAGGAATGGCCTTCCTGGCTGTGGTTTTGCAGCACTCCATCGCGCATTATTCGGTAGCGCCGGGGATGACGGCAAACGATGGCTTGATGATGGGCTTCCTCCTGATGGCGACGAAATTCGCTGTGCCCGTCTTTATTTTTATTACCGGCATGGTGCTGTTTTATAATGATAAAGGCCGTTTACATTACGGCAGGTTCATCAAGAGACGATTCGGCGACATTTATGTTCCTTTTGCGGTATGGACCCTGATCACGTTATTAATCAATCATAAGTTTAATCCCGCATTGATCGGGGACTGGAAATATCTTGGGGAAGTATGGTTAACCGGAAAAGCCAGCTCGCATTTTTGGTATATTATTATGCTGTTCCAATTTTATTTGCTGTATCCACTCTTCAGATCCGCCATACTGGGAATCAAGGAACGATGCGGCATACGGACGCAGCTTACGATACTGGTTCTTTCCGGGCTGCTGTACGTGGGCTTAACGGGAGTTATCAACGATATCGGACATTGGATGGGAAGTTTGAGCATACCGGTGTGGAGCGAGCTGTTCACAACCTATGCCGATCGGAATGCACTTTATTATTTCTTTTATTTTGCGCTTGGGGCAGCAGCCGGCTTATATCATGCCACTTGGATAAAATGGCTTAGGAAGGCCCGGCCGGCCATATGGCTGGTCTTTGCATTTACGTTCGGCTGGATGCTCATGCAGGCCGTGAATGAAATCCGTTCAGCGGAGGATGGAGCGATCACGTTCTATTCCTTGTCGCTGCTGCGGCCGATGATGGCGCTTTTCCTGATTAGCTCCATCATGGTCATGTACGATACGGCCGGCTGGATTACCCGGCATGCCGGAGCGCGGACGAATGCGCTCCTGACCTCCATTGGAGTCTATTCGTACGGAGCTTACCTGATGCATTTATTAACGCTCCGGATAAGCTATGCAGTCGATGAGTATCTGCTGATCGGCATGCCATCTCTGGTGAGGATCCTTTCTTCATGGATCATCAGCGTGGCGATAGCGTACGCCGCAACGCGCCTGCTTGCAAAGCTGCCGTTCGGAAAATGGCTCGTCGGCATCGCGGGTGCACGGAACCCTCGCTCTATTCGGCCATACGGCAAATCGCATCCATCCGCCGGGACAACCACCGGCATGTGAAAATAAAATGAAGCCCACCCTTTAGGGTGGGCTTTTTCGTGGGCTCGCGCCATCGTTCCTAAGAGCCAAACGAACCAAACGACCGAACCAACAACAGTTGAAAAACTAAACACTATACAATTGCAACATATGAAAAATTCACAATAGTAAAAACATGCGCTCCCTGCCTCATTCCCATGCGACCATCACCTGCCAACGTTTCAATCCACGCCTTCTTGGTTTAAAAAGAGAAGGATGCTTCCTATTGTGCAAACTGGGAAACTGTGGGTTATAATAAGGTATATTATGGGACAAGTAGCTCGTGAAGGAGGAGGCGTCCGAATGGCATTTATGATCGCGCAGCGCGCTTTTATCAAGGTATATCTTATTACCATGGTGGAGCAGCAGCGCGGATATGGATATCAGATGCTCGAAGAGCTTCGGCAGGAATTCAAGAGCCATGGATATTCGCCGCCGCAAAGCGAAATCTATCGTGCGCTGCATGAATTGGTGCAGGAGGGTGTTCTATACCGTACCAAACAGTTGAAAGGAAACGATCCGCGGGTCGATTTCCAGGAAATCGTACTTTATCATTTTACTGACGAAGGTGCCGAGAAGGCCAAACTCTATAAAAAACAGGTTAAGACCGATTTGGATCGATGCTTGGGGATCCTTCATAAAGCCGTAAACGACAATTATTAAAAATCGATCCGGAATGCAGCCAAAGGAGGAATGACCTCGTGAGCAAGAAACTGCGCTTTGGGATTATGAGTACCGCTCGAATTGCAAGAAATTCAATGATACCCGGCATATTGAAATCGGAACGCTGTGAGGTTGGGGCCGTCGCAAGCCGCAATGCCGATAAAGCCAGGGAGCTCGCGGAACGATACCATATTAAAACATACTATGGTTCTTACGATGAGCTTCTGGCGGATCCCGACATTGATGCGGTGTATATTCCGTTGCCGAATCACCTGCATAAACCTTGGACCATCAAAGCCGCTGAGGCCGGAAAGCATATCCTGTGCGAGAAACCGGCGGCCCTGACGGAAACGGATGTCCGTGAGATGGCAGAGGCGGCCAAAGCACGCAACGTGCTGTTCGCCGAAGCCTTCATGTACCGCTACCATCCGAAGCACGCGCGCGTCCGCGAAATCATCGAAAGCGGCGAAATCGGCCAGCTTCGCGGAATACACGGGTCGTTCACCTTCAACAATGCGGAGGATAAAAGCAATGTCCGCTACAGCAAGGACATGGGCGGAGGTTCGATCTACGACGTGGGATGTTATCCCATCTCGGCGGCGAGAATGATATACGGACAGGAGCCTAAAGCCGTGACGGCCCACGCTTTTTTCTCCGAGGAGCATGACGGCGTGGACATGATGGTCCATGGCATGATGGAATTTGACAATGGACTGGGCCTGACATTTGACTGCGGCATGTGGACCTACTCCAGATGCTCGTTAGAGATTGCGGGAACCGACGGCAGGATCGAGCTGCCCTCCGCCTTCGGCTGGGAGAGAATGGAGGATATGGCCCAGATATTCGTTCATACGGCTAAGGGAACCCGCGAGGAGAAAGTGGGGATTTACAACCATTTTGCCCTGCAAGCGGACGCCATGGCTGCTGCCGTGATGGATGGCGCGCCATTGCCATACGGTCCGGAAGATGCCATCAGCAATATCAGAGCCATCGAAGCATGCCTTCAAGCTGCGAGATCTTCATCGCGGGTGGAAATTAAATAAAGCTGCGCTATCAAATAATAACGCTAGACTTAAATCGCCAACATGGCGATTTATTTTTTTTGCCTATTGCATTCCTCTTCAAAATCATTAAAATAAACTTAACGTTAAAAAATATTTAACGTAATCATAATTTTAACGAACAAAAAAGTTTAATGAAACCATTTCATAACGAAGAGGAGAAAGAAACATGCAAAATGCCGCCGTTTTGGAAAAACAAGGCTTTGGCCAACTGTTGAAAATCCGCCCGTACCTGATTTATTTATCTGCTCAAGCCATTACCCGATTAGGGGATTCCTTGGACTCCATCGCTTACAGCTGGATGGTTTATATGCTCACAGGCTCAGAGCTGTTAATGGGGACCTTGTTCGCTTTTAACTTTATGCCGGGATTGCTTTTCAGTTTGTTTACGGGAACCTTTGTAGACCGCTGGCCTAAGAAAAGAGTCCTCGCCTTAACCTACCTCAGCCGCGGCATCGTGGTGTCTCTGACGGCCTTTCTGTATGCGATCGGTTCTCTTCAAGTCTGGCATCTGTTTGTCTTCACGTTCCTGAATTCAACGCTCGAATGTTTCTCCAGACCCGCCGAAACCTCCATCGTTCCCCGGCTGCTCCCCAAGGAACAGCTGCTCGCGGGCAATGCTTTCTCCACATCCGTTAGCCGCAGCGCTGAATTAATCGGTCTGTCCATTGCCGGAGCCCTGATCGCCTTAATCGGAATCTCGGGAACGATCCTGATCGATGCCGTGACGTTTCTAATTGCCGCGGTTATTATTGCATTCATGCCGAATCCGGAAGCGGCCGAACAGGCCGAAGACAAGTCCGAATTCCCTGGACCGGTGCCTGAGAAGAACAGAACGGTGCTCGGCGACATCAAAGAGGCGCTTCTGTTTGTGAAGCAGCATTCGCTGCTTCTCATCACGACGGTTCTGGCGATGATCAATAATTTCTGCTTGGCACCGTTGAACGTGCTGCAGCCGGTCTACGTCAAGGAGACATTGGGTGCCGGAGCGGGAGGTCTGAGCGTAATGGGAACGGCGCTTCTGATCGGTATGATTTGCAGCGGGCTATGGATTGGTCGCTACGGCAAAAGTTTCAAAAAGAGCACCTTGATCATGTCAGGATCGATCATGCTCGGGATCGGATATTTTGCATTAGGGATTCCAGGACATCTCCCGGCGTGGCGCGTGGAGTCCGCGGCGGTCTGCATGTTCGTTGCCGGCTTTGCCGTCTCCATGCTGAATGCCCCGATCTCGACGTATCTGATGGAAGTAACGCCGCGGCATATGCTGGGCAGAATTGGCGCCCTGATGACGGTATTGTGCACGGCTGCAATTCCTGTCGGAAGCCTGATAACGGGAGTTGTGGCAGAGCATCAATCCCCTCCCGCGCTCTTCTCGTTGATGGGATTCGTCATGCTGGTGCCCGTGCTGTTCCTGATTCGAAAGAAGAGTTTTCGTGCCATCTGAACCCATCGCCGTTTTTGTAATTTCGACATTCTCGGCCTATAATGAAAAGGTGAAAAATTAACGTGAAGCTGAGGTGTACGGTGTGGAAACGAAGGAATTGACTACACTGGAAGAGATCAAAATATATTCAGATCCCTATCGGCTCCAGATTTTGAATGTATTAAACAAGATGGATCGTCCGGCAACCGTAAAGGAGGTCGCGGACAAGATCGGGGATGTGCCTGCGAAGGTTCATTATCATATGAAGAAGCTGGAGCGGATCGGCCTGGTCAAGATCGTATCGACGAAAGAGATCAACGGAATTATCGCTAAATATTACGAGCCTTTTGTCGGTACGGTAAAGATCAAGCGTGGGGCGGATTCCGACGAGCCGGCCATCAAGGAATTGATTCGATCCGAAACGAACAAATTATTATCCGAGCTGTTCGACCAGAATCGAGACCGTTTCTTTAAAAATATGAGCCAGGATGGCGAAGCGACGTCCATGTTGACCAATACCACCTTGTATATGAGCGAAGATGAAGCGCGCGAGTTATTTGTTGAGCTGGATAAAATGCTGACCCCTTATAAAAAGAAGCGCGGGGAAGAATTTGACGAATACGAGTTTTTTGCTTCCAATGTTCGGAACCATAAAGAATCTTGATTACGCAAAAAAAGCTGGTACCCGAACGTAAGGTACCAGCTTTCCCTTCTAATTTGCCAAATCAATTCATACATTCTTCTTATAATCGTCTTGTCCTGGTTTAATGGACATGCCGGGCGATGTGGAGGTTCCGTAATCTTCCACGGCATCCCAGGCGCCGGCGTCATCAAATTTACCGTCGGCTGCTTGGCGGTTGACGCCGGCGCCTGATGGGGGCGGGGTCATGACATCCTCTTCAACCGGACGGTTGTCGTTGATGTCTTTTCGCGGAGTATGCTCGAGGCAATAGGCCGTATAAGGCAAAGCTTCCAGCCGCTCATACGGAATTTCCCGTCCGCATTCGGCGCAGGTTCCGTATTCGCCTTGGTCCATACGCTGCAGGGCAGCATCAATCTGCTCCAATTCACGCTCGAGCGTCTCCTGAATGGCCAAATCCCGACCGCGTTCGAAAACTTCGGTGCCTACGTCAGCGGGATGGTTGTCGGCAGCGCTCAGCTCTCCCGTGGAGTCTCGCAGGGAAAGATCCTTGTTGGTGTCTTCCCGGGACTCCAATTGATTTTCCAACCGTTCTTTATCACTGAGCAACCGTTGTCTTAGTTCACTGTATTGTTGTTTTGTCATGCTGGTCATAGGAATAGTCGCTCCTTTCTGGGTTATGTGCACAATAGAAACTTCTTATGTAAATTCAATACCCGAAATGGATTGGTAACAATCACATGAAGCATGGGAATGACGGCCTGCCGTTTTTGGAACATTCTCCAAAAAAGCCCCGGAGTGTTTTAATCACGGTGCTTAATATGATATAAACAATGATAGAGAGAAGGCTAGGAAGAAGGGCTGCACCAATATTTGGAGGTAAATCATTATGGATGAACACATGAAACGCCGATTGGATAAACAGAAAAAGCTTTTTCGTCAGCTAGGCATTCAACTGGACGCTTTGTCTATCCATGAAAAGAATTTTTCGAATAAACTGAGGGGTTACGATCAGGAGGAAGTGGATTCCTTTCTGGACGAAGTGATTCAAGATTATGAGCGGTTCTATGCCACCATCTCCGATCTGATGGATAAATGGCAGGAGCAGCAGTTCACCATTCGCGATCTGAGGGCTGGCGTTAAGCCAGAAGCTGAGCGTCCGGCACTGAATCCCGAAGAGATCGAAGAGACGGTGGCGAAGCTGGAAGCCGACTTGCGGCTTCTGAAGAAGCAGATCCGCCCAGAACAAAGATTCTATATTGATTAATGCCGTACGATGCGAGCGAAATCATTACATAAGAAGTGTCCCAGCAACAAGAACCACACGCGGCCGATCACCGGCTGCGTGTGGTTTTGTTGTTTAGGTGCCCGGTTTTGAGCCATGGCGGCCCCGGCAGGGGCTTCTCCGGAGTCTCGCTCTCGATCCTGTTTTGCAGCGGGACGGGCGTAAGGAGTGTCTTCGAGTAAAGCTGCTTGTTCGGGTCGTTACCTTCATAGGCATGTTCTTCGTAAAGCGAATATGGCCATAACGGTGCAAAATCGATTTGGTGCGGATGCCCGGTCCGATAGATCAAGAGCAGGATTGTCCCGGGGGATAGCGATGTAATCCAGTGACACCAACCGATCGGGGCATGTACCACCTGACCGGGTACGGCTTGAAACACGAGATTCCGGTGACTTTCCGGATCCACCAGGGAATAACTGATGTCTCCTTGAATGATGTAACACAATTCATCGGTATCCGGATGGCCGTGAGGCGGAAGCCCCTCACCGCGGCCGAGATGGATTTCCGACATGAACATGCCCTGCAGAAGGGGCAGCTCCAGGGACGACACGTTCGCTGCTCCTCGACCGGCAGTACGTTCAGCCTGTTTCCTGGAATGATATACATGCCTTGTCACCGCAGTGTCTCCGCAAACGCTGTGACGTTCCTCATATGAGCGGTCCTCCTTTTTTAGCTGGAATATATTAAAAGTGTACAAGCACGTCCCCTAACAATATATGCCCAAACGTTTATAAATCTGACTGCCTACGACTAAAGAATCATTGAATGTCATGAAAACTGGTTTTGCTTGTAAACCATTTTCATAACAATTACTATGAGAATATGAGCAGACTTATACTGATCGATAACAAGGGAGGTTAGCCGTATGTCTAACAACCTGAAATTCAACATCCGCAGCAAGATTGTCATCGGCTATTTATTGATATTAATGTGTCTTGGAGCTTTTCTCTGGATTGTCTCCGACCGTATCTCTTCCCTGCAGCAAGAAGCGGATTTTATAGAGAAACATGATATCGAAGTACATAATCTCACGCATGAAATCGAGAAGAATATGCTGGAGATGGAAACCGGCCAGAGAGGGTACGTCATTACGGGCGATGAAACCTACCTGGAGCCGTTCAACCAAGCGCTGTCGTCCTGGCAGATCAATTATAACAAGCTGTACAAGCTTGTGAGCGATAACTCGGAGCAAGCCAATCATCTGGAAAATATTAAGGAGAATATCAAAGAGTGGATTACCAACGCCGGACAGCCTGCGGTTCAACTCATGCAGCTGGGACAGGATGAAGAGGCCCTTCATTTCTTTATTAACGATCCCGGAAAGCAAGCGATGAATTCCATTCATGAGCTGTTCCTCTCCTTTCGAAGCAAGGAACGTGAACTGACAACCAGCAGAATCGAAGAAATGAAGGAGAGCAATGCCCGTTTATTGTACACGATGTACCTGTTATGGGCCGGAGCGGCACTGATCACCATATGTGCGGCTTGGGTCATTTCGAAAAGCATCGTAAAGCCGATCAATCAAGTAACCAACGTCATCTCCGACATTGTCAAGGGAGGAAACCTCTCCCAGCGAATCCATGTGCATTCCAATGACGAGGTCGGCCAGTTGGCCGATACAACCAACGAACTGCTCGCACAGGTTGGCAGGCAGAACTGGGCCAAGGACCATGTTTCGGTCATGTCGACGATTCTTCAATCGTCCGATCGCGTGGAGACGGCCGTGCAATTTTTCATCCATAAGCTGGCTTTGATCATGAAGCTTCCGTACGGGGCGGTGTTTATTACCCGGTCAGGATCGGAACTGGTAAAGGCTGCTGCTTTTGCCGACCCGGACGGAGAGCCTTGGAACAAGGTCAGGGATCGCTTCCTGCCGGGCGAAGGTTTGGTGGGGCAGTGCATGCTGGAGCAGCGCATGATCATACTGGACGATATACCGCCCAACTATGTGCGAATCGAATCTGGACTCGGCGATGCCGAGCCTTCGACGCTGCTGCTGGCGCCCGTGATGTTCGAGGGACAAGTTCTCGGCGTGATCGAATTGGCCAAGTTCAAACCCTTCGATGAGCTGGAGATTCAACTGATCGAACAGTTGAATTTTCAGCTTGGAGTGACCTTGAATTCGATTCAAAGCAAAATGGAAATCCAACAGCTGTATCATGAATCACAAACGCTGAACGAGGAACTGCAGAGCCAGACCGAAGAGCTGCAAGCGCAGACCGAGGAGCTTCAAACGCACTCCGTGGAAATGCATCTGCTGAATGAACGGTTGGGAGCCCAAAAGGAAGCGGCTTTAATCGCAGCCAGCGAATTGGAAAAATACGCGAAGGAGCTGGAGAAGAGCTCTAAATATAAATCGCAGTTCCTGGCCAATATGTCCCATGAGCTGCGGACGCCGCTGAACAGCATGCTCATCCTCTCCCAGATTTTGGCGGAGAATAAGCAGGGGAATCTGACGGAGGAAGAACAGCATTACGCTACCGTCATTCATAATTCAGGCAGTGAATTGTTGAATTTGATCAATGATATCCTGGATCTGTCCAAGGTCGAGGCAGGTAAGATGCAGATCGAAATGGACTTGGTGAACTTGACGGAGCTGCCGGAGCTGATGGAAGGATACTTCTCCAAAAGCGCGGAATCCAAAAATCTGGAATTTGATATCGAGATGGCGGATGACCTGCCCGACATGATGTACAGCGATGGGATGCGCCTTCATCAAATCCTGCGCAACCTGCTCTCCAATGCGATTAAGTTTACGGAGAGCGGCAGCGTGAAGTTGAAGGTAAAGAAAATGAATTCGATTGTCACTTCGGATTTCATTATCAGCGGCGACGTCATTGCTTTTTCCGTTGAGGATACCGGCATCGGGATTGCGGCAGAGCATCTACAGCCGATCTTCGAAGCATTCCAGCAAGGCGAAGAAACCACCGCCAGAAAATTCGGAGGCACGGGTCTCGGCTTATCCATATCGCTGCATTTAGCCAAACTGCTTGGCGGGTATATAACCGTGGAGAGCGAAGTAGGAATCGGCAGCACCTTTATATTATATTTGCCGCTCGTCACGGAGAGCGGTGCAGTCGACAGCCTGTTTATGCTGCCCGAAGTGGCTGCCACGTCAAGCGACAACAGCTTGAGCGATATCCGGATGGAAGAGTACGAACAGGAGGAGCTTAGCCGGTTGGAGAACAAAACCGTATTGATCGTCGATGATGATATACGGAATGTGTACGCTTTGACCAATGCGCTGGAGAAACTCCAGTTGACCGTCCACACAGCCCAGAACGGTTTCGAGTGCTTGGAGCTGTTAAGCAAACATTCATCCATCGATGCGGTATTGCTGGATACGGTCATGCCTGAAATGGACGGCGTCGAAACGATGAAGCGGATTCGGGAGAACCCGGAGTGGAGCGATCTGCCACTGATCGTCATGAGCTCGAATGCGATGAGGGATTCGGATCAATACCTTGGAGAAGGTGCGAACGGCTATCTTCACAAGCCGCTCCAACTCCGCGAGGTCATCCTTACCCTTCAGAAATGGATAGGGTAATAAGCGATCAAGTCAAGTCCGGGATATGACGGCGCTAATGTGCTGTTCCTTGCAAGGGCATGTCGTAAGTTGACGAATGCAAGCGGGTTGTTTTATGATGGAATCATAGTAGAAACATAAAACGGCGTGTTACCTGAAGCAGGGCATGAGCCAAGAAGAGACATCTTTATTTAAGGGGGTCTTTTCTTGGCTTTTTCAATGTTCATGCGGTGGTTGTATTTCTCCGCAAATGAATCCTATGGCGGAACACTGTTTAAACTTATAGGAAAGGGGGAAGTTAATGAGCGGGATCGAGTTGTTTACAGTCGTTCGTGTTATTGGTAACAATGTCGTGATGGTTACTGGCGGCAAAAAAGAATCGGAATATGTCATCTTAGGCAAGGGCATTGGCTTCGGCGCAAAAATAGGCGGTACGATCGCTTCGGACGATAAGCGGATTGAAAAGCTGTTCAGGCTGGAGGATCGGGAGCAGTGGAGCCAAGCTCACCATCTGCTGGAAGAATTTGATCCGCAGGTGATGGAGATTACGGATCAAATACTGAATCTCATCGGACAGGAATTTCCGGGCACATTGAATGATAAGGTATACCTGGCGCTTCCAAGCCATATCCAGTTTACGATCTACAGAATCCGCAAAGGCATGGATATTATCAATCCTTTCCTTGAAGAAACCCGGATCAGCTTCCCAAAAGAATATGATATCGCAGCCAAGGCAGCGGAATTGATCGGCAAGACCTTCGATATAGAGGTTCCCGAGGATGAGATTGGCTTCTTGACCTATCATGTGTATTCGGCCGTCAGTCATGTACCCGTTGGCCATCTGGTCAAGGCATCGAACGTGGTGGGAAGCCTGGTGAAGTATATTGAAGAGGAGCGGCAGGTCGCCTTTGACCGGGGAAGCATGGATTATGTTCGTCTGCTCATGCATTTAAGGTTCTCGGTAGACCGCATTCTGAATCAGGAAATCCATGTCGATAATCCGTTCGCGGAACAGATCCGCTCCAAGTTCACGCAGGAATACGGATTGGCAACACGTCTCGCAGGCATGATGGAGAAAGAACTTGGCAAGAAAGTGCCCGAAGCGGAGGTCTGCTTTCTGGCTATGCATTTATACCGGCTCTTCACAGGCCGACTACAGCAAAAGAATCAACCCAGGGAGGAATCTTAACATGTTTGATCGTTGGAAAAAGAAAAAAACAGCTACTGTCATTCAACTCACAGCCCCATTGTCGGGTAAAGCCGTGCCTTTATCGCAAGTGCCCGATGAGGCGTTTGCTGCCGGACACATGGGCCAAGGCATCGCCATCGAGCCTTCCGAGGGCAAATTAATCGCGCCGTTTGACGGGACCGTTGCGCATGTCATCAAGTCCAAGCATGCCGTCATGCTCGAGGATCCCGCAACCGGCCTGCAGTATTTGTTCCATATCGGGATTAACACGGTCGGTTTGAAGGGTGAAGGCTTTACAAGCCATGTTCAAGCCGGTGACCAGGTGAAGTCGGGCCAGACGCTCATCGAATTCGACATGGCTGCGATCCGGGCCGCCGGTTATCCGACGATTACGCCGATTATCGTAACCAATGCGGATGAAGTGGCTTCCAAGGTGGACGGTCAGACCGGTGACGTCGTGTCCGGCCAAAATCCTGTTTTGACCATCGAATTGAAATAGTTTTCATTCGATAAGGAAATAAATATTGGTTATTGACAAAACGTGAAGACGTGAATTAAGATAACAACATCAAATGAATACGTTTAAGGCGTGTTACCATAAACATGGGCATGAGCCAAGAAGAAACGGACTATTTAATGCATAGTCGCCGTTCTTCTTGGCTTTTTTTGTTGACTTCGAATGATGATGGTTTCCATGCCGCCTTAAAATGATGAATACAAGAGCCCGCAAGGAGGAGGATTTTCTGAGGTATTTCTGTTCCGGAGTGAATGGGAAGAAGTGGTTATTATATCGACGCATTATGTAAACGGTTTCAGAAGAAGCTAAATTATTGAAGTTGAAAGGATGATTGACATGCTGGCTAAATTGCAAAAGCTGGGTAAGTCCCTTATGCTGCCGGTGGCCACATTGCCTGCGGCAGGTATCTTGCAGGGGCTTGGATTGATCGACTATCAAAAAGACATACCATTGGGAGCTCTCGGAGCTTTTTTGAATCAATATGTAACTCCGTTCATGACTTCAGGCGCCCTTGCCATTCTGGATAATCTGCCGATTATTTTTGCGATCGGCGTTGCGATCGGATTCGCCGGGGATGCCGTTGCGGGTCTCTCCGCTCTTATCGGGTACATGGTGCTTACAAGAGTGCTGGCGCAGGTGCCGCTGCAAATGCCGTTTATACCGGATGACGTAAAGCTGAATATGGGCGTTCTTGGCGGTTTCTTTGTCGGTCTATGGTCCGCCTACCTGTATAATAAATTCCACAACATTAAGATGCCGGATTGGTTGGGCTTCTTTGCGGGTAAACGCTTCGTACCGATCATCACGGCGGCCTCCACGATGGTGCTGGCAGTGCTGATCGGCATGATTTGGAGTCCGATCCAGGATGGCATTTCCGCCTTCGGCAACTGGGTTGTCGGTCTGGGAGGCATCGGTTCGTTCATTTTCGGTACGGCTAACCGCTTGCTGATCCCTCTGGGTCTGCATCACGTATTAAACTCCATCGCCTGGTTCCAGATCGGCGATTACACGAATGCCGCGGGCGAAGTCGTTCACGGCGACCTGTGGCGTTTCTTTGCGGGAGACCCGACGGCAGGCATGTTCATGTCCGGTTTCTTCCCGATCATGATGTTTGCGATGCCGGCTGCGGCGCTGGCCTTTATGCATACCGCCAAGCCGTCCAAACGCAAGCTCGTCGGCTCCATCTTTATCGGTTCGGCAGTGGCGTCGTTCCTGACGGGGATCACCGAACCGCTTGAATTCGCGTTCATGTTCATTGCTCCGGTACTGTATGTAGTGCATGCGATTTTGACAGGTCTTTCCGGATTGATCATGTATGTCCTGGATGTGCATTTGGGCTTCTCGTTCTCGGCGGGCCTGATCGACTACCTGGTGAATCTGAAGCTGTCTACCAATGCTTGGCTGCTTCTGCCGGTCGGCTTGGCTTTCGGAGTCGTTTACTATCTGCTGTTCAGAATCCTCATTGTCAAGCTGAACTTGAAAACGCCTGGACGCGAGGAAGACGACGACATGGATACGGTTTCTGACGATGGCGATACAGCTGCCCCGGCTCCATCCGGCGCGGCATCCAATGAGTCCAAAGCGGCCAAGGTTTTGCAAAACATCGGCGGTGCGGATAATATTACCAGCATCGATGCTTGTATCACGCGTCTGCGCCTCGTCGTTAAAGACGAGAAGGCCGTTAAGGATTCGGAGTTGAAAAAATTAGGCGCATCCGGTGTCATGCGTCTGGGTCAAGGCGCGGTTCAGGTCGTATTCGGACCGCAGGCGGAATCCATTAAAGACGAAATCAAAAAAATGATGTAAATGTGGCGGCAGCTGCTGCTAACGAGAGAAACCCTGTGCTATTCCAAGCACAGGGTTTCTCTTTTTTGCACAGGTTCATTATCGGTTCAGGCTTTTACGTTGTCCCCAATACCGGATGTTGACATTGACATCAAGCTCAAGCGGCGTTTCGTCGTAGATTTCCTTTTTCTGTTCCACTAATTTCTTCCAAAGCTTGGGGTCTGTTCGGTACAATTGGAGACATAGTTCATAAGGATCCGCGTGGATCAATGCTGCTTTATGAAAGGTGTTCTGCAATTCCTTACGCAGGGTATCTTCCGTTAATCGCTTCATTTCCTTAATCCCCACCTGCTTGTATATATTCTGTACCGTGCCAATGACGTTCAGCTTGATTCGATACGAAGCATCGTTTGGCTTCCGGATGACTTCGATGGTAGATTGGGGCTTCTCCAGCCGAATGCTCCCGACTGCTTCACCGTCCGCCTGAACGACGACGGCAGCGTGAGTATTATTCGATGCTAACCAGCGGGTCCCCAGCAGATCGGATCGTGGGAGCCAGCCCATCAATTCTTTGTTCTTGATCAGAAATCCGCCGTTCACTTCCAATATCGGATGCTGCTTCAGATTTTCCGACCAGTTCTGCGTCGAAATATGAAGGGAGGGAAGCAGAACGGTTGCAGCTTTTTCCCGATAGAGACGAATAAAGTTCACGAATTGGATCGGACGTATAAACGAGAATTGGACATAGCTTTCCCTGGGTTCATGAAGCAGCGAGTGCAGGGGGGAGAGCTGAAAGAACGGCGACACCGTAAAGAGATCCTCCATCTTATCCTTGGTCCCGTATATCCATTTCGTATACCGGATTTCCTGCGAGCGGTTGGTCAGGTCGAACACTTGCGACAACTGCTTAGGTTTTAACACGGCTTCCGTAAGCACCAAAGTCGTCACATGACCCCAGGAGACCCGCTGCTGACTCGACGTGTACAGATCAACGAGGGCTTCAGTCAACGTGGTGCCGGTTCCACGGCCAACCCAGATAGGCGCTTTCTCCGTCTGTTTGTTGGATTCTTGTTTGGCAATCGTGGCAAAGTCAAGCATCTGCACGTATATGATATATTTCTCGTCCTTGTAATCCACGCCCAAAGCCGTGATATAGTTGATATCCTGGACTTCATTGTTGTCCCAGCAGCCTGAGAGCAGCAGAGATGTCAGGCATACGAGTATCCACACCCGCTTCACAACGCGCCGCCCTTTTTCCGTTTCCCCGGAAATCGCAAGAGATTGCCCAGGATTTTAGATATGGAGAAGGGCGAGAAAGGGGCAAGGTACGGCTGCCCGAACGGATTATGGTTGGCGGCATATTGAACGATCATGAAGACCGATATGAAGAAACCGAATAACCCGAACATCGAGGACAGGGTAAGGACAAAGAAACGCAAGATCGTTTGGCTGACAACAAAATCCTGATTGGAGTGGGTAGACCCCGCCACAAAGGATAGGGCGCCGATGACGGTCATCGTCGGCGAGAAAAAACCGCCCCGAATAGCTGCGTCGCCGATAATGATACCGGAAACCACCGTAATGGTCGACGCGATCGGAGAAGGCATCTGCATGCCGGCCTCCCGCAGCAGAGTGAGGAGAAACAGGATGATCAGCATCTCAAACCCGGTCGGGATCGGAAGGCCGAGCCTGGTATTCGCAACCGTTGCCAGCAGCGGAAAAGGGATTTGATCCTGGTGAAAGGCTAATAGCGTTATATAGAAGCCGGGAAGGAAAATGGAAATCAGGAACCCGAACATTCTCAGAATTCTCCAGGGCATCACGAAATAGAACGGCATTTGGGGGTCTTCGGCAGCGAACAGCAGCTGCATGAAGCTTGCAGGCGCGATCAATAGGACAGGACTTCCCTGCATAATAATGACCAAACGGCCGCGAGTCAGAGAGTCGTATGCCAGGTCCGTCCGCCCCGTGTAGTCAAACATGGGAAGCACGCTGTACCTGTACGGAGTCAGATGCTCCGCAAGCTCGCCGATCCCTACGGGAGGATCCCCGGCGTAATGGTTTAGCTTGTCCACGATGGCCGTGACGGTCTCCGGTATGACCTTGTCCTTTAAATACATGATGCCGACGGTGGTTTTGCTTTTGTCTCCAAGCTTAAAGGAGGAATAGACAAGTCCCGGTGATTTCAGCCTTTTGCGGATAAGTGCTACATTGATATCCAATTCCTCGACAAACCCGTCGCGGGGTCCTTTGACCGAGGTTTCCGTGGCGCTTTCTTCCGGCGTTCGGCCGATGGTTTTGCCGGCGCTGTACGAATACAGCTTATCGTCCTTGGGAAAATACAGGGCAACGTAGCCGGAATAAACAATGTCATCGACGGACTCCAAATCGGCATCGGCGACATCCAGCGTAAGATAATATTCAAGGCTGGTCGGGTCAAACGGATGCTTTTGCGAAACGGAAGTATTCCATTCCTTGCTGATGACAGGCAAAAAGACCTCGGACAACACTTTCGAATCGCACATCATCGGGCTGTAAACCATAATCGCCCAAGGCTCTTCATCCATTCCCGGGTAGGACGTTATATAGACGTCATCGGAATCGGCATAACGATCGCGCAATTGCTGTTCGGTCATGTTCATTGCGGCGTTTCTCCTTTCGTGGAACTGCCATCCTGCGGCTCCTGCTGATTCGGTTTGCGGATCAGGAAGAATAACAGGAGGCTTAGGATGGTGATATAAACGGCGGATGCGGGCAAGAAATAGTCGGCCATGGCATAATACATTTTCAAATTGCTGATCGGTGAGGCGCACAGTATGATGAGCAGCGTGGTGACGGCTAATACGCCAACGCTCTGTCTGGACTTGGGAAGAAGGGTTTCGCAGAGCAAAAAAATCGAAATGGAAATGGAGATATAAGCTCCGCTAAGCCACTGGAAGATGGATAAAAAATCGACGTGTTCCACGAATTTGCCCAGCTTCACGAGACGCCATTGCTCATAGGCGGGGTACCGCTGAAGCTTCATTTCTTCCGGACCAAATTCGGCAATGCCGCCGATCGTGGGTCCAAACGTGAGGAAGATGAGAACCAGATGGATGAGCAGGATCGTAAGAAAACCGGGTTTTTTCTGCAGGTGAGGTCGCAGAAACAAGATCAGGATAAATTGGGACAGCCCTCCGAGCATGATAGGAACTCCGCTGAGAACCGGCATGAAGCCGTCCTCAAGGACAGGCAGCAAGTAACTGTAATTTTTCACTTTCAGATTGGACACGGATACGAATATGCCCAGCAAGACGACGCAAGGCAGCAAGATGCCGGCGGCAACGCCGATGGTTTTGATCCCGTGGTTAATGCTGATAAGGCATAGCATCATGAGCACGAATGCGGTGGCAACGACAGGGGTTTGGATCATGTAGGTCGATTTCGTCCAATCGATGACTTCCTTCAAGGTATAGAAGGCAAAAGCGAAGAAATACAAGCCGGACATGCCCATCGCAACGATGCGAACCGCCCTGCCGCTGCTTTCGTCCAACGCTTGCTTGATCGAACGGGAGCCGACTTTTTTGATGATTCCATAAATAAGCAGAATCCAGGGCATGAATAACACGGCCGACACGAGAATGGTGATCCAAGCATCCCGTCCGGACTTCTCCAGAAGCACAGGGATGATCATGACATGATTGGTCAAACCTGCCGTGAGCATCATAATCATAAACGCCTGATTCGTTGGAATACCGCGAGCTAATGACATGTGTGTGTGATCCCCCAATTCTGCTTTCTTCCGTTTATACTTCTCGGGGAACAGCCAAAATATGCGAGAGCATCCAGCCTCGGGCTGCATGAACCGTTTGCTCGTTTTTTCATTATGAACTTAAAAGGCTTTTTTAGGCTCGGCGGCATGGTACATAAATCACGGAGAATCCCTTCATAATAAGGAAAGTTTTGATCGAACACATCACGATATCCGGAGGACATAACCGTGAACAGAGGAGCGAAAACGGAGGCAGGGGAAGCAAAAGGGAATCTGAAGTGGTGGCAGCTATCGCTGCTGGGAGTCGCATCAACGATCGGCACGGGGTATTTTCTCGGATCCGCGCTGGGTATCCGGCTTGGGGGACCGGCTTTTCTTCTTTCTATTATATTGGCGGCGACGGCCACCTACTTCGTGTTTGATGTGCTGGCGCGAATGACGGCGGAGGATCCGCAAAAAAGGCTCGTTCCGAACCTACGCCAAAAAAGCCTACGGCCGGTGGGCAGGCTTCTCAACAGGGTGGATGTACTGGTGCTCCGAAGTGTTGATCATGGGAAGCCAGATGACGGCGCTGGCGATATTCTCCCGCTTTTGGTTTCCTGGCGTTCCGATGTGGATATTCGCATCAGGTTATGCCGTATTGGGGCTTTTTGTCATATGGATCGGCACCAAGGGCTTCGACCGCCTGGAGAATGTGCTGGCTGTTATTAAGGTCGCTGCCATCGTCATGTTTCTTGTCATTGCCGCCGCCGCTTGGATGGGATGGTTGAAAGGCGGGAATAAGCCCCATGTTCCGGGCAGCATGAACGCCTTATTCCCGACGGGCGGTAAAGGCGTATGGTCGTCCTTGATCTTTGCGTTTTATGCTTTCGGCGGAATTGAAGTCATGGGAGTGATGGCCGTCCGCTTGAAGAATCCGAAGGAAGCGCCGAAATCGGGCAAGGTGATGATTCTCCTGCTGTCCGTCGTATATGTACTGTCTATTGGCATGGCCGTGATGATGGTAGCCTGGAATCGATTCTCCACGACGAAAAGCCCCTTCGTTGTGGCGCTTAGCTCGTATCAGCTGCCTTTTATCCCCCATATATTCAATGCGGTCTTAATCATTGCAGGATTCTCGACGATGGTTGCCTCGCTGTATGCCGTAACCACGATGCTGGTCACGTTATCCGAGGATAAGGATGCGCCCAAGCTGTTTTCCAGAAAAATGTTTAAGCGCGATACGCCCATCTTCTCCCTTTCCCTAACCGCCGCCGGGTTGATTGTATCCATCGTGCTGTCTCTGCTCATGCCCGGCAAGATTTACGAGTATCTGACAACTGCGGCAGGCCTTATGCTGCTGTATAACTGGTTTTTTATCCTGATATCGGCCGGCCGGCTGATGGAGCTTACGGGATGGGGCAAGGTCAAAAGATACATCGGTATGATACTCATAGCGGCTGCCGTCAGCGGAACCGCCCTGCACCCGACGAGTCGGCCGGGACTCTGGATCAGTCTCGGGTTCATATTGTTAATCGGACTGGTCGTATTATGCATGCGCTCCGTGTGGAAGAAATCCGGTCAGGGCCGCGCGATGGAGAGGGAAAAGCGCAAGCTTAGCCCCAAACCGGCCCGTTAGAATACGAGGGGATAAAGTAATGCCAGAGCTCGAATTCCGAAATAAACGCCAAACACGATTAGCGAGATCCCGGAAAGCACCGAGATGAGGGAAAGCGCCCGCTCGTTTAAATATCGGCGGAATACGCTGCCGAGCGCGGCCATGAACAAGTCCCACAGCACGACC
This sequence comes from Paenibacillus sp. BR1-192, assembly GCF_029542445.1. Lineage (NCBI taxonomy): Bacteria > Bacillati > Bacillota > Bacilli > Caryophanales > Paenibacillaceae > Paenibacillus > Paenibacillus sp. BR1-192. Next base: position 4,607,154 of record NZ_CP120718.1, on the reverse strand, counting down.
CCGGCGATGACGGCAACGCTGTAGAGAAACAGGTTCCCGGACCCTTCGTCCGCAGCCGTTTTGACCAGGATGGAGCCGTAGATGCCGAGCCAGAACAGAATCGTCATCGGATTCGAGACGGACATGAGAAACCCGGAGAGCGTGCTTTTCCATAACGAATCATCGCTTTTTTCTTGACTGATCGTCACTTTATTGGCGTTCAGGATGCTTTCCAGCCCGGAATAGATAAGGACAAAAGCGCCGAACAGCCAGAGGAATGTCTGCATGAACGGCGTATTCAGAAAATGAACCACGCCGAGATAGACGAGGACCATATACAGGATATCCGCAAGAACCGCACCAATGCCGAACAGCCAAGCATGCCAGAACCCTTTCTTGATTCCCTTATCAAGCTGCGCCGCATTAATCGGACCAACGGGTGCCGATAGGGAAAGGCCAAGGATCATGTAGCTAATTAGAATACTTATCAATTTCCACCTCTCGTCTGGAACATGGATAACACAGCTTGTACCTGCTTGCTCGTACATTCTATTCGGCAGGCGGACAAACTAAAACTGGATTGGAAATTTTTTTCTGCCTTAAAAGAAGACGTGAAAAACCGCGCAGCTCCCTGCGCGGTTTTATTTGATTTCGTTTATTTGGTAGGATATAGATGAATGTCAGATGGCTGGTATTGCAGCATTACATAACCATAAGAAGAGGTGCATCCCAATGAGTCGCCCATATCGGATTACGGTATTGTCAGACACCCATATGCCCAAAAAGGCGAAGGAACTGCCAGACCCGCTGCTTGAAGATTTACGGCAATCGGAGCTTATTGTTCATGCCGGAGACTGGTCCAATTGGGAGCTCTATGAGCAGTTAAGTCAATATGCCCCCTTAGAGGGCGTGGCCGGGAATGTGGATGACGCGCGGATCGTGGAACGCTTTGGGTATAAAAGACTGGTTGAAATCGAAGGCAAGCGCATCGGGATTGTGCACGGACACGGTCAAGGCGGAACGACGCCATCCCGAGCCAGAAAAGCTTTTGCAGATACGGAGGTGGACTGCATCTTGTTCGGCCACTCCCATATTCCCTTTAAAGAAGATGTACAGGGGGTCCTGCTGTTCAATCCCGGTTCCGCTACGGATAAAAGGCGGCAGCCCCGTTATTCGCATGGAAGGATCGAGATCCTGGACGGTAACCTGGAAGCCCATCATGTTTTTTATGATAGGAAGTGAACGAAATCAAGGCATTGGTAAAATCAGTATGGTGCTGCCTGCTTTTGAAATCACCCGTATCAGGTTAATTAATAGAAGTCCCCGATATGGTAAATCATGTGGATGTGAGGATAGTTATGTCAAAGGAAGATAAACAAAAAGATGTGATTCAGGTAGGTTTGTCCGGGTGGGGGGATCATGACAAGCTGTACGACGAAGGGGCAAGGCCTGCAGATAAACTGGAAATGTACAGCAGGCATTTTCCCATCGTGGAGATGGACAATTCGTTCTATGCCATACCCTCGCCGGAACAAATGACAAAATGGGCGGCAGCCGTCCCGGACCATTTCGGTTTTATTGTAAAGGCCTATCAGGGCATGACAGGACATGCCCGCGGACAGGGCAAGGACAGATATCCCAGCGTAAAAGCGATGTTCGATCATTTGCTTGCATCGGTCGAAGAATTGCGAGCGGCGGACAAATTAAGGACCGTGCTTTTCCAATACCCGCCATGGTTTGGTTGCGAACGCAAGCATGTGGACACTCTGAAGCGTACGCGGGAATGGATGAAGGACGTTCCGGTAGCCTTGGAGTTTCGCCATCAGAGCTGGTATGCGCCGGAGTTTCGCGAGAAGACCCTCGAATTTATGCGGAGCGAGGGCTGGATCCACAGCATAGCCGACGAGCCGCAAGCCGGTAGCGGATCGGTGCCGGTCGTGCTTGAGACATCGGGCACGGAGGCCGTGATGATCCGGATGCACGGACGAAACGCCGATGGGTGGCATTCCAGCGGTCAGCCCAACTGGCGAGAGGTCCGGTATTTGTACCGTTACAGTCCGGAAGAATTGGAACAGCTGAGAGGATGGATAGAGCAATTGCTAAAGAAAGCGAAGCAGTGCTGGATTATCTTCAACAACAATTCGGGAGGCGATGCTTCCGACAATGCCAAACAGCTTCTTCAACTGCTGGGGATGAACACCGGCCCCGAGCCGCTGCGGCAGATGGACTGGCTGGAAGAGGATATTTTTTCCGAATAAATGGGTTTAAATGGAACCCCATACAGGGAACTGGTGAACGATCGGACAAATCGTCAAAAAATTGACGCAAATTCATCTGTTTCTGAGATCATTATTATATATAAAGGGTATTTTCGGTATTGAGGCCAAGTGTATTATAATGTAATCGTAAGAAAACGTTTATTTAATGTAAAATGTAGTATGCAAAATGTAAAATTAGAAATTCCGTCCTTGAGCAATCAAAATAATCTGACGGAGGGAGTCAGCGATGAAGACCCTTGACAGAATGACAGAGGGACCATGGCAGAAATATCACGGTCCGAACTTGGGGTACATTCAAGATCAGTATGAGAAGTTTTTGCAAGACCCGCAATCTGTGGAGCCAGGATACCGCGAGCTGTTCGCAAGCTGGGGACCGCCTCCATCTTTGGAAAACAATGAAAAGAAAGCGGATTCGCAGGGACAAGGTGTAAGCTACGACCCGCAATTGATGAAAAAAGGGGTAGCTGCCGGCAAACTGGTGTGGAACATTAGAACCTACGGTCATCTGGCCGCAGACATTGATCCGATTGGAATCGGAAACGAAGCCGACACGCGGCTGCTTCAACCGGAAAGCTACCAACTCAGCCAAGCGGATTTGGCCGCCCTGCCTGCAGAGATCGTCTGGGAGGAGGCTCCTGGCGATATCAAGAACGGCTTAGAGGCAATCCAGCGGCTGTTGCAACTATATACAGGCTCCATTGCCTATGAATTTAGCCACGTCCACGATGAAGAAGAACGCAAGTGGCTCAACCAGCAGGCCGAATCAGGCCGCTACTTGTCCGACATGAGCGTTGAAGAGCGCAGGGGATTGTTGAAGAAGCTGCTCGAAGCCGAGCAGTTCGAGGAATTCCTGCATCGCACGTTCGTAGGCGCGAAGCGCTTCTCGGTTGAGGGCAATGAGGCACTCGTGCCGCTGCTCGACGAGATCGTTCGCCAAATGGCCGAAGCGGATGTCAACTCCATTCTCGTGGGTATGGCGCACCGCGGACGTTTGAACGTTCTGGCTCATGTGCTGGGCAAGGATTACGGCAAGATTTTCTCGGAGTTCATGCACTCTCCGAATAAACATTTGGTGCCGTCCGAAGGCTCCATGGGCATCAACTACGGCTGGACGGGCGACGTAAAGTACCATTTGGGCGCGGACCGTTACCTGAAGAAGGATGAAGCCCGGCAGGTTCGGATCACGCTTGCGAACAACCCGAGTCACCTGGAATACGTCAATCCGGTAGTAGAGGGCTTTGCTCGTGCCGCCCAGGAGGATCGCAGCGAAGCGGGTTATCCGAAGCAGGATGTGAACAAAGCGCTGAGCATTCAGATTCATGGCGATTCCGCGTTCCCTGGCGAAGGCATCGTGCCGGAAACCTTGAACTTCAATAAATTGCCGGCGTTCCGTACGGGCGGATCGATTCACATCATCGTGAACAACCGCATCGGATTCACGACGGAAGGCAAGGATTCCAGATCGACCCATTATGCGAGCGATTTGGCAAAAGGTTATGAGATTCCGATTATCCACGTGAACGCGGATGATCCGGAAGCGTGTATCGCAGTGGCCCGTCTTGCCAGCGATTACCGCAACAAGTTCAAGAAGAGCATTCTGATCGATCTTGTCGGCTACCGGAAATATGGCCACAACGAGACGGACGATCCGGAAACGACCCAGCCGCTGATCTACCAGAAGGTGAAGAACCATCCAACCGTCAGCACGATTTATATGAAGAAACTGGTGGATGGAAACATTCTGACCCAAGAACAAGTGGACGGTTTGAAGAACGGCGTCGTGGAGGTCTTGAAGAACTCTTACGAGAACGTGAAAACGAAGGATCCGGTTGATCAGATTCTGCTCGGACTGAACCCTACGGACGGCAAATCCAAGACGGAAGCCGCGACGAATGTATCTGCAGAGGTGCTGCGCGGCATTAACCGCGAGCTCCTGCAGTGGCCTGAAGGCTTTACGGTATATCCAAAGCTTCAACGCATCCTCGAGCGGCGCAGCAATTCGCTTGACGAGGGCGAGAAGGTGGACTGGGGTCATGCCGAAACGCTGGCCTTCGCTACGATTCTCGCTGACGGCAAGCCGATCCGGATCACGGGACAGGATGCCGAACGTGCAACGTTTGCCCATCGAAACCTGGTGCTTCACGATGCGGTTAATGGAGAAACCTTCTGCCCGCTGCACCGGCTGCCGCAAGCCAAGGCATCGTTCGCGATCCATAACAGCCCGCTGACCGAAGCTGCGGTCGTTGGATTTGAATATGGCTACAATGTGTACTCTCCCGAGACTTTGGTGATCTGGGAAGCGCAGTACGGCGATTTCGTCAACTGTGCACAGGTGATCATCGACCAGTTCATTACGGCCGGACGTTCGAAGTGGAGACAGAAGTCCAGCTTGGTGATGCTGCTTCCTCACGGCTATGAAGGAAACGGTCCAGAGCACTCCAGCGCCAGATTGGAACGGTTCCTCCAGCTGAGCGGCGAGGATAACTGGACGGTTGCGAATCTGACTTCGGCCGCCCAATATTTCCACCTGCTGCGCAAACAGGCTTCCCTGACCAACACGGACGATGCCAAGCCGCTGGTGGTCATGGCTCCGAAGAGCTTGATCCGTAACCCGCGTGTCGCGTCGCCTGTGAACGCGTTTAGCGAAGGCGGTTTCCAGAAGGTAATGGAACAGCCGGGTCTAGGTCAAACACCTAAGAAGGTGGAACGCCTTGTATTGTGCTCGGGGAAAATTGCGATCGACTTGGAAGACGCGCTGGATAAGCAGAAGGGTGAGGACCAATCCTGGATCCACATTCTTCGTGTGGAACAGCTGTATCCATTCCCTAAAGAAGAAATTTCCCGTGTGATGCAGAAGTATCCGAACCTGAAAGAGATTCTGTGGGTTCAGGAAGAGCCTCAGAACATGGGCGGCTGGAGCTTCATGGAGCCGAGAATTCGTGAAATTGCACCTAAAGGCACAGAGGTCCGTTACAGCGGACGTCCTGAGCGTTCGAGCCCTGCTAGCGGATATCAGGATGTTCATGCTTATGAGCAACAGACCATCATTTCTTTTGCCCTTAATCGTAAAACTATAAATCAAGAGATCTCATTGGGGAGGTAGCGGCTGTGAGCGAAATTACTGTACCAGCTATGGGCGAATCCATCACCGAAGGAACGATATTCAAATGGCACGTAAAAGAAGGGGATAGCGTCAACATCGGTGATGTGCTGCTCGAGTTAGAAACGGATAAGGTTAATCTTGAAATTAGCGCAGAGTCTGAAGGCGTTGTGGAAAAAATCCTTCGTCAAGAAGGGGAGAACGTAACGATCGGCGAAGTGATCGGTCAAATTTCTCCGCAGGAAGGCGTTCCAAGTGCATCGGCGCCGAAGGCGGCTGAAGCTCCAGCCTCCGTGCAAACGGAAGCTGCTTCGGCACCCGCCGCAGAAGCACCGAAACCGCAAGCTCCGGTACCGGCTCAGAACGAGGAAGGAGCAGGTCTGACTGCATCGCCATCCGCACGCAAACTGGCTCGTGAACGCGGGATTGATCTGGACCAGGTACAGGGCCGCGACCCGATCGGTCGGATTTACCATGATGATGTGAAGAATCATAACGAAGCTAAGCCGTCTGCGGCACCTAGCAAGCCGGCAGCTTCAACGCCTGCACCGGCAGCACAAGCACCTGCTGCCGAGTATGGCAAACCGGTTGAACGTACCCGCATGTCCCGCCGTCGTCAAACGATTGCGAATCGTTTGGTCGAAGCGCAGCATACGGCTGCCATGCTGACGACCTTCAATGAAGTGGATATGACCGCGATCCTGGACGTGCGCAAGCGTCGTAAGCAAGCATTCCAAGAGAAGCATGACGTAGGGCTCGGTTTCATGTCCTTCTTCACCAAAGCGGTTGTGGGTGCGTTGAAGAGATTCCCGCATTTGAACGCCGAGATCGACGGCGACGATATCGTCGTGAAGAAATTCTATGATATCGGTATTGCGGTATCCGCCAAAGAAGGGCTTGTCGTTCCGGTCGTTCGCGATGCCGATCGTCTTGGTTTTGCCGAGATTGAGAAGGAAATCGGCAATCTGGCTGCCAAAGCCCGCAATAACGCGCTGTCCTTGTCTGAGCTGCAAGGCGGTACGTTTACGATTACGAATGGCGGCGTCTTCGGCTCGCTGTTGTCTACGCCGATCCTGAATACGCCTCAGGTGGGTATCCTCGGCATGCACAAAATCCAGCTTCGCCCGGTAGCGATTGATGCTGAACGCATGGAAAATCGTCCGATGATGTACATCGCATTGTCTTACGATCATCGGATCGTTGACGGTTCCGAGGCGGTTCGCTTCCTGGTAACCGTGAAAGAGCTCCTCGAAGATCCGGAGTCGCTGCTTCTGGAAGGATAATCATCCAAGCCAAAGAGACTCACCTATATAAGAAGGCCGCATGGCAGTGTCCATGCGGCCTTTCTTATTGCGCGATTAGGATTTAGATTGATTTTTATCGTCTGGATCGGGAAGATCCCGGGGATTCCAATTCTCAGCCTGAGGCTCCACATCCTGATGCTTCTTCACCTTGTCGCGTTGTTCCTGGGAGTCGTTCTCCGTGTCCTGATGATTGCGTACTTCTTCGCTGTTCGGTTGTTTCATGGGAATACCTCCTTCAGTCAATGTAATACATACATACCCGGTATGGCAAAAGACAAACAGGCTGCAAACGGCAAGTCATTTGATTTTCATCAGGGTTGAAGTTAACATGGTAACTGAAAGCATCACTACATAGGACATGAAATGATAGATATACGAGAGGAGAGATCGGATTTTATGGCGAATCCATCACAGCGCACACTGCTGTTTACAGGTGCGTATGCGGAAGATAATCAAAGCGGGGTATGTGTTTATGAATTTAACGAGGACAGCGGCGAGCTGAAGCTGCTTGATGAAGTATCCGGCATTAAAAATCCCACTTTCTTGAACGTCGATCCGGATAACGGACGTTTGTATGCCATCGGCGAAATTGCAGATCAAGGCGGCAAAGCAGCCGAGGTCATCAGCTTTGAAATTGACCCGGAGGCCGGCAAACTGACCGAATTGAATCGTACCCGCAGTGTCAGCAGCTCCACTTGCCACATTCAGCGTGATGAATCCAGCAAGTATCTGATTGTTTCGAGTTATCATGGAGGCCTGGTAGGTCTTCATTCGATCGATGAGAATGGACAAGCCGGCAAACTGCTGGATGAGAAGAAACATACGGATCTCGTGACAGTGCGTGATGGTCAGCAATCCAGAGCGCACTCGGCATTTTACAGTCCGGATGGTCAATATGTGTTCGTACAGGATTTGGGATTGGACAAGATTCTTGCATATACGATAAATGAGAATAGGCAAGAGCTGAGCTTTCACGGCGAAACCCAGCTGGACGCGGGCGTAGGGCCCCGTCATTTGGCTTTCCATCCCAGCGGTGCCTATGCTTATGTCATCAACGAGCTGAATTCCAGTGTCACGGTTCTTCGCTACAATCAAGAAGCGGGACGTTTAGAGGTGCTGGAAACGGTATCGACACTGCCTGCGGATTTTGACGGGGAGAGCTATTGTGCCGAAATCGCCGTGTCCCCGGATGGCAAAACGGTATACGGATCGAACCGCGGACACGACAGCATTGTAGTATTTAACGTGCATGAAGATACCGGTCGTTTAAGCCCGGTGCAATATATTTCGACGGAGGGCGGCCATCCGCGTCATTTTACGCTCATGCCGGGGGGAAATTCCTCATCGTTGCCAATCGGGACGGGAATAACCTGGTATTGTTTAACGTGAATCCGGAAGACGGCAAGCTTGACTTTACCGGGTATACGGTTTCGCAATCCAAGCCGGTATGCGTTAAACCTGCGGTATTCCAACGATAGGCCTGGAAGACTTGATCCTCTCATAGGAAATGAATGCAAAGAGATCGTTCTTACGGCTCGTGTGGTAAGGTGTTACCATGAGGCGGGGGACGATTTCTTTTTTTCATCGGGTTAGGCATTACCGCTGGGATATGCTTGCTTGCTGCTTGCTGCACGGCAGGCTCGGATTGCCAAGATTCAGATACGGACTCGTTGGGTTATCTATAATCATGAAAACTTAAACGAGGAGGTTGTGGCAATGACAACAAATCAACGTTTGGATGGTAAAGTAGCCATCGTTACCGGTGCTGGTTCCGGAATCGGCCGGGCCGCAGCCCTTCTTATGGCAGAGCAAGGAGCTAAACTCCTGTTGATCGACATCGATCGTGAACGCGTAGAGAAAGTGAAGAAGACCATAGAAGATGGCGGGGGCGAAGTGCTCACGGGCAACTGCGATATTTCCAAAGCGGAATCGCTGAAGGATTGCTTCAGTCAAGCCACCGAGCAGTGGGGAAAGATTGATATCGTATTTGCGAATGCCGGTATTAATGGGACCAAAGCTCCGATCGAGATCATGGAGCTGGATGAATGGGATGCTACCATTAACACGAATTTGAGAGGAACGTTTGCTACGGTAAAATACGCGATTCCTTACTTAAAGGATCATGGCGGCAGCATCATCATTACGAGCTCCATTAACGGAAACCGGGTATTTACCGGGTTTGGTTTCTCCGCATACAGCACCACGAAGGCGGGACAGGTGGCCTTCATGAAGATGGCGGCGCTGGAGCTCGCCCGTTACAAAATCCGGGTGAACGCTATTTGCCCAGGTGCGATTGCAACGAATATTGATGAGAGCACCATTGCGAAGCCGGAGCTGGACGAGGTGACGATTCCGATTGAATACCCTGAGGGAGACCAGCCTTTGGCGGACGGACCGGGACAGCCATCACAGGTTGCTCAGCTCGTAGCCTTTCTGGCATCGGATGATGCTTCCCATATTACCGGTACGGAAATTTATATCGATGGTGCGGAATCCCTCATCCATTGATCAAACCCTACGATCGATTTGACAAATCCGGGCGTTTTCCTCATAATGAATGAACGAATTGTCAAATGAATAGTGGTGATAAAGATGGGGATGGGGATTGTTGTTGTGGAAATATGCGACAGCAACTTGATGAGTGCTTTGGAACTTGAGCATCTTGAGGAATTGTATCCCGAAATCGCTGTCCTGCGGGCGGATTGCATGAATCTTTGCGGTCTATGCAAGCTGCGGCCATATGCACTGGTGAATGGTAAACGTGTATTCGCGGCAACGACGGAAGAATGCGTCGAGAAGATCAAAGCTGCTATCGAAGCTGAATTGGCTGTTTTCCACGATATTTAATACGTCTGCATGCAGACGAGAACGTATAGTAAAAGGGCAAGGCGCGAATGATTCGCGCCTTGCCCTTTCGTTTGGTTATTGATACATGCCTTGATTGGATTAGGAAGCATTGTGGCTTGCAGCAACAATTTCTTCGCACTCCGCGGAGCAGCAGCCATGATGAAGCTCCTCACACTCTTCGCAGCACACATGCTGCAGGTGGCAGGCGTCATTGTCGCAGTTGATGTACCGATCTTCGGGCTTTCCGCAATGATGGCATTTGCCCACGATAACATCCTCGTCCGTTTGATTGATCGGAACGGAAATGCGCTCATCAAATACATAACATTTTCCGTCGAAGAGACGGCCCTGTACTTCAGGATCTTTCCCGTAGGTGACAATGCCGCCCTCAAGCTGGGCAACGTCTTTGAAGCCTTCCTTGAGCATAAAGCCGGTCAGCTTCTCGCAGCGGATGCCCCCTGTGCAGTAAGTCAGGATGGTTTTATCCTTGTGCTCGCTCAGGTTCTCGCGAATCCATTCCGGAAACTCCCGGAAGGATTGGACCTCGGGTCTTATCGCATTGCGGAAATGGCCGATATCATACTCATAATCATTCCGTCCGTCGATGACGATGACATCATCGCGCTGCAAGTGTTCAAAGAATTCCTGGGGCGATAGGCGTTTTCCGCTGACCACGTTAGGGTCGAGTTCATCCTCGACACGGAACGTAACGAGTTCTTCGCGGTGACGGACAAACATCTTTTTGAAGGCATGCCCTTCGGATGGGTCAATCTTAAACACCATATCCGCAAATAGCGGATTGGCGTGCATATCCTGCATATATTGCTCAGTCTGTTCAACCGTACCGGATACCGTACCATTGATGCCTTCGGAGGCAACCAGGATGCGTCCTTTAAGCCCGAGATCTTTGCAGTATTGCAGATGCTCGTCTTTGAACGCTTCAGGGTCCGGGATTTGAACAAATTTATAATAGAGAAGGATCTGATAGTTCTGTTGCTCTGACATGATTTAATCACCTGTTCTTTTTAAGATTCAGCCATACGTATACCTATAGAATTGTAGTGAATTCATTCCACATAGTCAACTTAAATGTATAGAAAGTTTGCCATGTTATGTGAATTTAAGGGGTTTCAGGAATGCTTGAAAGCGGTTATGATGAAGGGGTGAGCAGGTGAACACTTTCATTATTGGAGGCGTTGAACAGCATGGTACATATCGAGCAAAATGCACTCGTATTGTTTCAAGGCGACAGCATCACCGATTGCGGGCGAAATTACGAGGAGTCGGACAGTTTGGGGCATGGATACGCGCTGATGGCTGCTGCCCGGCTTGGTATGGAGCTGCCTTTGAAAAGGCTGCGTTTTGTAAACCGGGGAATCAGCGGCAACCGGGTCGTCGATCTGCGGGGGCGCTGGGAGGAAGATTGCATCGATCTGGATCCGACATGGGTATCCATCCTGGTCGGCATCAATGAAACCGGCAGGAGGTTTAATCGCGGCGAAACCACGTCCGTGGAAGCTTATTATGAAGGCTACAGGGAGCTGCTAATCCAAACCCGCGAGCTGACCGGCGCCAGTTTCATTCTCATGGAGCCCTTCCTGCTGCCCGTTACGGAAGCGAAGAAGGAATGGCGAGAAGATCTGGATCCCAAAATTCAGGCCGTTCGCGAATTGTCGCGCGAATTTGAAACCTTGTACGTTCCGCTCGACGGCATATTCGCTGCGGCCAGCTCCAAGATTGAGATGAGTTATTGGGCGCCCGATGGCGTGCATCCATCGCCTGCAGGGCATGCTCTTATGGCAGATGCTTGGCTTGCGACCATGCAGGGCCGTTCCATTCTGTAGAGGTTATTATAAGATTTTTTCTACTATATAAATATGGTTTCGTTATACTGGCATCCCCGGAGACGTATGACATCCGGGGATGTTCTTTATGGAAAGCATCCTCCCTTAGAAAATCTTGATTGACGAATACAATTGGGTACATATAAAATGTTCATAATAGACCGTTGTTCAATAGGAACGACTTATTTTTTGACTTTAATGCTTTCGTCTATGAAAGCGGGGAAGCGTTGTCGCTTTATGTAGAAAATTATTGAAGCGGTTAATAAAAGAGAGGGGATTCATAATGAAGAGAAAAATGTGGTTATCACTTACACTCTCCGCGCTGCTGGTTACGGCAGTAGGCTGCGGGGACAAGCCGGAAGGCGGCGGAACGACTCAAACGGGCAGCGGCGGAGATGCCGAGAAGAAATCCTACAGCATCGCGATTTCGCAGATCGTAGAGCATCCATCCTTGGATGCAACGCGGGAAGGCATTCTGGCAGCATTGAAGGACGCTGGAATCTCGGAGGATGACAAAACGCTGAAGATTGATTACAACAATGCACAAGGTGACCCGGCGAACAACCTCTCGATCGGACAGAAGTTGAAGGATACGAAAGCGGATCTGGTGATCGCAATTGCAACAGATTCGGCACAGGCTGTGGCGCAGAACGTGAAGGAGAAACCGGTCTTGTTCGCAGCTGTAACAGATCCGCTCGATGCGAAGCTGGTCAGCGATTTGAAGAAACCAGGGGGCAACATCACCGGGGCATCTGACACGAACCCGGAAGCAACCAAACAATTGATGAATTTTGTAAATACTCATTTTCCAAATGTTAAGAGGATTGGTTTGGTCTTAGATGAAGGAGAAGCAAATGCGGTTGTTATGGCCAACACGGCAGAAGAGGTGCTTTCGGAGCATGGAATCGAGCTTGTGAAAGCTGCCGTTACCAATACTTCGGAAGTGAAGCAAGCAGCGGAATCGCTAGTCGGTAAAGTCGATGCCTTTTATATCACGCTGGATAATACCGTGGTAAGTGGAGTCGAGACAATTATTCAGACAGCACAAAAAAACAAAATACCGTTCTTTTCCAGTGACCGCGATACGGTGGAGAAGGGAGCTTTTGCAACAGTTGGATTCAAGTACTACGATCATGGATATCAAGTCGGCCAGATGGCCGTAGAGATACTGAAAAACGGCAAGAACCCGGGGGACATGGAAATCACGAAGCCGGATAAGCTGGATCTGATCCTGAACACGAAGGTTGCGGCTGAATATGGAATTGAAGTGACCGACGCCATGAAACAGGAAGTCAAGGACCCGGACAACAACATCATCGAGTAACGGTAAGGCGCGGAGATAACAGCCCGCGCCTTACTTCTTAATCCTTAAGGAGGTCATGACATGCTGGATTTCGTGATGAGGCTGGATGGTCCGATTGAATTGGGGCTGCTGTATGCGCTGATGGCACTTGGCGTGTATATTACGTTCCGGATTCTGGATTTTCCGGATCTGACGGTGGATGGAAGTTTTACGACAGGCGCGGCGATTGCGGCGATTCTGATTACCAACGGTGTGAATCCATGGCTTGCCACGCTGGCCGCATTTGCCGGAGGTATGTTAGCCGGTATCTGTACAGGCCTGCTGCACACCAAGGGTAAAATCAACGGTTTGCTCTCGGGCATTATTATGATGATTGCGCTGTACTCGATTAATATGAGGATCATGGGCAAGCCTAATATTTCGTTGAGCCAGGAAGCGAATATCTTCGGATCCATTGATCCGATCTATATTATGTTAGTGATTGTGATCATCGGCAAGCTGCTGCTGGATGCATTCTTCCGCACGGATCTTGGCCTTGCGCTCCGCGCGACCGGCGATAACAAGCGGATGATCCGCAGCTTTGGTGCCAACACGGACACGACAACCATTCTGGGGCTAAGCATCTCGAACGGGCTGGTGGCCTTATCCGGCGCTGTGGTTGCCCAGCAATCAAGTTTTGCGGACATCGGCTCCGGTATTGGAATGATTGTCATTGGCTTGGCGTCCGTTATCATTGGTGAGGCTGTTCTGGGAACCGGCTCGGTATTCCGGACAACGCTGGCTGTCGTCTGCGGTTCGATTATCTATCGGATTGTCGTTGCTGCTGCTTATGAGATTCCATGGCTCGAAGCTTCGGATTTAAAATTGATCACGGCGATCATCGTCATTATCGCTCTCGTGGTTCCGACCATCAATCGGGCGATGAAGCAGCGTTCACAGGCACGGAGGCGCTCAACCGAACTGTTAGCTACGCAAGGGAAGACCAAAGGAGGTGCGCTCTGATGCTGGAAATGAACCATGTGTCCAAGCTGTTTAACCCGGGGACGGTGGATGAGAAGATCGCTTTGATGGATGTCAACCTTCACTTGAAGCCGGGGGATTTCGTGACGGTTATCGGAAGTAATGGTGCGGGCAAATCCACGCTGATGAATATCATTTCCGGGGTAATGAAGCCGGACGCGGGTGAAGTGCGCATTGACGGCACTTCGATCGGGCATCTGCCGGAATTCCGTCGCAGCCGTTGGATCGGCCGGGTATTTCAGGATCCGATGGCGGGCACGGCGCCGCATATGACCATTGAAGAGAATCTGGCGATGGCATATCGTCGCGGCCAGTCCCGCGGGCTCAGCATAGGCGTTACAGCATCCAAGCGGGCCGGCTTCCGCAAACATCTAGAGCGGCTTGGCATTGGACTCGAGGATCGGCTCCGAGCCAAAGTAGGGATGCTGTCGGGAGGGGAACGTCAAGCGCTAAGCTTGCTGATGGCAACCTTCACGCAGCCGCAAATCCTGCTGCTCGATGAACATACGGCAGCGCTCGATCCGGCTCGTGCGGAGCTGATTACCCGAATAACCGATGACATCGTACGGGACATGAAGCTGACCACGCTCATGGTCACACATAACATGGAGCAAGCCATCCGTCTTGGCAATCGTCTCATTATGATGGATAAGGGGCGCATCATTCTGGATGTGGATGAAGAGCGCAAGAAATCCCTGACAGTGGAGCAGCTGCTTGGGGAATTTGAGCAGATTAGCGGCCATAAGCTGTCCGATGATCGTTTGGTTCTGGGGTAAATTTCTACTTCAAGACAAGGAATCTTTGGACTGAAGATGAATTAAAATGTTTATAGAATTCAGCAAATAAAAGCGCTTCCGAAAATTTCGGAGCGCTTTTCTCATCGTGTCATTTCATTTGACGATATATAAATAGAATAAGATTTGTAAGGAAATTGGCATTTTTAAATCTTATTGGGTATTTTATGTAAAAAAATGACGTAAATAAGTATTGACCGCTGGAATATTAATCAATATGATTACTGTATAGAGAAATATACTAATATTTGGGTTCTGATCCTGGAGGGTGGTGTTAGCTTGGAAATGACAGCCACGATTCGCGAACAAATGGAAGAGTTTCTACATAAGAACGAAATGACGATTAATCGGTTTGCTGAAATATCGGAGGTCAACAGCGGCACACTCAGCAATATTCTGAATGGGAACCGCCCGATTTCCATGCAGCAACTGGACCGAATTACGTCAGGCATGGGTCTGGAAGAGGGTTATTTCTACGAGTTGTACATAGATGAATGTATTTTTCATGCTACGCCGGATTGGCGTCGACTGGGACCGTTTCTTCACAGGTGCGCGGAACTGGGGAAGCTGGACTGTTTGGACAAGGCTGTCCGAATGACGATGGATAATATTTCATACTCCCCGCTGCTCTTTGAAACAGCCGAGGTTTTTTTCAAAGAGGGGAAGCATGAGGCGGCCGTGCTGCTATACAGGAGTGTGGCTGAGAGCGAAAGATTCCAGCATTCGGAGCGGCTGGCCCTTTGCCAGTATCGGTTGTTTACGCTTGGGCTTACGGATGATCAGGAAATGAATTCGCGGGCAGCAGTATATTTCGAACCTTATATTGATCGATTAGATGAAGTTTATCAATTGGATGCGCTAGTTGATTTGATTAATGTAAATGGATCTATTCATCGTTGGGATAAAGTTGAGGAATTTGCAGAGCTAATGCTGCATAAAGCAATAATTGAGTTTAAATATATTGAGACAAAAAATCAGATTGAAATAAAGAGGAAGAATCCACTTGTTTTTTATATACTATACGCACATTTATCATTAGAATATAGCTACAGTGAGCGTGGAGAGTACGAAAAGGCACTATACTATGTATCACAATATGCTGATCCTTCATGGGTTAGTAATGCTAATAATGAAGAACTACAAATTATTAACCAGTTTAAAGAGTGGGCAGTTGCTAACAGATATGTATACCAGTTAATGGTCGGACAAGTTGAAGTCCTTTCTGAGTATATGGAATTCGTCTCGACACGTAAAGACGAGATTTTTGTGGCTTTGTGTAACATAATGATAGCAGCCAATCGACATAAATTTCAGGTAGATCATATTTTGGAAGGTTACAAGGATTATTTAATCTATAAGCAACAACGAAATCACATAGGTAAAGTTAGTAAGCAAGTAACATTAGAGAGACATACGCGTTTATTGGCCGAATTAGGGATCTACTATATAAATTCGGAACAATATGATAAAGGAATAGAATTTATATTGGAAAGTTTGGGAAGTTCCATTACAATTAATAGTAACAATGGCATGCTAAGATGTATGGGGTTATTCGAACAGTATCGTCATTTTTCATCATTAGAATCACAAAAACGGTATACTAATTTAGTTAGCGAGGTGCAAAAATTAAATGAGAAAAAAATTGGTTTCTCTATTAGTTATGTTTAGTATCGTATGGACATTTGCAGGTCCAACTTTAACGATTCATGCTGACAATAACGAACAAATAGCGGTATTTTCAACTTTAACTCATGGATTCGGATCTGGCGGTACATAATTATCTTAAACTCGAACAGGTGGGTCATAGCAAGATGCTTCCGAGTCCTCGGAAGCGTCTTTTATTATATCTTATAATAAATATTTAAACTTGTTCAGTCATCTACTATTGACCTAACGGATGTAAAATAATAGCATGTAATTAATTATTTACTATACTAATATTTGGTTTTCCATCTGGGGGTGTTGTTACTTGGAGACGACAGCCACGATTCGCGGAGAAATAGTAAGATATTTGCAGAATCATCGTATGACGATTAGCCAATTTGCGAGGATATCCGGCATTAACAGCGGAACACTTAGTAATATTTTAAATGGTAATCGTCCCATGTCCATGCACCAGTTAGACCGGATTACCGAAGGGATGGGTCTGGAAGAGGGGCACTTCTACAATCTTTACATAACGGAAAGTATTTTCCATACCACTCCGGATTGGCGGAGGCTGAGGCCTTTTCTTGAGCGATGTGCTGAACTGGATAAATTGGATTGTTTGCATAGAGCTGCACGAATGACGTTGGAAAACATCAATTACGCACCAATGCTTTTCGAAATGGCGGAAGAATTGTTCATCGAGGAAAAGTATAAAGCGGCTGCGTTGTTATACGAATGCGTAGCCGAATGCGAAAAATTGCAGTATTCCGAACGGTTAGCTCTTTGCCAATATCGACTATTCTTAATCAGATTAGGTGAGAACCAAGAGGGAAATTTACAAGCTGCCGTATATTTCGAGCCCTATATAGATAGGTTAGATGAAATATATCAAATGGATGCATATGTTAAGCTGATAAATCTGAATATATCTTTGCAGCGTATGGATAAAATCGAAGCTCTTGCCAAAAGAATGGAACATCAAGCCAGAATTCATTATCAGCAAAATAAAAATACTTTTGAATCGCTTGAATTTCCTAATAGACCTCTTCTCTTTTTTATACTTTATTCGTACCTGGTTCAGGCATATTTGTGTCAAGAACGAGGAGATTACGATAATGCTTTCCACTATGTATCATTGTACGATAAACCCGATTGGGTTATAAATCCCAGTTCTGAGGAATCTCATATCTTAGGTCAGTTTAGCGAATGGGCTGAAGCAAATCGCTATATGTTTAGTTTAATGAGCGGACAACCAGGTGCCCTACATCAGTATGTAGATTACGTTGAATCGAGAGAAAATGAGATCTTTCTTGCTCTATGCAATATCATGGTCGCAGCCAATCGTTATCAACTTCATGTTGATCCGATTTTGGACCGTTTTAAAGAGCATTTGCATTATAGATCGCAGCAAAATGAGCTTGGAAAGATAAGCGATCAGGTCACAATAAACCGTTACACCCGCCTTCTCGCCGAATTAGGGATATACTATTTGAATGCCAAACAGCAAAATCGCGGTTTATCCTATATCCTGGACAGTCTCGAGTATTCGATCAGAATCAAAAGCGATAACGGGATGCTGCGGTGCATGGGGATCTTGCAGTTCCGCCATGCTGCAACCGAGGATATCCTGAACCGGTATAATGAATTGATTCGCGATGTCCAAAAATTATCCGTGTATGCCTGGAGCCCGGTTGTGTAGGGCTCTTCGGTGCGTCCATGCGTTATTACATGACATTGCCGCCAGGATGTTGACCTCCCGGGGCTATGGCCTAAAGTCCGGGTTTGTGATAAACTCGGATAAGTTTATTTTTACATATCGCATGAAAAGTAAGGAGTCCATGTCATGACATCAAGAACATCGATAGATCCAAACACCAATTCCACAGGGCGCACATGGTTGATCTTTGCAGGCATCATCCTTATTGCCATTAACCTCAGGGCGGCGATTACTTCGGTAGGTCCGCTGATCGGAATTATTCGAGAGGATACGGGAATTTCGAACACATTGGCAGGCATGCTGACAACGCTGCCGCTATTAGCCTTTGCTTTACTGTCGCCGATGGCGCCGGCCATGGCCAAAAAATGGGGACTGGAGACAACCCTTCTGCTGAGTATGGTCGTGCTGACTTTCGGCATCGGCATACGCTCGATATCTTCTCCCTATACGCTGTTGATAGGTACCGCATTCCTAGGGATGGCCATAGCCGTAGGGAACGTGCTGCTCCCGAGTCTGGTCAAGCGGGACTTCCCGCGCCATATCGGTTTGATGACAGGCACCTACTCCGCCTCGATGAACCTGCTCGCCGCGATTGCATCGGGGGTGAGCATTCCGCTGGCTACCCAAGCCGGGCTTGGTTGGCAGGGCTCCCTGTTAATTTGGGGATCCTTGTCCATATTGGCGATGATTGTATGGCTGATCCAGCGTCGCAGTTCCGGAAAGACTGCTGAGGTCAGTTCGGCTGCTTCGAAGCAGCAGAGCGTGCTGAAGTCGCCGCTTGCTTGGTATATTACTTTATTTATGGGGCTTCAATCGTTTACGTTCTACGTGAACATCTCTTGGCTGCCAGAAATTCTGAGAAGCCAAGGCATGGATTACGGCGCCGCCGGATGGATGCTCTCGATTCTCCAATTTGTCAGCCTGCCGTTTTCCTTCATCATTCCAGTCCTGGCCGGCCGGAATCCGAACCAGCGCGTACTGGTAACGATCTCTGCATTGTCCATGCTGATCGGTTATGCCGGTTTGTTATCCGGCATGTCTTCATTGAATCTCCTATGGGTGATGCTGGTAGGTATTTCGGGCGGGGCGAATTTCAGTTTGTCCCTGATGTTCTTCACTCTTCGTACCAAAACGGCCCACGAAGCCGCCGCGTTATCGGGCATGGCCCAGTCGCTGGGTTATTTGCTGGCTGCCGTCGGTCCGATGCTGATCGGGTTCCTGCATGACGCAACGGGAGGGTGGAAGGTGCCTCTGACGGTGCTGTCCGCCGTCGTCGTGGTGTTGTTCATCTTTGGTTTTGGGGCAGCGAAGCCAGGTTATCTGTCCGTTCCGGACGAAACGAAGACGGAGGCTTAAAGCTGCAGAAGTCAGCATCTGGTGATGCATCATGCTATTAGAACGATATGAAGAGCGATCCATGGAGATACTCCAGTTGGATCGCTCTTTTTTTAATGCATGTGTGGACTTTCACGCGAAGCATTCAAGTCTGAAAATTTTACATTGCGATTACATAAATGGGTAGATTGATCATGAGAATATGGTATACTCTGAAATTTGATAATGATCTGTATACGTAAGACTGAACGGGTTAAGAGTTCTATTACATTACACCAAGCAAACGGGGAGCGATGGTATCTTGAATCTACAGACAGATAAAGAGCAAACACAGTCTCAAGTTGGCAACAGACAACCGTCTGGAAGGTGGCGTGCGCTCGGCGAAACCTGGTGGACTGCTCTGCAGCTGGGACTTACTTCATTTGGCGGGCCGATTGCCCATCTCGGATACTTCCACCAGACCTATGTACGGCGCGAACAATGGCTGGATGAGAAAAGCTACGCGGATCTGGTGGCCTTGGCCCAGTTCCTTCCCGGACCTGCCAGCAGCCAGGTAGGCATTGGCGTTGGGGTTATGAGAGCCGGACTCTGGGGCGGACTTGTCGCCTGGCTCGGCTTCACGCTGCCGTCCGTGCTCATGCTTATGATTTTTGCCTATCTCATGCAAACCTTCGATCCCAGCTCGGCAGGCTGGATTCAGGGACTTAAAATCGTCGCGGTAGCCATCGTAGCGCAAGCGGTGCTCGGAATGGCAGGGAAGCTGGCCTCAGGCCCTGTCCGGGCGGCTGTAGCGTTAATCGCCATGGCCGTCGTGCTGCTGTGGCAGAGTCCCGTGTCTCAAGTGACGGTGATCGCTCTTGCCGGCCTATCGGGATTGTGGCTGTTCAAGCGTCAAGCAAACGAAGAGGCAACACCCGATATGAAAATGCCGATCGGACGGAGAGCCGGACTCTTTTGCCTGGGAGCGTTTGTCGTTCTGTTGGTAGGTCTCCCGCTCCTTAAAGGAATAACCGATAATGGATGGGTAGCCATTGTGGACAGCTTCTACCGTGCCGGATCGCTTGTATTCGGCGGAGGGCATGTCGTTCTTCCGCTGCTGGAAAGCGAGACGGTACTGAACGGATGGATGTCTAAAGAGGATTTTCTAACCGGTTACGGGGCGACACAAGCGGTTCCTGGCCCGTTGTTTACATTTGCCGCTTATCTTGGGGTCCTGATTCAGGGAATACCCGGAGGCATCGTTGCCACGCTTGCCATCTTTCTGCCCGGATTTCTGCTCATTGTAGGAGCCATGCCATTCTGGAACGGTATCAGAAGAAACCCGAAACTGCAGGGCATGCTGACAGGCATGAACGCGGCTGTGGTCGGAATTCTGCTGGCCGCTTTGTACCATCCCATATGGACTTCCTCCATCCACGGCCCGCTTGAATTTGTGATCGGCGCGGGACTGTTCGGGATGCTGATGTTCTGGAAGAGTCCCCCGTGGCTTGTTGTCATCATTGGCGCATTAGCAGGACAGTTTCTCCTGTGAAGGCCTTATTGAATAGCCCTCGGCACGGTGTGCCGGGGGTTATTTGATTGATCAGGAGTAAATCGCATCGGATTGGTTAAATATTAGGGTGTATCTCTATTCGGGAAGCATGCGTTGATCACAAGAGTTTTTAGCTCTTAATTCGATACAGAAAAGAGTGGATAAACCTACATGATGGACAGAGACGTGAAAGATTGCATTATTGTTGGCGGCGGAATTGCAGGTCTGCAGGCAGCTATACAACTGGGACGGTATTCGGCCTACGATGTACTGGTCATCGACCGGGGAACGGGGCGTTCCACCATCTGCAAGAGCTACCGCAACATACTAGGATGGCCGGAAGGGGTGTCCGGTGAAGAGCTCAGACAGCGAGGGCGGAAGCAGGCGGAGGCCGTGGGCGTAACGTTTACAGCCGATGATATACGGAAGGCCGAACGGGATGAAGCGAAGTGTTTTGTGTTAACCGGTAAAGACGGAACCAGGTACAGGGCAAAAAGCATGCTGCTTGCAACAGGCTTGATGGACCGCTTTCCCAAGCTGCCGGGCCTGATGTCTACGCTGGGCACATCCGTTTTTGTATGTCCCGATTGCGATGGATATGAAATTCAGGATCGAAAAACCGTTGTGCTGGGATCGGGGGATCCCGGTGCCAGTATGGCCATTTTGTTATCCGAGCGGGCGAAGGAAATCATCTATGTCAACCATGAGGGACAGCCGGCTTCGTCCGAGAACATGACGCAGTTAGCGAATCTTGGGATTCCGTATATAGAGAAAAGAGTAACCGAAATTCAGGAGGAAGGGGGCATCCTATCGGCTGTCGTGCTGGAAGACGGCAGCATCATCCGCGCGGAGCGCGGTTTCATTTCCTTTGGAGGGAACATGATCTATTCCGAATTGGCCGAGCAGTTGGGGGCGGAACTGGAGCACAACCGGCATGTGAAGACCGATCCCCGATCCAAAATGACGAGCGTCGAACTGCTGTGGGCTGCAGGCGACCTGGGCGTCCATTCCGAATTAACCACCGTGGCGATGGGGGAAGGCGCAACGGCTGCGATCTGGATCCATAAAACGCTTAAAAAGATGACAAGCCAAGCGGTAACATAATGTTATGAGCCAGGCTGGAATATTGGCATGGTCCAGGCCTTGACATGATGACTAAAGAACCCGCCTGATCGGGCACGGAATGTATGGAGCGATACCGTGGATCAAGGCGGGTTTTCTGTGCTATCAGCGGACTGTCACCTTGAATTCAAGTCGAGCGACTAGACGTTATGACAGACCGAATCTCGTGATATGATCTTCGAGTTTATATTTTTGCAGCAATTCCGTTTGCTTGGGACCGATCAGGTCAAAATGCGGGTATGGCTGACGGTGATGGATATACTGCGGATTTAATCCATTGGATATGCACCAGTCCTTCAGGCGCTGAATATCCGAGCAGCCTACTTTGGTTACGGTATGGAACTCCGGAAACCGCTTATCGTACCAATAATGGGTTAAAAACGCGATATCGCCTTTAGCGACTTTCTGTTTCCATTGCTGTAATTCCTGCTTCGAGATGCCGAATGCCATGTTAGTCTCATCCTCATTCGTATATTCATTCTTCTCATTATACCAGCATATAATTGACTGCACCTACTTGTTTTCATAGCCTGGTGCTGCGAAGTCTGAAGCGCTGCCTTACCGTTGATCGGATCGATGTCGAAAGAGGGGGAACGTTATGATATTGGAATCAGCTATTCTTAATATTAAACCTGGGCTGGCAAGCGAATTCGAAAGTGCCTTTCGGGAGGCTTCCGGCGTATTGTTATCCAAAAAGGGGTATGTAGGCCATGAACTTCACAAGTGCGTGGAGAACCGGGATGAATATATATTCCTTGTCCGCTGGAGCGGCATTAAGGATCACCTGATCGGCTTCCGCGGGCACCCGGACTATAAGAAATGGGTTGCCTCTCTGGAACCGTTTTATGCAAAGGCGCCTGAGGTCAAGCATTATATCGACATCCGGATCGACAGCCGCGAGCAGGCGGAATCGGAGCTGGCTAAACTGTTGATTCCGGAAAGCGGCTCGGATTCCGCCGAGGAAAACAGGCCGTCAGAATAAAATGGGCTTCATTTTATCGGCTAATACAACACGGCATGAGTATCCCCTACTGAGGGTGATTTCCCGGGAGCCGTCCTTGGACGGCTTCTTGGCGTTATTGGAAGAGACGCGCCCTGGTCAATGAAGGCTTGGCCAAAATTGGCCAATCGCTCTTATTTTGTCCCGAATAACAGGAATTATGGGAGGTCGTGACGAACTTTGTTGTTAAGTTAAACTACATAAGGGGTGGTTACAATCATTACAGATTATCATGGCGTCCGCCGTCTTGCCGACGACATTCGGGCAAACGTTTCCAAAGTTATGGTAGGCAAGGAGCAGCTGATTGACAGATTGTTTATTGCCATGGTCACATCAGGTCATGTTCTGCTGGAAGATGTTCCGGGAACCGGGAAGACGCTGTTGGCCAAATCCATCTCCAGGTCGATTGATTGCACGTTTAAGCGAGTACAGTTTACGCCGGATTTGCTGCCGTCCGATCTGAGCGGCATTTATTTCTATAATCAACAATCCGCGACGTTTGAATTCCGTCCCGGTCCGCTGTTCACCAATATCCTGCTCGCTGATGAAATCAACAGGGCCACGCCTCGTACGCAGTCCAGCCTGCTCGAGTGCATGGAGGAGCGCCAGATCAGCATCGACGGAGTAACCCATCAACTGAAAGAACCGTTTCTGGTCATCGCCACGCAGAACCCGCTGGAGCAGCAAGGAACGTTTCCGCTGCCGGAGGCACAGCTGGACCGCTTTTTATTCAAACTGAACATGGGGTATCCTACCTCGGAGGAAAGCGTGAATATTTTGAAGCGCTTCAAAGACGAACAGCCGCTGGAATCCCTGACGGCCATCGCAGCGTCCGACAGCATCGTACAAGCCAGGCATATCGTCAGCAAAGTACATGTCAGCGATGAGATGTTGGCTTATATAGTCGAACTTTCCGAGCATTCGAGACGGGATGAAGCCGTCACCTCCGGCGTAAGCCCGAGGGGCTGCCAGGCATTATTGAAGGCGGTGCAGGTACAGGCCGTCCTGAACGGGAGAGAGTTCGTTACGCCTGATGACGTGAAGGAGCTCGCCGTGCCCACGTGGGCGCACCGCTTGAAGCTGCGGGGGACGCTCCACAACCGCGGCGGCGCGACTGCGTCAGAAGAAGTGATCCAACGATTGCTGCAGCAGGTTGCCGTACCGACAGAAGAAGGCATCTCGTCGTAGGGGGCGATGGCGATGGGAGCCTACTGGATATTGTTAATCGCTGCTGTAGTTGTAGTCGTGCAGGGCAAGATTTTCAAACGGACGGCACTCCAAAAGCTGAACTACAGCCGTTCCTTCAAGGTATCGACCTGCTATGAGGGAGATTCCGTGGAATTGATCGAAATCATCGAGAACCGTAAAGCGCTGCCGGTGCCATGGCTTCGGGTAGAATCCCAGTTCCGCTCGGGTCTGGCGTTCGATAACCAATTGAACCTGGACATCAGCGAGGGGCAATTCAATCAGAACCATAAAAGCTTCTTCAGTCTGCTGCCGTGGACCAAGATTCTTCGAAGACATCGAATTACCGCGAAACGAAGAGGTTTGTACAAGCTGGGAACGGTATCGATGACGACAGGGGATCTGGTCGGCATGGAGTCGGTTGTCCAGAGCAAGACCCTGTCCGGCGGAATTATCGTGTATCCGATGCCGATGGATGCGTCGGACATGGAGCTGCCGGTTCAGACCTGGATGGGGGAGATGCTGGTCCGCAGATGGATCATGGAGGATCCGTTCCTGATATCGGGCGTTCGCGAATATCGGGACGGTGATCCGCTGAAGGATATCCAATGGAAAGCGACTGCACGGACGGGAACCCTGCAGGTTCACAGGCGGGATACGACCGCGGACAGCCGGCTCTTCATCTATTTGAATATTGAAGATCATGAGCAGATGTGGAGCAAGGCAACGCGTCCGGAGGCCATTGAATATGGCATCCGCCTGGCTGCCGGCATTACGGCGCATTTATTGTCACAGGGCATGGAGATCGGGATGGGGACCAATGGAACCCTTGGCGAGGATTCAAGCGATGAAGCATTCGTTCCGGTCGCAGGCGGCATGATGCAGCAGGATCTGATATTCGAAATGCTGGCCAGGCTGGAGCTGACCCGCCGGCTTTCTTTTCATGATTATTTGGCCCACGAGCTGTCGCGGCATGAAGAAGCTAAAGATATCCTCATTCTGAGCACTTACGTCAGTCCCAGGCTGGAAGAGATGTTTCAGCGATTCCGGGATAACGGGCACACGATCCAGGTATTCCTTCTCCGCGACGTGCCGTCCCCCGCGAAGGAGGTGTCCGCATGACCAGCCGAGGCTCCGGATTTATAAGGGCTTTTTTGCAGGGATTAGTGGAGTGTATATTGTATTTCCCGGTGCTCTTCATCCCGGCATTCTATCTGCTGCCTGAATCGTATCGATGGATATGGCCCGCCCTGGTCTTAGGCGGGTACGTCCTGGGCTACGCAGGTGCACATTGGTTCAACATGGATCGTCAGTTCAAAGCGTTCGTATGGGCTTGCCTGGTTTCCGTTGCTGTATCCGTTGCCTTTGTAAGGGTTGATATCGCCCTTGCTTACGTTATCCCGCTGTTGTTTATTGCCAGTATTCGCGGAAGCCGAATGGAGCAGGTGAACTGGAATTTGATGTTCCCGGGAACATACTTCCTTATCGGGTTGATTCTGTACGGGGTCAGCAGCTTTTTTCTCAGTTTCATGGACTCCTTCCGCGGCGGAATATCGTCTCTGACCTGGATGGGAGCGGCTGCGTTAGGATTGACCCTGCTGATCGTCAACCGGCAATACGTGCTGGACGAAACGCTGCCAGGCAATGACCAGCCCGTGCTGGAACGGCGCGTGCTGCGCTACAATCGCTGGTTTATCCTCGTTTTGCTGATCCTTATTGCGCTGGTCGCTTTTCTTCCGCAGCTGCAGCAGTGGGTCTCCGATATGGCGAGGGGGATCGCCGCCTGGATCTCCGGATGGTTCAGCTCGGGTGCAGAGCAAGCGCCGGAGCCGCCTTCAATGTCGGAGCCTCCTCCCGAGATGCCGTTTCTCGATGAAGAAACCAAGCCGCCCAGCCAGTGGATGAAAGTTCTGGAGCAAGTGCTGATATATGGCGTGTTCACCGTGATCGGGATCGGCATGCTATACGTTCTGTTCCGGTTTGGTAAAGTGCTGCCCAGCCTCTACAGAAAATTCTCCGCGTGGATGAACAGGATGATGAACAGGCAGAACGTCCAGCCCCAGCTGGGCTATGAGGACGAAGTGGAGAATATAGAGCATGACCCGGCATCCAAGCGGCTGCGACGGCTGTTGTCCGGCGTGCGTATCGGCGGAAGGCATCGGGAAGGAGAAGGCCCGGAACATCTGAATGAGAAAATCCGACAAATGTATCGTTTGATACTTTCCCGAAGCATCAGGGAAGGCTATAATTGGAAAGCGTCATTTACACCGCGGGAGACCGAAAACGATCTTAAGGAATGGGACGGACGGAAGGATCGCGTTCCGCAGTCCTTGATCGAGCTGTACGAGGAAGCCCGCTATGGAAACCGCGCCATTACGAAAGAAGAAGTGGAAGGACTGCAACTTGACCGGAAGCCTAAATGAGGAGTGAACATCTTGTCGGTACAAAAAGAAAGCAACGCTGTTATTCACTACGGGGATCCCGCGGTAACCGGGGGCGTCTCCGTTTTTGATAAGGAATTTGACAAGCTGTTTTATTATGACGGAACCGACTTGGGATTAACCTACCAAGCCCAAGAATCCAAGTTTCGCCTGTGGGCACCCACGGCCACCGAGGCCTACGTGCTGCTGTACCCGGATTGGAAGACGTCAGAAGCCCGGCGTTTCCCGATGACGCGCGACGTGAAGGGAACCTGGCTGCTGAAAATAGAAGAGAATCTTCATGGGATGTTCTACACCTACCAGGTGCTAATCGGGGATCAATGGAATGAAGCAGTCGATCCCTACGCCGCTGCCGTAGGCGTCAATGGCGATCGGGCTTACATCGTGGATATGCCCCGGACCGCCCCCGAGCGTTGGACAGACGAGAAGCCGCCGTTCCAAAGCCCGCTGGATGCCGTTATCTATGAACTGCATGTTCGTGATTACACCATTCATCCGGACAGCGGAGTGGAGTTTAAGGGCAAGTTTAAAGGCCTGACGGAGACGGGTACCCGGGGGCCGGGAGGGATTCGTACAGGACTTGATCATATCGTGGAGCTCGGGGCCACGCACGTGGAACTACTGCCGATTTATGATTTTGCCACGGAAAGCGTGGATGAGACCAGGCTGCATGAGCCTCAGTACAACTGGGGGTACGACCCGAAGAACTATAATGCACCTGAAGGCTCGTATGCTACCGATCCGTATGTGCCGGAGGTTCGGATCCGTGAATTGAAGGAGCTGATTCAGACCTTCCATGAACAAGGCCTGCGGGTCATCATGGACGTGGTGTATAACCACGTTTATGACGGGTATTTGGTCAACTTTACGAAGCTGGTGCCGGGATATTATCTCCGCTACACAAAAGACGGCAAATTCTCCAACGGATCCGGGTGCGGCAATGACACGGCATCCGAGCGTCCGATGATGCGGAAGTTCATTGTGGAATCCGTCCTGCATTGGGTGAAGGAGTATCGGGTGGACGGTTTCCGCTTTGACCTGATGGGATTGCTGGATGTGCAGACGATGAATGAAATCCGTGCGCGCCTGGACGAAATCGATCCTTCCATCATGACGATCGGCGAAGGCTGGGTCATGAATACCGAGCTGGACGAGAAGAAACGGGCGAATCAGCAGCAAGCGGCCTTGATGCCGCAAATCGCGCACTTTAACGATGGTTTCCGTGACGCAGTTAAAGGGGATATCTTTCATTTTGATTATAAAGGCTTTGTGAGCGGCGGCGTCGGATATCAAAACAAGGTGAAGCAAGGCATCGTGGGCGGCATTCCGTATTCCCAAGATATCAAGGGATTTGCTTCCGAGCCGGATCAGTGCGTGAATTATGTGGAGTGTCACGATAACCATACCCTCTGGGATAAAATCATGCTGTCTACGGATGGGGAGTCGGATGCCGTTCGCCGCGATATGCACCGGCTGTCATCGGCCATGATTCTTACCAGCCAAGGCATTCCTTTCCTGCACGCCGGCCAAGAGTATTATCGCTCCAAGAACGGTGTGGAGAACAGCTACAATGCCAGCGATGAGGTGAACCGGCTTGATTGGGGAATGGCATCGGAACACCAGGACGGGGTGAAGTACATCCAGCGGCTCGTTCAGCTGCGCAGGAATCATCCAGCGTTCAGAATGAGGGATGCCGCGTCGATCCGCAAGCATCTTCATTTCGAGCCGTGCCCGGAGCATGCCGTTGCTTTCACGCTTCGCGATCATGCGGGCGGCGACCCGGCAGAGCATATCTATGTGCTCTATTATGCCGGACGCAAACCGTCCTCTCTGACGATACCCGAGCTGGGCGATTGGAACGTTCTGTTTGGAGAAGAGCATGTGAAGGGATTGAGCCGGGATTCCCTTGTAGTCGAAGGTATAGGCGCGGTCGTTTTGACTTGTTAAATCCTTGACCGTTGCCCACATTCCCAAGAAATGCATAATGCCTGATTCTATCATCATCTGATATGCTGAGAATATCAGATGATAGAATCGAGGCGCCCCTTTGAAGAAATATATCCTGTCACTTTGTTTCCTTTTGTCATTTACAGCGTTTATAAGCCCCCTCCAGGCATCAGCAGCTCAAGCTCCTAGCCCGACCGCTTTTCACGATATTTCGTCCAGCTTTGCAAAAGACGCGATTTACCGTCTGGCCAAGCGAGGCATCGTAAGCGGGGATGGCACAGGAGCTTTTTTGCCGCGAAATCCGGTTACGCGGGCCGAATTTATCGCTATGGTTGCCAGAATGCTGAACATGGAGCCTGTTCCGAACGATCTGCCCGCCTTTCAGGACGTATCCCGTTCAGCTTGGTACTACGGCTGGGTTCATGCAGGCCTTAATTTATCCATCGTGGAGGGGAACGGCTACAAGTTCTTTCCGAATGCTTCGATAACAAGACAGGAAGCTGCGGTCATCGTTATTCGTGCCATGAAGGATATTGGATACGATAACGGATATACCGCCGGCTACTATACGGATTCGGAATCGATCGCGGCATGGGCCTGGCGTGCGGTCGGCCAAGCGACGAATACAGGCTGGCTGCAAGGAAGCCAAGGCCAATTCAGACCGCTGGACCCGATTACCCGGGAAGAAACGGCGATGCTGCTGGACAGGGTCCTTCAATCGGGAAACGTGAAATCCATGATCGACAGCCAGCCGGCTGCGAATATTCATATGGGCTGGTTGTACAATGGCTCGACCAAGCAATATATCTCCTATGCCAAACGGGCCGGGTTGAATGTGCTGGTGCCGCGGTGGTATTACATGGAGTCTAACGGGAAGCTGTCGGACAGCACCGACATCGAGCTGCTGAATTGGGCACATAACAATGCCCGGCAGGTGTGGGCTATGGTGGGCAACCGCGCGAATGCGGAAGGAACCCACCAGGTTCTAAGCAGTCCGCAGTCCCGGAAGTCTGTCGTAGACAGCATCGCTGCGAGCGTATCCCGCTACCGATTGGATGGGATCAATATCGATTTTGAGAACGTCATGCCTGAGGACAGGCAGAATCTGACGGCCTTCATCACGCAGTTATCCATGGAAATGAAACGGCTTGGAGCCAAGTTATCCATTGATGTTTCACCTGATCTGAATACGGATTGGACGGCTGCCTTCGATTATGCGGCGCTTGGCAGTCTAGTGGACTATATGGTGCTCATGAGTTATGACCAGCACTGGGGCGGTTCGCCGAAAGCGGGCTCCGTATCCTCGCTGCCATGGAGCGAATCCGCGCTGAGCAAGCTGCTGACCCAAGTGCCGGCTAAGAAGAGCATCATTGCGTATCCGCTCTATACGAGGGATTGGCAGATTGCTTCATCGGTGTCCTCGTCGGATATCAGTTTGATTGAACAGGGACATCGCATCCGTCTGACCCAGGCTTCCTTAACTTGGAATGCCAGCGTGGCGCAATATGAAGCAGCTTATAGCAGCAGAGGCATCCAGCATCGCATATGGACCGAGGATTCCCGCTCCCTGTCATGGAAACATCTCATGGCCGCCAAATACCGAATTGCCGGGTATGCCTATTGGTATCCGGGAGCAGAAACGACGGACGTGTGGCAGGCGATTGACAATGCGGAGCGTTACGCTTCGTATTCGTTCCGGATCTAAGAGCAGACAGGTTACATCCAAGACCAATCCCGATGAATGGGGTTGGTCTTTTTTTGCTTGTAAAACGGTTATTCCGTGATACAATAATTGAAATTTAATTTGAATGATTTTCCTGTAGGAGTGATCAAATGAACGTTTGTGCGGAGGAACGTTTGCAGCAGCTGGGCATCAGCTTGCCTCAAGCCGGATCGCCGGCAGCCAAGTATGCCAACTACGTCATCGTGAACGGGTTGATGTATGTTTCCGGCAAGGGTCCATCCGGGCAGCCAAGGGGCAAATTGGGCGAGCATTACACAACGGAGCAGGGATACGAATATGCTCGGCTGACCGGAATCGAAGTCTTGGCCGTATTGAGGGAAGGCCTTGGATCGCTTGATAAAGTGAAGCGGGTGGTTAAGGTTCAGGGCTTCATTAACGCAACAACCGATTACGAAGAGCATCATATGGTGTTGAATGGGTTCTCGGACTTGATGCTTGAGGTGTTCGGGGATCAAGGGATCCACGCCAGATCCGTATTCGGCGCTGTATCCTTGCGGGATCAGCTGCCTGTCATTGTAGATTCGATTTTTCAAGTGGAGGGATAGACTTGACGTTAGCATTAAGGGAGCTGCTGGAGAAGGAGGATGAGAGTCTGCTGTTTATGGTCCAGGAGATTGGCTCCGGCGAGAACGGCTTTGTTAACGGCTTAAATAGCAGCAGCATGGAGGAATTCTCCTCCAAGGTCCGTCGCAATTACGAAATGGCACGAAGCATCAATCTGCCGGATGAGTATGTTCCCCAGACGATTTATTGGCTGTATCATACCGGCAAGCCTGTAGGTTACGGCAAGCTCAGACACCGCTTGAATGAGAAGCTGTTGGAGTCAGGGGGGCATATCGGGTATGTCATCAGGCCGTCGGAGCGGGGGAAAGGATATGGCAAACAGATGCTGGCGGGGCTCGTTAAGAAAGCCTGTGAGAAGAACATAAGCCGGGTCCTTCTAACCTGCGATGAAACCAATCGGGCTTCCCGTCGCATCATAGAATGGAACCATGGGGTACTCAGTTCCATTGCGGACGGGAATTGCAAATACTGGATCGATACGGCCGCTAGGCTGGAATAGGGGTGTAGATACCGATCCTCATGAGCTTTAGATTAATTACGCCTTAACTTCGCTTCAACCAGTCGAACATCCGGTTGATCGCCGCGGCGTGCTGCAGCGGCGGGAAATGATGTCCCAGCCCTTCGTACAGGTGGGCTTCTGGCTGGTGTCCCAGTTCTTGAAGCTTGTCCAGCATCCGGAAGCTGTGTTCAACCAGGACCTGCTCGTCCCGCGTACCATGCACAATCAGGACCGGACATCGGATTCGATCCGCATAGTGAATCGGGGACCGAAGAAGGTATCGTTCCGGAAACTTGGTCGGCGTACCGCCAATGACGCGTTTCATCATTCTGCGCAGATCGATCCGTTCCTCGTAGGTCTGCGCCAGGTCGGAGACGCCGCTCCATAGAATCATTTTGGATACATGAGATGACCGGGCGGCTGCCACGGCGGCATTGATCGCCCCGCGGGAGAAGCCCAGCAGATGCATGCGGCTGTTGTCTATCCATGGAATGCGGGATAACCATTCCAAGGCGGTGATCACATCCATCGTATCGGCGCCCCCAAACTCATCCCTGCCCTCGCTGCCTTCGTTTCCGCGATAGGCCGGAGCAAACACGGCATAGCCTTGCGCCGCGAATTCTTCGACCCATTTCAACCTGACCGCGCCGATCCGGCCTATGCCTCCGCGGCAATACAGGACCAGCGGCAGCTTCGGTTCGATCGACCCGGAGGCTCCTTCCGGAACAGGGTCCTTATACAAGGAGCATGCAAGCGTGCCGGTTACCGTAACGCCGGGTATGGCGTCGACCGTTTCGGACATCTCCTGGCTGCGATTAAGGGACAATAGCGGCGGCAGACCCAGATATCCTTTCACATGCAATCCCTCTGAGACGTAATCGATATGATAGATCATGAATGTCTTACCCCCTATGCTGAATCATCATGTTGTAGCGTATGTGGACTCTTGGTCAGACGACGGAGTTCAAGTAAGTATAGTATTTACTCGTCGTTGAAATCAAGGGACGATGTAAGAAATTACAATTTGCCAAACGGCTGAATATCTGATATATTATGATCTCGGGCATGATGATATGTCCATTGTCATGGCGGTCGTGGCGAAGGGGTTAACGCACCGGATTGTGGCTCCGGCATTCGTGGGTTCAAGTCCCATCGATCGCCCTTAAGTAAGTATACATAACGAGAAGGAGAGCCGAGAGGCTCTCCTTTTTTGTAAATCCTCTTCAATAGATACGGATGTCAGACGACATTTAAGATGGTATAATGGATTGAAATCGAGGTGAGTATTTATGGCAAAAAAGAAACGAACGTCCCCGGCGCCGCGGACGGAAACTGCCGATAAACCCGCAACGCTAAAAGATATGCTGGACCCTCAAGTTTTGGCAAAGCTGAAGGCGACAACCGAGTCCTTAAAGGCCTCTGAAGCCGAGCGGCTGGAGAAGGAGCGGCAGGAACGGGAAGCTGCACGCAAGGCGGAACAGAAGCGTCGCGATAACGATTTTGAATATCTGCTGGAACACAGCGAGATGGATTGGAAAAAGTACAAATGACAGGCGGCGGCACGCTGTCTGTTTTTTAATATAGACATCAGATAAGGATAGGTTTAAAAAACCTGGCCTATCTGGTAATGCAATATAAACGACTGAAGTCTACACAGTGAACCAAATGCGGAGGAAGAACGAGAACATGAATCATGGCCGTGCTATAAGGATCGGGATTGGCGGGGGGACGGGCAGCGGCAAAACGACGCTAAGCCTCCAACTCAAGGAGAAGCTTGTCGAGTATCGGGTGGCGCTCTTTCATATGGACAAATATTATAAGTCCGTCAGACCTATGTCTAAAGCGCCCTTTACGAATACAATCTTTGAGGATTTTAACCATCCGGACGCCGTCAACATCCAGCGTCTGACCGATGAGATAGAACAAGCCGCCCGTTGCGGTGACCATGATGTCATCGTCATTGAAGGGTTTCTTCTGTATCAATTCGAGGATCTTCGAAACTCCCTGGATCTGAAGCTGTTCGTCGACTGTCCCGCGGATGAAAGAATGCTTCGCAGAAACCGGCGGTTCATGGAGAAGGGTCATCGCGAGGAAAGCGTGATACAGGAATATTTGCAGCTTGTGCGATACAGGCATGATCAATATGTCGAGCCTACCCGTTGGCATGCGGATTTGGTGATGAACGGCTCCCTGGAGGGGAAGCTTGGCTGTGCGGTCGTGATGGACTGGATTCAGGCCAGGATACAAGATAGCAGGAAGCATCGCTGAAGGCTGTTTACCGGGTGCTCATATCATGGATTACCGTGCAGCATTGCCGTTTTCATATGAGTGTTGATATCAGGGCGAAAGCGGGTTACAATTAGTAAGTTAGTATTCCTGCTCGCTAGGAGGCGAATTAAATGAAAGTTGAAATTTGGTCGGATTTTATGTGTCCGTTCTGTTATATTGGAAAGCGCCGGTTCGAATCGGCATTGGAGCAGTTCCCTCATAAGGATCAGGTTGAAGTGGTATATCGCAGCTTTGAGCTTGATCCGAATGCGTCGTATAAGCCCGGGGTGTCCATGGACGAGTTGTTGGCGGCGAAATACGGCATGAGCATAGAGCAGGCCAAGGCAGCTAATGCCAACGTGACTCAACAAGCGGCCAGTGTTGGACTTACCTACCACATGGACCGCGTGATCCCTGCCAATTCATTTGATGCTCACCGACTGGTTCATTTTGCTGCGCAGCATGGTAAAATGAAAGACATGACGGAGCGGCTGTTCCGCGCCTATTTCACGGATGCCGAGAATCTGGAAGATAAGAACCTGCTCGCCGATCTGGCGGCGGAGGTCGGACTGGAGCGGGAGCAGGCTATGGCGGTGCTTGAAAGCGATGCTTTCCAATCCGAGGTACGCGCAGATGAAGCCGCAGCGACGAATCTTGGAATTCGGGGAGTGCCGTTCTTCGTGCTGGGAGGCAAATATGCCGTTTCCGGCGCACAACCGCTGGAAGTTTTCACGGATGCACTGGACAAAGCCTATCGTGAAGCGAATCCCCTGGTCATGGTGAACGAGTCCGACAGCAACGACGGCATGTGTGCCGACGGATCTTGCGATCTGCCGGGCAGCGCGAAATAAACCATACACAGCAAGCCTAGAGCCCGAAGCATCCGTACACGATCTTCGGGCTCTATTTTCACGGATCTTTAAAATTGATACATAATGCATAGGAGGTAACCATGCCGCATCTTCCATCCGAGGAGCTAATCCATCGCATTCAGCGTTCGGAAACGGAGTATATGTATGATCGAATGCAAGCCATCGAAGGCCGGACCGGAAATCCCGAAGGGATCGAGATGGTTCGTTTCGGCCAAGCGCTGTGTTTGTACAGCAAAACGATGCCTTGGCTTTCTTTTAACACGGTCAAAGGACTCCGTTCGGAGAATCTGAAGGATCTGGACGCAATCATCGACTTCTATCATTCGCGGGACCGTAAATTCCAGTTCGAGATCGTGCCCGCCATGGTGGATCAGGCCTTGCTCTCGGCGCTTGCCGATCGCGGATTCTTCCAATCCGCCTTTCATAATTCCATGTATATGAACCCGCAAGAACTGGTGGACATGCCGGATCACGGAATAGTGATCAAAACAATAGACAAAGACGAGTTTGAAGATTATGCTAAAGTTCATTGCCTGGGAACAGGACTGCCGGTGCAAGGGATCCCATCCGTAGCATTGAACAATCGCGTATTGCATGCAAGGCCGGGCTGGAGGTTCTATATGGCTTATGTGGATGAGCAGCCGGCTGCGGCCGGTGTCATGCATATGAACCATTCCACGGCTTCGCTTACATTTGCCGCTACGCTGCCGGAATACCGTCGACGGGGGCTGCATCAGGAGCTGCTTCGCAGAAGAATACGGGACGCGAAGCGGGAGGGGTGCAATCTGGTTGTCGGTCAATGCGCCTTCTTATCCCAGAGCCATCGCGACATGGAAACCGTCGGCATGAAGCTGGGCTATGTCCGGACGACCTGGACCGAGCGTCAACCTGAAAGTTCAGCGGAATAGGGCAGGTGGGGAGCGATGCAAGCAGAGTCGGATTTTTTAAACCTGGAGTATTTACGTCAAGGCACGGCCAAGCAGAGGCAGGCAGCTTCGGTCATAGATGAACTGGAACTGTGGGAGCATTTGAAATCCTGCAGTCCTATACTGGTGGGCACGATCCCTATTGGGATTGACATCGCTTCAAGCGATCTCGATATCATATGTCATGTGACGGAGTTTGACCGGTTCGAGCGAGAACTCAGAGCGTCATACGACCGACTTGTTTCGGATTTCACATACTCTTTCCGATGTGTGGGGAACGTAGAGCGAGCAGTAGCGCGATTTCGGTACAAAGGCTGGGAATTCGAGATTTTTGCCCAGCCGGTGCCTTCCGTGAAGCAGAACGGTTACCGCCATATGGTAGTGGAATACAAGCTGTTGAAGCGGCTCGGCGAAGCTGCAAGAGAAACCATCATTGAGCTGAAGAAGGCGGGGTATAAGACGGAACCTGCCTTTGCGAAGCTGCTGCATTTACCGGGCGATCCTTATGAGGAGCTGCTGGAGATGTATCGCTGGCCGGAGGCTCGACTGGACGCTTATATCAAATCATATATGGACAAGGAGAATGTATATGAATGACAAACAGCAGCTGTTAAACGAGTATTCGGAATGGATCGGCAAGGTGAAGGAGTTCGGTGTCCTGGAAGAGGGCTATTGGAATTCCCCGATTGCGAATGGGAAATGGACCGTACGCGACGTGGTGTGCCATATCATGCGATGGGATGAGTATTTTTTTAATGAGGCTATCGCCAAAA
Source organism: Paenibacillus sp. BR1-192 (assembly GCF_029542445.1). NCBI lineage: Bacteria > Bacillati > Bacillota > Bacilli > Caryophanales > Paenibacillaceae > Paenibacillus > Paenibacillus sp. BR1-192. The sequence continues at coordinate 4,571,113 of NZ_CP120718.1, read as the reverse complement.
TCTCAACGGGAGATGCATTGACCGTCCGGCATCTGGATTATGACGCCTTCAATGAGGAGGCCAAGCAATATGCCAAAACGTTATCGACGGAAGCGCTGGTGGACCGGACGATAACCGCAAGGGAACAGCTGATTCGGACCATTGAAGCGTTGCCGGAAACGAAGTATGAGGAGCGGTACGCGGACGGAGACGGACATCCCTTTGAAGTGGCGCAATTTATGCGGGATTTCATCTGGCACGATAATCACCATCTGGCTCAGCTGAATCAGGCGCTGCAAGTCGGTTAGGACAAGCAATACTTAGCGGAAATGGGTGAAGTCATTGAATGGCTACTTGGACATCATGTCTTATTTTACACAGAGCAATCTGGAATGGTTTCTTGACCAGTTTCGAGCCTTAGGCCCTCTGCCGGGCATACTGCTGACTTTCTTGAAATCCTTTATTCCTCCGATGCCCACGATCGTGATCGTTGGCGTTAATGCAGCGGTGTACGGGCTGTGGGCGGGATTTCTTTACTCCTGGATCGGAATGGTGGCGGGATGCTTGACGACGTTTCTCCTCGTGCGGAAAATATCCGGTACTCCCCTGATCGAACGCTGGGCGAAAAAACCGAAGGTTCAGCGCGGCATGCGCTGGATTCAACGCAACGGCTTCAGTTATGTTTTTCTGCTGGGCATACTTCCCGTCGGGCCGTTTGTCGCTGTCAACGTGGCCGCCGGACTGGCGAGAATGAACGTCATGTCCTATCTCATGGCCGTAACCTTGGGCAAGGGCATTATGGTGTTTTGCGTTTCTTACATCGGGGCTAATCTCTCGGATTTTATGGCGGAGCCCTTCAAATTGCTCGGTGTCCTAGCCTTTATCTTGCTGTCCCTATGGGGCAGTCGGAAGCTGGATTCATACTTTGTAAGAAAACAATCGTTTCACGATCAAGAAGCTGAGCTCAACTCCAATTGAGCTCCCCGTTCCTGATCGTTCTACGGGAATGGATGCGGAGTCCTTGTATTTGCTGTATAATGGTAAAATATCCAGTATCGGCATGAATGAAAGGAGGAAGCATTTATGACCAAATTGGCCTCATCCATTCTGGAAATCATTCGAATGATGATCATTCTGATGGTCGTGACAGCGGTTCTGGGCAGCATAGAGCATCAGATCCTGAAGTCCTGGATTCCATGGGAAGGGTTATATTTCCTGTTTCTGTTTGCGGGAAATGTATGTTGGTTCCTGGTCCTCTATCGCAATCGCCTGCAATTCAGCGGCTGGTATCGTTCGGCGGAGACGCAGCGCAAACTGTCCGGAAATGCGACGAGAACCATCGTAGCGCTCGGCGCGCTCCTCATCGCGGCACCGGTTATTTTAACGTGGATCACCGCTTAATAGTTGCATGATTATGTAACGGATATCGGCTAATAACGATTAGCGCATATAAAAGGGACAGTTCCAAAGGTCGATGCCTTCGGAACTGTCCCTTGCTTGCTGATTACAATCTTTTTCGTTTATATAGAGTCACAAAAAGACATGAGAGCAGCAGCAGTACGAGGGAAACTCCTGCGTACAAGGCTTCCTGGGTGCTACCTTGCTCCTTGGCTGCTTCGTACGACCAATCGCCAGGCCGGCCCATTCCGCGTCCTCCCTGCATTTGTCCGCCGAACTCGCCGCCGAACCCGTTCCCCATCTGGCCTTGAGGGAAATCCGGCATCTGCCCTTGACCATTCTGAGCCGGCGCTTGCGGCATGGTCGGTTGATTGCCGCCTGTAGAGGGCTGGTTCGGAGCTTGTGTTGAATCTGTAGAATTTTCCTCTGCGTTACTTTCCTCTGCATGACTTGTTGGATTAACGGCAGAAGCAGCATCCATCGCTGTTCTTTCGTCGGAACTGCTTGTGCCTGGTCCAACCGCCGATACAATCGACGAGACAGATTCATCCACGTCAGGAGCGTCGCCAGAGCCTTCCCCAATGCCGCTGGAAGTAACATCCGCGTTGCTGGAAGGAGCAAAAGCGGCACCGTCGTTGTTGGCGGGCGTGTTTTCGCCAGAGATGCCTCCGCCCGGGGCGTCGTTAGGGACAACGATCCCAGTCCCGTCAGTCCCGCTGCCGGCTGTTCCATCCGATGCCGTGCTTGTCCCGGTGCCGGTAGAGCTCTCCTGGGCGGCATCATTGGAATTCGTATTGCCGCCAGGTACCATCCCGTCACCCCCAGGTCGCACGCCGGCGCCGTCAGGCCTCATACCTCCTCCGCCACCAGGCCCCATCCCGCCGCCGCTGCCGCTTCCGTCGCCGGACGAAGGGATCGTCCCATCCAGCTGCTGCTGGATATTATCCATGGACTCTTCCGCGAATGAGGTCAATGTCGGGAGCGATTGCTCGTACTCCTCATAGGAGTAGAACGGTCTGGGGTCTTGCTTGACGTGCTCGGATATCAATTCCTGCAATTGCGCTACGCGTTCCTCGAAATGGTCCTGCTGCATGTATCCCTCCAGCATCTCCGAGAGGATGGCGTGGTAACGTTCCTTATATTCGTCAACCTCGAGCAGCTTGGCAATCAGGGGACGTTCCGCCAAAGCACCCTGAGTGGGCTCGTCAATCAGGATGCCGGAGCCCCCAAACCCTCCGAACGCCATGTTATAATCCCAGGGCAGGACGGAGAAAATGCCGTTGTTCTCATACAGGTAGTAGTTCTGTTTGTTCATCCCCAAGTAACTGTCCATATTGGAGGCAACGACGTTCAAGGCAACGTACTTGAGCACGTTATCGACATCCAGCACCTTCTCGTAATCGGTGCCGTTGTTCAGCTCGTCGAGCATGTCGATCAATACATCGTCATTGGAGGACTTGGATTTCATGACAAGCCCGGTGTACGAATCGGGGTCGCTGCCGAGCCAAGCCAGATCGCTGCCCGTGCCTGTCATCTGGGCTTTGTATAATGCGCCGTACGAATGATCGAAATGACGCTGCAGATAAGAATCGCCAATCTGTTCGATTGCGAGGTAGAACCCCCATAATTCATCGTTAACGTATACATTGACGTAAGAGAAGCCGGGTGTGGGCAGACCGACGGATTCCGCCAGCTCGTAGGTCAGGAATTCCCGCATATACGAGGCGTCGCTGTAGTTGTTGTTCAGATTGATTTTGCTGATCCCGTTCAAGGTTTGATTGAGATATTCGTCAAAGGAAATCTTGAAGCTGTAGCGGTCGGAATCGGAATTGACCACGCTGCGCAGACTTAAATTGCCTTTGGTGCGAATGCCGACATGATCAAATTGCATGCCGTTGTAATTGACGGACGCTTCTTTGTATTCTTCAGCGCTGGCGTTGTCCAGCATATCCTGGAAGTCTGCTTCGTCGATCGTGATTTTAACGTCAATGACCTTGTCCTTCGGAAAAACCGCGGAATCGATTTGCTCCTGAAGGCCATCGTTCTCAGAGCTTCCAGCCGTCCCGGCAAACTGTGTCGTCCTTTGGCAGCCTGTGAGCAGAAGGATTATGGCCAGCGCAAGGGACAGCAGGACTGTCGTTCTTTTCTTCATCATTTCTGACCACCGCCTGACTTAGGATACATAATCGCCGCTGTAACTGATCAGAACCGCATGTTGAACGCCCTGCAGCTGGGACAGCTTGTTCACGAATTGGCCTTCGGCATCGCGCAGCCGTACTTCCAGCGTCAGCTCGATGCTGCCTGGCGTCACGGTTTTTTGCTTCAGGTTGTAACGCTTCACAGCCTGACCGACTTGTCCTTGAACGGCTTGCTCGGCCTGCTCGTTATCGCAATGGACGACCAGCAGGTAAGGGGTATCGACCGTCGCTTTCTTAATGAAGAAGAACAGGATAAGACCGACAACGACGGAGCCGATGGCAGCCAGCGTGTAGAATCCGGCTCCGGTTACGATCCCGGCAACCGCGGCCCAGAACAGGAAGATCAGATCGGTTGGGTCCTTGATGGGCGTACGGAAACGGACGATGGAGAGCGCGCCGACCATACCGAGCGAGAGCACGAGATTCGAATTGATGGCGATGATGACAACGGCCGTGATCATCGTCATCCCGATCAGCGACACGTTAAAGCTCTTGGAATACAGGACGCCGCTGAAGACCCTTTTATAGAGCAGATAAATAAACAGCCCGATAACAAAGGCAACGGCGAGCGTGATCAAAATTTTGGCGATGCTGATGTCGGATACGAAATTTTCCATGACGGATTTTTTGACGATATCCGAAAAATTGGTGGTGTTCGTATTGCTTGAAGTCGATGTGGTGTTCATGAACTATTGATCCTCCCATGTGTTATATTTCAGAAATTTACGGCACATTACATATTTGGATGCCGATTGCCGGTTGAGGCCTTCCAACTGCAGCGCGATTTTGATGTAATCCGGAATGTACTCGTCGTATTTGACCTCGAGTATGATCAGATTCTCATCGATCGCCCGGATCGGCAGCAGGTTTCGATTGAACAGTTCCGTGGAGTGCAGGCCGGTTCTCAGCTCCTTGTCAAACGTAATCCGCACATTTCCGTTAGCGCAGACGTAAGGCTCGCGGACATAATCGACAATGACCTTGGGCCGCAGCAGCTTATGCTTCATCTCGTGGTACAGCTCCATCATCAAAGGCTTATCCGGCTGGTAGAGACAGTCGTATTGTCCGGCCATGATCTGATCGGTCATCTCCCTTGTGAGCGGCTCCTTCAGCTTGGCGATGTAATCCCGGAATTTGATTTTCTTCTCAAAATGGATCGTGTCGTCGGCTACGTTATAAATACGGATGCGGTATTTCACCCGATCCCGGACGCCCGCCAGCTTCTCGTATAGGGCTTTATTATTGATATCATCAAAGTACAAGCTTCGAATGTGATATTCCCCGGCGGGTCCGGCATGCTGATCGTAGGTCACCAAATTCTTCAATCGTTGGCTGATGATCCGATATTGGTGAAGATTCACGAAGAACTTCAGCTCGTTCCGGTATTTTAATGGGGTTGTCATGTTTCCACCTCGTTTCTCTCTGTCTTTCGTATGCTTGTTTGCTTACGAGATCTATCCTATCAATCGTTCCTGATATCTTTCTTAAGCGCGGCTGAATGTAAACTGAATGTTTTCGCAATGTAAAATGAAGGTATTGAAGAAATAAACAATGTCATATATCAGTGATCTTTATTTCCTCGGCATGGGTAAGAAGGGAGGTCCCCCTGCTGGCGCAATTATGGTAGGATGAAACTATATTCGGGAAGAGAATGGAACGATGCGTCTTGATGTATTATGTGTTCGCGCTTTGGACTGCAGCGGCCGTGCTGCTGTTCAATCAGCCTCGAAGCGAGGTGAACCGCTGGGCGGCTTTTTTCCTGTGGAGTGCAGGGATCGGGGGGTTGACGGACTGGCTAGCGCCTTCCGGTTTTATTGCGACCGCCTACGGGCCGTGGATACAATTCCTCAACCATACCCTGACACCTTACGGCGTGTTGATATTTTGCATGGTGTATACCGGCAGGCCCCGGCACCATAGGAGAAAACGTGATCTCAAAATAGGCCTGCTGCTGCCTGTGTTCGCGATGCTGGTCCAGGTGCTCCTTACGAAAGATTACCGGATTCATTACGGATGGCTGTTCGTATGGACCGGCCCGTATTATGTTGCTGCATGCGCTCTGCTCATTGGAGCCTTATCCTCTGAGAAGAACCCGCAGAAACGCAAAAGCATGTGGATTACCACCTGGATTATGGTGCCAACCTTGCTCGGTGTGATGCTGTTGATAAATGTAGGGAATGTCATCTGGCCCGGTTACGATTCATTCCGGTACGTATCCCTGTTTATTCTGTATTCGATGGGCGTTGCCGTCATCTGCACCTTTGTGTACGGCGTCCTGGGCGTCCGCCTGAAATTCGAGCGCGATCCGCTGGATCGCACGATGCAAGCGGTCAGCTCGGGTACAACGATGCTGAATCATACCATCAAGAACGAGGTCGGGAAAATCGCCATGAGCACCGATAACGTGAAGCGGCTGCTGTCGCCGGATAACGAAACGGCCCTGGAGCAGCTTGATGTCATCGCTAACGCTTCCAAGCATTTGTTAGCGATGACAGGGCGCATGCAGCAGCAGATGAAGGCGTTTAAGCTGGTGGAACAGCCTGTCCGCGCGGATCAGCTGCTTGCTGAACTGCAGCTTCGCGAACAGGAACGGCTGCGCAGCCATGGCATCGAGTTAAAGGTGCTGTGCACACAGCGTCCCTGGCTGCTTGCGGATGCCGTCCACTTGAAGGAAGCGATCAGCAATCTCATAAGCAATAGCGTCGAGGCGATGCCTGACGGAGGAGTGATCGCGTTGACGGTAACGGCCGACCGCAAGGGAGCCGCGATTTCCGTCAAGGATAACGGCATGGGCATTCCGGAAGAGCAGCAGCCGCTTGTGTTTGAACCGTTCTACAGCACCAAGGGCCACAGGAAGTCAAACTTCGGACTTGGCCTTACCTATGCGTACAACGTGATGAAGAAAAGCGGCGGCTCCGTGGGATTGGAGAGCCGCGAATCGGTCGGTACCGAGATCACGTTGTATTTTCCCCGCAGCAAAATCATTCGTTTATTCGGGAGGGAAGAGCCTTGAATCGAATACACGTCTTTCTGGTCGAGGACGATCCGGATTGGATTAAATCAATGACCGTTTTTCTGAATGCGCGGGAGGATATGATCGTGGTCGGCGCGGCCGAGTCCCCCGAACAAGCGATTGCGATGGCGGAAGTCCTGTCCTTCGATATCGTGCTTATGGATATTCAGCTGACGGCGGGCCGACTCGACGGCATCTACGCGGCTGCAGAAATCCATGAACGAAAGCCCGAGGCCAAGGTGATCATGCTGACCTCGCTGGATGACGAGTTGGTGATCATGCAATCCTATACGGCCGGAGCCGTCAATTACATTGAGAAATCGAATTTCGAGGAATTGCCGGCCGCAATCCGAAGCGCCGTACATCAACCGGGATCGATGGAGGTGCTGCTCAAGGAATTTGCCCGACTCAAGCGCGAAGAACAGCTGCGGAGCTTGACGCCGGCGGAACGTGAAGTGTTTGATCTGTTGGATGAGGGTTTCACCCATTCCCAAATGGAGAAGAAGCTGTTCAAAACCGAGAGCACGCTCAAGAATCAGATCAATAAAATTCTGAAAAAGCTCGGGGTGAGGAGCAGCAGGGAGGCCGTGGAGAAGGTCCGCCGAAAAGGGATCGTGAGAGAGAACGACAACTAGCTTCGGGACGGAAGACGGATCATATGGAAGAAATGGAAGAGGTACTACGAAACGTAGTACCTCTTCTTCGTTTGTTCTATAAAAGTGAGGTCTAACGGGGAATCCCCCTCAGCGGTAAAATGGCTTGTAAATAGAGGGGCCCGGCTGTCACCGAGAAGGGTTATCCATTAGGAGCTGAGTGCGCATGAAGAGAAATCCGATCTATGTTGAACTCGACATCAAGACGGATATGGAAACATTGTGGTCATTGACACAGAGACCCGAGATGCATCAACAATGGGATTTGCGTTTTTCCGAGATTCATGATTTGCCGCAGGCTGATTCGGACGTCCAGCGGTTTTTATACAAAACCCGCATCGGATTCGGACTGGAAGTTACGGGAACGGGCGCTACGAAAACGGCCGTGCACCCGAGGACTGGGAACCGGATCTCGGTGCTGCGATTCGGCTCGGATCAGCGCATTTCCCTGGTTAAGGAGGGGAGCGGCTATTGGAAATACGCCGACAGCGGCAACGGCGTCATCCGTTTCTCGACCCAATACGATTACAGGACGCGGTTCGGCATGCCGGGGGCCTGGTTTGACCGCCTGCTGTTTCGGCCTTTATTCGGCGCAGCGACGGCTTGGAGCTTCGATGTGCTCCGATTATGGGCCGAGAAGGATATTCCGCCTACGGTCACGATCCGGAAGGCAATCATCCACGCTTTAAGCGTATTTATGCTGGTTGTTCTATGGTGCTATGAAGGACTGGTTCCGAAGCTTCTGTTCCCGGAAGCGGGAGAGCTTGATCTGCTGAGGCAGTCGGGTTTGGCAGCCGGTCGGGAAGGGATGGTGCTGACCTTGCTCGGCATCACCGAGATCGGCGTCGGTTTATTGACATTGCTCTTTCACAAGAACCGGTTGTGGTACAGGCTGATCATGATCTTGCTTGCGATCTTGATGCTTGGAGCATGGATGACGGATGCCGAATTAATGAAAGCCCCGTTCAATCCGTTAACGCTTAGCGGATCGATGATTGGATTCTGCTTCATGGCTTCGCTGTCCGCATCGGACTTGCCAAGCGCTTACCGTCCGGTTCGAAGACATAGAACTGTCCGTGGGCATACATCCGATAAAGGAGTGAATGAACATGACCTCGATCTATGAGCAGGCGCTTGGAAGCCAGTTTCACAAGCTTCATCCTAAAATCCTGGAGCGGTTCGGGTTCGACAGCAAGGATAACGTCGCTTCGATCGGCGAAGGCATCATGGAAGAAATCTGGTACGCTCGATGGGCGGCGCTGCCGCTGCATATAGGTACGATGCGGCATATCATGTTTCCTAACCGGGGGAAAGGGATCCCGTTTCGGATTGAGAACTACGCTTATCGGGATGACTGGGGAAGAGAAACGGTGACGTGGTGCCGAAGTTTTGATTTTCCTGGCATTCGAAGACGATTTGACGCCACGATGATTTATAGCGCACAGCGCAGCCGCGTCGTGGATTATTTGGGAAACAAACAGCACTTGGCAGTCGATCTTCGGATCGCTGCCGCGGAGAATGGCGGAATTCGCATTCGATCGGGGGAGCAGAGGTTTTATGAAGGACGGCTGCAGTTTCGATTTCCCCGGTGGCTCACCGGAACGGCCGATGTATGCGAATGGTATGATGACGAATATCAGTTATATCGGATATCCGTTGAGGTGGTCAACCCGATATTGGGGCCTGTCTTCCGGTATAAGGGAAGCTTTCAGGCCCGGACCGTTCCTGCAGGCGAACGGGATGTCCCGCCCCATGTCAAACCGCTGCGGGTCGAGGCTAGAGAGTAGCGGAAGCATCCGGGGAAAGACCGCTGCCCTTGCGTTCGCGGAACATTCGGTAATATAGGAACGAGGAAATGACGTACAGCGTTCCGGTAATGCAGAAGGTGATTGCGTATCCCCAGTAGCTGCCGTATGTGGTGACCAATTTCGACTGTACGGGCCCCATCGTCGCCCAGCCGAGCATAAAGGCGGTTTGCGTGACGGAATTGGCGATGCCTCTCCGGTGATCCGGTACGCGGTCAATCAGAATCGACGACTGTATCGGATTGGCCGCATTCATCAAGGCTTGACGGAACAGGAAGCCGACCGATGCGATGAGGAGGACATTCGTGAAGCCGGTTAACAACAGGAAGGGCAAGGATAGGACTTGAAAGAGAACCACGGCTTTGACGGCTCCTACCCGATTCACCAGCGAAGGGCCGATCAGCATGGATACAATCGTCATGACTTGTCCGAGCGATATCAGAATCCCAACCGCGGATAACGATACCGAGAAACGGTTGGTAAAATACAAATTCAAATAAGGAACGACCAGTCCGGACCCGAGGCCGATCAACAGCTGGGCAAGCGCGAACTGCCCGATGACTTTGAAATCTCCGATCCCGGAGGCGGTAACCGCTCCTCCAGGGCGCAGGGGTTGATCCGGGATGGGTGCATCCAGAGGCCGTGCATGCGCGTCGTTCTTGTCGGTCGTGAACAAGAGCGGGATAAATGCCGCAAAGGTTGCCAGACCGCCGATGAACAGGGCCGTTTTCAAGCTATCGACCTTGTTCAGGCCGAATGCCTGCAGGGCATCCGCCAGGAAGCCGCCTCCCATGCTGCCTAACACTTGAGAAGCAAGCACAAGCGAGGCATGGATGCTAAAGATGCGCATACGAGCCGATTTCGCCGTATTTTCCGCCAGAAACGGAATCGCCAGCACCTGAAAAAAGGATGCGAACAGTCCGGTGTATACCGCGAGACCAAGCAAGCTGAACTCACTCGCCAGAAAAGCTCGCGCAATCAGTCCGGTGCCGCTTAACAACGCGCCAAGGACCAGGATTCGCTTGCGGCTTCCGCGGTCGCCGATCAAGCCGATCGGGATAAACATCAATGCCGTGGCGAGGGATTGAATACTGACCACTGTTCCATTCATGGAGTCATTATAACCCAGGCCTTGTATGTACAAATTGTAGAGCACGCTGAACATGCCGGTACCGAACTGATACAGCACGTTAGCTAGAAAAAACAGCTTGATGTTGCGCGGCCAAGAACGCATTTCTTTTGCCGACTGTTGTATGAATCCCATGATGATACCCCCTAAATTTTACAGCAGCAACCTCTATTCTAGCAGGTTCCACGGGAGGGAGGAAGAAATATTATGTCGTCGTGGGGCTTGATTGACATGCTATAGACAAAAATATAAAATGTCTATGTAAATAACTTTGGGGGAAGTGGTGTGTGCGATGGACCTAAATGAACGCTTCTGGAATGCTTCCATAGATGAACTTAAACAAGGCTATATCGACGAAGGCCCCGTCTGGGTATGTCTCTTGTGCGGCAAGACGCTGGAGAAGGGGATCATCTACCCGGATGAGGATGTGCTGTACGAATCGGAACGATACATGACCGTTCATATCCGACGGGAGCATGGCTCCGTCTTTCAGTATCTGTCCGGCCTCGATAAGAAGCTGACCGGATTGACCGAGCATCAGAACCGGCTGCTGCAGCTCTTCTATCAAGGCATGAACGACAAGGAGGTCCAGCAGGAGCTCGGCATCGGCAGCGCGTCGACGATACGCAATCACCGGTTTGCCTTGAAAGAGAAGGAGAGGCAGTCCAAGGTGCTGCTGACCTTGATGGAGCTGTTGAAGGAAAAGGACAGCCATGCTCCGGCGTTCGTGGAGATCCCTAAGCAGGCCAAAATGATCGATGAACGCTACAATGTTACGGAAGAAGAGAGGCAATCGATCCTAGCCAAGGCGTTCCCCGAGGGGACCGATGGCCCGTTGAAGACTTTTAAGCTTAAAGAGAAGCAGAAGTACGTCGTGCTGCGCGAAATCGCCGCCCGTTTTAAACCCGATGTCTTGTATTCCGAGCAGGAAATCAACGATACGATCGGAAGAGACAATCCCGATTATGTGACCATTCGCCGATATTTGATCGAATATGGTTTTTTGGATCGCAAGGATGATGGAAGCCAGTACTGGCTAACGACATAGATGAAAGCAAGAAGGAGGCGTTAAGGCCATGAATCGCAGACAGGAACTAAATCAGATGTACAAGGAGATCAAGATTGAAGCCGGCGTGTATCAAATTCGGAACACGAAGAACGGTAAAATATTCGTCGCCGGAACGAACAATCTGAAAACCATGAACGGCAAGCGCTTCGAGCTGCAGATGGGGACAAGCTACAACAAGCCGCTTCAGCAGGATTGGAAAGAGTTTGGAGAGGATGCGTTTGTTTTTGAGATCCTGGAGAAGATTGAGCCGAAGGAAGATCCGTTCTTCGATTTGAAGGGTGCGGTCAGCAAGCGGGAAGCCTATTGGATCGAACGGCTGGAACCTTTTGGGGAAAAAGGGTATAACGGAGACGGAAAATAAGGCTTTTGTGTGGCGAACCCAGGCGTAGGACGTGAAATCATCCCCCTTCCATTTGCAATGCGCCGCAAGGGTAAGATATGATGAAATGAGCGGCTTAAATCGCTTCCATTCCTATTTCTTACTACACGAAAGCGAGACGTGAACACGATCATGAGATCCATTGCATGGGTAACCGACAGCACGAGCACAATCGACCCTGAATTCGCCAAGAAGCATCATATTTACATTGTGCCTTTGAGGTTGATTCTGGGCCAAGAGGCCTACAGGGAAGGAATCGACATATCGGCAGAAGCCTTTTATGAACGGATGAAAGACGAGCCGAAAGTCAGCAGTTCCCAGCCTCCCATCGGAGAATTCATTGAGCTTTACGAAACCCTGAAAGTGAAGTATGACGATATTATTGCGATTCACTGTTCTTCGGAGCTCAGCGGAACTTTGAATTCTTCCCTGCAGGCGGCCGAGATTGCCGAGGTACCCGTGGTTGGCATCGACTCTCAAGCGGGAGCGTTTCCGGTGCGCGAAATGATTATGTCCGGCATTCACTGGCACAGCCAGGGGGATACCGTACAGGTGATAAAGGATAAAATTCAGACCATGGTGCACAACATGTCGTTCTATCTTATACCGGCAAGCCTGCATCGACTTCATATCAGCGGCCGGGTGTCCGGTACGCAGCTGCTGCTGAGCAATTTGCTCCGCATACATCTGCTGCTCCGTTTTGACGAAGGCAAAGTCATTGTGGAGGAGAAGATCCGGACGTTTAAGAAAGCCAAGCAGAAAATGATCGATATCATGAAAACAGACATACAGAAAATTAAGAAGGTGTGCATCATGCACGCGAACAACGTGGAAGAGGCCGAGGAGATCCAGAAGGAAATCAGCGGGGCCCATCCGTCGCTTAAGACCGAAATCATGACCTTTATCCCTGTTGCAGGCATCCATGCAGGCGAAGGCACCATTGCCATGTCATGGATTAAACACCATCCTGCCTATTCTTAGTTATACTTCCGCCCCAGCCTGCAGATACTATTTGCAGGCTTTTGCTTTGCTTATCGATTCTATTCTGCCCTCCGTGGTTTTATTATGTAATAGTAGGGATGAACCCAAGGAAAGGATTGAGGCAGACATGAAGGTTATTATCACGCAAGCCGAGGCGATGCAAAAGAATATATGGGACGATATCATGCTGATGTTCGGAAGAACGGACGAGGATGAAGTATGGGAGACGGAGCAGTTTATATTGACGGAGGAGCAAGCCCGTCAGCTCGGATTGCTTAAATAGAGAAGGAAGGGCCGCCATCGCTGCGGCTCTTTTCTTCTTGTTTTCCAACGGGGGGCTTTCGTTGTGGATCGTTTTGGCCCTTAACGAAATCATGTTATGATGGAAGGACTCTGCGGGACAGAGGGCGAATACAGTAGTGTGAACATGAAGGAAGGTGACAATGTTGAAGCGAAGGACACCATGGATGAGCTTAACGATGCTGGTTGTCATCTTGCTGCTGGTTCTGGCAGGTTGCCAGGGCCGTTCGGAGACGGGGAATGCGGGCAATGATGGCCAAGGAACTTCGCCATCGGAGGTAGTACAGGACCAGAACCCGCCTTCTCAAGAGAATGACAACGAAACCGAGCCTCCTCCGTCAGGCAGTACCGACAATGAAAGCGAGGACGGCAGCCTGCCTCCGAACGAAACCGAAGATGAGATCGCTGAGCTTATGAACGACATGACCGTCGAGGAGAAGATCGGCCAGCTGGTACTGGTCGGACTCGAAGGAACGGCCATCGATGAAACTTCGCGTAAATTGGTGAAGGATCACCATGTTGGCGGGTTTATCCTCTTCAAAGACAATATAGAGAGCGTAGAGCAGACGGTAAAGCTGCTCAATGATCTGAAGGAAGCCAATGCTGCCAATCCGGTGCCCCTGTGGCTGAGTATAGACGAGGAGGGCGGACGGGTTACGCGTTTTCCCGAGGAATATGTAAAGCTGCCGTCAAGCGGCAAAGTCGGAAGCAAGGGGGATCTAGCGCTCACGAAGCGCGTTGGCGGCCTTATCGCGCAGAAGGTTGCGGGACTCGGGCTCAATATGGTATTCGCCCCAGTGCTGGACATTCATAGCAACCCGAACAATCCGGTCATCGGCGATCGATCCTTTGGCAATACGGCGGAGACCGTTACCGAGCATGGGATTGCCTCCATGAAGGGAATACAGGAGAAGGGAGTCGTTCCCGTCGTGAAGCATTTTCCAGGACATGGCGACACTTCGGTCGATTCCCACCTCGGTTTGCCCGTGGTGGAGCATGACTTGAAGCGTCTGCATGAAATGGAGCTGGTTCCGTTTCAACAAGCGATTAATGAAGGGGCCGATGTGGTCATGGTTGCGCATCTGCTCATGAAGAGCATCGATCCGGATACGCCATCCTCGTATTCAAAGCCCGTGATCAACGATTTGTTACGGGAAGAGATGGGATTTAAGGGAGTTGTCATTACGGACGACATGACAATGGGTGCTATATCCGGCAGCACGGACGTAGGTGAGGCTTCCGTGAAATCCGTCGTCGCAGGAAGCAACATGGTACTGATCGGACATGAATATGCGCTGGAGGAAGCCGTCATCCAGGCATTGACCAAGGCTGTCCGGAGCGGCGTGATCCCGGAGGAGATGCTGAACGACCGTGTAAGGGCGACGCTTGAGCTAAAGCACAAATATGAGCTAAGCGATGATCCCGTGAAGGCTCCCGATATAAAGCCGTTAAATCAGCATACGAAAGCAGTACTAGATCAAATGAAGTAAACGTAACATATGTAATAGGAATATATAAAAACCCGATCTCAGAGTTGAGATCGGGTACAACGGACTAGAATATATTAGAAGTTGATATAGTCTATAAAATATGCTAGAATGAAGGATAAATAACTATTGGTTTAATGTCATAATGATCTAATGCTAGATTAGCATGAAAATATGGGATTGTCAACAGGGGGGCATAGAATGGAGAACCGTCAGAGTGCGGATTTTGCATTGGAACGCGAGGTTACGGATACAGAGAAATCGGCTAATTCTCCAACAGAGGATTTTTCGGTTCACGACGATCTCTCGCTTCCGCCAGGCATCAAGATTAGCGATCCAGTTCGCATGTACCTGAAAGAAATCGGTCGTGTTCCCCTCCTCTCAGCCGATGAAGAAGTGGAACTGTCCAAACGTATAGAGGAGGGAGATGAGGAAGCGAAACGCCGTTTGGCCGAAGCGAATCTTCGTCTCGTTGTTAGTATAGCAAGACGCTATGCCGGTCGGGGAATGCAGTTCCTTGATCTGATCCAGGAAGGCAACATGGGCTTGATCAAAGCGGTGGAGAAATTCGACTACTCCAAGGGCTTTAAGTTCAGCACCTATGCCACTTGGTGGATTCGTCAGGCGATTACCCGCTCGATCGCCGACCAGGCCAGAACCATCCGGATTCCGGTGCATATGGTGGAAACGATCAATAAACTTGTGCGTGTCTCCAGACAGCTCCTTCAGGAGCTGGGCCGCGAACCGACGCCGGAAGAAATCGGCAAGGAGATGGACATCTCACCGGAGAAAGTGCGCGAGATCCAGAAGGTATCCCAGGAACCCGTGTCCCTGGAAACGCCTGTCGGAGAGGAAAGCGACTCCAACCTGGGCGATTTCATCGAGGATCAGGATGCGTTGGCACCCGCAGATGCGGCGGCTTTCGAGCTGCTGAAGGAACAGCTGGAGGAAGTGCTCGATACGCTTACCGAGCGTGAAGAGAACGTGCTTCGGCTTCGTTTTGGACTCGAGGACGGACGGACCCGTACGCTGGAAGAGGTGGGGCAGGTGTTCGGCGTAACGCGCGAACGCATCCGCCAGATCGAGGCGAAGGCGCTCCGTAAATTGCGTCATCCGAGCCGCAGCAAGCGTCTCAAGGATTTCCTCGAATAAATCTTGGTAACGGATCATCTGATGATGAACGAATCCCTGGTTACGGTCTACGAGCCGTAATCCAGGGATTTTTTGCTATATGGCCAGGATTTCGCCCCAGATTGACACCATCCGAGTAGTTGCATCATAATGATGTAACATCCCCACATTTAGTAAGGGTTGTTGTGCCTAATGTGAAGAATAGGGAGTGACATGTCTACGATGACTTTACATACATCTGCTATTGACCGATTGTGCAAGCGCAATGTGGAGCTGTCTGCCTTTTCGACGTACGGGATCGGCGGTTCAGCCAATTATCTGGCCATGCCTGAAACGGCAGCCGACCTGGCGGAACTTTTGCAGGATTGCAAAAAACGCGGGTTGCCATGGTACATTTTCGGAATGGGCTCCAATATCCTGTTCCCGGACGAACCGAAACACGATCTGGTCTTTATCTCGCTGAAAAACCTGGTGGAGCTGCAGGCTTCGGGAGACAAATGGTACGTTTCATCCGGAACGCCGATGTCCCTGCTTTCCTTGATGGGGTTAATGGGCGGAACCGATTTGCTCGACTTTACTTTTTTGCTGCCGGGCTGCGTAGGCGCCGGCATCTATATGAACGCCAAATATAATGCGCGCCAAATCTGCGATATCCTGGATACGGTATATTATATCGATACGATGGATCCGGGCCTGAAGGTGCAGTCCATTGCGGCGGGGGACTGTTTATTCGCATACAAGCAATCCATCTTCCAGCAGCATCCATGGATCATCGTAGGCGCCGATCTCAACATACCGGTCAGCTCGGAGGAGCAGATCCATTTGACTTCGGCGCTGCTCGCGGAGTGGAAGAGCCGCGGCAGCCATCCGTCCTCGCTGCCGTCCTTTTTCTCGTTCTTTCTGGGCGAGGTCCATGCTTTGGCCGGAAGGGGAATCGAGACGCCGCAGTCGATGCTCGACATCATCAAGTACCGGACGAGTAAGCGTCATTTCGACTATCCGTCCTGCGGTTCCGTATTCAAGAACAATTACGATTACGGGGTAGCCGTAGGCTCGCTCGTGGACCAGCTGAATATGAAGGGGACCGAATACGGAGGCGCCATCATTTCTCCGCACCACGGCAACATGATTCTGAACCAGAAGCATGCAAAGGCAACGGACATTCTGTACTTGATGAATCTGATTTCGGAGTCGATCAACAACCAATTCGGGTTCGTTCCGGAACCGGAGATTGTATTGGTATAAACGCTCTCTGAAAATAATCTCTGTAAAGGAATTGGAATAAGTAGAATTTAACGCTATAATCAGATAGGTGATCATCTGTTTATTGGTATAAACGATGAAATTCATGTTGCGAGAGGGGCATTAAATATGGCTAAAACTTTAATTTTTGGACACAAAAATCCGGATACGGACACCATCTGCTCTGCTATTGCATATGCTGACTTGAAGAACCAGCTTGGTCTTTCGGCCGAGCCCGTGCGTCTTGGCGACGTTAACGGCGAAACGCAGTACGCGCTCGATTTCTTCAAAGTAGAGGCGCCTCGCCTCGTTGAGACGGTTGCAAACGAAGCGCAGGACGTTATTCTCGTGGACCATAACGAGCGTCAGCAAAGCGCCAGCGACATTGATCAGGTTCGCGTAATCGAGGTTATCGATCATCACCGCATCGCTAATTTTGAGACAAGCCATCCGCTGTACTACCGTGCGGAGCCTGTCGGCTGCACTGCTACCATCCTGAACAAGATTTATAAGGAGAAGGGCGTAGCCGTTCGCAAAGAAATTGCCGGCTTGATGCTGTCCGCGATCATCTCGGACTCCCTCTTGTTCAAATCTCCAACCTGCACGGACGAGGATGTGGCTGCTGCTCGCGAGCTGGCTGAAATCGCCGGCGTGGATGCCGACAGCTATGGTTTGGACATGCTCAAGGCAGGTGCCGATCTGAGCGACAAAACCATCGCTCAATTGATCTCCCTCGATGCCAAGGAATTCCAAATGGGCGGTGCCAAAGTCGAAATCGCCCAGGTCAACGCGGTGGATACGAATGATGTATTGTCCCGCCAAGCAGAACTCGAGGATGCGATTCAATCGATTATTACGGACAAAAACCTGGACTTGTTTGTCTTCGTGGTGACGGACATCCTGAACAACGATTCCATCGCGCTGGCGCTCGGTAAAGAGTCCAAAGCCGTGGAGAGAGCGTACAATGTATCTCTGTCGGAGAACAAGGCGCTTCTTAAAGGCGTGGTTTCCCGTAAATCGCAGATCGTACCGGTTCTGACCGAAGCATTCAATCAATAATAGCTGGTTATAGGAACAAGCCTGACCATCGACTGAGGAATCAGCGGGGCGGGCTTGTTTTTGTTTGGCTGTTTTCTCGCATTCTGCATCATGCAGGACCGCTCCAATCGATATGAAGCGCTTTCGAAAATTGAAATATTGTAATGAATTTACATCGAAATGACATCCTTTTTACGGCGGCGATTCGTATAATGAAGGAAAGAAATAGGAACGACAAGTACATAGGTGTTTCAAATCCCAAGAATTGGGTTAATGACCATTAATGTTTGTTGAGTCGGATTCCGAGGCAGAAAGTAGTATAAATCTGATCTTTCAATAGAAGTATGAAGAGGGAGCGATGAGAAGATGAAGAAGTCGGCTTGGAAATTGGGAGCAATGATGCTGCTTGTCCTGATCATGATGACAACCGTCGGTGTAGCCTCAGGCAACAATTATGAGCCGGTTCCGAAAGCTTCGAATCAGGAAGCTGCCTACATAAACGGACTGGAGATCAAAGACGGCAAGGTCTTTCTTCTAGTAGATCCTATCGAGTGGTATGAGGGAGAGGAGGCGAATCAGGTGTTCCGCGAACGGGAGCAGGACCCTGAGATGACCGAGGCCCCCGACGGCTATTATATCGTGAACGATACGGAAGAGCATATCGAACTTCCAGTAGCGGACGATGCAGAAGTGCTGCTCCAGCTGTACGCCCATACCGGACGATATGAGGATGCCCAGATTTCCTGGAATCAGCCGGTGAGCCTGAGCAAATTCGCGGACATTTACAAAAAGGATGATATCGTGGACATGAAATGGTTTCCCTTTCATATTACCGTTGAAGACGGCGTCGTCGTGAAGATCATCCAACAGTATGTACCTTAATTTATCATGAAAAATAGAGAAGCGAACTGATGAAGAGCCGCTCCATTTCGGTTAATCCTACCGAGGGGCGGCTCTTAAGTTTGTTTGTAAGCTAACGGCAAGCGTTAACCGGCATCTTTGCTGTAGTGCTGGTGTTTCATCGGTTTGATTTTACCGTTGACCACGTCGCTGACGAAGGGGGCTATCTTGGATTTCCGTTCTTCGTATTCTTCCTTCGTCACCTTGCCCTCGGACAGCTTCCGATCCAGGCGCTTCGTGAGTGCCTGGACTTGCTGATCAATGACGGACTGGACGGGTACGCCTTGCTCCTTCGCGATCTGGGCCAGCGATTTTCCGGATTGCAGCGATGCTTTGAGTTGGTCCGGCGTTGTCTTCAGCAGCTTGGCCAGCTCGTCGCTATCCGAGATCAGCCGGCCGTGCCGCTGATGCATCCGCTGCTTGTGCCATCCGCCCTTGGCGTCAAGCAGTTTATCCGCCGCTGCGGAGTAATCGATGGATTTGCCCAGCTGCTTTGGATGCGAAGCGATTTTCTCCTTCAGCAGCTCCATGATCTTGGCTTTCATGGCATCCCGCGATACGCCTTGCTCTTTGGCTATTTCCGCGAGGGTCGAGGTTTTGAGTTTATCCCGGAGAACTTGCGGCTCCAGCTTCAGAAACTCGGAGATGGCCTTGAACATATGGCCGGGTTTATGTTGCCCGCGTTCGTCCTTGGACGAAGGAACAGCCGGTGATTCCGATTGCTGTCCGATCGGTTCCGCCGAAACCGAGACGGGAAGATAAGCGAGGCCCATGACTAAAGCGATGGCGAGCAGCACCAGCCGCTTCACTGACTTCATGTGGGTTGTCATTGTTGTTTACCGCCTTTCATGTTGTTGGTCTTACAGTCCATCATTCTTTCCCGCTAAACTGAACTCATCCTTAAAATAACCTTAAAATAGGATGAAAATACATAAATTTCATGCGAATGGTGAAAAGTGGCCATTCTATGAAACTATCGACTCTTCTCTGCTAATATGCTATCATGGAGTCTTGATAATGTATTAAAGTGAAAAAGCAGTTATGCATAGGACGAGGATTGATGCAGATCCCAGAATATGACTGCGCTTAACGTCTACGAGGGGGATTTTCTGGTGAAAAAGATAGCATCCGTGTTAGCAGGCTTCATGCTTTTATTAACGGTAGTCGGCTGTTCGAGCTCGGCAAGCGGGGGGAATGAGCTGGTGGTCGGAATTGACGACAAGTTCGCGCCCATGGGATTCCGCGACGAGAGCAATGAAATTGTCGGCTTTGATATTGATTATGCCCGCGCAGCGGCCGAGAAAATGGGCAAGGAAGTCAAGTTCCAGCCAATTGACTGGAAATCGAAGGAATCCGAGCTTAGCAGCGGCCGCATTGACTTGATCTGGAACGGATATACCATCACCGATGAGCGCAAGGAGAAAGTGCTGTTCACCAAGCCTTATCTCGAGAACAGTCAGGTTGTTGCTGTGCTGGCTGATTCCGAAATTGCTTCGATCAGTGATTTGGCGGGTAAACAGGTCGGTTTGCAGTCGCTATCCTCGGCTGCCGATGCGTTAAGTGCCAACGAGATTCACACGCAGGTGAAGAAAATCAACGAATTTCCTGATAACATGCTGGCTCTGAGTGATTTGAAGAACGGCCGCGTTGAGGCTGTGATCATAGATGAAGTCGTCATGAAATACTTTATGTCCAAGGAAGAAGGAACGTACAAGATTTTGGAGGAGTCCCTGGCACCGGAGCAGTACGGGATCGGAGTTAAGAAAGGCAATGAGGAACTGCTGGAAAGCCTCCAGAAAGCCTTGGACGAAATGAATGCCGACGGCACGGCCGCCAAGATTTCCGAGAAGTGGTTCGGAGAAGACAAAGTGTTGAAGTAAGCATTCCCAAGAGGTTGGTCATCCAACCTCCCATAGGTATTCCAAGAAACCGGACTTTGACCAAAGGCTCCGGTTTTCTGTTCCAATCGGTCGGTACAATGAAATCATCGGAGAACTTCAGCATTCCGGAAGTTTTTCCATTAGGAGTTAAGCAGACATGAGTATGGATTACATCGTTCAAATCGGCAAACCGATGCTGGAGGGGGCACAGACCACGATCCTGTTGTTCTTGATTTCCATTCTGGCCTCCATTCCGCTCGGGTTTGTGTTTACGTTAATGGTTCGAAGCGCAATCAAGCCGCTGGCTTGGTTGGCCAATGCGTATATTTATGTTTTTCGTGGTACCCCGCTGCTGCTGCAGCTGCTGTTCTTTTGCTTCGGGCTGCCCGTGCTGCCGGTGATCGGAGAATATCTCGTTTTGGATCGTTTTGTAGCCGCATGCTTGGCATTCGTGCTGAACTATGCCGCTTATTTTGCGGAAATCTTCCGCGGAGGACTCTTGGCGATTGACAAGGGGCAATATGAAGCGTCTAAGGTGCTAGGCCTGAACCGCTGGCAGACGACCACGAAAGTAATTCTGCCCCAAATGTTCCGCGTAGCCCTGCCGGCGGTATCCAACGAATCCATTACGCTGGTGAAGGATACAGCGCTGCTGTATGCAGTGGCAGTTCCGGAGCTGCTTCACTTCGCGTATACGGCGGTCAATCGGGATGTCACGATTATGCCGTTTGTTATTGCGGGCGTGATATACCTGCTGATGACGCTTGTGTTAACGCTTCTGTTTAAATTTCTGGAACGCCGATTCAAATATGAATAGAAGGACTGTCGCGCAATGGCAATTATCGAAGTAACCCATATGAAAAAATCCTTCGGCTCGCTGAACGTGCTGAAGGACGTCAGCTTTGAGATTCAGAAGAATGAAGTGATTGCCGTCATCGGGCCTTCCGGTTCGGGAAAGAGCACCATGCTCCGCAGCCTGGTGCATCTGGAGGAAATCAACGGCGGATCGATCAAGGTGCAGGATCAGTATTTGGTGAAGGACGGCGTGTATTCCAGTCCGCCGCAGATCAAAGCGATCACGTCCCGGATGGGCATGGTATTTCAGCACTTCAACCTGTTTCCGCATCTGACGGTACAGGAGAATCTGGGCCTCGCGCCCAAACATGTCAAAAAACAAAGCAAAGAAGAAGTTAGAACGAACGGCACCGCACTTTTGCAAAAGGTCGGTTTGTCCGATAAAGCGGATGTATACCCCGGAAATCTGTCGGGCGGTCAGAAGCAGCGCGTGGCCATTGCTCGGGCGCTCATGATGAATCCGGACATCATGCTGTTTGATGAACCGACATCGGCGCTGGATCCCGAGCTGACCGGCGAGGTGCTGACCGTCATCAAGCAGCTGGCCGAGGAGCACATGACAATGGTGATCGTGACGCATGAGATGAGTTTTGCCAAGGAAGTGGCGGACCGGATCATCTTCATGGATCACGGACAAGTAGTCGAAGCCGGAACGCCGGATCAAATATTTAACCAGCCGAAGATGGAGCGGACCCGCGAGTTTTTAAATCGGGCCGCGCGTTAAAGAGGACTGGCTCAAAGCTGGATCGAAAGATCGGCTGTGGGCTGGTCTTTTTTTTGGCAAAAAATAAGGCCATAGAGTGAAAGCGTTTAAATTATTGGTTGACGGAATCGGAATTGATCGATATCATTGTTTTAAAGATTTATAAACTGTTTCATATAAATATCTATAAAATAATAGCGAGGAGCGGAAAAAGTCATGAGTCAGGTTATTACCATTCATTCGGACGTATCCAAAGGCAAAATCAATCGCAATATTTATGGACATTTCTCCGAGCATCTGGGCCGCTGCATTTATGAAGGAATCTGGGTGGGCGAGGATTCGCCGATACCCAATACGGAAGGGATCCGCAATGACGTGCTGGATGCGTTGAGACAGCTGAATATACCTGTTTTGCGCTGGCCGGGCGGTTGCTTTGCCGACGAATACCATTGGAAAGATGGCGTCGGGCCGCGGGAGAATCGGAAACAGATGGTCAATACGCACTGGGGCGGCGTTGTGGAGAACAACCATTTCGGCACGCATGAATTCCTCCGTCTCTGCGAGCTTTTGGGCTGCGAACCCTACATATCGGGCAATGTCGGCAGCGGTACCGTTCAGGAGATGTCGGAATGGGTTGAATACATGACATTTGACGGCGTGTCGCCGATGGCCGCATGGCGTCAGGAGAATGGCCGCGAGAAGCCGTGGAACGTGAAATATTTTGGAGTCGGGAACGAGAACTGGGGCTGCGGGGGCAATATGCGGCCGGAATATTATGCGGACTTGTACAGACGCTATCAGACTTACGTCCGCAACTATGGCGAGAACAAGATCTACAAAATTGCCTGCGGCCCGAATGTGGACGATTACCGCTGGATGGAAACCGTCATGAGGGAAGCGCATCCGTACATGGATGCCATAAGCCTTCATTATTACACGGTTCCGGGCGAATTCTGGACAGGCAAAGGACCTGCCACCGGATTCAGCGAACAGGAATGGTTCATTACCATGAAGAAAGCACTCCATATGGATGAATTGATCACGAGACATTCGGCGATTATGGATCAGTATGATCCTAATAAGCGAATTGGTCTCATCGTGGATGAGTGGGGCACCTGGTTTGATGTCGAGCCCGGCACGAACCCTGGCTTCCTGTACCAACAGAATACGATCCGTGATGCCCTGGTGGCGGGTTTGACGCTGAATATTTTCCACGAGCATAACGATCGGGTGGTGATGGCAAACATCGCGCAGATCGTCAACGTCCTGCAGTCCGTCATCTTGACCGAAGGCGAAAAGATGATCCTTACCCCGACCTATCATGTGTTTGATATGTACAAAGTGCATCAGGATGCCGAACGTTTGGCTACCCATCACAGCGGGGCCGATTATGAGATGAATGGCGAGAAGATCCCGCAAGTATCCGTGACGGCCTCGAGGGATGAAGCCGGCAAAATCCATGTAAGCCTGTGTAATGTTAGTCACGCGGAGCAGAGCGACGTGAAGATCCGGCTTCGGGGATTAAGCGGTGCGGTGAAGCAAATCGTAGGCCGGCAGCTTGCCGCCGATTCGCTGGACGCTCATAATACCTTTGAATCGCCGGAGGTTCTCAAGCCGGCTGCATTCACTGCATTTGAACAGGAAGGCGACGTACTGCGTGCGAAGCTGGCACCGATGTCCGTTACCGTTCTCGAGATCACGGCGGAATAAACGAAGGTCATGGCGGATAATCGGTGTAAAGGTTGTCATGACGATTACCGGGTCAGCGATGAGCAGATCACGCGCGTGCTGTCCTCCCCGATGTTCTCATCGGACCGGTGCGTGCCGGATGACGAATATGATGCCCGTCTTCGTGCGTGCTTCTCATGCCCTAAACTGCAAGGGGGCACCACGTGTACGCTGTGCGGATGCATCGTACAGATTGCCGCGAAGCTGAAAGACAAGCGCTGCCCGTGCCCGGGGCAAGACCGTTGGTCGATCACCGTTAGTGCTTCATAGAAAATAACGCATAGTCAAAGGCCTGTTCTCATGGATGGATCATGGGAGCAGGCTTTTTTAGAACGGGAAAGGTTCATTAGCTTTACAGAAACTTATAAGCTATGTTATGACTAATAAAAAAAGATCGGCACGTTAGGATAGGGTGTGACATGAAAGAAGGAGGCTTTTTATATTACTGGACCGCGAACTCGAGCATTTCGCTGGCAGGCGTTGTCTATATCATGGTGCTGACTACCTTTATGTATCAGGAATCCGGTTCGGCTTTTATTGCTGCGTTGTTCCCGCTGTTTAACGCAGTGGCGCGGTTTGCCGCCGGCTTTACGGCTCCGCTCGTCATGGAGAAATTCGGCTTCTCCAAGCTGCTGTTGAGGCTTCAAGTTCTGAAAGCCCTGCTGTTGACCACGCTGGTAGTCTTGTTCCCGTACATATCATCCCAGGTCGCGATATTGTGTATCTTCATATTATTCATAGCGTTTACCGAAGGATGGGGGAACCCGCTGATCCAATCCATGGTAACAAGAATGGTTGCTCCTGACCGGTTGGTAAAGGCCAACAGCTCGTTATCCGTGACCAGCCAATCCTTGCAGATTGCGGGATATACGTTTACGGGGTTTCTGGTCATACGCTACGGACATATGCCGACATTAATCATGAGCTGTACGCTCATCTGGCTATCCGTATTGTGTTTTTGGATTGCGGCTCGATCCATGCAGTCGAAAGCTCCTGCTGCAGCCGGACGAGGGAAACCAAGCTGGGAAGTAATCCGTGAAGGCTGGTTCTATCTGTGGAGAATTCCTACGCTAAGAATCGTCACGATCATGGATATGGTTGAGGGGATAGCCGGAACCATCTGGGTGGGAGCGATCACGCTGGTATACGTAAAGGAAGTGCTGCATCAAGGCGAGGCCTGGTGGGGATTTATTAATGCCAGTTATTACGCCGGCGCCATTCTTGGCGGTTTGCTGATGCTGCTGCTGTCTTCCTTCATCCAGAAAAATTTGATACCCTGCATGGCTGCGGGTTCCGCAGTATTCAGTCTGCTTACTTTGTGGTACGGCCTGAACAGTATCCCGGTTGTGGCTCTAATCCTATGTATTGCGATGGGGCCGGCCTATCAGCTGAGGGATGTGGCGCAGCAAACCGCTCTCCAATCCAGTGTGGATCAGGAGATGCTGCCGAAAATATATGCTTCTCGGGATATCTTATTATCCACGGTAACAAGTGTATCGATTGCCGTTATTGGTCTTATCGCGGATACGCTCGGCATTCGCATGGTTTACATTGCAGGGGCAATCTGTATTGCCATATCCGCAGGGCTGTCGTTCACAATCCTGAGGCTGCAGCGGAAGCCGGCTTCAGCGGCGGAAGCGGGAGGCAGCATCTTGTCATGAGATCACTAGAAAAGAGCTGTACCAGTCGCATTCCTTTCGGAATGGATCTGCGCACAGCTCTTTTTCATGGGATCGACGCTCCGACAATCTTGAGGATGCTCTTGTCCGCGTTAGGCTTTGTTCTTCTTGCTGAACAGCGAATCAACCGAGAGCAGGCTGCTGCCGCTAAGAATAAGATGTAGGGCCATGGCCAGCAGCGCGATATCCAGTTCATAGCCACCCAGGAAACCCATGCCCAGCTTCGCCTGAAAAATCGCCACGACAAGCACGACCCCAAGAACCAGAGAAGCGATTCTCGTTCCCAAACCGATAATCAGCGCAATTCCGCCCACGATTTCGATAATGGCTACAACGGTAGCCATAAAAGCAGGGATTCCCAGACTTGCGAAGAATCCTTCGATATTCCCGATGCCGCTCTGGAATTTATCCAAACCGTGAGCCATAAAGATGACCCCCAGAATCACCCGAATAATGAAAGTGCCTGCAGAAGAATAACTACCCATGAAATAGACCACTCCTTGTCTTTTTGGTTTGAAATGTTATCAACTAACTTAAATATAGCTGAGAACTATAGGTTGTATCATACTCAATTTAACTATTGAATGTCAAGTAACTAACTAAAAATACTTGGATTTTACAATATCCGATCATGATGCCATATGATTAGATGAAGTTCAGCCAATACAGAACAATAGCCATCCTCAAAGGGATGGCTATTGTTCTGGTACTCGATATTGGAGGTTCTTTTATGCTTTTCATGGCTTAGTGCCTGGGCCGGTATTCGGTCGGCGACTGCCCGGTCCAGCGGCGGAATTGCCTGGAAAAATGGCTGGCTGAGCGAAAACCGAGTTTGTCGGCGATTGCGTTCATCGGCAGATGGGTCGTGACCAGCAGCTCTTTGGCCAGACTGAGCTTCTGGCGGCTGATATATTGTCTTGGCGAGATCCCGTACACTTGGCGGAATAACTTGGAGCATTGGCTTCGGCTTAAATTAAGCTCTTGGGACACAGCCATGACCGATATCTCTTCGGTCAATCCCGACGACAGCTTCGCTTCGATGGCATGAGCCGCATCCGCTGCAAGCAGGGAGGATGGTTTAGGGGTGCCTGCTGCCGCAGATAAAGCGCGGGGCGGCTTCAGCGCATCCTGCCTCTTCAAGAGAGAGAGCACATCATGGATGATGAGCAGGGTGTAGGACTGGAGCAGAAGCCTGTCCTCAAAAGTAAGATTGTAATCGCTCGGCTGGTTCTCCGGACGGACCGAATGGGCTGCCGGCTGGCTGCGCCGGACGATTCCCTCCAGCTCTTGAACGTAGGCAGCCAGTTTGCTGCGCTCGCTTTCGTGCTGGCGAATATGTCGGTAAGGGGCAGCGGATAATGAGCTTCGAATTTCTGCATCATCCAGATCGAAATGAACATTGAAGTACCCATACTGCTTGTTGGATGCATTCGAGGTTTGATGGGGCACTCCGGATTTGATCAGAAGCCATTCCCCTTCGCGGAGCTGAATGGAATCCCGATGAATTTCCTGCAGGACTTCGCCTTCCAGACAGTATAGCAGCTCGAACAGGTGATGGTGATGCCTCGGATAGCTCCAGCCTGGCGGCTGGGAATCAAAATGGCATCCGGTTACCTGCAGCGTTTGAATCATATTGGGAAAGCGAAAAGCGATATCCATGACAGCTGGCTCCTTTTGGGCATCGAAAACGCCGGTAATGATGCCTTATATTGTATCATAACGATGATTCGGCACAAAAGGTATAAAGAATGCCCCATTTGGAGATTGAGCAGCATGGGATTTTGATAGATGATGGCAATAGAAAGCAAATGAAACGTGTAAGGAGGAAACAAGCTATGAAAGCTCAATTGAAAGCGGTTAACCAACAATTCGTGCTGGGGGATGAACCGATTCAGATTTTGTCGGGTGCCGTCCATTATTTTCGGGTGGTTCCGGAATATTGGGAAGATCGGCTGATGAAGCTGAGAAGCTGCGGATTGAACACGGTGGAAACCTATATTCCGTGGAATTTGCATGAACCGAAGGAAGGACACTTTGTGTTTGATGGCATTGCCGACCTGGAAAGGTTCGTCCGTATCGCCGGCGATCTCGGGCTGCATGTCATCCTTCGGCCGAGCCCTTACATCTGCGCAGAATGGGAATTTGGAGGACTTCCATCCTGGCTGCTGCAATATCCGGATATTCAGCTTCGATGCATGGACCCGGTTTATCTGGAGAAGGTCGACCAATATTATGATGAGCTGATTCCGCGATTGGTTCCGTTACTGACCTCCAAGGGTGGTCCCGTGATTGCGATGCAAATCGAGAACGAGTACGGGAGTTACGGAAATGATACGGCATATCTGGAGTATTTGAAGGATGGCTTGATCAAGCGGGGCGTGGACGTGCTGCTGTTCACTTCGGATGGCCCCACGGACGGAATGCTGCAGGGCGGAACCGTTCCCGGCGTGCTTGCCACGGTCAATTTCGGATCAAGAACGAAGGAGGCGTTTGATAAACTGCGGGAGTACCGTCCGGAAGATCCTCTGATGTGCATGGAATACTGGAACGGTTGGTTTGATCATTGGCTGAAGCCACACCATACCCGGGACGCGGAAGATGCTGCTGCCGTGTTCAAGGAAATGCTGGACTTGAATGCATCCGTGAACTTCTATATGTTTCATGGCGGAACGAATTTCGGATTCTATAACGGGGCGAATTTTCACGAAAAGTATGAACCGACGCTAACCAGCTACGATTATGATGCCCCTCTCTCGGAGTGCGGGGACGTGACGGCCAAGTTCGAAGCCATTCGAAGCGCGATCGCGCAGCATCAGGGGAAAGAGCTCTCCGATTTGCCAAGTCTTCCGCAGCCTGTCAAGAAGATAAGCTATGGCTCGGTAAGCATGACGCACTATGCCGACCTGCTGGAGCATCTGCCTGCACTTTCCGAGGAGCAGAAACGCACGGCACCCGTACCGATGGAACGGCTGGGCCAAAGCTATGGCTTCACGGTATACGCAACGCATATTTCCGGGCCGCGTCAAGGGGAGTCCCTGCATCTGCAAGAGGTGCATGACCGCGCTCAGGTATTCCTGGACGGAAAGTATCAAGGGACGGTGGAACGTTGGGATCCCAAAGCCCTGCCAATCGATGTTCCGGCAGCCGGCGCCAAGCTGGAGATCGTGGTCGAGAATATGGGACGCATCAATTACGGCCCGAGGCTGAAGGATTATAAAGGAATCACGGAGGGAGTCCGAATGAACAACCAGTTCCTGTATGACTGGAGCATCTATCCCTTACCGCTTGACCATCCGAATGCGGCACCGTTTCAACCGCTGGAGGGACCTTTTGAACAGCAAGACCGACCTACCTACTATCGCGGCGAATTCTTGGTGGATGACATTGGCGATACGTTTATCCGCTTAGACGGATGGGGAAAAGGGGTCGTCTGGGTCAATGGCTTCAATCTGGGACGCTACTGGGAGCAAGGGCCGCAAGCAGCGCTGTATCTGCCTGGACCGCTGCTGAAGCAGGGACGGAATGAAATCTTGGTATTTGAGTTGCATCATACCGAAACGGCAAGCATCGAACTTGTCGACACACCCGACTTGGGTTAATTCGTCCGGAACAGACCGACGATGGATAAACAAAAGGGAGCCCTCTTGTAAGCTGAGAGGGCTCCCTTTCATGTTGATTCGAGTATCAAATTAATTGCTTGCGGACTTTTAAATAACGGTATAAGACGATGCCGAATAGCGAACATAGGACGGCACATAATCCAATGAAGCCATAACCGGCCTGGAGCCCGCGCAGCAGGCCGAGCTCTGTACCGCTGCCGTACATTTGCTTGAATCCGTTCGTGATCGCGCCGATCGCGTAATTGCCGATGACGCTGCCGATCCCCATCATGGTGACGGTGAACGTAATCGCGGTGTCGCTCTCATTCGGATATCTTTTGGCAATGAGAGCCATGACCGTCGGATAGATCGGGGCAATCCCGATGCCTGCCGCCGCAAACAGGAAGGCGTAGGATTCTCCGCCGAAAATCGCGACAAACGTACATACTCCGGTCAGTCCGGACAGAATGATGATGGACAGCGTGAAGCCGATCCGGTCCGTTATCGGGCCAAGCAGCAGGCGTGCCGCCGAGAAGCAGAGGAAGAACGCGGATAGCATGCCGGCTGCCGCTGCAGGTTCCCATTTGTACGATTTTTCAAGAAAGTTGACGAGCCATCCGCCAACCGCCATCTCCGATACGACGCCGAAGGATAGGATCATGACGACCAGCCACAGCGCGGGATCTTTGACCAGCAGCTTCAGCGGAGTCCGTTCCGTTTCGGATAGATCGTCCCCGGGAAACTTACTCATGAGTGCCGGGATCATGGGAAGTATGGATAACATCAGCATGGCCAGGTACATGCCCCGCCAATCCAGCGTGTAATTAAACACGGTAACGGTCATGAGACCGGATGCAATCATCGGGGCCACCGTTGAGCTGATACCGTAGAAGAAATGGGACAGGTTCATCATCGTGCCCGTATTGCGCACAAAGATCCGGGCTGACAATATCGCGAGGCCGATCTCCAGCATACCGTTCCCAATGTACATTAAGAAGTAGGATGCGGTAAACAGAGGGTAGTTGTGGGACAGGAAAATCAACACGCCCGAGATGGCCATCGATCCGAAGGCAGCCATGCTGACCCATTTGATTCCGATCTTCCGGGTCAACAGCGCGGTGAAGGAGCACGCGATCAGGTACCCGAGCGCGTTCAGGGAGAGCAAGGTGCCGATCTGCATTTCATCCAATCGAAAATCGAATTGGATCCGCGGAATGGCGGGCCCCTTAATATTCTCCGATATCCCGAATATGATAAAGCCTAGAAAGATCGTTGCCAAATGCAGAGTGTAGTCTTTGCTCAATTTAGGTTTTGTTTTTGGTTGAAGGTCAGTATTCACGGTTAATCCCCAATCGTCATTGTTGAATTTTACATTGCGCTTGTATCGGATATCATCATATCCAGAGCGATCCGCTGCAAGCCGGCTAGATAGTCGTGTTCCCAATCGCGAAGCAGCATTTCGGGAAGATGCCGCTTCGGCACGTAGGCGGAGGCACGCTCTTTAATGGAGACAAGGGCGGAGGGCGAGAGATTATGCTCGCACCACAGAATGGCATCGGGATTGAGAATCGCGGCGAAGGCGGCACTTAGCCGGCTTAACGCATCGATTTGCTCCTGATCCGGCTCGATGAGACTGCTCATCACGGAACGATTACGTTCCAATATGTCTTGAAAATTGCTGCCCTCGCTCATCGGGACGAAGCCGATCTCGCCCGTGAAGAACGAGCGGCCGCGAACGACGTTTCCATTAATGAGCAGTCCGGCCCCCGGTCCGTTGTGACCGAGGTACACGTATACGAGGGAAGCCTCCTCCGAGCCGCTGAGATTGTGGTAACCGAGCACGGCTGCATTCATGTCATTCTCTACGATGACAGGAATGGAGAACAGATCCTCCAGGTAAGATTGGAGGTTGTAATCCTGGAATGTTCCATACGACGGCACATGGAAAATAAGACCGTCCCGCACCGCCGCCGGCATGCCAACGGCGATGGAGCGTATCTCTGGATAACGGCGGGTCCAGTTTGCCATTTGGGAAGCCAAGGCTTCCGGTCCACGATGAAGGATGCCGTCTTCAGCCTTCCGCTCGAGCAAGTCGCCGTTCCAATTAAAAACAGTGTATACGCTCTGCTCTTTCTCATAATAAACGGCGAGACCCAGCATATAGTCCGGATTAAAAGCATAACGGTTCGCACGTCGGCCGCCGCTGGATTCATCCTGCCCGAGCAGGTTGACTTCACCTTCCTGCACCATGAGCTCCATAACTTTGCTAACAGTCGGAAAGCTGATGCCGAGTCTTTCGCTGAGCTCGGCTTTGGTTCCGCTCCCCAGCTCCAGCAGCGTCGAACGGAGCGCGCGCCGGACGGCGAATTTCATGGATTGCGGCGTAGGCAAAGCTTCTTTGCGCGTATGAATCACCTCGTTCACTCTTTTTAAACGTGTTTAATAAGTCTATGGGGATGATTATTGCACATCCGATAAGACGGTGCAAGAACAATATGTTGGTTTCAAAAAGAATAGGATGAAGGATGGGAAAGCGGTTGACAACAGCCATGCTCCATGAGAAAATGTACGCGCGTACATAAATTGCAGGAGGCTTGATGATTATCGCTAGTCGTAAAGAGGTAGCACAGCTTGCCGGCGTTTCGGAAGCAACGGTATCCCGCGTCCTGAATGGTGTCGGGCCGATCAAGGAGGAGACCAAGCAGCGCGTGCTGGAAGCGGCGGATCGGCTTGGATATACCCCAAGCGCGCTAGCCCGCAGTTTTGCGCGGCGCAGGAGCGGTAATCTTGGCGTCGTTATGCCTTACCTGCCGAAAGCTCGCATATTCTCCGCCTATTATTTTTCGGAGATCCTCAGCGGCATCGGCAGTAAGGCGCTTGAGAGCAAGCATGACCTTTTGATGCTGTTCCGTGAACCCGGCGGTTCGATGGATTACTTGAACCTGTTTCGTACCCAGAAGGTGGATGCCTGCATCATTCTCGGCGCCAGGGACGATGAAGGCGAGCGCGCAGCCATCAAACAGCTGAGTGAAGCGGATCGCCCTTATTGCCTTATTAATCAATACTTTGACGGCGAGGCGTTTCACGTCATGGATGCCGATCATGTGGAAGGCAGCTATCAAGCCGTTCATCACTTGATCGGGCAGGGATTCCGGCAAATTGCTTTTCTTAATGGCCCGCCCCAGTATTCCAACAGTCGCGACCGGCTGAAGGGGTACACCCGGGCGCTGGACGAAGCGGGAATCAAGCCGGATGAATCCTTGCTGTTCGAGGGCAACTTCAGCCGCAAGAGCGGTTATGCCGCAGCCGAGCTAATCGCCGGGAAGCTGGACCGGATCGAAGCGGTGTTTGCGGCCAATGACCGCATGGCGATCGGATTACAGCAGGGCCTGCGCGCGTTAGGTATTGCAGAGGATCGAATGCCTGCCTTTGTCGGTTATGACGACTCGGAGGCTGCAGAGCTCTGCACCCCGCCGCTCACCAGCGTAAGAGTTCCTTTCTATGAACTGGGATATCTTGCCGCGGAGCATGTGCTTCGCCTGCTGGACGACTCCGATTCGCCGGACGGCAGCGGATCGAACGCCGCGCTGCATCGGCAGCTGCCTACTCGCCTGGTGGTCCGCGCATCTTCGCTTCATCAAAATCAATGAACCCTTATTCAAGGAGGAATGAAAGATGAAACAATTACGTGTCGGCATGATCGGATATAAATTCATGGGCAAAGCCCACAGCAACGCATATCGAAGCCTTCCGATGTTTTTTCCGAAGGCGCTGAAGCCTGAAATGGTGGCAATCTGCGGCCGCAATGCGTCGGCCGTGCAAGAAGCGGCGGATCAGCTGGGCTGGCGTGAAAGCGTTACCGATTGGAAGCAGCTCGTGAATCGGGAGGATATCGATCTGGTCGATATCAATGCTCCAAGCGACGCCCATAAGGAAATTGCGTTGGCCGCGGCGAAGGCCGGCAAGCATATTTTCTGCGAGAAGCCGCTCGCGCTGACCTTGGCCGACGCCAGAGAGATGCTGCAGGCGGCGGAAGATGCGGGAGTCACCCATATGGTCGGGTTTAACTACAGATTTTCTCCGGCCGTAAGACTGGCCAAGAAATTGATTGATAGCGGCAGATTGGGCCAGATCTATCACTTTCGTGCCTGGTTTCTGCAGGACTGGATCATGGACCCGCAGTTCCCGCTGGTATGGCGGTTGCAGAAGGAAGTGGCCGGCTCCGGATCGCATGGGGATCTGGGCGCTCACCTGATCGACCTCGCGCATTATCTGGTCGGGGATATGCAGGAAGTAATCGGGATGAGCGAGACCTTCATCAAGGAGCGTCCCATTGCCAGCGAGATGACCGGATTAAGCGCAAAAGGAAGCGAAGGCGGCCCCATGGGCCAAGTTACGGTAGACGACGCTACGTTATTCATGACACGCTTCGAGAATGGGGCGCTGGGCAGCTTCGAGGCAACGCGGTTTGCCGCGGGACATCGCAGCACCAATTCCTTCGAGATCAACGGCAGCTTGGGCAGCGTGAAATTTGATTTTGAACGGATGAACGAACTGGAGGTTTACTTCACGACCGACGATGAGGACGTTCAGGGCTTCCGCCGGGTACTGGCTACCGATCCCGTACACGATTATATGGAAGCATGGTGGCCGCCGGGGCATACGATCGGCTTCGAACACACCTTTACGCATGAATTTCTTGAGTTGTCGAACGCGATTTCGGAGGGACGGCAGCCGGGTCCTAATTTCGCGGACGGCGTAAAATGCCAAGCCGTCCTGGAAGCCGTGGATAAATCGATCGAAGAACGACGCTGGGTGCAGCTGTCTGAAATGTAATCATAATCATTCGGCCAGGGCTTGGCCGGACACATAAAAAAGGAGTGCTACGCATGAAAAAGGCTTTAATCGTATGGGGCGGCTGGGACGGACACGAACCGGAGCAGGTTGCCGGCATTTTCGCGGAATTGCTTCGGGGCGAGCAGTATGAAGTGGAAGTATCCGACACGCTGGATGCATTTAACGATGCGGAGAAGCTGCAGGCATTGGATCTGATCGTGCCGGTATGGACGATGGGCGAAATATCGAAGCAGCAAGTGGAGAACGTATCGCTTGCCGTGCAGAAGGGAACCGGCTTGGCCGGCTGCCATGGCGGGATGTGCGATTCTTTCCGCAATAATGTGGACTGGCAGTTCATGACGGGAGGAAACTGGGTTGCGCATCCGGGAAACGACGGAGTGGAGTACCGGGTCGAGATCAAATCCAGCTCCAGTCCGCTTGTCGAAGGGCTGCAGGATTTCACCGTGGCATCCGAGCAGTATTATCTGCATGTGGATCCGGCCGTCGAAGTGCTGGCCACCACCCGTTTTCCGGTTGCGGCAGGACCGCATCTGCTGAACAAAGCGGTTGACATGCCGGTGGCGTGGACGAAGCGCTGGGGATACGGACGGGTGTATTACAATTCGCTAGGTCATCATGCAGATATCGTCGACATGCCGCAGGTGAAGGAAATGATGCGGAGAGGACTGCTGTGGGCCGCCGAGGGCAAGTCATTGTATGCCGGCTCGGACATGAGTTTCTTTACCGAAGGTCAGGGCTACACAGGCATGGGAGACAGCCAATAAAGGCAGAAGGAGACTGGGATCATGAAGAAGGTAAAGGTAGGCATTATCGGCTGCGGTAAAATCAGCGGCATTTATATGGAAAACTGCCACAAGTTCGACATCCTCGAGCTGACGGCCTGTGCGGATATCGATCGAGCCCGTGCCGAGGAACAGGCCGCCAAATATAATATCCCGAATGTTTATACCACCGAGGAGCTGCTCGCGGACCCGGAAATTGAGCTGGTCATTAATCTGACGATTCCTGCCCTTCATGCGCAAATAATGCTGGATGCATTGGAAGCCGGCAAGCATGTGTACGTCGAGAAGCCGCTGGGCGTAACCCGGGAAGAGGGCAGAGCGGTGTTGGACATGGCAGCAGCCAAAGGGCTGCTGGTAGGATGCGCCCCCGAGACATTCCTTGGAGCCGGTATCCAAACGGCCCTGAAGCTGATTGAGGATGGACGTATCGGCAAGCCGATCGCAGCTACCGCATTCATGATGAGCCGCGGACATGAGCATTGGCATCCGGATCCGGAATTTTATTATGCCGCCGGCGGCGGTCCGATGTTTGACATGGGGCCTTACTATCTGACGGCACTGGTCCAATTGCTGGGACCGATCCGCGGTATTAGCGGAATGACCGGCGCTGCGCTCGCGGAGCGGACCATTACCAGCGAGAAGAAGCAAGGGCAGAAGATTAAGGTAGACATTCCTACGCATGTAGCCGGACTTATCGATTTTCAGAATGGAGCCATCGGCACGCTGATTACGAGTTTCGATGTTTTTGGAGGCAGCACGCTTCCTAATATTGAGATTTACGGCACCAAGGGTACGCTTCTCGTTCCGGATCCCAACACCTTCGGCGGGCCGGTAAAATACCGATTGACCGGTGAAACCGAGTGGACGGAAGAACCGCTGCTTCCGGGGTATAACGAGAATACGAGGGGGATCGGCCCTGCGGATATGGCCTACGCCATCCGGAGCGGAAGAGCTCATCGAGCGAGCGGCGAGCTTGCCTATCATGTGCTTGAAGCCATGTGGGGGTTCCATGATGCTTCCGATGATGGCAAACGGTATGAGATGTCCAGCACCTGCGACATCCCGGCACCGCTTCCGCTTGATTTGCCGAAGTACACCCTGGATCAATAATATTGCGTCACATGTTAAAAGAGGCTTATCCCAAAGGTCAACTGGACCCGGGGTAAGCCGCTTTATACTGTGTCGGGAACTCTATATCGCACTGGCTAACCTGTCTATTCCGAACTGGAATGGAGCGACAAGAGGTTATTCTTTTACGACAAGACCGAATATTTTCGTTAGCGGAATGGCTTGATGCGGCGATATAATGCATCCTTGAAGATCTTCCAGCGTCGCGCCGATATGGTGGAAGTCCGTTCGGCTTAGATCGATTCCCGCAAGCTTCGTGCCGGAGAACTGCGATTGATCGATCTGGCAGTCCATAAACTCTACCTTGCTTAACTCGGAATGATAAAAATCCGATTTGACGAGCGATGTCGATTGGAAGGATACCTGCTTCATGTTGGCAAACCGGAACGTGGCATAGTCGCCCGTACAATGGTCGAATACGACATTACGGATGGTGGCGGCCGTCAGGTCGAGCCCCAATATTTTGCAATGATTAAATTGTACCCGATACATGATGGCCTCGCTGAGATCAACATTGGACAAGTCGCAGTGGTTGAACACGAGGTCCGTCAGCTCGGCATGATGGAGCGTGACGTGCTGGAACGTCACGTTATCGAAGATCATTTGGTCGAACTGAACCTTGTTGGCCGTAACATAGACAAGCGTCTCGTCCTGACAAGCGGATTGAACGAACGAGGATTCGTCGTCAACACCGGCGTCGGACAGGATCACAGGCTCAAGCTGCTTGGGGAGCTTGGGTTTCACGATTTTGATCGGTGCCGATGAACCGGCCGCATTGGGGGGTGCCATGATTTTTTCCTCCAAACATAGGAATAAGGATTGAAATAATAACTTAACGGAACACACCGCA
The DNA here is from genome assembly GCF_029542445.1 of Paenibacillus sp. BR1-192. Taxonomy (NCBI): domain Bacteria; kingdom Bacillati; phylum Bacillota; class Bacilli; order Caryophanales; family Paenibacillaceae; genus Paenibacillus; species Paenibacillus sp. BR1-192. The sequence continues at coordinate 4,534,350 of NZ_CP120718.1, read as the reverse complement.
TAGGTTTGAATAGAAGTATAACATGTCCTTATCCCATTGTCCGGTCCCTCGCATTGATGGCGGCGTCCAGGGTTCCGCCGTGCCGATTCGGTGACCATGCCAGCAGACTGACGCGGCCGTTGCCCGATAGATCAGCAAGGAAAGGCATCGTCTGTTCTCCGGCAGCCCATGGCCCAAAAGATTCTTCCTGCCTGCCGAAGGCCGTTCCCGAGCTGTAAAGGATGAACCACTTCCCTGAAGCAGGTTGAACGAGAACCAAATCTTCCAGCTCGTCTCCATCGACATCCCCTAACAGCACGGATAGGGGCGAATCCAAGGGATCCTCGGCGGAATACCAAACGCCGGCATTCCGAAGCCGTGTACCGCTGCTTAGCCAGACCTGACATGCTCCGGAGGCGGAGTTCCACACCACCAGATCATCCAGGCCATCGCCATTTACATCTCCGATGCACGGTATCATATCATTGCTCTGTAAGGAAACCTCATGCTGAATAAGGGGAGGAGAAAAGCTCCCCCCGGAGCTGTAAGCGATGGCGGCTTTACCGGTGACGTCATCCCATAGAAATAAATCATCTCTGCCGTCCCCGTTTAAATCTCCCGTTAAGGTTTTCCAATTCATGGCTCCGGGCTCGGACAGCCAAATCCCGTCAGGTGCCAAACGGCTGCTGCCGGCGCCCAAGGCAACATGGCATATCCCAAGCTCTGCATGCCATACTGCCGCGTCGATAAAGCCGTCGCCGTCGAAATCGCCTGTCATTGCGGTGCCGCTAGGGGTTGGCGGCCAGTCGGCCAATAGCGGACGTATCGAATGTATGCCATTATGGATTCTAAGGGGAGACCGGATCCCAATATCCATAGCGTACCAAATGTTGCTGGCCTCGTCCCGAATGATCCATCGGTTCGGGAGCTTGTTTCTTTTGGCATGCAGAAACTTGGGACGCTTCATGCTCAACCTATCCGACAGCCGGGTTTCCCTGAAATCCGGTATGAAGGGGAGGATGGAGGTTAAGGATACGAACGATTTGCGCTCCCTCTCGAAGAACCGAAGGATCCTTCTGAGCGGCGAGTGTTGGTCATAATGCACGGTGCCGTCATCAAGGAATCGGATATATGGAAATTCAAGATAAGGGTGGTAAAAGAACGAGGCCAGTTCGCGTTCACCCGTGAAATCCTTTAAAGTCTGTTCCATCCGAGCAACTTCGGCTTCGATGTTATGGCCTGAAACATAATAAAGCGGCGTGGGTACATAGATGGTTCCGTTCGTCAACGGATCGTCCGGGTTGTGCCGGAGCACGGCTGTCTTCGCATTCGGTTCGTCCGGCGGAGATTCGTACAGGACCCCGTTGCAGATCTCGATGATCTGCCGCTGAACCGGCGATGCGGCATAATGCGGCGTCTCGAACCAGGCCGCGGCAAAGCCCGCCGTTTGGAACGCTTGATGCCCTAGCTGAACCCGCCGATAGGCATAGGATTGCTGCAGCTGCAGGAGCGAAGCCACAGCCTCGGGGAGATCATCCGGCGGACAATCGGCGGCGCATTCCGAATATGCAAATTCGAATCCGTCGCCGCTTGCCGATCTCCCGTACTGATGCGTATAGCCGTGAATGCCAAGCGAGGCGCCGAGCGCTGCCATCGTGCGGAGCAGCCGCACAAACCGAAGGGAAGCTTCATCCTGCAGGTCGGCTATCGAACGGTCCGTATGTTGCGCCGGATCAACGTATCGGGGAATAACGGCCAGATGAAAGGGGATTCGCAGCTGGTGCAGGAATCTTGCGATGACAAGCAGCTTCGCTTGTTGTTCTTCCGTCCCGTACCATCCGCCAGGGCCGATATCTTCAAGCCGTATCATTGCTTTATTCATGTACAGGCCCTCCTTTCATGGGCATCCGAGCGCCATGTGGTATCCGATACATTTTATTTATGCTAGTTGTGGGCTTAGCGTCATCAGGGATGAAGCAATCAATGATAAAAAAAGGATCTTCGAGCCTCTCCGCGAATACCAAGAGATCAAGAGAGGAACAGGAGGAAGTGGAAGACCATGCAGATTCGAATTGCAAACGAGCAAGATGCCGAAGGCATTGCTAGCGTACATGTAAACAGCTGGAAAACGACGTACAGGGGGATCGTCGATAATGATTTTTTGCAAAAGCTTTCCGTTGCGGACCGCGTAGAAGGCTGGCGCAGGAAGCTTGCTAATATGCCCGAAGACGAACAGCTACTGGTTATTTCAGACGAACATGGCAAGGTTTACGGGTTTATGTCGTACGGGACGGAGCGAGAGCAGAAGATCTCCCATGAAGGAGAACTCTACGCGATCTATCTCTTGGAAGAAATTCAAGGGCAGGGATGGGGAAAACGGCTATTTGCCAGGTTGAAGGAATTTCTGCAAACGAGAGGATATCGTTCGTTGTCGGTTTGGGTGCTGGTAGGCAATAAAGCCGAGCAATTTTATAGACATATGGGCGCTCAAGAGCTGAAGCAAAAAGAGATTGTCATCGGGGGAAAAAGACATGCCGAATTGGCACTGCTTTGGAGTTCCCTTGACCAAATCCGCTCATCTTCCTGAAGGTCTTCGCTTGGTTTTACATTAATGAGAGAATCCACTATGATGGAGATATACCCCGGCGGGTAACTCTATTTTTGATTTTGCCGCATTATAGGAGGTTCGCATTTGAGTATTATTCCGATAGGTCCGTTGATGATCCGAGCCGATATTGTGATATTTCTGATCTGCGCCGCGGCCGGGTTCGCCGCGCTTCGCATTCGTTTGCGCCAGATGCCGCAGCGGGAATGGATCCTGGACACCTATTTATCCGTCATCATCATAGGTTTTCTCTCATGGAAATTCGGGATGCTGGTGTTCGATCCGATCCGCACCCTCCAGCATCCGACCTCGCTGATCTACATGACGGGGGGAGTCAGGGGCATATGGCTGGGGGTTGTTCTCGCTATCGTCTACGCTGCACTTCGCTGGAACAGGAAGAGGGGGAGTCTGGCCTGCTGCTGAAATCGGCGCTGTTATCGGCCTTTGCAAGCGGAACGGCAGGGTATCTCTTTCAGTGGCTGTGGGCGGATGGTGCGAGTGTGACGCCTTCTCTATTCTATGCTCTGCTGTTCGGCGTCTTGCTGACGGTCAGCTGGCTTCGCTTCCAGACACCGCTGCCGCAATTCCTTACGCTGGGATTAGGAAAAAACAGGGCGGTCCTGGTCGTGATGGCAGCTCTCTTCGCGTGGGTCATTTATGACTTCGCTTCGAACACGGCCAGCGAGCGGGAAGCAGCCGCACCGCCGCATCAAGAGGGAAGCCAGGAAATCGCAGCGGAAGGTTTGAAGCCTGGGCTTCGCGCGCCGGATTTCACGCTGACCGATTCAGAAGGCCGGGAGATCAAGCTGTCCGATTATCGCGGGCAAACCGTTCTCCTTAATTTTTGGGCCTCCTGGTGTCCCCCTTGCAAGGTCGAAATGCCTTATATGCAGGATTTTTACGAGAAGCATCAGGATGAGGATGTTATCATACTGGCCGTCAATATGACCCATCTGGAAAAAAGCATGAGCGAGGTACAGTCTTTTGTTGAGAAGAACGGCATCACCTTTCCCGTCATGTACGACCAGCATGGTGAGACCACCGGGCGGTACGAGGTGGTGGCTTATCCGACCACCTACGTCATTTCGCCTGGCGGCATCGTATCGGAACGGTTTCAAGGCGCGATCGACGAAGATATCATGGCCAGAGCTTACCGTAAGGCTAGCGAATAAGTAAGGTTAAAGGCGGAATTTTGGTTGCGTGGACTTCTATCTCTGCCGCCTTCTCCCCAGAAGGAATATAATACACAAACGCTCGGGAGGGGGAGAAGGATTGCAGCCAATACCAATTTCGGCAGAAGGATGCAAAGGTTACGTCGGCAAAACCGTTTGCGCTGTCATGCGTGATGGGACGGAAGTCGTGGGGACGATTCGCGGTGTACATGATCGGGGTCTTGAACTCGAATTTGCGAACCCATCCGCATATATATTGTCCGCCAAAGGGAAAAAGGGCAGAAAATCTTCGAAGTCGACCAAAGGCGGTGCACAAACGTCCGCATTTGGACCGTACGGCTACGGCGGTTTTGGACCATATGGAGGCTACGGTTTCGCAGGCAATGTGCTTGCTTGGGAAGCCATTGCCTTGTTGTTCCTCATTCCGTTTTTATTTATCTAAACCCACATCAGGATATGGATCAAGGCCAGCAGTTTTCGATGAGACAGTCGGGGAAGGTGCCCCATACTGTCTCTTTTTCTATGTCCATTTTATAAATTTCGCGTGGATCGGTTACGGTTGAAAGGTTCGGCGGATGCATCGGATTGACTGATCAGCCATATCACAGGCGTAAAGGCAACGAGAAAACAGCTGCCCGCCAGAATCGGCAGCAAGGACCATTCCGCCACGGAGTAACCGAGAAGCGTCTGCCATCCGATGGCGATCAGACCGAATAAATAGGCGAGACCGCTGATATGGATGATGATCGGTTTAACGGCAGCATTGACGGATTTTCTCATGGACAGCCAGGCCACCAAAGGAATGGCCTGCAGTGCATGAAACCCGAGTCCGTGCAGCCAAATGATATTGCCGCCGATCCCGGTGAAACGACCCGCGTTGATGGAAATCCAGATGCCTGCCGCAAAAGATACGAGCACCGCGATCATGGCATAACGGATGCCGAGACCAAGCTCCGGATGGGCCTCTATTACACGTTTGCGGAAATATTGAGCCCCCAGGATCAGGTAAAACACGATGAGCAGAAGCGCAACGGCAGGAAAAATCGTGGAGATGACATGATCGAAGGATGAACCGTTCCGAACGAACCTCGGATCGACGCCGCGGAAATGTTGTACGGTCTCGGCGAAGTAGGAGAACAACACTAGGGGGATGTAACAGCAGCGGTAGATCGATTGGCTTCGTGGCCGCATGCCGGAAACCGGTAGAATGCTTGCGGTTGATAGGATGAATATTCCCAGGGCCGCGTTGAAGGAAAAGGCTTTGGAGACATCTCCGTCCGGTGAGACAGGTCCGCCATGGAGCAGCACCCATACCCCGCAAATTCCGGCCAGCAAAAAGCCGAGCAGACCCGTCAGCATGAGCCATGTCTCCTGTTTATTCAGCCGGTATGCCCCGCTGGCCGCTTCACGTGCAAGTTGGTTCATAATGAATACCCTCTTTCGGAAAGATGAATTGTTTCTAATGTACAAGAGATCGGGAGCTGCTTTAACGGGCTGGGGATGTAATGGGCACCGTACCCCGGGATGATTTCATGGCTGGGCTTAAGCCGGGGATGAGATGGCTGTTCATCCGCATGGGGAATGAGGAGGCCAGTGCTTTTTTACTAGATCGGGACCTGATGAAAATGAATCCTTCGCTTGATTGTCCCTTTCCTGTATACCTACTAAAATTGAAAAATGTGGTTATTCGCTTGGTAGATCGGTTTAACAGTTTATGGAATTGAAATTTGTTTGTAGACTGCCTGAAGAAGCAGGGCGGCGAGACAGAAGGGGCGTCCGTATTTATGTCCAATCGAATATTAGTTACACCCGAGCAGCTGGAGCAGGTATCCGCGCAATTTGCCCAATCAGGGCAACTTAGCGGCGATATGGTGCAGCGGCTTCAGCGAAGCATTCACGAAATGGAAGGTCAGTGGGATGGGATGACCCGCGAGCGGTTTTACGGGGATTATCAGCAGGCCAGGACGACGATGCTCAAGTTTGTGGAGTGTTTGCAAACGATATCCGCCGAGCTGAAGCAAATATCCGTCAAATTCCGTTCCACGGATGAAATGGTGAACGGTGCTGCAGCTGGAGGAGCCGTAGCAGGCGCGGGCATTATGGCAGGGGCGGCAACCGGAGCGGGAATCGCTGCGGCGGCAGGCGCTGCATCCAAGACTTCCGGCGTGACCGCTAAATCCTCAAGCAACCCGCTGGATGCAGCGCTCAAAGGAGTAGAAGTGGAAGGCAGCGTAATCAAGCACGAAGAGAATGGACTTTTTGCCAAAGCAATAACAGGCAGCGCGGGAGCAAGCTTATCCGAAGGAGCGCATGCCAGCGGGGCTGTTGTTGAAGCAGGCTATGCGAATGATCATGTCGAAGGATCGGTTAGCCTGGTGAAGGCCGAAGTCGAGGCGGCGGTCAAGGACGGCACGCTTAGCGTCGGAGCTGAGGCTACATTAAACAAATATGAGGGCGGCGTGAATATTCCGCTTCCTTGGACGGATAAAGAGCTGCACATCGGAGGTTCCGCTTCACTGGGCGTACTCGGCGCATCCGCGGAGGTGGGCAAGAGCGGCTTGAAGTTCCACATCCCGTTGGGACCGGGAGCAAGCCTCGTCGGAGTCGGCGGAGCAATTACGGTAAAATAGAAGGGGGCGCACAGCCGATGAGCGACAGACAAAAACGGTTCAAATACATAATGGTGATTATTGCTATCGTCGGCGTTCTGGGCACGGTGATTCCCAATCTGCTGGACACGAGTTACGCGGCAGCGGAAAAAGCCGTCATCTGCCTATCCTTTCTCATTGGAGTACCGCTCGTAGTGTCGATTGTCTATTGGATCGGTAAAAAAATAATGAAGGGTTGATCAACATGGAACAGCATGAGCAAACGGAGCAGAAGCTGCTGCCAATCGGATCTGTCGTCAAGTTCAAGGATTGGGACCAGACGCTGATGATCTATGGCCGAATGCAGAACGATTCCAAGACGCTAAAGCGTTGGGATTACGTTGCCTGCTTCTATCCTCACGGAAATCTGACCGCGGATTCCAACATCTTTTTCAACCATAAGGACATCTCGGAAATCGTATTCACGGGTTACATCAACGAGGATGAAATTGCATTCCGTGATGCATTGTTGGAAGGAATTGCAAAAGCGGATCAAATGGCGGCCGCGGGCTCCGGCTCGGACCATTCATAAATCAAATATAGCAGCTCGGTTCGTAAAGCAGCTCTGACAAGAGCTGTTTTTTGTTTAGGCTTTAGCCAGTTGAGCACGCGAAGCGTGCGAAACATAAAACCACCTGCTATGCGGGTGGAGGAATCAAGGGTTACACCAATAAGACCATTCCGATAACATTGAGATGTTCAGGTTCAACGGAAGGAATGGTCTTAATGGCAAACAAGAATTATAGCTTAGCTCACACGAAGTGGATGTGCAAATATCACATCGTGTTCACCCCGAAGTATAGACGTAAAGAAATATATAATCAAGTGAGAAGAGACTTGATCGAGATCTTCAAGCGTCTATGTAAATATAAGGGAGTGGAAATCATAGAAGGTCATATGATGCCAGATCATGTGCACATGCTGGTAGCAATACCTCCTAAAATAGCTGTATCAACATTCATGGGATATCTGAAGGGAAAAAGTGCGCTAATGATCTTTGAGAAGCATGCCCAATTAAAGTATAAGTACGGGAATCGAAAATTTTGGGCGGAAGGCTATTATGTAAGCACAGTAGGATTAAATGAAGCAACCGTCGCTAAGTATATTCGCGAGCAAGAAGCACATGATCAAGCAATAGATAAGCTGAGTGTAAAAGAGTATGAAGATCCATTCGGTGGTAAAAGTAGCAAAAAGAAATAAACCAGTTTAACTGGTAAGTGGAAGTGACAAATAACACTGAGCCTGAACAGATTTGAGGTCAGGCTAGCGTCTTTAGGCGCAGTTTGGCAACAGGGGGTTATACCCCAAGTGCAAACCACCCGTTGGACGGGTGGTTCTGATTTGTACGGGAGTTGCATTGAAAACCAAACAAACAAATACAATATCTTCGTTTATTTTTGAAAATACGCTATTCAAAAATAAACGGGCGTGTTAATATGGGAAACAAATGAAAGCAAATTCATATGGTCAATCGGAGGGGAAGCTTCATGGTTCAGAGCTTATGGGAACAATCAAAGGCACAGCAGGCACAAAATACATTGGATGAGCTTGTCTATCGCTCGAATTTGATTGGTGCCGACCGGCGCGTATGCAACTGGGGCGGCGGCAACACATCCAGTAAAACAACGATTCAGGATTTTCGCGGCAACGACGTCGAGGTGATGTACGTAAAAGGCAGCGGATCCGATCTGGCCACCATGAAAGCGGGCAATTTCACAGGCTTGCGCATGGAGGATATCCGGCCGCTGTTCGAACGAGATTCGATGTCGGATGAGGAGATGGTGGCATATCTTGGACATTGCATGGTAGATGCGAAGCACCCGCGCGCTTCTATTGAAACGCTGCTGCACGCGTTCTTGCCGTTTCGGCATGTGGACCATACGCATCCGGATGCCATTATCAGCTTGTGCTGCGCCCATAACGGCAAAGAATTAGCCCGGGAAATTTTCGGCGACCGATTCGTGTGGGTTCCATATGTCCGCCCTGGCTTTACGCTGTCGAAGATGATCGCGGAAGGGGTGCTGGCTAACCCGAACGCCGAGCTTGTGCTCATGGAGAAGCACGGCCTTGTAACCTGGGGCGATACCTCGGAAGCTTGTTACGCACAGACGATTCGCATCATAAGTAAAGCGGAAGCCTTCATTGAAGCCCGAGTGAACAACGACAAGCTGTTCGGCGGCCGGAAGCATGCGCCGCTTGCCGCGGAAATCCGCCGGAGCATCGCTGCGGAAGTGATGCCTGCCGTACGCGGCGCCGTCAGCGACGCGAAGAAAATGATCCTATCCTTCGATGATCAAGACGATGTGCTGGACTTCGTCGGCGGCATCGATTCGCCGAAGCTGTCCCAAGTAGGCGCCGCTTGTCCGGATCATCTGGTTCATACCAAGGTTGTTCCCCTCTTCATCGATTGGACGCCGAACGCTGAAGATATCGAAGGCCTTAAGGCAAAACTCATCGAAGGCATTGCGGCATACAAAGCGCAGTATCAAGCCTATTTTGAACGCAACCATCATGAAGGCGACGTCATGTTCGAAGCGGCTCCGCGAGTCATCCTGATTCCCGGAATCGGAATGATCAACACCGGCAAGAGCTGGGCGATGTCGCAAGTCAGCGGCGCCCTGTATCATCGGGCAATCGCGGTCATGCGCGGCGCAACGGCGCTCGGCGACTTCGTATCCCTGAGCGAGAACGAATCCTACAACGTGGAGTATTGGCCGCTGGAGCTGTATAAATTGAGCCTTGCACCGGCCGAAGCGGAGTTTTCGCGGCAGATTGCTTTTATCACCGGGGGAGCCGGGGGGATCGGCAGTGCCGCGGCGCGCAGGCTGGTAGCCGAAGGAGCCCATGTCGTGCTGGCGGACCTAAATCTCGAAGGCGCGCAGCAGGTTGCCGAGGAAATCAATGCAAAGTACGGGGAGAATCGGGCATTTGCTGTTAAAATGGACGTAACCGACGAAGAGGCCGTGCAGCGCGCCTATCGCGAAACCTCCGTAACTTATGGCGGTGTCGATATTATCGTGAACAATGCGGGCCTTGCAACGTCCAGCCCGTTTGACGAGACGTCTCTAAAGGAATGGAACCTGAACATGAACGTGCTGGGCACAGGTTATTTCCTCGTGGCCAGAGAAGCCTTCTCCTTGATGAAGGTACAGGGTATTGGCGGGAGCATGGTGTTTATCGGATCGAAGAACTCCGTTTATGCCGGAAAAAATGTGACCGCATACAGCTCAGCGAAAGCGCTCGAGGCGCATTTGGCCCGCTGCATCGCTGCCGAGGGCGGGGAATACGGCATCCGAGTGAATACGATCCTGCCTGACGCGATATTGCAAGGCTCTGCGATCTGGAACTCGAACTGGAGAAACGAGCGGGCTGCAGCCTACGGGATCGAACCGGATCAGCTGGAAGAGCACTATCGGAAACGCACGACACTGCTCGTGAACATCTATCCGCAGGACATTGCCGAAGGCATTGCATACTTTGCTTCGTCCAAATCTTCGAAGACGACCGGCTGTATGCTGACGATTGACGGGGGAGTACCGGCAGCGTTTACTCGATAATCGAAAGAATGAGTAACCAACCTAACGCAAGGAATCAAGAATTCTTATTAAGATGGGGCGCTGGGTTGATTCAACCCGGCTGTCCTCATTCATATGGGAGGATATGCGATGAGGCAGGACGTTGCAAGGAACTTTGAGGAAGCTAAACAGCTCTATGGGCAGCATGGCATCGATGTGGACCAAATCTTGACGGAACTTGAGCGCATCAAAATCTCCATCCATTGCTGGCAGGGAGATGATGTTCGCGGATTCCTGTTCCGTGATCAGGACCTGTCCGGCGGCATCTCCGTGACCGGGGAATATCCCGGGGCAGCCGAAACGCCGGACCAGCTGAGGGCCGACCTGGAAAAAGCGTTGTCGCTCATTCCCGGATCCCACAAAGTGAATCTCCACGCGATTTATGCGGATACCGACGAGTCCGTTGATTTGGATCAGCTGGAGCCGAGGCACTTCCAGTCCTGGGTGGATTGGGCCAAGGAGCAGGGGATCGGACTCGATTTTAATCCCACCTGCTTTTCCCACGACAAGTCGAAGGACGGGTTTACGCTGAGTCATGCCGACCCGGCGATTCGTCAATTTTGGATTGAACATTGCAAGGCTTCGCGAAGAATCGGAGCTTATTTCGGTGAACAGCTGGGTCAGACCTGCGTGACGAATATTTGGGTTCCGGACGGTTACAAGGATATGCCGGTAGACCGAATGGCACCGAGACAGCGGCTGAAGGATTCGCTGGATGAGATTTTTGCCGAGGATATCAATCCGGAATGGAATTTGGATGCCGTCGAGAGCAAGCTGTTCGGGCTCGGCTCCGAAGCCTACGTTGTGGGCTCGCACGAGTTCTACATGGGGTATGGCATTCGGAACAACAAGCTGATCTGCCTGGATGCGGGTCATTTTCACCCAACCGAGAGCATTGCCGGCAAACTGTCGTCGCTCGCCCTTTTCACCGATGGACTACTCCTTCACGTCAGCCGGCCGATGCGCTGGGACAGCGACCATGTCGTCATCATGGACGATGAGCTGACAGAGATCGGCCGCGAGCTGGTGCGCAATCAACTGCTGGATGTTACCCATATCGGCCTGGATTTCTTCGATGCCAGCATTAACCGCATCGCTGCGTGGGTTATCGGAACCCGCAATACGATCAAGGCGCTGCTGCGCGCCAAGCTTGAACCGGTCGATCGGCTGAAGCAGGCTGAACTTGAAGGCGATTACACGACCCGCCTGGCGTTGACCGAAGAGTTTAAATCCTATCCGTTCGGAGCGGTCTGGGATTACTATTGCGAACGTTTGGGAGTGCCGGTCAGAGAAGAGTGGCTGTCCGAAGTGAAACAGTATGAACAGGACGTATTGCTGAAGCGTTCGCAGGCATGAGAAGAGATGGAATCGTCATCGGGTTCATGCCCGAACCGTTGATTATGATCTGACAAGGAGGCTGGGGAGCGTTGAGCGTTCTTGCATTTGATTTGGGAGCAAGCAGCGGTAGGGCGATGCTGGGCCAGCTGAACAGCCGCACCATCGGCGTGGAGGAAATTCACCGGTTCCCGAACGATCCCGTTCGAATCGGCGACCGCTTTCAATGGGATATCTTACGGATCTACCATGAGATGAAACAGGGCTTGCTCAAGCTGAAGGGGAAACATCGCTTGCCGTCGAGCATCGGCATTGATACCTGGGCGGTGGATTTCGGTCTCCTGGATCGGGGCGGGGAGCTGCTCATGAATCCGTATCATTATCGGGACACGCACACGGATGGCGTGATGGAACAGGTCTTCCGGGAGCTGACGCCTGGAGAAATTTTTGATCGGACGGGAATACAATTTCTCTCGTTCAATACGATGTACCAGCTTGCTTCGCTCCAACGGAAGAAACCCTATCTGCTTCAAGAGGCTGAGCGATTCTTAATGATCCCCGATTTGCTGCGCTACTTCTTGACGGGCGAGATGGCGAACGAATTCACGAATGCGACCACGACGCAGCTGTATAACCCGCACTCGGCCAGCTGGGATGATCATCTATTGAAATCAATGAAGATCCCTCATGGGTTATTTCATCCTGTGGTTCAACCCGGTACCCATATCGGGGGGTTAAGGCCTGCCGTAACCGAGGAACTGGGGCTTCCATCCATCCCGCTTTATGCGGTTGCAGAGCATGATACGGCTTCCGCCGTGGTTGCGGTTCCTGCATTGGAGCGGTCGTTCGCCTATTTGAGCTGCGGCACCTGGTCGTTGATGGGGACCGAGGTCGACCAGCCGGTCATTCATGAAAGGGCCCGTGAGCTGAACTTCACGAATGAAGGAGGCGCATACGGCACGTACCGGCTGCTCAAGAACATCATGGGGCTGTGGATCCTGCAGGAATGTCAGCGGACCTGGGGGCGGGAAGGGATGTCGTATTCGTATCCCGAATTGGTTCATATGGCGGAAGCGGCACCGGCATTTGCTTGCTTCATCGATCCGGACGATTCCATGTTCCTCCCTGCGGGAGACATGCCGAAACGGGTAAGGGAATATGCTGCCCGCACGAACCAGGGCGTTCCGCAGAACGAGGGCGCGCTTGTGCGCTGCATTATGGAAAGCTTGGCCATGCAATACCGATATGTGCTGGAGTTGACCGAGGAATTGTCCGGACGGAAATTTCAGGGCTTGCATATGGTAGGCGGTGGCATTCATAATGAAACATTATGCCAGTGGACGGCGAACGCCATTGGGAAGCCGGTATGGGCGGGGCCTGCGGAAGGCAGTGCCATCGGCAATATGGCCGTACAGTTCATTGCGCAGGGCGAGCTGTCCGATATATGGGAAGCGCGCGCAGTCATTAGGGAATCCTTCCCGGTCAAGACCTACGAGCCGCAGGATGCCCCCTTATGGGAGGAAGCTTACGGGGTGTTCGGTCAGCGGACCGGGAAGAGATAGAATATACGAACAGTAAGGATGGGCGGTATGATGCTGGTTGCAGAACGATATGAGAAAATAGTACAGTTGGTCAACGAAAGAGGGAGCATTCGAGTCTCCGAGCTGAGTCAGCTCTGCGGCGTAACGGAGGAAACGATTCGCCGCGACCTTGACAGGCTGGAGCAAGCAGGGCGCCTGCGCCGTTCCCACGGGGGAGCGGTTAGCGTGAAGGATCAACCGGAAATTCAGCGGTCTCAGCCGGAAATACCGTATGCTGAACGGGAAATCATGCATGCGCTGGAGAAGCAGCGAATCGCGGAGGAAGCGGTCAAGCGAATCCATCCGAACGACCGCATCCTGCTGGATGCAAGCTCAACCGCGTGGTACATGGCCAAGATCATACCGGACATTCCGATTACCGTGCTGACGAATTCGATTAAGGTGGCCGCTGAGCTGAGCACCAAGGAGCGCGTTCAGGTCATCTCGACGGGCGGGATCCTGGCTCATCGTTCCTTGTCCTTCGTCGGTCCGCTGGCGGAGCGTTCGCTGGAAGCTTACTACGTGGATAAAGCCTTCCTCTCCTGCAAGGGCGTGCACATGGACCGGGGCTTGAGCGAATCCAATGAGCTGCAGGCGAGAATCAAGCAAAAAATGATCGGGATGACGGATGAGACCATTCTGCTTGCCGATGCCAGCAAATTCGGCACGCAGGCTTTTGCGCAGGTCGCCGACCTCGCCGAAGTGAACCTGATCATCACCGACCGGAGATTGACGGAAGAGGAAGCGGCGCCTTATCGTGCGCTGGGTCTTCGAATCGAATCCGTATAGAGCAAGCTGCTGGATCATATCAACATGGAATCCCCCCGTTCCGGGGGGTTCTTGCTAGAGGCCGACTCATCGGCCTATCCTGACGATTAGCGGGGTGAAGAGGTTGAAGATTTCATTGTTTGTCACTTGCCTCAGCGATGCCTTGTTCCCGCGGGTAGCTGAATCGATGGCAAGACTGCTGGCAAGGTACGGCGTGCAGCTGGAATTCCCGGAAATCCAGACCTGCTGCGGCCAACCTGCCTACAACAGCGGTTATTGGGAAGAGGCGCGCATCAGTGCCAGGACGATTTTGGACGCTTTTGACGACAGCGACTTTGTGGTGTCCCCTTCGGGGTCCTGCACGTATATGATTCATCATTATCCGGATTTGTTCAAGGACGATCCCGTTTACCTGGATAAAGCGAAAGCGCTTCAATCCAAATGCTATGAGTTTACGCAATTCCTCGTCGACGTGCTGGGCGTGACCGATGTTGGCGCCGTCTATCCGCGCAAGGTAACCTATCATCCTTCCTGCCACGGCAGCCGCCTGCTCGGGGTGAAGGACGAACCGATGAAACTGCTGAGTCACGTCAAAGGGCTGGAGCTCGTCCCCTTGCCGTTTGCCGAGGATTGCTGCGGGTTCGGGGGAACGTTTGCCGTGAAAATGGCGGATATTTCGGGCGCGATGGTAACGGAGAAAAGCGATCATGTGCTGGAAACCGAGGCGTCCGTGCTGGTCGGACTTGACATGGCCTGCCTCATGAATATTGCCGGCAATCTGCGACACCGGGGCGAGAAGGTTCAGGTCAAGCATTTGGCCGAGCTTTTGTACGAGGGGGTGAGCGTGCATGAGCACAGCTGAGACGAAAGCGCAGACGGTGAAGGAGCGTGCAGGTTACGCTCTGAACAATGAGTTTCTGCGCAATGCGGTGAAGTTTACGACAGAACGGCTGCGGCTTGGCAAAAAGCTGGCGTCGGAGGAGCATGGCAACTGGGATGCGTGGAGGGAACGGGGGCGCCAAATCCGGCTCCATACCATTGCGCATTTGGATTATTATTTGAATGAGTTTGCCGAGCAAGCCAGGGCGAACGGAGCGCATGTCCATTTTGCGGAGACGGCAGAAGAAGCGGTTGCGATCTCCCTGCAGATAGCGGAGCATAAGTCGGCCAAATCCGTCGTCAAATCGAAATCGATGGTGTCCGAGGAGCTGCACCTGAACAAGGCACTGGATTCCATCGGGGTAGAGGCCGTGGAAACGGATCTCGGCGAGTACATCATTCAGCTTGCGGATGAAACGCCATCCCATATTATTATTCCCGCCATCCACAAGAACCGTTATCAGATCGCAGAGTTGCTGTCCGCGGAGGCGGGAGAAGCGCTGCCGCCGGATACGGCGATTATGGCGGGTTTCGTCCGCATGAAGCTGCGCGAGAAATTTCTCGAAGCGGACATTGGCATGACGGGCTGTAATTTTGCCATCGCCGAGACGGGCTCTATGGTCCTGTTCGAGAATGAAGGCAATGCCCGGATGGTGACGACCGTGCCGAAGACGCAGATCACCCTAATGGGCATGGAGCGGATTATACCCTCATGGTCTGACCTCGAGGTGATGGCTACCTTGCTGCCGAGGTCCGCGACCGGCCAGAAACTGACGGTATACATGTCCGGCATCAGCGGGCCGAAGAGAGAGCTGGATGCCGATGGACCAGACGAAATGCATATTATCATTATTGATAACGGGCGCTCTCTCCAGCTCGGCGACCCGGAATTCCAGGAGCTGCTCAATTGCATACGATGTGGCGCCTGCCTGAATGCTTGTCCGGTATATCGCCATATTGGCGGGCACGCCTATGGAGGCACGTATAGCGGCCCAATCGGTGCCGTATTAACGCCGGCCTTGAACAAGAACGTCGCGGAATGGGACGATATCGCCAACGCATCCAGCCTGTGCGGCGCCTGTTATGAAGCATGCCCGGTCAAGATCCCGCTGCATGACATGCTTGTATCCTTGCGCCGCCGGAAGATCGAAGCCGGACGCGGCGATAAGCTGGAAGCGATGGGGATGAAAGGCTTCTCGGCGGTCATGGGTAATGCCAAGCGTTACCGCAGCGTGGTATCCCTCGGAAAATGGGGCCAGAAGCTGGTGGTGCGGGGCGGAGAGATCCGAACGAGAATCGGTCCTTTGAAGGGATGGAATTCGTACAGGGTGACCCCAAGCCTTCCCAAACATTCCTTCCGTGATCGATGGCCCGAGATGGAGCAGGATATTCGCAGAACCTCGGGGACCATGGATCCCGTAATCGCCGATCGGTTGAGCGAGCGGCTTCGGCAGCAGAAATCCGGGAAGGGGGAGAATGCGCATGACTAACGAAACCGATCGCGGCTGGTTAACCCGTCTAGAAGAACAATCCCGCAGGAAGCAGGAGCAGTTCATGGATGGGATCGCCGCGAAGCTGGGTAGAGATCGGATTCGCTCCGCTCCGGAGCACCCTTTCCGCGGTGCCCCGGATTTCTGGAAAGAATTTAATTGGCCGCTCGAGGAGAAAATTACGCAGTTTACCGCGAACTTTGAAGCAGCCGGAGGCCATGTGGTCAGACTGAGCCATCGCGAAGAGGTCACCCGGTTTATCAGGGATAAAGCGATGGAGATGAGCGCAGCTACGATTCTTCGTCAGCAGGAGGACGCGCTGGATCGACTGTGTCTGGAAGAGAGTCTGCCGGATGCGCTGGTTCTCTCCTGGAACGAAGCGGCGGACACGGATTGGAGGGCTGTCGCCGCCAGAGCCGACTTCGGCGTTGTCATGGCCGATTACGCTGCGGCCTACACCGGTTCGATTACGGTGAAGTCCGCCCCGCATAAGGGCCGTTCGGTCAGCCTGTTGCCGACCGTACTGATGGCTATCATTCCAATCGACAGAATGGTTACCCGATTAGGAGAGATTCTCGTACAGTTCGATCAGGCCGGACGTGAGCAGCTGCCAGCAGGGATCCATTTCATATCGGGTCCGAGCCGTTCCGCCGATATCGAGAACGATCTGACGATTGGTGTTCACGGACCCGGCATCGTATATGCCTTGCTGGTAGATTCCTACGAAGCATAATATGTAATCTTAAACGCAAGATGAGCCCCGAGCCGGGAGCAGTCCGTTGGATGCTCCCGGCTTGGGGCTCATTTAGATTATAGAAAGACATAAGTTTTCAGAGAAACTGAAAACTCGATTCACACCTATTCCGCCTTCTGTTTCCGTCTTCGGTGAAAGTAGATGGAACGCTGCTTTTCTTGCGTATATGCTATTTGCCTTTGCGCGTCAGCTCGGCCAACCGATCCCACTGCTCATGGGTCACTTCGGCCAGCTCGTTGAACTGTCCTGCCCCCTGCAGCCATTCGCCGCCGTCGATGGTGATCACGTCGCCATTAATATAGCCGGCATAATCGGAAATCAGATAGGCGGCGAGATTAGCCAGCTCCTCAGCATCCCCAACGCGCTTGAGGGGGATGCGGTCGATCATTTTCTGTTCCAGTTCCGGCGTTGGGGATAATCTTGACCAGGCGCCTTCGGTTGGGAACGGCCCCGGGGCGATGGCTACCTGGCGTATGCCGTATGGTGCCCATTCCACGGCCAGGGAGCGCGTCAGCGCAAGTACGCCTGCTTTGGCAGCCGCGGACGGGACCACGTAGCCAGAGCCCGTAGAAGCGTATGTGGTGACGATGTTGAGCATCGTTCCGCCTTTGCCTTGTTCGATCCAGCGTTTGCCGACCTCCAGGGTGGCGTAGAAGGTGCCGTGCAGCACGATGTTGAGCACGGCATCCACAGCCCGAGGAGAAAGGCGCTCCGTGGGGCTGATAAAGTTCCCGGCCGCATTGTTGACAAGCACATCAATGCCTCCGTAATGCTGCTCTGCCGCTTCAACAAGAGCCGAGATTTGCGCAGGGTCGCGAACATCGCAGCTTTTGTACCATACCTCGCAGCCCTTCTGCTTTAATTCCTCAGCGGTCTGCTGCAGCACTTCTTCCCGGCGTCCGCATATGGCGAGCTTGGCTCCCAGCAGCGCGAATTTCTCTCCCATGGCGCGCCCCAGGCCCGTGGCGCCTCCCGTAATCAAAACGACTTTATCGCGAAGCAAATCGTCGGTGAACGGTCCCATCGAAAGCTCCCCTTTCAGGCAGATATGGATTTTCGGATCCTTTGTCCGCGTTCTTTATAGAACAGGCTGCATACATTCAATGCTTATTTTCTTGCAACCGCTTACTTTAAGCGTAACATGGTTAACGAATCCAGTCACCACTTTGTTTGATCTGATATGGCGTAAGTGGATAAAGTGAACTCCTCCAAAGAAATCGGGCCGCAGCAGAACATAATCCCCTAATTCAGTTTCAGAAAGCCCTTGCTTGGTTAGGTTAATTAGAAATGCTGGTTAAAACGATACATAGTCGTAAATTCTACACCTTATACATCACGCTGCCACCTGACCCTGGGTATATGATTACATCACGAGATGAGGTACCAGACATGATTCTACAATCACTGACGGATCGGCTGATATTAAAAAAGATTACGGGCCGTACTTCCGCGGATATCACGAACCTGGAAACAGATTCAAGAGAAATCCGGCCGGGCGGCATGTTCGTCTGCGTGCCGGGATTTCACGTGGACGGCCATGATTATGCCGAACAGGCGATACGTAATGGGGCTGTTGCCATCGTGGCCGAGCGGGAGCTTTCGGGACTGCCAGGAAACGTTACGCATATAACGGTGCCGGATACAAGAAGAATCCTGCCGATTCTCGCAAACGCTTTTTTTGGCGACCCTACGCGGCGATTGAAATTGATTGGAATTACCGGGACGAACGGCAAAACGACGACGACTCATATGGTAGATCAAATACTTAACGACGCCCGCCGCAAAACAGGGATCATCGGCACCTTGTATATGAAAATCGGAAATCATGTGGAGAAAACGCTGAATACGACGCCGGATACGATCCAGCTCATGCGTTATTTTCATACGATCATCTCGCATGGGGGTGAATACGGTGTTCTGGAGGTATCTTCGCACGGATTGGATATGGGAAGGGTGCGCGGATGCGATTTTCGGACGGTCGTCTTCACGAATTTATCGCATGATCATCTGGACTTCCATCAGACTATGGAGAGCTATCGCAATACGAAGGAGCTGCTGTTCGCCCAGCTGGGTAACAGTAACCATGACATGCAGAAGAAGGCCGTCTTGAACGCAGACGATGCCGCATCCTCTTATTACGCAAAACGGACATCCGCACAAATCATAACCTATGGCATTCAGAATCAGGCGGACGTACGTGCAACGCAAATTCATCACTCAAGGGAAGGCTGCGCCTTTCATGCAGAAACGCCTTGGGGAAGCTGCGACGTTAATCTGAAGGTGCATGGAGCACACAATATATACAACGCGCTGGCTGCCATGACGACCTGTCTGCTGGAAGGGATACCGCTGGAAGAAATCCGCGAAAGTTTGGAGCAATTTGCAGGGGTTCATGGCCGGTTTCAAGAAATACAAACAGGACGCCGTTTTGGCGTGGTGGTCGATTATGCGCATAATCCGGACGGTCTTAAGGCAACCTTGCAATCCGCCAAGGCCATTACTTCAGGCAAAATGATATGCGTGATGGGCTGCCGGGGCGAGCGGGACCGCTCGAAACGGCCGATCATGGCCGATATTGCAGCCGCGTATTCGGATTATGTATTGTTCACGGCCGACAATCCGTTCTCGGAGGATCCGGAGCAGATCATGGCCGAGATGCTGGGCGGCTTAACGTCCCGCGAATCGGGGAACTGGGAGGTTGTCTTAGACCGTAAAGAAGCGATTCAACGCGCAGTGGAAATGGCCGGTGACGAGGACAGGATCATTATAACCGGACGAGGGCACGAAACCCGTTATGTTGCGGGCAGCCGGATCGAATCGTTTAGCGATGAGGATATCGTGATGAGTTCTTTGCAGGGCATAGGGCAGGACATCCAGATGATGCACCGGAGCCCTGAATAAACCCGGGAGGTGCTGGATTTGAAACAAAAGATGTTCGGCATGATGTTTACAGCGGCGCTGCTGTTTCTTGCTGCATGTACAAGCCAGTCGTCCCCTTCGGCTGAAGAAGGAGCGCAGGAGGAGCGGGGGGAGGCGGCTTCTGATTCTTCCTATCAGGTGCTTGCGGAGCAGCTGAGAACGCCTTGGTCCATCGATTTTGACGGTGAGACGATTTATATCAGCGAGCGGGAAGGGAATATCGTTCAGATCAAGGACGGCACATTGAACAGACAATCGGTACATACCGAGAAGCCGGTTTCGCATCAAGGAGAAGGGGGATTTCTGGGCTTTGCGTTAGCGCCTGATTTTCGGGATTCCGGAAAAGCCTTCGCCTATCACACCTATGATCAGGGTGGAACGCTCTTGAATCGGCTGGTTCTGCTGGAGTTGAAGGGAAACCAATGGACGGAGTCCCAAGTTTTCCTTGAGTCCATTCCCGGCTCCAATGTGCATAATGGCGGCAGAATCGCGATCGGTCCCGATGAGATGCTCTATGTTACGACGGGAGATTCGGGCGAGGGCGAGCTTGCGCAAAATCAGGAGAACCTGGCAGGCAAAATATTGCGATTAACGCTGGACGGGAAAGTCCCGGCGGACAATCCGACGGCAGGTTCTTACGTCTATACGTTAGGGCATCGGAATTCGCAGGGCTTGGCATGGGATTCGGAAGGGAATTTCTACAGCTCGGAGCACGGGCCTTCCGGCACGCCGGGCGGACACGATGAGATTAATGAAATCACGGCCGGCAGCAACTACGGCTGGCCCGAAATTTATGGCGATGATACGTTGGAAGGCATGGAACTCCCGCTGTACCATAGCGGCGAAACGGCAATAGCTCCTTCCGGCATCGCATTTGACGAGCAGGACCGCTTGTACGTGGCGACCCTTCGGGGACAGAAGCTGTACCGGTTCCAGCCGGAGAAAACCGCGCTCGAGACCGTGCTGGAAGGCGAAGGCCGATTAAGAGACGTTAAGGTCCATAACGGCAAAACCTATGTCATTACCAACAATACCGATGGCCGGGGCGTGCCGTCCGATCAGGATGATCGACTGCTTGTACTGGAATAATTCCAAGAAATATACATGTCTCGTGATTCAAGAGAATAGGATAGGACAAGTGCTATAAGAAACACGTCTATCGACGTACTTTCTCAAAAGACAGACCGCATATAGCGGAAGTTTTTCTTGCGAGATAAGGTGGGTAAGCCTCTGAAGTTTATACTTTCTTATCTTTTGACAAAAAAAGGGCCCCTTCCCGTATGGAAGGAGCCTGAAGTGGCAATAACAGATATTATGTTTGTTTGGCTTCGGCTTGCTTTCGGATCCGGTACACGCATTTCTTATCGCCTTTGGCAAGACATTCGGTACGTTCCACATCCGCTTCGAGCAAGGATTGAAACAGATCAAGCTCGCAGCGGCATGCATGCTGGTACCGGTTGGCTACCTGGGAGATCGGGCAGTTCAGTTCTTCAAGCACGTATTCTTCATCCGCGACTTTTTGGTAATCCACCATATATCCGTTGTCGTTCTGAATCTGGGCAAGGGCCGCGACCCGATCTTCGAGAGTCTCGGCTTTTACCGTCGGCGTGTACTTGTTCAGCAACGTGTCTTTGCGCTTGTCGAACAGCAAAGATATCATTTCGTCGCCGGCCTCGTCCTGGAGCTCGTTAAGAAGATCGAGGGCAAGCGAATGATAGTTCTTAGGGAAAAAATCCTCTGCAGATTCAGTAAGACTGTATAGGGACACGGGTCTTCCCATCGGCTGCTTCACGGTTCGATACGTGATGTACCCTTCATTCTTCAAGCTCTCCAGATGTCGACGGACGGCCATGCCCGTAATGCCCAGTGCCTCGGTAATGGATTTCGTGCTGAGTTCACCATTTATTTTCAACATTTGCATGATATACTCGCGGGTGCTGTATGCAACTTCTTGATCCACTATAATCACCGCCTTGTTTCTCGATGAATGCTTTCTTTTGCAACAAAAAAGGTTAAAAAGCAATATGTCTCATCTTATGTCTTTACCTTCTATAAGTCAACCGGAATGGCCGTTTTCAAGGCTGTTCTCTCGCGGTTTGTTGACAACTGGCATGATTAACCACATAATTATGATATATTTTAGTATAAAAAGTATAGAAACCGAGCAAATGAATGAGTAATGGACTTTTTGAAATGATAGCCCGGCGTTAGAATTTAGAAGATTCTTATTACACTTGGGAAGGTGGAATCACGGATGTATGTTATTGGCTCAGCTTGTATCGAAGAGAAGGCGGGAGAATGCGTAGACGTTTGCCCGGTGGATTGCATCGAAGAAGGGGACGACCAGTTCTATATCGACACCGATATATGCATTTCCTGCGGTGCCTGCGAAGCGGCGTGTCCGGTCGCGGCCATTTACTATTTTGAGGACCTGCCTGAGGACGAAAAGCATTATTTCGATAAAGCGGTGGAATATTACAAAAACAAGTAAGGCGCTCCGGTTTGAGTCTATCGGGCGCTCCGGTTTGAGTCTATCGGGCGCTCCGGTTTGAGTCTATCCGCTCTGTTGTCCGTCCGTTTCCGGAATGGAATAGGCAAGGTAGAAACGGACTCCCAAAGGATCGGCTATCCTCAAACCTCCGCTGGGGGGAAAGATTAAAAGACTAAAGATAAAAGATAAGAAATTTAAGTAATCAAGAGATTAAGATTAAAGATAAATGACTTAAAAGAATATAAGATTGAGGATTACAAGCGTTTAAACCTATATGTTATGTGTGTCAAAACAAAGCGGTTAAGATAAATAGCCGGAAAATCGTAAAGCTGCGCTCATGCTTTGATCTATACATAAGCCATTCGGGATTTCGAGGGCCCCTCGAATTAATTTCTCGGGTGGTTTCATTCGTTTTAGGCTGATGAAACAAGGATGTCCCTAACAACCTGGGACAAAACCGAACATATCATAGATGTACTCCACTTATAGCCATTCGGGATGAAGAATGTTCCAATCATTCTTTTCTCGGGTGGCTTTATTATTGGGGTGAAACGACGTTGTTACCTACATTTTAGGAGATTTTACGTCATGTTCATGTCATATTGTGCGTGATGGGCGGTCATCTGTATGTATGCAGGAGATTGAATTTCTTTCGTAAAAAAGTGAAATGCTTACATTTCCAGAATCAAAAAAATATTTATTTAAATGTGTCATATATATTGACACTTTTACAAAACACGTTTTATTATTAATATCACTGGAGAATAAAAATATTAAAACTGATAATAATCACTGTTTTTTGATGATTTCGGATCTTTTTACTTGGAAAATTGATCTAATTAATCTACTGGTGAAATTAAATAGGGGATGTCTTCATGAAAAAGCATGATCAAGACTTTATGAAGCGGCAGAACAGACTCACAGTATTTCAAATCATCAAGAATGAACAGCCGATTTCAAGAGCCGTCATTGCCAAACAGACGGGCATGAGTCCGACAACGGTCAGCCGGATCGTATCGGAGCTGACGGAGGAAGGATACGTTCACGAAACGGAAGAGCAGGCCTCGGCCGGCCGCGGAAGAAAGTCTTCCTTAATAAGGCTGCTGGATACGGCGGTCATCTCGATCGGCGTCGAGCTGGATCGCCATCAAGCGAATATCGGATTCATTGACGTTCAGGGTAACGTATTGTGCAGCGGAAGCTTTTCAAGATCATCCGATGAAACGGCAGATGTCACGGTGACCCGGATTGCGGAAACCATTGAAGAGCTGATCGCCGAATGCGATATCGACCGAAGACGGGTGGTCGGCATTGGCGTTGGACTGCCGGGCATCATCGATGTCGACGCCGGCATCGTCAATTTTTCGGTACAGCTGGGATGGAAGAATGTGGGGCTCGCCCAGAGGCTCAAGGAACTAACCGGGCTTCAAGCTGTCGTGGACAATGAGCTGAAGGTGAAGGCGTTGGCGGAGCAGCTCAAAGGTTCGGCCTACGGCTCCAACCGTACGGTGCTCCTGGGCTTCGGTAATGGCGTCGGATCGGCGCTCATTCTGGAGGGGAGATATACCGCGGGGTGACGAACAGCGCCGGGGAAATCGGTCACACGACCGTGGACCCAGAAGGCATGATGTGCGACTGCGGGAAAGCCGGATGCCTCCAAACGTATATCAATATACCGTCCTTGTTGTCGGAAGCCAGCAAAATCAAACCCGTCCGCACGATCGAGGAGCTGTTCGCGGAGAGGCGGGCCGGAACGCGCTGGGCAAGCTATTTGATCGATCGGGCCCTTGCCTATATGGCGATTACGATCAACAACGTCGTCAGCATGTACAATCCGGACAGCGTCATTTTGAGCGGCGAGTTTCTGGACAAGTTTCCCGAAGTATACGAAGAGATCACGGATCTGTGCTACTCGCAGTATATCTGGGAACCGCTTCAAGATTCCTTTTCGATTGTTCGCTCGGAGCTTCACGAGCATGGGGTCATCATCGGGTCGGGGCTTGTCGCACAGGATCGTTACTTTCAATTGAATTAATTCATCTGGAGATCGGGGGAGCATGAACATGGGATTTGTGCCATTGGTAGAGGAATATCGCGGGAACGTATTGGAGAACGTGCATTACGGCGCGATCAGCGTCGTAGACGAGAACGGAAAGGTTGTATACGCAGCGGGCGATCCGCATCATATGACCTTTCTGAGATCGGCGGCCAAGCCGTTCCAGGCAATTCCGGTAATGAAACGCCGGATTGACGAAGTGTACGGACTAACGGGGGAAGAAACGGCCTTGTTTGCCGCCTCCCATCGGGGTGAGAAGTTCCACATTGATGCATTGGAATCCATTCTGAAGAAAACCGGCATTCGGGAAGAATCGCTTCACTGCTGCGCAACTTATCCATTGAACGAGGATGCCAAGGCGCAGCGCCATCGCGATCATGAGGAGAAGAGCAGAATCTTCCATAACTGCTCCGGCAAGCACAGCGGCTTGATTGCTCTATGCAAGCAAATGGGCTGGGACGAAAGCACGTATTACAAACCGGAGCATCCGGTTCAGCAAGAAATCCTCGAGACGCTCGCTTATTTTGCCGAGGTTCCGGTTTCCTCGATCCCGCAAGGCATTGACGGCTGCGGACTTCCCATCTTCGCACTTCCCCTGGATCGTATCGGGTATTCCTTCCTTAAGCTGGCATGCCCGGATTTGATCGAGGATCCAGAGACTGCAGAAGCTGCAGCCAGAATGGCGAAGCTGATGAATGAGTATCCGGATATCATTGCAGACACCAAGTTTGTGTGCTCAGCTCTGCTCAGGGACCACAACCTGACGGCCAAGGGCGGCGCGAAGGGCGTGTACGGCATCGGTCTTCGGAAAGAGCGCTTGGCGATCTCGCTTAAAGTATCCGACGGCTCCGAGCAAGTATGGCCGTGCATTATCGCTTCCATCCTGGAACGTCTCGGCTACAGCGATCAGTCTACGATTGACCGGTTGTATGAGCTGGTTCCGAATGCCATTTTCAACGATGGGGGCACGCTTGTCGGTGAACGGCGCGCTGTGTACGAATGGAATGCTTAAACGGTGAGGAACTCAAGGCGGCAGGCAGGCTGTTACATGCCGAAGCGGCGAGTGAATCTATAGATATTCACTACATCAAAGGGGGAGTAAAACAATGAGATTCAAAGGTAGAACATGGTCACTGCTCATGCTGCTGCTCGCATTTACGATTGTTGCGGCAGGCTGCGGCGGAAACAGCGGAAGCGGCGAAGGGGCAAGTGAAGGCGGCGGCGAGAGCAAGCCGGTGACAAAAGATAACAAAGATGTTGTCATTGCGATTAACGCCAACTTCATCACGCTTGACCCTCACAATGCCGGAGACACGCACTCCATTTCCGGTGCTCGCACGATGTATGAAGGTTTGATGGGCTTCAACGAGAAAATGGAACTCGTTCCCGTGCTGGCTGAAGACTACAAGATCAGCGAAGACGGCCTGACGTACACATTCAATCTGCGCCAGAACGTCAAGTTCCATGATGGAACGGATTTCAATGCTGAAGCGGTAAAAGCCAATCTGGATCGCATCATGGATGAAAAGAACAACCTCAGAATGCGCAAGAGCTTCTCAACAGTAGCCGATGTTCAAACTCCGGATGAACACACCGTTGTCATCACCCTTAGCCAGCCGTATAACGCTTTCTTGAACAAGACGGCCATGGCGCTGATGATCAGCCCGAAGGCTCTTAAGGAAAGCGCCGACATCACGAAGAACCCAGTAGGTACGGCGGCTTACAAATTCAAGGAATGGATTCAAGGCGACCGCCTTGTCGTTGTGAAGAATGAAGATTACTGGCAAGAAGGACTTCCGAAGGTGGACAGCATTACGTTCAAACCGGTACCGGAGAACGGTTCCCGGATCGCGATGCTGAAAACGGGCGAAGCGGACTTCATTTATCCTATGCCGACAGAGCAAGTGTCCGAAGTAGAAGGCGATTCCAATATCGTCATCGATAAGACTGATTCTACGATCGTGCGTTATATCACGCTGAATACGATGAAGAAGCCTTACGACGATCTGAAGGTTCGTCAAGCCATCAACTATGCCATCGATAAAGATGCTTACATTAAAGTCGTTAAATCCGGACTGGGTTCGAAGCTGACTTCTTCCATGTCCTCCATGACCCAGCACTACTCCGAGCAATCCGGTTATGATTACGATCCGGAGAAAGCCAAAGCCCTTTTGGCTGAAGCAGGATATCCAGATGGATTCGAAGCTGAGATTTGGGGAGAGAATGATTCCGAAACGGTAAAAGGCATGCAGTTTATTCAGCAGCAGCTTGCCCTCGTCGGAATCAAAGCTGAACCGAAGTCGATGGAAGGTGCAACCCTGTCCGATCAGATTAACTCGGCTACGCCGGAAAACGCGAAAATTCAAATGTGGTACGTAAGCTGGTCTCCTTCGTCTGGCGATGCCGACGGCGCGACAAAAGGTCTGTTCAGCAGCGAGTTCTTCCCGCCAGCGGGTTCCAACACCGCTTACTACAAGAACGACAACGTTGACCAATGGATCAAAGATGCTAACGCATCCGTCAAAGCTGAAGATGCCAAAGAAATCTATGCAAACATCCAAAAACAAATCTGGGAAGACGCTCCTTGGGCATTCCTCGGAGTCGATCAGGTCATCACGGGCAAACGTGCTTACCTTGAAGGCGTGAAGGCCCTTCCGGACGGATCGATCAGCGTGATCAACGCAGAAGTCAAATAATCAGGCAGCGAAGAGCTTGCTAAACGTATACCTTGTGGTGGGCCGCCTCTTGAATCAATAAGGAAGCGGCCCATCGTATTTTAAAAGCTGGCATGTTGAAAGGAGGCACATCCTTTGGGAAGATATGCAATTCAGAGGCTGCTGGGTGTAATCCCGCTGTTGTTCGTTGTATCCATCCTTGTATTTATGTTCATTCACCTGATTCCTGGAGATCCGGCACGGCTTGTTGCAGGTAAGGATGCCACCCTTGAGGAGATCAACGGGATTCGAGAGCAGCTAGGCTTAAACTTGCCGCTATGGCAGCAGTATGTGAACTACATGAGTGATCTGTTGAAGGGTGACTTGGGTGTATCCGTTACCTCCGGTTTGCCGGTGACGGACATGTTGGAAAGCCGCTTTTTCCCGACGATTGTCCTGACCTTTACCAGCCTTGGCTGGGCACTGGTCATTGGTCTGATCATTGGTATCATATCAGCAGTCAATCGCGGCAAATGGCCGGACTATATTGGGATGCTGACGGCTATATCGGGTATTTCCCTGCCAGGTTTCTGGCTTGGTCTTGTACTGATTCAAATTTTCTCCGTTGAGCTGGGCTGGTTCCCTACAGGGGGCGTCGACAGCTGGCAATCCTATATTTTGCCTTCCTTTACGCTGGGAGCGGGGATTATGTCCATGCTGGCAAGATACTCCCGTACTTCGATGCTCGAAACGATGCGCGAGGATTATGTCCGGACCGGACGCGCGAAGGGCTTGCGGGAATTCGTCGTTGTCGGCAGGCATGCGCTGCGCAACTCCCTGATCCAGGTCGTGACCGTAGCGGGCCTTCAGTTCGGATTTTTGCTGGGCGGCTCGGTTATGGTCGAGACGGTATTCAGTATTCCCGGCATGGGGCGTCTCTTGGTCGATTCCATCGCGTTCCGGGATTACACCGTGATTCAAGCGCTGCTATTGCTGTTCGCGGCCGAATTTATCCTGATTAACCTGATTGTCGATTTATTGTACGGTGTACTGAATCCAAAAATCCGGTATGCATCGAAATAGGAGGGGGAGCTCATGAGCGACAATTCAACAGTGACGGTCCATTCCTCCGCACCGGAGGATATGCTTGCGAAGAGTCAGGCAACTGGCAAATTCAAAGCGTTTACGTCTAAATTCTTGAAACAAAAGCTTGCCGTTATATCAAGCGGATTTATTTTGTTACTACTTGTGCTGGCGGTGATCGGTCCGCATATCGTTCCGTATCCTCCCAATGAGCCGAACTATGATGCGATGATGCAAGGCCCGTCTGCTGCCCATTGGGCAGGCACGGACGAATACGGCCGCGACATTCTCAGCCGCTTGATCGACGGTACGCGGTTGACCATGTCGGTCAGCTTAAGCGCCGTATTTATATCCGCCGTGCTGGGTACGATTCTCGGATTGATCAGCGGGTACTATGGCGGGTGGCTGGATCGCCTCATCATGCGGGGCAGTGACGTCATGTTCTCGTTCCCTGACCTGCTGCTGGCCATCGGTATCGTGGCGATACTGGGGCCGGGCTTATCCAATGTAGTCATCGCGGTGGCAGTCTTCGGGACCCCGTCGTTTGCCAGAATCATTCGAAGCGTGACGCTCTCCGCAAAGGAATCTTTGTATGTAGAGGCAGCACGGTCCATGGGTGCCAAGCATAACCGGATTATTTGGAAACATATTTTCCCCGAGACGGTTCCCAGCATTATCGTCAACGTATCGATGAGAATCGGCGGCGCCATTCTGGCGGCTTCCTCGTTAAGCTTTCTCGGCCTCGGGGCCAAGCCGACGGAACCGGACTGGGGCGCCATGCTCAGCATGGGTCGGGATTACTTGAGTATTGCACCCCATATCGTGTATTACCCGGGGCTTCTCATATTCCTGACCGTGCTCGCATTCAACCTGATCGGTGACGGACTGAATGATGCCCTTGATCCGAAGACGAAAAACTAATAGGGGGATAGATCGTGACGCAAACATTGCTTGAAGTTAAAGGTCTCAAAACCGAATTCAAACGCGATGGCTCATCGGTGCTTGCCGTAGCAGGAGTGGATTTTCATATCAATAAAGGCGAAGTGCTCGGGCTCGTGGGTGAATCCGGATGCGGCAAAAGCGTGACCTCCCTGTCCATCATGAGGCTTCTTAAAGACACGCCCGGCCGAATATCCGGGGGCTCGGTAAGCTTTGAGGGCAAGGATCTCGTGCAAATGTCGGAAAAAGAAATGCGCCGCTATCGCGGAAACGAGCTGGCCATGATCTTCCAGGAGCCGATGACGTCGCTGAATCCCGTCCTTCGGATCGGAAAGCAGCTGGAGGAAGCGATTATGCTGCACTTGGGATACGGCCGCAAGAAAGCGCGGCAGCATGCCATCGATTCGCTCAAACTCGTCGGCATTCCGCGGGCGGACGAGGTCGTGGATGACTATCCGCACCAATTGTCCGGCGGCATGCGCCAGCGGGTCATGATTGCGATGGCCATGTCGTGCAATCCGAAGCTGCTGATCGCGGACGAGCCGACAACCGCCCTGGACGTTACGATTCAGGCTCAAATCCTGGATCTGATGAATCGACTCAAGACGGAACAGGAGATGGGCATGCTGCTCATTACCCATGACCTCGGCGTTGTGGCTGAAATGTGTGACCGTGTGGTTGTCATGTACGCTGGCCGAGTCGTCGAAGAGGCGACGGTCGAGGAATTGTTTGATAACCCGCAGCATCCCTACACCAAAGGACTCATTAATTCGGTGCCCAAGCTTAGACAAAAGGTGCGCCGCTTGGAATCCATTCCGGGGAATGTGCCGGATCTGAGGAACATGCCGCAAGGCTGCAAATTTGCTCCGCGGTGTCCGTTTGTCATGGAGCAGTGCCTCTCCCGGGAGCCGGAGCTTCTCCCCGTTGTAAATGAAGAACATCGCAAAAGCCGCTGCTGGCTGACACAGGAAGGTCACTCGAAGGGAGGAGAAACCGCATGAAAGAAACACCTTTATTAGAAGTAAAAAACTTGCAGAAATCATTCACGGTGAAAAAAGGGTTCTTCGGTACATCCAAGCAGCTCCGTGCCGTGGATGGCATCTCCTTCGCAATCCAAAAGGGCGAGACATTCAGCCTGGTTGGCGAGAGCGGCTGCGGCAAATCGACGACCGGCCGGCTGGTGACCCGACTGCTAACGCCGAATAGCGGCGAAGTGATTTTTAACGGAACCGACATTAGCGGATACAACGAGAACCAGATGCGTCCGCTGCGCAAAGACATGCAGATGGTCTTCCAGGATCCGTACGCTTCCCTTAATCCAAGGATGAAAGTCAAAGAGCTCGTAGCGGAGCCCTTGCTGATTCATACCAAGCTGAGTTCCAAAGAGCGCGATAAACTGGCTTGCGAGCTGTTGGAAACGGTCGGTTTGAACAGCTTCCATGCCGAACGCTTCGCCCATGAGTTCAGCGGCGGTCAGCGCCAGCGCATCGGCATTGCCCGAGCCTTGTCCGTGCGTCCCAATCTGATTGTAGCCGACGAGCCTGTATCGGCACTTGACGTATCCATTCAATCCCAGGTATTGAACCTGCTGCAGGATCTTCAGGAAGAATACGGCCTGACCTATCTGTTCATCTCCCATGATCTCAGCGTGGTTGAGCATATCAGCGACCGGATCGGCGTTATGTATCTGGGCGCGCTCGTGGAGACGGCCGATAAGGATACGCTGTACGATCGCCCGCTTCATCCTTACACTCAAGCGCTGCTGTCGTCGGTGCCGGTTCCGGATCCGAAGCAGAAGAAGGAACGGATCATTCTGAAGGGGGATCTGCCGAGCCCGGTCAATCCGCCGACAGGCTGCCGATTCCATACCCGCTGTCCTTCCTGCATGGAAGTATGCAAACAGATTACGCCTGTATACCGTGAGATTGAGCCGGGACATCAGGTAGCTTGCCATTTATATGACGAAGAAATCATGAAGAAGGCGTAACAGGCATTTTTCTCATAAAAGGAGGTAAGGGCTCGATATGAACATCACCATCGATGAAGTTCAGCTGGCAGATGCTTCGATTTATGCGGTTTATGAGGGAGAGGAGTCTCATTACCGCGTAACGGAATCCCGGAAGCAAAGCCAGACGCTGACCTGGTTCTATGGACGTTCCGAGCACGAGTCGGACGATCTCGTTGCCGGAATGGGGCAACGTTCGAACCTGACTTCGGAGCAGGTGCGAATAACGGGCGCTTCGGCCGCGAGAGCGCTGCTCAAGGAGAATAAATCAAGCGCCGTGCTGATCCGCCCGGCAGCTAGCAATGTCGGGGCAGCATCAGGGATTACGGCGGAGGAAGAGCTCCAGGCGTGGTTGGAAGGCTGGCTGTACGGATTATATCAATTCAATAAGCATCGCGGGGTTACGGCCAATCTGCAGGCCCTGTCCCTTCATCTTCGACAAGAGGACTGGGAGGGGCTTTCCCGTGAAGATATGGAAGCCATCATCCGGACGGCGGAAATCCGGATCGAAGGAACGCAGCTCACCCGAGACTTGGTGAATGAATCACCTGAGACGTTAAATCCGGAGGCGTTTGTTGCGGTCGTTGAGGATCGTTTCAAAAAAGCGCCCGTAGACCTTCACGTATACCGCGGACAAGAGCTTCATGACCGGCAGATGAACGGACTGATCGCCGTGGGTGCCGGCAGCAAATACGAGCCTGCGATGATCGAGATTTCCTATAACGGAGCGGAATCCGGGAAGGAAAGCCCTCATATCGTGCTTATCGGCAAAGGCGTTACCTTTGACATGGGCGGGATGAACGTTAAGATCGGCCGAGACATCAGCGATGCCCGCATGGATATGGGCGGCGCAGCCGCCGTCGTGGGCGCCATGGATATCCTGGTGTCGCGGAAGGCTCCGGTACGGGTTACGGCATTGATCGCCGTAGCGGATAATTTATCGGGACCGGATGCGATGCTTCCTTCTTCCGTCGTTCACTATCCGAACGGACTGAGCGTTCAGGTAGCGAATACGGACGGGGAAGGAAGATTGATCATTGCGGACGCGCTGCTGCACGCAGCCCATCTTAACGCTGATAAGGTGATCGATATCGCCACCCTTACCGGCAATGTCGGTGCGGCATTAGGCTTGGAGATCGCCGGCATTTGGGGCGATCAGGAGATAACGGCCGATTTGGTCGAGATCGGGGAGCGCAACGGTGAGCGCCTATGGCCCATGCCGCTGATGGACGAGTATGAATCCGAGCTCAGAAGCGATTATGCCGACCTGAGGAATGTCGGCACGTCGACTTTGGCAGGCGCGATCACGGCTGCGTTGTTCATCCGTCATTTTGTGGCGGAGACCATGAAATGGGTGCATATCGATATGGCAGGCACGGTCCAGTATAAACGGGAATTCCCTCACTCCGCGGCAGGGGCTACCGGCTATGGAGCCAGGCTGCTGGCGGACTATGTGGAGAAGCAGTTTCGCCCTGCATAAGCGAACCAAAGACAGTAAGGAGTGAAGAACATGCTGCTTGAAATTATCGCAACATGCGTGGACGATGCCATCACAGCCGAGAAGAATGGCGCGGACCGTCTGGAATTGATCACGGCGATCACCGAAGGCGGGCTCACGCCGGGCATCGGTCTCGTGGAAGAGGTCGTGAAAGCCGTTCGGATTCCGGTCCATGTGATGGTAAGGCCCCATAGCAGATCCTTTGTGTATAACGCGCTGGATATAGCAACCATGGTTGCGGAGGTTAAGGCGATCCGCAAGGCGGGTGCGGCTGGCGTGGTCCTTGGCATGCTGACTCCGGAAGGAAAGATCGACGAGGCCGCATTGGCCCAAATGCTGGAATGGACGGGCGATATGCAGGTGACATTCCACCGGGCTTTTGATGAATTGGAGGATCAATTCGAAGGGCTGCGTACGTTGCAGAAATATCCGGCCGTCACCCGCGTCTTGACGTCGGGAGGACCGCAGCCGGCACCGCAAGCGATCCCGAGGATTCGCGAGCTTGTGGAACAAGCCGCAGGCAGCGGGCTTAAGATATTGGCCGGGAAAGGCCTGAAGTGGGAAATCATACGCGATTTCATCGACCAGACCGGCGTGAGCGAGGTTCATTTCGGCTCCGCTGTCCGGTATGGCCGATCAGGGCTGAAGCCCATTGATCCGGTTGAGCTGCGATCATTGGCTGACAGCTTACATCAATAGAAGTAGCAAACCTATCGGAAACAGGTGAACAAAAATTGCAAACCGAATTGAATAAACAGCAAGAATTTGTGGTTGGCGTTGACCTTGGGGGTACGAAGATCGCGGCAGCGCTC
The DNA here is from genome assembly GCF_029542445.1 of Paenibacillus sp. BR1-192. NCBI lineage: Bacteria > Bacillati > Bacillota > Bacilli > Caryophanales > Paenibacillaceae > Paenibacillus > Paenibacillus sp. BR1-192. The sequence continues at coordinate 4,501,108 of NZ_CP120718.1, read as the reverse complement.
TTTGATTCCGAAGGACAGCTGCTGAACCGGGAGCAAATGGAGACAGCCGGAGCGCGTACGGCCGAGGAAGTGGTCGCGAGAATTACGAACATGATTCGCAGCGTGTCGGGCGGCCACCCGCTTCGAGGCGTAGGCATGGCTTCGCCGGGAACGGTTAACAGCCGGGAGGGCATTGTCATTCACGGCACGAATTTGCCGGAATGGACCAACGTCCCGCTCAAAGCCTGGATGGAACGAGATCTGAATACGGAAGTACAAGTGCTGAATGATGCCAATGCAGCCGCATGGGGCGAATATGTAAGAGGTGCCGGCCGAGGGTCGACGAACATGGTTTACGTGACGCTCAGCACAGGCATCGGTTCAGGCATCGTGCTGGATGGCAAGCTGTTTCTGGGCAGCAATTCCTTTGCAGGGGAGCTTGGGCATCATATCATTGATCCCAGCGGTCCGCAGTGCAATTGCGGCAGCCATGGCTGCTGGGAGGTGTTTGCTTCAGGAACGGCCATCGGCCTGGCAGCATCCCAGCGGATGCTTACCCAGACCAGCGTTATTTCTGAACTGGCCGCAGCCGATGGAGGCGTGAACGCCAGGCATGTATTCGAGGCTAAACGTCTTCATGACCCCGTCGCAGTGGAGGTCATCGATCGTGCCGTTTATTACATGGCGCTTGGACTGGTTAACGTCATTCACAGCTTCAACCCCGATCGCATCGTGGTTGGCGGGGGTGTGAGCAGAGCAGGCGAGCTCCTTTTCCCGCAGCTTCGGGAAATGACGGATAAGCTGGTCATGCCGTCTTATTTAGGAACCTACGAGATCGTTCCTGCGGGACTGCGGGACGATGTTGGCCTGGTGGGAGCCGCAGCCTTGTTCCAATAATACATTCGTAAAGAAAAGGCAACAAAAGCCGCCCTCAAGGGCGGCTTTCTGATTATTCATGAAGAGAGCGGGAAACGGAGCGATCATATTTGCGTAAGCGAAGTCCGTAACTTGTGACAGGTGATAGGCGTAAACCGTAAGCCGTCATCCGTTTTCACTGGAGTCGAGTTTTTGGTTTCCTATTAGGTTTGTTTGTATCCGACAAACAATAAGCGGTTGCCCGCACTTTCCCGCCCGCCGACGGAATCCGCCGGCTCCAAACCCGCACGCGAGGCGGCCTGCAGGCTTGGAGCCGGCGGATTCCGCTACTCCATGTATTTTGATGCGTCGAACGTAATCATGCTCGTATGGTTGGCATGCTCGATCAGTGAGGAGAGCCTGGTCACTTCGCGTTCCTTCTTGCGCGCCTGCGCCTGATAAGCTTCCGGATCGTATAGGGCCACGTTAAACAGCGTTACGGCGCCATCTCCGCTTCCCCGTCCGCTCTGGCGCTCCAGCTTCTTGCGGGAGCCGAGATGGGCAAGCTGTCCGATATCGCTGCGCATTTGTTTGGCGAGCTCGATCGCCTCCATGATGGTCATGTCGGAGCCGTTCCAACTAATGGTCTGCGTCGTGTTGGAGATTGCCATCAGCAGATCCAGCTTTCTGTAATCCGCTGCGGCGGCTTCGATCTCTTCCGTAATGGCATCCACGCTGCGAGCAGGATACTCCGCCGTTTCCCCTTTTTCAATGATCGTGCTGCTGTTGTTCAAGCGTTCCGACATCAATTGATTCATGAGACGGTTGATTGCTGCCCGGACTGCCAAAGCTTCAGCCATCGTGATTTGACTCATAAGCGAAGGATCACCTCTTTGATTTCTTGTCTGAATATGTAAACGTTCCGAACTGCAAAAAAGTTGCATGCCCGTTAACAAAACGTCGCCGGAGGTTCGATGGAGTGTTACATAATTGTCATGAGTAAACGAGATGGCATAATGAAAAAACATGAAAATTTTCAGCCTATACGACATTGATTAACATATAGTGATAGATTTCTAGGATATTATTGACAGCATCCTTGCTTGTATACTATATTAAGAGAAGGTTACAAAATGTTAATGAATTTTGCCGAATTTCGTTTGTGAAAACGGGGGAACCGTCTTGGGTGAATTATTCTTGTACCATAGAGAGTATAGGGAACCTTCAACCGAACCCTTAGCTAACTCCGTAGGCATCGAAGGAGAGAACATATTTTGAAGAAATTTGTCATCACATTGCTTGGGTCTGCAATTATTTTTTCTTCAGGTGCCGTATCAGCTTATGCTGATCAACAACCGAATTTTCAGCATCAAGTGAAGCAATTGGTAGGAACGCCTTATAAATGGGGCGGAACAACGACAAGCGGATTTGATTGCTCCGGATTTATTCTGTATATGTTTAGAAATTTCGACATGGATCTTCCGCGCACATCCCAGAGTCAGGCTAAAGCCGGGGTTCATGTGGATCGCGAGGACCTGAGAGTCGGAGATTTGGTATTCTTCAATACAAGCGGAAGCGGCATTTCCCATGCGGGCGTTTACATTGGAGATGGACAATTTGCGCATGCTTCCAGCAGCAAGGGCGTAAGAATCAGCAAGCTTAGCGACTCCTATTACGAACCGCGTTATGTAACGGCGCGCCGTGTATTGAGTCAAGAGAACTATGCTAAACTGGTAGGAAGCGCGAGCTAATTGGAATAAGCAGTTTAGAGTTCGATACATAACCGGAAAGCCTGACAAGAGATGATCTTGTCAGGCTTTCTTTTTTATAGAAGATTATAATTTGGGATTCTGCGAAAGGATTCACTAGATTATTCCTTTACGACAGAGGCATTCACGGCGGCTTCCATGCCATTATTATAGGAACGGAACAAGCCCAGACGCCAGAAGGCGGCACCTTTCAGACCATAGCGCTTGGCCAAGCCGAGCTTATCGTCGACGGATGTGGCGGTTTCGCTGCTTAAGCTGATGCCGAGCAGGAGCTTCTGCTTAGGAACGCCTGCCTGAAGTGCCTGCTGAATGGCTTGGTCCACCAGACTGTTGGGTTCAGGAACCTGGGCTTTGGTGCCAACCGGATTGTACTGATACGCCATGACGATGAGATCATCGGCAAGGGAGGCCAGCGTCTTGTAATCATAGCCTTTATAGGCGCTGTTCAATGGCGGAACGGCTAAGGACAGAGCAATGTCGCTCGGCAATGCCGCTTTCAATTGCTTGACGTAATCATTAAGCAGCTTCTGCTGCTTCGCGGCATCCAGTTTAAAACCGAGCCCTTCGAAATCAAGCACCACGCCGCCGAATCCGTTATCCGCCACCGCGGTCGTGATGCCCTCAATGGACTTTTGGCGAAGGCTGCTGTCGCTGAGGACTTTGGTTAATTCGCCGTTTCCGTCCAAAGCGTAAACCATAAGGTACGGTTTAATCTCCCGATCCGCTGCATCCGCAACAATCGATTGCGGAGTCACGTCGCCGGCCGCCGCAGGCAGACGATACTCGTCGCCTTGAAGCGTAAACTGACCTTCCCGATCAATGCGGCTCCAGCCGAAGGCGACTGAATTCATGGATGCTACGAGATCCCGCTCTTGGAAAGATTGCAAAGCATAAAAGGCTCTTAGATGCATTTCGCGCTGCGGCGACACGAGGGAGACCGTGCGAGTCGCCTGATTCCAGCCGACATTGACGCCGAATTGGCTGCTGAACGAGCTGAGCGGAATCAGAACGCGACCTTCCCGTTGGACAGGGGGAGCGGCCAGCTTCACTTTTTTACCGTTGACGGTTGCGCTCGTGCTTCCGACTTGAAGCAGCACTTCCGTCGTTTGACCTTTCACCTCGCCAATGGCCTTCACCGTTTGCGTCTTGCTGTTCCACGTGATTTGAATGCCCAGCGCTTCACCGACCGTCCGGAACGGCACGTAAGTAACCCCTTTGTCTATCCTGGGAGCTGCATCGAATGTAAGCGCAACGTCATCCAGCTTTACCGAAATGTCAGGCGCAGCCTGTACCTGGCCGATATGGGGAGCGGTTCCGAGCAGAGATAAGGCAAGAACGGCAGCGACGGCTGTTTTTCCTAATGGTTTATGCAGCATGCTATTGTTTTCCCTCCAACCCAATAAAATAATAGAATGATTCTCATAGAATATGGAATTTGCTCTAGCATACGCTAGTATAGCAAAATTTTCATAGAGTTCCAATCGCATGATGTCATAGAATCGATAAGAGTAGGGATGTTGATTTTTTAAACTTTCCAGTATAATAATTGAAGGAATTCCTACATAACCTGATGATTGTACATGCATAGGGGGATAAAGGCGTGTTTAAATTCTGGAAAAACAAAAAGAGCGGGAACAGCGGAGAGAAATCGTCGCTCCCGGCAGCGGAAGAGAGAATGGAAGCCGTGCCGGACCGAATCATCGAGCTTACGGGCCGCGAGGTTCAGCGCAGCGTGGCCCCTGTTCTGGGCATGACGGTGCTTGACTTGGCCGAGCGGAATGAGGTGGATTGGAACTCTTTTTGCAAAAGAGGGACATGTGCGCGCTGCCGCTGCATGGTGGTGGAGGGAATCGAGTATCTGTCCGAACCCAATCTGGCCGAAGAACGGCGCCTGGATCCGGAAGAAATCGAAGAGGGGTACCGTCTCGGATGCCAGAGCAGGATCGAAACGGTCGGCCCCGTCAAAATCAAGCATGCTCCATACTTTTGACGATATAGAAGGACATATAACTGTAATATATATAAAGCAGGCAGCCGTACCATTGCGGCTGCCTGCTTTATTGAAAGGAAAACAAACGAAAATTCCTTCACTCCACGGCCATTTTGCTCTGTTCCCGGAACGAGCTTGGCGTTTGACCGGTAATTTTCTTGAATAACATCGAGAAATACTTGTCGTTGCCGTAGCCGACTTGGGAAGCAACCTCATGCACCGGCATTTCGGAATCCGCCAGCAGGCGCTTGGCCTCTTCAATCCGGCGGGATATCAAGTAATTGAAGGGGGAATCGCCGACTTCTTTTTTGAACAGATGGGATAAATAATGCTGGCTGACATACATCGTATCGGCAATGTCCTTGAGGCTGATGCTCTGGGTGTAGTTGGCGTCGATAAAGTGCTTGGTCCGCAGCGCGATTTCATTCTTGCCCTTCAAGGATTGGAATTGGTGTTTAACGTCCACGATGCGATAAATCACGGTAATCAATGACATCAGCAGGTTCGTGCTCAGCGTTTCATATCCCAGTACCTGCGAATCGCATTCGCGGAGGATCTCGGAAAGATAGCTCTCCACTTTATAAGCGTATTTCTCGCAGGATATGACCGGCTCGACATAGGCCGGCAGCAGCATCCCCTGAGGCACCCCTTCAATGTGAAGCGAATCCACGCCGCAATAGATTACCTTGAAAGGCCCGTCCGTGATGGATTTCTCCTCATGGGGAATGCCGGGGTTATAGATGGCGACATCGCCTTTGTGAAGCTCATATACTTTACCTGCTATGGTGAATTCTCCGCGACCTTCAACCACATAGATGATCTCGCAGAAATCGTGGATTTGGGGCGGGCCATAAAAGAAGTCCTCGTCCACGACCTGGCCGGCAAAGAGCAGCTGCGGATTTTTGATGAAGCGGAAGTGATCGCTTTTACTATGCGAGATTTCGATTTTTGGCACGGTCTCGTCCCTCCTGAAAGCAGCATCCTTTTCCTATTATAATGCATATTGCTCCTCGATGCCGAAATCGTTTGCAACCCGTTTACGCATAGGTACACTGTCTTGCTGAAATTGGGGACCGATATAACAACATAGTGGGTTATCCTTGAGCCCGAATCAACTTACAATGATGTCATAATCCTTATAGGGAGGCGTGACATACATGACAATTGAAAACGATTACAGATGGCGGGACGGGTTTCCGAAAATCGGCATTCGCCCTACGATAGATGGCAGACGGAGAGGGGTAAGGGAATCCCTTGAGGAACAGACGATGAATCTGGCCAAGGCCGTCGCCGAGATGCTGACGAAAGAGCTTAAATATCCGAATGGCGAGCCGGTTGAATGCGTGATTGCGGATACTTGCATCGGCGGCGTTGCCGAAGCGACCGCAGCGGCCAAGAAGTTCAAGAATGCCGAGGTCGGCCTGACGATAACCGTTACGCCTTGCTGGTGTTACGGAACGGAAACGATGGATGCGGATCCTTCGCGTCCGAAGGCGGTATGGGGCTTCAACGGAACAGGGCGTCCGGGCGCGGTGTATTTGGCAGCCGTCTTGTCGGCCCATGCGCAGAAGGGACTTCCCGCATTCGGCATCTATGGCGAAGACGTTCAGGATGAAGGGGATACCCGCATTCCGGATGACGTTCAAGAGAAACTCCTGCGCTTTGCGCGGAGCGGGCTGGCTGCGGCCTATATGCGCGGACAATCGTACTTGTCCATGGGCTCCGTGTCGATGGGCATCGCCGGCTCGATCGTGGACGACAGCTTCTTCCAGGAATATCTGGGCATGCGGAACGAATATGTGGATATGAGCGAGTTTACGCGCCGTTTGGAAGAAGGAATCTATGATCCTGAAGAGTATGAGAAGGCGCTTGCTTGGGTGAAGGAGAACTGTACGGAAGGACCGGATAACAATCCGGATCATCTGCAGAACAGCCGGGAGCGCAAGGACCTCGAATGGGAAACCGTCGTCAAAATGACGCTGATCACCCGTGATTTGATGATCGGCAATCCGCGATTGAAGGAGCTTGGTTTCGAAGAGGAAGCCCAAGGCCACAGCGCGATCGCTTCCGGCTTCCAGGGGCAGCGCCAATGGACGGATCACTCCCCGAACGGAGACTTTCTGGAGACCATCCTCAATTCCTCCTTCGATTGGAACGGCAGACGTTCGCCCTATATCGTGGCAACGGAGAATGACAGCCTGAACGGAGTCGGCATGCTGTTCGGATACCTGTTAACCAATACGGCACAGATTTTCGCGGATGTGCGGACGTACTGGAGTCCGGCTTCGGTAGAACGGGTTACCGGCTATAAGCTTGAAGGCAAGGCGGAGAACGGCATCCTGCATTTGATCAATTCCGGTTCGGCTGCACTGGACGGAACGGGCGAGCAGGAGCTTGACGGCAAACCGGCCATGAAGCCGTTCTGGGATATTACGGATGAAGAGGTTGACCGCACGCTCAAGGCCACGCAGTGGAGACCGGCTAACCTGGAGTATTTCCGGGGCGGCGGCTACTCGACCGACTACCTGACGCGCGGCGGCATGCCGATGACGATGTTCCGCCTTAACCTGGTGAAAGGACTTGGTCCCGTCCTGCAAATCGCCGAAGGCTATTCCGTGGACCTGCCGTCGGAGGTGCACGATACGCTCGATAAGCGTACAGACCCGACATGGCCAACGACTTGGTTCGTACCGAACCTCACGGGAGAGGGAGCCTTCTCCAGCGTTTATGAGGTCATGAACCAGTGGGGCGCCAATCACGGCGTGATCAGTTACGGACATATCGGAGCAGATCTTATCACCCTGGCTTCGGTGCTGCGAATTCCGGTCAACATGCATAATGTGCCCGCTAACGAGGTGTTCCGCCCGCGTGCATGGGGCATGTTTGGAACGTCCGATCCGGAAAGCGCCGATTTCCGCGCTTGCCAGAACTTCGGTCCTCTATATAAATAAGGTCATTCGAGAGGAGAGCGAATCATGCTGAATGTAGAAACGAGAAACGAGCTCTGCAAATATGCCAAAAAAATCGTCGACAGCGGACTCGTTGTAGGGCCTGGAGGGAACATCAGCGCCAGGGCAGGGGACAAAATGTATTTGTCCCCGAGCGGTTTCGCGCTGGAGGAGATCGAGCCGGAGCAATGGATCGAAGTGGATATCCCGACGGGCGATATTACCGATATTGGACTGCGGCCTTCCTCCGAAGTGCTGATGCACCTGTACGGATACCGCAGCAACCCTGACATCGGGGCCATGGTGCATACGCACCCGTCCCATTGCATTGCCTTTACGCTGGTGGAACAGGAGCTGCCGGTGATGTTCCCCGATCAGGCGGCATTGGTCGGCCGTACGGCTTATATCCCGTACATCATACCAACGACGGATTTGTTGGCAGATGCCGTCGCGGAGAAAGTGACCACGGCCAGCTCCATACTGCTGGGTAATCATGGACTGGTCACAACCGGCCGGAATCTGCGCGAAGCGTACTACCGGACCCAAGTGGTTGAAGAAAGCGCCAAAATTTACCTGAGCGCCAAGGCGGCCGGCACGCCGGTGCCGCTGACAGATCAGGAAGTAGACGATATTGCTGCTCTGGAGAGCGAGGATTATCGGATTCAGCTTCTGCAGAAGATGAAATAAATGTCGAGTTAAGGTTCGGATCTCGGGTCGTTGAAATTTGAATCGGTATCGTACTTAAGGTGAGAAAGGATGCGGCGTATGAGCAATTCATCTGCGGTGCTTGCGTTTGACTTGGGGGCCAGCAGCGGCCGGGCGCTGCTGGGCGAAATCACCGCTTCTGATCATGACTCCCCCGGCATACTGAAGATTACGGAGATTCATCGTTTTGCCAATACCCCTGTTCAGATGGGAGATCATCTGCACTGGAACTTCCCGATGCTGCTCCAGGAGGTCAAGCACGGCATCCGTAAAGCGTTTCAGGACGGTTATCGGCCGGTCAGCTATGGCATCGATTCGTGGGGCGTCGATTATGGACTGATTGACCGAAACGGGGAGCTCATCGGAGTGCCTTATCATTATCGGGACCTCCGGACGGAAGGCATGGTGGAGGAAACCTGCAAGCAGGTTGGCAGAGAGCGGCTGTTTCAAGAAAGCGGCCTGCAATTCATGCCGTTCAACACCATCTTCCAATTGAATGCGATGCTTAAGGCGAAGTCGCCGATGCTGGATATCGCGGACAAGTTCCTGCTCACGCCGGATCTCCTGAATTATTTTCTTACAGGGGTTCAAGCATGCGAGTTCACCATGGCAACCACGACCCAGCTGTATCATGTTACGGAAGGCAAGTGGAATGAACGGTTAATGGATGAGCTGGGACTTCCCTCGTCCTTGTTCCTTGAACCCGTACAGCCGGGAAGCGTGATTGGCAGGCTGCAGGATGCCGTGGCGCAAGAGCTTGGCGTTCCGGCGATCGAAGCGATTGCCGTGGCGTCGCACGATACGGAATCCGCCGTGGTGGCCGTTCCGGCGAACGCCGTCAGGTTTGCTTATCTCGTATGCGGGACCTGGTCGCTTCTCGGAACCGAGCTGCCGGAGCCGCTCGTTCACCCGGACGTGCTGGAAGAAGACTTCTCCAATGAGGGTGGGGCTTATCAATCCTTTCAATTGCTGAAGAATATCATGGGCCTCTGGATTCTTCAGGAGTGCAAGCGGCAGTGGGAGAATCAGGGACTGAAGTATTCTTATGCAGAGCTGATTGAGCTCGCGGAGGACGCGGAGCCTTTCCGCAGCCTCATCCATCCCGATGATCTGCGCTTCATGAATCCGGCCGATATGACGGCTGAAATTCGGGATTATTGCCTGGAGACCGGGCAGCCCGTTCCGCAAAGCGCCGGTGAGTATGTCCAGTGCATACTGCAAAGCCTGGCCCTAAGATACCGGGAAGTGCTTGAACGGATGGAAGTCCTGACAGGGCAAGCGTACGATGGGCTTCATATGGTTGGCGGCGGCATTCAAAACGAGCTGTTATGCCGGTACACGGCGAATGCCATGGGCCGTACGGTATGGGCCGGTCCGGTCGAAGCCAGCGCCATCGGGAACATGCTGGTTCAATTTGTGGCCAATGGCACGCTGCGCAGCAGGGAAGAGGGAGTCGAGCTCGTGAAGCGGTCTTTTCCGCTGGCCTGGTATGAACCCGAATCCAGTGAGGATTGGGAGGCGGCGTTCCGGCGTTACAAGTCCTTGATCGGACAGCAGCAGGCACAGCCGTGATCATGAGAGCGTTCAGGGACTGACAGCTCCCTGGCTCAGATTCTCATCTTGCTTCAAAATCTGATAAAGAAGGATGTCGTTCCATGCTAAAAGGCATATCTCATTCGCTCTCGCCTGAGCTGCTGAAAATACTTATGGAGATGGGGCACGCGGATGAAATCGTTCTCGGCGACGCCAATTTCCCTGCAGCCAGTCACGCCCGGCGGTTGGTCCGGGCAGACGGCCACGGAATCCCTGCGTTATTAAACGCCATATTGCCGTTATTTCCGCTGGATACGTACGTCGAATCCCCGGTAGCGCTGATGGCCGTCACCCCCGGAGATACCGTGGAAACGCCGATCTGGGAGGATTATCGCAAGATCGTGCAGCAGTTTCACGCCGTTCCGGTTGATTTCGACGAGATGGAGCGCTTCTCGTTCTATGAACGCGCCAAGAATGCGTATGCCATCGTGTCGACGGGCGAACAAGCGCTGTATGCCAATGTTATCCTTAAAAAGGGCGTAGTCGTTTAGACTAACCGATGCAAGTGTTAAAGAAGAGATCGCTGCGGCGGTCTTTTTTTCGGTTTCCAATGGTCCAAGCGGTTTTCATCATCATGCGTAAAAAATAAACACAACACCGCCGGATTGAACTACAATGAGCATTAGGCCAGATAACCTCAGCTGGTGTTTATGATGATCAAGTCAATGGAGGGGAACAGGCAACGCAGGAACACAGCGGGAAAGAAAGACGCCAAGATGATTCTGGCAAATACATACCATCATAAAAATGAAGGTGAGATATTGTGAGAGGAACATACGCATCTTTATCGGTCGTATCAACGGCAACCAATTATATTATGGAGCAAGACAATGTAATGACGCGCACCTATCGTACCTATATCAAACCGAGAGAGTCCGGGCAGCTTGAGCTGAGATTCTGGCACAGCAACTCGGTAGATTCCACGTGGGATGTGGGCTCGGTGGCCAAAGGGAGTATGCCAGGGGGAGCATGGCGGATTGAAGCGGCTTATGCTGCCGATGGCGGCATCGGTCGGGATGGGCGGGTTGTGCCTGGGACAAGCGTGCAGGTTATGTTTGACGGGAATCCGGGTAAAACGGTAGCTCCCGGCGAGACGTTTTGGAGCGATCCGTTGCAGATCGAACTGCCCAAGGGACATGATTTGACGTTCACGTGGACGATAACGACGCTTTCATCAGGTAAAACGGTGCCATACAATACGGAGGGGCTGCTTGTAACGGCTTATGAAGCTGAAGGGAATAAGGCGGATGACGAGTTTGGAGCAGCGTTCGTCCCGGCAGCGAGCCGCTTGGTCATGCCTGCATTTGCCGGGTATGCCAGATCGGTCAAGCAGCGGATGATCTTCCTAGGGGACTCTATTACACAAGGCGTAAGAACCGCGAAAGACGGCTACCAGTACTGGGTGTCCCGCATTGCGGATGGCCTCGGGCAGGACTACAGCGTATGGAATATCGGTTCCGGCTGGGCAAGGGCATATGATGCCTCGGCAGACGGTCCGTGGCTAGCGAAGGCAGCCGAAGGAGATATTGTTGTTATAGCGCTTGGGGTAAACGATATCGATATCGGAGCGAGAAGCTCCCGGGAACTGCTGGATGATTTATCAGCGATTGTAAAGCGTTTGAAACAGAGGGGAGATGGAACAAAAGCTCGAATCATTCTCTTTACAGTACCCCCGTTCAATTTTATGGGAGACAGGGAAGCGGTATGGCGTACCGTCAACGAAGCGATTCGCACCCGCCCTCCGGAAGGCGTGGACGCCGTGTTCGATATCGCAGATATTCTGTCCTGCCCTGCTCCGGAGGAACATCGGATCGAGCCGAAGTATATGAGCTCTTCCGATGATCCGCATCCGAACGGCCAAGCAGGAGCGGTGATTGCTGATGCTTTCCTGAAGTGGTTTGAGGCACAGCCAAAAAACTAAATCCGCACAGGCGGTTGAAAATGGAAATTTACTCAGATGGAAACGGACGGGTCGGTTTCATGCCAATGGTTGATGGAGAAAACAGCGCCAGTCAGACCGTAATCGGTCTGACTGGTCGTGGCTTCATCAAACTGCAATAAGCCGATAACTGGCTGATTGGCGTCGTTCGTCACTGTACTGGTTATACCACCACAGCTGTACCGCTGACGGCCACCATCAGCATTCCCTCACGAATGACCTCATAGTCGATGTCCACCGCTACGATAGCGTTGGCCCCCATTCGCTCAGCCTTGTCTTTCATCTCGGCAAACGCTACATCCCTTGCTTCCTGCAGCTTGTTCTCGTAGGCTCCCGAGCGCCCACCAACAAAATCGGTAATGGAGGCCATAAAGTCCCTCACTACATTAGCGCCCATAATGACTTCGCCGTTCACAATGCCGATATACCTTTTAACCGGGTAACCTTCAATGGTAGATGTTGTTGTCATAATCATATGATATTCCTTCTTTCAAATAATTTTTATATAGCGTTTACGAATAAAAACACCTTTCACCTGATGCTGATTTGGATAGCAGTACTAGGAAATATACGATCGTTTACCAGCGTGAGTGCTTTCTTTTAGTACGCCAACAGAAGAGGATTGGTTTCATGAATGGGCGTAAGAAGACAATTATCTGATGGAAAATGCTTATTGAAGGACGTGCGGGCGACGATTAAGGCACTTTTCTTGCAATATATCCGCTGCTCTGGACTTTGAGCCTGCAAACGAGGGAGAAGAAGCGGGATTAACCGTATTTATGAATGAAAGGTATCATTATGATCTGGCCGTAAAGCTTATAAACGGGGAAAAAACGATCGTATTCAGACGTACCGTGGGGTCGCTTAGCGTAGAACAAACCAGTCGATGTCCGGAGGGGCCTGTCGTGTTACGAATCGAAGCAATGCCCGAGCATTTCCGATTCTCCATGGGACAAAGTTCATCAGAGGTCCTGAATATGGGATCAGGTGAAACCCATCTGCTTACGACGGAAGTAGCCGGCGGATTTACAGGGTTAATGATTGCTATGTATGCATTCGGCGACAATGGAACAACCCCTGCGCTGTTCGACTGGTTTGATTATGAAGTCATCGATAGCCGGGCCGAATAGTCGAATTCGATAAGATGAAAGAGAGGGGACCGTTTATTTCGGTATCATATTAAGAAGCAGAGAAAGAAGACATCTTCCTTGCGGCAGATGTCTTTTTGCGCGAACCTTGCTGCCCGCCGCAGCGGGGTATTTTGCTCACCGTTCAAGCTACCACCTGAACGGTGAGATACAGCACCTCCAGCAAGATGGGCGTTCCGGCCAGAAGCACATCGCCGGGAGAATATAAGGTTAGTGCCTCCGAAGTGATGGTGTAGATACGGCCTTCCTGAATCATGCCGTTGATATAAACGGTCGAGGAGCTGTTCGGACCTACCATAATGCTCTGGAATGCCTGGTTACCGTCGTCATCCGTAAATTGTCCGGCAGATATGACGAAGGGATCATCCAAATTAACCTCGGACATCAATACGTAAAAATAGCGAAGCGTGGTCGGCAGCACGTTAATCTCCGGCACGATGACGCTTCCGGGGATTCCTTGAGGGCCTTGCGGCCCCGTGGGCCCCTGGATTCCAGCCGGCCCCTCCATACCTGGAGTGCCTGGAACGCCTTGAGGACCTTGGGGTCCCATCGGTCCGGGAATGCCCGCCGGTCCCTCCATACCTGGAGTGCCTGGAACGCCTTGAGGACCTTGGGGTCCCATCGGTCCGGGAATGCCCACCGGTCCCTCCATACCTGGAGTGCCTGGAGCGCCTTGAGGACCTTGGGGTCCCACCGGTCCGGGAATGCCCGCCGGCCCCTCCATGCCAGGGTTGCCTGGAACGCCTTGAGGGCCTTGGGGTCCCATCGGTCCGGGAATGCCCGCCGGCCCCTCCATGCCAGGGTTGCCTGGAGCGCCCTGAGGACCTTGGGGTCCCATCGGTCCGGGAATGCCCGCCGGCCCCTCCACACCTGGAGTGCCTGGAGCGCCCTGAGGGCCTTGGGGCCCCACCGGTTCGGGAATGCCCGCCGGCCCCTCCGAGCCAGGGGTGCCGTGAACGCCCTGGGGTCCTGGAGGCCCCGCCGGCCCCACCAAGCCCGGGTTGCCAGGAACGCCTTGAGGGACTTGAGGTACGAGTGTCGATACGAAGTCTTTTGGACGGCGTCCCACTTGACGTCTATGCTGGACAGCTGACGGGGTGGTCCGATGAGTGGATCTGGGGTTGCATCTCCATTTTCGTTTGCCTGTTGACACGACTCGTTTGTATCTTCGCTTCTTGCAGGTCTTGCGTTTTCGAGGTCCTGCAGTTTTTAGAATTTGATATCGTTTCCGCTTGATCACGGGAGTTTTCAGTCTTATCCCTCCTCCCCCGGATGAATGTCTGTACTTAGTTTATGTTATCGGGGAAGGACTCGAGTGGACATTTATCCTTTCTTCAGTTATATATTGACCGGAATTTTGGTTGTTAATTGTACATTTTCACTAAAATAGGGAGAATGTCAGAACCAAATCTCAGAATCTATCATTTAATGATAATGTGGCACAGCCATATTTTTTCTATCTAAGACAAGAGAGGAGTGAAGATCATGCCAGTTATTAAACCTATCATTACCGCGGTCGCATCGGTTCCCGTTGCAACCGGCGGCACGATCACCACGACGGTAACGCCAACCGTAACCCGTTATTTTGCGCTGGTCGACGAAGCGATGATTGGTGCAGACTCGATTACCATGCCGGCCACGAGTTTCATCGATGATGCCGAAGCACCCGTGACGGCATTTCCCGCGTTGACAGGCACTGAATACTTTAATGTGTATATTAATGGGATGCTGCAGCAGCTTGCGTTATCGACTTTGACAACCGCCAGCTTGGTGCTCGATACGACGGATGTCCCGGCGGGAATACCGGTACTGTTGGAAATTGCCAGCTTCACGAATACGGCCTCCGCCATCACGACACAGCCTACCATTTCGGCGCCGGTCATTACGATCATCAGTTAAATTGGTAAGCAAAGGGCTGCCCCGATTAACAAAATGGGGCGGCCTTTTGTGTATGTAATTTCTTTAATAAGGGATAATATTCTATTATTTTACTATAAGATATTATCCTTGTAAGAAATGATAAATATAGTATATTAAAATTATCCTGCAAGCCAGCTAGTTAGCATAAACCACTTACACCCCTCAGAAATTGAACCCGCTTACAAACGACTCGGCATAAAAAATTGGAAGATCCCTACAGCCAGCGTTCAACACACTCCAAAGCTTTTTGCATAGCAACACCTTTCATATAAATGGATGAACTTCATGACTTGAAAGGAGGTGAGCATTAATGTGCATTCTTCGTCATACTTCCTGTAACACTACGGAGCAATGCGGACGCGACAAATTCGGCGTTCGTCTTGAAGTATGGGACTGCGGCAACGGTTCCGAAGAGAGATATACTTGCGGCTGTTAATTTTTTTGTGAACGCATGAACCTATCACTTATAAACAGCGGAACTTCTTGTTCCGCTGTTTATATTTCACGCAGGGCATGCGGCTTCCTATTACGGTTGAAGAGTGAGGGGTCGAAAATGGTTTTGGGTCCATTGCAGTATGATCGTGAACGGGTGAACAGCGAAGAAAAACGGCAAGGTGCAGTCCAAGCAAGATATCAAAGTCATCGAATGGGGGCTTGGTCCCCTTGGTTGTCGGGAAGGAGAATGAACCATGTCCATGAGCGCGCTTTGCCTTTTGTTTCTGACCTTGGTGTTTGTGTTTTCGGGAGTGTCGAAACTGTTATCGTTAGCGGATTTCAGGACGACGATCGAACGGTTGCAGATGCCTGCAGGCCGCTTACGGATTGTACCTGTTCTCATTTGCGCCGCTGAGATTGCAGCCGGGGCGGGTTTATTGTTTTCCTGGAGCAGAGCCGCTGCGCAGATCGCGATTTTTACTTTGCTGGCAGGGTTCGGATACGCCGTTTATCAAGCCAGGGTGGTGCAGAATCAGGAGATCCAATGCAGCTGCTTTGGCTCATGGTCTAGTGAGGCCCTCGGCTTGAATACGGTCGTTAGGATTGCATGCTTAGGTATATTGAATGCGCTAATTTGGCTTTTGTCCGAACCCGTGAATCTCTTCCTCATGCCGGCCCAAGAAGCGGTTCTTACTATGCTGTCGGCCGGCGGCATTGCCGTTATTTCGTTGGTGGCGGTGAATGCGTATACTCTTGATTCATTACAGGCGAAGGAGGGAACGAATCCATGAATTTGATTACGACCGTGCTCGTGATTCAGTATGGCTTGATATTCAGCTTGGCTTTCTTCGTGTTCAAACTGTACCGTCAGGTTCGGGAGTTGAAGTTGAAGCCGCAGACAGTCGTGACCGGGCACGAGATGCCTGCGGTTCCGAAGGAAGGGCTCGAGCTTGGCATGCAGATTCCTCGGGCAGCCTATACGAGCATGGCCGGTGATACCGTGAATTTGTACGACGGCAAGCCCAAAATTCTATTGTTCACGATGAACCATTGCAATGCCTGCAAAGAAACGTACGGGGCCATCAAAGCGTTTATGGCTTCGCATCCGGATCTTTCGGTCACGCTATTCCTATATGCCCAGGATGCGGATGAGGCCGCAGAAATGGCGGTTGCCAATGAGTTAACCGATATGCAGGTCGTGTGGGCAGACCGGGCTATGATCGATTCGTTTAGAGTGAACCGGTTTCCGTTGGCGTTCTACCTGTCCGAGGAGCAGCTCGTCATCAACAAGAGCGTCACGAATTATTTGCATCATTTAGAACAAATGATCAACCAGCTTCCTCATGCTAAACCTTCAGCCCTAAACAAATCGGCTTAGCGACGAAGGAGGCTCAAGGTTATACAACATGAAATATGCGAACCTGATGTTCGAGGTTATGAAGCAGGTGTACCGCGTCTCTCCGCGGATGTTCACCAGATCGACCATGATTTATTTAATGCAGGCCTTTTTGCCCGTTGCCCAGATTTATATTACGGCTCAAGTCATAGACGACGTTACCGGCGTGTTGATTCGGGATCAAGCTCCATACCAAGCATTGTATTGGCTGTTACTCCAGATGGCGGTCATTCTGATTGGCCTCGTGCTAGCATCTCTTCAAAAGTATACCGAGCGAAAGATGAATGCTTATGTATCCTACTGGTTTAATCTCCAAGTGTCGGAGAAGCTAAGCAAGCTTCCGTTCGTATTCTTTGAATCTCCGGAAAGCTACGACAAGCTGCAGCGTGCTCTTCGCAATCTGAATATATGCGGAATTAACATGGTGTTTTACATGTTCTCGATTATTCAGAACCTCATCACGTTGACGGGTTTGCTCGTGCTCTTGTTCAGCTTTCATTACATATTGCCTGTCGTTATGCTGCTTCTGATCGTTCCGCTGTTGATCATCCAGAAGAAAGAGGGGGCTTCCCGCTTCGTGGTCATTCATCAGCAGACGGCTTCGTCCCGTATGGCGGCCTACATGAACCAACTGCTGCAGACGAAGGAAGCGGCCAAGGAAATCCGGCTGTTTCATGTCAAAGATTATTTATTGAACAAATGGCGGGGCATCTATTTCAAAAATACGTATGAAATGCTGGGCGTCGAGCGGAAAAACATGAAGAATCGCCTGATCGTGGAAGGGGCGGTGACGATTTGTTCTTTTAGCATTTTAGCCGTGTTCGTCTGGCTCGGCTCACGCCTCAAACTAACCATCGGCAGTTATGTCGCCCTCTATCAAGCGGTCCAGGACACGCGATATTCCATCCAGAACATCAGTCAGAACATCGGGCAAATCTATCATGACGGTCTGTTTATCCACGAATTGTTCGAATTTCTGGATACGCCGGTTCCGCAGCCGGAAAAAGCTCTGCCGATGACCACGCCTTTGCGGGAAGGAATCGAAGTCGATCGCGTTACCTTTTGCTATCCGAATCAAGATAAGCCTGTGCTTGACGATTTGACGATTCGTATCAAGCCCGGAGAAAAGGTTGCCATTGTCGGGGAGAACGGTGCGGGGAAGAGCACGCTCGTAAAAATCATGCTAGGCTTGTATGAACCGACGCATGGCGTTGTGCGCTATGGCGGCATCCCGATCCAGGATTATGATACCGTCAGCTTCCGCAGCAAAGTAACGGCGGTGTTCCAGGATTTTTATCGATATGAATGGACCCTTGAGGCTAACATTGCGCTGCGTGAGCATGATCCGGACGACCGGCAAGCCCATCGCCGATTGAATCATGCCATGGAGAAGGCCGCGATGACCCCGCTAGTAGATTCGCTGCCGGACGGAGTAGCAACCCAGCTGGGTACGCGCTTCTCCGGCGGGCGCGAACTGTCTCAGGGCCAATGGCAGAAGGTCGCGATCGCCCGGGCGTTCTATCGGGAATTCGAAGTGATCTATCTGGACGAGCCGACGGCGGCCGTAGACCCGCTTACGGAATCCGCGATATTTGAGAGCCTGATGTCCATGACCGAAGGCAAAACCGCCATCTTCATATCGCACCGATTGGGAAGCTGCAGACATGCGGACCGCATTCTCGTCCTCAAGGAAGGGAGAATCGTTGAAGAGGGAAAACATGAGGAATTAATCGGACAGGGAGCCCATTATGCCGAGATGTTCAATAAGCAGGCCCAGTGGTATCGCTAGCATGGGGCACCGGTTTTGAAGCGCATGCGAAAGTTAAGCGGAGCGGATCAAGAAGTCATTCTTGGTCCGCTTCCTGCGTTTAGTTTACGTTAGGAGGGGCAAGCCGCCATGGGAGACGAGAGAGCCGCTAAGATGCCGACCGATTGCATGCCAGAAGGAGTTTCGTGTCTGAGTCCCGAATTGAATAGGGACTTGAAACGTCTGGAGGCTAAAATATGAAACGTTAAACCCCACACCTGCCGCAAGATCAGAAAAATAAGGGGGACCATATATGAGCTTGGATAAAAGAACATGGATTGTGGAAGCAACCATAGCGGATATGCAGCATGCCATGGAAGAAGGCTGGATGTCTTCGGTCGAACTGGTTCAATTGTATCTGGAACGGATCGGGTTATACGATGGATGGCTTCGCTCGATTCTAGAGGTGAACCCGGATGCGCTGCAGATTGCCCGAGAGCTGGATCAGGAGCGCAGAAACTTGGGAGCGCGGGGACGGCTGCACGGGATTCCGATACTGCTCAAAGACAACATCGACACCGGGGATCGGCTGCATACGAGCGCCGGCTCCATCACGCTGGCCGATTCGTACGCCGCCAAAGATTCCTTTGTTGCCGCAAAACTCCGAGAGGCGGGGGCCGTTATTCTGGGCAAGAGCAACATGACCGAGTGGGCGAATTTCATGTCCTCGACCATGTGGGCAGGATACTCGTCAAGACGCGGGCTTACTTTAAATCCCTACGGTCCCGGCGAAATGTTCGTCGGAGGTTCGAGCTCCGGTTCCGGAGCTGCAGTGGCGGCGAATTTGGCTGCGGCAGCCATCGGCACGGAAACTTCAGGATCGATTATCAGCCCTTCCAGCCAGAACAGTCTGGTTGGCTTGAAGCCGACGATCGGTCTGGTAAGCCGGACGGGCATCATTCCCATCACGCATACGCAGGATACGGCAGGTCCAATGACCCGAACGGTGGAAGATGCCGCGATTCTGCTTGGCGCGATCGCGGGTGCGGATGACCTGGACGAGGTGACCAAGACAGCTGCTCTAGCAAGGGTAGAGGATTACACGAAGTTTCTGGACGCCAGTTATCTGAAGCGGGCACGAATTGGGATTCCCCGATACTACTATAAGCACCTGGATCGGGATAGACTAGATATCGTAGAGTCTGCTATTGATGTTCTTCGCGAACAAGGCGCGACCATCATCGATCCGGTGGAACTGCCATGCCAGGGCACCCGCTGGGATGCCAACGTACTTCGCTATGAATTCAAGAAATACGTCAATGATTATTTGGCGAATGTAGATCCGTCCCTGCCGGTTCATTCATTAGCTGAGGTTATCGCCTATAATGAGGCACACGCCGACATAGCCCTGAAATATGGACAGGATACGCTGGTTTGGGCCGAGGAAACAAGCGGCACGTTGACCGAAAAAGAGTATTTGGAGAGCAGGCGGAGGAACAAGGAAAGGGCGGGCGACATGGGAATTGATCAAGTACTGCGGGAACATCAGCTGGACGCGCTGCTGTTTCTGGGTAATGAATATGGACCCGATCTGGCTGCCCGCGCAGGGTATCCTTCGGTTACCGTTCCCGGCGGTTATGCCGAGAATGGGATCATAGCTCCGGGAGGATACAACACCAAAGGTCCTCAGGGCATTACATTCATCGGGACGGCTTATAGCGAGCCGGTGCTGATTCGGTTAGCCTACGGCTTCGAGCAGGCTACCAAGCATCGTGTGCCGCCGAAGCTTTCATCCCAGTCATCATAGTAAAGAGAGGTGATGTTCCATCATGCCGCGCAATTTGGAGTATGTCCCATACGGCTACGAGCCCCCGAAGCCGACCACGAAAGGCACCTTGATATTCTACGATCTTTTTGAGCAGGATCAGGTGGCCCTCGAGCAGGCGGCTGCCATCTTGGAGGAACGATCCTTCGCAAAGTTGGTGTTGTATCCGCTGCACGAAGAGACGGTGAAGCGGATGTTCAAGGAGCCGGTGAGCCCTTATTACAAGCGGGAGAAACAGCTTCAGGAATGGATTGAGGAGCTTGGAAGATCTTCGGTCGTGATTGAATCGTTCGAGTCGAAGCGAAAAAAATACACGCCGATCGATACGGCGCTTCGACATCTGGTCGAGAAGTACGGAAGTCCCCATTTTCTTCTCATGACTCCGGAGGTAGCTAACGTGTTTGCTTCGTTTTCTTCCTTCGAGGAATGGATCGTGAAGCTGAGGCTGATCTTGTTGTCCGAGCCGCCGTTTCTGCATCCGAGGCTTGAGAAATTCCGCCATCGATGGGATGTAGCCGGGGCGAAGCGGGAAGAACATTAGGGTACAATCACGCCCGGCTGCAGCTCGTTTGCAGCCGGGCCTTTTCTATGGTGCAGACTACTCGGACAAGGTGGCAATGAGGTGAAAATGCCGAACAGCCCTAAAAACGGTACATCGCGGGTTCACCGTGCCCCGATCCATGCAACATGAAAAGGACTGTACCCCGTGGGAACAGTCCTATGTTAATCCGTGCGGAGACCGTTAAACCTCATCGGTTCAGGTCCCTACGCGGGTAAGTTTACTTATGATCTTGCGTACGCTTTCTCCAGACAGGAAGTAGGTCCGTTCCAATTCCTCAATGGACCGTCCTTTGCAGTAAGCGCGATACATTTCTTTATTGCGACTTTCGATGCGTTGTTTGGAACCGCTTAACTCTCCCCAGCCGGCTCTTTGCTCGCTCTGTTTCGGTATGTAGAGTAATTCTCCGTCTATATACTGTTGAATTTGCTGCAGCAGCTCGGGGGGAAGCACTTCTCTTCCGTTCTTGTAATGGCCCATCGATGCCCTCCTCTTTCTGTGTACATATTTAAGCTATCGCTGAGTTTCAAAACAATTGCATTGATCATGCTTGCCCTCCTCCTTTCGTGAAATTGGTTTTTTTAGATTTTGGTTTTATTGGAGTTGAAAATAGATATAGGGAGCCCGCGGCGGGCTCCCATTTAACGGATATTCGCTTTACGCGAATACCACCTCACGGATCTGAATCATTGCAATCAGCCTCCTTTCAGCTCATTTCGTCGGCCCGACTTCTATATTAAGCCATATGTAGGTGGAAATTTGCAAGAGATAAAACAATATTAATTGTTTTTTACCACAATTCATGGGATGAATGATCTGCACCGGCCAGGAATTCCATTCGGAATTTGGATGGTGCGTGACAGGATTATATAATATAGTTACTTCAGAATGCAAAATAAAGAAGGAGCTTGCTTGTATGTCCACTCACGACCCGCATATCCAGGAGTTAATCACGTTGAAGACGATTGCCGAAACGCTGAACGAATCCAATGAGTTAGCCCCCATGCTGGACGTTGTTATCGGCAAACTGCTGGAGCTGACCGGACTTACGACCGGCTGGCTGTTCCTGGTGGAAGAGAAGAGAACGCATGAATTCGTAGCGGGCCGGAATCTGCCGCCCGCTCTGAGACGGGAAGATGACGAACCGATGAGGTGCGGCAGCTGCTGGTGCCTGGAGCGCTATGATGACGGCCGACTGAAAAATGCCGTGAACATTTTGAATTGCAAACGTCTGGATAACGCCGTTCGTTATCAGTGGGGCGACACGGAGGGAATTACCCATCATGCTACCGTTCCGCTGCGTTCCGGCAGCCGCAGGTTCGGCGTGCTGAATGTGGCCGCACCCGGGAAGCTTCATTTTTCCAAGGAGGAGCTGGCGCTGCTGGAATCGGTAGCCTACCAAATCGGCACCGCCATCGAGCGCATGCGTCTGTACGCGGCTGAGCAGCGTCGGGCTGATTTGTTCGCCCGGCTAGGAGAATATAGCAGCGCGCTAGGCGCTTATGCATCCCAAGCGGTGAGCCGGGCCGAATTAACGGAGCAGGTGATGAGTTTGCTCGGCCGTTATTTTGATTGGCCGGTTGCGGCGCTGCTGGAACCGGTGGGCCAGGAAATCACGCTGCGTGCGCTATACAGCGGCGGACAGACCACGCTGCCCCATGCCAAATTTCCGCTAGCCGACATGGCTCGGAACGGTCCTGATGCAGTGAAGCGCTCAGCAGAACCGGTCGGCGATCCGGATGCGCAGCAACTTGCGGATCAACTGGTGGAGAAAGGATGGATAGCTCCCATTCGTCGAGCCGTTGCGGTACCGCTTGCGGTTGCTTCGGACTCCTTAACCGGGATGCTTTTGGTGGGCTATGATCAGTATGGAGACCAGCATCGGGCGGACATGGAGGTTATCGAGGCCATAGCGGAGCATATCGGCATGACGCTTCAGCGCATCCGTTTGGAGGAGAACCGGCGGGAGCTCGCAAGGATGGATGAACGAAATCGCCTGGCCCGGGACCTGCACGACTCGGTAAGCCAAACCCTGTTCTCGCTGGTGATGATGTCCAAAGGTGTAGGGGGGATGATTGCCGCTGACCCGGATGGGCAGAAAAGCTTGCTCCAGGACACGATCCGCGATATCCAGTCATTATCGCAAAGCGCACTAAAGGAAATGCGGGAGCTGATCATGCAGCTTCGCCCGCCCGGACTTGAGGAGGGGCTGATGACAGGTCTAAAGCAATACGGCGAACGATTGAAGCTTCATGTGCGTACACATATCACCGGGATGCAGGAGCTGCCGCGGATCGCGGAAGAGGCGTTGTGGAGGATTGGGCAAGAGGCGCTGAACAATGTGAGCAAGCATGCGGATACGAAGGAAGTAACGGTAGCGTTGTCCTTGCAAAACGATGAAGCGGAGCTTCGGATCGAGGATCAAGGGCGCGGGATAACCAAGCAGCGATGGAACGAGCTGACGCGGCATTCCATCGGCCTGTCCAGCATGCGGGAGCGGGCCGAATCGCTCGGAGGCCAGTTCCGTTTATACAGCGTGCACCGGGAGGGAACCATCATTGAGGTTACGATACCCTTGAAGGCGGTCACAACAGAGAAAGGGGGGATAACCGATGATCCGATTGTTAATAGCTGACGATCACGCCATGGTACGGCGGGGCCTCCAGGTTTTTCTGGCGACGCAGCCGGATATCGAAATGGTGGGAGAAGCCGCGAATGGCGAAGAGACGCTGGAACAGGCCAAACTTTTGCTGCCTGATGTCGTGTTGATGGATTTGAATATGCCTGTATTGAATGGCATCGATACCACGGCACGTTTGAAAAAAGAACTGCCTCATATCAAAGTGATCGTACTGACCTCGTTTGTTGATTACGATCATGTTCTGCCTGCGATTCGAGCGGGTGCTCGCGGCTATCTCCTGAAGGATATCGAGCCGGAGGAATTGGTAGCCGGGATCCGACGCGTGTTCCAAGGACAGGTCGAATTGCATCCGGATGCAGCAGGCCTGCTCATGACGCATGTTACTTCCCCGGCGGGAGAGGATGAGGCCAATGGATCCAGCCATCAGGAAGCTGCGCAGCTCGATAAGCTTACCCGCCGAGAGCAGGAAGTATTGCAGCTGATTGCCTCCGGGATGAATAACAGGGAAATCAGCGAAGCGCTTTATATTACCGAGAAGACGGTGAAAACCCATGTTAGCCACCTGCTGGATAAGCTGGGGGTTGCCGACCGGACACAGGCTGCCATCTATGCGCTTAAGCATGGAATCGTATAGGATTAGGGATTTGCTGCTTATGCTATATAACCGTACATAATGATTATTTCTAAGACTATAGTCGTAGAAGCTCTCAGCCGAAGGCATGAGAGCTTTTGCTCGTAAAATCACTCGATATGTTGACGATTTCATGGCGTGCCTCCACTACAATGTATTTAACAAAACATTCGAATACGAATAAGGGAGGCATTACCATGAAGATCGTAATTATTGCAGGCAGCAATCGCAAAGAAGCGACAAGCACCATTTTGGCCAAAGCCTTGGAAGCGCAAATGAACCGGTTGTTCGTCGAAGTGAAGCTGTTTAATTTGTATGAAACGCCGCTCCCGTTCTATTCCCCGGACGAAATATTCAATCGGCATGAGGGCGTGCGTGAGCTGCAGCGTTTATTAATGGAGGCGGACGGCGTCATTTTGACTACCCCGGAGTATCACGGCGGGATGAGCGGCGTGTTGAAGAATGCTCTGGATCATTTGGGGCAGATGCATTTCTCGGGCAAACCCGTCTTATCGGTAAGCTCGGCAGGCGGGGCCGTCGGCGTAAGTTCACTGCAGCAAATGCAGGCCACCATACGCAATTTGCATGGTATTAATAGTCCGGAATGGATTTCCATCGGCGGATCTCAACGGGCCATTTACGAATCGGAAGCGGCTGAGGGCACGATCGTGCTGGATTATCGGGCGAAAGAGGCGCTTTCCATCTTTTTGGAGCTGGTTAAGAAGATCAGCAATAAAGTGGAGGCTGAAATCTCATGATCACCCATTTCGCCGGATTAACATTAAGGACCGTCTCCATCGAGGGAGTGAAGCAATTCTATCACGGATTGCTTCAATTCCCGGTCGTCAGAGAAAGCGAGGCCGAAATTGCATTTCAGCCTACACCCGATTTCACGCTTGTATTTGAAGAGGTGTTTGAACCCATAGCCCCTGCCCATATCGCGTTTGAAGTGGCTTTCTCCCAATTTGATTCCACCGTCCGGAGCCTCGCGGAACAGGTGCCGTTGTTGAAATGGCCGGACGGCAAGGTGGTCGAATCCTCCGATTCCGGCGTGAACGTATACTTCAGGGATGGGGATGGAAATTTGCTGGAGTTTATCGCCCATCCGGATTTAAAGGAAGGGGTCCTGACCCCGAGCGGTAAATATGGCGTCCTCTATTTGCGGGAAGTGGGACTGCCTGTAGAGGATCCGGTAGCTGCCCGACTGTGGATGCAGCGGACGCTCGGATTCACCATCGCCAAGGAATCGGAACAATTTGCTTTTGTCATCGGCGGAACGGCCCATGCCGTTGTGGTATCCACGAGGCGCAAATGGATCCCGATCTCCATGTACGCGCTGGCACCGACGCTGGAATTAACGTATGGCGTCACCGACGAGCGGTTTATAGACCGGGTCCGCTCGGCCCTGGATCGGCGGATGATCCTATCGGATAACGATGAGGGACTGCGTTTTAGAATGTACGGCTACAGCATCAGGTTGAAGATAACCAGCTTTCCCAAGGACATTGCAGCCAAGCTGAATCTGCCGAGTGCCGCCGAAGGGGAGGAGGTGAACCCGGTCATTGACGACCAATATTTGATAGACGGTCTCACGGCTTTGAGCCGCGGCGGCGAAGTCGGTTGGTTTGAAGGGCATGTCGGCGGAGCGTATTTGGCAGCGTATTACATGCAGAAGGAGCAAGATCTGCCGCAAGATGTGCTTCATGGATTGGCTGCCAATTGCCGTCATCTGCGCGCTCAGCATGAAGATTGGTTTGAACCGTATCCATCCGAGCCCGCACAGCCTGAATTGATGGATCAATTGCTGGAAGGGCTTCTGCCCAACCTGACAAGCCTGAGCACCTCGGGCCACGGCGTGACCCTGGGCGTGCTCGGACTGAAAGCGCTGCGGGACCGTCCGGACTTACTGACTCCGTCCATCGTGAGAGGTTTGCTTAAGCTCATGGACGATGCAGCGAGTGAACATAAGCTTGCAAGGTATTACGGCATTGACGATTATACGCAGCTGGATCTATCGGAAATCTCACTCTCGGAAATACCGCCTTACCGGGATGCGTCCGATTTGGCATGCCGCGCACTTTCCGAGCTGGATCACGTGCTGCCGGATCAGCATGTGGATGGCCAATATTATTTTTTTGCCGGTGAGCTTGAGCATGGGATTACCCACGCCCACGCGCTGATTGAGCTGGAACGGCTCGGTTATGCCCAGCTGGCCAAGCTGGGCCAAGGCAATCACCGGCTCCAAACGAAACTTAACCGTCTCAGACCTCAAGCGCTTATGGCTCAGGGGATCGATGCGCCTGCCAAGGCTTCCATCACGGAATCGGCCTATTGGAGCCGGCTGTATGAAGATCCGCATGCCATCAAGGTTCCTTACGCCGCCATGGCGCTGCTGCGGCATGTGCCTGTTGAAAGAAGGGGAGATCTGGAACGCGATGTGTGCAAGCTGCTTTCCCTAATGAAGTAGGGGCTGTTTTGACAATGGTAAAATATGGTGATACGCTAAAATAAGTTACCCAATAACTGAATCATGTGTGCTGGAAAGGCATAGAACTGGAGGATATCATGAACGTTGCAATCGTTGTGGGAAGCATTAGAAAAGAGTCGTACAATCGGAAACTGGCGGAATATTTGAAGCAGCGCTATTCGGATCAGATCGCCTTTGATATCGTGGATCTTCGCGATCTTCCGTTCTACGATCAAGACACGGAGTTGGACCCTCCTGCGGCCGTCAAGGAATTCAAGGAGCGGATTGCCGCTTCCGATGCCGTATTGTGGATCACGCCGGAATATAATTATTCCATACCGGGCGTGCTCAAGAATGCGCTGGATTGGTTATCGCGCGTCGATAAGGTCATGAACGGGAAGCCTTCCTGGATCATGGGGGCGTCGATGGGGCAGCTCGGTACGGTTCGCGCCCAAGAGCATCTTCGGGACATTCTCTTCTCCGTTGGCATCACCTCGCCGCTGCTTCCTAACAATGAAGTTTATATCGGCGCCGTGCACGAGAAGATGGATGAGTCCGGCAAGCTGATCCATGAACCGACGATCGGTTTCATCGATATCGTGGTGAACAATTTCATGACGTGGATGAATGCCCGGAAATAAAACATGAAGTCTGGAGCCCTTTGGCAGTTGCCTGCCGAAGGGCTTTTCCTGTATTATTCACCTCGTAACACGATAAACCAAAGCGAATGGATTTGCTTTTGAACGGGGGAGGCTTTGATTGTATACGATTCTTATTGTGGACGACGAACCGATCGTAAGGGAAGGGATCCGAAACCGGATTCAGTGGTCGGAGCATGGCTATGAATGCATCGGGGATTGCGAGAACGGCAGAGATGCGTTGGAGGCCGTAACCCGCCATCAGCCCGATGTCGTGTTAACGGACATCAACATGCCGTACATGGATGGCTTGGAATTGTCCCGTCATATTACGGAACGTTTTCCTAAGACGAAGATCATCATCCTGACCGGGTTCGACGATTTCGAATACGCCCAGCAGGCGGTGAAGCTGCAGGTGACGGATTTTATTTTGAAACCGGTTACGGCGGCGGAATTAAGAGACATGCTCGACAAGCTCAAGCTGGAAATGGATGAGGAGCGCGGTCACACCGAGCACTTGAAGAGACTCAAGAAGCAGTTGAACGAGAGCTTGGTCCTGCTTAGGGAACGTTTTCTGGAACGATTGGCGTCATCGCCGATGAAGCGGTCCGAAATGGAGAGTCGGCTGGCTTATTTCGATATTCCGCTGCGCGGGCCGCTGTATATCGCCATGGCAGTGGATATGGATGAGCTGCGCTCAGATGAACAGCACGCCGATAATGAACTGCATGCTTTTGCCTTATACAACATCATGCAGGAGATCCTGGCGGGTGAGCCTGGTGCGGCCGTGTTTCGGTACAAAGAGAATAAGGTCATGACCATTCTGTCGGGCTCCGACGAGAAAGATCTGCACGCCCGGGCCCAGGAACTGGCGGAGGACATTCGCGGCTCCACCAAGCAGTTCATGAAATTCACGGTCACGGTTGGCATCGGAACGATCTGCCGCCAGCTGCAGGACATACGATATTCCTGCAAGGCCTCGGAGGCCGCCCTGGAGTACCGGCTTCTGATCGGCCGCGATCAGGTGGTCCATATCACCGATCTAGAAAAACGCGGGAGCGGTCCTCTCCTGGATGGGATCGAAACGGAGACGGCGCTGGTTTCGGCAATCCGGGCGGGCACAGGCTCAGAGGTGAAGGCGTGCATCCGGCGGTTGATCAGCGAACTTGGAAGCGCTTCAATTTCAATCGAGATCTGTTACGTGCGGGTCCTTCGGGTCATGCTTTCCGTGCTACAAACCTTGATGGAAATCGGCAGCAATGGGAACGAGCTGATCGGCAAGGAGAAGAGGCTGCTGTCCGATCTGTATTCTTTTCGGTCCTTGGATGAGATCGAGCGCTGGTTAAACGAGGTATGCGAGCAGGCGTTAAGGGACGTAGCCAAGACCAGAAAGGATATTACACGCTCCCAGATGCTGGAGGCGGTCGATTTCATCCAGCGGCATTATGAGGATGCGGAGTTATCGATTAAGACCGTGTGCAGCCGGATCTTCATGAGCACGAGTTATTTCAGCGCCTTGTTCAAGTCGCATACCGGGAAGACCTTCGTCGAATACGTTACGGAAGTCCGCATGGAGAAAGCGAAGGAACTTCTGAAGCATTCCTTGTTAAAAACCTATGAAATTGCGGCGAAAACCGGCTATCAGGATCCTCAATATTTTAGCGTGCTGTTTAAGAAACATACCGGAGATACCCCGACGGAGTACCGGAATAAAATGGCGTCTGGCGGGGTACAGCCATGAAGACTCCGCAGCGAATCAAAAGCATTCAGTCCCGCATTGCCAGTTCCTTCGTGATGCTCGTGCTGTTCACGGCGCTGCTGCTTATCTTCATCTCCTATCGGCTGTCCGAATCGGCTGTTCGCGAAACGGCGGAAAGTTATACCTCCGAGCTGATCAATCAAGTCAATGCGAATATCCAAACCTACATTACAGGCATGAAGGACATTTCGCTGGCCGCGATGAACAATCCGAACGTAAGAGAATACCTGGCCTCGGCCGACGAGCTGGAGCCTGCGCAGCTGGCGGTATTAAAGGCGAAGATATCGGATTATTTTCACTCGATTCGCATTTCGCGCAAAGACATTGCTTCGATCAACATCTTCGGAGCGGGCGGAACCTTCATATCCGATCGGTCCAACGCGGAGTTAAATCCTTATATTGAAATATCCGATCAGCCCTGGTATCGGCAGGCGAAGGAAAACCAAGGACAGACGGTGATCTCTTCCTCGCATGTACAGCCCGTCATTAAGGGAGAGTACCGCTGGGTTGTATCGCTGAGCCGTGAGCTCAGCGGCATGGATTCGACCCAAGGGCTTGGCATCCTGCTAATCGATCTTAACTTCAAAGTGATTAACGATATGCTCAGCAAGCTCGATCTGGGGAACCGGGGGTATGTGTTCGTTATCGACCGCGAAGGCCGGATTGTTTATCACCCCCAGCAGCAGCTGCTTTACAGCAATCTGAAAACGGAGAGATTGGACCAGGTGCTGCAGGACAAACATGGAAGTTTTGTCGTGAAGGAGGACGGCGCGAGCCGGATTTACAGCATTAAGAACACGGATTTCGGCTGGAAAATCGTAGGCGTTTTTTACGAGAATGAGCTGGTGGACAATAAGAAGCAGATGCAGTTGTCTTTTGCTATAGCGGGATTGTTATGCCTCGTCGTCGGCGTGCTGTTCTCCGTCGTCCTCTCGCGCAATCTGACGCGTCCCATCAAGAAGCTGCAAGAGAAGATGATGGAGGTGGAGAAGGGGAATTTCGACATCCGGGTCCCGGTGGGGCATTCCAGGGAAATCTCCGGACTTGCCCGCAGCTTCAACGTGATGGTGCTGAAGATTAAGGAATTGATGTATCAAATCGTGGTAGAGCAGGAGATTAAGAGAAAAAGCGAGCTGAATGCCCTGCAAGCCCAAATCAACCCCCATTTTCTCTACAATACGCTGGATTCCATCATATGGATGGCCGAGAGCAAGAAGCATGACGAGGTGATTTTGATGACATCGGCTTTAGCCAGGCTGTTTCGGGCTTCGCTCAGCAAGGGGAAGGAAATGATACCGATTGCGACCGAGGTGGAGCATATAACGAATTATTTGAAAATACAACAGATGCGTTATCAGGACAAAATCACGTTTGCCCTGGATATCGATCGCGGACTTTACCCGTATCTGACGCTGAAGGTGCTGCTGCAGCCGCTGGTGGAGAATGCCATTTATCATGGCATCAAAAACAAGGAAGGGCCGGGGACGATCACGATTACGGGGGTGCGTCGAGATACCCGCATCGAATTTCAAGTTAAGGACGACGGCATCGGGATGGATCAGTCCAAGGTGGAGACGCTGCTCACGTCCAAAGAAGGCACACGATCGAGAAACAGCGTTGGCATTGCGAATGTTCATCAGCGGATACAGTTATATTTTGGAACGGAATATGGTCTTAGCTATGCAAGCGTGCCCGGATCGGGTACAAGCGTAACGCTGGTCATTCCGGCCGTTCATGCAGATGAATGGCAGCGTGTGGAGGGGGATGTGCCTTGAAGTCGTACCTGCGAATGCGTTATATGGTACTGCTGCTGATTCCGTTGCTTCTTCTGGGTTATGCCGTTTATCAGTGGTCCAAGGAAGAACCCGGAACCAAGAAGATCATCGTCGGCGTAAAGGCGCTGGACGAGAATGAATTCTGGCGGGTACTGATTGAAGGGGTGAACACGGCTTCCCGGGAATTCGGCGTTGACGTCTCGGTGGTAGGACCGTCTCAGGAAATCGAGGTTGACTTGCAGATTCAATTGTTGGAGGAAGCCGTCAAGCAGAAGCCGGATGCGATCGTTTTGGCCGCGGGTGATTATCATCGCCTGGTTCCCGTAGCAGAGTCGATTCGTAAGGCCGGCATCCCGCTCATTATGATTGATTCGGCCGTGAATGGCGATTACGCGCAGAGCTTGATCGCGACCGACAATGTGAATGCGGGACAGAAGGCCGGCAAGGAGCTTTCGTCGCGCCTGCCGGAACATGCCAAGGTTGCTATCATCAGTTTCGTGCAGGGCACCTCGACGCAGATCGAGAGGGAGCAAGGGGTTCGAAGCATTCTGGAGCAGCGCGGCGGCACGGAAATCGTGGGCACCTACTACAGCGAAGGCAAGGAGGAGAGGGCGTACGAAATCACGAAAAAGCTCCTGCTTGAAAGGCCTGACCTGAATGGAATCGTCGGACTGAATGAGCCTTCTACGGTGGGGGCCGGCAGAGCGATTCGGGAACTGGGGCTGGTGGGCAAAGTCAAGCTGGTCGGATTCGACAGCTCGGTGAAGGAAGTCAAGCTGCTCGAAGAGGGAGTCTTGCAATCCACGATCGTTCAGAAGCCCTTCAACATCGGTTATTTGGGCATCAAAACAGCCGTATCCGTTATCGAGGGCGACAGGATGCCCCGGCATATATACACCGATTCCGTTATCATCAATAAGGACAATATGTATACCGAGGAAAACCAGAAGCTGCTCTTTCCCTTTGTGGAGGAGTAGCTTCTTCTCTTTTGGGTTTCTGCGGCGGATCATAGATTATTCAACATCGATCAGAGAATATTCCATTCCTTCGCGGGGTAGCGGTTTGTACAATGATTCATAAAAGGTGCCAGCTAGAGAGGTGAGGGACGTTGAGCGAATGGCTGATACAGATGGAAGGAATCATGAAGGAATTTCCGGGCGTGCTTGCATTAAATAACTGCCGGTTCGACCTTCGGGCCGGTGAAGTCCATGCCCTTATGGGTGAAAACGGTGCGGGCAAGTCAACCCTGATGAAAATCCTGACCGGCGTTTATCAGAAGGATGCAGGAACGATCGAATTCAAAGGGCAGCCCGTTGAGTTATCGAACCCGAAAGCGGCTCAGGACGCGGGAATCAGCATGATTCATCAGGAGCTGAATCTGGCCCCTGACCTGACGGTCGCCCAGAATATCTTCATCGGGCGGGAGCCGCGGCGAAAGCTCCGATTGTTTCTGGACGACCGGGCGCTGCACCGGCAGGTGAAGGAACTGTTCGAACGGATGGGCCTCGACATGGACCCCTCCATCAAGGTTTCGGAATTAACGGTTGCCAAGCAGCAGATGGTGGAGATCGCCAAGGCATTATCCTACAACGCCGATGTGCTGGTGATGGATGAGCCGACGGCGGCTTTGAGCGAAACGGAGATTGAGGATTTGTTCCGCATCATACGGCAGCTTCGCGAGAGCGGAGTTGGAATCGTTTACATTTCCCACCGAATGGATGAGATCAAACGAATCACGGATCGCATTACAGTGATGCGCGACGGGCAGTACATCGATACGGTATCCACGGCTGAAGTCACGACCCAGGACATTATCTCGAAAATGGTCGGTCGGCAGATTTACGAGACCTCGAAGCCGGAGAGGACGGCTGGTGAGCGCGAGACGGTATTGGAGGTTATAGGACTGAATCAAGGCAGAAACTTGAAGAATATTAACCTGACTCTGAAAAAGGGAGAAATTCTTGGCATTGCCGGCCTCGTCGGCGCGGGACGGACCGAGCTTGCCCGGGCCATCTTCGGCGCCGACCGCATCCAATCCGGCGAGATCCGCGTGCACGGCCGCAAGGTAACGATCAAGGGCCCGCACGATGCGGTGCGGCAAGGGATCGGCTATCTATCCGAGGATCGCAAGCGCTATGGATGCGTCGTCGATCTCGACGTGAAGAGCAATGTGGCTATCGCCTCATACGGCAGCTTCCTCCGTCCCGGCGGCTGGATGAATACGGCGAAGATTCGCGAGCAGGCGGAGGATATGGTGTCTCGATTGAAGGTCAAAACGCCGCATGTCGATCAGGAAGTCAAGTTCCTCTCCGGGGGCAATCAGCAGAAGGTCGTCATTGGCAAATGGCTGACGAGGGATTGCGACATCCTGATCTTCGACGAGCCGACGCGAGGAATCGACGTTGGGGCCAAGAGCGAAATCTACCGATTGCTGAACGATCTTGCAGCACAGGGCAAGTCGATCATCATGATCTCGTCGGAGCTGCCGGAAATTCTTCGGATGAGCCACCGGATTCTCGTCATGTGCGAAGGCCGGATTACGGGCGAGCTGGATCATGAAGAGGCGACCCAAGAAAGCATAATGCATCTGGCTACAGCGAGGATGTAAGACGCCGTCGCCGTCATCTATTCACGTCAGGAGGAACAAGCAGATGAACATTCAAATCAAATCGGGCGCGCTCCAGCAAGTGCTGGCTCTTGCCAGCTTGGTCGTTCTCGTCCTATTCTTTACGTTCTCGTCCAGCAATTTCTTTCAATTCTCCAACATCGTGGGCATTCTTCTTTCCACGGCGGTAATCGGCGTGCTGGCTTTGGGATCCACCTTTGTCATTATTACCGGCGGCATCGACCTGTCCGTCGGGACGGTCATGACGCTGAGCGGCGTTATGACCGGGGTCTGCATCACCTTCTGGGGATTGCCGGTCCCCGTCGGCATTCTTGGCGGCATCTTGACCGGCGCCCTGTGCGGGCTTCTGTCCGGGACGGCGGTGGCGAAAATGAAGATTCCGCCTTTTATCGCAACGCTGGCGATGATGATGATCGCCAAAGGTCTCGCGCTCATCATCTCCGGGGCCAAACCGGTCTATTTCAACGATGCCGAAAGCTTTGCCGAGGTGTCCCAGGGCAGCGTGCTGGGCTGGCTGGTGCCGGGACTCGATATTCCCAATGCGGTCGTCATTTTCTTCATTGCGGCGATCCTCGGCTATCTCATCTTGTCGAAGACCATCCTCGGCCGGTATAACTTTGCGCTGGGCAGCAACGAAGAGGCGACCCGCTTGTCCGGCGTCAACGTGGGCTTCTGGAAAATCGTGATCTACACCTTAACCGGCGCTTTTACCGGTTTGGCGGGCGTCATGATGGCATCGAGGCTGAACTCGGCCAATCCGGCGCTGGGTGCCGGGTATGAACTGGAAGCCATCGCAGCGGTCGTGATCGGGGGAACTTCACTCAGCGGAGGGAAGGGTACCATTATCGGAACGGTGATCGGGGCGTTGATCATGAGCGTGCTGACGAACGGATTGCGCATTCTGTCCGTGCCCCAGGAATGGCAAACCGTTGTTGTAGGGTTCGTTATTATACTCGCGGTGTATGCGGATATTTTGCGCAGACGCAAAGCGTAAGCCCTTACTAGTGCTTGCTCCGGAGCTCGGTTGGCCGTAGGTTGGCTTGATCTCGATAGAAGCTTCCATAACGGAAGATCTATAGCTGTACCAATATGTCTAAACAAGGGGAGATTGCATTATGAAAAAGCTTTCCGTATTAGCTCTGATTCTTTTGCTGACTGCAAGCATGCTGGCGGCTTGCGGTTCATCGGGCAATAACGCTGCCGGAGGTACCGACAGTCCAGGCGAGGGCGGATCCGGTTCAGGAGCCGGTTCTCAAGCCGAAGGAGAGATCTACATCCCGATCATTTCCAAGGGCTTTCAGCACCAGTTTTGGCAGGCGGTGAAAGCCGGTGCCGAGCAAGCAGGGGAAGAGCTTGGCGTTCGGATTACCTTTGAAGGTCCGGAGACGGAATCCCAGGTGGATAAGCAGATCGAAATGCTGCAGGCCGCGCTCGATAAGAAACCAAACGCGATCGGCTTTGCCGCATTGGATAGCCAGGCCTCCATACCTTATCTGAAAAAAGCCGAGGAAAACAACATCCCGGTCATCGCTTTCGATTCGGGCGTGGAAAGCGACATTCCGGTAACGACGGCTTCAACGGACAATATGGCTGCATCGGCGCTCGCGGCGGACAAAATGGCGGAGCTCATCGGGAATGAAGGCAAAATCGCCATGGTGGTCCATGACCAGACCAGCGTAACCGGGGTCAGCCGCCGAGACGGTTTCAAGAAGCAGATCGAAGAGAAGTATCCGAATATCGAGATCGTGGACATTCAATATGGCGGCGGGGATCACTTGAAGTCGACGGACCTGGCCAAAGCGATGATGCAGGCGCATCCGGATTTAAAAGGGATATTCGGCGCGAATGAAGGCTCCGCCGTCGGCGTCATCAATGCGGTGACGGAGATGAAGAAGGAAGGCCAAATCATCGTGGTCGGATTCGATTCCGGAAAAGCGCAGATCGACGCGATCAAGAACGGAACGATGGCGGGAGCCATCACGCAAAATCCGGTCGGCATCGGATATGAGACGGTAAAAGCCGCCGTGGCGGCCATCAAAGGGGAGAAGGTCGAACCGCAGATCGATACGGGGTTCTACTGGTACGACAAAAACAATATCGATAGCGACGAAATCAAAGCCGTAATCTATGAATAAATGAAATGAAGGGGAGCCCTGTAGGGGCTCCCTTAACGCGGCATCCGCTTACGCAGATGCCACCTCCATATTCTGAATCAATTCGTTCAGCCTCCTTTCCGATCATTTGGTCCAGCCGGACATCTATATTAAACCACGGCCGGCGGCAGGACTGAAGTGAATAAACAAGCTTAATTGTTTTTTACCAGGAAGTCCGGTCGTGAAGATGCAGGGTATGGGTTAATGGATCTTACCCTCATCCCAAATCCGCTTCCAAATCTCTTGGGCGGTCTCTTGGGGTGTTAAATCGGAAGTATCCAGCCAGAGGCCGATTCTGGGCGTTTCGTCGGTTAACCGCCGGTTCAGCTCATGAATGCCCCAGACTCCGTAGCCTTTTTTGCCTCGATTCTGTTCCCGGGCACGGATGGTATCCTCGGAAGGATTCAGCACAACGACGAACACGGGAACGCCTCTTAACATAACGGTCATTTCTTGCAGCGCCGGGCCGAGAATGACGTCCTGCAGAACGACATGAAAACCGGCCTCGGCATAAGCTTTGGCAGCGGAGGCGGATAATTTGTAGCGCAAGGCAAGCTGCCGCATAGCTTCGTCGGAAGCATCCGGAAGCATTTCTTCCCTGCCCCTGACCATCATTTTCCGAAACGAGTCTCCCCGCAAATGGACTCCGCGATCAAACTTCTCGGCCAGCAGCTGGGCTACGGTCGACTTCCCTGAAGCCATGACGCCGGTGACAACGATAACGGCAGGTTGACGTGAATAGGACATCATGTTACCTCCGGTTCTGTGGATTTCAAATGAAAGGGAGCCCTGTACGGGGCTCCCCTAAACGTGACACCCGCTTACGCGGATGCCACCTCCATATTCTGAATCAATTTGTTCAGCCTCCTTTCCGATCATTTTGTCCGGCCTGACAACTATATTAAACCACAGCCGAAGACTGGGCTAAAGTGAGCAAACAGGCTTAATTGTTTTTTACCAGCATCGAGACGAAAGATTCGTTAATAAACGAAAACCTGAGAACCCTTGTCCCTCCCTATTACTTACTTCCACGTAAGTATCTCACTTATAAGTACGTACTTCCGTAAAGTAAACTGTCTACTCTACAATGATCGTGTAGTTATTAACCAATACACTCATAAGGAGAGATTGACAATATGGAACTTCAATTGGCGTTGGATTTGGTGAATATTCCGGAAGCAAAAGAAGTCGTGGCAGAGGTAGCCGAGTTTATCGATATCGTGGAGATCGGTACGCCGGTTGTTATTAACGAAGGGCTTCATGCCGTCAAAGCGATTAAAGAGGCGTTCCCGCATCTGCGCGTGCTGGCCGACCTTAAAATTATGGATGCCGGCGGTTATGAAGTGATGAAGGCATCCGAAGCCGGTGCGGATATCATTACGGTGCTTGGCGTATCCGACGATTCCACGATCAAAGGCGCGGTAGCGGAAGCCCTCAAGCAAGGCAAGCAGGTAATGGTGGATATGATCAATGTAAAGGACATTGAAGGCAGGGCGCGGGAGATCGATGCTTTCGGCGTGGATTATATCTGCGTTCATTCCGGCTACGACCACCAGGCGGAAGGCAAAAACTCATTCGAGGAATTGGCGGCGATCAAACGTGTCGTGAAACAAGCCAAAACTGCCGTTGCGGGCGGAATCAAAATGGAGACGCTCCCTGAGGTGATTCAGGCAAATCCCGATCTCGTCATCGTCGGCGGCGGAATTACAAGCCAAACCGACAAAAAGGCCACAGCGGCTCAAATGAACGAGCTTGTGAAGCAGGCATAAGTCGCCATGAGTCATAACATCTTTCAACATGCATCCGTCATTGCCAAGGAGTTATCGGAATCCGTTCAGCAGGTGGATGCTGGCCAGATCGAGGAATTGATTGAACGGATCGTGCAATCCGATGCCGTCTTCTTGGCAGGGGGAGGCAGATCCGGCCTGATGATCCGGGCTTTCGGTATGCGGTTAATGCAGATGGGATTTAAGGTTCATATCGTCGGCGATACGGTAACACCGGCCATCGGAGCGAATGACCTGCTTCTTATCGGTTCGGGCTCCGGCGAAACGCAAGGATTGGTATCCATGGCTCGGAAAGCCAAAGGGATCGGGTCCGCGGTTGCGGTCGTAACCGTGAGACCGGAATCGAGTATCGGCAAGCTTTCGGATGCGATGGTCCAGCTTCCGGGAACAACGAAGGAGCAGAATCAGGATATCCTCGTCACCGTTCAACCGATGGCTTCATTATTTGAGCAAAGCATGCTGATCGTGCTCGATGCGGTTATCCTGAGATTGATGGAAAAAAGCAAGCTTCGCTCAGACCAAATGTTTAGCCTGCATGCCAATTTGGAATAAGAAGAAACGGTAATGATGATAAGTTTGCCGCTTTGATGATATCCCCGCAACCGTTGTATACTATAGGGAAGAAGGGGTGATGCATTATGGCAAACGAGGTCAAGCAGCGAATTAATCTGAAGGAAATAAACTGCCATAAGGAGTTAACCCTGGCGGTCATCGGCGGCAAATGGAAGCTGATCATCCTCTGGCATCTCGGTTTGGAGGGCGTGAAACGCTTCGGTGAACTGAACCGGATGATTCCCCACATCACGCAAAAAATGCTGACCAATCAGCTTCGTGAATTGGAGGAAGACCAGCTGGTCCACCGCGTGGTTTACCCTGAGGTTCCCCCTCGGGTGGAATATTCGCTTACTCCTTACGGGGAGAGTTTGATGCCGATTTTGAAATTGATGTACGATTGGGGAAAAGATTATGGCGAACAAGTCATCTGGAAAGACGGCGAGTTGCCTGAGAATAAAGACGATGTACAGGCAGCGGAACAAGCGGTCGCCCAAAAGCTGTAATTTCTCGAACCTGCATGCGAATGCAAGTATGAAAAACCCTCCTTAAATTTTAAGGGGGGTTTTCGAGCGTGATGATGCTGCATTCTGAAGAATTAAAAAAAGGCGAACCAACAGGTTCGCCTCCGCTCGGTTGAGCTTCCTTAATCGATGTAATTATAGCTGGCTTTCAAGGTGTTCAGCGAGTTGATCAAAAGTACCGCCAAATCCTTGTTTCACCATTGGAGCCATTTCATCGAACGCTGCCCGTTCTTCCGCGGTCGCGTTTACGGGGCCTCCCTGCATGGTAAGCGTAGTTTTTCCGTCGATTTCTTCAAATGTGATGATATTCATAATTTCAAGCGGCCAGTTTGCGTTAAAAGGTGCACGTATCGTGTTCCCTTTCTCATCAGAGAATGATTGAACGAATACCAGCTTCTCAGGTTCGATAACTTCCTGATATACAAATTTACCCCACATGGCTTGACTGCCGTCCGGAGACTTCTGACAGCCTAGAAACATGCCTCCGGGACGTACATCCATTTTGATAACGTCTAAGGAAAACCCTTGAGGACCCCACCATTTGCCGAAGTGTTCAGGGTCGGTCCAAACTTTAAAAACCAGTTCCCGGGGGGCATTGAAAACACGTGACAGAAGTAAGCCTTGTTTGCTTTGCTCGGTCATTTGAATTCCTCCTAAGAAGAAGGGTAGCGGCAGCTACCTTTTCTTTTGTATTTTTTCCAAATAATCCTCAAGTTGATCTAAGCGCTTTTCCCAAATACTGCGGAACGAGTCCAACCATTCGTCCATTTCTTGAAGCGGTTCAGGACGTAGTTTATAAATTCGTCGATTAGCTTCCGCTTGGACTTCTACCAGTCCAGCTTCATGTAATATTTTTAAATGTTTGGAAGTCTGAGGTTGCCGGATTTGAAGACGTTCAGCAATCTGATTGACGGTTAAAGGACCTTCTCGTAACAGTTCGACCATCTGTAATCGGTTAGGTTCGGCTAGCGCGTTCAACGTTGTCTGTTTCATGGGACCTTACCCCCGATCTGGTTATTACAACGAACTTGATGCTTGAACTAATAATTCGGATAGCTGTTCATAGTCAGGAGTATCGTCTTTTCGAATTTTAAGCCATTTCCGTTCGGGTGGACCATCGAAAGTTGAAGGGACTTCTAGATTGGTTGTGTTCATGATCATAAAGGCGATTGCATCTTTGGATGGCGAAATCACGGCTGCATAGTGTCCGTTTTTGAGAAAATGCGGTTTTTTGTACTGAATCCGTTCTTCTACCTCCGGAATGGCTTCATGGACCATAAGTCGAAGCTTTTTGCCGACTTCTGCTTGCCAAGGCAAACTCAGGTTTTCAATGAACGAAATTACGTCTTGGCTCATAACGTATCCTCCTTATTTGTAAAGATTAACCAATGATTAATTGTAATATACCATCAAGGGAATATTCTTGTAAAGGAATATTTTGAAATTGATTACGGAGATTTTTTTTGCTTGTAGAAATGTTTTTAAACGTGAAGGATTGACAATTTATTGGAGGGGATATATCATCATACCATAAATCGTAATTATTACGATTAAGGAATGGAGGAAGTTCATTTGATGAATTACAACAATAGAATTCCGGTTACTGTTCTTAGCGGTTACCTCGGTTCAGGCAAAACGACGGTCCTGAATCATGTGCTACATAATCGCGAAGGGTTGAAGGTAGCGGTCATCGTGAACGACATGAGCGAAGTGAACATCGATGCGGATTTGGTGAGAGGGGAAGGAAGCCTGTCCCGAACGGATGAGAAGCTGGTCGAAATGTCCAATGGCTGCATCTGCTGCACGCTCCGGGAAGATTTGGTGCAGGAAGTTCAGAAGCTGGCTCAAGAGAATCGTTTTGATTACATACTGATCGAATCGACGGGAATCAGCGAGCCCGTGCCCGTTGCGCAGACCTTTGTTTACCCGGATGAGGTGTCCGGCGTACAGCTGTCCGATCTCGCTCGGCTGGATTGCATGGTAACGGTGGTGGACGCGAACCGATTCTGGAAAGATTTCTCTTCGGGGCAAAGCCTGCTTGATCGGAAGGAAGCGCTGGGCGAAGAGGATACGCGGGAAGTGGTGGATTTGTTAATCGACCAGGTAGAGACTTGCGATGTGCTGCTGTTGAACAAATGCGATCTGGTAAGCGAGGACGAATTGGCCAAGGTAGAGGGCATACTGCGAAAACTTCAGCCAAGCGCCAAAATCATCCGCACCGTGAAGGGACAAGTGGCACCTGAGGAAATTCTGAATACCGGTTTATTCGATTTTGAAAAAGCCAGTCAGTCCCCCGGCTGGATCCAGGAGCTTCAGAAGGAGGAGCACGTGCCGGAAACGGATGAATACGGCATCAGCTCTTTTGTCTATCGGAGAAGAAGACCGTTTCATCCGGAGCGGTTGGCGGCATTCATGGGTGATTGGCCGGAAGAAGTCGTACGTGCGAAAGGGATCGCTTGGCTGGCCGTGCGCGAGGATGTTGCGGCAAGTGTAAGCCAGGCCGGGCCTTCGATTCAGTTCGGGCCTGCAGGATACTGGGTCGCGGCTTTAACCGAGCAGGAGCAGCAGGAGCTGTTACGAAGTGAGCCGGATGTTCGGAGGAAATGGGATAACGTCTGGGGAGATCGGATGACCGAGCTCGTGATGATCGGGATTGGGATGGAACAGGAACAAATCGAGCGGGAGCTGGACGAGTGTTTGTTGACCGAC
The DNA here is from genome assembly GCF_029542445.1 of Paenibacillus sp. BR1-192. NCBI lineage: Bacteria > Bacillati > Bacillota > Bacilli > Caryophanales > Paenibacillaceae > Paenibacillus > Paenibacillus sp. BR1-192. Next base: position 4,460,038 of record NZ_CP120718.1, on the reverse strand, counting down.
CGGGAAATGCAGCTGGACTGGTCAACGTTTCACAATCCGCTGCCATGGATGGCCATCGAAGAGCTATCGCTGTAAGGCTGCTTATCTGTTCGATCCGATATGGAATGCGGTAATAGAATTAAAAAAAGCCAACTCGTCTAAACGAGTTGGCTTTTTAATACGGATTGTAGTTTGCTTCATTATTTGTTGATCAGTTGGCCTGCATAGGCCTGCACGTTTAGCGGAGCTGTCAGGTATTTTGGAGCTTTAGCCACAAACGCCTGAAAATGGCTGCTCGCATTGTGGAGCCCCACAGCTTCCTGGTTTTTCCACTGTTCAACCATGAGATACGTGTTATCCTGCTCCGTATCTTTGAGCAGCTTATAAGATTCATTTCCTTGTTCCGCACGGGATGCTTCAATAAGTTCTTTTACGGATTCCAGAAATTCAGCCTCACGTTCGCCGTTTACTTTCATTTCTGCATGAATAATAATCATCGCTGTGACCTCACTTCCACTCTGCAATACGATCAATAGGAAGACGAGTCGTCAAACGCGCCTCTTTGGCAGCTTTACCTACCGAGATGAGCATGACCGGCACATAACGTTCCTTCTCCATACCAAATGCTTCTGCAATTCGGGATTTGTCATATCCGCCGATGGGGTTCGTGTCATATCCACGGGCACGGGCAGCAAGCATAAGCTGCATGGAAACCAAGCCGCTATCTATAAGGATCATTTCGCGGAAAGCCTGTGCCGGAATACGTCCGAACAGATCGGTATAGTTCGCCATCATCTGATCTTTTATCTCTTGCGGCAGATAACCGCGTTCCACAGCAGTGCCCATAATTTCATCTGCATTGTCGAATGCGTTCATATCTCCAAACACCGCAATGACTGCCGAAGAAGTTGAAACTTGTGTTTTGTTCCCTGGTGCAAGCTCTTCAAGCGTCGCTTTTCCTTCCGGGCTATCAACGACAAGAAATCTCCAAGGCTGAAGATTAACGGATGACGGAGCCAAAGTCGCTTCTTCCAAAATTTCAGTCATCTCTTCACGGCTGATTTTGACCGATGGGTCGTATACCCGCACAGAGCGGCGGGAAGTAATAATTTCTTTATAATCATTGTTTAGGGTCGTTACAGACATGGTATTCTCTCCTTTAGTCTCTATAAGTTAATCGGTTTTGCTTGGGTGTTTCATCTGTTGAATCTGGCTGTTCAATTTCTGTAAAGCATGAACAAGCGCAAGTCGTTCTGATTCCGTGAGGTCTGCCTGCAGTTCCTCCATAAATCGATCTTTCTCCGCCTTAAACGCTGCGACTTTACTTTTGCCCACTTCAGTTAGCTGAACCAACGTAATCCGGTTGTCATTCTCGCATCTCGTCCGCAGAAGCAATCCTTCCGCTTCCAGCTGTTGAACATGACGGGTCACCGCAGCTGGATCGATAGACACTGCCTTCTGGAGATCCGACTGGCTAATTTCGCCGCCGGTCAGTTTGCAGAGGAGTTCCAGCCGATTGGGACTAACACCGGCACATCGTTCAAACCGAGTCGCAATGTGCTTATTCAGATGCATTAGCAAGTACAGCAGGTCTTGTGTATGGCATGTAGAGATGATAAAGACCTCCTTCAATTCATTGACTGGTCAATGGTTGATGGGTCAATCATATAGGATTATTTTCTGAAAATCAAGTCTTTTGTATAAAAAAGCGAATCGAGTCCATAGTTCCTTCAGATATTCTGAATCCTGGGAGAGCCCGAGAATTCTGAATCGCATTTGATGTATAATAGGTAGTAGATTCCTAATTCATAGAATGGATGAAAGATTCGTTTTCATTGAGAATGTAATGCTGACGCATGAACAACATAAATCAGGAGGACAAGATTATGGCAAAAGCAAAAGTTCCAAAGCGACCCACTAGGGATGAGTTTGTACTGGAAGAGCTCGGAAATCAGCTAACGGAAGCTTACCAGGAGGAATCGGTCATCGTACTGACGGTCTGGGGATGGGAAGAGGCGGTCCGCGGACAAATCGATCAAATGGACTCCCGCACAGGGAAGGTGCATATGAAACAGAACGGCGTCATTACGAAGGTTCCTTTTATGGATATTATGGAAGTGAATTATCCTAGGGACTAATCATAAACGAACCGAAAAAAAGGAGATCCCTGAGGATCTCCTTATCTTTTTTTCATATCCCTGCATGCATTCGAATGTCACTGCACCACGCCGCTGAGCAAGTCCTCCCACTGCTGGACAATGCGCGTTTTATCCAGGCGATGGCCGATTAACGTAAGATAGCCCCGCTGCAGCTTCAGCGTGCTGGGCTCGATGGCAAGCTGTGAACCTGCCCACTGAACCAGGGAGGGACCCGTGGGGAGCTGAATATATCCTTTGGCCCGTAGCAGGCCGGAACCGCGTGCAGCGAGAAAGGTTTCGATGAGGCTGATCTCAAGCGGGAAAGGGGTCGGGGCAGATAGAGTCAAGGTATCCAGGCCGGTATAGGAATGGCTGCCATGCCCGGCCTCTTCTCCGTGACCATGGCGATGCTCATTGTGAATGAAAGCTCCTTCATGGTTGCGGTGCCCCAGCTTGCTCCGATCTTCTTCGCTGGTCCATTCGCTGCCTTGCAGGCGTTCCGCAGGACTCCCTTGCCGGTTGGAAGAATGAGATGAATGGCTATGATTCTCCGTTGGCTCTAGCTGAAGGGCCGCAAACATTTCATGCTCATCCAAACGGCTGTAGTCGGTTACGGACAGGCTTGCCGTCGTATTGATTTTTCTAATGGAGGTAATGACTTTATGGATCTGTTTCTCTTCGCATTCTCCCGCCTTGTTCAGGATGATCCGGTCCGCGAAGCTGATTTGTCCCCGCAGGGTACGGACCAGCTCGCGACTGGATGCAAAGAAGCTGTTATACTCGAGGAATTTGCTGCAGTCGGCCAAGGCGATTTTGCCACGGATCGATATTCGATCAGCCAATGACAGATCCTGCAAATCCTCAAGAATCTGTTCAGGATTCGCCACTCCGGTCGTCTCGATGAAGACGAGATCGGGCTTCCGATCTAACAGGCTTTTCAGGGCTTGCCCCAGCTCGTCTCGTTTGGTGCAGCAGATGCAGCCGTCAAGCAGCTTCTCGATCGGAAGATCAGGCATTTCACCGGATAGGATATCGCCATCCACGTCCTGTTCGCCCATCTCATTCATCAGGACGGCGGTTCTCCATTGCCGATTGGCGGCATACGCCAGCAGCCTGAGGAGCAGCGTGGTTTTGCCGCTCCCCAAAAATCCGCTAATCAGCACGACGGGTATCTTGTTCATTTATTGATTACCTCCTTGGTCTCGATATCATTCGAATACAGTTCATCAAACTCTGCGACAGAGTCGGGATTCGTGAAAATGTAAGGGGATGACGGCTGCTCGATCGGCTGAATCCGTTCCGCTTGAATCTGCAGCGTTTCCATACCGTCCGAGGTGGTGACCTGGATCGTGCCATCGATCTGAACCCACGCGTCATTCGCGAATGACGAAGCATTCGCGGCGCGCACCATGACCCCGAACGGGACGGCGTCTGCCGTGCAGCACATCACGAGGAAGCGGCTGACGGCGAAGGCGTCTTCGTTCATATGTCCATCGCGGAAAACAAATCCTTGGACGGTGATGGCCTTTCCTTGAAAATGCTGTTTGTACATATCCATGGCCCCAACGGTCTCCGAGAAAATGTCCGGCTCCACTCGGATGACGGGTAAGGTATATAAGCGCTTGGCCAGCTCCGCGAATTCCACGCTGTAGATGTCTTTGGGAACAAAACGCTCGTTCAGTGCGATGTCCTCCGCTGCCGCCAGGTCATCATTCGTTCCATGCTTCTCCATGCCCGATGCGGCGGGAGCATTCCGCTCCTCGGCTTTACGGCGAACATCGGGGTTCGGATAGGTGTAGATCATGCCTTTTTTGGCCGCCATATCGCTGCCGAGGGCTTGGTCCGGCAGGAGCAGGCCGAACAGCAGCGGCACCGTGAATAACCCGTAAACCGATATGTTTTTGATCAGTCCGCTGGGCAGGGGGTGCTCGCAATCGCACACCTCGCCGGAAGCTCCCGCAATGGCGTGCCACAGCATGCCGAAAGCTATGAACAACAGCGGCACCGGACAGAGCAGAAGCAGGGTCTGCATATGGGGAGCCAAGTAATAGTCCAGCGAATTTGATGCGTTCAGATGCATGATATAGGCGGCCAGAGCTGCGATAAGCAGCGATCGCAGTATATAGTGGCTTCGCAGGCTCAGACGGGGCTTCACGTCCCGAACACCTCCAATCTCAAGTGGATATCCGAAGGCATAACAGCCTGAAGGTGCCGTTATTCCAACCGTTTTCGTGTATTGCCACTCCAGTTTGTTTACTACACCTAACCGCCGAATAGCGCGTTGACGGCTACAGAGCCGATAAAGACAAGCGTAATCACCAGCAGGCTTAAGCCGATCACGAATTTGGTCTTGAAGGTAGCCGACAGCATGAGCAGGCTTTTGAAATCCAGCATCGGGCCGAGAACCAGGAAGGAAACCAGCGGGCCGACGGTAAAGGTGTGCGTGAATGCCGATGCCACGAAGGCGTCCGAAGTTGAGCAGAGGGACAGGATGAAGGCAAAGCCCATCATGAACAGATAGGAGGCGGCAGGACCGTTCCCCAGAGCCAGCAGCTCCTCCCTCGGAATGAAGGATTGGATGCAGGCCGTCAGGAATGCGCCCAGGACTAAATATTTGCACATCTCGATCAGCTCGTCTCCGGCGTGGACAAACATGCTTCTCCAGGTTTTGGGATGCTCATGCAACAAACGTTCCCCCTTGCTGGAGCCCTGTTCGGCGAACTCTTGAAAGGAACGCTTCAAGGGGCTGCTTCTTGAAAAAACATAAACGAGCAAACCCGTCGTCACCGCGACTGCAAAAGCCAGTCCCATTCGTCCGATCGTCACTTCGGGATGCGAACGGAAGGCCATGATCGTTGATGCGAATACAATGGGATTCAGAATAGGACCGCTGAGGATAAAGGTGACGGCGATATAGGCGGGCATCCCCTTCAGCATCAACCTGCGAACGACCGGGATCATCCCGCATTCGCAGATGGGAAACAGGATGCCGAGCATGGAAGCGAACAGGACGCCAACCATCGGATTCTTCGGCGTGAGACGCCGCACCCATTGCTCTTTTACGAACAACTGCAAAAGGGACGACAGCAGCACTCCAAGCAAAATGAAAGGAAGTGCCTCAAGGAAGATGCCCGTGAAGACGGTTTTAACCTGCTGCAGGTCTTGGCTGGGTATGGGGTTTAAGTCCTTCTGCAGCCATATCGTCAAGACCGGAATCACGAACACAAGCGGCAGTATAAAGGGCAGCATTTTGAAGATCGCCGGATATCTCATCAAGGCCTCCTGGAACGAATTGTTCTTAGGACATTCTATGCTTGTACCATCGGCAACATACGTGATTTCAGGCAACAAATCAAAAACTTTACGATTAAAGGGCGGCCGCATAGCCGGTGGCGCGAAGTCCAAAGTCGTGATATATTAAAAAAAGTTATCCATGTGTTACTGGCGTAGCTTGGGTTACCAAGAGGGAGCACATGGGATCATATGCCGTACGCCTGGGCAAGAGGTAAGGAGACGTTCGAGTCGCCTTGCCTCTTTATGTTTTTTAATACAATGGCGAAGGAGCGGATTAGCATGAGTAAGGAACCCGTAATTTTGGATGGAAAAAAAGTATCCGATGATATCAAGGCCAAGCTGGCGGTGAAGGTACAGGAATTGAAACAGCAAGGGGTAACCCCCTGTCTGGCAACGATTCTGGTTGGCGATGATCCTGCTTCGGCGACCTATGTGCGGATGAAGGGAAATGCGTGCGAGCGGCTTGGCATCATATCCAAAAAAGTAGTGCTGGAGACATCGACAACGACGGAGGAGCTGATCGCCGCGATTCAAGCACTGAACGAGGATCCGAACGTCCACGGTATTCTGCTTCAGCACCCGGTACCGCACCATATCGATGAGCGGGCGGCTTTTGATGCCATCGACATGAAAAAAGACGTGGATGGAGTAACCACGCTCGGGTTCTCGCAAAATGCGTTTGGTTTCGCCGATTACCCGTCATGTACGCCGGCGGCGATTATCGCGATTATGGACTATTACAGCCTGCCGATCGAAGGGAAGCATGCGGTGGTGGTCGGACGCAGTCCGATTTTGGGCAAGCCGGTATCGATGATGCTGCTCAATCGCAACGCCACGGTTACGATCTGCCATTCGAGAACGAAGAACCTTGGGGAGATTGTGTCCCAAGCGGATATTGTGGTTGCGGCCGTAGGCAAGCCTAATTTCATTCAAGGGGACTGGATCAAGCCGGGTGCCGTCGTGTTGGACGCCGGTTACAATAAAGGGAATATCGGGGACTGCGATTACGAAGCCTGCGCCAAGGTGGCTTCCGCAATCACGCCGGTACCGGCGGGCGTCGGCCCCGTGACGATAGCGACATTGCTGAAGCATACCGTCGAATCGGCCGAGCGAACCGTCCAAGCTTAAGGGAATGCACTTGACTACTTGCATGTGAAGCAAGGCTGCACCCATGAATCATCCCCTTCGAATCCTTCATTTCATGTCAGAGCCTGGAACATAGAAGCCAATATGGACCATGCAATGCTAGGCTTGGAGCCCGCATTTCACGGACCCCTGGACGTCATGGTATAGTTAGGAATAAGAGAAATACGAAGGGGAGAGATTCATGTTTATACGAATCATGGCCTGTTGTGCGGGACAACAAGGAGCTCCAGAGAATGATCCGTTCGATGCAGCGCTGCTAACGGCTCCGGAGATCTTGGCATGAAGAACACGATCGCCGATATTGCCCACAAAGCCGGAGTTGCCAAAAGCACGGTCTCCCGTTTCTTGAACGGAGGATCCGTCAGTCATGCGACACGCCGCAAGATTGAGCAGGTTATTCAGGAAACCGGCTATATCCCGAATTCTTTTGCGCAAAGCCTGAAAGCGAAAAAAACGAGCATGATCGGCACCATTATGCCGCGTCTGGACTCCTTCTCCGCATCGCAGACTGTCGCCGGCATGGACGAAGAATTAAGAAAACACGGATATCAGCTACTGATCATCAACGCAAGCCAGGATTTATCCAGGGAGATCGAAGCGCTGTATGATCTCGCCAGACAAAAAATATCAGGCATTATTCTGTTCGCCACGCAGGTTACGGAAACCCATCTTGCCGCGATTCAAGAGATCGGCATTCCGGTCATTCTGCTCGGACAACAGCACGACCATGTCCACAGCATGATCTATAACGATTATGCCGCAGGTTATGACATGGGCCGGTACGTGCTGTCGATGGGACATCGTCAAATTGCCTATATCGGGGTGACGGAAAAGGACGTAGCCGTCGGAGTCAAGCGGAAGGAAGGGTTCCTCAAAGCGGTAAGCGAGTATGAAGAGGCGGAAGCGGTTCTCTATGAGAGTGGATTCAAGATGTCGGATGGTGTGAAGACGGCATGCTCCATGTTTGAGCTTCACCGAACGCTGCCAACGGCCGTGGTCTGCGCCACGGACAACATTGCGCTAGGCGTGATGAAAGCTGCGAACATGAAAGGCATCTCTATTCCCGACCAACTTTCCGTGACCGGATTTGGCGGATACGACGTAACCGAGGTGATTCATCCCGGGTTAACAACGGTGAAATATGGATATTTCCAAGCGGGCCACCTCGCGGCACAGCATATTATGAAGCTGGTCAACGACGAGCCGGTGGATTTCCTGACGATCATGAATTGCGAGATGATTCATCGGGAAAGCGTTGACAATCTGAATTAGGTATTTTATACTTCAAATAACGGAACCGGTTCCAATCCGAGTGTTTGCTTGGTATTGGAACTGAGTTCATTATTTTTACCTTTGATTGGAACCGGTTCCACCACAGTAGCGTGCACGCGTTAGCATGATCTGTTTGATTTTTCAGCAAGCCCATTTATAAGGAGAAGAGATATGGACAGAGAACTGAAATACCGACGCCTGGATCAGGCTTCTCCCGAAGAGCTTTCCTCCATTAGGAAGAAAGTGCGATTAAGCGAATGGAGGCAAAAATTTCACGTGCAGCCCATCATGGGCCTGATGAATGATCCCAATGGATTTTCTTATTACAACGGAGAGTATCACTTGTTTTACCAATGGTTTCCTCTGGGTACGTTTCACGGCTTGAAATACTGGTACCATACTTCCTCGAAAGATCTGGTGTTTTGGCAGAACCAAGGCATCGCAATTGAACCCGGTCACCCGCATGATGCATATGGCGCTTATTCGGGCAGCGGTATCGTGAAAGATGGCAAACTATGCCTCATGTATACCGGGAATGCCCGGGATGAGGAATGGAACAGGCAATCTTATCAATGCATGGCTGTGATGGACCGCGACGGATCCATCACGAAGCTCGATAAGCCGCTGATCGACCATGTGCCGGACGGATACACCGAACACTTCCGAGATCCGAAAGTATGGCAAGACAAAGACAAGTACCGGTTCGTCATCGGTGCCCAAAGGGTTAACCAGACAGGTGCGGCTGTCGTTTATGAATCCTCGGATCTATTGGTTTGGGAATTCAAGGGGGAGATACAAACCCGGCTTCAGCATTTCGGCTATATGTGGGAATGCCCCGACTATTTTGAACTGGATGGCCAGGGCGTGCTTCTGTTTTCCCCGCAAGGGCTGCTTCCGGAGGACGACCATTTTCGAAACATTTATCAATCCGGCTATATTTCAGGCAAGCCGCTCAATAGGAATACGCTGGAGTTTGATCACGGTCCCTTTTGCGAGCTGGACAGAGGTTTTGATTTCTACGCGCCGCAGACCATGCTGGATGAGAAAGACCGGCGCATCATGGTGGGCTGGATGGGTTTGCCGGATATCGGGTATCCCACCGATTCGCATGGCTGGGCCCATTGTTTGACGCTTCCGCGTATGCTTACGTTCCGTGAAGGCAGGCTGATTCAACAGCCGGTTCCCGAGCTTCAAGCGCTCCGCGATCATGCCGCTCAGGCAGTGGATACGCTTCACAGCGAAGTGAAGAGTTACGAGGGGGTTCAAGGAACCGCATTCGAAATGATATGCGAGTTCCAAGCCATCGAGGCGGACGTCGTTGGCATTGAATTTCGGGCTGGCGAAGGGGAACGAACCGTTATTCGATATGAATCCGGCCAACGGAAGGTTACGCTGGATCGCTCTTCTTCGGGTGCAACGATTGTCAGTGATTACGGAGCGGAACGATCCTGTATGCTGCCAACCGAAAGAAATTCGATCAAATTTCATCTGTTCGTGGACATTTCTTCGGTCGAGCTGTTCATCAACGATGGCGAAGAGGTGTTTACAAGCAGAATTTTTCCGAAGTGGAACAGCCGTAACATTCGATTTTTCGTACAGAACGGCAGTGCCGGCTTGAAGGTCGAGAAATGGGATCTGACCGAAGCCGTAAAAGATAAAGAAGGGGCTGAATGAACATGGCAGCGGATAATCGGGAAATCGCAAGGCAGGTAGTGGAAGCCATTGGCGGCAGGGAGAACATCGCTTCCTTTGCCCATTGTGCCACCAGGCTGAGAATCATGGTTCATGATCAGAAGAAAATTGACCAGAAGAAGGTCGAGCAGATCGACAAGGTCAAAGGAGCCTTTTTCAACTCCGGGCAATACCAGATCATTTTCGGAACAGGAACCGTCAATCAGATTTTTGAAGCGGTCGAATCCCTTGGAATGGAGAGCACAAGCAAGGAAGAACTGAAATCTCAGGCGAAAAAGTCGGGGAATCCGTTTCAGCGGGCGATTCGTACATTCGGTGACGTGTTTGTGCCGATTATCCCGGTATTGGTCGCCACTGGCTTGTTCATGGGATTACGGGGGCTGCTGACCCAGGATACCGTGCTTGCCTGGTTCGGTGCGACACCGGATGATATCTCGGCTAATTTCCTGCTCTTCACCCAGGTACTGACGGATACGGCTTTCGCTTTCTTGCCCGCCTTGGTGGCTTGGTCCGCGTTCAGGGTGTTCGGAGGCAGCCCCGTGCTGGGTATCGTCTTGGGATTGATGCTGGTTAACCCGGCTCTTCCCAACGCGTACAGCGTGGCGAACGGCTCGGCTGAGGCACTCATGATCTTTGATTTCATTCCGGTTGTCGGGTATCAGGGCTCGGTCCTGCCGGCATTCTTCATTGGACTGCTGGGCGCGAAATTCGAGAGATTTTTGCGAAAACGCATTCCTGACGCCATTGATCTGATCGTTACCCCGTTTCTGACCTTGCTCGTTATGATAACCCTCGGCCTGTTTGCGATCGGCCCCGTGTTCCACTCCCTGGAAGAAGTGGTTCTGAACGCGACGACGTTCTTGCTGGAGCTGCCGTTCGGTATCGCGGGTCTGGTCATCGGTTTCTTTAACCAGATCATTGTGGTCACCGGGGTGCATCATATTTTCAACTTCCTGGAGATCCAACTCCTTGAGAAGACAGGGAGCAATCCGTTCAATGCGATCGTGACCAGCGCCATGGCAGCGCAGGGTGCAGCTTGTCTGGCTGTCGGACTCAAGACGAGAAATAAAAAGCTCAAGGCATTATCCCTGCCATCGGCATTCTCCGCCTTGCTGGGAATCTCCGAGCCGGCGATCTTCGGGGTCAACCTCCGTTACGTCAGACCGTTTGTTATCGCCTTGATCGGCGGCGGCGTGGGCGGCTTCATGGCTTCCATCTTTCAGCTTGAGGCCACAGGCATGGCCATTACCGTCATACCGGGCACGCTGTTGTACTTGAACAGCCAGCTTCCTCTTTACATTTTGTGCAACCTGACGGCGATGGCGATTACGTTCGTGCTGACCTGGATGTTCGGATTCAATGATAAGATGCTTGAAGAGGTCCGCTCTGAAGCGAAATAAAGCCATAAGAGAAAGGTCCGCCCTGAACAGGCGGGCCTTTTTTTGGTCCGGATGCTGGTAAATCGTCTGGCTGACCGGCTTTCTTGTTCATTAAAATGGATATCTGAAAAGAGTGCTTCCCTGTATTTTTTGGCGTTAGCTGGACTTGGTCCCAGAGGGCTTGGTAAAATTATGGCTTGCTCTGAAATGCTTTTCATCATTTACAATACAGTTACAAGCTTGAATATACGTAAAGAGAGGCGAGCGTGATTGATGAAGAAGATCCTATTTTTTGATATTGACGGTACGCTGCTGGATCATGAGAAGCAGGTTCCGGCGACAACGAAGGAGTCCATTGCTGACTTAAAGAAGGCCGGCCATATCGTAGCCATTGCTACGGGGCGCGCCCCCTATCATTTTGAGGAGCTGCGGGAAGAGCTCGGCATCGATTCTTATGTTTGCTTGAACGGTCAGTATGTGGTTTATGAAGGCAAACCGATCTACGGTAATCCTCTGGCGGAGGATGCCTTGCAGGAGCTGACGGAACAAGCGGTCCGGCTGGATCATCCGATTATCTATGCCGGCAGCGAAGCGATGAAGATGAACGTAACCGAGCATGTCCATATCGATTCCAGCTGGGGGAGCTGAAACTGACGATCCCGGAATACGATCCGGAATATTACTTGGGCCGCGATATATATCAAGCCATTGTATTCTGTACCGAGGATGAGGAGGCCGATTACGTAAAAAGATTCGAAGGGCGGTTCGATTTCGTGCGCTGGGGCCCCTATGGAATTGACGTGTTACCGGCAGGGGGCTCCAAAGCCGAAGGAATCAAACAATTGATTCAGCTGCTGCGCATCGATCTGGAGGATACCGTCGCGTTTGGCGATTATCTGAATGATCTGGAGATGCTGTCGTACGTGGGCCACGGCGTGGCAATGGGCAATGCGCCGGAGATCGTGAAGCAGGCGGCCAGGCATGTCACCCGCGATGTCGGCCAAGACGGAATACAATACGGACTTCGCATGCTCGGTTTGCTGGGCAAGGAGCCGCAGGAGATTAAGTAACGGGTTTTACGATAAAAAAGCCTGGACAGCGTGTGAGGACTGGCATGAATTTCCGTTCCGTATGCTAACGCCCCATCGCAGGTTTGACGACGGAAACAGGGACTTGCTATTATTAATAACTGACAGTGACCCGCTATATGGTAATACGAACTTTCTGGCGGAAATATACCGGAACAGGTGGAGACCCTATGTCAGCCGATCAAACGCGACAACTCATCACAAGTTGGCTATCCTTGACGCAGATTCATGCATTGATTTCCAACGAGCTGGAACAAAAGCTCCAGCAGAAGCACGATTTATCGCTGAATGAATTTTACGTGCTGTTATTTCTGTCCGAGGCTCCCGGGCAAAAATTAAGGCTTCAGCAGCTGCAAACGATGGTGGGGCTAAGCCAGAGTGCGATGTCGAGACTGGTCAGCCGCTTTGAAGCCAAAGGCTGCGGCGCCATGCAAAGGGCGATTTGCGAGGATGACAGGAGAGGAATCTACACGTCACTGACTCCGATTGGCGAAGAGAAGCTGCAAAAAGCCAAGAACACGGTCCAAGACGTGCTGGAGCAGCAATTCGCAATGCCCAAAATGAAGCATGGTCTGGAAGATGCATTGAAGCATATTCGAGGGTAACTAGTTCGTTTCAACAGCCATTCTTGACGAATGGTCTTTGTTTTGCTAATTTAGATGCATGTGCATGCATTTTGTTTAAAGAGATCAATATCATGAGGATAGAAGGAGCGTGTCTCTGAATGGAACATTTATTCAGTCCATATAAATTGAAATCGTTAGATCTGAAAAACCGGGTGGTTATGCCCCCCATGTGCCAATACTCGGTAACGAACAAAGACGGCATTGCCACCGATTGGCATTATTTGCATTATACAAGCCGGGCAATCGGCGGAGCCGGACTCGTTATCGTTGAGATGACGGATGTGGAACCGGACGGCCGTATTTCCGATTATGATCTTGGGTTATGGTCGGATGAGCAGATTCCCGCTTTGGCCCGCATAGTTGAAGCGATACATCAGCATGGCGCCAAGGCGGCGATTCAGATTGCGCATGCCGGACGCAAAGCGGAGGACGCGGAAACGCCCGTTGCCCCATCGGCTATTCCATTCGATGAGCACTCGAAAACGCCAAGGGCGCTCACAACCGAAGAAGTTAAGCAGATGGTGGAAAAATTCCGCGTGGCTGTACGCCGTGCGGTGAAGGCCGGTTTTGACGCGATTGAATTGCATGGAGCCCACGGCTATCTGATTCATCAATTCCATTCTCCACTGACCAACCGGAGAACGGATGAATACGGCCAGGATCTAACCAAGTTCGGCCAAGAAGTGATTCAAGCCGCAAAAAGCGAAATGCCTGAGGACATGCCGCTAATCATGCGAATCTCGGCTAGAGAATACGTAACGGGCGGTTATGGCATCGAAGAGAGCATCGCATTCTCCAGGATATATCAGGCTGCAGGCGTTGACATGTTCCATGTCAGCGCTGGCGGCGAAGGACCAATCGCGGCGGAAGGAAGACCGGGCACCCACGTCGCCTACCAAGTACCGCTAGCCAGACAGATCAAAGAAGCGCTGCAAGTACCCGTCATTGCCGTGGGCCGTTTGGATGAACCCGCCTTGGCGAATGCGGTAATAGGCAACGAAGACGCTGATCTCGTCGCTGTTGGAAGAGGAATGCTGCGCAATCCGTACTGGGCATTAGAAGCAGCAACGGTGCTTCAGAAGGAGATCGCGATTCCGGCACAATACCAGAACGGTTTTCCCAGAAAATCGAGATAGATAGGCGGCTGAACATATAGCTGCCAACGAACTATGGAGATTGGCTTATCATTCCCAGAAAGTGAACATTATCAGGAACCCGGTTATGGGTGAGCGTATTTAGAGAAGGTTATCTTACGGTCCGTCACGGCTGTGAGATAACCTTTTTTTTGCGTACAAGGAAATGCTTGAATTATGTTAGCCATCAAGCTTGGGAGCCGTTAACATAAGGTTAACTAAAATATTTTTAAAAATTTATTAATTGTTTATTTACATTAGTGTGTGACGTACAGTATAATAATTTCCAGGAGATGATGATATGCCAGAGGATCAGGATATTTTAAACAGTATGGTGCAGGAGCTTCGGCGGGGTACGATCATCCTTGGTGTTCTCAGTCAGTTGTCCGAACCGCAGTATGGATATTCATTGGTGACCATATTGCAGGAGAGGGGGATCAACGTGGAAGCGGGTACGCTTTATCCGTTGCTGCGTCGGCTGGAGAAACAAGGCTTGCTTAACAGCGAGTGGGATACGAATGAAGCCCGGCCCAGAAAATATTACATCATAAGTCAGACAGGCAAGGACATATATCGGCAGCTCTACCATGAATGGAAGGATATGATGACAAGTCTGGAGGGACTTGTGAATGACAAGGGGGACTAAGGTGATGGATCTGATTAACAGGTATATTTATGCGGTGACCCAGAAGCTGCCCGAATCGCAGCGGACGGATATTGAGAAGGAGCTTCAAGGACTCGTCGAAGACATGCTGGAAGACCGGGGAGTCGGCGTAGAGACCGCAAGTTTGGAAGAGGTGGAGCAGGTGCTGCTTGAGCTCGGCCCGCCCGGGGAAATGGCAGCCAGGTACAGAGGAAGGGAAAGGTATCTCATAGGTCCGGGTTTGATTAACAGCTATTGGTCCGTCCTGAAGATCGTACTGTATTCGATAGCCGTTGCTCTTGGCATCGTCTACATCATTGATTTCTTTACAAGCACGGAACCCACTGCCGAGAAGCTGCTGGAATTACTTGTTTCGCTGCTTAGCGTGGGAATCCACGGATTTGCATGGGTTACCGTTATTTTTGCCTTTATCGAATACCGCGGGGCTCGCCAAGTCCCCAATGATCCTTGGAAACCCTCGGAATTGCCTGCAATTCCGGAACCAGCCGCTCGGATTAAACCGATCGAGCCGGTGCTCGGCATCCTGTTTTCCGTGCTGTTCTTCGTCCTGTTCACGTTTTCCATTAACTTGATCGGTGTTCATCGATTCGACGAAAACTCGATCGCCATTCCGGTGTTTGAACAGGCTGCCTTCGCCAAGTATTTGCCGCTGATATGGCTTCTTACCGCCTTCAGCATATTCAATGAAGCCAGGAAATTAATCACAAGAAAGTGGACGCCGCAGATTGCCGTCATGCATGTCATATTTAACGTTGCTTCCGTTATCGTTACGGTGATCCTGTTCTCCGATATGACGATTTGGAATCCGACATTCATGGATCAGCTCGTTCAAGCGGGTTTCGTAACACCGGGGGATGAAGCGTATGAGACCGTAAAATCAATTTGGGATCGATCCAGAGACGGCCTCATTTACGTCATTGTGATCATTACCCTTATTGATACCGTATCTGTCGTGATGAAATGGTTTCGGGGAAAGGAAGGCAATACGGCGTTAACCAAGTAAAGATAAAAGTGTTGAAGCAAAGGGCGTCCCAACGGATCTTGGATCTGGCGGGATGCTCTCTTTTTTTGTTGTCAGGAAACAAACCGTGTATTTATATGGTTGGTTGGACCATGAACGACACGACGCGAAATGGATAAGCATAGGATAAGGAGCGAGGCAAATATTTTTTTGACAAAAATGTGAATGATATGTGTCAAAATTATGTACAATGGTGTTATAATAAGGTAAGAGCTGAATGAAAACCCTTACAGAATGAACGGAGCTGATTAATCATGAAATATGCGATCCATTACTCTACCAGAATGAAAGACGTTATTTTGTTTTCCTTTGTCCTTAGCATTATCCTGTTTCAGGTAGCCACCTTGACCGAATATTCCTATCCTTTCTTCTTCTATATGCAGATGGCCGTGAATGTCGTTGTCGTTGCGGCACTGGCTATTGAAGGTTATGCGAGATTGGTGAAGCGGGAAGTGAATATTCAGGAGAATTCGGAGACGATTTCGATCAACGGCGTAGAGATTCACGCTGAACAGATCCGCGAAATCAAGGTTTCCGGTTGCCATAAAGCCGCTTTTCAAATTAGCCTCAAGGATAAGAGCGTAAATCCGATGTACTGCTGCTTTAAATTTGAAGAGAAGAATTGTGAAGGCATTCGGAGTCTCACGCGTTGGGCCGAGCGAAATCAGGTTTCCGTGCGCAAGGTCGGACCGCAAACCCGTTCCGGCTTGGTACTCACATCTAACCATTAATAGGCTGTATGTATATTAAGAATAGAAGCATCTGAACCTTGACGAATGGGTTCGGGTGCTTCTTTGTTTTAGTTGTAGAGGAAGGCTGTTTTTCCGGGCATCTGTACCTACGGGAACTGAAAGTTTAACCAATGTTAAGTTTCTGTTTCAATGCAGGTTCATTTCGTCAGATATACTATTTATAACATTGGGTTTGAATATTAAGGAGGTTTGAATATGGTAGATGTTTCTAGATTCCTGTTGAATGGGGAACATCGCAAGCTGTACGAGCTGTTCGGAGAGGATTTGCGTTCACTTGCAACGATCGAACAATTTGAAGCGATGGCAGTGGAGTATACGGCAGGAGTAAAAACGTTCCATATCACGTTGGACGACACGCTCAACAAAATCCGATTGATAAACTGGATGGATGATAGCGGGCAAAAAGGCATTCAAGCGATGATCGATGAAACGGGTACCATTGTAGGGCTTATGCTATCGCCTATTGAGAGATTTCCTGAATCGGATGCCAAGCAAACCGTCACGGTTTTCCGAGCTCCGTTTAAGGGGAAATGGTATGTGTTCTGGGGCGGCGAGAATGTTACGGATAATTACCATTACGCAGAGGAAAGCCAGCGGTACGCAATAGACGTCATCAAGACGGAGAACGCCATGTCCTATGAAGGAGATCCAGCCAAGAATGAGAGTTACTTCGCGTTTGGAGAGGAGATTCTTGCTGGTGCCCGCGGGAAGGTGGTGGGTATCGAGAATAACATCAGGGACAATGAGCCTGTGGGTGAGACCAACGAAACAAAGTCCGTCGGCAACTATGTCATCATCGATCATGGACATTCAGAATATAGCCTATATGCACATTTAAAGCAGGGATCGGTATGCGTGAAGGAAGGCTCTGAGGTCGAAGCAGGGGATCTGATAGGTCTATGCGGAAATTCCGGCAACTCAACCGAAGCGCATTTGCATTTTCAAGTGTCGGATCATCCGGATTTGTTTTGGGTTAATACGAAATCTCTTAATATTAACTGGCTTGGCGATATCAAGGTAAGACGAGGCCAAGTTGTATATGGCGGGGTTTGAACGCTGGATATAACAAAAAGCATGGGCCTGAATTCTCAGGTCCATGCTTTTGTTCGATTCATGAATAAGCAAGCAATCTTGTTAAGTTTGTATTTAGCTGCTGCAGCCGCCTCCGCAGCTGCTGCAGGACGAACCGCTGCTGCAAGAGGACCCGCTGCTGCAGGAGGAACCGCCGCCTGATGAACCATCGTTTGACGATCCGTCATGGGAATCCGAGCCGCCTGAGCCGCAAGCCGAAGCATAGGTGCAGGAGGAGCTGCTGTTGTTCTTATGAAGCTCGCGCTCATCCGGGATCATATGATCAGTGAATTGATCCGGTGCATTCCAGGCAAAATAGACGGCCGCTGCCAGGAGCACATCGCTATTCTGAAAGTTGACCCTCTTCTCTTGACGCCCCGGCTCGGTTTGAGCGGTTCTGACCCGATCCTGCAGATCCCGGATCATAGCATCAATGGCCATGCGTGCTGCAGGAATCTTCTCATAGGTCCAGGCATTAAAGCGCTTCTGGCCATGATTCACGGCAAAATGGGGGGAGGTGCAAAGGTCCAGCTCTTCACGCGGCAGCGGGACGCGGAAGAAAGCTCCCCATAGCTTGGCACTGTATTCATGCCAGCCGAATAATTGCACATATACGGTGTCGAACCAGGCGCGTTCATTCGGAATCGGCACTTGTTCGGTACCGGTGTTGGGAGCATGGTGAAGCATCCGGCCAAGAAAGCGGTCTGAGAATTGTTGATATTCGTATGTATACATCAGCATTTCATGCCAGACCTCATCGACGTCCTTGCTGAACATCGGTACGCGGTCCAATACGGCGCACATGATAAAGAAACGTTTAAGCTCCTGCCATCTCCATTCATATTCCTGTTCGGACATGTCCGGATGCTCACTCATCACGCGCTGTTTCAGCATGCTCTGATAAGTATCGGGCAGCGCAGTCTCCAGTCTGCCGACAAGCTCGTTTGCCGGGCTTCCGGCCTTGACGATCGGCGGCAGCTCCGGTATTTTCCCTCGCCGAGGCTTATTTCCCTTAGGGACCAGCTGGCTATTTTGTTTGCGTAACGAGCGTTTAACGAAAAAAGAAATAATCCATACATCCACCACGATGAATACAATGAGCAGTATCCAGGTTGTTGAGTTCATACATGCTCCTCCTGTCTATTTTGGTATGCGGAGGCGGGACTATCATTTCTCTTCATGTGTAAATTATTGCAAATGAATCGCAGGTTGGCAATCGAAATTCTGGATTCGGGCATAGCGGCCATAACTTGAATATAGGGTGTTCTTTATGATACATTCCGTGTGTGCCGGAGAGTTGGTTGATCATGAAGGTCTACGATCATATGGGACGGCAATTATGTTTACTTATAGGAGCATACATATGTTAACAGGTTGGAAACTATCTGTATTAGGTATTATTATTGTAGGCATTACAGGCATTATAGCGTCCGTTACCGGTCTGATCGAGCCTGGCCGTGCCGCCGCACTCTTCGTGGTATTCGTGCTTTTTATCGGGGCGCTGGAGCTGCTGGAACGAATGAAGAGCCGCAGGAAGAAGAGGGGAGACATGCGATCTTCCAAGTGAGAATATGAAGACGGCAAGGAGGGAGCTTGTGGATTGGGTAGCCGTACAGCCGTACTACAAAATCAACCGAATCGTGGACGGCATTGAACAACGAACGGAAGAGCAAGGGCGGGAGATGTTCCTGTACGAGGATCGAATCGTAACCAAATACCGGGAGTTTCCGATCCGGCAGGTGTTTGACCTGTCCTATCGGCCGATGGGAGACGGCGGAGGTTTCTTGTACCTGCATACCCAGCAAGGGGTGTATTCGTACACGGTGAAGGAGGATCCGGGGTCCTTCATTTCGGCATTTAAAAATCTCTGAACGAGCATAATCCCAAACAAACCTGGTCTCAGGTCCAGTTCATATCCTCGTCTACAGCACGTTTGCGAAAGCCGCGTTGTCATATAAGCTGATATATATTCCAGGGACGGATTAGGGGGCCAGGGCGTGGATACGCTATTGAATTTTATTGAACAAATCGGGCATTACGCATTATTCCTCGTATTATGCCTGGGATTGGTCGGGCTTCCCGTGCCGAATGAAGTCGTGGCCATGACTGGCGGAGCGTTGGCGGCATCCGGGATATTATCGCCGGCCCCGTCTTTTATCATGACCTTTCTCGGCGTGTGCTCGGGATCGACGGTCGGTTTCATGCTTAGCCGCTTTACCGCCAGCAAGCTGTTAAACCGCGTAGGGGAAAAGTCGAAGATTCGTCAGTTTCTCGATGTATCCGAACGCTTGACCCGCCAATATGGCAATTATGCCATATGCATTAGCGCCTTTTTGCCCATCCTGCGCAATGTTACTCCGTATGCGGTCGGGATGAAGGGAATGCCGTATCGCCGGTTTGCGATCTACTCGTATACCGCGTCCTTGGTGTGGACCACCGGTTATTTTTCTTTGGGCATGTTTGTAGGCGATCAGGTCGTCGATCATATTGGCGTGCTGATTAACCGGTACGGATATTATGCGGCTGGAATCGTTGCGGCGCTGGCCGTCATCCTGATCATTTCGTGGTGGATGCGAAGAAATAAACGAAGCAAGGAGAATAATGAGATCCAATTTCATGGATAGTCCCACGGATTGGGTTCTGCGATAGCTTAAGGCTGATCCGGCAAGGTCTCGGGTGAATGGCGAATGATTTTCACGTATTCCCGGGGAGAGAACAAGGGGGATCCTCCTTGGGAATGCTGCATGTGATATACGCCGTTTGACGGGTTTTCCTGTAGGTAGGCGGACTGCGTGCGTAGATTCATCACGATGGCCGCCGTCAATATCATGAGAAAGACGAAGGCGCAAACTGCCGCTTTTTTGATCATCATGGGAACCACTCCTTTACATACAGTAATTTCCCGAGAGCCTCCACTTCATTCCCCGACATACCCTTTGACAAAGCTTTGATCTCAAGATATACTGATTTTCAGTGTGATTCGAAAAAATACCATATGGTTTTACCTGGAGGAGCCTGCCAACAGCGGGCTCTTTTTGTGTTTTTTTGGACTTATGCCTAAATTATGGGGAAATACTACTAATGAAGGAAAAATCGGACTATAGGAGGAGTAGACTTTGTCTTTGCTGCACATCGCCGTTTTGGCACCTTTTATCGTAGCGCTTGTGGTTATGCTGACCTACAAGCTCATCGGCCGCGTCCACACCGGATGGGTGGTTTTGCCGGTCCCGATTGCCCTGTTCGCCTATTTTTTGGGAGTTATCCCAACCATTCAGGGAGGTGAACAGCTCCAAGCCGTCCTGGAATGGATTCCAAGCGCGGGAATAAACTTTACCGTTTATTTGGATGGATTAAGCTTGATTTTTGCACTATTAATATCCGGCATTGGTTCACTCGTTGTCCTGTACTCTATCTTTTATATGGATAAAAACAAGGAAGCGGTCCACAGATTCTATGTGTACCTGCTACTGTTCATGGGCGCCATGCTGGGCGTCGTGCTCTCCGATAATTTGATGGTGCTGTACGGCTTCTGGGAACTGACCAGTATCTCGTCCTTCCTGCTGATTGCATTCTGGCATCATCGGGACCGCTCCAGATACGGAGCCTTAAAATCCATGCTCATCACCGTATTCGGCGGACTTGCCATGTTCGCGGGGTTTATCCTGCTTTATGTCATGACGGGCACCTTTAGCGTACGGGAGATCGTCGCCGATGTGGGGAGCATTGCCGGAAATGCGATGTTTATTCCGGCCATGATTCTGATCCTGCTCGGGGCCTTCACCAAGTCCGCGCAGTTTCCGTTCCATATTTGGCTGCCGGATGCGATGGAAGCACCGACTCCGGTAAGTGCTTATCTGCACTCCGCGACCATGGTGAAGGCCGGGATCTATTTGGTGGCCAGGTTTAGTCCGGTGTTTGCCGGGCAGGCATCCTGGTTCTGGATCGTAGCGATAACGGGCTTGACCACGCTGATTTACGCTTCGATCCGCGCGATCAAGCAGACGGATCTAAAAGCGCTGCTGGCATTCTCCACCATCAGCCAATTGGGGCTGATCATGAGCTTGCTCGGTCTGGGCTCCGCCGCCGCTTATTATGGAGGCGGCGTGGACACGCTGCTCTACGCGAAAGCGACGACGGCGGCCATCTTTCATCTGATGAATCATGCCATATTCAAAGGCGCCTTGTTTATGGTCGTCGGCATCGTGGATCATGAGACGGGCACCCGGGATCTGCGGAAGCTCGGCGGGCTGATGTCGCTCATGCCGATTACGTTTACCGTGGCGGTCATAGGGGCGTTTTCCATGGCCGGGCTGCCTCCGTTCAACGGATTCTTGAGTAAAGAGATGTTCTTTACGGCAGTCCTTCAGGCCTCTGACATGAATTTCTGGAATGCAGAGACCTGGGGCATACTGATCCCGGTCGTCGCCTGGATTGCCAGCGTGTTTACGTTCCTGTACAGCATGATCCTGGTCTTCAAAACCTTTACCGGACGCTTCCAGCCTGAAAAGCTGGAGAAGAAGCCGCACGAAGCCCCGCTGGGAATGCTGATTCCACCGGTCATTCTGGCATCGCTCGCCATCGTGTTCGGTTTGTTTCCGAACCTGTTGTCCCAAACGCTCATCGAACCGGCGATGGCCGCGATTCATCCAGGGCTGCTCGGGGCGGAGGATCGTTTTCACGTACACATCGAAATGTGGCACGGCTGGACGACGGAGATTTTCATGACCATCGGCATCATTGTTCTCGGTACCGTGCTGTATAAGCTTCACGGCAGAGCTCGAATATTGAATACATCGCTGATGAAGCGATGGACATGGAACAAACTGTATGACGGGGGATTGCGCGTTCTCGAAAGAGGCGGCGAAGCGCTGACCTCAACCTATATGACAGGCTCTCTCCGTCATTACGTGATGTATATCTTCGTGTTTTTTATAGCCGTTCTTGGCGGGGGGCTTCTGCTGATCGACAATATCGGGTTTGATAGGACCGCTTACGCGCCGATGTCCTTCTATGAGGCCGTCGCCATACTCGGCCTGGTCATTCCGGTCATCGCGCTGCCGTTCGTCCGGACGCGACTGATGGCGATCATATTGACCGGTGCTGCCGGTTACATGGTGACTCTGTTCTTCGTCCTGTTCCGGGCGCCGGATTTGGCGCTGACCCAGATGGTCGTCGAGACGGTATCCGTGATGCTGTTCCTGCTCTGTTTCTATCATTTGCCGAAGCTGAAGCGGGAGAAGGTGCCGATGAGCTTGAAATGGAGAAATCTGCTTATTTCGGCAGGCGTCGGTGCTGTCGTAACCTTGATCGCCCTGGCTGCGAGCAGCGGCAGGACTTTCGACTCCATTGCGGATTACTTCATTCAAGAGAGCTATCGCTCCGCCGGCGGCAAAAATATCGTCAACGTCATTCTGGTGGATTTCCGCGGCTTTGATACCCTGCTTGAAATTACGGTTCTGGGCATTGCATCCCTTGGAATTTATGCCTTGATCAAAATCGATTTGGGAGAAGGGATTCTGGGAGAGCGGGATCGTTATGAAGGGGCATATCTGCCCGACAGCAATGATGTCATTCTTCGAACCGTATCCAAGGTGGTTATCTTTATCGTGGTAACCTTCTCCTGGTTCCTGTTCAACTCGGGACACCATGAGCCGGGCGGCGGATTTATCGGAGGACTGATGACCTCTGCGGCACTGGTTCTGTTATCCATGGCTTTCGGCATGGATATGACCCGCAAGATCGTGCCTTTCGAGTTCCGAAAGGTTACGGCGGCGGGACTTGCCATCGCCCTGCTTACAGGGATCGGCTCCTTTGCTTTTAACGCACCGTTCTTAAGTCATTCCTTCGGTTATTTCAACCTGCCGCTGCTCGGGAAAACGGAGCTGGCTACTGCGGTTCTCTTCGACCTCGGCGTTTATTTGGCCGTAGTCGGCGTGACGATGACCATCATCAATTCGATCGGGAGGGATAACTGACCATGGAACTATATATGTCGCTTGCCATCGGAATTATTTTCGCGGTTGGGATCTACCAGATCTTATCCAAGAGCCTGCTGCGGATCATTCTTGGCACGTCGCTGTTAACCCACGGCGTCCATCTGCTGCTGCTGACCATGTCAAGGCTGAAGACCGGGGCTGCGCCGCTGCTTGGCGAGGAGGCCTCCTCTTACGTTGATCCGGTTCCGCAAGCATTGATTTTGACGTCCATCGTCATCAGCTTTGGCGTCACGTCGTTCTTTTTCGTACTGGCTTATAAAGCATATCAACGGTTGGGCACGGACAACATGGAGGAGTTAAGGGGGATGGACGATGAATAACGTGATTGTGCTTCCGCTCCTGATTCCTTTGGTTACGGCCGTCATGCTTATTTTCTGTTCCAAATACGTCCGCGCGCAGCGGTGGATCAGCGCGGTTAGTATTCTAATCAACCTGCTTTGTGCCCTGTTCATCGTCAACCAGGTGAGTAACGAAGGCATCCAGACGCTTCATATGGGCGGATGGCAGCCGCCGTACGGGATCGTGTTCGTGGCGGACATGCTGGCCGCACTGCTGGTGCTTACGACGCTGATCGTTGCGGGAGCCTGCCTGTTCTATGCTTTTCGGAGCATCGGGGAAGAGAGAGAGAAGCATTACTTCTATCCCTTTTTTCAATTTCTGCTGGCCGGCGTGATCGGATCGTTTCTGACGGGGGATCTGTTCAACCTGTTTGTCTGCTTTGAGGTCATGCTGATCGCTTCCTATGCGCTGATCGTGCTGGGCGGCACCAAGCGACAACTGAGAGAAACCTTGAAGTACATGCTGATTAACATTATTTCATCCACCTTGTTTGTTGCAGCCGTAGCTTATTTATACGGCACGGTCGGCACGCTGAACATGGCGCATCTGTCCCTGCGTGTGGCAGAAGTACAGCAGGACGGAATCTTGTCGGTCATTGGCCTTTTGTTCCTGATCGTATTCGCACTGAAGGCAGGCTTGTTCCTGTTCTTCTGGCTGCCCGGTTCCTACAGCGCACCTCCGGCGGCCGTAACGGCTCTGTTCGGCGCACTGCTGACGAAGGTCGGGTTATATGCGATTATCCGAACCTTTACGCTGATTTTCCATCACGATACCGGTAACATTCACGCCGTCATCGGCTGGATGGCTGCGGCCACGCTCGTTCTGGGCAGCTTGGGCGCGGTTGCGTATAAGGATCTCGGACGCATCCTGAATTACAACATCATCATTAGCGTGGGCTTCATCGCCTTTGGTGCGGCGGTGGCCTCCTCGGATTCCTTAAACGGAGCCGTGTTCTATTTGATGCATGATATGATCGCTAAGGCGCTGCTGTTTATTCTGGGCGGTATCATCATGGCGAGCGCGGGCGCGAGTAAGCTGAGCGATATGGGCGGCCTGATGAAGCGCCATCCCCTGGTAGGGTGGATGTTCTTCATCGTGGCGCTGGCGCTGGTCGGCATCCCGCCGCTTAGCGGATTTCTTGGCAAAGTCCTTATCGTTCGCGGCGGACTGAGCGAGGGGCATTATGCGCTAACGGGATTGGCGCTGGCATCAAGCCTGGCGGTGCTCTACTCCCTGATCAAAGTGTTTATGGGAGCATTCTGGGGCGAATTCCCAGGGCCTAATGAATCGCGGCCGGTCAGAATCCATCGGACCGCATATGCGGGAGCGATCGGGCTTGCGATCATAGTGATTGTCCTGGGGGTCGGTTCAGAATGGGTATATTCCTATACCTCCCAAGCAAGCGCCGTATTATCCGATCCGTCACTATACATTCATGCCGTATTAAAGGAGTAGTGGATATGGGCCATCAAATCCTGTTAAATATCATCATTGCCATTGTCTGGATGTTCCTGAACAATAACTGGTCTCCCCAGCAATTCATTGTTGGATACCTGATCGGCATCTTGCTCATTTATATGCTGCGGCGCTTCTGGCCGAACGACTTCTATTTGCGCAAGCTGTGGTCCATCCTGATGCTGCTGCTCTTGTTTCTAAGCGAACTGTTTAAATCGAGCGTCACGGTCATCGGTCAGATCATAAGACCGAAGCTGAACGTTCGTCCCGGCATCTTCGCTTACTCCACGGAGCTGAAATCCGATTGGGAGATCACGGTGCTATCGTGCCTGATCTGCTTGACGCCAGGAACGCTTACCCTGGAAGTGTCGCGCGAGGGTCAGACGCTTTATATTCATGCGATGGATATCGAGGACGTCGAAGAGCTGTCGAATCAGATTCGCGGTACCTTCGAACGGGCGATCAAGGAGGTGACCCGCACATGACCCAGAGCATGCTGATTGCTTCGCTGGTGATTTTGTCGCTTGCCATCCTGGGCTGCTTGTATCGCTTGATCAAGGGACCCTCCATGAACGACCGGATCATGTCGCTGGATACGATCGGAATCATCCTGTTGTCCATGATCGCTGTGCTGTGCATGCTCTTCCGCACAACGGTCTATTTCGACATCATATTGCTGATCGGAATTCTAACGTTTATCGGAACAACCGCACTCGCCAGATATATCGAAAGGGGTGACGTCATTGAACGCACAAACGATGAGTCAGATCGGTGAGTTTCTGATTGCGCTGATGGTGCTGCTCGGAGCTTTACTCGGCGCATTGAGCGCATTCGGCCTGATTCGCCTGCCGGATGTGTACATGAGATCCCACGCAGCCACGAAGAGCGCTACCCTTGGCGTCCTCTTTATTCTTGCGGGCGCATTTCTATATTTCACCTTTTACTTGGAGCATGTCAGCGCGAAGCTGCTGCTGGGGATCGTGTTCGTTTTCATTACGGGTCCGGTTGCCGGCCACTTGAACGGGAGGGCGGCTTACCGGTCTGGGGTATCCATGTGGGAGAAAAGCGTTCATGATGACCTGAAGCCTGCTCTCAAGCGCGAACGTGAACGCATGCGCGATTCCCGGAAGGCCGAACATTCCGAGAAAGGATGACCGCAAACCGTAAACAAGTTCCCGATGAATAATGGAGAAGATGAGATGGGCTTTCCAAGCATATGGGAAGCCCATTTCTGGATTGCATGCCTGGCTCACGAATATCATTTCGTGGTAAAATTGACCAAAACGGGTTCGCGGAGTGATGGGATATCACGCTAGGAAAGCTGATCCTGAACAAGGAGAATGTGTACAGATGGTATTGAATACAGATCAAACGAAATTAAGAGAGCTGTCTTCCTTTCTTGCCCGAATGAACGGGGATCGTCATCATCATGTCGGATATTGCGGCGAACAGGAAGGGGAGATTTATAGCACGCTGCTGGAAGATTTTTCGGAAAATGGCCGGCTGAGCAGCCAGCGATTTACCGTGATCTATGATCAAGATCAGATAGTAGGCGCATTGGGATTCGATGTGGACGAAGAAGAGGGAACTGCTGAGATATGGGGACCTTTTATCGATGCACAAGGCGAGACTTGGCATCGATTGGCGAAGGAGCTATGGATTGAAGGAACAACGAAGCTGAATGGCGATGTAACACGCTATTTCGGATTTTATAATGCAGCTCATCTGTCCGCTGCGAGGTTTATGGAGGACAAAGGGGGAAGAAAGACAGGTGTGCATCATGTGCTGAGAATCCAAAAATCCACCTTGTTAACGAATGCCGCGTCTGGATTGCAAGATATCACGCCCGAGTATTGGGATGAGTTCGCGGATCTGCATGGCAAGGCCTTCCCGAATACCTATCTCAGCTCGGAGTCTATTTTGCGGAAGCTGGATGAGGATCACCGGCTCTTCATACTTACGGAAGAAGGCCGTTTTGCCGGGTATGTGTATGTGGAGGGAGACCCTGAATTTCAGGAAGGAAATATAGAGTACATCGCGGTATCCGAGCATTTCCGGCGCAAAGGCTATGGCCGGATCCTGCTTGATCAAGCGCTCCATTATTTGTTCCAGGTCCTGCAGCTGGAAGAAATCTCGCTATGCGTGGACCAGGACAATGCAGGGGCGCTCCAGCTGTATCATCGTGCGGGCTTTGAGACGGTACATAAACTGGCGTCATACGTATTGGAGTGAACATGATGATTTCCAACATAACACGCTCATAATTAACAAGACCCGCCACCCCAGCAATCGGGACCGGCGGGTCTTCTTGTTAAACATCTAACGCTTCTTCTTTTTACTGCTGATGACGACGCTTCCGGGCTGATCATCGTGATGGTAACGGTTTTCCATCTTTTTGCCGGCCAGCCACAATAGCCAGAGGACGACGGCCGCGATAAGAATGCGCCAAGGCTGCTGGATAAAGGCCTGCCAGTCATGTCCGATGAATGCCACCATGAAGATCATCACGGATTTGCCTGCCATAACGGCGATCGTGAACGTTGTAGCCGATACCGTGCTGATGCCGGATGCGATATTGATCAGCGAGGAAGGCGTAAAGGGAAAGCAGTACAGAATGAAGATCGGCGTAAAGCCCTTTTCTTCAATCCAATGGAAGAAACGCTGGGATCCCGGCATTCTTTTTTGTATAAGCAATCCCAGTTTGCCTCCCAGCTTGCGAACGATCCAAAACACCGTGACGGATCCAAGGCAAACGCCGATCCAGGACAGCAGGAATCCCCACCATAAGCCATAGGCTGCGGAGTTTCCCATCACCAGGACGATGAGGGGCAGAAAGGGGAGAAACGCCTCTATAAATGGAAGCAAAATACCCGGAATGGGACCCAGCCGCGAGTACTGCTGCAGCCATCCCTGCACTTGATCCATGTCAATTTCTTTCATATGGGTCCACACGTTCTGAAGCCATTCCAACATGATAAGTAAATCCTCTCCCTGCCTGGGGTAAAATTATGTATTTTCTCGTCGATCGCGGATGGAATATATTATAGCATAACCGGATTCAATATTATAAATTGCAAGTATTGGCCACCCTGTTCCAGTCGATTCGGTCATGCCCCGCAGCGATGGGTCAGGAATAGATCGAAAGGTTGATGGGGCGGGACTGTACTCCTTATGTCCGGGGAGCCCGACCATGGTCTGAAAGATCCATGTGACATGGTGTGTCAACATTGACACGCCATTCCTTTTTTTAATACAATGGTTCTTCGACAGGCTTTATCGTGTGAAAAATGATACAAAAGGAGAATGGCATGGTCAAAAATCACAAAAAACTGACAGTCGGCGAAATTCTGAAACGGTTCATCTTTATCACCGTCGGTGCAATTCTGATGGCCGTGGCGCTTGAGATCTTCCTGGTGCCCAACGAAATCATCGATGGTGGAATTACCGGTATTTCCATCGTATTATCATCGATTACGCCCATCAAATTGGGGGTATTCCTGTTTATCATCAACTTACCGTTTCTGTTTATCGGTTATAAGCAGATTGGCAAAACGTTTGCGTTTTCCACGCTGTACGGGATCGTGGTGCTGTCGGTGGCGACAACCTTCCTGCATCATGTAGA
The DNA here is from genome assembly GCF_029542445.1 of Paenibacillus sp. BR1-192. Taxonomy (NCBI): domain Bacteria; kingdom Bacillati; phylum Bacillota; class Bacilli; order Caryophanales; family Paenibacillaceae; genus Paenibacillus; species Paenibacillus sp. BR1-192. Next base: position 4,431,371 of record NZ_CP120718.1, on the reverse strand, counting down.
TCCGTTCACGAACGAGAAGATTTTGGCGGTATTATTCGGCGGATTGGTTCTGGGCCTCGGGGTCGGTCTTGTCATCCGTTACGGCGGTGCGCTTGACGGGACGGAGATCGTAGCCATCCTGCTGTCCAAGAAGCTGCGAATGCCGGTCGGTCAGATCATCATGATCATCAACGTTTTCATATTCATTACCGCAGGGTTTGTATTCGGTGCAGATTCGGCGATGTATTCGATCTTCTCATACTACATAGCGGCAAAAGTGATGGATATTGTGGTAGAGGGCTTGGACGAGTCCAAATCCGTTACGATTATATCCAACGAATATGAGGAAATTTCGAGTGCCATCATGCAGCGTCTGGGACGCAGCACGACCATGATCTATGCTAAGGGCGGATATTCGAAAGAGGACACGCAGATGATTTATTGCGTCATCACCAGGCTGGAGATTGCGAAGCTGAAGACCGTGGTGCAGGAGATAGACAAGAACGCATTTATTTCGATTCAAAATGTCGCGGACGTGCTGGGCGGAAGCATGGCAAAGTCCGATATTCATTAGGGATACGTTTAAGCTATCGTCTTGATACGCTGATTAACGAAGCGGCCCTCTGCAGATAAGTTCTGCAGAGGGCCGCTGTTTTCGTGATCGGCAATCCGCCGATCACTTCCGTACTTCAAAAAACTCGCATTCGTCCCGTTTGTGATAGCCGAGCGAACTGACGCTGGATTGCGTAATGACGGTATCGTCGGTGAAACGGATGACAAGACTCCCGGAATCAATCAAATGATTATCCTTGAAGATGCGTATACGGATCTGCTGCTCCATGACTTCTTGAAAGTCCTGGTCGGTCAATAACGGTCTGACGATCGGCATGGATGACCAACTCCTAACGTAAAAAGGTGGTTTGATTGCGATAACGTCCTATGCTAAAGGGGGATTGGTATGGCATTTGCGGCAGACAGGGAAGTAGGTATCATTCCCGCCGATCAGGATCTGTTCGCCGGCATAGACGGGCTTGCCGTCGATGACGCGAAGGTTCATGATCGCTTTGCGCTCGCAGAACCAGCAGATCGTCTTCATTTCCTCGATTTTATCGGCGTAAATCAGCATCCAGCGGCTGCCTTCAAACAGCTCGTTGCGGAAGTCGTTCTTTAGTCCGAAGCCCATGACAGGCACGTTAAGCTCATCGACGATTCGAACGAGCTGGAGGATGCTGTCCTTGGACAGGAACTGGCATTCGTCAACAAGAACGCAGTAGGACTTAGGCTGATGATCCTTCACGATCCCGTAGATATCGGTCGTATCGGATATAGGTATCGCTTCACGGCGCAGGCCGATTCGCGACGATACATAACCGACGGCATCCCGGTCATCGAGAGCGGACGTAAAGAGAAGCACCGGTTTGTTCTGTTCTTCGTAGTTATGGGCGACTTTCAAAATCTCGATGGATTTACCACTGTTCATGGAGCCGTACTTGAAAAATAATTGAGCCATGCTTTCGTTCCCTTCCTATAGGTGCAATGTTGCTTTTATAAGCGCAATGGTGCAAATTTCGTTATTCTTACTATATAAGATATGACATGCAGAGTATATTGTCGCATTATTGGGCGGTATTTGTCCATTGCTGGTGTTGAATATATTCTGACAAACCTGTTACCAGGGAACGAAAAAAAGGTTTGACAACCATTACCAGCAGTTGTAATATAACGGCATACCAAATGAATACCAAGATTATCGACCAGATAACTGGAGATATCACGCAAAGGAACAAGTACGACGGTTGAGCGTACTTTGATCAGCGTGATATCTCTTTTTTTTCACCTTTTAACCAAGTAAACAGGTGTGAATAATTATAATAGGGGATGGTGAGGAAAATGTCAGCAGACACATTGATTATTGAACAGGTAAACAAAATTTTTCAAGCCCCGACAGGGAATGTTACGGCGCTGAAAGGCATTGACTTGCGGGTTCGTAAAGGGGAATTTATCACATTGATCGGACCGAGCGGTTGCGGGAAGAGCACCTTGCTCAAAATCGTTGCGGGCCTGGATACGTCGTACGAGGGAAGCGTCCTGCTGAATGACAAGCCGATATCGGGTCCAAGCATCGAGAAGGGGTTTATATTTCAAGAGCCGCGCTTGTTTCCATGGCTGACGGTGGAAAAGAATATCGCAGGCAATTTATCGCTGAAGCAGAAGGACGTCCGGAAAAAGGTGGATGAATTCATTGAGCTCGTTCGGCTGAAAGGCTTCGAGAAGGCATATCCCAGGGAGCTGTCGGGAGGGATGGCCCAGCGGGTAGCCATCGCCAGGGCACTGCTGCGGAATCCGGACGTGCTGCTGCTGGATGAACCTTTTGGCGCGCTGGATGCGTTCACTCGCTCCCATATGCAGGAGGTGCTGCTGGACATCTGGCAAAATAACCGCACGACCATGCTATTTGTTACCCATGATCTGGATGAGGCTGTGTTTCTTGGCGAGCGGGTCGTCATTATGAACCCGAGACCGGGCCATATTCGTTCCATCCTGCCGATCGATCTGCCGTTCCCGCGGAAACGGACCGGATCCTCCTTCCAGGAGTTGCGAACCAAAGTGCTGCGAGAGTTCGAGAAAGTGGAAGAACCGGAGTTCGATACCGGTGCAGGAATTTAATCGGTCCAGGGTTGTCGAGCGTCAAACCAAATGAACGATAGAGAACAGGGGGAGAGAATCTGATCATGAATACAAAGAAAAAGAACGTCGCCATTATGCTATTGCTTATCCTTTCCGTCTTCGCATCCGGCTGCGCCGGGGCAAACAGCCAGCCCGCGGCTGAAGCCGTCAAGAAGGGAGCAGACGGCAAATACACAGATTTGACCGTACGGCTCGGGGTCCAGGGAAGCGGCGGTTTGTTCGGCAAGGCGCGCGAGGAGAGATGGTTCGAGGAGGAGTTCGGCAAGCTAGGCGTCAAGGTGGAGTGGGCAGAGTTTCAGAGCGGCCCTCCCATGACCGAAGCGATGGCTTCGAATCGTCTGGACTTTGCGGGACTCGGCAATATGCCGATTATCGCCGCCCAGGCGGCCGATATTCCGTTTAAGGTCATCTCCCAGAGCTTGCACGGCCAGAAGAATGTGGCCATCATCGTGCCGCCGGATAGCACTGCGCAGACCCTCAGTGATCTGAAGGGAAAGAAGGTAGCGGTAACCAAAGGGAGCAATGCCTTTAACTTTTTGTACCGGGGATTGGCGGATCAAGGACTCAAGGTATCTGACATCGAAATCATTCAGCTTCAGCCCGACGAAGCCCAGCCTGCATTCGAATCGGGAGGCGTCGATGCTTGGGCAACCTGGGACCCGTACATTACCTTGAACACGCTGACAGGCAAAGGCAACGTGCTGGCGGACGGCGAGCAGCTTGGCGTCCTGTCGCCTTCGTTCAATATCGTGCGGAAGGATTTTGCCGATCAATATCCGGATTTGGTCACGCTCTATCTGACCGTGCTGAACAAGTCTCTCGCCTGGGAGAAAGAAAACGAAGCGGAGGCGATTAAACGTTACGCCGATGAGCGCGGCATCCCGCAGGAAGTCATTCAAGGCACGTTTGACCGTTCAAGGTCGATCAACATTCCCGTAACGGATGACATCATCGCGGAGCAGCAGAAAACCGCCGACTTCCAATTCGAGCAAAAAACGATCCGCAAAAAAATCCAGGTCAAAGAGGTGTTTGATAATCAGTACATTGAGGCTGCAACCCAATAAGCGGCACATCATCTGAAATTGAAAGGAGGTAGCGCTTATGCTCCCGGAAGGGATCAGCAAAGGGGCGGTTGTCGTGACCGCCGACCCCGTCGAAACCCGTCTCCGTCCTAAGCGGATTGACCGCAGGTTCCTGTTTAAACTTACCGGATCGGCTGGCTTGTTCCGCTCTTTATCATCATCGCGTGGCAGGCGGCTGGGGCCATGGGTTGGCTCAATCCGATCCTGCTTCCGACTCCGCTCGATATCTGGAGGGAATTCGTTCATTTAACAAGCTCCGGCGAGCTGATTCGGCATTTGGGCATCTCATCCTGGCGAGCGCTGCTCGGGTTACTGCTCGGCGGCAGCCTCGGTTTGGCCGCGGGGATATGGGTTGGTTTCTCGTACAAGGCCGAGCGGCTTGTCGATCCTACCTTGCAAATGCTGCGGACGCTTCCCCATCTGGCCATTGCGCCGCTGTTCATTCTATGGTTCGGATTCGGGGAAACCTCGAAAATCCTGCTTATTGCCAAGGGCTCGTTCTTTCCGCTCTACGTGAACACATTCCTCGGCATCCGCTCCGTGGACAACAGGCTGTTTGACGTAGCCCGCGTCCTGCAATTCAGCCGTTGGGATATGATCCGCAGGCTGATCGTTCCCGCTTCGCTGCCCCATATTTTCCTCGGCATACGCCTCTCGATCGGGGTTGCATGGCTTGGCCTGGTTGTGGCGGAGCTGATGGGTTCCAGTTCCGGCATCGGTTATATCATCAATGATGCGCGTTCCTTCTCCTGGACCACGGTGGTCTTCGTCGGAATTATAGTGTTTGCGCTCGTCGGGAAGCTGTCGGATTCCCTCGTCAAAGGGCTCGAAGGCAGACTTCTGCGTTGGCAGGACAGCTATAAGGGAGGCGACCCGTCATGAGAAGTCATGCAGACACTTCAGAAACAGGGGGGCGGGACTGGCTGAAGGCCATTCCAAAGCCCCTCCATGCCTGGCTTGTGCCCGCAGCGATCTTGGCTTTATGGCAGGCAGCCGGCGGATTTGGCTGGATTTCGGCGTCCCTGCTGCCTACTCCGCTTACGATAGCCAAGCAATTCGCGAGTTTGGGGGCCAACGGCGAGCTGTGGGAGCATTTTCGGATCAGTCTTCTTCGAGCGCTATCGGGCTTTTTGCTGGGCGGCTTGACGGGGCTGGCTCTAGGATTGTCCACGGGGCTTGGCAAAATGGCGGAGCGTACGCTGGACCCTTCATTTCAAATGCTGCGTACCGTACCGTTATTATCGCTGATTCCGCTGTTTATTCTATGGTTCGGCATCGGGGAATTCTCGAAGATTCTCATGATCTCCCTCGGAGCCTTTTTCCCGATCTATGTAAATACCTTCCTTGGCATTCGCAGCGTGGATGCAAAGCTATATGAAGTATCGAGGATCTTTCAATATTCAAAGCTGCAGCTGCTGATCCGGTTGATCGTACCGGCTGCACTGCCGAACATCTTGCTTGGCATCCGCCTGTCGCTCGGCGTTTCCTGGCTTGTGCTGGTCGTAGCGGAGATGATGGGGACCAGCACGGGCATCGGATACATGATTCAAGACGCCCGAGCCTATTCCCAAACGGACATTGTGTTTGTAGGCATTGTTATTTTTGCGGTCGTGGGCAAGCTCTCCGATTCCGTTGTACGCCGGCTGGAATCCAGGCTGCTGGGCTGGAGAGAGACATATAAGGGCTGATCAAGGATGGTTGGCTGACAATTTTATATGAATTGGAGTGGTACGAAGATGGGGACAACCAACCGCAGAGATCATCAGATGCACCTGGGAGCGTTTATCTATTATGCAGGACATCATCACGCCGGATGGCGTCATCCAACCTCGGACGTGGAGGGCATGTTTGGAATTGAGCTGTATAAGCAGCTGGCAGCCACGGCAGAGCGGGGAAAGTTCGACATGATGTTTTTTGCCGATTTGCTGTACGTGACCCAGGTCGAAAATTCCGCTTCCGGCATGCTGGACCCGTTAACGCTGTTATCCGCACTCTCCGCCGTGACGGACAAACTGGGGCTGACCGCCACGGTCTCCACAACGTACAATGAGCCGTATAACGTGGCTCGGAAATTTGCTTCTCTCGATTGGATCAGCGGGGGAAGAGCGGGCTGGAATATCGTGACGTCCCAGCTTGACATCGAAGCCCACAATTACGGCAAGCCGGAGCACCCGGAGCATGGCTTGCGTTACGAAATGGCACGCGAGTTTGTTGAAGCGGTTACCCGGTTATGGGACAGCTGGGAAGACGATGCCCTTGTGCTGGATCGGGAGTCCGGGAAATTTGCCGATGGAGCGAAGGTGCGTCCCGTGGACTTTAATGGGCAATGGTATTCCACGAAAGGCCCGCTGAACGTTCCGAGGCCGCCGCAAGGCTACCCCGTCCTGATACAGGCCGGTTCTTCCGGTCCGGGACAGGACTTTGCCGCCCAATATGGCGAGGTCATCTTTACGGCACAGCAGTCCAAGAAGGCAGCGCAGGCGTTTTACGCCAGCGTGCACTCGAAGCTGTCCCATTATGGTAGAGCAAGCGGAAGCCTGAAAATCATGCCGGGCCTGTCGCCTGTCATCGGCTCAACCGAGGAGGAGGCACGGCGTAAAGCGCACGAGCTGCTGGAATTGATTCCGCCAGCTTCGGCGATCGCCGTTCTGTCCGGGTTCCTGAATTACGACCTGAGCGGTTATCCGCTGGACCAGCCGCTGCCAAGAAACATCCCGGACCCCGTGGCCGCATCCAACGGCATGAAAAGCCGGGTCCAGTTATATATGGACATGGCTTATCAGGATAATCTTTCGATCTTAGAGTTAGGGAGGAAGATACTGACCACAAGAGGTCATATGCCATTTGTCGGGACACCCGAGCAGCTGGCCGACATGATGCAGGATTGGTTCGAAGGTTATGCCTGCGACGGATTTAATATCATGCCTCCGGTGCTGCCGGGAGATCTGGACGAGTTCGTGGATGCGGTTATCCCGGTGCTGCAAGAACGGGGCCTGTTCCGTTCCGAATACAGCGGCAATACACTGAGGGAGCATCTGGGCCTAACGCGTCCTGAACCGGGACATTTTCGCCGGGAGGCTCAACAGGCCACCGCAGATGCCATATAAGCGTGAAAAGCCGGAGAACGTTCCAAGCGACCGAGGGTGCAGGTCAGCTTGGGACGTTTTTTTTGTCGCTTCAAATGCAAAAAAAGCTATACTATTTCTCGGGTGATATTGTCAGAAATGACGATCTTCTCAAGTCATATAAGTAGTCAACGATACGAAAGAGGGTTCGAGCAATTGGAAACGACAGCAGACAGTGCGATTCAATGGGATGAGATGGAAGATGACGAGCTGGTGAAATACTCGCAGGCAGGGGAACGGGAAGCATTCGGGGAGCTTGTTCGGCGCCATCGCTCCAAGGTGTATGGCTATGCCAGAGCGATAACGCGGGAGTCCTACTTAGCAGAAGACGTGGTGCAAGATGCCCTGATCCGAGCATTCATGCATCTTGGCAAATTGGTGGATGCCCGGCGCTTCCTTCCATGGATGCACCGCATCGTCCGGAATCAGGCCTATACCCGCCTTAAAGGGAGCTCCGCGTGCAAAGAGCAGACTTTCACCGAGCTAGAAGGCATGGGAAGAGTTAACGGTTCGGGGAGTCTGGAGCAATGGAACGATCTGGACAGCATTCTGGGCAGGCTCAACCATTCCGCATGCGAAGCGGCCTCGGGTTTTAACGTACCGGAGGAGCGCATCGTGCAGCAGGAAACGCTGCGTGCTTTAACCGGCATCATTCAATGCCTGAAGCCGCGCGAAAGGCTTATTTTCGAATCCCATTTTTTCGATCAGCTGTCCCCGCAGGAAATTGCCGACTTGTTTCAGCTCTCTTCGGCCAATGTGTACCAGATTATTTCGAGATCACGGAAAAAAGTGATCCAAGAAAAAATCCGCGTTACCGTTGACTCTTATATTAAGACGAGAAGGGACCTGGGAATTATGAAGAAGAACATATTGCCTTACGAAGGACCGATGAAAGAAACCAAAACCTGGACATCCGCAGCGGATGCCACGTACAAAATGCTTCAGTTTACAGACCGCAAGCTATCGCTTCCGATGGTCATGGGGCTGACGGGGCATGCATTCCGGATCAATATCATACCGAATGATGTCCATATCGCGGGCCCGACCGCCTATTTTTTCGGCGAATCTTTATCCCGCGGCCTTCATAATATCGGCTTCCATTCCAAATTCGTCGACGGCATGTCGGACGGCATCGGGACAAACGCCAATCTGCTGGATCCTGCCCTTATGGAAAAGGGAGCGATGAATAAACGCAGCATTCATCAAGAGCTGCCAAGAGCCCTTGATTTGATCCATGCCTCATTGGATCGCGGATATCCCGTCCTGGCCTGGGATATTTTCTTTCCGGAGTTCGGAACGCTGTACGGGTACGATGACGAGACGAGAACCTTATATGCGGAGGAGTGCGGAAGAGTTGATACGCTGCCATACGAAAATCTAGGCAAGAGTGTCTTGGAAGAAATATTCGTCCTGGCGATTGAGGGTTCCGTGGATTTGACGCTTCGGCAGCAGCTGCGACTGGCACTGGAAACCGCCACCGCGTTATATGAAGGGGAGGAAAACGCGGTGCCGACGGCTGTGAAGGGAATTGCGGCCTACGATGCTTGGATAGAATCGCTGCATGGTCGTGAAATAGAGCCGAATGGTCATGCTTACAATATCGAAGTGCTGCGGGACGCACGGTACTATGCCGCCGAGTTCTTCAAGGAACTGGTGACAGCCTGGCCGAAAGACGGGCCGGATCTGACGACATCGTTCGAAGATGCGGCCAGGCTGTATACGGAGATCTGCAAGAAGTTCAGCGTCCTGCATGGAATGTTTCCATTTCCGCAGGGGGGCGAGCCTAATTCGGCAGAACAAGCAGCAACGGCGATATCGCTGGTAGATGAAATTAAAGCCTTGGAGATCGAAGCTGCTGCGAAATTGAGCCAGATGTTTGCTGCATTGTCCTCCTGAATCCAGATTGATCTAGCGGCTTAATTCTTGACGCAATGCTTGGAATGAATACGCATAAGATAAAGACGCCTGCGACGTTTGTAGTTGCGGCGTCTTTTTGACGTTATTGCACTAAAGTTGCAGTCGCACCTCAATATCAACTACTATTTAAAGAGGGACAGAACTTCTAGAATGTTAGCAACGCGTTTTGTTTTTATTTACTACTCGAGTCGTCACGGCTCTGAATCACACAATCGAAAGGAAGTATCCCATGAATTCTTTGCAAATCGAACAGCTCAAAATCATTCGGAACGAAATTACCCGATTCATGATGAAATACAAATTCGCCTTAGATGAGATCGAAACCAAGATGGAGATATTAAAAGAAGAGTTTCAGGCTCTTCATGACTATAGCCCGATCGAGCATACGAAATCCCGCCTGAAATCGCCGGAGAGCATCATGAAGAAGCTGCTTCGCAAGGGCGGAAACATATCGCTTAGTTCCATAGAAGATAACATTAAGGACATTGCGGGTTTACGAATCACCTGTTCATTCATTACCGACATCTACAAAATCAGCGACATGTTACAGAATCAAAGCGATTTAACGGTCCTGAACGTCAAGGACTACATCAAGAATCCGAAGCCGAACGGATACCAAAGCTTGCATCTGTTAGTGGAAGTGCCCGTCTTTTTCTCTGACCGGGTGGAGAAGGTATGCGTTGAAGTCCAGATTCGAACGATTGCCATGGATTTCTGGGCGAGTCTGGAGCATAAAATCTTTTACAAATATAATAAGTCGGTTCCCCAGCACCTGCTCGAAGAGCTTAAAAAGGCGGCGGATACCGCCAACGCGCTGGACCGTCAGATGGAGCAATTGCACCGCGAAGTGCAGGCCATAAAGGATTCGGAAAGCGACGATTCGCTGCTGGAGGAATTAAAAAGCATCCAGATCAACAACCGCAAGTATGAGCTCCCGGCGGGCTTGCTCGAAGTATTGACGGAGGATAATTAAGACGTACCCGGGCGGCGCAAAAAAGGAATGCCTGACCTGTTTCATCGCCCATGCACCGGGTATATATATCCTAAGTGGGAAGTGGAAACACATCAACACCAGACGGATAACAAGACGTTAAGTCGGAATTACCGAAAGGATTTGATACCCATGTACAACGAAACAAGGAATAAGGACGACACAGCCTGAATTATTCCGGCGTACACCTTAAGCTATTAAAGCAATGGAATGATAGCGTCAAAAAGGATATAACCGCTTCCCACGAAAAAAACTCTGCGAGTGATCTCGCGGAGTTTTTTGCTGTCGACAACCATCCCAACACCTGGATAATGAGGGCAGCACGCACAATGTATGGATTGTTCAGGGGCGATGTCCGGGAAACCGGTGGCTGTGTGAACGGTTCTGTTCACAATATTGAGGGAATGGCCCCCAACGAATGAACGGTCACTATGGTATACTTAGGAATTGGATACAATGGTAACGTAACATTATATATTAGTGATATGAACCTACATAATAGAGGTGTATGTACAGTGACAACTACCGTAGTCATCGGCGGCGGCATTACCGGACTTTCGACCTTATATTATCTGCAAAAAGAGCTGAAACATCATCGACGGGACATGGACTTGGTGCTGGTTGAGGCAAGCGATGTGCTGGGAGGCAAAATCCGAACCGTCCAGAACGGTGAATTTATTATGGAAACCGGAGCGGATTCGATCGTATCCCGGAAAACGAATGTGGCGCCGCTTCTGGAGGAGCTTCAGATAACGGACCAGGTTGTGTACAATGCCACGGGGACTTCTTTCATATATACAAACGACGGCCTAAAAAAAATCCCCGAGGAGAGCGTATTCGGCATACCGCTTAGCTTGAAATCCTTGGCCGAAAGCGGGCTGGTATCCGCGGAGGGGAAGGTGGAGGCGCTCAAGGACTATTACACGCCGAATGAGACGTTCACCAAGCATGATTCCCTGGGTGAATTCCTTGAGTCCTTTCTAGGGAAGGAAATCGTTCAGAACCAGATCGCTCCGGTCATATCGGGCGTCTATTCCGGGGATCTCCATGACCTGACCATTGCGTCCACATTCCCCTATTTGCTGGAGTACAAAAATACCTACGGCAGCATCATGGGCGGTTTGGCCGAGAATAAACAGAAGTTCCTTGGCACAGGCAATAAGAAATTTATTTCCTTCAAAGACGGTGTCTCGGTTTTGATTGACGCACTGGAACGGAGCCTGACAGAAGCAGGCGCGAAGATCTGCAAGGGCGTTGCCGCTGAGAGGCTGGAGAGAACGCCTAACGGCTATCGATTGATGCTGGCGAACGGCGAACAGATGGAAGCGGATTTTGTTGTAATAAGCACGCTGGGATCAAGCGCGAAGGAGCTGCTGGAAGATCCGCGGCTTCACGAGGATTTTGACCAATTGTATACGAAGTCGCTCATCAGCGTGTATCTGGCCTATGATATTCGAGATGAAGAGCTTCCTTACGACGGCACGGGATTCATTACGGCCAAGGGGACGAAGCTGAAGTGTGACGCATGCACCTGGACGAGCCGGAAATGGGAGCACACCTCCGAGAATAATCGGCTATTGATGCGATTGTTCTACAAAAGCTCCAATCCGTATTATGACCAATTAATCCGATTGTCGGACGAAGAATTGAAGCATGTCGGGATGGAGGATATCCGTCAGAGCTTAGGTTTAGAGGCTGAACCCGTGTCCTGCGAAGTTACCAAATGGCATGAGAATATGCCGAACTATCATCTGAAGCACAGGCAGGTCGTGGAGTCGCTGGAGCTCGCAATGGAAGACCTTTATCCTAACGTGATGCTTGCCGGCTGCTCATATTATGGCGTGGGGATCCCGGACTGCATCGCGAACGGCGAGAAGACGGCAGGTATGATCATGGAAAGGATGCTCAAATGACCATCTATATCGCTTTGCTTCGAGGAATCAACGTCGGCGGACACAATAAAATCAAAATGGCCGATTTAAGAAAAATGCTTGAAGGCATGGGCCTAGCCCGCGTGCAAACATACATTCAGAGCGGAAACGTGCTCTTCGAATCTGCGGATTCCAAGGAAACGCTGCAGGTCCAAATGGAGCAAGGAATACAAGAAGCGTTCGGCTTCCCGATAACCGTGATACTCAGAACCTCGCAGGAAATCGAGGGCATCGTCCGGCATTGTCCTTTTTCGGAAGAAACGATACGTGCGGCGGAGGCAGCATCGGAGTTTGAGAGTCTTTATGTTGCCATGCTGCCGGAAGCACCGACTCCCGATGACGTTGAGAGATTGAGGCTCTACGTGAACGATAAAGAAACTTTTGAAGCGATCGGAGAAGAAATCTATTTGCTGTTTAAGGAAAGCGTTCGGAATTCCAAGCTGGCGGCGCAAATGGCAAAGTTCGGCGTACCGATGACGATGCGGAATTGGAAAACCATGAACAAGCTGGTAGAGCTGTCCCGAACGATGCAAAATGAACAGCCGCTATAGTGGATTCAAGGTGACGGAGGAGGCATTTGCGGCATCCGATTTCGAAGGAAATTTGGGCCGGCGTGTTTCACTTCCCGTGGACCGGGTAAATATAGAACAAGTGGGAAGTGGTATTGTCATCGACGGACGGAAGAACATCATGTCATTCCGAAAGGCAGTTGATTCGCCATGAACACTCGCAAAAGGAGAAGGAGAGCGAAGTTTCTTCGATTCTTTTCAGGTAAGGCACCCTAGCAATTGGAAAATTGCTGCATAATGAATAATAAAATCGCTTCCCACTGATAAGGATCCTGCGATATCATTCGCGGGGTCTTTTTTTTTGTGCGGATTAAGCAATAGTTACAGTATGTAAGATACGCCGGAGCGGGAGTTGTTGCTCAAAGATGAATTGAAAATAAGTCGTTCATAGTGCTGAAGTATCGAACAATAGAGGTTGTTGGATCCCGAAATATGTACCTTGAGAAACGGATGAGCCATATGCCATGGACAGAAAGGCGCGGCGTTAAGTTGTCCTATTGTACTAGAGGTTCAGCGAATATCGGGACCTTTATATCATTTATCAAATTTTACATAAAGTGGTTTAAAAAACGATCGGAATATGCAATTATTGATCTTGGGAGGTGAAGAGGAAAAGGACCCCTCAAGGGGAAAAGCCTAAGTTGAAATCGCGAGGGATTTTATGTTGAAAACGCTTTAATTATAATTTGGAGATCCCATGGAGACCTGGAGAATTGGGAAACTGAATTGATTGCTCAAAAAATCATTTCTAGGAGGTTTTCCATGTCTAAGATCGTCCTTAAACGATGTATTTCCTGTTTCTTGATTCTTTGTATCGTTATGTCTGCCTCGTTTACTGCTCTCGCAGGACAAGCTTCCGCCCAGACACCCACTGCGCTTAACCCAGTGCCCGAGCTGCTGATCACCGAGCTTGTGCCTGATTCCACGAACGTAGGAACCGCCGACGGTTACGAATTTATCGAGGTTTACAACAATTCCGATCAAGCCATCGATTTCAGCAATTATAAGATACGCTACCGTTACTTGGAGAGCGACACCCTGTGGGCTCATGTACCCGACGAGGTGACCATTCCATCCGGAGGCACGCTGGTCTTCTGGATCATAAACGGTCAGAACAGCAAATCCACGATTGCTGATTTTAATCATAATTACGGTACCAACCTGAACGAAAACACCGATGTCGTCAAAATATTCTCAGGCGGCATGTCCAATTCGCGCATGCGGGAGCTCGTGGTCGTAACGAACACCGGCCGCCCGGTCGTGTCCGCGTTTTACAACGACGGTGAAGTTCATAACGGTCCCGATCAGGGAATCTTCTATAAATATCCCGAAGACGGCAGTCTAAAAATGCAGCGGATCTCCCAGCTGGAGCATAAGGCTACGCCGGGTTCGCTCGCGCATTCGGAAGTGCCCGCGGAGCCGGTACATATCGACGTGACCAAGGAGCCGTCCGTTGTCAATCGGACGACCACCACGAACGTGGAGCCGGGAGACAATCTGGAAATCGCCGCAGAAGCGCACGATGACCGCATGGTGACATCGCTCGCGTTATCGTATCGTGTCGACGGACAGAACGATTACAAGGTCGTACAGCTTCAGGAAGGACAGCAAGGCTATCATCATACGATACCTTATCTGGAGCTGCTGGGACATGCCAAGCTGGAGTATTTCTTCACGGTGTCCAACACGTTTAAGAAAGTGGAGAGCCCTAAATATGAGGTTGATCTCACGGGCAGCGGTGCAAGCGCGAGACTGAACGTTAAAGATCAACAAACGGTTACGGGCATCACGTATATTCGGGGTGCAGCTGATGGGGCTGGGCCTTCCGGTTTGGAGCTTCAAGTGGACGGAACGCCGGTTCAAGGCACTCCCGCCATGGAGCATTCCGCCTATTTTATATTTGAAGGCGACGGCATTGACGATGGGATCAACACGGTAACCATCGGCAAGGAGGTTCTTTTCGAGACGGAGGCGAACATTGACGGTTATCAAACCATCGTGGTCCCGATCGAACCGCAGTGGCTGACAAGCGGATCGAACGAAATTACCCTTCGGGCCGGCGATAACGAGAAGACCTACTTCGAAGACGACAAGCCGACGGGCAATATGGATGATTTCAATGCGCGCAACGTGCGGCTGCTCCTGGGAGACGGAACGGAAATCCGGGATCCGCAATACAGCGATCCCGCACGGATCCATGACCTTGGCGACGATGGACGTTTCCTGCCTTTCGTAGCTTTTCAATTCGACATTCCTGCCGAAAAAGTAAATGCATTGTCCTACGCATGGGATACCTCGGCCGTCTCGGACGGAACGCATTCCATTCAGTTGAAGGTCAAAGGTAAGTCTGAAGCAGCTGCCGATGTTCTGGTAGATAACCACGGACCGGAAATTAGCGCAACCGTTGAAGAGGGCAAGAGTTACAAGGGCGGCATCCCGATCGATGTGACCGTCACGGATCGCGTATCGGGCGTGGACCGGGTCGAGGTTACGCTCGATGGACGCGCCATCCAGTTGCCGTACAATACTTCCTCGGCTGAGCTTGAACCAGGCGATCATAAGCTGGAAATTCGCGCAGTGGACAAGATCGGTAACCGCTCGGAACAAACCGTGACGTTTAACACGGCTCAGGAGCATCCGAATAAACCTGTGTTGGTGTCGCCGGCAGATAAGGAGAGCGGCACCGGGCTGTCGCCGGAGCTGAAGGTTCAAGTCAGCGATCCATCGGATGACGAGCTCGAGGTCTCCTTCCATCAGGCTTATTCGTATCATGCTTTAAGCGGGGATCGGGTGAAATTGTCCAAGAACGCTTCGGACGAAGAACCGCCAAAGGATAGATTCCCTGCGGGCGAAACTGTGCTGACCGAAGAGGAATTGAAGCGGATATCCGAATCCAACGATGAATATGTCACCGTAGATTCAACGTCTCAATTCCCTTACATCCGGTTCGAGGCAGAGCTGGAGCATGCCGTCGAGCCCGGCGACAGCGTCGAAGTCGCTTGGGAAGGACACACGGTGTCCGGCCGCAAGGTCACGATGTATGCGTGGAACCACAAGCTGAGCAAATGGACGGAAATAACCAAGCATATTGCCCAGTCTGAAGATGATTTTACGCTTCGAGGCGAACTGACGGCAGCAGACTATGTACAGAATAATAAAGTCGATGTGATCGTACAGGATGAAATTCCTTCCCGAGGGGATTATGATTACACCTTTGTATGGGTATCCGATACGCAGTTCTTGACGGAGCTCTATCCGCATATTCAGCAAAAGCAGTTCGAATGGATCGTTGATTCCATCGATGAGATGAACATCAAATATTTGTTCCATACCGGTGATATCGTGAATGATCCAACAGCCGAATACCAATGGAAACGTGCCGATGCTTACATGAACATGCTGGAGGATGCCAAGCTGCCGCACGGCGTGCTTGCCGGGAATCATGACGTGGGCAGCTACGATTGGGATTACACGACCTACGGTCAATATTTCGGGGAAGACCGTTATAAGGATCAGCCCTATTACGGAGGCTCCTACAAGAACAACCGGGGACATTACGATCTGGTCTCCGTCGAAGGCAACGACTTCATCATGATGTATATGGGATGGGGCGTCGAAGACGAGGATATCAAGTGGATGAACGAGGTTCTCGCTGAATATCCGGATCGTATCGCATTCCTGAATTTCCATGATTACATGCTCGCGAACGGAACGCGTTCCGGCGTAGGCAACAAGTTGTACAAGGAAGTAGTCGTCCCTAATCGGAACGTGGTTGCCGTACTGAGCGGCCATTACACGGGAGCCAGCCTGCTTAAGAACGAATTGGACGATGACGGTGACGGCAATACGGACCGAACCGTGTATCAGATGCTGGCGGACTATCAAGGACATGCGGACGGCGGCAGCGGATATTTGAGACTGCTGCATTTTGATAAGGAAAGCAATCAGATTTACGTGAATACGTACTCTCCTTACTTGGATAAGTACAATTATTATACGAATCCGGGCGTGGATGAATTTACGATGAACCTGGATCTTGAGCCGAAACTGAAGCGGGTAGCCACCGATTCGATCCAGGTGAATCATCTGAGAGGAGAGGCCATCGGTACGCCGCAAAAGGCAGCGAGCGGCACGGAAGTTACTCAGCCGTGGGCAGGACTGCAATCCAACGGAACCTATTCCTGGTATGCCGTTGCCCAAGATGAATTCGGGGGAAGAACGGTATCGGACGTATGGACGTTCACAACGGATGAAGGGGGTCTCGCGGCCCCAACCAATCTGAAAGCACTTCAGGTCACGTCGTCCTCGGTTCAAATCGGCTGGGATCCTGTGAACCGTCCGGACCAGCAAGTCGTGAGCTATCATGTGTATCAGGACGGACAGCAAGTGGCCACCGTTACGGACAGCGTATACGAAGCGACAGGGCTTACGCCGGATACGCCGTACGAATTCAAAGTAACCGCCTCGGATCAGCATGGAGCGGAATCGCCACCAAGCGAGATCTTAACGGTGATCACGAGTGCTGTAGACGTTCCGGGTGCGCCGGTATGGACGCCCGGGGAGTTGGAATTTTCGGAGATCACATCGAACCGTGTAACCATGAGCTGGCCGGAGGCGGCTGCAAGCGATGGCGTGGAAGGATATCGCGTATATATGAAAGGCCGGGAGGAACCGGTGGTGACCGTGACCAGCGATGTGTATTCGCATACCGCAGCCGGGCTTACGCCGGATACGCGTTATCATTTTACCGTCAAAGCTTATAACGCTGCCGGCGAGAGCCTGGGACTCCATAACTCGGTCACGACTTCGGCTGCAGGAGTGGACAAGAGCGAGTTAATCGGATTAATCGCCTCGGCGCAGCAAAGGCTCGACGAAACACGGGAAGGCTCATCGCCAGGGCAGTATCCGGCAGGCGCAAGGTCAGCGCTCCGTGACGCGATTGCAAACGCCAGCGCCATAGCGCAGCAGGATCATGCAACTGCGAAGGATGTCAAGGACGCAATGACCGCACTGCAAGCCGCGATCCGCGCCTATAACGCTTCGGTGATCCCTTCATCCGAGAATCCTCCGTCATCGGGATCGGAATCCTCTGGCGGTGGAGTCCCCTTGTCCGGAAACAATCAATTAAAAGCGCTGGAAGTCATCATTGGCGGCGTAGCGGCTGCATTAACCCCTGCGTTCAACGAAAGCACGACGGAGTACCGGCTTGAAACGGATGCGGAATCCGTGCAGCTCCGCGTTGGGGCTGCGCATGGCAAGGCCGCTGTCCTTCTGGAAGGAGAGCCTCTGAAGAATGATCAGGTCATCAAGCTGAAGGAAGGGGATAACGTCCTGAAGCTGGTGGTTCGGGCCGAGAACGGTGCGACCAAAACCTATCAATTAACCATACACCGTAAGGCGAAAGCAGGGACAGAAGAACCGAAGCCGGAACCCCAGCCGGTGCTGTTAACCGACATCGGCGGACATTGGGCTTCATCCGCGATTGAGCAGGCGGTTTCGCTCGGCATCGTTGGCGGCTATCCGGATCAGACCTTCAAACCGGACCGTCAGGTCACGCGTGCCGAATTTATGGTGATGATGGCAAAAGCACTGAAAGGTCAAGCGGGATCTGAGAAACTGAGCTTCAAAGACAGCTCCTCCATCGGATCCTGGGCGCTTGAAGCGATTCAATGGGCCGTATCCGAAAGCATCGTGAAAGGATATCAAGACGGGACATTCAAACCGAACGAATCCGTTAACCGTGCGGAAATGGCGGTGATGATCGTACGCTACCTAGGCCTTACCCAGCCAGGTGCCGGAACGGACTTCCGCGATCAGCAGAATATTCCGGCTTGGGCGGAGAAGGAAATCGCAGCCGCGGCCGAGGCCGGCATCGTGAACGGACGTTCGGGTAACCGGTTTGCACCTCAGGAATCTGCGACCCGTGCGGAAGCGGTCATGATG
Source organism: Paenibacillus sp. BR1-192 (assembly GCF_029542445.1). Taxonomy (NCBI): domain Bacteria; kingdom Bacillati; phylum Bacillota; class Bacilli; order Caryophanales; family Paenibacillaceae; genus Paenibacillus; species Paenibacillus sp. BR1-192. The sequence goes on along the minus strand of NZ_CP120718.1, from coordinate 4,413,146 downwards.
ATACTTCGGATGCTGGAGCATGCAGAGTAAAGTAACCATACGAATGTAGAACATAGAAAAAGGCGGACATGGAGCAATTGCTCCAGTGTCCGCCTTTTTTACAGTTGTAGGCTTAAAGGGTTGCCCCTGGTCATATGACGCCAAACGGCACGCTAAGGAACCCCAATTTACCCAAACGAACTTTAGACCCACCGTCCACCGCGGAATACGGGTTCAATCGTACCGTCCGCCAGCACGCCGTCAATGTCCAGTTCAGCGGAACCGATCATGAAATCGACATGCGTCAGACTGACATTGGCTCCGCGAGCCAGCAGTTCTTCCTTGCTCATCTTGGTGCCGCCTTCGATATTCACGGGATAGGCGCTTCCCAGCGCAAAGTGGCAGGAGGCGTTCTCATCGATGCCGGTGTTATAGAAGACTCGGTTTAGCTGCGAGATCGGCGAATCATGCGGCACGAGTGCCATCTCTCCAAGATACGAGGCGCCCTCGTCCGTTTCCAGCAGCGTCGTGAGATGCTCCCGTCCGGATTCGGCTTCATATGCAACAACCTTGCCGTCCTTGAACGTGAGCTTTATGCCTTCCACCAGGCGGCCGTTCAGATTCAGCGGAAGGGTACTGGATACGGTCCCGTTCACGCCCGTGCGATGAGGCATTGTATAGATTTCTTCGGTGGGCATATTCGCTACGAAATACACCCCGGCCTCATTCTCGTCACCGCCGCCGAGCCAAAGGTAACCTTCCGGCATGTCGACGCGCAGATCCGTTCCCGGCGCACGATAGTGGAAACTCTTGTAGCGTTTGGCATTCATGTGGTTCTGGCGCAGCTTCAGTCCGGCGATATGATCCCGCCACGCGGCTACCGGATCTTCGCTGCCTACCCGATTCATCAGGAATACGGCATCCCACATCGCTTGGATGCGCTCTTCTTCGGGGAGGTCCGGGAATACTTTATTGGCCCAGGCTCGGGTAGGCGCCTTAATGAGCGACCAGCTGATTTTATTGTTACGGACGTATACCTGATATTTTTCGTTAGCCATGGCAGCAGCCTTAACGGCTGTAGATACTTTTACCGAATCAATGCCGCGGAACAGCTCGGGATCCGGAACCTTAATGCGCAGAATGGCTCCTCCGCCTTCAGCGAGCTGCTGCATGGCGTCGGCCTGCCACTGCGGATAATAATGGAAGGAGTCTTCCGGTGCCTTCTCATAGCGAATTCGGGTGATTTTTTCGTCTTCCCAGTCGACTTGCACATATTTGGCGCCTGCATCATATGCTTTGGCCACGATGCGGCGTGTCAACTCTACGGTTTCGATTGGAGCATTGACGATCAGCACTTGGCCCGGTTGAACGTTTACGCCAACCTTCACGACCAGCTCCGCGTATTTCTCCAGATTTTTCTCGAAATTGTCCATATGTAGATATCCTCCATTTCAGATGTACACTTCATTCTATCACGTTGCGGAGGGCTGCTGCTGACTCTTCTTTTTGCCAAGGGTCCGGGAGATTTGCCTTTCCAGCAGGTGTTTCAATTCATGGAGCGCTGCAATCTGACTGTCCACGCTGCTTAATTTGTCCTCATAAAAGGAGAGCATTTCCTCGCAATATTCATAATCGTCCGGCGAAGCGACTTCACCGCGAAACAATACGCGAATTTGATCCGTGGTCAAGCCCAGCTTTAAGTACAATTGGATCATTTTGACCCGTTCGATGGCGGACGCGTTAAAATGGCGGTAATCATTATCGAGTCTATCGGCTTCCAGCAGGCCTTTTTGTTCATAATGCCGGATCGAGCGTGCGCTGACCTGGCTGCGCTGCGATAATTCACTGATCTTCATATCACATGACCTCCTTGGCATGAGCTAAGATAAACCGATTATACGCTACCCTGCATGCGAACATAAAGCCATTAGGCTGCTTGAATAAGAGCGTTTGATAAAAAATAACGGAAACGGGGACAAAAGTGTGACAGTCACCTGTCATACTTTTCGATTTACAATGACTGCAGTACTAAGGAAACCTACTTAGAAGGAGTGTATGAGAACTTGAAGACACAAACAGCCAACAACAACAAACTGCCCATCGTGCTTGCCGGCCTGCTGCTCGGCATCTTGATGGCCTCCATGGACAATACGATCGTAGCGACCGCCATGGGAAACATCGTCGGGGAGCTCGGAGGACTTGATCATTTCGTATGGGTGACCTCCGCGTATATGGTTGCCGAGCTTGCGGGGATGCCGATCTTCGGCAAACTGTCCGATATGTATGGACGCAAAAAATTCTTTGTGTTCGGGATGATTGTATTCATGCTGGGCTCCGTGCTGTGCGGTACGGCAAGCTCCATCACGGAGCTGGCGCTGTATCGGGCCGTGCAAGGCGTAGGGGGCGGAGCGCTTATCCCGATTGCATTCGCGATCATGTTCGACACCGTGCCGCTGGAGAAGCGCGGAAAGCTCACCGGTTTGTTCGGAGCCGTCTTTGGATTATCCAGCATTTTCGGGCCGCTCGCCGGCGCTTATATTACAGATCATATTACCTGGCAATGGATATTCTATATTAATTTGCCGATCGGCATCGTGGCCTTCCTGATGGTGACGGTATTCTATAAGGAATCGCATGAACGTTCCAAACAGCCGATCGATTGGAAGGGAGCAACCACGCTCCTTGCGGGCGTGATCTGTTTCATGTTCGCGCTTGAGCTTGGAGGGAAGCAATGGGCATGGGATTCCTGGGTCATCCTGGCTTTGTTTGGCGCTGCCGCCGTCATGCTTGTGCTCTTCGTGCTTGCCGAGAGAAGGGCGGAGGAGCCGATCATCTCGTTTCATTTATTCAAGAATAAACTCTATACCTCAAGCGTGCTGTGCGGCTTGTTTAGCGGAGGATCCTTCATCGTGGCTTCCGTTTACATTCCGATTTTCATTCAAGGCGTGCTCGGCGGAAGCGCCACGAACTCGGGGCTGGTCCTGCTGCCGATGATGGTGGGCTCGGTCGTCACGGCGACGGTCAGCGGTTTTCTGATGAGTAAAATCTCGTATCGCAGCATCATGATCCCGACGCTGATCCTGTTTACGGGAGGGATGGTGCTCGCTTCGACGTTAACCGCGGAATCCAGCAGGTTCATCGTTACCCTGTACATGGTTCTGATCGGGCTTGGCATCGGCGGATCGTTCTCCGTGCTGGGAACGGCGGTCATGCATGGCTTATCCTATAAACAGCGCGGGATGGCGAGCTCGACCTTCAATTTCACGCGGTCGCTTGGAATGACCATTGGCATTACGGTGTTCGGGTTGATCCAGAGCCGATCCTTCACCGGTTCCTTAACATCGGGATCGGACGTGATGAACACCGGTGGGCTTCCTGAAGGATTCGATCTTAAGGATCCTCACATCTTATTGGCACCGGAGACGAGATCATGGATTCCGTCCGACCTGCTCAAGCCGATCTCGGACACGCTCGCTTCCTCCATCGCGGCTACGTTTGCCTGGGCTATCGTTCCTGCAGCGTTAGCGCTTCTGGCAGCAGCCTTAATGGGACGCAAAAAGCTGGATGAAACGGCAGAACTGAAAAGGGAGGAGACAGCCGATTCAGCAGAAGAGGCAGGGACGAAAGAAAATGAACAGCTGGTCATGGTGCCGTAGCGCGTACGTCTTGGACCGGAATATAGAAAGGAGCTGCCTGTCAGGCATAACACCTGGAGGCAGCTCCTTTGCCGTTAACTCTTAATCGCGCCTGCGGCGATATCGGAAATGAATTGCTTGCTGATGAACAAGAACATGACGATCAGCGGGATGACGGCGAGCAGCGTGCCGGCAATGACCATCGAATAGTCGGTGGTATATATTCCGTTTAATGATGATAACGCAACCTGCAAGGTGAACTTGTTCTCATCATTTAGAATGATGAGCGGCCACAGATAGTCGTTCCATACCCCGATGAACGTGAAGGCGGCCAAGAACGATAAAGCGGGCCGCAGAATCGGCAGCGATATGTTCCAATAGAGGCGGAAGAAACCGCAGCCGTCGATTTTACCGGCATCGAGAAGCTCCGAAGGCACCGATTCCTGTGCATACTGCCTGATCCAGAAGATTCCGAAGGCGTTGACCATTCCCGGAATGATCAGGGCCTTGTAGGTGCCCACCCATCCGAATTCTGCCATAATGACAAACGAAGGCACCAAGGATAATTGTGCGGGCGCCATCATGGTGGCAAGCAGCAGCACAAACAGCCATTTTTTGCCCGGGAACTGGAATTTGGCGAACGTGAATCCGGCCAGGGAATCGAAGAATAAGACCAGCAGCGTACAAGCGGAAGCGACGAACAGGGTATTCCAGAAGGCGCCGAAGAAGTCGATGCTGCTCAGCACCCTCGAGACGTTATCCAGCAAGTGCGGACCGAACCATAGTTTCGGAGGAAAGCTGTAGATATCCGAAGTGGTGCGCGTCGCCATCACAAGCAGCCAGTAGAAGGGAAAAATGGATAAGATCAATCCGGCGATCAACCCGATGTGCAGCAGAATGGATTTCCATTTGAACATACGATTCACCCCCATTTTCAGTCATTGGAAGGACTGCCCTGCACCATTTTCCAGTTCACGATGGAAAAGAGGGCGATGAGCAGGAACATGCCCCAGCCGACGGCAGCGCCATATCCGAAATAGTTGTTCACGAAGGCTTCGCGGTACAGGTAGAGGACGATGGTCATCCCGCCGCCGCTTACGCCGCCGTCATTGCCGACCAGCACTTGCGGCTCGGTGAAGATCTGCATGCCGCCGATGGTTGACGTAATGACCGTAAAGAGAATGATGGGCCTTAGATTGGGAATGGTGATTCTGAAAAAGGATTGAATGCCGGTGGCTCCGTCGATCTTGGCTGCCTCGTACAGAACCGTCGGGATGCTCTGCAGCCCGGCAAGATAGATGATGGCGTTATATCCCGCCCATCTCCATATAACCATGACCGAAATGGCTAGCTGAATGCCCCACGTCTTATTCAACCATTCGACGGAGTTGAGGCCGAGCAAGGACAACATATAGTTGAGGAGACCGTAGTTGTTCGAGAAGACCGTGCCGAACACGATGGCAACCGCAACAAGCGAGGTGACGTTGGGCAGGAAATAACCGATGCGAAAGAAGGTGCGGAAACGGACGAACGATGCATTTAGCAGGAAAGCCACGACTAGCGCGATGAACAGCATCGGTATCGTGGAGTAAATCCAGATCAGCAGTGTATTGCCGACGGCTCTCCAAAATTCCGGATCGGTCAGCATGAATTGATAGTTATTGAGACCGTTATAGGTCATCTCGCCGATGCCGTCCCATTTTTGAAAGGACAGGAACATGGAAAAGGCGATCGGGAACAGCCCGAAGATGGCAAATAGAATGTAAAAAGGGGATATCGCCAAATATTCTTTGCGGTGCTTCCAGATCTGTGCAGACAGTCGGTCTTGGGATTTCGGATGCTTGGGAACAGGCTTCTGTTCCACGGGCGTGCGATTCAGCATTGGATTATCCATCGTACTGTACCTCCTGTAGCGGTTGGTATTTAAGTACTCCTAACAATCGGAAAGCCATACCTCGCAAAACAAGAACCTTGGTCAGCGCAGCAGTTCTTTTTTGACCCTGGCCAGCGCGTCGGCCCAGGCTTTATCGGGATTTTTGCCCTGAAGGGCAACCGAGGACAGCTCTCGATTGACAATGCCGTTGACATTCGCGAACTTCCCGCCGAAATAAGCCGGCTTAACGTTTCGTGCAGATTCCGAGAACACCTCGCCGGTCGCCTGATTTCCGAAAAATTCTTCGGGTTCCTTCATGACGGGTGCATCCAGCGCGTCCTTGGCGGAAGGGAAGAGGTTGATCTTCTTAAAGGACTGAACCTGATTTTCCGGGTTCTGAATGTATTTCATGACATCAAATGCTTCCTGCGGATATTTACTTGTCTTCATAATGGCAAGGAAGGAACCGCCGTTGTTGCCGTCACCGCCAGGTGCACGGGCTACCCTCCATTTGCCGGTGGTGTCCGGCGCCGCCTGCATGAGTATTTCCTTCATCCAGACCGCACCGACAAAGGAAGCGACCCGCCCGTTGTTCATGGCGGCATTCCACTCTGAGGAAGAAGTGTTGACGTTGGCGCTCAGCTTCATTTGGGAGGCCTTTACCGCCGTATCCCAGGCCGTTTTCATCGAGGATTCCGCAGACTCGCCGATGAACGTTCCATCCTCGGCAAAATAGATGCGATCGGATTGGGCGTTGATTTGGGTATAAATGTTCGTGATGTTATCGAGCATTTTCACTTTTTGATCAAAATGCTCCTGCAGCTTCTGTCCCGCCTCGAAATATTGAACCCAGGAGCCGAGCTGCTCGTGGACATCTTCCGGTTCGGTCGGAAGTCCGGCTTCCTCGAACAAATCCGCTCTGTAGTATAAAGCCGTTGGCCCCGTATCGATCGGCAGGGCGATCATGGCGCCTTCCGGCGTAACGCCGAGCTTCCATTTCCAATCCAGGAAATCCGGTTCGATTTCTTTGGCGCCAAGCTCATACAGATCGTAGAAGCGATCCGAACTCGTAAACAGCTCCGCCACCCAGTCGTTAAATGCGACGATGTCCGGCCCTCCGGAGCCGGCGGCCAGCGTTGTTTTTAATTTCGATTTGAAGTCGCCTCCGATTTTTTGCGCGTCGATGCGGATACCCGGAAACTCCTTTTCAACAGACTTAATCAGCTCATCGTCCAGGCTTCGGTTCCAATACCAAAGTGTAAGCGTTTTCGTTTTTTCGGTTGAAGCATTTCCCGTACAACCGCTGATGATCAAGACAAGAATCAGTAACCCTAAGCTAACCATCCTGCGTGTATTCACTATCGTCAGCCTCCTAACGTGGTGAAGTCGGTGATGCTTAAATCTTATTCAGTTACCAAGCTTGCGTGAGTAAAAATATATGATTACCTTAATACAATAGACTAAAAATTAAAACGTCCAAAATAAGGATTTGGCACGTTCCGGCGTATAATTGCCTCCTTCCAATGCACGTTATGTACTGCCGATGTAGTTGAAACACGCATCGCGTGCCCGAACGATTCCGGACGGCAATGCATGGAACCGCAAAACCTCCTTCCTTTGACTTTCTTATAGAATAGCTTCAAACTATTTTCATTATAAGTTAATATTGTATGGAAAATGAAGTGCTGGATTGGTAAATCCAAAGACCTGATTTTGGGGCACGGCGTGAATCGCTGAACCGCTTCATCCCTGGCTAAAAAGAGACATAGGATGAATATACGAAAAGCAACACCGCCATAACCATAGCAAACCGAAATAAACGAAGTTTGGAGGCCGGCTGATGGCGCAATTTGCATTAATCTCCGACATACACGGAAATATCCCTGCACTGGAGGCAGTTCTTAGGGATATCCAACGCCGCGGAATAGAAACCATCTATTGCCTGGGCGACTTGATCGGCAAGGGCCCGCACGGCGATGTGGCGGTGGATATGGTACGAACCCATTGCCAGCAGGTCATTAAGGGGAATTGGGACGACTTTATTGGCAATGAGACCGATGATCCGTCGCTGCTATGGCATCAGCATAGACTCGGAAGCGAGAGGCTGCAATATCTTGCCGGCCTCCCTTATGTCATAGAATTCATGATGAGCGGTAAATGGGTCCGGCTGTTTCATGCTTCGCCGCGAAGCGTGTACGAACGGATCCAGCCCTGGGATGACCAGGAGAAGCGGGCTACCTTGTTTCACAGCTCCCCGCTGTGCGGCAGCCCGAGAATCGCGGACGTCGCCGGTTACGGCGATATCCATAATGCCTATCACCAGCATCTGGACGGGAGAACGCTGTTTAATACCGGCAGCGTCGGCAATCCTCTTGAATTGCCCGAGGCGTCTTACGTCATTCTGGAGGGAGTCTATGGAAGCGAAGATCCCGCGCCGTTAAACATTCAATGCATCCGTGTGCCGTATCCGATCGAGCAAGCCGTGCAGGATGCGTTGGAGTCCGGCATGCCCCACCCTGAATCGTATATTCTCGAGATTCGAACAGGGCGGTATCAAGCGCGAAAAGACTAACGGCATCGGAGACAAAAGGGATAAGCGAACGCCGGAGGCGATCTTTAAGTCCGCATTGCGCGCGTTCGTCTACTCCTGGGTGATAGCAAATTTCGAAGAACCGGCTAAGCCGGCTCTTTTTTTATTTTAACGGCAGCATAGTATTACAATATGTTCCATTTAAGGAGGAGGATGATGGATTAAATAGGAATGGGTGTTCTTAAATAGGTCTTTAGAAGGGTAGGGAGCAGGGCGAAGATTCGATATGATTAAACGTAATGGATATTATTGCTGTTTTTGAACGCAGCGATTTGATTTAGGAGGGTATAAGTTTGGTTGAGATTACAGAGACATGGATCGATTCGCAGGCACCGAATAGCGCGGCCATTAAGAACGGGCAAGGTCTGGTAAAAAAAGGACGTTTCTTACAGCTGCATCATTCCGAGGATCAAGCCGTGTTGTTCGGCACCTGTGCCGGCAGCGGAAGTTCCGATTACTTGCCGTCCGCCGATTTTGCGGTGCCGGAGAAGCCGGTCATGCGGTGCACCTGCCCGAGCCGGCAGTTTCCGTGCAAGCATGTGCTTGGACTGCTATATGCTTATGCAGGCGGAGCGTCGTTCACCCCCGCCGAGGTGCCGGAGGATTTGGCCGCCAAGCGGGAGAAGGCGGAGAAGCGGGAAGAGCGCAAGCTCAAAGAAGCAGCCGAAGGAGCAGCACCCAAACCGAAGAAGGTTAACAAATCGGCGTTAAAAAAGAAACTCCATGCGCAGCTGGAAGGCCTGGACGTTCTGGAAAAGCTTATACACTCGTTGATCCGTAACGGACTCGGGACATTGGACAAAAAAGAACATAAGCGGATCCAGGAACATGTGAAGCAGATGGGCAATTATTACTTATCGGGTGCTCAGACGGAACTCCGCCGCCTGGCGCTGGTTCTGTCATCCGAAGACCAGGAGAAAGCTTATACATATGCGGTGGGGCAGCTTGCCGTCATGAACGCAATGATCAAGAAGGGCAGACAGTACCTGACCACAAAACTTGAGGATCCGGATATGAGGCTGGACCACGAGTCGACGATAGAGGAATGGCTGGGGCATGCATGGCAGCTGACCGAGCTGCAGAGCTATGGGTTAGTGAGCGAAGGAGCAGAGCTGGTGCAGCTTTCATTTCTGAGTTATGCCGACGATGCGCTGCTGGAGCATGTGGATACCGGATATTGGATCCAGAAGGACAGCGGCGAAATCCACCGAACGATCCAATACCGTCCTTATAAAGCCGCCAAGCTGATGCGGGAAGAAGACAGCTTCTTTGATAAAGCCCATGTCCCTGTACTGTATCGCTACCCGGGAGATATGAACCGGCGTGTTCGCTTTGAAGAAATGACCTCAAGTCCGGTAACGGAAGAGGATCTGGAATGGATTCGCAACCATGCGGCAGGTTCTTATGCTGAAGCCGTTAAAAAGGTGAAGAACCAGCTCAAGAATCCGCTTAGCGACAGCAACCCCGTCATGCTGCTGCATGTATCCGGGATCGGCCGGAACGCTGAAGGGCAATATGCCATTACGGATGAATCCGGGCAGTCGATCGGGCTGGCCGATGTGTATATGGAACCAACCGTGCCGATGCTGCGGTATTTGCCGGAGGAGAAGCTGAGCGGCGTATCCATGCTGGTTATGTTTGAGCACAACCTTGCGACGGGCCGTCTCTGGGCACAGCCGCTAAGCATCATTACGACGAACGAAATCATCCGGCTATTGTACTAAGCAGGGTAACGAAGGAGGAAAGCGAACATGAGTACGGCATTACTGCAGGAGCTTAACCAAGAGGTTAGGCGTTTATATATCGCCGGCAGCGAGCTCGCGGCAGGCGATTTCCGCCTGAAGCGGCTGCTGCCGCAGTTTCAACAACTGGGAGAACGCGCTCCCGTGTTCAAACGATTGGGCGAAGGAATCCTGGCCTTGATCGAGCCGGATTCCGGGAAGGAAAACCAGTCCGCACAGCTGCTTCAGGATTTAAACCAGCTGCTGAGCTCCGTGCTGCATACGCAAGGAACGACAGCACCCGAGGGAGAACTGTTTCAGGCAGACCATCATCCGGTTTCGCTGTCATCTCATTTATCCTACCGCAAGCTTTCAGCAGTACAGACCGCCCTGACCACGACGGGCAGCGGCCGTTACGAGATCATAGAGGAAGCGTGGAAGGAAGGGGTGTTCCAAGATTTCCGTCTGGTATACCTTGCAATCGAAGCGTTGAATGACCCCTACGTCGAGATTGGCGAGCTCGCGGCCAATGAGATACTGCCGGCGTACGGCCCGGAAATCGTTCCGTTTCTGATGGAAAGCTTTAATCCGGCGGGCGGAAAGCCGGAATCACGCAAGCTGAAGGTGATGGCGGCAGCAGGCGGGAAGGAAGCGCTGGAGCTGATCCGCCAAGCGGCCGAGATCGGTAGCGACGAGGTGCGGTGCATGGCGATCAAATTGCTTGCGCCGTACGAAGAGTTTGAAGCGGATCTGATGGAATGGAGCAGGAGCAAGAAGAAGGTCATCCGCGAGGCGGCCTACGGCGCGCTGGCCGAGAACGGTTCCGATCAAGCCGTGGGGCGGTTGTATGAAGCCGCTCAAGGAAAAGACAAAGAGCTGGTGAATCCTGCCTTAGGCAGATGCCGTTCCGCCCTGTTGACGAATTGGCTTGTACGAGACTTGTCGGCGGAGCTTCAATCGGTTTCCGAATCCCTGGGCGACAAGCAAAAGCTGGAAGAAAGCTGGATCAAGGTGAAACGCTGTTTGTGGGCCCTGCACGACAAACAAAATCCGGAGCTCGAGGAGCTGTACCGGAACGTGCTTCAGCAATATGCCTTATACATCAAGTCTCTGGGATGGACCTATCTGATGAATGAAGCGGTTATCTACATGAATCGCATGGATTCCGGGGAAGCCAGGGAACTGCTGCGCCAAAATGCGGAGAATGATATAGAGCAATATAGACACAGCGGCTCTTATGTCCGCGAGGTATTCCAAAAAGCAACGCGCGTGCTGCCGCCTGAACGCGTATATGAACAATACAAGGACGTTCTGTTGCAAGGCTTCGCCTCGTCGCCGCTCAGCAACGCGGCCAAAGAGCGGAAAAAGCTTTTGGATACCCTATCTGATCTGGTAATCACCAGGCAGTATAAGCCTTATGAGGAAGTAATGCCGTTTGCGGGCAAGGAGAGCTACACGTATTACGTGGAGATGCTCCCGCAAGAGCAGCTGCTGGCGTGCTGGGATGACAGATGGCTGGAGTTGTTGATCGAGCAGGATGAGCTGGCGCTGGTCAGCGCGTTCGCCCGCCGGGGACATCGGAAAGCCGAATCGTATTTGCTGGCAAAGCTGCAGAATTCGCCGGAATTCCGCAACCGGTTTGCCAATCTGATTATTATGGGTCTTGTTCGTACCGGCATAAAGGATGAAGAGCTGTTTGAAGCTGTTGTGGCCGCTCTTGAGGATAAGCGCAATCAGGACTGCTACATGATCGAGCCTTTTACATTCTCGCAGCTGTGCCGGTTGCCTGCAGATTATCATGACCGCGTTCATGCGGTCCTGGGCAACTACAAGGACAACGCCGAGGATCAGCTTCGATATATCCTTCGCAAGATGAAAGAACAATAAATATTAAGGAGTGGAACCATGGGAGCAGGTCAAGAGCAATTGGAAGATATCATGCGTCAGCCCGCGGAAATACTGTTTCGTCATGAGCTGGAAGCGCTGCGCAAGGAGGATACCGGGAAAATTCCTGCCGGATGGCAGATGTCCCCTCAATCCGTACTCAAATTCATCGTTGGCGGCAAGGCCGGCAAGACGGAAATCACGCCTAAATATATCGGAAACCAACGACTGATCGAGATGGCGGTCGCTACCCTGGTAACCGACCGCGCCCTGTTATTGATCGGGGAACCGGGCACGGCCAAATCCTGGCTGTCCGAAAATCTGGCGGCAGCAATCTATGGAAATTCCGGATTGGTCGTACAGGGCACGGCTGGAACAAGCGAGGAACACGTGCGGTATTCCTGGAACTACGCCATGCTGCTTGCCCAAGGCCCTACCCCCGAAGCGCTGGTGCAGAGCCCGATCATGCGGGCGATGGAAGCGGGCGGGATCGCCCGGTTCGAAGAGATTTCCCGCTGCGCCTCGGAGGTACAGGATGCCCTCATCTCCATTTTGTCCGAAAAGACGATATCGGTGCCTGAACTCGGAAAAGAAATGAATGCCCGAAAAGGCTTCTCGATTATCGCTACAGCGAATACGAGAGACCGCGGGGTCAATGAGATGTCGACCGCGCTGAAGCGCCGTTTCAACATCATCGTGCTTCCGGCTCCTGCGGATCTGGAAACCGAAATCGAAATCGTGAAGAAACGGGTGTCGGAGATTGCTTCCTCTTACGATCTTCAGGCTGCTGCTCCTGCAGATGAAGCACTGCTTAAGGTAGTTACCATCTTTCGCGAGCTGCGCAGCGGCATGACCCTGGATAAAAAGGAAAAAGTGAAGTCTCCTGCCGGGGTAATCTCGACGGCTGAAGCGATTTCGCTCCTGACCAACAGCATGGCGCTGGCAGCCAGCTTTGGCAGCGGGGAGCTCACCGACGAGGATTTGGCAGCAGGACTTCAAGGCGCGATCGTGAAGGATGATGATAAGGACCGGCTCGTGTGGAAGGAATATCTCGACAACGTGATGAAAAAGCGCGGTGCCGAGTGGCGGGGCTTATATCAAGCATGTAAGGAGATAAACAAGTGAATGCCGCCGGCATCCATGTTTTTGGCGTTCGGCATTTGTCACCCGCCGGTGCGAAGCATTTAGTAGATTTTCTGGATGAGATCGATCCCACCGCCGTCCTCATTGAAGGACCGTCTGACGCTAGCGGGGAAATCCGGCATCTGGTCCATGCCACGACAAAGCCGCCGGTTGCCATATTGGCATTTACCGAAGAAGTGCCGGTACAAACCGTACTTTGGCCTTTTGCGGTATATTCTCCGGAATATCAGGCGATGAAATGGGCGCAGAAGCATGGAGCCTACGCCGCATTTATCGATCTGCCGTCGTCCTCTGCCGTATGCCTTCAGGAGCTCCGCCGCAGCCCGGTAGGCGGTTCTGGCGGGGAAGAGTCCGAAGCCGGGAAGCCGGGAAGCGTTTCAGGTGCAGCAGAGCCGTCGGATGATAGCCTGCCGGCCGGAAAATCCGTATATGAGCGGATAGCCGAGCTTGCTGGCGAATACGATTACGATATGTACTGGGAGCGGAGTTATGAACATAATTTAAACGCGGGGTCTTACCGGCAATCCATAACGGCTTTTTCCGGGCATATGCGAGAGCTTTCGGAGGAGAGAGAACGGCTTGAGGATACAGTGGAGTACGCCTACAATGCCGTTCGGGAGTCTTACATGCGCCGTCAGATTGTTGAAGCGATTGCGGCGGGGCATGAGCCCGAACGCATTGTAGTCGTCTGCGGGGCATACCATGCCCCTGCCCTTAGCGATTTGTCTAACCCGATGAGCGACGAGGAATTAACTCAGCTGCCTTCCCGGGCAACCAAACTGACCCTGATGCCATACTCTTACTATAAACTGTCGTCTATTTCCGGCTATGGCGCAGGAAATGCGGCTCCCCATTATTTTGAAATGATGTGGGAACGGATGCTGAAGGGCGCGCTTACGGAATTGCCGCATCAGTATTTATCCTTGGTGGCGGGCTCGATGAGAAAGAAAGGGACCCACCGGTCTACGGCAGAAGTGATCGAAGCCGTCCGGCTGGCGGAGTCGCTCGCCGCGCTCCATGGGGGCGGCATCCCCACCTTGCGGGATTTGCGGGATGCGGCCCAGACGCTGCTTGGGCGCGGTGAGCTTGCCGTCGTGGCAGAGGAGCTTGCCCGAACGGATATCGGCACGGCGATCGGCGAGCTGGCCGAAGGCGTCAGCCAGACGCCGATCCAGGACGACCTGAACCGCCAGCTCAAAAGGTTGAAGCTGGAGAAATATAAATCGGTTGTGGCCAACGATGTAATTCTGGATTTGCGCGAAAACCGGAGGGTTGCTTCGAAAGAATCCGCCTATCTGGATTTGAACCGTTCCTTCTTGTTTCACCGCTTGAAGCTGCTGGGGATTGACTTCGTCAGCGCGAGGCCGAGCGGGCAGGAGCAGGCGGCGTGGGCGGAGCACTGGGTTGTGAAATGGACGCCTGAGGTTGAAATCCAGGTCGTGGAGTCCACGCTGCTGGGAGAGACGGTAGAAGTAGCCGCCGCTTATATGCTCCAACAGAAGCTGGCGGACTGCAGCTCGATTGCCGAAGCCTCTTCGCTTATCCGAATCGCCTATGAGTGCGGGATGATTCACCAGATGGAAGCAGGCAGGCAGACCCTGCAGAAGCTGGCTGTGGACAGCCGTGATGTCGTACAGATCGCGGCCGCTTCCCGGTCGTTATCCGTGATGATCCGTTATGGCGGGGTCCGGCGAATGGATACGGAGCCGTTAGTGCCGCTGCTTCAGCAGCTGTTTATGCGCGCTTGCTTGTTTCTGCTTGATGGCAGCCAGTGCAGCGATGAGGTGTCCGGCTCGATGATCACCGCTATGAATGAGCTGAACAGCGTTGCGATGGAGCATGCCGAGCAGGTAGACGAGGAACTTTGGCTGCAAGAGCTTCGGCATTTGTCGGAAAGGGATGATCTCAATGCCCGTCTGTCGGGGTATGCCTGCGCGGTCTTAATGGAGCGGAACGCGATTTCCGCGCAGCAGTGCGCCGAAGAAGTTTCGCGCAGACTCTCCCCCGGCATTCCGGCCGATTTGGGGGCTGGATGGTTCGAGGGCTTATCGATGCGGAACCGTTATGCCCTGCTATCACGGTTAAGCTTGTGGGAGCAGCTGAATGAATACATCCTGTCCCTGGACGATGAGGAGTTCGCGCGCGCCCTTGTTTTTCTGCGCAGGGCGTTCAGCAGCTTCTCTCCCAAGGAAAAGACGATGATAGCCGAGCTGCTTGGCGAACTTTGGGGCGTGAACGCAGAGCAGGCCGCCGAGATTTTGACCGGTGACTTGAAGGAGGAAGAAGCAAAAATGCTGGACGAATTGAATGATTTTGATTTTGAGGATTTTTAGGCTATGAGCAGTATGCAAGAATCCAACCAAGTATCGCGATGGCGGCTCATTCTGGGCCAGTCGGCAGAGCCTCAGCTCGCGGGCTTCAGCCCCGGCGGGAGCATTCAGCTGTCGGAGGAAGAACGCATCATGGACCGCGCGCTTGCTGCAATATACGATAATACGGACGGCGGGACGGATGCAGGCAGCGCGCCCTCGGGACAGCGGGGAGCCGGACAGGGGAAGTCGGCCCCTCGGCTCGCGCAGTGGCTGGGTGACGTCCGCTCCTTTTTTCCGGAAGACGTGGTGTCCATCATCCAGAATGATGCCATGGAACGAAAAGGCTGGAAGCAGCTGCTTTTTGAGCCCGAGGTGCTGGCTACGGTCAAGCCGGATATACAGCTGGTCGGCACGCTGCTGTCCCTGAAGGGGAAAATCCACGAGAAAACGAAGGAAACGGCACGCCAACTGGTGAAGGCGGTTGTGGATGAGCTGGTTCAGCGCCTTCACGAGGATATCCGCCGGGCGGTGACCGGGGCCTTGAACCGCAGGCAGCATACGCCGCTCCCTTCGCTCAGCGGGATCGACTGGAAGCGGACGATACAGCGCAATCTGAAAAACTATGATGCGGACCGCAAACAGATCGTGCCGGAGCGTTTTTACTATTTTGACAGAGCCAAACGGAGCAAAGAATGGACCGTCATCGTGGATATCGACCAAAGCGGTTCCATGGCGGAATCCGTGATCTGGGCTTCGGTTGTAGGATCCATATTTGCCAGCATTCCCTCGCTGGACACCCGCGTGGTGGTTTTCGATACGGAAGTCGTTGATCTGACCGAGCAGTGTGCCCATGACCCGGTGGATATGCTGTTCGGGATCCAGCTCGGAGGCGGGACGGATATTCATAAATCGGTCGCTTATTGCGAGCAGTTTATCGAGGAGCCGAAAAAGACGCTGTTCATCATCATTTCAGACCTCTATGAAGGCGGCAATCAGGCCGGACTGATCCGGCGCATGCGCGAATTGCGGGAAGCGGGGGTCAAGACGATGTGTCTTCTCGCTTTATCCGACGAGGGTAAACCCTTCTATGACGAGCAGGCAGCCAAACAGCTGTCCCGGGACGGCACTCCTTGCTTCGCATGCACTCCTGCGCTTCTTCCGCAGCTGGTGGAGGGCGCCCTCAAAGGGCAGGATTTGGCGGAACTCGCAAAGCGGATTGGCACCAAAGGGATATAAACGCTGAACCAAGGCGGGGGTGCTTTAAACCGCAAATCCGGTTCGCTTGTTAGATGACCGACTAAAAAAGACCTCACCGTGATCCCGTAAACAACGGATCATACGTGAGGTCTTCTGCATGTTATTATGATTGGTTTTCGGTGTTTTGACCCGCGTTAGGCTGCTGCTGTTCAAACACCTCGGCTGCTTCTTCGGCAGAAAACTCGGTGTCAAATTCACCTGGAACCGGCATTTTGTTCAATTTCGTAGTCTGGACTTCCGCTTTTGTCGGTTCGTTGCTGTTGCGGTTTTGTTCGCTCATTGTGGCACCTCCTTATGCTAGTACGACTTCTGTATTTTGCCAAGGATGCCTAAATTTTATGCAAAAAGGGCAACAATTGCATCCGGCGGCATGTTCGGCACGGAGCTGCCCGTTTCTCATGTTCATCGATGATTATAGAATTTCGTATTCAACGAATGCCTGTTTCTCTGCTATCATAGGGATAATCCTGTTAGGATAGACGGATATCAGGCAGTACATACAGAACGGAGGATGTACGATGAGCAAGTCCTATACGCTCTACCCCCTTGGGGATTCGGCCGTCCTCATTCAATTTGCGGACTTCGTGAGCGAGAAGGTGCATCGTCAGGTCACAGATATGACGAGGCGATTGGAACGGGAGCCATTTATGGGCTGGATCGAATGTATCCCGTCGTTTACGAGCATCGCGGTTTACTACGATTTTCATAAGATCGAAAAGCCTGACGGATTCGATACGGTATTTGCATATGTATGCTCGATGCTGGAACAGCGGATGGATGCGAACACGGCAGACGAGAACCGGAGGCCTTACGAGGTTGTCGATATTCCGGTTTGTTACGGAGGCGAATATGGGCCGGATTTGGACGAGGTGGCCCGGAAGAATCATCTGTCGCCCATGGATGTCGTCAAGATTCATTCCGGGCAGGATTACTTGATCTACGCCATCGGTTTCGCCCCCGGGTTTCCGTATGTAGGAGGAATCCCGGAGCAAATCGCAACCCAGAGGAGAAAGACGCCCAGGCTGCGAATACCGGCCGGTTCCGTTGGAATCGCCGGGACGCAAACCGGCATCTATCCCATTGAAACGCCGGGCGGCTGGCAGATTATCGGCCGGACGCCGCTCGCATTGTTTCGTCCCGGCGCCGAGCCGCCAACGCTGTTGAAAAGCGGGCAGTATATTCGGTTCCGGCCCATTCAAGCCGAGGAATACGAGCGGTTAAGGGAAGTGAGACTATGAGCATGACCGTCATCAAGCCGGGTCTGCTGGCGACTCTTCAGGATTCAGGGAGACGGGGTTACGGCAGGTACGGTATCATTACGGCTGGAGCCATGGACGACTATGCCTATCGGCTTGCCAACCGACTTGTCGGCAATGAGGGTGAACACGCCGTTCTGGAGATCACATGGTCAGGATTGGCCGTTGAATTTCACGACAATTGTTGGATTGCCCTTACAGGCGGGGATTTATCGCCGCTAATCGATGGCGTAAAGGTGCCCATGTGGCGCCCGGTGCTGGTCAAAGCGGGGCGTGTGCTGAGCTTTCAACAGCCGGCAGCGGGGTGCCGCGCTTATATGTCCGTATCCGGCGGATTTGATGTCCCGCCGGTCATGGGCAGCCTCAGCACGTATTTAAGGGCAGGTATCGGCGGATATGAGGGAAGAGCACTCAAGCAAGGGGATACGCTGCATGCCCATCCTTCCCGGCTTCCGGTGGATTCGTCTGAACGAAACCTTCATGTTGATGATTCCGGCGGCTTTCTCACCGCGAAATGGTCCGTTTCTGCTTCAGGGTATGACTTCACCGGGCAAGATGCGGTGGTGCGCGTGCTGAACGGACGTCAATTCGATGATTTTGACGACGACAGCCAGCGAGCGTTGTTCCGGGATCGGTTCACCGTTACTCCGCAATCGGATCGTATGGGCTACCGATTGTCCGGTCCGCCGCTGACATTAAGGCAAGCAAAGGAATACATATCCGAGCCGGTTGCTTTGGGAACGGTACAGGTTCCCTCCGATGGCCAGCCGATTATTCTGATGGCGGATCGGCAGACGCTTGGCGGCTATCCCAAAATCGCGCAGGTGGCTTCGGTCGATATTCCGCTGATCGCCCAGCTGCCGCCAGGCGCCAGCATCCGTTTTGCGGAAATTTCCTTGGCGGAAGCGGAACGGCTATACGCGGCCCGCGCCCGGGAGCTTCGAATGATGGAAGCGATGATCAAGCATAAATTAAAGGAGTGGTGATTTCGCCATGGTTCGAGTGGACCTGAACTGCGATATGGGAGAGAGCTACGGAGCTTACAAGCTGGGCAACGATAAGGAGCTGCTTCGAAGCATCACCTCGGCTAACATCGCTTGCGGATTCCATGCAGGCGATCCGGCCGTCATGCGGGCAACGGTGCGTCAGGCGGTCGAGAGCGGCGCCGCCATCGGCGCGCATCCGGGCTTGCCCGATTTGGCCGGTTTCGGAAGAAGAAGGATGGACATTACGCCCGTTGAGGCTTATGACATGGTCACCTATCAGGTGGGGGCCTTGTTGGCTTTTGCGATACAGGAAGGGGCCGGGCTTCAGCATGTAAAGCCGCACGGAGCCCTTTATAATATGGCTGCAGCCTCCAGGCCCCTGGCAGACGCGATTGCCTCCGCCATCAAACAAATCGATCCGACCCTCATTCTGTTTGGATTGGCAGGCAGCGAGCTGATCGCGGCAGGGGAAGCAGCAGGGCTTCGAACGGCCAGTGAAGTGTTTGCGGATCGAACGTACCAGGACGACGGCTCCCTCACGCCGAGGAATCGGCCGGATGCCGTCATCACCGATCCCGAAGCTTCCGTCGCGCAGGTGGTGAGGATGGTTAAGGAAAACGTGGTGGTATCCTTAACCGGCAAGCTGATCCCGATAACAGCGGACACCGTTTGCATACATGGAGACGGTGCGCACGCATCGCTATTCGCCACCACCTTGCGATCCCGGCTTGAAGCCGAGGGCGTCAACGTACAAGCGATCCAATCGTAATGATCAGTTAAATATTTACGAATGACCCAGGCTTGCTTACATAACGAGTACAGGAGATATGCCATATGTTAAAAATATTAATTTCAGGCTTTGAGCCCTTTGGCGGGAGTTCCGTCAATCCTACGGAGAGACTGGTTGAGGAGATCCGGCAAGAGGTCTTTCCTGGGGCCGAGATCCGTACGCTGCTTCTTCCCGTGCATTACGACGAATGCGCGGACATTCTGCTGCAGGAGATGAAAGCATGCGAACCCGATGCGGTCATCGCTTGCGGTGTGGCGGGGGGCGGACCGCCATTACGCCGGAACGGATCGCGATTAACATCAAGGACATACCGCCGGATTCGACGATGACGGATAACCGGGGTGCACGGCCGCAAGACGAGCCTATAGACGTTGACGGACCGGACGGATTATTCTCAACCCTTCCGATCCGTTTGATGGTCGACCGGCTGAAGGAAGCAGGGATACCGGCAGCGGTATCCAATACAGCCGGAACGTATATTTGCAACAATACGATGTATGCGATTCTGAATGAAATCCGGCGCGAGCAACGGTCTGCTATTGCCGGCTTCGTGCATTTTCCGGCTTCGACGGAGATGGCCGTGGAGAAGCCGTCCCTGCCGACCCTATCGCATGAAACGATGCTGAAGGGCCTGCGGATCATCGTTCAAGCAACGATCGATGAATTGAATGGACGTGCTTAAGGGCTTTTTAAAAGCTCGTTCGACAAGTGTTACATCGAACCAGGCCATATTCAGATAAACCAGAAATCCCGCACCCCGTCTTCCATGGAAACATGGCATGAAGGGATGCGGGATTTTTTAAGACAACGAAACGCATAGATTCGAAGCAAGGACCCTGCGGATATCGTCGTTAGTCGACTTGATCTTCGATCACCGGCACGCAAGGAGAGAGGAACGCGTCGCGCTGCTCCTGTAATTGTCCGCGTGCCAGCACTTGAACCCGGAACTCGTTATCGTAGCCTTCCAAGTTCTCATCGTCCCGGGTGTACAGCAAACCGTATGAACCGGGAGCGATTTCGCCAATCAATTGGTACAACGCTACAATCTCGGCAGCTTCGGCTCCCTTGCGGTTGGTAAACCCGCCGACATGAAGATAATATGAGCCGTTGGCCGCATTTAAGGATAACAAGCCGCTGCCCCAAGCGAATTCGGTAATTTTAAGCTGTATTTTTTGAATGATCATATCGAGCTGCCCGGCATCCGCTTCCGCAGGACTCTCTTGAATGGTAGCCCAGCCGTGAAATTCGTACATGAAAGCTCACTCCTTGTCGTTATAATGGATCGGTATCGATGTGGACTTCTATTCCATATCTTTGGCTGTATTCATGCAGTTTGTCAATAACCGATTGGGCAGGCTCCCCTTCAAAATGATAATAGACCTTTCTGCCGGTTTGCTCGGCAGCTTCGAAGGTCGCTTTCATTTGATCGCGCACCTTTTTGTTCACCTGCTGAAGGGCAGGCTTGGTCTGGGCGATGTATTCATCGCTAATCGCGTCGAATTCCCGGCCGATGGGATCGGAATCAAACTTCATCCTTGATTCTCCGCCAAGCCGCTCCGCCAGCGCATCGGCGGCCGCGTCCGGCTTGTTGACCTTCTGCAGCTCCCCGGAATATCTCGGTGCCTCTTGGGGGGTGTCGTTTGATTCGTCCGGCTTTTCGTTATCGGGTTTGTCACTCGGCTTATCTTCATCGGGCTTTTCGTTATCCGGTTTATCTTGATTCGGTTTGTCTTCGTCCGGCTTATTATGCTCATGGTCATCGTCAGGCTTCCTTGGATTCTCTCGCGGTTGTTCATGGGGCCCATCCGGCTTTTCGCGCGTCTTCGAGCCGAATTTATCGGTGAGCGAATCCAACCATCTTCTTGCCCGCGGGCCCAGTTTATTGGACAGCCACGTGAGGCCTTTGCCGACCGGGATCCGGCTGAGGATCACGGCTAACACGGCAGCGGCCGCATTTTGAGGAGAAAGCAGCTTCTTCGGATCGCGGATGTATCCAGCGATTTCGTGTCCCCCTGCGGCAATGCCGGCACCTGTCATGGCAATGCCGAGTGCCGGCCAGAAGCTGACAAACAGCAGGGACAAGGCAAAGGCGCCCAGTATGATGCCCGCTTGTTCCCAGCCGCTAAGCCGATCCCACCAATTCTGGAGGGAGTCGAACAGGCACGCAAAGCAGGAGGAGTCCGCTGCCGTCATGAAATCGCCAACGCTGGCTAGGATCCCGGCAGCTAGCATGAGGATTCCGATGGCTCCCAGAACGGCAGAATACTTTCTTACATTGTCCTGGACCTGATCCCTTTGGCCCGCGGCTTCGAGATTGCCGTACAGCAGCGAGTATCCGAGCTCGCGCCGCTCACGGTAGAAACCGATCAAGTAGCCCAGGCGTTTCCGGTCCGTAAACAAAGCCCGCGTCATCTGCCAAAACTCCGTTAACGGATTGATGAGGGCTTCCCCCTTAAGCACAGGCAGTCGGTCGCGTATTCGATGCAGGTCCCAGTAGTCGATGAACAAGCCGAGAACAAGCAGGGTCAGGAAGAATCCTTCGGTTCGGTAGCCCTCCCCGGTCCACTCATGAAGGGCAAGTATCCAATCCGGCAGCCGATTCTGGCCATTCCAGGCCGCGTGATTCAGGATAGCCCAGAGCAGCAGGATCGCCGGAAAAGCGTAGGCCCAGCGTGTGAGGCGTTTGGAGAAACGAAAAGCGAGGCCGATGCCGAGCGCGATCATGGCACTATGTACAGGATGCGTAACATTCATCATGGTAGGAATAAAGCTTTCCTCGAAGTAGCCGGGAAACCAATCGAAGAACTCCCAATGCAGCGTTTTGCCGCCAAGAAAAGAAACTCCGTAATTGCTTTGGACCAGCCGTCTAGACAGCTCCTCCATAAATTGAAAGCCAATGCCGGGAGCAGCGCCCAATAATACGTAATCGCCGAGGCTCAATGAAGTGGCTCTTCTTGAAAAAAACAAATATACTGCCAGCGGCAGCAGCTTGTAAATTTCCTCGATGATGGGGGTCATGACGGCAAATGACCATGTGTCGGTCGTCCGTCCTCCGAATATCATATGCAGACCCTGCATGGTACCGTTGGTCAAGGGAATGACCAAGAGAACGCCCGAGAGAACAAATAAGCTGACCTGCTTCCAGGCGACCGTTTTGCTCCGGCTTAACAGCCAAAATTGAAACAGCACGTAGAAGGACCATAAATATTGAACAAGCATGGTACGCGATTCTTCGATCAGAACCAGACTTACAACGAGCACCGCCAAGGAAATCCAGGAAAATAAGTGATATATCTTGGAAAGGATAGGATATTTTCCGATCCATTCCCTCAAGACCCCGTATATCCGTTCCATGGTGTCCCTGACTCTCGTCCGAATAACCGCTATTGACGATGTAATGGAATTCACCCCCCGCTGAATCAACCACAAACTTTCCCATGGCTCCCGATAGACAGTTTGCTATATATTTACACAAATGGTCCTCATAGTGAAACATTTCTTTGATCAGCATATGCGGTTCGAGACGGAGGTAGTGCTGCTCATAAAATAAAACTCCTCTGGCGGCCGGCGGAAGATCCGGTTAACCAGAGGAGAGGGTTCATTATTTATATTTTACGACGATGGCATTGCTGATCTGACGGCCTGGCGTCGTTAAGTAAGAGCCGTTATAATACAATCCGCTGGAGGCCCCGCCATCTAGATTCATCGCTTGGTAGGCACCTGCCTGCTTCATGATTTCCGCCAGTTGGGGAATGGTAGCGCCGCCTGTCGTCAACAAAATCAGCTTGTGGTCCTTCGTGATGCCGAGCGCGCTTCGCGCACCGCCGCCCGTCAGTATCTTCGGATCCTTGAATCCTTCCTTCTTGACGTCCAGCGTCACCTTGCCATTGGTCAACAGACGCGGACCCGCTTGAAGTGCTCCTTCCATACGGCCTGTTTCATATACGGATTTGAAGTCGAGTCCCGGCATCATC
Organism: Paenibacillus sp. BR1-192; assembly: GCF_029542445.1. Taxonomy (NCBI): domain Bacteria; kingdom Bacillati; phylum Bacillota; class Bacilli; order Caryophanales; family Paenibacillaceae; genus Paenibacillus; species Paenibacillus sp. BR1-192. The sequence goes on along the minus strand of NZ_CP120718.1, from coordinate 4,389,746 downwards.
GTCGCCAGATTGTTGCTGTCATAGGTGAAGATCGTCCGGTTATCTCCCGAGGCCTTGTGAAAAATATTGCCTTTGCTGACCAAATAACCGTACGGTGCTTTGTACGCTCCCGAAGTATAGGCGTCAAAGAACGTCCCGTTGATGGCAACCACGGCATTGCTGCGCTTCGCTATGCTCCGCAAGTCTTCGACTTTGCCTGCTTTATTGCCTGCCAAAACAACGTCCAGCTCCACCTTCGGATGGAGCAGCGAAACGGTGACGACCTGGGCGCTGAAGGAACGCGCTCCTACTTTAAATGTTTTTCTGGCCGACGTCACGGCCTTGGATGAACCGGTCATCATGTTCCCCGAAAGAACGGGAAGGGTGTTTGACACGCTGCCGTCCGTAATGTTCAGGGTGGATCTGTTATTGCTCCAGGACAGCTTAAGGCCAAGATGCTGGCTGACAAATTGCAGCGGTACATATGTGGTGCCGTTCTCGGAGAACGGGGCTGCTTTTGCCTGCACCTTTTTGCCGTTTACATAAGCATTCCGACTGCCCAGGTACAGCGTGAGGGCTGTATCGTCTCGTGTGATGTTGAGTTTCTTCTCTGCAGCTGTATAAGCTACCTTTACACCGTCATAGGTCTTGAGTACCCCGACCGAGATGAAGGATTGGCTGTTCTTGTCCACGTAGGCCAAATTTTTGGGGGCGGATGCGGCATAAAGCGGCGTGATGACCGTCAGCATGGCCAGTACAACGATTGCAATGATTCTTTTCATGTTTCCTCTCAAGCTCCTTTGTCTCTATATCTGTATTGGGCGTAGTATTAGTGCCTATATTTTATCGGCTTGCAGGGACTATTTGTTTAGGACAAAAGTCCATGTTCATGGCACGGCGTTGTAAAAAAATTCCGATCACCCATTGACAAAGAAGCTCATCTCTTATATGGTTAATTACATGAGTAACTAACCAATTATGTAACGAGGTTATAAACGAAAGTTGGTGAGGTAAATGGCATTTCAGATTGATGACAGCAGACCGATATTCATGCAAATTGCCGACAAAATTGAAGACGACATCATCGAAGCACGACTGCCTGAGGAAACGCAGGTTCCATCAACGAATCAGTTTGCAGCCTTTTACCAGATCAATCCGGCTACAGCTGCCAAAGGGGTTAATCTGCTGGTCGATCAAGGAATTTTGTACAAGAAACGGGGGATTGGCATGTTTGTAGCTTCTGGAGCTCGTGAACTGCTGATGGAGAAGCGCAAGACGGAGTTTTATGAACAGTATGTGGTCGCCATGGTTAAGGAAGCGGCCAAACTTGGGATTACCAAAGATCAATTGTCGGAAATGATTCGCAGAGGGGAGCAAGACTGATGAGCCAAACCGTGATCGAAGTTAAGAATTTGAGCAAGGCATACAAGGATGCGACGGCTGTCGATAATGTAAGCTTTACCATCGAGGCGAATAAGATCTATGGATTGCTGGGCAGGAACGGCGCGGGCAAAACGACCATCATGCAGATGATAACGGCGCAGCTGTTCCCGAGCCAAGGGGAGATTCGCGTATTCGGAGAACATCCATACGAAAATCATAAGGTGATCCGGCAGGTATGCTTCATTAAGGAAGGCCAGAAATATCCGGATATCTTTACGGTCAAGGACGTTATGGGAATTGCCGCCAACGTTTATCCGAATTGGGATGCGGCATATGCGAATAAACTGATCGAGGTTTTCCGGCTGCCTATGAAACGACTCGTAAAGAGATTGTCCCGCGGCATGCTCTCATCGGTAGGCATCATCGTCGGACTCGCCAGCCGCGCGCCCATAACGATCTTTGATGAACCTTATCTTGGACTGGACGCCGTGGCCAGGGAGCTGTTCTATGATCATCTGATCGAGGATTACACGAATCATCCGCGCACGATTATTCTGTCCACGCATTTGATTGATGAGGTCAGCAGATTGCTGGAGCATATTATCGTCATTGATTCCGGCCGAATCTTACTTGATGATACTACGGATGACTTGCGGGGGCGTGCGTTTAAGATCGTCGGTCCTTCCGGAACGGTTGAATCGTTTATTCAAGGGCACGAAGTGATACATCGGGAATCGTTCGCTTCCATGTTGTCCGTCACGGTGATGGGAAGCGCGACAACGAGGCTGCAAAAAGAGGCGGAGGAATTGGGCTTGGAAACAACCCCCGTTTCCCTTCAACAATTGATCGTATATTTAACTAAGCGCGAAAAGGTGGGGGTCCAACCATGAACGGAATTCCTGGCGTAATCCATATTTATTCGAGACAGAAACTATCCTGGTTTTACTTGCCCTGGGCCATCACGGCATTCAGCTTTCTGGTCAATTACATTATTAGCGTAATGGTTAATGGTGAAGCGATCTATGCCGGGGGTTTGGCAACGATCTTTATCTATGTGTTTATCGCGGCTCTGGTATCGGTGCTCCAGCTGTTTCCCTTCTCCCTCGGATTCAGCATTCGAAGAACGGACTTCTATCTGGGCTCTGTTCTGATGGTGGTATCGTACAGCGTCTTAACGTCGATTATATTATTGGCATTAGCCGAAATAGAAAGCTTAACGAGCTCTTGGGGAGAACGGTTATCGTTCTTCAAACTGCCGTATTTGAATGACGGCACGTTATTCGAACAATTCATCATTTATTTCATTTTGCTGCTTACCTTTGCCTTTATCGGGATAGGAATCGGCGTGTTCTATCTTCGTCATCGCGGCATCAAGACCTTTGTTATGTTCGCGGCCTATTTCATTCTGTTGTCGGGGGCCAGCGTTCTGGTCACCCACTACGGCTGGTGGGGGCAAGTGATTGACTGGGTTGTCAGATACACTGCCTTTGAATTGTCCCTGTGGCTCATTCCCATCTCGGTTATCCTCGCACTCTCCAGCTACCGCTCGATTCGTAAAAGCTCGGTGTAAAGGCAAAAGACGTCCGATTACTCGGACGTCTTTTTGTTGTCTTTGCGTTGGTTAAACGCCTTCGATCCGGCAAGGCTCGTGCCCGGCGGGTACGAAAGCTGCGGGTGTTTGGAAGTGCCTATAAGTTGCGATGTGTATATGCCGGAGTGACCGGAAAAGAGGTAGCTGATGACGCAGGCCATAAACATATACACCGCGCCTTCACCGCCGAACAGCTCGATTCCCATAATAAAGCAAGCAATCGGGGTGTTTGTCGCTCCGCAAAATACCGCGATGAAACCTAAAGCAGCCAAGAAAGGGGCATGCAATCCGATCCACTCCGACAATGCGCTGCCCAGCGTTGCCCCGATAGCAAATAACGGGGTGACTTCGCCTCCCTGGAACCCTGCTCCGAGCGTCAGCGAGGTAAAGATAATTTTGCCCAGAAAAGCAAAAGGCGAAACTTCGCCAGCGAAGGCCGCTTCAATCAGCGGGATGCCCAGCCCCAGATAATCGCGGGTTCCGAGCAGGTAGACCAGCCCAATGATGATGACGCCTCCTGCAGCGCTTTTGACCATCGGATTGTGAAAAACATAACCGTACCACCGCTTGAGCGAATGGGTTAGCTCACTGAACAGCCGGCTTGTCAGACCGAATAGCAATGAGGCGAAGACGACCTTCATGATCACCATAAAACCCAATGCCGGAATATCTCCTATCGGATAATGCAGATGGCTGACGCCCCATAAAGAGGTAGCGGTCAGGTTTCCGACCATACTGGCCGCGAATGCAGGCAGGAGAGCCTGATGCGAGACCAGCCCGATGGCAAGGACTTCAAGCCCGAACAGCGTGCCGGCCAGCGGCGTGCCGAAGATCGATCCGAAACCGCCGCTGATTCCGCAGATCAACAGTATTTTTCGATCCGCCGGCGTTACGCGGATAAGTTTGCCGAGCCACTCCGACAAGCTGCCCCCCATCTGAACGGCGGTGCCTTCACGACCTGCCGACCCCCCGAATAGATGGGTGATTAAAGTACCGATCAGCACCAACGGCGCCATTCGCAATGGAATGCTTTCGGTTCCGCCATGAATTTGTTCCAAAATAAGATTATTTCCCTTGGCACTGCTCTTGCCGAACTTGTAATAAAGGAAGCTGACTGCGGCACCTCCCAAGGGAAGAAGGTATAACAGCCATGGATTTCCCAAGCGAAGGGAGGTTACGTAGTCCAGACTGTAGAGAAAGAAGGCGGAGGCACTGCCCGTCATCAATCCCACGAGGCTTCCCAGAACGACCCATTTGATGAAGTAACCGGATAACAAGGCCAATGACCGTTTCCCGGCGCTTTCAATCCATTTTTTCTTCATGCAAGCTCACCCGTTTCTATAGATTCGCCGCTAACCCCCCTATACACAAACAGACTCCTACCAGGAAAGCGACCTCTGGTAGGAGTCATTAGCTATGGAAGCGGTTATGGCGAACTCCATCGCCTCATTCAATTAGCATTTATTGTAATGGACCGGCGGCTTATATGTCAACAGACAACAAATCAGGGTTTAAATGAACGCTTAATTCGGATTGCTGCGATAGACCTGGAAAAAAGTGCTTGACTTGGACATGGACTTTTTTCCAAGGAGAAATTCAAATTGTCCATGGACGAAGAAAGGTGTCTATTTTATAGTTACCAATGATAATGATAATCAATATCATAAAATTGAGGGGAAAATGATGTCATCAAACACGTCCAATCCAAGTATTACGGATGCCAAGACCCACGCCAATATCAAAGGGCGCCCATGGGCTGCGACCCTGATTCTTACCGGGGGCGTGGCAGCATTGGTGCTTGGCATAGCTTTATCCATATCGCTCGGCGCGGCCGACATCGATCTGCGAAACGTATGGGAAGCGGTGTTCTTCTTTAATCCCGATGTGACGGAGCATCAGATTATTCAGGAGCTTCGGCTGCCGAGGGTCCTCGGCGGAGCGATGGTGGGTGCCTGCTTTGCCGTATCGGGTGCGATCATGCAGGGCATGACCCGAAATCCGCTCGCTGATTCGGGTCTGCTCGGATTAAATGCGGGAGCCGGATTTGTCATTGCGATCTGCTTTGCATTTTTTCCGGGATTGCCGTATATGTACCTGATTCTGTTCTCGTACCTGGGGGCTGGCCTGGGTGCCGTGCTCGTGTACGGAGTCAGTTCCATGGCCAAAGGCGGTCTCACACCGGTTCGTCTCGTACTGGCGGGTGCGGCGCTGAGCGCTCTGCTAAGCGCGCTGAGCGAAGGCATCGCATTGTATTTTCAGGTCGGACAGGACATGGCGTTCTGGTATGCCGGCGGTACCGCGGGGATTAAGTGGGTTCATCTGAAAATTATGCTGCCTTGGATAGCTGCTGCTATATTGGGCGCTATTGCATTGTCGCGTTCCATTACCATGCTCAGCCTCGGCGACGATATTGCCAAGGGACTCGGTCAGCGAACGGGACTTGTCAAGCTGGGCGGAACGGTAATCGTGCTGGTGCTGGCGGGTGCTGCCGTCTCGGTTGTCGGTGCGGTAGGCTTCGTCGGTCTGATGATTCCGCACCTTACCCGGAAGCTTGTCGGCGTCGACTACCGGCTCATCATTCCCTGCTCGGCCGTACTGGGAAGCTTGCTGGTCGTCATAGCCGACCTGGCGGCAAGAATGGTGAATCCCCCATACGAGACGCCTGTGGGCTCGATCATCGCACTGATCGGAGTGCCCTTCTTCCTTTACTTGGCACGCAAAGAAAGGAGGGAGCTGTAGATGGATGCCGTTACCCATACCATGCACGAGCGTAAAGGCAGGAAGCGCAAGATTATGACGCTATCTGTCCTGGGTGCATTAATCATTCTGGTATTTCTGATCAGCATGAACACGGGGGTCATTCGCTTATCGCCGCTTGAGGTCATAAAAACCTTGTTTGGCGGCGGGACGGACAAGCAGGAGCTGGTGCTGTTCGAATTCCGCTTGCCGCGGATCGTCATTTCGCTTCTGATTGGTGCCGGGTTGGCGATATCCGGCTGCGTTATGCAGGGCATTTCCCGTAATGAGCTGGCGGACCCCGGCATTTTGGGGATCAATGCGGGAGCCGGATTAATGGTTATGCTGTTCATTTCATTTTTCCCGAGCACGGCGGCTGCCCCGGTCTTTCTGCTGCCGGTACTCGCCCTGATTGGAGCGGGCGGCACCGCCGCATTGATATGCGTACTGGCTTACAAGAAGAATCAGGGCTTTAAGCCGACGGGCCTTCTGTTGACGGGAATCGCCGTAGCGGCCGGCATCAGTGCGGCTATGATCGTGCTGACGCTGCGTTTAAGCCCGGAAAAATATCAGTTTGTTGCCACCTGGCTAGCAGGCAGCATCTGGGGCTCGAGCTGGAAGTTCGTCCTGGCATTGCTCCCATGGATGCTTGTGCTGCTGCCCTTCGTGATGTACAAAGCGCAGGTGATGAACGTTCTCAATCTTGGAGAGCCGACGGCGACCGGACTGGGAGCCTCCGTTACAAGGGAGCAATTGAAGCTGCTGGCAGCGGCGGTCGGACTGGCTGCCTCCTGCGTCGCGGTGAGCGGCGGCATCGGATTCGTCGGGCTTATAGCGCCGCATCTGGCCAGGCGATTGGTCGGTGCGAAGCATCAAATGCTGCTTCCGGTAACGGCGCTAGTCGGAGCCTTGCTGGTCATCACTGCCGACACTTTGGGCCGCTGGATCATTCAACCGTCCGAGATTCCGACCGGGATCGTGGTTGCCGTGATTGGCGCTCCGTACTTCCTGTACCTGCTTTCCAGGACAAAAGCTTAGCTGCCCAAGATCGCTGGGATCTAGCGCAATCTTGCGACGGGTAAGGGCTTGCATATTTTTTAACGCCATTACGGATTTAAGGAGGTCCTTATGCTGCGCCGATTTTTTTCCTATTACAAGCCTTATAAAGGGCTATTCATATTGGATTTTTGCTGCGCTATCTTTGCCGCTTTGCTGGAATTGATATTCCCGGTAGCCGTCAACCGCGTGATCGACGACTTGCTGCCAAGCGGGAACTGGAAGTGGATTTTATACGCTTGCCTAGGGCTTCTCGGCATTTATGTCGTCAGTTCTTTCCTGCATTACGTAGTTACGTATTGGGGTCATAAACTCGGCATCAACATTGAAACGGATATGCGCAAAAAGCTGTTCGATCGGGTTCAGAAGCAATCCTTCCGTTTTTTTGACAACAACAAGACGGGACATCTTGTCTCGAGAATGACCAACGACCTGATGGATATCGGGGAGATTGCCCACCATGGTCCGGAAGACCTGTTCATCGCCGTCATGACGCTTGCCGGAGCGCTGGGCATCATGCTCGGGATCAACTGGCAGCTTGCCGTGATGACGTTTGTGATCGTTCCTTTGATGATCTATTTATCGCTGTATTTCAGCGGGAAAATGTCGGCGGCGTTCAAGCGCATGTTCTCCGATATTGCCGATTACAATGCACGCGTGGAGAACAACGTCAGCGGGATCCGCGTGGTTCAAGCCTTCTCGAATGAGGAGCATGAAATCGCGCGTTTCGCCGAGAACAACAACCGCTTTCGCGTGACGAAGCTGATTGCTTACCGCATCATGGCCTGGAACTCGTCGATCAGCTTTATCCTGATGAAATTCATTTCGCTGTTCGTGCTGGTATGCGGCACCTGGTTCGTGATTGAGGGCCGGATGACCAACGGGGAATTTATCGCTTTTGTCATGCTGTCTAACGTGTTCCTCGGTCCGATTAAACAAATCAATGCGGTCATTGAGATGTATCCGAAGGGAATCGCCGGCTTTAAGCGGTATTTGGAGCTTCTGGAAAGCGAACCCGACGTCGCGGATATGCCGGGTGCCAAGCCGGTCGGCCATGTGCGTGGTGACATTGCCTTTCATGGCGTAACCTTCGGGTACGAGAACAAAGACCACGTCCTGGAGGATGTCCATTTGTCTATTCGCGCAGGCGAAACTGTCGCGCTTGTAGGGCCGTCCGGAGCGGGCAAGACCACGTTGTGCTCATTGCTGCCTCGTTTCTATGACACGGAAGCCGGAAAGATAACGATAGACGGGATCGATATTCGCGACATGACGCTGCAATCCCTTCGTTCCCATATTGGCATCGTCCAGCAGGACGTGTTCCTGTTTGATGGCAGCATCCGCGAAAATATCGCCTATGGCAGGTTAGATGCTGACGACAGCGACATCATGAAAGCGGTGGGCCGCGCCCAGCTTGAAGAGCTGGTTGCTTCGCTTCCGGATGGGCTGGACACCTTGATTGGCGAGCGGGGCGTGAAGCTGTCCGGCGGACAGAAGCAGCGACTGTCGATAGCCCGGATGTTCCTCAAGAACCCGCCGATCCTCATTCTCGACGAGGCGACGTCCGCGCTTGATGCGGAAACCGAAGCGGCGATTCAACAGGCGCTTGCCGAGCTCTCGGAAGGACGAACGACGCTGGTGATTGCCCACCGGCTCGCAACCATCAAGAACGCGGATCGCATCGTGGTCGTTGCGGACAAAGGCATCGCCGAACAAGGAGCCCATGAGGATCTGCTCGCGGCGCACGGCATATACAGCCGTTTGCATCGAGCTCAATTCGGGGCTTGATTCAACCAACACCATAATTAGGAGGCTGTAAAATATGTTCAAGTCAAAATTACGCGTCATGCTCACCATCCTTGTCTTATGCTCGATCTTCATCTCGGCATGCGGCGCAAATGGAAATACGGCGAATCAAGCCGGTTCCGCAGGCGAAACAGCAACAGGGAAGGATACTCTGAAGACCGAAGCCTCAGCCCCAACAACCAAAAAGGTGCCGACAATTAACGGAGACATCGAAATTCCGACGGATCCTCAGCGAATTGTAGTGGATGCCTACTTGCCAACACTGCTGCTGCTCGGAGAAAAGCCGGTAGGCGCCACCGCGAAGGATTTGGAGAACGTCCATATCCAGGACCAGATCGATGGCATAGAGAACACCGGGGAAAGCTCTGCGGAGAAGATAGTGGAACTTAACCCCGATCTGATTATCAGCGCAAACTCGGACCCGGAGCTATACGAGAAATTGTCCAAAATCGCACCGACCGTCATTCTTCCTTATGAAACCTATCGAGGCGTGCACGAAGAAGTAGAGGGGCTCGGCGCAATCCTTGGCAAGGAAGAAGAAGCAAAAGAATGGCTTGCCGGTTTTGATGAAAAAATTGAAGCGCTGCGCACAAAAGTGAACGGTGTGTTGGAAGAAGGTGAGACGTTCTCGATCTTCGGCGCATTCGGCAAAACCTTCTACCTCTACGGTGACGGCATTTATCGCGGGGGCTTGGCCATCTATAAGGAACTCCAGCTAACGCCTCCGGCAGCGATCCAAAAGGAATTGATTGATGCCAACGTGACTTACAAGGAGGTTTCCTTGGAAGTGCTCAAAGATTATGCAGGCGATTATATTTTCTTTGATGAGTCCAACGGGGCCGAGATGGATAAGAAGGATAAGGTGTGGACTTCGATTGAAGCGGTGAAGCAGGATCGCGTGTTTTATCTGGATGCCAAGCGATTCTGGCCGTTTGATCCCATTGCGGTCCTGGCTCAGGCCGAGGAAGTGACGGACATGATCGTTAGCCAAAAAGAGAAGGAGAAAACGAAATAAACCGCGGTATCGGTGCTCCACGGATAGAAATGCGGGCGGCATGGAGGTGACGTTGATCCTCTCTTCAAGCAGCAGCGAAATGGCAGACCCTGAGGAAGAGGGCTGCCATTTGCATTGGCCGTGGAAATGACGAAACGCAAGCCATGCAGAAACCATCAAGCATTGGCGCGGTGAATAAGACGGTACCTCAGATGCGTAACCCCGGGAGATTCGATGACGGTTGTACGAACGAATTCGATATCGGAGGGGAGATGTTCGAACAATTTCTGACCGTTGCCTAGAAGGATCGGCACCAGCGTGATCAAGAGCTCATCCAGCAGGCCTGCTCCCATATATTGTTGTATGACGTTGGCTCCTCCGGCGATTTTGACGTCTTTGTTCCCCGCCGCAGCTTTTGCTAGTTCCAATGCCCGTTCGATCCCATCCGTGACAAAGGTATAAGTCGTACCGCCATCCTTCGTTTCTGCCTGCCGTTCTTCATGAGTCAGAATAAATACCGGCATATGAAAAGGGGGCGTATCTCCCCAAAAAGGTTGTCCATGATCAAACATCGTGCGGCCAAGAACGACAGCGCCGGTTCTGCGATTGGATTCGGCTATCAGCTCCGCGTCCCGGTTAAACCGGCCCCCGGTCAGGCCATGCATTTCACGCCAGCTCGTGAGTTCATAAATCCATTCATGAAGCCGCTCGCCGCCTTTGCCAAGGGGCAAGCGGGCGCTATGGTTCGGACCTGTGATAAATCCGTCCAATGACATCGACATTTCAGCGATAACTTGTGACATAGATCGGTACACCTTTCATCTGAATTATCTTTATGGAAAGCTTTCTGTTGTATCAGAAAACGGTTTTCCAGGATCAGTATAGCACCCGCGTTATGATTAAATTTCTTATCATTTGCTAAATTCAAGGTGACGCAAAAAAACAGGGGTGCAGGATGTAACAAGGGCAAGGTCCGCGCAGGCGGTCCTTGCCCTTGGTTTATTACTGTTAAGGAGACAAGAAATTTACTTGGTGTTAGCTCAATCAATCACAAGATCACGTTAAAATCGCGGCATGCGATCCGGATTTAGCGTGCATCCGCCGGCTCGTCCACGGCTTTCAGCTTATCGTTCAGGATGCTGTCCTCAAGCACGCTGAATTTGTCCCCGTATACTTTCGTAATATGTTTTTCGCCCCATGCACAGAGCATATCCAGAATTCCGCTCAAACTTCTGCCGTACTCGCTGAGCTCATATTCCACTTTAGGCGGCACTTGATTATGAATGATGCGATTGATTACGCCATCTTCCTCGAGCTCTCGCAGCTGCTGCGTCAGCATTTTTTGGGTGATGTGCGGCATGAGGCGCTTCAGCTCGTTGGTCCGTTTACGGCCATGGGTCAGATGGCAGAGGATCACGCATTTCCACTTGCCCCCGATCACTTCCAATGTTGCTTCGACGGCTATATTGTATTTCTTCGTTTGCATATGGAGCCTCCTATTCTTGATAGGTACCAAAAAGTGCCTAGGGTACTGTCAGGTACCTACATTACAAAAAAGTACGTTCTTCACACAAGTGATGATATGAATCATAATAGCATTTGCCGGCTGGATTACACCATACGTCATATTTTTACAATATACAAGCAAGAGAATAGGATAGGGGGAAATAGGAACATCATGATTATAGATAAAAAAAGAAGTTTGCTTGCGCTTATAGCGCTTGCCGTCAGTGCCTTCGCCATCGGAACAACGGAATTCATCAGCGTAGGGCTGCTGCCGTTGATTGCGGAGGATATGAATATCTCCGTGACGACAGCCGGATTAACCGTGTCGATGTATGCGCTGGGCGTTACCTTCGGTGCGCCGATTCTCACGTCGCTCACGTCCAGAATGTCCAGGAAAACTTTGCTGCTCTGGATTATGATCATTTTTATTATCGGTAACAGCTTGGCAGCGAGCTCAGCTTCCATTGGCGTCCTGCTTGCGGCACGGGTCCTGTCGGCCTTTTCACATGGCGTATTCATGTCGATCGGCTCGATTATCGCCGCAAGCGTGGTGCCTGAGAACCGCAGGGCATCGGCGATCTCCATTATGTTCACGGGCCTTACCGTAGCCACGGTCACCGGCGTTCCGCTCGGAACGTTTATCGGTCAGCAGTTGGGCTGGAGGCTTGCTTTTGTCGCGATTGTGGCGGTCGGCATCGTTGCGTTGATTGCGAATAGTATCCTGGTCCCTTCGGACCTGCCTAAAGGAGAACGCACTTCATTCCGCGACCAGGCTAAATTGATGACGAACGGAAGACTGCTGCTCATGCTTCTGATTACGGCTCTCGGTTATGGCGGGACCTTTGTTGTCTTCACTTATTTATCCCCATTGCTTCAGGATATAACAGGCTTCAATGAAAATACGGTGGCCGTCATCCTGCTTGTCTATGGGATAGCCATTGCAGTCGGTAACGTGATCGGCGGGAAAGCGGCCAATCGCAACCCGCTGAAAGCCCTGCTCTACATGTTTATAGCCCAAGCCTTGGTGCTGGTTACACTTACGTTTACCGCACCGTTTCAAACGGCGGGACTCATCACGATTATTCTTATGGGATTCCTGGCGTTCATGAACGTGCCGGGTTTGCAGGTTTACGTTGTGATGCTGGCCGAGCGCTTTGCGCCCGGAGCCGTGAATATGGCGTCCGCGCTGAACATTGCCGCATTTAATGCCGGTATCGCCATCGGCGCTTTTTTAGGCGGCTTGATCACGAATTCCATGGGCCTGATTCATACGGCGTGGATCGGATCCCTGATGGTGGCCGGTGCGGTCGTGCTCACCGGATGGAGCTTGAAGCTGGAACGAAAGGATTCGGAAAATCCGGATAAATCGGATAAGCCGGATATGCCAGCGGCATGAAACAACAATTTAGGATGAAGGGAGGTGATGGCGGAGCGGATCATGGGAGATACTGCACAATAGGTACATCAATTTTTTTCACAATCCAAAAAAATTCGGAGGTTTATCAACATGACAGCAAAACACTTACAAGATACAACCACTTTATATAATGGCGTTAACATGCCTTGGTTTGGACTAGGCGTATTTAAAGTTGAAGAAGGACCGGAGCTGGTGAATGCCGTTCGTACGGCCATTCAGCACGGCTATCGGAGCGTGGACACCGCCGCCATATACGGAAATGAAGAAGGTGTCGGACAGGGCATTCGCGAAGGCTTGGCAGCTGCCGGATTAAAAAGAGAAGATCTGTTCGTCACATCCAAGGTGTGGAATGCCGACCTGGGTTACGAATCGACTTTGAAGGCTTATGAGGAAAGCTTGCGAAAGCTGGGATTGGAGTATTTGGACTTATACCTTATACACTGGCCGGTTGAAGGGAAATATATAGAGGCGTGGAAGGCGCTCGAAACGTTGTACAAGCAAGGGCGCGTAAAAGCCATCGGCGTGAGCAATTTCCAAATCCATCATTTGGAGAAGTTAATGAAGGAAACCGACATCAAACCGATGGTGAACCAGGTGGAATATCATCCCCGATTAACGCAAAAAGAATTGCAGGCGTACTGCCAGGCGAACGGTATTCAGCTAGAAGCTTGGTCTCCCTTAATGCAGGGTCAGCTGCTGGATCAGGAGGACCTTCAGATCATCGCGAAGAAGCATCATAAATCCATCGCGCAGATCATTCTTCGTTGGGATCTACAGAACGGGGTGGTGACGATTCCGAAATCGACCAAAGAGCATCGGATCACCGAGAACTCCGATCTATTTGATTTTGAATTGTCCATGGAGGATATGCAGCGCATCGACAGCTTGAATCAGGATCACCGTGTGGGACCGGACCCGGACAATTTTGATTTCTAAAAAAATCGGCGTTTACCGCAAGCATATAAGTGTAATGAATAGTGCGACTCTCCTGAGCTTCTCCACCCTGGTGGGGATCGGGAGGGTCCATTCCTACATAACGAAAAGGAGCGAGGATCATGAACTTGGATTTACAGGGTAAAGTCGCATTGGTCACAGGCTCGACATCGGGCATCGGCAAAGCGATCGCCATGTCGCTGGCAGCCGAAGGAGCGTCGGTCATTATCAATGGAAGACACGAGGATAAGGTGAAGCAGACGATCCATGACATTCGCGCCGTCCATCCGGATGCCGAGCTGCGTTATGCCGTGGCGGATCTCGGAACCGAGGAGGGCTGCCATCAGGTCAGGGAAGCCGCCCCGGTCGTTGATATTCTGATCAACAATTTAGGCATCTTCGAGCCTGCCGAATTTTTCGATATTTCGGATGCGGATTGGTTCAGGTTCTTCGAGACGAATATTATGAGCGGCGTCCGTTTAACCCGACACTATTTGCAGAACATGATCAGCCGCAATGAAGGCCGAATTATTTTTATCGCGAGCGAAGCAGCCGTCATGCCTTCCCAGGAGATGGCGCATTACAGCGCAACGAAGACGATGCAGCTGTCCCTTTCCCGGAGCTTGGCCGAATTGACGACAGGAACCCGCGTCACGGTGAATACCGTTATGCCCGGCTCCACCCTTACGGAAGGCGTCGAAACGATGCTGGATACGCTGTATCCCGATGAGAATCTTACCATCGAAGAAGCCGAACAGCGGTTTATGAAGGAAAATCGGCCGACTTCCATTATTCAGCGGCTGATTCGTCCGGAGGAAATTGCCGATTTCGTCGCCTACCTGAGCAGTCCCAAATCCTCCGCGATCAACGGTTCGGCACTCCGGATTGACGGCGGCTTGGTACGAAGCGTATTCTGAGCAAGCCCATGGCCAAACGCATTCGATGGCATGCTATCGGGATGAACGGTACTTTAGCCTGAAAGAGTTGGGTTTAAACCCGGTATAACGAACAAAGCAGCGAATGAAATACGGAAACGAGCCGAACCCGGATTCCTCGGCTATGCGTCCGATCGGCTCGTTGGTGTGGATCAGCAAGCGTTTTGCTTGCTCGATCCGATGCCGCGTCAGAAACTCCAGGGGCGTGCAGCCGAACGTTTTTTTCATGCAAATGGAAATATAATTCTGGTGAAAGTGCATGGCATCGGACAATTGCTGGTAGCTGACCGGCTCTTTGTAATGTGCTCTTAAATAGATGGCCGTTCGTTCGGCAATGGCATAATGAGGATGCATCTGCTGGATTCCTTCTTCTTCGGCTTGGAACAGCAGCAGCAGCTCATGCATCAGCTGCTGCTGTTTCCAGCGTGCCGCGGAAGATGGCGATTGCTGAAGCAGCTGCAGCTGTTCAATCAGACGTGCGGCCTGCTCTTTCGAAGACAGTTCTCCGTACTTGGGAATATAGAAAGAGAAATTATCGAACTGCACATAAGGGTGATCCGATTGCGATAAGGCAAACGGGATCCGTTCTTCCGCTTCAACCCACGGTGCGACCGTCTGAAAATGCAGCCAATAAAAATGGGTTTCCTCCTGACAGGGCAGGTACGTACGGTGTGCGGCATCGGGTCTTAGAATCAGGTGATACCCTGCCTTTACGCTGTAAGATATTCCGTTCTCTTCCAGGAATAACTCCCCTCTGGTCACGAGAATCAGATCAAAGACACCGATGTTATACCGATCCGGATGTCGATCTCCCTCCTGGTAGGTATCTTCTCCGCAAATCATATAATGCGGCAATGGCGGAGCCGTAAACTGGAAAATCATCTCCGGCCGGTCCTCCTTCTCCAACTAGCTTTTCTCCATGATAATCGTTTTGTTGCTCCGGATTCAATCCATCATGATGTTGTAATCGGATAAAAAGATGTTGTTTCTGTGTATAGGGAAACGCCGGTTGAGATGATATATTTCTACCTGAGTAAGCACCTATAAGACAGAACAAGGAGCGTGGAAGTCGATGCTGCATCAGACGGCTTTTAACAGTTTGCCGCTTAGAGCGATTAAGCCGGCCGGCTGGCTTAAGGATCAGCTGGAGATTCAAGCAAGCGGGTTTACGGGACATCTGGAGGAACAGTGGAAGGACGTCGGAGCAGACAACGGATGGCTTGGCGGCCAGGGAGAGAGCTGGGAGCGGGGACCTTATTATGTCGACGGTTTGCTTCCTTTAGCTTATTTGCTGGAGGACGAGTCTTTGATCGCTAAAGCGAATCGATGGGTCGAGTGGTCGCTTGCCAGCCAGCAGGAGAACGGCATGTTCGGTCCGGCGCGCATCACCTCCGTGAATCAGGATATCGATAAGGATCAGGATTGGTGGCATTACATGATCATGCTGAAAGTGATGATGCAGCATGAGGAAGCAACGGGCGACGAACGCATCATTCCGTTTCTGACCAAGTTCTTTACTTACGTCCATTCGGTCATTGAGGAACAGCCGCTGCGGGGCTGGGCCAAAACCAGGGGGGCCGAGATGCTGCTGTGCATCGTGTGGCTGCATAAACGAACGGCGCAGCCTTTCCTGCTGCGGCTTGCGGATACGATCGCGGAACAAACCACGGACTGGAGCGGTATTTTTCATGATTTTCCATTCTGGCGCAAGGTTGAAGAGTGGGATTGGACAACCCATGTCGTGAACGTGGCGATGGGCATCAAAACGCCGGGCGTGCTGTATGAATTACACGGAAATCCCGTGGAGCGGGAAAGCGTACACCGGGGCATCGATTCCTTGATGACGTACCACGGGCAAGCGCACGGCATGTTCTCGGGAGACGAGTGGTTGTCCGGCACCCATCCGAGCCAAGGGGTTGAATTGTGTGCCGTCGTCGAGTATATGTTTTCGATGGAGCAGCTGACGCGCATTTTCGGGGAGGGACGCTTCGGGGATATTTTGGAGAAGGTCGCGTTTAATGCGCTGCCTGCCGCCATCTCTGCGGACTGGACCTCACATCAGTATGATCAGCAGGTCAACCAAATGATCTGCAACGTCGCTCCGCGGGCTTGGAGCAACAGTCCCGATGCCAACGTATTCGGTCTGGAGCCGAATTTCGGGTGCTGCACGGCCAATATGCATCAGGGCTGGCCCAAGCTGGCCTCGCACCTGTGGATGAAGGACCAGGAGGACGGGTTAGTTGCCGTTTCCTATGCTCCCTGCACGGTTAGAACAACGGTTGGCCGCCAGGGCGTGTCCGCTGAGATTGCGGTCACCGGCGAATATCCATTCAAGGATCGCATTCAAATCCATCTGTCGCTTGAACGCGCGGAATCATTCCGGATATCGCTGCGCATCCCGGCCTGGTGCGACCATCCCGTCATTACCTTGAACGGGCGCGAAATGACAATTCAGGCAGAGTCCGGTTATGCCGAGATCGTGCAGACCTGGCAGAACGGCGATCTGCTGGAACTGTACCTGCCTATGGAAGTGAAGACCGATTCACGCAGCATGTACGCAACCAGCATTACAAGAGGACCGCTGGTGTACGTGCTGCCCGTGAAGGAGAATTGGCAGATGATCCGGCAGCGTGAGATGTTCCACGATTGGGAGCTCTATCCTGCTTCCCCATGGAAATACGGACTGATGGCCGATACGTCGTTCGAGGTGCTGGAGCGGGAGGTGGTTCGTCAACCGTTCCTGGCTGCCGATGCGCCTGTACGGGTGAAGGTGAAGGGCCAGCTGATCCGGGATTGGAAAATGGAAGGCAACAACGCCGGAAACCCACCGCTGCATCCGAACACGGACGGCCAGCCCGTTACGGAATTGGAGCTGGTTCCGTACGGAAGCGCGAAGCTTCGGATCGGAGAATTCCCTCTGATCGGGGATCGGACCAGAATCGCTAAGAATTAAGCAGGTATGTTAACACATTCGAAAACCGCGGATATCGCGGTTTTTTTGTTGTACGGATCTATGTCCAAATCACCAAAAGGAATGAGCAGAAATATTGCGATTACCTCTGAAAGATGTCGCAACCCTTGTTCCGTAGTGCATGAACAATGCGAACAAGCGGTAAGCACCGCAGGTATTCATGAATGCGGGATATGTATCCATTGCGGGCCGGGCCAATATTTAGCCTTTACAGCCAGTGCGGAGAATCGAATCAAGATAGACGACCATTGTGGGGTGCACTATACGGGCTATTTTTAGATCGCTGTTTTCATTTTGTCACATAATCAGCCTCCTTCCTGTCTTGTTTAATGACAACGCATGAAGGAGGTTTCTTCGATGGATTGCAAAGCATGATGTGGCCATTGTGGGTGGAGGTATTGCCGGACTGACCGCAGCTCATTATTTAGCAAGAGGAGGAAAACGCGTCGGCGTATCGCTGGCGTGTACTATTTGAAGAAAGGCTGGGGAGCCCTGATCGAGGAGATGTGTTCGGAAGCACGTCGGCTAGGCGTAGTCTTGATTACAGGCAGGAAAGTCAATGCTGTTGAGCATGGTAACGGGAGTGCAGCGAGTTCGACTCCTGACGCCGTCCATTATACAGATGGAGGCGGCAAAGCGCCGGCCGCGAAGCAGCCCGTCGTCGGAGCGACGCGAGTCATTCCGTTTTTTATGCAATGGATGGATTGGTTCGGGCGTCCCGACAGCCATTATTCCTATATCATCACTACGGTCAACGGAAGCCCGGGAATCGTCATGATGATCGGCGGACGCGTTGCTTACGTTTACTCGTTTGAGGCTTCGAACAGTCGGATTCGTTCCATTTATACAGTTGCAAATCCTGACAAACTCAAATATCTGGAGGAGGTAGTGAGATGAGAATCATCGAATTGGAACTGAGAACCGCCCGGTTAGCCGAACTGAAGGAGTTCTACACAGAAAGACTTGGATTTGCTCTAGCAGATATGACGGAACATTCCATCACGATCGTTGCCGGTGAAACGAGGTTGACTTTCGTTCGCGAGGAGGAGGAAGGGGTACGGCCGTCCTACCATTTGGCAATGAACATCCCCGAGAACCAAATTCGCGAAGCGAAAAGCTGGCTCCTGGCCAAAGGCTGTCAGGTGCTTTCCGCTGCACCGCTTCCGTTCGCTGGAATCCAGGCAAACGAAGATATCGCCTATTTCGAAGGAACGGATGCGCATGCCTTCTATTTCGAGGATCCTTCGGGGAATCTGGTGGAGTTCATTGCGCGGCATCGAATGGATAATGCCTTATCAGAGCCTTTCGATCATGAATCCATTCTGAATGTCAGCGAGATCGGCTTTCCGCTCCGCGGAAGCGTATCCGAGGCCGTTCAGCGCCTAGATTCTCGATTTGACGTCACGCGTTATATCGGGGACGGAAAGACGTTTCAGATGCTCGGTGACGAGTACGGAATGTTCATCCTGGGGGATATGGCCATCGGCTGGTATCCTTCGATGAAGATTCCGGAAGTTCATCCTATCGGAATGACGATTCTCGATTCCAAAGAAGGGGAGTTTCAGTTGGATCCGTACCCATACACCATTCGTGCGGTGTCCGAAAGGTTAGTCTAAGGGAGGAATTAACGATGGAAGTACAAAAAATAACCGCTACCCGCTCTTCGCTGCCGGCTGCCGCTCAATATGCGCGGCTAGGTTTTAGTATATTGAACGTGCTTTTTGCGATCTGCATCGCGTTACAGGTGTTCTTGGCTGGATTCGCGCTGTTCGTGGATTCGTCTCAATGGGGGATGCATGGTAATTTCGCCATGTACTTCGCGCCTATCCCCGTATTGTTGTTTATATTGTCTTTTCCGGCGAGACTGCCCAAGGGCATGAAAGTTAAGAGTTTGGTGCTGATCGGCCTAATCCTTTTGATCTTCGCGACGGCTGTCTTTTCGGAAAAAATCGGATTTGCGGCAGCGGCACATCCCGTCATCTCGCTGGGCTTATTCTTGAACGCGTTGTTGATTATGAGGGAGATGACGAAAGGATAGATGAGAGAAAGAAGCCTATAGATTTGCCATAAACAATGGTAAAGCAAAAGCTGGAAAACACGAAGTCACGTATATATACCTGTTTCCCAATCGTCTTTATGAATAGTGTGAAAACGAATTTATATATAATTGTATAAAAGTAAAACTATGGTATTCTGAGAGTATAAGGATGAGGTTGTTCCTCGAACGGGACCATTGTTGAGTAAAAATTTGATATCAAAACTTTAGGAGGATGAAAAATGAAGGTCAAACGAATTGTTACAAATGTTGCGACGCAGGACATTTCCAAAGCTTCGTATTTTTACGGGGAAGTACTTGGACTTGATCAACTAATGGATATGGGATTTATTGCAACATACGGTTCGCATGAGAAAATGGGCACTCAGGTTAGTTTCCTATCAGAGGGAGGCTCCGGAGCACCTGTGCCTGATCTGTCGATTGAGGTTGATGATCTTGATGAAGCGTTAACTCGGATAAAAGAAGCAGGAATTCCAATTGAGTATGGACCAACCGAGGAGCCATGGGGGGTTCGGCGTTTTTTTGTTAGGGACCCATTCGGGAAACTTATCAATATTCTTATCCATCTTTAAATAATAAATGGAGCAAATCGTTGCATGGGCAGCGATAGCCCGGAAATGGAACTCGTCCAACCAATGGGCAGACGTATGGAGAACTTCATCGTTACGGGCCCCTTTATGAAGTATATTCATGCTGGCAACGGACAACGCTTAAGGTTAAGTAAATCTTATATGGGAGGTCATAATTTCTTGAAATTTGAACTAGGACGTTGCTTACTGAATGAACGATTGGTGGAATCCGGGAAGTCAGCGGAATGGTTGGCAAAAGACTTGCTTATTAAACCGGAACGAGTATACGACTTTATTGAGAACAAAAGAGTGATGCCACTCAAAATTGCCGTATCGATCGCCGATTCCATCGGTTGTGACGTTCGTGCCTTATATGAATTAATTCCGCACCATAATGAAGCAAAGGGAGATTCGCGGAATAATGGGTAGGCTGCACTAAGGCTACAAATGTGATTCATTGATCTAAGTTCACGGGAATCGATAGCTCTATCAAAATAAGAAGGCAGCTGATCATTTGTGATCGGCTGCCTTTTTTAAACTCTCTGCAATTCATGAACCGGTTAGATAAGCGTTTAGCTATATTTCACTGCACCTAGCATTAAGTTAACGGGCAGGATTACTCAATAAAATCATAGAATACCTAATATGGGATTTGATCTTAGGAGGGCGGATGGAATTCACATTTATTCGGCACGGTCATGGAGAACATCTCAACGATTATCCGAATCGGTTGAATACGCTGCATCCTAGTCTTACAGAGTACGGCAAATTTCAAGTAACGCAGCTACGAAATGAAATTAAAATGGATCCTGATGATTTAGTTCTTGTAAGTCCCACTAAACGTACAATTGAGACGGCAATGATTATAAAAAATGGCATGGACTTCATTATTTCTCCATTGGTTGGTCCGAGAATGTTTCCTCAGAACCCCGAACTTCCTTTTTTAGCTTGCGATCACATCCTTTCTAAAACGGAAATTACCCATCTGTATGGAGATATTGAAATTCTTGATTTCAATTTGGATTGCTGGAAAGAAGGGATCAATAGGATCGAACAAGATATTTTCGAACGATATGCTGCGCGGTTGTTAGAGTGGATCGGGGAAAGTTATAAAAAAATATTCTTTATTTCACATGATGGTACGATAACGAATTATCGGATATTGCTTGGAGAAAAAGGATTGACCAGGAAAGATTTTCTCGGGGAGGCTGGGTTATACCGATTGAACTTGTAAGCTGTTGGACAGTAAGCGCTAAGCTAACATCCCTTGAAAGGCTGTGATGAACATCGGAAACCCATTGCGGGAAATCAATTGGGTGGAGAAAAGCAATACCCTTGAAGTTTTGCTCGAGCATGAAGGTTCATTTCATACCGTCTCCTTGGATTCGGGGCTGGAGGCAGAGGTAATGAAAATCGCCGCGCCAACGGCAGACTACGTACTGAAAGTGTGGAACAAAGCGTCCAAGCCGAATGTACACGCTCAATATCAGATTTTGAATGCTTTATTCACGCATGGATGTTCGGTCTCTGAGCCCGTGGGCTGGGGAACGGACCGAAATGGCGATTCAACATTGCTGACCAGTTATGACGGAACGCCCGTGCAAACGGTCGATCAGCGTAAACTAACGAAGCTGGTGAAGATTTTAGCGGATATACATAAGCTCCCGCTTGAAGATTTTATTGGTGACCGGTTACCCCGATATGAGTTCATTGATTATTTCTTTCCTCGCATCGAGAACCACCCCGATATCCGGGTTCTTCTGGAAGAGCTTCTTCAGCGTGCGGATATGAAACAGTCATGTTTGATCCATGGCGATTACCACCTGGGCAATATTCTTGAGACTAAAGACAATCTGACGGTGATCGATTGGACAAATGCTCAACGGGGGGATCCCAGATATGATGTTGCTTGGTCGATTATCGTAATGTGGGTATTTGCAAGCGAAAAGCAAGCCGCCATCTATCGTACCGCATGTTGTGCCGAGTATCGTTACGAAGAACAAGAGCTTGAATTGTTTGAAGCCATAGCCTGTTTAAGAGGAATCATGCTGTTTAAGGCGAATGATGTACCTATCGGTCATCGTACCATCTCAAGGTTTAGGTCCATATTGTCGAAAAACGAATATTTAAACGACCAATTGCTCTAAAGCACTCCTAGATGAATATCACGCAGAAATGTGCAGCAGTATCAGGTTATGCTTAAACGTTTGCTAAAGAGCATTAGAAGAGATTACGCAGGAATGGCATTTGGGGAAACTCCCGTATGTCGGTTGCACCGCATTTAATGGATAAAGGAGAGTTGATGCCCATTGGAAACAATCGCTTGCGTCACGGGAGCCGATCGGGGTTTAGGATTGAGCTTGGCGAAATGGCTTCTTGAAAACGGATACACCGTGTTTGCCGGACGCTATATGGAGGATTGGGACGCGCTGGATCGATTGCTGGAGGATTATCCGGACCAGCTGGAACTGATTCCGCTTGATATCGGCGACGATGCCAGCGTGCAGCAGGCAGCCAAGCTGATCCGGGATAAGGCGCCGCATCTGGATCTGCTCATAAACAATGCCGGCATCACGAAACGGTCCGATCTGGCGAACATTCAGGGCGAACTGGATTTTGCCGACATGGCCCAAATCTACAACGTCAATACCCTCGGACCTCTTCGGGTAAGTCATGCACTTATCGATCTGCTGCTCCAAGGAAACAACAAGCTCGTGGTCAATATCTCTTCCGAAGCCGGCAGCGTCAGCAGAAATAAACGCAAGGAGATGTACGGCTACTGTATGTCGAAATCCGCGCTCAATATGCAATCCTCGATACTGCATCAGCATCTGTCAGCCGATGGAGGACAGGTCATGGTGTTCTATCCCGGGTGGCTGCAATCCTACATGAGCGGCGAACTGAATCAAGAAGCGGCCGTGCCGCCGGACGAGTCTGCCGATCGCATCATGAAACTTGTGATGGACCATAAGGCATACGCTGGCGAACAGCCGATTTTTCTGGATTATGAAGGACAAGTGTGGCCCTGGTGAAAGGGCGGGAGAGGAGACTGCAAATCAATGAAAGCCATTGCGCTGGGACAATACGAGGGAGCGAAATATCATCCGTTTACGCAGATTGACCGCGAACTGCAAACCATTTTCGAACCTGCGATGGACGTGGAATGCACGGATGATTACGCCGTACTGCAAAAGGATAAGCTGGAGGGATATGATCTGTTCATATCGTACGCAGAGTTTTCGGATGGGGAGATACCTGAAGAGCAGGTACAAGCGCTTATATCCTATGTGCGCAACGGCGGGGGGCTCTTAGTTATCCACAACGGCATCTCGCTGCAGCGGAGTACGGAGCTGGAAAAGTTAATCGGCGGGCGATTTACGGGACATCCGGCATATACGTCGCTGCCCGTTCGATATCAATCGGGGAGCCATCCGATCGTGGAGAGCTTAACCGATTTTACGATCGATGAAGAACCCTACCGGTTCGAATTGAGTCCGCATGAAACAACGGTTGTCTTTGCGGAATACGAGCATGACGGCCAGCGCTGGCCTGCGGCGTGGGCACATCCATACGGCTCCGGCCGGGTGGTATATCTGATGCCAGGTCATCATTCGCCGTCTTTTCGGATAGAATCCGTGCGTCATCTGATTCGGGAGAGCGGACTATGGGCTGCCCGGAAGTGCGTAGACTAGAAAATCGGCATGCATCATAGGCATTCTATCACGGCTCTCGAAGGCGGTGATTTTTAATTTGCGCGGAATAGTTCCTGGTGCCAAACGCATTCGTTCCGCCCGGATCTGGTTTTCCGGAAAAATCTAAAAAGAGGGTTGACAGCAGCATGTCCCTTCTTGTAATCTGTGTATGTAATCGTTTACGTAATCGATTACATACAGGAATCAGGATGATATTTTGAGGTGAACGATGATTGGCAAAAGCAACGATTAAACAAGTAGCAGCGGCAGCAGAAGTATCTACGGCAACCGTTTCAAGAGTGCTTAACAACAGCGATTATGTAAGCGATGAAATTAAAGAGCGGGTGATGGCGGCCGTGAACCGGTTGAATTATCGTCCGAGCGCCATAGCCCGAAGCCTGAAGCAGGACCGCACGTACATGATCGGCGTGATCGTGCCCGATATTTCAAATCCCTATTTCATGGGCATATCCCGAGGCATTGAGGATATTGTAGGTAAAGAGGGCTTTCAGTTAATATTTTGCAGCTCGGACGAGAACCCGGAGAAGGAGAGACGATTGCTAAAGCTTCTGCAGGAAAAGCGCGTGGATGCCGTCGTATTGGCAACGTCGGGCGGGAACGACCCGGCGATCAAGCAGATCGCGGATTCCAACATGCCGATCGTGCTCGTGGACAGGAAGCTGGACTCGCCGGAAACAGGATCGATGCTCGATCTGGTAGCCGAGGACAATACCGAGGGAGCCTCGCGTCTAACCCGGAAGCTGCTGGAGGAAGGACATACGGCTATCGGCGTAGTTAACGGGCCAACGAGATCAAGCACGGGGAGGGAACGTCTCGAAGGCGTCATGAACGCGATGAAGGCATTTGGGCTGAACGAGAGCCCCCTGGTGTATAACGGAGATTTTTCCACGGAGGACGGAATCCGGGCAGTTCAGCAATTTCTGAACGCGGAACGCAGGCCAACCGCTATCATTTCCCTGAATAACCGCATGAGCCTGGGCGTCCTGCTCGAGATTGTGCGCAGCGGCCTGAAAATTCCTGCCGACATGGCAGTTGCTTCTTTCGGCGAGGTGGAAGCCGGGCCTTTACTCAAGGAATCGGGACTCTACTACATGGAGCAGCATCCCTACGATATGGGAATCAAGGCCGGAGAAATCCTTCTAAGCCGAATACGGGAAGAAGCCCGGCAGGATCCACCGGCTTATGAAATATACAGCAATGAAGTCAAACAGTTGAACTGATCGTACATGCCGCCGCTCTAAAAACAGAGAGGATGATGGAGATGCATAATCAATCAAACATCTGCAATCGATTGCAGAACGAATTGCCTAAAATCGGCATTCGCCCTATCGTGGATGGCCGGCGGGGTGGTATCCGGGAATCGTTAGAGGATGTCACCATGGATATGGCGAAACGAACCGCTCGCTTGCTCACCGAACGGCTAAGGCACAGCAACGGGCTTCCAGTGGAATGCGTGATTGCCGACACCTGTATCGGAGGGGTAGCTGAGGCCGCACGAACCGAAGAGAAATTTGCCAGGGAGAATGTAGGTCTTACCATTTCGGTG
Organism: Paenibacillus sp. BR1-192; assembly: GCF_029542445.1. Lineage (NCBI taxonomy): Bacteria > Bacillati > Bacillota > Bacilli > Caryophanales > Paenibacillaceae > Paenibacillus > Paenibacillus sp. BR1-192. Next base: position 4,364,555 of record NZ_CP120718.1, on the reverse strand, counting down.
ACACCATCCTGGTGCTATCCGACGGAAACGATGGATACCCACCCGACCAGGCCAAAAGCAATTTGGGGTTTCAACGGGACGGAACGTCCCGGGGCCGTATATCTGGCGGCGGCGCTGGGAGCGCATAATCAGAAGGGTCTGCCGGCCTTCTCCATCTATGGACGCGATGTACAGGATATCGGGGATACCGAAATAACGGCGTATGTTCAGGAGAAGCTTCTGCAATTTGCCAAGGCAGGCCTTGCCGTAGCGACCATGAAGGGGACCTCCTACTTATCGATGGGCACCGTATCCATGGGCATCGCGGGCTGCATCGTCGACGAAAACTTTTTTCAGAGGTATCTGGGGATGCGCAACGAATATGTGGATATGACCGAATTCGTAAGGCGGATCGAGCTGGAAATTTACGATCATGACGAATATGAGCGGGCACTGGCCTGGATTAAACAGAATTGCAAGCCGGGAACGGACGTTAATCCGGAGCATTTAAAGCGGTCCGAAGAACAGAAGGAACAGGATTGGGAAACCGTCGCGAAGATGGCGCTGATTGCACGCGATTTGATGGTAGGCAATCCGAAGCTGGCGGCCATGGGATATGGAGAAGAAGCGCTCGGCCGACATGCACTGGCTGCAGGATTCCAAGGACAGCGTGCCTGGACGGATTACTTCCCGACGGGGGATTTCATGGAGGCGATATTGAATTCCTCTTTTGATTGGAACGGTCTGAGGGAGCCGTATATCGTCGCAACGGAGAATGACAATCTGAATGGAATCACGATGCTGTTCGGTCATCTCCTGACGAATGCGGCCCAGGTGTTTGCAGACGTTCGTACATATTGGAGTCCGGATGCCGTGAAGCGAGTGACGGGATACGAGCTGGAGGGCATTGCGGCCAACGGCGTGATCCACCTGATCAATTCAGGACCGGCAGCACTAGACGGAACGGGAAGGCAATCGAAAGACGGCAAGCCGGCCATGAAGCCGTTCTGGGATATCACGCAGGAGGAAGTTCAGGATTGTCTGGATGCAGTCAAGTGGTGTCCGGCTATTGATTTCTTCCGCGGCGGGGGATTCTCCACGGACTTCACGACCCGGGGAGGCATGCCGGCAACGATCGCCAGAATCAATATGGTCGCGGGTGTCGGACCGGTCCTTCACATCGCGGAGGGAATAACCGTGGAGCTCCCGGAGGCCGTGCACGATGTATTGGACCAGCGAAGCGACCCCACTTGGCCGACGACCTGGTTCGTCCCGAACCTTACCGGCGAGGGACTGTTCAAGGATGTTTACACCGTTATGAGTAATTGGGGATCCAACCATGCCGCCATGAGTTACGGCCATATCGGCGGAGATTTGATTACTTTGGCGTCGATGCTCCGCATTCCGGTATGCATGCACAACGTGTCGGAGGAGCGGATCTTCCGACCAAGCGCTTGGACCGCTTTCGGCGGGCTGGAGCCGGTTTCTGCCGATTACCGGGCATGCGCGTCTTATGGTCCTTTGTACAAATAGGAGGCAGATGATATGAAGCAGTTATACACCATCGGGGTTGATTTCGGTACGGAATCGGGCAGGGCCCTGCTTGTCGATATCACGACGGGCCAGGAAGTAGCGACCCATGTGACGCCTTACGCGCATGGAGTCATGGACGAGGTGCTGGTCCATTCGGGTTTGAAGCTGAAGCCGGATTGGGCGCTGCAGCATCCGGAGGATTACTTGGAGGTTCTTAGGCAATCGATCCCCCGCGTGCTGTCGGATGCAGCGATATCGGCTGATCAAGTCATCGGCATTGGCATCGATTTTACGGCATGTACGATGATGCCGCTGGATGCAGGCGGCACCCCGCTCTGTATGACGGAGGAATGGAGGGACCATCCGCACAGCTGGGTGAAGCTGTGGAAGCATCATGCGGCGCAGGAAGAAGCGAACCTGATCAATGCAGCCGCAGCTTCGCGGGGCGAGAAATTTCTTGCGCGTTATGGAGGAAAGCTGTCCTCCGAGTGGATGCTTGCAAAGTGTTTGCAGATTCTGAGGGAAGCTCCCGAATTATATGAACGGTCCGTGTTGTTCATGGAAGCTGCCGATTGGGTGGTCATGCAATTGACCGGCCAGCTCGCGCGAAGCAGCTGCACCGCCGGTTATAAAGCCAATTGGCATAAACGGGAGGGTTATCCGTCCAAGGCGTTCCTGCATTCGCTCGATCCGAGGTTCGGAAATCTCGTCGAGACGAAGCTGAGAGGAGCGATCAAGCCCCTGGGTTCGAAAGCAGGCGGATTAACCGAAAGTATGGCGGCGATGACGGGGCTTCTGCCGGGAACCGCGGTAGCCGTAGCCAACATCGATGCCCATGCGATGGTACCGGCCGTCAGCGTCGTAACACCGGGGAAGCTGGTACTCGCTATGGGAACCTCTACTTGTCACTTGATTTTAAGCGACAAAGAAGTGACCGGCGAAGGCATTTGCGGCGTCGTCGAGGATGGGATCATTCCCGGTTATTACGGGTATGAGGCAGGACAATCGGCCGTTGGCGATATATTCGCCTGGTATGTGGATGAGGCAGTTCCGGAATACGTTAGGCTTAAGGCTGCAGAAGAGCGGCTTGGCGTTCATGAGTGGCTCGAGAAGGAAGCGGCCCGATACGCGCCTGGACAAAGCGGACTGCTTGCCCTGGACTGGTGGAACGGAAGCCGTTCCGTGCTGATGGATGCCGATCTTAGCGGCGTCATGCTTGGTTTCACCTTGCAGACCAAGCCGGAGGAGATTTATCGGGCCCTGCTCGAAGCCACAGCCTTTGGTACCCGGGCTATTATCGAGGCGTTTACCGATAGCGGCATTGAAGTTCAGGAGCTTTATGCTTGCGGCGGATTGCCGCAGCGCAACCGACTGCTGATGCAGATTTATGCCGACGTTACTGGCAAAGAGATCAAGATCGCGGATACCGTCCAGACGGCCGCTTTTGGCGCTGCCATGTTCGGTGCGGTTGCGGCAGGCAAAGATCAGGGAGGATATGGCAGCATCGTGGAAGCTTCGGAGGCGATGGCCCGCGTTCGGGAAGAAACATTCAAGCCGATTGAAGCTAACGTCCGAATGTATGACCTGTTATACAAGGAGTATAAAGGACTTCATGATTATTTGGGCAGGGACGAAAATGGGGTGTTGAAACGGCTGAAAGCGTTAAGAAGCAGTTTTAACTCTGAAGGATCAACGGATACGGCCCGAGGATAGACAACGGGTTATGACTCACATAAGGAATGCAGGCTGTCGTGTTGGTAGCATGGCCTGCATTCCTTAACCACCCATTCTGCAATCGATGTCACATTGTTGGCAAATCGTTTTAAGAAGCACTTTTTACCTACGCCATCAACTTATAAGGAGCGATCATCCATGGACAATCAAACAGCGTTATTTTCACTCAGCCGCAAGCGATCCGGAAAAAGAAAAAGGGAATCCAGCTACGACCGTTCGGGAGGGAATAAGGATTACTTCTCCATCCAGCCGGGCGACCTGACCGAAATTTGCAGCATTCCGGGAGCGGGTGCCATCACCCATATTTGGATGACCATGGCGACCGACGCCCCTGCCGAGGAATTGTATCTGCCGCGCAAAATCGTACTCCGCATGTACTGGGACCAGGAGACCGAGCCCAGCGTGGAAGCGCCGATTGGCGATTTTTTCGGAATGGGGCACGGCCTCACCAAAAATTATACGTCAGCGGCGTTGATGATGAGTCCCGAGGACGGCAAAGCATTCAACAGCTTTTTTCGCATGCCGTATGGGAATGGCGCTCGTATAACGATCGAGAGCGAAGCGGAGCATCCGATTAAATTTTATTTCTATGTGGACTATGAATCGTACGATAAGCTGCCCGAGGAGGAGCTGCGATTCCATGCCCAGTGGCACCGGGAAAATCCGACCGACGGGATCGCGGATCACGGGGTGGATAACGCTTTCTACGAATTCGGCGGCAAGAATACCACAGGCAGCGGCAACTATGTCATTTTGGACGCGGTTGGGAAGGGCCATTACATCGGCTGCAACTTCAATGTCCATAACCTCCGCGATACGCGGGAATGGAACTGGTACGGCGAAGGAGACGACATGATTTTCATCGATGGGGAGCCATGGCCTCCGACTCTGCACGGCACGGGCATGGAGGATTATTTCAATACGGCCTGGTGTCCGCAGCAGGAAGTGTGCACCCCGTATCATGGCATCATTATGGGCGGCGGCCCGAACTGGAGCGGAAAAATCTCCACGTACCGGTATCATATCCTGGATCCGATCATGTTCGATAGCAGCATCAAGGTCACGATTGAGCACGGTCATAACAATCATCGGAGCGACGATATTTCCTCGACGGCGTACTGGTACCAGGCGGAACCCCATCGTTCTTTCCCGAAGCTGCCAAAGGTGGATAAACGCTTGCCAATGCCGGATACGAAGCCGCTCAATCCTGCTAGTTTGAATCAGATATTCGGTCATAACAATCCCTGATGTTCACGGGTGGAATATAGGAATCCACAATCAGATCGAAAGGGGAGATGAGCTTGAAATGGAAAAATGCCCTCTTCGCAGGCATGATTTTGCTGTTATGCGGCTGCGCGGGGGGCGGCAAGGTGAATCCTCTGCTTGATGCGACAGACAAAAGCTTTTTATTAAAAGGCATGACCGGCGTGGAGCAGGTTTCGCAATTAACCGGGGAATCCTCCCCCAATCGTACCGATCAATACGCCGTGTACGGCACCGATCTGGGTTCCATGATGAATGACGGGGAACGAACTTACTTCGTGTTCGGGGATACGTTCGGCGAGAGGGCGACTGATCAGACAGGCGGAGGGGGAAGCTATTGGCGCTCCAATACGATAGCCTATACAACGGACGCTCATCCGGCTGACGGTATCGCATTCGAGGGAATGATCACGGATGAATTCGGCACGGCGAAGGAACTGCTGCCTTCCGCCAAAATCGATTACGAAGAAATGACGAAAATTCCGACCCATGGCATTGCGGCAGGCGGCGCCTTGTATTTGCACTACATGTCGGTCAACCATTGGGGCGATCCGGGGAAGTGGGACGCCAATTACAGCAGCGTGGCCAAATCGACCGATAACGGTGAAACCTGGGAGCTGCAGGACCGGCTCCGTTGGCCGGGAGACAGCAATTTCATCCAGGTTAGCCCCTATAAGGTGGAGAATGAAGCAGGCGGTTCGGATATTTATTTTTGGGGGATTCCTTCGGGCCGCTTTGGCGGCGTTCAGCTTATGAAGGTGGGCGAGGAGCACATCGAGAATATGTCCGAGTACCGATATTACAGCGGATTGAACGATGACGGCAGTCCCAGGTGGAGCGCGGATATGAAGGATGCCAGGTATGTGGTGGATGACACCGTCGGCGAGCTGTCCGTAGTGTGGAATTCTTATCTGGAACGCTGGCTGATGACCTATTTGAAGGAAGGCCAAGGGGTTGTCATACGTGAAGGCATGACGCCTTGGGGGCCATGGGGCGAGCCCCTGGATTTGGTCCGAGCCGAGGATTATCCGGGGCTATACGGGCCCTATATGAACGATCGGTATACGGAGAATGACGGACAGACGATCTATTTCACATTGTCTTTATGGGATCCCTACAATGTTTTCTGGTTTAAGGCTTCGCTCGAAAAATGAGGCGCGGATTCCAAGAATGATCGGTTTAAATGCGGACCAGCGTTTAAATAGTTTGATCCATTATAAGGAGGGTTCATGATGCAGAAAAATACCATCGGCTTCAAATCCTGGCCTGTTCTGTTCTCCGTTGTTCTTGTTCTGGCGATGCTCGTTACGGGCTGCGGCGGACGATCTGGCGGTCCCGGAGGAGGAGCTTTAAGCAATCCACCGGAAAATGAAAGCGCAAACAACGGGAATGAAGCCAGCGGCAAGGTTGTGATCGATTTCTGGGCGCAAAAATTCGAGGATACCACCGATGCCTGGTTCAAGAAATGGGTCGGCGAGTTCAATAAATCCCAGAGCGAGGTTGAAGTGAAGCTGACCATCGTTCCGGCCGACGCCTGGGACCAGAAGATGAAAGCAGCGCAGGCCGCAGGCAAGGCACCGGACATCCGAACGATCAACTACGGCAATGTGGCCAATGCGGCAAAAACGGGTCAACTGATGGCCCTGAACGATTTAATGGAGCCTTCAGCCTTCGATGATTTGTACGACAACATGAAGGACTTCGTATCCGTTAACGGTCAGTACTATGCATATCCGAAGCTGGTTGAGCCGTCTGCCGTGATGTTCTATCGGAAGGATATGTTCCAGGAAGCCGGGCTTGACCCCAATCAGCCGCCGAAAACATGGGCTGAGCTTCTGGATGCGGCCCAGAAGCTGACCAAGAAAGGCGTGTTCGGCTTATCGATTGCGCAAACTGCGCCGGATCTGGGCTGGTCGAGCTGGGGGCTGCAGTATAACGGGGCAGGTCATCTGGCGGTTACGGAGGACTGGTCCCAAGCGGACGTGAACAATGACGGTTACAAGGCCGTTTTGGACTTTTACCAAAAAGCGTACCAGTCCGGCGTCATGCCGAAGCAGGCGTTGGCCGGATATGCGGACATCAAGCCTTTCGGCGAAGGCAAGATCGCCATCCAGATTTGCGGTTCCTGGGCGATCGGTCAGCTTCGCAACACCTATAAAGACATGGTGGATAAGGTAGGGATTGCGCCGATGGCATCGATGGACGGCGATTTGACGAAGCCGACGGCAACGCTCGGCGGCTGGTCGCTGGCGGTGGACGGCAAATCCGAGCATCCGCAGGAATCGGCCGATTTCATCTCCTATTTGCTCGCAGGCGACCCGAACATCATGATCGATTTTTTCAAGACGTCCCAGTTCTCCAAGTTCTCCCCGCGCAAATCCGTGGACGAAGCGATGAAATCCGATCCGGATGCATCCAAGGATGAATGGCGTGCACTCGTATCCGAGCGGATCATTCCGCATTCGCAGGCTGAGCCGGTTTATCCGTGGGACATCAGCTTCGCGCTCGCCACGTCCATCGAGTCCGCCATGAAGGGTACTTCGGTGGATAAGGCGCTGGCGAAGGCAGAGAAAGACATTAACGATTTCATCGCGAAGAATAAGCTTGCCGGTACGAATCCGAAAAAATAGTGTTGGCAGCCGTCCGGAAATCCGGTTTTCGAAATGTTATTTTCGGATGGCTGCTTCATCCTTGGCCAATGGTGGTGACGCTACATGTTCAAGAAAAATTATCGGCAGGACAACGGCGTGGCTTACATGCTGCTCGCTCCCATCGTCATCCTGCTGACCGTCTTTGTCATCATTCCGTTCTTCTATGCACTGCGGGTGAGCTTCTATAATTGGAGTTTCTATCAGGATTCCACCTTTGTGGGCTTGCAGAATTTCTATATGGTGCTGACCGATGACCTCTTTCTCCAATCCATCTGGGTAGGGCTTAAGTTCGCGCTGATGGTCGTTCCGACGATGCTGATTCTCTCGTTTCTGTTCGCGAACATCATTAAAAATCTGGGCTCCGGTTTCGCAAGCGTTGTTAAGACTTCCGTCTACATTCCCACCATTATTTCCGGAATCGTGGCGTCGGTCATCTTTGTCTTCATCTTCGATTATGCCGGAGGCCTGGCCAATTACATCATCGGGCTGTTCGGATCGGAGCCGAAAGCCTGGCTTGCCGACGTGGCAACGGCGCTGCCGAGCATCGCGGCTCCAGCCGTGTGGCTGGGCTTCGGACTCACGACGCTCATCATGCTGGCAGGCCTCCACGATATCCCAAAAAGTTACTATGAGGCTGCCGAACTCGAGGGGGCGGGCATCTTCGTTCGCATGTGGTACATCACGATTCCGCTCATGCGCAATGTGATCCTGTATCTGCTCGTAACCGGATTTACGGCGCAAATCTCCCAGTTCGAGCTGTCCCTCGTCATGACGGGCGGCGGCCCGCTCAGCGAGACCACGACGCCGAACCTCTACATCCTGAACCACTTCCGAAACGACGTCATGGTCGGGAACTCCATCGCGGCATCGCTGCTGTTGTTTGTGGTCCTTGGCAGTATTTCGGCCATTATCTTCAGAGTACTGAATTCGGAAAAAGCGATCGACGGATAAGAAGGCAGGAGGATAACATGATGAAATCGTTAAACGGTGTCCAAAAAACATTGATGACGCTCTTGACCGGACTGGTGACGATCATGGCGCTGTTCCCGCTGCTCTGGGTCATCATTGCCGGTTTCAAAGATAAGGCGGAGGTGCTTGCAACGCCGTTCCGTTTCTTCCCGAAGAAATGGATGGTTCAGAATTACACGGATATTCTGAGCGACGCGACCTTCATTCAATCGATGCTGGTCACATTCGGGGGCGCCGTTCTCTTCGCGGCGCTGAGCTTGGCCGTGAACGCCACCTCGGCTTACGTCTTCGCCAGGCTGGAATTCAGGTTCAAGACGATGCTGTGGGTTTATGTCATCGTCACCATGTTCATTCCAGGCATGGCCATTCTGCTGACCTCCTTCATTGTGGTGAATGAGATGGGAATGCTCGATACGCTGGCGGTGCTCGTATTGCCCGGCATTGCTTCCGCGGGTCATATGTTCTTCATCCGCCAATTCTACTTGAATATTCCGATGGCGCTTGAAGAGGCGGCGCTGATTGACGGAGCAGGAAGGATCAAGATTTTTACGCATATCTTCATTCCAATGTCGTTTCCGGTCTTCGTCATCGTGGGCATAGGTTCCTATTTGGCCTATTGGAACTCCTTCGTATGGCCGACGATGACGATCACCAACCCGGAGCTCTTTCAAATCATGCAATATTTATACACCTTCCGTTCCGAACGGGCAACCGAAATGGGCATGTTGATGGCCGGATCGGCGCTTTCCTGCCTGCCGACCATTATCTTGTTCCTCTTCTTCCAGAAGCACATCATTTCAGGAATCAAAATCTCCGGTTTGAAGTAACATTCTAAGCCAACAGGTGGAGGTGGGACATGATTATACTTGAGAACAGGCATATCCGGCTGGAAATCAGCGAGATTGACGGCACGGTTCGAGGCATTCGCGATAACGTTAGAGGAATCGGGCTTATCGCGGATACGGGCACGGCGGATCCATTTCGCTTGGAGACGGACGCGGGTTTCAGCAGCTCCTTTCAGAACTTCGGATGGAGCAGGGAAAATACGGAAGACGGGACAGATCAGGTTCAGTTGAGCTGGGACACGCAGCAAGGTATGATCGTCACGGCTTCCGTAAAGCTCGCAGAAGAAGCGGATTGCATTGAATTCCGATGCGCAGCAGAGAACCATTCGGGAATCCGATTGCTGAGCCTGGAATATCCGGTTATTCCGAATTTGACCACGATCACGGAGCACGGCGAGGAGGATTATATCGCCCATTCCTTTGCAACCGGCTTTGAGGTCAACAACCCGATGAAGGTATTTGAAACGGACGGAATCGGATTTCGTTTCATGCCGTATCCGGAGAGCTTCTCCGGGGCAACGATGCAGTTTTTTGCCTATTACGGCAAAGACAGGGGCGGGCTGCAACTCGCTGCCCTGGACGGCGAGGGCCATCCGAAATGGCTCAATTTCTTCAAGAACGGGAACGGCTTGCTGGAAGCCTCCGTGATCCATGGCTGCAGTGATATGGGACCCGGCAAGGGGAACAAGCCGCATTATCCGGTGCAAGTGTCGATTCTGTCAGGAAGCGGCTGGTACGAAGCTGCTGACCGGTACAAGTGCTGGGCCGTGCAACAGAAGTGGTGTAGACGCGGCAAGCTTTCGGAGAGGGCTGCGAAGGAAGGCGGTCCATGGCTGCATGAGGATATGGGCGCGGCAACCTTCGGTATCAATGCGGGATCGGATCGCACGGCATGGATACAACAATACAACGACAGCATCGGAACGCCGATGCTCCACATCCTGGGCCCCGATTGGACGCATCGGCCGCAAACCTTCGGCAGCGGCGTGCCGGGGGGATATGATGATTGGTTTCCGACCCGCTTCAACCCAGAAAACATCGCTCTGATCCGAAAGCTGGGCCATCGCTTCGCTCCGTTCGAATTCGATTACCTTTATCATTTTGACGGAGCCGACGGAGAGCTTGGCAGAGCAGCCGAGCAGAAGTTTCCCGAGCTGAAAAAAAGCGTGGATGCTTACCGCTTTCCGTTCCTTTGTCCGGCGCATCCGTACACCCACGATTTTCATGTGAGGCGGGATACGGCACTGCAGCAGAGCGATGACATCGATTCGATCTACTACGATATCTCCGCCAACAACATTCTGAAGATCTGCATGGATGACAGCCACGGTCATCCGGTCGGAGCCGGCAGCATCATTGAGGAGGCTTACCGGCGGAACTTTGCCGATACGAAGGCGGCCATGTGCGAAACAGCCGGGCGCTATATCCCCATGGGTACCGAGATGATGAATGAAACGATGCTGGATCTGATCGACTACTATCAAGCCCGGGCAGGGGGGCAGCCGGCGGCGCCGCTCGAAGGATGGCCGATCCGGGAGCTGCTTAAAACAGGTGCGGCCTATCTCATCCCGATGTTTACTTACGTATATCACGAGTACGGCGCGCTGAGATTGGACGGCTGGGGCAAGCTGACCGAGGAAATCGGAGAGCTTTACTATTTTACGGTAGCACGCACGTATCTCTGGGGCGGCCTGTACGAATTGAATTACGAGTACAGTCCGATGGAGGCGCTGGACGGCAACGAAAATACCGCGGAGGAGCATTATTATCCGTTTGAACCGCGCGGGTATGCCTTCTCGGCGAACAGGGCCGATTACTTGGCTCTGTATGCACGGCTGCGAATCGGTGCCGCGAAGCCGTATTGGTCGTATGGCACGATGCTTCGGCCGCTCTCCTTCGACGTTCCTATGACGCCGATGAAATGGTTTCATTACAACCACGGCAAGGATACGCCGGAATATAACAACTCGGGAGAACTGCTGACAGACGCCGTTATCCACTCGGCATGGCAGAATGATCAAGGGGATGTCGGCTTGTTCTTTGCGAATGTGACCGGAGAGGAGCAGACAATAAGCATCGAGCTCCGTCCGGAAGACTTCGGAAAGACGACCGTGACCGGGCAGCTGTACACGAAAGCGGGAGAGCCGGCCATTGATTGCTCCATGGAACAAGGCGGATTGCGTTTGCTTAAGCTGCCGGCACGAAGCATAGCAATGTTGGAACTGACTTCGCCTTAACTTGGCACAATGACGCGGTTTTCTGAGGCGGAGGATGATAGAAATTGGGGCGGCGACGTCGGACAATTGGATCAGATTGACGATTTCAGCCTGTTAAAGAATGGACGACGTGTCGCTGGCGGGGGATTTCTTGCCGGAAAACGAGCAGAATGGAGGACTTATGGCACAATTACCGGACGCTTATGTAAAGCGGTGGGATTATGACCAATTAGGGAGTGCAGCTCCCAAGCTGAGTCTTAAACAAATCGATAAAGGCACTTATCACTGCATAATGACATTTGAGCTGGATCAGGAGATTCGACAGGATGATTGGCAGCTGCGCCTGGAGCCTGCGTTCCAGCCGTATTTTCACTGGGCTCCTCATATAACGCCGACTTCCCGGCATGTGATGGATCAGCACTGCTTTCGGTCGCCTGCCCTCATTGCTCATGACGGCACCAGACTGCTCACACTGATACCGGATCTGGATCTGATCGCGAAGGATGCGGACGCTCGTTGGTACTTGGATCTGGATGCTCCGAACAACCAATTCGTCTTGGGAATGAGCCGGACCCGTGTGAGTGATCACGTGCTGTTTGAGAAGGTGGAGGGTGCTGCTTATTCGCCCGGAACGTTCTGCATCGGCTTCTACCTCATGACGTTGGAGGATGATCAAGCTGCATTGAACCCCTGGCGGCCGGTGCTGCAATTTTTATGGGAGCGATGGGGTCACTCCCGACTCCGTCAGGGCATCCATGACAGAGCTCCTCTCGAACACTATGTAAAACATGCGTACGACTGGGCTTTTCGCCATTGGAAAGATACGGTGTGGCAGGAATTCGAATGGAACGGACTGAAGGTCGGGGCTCCCGTATTCATTGCCGACGTGAGTCAAAGCCCGAATTATCCTGGCGTTCCGAACGAACGGGAAAGCCGATCGATCTGGAACCAAGCGTGGTTCAGCTCCCTTCGTTCGGCGCAAGGCCTCTATCGTTACGGTAAGAATCAGGATGATCCGGAACTGGTTCGCAAGGCCAGGCTCATGAAAGAGCTGGCTCTTGCTGCTCCGCAGCGAAGCGGGTTCTTTCCCGCCGTTATTGCGACGGAGATGAAGCGGGTGATGGTGGAGGGACAGGAAGTTAACCGGTCAGGTAGTTGGGGCCATGCCTTCTGGGGGAATTCCAATCGCAATCCGGCCGATCCTTGGGGCTCGATCGCGGAAGCGCCTTACCATGTGCTGGATATGAGCTGGACGGCGCTGCTCATGCTTCGCTGGCATGATGAAATCGAGCCGGATCCAAGGCTCATGGAATACGCCGTACGCTATGCGGATGCGCTTCTGGCTCTTCAGGACGAGAAGGGCTATTTTCCGGCCTGGCTTGACCAAGAGACGTTAGCGCCGCTGGATATTCTTCGAGAGTCTCCGGAGACGTCGCTCTCCGTCACGTTTTTGCTGAAGCTGCACGACATGCGGCCGGATCCCAGATATTTGGAAACGGCAGTAAAGGCGCTGGAGGTTGTCGTCAACGAGATCGTACCGTCCGGCAGATGGGAGGATTTCGAGACGTATTGGTCCTGCTGCTCCTATGGCCGCGAAGAGCTCCCCGGCTGCAAGGTGGTTAGGAATAACATGTTCAAGCAGTGCAATTTCTCCATGTTCTGGACGGCGGAGGCCTTATTTCAGATGTACAAGACGACCGGCGAGATGCGATATCTGACACTCGGCACACGTGTGCTGGATGAAATGCTGATGACGCAAGCCTCCTGGCAGCCTCCCTATCTGTATGTTGACGTATTGGGCGGATTCGGCGTCATGAACTGCGACGGGGAGTGGAATGATGCGAGGCAAAGCCTGTTTGCAGAGCTGATCCTTCAATATGGCGTGGAATTGGACCAGCCGGAATATATTGAACGCGGTGTTGCCGCATTGCAGGCCTCTTTTGCCATGATGTATTGCCCCGAGAATATAAAAACAAAACAGCAGTGGGAACGGGCGTATCCTTTCTTTAACGAGAAGGATTACGGCTTCATGATGGAGAATTACGGTCATGACGGCGATGTAGGTGAGGACGGGCGGGGCATGGGGACTTTCACCATTTTTGATTGGGGGAACGGCGCGGCCGCCGAAGCTTACCTGCGGATCAAGGCCCATCTGGGTCAGACGTTGAAAGACCGGTACGGATACGATATCACACACTAAAGGAGCGATTACGGATGATGAACTTTAACGGGCTCAACATGCATCTCGGAAACTTATCCAAGCTGTCTAATGCGCAGACGAGATCCATCAGCGCGGAGAATTTTACCGGCGAGAAAGGAAAAGGGGGCATGGCGACGGACGGCACGGGTGCAGCGGCTTCCAGGGATCTGGGCGCGGGCTGGAAGGTGTCTCCTTCCGTGGAGATTATGCCGGGAGAAACCTTTACTATGGGTGACATTCAAGGCCCTGGGGCCATTCAGCATATTTGGCTGACCTGTCATCCGTCGCTGTGGCGCAATATGATTATCCGCATGTATTGGGACGAAGAGCAGGACCCTTCGGTTGAGGTTCCGGTGGGCGATTTGTTCTGTAACGGGTGGGGTGAACGTAGCGATGTCAATTCGATTCCGGTTGCCGTCAATCCGGCCGGCGGCATGAACAGCTACTGGCAGATGCCGTTTCGCAAGCAAGCCCGATTGACGATGGAGAATCGCGCGCCGGAAAAGGCGGTCCTTTACTACCAAATCGACTATACCCTGACGGACATCCCCGAAGAAGAGGCTTATTTTCATGCACAGTGGCGGAGAACGAATCCCGTTCCTTATAAGGACGTTTACACGATCCTGGATGGCGTGAAGGGACAGGGGCACTATGTAGGGACTTACCTAGCCTGGCAGGTGAACAACAGCGGCTGGTGGGGCGAAGGGGAGATCAAGTTTTATATGGACGGGGACCAGGATTACCCGACCATCTGCGGTACGGGAACGGAGGATTATTTCGGCGGAGCTTGGAACTGGGAACAGCCGATCGGTACGTACCGAACCTACTCGACGCCTTATCTGGGGATGCACCAAGTGCTGAAGCCGGACGGATTATATCGCAGCCAGCAGCGCTTCGGCATGTATCGATGGCATGTCATGGATCCGATCCGCTTCCAAAGCGATCTTCGCGTCACGATCCAGGACCTCGGCTGGAGGTCAGGAGGCAGATACCTGCCGCAGCAGAGCGATATTGCATCGACGGCGTTCTGGTATCAGGCGGAGCCCCATGCGCCATTCCCGGAACTACCGGATAACGATGAGCGGGAGGTTATATAAGCAGGCGCTATTGCTTAGCTTCCGGTATGGTGATAGTGTGAAGCCATGGACCCTTTTGCATCTGCTTGTCGGTTTCATGGTCGTTAATGGAGGATAGGATGGACAAACATACAATTTATACCATTGCAGATCGGGTAGGCGTATCTCCTTCCACGGTGTCCAGAGCCTTGTCGGGGAGAGGTTACTGCAGTCCCAAGACGAAGAGCAAAATTCTGGCGGCTGCCCAAGAAATGAACTATGCGCCCGATCATGCAGCGAAGATGCTGAAAATGAGGCAAACCAATAAAATCATTTTTGCCGTTCCGGATATATGCAACCCTTTCTATTTCGATATGATCAACGGCATCAATCAGGTGCTGGAGGAGCATGATTACCTGATGATTCTGTTCTACACCAAGCACAGGCTCCAGGAGGAGATGAAGGCGATCCAGACGCTTCGGGAAAACGTCGCCGACGGCATGATCATGGTGTCTTTCGATTTTGGAGAAGAAAATATCGGGGCTATCAATGCGCTGCAGGCTCCGGTCGTGCTGACGAATAAATACGTGTCGCCGGATGGCAGCGACCGCTTTGACTACGTATATGTGGATACGTATGACGGAATCAAGCAAAGCACGGAGCATCTGATCAAGCAAGGCCTGCGCAGCATCGCCTATGTCGGCGGTAATCTCAGCGAGCAGACCGGCCATGAGCGGTTCTGCGGGTATCGGGATGCCATGCTGGAGGCAGGAATCCCCTTGATTCCTCGTTTTATCGCCGAATCCGACTATACGGAAAGCGGCGGTTATGCGATGGCGAAAGCGTGGCTGCAAGGGCCCGACCACCCGGAGGGCATCGTTGCCGCGAACGATCTAATGGCGATCGGCGTCATGAAAGCTTGCGAAGAAGCCGGATTAAAAATTCCCCATGACGTTGCCGTTGTGGGCATGGATAATCTGGACATTGCCTCCCGCATATATCCCAAGCTGACGTCCGTTGCTTTGCAGCAGGAGGAAATCGGCCGCAAAGCGGCCCAGATCCTGATGGATCGCATAATGGGAATTCCGAGGGAGGAGCGGGCCGTGAAATTGATGCCGCAGATGGTCGTGCGCGATTCCAGCGTAAAGATATGAAGCGAGGATGGAGTATAATGGGTTGTTTCCGAATGAACATGAACGTCATGATAAAGGCTCCATCATGAACTAGCATGCTTGCGTTGAATATGGTGTTGAACCGTTCCTAGCAGTACAACTGCCAAGAGAACGGTTCTTTTTTTTTGTTGTAAGGAAATGATCTTTGGTGGGGAAGTCCCCAACCTTCGCGCTTGCGTGATCGGGTTGGGGACTTTGTCGTGGATCAAGGATTTGTAGGATCATAGCGAACTGAGAAGCGGAGGTGTTCGCTGTAAGGGTAATAATTATTACTCTTCAGAGTAAAATTGATTGACTATTAAAGTAATTTAAAATACTCTATAAAGTAACAAGGAGGTTCACATTGAAAAAGTCCAATCGAATCATGGTTGTTGTGAAGGGAGAGAAACGGATGTCAACAATCCATAGTCTTCAACCGGATATTCACACGCTTCACGGATTTTTTAGCAAGGAGCTGGAACCGGCCCTATATATTCAGTCCGGGGATACCGTGGTGTATCGAACCTTGGATGCGGGATGGGGACTTGCGAAGCGCTCTGCTCCGGGAGCGCCGAGATCGAAGTTTACGGAGCGTGCGCCGGAGCGGGTGGAGAAGCAGTTCGGGCATGCCTTATTGGGTCCCGTGCATATCCAAGGGGCTAAACCGGGGCTTACCTTGGAGATTCAGATCAACGAGGTCGTTCCCGGGCCGTGGGGTTGGACCTCTGCCGGAGGGTTTCCAAGCTATTGGAACGAGAAGCTGGGCATGACCGATACCCAGGAAATGACATTGGACTTTGAATTGGATGCCAAAACAATGACTGGCAGGAGTCAGTTCGAAAATTTCAAGTACAGCGTCGGACTGAAGCCATTCATGGGGATTATGGGCATGCCGCCGGAGGAAGAAGGTCAGCATACGACTTTTGTGCCGCGCCCTTATGGAGGAAATCTCGATTGCAAAGAATTAACCGCCGGGAGCACCTTGTATCTGCCGATTCCGGTAGATGGCGGGCTGTTCTCAACAGGGGATGGACATGCGGCTCAAGGCGACGGCGAAGTTAGCGGTCCCGCTTTGGAATGTCCCATGGAGAAGGTGAGCCTAACCTTTCATGTCCGTGACGACATGCCCATTAAGATGCCCAGAGCAAAGACGAGTACCGGTTGGCTGACGATGGGATTCCACGAGGACCTGGACGAAGCGATGTGGATGGCCTTGAGCGGGATGCTGGATCTCATGACAGAGCTTTATTCCATTTCGAGAACGGAGGCGTACGCATACGCCACCTTGACGGTGGATCTGAGAGTAACCCAGATCGTGAATATCCTGAAGGGCGTGCATGCATTTTTGCCTTTTGGCGCGTTGAGGTGAACGAATGCACCAAGTGTTGGCTTTTTTTAATGTCGATTTTATAGGAGGGCTCATGCATGCAGTTATACGAAACGATGGTCAATAACCATGGGGTACATATTCATGTGACGGAGGTACATCGGGAACTTAGAAATGAACAAAGCTCACTGGTTATCATCCCGGGGCTTTCCGAGTCGGCCGAGGATTATATCGATATTATGGAAAAAATGGTAACGCTGTCGCCCAGGCATATCGTTGTCATTACGCTCCGAGGCCGTGGCCGAAGTGATTCTCCTGATTCGGGATACACGCTCGAGGATCATATCAGCGATCTGGATGCGGCCATTCGCCATCTTGAACTGGAACAGTTCGTACTCATGGGGTACTCACGAGGGGTAGCCTATCAATTAGGTTATGCCATTCGGAACCCGAAACGCATTGAAGGTCTGATCATCGGAGACTATCCGGCGATACATACCCAGCTGCCAGCGGGATGGGTGGATTTCTTTGCAACGCTGCCGCCTTGGAGAGGGAAGAAGCTATTCGACCGGATGAAACCATCGGCCCTGCAAGCCCTGCAGAAGGATTCCGCGAAGGTAGAATTTTGGAGCGACCTGTCCCGATTCACATGCCCTGTTCTCATTATACGTGGCGCAAAACCGCATCCCGGGTTATCATTAGAAGCAGTGGAACAATATAAGCTATCGCTGCCGCAGGCACGAATCGTGGAATTCGAGCAGCATGATCATAATATTTTCGAACCGGATGCGGACGAGTTTGTTCGCACCGCAGACTCTTTTCTGAGAGAGATTAAGAAGAAATCAATAAACTATCACAAGAAGGGTGTACGGACTTGGACAATCTGAAGCTGAATGTATCACTTTTAAGACAAAGGGTTCCGAACCTGACCAGCGCGGCCAAATCCGTCGGATTGCGGCCCGCCACGGTTTCCAATCTATGTACGGGAAAAATACCCGTAGGCCGGGCGGAAGTTCGCACCATAGCCGCGCTGGCAGCCTTGGCGAAATGCAGCCTTGACGAACTGATCCTGCGCGGGGAAAGCGTGGAGATGATCGAAACGGGCATTAAGCCTCTTGATCTATTCGCTCCTCTGGCAAAAGGCGGCACCGTCGGGCTGGTAGCTCGTCCCGGTATGGGGCAGCTGGTGCTGCTCGGGGAGTTGTTTCATCACTTCAAGCAGGAAGGGTATATGACGATTCTGCTGAAGCCGGAAGGGAACTACCCGGAGCTGCAGGATATGCTGAATGACGTAGAGCGGGTTGCTTCTTCAATAGAAGAAATCCATTCTATCGTATCGCATGCGAATACCGATAAAGAAATTGTGTTTGCCGCGGATCGGGAGCATGTCTTAACCGGCAAAATCTATGATCTTCAGGAACGTTTTCAACAGGAAGGCATGCAGCAGATCACGACTTTTCTTGTGGACCTCAAAGGTGCGGTTGTTGATGAAGACATGCCTTACGGGCCGCTGGAGACGCTGTGGTATTTCGATGCCGATCTGGCGGCAAGACATCTGTTTCCTGCCGTGAACCCCTTATATTCCACCTCTTCCGTATTAGAAGGCGTTCATCTGGATCAGGCTCACTTAGTGGTCCAACAGCGGGCCCAGAAGCTGCTTCGCCGCTATCGGGAGCTGCGTTCGCTGGTTCAAGTACGAGGATTGGAGGCCATTCCGTCATCCGAAATGGAGGTTTATGAGCGGGGAGAACGGCTCGAAGCTTATCTAACGCAGCCTTTTTACGTTGCTGAAGCTTATACCGGACTGCCAGGCGAGCGGGTCCACTTGCAAGAGGCGCTGCATGACGTGCAAGCCATATTGAACGGCAGCATGGATCATCGAACGGTGGAGAGTTTATCCTGGATCGGGACGATAAAATAAGAAGTTAGTTGACCAAAGCTGAATTCCCTAAGTTTGTTCATCGGGAATATCGGCTTTTTTACATGATTTTGCATAATATAATCCGTACGTCCCATAGCTGATACGCAAAGGTCAGTATATAATATGTGCTAGTTTGTACCGTACAGATGGCAAGAAGTGTATTTAACAACTGAAACTCTGCTGATTCCGTACGGACACGAAACTATACATAAGGGAGAAATGGACATGAAAAGAAAAGGTTGGCTAATCGCATTTGCAGCGGCATTATTGTTAACGCTTATCGTAGTACCGGTTCAGCAGTCTTTTAGCGCAGAGGGCAATCCGACGGCAACGGCCATTACGCAGAGCGCCCTGAACAATCAGTTCCACTTGGATCACGTCGTGAAGATTTACGTGCCTTCCACCGTAAAGGGGGATATTCCCATCACGGATGCGGCTCACCAAAAGTTTGTCGATCAAGCGTTGACGAAGCTGTCCGGCTGGTTTGGCGGGGCAACGGCAATACCGGGCGAAGGGGCTTGGGTGGATAACAACAAAACCTTGATCAAGGAAAAAGTAACCATCGTGTACGCTTTTGCCGAGAAACTCGACAAGGATTCGCTCAATCAAGTGGTAGACTATGCGAAGAAACTCAAGGAGGATCTTTCGCAATCTGCCATTTCGCTTGAGGTTGACGGTAAACTGTATTTCATTGAATAGCAGTCTCCGATCCATGAAGTGATCATAGGGGAGGTCTCCCAGCTGTCTGTTGTATGGCAGAAGAGGGAGACGTCCTCTTTATTATGTGTGGACTTGTTAGTAGAGAAACCTCCACAGATAAAAAGTGGCGTAAGATTCCCAGTTCGCCCATCCTGCGGACAGCTCCAGAATCTCCCTCTTCGTCGGTTTCGCCTCTAGGCCCAGCAGATGTTTGATGGCATTATGCAGTCCCACATCATCGATGGGAAAAGCCGCCGGCATTCGCAAACAGCGCATCAGCACATAATTGGCCGTCCACGGTCCGATGCCGCGGATGCCGACCAGTTGTTTCTCCGCTTTCTTTAAGCTGCCAGCTTCCAGCAGCAGTTCTTTCGTTAATTTTCCATCCGTCATAAGCTCAGCTACTCCGAGGAGATACTCGCATTTTTTCACGGTCATCCGAAGTCCACCAAGATCTTCAACACGCAGCGGCGCGATGTCCTCAGGCCTTGGAAACATCCAGTAAACCTCGTCTTCACACTCGATGCGTCTGCCGAAGGCCTCGACGAAACGCCTTTTTAGCGTATACGCGTAAGCCAGGTTAATCTGCTGTCCCAGAATGCCCCAGCATAAAGCCTCGAACAGATCCGGAATGCCCATGTTGCGAAGCCCGTAGAAGGACTGTACGGCTTGACTGAGCAGGGGATCGGTCTCGGCCATCGAATAGAACGGCACTAAATCGGTGTTTAGATCGAACCAGTCCCGGACATAAATGGCTACCTCCGCCCGCTTGCTTGGTTCGGTCGGGGTGGTATTTCCCAAAAATCGAACCAGGATCGCTTGCTCTTGATTCCTGGCGCTGACTTCGATCACGGCAACGTCATCTTCAAGCGGGATCGCCCGGTAGATGCTGTCGTTCCGAATCGTAAAGAGACATTCATTCGGCGATCTTTGCAAATAATTGAGGTTCTCCTGAAAGCTGAATTCCTTCGGCACGAATAGCTTTAGCGTATGGATATGATCCTCCCAGCTGTCCTTGGGAAGCCGTTGTTGTTGTTCCATGGTATACGGCTTGTCGCCGCGATTGTGGTCCGGTTCATGCATGATCATCGTTTCCTTTCGTTCCTGATCTACTCTATACTAGTTGTACCATAAACGCGGACCTCATAATTTTGTTATCTTGCTCTTATATTCCAAAAAGCGTACAACCGGATCTTCCTGTGGTTATAATGTTAGCGGAGGTGAGGAAACGTGGCAAACCGGATACAACCGACCGAAGCCCAGTGGAAAGCCATTATCGACAATGACAAGGACAGTGACGGCCAATTTTTCTACGCGGTGCAGACGACGAAAATCTTCTGCAGGCCATCCTGCAAATCCAGGCCCCCGAAATTTGAAAATGTGCGCGTGTTTCGATCGGCGGATGAAGCGAGGGCCGAACGCTTCCGGCCATGCAAAAGGTGCAAGCCGACCGGCGAGCGCCTGCCGGACCACGAATGGATCGAACTCGTTGCCGAGTATATCGATGCGCATTATACGGATCATTTGACGCTGGATGTCTTGGCGGATGTAAGCCACGGCAGTCCGTACCATCTGCACCGGATTTTTAAGCGGGTCAAAGGGCAGACTCCGATGGAATACATTCAGGATTACCGGATCGGCAAGGCCAAAGAGCTTCTTGCGAATACCAGCCTGGCTATTTCGGATGTCGGCCATCAAGTGGGCATAGAGAACACGGCTTATTTTATCACGCTGTTTAAGAAAAAGACGGGAATGACCCCCCTAAGCTATCGAGGGCAATATATGAACAATACGAGTGCGGAGGTGCATAATCATGAAATCTAATCATTCGATCATTAGCTGGACACGATTGCGGCATGATGACTGGAACATAGATATCGCGGCCACGCCGCAAGGTTTATGTTATATCGGATCACCGGATAAACCGTTCAAAGATCTGGAGGAATGGGTGAACGCGAAATTTCCTGGCTGTGAACTATTCCAGAATGATGAGGGCATGCAGCCATATGCCGCCGAGCTGGCGGACTATTTTCAGGGGAAACGGGAACGGTTTGAGTTCGCAATGGATTACAAGGGTACCGATTTCCAGATGGCGGTATGGAATGCGCTGTGCCAGATCCCGTATGGGCAAACCTTCACGTACTCTGACATTGCGCATCAGATCGGCAAGCCGGCGGCTGTGCGTGCTGTTGGTGCGGCTATCGGGGCGAACCCGCTGCTTATCACCGTGCCTTGTCATCGGGTAATCGGCAAAAGCGGCGCATTGACGGGATATCGCGGGGGTCTTGAAATGAAGACAAGATTGCTGCAATTGGAGCGAATGAACGTCTCCGTGAGGGAGACGAAGGAGTATGCCTAATCCTTTGTTGCAGCGCATAAAGAATCTGGATTGGCCTGCCGTACAGGCAGCTTTGGATGAACAGGGATATGCGGTCATTCCCAAGCTGCTCTTGCCCGAGGAATGCGCAGAGATCATAGGCACGTATACGGAAGAGCAGCGTTTTCGCAGCACGATCCAAATGGCCAGGCACCGGTTCGGACTGGGGGAGTACAAATATTATCAGGCGCCGCTTCCCGAAACGCTGCAGCAGCTTCGGGAAGGCTTGTATCCTGAACTTGCGCTGACGGCGAACCGCTGGTTGAACCGGCTAGGGCATGAAGAGAAGTATCCGGCAAGTCTGGATGAGTTTCTGGGGATGTGTCATGCCCAAGGTCAGGAGCGGTCAACGCCGCTGATTTTAAAATATGAAGAAGGCGGATATAATTGCCTGCATCAGGATTTGTACGGTGATGAGTTCTTTCCGTTCCAAGCGGTCTTTGTGCTGAATGAGAAGGAAGTCCATTACACGGGCGGGGAGTTTCTGCTGGTGGAGCAGCGGCCGCGGGCACAGAGCCGGGGACATGCGATCGCCTTGGATCAGGGAGCGGGACTGATCTTTCCGACCAACCATCGTCCGGTGCAGGGAACAAGGGGATATTACCGGACTACGCTCCGGCATGGCGTCAGCACGGTCACGTCGGGGACAAGATACAGCCTGGGGATTATTTTTCATGACGCGAAGTAAAGGAGCTGGATGCGCATTCACTCATTCGTAATGAAAGGAGGGAAGTCGTATAATAGAAGAAAGTATAGGAATGAGGTGTCCCAGGTGAAACATGAAGTGCTTTATAAAACGCCGAAGACCCTGCTCAATAAAGGAACCGGTTTCCTGAATGGATACAGCCATACCTTGAATCCGTATACAGGATGTACCTTCGCTTGCTCCTACTGCTACGTCCGGCAAATGCCGGTTTCGATATTCCGAAATCAGGAATGGGGAAGTTGGGTTGACGTTAAGCTCGAATCTGCTGCCATTCTGCGTAAAGAACTGAAGCGTGCCAAGTCCAAGGGGCCCGTCACGATCTTCATGTCATCCAGTACCGATCCCTATCAGCCGATTGAGGCCAAGGAAGAAGTGACCCGTGCCTTGCTGGAGGCCATGGTTAGCGAGCCGCCGGATTTCCTGCTGGTGCAGACGCGCAGTCCGCTGGTCCGACGGGATATCGATTTGCTGCAGCAGTTAGGAGCACGCGTGCGGGTAAGCATGACGGTCGAGACCGATCGAGAGGATATTCGCAAGCATTTTACGCCTTCCGCTCCGCCGATCCAAGCCAGATTGAAAAGCCTTGAGCTGCTAAGAGACGCAGGAATACCAACGCAAGCAGCGATTGCTCCCGTCCTTCCAAGCACGGAGGCATTTCCTCAGATCCTCAGACCGCTCGTCAATCGCGTGTGCATCGACGATTATTTCATGGGGGACGGCAGCGGAGGCAAACGTACGAAACGGCTGCCCGTTCAGGCGTTGTACGAGAAGCTTGATCTGGAAGAATGGTATGATCCCGCCGCCTATCAGGTGGTCTACGATCGATTCAGCAGGGCGTTTCCGCAAGAGCAGCTATTTGTCAGTCAGAAGGGTTTTGAACCTTAAACGTTAGATGGCTCGTCTAGCAGATGAGCGCTTGCTGTGTAAGATGTTAAATGAAAGAGTTTAAAGGTGAGGACCGGGAGATAGTTTCCGGTCTTTTTATCATGCCCAGCAGTAGATGATTATGGTATGATAGGCGAAAATCACCAGTCAAACGTAGAGGAGCGAATGAACAATGAAGTTGGATTTGACGGATCAAATTGCGTTAGTCACCGGTGCTGCGGGTCAATTGGGCCGGGTCATGGTCCGAACCTTGGCGGAATGCGGCGCAGATGTGGTTATCCATTATCGGGGAAGCTTAGCCAAAGCGGAAGAGCTTCAGCGCGAGGTGGAGTCGATGGGCAGACGCGCGTACACGGTGCAAGCCGACGTGACGGATCAAGCATCCGTGAATGCCATGCGGGATGCAGTGCTTGAACACTTTGGCATGCTGCCTCATATCATCGTTGCGAATGCCGTGGAATCCTATCAATGGACGTCTGTCTTGGAGCAAGCTCCGGAAGATTACGAGAGCCAGTTCCAATCCTGCGTCATGCAAAGCGTCTACCTGGCAAAAGCCTTCGTGCCTGCCATGATCGAGCGAAAGAGCGGCCGCTTCATCGGCATCAATACCGAATGTTCGATCCAGAACTTCCCGAGTCAATCCGCCTACGTAGCAGGCAAGCGCGGCATGGACGGCGTATACCGCGTACTCGCGAAAGAAATCGGCGAGCATGGGATCACCGTCAATCAAGTCGCGCCCGGCTGGACGATCAGCGACCGCGATCGGGAGAACGGTACCGAGCATAGCGCCTCCTACGAAGCCTCCGTGCCGCTGAAACGCCGCGGAACGGACCAGGAGATTGCCAATGCCGTGGCATTCCTGGCCTCGGATTTGTCATCATTTATCACAGGGGCTTATATTCCGGTATGCGGCGGCAATGTGATGGTGGGGATTTAGCGGTTCGACCCATGGATTGAAAGTGTGAAACGTCCACGAACTTCGGATTCGCATTGCGATTAAGGATAGGCGAAGTTCGTGGAGGTGTTAAGTAGCAGTCCCTTGTAAACACGAATACATAGATCTCAGGAATTCAGTAAGATAGAAGGAGACGAGACAATGACGGCAAAACCACAACTGGTATTGGATTTAGCAGGCGTATTGGTGAGTAATTTTTCATCTGCTTTTTGGCTTACATTAGCGGAGGGCTCCGAAATCTCGTTTCAAGATATCAGGGTAAAATTTGATGAGGTTCGTAGAGACTTATGGACAGGAAAGATGAAGGAAGATGAGTTTTGGGGATGGATGAGCCTGCGAATGAAGCAAATCAACAAAGAGGAAGCCAGGGAGTTAATAACTCAAACGTTGCAGCCGCTTCCTGGATTAAATCACTTGGCGCAATGGAGCGAAATCGCGGATATCCATGTACTAAGCAATCATTGCAAGGAATGGCTGGAGCCGATATTAGAAAAAGTAGAACCTTATGCTAGGAGCATTACCATTTCGAATCAAGTCGGTTTGAGGAAACCTGATCTGCAAATTTATAAACATGTTGTGAAACAATTCGAACGTTCAGAACTGACGGTTGTTTATGTTGATGATCAGGAAAAGAACCTGAAACCGGCTATCGACCTTGGATGGAAAACCTTGCTGGCCGATCAAGAGCATAAATGGATAGAACAAGTGGGACCTATGTTGGTGACAAACGTCTTGTAAGTCAGCCGAGAACCACTGGAAAAAATGATATCGGAAATTTAGTCAATGAAAAGTGAGGAATTCTAAATGTTTGGACGAGGGAATCAAAAGTACCCTATACCCGCAACGCTGCTCAAGTTGAAAGAAATGAATGAGCAAATCGTACATGATCTCGAGGTGGAACTGGACGATATTCTGGAAATCTATATGGATTATGATCTTAACAATCAAGACGCCGAATTTGCATACAGCGGCCATCCGTTGGATGTAATTCCATTTGCCTTTACCGCTTTTGGAGGCGAGCATTTCGGATTTTTGACCGATTTTGGATCGGTGACTGATCTCGAGGATGCCCCTGTCGTGTTTGTCCAAGCTTTACCATCAGAGGAGTTTCATGTCACTCTAATTGCGAGAAACATAAGGGATTACCTGGGTTTATTTTTAACCTATAAATGTATGATAAATATGTTTTCCACGGTTAATGAACCAAGTCAAGAACCGAGTGCTGTTGAAACGCACCCTCATTTACCAGCCGTAGAAGCCAAACTTATTCATGAGTTGGGAATCCAAAAGATAGAACCGGTTTCTTACCGTCAGAACATGCTGAGGGAGCGTTCCAAAGAAGTTGTGCAAACCATAAACGGAATCGGCGTAAAACGAATGACTGCGCGTGAGTTAGGACCAACCTTTAATGTAGAGGAATATGATAAATATGATGTATTGAACAATAAAGTGCGGGAGTTTTTTCAAGAGGCTTGCTTAGAGAATAAACTGGCCTGCATTGCAGATCTTCAAGAAGCGGGCATCTTGTTGACCCACACGTACGACCTAAATGAGTTTTTAATAAATGAACTGAGAGCGATGGGCTGCATTTATGAGTCGAGAATACTTGAATTAACAACGAAGTCTTACGATTTTTCGATGAGTAGCACACTTCATGAAATCATTCCAGAGATTTGAACGAAGCATCAAGCATGCAGGGAGGACGCCATGTAAATGATCATATTAATCAGCGGAAACAGCTGCACGGGAAAGACATATATGGCTCAACAATTACTTGAAAAGTATCACGTGCCTTATCTGTCCATCGATCATTTGAAAATGGGCTTGTACAGAGCCGACATGAACTGCGGTTTCACGCCGGTGGATTCAACCGAGCATATCGGTGCACAATTATGGCCGATCATCAAAGGGATCATCATGACAAACATCGAAAACAAGCAAAATCTAATCATTGAAGGCTGTTACATTTTGCCTCATCATCTGCAAGATTTTGAGCCGTCCTATTCGCAACACATCATTTCCGTGTTCTTAGGATTCTCCACCTCGTACATCCGGCAGAATTTCCAATCCAACATCGTTCAACACCGCAATGCTATCGAAGCGCGAATGTATCCTGAAGAGAGAACTGTTGCCGACTATACTCATGAGCATGATGTATTCCGTGAAAAGTGTGCGTCATCGAATGTCCCTTATTTTGAAATTCGAGAGAACTATGAAGAAGAAATCGCTAATGTATATGCCTACATAGATCGTGAGAAGAAGAAACTCGAGTATGAACAGCAGTAAGCAAAGTTCTCTCAAAGGAGGTTAAGATGCGATTATCTAACAAAAAAATAGCTGTGATCTCCATTGTGGTTATTATAATCGGCATTTCGGCTTTCTTTGTTGGGTCATTGAGGAAGGGTAACGTCTATAACCAAATCGATAAAGCTCTACATGAGTTGGAGCCAGACTTCAGTAAGATATTGCATGTACATATGGACCGAAATCGAGCCCTCGTGTTTTTCACCACGATTCGCAGTGAATTGGGTGTTGCAACATTAAGAGAAACCCCGAGAGGTTTTAAAATAAATACGTATCTCGGTAAAGATCAGCAGGATATTGAGAATCAATTAAGCTGGTACGGAAAAGAATCGCAGTCGGAAAATGTTCATTTGTTGTATGGAATCGTTAATAATCCGAAGATTAGCCAAATTGTTCTGTTAAGTGAAGAAAATCAAGCTGCCACCATAATAAAGGATCAGTCAAATACCATGTGGTATGCAGTTATGGACGATAGCTTGAACTCACCGATCACCATACGAGGGTTCAACGAAGAAGGCGAGAAAATATATGAAACGGGAGACCCTGGGTTTTGGAACAAACCATAACATAGGTTGACGAAGAAAGGACAGTCGCCATGGATTTATATCTATATCATTATTATGATGCGGCAACAGGACCCTTTCAAAATCTATCCTCGCTATCCATCGAAGAAGCGTTGCAGGTACAGAGGAGGCTCAAACAAAATAATAATTGGTTTGCGAGTCAACGTGCGGATGATTATATGACCATCCGTCGTGATCTGGAAGCACGAGCGAGAGCTCTATTCACGGCCAAAGGCGGCAAACCAACAAAAGAATATCCGCATTACATGACGCTTGGATCTTGCGAATGGATTATGGAATGGTATCCGAATGGAAAAGTAATCAGGATTCTGCTGGATGATATGCAACCCGAAATGATGAGTTTCACTTATGGCGACTTATTTCCGACCATGCGGTATCAAGACGACAAGCCTTATAGAGGAAAGGTATATGTAAAAAACGAAATCCTTCAACTTGTAGACGAGTTTGGCTGGCCTCAAGATTGGAACAAAGACGGTCGTCATGGACCCGAGCGGTATATTGAAGTGCAGGTTTGGGACGATCGGGCACTCGGTCCTTTTATGAAATCCTAGATTGGATGAAATTGAAAAAATGAAATGTTCTGACCACAATTCGATTAAAACTCGACTTGTGGTTTTTCTTTTCACCAAATTGATCCTTTTGAGCTATTGATAATGATTAACATATAAAGTAAATTTTTTACATATCAATCAACTTACAAAATACGTAAAAAAATCAAAATTGAGTAAGAACAATGCATCGACATGGTTTTAAAAATTAACAAGATAGTTTTCATCAAGGAGGTGATGCCGGCTTACATCAAGATAGGCTAACGTTTAATTATCAATGATTGAGGAGGGATTAATGGATGAAAAGGGATTTATCCAGATTGCCGGACAAATCGAGAGTGATGTTATTGCCTTTAATGGTCGTCATGTCTATGATTATGAACTTTTTTCCCCTTGAAGTTTCTGCAGCAGAACGGGGCGCTTGGGCACCCAATGTATCTTATGTCGTTAACGACAACGTGACGTACGACGGGAAGGCGTATAAAGCTATTCAATCTCATACCTCATTACCCGGATGGGAACCACCCAATGTTCCTGCATTGTGGCAGTTTGTTCAAGGTGGTGGAAGTAATGATACAGTAGCTCCGACAACTCCTACGAATGTAATAGTAAGCGCAATCACCTCTTCAACCGTTACTTTATCCTGGCAAGCATCTACGGACAATGTAGGTGTGGCAGGATATGATGTATACCGAGGAACATCCCTTGCCATCTCTGTTACAGGAACGACAGCGACAATAACGGGTCTCTCACCGAACACGACATATTCTTTTAAGGTCATGGCAAAGGATGCTGCCGGGAACCTTTCTCCTGCCAGTGCGATCGTCAATGCCACCACTTCAGATGGAACGGGAGGGGGTCCCCAGCCGACGAAACATATATTGACAGGGTACTGGCAGAACTTTGTCAATGGTGCCAGCAAATTGAAAGTTAGAGATATACCGGATCAGTACGACATCATTGTTTTAGCGTTTGCCGAGATGGATCCTGCTAACCCTGGTGGTGTCACTTTCAACGTTGATTCCGCACTATCCGCAGCTCTTGGCGGGTACACCAGTGCCGAACTAATCGCGGATATTCAGGCTAAACGCGCTCAAGGTAAGAAGGTCATCATATCCATTGGAGGGGAATTAGGGAACATTAATTTGAATAATCCTTCCCCGAATGTAGCGAACTTTGTGAACAGCATGTACGGAATCATCACTCAATATGGGCTTGACGGGATAGACATTGATCTGGAGCATGGCATGAATGTACCTAATGTAACCAATGCGATCCGCCAACTAAAACAAAAAGTAGGAAATGATTTTGTTCTGACGATGGCTCCCCAAACGATAGACATGCAGAATCCAAACACTTCTTACATGCAGCTATATAACAATCTGAAGGATATGACAACCGTAATTAACGTCCAGTATTATAATTCTGGATGCATGTTAGGACGCGACGGGAAATGCTATTCCCAAGGCACGGTTGATTTCCTGACGGCTCTTTCGGACTTAACGCTGCAGTGGGTATCGCCTTCCCAATTGGGAATAGGAGTACCTGCTACCTCTTCAGCTGCCGGAGGTGGATATGTTTCTCCAGCGGTCGTAAATAATGCCCTGAATTGTCTAGCAACCGGAAACAACTGTGGAAGTTATAAGCCTGTGGCTAAATACCCTGATATACGGGGAGCAATGACGTGGTCCATTAACTGGGATGCGACTACGAATTACGCGCTTGCCAAAACGGTGAAACCATTCCTAAACACCCTTCCTTAATACGCATGATATTTGTACAACTTAAGTAGATTTTATATAAAATAAGGAAACCTCTCCTAGATGAGTGGTGGTCTCAAACCATCATGATCACAGAGAGGTTTCTGTATGGATATCTAGCCTCAACGGAGCAGGCGGAATCATGCTGGAGAAGCAGAGAGGTCCCCTTTGTCCCCGGATTTCAACCATATAATAGGATCATAAGAAATCTGGGGGCAACAGGGATCGGAAGCATGATCCGCATGCGTAGTGCTGCATTGCCTAGTAAAGAAATGAAGCAGACAGTGCAATAACAGCAATACGCCCCGGCCTAAAGCCAGGGCGCATCTTCTATCTGAATATAGCTTTGAAATACAAACTGAGTTTCACGGCTCCCATATCACCGTTGGATACGGGAGTTGGTCATAAGCACTTGCCCAGTAGTAGGAGTCCCCCATGATTCGCCTCGGCAGGAAGCCGATCTCGCCGCGGGATACGGTGACGAGCTCGGACTGCGATTGGAATATGCCTTCCGCACTCGTTGCGGCCGTAACGTATTTGCCTGCCATATGGGTGAATCGTCCGCTGATCTTGGCCGCAACAGGCATTCTTGTCTCCATATCAACCATCTTAAAAGTGACTTTGGCGATGCCGGCGGTGTAAGTGATGTTCATCTGGTCGATCACCATCGGTTTCATCGCAGACGGCATCGTTGATGCGGATGCAGCCAAACTGGGAGCTCCTTCATTGCCGCTGATATCAACTGCAGTGATTTTGTAATAATAGGTGGTGTCCGGCAGCAGCCCTGTATCTTTATAAGAAAGTCCTTTCGAGGTTCCGGCGTAAGTAGCGGATCCAATCTCAAAGCCGGCTTCGGTCCCACGATAGATCCGGTATGCATTTACGGCACTGTTATCCATAGCCATATCGTAGGTTATATTGATCCGTTGATAATCAAATGCTATAGCTGCTGCTCCGCTGACCGCGCTTGGCGGTTCATGGTCCGCAGGAGGCTGCCAGGTATAGCCGCCAGGTCCCCATTCGCTTGGAAAATCCAAGATTGAGGAGTAATGGTGGAGGGCAATGCCTCCAAACGCCGGGTCATTCTGAACAGCGTCGTACACCTTGTTTAACTCCGACTCCATATAAATTCGTCCTTCTTCATGGAAGCTGATGGTTTCGGGATCCCCGCCATCCGCGATGTCTTTGGTCTCGACACCGATCACAACCGACTTCGGCTTGCCGATCAGATTGGCGTAGGCCAGCTCATTCAGCGCTTGCGCGATAATGCCTGCACTGCCATCCGCCTGATCGCGGTAATTCATGATCGAGATGTAATCGGCGGT
Organism: Paenibacillus sp. BR1-192; assembly: GCF_029542445.1. NCBI lineage: Bacteria > Bacillati > Bacillota > Bacilli > Caryophanales > Paenibacillaceae > Paenibacillus > Paenibacillus sp. BR1-192. The sequence continues at coordinate 4,333,568 of NZ_CP120718.1, read as the reverse complement.
ATCCTGAATGTGTTCAGACAGCCACTTGGTTTGCCCGTTCCACGGGATATTGCTCGCATCGGCCGAAGTGTCATACCATCTCGGGATCGCTGCGCCAACCGACAAGGTGAGTCCCGATGCTTGTTTGCGTTCCATGAGCAGCTGCAGCATATCCAGATACTGAATCTGGACGGAGGGCTTTGCGGTTTTGAAGTCCGGCAGGATATACGGCTCCGTATCCACGTTCACGCCGTCGAAGCGAGCGGATTCGCCGGAAGCCAGGTTGTAATTCAGGATTTGCTCAAATTCCCGCACGGCGTGTGTTTGATATCGGCTGTAGGCTCCGAAGTAAGGCGGTACGGTGCCTCCGGCGATTAAAGCTTGAACATAAAAACCCTCGGCGTGAGCCCACTCGACGAACTGTTGGACTTCGCTCCGGTAATCCTCCAACATTTTTGCTCCATTATATTGCCCCACAGCCAAATAGAGGGTCGTGATGGGACGTTGATGAAAAGTCGTAACATCCTTCGCCATAGAAGAGAGAACGGCTCGGGAATTCGGATTCAGGACCAGAGGATAGGAGGCATTCTCCCAGATCCAGATCGCACGATCCTGATCCGGCAGCGGTTCCGGGTCATACGTGCTGCTGGTCACCGTCTCAGGATTCGTCGCCGAGGGATTGTAAACATCACCCATTACATTAGCGAGATGTGGGTTGATATGATCATCCGACATATAAACGGTATTCGTAACCGCAGCGAAATCCTGATCTTGCTGAGCCGACGTCTGTCCCCCGGTTCTTGCATAGACCGTCAGACTATAACCTGTATTGCCGCGTGAATCGGTTGCCCTTGCCTCCAGACTGTGAACCTGGCGAGGGGATTGTCGTAGATCCAATGTATATTGATATCCGTTCTTGGCAGGGGAAACCTGCAGCCAGTCGCCGCCGTCGATGCGGAGCTCAACCAGCGCAATCGGATTCTTCCCTTCTGCGGATATGTTGATTTTCATTTTGTTGCGCTGCAGCGTAGACTCGGTTGGGCTGGTAATCTCCACTTCCGGTGTATCAGCTGCAGGATTATCGATGTTCAAGTGAATCCAAGGAGACCAGATGCCATAACGCGTTATCGCGTCATTGCCTTTCAGGACCATTTCGACGGGGCCGTCAAGTCGGCTTGTGTCGAGTTTATAGGACCAGTTCCCGCTGTCATCGCCGTTTGGATCCTCCATCTGAACATCCGCCATGAACTCACCGTTCACGATGAGTTGAAGCTCATACACCCCGGAATAGGTTCCGAATAACTCCGTTACGCCTAGCTGTATTGCTTGCCCGTCCTGATGGGAGTCAATCGTAATGAACGCTGCCGCTTTAACCTGCGGCAATGGAACGCAGAGTGTAGTAAACAGAACGGCCGCCAGAAACAAAAGCCCGCACCTTCGTAAATGTGAAAGCATCATCTTAGTCACATCCTTGTCAGTTTTGATGTAAACCAAATGGACTCAACGGCAGCCATCATGATCGGAAGAGCCTAAAAATACCATGCTGCGCAAATTTAAAGCGCTTACTTTTTAAATATTACGAAAAAGATCGATTAGAACCGATGCCTGGCATGTGTCAGGTTATTTTTGTTGTGTTCGAATGGGCGTCCATTCAATCGACAAGAGCAGTTTGAAATGGACCTCCGCCTGGAGACCGAGTAAAACTCTATACCTGAGGCGGTGTGAACCTGCGCAGATCTCCATTAAGATGTGAGTAACGATTTTTTCCTGACTAATGATGGAATGTAATATTCATCAAAAAATGGGGTGTTGGATCTGCTGCAAAAATCATTTAAAACCATCATGCAGAGCACATGGATGATATGGGAGCGCTTCTTCAGCTTTATTTCCAGATTCCACAGCTCGCATATCTCGCGCTTTGGCATATGCACGGTCATGATCAAGAAGCATCGGGGGGAGTGCATCGTCTGCGAGGATTCCACGGTCATTCAGGATGGGGATCTGGTAGGCGAGCTTCATTTGGATAATGAGACGGTGCTGAAGCTCATTCGAGCAGAAGGGCCGGACCGCGCGGCCCTGAAGATTGCGAGACTTGGAAGAAAATCCATGCAGCAGATTAGCCGGGCTTACGAAAGCCAGTCCGAGTTCAGCGAGGTTAACGCATTGGTCGGGATTACGCTGCTTCACCGGGGATTAACGCATGGACTTGGTTTTGAGCATCAAGCAATGAAACCGGATCTGTTCCAGAAGCTGACCACTTCCTATCTGCGCATGCTGTTGTCCGTGATGCACCCGGAGGGGAAGAGCCGCATCGATCGAAGAACCGAATTGCTCGTACCGATGAAGTTGATTCATACCCGATCCTCTTTAAGGAAGCGATTTTCGATGGGAGATCGGAGACAGCCACATGAAGAGGGGAACGCGGTCTTCGTATCGGCTGCGGTAGAAGGTTGAGTATAAGGGCGATATATCCATATAGTAGACCGGTATGCTGTTTAAACGGGAGAACATGAAGAAACGGGGAGAACGTACATGGAAGAATGGTATAAACTTGACCACGCGGGAAAGCTGTTCCCCGCGGTTGCGGGGAGGGAGAACTCATCCACCTACCGGCTGTCGATGATGCTGACAAGCCGGGTGAAACCATCGGTTTTGCAAGAGGCGCTCGATAGCGTGATTAAGAGATTTCCTCTACTCAATGTCGAGCTAAGAAATGGACTGTTCTGGAAATTTCTGCGGGAGAAGGAGACACGCTTGACGGTGGAGCCGGAATCCGCCTATCCCTGTGCCCCCGTTACTCTTTCGCATGAGAACGGAAGCTTGGTAAGGGTTCTGTATTACGGCAGCAAGATCAGCGTGGAAATTTTTCATGCTCTAACTGACGGAGGAGGGGCATTGGAGTTCCTCAAAACCTTGGTATTCCAGTATTTATCTCTGCTCGGCGAGGACGTGGAGGACAAGGAAGGCCTGATTCTGCCGCCCGCTTCATTTGCCCGATATGCTGAAGCTCAAGATAGCTTTCAAGCGCATTATACTTCGGCCACTCCCGACGCCAGGATGCCGGATGCACTTCAAATTCCGGGCACCCGTTTCTCGCCTTATGGACACAACGTCATACACGGGATGGTTCACGCATCGCGGCTGAATGCGGCAGCCAAGCAGAAGGGAGCAACCCTTACCGCTTACCTGACGGCAATTTTGATTATGGCGGTTTACGATACCACACTGCCTTTCAATAAGGATAACCGTCCGGTCGTGATCAGCATGCCGGTGAACCTGCGAAAAATGTTCCCTTCCAGCAGCCTCCGCAACTTTTTTGCGGTCATCAACATTGGCGTGCAACTAAAGGAAGGCATGACATTCGAGCAGGTGCTCGAAATCGTTCATGCACAGATGAAAGAGAAAACGACCAAGTCTTATTTAAGCCAAGCGATGGCCGGCAGCATGAAGTACGAAAAAAACCTGTTTTCCCGATTCACGCCGCTGAAATTAAAGGATCTGGCAATCCGTTACGGCTTTGACCATTTCGGGGAAGAAGCCAAAACGCTTACGCTTACCAACCTAGGTCGAGTCGACATTCCAGCTAGCATGGCCTCGCAAATCGAGGCGATGGAAACCACGATGTATCCCACAGCCAAAAGTCCCATGAACTGTGCCGTCAGCTCGATCAACGATCAGCTCACCATCACGTTTGCGCGAAATATCGTCGAAAGCGATGTGATCATGCGCTTTTTTCGCCAGCTTGCCAGCCTAAGCGATTTGGACATTACGATTGTCAGCAATGATTGGGGGATGGGCGCATGAGATGCGAAAACTGTGGCGTATCCGTAGATCCGGCGCATCAAGCGTGTCCCTTATGCCGCAGGAATGTGCAAGGTAAAGATGATAAGTACCTCGTAAGTAATTCATGGTATCCCGTCTATGAGGCTGCGGAGGAGCAGCATGCGAGCAGCAGTCTTGTATCCAAGTGGCTTACCTTTCTTGCGGTATCCGTCATGGTGATATCCGTCCTGATTAACCTACTTGGAAATCGCGAGGTATGGTGGAGTTTAACTCTCATACCCTGCGTGTTGTATGCGTGGCTGTCCATCAGGCATACCCTGATGTCCGGGTCGCATCTCGGCGGCAAAATTATCGTTCAGCTGCTCGGGCTGTCCGGTATGCTGCTGTGGATCAACGTGGCGTCGGGAACGTCTTACTGGTCGACCGGCTATGTCATTCCGTTCCTGATGATGGCGGCAACCTTGCTCATTACCGTTATATGCTGTTCGCGAAAAATGGGCTGGCGGGAGTTCGCAGGTTACTTATTAACTCTGATCCTTCTTGGTATCGTTCCCTTATTGCTGTATGCCGTTGGCATGTCGCATGTATTATGGACAGCCGTAGCTGCGGCGGTGTACGCCTTGCTGACATTCGGCGGGATGTGCCTGATTGCAGACAAGGGATTCCGCAAGGAAATGAAGCGTAGACTACATTTTTGACAGGAGGTAATCACGATGTGCGCGATCACGGTTAGAAGCATGGCCGATTACGAACGCGATGTTCGCGGCGAAGTGGCCGAGGTGTTTGTTAACGGGTATTATAAGGAGTTGTCTTATTTCACCCGAGACCGGAACATGCTGGAGAACGCCTTCCGGACGTTGTTCAGCCCGGAGGTGTTTTATGTGGCGGAGGTCCAGGGAATCATAGTCGGAATCTTGGCTTGTTCCCATAATGGGCAGCGGGCCATGCCGGTCGCGTTAGCCCCGCTTCAGGATGCTTTTGGAGACAAGACGGGAGAGCTTGCATATAACGTCATGAAGGACGAATTCAACCCGGCATTGCCCTATGATGACGAGACCGGATATATCGAATGCGTGGCCACAACCGAAAAAGCACGCGGCAAAGGCGTATCAACCGCTTTGATGAAACACGTCATGACGGAGCTGCCATACAGGCGTTACGTTCTGGAAGTGACGGACAGCAACCAAACCGCGCTTCGATTATATCAGAAATTAGGATTTCGGGAGTTTAAGCGTATATCCGAGGATTCGGATGAGAAAGGCTTCAACGACCGGATTTATATGGAGTGGACCAAATCGGCTCCACGCGGTTAGGCAAGCGTGTTATGTTTTGGTTTTAATTAGAAAAAGTGAATAGCTTACAGAAAAAACCGTCCACGGAGATCATCCGTGGACGGTATCTTTTTTCTGGATAAGATTGCCACGGGCAAATATGCCCAAGCCATCGGAGATTCGTGCAAATAATCGACAGGCTATCGTTCATAAGATGAAGTGTTAAGGATTCATGTAACGGGATTGTGGGGAGGTGGCCTGGCTTGTTAACGATGCTGCTCTTTATGTTTGCGGTCGGTGCCGCAATGGCCAGCGTGGATACCACTTGCGGACTGAACGTGCTAGGCAGCCTGGACAGCACGAAGGTCAGTAAATTCAAATATGCGCTGGTCTATATCGTGACCTGTACCCTTGGCGGCGCCGTAACGGGGCTTGCGGTCGGGGGCATCAATTATGTGCTGAAATTAACCCCCGCGGGCTTATATCAAAACTACGTCATCGTTGTGCTGTTGGTCGTGTTTCTGGTCTTGGAGTTGATTCAAAAATCGGGAATCCTGCCCTCCGGCAATTTCATCGTTCCCTCGGAATGGATCAAGGCTGCAGGGTATCGATCCGCGGCGTTATGGGGCCTGATTCTGGGCTTGGGTTTCATCACGCTGCAAGTGGGCGTCCTCTTTCATGCCTACATCGTGGTTTCCTTGTTTGCGGCTCCATGGTGGTTGAGCCTGCTGGCAGGCGCGACGTTTGGAATGGTTCGAGGCACCTTGTTCAGCCTTCCGCTGATGCGGTCCATCGTATACCGCATGCTTAAAAGAAGAGTATACAGCTTCACGCTGCTGACGGCGGTGCGGCTGACGGCTTCCATGCTGCTGATAATTGGAGCCATCATCTGCATCATCAGCTGATGATGCCAAAAAGGAGCATACAGGTCCATGTACGATGTTCTCGCGATATTCGTTACGCTTCCCATGCTATTGTCGGTGGCAAGTTATGCCTGGGGCCGTGCCTTCGGTGATCCGGATCCATTCCCCGGGGGAGCCGGGCTGCATGTGCTGCTCATTCTTCTGCAAATTTTGACGGTGACCTTGGTATACAGCTTTCCGTCGTTGATCAGCTTCCTGGGCATTTCCTTGCTCTATTTCATTCAAGGACTGGGCGTGGCTTATTTCATCCGAATAAAAGGAAGGGTGGACTGCGGCTGCTTCGGGCCTCAGATCAGCTCCAGGCTGGGGTTTCCGTTGATTGGGTTTAATCTGGCGATGGGCTTTGCGGGACTGGTTTGCAGCTATAACGCAAGGCTTGCGTTTCATCCGTCGTTCACAGTAACGGGTCTGCTTATGGAAGGCATGATATTACTGCTTGCGCTGTTTGTTGTAGTAGGGGTTCCGGATGCCTTACACGCGATCCGAATATACCGCGGAATTGCCGCACCGCATATTTCAAAGATAAAAAGAAGGTAGAGGAGGCCGCGATGAACACGTTCTTCTGGATCTCATATGCCATACTGTGGATTTTGGTCGTGCCTTTGGTGATTCTGAATTTGGTCCTGTTCCGGCAGCTCGGGATTATGGTAATGGGCACCGCAAGAGGAGTGAATCAGTCCGGTATCCCGGTCGGCAACAAAATGCCCGGAGCCACAACGACAACCTTGCAAGGAGCCGAGTGGTCCACCAGCGAGCTGATTGGCACGCCATCCCTCATGCTGTTCGGATCACCGACGTGCAAGGAATGCGCCGAGATCCTGCCGGATTTTCAGCGGATCGCCATGATGAATAACGTGAAACCGATCCTGCTGTTATTTTCGTCCGCGGATTTGGCTTCGGATTATGTCCGCAAAATAGCATATGACGATGAGGTGCTGATCGTAAGCTCGGAGTTCGCAAATCACTTGGATGTACAGGTCACGCCTTACGCCTATGCGGTGGATACAAACGGCATCATCCGGCATAAGGGTCTGGTCAACAGCCGGGAACAGCTTGAAGCGTATGCGAAAGCATCAAGAGTTTCCTAAGACGAGGTGAGAGCATGTGGAGGAAGCCGGAGAGCAAGGACGAAGAGACGCAGGTGCTGATCAGCCGGGTTACCCGGAAAATGAACCGCAAGACGATCCTGAATAAAGTCGCGCAAAGGACGGCCGAGGCGCTCGCCAAAGTGTTGGTACGGCCCAACGATGACGATATCCTCAAACAAGCGTTTGCCGCGGGGCCTTGCAGACCTCCGCACGGACAATATTGCACGGGCTGCGGCGCAGATGCCTCCTGCCCGTCCGATTATATCATTTGCACGCCAAAGACGGTGATCAACGATTGCAAGGGCTTATGTCCTTATCCTTCCGGGTGGTGGTATACAAGCGATCCGGTGGGACATCGGGCCAAGTGTCAGGATTGCATCTCGCAATACGTACATCCTTATGTCGGACGGGACTGGTGTTACCAGGGGGCCAGAGTCTATGGGCGGTATGTAATCTGTGCATGCCGTTCAACGGAAATGTATTGATCGAAGAATGAGGCATGCATAGAATACCCATCCCGTCGCTCAGAACCGTACGGACAGGTTCCGTCGGCTGAAACCCTCGTGTTTGGTACAGCCCTGTCGATAAGCCGACATCCCCGTGATCTGGCGGAAACGGCGACTGAAGCAGTACTCATCCGTGTATCCCACTTCTTGAGCAATGGATCGCATCGGCTCATTTTTCCGTAGCAGAAGTTCTTTGACACGGTTAATACGCAAATCGGTTACGTAATGCAATGGTTTCTTCCCTGTGAGTTCCTGGAATATAGGCGTGAAACGCCAGGTCGAAGATAATCGAGCCATGTGCGCCAGCTGTTTTACCGTCAAATCAGGATCCATGTAATGCTCGTCTACATAGTGAAGGACGTTTTCAAAGGTTTGTGCCAAGGTCGCGATTGGCCGTCCTGAATATTTTGCTGGAGCAAAACAGTCATCAATTCATAAAACCGGGCAGCCGTTTAACCCGGATAGCGAATGTGACAAAACTCATTTCCACGGCTTCGAGCATCGTTCATACTTGGGTTCCGAAGACTTTGCACGTCGGGAGGGAGCACCTTGTCCAGAATAAGACGCGGGGATATGATTTTGTTCGCCATCATCCTGATCCTTGGATCCTTCACGGGGCTGCAATGGTGGAAGCATAGTCACGTGGAATATCAGCAGGGTCAGCTTCAGGCGCTGATCACGGTGAATGGCAAAGAATACGAAACCGTCCCGCTGAACGGGGACGAACGCATCATCGACATTAAGACCAAGTTTGGACACAATACATTGAAAGTTTATGACTACGGGATCCAGATGATATATTCGGATGCTCCGAAGCGAATCGCGCTGGACATGGGTTTTATCTCGGAACCTTATCAACAGATTATTTGTGTGCCGACCAGAGTGGTGGTAGAGGTGCTGGTACCTGAGCATGAACGGAACGAGTCCGAACTGGATGCCGTGGTGAGCTAGGCTCAGGGAGAAGAGTAAGTATCATAGGCTTAAATGAAAGAACCGGGTTTTGAACCGGTTCTTTTTGTTGTTTAGGACATCTGGTATGAATGCAAGGATAGCGTAACTTTGTCGCAGAAAAGACAGTTATAATAAATGAAGGGATAAAGTTGCGTAACCACATGCTTCCGGGGCATAAGATCCGTAGATCTTAGGTCGACGGGATGCCCAGTCGCAGAGTAAAGGTGGGGAGTTAACATGGAGCTGGTCGCACTGATACTAGTTGTGGGCTTTTTGTTCGTTGTGGTATATTTGAGGGCAATTTGGAACGTGTTGCTGGACATTCGAAACGAGTTAAGAAGTGATGGCGACAGAGGGGCGTGATACGATGCAGAGCGAGAAAAAAGACTACTCCCATGTATACTGGATCGGAGGCTCCCCCTGCTCGGGCAAGTCGACGATTGCCGAAAAATTGGCGAAGGATTACAGCTGCACCTATTATCAATGCGATCTATTCAACGAGAAGCATGTGACCATATGCCATCCGTCGGAACACCCCACCATGTCTCGATTGAAGGATATGTCCTGGAATGCATTGTGGTCGCGGCCGGTGGAGCAGCAGGTTGAGGAAGAATTGGAATTTTACCGAGAGGAATTTGGCATGATTATGGATGATGTTTCGGCCCTGCCGGACACGAGCCCCATCATCGTTGAAGGTGCGGCTCTATTGCCGGAAAAAGTCGAGCACCTGGTACCCAGCCCGCATCATGCGATATGGATCGTCCCGGTTCCGGCATTCCAGAAGGAGCATTATGCCAAACGGGAATGGATCCACGAAATTTTGGTATCATGCGATGATCCCGGCGCCGCGTTTCGAAACTGGATGGACCGGGATATCGGGTTTGCGAGATACGTGGCCAAGGATGCCTTGGACCGCGGATTCAAGGTGATGTTCGTGGACGGGAGCCGAAGTGTTCGGGAGAACTACGAAGAGGTCAGGCGTCATTTTATGCTATGCAAACAACAGGGAATCCAATGAAGAAAATCAAAATCGCATTGTTGGTTTTGCTAGTGCTTGTGCTCTTGTCTCCCTTTGTGTATGTGCAATCCAACAAAATGATCTATGCCAAGAAGGTGAAGACTTACCTGCTTGAAGAAGAACATTATACGCAGGATGAAATCCAGTCGGTCCAAGGCATTTGGGGCGTTAAGCTGCCTCCTTTTTATGCCGTCGTGGTATTTAAAGACGAGCCTGAGGTAGAGTATATTTATTTTGCCCATGATACGATTATGCAGTTTGAATACCGATTGACGCCTGAGGGGGAAGCCCGTGGAATTACACGATCCATGCTAAAGCATGATATCCCAAGGGATTGATATGGTGTTGCAATTTTTAGTTTAAAGCTGTTCAGGGGGGAGCATCGCATGTCCATAACGCTACAAACTTCACGTCTGCAGTTGAAAACCGTGGATCGGGAACGGGCAGCGGATGTGTTGGATTTTATCGTCAGGAACGATGAGTTTTGGAAGATTTGGGAGCCTGCCAGGGAAGCGGAGTTTTATACCCTGGAGAAACAGGCTGAGATTCTGGCAGCGGAAAGTCGAAGCATCGCTGACGGTTCCCTGCTTAAAGTGTGGCTGCATCAAAACGATGAGATGATCGGCTCGATTGCGATCAGCAATATCGTGCGGGGTGTTTTTCAATCGGCTCATGTCGGGTATAAGCTGGCGCAATCTCATACGGGAAAAGGGTATATGACCGAAGCTCTGAGCGCCGTGGTCGGCTATTGCTTTGATACGCTGGGGCTGCACCGTTTGGAAGCCAACATCATGCCGAGAAACAAAGCCTCGATGAACGTCGTGAAACGACTGGGCTTCTATGAGGAAGGTCTGGCGATCAAATACCTGAAGATAAACGGCGTATGGGAAGACCACCTTCACATGGTGCTCCGTAACGAACGTATGGAGTAGATCATGTGGAAGAGAGTCTCTACACTTATTCTTCTCGTTTCATCATGACAACATTTAGACTGGGACCTGAGATTCCATGTACGAAGGTGCTGAGTTTTTGTATTTTGATGAGTAAGAGATAAAGTGGAGAGGTTCGTACAGAACACGGCTGCGGAGTTGAGCACATTATTGGCTCCCGAAGGGATCCATGTACAAGGAGGTTAGGCGTGTTACTGAAATACATACAACAAACGGGTTCGTGGATCTGTATCCTATGGATCGTGTTGGCATTATGCTCTTGTCAGAACGGAGGGGAGCGGGTAGAGCACATTGAGGCTTTTATCGTTGAAGATGTGATGATAACTGCAGATGGACTCAACATGCCTTCAGGTTATAAAAAAGTGAATTCGATAACCAATCATGAAGATAATCAAGGGGCCACGCTGTCGCGTGTACGAGCGATTGAAGACTACTACGATAGCGGAGGGAAGTTTGTGAAAACCAGGGTGTATGATCAGAGTCATAAACGATGGAAAAATATACCGAACGAGGATTCCAGCAGCCAAGAAAAGGAGCTTGAAACACCTCTAACCATCCACATCCCCGACAATCATTCCTGGACACCCGTTGAGCTATCGGATCAACAAAAGGATGAAATAAAAGCCCATGTTATCAAACACACCCAAAAATGGTGAGTCTATTTGTAATTGACGATAGGAGGAGGACTCCTCATGTTTCATGTAGAGATTAGGCGGCCGAATCGTAGTGATATGAAAGCGATGGAGCATTTTTTCCGGTTCGTGATTACCGATACGTTTGCCAAAGAAGGCTTGGTTGATTTATCGGAGGACATCGAGCAGGAGATTGACAGCAAAATTAGGTGCTTGAACGCGGATATTGCAACGAACGGAGAGCAGAGGTATTTTCTGATCGGACTTATAGACAACAGCGTTGTAAGCAGCATCGAGTTTGGCCCGTCCAATGCATTGATACGGAAAAGTTCCAATGGAGTACTGCGTGACGTGGTTGAAATCGGAACCGTATTTGTGCATCCTGATTATCAGCAACAGGGAATCGGCAGTCTGATGCTTCAAATCATGTATCTTACGCTGCTCAATAAGGGGATAACGGAATTTTGTTTGGATAGCGGATATACGCGTGCTCAGAAAATATGGAAGAAGAAACTAGGTGAACCCGATTACGTCCTTCAAGATCACTGGGGGCGCGGAATCGACCATTTGATATGGAGAAGAAGGATGACGGACGTTCCCATTGTGTTTAGTATCGCCGATAGATCCAAGGAATTAGCAGAATCGAGTGGCGTGCAGGATACATGAAGAATCATTTAGCTTGTATAAAAATACAAATAGATGTATATTAATTCCTATCATGCGGTAGGAGTGGTATACGTGCTAAAGAGAATCGAAGAACTTGCCTTAAACGCTTGGCCGGCGCTTCAAACCTTGACGCACCATGGGTGGCTGTTACGTTTTGCAGACGGTTATACGAAGAGATCCAACTCGATTAATGCCTTATACACGGATCCATCGATAGACCTTGACGCCCAAATTCATGAATGCGAGCGGTTATATGTTAAGGCTGGGCTTGACGTCGTATTTAAAATCACCCCGTTCAATCCGCAGGAGCTGGACCGTATGTTGGATTCCAGGGGTTATTCCATACTCGATCCAACCAGTCTGAGGGTGTTAGATCATCTGGATCATCTGGAGCTTCCAACGCATAAGGAGGTTAAGATCGAAGAACGGCTGACGGATGAATGGCTGAGCGTGCTGACCGAGATAACTGGAATATCCGAAAAATATAAGGCTGTAAAAAGAAAGCTGTTCAACTATTCCGTGATTCAATACGGATTCTTCATCCTATATGATCATGGTGAACCTGTGGCGTGCGGGATCGGGGCAATAGAGCAAGGCGTCGTCGGCATATTTGATCTCGCCACAGCTCCGGCATGCCGAAATCGCGGGTTCGGAAAACAGTTACTCTTACATATTCTGCATTGGGCCAAGAAGAATGGAGCTGCAAGCAGCTATCTACAAGTGGTCCAGAACAATGTTGCTGCAAACCGGTTGTACGATCGTCTTCAGTACAGGGAGATCTATTCCTATTGGTATAGACATAAGCGTATCGAAGGATAAAGGCAGCATCCGTAGCGTATGAACCGGTGAATCTGAGCTTATCGGATCCAGGGGTTACCCAATCGAATGAACAGTTGTATAATCATGGAAGATGCCTGCCACAGAGGACCCCGCCTTAGATGAAGCTGTCTAAGTTGGGTCTTTTTAGTCAAATGGGCTGTTCGCAGTCATAAATCGCGTGTTCCCTTTTTCTAACGTACTCATGAAGGATACAGAAAGTTGGTGAAATCATGTTCGACTTATCTTCGAAGTATTATGACGTGATCTACAGCTTCAAGGACTATGAGCAGGAGGCGCGGCAGGTCCGGGAATATATCGAAAGACAAAGCAAGGAGTACCAAACCATTCTGGATGTAGCCTGCGGAACGGCGGAACACGCTGTTTTCTTGAAGCAGCACTATGCAATCGATGGAATCGATTTGAACCCCGAATTCGTAGCTATAGCGAAGTCGAAGAATCCCAAGGGGGATTATTCGGTGGCTGATATGACCCGTTTTCGACTCGGCCGGAAGTATGACGTGATTATGTGTCTGTTCAGCTCCATCGGGTATGTGAACACGCCGGAGCTGTTGGTTCAAACCCTTGTGCAGTTTAGGGAACATCTGAACGAGGAAGGTATCATTCTAGTTGAGCCATGGCTTACGCCGGACGTTTGGACAACCGGAAGAGTGGACACGATCACGACCGAGCGCCATGGGATCCACATGAGCAGAATGTCCCATTCGGATCGCGCAGGTAATGTTTCGATCATGAATTTTTCGTATTTGTTTGGCAGCGAGGTTGGAATCGAGCATTACACGGAGGAGCATCGTATGGGTCTGTTTACCGTGGAAGAGATGATCGGGGCATTTCGGGAAGCGGGACTGGATGTGGAGCACGATACGCAAGGCTTGATCGGAAGAGGCATGTATATTGCCCGAATAGCTTAGTAAGGAGGACCTCAAAATATGTATGCGCATAGACCGCTGAGGGATGAGGATTTGCAAGCGATTTGCAGCTTTCCTCAAACGCCGGAAGAACTGTTTTACATGAGCCCGAGATCGGAATTCCCTTTGACGCCGGATCAAATCCTGAGTTTGCTTGAGAACCGCTTTGATCCCACGGTTATCGTTGAAGAATCCACCGGGCAGGCCGTCGCCTACGCGAATTTTTATGAAGATGCGGATGGATCGTTGTGGCTTGGCAATGTCGTTGTTGCACCGTCGCACCGTGGACTCGGTGCAGCGCAGAAGCTGTTGCGTACCATGATGGACATCGCCAAAGAAAAATACGAAATGGAACGTTTTTATCTAAGCTGTCATAATACCAATTCCAGAGGGCTTGTTTTTTATCATAAGTTGGGGTTCGAGCCGTTCGATGTCCGCATCACGGCGTTAGATGACGATCGGAAAATGATTACCATTCAGATGAGGCTGGATTTGGTCTGAGCAAGTCGTGTTGTTCAGTCGGATTCTGAGGTGAAAGGGGAGCTTTGGGATGAACACCATACAAGCGGTGCTGTTTGATTTCGATGGTACTTTAGCAGATACGCTGCCGCTCTCGTTTAAAGCGTTCCGGGCGGTTTTCTTGAAGTACGAAGGCCAGCGGTTGACCGATGCCGAGATCGTTCAGACGTTTGGGCCAACGGAGGAAGAGATCATTGCCAATTATCTTTCGAATCCGGCCCATGTTGATGAAGCCGTAGAATATTATTACGAAGTGTTTGAGCAGAATTTTCAAGAGCATGTGCAGGTATCGGAAGCCGTACAGGATCTAATTGTGAAGCTGTCGGATTTACGTTTACCCATGGTTATTATCACGGGCAAGAGCAGAAGATGCCTGGATATATGTTTAAGAAACCTGAAACTGGACGGGTATTTTGCCGCTACCATTACGGGAGATGAGGTTGAACGTTCTAAACCGGACCCGGAAGGGATATTCAAAGCCGTTCAGCTGTTGGGTCTGAGGACATCGGACGTGGTTTTTGTCGGGGACAGCGATGCCGACATTGCGGCTGGCAAATCAGCTCAGGTATTAACCATCGGGGCGCATTGGTTTGATACCGTTCAGAATGCACAATTTGCGGTGGAACCCGACTATATGTTTACACGGCCCGATCAGTTGATAACATGGATCATGGCGAGGAATCATTGAGCGAATGAAAGCAGGGGTTATATTGAACAGCAAGACAACTATCGATTTCCAGGGTAAGCCCTTTACGATTGAATGTGAGGACATCTTCCTTCGGGAATATTTGTTGGAAGATCTGGATGCGATCTGCAAGATCACGCACGAACCGGAGATCAGACAGTTCCTGCCTGGATGGGATGTATCAAGGGAACAGCGGCGAGAATGGTTAACCGACTATGAAATGCCGGAGAATCGGCGGTTCCTGCAAGCCGTTCAAGACGGCGGGGATGTGGGGCAGCTGCGTCTGCGGTTAGCCATCGTCTTGAAAGAAACAGGCGAGTGCATCGGCTGGTGCAATAGCGGTCCTAAGGAAGAGCTGCCCCCGCCTAACCGGGAGATTATGTACGGAATCTCCAATCGGTATTACAATAAGGGATATGCCACCCAAGCCGTGCGGGCGTTAATCCGTTATTTGTTCCGGAATACAAGGGAGCGAGAACTCAACGCAATCGCCGTCGTTCATAATCGTGCTTCCAATATAGTAATCCAAAAGTGCGGATTTGCCTATATCGGCGAGATCGAACTTGAGCAGGAGCGGTATCATCACTATAAATTATGCGATGAGTAACAGGGAGGCCCAATGAAACAGCTTGCCCTTGGAGCGGGGATATTCATTGTGACGGAATTGCTTTTGATCACGCTTTTAGGCGTGGACGAATGGGCAATGATGGTGTTCTCAGCAGGTGTAATCATTACGATATTATTGTTGATTTTCATGCGTCTGACGGAGTTGGTGAAGAGTAACAGAGACCGTCTAGATCATCAACAAAGGCAGAGGATCCAGGAATTGAACCGACAATCCAGATTAACTTCGACATCCGACAATGGTTCGATGAATCCGGATGAATAAAATGTTATGCTGGGTAGCGAAAGGGTAATGGTTGAAGTTAAGCAGCAAGAAAGGAGGCCCAGCCTTGCGATACAACGTTATTTTATTTGATGCGGACGATACGCTATACGACTATGCCCAATCGGAGGCGTTTGCGTTAGCCGGCGTTTTTGGCGAAATCCACCAGGAGTGCACGAATGCGATCGTAGACAGTTACAGGCGCATAAACCAGCAGTTGTGGAACGATTTCGAGCAGGGGATCGTGACGCAGGGCGAATTGCGTACGGCTCGGTTCGAAAGACTCCTGGAGGAACATAGTATCAAATGCGCTTTGGACGCTGAAGCCTTTAGCAATGTCTACATAAAGTATTTAGGACAGGGCTCCTTTCTCATGGAAGGGGCAGAGAAGCTGTGCAGTCAACTGTCCGAGCGCGGTCAACGCATGGCCATCATCACGAACGGAATCAAGGAAGTGCAGTTTAATCGTATCAGCCGATCGGCGCTGTGCGATTCCTTTGAATGTATCGTGGTTTCGGAGGATGCAGGATCTCAAAAGCCGCACGAAGGAATATTCGATTACGCCTTCGATATGTTAAACCACCCGGATAAAAGCGAGGTGCTCATTGTTGGCGATTCGTTAACTTCCGATATACAAGGAGGCATCCGTTACGGGATAGATACCTGCTGGTATAACCCGCAGCGAAAGGCCAATCCGACGTCCATTCACCCCAAGTATGAGATACATACTTTGGAGGAGCTTCACGACATCATTTCATCCGAATGACCGTGCTTTGGCCAGATCGATGAAGTTGGGAGTGCGCGGTGCGGTTTCGTCGAGGTATTCAATCCCGATGTCCTCCGCGGACATCAATCCGGAGTGCTGGGAACGGTGCTCGATCTCATCTGGGGTTAACTAACAGAACATTCAGCAAAGGAGCATGAACATGATACAGGCATTTATTTTTGACATGGACGGGGTCATAATTGACAGCGAACCGCTGCACTTTGAAGTGGATATCCAGGTGATGAACTACTACGGATCCTCGATAACCCATGAACAATTGGAGAAGTATGTAGGCATGACCAATCCGGAGATGTGGGCAGCCATTAAACATGAGCATCAGCTTGCGCAATCCGTATCGGAGATTATCGAATACCAATTGTCCAATAAAATCGAGATGCTCACCTCTCGGGAAATGGAGCCGATTGCCGGCATTCGGGAACTTCTGGCTGAACTTAAAGCACGTCGTATCCCTGCTGCGATTGCATCATCCTCGCCTCCCGTATTTATTACGGCCGTCTTGCGCAAGTTCGATCTCCTGGATCAATTCGAATGCGTCGTGAGCGGTGAAGAAGTGGAAAAAGGAAAACCGGCGCCGGATGTGTACCTCAAAGCGGCTGAATTGTTAGGCGTGGAGCCCGAGCACTGCATGGTGCTGGAGGATGCCCGGCATGGCGTCGCTGCAGCGAAGGCGGCCGGCATGACATGCATCGGCTTCGTGAACCCGAATTCGGGAAATCAGGATTTGTCGCAAGCCGATCATGTCGTGGATTCCATCGGGGACGTTCTGAGGATTTGCCAATTTGAATAGGGCTTGGTCTTGGATCCTGGCAGTTTGGCCGCGCACATTGCGGCTGAGCTGTTTTTTTGTTTTTGGTCCAATTGGTTATAAACCCAACTTATTGATCATAAAACTCGTTTATACTATATCTACTATATTATATCTACTATTAGGATCTAGACCTAAGTCTAGGTTCATTATCGTCTGAAGACGGAAGGCATCCTCCTCCATTCGTGATATCCTTGCATTAACATGATACGGGAGAGGAATGTGAACCGATGATTTCAAATTCGTATGTAAGCAACGATATCGCACGATACACGGGCTGCCCAAGGGTCAGCCAAGCAGAGGAGATTAGTCTTGATGGATTTTTTACGTAATTTAGGCGATATCGGATTATTCATTCATGCCATGATCGACGCGATCATTTTTCCGATTCCGGCACTGTTCTCGCAGTTGTCCTTAAGTGCCTTGAGTCCGGACCGTGCGATCTGGCTCGCCACGATCGGGTTTGTCGGGTGCTTGATCGGAACGCCCATCGGATATGGAATCGGCAAGGCTTCAGGTCATTTGGTGTTGACCAAGATCATGAAGAAAAAATGGTATGATTCTGCCACTGCTTTGTTCACCAAGCATGGCGAAGCCGCTATCCTGGTCGGTGCGTTTACGCCGATTCCCTTCAAAATATTCACCATTCTATCCGGCTGCATGAACTATCCTTTATGGAAGCTTATCAGCTATGCAGCGCTCGGACGCGCCGTGAAGTTCTACACGGTGGGTGTGCTGTTCTACGTATATGGCCGTGCTGCCGAGAATATGGTGGACAGCGTGCTTACGATTATTTTGTTATCCGTAGGTGCTCTGATCGGGGGCATTTGGTTGACGGTGCGGCTTATCAAGAAGCGCAGGAATAAACGTTCGGAGGTCCCCGTCGTGAAGGGGCCAAAAGATTCAATTGACGTAACGGCAGGTGAAGAATGAATGATAAAGCGACTGCAAAGTTTTGATCACCGGGTATTCGTTTGGTGCAACCAGACGATCAGCAACCGAGCCTTTGACCGGTTGTTCGGCGGCATCACCCATCTCGGCGGAGCCACCTTCACCATTCTGAGCGCGTTGCTTATCGCCTGGGCAGCATTCGAAGCTTGGGATATAACGGCATATCAGAGTGCCATTGCGTTAACCGTTAGCCATCTGATCGTGGTCCTCATCAAGAGAATCGTCAGAAGAGATCGTCCCTTCCGGGTTTTGGAGCAGGTAAAGATCGGAAATTTCCCGCTGAAGGATTACTCCTTCCCTTCCGGTCATACAACGGCGATTTTTGCAGTCATTACCCCGCTGCTGTTTCTGGTTTCGCCGCTGCCGACGATACTGCTGATCATGCTGGCTGCGCTGGTCGGTCTATCCCGTATCTATTGGGGATATCATTACCCGACCGATTGTCTGGCGGGAAGCCTGATCGGATTCGGATCGGGATGGCTGGTCGTTTACCTGATGCATGTCTTGGGAAACACATAACGTTAGATAAGGAGTAATATCAATGAGATCCATATATGAGCAAAAAATCATCATATTAACCGGAAGTCTGGGAGAGGGTCATAACCAGGCATCAAAGGCCATTGTGGAATCAGCAAAAAGAAAATACCCTCATCTGCGCGTTAAAGTCATTGATTACATGGAGTTAACCCATCCGCGGCTGCATGTGGCCGGACAGTTTTTCTTTGTGCAGTGGATGAAGCATTTTCCATCCGTTTACGGTTATTTGTTCCAAAAAACGCGCGAGGAAAACACGCTCATTCAGATGCTGAAACGCTTCAGTACCTTCAGTCTTCAAAAACTGAGCGCAATGCTGGAAATCGAAAAGCCGGCTATCGTAGTCAGTACGTTTCCGCCGGCAGCGGCAGGCATGTCGCTGTTGAAAGCAATGGGTTACACGGACGTGCCGACGGCCACCGTCATGACGGATCATACGGATCACAGCTATTGGATCCATTCGCATACGGATTATTACATGGTGGGTTCCGATGTGGTCCAGGTTGCATTGGAGCGCAAAGGCGTGCCGAGCGAAAAAATCTCGGTGACCGGAATACCCGTCAACCCGCTCTATAGTCAACCGGTGGATGAGGAACGGCTGCGCGATTATTATGGCTTGAAACCATCCGAGCAGGTCGTGCTGATCATGGGCGGCGGAGAAGGGATGATCGATAAAGAAATTATCGAGCTCTTGAAATCCAGGGCATACCCGCAGGATGTTCGGTTTATGGTCGTCTGCGGACGCAATATGAAATTATATCAATCGCTGCTGGAAGAGTTTGCGGAGCATCCGCAAATCACCGTCATGGGTTATGTGGATCGTATGCATGAATTGATGGCGATGGCCGACTTGATGGTGACGAAGCCGGGAGGTCTCACGATTTCCGAAGCATTAACGATGGAACGTCCCATGCTGTTGGTTAAACCCTTGCCTGGCCAAGAGCAGGACAATGCCGACTACCTGGTTGGCATTGGCGTGGCACGTCAAGCTATGGCGGGAGAACTGCAGCTTCAATTCATGACGCTAATGACGGATCCGTCCTTGCTGCAAGAGATGAAGCGAAAAGCGGCCATTAACACGCATAAAGATTCGGCTCTATCGGTTCTGACCCGATTGATGGAGATTCAACGGCGTTACCGCCCTTCGCGAGAATGGGCCGAAGAAAAGAACCCGGTGCCCTACGAGGTGCTGAACAGGGAAGTTTATGTGAATGAAGCCCTGCACCACTACCATGACAGTTATCGGTAAGACGAAGGAGTTTTCCCCATGAGTTTGTTTGAATTGGTTGAGCGGTTGTTTGAACAATATGGTTATCTGGTGTTATTGATTGGGCTCCCTCTTGATTTTATTGCTCTTCCAATTCCTCCAGGAAATACTACCCTGACTTATACCGGGTTCCTGACCTATAAGGGGGTCATCGACATGGTTCCGGCCATGGGATCTGCTTTTATAGGAGCGGCCATGGGACTGACCATTACCTATATCCTCGGCTACCGGTTAGGGATGCCGCTGATTGAACGCTATGGAAAATGGCTGTTCATCAAGCCGTCCCTTGTGGAGAAAACACAGGCGTATTACAGCAAGTATGGGAACAAGCTGCTCATTGTCTGTTTTTTCATTCCCGGAGTCAGGCAGTTTATCGGGTATTTCATCGGCATGATTCGGGTTCCCTACCGGACGGTTTGGATATACGGATACACGGGAGTGGCTGCATGGGTATTGGCCTTCTTCAGCATAGGCTTTATATTCGGGGAGCAGTGGCAGTACATTCTGAATGTGGTGGAGCATTATTTGAAAGTCATCTTTCTCTGTCTGGCAGGTTCGTTTCTCGTTCTGCTGGTTTGGAGCCGCGTGAAACGCGAGAAGGCCAAGAAACTAACCAAAGTGACAAGGAATGAATAGTTTGGATCCATGACCCGGCGAAGGATCATTGGTTTGCTCGGGTTTAGTTTATATAAGATAGGGACGAGCTGTGAAGTGATTTGTGATAAGATCTAAATTAAGTCAACAGCAGCACATACATAATGTAAACGAATGATGAGAGGAGGGAGGGGCTGGCATGAGCAAAATCATACCGTTGTTCAGGGTATTCGACGAAACGAAGGCAAGGGAATTCTACATGCAGTATCTTGGTTTCACCTTGGACTGGGAGCACCGGTTTGACGATTCGGCGCCGCTTTACATGCAAATATCCAAAGGTTCCTTATTGATCCATTTAACGGAGCATTACGGTGACTGCTCCCCTGGAGCAGCCATTCGCGTGGAGATCGCAGGAATTGAAGCTTTTCACGAACAGCTGTCAAACCAGAACTATCCGTATCAGAGACCCGGAATCGAGATCGCCCCATGGAACAGCAAAGAGGTACGTGTAACGGATCCGTTCGGCAATCGAATCACTTTCTACGAGGAGATGGAACCCGAGTGATGAAGCTAAACGAGATACGATGGGAACAAGCAAGGCAATATATGCTGCAGGGGGCCAGAAGCCTTGAACGGGCCTTGTTCCGATATGAATTCGAGAACGGGTCGTTTACGGATGTGCTGATTGAGCTTTCCAGCTACCAGAACGAGGATGGCGGATTCGGTCATGGTCTTGAGCCTGACCTTCGCTGCAAGGAATCATCCGCCCTGGCGACGACCAGAGCGCTGGAGATTCTTCGGTTACATCCGAATCATCCCGAGCGGAACGAACGGGTTATATCCGCGTTACAGTATCTCGAGCATACGTATGTGCCTGAACGCTCAGGATGGGACATTATCCCCAAAGAAGCGGAGCAGTCACCTAGAGCGATTTGGTGGCAATACGGCGCTTTTAAGGACCATTGGGGCAATCCCAATGCAGACATCATCGCTTATTTTATCGATGAACGGGAGCTGTACCCTCTGGAATCGCTGGATTTCTTGGTTCGTTATGCTCTGGACTACCTGAATCGAACCAGCGATTTAAAAGAAATGCATGAACTGTTTTGTTACTTGCGCTTGCATGAGCGATTGCCAAAGGAACAGGCATCGGAGATAAGGGAGGCTTTGGAGGCTTTCATGGACAACTGCATTAGCCTGGACCCCGGCAGCCGGGAGGGATACGGGGCAACACCGCTGAGCATTATGGACACGCCGAACTCTCCTTACTTTCCAAAATATCGAGCGCTTCTTCCGGCGGAGCTGGATTTGCTTATAGAGAACCAGGGCGAAGATGGGGCCTGGGAGCCGAATTGGAGCTGGTACCAATTCGAAGAGGTATGGCCGTCGGCCAAGGAAGAATGGAAGGGCGTTATGACACTGAATGCGCTTCGGACGCTGCGTAATTTTGACCGGATTGAAGGGATATGATGGCAAGATCCTGAGGATGAAACAGATATGGCTCGGTTCGCCGTAAAGCGAACCGAGCCATTGTTGTTTGGAGAAGGGAAGATATGCCCGCAAATCAAGATGAATCCCTGCAAGGGGAAGCAAATGCGTAAACCCTGCTTAAGCCTTCTTCGATCTCTTCCGTCGAAAGGTTTCCATATCCCAATACGATCCCTGTCGAACCCGGAGGACGCGATGGCGAGATTCTGTAATTAGAAGCAGGCTCGACGCGAAACCCGTATGAGACCGTATCGTTCCATGGGAGGAGAGCGTAAGCTTGAGGACCGAATATCACCTGAAGATGCATCCCCGCATCATCGCCGACAATGGAAATATCCTGCCCGAACAAGTGATGGAGCCGCTCCGTTAATACATTGCGGCGTTTCTTGTACACTTTTTTCATCTTATGGATATGCCGTTCCAGATGGCCGTCCAGAATGAATTGGCTTAGCGCTTGTTGAATGACGGTTGGGGTATGTATATTCAGTTTACCTTTCATCTCGGTTATGGCATCGGTTAGATCAGGCGGGACGATCATGAATCCGATCCGGAGGCTCGGCGTTAAGGTTTTACTGAATGTTCCCACGTGAATGACTCTCGAAGGCGAGAGCGTCTGCAGAGGAGGCACCGGGATTCCTCGAAGCCGGAATTCGCTGTCATAATCATCTTCGATCACGAAGGAGTCGGCTTCCTCCAGCATCCGGATGGCCTGATGTCTGCGCTGTATGGATAGTACGCTGCCGGAAGGAAACTGATGTGACGGCGTTAATAAAACCAGATGACCTGGTGCGAAACTCGTCATGGCGTCGATGCGCATGCCGCTGTGATCCACCTCAACCGGCACAAGCCGATAGTTCATCATCTGAAAAATATCGCGGGTAATATCGATCGTGGGGTCTTCGATATAGATGGAATGAAACCTGGAAGCTAACGATTTGGCAAGGAGGAGCAACCCTTCGGAAGCGCCGGACACGATCACGATTTGATCGGATGAGCATTGGATGCCCTTGGACCGGAATACATAGTCGCAAATGGCAGAGCGCAGCATCTTATCACCTTTGATGTGACCGTAATCATGGTTTGCATTCACGGAGTCCTCAGCAGCTTGTTTCAAGTACTTGGCCCAGATGTGCCTTGGAAACATCTTCTGATCGGGAATGCCGGCGGCAAAATCGATCATGTGCGAATGTTCAGTTGATGTAACTTTATGGATCGGCTGCTCGCCGCCAGATGGCTCGTTTCGTGAATGGGGAGAAGGTATTATCCCGCCCGCTACATAGGTGCCTGATCCTACGCGCCCTTCCAAATATCCCTCAGCCGTCAGCTGCTCATATACCTCGATGACTACATTGCGCGCAATGCCCCACTCTTTGGCCAGAACCCGGGTCGGAAGCAGCCGTGCTCCCGCTGCCAGCTGTCCCGATTCGATCAGCCTTCGCAGCTGCTGGCATACCTGATGGGTAACGGATCGTTTCGATTCACGGTCGATATAAATGCCGTACACCGTATCCCTCCTTTAATTGGTTCCTCCAAATTCACCATCATTGGATCTCATCACAAACCATTTTCCTAATTATACTGAAGGCGAACCAATTCGAAAAGGGAGGAACTATCATGGATAGAACGTTAGGCAGATCGCAAATCCCGGTAAGCCCGCTCGGCTTAGGCTGCTGGGCAATGGGCGGGAATTTTACGTTGGACGGCTTGTCCGACGGATGGGGCGAGGTGGACGAACGTGAATCCGTTGCAGGGATTCATGCGGCCCTGGAGAGGGGTGTTAACTTTTTTGATACGGCAGACGTTTATGGTACCGGGCATAGCGAACGGGTGCTTGGCCGCGCATTAAAAGGAAAGCGGCACGAAGCCGTGATAGCCACCAAATTCGGATATACCTATGATGAAACAACGAAGGAAGTTTTTACGCGTTATAATGTTACGCCGGATTATATCCGCTACGCTTGCGAGCGGTCTCTTCAGCGACTCGATACGGATTATATCGATCTCTATCAGATTCATGTAGGCGGATTACGACCGGATGAGGTGGAAACGGTGATTGATGCCTTAAACGGTCTTCGTCAAGAAGGGCTGATCCGTACATATGGCTGGAGTACCTGGGATACGGCCAATGCCGAGTTATTTGCAGAGCGATCCGAAGCGGCAGCCATTCAGCACGTGCTGAATGTTCTCAGTGACGATAAGGAGATGCTTGCCCTTTGCGAACGTCATGGTTTGGCGAGCATCAATAATACGCCTTTGGCCATGGGGCTGTTAAGCGGGAAATTTAATCAGGACACCCGATTCAATGATCAAGATGTGCGAGGAAGCGGTCACGACTGGGTCGCCTATTTCAAGGAGGGTAAGGCCGTACCGTCGTTCCTCGCTAAACTTGAAGCGGTGCGGGAGATTTTGACGAGTGAAGACCGTACTTTAGTTCAAGGAGCGTTAGCATGGATTTGGGGAAGAAGCCGCGCGGCGATTCCGATTCCGGGTTTCAAAACGAGAAGGCAAGCGGAAGAACTAATAGGAGCCGTTGCTTTTGGACCTTTAACGGCTGGACAGATGAACGAAATCGAAGGAATACTGGGCTCTATGTAGTCACATTCCAGTTATGTAGCAGGAGAGAAGCCCATGGCAGATGCCGAGGGCCTTTTCGACGGAAATAAGCAGCATCCATCAGGAGTGCAGACACTATTATTTTTCGGCGGAGATGCTAAAATCATGACATGGAATGATCTCAAACATAATGGAAGGGAGAGAGGGAACATGGATTTGAGGTATCCGATAGGACAGTTTGACTGGGGAGGCAGCACGTCGCCTGAGCACAGGAAGGTCTGGGTCCGAGAGATTAAGGGAATGCCGGAGAAGCTGAGGGCAGCGGTCCAGGGGTTAAGCCACGAGCAACTGGATACGGCTTATCGCGAGGGCGGCTGGACGATCCGCCAGGTTGTTCACCATCTTGCTGACAGTCATATGAACAGCTATATCCGGTTTAAACTTGCGTTGACGGAAGAGAACCCGACGATTAAACCGTATGACGAGCAGAAATGGGCTGCCCTGCACGATTCATTGACACAAGACATTGAGGCTTCGCTTGCATTGATCGACGGATTACATGCCAGATGGGTCGCTTTATTGGAGAATATGAAGGATGGGGACTATCTGAGAACGTTCTACCATCCCGAAAACCAGCGAACAACGAGTTTGGAATACGCCGCAGGCATGTATGCATGGCATGGAAATCACCACATTGCCCACATCACGTCAGCCAGAGAACGATTTGGATTTTAGTCGAAATCACATCGAACTCCGTCATACGACGGGGTTCTTTGTGTAAGGCCATGTCGTGATTTCTAACTTGATTGTCGCAATTTTACACTGTGAATCAGGCGGTACGTGTGATAGATTAATGGCATGATGTCTTAATATTAGATACTGAGGTGACTAGAATGATCAGAATCGGAAAAATTAGTTATTGGCATGTGCACGCATGGGATTATACGAAACAAGCGCAGGAGCATCCCGATGCTCAGATCGTAGCGGTATGGGATGAGAATCCGGAGCGGGGAAGAGAAGCCGCCGAGAAGCAAGGCGTGCGTTTTCATGAATCGCTGGATGACATGCTGCAAAGCGACGATATTGATGCCGTGATCGTGGATGCCCCGACATCCATGCACAGAGAAGTCATGTTGAAGGCCGCAGCGGCAGGCAAGCATATTTTCACGGAAAAAGTAATTGCTGCAACCCTTCAGGAGGTCAATGATATCATTAAAGCCGTGAAGGAGAATCAGGTCAAATTCACGGTATCGCTACCGCGGCTGAATGACGGTTATACGCTGGCGATCCGTGAGGTATTGGAGCAGGGATTGCTGGGAACCGTGACGCTCGTTCGCGTTCGCTTGTCCCACAATGGCGCAACCGCCGGTTGGCTGCCTGAGCATTTCTACAGCCTGGAGGAGTGCCGCGGGGGTGCCCTGATCGATCTGGGCTGCCATCCGATGTATTTGACGCGCCTGTTCCTTGGTGAGGAAGCCATTGACGTCCAAGCGAATTTCGGATACATAACCGGCAAAGAGGTAGAAGACAACGCCGTTGCCACGCTCTCTACGGCGGCGGGTGCCGTCGGCGTGGTGGAAGCCGGATTCGTTAACAACTTCTCTCCGTTCACGATCGAGATTCATGGCACGGATGGAACCATCCTGTACGGTACGCCGGATAGCAAGCTTCTGATTCGTTCAACGAAAAAAGAAGAGTACAAGGATGCTTGGGTTGAGCTGCCGGTACCGGCGAACCGCGCAAGTGCTTTTGAACAATGGATTTCTCATATTCAAGAAGATACCGTTGCCGAAGAAAATATCGCATATGCGGTTGAATTGACCAAATTGATGGAGGCAGCCAATCGTTCGGCCAAGGAGCATCGTGCTGTAAGATTGGATGAACTTCAAGCATAAGATACAGGGATGATGCACCGGGATGAATAACCATTTTCCATACGAAATGATGAAAGAGCGGCAGGATGCCTTGGAGCGGCTTGATCTTAGGGTCTATTGGGGACGTTACGAGATCCGGGTCCTTCGGTTTCATCTCACCACCTTCCCGCCCGGGAAGATTGTCTCCTTCCATAAGCATGCGGAGTATGAATTTCATTTCATACCCCGCGGCAAGGGGACCGTTATTATGGAGGATGAGCCGTATGCGCTGCGGGAAGGGATGTTCTATTTAACGGGTCCGAACGTGCTTCATTATCAGGAAGCGGATACCGCGGAACCGATGGACGAATTATGCCTGCACGTCGACATCATTCCCCGCGATGAGATTTCCGAGCCTGAGAGCCCGGCACTGCCTGTTTCGGATCCTTGGGAAATGGCGGAAGCCGATGACTGCATGGAGAAGCTCAGAGAATTGCCGATGAAGCCGGCGATGGACATCCATCGAGCGATGCCTTATTTTCTTGAGGCTTATCAGGCTTCGCAGGAGAAATATTCGGGTCTGTACACAACGATCAAGCAATGCCTTATTCAGATATTGCTGCGCGCTGTGCGCGCATATGAATCCGAGCCATCGGAAGCGGAGCTGCCTTCGCGCGATATGAAGGCTTACCGTTATCAATTGGCGCTGGAGTATATCCATGCGAATTCTTCGGGGGAGGTTGTGCTGGATGACGTCGCAGAGAAGCTGCATATCAGCTCAAGACAGCTGCAGCGGATATTCAAGGAGCAAGCGGAAGGTCAGTCCTTCAGCGAGATCCTGGAGCATGTCCGCCTGGAAGCCGTGTGCAGGAAGCTGATCGATACCAATTGGTCGATTGACAAAATCGCCATTCACGAAGGCTTCTCCAGCGGCAGTTATCTGCATACCGTTTTCCGAAAGAGATACGGATATACGCCAACAACATACCGAGCCATGAATGTGAAATTGTAGGGGGAGTATCAGCCATGGGCAAAACCATTCGAATTGGAATTATTGGAAGCGGCGGCATTGCGGGGGAGCATGCAAAGTACTATAAACAAATTGACGATGTGCAAATTGTTGCCGTAGCTGATATTTTACCCGGCAGAGCCGATCAGTTTATTGAGCGCTGGGGATTGCAGGGAGCCATCGGATTCGATGACCACCGCAGATTGTTGGATCTTGACCTGGACGGCGTAAGCATCTGTACGCCGAACGTCGCTCATTACCGTACGACGATCGATGCGCTGTCGGCGGGCAAACACGTTATGCTTGAAAAACCGATGTCGGTCACTTTGGATGAAGCGATCGAGATGGTTCAAATCTCGAAGAAGACCGGGAATATGCTTAATGTAGGCTTCCAGCCGCGATATGACCCGAACATGGGCATCATTAAGAATTTGATCCAGAACGGCGAGCTTGGAAAAGTGTACTATGTGGAAACCGGGGGCGGCCGCCGACGGGGAATGCCAGGAGGCACGTTTGTACGCCAGGAAATCGCCGGGGCAGGCGCTATGGCGGACATCGGATGCTATTCCCTGGACATGGCGCTGAACGCCCTGGGATATCCCAAGCCATTAACGGTATCCGCTTATACGTCGAATTATTTCGGGACGAATCCCAAATACCATGCGGAAGCCGGAGCGTTTAACGTAGAGGATTTCGGGGTAGCCATCATTCGGTTTGAAGGCGACCTTGTGCTTAACTTTAAAACATCCTGGGCTATGCATATGGATACGCTCGGGGCAACGATGTTCCTTGGGACGGACGCGGGCATGAAGATTACGCCTGCAGGCTCAGGCCCTTGGAGCGGTGTATGGGACGGGAAGGTAGGCTCGATTTCCTTGTTCCACGATATCCAGGGCCATCATACCGAAAGCGCAATACCGCTGATCAGCCATGAGCTGAATGTATTCCAGGAGAAAATCAAGGATTTCGTTAGCGCGGTGCGCGAAGGCAAGCCGGCGCCGATTCCGGGTGAGCAGGTGCTTCGCAATCAAGCGATACTGGACGGTATTCTGCGATCCTCCCAAAGCAAAAAAGAAGTGGAAATCCATATTCCGGATATGGATTAAGATGATGAAAGCCGTGCAACCAGCGCGGCTTTTTAGTTGCAATTTTAATTATTTAATTCGTGAATATAGCATTGCAAATGCTTCCATTTTTTAAATGGATATGATAGTATGAATGCGAACAATTGTTCTTCGACAGAGATGAATTGGAATCCATACATAACATATCCGGTATGAAAGATGGTGCAGACCTGATGACTGATCGATATGCTGAAATCGATGAAGTAATCGCTTATATTCACAAGAATATTTACGAGCCTCTCCCGTTATCAACGCTTGCGGATTACATCGGGTACAGCCCATATCACTTCTCGCGTATATTCAAGGATCGAATCGGGCTGCCTCCGTTATATTATGTTTCATCGCTTCGCCTGGAGAAGGCAAAGGATTTGCTGTTACATACGCATCTAAGCATACGGGATATCGCCATGGAGATCGGCCAGCAGAGTCTGGGGACGTTTACGACACGCTTCACGGAGAGGGTGGGGGTGACCCCTTCGCAATTCCGGAACTCGAAGGAGGAGGCCGACGAGCATCTGTTAGCCCTGCAGAAGCTGAACAGCTGGCGCGAGTCCATGCCGGTAGATAATCCCGATTTGACGGTTGAAGGCACGATCGAGGCCGCGGCTCCCTTTCAGGGCGTGATTTTGATCGGGCTGTTTGCCAAGCCGATCCCCGAAGGGTTTCCCCTATACGGTACTTTGCTTTCATCCGTCGGCTCCTTTCGTTTTACCGACGTCAGACCCGGCACATATTATTTGATGGCTACTTCGGTCCCATGGGGCATGCAGGCGGTCGATTTCCTGCTTCCTCAGTCCACTACGCTGCGTACCCGTTCAAAGGAGCCCGTTATCGTAAAGCCGTACGCCAGGACGCCGCATCTTCATGTTACGCTCCACGTTCCCCGGCTGGATGATCCGCCGATTCTGATTTCCTTGCCGATTTTAATGAATCATTTCCTTAAGAGGGTTGCTCCCATGCTGAGATGAGTCATGATGGAGAGAAGCGGTCTGGTTCGTAAAATGGATACACTTTTGGCATTAAGGGCTTCCGAACGCAGCGGCAGCTCTTCATTGCATTTCGTTGACATTTGGGTTCTGATTCATGATACTTGAATGAGGGCGAACGGCTTCGATTGTAAGTTTGTATGAACGAAAGATTTGAGGTGGCATCTGTGATTGTTGTAAGCTCATGTTTAGCCGGTATGAAAGTTCGCTATAATGCGACTGACAGCATGGATACGAATATTCAGCTGCTTGTTGAAGCGAAGAAAGCCGTAACCGTATGTCCCGAACTGCTGGGTGGATTCACCATCCCTCGAGAACCTGCGGAGATCGTTGGAGGGAACGGGGATGATGTACTGGCGGGAAAAGCCAGAGTGGTGGAGCTATCGGGCAGAGACGTGACCGAGATGTATATCCAAGGTGCACACCAGGCTCTTCGAATGGCACAAGAGCTTGGAGCCTTGCTGATCGTCCTGAAAGAGGGAAGTCCTTCCTGCGGAAGTGCCATGATTTATAACGGAGAATTTGACAATGTGAAACAGGCCGGTTATGGCGTGACTACGGCTCTTCTGCGCCGGGAAGGCTATACGGTTATATCTGAGCACGAGCTAAGCGTTTATGCGGCACAGCCGGAATACGCAACTCTCTTTGCCGAGAGATAATCTTGTTCATCGGTTTTGAGGGTTTTCGTCCTGCTCAATAATTATGATAGAATTATCATATCGACTGCTTATGGCGTAGTGATTCTTTATATTGGAGGGAAATATGGAACTCATAAATCAAACTGAAGTACAGCAAATGATTGATAAATTGAAGGATCAGGATTTATATATCCATCTTGAGATGACGACAGGCGCCTATGCTGCCCATTATGACAGCTCCAAACACCCGGCGGCTAATTTTATAACGAACGCAACCATTCGTTACAGTCATGGTTCCATATCCGGCAACGGACCTTACAGGGTCGGATTGAAGATGGGCCAAGGCTGGGTATATACGGAAGGACTCACCCACTTCGAGCAGACGGACACCGAACGGCTCATCATGGCGGGTCATGACAGTCAGGGGAAACTGGTTGTCGCTTTGCAGCTGAGCCGGGAACCTTTTTAATAGAGAGAGGAGACGAGGATCGATGGAGCAAAACATACTGGTCGTATTGCCGCATCCGGATGACGAGGCTTTTGGTTTGTCCGGAACGCTGGCTAAATATATTATTGAAGGCGCACATGTAACCTACGCGTGTTTAACGCTGGGGGAAATGGGCCGCAATATGGGCATTCCTCCCTTCGCGAATCGCATTACGCTTCCAACGATACGCAAAGCGGAGCTGGAAGAATCCTGCAAAGCCATCGGCATACAGGATCTGAGATTGCTTGGTTTCCATGATAAAACGATTGAGTTCGAGGATCAGGACAAACTGGACGGCGTGATTGCTTCTCTGCTTCAGGAGATCAAGCCATCGCTGGTGTTCACGTTCTACCCTGGTTACAGCGTGCACCCCGATCATGATGCAACAGGCGAGGCCGTCATTCGAACGATTGGTCGGATGCCGTCCGAAGAAAGACCCGTGGTCCAATGTCTGGCTTTCTCCAACAACTGTGAACAGGAATTGGGTAAACCGGATGTCTACCAAGACGTATCCATGTTTATGGTGCAGAAGCTGAACTCCATTCAAGCTCATCGCTCTCAATTCCAAGCAGCCGAGCTGCTTGGCAAGAAACAGATGAAGGCCAAGGAAGTGGAGCAGCGCTTCGGAACGGAGCGTTTCTGGACCTATACCTTTGCATAAAAGATCCATCATCGGTTGGATCCATAAAAAGAGCCGCAGACTCAGCATCTGCGGCTCTTTTTTTCAAGGTTTAGTCTACTGAGATATGTCGGCTTCGGTCAGGAAGGGTTACTCTTCATTTGCTTCTAGGAGGCAGAATGAATCAACAGCCAATGCTAGGGGCTGCTGATGGATAAAGGATACATTGTGCCTTCCATACAGAAGGAGGTTCTCCCGGTCTCTTCCGATACAACGAGGACCAAGGCATCACTGATCTCGGATAGTCCTATGGCTGCACGGTGACGGGTTCCGAGCTTGCGATCCCCGTAGGTTTTGGCGGTTAACGGGAGCACGTTCGCAGCCGAAATAATCATATCTTTGCGCACGAGCACAGCTCCATCGTGGAGCGGACTGCCCGGAACGAATATGGATTCAAGCAGGGGGCTCGTGATTTCTGCCGACAAGGGAATGCCGGGCGTTATTAAGGAATCCAGGCCGTCCTCGCGTTGAATAACAATTAACGCACCCAGATTTTTTTGGCTGAGATGGTATACAGATTTCGCGATTTCTTGATATTTGCTGGTGAAGGGGAAGAGAAAACAATTGAGATAATACGTTGATGAAATCGATTCGGCTTCCATGAACTTGGTTCGTATCGAGTCCAGCTCCCCTAGCAGGCAGGAGCCGTCTCGATCCAAATTGACGATAACCTGCTGCAGGTGGCCCGTGATATCCGAAAGCTGTTCCTTTAATTTGCGTTTCAGCGGCGTAAAATTGCAGTCTTGATTGTGCATCCGATGTCTTCCTCCTTATCATTGGTATCATTACCATTCGGGGATGGCGATATTCCGTAATTCGGCTTGCTTTTATCCAGTAAACGTCGGGAAAACCGATTTATCAGGAAAACTGATAAATGCTATAAGAACATTGTAATTGACCGGTCCCGTAAGCTGTGATAGGTTCAGAGGAGCAATAAAATTAATTGTATCGCAATAGTAGGAATTAATAATGTGCGCTTTTGAGAGGTGGATATTGTTGGAACTTCAAGTAACGAACAGTCCTTTTAATCAGGAACAAGTGGAATTGCTGAATCGCTTACTGCCTACACTGACGGAATCCCAGCGGACGTGGCTGAGCGGCTTTATCGCGGCTTTGCAGGGAACGGCAGCCGCTGCGGCAGTTACTGCTTCACCGCAAGCGAGCGCGGCGGCAGCCGTATCGGCACCGGTCGTGTCAGCTCCTAAAGAAGTCACCGTCCTATATGGGTCTCAGACGGGCAATGGTCATGGATTATCGAAAAAGTTATCGAAGAAGCTTGAAGAAGTCGGATTGCAGGTCACCATGTCCTCGATGAGCGATTTCAAGCCGAACAACCTGAAGAAATTACAGAATCTCCTCATTATTGTAAGTACGCACGGAGAGGGCGAACCGCCGGATAACGCGATTCCATTTTATGAGTTCCTGCATGGCAAGCGGGCACCTCAGGTGGAGAATCTTCAATATTCCGTACTGGCGCTGGGGGATACCTCGTATGAATTTTTCTGCCAAACGGGTAAAGATTTCGACAAGCGCCTCGAGGAACTGGGCGGTAAGCGGCTGACGCCAAGAGTAGACTGCGACGTGGATTTTGATGAATCGGCCGCGGAATGGATGAATCAGGTCCTCCTATCGTTGAATGAGGCCGGAGCGGGATCGTCCGCTGTTGAACATGTAAGCGCGGTAGCCCTGACCGACAGTACGGAATCGGAATATTCGAGAAGCAATCCGTTTCAAGCCGAGATCCTCGAAAATTTGAATTTGAACGGAAGAGGGTCTGACCGGGAAACCCGTCATATCGAAATATCGCTTGAAGGATCGAATCTGCAGTATGAGCCTGGCGACAGTTTAGGCATCTATCCGGAAAATCATCCGCAGCTGGTAGATGATCTCATCGCTGAAATGGGATGGAATGCAGACGAAGCGGTCGTTGTGAACAAAAGTGGAGAAGCGCGGACGCTGCGGGATGCCTTGCTCCGTCAATATGAAATCACGGTTCTCACGAAACCTCTGATTGAACAGGCGGCTAAGCTGTCGGGGAGCGAAGGGCTTCGGAAACTGCTGGAGCCTGGACATGAGCAGGAACTTCGTGCCTATATCGAGGAACGGGATTTGCTGGATCTGGTACAGGATTATGGGCTGCAGCAAGTGGCGGCAAGCGATTTTGTATCCATTCTGCGCAAGATTCCGGCTCGTCTGTACTCGATCGCAAGCAGCTCCAAAGCGTTTCCAGATGAAGTCCATGTCACCGTTCGGACGGTCCGCTATGAAGCACACGGCCGCAACCGCTACGGGGTATGCTCGGTACAATTGGCAGAACGACTGGAAGCTGGCGATTCATTGCCGGTATACATTCAGCATAACCCGAACTTTAAACTCCCCGAGAATCCGGACACCCCGATTATTATGATTGGACCCGGCACGGGCGTGGCCCCTTTTCGGGCTTTCCTGGGGGAACGTGAAGAGACGGGCGCAGAAGGGAAATCGTGGCTGTTCTACGGCGATCAGCATTTCACGACGGACTTCCTCTACCAGATCGAGTGGCAGCGCTGGTTGAAGGATGGGGTGTTGACTCGCATGGATGTTGCCTTTTCACGGGATACGGACAAGAAAGTGTACGTGCAGCACCGGATGCTGGAGAACAGCAAGGAGCTGTACCAGTGGCTCCAAGAAGGGGCTTGCGTATATGTGTGCGGCGATGAGAAAAAGATGGCTCATGACGTGCACTCCGCACTGGGGTCCATTCTTGAACAAGAAGGCGGGATGAGTCCGGAAGAAGCTGCGGAATATCTGACGCTCATGCAGCAACAGAAACGTTATCAGCGGGATGTGTATTGAGGTCATCCCTGTGGTTTTCG
Source organism: Paenibacillus sp. BR1-192 (assembly GCF_029542445.1). Lineage (NCBI taxonomy): Bacteria > Bacillati > Bacillota > Bacilli > Caryophanales > Paenibacillaceae > Paenibacillus > Paenibacillus sp. BR1-192. Next base: position 4,299,356 of record NZ_CP120718.1, on the reverse strand, counting down.
AGAGGAGAAAAGGAACATGTCTGATAATAACCTTGTATCACCGAATAGTGCGCCGCATAGCGATGTCGAGGACATCAAGCGTCGAAGCAATTATCTGCGGGGCAGTCTTATAGAAACATTGGAGGATCGCATTACGGCATCGATTCCCGAAGACGATAACCGATTGATGAAATTCCACGGCAGCTATATGCAGGACGACCGGGACTTGCGAAACGAACGGCACAAGCAAAAGCTGGAGCCCGCTTATCAGTTCATGCTGCGCGTACGCGCAGCGGGCGGCGTCGTCACGCCGGAGCAATGGCTGATGATGGACCGCGTAGCCCAGAAGTATGCAAACGGCACGATTAGATTGACAACGCGTCAATCCTTCCAGCTCCACGGTGTATTGAAGTGGAATATGAAGAGAACCATTAAAGAAGTCAATGAAGCCATGCTTAGCACGTTGGCCGCTTGCGGTGACGTTAACCGTAATGTCATGTGCAATCCGAACCCCGATCAATCCGAAATTCATTCGGAGGTATACGAGTGGGCACGCATGCTCAGCAGTCATCTCGATCCGCGTTCGCGTGCGTATCATGAGATTTGGCTTGACGGCGAGAAGATCGTGGACAGCGCGCAGAATGGAGAGGAACAGGAGCCGATCTACGGCCCGGTGTACCTGCCGCGGAAATTCAAGATTGGGATGGCCGTGCCGCCTTCCAACGATGTCGATGTTTATTCCCAGGACCTCGGCTTCATAGCGATCGTGGAGGACGGCAAATTAAAAGGCTTTAACGTCTCGGTAGGCGGCGGCATGGGAATGACGCACGGTGATCCGCTAACCTATCCTCAAGTGGGGAAAGTCATCGGATTCTGCAAACCCGAGCAGATCGTGGACTTGGCCGAGAAAACGGTGACGATTCAGCGTGATTACGGAGACCGCGCAGTGCGCAAGCATGCTCGTTTCAAATATACGATTGATGACCGCGGAATCGATTGGTTCGTTAACGAGCTGACCAGCCGTCTGGGATGGAAGCTGGAGGAGGCAAAGCCGTTCCATTTCGATCATAACGGCGATCGTTACGGCTGGGTAAAAGGCAGCAACGGCAAATGGCATTTCACGCTGTTCATCCAGAACGGGCGCGTGAAAGACGATGCCGATTACCTGCTGATGACGGGTCTTCGCGAAATCGCCCAAATCCATAATGGCGATTTTCGATTGACGGCCAATCAGAATCTGATCATTGCCAATATCAGCAGCCACAAAAAGAAGAAGATTGAAGAACTCATCAAGCGTTACGGGCTGACGGACGGCCATCATTATTCTGCGCTGCGCAGAAATTCCATGGCATGCGTAGCCTTGCCGACTTGTGGATTGGCCATGGCCGAATCCGAGCGATATTTGCCGACGCTATTGGATAAAATCGATCCGATCCTGGAAGAGAACGGACTGAGCGAAGAGGACATCGTCATTCGAATGACAGGATGCCCGAACGGCTGTGCCAGACCGATGCTGGCCGAAATCGCGTTTATCGGTAAGGCACCGGGCAAATACAATATGTACCTGGGCGGCGGATTCTCCGGACACCGGCTGAACAAGCTTTATAAAGAGAACATCGGGGAGGCTGAGATTCTGGACTCCCTTCGCCAGATCATGAAGCAGTACGCAGAAGAACGCGAGATCGGCGAGCGCTTGGGCGATTATGTCATTCGCGCCGGTTACGTGAAGGAAGTATTGGACGGTCAACAATTTCACGCGTAATTCTACTAAGTTATTAACAAACCGGAGCCCTTCTTAAAGAAGAACTCCGGTTTGTTACGTTCATCGCACCTCATTGTCCGTCTCGCCCCATATTTCAAACCAAAGAGCCGCCTCTCGAAATGGTCAAGACCCCATTTAGTGGACATTGAAAAAACACCTAGGCTGTAAACTGGCGTCGGTACTCTACCGGCGTCAGTTTATTTAATTTGCGCTGTGGTCGTCTTCGATTATAAAATCGTATGTATTTCTCAATTCGGCTTTGTGCCTCCGCTAGATTTCGGATATCATAAGGATAGAGCCCTTCCGTTTTGAGATGCGAGAAGAAGCTCTCCATGGAGGCGTTGTCTAGGCAATTGCCCCGGCGAGACATGCTGATTTGGGCGCTAACCTTTGGCAGCATGTCGTGATAGGCATGAGACGTGTACTGGAACCCTTGGTCGCTGTGAACGACCAATCCGGTCACGTCTTTTTGCTTAGCAAACGCTTTGGCGAACGTCTGCGGAACCAATTCATTGTCGTTACGCTCGCTGAGCTGGTAGGCCACAATCTCGTTGTTGAATAAGTCTTTTACCGCCGAGAGATACAGCCAACGCTCACCCACCCGGTATTGGGTTATATCCGTTACCCATTTTTGGTTTGGTCTCTCCGCCGTAAAGTTACGCTTAAGCAGATTCTCCGCCACACGCTCCGCGGCCTTGTATACCATGTTGAATTGGCGCTTCTTGCGAATGCTAGCTTGGAGCCCAAGTTCTTGCATGAGACGTAGCACCTTTTTGTGATTCATCCACACACCGTGATCCTGCCACAGGAACAGTTGGATTTGTCGGTAACCATACTTTCCTTCGTAGCGTTTGTATACTCTGCGGATCAGCCGTTTGTCTTCGGCATCCCGGTCGTTCTCTTTACGCTTTAAATAGGCGTAATAGCCACTTCTAGAAACACCAATGAACTGGCACAGTTCAGCTACTTGCCCTGATTTTGCTGCTTGTTCGATCATGGCGAAGCTTTCTTTCTTACCTCCTTCATCCAGATTTCCAAGCACTTTTTTAGCATTTCATTCTCCCTTTTTAGCTTTTGGACATAGCGATCTTGATCCAAATATTCTTCTCGTCTTCCTCGCTGATCCAATAATCCAAACTCACCTAATTCCCGATACTTTCGCATCCACTTTTTTACACGATCTTTATCTTGAATCTCAAAGTGCTCGGTAATTCGCCTATATGTCCACTTTTCCTCAACATGAAGGCGAATCGCCTCTTTTTTCACTTCATCTGAATATGATTTATACTTTTGACCTTTCTTTGCCATAAAAAATGCACCCCTTAGAATTTATCGGAATAACCAAGGGGGTTTTCCAATGTCTATTCTAAGGGGGGCACTTCAAAATGGGAGGCGGCTCTTTTTCGCTGCTCATTGCTCCAATACGCCGGCCGTGCTCGTTTTCTTTTTAAATAATGGGATCAGTAACGCCGATCCTGTGAGGAGCAAGAGTGCACTGACCGCATAGACGAAGAACAGGGACAGCTGGTCTTTGAGCAATCCTCCCAGCGACATGCCCAGCACCATCATGCCCATAAAGATCGGGGTAAGCGCGCCGCCCACCCGACCAATATATGGCCCCTCCGCATTGTTTAGGATCAGGGTGTTGATTCCAATGTGGATGGCGGGGTAGAAGAATCCGTTAAGCACCAGAAGCAGCAGCGTAAACATGATGTTTGTTGACCAGCCGATACCGAGGTTTCCGATAGCACTAACGGTCAGTCCGAGAGCCAGTAAGGTTTGAGGGGTTATTTTCTTGGCAAATGCCATGACGAATCCCCCTCCGACCAGCATCGCCGCCCCATTGACGGTTAACAGCCATTGCAAGAATGATTTATCCTGCCCGAGGTTCTCAATCGTCACAAAAATCGCGAGCGGCTGGATAAGTCCCGATGCCAAGCCAGCGGCGGCGAAGGTCGCACCTAGTGTTCGGAGCGTTTGATTACTCCATACATAACGAAGACCTTCGATAAGTTCTTGCTGGAGATTCTGGTGCTTGGATTGTGTCTCTTCCAGCATATCGCGAGGCAATAAAGTCAGAATCAAGCCAGAACCCAGAAATAGGGCGCCTGTGGCGATCAGCGATATTTCAATGCCGTACTTCTGGTATGCAAATGCGCCTGCGATCGGGCCGATGACCGTAAAGAAGGCAACCATGGATTGAAACATGGCCATTACGGATTGCAGCTGTTCAGCGGGCACATGCTGTTTGAACAGCTTCATCGCCGAGGGCTGGGAAAATTGTGAAACGGTGGCAGAGAAGAACGTCAGTACCAGCAATGCCTGCCACGACCCGTTATGAACGGCGATCAGCACGAGAAATGCCGATAACGCGGACAAAACATCCGAACGGACCATGGTACGTTTAGGACGCCAGCGGTCCGCGAAAGTACCGCCGATGAAGGCAAACAAGAAAATAGGGGCAAATTCGGCTACGGAAATGAGAGATACATACACAGGATTATTGCCTGTCATGTCCGTAACGTATAACAGAATGGCGAAGTTGCGAACCCAAATGCCGAGGTTCAAGAGTACGCGTGAGAACACAACGGTTCGGACATACGGGTTGTTAAGCATCATGAATGATTCTCCTTTCGTGACCTGCATTGTGCAGGCCGGACATCGTAAAAAACAAGCGAATGCGCATTTCGTTGATTAATACATAGACATAATAATATTTTGTCTATAAATAATCAACATATATTTTGTGTTGTCTATAAATCGCTCGCCAAAAAGGCACTTCCCGCATCGGTTCATGCGCTTGAAGTGCCTTCGAACCTGATGATTATTACGGGTATGTGTCTATTTTCCGGATCTACGCTCTTAACCTTGTTCAAGGGACTTAATAGAGATATAATGGACAGGGGTATTTATTGAATACCGGCTTCAGATTCAATGATGAAAGAGAGTCGAAACGTATGGGCCGTAAATGGAATAATATTAAGGAAAAGAAAGCATCCAAGGATGCTAATACAAGTCGCGTATACGCGAAATTCGGTGTGGAAATTTATGTTGCCGCCAAAAAAGGCGAGCCGGATCCTGAATCCAACCGTGCGCTGAAGGTTGTACTAGAGCGTGCCAAAACATACAATGTGCCGAAAGCGATCATTGACCGCGCCCTGGATAAAGCCAAGGGCAGCGGGGACGAGAACTATGAAGAGCTTCGTTATGAAGGCTTCGGTCCGAACGGATCGATGATCATCGTCGATGCATTGACAAACAACGTCAATCGGACGGCGCCTGCCGTGCGCTCTGCCTTTAACAAGAACGGGGGCAATATGGGCGTCAGCGGTTCGGTGTCCTATATGTTTGATCCAACGGCCGTCATCGGAGTGGAAGGAAAGACGGCAGAGGAAGTCATGGATCTGCTGCTGGAAGCCGACCTGGATGTCCGCGACATCTTGGAAGAGGAAGAAGCCGTGATCGTTTACGCTGAACCGGATCAGTTCCATGCGGTTCAGGAAGCATTCAAAGCTGCTGGCATAACGGACTTTACCGTTGCCGAGCTGACGATGCTGGCACAGAATTTTGTGTCCCTGCCGGAAGAAGGACAGGCGCAGTTCGAGAAGCTGATCGACGCACTGGAAGACCTTGAGGATGTTCAGCAAGTCTATCACAACGTGGAGTTTGAGGAATAGTTGATACGGATCGATATCCTATTAAAAAACCATCGTATTCAGGAGTCCTGCGTACGATGGTTTTTTGCTGCATAGCTATTATTTTGGATTAACCCTTATTGGCCGGATTGAACAATGATGACTTCGGCCGAGGTGATGGCTGGAATGGACTTGGTCATGATAGGCGAGTGGTAGGCTACGACCTTCGCACCCGGCTTCAGTTCCGATTCCGTGCTGAGCCCCGCAATCACTTGCGTGTCTTCGGTAACGTTAAGAATGACGTCATTCTCCGTTGATTGGTCGGAGCCTACATTGATATACAGCTGGTCTTTGGTCGTGCGGTCGGATGCTGCAACGGTGCCTTCGATTTTGGGAGCGGTCGTTTCCGAAACCACGATCTTATCAGCGTGAGTCCGGGCAGGATAAATCAGGGTCATCACTTGGCTGTAATAGGCCTCGATGCGGAGATCTGCTTTCAAAGCTTCAGCCGTCAGCGGTTTACCCTTCGCATCGACGATCTCCGTATTTTCGTCTACGGTAAGGATGACGTAATTGACGCCGCCCGCCTCCAGTGCCTGACCCATGACGGTGATTTTGTTATCTGTCTTGTCCGTAATGATTCCGTTCGTGCCGGCAGGTTCTTCTTGTACAGGCTCTTCTGCTTGGGCTTGAACCCGAATGTAGTTGGTTGACGATTGAGGCGGCATGCTTAACGCCACATAAGGTCCGTAGAAAGCGCGAATGCTCATGCCGGCTTCCAGGCCACCCGCATTGAGCTTGCTGCCGTCTGTATTGATGATTGTCGCTTTTGGATCCAGATGAAGCAGGATAGTCTCTTCACTGTCGTTGTACAGATTGGTACCCTCCACCAGAATGCCTTGCTTGGTTACCTCAGCGATGGTTCCATCAATACCCGCAAAGTCTTTATCCTGAACGATGATCGTAAGCGCTGAGCCTTGAGCAGGCAGACTCTTGGTGATGTTCGGGCCATAGAAGGCTTTAATTGCTTTGTTCTTGTCCACAATCGTTTGGAGTTGGACTTTGTTTCCTTTGGCATCGATGATTTTAGTGTCCTTGGAAATGGATAGCTTGATTTCTTGTTGATCGGTGGCACCGAGACCGCGGCCGGTGACCGTAATCCATTTGCCCGTTTTATCGTTTACGTATTCCGTTATATAACCCATGGTTCCAGGAACGCTTTTCTTTGCCTGATTCACGATGCTGCCTTGCCCCGTATGGACTGAAGCAGGAGGGGCGTCCTGTGCATTAGCGGCTGCCGGCAGTGCTGCCATCGCCAGAATTGTAGCGGTTGTTAATACTTTGTAGATTTTGTTCATGATAGGTATCCTCCAAGTGTAGATTATCCTAAAGGCTAGGATACAGCCAAGCCATGCGCGAATTGGTAAAATGTACTTGCTGCACCTCTATAGACGGGAGATCTGTAGAAATGTTGCAGCACGGGCGGAAAAACATGCTGAACGATTCCGTTATTTAACTAGAAGACGGGGGCAGCCATGGAACATATGAACTTGGAGCACGTGACAGATTTGTGCAAGCTGACGAACGAAAGTTTAGGCTTGCCTATGGTTATTGTAATCCGCATGATAGAATGAAATACTCGCTGACACCAGTCGGGATGTCGTTAACCGATCAAACCTTATCGGAAGCCTTCTTTATCACAGTGAATCGTTCAAGAATCGAGGGATGGATCCATGAATCTTCATGCACTCCGCATATTTAATGATGTGTCCAAAACGGGAAGCATTACGAAATCGGCCGGCAATCTAATGTTAAGCCAACCGGCCGTTACCGCCCAAATCCGCAATCTGGAGCGGGAACTCGGCTTGAAATTGATTGAGGCGAATGGGCGCAATATTCAATTGACAGAAGCCGGTGAAGCGTTGGCCGCGCATTCCCAGCGGTTATTTGCGATGGAAGCCGAGATGGAAGACATGATGCAAGCCATTAAATCTGGCCGGGAGGGAAGTTTGCGGATATGTGCGACGGAGCTGCCGGAGACCGCCTTGCTTCCCGGATGGCTGGTTGGATATAAACAACAGAATCCACGCATGGATGTGGAGCTGCTGAAAGGGAATTCCAACACAGCGCTGCAGCGATTACGGGATCATTCGGTACATATCTCGATCGTTTGCGGCAGTTGGTCCATAGAAGACGAGGTCATTGAGTCCTTTACGATTATGGAGGACGAATTGATTTTTGCCGTACCCGCAATTCATCGCCTAGCCGGCAGAGAAGTTACTCGATTCGAGCTTATGGAGGAGCCTTTTGTGCTGAGGGAGGAAGGGAGTTACACACGAAAACAGTTAATGTCTCTGATTGAGGCCTCAGGCATCCGGGGACCTCTTTCCTCCATCACGATAGAGGGGTTGAACGAAACCATTGAGGCGGTTAAAGCGGGTTACGGGGCTGCCCTGGTCCCGGCTCTATCCATCAAGACAGAGCTGGCTTCCGGCGAACTTAGCAAGGTAAAGGTAACAGGCGTAACGATCCCGCATCCCATACGGGTGTGTACCAAAAAGCTAGAAGCGATACCCGCACACATCCGTTCTTTTATTTCCTATATCCAGGCGGATATCCGCGAAAGACACTACGATATCCATGGATGATGAACGGCTCGCGCCTGATTCATCCATTTTTTTTATGAAACGAAGCGTAATCGGTATTATTCCTTTTTTATTATATAGGGTACACTCGGTTAAGCGGATGCTAGATCAGATGAGAAGGAGCGAGGTACATGCGACCATACCTTTTTGAACATTTGGAATTTGTACGTGCACAAACCTTGAATCTTGTAAGGGATATCCCGGATGATATGGCGGAATGGATTCCGAGCGGAATGAACAACCACGTGAAGTGGAATGCAGGACATATCTATTTGACGCTGGAACGGTTTACGTTCGGCGTGAATGGCGAGACCATGCACCTCCCCGAGCATTATACCGAGCTGTTCCAGACGGGCTCCAAACCAAGGGAGATCAACGCTTCATGGCCTTCCATGAGCGAACTTATCGAACGGCTTGAAGGTCAAGTCCAGTGGATCGAACAGAGGTACACAACACATCTGCAAGATACCGTCTTGTCTCCCTACACGACATCCAAAGGTTTAAAGTTATCCAAGATAGAAGAATTCTTAAGCTTCTGCTTATATCATGAAGGCATGCATTTTGATAAAATCAAATCGATATTAAGTCAAAATATCCAGTGATTTTACAATTTATGAAGGAGTTTCATACATAAAGTCGAATAAAGTAAAAACAGCCTGCAGCATGAAAGAAGGTGACCCGGCGTTATCAGGAAAGACAAAGAAATGGATAAACGGCGAATCGCATTTGTCCCTGTATTGAAGTGTGAGCAGAGAGGACACGGAAATACAACTTGAAGAGGAGTCGGGCAAATGCATATCGTTACCGAAAGATTAGTGATTCGCGAATTTGAACCAGGAGATTGGCAGGATGTTCTTCAATATACATCCGATCCCTTGGTGATGTTTTACATGCCGGAGCCGGTCCATACGGAAGAGACGGTGAAGGAATTTCTGGAGCAGAACAAGGGCGGGCAGGCGCATCATTATGCCGTCATCCTGCAAAAGGAACAACGCGTGATCGGACACATGGTGTTTCATCCCTGCTTTGGCGAACATACTTACGAGATCGGCTGGGTCTTTCATTCAGCCTACCACGGTATGGGGTATGCTACGGAAGCCGCCGGAGCCTTGCTTCAGTATGGCTTTGAAGCATTGGGAATACACCGGATCATCGCGACATGCCAGCCAGAGAACACGCCTTCGTATAAGGTGATGGAGAAGCTTGGCATGAGGAGAGAAGGCTGCTTTAGGCAGTGTATCCCTCGAGGCGAAGTTTGGTGGGATGAGTATTACTATGCTATCCTAGAGTCTGAATGGCGTACAATTTCATAGACCTGTTGTTATAATATGCTGTGCCCAATGTATCTCTTTATAACAATGAGATGCATTGGGCATTTGGTTTTAAATCTGTGAATAAGGGAAGTTGATAAGCAATGACTGAACAGGATGCACTTAATCGAAAGTTACTGACGGAGGGCGATTATGTAACGGATGAACCGATCGACCTGACCAATTGCGAAAAAGAACCTATTCACATTCCAGGATACATTCAGCCCCATGGCGTACTACTTGCCATTAATCCTATCGACGATTTCAGGATCGCGCAGTGCAGCCGAAATACGGAACAGCTGCTCGGGATCAGCGCCGAATCCCTTTTGGGACAGAGCCTTGAGGAGCTTATCGGAAAAACGCAATTTGAGCTTATGATTCGCCGAGACCTTCAAGCAATAGCGACACCGGACTTACAATATATCAATCTTACGATTTCGGTTGCCGATGAGCCGATTGAGTTTATCGGAATTCTTCACGAAAGCGAAGGGCTGATTCTGCTGGAACTGGAGCCGGTTTCGGAAGATACCGTGCCCTTTACGGATGATTTTGAATGGATCCAGACTTTTTTCAGTCGGATGAAACGAACCGAGAATCGGGTTGAAGCAAGTCAAGTGGCTTGCGAGCTCGTGAAGGACATTCTGGGTTATGACCGTGTGATGCTGTATGAATTCGATGATCACTGGAACGGAAAAGTGATTGCCGAAGCCAAAGAGCAAGGGCTGGAATCCTTCCTGGGCCATCATTATCCGGCATCGGATATTCCTCGGCAAGCCCGTGAACTGTATTTGAGAAATTGGCTGCGTACGATTGTTGACGTGGGTTATACGCCGGTCGAGATCATCCCCACCGTGCAGCCTTTGACCGGAAAGCCGCTGAACCTCAGTTTATCCGTTCTTCGCAGCGTGTCGCCGCTTCATATTGAGTACCTTCATAATATGGGGGTCGGCGCGACAACCACGATTTCCCTTATCCATGACAACCAGTTATGGGGATTAATCACCTGCCATCACTACAGCCGAAAATACGTATCTCACCGCACCCGCAACTTGTGCAATTTTCTGGGATCCTTTTTCTCCAACGAACTGTATCAACGCCAGCAGCTCGATGATTACCAAACCGAGCTCAGGCTTCGAATTTTATCCGCCCGTTTCACCGAAATTTTCATCGGCAACACCGATGTCTATCAGGTGCTTGAGCAGCTTGAGACCGAAGAGCAGGGCTTGCTGGATTTAATGAGCGCTACCGGTGCCGCCGTCTATTACCAGGACAATTTGATGTTGTATGGCACGACGCCCACTTCGAAGCAAGTCATGGAGCTGGCCGGCTGGTTATCCGCCCAAGCAGAGGATTATACGTACCACAGCTCGAAACTCAGCGCAGAGTATGAGCCTGCCAAAGCATTCAAGGGTGCGGCCTCCGGCGTATTGTATCTCGCCCTGTCGCCAGGTCAACAAAACTATGTCATGTGGTTCAGGCCGGAGGTTGTTGAAATCGTGGATTGGGCTGGCGATCCGGCCAAAGCCGTTATACAAGAAGAGGATAAAATGCGTTTATCCCCTCGAAAATCGTTCGAAAAATGGAGGCAGGTGGTGGAGGGCACTTCATACTCATGGAAGGCTCAGGAATTAAGCGTTCTCCCCCAATTGAAATCGATTGTCCGCAAGCAAACCGATTTTCAATTAAGACAAGCCAAAGAACAGGCCATTCAAAATGCACGCATATTCAGGGAGAACGAGGAGCGGTATTTGCAGCTTATGGGCCACTCCCCCGTAGCCTTCTTGTCACTGACAACGGCGGGAACCATCGTGTATTGCAATTCGCGGGCCGAGACGCTGTTTGGCGCAACGAGGCCGGAGGAACTGCTCCAGCTTGAAATATACACCTTGGCTAGCGATGGTTCCCGCATGGGTCTAAGAGAGCAAATCAAACGGATGGATCAGAATCAGGCCCAGCTCGTTTCCGGCAGCGGCTGGTTTGATACGCTGGATGGAAAGAGGATGGAGCTTGAATATATGCTGGCAGCCATTCATCAGGGACGCAAATCGTCCATTATGGTCATTTTGAGAGAAGGTACCCCGAATGGAGGCCCCGATCGCGTATATTCCGATGTATTGAACCAGCTTCAGAGCTACGTGACAACAGATCCGTTGACCGAACTGCCCAATCCGGCTACTTTCGAAAAAGAATTGGCGACGGATTGGGAGGAAAGCGTTCAGAACCAGGTTTCTCTGGCCTTGCTGATGGTCGATATCGATGATTTCCGGGTGTATAACACGCTTCATGGTCTATATGGCGGCGATTTATGTTTGCAATGGATTGCCGACGCACTGAAAATCATAGGCGAATACTATGGAGCGGCCATTTCGCGTTACGGCGGCGGAACCTTTATATTGAAGATCAAAGATACCGATCCCGACCGAACCTATGAAGTGGCTGAGAAGATACGTCAAGGCGTCCTGGCGCTCAGCATCCCCAAGGACCGAACGGAGGAAGACGGATTTATGACGGTAAGCGTAGGAGCGGCTTGCCTAACGCCCACCTCCATGCTGAGTCTTTCCCATTTGACTGACGAAACGGAAAAAGCCATGCATATTGCCAAGAGCAAGGGGAAGAACAGAGTCACGCTATATGGATATGAAACGGATTGATGTCCGTTGGAACCAAGAGGAAGTTGGATAATCAAAAGCCTGCAGCTCCATTATGGAGCTGCAGGCTTCTTTGCTGTATTATATCCCTGTACATATGATGCTAAAATGAAGACTGGAGTTGAACGAGTGGAAGTTGGAGGTGTTGCATGACCCGATTGATGCAGCCGCGGAAAGCAGGAAGCAGAAGAAAGCGCGTCTTGTTGAGAGTTTTGCTGGGACTGATAGCCATCATGCTGGTTTATTCGATTAATGTGGGATACACGATTTGGAAATATGCAGGGCGAACGGTGAATATTCCCTCCGATGCAGCGATCGTTCTGGGTGCAGCAGTATGGGAGGGGAGACCTTCGCCTGTGTTTCAGGGGCGCATCGATCATGCGTTATGGCTGTATGATCAACAATACGTAGACAAGCTCATTTTTACAGGGGGACGCGGGTCCGAAGAGGAAGTAGCCGAATCGGAAGCGGCCAAACAATATGCCATCGAACACGGCGTTCCGGAGAGGGATATCCTGGTAGAGACGAGTTCGACGATCACCGAGCAAAACCTGTATTATGCCAACAAGATAGGCGATGCGGCAGGGCTGTCCTCATATATTATCGTGAGCGATCCGCTGCACATGAAGCGGGCGATGGCGATGGCTGAAGATATGGGTCTCGAAGCCAATCCTTCTCCCGCGTCACGGAGCGCTTACCAAAGCGTAAGAAGCAAGCTCCCCTTTTTATGCAGAGAGGTCTTTTATTATATCGGTTATCATCTGGCGAAACCCCTTCGATAAAAGATCCGATAATGCGCAGTTTGCGTGTTAGTCCAGACTTCCGAGATCGTTGGCAAGCATCTGATGGCTTTCCTTATCCGTTACCCTGTCGAGATAACTTGCCGCTTTTTGCTTGGATGCCAATGCATGCTCCTTGTTCCTCAGAACCAGATAGGCTCTGGCTTCCGCTTCGTATCCGTAACCGATGTAGAAGGGTTCGAGGTTAGCCGATGACCCGATCGTGATGCAGCGCTTGGCATAATGCAGTGCTTGATCGCCCTGACCCGTTACCGCGTATACTCGGGAGAGCTGCCAATACCCGATAGACAGGTTGCGCTCTGTATGATCCGCCACCCGGCTCCAATGCCAAAAGGAAGCATGACACATGTGAATCATGTTCTCTTCGTCTTCCGTCGTCCGCTGCTTCTTCTCCAAGATATCCCAGACCTGATTGAAGCAGTTTATTGCAAATTGTTTATGTAAGTTTGAATCTTGAATGTCCATGCCTATGTCCTCCGATTGTACGCATTATAATGCAGGTAAATGGATCGTAAAGGTTGTCCCATGATCAGGAGTGCTCTCCACGTTCATCGTACCGCCGTGATTATGAATAATATTCTTGGTAATCATGAGACCGAGTCCCGTGCCGGTGTCTTTCGTTGTAAAAAAGGGCTGTCCCAGTGATTGGATCTGATCCTGCGTCATCCCAACTCCTTCATCCTGCACGATAATCTGTACCTCGGGACCGCTGTGCACAATGTCCAAGGTGATGCTTCCCCCGTGATTCATCGCTTCCATCGCGTTTTTCAGCAGATTGATGAACACTTGCTTGAGCTGGTTGACTTCGCCCTGTACATAGATCGGAACCAGTGGAAAATGGGGAATGATCTCTATATTCTTGAGAGCGGCTTGCACCTTCATCAGCGTAATGATCTGATCCAGTATGGCCGACACGTCGATGGGTCCGCTCACGTGGGCGCCCTGCGGTTTGGAGAGCACCAAGAGTTCGTTGACGATGAGCTCGATGCGTTTGAGCTCCGATTCGATGATTTCAAAATAAAGCTCGTTGCTGCGTTCCGCGGATCGCAATAACTTCACGAATCCATTAATCGATGTCAATGGATTTCGAATTTCATGAGCGATGCCGGCGGCCAATTGGCCGGCGGTCGTCAGCTTCTCGGATTGCATCACGCGGTCCTCTTCCATTCGCTGCTCCGTGATGTCCTTGAAGATGCCGACGGCCGCTTTCTCGCCTTCATATTGTATGATTAACGTGAATCCCGTGACCATCTTCTCCTGCCCGTCCAGACAGCGTATCAGATAATCGACGCTTCCGATTTCTCCGCTCTCGGCATACGTTGCCCTGCGTTTCATCAATGCTTGATGATACGATGCGTCGACGATCACGTCGGTTGAAATGCCCAGCACGTCATGTGAGTGCGTCGCATTGACGAGTCGGAGCGCGGCAGAATTAACATAGTGCACAATGCCTTTTTTAGTTATGAGTACGGAGAGAGGGAGCTCTTCCAGCAGCTGCAGAAACGAATTTTCCTTCTCGTTCAGCTTCTGTTCCTTCTGCTCCAGCTGTTTCATGAGCTGCCTCAGCAGCGATCGATCCTCGAATTGTACCAAGTATCCCTTGGGCCCCCGCTCCGGATCGTGATCAATGCTGCAGCGTGCACTAAGGTATAACTCGCGATCAGACGGATGACGGTAAGCATGTTCAACCGGGGGGACGGATGGCTGATGACCTTGGGCAGCCCTAGCGTTCTGAATCACTCGATCCAATAACTCGCGCAGGCTGTTTTCTTCTTGCGGCGCCCCGGCAGTTAACTCCTGCGGCGAGTAACCCAACAGATCACATAGTGCCGAATTGACCTTAAGAATCGTTCCATCTAGCGATACCAAAGCCATACCGATTACAGATTGTTCGAAGGCAAAATCATGATTAGGGGTGGAATAGGGCAGCACTGCAAGTCTCCTTTCAAATTTCTGGGAGGAATTGAATGTACCCATATTATAAGTGGGGCGATTTCATTCATCAATCCTTTAAAGCGATAGATTTAAGCAGGATTTCTTTTTTTGCGTAAAATGTCAGTATCATCCATCCCATCATCTGCTGATTGAAAGCATGTGCGCCCTATCGCATCCGAATCATCCATTCAAGAAAGGCAAGGCAGCGTATGCGCCCCGCCACTCTTGAGGAGAAATCTATTACGTCCACGATTTAAAGTTTCTCAGTTTTTGAGTGCTTGATCCAAGGATAGCTTGAGCTCATCCGTAATGGTGCCCATCGGCAGGCGCAGGGTGTCGGATGAGATAAGGCCTTGCTTGGCAAGCAGCCATTTTAGCGGAGCGGGATTGGATTCTGCGAACAACTGATGAATAACGGGAAGCAGCACTTCAAACTCCTTTTCGGAACGAGAATAATCCCCTTGGGCAGCTAATTGATACACACGAATAAAAGCCTCGGTATTCACATTGGCCGACGCCAAAATGCCCCCGGATGCACCATGACGCAGCATCTCATGAAAGCGGACATCGTCCCCGCATAGAACAGGCTTCGTATCGTATGGAGACAAGCTTCTCATAAGCTCCGTACTCGCAGTGCTGTCCTTCATTCCGATGACACCGGGGATCTCCATGATTCTTCGAATGGCATCGACCGGTAAGGAAATTCCAGTGCGCGAAGGAACTTCGTACAATATAACCGGTATTCCCACCTCCGCGACTTTGCGGAAATGTTGTATAATGCCCTCAATCGAAGGGCGGCTGTAATACGGCGTGACCACCAATACCGCGTCTGCCCCGATATGTCCTGCCCATTCCGTCCGCTTCATGCTGGAGAACGTATCGTTGGTACCCGTACCAATAATGACCGGCAATAGCCGCCCGTCCAAACCTCTTCGCGTTTCCTCCACCACCTGAACCACTTCTTCCCAAGTTACCGTCGGCGCTTCTCCGGTCGTTCCGTTGATGACCAATCCTTGAATGTCATGGGATAACAAATTCTTCAAATAACGATGATAAGACGGAATATCCAATGCGTATTCATGTGAAAAGGGAGTGACCACCGGAACATAAATACCTCTCAATTCTTGCGGACTCAACATGATCTTTCCTCCATTTCATGAATTGTGGCTTTACTTTACCATAGGAAATGGAATCGGTGTTATCTATAATAATAGATAGCTATTATCAATATTATTGATAAGGAGAGAGCGATGGAACTGATCTATCTGCAAACCTTCAGGGAGGTTGCTGTCCGAAAGAGCTTTACTAAAGCCGCTGACGAATTAGGTTATGCACAATCCAGCGTTACCACCCAGATTCAGAAGCTGGAGAAGGAATACGGCGTCAAGCTGTTTGAACGGTATGGCAGAGGCCTGCGCCTGACGAAGTCAGGGGAGGAGCTGTTCAAGTATGCTGTCCAAATGCTGGATCTGTTCCAGCAGTCTAAGGAAAAGCTGACGAAACAAGGCGGGGGCAACTTATCGATTGGAACGATCGACTCGCTTGCCGCTTATTTTCTTCCAGCCGTCATTCATCGGCTGAGGCAGAAGCATGAGGATCTCGTCATCCGCTTGCAGCCTGATCGTGAAGATAGCATCGTCAGTAAGGTAAGAGAGGGTGAGTACGATCTCGGGCTTGTTCTGGAGAACAAACCGGAAGATACTTCATTGAATTGGATCTCGATCCGGGAAGAGCCCCTCCTTTTGATTGCCCATCCGGATCATCCGCTTCGTAGATTGCCCGTCATCAAGCTGGAGCATCTGGCTGATACCGAATGGATTATGACCGAGGATACATGCAATTACCGGATCATGCTGGAAAAAGTGCTGCGCGCCAGCGGAACTCCCGTCCGTATTGGTTTGGAATTGGGCAACCCCGAGGCAATCAAAAGATATATCATGTCCGGTACCGGCATCTCGCTATTGCCGAGAATGGTAGCAGAGGAGGAAATCAAGAGGGGAGAGCTGGCGATTCTTCCCTTTCAACACCCTGACATTCGACTGGACATCCAGATTGTCATTCATCCTAAGAAATGGCTGTCACACTCGCTTCAGGATATGATCGAAATGTTGAAGTCCAAATCTTAAAGACGCAGGCTGATATTGCATTTAACGAAAAGATTCAGTATCATTTATGTAACAATGTATAGGTTTATGTGTGACTGGCGTAGCATGGGGAACCATGAGGGAGCACATGGATGACAAAGGCCGTACGCCTGGGCAGAGGTAAGGGAGGTTTATTTCCCTTACCTCTTTATTATTTTCTTGGGCTTCTATCGTCTCTGAAACTATGAAAAGGGGATAAAACAACGATGTTCAAAACGAAAAAAATATTGCTGCTGGGATCTGGAGAACTAGGGAAAGAAGTCATAATTGAAGCACAACGATTGGGTGTCCACACCGTAGCCGTCGATCGTTATGCCGATGCTCCTGCCATGCATGTTGCCGATCACAGCCATGTGATCGATATGCTGGACGGCGAGAAGCTGCGCGCAATCATTGAGCTGGAAAAACCGGATCTGATCGTACCGGAGATTGAAGCGCTGGCTACTTCGGAGCTGGTGAAGCTGGAGGATGAGGGGTATCGGGTGATTCCTACCGCCCGAGCCGCAAAGCTTACGATGGACCGTGAAGGGATCCGCCGGTTGGCATCAGAGGAGTTGGGGCTGCCGACTGCGGACTATCGATTTGCCGATACTTATGAGGAATTCAAGCAGGCTGTCCTGGACATGGGTTTTCCGTGCGTGATCAAACCGCTGATGAGCTCCTCCGGCAAAGGCCAAAGCGTGTGCCGTTCGGAAGGGGATATCGAGTCCTGCTGGAACGTCGCCATGGAAGGCGGCCGCGTGCAGAACGGAAGAGTGATCATTGAGGAATTCATTACATTCCAGTCGGAGATCACGCTTCTGACCGTCCGCTCCGTCAATGGAACAAGCTTCTGTGCGCCGATCGGGCATATTCAGGAAAGCGGAGATTATATCGAATCGTGGCAGCCGCACGATATGTCTGAAGCGCAAATCGAGGAAGCTAAATATATTGCGCGGAAGATTACCGACGAGCTTGGCGGATACGGCTTGTTCGGCGTTGAATTATTTTTGGCCGAGGATAAGGTGTACTTCAGCGAGGTATCCCCGCGTCCGCATGATACTGGGCTGGTTACGCTGGTCACGCAAAATCTATCCGAATTTGCGCTTCATGTCCGTGCCATTCTCGGGTTTCCGATACCAGAGATCGAATTGATCACGCCGGGAGCCAGCCGCCCCCTGAAAGCCGGCCGAGAGCTGGAAGACTATACGATTACAGGCGCCGATCAAGCGCTGGCCGTTCCGAATACGCAGCTTCGCATGTTCGGCAAACCGGTAACCAAGGTCGGAAGACGAGTAGCAGTCGCGCTGTCAACCGCCGGCGATGTCGAAGAAGCGCGGTCACGTGCGAAGCTGGCCTTGGATAAGCTTGCCGTCGAAGAGGCATAAACATCGGAATTCCATAGGGATATCACATGTCATCATGTTGAAAAGGCCAACCGAAATGACCGGTTGGCCTTTTCAGTTATAGAGAAATCAGGGATCCAAATCGGGTACAGACTCTTCGAATGACGAGTACTTGCTTTTAGTTTTGATTTCGGGAATAAATAGGAGAAATTTATGTTCTTTCATGATAAGATACACAAGAATACAAACGACCCTCACCCATTATAATGTTTCCATTCGATGCGATAAGCGCTGCTTGAAGCATAATATTTCAAATAAATCTCTAGAGGAACGTTTATTGACGGCATAGGAGAATCTACATGAGAGACATGACGCAAGGAAGTCCGATCAAGCTGATTATCATGTTTACCATCCCGCTTTTGATCGGTAATATTTTTCAACAATTTTACAACATGGCGGACACCCTTATCGTGGGACGTACCATTGGCGTGAACGCACTTGCAGCCGTTGGCTCGACAGGCAGCATTTTGTTTTTTGTCATCGGCTTTGCCCAAGGCTTGACGGCTGGCTTGTCTATCATAACGGCACAGCGTTTTGGAGCTAAGGATATCGCAGGCGTCCGCAAAAGCGTGGGAACGAGTATATGGATCAGTCTGGTGTTCACGGTATTCCTCACCATCGTGAGCGTTATATTTACGAGACCCGTCCTCGTCATGATGAACACCCCTGCCGAAATTTTGGATGATGCGTATTCGTATCTGATCGTCATTAACTGGGGCGTCGGCGCGGCCGTTCTGTTTAATTTGCTGGCTAACCTGCTCCGCGCTCTCGGCGACAGCCGGACGCCGCTTCTCTTCCTGGTCGTTGCAAGCATTCTGAACATCGTGCTCGACCTCTTATTCATTCTCGTATTTAAGATGGGAGTCGCCGGAGCCGGACTTGCCACGGTTGTATCGCAGCTGTTCTCCTGCCTGCTCTGTCTGATCTACATTCATAAGAAGGTCCCGCTCCTTCAATTCAAGAATGCCGACTGGTCCATCGATTGGAAATTTATTCGCCAGCATATGTGGGTAGGTTTTCCGATGGGCTTCCAAGCCTCCATTATCGCCATCGGAGCCATTATTCTGCAGATCACGCTAAACGGTCTCGGGGCATCAGCCGTTGCGGCTTATACCGCTGCTCAGAAGATTGATATGCTCGCCACGCAGCCGATGAGTTCCTTCGGGATTACGATGGCGACTTTTGCCGCTCAGAACTTCGGAGCGAATCGCATAGACCGGATCAAACTGGGGGTTAAGCAGTGTATTTGGCTCTCGGGATCATTCAGCATCGCCGTGGGCCTGCTGGTTATATTCGCGGGTCCTGCCGCCGTCAGCCTTTTTGTGGGTCAAGGCCAAGAGGAATTGCTGTCTCTCAGCAGGCTGTATTTCTTATCGAACGGCAGCACCTATCTGCTTCTTTCGCTGCTCTTCATCTACCGCTTCACGCTTCAGGGGCTTGGTCAGAGCTTAATTCCCACTGTGGCGGGCATCATGGAGCTGATCATGCGGGTACTGGCTGCTATCTTCCTGACCGCGCAGATCGGCTTCCTCGGTGCAAGCCTGGCAAATCCGCTGGCTTGGCTGGGCGCCGTCATCCCGCTCGGCATCGCTTACTATCTGAGCATCAAGAGGTTGAGCACGCCGGTAAAACCCGTCTCCGTACCCGTTCAGGCGTAAGGAATGCTGCACAATCGATTTCGGAACGAATCATGACTCCAGGAACAGGGAAGCGCTGTTTCGCTGGAGTCGTGCATTCGTTCTTTTTTTTGTTGCAAAAAACATAATGTGGAAGATTCCCAATTTTGGCGCGGCGAGGTAAGATCACTATAGATTCAGTTTGCAACCGAACAGGACAGAAACGGGAGGGGTCGCATTGTATAAAGTGCTGTTAGTGGATGATGAAGCCGATGTGAGAGAAGGCCTCGTTCAGGAAATCCAATGGGAAGCCTGCGGATTCGAGATCAAGGGGACGGCGGAGAACGGAAGAGAGGCCGTGGAGGCTGCGGAGCGGTTGGAGCCGGATGTCGTTATTACCGATATCAGTATGCCCTTTCAGGATGGACTGCAGCTGGCCTCATGGCTAAGGGAGCATCAGCCGCTGTGCAAAATCGTGATTTTGACCGGCTATGACGAATTTGATTACGCCCGCCAAGCGATTACGCTCAGCGTGGATGAGTATTTGCTCAAGCCGTTCTCTGCCGAAAGCTTCATGGAGTTATTAGGCAAGATCAAGGACAAAATCGATATGGAGGTGGCGGAGCGTGAGGACGTGCGCCAATTGAAGGAGCATTACCGGACAAGCCTGCCTTTGCTTCGGGAATCGTTCCTGGCTTCGCTGTTAACCCGAAAACTGCCCCGGTCCATCATTGAGGAGAAAACTCGGAATTACGGCCTTCCGCTGAACGGCGCCTGTTATCTCGCCGCGGTGATGGCTTTATATCCGGCGGCTGAGCATAAGGAGAGTGCTCCATCAAGCTCCCTGCGGCATTCCGGCGATATGGACTTGATGCTGCACGCCATGCTGAACATTGCGAAAGAGCTGATGGATCCCCTTTCTTTTGGAAGCGCATTCATATACCAGGATAGCATCGTGTTCTTGATTACGAATGACGGCTGCGAGGACGAGTCGTGGTTTGGCGACCTGCAGGTCGCACTGGATCGTTTGCTCAAAAGCATTCTTCACTATCTGAAGCTGCCGGTTACGATCGGCGTGGGTTCCAGGGTCCGGACTCTGTCCGATCTTAAGCACTCCTACCAGGATGCGCTGCTGGCGCTGGACTACCGGCTGATTCTCGGTGCCGAGAAAGTCATCTTCATCGATGACGTGGAGAGTCCGAGGCAGGAAGGGGTCCGCCTGGACGAATTGCAGGAGCAAGCGCTGATCCGCAATCTTAAGCTCGGAACCGCGGAGGAATTAAGTGAAGCGATTACGCACATATTCGATGAGCTGATCGGAGCATCCTGCACGATTCAAGAGGTTCAGATCTATCTCCTGGAAGTCGTAACGGCCATACTTCGAACGGCAAAAGAATCCGGGATCGAGCTTGAGGAGATGTTTGGAGCGGGGTATCAGCTGCATGCCGAGATCTTCAAGTTTTCCGGACTACAGGAGGCTAAAGCTTGGCTTCAGGATGTCAGTTTGGCCATCCGCAAGCAAATCTCCAGCTCTAGGCAGCATGCCTATAAAGACATCGTGGAGAAAGCGCTCCAATACACGCGGGAGCATTACGGCGACCCGGATATATCGCTGCAGAAGCTGTGCATGCACCTGCATATCAGCACAGGCTATTTTAGCGGCGTATTCAAAAAAGAGCTCAAAATGACCTATGTGCAGTACTTAATGCAGCTGCGGATGGAAACGGCCAAGGAGCTTTTACGATCCACCGACCTGAAGGCTTTCGAAATCGCGGAGCGCGTCGGGTTTGCCGATCCGAATTATTTCAGCTTCAGCTTCAAGAAGCAGGTCGGCGTTTCGCCTAAGGAATATCGGGCACAAGCGAGGGGGTAGGGCATCGGTGAAAATCACGTATACGAAGCGATACTCGGTCCTACCGTTTGTTCAACGATGGGTTAAGCGATTCCGGGCGCACAGCATTCAATCCATCATCATGTGGTCCTTCTCGGCGTTCATTCTGCTCATTGTGATCGTGGTAGCCGTACTGCTCTTCAATAAATTCTCGCGATCGGCAGAGCAAAGCGTATTCCTGAATGCCCAGCAAATCGTGGACCAGGTTAGCTATAATCTCGAGGATTACGTGGACGGGATGGCGCAGCTGTATCGGGCGATCGAGGAAAATATGCTGGCAGACGGGCAGTGGGACGATGAACAGGTGACAAAACAACTCGATACGATCATGCGAAGCCGAGATGACATCGTCTCCATCGCTTTGTTTAATGATCAGGGCGACATGCTGCGGAACCATCCGGCCATTCCGGTCAAGCCCAGCGCCAAGGTGACGGAACAGAGCTGGTTTCACTCGGCCATGAGAGTCTCCGACCATCTGAGCTTCTCGCTGCCCCATGTTCAGAATTTATTCGACCAAACGTTTGAATGGGTCGTCACGATGAGCAAAGGCATTACGGTCGTTCATGACGGGGAGCCGATGTACGTCATTCTGCTGGTGGATATCAACTTCAAGAAGATCGACGAGCTGAGCAGCCGCATCAGTCTGGGGAAGCGCGGGTATGCGTACATCATCGACGAAGGAGCGGGAAATATCGTGTACCATCCGCAGCAGCAATTAATCTACATGGGGCTTCGGAATGAGAGCGTTGAGCGGGCGCTGACCTCCTCGGAGAGCTACATTGATGAATCGGATGGGGTCAAGCGGCTCAATACGGTCAAATCGGTCGTCAACATAGGCTGGAAAATCGTGGGCGTATCCTATTTGGATGAGATCATGACCACAAGAGAAGAGGTCAACCGTTATTTGGTCCGGGTGGTTGCCATAGTCTTGGTGCTGGCCATCGCGGTATCCCTGATTCTTTCGGCCATGCTCACCCGGCCCATCCGCCGCATGGGCCGAACGATGAAAGCCGTGGAACGGGGCGATTTCGACGTGGAGCTCCCGTTGCAGGGACCGCTTGAAGTAGTGCAGCTGTCCGGCCGTTTCAACCTGATGCTGAATAAGATCAGGCAGCTCATGAAACAGATTGTGAAGGAGCAGGAATCGAAGCGTAAATATGAGCTGGAAGCCTTGCAGGCCCAGATCAACCCTCATTTTTTGTACAATACCCTGAATTCGGTTGTTCGCATGGTAGGAATGAGCAAGAAGGAGGAGGTCATTACGATGATTACTTCCTTGTCGAAGCTGTTTCGCTTGAG
Source organism: Paenibacillus sp. BR1-192 (assembly GCF_029542445.1). Lineage (NCBI taxonomy): Bacteria > Bacillati > Bacillota > Bacilli > Caryophanales > Paenibacillaceae > Paenibacillus > Paenibacillus sp. BR1-192. Next base: position 4,276,307 of record NZ_CP120718.1, on the reverse strand, counting down.
CTTGAGCAAAGGGAAGACATCGATAAGCGTCCGGGAAGAGCTGGAGCACGCACGGCATTATATGACCATACAACAGATGAGATATAAACAGAAATTCGATTTTGCGATCGAAGCGGACGAAGCCGCGCTATCCTGTTACACCCTCAAGCTGGTGCTTCAGCCCTTAATCGAGAATGCCATCGTGCACGGCATCGAGTATATGGTGGATCAGGGGCATATTCGCATAGGGGCAGCCGTAAAAGGCGAATTGCTGGAAATGACGGTTACGGATAACGGGGTTGGGATGACGCCCGAGATGGTTGAAGGAATCTTGGACGCTAAAGAGACGCCTCATAACCCGGCACAATTTATCAATACGGCCGGTTCCGGCGTGGCCGTTCGAAATGTCCATGACCGAATTCGCCTGTATTACGGCAAACGGTACGGGCTGGAATTCGAGAGCGAGCAGGAGGCGGGCACTACCGTTCGCATACGGATTCCGGTCATTCACGATATGGACGAGGAGGAACGCGAGCATGATTAGAACTTTTCGGCCGCTGCGGTTACCGATTGGACCTAGGGGATGTTTCGCTGCACTCGTCGCTGTCCTGATCCTCTTAACATCGTGTTCATCCGATACGGACCCGGATGAGGAGCCCGGGCTTCAACATATTGCCCTTGTGGCTCCCGTACACGCCGAAGAGCAGGGGGATGCAATCCGTTTAGGCGCCGAGGCGGCCGCCAAGGAATACGGATTGGCGCTCGATTATGTTTCCCTGGAGCCTAGCGACGATGAGGAGGAGCAGCTGCAGGCCGCTTTGAAGATGTTGGAGAAGGGCGCCTCCGCGATCTTGATCGACCCGGCATCGGAGGCTGTGCTGCAGGAATTAGGCGATAAGGCAGCGGCAGCGGGTACCCCCGTGATTGCATTGAATGATGAACGAATGACCACAGGCATCTTATCCGCGATCGCGATCAATAATGAAGCTGCCGGACGCAAGGCGGGCGAGCAGCTGGCCGACTTGCTTGAAGGTCGGGGTACAGTAGCCATCCTGCGTTCCGACAGGGAGGACCCCGACTTGATCGCCCGCGAAGAGGGAGCCAAACGGGCATGGTCAGATATCGGCGGAATTGAAATAGCGGGCGGCGCGGCTTGCGGCAAACGCAAGGATGCATGCTGGCAGGCCGCCAAACAGCTGCTGGATCAGGGCGCCGTCGACGGAATTCTGGCACTCGATATTCAGGCTTCCTTGGGAGCGGCTAAAGAAGTCGCAAGGCGGAAGGTTCAAGGTGAGATCAAGATTGTCACCTTCGGCAGCGATCTGGAACAGCTTCAGCTTCTTCAGGATGGCGTCCTTCATAAACTCGTGGTACAGAACGGATTCAGCACGGGCTACTTGGGCGTAGAGCAGGCTGTGAAGGTCATGGACGGTTCGAGATATGATAAGCCGATCGTGCTTGAGACCAAGGTGATCGATTCCGACAATATGTTCTGGATGGATAATCAGAAGGTGCTGTTTCCATTTGTGAAGTAATTAAGGAAGTCGCGAAGCCAATCGGTAAATGATGAGAATTTTGCTAGAAATCAGGAGGATTTTGAATTCGAATATCAGGGTCATTCCGGCATAATGGCGGTAGTCAGTGAGATACGGCTTCGGAGTTCCGCAGCCAGCACTGAAATATCGAATGAATCAGGGAGGTCAACCCAAGTGAAGAAAAAATGGCTGTTTGTCCTAATGGCAGGCATGATGCTGACCACGGCGGCATGCAACAACGGCGGGAGCAGTTCAACCGGCAGCGATAGCACGAACGGCGACGCGGCAGGCGGCAGCACGCCTCAAGTCGGGGTGGCGATTTACAAGTTCGACGATACCTTTATGACAGGCGTTCGGAATGCGATGTCCGATGCAGCGAATGGCGTAGCCAAACTGGATATCGTGGATAGTCAAAATGCGCAGCCGACCCAGAATGAGAAAATCGATCTGTTTATCTCGAAAAAATACAGCTCCATGATTATCAACCCCGTGGACCGCACGGCAGCGGGCGTCATTATCGACAAGGCGAAAACCGCCAATACGCCGGTGGTTTTCCTGAACCGGGAGCCGATCGCGGAAGACATGAACAAATGGGATAAGGTTTATTACGTAGGGGCGAAGGCGGAGGAATCCGGCACGATCTCCGGACAGCTGATCGTCGATTATTGGAAAGCGAATCCGAAGGCAGACAAGAACGGGGACGGCAAGCTGCAGTATGTGCTGCTGCAGGGGGAGCCGGGCCATCAGGATGCCGAGCTGCGGACCAAATTCTCCGTTCAGGCGATTCAAGACGCCGGCATTGAAGTGGAAGCGCTTGCGGTGGATACCGCCATGTGGGACCGCGTGAAAGGACAGGAGAAGATGCAAACCTTCCTCGCGTCCCATGGCGACAAGATTGAAGCGGTGCTGGCCAACAATGACGATATGGCGCTCGGAGCGATTGAGGCTTTGAAAGCGGCAGGTTATTTCAGCGGCGACAAGTACATGCCGGTCGTGGGCGTCGATGCGACGGCTCCCGCCGTCCAGGCGCTGGAAGATGGCACCCTTCTCGGAACCGTGCTTAACGACGCCAAGAGCCAGGGCAAAGCTTCCGTTGCCATAGCGGCCGCGCTTTCCAAAGGGGAAACGCCGAACAAGGAGAATACCGGCTTTGATATTACCGACGGTAAATACGTGTGGATCGCCTACAAAAAAATAACGAAGGACAATATCGCCGACGCGAAATAATGGCAGGGTTATAAGAAGGGGCAGCGGCTCATCGTAGCGTTGTCCCTTTATATTGGACCCTTTTGGCCCGGAAAAGCGAAGGAGGTATTCAAAGTGGCGGAATCGTATGTGCTGGAGATGCGGAATATATCGAAGGCGTTTCCAGGCGTTCAGGCATTAAGCGACGTAACGTTCAAGGTAAGACCCGGAACCGTGCATGCGCTCATGGGCGAGAACGGAGCCGGCAAATCAACGCTGATGAAATGTTTGTTCGGCATCTACAAGCCTGATGAAGGCGACATTTACTTAAACGGCGACAAGGTCGCCATCAACAGCTCCAAGGATGCATTAAATCACGGAATATCCATGATTCATCAGGAGCTTCATCCCGTGCCGCACCGCAATGTGATGGAGAATATATGGCTGGGAAGATTTCCGATGACGGGCTTCTGGCCCTTGAAATTCGTGAACGAGAAACAGATGGCAGCGGACACGCTCCGGCTGTTCCGCGAGCTTGATATCGATATTGATCCCAGAGCAAGGACAGGAGCGCTTTCTGTGTCCAAGATCCAATCGCTTGAGATTGTCAAAGCGGTGTCCTATCACTCCAAAGTGATCGTAATGGACGAACCGACCTCATCTCTGACCGGGAACGAGGTGGAGCATCTGTTCAGCATCATGAACAGGCTGCGGTCGCAGGGCGTGTCCATCGTCTACATCTCGCACAAAATGGAAGAAATTCTGCGCATATCCGATGATGTCACGATCATGCGGGACGGGAAGTACGTGGGAACCTGGCAGGCAGGAGAATTGACGACCGATTTGATCATTACCCGTATGGTGGGGCGGGATTTGACGGAGCGCTATCCTGAACGGACGAACATTCCGGGCGAAACCCGGATGCAGGTCCGCCAATTAAGCTCCACTAATCCGAACTCGTTTCAGAATGTATCCTTCGAGCTGAGAAAGGGCGAGATTCTGGGCATTGGCGGCCTTGTCGGCGCTCAGCGCACGGAATTGGTTGAGGCTCTCTTCGGGCTTCGTCCGGTGGCCTCCGGAACCATATCGATTAACGGGAGACCAGTGAAGATCAAGTCGCCTTCCGATGCGAAGAAAAACAACATGGCACTGCTGACGGAGGAGCGTAGAGTCACCGGCATATTCCCGGTACTCTCGGTCTACGAGAATACGGTCATTGCCAATCTTCGAAGGTATCAGAATTGGGCGTTCCTGCTGAATGAACGCAGAGGCATCGAGGATGCGCGAACGAACGTGGAGAAGCTGAGAACCAAGACGCCGTCGGTCAATACCCAGATTCGAAATCTGTCGGGCGGGAACCAGCAGAAGGTGCTGCTGGCGAGATGGCTGCTTACGGAGCCCGAGATCCTGCTGCTGGATGAGCCGACCCGCGGGATCGATGTGGGCGCCAAGTTCGAGATTTATTCCATCATTACGCAGCTGGCGACGCAAGGGAAGAGCATCATTATGATTTCCTCCGAAATGCCCGAGCTGCTCGGAATGTCCGACCGGATCATGGTGATGAGCGAAGGGCGGATGACGGGAATTCTGGAAGGGCAGGAAGCAAGCGAAGAGGAAATCATGCGGCTGGCCGCACAGCAGCGGTCGGCCGATCCGGGAGGGGAAGTCGATGAATACGCAAGCCATCGTCAAGGTTAAAGATTATTTGGCGCAGCGCGCCATATTCGTAGTATTAATACTGCTCGTCATCGGGATTGCCGTCGCAGATCCCAACTTTCTGGCCTTTTCCACATTGCGGGATATCCTGCAGCAATCCTCGACCAGATTGATCATCGCGCTGGGAGCGGCATTCATTCTGATCACTGGCGGGGTAGACCTTTCCGCAGGTCGCGTCGTAGGCTTAACCGCGGTCGTATCGGCTTCGATGCTGCAAACGGAGGTTTATGCGAACCGCTTTTTCCCGGATTTGCCCCAGGTATCGGTTCTATTGCCGATCCTGATCGGTATCGTAGCGGGGCTTGTCGTCGGTCTAATCAATGGCTTCATTGTTGCCAAGCTGCATGTGCCGCCGTTCATAGCGACGCTCGGTACGATGGTCGGGATCTACGGCGTCAATTCCATCTATTTTGATATGGAGCCGAACCAGTCCCAGCCGATCGGCGGCTTACGACCGGATTTTACCGTGTGGGGCAGCGGCTACATCGACTTCGGCGGCGGTTACTCACTCCCTTACATCGTCATCATCGCTATCTTTGTTGCGTTCATCTGCTGGGTCATCTTCAACAAGACCCGGCTCGGCAAAAACATGTATGCCATTGGAGGCAACGTGCAAGCTGCGCATGTATCGGGGATCAATGTCGCTCGCAATCTCATCGCGATCTACGCTATTTCCGGTGCACTGTACGGCATCGCCGGCGTGCTGGAGGCTGCAAGAACCGGTGGTGCGACCAACAACTATGGCAACATGTATGAACTTGATGCGATAGCGGCATGCGTGGTCGGAGGCGTATCCACGGCTGGCGGCATCGGCACGGTGCCCGGCGTGATGGCCGGGGTTCTGATCTTCGGCGTTATCAATTACGGGTTAACCTTTATCGGCGTCAGTCCCTATTGGCAATTGATCATCAAAGGGCTTATTATCGTAGCAGCGGTAGCATTTGACATTCGCAAATACATGGCAAAAAAATAAGAGGGAATGCAGCCGCAGGAGTATATCCTGCGGCTTTTGCCATAGATTATAGAATTTATTAGTTTCCAGCGGAGCCGAACAATTCAATAACCGCAAGAAAAACTTCCTCTAACCGCGGTCTGTCTTCTGAGAAAAGTACGTCGATCGGCGTTTTTCTTTAGATATCAGTAAGTATAAACTCCGAAGGCACGGGCCTTCCTGATATCGCAAGAAAAACATCCTCTAACCGCGGTCTGTCTTCTGAGAAAGTACGTCGATCGGCGTTTTTCTTATAATCATCAACTACAGGAGGTGCTGTCATGGCCGAGAATAGAACGACATTGAATGCAGCCGTGCTGGGCTGCGGCCCCATATCGCAGTACGGACATTTCGAAGCTTGCCGGAGGGCGCGCAATGCACGCCTTTATGCGATATGCGACGTCGCGGAGGATTTGCTGAACCGCATGGCCGAAATCCATCAGCCGGTACGAACCTACAAGGATTATGACAAGATGCTGGCAGATCCCGAGGTGGAAGCTGTCATCATTGGCATCGCGGATCAATTTCACGTGAAAGCCGCCCTTAAAGCCATCGAAGCAGGTAAACATGTTCTCGTGGAAAAGCCGCTTGGCGTCACCGTAGAAGAGTGTGAGGAATTGCAGCGGAGAGCAAGGGATTCCGGTTGTGTTGTCCAAATCGGAAACATGAAACGCTTTGATCCCGGCATCGCTTATGCTAAACGGTTTATTGAGCAAGAGATGGGGGAGATGCTGGCCCTGAAAGCATGGTACTGCGATTCCACCTACCGGTATACGGTCACCGAAAACGTGCAACCGTTGGTTCGGCTTAGTCCGAATGCCCTGAGGCCGGAAGGTAATCCGAAGCTCGATAAGCTGCGTTATTACATGCTGACGCATGGCAGCCATCTGGTGGATACGGCCCGCTTTTTAGGGGGGACCTGGTGAGCGTGACGGCATGGAATACGCAGAAATTCGGCGCATATAACTGGTTCGTTACGGTTCAGTTTGCATCGGGGGCTGTAGGGCATCTGGATCTTACGGTCGCCGTCCGGATGGACTGGCATGAAGGCTTTCAAATTTACGGTGAACACGGAAGCGTTGTTGGCAAGACCTACAATCCGTGGCTCTTCAAGTCAAGCGACGTCGAGGTGTTCTCCTCGCGCGACGGTTGTTATCACAGGCCGCTAGGCGAAGATGCGCATTTCTTCAAGCTGCAGGTTGAAGGCTTCGCGGATACGATTCTGGAGCAGGCACCCATGCGAGGAGCCAATCTGGATGACGGAGTAGCAGCCATGCGCGCGATGGCGGCGATTGCCAGATCCGTTGAGAGCGGCAAGACGGTAAAGCTGGCTGAAGCATCGGGAGGCGTATGAGTGATGAAATTGGGCATATTCTCCAAGACGTTTGAGAGGCCGACACTGGAAGAAAACTTGGACGCTGCCATAGCAACCGGATTGGAGGTCATCCAGTTCAATCTTACCTGCGCCGCTCTTCCGTCGCTGCCGGAGGCCGTCGATCTGGGGACCGCGGCACATATACAAGCTGCGTGCGAGAATCGGCATCTTCATATGGCGGCCGTATCCGGGACCTTTAATATGATCCACCCCGATCAGGAGAAACGGCAGCATGACATTCTTCGGTTTCGCCATTTGGCAGCGATGTGCCATTTCATGGGGACGTCGGTCATTACCCTGTGCACAGGGACGAGGGATCCAATCGATATGTGGAGAAGACATCCAGACAACGATTCGCCGGAAGCATGGGATGATCTGCTGATCACCATGCAGGCACTGGTGAATATAGCAGAGGAATTCGGGCTCGAGCTGGCCGTTGAACCGGAGCCGGCCAATGTGATAAGCGATGCCGTTAAAGCCAGACAGCTGCTGGATACGATGCGTACTCCGCGGTTGAAGGTGGTACTGGATGCAGCGAATTTGTTCAACCCGAACGACGGAAAGGCTTTGACAGAGGTAGTAGATCAAGCGCTGTCACTGCTCGGTGAACATGTTATTATCGCTCATGCCAAGGATTATTCGACTGTAGATGGATTCCGGTACAGGGCTGCCGGTACCGGAGAACTGGATTATGAAGCATACATTCAGCTCCTGCGCGCTTATCGTTTTAACGGGCCGCTGATTCTTCATGGCTTGCATGAAAGCCAGGTGCCGCAAAGCGTCTCTTATCTGAAGTCTCTTATAAATGCCACGTGATAAAACGAAATGCATTAGTATACCATGAAGCCCAACAATCTCATGGGCTTCATGGACCATCTTATTCATCCTCATGGAATCTTCACAAGTTTCAGTTACAATGGAGACTTATGTTACAGTTGACTTGTACTGATGAAGGATTCTATAAGGAGATACCGGAATGAAAACCATATTAATCGTGGATGATGAACCGAATATTCGAGAAGTTCTTGTATCTTATTTGAACAAAGAACGTTACTTGACGCTGGAAGCGGCGAACGGTGCCGAGGCATTCGATTGCCTGCGAGGACAAGCCGTGGACCTTGTCCTATTGGACCTCATGCTGCCGGATATGGACGGTGAACGGATATGCAAGGAAATTCGAACGTTTAGCTCGGTCCCCATCGTGATGTTAACGGCTAAGGTGGCTCAGAGCAGCCGGATCGGCGGATTTGCGATCGGAGCCGATGATTACATCGTGAAGCCGTTCGACCCTCGGGAAGTCGTGGCAAGGGTCAAGGCTGTTTTGAGGCGGGGGGATGACAGCAAGCTGCTCGCGGACGTCATTGTATATGATGAAGGCGCATTGGTCATCCATTCCATGAAGCATGAGGTCACCAGCCATGGACAAATCGTGAATTTGACGCCGAGCGAATATAAACTGCTGCTGCTGTTGGCCAAATACCCGCAGCGGAACTTCTCTCGCGAGGAACTGGTTGACCGGGTATTAGGCTACGATTTTATCGGAGACATCCGCATCATCGATCAGCATATAAAGAATCTGCGTCAAAAGATTGAATCCGACCCAAAGCAGCCGAAATATATCCTCACCGTTTACGGATTCGGCTATCGCTTCGGAGGTGACGGGGCTTGAAGCATCGCCTAGACCTGAGGCTCGCCGCCATCATTATCAGCATCACGGCAGGGATCCTGATCGTGTTTACCGTGATCAACATCGTGACGAACCATTACCATATCGCGATGTACCAGCAGCAGTCCAGCGGACACAGCGGAATGGATGAGCTGAACTACCATTTGGAGCAGGCGCAGATGCAATCGATTATCTTAACCTGCCTGTTATCGATTGCCATAGCCTCCATAATAGGAATCTATGTAGCAAGAAGGATATCGGCTCCACTCGTCCAGATGAAGCGGGCGGCAGAAATGATGACGCAAGGAGATTGGGATGTCCGCGTGGCAGCCGGAGGGTACGATGAAATTGCGGGGCTTGGTGCTTCGCTGAATGAGCTTGCAGTACAGCTGCAGAAACAGGAGCAGCTTCGTAGGAACATGACGCAGGATATCGCGCATGAGCTCCGAACGCCACCTTAAAGAGTCACACCCGTGCACTCGAGGACGGAGTATGGGAGCCGACTGCAGACCGTTTCCGCACCTGCTTGGATGAAATCGACCGTTTGATTCAGCTCGTCACGGAGCTGGAGGAGCTGCACGATATGGAATCCCCGGAGTTTCAGCTGTCCCGGTCCGAGCAGGATCTGAGCCATATTATGGAGAGAGCCGTCACGTTGGCGAAGGCGATGTATCATGAAAAAGAAGTGAGTTTGCAATATGCCGGCAGTTCTTCGATCGCAGTCGAGGTGGATCCAGACCGGATGCATCAGATTCTGATCAATGTGTTAAGCAATGCCTTGCACTACACCCCGTCCGGCGGTACGGTGCAAGCCGATCTCGTGGACGAAGGGGCCGATGCCCTGATTCGGATTCGGGATTCGGGACAGGGCATCTCCCAATCCGATCTGCCGTATATATTCGAAAGGCTGTATCGGGGCGATAAGTCGAGGAATCGGTTAAGCGGCGGAAGCGGAATGGGCCTGGCGATCGTCAAGCAGCTGGTTTCCGCTCATGGCGGCCACGTGTGGGCCGAAAACGGAGATGAGCATGTTGGCGGCAGCTGCTTCTATATTCGGATTCCGAAAAATTATAAATAAACGCGACAAAAAAACCGGATCAGAAGATCCGGTTTTTCCATCCCATTAGCTTGGCTGCGCTCTCAACATAATAATAATCGCCATAGATGAGCGAGACGTTTATATTTTGTCCGGCAGGCAGATGCCCTGTGGCTTCTTTCAGTATGCCTTCATAATCCGGGTCATCCCATTCGGCGTAACGGTTCGTCAAAGAGTCGATGATACGCAAGGCGCTGCTGCGGTACAGAGCGCTTTCGGCTTGCGGGACGAGGTCCGCGATTTCAAGCAGCCCGGATGCGGCGCAGGATGCCGCGGATGTATCCCTTGGCACCGGTGCCATTGGGGATGTTTCCGTCCCGTCATGATCGGGGGATTCCATATCCTTGCGCTCCGCCCGAAAATCCCAAAGCGGAATGGAATCTTCCTCAAGGGAAGCCACGAAGAAATGAGCGACTCGCTTGGCAGCGTCGAGATACCGAATATCGCCGGTATACCGATAGGTGTTCGCCATCCCGTGCAAAGCCCAGGCTGCTCCCCGGCTCCAGGCCGATTCCGGTCCAAAGCCTTGCCCGCCGAGCGATTCCATATATTCTCCCGTCAACGGGTCAAACCAGCAGATGTGCCGAACCGAGCCGTCGGGTCTAATGAAATGTTCAGCAACCGTATTGGCCTGCTCTCTGGCGATATGAGCGAATCTCGGATCGCCGCTCTCCTCGGAAGCCCAGAACAAGAGGGAGAGATTCATGGTGGAATCGATGATGGACCAGCCTTCGTTTCCGTGGTTCCACGAGGTAGGCTTCACCTGATTCCAAGCGCGAATGAATCTGCCGACGGGGTTATACCTTCCTGCGAGCAGGGTAGCCGCCAACAATGCTCTCCGCCGGGCATCCGGATCGCCGGTCAGTTTATATTTGATGACGGCCGTCGGCAGAAATTGAAAGCCTACATCGTGATGAAAGTTACTGTCTTCGATCAGCGCCTCTTCAAGCCGAATATCCCATTCCCAAGCCCTTTCCTTATACTGCGGCTTGTTGGTCATATCATACATCATCCAAAGCATCCCCGGCCAAAAACCGGAGGTCCACCAATCGATCCGGGTGGAATCATAGATCCCGTTCTTTGTGGCATGGGGAACTTTGCCTTGGAGCTGACCCGTCATGCGCGTTACTTTCTTTTCGAGTTTTCCCCATAACGACGCATAGGTCGTTACCTCTTCCTTCACTTGTCCGTTCATCGCTTACCTCCCATAACTGATGGCATCGAGCGGCCCGTGTTGGCGTCTGCTTTGAACCATTGTTCCACAGAACGCTTCGAATTTCTAGACCAGCCGTTTAAAAACTGTTGAAATCACAAGCCGAGCTTAAAAAAACACAAGCCGCCGATCCACCTAAAAAAAACACAAAGGAACCGATCTTCCTCCATTGCTGCCCGGTCATGAAAACCTATAGGATAAGGATATTCATCACATCCATTTCCTAAGGAGGCGATCAGCCGATGCCGCAAATTACGATTAAAATGTACGAAGGACGCACGGATGAGCAGAAGAACGAAATCGTTGACGTTTTTACAAAGGAGCTGTCGCGGATCATTGACCGGGAGCCTGAATTTATCAGCATCCGGTTTGACGAAATTCCGATAGATGACAACGCACCGGCCCATTTGAGAAACAAGAGGTGATGACAGATGGCCGAGCCAAACAAAGCAGCGGTAAGCCCGATTCTGGACGGAAGGCTTGATAAACGGAGAAAGCTGCTCGGATTCATGTGGAAATACAGGGCGCTGTACTTCATATCGCTGCCGGGACTGCTGTTCTTCGCATTGTTCAAATATGTTCCGTTAATGGGCTCCGTGATCGCATTCCAGAACTACAATTTGTTTGCGGGCGTAACGGGAAGTCCTTGGGTGGGCCTTGAGCACTTTGGGCGAATGTTCCAGCACTATGATTTTCTGAAAATTCTGCGCAATACGCTTCTGCTGGGTACATATGACATTCTGTTTGCTTTTACGGCCCCCATCGTCCTGGCTTTATTGCTGAACGAGGTTCGCCAGGTCGTTTACAAGAAAATTGTCCAGACGATATTCTATGCGCCGCATTTTCTGTCATGGGTTATTGTAAGCGGTATCTTTGTGGGCATCCTGTCCCCGTCATCGGGGATCGTGAACGTGGTGCTCGGGTGGTTCGGCATCGAACCGATCTATTTCCTCGGCGAAGATTCCTACATTCGAACGGTATTGGTGGGCTCCGGATTATGGAGAGATGTCGGCTGGGGAACCATCATCTATCTGGCGGCGCTCGCAGGCATCAATCCGGATCTCTACGAAGCCTCCGAAATCGACGGAGCGGGGAGATGGCGCCAGACCCTAAGCATTACCCTGCCAGCGCTGCTTCCCGTGATAACGATCCTGTTCCTGCTCAAGATCGGGGATTTCATGGATTACGGGTTTGAACGCGTATTCGTGTTTCAGAACCCGCTTAACATCCAGTCCAGCGAAATTTTGGACACATATATTTACAAAGCCGGCTTGCAGCAGCTTCAGTACAGTTATGCCACCGCCATCGGGGTGTTCAAGTCCGTTGTCGGCTTGTTCCTGATCGCCATTGCAAACACCATCAGCAAGAAAGCGACCGGCGAGTCGCTGTATTAGAGGGGAGTGACCACCAACGTGAAATATGACAGTGCAGGCAGAAAAATGTTTCTTGTATTGAACTATATCATCCTTACCTTTCTTGCACTCACCATGCTGCTCCCATTCCTAAATGTCATTGCCCAGTCGTTCAGCAGCCCGGGCGCTATCGATCGCGGAGAAGTGATGTTCTGGCCGGTGGAATTCACCTTTGCATACTACAAGCATGTATTCAACGATGTTTCCATCTGGAGGGCATTCGGGATCAGCGTCTATATTACGATATTCGGAACCTTCATCAATTTGGCAGCAACCGCTTCGCTGGCGTACCCGCTCTCCAGGCCCGAATACGTCGGCAGAAAAACCATCATGATAATCATCCTGTTGACCATGATTTTTACGGCACCGCTCATCCCGCAATTCATTCTGATGCGCGAGCTGAATCTCGTCAACACGCTGTGGTCCTTGATGCTGCCATCGGCGATCAGCGCATTCAACCTGTTTGTGCTTCGCACGTTCTTCACCCAAATTCCGGGCGAACTGATCGATTCGTCCCGAATCGACGGATGCAGCGAGGTCCGTACTTTATGGAGCATCGTGCTTCCGTTATCCAAGCCGGCGCTGGCGACGGTAGGGATTTTCTATTCCGTAACGAATTGGAACAAATATATGGATGCCCTTTACTATATCAATGACCGCAGCAAGTACCCGCTCCAGGTAAAATTGAGGGAACTTCTGGTGAACGAGGGCCTGACCGATACGGGCAACATGGCGTTCGAAGCAAGCTCCCAGTCCGTGCAGGGCATTCAGATGGCGGTTATTCTGGTAGCCACGCTGCCCATCATTCTCTTATATCCGTTTCTGCAGCGCTTCTTCATTCACGGGATGATGATCGGGTCGATCAAAGAATAGCCCTAAAAAAACGACAAACCGAGCCAAAGACATTCCTTGTTCCCGCCCAGACGGCTCTCTATACTGATAATAAGTTTGAAAGCGCTATTATAAGCGACTATATTAGCTTGAAAAGAGGGGTATTCATGAGAAAAAGCTGGACACGTGCGCTTACGTCAGGTCTTGTACTGGCCATGCTCGTCGGCTGTGCGGGCAATAATGGCGGAGGCGGAGGAGCCAACGCCGGGGGCGACGGCCAAGGCGGGAATGAAGAGGGAGCTACGAAATTTTCCATTTCGATGCGGACGCTTAACGTTTCCTACGTTGAGAAGAATCCGGATATCAACAAGGATAAGTACGTGCTGGAGCTAGAGAAAATGACGAATACGGACCTCGATATCCGCCTCATTCCGCATAACGAATATCAGGATAAAATGGTGCAGATGTTCGCAACGAACGACATACCGGATGTGGTGCAGGGCACTGGCGGAATCAGCGGTCCCGAGCTGGCCGGTGCGGTGGAGAACGGAGTCTTTCTTCCGCTCAACGACCTGCTGCAGGAGCACGGGCAGGACCTGCTCAAGTTTATCCCCGAGGAAGCCTGGAAGCGGATGACGGATTCCAAGACGGGCAATATTTACGGGATTCCCGAAATCCTGTCCAATCCGTCCAGACGGGCCACGTGGATTCGGACCGACCTGCTGGAAAAGGTAGGCAAGGAGATCCCGACGACGGTGGAAGAGACGATGGAGGTTCTGCGCGCGTTCAAGGAAGCCGGTGTGGAGCAGCCTTATGCGGGACGTCAGAATTTCAAATATGCCGATACCTTCTTCGGCGCCTATGACGTGCTGGGTTACCTGAACCAATTCAAGGTATTCCCGGACGGGCAAGTAAAGCCCACCTTTTTTGACGAAGAAAATATGAAGCAGGCCATTCAGATCTATAAGACGATGCATGAGGAAGGATTGATCAGCAAGGAATTCGCGACCATTGAAAGCGCGGATTTCAAATCCATCGTCACGAGCGGCAAAGCCGGCATGTGGTCTATGAATGCCAACGAGCTTCCGATCTGGGGAACCCAGCTGAAGGAGAATGTGCCGGACGCGAAAGTGGCGCTGATTCCTTCGCCTGTAGGACCTGACGGTAAAGGGGGATATGCCCATTATAATCCGGTCACGCGTTCCTTCTTCATCAACGCGAAGGCGAAGGACAAAGCGGAGGATATCGTGAAGTTCTTCAACTGGATGGTCAGTGAGGACGCGGAATTGTTCTTCAGCTTCGGCATCGAGGGCGAGGATTATCAGGTAACCGACGGAAAGCCGGTCTTCGAGGTGCCGACGGACGCGGCAGGCGCGGATAAGATGCGTTATTTGAACTACTGGCTGTGGCTGGTGCAGGACACAACGTACAACAAACGCGTGTCCGAATTGTCCGATTCCGGCAAAGAGCTGATTGATGCTTTTGATAACATGTTATCGACTGAGGGCCGCCGCGGAATAGAATTCGACCCGAGACTGGAGGCGATGGTGAAATATCCGGAGCTGAATCCGAAGTCGGATGAACTGCCTCCGCTGATTCTGGAGCATGTGCTTCGCATGGTATACGGCAGGGAGCCGATCGATAACTACGGCAAGGTGCTCGAGGAGTATCTGTCCAAGGGCGGTAAAGAGATTATTGAGGAAGCCACAAAACGATACAACGAAAAAGAAAACGCTTTCGAATAGGCGGGGCATGTTTTAGTATAGTGTTGATGAATGACTCCTCTGCTTGCCTAAGCAGAGGAGTATCTTGCTAAAGCTAAACTACTCTCGCTGTTTTGAAAGGGGAATGGGTGATGTACCGCATTCTGGTCGTTGATGATGAACCTATGATAAGGATGGGCTTGGCGAAACTGATCACGCAGACGGATCCGGCCATGATTCAAGCGGAAACGGCCGGAAACGGCATGGAAGCATTGGAAGCGATCCAGACGGCACGACCGGACTTCATATTTACGGATATCAAGATGCCCAAGATGGACGGCCTGGAGTTAAGCAAGCAGTTATATGAAGCATACGGCGATATCACGGTCGTTGTCATCTCCGGTTACGGCGATTTCGAATACGCCCGGAAATGCATGTCGTATGGGGTTAAGGAATATCTGCTCAAGCCCGTGACCAAATCGGTGGTACATAACACCATGAACAAATTGATGGCGGATCGAAAATCCATGCAGGAGAAACAGCGGTTCTATTTTCCGCTTTCCAAGCTGGAGGATTGGCTGGAGCAGCTCGAGCTGGCCGTATGGCATTTGCAAATGAACGATATCCAGATGAAGCTGCAGGAAATCGAGGATTATTGCAAAGAGCGCCGGTTCGAATCGATCCAGCTTCAGGAGCTGCTGGATGAGCTGTACGCGAAATTGATCAAGCAGTTAAACGGCAGGGACGTATATTCGTTCGAACGCATGACGGGAATATCGGGGCCTGCGCCCGGAGGGAACCATCATTATTTTGAGAGATTTCGTCTGGCCGTGAATCAGACGGTGAAACTCATACGCGAGAAGAGAAAAGGAAATGCGAAGGAGCCCGTAGAGGAAGCGAAAGCCTATATCGAGCGCAACTTGTCCCGCGATCTCTCGCTGGATGAGGTGGCCGACATGCTTGGACTCAACCCGTCCTATTTCAGCCAGCTGTTCAAGCAGATGACGGACGAGACCTTTGTCCATTACCGGATCAAGAAACGAATGGAGAAGGCGAAGAAGCTCCTTGCCATTCCGCATTATAAAATTACGGACATTTCGTTCGAAGTGGGGTATGCGGATCATCCCCATTTTACCAAAACCTTTAAGAAGGTCACCGGGTACACCCCTTCCGAATACCGGGAGATGCTGGGGATCGAATGATGCGGAAGAGCCTGTCCCGTCAAATCTTCCTGTACTTCTTCATCGTCGTGATGTTCTCGCTTACCACGGTCGGCGTATTCTTCTATATGAAATCATCCGAAGCGATCGACGAGCAGGTCGAGAAGTATATGACCACCGTCATCACGAACGCCGCAAGGCAAACGGATAATCAGCTGAAAATGTTCGAGCGGATCAGCAATACGATTTTGCTGCAGGATTCGGTGAAGCGATTTTTGGATATGGACCCCAGCGACAGCTACGAGCATTACCGGTTCACCCATCTCATCCGAAAGGATGTCTTTCAGAAGATTTTCATTCAATACCCCACGCAGACCCATATGATGTACATTCTGGGGTTCCATGGCCGTTCGATTTTCGATCAGAACCAGAATTTCTCCGCCATGTCGATCGATCCGTCGGACCGACTTCGTGAATTGACGGAGAAGACGCCGGGGAACGGGGAGATCGTCATCTTGAAGACCAGCCTGCTGGAACAGGATCGCGACAACGTCATTACGGTTGCCCGCAAAATCCGTGGAATGAATTCTTACGACGTCAAAGGCGTGCTTGCAGTAGAATTCAATGAAGATCAGCTGTCGGGTTTATGGAATGGCGTCGACCTCGGGGAACAGGGTTTCTTTTTCATCCTGGATCGTGAAGGCGAGGTCGTTTATGCACCAGAGCACGTGGATATGGAGGGCATCACGACCACGGACCTGCCGAAGCGCATTATCGCCAAGGGCGATCATCGCTTCATTGAACCGGTATTAGGCGAGAAAGCGATGATCATCTCGCGCCAGTCCGAATATTCGGGCTGGAGCCTCGTCATTATGATGCCGCTGGATGAGCTCCGGGCGCCGATTTCGGGCATCCGCTCCACCACCATAATCGTAGGCTTTGTCACCTTGTTCATTGCGCTCGTTCTGGCATACAGATTCGGGAAATCGATCGTGAATCCGATCCGCAATTTGAAGAACGGGATGAGGCAGACGGAGAAGGGGAACTGGACGCACATCACCGACGTGAAACCGCGCGAGGATGAAATCGGGGGTTTGATCCACAGCTACAATCTTATGGTCAGCCGGTTGTCCGACATGATCGAGCAGGTATACGACACGGAGCTCCACAACCAGAAGACGCAGCTGGAGCTGCAGGACATCCAGCTGGAGCGCCAGCGTGCCGAGTTTCAGGCGCTTCAATTGCAGATCAATCCGCATTTTTTGTACAACACGCTGGAAACGATCAACTGTTATGCGATCGTTCAGGATTCGGACGAAATTTCGGACATGGTGGAGGCCATGGCTTTCATGCTTCGATATTCCATTCAGACCAATCTGGAGGAAATCACGATTGCCAACGAGCTGAACCATGTGCGGCATTACATGATGATCTTGAAGCATCGGATCGGGCGCGATTTTGAGATCGAGGTGGCAACGCCGCCCGAGCTCCTGTTGGAGAAGATGGTCAGGCTCTCCCTGCAGCCGATTGTGGAGAATATTTTCCAGCATGCCTTTCCGGAAGGAATCGAGGCGTGGCATTACATTCGGATTGATACGAGAGTCGACGGAGACAATTTGCTGGTCATTGTCGAGGACAACGGGGCAGGCATTGCGGACCATAAGCTTCATAAACTGCGCAAAAGGCTCGAGGAAAACCGCCTGGTCGATGATGAAGAGGGGAAACGCGCCCGGCGCAGAGGCGGCATCGGCATCGTGAACGTCCATCGGCGAATACAGATGGTTTACGGCGAAGCGTACGGGATAACGGTTCATAGTTCGTCGAGTCAAGGCACAAGCATCGTCATGACGATGCCGCGAATGGAAAGAATGCGTGAGCAAGAAAACAGGCTGAAACAGCTGCAAACCTAATCAGGAGGGATCAACATGCAAATAAATCTATCGGGTAACGTCGCTTTAGTCACAGGATCTAGCGGAGGAATCGGTCGGGCGGTTGCCATCATGCTGGCGAGAAGCGGAGCCAAGGTAGCGCTGAATTATCTGAACAGCAAGGAGGCTGCCGAAGAGGCCGTTGCCGAGATCCGAGATTTTGGCGGCGAAGCCCACGCTTTTCGCGCAGACGTTGCGCAAGCAGAACAGGCGGAGGCGCTTGTGGCGGAAGTGGAAAAGGCGTTCGGCGGACCGGTGACGATTCTGGTTAACAATGCGGGGCATTTGGTCCAGCGGCTGGCCAATGCGGAAATGACCGAGGAGCTCTACGCCAAGATCATGGACGTCAATATGAAAAGCACGGTATTCGTGAGCAAAGCCGTCATTTCGGGCATGAAAGCGGCCGGTCAAGGCCGCATCGTGAACATGACCTCCGTTGCGGCGCACAACGGCGGTGGACCGGGCGCCAGCATTTATGCAGCGAGCAAGGCTGCCGTCCTGAGCTTTACCAAAGGCTTGGCGAAGGAGCTCGCTTCAAGCGGAATTAACGTGAATGCCGTATCCCCGGGCTTTATCGGGCAAACGGCGTTTCACGCGACCTTTACCCCGGATGATGCGCGCAAAGCTACCATTCAGGGCATTCCGCTTGGGCGAGAGGGCACGCCGGACGATGTCGCCGGCTCCGTGCTGTTTCTCGTTTCGGACCTGTCTTCTTATATAACGGGTGAGACGATCGAAATCAACGGCGGCATGTTCATGCGATGAGGGATGGGATGAAGGTGAAGGCGAAGCTGAACTCGTATGCGTGGGGCGTGCAAACGATCGATATTCTGAAGGCCGAGCTGGACCAAGTAATGGACCAGAAGCTGGATGTTCCCCTCGAGCCCGGCGGCTGGTGGCACCAATTCGTTTGTCCCGAACATCATACGGAGCTGTTGTTTGATCCTCTGGAAGCCGACGGCAGCACCTTTCGCTGTCCGCATGGCTGCGAATGGGAAGGAGAACCGTATCGGGGAGCATGGCTGGTATTCAAGCATCAGGCCATGGCCCGATATGCTCTGCAATCCGCCGCCGTCTATGCGGGCACGGGGGAGAAGGTTTACGCCGATCTTGGAAAAAGGCTGATCGTTCGGTATGCGGAGCAATTTCCGCTGTATCCTGTCCACCCGGATGCGCAGCCATGGATGCTGAAAGGGAGGGCATTCCATCAGGCTTTAACCGAAGCCATCTGGGCAACGACGCTTCTTCGTGGATATCTGCTTCTGCGGGATGAGGGCGTATGGTTTGATGAGGCGGACCTTCGGAAGATTGACCGGTTCCTGCACATGCTGGAGAGCAGCATGACGGAGTATCATCATATTTTGTCCCGGGAACGCGGAAATCCTGAGAACAACTATACCGCTTGGCTGATCGCCGCTTTGTTCTGTATCTATGCGGTGCAAGGCGAAACGAAGAAGCTGAAGCAGCTGGTTGAGCAGGAAGGCGGGCTGCGCCATCATCTCACCATTGCCGTCAAGCCCGATCAGCTTGAATTTGAAGGCAGCATTTACTATCACGTATTCGTGCTCCGTGCTTACCTGATTGCTGCGGAAATGGGGAGCAGGGTTGGTGAAGAGCTTTTTTCCCTGAGAGGGGAGCAAGGCCAATGCATGCAGGGAATGTTATCGGTCCTGGTTCGATTGTCAGACCCAAACGGCTTCCTGCCTGCACTTCACGACGGTCCTTATCGCAGGGAACCATTCGCGCGAGAAATTGCGGAAGTTGCGGAGATCGGCTTATCCGTGTATGGGGATAAGAGCTATCGACGATTGCTTGGCCATGCATATCGGGAACTGAACGGAGAAGCCGGCAGAATCGGCATGCTGGAGGCACTGCTGTACGGCACGGGATCTTGGGATGGCCGAAACGAAATGGCCGCTCCAGGCATGAGGAACTCCCGTATGTTGAAATCGGGCGAGATATGGGAAACGGGGGATATTATCGAAGTACAGGTCACCCGTGAGGTCCCAAGACCGGGTGACGCTATGCAAGCAGATCGTGATCTGACAGCTCATGAAGCGGGGGGATCGCAGGCGGTACCTTAAACCATGCGGACGGCGAATCGCTTAATTCCGTTTTTCTTCCTCACAGCGGGTTCGCCCTGTTAAGGACGAACGATCCCCAAGGCCTTCAAGCGCTGATTGATTTTGGCCCCCATGGCGGATCGCATGGTCACTTTGATAAATTGAATCTGATGATTCATGCCGGGGATCAGCCTCTTTCGCCAGATCGTGGAACTGTACCTTATGGATCGGTTCTGAAAAAGGAATGGTACCCCCATACTGCCTGCCATAACACCGTCTCCGTAGGCGGCCGCTCGCAGAATCCGGCCGAAGGCAAATGCATGCGGTATGAATCCGCTCCAAACCGTTCCTATATTTGGGTTCGGGCCGATAAGGCCTACGATCATGGCGTTCTGGACCGGCATTTGATCATGGCGGAAGATTGGCTGCTGGATTGGTTCGAAGTGGAATTGGATGAACCGGCCGCCTTGGATTGGTGGTTTCATTACGTCGGCACAGGGCAGCTTCGCCAAGGTTCGGATGAGGTTCAGTACAGCGGGTCGGCGGAACCGGGAAACGAGGACGGACGCGCATACGTAAAAGAGCGCTCCTCTAATGTATGGTCCAGAGACGGTATGCAGGTTGACCTTCATATCGCTAACGAGTCAGGAGCGCTTGCGGTAGCATCCTTTGCCACCTTTGAAGGAACGGTATGCTCACGAGTGGAATCACCTGGGCTTGCTGACGATCCCAGCCGTCACATGGAAGGAATCCGGCTTCACCGATTGGATTCGAAAGCCCGCTTCATCGTCGTTTATCGTGCCGGAGATGAGCCGATATCCTTGCGATGGACGCATGCTGCGGACGGGGATTGGCTCCATCTGTCGGATGGGAGGACGACAAGAAGCTTTACAATGACCAACAACGGGTTGAAGGAGAGGGTGCTCGATGAAAACCTTGTTTGAACCGAAAAGCGGATTATTGTCCGTGCCGTATCAACCGGACGAAGGGAGTAAGCTGCTTGAGAATCCTCCCCGTTTCACCTGGATGCCGGGACAGCTTGAGGACGACCTTTATATGCTGCAGATCTCGACTTCACCCTCGTATGAAACGGGGGTTACGACGACGATTTCGCCGATTCCCTATAACTTATACACTCCGGATCGACCGCTGGAGCCGGGTACTTATTATTGGCGCTACGCCTTGCTGACCGGGGAGCAAGTGGAGGATACCGCAGATTTGGAGCATAACCGTTCTTCTTGGAGCCAATCCCGAATGTTTCATGTCCCGGAGGGGCTGCCCGAGACTCCCCTGCCCGGCAGAGTGGAAAGGTACGAACGCACGCATACCGGTCATCCGCGGTTATGGTTGGACGAAAAGGGGATTGAGGCCTTCCGGGAAGGTCTCCGCAAGGATGAAGATTACTGCGGCTGGCAGGCCTTTTACGAGAGATCGGTCCTTCCATGGGTGAATAAGCCGCTAATCCCGGAACCGGAGCGTTATCCGGGCAACAAGCGCGTCGCGAAGCTGTGGCGACAAATGTACATGGATTGCCAGGAAACGCTCTATGCCGTCCGGCATTTAAGCGTGGCAGGAGTTATATTGCAGGATGATGCATTGATAGCCAAAGCGAAAACGTGGCTGCTTCACGCGGCCCGTTGGGATACGGAGGGAACAACGTCCCGCGATTACAACGATGAAGCCGCTTTCCGCATGGTCGGGGCGCTTGCCTGGGGGTACGACTGGCTTCACGATTACCTCGGCGCTGAGGAGATTGATCTCGTCAGGGGCGCCTTGCTGCGCCGAACCGAGCAGGTGGCCTTCCATGTGATGGAGCGCTCGAAGATCCATCATGTCCCTTACGACAGCCATGCGGTTCGTTCGTTATCCTCGGTTCTGGTCCCAGCCTGCATCGCCTTGCTTCATGAAGAAGCGAGCGCGCGGACATGGCTGGATTACACGCTGGAATACTACGCCTGCCTCTACTCCCCATGGGGCGGAGAGGACGGGGGCTGGGCAGAAGGGCCGCTCTATTGGACAACCGGCATGGCATTCGTGATCGATGCGCTCAATCTCATTCGCAATTACGTAGCGATCGATTTTTATAAACGTCCGTTTTTCGGGCGCACCGGCGATTTTCCGCTATATTGCAGCAGTCCGGATACGATTCGGGCCAGCTTCGGCGACCAGTCCTACCTCGGAGAACCGGTCAGCCTGAAGACGGCCTTCAATATTCGCCAGTTTGCAGGCATTACGGGGAACGGGCTGTATCAATGGTATTTCGAACAAGTGGCCAAATCGGATACGGATGCCGACTCCAAATTTTATAATTACGGCTGGTGGGATTTCCGGTTTGACGATATGCTGTATCGGCATGACTTTCCTCAGGTGGAAGCCGTTCCTCCATCGGATACCGTTCCCTTTGCCTTATCGGACGCTTTGGAACCCAATGAAGGGGCCATTCAATCCGTCAAATGGTTCCGCGATATTGACTGGGTGGCAATGCATCACCGGATGGATGATCCGGATGAACACATCATGCTGCTTGCGAAGAGCAGCCGTTACGGCTCGATGAGCCACAGTCACGGTGACCAGAACGGCTTCCTGCTGCACGCATACGGCGAGCCGCTGGCTATCGAGAGCGGGTACTATATCGCCTTCGGCAGCACGATGCATATGAACTGGCGTAGGCAGACGCGCTCCACGAACAATATTCTTATCGATGGCCATGGTCAGTATGCGGGAAAAGACAAGGTTCTCTGCATCGAGGCCAGCGGCAGGGTGGAGCAAGTCGACGCTGCAGCAGGCTTGGGGTACGCCCGCATGAACGCAACGCAGGCCTATCGGGAGAATGTCCCCTACCTGGAGCGTTATGTGCGCGAAATCTATTTCTTCGACGAATCTTATGTTGTGATCGTGGATACGGTGGACCTTGCCAAGCCAGCCAGCATCGAGTGGCTGTTCCATGCCTTGAACCGGATGAAGCTGTCGGGGCAGACCTTCCGAGTGATGGGCAGCAAAGCGGAGATGGAGGGACGATTCGTGTACTGCTCCTCAGGCGATCTATCGCTGAATCAGCATGATCAATTTACCGGCGTCGATCCCGAAGAGATCGAAGGGCTGGATAATCAGTGGCATCTGCATGCGGAGACGAAGTCAGCTTCAAGCCATCGCATCGCGACTCTCCTGGTGCCGATGAAGGTGGATGAGAGTAAATACGTCTCGTATTTTCTGGACGATCAGGACCATGGGGTTCATATCTATTTCACGAACGAAGACGGGAATACCAGGAAAGTGGAGGTGCCCAAGGCGTATTAAGTGGGGCTTCGCCGATGCGATAACGAATGCCAAAAGACTCAACATACAGCAGCCTTTGCTGGAGTTGAGTCTTTTATTATATAGGATGCATGGTGCCAATTTATCATCGAGCAGGGAGCAGCTTGAAATAACAGCTAAGCAATCAGGATCAACTTGCAGCTTTATACCATCCTTGCCTGGGAAGGCGTCATGCCCTTGTACTGTTTATACAGCTTGGTAAAATAATTCGGGTTGCTGCAGCCGACGATGCCGGCAATTTCCGTGATGGTCAACGTCCGTTCGCGAAGCAGCCGTTCCGCTTCATTCATCCGGGTCAGGTTGACGTAATCCACGAAGGTGCGGCCCGTTAAACGCTTGAACATTCTGCAAAAATGAAACGGATTCAAACCGACTTCCGCAGCGGCGGCCTCCACTGGCAATTTCTCGCCGATGTTGTTCTCGATATGCTGTATCAGCTTTTTATAACGCTCCCGATTCGCAAAATAAGGCTCGTTCGTTGTCTCCGCGAGCTGTGCGGGCATGAACGTGCGCGCCAGCAGCACGAACAGGGTGTACAGCTTCGACTTGGCAATGAGCTCATAAGCCGGACGGCGGACGGCAAGCTCTTCAATGACTTCATCCAGCAGCGGATAGCAATCTGCGCCAGCCGGGTCACTCTCCGCAGGCTTGACGGGAAAACGCAGCCGGCCTTCCATATATGGAGCGACATAACGCGAGTGAACCGGATCATGAAGAGAATCGTTGAACAGGGATGCATTCACCACGACGCAATCAAACCGCACATCGCCATCCTCGAGGGCATAACCCACATGCAGACTGCCGCCCGGGATGATGATGAACTCTCCAGCCTTAACGTCATATGGGGTGGTATCAATATGGAACACGGCGCGCCCTTGGCGCATGCATAGGATCTCGAAGTGCTCATGCCAGTGGAGATAGAGGATGCAATCCTTCGTTTTGGCACCGGGACAGAAGTTATGAAATACCTGTACGGGATACGCCTTATCGCCAAGCCTGGTATTCTCATGAAGCTCTCTAGGATAGGACATACGAATTCACCTCGAACCGCAAGATAAGAGTGGTATTGCACAAGGTTGTATAGAGATATTGTTGTGTCTCGCCATTATAATGAAGTTGCTTCATCTACATTAAGCCAATATCGGAATGATTACAACCACTAGGCGATGATTTGAAAGCGGTTAATCAAACGATGACGTATTCAGGGGGAGTAATGGAAATATGACCACGGCGTTTAAAGTTGTTATCGCGGGATGCGGGAGCATGGCGAATACTTGGGCGGATTATGCCAAAGGGCGGGAGGACGTTGAAATCGTGGGTCTCGTGGACATTCAGGAGACTTTCGCGAAGGCATTTGCCGATCGGCACGGTCTTTCCTGTCCGACGTATGACAATATTAACGATGCACTTGCTTCAAGCGGTGCGAATATCGTATTCGATGTGACCATTCCCGCCAGCCACTATGGGATTAGCACGGCTGCGCTGAAGCACGGGTGTCATGTATTCAGCGAAAAACCGTTAGCGGAATCGATGACGGAATGTCTGGATATCGTGAAGCTGGCGGAGTCTGCTGGCAGAACCCATGCCGTCATGCAAAACCGCCGATTTGATCCGCGAATACGTGCTTTCAAGTCTTTGATCGATAGCGGAGCGATCGGAAAGCCCGGTTTCATAGGGGCCGATTTCTTTCTTGGCGCGCATTTCGGCGGATTTCGGGACCTGATGGACAGTCCCCTGCTGCTAGATATGGCCATTCACACCTTCGATCAGGCCCGCATGATCAGCGGAGCCGATCCGGTATCCGTATATTGTCAGGAGTTCAACCCGCCCGGTTCCTGGTACGCCGGCAATGCGATGGCGATATGCATCTATGAAATGTCGGACGGCTCCGTGTTCAATTACCGCGGGTCCTGGTGTGCCGAAGGCGCTCAAACCTCCTGGGAAGCCGCCTGGCGCGTCACGGGTGAGAGGGGAACGGCAATCTGGGACGGACATGACGAGATCTATGCGGAGGTCGTGGCGGAAGGGGATCAATCGGGAAGCTTCATTCGGAAGTATGAGCGGATCGAAGGCACGCTGCCTGCCATGGCGAAGACCGGACATCATGGCTGCCTGGAAAATATGTTTCACGCACTGGAAGCCGGCATCAAGCCGGAAACGGACTGCAGCGACAACGTATACAGCATGGCGATGGTGCTGGCTGCATTGGAAAGCGCCAAGACCGGACGGAAAATCATGATCTCGGAGTTCATGAACGGAATGGGCGTTTAACCTTGGCTGAGGAGTACTCGAAACGTATCCTGCCTCTGAGCTCGAATAGCTTTGCAGTTACGTGCGGGGCGTGAACAAAAGCATAGAAGAAGTCGCGATAATCGCGGCTTTTTTTATTGTAACAATGGATGTCCTCGTTTCAATGCTGTATCAGCGTCCTTCTTTCGAAGACAGCCCTCTTCCAGGGAGGGACACGGACATGCTACAATATAGCACAAGCATAAGTAAAACGCTTAACCTGGAAGAGAAAGGAATGACTTCTTTGCAGCAAAACTGGTACCGCAAGCTGCTTCTCTCCTATTTTCCCATATTCCTCATCACGATTACGATCCTGGTGTTTCTTTCATTCATCATGTTTAATGAGGCCTCGCGCGAAGAGGCAGCCAAAGCGAACGGAATTTCCACGCGTTTTATTATGGAAGATCTGGATCGTTCCATCAACGCCATCGAGATGAACGTGCTGAACGAAGTGGAGACGAGTGCCCTATACTCAAGCTATCTGTTCAGCAACCCGTCATCCGACCAAAATTTGATGTACTCGCTTGTCAAACGTCTCCGCGGGTTACAATCGGGCAGCGACCTGATCGAATCGGTCTATTTATACCGTCATTCGGATCAGTCGGTGCTGACCACCAGCGGCCAAAGCCCGCTCTCGACTTTTCCGGACCGTTCTTATATCGAGTTTGCCGTGAAAGAGCACGACTACCGGGGGTGGTCCGCCGTTCGATCCATGACGGGACTCGGGGAGAACGAGCCGAAGCAGGTCATCTCCATGTATAAAAATTTGCCGCTTCCCTTCGGAAGCCAAGGGCTGCTCGTCATTAACGTAAGCATGTACCGGGTGGAGCAGATGATCAATCCGATGATAAATGACAGCGTTTCCTTTTTGAATATTTTGGACTCCAGCGGAGATCTCATATTTGAAGCATCCCAAATCGGAGAGGATAAGCGGGCCAAAGAAGGCAAGGTGCTGACGACGCTGCAATCGGATCAGCTGGGATGGACTTTTGAAAGCGGTCTCCGGGTCGGGCAGCTCTATGCTTGGGTGTCGGTCGTATCCTACATCTGGATCGTGATCGGCTTCGTAACCGTGGTGCTTGCCGTTATTTATATCGTCTATGTTACCAGGCGGAATTATCAGCCGATCAAAGCCATGATGAACCGCATCGAGTCCATTCAGCTCAACATGCCCCAGGCCGCCAAGGATGAGCTTTCCATGATCGATAGTGCGCTTGAAAGCCTGATCAGCCGGTCCATGGACTATGACAAAAAGCGGCACGAGAATCTCCAGCTTCAGCGCAGCCAGCTGTTCATGGACCTGATCAGCGGGCAGAAGCCCGAAGAGGAACTGCTGTCCCGGATGGCAGAGCTGATTCCGATGAAGCTGCCGGAACAGCCGGCGGGTTACGTCATCCTGCTCGGTGAAATCAACGATTACAGCGGTTTTCAGGATGTTCATACCGTCCGCGACCAGAACGTGCTGAAGTTTGCCTTGATGAACGTGTTCCAGGAGCTTGCACGCAATGCCGGCTTCAACAGCTGGCTAGAATGGATCGCCGGCAGCCGCGTAGGCATTCTGATCGCGCTTCCGGAGATGAAGGAGGAGACGCGTGCTTCCCTGATCCGCGCAGCTGAGGAATGTCGGAGCTGGGTCGAGGAAAAGCTTCGTTTGTCGGTGAGGTTCGGGCTGGGCAGCACGGTTGCCGGGCTGCATGAAATAGGCGCTTCGCACCAATCAGCCTCCGAGGCGCTCGGCCACAGGCTGGCGATGGGCGATCATGCCGTGCTGGTCGGGGACGAGCTGCCCCGGGGAGATTTAAGCCGCCTGCTTCCTTATCTGAATGAAATCTCGGAGCTGGTCAAGGACTTCCGATTAAATAATGAAGGCTGGAGAACCCGTCTGAAGGACATGTTTGTTTCATTCAAGGCAGAGCGTCTGAAGGACGATACGATCCGTTCTCTGGTCAACAGCATGCTTCAGCTGCTGGCCCGGGAGGTCGGTGTGTTATCCGACGAGCTGAGGAACCAGCTGTCGGAGGGCAGGGAGCACGTACTGGCTGGAGCCGCAACCTTAGAGGAGCTGCAGAGCAGGATCACCGATCAGTTGACGGAAATTTACCGCACCTATGTTGCGCTTAGCGAAACCAAGAGCTACCGTGCCATGATCAGCGAGATGAAGCACTATATAGAAGAGCAATTCGACGATCCGAATTTGTCCCTGAAGCATCTGAGCGACCGTTTTCAGATTTCCGGAAAATATGCAAGCTATCTGTTTAAGATGGAATACGATATGAAATTCGTGGATTTCCTCGTACAGCTGCGCATGAAGCGGGCGGAGGAGCTTCTGGCGCAGACCGACCTCTCGATACAGGAAATTGCGGAGAAGATTGGATACGCCAACTCCATTACCTTCGGGCGGGTGTTCAAACGGACGTCGGGTGTGACGCCGGGCGACTACCGAAAGCTGCAAATGAAGCCTGCTCCGGGGACGGAGCTCGGATCCTAGAAAGCGCTTCGATAACGAAAACGGTTTATGATTATAGTTTATCCAGAAACGGGTGCAGAAGTTTCCGGCCGGAAGCAGCACCCGTTTCGCATTTTCTGGAGAATGTCGGTATGCGTACCGAATGCAGCGGGTGATGTGGAAGGGTTCTGCAAACGGAACAAACTCCGGATATATCAAGCATTAAAGTCATGATTAGAAAACGGTTTAGATAACGAAAATCGTCATTTTTCTACGTTGAAACCTTGTAACGAAGCGGGTTCTCGCGTTTGGAATTTGGTTTATTGTCATCCGCTTGCCCTTGAGGCATACTGAGAACACCCGAGAGGTTAAGCGCTTACATTATGGGATCCGAAGCAATTCGGATGAATCCGCAGCTTTCTATCATGAATAAGATCGGCGCAAATCGGCAGGGACATAATCCAAATAGAAAAGGGGATGTAATGATGGCAGCAAGCAAGAAAAAATGGGGCAAGCTCGCAAAGCTCACGCTGGTCATGTTGATGGTCGGAACGGTCGTATTATCCGGGTGCTCCTCAGGCTCTGGCAGCAGCACCAATGCTTCGGGCGGGGATTCCGGCTCCAATGACGGCAAGCAGGTTACGCTGAAGGTCGAAATTTTTGACCGCGGCAATACACCGAAGCCTTATACCATCACCGACAGTTATCTTACCCGATATATCCAGGACAACTTTGGAACCCCTAACAACATTAAGATGGAATTCGTACCGGTCCCCCGTTCCGAGGAGATCAAGAAGCTGAACGTTCTCATGGCCAGCGGCGGCAATGTGCCGGATATCGTATTTACGTATGACACGCCGACCTTCAACCGCTACGCGGAGCAGGGCGGGCTGACGGAACTGACGGATTTGATCAACGAGCACGGTCCGAATCTGAAGGAATTCCTCGATGAGGACGCGATGAGTTACGGCCAGTACATGGGCAAACAGTTCGCCGTTCCCGGCAAACGGGCCTTCCTTGGCAAGTATTCTTCCTTTATCCGCGCCGATTGGCTGGAAAAGCTCGGCATGGAGGTGCCTCAAACGACCGATGAGCTGTACGCGGTTTTGAAAGCTTTTAAAGAAAAGGATCCGGGCGAAACCGGCGGCAAGGTGATTCCCTTCGGCATGACGATCGAACCGGCTCAATATGATCCGCTGATCTGGTCCTTTATTCAGCCGACTACGGAAGAGCAGAAGTATACGCTGCTGCAAAAGCTCGGAGCCAACGACTATCCGACGCTGCTTCCGGGCTTTAAGGATGCGCTGCAATTTTTCAACAAGCTTTACAACGAAAGGCTGATCAGCCGCGACTTCAGTTTGGACGAAGACAAGAAGCAGTTGACCCAGGACGTGACCAACGGTCTTACGGGCTTCCTGACGGAGGATTATCCGAACATGTACTACGCCGACGGCACCTATGATACGCTCCTCAAAAACCAGCCGGACGCCAAGCTTACGCCGATTGATCCATTCACCAACTCCGAAGGCAAGCATGCGAAGCCGGAATACGCTCCAAACGGCATGTACATCATGATTCCGAAAACAAGCCAACATGCTGAAGAAGCGATCAAATACCTGAATTGGATGGCTGACCCGGACAATCTGCTGGCGCTGCAAAACGGCGTGGAAGGCGAAAACTACGAAATGGTGGACGGCATTCCCGTCATGAAGACCGACGCCCCTCAAGAGGTGATTGACCGACTTTACAACAGCGGCGACATTGCCATTATCGCCAACGGTAATTTTGTAGGCGACGAAACGCAGAACCGGGAGAAACTGACAACCAACTTCCCGGAAAAGTTCCAGGATCTGCATCGCAAGGCCGTGGAAATCTCGGCAACGGATACGTTTAAGCCGGTCAATTTCGACCGTCCGATCGAGGCTGAGGCGAAATACGGCACGAACCTGCAGGCCAAATACGAAGAGATGATCGTGAAGACGGCCATGGCGAAACCGGAAGATTTCGAGAAAACATTTGAAGCGACCATGAAGGATTACATGGTCAGCGGCGGCCAGGCGATTCTTGATGAGCGGACCAAAGTTTATCAGGAAATGCAACCTGAGTAAACCAGCGGGAAAAAGGAAAGGACGGCTTCTTCAAGAGGCCGTTCCTTCGCTCCCGGCGTCATGAGCAAGGAGAGGATGATACAGATGAGAGGAACCGTTTACCTGCGCCGGTACTGGCAATTATACGCACTGCTTGTTCTGCCTTTGGTCTATTTCATTATTTTCAAATACGGCCCGATGTGGGGCGTACAGATCGCCTTTAAGGACTTCAACTTCTTCCAAGGAATCACCGGAAGTGAATGGATTGGACTGGATGCCTTTCGCGAAGTTTTCCAGACCCAGGATTTTTATAAAACCCTCCGCAATACGCTGATGCTCAACCTGCTGGACCTTGTGGTATCATTTCCGGCGCCCTTGATTCTCGCCATCATGCTTCATGAACTTAGAATCCAGTGGTTTAAACGTTTGTCACAAACGATATTGTATATTCCCCATTTCATTTCATGGGTTATCATAGGCGGCATCGTATACCAGGTGTTCGGCACGCAATCCGGCATGATCAACAACATGCTGATGGCGCTCGGTTTTGAATCGGTACCTTTTCTAACCGAAAAAAACACGTGGCTCATTACGTACCTCGCGACGGGGGTGTGGCAGAGCGCCGGCTGGGGAACCATCCTCTATCTGGCTGCCTTGACCGGCATCAACAAGGAGCTGTTTGAAGCGGCGGAGGTGGACGGAGCGGGCAGATTCAAGCGCATCTGGCATATCACGCTGCCGGGCCTGAAAACGACGATTGTGACGCTCCTCATCATCAACCTCGGCAATATGATCTCGATCGGCTTTGACCGTCCGTTTGTCATCGGCAATAAAGCGGTCATGGATTACTCCGACGTGCTGAGTACCTATGTGTACCGGACGGGGCTGGAATCCGGGCAGTATACCCTGGCAACGGTGGTCGGCCTGTTCCAGGCTGTCGTCGGGCTGGTCTTTATCCTCGGCGCCAACTATGCATCCAAAAAACTGACGGACGAGTCCATCATTTAACGTTTTTGCAGAAAGGAGATTCATTCATGAGCGAGCGTGTATCGAACCGCGTTTTTGATTCCGTAAACATGATCCTGCTGGCGGTTTTCGTACTTCTCTGTCTGGCGCCTTTTTTCCATATTATCGCCATTTCTTTCAGTTCCAACCGGGCGGTAACGTCCGGCGAGGTGACGTTGTTTCCGGTGGAGTTCAGCCTTCAGGCTTATCAATCCGTATTCTCGGATTCCAGCATGATCCGTTCTCTCGGCTTTACGATTATGCTGACGCTGCTGACGACGGTGCTGTGCATGGTCATGACGATGATTGCCGCTTACCCGTTGACGAAAAAGAAGCTGAAGGGCCGCAAAGTGTTTATGTTTATCATCATTGTGACCATGTTCTTCAGCGGGGGCATTATCCCGGAGTACATTCTCGTGAAGGACTTGAACCTGCTGAATACGATCTGGGCGCTTGTTCTTCCGGGGCTGATCAGTCCGTTTTATCTGATTATCCTGATCTCCTTCTTCAACGGAATTCCGGAAAGCCTGGAGGAAGCGGCCGAGATCGACGGTACGAGCCAAATCGGAACGATGCTTCGAATCATTCTGCCGCTGTCTTTGCCGGTCATTGCGACGCTGAGCCTGTTCTACGCGGTCGGGCGCTGGAACGGATTCCAGGACACGCTGCTCTATATTACGAAGGAAGAGCTGTATCCGCTGCAGCTGAAGCTGTATCAGCTGGTACAGAACAATATGATTACGGATTTGACCCGCAACGAGGGACCGGCAGCCGGTGTCAGAGCAACCACGGAAAGTCTGAAAGCGGCAAGCGTCGTATTTGCCACGGTGCCGATTCTTGTTGTGTACCCGTGGCTGCAGCGTTACTTCGTCAGCGGCGTGATGCTGGGTGCCGTGAAGGGGTAAGGATGACGGATATTAGGGGGATCGTATGATGCTGAACAGGGTTTTTGAAGTCAATGACAGCTGGGTGCGGGAGGGGATGGACCGCCAGATCTTAGAGGAAACGCATCGCTGGCACGGCGGGGTGCGCACCATGGAGAACGGTTTGCCATCGCCCAACCATAACACAGGGACGCCGACCGCCATGGCGATATGGGCAGCAGCACTCTGTAATCCGGCATCGGCATATTACCGCGATAAGGAGCTGGCACACAGGTTTGCGCTTTCGGCCCGTTATATGCTTGCGGCTCAGCACGGCGACGGTACGATTTCGCCCGGCTGGACGAATTTCCATTCCCCGCCGGATACCGCCTTCGTGGTGGTTGGATATGCGCAAGCTGCACAGCTGATTCTGGCTGACGGTTGGGCGGAGCTGAAGGGAGCGGCTGCGGATATGCTGTTGTTTCTGGAGCGCACCTTGCCTGCGCTGATTACCGGAGGCTGCCATACGCCGAACCACCGGTGGGTGATCTGCGCGGCGCTGGGCTTCTTGAATGAGCTTTTTGATTCGCGGGATGCCTTGAAAAGGGCGGAGGAGTGGCTCGCCGAAGGCATGGACGCCACCTTGGACGGAGAATGGACCGAGCGCAGCAACGGGATCTACAACGTCGTCAGCGACGTCATGCTGATTCACGCGGCCAGGCTGCTGAAGCGTCCGGAGCTGCTGGTACCGGTACGGGCCAATCTGAAGATGATGACTTATTTGGTCCACCCGGACGGGGAAATCGTCACGGAATATTCCGGACGGCAGGATTATGGTCACAGTTTTGATATGTCGGGGTACTTCCTGCCGTCTCTGATGATGGCTTCCCTGGACCGCGATCCGGTATTTCAAGGGATGGCGGAACAGTCGCTGTCTCTGCTGAAACATCCCGGCGGAGCACCGACCAACGCAGCCGTTCGGCTGCTCTTGGATCCGGGTCTCATGCGCGAGCGTGCAGAGGCAACACCCATGCCGGAGCATTACCGCGTCGTGCTGAACGGCGAATTTCCAAGGGAGCGCTACTTGTCCGGATATGCCGGTGCCGGCCATCACGGCGTTATCCGATACAGCCGGATGCACACGGATTTTGGGGCTCCGGTCGCGCGAATCCGTGAGGGCCGCACCAGCGTGACCGTGAACACGGAGATGTCCTCCTTCTTTTCTCTGCGTCATGGAGCGGCTCGCCTTCTCGGCGTGCAGTTCGCTTCCTATTTCGACCCCGGCTTTGTCAAGATGAGCCGGCTGACGACGCTGGAGCAGGGATACCGGTTATCCGGCGAACAGGAAAAGGGTTATAACGGACCGGTGCCGGAAGCAGCTCTGCCTGATAGTGCAAGGGAAGGCGTCAGCCCTTGGTATCTGCTGCCGCATCACTGCCGTCCGCAGACGCATGTCCAGCGGCACAAGGTGGAGGTGGAAGTGGTGGAAGCGAGCGACGGCTGGAAGCTGGTCATTTCCTCGACGGAGCCGGAGGAGGTCGTGTCGCAAATCTCGCTGATTTTTCCGGCGGCAGGCAGTCTTAGCGGCGGAGAGCTTGCTCCAGCCGGCGGGGATGCCCAGTTCTGGATGGAAGGGAGCATTCGTTACGAGATGGACGGCGATTGGCTGGAAATCAGCGGGGGCGGATTGCAGCACACGGCGGCTGGCGTCCGGGAAGCGGCTTATCCGCTCGGCTTCCGAACGCTGCTGCTGAATGTGGTGACTCCCTTCGTGAAGGAGATTCATATCAAGCTTTCGCCAGCGGCGAGGTTCGACCGAACGGAAAGGGGAGGATCATCATGACAAGCTATATCGAAGCCCGTGAAAGCATACGGTATTGGATGGGCGACGATGATGCCGGGATACTGAAGACGATCGCAGGGCGCTATATCGGGGCGAATCCGGAAATTCCGTTCGCGCTGCGGCCGTTCGCCGAAACGGGTATTCTTCAGACCGAGGAAGGATATTATGACTTCAACTTCGGCGACCGGTTCCGGGAAGCGAAGCAAGGGGAGGCGGCCTACGCCCTTGGTCTGGTGTGGAGCGACGATGAACGTTCGCTGGATGCCGCGATCATGCCGTACAGCCCGATGCGCTTCTATCTGAACGAGCGGCTGATGTATCGTTCGGGTGCCGAGGACGAGATGAAGCCCGATGCCAAAATCGCCATTCCGCTGGTGCTGAGCCCGGGCTGGAACACATTGTTGATTGAGGTCCGGAGGACCGAAGCCGGATTCGGCTGCCGCTTCGGAGCCGTGGAGGGCAAGGTCCGCATTCTGCAGGTGCTGTCTCCTTTTGCAGACCGGAAGGACACCGCAGGTTGGGCATATGTCGGACCGCTGGCTGCCGGCACGCTCGGCGAAAGCGGCGTCTTTCCGAACGCTCACGGGTCCGAAGTAGACACCGGCATGGATTGGCTTCCGCTCACAGGCTGGAGTGAAGAGGAAGCGGATAAACCGAATTTCGAGAGAATATTCGGCTTGCCGGAGGCCCCGGCTGCGGGGTATGCATGGAGCCGGCTTAAGGTGCCTGCCGGCATCGACCATGTTGAGTTCAAGGGCAGCACTATGGGCAGGACGGAGATCTGGATCGGCGGTGATTCCGTCATGGACATTGAGGGGGGCGTCTTCGGTTGCAAGCTGCCCGCTTCGGCCTGCCGCGGGGATCTTTTGGTACGCAGCTGCCGCGGGCCGTCGGGATGGGGGGTTGAGCTTCATGCCTATGCTTCACAGGGAGAGCTGGAGTTTGAGCTTCCCGTCCCGGTACAAGGCGCCCCGTCTCCGTGGATGTATGCCGGGCCGCTGGCCGCAGGGGAGGAGCAAACGCCGGAGGAGGTGTGCTCGGTCAAGAGACTGTTTCCACGCGCGGACGGCCGCGGTTTGACCGGCTGGTCCCTGGATGCGCCGGGCTACCGGGTCAGGCCGTTCTATGAGAACGCCATGCTGAGCAACAAATGGACCTCCGGGTCCGCCACCAATTTCGGGCGCTGGGACTATCCGCTCGGTGTGACGATGTATGGACTTCTTCAAGCATCGCGAGCGCTGGGGCGGTCCGATATCGCGGAATATGCCCGGGCGCATATCGACATCTGCACCCAATGGTACGAATACGCCGTCTGGGACCGGGATACCTACGGATTTCCGTCCGTGAACCATCAGCTGGTGCTGATCAAGATGCTGGACAACTGTGGTTCGTTCGGCTCGGCGATGCTGGAAGACGATAAGGAAAGCGGCAATCCGGAAGTTGTAAAAGTCGCGGAGGACATTGCGGATTTTATGGTGAACCGACTGGAACGCCGGGAGGACGGCGCTTTCTATCGTCTGTGCGTTTCGGAGTATTCCGCAAATACGATGTGGGCGGATGATCTGTACATGAGCACGCCGTTCTTGTCACGCTACGCCGGGATGACAGGCGATTCCTCCTATCTGGACGAAGCGGCCAGGCAGTTCTTGAGGTACCGGGAGTATCTGTTCATGCCGGAGGAAGGCGTGATGAGCCACGTATTCGATTTCAAATACGGGAAAGCGACCCGAATTCCTTGGGGGCGCGGAAACGGATGGAGCCTGTTCTCCTTATCGGAACTGCTGGAACGTCTGCCGGAGGATCATAAGGACCGGCCTGCGCTGCTTGAGTTTTTCCGTAAATTGTGCGCCGGAATTGCTTCTTATCAGGGGGAGTCAGGACTCTGGAGGCAGGTTATTACCGATTCGGAAGCTTATGAGGAAGCTTCCTGCTCGGCCATGTTCGCCTATGCCTTTGCCAGAGGCGTCCGGTTCGGCTGGCTGGAGGAACCGGCACCTTTTGCCGATGCAGCCATTCGAGCATGGCAGGGGTTGACCGAGCAGGCCATCGACCGTCACGGCAGCGTGCACGGAGTGTGCAGCGGATCCCGTTATTCATTCACCGGGGACTATTATAAGCATGATCTGCTCACGGTGGTCAATGACAACCACGGGATCGGGATCATGATGCTGGCGTGCGCGGAGATCATGAAATTGAAAGGCATGCTGAACGGCAAGTAAGGCATACACTTTCATTAAAGCGCTTAACCGTTAACTGGTTAGGCGTTTCGGTACGATGAGTTAAGCGCTTAATTCATAAATGGCTTTCTTCACAGGATATATTGACGATGAAAAGGAGATGAACCGGTTGACAACGATTCGATTAACGATGGCACAGGCGCTGCTGAAATTTTTGGATGCACAGTATGTTTCCGTCGATGGGGTAGAGACGAAGTTTGTGCGCGGGGTAATGGGAATCTTCGGCCACGGCAACGTGACCGGTCTTGGCGAGGCTTTGGAACGAAGCGCCGGGGATCTGGTTTATATGCAGGGCAAAAACGAACAGGGCATGGTGCACGCCGCGACGGCGTACGCCAAGCAAAAGAACCGGCGGCAAATCTGGGCCTGCACTTCCTCCATCGGACCCGGCGCGCTGAATATGGTCACCGCGGCGGCAACGGCAACCGTGAACCGTATTCCGGTACTGCTGCTGCCTGGGGACAACTTTGCCTGCCGCCAGCCTGATCCGGTACTTCAGCAGATCGAAGCCTCTTCGGACTACACCGTATCGGCCGCCGATGCATTCAAGCCGGTGAGCCGGTACTGGGACCGGATCTCCCGGCCGGAGCAGCTGATTGCGGCGGCCCGGCAGGCGATCCGCGTCTTGACGGATCCGGCGGAGACGGGAGCGGTCACCCTCGCGCTGCCGCAGGACGTGCAGGCTGAAGCTTACGATTACCCCGAATCGCTGTTCGAGAAAACCGTGCACGCCATCGACCGCCGACCGCCTGCGGCAGATGGACTGATGCGGGCGGCGGCGCGGTTTGCAGCAAGCAAGCGGCCGCTCATCATCGCCGGAGGCGGCGTGCACTACAGCGAGGCAACCGGGGATTTGGCTGCCTTTGCGGAAGCCTTCGGTATCCCGGTCGCAGAAACGCAGGCCGGTAAAAGCGCGCTTCCCTGGAATCACCCCCTGAACCTGGGGGCGATGGGCGTAACCGGCTCGCTGGCGGCGAACCGCGCAGCGGCAAAGGCCGATCTGATTATCGGCATCGGCACCCGCTATTCAGACTTTACGACGTCCTCCAAATGGGGGTTTCAACGGGAGGACGTATCGTTCCTGAACCTGAACGTCAACAGCGCGGATGGAGCCAAGCTCGGCGGCGAAGCGCTGATCGCCGATGCGAAGGAAGGGCTGCAGGCACTGAAGGAGATCCTGTCTCAAAAAGGCTATCAAGCCGGGTACGAAAAAGGCGAGCTTGCTGAGCTGAAAGCCGAGTGGGACAGCGAGGTAGACCGTCTGTACGCTGCGGAGCATCCCGACGGCTTGTCGCAGACGAGGGCGCTCGGCGTCATCAACGAGGTCATCTCCCCGTCATCGGTCATCGTCTGTGCGGCTGGCAGTCTTCCGGGAGATCTGCACCGGTTATGGAGACCGGCCGAACCGAAAACGTACCACATGGAATATGGTTTCTCCTGCATGGGATATGAGGTAAGCGGCGCCTTGGGCGTGGTCCTGGCGGAACCGGACCGCGAGGTCTACGCGCTGGTGGGGGACGGCAGTTATTTGATGATGCACTCGGAGCTGGTCACCAGCTTGCAGGAAGGCCGCAAGATAACGATACTGCTGTTCGACAACCACGGCTTCCAATGCATTCACAATTTGCAGCGGAGCAACGGCAGCGACGGCTTCGGCAACGAGTTCCGCCGCCGCGAGGAAGGCACGGGACAACTCACCGGCGATTATCTTCCGATTGATTTTGCCGCCCACGCACGCGCGCTAGGGGCTAAAGCCTACAAGGGCCGCACGCCGGCAGAACTGCATGCAGCACTGCTTCAGGCACGGAAGGAAACGGTGACAACGCTGATCGAAATTCCGGTCGTTCCGGGAACGAACACCGACGGTTACGAGTCCTGGTGGCGCGTGGAGGTGCCAGAGGTGTCGGCCTCAAGCAAGGTAACCGATGCGCAGCGCCAGATGGCGGCTCGAAGCAAGGAAGCCAGGCCCTACTAAGCGGCTGCGCTGAAAGGCCTTTAACTTTATAGCCTAAGGATGTGGTTGATGACCGTCATCCAACGCGAAACATCTGCGCCGGAGAAAGCAAGCGCAGTGCGGACAAGAAAGGCTGTCAAGGTAGCCCGATAGACGGAAGGCCATGAAGGTGTTCGGGGCAAGAAAGCCGCCTGCTAAGGGCACTTGAGCAAGGAAGCATGCCCCTACCTCACAAAGCAAAGGAGTGCTGGATATGAGCAACAGGCTGTTTAAGCTTGGGATCCATCCCATCAACTGGGTCGGCGAGGATGTAAAAGAGCATGGAGACGGCACGGCGTTTGAGACGATTGTGGACGATATTGCGGCTTTGGGGCTGAAAGGCACGGAGATGGGCCGTAAATTCCCGAAGGATCCTGCGGTTCTGAAGCGGGAGCTGGATGCCCGCGGTATCCAGCTGGTTTCCCAGTGGAAATCGGTGCTGTTCTCCGATCCCGATTACCGGAAGCAGGAGCTGGAGGACTACCGCCGGCATGCGGAGTTTTTGGCGGGGTTCGGCAGCAAAGTCATCAGCACGGCGGAGGTAGGCGGCTCGCTGCATTTCGATCCCCGCCGGACGCCGAATGAGAGCATCGTGCTCCGTTTGGATGACGCCGGATGGGAAAGCCTGGCGGAAGGGCTGAACCAGGCAGGGGAGATTGCGGCGAGTTACGGCATGAAGCTGGCTTATCATCATCATGGCGGTACGGTTGTGGAGCAGCCTTACGAGGTCGACCGGCTGCTGGCCATGACCGACGCTTCGCTGGTGTCTCTCCTGTACGATACCGGTCATGCCTATTACGGGGGGAACGACCCGCTGGAGCTGCTCCGCA
The DNA here is from genome assembly GCF_029542445.1 of Paenibacillus sp. BR1-192. Taxonomy (NCBI): domain Bacteria; kingdom Bacillati; phylum Bacillota; class Bacilli; order Caryophanales; family Paenibacillaceae; genus Paenibacillus; species Paenibacillus sp. BR1-192. Next base: position 4,237,546 of record NZ_CP120718.1, on the reverse strand, counting down.
AGCATTATGACCGGATCGCGTATATCCACCTGAAGGATATCCGGCCTGATGTGCTGGAACAGGCGAGACTGGACAATTGCGATTTCGTAAGCTGCATCCGCAGGGGCGTGTTTACGGTTCCCGGCGATGGATGCATCGATTTCGCGCCGATAATCGGAGAGCTCGTTGAACGCGGCTATGACGGCTGGGCGATGCTGGAGGGTGAGCAGGATCCGGTGCTGCATCCGGCCAAGAAGTACGCTCAACGGGCGATTGAATACTTGGACAGCTTGGACGGACTGAAGAAGATACAGGGTTGAAGTCCACCTCTCGAGGGTCGAGCTTGGCTCAAGGCGACATGACTCCCGTTTGGGGAGGAATCGTAACTTACTCATCCCCCCCAGTAACGAACTCAAATGTGCGCGGCTTGAGCGGGGAGTGTTTACCGTTTGGAAGTTTTTAACTGAAAGTATTACGAGCTGTATGCGATACGGTCCATAGAAGAGCGGAGCCATGGAGTCAGAATCATATGGTTGCTCGGCCAGGGCCGATCCGAACGAGGAGGTTTATCCATGAGTGAAATCACGTTCAATAACGAAAAACCGATGGATTTCGTGGCCGTGGGCAGACTGTGCATCGACCTGAACGCCAATGAGATTAACCGGCCGATGGAAGAGACGAGCACGTTTACCAAATATGTGGGCGGATCCCCCGCCAATATCTGTATCGGGATGGCCCGCCTGGGCCTGAATACAGGCTTCATCGGCAAGGTGGCGGACGATCAGATGGGGCGTTTTATTACCAAATATCTGGAGGATAACGGGATTGCGACGAACGGCGTTTCCACCGACCACACGGGGGCCGTAACGGGTCTGGCTTTTACCGAGATCAGGAGCCCGACCGACTGCAGCATTCTGATGTATCGGGACAACGCCGCGGACTTGCTGCTGGAGACGGGGGAAGTGAGCGAGGAGCTGATCGCATCCGCCAAAATGGTACTCATCTCCGGGACCGCGCTCGCGGCCAGCCCCTCCCGGGAAGCCGTGTTTCTGGCTCTGGACTATGCCAAGCGCCACGGCGCCGTGATCGCGTTCGACCTCGATTACCGTCCGTACACCTGGAAATCCCCGCAGGAGACGGCAACCTATTACAATTTAGCGGCGGAAAAATGCGACATTGTCCTCGGCACGCGCGAGGAGTTCGATATGATGGAGCAGTTCGGCGGCAACCCGGAACGAAGCGACCGCGTCACGGCTGCCAATTGGTTTGATTACAGGGCCAAAATCGTCATTATCAAGCACGGCAAGGAGGGGTCTATCGCTTATACCCCCGGCGGTGCCAGCCATACGGCCCAAAGCTTTCCGGCAAAGGTCATCAAGACGTTCGGAGCGGGGGATTCGTATGCCGCCGGCCTCCTGTACGGCCTGATGCAGGGCTGGGCCATCGAACGCTGCATGGAGTTCGGAAGTGCTGCAGCGAGCATCGTCATCTCCAGCCACAGCTGCTCCGATGCGATGCCGACAAGCGCCGCCGTTCTCGATTATATCGAGCGCTGCAAGCGAGGCGAAATTACCGCCAATTCTTGAAGGAGCATTCATTATTTTATTCTGACTGATTCATCGAAAGGAGCCAACGCGTATGACGCAAATCCTGAACAATTATATCGGCGGAGAATTCGTGCCATCCCGATCGGAACGCAGCGATCCGGTCTACAACCCGGCGACGGAAGAAATCCTTGCTTACGTTCCGCTTTCCACCAAGGAGGATGTGGACCAGGCGGTGCAGGCCGCCGCCAAAGCCGGACGCGACTGGGCCAAGACCGCCGTGCCGCGACGCGCGCGGATTCTGTTCAAGTATCAGCAGCTGCTCGTGGAGCACTGGGAGGAGCTGGCACGCCTGATTACGGCGGAGAACGGCAAAAGCTATGCCGAAGCCTACGGCGAAGTCCAGCGCGGCATCGAATGCGTCGAGTTTGCCGCAGGCGCGCCGACGCTGATGATGGGCAAACAGCTTCCGGACATCGCCACCCATTTGGAATCCGGCATGTACCGGTATCCGGTCGGCGTTGTGGCCGGCATCACGCCGTTCAATTTTCCGATGATGGTGCCATGCTGGATGTTTCCGCTCGCCATCGCTTGCGGCAACGCGTTCGTGCTGAAGCCTTCGGAACGTACGCCGCTCCTGGCTCAGCGCCTGGCAGAGCTGTTCTCGGAAGCGGGCCTGCCGGACGGCGTCCTGAACCTCGTTCACGGCGCCCATGATGTAGTCAACGCTTTGCTGGAGCATCCCGGCATCGCCGCCGTGTCCTTCGTCGGCTCCCAACCGGTGGCGGAGCATGTGTACAAAACCGCTTCTTCCCATGGCAAGCGCGTGCAGGCCTTGGCCGGAGCAAAAAACCACAGCATCGTGATGCCGACAGCCGATTTGGACGCCGCCGTCACCCAGATCGTCAGCGCTGCCTTCGGCTCTGCCGGTGAGCGCTGCATGGCCTGCTCCGTGGTGGTGGCCGTAGGGGACGTAGCCGAACCGCTGATCGCGAAGCTGAAGCAGGCGGCCGATGAAATCTCCATCGGCAACGGAGCGGACGAAGGCGTCTTCCTGGGGCCGGTGATCCGGCAAGCCCACAAGGAGCGCACGCTCTTTTATATCGAAGCGGGCGAGCGGGAAGGAGCGAAGCTGATTCGTGACGGCCGCGCGGACGAGGCCGTGAACGGGGCCGGATATTTCGTCGGACCGACGATTTTCGATGAAGTGACAAGCGAAATGAAGATTTGGAAGGACGAAATTTTCGCCCCGGTGTTGTCCATCATGCGGGCGGAAACACTGGATGCGGCCATCGACATATCGAACCGCTCCGATTTCGCCAACGGGGCTTGCCTGTTCACGCAGGACGGCAGCGATGTGCGCCAGTTCCGCGAACATATCGATGCCGGCATGCTGGGCGTAAACCTCGGCGTTCCTGCGCCGATGGCTTTCTTTCCGTTCTCCGGCTGGAAAAACTCCTTCTATGGAGACCTGCATGCCAACGGCACGGACGGCGTGGAATTCTATACCCGCAAAAAAATGGTGACGGCGCGCTGGTAGCCCTGAAGCAGAGGAGACGTTCATATGAAAACCATTCATATCGGAATCATCGGTGCCGGACGAATCGGCAAAATCCATGCGGATAACCTGCTGCGCATCCCCGGCGCGAAAATTTCGGCCATCGGCGACCTGTTCGCCGGCGATGAGCTGCGTGCCTGGGCGGCGTCGCGGGGCATCCCCGTCGTCACAAACAACAGCATCGAAATCTTGGAAAGCCCGGATATCGATGCCGTGTTGATCTGCTCCTCGACGGATACGCATGTCCCGTTCATTAAGCAGGCCGCCGCAAACGGCAAGCATATTTTCTGCGAGAAGCCGGTCAGTTTGAGCGTGGACCAGACCCTCGAAGCGCTGGCGGCCGTAAAAGCGGCAGGCGTTAGCCTGCAGATCGGCTTCAACCGCAGGTTCGACCACAACTTCAGACGCGTTCGGGAGATTGTATCCGAGGGAAGGATCGGGGAACCGCATCTGATCAAGATCACCTCGCGCGATCCGAACCCGCCGCATCCGGAATATATTAAAGGTTCCGGCGGCCTGTTTATGGATATGGCGATTCATGATTTTGACATCGCCCGTTACCTATCGGGCAGCGAGGTGGTCGAGGTGTTTGCCCAAGGCGCGGTGCTGGTGGACCCCGCCATCGGCGAGCAGGGCGATATTGACACAGCCGTGACGATGCTTCGGTTTGAAAACGGCGCGCTCGGCGTCATCGACAACAGCCGCCAAGCCGTCTACGGGTATGATCAGCGGGTGGAGGTATTCGGCTCCGGCGGCAGCGTGACCGCCGACAACGATTATCCGAGCACCACGGTGGTCAGCGGCCCGGAAGGCGTCACCCGTGACAAGCCGTTGTATTTCTTTCTGGAACGGTACACGGAAGCGTACATGAACGAGGCGAAGCAGTTTATCGAAAGCCTTCAGAACGGCACGCCAGTGCCGGTTAACGGTCACGACGGCCTGCAGGCGGAGCTGATTGCGCTGGCGGCTAAACGCTCGCTGGAACAGGGCCGTCCGGTGAAGCTGGCCGAGCTGACCGCCGGTACTTCAGTGGGTTAATAGCTTCGTGATTATCAGATCTGATCCACGACAAAGGAGGAGAAAGACCATGCCGAACTTCATTGTACCCGCAACGACTCCGGACCGGGAGGGATGCGTGCTGTCGATTACGCCGCAGACGGCAGGATGGGAGTACGTAGGCTTCCAGGTTTTCCGTTTGAGCGAAGGCCAGACGCTGAGCCGGGCCACGGGAGATCAGGAGGCGGCCCTTGTTCTGCTGTCCGGGCGGGCCGACGTGAAGGCCGCGGGAGAAGGCTGGGACAACATTGGCAAACGCATGAGCGTGTTCGAAAAGACGCCCCCCTTTACCGTTTATGTGCCTTCGAAACAGCAATATGAGGTCAAGGCTCTTACTGAAACGGAGCTGGCGGTGTGCCTTGCCCCGGGGCAAGGGAATCATCGGGCACGTCTGATTGAGCCGCAGGATGTGGGCGTCGAGAACCGGGGCAGCGGCAGCATGTCGCGCCTGGTGCACAATATTCTGCCGGAGCAAAAGCCGGCCGACAGTTTGCTGGTGGTCGAGGTGTTCACGGACGGAGGCAACTGGTCCAGTTACCCGCCCCACAAGCATGACCGCGACGAGCTGCCGGAGGAGTCGCTGCTGGAGGAAACCTACTATTTCCGGATTGAGCCGGAGCAGGGGTTTGCCGTGCAGCGGGTCTACACGGATGACCGGTCGCTGAACGAAACGATGGCGGTCAAAGACGGCGAGGCCGTGATGGTCCCTGAAGGCTACCATCCGGTTTCCGCCCCTCCGGGTTATGACGTATATTACCTGAACGTCATGGCAGGTCCGAAGCGAATATGGAAATTCCGCAACGACCCGGATCATGACTGGCTGATGAGATAAAGTCAGATAAGATCCAGGCAAGGGTTCTTGATTGAATGTTTGCAGGCGGCATTAACGATAAATCGGCCTTGCGCTAAAAGAGAGGAAGGCGCATAATAAATTGAAATTCCAAAATTAAACAAATGGAGCACAAGGGATGATAAGAGCGACTATTTATGACGTTGCGCGCGAAGCCGGCGTCTCCATTGCCACCGTTTCTCATGTCATCAACGGCAAGGGCAAGATCAGCCGCGAACGGCGTGAGGAAATTCTGGATATCATGAAGCGCCTGAACTATCGGCCGAACGCGATTGCTTCCGCCCTCGCCGGCAAAAGAACCTTTACTCTTGGATTGCTCGTTCCCGATATCTCCAACCCGTTTTTTGCCGAGATGGCTCGCTCCGTCGAGGATCAAGGACATCAGCTCGGTTACAGCGTGATCATCTGCAGCACGGACAACCAAGAAGAGAAAGTAAAGCGCTACGTTAATCTGTTGAGGCAGAAGCAAGTGGATGGCGTGATTATCGGGACGGGTATATCCCATGGCGAGCTGCTTAAGCCGCTTCAAGAGCATTCGCTGGCGATAGCGCTTATTGCCCGGGACAATCCTGCGCTTGATGCCAGCAGCGTCCGGGTACATGACCTGGAGGGAGGACGGCTGGCTGCGGAGCATCTGCTACAATTGGGTCATCGCAGACTCGCAGTGCTTGCTGAGAATGAACGGGTGACAAGCAGCAGCGAGCGGGTAAGGGGATTTGTTGAAGCTGCCGCTTCACACGGTTTGGAGCTGTCCCCCGGCTGTATTGCGGCCTGTGACCATAAGATCGAGGATGGTTACCGACGAGCTAAAGCCATGCTGGAGCTAGCGGTAAGACCCACGGCACTGTTCTGCTGCAACGACCTGCTGGCGGTCGGTGCCCTTCGGGCGGCCCGCGAACTCGGACTGCGCGTACCGGAGGAATGTTCGGTCGTCAGCTTTGACGATACGATTCTGGCCAGCGTCACCGATCCGCCGCTGACCGTTATTGCCCAGCCGATCGAGCAGATGGGCCGCATGGCGGTTGATCTTGTCGTAAGGGGGCTGTCCGGCAAGGGTGATCCTGCCCGTCGAATCGTGCTCCCCCCGGAGCTGATCGTCCGCCAATCGACGACCCTGCCGCCGGCTTAAGATGTTTCGATCCTGACGGTAATCTAAACCTCCTGTCCATTTGCTACAGCAATGGGGGCGTATGATCACGGTTTATTGAGGAGGATCGGCAAATTGGTTCAGATGCAAAATTGATCGGCTTCAAGAATAGGCCGTCTCCAAGGGGAGTTTCAAGCTCCCTGTGGAGACGGCCTTTGGCTTTTCTATTGAATTGCGCAAGTTAACGACTAAGTTGCTTGAGTTCGCAGTCATTAAACTAAGGTCAGCATTTTTTTACCGAAATTTGCATCTTCCAGCAATGGGCGGCCGATGGCTATCATATCTGCCATCCCATCTGCTAGAATGAAATTGGCGAACGCCTGGGTGCGTATATTGCCGACCGCGATTACCGGAATGTTTACATATTGTTTGATCACCGCCGCATAAGGTGTTTGGTAGCCTTCCGGCGTGGCTAAAGGCGCAGCAGGAACGAGACCGCCTGAAGATACATGCACGGCATCCAGTTCGGACTGAAGGTACGTCAAGGCCAGCGCAACCTCTGCCGGCGTCAGGCCGCCATCGGCAAAGTCGGATGCAGAAACCCGCAATTGCACCGGGTAGGCGTTTCCTACTTCGGTACGGATGCCCGCCAGAACTTCATGGATGAAGCGGACTCTGTTTTCAAGGCTCCCACCATATGCGTCCGTTCGCCGATTCGACAGCGGAGAGAGGAATTGGTGGAGGAGATGACCATGGGCGGCATGAAGCTCGATTCCATCAAAGCCGGCCTGGAGGCTTCGGCGGGCAGCCATCCGGAACTGGTCGATGACCGCGTTAATGTCCGCTTGGGACATCGTTTCGGGAAGTCCATATTGATCATCGTAGGCAATCGCACTAGGAGCCAGACTTTTTTCGGTGACGGTAGGCCATGCTTTTCTGCCAGCGTGGGTCAATTGGATGAAGATCGGCGTTCCTTTCGCATGGACCGCATCGACAATTCTGCGTAGGGAATCTGCATGCAGTTCGGTATATATTCCAATATCGTCCGGGAACAACCGGCCGTTTGCCGACACGACGGTAGATTCGATAATGATCATACTGACATGTTCCGCCCGTTCACTGTAAAATTTCACATGATAATCGGTTGCATGAGAATCCGGCGTTCCTTGATTTTGCTGCATAGGAGCCATGATCATTCGGTTCTTCAATTGTAAGGTTCCGATTCGTATGGAATCGTGTAGGCTGATCATCATTGTATTTACCTCCTAGAATGTGGCTTGTTAACCTAGTTCCATTGTACAAATCAGAGCCGGATAGTTACAGATGATAATCAAGGAATTCCTACCGTAATACTTTGAAATCATAGCTGTTTCGTACATTCGACTTGGAAATTGTAGTTGGGAAGGCAGGGAGTGTGTAATCATGGATCAAATTGATCTTCAAATCTTGGAGCTGTTAAAGCATAATGCAAGAATCTCCTTCTCCGAATTGGGGAGAAAGGTCAACATGACGCAGCCTGCGGTATCCGAGCGTGTGAAGCGTTTGGAGGAGAAAGGCGTAATTACAGAGTATCGTACGGTTCTTTCAGCTGAAAAAATGGGGAAGGGCGTAACGGCCTTCATCCTGATCCAGGCCAGTCATTGCGGCCGTCTGACGACATTCGCCAAACAATCGCAGGAGGTCGTCGAGATATACCAAGTCAGCGGTCAATACAATTTTCTGATGAAAATCGAAACAGGTTCGATGAAGTCTCTCGAAACCTTTATCTATCAGTGCAGCGAGTATGGGCATACAACGACGATGACGGTCCTATCCATGCCTTTAGACCAACAAGAATAAGAATCCGGTTGTAAGAAAAGCGGGTTCATGATCGATTAACCGCTGAGGAACCTGTGAAGGAAAGGAGAAAGCGTATTTTAAATGGTGTTCTATGGCAGATCGACGTTGAAAAACCATGAATCCTTTCACTTGCTTAAGAAAGGGCTCATGGTTTTTCTACTTACTTATCAAGGTTATCAACGCCGATTTCATGTAGGGTCCGTCCGCTTGATCTGCGTCCTAACGCTTCGCGGCCTCCAGTTGATCATAAGAATCAGCTGATCCCTCATATAAGGGACGGAATAGTGGAAATTGTTCTCGATCCAGTGGAATACCAGGCCGATTAAGGCGTTCATATTATAAATGATGAGAAGTTCATGATTGAGCTCTTCGCCCGGATAGTCCAAATCCTCCAAGGCGATTTGCTTAAGGGCGGTGAACATTTTATCCCGGACCAGCGGCAGCACATCGCTTTTGAACAGGGACGTGTACACGCCGGCATTTTGATGGATATGGTCGAATATTTTGACCGCGTTGGCGGGCAGCTCATCGATATGAAAAACGTCGACATCCCCGTATGGAGCTCTAAATGAAGCGATTAGCTCCTCCATGAGCGGAGTCAGGATATCATCCAGCAGAGCCTCTTTGTTGTCATAGTGGGTATAGAAGGTACCTCGATTATAGTTCGCCGATTCGACGATTTCCGTGATGGAAATGCTGGAGAAGCTTTTTTGCGAGAGCAGCGACAGCAGCGACTGCTTTAAAGCCTCTTTGCTGCGGACGATGCGCCGGTCGCTCCTTTTTCTGTTCGTTTGCATAGGCAAGAGTCCTTTCGGTGAAAATATAACGAATTTAATTATTTCAAATATAAACAGATCCCCGTATTTTGTTCGTTAACGCACACTTTTGCGTTTTTTAATGATTGTGACCTATATCATACTTTGATTATACTAGATTTGACATATGTCTGGTATTGAACAGCTGTTGATATATTGTGCCTGATATTAAAATTTGATCAACGAATAATGGGGGTATGAAGCATGAGATTATCTGGTAAAGTTGCGATTGTAACCGGGGCTGCTTCCGGAATGGGAAAAGCGACGGCAGAATTGTTTGCTGCAGAAGGCGCTAAAGTCGTGGTGTCCGACCTTCGGCTTGAGGCGGCGCAAGCCGTAGTGGACGGAATCGCAGCGAATGGCGGCACGGCCTTGGCTGTGGCCGCGAATGTTGCCAAGGAAGAAGAAGTGCAGCAGTTGGTGGACGCCACCGTTAAAGAATACGGAACGCTTGATATCTTGATCAACAATGCCGGCATCATGGACAATTTCGTACCGGCAGCGGACGTGACGGATGAGCTGTGGGACCGCGTATTCGCCATCAACGCAACGGGGCCGATGAGAACCATTCGTAAAGCATTGCCGATCTTCTTGGAGAAGAAAAGCGGAGTCATTGTGAACATTGCTTCTGCCGGAGGCCTGATGGGGTCCAGGGCAGGCGCTTCGTATACGGCGGCCAAACATGCCGTGGTCGGCTTGACCAAAAATGTCGGCTTCCAGTATGCGACGCAGGGCATCCGCTGTAATGCGGTTGCTCCGGGCGGCGTCAGCACCAATATCGGCACCACCATCAACGCGCCGAATTCGTTCGGCATGGAACGAGCCATGGCCGGCATGAACCTGAACCCGCGGGCGGGCGAACCGGAAGAGATCGCGAAGGTGGTATTGTTCCTCGCTTCGGACGAAGCCAGCTTTGTCAACGGCACCGTCGTCACAGCCGATGCGGGCTGGACTGCTTATTAATACGAAACGACTGGTTAAATAGGCTTCCTAAAGGACACTCTTTAGGGGCCTTTTTATGATCCAGGCAAAAGGCTGAAACTTTACCGCGTCATTAATAAACCATCGTTATTCTACACAACCTAAACCCGTCTATTGAAAGGCAGTGAATGTTACATAGATGAATCCCCTCAGAAAAGGAGCGAATGCAGGGTGGAAATATTTTTAATGGTCCTTATTTTTCTGGTTTTGATCGGGATCTCCAATATGATCCATCGATTTCTGCCGTTCATTCCGGTCCCGCTGATCCAGATCGCCCTCGGAATCGGGGTGGCCTATGTCCAAGGTTTTCATCATGTGCCGCTGAATCCCGAATTGTTCATGGTTCTGTTCATCGCGCCGCTCTTGTTCAATGATGGAAAGCTGACCCCGCGCGACGAGTTATGGAAGCTGAGATCGTACATCCTGCTGCTGGCGCTGGGTCTCGTATTTGCTACGGTCTTCATCGCGGGGCCTTTCATTCACTGGCTCATTCCGGCAATCCCGTTATCGGCGGCCTTCGCCCTGGCAGCGATACTGTCGCCTACGGACGCGGTAGCGGTAGGCTCCTTGTCGGGTAGAGTGAAGCTGCCGGGTAAAATCATGCATTTGCTTGAAGGCGAAGCTCTGATGAATGATGCATCCGGTCTGGTTGCATTCAACTTTGCAATTGCAGCAACGGTGACGGGTTATTTCTCCCTGACGAAGGCTATCGGCAGTTTTTTGGTTATCGCGGTCGGAGGAATCATCATCGGTGCATTGCTGGGATTTCTTGTGATCTGGTTCAGAATGCTGCTGCGCCGGCTCGGTATGGAGGATGTCACGCTTCATATGTTGATCATCATCCTGACGCCGTTTATCATTTACCTCATAGCCGAGGAGTTTCATGTATCCGGGATTCTGGCCGTCGTTGCGGCGGGCGTCACCCACGCAGTGGAGAGGGATCGCATGCGCTCGGCGTCCATCAAGCTCAGAGTGGTATCGGACAGCACCTGGTCCGTCATTCTTTTTACGCTAAACGGATTAGTGTTCATTCTGCTAGGGCATGAAATTCCGGGCGTCGTGAATCAAATATGGAGTGACCCTGCCTATAATAACGGACAAGTCATCGGTTACATATTTTTGATAACGGCTGTGCTGATATTGCTGCGATTCGCATGGGTATGGGTATCAACGAACCGTCAGTTCAAATCTTCCCTGCTGACGGCCCTCTCGGGCGTTAGGGGAGCATTGACGCTGGCCGCGGCCTTCTCCATTCCGCTGACCCTTGCGGACAACCGTCCTTTTCCGGAGAGAAGCTTGATGCTGTTTATCTGTGCGGGCGTCATTCTCTTAACCCTGGTGATCGCGAGTGTCCTGCTCCCGCTGTTGACCCGGGAAAAAAATGCCGATACGGCGACGATGATCGATCCTGGAAAAGAAGCACGGATTCAAATGCTCCAGGCGGGTCTTCGCACCGTACGGGAAGAAATGACCGACGAGAACAAGGAAGAGGCAGTCCAGCTCATCTATGCGTATACCAAGCGGCTTCAGCAATCTCATATCACGGATAAGAGCGACATGAAGGAGTTCTGGGAAGCCACGATCGCAGTTAGAAAAATCGGCCTGGCGGCGGAGCGAAGCGTTGCCGAAGCATGGCTTAAGGAACATAAAGCCTCAACGCGAGCAGCCGAGCTGTTCCTATCCTCGCTTGACAGAGTCGAAATGCTGCTTGCCAGCCGATACAAAATCAAGCTGTTAATGAGAACATTATGGCAGAATTTGAAGCGCTTGCTGACAAACAACGAGCCCAAAGAAGTGCCGATGTCTCCGGATCATCCGGATTGGGACCAGTATAAGGCGTTGAAGCTCGAGGCCATTCGTGCGGCGATCGTCGAGATTCAAGCGGTGAAGCCGGCGGAGAAGAAGGAAATCTTGCAAGCTGTAATCGCGGATTATCGTGCAATGGAGCATTTTCTCCAGAACGATCGCGTTTGGAGCCGAAGAAAACAGAAGCTGAGCAGTGAACGCATGGAACTGGAACTTAAAGCGATTCAATCCGAGCGTAACGAGATTCAGAGCATGTTCGAGCAAGGCGATATAGACCGGACGCAGGCAAGCCAGCTTAGAATGGACGTGAATTACCGGGAGGCGAATTTGTTTGAGTCGCAAGCGCTGGTCGAGGACGAGGGCCATTAAGCAGCGGCCCTTATGTTCTTGAAGGAGTGTCAGGATTACGTTACAATAATGAAAAGCTGGATGGGAACATCTGCTTCTGCCGGTGAGTACCCATTCAAGGGCTTTTTATTCTAAAAAGGGGGTAGGAACATGAGCATAAATAAAGAAGCGGCCTCCAAAAAATCGACAATGGCCTGCCCGTCCACCTATAAAACCTTCAGTATTGCCGTGCAAGCGCTTGTGACCCTTGAGCGTCACTCCGGCAAGTGTTCTAGCGGCGATATCGCATCGTATCTCCACTCGGAGTCGACGTTGATTCGGCGCGTGCTGAAAACTCTTGCCCAAGCGGATCTGATTGAATCGCGTGAAGGAAGGGACGGGGGATACCGTCTGAGGAAGAATGCCCACGATATTTCGCTGGCTGAAGTATACTCGATTCTTCAGGTTCACAGCTCGATTAGCGACAGCATGCTGGACGCGGCAGCAGGGCATTGTTTTGCCGAGGAAATCAAGGAGTCCTTTGCCGGCATCTTGTCCGAGATTGAGGAGAGCACCTTGAAAATACTGGAGTCGCGCACGATCGCGGACATCGCTCAATGAACCCTTCTAAATTGGGTTGACAAAGAATTTAGGTGTGCTTTATACTGTGCATTAAACAACACAGTTAAGTCGCGATATAAACTGTGCAGAATATTGCACAATATAAATTTGGAGGGATAACCATGTCTGCAACAACGACAACAAAACCCGATTTTCAAACGGTGATTCAGGAACGCCACTCGGTTCGTCAATACGACCCGTCGGTGAAGATTCCAAGAGAAGAGATGGAAGCGATCTTGAAGGATGCTACACTGGCGCCTTCTTCAAGCAACCTGCAGCCATGGCGTTTTCTTGTGATCGATGATGCGGACCTCTTGAAGAAGCTGCATCCGATTGCCAACAATCAGGAGCATGTTCTTCAAGCATCGGCCGTCATCGCTGTATTGGGCGATCTGAAATGGTATGAGAAGGGCGAGAAAATTTATTCCATGTCTGAAGAAGCCGGTTATATGACCGAAGAGGTGAAGCAGCGCTTCATTCATACGGCCGAAAATATGTATGCGAACCTGGCTCCGTCCATTAAGGAAAGCATCGTGGACGTGGATGCCGGACTGATCTCCATGCAGCTGATGCTGAGCGCTCGCGCCAGAGGATACGATACCGTTCCGATGGGCGGATATAACAAGGATCGGTTTGTGGAGGAGTTCCATATTCCTTCCCATTACCGCAGCGTGATGCTGATCGCCATCGGGAAAGCAGCCGCTCCAGGCCGTCCGACGGTAAGATTGCCGCTGGAAGACGTTGCGTTCTGGAATGAAATCTAAACAGGCATCAAAAAGAACGGAGGTCATTAACAGACCTCCGTTCTTTTTGGTTGTAGTCGTTGAAACTCTTCTAGTCTAGAAATTTGCCCGATTATGCTTGGAATTACACATCGAGATTCTCGTTGGAAGGCCTTACAGCCCCATGCAGGAATAAATCAACGATGTCAACAGCCATATCACGGGAGCTGGCATAACCGCTTCGGGTGTCTTCACGATTGCCCAGCATCAGCATGGCCGAGAAAGCCTGTGCCATTAGCAAGGCGTTGCCTTCCCGAAGCTCGCCCGATTGCATGGCTTGATGAATCTGTTCGGCAAGGACTTCATGAATCCGCTGTTCCGCCTCACGGATAGCGGCCATTTGCTCCTTAGACAAGAAAGGCTCCGCTTCCCGCATCATGGTCTCCATTTCGGCATGAGGCTTGGCAATCTTCGCTTCGGCTACCCGGATCAATCCAGCCTCTAGGGTATCGGCTTCCTGCAAAAAGCGATGTGTAGAAGCATAAGCTTTATCTAGAATCGTGGTTACCGCTATTTTAAACAGCTCGGGTTTACTTGTGAAATGATAATAGATGGAAGCCTTGGTCACTTGGCAAGCCTTCGCGATCTGCTGCAACGATACGGACTCGTAGCCATTCTCCATGAACAATTTGGAGGCGGTCCAGAGGATCGTTTCCTGGATGGGAATCTGATCGGCAGCTGCTTTGGGACGTCCGGGATTTCGGGGGTTACGTATTTTTGTCATGATGACCTCCTGTGTATAGTGTAAGACATGAGGGGCGCATTTTCAAAATAAATATTGAATATTAACCGACCGGTATATATAATTAATTTGCAATGTTGCATCGAAAGGTTTACGAAGGAAGAACCATGATGAAGTACAAAGACTACGTAGGAATGGAGAGGATCTGCATATGCACGGATCAGGACCGAATTACGGAAAATGGGTAGCGGGAAAGCGAAGCAAATGGGTCACGCTCTGTGTATGGATACTCATCGCGCTGGCGTTGAATTTGCTATGGCCGGCTGTTGGAGATAAAGAGGATAACAATGCAGCCAATCTGAAGGAGGATGTTCCGTCCGTCGTAGCGGAAGCGATGGCCGACAAGGAATTTCCGAGCAACGGCGGCGTGCCGGCTCTCGTCGTATGGCATAAAGAAAGCGGATTAAACGAAGAGGATCTGACCAAGCTGCAGGAATTGACGGCAAGCCTTGAGTCCGATCCGCTCCCGTATCAGACGTTCGTCGTTCCTTTCCATCAGCTGCCTCCGCAAGCCTTAAGCGCACAGTTATCAGAGGATCGGAGCACGCTGGTGATGCCTGTATTTTTTGAAGAAGATCAGGAGACGGACCAGCTTAAGGAAGGAACGGCCGAGCTGGAGAAGCGGTCGGAACAATTGCTGGGCAGCAATCCGTTTCAGGCTGCCGTTCAGAGCGGAGACGGAATCAGCGCTCGCGTAACGGGACCGGTGGGAATATCTATTGATGCAACCGGATTGTTTGAGGATGCCGACGTATCGCTCATGATTGCAACCGTGCTTCTTGTTCTGATATTGCTGCTGTTGATTTACCGTTCACCGATTCTGGCCCTGATTCCTTTGGTTGCGGTCGGCTTTGCGTATATGGTAACAAGCCCGATTCTCGGGTTCATGGCGGATCAAGGCTGGATCACGGTGGATTCCCAGTCCATCGCCATTATGACCGTGCTGCTCTTTGGAGCCGGAACGGATTATTGCTTGTTCCTGATCTCGAGATTCCGCCAGCTGTTATGGCACGAGCCCGATAAACGCAAGGCCTTGTTTCAGGCGATTACCAGCTCATCAGGCGCTATTGCGATGAGCGGCTTCACGGTTGTATTGTCTCTGTTCGCGCTGCTGCTGGCTCAGTACGGGGCATATCAACGTTTTGCCGTGCCTTTCAGTTTGTCGATTCTCATCATGTTTATAGCCAGTCTGACATTGGTGCCCGCATTGTTGGCTATTTTCGGCAGAGGTTCGTTCTATCCTTTCATTCCGAGAACCCCGGAGATGCAAGCGGAACGCGCCCGGAAAAAAGGAAAGCCGGTTCCTGCCCCTCACAAGGAGAAGGAGAGCCGGATCGGCCGCTTGGTGACAACGAAGCCTTGGACCGTCGTTTTGGCAGCATTGGTATTACTGGGTGGACTCGCGACGTTCTCGTCCCAAATCAAGTTCACTTACGATCTCTTATCCTCTTTCCCTGAGGATGTACCTTCGCGTGAAGGATTCGCCGTCATCGGCGAGCAGTTCTCGGAAGGAGAGCTTGCGCCGGTTTGCGTGATGGTGGACAGCGGGGGGCAAGCTTTGGACCTCGAGGAGCGGCTGAAAGCGCTGGATTACGTGGATCGCGTATCCGAGCCGCAGAATGGGGCCGAGAATAACGATATCATCGGTTATGAAATCGAGCTGTCCATGAATCCTTACTCCATGGAAGCAATGCAGCACATTCCGGATCTTCGGGAGATCGCGGAGGCTTCACTGGAGAAGGCAGGTGTCGGCAATCCGGCCGAAGCCGTGTGGATCTCCGGTCAAACGGCTACCCAGTACGACACCGAGATCGCTGGCGAGCATGATGCCAAATTGATCATCCCCGTCGTTATCGGCTTGATTACGCTGCTCTTATTGGTGTATTTGAGATCCGTTGTAGCTACCGTTTATCTGATTGCAACCGTCATTTTGTCTTACTTCTCGGCCCTCGGGCTTGGCTGGATCATCATTCATTACGGCCTGGGCGCCGAAGCCATCCAGGGAGCGATTCCGTTGTATTCGTTTGTGTTCCTGGTTGCGTTAGGCGAGGATTACAACATCTTCATGATCTCGAGCATATGGCAAAAGCGGAAGCAAATGCCGCTGAAGCAAGCGATCAAAGAAGGCGTTGGAGAGACCAGCTCGGTGATCACCTCGGCCGGCTTGATCCTGGCAGGAACCTTTGCCGTACTGGCCACGCTTCCGATTCAAGTGCTGGTACAGTTTGGGATCATCACGGCCATCGGGGTTATGCTGGATACGTTCATCGTGAGACCTTTCCTGGTACCCGCAATCACGACGCTGTTGGGCAAGTGGGCGTTCTGGCCGGGCAAAGCCCATATGGCGGCTGAGGAAAAGCCAGCTTTGAACGTTGAGAACAAAGCATAAACATTAGCAGCCTGTGACACCCTCCTCATCTTTAGACTATTTATAAGATGAGGCGGGTGTTGCATTTTGACCAGTGCGGATGGCGTCTGGTAAGATAAGGTAGGAAACGCGGATAAAACTCAGAGGGATGTGCCCCATGACAACGATACAACAAGCCATTGAACTTCGTGCCGAAGGCAAACCGGAGGAAGCGAAAAAAATTCTCCTTGAGCTGCTGCCCCAATCCCCGGATGATCCGGATATCCATTATCAGCTGGCCTGGGTGCATGATATGATGGGCCTTGAGAGCGAAGCGGTTCCTTATTACGAGAAGGCGATCTCTTTAGGGCTGAAGGATCCCGAACGGTGCGGCGCCTTGCTTGGACTTGGAAGCACATACCGCACATTGGGGATGTACGGCAAATCCAAGGAGACATTCGAGCAGGGACTGCGGGATTACCCCGGGGCGCGGGAGTTCAGGGTGTTCTACGCGATGACCTTGTACAATTTGCGACAGTATGACAAGGCGATGGAACTGCTGCTTAGAGAATTAAGCGAAACCAGTAATGACGAGGGGACCAGGAGCTACCAGAGAGCCATTGCTTTTTATTCTGATAAGCTTGATCAGGTTTGGAAATAAACGTTATCGGCATCACTTTATTATTCTTGTTAGGCGAACGATTCGTTCGAGTCTATGAAAAAACAATGTTATGCATCCAGCCCAAAGACGGACTATCATGAAATTGATCCTATCGTCACTTGCTTAACTGAATTTTAGATTGCTTTCATCTCTCACTAAGGTTCGGACCTTATACTAAGTATGTCACTACAAGTGATGGAAGGAGCAACGACGATGAACAAGAAAAACAAAATGAGTATGTGGTCGATCGGATTGGGAAGTGCTTTTTTGATGATGATGTTAGCCAACCATGATAACGTTCATGATGGTGAAGCCCGAACCGGTATCGCTTCGAATGGAGTCAGATCCAACGTAGCCATTCAATCTGTCGACAAGAACGCAGCCGTTACAACCATGCCTGAGAAGCAGGAAATAACCCCTGAAATGATCAATCAATTCTTGAAAATAGTTGCAGAGACATAAGAAATCTTGATTCCTATACGTAATCTGTTAGAAGACCAGCTCCCATGCCGAGGGGCTGGTCTTCTTGGCGTGATCCAGAAGCTAGGGCTCAGGTTTTACTTGGTGCTGGTGCGTCCCATAACGATTTCTAGTAATTTATTTGAAAAACGGGAACCCACGTTCTTGTCATATCTTACCATGGAGCTTATTATTATCAATAGGGTTAACCGAAGCGGAGGGATTATAAACGAAATGCAAAGCGATCACACGTTAAACAGCAAGCGAAGGACCACGGGGATTGGGATGTATCGGGAGATGCTCGCCAGGTACGTATTCCCCCATAAGAAGCTTCTGGCAGCCCTGACGGTGCTGCTGTTATTTTCCATTGGACTCCAATTGATCAATCCGCAGATCATCCGGTATTTCATCGATACGGCTCAAGGAGAGGGAAGCCTGACCTCCCTTTATTATGCGGCAGGATTTTTTATTCTCTTTTCATTGCTTCAACAAGGCGTTTCCATAGCGGCTGCTTATTATAGCGAGAACCTGGGCTGGACGACCACCAACAAGCTTCGTGCCGAGTTGGCGGAGCACTGCCTGTCGCTGGATATGAGCTTTCACAAAACCCAAACCTCCGGATCTCTAATTGAACGGGTGGATGGCGATGTGAATGCGCTCGCCAATTTCTTCTCCAGTTTCATTATCCATCTGTTCGGCAATCTGATCCTCATGCTCGGGATCCTGGCTTTGCTGTATCGGGAGAACTTCTGGATCGGCCTTGTCATGACGGTGTTTGTGGTCGGCAGCATTTACGTCATTCAACATATCCGGCGATTTGCGATACCGATCTGGAAGCGGTGGCGCGAGCTGAATGCGGATTTCTACGGATTCATCGGCGAGCACCTTGAAGGAACCGAAGATACGCGTGCCAACGGGGCGGCCGGATATGTCATGAATCGATTTTATGAGATGGCCAGGCGGATGCTGCCGGTTCGCGTTCGTGCGTTCATCGGATTTTTCTTGATGTGGAGCACCACGATATTGGTGTTTGCGCTTGGCAATGCAGCGGCTTTTATCGTGTGCGCCATACTGTGGAAGAACGGACAGGGCGGCTTGACGATCGGCTCCATCTATCTCGTGTTTTATTATACGGAGCTGCTGGCCAAGCCTATTGAGAAGATTCGCACCCAATTGGAGGATTTGCAAAAAGCGGATGCCAGCTTGATGCGGGTCCGCGACCTGCTTGCAACCGAGCCCAGGATCAAAGACGGCCCTGGCGCGCCGCTTCCGTCAGGCCCATTGTCGGTGGAATTCCGGAACCTTAACTTCGCTTACGAAGAGGGCGGGCAGGCTACGCTTGAAAATCTGCAGCTGCGCCTTGAGCCGGGCTAGACTCTTGGGCTGCTCGGCCGTACAGGCAGCGGCAAAACGACGATCGCACGCCTGCTGCTACGCTTCTATGATCCACAGGAGGGAAGCATCGAGCTGGCGGGAACCGATATTCGAGGCTGCAAGCTCCATGAACTAAGGCGGAAGGTCGCCATGGTCACGCAGAATATTGAGATTCTTGAGGGAACCGTCCGGGATAATCTGACCTTGTTTGATGAAGGCATAGCCGATACCCGTATTATATCCGTGTTAGAAGAGCTTGGACTAGGGGATTGGTACGGCTCGCTTCCCGAAGGGCTGGATACCAATCTGGCTTCTGGAGGCGGAAGCCTGTCTGCGGGCGAGGCCCAGCTGCTGGCGTTTGCACGCGTATTTTTGACGGATCCGGGTCTTGTCATTCTTGATGAGGCTTCCTCCCGGCTTGATCCGTTAACGGAATACCGGATCGAAGCAGCCATTTCGCGTCTGCTGCAGGAGAAGACCTGCATTATAATTGCCCATCGTCTGGCTACGGTTCAGCGCGCCGACCGGATTCTCATACTGGAGAACGGAAGAATGCTCGAAAGCGGCCGCAGGGAAGAGCTGGCCTCAGATCCGCAATCGCGGTTCAGCCGCATGCTTGCCGTTGGAATGGAGGAGGTGCTGGCATGAAAACTAGGCATTTTTTCTGGCGGTTGATTATGTACCGCCCGGGGTTGTACCTCATCAACCTGTTCGCGTGGTCCCTTATCCATATGGCCCCGCTTGTGCCCGGACTGTTAACCAAGGCCTTCTTCGACCATTTGGAAGGCACTTATTCTTTTCCTTACGGCGTTTGGGCGATTGCGGTGCTGCTTATCGGCGCTGCCTTGGCACGGATTGCGCTGATCTTCGGCGGCTTTATGACAGACGTGCATTTCCGCTTCCGCATCAGCACCTTGCTCCGCCGCAATATGCTGTCGCATGTCATGAAGGAGCCCGGCGCGCGAGCGATCCCTTGCTCGCCCGGAGAAGCCATCAGCAATTTCCGGGATGACGTGGATCAGGCCGAAGAAGCGACGAGCTGGTCAGTAGATACATTAGGGCTTGTCGGTTTCGTCATTGTCGCCAGCTGGATTCTCATATCCATCGATCTGCAGCTTACGATTCTCGTGTTCGTTCCTTTGATTCTGGTGGTGACCGCAGCCCAGATCGCAACCGCGCGCATCCAGAAATACAGGGCGGCAAGCCGGGAATCGACCGCCAAGGTAACCGGGGCGATCAGCGAAATGTTTGCCAACGTGCAGGCGATCCAGGTCGCAGGAGCGGAGAAACGCGTGGTGGAGCGTTTCGTAAGTCTGAGCGAGAAACGGCGCCAATCCATGGTGAAGGATAAACTTCTGACGGAAACTTTGTCCTCCGTATTCACGAACTCCGTTAACCTCGGTACCGGCCTGATCCTCGTGCTCGCAAGCCTTAAGATGCGAAACGGCGATTTTACCGTCGGGGATTTGTCCCTCTTTGTATATTATTTAACATTTGTTACCCAGCTCATATCGAACGTCGGCAATTTCATGACGTATTACAAGCAGATGGGCGTCAGCTTTCAGCGCATCAAATCCATGCTGCAAGGAGCACCGGCTTCTCTGCTTACCGCAGCCCATTACATTGGTATCGGCAAGGTTAAGAGCAAGCGAACCCATGAAGAGAATTCCGGTCATCATGCCGCAGGATATGGGCAACCGCATGGGGCATCCAATCACGCTGCCGGCGCTCCGATCGAAGACGGGATGGAAACGGCATATATCGAGGCACCTCCGCTCTCGCTGCTGGAAGCGCAAGGGCTGTCGTACCAGTATCCCGAAACCGGACGGGGCATTTCGAATATCAATCTGAGACTCGCGCGCGGTACCTTTACGGTCGTAACCGGGATGATAGGCAGCGGAAAAACGACGCTGGTTCGCACATTGCTGGGCTTGCTGCCAGCCGAAAAGGGCGAAATCCGATGGAACGGCGAAAGGGTAACGGAGCCGGCTGATTTCTTCATACCGCCACAAAGTGCTTATACTGCGCAGATCCCAAGGCTGTACAGCGACAAACTGCGCAACAACATTCTGTTGGGTATATCCGAGCAGCCGGGCAGTCTGGAACGCGCGCTTCATGCGGCCGTAATGGAAGAAGATATCAAACATCTGCAAAATGGGTTGGAGACGATGGTGGGTCCGCGCGGAGTCAAGCTGTCCGGCGGTCAAGCGCAGCGGACAGCCGCGGCAAGAATGTTGGTACGGGATGCGGAACTCTACGTATTCGACGATTTATCCAGTGCATTGGATGTTGAGACGGAGCGCAAGTTATGGGAGAGGCTGTTCAGCGAGCGCGGAGGTGCGACTTGTCTTGTGGTATCGCATCGGAAGGCTGCGCTTAACCATGCTGACCATATCATCGTGTTGAACGGCGGTGAGATTGAGGCCGAGGGCACGGCGGAGCAGCTGCTGGCTTCCAGCGAAAGCTTCCGACAGCTATGGTACGGCGAAGAAACAGGATAATTAGGCGGGAACAAATGTTCAACGCGAAGAAGACTTGATTAAATCAACGTCACCTTGACAGAGGAGTGAGGGCCCATGCCAATCGCAGAACAAATCCAGCTTGTTGTCCGCACGGCAGAACATCTGCCCGTCTTGAAAGAATTCGAGCTACCGGAGGACCAAGTCCAATTCACCTCTCATCCGAAAGAAGTTTTAAACCTAGGGGAAGGTCAGTTTCCCATCGTCATTTTAGCTGATGGTCATCCTGTCGGTTTCTTTATCCTGCATGCTACGGAGCGCGTCAAGGAATATACAAGTCATTCTCATGCGATGCTGTTGACTGCTTTATCCATTGATCAAAGACAGCAGCGTAAAGGTTACGCCAAACGAGGGATGCTTGCGCTGCCAGCGTTCATTAGGAGAGAATTTCCTTCCTGCAATGAGGTGGTGCTGGTCGTGAATCATAAGAATGTACCGGCTCAGCAGCTGTATGCAAGTGTTGGTTTCAAAGATACAGGCAGAAGAAGAATGGGGCCGATCGGAGAGCAATGGGTGATGAATCTAACCATCTGATATAACAGCAGTTTTCTAAAGTGAAAAACATGCTGCCATCTTCGATCAACGTTGGAATTGGTGCTTAAGTTCATTCTATGATCGGATCATCATATAAGAGCAATGCCGCAAAGATCCTATGTCTTTGCGGCATTGCTTATTTAACCTGATTTATGCTTCGCCAGGTCGCTTCCAATTGCGAAGCGATATATTCGAGAATCGGTTTACTGTAGAAATATCCGCTGTGCGACAACGGATTCCAGCTTGTCAGCCAGTTACCCACGTTAACGGATATGTCTTGGCGTACCGTGCGGTCATACTCTTCGTTAATGCTTTTGAGGGGGTAAGCAAGGATATCGTCTTTATCATAGAAATTGACCCATTCACCCAGCAGATGTTCATAATAGAGCTTCAGCTGAGCTGAAGGAACCACGATCGGCTTGTCAAAGTCACGATAACGCATGCTCCACAGCGGCAAAGTGGTTCCGAGCGAATAGAACAAGGTCAGAAGTTCTCCTCGCTCCAGCGGTGCTTCGGGATTAACGACCAGACGATGCCCGCGGGAGGAAAATTGCAGATCGTAGAAAAAATTGCTGGCGATCACGGACCCCAAGCTATGGGAGATTACGCATAACGGAGCACGGGGGCCGGCTGACAGGGCAAGGCGGTGCAGCGCCTCGCTGATCGTCCGATGAATGGCCTCGTAGTTCTGATCTTCGGATTCCACGGGCTGATAAGCCACGGCATCCGCCAGATTGTTGATTACGTACTGCCGGAGGTGCTGATAACGTAAACGGTAAGGTTTAATGCTGCTGCCGATTAATTCATCCTCGCGTGCCGCAAAAACATCGGCCCAATGTACGGCCTCCATGGCCAACTGCTCATGCGGGATGCCGGAGGTCCGGGAGAAGGTGTCCCTCAAGTTTTTCATGAATTTGTCCGCATAACTTTTCTTTTGTGTTCCCAATCCGTGTACAATGATCACTGCAATTTTTTGCGTCATCCAACTGCAGCCCCCTTCATCGGAAATGGAATGAATGGATATCTTTTACTCTTTATAAGCGATTAGCACTTGAATTGTAAATAGGTTATTACAGCACGAGAGAATCCGGCGATTATTCGTAGCTCTATTGAGTCATTCCGCTCATGAACGATTTTGGTTACAATGAAGGGATAACCAATGGTAACATGGTAGGAAGAAAGGCGGGGTCATTACATTACTTTTATATTGAAATAGGAGGCAGGGTATGTCTTATAAACAAATGAAATGGTTGATACTCATCATTCCAACCTTGACGATTGGCATATGGGAATATGTTCGCCATGAGTTCCTGCTGCCTTATATATCGATGGATCTTGGCAATCTGCTGGCACCTGTCATCGTTTTTTTGGTTTCCATACTGTTCCTTACCCAGTTATTTTCGTTGATTGAACGGAATCAAGAGGAGTTGAACCGATCGAGGGCATTGCAAGCAGCCATGCATGAACGGGAGAAGATCGGCCGGGAGCTCCATGACGGAATCGCCCAATCCTTGTTCCTGCTGAACGCCCAGATCGACCGAATCGAGAAGTCAGGCCGTACGGGGGACATTCCGTATCAGGAAATCAAGGAAAGCGTTCATCGTACCAACACCTACGTAAGAGAGGCTATTGCGAATCTCCGCTACCCGGCAGATCCGCAAGCCATTCCGTGGATGCACAGCATGAGCAGCCTGATCGAGGAAATCAAGCAGGAGACGGACCTGCATTTCGACATCAAGTGGGGAATTCCGGACGCCATGCTGTCAGCCAAAGAAAAGGTGGAGCTGCTGGCTTCGATCAGGGAATCCTTATTGAATATCCATAAGCACGCCGAGGCAAAACACGTCAAGATTACCGCGAATACAACGGATTCGGGCTGGCATTGCACTGTCACCGACGATGGAAAAGGCTTTGATCTGGACAAGCCGCTCGGTAGCAACCGGTATGGTATCAAAATCATGAAGGATCGGGCCGAGGCCATGGGCTGGAAGTTCCAGATGGAAAGGCGGCACGACCAGACGATTATCAACATCAGGAAGGAGAGCACAGCATGAACAGTCAACCTTTTCGCGTGTTAATCATCGATGACAGCGATCTGGCAAGAGAAGGAATTCGCACCATTTTGAGCAGCGATCCGACCTTTGAAGTCGTGGCGGAAGGGCAAAGCGGTGAGGATGCCCTGGAACTGACCGAAATATGGATGCCCGATATCATCTTGATGGATATTCAGATGCCCGGCATGGACGGTTTGGAAGCGACCAAGCGGGTGAAGGACAAGTTCCCTTACGTTAAGATCGTTATGGTCACGGTATCCGACGACATCGCCCATTTGTTTGATGCCCTGAAGCGTGGAGCCCAGGGGTATTTGTTAAAGAACTTGAATCCCGAATCATGGCACGAGTACCTGAAAGCCATTGCGGTGGACGAAGCACCGGTGAGCAGGGAACTCGCGTTCCGCATCCTGAAGGAATTTTCGCAATACGACAAGCCGGACCCGAGCAAAAGTCCCTTAACGGCGCGGGAAAAGGAAATTCTGGGACTCGTCGCCGAGGGATTGTCCAACCGCGATATTTCGAGCGACCTTTGCATTTCCGAAAATACGGTCAAGAACCATTTGAAGAACATTTTGCAAAAGCTGCATTTGGAAAATCGGGTACAGCTGACCCGCTATGCCTTCGAACAAGGCTGGATGGGGAAGAGACAGCGATAACCATGGTACCGATGTCCGAAGGATGTTGGCGAAGAATGAATTTAGGCAAAACAGGCATCCGTGCGCAGGGGCGCTCATTTCTGCTTCACCAGAAAGATCCCGAGCGCAATAATGCCGATCCCCGCCCAGTTTTTCCAGGTGGGAACCTCCTTCAGGAACAAGTAAGCCACGCCCAACGATATCAGGATCTCCAGACATTTGGAGAAGATCAACGTGTACCCCAGCTGATCGGTGGCTTTGTAACCAAAGCGGATCCCGTACCCGATGCACATATTGGCAATGACAAAGAGCGGAAGCATCCACAACTGAAACTGCAGGGTAGGCCAGAACAGATGCTGGATATGCTTGGTTTGGTACGAGAAGACCAGATTGATGATCGACAGTCCGCCGAAGAGCAAACCGACACTGTAGATATAAAACATATAGCCCTCCTGTAACGATGGTCTTTGTAGTACGCCATTAATGTTTCCCTGCGACAACTTTCTTATCCATGGACAATTTGCAAGGATCCTCTCAACAATATTCTGATTGCTCAAAATCAGCAGGATGCTTCTTATAGGTGCGCGGCAAAAAAAGGATGACTCCCTTTCGCTGGGAGCCATCCTTTTCAGTATTAATGCGGGATGTTCATTTCTTGCAGGCGAATCTTCATCCACAACCAAACCATTCATCGGCTTCATTAGTGAACTTGGTGAAGTCTGCTGTACGCACCGCCGGAGTGAATCAATTCCTGATGCGTGCCTTGCTCGGCAATGCCTTCCGAATTGACGACGATAATTCGGTCCGCGCTCTGAATGGTGGTCAGTCGGTGAGCGATCACTAGCGTTGTTCTGCCGACGGACAGCTCAGCCAGGGACTTTTGGATTTGCGCTTCCGTCTCCGTGTCCAGTGCCGAGGTAGCTTCATCCAGAATCAAGATCGGCGGATTCTTCAGGAACATTCTCGCAATGGACAGACGCTGCTTCTGGCCGCCGGACAGCTTAACCCCGCGTTCCCCGATGACCGTCTCCATGCCGTCCGGCAGGCTTCGGATCAGTTCATCCAACGAAGCGCGCCGTGCGGCTTCCCAGATTTGATGGTCGGTTGCATTCAAGTCGCCGTAGGCGATATTGTCACGGATCGTGCCGGAGAACAGGAACACGTCCTGCTGCACGATACCGATATGCTTGCGCAGGTTTTGCAATTTGATATTCCGGATGTCGATCCCGTCCACCGTGATCGAGCCCTGATCCACGTCATAGAAACGGGGGAGTAGGCTGCAGATCGTGGTCTTTCCGGCACCGGACGGCCCGACGAATGCAACCGTTTCTCCGGCACGGATCGTCAGGTGAATGTTATTCAGTATCGTTCGGGAAGGCTCGTACCCGAAGGTGACGCCTTCGAAGCGGATATCTCCCCGTACCGATGAAAGGGATACGGCATCAGGCACATCGGCGATTTCCGGCTCGGTATCCATGATTTCCAGGTAGCGTTTAAAGCCGGCAATGCCTTTGGGATAACTCTCAATAACCGCGTTGATCTTCTCGATCGGACGGAAGAAGATGTTGGAGAGCAGCAGGAATGCCATGAATTCGCCCATCTCGATTTTGCCTTGAATGAAGAACCATGCGCCGCAGATCATCACGAATACCGTGATCAAACGCATCAGCATATAGCTGACGGACGTGCTTTTTGCCATCGTTTTATAAGCCAGCAGCTTGGTGGCGCGGAACTGCTTGTTCTCTTCCTGAAACAGCTTATTCTCATGCTCTTCGTTCGCAAACGATTGAACCACGCGGATGCCGCCGACATTGTCTTCGATGCGGGCATTGAAATTGCCCACGTTTCGGAACAATTGACGATAAGTCGTGGTCATTCTGCCGCCGAACTTAATGATCAGCCATGCCATCAGCGGCACGATAATAAAGGTCAGCAGCGCAAGCTCCAGGTTGATGTAGGCCATCAAGGAGAAGGAACCGAGCAGCGTCATGACGGCGATGAACACGTCTTCCGGGCCATGGTGGGCCACTTCGCCGACGTCGTTAAGATCGTTCGTGATACGGCCCATCAGGTGGCCGGTTTTGTTGTTATCAAAGAAGCGGAAGGACAACTTCTGAATGTGGGAGAACATTTTCTCCCGCATGTCCGTCTCGATGTTGATGCCGAGCATATGTCCCCAGTACGTCACGATATACTGCAGCGCGGTATTCAGCGCATAGATGGACAGCAGGACGATGCAGGCAATCAGGATAAGCGGCCAATCCTGGCTGGGCAGCAGCTCGTCGATGAATTTGCTGACGGCAAGCGGGAAAGCAAGCTCCAGCAGTCCCGCAATGACGGCGCACGTAAAATCCAGTACAAACAGTCCCTTATAGGGCCGATAGTATGAAAAAAACTTTCTAATCAAAAATCATCACGCTCCAAGTCCTACCTCTGTCATGGTTATTGGTTTATCAATGGCCTGGGCCATTATTGCTGGCCGTCCTGAGACTGCCTCGTATCATACAATTCAAAAGCCTGAATGTACTCCTGAATGATCTGGTCCACCGCTTTCAGCTCTCCGCTGACCACGTCCCGAATAGCTTGCAGGTCCGGATCATTGACCTGTTTCTTCAGGGTCTCCCGTTTCACAACCAGGTTGTCCAGAAAAGAGAGCGCACGTCCCCGGCGGAACGTTTGCGCCATCTTCCCGCCTTCCCTGCCGCCATGCCCTTCCTCGCGCCGTCTTCCGTGGCGTCCGCCTTGCCGGTGGCTGTCCCGGTCGCGATGCTCCGACCGGCTCTGGCCCGGCATAGGTGGTTCCTCTTGCCGCATATAACCAACCTCCTTCAACCTCAAATGTATACGTTTGTATACCAATACTCGTGATTGTATACGTTTGTATACGGTTCGTCAATCCATTTTAGCGAAAAGGTTGGAAAATGAAGGAGATCGAAAGAAGATATGCTATGATGAGAGTTAGCCGCCCGGTCGATCAGGATGTTTGATTACGCACACCGGGAACGGGATGAACATGGGAAGGGAGCTGTACATAATGAATGATCATAATCATGAGTACTGGATGCATCAGGCGATTGCAGAAGCCCATCGAAACGTTCAACATGTGGAAGGAGGTCCGTTTGGGGCGATTGTGGTTAAGGATGGCCAAGTGATCGGCAGGGGCCGTAATTTGGTTACTGCGTTGAACGACCCTACCGCTCATGCCGAGGTGCAAGCCATACGGGAAGCCTGCCTGCATTTAGAGGATTTTCAATTGAAAGGTTGCACGATCTATACCAGCTGCGAACCCTGTCCGATGTGCCTGGGGGCTATATACTGGTCAAGGCCCGATGCCGTTTATTATGCAAGCACGAAGCAGGATGCGGCCGAGATCGGGTTTGATGATCATTTCATATACGATGAAATCGCCATGCCGATGGATCAGCGTTCCATCCCCATGAAGCAGGTTCGGACAGCGGATTATTTGCTGCCATTCCAAGCGTGGAGCTCTGCGGAGCGAAAAATTGAATATTAATCGTAAAAACCGGGCTCCCTGCTAGGGGGAAGCCCGGTTTATTGTTATTTATCGATAGGGATACCGAAATAAGTATGAAGCGCTTCGGCATATTCCTGTGGATTTCCCGGTTTAAAGGTGTGGACGCCGCCGGACTTGTAGATTCTGAACTCGTCGTCATCCACGGTGTTTCTGCCTTCAGCGGTACGTATGGATACCCGGGCCGTTTTATTAAACGGTGAATCGGGGGCATGCTCGCACCAGAAGGAGGTGGTGATGAAATCTTTCGGTAGATTAGGTTCTTCCGTAAAAGAGAAGACCGGATCCCAGGCATCTTTTTTCCACTCCTCGAGCATCCAGCCATAAGCCTCGGTCTGAACCAGCCGGTAGGTTTCGTTCCCCTGGGTTTGTTCCAGGCCATCTACCAGCTCCAAAGGGTGGCGAGGTCCGGCGCCTCCCACTCCGACGTCGGCAATATATCGCTGGTCTTCGATATCCACCTGCAGGATATGGTGCCGCCGCTTAGCAGGCGTATCGGTCTCATCCCGCCAGAAGCGACCGAAGTAATGAGTGACCTTAAAGCCCAGTTCCTGCAGCAGCCAGCCAAACAACGCATTGAGCTCGAAGCAGTATCCGCCGCGATGGCGGGTGACGATTTTATCGTAGAGATGGGGAACATCCAGGGAAAGCGGAATTCGGTCAAGGATATCGAGATTTTCATAGGGGACGGTATGCACATGCTGCTCCTGCAGCCTGGCGAGCATATAAGCGCTGTTCACAATCGGGCCCGTATATCCAATACGGTCAAGATACTGGTTAACGTCCAGGCCATATGTCGGGTTACTCATTCGATCACCGCATCTTTCGTAAATTGTCAGCTTGGTAGAAGTAAGCCGTATATAATTATATACTTTATATCATAAAATAGAGCTTTCTAATAGAGAAGGAGAAGGAGGCAAAGCGGGATATGACCATGGATATCCAGGCGCTCCGGGCAGCTGCAGGAACGATCACCTTCATACCTGAGCATTATGAACTTGTCATGGAGGATAACACCCCTAAGGGGTTCGATGAAAAAGAGAGAACGTTTATTTGGGAGGACCCTCATTCCGAGAACAGCCGAATTGAGGTTTCATTAAGCCTGGAGACCGGTCAGCTGATGAGGCTTCAAATCGATCAAGAGCGTGATGACACGATACGGGGAAGCGCGATAGAGGCAGGAAGCACGACGGAGCAGGCAGCGGACATAGCTAAAGCGTTCATGATCCGGCATCATCCGAATTATGCAGCGCTTACCTGGATTCGATCAGAGATCAAACGAAACTATGTTGAGATTGAGTTTAGGGCAGAGGTCGGCGGATTGCCGCTGCCGCGCTCCGGTTGTGAGATCCGGCTTGACGCCGATTTCAATATCGTGCTTTACAAGGCGGAAGAATTCCCGGGAATGGAGCTGCCGGTTTGGCCGGACAGGCTGCTCGTTAGTGCGGAGGCTGCGAAGCAAAGGATCCTTCAGGATATGGAGATGCAGCCCATCATAACCACACTGTATCCCTCTATATATGACATGGAGGGGGAGGAGGATCAACATCGGCTGGTTTATGAACCGATTCAGGGGCGTCGTAAGATCGATGCCGTTACGGGCGAGCCCTTACATAACCTGCAGCATGATTTGCTGCCGCCGACTGTTTCAATCACGCCTGCGGATCCCGGTAATTTAGATAACGCCTATACTGTTAAGCCTGTTCTCCCATCAAGGACCGGAACCGAACATTCAAGCCCAGATGAAGATTCAGATTTAATTCCATTCTGGGAGGCCCAGCTGGGCATTGATACGGAGCGGTATGTTCTGGATCGGCCGAGGGGAGACGATCAAAACCTGATATTATTGTACTTTGATAAAAGCGATATGAACGAGGATGAAGCGGATCAATCGGCAACCGATCCGTTATCGGTGGACCGATATTTTGAACGACGATGGGGAAAAACGCTTCGCAATCTTCAAGCAGCTTACATGATACATATAGATAAGGCCACAGGCAGATTAGAGGCGTACCATTATAAACCGGAAAGCTCCGACGGAGAGACGGTGCTCACTCGCGAGCAATGCTGGGAACGAGCAGAGCTGTTCTTGCAGAGATTTTTTCCGTCATACGCCAAGTATTTGCGACTGGAAGTGAAATGG
Organism: Paenibacillus sp. BR1-192; assembly: GCF_029542445.1. Taxonomy (NCBI): domain Bacteria; kingdom Bacillati; phylum Bacillota; class Bacilli; order Caryophanales; family Paenibacillaceae; genus Paenibacillus; species Paenibacillus sp. BR1-192. The sequence goes on along the minus strand of NZ_CP120718.1, from coordinate 4,207,301 downwards.
GATTGGAAAGACGGGGTAACGAACAGTGAGCAAGAGGGAGATGAGGGCGAAGCAGAGAAGCGAGATCGGGAATTCTTCCACTTGCCGCTGTATATGGATCAATACCGGGTACGTCTGGAGCGTGTAAATATTTGCGTAAGCACGATGACGGGAGAAGTGCTTCTGTACCGCAGTGTGTCTCATGAGAAAATCCGTGAGCTTGAGGCTTGCAAGTTTACGGCCGCGGTTTCTGCGGGTTCGGCGCTCGCACGATATGCGGAACAGCTGGATGTGTCGCTCAGGTGGTATATGGATGGTGATGACGGCACGGCCCACTACCGGTTAATCTATGATCCCGTGCACAAGAGACGAGCCAAAACAGGAGTAAGCGTTTCAGAGTATCTTTTGGAATATATAGATGCCGTGAGCGGAGAACTGATATGGTCCAAATTGTGAGCCATTGAGCGATGCTGAATCGTTGGCATGGGTAGTACCAGGAATGACCGTAGGTTTATTGAGATAGATGCAAAGGGCCGGCCCAAGTCCCTAGGGTGCCAGAGCATCATATGAGGGCAAGTGGGGGCTGCTGCTGTATCTGAGATCCCACGGATGCATGAAATTATATTATGCAATTTAAAAAGGGTGTCCCTACAGCCGCTTGTACGGCGAGGGACACCCTTTCTTAGGCAAGAAAACAGCCGCTGTATGCGGTCTGCCTTCTGAGAAAGCATGTCGATAGCTGTTAAGCCGATTGTAACGGATCAACTCCTGCGCTATCCGCAGGTGCAGTTTAATACCGGTTTGCGCGCGGCCGTTGTTTCGTCGAGTCGCTTCACAACCGTGGTGTAAGGGGCGTTAATGACAACGTCAGGCGTAGACTCTGCTTCTTTTGCGATTTGGATCATCGTGTCGATGAAACCGTCCAGCGTTTCTTTGCTCTCCGTTTCGGTCGGCTCGATCATGATGCATTCCTCCACGTTGAGCGGGAAATAGATGGTTGGCGGATGATAGCCGAAATCGAGCAACCGCTTGGCAACGTCCAGGGTTCGCACGCCGTACTCCTTCAGCTTTCTGCCGGACAGCACGAATTCGTGCTTGCATAGGCCCGGGTAGGCTACTTCGTAATAAGGAGCCAGACGATGCATCATGTAGTTCGCATTCAGCACGGCGAGCTCGGAGACGCGGCGAAGTCCTTCCGGTCCATAGGTGCGAATATACGCATAGGCACGAACCAGAATGCCGAAGTTGCCATAGAACGCCTTCACGCGGCCGATCGACTGGGGACGGTCGTAATCCCAGTAGAAGGTGCCGTCTTGGCGCTTGGACACGATCGGTTTCGGCAGGAACGGGATCAGCAGGCTTTTCACGCCGACAGGGCCTGCGCCGGGGCCGCCTCCGCCATGGGGTGTGCTCATCGTTTTGTGCAGGTTGAGATGGACCACGTCAAAGCCCATGTCGCCTGGCCGGGTAATTCCCATGATGGCGTTGGAATTGGCTCCGTCATAGTACAGCAGACCGCCGGCGTCGTGCACGATTTCCGCAATTTCCACGATCTGCTCCTCGAACAGGCCAAGCGTACTCGGGTTCGTCAGCATAAGGGCCGCCGTATCCTCACCAACGACGGCGCGGAGGGCATCCAGATCCACCATGCCCCGTTCATTGGATTTAATCGTGATCGTGTCGTAACCGGCTACCGTTGCGCTGGCCGGGTTCGTGCCGTGAGAGGAGTCGGGTACGATGACCTTGGTGCGTTTCTCGCCGCGGCTCTCATGGTAGGCGCGAATCAGCATCAGCCCCGTCCATTCGCCATGGGCACCCGCAGCAGGCTGCAGCGTTACTTGATCCATGCCGGTCAATGCGGCTAGGTCGTTCTGCAGGGTATACAGCAGCTCTAGTGCGCCTTGAATGCTTTCCTCAGGCTGGTACGGATGAATCTTGGCAAAACCGGCAAAACGGGCAACATCCTCGTTGATCTTCGGGTTGTATTTCATCGTGCATGAGCCGAGCGGATAGAAACCGTTATCGATGCCGAAATTCCGTCGCGACAGCTCGGTATAATGACGGATGACATCCACTTCGTATACCTCCGGCAGTTCGGCCGGTTTGCTGCGCAGCAGGCTCTCCGGTATGAATGAAGCGGCGTCGGTTTCCGGTACGTCGCATTCGGGCAGGGAATAGGCGACGCGGCCGGGCTTGCTGAGTTCAAATATCAAGGCTTTTTCCGGTTTCATACAATCGCCTCCAATTCACCAATAAACTGGTCGATTTCGTCCTTCGTCCGCCGTTCGGTCACGGCGATCAGCATGCATCCATGAAGCTCAGGGTACGAAGAGCCAAGATCGTAACCGCCGATATAACCGGCCTCCAGCAGCTTCGAGTTGACCTCCTTCACGTTCGTTCCCTCAGGCAGCTTCACTACGAATTCATTGAAGAACGGAGAGCTGAATGGGAGGGATAGGGAGCCCTTGGCGACAAGGTCGGCAGCGTAATGGGATTTGCGCACATTCAGAAGCGCTGCCTCCTGCATGCCGGCTTTACCCAGCGTAGACATATAAACGGAGGCACACAGCGCGAGCAGCGCTTGGTTCGAGCAGATGTTCGACGTTGCTTTTTCCCTGCGAATATGTTGTTCCCGTGCCTGCAGCGTCAGCACAAAGCCGCGCTTTCCGTCCTTATCGACGGTTTGGCCCACGATCCGGCCGGGAATGCGGCGCATCAGCGGTTCGGATACCGCAAAGAATCCGCAGGTCGGCCCGCCGAGAGAGGCAGGGATGCCAAGCGGCTGGGCATCGCCAACAACGATGTCGGCCCCAAGCACGCCAGGGGATTCGAGCAGCCCGAGCGACAGCGGGTTTACGCTCAGCACGAGCAATGCTTTTTTGTCATGAACCAAGGGTTCGATCAATCTCACGTCCTCAATGCAGCCGAAGAAGTTCGGCGATTGCAGAAGCACGGCTGCCGTGTCATCCGTAACGGCAGCGGCGAGCGCATCCGGGTCGGTAACGCCGTTAACGATGCCGACTTCAACGACTTCCAGATCGAGACCGTGAGCCGAAGTCAGAACGATCTCCCGGGCTTCCGGGTGAACGGCTCGGGAAATAACGATTTTCTTTCGTTTGGTCGCCCCGCTGGCAAGCGCCGCTGCCTCAGCCAGTGCCGTTGAACCGTCATACATGCTGGCATTGGCTACTTTCATGCCGGTCAATTCACAGATATAAGATTGAAATTCAAAGATCGCTTGCAGCTCGCCTTGGCTGATCTCCGGTTGGTAGGGCGTGTACGCCGTGTAAAATTCGGAGCGGGAAATCACATGATTGAGGACGACGGGAATGTGGTGGTCATACAATCCGGCTCCGAGAAAGCTGGTATACCGGTCGAAATCGGCATTTCGATCCGCCAAGCGGCGCATATGCTTCAGCAGCTCTGGCTCGCCCAGCCGTTTCGACATCGGGAGGACGCCGTTGTATCGGACGGATTTAGGGATATCGGCAAACAGGTCTTCGATGGTCTCCGCTCCGACGGCGGCAAGCATGTCGGCCTGATCTTGATCTGTCATAGGCAAGTAACGATGCTTCATGATAAGGCAGCTCCTCTTTTATAGAATGGTGTCTTAACCACTTTGGCTTTTAATTTCTTACCGCGAATCTCGACCCATACCTCGGAATCCAAGCTTGCATAAGGGGTTTCGATCAAGGCCAATCCGAGATTTCGCTTAAGCGAGGGAGATTGAGTACCGCTGGTCACTTCACCGATCGGTTCACCATTACCGTTGAATACAGGGTAATGGGACCGCGGGATACCGCGATCAATAAGCTCAATGCCAACCAGCTTACGCGGCACACCGTCTTGTTTCTGCTGTTGAAGCGCTTCCCGCCCGATGAAATCGCCGCTGTCCAGCTTCACGAAATAACCGAGGCTGGCTTCAAGGGGTGAGATCGTGCTCGAAAGCTCCTGTCCGTACAATGGCAGTTTCGCCTCGAAGCGGAGCGTATCGCGCGCACCAAGTCCGGCCGGAATGAGTCCATGGTCTTCCCCCGCGGTTAACAGGCCTCTCCAGATATCCGGCGCATCCCCGGCGGAGCAATAAATTTCAAAGCCGTCTTCACCGGTATAACCGGTCCGTGAGAGCAAGGCGGCATGGCCGCATACTTGCGCGTTCTGAATAAAATGGAAGGAGGGGAGATCGCCGAGCGTCTCCGAGGTTGCCTTCGACAAGATGTTCTCGGCGGCAGGTCCTTGGAGTGCAATCAGTGCCGTCTCCGCGGATACGTTCCGGATGGCGACATCACCTGTGACGTGTTCATGAAGCCACTGAAGATCCTTATCGATGTTGGATGCGTTCACAACCAGCATGAATCGATCCGACGACAGTTTATAAACTAGCAGGTCATCGACCGTACCGCCGTTGTCATTACACATTAGCGTATATTGGGCCTGACCGACCGTAATTCGGGTGACGTCATTCGTGGTCATGTTCTGGATGAAAGCTTCGGCGTCTTGTCCGCTGATCATAAATTCACCCATGTGGGAGACGTCGAACAGGCCGGCGTGCTTGCGTACGGCTTCATGTTCTTGCACGATGCCGGAAAATTGCACGGGCAATTCCCAGCCGCCGAAATCGATGCAGCGAGTAGAAGGAAAATCGGAATAAAGCGGGTAAAGCGGTGTACGTTGTAATGAACTCATCTCTTCACCTCTTTAATTGGCATGGTCTATCGGGGAAACACCAAAAAAGGACAGACAGAAGGATAACAAGCCGTGCTCAAAAAGCCCGCTCGTTGCGTAATCCTTCTGCTCTGTCCTTTGTACCTGAGAGTTACCCCACATGTCATGTTAGTGTTGTGTCAAGCGTGTGTGAGTTTCCCCGTGGGTGATTCCTTATTCAGAATTCTCTCCAGAGGTGCGTCCGGTAAAGGTCCTTTTGCCTGAGAGATTCACCGTGTGATCCGGCTTACTCCTTCGGCGCTACCTGTCAGTCTGTCGGTAATCTCTCCCAATACCATCATCCGCGTGAAACATATTGAGTTGTCATCTTCCTACGTTCTTGTGATTATTATAAACGTGCCTCTCCATAAAGTGTCAACCTTTATTTCATCAAAAATAGGATCATGTTTAAAATTTTTGTTAGAAATCTTGACATCGACTCGTCCCTGTTTTATTCTGTGGGAGAATAAGCCAACCGAATATGCGAATGACGATGGATGGGAGAGACCGCTAACGAGTTGGGGATAACCCGAGCGGCACCGAAGGAGCAAACCGTTATGCCTGCCGGGCTGACGAGTAATCTCTCAGGTAAACGAACCGCCATCCGACGCAGCTCTGGAGAGTGCGCAAGCCACCCAAGGGGAAAGATCGAACCGTTAAGAGGCGGCCGATCACAAACTCTCAGGTACCGAGGACAGAGAGAAGGCGAAAGCCTTTTTTCGCGTCCTTTTTTTCATTCACCTTAATTTCATTTTTTAAGAAAAGAGGAGTATTCGAAAATGAGCGAAATCAGAGAGAATTTGGTGTACAGCGACGATCATGAATGGGCATTGAGGGTCGATGGGAATGTGGTGCGCGTCGGTATTTCCGATCATGCGCAGTGCCAGCTGGGCGATATCGTATTCGTAGAGCTTCCCGAGACGGGCGCTGCGGTTTCCGCAGGCGATAGCATCGGCACCATTGAGTCGGTCAAAACCGTTTCGGAGCTGTATTCCCCTGTTTCCGGAACCATTACGAAAGTGAATACCTCCTTGGAAGACCAGCCTGAGCTTGTGAACGGAGAGCCGTATGAAGGCGGATGGATTATGGAGGTAGAGGTGGAAGGCGATCTGGACGAAGCGCTAGGCAAACTGCTGACCGCGGATGCTTATCGTGCCAAAGTGGATTAGGAATCGTAACATTACAATAGGAACGAACGCATAGCATAACGGCTGCGACACGTAACGAGAATTACGGATCGCAGCCGTTTCCGTTTGTCCATTCATTCGGGGAACCATGCCACGCTTTATCCTGAGCTTGATGCCATGCGGCGCGACATGAAACGTGTCCGGAGCTCAGGCAGATTCACGATCAGAATTCCGCCGATAATGAACAAACTGCCTAGGACCGAATAAAGTGAAATCGTTTCGCCGTACAGAAATGCACCGAGTCCCAGCGCGATGATCGGCGACACGAAGAGCCAGGTGGACGGGAAAAAGGCATTCGTCGCTTTTAGCAGCCAGGCATACAGGCTATGGCCCAGCATCGAGCCGACGATTGTCAAATATATGACGGATCCTATGGCCGGCATCGTTGTCAGCCCAGTCCATTGCCCGCGTTCACTGAACAAGGATAGAAGCAATAAAGCCAAGCCCCCATGCATCATCTGCACCGCATTGATCGTAATCGGCGAGATATCCGGCATGTCAAAGGACAGTTTGCGGGTAGCAAGCGAGCCCACGCTGTAACCGATTTCGCCTATAAGGATGACCATGCAGCTCAGAATCCAGATGAGGTCGCTCCCGATCGCCAGCTTGGGCATGATGAGCACGCACACGCCCGCGAATCCGACCGCGCAGCCCCAGTAATCGCTGCGCCGGGCTTTCTTCCGCATGACAACGGATTGAATCATCAGGATCATCATGGGGCCCGTAGCCGACAGAATGGCGGCAATGCCAGAAGCTACATGCTGCTCGGCCCAATACAGCGTCGCAAACGTCAGAAACGTGCTGGTCATCCCGATCAGAAGGAATTCCTTGCGCAAGAGCAGGCTCGGTTTTGCCTTGCGCTGCAATATCATCCACAGGAAGATGAAGGCGCCCGCCAGAAGAAATCGAAGCCCCGCCGAGAGAAATGGCGGCAGCCCAGCCTCCACGCCGATTTTGATCGCGAGAAACGTGGTGCTGAAAATGGCGCACATTAATAAGTAGTTAAAAATAATCATGCTGCATCCTCCTTTTTCTATACTATAATAGGTAGTTAATAGAACAGATTCGGGTCTGATAGAACAGATTCGCCTGCAAATAGGTCAGGGGGAAAGAACGGATGAAGCTTTCGATGATGGATGAAAAGGCAGGAAAAGGGTCATTGCAGCAGCTGGTTTACGATACCGTTGCTAAGGGCATTGCAACAGGGGAGTGGAAGGAGTCTGACAAGCTGCCGTCGGTTAGGGTCATGGCGGAGCGTTTGAAGGTTCATCGATTAACGGTATTGAAGGCTTATCAGCAGCTGCTAAAGGATGGCATCGTGGAAGTGAAATATAAATCAGGGTATTTTGTGGCGAGTAAGGCAGAAGACGTTTCGGCGGAACCCCTTGCATTCAGCCCGCCTTGGGAATATCAGGCCAGATCGCTGTACGTCAATCGCAGCCGCTTGTCCGACATTCACAGGCATCAGGTCGATTACCAGATGTCGGAAGCGCTCATCGATCCTGCGCTGCTGCCGAATGCATTCTTGTCCAACCACGTCAAACAAGTGTTTGACATGTATCCGAAGGTATTAAGCACTTATTCTTCGGTGTCCGGAGATTTGGAGCTGCGCGAGGAAATGGCCCGGTATTTCATGGAGAAGCAGGGCATAGCGGTTCATCCGGAAGAACTGCTGATTACGACGGGATCCCAGCAAGCGATTGATCTGATTTCGCGTTCGCTCGTCAAAAGCGGAGATGCTGTATTGATCGAACGGCCGACATATAGCCCGGCGATTGATGTTTTTGTTCAGCAAAATGTCAATCTGCTCCCCATCGAGATTACGCCGCAAGGATACGACCTGGAACATATCGAATATATGATGCGGACGGAGAAGCCGAAGCTGTTCTACATGAACCCGACGTTTCAAAACCCGACAGGATATACGGTACCGGTAACGCAGCGCAAGGCGCTGGTTGAACTAGCCGAACGATATGAATGCATTCTGGTGGAGGATGAGGTTTATCACGACATTTATTTTGGAGATCCGCCGTCGCTGCCCTTTTTTTATTACGATACCGAGGGTTACGTCATTCATATTCGAAGCTTCAGCAAATACGTTGCCCCTGGCCTGCGGATATCGGTCCTGGCCGCACGTCCGGAGCTGATGAAGGTAATCGTACCGGTCAAGGCGCTTTCGGACAACGGTACGCCCTTGTTGACGCAAAAGATTTTTCAGCATTATTTCTTCTCCAGCAGGCTGCAGGAGCATGTGGCCAAGCTTCGGATTGCGCTGGAGCTTCGAAAAGCGAGGATGGAGAACCTGCTGGCGGCTACGGATTGGAGCTGGAGCAGCCCGGGAGGCGGCTTGAATCTATGGGTACGGCTGCCGGAAACGATCAACGTGGATGCGTTATTGCAGCAATGCCTGGCGGAATCGGTAGCGTTTGTTCCCGGACGGATATGCGATCCGCTGGATCGGATGGAATCGTGGATCAGGCTCAGTTACTCTTATATCAGCGAAGTTCAGCTGGATGAGGGAATACGTCGCCTCGTCGAGATATCGGACCGTGTGAAGCAGGATTAGCGCAACATATTGGCATGATTTTAAGGATGAATCGGACAGCAAAGAGAGTATTTATGGGGCTTGATGATGAAGAGCAGCCGGTTCCCTTAAAAAAGGTTGGCGGTCATGTCACAAAAGCAGCCCCCTCATCGTGTTATGTGCAAATCGCATAAAACAAAGGAGATGGGTTGTTTTGATAAAGGATTTCACATGCGTTGTCGTAGGGGGAGGCTTTGCCGGCATACATGCCCTCAAAGCCATTCATAAAGGCTGCCAGAAAGGGCTGAACGGAAGAAAGCTGCGATTGTTCCTTATCGATCAAGGTTCCGCCCATGTGCGGAAAGTGCTTTTATTCCGCCCTGCCGTAAGTGGGGAAAGCATAACCGTCCCGTGGGAACAGGTCATGCCGGAAGGCACCCGCTTCATACAGGGCAGGGTGACTAACATTGACAAGGAGAGCAAGCTGCTGAGCTTGGAAGACGGCAGAGGGCAGGAGCATAGGATGGAGTATGATGTCCTTGTGATGGCGGTTGGAAGCGTCGTGCGCCAGGCAGCACCGGAACAAGGCGGCATATCGCTGACAGGCATGGAAGCGGCGGAACGTATCCGGGAACACTGGCAGTCCAATCTTAGGCTTGCGGCAGCAGAAACGGATGCGCAGGAGAAGCAGCGGCTGATGAGTATTGCCGTAGCCGGTGCAGGCATTACCGGAATCGAGACGTCGGCCGAGCTGATTCATGCGATGCGGGCTGAGGCGGGTAAGCTCCGTTTAGACCCGGAACATATTCGGGTGCATCTGTTCAATGCTCAGGATCGCTTGTTCCTCGAAGGGCCTGCCAAAGTAGGGAAACGGCTTGAACGATATCTAACCGAGCTTGGCATAGTCCTTCATCAGGGGAGAAGAGCGCTTAAGGAGGAACAGGGGCAGCTTCATTTTCTTGAAGGAGCTCCCATCCCTGTCGGCCTTACGGTGTGGACGCTTGGTCTGGCTCCGAATCCCGCCCTGCTTAGCCTGGGGCTGCCCGTGACGGCGGACGGGCAGATCGTTGTGGATGAAAGCTACCGTGTCAAGGATGCGCCGGGAATATACGGCATTGGCGATTGCGCGCATGTGGTCGATCCCGCAAGCGGTGCTGCAGACCGGATGACATGCAAGGAAGCGATTCCGCAAGCGGCGCGGCTTGGCGGCATCGTGCAGGCGGATGTAACCGGAACCCCAGCCGCCAAGCACAGGAGCGTAAATGAAGGGTATACGGTTGGATTGGGACCCGGACACGGCCTGGTGTGGTCACGTGCCTGGGGAATGGATCTGATGATCACAGGAAAGCTGGCTTACAAGGTCAAATCGTTCATGTGGAATTATTCCAGCATGGTTCGTTAGATAAGGGACGATCCTGCTTGAAAGGATGAAAAGACGGTATGTTAGAGCTGTATGAACAGTATAAGGGTCTTCTGTTTCATCTGGCGTATCAAATGACCGGAACGGTTACGGATGCAGAGGATGCGGTACAGGATGTGTTCGTGAAGGTCCAAAGCCTTCCCATCGGACAAATACGGGAGCCCAAAGCCTATTTGTGCAAAATGGTGACGAATCGCTGTCTCGACGAGATCAAGTCAGCCAGAAATCGGAGAGAGCAGTATTTCGGTCCTTGGCTTCCCGAGCCGATTCCGGAATCCTATGGCGAGACCTATGAGACCGTCGAGAACCAAGAGCTGCTCTCTTATGCCATGCTGGTTCTGCTCGAACGGCTGTCTCCCTCGGAGCGGGCCGTATTCGTCCTGCGGGAAGCGCTGGGATTCGATTACCCGGAAATCGCCGGGCTGATCGATAAAACCGAGGCCAACTGCCGCAAGCTCATGAGCAGGGCAAGAGGAAAAATGGGGATCACGGAGGAAGACCTGATTGGCGTAGGGTCCGTTGAGGAGGAATGGGTAAACCGATTCTTCACGGCCCTGTCCGAGGGAAACGCCGAACATGTCCTGTCCCTGCTGGCGGACGATGCCGTTCTTCTGTCCGACGGCGGCGGTAAAGTGATCGCGGCGGCAAGGCCGGTCGAAACCCGGGAGCGGGTTGCCCGTTTTCTTAGCGGCATTCTGCGCCAAGCACTGCTGGAGGATGGTGTTGCGCCGGAGATCGAGGTCAGGGAATTGAACCATCAAACCGGGGTTGTTTTCCGGCAAGCCGGGAACGTAACGGGCGTCGTTTTCTTCAATATCCGGAATGGATTGCTGCAGGATATCTATATCGTGAGAAATCCGGATAAACTGACAGGGATTTAAGCCATTACAGTTTACATTGCGGCCGACCTTTTGAAGAGGGAGGCTGCTTTTTTTATTGGCAAGGGAAAGACGTTGAATGTCCCGGCGCTAAGCCTGCAGCTCGATTGCATGAGCTTTTTATGAAGGTCGCATGAAACTGGATTCGTATTCCATATTGCAGGGTAATTAGATGTCGGGTCCGCAAGCGGACCTGTTACCAAGGGAAACACTTGTCAGAGACTCATCTACTACATACCAGGAGGTTCCGATCATGGACAATTCAAATTCCAATTCGAATGTCAACAACAGCAACAACAAGACGAGCAAGGACCAACAGCTGGAACAATTTACGGTAGACAATGACGGGAAGAACTTGACCACGAACCAGGGGCTTACGGTCTCTGAGGATGAGCATTCGCTTAAGGCCGGCGAACGCGGTCCGACGTTAATGGAGGACTTCCATTTCAGAGAGAAAATGACGCATTTCGACCATGAGCGAATTCCTGAGCGCATTGTGCATGCCCGCGGTTTTGGAGCCCATGGTTATTTTCAGTTATATGAATCGATGAAAGATTATACCAAAGCCAAATTCCTGCAGGATCCTTCCGTCGTGACGCCCGTATTTGTCCGGTTCTCGACGGTGGCGGGTTCCAGGGGCTCAGCCGATACCGTGCGGGACGTGCGCGGTTTCGCAACTAAATTTTATACGGAAGAGGGCAACTATGATCTGGTTGGCAACAACATGCCTGTATTCTTCGTACAGGATGCGATGAAGTTTCCCGATTTCGTTCACGCGGTAAAGCCCGAGCCCCATAACGAGATTCCGCAGGCGCAGTCCGCTCACGATACGTTCTGGGATTTTGTAGCTAACAACACGGAAAGCGCGCACATGGTGATGTGGGCGATGTCCGACCGTTCGCTTCCGCGAAGCTTCCGAATGATGGAGGGCTTCGGCGTGCATACCTTCCGTTTCGTGAACGAGGAAGGAAAGGCGCATTTTGTGAAATTCCACTGGAAACCCGTGCTGGGCACTCATTCTCTCGTGTGGGACGAAACGCAGAAGCTGGCAGGTAAGGATCCCGACTTTAACCGCCGCGACCTATGGGATGCCATCGACACGGGGAACTATCCGGAATTCGAATTTGGCGTTCAAATGATCGGGGAGGACGAGGAATTCAATTTTGATTTTGATATCCTCGATCCGACGAAGATATGGCCGGAAGAGATCATTCCGGTCAGAATCATCGGAAAAATGACGCTTAATCGCAATACGGATAATTTCTTTGCGGAGACGGAACAGATTGCATTCCATCCGGGTCATGTCGTGCCCGGCATCGATTTTACCAATGATCCGCTGCTGCAGGGACGTCTGTTCTCCTATACCGATACGCAGCTGTCCCGTCTGGGCGGGCCGAATTTCCATGAAATTCCGATTAATCGTCCAATTGCGCCGGTTCATAACAACCAACGGGACGGGATGCACCGCATGACCATCAATAAGGGGCCGGTCAGCTATCATAAGAACGGCATTGCGGGCAACACGCCCAAGCCCGTTCCAGCCGAACGAGGCGGCTACGAGCATTATACCGAGAAGGTAGAGGGTCGCAAGGTGCAAGCCCGAAGCGACAGCTTCAAGGATCACTTCAGCCAGGCGGCTTTGTTCTGGAACAGCATGTCCGAGGTGGAGAAGCAGCATATCGTATCCGCATTCCAGTTCGAGCTTGGCAAAGTGCAGCGGAAGGAGATCCGCCAGCAGATCGTCGACCTGTTTGCAAATGTGGACAGCGAACTCGCGACAAGAATCTCGGAAGGGTTAGGAACCATTCCTCCCCAAACCAGCGGCTCCGCTTCCAAAGACTCCTCTCCGGCACTCAGCATGATGAACACCGTGAAGCTCCCGTTAACGCGAAAGGTAGCTGTGCTTGCAGGCAATGGATTCACGGACGAGCTTCCGTTCGTGCTTGCGCAGCTTCAGCAAGCCGGCATCATCACCGAAGTGGTTAGCCCGAAGCTTGGCGTCATTACAGGCAAATCCGGCGGAGAACTGGAAGTGAAACATTCGCTCCTGGGGGCGGATTCCGTGTTATTCGACGCGGTGCTTGTGGCGGGCGGGGCGCTAAGCGTGTCAGAGCTCCTGACGGAGCAGAAGGTGCTGGACTTCATCAAGGAAGCTTATCAGCATTTCAAACCGATCGCGGCCATCGCCGAAGGAATGAATCTGCTTCCGGCGGCGAGCGGTGAAGGGATCGTGGTCGCTCAAGAGAATGAGGATTCGAAGCTGTTCGGCCAAGCCTTCATTGATGCGATTGCGGCACATCGCCATTGGTCCCGAACCATCTAAGAGGAATTGCCCTTGAATATATAGATCAGCTGCGCTATAATTCCCCTTAATCAATGGCTCAAAGTGAAGGGGATTATGACATGAACAGCATCAAATCGAATCAACTTCATCATCACAAGCAGCGTTAGCACGCCTGTAAATCTACAGGGCGGGCTAACGCTGTTCGCGTTGGCCTCCCTGCCGCATACCAAGCGCGCGGGACCATGAGGTCCGGCGCGTTTTTTATTTTCTCGGAACGAAAGGATGAGCAGCGATGCAGAACGTAAAAGGGACATATGATTATTTTGGACAGGAACAGGCTGTAAGGAGAAAGGTGCAATCGACACTTCGTGAAGTGTTTGAATGTTACGATTTCGCGGAGATGGAGTCAACCATCCTGAATGAATTGGAGCTGCTGTCTTCCAAGTATGCTGGAGGAGAAGAAATACTCAAGGAGATGTATCATCTGACGGATCAGGGAGCGCGACAGCTGGGGTTGCGCTACGACCTGACGATACCGTTCGCCAAGGTGATCGCGCTGAACCCAGGCATCAGCCAGCCATTCAAGCGATATGAGATGGGGAAGGTATTTCGGGACGGCCCCGTCAAAAGGGGCAGATTGCGGGAGTTTCTGCAGTGCGACGTCGATGTGGTGGGGGTTGCGGGTCCGGAAGCGGAAGCGGAGCTGATGCAGCTCGCAGCCGAGGTGTTCCGAAGACTTGAAATTCCGATCGTCCTCAGGTGGAACAATCGTGGCTTTCTGGGTGAACTCCTGGGAGCTATGGGTGTACCGGCCGACCTAAGTTCATCCGTCATGTTGACACTGGATAAGCTGGACAAGATCGGGAGGGAAGGGGTTCGGAAAGAGCTCGCGGATAAGGTGATTGATCAGGAAATTTGTCGCAACGTCCTGAGTTTCGTGGATCTCAAGGAACCGACGTTCGAGCAGATTACCAGAACATACAACCTGGAGCCGGGGCGGGGCGCGCGCGAAGTTCAAATCCTGCAAAGCCTGCTGCAGCGTGTCGGTTTGCAGGACGTCTGCGTATTTGATCCGTTTCTTTCCCGGGGATTGTCGTTTTACACGGGAACCGTTTACGAAATTTACGACGCGTCCCATGCTTTTCGATCAAGCCTGGGCGGCGGCGGCAGATATGACGCGATCATCGGGCAGCTTGTTGGACGGGAAGATATGGCATATCCGACGGTAGGGCTTTCGTTCGGCATGGAATCCATCATGGAGATGCTTCGGGACCGGGTGGTTGAAACGAACAGGCCACACGTTGTGGTCATCCCGATAGGAGAAGCTGTCCCGGAAGGATTGATGGCTGCTGCGGCACTTCGGAATCGCGGGATTCGTACCCGATTGGCTACCCAGCGGCGCAAATTGAAAAAGACCTTAGCCTCAGCTTCGGCGGAAGGCATCCCTTATGCCATTCTGATCGGCGAAGATGAAGCGGCGGCCGGCGTGCTTCGATTGAAGAACATGTCCGACGGCATGGAGCTTACATTAAAATTGAAGGAAGCGGAGGAGTTCATAAGCCGGAACTTGATGGCTTGATATGAAACGAAGGGCTTCTGTGATGTAACAAGGATGTGCAGTTTAAGGCTAACGGTTTAGGGGGAATGGAGCCGTTCTTTTTTTGAATATAATGGATTTCTACCGAAAAGGTACTCGCGCTCGAAACGATCTCCAAGTAGAATAAACGTATTGGATTTTACCAAGGGGGGAGCGGATTGCAATGCTGTACGAACAATTTTTCATGCTGCACCGGAAGCTTGCTGTTAACGCTCCAGTCCATACCGCTACGGAAGTGACGCTTGAGCAGATTGCCGACACGCTTTATTGCACGTCGCGCAACGCGAAGCTCGTTTTGCGCAAGCTCGAAGAGAAGGGCTGGATTCTGTGGAAAGCCGGACGCGGGCGAGGAAACCGGTCCAAGCTGACCTTTCAAGCGGATCAAGCAGAGCTGCTTCAGGAAGCGGCACAGCAGCTCGCGGAAAAAGGGGAATACAAGCAAGCCTTTGAGCTGCTTCGTACCTACGGAGAAGGCATTCGGACCAACGACTCCTACGTGGAGTGGATGAATGGGCATTTTGGCTTTTGCAAGGAGATGAAGGAAGGGGAGGAAGAAGCCAGGGACTCGCTGCGGCTGCCGGTTTATCGGCTGATCGAAACCTTGGACCCCGCCGAGTGCTATTACAGTTTTCAAGCTCATATGATCCAGCAAATATTCGATCGATTGGTGGTATACGATAAAGCAAAGGATCAATACATGCCTGTGATTGCGCATCATTGGGAGAGCAGCGAGGATGGAACGAGCTGGACGTTTCATCTTCGTAAAGGGATTCTGTTCCATGACGGCAAGGAATTAACGGCAGAGGACGTGAAATTCACGGTGGAGCGCTTGGGTCAGGATCGACGGAATGCTTGGATCGTGCGAGAACTTCACAGCGTAGAGGCGGTGTCGCCCCGCGAGGTCCGTTTTATCCTGAATAAGCCGAATCGGATTTTCATCCGATTTCTCAGTTCCATATGCATGTCCATCGTGCCTAAACATCTGCTGATTCAGGATGAAGAACAGTTCTGGAGGCTTCCTGTCGGAACGGGGCCCTTTCAGGTGGAGGAATGGACCGAGGAAAGGCTGACCATTCATGCGAATGCCCACTATTATCAAGGGCGGCCGCATTTGGACAGCATCCAAATCATTATGATGCCGGAAGATGCCGAGCACTGCAACGTCAGTTGGGAGCGGCTGCTGCAGGATTCGGAGCAATTCGGTCATGGCGGCGACCATCATGCTGTGGATATCATAGAATCCTCCGAAGGCTGCACGACTTTGATTACATGGAATATGAAAAAACAGGGGCCGTTTCAATCCGTCGAATTTCGCCGCGCATTCAATCTGATCCTGAACCGTTCGGAGATGATCCGGGAGCTGGGCGACAATCGTCTTTATCCGGCCAGAGGGTTCATTATGGATGAACAAGCGCCTTACCGCAAAGACCGTTATGATCCCGAGTTCGCCAAGTCGCTGTTGAGGCAGTCGGGTTACGACGGTTCCCCCGTCATCATGGCAACGCTGGCCAATCATATCAAGGATGCCGAATGGATCCAGAATCAGTGTGCTTCCGTTGGGATTTCATTGATGATCCGGGAGATACGTATGGATACCATGCTGCATCCCGACGTGGTGAATAGTATGGACTGCATTTTGCACGGCCTAGTTCTTCCGGGCGAAGAAGTATGCATCATCGAGAATTACGAGCAGGAGGGCAGCATTGTCAAAGAGTTCCTGGATCCGTCCCTGCAGGATTGGGTAAAAGAATGCATCGATGACGCGCTTGCCAGCGAACGGTGCGAGGAGCGGTTGAGCATTTTATCGAACATCGAGGAGAGGCTGCGGGAGGAAGCGCATGTATCATTCCTGATTCATACGAGATTCTTCGCAAGTTTGCATCCTTCTTACAAGGGAGTCGTCATTAATAATCTGGGATGGCTGGATTTTAAGCAGATCTGGCGGGCGTGATTCCCGTAAAAAAGAGCAAGCGCGTACAACCGCGCTTGCTCTTTTGGCTTATAAGGATTTTGAATGGGTTTTTCGTGATCTCCGCTTTCGAAAGAACCCGTAAAGCTTATCGATAAGTCGACGATTCCTCGCATTTGACTCCGATTCACCAACGCCGATCTCATCATGAATAATGAATCTTCCTTGACGATCCAGTTCGTCCCAATGTGCTTGCCGATATTCATTTAGCTTCTCCAGCGTATATATATCGTTATTCATGGCAACCTCCCTATCAGACATTCAGGATTTCGCGGTAACTTACGTAGAATGTCTTGATAGTCTCATTATGGAGGTCAACCGAGCTTGTAAAAAGTGTAAACCTCGGCAGCCGGATTTCCCCTTTTCATGAACGGAAGGACTACCGCAGGAACCAGATCACACTTTATATTCTTTATGAGCGATGGCGCTGTTCTCAATCTGGATGGTTGAATGCTCAATGTGGAATCGACTTTCCAGAAGATCAATCGCTTGTTGAAGGATCTCATAACCAGGCACGTCATCATTCACGACAAGATGGCAGCTCAAGGAGTCGAAATTGGACGTAATCGTCCAAATGTGGAGATCATGGATGCCCGTGACTCCCGGAATGGACAGCAGGGATTTCGTTACCTCATCAGGGTTAATCGCTGCAGGTGCACCCTCCATCAGGATATGAACGGTATTCTGTATAATTCTCCAGGCGCTTTTCAGGATCAGGATCGAAACCAAAATGGAAATCATAGGATCTGCAATATACCATCCAAATGCAATCATGAGAATCCCGGCGACAATAGCACCTACGGAGCCAAGCGCATCGCCGATGACATGGAGGTAGGCGCTTCGCAGGTTCACATTGTTCTTCACGTCGCCCATCCGCATCAAGGACCATGCACTCAAAAGATTAGCCAACAAGCCGATGGACGCAATGAGCATCATGCTGCCGCTGGCAACGGCCGGCGGGTCATCAAAGCGTTGAATCGCCTCCCAGACGATAAAGCCGGCGATGACAAACAGGGCGACGCCATTCAATAGTGCTGCCAGTATTTCGAAACGGTAAAAGCCGTAGGTCTTGTTCGGCGATGAGGGCCTTGCGGCAAACCATAAAGCGACCAGACTGAGCAGCAAAGCGCTGGCATCGCTTAGCATATGGCCGGAATCGGATAACAGGGCCAGACTGTTGGTAAGCAAGCCTCCCACAAATTCTAGAATCATAATGCCGAGCGTGATGATCAGGGCGATGGCAAGACCTTTCTTATTCCCTGAGCGGGCGTGATCATGGTGACTGTGGTCATGACCGTGCCGGTGGTTGTGATGGTGCATAATCGAAAACTCCCTTCAGATAAACCCTAAGAATGTTGAACGAATGATTCAAAAAGCCGATTAAATTTTAATATGAACATATGCTCATATACAATGTTATTTCAGACTGCTCCTGTTGTCAAGTTTTTCCGAAAAGTTAGGTCATCCAAATTATTTTTCACTTGCTCATTTATCTAGTATGCTTAAAGGGTGGTTCATTCAATGTAAAGAGAATAGGCTCAAAATCGATGGAACAAGGGGAGTTATTGCGACATGGGAGAACAGCGGAAATCGCTTGGCGAGGCTTACGGCGAAACAGCATACCCATTGATTGGCCATAGCCGCAGGAATGTTGAAGTGCTGCTCGAGGCATTTCGCAGCGCGGATGGGTCGCAGATGGGGGATACATACGGCAAGGGCGCCATCATCGAAGAGTTTCAGACGCGAATGGCAGAGGTTCTGGGTAAGGAATCGGCGGTATTCTTTCCCAGCGGAACGATGGCGCAGCAGATTGCTTTGCGGATCTGGTGCGATGATGCGGATCTGAAGCGAGTGGCGTATCACCCGCTTTGCCATTTGGAGATTCACGAGGAGGACGGGCTTAAAGAGCTGCATCATATCGAGCCGATTCTGCTTGGCGATCAGGAGCGTTTGATTACGCTTGAGGACGTCCAGCGTTTGGATCGTGACATTGCATGTCTGCTTCTGGAATTGCCGCAGCGTGAAATCGGAGGGCAGCTGCCTGATTACGCGGAGTTGGAGGCCATTTCGGCCTATTGCCGTACTCAAGGCATCAAGCTGCATCTGGACGGGGCAAGATTGTTCGAGATTACACCGTATTATCAGAAAACGGCTGCAGAAATCTGTGCTCTTTTTGACAGCGTGTATGTATCTTTCTATAAAGGCATCGGCGGGATTGCCGGCGCCATTCTGGCCGGCGGGACCGATTTCACGGCAAAGTCCAAAGTGTGGAAGAGACGGCATGGCGGCGATCTGGTCAGTCTTTACCCGTATATTATCAGCTCAGATTATTATTATGCGGAAAGAATAGGCAGCATGGGCCGGTATTACGAAGAAGCCAAAGAGCTAGCAGCGATGTTCGGCCAGTGCCGAGGCGTGAAGACGAAGCCTGCCGTGCCCGTATCGAATATGTTCCATGTGTACTTTGAAATGGACAAGGAACAGCTGGAACCGATCCTGATTGATGTGTACCGTGCGACGGGGGTCGGATTGGTCGCTTATCTGAACGAGGCAGGGAAAGATCAGTGTTATTCGGAAGTCAACATCGGGGAGAGGTACGGCAAGACGCCAAAAGAGAGCATTCACGAAGCCTTCCGAATGTTGAACGAAAAATTCAGGCATATAACAACAAAAAGGACCTGATTCAGGTCCTTTTTACGTGGCGCATTCAGCTTATCAGCCCCATATAGACCAGTTCCGATGGATTGGCTGGATGCTGAGCGAGGCCGATGGTATCACCGGCTCTCGGAATTTGCAGTTTCGATACGAGCGTTTCCAGCGTTTTGGTATATTGCTTTCCTCCGTTCTCGGTGACATCCAGTTCTAGGATGACGACGGGATCGAAATTGATCAGCTTTCCGGTATCCCGTATGGATCGTACGTTGGCGGTCGCCGTTAACGAAAGGGCGCCTGTCGCTGCCATCTGTGCCTGTTTAGCTTGCTCCAGACTTTGATTGATGGCGTGTCGATGTTCTTTCGGCACTAAACCCTTCATCATCATACCCGTCAAACCTTTGTTCATCATTTGATCTGCTTTCTCCAGCGCATCCTGCGGACTTTTCTTTTTGCTAAACCATCCCATAATCGAGCACCTCGCTTAGATGAATTATTTATAATTCAATGTTAGCCTCGGTGAGCTGTGGCGACAATGGTTTCGCAAGGAAACAAAACTTCGGGCAATATGATGGAATGAACCTCATCGTTTCGGAAAAACTTTTGCGGTATTCATAGGGTTCAATCAAGTTGATTCGGTTGCAAAGCCAATGAACGGTAAGTCATGATGAAAGTTTTGCGAATGAAGTTGGTCGTTTCGACCTTCTAACGCATGAATTATTTGTTTCGAAGCAGGTAGACCAGCTTTTTATAATAGACGGTCGACTCCTTGTACTTCCTTGATTCCTCCGATACGGCCGCCAATGCTTCATATAAGGATTCTAGTCGCATGGTGAGCTGAGCGGATTCGTAATACGGCAGGCATTTCAGGGCATATTCCATAAATTCTTCATGGTGTCCATGAGCCAAGGCGAGCTGGCATTGATAAAAAAATGCGGACATCTCTTGATCCGTTGTCAGCTCTAACGATTGGAACTCTTGCATGTACTGGGTTAATAGCCCCCATTGCTTTTGAGCCGCAGCCGACTCGCAGCGGTAAATCAATAGGATCGGACGGAATTGCTCCCGTACCTCCGCCGATTCCCGTTCGAGAAGTTCCGCAAAGCGCCGGATTTCTTCCTCCGCTTTTTCATGCTCTCCCTGCATCGTCAGCATGATGATCCGGTTGTTCATGATGGTGGATAACATATTCCCCTGGTTTACCGCATACACCAGATTGGCTTCCGCCATCGACAGGGTGACTAGCGCTTCCTGATACAATCCCATCGAGTAACAATAACCGCTGTAAGCGATGTACAGATCGGTCAAGCGGTGAAATAGCCGTTCTTCATAAACCCGTCGCATCGTTCCTTCAAACACCTGCTTGGCCTGGTCGTATAACTTCAAAAAAATGCTGGCCTCCATCTTGAAGTTTTGCGTGGTCAGCCATAAATCGGTCCCTTCCCGCACATATTCGCTTAACCGGTTCGCGTGGCTTAAAGCCTCATGATAACGGTTCTTGGACCGGTAGAATTGGATTTTGTAGAAAAGCATCGCTTTTTTCGCAGGCAGCGGGAGCTCGGCTTCATCGGGGCGCCCATACTTCTCGAGGTAAAAATTCAGATAGTTCTGGTGCAGGTAATCATGGGATACCGCATCATTCACTTGTTGGTAATAAACGGCTTTCATCAAAGCTACGGTGAGCTCCACCGTTAAACAGTCATGGCGATCCGGAAGATCGTGGATACGCTCTTCTGATAGAAGCGAAGCCGCTTGGGAAAGCTCTTCAAAAATGCGATTTGCGGTCTCCAGCGTATCTTGATCGGTGTTACCTGCCTTCACCAAGTAGGAAGGAGACACTTGAAGGCGCTGCGCCAGATGCCCGGCAAGGTCTTCGGGCAATGGATATCGTTCGGCAAGGATGTTCGCAAAGTGGGCAGTGGTCACGAATCCTTCAACCAGCTCTTTGCGGGATATTCCTTTCTTCTTGCACAAGTAGTCAATGCGTTCTTTTAGCACGGTACAGGCTCCTTAATCATTGAATGGTTGGGAAGAGTATACCATGCTCGGTGTCCGCCGGCCGGAATGAACGTTTAAAAGAGGAGAAAGGTCCTAGTATTAAGATTCTGAAATAAAACGTGCTTTAGCCTCAGCCTGGGGATTAGCTGGATTTCCGGCCCGAAACGATCAATCGGTGCTTGGCCGGAAGAGTGTATGCGGGTGCGTAAAAGAGGGGAAATATCTAATGGTTGTTGGTGACCATGATTTGAGTTTTGGAGCCGATTAAGGCCATGAGAAACGTTAGCGCAGCAATGTTCTAAACAGGTCCGCGCGTTTAAGGTTAACCTGTGGTCAAGCACCGATTTCTAGGCTGAACCGCAAATCCTCCAGCTATACTCTTGTTATTCGCAAGCTGATGTTTTATATTGACATAAGAGTAGGTCAAAAAACAAAAGAGGTGAACGGACGAGATGACTCCACGGACGAAGGAACAAAACGAAGAGATCCGGCTGCGGCGTCTGGCGCAAATCCGTAAAGCCGCTGCCGATGTGTTTTTGAAAAAAGGGCCTTTACTGGAAATCCGCGATGTGGCTGCGCAGGCGGAACTCGGCTATGGAACGGTATACCATTATTACAGCAATAAGGGCGATTTGCTTCACGATCTGCTGTGGGACGCATTGGAGCGGGCCGGGGAATGGCTGGAGGTCCCGCTGAATGTCCCTCCGAAGGTCTCGCCGGATGCTCAACGGGAGGTCCCGCCGGAAATCTCGCGCGCATCTGCTTCGGGAGAGGCGCCTGTGGGCTGGCCTTTCGGCTTGGCTGCGGCGGCTGACATCGGTAATTCGGCTGCCGCGGATTCCCGCAGCGCAAGCCTCGAAACGGCTGCTGCCGCTGAGCTTGGCCCCGTCGCCGCCGCCGGCGTCCGGCTGCTGCAGCTTTGGGCGGAGGATCACGCCCTATTCCTGCTGCATAAGCTGGCCGATGAAGGCTTTGCCGCGCTGCCTGAAGCGCGCTCGGCCCCGCTTACGACCGCCTTTCGCCGAGAGGTGCTTGTGCCGCTTGCCGCGCTGCTGGAAACCGGGCGGGCGGCGAACGAGGCTGCCGCTTCCGGCGCAAACGCGGCGGAGCCGCCGTATCGGCTGCAGCGCGCGGAAATGCTGCTGGCCGCCTTGGTCGGCTGCGCCTCGCTCTCGCTTCGCCGCGGAAAGCTGCACGAGGAGGCCATGGATATCGTGCGGTTTTTAAAACTATAGAGCTGATAAGGAGCGAATAAACATAGATGATCATTTTAAAATCACCTAAGGAAATCGAAGAGATGAAGCCGGCGAGCCAAATCGTTGCGGACTGCTACCGTGAGGTGGCCAAACTGATCGAGCCCGGGATCACCACCCGGGAGATCAATGACTTTGTTGCCAGACACATCACCAAGCTGGGCGGCAAGCAGTTTACGAAAGGGTACAACGGTTTCCCCGCCGAAACCTGCACATCGGTCAACGATGTGGTGGCCCACGGCATTCCTTCGAACCGGGCGCTGATGGATGGGGACCTGCTGAAGCTCGACATCGTCGTGGAATACGGCGGATGGTTCGGCGATTCGTGCTGGTGCTATCCAGTGGGCAATATCCGGCCGGAGGCGCAAAACATAATGAAGGTGGCAAAGGAATGCCTGGATCTGGGGATCGCCCGGGCACTCCCCGGGGGCCGGCTTGGCGATATAACGTCGGCGATTCAACAGCATGCGGAAGCGAACGGGTTCTCGGTCGTACGGGATCTGCTGGCGCACGGGATCGGGCGGAGCCTGCACGAGGAGCCGAACTATGAGCATGTCGGCATAGCCGGCAAAGGCATTCGGTTAAAGGAAGGCATGGTGTTTACGATTGAACCGATGATCAACGAAGGTACGTTCCGCATCACGATCGACGACGATCAGTGGACGGCGAGAACGGCCGACGGCAAGCTGTCGGCGCAATATGAGCATACGATCGCTATCACGAAGGATGGACCGCTGATTTTAACGGCCCAGTAAGCTTTTTTTACATTCTTTTGTCTACTAGGTTGCTGGGTAGGTGTGGGATCGGGAGAACTCGTCATCTCGTTGTTCGAACCTGACACAAAGGAAATCGAATTTGTTACAATAGAGGGAAGCGAACGAACTTTGTATCATCCAATCGGGCGAGGTGAAAATGATGATGGCTCACGTTAGGAGCACGACCGTTCAAGTGGTTAAATCAGGCTCCGGGCAAAGCTGCACGGAAATAACGGGCAGAGAAATTGTTCGGAGCCTACTTCCAACATGAATTAGCCGCTGTTATATTTGTGCAGGCTTTGCTCACTATTTACACGATTCCATGTAGATAGGGGCAAGGGGTATGAAATACGAAAAAGCACAACATATTTTGCCGGAACACGTAATCAAAACCATTCAGCAGTATATTGATGGAAGTTATATTTATATTCCCAGAAAGTCGGAGAACCGCAAGGGCTGGGGAGAACAAACCGGAGCCAAGCGAGATCTGGACGAGCGGAATCGGAACATTTTCAAGTGTCATATGAAGGGCGATTCCATTCGTACCTTGTCTGAACGTTATTATTTAACGGAGCAATCGATACGAAGAATTATTCGGGCCGAACGAAGGAAAAGTTAGAATGCAGCGATATTTGAAGGATCGGTGGCGATCTTCAGATATCGCTTTTTTATGGGTGTGTGATCCTGTTTAAGGCAGAAACAAACATAAACTTGAGAACCACGCATGAAGAAAGTAAGTTTAGGAGAGATATTCTAGACGAAGGAAGTGCTATAACGGTGATGACGCAAAACATTTATGATGATGAAGGATTCTTTCAGGGTTACAGCCAATTAAGTCGTTCCGTTCATGGCTTGGACGGCGCTCCCGAGTGGGAAACGCTGCGATCGATGCTGCCGGATCTGAGCGGTGCCAGCGTTCTTGATTTAGGCTGCGGGTTCGGCTGGTTCAGCCGATGGGCGAGGGAGCATGGCGGCGCCGAGAAAGTGATCGGAGTTGACGTGTCCGAGAATATGCTGGAACGGGGGAAGGCCGAAACGCAGGACTCCAACATTAGCTATATCAAAGCGGATCTGGAGACGTTGGAGCTGGATTCTGAAAAGTATGATCTGGTGTATAGCTCGCTCGCTTTTCATTATATTGAAAACTTGCAGGGCCTCTTAAAGGAAGTGCACCGTTCACTTAAGCCCGGCGGAAGCCTGGTATGCTCCGTCGAGCATCCGATATACACGGCTTCAAGCCGTCCCGAATGGATTCAGCATCCCAGCGGGCATCAAACTTGGCCGGTTGATCATTACCAGCAAGAAGGACCGCGTACAACGAATTGGCTTGCCGAAGGCGTAATTAAGCAGCACCGGACGATGGGCACCTATCTCAATATCTTGATCGGGCTTGGCTTTACCATAACTCATGTTGAGGACTGGGGTCCTTCTGAGGCACAATTGGCGGCACATCCCGAATGGGAGGAAGAAGGTCACCGTCCGATGTTTATGCTGATGTCGGCCAGAAAGTAGCAGAGACCGAGTTTTTTGCTTAGCAACAGGGTTATTTGTGGTAAAAATCGGACAGCGGCCGGGACATTC
Source organism: Paenibacillus sp. BR1-192 (assembly GCF_029542445.1). Taxonomy (NCBI): domain Bacteria; kingdom Bacillati; phylum Bacillota; class Bacilli; order Caryophanales; family Paenibacillaceae; genus Paenibacillus; species Paenibacillus sp. BR1-192. The sequence goes on along the minus strand of NZ_CP120718.1, from coordinate 4,182,520 downwards.
GTCTTGGCCGTTTTGATTTCATGCATCAATTGCTTCGGAATGATTTACCAAGTTAAGGAAAAGCATTAAAATAGAGGCTGACGGTACTCACCATACCAATACATAACAGCGAGGTAACCCTATGGACATTACATTGAAAGTTTTGGATAACGCAGACCTTAAACGTATTTGGAAAGATGCATTTGAACAGCAAAAAATACAACGCTCGGATGAGTATTATGATCGTTGTGAATTTGAAAACCAAATCGGCATACGCATCACGTTGTTGGCTTTTGTACAGGGTGAGCTGGCCGGCGTATCGCATTTGAAATATGAGTCGGCTTATCCGTATTTTCGGGATCAGAACATTCCGGAAATCAATGATCTGAACGTGTTTCCCGAGTATCGAAAAAACGGGATCGCCAATCGGATCATAGAAGAATTCGAGATCATCGTGAGCAAGAAACTGCCGCGTATCGGCATCGGGGTGGGATTATACAGGGACTATGGAGCGGCTCAAAGAATCTATGTACGGCGCGGTTATATTCCGGACGGCAACGGGATCATGTACAACAACGAACCTGTGGTGCCGGGCGACATGGTATGCGCGGATGATGATCTGAATTTGTATTTGATTAAAGAGCTGATTTCATAAAGCGGCCTGCCGCATATCGGTTACAGTTGAATGCGTGCAAGGAGAGTGGATATGAACTTCATCATTCGATTAAATATGGCGGCTGCTTTGTATGCGCTGTTCCCTTTTGCCGGGATTGAACTGATGGTCAACGTGTACCGGATTGGCAGATTGACAGGGTGGGACCTGGATCACGTGAATGCGCTGACCTTAGTCTATTGCGTTGCTGGATTCATTCTGTCGGGTTGGGGGGTTCCGAAGCTGGTCCGATATTGGTTAAACGGTCGCAAAGCAAGTTTTTTTGCTCTAATTTTATGGATTCCCTATTTCATGATGCTGGTTTACATTACGGCTGCATGGTTCCCGATCACGAATCCGGCCGACAAACCCAGCCCTGTAACAGGACTCATTGCCATAGCGGGATTGGCGCTTTACCCATTCTACTTAGCGATTCTTCATCTGTTTGGCATTGCGTCAATTTCTGTGGAACCGGGAGAAGATCCGGTCACATGAGCGATCCGGGATATACGGGAAATGAAGGATAAGCAGTTTAGTCGTTATGAAGAGGGCTAGAACAGGAGATAAGGAGATAGAACCATGAGTACAGGGTTTTCCCATTGCCTGCAAATCTTTCCGACATCTGATATCAAGAGGACAAGTCAGTTTTATGAAGAAATCGGGTTCCGTGCCGTGAACTATCTTGATGCAGACGAACCGCATGTGTGCTTATACAGGGATTCCATTGAAATCGTATTAACGATGACAGACGTGGAGGTCGTGCCGAATCGAATCCGTTACGGTTACGGGTACGATGCCTATTTTGTTGCGTATGGACTACAAGAGATCGAGCAGGAGCTCATGGAATTGAACGTGAAGATTGTCAGACCGTTAACCATGACGGATTATAACAATCATGAGCTTGTGTTTGAGGATGTGGACGGGCGCTGGATCGCCGTTGGCAACAAACAATAATCACTGAAGGATGTAAGTGAGGGACTGCATATGGTTGAAATTCTAGTTGTCAGACATGGACAGTCGGAAGCGGATATTCTGAATCGGTGTGAAGGATGGGCGGATTATGCTTTAACAGACCTCGGTCAACAGCAAGCACGACTGCTGGCGGATTGGATTCATCATGCATATGCGTTGGATGCGATTTTTTCCAGCACGCTTCAGCGGGCCAAGCAGACCGCTATCATGATCGCTAAAACGACAAAAGTACCCGTTACCTATGATCCTGATTTGATGGAGCAAAATAATGGGGTTATCGCGGGTATGTTAAGGGAAGAGGCTTTGATAAAGTACCCTCTGCCCCTGGGCGGAAGGAAGCGGCATGATGCCATTAAAGGCGGAGAATCTGAAGTGCAGCTCAGAGCAAGGGCCGAGCAATTCATGTCCAAGCTGTTTACTACCTTCCATAACGAACCCGAGTTGAAAAGCGTCTGCATTGTTTCTCACGGCGGGATGATCTCGATGTTATTTCGGAGCTTCTTGAATCTTCCTTATCATACCGACATTCATGTCCCGACAGGAGATACGGGTCTTCATCTGTGGAAATATGACCCGGCAAGCGGGAGAAAGGTTATTGCGGCTACGAATTTGCAGGAGCATCTGAACGTCGAACAATGAGCTCGGTTGATTACAATGCCTATATTGTATATTCCAAAATGATATGAATCGGAACCTTAGGAAGGTTAATGGATTTATGAAATCTAGGAACATTTATATGAATTCTATCGTGTGACCAATTAGTCCCGTTTCAGCGTTGATGCTGTTTCGGGATTTTTTATAGGTTTTTAACAAAGTTCTACATCATCTTAAATATTATTCACAGTTCAGAGAAACTTTTTTACCAAAATTTACGTCTAATAGTATGACCTCATTAAAATATCAAAAAGGATTAGAAGGAGTTATGGAATGAAACTGAAGAAACGATCATTGCTAACCGTATTGGCTGTTGCCCAATTGGCCGCAGCTTATCCGGCGAGCGCGGATGCCAATGCCGCAGACCAAACGCAACCGTCAGTCACCCAAGAAGTGTATGAGCAAAATTCAGCGGCAACGAAATCACTAAAATCCGGGGGTACAAACGCTTCAGGCGCTGCTCAAGAGACATCCGATACGACAGAGACAGAAGGAACTCAAGCGCCGGATGAAGCAGGAACCACTGAAACAGGTACAACCGAAACAGGAACGACCGAAGTGCCGGTGGAGGAGTCCGGTGAAGTCCAAGATCCGGGAACGACTACGGTAGGGCAGGATAACCAGAATAACACGCCATCCGTGACGGGCAAGGAACTTATTCTTTATTTTAATAGCACGAAGATGGTTCAAGACGGCGTTACCTACAATGCACCGCAGCCGATGCAAGTCAAGAAGGGAGTATCCTATGTTCCCATCCGTGCCCTTGTGGATCGTGTAGGCTTCAAGGTCACTTACGATAAGAAGACCAAAGAAACGATTATCACTAAAGGAAGCAATGAGCTCCGCTTCAAAACGGACAGCAGCAAGTATACCGTCAACGGCGTAACCAAAACTATGAAAGGCACCTCTTACCAAACCAAGAGCACCTTCATGGTTCCGCTGACAGCCATCACGCAAGCGCTGGACATTCAATATAAAGTGGACAATGTTGGCAAGCGCGTCATCATGAGTCTGGAAAGCAAGCCGGTTGCCAAGTTTACGGTAGGACCTAAAGAGATCTTTGCAGGGCAGACTACAGTCACCTATACACCTCAGGTTGAGAATGTACAAGGTGAAATCATCGACGAGCGTTGGGAAGGCAAGCAAGATATATTTGATGCGCCAGGTCAATACATAGTCACTTACTCGGTTCAGGATTCGACGGGAGCTTGGAGTGAACCATACAGCCAAACGATTACGGTCGTTCAGCCGAACCTTCCGCCTGTAGCCATGTTCGAAACCGACAAGATGGAATATAAAATGGGCGAGCTGATCACCTATACGGATCAAAGCTACGACGACCAGGACAAGAACGAGGACCTGACGTACAAGTGGGAGAACAAAGAATATGCCTTCTTCTCGCCTGGCGTGTATACCATCAAGTTGACCGTCACCGATAAGAAGGGACTTAGCTCCTCCTACGAGACGACCATCAACGTAACGAACGAGACGTTGTATGAGCAAGACGACTTCAATATGCTGTTCATTCCGGAAGGAGAGAAATTCTCGTTCCTCGGCAATGTCACTTCGCGTCCGAAGATCAATTATGATTTTTACGACGAGCCAAGCACGCTGATCCGCAGTAACAGCCCGGAAACCGTAAACAGCGAGGGCATCGTGTATCAAGAGACAGCGGTAGGCGACATGCGCTTCATGATTCACCACGTGAACAATCTGAACAAAAACGTGAAGATGTACGTGATTGCAACTAACAAGAACAGTACCCCGGTAACGCTCAGACAAGATTACCTGGGATTTGCAGGTCCATCGCCGATCGCGACGGCAGCAGGCAAAAAGTCCGTGCTGAACTATTTCCAATCCATGCAGGACGATTCGAAGCGAACTTCCGTAACGCTTGCACCTGGCGAACAGAAGCTGGTCATGACGGAGCTGAGCGAGATTCGAATGAAGCAGGGGCATGTCATTTCCCTGTACTCGGACATGTATAGCGACCTGCCGATCCAGTTCGACGTCGTAATGATTGACGAAAAATCCGATCCGTTGAAGGTGCTGAGCACGCTGCCGATCCTGGATCGCGATGGCGTTCATAACCGCGGCACCTATCCGGATTCGACGCGGATCATTCGTTATTCCGAGCTGGTGGGGGCAGAATCCCAGCGTCTCGTTCTTGGAGACAACCAGGATGACCCTAACCTGCAAGGCATGGATCCTATGGTTGGAGACATTACGCACAATACCGGCAACTTCGGGGTCCTGTATAAAATCACGCTGGATCGCGTAGCGCCGAATACCCTGATCTCGTTTAACCCGCGGGGCGGCAAGTACTCGGGTTATGCCATGATGAACGGAACGATCGTACCGATTTATTCCTTGGGCCAGGTATCCCCAGGAGAGCAAGCGGTTCTCTACCGTACAGGCGATTTTGAGCAAAAGGTTGAAATCATGCTGACGGCTGCGCCGGGAAGCAATTTGCCGGTAAACCTGCTGTTTACCCAATTGCCGGAAGTGATTCATTAAGATTGGAAGGATAAAGGCTTTGCGACTTGAGCTTCTGCTTGAGGAGCGAAGCCTTTTCTTTAGAGCGTATCCCGTCGACGAGACGCGCTGAGTTGAGTTCAAAGGTACATAAGCAGGCGGGAGCATGGATCGTCATTCTCTATTTTTTAAGAGCGTGATGATTTATAATAGGGACACAACACAATATGAGCGTTCAACACGGCCTTTTTCTATGATAGCGTGAAAGTCGTACGGGATTTTAGATGTAATCGTTGAGCTTGCTGACGGATATATAAAACTTTGGAGTGATGGCTTGTGGTTAAAGCGGTGGATGTACCCTCCTGAAATAGAACGATTTTATTTTAGGAGGGCAAATAAATGAATTTCCATACCATTGATATCGAGCGGTGGAACAGATTGCCGTATTTCGAGCATTACACAAACGTAAATCAATGCACCTACAGCATGACTGTCGACACGGATATCACGCTGTTGCTTCAAGCACTGAAGATTCGGGGGTATAAGCTTTACCCGGCTTTTATTTACATGGTGACCCGGGTTGTCAATGAACGCGCAGAATTCAAAACCTCGTATAGCCCAGGGGGGCAGCTGGGGTACTGGGATTCCATGACGCCGAGTTATACCTTTTTTCACAAGGATGATCATACCTTCTCGAGCTTATGGACTGAATTTGCGAACGATTTTGATCGATTCCATGATCTATATGAGCAGGACATGGAACGTTATCGGGATGTCAAAGGGATCTTCGTTAAGGAGAATCCACCGCCCAATACGTTTCCCATATCCATGATCCCCTGGGCAAGGTTTAGCGGGTTCAACCTGAATATTGCCCATGATAAAGAATATTTGCTGCCGATCATCACGGGCGGCAAATACGCCGAGCAGGGAGGGCGCATGCTGCTGCCGGTTTCAATGCAGGTGCACCATGCGGTGTGTGATGGTTACCATGCCAGCATGTTCTTTCAAGCTTTGCAAAAAATGGCGGATTCCTGTGAGGACTGGCTAAAATAATGGGATGTTCGATGAATGCACAACTCGAAGTATATTAACGGGAAATGGTGCATTCATGGCATCATGAAAAAGGAGAGACGGCTGCTGCGCAGTCGTCTTTTTTTATCTAATCTAGTCACACCTTTAAGCTCGACAACTCGATGCTCCAAAAAATCCTCATAGAATCTTCACAAGTTTTGGTTAATAACATACAACCTTGGTACAAGGTAATCCTATAATCGCTAAGACCGAAAGGAGAATGTTGTATGTCACACGAATCATTTCAAAAATGCATCGAGGAATGCTTGCGCTGTATGGTAGCTTGTAACCATTGTTACACCGCATGTTTGGAGGAGCAGGATGTTGCGATGATGAAGGAATGCATACGATTGGATCGGCAGTGCGCGGATATATGTAATTTTGCGGCTCAGGCCATGTCCACGAACAGCATGTATGCCAGAGAAATATGCAGGATCTGTGCCGATGTTTGTGAAGCTTGCGGAAACGAGTGCAAGAAGCATGATGCTAAGCACTGTCAGGAATGTGCGGAAGCCTGCTTCAGATGTGCGAAGGCATGCCGGGAGATGGCGGCTTAAGCAGGGGAACGATCGAGCAGATGGACGATGCGGAGGCTCGCTATATGCTGGAATGGTCCTATAATTGGATACATGTAGACTAAGTGGGCAGATGTAGAATGAGGGGGCACCGCTGCCTGCTGGAGTGAGACTGTTATGGTGATTGTGAGGACAGCTAATGGGTGAGTCGGTGATACGTCGCAACCCCTATATTGGTGAAATCAGCCGAATAGGGAGTCGATGGGGACAGAGGCTCCGCTATTTCGCCGAAATGGGCCTATTAAGGTGATCAAGCGGACACAGGATCCGTTATTGCACCATAATCACGGACGAATCCACGCTAAATCCGACAATAGCGGATCTCTTGTCCGCATAATGCCATGAAATAGGTAAAAACAATGGAATAGCGGAACCAGTGTCCGTTAATATCACAAATCCATGGGGTTTAACAAAGCTGTACCTATGGTGTTATCCTAATTAGGAAATTGGTAATGCGACGCAACCCCTGGTGTTTTTTTTCGGTGAAATCAGCCGAATAAGGAGATTGTGAGGACAGAGGATCCGCTATTTACTGGTATCGGTAAGATATTGGACACATGCTTATAGAAGAGGCCCAGCTACTTGCTGGAAATTGCCCCAAATGGAGTCGATGGGGATAGAGGCTCCCCTATTTCGCCGAAATGGGCCTATTATGGTGATCAAGCGGACACAGGATCCGTTATTGCACCATAATCACGGAAGAATCCACGCTAAATCCGACAATAGCGGATCTCTTGTCCGCATAATGCCATGAAATAGGTAAAAACAATGGAATAGCGGAACCAGTGTCCTCTAATAACACAAATCCAAGGAGTTAACAATGCTGGATCTATGATGTTGGTATCCTAATGGATGAGTCGGTAATAAGTCGCAACCCCTGGTGTTTTTTTTGGTGAAATCAGCCGAATAGGGAGATTGTGTGGATAGAGGATCCGCTATTTACTGGTATTGGTACGATATTGGACACATGTACACAAAAGAAGGCCCAGCTACTTGCTGGAAATTGCCCCAAATGGAGTCGATGAGGACAGAGGATTCGTTATTTCACCGAAATGGAGCTCATGAGGACAGAGGATCCGCTATTTCGCCGAAATGGGCCTATTATGGTGATCAAGCGGACACAAGATCCGTTATTGCACCATAATCACGGAAGAATCCACGCTAAATCCAACAATAGCGGATCTCTTGTCCGCATAATGCCATGAAATAGGTGAAAACAATGGAATAGCGGAACCAGTGTCCTCTAATATCGGCAAATCCATGGGGTTTAACAAAGCTGTATCTATGGCGTTATCCTTATGGATGAGTCGGTAATGCGACGCAACCCCTGGTGTTTTTTTCGGTGAAATCAGCCGAATAGGGAGATTGTTAGGACAGCGGATTCGCTATTTGCTGGAATCGGAATCGGCATGATATTGGACTCATGCCGATTCCTGCCGAACTGAATGACAGGATAACAAAAAAGCTTACGCCGTTACATAACGGGTAAGCTTTTTGAATTCCAAATAGGCTTTGGATTAGTTGACCATCGAATGAATACGAGTTTACTGTACCATTTTAGTGATAAGGTATCTGTTATAGCGAGAATGACCGATTTCCGCCGTTCAAAAAAATCCCTCTCACCTAAAATGAGAAGGATTAAAATAGTTCTATGAAGCTTTAACCGAAGTCAGGAGCGTTAACTCCGATTGCTCTTGGTCGAGCTGATGGCAGCGGGAAGTTATGACAAAAGCTCCGATAGCGAATGCAACTGCAGCCCACGGCAGGTAGGCCAGGCCAATGCTGTCCACGACCAGGCTGCCCAGAAGGGAGCCGAGCGCAATTCCCATGTTGGATGCAACCGGCATGAGCGTGGAAGCGAAGTCCTTGGAGCCGGGCGAAGATTCATCTGCCAAGTCAATCAGGTATAACTGAACGGCGGTACTGAGCGCAAAGGAGAAGCAGGCGACCAGCATCAAGGATGCTAATGCCATCCACGGGAGCGATAGGGTGAGAGCCAGAGCCGTCATAATCATCGCTTGGATGGTGAAAATCACTTTCAATTTAACCCGGGAATTGCCTTGCGCTACCTTGGCGCCAAGCCAGTTGCTTAGAATCGTGAAAGCGCCGTAAGCCAGCAGGACGGTGCTGATCCATTGCTGCGGTATCCCCAGCACGTTCTCTAACAGCGGCGTGATGTACGTGTATACGATAAATACGGAGCCTACGCCGAAAACCGGAATGAAGAACGCAAGACGAATCCGTTGGTTTTTGAATAAGGCAAATTGCTGCTTCATGGAGCTTACGCTAATCGTATTGCTCTTGGGCATAACGGCCAACATGAACGCAAGCGGGATGATCCCCACAAGTGAAGTAACGATAAAAGCGGTTTGCCATCCAGCCATTTGGCCGATCTGCGTCCCGACGGGAACGCCCAGGACATTCGCTATGGAAAAACCTCCAATGATCCAGGCAACCGCGCCAGCCCTGCGGGAAGCGCTCATATGCTCGCTGGTCGCGGCAATGGCCAGCGACAAGGTCAATCCGCACAGAATGGCGGTGATGATGCGAATGAACAGCATGACAGGATACGTGGTGGCGAAGATGGTCAAGTAATTAAACACCAACACCGCAATGTACGCTGACAGGATGGTAACATGCCGTGGAATGCGTCCGAGCAGCGTCACTGCAAAAGGCGTTCCGAGCGCATAAGCGATAGCAAAGCAGGATACGAGGACACCTGCAGCCGCAAGCGAAATGCTGAGAGTTGCGCTAATGTCCTTCAATAATCCAACAATGACGTATTCGGTGGTACCCAGCACAAAGGCTGCAAACGTAAACGCGATAATAAAAATGGTTTCTCTCAATCTGGTCATGGTTGTCTCTTCTCCTGGTTTCTCTTTTTGTATGGTTCGATCTTACGATATGAAAGGCTTTTCAAGTCAAGCCCCAGATCGGAATTCCAAGAGAAGCTAAAGCCGGCTTCATGCTATAATGTAGGAAAAAAAAGTGGAGTGGGTGGATACCATGCCGAATCAAACTTCTAAGCGATCATGGCGTGCAGACAAATTATCACAGATCGGTTCTTCGATATTTGCCGAGGTCAGCGAATGGAAACAAGAAGCTGCCCAGGCGGGAAGACATATCATCGATTTGAGTATTGGCAGTCCTGACCGTGGTCCTTCTGACGATATACGCGAGATCCTGAGCCAAGAAGCGCTAAAAGAAGATAACTATACATATCCGGGCACCAGAGGAACCATGGAATTCCGAGAGCAGTCGGCAGCATGGATGAAGCACCGCTTCGGCGTGAACGTCGATCCCGATACGGAAATACTGGCTTTAATGGGCTCTCAGGACGGATTATCGCATTTGGCTCAAGCCATATGCAATCCGGGAGATTTGGCTATTGTGCCGAATCCGGGATATCCGATTTATGCCGGAGCCCTTGCGATCGCAGGGGTAACGCCTTGGTATTTGCCACTGAAAGAAGAGCGGGGGTTCGTGCCCGATCTGGACAGCATACCGGAGGAGATTTGGATGAAAGCAACCTTCATCCTGCTGAATTTTCCGGGGAATCCGATTGCGGTTCAGGCCGATCTTGCTTTTTTTGAAAAGTTGGTCGGTTTGGCGAAAAAATGGGACGTGCTCATCGTCCATGACCTGGCCTATTCCGAAATGGGCTTTGACGGTTATCGCCCGATAAGCGTACTGCAGGCTCCAGGCGCCATCGACATCGCCGTGGAATTTCACTCCTTCTCCAAAAGCTTTAATATGGCAGGCTGTCGCATCGGTTTTCTTGCCGGTCATGAGGAAGCTGTCGGCGCGCTGCGGGAATACAAAAGCAACATCGACTTCGGCGTGTTCAAGCCGGTTCAGACGGCGGCGGTCCATGCCTTGCGTCAAGCCATGGCTGCTTCCCACGAAGAACGCGGTGTTGCTTCGCTGTATGAACAACGCCGTGATGTCCTCGCAGCTTCCCTGGCCGAAGCGGGGTGGGACGTTCCTAAACCGCTGGCCACGATGTTTCTATGGGCTCGGCTGCCAGAAGCTTTTCGCCAGGAAGCATGGAGTTCGCGGCGGTTCGCCCGCGAATTGCTGTTGAATACAGGCGTGGCGGTTATACCAGGAGATGCTTTTGGCTCTGAAGGTGAAGGCTACGTGCGAATCGCGCTGGTCCAGGAAGAGGAGGCTCTGCGCGAGGCGGCTGTGCGCATAGGGAAATTTATTGGAGGTGTTTCGCCCTAAATGAAATGGCTTGGAGTCGGCTTCGCCATGTTTCTGGCGCTGACGCTGTTCCCTCAGAGTGCGGGCGAACTCGTTCATCATCAGGCACCGTACATAGAGGAAGTTGATGGTGCTGACAGCAACACGCCTTTTAAGGTGCAATATATAGACTTGGATAAGTACCAGGGCGTCAATGCGTATGAAAACACGTTTACCACCATGCCGGAGCAGGGCAGCAAATTAACCGTTAAGGTTCATAATAAGAACAGCACGGGCCACGTGATGCTGAAGGTCTACCGGGGAACGGAGGAATTCGGATACGCGGATGTCAAAGCCGGCACGGAGGGAACCCGGACATTCGCCATGCATGACGGGCGTGGAGTAACGGGGGATTGGAAGGTTTACATTACGTCGCGAGACGGTCAAATTATGAACCTGCAGATACGAGCAGGACAGCATGATTGATAGACGCTAAGACTACATTTTTTCTTTCTTATCAAGTTGTTTGTTAATTCAAGCATAATTAAGGGTGAGCGCATTGCGGAATTTTATGCCTGTACAAGCACCGGCCATAGAGATTCAATCTCCTGTTTCAGATTATGCCTATACGGAATATAGGCCATGCCAGCCATTGATGGCATATGTAGCCTGTTATTGGAGCTTGGAATACCGAGTCACGTCCATTCAAGCTCCGCTCCATCGCATCCTTCCCGACGGCTGCGTGGATATCATTTTTAATTTGAAGGCACGGACCGCCTCGGCTTCCGGTTTCGTTACGGGCCTGATGTCCCGTTATGAAGCGGCGATACTCACGCAGGAGCAGTCTCTGTTCGGTATTCGCTTCTATGCGGAAACCGTTCGTCCGTTCATCCAATTTCCCGCTTCCGAATTTCGGGAGGGTCCCGTCCTCTTGGAAGAAGCGTGGGGGGCAGAGGTGAATCACTTGAACGAAGAAATGGTGACAGCTCTCGACTCCGCCCGACGCATCGAGCTGATTGAGACGTTTTTATTCAACGCGTTAAGACGGAGTAACATTCGCTCTGAACCGCTGGTGGAGCAAGGCATGCAGCATTTATACGCCTCCAAGGGGAGAATAACGATTCATGCCCTGGCCGAAAAAATGAATTACAGCGAGAGAAACATAAGAAGGGCATTTCAGAAGGAATTGGGCATGAAGCCGAAGGAAATGACGGACATCATACGATTCCAGAATTTGCTGCAGGAGATGCGCCGTTCCAAGCCTAACCGGTTTCCTGAAATCGCTGCCCAATACGGATATTATGATCAGCCTCATTTTATTAACACCTTCAAACGCTTATACGGCATGTCGCCGAAGCAGGCTTTTCAACCATAAATTTTGTATGCTTGGCGGCGGCAAGGTTTGTCCTTTTTTTACAATCTTTCATTCCGGTGTTGAACGACAATGGGGTAGAAGTAACAATGATGATGTACAGGAGGTAATGTAAAATGAGAGCAAGCATATCCGTACTTACGATTGGCGTTGATGACCTGGAACGGTCCCTGGAATTTTACCGTGACGGGCTCGGGCTTTCGACCGAAGGAATCATTGGCACTGAATTCGAGCATGGGGCTGTAGCATTTTTTGACTTGCAAGCCGGTGTGAAGCTGGCGATATGGAATCGCAAGGATCTGTCGGTTGAAGCGAATGTTCCCTTATCGTCCCCGAGTTCTTCGGAATTCACGATCGGCCACAACGTCGGCAGCAAGGAAGAAGTGGATGAGGTGATGGAGCAAGCCAGTAGAGCGGGCGCTAATGTAACCGTACCGGCACAAGACACCTTCTGGGGAGGCTATTCCGGTCATTTTCTCGATCCGGACGGACATTTGTGGGAGATTTGCTGGAATCCTGCATGGGAGGTTGATCTTTCGTAACGGATGTGATAAATTAATCAACGATTGTTGTGCAACTGAATATTTTATTTGAATGTATAACCTCATTAATATGGTCTGAGGGTCTCTACCAGGAACCGTAAAATCCTGATTACAGAAAATGTTTGTCATTTTTTGTAGTCAGGATTTTTTTGTTGATTATAAACATGACATCGAAGAAAGGGGATTTCATTCCAGATGAATCTGAAAGTATTAATTCTAGCGATTTCGACGATATCCGTCGGGCTGGTTGAACTTATTGTTGGCGGGATACTGCCGCTCATTGCGGACGACTTGCATATTTCGCTCGGTACGGCGGGTCAGCTGATTACCGTGTTCGCCCTGGTCTATGCGATAGCGGGACCGGTGCTTCTTGCGCTGACGGCAAGAGTGGAGCGCAAACGGCTTTACCTGATTTCCTTGTTTATTTTCTTTATTGGTAACTTGCTGGCTTATGTAAGTCCGAACTTTACGCTGCTCATGGCAGCCAGAATCTTAACCGCGATGAGTACGGCATTGATTATCGTGTTATCTTTGACGATTACCGCCAAGGTGGTTGAGCCTGCACATCGCGCTAAAGCCTTGGGCGTTATCTATATGGGGATTAGTTCGTCATTGGTGCTAGGCGTGCCGCTCGGCATCCTGATCAGCGAGGCTTTCGGATGGCGGGTGTTGTTCCTGGGTATCGGCTTCCTGTCGATCGGTTCCATGATTTTGATCTATATGTTCCTGGACCGGATCAAGCCTGAAAATGTTACGCCGTTATCCGTTCAGATCAAGGCGCTGGGCAAGATGAAAATCGCCGGTGCGCATCTGGCCACCTTGTTCATGCTTGCAGGACATTACACCATATATGCGTACTTCACGCCGTTTCTTGAATCGGAGCTTGGGCTGAGCCCTTATTGGATCAGCATCTGTTACTTCCTGTTCGGACTATCCGCCGTCGGCGGCGGGGCGTTCGGCGGCGCGCTTGCGGATCGGCTCGGATCGCATAAGAGCATCGTGATCATCATTACGTCATTCATGCTGGTATTGTTCGTACTTCCGTTATCCACATTTTCGATTGGCGTGTTTTTAATCGTGATGATGATATGGGGGGCATTGAGCTGGAGCCTGGCTCCTCCTCTGCAGAATTATCTGATTCAAGTGGATCCGGGTTCGTCCGATATCCAGCAAAGTTTTAACAATTCCGCGCTGCAAATCGGCATTGCATTGGGCTCTGCCATTGGAGGCCTCGTGTTAGAGAAGGGAGGCACCGTAGCCAGCACGGCCTGGGTCGGCGGGGGGATCGTCATCGTGTCCCTGGTTTGTGCCGTTTATTCTTTGACGAGACCTGCGCTAACGTGGAAGACAAGCAAATAAATAGCCGTAAATTTTTCACGAATTTTAAAAGACAGCCGCATCCATGCAGCTGTCTTTTCTTTTGCAATCGTTTTGTACATCGTGCGCACTGCTCCCTGTGTGCACGATGCGTGGTTCGGGGCATGCTTGATGGTGGGAGGGTTTACATCTTGGCGACGGAAGAACGATAGATGATCTTGCCCTTCACCACAATTCTGCCGAATTTGGTATCAGGGGTGCTGATTTTGCTTAAGATGGACTGGATCGACGTTTGAGCCAGCTGCTTCATATTGACTTCAACCGTCGTCAGGTGCGGCACGGTCAGCGTAGCGTAGATATCGTTGTCAAAACCGACGACGGAGCAGTCGTCGGGAATGCGGTAACCCATGCCTTGCAATTTCTGCACAACCAAATAGGCGACCTGATCGCAATTACATACGAAAGCTGTTGGCAATTCATCCGGAATCTCGATGTCGAGATAATTGCCGTGCTCATTCCGATCGTTGATTACCCAGTCCTGCCGAAGCGCGATTTGATGCTCCAGCAGCGATTTATAGTAACCCAGGAACCGATCCTGAATGCTGCTTGTGGCATGCAAGCTGCCCACATAGGCAATGTTGCGATGTCCTTGCCGGATCAGGTAATTGGTAAGTTCATAGGCACCGTAAAAATTATCCGAAACCACCGCATCAATATCCGAATGGTCATCGTAGAAGTCCAGAAACAGAATCGGCGGTTCGATGGCGTGCATGATCTCGATGTAAGGTTTGCTGATCTGTCCCAGCAGAATGAATCCGTCCACTTTGCGATCATAATAGATGCGCGGCAGCTGCAAGGCCTGTTCATCCGAGCTGCTTAAAATATGAAGTATGCCGTAATACCCGTAGTCTTCCAATCCCTTGGAGATTTCTTGATAGACGCGAAGATAGAACGATTGGTCGGGTCCGGTAAAACGTTCGGGAATGATGACGCCGATGTTGTAAGTCAGCCCTTCGCGCATGGACCTGGCAACGGTGTTCACCCGATAGCCCATTTCGCTGGCGATGGCTTTGATTCTTGCCTTTAACTCGTCGCTTACGCCTTCCTTGTCGTTCAGGGCTTTCGAGACGGTCACCGTGCTGACGCCAACTTGCTCCGCGATGTCCTTCATCGTTATGTTTTTGTTCATCGCGTTTGTCTCCTTTTATCTACAGTCGAAGTAGACCATCTGTCCGAGTATGTATGCAATCATTCCATGATCCAAGTACAGTATACCTGCTCGTCTGAGACAAATAAAGGCGAAGGCGCATTTCTGATTGTTATTCTGTTAAAGCTTGCTGCTTACATGTTCGATTCGATTTAAGATTTCCAAGCAAAATCGACTGTTATGATACGGACATTTCCATGGTCCGGCCATCTCGTGCTGATCCGGCCGTCCGTTCTCATCGACAGACCAAAACCATTCGCTGCCCGGGCGGGAATCGATAATATTTTTTTTCGTATAATTCCACATTCTGAAGACCTGTTCAAGAAATTGAATATCTCCCGTACGCTGATAGGCATTGAAAAAACCGACCATAGCCTCAGCCTGGACCCACCAGATTCTGGAGGTATCCAGACGTGAGCCTTCTTGCTCATTCATGAGCGAACCATCCTGCTGCACGGCCCGTTCAGAAACGGCATACGCCAAGTCCAGAACCATGCGCTTATAATCCGGATTCGTGCTTCCGATGACATCAAGCGCCTCATCCATCAACCAGCTGGCCTCGATATCATGGCCAAATGAAGTGACATTCACGAGCGGGTTCCAATCCTTGTCAAAAAACACCCCTAAACGTCTCCGATCAGCATCGAAAATATGATGGTACAGAATGGACAGCAGGTTATGAAGCGATTCTCGGACCACCGCCTCGGGCCAAGCCCGATAAAGCGTGGAGTAAGCTTCCAGGACGTGAATATGCGTATTCATCGTGATATGCGCGACCACGCCGTTGCCGCTAAGCATTTCGTTGGGCTGCTCGTTCCACTCCCGGTCGAACTCTTCCTTGTAGGCCTGCCGTTTCGCATCATACCCCTTACTCTCGATCAGACGGTACAGCTCTTTGGCCAGATCCAATGCCTCTTGGTTCCCGGAAGCGCGGTGGTATTCGCTTAATGCATATACCCCGAACGCTTGATTGTAGATATGTTTCCTGGTATCTGTCGGGACTCCCTTGTAATCCACCATCCAATACAGTCCGCCATATTGGCGGTCAATGAGGTGGCGCGAGAGAAATTGAAAGGCATGCCTGGCATGCTCTGCGTAGATTTCGTGCCCCGTCGTCCGATAGGCTGCGCTAAAGCTCCATAAAATTCTTGAACAGGCAATCCCGCCTTTGGCTGCTTGTTCATCAATCTTTAAATCGGCGTTCACTTGGCCGTAAAACCCGCCGTTGGTTTCGTCCTTCAATCCTCCCCAAAAAGGCAGGATATGCTCCAGCCATTCTTTTCGGATTTCAGAACCCAGGGTATGTAAAGTCATTGTCATATAAAGCCTCCGTTATTAAGTTATCGTTAACCTTAGAAAATATTTTAAGAAAGAGTATCGTTCAATGTCAACGAAATCTTTTACACGCAACATTATTATAAACATATATACACCATTGACAGGTGAAGGTGAGGCATATAAAATTCGAATTGTTACTTAAACGATTACCTAAATAATCTAATCACTTCGGTTTTGATTCATCATCTAGTGTCGAGGCTAGAAATCAAATGATATGAATCCAGAGGGAGGAAGATGATGTTGATATGGATGCAGGGATGGAAGTCTATTCTAGTCGCGATCCTGGCGTTTTTGTCAGTAGGCGGTGGACTTCCTAGTCCAGAAGCAGCCACAGGATTTTATGTAAACGGTACCAAGCTGTATGATTCAACGGGCAAGGCCTTTGTGATGAGGGGTGTAAATCATCCCCACACCTGGTACAAGAATGATCTGAACGCGGCTATTCCGGCTATCGCGCAAACGGGAGCCAATACCGTACGAGTCGTCTTGTCGAACGGGTCGCAATGGACCAAGGATGACCTGAACTCCGTCAACAGTATCATCTCGCTGGTGTCGCAGCATCAAATGATAGCCGTTCTGGAGGTGCATGATGCGACAGGCAAAGATGAGTATGCTTCCCTTGAAGCGGCCGTCGACTATTGGATCAGCATCAAAGGGGCATTGATCGGAAAAGAAGACCGCGTCATCGTCAATATTGCTAATGAATGGTATGGAAATTGGAACAGCAGCGGATGGGCCGATGGTTATAAGCAGGCCATTCCCAAATTAAGAAATGCGGGCATTAAGAATACGTTGATCGTTGATGCAGCCGGATGGGGGCAATACCCGCAATCCATCGTGGATGAGGGGGCCGCGGTATTTGCTTCCGATCAACTGAAGAATACGGTATTCTCCATCCATATGTATGAGTATGCCGGTAAGGATGCCGCTACGGTGAAAACGAATATGGACGATGTTTTAAACAAAGGATTGCCTTTAATCATTGGGGAGTTCGGCGGCTATCATCAAGGTGCCGATGTCGATGAGATTGCTATTATGAAGTACGGACAGCAGAAGGAAGTGGGCTGGCTGGCTTGGTCCTGGTACGGAAACAGCCCGGAGCTGAACGATTTGGATCTGGCTGCAGGGCCAAGCGGAAACCTGACCGGCTGGGGAAACACGGTGGTTCATGGAACCGACGGGATTCAGCAAACCTCCAAGAAAGCGGGCATTTATTAAAATCGGGTTAAGGTAGATGAGATTGCATGTTAACAGCAAGCTCAAACATATGGATGCATGCAGGCTGTCGAGGAACCGTCTCGACGGCTTTTTTCTATAGGATTTTCTGAATCGACATACAGCCTATTCTTGCATCCTCTTCGAGACCTATCGACAAAGAAGAGGAACAACCTTTATGCGATATCAATATGCTTGGCTTTGGAGAAACCTGCATCTAGTGCGGGGTTTTGTTTTGATGGTTTAAATATATATTTAATTCCTACTTGACAGGTGGTATTAATTGGTTTAATCTAGCCACAAGCAAATTCATTCAGTCCTCATTAAATGATCACTCATTATCTTAGTATTGAACGATATATCAGCCGATTGGTCTACCAAAGGCTCCTGTTTACTCGATTTCGTTATTTTAACGGAAGGGGAAATGGGAGCCTTTCTGTATTTTCCGGACATCGTTACGGATTATGACTTGGAGTCTGAGGCTATCGTTCCACAGGAAGGAGCGGCATGGAAGAAAGGGATTGGGCATTAATGGAAGAGGCGGATTGGCATTTTCGCAAAATGGTGCGGAGATTTGTCAAGGAGCGTGACAAAATCTCGATAGAAGGCGTATCGCTGCCAGGTTTGTTGATCCTGAACACCATATTGCGGGATGGGGAGCAGAAGCTTGGGGAGCTTGCGGAACAGCTCGATTTTACGTCCGGAGCGGTAACGGCCTTGTGCGATAAACTTGAGGTTTGCGGGTTCGCGGTAAGAAGACGGAGCGAGAGCGATCGGAGATCGATTGTGCTGGACATCACGGATGCTGGAAGAGAAATGGTGAAGCGTAACGAATACATAGGCGGGCGTTCGATCGAACGAATATTCGGAATATTCTCGCACGAGGAGCTGCGGGATCTGATCCATTATTTTGAACGGTTGAACGATCATCTGGAGGGCTTCTCGGATTTCGTGCTTCGGCCGCCCCGCCCATCTTTCGATACGCCGGCAGCAATTGATCATAGCAATCCAGGCTCACTGAAACGCTCGAACAAATTCATTTCTTACTAAAATTCATATTAGAAAGGAAGTTGAACGATGGGACATCCAACGATTTATCCAACGGGTACAACCGTATTTCAACCGGGGAAGGCGTGGAGCGGCTACACGATTTATCAAGCCGCGGATACCGGCGCTCTCCTGATTGACATGAACGGCAGGGAGGTTCACTTATGGAAAGGGCTTCGGGGATTTCCGAACAAGCTCTTTCCCGGAGGTTATGTGCTTGGGAGCACCTCAGAGCGCGATCCGAAGTACGGGTTTCAGGATGAAACCAATCTGGTACAGGTCGACTGGGAGGGCAATATCGTCTGGAAATTCGATCGTTATGAATACATAGAGGACCCGGGTCATCCGGCACAATGGATGGCTCGACAGCATCATGATTACCAGCGGGAGGGCAATCCCGTCGGTTATTATGTACCCGGGCAGGATCCGAAGGTAGGTTCCGGCAATACGCTTATTCTTGCTCACAAAAATGTGAAGCGTCCCGAAATTTCCGACATCGAACTATTGGACGATACGATCATCGAAGTGGATTGGGAAGGCAATGTCATTTGGGAATGGGCGGTTAGCGATCACTTTGATGAACTCGGGTTTGATGAAGACGCGAAGCTAGCGTTATCCCGTGATCCGAATACCCGCGGCTTCGGAGCCCATGCCGGGGATTGGATGCATATTAACTCGGTATCTGTGCTTGGTCCTAACCGGTTTTATGATGCGGGGGACGAACGCTTCCATCCCGATAATATGATCTGGGATGCACGGGAAACGAACATTATTGCCATCATCGACAAAAAAACCGGGAACATTGTCTGGAAGCTTGGCCCTGACTATTCCACGGAAGAAACGAAGCATATTGGCTGGATTATCGGCCAGCATCATGCTCACCTCATACCGAAGGGACTTCCGGGCGAAGGCAATATTCTGATCTTCGACAACGGCGGCTGGGGCGGATACGGAAAGCCGAATCCGGAAGCGCCAGATGGCTTGAAAATAGCGCGGCGCGACCATTCGCGAATTCTGGAAATCAATCCCGTAACCTTAGAGATTGAATGGCAGTATACGCCCACGGAGGCCGGCTTTCAGGCTCCGCTGGACTCTTACCGCTTCTACAGTCCGTATATCAGCTCAGCACAGCGTCTGCCCAACGGCAACACCTTGATTACCGAAGGAGCCGACGGCCGAATATTCGAGGTGACAAGAGAATTTGAACTGGTATGGGAATATATTTCGCCTTATAAAAATATCCGCAACTCCAATATGGTCTACCGCGCATACCGGGTTCCTTATGAATGGGTGCCACAGCTTGAATTGCCCGTAGAGACCGAGATTGCTCCGCTTGATGTGGCAGATTACCGCCTGCCAGGTGCCGCACCGAGAGGTGCCGTTAGTACCGTGGAAGTAGAAGGCACGATCTCCTATGGGGAGGGAGCGTTATGCGTGGCCAGGACCGATGAAATAACGCAGAAAGAAAGGGATCGCGATGAGTAGACCTTATTTGAAACGATGGCATGCTTGGTTTCTGATATCGACGCTGGCAATGAGTTTGCTTAGCGGATGCGGTAAGGCCAGCGGTGACAGTCAAGAGAGTGAATTTCAATTGAAAATCGCCGATATTTCCACGAATGCGGTGTTTCGTATAGCTAAGAGCAAGGGGATCTTCGACAAACACGGGATTGATGCCGAGCTGGTGAACTTCGCAACGCCGGCCGAAGGCGTGAACTCCTTGTTTATTAAGCAGGTGGATGTTGCATTCGGTGCAGACTTCCCACTCCTGAATGCTGTCAGCAAAGGCGATTACTCTATATTCGCCTCAACCGGAACAGCCACGGATTTGAGCGCAAGCGAATGGAAACTGTTCGTCCGTAAAGAGATCGCCAGCGCTGCCGATCTCAAGGGCAAGAAATTGAGTTTCTCCAGAGGCACATTCATTCCCTATCTGTGGGATGTTTATCTCGCCGATAACGGGGTTGCATTGTCGGATGTGGAGCTGATCGGGCAAGGAGGCTTCGACGAGGCCTACGTGGCGCTGAAAAAAGGAGAAATTGACGCAGCATGGGTATATGGCGCAGTGTTGAACGAAAAGTTCGGTGCCCTTGCCGAAGCCAGAGAGCTATCGGATATGTCGAAGACGCCGGTAAGGCTTGGCACCGGTTTGATCGCTTCAAATGAATTAATCAACAGCAACAAGGAAGGATTCGTAGCGCTTCTGAAAGCGCTGGATGAAGCGTCGGATTATGCCCAAGCCCATCCGGAGGAAACAGCAGATTTGATGTACGAGGAAGTCAAGCAGCCGAAGGAAGCGACCTTAAAGGATCTGCCGAAGAATCCATGGAGCATTGGATTTACGGACAAAGCCTATGCGGGATTGCGGGGACAGAAGGAATACATGGTCGCTAACGGTATCATCGAGAAGGATTTCGAGCTGAATGATAAATTGAATCTGGATTTGGTAAGAACAGCCTTCCCGGATCGAGTCATTGATTTGAAGTAAGGAGATGATGAAAATGAGAGCAGCGTCAAGGCAGAATGAAATCCATATTGAGCAGTTGAATAAAAGTTACACGCAGGCATCAGCAGGCGGTTTACATTATATCATCCAGGACGTCAACCTGGCGGTTAAAGGCGGGGAGTTCTTCGTCCTGCTGGGACCGAGCGGGTGCGGGAAGTCGACGCTGCTCAGTCTGATCGCCGGCTTCGTCTCCAAGACATCAGGTCAAGTGAGGGTAGGGGAAAAGGAAGTGGAGCGCCCCGGCCAGGATCGTGCCGTCGTATTTCAGCAAGCCGACTCATCCTTGTTTCCGTGGTTGACGGTTAGGGAGAATGTGGAGTTCGGCCTCCGCATGAAACGGATGCCAGCTGAGAAGAGAAGGGAGATATCCGGCGAATTTATTGAGCTCGTGGGCCTTGCGGGACATGAAAGCAAATATCCGCGCGAACTGTCTGGCGGCATGAAACAACGGGTACAGCTGGCACGGGTGTTGTCCAATGATCCCTCGATCCTGCTCATGGATGAACCGTTCGGCGCATTGGACGCGATGACAAGACGCACGATGCAAAGGGAATTGGTCCGCATATGGCAGGATACGGACAAAACCGTCATCTTCGTGACGCACGATATTCAGGAGGCACTTCTGCTGGGAGGACGCATCGGCATTATGTCTGCAGGACCTTCCTCTAGAATAACGGATATCTATGAGGTGCCGCTTGCATACCCGAGAGATTTGTCAGACCCGGCCTTCCATGCCCTGTACAACCAAATCCAATCGCATTTTGATGAGTAGTGAGGAGGCGTTCCCGTGAGCAATCATCTAAAAAAATGGTCCCTGCATATCCTGTTATGGATGGTAGGACTTGGCGTCTGGCATCTGCTGTCCCTTGCGTATGGCCCGGAAATTCTGCCCGGTCCCGTCTATACGGCAAAGGGCGGATACGAATTGTTGACGGACGGCACCTTGATTCAATATATCGGAATCAGTTCGTACCGCGTACTGCTTGGCTGGACGTTTGGCAG
This sequence comes from Paenibacillus sp. BR1-192, assembly GCF_029542445.1. Classification (NCBI taxonomy): domain Bacteria; kingdom Bacillati; phylum Bacillota; class Bacilli; order Caryophanales; family Paenibacillaceae; genus Paenibacillus; species Paenibacillus sp. BR1-192. The sequence goes on along the minus strand of NZ_CP120718.1, from coordinate 4,160,411 downwards.
TCTGCTAGCGATCCCGGTCGGAATCATGATTGGGAAGGTCGGACCGATCCGTGCTTTCGCCGAGCCTTTCCTCAATTTCATTCGGTTCATTCCTCCGATTGCGTTCATAACCCTGTTTCTGGTCTGGTTCGGCATCGGGGAGACATCGAAGATCATGCTTATTCTGTATGCAACCTTCTTCATCGTGGTCTTGAATACGCTGACGGGCGTTTTATCCGTTGAGGAGGATAAGATCCGCTCCGCCCGCAGCATGGGGGCGTCCGAATGGCAGATTGTGCTGCATGTCGTCATTCCTGCAACCGTCCCTTTCATGTTCACCGGCATTCGGCTTGCCATGGGAACCTCGTTCATGGCGATTATCGGGGCCGAGATGATTGCATCCAATGAAGGCGTTGGTTATCTTATATGGAATTCACGATTGTTCTTCCGTACAGATTGGATATTTGTCGGCTTGATCTGCCTGGGGTTGATGGGATTCCTGACAGACCGGGCCGTGGGGCTGCTCGGCCGCAAGCTGTTGTCCCGGTATGGGGTGGTCAGCGCAAATTCGCTGCGTCGGTAAAACGTTAATAATACAACAGCATCAAAACAGCAACGGCACCCTTCATGAAAAGGGTGCCGTTGCTGTTCTTCCATCGACATCATGATCCGGAATAATGGATCACCATGCTTAACCGGTTCAGGGAATTACCCGAATTGTGATAGACATGTGGTTTGTCTGCCTTGAAGCGGATGGATTCACCTTGCTTTACCGTATATTCCTCATGATCGACACGAATGGTGACCTCACCATCGAAAACGGTAATAAACTCTTCCGTACCCTCGATATGGGCCTCTGCACTTAAATAACCGCCATGTTCCATTTCTAATGAATACATCTCGAAGCGCCGCCCGTCTTCATACGGGAAATACGGATAAATTCGAATGCGGCCGTTATCCTCAACCAGTGCCTGCACCTCTTCCCGTGATACCACGACGATACCGGAATGCGGCTCATTGATCAACGACGAAAAAGAAAGCTTTAATCCGTTGGCAATCTTCCATACGGTGGTTATGGAGGGGCTCGATTCCCCGCGTTCAATCTGACCCAGCATCGTCTTGCTGATGCCGGTCATTTCCGCGACTTTATCCAAACTCAGCTTTCTCTGCTCCCGGAGCATCTTTAAATTGTTCGCCAATATCAGATTGATGGGCTTCAAAGATGGTTCACCTCTATACTGTACATATTGTGCGTTATAACATACATAAAGTATAATGATAACGCACGGTCGCTATAACGACCCATTAGAATCACTATAACATACAAACAAGAAAGGAGTTAAGAGCTTGTTTATCCTTCCGCTGTTGACCTATGCCATTGTAGCTTCATTTACGCCCGGTCCCAACAACATTATTTCGATGACCAATGCACGAAGTTACGGTTTTCGAGCAACGATGCGCTTTATCGGCGGGGTTGCAACCGGGTGTTTGATCATCATGCTGCTGTCCAGCTACTTCAACTTGGCAATGTATCAATACATCCCGAAGATTCGATCGGTTATGAATATGATCGGTTTCCTGTATATGATTTATCTTGCCGTAAAAATCATACGAAGCAGGCCGCAGGGGGATGCAGATGATAAGCCAGGCGGATTTAACAGCTTTACGTTCGGATTCATATTTCAATTCATGAATCCGAAGGTCATTTTATACGGGATTACAGCTGTATCGACCTTCGTGATGCCAATCGCAACAACCCATGTGCAGCTGTTATTATTCTCGATACTGCTCACCATCGTTGGCATTTGCGCCAATATGACCTGGGCGCTATGCGGTTCGCTGTTCCAGAACCTGTTGTCCCGATATGAACGTACGTTTAATGTATTGATGGGGCTGCTTCTGATATACAGCGCATTCTCAATTTATGCAGCGAATGGATAGCAAGCGGGCCTCGTCGTGCACGGATGCCATACCAAATAAAACAAGGCTTTCCGGAACGTTCATCCGGAAAGCCTTGTTTGGGTTATTCGAAGATTTTGGAAATCTGCTCTTTCAGTTTGTTAGCGGAAGCATGGAATTGGGTCAATTCCTCGTCGTTAAACTCAAGGCTAAGAATTTCCCGCACGCCGGTGCGGTCAACCACGCAAGGCACCCCTAGATATACGTCGGACACGCCATGGTAGTCTGTAAGCAGCGTGGACACATTGAGAACGGAACCCTCGTTTTGCAAAATGGAGACGATGATCCGGTCAAGCGCCAATGCGATAGCATAGGAAGTGGAGCCTTTGGCGTTGATGATTTCATATGCGGCGTTCTTGGTACGATCAAAGATATCTTCTCTTTCCTCGTCCGTCAGATCGATCCCGATACCGGCAATGTTGGCGATGCTCCAGAGCGGCAGCTCGGAATCGCCGTGTTCGCCGACGATATGAGCGTGAATGCTGCGCGGATTGATGCCTTTGTTTTGCCCGATCAAATAACGGAAGCGGGCGCTGTCGAGCAGGGTACCGGAACCGATTACCCGATTAACCGGGAAGCCGCTCTTTTTCAATGTGACGTAAGACAGGATATCAACCGGATTCGTAGCCACGAGAATGATGCCGTGATCATTGTATTTCACGATATTTTGAATAATATCGTCAAATATGGCCGTATTCCGCTTCAATAAATCAATTCGCGTCTCGCCCGGTCTTTGGTTGGAGCCTGCGGCAATGACAATGATGTCTGCATCCTTGCAATCGCTGTAATCTCCAGCCCAAAGTTTCACCCCGCCGGCAAAAGGGAGGCCGTGGTTCATATCCAAGGCTTCGCCAAGAGCCTTGTCATGGTTGGCATCGATCAATACCAGTTCAGATACTCTTTCCCGCAAGAATAAGGTGTACGCAGTCGTTGCTCCTACAGCTCCTGTACCGATGATTACGACGCGGGACGGGCGCTGAGCTTCATTTTTTGTCATCCATGTTTCTCTCCCTTGCACTCAGTTAATGAATCCTATACATGGAAAGCTTCTAATTACTTACCCTAATAAGCAGTTGTATACACAACAACTCCATTAGGCGCTTTCGATAGTAATGATAACATATTCAGGAAGATTTAAGCAGTGGGAGTGTGATTTAAGTTACGTTCATGCTCACTATAGAAGGTTTTGATCGCACGTTATCTTCTATATGTCCTAGATGCCGATGTCGAACCGCAGTCAGTGCGATTCCATTTCATGCGAATGAAGTAAACCGCTCCTTTAGCTCCTGAAGCATGACCTTCCGGTAATCGTTCCCGTCATGGTAGAGTTCACCGATCCTTGTGTAGACCTGATCCAATTGTTCCTGATATGAATCGGCTTGTTTATCAGCGTGTTTTCTTTTGAACTCGTCCATGACGTTTTGGATGTATGCCGGTCGTGCGCCCCATTGTCCAAGAACCGCGCCGGTTGCCGCATTAAGGAAGAGGGCGATCGGTTGAGCGCGGCCACCGCCCGTAAGAAAGAGATCCATCGTTTCCAGATGCTCTTCCATGATGAGCACTTCGGTCGGTATGCGGCTGTATTCCATTACCCGGAACAAGACGGGAACATTCCAGATCACATCCGGACACCAATCCGTACAGAGGATAAGGCAGTGCAGTTGGCCATGCTCGTTACGTTCAGCGAAGAACCGTTGAACTTCTTGGTCGTCCCATTGAAAGCGGTCATAGACTTGCCTAAACTGTTCCTTGGTGTTGGGGATTCGGCTCAGTTTCATTTCCAGGCTCCTCATGCCCTCCATAAATTGACGGGGGGATATGCCTTGCCCTATTTTGTGCCGAAGATGGATAAGCGTTGTCATTGGCTCATTCGTCCTTTCGTACTGAACGGGTAGTTATAGTGTACATTCAGCCTATAGCTAGCTTAGAATATATTTGACCACATAGAAATGGTCACTTTGGAGCTGTTTATGCAAGTCAGATTGAATGGAATGTGGGTCGTGAATTTATATTAAAAAGCCTGAGGTGGTCCATTATGTTTGATATCCTTTTACCCGAGCAAAGCGAGTTTCCGTTATACCAGCAATTATACCTTCAACTTCGTGAGGGTATCCGAAACGGCGCCATTCCCGACGGACAACGATTGCCATCCGTGCGATCCCTCCAGCTTCAGCTTAATATAAGCAAGACGCCGATCGAGACGGCTTATCAGATGCTGACGGCAGAAGGGTATGTGATCAGCAAACCGAGGTCGGGGCTATACGTCATGAATCCCTACAAGGAATTCTCCTACTCCCAACAGCATCAACAGCCGCCCTCCATGACCACGATACCGGTTATTCGTTCCCATGCGCATACCAATCCCAATGTCATCGATTTCAACCCAACCCGATTAGATCAAGCTGCCTTTCCGGTACGAATTTGGAATAAAATGCTCAAGGAAGCGCTGGACCACCATGTATGCGAGATCGGAGGGTATGGGGATCCACAAGGCGAATACGCCCTTCGGCGCGTGGTTTCCGAATATTTGCGGAATTCCAGAGGGGTCAATTCGACGCCGGATCAAATAGTTATCGGTGCCGGAACGGCATATAGCATAGGTCTCCTCTCCAGGATGCTGAAAGGGATGAAGCATGTTGCCGTTGAGGAACCGGGTTACAGCCTGGTACGGGATCAATTTCAGCTGAATGGCTGCGAGATTCTTCCGATATCGCTTGGCGATAAGGGGATCTCGCTTGACCGATTGGAGCAAAGTCATGCAGAGCTCGTGTACGTAACGCCTTCTCACCAGTTCCCGACAGGAAGCATTATGCCGTATCCGGAGCGGGAACGATTGCTGGAGTGGGCGAATGCTAAACATGCATACATCATCGAGGATGATTACGACGGCGAGTTTCGCTATCAAGGCAAGCCGATTGCTTCGCTGCAAGGATTGGACGATAACGGACGGGTGATTTACGCCGGCACCTTCTCGAAAGTGCTCACCCCCGCACTGCGAATGAACTATCTGGTTCTTCCACAGGCACTGCAGCATCAGTTGACCCAAATGCAGCAGGAGGTGTTTTTTGCCCCATCGCGTGTGGAGCAATGGGCCATGACCGCTTTTTTCGAACAGGGGCATTGGTTTCGCCATATTCGCAAAGTTCGTAACTTGTACAAGAAAAGACATCATCGGTTGATCGAGCTGATCGAGGCTCATCTTGGTAACTTTGTTGAAATTACGGGTCAGAATGCCGGACTTCACCTTCAACTGCTCGTCAAAAAAGAAGCTACCTCGGAGGAATTGATTCAGGAGGCTGCGAAAGCCGGCGTGAAAGTATACGACTTGCGGAAGACGTGGATAAATCAGCGTCAAGACGCTGGACAGTACCCGAGGATATACTTGGGATTTGCCAGCTTGAATGCGTCCGAAATGGAAACGGGCATTCGGCTGCTGCAAAAAGCTTGGAACATGAACTAACCACTCGGGACCCCTCCTGTCTTTTATAACACCAACAAACTGACCATTCCATGCAGGTCAATTTGTTAGTTATGATAAGCTAAAAACAGGAGAAGGAGAGCAGGTATTTATGATCACGCATAGCGAGGTAAAGGCGTATTTGAACCGATTAGGAATATCCGAAATCAAGGCTCCGACAAAGGAATATTTATTCGAGCTGCATAAAGCGCACGTGGCAAGAATTCCTTGGCAGACCCTGGATATTTTTGCCGGGAAACCGACTCCCTTGGATATCCAAAATTCGGTGCAACTGCTGATCCATCAACGAAGCGGTTATTGTTTTCATTTGAATGGAGCTTTTACCGCTCTTCTTCGAGCCTTGGGGTATGCGGTTAGTTGGCATAAGGCCGGCGTACAGCCGTTAGGACAAGAGCCACGGATTAACGGCTTCCATCTTGGGTTAACGGTCAGCCTCATGAACGAAGAACTTGGGGAAGAAGAGTCTTGGCTTGTCGACGTCGGTCTCGGGGATATGCCATGGGAGCCGATTCCATTGAAATTCGGGAAATATGAACAGGGGCCGTTCACGTATGTGCTTGAGCCGTCCGGCATAACGGATCAGGGCTGGCGGTTGATTCATGATCCCCAATATTCCTATGTAGGGGTAGATTATGCGCCTGAGGTTGTAAACAGCTTGGAATTATTTAAAACAAATCATGAATTTTACAGCCGATCGCCGGAATCCCCATGGATGGATCTATTGGTTGTCAGGCAGCGGCACGATGTGGGCATGAACGAGCTTAAAGGCTGCATTTGGAGAAAATGGAACGGCAGCATGCTGGATACCGTAGAGGTCTCGTCGAAATCGGAGTGGTTCGAGATCCTGGCGGACGTATTTTACGAGCCGCTCGTCAACTACTCCACTTTAGAACGGGATCAGATTTGGGCAAAGGTGTGCAAGCATCATCAGAATTGGCTGAGGCTTGTGGAAGATCAACGATCTTAGAGGGGCCAGTCAGGCATCTCGTGTGACTCCTAAGCTGATCTCTCCTTCGTCATAGAACGATCTAAACCAATCTGTCTCTTGAATGCCTGCAACCCCAGGTGGTAAGATGGTACTTAAATTTCATGTCGCGAAGCACATGAACATGTTCCATAACCTACCTGTAAGGAGTTAAATGCATGGCAACCATCGATGATTTTACCAAGCTGGATATTCGCATCGGGACGGTCGTGGAAGCAGAGCCCTTCCCGGAAGCGCGCGTTCCCGCCATTAAAATGAAGATTGATTTCGGCCCGCTCGGGATCAAGCGTACAAGTGCGCAGATTACGAAACGGTATGACGCGGATAGCGTTGTAGGAAAGCAAGTCGTGGCCATCGTCAATTTCCCGCCTAGACGCATTGCCGGCTATCAATCTGAGGTGCTTGTGCTCGGCGGCGTACCGGAGCAAGGGGACGTGGTGCTTCTGAAGCCGGATTTCGATCTGCCGAATGGAACGCCCATCGCTTAAGCTTATTCCATTTACCGATCCAAGCGTCGGTATTATGGTGAAGCTCTGCTCATAAATGCGTTCCGGGACGGTCGCCTAACCGTCCTCCTTTGAATATATCTGAAGTATCAGATGATTCAAGAGAGGATGTTGGTCTTGCAAACTGTTTCTCATGGTATCGTTCAACTGTGGATTGCCTACACATCGAACCGCGGCGGATCGTTCGACATATGGCTGTACCGCCCTCAGGACGGTTTTGATTTTCAACTTACTCAAGGGCTCGGCGCGGAATTTTCGGTTCCCTATTGGTCGCCCGACCGGAGGAGTATCGCATTCATCGGTATCGGCAATGTGGTCCATGTGCTGGATACCGTATCGTTCACTGTAGCCAGAATTGATCAAATCGAACCGTACACGCTGCTGGACTGGTCTCCCGATAGCCGGTCTTTGGCGTATGTCAAGAATGATCGGATCGTCATTTATGATACGGCCTCTCATCGTAGCTATTCCATCCCGGAGATCGGAGCAACGGACGCCCAATGGTTCCCTTCGGGCATGGAGCTTCTATTTGCGTCTCCTGATTCTGGCGGGGTTACGCAGCTCTACCGCATTCGGACCGATGGCACGGAACGGAGACAAATCACACATCTAACGGACGGTCCGCTCCACGACGTTCGGATTTCCCCGGATGGAACCTTCGCGTTGTATACATCCCCTGGAGCAAGCATCTCCATGATTTCGACGGTGGATTTGGCAAACGGCACCATCTATGCATTGGAAGGCGGCCCACTCGCGAAAAACTATTTTCCCGCGTGGTCTCCTGATTCTAAAAGCATCGCTTACAGCGCAACAGCCTACAGCGAGCCAAATTACTATTCGCTCATCCAGATTGACAGCCGTACCGGTCAGGATCAAAGGACGGTTGCAGTTTCCAACTGTTTCGCCACGCCCGTCGATTGGTCGCCGGACGGTGCCAAAATCGCCTATTTGTCCGGGTGCACTGTTGAAGAATTCGCTAGTCAGCTTTGGATCGTCGATATCAGGGAACCGATGCCGATGCACGTCGTTAGCGGAGGCAGGATTACTGCCTTGCAGTGGTCCCCTGGTGGCAGGAAGGTTCCGAAAAGCATGTTCACAAGCCTTGTATACCGGGTGTCCTTCCCGTATCCCGCAAATTGGCGGCCGGTCAGTGAAGAGAGATACGAGGGCTTCGACGGTTTCTTCCAGGTATCCGCGATTTCGTCTGGCGACCGGATTGCCGATGTATGCAGCTCCGAAGCTTTTCATCCATTAATGCCTTACGGTTCTTCTCCAAGGATTGTCCCTGCTATGATACAAAATCAAGAAGCGTGCTTCATTTATCCGTCAGCTGACCAGCCAACGGAGATGAATAACCAAGCAGCCCTTATTGTGAGATATCCGAGCCCTGTCCAAATTGGGGATATGTTCTACGCTTATTTCATCTTGTGGGCAGACGTTAACCATATCGGTCAAATCGGCGCGAGGCTGTCGTTCATCTAGCGTTTGAGCAATGAGTTGCAGGAAAGTACCCCTCGGCCGTTGAATATATCCGAATGCTGCAATAATGATCAGGCCTTTTCAGGAACACTTATAGCCGCAGGAGGAGAACAACATGAAGTCGATCACCGTTCAAAGTCTTACGGAGTTATTTCATTTGGAAGTGCTTGCAGGCGCCAATCGCATGGATCGAATGATTACCCGTCCGCAGACGCACAGACCGGGTCTGGAGTTTGTCGGGTATTTCGATTTTTTTCCGATGGAGCGAGTGCAGGTGCTCGGCCGTAAGGAGATTAATTATTTATTGACGCTTAGCATAGAAGAACGCAAACTGCATATCGGGAATATCGTCAAATATCATCCGCCGTGCTTTATTGTCACCTCAGGACAGCAGGAGATCCCTTATCTGACTCTATTCTGCAATCAGGAAGGCATACCGTTGTTGCGTACAACCGAGACGACAACGGAGTTTATTGCCAAGTTGAACAGTTATTTGGTGAAGACGCTGGCTCCGGAGATGTCGATCCATGCGGTGTGCGTGAATGTATCCGGCATTGGAATCCTGCTCCGGGGCAAATCCGGTATTGGCAAAAGCGAAACGGCCCACACCCTTATCCGGCGGGGCCACCGGTTTGTGGCGGACGATATCGTGGTGCTCAAAAAGCTGGGCCCTTCGACGCTTCTCGGAACGCATAATGAGACAACCCGGGAGTTTCTTGCGCTGCGAAGCATCGGGTTGATCAACGTGGTGCGTCAATACGGGCGCACGGCTTTTCAGGATGAAACGCGAATCGTGCTCGACATTGAATTGGTGCCTTGGCGTGAAAATTCCCTAAACAACGAGCTGGAGGCCGTGCCTCAATTTACGGAATATCTAGGCATCCAAATTCCTCATATCGAGGTTCAGCTTCAGCCGGGACGCGACGTTGCCAGTCTGATCGAGGCGGCGGCCAACAATTGGTATCTTAAACAACTCGGCTACAGTGCAGCCGAAGACTTTATGAAACGAATCGAAAACGAGATGCAGTCGTGAGGCTTAAACGAACTTTCGGCCGCCTGATAATAAAAAACTTACGGAAACGATGTTGGTGATAGATGAAAATCCAAGTAGGAGAACAACAAATCGAATGTCATGTAGAATACGGTCCACGCAAAAAGCTTTCGATCCATGTCCACCCATCGGGTCTGATCACGGTGAAGGCACCGAATCGTACAAGCGATGAGACGGTGATCAACGCCGTAAGGCGGCATGGGAGCAAAATCGTGAAGCAATTGCAAGCGATCGAGGCAGCTCGAACGGCTCCGAAGGTCAAGGCATACGAGGATGAAGGCAAATTCCTTCATCTTGGGCAGTATTATTCGCTGCATGAGTTAATCGAAACGGACGGGCGAACGGAAGAGGAGCTTCAACGGGATCTGAAGAAATTTTACTTCGCAAGCTGCAAGAAGGTGATCGCGGAACGAATCCGAATTTATCAGAAGCAGCTCAAAGTCACGCCGAAATCCTTCATCATCGAGGAGTCCAAAACGAAATGGGGCAGCTGCAGCTCGGCGAAGCATCTCACTTTCAACTATCGCCTCGCGATGGCGCCCATCGAGGTCATTGATTATGTGGTCATTCATGAACTCTGTCATCTCTTGCATATGAATCATGACCGATCCTTCTGGCGATGCGTCGGCAGCGTGATGAAGGACTACAAAGCTAAGGAAGCCTTCCTCGCGAAATATGGACATGCCATGACTTTGTAATGCATTGATTATGAGTCATAGAGAGAGTTAGGGCACTGCCTGATTTGGGCAGTGTCCTTTTTTTGAATGGATGCTGATCGGCTGATCTGATTCCATTGGCAACTGGCAGCGTTGGCGCCAGGGCTGCTGCTCATTATGATTAACGGATTCCTGGCTTTCGGCACGACGGCCGTCTTGTCGACCGGTTACGAAGGCTGCTGCTTGCGTTGATCATAACATCTATTTACATTAGAGTAATGACACAGAAAAATTGATACTTACGGAGGCAATGATGAAAACAATTGGACTCATCGGAGGCATGAGCTGGGAGAGCACCGTGATGTACTATCAGATTATAAATGAGGTCGTAAAGGAACAACGGGGTGGGCTGCATTCCGCAAAAATTTTGCTATACAGCGTGGACTTCCAAGAAATTGAAGAATGCCAGGCCGTTGGGAATTGGAACAAGAGCGCAGAAATTTTAGGAGATGTTGCCGTAAACCTTGAAAGGGGTGGTGCGGATTTTATCGTAATCTGCACCAATACGATGCATAAGGTTGCTCCAATCATTCAGCAAAGAATCCGTATTCCCATTATTCATATTGCAGATGCCACTTCGAAGAAGCTCATGGAAAGCGGCATAAATCACATAGCTTTGCTTGGAACCAAATACACGATGACTGAGGATTTCTACAAGGAAAAAATGATTGCAGCCGGCATTCATGTGCTGATTCCTGATGAAGATGACATACAACTTATCAACCATATCATTTATGACGAATTGTGCTTGGGTATTATTTCTCAACGATCCAAGAACGAATATTTGCGTGTGATCAACCAATTACAGAAGCAAGGTGCCCAGGGAGTCATACTGGGCTGTACTGAGATTGGTCTTCTTATTAAACAGGAAGATACGAATATCCCTGTTTTTGATACGACTCAGATTCATGGAACAACAGCAGCCCTATTTGCACTTGAAAAATAATCATTGATGTTTATTGTCGTAGGAGTTGCTGTTCGTTTCGTTCGATGTATAATGTTCGTATGGGTTCATATAAATCCATTTGAGTTCATTATATGTCTTGAACAAGGAGAGAAGGATCATGCCAAGAATCAAAATTGAATTGCTGAATCGTGAACAGAATGTGAGGGTGGAAGGTGACCGTCATTCGCAATCCTCCCATGACCGCGTGATGGAGCGGGAAGACGAGGGTTTCACTTATCTGGCTTGTCAACACCTGGAGTACGCCGCCGGCGACAAATTTAGAATTACGACGGAGCACCCGAATCGGTATTTGGTGGTTCAGTTGGATGAGGCACTCTTTCCATCCCTGGTATATGTCAAGGGCACCAGCTGGGAATACGAAATTCCATTGTCGTTTAAGCAAGCCTATCCAGAGAAGGCATTTACGGGGACAAAACATTATGTTTCGGTACGCTATGCGGCGGAAAGCGAAATTACCCAATATCGGAATCTGGCATTGAATACCCATGACCAGAAGCATGATTCCAACGCTTACCCGCATGCTCATGCCAATGTGGAAACCCGAAATGATCCCACCTTCTTTGCGCGCAATGCGATCGACGGCATTTATGCCAACCACAATCACGGCTCCTATCCATATCAATCCTGGGGAATTAACCAGCAGGCGGATGCGGAGCTGACGCTGGATTTCGGGAGAATGGTAGAGCTTGACCGGATCGGTCTTGTTTTACGCGGCGATTTTCCTCATGACAGCTGGTGGAAGGAAGTCACGATTGCATTCTCCGACGGTTCAACGGAGCAGCTCTATCCCGTGAAAAGCCGGAGCATCCAGTATTTTGAGATTCAACCCCGCAAAGTGGAATGGTTGGTGCTCAAACGATTGATCAAAGGCGATGAGGCGCTTTTTCCGGCATTAACGCAGCTTGAAGCCTATGGCAAAAACGTAGACGTAACGGAGAAGTAAAGCAGGGTAAGGAATGGTGGATTCATAACCGTCGTAATTCATCCGGGGCCGTTAAGGATAATCGCAGAGCAATTGACAACCCTCAGCAACAAGGTATGATCAAATAGATATCAGTATCATGCCGAGGAGGGAATATGATGAATTCGACTCAACGCCAGGGAAGGCCCAATGTGCTGCTCATAACGGTCGATCAGATGCGCTTTGATTGCCTTAGCATAGCAGGACACCCTGTGGTGGAAACGCCCAATCTGGACGAGCTCGCAAGGAGCGGCGTAAGGTTCAGCCGTGCGTATTCTGCCACACCCACCTGCGTACCTGCAAGAGCGGCGATCTTCACCGGCCAATCCCAGCGCGCTCACGGCCGCGTCGGCTATCAAGACTGCGTCCCGTGGAATTACAAGGAGACGCTGCCGGGGGAATTGGCTAAAGCCGGTTATCACACGCAGTGTATCGGTAAGATGCATGTATACCCTGCACGCAATCTGCTGGGGTTCCACAACGTAATGCTTCACGATGGTTACCTGCATCACAACCGCAATAACCACGGCATTCCGATGCAGGAGCATTACGATCAAGTTGACGATTACTTGCAGTGGCTCCGCGAGAGGGTGCCGGGCGCAGATATGACCGATCTTGGTCTGGACTGCAATTCATCAACCGTCGCTCGTCCTTGGCATTTGGCGGAAATGCAGCATCCAACGAACTGGGTGGTAACGCAGTCGATTGATTTTTTGCGGCGACGGGATCCCGGGAAGCCGTTCTTCCTGTGGATGTCATTCGTCAGGCCGCATCCTCCGTTCGACCCTCCGCAGGCCTACTTGGATCTGTATGAGGATGCCGATATTCCGGAGCCTCCGGTTGGCGATTGGGCGGAGACGGAGGACCCGGATCTGGCCGGTTACTCCCCTATAACGGGGCGGGGACTGGTCCCGAAACGCCGCCTGCGTAAAGCGATGGCTGCTTATTACGCCCTGATCACGCATATCGATCACCAAATCGGACGCTTTTTGCAATCATTGAACGAATATGGGGAGCTCGGCAACACGGTGATCCTGTTTACTTCCGATCATGGCGAGCTGCTGGGGGACCATCATTTATTCCGAAAATCTCTTCCGTACGAAGGCAGCACCCGCGTGCCGTTTATCGTCAGCGATCCCGGCAACCGTTTAGGCCTGCAGAGCGGCACGGTTTCAGATCATGTCGTGGAGATGCGGGACATCATGCCCTCGCTGCTGGAAGCGGCCGGCGTGCCTATACCTGAAACGGTTGAAGGCGCGAGCATCTGGAGACTCGCTTCAGCAGGAAGGGATGGGGGAAGCAAGCCGGATTGGCGTCCCCATCTTCATGGAGAGCACGCCCAAGGGCTTCAGTCCAATCATTGGGTTACCGACGGAAAGGAGAAATACATCTGGTTTTCTCAAACGGGGAAGGAGCAGTTCTTCGATCTGGTTGAAGATCCCAATGAGCTGCACAACGCGATCGGGGATGAAGATCGGCAGGAACGAATCCGGTATTGGCGTTCGGTCCTCATCGGAGAGCTTGAAGGACGCGAAGAGGGTTATACGGATGGCCAACAGCTGATCACTCGCCGGAAGCCGGTAGCCGTATTATCCCATATTTTGAAATAGCACGAGACCGTAAATTACATTCAGAACCGATTAGGAGATAACATGCTAACGACACAACAGCTAAAAGACATTGAACGATTGCAAGCCGAGTGCGAACTTCATGACCATGTCCAATTAAAGCTGAATTGGGAAATGCTCAGAGAACGCAAAACGGAGAATCTGGATTTTTTTCATTATGAGGAAAAGGAACTTGTAGCGTTTCTTGGGCTATATCCGTTTGGCTCGACCGTCGAAGTATGCGGCATGGTAAAGCCTGCCGAACGACGAAAAGGGCATTTCCAGCAGTTGTTTCATCTCGGAATGGAACAGGTAAAACTCGCCGGATACAAGAAAATCTTGTTGAACGCGCCAGCGGGATCCGATGCGGCAAAGGCATTTTTGCACCAACTAGGTGCGGAGCATGCTTTCTCGGAGCATCAAATGACGTGGCAGGAAATGCCGCTTGAGGATTCGGACGGTATTCTGCTGAGGCAGGCAACATGGGAAGATTATGAAACAAGCGTGCGCTTATCCGTGGAAGCATTCGGATTGGACGAAGAAGATGCCAGGGCGATGGAGAGCCATCATTTTGCTGATAATACGGGTATGTTCATGATTGACGTAAACGAAGAAACGGTCGGGAAGCTTCGAGTCAGCCGCGAAGAGGGGCAGGCGTGGATTTATGGTTTCTCCATATTGCCGGAATATCAGGGCCGAGGAATAGGCAGAAAAGCGTTGCGGCGAATCGTGAAGGAACAGAGCTCAGCCGGATACTCGGTGCACTTGGAAGTCGAAACGAAAAACGACCATGCGCTGAGGTTATACGAGTCGGTTGGATTTCAAGCCGTGCATGCACAAGACTATTATCAATATGAATGCAGATGATAACAAAATAGATGTGCAAGAAAAGTCGCCCTCATGGCGGCTTTTTGATTTTCACCGCATTATTCAAATCTTTACGATGATCTATTGAAGTCTATTTTTTCTGCCGATAAAGAATGGAGCATGCATATCTGATCATTCAGGAGGAATCATCATGAAAAAAACAGTCATCCTGCTAACCAGCGCGGCCCTGATGTTTGCGACCGCCGCAGGCACGATCTCAGCCAAACCAAGCAACACGCCCCCCGGCAAGACAAGTAACGCGGCATCGCCAAAGGGACCAAAAGAAAAAGAAACTCGTAATGACAAGCAGCAAACCGAGGAAGTCGATTCCTCTGATAAGTCCAGCAAAGAAGAGGACCAGGTTCAGGAATCCACAACGCCGGAAACAGAGAAAGCAAACGACCCTTCCACCGATAAAGTCGATTCCAAGAACAAAGGACACAAAGGATACAAAGGTTTGCTAAATGCCATTCAAAACGTTGAGGATAAACCGGCAGGCGCCGTTCTAGCCAATATTTTGCTTACCGAATATGCGGCAGAGTTAACGGACGAGCAACAAAAACAACTTGAGGCCATTATTGAAAAGGATAAGGCGTTAGAAGCGGCAGCGGACATGCTTGAAACAAACGGCAGCGTGACTGAAGCCGTGTATTTGCAAGAAGAAGCCATCAAAGCCAATTTTAAAAACCTGGATCTTTACAAAACCATGGGAAAGCTCAATAAAAAGGCAGGTAAAAAGAATGGAGTTAAGCTGTATGTGAACGGCGAAGCTTCGGACACCGAACCGTTTGTCAAAAAAGGCAATACATATGTTCCTTTTCGCGCCATAGCCGAGGCTTTGGAGGCTGAGGTTATATGGAATCCTGAAAAGCGTTCCATCACCGTCTCGAAGGACGGAGTGAGCATCCAACTCCTGGTTGGCAGTAAAACAGCGTCCGTCAATGGCAAGAAAATTTCGCTGGATGCCCCAGCTACCGTTACAAAGGGCAATACGTATGTGCCCGTACGATTTATAAGCGAGGCATTGAATGCAACCGTCAAGTGGGAAGCGGAAAGTCAGACCGTCGTTGTCTATGAAGAGAAAGCAGAATAGGTGAATTTCTAAGCCGCTAATCGGAACGAGATCAGCGGCTTTTTTCTATTAATAAAGTCTTTGATAAAGAGGGCCATTTCGTCTGTCGTAATGCCGAATGAGAATTAGGTCCATGCATGAAAGGCTAAATATGTATACCATATGTTAAATTTTTTCAGTGTCTTCTCCATTGTAAACGCTTTAATATCGATTTATGACCGACTGACAGGAGGGGAAGTTATGAAGTTTGCAGGACGTTTCTGCATGGTGTTATGGATTGTCGTCATCATGGTGTCGGCGACCGGATGCATGGCGGGGAGGAACGGGGCCGACAGCAGTATGTCTCACCAACCGGAACGCCCGTTTGACGATGTGCGGATTACCGCATATATGGCTAAAAATCCGGTTGCGGACATCCTTCGCGCCCATCTTCCCGAATTTGAGAAGCAGACGGGTATCAAGGTGGATTTTCAAGCGTTGACCAATGAGCAGCTCAGCCAAAAGATGTTCGTACAGATGACGGTAGGTAGCGAAAGTCCCGATGTGTTCATGATCCGGCCGCTGGAAGAGCTAATTCTGTATGAGAACAACGGCTGGTTAACGCCCTTGGAATCGTATGCCGTATCGAACCCGCGTTACGACTTCGCCGATTTCTCTTCAACGGCGCTGGAATCGGTAACGGTGAACGGGAAGCTGCTTGCCGTCCCGCTATCGACGGAGCAGCAGATACTATACTATCGCAAGGACCTGCTAGAGAAAAAAGGGATCGAAGTCCCGCAGACCTTAGAAGAGCTGGAAGCGGCGGTTAAACAGGTGCATGATCCCGAGCATGGCATGTACGGATTTGTCGCTAGAGGGCAGCGAAGCGCTCTCGTAACCCAGCTATCGTCATTCATTTACTCCGAGGGCGGGAATTTTCTAAGCGCAGATAAAGCGGCATTGAACACAAAGGAAACGCTCAAGGGGATTCAGCGATATGTAAGGCTGCTCGGAAACTATGGACCGCCCGATGCGCTTAGTTACAGCTGGCCGCAATCCGCAGATCTCTTTGCGCAAGGAAAAGCGGTATTTTTCACCGATGCCAGCGCGATCTACTCCCTGCTAGCGCAATCGGGATTAGCCAAGGAGAAGATCGGGTATGCGCTCTTTCCGGCAGGTGATGCCGGTCGCAAGCCGTATAGCACCACTGCATGGGCCATTGGCATCAATGCGAATTCTGCCCGCAAGGATGCTGCCTGGGCATTCATCGAGTGGGCTTCGGGCAGGGACATGGTGCTGCAAGCCCAGAAGATCGGTAATCCGGGAGCGCGGAGCTCGCTGTGGCATGACAAGGAAGGAATCTCCGGCTTTCCGGATGAGCTGATTCCGGTGATCAATGAATCCATTCCGATCGGAATGAGCTACGACCGTCCAAAAGTCATTCACGTGAAGGAAGCACGGGACATTATCGGCGGTATCGTGGTGAAAGGAATTATCGGCGAAGATGTCGGAATTGCTGCGGAGTCGGCAAACGTTCAATTGCAAGAACTGATCGACAGCGAGAAGTAGAGCGAATCGCTCTGACACGGGGGTATGTTTTTGATGAAGCGGTTAAGAACAAGTACGTTTGCCAAGCTTACAACATTGCTGGCGGTCCTGGTTATTCCGATTATTTTGCTGTATGCCTACTCCCATCAGGTCAGCATTAACGTCGTCCGTTCGGCTGTGGAGGAGGGCCAGCGGAACCGACTGACGTTTTTCATGAGTCAGATGGACACCATGATCGACCAGCTAACGAAATATTCGGTGATCGCGAGCAATGATGACGGGATTAAGAGTTATCTGGCGGAGCGCTCAGGCAGCACTCCCATGGAACGAATCGACAGCCAGCAGCGGATCACGGATATGTTGAACATGCAGATTGCAACTAGCAGCTGGGACAGCCAAATCTTAATGTACCTGACGCCGTATCGTGAATTGCTGACAACCGACTTGTCGGCAAGGTATGATGCCGAATACTTGGCTCATGCCCATAAGCAGAACTGGACTTATCAACGGGATTCGCGAGGACAAGCTTTTTTTAGCTGGATGAGAACGTCCGCTTCTTCGCAGGATCTGATCGTGGAGGTCCGTTTCACCGACCAGAATCTGGTCAATATGCTGAATCGGTTGAAACAGGACGGGGACAGCGAGCCATTCCTGTATGCACCTGACGGAACCGTTATTGCCAACAGCACATCGGTCGAAGAAACGATACGAATGGCCGCCGGCACCCTGAACGAATTGCGACTCGGGGAAGAGGGCAGCCGAATCGTGCAATCGGGGCAAGGCAAATATGTAATGAATTACGTCTTGTCCAGCAGTTTGGGCTGGTATCTGGTGGATTTCGTCCGGCTGGACAGCGTATATTCCCCGATCACCTTAAGCAGCGCCCTCTTTTATATTTCCGTATCGCTCCTGCTTGTTCTCGTTTTACTGCTGACCTTGTTGTTGTACCGCAATGTCCAGCGTCCGATTTCCCGCCTGCTTCATGCGGTGAGAAGGATCAGGGACGGTCAATACAGGACGCGCCTGAAGGATGTGCCGAAGAACGAGTTCATGTATCTGTTTCACTCCTTCAACAACATGGCAGAGCAAATCGAGGAGCTCATCGAACGGGTATACAAAGAGTCTTTGCGATCCAAGGAAGCCACGCTTAAGCAGCTCCAATCGCAAATTAACCCTCACTTCCTGTATAACTGCCTGTTCTACATCAAAAACATGGCCAATCTTGGCGATAAGGAAGCTGTCGTGGCCATGGCCCTGAACTTGGGGGAGTATTACCGGTACACGACGCGACTGGAAAAACCGACCGCGCCCCTTGAAGAGGAAGTGAAGCTGGTTGACAATTATTTAACGATTCAGATGCTGCGGCTTCAGCGACTAACCTTCGAGATCGAGGTTCCTGACAGCATGATGCAGCTCGAGATTCCGCGTCTTCTGCTTCAGCCTATCGTGGAAAATGCCGTCATCCATGGTGTTGAGGATCAGTTGGATTTCGCGATGATTCATATTTCCGGTGAAATCGAAGGGAGTCGATGCAGGATCAGAATTGACAACAACGGCCAGGGCATGGACGTTGGCATCATCGACAAGCTGAAGCGACAGATCGAAGAGCCTTTGAACGAAAGCGGAGGATTCGGTCTATGGAACATTCATCAGAGACTGGTCACCCGGTACGGCAAACATGCGGGCCTGGCCTTTTCAGAATCGCCGTCAGGAGGACTTCGCGTGGAAATATGCTGGGAAATACCGAGTAGGGAAGGGAGGGATAACGTTGTATACATTGCTGATCGTTGATGATGAAGCAAGCGTGGTGGAGGGGCTTGCGCATACGATACCTTGGCAGAAAATCGGGATCGATGAGGTGCACAAGGCATACTCTGCTTTCGAAGCGCTGGAAATACTGCAGACGCAGCCGGTCGACATCATGATTTCCGACATCACGATGCCACGGATGAACGGCCTCGAGCTTGTCGAGATCACGAAATCAAAATGGAAGCATATCAAAACGATCCTGCTGTCCGGGTATGCCGATTTTGCTTACGCGAAGGAAGCCATTACGCTTGGCACTTATGAGTACCTGCTAAAACCCGTCAGCGACGAAGTCGTTCTTGAAAAAGTAGGCGGAGCTGTGGAATCGCTGCGGCAGGAGCGTGAGTCCAGCGAAACCTATAATCGCGCGGTTCAGGCTTTTCGGGTTAATCTGCCACATATTCGAGGCGAATTCCTGAATCAGCTGCTTCAAGGCATGAAATCACCAAAGAACGTTTGGGCCGAAAAACTGGAGCTGCTTGAAATGAAATCCGCCAACGGAAACCAAGCGGCTCTGATGCTTGTACGCATGGAGGACCGTCTGACGGAAATGAGCCCTTATGACTCCTCCATCATGGAGTACGCGATCGGTAACATGGCGGACGAGATCTTCGGAGAACGGTTTCGATTGTGGCGATGCAGGGACATACATGGATATCTCGTCTTTTTTGTTTTTGAAAGCGATGATTCGGCGGCTAGGATGCACCCTCATGAGCATACAGAGGAGAATGAGCTCAAGCATTTCGCTGCACAGCTGCAGATGAATGTCAGCCGTTACCTGAAAGGAACAATCTCCGTCTTGATCGGAAAGCGAGGTTCCTTCCCGGAAGATGTCCGAAAGCTGTATCAAGACAGTCTTTTCGCTTTGCGCCGCCATATCGGCAGCCACAGTGATATGTTCGTTTACGCAGAAGATGAGGAGGAGCTGCATCCGGTCCGTTCCTTGCAAAAGTGTTATGAGCCTCCGCTGCTCCCTCATCTGCTGGAATCCGGCAGTTGGAAGCAAATCCAAGAGAAACTTGAGCAGATCCTGAAGGAATTGTCGCTCGCGCACAGCCAATCTCAAGAGCATGTAACCGAAGCCTTTTTCTTTATATATTCCTCGCTAAGCGCATATGCGCACAAGAACGGACGCAGTCTGGCCGATATCGTCGGAGCGTCCCTTGCGGATGTAACGGGACTCTCGCAATGCACGACTGCGGCCACGCTCGGCAAATGGGTGGGCCAAGTTCTGCCTCTACTGGAGTCAAGCGCCGAACAGGCAACGCGCAGCGACCGGAGCGCTGCCGTGTCCCGGATGAAACGGTTCATACGGGATCATCTGTCTCAGGATATTTCCCTGCAAGCCATCGCGGACCATATGTATATGCATCCGGTTCACGTGTCCCGCCTCTTTAAAATGGAGACCGGATTCAACGTTAGCGATTATGTGCTCCGGTTGAAAATGGAGCAAGCGGCCGAGCTGCTGGCCGACCACTCCTTGAAAAACTTCGAAATTGCCCTGAAGCTGGGATACCACAACCCGAATTATTTTATTCGGGTGTTCAAAAAGTATTATTCCGTGACGCCGCAAGAATACCGAAACAGTTTGGAAACCGGAATGCCGTAATAAAGCCTGTAATACCGTCCGTTTTCAGCCATGCATTTGGGCTGGAAGCGGGCTTTTTTTGTCTAATTCGGCCTCTGCTTTCGATTGCGGCATCATGTTAAGTAAGGAGAGCGGATGTTAAGCCTATATCATTTAACCCAGTTTATGAAGCCCTTACAATGAATGGTGTAAGGACATTCCACTATATGCTGAGGGGTGAACATGATGAAGATGAAGAAAAACTCCATACGATGGGTAACGGCAGCTTTAGTCATGATATTGATGGCAGGATGCAGCGTAGGGGGAACGGGAGGCAGCGGATCAGGGAGTGAGGAGCCGGGCAAGGAAACCCTGACATTCTGGATGAAGAAGCAGATGTTCGAAGAGCAAAACCAGATGATCCAAGAGAGGGCAAAACAGTTCGGGGAAGAGCATGATGTGAATGTCAACGTGGAGTTTATCGCTTACGAGGACTTTTATCCGAAATGGTCGGCAGCCATCGAATCGGGTACTACGCCGGACGTCTCCTTCTTTGGCTACCAGGAAGTCGGACAGTTCTATGCCAAGGACGTTCTTGAGGAGGTTACCGACGTTGTGGGCAGCGTGGAGAACGTAAACGGGGAAATACAGGACAGCCTGAAAACCTCCGTGACGTTCGAGGACAAGTTATACGGAGTGCCGTTCTGGACCGAGTCCACGGCTTTATACTATCGCAAGGACATGCTTCAGGCAGCCGGTTACAGCGAGCCGCCTGGAACCTGGGAGGAATTCCGCGAAATGGCGAAGGCACTCACGGATTCTTCCAAAGGGAAATACGGCGCTGGACTCGGGTACGGGAAAGGCAATTCGGATGCCGAATGGCTGACCCGGGCGATCATCTGGTCCTACGGAGGTTCCCTCGATACCGAGGACGGCAAGAATGTAGCGGTGAATTCGCCCGAAACTCTTCAGGCGGTTCAGTTGATCAGGGACATTTTCATCGAAGATAAGGTAACGCCTCCGAGCTCCATCGGATGGGATGACAGCGGCAACAACAAATCGTATTTAAGCGGCCAGTCGGCCATGATCTTCAACGTCGGCAGCTTGGCTGCGACGATCAAGAACGATAATCCCGAATTGTACGAGAATACGGGGATCGCCATGCTGCCCGCAGGACCGAAGGGAGCGGTAGTGCCTGGCATTAGCAACAATCTAGGCATATTCAAGGCATCTGCGAACAAGGAGCTTGCCAAATCCTTCATCGAATATATGACGGACAAAGCGTGGTACGGCCAGTGGGTGCAGAATGGAGCTCCATTGACCGGTCCGATTTACACGGACCTGGCAAACGAATCCGTATGGCAGGAGGAGAAGAACAAAGGATTCGTCGATTCCATCGCACATTTCGCTTTCCTTGGATACCCTGCGGAGTATAACCCGAAGGCTGGAGAGATTTATAACCTTCGATATGTCAACGACGTTTTCCAAAAGATGCTTCTGGATTCCGGCTTCACGGCTCAACAAGCAGTGGACGAATTACAGAGCAAGATCGAGGCGGTATACGCGAAGTAGGGTTATGACTTAACCGCGCATCAGGCTCCGCAGTCCGATTACAAGGCATCGATGCAAGGTCCGTGGCTGCGGATGAGCCTGAGGCGTCAGAAAGAAGGTGCTCTCAATGAAAAGCTTGGAAGTCCAAACAACACCGGGGAAAACCCGGGCGCCTAGGCGGGAACGAAGTGATACAAGCAGCAGGCTGGCTTATCTTCTCATGAGTCCGGTGCTAATCTATTTGCTGGCTGTCATGGCGCTCCCTTTTTGCTGGGCGGTCTATCTTAGCTTGACGAATAAAGTGGTCGGCGTTCCCGAAACGTTCATCGGCCTGCGAAACTATACGGAGCTATTTACCGATTCCGTGTTTTGGAAGGCGGTATGGAATACGGTTGTCTTTACGATGGTGGCCGTCATTTTGAAAGCGGTCTTCGGGATGATTATGGCGCTCGTGCTTAACGAGAATATCGTTGCTCGAAACTTTTTCAGGGTGATGCTGTTTCTTCCGTGGACCATCCCCACGATCGTCTCCGTATTTACCTGGCAGTGGATTTACTCCGACGTCGGCGGCGTGCTGAATGCCATGCTCCTCAAAACAGGGCTCATCGACAGTCCCGTCGGCTGGTTGGCCACACCGGACCTGGCCATGTTCTCGGTCATTCTCGTCAACGTGTGGCGGGGCATTCCGTTCATGGGCATTGCCATATTGGCCGGACTGCAGACGGTGTCCAAAGAGATGTATGAAGCCGCTATGCTGGATGGAGCGGGAGCGATCAAGCGCTTTTTCTACATGACGCTCCCCTCGGTAAAAGAAGTGACCATACTGTCTTCCGTCATCACCACCATCTGGACGCTGAACGACTTCGAGATTATCTGGCTGCTGACACGCGGCGGTCCAGACAATGGCACGCAGGTGTTATCCACGCTTAGCTATACCGTCGGCTTTCTGAACATGAGTCTCGGCAAAGCAATTGCGATTTCCCTCATTACGTTGCCGCCGCTGATCATGCTGATCAATTATGTGACCAAGCGTTCGCTGGCGTCCGACAAGTAAGGAGTGATCTTAATGAAGAATTCGCTCGGCAAGCAAATTACGGTATACTCGACGCTCGCGCTGCTGCTAATATTCGCGCTCTTCCCTTTATATTGGATGGTGATTACCTCCTTCAAATCCAACGGGGAGATCTATTCCATGACGCCTACGTTTTGGCCGAAGGAATTTCTCGGAACCGCCTACGATAAGCTGATCAACGAAAAGGGCTTTATGACGAATATCAAAAACAGCTTGTTCGTCTCGTTGATCGTATCCTTGTTCTCGATCACGGTCAGCATGTTGGCTGCATATGCGATCTCCAAAGCTCAGGTTTCGAGGAAGAAGCTTCATCTCCAAAAGCATTCTGTATGCGTACCTGATGCCGAGAGCCGTTCTGTTTATCCCGCTGTACATGCTGGTGACGGCCATCGGCATCAACAATTCCATTTACGGTCTCATGCTGATTTATCCGACGATCACGATTCCGTATGCTACGTGGATGCTCATTTCCTATTTTAGATCCATCCCGGACGAGATCGAGGAAGCGGCCATGATCGATGGATGTTCGCGAATCCGTACGATGACCAAGATCATTTTTCCGTTATCGGCTCCGGGCATTGCGGCTACCTTCATTTTTTCGTTCACGTTATGCTGGAGCGAATATCTGTATGCATTGGTTGTTGTCACAAAAGGCGCTGACAAGACGATCACGCTGGGATTGTCGGATATGATCGTCGGCGATGTCTTCGCATGGGGACCCCTGATGGGTGGCTCCATTATTGCATCGATTCCGGTCATCGTGATGTATCTGTTTACATCAAAATATATGGTAAGCGGAATGACGGTAGGAGGAGTTAAATAATGAAGGCGAAAAAAGTGTTAGTAACGGCTACGAATTACTCCAAACTGTGCGCGGATGCGAAGCGGCTGCTCGAAAGCCATGGATGCGAGATCATCGAGAATCGTTTCGGACGTCCGCTGACGTTCGAGGAACTGAAGGAAGTGGTGGGATCGGTCGACGGCGTCATTGCCGGCGTGGATACTTGGAATGAGGCGGTATTCAAGCTTGCGCCGCAGCTTCAAGGCATCGCCCGTTTCGGCGTTGGCGTGGACAATATCGATTTGGAGGCTGCAAGAAAGTATGGGATACAAGTAACCAATGTACCACGAGGCAATGCCAACGCGGTGGCCGAGCTGGCGATCGGATTGATGATCTCGGTCCGTCGTCACATTCCCGAGCTGGATCGATCGACGAAGAACGGCGGCTGGGAACGTTTTGTCGGCTCTGAGCTTGCTGGAGGAACGATCGGCCTTTTAGGTTTCGGGAATATCGCACAGCTCACCGCGAAGAAGTTGAAGGGCTTTGATGTCGAGATTATCGCTTATGATAAATATCCAGATACAGCTAAAGCGTCGGAATACGGCGTTACAATGACAACTTTCGAGCATGTGCTGGCGCATAGCGATATCGTCAGCATGCATTTACCCAGCGTGAAAGAGACGCACCATATTATGAATGACAAGGCTTTTGCCAGGATGAAACCATCCGCCATTTTCATCAACACCGCGAGAGGAGCCGTCGTGGATGAACAGGCGCTTTCCCGGGCGCTGTCGTCTGGAGTCATCGCCGGGGCGGCCATCGATGTCTACGAGTCCGAGCCCGTAACCCCCGGCCATCCGATTTTGCAAATCGGGAACCTGATAACGACGCCGCACACCGCAGCCGAGACTTTCGAGACCTATACGCGGGTCAGCATGATTACCGCTCAGGCATTGCTGGATATATTCGAAGGAAGGGAACCGCAAAATATACTGACTGCAAAAGAATAAAGCAGAACCAATGATACGAACCATTCAGGAGGGGACGCATATGAATCAGATCATCACCGATGGCAACTGGCCGGTTATGCTAACGCCGTTTACGGAGCAGAACAATGTGGATTACGAGGCCCTGGAGCGCCTTATCGATTGGTATATCGAACGGGGGGCTGACGGACTCTTTGCCGTCTGTCAATCCAGCGAAATGTATACATTGACTCTGGAGGAGCGCGTATTGATTGCAGCCTTCGTCAAAGCGAAGGCTGCCGGCCGGGTACCGGTCATTGCATCGGGTCACGTATCGGATGCGTTTGAGGACCAGGTAACAGAGCTGAACGCCATGGCCGAAACCGGCGTCGACGCCGTCGTACTAATCACGAACAGGCTTGCCGCCGCTGAGGAATCCGATGATGTGTGGCTGGCGAATCTCGATAAGCTGCTCGGGCGTTTACCAGAACAGGTCCCCCTCGGATTATATGAGTGTCCAGCCCCGTATAGGCGGCTTCTGACGCCCGAGATGCTGAAGAAATGCTCCGATACCGGACGCTTCAGGTTTATCAAGGACGTGAGCTGCGACCTGCAGCTGATCGGGGATAAACTCAAGGCGGTCCGGGGCGGAAGTCTGAAAATCTTCAACGCCAATACGGCGACGCTTCTGGACAGCTACCGGCTCGGCGCTTTCGGCTTCAGCGGCGTGATGGCCAACTTCCACCCCGAGTTGTATACATGGCTGTTCAGGAATTGGGAAAGCCAACCGGAAACGGCAGGGGAACTGTCTGATTTTCTTAGTGTGTCGTCATTTCTTGAGAAGCAGCTCTACCCGGTGAATGCCAAGTATTACCTCATGCTGGAGGGCATACTGACAAACTATCGCTGCCGTTCGAAAAATCATGAGGAATTCAGTGCCACCCAACGGCTGGAGATCGAGCAATTATACCGGGTGTCCAAACAATATGCCCGGAAGTATCCCGTTTTTACTTAAAGCGATATCGGAAAAATAACGTTGAAGAGTAAAGTCGCCTACCATGGCGGCTTTTTTAGTATTGTTAATTCAAGATTGTCTGCCTGGATACAGCTTCCACAGGATTTCATTTTGCCAAACGAACTGAAGAGTGATTATACTATAAGAATGGATTGATGCAGCAAACCAGTTATGGTAAATAAAGGTGGTCTCATATGGCTAAATCCGACCGGTATACGTATCAAAATAAAATGAAGCACATGGTCACCGACCTGCGCCAACAAATTAAACGCGGCACTTACGCTCAAGGCGAATATCTACCATCGGAGATGACCCTGATCGAGCTGTATGGACTGAGCAAAAATTCAGTCCGGCAGGCGCTGGATCAGCTGGTTCAGGAAGAATTGATCGTGAAAGTGCCTCGCGTAGGCACCCAAGTAGTTGCAGCTTCCCGGCAAACCCGTAAGATTCGTTTCGGTTTGTACCCTTCCCTATATGCGGAGGCCGAAATGGAAGATGTGCTCGCCTTATTTCAGGAGCGGCATCCGGGGGTGGCTGTGGAGATTGTGGACCTTCCCTACGAACATCCGGAAAGCATCGCCAATCTGATGAGGCTTGGCATTGTGGATGTGCTGTCCGTCAACATCCAGGATATGATGCATTTTCAGGAGAACGGCAGTACCGGTCTGTTTTACCGTCAGGAGCCGCGCGCGTCTACTTATACTTTTTTGCACGGCCCGTTCATGGATGCCGAAGGCCGGCTGGCGGCGCAGCCGTTCATTCATTCTCCCGTCCTCTTGGCCTACAATAAAGAGCATCTGCGGGAAAAGCGCCAGTTCGAGCCGGACAGCAGTTGGGGCTGGGACGATCTCCAGCGAATGCTGCGTGAGCTGAGAAGCCCCGGGCGCTACAGCCTGGCCTTGCAATTGTACTCGTTGAACCGCTGGCCGATATTCCTCATGCAGCGAAGGGGCAATGCTGAGATTGATGTTTCGTGGAGCCGTGCGGTCGAGGGGCTGTCTTGGCTTCGCGGATTGATTCACGAGGACGGCATGTTCCCGCTGGCCTTGGCCCAAGGGGCTTTTGAAGCAGAGAAGCTGTTCCGCGAGCAAAAGGTCTCTGTCATTCTGACGACCTATTATCTGCTCAACCAGCTGAAGGGAGCGACCTTTGATTATGACGTCGCGCCGCTGCCGCATTTTGATCATGGGACAACCCTGCTATTGGGCACCGGAATCGGGGTCAGCGCGTGCTCCAAGGAGAGGGAGCTGGCCCAGAGCTTTGCCGATTTCCTAGTCTCTGACGAAGTGCAGGAATACATTCGCAGGCATACCTACAGCATTCCGGCGAACCGTTACATCACCGAGAACGTAGATCCGGAGATGGAAGGCCGGCCGTCCCGTCTCAACCTGCATCGAGAAATAGCCCCGCTGTATAAGACCTGCAGAGATGTAGGGCTTAGCCTGGACGAGATGCTGCTGTTCCGGGAACGGCTGAAGCAATATTTCTCCTACCTTGTAGACGAAAGGGAACTGATATCCGTGCTGAGCAGGAAAACGGCAGGAAGCTAAATGGTTACGAAAGCTGCGACCGATGAGGTCGCGGCTTTTTTTTTGAGTTATCGTTTTCTATTTGAATAACCAGATAAGAACCAGTTGACAGACAGTGGGGTGTATGCTAAATTCTTTGCGAACATATGAACTACATAAATACCAGAGAAGCATGAACAACACTTCATAACGGAGGAGGGATGCCGCGATCCTTGCTAGGTAAACGCTCGAGTTGCCCTTATAGGTCGGTCCATTTGATTGATTTGGCAGTACATTCCATACCAGAAACGAGGTCTGAATTGATGAACGTTACCCACAGCAAATCTCAAGCGAAGAAGGGACTCCGTCATCTATGTCTCGCCATTTGCATCACATTGCTGACTGCGGTTTTCTTCCCGGCAAGCGCCTCGGCGGAAATCGGCAAAACTTACAGCGACCCTATCGATTTGGGCTCCCCGATGCAAAGCGTTGCCATATATGACGGGGCCTTTGGCATACAAGACGGACGGGAGGTTATTTATACGACGGTGTCCGGCAAGCCGGCTATTTTTCATGTCATTGATCTGAAAACCAAAGAGGTGCTGAGCACGCATCCGCTTACGGGTTCCGAAAGCTCGTGGACGCATTTGACGACCCCGGACGGCACGGTGTATATCGGGGGCAACGGCACGCTGTACACCTACTCTCCGGTCACGAAACAGCTGAAAAATCTGGGCGGCATCGGTGAGCAGGTTGTGTACGGCCTGTCTCACGATGAACAGGGCCGTGTCTACTTCGGTTCTTACCCGAATGCGAAAGCGGGCCGATACGATCCAGCTACAGGGGAAATGAAGGACTACGGCATCGTAGGCACAGGCCAAAGCTACAGCCGTTCCACGGCCTATCATGGCGGATATCTGTATGTCGGCATCGGGATTGAAGGCAGCATTATAAAAGTGAACGTAGCGACTGGGGAGAAGGAAACCATCCAGCTTCCGTCCTATAACGGAGCGGTAGACCTCGGCATGGTGAACCAGCTGGACGTTGCGGGCAAATATTTGGTTGCTGGCATCGGCAAAGGGAACAGCGGGCTTCTGTTCTATGACCTGGAGCTGCAGCAATGGAGCGATACCTACCATCTGAACAATAAAGGCATCCGCCTCTCTTACGGGCCGGAGGGCAGCAATAAAATCTATTTCGTCCAGAATAACCATCTGATGGAAGTGGATTTGAATACCCTTGCTGCGGTTGACACCGGCGTCGTGTACGGAACGTTCCTGCGCAATACGGCCTGGGTGGAGGTGCCGAACGATCCGGATCTTCCGGGTGTTTCGCTTGCAACCGTTCAATTCGGAGGCAGCGTCGCATACATGAATCTGACAACCAAGCAGGTCAAAGCCGTACCTTATCCGGTGAAGGGCAATCCGATTCCTGTTCAAACCATGGAGAACGGTCCGGATGGACGGCTGTTTATCAGCGGATACCCTGGCGGCACAGGGTCCGCGTATTCCATCAACACCGGAACCTTCGAGACCTTCCCGATGGGTCAGTCGGAGGGCATGGTCGCCATGAACGGCAAGATGTATATGGGCGTATATCCGGGTGCGGATATTTTCGAATACAATGCGGAAAATCCGACCCAGCGCAAGAGCCTGTTCAAAATTACCGGTCAGGACCGTCCGTTCATCATGAGAGCAGCGGATGGTAAACTGTTCATCGGCACCATTCCGGATTACGGCAAGCTGGGCGGCTCCCTAACGATCTATGATCCGGCAAACGGCAGCCAGTATACCGAATACAAAAACGTCATCAACAATCAATCGATTGTCGGCATAGCGGTAAAAGACGGCAAGGTATATGGCTCAACCACCGTTGCCGGCGGGCTGGGCATCACGCCTTCCGAGCCGGCTGCCAAAATGTTTGTCTGGGATATCGCGACGGGCAAGGTGGAGAAGGAATGGGTTCCTTCTATTGAAGGTGCTTCTCCAACGCCGCATATTATTAGCGGAACCAGCTTCGGTCCGGACGGACTGCTGTGGGCGGCTTACGACGGGACGCTCTTTGCCGTAGATCCGGATACCCTGGAAATCGTAAAAAGCAAAACGATATACAAAGGCGTGGAGAAATACGGCAACTGGCGTCCGGTGTATATTCGCTGGAGCGAGGACGGCCTCATGTATCTGACGCTTGCCGGCCACGTCACCGTGGTTGACCCGGTTACGATGGAGTTTCAGACGCTGGCGGAATCCCAGCATGTGAATCTCGGACACGACGGCCATATTTACTACACGAATGATACGCAATTGATGAAGATTGAAGTGTCGGATGCTGCAGCATCGGATACGATTGGGGCACTGATGGACGATGTTCAGTCCTGGAAGCAACAAGGCGATATCAGCCATCCGCTGAGCCAGCAGATCGGCAATGCGCTGAAACAAGCGGAGCTGAAGCAGAAGCAAGGGAAGCAGGAACAGGCCGTGAAACACCTGAATGATGCGCTCAAGCACCTGAATAAAGCTAAAATCGGCGGGATAACCGAAGAGAAGCGTTCGGAAGTGAAGCAGCGCATTCAAGCGTTCATTGATGAATGGTCCTGATTGAATCAAGGAGATGGTGGTAGGTTGAAATTACCGCAACCATAACGGAATTTTTCATGACAAAAGTCGCCAATTTGGCGACTTTTTTTGTTCCTGCGATGCAGGTGCTTACCTTTGGACGATAAGAAGAGAGACGAACCTATCAACACAGCCGTCTAAGGTGATGGCTTATTGTTAACCGAAGCCAATGAAGGAGATTTGTGTGTTAATATAGTAACGTGTTTAGCTGAGGAGCTGAGGGGCATTCGGTCGGTGAACTTTTGATACCAGAACCTTAATAACCAGCTTAACGGCGAGAAGGAGAAGGGTACATATGGATAAGCAGGCTTATGCACGGTATCTGCTCAACCTGATGGATGAAGAAGCAGATTCCGATGAGGCCGTGATTGAAGAAGCAGCGTTATATGGATATTTTCAAATGTATATGCCTAGCGGAAGAGGGGTGGAGGCCACCTTTGAGCCGCTTGAGGATGGACATGCTTACTTGCGGCGGATTTCCCGGATTTACGAGATGCTGGACCCGGAGGATTTTACCGGAGGAACAGTGCCGGCCTATTTTAACGGCAAAGGGGATGAGGTATCCGAGGACGTATTGAGAGGTTATGGCGAGCAGTTTATTCGGGAGTTAAAGCAGCTGCTGGATATTTTTGCGAAATGGGAACGTGCAGCGGAAGCGGTCGCCTACCTGGATGGAATCGAAAAAATCGAGCTTCTTCCTCCAGGGAAAATAGACAGCGTTCGCGAATCCTATGATCCCGATGTCTATGAGGCGCTGTCCGAAGTGATTATGGAGCACAAAAACGAAGAGGAGCCTATAGAGTTCTGGATGAGGCTTATTATTCGATTGCCTGCGATTACTGGATCTCCTACTATTTGCAGTGGCACCGTTACGGGCTAAAAGGCGACCCGTTCGCGCCGTATTTCGAGCTGCACAGGTTAGGGTATTCGGCTGTTTTCTCAGGCGAGAAGCTGTATATCGGCACATAGCATAGAAGGAGGAGAGAAGAAGTCTTGATGACAGCGGCCGAGATGTTTTCGATGATCAGCGCAGGCAGCTTTTTTGAAAATGTCTTTGATAAAGAAGTGGATTGGAATGCCGAATTAGATGTGCGGGACACGCATGAATTTGACTCGGCATGGAATTCATGTTACGAGAAATTGCATGAACTTTGTCCCTCTGAAAGTCAGACAACCCGAGATATTCGGGAATATGCATTCAAGCAAACGTTCAGGATCACCTGGAATGCTGAACTGGCGGGTTATGTATCCGATGACTGGGGCCTGATTTCCACGGCGCTGGAGAACAGCATTCAGATTGAATTTATCAATAACCTATGGGACTCCTATCTTAAAGGGAATTTTCCAACATGATCCTAAAAATGAAAATGCAATGTTCATTAGACGGGCTAGCAGACACTTGAAATAGGAAGTGGATGCCCGATTAAGAGGCTGGGCACAACTCTGGCAATCATGGTGTAGAGTCGGTTGCCAGCCTTTTCTTTTTTGAACGAAGGATTGGGTAAAGGATCACGAAGCGTTATCAATTGCCGTCGTTGTTTTACCTGAATTTTATGGATAGAGGGCTGGAATGATTACTGGTAGACAAACGAATAACGATATAATATAGTACTTATTATAAGAGTTATAAAAACTATTTGAGGTTTTGATTATGAACTCCATTACAAACAACACCATGTTGGTTAAACAAATGAATCAGGAGAAAGTTCGACAGGCGCTCATGGCGATGAGAACGGCTACGAAGGCCATGGTTGCGCAAGCTACCAGCTTAAGCATCGCCACTTGTAATCATATTCTTAACGAGTTGCTGGATGCCGGTGAAGTGTTGGAAGTGGCTGTGGATGACTCGAAGGGCGGACGTCCAGCCAAAATGTACCAGTATAACATACATCATTCATATATTATTGCTGCCATTGTCAAAACCGAAGCGGGATCCCGCTCTCTTACATATGCAATCGCCAATATGGCCGGGGAGATTGTAGACCAAGGGTATGAAGAACATAATCGAATAGAACCCGCCTTAATCGATCGGGTAATCGAGAGGCTTATCTTGCAATATCCGCAAATACGGGCGGTTGGGATCGGCGTCCCCGGTGCAGTCGACCAGGGGGTCATCAATGTCAGTGATATACCGGAACTGATTAACGTTCCTTTGGAAGCGTTCATTCGCGATAAGCATAAGGTTGAGGTCATTCTTGAAAATGACATGAACTTGACCGTATATGGCTTCTACCATAAACAAGGGTATGATGAGAAACAGACGGTTGCCGTCGTAACTTTCATCGATGGCAGCTTACCCGGTGCAGGCATGATGGTGGATGGGCGTATTCATCGAGGTTTTACACGATTTGCTGGCGAAATTGCTTTTTTGCCGTTAGGCATATCCCAAGAGGCTCAATTCCAACAGCTGCACGATCGGAAAACTTTTCATGTACTGGCTGCGCATTCAGTGGCAAGCCTGATCGCCATATTAAATCCAGAAACGATTGCTTTGACTGGGAGCCTGGTGCAGCCGGATGATGTGAACATCATCCGGCAGGAATGTCTGAAGTATATTCCGGAAATGCACATGCCTCAAATGATATTACTGGAACATCCGGATCAGGACTATATGTACGGGTTAATTGCCAGGACCTTGGAAAGCCTTGCTTATTCGCTTGAGCTTGTGGAGAAGGGGAAGTGATATCTATCTAATGACTTCCTTCTGTGGGGCGGGTCTTATTGGCAGAGAGCTATGCCGCTTTAGACAGGACGTTATGACACAACTAGTTTGTCGGACAGAGACTTGACTTCAAGATGAGAGAGGATTGGATTATCAGGATGAAAACAGAAAAACAAAAGATGCTGGATGGAGAACTATATATTGCTTCCGATCCTGAACTAATGCGAGACCGGGCATATGCAAGGCGAATGACACGGCTGTTTAACCAGACTACGGAGATGGAAGATCAACAACGAATTCAAATATTGAAAGAATTGCTGGGATCAACTGGCGATCACATAGGAATGGAGCCTAACATTCGTTTCGACTATGGCTACAACATACACGTAGGCGAGAACTTCTTCGCGAATTTTGATTGTACCATCCTGGATGTGTGTGAAGTGCGAATCGGCGATAACTGCATGTTCGGCCCAGGCGTTCATGTGTATACGGCAACGCATCCGGTGGACCACTTCGAGAGAATTAAAGGGCCGGAATATGGAAAGCCGGTAACCATCGGAAACAACGTATGGGTCGGAGGACGTTCAACCATCAATCCAGGCGTCACGGTAGGCAATAATGTCGTGATTGCTTCCGGGGCAGTGGTTACCAAGGACATACCGGATAACGTGGTTGTCGGGGGCAATCCAGCAAGGGTGATTAAGGAAATCGAAATCCGAATGACGGAAGCGTGAACCGAAAAATGTCCATGAAGGGGATGTAGAATGGAAGCTAATCAGAGAATCCGTTTGGCAATTGAAGAATCGATCCAATTCCTTGAATCTACTTCGCAATGGGAGACGGCTCACGGCGAGAACAGCCGCCATAAATGGGATGGAGCTTGGTGGCATATGGCCGCTCTATATGAAATGGGAGAGGTGAGACTGATCCCGGAATCGGTTATCGCCAGGGCTAAACATCTACTCGAAACCAAGGTTTGGCGGACCTTCGTCATTACAGCCGATGACCAGCCAACCAACGAAAGTGACCGGTTGAAGATGGATTGCTGCCATTGTGAACTTGCCGTATTCTATATGATTCTGAAAGCGTATGGCTGTGATGTGGACACGGAGCTGCCCTGGATTCGCGAATGGTTCTTAAAGCATCAGCTGCCCGACGGCGGATTGAACTGCGAGCCGGAAGCTTACATTCATTCAAGAAAAAGCTCTATCATTTCAACGCTTCCCCCGCTGGAAGCGATCTTATGGCATACAGACCGTGAATTCACCGAACAGGAAGCCGCTTTCTTGGATGAAGGCGCCCGGTATTTGATCGAGCATCGTCTGGTGTGTTCGAAACAGCGTGGCGGCGTTCTGGATATGGATTGGCTGAAGCCTTGCTTTCCACGTTTTTTTGAATATGATATCCTACGCGGGATGTCCTTCTTGGCAGAATGGTCCCGGCGCAGAAACAAAGCGCTGCCGGTCGACCTGCTTGTGGAAGGTGTGGAACGATTGAAGATTTACATTGAAGAGGATGGCTTGCGGATCGGCAGGCAGGTCCATGATCCACATGGCCCTTGGGGTGGGCAAACCTTCCCCTTGTTAGAAGCATTAGCCGGACTGGGTGAGGTCTCGCCTTATTTAACCGGACAATTGGATCGAATTATCGAACGGTTGGGACCGGCATTTGCCTATGCCTAACACAGGCTTCAGTATTGCCACACTAGTCGAATAGCATTGCACCAGGAGCACGCAGCCTTCTTTCAAAGCGGGAGGAACTCAACATGGTGCCAAATAAGTCGCGGAAATCGCGGCTTTTTTTGTTATTAGCTTGTTCTAATGTCGCCGTATTCCGGAAGTACTGGCATTGGGCAATTCACCTATATAGGCAACGGCAATATAATGTAGTATTTCTTTTAAGCAAAGGAGAGCTACCATGTACAAACTCACTTTAACTGCGGCTAAGAAGTTATTGGAAACTGCTGAACACCAAGCACGACAAATGGGTCTTAATTCTGATGTAGCGATCGTTGATGAAGGGGGGAACCTCATTGCTTTTCATCGGATGGATAACGCGAGAATAGCAGGCATCGATATCGCCGTTGGCAAGGCTTGGACCAGCGTAGCGATGCAAATGCCGACGGCGAATTTAGCGCAATCTGCGCTTCCAGGCGGAGCTACATTTGGCATTAATACAACGAATCAGGGTAGAGTCGTCATACTTGGCGGGGGGATTCCGCTCGTTCACGAAGGCAGGGTTGTCGGCGGCATTGGTGTAAGCGGAGGAACTAGCGCACAAGACATCGATGTAGCCAATGCCGCTGTGCAGGCGTTCGAAAATATGA
The DNA here is from genome assembly GCF_029542445.1 of Paenibacillus sp. BR1-192. NCBI lineage: Bacteria > Bacillati > Bacillota > Bacilli > Caryophanales > Paenibacillaceae > Paenibacillus > Paenibacillus sp. BR1-192. The sequence goes on along the minus strand of NZ_CP120718.1, from coordinate 4,125,389 downwards.
GATATCAAGAAAATCAATATTTAAATGCAAGGATCGGTACAATCCAGCAATCATTTACTTATTAACGGGTTCCATGCATCGACGGTAAGGGCAGGCTGCTTCCGTTCAAGAAGGAATCTATCATCATCCAAGCTATGAGTAGTGACTTACATCACGATTACCGGAACGGGAAATGTCGAAGAGCTAACATATGTCTACTAAAAAACCACGATGATCGTGGTTTTTTAGTGTTTGTAATAACATGAATAAACTTATAAATACTTATTGTTTGTTTTTAATTGCTTATATATACTTATAAATATAATGCAAATGCTTAAAAAGAGGAGGAATGAGATGTGTTCCAAGAAGAACGACTCGTAAAAATCCTGGATTATTTAAAACAACATAAAACGATGAGTGTTGGCGACATATGCTCGTTTTTTCAAGTGTCGCGGGATACCGCACGCAGGGATATTGTCAGATTAGTACAAGAAGGAGTGGTTGTTCGAACACACGGAGGGGTAGCCTTGCCTGATCTGCAAAAGGAACTGACTTCATATCAGGAACGACTTATTGATGAGCCCACAGGCAAGAACGTGATCGGCAAGCATGCCGCTAAACTGATTCGGGACCACGAAACGGTATTCTTGGACGTATCTACGACCGTACAATTTGTTGCGGAGCATATTCAAGCGAAACAGATAACAGCGGTTACGCACTCCATAGATAATGTAGGGATACTTTCCAAACGAGAAGATCTGAGCATCTACGTGCTCGGCGGTTATCTGCATACCCAAAATCGATTATTATACGGTCCTTCCGTCATCGATAAAATCAGTGAAATCCGCGCTGACAAAGCGTTCATCGGTGCGACGGCAATCCAGACTGACGGACTCTATTATCCATATGAAGACGATGTCCGGGTGAAGAGGGAGATGGCCCGGCGCTCGGATCAGGTCATACTTGTTGCGGATCATACCAAATTCACGGTGAAATCAAGGTTCAAGCTGGACTTTGATCATGTGGATATTATAGTAACCGATCAATCGATCCCCGTTGACATACAAGAAATATTAGACCAGAAAAATATTACGCTCATAGAATGTCAGACTCATAACCCACAGGACGGAGTTGAGCCATAATGAACAACAAAATCATTCAACATGTCAAAGTCCACCTGCCTCATCAAATACTTCCTTCTGCAACGGTTTGGATTTCGAACGGAAAGTTGAAGAGAATAGAACCAACGCAAGAAATTGAAACAATCGAAGGCGATGCTGAACGGATTGATGGAAACGGAATGTGGCTTATACCGGGGATGATTGATGTTCATATCCATGGGGCCAACGGCTATGACATGATGGATGGAACCGAGGACAGCATTCAAGAAGTGTCACGTGCTTGTGCGACAACCGGCTGCACCTCGTTTCTGGCAACTTCCGTGAGTTCTACGATAGAGGATCTGTTGAACATGATCCGCAGCGTAAAAGCTGTCATCGGACGAGAACAAGGGGCAAGGATCGCCGGCATTCATTTGGAAGGCCCTTATTTGAATCCGAAGCGTAAAGGGATGCAAAACGAGAAATATCTTCGCCACCCGAATCTGGAAGAAATGAAGTTGATTATTCGGGAAGCGGGCTCGCTGATCAAAATGGTAACGATCGCCCCGGAATTGCCTGGAGGCTTGGAGCTTATATCCTTTCTAAAAGAGCAGGGTGTCGTGATTGCCGTAGCTCATTCCGATGCTACTTACGAGGAAGCAAAGCTGGCTTTTACAGCCGGAGCGAGTCATGTAACCCATTGCTTTAACGGCATGAGACCGATTCACCATCGAGATCCCGGACTGATTGTAGCCGCGTTCGAAGAACCGCATGTAAGCCTGCAAGCGATTGTCGATCAAGTCCATCTTCATCCGGCCATTGTCAGATTAATGCATCGTCTCAAAGGGCCGGAAGGCATGGTGCTTATTACGGATGCGCTTCAGGCGATGGGATTAGGTGATGGAAATTATATGTTTGGTGGTCATCACGTCACCGTTTCCGAGGGGATTGCCAGGCTTGCGGATGGCACTTTAGCATCGAGTACCGTGACTATGAATGAAGCGTTGCGTCTGACCGAAGCCAACGGCATTTCGATGGAGGATGCCGTGCGCATGGCTTCAACAACGCCTGCCCATATTCTAGGTTTATCTCGCAAAGGAAAAATCGAGGTTGGATACGATGCGGATCTCGTTCTGATGGATGAAAGGTATCAAGTGCAGTGGACGATGATTGAGGGTAACATGTACCAATGAAGGACACGTAACTTCTTATTCATTCACGCATTATCCTACGACAGACAGGGGGAGCCCCAGGTCAATGGACCTTTTGGGGCACTCCCTTTTTTTGCATCCAAAACTTTAACAGCCTTTTAGTGCGATATAAATAGATACAGACAATTCAGTCTAAGTCGATTCGATCTTAAGAGCGCGCCCTTCGGGTATATGCGCAGGCTGATCATGAACGATGCTTCCATCTTCTAGATGAAGCCATGTTTCAAAGCTCCGCTGGCCTTCCGTTAGTTGGATCACCCTTGCTCCAGGTTGAAATGGTCGATCCAGATAAGCATTGCGGGACGTACGACCATAACAAAGACGGATTCCATGCAGCGTCCCCCAGAAATCGTTCCCATGGTCATGGCCTACAAAAGTTCCCATGATATCGCCCATTTCCAGCATGGCCGCAAAAAATCCGGTATTGATGAGCGGTGCGCAGCAATAGGCGTCTAACTTCTGTCCGTAACAGACCGAGAAATCCCAGATATCATTGTATTCCGGCAGAGGAATATGAAAGAAGCCGAGTGAAGGGAGGGGCTCACCTCCGTTTCTAGCGGTCAGACGATGAGACGCTTCCGTATACCATGCGATCTGACTTCGGCGAATCCAGTCATAGAATCCAACCCGCAGATGCTCAAGCGGTGAGTAGCTCCCCGAATCCAGAAAAAACAAGGCGGCTGCCGGCTGGTGAAGCCCGTCCAGAATTTCAAGCACATAATTGCCTACCCCGTGGACATTCGGCGGATCGGGCTGTGCATAACAGTACCGATGTGATAGCTGGAGATAGTGCAGCTGCTCACGAGTCATTTCAGCAGCTTCGGAATCATGATTGCCGAATACGGCGGCCCATGGAATGTGCATTTCTTCGGGGACCGATACCGCATCTTTAAAAGCTTGAATGGGATTCGGACTTTTATTGCTTGCAATGACATCCCCGGTATAAATCACCAAATCCGGCTGTTCCTTCTCCAGAATTCTCTTCATCATGGCCTTCATCTGCATTTCTTCCTCATCCGGTTCACAAAATTCCGTGTCGGTAAACTGTACGATCTTAAACGTGCCATTCGACTTAAAATGCAATGATTTTCTCATTTGCGCCAACACCCCTTATTCATACCATCTGTACGGATCTTCATATGAGCCATGACAGCGATTACGCCCCTAGCATAATGAGTCTGGTTGAAGCTGTCAATTGCCATTTGAAGCCGGGTGAGAAGAAGTCACCATTGTGGTATCAGAAAGTCATATGGATAGTGGTTGACCGGAAACATCGGTTATAGAATGAGGATGTAAAGGTTTACATGACGTGATAAGAAGGGGCTGGAACATGAGGGGTTCGTCTCATTTACGGAAGAGGCTAAAGAAGTATAAGTGGCTGCTGCTAATGACATTGCCGGGGATCGTCTACTTGTTCATCAACAACTATGTCCCCATGTACGGCGTGATTCTAGCATTCAAAAACTATAATTATGTCGATGGTATATGGGGAAGTGCGTGGGCAGGGTTCGATAACTTCAAGTTCTTGTTCAACTCACAGGATGCGTACATCATTACTCGGAATACCTTCCTTTACAATTTCGTTTTTATTGTGCTCAACCTGGTGTTAGCCGTTCTGGTAGCGCTGCTGATTAATGAAATTAAGGATAAAGCGATCAGCCGGTTCTATCAAAGCACATTCCTGCTGCCGCATATCATTTCGATGGTCGTGGTCGCCTATCTGGTCTACAGCTTTTTGAACGTGGATAGCGGTCTTGTGAACAGATTATTGATCCATTGGTTTGGTTCTGAGGCGGTATCTTGGTACGGGGAACCGAAGTATTGGCCTTACATCCTGGTCATCGTCAATGCATGGAAGAACGTTGGTTATCTATCCATCATCTATTTCGCTTCCATTATCGGAATAGACAAAGAATATTATGAAGCCGCCACAATTGACGGTGCAACCAAGTGGAAGCAGATGACCCGGATCACCATCCCGCTTATTTTGCCAGTCATCACCACCATGACCCTACTCGCCGTCAGCGGCATTCTGCGGTCCGATTTCGGATTGTTCTATCAGGTACCTATGAATACAGGCGCTTTGATCCCGACCACGAATACCATCGATACCTTTGTCTATCGTGCCATGATTCAATCCGGAGATATCGGCATGTCGACAGCGGCTGGATTCTATCAATCCGTCGTTTGTTTGGTGCTCATCCTGGTAGCGAATACGGCAGTAAGGCGCATTAATAAACGCGACGCTTTATTTTAACAGAGAGGGAGGCAGAGATGGTGAAAGTGTTGAGTACGAAAAAATGGATCGGCGCATCATCGATTCACCTGTTCTTCTGGGCATTTACAGTTGCTTCGTTAATTCCGTTCATCCTGGTCTTTATGGTGTCGATCTCCAGTGAAGATTCCATCCTGCAGAACGGGTACTCATTGTTTCCCAGTCAAATCAGCTTTGCGGCCTATCAATTTTTATTCAATGATTTTTCGGAAATAGCGAAAGCTTACGGCGTTACGATTTTGACCACGCTGGTTGGAACCGTCGTAAGCCTTTTGATAACAGCGCTTTTTGCTTATCCGTTATCCAGACCCGAGCTGCCGTTTCGCCGTACCATTTCCTTTTATATTTTTTTCACTATGCTGTTTGGCGGCGGTATGGTACCTTGGTATATCACGTATGTGAATATGTTTGACCTGAAAAATACGATATTCGCCATGATCATTCCCAACCTGCTGTTAAGTGCCTTCAATGTCCTGCTCATGCGAAGCTTTTTCGCCTCGACCATCCCGGAATCCGTGGTTGAATCCGCGACGATTGACGGTGCAAGCGAACTGAAGATTTTCTTTAAAATCGTCGTTCCGCTTTCTTTGCCGATTATGGCCACGATTGGACTGTTTAACACGTTGTCCTATTGGAATGACTGGTACAACTGCATGCTGTTTATCGATAAACCCGAGCTGTATAACATCCAATATCTGATGACAAAGACGCTCACGAACATTCAGTATCTTCTAATGAAGTCTAACAGTTCGGCTCAAGTCGGGGACCTGCTCGCCAAGATGCCAAGGGAAACCGTCCGCATGGCACTTGCCATTGTCGGCATTGCCCCCTTGATGTTCGCCTATCCGTTCTTCCAGAAGTATTACATCAGCGGGATTACAACCGGTGCCGTGAAAGGTTAGCAGTCATTCGATCGTTCAATAGAGGAGGTGGGGCAGGTTAGGCGATTTGCACTCCATTTCATGCCTTAGATTAAAGTTTATTGTTGAGAGGAGAACTTAGGGATATGAAAAAAGCGCATCATCTGGTACTTATGATCATGCTTTGCGGAATGCTTGCATTAACAGGCTGCAGTAAGGGGGGGACCGAAAATGCTACGGATACAGGGGGGAAACAAGCCCAAACGGAACCCTATAAAATAACGCTCGTATATCCTGCAACCGCTCCCAAAGACTTGCAGCTTGTTCAGGAAGAAATGAGCAAATATCTGACGGAGAAGATCAATGCGACGATTGAGCTCAAGCCTATCGAATGGGCTTCCTGGGATGATAAAACCAATTTAATGAAAATCTCCAATGAGCCTTTTGATTTGATGTTCACAGCCAGCTGGTTCTCATACGCGAAAGATGTCGCCAAAGGGCAGTACTTGGACCTCGACGAATTAATGGCCCAACACGGCAAAGATATTCCGGGCATTCTGGGGGAGGATTTTATTAAAGGCTCCAGAATCGGCGGCAAGCTGTACGCGCTTCCGACCAAGAAAGAATTCGGACAGGGATTCGGATTCCTTCTCGACAAGAAGCTTGTGGATAAATACAAGTTCGATATTAACGGGGTTAAGACCCTTGAAGATATGGAAGCGATGTTCCAAACGATTAAAGACAATGAGCCTGGCGTGATTCCAATTGTTTCAAGCAAGTTTACGAATATTTGGGATGCAGCCAATTATGATGGCATCGTTGCCAACCTTTCGATTCCGCGGGGAAGTACGGAGTTGAAAGCCGTGGATACCCTGGAGGATCCAAAATTCATCGAATTCTACAAACGGATGCATCAGTGGAATCAGAACGGTTGGTTTGATAAGGATATCCTGACATCAGACGCGGATCAGGGCATGAATATGATTAAGGCGGGCAAAGCCTTTGCGGTTGCCCAATCCTTAAAGCCGGGGAAAGACAAGGAAATGAGCATAACATCGGGTGTAGAAGTTGTGCAGGTAGAGACGGCGGAGCCGTTTACGACGACAGGTGACGCGCAGGGGGCGATGCTCGGAATTTCGCGAACCTCTAAGGATCCTGCAAGAGCCATGATGTTCCTTAATCTGCTGTACAGTGATCCTAAGCTGCTCAATATGCTGTACTGGGGGATCGAAGGCAAACATTATGTGAAGAAATCGGATAACGTGATCGATTATCCTGAAGGCGTGAACGCGGACACGCAAGGCTATCCTAATCCGGGAGGCTGGATGTTCGGGAACCAGTTCAATTCTTATTTATGGGTAAATGAAGATCCGAATAAATGGGAAGAGTTCAAGAAGTTTAATGAACGAGCGGAGCATTCTATCGCGCTTGGCTTTGCCTTTGATCAAGAACCGGTTAAATCGGAGATGGCCTCCATAGCGAATGTCGAGAAAGAGTTCGGGGCTACTTTAAAATCGGGAGCCGTTGATCCGGAGAAAATTATTGCTAAATGGAAAGAAAAACGGAAATCTGCCGGCTTTGACAAGGTTAAAGCTGAGGTTGAAAAGCAGCTGGCCGCATGGGCAGAAACTCAGAAATAACGAAGCTAAGGGAATAGGGGGATTCCGAATCGGGACTATCGTTGTATGTCCTATAAGGGATTCCCTTTTTTCCTGTATGTGACTATACTCAGAGTGTAGATGGCCTGCTATACTGCAGAAGCACATTCTGCCAACCTTTCCATGGAGCCGAGGTAGTGTATGCTATGTTGAATATTAAAGACTCGCTTCGCTTTAAGCTAATCATCGGTTTCGTTACGATCGCGGTTCCTCTTGTTGCCTTGCTTCTCTACAACAACTACTATGCATCCAATACGATCAGGGAGCAGGTGGCGGACTCGAATAAAAATTCGATGATTCTTTATTCGCATCAGATCGAGGCGGCCCTGAACAAGGAAACGAATTTTTTGTACAACATTGCTGTTGAAGATCCTAATATTGCCGCACTCTCACAGCTTCTCAATGATCCTGACGAGTACTTTCTTGCCAAGGCCAGAATTTTGAATACGCTTACGCGTTATCATCGTTTTGACAACAGCGTCGATCTTCAATTTATCTACTCCGTGCAGAAGCAGGATTTATTCAGTACACCGATCAAGACCCAATCTTACGATGAGTTGTTGTCCATCAAAACGACCATTGAACAGCTGGTCAAGGAGGTTGGACCGGACAGCGCCTATTTCCGCGAATGGAAGGCGATTGAGTACAGCCAGCATAAATACGCATTGATCAGACTGGTGGATACGGGAGATGATTTTTACCTCGGGGCGTTTGTGGAACTGGAGAACCTGATGATTCCGCTGGATTTGATTCATCTGGAATATGGCTTTGCCAGCTTTGTGAATGAGCAGGGTGAATTGATTACCAATACGTCGGCTATCGGAACGAACCGCCTGAATACCGCTCTTGCCTCTGAATCCAACGAAGTCTATCAAATCGTAAAGAAGGATGATCAAAAATATATCGTAGTCATGAATCAAATTCAGGGCACGGATGTCATACTCAGCGCTTTTGTACCCGAGTCCCAAATGCTGAAGAATCTGTATCACTTTCGTCGAGGGATTATCATCATATCCATCGTGGCATTCATCATTCTGATTATCTATTTGGTTTATCTCAATGAGATCATCCTGAAGCCCATGAACAATCTTGTCCGCGGGATGCGCAGGATCAAGCACGGGGACTGGGACACGCGGCTTCATGCGTCTAAAGCGAAGGAATTCACCATGATCAACGAAACATTCAACAGCATGGCCTCCGAGATTCATGAGCTGAAGATCAGCGTTTACGAGGAACAGATCAAGGCGCATCAGGCCGAACTTAAGCATTTACAGCTCCAAATCAATCCCCATTTTTTATTGAACTCCATTAATATCGTCTACAATTTGGCTGAAATCAAGAATTATAGCGTGATCCAGCTCATGTGCATGAACCTCGTCAAGTACTTTCGTTTTACAACGAAGACGAATCAAATCGCGGTAACGATTGCCGAAGAAATGGAGCATATGGAGAGTTATATCAAAATCCAGCAGGTCCGCTTTCCAGAGCGAGTCACCTATGAAATCGACATTTCGGAGGGGGCAGACCAAGCGGCAATTCCGCCGCTCTTAATTCAGCCGTTTATTGAAAATGCAATCAAATACGGATTTGATTTCATGGATCATCCTTTCCATATTGCGATACATATCAGCCTTCCTATCCATGATCAATTGGAGATCGTGATTTCCGATAACGGGAGCGGCTTCTCCCGGGAAGTGCTGGAGAAATTACAATCGGGCGGTTACATGGAGAATCAGACAGGGGAGCATCTAGGAATCACCAATGTACTGTACCGTCTTAGGCATATCTTTGGACATATGGCTCGCCTGGAGTTTGACAATGCTCCGAATTCAGGCGCCAGAATAAGAATTGTACTTCCTTTCCGAACGGTAGAGCAGTTTACTTCATATTGATGATCTGTATGGGGGTAGTCGCATGTATAAGGCACTTATAGTAGATGATGAGATCTATGCAGTAATGGGAATCAAGAGCGGCGTGAATTGGCAGGAACTGCAGGTATCTGAAGTGTATGAGGCTTATAATATGCGCGATGCATTACAGGTTTTTGAACGCACACCGATTGATATTATGATTTGCGATATCGAAATGCCCAAAGGGACAGGTATCGAGCTGCTCGAGCGGGTGAATGATATTTCTCCCGATACAGAGACCATTTTTCTAACCGCCCACTCCGCATTTGACTTCATGAAGAGAGCGATTCAGCTGGATGGCTTCGATTATTTGTTAAAACCGATCGAATTTGATGTGCTTCAGGCAACCATAGCCAAAGCGCTGCATTCGATTAAACAGGAGCGGGAGCTCCGTCATATGCGAGAGCATTACAAACCGTACTATGAGCTGTGGCAGAAGAAAAAAAGCCTGATCACGGATAAGTTTTGGAATGATGTATTTTCGGGAAGGATCGTTTGCACCCCAGCTAATGTTACGGATGTTCTTGAGGAGCATGAGCTTAGCGGATTGCAAGAGGCTGTATTCATGCCTGTTCTGGTGAGCGTGGAATCGTGGCTTCGCGAGCTCAGCACAAAGGATGAAGAAATTATGGAATATGCTATCCGCAAAGGCGCATCCGAAATGCTGCTGCCCGCCGGCCATGGAGAGGTCATTCAGACCAAGCAGGGGGTGAACGTCGTCCTTATTGCTGGAGAAGAGGGGACGGAGGGGGATGCAGCACATGAACTGAACTTGCGCTGTAAAAAATACATTCAGGACTGTTATACCTACTTTGGCTGTAACATTTCCTGTTATATCGGCAATCGGTCCACTTTGTATGAAATTGCCGATACGTACAGGCAGCTGCTGGAGATGGAATACAACAATCTGAATAAATCCAACCAAGTGTACAGGCTGGCTTCACTAGGCACCCAATCCATGAAGACGATGATTCCGCGAATATCCACCTGGACCCTCCTTATGGAGCATGGCCAGCTCGAAGAAATGCAGCGAGAGATACATGGACGCATGGAAGAGCTGAGCCGATATCCGCAGCTTTCGGTTAGTGAGCTTGAAGGCTTCCGGCAAGAATTTATGCAAATGGTGCATTATATTCTTCATAAAAATGGACTGTCCGCGTTGGAGTTGTTTCAGGATCAGGCAGGAATTCATCTGTATGCTCAGCCGCGAAATATTGAACAATTGAAAGCAACGGTTCTCCAAGTCGTTCAGGTCATCCATGATCAGCTCCATCCAAGCTGCTCCGTGATTCAACGCATACAATCCTATATTAAGGAACATTTGCACGAATCGATCACAAGAGAACAGCTTGCCGGCTTCGTACATCTCAATCCAGCTTATCTGTCCCGTCTGTTCAAACGCGAGGTGGGCGAATCGATTACAGATTACATATTGCATGTCCGGATGTCGCAGGCTAAGGATTTGATCTTAACATCGACCATCCCCATATCCGAAGTAGCCAAGACCTTTGGTTATCATAATTTCTCGCATTTTTCCAAAATGTTCAGAAAAGTATATCAAGTTTCTCCGCAGGAGTTTAGACAGCAATCTTAATCTTAACGAGGATTTTCATTCGATAAGCCGTCAAACTAGTACCGGATGGCCTGTTTTCTAATGTATGTATAAGTCGTAAACGATACATGCTATAATGATAAGCTTCTAAAATCTAAGAATATGTTTGTAATCTATGAGACACTGAATAATCCAATCGCTACTTAAAACAAAGCTATATCGTTTCAGTTCATTAGAAATGAGGGCAAATTATGCGTTACCTTTATGAATTTATCGAGCATCAAGAGGATATGCCCTTTAAACTGTTTGTCAACAGCGTGAAACATGTTCCATTTCACTGGCATAAAGAGGTGGAGATTGTCTATGTTCTCCAAGGTTCTGTTATCATGCATCTTGATCAGAAGGAGTATGTTCTACATCAGGACGACGTCGTAGTGGTGAACAGCATGTCGATCCATAAGTTTGAGCAGAATGACCATGACAATATATTATTAACGCTTCAGTTTGGGCCGGAATGGCTTCAAAATAACGTTTTTATTTCTTGTAATTCAGCGAATGAGCCTGAGCCGGCCGGTTCCCGATTGGACACGATCAAGCAAGAGCTTGCGAAGATGGTATGGGAAATGAACAAGAAGTCCCCAGGCTATCGAAGCTTTACCTTGGGAAGGCTGCAAACGTTATGTGGACATTTATTGCGATATTTTTCGGAAGGAATCAACCCGGAAGCTGAAGAAGGCGGCAAGAGCTATGACTATAAAAGGTTGAATCGGGTTCTAACCTATATCGATCAAAATTACAAAGAGAAAATTACACTGCAGACGATGGCGGAACAAGAGCACTTAAGTTTGCATTATTTTTCTCACTTCTTCACCGATAAAATCGGTATTCCTTTTCAAAAGTATTTAACGCTGATCCGTTTGGAGAAGGCCCAGTCGGAGCTTTCGGGAAGTGAAAAGAGCATTACCGAAATTGCGATGGATTGCGGTTTTGCGAACGTAAAGCTATTCAATAAGTACTTCAAGGAGAAGTACGGTTGTACACCGAGCTCGTACCGTGAAGCCGCTGCCTCGCTTCAGGATAAGCCTAATCGAAAACCGCTTACCTATGAAGAATCCTCGAGCGGAGACTATTATGAATTAGATACGATCAATGCGATGGGGTCGTTATATCGATATCTGGAAGTGAAGTCGGATCTAGAACGGGAGAGGGCCAACCCTTTAGCAGCGGTTGTTTCGGATCATGAGCAAATACAGATTCAGCCGGGGATGACGTCAGCAGCGTACAAAAAGCACTGGAACGTTATTACTACAGCGGGCAGGGCAGTTGAAGGGCTGCGCGATGACTGGCGTCGGCAGCTGACCGAGCTTAAAGCCCGAATTCCTTTTGAATACATACGCTTCCATGGCATCTTTAATGATGAGATGATGGTGTATAACGAACAGGATGACGGGACCCCTGTCTATAACTGGGCCTATGTTGACAAGCTGTATGACTTTCTTATTGGGCTGGGCATCCGGCCGTTCGTGGAGCTTGGTTTCATGCCGACCCTGCTCAGCCGCTCCAGCGAAACGGTATTCTGGTGGAGAGGGAATATTTCCCCTCCGGCCGATCAGGCAAAATGGGAGGCGCTGGTTCGTGAGTTCGTCCAGCACTGCTTAAACCGCTATGGGGCTCAGGAAGTAAAACAATGGTATTTTGAAGTCTGGAACGAACCGGATTTATCAGGCGTATGCTGGGCAGGCAGCAAGGAGGAATACTTCTCGTTTTATGAGTCTACCGTTCGAGTGATCAAGTCGGTTCTGCCTGAACTAAAAACAGGGGGCCCGGCTTTAGGTTATGGGTCACTCTGGAACGACACATGGACCGAGGAGTTTATGGAATATTGCAAAAGGCACCAAGTTCCGGTCGATTTCTTTTCCTTTCATATCTATTCGGAATATCCTCAGCTTAAAGCAGAGCAGAACATATTGACGAGAATGATGCCGCCAACCTTTTATAAAGAGAGCATCCATCGACTGCAGGAAAAAATGGAGGTGGCCTCTTTCCGGGATATGGAGTTGCATATTACCGAATGGAACTTTTCGCTCTATGACCGGCACCTGCTGCACGATACCATGTTTATGGCCCCATTTGTGATGTATCATGCGATGAATACACTGGGAGACGTAAAGGCCATGGCTTTTTGGTGCTTTACGGATGTGTTTGAGGAAAGCCTTGTTCCATCCTCTCCGTTTTACGGAGGTTTTGGTTTAATGAATCGGGATGGACTTAAGAAGCCGAGTTATTACGCCTTTGAGCTTCTTCAGAAATTGGGTGAAGAGATAACCGTTAAGGGTGAAGGTTATGTGGGGACTCAGAATCAAGATGGGAGCATGCAGCTTCTGCTGTATCATTACGTCCATTTGGATCATATGTTTTCAAGCGGAGACTGGTCGGAGATGTCCAATCATAACCGTTACGGCGTGTTCGAGGAGAAGGGCAGCAAGGAGTTTCAAGTCAACATTCCTCATCTTTCAGGAACCTATAAGTGCACGACTTATCAGATGGACAGAGATCATGGCTCCGTTTTTGACGAGTGGGTCCGTATGGGAGCACCCGAAATCTTGACGGAGGAGGAACTCGCGTATCTTCGCGGAAGAAGCGGCCCTGTCATCCGAACAGAGACTATAGAGGATCAGGGTTGGTATAAAGAGATCGTTCTTCCACCGCATGGTGTCCTATTGCTCACCTTAGAGAAACAGTTTTAAACACTAAAGGCTTCAAGAACACCACCGCTCTATAAGAGAGGGGTGTTTTTTGCTGTCCGATCCTGGCGGCTTAGATTTGTTGGCTCCAAAAACGAGAAATAAACAAAAAACGACCATAGACGAGGCAATATACAACGAGTAAGCGTTAACAATGAAATCTATACTATAGCTATGTCCACAACAGAAACACAGGAGGGAATAAACAGATGAAGCGTTTCATGAAATGGATGACGGAATCCTTTGCGCCAAGATTGGATGCGATTACAAATAACATTTGGATAGCATCGATTCAAGAAGCTATTATGGTTGCCATCCCAATGATCTTTATTGGTTCCATTATTACTTTGATTTCAATTTTGCAAGACTTCATTCCTGGAATGCCGGATTTAACGCCAATTACGACATTCAGCTTCGGTCTTCTCGGTTTGTTTATTGCATTCCTAACGCCGTATACGGTCATGGAGAAGAAGGAGAGACATAAAATCAAGCTGCTGGCGGGAATGACCGGCATATCCTTATTCCTCATGCTGCTTAATCCCGTCGTAAACGAGGACGGTACCGTTCAGTTCGTTCTGGAGCGTTTCGGTCCTGCGGGTATGGTAACGGCACTCATTGTAGGCGTCTTCATTGCCGTCATCATGAATGTCTGCGCTAAGTTCTCTTTCTTTAAAAAAGGGTCTTCCATGCCAGAGTTTATTATGGATTGGTTTGACTTCCTGGTACCGATCGCCGTGATCATGGGCATAGGCTGGGTTCTTGTATATCAGCTCCACTTTGATATCTTTGGACTGATTATGAGCGTGTTTGAGCCTATTAATGCTATGGGGCAAAGCCTGATCGGGTTTGTTCTGTTCAACTTTATTGGAGTTGTATTGTATTCCTTCGGAGTCAGCCCATGGGTTCTGATGCCCATCTGGTATGCCATATGGATTCCGGCGATTGAGGAAAATGCCGCATTGGTGGCGCAGGGGCTGGATCCCGTCAACATTAATACCTTTGAAACATTCTTCTCCGGATGGCTTGGAATCTGAGGGATGGGCGCAACCTTGCCGCTTGTGATATGGTTCCTGTTTGCCAGATCCAAGAAGCTGAAAACCATTGGTAAAGCCACTTTGATTCCTTCTCTATTTAATATTAACGAGCCTGTTGTGTATGGAGCGCCGGTTGCTTTTAATCCGCTGTTGATGGTGCCTATGTGGATCAATGGTCTTATTACACCCATCATCGTCTACCTAGCTCTTGATATGGGGTTTGTACAAATTCCGAGTAAAATCTTCCAGCTGTGGTATACGCCGATCGGTGTGTCGACTTACCTCATGTCCGGATTCAATGGACTTATTCTGCTCGCCGTTGTCTTACTGATTGTGTTTGCCGTATGGTTTCCGTTTTTTAAACTGTACGATGCGCAGGAATTGAAGAAAGAGCGGGAGTACCAAGAAGAAGCTTGATATGAAAGGGTGGATACAAATGAATGCATCGATTAACGAATGGATAAAGGAAATGACACTTACTGAAAAAGCATCCCTCTGCGCGGGATTAAACATGTGGATGACCAAGGGGATCGAGAGACTCAACATTCCGCCGGTTCATATGTATGACGGAACGAATGGGATCCGCAAAACGAACAGTGACGATGAAATGGGGATTACGACTGAGAATGTTCCGGCAACATGTTATCCCACTGGCTCAGCTATCGGTTCTTCGTGGAACACGGAACTGCTGCGCGAAGTCGGGGAAGCACTCGGTAATGAATCCAAAGAGATGGGCGTAGAATTGCTGCTCGGCCCAGGGATCAACATGAAACGGACTCCGCTTGGGGGAAGAAATTTCGAATATTACTCCGAAGATCCTTGCCTGACAGGGGAACTGGGCGCTGCTTTCATCAATGGCCTCCAGAGCAAAGGAGTCGGGGCTTCACTTAAACACTTTGCTTGCAATAACCAAGAATTCGAGAAGATGGTGACGAGTTCAGAAGTAGACGAACGAACGCTGCGCGAAATTTATTTAAGCGCCTTTGAACGAATTATCAAAAAATCGGATCCTTGGACCGTCATGTGCTCCTATAATTTGCTTAATGGCTCGTATACCAGCGAGAATGAACACTTATTGCATGATATTTTGAGAGAAGAATGGGGATACGAGGGGGTCGTCATCTCGGACTGGACGGCCGTGAATGATCGGATTCGTGGGTTGAAAGCAGGACTTGATCTCGAAATGCCGGGACCTGCCGGCTATAACACGAAAGCGATTATCAAAGCCGTTGAGAGCGGAGTTCTTGCAGAAGAGCAGCTCGATAAAAGCGTTGCCCGTATTCTAAAACTCGTACAACGTGTAACCGGTATGGAAGAAGCTGTTCCGGCATCCCCTATGGAGTACCACAATCTTGCGAGAAAAGCTGCGGCAGAAAGCATTGTGCTGTTGAAGAATGAGAATGGCATCCTTCCGATCCAGGCAGAATCAACCCATTCCATTGCAGTTATCGGCCGTTTTGCCAAAAAACCTAGAATTCAAGGAGCCGGCAGCGCAAAAGTTACGCCTACGCGCGTTGATATTCCATTTGATGAAATGAAGCGGTTGGCTGGAGCTTCCGTTGAGTTGAGTTATGCCGAGGGCTATCCTGAAGATGACTCCGTTCATGAGGAAGTGATTAAGGAAAGTGTTGCATTGGCGGCAAAATCTGATGTTGCGGTTATCTTCGTTGGCCAGCCTGAATACGCAGAATCCGAAATGCGTGATTTGAAGGGCATTGATTTGCCGGAACAGCAGGTTCGGCTTATTCAGGCGATTGCAGCCGTACAACCGAAGTGCATTGTGGTGACCACCAGTGGCACAGCTTTGGCGATGCGTCCTTGGGTTCAGCATGTTCCCGCTGTCATTCACTCATGGCTTTCCGGACAAGGCATGGGTAAAGCGATTGCTGAAATCTTGTTTGGGGAGGTGAGTCCCTCCGGTAAACTGTCCGAGACGTTTCCGGTTAAGCTTTCAGACAATCCTTCACATATGAGGATTCGCGGTGAAAACGGCAAGCTGTATTATCGTGAAGGGCTGTTCATCGGCTATCGATACTACGATCGAAAGGAACTCGCTCCGCAGTTTCCGTTTGGCCATGGCTTATCCTACACTTCGTTTGCCTATAGGGATATGAAGACAACTCAAACAGAGACAGGGATCACGGTCTCTTTCTGGCTGGAGAATATCGGGAACCGAACAGGGAAAGAGGTCGTTCAGCTTTACGTGCATGACGAAGAATGCACCTGGACGCGTCCGGAGAAAGAATTGAAGGCATTTTCTAAAATCGAGTTGGCTCCTGGGGAGAAACAGCAGATTGTTTTTGAACTTGAAGAAAGAGACTTTGCTTATTACAACACCAAGTATAACCGCTGGGTAGCGGAGAGCGGTTATTTCCAAATTGCGCTTGGAAGCTCTTCTCGCGATATAAGAATTACGGAGCGATTGTATTGTGATTTTGGAAAGGAAGAAGTATCATTTCATAAATTCAGCCTGATTAGCGATTGGATTAGCGATCCAGTCGCGAAATCAGTATTGGAAGAATGCCTCGATGAGATGAACCAGCATGTCGTTGAAAAGATTTACCTCAATGATGAATTCGTCGGATTTTGGGAAGATGGTCCACTCATTAAAATATTGCAAATGTATGGTCAAACCTGGTTGGGTGACCGGTCGCCTGATGAAATTATTGAAGAACTTATAAGAAGAGTTTATGAGCGACGCATCAACGTATAAGACTAGATAATATTCCTTATTATAGCTTGGGACCAGAACAGGGTCCCAAGCTTTTTTGATGCCTATAAGAAAGTCGTTTTAGAAATAAAAAATCCCATCCACTGAATGGTCAAGACCCCATTTAGTGGACATTGAAAAAACACCTAGGCTGTAAACTGGCGTCGGTACTCTACCGGCGTCAGTTTATTTAATTTGCGCTGTGGTCGTCTTCGATTATAAAATCGTATGTATTTCTCAATTCGGCTTTGTGCCTCCGCTAGATTTCGGATATCATAAGGATAGAGCCCTTCCGTTTTGAGATGCGAGAAGAAGCTCTCCATGGAGGCGTTGTCTAGGCAATTGCCCCGGCGAGACATGCTGATTTGGGCGCTAACCTTTGGCAGCATGTCGTGATAGGCATGAGACGTGTACTGGAACCCTTGGTCGCTGTGAACGACCAATCCGGTCACGTCTTTTTGCTTAGCAAACGCTTTGGCGAACGTCTGCAGAACCAATTCATTGTCGTTACGCTCGCTGAGCTGGTAGGCCACAATCTCGTTGTTGAATAAGTCTTTTACCGCCGAGAGATACAGCCAACGCTCACCCACCCGGTATTGGGTTATATCCGTTACCCATTTTTGGTTTGGTCTCTCCGCCGTAAAGTTACGCTTAAGCAGATTCTCCGCCACACGCTCCGCGGCCTTGTATACCATGTTGAATTGGCGCTTCTTGCGAATGCTAGCTTGGAGCCCAAGTTCTTGCATGAGACGTAGCACCTTTTTGTGATTCATCCACACACCGTGATCCTGCCACAGGAACAGTTGGATTTGTCGGTAACCATACTTTCCTTCGTAGCGTTTGTATACTCTGCGGATCAACCGTTTGTCTTCGGCATCCCGGTCGTTCTCTTTACGCTTTAAATAGGCGTAATAGCCACTTCTAGAAACACCAATGAACTGGCACAGTTCAGCTACTTGCCCTGATTTTGCTGCTTGTTCGATCATGGCGAAGCTTTCTTTCTTACCTCCTTCATCCAGATTTCCAAGCACTTTTTTAGCATTTCATTCTCCCGTTTTAGCTTTTGGACATAGCGATCTTGATCCAAATATTCTTCTCGTCTTCCTCGCTGATCCAATAATCCAAACTCACCTAATTCCCGATACTTTCGCATCCACTTCTTTACACGATCTTTATCTTGAATCTCAAAGTGCTCGGTAATTCGCCTATATGTCCACTTTTCCTCAACATGAAGGCGAATCGCCTCTTTTTTCACTTCATCTGAATATGATTTATACTTTTGACCTTTCTTTGCCATAAAAAATCCACCCCTTAGAATTTATCGGAATAACCAAGGGGGTTTTCCAATGTCTATTCTAAGGGGGGCACTTCAGAATCTGGATGGGATTTTTTTTTGAAGGTTTGAATGGGCTGTAGAAGCTTATATCTTCTATCTTACGGATGCTCCGTGAGACTGGATAAAGGGACGGTCATTTCCTGCTCCGAGTTGCCGATCGGATAAACCCGAGCGGTTTCATCCTCATTCACATGCTGGATATAGATGGGGGTATCCTGATAAGTTACATGTTTCATAATGGCCGATTCCGAAATTTCAATCGCTCTTTGTTTATTCATGACAATTCTCCTTATTCCGAAAGGTCATTCAATGGATCAGCCTGCCGGTTAACGGCTTTTTTAATTTCCCGGTCCAATTTCGGCGTTCCTTGAATTTCTTCGGCAGCCTCCATTTGATGATTGAGCTGCTGCTCGACTTGTCCGATCCCATGTGCTTCCTGTTGTTGTTTGCTCTTTGCCAAAATGATCCCTCCATGTGATGATATATCCATTGTAAAAAGCTGCATTACTACAATGCACCAATATGTATGAACCTATGCAAATTTATATAATTTCGGGAACTTTCATCGACCCTAAGGAGTCTGTTTTGGTGAGGGGGGAGAACTGCTTTGAAGGAAATGCAGATGCAGCATTCCGCGGAGCTGAAAACTTCGGACATTCGGATGCTTATGGAATCCTACGGGGAGGACGTCTGGAACTATGCTTTCGTCATAACTAGAAACACGCACACGGCGGATGATGTCGCGCAGGATGTGTTTATTAAAGCCTATCAACATTTTGCTTCCTTTCGGGGGGAGGCTTCCGTCAAGACCTGGCTTTTGAAAATCACGCGCAACACCGCGCTTTCCTATCTGAAGCGAGCGTTCCTGCGCAGAGTGGTGCTGATGGGCGAGCAACCTCCCGGCACCGGGCAGAAGGGGACGATACGGACCCCGATTTCGCCATCAGCCGAAGCGGAATATTTGGAACGGGCAGAGGCCGATGAATTGTGGAAGCAGGTACTGAAGCTGCCAGCTAAATTTCGAGATCCGCTCGTGCTTAGTCTGCATCATCAGCTATCCATAGTTGAAATATCCGCCATTACAGGCCTTTCGCCAGGCACGGTAAAGTCCAGAATTTTCAGGGCCAAACAGAAGGTGGCCGCCGCATGGAAAGGAGCGATCGAGGATGAATGATTGGAGACCGGATTGGAATCGAAGGCTGGCTGATCCGCCATTTAAGAACCAGCGTTTCCGGACGGACATGATGGAGGCCGTGGAGGAACGTCTTCAGGCTGTTGAAAAGAAACGATTCCGCAGGGACTGGATCCGAACTATCGGTGCCTTTGTTCCCGTAGTGCTGCTCTTGTTCGGGGTTGGAATCTGGTTCGGTTACCAGTCTGTACCCAACGCTAATCCGGTAAGCCCAGGTCCGGTTGTACCAAAGGGCGGGACGTTCCAATCCGGCTTCGCATCCGGGTCAGGAGGCGATTTCGATTGGTGGAACCTTGCGGACCGTGAAGTCTCGCAGGATAGTGACCGTACGATCGTGACGCTGGCAACAGCGCTTTTAAAGCGGGAGATTGGCATCTGGGGCGGCCCGACGCCGGACATCTGGGAGCATCCCGAGGTGAAATGGCCGCTTGAACGCTATGATGTGTCCAGTCCCTGGGTTTATGAAATATACGTAAACGAGATTACGACAGATGCTGAACAAACGGTATACAAGCTCCGTCTGCTGCTCCGGGATTCGATCCCGATGGTATATGAGGAAACGATAGATGTAACGATTCGTAATGATACCCACCGAATCTCGCGAATCCAACTAATAAGCACTGACGAAACGGGAACACCACGGGACGATTTCGAGGCTGGAGACGATCAAGGAACAACCGTTACTTTAAAGGAAGATGCAGCCTTGGATCTGAAGATTACGGGTACTCTGTTCAAGGAGGCAGGAACCATTCGTTCGATCAATGTTCAATATGGCGACAGTGAACGAACCTTCGCAGATTGGAGCAGCGTGAGTAACGAATCCTATTATCCGGAAACCGCGATACTGTCCCCAGGCAGCAGCGGGAAGGAGAAGGATATACTGGCAATCGTTTTGACAACCGGTTACGGAACAGGGATGCGCGAATCCGCATTGAAGCTTCTTACCGACGATCTCATCGAAGTGATGGCAGCCGACCCGGTCCTTGCGTCACAATCCAGACTAAGCTACCATATGACGGCGGAAGACGGGAAAAGGATATTTCAACTTACGTTGAGCGGCGTAACCCGCAGCTTTGAATACAAAGAGGAGGACGCCGGTTTTTGGCTGGACCAGCCCGCACTTGGCAGCATTGTCAGGTATTCCGTGGAAGAAAACACCCTCTATGCTTCGGTGCCGATCCAGGTATCGCCGGGCAACTTTCCGGCAGAGGTCCGGCTGCGCTACGAATACGACGGGAACACGTTTCTTGTGGCGGAGGCAACATTAGAGGAGATGTAAGAAAGGCGTGAAGTGCGGGAACCATCATGATTGTCAGACTGACTGGGAAAAAAGGAAACTAAAAAGCCGCTTAGAGCGGCTTTTTTAGTTTTCATTATTCGCTTTCAAGGATTTATTATCTGGCGTGTCCCTTTGCGACAGTCTGCCAATGTTTGTTTGACCCGGATGGGATTCGGCAGAGAGCTGACTTCATTCAGTTCCGAAAAAACTCAACCTGATCGATATCTGCCCACTGGGAAGAGGAGGAGTTCGACACGTAAAACCCGATCGTTGCCTTGCCCGCCGTCACTTGGATATTCGAGATCGTGACAGGCGTCCACGCCGTCGTGACCGGGCAGCCCGATTGGCGCATCCCGCCGCCATAGTCCTTCACTTCCATGACGCAGCTGTTCTGGCCTCCGCTGCTACGCATGCGGGCCCTCATCGTATACGTACCGTTATCGAGACCGGTAATGGTCTGGCCGACGTAGGCGGTTGCAGGCCCGCTCGTGCCCGCAAGTCCAACAAAGTAAGAGCCTTCCGCCGCGGGAAGCCCGACGCCGTCATTGGCTCCGTGAATCAGGATGCGGTTCGGGTAATCGTCGCCGTACGTGGTCCAGCCAGCTACGTTCGCCGTTTCAAATCCAGGATTGTTAACGAGATTCGTCTGCGAAGGCGTAACGGTATAGCCAAAGCGCAGATAGATTCCGCTAACCGGATCAGTCGCGCTCGTCACGGCTGCGACGCGGGTCGAATCGACGGTCATCAGGGAGTTCCAATTGGAAGACTTCGTATCGGATACCGGAAAAACGTTGGTTTTGTACTGCCATGTCGCACCGTTGTCGGAGCTGATCATGGTAAACATCGAAGTGTAGGGATCCCCTGTATTGACGCTGCTCTCATCGGTTTGGAATGCGGCCATCAGACGGCCGTCTGGAAGTGTTACGACAAAAGGAGCGCCGGCTTTTTTGCCGTTGCCGACCGGCACGGACAGCGTTTGGCGCGGAACCGACCAATTCATGCCGTCCGGGGATATTTTATATTTAATGACAAAAGGGTGGCCTGCGACGTCCGACGCTTCGAATACGGTCATATAGCGGCCGTCTTGCATCCGAGTGATGACCGGCATGCCATAGCGAGAACCGGCGGCAACGCCGTCGCTGACCGTAATCCGGCTGCCCCAGCCGCTTCCGTTCCACGTTTTCATGTACAAATTTTGCCGCCCGGTCGTACCTACCGCCGCCGGACTGTCATCTGCATAAAGGACGGCTATCGTGCCGTTAATCATTTCCAAATGCGGCTCCCACAGACCTTTAAAACTGGAGGCGGTTGAACTTCCGATCAAGCCGCCAGGCAAATCGCTCCAAGTATACCCGCCGTCGACGCTCCGCCGGACGTTTAGCTGGATATCATAGGTCGAGCCGCTCTGCACCACATGACGGTAGGCTAACCAAATTTCGCCGCTCGGCAGCCTCATCATCTGTCCGTTCCCTACATTTCCCGCGCTGCTTGAGACGGCCGTAGCCGGATTGCTCCAAGTATAGCCGCCGTCCTGCGTCCGGGAAACCACGATGCGGGTGTTCCCTCCGCCGGCGTTGGTGTCAAACGATACGAGCCATTCGCTCGGCGTTAGCTTGAGCAGCCGAGGATACCATACGCCGCCTGAAGGCGGCGTATAGACAGCAATCTTCTGCGAAGCCCATGCCATCCCGGATGAGGCCGCATGAGCCGGCGACAACGGAAACGACGTTAAAGCAAGCGCAAGCATCACGATAAAGGCAAGCGGTTTCTTCCAAAAGCGTTTGTTCCGTTCCATAAGCAACAATCCTTCCAATCCAGATTAGAAAGCGCTTTCTAAAATGGATTGTATCGCAGTTAGTATAAATTAAGATATACTAAATATATATTATTTTTCAGTTTGGACTGTCGTAAAAAGCGAGGTATGACATGGAGCATCCGTTATATAAACAAATACAGAACGATATACGGCGCAGTATTCAGAGCGGCGAGCTTCCGGCAGGTGCCTTGGTACCGTCGGAGAAGGAGCTGGCTCAGCGGTACGGCGTAAGCCAGATCACATCCAAAAATGCGCTCAACGGTTTGGTGGAGGAAGGCTTTCTGGTGCGTTACCGGGGAAAAGGCACCTTTGTTAGGGAGCAGGGCTCTTCGGAAGGACCGCAGCCCCGGACGGATACGAAAAAAACGATTGCGATCATATTGCCAACGATGAAAACCAAGATCGATCAGCAGCTGCTGGACGGCCTGGAACGCTACTGCGCGGAAAGAGAATACGATCTGTTGATCCGTATTTCACGCGAATCGCAGGAGGAAGAATCCCGGGCGATCGAGCAGTTCCGGGAACGGGGAGTCGACGGCTTTTTGATATTTCCGGTCGAGCAAGAGAGCTACAATAACACAATTTTGCGTTTGTCGCTTGATCAGGTCCCCCTGGTGCTGGTCGACCGTTTTTTGAAGGAGATCCGGACCTATAACGTCAGCTCCGATAATTACGAGGGCGTACGCGAAGCCATATCCGGTTTGCTTGCGGAGGGGCACAGGCGCATTGCCTTCCTGTCTCCGGAGATTACGAATTCGGTTACGGACGAAAGAGCCAAAGGCTTCGAAGCCGCATTTCTGGAGCAGGGCTTGCCGATAGACAAAAGGCTATGGTGCTTGCTGGATTTGGTTACGATTCAGGAGGGACACGGACCGCAGGAGGTCCTCCGTTTTTTGCAGGGCTGCAGTGATGTAACCGCGGTCTTTTGCGTGAATGCGGAGCTGGCCCGCTATGCCCATTACGCCATGCGGGAAATTTGGCCGGCGACGGAGAGCAAACCGCAGCTCGCCGCCTTTGACGATCCGGATATTGAAGGCATTCCTTATATCCGGCAGCAACCGGATGAAGTATCCCGGCGTGCCGTCGATCTGCTGTCGGAACAGCTGGCCGGTAAGCACGAGCCTCGAAGGGAGGTCGTCCCGGTCCAATGGATTTGGCCGGAATGATCCGTTCATCAAGGATACTGGCTTGATACACAGGAGAAATATCATCGTGAAAACGGTCTGAACTTCGTTCAGCCGTTTTTTTTCGTATATTTTGAGGCAAATCACTGGTTTGTTCAGTTTTATATTTACATTTCGAAAGTTATATTATAATAATATACTAAATATACTATTTACAATATAAAGGTTGTGATGCGCGTTGAAATCGTTGCCGCTATATAAAAAAATTCAGGAAGACATCAAGCGGCTGATCGCCATCGGCAAGCTGCGGGAAGGGGACCGGGTCCCTTCCGAGAAGGAACTGTCTGAACGTTACCGCGTCAGTCAAATTACAAGCAAAAACGCGCTGGTCGGACTCATGGAGGAAGGTTTGCTCGTCCGGATCCAGGGCAAGGGTACCTTCGTGATGAGCAGGCCGGAGAACGCTTCCGCACTCGATCAGTTAGGCGAATGGACGGCAGGTCCGGGCAGAAGCGGACGGATCGGACTCGTACTGCCCACGATGAAAACGAAAGTGGACCAGCGATTTTTGGACAACATCGAGAAATATGCCACCGCCGCCGGCTTTGAGCTGATGCTGAGAATTACGCGAGAATCCCAGGTCGAGGAGTCCAAGGTCATCTCGTCCTTCTTGAACCAGGGGGTGGACGGCATCATCATTTTTCCGGTTGAAAACGAGACCTACAACGATTCGATTTTAAGGCTGTCGCTGGACCGCTTCCCTTTTGTCCTGATCGACCGTTTTTTGAAGGAAATCAAGACGTACAGCGTAAGCTCGGACAACGTCAACGGGACAAAGGAAGCCGTGGAGTATTTAATTAACAATGGCCATTCGTCGATCGCGTTCATCTCACCCGAGATTACGAATACCGTGACGGACGAGAGAGCCCAAGGGTTCGAGCAGGCTTTTCTGGAACGCGGGATGTCGATCGACAAAAGCTTATGGTGCCTAATCCCGTTAGAGGAGATCGCCTCGGGCAACTCCGTCGATAAAATCAGGGAGTTTTTAGACGGCAATCCCGAAATTACCGGCATCGTTACGGCCAATACGGAGCTATGCCGAAGTGCATATAAAGCGGCGGTTGCATCCCGTAAGCGCGTACCGGAGGATCTGGAGCTGATTACGTTCGATCCGCCGGATCTGCCGCACGTGCCGTTTATCCGTCAAAATGAAGAGGAAATGTGCCGCCTGACCGTCGAGCTGCTGATCGAGCAAATTGAAGGAGCCTTTGAGGCAAGAAGGATTATGGTGCCGGTCATGCTGGTAAACGAATGAAAGGTTCGTCCGTGAAGCCACTGAAAACCACTAATTTTATAATAAATATAGTATATAAAATTATAATAATATAAGTTATTATGATTCCGTAAAGCGCTTACAACCAAATCATTTGTTAAAGAAGAGGGGGATCGCATGAAAACGAAAAGCAAATTTGCAGGTATGTTGATGCTGCTGCTGGTGTTTGCGTTATCCGCTTGCAGCGGGGGCAGCAACGGAACAAACGGAGGGACTGCTTCAAGCAACCCGGACGCGTCGAAGCCAGGTCAGGAAGCGTCCACCGGTACGGACCGGAAGGAACCCGTCACGATTGAGTTTATGGGCCACGGCAATCCGAACGAAAAAAAGATTTTCGAAAAGCTGATCGCTTCCTTTGAGGAGAAGTATCCGCACGTCACCGTTAAATACACTTCGGTGCCGCCGGGCGAATACTCGCAGAAGATGACAACGCTGATCAGTTCAGGCAAAGTGCCGGACGTATTCTATGTTGGCGGTCCGGAGTTTTACCGTTTCGCCGAAGCCGGCACCCTTCTCAACATCCAGTCATACCTGGATCAGACGTCATTGTTTAATCCCGATAACGTATGGAAGCAGGCCATGGACCGCTATCGTTTTGACGGCAGCAAGGTCGGGGCGGGCGATTTGTACGGCCTGCCGAAGGACGTAGGTCCGTGGGCTTTTGTCTACAATAAAGATTTGTTTGACAAAGCGAATGTGCCGTATCCTTCGGCCAAAGCCGGGGAATGGACCTGGGACGACATGCTGGAAGCTGCCCAGAAGCTGACGGTCGACAACAACGGAGACGGAAAGGCTGAACAGTATGGTGTAGGCGCTTACAGTCTGGAATCGGCGGTTTGGGGCAACGGCGGCGAATTCATCGATTACGCCACCGGCACGGTAAAGGTCAACGAGCCCGCATTCTACGAGGCGATGCAATTTGTTGCCGACCTGAATCTGAAGTATAAGGTCAGCCCGAATCAGGAAGCCGAACAAGCGATGAATGCGTATACGCGCTTCATTAACGGACAGCTAGGCATGTTTGCGATGGGTCCGTGGGATCAGCCGGCATTTTGGGAGCTGCCTTTCGATTGGGATATTGCGGCATGGCCTGCAAGCCCGAACACGGGACAAACGGCGACCTGGCTCGGCTCAATGGGATTTGCCGTATCGGCAAAATCCAAGCACCCGCAGGAAGCGTTCGATTTGGCCGCCTTCTTATCGCTGGATGAGCAAGGCCAGCGCGAAAACTACCAGCTCGGCCAGGCGGTTCCCAACCTGATCAACATGGCCGAAGGCGAATTTAAGGAAATGGACAAAGGACCGCAGACGCGCCAAGTCTTTCTGGACATTATCCAAGATTACGGACGACCAAACGTTATAGCTTTCTCCAAGGATACGCAATGGATGGATACGTTCAATCAGAACGCGAGTAAAGTGTGGAACGGCGAGATGTCGGCCAAAGACTTTACGGCCCAAATCCAGCCGAAGATGCAGGAACTCTACGACAAAGGCAATAAATAATGAAGCAGGCGGGGCGCCAGCCATGGATATCGGCGCCTCCCGCCGTATCAAGACGTCCTGATCAATCGAATACTGGCGAAGGTGGAATGGAATATGGGTACCAAGCTTGGCGGGTATCGCAGAAGAGAACTGGCATGGTTGTATCTGTTCGTCGCTCCGCCGGTTCTCGGGTTTCTTTTGTTCGGCCTTGTGCCGATCTTGTTCTCCATATATATCAGCTTTCACAAATGGGATATGCTATCCGATCCGCAGTGGGCGGGACTCGCCAACTATAAGGATCTTATGGGCGACGAGAAAGTGTACAAATCAATGTACAATACGATTTATTTAATGATCGGCATTCCGATCGGCATGGTGCTTTCGATGCTGCTGGCCATCCTGATGAACCGTAAATTCGCCGGCATCTCGTTCATGCGCACGATCTATTATCTTCCGGTCATTTCGCCGGTCATCGCCGTATCGCTGTTGT
Source organism: Paenibacillus sp. BR1-192 (assembly GCF_029542445.1). NCBI lineage: Bacteria > Bacillati > Bacillota > Bacilli > Caryophanales > Paenibacillaceae > Paenibacillus > Paenibacillus sp. BR1-192. Next base: position 4,098,304 of record NZ_CP120718.1, on the reverse strand, counting down.
GGCAGTGGATATTAAATCAGGATTACGGCTTGCTCAACAATTTTCTGTGGGAAACGTTCGGCATTGCCGGCCCTAACTGGCTGGGTAAGCCGGAGTGGGTGAAGCCTTCGTTAATCCTGATCGGGCTTTGGAGCGGCATCGGCGGCAACATGGTGCTGTACCTTGCAGGTCTGCAATCCATTTCCTCGACGTATTATGAAGCCGCGGAAATCGACGGCGCTGGCGCATGGCACAAGCTGACGCGGATTACCATCCCGCTGCTCACGCCTATTCATTTTTTCGTCGTGGTCATGGGAATCATCGGGGCGTTCCAGTCGTTCAGCCAAATTTACGTGCTGGCGGTAGACGGCGGGCCTGAATACAGCGGGGCCACGGTGGTCTATTATATTTTCCAGCATGCGTTCCAGTACTTTAACATGGGTTATGCAAGCGCGGTTGCCTGGGTGCTGGGCATTCTCATCTTTGTTGTCACGCTTATACAATTCAAGCTTTCCAATCGCTGGGTTTACCAAGACTAGGGGGGAAATCTGTGAAACGGGAAAAAATGACGGACCTCTGGTCGCTGCTGCTGCTGCTTTTCGGATCGATCTTTATGGTCGCTCCGTTCATCTGGACCATCTCGACTTCGTTGAAGGATCGGCGAAACGTATTCGAAATTCCTCCGCAATGGATTCCCGAACCGATTACGTTCGGCAACTATGCGAAGGTTTGGCTGGAGTCGCCTTTGCTGCATGGATTCATGAACAGCTTGATCATCGTGGTGATCGTCCTGACCATAGGAATGCTGGTATCCGCAATGTCGGCCTATGCATTCGGCAAATTCGAATTCCCTTACAAAGGCATGCTCTTCATGGGCTTGCTCGGAACGATGATGATTCCGTATTCGGTGGTAATGATACCGCAGTATATCGGGTTTTCCAGGCTGGATTGGGTAGACACCTTGCTGCCGCTCATCGTACCCGGCCTGTTCGGCAACATCGTCGTCATCTTTTTTATACGCCAATATTTGCAGAGCGCGATGCCGACCGAATTGATCGAAGCGGCGAAGATCGACGGCTGCAGCTTTCCGGGCATCTTCTTCAAAATCGCGCTGCCGATCATGAAGCCGGCGCTCGCTGCCCAAGCCGCTCTCGGCTTTATGGGCATCTGGAACGATTTCCTCGGCCCGCTGATTTACCTGCATACGCCCGAGAAGCAAACGATTCAAGTGCTGATCGCTTCCATGCAGGCGATGTACATCGGCCAGTCGGATTATCCGATGATCATGGCCGCAGCCATCATTTCCATGGTGCCGGTGATCATCGTGTTCTTTTTCTGCCAAAGATACTTTATCGAATCGATGGCAATCAGCGGAATCAAGGGGTGAGGCGCATGGGGATAAGAATGCCGCGCCTGTCAAAAATCGCATGTTGTATCGGAGCGTTAGGTTTAGCGGCCGGATTGGCATTGTCGGGATGCGATACAACCACGAAACCGGAGGCGGTCGATATGGAAATATACAATGAAATGTATGCCAATCCCTTTCCGTCGTTGGAGGAAGAATGGGAGGATTACGGCAATGGGGATCCGTATGTGCTGCGGCATGACGGCCGCTATTATCTGTATGTAAGCACTAAGGATCATCGGACGGGAATCAAGGCTTGGATATCGGACAATCTGGTCGATTGGAGCTATGCGGGGCTTGTGACGGAAGATCCTGTATCGACCGGAGCTTATGCCCCCGAAGTGATTTACTCGAACGGGTGGTTTTATCTATACACTTCTCCGGCGGGAAGGGGACATTACGTGTTCCGAAGCGAATCGCCGACAGGCCCGTTCGAAAGAATCTCCGAGAATGTCGGAATGAGCATCGACGGCTCGGTCTTTATCGACGATGACGGCTCCTGGCTGTTTACCCATGCTGGATCGTCGGGCATTGTCGGCGTTCCGATGGACGGACCCGCCGAATTCGGCGTCGGTCAGACGATTCCCGGGCCCTATTTGGGGCATTGGACGGAAGGGTCCATGATCATCAAGCGGAACGGTACCTATTACATGACATATACCGGGAATCATGTATTCAGCAAAGGCTACCGCATTCATTATGCCGTATCGCATGATTCGCCGCTCGGTCCGTACAGCATTCCGGCCAACAATCCGCTCGTCATCAGCACTAAGCCGGACTTTTACGGGCTTGGCCACAGCTCGACGGTGATGGGGCCCGATCTGGATTCTTATTATCTCGTCTATCATAACTTGACGGGAAGATCCCAGGAAGGCCCGCCTGTCCGTCGCATGAACATCGACCGGCTGGTATTCAACGGAGACAAGATGGAGATTCTGGGTCCTACGAATTACGATCAGCCTATCCCGAGAGGGCCGGTCTTTGCCGATCGGCTGGACGCAGACGCCATCGATGAGAGCCGGTGGGAGTCGGAGAAATCGGAAGGAGGCGCTCGAATCATCACCAAGGAGAGCACGGATCGCATCTATACGGCGGAATATAATTTGGTGCCGTCAAAGACGCGGGTCGCCGCATTGTTTGCCTATGAGGAGACCAACCGTTTCGGGTTCGCAGAAATCGAACCGGAACTAAACCGACTATCCTTGGGCAGGATGGAGGATGGCAACCGTAAAGTGCTCGCCACCGCGGAGCTTCCGGAAGATACGGATTGGTCGAAGCTGCACACGATTCGTATTGAACGAGGGAACGAGCGGCTTAGGGTTTACCTGGACGGCGTAGTGAAGCTGGATGAATCTTCGGAAACGTTCGGACCTGGCCGTATCGGGTATCGGTACGATAACGGCGTACCGGGATTGTCGTATACCGCATTCTCGAATCAAGCCGACGGCAGCAGTGACTTCGAAACGGCCAAGCCGCTTCCCGGCAGCATGGAAGCCGTGCATTATCTTAGCGGCGAAGGCAGGGGGTATGCGGTTCGTCAACCGTCGGAAACCGCCGCATGGCGTCATTCGGACGGAACGGCGATCCGGCAGGCGGAGGATGGCAGCTATTCGGCTGCGCTTACGGAAAAAGGCGATTGGCTGCGTTATGCAGTAAACGTTTCGGAATCGGGCACCTATGCGCTGGACTTGTCGGTCAAGGCTGACGCGGGGCCGGCAGCCTTTAAGCTGCTCGTGGACGATCAAAAAGCCGGAAGCTATAAAATCGACGGCAGCCATGACGCCAGCAGCGAACCCTGGGTAAAAATTCGGGTAGGATCCCTAAAGCTCGAAAAGGGATTACATAGCCTCGCCATTCAATTGGACTATGGGCAGCTGGAGTGGAAAACGATGGAATTCGAGCTGGTCGATGATCAAGCATTCAAGATCGAACGTTTATTGGAACAAGCAAGTTCCGAGGATGTTCACGGCCGTTGGAACGAAACCGCCGGAAGTTATGCCGGGGCAGCCGATGCCGATGCCAAGATGTATGGAGGCAGCCGCCTTTGGTCCGACTACCGCATCCGGACGACCGTAACGCTGGGCGATGATCCGTCCGGTCAAGCGGGCGTACTCTTCCGGGTGACAAACGAGTCGGATTTCAGGGATCAAGTGAGCGATTCGCTGATGGGATATTTCCTCGCGGTCACCGCCACGAAACTGGAACTGTACAAACATAATTACGATTCCGAGCTGCTTCAAAGCATCAAAGTTGAGCTGGAACGGAACAAGCCCGTCAGCTTGCGCATCGAAGCAGTTCACGGGACGATCCGCGTCTTCGTCGAGGATGGAGAAGAGCCTGTCCTGACGTATGACGATCCCCAGGCCTTCATGCAGGGGAGGGTCGGCATTCGATCGGTTCATGCTGAACAGATCGGGCTTGGCGATTTAACGGTGGAATCCATAGGAACCAAATAGAAACGATAAACTAACAGAAGATGGAGAGTGGAACATAATGTCTAGCTCGCACAAATATATAAAGGACTATCCCAGACCGCAATTGGTACGCGAGGAATGGGTAAATCTGAACGGGGAATGGGATTTTCGCTTCGACGATGCTCTAGAAGGAGAAAGCGCCAAGTGGTACGAACGCCTTCAAGCTGACCGTAAAATCACGGTGCCTTTTGCGTACGAGACCAAAGCAAGCGGCATCGCGGATGAAACATTTCATCCTTGCGTATGGTATGAACGTAGTGTAGCCGTACCTGCCGAGGCAGAAGGCAAAAGGATCATTTTACATTTTCAAGCGGTCGATTACGCGGCGACCCTATGGGTCAACGGCAGCAAAATCGGCATGCATGAAGGCGGATACGCAGCCTTTTCCTTCGATATTACGGAAGCAGTCGAGTTTGGACGCGAGAACAGGATTACCGTTCAAGTCGTGGACGGCAACAGCTGTACGCAGCCGCGCGGCAAGCAGCGATGGATGAAGGACAACTTCGGGTGCTGGTACGTGCAGACGACCGGAATATGGCAAACCGTGTGGATGGAATACGTGAATCCGATTCACATCAGCCGGGTGAAGATAACGCCGGAACTGGAACGCGGGTCGGCGAATTTCGGCTATGAACTGGGCAATGCCGCGCACGGTTACGACGGGTTAACCCTCCAGACCATCATCCGGTTTGACGGGAAGCTGATCCGTTCGACGGAAACGAGCGTGGAACGCGGAACGGTAACGGTCGATGTGAGCGTCGTAAACGAAGCCGTGGGCGAATGGAAAGTCAAGCCGTGGCATCCGAACCATCCGAATTTATACGACGTCGAGATGATTCTGAAGCAAAATGGAAAGCCGATCGACACCGCCTATTCTTATTTCGGCATGCGGAGCATTCGGATCGCAGGGGATCAAATTATCTTGAACCATACGCCGATTTATCAGCGTTTGCTGTTGGATCAAGGATACTGGAGCGATACGCATTTGACCCCTCCGTCGGAGGAAGCGCTGCTGGAAGACATCGACAAAACGATTGCGCTCGGCTTTAACGGCGTGCGCAAGCATCAGAAGCTGGAGGATCCCCGTTATTTATATTGGTGTGACCGCAAAGGATTGTTGGTATGGTCGGAAATGCCGTCGACTTACGAATTCGGAGACGATGCGGTCGAGCGGTTCACGCAAGAGTGGATGGACGTCGTCCGGCAGCATTACAACCATCCTTCCATCATCACCTGGGTACCGTTCAACGAGTCTTGGGGAATTTCCGATATAGCGACCAACCGCAAGCAGCAGCAATTTACGGAATCGATCTATCATCTGACCAAGGCTTTCGACCAGATGAGGCCGGTGATCGTGAACGACGGCTGGGAGCATACGGTTTCGGATATCATTACGCTCCATGATTATGAAGAAATCGGCGCTATGCTGGAAGAGCGGTATCGGGACAAGGATGCGCTGTTAGGCAACAAAATCGCGCATAATACACACCGTTATCCATTCGCGCAGGGATATGGCTATCGGGGCCAGCCCGTCATCATCAGCGAATACGGCGGCATCGCTTTTACAAGCGAAGAGGGCTGGGGTTACGGCAATCAGGTTCGCAGCGAGGACGAATTCTTGAAGCGGTACGAAGGAATCACACAAGCGATCAAGAATTTGCCTTATGTGTGCGGTTTCTGTTATACGCAAATTACGGACGTGCAGCAGGAAGTGAACGGCTTGCTGACGGAAGACCGTAAACCGAAAGTAAACGTGGAAGCTATCCGAGGCATCAATCTGGCATAATTATGGCATTTCGATGGAAACATTCGTTTATACTTTGTACGGAATAGGTATGCAAAGAAGCTGTAGGGACCCGTCTATCGATGGGTCTCTACAGTTTTTCTATACGTTGGATTCTATTATCCATACGGGGAGAAGGTACATGCAATAGAACTTCAGGGGGGACATATAGAAGGGAGGGGCTTTTATGGATACAAGTCAAGAGTACGTAAGAGATTTCTACGTATATTCAACCAAAGTGATGGATATGAAGAAGTTAGGTTTGATAAGATGGTTATTTGGATAAATAGATGGGGTTCTTCTAACGGATGAACTGAGCTAACGTTAATAATAGCCTATTTTCATGTTGGAATTAAAAATGGGCTGGGTGCACTGGTGCATGCGGACAGTAGATCCGCTATTTCCCCAAAAGTGTACCAAATTGAAGGCTTGGCGGACACAGAATCCGTTATTCTCGGCTTTTTCCTGTTTTTGCGGTGGTATGCTGGGCAATAGCGGAACCTGTGTCCGCATTTCCTTATAATTAGCACTTTTGCATGATAATAGCGGAACCTGAGTCCGCACGCTGTTAGTCTAACAGCTTCTTCCTCATTAGAATCCTCCTAAAGCATCATTGGTTTCAATCTTGGCGATACAAGAAGGCATGTCGTCCATATAGACGCCTTAAATCATAGCGCACATCACGGTGATTCACCATTTAATCGTATTCAAATAACGTTGACAGATACACCCGAGAATAGCGTTACATTACGTTACATTACCATCCAAAAATCGATTTCCAGCAAGGAAATTCGATACAATGCAGACGGTAGGACGAACCGATGTAAGCCGGCAACGCTTCAGTCACGTCTGGGACTATCGTTCCCAACCCAAAGAGGATATGATGTTGTTATCGGAAGGTTTGCACGAGACGACTAAAAGAATTGGAGGTTATTCTTACATATGAAAGACATGAATGAATACGACACCTTTATTCAAATTGCCGAAGACTGCCCTGTCAGCGAGGCCGTCATTCCGCAAGCAAAAGGCGAGTCTAAGACCATACCGGTGATTCAGTATGAGCTGCTGTCGAACCACCCTTACCGATACACGCAAGAAGATGTGTTGTTCGAAGTGTTTGCCGAGCGTAATCAGATTCCGGAAACGGAAAGAGCAGCCGCTCGCGAGAAGTTTTTTTCGAAAGGGCAGCCTTGTCTCCGAACTTCGTCCTTAGGCAAGCGCTATGGCTGGGGGATTCATCATGACGCTGAAGGGAAAGTCGCAATCTACGCCTTAGAGTCAGACGAATACCTCAAACTCATGAACGATCAAAGCATTACTCAATGTAAAGCGATGCGCTCAAAGAAAGCCTAGGTGATGCACGGGAAGGATAAACTTTAACGGTAATTGAGCTCAGTAGGGATAGCTTTTCTATCATATACGTGCATACCAAGTCGCCTGATAGGCGGCTTTTTTGGTTTGTCAAAAAGAAACGAGTTTTATACCTAAGATTTAATTTTCAATTAACATAAACCTGCATTCTATTCAATTATTCTTTTTTAAAATCAATCACGTAGGGTTATTAAACCGGTTTAATGATCAAGCAATCCATCAGAATCTGCTAGAGAAAGGAACAACGATAGATGGCTACCATTGATGACGTTGCCAGGATGGCTGGAGTATCCAAGGGAACCGTGTCCAGTGTGTTCAGCAAAAAAAGGCCGATCAGCCAACAAGTGACGGAGCGGGTATTAGAGGTAGCCCAAGAGCTGGGATATTTCCCGAATCACCTGGCCCGAAGCCTGGCGATCAAGAGGACGATGAGCATCGGCCTCAAGATACCTCTCCCGCCTGATGGGACGATGACGGCATTCGATACTCAGTTGATTAACGGTGTCATCAAGGAATGCTCCAAGCAAGGGTACCGCCTAGTTCTGGACACCTTGCCCGAGCAGGAGGATCCCACTTTGTATTCGCAGGATCCTGTCGATGGCGTCATTCTGCTCAACCCGCGAAAAAATGATTTGCGAATTCAACGGTACCTGATGATGGGCACTCCTTTAGTGCTGGTGGGGCGGTCGGATCCTTATGACGATACGATCAGTTACGTAGATAACAACAATGCAAACGTGGCTCAAATGGTTGGAGATTATTTGCTCCGGAGCGGACATCAAACTGTTCTCTTCCTGAATGCATCCTCCGATATGACCGTGTCCTACGATCGACAACTTGGCTTGGCGGAGGCTTATAGCCAACACGGCCTGCCGATGCCCGAAGAGTATGTGGTGTACTATGACCACAAGCTGCATGCCAACGGAACGGAATACGGATATATGTCCATCATGAACACTTATGGAAACATGAATTATACGGCAGTCATTACGGACACGGATCGAGTGGCGCTTGGCGTGCTGAGGGCTGCCAGGGAGCTGGATATCGAGGTGCCCGAACAGCTGTCGGTCATCGCTCTCAGCAATGATGCTATTCTGGCACAGGATATGAATCCAAAGCTGACATCCGTGGAATTGTCGGCAGAGACGCTCGGAGCGGAAGCAGCCAAGCTGTTGTTCGAGAAAATAAGCGATAAACGTATCCACAGGCAAATCATCATACCCGCGCAGCTGGTTGTGAGGGAATCCTGCAAATTTCTTTCTTAACGACAATGAAGGAGTGGTTAGCTTGGTAAAAAGAATCAAGATCATGAGTGCAATCATGGCTGTATCTCTGTTCGGCGGGCTGCTTGCGGGTTGTTCCCCGAACGCAAGCAGCAGTAGTACACAGGAAGGCGGCAATGCCGCGTCCCAAGCTGCATCGAATGCCGAAGAACGCACGCTCAAAATCATGACGGGTGTCATCGGCGGTAAAACGCCTGAAGAGAATACGCAGTTCGAGCAGGAAATCGAGCGTCTAACCGGCATCAAGGTTACGATGAACAAGCCGGCTGCCGACTATGACCAGAAGCTGCTGGCAGCCATCGCTTCCGGGGAAAAGTTCGATCTGCTGCAGATCAGCAAGGAGAAAATGTCCACTTTCATTGATCAAGGAATTCTTACACCGTTGACCGATCAAGTGAACGGCTCCAAGGTGCTTTCGGATCCCAATGTCATTCCCGCCAAGGAGTGGGAACAAGTCAAGACGAAGGATGGCGAGATCTACGGCGTGTTCACCAAGTACCAAGGAGGAACGATGCCGATCGTTCGCAAGGACTGGCTGGACAAATTAAATCTGCCCGAGCCTGAAACGCTGGACGATTATTACACCGTCCTCAAAGCTTTCACCGAACAAGATCCGGACGGCAACGGCAAAAAAGACACGTACGGACTCAGCACGGCCGGCATGTACGAACTGCAGGGCTTCTTCAGCGCCGCAGGCCTAAAACAGCGATACGTGGAATCCGCTGACGGCAAGCTGGACGTTCCGTATTCCACGGATGCGGCCATCCCGGTTTATGAATGGCTGAACAAGCTGTTTGAGGAAGGCATTCTGGATCCGAACTTCACCACGAATGACACCGGTAAAATGCGCGACCTGTTCCTTGCAGATCGCGTTGGCATGATTACGTATTGGGATGCTTGGGTGGGCATGCTGAACAACACGCGCCATGAACAAGACCCGAATACGGAATTCGAAGCGAAGGGCTTGCCGGGTGCAGCCGATGCGAACGGCAACCACATGCTGCGCAGGGGCGATCCGGACGTATGGGTTATACCCGTTAATGCGGACCATCCGAAAACAGCTTTCGAATTCATTGAATGGTGGCATTCCGAGGAAGGGATAACCCTGGGCAGCTTAGGCATCAAGGATGTGGATTATACGGTTGACGACGGCAAGTTTACGCTGACGCAAACCGGTAAAGAGCATGCTTCCGACCATGGCGTTCCTTTCTGGTACAACCGTAATGTCGAAGCGCCTTTCGGTAAACTGCCGGGCGTGCAGGAAGCGCAGGATCTCGTAGATCAATACGCTGCTTTGGAAATGACGCCTTCCCATTGGGCAGATGCCGAGAAGATCATCAATGAACATTCCTTCAAAGCGATCATGGGCGAGATGCCGGCAGCCGACGCCGTAAAGAAAATGCGGGAAGCACTTAAAGCCGGCGGGTATATCGATTAAAAGCTTTAAGAGCAGGGGGCGGTGATCACGCCGCTCCCTCTTTATTTTTCGATCATGGTGGTGAATTTCCGTGAAAGCCATATTCAAATACAAAACCTTATATTTTATGATGCTTCCCATCCTGGCCTATTTCCTCATCTTTTCCTTTTATCCGCTGGCCCGGGGACTTGCCATCAGCTTTCAAGATTACCGGCTGATCGGTGACCGGCCCTTTATCGGTTTCGATAACTATCTGAGGGTACTGAAGGATCCGGTGTTTTGGGAAGTTTTTCAAAATACGATCGTGATCGGTGCGGGAGGCTTTATCATCAACTTCTTTTTGCCGCTGATTCTTGCGCTCTCCTTAAATGAAGTGGCTTCCGCCTGGTTCAAAAAAATGACCCAGATGATTGTCTATTTACCTCATTTATTCTCTTGGGTGGTCGTAGGCGGGATGTGGATTCTGCTGTTGTCTCCGGATACAGGCATCGTGAACCAGATCATTCAGCTATTCGGCGGCCAGTCGGTCGGGTTCCTCTCTTCGGATCGTTATGCCCGCATCGTCATGATCCTTACTTCAGGTTGGAAGGAGATGGGATATACCTGCATTATGTACCTGGCCGCCATCGTAAACATTAATCCCTCGCTGTATGAGGCTGCTAGCATGGACGGCGCCAGTCGCTGGCAGAAGGTCCGTTACGTCACCGTTCCGATGCTTCGTTCCACCATGAAAGTGGTCATCATGTTAAATGTATTGGGTATCCTGCGTTTGTTCGATCAAATATTCGTGATGAGTAATGGCGCCATTGCCAAGAAAGTTGACGTCATTATGATGTACACCTATCAAAAAGGGATATTGGAATTTAGCGTTGGACCTGCAACGGCGGCCGGCTTCCTGGTGATTTTGGCAACATTCACGCTGACGTATGTAACAAGAGCGGTGATCCGCTATGATGAAGGGTGAGTCGGTATATGAAATCAACGAATAAATTTAGCTTGCCTGGCCGTTTGTTTGATATGATCAATGTTCTGTTCCTCCTTCTGCTCGTTTTGACCATGGTTATTCCGTTCATAAATACACTCGCGCTTGCATTCTCATCCAATTTTGCTTCCATGCAGCCGGGGATCGTACTCTGGCCCAAGGAATTCAGCCTTGAGGGATTCTCAACCGTATGGAACCGCATGAAGCTTTATTTGCCTTTTACGAACAATGTCATTGTGACCGTTGTCGGTACCTTAGGTCATGTCTTCCTAAGTTCCATGGCGGGCTATGTCCTGATACAGAAAGGACTTCCCGGTAAAAAGTGGATGTTATCCGCGATCCTGCTAACGATGATGATTCCAAGCGAGGCCATCATGATACCGCTCTATATCGTGAATCAGGATTTAGGACTCCTTAACACGCTGTCCTCATTAATACTTTCAGGTTTCGTATCTGGATTCAGTGTCATCCTCATGCGAAATTTCTTTTTGAGCGTTCCTTACGAAATGTCGGAATCTGCCCGGATTGACGGAGCCGGAGATCCTCGGATCTTCTTTACGATGTACTTGCCGCTTGCGAGCGCAGGACTGGCAACGGTTACGCTGTTTGAGTTCGTCAGTCGCTGGAACCAATTCACGCCGGCCGTCCTTTATATCAACGACTCGTCCAAATATACGCTGCAAATCGCGCTGAAATCGCTCATCGTCGATACCGATTCGACCTCGAGCAATTTCATGATCACGACCAATGTCCGAATGGCGGGGATTGTCATTGCCCTGCTCCCGCTCATCATCATCTATCCGTATGTGCAAAAGTATTTTGTCAAAGGAATGTTTGTCGGCGCAAATAAAGAATAGGCAGAGAAGAGGAGGAATTCATATGACACAACAAATCGAGCGGAGGACCACATCGGTTTACAAACGATACATTGAACATTCGGAACAAAGTTCGTACATTGAAATTCCGTTCCAAATGCCACCGGATGTCGAAGAAATTCACGTAAGCTATCTGGTGGATTCCCGTGGCGGCGACCCTGCCGAAGCGGTCATTGATCTAGGGATACGGGACGCGGAGAAAGTAAGAGGCTGGAGCGGAGGGGCTCGTCAGGAATTCAATATCGGTCCGAATACAGCCACCCCGGGTTATCTGCCCGGACTATTGGCCACAGGAGAATGGGCTATTCTCCATAATGCCTACAAGGTGCCCGCTGAGGGTTGCTTGGTCACGATCGAAATCGAGTTTACCTACAAAACATGGCGCTGGCTGAAGGGAGATCTTCACACGCACAGCGTTCATAGCGACGGGTCTTATACGTTGGAAGAAAATGCGGCCATCATGGAAAGCCTAGGCTGCGATTTTATGGCCATGACCGATCATAATACGAGCAGCCAGAACCTTGCCTATCCGCGCGGGACCTCGGTGCTTATGATACCGGGTACGGAGTTTACGACGAATTATGGTCATAGTAATTTCCTTGGCGTGTCGAGCCCCATGGATGATTTTCGCGTATCGGGCATATCCGATGTTCACGAGAAGTTTCGAATCGCCCGCGAGCGGGGGGCCAAGATTGTGCTGAACCATACGCACTGTGATCACTGCCCGTGGGTGTGGGATTTCGATGTGGATTACGACGGGGTAGAAATTTGGAACGGGCCATGGAGAGAGCACAACAGACGCGCGCTTTCTTGGTGGCAGGAGCAGCTTGTCGCAGGGAGACGCCTGGTAGCCGTAGGCGGAAGCGATGTGCATCGACCGGATTCCTATGTGAAGCATGCGATGCCATGCGTATGGGTCTGGACCCATGAAAAAACGGTGGAGGGTGTTCTAAACGGTATTAAGGATGGCCGCGTCGTGATTACCAATTCGCCAGACGGCCCTTTTGCCAACCTTCAGTGCGGTGATTACGGGATTGGAGATGAAGTGCCATATGAGCAAGCCAGTCACGAGGTGGTCGTTCAACTGGATGATTTAATGGCGGGCGATCTGATTCGCCTGTACAGCGAGCGCGGTCTTGAGGCAGAAACTGCTGTCGACTCGGAAGGTGGCGTTATACTGGCGTTTGACGCAAAGCATAGATGCTTCTTACGGGCAGAGGTTTGGCGGCAGTTCGGACAGGCGGATAGCATGTCGATGGCTGTAGTGACAAACCCCATCTATTTTGCTTCGAATGGAGGTACGGCGAAAATAAGTGATTGAAAAAAAATACTGGAATGTTCGTTCCGAATAGTCTATACTCGTGTTGAGAAGGAGGAGGTATGAATGGGACGGACCAAAGAATTTGACCGTGAGCAGGTGCTTCGCAAAGCGATGATCGTTTTTTGGGAGAAAGGGTACGAGGGGGCAAGCATACCGGATTTATTGCAAGCGATGGAATTAAGCAGGTCCAGCATGTACGAAACATTTCAGGATAAACAAACGCTTTATTATGAGGCCATCCAGCAATACAAAAAAATGTCGCAAAAAAAACGCGATCTGATGAACCATGCCCCTTCTGCGATCGCCGGGATCCGCCAATATTTTGAGCTGCATATCACGAACGCGTTTGCGACGCACGGTGAAGCTTACCCGAACGGATGTCTGATTACGAACGCTTCCGTGGGTCTGGATGCCATGGATGAGCCCTTGCAGAATACGATTCGCCAAAGCTTTACGGAGCTGGAGCAGCTGTTCTACGAGAAATTAAAAAAGGGCCAGGAAACGGGCGAAATTTCCCCCGAGAAAGACATAAAGATGCTGTCGTTCCTGCTGCTTAATCTCAACCACGGCATCAACGTGATGGCCAGGATCCAAAGCGACAGCGATAAAGTCCGCGGCATGATGAACGCCGTTATCGAGTCGCTGTAGAGCTTTTTTTTTCATCATTCCGGAACAATCATTCCGATTGGATCCCCCTTGCTTAAGCATGAAGGGGGAACGTATTCCCATATTGGAATGAACGTTCCAATATGATTACACTATCATTTTTATAAAAGGAGTGCTTCTCATGAATGTTAAATGTTAATGGAAATGCAAAGGGCAAGTTGGAGATTTCCGCGTCCCCCTGGATTATGCTGATTCTTGCTGTTGCGTGCGGCTTGATCGTTGCCAATCTTTACTATACTCAGCCTTTAGTTGAGTCGATCAGTTCATCTATAGGATTATCTTCAGGAGCCGCAGGGGTTATCGTCACGCTGACCCAAATCGGTTACGGGATCGGCTTGCTGTTCTTCGTTCCTTTGGGAGATTTGCTTGAAAATCGCAAACTGGTGGTTACGCTGCTGATGCTGACGGCCATCGTCTTAATCTTTGCCGCCGCAGCCCGAAACGCCGCTCTGTTTCTTGCCGCCTCCTTGTTTATCGGCGTGGGGTCCGTTGCGGCCCAGATCCTGGTCCCTTATGCAGCGCATCTCTCCCCGAAGGAGACGAGAGGACGCAATGTCGGTAATGTCATGAGCGGACTGTTGTTAGGAATCATGCTGGCCCGTCCGGTTTCGAGTTTGGTGGAAAATTACTTCGGCTGGCATGCTATCTTTATGATGTCATCCGCCATTCTCTTCGTGCTGGCTCTGGTTTTGATCAAAGTACTGCCGGCAAGGAAGCCGCAAACAACCGATAAATATCCTGCAATCATCACATCCATGCTGGGGCTGCTGAAAACGACGCCGATACTACGTCGCAGGGCGCTGTATCACGCTTTTCTGTTCGGGATGTTCAGCCTGTTCTGGACAACGGTTCCGCTTGTATTAACAAGTCCGCTGTATCACTTTTCCTCTGCAGGCGTTGCGTTGTTTGCTTTGGCTGGAGTATCAGGCGCTGCCGCCGCACCGCTTGCCGGCCGCTTTGCGGATAAGGGTCTGATCCGGCCCGCAACCGGAATTGCCATCGTGCTGGTGATACTATCCGGACTTTTGCCGATCGTGTTTGCCGGCGGTTCTCTGCTTTCTATCGTGATCCTGGTACTTGCCGCCATCCTGCTGGATATGGGCGTGTCCGCCAATTTGGTGTTGGGACAACGCGCGATTTTCACGTTGGGAGCCGAGGTGCGGAGCCGGCTGAACGGCTTGTATATGGCGATCTTTTTTGCCGGCGGGGCCATAGGCTCCGCAGCCGGGGGATGGGCCTACGCTATAGGCGGCTGGAAAGCGGCGATGTGGCTGGGCGTTCTTTTTCCGGCCTTGGCATTGCTCTACTTTTTGACGGAACGAAGGGTGGAGCGCGGCAGCAAATAAGAAAAAGCGAAGCATGTTTTCATCAAGCGGTTAAAGGATAAATTATAAATAATATGTAGGGTATATGTATCGTAGATAATCCATAATGAGCAATTAAAAAGAAATGTCGCCTAACGTTAAACGTTATAATGAGTGTAATTCGCGTGAGCGAGACCATACGAAAGGGTGGGACGATGTCAGAAACCGAAGATGCCCAGAAAATCCATTGGAAAAGGAACATCATTCTCTTTTTAAGCAGCCAAACACTCTCGCTGTTCGGGTCTGCCTTGGTTCAATATGCCATTATGTGGCACATTACGCTGACGACGCAGTCGGGCATCATGATGACGCTGTATATTATTTGCGGATTCATTCCGACGTTCCTGCTGTCGCCTTTTGCCGGGGTATGGGCGGACCGCTTCAACCGTAAAACGCTCATTATGATCGCGGATTCCATGATCGCGGTGGTTACGCTGATGTTGGCCATTACGTTTATGCTTGGCTATCAGGCGGTTTGGCTGCTGTTTATCATTTCCGCCGTACGCGCGCTCGGGGCCGGCATTCAGACTCCAGCGGTCGGAGCCATATTGCCTCAAATCGTGCCGCAAGATAAGCTGACGAAAGTAAACGGTATTAACGGCAGCCTACAAGCGCTGATCATGTTCGTAGCGCCCATCGTCAGCGCGGGATTGCTTACCGTAGCAACGATCGAAGCGATTTTTTTTATCGACGTCGTTACGGCTGCGATCGCGATCTTTACATTGTTTGCCTTTCTCAAAATCCCGCTGCACAAAAAGGCGTCGGACACGCAAAGCACGGGCTATCTGGACGATTTCAAAGAGGGCTTGGCCTACATTAAACAGCATGCTTTTCTCAAGTCGTTTTTTATCTTCTTCGCCTTTTTCTTCGTGCTTATGGCGCCTGCAGCCTTTCTGACCCCGCTGCAGGTTACCCGCAGCTTCGGGGACGATGTATGGCGCTTGACGGCAATCGAAATCGCGTTTTCCGTCGGCATGATGGCTGGAGGGGGGATCATTGCTTCCTGGGGCGGCTTTAATAATAAAGTGTACACGATGGCTATAGCCAGCTTCGTCATGGCCGTGTCCACGTTTGCGCTCGGCATTGTGCCTGTTTTCTGGATTTATTTGGCCATCATGGCTGTATTCGGAGTAGCGATGCCCATATTTAATACGCCAACGACCGTCATGCTGCAGGAGAAGGTGGATGAAAATTATCTGGGGCGTATATTCGGTGTCTTCGGGATGATTTCGACTTCCATGATGCCTATCGGGATGCTGATATTCGGTCCGCTTGCCGACGTGGTCAAAATCGAATGGCTGCTGGTCGGTACCGGATTGTTTATGCTCGTGCTTACCGTTTTCTTCATGCGCAATAAGCGATTGGTTGAAGCGGGCAAGCCGCTGCCGCAGGAAGAAGCCTCACCGAATTAATTTACCGGATCTCATCTCAGTAACATGAAAGCCGCATGACATATGCGGTTTTTTTGTTCTTAACGCATAATTATGCCGTTTTGTATACCAGGAAAAGTAGTATATCATAGGGATAACATAGATTAAGATGAAACATGTGTGCAGGGGGGCTTATGAAAAAAGCAAACGCTAACTTAATGAAAGAAATCAATTTAAATAATGTTCGCAAAACCATGAAGCGAGTAGAAACGGCGACGAAGCCCCAATTGGCGTCATTGACCAAGCTGAGTGTGGTTACGGTGAATTCGTTGGTCAAGGAGCTGTACGAGCTTGGGGAATTGTTTGAAGACGATATCGTTCCGTCCAACGGCGGGAGGCCCGCGCTTACCTATAGATATAATTATAATTTCAGCCTGGCTCTTGTCGTTTATTTGAAGGAGAAACAGGGAGAAGAGCTGATCTCGGCAACCGTCGTGAATTTGGAAAATGATCTGTTGACCAAAGAAGAATACACCATGCCTGTGTTCGATCGACAGCGCTTCTATGAAATCATTGAGCATTACATTGGGCTTTATCCCTCCATCAAGGTGATTGGCATCGGCATACCGGGACAGGCCGTCAATGGAGAAATTACGGTAAGCAGTCATCGAGAATTAACCGGGTTTCGCATGATTGAAGAGATCGAATCTCAATTCGGGCTGCCCGTAATGGTCGAGAATGATGTGAATGCAGCCATTAGCGGTTATTCGATGAAGGAAGATTTGGAAGGGGACCAATGCGTGCTAGGCATGTACTTTCCTATGAAATATCCACCCGGCCTAGCTATTTATCTCGATGGGAGGATCGTTAAAGGGAAGAACGGCATGTCGGGCGAGATCAAATTTCTGCCCATTGGCCTGGATTGGAATCAAGAGATGACAACGGAGAAGTTTGTGCAAGCTGTGTGTAAAATCATACATACTGTTAATGCCGTCCTGGCACCTGACAAAATCGTGATATATCAATACCGAATGGAGGCAGATGCCTGGTCTCAGGCTTGGGAAGCTTATCGGCTTCAACATCCCATGCCTTCTTACCCTGAAGTGGTGTTGAAGCAGACGTTTCAAGAGGACTTTGAAGCAGGCATGCGCTGGCTAACCCTGCAAGAATTGGAACCGACCCTTGATCTTACAGTTGACCGGAACCCTCGGAATTGAAATTCCGGGGGTTTTTGCGTCTAGAATCTTGACAAAAAAAAGATGCTGCTGCATATTAAATTAATACACTTTATAAAGACAATTTATTTAGTGGAAACGATGCATTTATAATGGGAGAAGGTGTACGCTTGGCAACCTGGTTTTTGATTATCATTTATCTGGCTTTTATTAGTTTGGGACTACCCGATTCTTTACTTGGATCGGCCTGGCCGGTGATATGGCCCGACATCGGGTCTTCCGTCGGCTCTGCAGGAATCGTGTCCATGGTTATTGCAGGAGGAACCATTGTTTCTAGTCTGGCAAGCGGCTCTATGATAAAGCGGTTAGGAACAGGGAGAATCACCCTGTTCAGCTGCTTCCTGACTGCAGGAGCACTTCTTGGTTTCTCCTTGGCTCCCTCTATGGCATGGCTTGTCGTTCTGGCCATTCCACTGGGATTAGGGGCGGGTGCTGTGGATGCCGCTTTGAATCATTATGTTGCTGAAAATTATAAGGCGCATCATATGAACTGGTTACATTGCTTTTGGGGTGTCGGGGCAACAATGGGGCCCATGATTATGTCCTCTTACATTGCAGATCATAATTCTTGGAGAAGCGGATATACAGCTGTATCCATAATCCAGTTCTCGCTCGTAATCATTTTGCTCATTACGCTCCCTTTATGGAAACGCGTCGCAGCTATGCGGGAGATTGACCGGCCGCAAACCGAAAATGTAGTCGATAATGAAAAGCGCCAACAGGAGCAGATCGTAAAAGCAGGCATATTTCGAATCAGAGGCGTTAAACCAACGCTTACGGCATTTTTATTCTATTGTGGAGTCGAAACCACGGTGGGGTTGTGGGGAGCTAGTTACCTTGTCGGTGCTAAACATATTTCAGCCGATACGGCTGCCATATGGATTTCTTTATATTACGGAGGTATTACGCTAGGCAGACTGATTACCGGCTTTATCACGCTGAAGGTTGGCAATCGTCTGTTGATCCGCTATGGACAGCTCATCACCATTCTAGGAGGGATTATCCTTGTGCTACCTCTTAGTGCTTCCTTTTCTCTGACGGGATTCATGCTGATTGGACTTGGCCTTGCGCCCATTTATCCTGGACTTCTTCATGAAACGCCGTCTCGGTTCGGAAAAGAACATTCGGCCAAGCTGATGGGTTATCAAATGGCCGTCGCCTACACGGGGACCACGCTGCTTCCCCCCATGTTTGGATTGGTCGCTTCGCAGACAAGCATCGGATTGTTCCCTTCCGTTGTGCTTGCCTTCCTCATCTTCATGTGGCTAAGCGCCGAGAAAGTGAACCGAATTTTGAGCAAGCAAGCGAACCAAGGGACGTAATTGTTGGCGTCCACCACATGATAACCACAAAGTTGGTGCTATAAGAAAAAGGAGCTAATGAGCATTAGGTCTACAGATCCTTTATCTATTAGGGCAAGAAAAATGAGGGAATCGATATCAGGCGATCATGAACTTTAAAGTTTACCCAATTGATATTATGTCAACTGATCCAAAAGACAGAAGGCTGCCGAAGAGGCAGCCTTCTGTTCATTGTCGTATGGAAAATAACTCTACGCACCATGATTCGTTAATTTCTGACGGAAAACCAAGTCTTGTATTTGGGTTATCCAAAATATTGAGACCTCACCCTAAATATGGTACCTATTCATCAGATTAGGAATTCGATAGAATGAAGACGTCCTCAGCTGTAAGCGTTTTCCTACAGGCGCTCATGCTGAGAGCACACAATATGAACAAGGGAGGGTATTCATGAAGAGATCTTACGCGGCGGAAAGGCGGTACTTGCAAAAGGGATTGAGTTTGTTCTTCGCGGTTGTCATGCTGGCAAGTGTCGGATTATGGCCAGCTTCGAAGGTCAAGGCAGCAGATTCCACGGTTACCTCGATGGATTACTTTTCGGCGGCTGACGGACCGGTCATCTCCAAATCAGGAGTCGGACAGGCCAGCTATGGCTTTGTCATGCCCATATTCAACGGAGGCGCAGCTACTTGGAATGATGTAGCCCAAGACGTGGGCGTCAAAGTGAAAGTGGGCGGCAACTGGGTCGATATCGATAGTTTGAGCAGCTTTATTTACAATCAGAATTGGGGACATTGGAGCGACGGAGGATTTACAGGTTATTGGTTCACGCTTTCTGCAACGACAGAGATTCAGCTGTACTCGAAAGCGAATGGGGTTACCCTGGATTACAGGCTGGTGTTTCAGAACATTAACAAAACCACGATCACAGCCATGACGCCGACCCAGGGGCCGCAGATTACTGCAAGCTTTACGGGTGGCGCCGGTTTTACCTACCCTACGTTCAATAACGATCCTGCCGTGACCTATGCAGCCGTCGCTGATGATTTGAAGGTGTATGTGAAACCGGTTAACAGCAGCACCTGGATCGACATCGACAACAACGCTGCAAGCGGCTGGATCTATGATCATAATTTCGGACAATTCACCGATGGAGGCGGCGGGTACTGGTTTAACGTTACGGAGTCGATCCACGTCAAATTGGAATCGAAAGCCTCCGGGGTTAACGTTGTGTATACCATCACTTTTAATGAAGCCGTACGAAACTCATATGTCATTACGCCTTATGAGGGAACGACCTTTACGGCAGATGCAAACGGTTCGATCGGCATTCCGCTGCCTAAAATTGACGGGGGAGCGCCGATAGGCAAGGAGCTTGATAATTTCGTATACCAGATTAACATCAACGGGCAGTGGGTTGAGCTGGGGAATTCCGGCCAGAGCGGATTTACATACGCTGCCAATGGCTACAACAACATGTCCGATGCGAATCAGTGGGGATATTGGGCCGATTATATTTACGGCCTGTGGTTTCAGCCCATCCAGGAAGATATGCAGATCCGGATCGGCTATCCACTGAACGGGCAAAAAAGGCGGCAGCGTGGGCAGCAATTACGTCAACTACACGTTGATCGGCAATCCCGATGCTCCTCGTCCGGATGTAAGCGACCAAGAGGATATTGCGATCGGGACACCAAGCGACCCGGCCATTCAAGGCATGAACCTCATTTGGCAGGATGAATTTAATGGCACGACATTGGATACAAGCAAATGGAACTATGAACAAGGTTATTATCTCAATGATGATCCAAACACCTGGGGGTGGGGCAACGCGGAGCTGCAGCATTATACCGATAGTGCGCAAAATGTGTTCGTGCAGGACGGGAAGCTGAACATCCGCGCATTGAACGATCCCAAGTCTTTCCCGCAGGATCCAAACCGGTATGCCCAATACTCCTCCGGTAAGATTAACACGAAGAATCATTTTACCCTGAAGTACGGACGAGTCGACTTCCGTGCCAAACTGCCGACAGGAAATGGCGTATGGCCGGCACTATGGATGCTGCCGCAAGACAGCCCTTACGGAACATGGGCAGCATCCGGCGAAATCGACGTGATGGAAGCGAGAGGGAGATTGCCAGGCTCGACGAGCGGTGCCGTGCACTTCGGTGGAACATGGCCGGCGAACCAACATATTTCTGGCGAATATCATTTCCCGGAAGGGCAGAACATCAACAATGACTATCATGTCTATTCCGTCGTATGGGAAGAGGACAACATCAAATGGTATGTGGATGGCAAGTTCTTCTTCAAGGTGACGAATGAACAATGGTATTCCTTGGCGGCACCGAACAATCCGAACGCACCTTTCGATCAGCCTTTCTACCTCATCATGAATCTGGCGCTCGGCGGAAATTTTGACGGCGGCATTTCTCCGAATCCGTCCGATATTCCTGCTACGATGCAGGTCGATTATGTGCGGGTTTATAAAGAAAACGGCAACGGAAATCCCGGAAATGTGCCGGTTACCGGCGTCACGCTGAATCCAACCTCCGGACAAGTGGAAGTGGGGCAGAGTCTTCAGTTAAACGCCGGCATAGCGCCCTCCAATGCAACGAATAAGCAGGTCACTTGGTCCGTTTCGGGTGCGAGTGTTGCCTCTGTGAGTCAGGAAGGCGTCGTGACGGGGCTCGCTCCGGGTACGGCAACCGTTACGGCTACAAGCGTCGATGGCCGGAAAACCGCTTCTTCCACGATCACGGTGGTACCGGCGCCATCCAGCGTGATTGTCATCGGCGATGAGGTGAGGGGACTGAAAAAAATCGGCAATGACCTGCTGTTCTATATCAACGGCGCAACCTTTGCCGATCTGCATTACAAGATCAATAACGGCGGGCAGCTGAACGTAGCCATGACCCCAACGGGGAACGGCAACTATACTTACCCTGTAAACAATCTCAAGCAAGGGGACACCGTCGAGTACTTTTTCACCTATAACCCGGGACAAGGAGCCTTGGATACCCCTTGGCTCACCTATATCCATGGCGTGACCCAAGGAACGCCGGAGTAAATCGATACTTCGGCAGATCATTGCTATTAACTGGAGATACGGTTATTTATTTCGGTTGCAGGAGTACAATTCACATCCTCTAACAGACGGGGGCGAAGTCTTACGACTTTCCTCCGTCTGTTATTTTGTTTTTCTTATAGATCATCACGCGGGTATTGCAACTCGGCTTGAAACATCGGGAAGAAACGCATGGGTTCAACAACTCCTTAACAGGAACCATTTTTTTAAGACGTTTTACCTAACGATGTGCCTTGTGTTTTGATATAGTTATGGAAGAAGCTGCCGCGAACACTCGAAAACAATCTTGTAATTTTATGACCCGCCACCAGGGAGGAGATGCGGATGAGCAAGCGCTTTTGGTATGTCTTTTTGGCAATTTGCGTCCTGATGCTGCTTAGCGCGACGGTATATTCGGCAAGTCAAAACCGTACCTCGTTCAAGGAGCTGGTCCTTGATCAGCTGAAGGAGTCCGGCTCGAACCGTGAGCTGGACATTGTAAGAAACCGGAACCGCCCGAACGAGCAGCAGCTGAAAATGACGGATCAAGCGGAGATTGATCGCATCATGAACGGCTTCTCGGATCTCAAACTGCGTAAGAACAGCGTAAGGGATCACAGCGGCGACGAATATGAGATCCTGTTGAGTACCGAAAACGGGCCGACCTTCACGCTAGTCGTTTATAGTCCGGACCATATACTGATTTATAACCATTCGAGCAAGCATAAAAGATACGGCAAGGAGTATAAAATCGTGAGCGATTTTGCTCCAGGCATCCTTGAATCCCTGTTCCGGTGACAAATTGTTGGATGAAAGCATTCTTCGTATTGAAGAATGCTTTTTTTCTTTTGCAGAATACAAGGTATATTCGAGTAACAGTAATAATATAATCAAAAACAATAATGATTTATTGTAAATCGATAAATTATATGTTAAAGTCAAAAATGAAAATATCGAAGTGAGGTGCTCTTAATGAAACAAGTTTCAACGCTCTTTTTAAAGGTGGCTGTTATTCTTATCGGTATTCCGATTCTTGCTTTGTGCATCTTTTTGGTGCCGGAGATCGCGAATTTTGCTGCCGAGCTGTATCCGGATATGAGTTATATTAAATATCTGGTATTCATCGATTTTTATGCCGCGGCGATCCCGTTTTACTATGCGCTGTATCAAGCCTTTAAGCTTTTAAGTTATATTGATAAGAACAAGGCGTTCTCGGAATGGTCTGTACGAGCTTTAAAGCGTATAAAATACTGTGCAATCACAATCAGCAGCTTGTTCGTGGTTGGCCTGCCGCTGTTCTATCTTGTCGCGGAGAAAGACGATGCCCCGGGCATCATCTTGATCGGATTGGTCTTGATTTTCGCCTCCATGGTGATTGCCGTTTTAGCCGCCGTCCTTCAAAGGCTGTTACAAGAAGCGATTGATATCAAATCGGAAAACGACTTAATAATCTGAGGTGAAACGACATGGCCATAATAATCAATATCGATGTGATGCTGGCTAAACGAAAAATGAGCGTTACGGAGCTTTCGGAGAAGGTTGGAATAACGATGGCCAATCTCTCCATATTGAAGAACGGAAAGGCGAAAGCGATTCGATTATCGACATTAGAGGCGATTTGTAAGGCTTTGGAATGTCAGCCCGGAGATATTTTAGAATATCGAATGGACGAAGACCAGCTGGAATAAAAATGGAGCATCCTAATTAAACGCAGAAAGGCTTAGGACCCGCCATAAAAGGCTGCCCTAAGCCAAACGGTTTAAACAGCGAAACAACATACCCTATCATCCGCTTGAAGAGCGATCGGTGATTAAGCCCTCTGAATGATTTTTTTGTCCTCGATTACATATACGGTATCGGCTACATTCTCGATCAAACGGACATCGTGCGATATGAATATGATCGTTCCCGCATAGTGCTTCATCAATTGTTCAAGCGCTTCCACCGCAGGAAGATCCAGAAAATTGCTGGGTTCATCCATCAGCAGGATGTTGTACCGTCCTAACAGCATTTTGGCAAGCTGCAATTTCATGATTTCTCCGCCGCTCAACACGGATAAAGACTTTCTTACGTCCTGTTGAGAAAATCCCATCGATGCCAGAACGGCTCGGATGTCCGACACTTCATAATCACTGTCTTCCAACATGAACTCCATAACCCCTTGATCACGATCAAACTTGTAACCCGTTTGGGCAAAATAGCCGATTTCCGCTTTAGGGGATACGGAAATACCATGCTCACGATGGAGTATCATCTTGAAAAGCGTCGTTTTCCCGGATCCATTCGCGCCGGTGACCGCGATCTTGGCGCCCAATGGAAACTGGAAGGAGGCCTCCTCGAAAATTTCCTTGCCCTCAAACTGTTTGCAAATGTCTTTCCCTGTAATCGGAAACGGATGATGAAGCTCCAAGGCTTTGCTTTGCCGAAAACGGATGGATCGCATGGCTTCAGGAGGTTTCACCTCACCAAGCGCTTCGATTCGATGCTCCATATTTTTAGCGGCATTATGGAGCTTTTTCTGTTTGCTTCCCGTCGATTTTTGATGAGCCAGGCGGCCGCCGCCTTCGGAGCTGTTTTTTCGTGAAGCGCCTTTGGCCTTTTGATCCACTTTTCGAGCCTGGCTAAGCTTTTCGGTAATGGCTTTCTCCAGCCGCTCCCGTTCCGCAGTAAATTGCTTGTATTTTTCAGCCTGACTATGCCGCTCCTCTTCTTTTTGGCGCAGGAAATCGGAATATCCGCCCCAGTACTCCGTGATTTTCCCCTCATTCAACTCCCAGATCTTATCGACGACTTGGTCAAGGAAATAACGGTCGTGACTGATGATGAGCAAGGCGCCGGAATAATATTTAAGCTGGTGGATCAGAAAGTCTATGCCATCCCGATCCAGGTGACATGTCGGCTCATCGGCAAAAATTCCGTGCACCTCTCCGGAGAGGGCCTGTGCTATTTTTAGCCGTGTTTCTTCACCGCCGCTCATATATTCCGCTTCACAGCTCTCAATTCCCAGCTTGCCGATTAAAGCGTAATCTTGAATCTCCTGTACAATGACATCATCCAATTGGGGAATATAACGGAAGTTGCCTTCCCGAATGACAGTACCTTGGGACAAAGGAATTTCCCCCAGCAAGGCTTTTAGCAGTGTGCTTTTACCTGCTCCGTTCGCGCCTACGAGACCGATTCGGTCATAGTCGTAAAGCTCCAGTCCATCAATGTCCAGTACATCGCGCCCCGAATATTCCACAACCATATCTTTTGCTTTTATCAAAAATCCCATATGGATTCCTCCTTCAAAAATCGCAGTTTCTGTTCGCAGGATCGCCTGCGATTGAAGAAGAGAGGATTAAATAAAGAAGAACCAATGCATGGATCTCATAAGATTTGCCCCTTTACGTTTTTATTGACCATACGCCTAATAGAGAAAAAAACACCTGTCCAGCCCAAATCGCAGGGATGTCGTTTCCCATGAGGTTGGATTGTACCATGTCCGATGTTCGGCCGTTTTTTGGCAATAAAAAATGCAGATGCGAGTCCACAACGGGGCTTAAATCTGCATGGATAACGAGAGAAGATGGCGACACAAAGGCATAGCAAAAAAGCTAACCGTGTCGCAATCTATGTCTACATACGCAGGAAATAAGCAGCTCAAAAAAAGCCCACATTTGTGGTTGGAACATCCGCTTTTTTGATTGCCAGCTTATCTTATACGCATGGAATGTAACATAGATCACGAGCCTCCTCATCAATGATACGTTGAATTCTAACATTGACGGCTATACCTGTCAATGAAGATGGGTCAGTCCACCATAAGGAGAAGCGGGGTGTTTTTAAAGAGAAAGACGCAACATGGTTAACTTTGGTGGTAAGGCTGCACAAGCCGACTTATGATATAATTCTTCGTAATTAATATATTTCCATCCTTACCCGGATATCTTCGTGATTTGTGAATGAATACTGTACAAAAAAGGAAGTGGATTATATTGGAATTCGACGTGGTTATGCAGGAACTGGAGGCACTCGGCAAGGAACGGATTAAAAAAACCTATATGAGCAATGGTGCGCAGGAGCCGCTTTTTGGGGTTGCTACTGGCGCAATGAAGCCATTAGCAAAGCAAATCAAGAAAAATCAACCTTTAGCAGAGCAGCTTTACGCCACCGGCAATTATGATGCGATGTATTTTGCCGGCATTATTGCAGACCCCATGATCATGACGGAAGCCGATTTCGATCGTTGGATGGATCGCGCTTATTTTTATATGTTGTCAGATTATGTGGTTGCCGTGACTTTGGCCGAAACGGAAATTGCGCAAGCTGTTGCCGATAAGTGGATCGCTAGCGGTGAAGAGCTTAAAATGTCGGCAGGCTGGAGCTGCTACTGCTGGCTTTTGGGTAACCGTGCGGACGCTGCATTTGATACCGTCAAGATCGAGAGCATGCTCGAACAGGTGAAAAACACGATCCACGACTCCCCTGAACGAACGAAATCCGCTATGAACAATTTTATGTACACTGTAGGGGTTTCTTATTTGCCAAGCCATGATAAGGCGGTAGAAATCGCGAAGGCCGTCGGACCAGTCGAAATCAAAAGGGACAAGAAGAAGAGCAGCATCCTGCTGGCTTCCGACAATATTCAAAAAGAGATCGAGAGAGGGAAGATCGGATTTAAACGCAAATATGTAAGGTGTTAGGAACGTCTGCAATAGGAAGAATCGAGCTCAATCGAATAGGGACAAAATATAAGCATGCATAAGTCGCGGTAAACGCGGCTTTTTTTTGTTTATGTTATCGGCAAGGTAAGCGGCAAGTTATCAACGAATCCTGATCGCCCCATTACTTACTATAATTACCAAGATAATCTAGACATCATATTTAATTTGTTAATTTTTTATGTAACCGCTGTCATTCTATAATTTGTTTAGAAAGGAGGTAAAAGTAAAAAAAGAGAATCGTTCGACATTTGGTTGTACAGAGCAAACACAAAAGAGGAGGTAGATTATGATTAAGTTTAGTAAAAAGGTAATGACGCTGGTGCTGGCAGCTTCCATGAGTTTTGGTTTGTTTGCAACAACCTCAAACGCAGCGACGGACTACTGGCAGAATTGGACCGATGGCGGCGGCACGGTCAATGCCGTTAACGGCTCCGGAGGCAATTACAGCGTAACGTGGCAAAATACCGGGAATTTCGTTGTCGGCAAAGGCTGGAATACCGGATCGCCGAACCGGACGATTAACTACAATGCCGGCGTCTGGGCGCCTTCCGGCAACGGGTATTTGACGCTCTACGGCTGGACGAGAAACTCGCTGATCGAATATTACGTCGTTGACAGCTGGGGGACTTACCGGCCTACCGGAACGCATAAAGGCACCGTGACCAGCGATGGGGGCACCTATGACATCTATACAACGATGCGATACAACGCGCCCTCGATTGACGGCACACAAACATTTGCCCAGTATTGGAGCGTTCGGCAATCGAAGAGAGCTACAGGCGTAAACTCCAGCATCACGTTCAGCAACCACGTGAACGCATGGGCAAGCAAAGGAATGAATCTGGGAAGCAGCTGGTCTTACCAGGTGTTAGCGACAGAGGGATATCAAAGCAGCGGGAGCTCCAACGTAACGGTGTGGTAACTTCCTGACCATCAATCATAAGTAAGCCGTCATCCTAACCAAACCGTTATCCGGATGCGTTGCAGGCCGTTCTCTGTCTGAGCAGCGGCCTCGACGTTGCCGGAGGCGAGTTGCAGACCGGGGCATGACTTATCGGTTCTTCTATCAGCTTAAAGGAGATCTATCCATGAGAAAGCTATTCATGTTTCTTTTCATAGCAGCAATGCTTGTGATCGGCGCCTGTTCGCAGGATAAACCTGATAAGAAGGAAGATCTTGTGTTCGTAGAAGGCGGGCCTATTAAGAACGACAAGTCCAACCACGCTGGACAAAGCGTGTCGTTATCGAGCTTTTATATCGGCAAATATGAGGTCACTCAAAAAGAGTGGGAAGAAGTCATGGGGAGCAATCCCTCGGAATTCGTAGGGGATCAATTGCCGGTTGAAATGGTGAGTTGGTATGACGTTGTGGAGTACTGCAATCGAAGAAGCATACAGGAAGGATTCGAACCGTATTACAACATCCACAAGGATGAAAAAGACGCAAATAATAAGAATGATAATGATCATATCAAATGGACCGTCACGATCAATGAGGGAGCTGACGGCTACCGGCTGCCTACTGAAGCGGAGTGGGAATATGCTGCAAGCGGTGGCCAGGCTAGCAAGGGTTACGCATACAGCGGAAGCCATAATGCCGACGAGGTTGCATGGTATTGGAGAAACGCCGGAGATCAATACTTAACCGGAGATTGGAACTGGCCCGTCATCGAGAACAACCATAATCAAACCAAACCGATCGGCACCCAGAAGCCCAACGAGTTAGGCATATACGATATGTCAGGCAACGTTAGGGAGTGGTGCTGGGACTGGTACAGCGACTCGAACAGCCAGAGCGGCATCTTTCGGGTGGTGAAGGGCGGCGGCTGGATCGGCGACGTCAGCAACAACGAGATCTCGTTCGTAGGCAAATTCGATGCCAATGGCTTTGGCCCGGATCAAGGGTTTCGGGTCGTTCGCGGAGCGTAGTCAAGGAGCCAGCCGTTACGATTTTATTCGTATTGATTCTTTACTCCCCATTCGCATAACCCTTCCAAAACGGGTAATAGCGTTACCGCTTTATCCGTGAGGCTATACTCGACTTTAGGGGGGACTTGAGGGTATTCTTTCCGTTTCACGAGTCCGTCCGCCTCCAATTCCTTAAGCTGCGAACTCAATGTTTTGTAAGTAATGGCGCCGATCTGTCTTTTCAGATCATTGAAGCGGACCGTTTGGTTTTCTGCAAGAAGGTAGATAATGACCATTTTCCATTTGCCGCCGATCACGGACACCGTATAACCAAAAGGCGTATCTTGAATATTCTTAACTTTACCTTTAAATTCAGCCATGCTCATATTTACACTATCCTTTCGGGTAGTACCTTTCAAATAAGTGCGTACTACTTTTTTATTTGTGCTCAGTCTATACTAACTTTACTTTGAAGTAAAGGAGACGACAGCATGACTAAAAAAACGAAAACGATACGCCTGTTAATGCCGCAATGGCAAGGGGGGAACAACCCCAACTACTCTTTTGGAGCCGAACTGCTTGCTTGGCTGGCTCCGGATAATGATCAACCCCTTATCCATGTTCCCGTCCAAACCTATGATGGAACGCCTCTTGAAAACGAGAACGGTATGAATGGCAGAACACAGCTGCTCGAACAGTTAAAGGCGGCTCATCATCTTATCCATGCACATAAGCCGGATCGCATTGTCATGTTTGGCGGCGACTGCTTGGTCGAACAAGCTCCTTTTGCCTATTTGAACGAACGATACGACGGGGAGTTAGGTTTAATCTGGATCGATGCTCACAGTGATTTGGTGAGGTATGTAGGCTATGACAACGGGCATACGGTACCGCTTGGGAATCTGTTGGGAGAAGGGGATGAGGAGTTTGCCAAACATGTGAACATCCCTCTAAAACCCGAAAACGTCTTTATTGCAGGATTAGCAACGCCTACCGAACAAGAAGCCAAGGTGATCTCGGAAGGATTCCAAAAGCTAGGCATCGGTTTTGCGGAGCAGGACACGGACATGATTCAGAGGCTGGGCATTCGTACTGCTGGCACCGAGGAGTTGAAGAACAGTACTTCGTCTATTAAAGCGTGGATTAAAGAACGCGGCATTAAGCACCTGGCGATTCACCTCGATCTGGACGTGCTTGATCCCAAGGCATTCCGGTCTTTGCTGTTCGCGAACCCTGAAGAACCCTTTAATTTATCTCCTCAGGGAACCATGCAATTGCCCCAACTGCTTCATCTGCTGAAGGAACTGTCTGAAGAGACCGATGTCGTGGGTTTAGGGATCACGGAGCATCTGCCATGGGATTCTATCTATTTGAAGAAACTGCTGGGCGAGATGCCTATTTTAAATAACTAAAAGCCATAAACCGTTTTATCATAGATGGATCATACGGGACAGAAGTCGCCATGATCAAAAAGGAGGCTTCCTGCGAAACTTAATAGGAAACCTCCTGAACCGACATTCAAACCCAATCGCCGAAAATCGTGCGGGCTTTGTTCCAATCGACGCCCAAGCTGCCTTGCCAGCCAGCCCAAGGCATCTCCATGTCGGAACGGCCCTTGGTGTTGTCCAGTTCAAACTCGGCATGTATGATGGTTGCCGTGTCCGTCCAGCGGTCCTGAGAGAGCTCCAGGATGCGGTTGGGTAGCACGCCGACCCTGGCTAGCGCCTGGAGCATGCCACGGCGAATGCCCGCATGACCCTTCAAGATTTTTTCGCCGGTTAACCGCTTTTCATACTGCCCTGGCGTTTCGCCAGCCTCGGCCCGGTCCAAGCTCTGCAGCAGCTGTCTGAAGGCGTGCTTGTCATTGTCCGTTGCCTCAACGGGCTCTTGCTCCAGCAGTTCGACCAACTCGGCCATATCCACGTATGCGCCGAAGCTTGATCCGCTGTAATTGTTGCCCAAATGCATCGCGTAACGTATGTAAGACAGATTGTCCCAGCCTTCATGGCTGTGGCTGAAGCCACAGACCTTGCAAGCCCGAAGCCATTCGGGTTCCTCGTAAGCGTGGGGGCGTGCATGAATCATGGCGTGATAACTGGCCAGCGTGGATATGCCTCGGGGCCAGCTTCCACCCACCCCAGCAACAAAGGCCTTGCCTATGCTGGACCAGGTCAAGCGAACGTTCGAACGCAGCTCGATCAGTCGGCCTATGATTTCGTCATGCCGAATATACTGCAGATCGTTTACGACCCATCCGCTGGCCTCCAGCAGCTCCTGCTCTGCCGCAGTAAGCGTTTCTGTATTATATACGCTTACCTCACGCTCCCGGTCATAGTTGTAATTGGTATGGTGATACAGCTTTTTCAACATGCGCATTTGTTTGTTGTCCATGGATTGCTCCTTTCATTCGACGCGGGTTGCATCCGTTCTTCCGGTAACGACGGGTTGTCATTATTCCATTATAAACGGAACAAGCAGCGTAGGACATGCGCTTAAAGGACCAAGCAGGAATTGAGCGAGAGATGAGCGATCCAATGAGCTTCATAATGCCTTGAAGGTCCTGGGCTTCACGCGAGTATAACGCGTGGTGTTGTGCATCCTATTTTCATGAATGAACCAAGCCGGGGAATGACAATATAAGATGGTAGTATACATCTCTGTTTCCAAAGGAGGATATCTGTCATGGCTCACCAGAAGAGAAGGAAAGAAGCTGCCTGGAAGTCGCGTAAGCAAGAACAGCATCCCCATGGTAAAATCAAATCGCTCAAGGAACTGTCCAGCGAATAGGTTGGAGAGCATACTACTTGGAAATCAAAAGACTGCCCGGTGAAAGGTACCGGCAGTCTTTTTTATCCTCAACACTCTTTTCCGCGACGTTTGTTTGTTCTTCTAATCATGGTGGCACTAGTAGGTCTAAATGAGATATGACATAAGGTAATGGTGATCTCGTAAAAAAGCGACTTGACACTGGAGTTTACTCCAATGTTATTTTGAATGCATGAAACCATTATATTCAATACAAGAAGTTTCGCAGATCCTTGGAATTCCCAAGGATACACTTCGCTACTATGACCGAATTGGAATCGTATCGCCGGCCCGGGAAGACAATCGGTACCGCAGGTATTCGAGGAGTGACCTCATGGATTTAATGAATATTCAAATCCTGCAGTTTGCTGACTTGTCGCTTAACGAAATCAAGGGGAAGTTTGGATTCCACAGAATGGAGGAGGTTGACCCAGCAGAATGCCTGAAGGTAGCTTCGTTCCTTGATGCCAAGAATGCGGAAACGCGCGAGAAGATTGCTCGTCTGGAAAAGGTCAGTCAATTGCTTGAGCTAGCAGCCGAAACGCTAAGGGACCTTAATCATGAAAGCGACCAGCGGCTGGCAGCGTTCGTTCGCGAGATATACCAAACGATTCGCAGGAAGGAGAATGGTATACCCGAGGAGGGATGTTTTGGACATGAAGATTAAGAATCCATATTATTTAATTGCCGGTATCCTTGCCGTGCTTTTTGCCATTACGCATGCTTGGAACGGGCAATCCGCTGTACTGCCGATACTTCGCGCGAGCGAGATCGCCTTGGATTCCGAGATCATATTCACGTATGTCTGGCATATCATCACGACGGAGAATCTGGTCTTCGGTATCGCGTTCATTTGCATGGCATTCCAACGCGAACGATCGAAAATCCGGGCCGTTGCATGGATGATCGTATCGCTGCTGATCGTACGACTGATGGTCATTCTAGGCATAACGGCAGTTCAAAATGTTTCGGCATTAACGGACACGGTAGTCGATTCGGTTGCCATCGTAATTTATGTCATCTTCATCCTCTTGGGCATTAGAATGAAACCAAAAGAGCTCAAGGATTCGACGCTACTATCAAGTAAGCGCTAGCGAAAGATAACCATATCGAGAGAGGTCTGTGGATTTTGTTGAACATGATTCCAGTATTCTTTCATAAAATCAATCATTGCACAGCAGCCGGCCCAAAGGCCGGCTGTAGTTATTAGCCATAGGGTGCAGTTGTAATAACCCCGAGCATATCGATCCATGTTCGATCAAGTGATGTTACCATCAGCCCAAAATGTGGTTTGATGTTTTGGCCCGCCGAATAATGCGAAGCGTTTTGTTTCAAAATAGCATAACCTATAAAATTTTTTTCATTATGATGCCTAATGAATGAAACGAGACATTACTTGACAACGTAATAACGACAGGGAGCAGCGGTGCAATCAAAATTCAAGAGCTGAAACGTGGAGCTTGAAGCAACAAATGGGTCCTGAACATTCTAACATAAGAGAGGGGAAGTACCGTTGGAATCACTTTGGTTGGAGTATGCCTGGGCATTACTGATTCTTATCGGTTTGGAAGGTTTATTATCGGCGGATAATGCCCTTGTGCTGGCGGTTATCGCGAAGCACTTACCGGAGGAACAAAAGAAGAAAGCCATCAATTACGGAATCATCATGGCCTTTGTATTTCGCTTCGCGGCCCTGTTTGCGATATCGTTTATCGCGAACGTCTGGCAAATACAGGCGATTGGAGCGGCTTATCTCCTATACCTCGGATTAAAGCACATCATCAAAGCCCGTTTTGGCAAGGAAAACAAAAATATTCGCGAGGACATAAAGAAAGATGCCGCGGGAAAAGGCTTTTGGCCGACCGTTGGAAAGATTGCGGTTGCGGATCTCGCGTTTGCGATTGATTCCATTCTTGCTGCTGTGGCTCTGGCACTGGGCCTCCCGGATTCGCCGCTACCGGATTTCGGCGGGATGGACGGAGGACAATTCCTGGTTGTCGTGCTTGGCGGGATCGCAGGGCTTGTCCTGATCAAATTCGCGGCCACATGGTTTGTGAAGCTGCTTGCTCAACGGCCGGCACTGGAGACCACGGCATATGCCATCGTGGCATGGGTCGGCGTCAAGCTCGCTGTGATCACCCTGGCCCATGAAGATATTGGCGTGTTGGCTCATCATTTCCCGCACAGCACAGGCTGGACCATCGTTTTCTACGGGGTCTTGGTCGCCATCGCCCTTCTCGGTTGGTTTGCCCCCTCGAATAAAAGGCACACTCAACCTGATCCGCTTTAGGTTGACCTAAGTAAACGAGGCAGTGGAATCGAATTCCACTGCCTCGTTTTATACTTTTTCGTTCATAAAAATCCCGAGCCCGATGGATTGACATGACACCAAATGGTGACCTATAATCAAAATGTCACTAAATGGTGTCCGATTATCAAAAATATCGAATATGTAGAAATTCAGCACCGAGGAGCAGCTTATCAATGATAGGGTTACACTTTGATCAGACGGACACAACTCCATTTCATGGACGCGTGGCAGGATACGGGGCTTTAAATTTGCCGTTTATTTGCTGCTTCGATTCGCAAGGACATGCCCCGCGAACGCTCGTCCGAAGGGCCGCACTCTATAGGGATGGAAAATGAACGGCTGTCCCTCGGCAGTAATATGGAGGAGAGGGTGTTGTGAACGAGAACTATCAGTCTCGCGATGTGTTTAACGCCATTGCAGACCCGACCAGGCGCCAACTGATCCATCTGTTGGCTGAAGCCGATGAGCTGCCGCTGCATGAGTTAACGGCACAGTTTCCCATGGGCCGTACTGCGGTGTCCAAACATTTAACGATTCTTAAGGAAGCCGATCTGGTACATGACCGAAAAGTCGGCAGAGAAACGCGTTTCAGGCTTAACGCTTCGCCACTCCGAGAAGTTCAAGATTGGGTGGCTTTTTACAACAAGTACTGGAATGCCAACATGCTGCGTTTAAGCCAGCTATTAGAGGAGGAAGATGAATGAGCTTATCATTGTCTATGGATTTTCCGTTCAAGACATCGATCGAGAAGCTGTGGTTAGCCATCACCGATTCAAACCAGCTTGCCAAGTGGATTACGGAAAATGATTTTAAACCCGTCGTAGGGCACCGATTTCAGTTTCGCCATGAGCCATCAGAATGGTGGGATGGGATTGTTGAAGGCGAAGTGCTTATCGTGGACGAGCCTAATCTTCTATCCTATACCTGGGCAACCGGTGAGGAAAGACATACGGTTACCTTGACGCTGCAGGATTTAGGAGGCGGAAAGGTTAACCTCCATCTCGAACAAATCGGATTTTCCAACGTTCATGGGCTCGAGGGGGCTAAGCATGGATGGAGTGCATGGGTCGCCAAGCTTGAAAAGGCATTGGCAGATTAACCTCATCCATATTAACGTTACGCACCCAAGCGCTAAATGAATAGAGGATGTTGATTGAACCTGCCGGCCCGCATCGATATAACCGGCTGCATGCTGCTTGCAGCCGGTTTAAGTCTTGAACGATTCATTTGAAAAATTGCTTAAATCACCCATATCGGAAGGATGTTATGCATGAGCGAAACAAATCAGGAGTATATCGTGCTCTCGGGTGCGAGGGAAAACAATCTTAAGAACGTATCCCTGCGCATTCCCAAGCGGAAGATCACGATCTTCACCGGTGTATCCGGATCCGGCAAATCGTCGATTGTCTTCGATACGATCGCCGCAGAATCCACGCGACTGCTGAATGAGAACTTCAGCATGTTCGTTCGTACGTTCCTGCCCCGCGTTCCCCAGCCGGATACGGACGCAATCGAGAATCTGAGCATGGCCGTTATCGTGGATCAGAAGCGGCTTGGCGGCGGTTCCCATTCCACGATGGGCACCATTACCGATATTTCTCCCATTCTCCGTCTTTTATTCTCCCGAGTGGGTCAGCCCCATATCGGACCCGCGCATTTATTCTCCTTCAACGATCCGCAAGGCATGTGCCCGGAGTGCAACGGAATCGGTCGCAAGCTTGGCGTCGACATGAGCAAGGCGGTGGACATGACCAAGTCGCTGAATGAAGGCGCTCTGATGCTGCCGGACTATTCGGTGAACGGCTGGGAGTGGAACATGATACTGCAATCGGGCGATTTTGATCCGGACAAAAAGCTGAGCGATTATTCCGTTGAGGAATTGGAGCATCTCCTGTATGCCAAGGCAAGAAAAGTAAAGATGGATTTCGCCGGTAAGGCAACGAACATTACGGTGGAAGGCGTCATTGAGAAGTTCACCAACAAATACATCAAGCAGGATGTGAAAACGAAGTCCGAACGCACGCAGAAAGCCGTGATGCCATTTATCACGGAGGGTCCGTGCCCCAGCTGCCGCGGCGCAAGACTCAGCCAAGCGACGCTGAGCTGCAAAATCAATGGACTCCACATTGCGGAGATGTCCGCCATGGAAGTGGGCCAGCTGATCCGCGTTATACGCGAGATCGATGATCCGATCGCCGCACCGATCATCAAATCGTTAACGGAGCGTCTGCAGCATCTGGTGGATATCGGATTGGATTACTTGACGCTGGACCGCGAGACGGATACCTTGTCGGGCGGCGAGTCGCAGCGCGTCAAAATGGTCAAGCATCTGAGCGGCAGCCTCGTGGACGTCACTTACATCTTCGATGAGCCCAGCGTTGGCTTGCATCCCCGCGATGTACACAGGTTAAATGAACTGCTTCAGAAGCTGCGCGACAAGGGCAACACCGTGATTGTCGTTGAGCATGATCCCGATGTGATCAAGGTGGCGGACCATATCGTCGACGTTGGGCCGTACGCCGGCAGCCGCGGCGGTACCATCGTATATGAGGGAAGCTACTCCGGACTTCTGGAGTCCGCTACTTTAACAGGGACCCATATGAAGTGGCCGCTCCAGCTGAAGCACGACTGCAGGCAGCCATCCGGCAAGCTGTCCATCAAGGAGGCCACGCTGCACAATCTAATGAACGTGAGCGTCGATATTCCGACCGGAGTGCTGACCGTTGTTACGGGTGTCGCCGGCTCGGGCAAAAGCACCCTGATCAACGAAGTATTTCTCAGCCAGCATCCGGATGCAATCGTCATCGATCAATCGGCGGTAGGCGTATCCACGCGCTCGAATCCAGCCACTTACACGGGCATAATGGATGATGTTCGTAAAGCATTTGCTTCGGCGAACAAGGTGAACCAGGGTTTGTTCAGCTTCAACTCGAAGGGAGCCTGCGAGAACTGCCAAGGGCTTGGCGTATTGTATACGGACCTTTCCTTCCTCGACAGCGTAAAGCTGCCATGCGATGTGTGCGGGGGGAGACGCTTCAAGGATGAGGTACTCGAGTACAAACTGAACGGCAAGTCGATTGCCGAAGTGCTGGAGATGACGGTGGAGCAGGCACTGGACTTTTTTGAACTCAAAGAGGTTGTTCGCAAGCTTCAGGCCATGAGCGATGTGGGATTGAACTATATTACGCTCGGCCAGCCGCTCAGCACGCTCTCGGGCGGGGAGTGCCAGCGCATCAAGCTGGCAAGCGAGCTGCATAAGAAAGGCAGCATTTACGTGATGGACGAGCCGACCACCGGTCTGCATATGTCGGATATCGGCCACCTGCTGGAGATCATGAACCGTCTTGTGGACGCAGGCAATACGGTAATTGTCATCGAGCATAACCTCGAGGTGATCAGCCAAGCGGACTGGATCATCGACATGGGACCGGACGGAGGCAGCAAGGGCGGGCAAGTGGTGTTCGAGGGCACGCCGGCGCAGATCACTCAAGCGGAGCTGTCGATTACGGGAAGATATTTGATGTAACGAGGGGGGAGATCATGGGTTTTATTAAAGATTTTCTATCCATATTCCAAAAGCGGAAATTGATATTTATAGAGAGCAGCAAAGAATCGGAAGACGTGTACACTTTTTCGTTCGAAAAAGGACCAGATTTAACATGGAAAGCAGGGCAATACGGATTGTTCAGCATTACGCATAAAACCATGAAGAATGCTACAAAGCCATTCAGCATCAGTTCTGTTCCCACAGAGAACGTTGTTAACATAACAACGCGCATCGGGGATAACCCAAGCGAATTCAAGAAGGCTCTGCTGGAATTAAAACCAGGCATGCATATGAAAATGAGCGGTCCTGTAGGGTCCTTTCATTTGGATCCTCAAAGTCCCTCGCTCCTGATCGCGGCTGGAATCGGAATGACGCCTTTTCGGTCAATTTTAAAACAAATAACGGCAGCCGGAAATGAGTTGAAACCCATACAACTTCTCTATATGGATAGCAAGAAGTCCTATCTATATAAAGATGAACTTGATGCAA
This sequence comes from Paenibacillus sp. BR1-192, assembly GCF_029542445.1. Taxonomy (NCBI): domain Bacteria; kingdom Bacillati; phylum Bacillota; class Bacilli; order Caryophanales; family Paenibacillaceae; genus Paenibacillus; species Paenibacillus sp. BR1-192. The sequence goes on along the minus strand of NZ_CP120718.1, from coordinate 4,060,646 downwards.
TAGCCAGCCATCCTTCGATCCAGGTATCTTATCTTGATTCAAGAAATGATTTAGATCAGGAAATCGATAAGTTCATCGCCCGGCATAAGGATCATGGCAAGTATTTGGTCGCTGGGCCGAAATCCATGGTGGAGTCGGTTACTGCGTACTTGCAAAGTAAGGGTGTATCCAAGCGGAATATCAAAAAGGATGCTTTTTTTGGATATTAGCAATTGAATGTACTAATAGTAGAAAGCGGAATCCATGCATAGCAAAGAAATCGTGGATAGAGAATAGCTTAAGCATGAACGCCGCATAAGCTGGCGTCTTAGAAGGAGGAAACAACATGGAGGTTTTTGCAGATTTTTTAGCGAAAATCGAAAACCCGCAGCATCGGGCCCGAACCGAAGAAGTTTTGGGGTGGGTCGCTGAGAAATTTCCGAATCTGATGCCGAAAATGGCGTGGAATCAGCCAATGTTCACCGACCACGGCACATTTATCATTGGCTTTAGCGTAGCCAAACCTCACTTGGCGGTTGCCCCTGAGAAGGCAGGGATACATCAGTTTTCGGATGAAATCGTCAAGGCCGGCTATGATCACACCAAGGAGCTAGTCCGCATTCGGTGGGATCGTCCGGTTGATTTCTCATTGCTGGAGAGAATGATCGAGTTTAATATGCTGGATAAGGCAAACTGTACGACGTTTTGGCGATGAGAAAAAAGCACCTAGGCCGTAGAAACAGAAGACGAAACTTTACTGCGCACAAATAGTTGCGCTGCAATGCCATAGCAAAACTATACTTTGGTTGAGAGGAGGGAACCACATGAATTGGCTTATGAGGATGAATCGGGCATTAGATTACATCGAGATGAATTTATCCGATGAAATTGAGTTGGCTGAAGTGGCTCGTAAAGCTTGCTGTTCGTCACATCAGTTTCAGAGAATGTTCTCGTTCATAACGAATGTGACACTTGCGGAATATATTCGGCGAAGACGTCTCACCCTTGCGGCTTTTGAATTGCAGAATAGCGACGCCAAAGTCATTGATATTGCCCTGAAATACGGTTATGAATCACCGGTTTCTTTTGCGCGGGCTTTTCAAATGCTGCATGGTGTCAATCCAGCAATAGCTCGTCAAGAAGGGACCGCTCTAAAGGCCTATCCTCGGATTTCCTTCCTCATTTCAATCAAAGGGGCAGAGGCTATGAATTATCGTATTGAAACGAAGGAAGCCTTACAGATCTTTGGAATCGAAAGAGTGTTTCCAATAAACGGAGATGGCGAATCGGTGGCTTCGCCCGCAGAATTCTGGAAGGAAAGCCATGCTAATGGCGAGGTTGAAAGACTTGCTGTCCATGCAGGCGATTTGCCTTCTTTTTTAAACAAGGATTTATATAAAGTACATGCGGTTTGCAGTTACAGAAAAACGGAAAATGACTCTTTTCCGTACATGTTGTGCGCTTTTAAAAGTGACTCCAGTAATACAAACGGATACACGAACATAACGATACCCGCGCATACTTGGGCTGTTTTTTCGTCGGATCCATTCACATGGGACTGCTTTGATGAGATCATCGAGACGTTATATCGACGATTCTTCTCAGAGTGGCTTCCTACGGCGGGATATGAACAAGTCGATGGAATGGAATTTGAAATCTACGGCGGCAGAGACGGTCTTAATTACGTTGAACTATGGTTCGCCGTAAGGAAGATAGCTTTAATTTAATTTCTAAGCTGTCATTAAGGAAATAATGGATCGAGAAGAGACAACATATTATGACTCAAAAAAGTCGCGTAACGTAATACGCGGCTTTTTCGATTCAAGAACAATAAAGCTATCATTTCATGGCGGCCAGTCTTTGTGATCGACCGCCTTTGCCATGTTGATAGGACAGGTGTAATTTGCATGGCTCTTTATAGCTATTCTTAATATTCGAACACCTTCATACAATTTATGGACGAGCGATCCCATGAACGAGCGCCGGAGGTGAGCGAATATGAAACTGGAGCAACTACAAGTAAGTGGTATGACATGCGCGGCTTGCGCAACCCGAATCGAAAAAGCGCTTCGCAAGGAGAAGGGGGTTCAAGCTGTTCATGTCAGTTTGGCTTTGTCTCGGGCTACCGTTCACTACGAACCGAGGGAAATTGGAATGCAGGCGATCACCGCCAAAATTGCAAAGCTCGGCTATAAGGCAACGGGCAAGCTCTCGCATCCCCAAGCAGGAATAGAAGCCGAAACTCGCGCCTATCGCACCCGGTTCGCGATCGCTGCGTGCTTGTCCATTCCGCTTTTGTGGGCGATGCTGGCCCATATGTTCGTGTGGTTTCAACCATGGACGCCGAATTTATTCATGGAGCCCATGTTTCAATTCCTGATTGCGACGTTTCTTCAGTTTGGCGTGGGCTATCCATTTTATTACGGCGCTTATCAAGCCTTCATCCATCGCAGCGCAAACATGGATACCTTGGTTGCCATCAGCACGTCCGTTGCTTACTTCTACAGCCACTACGCGATGTTTCATGCCGCACACGATACCTCTCACCCCACCCTGTATTTCGATACGATTGCCATGATTATGACCGTGGTTTTGTTAGGCAAGTGGCTGGAGACCATTGCCAAGGGAAAAGCGCTGAAACAACTGAGTGCCTTATATTCGCTTCAGGTGAAGCTGGTTCGGGTGTTGCGACAGCATGGCGAAGAATGGATTACGGCAGATCAGGCACAAACAGGGGACCGCATAGTGGTGAAGAGCGGAGAATGGATATCCGTTGACGGTGTGGTTCATTCGGGAACGGCGGATGCGGATGAATCGATGATGACAGGCGAAAGCACGGCGGTGACCAAATGCAGCGGAGACCGCGTATATGCCGGAACCCGTTGTTTGATCGGGAGTCTGCATATCATGGTCGATAAGAAGCATAAGGAAACCCGACTTTCCCAGATGATTGCACTGATCGAAGCCGCGCAGCAGAGCAAACCGGCCATTCAAAGAACGGTTGACCGCATTGCGGCGGTTTTTGTACCGGTTATGCTGGGCTGTGCGGCGGTAACATTTGCAGGATGGCTATTGTTTTCCCATGGCCCTGATCTCTCTGAAACCGCAATGCGTCACGCGTTATCTGTTTTACTGGTCGCTTGCCCCTGTGCGCTTGGACTGGCAACCCCGATTTCCATCCTGATTGCAACCGGATCATCTGCCCAAAAGGGCATTTTGTTCAAAGAGGCGCGCTCCCTGGAAAGGCTGCGGCAAATCGATGTCGTATTGCTGGATAAGACGGGAACGCTGACCGAAGGCTTGCCGCAGCTTGTTGCCATCCAAGCGGCTGGACAACGTGACGCAGACGTACTTCGCCTGACCTCGGCTCTAGCTTCTCTGTCCATGCATCCACTGGCCCAAGCCATTGTGAAAGCGGCGAAAGACCAACAGGTCCCCATTCCGGAAGCAGCCTCGTTCCACGAACGGCCGGGAAAGGGGATGGAAGGCGATGTGGAAGGAAACAACGTATGCGTGGGGAACCGGAAATGGCTGGAGGAAATGGGCATACGCTTTTCGGAGGATAAAAGGTTTGGATTTCATCAGGAAGCGGCCTCCGGTCATATAAGACTTTATATAGCCGTGAACGGGACGTGTATCGGTACGTTTGATATGGCTGACAAACTCAGGCGGGATGCGCGAGGCGTCGTACAAGAGCTGAAGCAAAAAGCCGAAGTGTGGATGGTAACTGGCGATGAGGAGCGAACGGCGCTGACCGTGGCTGCCGCGACAGGCATTGAGCTGGTACGCGCCGGCATGCTTCCTGAACAGAAGCTTGCGTTCATACGCGAGCTTCAGCAGCGAGGTCGTTCCGTGGCCATGGTCGGCGACGGCATTAATGATGCGGCTGCGCTGGCCGCCGCCGATGTCGGCATCGCCATGGGCGGTGGAACGGATGCAGCCAAACAGGCAGGAGACGTCGTCCTGATCGGAAGCAGGCTATCCCGAATTCCGGAAGCCTACACCTGGAGTCGTTATACGATGCGGAATGTTCATCAGAATCTACTCTTTGCACTATTATATAACGTCCTGACCGTACCTTTGGCTGCATTCGGTTATTTGGACCCGCGCATTGCATGTATTGGAATGGCGGCAAGCTCGCTGCTGGTTGTCGGCAACTCGCTGCGGCTCCAGCTGTGGGGAAAACGGGGGGCGAGAGCATGGCCTTGACCGGAAGCGGATTACCGTTAGTGGCATTGGCGGGATTAATGGGTGCGCCGCATTGTCTGGTCATGTGCGGGGGAATCGTTTCTTCTCTGGCACTTGGAAACCAAGGCTCTCCGCTGAAATCCGTATTGGCCTACAATGCGGGCAGAGTTATCACTTATGCGGCCATTGGCGGTTTTATGGGAGTGGTGGGCTCCTTCCTGGATGTGGCCGGCAGCTTTGTCGGTTTCCAAGGAGCAGCCAGCATCATTGGAGGAATGCTAATTCTGCTCTGGACCATTCGCCGTTACACATTGCCCATATATAACGCTCATCTGCCGAGACATCCATTTTTTCAAGCGAAACTGGCACGGCTTGGTCAGCGTTATGAGATGCTTGCGACTTTTTTAACCGGCATTCTGCTTGGTTTTCTTCCATGCGGCTTAACCTATGCGATGCAGATGAATGCAGCGGCATCCGGTTCCGGCCTGGAAGGTATTATGATTATGCTGGTGTTTGGACTTGCGACATTTCCGATCCTGTTCGTGGTGGCGATGTCTGCCGGCAGCCTGACGAAAAAATGGCGCAGGGGCATGCGCAAATTCGGCGGATTTCTAGCTTTTCTGATGGGAATCCTGTCTATTTTAAAAGGACTAAGCGCCAATGGATGGATACCGGGCATTCACCCGTGGCTATGGTAACAGGGGCTCAGCGAACTTTGAACAACGTCCTTACTTCGACATGGCGATCTTCCCAACGCAGAACGGCTTCGGCTTCCCAGAGGCCTTGCATCACAGGGATTGCCGTCGCGCTGTAAACGCCTGGCTTGGATTCGACGACCTCTGCGGGGAACACGCCGCAAAACATATCCGGCATCGCGATGTGAAGTTCAATGTCAGCATCGGTAATCGGCTTCTCGGGAAGCTCGGTCACGAAGAGCTCAAAAACGGTTTCCTGCATGGGTTCAGCAGCAGACGAAACGGTTTGTATTTCCATACGCAGCTGTCCATCGGTATAAAGATCCTCCGTTGGAGTACGATCCTGAACCTGTCGAAACATCAGGATGGCCGCGATCGTGCAGATCAGCAGCAGAGCAATCCCCCATCTGGTCTTCATTCTATCCCTTCCTTCACCTGAAAGCATAGGTTTCCCTCATAGGTATGTAACAAAAGCTCAGAACATGCAAAGTGGGTATTCTTCAAAGGAGTGTACAAACCAAAAAAGATTTTGTCCCTATCAGCGGCAAAATCTTTTTTTATTCGCTGGTTTACTTGATACGTTAACAGGATGTGTCCATTCGCAGAACAAGCTGGCCAGAGCAGCTTATAGCCCAAAGGAGCCATTTTATTATATTTATAATTAAGCGAAAATGAGAAATGTCATCAGCTCGAAGGAAGTGTGGGACCGAGTCGCTGACCATAAGATACATCCATTTCGATATGATGTCGAAACACCAATAGAAGGGACGAAGTTTGAAACCATGAACAAAACCGGAGTCTGGTTGTTTTTTGCATGGACGGTCGCCACAGTGGCCACTAGCGGAAGTTTGTTTCTAAGTGAAGTTTGGCATTTTACGCCTTGCGTCTTATGCTGGTACCAAAGGATTTTCATGTATCCGTTAGTCATTGTGCTGGGAATCGCAGCGTACCGGCAAAAGACAGATATCGTCCCGTACGTCCTGCCACTGATCCTCATTGGGGGAGGGATATCGACTTACCATATTGTCATCCAAAAACTTCCGCACGATCTGAGCGCGGCGGCATGCGGGCCGGTGTCCTGTATGGACGACTACTTGAATTGGTTCGGTTGGTTGACCATCCCGATGCTGGCACTCGCAGCATTTATACTCATAACCTTTGCACTGTTGCAGGCTAAGCGTTCGCAGAAACAAGAAGCCGCTCAAGCGTGAATTTGTAACATCAACAGGTGGATGGTTATCCGTCATCACAAATAGAATTGTAGTTGTAAGAACCCCGTTTCTTGACCCGCTCATGGGCTAGAAATGGGGTTCTTTTTCGGTAATTTACCACTGCCGCGAATACCATGTATCGTCTGACAATGCAATGGCTCGAACGAGTGGTTTTCTTGTTTTTCACCGAGATGTCAGAAAGATTCGATCCTTTCATGAACGGAGCGCTGATGTGATTCAATTGTGATCATGCTTCGTTATAATAGCCTTTGAATATCGGGTAAGTATAGGTTAGGGTCTGACCCGATTCGAATGAATTGCGTTTGAAAGGAGACATTCTGGCATGGTCGTAGATACGGTGCTGTGGAGCAGATGGTTAACAGGGTTAACCTTGGCATTTCATGTCATATTCGCCACGGTCGGCGTCGGTGTTCCATTAATGATTGCAATTGCCGAATTCGTCGGCATACGAAAGAAGGATGCGCACTACATTCTGATGGCCAAGAGATGGACGAGAGGATTTGTCATTTCCGTGGCCGTCGGCGTTGTAACCGGAACGGCGATTGCCCTGCAGCTGGCATTGGTATGGCCGAACTTTATGCAGTTGGCAGGAAACGTGATCGCTCTTCCATTATTCATGGAGGTTTTTGCTTTCTTTTTTGAAGCCATTTTCCTCGGCATTTATTTGTACACGTGGGATCGCTTCCGCAATCCGTATGTTCACTGGCTGCTAACGTTACCCATTGTAGCTGGCGCAAGCATGTCCGCTTTTTTTATCACGTCGGTGAACGGTTTTATGAATCAGCCTGAAGGCTTTGTGATGGAAGCCGGTCACTTTACGGCGGTTAATCCGCTGCAGGCGATGTTTAATGCGGCAACGCCCTCCAAGGTGTTCCATGTATTATCCTCGGCCTACTTGACGGGGGCAGCCCTGCTGGCGGGCATTGCGGCTTATATTATCCTCAGAAAAGGAGCGTCGGCGTATTACAAAAAAGCGTTGAAGCTGATGATGGGCGCGGTGCTGGTCTTCAGTATGCTGACCACTATTGCCGGCGATATGTCCGCAAAGTTTTTGGCGGAGCATCAACCGGAGAAGCTGGCGGCCGCAGAGTGGCATTTTGAAACGGAACGCGGCGCGGATTTGATCCTGTTGGGCTGGCTGAACGCCGAGCAGAAGGTCATGGGGGCTCTTCACATTCCGAAGGCGCTCAGCTTCCTGGCCTTTGGCGACTTTAATGCCGAGGTGAAGGGGCTGGAGGAGTTTCCGCTCGATGAGCGCCCTCCGCTGCTCGTGCATTATTTGTTTGATATGATGGCCGGCATCGGCTTTGTGATGCTCGGCGTTGCGTTCTTGTATTTCTTGTTCGTGATGTGGAAGAAGCGGAACGAGCTCAACAAGTGGCTGCTTCGGGCCATCGTTCTTAGCGCGCCGCTGGCGTTCTTAGGGGTAGAGCTGGGCTGGTTCTATGCCGAAGTCGGTAGACAGCCGTGGATTATCCGCGGATACATGCGGGTTGAGGAAGCTGCCACCTCCTCGCCGAATGTGAGGGTTCTCTTTTTCCTTTTCCTCCTTCTGTATATCGTGCTGGGCGTCATGTGTATTTTTGTGCTGCGGCGCTTATTCCGTAACAAGCCGGCAGAAGCCGAGCTTGAAGAACTGTCCAAAGAGAAGCAAATTCATTCCATGGAAAAAGGGTGAGCCGTTATGATCAGTTACGAGTTGATAGGCATTTCCGTGCTTTGGCTGTTTTTGTACGGCTATTTGATCGTGGCCTCCATCGATTACGGCGCCGGATTTTTTGCCTTCTATGCCCGCTTGACGAAGCAGGACCATCTGCTCAATCGTTTGATCTCTCGTTATTTGTCGCCGGTCTGGGAGATCACGAACGTGTTCTTTGTCTTTTTCTTCGTTGGCATCGTCGGGTTCTTTCCCGATACGGCTTATTATTATGGTTCTGCGCTGCTTGTGCCGGGAAGCATCGCCGTCATTTTGCTGGCCATTCGAGGGTCCTTTTACGCATTTGAGAACTATGGCTCCAAAGAAAACATCGTGTATCTGTTTTTATACGGGGCCACGGGATTGCTGATCCCGGCATCGTTGTCGGTGGCACTGACCCTTTCCGAGGGCGGCTTTATCGTGGAGGAAGGCGGGGCCGTTTCTTTAGAGTTCTTGTCGCTGATGACAAGCCCGTTGTCGTGGAGCATCGTCGCATTGGCCATTGTATCGGTGCTGTTTATCAGTGGTTCGTTCTTGTCTTATTACGCTTCCCGGGCGGACGACCAGCCTGCGCTCAAGCTGATGCGGACTTATGCCCTGTTCTGGAGCATGCCAACCATCATTGCCGCGCTAACGGCATTCATTTATCTCTCTCAGCATAATGAGCGGCATTTTCAAAACATGATGGACTTATGGTGGCTGCTGGCGCTTTCCGTTGGTTTTTTCATGATGTCCGTATGGCTTCTGTACAGCGGGCGGCGCTACGGACTAGCCTTTATTTGCGTGATGCTTCAGTTTTTCTGTGCCTTTTTTGCTTATGGCATCGGACAATATCCGTATATTCTGGATCCGTATATTACCATTCAAAGCGGTGCCACGCATGAGTCGATGGGCGTTGCGCTGGTGATCGCCTTTATCGGCGGACTGTGTCTGCTGATTCCGTCCCTTATCCTGGTCTTCAGGCTATTCTTGTTTGATGCGGATTATGTAAAAGGCAAAAAATAAACCGATGCGTTGTGAAATCACATACAGAGGTCGGCATGAAGGAGGGACGTCATCATGAAGAAAAAAACGGGACTGATCTCCCAGCAAATGTCCGCGCAAAGAAGACCCCTTGTTCTCATGGGTGGCGTGTCGCTTGCGCTCGGTGCCGCCATCGTGGGCCAGGCCGTGCTGCTCGCAGAATCGGTGGAGAAGATATTTGTGCAGCGTGCTTCGTTATCATCGGTTGCCGTCATTCTTGTTATTCTGCTGGGCGTCATGGCTGCGCGTACGCTGCTGTCGTATGGCAATGGACGAATCGGTTTGCAGATGGCTGCCCGGGCCAAAACGGATATGCGAGCGGCCGTGCTGCGAAAGCTGACCAAGGCTTCCATGCCGATGGCGCTTCGCGGGCAAACAGGCGGAAAGGTGAGCGTGGCGCTGGATGCCGTGGATGAGGCGGACAGTTATTTCAGCCAGTATGTGCCGCGAATGATGGAAGCTGCCATCATTCCTATTCTGATCTTGGCCGTAGTATTTACGCAGCATATGAATTCCGGGTTCATTATGCTGGTTACCGCTCCCTTTATTCCGATATTCATGGTATTGGTGGGGCTCAAAACGAAGAACAAATCGGAGGAGAAATTCGCGCAGTTGGCCGAGTTTTCCGGCACGTTTCTCGACTCTCTGCAAGGACTCGTTTCATTGAAGCTCTTCGGCCGTGCCCGCCATCATCAGCAGGACATCGAACGCAGCAGCCTGGGGTACCGGGATGCGACGATGGACATTTTGCGAATTGCGTTCACCAATACCTTCATGCTGGAATCCATCGTCATGCTGGGCATTGGCATCGTTGCGCTTGAGCTGGCGCTTCAGCTCCTGGTCTTCAAATCGCTTTCCTTCCACACCGCCTTTTTGATCCTGCTGCTGGTACCCGAGTTTTACAGTTTGTTAAAAAACACGGGAACCGCCTTTCACGGGGGCCGCACCAGTATGGGGGCGATCCGTAAGGTGGAAGAGATGCTTGAGGAAACGCAAGATGAAGAAGCGTTAAGCACTCGACGTGAGGGTGCTGATCATAGGGATGGAACAGGCGAGTTAGATTGGACGATTGCGTTGGACAAGCCAGGGACAGCCGGTGGGGGTTTCATTCAAATGCCCCCGTCCATCGAGCTGAGGGATGTCCGGTTTCAGTATGCGCCGGATTCCTTCGAGCTTGCGGTGGGTTCCATATCGTTTGAACCAGGAGAGCATATTGCGATTGTCGGTAAAAGCGGGTCCGGCAAAACAACCTTGCTGCATCTCGTGGCCGGGCTGCTGAAGCCGGTATCAGGTGAAGTGCTGGTGAACGGAAGGGCGCTTAATTCAGACGATGAGGCTTCATGGTTTGATCATGTCAGCTACATTACCCAGCATCCATATATCTTTGCCGGCACGTTTGCCGAGAATATTGCGATTGGCGCGGGCAGGGACGTCTCTAGGACTGACGTCGAGCAGGCGGCGGAAGCTGCCGGACTTGCCGCGGTTGCGGCCGAGCTCGAGCATGGCTATGACACCTTCGTCGGCGAAGGGGGCAGGGGGTTGTCAGGCGGCGAGAAGCAGCGGCTTGCGCTGGCGCGCGCTTTTTTGAAGCGGCCTGCCGTCATTTTGTTTGACGAGCCCACCGTGGGATTGGATCTCCACACCGAACGCGTGCTGCAGCTGTCCATTGCCGAGCTTGCAAGCCAAGCGACCATGATTACCGTTGCGCACCGCTTGTATACGATAAAAGATGCCGACAAGATCCTGTTTATGGACAACGGAGCCCTGCTTGGATGCGGGCGCCATGAAGAGCTTCTTGCTCGGCTGCCGCAATACGCCGAAATGGTGGATGCCCATCGGAAAGGGAGGTTCGCATGAATGAGCTGGCTATTCTAACAAAAGCGATGATTGAGGAACGCAAGGATATTGCCATGGCCATCATCGGCGGATTCTTAGCCGGCATCGCAGGTGTATGTCTCTTTTCACTTAGCGGATACCTCATTTCGCAGACGGTTTTTGCCCCGCCGCTCTATACCTTGATCGTGCTGACGTCTCTGGTGAAAATCCTGGGTCTGCTGCGGGCCGGCAGCCGCTATGCAGAACGTTTGTATTCCCATCGGGCGACGTTTTCTCTGCTCAGCCGTTTGCGCACGTCTTTTTTTGCCAAGCTTGTTCCGTTAACGCCAGGGATACTGGGCAAGAAGCGGAGCGGTGAGCTGCTCGCGCGGATCGTCGGGGATGTAGAAAGCTTGCAGCATTATTTTTTGCGCGTTGCTTATCCCCCTATCATCGTGGTCATGGTGTTTTTGGCGACGGTGTTGTTTACTTCCGCTTTCTCGATCTGGATTGCCTGTTTGTTTGTGGTTGGGATGCTGGGAACGGCTTTTGTGGTTCCAGTGCTGGTATTGCTTGGACAGAGAAGAATTCATGGTCGCGTTCGCCGGCAGCGGGCGGCATTTTCCACGGAAGTGACCGAACTGCTCTACGGGTTCCGTGATTTAAAAGTATATGGGCAGCTGAAGCAGCGAGAGAAGCTGCTGCAGCATGCCTCGGCAGTTTTATCAGCGGAGCAGCAGGCATCTGCCGTGCACCTACTGCGAGGGCAATCGCTGCATACTTTTGTGACGTATCTCATTTCTTGGGGCGTGCTCATTCTCGGAGCTTATCTGATCATGGACGGCTCCCTTGCCGGCGTGTTTCTCGCCATGCTGGTCATGGCTTCGCTTACGGTGTTCGAAGAGGCGGCGCCAATGGCCACGCTGCCGGCTTATAAGCAGGACAGCGAGCACGCGGCCAAGCGGCTCGCGGAAATCGTTCATGCTGCCGATGTGATGGCGCCGCAGCCGAGCGGCATTCTACCCGTCAACGAAGCCGTTTCGGTGGAGCTGCGCGGGGTTTCGTTCCAATATGAAGACGAATGGCGTCCTGCACTTCAAGACGTATCCCTCCAATTTCCCGCTGGTTCCAAAACGGCCATTGTCGGACCGAGCGGGTCTGGGAAAACAACGATCGTCGAATTGCTGCTCAAGCTGCGCATACCGACAAAAGGCGAGATTCGTTTGCATGATGTTTCGATTCAGGAATTGGATGAAGCGAGCATTTGGGAAGCGTCGAATGTAGTGCTGCAGCACAGTCATTTCTTCCGGGGAACCATTCGAGACAACCTGCTGCTGGATGCCGAACATCACGACGACCATGAGTTGTCCGCTATACTGGATAAAGTCCAGCTGCCGAATCAATCTCTGGACGCTGCGGTAGATGAGAAGGGCGAGAACTTGTCCGACGGAGAAAAGCAACGGCTGGCCTTGGCGCGAGCCATGCTTCGGAAAGGGCGTTTGTGGCTTTTGGACGAACCGACGTCTTCACTGGATTACATCACCGAGCAGCGCGTTTTCAGACAATTGCTGGAGCAAGCGCAGGATGATACGCTTATTCTCATATGTCATCGGCTGACCGGCTTGGAAGAAATGGACCGGATCGTGGTCATGGATCAAGGCAGGATCTTGGAAGCAGGCACGTATTCGCAGCTGATGGAGCAAAAGGGCTACTTCTATGAAATGAAACAAATTGAGCGGCAAATGATAGGCGAAGCCTGATCTTGCCATTTATCAGAAGCACAGCCGATTTTCCTCCGGAGGAAGATCGGCTGTATAACTTTAACGGAGATATTGATTTCAGACGATTGGTGGAATAGGCGAGCATTTTTTATGAGCGGCTATGTTTTAAGCTATGTTGCCAGCGGCAGTGTGCCAACCGCAGATTAATCAAAAAAGGGCATTGCAAATGGGGAACGAATCATATATTATGGATAACGTAGATCCGTAATTAACTTTTTGTCAGTACGCTGAAACGGGAAGTAATATACTTTTCGTGCGCGACAATTATGGATATATAAAATCCATAATTGTAATACCATGCACCATAAACCATAACGGAAAGCGAGAGGGATGTCTTGAACGATTTTTTTAATGAAGCCATATGGGAACAAGCTTGGAAGGAACATGGCGACAGCGTCATCAACAAAATGAAAAAAGCCGGAATCGAACCGGCCCGAGCATTTGATCATAAGGCCCGGACTTTCAATGAGCAATCATTTAATGAAGAAGGGAGAAAAAGGACTTCGCGCATCATGAACTGGCTTGAAGGGCAAGGCGTTCGATTCGATAATGCCTCCGTTCTGGATATCGGGGCCGCTTCGGGCGTGTTTTCGGTTCCGTTTGCGGAGCGCGGGGCGGATGTAACGGCCGTGGAGTCTTCGCAGCCCTTGATCGATCTGCTGAAAGAGAATATAACAAATTTTCCACAGGATCAGGTGAAGATCGTTCCCGAACGTTTTGAAGATATTGACGTACAGGCCAAGGGGTGGAGCCAGGCGTTCGATCTCGTTTTTCTCTCGATGTGCCCGGTCATCGTGGATTGGCAGAGCGTAGAGAAGGTACTGCAATGCGCCCGGGAGTTTTGTTATATCAGTATGCCCGCAGGTTCCACCGAGATCAGCCTGATGAATGAAATCCGGCCGCTCATCACCGATCAGCCTTACCGATCGAAACATATGGAATTTGGGTATTTGCTTCACCTGCTATACCTCAAAGGATATTCCTACGAGTCCCTTGTAACGCGGGAAACGAAAACGACGGAAGTCTCAAGCGAAGCTGCGCTGCAGGAAATCATGAACTGGCTTCGCGGTCATGGTCAAGCCCCAGATGATCAGAAGCGTAAATTGATAACGGATTATTTAGAGCAAGCTTATCCGTCCGGCAACGTCACGATCCGGCAGAGTGGGCGTTACGGCAAGGTATTGGTTCGATTGCAGGATGAAAGCATGTACTCGGGAGAACGGATTTAAGGTATCATTCTGATGAGTATTACGATAACAATCTTTCCCGGCTCAACCAACCGTTCTTGAACCTGCCGGGGATCGGATGATATGGTAGTAGAGCGTGATCCAACGATCCGGGAGAGGCGGGAAGATGTCATGAAACTGAAATTGACACAAGTGAAAACGGTGGAAGAAATCGCAGAGGTTGCCAGACTGGCGGCAGAAATTTGGCGCGAATATTACGTATCCATCATTTCTATGGAGCAGATCGAATATATGATCGGCAAATATCAAGCTGTCCCGGCGATTACGAATCAGATCCGGCATCAGGACTACGAATATTACTTGATCCATTCGGCTGACTCCTCCACCGTCGGTTATATGTCGGTCAGACAAGAAGAGGACAAGCTCTTCTTGAGCAAGTTTTACATTAGCAAGGAGCAACGCGGACGCGGCTATGCCAGTCAAGCGATGGTGTTCCTGGAAGAGCTGTGTAAAGACCGAAGCTTGAGCCATATTTGGCTGACGGTCAATCGACATAATGAATCCAGCATCGCCGTATATGAGAAAAAAGGCTATCGGACCGTGAGGGAACAAATCGCGGATATCGGGAATGGATTCGTGATGGACGATTATATTATGGAAAAGGAAATTTCGGTTTCATAAAGTGCACGGCTTAATATCCATGCTGAAAAAAACGATGCAACCCAAGCCCATTCGCTTGGGTTGCTTTTATAAAGGGGATGGCTAGCCTGATTTTCAAGATAGCAATCCATAAGAAACCCATTCTCGGTTGTTTTGCTATGATTGAAAGAAAGGAGTTGATTGAGGATGACAGTCAAACTTACCCCTTATTTAAATATGGAAGGGAATGCAAGGGAAGCTATCCGCTTCTATGAACAAGCTTTAGATGCCGAAGTCCTTTCCATCATTACTTACGGAGACATGCCGGAAATGCCGAACACATACACGGATGCATTAAATCAGCTTGTCGCACATGCGAAGCTGCGGATTGGCGAAGCTGAACTCATGTTCTCGGATGCACCGACCGGCACCTCGATTCCGAAAGGCAAACAGGTCACCATCTGCATTTCAACGAACAGCGTGGAGACATCCAAACGATTTTTTGAAGCCTTGGAGCAAGAGGGTCAAGTGAATATGCCGTTCGAGGAAGCGCCTTTTAGCCCAGGCTTTGGCGATGTAACCGATAAATTCGGCGTGACCTTCCAGATTTATACTGAGGATTAATGCCTTTTCATGAACTGCGAAACTGACTTTAAGTACTAAACCTAGTCCGTTACCAAGGCTGGGTTTACTGCTTTTTACAGAGTATCGCTTCTGTGGGAAGACATCCGCCTCTATAACTTTGATATAATGCTGCGAGTGGTTTTACACGGACAGAATGTGAGGTGTTTGCATGGACAACAAATATATCGATCGCATCAAGGGCGGACTATACGGTGTGGCAGTGGGCGACGCTTTGGGCGGGACGACGGAGTTTATGAGTACGCGGGAGATCGAAGCACAGTACGGTTATTTGACGGAAATCATCGGCGGCGGGGTCTGGAATCTGGAACCGGGAGAAGTGACCGACGATACGATGATGACGCTTTGCGTCGCGGCAGGCATTATCGAGAATCCTGCAGAGCCGATGGAAGCGATCGGGCGTTTCTTTATGGAATGGTATCAATCGCGTCCCAAAGACATCGGGAATATCATCCGTCATGTTTTTCAAACCTACGAAGGGGATTGGCTCGAAGCGGCTTTTGTTGCGCATATGGATATGGGGCAAAGCGGCGGGAATGGATCCCTCATGCGCTGCCTGCCGGCGGCTCTGGCCTATAAGGATCCGGCGGACATGGAACGAGTGACGATTCTGCAGTCGAGGATGACGCATTACGATCCAAGGTGCGCCGATGCCTGCCTCATGTACAACCGAATCGCGTGGCGCCTTTTGCAGGGTGAAAACTTAAGGGCTGCCGTCATGGCCGAGGTGGCGGGAAGCGAATACGAACACTTGATTGAAGCCGAGCCCGATTGTCCGGCAAGCGGTTTTGTGGTGCATACCTTCCGCTGGGTACTGCATATTTTGCTCAACACGCCAGATTTTGAAGGAGTCGTACAGAAGGCGGCCAATCTAGGGAATGATTCCGATACGATCGGTGCCATCGCCGGCGGGCTGGCGGGTATTTGCTACGGGTATGAAGGCATACCAGCCCGATATGCGGAAGCGATTCTCATTAAAGATCGGCTCGACAGGACGGTTTCGCAGCTGTATGCGTTGAAAACATCATCATAAACCGTGCTTTTTATAGTCTCGGATAATGACATCCATCACGTGCTTCCCCCAATTCGAGGCTTCGGAGCCATGCTCGTTCCAAGCGAAGGTGATGAGTGCTTTCCACAAGGCCCATCCTCGTGCGCGATGAACGGTGTTATCATCAAAATTCATGCGGTTTAGGAAAATCCGGCGGCTGTCGTCGTCAAAAAAGTTCCATGCCATCACGAGGTCGCTTGAAGGATCGCCGACACCCATCGTCCCGAAGTCGATAACGCCGCACAGCCGTCCATCCTTTACGAGCAGATTGCCTACCGCCACATCGCCGTGCAGCCACATCGGTGCGGATTGATATTTTGTCGTAAGGGAGAGTTCCCAAATTTCCGTTAAAAGCACTTGATCGTATTCGTCGGAAAGCGTTTCGATGATGGATCTGGTCTCATTGTCGTAGACGGCAAGGTTTCCTCCGCGATGAAAATTTTGGATGCCCGCCGGTACGCCGCCGCTTGCGTCGATCGCCTCCAGCTCCTTCAAAAATGCAGCGAGGTCTTCGGCAAATTCGTTAACATCCGAAATGTTGGCATGCGTTACGGTTTCGCCTTCAATCCAGCGATTGATCGACCATGGAAGAGGATACTCTTCCGTTGGCTCTCCTTTTGCAACCGGAGCCGGAATGGGCAAGGACAAATGGGGTTTGAAGACAGGGAGCCATGTCAGCTCTTTCTCGACAGCTGAAGCGTAGCGTTCGTGACTTGGCAGACGAACGGTCATATCGTTACCCAGCCGATAGGTGCGATTATCGTGTCCGCTTTTTTCCACTGGGTTGATAGTTAAATCCTTCCATTGGGGGAATTGACTATGGATTAACCGGCGTACAAGTTCGGTGGTAATTTCAAACATACGCTCAACGCCTCCTAGGGTGAATTTTTATAAAAGTCAACAGTTGGTTTATTCAATACACACCGTTTCAGATTCTGGATTTCGTTGGCATCCATTCACCGAAGCTGCCGATCGATGCAAGCAAGCTTACGGAGTTTATTCAACGAGCTGGCGTGGTACCATCATTATAATTCCCGATTCCGAACGGGTACAAGGGAGAGAATGGGTATAAAAAAAGCTGTAATTGAACTTAATTTAGCGGAACTACATAAGTAAAAATTCAGTCTTAAGTAGGAGGTGAACGATGATGCGGTCCGTATAATTAGATCATGAAAGGAGAGTCATTCCATTACACAAGAAATGCATTTTCATTGACAAATTGGAGGTAGAAAAGATTGACTAGGCACGATAAAAGCACCCAAGCACCAAGCCTGCTTCGCAATCGGTTCCTTGCAGACGATTTTATTATCTAGCGTGCTCCTGCAGATCGGGATCTGGGTTCGTAATTTTGCTATTCTCCTGTACGTTGCGGATCGAACGAATAATGATCCATATGCGATTTCGTTAATCAGCGTAGCAGAATTCGCTCCTATTTTTGTTTTTTCGTTCATCGGAGGTACATTTGCCGACCGCTGGCGGCCTAAGCGAACAATGATCTGGTGCGACTTGTTATCCGCGGTATCGGTATTCGTTGTCCTTCTGACCATACATTACGGTTCTTGGCATTCCGTCTACCTCGTTGCGTTTATCTCGGCTATCCTTTCACAATTCTCGCAGCCGTCAAGCATGCGTTTGTTTAAGTATCATGTGGCAGAAGAACAACTGCAGCAAGGGATGGCTTTATTCCAATCGCTGATGGCCATCTTCATGGTGCTCGGCCCTATGCTTGGCACCTTCGTTTACAGCACGTTCGGCCTTGAAACATCGATTGCGATCATGGGCGCGGTATTTCTGCTGTCCGCACTCGTCCTTGTTCGTCTGCCGGAGGATAATATGAAGCCGCAGACCATCGCCGCTAAAGGCCAGTTCCGCAGAGATTTCGTTGAGGGCTTCCGCTATGTGTGGCAAAGCCAGGTGCTGCGAATGCTTGGACTCGCGTTTATTCTCGCGGGACTCGCGGTTGGCGTAGCTCAAGCCCTCAACCTGTTTATCGTAACCGAGCGGCTGGGCAGGAGCGAGGAGTTCCTGCAATATCTGCTGATGGTGAATGGCGCAGCCATGCTGATCGGCGGCGGGATCGTAGCCGTCTTTGCGAAGAGGGTACCGCCGCAATTACTTCTTGCCATAGGCATGCTGTCTGGCGCTGTCTGCACGACAATTGTCGGGTATTCGACGAGCATTCCGCTGACACTGACCGTTCAATTTCTCAATGGACTCGTGTTCCCTTGCATTCATATCGGGATCAGCACGATGATTCTGAAATGGTCCAATGCCTCCATCGTCGGACGGGTAAACGGGGTTTTGAATCCGATGTTCGTTGGCATGATGGTCATTTCGATGTCTTTCGCCGGCGCGTTAAAGGATGCCTTCTCACTGAGCACGATCTATAGCGGGGCAGGTCTATTATTTCTTCTTGGTTCACTGGTCATGGTGCCGATCATGAATCAAAAAGCGCCGGATCACGGACATCTTGCACAACAAACCTAAGCTTTAGCATTTTCATGCGGAAGAACCGGCCAGGATCATGGCCGGTTTTTTTTGACATCTGGTGTTCAGCATTACAAATCAAACTTATTCCATAATCATGTAATTGTGGAAAACCTATCATGAAGATGTTAAGCTGATAATGACTGCTACTTTTTGAAAGGGGGACCTCAAGAATGTTCCTCATGACAATCATGTTGTATGTAATCATCTTCATTTGCGGGTATGTTTGGATCAAAAAAAAGCTGAAGGTATCCTCCACGTCAGACGGACTGCTGTATAAGCATATCAATCGATTTCATTTAATTGGAGAGCTCGTCCTTGTAGTCGCTGCCCTCATTGCCATTTTCGTTATGAGATATGTATTGGAATGGAGAGTGTGGGCTCATCAGGATATTATTCTTGTTGTTGCTATTCTGCATGCGTTCCGTTCCGTTGTAGAAAGACGCTATATGAAGGATACCAAACAACATTTCCTCAGTGCTTATGCAAGTCTTAGCGGTTTGCTGCTCTTTCTTGGCCTGGAGCTATTTGCATAACAAGACAAGATGAACGGAATCCGCTAAGCTGCTAAGTTTGTCGTGTTTAATAGGATAAGATTATACATGCATAGAAAGCCGTGGAAATGATATTATCCCCTTTAAGTAGACAGTGTGTAAAAAGCGCATTAAAGTCTACTTGGAGGGGATTTTTTTCATGGGTGAAATACGAAAGACATATGACATCGAATTCAAGCGCAAGGCTGTTGCGATGTTCCTGGAGGAAGGTCTTGGCTACAAGACAGTAGCCAAGGCCCTAGGCATTGACGATCGGATGGTTCGAAGATGGGTGGCTCACTACGAGCGGGAAGGAATTGAGGGGCTCAAGGAAAAGAGAGGCACTTCGACGGGTTCAAAGAACGGGAGACCGAAGAAGGCCAAAACCTTGGAGGAAGAAGTCCTGCGGCTGAGAGCGGAAAATGCCTTGCTAAAAAAGCTATGGGAACTGCAAAGGGGGCAAGAGCAAAGCGACGTCAAACCTACCAAGCCATCGAAGCGCTAACCATCAACTACCCCGTGGCCTTGCTGTGTGAACTGGCAGGCATCGCTCGAAGCAGTTACTACAAATGGGCAGCCAGAAAGAATAATCCAACGCCTAAACAGATCGAAGAGCAGGCTTTGAAAGAGAAGATTCTAGAGTGCCATACCCAGCTAAAGGGCATTTACGGATACCCCCGGGTTCGTGTCTGGCTAAAGAAAACCTTAGGCTTGAACGTCAACCACAAGCGTGTGTACCGGCTGATGAAAGAACTGGGGATTCGTGCACGCATTAGGCGGAGGAAGCCATACTTTGGCCGACGGGAAGCTGGGATTACCTCAACCAATGTGCTAAATCGGGATTTCAACGCCACGGCACCTAATACGAAATGGGTCACCGATGTGACCTATCTGCCAATCGGTTCTCGCTTTCTGTACCTGTCGGTTATTTTTGACCTGTATAACAACGAGGTGGTTGCCTTTCGGATCGGACGCCACAACAATTTAAAGCTTGTGCTGGAGACCGTACAAGCAGCTGTACATCAACGCAAAGTAACCAACCTACTGCTCCACAGCGACCAAGGCTTCCAGTATACCCACAAGGAGTACCATGCCTTGTTGAAGCGCAAGAAAATGAAAGTGAGTATGTCGCGTAAGGGAAACTGCTGGGATAACGCTTGTATCGAGAGCTTCTTTGGACACCTCAAGTCGGAATGTCTTCGACTCGACACCTTCTCGACCGAAGAAGAGCTTATTAAGGCGATTGAACAATATATCCATTTTTACAACCACGAACGTTTTCAACAAAAACTAAACAACCTTAGTCCGATCGAGTACCGAACTAAGGTTGCTTAAGGCTGCTTTTTAAGGCTGTCTACTTGACAGGGGTAAGTTCAAAACCGCGGCTTTTTTTGTTTTAACGATGGACGTCAGCAAATTTGCTTTAACCATATCTATGTATGTTATCATAGTAATAATTAATATAAAGTTGAGCCTGATACTTGGAGGGAATACTCATTAGTAACGTTACCCTGAATGAAGCGATGATCATGTTAAAGAAGACGAGCCGGACTTTTTATATACCCATAAGTTATTTGGAACTGGGATTAAAGGAGGCTGTTACATCTGCCTATCTATGCATGAGGGCAATTGACGAAATCGAGGACCATAAAGAACTCACGGACGAATTGAAAGTGAAACTGCTGCTGGGCATTCATGATATATTCAAATCCGAGGATATGATGGTAACCCAAACACAACATTTGCTTTCACCTTACCAAGAAATATTACCGGACGTTACGATGCAGATCGATGACTGGGCGCTTCTTTGTCCGTCGTCATGTGCCCCAATCGTATATCGCTACATCGCCAAGATGTCGTTACATATGGCGCAGTGGGTTCAAAGCGGGTGGAATATCCACACGGAAGAGGATTTGGACAGATATACTTATAGCGTGGCTGGGATGGTTGGAGAAATGTTATCCGAGCTTTGGCTCTGGCATGACGGGACGCAGTCTGATTCAACCAAAGCAATTGCCTTCGGAAGAGGACTGCAAGCGGTAAATATCCTTCGCAATAGAGAAGAGGATCTTCATCGCGGCGTCGACTTCTATCCGGATGGTTGGGGATTTAAGGAGATGCAGCAATACACACGCCGAAATTTACAAATTGCCGATTCATATATTGCCGATTTGAAGGATGGTCCAGCATTGAAATTTTGCAAAATCCCATTATCCTTAGCTCATGCCACAGTAAATCTCATATCTGCTGGCGGAAGCAAATTAACGAGGGATGCCGTACTGAAAATCGTGAATCGCGTAACCGGCTAATCGCATTGTTCATATGTATACCGGGTATGATAATAACTTATTCACAGGCAAGTGAATGAACAGCAAGAAATCCGATAGATCCATATTGAGAAGGCAGCCGACGCGTAATCGGCTGCTTTTTTTGTTAAGTACTATTAAATTCCCTCGATGAAACGGACGAATGGATCGTTGGTGAGAAGTGGATACGCGAAGGGACAAGGAATTATGAGGGAGAGCGGAGAAGTTCGGTTTATGCAGAAATAAAAAAAAGCTTGGCCGAAAAGCCAAGCGACAATAAAAAATAATTGAACATGAAAAAGACGCTATGTTATAATCAATAGCGCAATTGAAAAAAATCAAGTTAACTGGCATTATCATTACTATTCCTAATTTGATTGTACACCAGTGACCTCTGATTTGTCAATGCTCTTTTTTATCCCCATAAAATGGTAAAAGGAGTGTGTCAGAACATCATGGAAGCAAAAGAATGGCAGACAGAACAAGAACAGCTGGAACGGGTCCGGGAAAAGCTGAAAGCAAGGATTGGCGAGTTGGAACCTGTGGTTACCGGGCTAAGCGACCAGGCTGCTGAGATTCGCAGACGATTCTGGGAAGAAGTAACGGTCAACACAAGCACGGATGAAGAATTCGAAGAAACATTCTATACGATCAAACAACAGGCCGCGATATTATCCGAACGGGAACGCCGGCAGCGGCTTCTGACCCAGCAATGGAAGAACTTCAATCAGTTGTTGCCTTCTCCCTATTTCGGGCGCGTCGATTTTCTGGAAGACGGCATGAACCTGAGCGAGCAGATTTATATCGGCGTATCATCCTTCATTGATGAAGATGGAATGAACTTTCTGGTGTATGATTGGCGTACTCCCATCGCAAGTCTTTACTACGACCACTCCCCAGGCGAGGCCTCATACATCACGCCGATGGGGCAGATTTCGGGAAGGATGGAGCTGAAACGTCAGTATCAGATTCACAACGGTCAAATTCGAAATATGTTTGATGCGAACCTGACGATCGGCGACGAGCTGCTCCAGCAAATGCTAGCCAAGGGCGCAGATTCACAGATGAAAAGCATCGTATCCACTATTCAGCGGGAGCAAAACGCCATCATCCGAAACGATCGCAGCCGGCTTCTGATCGTACAGGGCGCGGCCGGCAGCGGGAAGACCTCTGCGGCCTTGCAGCGCGTGGCGTACTTGCTGTACAAAAACCGCGATTCGCTGAAGGCTGACCAGATTGTTCTTTTCTCGCCGAACCCGATTTTTAACAGCTATGTATCCTCTGTTCTTCCCGAGCTCGGCGAGGAGAACATGCAGCAGACGACGCTGCAGGAATATCTCGAATACTGGCTGGGTCCATCCTTGCGACTGGAGGATCCCTTTGATCAGATCGAATATGTGCTGACCGCACAATCAACCCCGAATTACGAGACACGTCTTCAGGGAATTCAATACAAGGCATCGGAGTCTTTCATGAAAGCCTTGCAGAATTATGCGCAGTGGCTGGGCCGGGAAGGGATGCTATTCAAAGGCATTCGATTCCGGGAGCGTGATCTGATTACGGCGGAGGAAATGAGGACCCGATTTTACAGCTTCGACCCTTCCTTGAGCTTGGCCAATCGGGTCGAGCAGCTACAAAAATGGCTGCTGAAGGAGCTATCGCTACTGGAACGCAAGGAGCTTAAGGCGTCCTGGGTAGTCGAGGAGCTGAGTTACCTCGATACGGAGCTCTATGCGGAAGTGTTCGGCGAGCTGCACAAGGATCGGGAAGTCTTTGACATTGCCGAGCATTACGCCGTAGTGAACGAGATAAAAAGCAATAAACGCCGGGGAGATGAAGGCGACTTTGATTTCGCCGGACGGGAAGAGGAATTGCTCAGCCAGCGGATCGTGAAGAAGAGCTTCAAACCGCTGAGGCAAACCGTGAGGAAATTATCGTTTATCGATGCCCACGGCTTATACGTCCAATTATTCGGCGATGTAGCTGCATATCGGGAAAAAACGAAGGAATCCGATGTCCCTGCTATGTGGCCTGAAATCTGCAAGCAAACCAAAGAAAAGCTGGATCGGCTCGAATTATTCTATGAGGATGCGACTCCTTATTTGTATTTAAAAGAATTGATCGAAGGCGTTCGGACGAACACAGAGATTCGGCATGTCTTCGTCGATGAGGGACAGGATTACTCGCCGTTTCAATACGAGTATCTCAAGAAACTATTCCCTCGTGCCCGAATGACGGTACTCGGCGATTTCGGGCAGGCGATCTTCATGCAGTCCACAAAGCTGCAAGGGGACGATTCGCCTCTGCTTCGGCTTTATGGTGAAGCCGATACAAGCTTGATTCGTCTAGTGCGCAGTTATCGTTCTACACGGGAGATCGTGGAATTCACGAAAGAACTACTTATCGATGAGTCGGACATCGTACCCTTTGAGAGGAGCGGACCGAAGCCTGTTCTTGCTAGGTTTGAAGGCAGAGAGAGACGTGATGCGCAGTTGTTGAAAGACATCGCGGCACTTAAAGCCGACGGAATCGACTCTATTGCCATCATTACGAAGACTGCGGCCGAGAGCCGACAAGCATTGGAATCATTACAGTTGCAAGGATGCGAAGCCTTGCAGCTCATTACGAAGGAGACCGTCACCTATCAAAACGGGGTGATGGTTGTCCCCGTATATCTCGCAAAGGGCATCGAGTTCGATGCGGTCTTGGTCTATGATGCTTCGTCAGAAGCCTACGGCAGGGAAAACGAACGCAAGCTTCTTTATACGGCCTGTACGCGGGCCATGCACCGACTGTATCTTTACGCGACTGGCGAGTGGTCTCCGTTCGTGCAAGCAGTGCCTGAGCATTTGTATGAGAAAACAACATAATTTGCTCTTTAACCAGGCTATTTGTCCATCTAGAATACGATGAGAGCAGTAGAAGTAGGTAAGGGAGCAACGCAAGTCCTTTACGCAAAACCAAACCGATCGGAGCCGAAGGGACGATGCAGCCTCCGCTCGTCGTGAATCGTCTCCGAATTGCTTGTATGTCAATAACCTTGGCCTTAAGTCGGCCAAGGTTATTTTTTTGTTATGACAATCAAGCAAAAAAAGATTGTGAATAATCACTGTAGGGCAAGAGGACAAAAAAGGTGAAATTTAGCTTTGTGTCGAATTGCTTGTCAATCATAATGTAAAGAGGAGCCCAAAATGGTTGATAAAGAATACTATTTGAAATTAAGTAAGGAAGCGCAAGATAATTATAAATTTTATAAAGAAGAGGCTGAGTCTTCAATTTGTAGGAGAGAATACACCATAAGCAAACGTTATGATATTTCTCCGTATTGGTATGGGCGACAAAGTACGGTTCCAGGGGAAATTACTGAAGAGGAGACGGACACTTATTATGAATTCGATAATCATGATAGACTTCGCATTTCGGCTTGTGATGAATTAATTGATGGATACTCTTATACCTTCTACGAAGACAACCGAATCATCACTAGATTATATGTCCGTGGAATATTGGACTCTATAAAGGAATATTTGATATACGATGGTTTTATCAAGCGATGCATAGAATATTCTGCTCGGAATGATAATTTACAGTACGAAGATTACATATATGAGGGTGAACGGTTGATCCAAGTATATCAGCCTCAATACGAAAGTAATTCAGGTTATTTTGATCACTTAGTCCGAACCTATTTTGAGTATGATGAGAAAGGCATTCTCAGTCGAGTATTAGATGGCACAAAAGGTGTAATTTATGTGATGATGTTGGCTGAAGACGTGGCGCTTCTCCGAGAGGAAGTTAAAAAAGGATTAATAGCAGCTTTAAGAGAGATAATTGGTAATGTGTCCCGAGTATTAGTAGATAGAAGCTGTTGTTTTCTTGCCATCTTTCTACATGATGAAGCTCATACGGTATACTCGCCGATTTTCCAACCTGGCTTGCAAAATATACGAGATGAGCTAGTGGAAAACAAAAAGGACTATGAGACCATCTGGAATTCGGGAGAGCATCCTGGGAAGTACCAACAAGAACTTACAGATCAAGAACTAATTCAGAAACTTAGAAATCTTATTATGTTTTGGCATAATACAGATGATTGGTGGGAGGAAGGTATGAAGTTGTGGCAGGAAGTGGCCTATTCATTAAATGAAACGAATTGGTCCGAAAACTTCATACTAACTGAAGACTTTATTGTGTTTGTCGACCGTGAGGGTTTGGAAGTAACAAATGGCGAACTTGAAAAAAGTATACCTCTAGTGAAATTAGAGTTACTTAGATCAAAGGGGCTTGTGCCAGTACATTAGAATCCGTATTGTACTGATCAGATATATCGAACCGCAAACGAGCAAGCCAGAACCACCAAAAGCAGAGGAGGCACCTTGATGACAAAAGGTGAAAGGAATACAAAGATTGATCCGTATTTTAATAAGCTTAAAAAGTGGAAGGAAGAGTTCGGGCTATTGAGAGAAATTGCGCTGGACTGCGGGCTGACCGAGGATTTTAAGTGGATGCATCCTTGTTACACGTTCGACGGTAAAAATATCGTGTTGATCCACGGTTTTAAGGATTACTGTGCCCTTCTGTTTCACAAAGGCGCATTGTTAAAAGATCCCCATGGGATCCTGATCCAGCAAACGGAGAACGTTCAGGCCGCACGCCAGATTCGGTTTACCAATGCTCAAGATATAGATGAAATGCAACTGATCGTGAGAGCCTATATTACGGAAGCCATTGAAGTGGAGAAAGCCGGTCTGCAAGTAAATTTTAAAAAGAATACGGATTACACCATACCTGTAGAGCTGGAAAATAAGTTCGAGGAAGTGCCTAACCTAAAAGAGGCTTTTGAAGCATTGACGCCAGGTCGGCAAAGAGCGTACATTCTGCATTTCTCCGCACCTAAGCAAGCCAAAACACGAGAGTCCAGGGTTGAAAAATATATCCCGCATATCCTGAATGGAAAGGGATTAAACGATTAGTTGTTTTTACATATTGGGGATTACACGCTGCGCTAGCGCGGAGTTCTTCCAGACAAGAATACACGACAAGGCAGCAGGCTGCTGGTTCATTCAACCGGCAGCCTGTTTTCTTTGCCAAAAGAATATTGACGCAAACCAGAATGCCGCTTAAACTATTCAATATATCAATTGAATAGTTTATTTCAGGGGGTGAATCGATGAACGAAAGAGAGCTTAAAGACGAATTGTACAAGGAATATACACGAATTGGAAAATGCCTCTCCAGCCCAAAACGTTTAGAAATTCTGGATGTTTTGACACAAGGACCAAAATCCGTAGAAAATATATCGAAAATCACATCCATGTCTATAGCGAATGTCTCTCAACACTTGCAGACCCTCCATCATGCCAAGCTAGTCGATTATAAGAAACGAGGGAATTTCGTTATTTATGAAATCGCCGATCCCGCAGTCTTGCACTTTTTAGATTCTCTGTATGGTTTATCTGAAAAACAACTTATTGAAGTCCAGCATATTAAAAATGAATTCCTGGGTCAGCTATCGGAAATAGAGGAAGTATCGTTTGAAGAACTCATGAGCCGCATGGAAGCAGGGGAAGTAACGCTGATCGATGTTCGTCCGAAGGACGAATATGAAGCTGCTCATATTCCTGGCGCTATCTCGATACCTATAGAAGAGCTGGCCGAACAGCTACATGCGTTGCCAGCGAAGGCCAAAGTCGTAGCCTATTGCCGGGGTCCTCACTGTTTAATGTCTATCCAAGCCATCGAGATGCTAAAGTCCAAAGGAATCGATGCGGCTCGCTTAAGCAAGAGGGTTCAGGACTGGGAAGCATTTGCGAATAAGCGAAACAGCGAAGAGCAGGCCATTTCGTGAAACAAGTTTCCTTCAATTTATCAATTCACCCAATCATGAAGGTATACGACGACGAGAGCTTAAGGTCTGTGGAACCGGCCGCGATTCAAGGTAATCAGACGGGCAACTATCGTATTCCTACGGAAGGATGTCATTTGAATGTATTCGAAAAAAGGCATGACGAAGCTGCCGGCTTCGCTGCAAGGCTATGTGAATTCACCCGAAAAACAACGTAAATTGTACCGGCGGACACTAAACATCGTTGTTGTTTCACAAATTTTCGGGGGCGCTGGTCTTGCGGCAGGCATTACCGTAGGGGCGCTTTTGGCTCAGGATATGCTGGGAACCGACAACTTTACGGGTATACCAACGGCACTGTTTACGTTA
The DNA here is from genome assembly GCF_029542445.1 of Paenibacillus sp. BR1-192. Lineage (NCBI taxonomy): Bacteria > Bacillati > Bacillota > Bacilli > Caryophanales > Paenibacillaceae > Paenibacillus > Paenibacillus sp. BR1-192. The sequence goes on along the minus strand of NZ_CP120718.1, from coordinate 4,033,178 downwards.
GGCTCAGCAGGTGCGGCCTTGCTGGTTGGCCGTCTTTCCCAGCGATATGGACGCAGTTTGGGATTGGGACTCGGTTTTCTGGCGGGAGGCATAGGAGCGATTGGAGTCGTGTTAGCAGCCGTGTTGAATAGCCTGACTCTGCTCTTACTCTCACTATTGATATATGGTGCAGGCACCGCAACGAATTTGCAGGCACGCTATGCCGGGACGGACCTGGCCAACTCTAAGCAACGAGCAACCGCAGCCAGTACGGCCATGGTATTCACTACCTTTGGTGCAGTAGCAGGCCCGAATTTAGTCAACGTCACTGGCGATTTCGCGCTGTCGGTGGGGATACCGAGTTTGGCCGGACCCTTTTTATTGGCAGCTGCGGCATATATTCTCGCAGGCATCGTTTTGCTAATTTTTCTACGCCCCGATCCTTTGCTGGTAGCGAATGCTATAGCCATGCAGGGAAATTCGGATGAGCATGCCGGTTCTGCAAAAGAAATGGATACTGCAGGATCAGGAAAGCGTGGAATCGCAATCGGCGCTGTGGTTATGATCTTAACGCAAATTATAATGGTAGCTATTATGACCATGACGCCCGTACATATGAGACATCATGGTCATGGACTAAGCGAAGTGGGGCTTGTCATTGGTTTTCATATCGGATCGATGTATCTTCCATCCCTGATAACCGGTATCCTGGTCGATAAAATCGGACGTAAGGCAATGGCAATGGCTTCTGGAGTTACGCTTTTGCTTGCAGGGGTCATTGCCGCCATAGCACCGGCTGATTCCATGACCGTATTGATTGTCGCCCTATCTCTTCTAGGGTTGGGATGGAATTTTGGCTTGATTAGCGGAACGGCATTGATCGTAGATGCAACAACCTCAACAAACCGCGCGAAAGTGCAAGGGTCTGTTGACGTATTGATTGCCCTCGCGGGGGCATCAGGTGGGGCCCTTTCAGGAATGGTGGTTGCTCATTCCAGTTATGCCGCACTTTCCTTTGCCGGGAGCATACTCGCCCTGCTGCTGATCCCGGTTATGCTATGGCAAGGTCGGAATAAAAACGAAAAATCCGTCTCTTTCTAACGCGAACCCGACTCTACCATGTAGAGTCGGAGGCGATGGCTTTTCCTTATACGTATTTGAAAAGTTCAATTTTGACGCTGCCGAAGGACGCCTGTTTCTAAGCGACAATCCGGAATACGAGGTCACCATTGAAGCACTGCCTGCCAATTATGACCTGACGCAGCTTGAGTCGGCAGGAAAGAAAGAACTGGAGGCGTCCGGCGAAGTTTCCGATTTATGTGGAGAACTCGTCGAGCATCCGCTGGGCTCCGCCGAGCTATACCTTCAAGCCTCAAGCGATAAAGGGATTAACGATTAAGGCGAGGAAGCTTCGGACTTTGCCGGTCCGGTCCTCGTTTCGTTATCCACGGTTCAAAGCGATTCATAAGTTGGCAATACACAATCCTGCAGCAAAAACTCCGTGATGAACGCGGAGTTTTTGTTTTTGCAGGTTAGCGTCAAACGGAACATCATGAGTGTTTATTGCGTATTGACCTGGAGTTAACTCCAAGTGATAAACTTAAGTCTAAGGAGGGATTATGATGGAGTATGCGAAACTAGGGAACACCGGTCTCGATGTTTCCCGCATCTGTCTTGGGTGCATGGGATTTGGCGTAGCAGAGCGCTGGGTGCATCAATGGGTGTTAAATGAAGAGAGCAGCCGTCCTATTATTAAAAAGGCATTGGAGCTTGGCATCAATTTCTTTGATACGGCGAATGTCTACTCGGACGGTACAAGCGAGGAAATTGTCGGCCGCGCCTTGAAAGAATATGCGAATCGCGACGAAATCGTCCTGGCGACAAAGGTTCATTTCCGTATGCACGAGGGCCCTAATGGGATGGGGCTGTCCCGGAAGGCAATCATGAGCGAAATCGACAAGAGCCTCAAGCGGCTGGGTACCGATTATGTCGATCTGTACCAGATTCATCGATGGGATTATGATACGCCTATCGAAGAAACGATGGAGGCCCTTCATGATGTGGTGAAAGCCGGAAAGGTTCGCTACATCGGAGCTTCAGCCGTGTATGCATGGCAGTTTCTCAAGGCCCAGCATACCGCTGAAAAGAATGGCTGGACCCGGTTCGTTTCGATGCAGAACCATTACAACCTCATTTACCGCGAAGAAGAGCGCGAAATGCTGCCGTTGTGCCAATCCGAAAAAATCGGCGTGATCCCCTACAGCCCACTAGCATCGGGAAGATTGACGCGAGACTGGTCGGAGACGACGCAGCGTTCCGAAACGGACATGGTTCAGAAATCCAAGTATGATGCCACGGCGGATGCCGATCGGATCATTGTGGAACGGCTTGCAGGCATTGCGAATGAGCGGGGCATTCCGCGCGTTCAAGTTGCGCTCGCCTGGCTGCTGCAGAAAGAACCGATCACGGCGCCCATTGTCGGCGCGACCAAAATATCTCACCTGGAGGATGCCGCAGCCGCGCTTACGGTCAAACTCACGCCGGAGGAGATGGCCTCCCTGGAAGAGCCGTACATACCTCACCGGGTTGTGGGAGCCTTGTAGCTTTAACAACTGACTTATTCAGGAAACGGTATTGAACAGAGAAGGTGAATCAAGACATGACGGTGACGATTAAAGAAATCAGCGAAAGGTTCGGGCTTTCCCAGGATACCCTGCGCTATTATGAGCGAATTGGGTTGATTCCGCCAGTAAACCGGAACAAAAATGGTATCAGGGATTATTCGGAGGAAGACATCAAATGGGTTGATTTTGTTAAATGCATGCGTCAAAGCGCGGGGCTTCCGGTCGAGGTACTGATCGAGTATGTTTCGCTTTTTCAACAAGGCGACGACACGCTTGAAACACGAAAGGGATTGTTGATTGAACAGCGCAATCGACTGGGGGACAAAATCGAAGAAATGACGAACACACTGGAACGCTTGAACGATAAAATCGCAAGATATGAACATACCATCATGAAAAAAGAAAATGCACTCAGGAAGCAGGCAGACTAACTTATCAAAAACCGGGTTTCGGGAGGAGTTCCCGGCCCGGTTTCTTGATTATAAACGAATGATCGTTTATTATAGCTTCATGAGACATAGAGACGATAACAAAGTGGAAGCCATTTTTGACGCGACGATTCAATTAGTGAATGAGATTGGGTTTGCGGAAACGTCGATATCCAAAATAGCTAAGAAGGCTAATGTATCGGCTGCAACGATCTATATTTATCATGAGAATAAGGAGGATCTGCTGCTTAAGACTTACTTAAAGGTGAAGGGCAAGATGAGTAAGAGCATGTTACAGGGATTCGATGATACGCGATCGGTTAAAGAACGCTTTGAATCGATCATCCGGAAGTATGTGGAGTTTATACATACGCACAAAGACTATTTTCTATTTTTAGAGCAAATCATGAATTCTCCATTGCCCCAGAAATGGTGTTTGGACGAGACCGCAAGTCTGTTCCAACCCATTTTCGAGATGTTTGAAACGGGAAAGAAGCAGAATATATTGAAAGCGGAAGATGTGGATATGTTGATCGTTTATTCGATTTTACCCGTAGCCGAATTGGCGAAATCACATCTGAAGTACGGAACCCGATTTGGTAATCGGGAATTGGAAGCAGCTATCGTTATGAGCTGGGATGCTGTGAAAGCTTAAATGTAAGAAGGAGCATTACAATTTATGTAATCCGATTCTTTTATCTTAGACTAGATTGGACAAATCGAGGTAGAACCCTATGACCATTTTTTTAATATGCGCTGCTTTAATCCTATCCATTGCATTGTTTCTGAGATATTATCCGCCATTCGGCCAAAGAGTATCTAGGGAAAAACGAAACGAATTTCGCAAACTCCCGAATTTCGACCGTAATCATTTTGTGAATCCAATCCATACCTCCATGAGGATGGGAACAACGGACTTCATGTCACTGTTACGCGATTACATGAAACGGAATCCCAATCGGAAGCCGACTTCTCCATTACCGATAAAGCGAGTAGATCCCACAAGTATACAACAACAAGCGCTAACACGTGTAACGTGGTTTGGGCATTCTGCATTCATGCTGGAAATCGAGGGGAAAACGCTGCTGTTCGACCCTATGTTAGGAACGTCTCCATCCCCAATCCCTGTTTTTGGGAATCAACGTTATAGCAGGGATATTCCTATTGATCTGGACAAGCTTCCTCCCATTGATGCCGTCGTTTTGTCACATGATCATTATGATCATCTGGATTTCAGCTCCATTCAGAAGCTTAAGGAGAAGGCTAAGCATTTTTATGTGCCGCTTGGCCTTGGTGGTCACTTGGAGCGCTGGGGGATTTCAAAATCGAGCGTTACCGAACATAATTGGTGGGATGCATCCGGGTTAGACGGTCTACAACTCATCTGCACGCCAGCGAGACACTTTTCAGGGCGAAGCCTGTTTGACCGCGATTCGACCTTATGGTCGTCTTGGGTCATTATCAGCAACAAGAGTCGAGTGTATTTCAGCGGGGATAGCGGGTATGGTCCACATTTTCATGAGATCGGAGAAAAATACGGCCCATTTGATGTGACGCTCATGGAATGTGGTCAATACGACAAACGTTGGGCGAATATTCATATGATGCCTGAAGAGACGGTACAGGCTCATCTGGATGTGAAAGGGCAATGGTTGATTCCGATCCATTGGGCAGGGTTTACGTTGGCCTTGCATGACTGGAATGAACCGATCGAACGCGTGACTATGGCTGCTAAACAAAAACAAGTGCACATACTCACTCCTCAAATTGGGGAATCGGTAGTAATAGCTCCATCGGCATATTCTACGGAGCCTGATCATGCTGTCGTTTGGTGGAAATAACAAAAACAGCGGCAATTTGTCAACTTACATGCATTATTAATCCGCGGAAAACGCGGATTTTTTTGTTTCACCCATGAAGCCGCACCCGATTGCTGCGAAAGGGATTTTTCTGTAATTGCTTCATTCCTATTGATCACTAGATTATGCCAATTTGTGTTAAAATCGAAAAAACTACTGTTTCGGATCGGAACCGTGGAATGGATCAGAGCATGCTCAGGAGGACATAGGATATGCAAAAACGCATTCTGCTCGTTGAAGACGACAACGACATCAATCAGTTGATTGAAAGCCAGCTGAAACAGGATCATTACAGCGTTGCATCTGCACGCGACGGCGAGGAAGCACTCGCGCTTTTTCAAAAAGAGAAGTTCGATCTGATCTTGCTCGATTTGATGCTCCCCAAGGTAAACGGAATGGAGCTGCTCAAACATATCCGAGAGACCAGCAAAGTTCCTGTTTTGATTATTTCTGCGAAAGGCAGCGACCTCGACAAGGCCATGGGCCTTGGATTTGGCGCGGATGATTATATAAGCAAGCCTTTCTCCATGATCGAATTAACAGCCAGGGTTCAAGCTGCCATTCGGAGGGCAACGTTATACGCGGAAACGGAAAGTAAACCTGCCGAACCCCCCGTCATTACGTATAAGGATCTCGTCCTGGACTTGCATTCGTTCTCCGTAAAAGTCAAAGGGAAAAGCGTGCCGCTCACCGCGAAGGAATTCCATATTTTGAAGCTGCTCCTAACCCATCACAGCAGGGTATTCACCAAGGAGCAAATCTATCAACTCATTTGGGAAGAAGATTATTACGGGAATGAGAACGTGATTAATGTACATATCCGGAGACTCCGGGAAAAAATCGAAGAGGATCCGTCAGCTCCGCAATACATTCGGACGATTTGGGGAATCGGATATAAAATGGGGGATTAGCACATGGTCCTTCTTTTGTCCGTCATTATTGCCGTATTGGTTGCAATCATCGGCTTGCTATTTATATCCGGGAAGAAACAAAATCAAAGCATCCTCGAGATAGCGAATAAAATCTCGGATATTCTGGACCAGGACACAGCGGAGAAAGTGTTGATGCCCACGGGCGACGATGCCGTCAGGCAGCTGCTCACACAGATTAACCGTTTGCTGGATAACAAACAGAAGGTATTTGCGGATTATGCCAGAACGAAGGACAGCCAAAAGAAAATGATCTCTAACATGTCCCATGATTTGAAGACGCCGCTGACGGTCATTCTCGGCTACACGGAAAAGCTGAATCAGAAGAATACGTTGACCGCGCAAGACGAGGAGGAAGTCATTCAACGGTTGAATGAAAAAGTAAACAGTCTGATCGCCTTGCTTAATCAATTCTTCGACCTTGTCAAAATCGAGTCGGAGGATTATGATACCCCGCTTAGCAAAATATCATTGAGCGAGGTTTGCCGGAACAGCGTGCTTGAGTTTTACGACCTGCTGGTTTCCAGAAATCTTCGGGTTGAGATCGACATTCCGGAGCTGCCCTTTTATTTCCTTGGCAACAAGGATGCGCTGCATCGAATATTGAGCAATCTCATATCGAATTCCATCCGCTATGGAAGCGACGGAGGCGTGTTCGGGCTGACGGTTCGGGAAGAAGGAGAATACGTGGCCGTAGACGTGTGGGACCGGGGGAAAGGGATCGCAGAGATTCATCAGGAACGCGTATTCGAAAGACTTTATACCCTGGACGATGCCCGGAACCCGCAATTTCAAGGAAGCGGGCTGGGACTAAGTATCTCTAAACGCCTAACGGAAGAAATGAACGGACGGATCAGTCTAAGCAGCTCGGAGGCTGACAAAAAGACCATTTTCACATGCAAATTCAAGCAATTAACCTACTAACCTTGATCCACGAGATGTTGTCCTCTGTTCAACGTCTCTTTTTTTTTCAGCCGCGCGTTTCGATTCATTCTTAAGAAACATGTAAGGAACGGGAAAGGAATAAGTCCATTTTCAGGTCTATGATAAAGATAACAAAGGAAATCAAATTGTGAACACGGTGGTGGTCTTCGTGGATTACGTCATTCAAACTTCGGATCTGAGCAAAACCGTAAAAGGGATGTCCATTGTAACGCGTGTCAATCTCAATGTGAGAAAGGGCGAGATTTATGGCTTGCTGGGTCCAAACGGCGCGGGTAAAACAACCATCATGAAAATGCTGACGGGGCTCATTCTTCCGACCTCCGGAGCGATCATGCTGTTTGGCAAGAATTTTTCAGAAACCTCCAAAGAAGGCCTCAAGCGGGTAGGGAGCATCATTGAATACCCGATATTTTACGAGCACATGACGGCCATGGAGAATCTCCAAATTCATTGCGAATACTTGGGCTATTATGATAAGAGAGCTATACGTCAAGCCCTGGACCTGGTCCAATTGGAAGGAATCGAAGATAAAAAAGTGAAGGATTTCTCGCTCGGCATGAAGCAGCGTCTTGGCATCGCCAGGGCCGCCATCACCAAGCCGGAATTGATCGTGCTGGATGAACCCACGAACGGACTGGATCCGATCGGCATTAAAAACATGAGGGATTTGATCCGAACACTGAACCAGGAATATGGGATTACATTTGTCCTGTCCAGCCATATCTTAGGGGAAATTGAGCAGGTAGCCGATAGGATCGGCGTCATTCAACGCGGTCAATTGGTCGACGAAGTCACGTTGTCCGACATTCGAAAGCAGCGTACCGATTATATTGAACTTATGACCTCGAATGTGCAGAAAGCAGCCTTTTTACTTGAGCATGAGCTTCGTATATCCAATATCAAAATCGTACAGGATCTGCGAATCCGAGTCTATGATACGGACGTATCGACCAGTCAAATTACCAAACTGCTGATTGCGCATGAGATTGAAATCGAGGAGATCCAAAAATATAACAGTACACTGGAAGACTATTTCTATCATCAAATTCAGGGAAAGGAATGAATCCGATATGTTGAAATTAATCGAGCTGGAATGGAAGAAGCTGGATCGCAAGAAAGTGATCGGTGAAGCGATTACGTATTGGATCATTCTTATGTTCTTGCCGGTATTTTTTCTCAAGGTCGTTTTTGCCGATATGCCGATGATTCGTTTTGGCGAAAGTTATGCTGCCGCTCTGGAACTGATGATACCCATTCAGATGGGGTTTATATTGTTCGGAGCGTCCCTGATCAATCATGTATTCATTGAAGAATATAAGAACAAGACGATGGCTCTTTCCTACGGATATCCACTCAGCCGAAAAAGGCTCGTGATGGCCAAGGTACTGTTCATTGTGTTGGCGGTTTTCTTCGGTACGCTGGTGTCCTTCGTACTTGGCGGTGTTGCAACTTATGCGCTCAACCAAGTGATGGATGTCATCCCGGGAACGCCGACGGCAGCTGACCTGGCGAATTATGCGTTCCGAATGATTTTACACTCCATCGTTGTCGCGCTTGCCTCATTGATTCCGCTATTTTGGTTCGGAATATGGAAAAGGGCGGTCATCCCAACGGTCATTTGCGCCGTCTTCCTGATGCAGTTCCCTAATTTTCTCGGGTTGCTGCGGATTACGTTGCACCCTGACTTTTTATATGCCATTTTCAGCGTATTGGGTGTGGCAAGCGTCATTTTATCGGTTAAATTCGTGAATAAACTAGGAGATTTGTAAGGAGGGGATGTGGCATCATGACACTTGAAGTGAAAACGGCTTTGTTACCTAATGGAGAAACGCTGAGTTATAGAGAAAGAACAGGTACGGAACCCTGCATGCTGTTGATTCACGGGAATATGGCTTCTTCGGAGCTGTGGGAACCCTTGTTGACGCATGCCGATATGACCCAACGCTTCATCGCTGTAGACTTGCGTGGTTACGGCGAGTCCAGCTATCAGAATCCCATTGGTGACATGAAAGACTTTTCCTCGGATCTGCATCAATTCGTAGAACAGCTTGGTCTTCGCCATGTTATGGTTATGGGCTGGTCGAATGGTGGAGGCATCGCCATGCAGTTTGCGGCAGAATATCCAGATCGCGTACGAAAGTTGATTCTGCTTGCCTCTATCTCGACTAGAGGATATGCAGCCGTGAATGCCGATGGCATTCGTCTGAAGACTAAAGAGGAAATAGTCAAAGACCCAGGACTTGCCATGACGTTTCAAGCAAATCAGAGGCAGGACCGGGCTTACTTTGCTCAGGCGATGGACTACCTTTTGTTTCATGAACGTGAGTCTGATGCTGCCACCCGTGGGAAGTACATCGATGCCTGCATGAAGCAGCGTAACATGGTGGATGCTGCCGATGCCGCAAACCGATTCAATATCAGTTCCGTATCCAACGGACTCGCGGATGGAACAGGAGAGTTGGAGCGTATTCAATGTCCGGTCCTCGTCATTTGGGGCGTTAAGGATTTGATTACCACGCAGCAGATGACGGAAGAAATCAAAGAAGACTTTGCAAGTCATGGAAAGCCAGTTCAATATGTATCCTTGGATGCAGGGCATTCCCCGCTAATCGATGATTTACATGGATTGGCCGCTGCCGTCCAAGCATTCATTGCTCAGCCATAGAAGGCTGAGCAATGATCTTGTCATACTGCTCGAAATCTTAAAACAAACACAGGGTCCTGACGATCTATTCGTCAGGACCCTGTTACCATAATATGTCCGGTGGCATGAATCTCCAATCTTTATTCTGTATCTCTTAAGTTGTAAGGTAATCAATCAGATGGGACGCGAATTCTTTATTAATTATTCAAGATCTTCATCTTCTCCAATGTTGTCAGCGTTAATTCCTTCGCGAATGCACCGCTGCCGGCTGCATTCGTTGCGAATACCCAGGTCTCTTTATCCGTCTCGACATATCCGACATACCAGCCAAGCCCCATATCGGACAGCCTCGAACCGGTTTTTCCATGAATCGTATATTCATCCTGTTCATCGTCGATCATCATCCGCTTGACCGTTTTCATCGTTTTCTTCTGAAAGGGCAAATTCTCTTCAACGAGCTTTTCGATAAACTCCGCTTGTTCTACGGCAGAGATCTTCAAGCTGCTGTTCAGCCAGAATGTATCGATGCCTCCGGTTATGTCGCGGTTACCATAATGGATTCGATTCACGTATTTCTGCATCAGCTCTTGGCCGATATCGCGAGCCATCGCCTGGTAATACCAAATCGCTGATTCCCTCATAGCCGAAGCAAGTGAGTGATCCCGGTTCCAAACCGGAAACTCTCTTACGATACCGTCCCATCTTTTGACTTCGTATTCGTCAGAAACAGCCTTGACTTCCAAACCGATGAGGGCATTTGCCACTTTAAAGCTGGATTCCGGAGTAAACCGCTGTTTACTTCTTTCAGAATTGAATGTGTATACTTGATCGGTCTTCAAATTCTTGAGGACCAGCGTCGCGTGGGACTTCCGGAAGGTTTGTTCCAGTTCAAGCCGATGGGAGCTTGGCTTTGCATCGGCACTTGGCGAGTATGCGAACAAGCAAACGACTGCAAGGAATATAAAGATAAAAGCGGATAGGCGGTTTTTCTTATTCATCTGTAACACGGCTGCATCACTCCTAGTACATCTTATTTCGGGGATGGTCTCGATGGCCATCGAACAGAACAAATTCCCCATATCAAATGCATTTTGATACTATTAGTCTATGGTTACAGGTGCTGCAAGTAAATCTGATTATTTAACGTTTGTACCTATACAGATTGAGGAGAGGAAGAGGGGGCCATATGATCTATGCCGAGGTCATGAAGAGTATCGAACAGCAAATCGATAATGGAGAGTTGAAACCAGGGAAGAGGCTGCCATCCATACGGGTGTTGGCCAAGCAGTTCGACTGCAGTGTCAATACCATCATCAAAGCATATTCCGAATTGGAAAAAAAACATAAAATCTATGCCGTCTCGAAAAGCGGTTACTATGTTGTAGAGCGGGTGCCTTCCGGACATTCAGGTTCAGCTGACACGGGAGTCATAGATTTTCTGTCAGCTGGCCCCGACAAGAATGCCATGCCTTACCGGGACTTTCAGCACTGCATCAATCAAGCGATTGATGTATATAAAGAGGAGATGTTTACCTATTCGGAGATCCAGGGGCTGCCTTCGTTAAGAGAGGAACTGACCCGGCATCTGCGTGAACTGCAAGTGTTTACGGTTCCTGACCGAATCTGCGTGGTATCCGGGTCACAGCAAGCGATTCATCTATTGATTTCGCTTCCCTTTCCTAATGGCAAAAAAAATATCTGCGTAGAACAGCCTACTCATGTCAGTATGATCGAGTCGATCAAGGTTCAGCAGGCCACGACATACGGAATCGAAATAACGGAGAGAGGAATCGACATGGAACGGCTGGAGCAACTGTTCAAATGCAACGACATTAAATGTTTCTACACCGTGACCAGGTTTCATAACCCGACAGGCTGCAGTTATTCCAATAAGGAACGACGAAAAATCGTGGAACTGGCCCAAAAATACGACGTTTACATTATCGAGGACGATTATCTAGGCGATCTCGATCCTGACAAGAACCAGGATCCGATGTTTGCTTACGATCCATCAGGAAGGGTCATATATATCAAAAGCTTTTCCAAAGTAATGCTGCCCGGCTTAAGATTGGGGCTTGCTGTTATTCCGGACTTCCTGCGTGACTCATTCCTTAGCGCCAAATTCGCTACCGATCTCCATACCCCGGTCCTTATGCAAGGGGCTTTGGAAATTTACTTGAAGAGCGGCATGTTCAAGACTCATACCCAGCGCATGAGATCCATCTACAGACGGAAAGCGGCCTTATTGCAAAAGGCTTATCAAGAGATGCTGCCGTCAAGCGCCGCATATTCGGTTTCTCAATCGGGATTCTATTCGACAATCCGGTTGCCTGGTCTGCTTAAGGCCGGGATGTTGATTGAGGATTTGAAGAAGGAAAACGTATACGTAGACGATGCCCGAAAAATGTATCTTCCCGAGTTTGCCCAGAATTCGGTGATTCGCTTAAGCGTGTCGCAGGTAGAGGAGGAGCTCATCGAAATCGGAGTCCAAACCATAGCTCGCGTAATAAAAGAGCAACTTAACAAAGTTCCGCAAGTGAAATTTATATGATATGAAGAAACAATGAGATATTCATAGGAATGGCATAGCAAATAAAAAGAAATATCAATTCCTTAATTCTATTATGATGAATATGAGTTGATTTGAGTGTGAAGGGGTGTATGTATGAGTTCTTTAGGGTCGTTGAATGTCGATGTAATTACATTGTTTGTGGAGGATTTGCACAATGTGAAGGTGTTCTATCAAGAAGTATTCGGTTTTTCCGCCGTTTATGAAGACGATGTTTCTGCGGTGTTCAATTTCGGAAATATGAGCATTAACCTCCTGAATATCTCCGAAGCCCACGGTCTGATCCGTCCTGGAACAGTCGCGAGCCGTGAATCCGGATCTCGGTTCCAGTTTACGATCCGGTTGGATGATGTAGATGCAGTATGCAGCGAATTGAAAACACGCGGCGTTACCCTGCTTAACGGTCCAATGGATCGGCCATGGGGTGTCCGAACCGCTGCCTTCACAGATCCGGCAGGGCATGTGTGGGAGATTGCGCAGCAAATCATTTGAAAAAGTTATGTGCACAACTGAACACGGAAAGATCCCTATCTCATGAAGACTTCGAATGACGGATGGCTGTCTCGATATAAGCCCTCAAATTTTTTATGAATGTGCGCATGGCGTATCCCACGAATCTGTCGCTGCGGTAGATCAGACAAATGTCTTGAGAAGGCGTAGGATTCCTCAGATGCACGACTTTGATCTCCGCATTGCGAAGATTATCCAGTAGAAGTCGCGGCAGAACGCACGCGCCAACACCGCTCTGTACCATCTGGAGGAGGGAGGATAATGTTGTTGTCACCATATGCGGCTGCACTGCAAAGCCGTTGTCCATGCAGAAGCGGTCGATCAGCTTGCGGCATTGATGATCGGGTGGAAACATGACCATTTTCATGGAGCGCAGCCTGTTCAATGGGATGAAGTTCTCCCCTGCAAGAGGATCGTTCCTATGTACAGCCAATGAGAATTCCTCGTGAAACAGGGGAATTGACGTAAGACGTTCATCGTTAACGGGTCCGATGGTTACGCCGATATCGATGCTTCGGTCCAGAACCTGTTCCGTGACCTTCATGGTTTCCAGAAGGGACAGCGAGATGGTGGGATAGGTCTGATGGAAATCCAGCAGCAAGGCATTAAACATGAGATCCGCGTCACCGGGCAAGACGCCGATCGATAGCGATCCACCTTGCATCTGCTTCAGATCGGCAATGGCATCGCCCGCTTGCTGCAGATGCCCGAACACGGCGGCGGCATGTTCATGAAGAATCGCTCCAGCGTCCGTAAGAACAATGGTTTTTCCCACGCGATCGAACAACAGAACCCCTAATTCTTCTTCCAATCTCCTGATCTGCTGGCTTACGTTGGGAGCACTGACTCCCATTTTTTCGGCTGCTCTCGAGAAGTGAAGCTCTTCGCATATAGCCATAAAATACTGCAGTTGTTTTAACTCCATCCTGCACACCTGCTTTCCCTCATTGAATGGATGTTTCACGATTATTGTGGCGTTATCTTCCTGATCTGTCAATTCATTATCGTTAACTTATACTTAACGTTCCGGTAATGTCCACTGTATTGATGTAACGTTCCGTGCGACCTATACTTGGGAGCATAACAAACGTTTTTATGACAAAGGAGGAAATGAACATGTCCGAAGCGATAATCAATACGGCGAAGATTGGACGTCAAGTGGTGCTGCAGCAGGTGCAGGCTATACCGGAGGAGCAGTTCGACATACAAACTGCAGGATTTAACAACACCATCCGTTGGAATGTCGGCCATATCATTTATTGGATGGATACGTATACTGCCCTGAGCTTTGGTTCCCCATCAGACATACCGGACTCGTATGCTTTACTGTTTAACTCCGGAACCAAGCCCTCGGAATGGAAGGTGGCTCCTCCATCGAAAAAAGAGCTGGTCGAGATGTTAACAGCTCAGCTTTCACGCCTATCTGGGCTGAATTCTGATATGCTGGACGAGAAGCTTTCAACTCCGTTTGTCATGGGACCGTTCCAATTCAGTACGGCTGGGGACCTATTCAACTTCGCGCTGCTTCACGAAGCCATTCACCTCGGAACGATATCAAGCCAGCTAAAGGTTCAGACACGCTAATCAAAGCTTGGAAAGCGTAAACAAAGGCGAATGATCGACAGCTTCATGAATGGAGCTATCATTTTAACGATTAACCATAAGGAGGAAGCCTACATGCAAAAATCCGTAGACTCCGTATCAACCCGAACGACTGAAAGTTTTGAAGCTTTTAAGCAGGCTTTAGAAACAGGGCATACAGCGGATTTTCTCGATAAGGTTACAGATGGTTTTCATTTCTTTGTTCCGCTCCCGCTAGATGGGTGGGATCACAAGCAGCAAGGCAAAGAGCGGTTCGAGGAGCTGGTCAGGTTCGAGCGTTCCGTATTTCAGATGCAGCTGATTCCGCTCGTCTTGATTGAGAATGTGGACCACGGGATGGTGGTATTTCGCTCAGAAGGTTTGTTGAATGGCCGGTCTTTTAGTAATGAGCTTGCCATCGTCTTCGAGTTCGAGGGAGAGCGGATTGCCTCCTTCCGCGAATATGTAGGTATGCCGTTAAAAAACTATGAGGCTCCCTAATGGGCAGGCCGGTCTTGTTCTCCACGGCGTTATGTGGTTTCTAACCGGTTTACTGGGTATAAACGAATGAAAAGCCGCCAAAATCGCGGCTTTTTTGCACTAAAGATGATAGATAAAGCGAGTAGGCTATTTCCAATCTCAGTCACTCAGGTATCATGGGGGATTTACCAACCGATGCGGATGATCAGGCCTTTCGGGTCGCCAACTTCAAGGTAAGCGGCCTGGCCGTTGACATCGTCATACGGAAAACCGTAGGCCAAGCGGTTAATGCTGTGGTCGTGCCAGAATTTTGCGTAATAATTGGCCGGGGCGGCTTGATAGTAATTCGAAACGTTATTCCAGTCGTTGGCCTTGTAAACATGACGTTGAATGGCGGCACAAGTTGCCGCATCCGTTAAAGCGCCGTCGCACCGGAAAATATCCTGGGTGCTGTACGGAGCGTACCCGCCGAAATAGTTGGCATTCGCGCCACCCTGGGCAAAAGAACCGTGAATCGGCGCGACAATGCGATACGGTGCTTGAATCGTGGCCAACGATTTGAAGGCGGCAGGAACTTCAGCCTGGAATTTGGCGAAGATTCCGTTTCGGGTTTCGGATTCCAGCTCGCCTACAGTCTGGTCGAAGGAACCGGATTTATTGACCAGACGATGCTGAAGGGGAAAACCGAATCCGTCGACGCGTGTCGTATTGCCGTGATAGCCGGCGGCGTCAATCGTGAATTCAACGAAATCAAAATAAATATCGCGGTTCGGGTCGGTCGGATTGTTCAGATCGGGGCCGGCGAATCCATCGTTAAAGGTCTTCAAGTACAGAGGAGTGCCGACGCTAAGGAACATTCGGCCCGATGTGATCTGGGGCAATGTGACCCAAGAAGCATCGCTGACCTTATGATAAATGTTGGCGTAGTTGATGCCGTTCTTGGTTAAATGGCCTGGCGCATCATTCAAGGCGCTGGAGATCGGGACCAGATTGCCGTTAAGGTCCAAATAGCTCCACTGGTTGTTGACGGGATTGATGCCGAGAACGCCCCAGTATATTTGCTGGTCGGTATAAGCGCCATGGGTCCCGTTCATGATCTTGACCGAGACGGCACCGTTTGGCGGCATGGGGATAGTGGATGGAAGAATGTCATATATGGAGCCGGAAGAAGAGGGAGGCGGCGTGGAACCCGCGGTGTAAGAAAATACACCTGTGTCATAGGCAGGGATCCCGTTATTGTAAGTAAACGAATAAGTAATCACTTGGCCGGCGGCAATGCCTGAGATGGCCTGCTCAAATCGGGATTTTCCGGTATGGTAAGACATTCTGAAATTTTGCTGTTCACCGCCGTTTACTCGATAATGGACATCGACCCAGCTAGTGTTGACGGCGGATTTGAACCATACGGTGGCTGCGTTGCCGGATAATTCAACCCCCTGTGTATAGTCCGCAGCTTCGGCTCTCGTACCGAAAACGGACCAACAGGTCAGCAGCAGCGACAGAACCAGCAGGTAACGCATTCCCTTCTGCATCATCAAATTTCCTCCTTTGGACTTAGGATTAAAACAACTTCGCAATCGGGACTGAAACGGCATCCCTCCTTTATTTTGGCGTGATAGTTGGCTGACTGTAAGTGTCAAACCATGCGATGACAAAAAGATTATAATTCCGTTTTCCAAAATTTAGTAGTAGCGGAATTTCGGGATGGGGTTCGCCATTTCGGAAATGGAAGTATGCGCGTGGCAATGACAATGGAAACAACCAAAAAGCAGCTATCCTATGGATGAGCTGCTTTTTGGTATGCTTCGTTCATGTACCTTAGATGTTTAGGGGGAGGGATAGGGCTAACCCAATCCCTCGAAATCGTGCAATCTGCGCAGGCGGTAAGCGTTCATGGCGAATTCGCGCAGCTCCTCAAGTATGGTGTAATTCGCCCAAGCGCCTGCAAAAGCGCCGATCCCGGGCACCATCTGCAGCATTTTCCGGAAATCCATGGCGTCTCGATACTCGACCTGAAAGGTTTCCCAGTCCATATTCCGGGCATATTCGGTATCGGAGCGCCATTGTTCCTTTTCAATATGCCAACGCTTGACGGAATCGAGCAGCCTGGCACGGTTTTCGGGCCCCGAAAACGTCATTTGAAATACCTTGAGGATGAATACCCGCTCGGAGAAGTGTTTGGTGTCATAACCGTAAACATGCGCCAGCTCGAACAAAAATTTCATTTTAATCGCGATTAAAGCCGGAAAGTCTACCATGCTGAACATGATGCCGCCGGCTCCGGTACCAGCTCCTTCGGCAACCGCGATTTTTTGGTACAGAGCAAACAACGCTTTCGCTTCTTGATCGGCAGCTTCCAGTTCCAGAGAACGCTGGACCGGCCGGCTAGGCGTATATTCTGCTCCGAACAGTGCCGTACGCACGATCGATCGTATGGTGGTCGTTATAATGGTGTGCACCTTCGGGGGAATCCAATGATTAATCCGGCTGCCGATGGTTTTCGATGTTTTTTCCAGCCAGCCCGGCGGTTTGAACATCTGGTGTTCCCAGTCGGCGATCTCCCTCTGTACTTTATGCTCGTAATTCATGATCAATCGCTCCTCTAAACGTCTTCGCTATATTGTAACGAATATCTTCGTGGTTCGGAACAGACCGCGGCAGGTAACAGACCTCGACTAAAGTCCAGTATCGGATTAAGGGTACAAGTCCTGTTCGCAGCTTTCTAATAACTTATAAATGGTTGCCAAAGCGGTTTTTAAGTCAGAAGCTTTGCAGTCGTAACTGCGGTGTATCCATAATTTCAGTATCTTGTGCTCTTATTCGATATTCCCCAGAACATCCCGAAATTTGTGATACATTACCCTTGAAGCTTATTATCGAGGAGAGTGAATCTGTCATGCATAAAGTAATTGAACCCAAAATCCTTTACTTCGGGACTTCGGTTGTGTTAATCAGCACAATGAACGAAGACGGTACGCCCAACCTGTCTCCGATGTCGTCAGCCTGGTGGCTCAACCAATCGTGTATGCTGGGTATGAGCAGAAAATCGAAGACGGTTCAAAATCTGATCCGAGAACGGGAGTGCGTACTTAGTCTTCCGTCGGTTGACTTGATTCCTGCTGTGGATCGGCTGACGCTGTTGACGGGCAGCAACCCAGTCCCTGATTCTAAAGCACAGAGGGGCTACAGGTATGAGGCGGATAAATTCGGAGTCGCTGGCTTAACACCACTTCCATCCCTAATCGTTCAGGCTCCGCGCGTCAAAGAATGCCCAGTGCAGCTGGAAGCCAAACTTGTGAAGCTCCATGCATTTGAAGAACCCAGCTCGCTGGTTGCCATTGAAGTTCGAATAGAAAAAATCCATATTGAAGAAGAACTTCTTGTGACTGGTAACCCCAATTATATCGATCCAGCGAAATGGAATCCGATGATTATGAATTTTTGCGAATATTTCGGACTGAGCGAGCAATTGTCTGCATCAAAATTGGCGCCGGTATTCGGACCGGATCCCGTAAAATAGCCTGCTTTCAAAAAAGACACGTTGATCATGCGCGTACAGGTGCGTTACTCGCAGCTTGGAGCTTTGCGTTCTCTGGGATCCAATTCGATTTCCGCAATCCGTAAGAAACGATTACCCGCATGGGATGATAAGGTGGAAGAGATGAACGGCATAGGCCGGAGGAGGAGATCACCATCAGCGTAATTGAGGAATGGATCATCGAATTGAAAAGGGAAGCCGAATCGACACGGGCGCTTCTCGAAAAGCTCCCGGAAGACAATTTTTCTTGGAGACCGCATCCGATATCGATGTCTTTGGGGCAGCTTGCCCTGCATATTGCCGGAGTACCCGGAGGGCTGGCTATATTGTTGGATGATTCGGTCAGCGAGGTTCCGGTTGTACCATTGCCCGAGCCGACTAACCGGCAAGAATTGCTTGATGCACTGGAAAATAGCATGTCACTCGCCGAGACCAAGCTTCGGGCATGGGGAGAAGACGGTCTAAGAGATACCTGGAGGCTCGTCAGCAAGGGGGAGACCGTTTTGGAAGCGCCTCGGATCGACATGGCGCGCACGCTGATGTTCAACCACGTTTATCATCATCGGGGCCAGTTGACGGTCTATCTCCGCCTGCTCGGCATACCGGTACCGGGGATGTATGGCCCGAGCGCGGACGAATCATAAGATACCACCTGCTCCAGAAGGCCGAACTGGAACAAAAGTTATGCTAATTGTCGCGGGCCAAATTTTGGATGGAGCTCCTATTGCTCATTTCGATGAAAGGCCACGGGAAGGCTATCACTGAATTAATCGTTTCACTGGCGGTGTTTATGGGCAGTACAAGCTGAATCTTTCTTTCAAACCTTCTACGACTTGTTCGGGTATCTCCCTAACCTTGATATCCCCACCTAGAAATAGCAGCCAATTCGTGATTTCGGTCAATTCTTCCACCTTGTTCACATCGATAAAAGCCTTAAGAACGGCTGTGGTTTGGTAAGGATTCGTATATGCAATGGAAAACTTTACAGGATGGTACTTTTTGAACTGGGCAATCGCCTTTGGACCAAGATCAAGGACAAGGTTGATGAACTCTTCCTGTTTACTCAGCTGCTCTAAAATCTTTTTCTTGCCAACTCTTTTTTTCGTATGGAATCGTTCTATGTCAGAAAGATTGTCGACAGGAATAATCCGTCTCTTTTCTTCCGCTAAGTCAAAGCCTTCAATTAACCATAAGCTTTTTTCACGATAAAGGTGCAGGAGATAAATGGGATAAGATTTAATTTCCTTCTCTTCCTGGATGGAAACCAATAAATAGTTGTCCAGCAGAAGGAGTTGGATGAGTTTTTCTAACATCGGATGGGGCAGGTCGGACAGATCAAGCAAGTCGGGATTATGAGGATTGGTTCCTTCAAACAGCAATATTTGATTTAGTAGAACAAGATCGTCTTGTTGGTTCTCCGAGATGAGGCCGAGTAATTTTTCAGCCAAAGAATGGCGACTCTTTAGATAAGGGAGCTGTTGATTTCGAGTGGCCATAAAGGCGATAAACAAAGCTTTGATTTCAGTGTCGGTAAAGCGGACCGTGGGCAGGACGGAGTTGTTCATGACAAAATACCCCCCATCCCTCCCAACTTCAGCGACAAGCGGCATCCCCATGGCTTCGATTTCTCGAATATCTCGAATCGCCGTCGAGCGAGAAATGTTAAATTCGCGCATTATTTCAGAAATGGTAAAGTGGGCGCGGTTGTTGATATACCGCATGATGGTATTAATCCGCTCAACTTTTTTCATCGGACTCTCCTAAACAGTATCATTTTTTGACATGATTTAAGGTTATTATAAACCTATCAAGTGAAAAGACAAATCATTTGAAAAATTTTAAAAAAGGAAGGTTTTGAATATGGAGAATTATACGCTTGAGGAAAAAGACAGCTTTATCGTATTAGGTATTGGAACCGAACTTAAAAGCGATTACACGGATTATGCCGGCATCAACAAGGAAAAAACGGAATTTTGGGAGTCGGTGAAGCAAGATGGAAGGCTTGATACCTTAAAGGCCATAGCTGCGAATGATTACATTTTTGCCGTAAACGAGGCGGTCAATAACAAGATGATGTATTATGCCGGCGTCATGACGGAGGAGTCGTTACCAGAGGCCACTAGAGTTATTCAATTTCCTAAAGGGGAATACCTCGTTGTAAAAGGGGAAGGGAAAACGGCGGATGAGTTGAGCAATAAACTTACCGGCATTGCCTTTGGTCAAGTATTGCCGTCAGCCAAGGATTTTGCCTATGTCGGCGGGCCTAATGCAACGGTGGAGATGGAAGAGCGGGACGGCTTCGTATGTGGCGAATTGTGGATTCCCGTCGTAAGGAAATAAATAAGATCAAAGGAGAAGCGGCATGGCTTATATCGTTGATTTTAAAAATGTATCTACGGTTGGTTTGGAGTCTTCGCCCGCAGCGGAAGCGCTGGCTGGTTTACGAGCGAATGAGGCGCGTTACTTCATGAACAAATATAAGCATGAATTTACGGTTGTACCAGCCGGCGATAGCCAGGAGACTTTGGATTATGTGAACCGAATATTGAAAGAAGAACGAGATCTTGAGTTTGCGGCCAAACCTTTGGAGACGTCGCGTTTTCAAGTGGAAAATATCCAGTGGGCTTTCGTCTTTTATGAGGATGGCCTCGCGGTCAATGTCATGTATACGGTTGATGATCCTAAGAAGCGGGCTGTCGGTTTTAAGCTTTCGGAGGGGATGGAGGTACCGCAGGAGTTGGAAGGGAAGTTTAAGTTTGCAAGGCAGAAGTCCAAATTAGCCGGCACCATTCGGGGCTCGTTCTTTGTAATTAAAAAGGAATACTAAGCGGTGAGCAGTCAAATAAATAACGAAAACCCAAAAAAGAACCTGAATCCTCTGATTTCAGGTTCTTTATTATTGCAATTACATAGACACGATGATACAATCTGAATGCGAAACAATCAGATATGAGGGTATAAGTATCTCATCTTACAGTTTAATTGTACCACGCTAAAAATACCCTTGTCAAATGTTTTTTTTCTCAAATTAATGGTTAGGAGAGATGTTGAATGCGTTCTTTGGTTCTCGATTTTCAAGACATGGAACAAAACCAGCTGTTGCTCGTTGGCGGAAAAGGAATGAATCTAGGAGAATTAGCAAAAATCGAAGGAATACACGTACCGGAAGGATTTTGTGTTACAACCGCGGGATATCAAAAAGCCATCGAACAAAACGAAACCTATCATGATTTGCTGGGACAGCTAGCCATGCTAAAAGCAGAGGATCGGGAGCGAATTGGTGAAGTCGGCAGGAAGATCAGGCAAATCATTATGGACGCAGAGATTCCTGCCGACGTCGTGAAAGCCGTAACTCATTATCTCTCTCGGTATGGCGAGGAACATGCTTATGCCGTGCGTTCCAGTGCGACAGCTGAAGATTTACCGCATGCCTCCTTTGCCGGTCAACAGGATACCTATTTAAATATCATCGGGACAGAGGCCGTCTTGAAGCATATCAGTAAATGCTGGGCATCCCTATTCACGGATCGCGCCGTGATCTACCGGATGCAAAATGGATTTGACCACAGTCAAGTTTATTTATCCGTGATCGTTCAAAGGATGGTTTTCCCGCAGGCTTCAGGGATACTATTCACGGCAGACCCGATGACATCCAATCGAAAGCTGCTGTCCATCGATGCCAGCTTTGGACTTGGAGAAGCGCTGGTCTCCGGTTTGGTATCTGCCGATTGTTACAAAGTACAGGATGAGGTCATCGTCGATAAGAGGATAGCCGCCAAAACATTGGCGATCTATGGACGACAGGAGGGCGGAACGGAGACCCAGTCGATTGCCCCCGATCAGCAAAAGATCCAAACCCTTACCGAACAACAAATTTTACGGCTGGCACGCATCGGAAGACAGATTGAAGCTTATTTCGGCCGGCCGCAAGATATCGAATGGTGCCTGGCCGATGACGTGTTTTATATCGTTCAGAGCCGGCCGATCACGACGTTATACCCGATTCCTGAAGCGAGTGATCAAGAAAATCGCGTCTATATCTCTGTTGGTCATCAACAAATGATGACGGATCCCATGAAACCGCTGGGATTGTCTTTTTTCCTGCTAACGACTCCTGCACCCATGCGCAAAGCCGGCGGAAGATTGTTTGTTGATGTCACACATCATCTGGCATCGCCTAACAGCAGAGAATTTTTATTAAATAGCATGGAACAACACGATCCGCTCATGAAAGACGCACTTATGACCATCATAGATCGAGGAGATTTTATAAAATCGTTACCCGTTGATAAAAAAGAAGCGAATCCCGTTAAAAGCAGTAATGCTATGCCGTCTGCCGGTGCCCCCCCACAATTCGAAAACGAGCCGACAATCGTTAATGATCTGATTCAACGAAGTCAAACATCGATCGAAGAGTTAAAACATAACATCGGGACGAAATCCGGGACGGATTTATTTGATTTCATTCTGGAAGATATCCAGCAATTGAAGAAGATTCTGTTCGACCCGCAAAGTTCGGCTGTCTTTATGGCTGCCATGAATGCTTCATCATGGATCAATGAAAAAATGAACGAGTGGCTAGGTGAAAAAAACGCAGCAGACACGCTTTCTCAGTCTGTACCCCATAATATTACTTCGGAAATGGGTCTGGCGCTGCTCGATGTCGCAGATGCGATTCGTCCTTATCCTGAAGTCATTGATTATTTGCAGCAAGTCAAACATGATGACTTTTTGGATGAGCTGGTTACGTTTGATGGCGGGCGTGAAGCCCGAGACGCGATCCGTGATTTTCTCAGCAAATACGGGATGCGATGTGCCGGAGAAATCGATATCACTAGAACACGTTGGAGCGAAAAACCCGCTACGCTCATCCCGTTGATTCTGGGTAACATCAAAAACTTTGAGCCTAATGCCAGCCATCGAAAGTTTGAGCAAGGACGACAGGAAGCGCTGAACAAAGAACAAGAACTCCTGGAACGATTAAGCCGATTGCCGGATGGTGAACAAAAAGCCGCAGAAACCAAACGAATGATCGACCTTATCCGGAATTTCATTGG
Organism: Paenibacillus sp. BR1-192; assembly: GCF_029542445.1. Taxonomy (NCBI): domain Bacteria; kingdom Bacillati; phylum Bacillota; class Bacilli; order Caryophanales; family Paenibacillaceae; genus Paenibacillus; species Paenibacillus sp. BR1-192. The sequence goes on along the minus strand of NZ_CP120718.1, from coordinate 4,010,035 downwards.
TTATCGGGAGTATCCGAAATACGGCATGGTTAATCGCTACTTCGTATATAAGCAGGCTTTACTGAAAGAAGCCGAACAACTCGTAGAAACGGGCGTTATTCATGACAGAGAAGATATATATTATCTCTCTTTTGAAGAACTTCACGATGTCGTACGCACAAATAAATTGGATTATCGAATGATCAACAAACGAAAAGACGAGTACAAATTATATGAAAAACTGACTCCTCCGCGTGTGATCACATCGGATGGCGAGATCATTGTTGGTGAGTACAAACGGCAAAATATTCCTGCTGAAGCCATTGTAGGGCTGCCAGTTTCTTCGGGCGTTATTGAGGGAAGAGCACGTGTCATCTTAAACATGGAAGACGCTGATCTGGAGGAAGGAGACATCTTAGTCACTGCTTTTACGGACCCTAGCTGGACGCCATTGTTTGTATCCATTAAAGGATTGATCACCGAAGTGGGCGGACTGATGACCCACGGAGCCGTTATTGCGCGTGAATATGGATTGCCTGCCGTAGTCGGCGTCGAGAACGCAACCAAAAGGATCAAGGATGGACAGCGCATTCGCGTGAATGGAACAGAGGGGTATGTGGAAATATTATAATAAATACCAACATGAAGCCGCGATTTTCGCGGCTTTTTCAATTATTGAACAGCATTTAGGAAGCAGATGCCTTGCATGGAAATAAATCGGCTGGGGCGATTGGCGGACTTAGGAAGCTTATTATAAGTTACGTTTTATTCACGAAACTCTAAGGTTGCTTACCACTGAAGAATTTGCTGAAAGGATGGATTGAGTAATTTTTAATTTTATGATCCTGGAGGAGGCCATAAAATCATGAAAATCATTGTAACCAGTATATTCGTGCAGGATCAAGACAGGGCGCTGGAGTTTTATTCAGAGAAGCTCGGATTTGTTAAAAAGGAAGATGTTCCTGTCGGAGAATTCAGGTGGATAACGCTTGTTTCGCCCGATGTTCAAGACGGTACCGAGCTTTTGCTCGAACCGAACGAGCATCCTGCCGCAAAGGAGTATCAAAAGAAGATCTTTGCCGAAGGCATCCCGGCAACCATGTTTGGCGTTGAAGATATTCGCAAAGAGTACGAGCGGTTAAGGGAAAAAGGCGTGAAGTTTACGATGGAACCGACAAAAATGGGCGAACTCACAATAGCTGTCTTTGACGATACCTGCGGGAACCTTATTCAGATCGTGCAGAAGTAATTTACGGATTTACCTGACTCTTCTGAATGGTGTAGGACAACAAGAACATGAAGACGATAAAAGCCGCATTGTATGCGGCTTTTATTTATAAGCATGCAAATTGCTGCCGTGCTCAAGTCTCAAACAGGACTTCTCCTGTACGGGATACATCAAACCCCGGAATCGAACGCAGCTCCTTTTGGAAGGTGTCCGATTGCAGAATTTGCAAAAGGGCGGGAATCCAAGTCTGACTCCACGTGGTTTTAAGTATCACAAGATCATAACGCTCCTGAATCAAAGGAATAAAATCAATTTGACCGATTATTGAGGCTGCTTTCTCAATGCCTACGCCAACATCGGCTTCACCGGTAGCAACTTTCGTCGCCACACCGAGATGATTGGTCTGAATATGATCATAGCCGGAAAGCTGCTGCGGATTGATTCCGTGAAGGCGGAGCTGTTCGTCGAGCAACACGCGGGCGCCTGATCCCTTCTCGCGATTCACGAATCGCAGCCCGGAACGGTCTAAATCAGACCACCCTTTAAGACCGAAGGGGTTCCCAGGCTGGACATATAACCCTGCATTTCTGGAAAGAAGATTGACGACCACATAGGAAGAACCAACGAGCAGCTTTCGAATATATGGAAGATTGTACTCTCCTGTATCTCCGTCCAAGAGGTGCGTGCTGACGATATCCGACTCGCCTCTGTACATAGAGATTAAGCTGTCGAGGCTGCCGACAAATGAACGCAAGGGCCGAATGGCGGGGATTGTTTGTTCCATATGTTTGGCCAAAATGTCTAGGCTAATGTCATGTCCGGTAATGACGATCGGGCGATTCCCACTGGTGAATGTAGGCGGTTGGATAGGTGAAGGCGAAAGCGCCTCAACAGGTTGGTTGGATACCGGAACCGTTCTTGTCCTTTGTTTGTAGGCCTCCAGGTCAGCAGCATCCACCCGCATTTGTTTGCCGACCCGATAAGAGGGCAGCTCCCCTTTTTTGATCAGATCATACACGGTAAGTTTGGATATTTTTAAGAGCTTGGCAATTTCCTCCGTTGTATAAGACATGTCATTGGACATATCATGTTCCTCCCGGTTAACTGTATAAATGGTTTAACATTTGAGGCTAATTATAACACAATTGAATGAATTCAAACGATTCTCCTGATTTCTCCCCTTTCCGGATTATATAGATATCATTGAATTAGATATAAATAGATATATTTGGTTTACAAAGAATTGCGCATGACAGTATAATGTTTATGCTTGAATATAACTAAATATAGTTTTTTGGAGGGGACCCATGATTAAACCGGCAAAGATTAGCGTGGTTTTATCTCTTGTATTATCCATGATATTAGTAATGGCGGGTTGCGGTACGGCAGCAAAAGATCATACCGATTCTCAAGCTGCGGATAAGAGTACGACAACTTTGGCAGCAGCGGAGACGGTTGAATTGACCGTATCTGCGGCAGCAAGCATGACAGATGCTCTAAAGGAAATCCAGGAGGATTATAAAACGAAGAATCCAAATATCACATTAAATTTTAATTTTGGCGCATCCGGCGCATTGCAGCAGCAGATTGAGCAGGGAGCACCAGCCGACTTGTTCCTGTCAGCCGCAGCCAAGAACATGGAAGCGCTCGTGGATAAACAACTGATTGATGCAAATCAACAAAAAAATGTACTTAGCAATGAGTTGGTGGCTGTCGTGTCTGCGGATGGACAAGTACCGGTTGCAAGCTTTGCCGACTTGTCCAAGTCCGAACTAAAGAACATTGCCATTGGCATTCCAGAAAGTGTGCCTGCGGGAAGCTACGCTAAAGAGGCCCTTACAAAAACGAACTTCTGGGATTCGCTCCAATCCAAGATCGTACAAGGTAAAGACGTACGTCAAGTTCTTCAATATGTAGAAACGGGTAATGCAGATGTCGGGTTTGTGTATAAAACGGACGCATTAACCTCTGACAAAGTGAAGGTTGCATTTACTGTGGATCCCGCAACATACACGCCTGTTGAATATCCGATTGGAATCGTAAAGGCAACGAAACATCGAAAAGAGGCTGAGGATTTCTACACTTTTATACAGACTCAAGAAGCGCTGGACGTCTTTGTGAAGTACGGATTTTCCGTTCTGAATTGATTAGGGCCAATATGAATTGGAACGAATTCTGGTTACCGATTAAACTGTCGCTACAGGTTTCCGTACTGTCCAGCCTAACGGTTGTCCTGCTTGGAGTGGCTGCTGCCTGGTGGATGTCACGCAAATCCTTTAAAGGGAAAACGGTTCTTGAGACCGCCTTTATGCTCCCTTTAGTTCTTCCGCCAACCGTGGTTGGTTTTGTACTGTTGGTCATACTTGGTCGAAAAAGCTGGTTTGGGCAATGGATAGAATGGCTCTTTGACGCGCCCGTCATTTTTACTTGGTGGGCTGCCGTGATCGCTTCGGTCGTCGTAGCCTTCCCGCTCGTCTACCAAACGATGAAGGTGGGATTTTCTTCTGTCCAACGGGATGTCGAGGAAGCAGCTCGATCAAATGGAGCTAACGAATGGCAGGTCTTCAGGTATATAACGCTTCCTTTGACTTATCGCTCGTTGGTAACTGCCTATATTCTTGGATTTGCTCGTGGACTTGGTGAGTTCGGGGCGACGTTAATGATAGCAGGCAATATTCCGGGCAAAACACAGACCATTCCTACAGCCATATTCGTTGCGGTTGATGCGGGCAATACGACGATGGCATGGGCGTGGACAGCATCCATGATCATGATTTCCTTTATAATGTTGCTTCTTACAAGACGAAGTGATCAATAAAAGTCGCTAAATACAGCGGCTTTTTTTCATGTTTCGGAACTTGATGATATTGATTTATTTTAAAAAAAGGGTAATCATTAGTTACAGCACATTATTTTACCATCACATTCCAGTAAAAAGTGCTGATTACGCGCAAACCGAAAGGAGGATTGTGATTAGCTGTCGTCAGCTATAATTCCTGCTTCATATCAACCCCAGTGAGACATCATGCCAAAGGAGGTATCTTAATGTTTCAGGAGCGCTTTGCTCTCAGCGGTAAGAACTTAAAGATTTTTACATCGTTCGTTCTCGCCATTATTTTACTTATCATGCCGGTCCTGCCGGCTGCAGCTGCATCACCAGGCAAAACCGTGAATGCTTCGGCTAAGCTGGCCTATAATCTTAAAGGGCTTAAGCACAATGTGGCCGTTCAAAAAGCATATATTGCAGACAAGTATGTTTACGTTACGCAGCGGTCTAAGGGTACATGCTATCTTTCCAGGCTGCTTATTAGCGGGAAAGACGCGAAGTACGTTGACGAAATGACCGTCACCAATACCGGCCATTGTCAAACGCTTGATATGTATACGTACAAAGGGGAACATTATTTCTACTTCAGTTCCAAAGCCGATTCTTCCACTAAGCAATTCTGGTCCCTCCAAGTGGCAAGACTAAAATATAAGGCGGGATCAAAGGTCGATTATACGAAGCTGGACCGGTTCGTCTATATGAATTATGCCAACAAGACCGGCAAACGATTAGGCACAACCTATAGGGTCGACGGCGGCGGCAACAGCAAATATACGTTCTTCCGCGTACAAACCAAGGAAAAGACCGTCACCTGGTCCATATACAGCACAGCGGCCCTGAACAAGCTTCTGGACAGCAAAAAGCAGGTTCGAATGGATAGTGCCGCAGCGGTAAAAGCGAGCATAGCGAGTTTCACTCAATCCGGCAATCGTATTATTAGACCGAATGGATCGTTTCAAGGTGCAGATATGCTGGGGAGCTCCAAAATTTACACTTCGGGAGGTGCCGAAGGCCAAACCCCGCAGATCGCCATGATGACCAGCTCGGGCGCCTACAAGAGCCTGGTGAAAATTACGAATGTGGGAAAGCATGAAATCGAGGGCGTTCAGACCAAGAACGGGAAGGTTTACTTTACGATCGTGACGGATCCCAAGAACAAGAAAAACACGCAGAAAATTTACTATGTACCGGATACGATTTTTTAAATATTTTACGAAAAAGTCGCCATGTAATGGCGGCTTTTTTCGAGATTGTAACTAGTATGTCCAGTCCCCAGCAATTGTAAATCGCTTCTTATCACGTCTTAATATCAGAGAACAATGTGAGATTGTGTGTTTTTGTGGTATTCTGTACTAGTAATTCAAACGCGGTAGTCGTTTATTGGAGGAATATTCAATGCTTGCACATGATCGGCATCAACAAATCATGAAACTGCTTCACGAAATCCAATCGGTCAAGACAACGGATTTAATCGCGCAATTCGGAGTTTCTTTCGAGACGATTAGAAGAGACCTGGAATATCTGGAACAAGAGGGCTTCTTAAAAAGGGTTCATGGCGGGGCAACCTTGCCGGCAGCGGACTATCAGAAAGAACTGCCTTTTACCGTGCGGGAAATGAAGAGGCTTCAAGAGAAACGGGAGTTGGCCCAGATTGCCCTCCGCTACGTGGAAGAAGGGCAATCCTTGTTCATGGATGTAAGCACCACCAATACCGAATTCGCCAAGGCCTTGATGACGCGCTTTGATCGATTGACGATACTGACCAATTCCTTTCAGATCGCATCGATACTTATGGAGAAACCTCATTTCACGATCATCTTTGTCGGTGGGGTGGTCCGTAACTCGGAACATTGCGTGGTCGGCGATTTTGCCGAATCCTTTGTCACTCAGTTTCATGCCGACCTTTTCTTTATGAGCGTGAGCGGCATATCCCTGACCGAAGGCTTGACGGATTATGGGTTAAGCGAGATTCAATTGAAGAAGAAAATGCTGGCCCGGGCACACAAGGTCATCGTGCTTGCAGACAGCAGTAAATTTAACGCGGTTTCGCTCACACCGGTCTGCGGATTGGATCAGATTGAACGGATTGTGACGGACTCCGGGCTAGGGCATGATGTCCTGGAACAATATCGGGAGGCAGGGGTCAACATCGATTGCTAATAATTTCAAAGGAACAAGAAGAGCCTTTCGACGAGGTTCTTTTTTTTTGCGCATCATATCAATTGACAGTAAGAAAATCCCATGATACGATCAAAATCGAGTTGTGAAAATGTGTGTTTATAAGCATAAGAGTGTGTAAATTAGTGTTTTTAGAGGGGGTGTAGCAATTTCACTTGCAGTTTTATTGGTTCTAGGCTCTGGCATGGCGCATGCAATATGGAATATGTTGGCAAAGACGAGTGGGAATAAGCAGTTGTTTTTATTTATCATTTATATCCCCACCACGCTTATGCTGCTCCCGGGCTTTATGATCGAAATCGTCACAGCGAATCCACCCATGTCGGCTTACCTTTTGTTATTCCTGTCCGTGTTCATTCAAGGGGGATATGCCTATTTCTTGTCCAAGTCCTTAACCTATGGCGACCTATCCCAGGTCTACCCGATGATGAGAGGGATTTCCACTTTCTTGTTGCCTCTTTGCGGAGTCATTCTCCTGAACGAGCGGTTATCCGTCTGGGGATGGCTGGGACTCGGATTGATTGCATTTGGCTTCTTTCTATCAAGCGGCATCTTTATGAGGAAGCAAAGATTTCATACCCCGCACAAAGTTCTTTTCTATACTGCAGCCGTGGGGTTTTGTACGATGGCGTACGTGATGGTAGACAAAGTGAATCTGCAGCATTTTTCGCCAACGCTGCTTTTGGAAATATCCAATATCGGATTTATGCTGGGGCTGGCCCCGTTTATCCGTTTTGGCGAAATCCGCTGGGTAAGAGAGATTAGGGAACATGGAAAATGGCTTGCAGTTGGCGCGATTCTTTCTCCAGGTTCATATTTGTTGTTCTTGTTTGCCATGAGTATGTCCCCGTTAATATACATAGCGCCTCTTCGAGAAATTGGAACCGTATTCGGAACCTTGCTGGGCGTATTGCTGCTGAAGGAAGGTCAAGGAGGGCTGCGGCTCGTATCGGCCGGCATTATCTTTATCGGAATCTTACTCGTAGGCATGCTGGGCATATGATTAGCAGACGGCATTTTACCGCTGCGGTGAACAGGGGGATAACGCGTCGGCCATATTCGACATCATTTTTGAAGGAGGATTGAGTAGTTTGAACAAGCGGAATCAAGAAGGAGAAAACCGGAACGGGGACGTGCTGCTCCGATTTCAGGTTATCACCGATACGCACGTGAAAGCGGACCCCGGACATACCTACAATTGTAATTTGGCGAGGGCATTAGAAGATATTAAACGAATGGCGCAGGACAGTGACGGCATTATGCACGCAGGCGATTTAACCGACCAAGGGAGTACGGAGGAATATGCGGAGTTTCGCAGAATATGGCGGGAGCATGGCGCAGGATTGCCGGTCAGTTATTTTGCTGCAGGCAATCACGATGTCGGTCTGGGGCATTGGCCTTCACGTTTGGGAGCTTATCTGGATGCCACGGGGATGAGGGGACCCTATCACGATCATTGGGTTAACGGGTACCACTTTATCTTCCTCGGAACCGAGGAGGGGCTGGAACTGTTTGCTTCCTTGTCCGAAACTCAGCTGACATGGCTCGATACTAAGCTAACCGAGAGCAAGAATCCGGTTCAACCGGCTTTCGTCTTCCTGCATCAGCCGCTCAAAGACACGGTTGCAGGATCTTATGAGTCGCAGCGATGGTTCGGCGTTGCTCAGGACGAAGCGCTCAAGAAAGTTCTGGCTAAGCACCGGCATGCCATCCTGTTCACGGGGCATACTCACTGGGAGCTGGAGGCGCAGCATACCATGTTCGATGGACAGGAACAACTGCCTTATATGTTTAACGGATCCTCTGTCGCGTACCTATGGACGGATAAAGACGAACATAAAGATGGGAGTCAGGGTCTGTTCGTCGAGGTTTATGCAGATCGTGTAATCGTCAGAGGCCGGGATTTCGCTGCAGGCAAGTGGCTGGAGAATGTCCGGTTTGAATGTAACATCCCTGAGCAATCCGAATAATTGAAAACGCCTACAACAGAACCCTCCATTCAACGACATCCGTTCATTATGATTGAACGGGGCTGTCGAGTAAATGGAGGGTTTTTCCGGCTCCGCTGCAGGATTACCAAATGAATATAATTGTTTTCACAGGAAAAAGATACTACAATTGGATCAAGGCTTACATATTAGCGTTTTGATTTTGCTCTTGTTCAAATTGACAGCTAAGAGAGGAACAGAGGGGGAAACTTGGAATGAAAAACAATGAACTAAAGAGGGGGCTTGAAGCTCGCCACATTCAGATGATTGCTTTGGGCGGCACCATCGGTGTCGGGTTATTTATGGGTTCGGCAAGCACGATCAAATGGACAGGTCCATCGGTGATGCTTGCGTATGCTATTGTAGGGATTTTTATATTCTTCATTATGCGCGCAATGGGAGAAATGCAGTACATAGAACCGAGCACGGGATCGTTTGCGACCTTTGGCCATAAGTACATTCATCCCTTGGCGGGGTATGTGACGGCCTGGAGCAACTGGTTCCAGTGGGTGATCGTCGGGATGGCGGAGATCATTGCCGTTGGGACATACATGAAGTACTGGTTTCCGGATTTGCCCGCTTGGATACCAGGGCTCGTCGCCATGGCGATTCTCGGTGCAGCCAACCTGTTCTCCGTGAAATCGTTTGGTGAATTTGAGTTTTGGTTTGCCATGATTAAAATCGTAACCATCGTCTTGATGATTGTTGCCGGGCTCGGTCTGATTTTGTTCGGATTAGGCAATGGAGGAAATGCGATCGGATTTTCTAACTTGTGGCAGCATGGGGGCTTTTTTACCGGCGGATGGTCAGGCTTTTTCTTTGCTCTCTCGTTAGTGATCGGAGCCTATCAAGGCGTCGAGCTGATAGGGATTACGGCAGGTGAGGCCAAAAACCCGCAAAAAACGTTAATGAGCGCGACGCAAAGCATTATCTGGCGCATTTTGATCTTCTATATCGGCGCGATTTTTGTGATTGTTACGGTCTACCCTTGGAATCAGCTGCAAGCCCTCGGCAGTCCGTTCGTTGCCACGTTTGCGAAAGTCGGCATTACTGCGGCAGCCGGAATTATCAACTTTGTTGTCATCACCGCCGCCATGTCGGGCTGCAACAGCGGGATATTTAGCGCAGGACGCATGCTTTATACGTTAGGAGTCAATGGACAGGCACCGAAAATATTTACGAAACTGTCCCGTAACGGCGTGCCCCTGCTGGGAACGATCGGCGTACTCACGGGGTTGGGCCTTGGGGTGTTTTTAAGTTATATCGCACCGGAAAATCTGTTTGTGCATGTGTACAGCGCCAGCGTGCTTCCCGGTATGGTGCCGTGGTTCGTCATTTTGATCAGTCAAATCAATTTCAGAAGAACCATGGGGAGTGCCTTGGATGATCATCCGTTCAAAATGCCTTTCGCCCCGGTGACCAACTATGTGACGATTGCTTTTTTGCTTATGGTGCTGGTCGGTATGTGGATTAACGATGAAACTCGGATTTCCTTGATTACAGGCATTGTTTTCTTGGGTATTGTCGTGATCAGTTATTATGCTTCCGGGGTTAACAAGGCACAAAATAACCGTGAGTAAGCAGCATATAAAAACAAATGAAAGCAAATGAATTGGCAAATCATCCATGGATGAAATCAAATAAACATCCCATTCTCACCAAAGTGGAAATGGGATGTTTTCATTTTGAGGGACGAGCTTGAGTGATTTTATGCAGATTCAAACAGGATAAACAATTAAAACGTCGAAATTGAAAATGTAAAAAGTTCGTCTCCTGGTATCGGACACCTCATGGATAGATAGACACGACGCTGAACAACATCAGGATCGATATAAAACGAAGGAGGGATTCTATATGCCATATGGGCCCGACCCTAATGCAATCTACCCGAATGAGGCCATAAAAAGTATTTGCTATATTAAAAACGTAGTGACACGTCCCAATATTATTGTCGGCGACTATACCTATTATGACGATCTAAACGGTGCCGAAAAATTCGAAGAGCATGTCACGCACCACTATGAATTTATTGGTGACAAGCTGATTATCGGGAAGTTTTGCGCAATCGCAAAGGGGATTGAATTCGTCATGAATGGCGCCAACCATAGAATGCGCAGTGTTACTACCTATCCATTCAACATCATGGGCAACGGTTGGGAGAAATCGACTCCGGCACTGGCCGACTTACCCCTAAAAGGCGACACAGTCATTGGCAACGATGTATGGATTGGTCAAAACGTGACTGTAATGCCCGGTGTACACATTGGCGACGGAGCCATCATAGCAGCCAATTCGGTTGTTGTAAAAGATGTTCCCCCTTATCATATTGCAGGCGGGAATCCTTGCAGGGTTATTAAGAAAAGATTTGATGACGAACTCATCGACCATCTCCTTGCCATAAAATGGTGGGATTGGCCTGCTCGAAAAATTTTTGACCATCTTGAAACGTTATGCAGCGGGGATCTGACAAAAATCAAGGAATTATAAATTGCTCATTATAAGCATCTCATGGGTGAATCTACTTATTGAGCGGCTTTGCAGAACACCATGGCACCGTGAACATGATCCTCTGCATAATAATTGGAACCTTACTTCATAATAATACAGCCTATTTTATTCCAAACCATTCAGAGGAGCAGATACGTGGTGAAAAACAAATGGTTGCTAGCGTTAACCTTAGTGTTTGTAATTAGCATGACGCAGGCCGTAGCGCCTGTGCAAGCCATGGTGGGCGAAAAGAAGAATACGAATTGCATAAGTCCCAAAGTAGTCCAATTGAAAGGCGAAATGGAGAAGGTTTGGATCGATCATACGATATGGACAAGAAGCTATATCCTGAGTGCCATATCCAATCGTCCTGATCAGAAGGACGTTCTGGACCGGCTTTTACGAAACCAGCAGGACATTGGCAACGTGATCAAACCTTTCTATGGGGAAGCCGCCGGGAATAAGCTTGCTGATCTAATGAGAGAACATATTCTGATTGCAGTGAAAATTGTGGCTGCGGCCAAGGCCGGCAAACAGTCGGAAGGGACAAATTAGAGGCGGATTGGCACAGAAACGCTGACGATATCGCCAAATTCTTAAGCGCAGCGAATCCGAACTGGCAGTTTAAAGAGCTCCAGGATATGTTATATACGCATCTCCAATTGATTACGGAAATCGTCGTTAGCTGTATCAAGGGAGATTGGAAAGCGGATATTGCTGCAACCGATAAAAACGAGATCCACATGATTCATTTAGCGGATATTCTGACAGAAGGCATTGTCAAGCAATTCCCTGAGAAATTCTAAGGATTACTCGTGTGTCAGAATCGCGTAAAGAAGAACATACAATTACAATAGCCGCATCTTTGCGGCTTTTTGTAATTGCCAAAGCAGAAGCTGATGATCATTAACGGGTACCAAGAGATATGATCCATTAGCCGTTTTTCGCTTTCCTCAAGAGGGAACCCCAAACTTTATCGTATACATCCCTCTCCCAACGGGTAATAACTAACAGCACAGCAAAAACGTGACGATCAGTGGGAAAGGGGCTTGAAACGAATGAAACGCAAACTATTGATAACCGGAGCGGCGGGCACCATAGGGAACGTAATTTACAAGGGGCTGCAAAAAGACAGCCGGTATGACATCATCGGTGCGGATATTGAGGCGGACGATAGGCAGGGTATCGTGCAGCTGGACATCGTGGACGAGGCGCGGCTGGCAGAGCTTACGCAAGGAGTCGATACGGTGCTCCATTTTGCCTGGATTAAGGACAACGGGGATTTTCTCGGTAAGGTACTGGAGGGAAATGTGAGCGGCGCGTACAAGTTGTTTGAGGCAGCCGTGCAGAATGGCGTGCGGCGTTTGATATTTGCCAGCTCCAATCATGCGACCGGTTATTACAAGGTTTACGAAAAGGTAGAGCCAGACGATCCGTACCGCCCGGATAGCTTTTACGGACTCAGCAAATGCTATATCGAACTGTTGGGCCGGCTGTATTCAGATCAGGGAAAAATCTCTTCGATTAATATTCGAATCGGCAACTTCCCTGGAGACGATCGACCTCATTCAGAGCGCGCCGGGCATATCTGGATATCGGAACGCGATATGCTTCAACTGATCGTTTGCTGCATTGAAGCAGATGACAAACTAACGTATTTGAACTTGTACGGCACCTCCGCCAATACGGATAACTATTATAACATCGATTATCTTGAAGAATTGATCGGATACAAACCTCAGGACGACGCAGCAAAGCTGCTTGAGTTAGCCAAAGCGGCGGGAAGCAAAGTACGTCAGGACGAGACGGTCTATCAGGGAGGCCAGCAACAATAACAGCTTCGAAGAAGCACCTGTAAACCTGCGTTTCCGTAGATCGGTGATGCCTGATAGAGATTTGCATGCGTACAGAAGCCATGAGGACACGATGAACGATGAGAGGTTTGCCTTCTGAAAGTCGCGTTAATCATGCGGCTTTTTTTTATTTTCAGGACTATCGTTCGTGTCATTCCCACTTGACGTACGTTTCGATTACGTGATCAGCTGCCCCGGCCGCACGTACGCCGATTAGAGGCTTCTTGCTAACAAGGTCCCCACTTGTTTGGCCATGACTTGCGGCGGGTAAGGCATTCCGTTTCGGATCCACCATTCAATGACCCCGACATAAGCAGTCCCGGCATATTGCAGCATCACATCTTCGTGCAATTCGGCGTTTTTTCCGCTTTCTTTGTCGATCTCACCTTTGAATCCTTCCATGAAAGACGTAAGCAGCCGCGTTCTGAAAGAGGAAGGGGCGCCTTTGGACGCTAACATGGTTGAAAAAAGCACATAGTTCTTTTCAAAATATTCGAAATACGGCACGAGAGCATCCGCCCATTCCATTTCACACGCCCATGTATCCATCTCTTTTAATTCATGAATGTGTGCCTCCATGATTTGATTCAATAAATCATACTTGTCCTGATAATGCAGATAAATCGTGCCGCGATTCAAATTTGCCTGGTCTGCGATGTCTTGAATGGTTATGTCATCGAAGTTTTTGTCGGCCATCAATTCAATGACGGCTTTTCTTAAGGCTTCTTGCGTTTTTAGGATTCTACGATCCACTTTTGCCATCTTGTATTAACCCCCTGACCTTCCAAACTTAATGAACACTTTTGATGATCTTGTTGATATCTCAACAAATCGCGCTGATTTAACCATTGAACTTCAACATCTATCTCCTATAATAATAGACATGAGTTGATTAAACAACTTAAATTGTTTATTCGCTTTTTGTGGATAACGACGGCTAATGGCCTGTTTACCCCCATTTTCTAAAGAGGACTAGTTGAGAAAAATAAGATTACCTGGAGGTTATACATGATGAATGCTAATGCACGTGCTGTGTTCGGTCCGGAAGGTCCGTTTCAACTAACAACTATTGAGCGAAGGGATCTTAAGCCGCATGATGTGCTCATTGAAATCAAATATGCAGGGATTTGCCACTCGGATATCCATACCGCTCGCGGCGATTGGGGGCCGGTCCAATATCCTCTCGTGCCGGGACATGAAATCGCCGGCATTGTCGCCCGGGTTGGCTCGGATGTCACAAAGTACACGGTTGGTGACCGAGTAGGCGTCGGCTGCATGGTTGATTCCTGCGGAGAGTGCGAGAGCTGCCGCAGAGGAGAGGAGCAATATTGTCTGAAAGGACATACGGGTACTTACGCAGCTACCGACAGATATGGTCAATATACACAAGGAGGCTATTCCTCCCATATCGTCGTAACGGAGGATTTCGTCGTACGCATTCCCGACGGCATTGCTCTTGATGCCGCTGCACCGCTCTTATGTGCCGGAATCACAACCTACTCGCCGCTTCGCCATTGGGGTGCCGCTCCTGGCAAGAAGATCGCAGTGGTTGGACTTGGCGGGCTCGGCCACATGGCTGTAAAGCTGGCTCATGCCATGGGAGTCGAAGTCACGGTTTTATCACAGACCTTGAAGAAAAAAGAAGACGGTTTGAAGTTAGGCGCAGACCATTATTATGCTACCAACGATCCGGAGACATTTAACAAGTTGGCCGGCACGTTTGATCTCATCGTGAATACGGTGAGCGCGAAGATTGATTTGAATGCTTATCTCTCGCTGCTGGCGGTGGACGGTACCTTGGTCAACGTCGGTGCACCTCCGGAGGCATTGCCTGTTCAAGTATTTTCGCTAATCCCGCATCGTCGTTCGTTTGCCGGATCGGCAATCGGCGGCATTCGAGAAACGCAGGAAATGCTGGATTTCTGCGCTGAACACCACATAACGCCTGAGATCGAGGTCATCTCCGCAAATCGGATTGATGAGGCTTGGGAACGCGTGCTGGCTTCGGACGTCCGGTATCGATTTGTCATTGATATCAGCACGATGGAGAACGAATAAGAATTCATTGCATCCCCGAATCAAGAAGGGCACGCCGAGTGGTGTGCCCTTTAGTTAAATGAGGAGCCGGTCGAACGAACGGCTACCTGCGCAATCGTCTTAAGCAGAGACGTTATTTTATAAGAAAACATCTCATCAGTCATAGGAGTTAGAGAAATGAAATATAAAGCTCAACAAAGTTCTTTCGGTTTTGCCCTAATCTTGGCGACATTTTCGGCATTGGGGCCGTTTACGGTCGATATGTACCTGGCGTCGCTTCCGCAAATCGCTGTATTTTTTGGAACAAGCGCAGCCGCGGTTCAAGCGAGTTTAACCACCAGCCTGTTAGGATTAGGATTGGGACAGTTGATCATGGGGCCTTTAAGCGACATGTATGGAAGGCGTCCGCCTTTGCTGACCTCCATGATCTTGTACATCCTTTCCTCGATTGGATGCGCTTTTGCGCCAAGCATCGAGTGGTTCATATGTTTAAGATTCATTCAAGGGGTTGCAGCGTCGGCCGGACTCGTGATTTCGCGAGCGATTGTCCGAGACCGGTTCCATGGTGTTGAAATGACGAAGTTTATCGCGCTCTTAACGATGATCAGCAATGTGGCACCGTTAATTTCGCCAACGCTCGGAAGCGCGGTAATGTCATACAGCTCATGGGGAAGTGTATTTCTGTTCTTGGGGGCGCTAGGCATAGCACTGACCGCGATAACCTTAGGAGGGTTAAAGGAAAGCCTACCTGTACAGCAGCGTGTTCCAAGCAGTTTCAGCACATTGATAAAAAATTATAACAGCTTGTTCCGGGAGCGGTCGTTTATGGGATATGCACTAGTTAACGGCATACTGTTCGCAGGCGTTTTCGCCTATGTGGCGGGTACCCCGTTTATTTATCAGAACATGTACGGCGTGTCGGCGCAAATGTTCTCGATCCTCTTTGCGTTGAACGGCCTTGCGATCATTGCGGGATCTCAATTCGTCAAATTGTTTGCAGGCCGGGTAACGGAAAGCCGGCTATTCAGGATTGGATTAATCATTGCGTTCATATCTTCTGCAGCGGTCTTGTTCGTCGTATTGGTACATGGCGCATTGTCTGCCATGTTTATTTCGATTTTCTTATTCGCTTTTTCCATTGGGATCATCGGGCCGATCTCTTTTACGCTAGCAATGGAGTCGCAGGGGCATATTGCAGGCAGCGCTTCAGCCGTGCTCGGCTCCTTACAATTCGCATTAGGCGCCGTTACGTCTCCGCTTGTAGGAATTGCGGGCGAAAATTCCGCGATTCCTTTCGGAGTTGTCATCTTTTCCACCAGTGTATTATCTATTGCTGCCTATCTCATCCTGATTCAAGGGGGACAAAGTTTAACCAGCGGTAAAACCAGCTCTGATTCCAGCATGTGAATGTATAGGTAAACGATTTAATTAGGCAGCTGATGCAGCTGCCTTTTCTTCATTTAGTTGTGTTGAACTTGTGGCATTATGGGTTGTTAGCCATCGATTGGCTATTCTTGGCGTAATGCGCATAGACGCTATAATAGCAAGCCACATGCACGAAATTGACGAGCGACCATATAACAAGCCAGATGATCGGTGACGATAGGGTAGTCCAAAGACCGGACCATGGCAGCACGCGCCCTCCGCCGATAAACGTCAGCAATGGGGGGAGAGACAAGAGGATGAGGACCGGAATCAGCCTAATGACCGATACGAGAATGAACATGCCGATCGTAAGGCGTTTTTTCTTCCGACGAATACGAATAGAAGCATAGCCGCCCCATACAAGCGTTGCGAGAATCAACGCCACCATGATCATAGACATGTTTCGATCGTTAAGAAAAGAGATGTTGGGCTGTTCTCCCCTCATCATAGCCGCGACCCCATCGATGATTCCCGAGTAATCCACAAATGCGTTCAATCCCGAATTAAACATCACCGCGATCCCCATTTGCTCGTCCAAAAAAACCGTTTCTTCCGACTTGTACGTCCAGAAAATACCGCTGTGGGAGATCGTTCGGCCTCCCGATGGATCATGGTCTGCGAGCCAACCCATGCCGTACGGCGAAGCTTCTCCGGCTGAATGAAATTGCTTCATCAGCGCCGGGGGAAGAAGGTCGCCGCTATATTGGGCAATCATCCACCTGGACATGTCTTCCGCGGTTGAAACGATCCCTGCGGGACCGTCAATAAACCACAGAGGCTCTGAGCGACTCACGGAGCGGCCCAGAATCGAGTAATGACCCGGCGGGATAGCTTCATTCCCATTGATTTGATGCGTCGTGCTGACGCTGTACGTATGGTTCATACCCAGGGGTTTAAAAATATGACGATTCAGGTAATCCGAAAACCGCTCTCCACTGATGCTTTCCACGAGGTTCGCCAACAGCACGTAATTGGGATTGTGGTAGCTGTAAGTTGTTCCAGGTTTATGGGCGAGTTCAACCTCATTTAATAACCGGTTCGCCTCGTGCAGTGCTTGGAATTGCGGAGTCCTCGTCATATCGGGATTGGAGCCATCCGTCAGGCCGCTGGTCTGATTCAATAAATGCCGGACCGTTATGTCATGAACTCGGGGATCCTGAGGAGCCAGTTCGGGAAAATAGGAAACGTAAGCCTCTTCCAGATCAATCCGGCCTTTATCCACCAACTGCAGAACGGCTAATGCGGTAAAGGACTTGCTAAGCGAAGCAATGGGTAGAGGGGTTTCGTCCGTTATGCTTTGGTTTTCACCAAACGTACCATAACCTTTGGCATAGAAGGTTTTATCGTTTAAGGAGATCGACAAGGACGCACCTTCGATATGGTTGGCCTTCATGCTCCGGCTCATGTATTCGTCAATGTCCCGCCAAAGTTCCGTGCGGTCCCCGTCCTCCAATGCAGTTACGGACTCCGCCATCACGGTCCAAGTTAGCAGCAGGCAGGTAATTACGGTAAACATTCTTTGTATTGTTTTCGGCATCATAGCACTCCTTCAATCAAGATAAGGATATGCTATCGGATAATTTTCAACTATTTATCAACTACGATCCAAAACTTGCGGTTACGCAGCCGCCGCCTTGAGGTCCGTTTTCGACCTGCAAGCTCCCGCCATGTATTTCGCAAAGCACCTTGCAAACATACAGTCCTAGTCCACGATGTTCGGTTGCATCCCACATATCCCCGCGGTAAAAAGGAAGAGCAGCCTTGTTTAGGGCTTCGTTCGAGAAACCAGGTCCGTCGTCCGTGACGGCAATATCCATAGAGGCTTCCCGAATGATAAAACGAGCGTTCACCTGACTGGTTGCGTAACGCGCCGCATTGGCTACCAGGTTCTCGAATACCTGCATGACGACATGGGCATCCAGGCTGATTTCAGAATCAGCGTTATCAATGGAAGAGGCAAAGTTTATGCCGAATTGACTAGCTATTTGATTGGCACTGTCGTTCAACAAAGCCGTGAACGGGATGATATCCACGGGATCGCGATGCACCGGGGTATCCTCCAGTTTCTGAATCGAGCTCATGGCCTCCGCATAGTTCTCCAGGCGAACGATGTGAAGGTTCATGGTATGGATCAGGTCCAGAATCTTCTCTTCCGACAATTTCTTCTCGGGAACATAGGTGGCGAGAAACTCGGCGTACCCTTTCAGCACAGACAGCGGCGTCCTTAGATCATGGGCAAAAATTGCATTGAGCTGCTTGCGCTCCTCCACCGAACGCCAGAGCGCCTTTAAATTGATTTCCAATTGTGACCGCATGTTTTCAAATACGGCGATGAGCTCGCCCATCTCGTCCCGGCTGTCATAGGAGATGCTGAAGCCTAGATCGTTGGCCGAGATCTTCTTGGATGCTTGCATCAGAATCGTCAGCGGTCGTTTTAGCTTCCATCTGTAAAATAGAACGGCCATGGCGACAATTCCTGCGGCTACCGTCAACAGCACCGCCGCGACGAGGGAGGGCAGCAACCAATCGGCCTCTCCAAAACGCTCCCGCAGGATCTCCGCCCAGGCAAATTCCAAAGTGATCATGGCCAGTACAGCAAAAAGCGTAAGAATGCATAACAGGATGAACGATTGCAGCAGATTAAGTCTTTCTAGCAGCAGCCTATTTACGAGTTTAGCCATTTGTATCCTACTCCCCACACCGTCTCGATTCGATCGCTGCAGCCGTATTCCTTGAATTTGTTGCGAATTCGCCGAATATGCTCCGCGATGACGCTGCTATCGCCTTCTTCGTCCAGGCCCCAAATTTTCTCGTAAATGCGCTCCTTCTCGAATACCATGCCGGGATTCATGGACAGTAATTCGATAATGTCGAACTCTTTTTTGGCCAGAGGTATTCGTTTATCCTGGAAATAGAGCTCCCGGGCCGTATAATTAATGACCAAATCATGGTTAAACCTCACCGAGGCTTTGGTTAGGACTCGCTGTTCCCTGCGCAAATGCGCTTCTACTCTGGCGCCAAGCTCGCGAATACTGAAAGGTTTCAGGATATAGTCATCACCTCCCGCCCGAAAGCCGGCTATTTTATCGGCATCTTCGATTCGAGCGGTCAAAAATAAGATGGGGCACGAGACAAAGCCTCTAATTCTTTCGCATACTTCAAGGCCGTTCTCCTCAGGCATGTTGATATCGAGCAATACGAGATCGGGTCCTAGTTCCACTTTTCGCATAGCTTCCCGGCTGTCCTTGGCCGTCATGACAAAATATCCATTGATTTCAAAGTAATCGGCCAGCAGCTTTCGAAGATCCGCCTCATCGTCCACGATTAGTATCTTATGCATACATGCTTCATCTCCAGTTTCATATGTTTGATTTCAGCATATCAAAGAAATTTTCGCATACCAATCGGATTTTAATTGAACGGCATGGAAAGTCTAAGGCAGTGTAGACGAGGTTCACCAATCGTGGTATGAATAGTATTGGCTAAGTCGGTGGCGCTTCGACACCACCACCGTTAGAGAAGGGCCGGACAATGAAAGCAATCGAAGATACAAGTTATTTTATTTTGGAGGATCAATAATGAATCAACGTTTTCGGATCACGAGATCCATGCAACCCAACGCTGGCGATCAGGAGATTTCATTGGAAGAATGCCAACAATATTTTTCATCCAAAGCTGATTTTATTTATCAAACGGAGCTCACTGTGAGAGGGGAAGAGAGCACCATGTCGGTAGAAGGCGATTTCTTTATGTGGAAACATGGGGAAGCCTTGATTCCATTCAGGCACTACATGGGAGAGCTGTATGTCGCCGTTTCCCATCAAGAGCTTGTGCCTCTCATGATCGAAATTGCAACTAATTTGCGGGCGGATATCGTAGAAGGGTAACCGAATGGATCCTGTAAGAGCTTCGTAAGATCATCCGTATTAGATATGTTAGGCTGTAGAGATAAACAGCGAAATGAGAAGCGCCGATGAGCTTGGTTAGAGGATCTTACCGAGTCCATCGGCGCTTTTTTTGCAAAGTCCATTTTAAATGGCGCAGGATGGTTTGGTGTAGGATGCCTGCGACTATCCGCGAATTATTGCCCCAATCCACCAAGTTGATGGCGGCCGTTAAAGCAAACGCAAACGGGCATCGGCGATGCCCAAACGGATAGGGAGGGGCTGAAAGAGAGGGTTGATATTAACCATGTTGACCCTCCTTCAGTATTTGTTTTTCGGCCAGAAAGTTATGCCAGAACATGTAAAGTAACGGCAACCCGATGATTTCTGACTGCCGGTCATTACAGGAGAATATAACCATATGATCGTTCCATTTGTTTGCCTTATCCTTGGTTGATGGTTATCCTGCAGGGCTTGGTGTTTGATCAGGACCTACGAGCGCTTATTTTATGTTGTAAATGCAACAAAAATAGTGTACTATTCTCTTACTGCTTCATTTGAATAAATTCGAGAAGAGCGTGAGTTGCATATATGAAGGACGTACTACGTGAGATTGGTATGATCGCCAGGTCATTGGATTCGATAAGCAATATTGAGTTTAAGCAATACGACCTTACAAAAGGACAGTATTTGTACCTCGTGCGAATATGTGAACACCCAGGAATTATTCAAGAAAAATTATCTGAAATGATAAAGGTCGACCGAACAACAACGGCCCGGGCTATAAAGAAGCTTGAGATGAATGGGTTTATTGATAAGAGAGAAGATCAATATAACAAAAAAATCAAAAAACTGTTTCCTACGGAGAAAGGGAGCCATGTGTATCCATTAATAAAAAGGGAGAACGATTATTCCAATTTGGTTGCACTATCCGGATTCTCTGCAAGCGAAGTAGAAGTCATGTTCGAGCTTCTCCAAAGAATCCGACACAATGTGGAAAAAGACTGGGAGTTTGTTAAAAAGGGTAACAAGCGACACTATTGATGTATTCGAAGGAGGACGAAGCAAAGTGACCATAACTATAGAAAAGTGCACGATTAAAGATCTGGGCTTGCTTCAAGAAATAAGCATTAAAACATTTAACGAGACTTTTAAGGATCAAAATTCGCCTGAAAATATGAAAGCCTACTTAGATAAAGCTTTCCATTTGAATCAATTGGAAAAAGAATTATCGAATATCTTCTCGGAATTCTATTTTATTTATGCTGGCAGGGAAATTGCAGGATATTTAAAAATTAACACCCAGCATGCTCAGTCTGAAGCAATGGGCGATGATTGCCTAGAGATCGAGCGGATCTATATCAAGCAAAGCTTTCATAAACAGGGGCTTGGCAAATATCTAATGAATCAAGCCGTAGAGATCGCGTTGGAACGCAATCTAAGGAAGATCTGGCTAGGGGTTTGGGAAAAAAATGAGAATGCCATTACCTTTTATAATAAAATGGGGTTTGTTCAGACGGGGACCCATGCTTTCTATATGGGGGATGAAGTGCAAACCGATCTTATCATGACCCACACACTTTCGGAAATCAGGCGGCGAGCGCTTTAGACCACACGTAAGACCCACATTACAAAAAAACAGCGAGGACCGCTCGAAGTGAGTGGACGCGTTGTTTTTTTATTTTCACTCGTTATCTTCCGATTCCAACATCTTTTCCGTAATAATCACGCTGCTCTGATAACAACCTTCGCCTCCGAAGCTGACGGCTTCCCAGTTTTTTCAGTATCTATTGACCTTGACGATAGCTTTACCAGCTTAATAGAAATGTTTAAAAAGCCTTTATGATTGCATAGTCCGACCGCATTCCATTCGTGGTATGCGGTTTTTTCAGTATGGAGCCGAGAGTTGACAGAAATGATTTTATATTTTAATATTCATCCATGACGTTAATCGTAAATATTACGAATAACAAATAATACAGAGTCGATCGGCTCGGAAAGAAGAGAACATTACCATGCAAAAAGGGATACATCCAACATTTCAAAAAGTCATATTCCTAGACGCGAGCGTGGGCTATTCATTTCTCAGTGCCTCCACCAAGACTTCGACAGAAACGATGGAGTGGGAAGACGGTCAAACCTACCCCGTGATTCGCGTAGATTCCAGTTCGGCTTCACACCCTTTCTTCACGGGCAAGCAGAAAAATACCGAAATCGGCGGGCGTGTCGATAAGTTCAAGAAACGATTAAGTTATAAACGGTAGAGAGGTTAACGTACCGAATCAGAGAAAGAACGGTCACGTCATGATACTCGATTTATGCAGTGAAGGAGCAGCAGTTGATCATGAGCAAAAGCAATGCAAGCCAGCGTATTCCGCGTGCCAAAGGGATCGATATGGCAACCGTGTATTCACCTAAGGAGTGCGGCAAAAAAGCGAGGCACCTGATTTTGCCGGATTTCAATCAGAGAATTGTGGATGAGTTTATAGCCATTTTGGGGATGAGGGAGGAATTCGAGGAGCATCACGTACCGATACCTAACAAGATCGTCATGTACGGTCCTCCGGGAACAGGTAAAACCTTAACGGCCTTTTATATGGCCAACCTACTGGAGCTTCCACTCGTTCTGACTCGACTGGATGCTATCATCCATAGTCATCTGGGCGAAACGGGGAGCAATATTCGCAAAATCTTCGATTATGCAGACACATTTCCCAGCGTTCTTTTCCTTGATGAGTTCGATGCCATTGCCAGGACGAGGGACAGCAACGATGAAGTGAAGGAGATGGCCCGTGCCGTAAATACATTGCTGCAGTGTCTGGATGATTTTGGGGACAAAAGCATCATGATGGCGGCGACCAATTTGGAGAAGGAATTGGATTAGGCAATATGGCGCAGGTTCGACACGAAGATGACGTATTCCCTGCCGGACTTTGGCAGAAGGCAGCATTATATCGAAATTCTTCTCGGAGATTTCCGGTGTGAGGCGTCAGCGTTGACGGAGGCATGCGACCTGCTTGAAGGGTGCAGCTTTGCCGACATGGAGCAAATTGTATTGAAAGCAAAGCGAAAAGCCATTATTGAACGGCAGCCGCTGCTAAGAAGCCATATAAAAGATTCCTATGATGAATATAACCCTGATCTGGCAAAGGTTTAAGGGGGACGGCTGTCATGCTGCCGAGTTGGAAAAGGGATTAGATTTAGGATACACCGGGTTTCATGCTGAATAAAACAGTTTTTCTGTCACAAGGAAGGAAGAGATGGGGATATGTTATTGTCTTCCATGCGCGACGTTATGTTTGGATACGGGGATCAAGCTGTCGTTGAGAATTTGTCGCTCGACATTCATGGCGGACAATTCATCGGTATATCCGGTCCAAATGGCGCCGCAAAATCAACTTTGCTGAAATTGATGCTTGGTTTGATAAAGCCCTGGAGCGGGTCCATCGTTTTCAAGCGAGTATTGGAGGACGGATCCAGGATATCTGTTGGATATGTTCCGCAGCAAGTGGCCTCGTTCAACGCTGGTTTTCCCAGTAAAGTGATTGAGCTTGTACGATCGGGCCGCTACGGACGACTTGGATTGTTCAAGCGTTTCACATCCGCAGATCATGAGATCGTTGAGCGAAGCCTGAAGGAAGTAGGGATGTGGGAATATCGTTATCGGAGGATCGGCGAGTTATCGGGAGGGCAGAAGCAGCGAATTTGCGTTGCCAGAGCGTTGGCCCAGGAGCCGCAGGTGTTGATTCTAGACGAGCCTACGACAGGGATGGATGTGTCGAGTCGTACGGATCTGTACCGACTATTAAACGATTATGTCAAGGACAAAGGCAACACGGTCATTATGGTCACCCATTCGCTTGATGAAATCGGTCCATATCTGGACCAGGTCGTCCAATTGGAGCGAAAGGAGAATGAGGGATGGCGATGCTCGGTTACGAATTTATGCAGCGCGCGTTTTGGGCAGGAGGCCTGATCGGCGTGATCGGTCCCGTTCTGGGCGTGTTTTTAATGCTCCGGCGCCAGGTTCTCATGGCGGACACACTCTCTCATGTATCCTTGGCGGGAGTCGCATTGGGTTCTTTCTTGAAACTGAATCCCGCACTCAGCGGTTTTGCAATGGCTATGATCGGGGCACTTGTGATTGAACAGCTTAGAAGAGTGTATCGTACATACACCGAGGTTCCGGTTGCCATTATTATGACCTCTGGGCTTGCTCTATCGGTGGTCCTGATGAGCTTGAATCAAAATCTGAGCAAGAGCTTCAGCTCCTATTTGTTCGGATCGATTGTTGCGGTTAGCGATACGCAGCTTCGGCTTATTGCGGTGGTAGCAGCAGTGGGAATGATCTTTTTTGTTGGACTGCGCCGGCCGCTTTATAACTTTGCTTTTGATGAGGAGACCGCTGCGGCATCCGGTATGCGTGTCTCTCTCCTGTCTTTTTTATTCGCCGTGTTTACGGGAATGACGGTTGCCGCCGCCATGCCGGTAGTCGGCGTGCTGTTGGTTTCGGCGTTAATTGTGCTGCCGGCCTCGATCGCACTGCGGATGGCAACAGGTTTTTTAGCAGCCATGGGGATCGCCGTCGTTGTTGGGTTGAGTGGTGTTTTTTCGGGCCTTGCAGCTTCATACTATCTCAATACGCCGCCGGGAGGTACCATTGCCCTGATTCTATTAGGATTTCTAATCATGGCCGTAATCTTTCAAAAATTACTTCGGTTACAAAATCGAAGATCGATACAAAAAATAAATAGAAATAGGAGTCATAAGAATTATGAAGAGATTTAAGCGAGTATTAACCATACTATCCCTATCCGCAGTATTGGCTATTGCAGGCTGCGGCTCGGGAAAAATCGACGGTTACTCATGAGGGAAACGTTTCCTCCGCCAATAACCAAGCGACAGATGCCTCCACAACGGAAACTACAAAGCTGAAAGTTAAAACCAGCTTCTATCCCATGTATGAATTTACTAGACAGGTAGCGGGCGATCTGGCAGATGTGGAGAATTTAATTCCTCCGGGTATTGAAGCGCATGATTGGGAGCCGACACCCCAGGACATGGCGGGAATTTCCGATGCCGATGTGCTGGTGTATAATGGCGCCGGCATGGAAGGCTGGGTGGATCAGGTTCTGGAGAGCATCCAAGGCACCGGGGTATTTGCCATTGAGGCCAGTAAGGGAATAGAGATCATGGAAGGTACCGGTCATTCTCATGATCATGGTGAAGAGGGCGATCACGGCCACGATGAGCATGCCCATGATCATGCTGAAGAGGGCGATCACAGCCATTATGAGCATGCCCATGATCATGCTGAAGAGGGCGATCACGGCCACGATGAGCATGCCCATGATCATGCTGAAGAGGGCGATCACGGCCACGATGAGCATGCCCATGATCATGGTGAAGAGGGGGATCACAGCCACGATGAGCATGCCCATGATCATGAGGATGAGGGGCATCACCATGACCACGGTGGACTGGATCCGCATGTATGGCTCTCGCCGGCCATGGCTGTCAAACAAGTGCGCAACATCGAGGCAGGTTTGGCCAAAGCTGCTCCGGAACATCAAGAGGCATTCAAAGCAAATGCAGATGCTTATGTTAGTAAACTGGAGGCATTGGACAAGGAGTTTCGAGACGGACTGAAAAATGCCAAACGAAAAGACTTCATTACGCAGCATGCTGCGTTCGGGTATCTAGCCAGAGAATACGGTTTGACTCAAGTGCCGATTGCAGGCTTGTCTCCGGACCAAGAGCCCTCGGCTGCTCAAATGGCTGAAGTGATCGAATTTGCCAAGGAGCACAATGTAAAAACGATATTCTTTGAAACGCTTGTGTCGTCAAACGTTGCAGAGACGATAGCCTCTGAGATCGGGGCTTCGACTTCCGTCCTTAATCCGATCGAAGGATTAACCGACGAAGATATCGCGGATAACCATGATTACATTGCCATTATGCGACAAAATCTCGACGCTTTAGCACAGGCTTTGAATGAATAATCGCGAATAGGAAGGGAGGTGTGTTCCAAGTGGCACAAAAATCGAAAGTCGTGAAAGAACGGAAAAGACAACAGATGGTTGCTAAATACGCGCAGAAGCGTAAGGAACTGAAAGAGAAGGGCGACTATGCAGCGCTCCAAAAACTGCCCCGCGACTCCTCCGCGACCAGGCTTCATCATCGCTGTGCGGTCAGCGGTCGGCCAAGAGGTTATATCAGTAAATTTGGCGTTTCACGCATTGTTTTTCGGGAGCTGGCCCATAAGGGGCAAATTCCTGGTATAACGACGTCCAGCTGGTAACTACCTTGTCAACTGCTATTGTTGGACGACAAGAACAGATAAACATGGATAAGCCGCATAAACTGCGGCTTTTTTCATATTTCGTAAATTGGATTTCATTTGATTGACACCCGCATTGCTTCAATGTTACTTTTTAATAATACCCATTTTATGGGTCATCATTTAAGGAGTGTTTTGTATGAGGTTACCCGTGCATGAACGATTCATTGAACAGGCAATAGCGCATTTTCGCCAAGATCAACGATTTGCAGGTTTGCTCGCAGGCGGTTCTATGGTGCACGGCGCTATGGATGAGTACAGTGATTTAGATTTAATTGTGGTTTATCGTAATGAATTCCGAAGTGAGATCATGGAACAACGGCTTCAAATTGCGGAAGGGCTGGGTAACCTGCTGTCGGCATTCACCGGGGAGCATGTTGGTGAGCCTCGTTTGGTTATTTGCCTATACGGCCCCGATCCGCTTCATGTCGACCTCAAATTTGTACAGCCGCAAGAGCTCGAATCTCGAATCGAAGATCCGAGAATTCTATGGGAGAGAGGTTCTGACATTACAACGATACTGAACAAAACGACGATGTCTTTTCCTAACCCTGATCCGCAATGGATTGAAGACCGCTTTTGGGTATGGGTTCATTACGGTGCAACAAAACTAGGGAGAGGCGAGTTGTTTGAAGTAATAGATCTTTTAACATTTATGCGAAGCGCCGTCTTGGGGCCGCTCGTTCTCATGAGTAACGGCCAGCAACCGCGAGGGGTTCGAAAATTAGAGAAATACGGTGTCCAGGAATTAGAGGAGCTTAAAGGAACGATTTCCCTCCACAACTTTGATAGTTGCTACCAGGCTTTAAAGAATTCGATAGCGTTGTACCAAAATTTACGCCAGGCATCGGAAATTGTAACCAAAACGGAAGCAGAACGCATCTCTATCGAGTTTCTTGACCATGTCTATTCAGCCAAACTTCAATAAAAAAGGTCGGACGACAATAAAGGTAAACGCATTTTACTAGGAGTTACATAAATTTTAACAGATGGGATATGGTGTAATGTCGAACTCCGTTGAGTTGGTGAAACCTTCAGTTGCATATAAGAAGGAGTATCTGTCTTTTTACGAAGATTGGATGTCGGATGAACAGGATATTACCCCGTGGGTAGTGAGGAAAGATCCTTCTGATTTTGATTCCATGATCGAATTTTTATATGCGGAGGATACAGAGGAGAAATTACAGAACAAGAGCTTTGTCCCACATTCTACGTACTGGCTTATCGACAGCTATTCAAAAAAAGTAATGGGTGCAGTCAATATTAGACACAGACTTAATGAAAAACTTTTGAATAGCGGCGGGCATATCGGTTACGGAATACGTCCATCGGAAAGAAGAAAGGGCTATGCTTCCGTACTCTTAGCATTAACCCTTGAAATCACGAGAGATATGGGACTAAACAAAGTGCTGCTGGTTTGCGATAAAGGAAATGTGGCATCGGAAAAAACGATTCTGAAGAATGGTGGTCAGTTTGAGTCGGAGTATGTGGAGGAGAATGGGAACGTTGTAAGACGATTCTGGATATTCTTATAGACTCTTTGCATTGAGAGATTTTACCCATCCTAGTCCGGGCTTGAGGGCGATGGATAAAAAGAGGTCGACCAGCAAGCTCTGGTGACCTCAGCTATTGATGTTCTATTCGTTTGTACGAAGCGCTAACAAGCGTTTTAAGTTATCATCTATAAATTGATTATCGGCGCTGTTGATTCCACGTCCGGCAAAATGCCCCCAGATCGACTCAATGGGCTTAAATAGAGCATGAGGTATAAGATTAGCCTCGTATTCATTGTCGTCGGCCGGGCAGAAGAGATCCGTGCTACCCGGCATGATGCAGGCAAGCGCCGAAATGCTTTTGAGCGCTTTATCGAAATCTCCTTCATAGGAGGGGTTCGCACTTATGTCTGCATGTTGACCAGTCCATAACATGGCCAGGACATTGTGCGGATCCATCTTCATAAAGCTGTCTTCCCAGACGCCCTCCATAAATTCTGCCAAAGAGTCAAAACCCATCTCACGATAAAGTCCCTCTCTATAAAACGCCTGCGATACGCCCCACCCGGCATAGACGCGGCCGACGGCGCGCATGTCTGCGGAAGTCAACTTGTTTAGTTTGCTTGAATCGAAGCCGACTGCAGCCATGAGCGGAGCTTTCATTCCTTCCAGGACCACGTACGTTTGGGGGCAAGTCTTGGCAACGCCGGCAAAAGGGGCGATTCGCTCCACCATGTCGGGATAACTCGCACCCCATTGGAATGCTTGAATGCCTCCCATGGACCACCCAACGACAAGAGCGATCTTGTGAATGCCGAATTTTTCGGTCACCAGCCGATGCTGAAATTTAACGTTGTCATAGATGGTTACCTGCGGAAAATGAGCCCGGTCGAATGGGGGAGGCGTGTTGCTGGGGGAGGAAGATAATCCGTTACCCAACAGGTTTGGAACGATAATGAAATATTCACGCGGATCTAAGGCCTTTCCGTTTCCAATCAACCATTCATTCTGTATATGCTGATCTCCAAAAGCAGTTGGATAGACGATGACATTATCTTTCTTCTCATTTAATCGTCCATATGTCTTATAAGCAAGAAAAGCGTCCGGTAACGTCACTCCGGATTGCAAGGTTACGTCACCCAAATCAAAAATTTCATAATCCATCATATCGTTTGCTCCCTTCAAAATGAATCCATATATTTAGAATGTCGTTCTTGTACTCAGTATAGAGTCATGGTACTCTCAATAAAAGTGAATAGAATTCAAAACAGTATTCAATAAAATTGAAAGTAAAAGGGGCATCGTATATGGAATTACGCCAACTGATTACGTTCCGCACGGTGGCGTCCACATTAAATTTCAGTCGTGCTGCGGAAGTGCTGAGTTACGTTCCTTCCAACGTCACGATGCAAATGAAGGCATTGGAGGATGAGCTGGGGGTTCGCCTGTTTGACCGTTTGGGCAAGCAGCTCGTACTCACAACGGCGGGTAAACGATTTTTAACACATGTCCAGAGTGTTCTTGACCAATTGGAAGAAGCTAAAACCGTCGTTCATGACAACGAGGTTCTAAGCGGCACCCTAACGATCAGTGCCAACGAGGTGATTTGCGCCTATCGGCTTCCGGCCGTCTTTCAGTTATTTCGTTCGCGTCATCCGGGCGTGCGTCTCATCTTCCGCTCCGTTCCCAATCAAGAGCTCAAACAAACACTATTTGAAGGAAGCGCGGACGTTGTCTTTATGTTGGACGAGCCCATTCGCTCAAGCGGACTTGCCGTGGAACCCTTGCTGGAAGAAACGTTCCGCTTATTCGCCGCTCCAGACCACCCGCTCGCAAAACGGACTGTGCTGCGGCTCGAAGATTTTCACGAAGAAGTGTTCTTGACGAATGAAAAGGGGTGTCCCTATCGAACCATGTTTGACCGGTCCTTTGAAAAAGAGGGCATTGACAGTATTACGTATTTAGAGTTTCAAAGTGCCGAAGCCATTAAACAATGTGCCATTTCGGGAATCGGCATTGCCTTTCTTCCTGAAATCGTAGCGGAAGCCGAAGTGGAACGAGGGGAACTGGTTGCCCTTCCATGGCAAATTCCGGATTTGCACGTGTATACACAAATGTTGTGGCATAAGGACAAGTGGCTTTCACCAATCATGATGTCGTTCATAGAAGCGGCAAGGGAACTTCTTGCAACAGAGGAGGATAATAGGCCGTAGGAACAAGGTGAAGAATGTCCTCTGCGCCGGTAAGAGGCCGCTCTTCACCTGTAAATGTACTCACCCACTTTATAAAAAAATCCCAACATGTTGAGGTTGGGATTTTTTTTAATAAAGAATGTAATGGGAGCTATATCGGAACTTTAAAAGAAACCGTAGTGCCTTGATTCATCGTGCTCTTGATGACCAGCCCGCTGCCGAAGGTTTGGATCAGACGACGATTCGTGTTGTAGAGACCGATGCCGCCTTTACGATGGTCGGGTGCATTCAGCAGCTGGGCAACCTGGTCGGGTTCCATGCCAAGCCCGTTATCCGTCACTTCAACAACGATAAAGTCCTCTTGCATCGCAATTCTGACCCGTATCGTGCCTCCAAGGGCCCTCTTCATAATGCCGTGCCGAACCGCATTCTCCAATAATGGCTGGATCGCCAGCGGCGGGATGAGGATATTGATATTCCAATCAACTTCCCAGGTCACGTTAAGGCGTTCCCCGTATCGTTCCTTCTCTACGTATAAATAGGCTTGGATAAGCTCAAGCTCCTGCTGCAGCGGTACCAATCGATCCTGATTCCGATAATGGAAGCTGATCTGCAGATAGGAGCTGAAAGCCTCGCCAAGGCTTCGCATGCGATCGATGTCCATTTCGCTAAGCGCCATAATCGAATTCAAGGTGTTGAACAAAAAGTGAGGGTGGATCTGTGCCTGCAAATACGCTGCTTCCATGCGCATGCGATCATCCACCGTATGCTTCAGCGTGATCAGGGAATGGATGCGGTATCTCAATTCTACAGGATCAACCGGCTTCGTCACATAATCATTTGCGCCGGATTGGAAGCCGGCATACACATCGGCCGATTCGCCTCGAGCCGTCAGCAGCAGTACGGGCAGCTCCGAGGCGTTAAAGCGCTCCCTTACGGTGCGGGTGAGCTCGTAGCCGGACATCTCCGGCATCATGACATCCGCTATGAGGAGATCCCACGGCTGCGAGCCGAGAAGCTCGAGCGCTTCGGCTGCCGAGGCAACGACATTCAGGTTGTACGGCTCTGCTGAAAGAATGCCGGCAAGGATGCGCAGGTTTACAGGATCGTCATCCACGGCCAGGATACTGACGGGATGCTCTTTCGACAATAACCTAGTTGGTACCTGCATAGGGGTACCTTCTGTTGCAACGTCCCAGCTGGCTGCGAGTTCTTTGTAGACAGCTGGGTCTACAGCGGGTACGGGAACCTGCTGCGAAGCAGAGTACTCTGCGTTTGTGTCCGCAAGCGGGAGTGTGAATGCAAAAGTCGTTCCTTTCCCTAATTCCGATTCGACCGTCAGCTCGCCGTCATGCAGCTCAACGAGCTCCTTGCTGATGCTAAGCCCTAGACCGATCCCCTTCGCGTCATTTAACCCTTGATTCCCCTGTTCGTACGGAAGAAAAATACGGTTTAGCGTTTGAGGGTCCATCCCGATCCCCGTATCCGTTATCGTGATCGTCATTTTACTGCCCTTGGTAAAGGCGGAGACGGTAACGGAGCCTTTCTCCGTGTATTTGATGGCGTTGTGAATCAGATTGAGCAAAATTTGAACGAGTCGCTTTTCATCCGCCTGTACGGCAGGAAGGGTTTCGGGGATATTCATCTTGAGCTGAACGGGCGCGCCGTCCGTCATAAATTTTACGATATCGAATACCCCGTTCACAACGGAAACCAGGGAAACCCGGCTCGGCTGCAGCTGAATTTGCTTCTCCTGAAGACGGACGGCATCCAGCAGATCATTTAATAAATGCGACATTCGACGGCTGACCGTAATTAACAGGTTCAAATCCTCGCTGCTCTGTTTGCCGAGGGTTTCTTTCTCCCGTTCAGCAAGGCTTATGGCGATATTCATGATTCCGTGCAGCGGCGTGCGCAGCTCGTGAGACGTGTTGGCCAAGAACCGGTCCTTCATTTGATCCGCGAGCTTCAACTTATCGTTGAGTTTGCTGATTTGATGAAGGTTGCGGAAGTATCGCTTAAACCAATAGGCCGAAAACCCGATGATGGCCGCGAGCACGTCCACCGGATAATACACGGCTGGGAGCTCCCAATATTTATTAAGCGCCCCCCATACGGCGCTTGCCAGCACGCCGCTGGCCGACAGCAGCAGGAATATGGAATCATCCTGGCTGTTAAAGACCATTCGGGTAAACAGGAACAGCGACATCAGCATCGGCAGCAGGTAAAAGGCGCCGAACACCCGGTATTCTACGAGCCAGTGAACCCAAGACACAGGAGCGGCAAATACCACGACCGTATATTGGGCTAGAAGCGTGCTGAATGTGATAAACCACACGTTACGTTTTCGGGCGGTAAAGGTGCGGCTCAGCTTCCATATGAAATACGACAGCCACGAATAGGAGAGAAAGGTTGCTTTGACCTCCCATTCATAGTTTAAAGGCACCCATTTCAACAGGAGACTATCGTGTGATGTTACAACGGTTAAAGCGGCCGATACTAGCAGCAGGAAAAAATCGAGCAGCGACCTTTCCCGCGGATTGAATATGTATAGAATGAAGGCGTACAGTCCGTGCAGCATCAGGACGACAAACATAATCAGCTGAAGATCAACGGAAACGCCGTGCTCATCCTGGATTGCCTGGTGCGATCCCAGCTTGATCGGCTTTGCGATTCCGCCTAGGTAAGGATGCTCATAGTTCGCCACGCGTATGATCAGATCGAGCTCGCGAGCATCCCGGTCGGGAACATAATCGACAACGAAAGAGGTGCGGTTCGGCAGATAGGAGGCTTGCCCGGGCTCGCCCGTCCTTCCCATGGAAGCTACCGTTTCGCCGTTAATGTCCACGGTAGCCGCGGATTGAATCTCCTGGATCCAGAACGAGATAGGGGCCGAAAGCGGGCGATCCAGCAATATGCGAAGCCTGTATGTTCCGCTGCCTAACGAAGTTTTTGCCTTATTCGTACGATTGTTATTCCAGTCTCCAGGTACATTTACGTAGGAAAACTCATGAGACGGCTTCATTTCCTGTTCTTTAGCCAGGATGTCGGCGTAGAACTGCCACTCTCCGTCCAGATTGATGGATTTTGAGCCCAACAGATCCCAGCCTCTCAAATCGAGTATGCCATTGGAGACTTTCGGTTGATCTGCAGGAGGGGCATAGGTTTCAAGCCAGAGCCAACGGATCCCCAGTAGCATGCTCAAAAAAACGACAAATGCCGCAATATGCGGGAGTATTTTGATGATTCGAAATCGTTGGTGTTTCTTTGCGAGTATGGTGGTCACCGTTCACGTTCCTTTATAAAAGTCTTACTTCCCAATATACGCAAAAATAAGATAGCCGTACAGCACTATATGTTAGGTTGATAAGGTCTCGGACTTATATCCTTTGCCGAAAAATGATTTGTATGAATGAACTCGGAAGAGCACTCGCGGCCAGCAATGTCTCAATCATGCTAATCCATGACAGAATAATCAAGGTCCGGTCATTTCGATCTCCTTATAATTGTAGATTGGACAGTTCATAACATCATGGAATGTGAGGAGTTTGATCATGCAAGCAAGCGGAGATTTGGGAAACGGCACGTATAGAAACCCGATTTTGGCCGGTGATTATGCGGATCCAAGCGTGGTCAGAGTCGGAGACGATTATTATATGACGCACTCCAGTTTTAAGTTTGCACCGGGGTTATTGATTTGGCACTCTAAAGACTTGGTGAACTGGGAACCCATCGCCAAAGCGTTAACCGATTATGCCGGAGATGTATGGGCGCCTGATTTGACATACTATGAAGACCGGTTTTATATCTATGCTCCCATCAATGAAGAGATCATGGTGCTGACGGCGACGCATCCGCACGGACCTTGGAGTGATCCGCAAAAGGTGGGGGTGCAAGGAATTGACCCGGGACATGTCGCGGATTCCAATGGTAACCGGTATTTGTTTTTTAGCGATGGTTATATGGTAGAACTGGCTGGGGACGGTTTGTCGGCTGTGGGCACTCCGCGCAAAGTGTACGATGGCTGGCCGTTTCCGAAGGAATGGGTCGTGGAAGGAAACTTTATGGAGTCTCCCAAGCTAACGTTTCATAACGGATATTTTTATCTTACCGTGGCGCAAGGAGGAACATCGGGGCCTTCGACTAGCCATATGGTCGCTTCTGCGCGCTCCAAAGAGCCATGGGGGCCATATGAACATTCTCCCCTCAATCCGATCATTCGAACGCAAAGCCGGAATGAACGATGGTGCTCCAAAGGTCACGGCTCATTGGTTGACACCCCGGACGGCGGCTGGTGGATCGTTTATCATGCGTACGAAAAAGGGTACTACACACTCGGCAGGCAAACGCTGCTCGAACCGCTGGAATGGACGGAGGACGGATGGTTCCGCGTCCCGCTTCATTGCAATACAGATGAAGCTATTCCAAAACCGCCGGGAGATGCCGTTCCGCATGGCATGACTTACGGTGAATTTCAAGAAGCGTCCGGCGGGCTGGGGTATCCGTGGAGCTGGTATCAATCCAGCAATGATATTCAATATACGCTGCAGAAGCAAGCGATAACGATCCAAGCTGCTCCCGAGCCGGCGCCCCTGGTTATGATGCCGGAAGACCATTCGTACGCGGCACAGGTGGAGATTGAGCTCTCGGAAGAATCGGAAGCCCAGTTGTTATTGTTCTATAATGGATCGACGTATAGCGGATTCGGCATATCCCAAGAGGGGCTTTATGGGATTATTCGCGGCTGGGAGACGCCATCAAAGCCTTTTCCGCATCGGCGTGTCATCGTTCGTCTTGAAAATAACGAGCATGAAGTCGTCTTCTATTACAGTGCGGATGGATCGGTATGGCATAAATTTGAGCATTCATTCGAAACCTCAGGCTGGCATCATAACACATTGGGCGGATTTCTTGCATTGCGAATCGCTCTCCGGGTGAAAGGTTCCGGCGAGGTTACGTTTAAAAACTTTATCTATCAGAAGCTGTAAATATGAAGCGACGCGCCTTTTACATGGGTGCGTCGCTTCTTCCATTGGCGAGGCGACGAGCTCCATAAATCGCGAACGCAGGATGGTCTGGTAGCCCTGCAGCTTGCTCGCGTATTCCTCAATCATGAAGTCAACAACGGAGGATACGTAATCCAGACTTGAGATCGGCAGGCTCATCATTCGGACTCCCTCCAAAAGCATGGCTTGCAGTGACCTGATTGTCCTTGTCATGCCATGTAAAGAATCTAAAATCAAGGTTGGAGGACTAAAGTGTGAATAATTGGGGAAACGTCAGGTTGATCCTGCTTTACAAGGAAAAAGCCAATCAAGTTGAAAAACCAGCTACCTTGTGTTACGATATACCGGTAATATGTCACACTAATTACCGAGCCGCGGAATGTGGAGAATAATTTTAGTAAAACAGTTGACACTCCATCTACTCTGTAATACAATGTACCTGTAGTAAGTAATACTAAATAGTTCGATTTATAAAAGCTGTTAGGTAAAACATTCCCTTAGTACTATGTTGTACTGAATATTGGTCAGACTAAATAGAGGAGGGACGAAAAAGAGGAGGCTTTGAACATGGAAAATTTAACTGAAATGCTGAAAGGTTCGCTGGAAGGCTGCGTGCTTGAAATTATCAGCCGCCATGAAACCTATGGCTACGAGATTACCCGCCGATTGAACGAGCTTGGGTTTACCGAAGTCGTGGAAGGGACGGTCTACACCATTCTCGTGCGATTAGAGAAGAAGAAACTGGTGAACATCGAAAAAAAACCGTCAGACATGGGACCGCCCCGCAAGTTTTACACGCTTAATGAAGCGGGCCGCCAGGAACTTGAGTTGTTTTGGGAAAAGTGGGATTTTGTATCATCAAAAATCAACGTCTTGAAGTCGACGTAGCATCATAAGATATTCCGTCCGATAAATGGAGTGTCGGGTTCGGTTTTATAAAAAAGGAGGAACCATAACATGATGGAAATATTCAAAAAAATGATCGGCGATAAAAAAGAATACAAGATGATGATGGCGCGCGTTGAAGCCCTGCCAGAAGACTACCAGTATGTATTTAAGAAGATTCAAAATTACATGTGGAATTTCTCCTCAGGCAACGGGATGGATATGCTGCATATGCAGTATGAATTAATTGAGTTGTTCGAAGCCGGTGCGGCGGAAGGCAGACAAGTGCTGGAAATCACGGGGGACGACGTGGCATCCTTTGCCGACGAGCTGGTTGCTAACGCTAAAACCTATGTCACGAAGTATCGTGAAGATTTGAATCAGAGCATCATGAAACGATTGGGTAAGAAATAAATTCATTACAATAATACCGACTGATTAGCTGGTTACGCGTGTGAATTGCCACCTTCGCTATTCAGTTATATTTTTAGTCCAGTAGTAAGTAGTACAGATTATCAGTCAGACTAACTAGTTGCGTTAATTAACCGTAAGTTTCGGAATTCTCAAGTGCGGCCTAATCGAGCTTATTATAAGGAGGAAAAAATATGAGCAATGCGGCGATTTCAGTAAAAGGGTTAAAAAAATCCTTTAAAGACAAGCAAGTCTTAAAAGGGGTGGATTTTGAAGTGCGGCGCGGCGAAATTTTCGCGCTGCTGGGCTCCAATGGAGCGGGCAAGACGACGACGGTCAACATCCTCTCGACGCTGATGAAGCCCGATGGCGGCGAAGCGAGCATTTGCGGCTCTGACGTCCAACGTCAACCGGATCATGTTCGCCAGAGCATCAGCCTGACAGGTCAGTTTGCAGCTATAGACGGCATGAACACAGGAAGGGAAAACCTCATTATGATCGCCAAGCTGAGGGGAGTTCCCAATCCTGCGCAAGTCGCTGACAATCTGCTTGCCAAATTCAGCCTGACCGATGCGGCGGGCCGCCGGGCGGACCAATATTCAGGCGGGATGAAGCGCCGGCTTGACATCGCCATGAGCCTGATCGGGAGTCCAGCCGTCATTTTTCTCGACGAACCGACCACAGGACTTGACCCTGAAGCACGAATTGAAGTCTGGAATACCGTCAAGGAGCTTGCCGGCAGCGGCACGACCATCTTGCTGACGACCCAGTACCTGGAGGAAGCCGAGCAACTGGCGGACCGTATCGCCATCCTGCATGGCGGAAAAATCATCACGACCGGTACCCTAGCCGAACTCAAAGAGATGTTCCCGCCGGCAAAAGTAGACTATATCGAGAAGCAGCCGACATTGGAGGAAATTTTCCTTGCCATCATCGGCAAAAAGGAGGAAATGTAAATGAAAAGCAAAACAGGGGTATTATTGGGGCGTTTAATGCGCAACATCATGCGCAGCCCGGATACGATTATCACGGTGGCGATTACGCCGATAATGATGATGCTGTTGTTTGTCTACGTATTTGGCGGCGCCATAGAGACAGGCACGGCCAACTACGTCAATTATTTATTGCCGGGAATCTTGCTGATGGCTATCGCATCCGGCGTCTCTTATACTGCCTTCCGGCTGTTCGGAGATGTAAAGAGCGGGCTGATGGCGCGTTTCATTACCATGCCGATCAAACGCTCGTCGGTATTGTGGGCTCATGTGTTGACATCGCTTGTTTCCAATGCGCTTACGGTCGTGGTGGTTTTCCTCGTCGCGCTATTGATGGGCTTCCGTTCCGGCGCTAATATCCTGGATTGGCTCGCGGTAACAGGGATACTCGGGTTGTTTACGCTGGCGCTGACATGGCTGGCGGTCATTCCCGGCTTGACAGCAAAGACGATGGAAGGGGCGACGGCCTTCTCGTACCCGCTGATATTCTTGCCGTTTATCAGTTCGGCCTTTGTCCCCACCGAAACCATGCCTAAAATTGTGCGTGCGTTCGCTGAGAACCAGCCCGTGACTTCCATCGTGAATGCGATTCGTGCCCTCTTGCATGAAGGATCTGTCGGCAACGATATCTGGATCGCGCTTGCCTGGTGCGTCGGCATCATGGTCATCGCTTACTTTTTCGCTAATAAAGCCTTTAAACGCCAGTTAGGTTAAATACACCTAGCCTCCTTAGATGATCGGAGAACAGGTAACATCTTTCATCGAACAGAATGGCCATGGATACTGTAAAAGCCGCGTGAATGAAGTGACCCCCAAAAGTTAGACACGGTTATTTCATTAGGCAGCTTTCTCAAAATGAGTTCGGTACTGTACCGGACTCATTTTTAATTTTGCCTTTAACCGTTTGGTATTGTAGTATTCAATATATTTTTTCAGTTCTTCCTTAAAATGTTCCACACTTTCAAACTCTTTGTAGTACAGAAACTCCGACTTGAGAATGCCGAAGAAATTCTCTATGACGGCATTGTCGTAACAATTCCCTTTTCGTGACATGCTTTGGAGAACGCCTCTCGACTTAAGCGCATGGCGATACGGCTTCATTTGGTAATGCCATCCTTGATCTGAATGAAGGAGAAGTTGGTGTTCTTCCGGCAGAC
Organism: Paenibacillus sp. BR1-192; assembly: GCF_029542445.1. Lineage (NCBI taxonomy): Bacteria > Bacillati > Bacillota > Bacilli > Caryophanales > Paenibacillaceae > Paenibacillus > Paenibacillus sp. BR1-192. The sequence goes on along the minus strand of NZ_CP120718.1, from coordinate 3,971,673 downwards.
GCTTCAGTCCTGCATCCAGCATCTCGGATACCAGAGAATAGATTGGTCGTGAACCCATGGTATAGGTGATAATTTCCCCGTTGAATAAGTCCAAAATGGGCGATAGATACAGCTTTTCTCCAAATAACTTAAACTCCGTAATGTCCGTCACCCATTTCTCATTTGGCGCCCCAGCCGTGAACTGGCGGTCCAGATGATTCGGTGCAATCTTGCCGACGGTCCCTTTATATGACTTATACTTTTTCATGCGAACCAGGCATTGAAGGCCCATCTTCTTCATGAGCCTCTGAACCTTTTTGTGGTTAACTTTCCACCCTCGGACTGCCAGTTCATCACGAATACGGCGATATCCGTAACGTCCATCATGTTCCACGTAAATGGACTGGATTTCAGCCCCCAACTCGGCATTCGGATCTGGTTGGTTCATACGCTTTATAAGGGTGTAATAGGTGCTGCGCGGGATACCAGCCAGCTGTACGAGTGCCTTCACCGGATATTTATGCCTTAGTTGCCAGACGGCTTGTGCTTTGTCTTGTTTGGTGATTTTTCCTTGTTTCGAACTAAGGCATTCAACTTTTTTAGATACTCATTTTCCATTTCAAGCTGTTTGATACGTTCTTCGAGTGCTTCGACAGACCCTTCAACTACGGATCGTTTGGTAGGTGAATTGGAATTTTTCTTCATGGATGGACGCCCTTTCTTTTTTGGCTCAAGGGCTTCTAAACCGCCTGTCTCCATCTTTCTCTGCCAGGAATACAACATGGAGAAGTCCGGAAGCATAAACAAAGCAGCGGTATCCATGAGAGAAGCGTCTGATTGAGCCATATGATTGAGTACGTCCAGTTTAAAGCTTGCAGGATAATTTGTATAGCCGTTAGTAAAGGCAGTCTCACCATGCATCTCATAGAGCTTCAACCAATATTGGAATTGAGACTTGGTAACACCCATTTGATTTGCGTATTCTGTCTGAGATAGAAGATCAGAGTCATACCCTTGAATTAATGTCAATTTGCTATCCTTAGTAAATTTAGTCATAAAAAACTGCACCTCCAACTGTTAGATGTGTCTAACAATTGGGGTGCAGTTCAGAAATGCGGCTTTTTTTGTTTGAAGTAAATGCCTTCACTTGAAAAATTGTATATATCTCATCATTTGGGATATGCCGTTCATTTGCTTTTCCAGTTGCTCATTCAGCTTCTGAAGAGCCACTTTGAAGGAGCGTTCAATCGTAGTTAGATCATGTGTCTCTAAAGCTTCAAGCAGCTGTTTCATGCTTTCAATGAAAAAGACGGTTTTCCTTAAACTGCTTAGCACTATAATCTTTTTTAATTCCTGGGACGTAAAGACTCGATATCCGTTTTCCGCGTTTCGCTTAGCGCGAATAAGCCCCTCCTTTTCCCAATGTCGAATAGCGGAGGGGTTAACGCCGGCGATCACGGCGACCTCCCCGATTTTCATTTCATCCGTGACCTGAATATTTTTATACTTGGAGAAATCCGTTTGATGGATGAGCCTCATAACCTCCTCGACTCGCTGCTTCTCTACCTGGATGTTGTACTGTTGCACATTGATCATCCAAAGTGCTTGTTCAACATGACCTTTCTTTAATAAACTCATGACCTCGTAGGCGATAGGCAGATCGAATCCTTGGACCAAGGATCGTAAGGCAAGGAAAGCTTGATCATGGAGCGGCGTGTAATATCTTCTGTTGCTTGAAGTCCGAGGTACGTCAGGCACCAAGCCGAGAGTTTCATATCTTCGCAAGGTAGTGGTGCTGACCTGAAGTTTCTTGGCCATCTGTTTCGGTGTAAAGGTTCTGTCCATTTGCGTGCACCTTCCTTAAAGTCAAACTCTAAAGTACGGCAACAATATTATAAGAGACAATGACCCTCCCCACAAGGATTCCCGGTATATCAAGCGAAATCTTGCATGAATGTTATATGATCGAAGCAGGAACGCAACATGGAGGAGGTAAAGGTCATGGAAAAAGGGAATTATGCTTTAGTGTCATATCGCAACCTAAAGGCCGGCGAATTCATTACGTTCGGCACGTATCCGCAGTCTATGGACGGCAAAGAACGGGCGATTACTTGGCGTGTTCTTCAAAACTCAGGGAGCGAGCTGTTGGTATTGAGCGAATATATTTTGGACTGCAAAAGGTATCAGGGCAAGCGTGCGGATCTGACGTGGCGTGATTGCATGGATATATCTTGGCATGACTGCGACTTGCGCGAGTGGCTGAATCATGAATTCTATAACGTCGCATTCAATGCTTCGGAGAAAGAACTCATCAAGACGACGCATTGCACGGACAACGGAAAGGGCTGCCCGGATACGGAGGATAAGGTTTTTCTGCTCAGCGTTGCCGAACTAAACGATGTATCTGAGACTCACGGCAAGGATTGGAGACGCGCTGTCGGAACCGATTATGCCAAAACGATTAAGCCCGATGGATGCAGCTTATATGTATATGATAAAACGAACAAAGACAACTATATGATCATAGACGGCAAAGAAGCTGGCTGTTCCTGGTGGTGGCTGCGGACGCAAGGAAACAAGCCTTCGCGTGCCTATTTTATAGGGACAGGCTGCAGTGCTCGCAGCTACGGAAATAACAGTATTGACGGTTATGGCGTACGCCCTGCTTTAAATTTGGATCTATCATAATCGAAATGGAATAGGAGAACTTTCCGGAAGAAATATCGAAACACACACTTTTCGAGGAGGTAAGACATGGATTGCACTTCCCAGCTAGAAGCGGCGTTCAAAGTAAAACGGTGGCCCAAACATACTATAGCGGCGGGTCGACGTCATTCCGTGGCTCTTACATCGGACGGCACGGTCACGGCCGCAGGAGATAATCATTATGGCCAATGCGATGTCAGCGGCTGGCGCGATATCGTAGCGGTCGCGGCCGGGAATGTCCATATGGCAACGAATACGGGGAATGCTCATACCATCGGTCTTAGATCGGACGGTACGGTGGCGGCCGTGGGTTGGAATAAGCATAATCAATGCGATGTCAGCGGGTGGCGCGATATGGTTGCGGTAGCGGCAGGCTGGCGTCGCACCGTCGGTCTTCAATCCGACGGCGCAGTGGTGGCTGCGGGACGAAATAATGAAGGTCAATGCAGTGTAGGCGGCTGGCTCGACATCGTGGCGGTCGCCGCAGGTGACTGGCATACGGTCGGTCTAAAAGCGGACGGGACGGTAACGATCGTGGGGAATAATCGGTACGGCCAATGCAATGTAAGCAGCTGGCGCAACATCGTGGAAGCATCGGCGGGCTACCTTCATACCGTCGGGCTTCAATCGGACGGCACGGTGGCCGCCGTGGGTTTAAATAAGCACGGCCAGTGCGATGTAATCGGTTGAGAGCGGCATAGTGGCGGTAGCGGCGGGGAGTTATCATACCATCGGTCTTAAATCCGACGGTACGGTCATTGCCGCGGGCTGGAATCAGCATGGCCAATGCAATGTAAGCGGCTGGCGTGATATTGTAGCGGTAGCGGCGGGATGCGCTCATACGCTCGGCCTTCAATCGGACGGCACGGTCGTAGCCGTGGGTGATAATGAATATGGCCAATGCGACGTAAGCGAATGGCGCGGCATCAAGCTTCCCGGCAGGCAGTTTTAATGTTAATTGCTTAACTTTTAGGAATGGATCATAGACTTTTGGCAAAAATTCGATGCAGCAAGAAGTCGGAATGTGTAGTCACGGTTAAATAGCAAGGCAAAAACAGGCGGCACCAAATGGAATGTTTGGTGCCGCTTTACATTTGGATTTCTCCTGAACGGACGCCGCAAGTGAAGGATTGAGATTAACAACAAGGATTAAAAATCGGAAATAAATATGGTTGCAGCCAAACGCTTTGGAACGGGCAAGTTTCCTTATAGCAGGCCGTATACGGGGGATTTCCTCCCGATTGATCATGTTGCAGTTGGACGAATGCAACAAAAATTTGAATTGACAGATCATTAAAAATACAAGTAATATACATGTATATTAAAAAGATGATTCAATTTAAGCATGGCGACCAGAAGTCACGTAACCGCGGATGGCTTCGATTGGCGCTTTGTTGCAGAAACTTATGACAGCGTTTTCTTGACCGGTTGAAAAGAAAGAAACTCACTTATTAAAGGAGGAGCTTGCGATTGTTGCTGCGGATGGAATTTATTAAGCCCTCGCTCCTGGAGACCGGGGAGGAACATCGGCTTAACTTCATGCTTGTGCACCCCTGCGGAAGAATGGAGCCGCAATCGGATACGACCTTCAGCATGACTTGCAGCGACCCGGAGATCGTTGAGGTGAACGGCAGCGTGATCACCGGGCTGAAGCCGGGCGAGACCGAAATTGCCGTAGACTTTCTGGACGATAGATTTTCAGTGTTTAAATGGAAGGTTCTTGTAAGGCCGGCTGGTCAACCCGCGAAATTGAAGCTGAAGGACCGCCCGAGGATTTTGTTTTCGATCGATGAGCTCGCGGATTTTCGGGGTCGGATTAAGCGGGATGACGGCAGTTCTGCGAGGGCAATCGATGCATCCGTGCTATGGGCCGGATACTTGGCGAAAGCGGACGCCTATGTGGAAGAAGATAGCTTCGAAGTGCTGTATCCGTCCATATCGGATCAGTGGAAGGTTGCGCTGCCCCTAACGGAGCCGAAGCGGGTACCAGAACCGCAAGGCCATACCTTCTTCCCGTTCTGGACGATGTACGCCAGAGCGATAGAGGATCGGCTGGTCGTCATGTCCACGGCTTTCCTGGTGACGGATGAGAGAAAGTATGCGGTCCGAGTGAAGCAGCATCTGTTGTCCCTGGCCGCCTTCGGGAAATGGTATGAGTTCGACGAGCGGGGCGCGGAAGGAAATCTGAGCAACGCCCATCTGCTGCTAGGCGCTTCCTGCGCCTATGACGCCATTCACAGCTTGCTGACGGAAGAAGAGCGGCGATCCATTCGCCAAGCCATTCTGGAAAAAGGGCTGCATCCGCTGGCCATCGATATCGGAAGCCGTGATATGCACAACATCGTGGCAGCCAAGCAGGTGGCGATGGTGTACGGCGCGTCGGCCATTATGGATGAGATCCCGTTTGCCGCCAAATATTTGCAAGCCGGACTTACTTATCTTCAAAGCTATCTGGACCGAAAAGGGGTGTCTGGAGAAACAGAGGGGCTGCTGTACGACAATGTGGCTGCGCGCCATGCCTGGATGGCTGCGGATCTTTATCGGAGAATCAGCGGCGATGACGGCCTGGTTCAGCATCCGTATTTGCGGGAAGAGCTTCCTGAACGTTTTTTTCGGCTCCTGGCACCGGGAAAGGAAAGCTCGTTTCCGAATCTGTCGGATTCGTTTTACAAGCTCGATATCGCTTACCTCATGGCCATGACAGCTACCCATTACGACCATCCGGCAGCGGTTTGGTACCTGCACAAGCATTCTGCAACGCATCACGCATCGCTTCTTTATTTACGGAAAGAGACCTCACCTGCAAGTCCAACGGAGCTGTACGGGAAGCGTGCTTCCGCAGTATTCCGGAGCGTAGGCTGGGCCGCCCTGCGGTCGGGATGGGGCGATGAGGATCATCTGCTGTGCTTCACCTCAAGCAGCTCGGCGAAGGACCATAATCACAAGGACCAGAACAATTTGGTGATCAATGTCGGCGGAGAGTGGCTGTTGACCAATCCCGGCTACCAGGATTATGTACCCGGTCCGAAGGCGGATTACACTACCGGCACGGTGGGCCATAATTCGCTGCTCGTCAATGGTCAGGGGCAGATCCGCCTGGGTGGCGGGGGTCTCCGGGAGGAGTTGCTACTCCCGGCATTTGAGGCGGTTGTCGGGGACGCTGCCGAAAGCTATGGCGGGCTGCTGAAACGCTACCGGCGATCTGTCCTACATATCGATTCGGCATATTACTTCATCGTGGATGACGTGGAGCTTCATCAGGAATCGGATGAGGCCGAGCTGCTGTTTCATACGACCTCGGCGGTTCTGGATGGAGAAGAGCCCAAGGCTCCGGGCGAGATTCTGGGAAGTGAATCCGTTGTATTCCAAGGAGAAAGCGCCGCACTGCAGCTCATGTTTCCTTTTCCCAAGGAGAAGGGGCTCACCCTCCGCGAGTACCCCGGGGCTGAAACCTACGGTCCTTATGTAGCTGTCGGTGGCACGAAAGGCAAAAGACGGCGGTTCATCACGCTGATCAATCCGCGGGTCCATTACGGCGAGAGATTGGCCATCCATCAGGAGGAGCAGGATACCGGAAGCCTGGCTTCCGGTTTAACGGTGGAAAGGCCCGGCGGGGCGGAGGATATCTGGCTGTTTTGCGCTGACGCTGTGGAAGCCCGCTACCGGGGCATAACTTTCCTGGGAGAAGCCGCCCGTTTATCGGGTAACGGCATGCTTAATTTGTGGAAGGCTGAACGGTTGTCCGGCGGAGACATCGCTTTTGAGGCGGAGCTGCCTCTGAGTTTATACAGCGATGACCGCCGCTTAACCTGCATTGTGCATAACCCCCACCCTGTGGAGGTCTCCTTCAAGCTGAGGCAGAAAACTTCTGGCGTGGAAGTCAAACAAACCGCACCACCCGGCTATTATGAATGGAATCTTATGAATACCGGCAGAGGTGGTCAGGCGGAAGGGAGAGAAGCTGTGTGGAAACCGTGATTTCGGAGGTCAATCCATCCGCTCCCGTCAAGAAGAGCGCTTGGAAGCGAATCCGGACCCGAATGTGGAGGGATCGTTATCTATACCTGCTGCTGCTGCCGGGCCTGCTTTACTTTATCGTGTACCGGTATCTGCCCATGCTGGGCATATCCCTAGCCTTTAAAGAATACAGCCCGTTCCGGGGGTTCGCGGAGAGTCCTTGGGTCGGTTTTGCGAACTTTGCCCGGATTTTCGAAAGCCCGGAGGTTATCCAGGTTATCTGGAATACGCTTATCATTTCATTTCTGCAGATCGCGTTCGCATTTCCGGCGCCGATCATTCTGGCCATCATGCTGAACGAGGTGGCAAATCCGCTCTTGAAAAGAGGGCTGCAGTCCATCGTTTACATGCCGCATTTTCTGTCTTGGGTCGTGGTGGTCGGCATCGTGACGATCTTTTTCCGCAACGAGGGCTTGATCAACGACGTGCTGCGCGAATGGTTCGGCTTGCAGCAGACGATCCCTTTTCTCACCGAGCCCGATTATTTCCGAGCTTTTCTGGTGTTGGAGGTCATCTGGAAGGAAGCCGGCTGGGGAACGATTATTTTCCTGGCGGCGCTGGCAGGCGTCAACCCGGCTCTTTACGAGGCGGCCGTCATGGACGGCGCAGGGCGCTTCCGTCAAATCTGGCATATTACGCTGCCCGCTATCCGCAGCACGATCATAATCATGCTGATCATACGTCTGGGCGACGTGCTGGAGGTCGGCTTCGAGCAGGTGTTCCTTCAACTGAACGCCTTTAACATGCACATCGGCAATACGCTCGATACCTTCGTGTATTACAAGGGGATCCAGCAGTCGGACTACAGCTTCTCGACCGCGGTCGGCGTATTCAAGGGTCTGGTAGGTCTCGTGCTGGTTATGGCCGCCAACAAGCTGTCCAAGCGATTCGGCGAACAGGGCGTATATTAGGGCTTCGATTCTTTCTGGGAGGAGAACGACATATGAAGCAAAAATCCATCGCGGAACGCTTGTTCAGCGGCGTGAATATCAGTCTGCTGCTTGTCATATCCGCAGTCATGCTGTTTCCGTTTTTATATTTGTTCTCGGTTTCATTTTCCTCGTTCGAGGATTTTCTGGGCAGCAAACTGCTGCTCTGGCCGTCCAAATGGACGACCGACGCCTATGAATATATCTGGGCCTCCAGGACGTTCCGGCAGGCGCTGCTGAACACGTCGCTGGTTACCGTGCTCGGTACCATCGTCAATCTGTTTTTTACGGCGACGATGGCATACGCCTTGTCAAGACCGATCGTCGGCCAGCGTACCGTCATGTTTATGGTCGTATTTGCGCTATTGTTCTCGGCCGGCATGATTCCGACCTATCTGGTCGTCCAGGAAACGGGGCTGCTTGATTCCATCTGGTCGCTTATTTTGCCGGTGGCCATCGCGCCTTTCAACCTGATTGTCATCCGCCAATTCTTCATGAACATCCCAAGCGATATGATCGAGGCGGGCATCGTGGACGGCGCGAATGACCTGCAGATTTTCGGGCGCATCATCCTGCCGCTCTCGAAGCCTGCGCTGGCGGCATTCAGCCTGTTTTATGCGGTCACGCACTGGAACAACTATTTTGCGCCGATTCTGTACATCAATGATCCGGCCAAATGGACGATACAGGTCGTGCTGAGACAGATTGTGGTGGTGGGGGAAACGACGGGCACGCTCGGAGGAGATAACATGTTCATGGATAATCCGCCGCCCCCGGAAACGATCCAGATGGCCGCGATTCTCATGGCGACGCTGCCGATTCTGATCGTGTATCCGTTCTTGCAAAAGCACTTCGCGAAAGGCGTCATGCTGGGCGCCGTCAAAGGTTGATGACTTCGAACGGCCGAATAACGGAGCTGTTCGAATGAATCATAAACGGAGGTCACACTCCAACATTGATAAGAATGGGGGAAAGCTCATGTTAAAGAAACGCAGACTTACCGCAGTGATGGCGGCCTTGCTCTCCATCAGCGTGGCAGCATGCGGCGGCCAGCCGAAGGCGGAGGAGAAACCTGGAACGACCACTCGGGGGAGGAAAAACCGGCACCGACAGAGCAGACGTATGAAATCTCTACGATTGATTTTCGCTATGGTGATCCGCCACCGACTTCAAGTCCGGGACTTGATATGATCAACGAGAAATTTAAAGTCGACTACAAGCCGGTTTTTGTGCCGAATACCGCCTTTGATGAGAAGATCAACGCCGTGTTCGCCTCAGGTAAAATACCCGATATGATCGGACTTATGTCGGCTGACATCAAGAACCGTTACAATAAATTTGCGAAGCAAGGGGCTTTCCTGGACATCGAGCCTTATATCCAGGAGTATCTCTCGCTTAAAGTGGTGCCTGATTTCATCTGGGATGCCATGCGGGTGAACGGCAAGATTTATGCCATCCCGCAGTATTCTCCGAAATATCAGGTCGTCACGGTGCTCCGCAAGGACTGGCTCGATAAGCTTGGCCTGAAACCGCCGACAAATTACGAGGAGCTGAAAGAGGTAGCGCTGGCATTCACGAACGGAGATCCGGACGGCAACAGCAAGAAGGACACCTACGGAATCGCCATTGGTCAGGACATTAACCCGAACTTCAACCAGGGACCGTATTGGGACCCGGATGCCTGGTACCACCAAGATGCTCAGGGCAACTACATCCCGGGCATTATCGGTGAAGGCCGCCGGGAGTTCATTACGATGCTGTCTGAGCTCTACAAGCAGGGAGCGATGACGAAGGACTACGCCATCCTGAACTGGGGAGACACCAACAAGGAGTTCTATTCCGGCAAAGCAGGCATCTTTATTGGAACGCCGCGCGGCATGTCGCAGGATTACATGAACGGCCTGCTCAGTATACATCCGGATGCCCAGTTTATCAGTCTTGGTCCTTTCGAGGACAATTACGGCAACAAAGGGCTTACGTCCGGGGCGGGCTACAACGGAATTACCGTGCTGAGCGCCAAACTTGCCGATGAGCCGGAAAAGCTGAAGAAGATTTTCGAAATGATTGATTTCGGCCGCCAGTTCTATCCTCAGGATCAGCGGAATGATACAAACGCCGATTTTGATTGGTGGTCGGGCAAAGTCGGTGTGGGTTATGACATGCAGGACGGCGTGCAGGTCAACAAGGAGAATTTCGCATCCGACGGACTTGCGCCTTCCACTTATTTTGTTGATAACACTTCGTGGGCGCCGCAGGATTTCGATAATGATTACTCCATTACGTATCAGACCAAGCAGCTGGCCGATCTGGTTGAGGAGATCGAATCCATGTATAAGGAAATCAAGCTTTATGCAAACCCGATCAATGGACTGGAGTCGCCGACCGACAACTCGAAGGGCGCCGAGCTGAGAAAGTATGTCATGGATGAGCAGGTAAAAATGATTGCGGGCACCCGTCCGGTTTCGGATTGGGATAAACTGGTACAGGAGTATCTGGACAAAGGCGGTGCCCAGATCATCCAGGAATACAACGCGAATATCAAAGAGAAGGATCCGAAGGCACTGTTTAAGTGAGACTTTGGAAATGACGCTTTAAACATGATCCGTAGGACAGCGGGGCAAATCTTTTGCCCCTGTTCTGCTTTGGAGTAACTAGCGCCTATGGGAATGCGAGCTGTGGAGGAGGGAGACCTGTATCATGAAAAAGACAGCAAAAATCGGTCTGTGGTTTAACAGGCAGTCGGCGGAATACTTCTGGGGGCACGGTCAGGACCTGTTTCAGCTATATGTGGAGGAGGTGCTTGGTCATGCTGGCATTCCTTATGCAAGGTTTGATGACGCCGAAACCCTTGAGTCATATGAACCCGATATCATCGTCGTACTGCATCCGGGAGAGAAGGAAGAGGACCTGAATTGTCTGGAGCAGTGGGCCCGCCGAGGAGCGACGCTCATCAGTTACGGCGGATTGAACCGCATGGCCGGCCGGCTGGGCTGTACCCGGTTTGCCATCCGGGATGCGGTGTATGGGGACCTGTCAGGGCTAAGCTATGCGCAAGGCATACCGGTTTTAAGGGCGGTAAGCAGCGATCCGTGGATGGTGTCAGAGAAATCCGACATCCCGGTTCAAGCGGATGGCGTTCTGCGCCGGCTCCGTAAAGCTGGTGCCGAGGCAGCCGCAGCCGTTCTGGAGTTTCCGCTAGGTGCAGGCCGGCTGATCCGCTGGAATGTGGACATCCCCGCGAATATCGTTATGCTTCAGCAGGGCGGCGGGCCTGTCGTCCAGGACGGCATCCCCGCACCGGACGGTACGGGAGGGGTGGACGAAGGCATTTTGAAGGCCGATGACCGGTGTGAGATGGACTGGGATGAGGACCGCTCGGTGACGGAGACCGGGATGCCATACTTTGATACGCCGCATGCAGACTGGTGGCGCGAGGTGATTGTCCGTCAGCTGATGGAGGAAGCAGATGCGCTGGGAATGACGCTTCCGTTTCTGGACTATTGGCCGGAAGGCGTCAATCAGGTGGCCATGATCTCGCACGACAGCGACTTCAACATAGAGGAGGCGGCCCAAACGACCCTGAGCGTGCTTCAGGATAACGGCGTCCGCTCGACCTGGTGCATGATCGAACCGGGTTATTCCCCGTCGCTCTACAAAGAAATTCAGGCTGCCGGGCATGAGCTGGCATTTCACTACAATGCTTTGGAGCAGGAGAAGGGGATATGGAGCGCCGAGGAATTTGCCCGTCAACTGAACGTAATCCGGAGCACCAGCGGCGCGCCGATCATTTCGAACAAGAACCACTATACCCGCTTTGAGGGCTGGGGAGAGCTCTATGAATGGTGCGAGCAGAACGGCATCGAAGCGGATCAAACTAGAGGGCCGAGCAAAAAAGGAAATGTCGGCTTTCCGTTCGGTACCAGCCATCCGTATTACCCGATCGCTCGTTCGGATGACCGCAACCGGCTATACCGGGTGCTGCAGATCGGCTTTCTGACCCAGGACCTGGAGCATCCCACGCTTTCGGATGCGTCGGTGATTGCCCCGTTTCTCGAAAAGGTGGCGGAAGTCCGCGGCGTCGCCCATTTTCTGTTTCACCAGCAGCACATCCATCATCTAGGGAACGTTCGGCATGCGTTTTCGCTAGCGGTCGAAACCGCGAAGCGGCTCGGTTATGCGTTCTGGACGAGCGAGGAGATCACCCGCTGGGAGCAGGCCAGACGAGCTGCGGTGCTCCGGGTAGGCGCAGACGGCACCCTCATCACCGAGAATCTTCCGCAGAGAGCGGTCGTGCGCCAGCCGTTGGCTGCGGAGGCGGACCCGTCAGCTTCGCAGACGGACATTCGCTTTGGGCGGCCGTGTGCTGAAGTTGCGAGCATGATGAAAGCAGCAGCCGAATAACGTCAATGAGGAGGAATCAGACAGTGGAAGCGTTAGCGATTCATGGGGGAGCGCCGGTCAAGACCGGTCCTTTTGGCACAGGCAAAAGATTCGGGGAAGAGGAGGCCGCGCATCTGCTCGAAGCGCTGGAGCAGAACACGTTGTTTTATTATTTCGGCACCAAGGTTAAACAGTTTTTGACCGATTTCAATGCGATGTACGGCCGGGAATACAGTGTAGCGACATCCTCCGGCACCGCGGCGATTCATGTGGCGCTGGGTGCGGCTGGGGTTTCCGTAGGGGACGAGGTCATTACAAGCCCGATTACGGACCAGGGAACGCTGATTGGCATTCTGTACCAGAATGCGATTCCCGTGTTTGCCGATTTGGAGCCTTACACTTACAATCTGGATCCGGCCTCGATCGAAGCCTGCATTACGCCAAGAACGAAAGCGATCCTTGTCGTCCATCTGGCGGGATATCCGTGCGATATGGACCCGATCATGGAGATCGCGGAAAAGCATGGCATCAAGGTCATTGAGGATTGCGCACAGGCTTTTCTGACCCGGTATAAGGGGAGGCTGGCCGGCACCATTGGCGATTATGGCTGTTTCAGCACGAACGATTTCAAGCATATCTCCACCGGGGACGGGGGCATGGTGCTGATCAATTCGGGAGTGCGCGAGGATTACGAAACCGCTCACGCCTTCGCGGACAAAAACTACCGCCGATTCGGCACCACGGTTGACCGGGGAACCAGCTATATTGCGCCGAATTACCGGATGACCGAGCTGCAGGGAGCCGTCGGTATCGCCCAGCTCAAGAAGCTGCCCTGGATTTGCGGGCGGCGTCAGCAATACGGCGACCGGCTCAATGAAGGATTGCAGGGAATCCAGGGCGTCATTCCGCCGCAGGTCGACCCGGAGCATGACTGTACATACTGGTTCTACATGCTGCGCCTTGATCTGGGCAGGCTGACGTGCAGCCGCGAAGAGTTTTGCAGGGCGCTGGAGGCTGAGGGGATCCCCAACCGTGCCGGCTATATCCCGCAGGTATGCTATTTGCAGCCGCTGTTCCAGAACCGGCAGGCTTATCCGGGGAGCCATTTTCCGTTTGACGGCAGCAGCGTCTCTTATGAGCAAGGCCGTTGTCCTGTCGCGGAGGCGATATTAGACACGGCGGTGCAGATTCCGATGAACGAATTCTACTCGCCCGAGGATATTGAGCATATCATTCAGGCGGTTGCCAAGGTGGGCGCCTATTATGCGAATAGCCATGAATAATACGGAAGAAGTGAACGTCAGCAAGGCAACGGGGACGATGGGGGCTTTTGAGCGGATCGGCGTACCCGTTGATGTCGACGAGAGCAGATCCGCGGCGGTGTGCCGGAGAGCCGACGGGACCGAGCGCATCGTAATCGCAGCCCGGGGATATGTGCTGATCGCGGATCCGGGAACAGGAAACAGCACCCAGCTTTATTTTCCAGGGGGCGAGGGCCAGTATCCGTTTGCGTCGATCAGTGATTCCCGGGGATGGTTCTATACGGGAGCAGGCCGCTATTTTTACGTTATCGATCCGTTCACCCCTGCTTTTGTGGGGCAGCACCGGGTACCTGAAGGGGAAGAGGGAGCCGGTTTTGCATTTGCCTTGAATGAAAATGGTCGGGTCTACGCAACAACTTATCCGGGAAGCTATCTGATTGAGCTCGATGCTTCGTCAAACTCCTCGCGTACCTTATGCAGGCTGGATGCCGAGAGGAAGTATGCCATGACGCTCGCCTGCGGAAGCGGGGGGAAGGTCTATTCCGGACTGGGCACGACGTCGCCGGCCATCGCCTGCTTTCATAAGGAAACCGGAGTGTTGGAGATCGTACTGGAGGGGCCGCCGGATACGACGGGCAGCGGTGCCGTTCACCAAGGCTGGGACGGCGCCGTTTACGGCTGGCTGCCATCCGGGGAGAACGGAGCCGGCATATGGTACCTGCTGGGCGAGCAGGGGGCAGAGCAGGTGGCGGCAGAGGAGGTTAACCCGTCCCTGTATAAGGGGGCAGGATACAACAAGCTGCACCGGGACCTTGACGCCGGTCAAGTGCTGCTGAAATGGCAGCTGTCCGACAGGCAGATCGAAATCATGGAAGCGGACGGAAGCCTGAGCCGGCTTCCGCTTGCCTACAAGGGAGGCGGAACGTCACTCTCCCCGCTGTTCGGAGGTCCGGACGGCATTCTATACGGCACTTCCAATCACCCGCTTCATCTGTTCACGTACGATACCGCAGCCGGGCGTCTGACCGATTGGGGCGGCGATATCGTGGAGCGGGGAGGCGGCGGCAATATTGCCGCTTATGCGGCTCAAGGCAGCATCATCGTGGGTGCGGCTTATGCCGGCGGCCTGGTCCATTTGCTGGATACGACGAAAGAATGGTGCACGGAACAAGGACCTCATCGGAATCCCCGGCTGATCTATGAAAATGCCGCCATCCACAGGCCGAGATGCGCAGTCGCGCATCCGGACGGCCGCCATGTGTTGTACGGCGGCTTTCCCGGTTATGGTGCGGCCGGCGGAGGGCTCGGCATCGTGGATGTGCTGGCTGGTCAGGTGGAGATGCTGGAGAACCGGGAAATCGTCAGCGGGCAGAGTACGATTTCGCTTGCCGTGCTGCCGGATGGCAGGGTATTCGGAGGCACCAGCATCGAGACGCCCGGCGGCGGGATCAGCATAGCCGAGGAAGCGGTGATGTATGAGTTGAATTGGCCTGCCCGTCAAGTGATTCGGCGCTGGGTACCGGTTCCGGGAGCCAGGGAAATCGCTCAGCTGATTTCCGGCGCTAACGGTCTTCTCTATGGCATGACCTCGGAATCGGTGTTCTTTGTTTACGATGCAGGACTGCAAAAGATCATTCATTGCTGCGATCTATCCTCCTGGGGCGGTATTGTCCGGCAGGGACTGCTCATGATCGAGCGCAAGGGGCATCCATTCCTTCTGGGTCTGCTGAGCGGGGCTTTGTTCACCGTAAATACAGTGAGTATGCAGCCGGAGCTGCTGGAAGTGCTTCCGGTCGAAGCGACCAGCGGAATCGCCTGCCTGAACGGAGACGTGTATTTCGGTTCCGGTGCTGAGCTGTGGCGGTATCGGATGGAAGAGGAGGGTGATTACTTATATGACTCGCTATAATGGGGAAATTGTGCCGCTGTTAGAGGGAATCCATACTCTTGAGGCCTGGATGGAGAAGGAGTCCAGGCTGAAAGCACGCTGGCTTGCAGCTGCTGGGGGAGCCCCCGGAGCCGGTTGATTATAAGCCGAGAGCCGTCGCAGACAGCGGGGGCTTTCGGGTGCTTTCCGTGCATGAGGAAGAAGATCACACTAGACAGGCGATCATGTACGAATCACCGGACGGGGATTCGATCCCGGCTTATCTGTTGCTCCCTTCAGGAACGCCTGCTGCAGGAGGATTCCCCGCTGTACTTGCCCTTCACCCGACAACCGAGAATGGAAAAGACGATGTATGTCTGGCTTCCGGACGGGCGAACCGGCAGTATGGTCTAGAGCTGGTACAGCGCGGCTTTGCCGTGCTGGCTCCGGATTCCATCACGTTCGGTGACCGAATCTATGAAGGGGAAGCGCCGTTTCAAACGGCTCCATTCTATCAACGGCACCAGGCCTGGACCGCAGTCGGTAAAATGCTCTCCGATCATATGGCGGGGGTCGACGTGCTGTCCTCGCTGCCACAGGTAAATCCACGCCGGGTCGGCGTCATCGGCCACTCGCTGGGCGGCTATAACGGCTGGTTTTTGGCGGGAATGGATAAACGCATCAAGGCCGTCGTCTCGAGCTGCGGATTTACGATGTTCCTCGGCGATCCGGAGCCGAACCGCTGGGGCCTTCGGGAATGGTTTTCCCATATCCCATCCATTACGGACACCCTGAGGAGCGGCTCCCTTCCGTTTGAGTGGCATGAAATCGCGGCGCTTGCAGCTCCGGTGCCGATGTTGATGTGGTCCGGAACGCGAGACCCGATTTTTCCGAACTGGAAAGAGATTGTCACGGGACTGGGGGAGCTGGATGGTTTGTATGATTTTCTGGGCGCTTCATCTGCTTTCGAGTGCTGGACCGGTCATGAAGGGCACGATTTTCCGCCGGATATCCGGCAGCGTGCCTATGCTTTTCTTGAAAAACAGCTTGCCGAGTAAAATATATACGCGTTCTTTATCCGGAGTGCATGGAATCCTGATGTCCCTCATGATATACTGATTTTTATAGACATGTATAGGAGCGGTATATATTGTTGCGTAGAAGAAATGAATTTCATGAGCGTTATGAACGCTTTGTCCAGGAATTGAGGAATGAAATCGTTGCCGGTGTTCTTCAGCCGGGTGAATTTATTTTGCCGGAAAACACGCTTAGCCAGAAATATGAAATGAGCCGGGTATCAATCCGCAAGGCGCTGGATGAGCTGGTGAACGAAGGATTGATCGAGAAAATCGCGGGCAAGGGCAACCGGGTGAAGGTGCCGGATGAGGACAGAACGCCTGTCGTGCTGAGACTCGCCTGGTTCTCTTCTTCCTATGAGATTCCGATTATCGAAAAAATGATCGAGGCGTTCGAGCGGAAGCATCCGTTCGTTCAGGTGGAGATGGTGGTGTATTCCGAGGATTTCTACACCGAAACCATCATCCGGTCCATTGAGGACGGTCAAGGGCCTGATCTGTTTATTATGTCGGATCAGCATTTCCGGGAATGGACCGAAAGCGGGCGCACGAATCTGCTGACAGGGTATGTTCCTCCCCGTCTGATGGAGGAAGGGGTCAGCTATCCGCGGGTCTTCGAGCTGTTCAATCATGAAGGCGGCATGCTCGCGGCGCCGTTTGTGTTCTCGCCGGTAGTCATCTGTTATAACCGATCGATCTTCCGTCAGCACGGCCTGTCTCACCCCGTCAGTCTTGGCGACTGGCAGCAGTTGCTGGAGGCGGCCAAAGCCAGCACATCGGCCCCGAACGAAGACGGAATGACCGATCATTACGGGTTCTGCTTCTCTTCGTCCCCCAACCGCTGGCCGGTCTTCCTGCTTCAAAATGACGGCAGCATCATGGCTGCAGACCGCAGCCGGAGCACGATGGCGGACGAACGGAACATCGAAGCGCTGGAGTTTTGCGTATCGCTGATGTACAAGGAACATGTGTCGCCGATCTTTTCCCATGGCAGCAGCCATTTAGCCGAAAGCTTGTTTATGAAGGAACGGGTTGCGATGATCATGTCCACTTATTATTTCATGAATGAATTCCGCGACCATTCCATCGACTGGGATGTGATGACCTTGCCGAAAGGGACCAAGCCCGCCACTATTCTGTTAGGCGGGGGTCTGTCAATCAACGCTGCGAGCAGTCATCGGAACATCGCCGAAAAACTCGTGGATTTTATGACGGGCGAGGAAGCACAGAAACTGCTGAAACAGTACGGATGCACCATCCCGGTGTTGCGGTCTGTAGCCGAGGATGACAGCCTGCTGAATCCGGACATTCATCCGCAGCACTATAACCGTTATCTCGAGGTGCTGCCGCATGCTTACCCGCTGCATATCCTCAACATGAACCAATCTGAGATATTGACGCTGCTGGATGAACTGAATCTGCTGTGGGCCGGCATGGAAACCCCAGCGGATACCTGTACCCGGATCGAGCAACTCTTCAACTCCCGGCTGGGCTTGAAGGGCGCCGGTACCGGGATGGAGAAGTGACGAATCGGTAAAAAAGAGCACCTTCAGGAGAACGAAGCCATGTCGTAAGAGATGGAGACGGTCTTGAAGGTGTTTTTATGTTGGCAGCAAGATGCATCTATCCGTTAGAAATTGCCGACATGTTCATTTGAAAGGACCTTTTCAAGAATATTTATCGACCATTTTAAGCAAATAATTGCGAAACTCCTCCACGTAAGAATTTGGTTCTACGATTTCTAGATTTGTACCAAAACTTGCTAAAAATTGAAATCCAATAGGGTTCTGAGGAATTTGGATGGTAGCCAGGTAATATTCAGAACTGTGGCTTTCAATACTCTTTCGACCGTACCTTTCAATAAACTGATCTTTTATACCGGGCGCAATCAACGCTTTAATGGCGACTAGCTGCGGCTGATAACTGGCAGCGTCTTGTTCTAATGCATAATCTCTCGGGTTAAAGGCTTCTTCATTCATATTGAGATTATCGATCCTGGATAATTTAAATGTTCTATAGCTCTGGCGATGTAAACAGAATCCCTTCAAATACCAACTCGTTTCGCTAAAATGAAGCTGATACGGCTCGACGATTCGATTCGTTATCATGCCATTTTTATCTATATAATCAAATGAAATCAACTTTTTCCCTATGATCGATTCTTGGCATGTCTTCAAGGTTTGAAGAATTTCGGACCGACCCTCCCAATCATAAAATGATAGACGGACTGAACCTTTCAGTGACATGGGGTGAACCATGGCCTCCATTTTTTTAATCGTGATTTCAACTTCCTCGCTAATTAGAATTTGTTCCAATCCGCCGAGCGCAGTCAATATATTTTCTAAGTCGGAGCTGTTTAAAAGTCGCTTATCCACCTTGTATTCGTCCATAATACCGTATCCGCCATGAATTCCATGAACAGAATAGATGGGAATGTTGGATAAACTCAGTGTTTCCATATCGCGAAGAATCGTTCTTTTGGAAACGTTAAATAATTGTGCGAATTCTTTTGTTGAAACAATATCTTTTTTCAGCAAAATCATGATAATAGATATTAATCTCTCAACCTTCTCCATAGCCGTCCCTCGTTTGGTATAAAATTTTAAATGGTGACATAGGTCTGTCACCACCAATAAATTATACTTCATTTATCAAAAGAAGGAGGTACAACTTTATGTCAGCTATTGCATATTTGAACTTTGATGGAATCGCCGAAGAAGCGATTGAATTTTATTCGGAGGCTTTACAGGCGAACGAGGTAAAAAAAGTGAAATTTAAGGATTTTCCGCAGGATCCAAACTATCCATTGCCAGACAATGAACTCAATATGATCATGGAGTCCTCGGTTGAATTTGCAGGCGGAAAAATCATGATGTCGGATATTTTGCCTTCCATGAAGCAGGTAACGGGTGAGTTGGTGAAAGGAAACAGCATACTTATTAGTCTAGTCATGGAGGATCAACAAGCATTGGAAGAATACTTTAACCAATTGTCTGTTGGCGGCCATGTTGTGATGCCGTTATCCAATACTCCTTGGTCTTCGTGCTTTGGATTGCTGGTTGATAAATTCGGAGTTGCCTGGAAATTTAATCGTGACGCAGATCGCTTCCTGGATAAAGTCATTTCAAACAAACAGTAACGCATTTTAAAACATGGCCTTCCAATGAAAGGCCATGTTTTGATACTCTCATTAGAAAGGAGGAGGATGGGTATTAGCTATGAAAATTGAGCATGTCATTCCAGCAGAATCGAGAGAGGATTTAAGGATTTGGCTGCAGAACCATGGCAAGACCGAGAAGTCTTGCTGGGTATTGGTTAGTATGACGCCAACCCCTGATATGTTGTTATATTTGGACGTCGTTGAGGAAGCTTTATGCTTTGGATGGATTGACGGCATTAAAAAGAAAATGTCCGAAACCGAGCTGGCCCAGAGACTGTCTCCTAGAAGCAAAAAAAGCTCCTGGACCGAATTGAATAAAGAACGTGTCCGCCGCCTCGAAAAGTTGGGCTTCATGAGTGACGAAGGCAGAAGAGTTCTTCCTGACATGGATCCCGGTTCTTTCAGAATAGAGGGGGTCATAGAACAAAGGCTAAAGGAGGAAAAACTAGTATTTGAGAATTTCGTGGCATTTCCGGATCTTTATAAAAGAGTTCGGATTGATACAATACAAAGCTATAAGAATCAGCCGGAATTATTCAAGAGCAGATTAGACAAATTCATATCCAACACAAGAGAAAACAAAATGTACGGTCAATGGAACGATCATGGCCGTCTGCTAGATTATTAATATTTTCCTGGGTCGAAGGCCAACAACCTTAGTCTGGTTGAGTACAGAACTAAGGTTGTATGCATTGCCTATTTATCACTGGAACGCTATGGAGTTCGACATAATCAATTCCAAAAACTCTTCAAGATTATGGGCCGCTTTATCAACTTCTTCAAATTCAGGTTCATATCCGCGTACGATAGCACCAATGTCATTTGTTAAATCAATCGCATAGAAGGAATACCCGCCATCAACTGACATCACTCATTCATGGTCCACCTTCTCCCAACGTATTCACTCCAATTTCTTATAGGCTCTGATTATTATTCTAGTCAGACTTTTCCATATCCTTCTGAAACTCAAAGTGCATTCCATATTTCGATGAGTATCGAATAGAACTCGGTTTATACTATATACAAAAGTACGCCAGTCGATAATAGATGGGGAGAGGTATGGTATGGACATGACAAAACAGCTTGAAAAGCTTACCGCCTTTAAAAAGCTTCACTCTAATTTCTTTATTTTGCCCAATGCATGGGATGCTGCAAGCGCGAAAACTTTCGAGAAGTGCGGCTTCAAGGCCATTGGCACGACAAGTGCCGGCATAGCGGTTTCCCAAGGGTACGCGGATCGGAATATGCCCTTCGACAGGATGCTGGATACGGTCCGCAGGATCGTGCAAACCGTGGATATTCCGGTTACCGTGGATATGGAAGACGGGTATGGACAGACGCCTGATGAAGCCGCAGAATCGGTAAAGCAGGTGATCAAGGCAGGCGCGACGGGGATTAACATTGAAGACAGCAGCATGGATCGACAAGCGCCGCTGCATGATATTTTGCTCCAGCAGAACAAATTAGCCGTGATCCGAGGGCTGGGGAATGCCATGGGGTATCCTCTCTTTATCAATGCACGTATCGATGCTTACTGGATCAAGTCTATGCCGCCTGCAGGGAGGCTTGAAGAGACGATCAAACGGGCCTATACCTACCAGGAAGCCGGGGCAGATTGTATTTTTGTCCCCGGAATCCAGGAAATCTCCGACATCCAAACACTGCGCCATGAAATAAGCTGTCCGATAAATGTATTGGCCGGGCCGGGAATGCCTTCTGCAAATGAACTTGAAGCGCTAGGGATTCAGCGTATCAGCACCGGCTCAGGACCTTTTCGCGCCGCAATATCCCTTCTGCATCGCATGGGCCATGAAATTTTGGAGGAGGGAACTTTTGAGCACATGACTTTAGGAGTCCTTTCTTACGACGATTTATCGGAAAATAGCAATCAACGGAGATAGCGTCTGCGCAGATCCTCATTCCCGCAACGCTATGCTGCCGGTGAATTGGTGGCGATGGAGAACAGTTAAAATGTATCCCTGGAGAGTGGGCTTGCCCCACTCCTTTTTTTATGGGCAGGGATTATAATCCATCGTGACAGTGAAAAGTTTGGACGGAGGGGGAGTGAACGTCAGAAAGCGGGCTGCTTGCTTCCGATAAAATGTTAGCGCCTTCACAAAAAACCAAGCAAGAATACAACCGGGAGAACAGAAGCTGCGGTGCCTTATTATCGTGTGGCAGATGAATAATCTTGAGGAGGTATTTATGCTTACCATTACAAGAAAAGCAGTTAGTTTGTTGGTCGTGCTTGCCGTAATGATCACAGGATTCTCACCCCGAACTGCGGACGCTGTAGAAATCGATAGCTATTCAATTTCTTCAATGGATATGACGGATGCCGCTGATCCGGCATCTTTGGCACAGACCGCCGCTGCTCCGGCCACGATACAAAATTACCCGATGCCATCCATCTATACCGCATCCAGCGTGTTTTCGTTGAAAGCGAATAACGAAGCGATTCCTGTAATCAGTTATCTGGCTGATTATGATTATGCTCAATTTTCCTTTTCCGGCACGGTCCGTATCGAAGTTACCAACAATGTGCCGATTACATCATACTCCATCAGTCCTCAGGCTAAAAATATCGAAGGCACGGTCAACGGGAACAAGCTAACGTTCTATCTTTCATCCTCTACCTATGTCATCGTGAAAATCAATGACCAGAGGAAGAAGATTGTTATCGCAGCAGATCCCTTGGAGACGGATATTCCCCCGTCCACAGGTGCCGGGATTTATAATGTGACGCAGTCGCCATACCACGCGGATAACACGGGTTCAACGCTGGCATCGGGTCCGATTCAGCAGGCGATCGATGATGCCCATCAAGCCGGCGGCGGCGTTGTATTCATTCCGGCCGGTGTTTATAAGAGCGGGAACCTGACATTAAAAAGCAACGTAACCTTTTACCTGGCCGGCGGCGCCGTCATTGTCGGCACGGGCAAGGGGGAAGACTACGTGATTGATTTTCGCAAGGATTCACGAAACGCGGATGGAACGTATTTTATTCGTACTGCCGTAGATTCCACCAATATTACGATACGGGGACGAGGAACCATTGATGGAAAAGGCATTGCGATGCGAGAGCGAAAGATGCCGGCGCCGAATAAGAATGAAGGGTTCCTCAATAACCTGCTCGTTCCGATCGCAACATCCAATTTTACTTTTGACGGTCTAATATTGCGGGATGGCGGTTTTTGGTCGTTTATGGTGGTACGTTCCGACAATGTGACCATAAACAATCTTAAGGGATTCCAGGATTTATACAAAATCGAGAATGACGTTATCGATATCAATGAGAGTCAGAACGTGCTTGTTCAACATTCGATTGCCATCTCGGATGATGACACGTATTCCACTAAAACCTGGCTGCAGACGGGGATGTCCAAAGACTGGCCGGGCGAGCTTGAACATTTGGAGAATGTGGTCTTTGATGACGCTTTTGCATGGACAAGATGCGCGGCTTTCAAGATTGGCATGGGTGTAGCCCAGCCGCAAATCGGCGTAACCATCCGAAATTCGTATGTGTATCAAAGCGCCCGAGCATTGCTTATTGATCATGGATACCAACTGAATACCCTCCCGGAGGAAGGTTACGCCCAAAATATTACGTTTGAAAATATCGACATCGAACGCGTCGGCATCAATCAATTCGGGAACTATTGGCTTGGAGTGTCCACCAGCACTTCCGGCGATGTAAGCAATGTTGTAGTCAAGAACATCCATGTTCGCGAGACCGGCACCCAGAAATCCAGAATTTCCGGGAATGCCACGAAAGGCGGAAGGGTTAACGGCGTCACGTTCACGGATGTTTATGTTGGAGGCAAGCTTGCAACAAACCTGGACGACTTGAATGTTACCGTTAATAACAATGTATATGGTATCGTTTTTGCCAATTCCAAGCCGCCGCTATTCAGCGACAATTTCGAAGACGGAAATACGGCGGGGTGGACGTCGATGTCCGGCGGCTGGACCGTCCCGACAGTCGGCACGAATCACGTGCTGTCCAGCGGGAATCAGACAACCACCTCCCTGATTACCGCTAATAGCGGGGGTTCATGGACGGATTACGTTTATGAAGCCAGATTAAGAATGCCCATCACCAATGCCAACGCGGGCATGGTCTTCAGGGTGCAGGATGCAAACAATTATTATATGTATCGCATTCATTCATCGAATCAACAGCTGGAGTTGTTCAAATCCGTAAATGGACAGCTGACGCTAGTAAACAGTACGCCGTTCACGGCCATTGAGAAACAGTGGTATAAGGTTAAGGCGGTTATGCAAGGGAACACGATTTCCTGTTACGTGGATGGAGAATTAAAGATGGAATGGACCAATCCTGTAACCGAATTGACGGCTGGGGGGATCGGATTCCGGACCACATCGGCGGGCGTCCATTTTGACGACGTCGTGGTTAGTCTCCTCAATAAAGCGCCTGAGGAGATTGCTCTTTCACACAACAGTGTTATTGAAAACACGACGGCGGGAGGCATGGTAGGAAGCTTTTCCACCAGCGACCCTGATACGGAAGAAACATTTGCTTATATGCTGATAGCAGGGGCAGGGGATGTGGACAACGACAGCTTCACCATTTCGGACAATAAGTTGTTTCTAGCCGTAACGCCTGATTACGAAGCCAAGGATAGCTACAGCATCCGGGTCAGGAGTACAGACTCAAGCGGACTGTATGTTGAGAAGACCTTTACGATCCATGTCATGGACGTGAATGAACCTCCCGTGAATCCGGATCCTACGGTCATCCGATTCAGCGACGATTTCGAAGATGGAAATGCCGGAGGATGGACGTCTGTTTCAGGTTCCTGGGATGTAACAACTGACGGCACTAAAGCCTTGATTCAGAATCAAGCTGCTGCTGCAGTCATTGCTGCCGGCGATTCGTGGACGGATTATACGTATGAAGCCAAAGCGAAAATGCCCATCACCAATGCCAACGCAGGCATTCTCTTTAGGGTACAGGATGCGGGTAATTTCTATATGTTCCGAATCCATTCCGCAGCCCAAAAGCTGGAGTTGTACAAATCCGTGGACAACGTCATGACTCTTGTATCCAGTACCCCGTTTACAGCTCAGGCGAACCAGTGGTATACGATGAAGGCTTCCATTGATGGGAACACAATAAAAGGTTATGTGGATGGAGAATTAAAAGTGGAATGGACCAATCCCGAGACGGAATTGACTGCAGGAAAAATAGGATTTAGGACCACTTCGGCAGGCGTCGCTTTTGATGATGCCGTGGTACTCGCATCTGGTCCGATCTAACTAGTACGGCATCCCGTACCATGTCAATAAGAGCCGATCCACAGGTCGAACATCGTTAATGGGATCATACGAAGGAGCTGCCCCTAAAGCCGTGAATGGCTGCTCGGGACAGCTTCGTTTTTTTGCATTGTCGTACAGGGGATGCAGTGACATAATCAAAGAATAGAATTTAACGGAAGGCGTGAAAAGCTTGGAGTATCTCCGCAGGCAATCGTTCCGCAACAAACTCAAGGTCGCTTTTCTGGCTGTCATCGTGCTTTCTGTCCTGATGACCGGAGGATTGTCTTATTATATCTCGGCTGCCACGCTGGAAAAGAATGCGCTGAAGCTCACGCAGGACACGGTGGTCAGGTCAGCACAGATCGTGGATGAGAAGCTGAATAAACTGATGCTGATTATGATGACGTTTATGATCAGCCAGCCTTTCTACGACATGCTGAAGGATGCCGCCTCCGGGGATGCCAGCAGATATTACACGCATCTGAACGATCTTGATAACGTTTTCTCGCAGGCGCGGATTGCCGAGCCGCTTATCCAATCGATCTACGTATTTACGCCGATCGGCGAATTTTATCCTTCGTCCATGAACCGCAATCGGCTCACCGCATTCGAGGACACCGTGCTGTATTCGCGCATCGAACAGGAGAAAAAGAATCTGTGGGTGGAGGGGCATGAGGACATGCTATTCTCCGGCAAGGAACGCGTCATTTCGCTTATTCTGGAGCCGATATTTGACACGCCGGTCAGCGGTGTCTATATTGTCGTGAATATCCGTGAGGACGGCTTCCGCAAGCTGGTGCAGGGAAACACCGCGGAAGGAGCGTCCAGCTTCTTGCTGAACGCTGATGGAGATACGGTTTACCCCGTGAAGGAACCGCTGGTCAGGCAAGCGGTGGAGACGGGAGATTTGAGCGGCATGATGAACCGCTCGGAGGGAAGTCAGCCTTTTGATCTGGACGGCCAAACCTATCTGCTTAATTATGCCCGTCTCGGCATAGCGGATTGGACGATGACCACCATTCGTTCCCGGGCCGACGTGCTCCATGACATGGTATACGTCAAATGGCTGATCGCCGGGGTTACGCTGGCAGCTTTTACCGTCACCACGTTGATTTCGGGCGCATTTTCACGCTATTTGCTAAAGCCGCTGCAAGGGCTTCTGAAGGTGATGAAGCGGGTCGAGAACAACGATCTGACCGCCCGTTTTGAGAGCGGCAGCGGAGATGAACTGGCTCAAGTGGGATTTCGGTTTAACCGGATGCTGGAACAGATTGTGGTGTTGATTGATGAGGTTACGGAAGCGCAGACGCATAAGCGAACTGCAGAGATCAAGGCGCTGTCGGCGCAGATGGACCCGCATTTTCTGTACAACACGCTCAATACCATCTACTGGAAATTGAAATTGAAGCAGATCGAACCGTCGCAGCAAATGGTCATGTCGCTCTCCCGCCTGTTCCAACTCGGGCTGAACAATGGTCAGGAAATTACGACAATGTCGAAAGAGCTGGAGCATGTGCGCCAGTATTTGGAACTGCAGTTAAGCTGCTATGAAGACTTATTCTCTTATGAGATCCATGTACTCGAACCGGAGGTGTCATCGATTTCGATTCCACGCATCATTTTGCAGCCGCTGGTCGAAAACAGCATTTTGCACGGTTTTCGCGACCTGAAGAACGGCGGCCTAATCGAAATCGAAATTAGCGGGGATGAGAAACGCTGGACGATTGCCGTACGCGATAACGGCAGGGGCATGGATGAGGCCCAAGTGCGCGCACTCTTTTGGCTGGAATCGAAAAAGGGATATGCGGTGTCTAATTTGATCCGGCGGCTCCGGCTCTATTATGGGGACGGTGCTGAATTTCACGTAGACAGTGCGCCGGAACGCGGAACCGAAATACGGATTTCTTTACCCAAGAAAGGGGAGCATTTGGATGAGCAATCCTGAAGCGATCAGTCTTTGCATTATCGACGATATTAAGAGCGTGGTGGACGGGTTGACCGCCATGAACTGGGAAGAGCAAGGGATTCGGGTCGCAGGTGTATCGAGCAATGGAGAAGAGGGGCTGAAGCTGATCAGAGAGTTGTGTCCGGATCTGGTTATAACCGATATCCGGATGCCGATCATGGACGGGTTGAGCATGCTGCGTTTGGTTCTGGAAGAGAATCCCGGCTGCAAGGTCATTCTGATCAGCGGCTATGCCGACTTTGAATATGCGCAGCAGGCGGTGCAGCTCGGGGCATTTGATTTTGTGGTGAAGCCCTTCACAGAAGAAGAGATGATGTCGGCTGTGCTGCGAGCCAAAGCAGAGGTTATGGAAGAGAGGTCCAAACGGATAAGTTTGTGGGAAATGGAGAATAAGCTTCGCGAGAGCATGCCGGCGCTGCGGCAGGAATACTTTGGGCTGCTCGTAAGTCACCGCACATCATGGGAAGAGGCATCGGAACGGTGGGATTTTCTGAATATTGAATTGGAGCCGCACGGCTTCGTCGTGATGCTGATTGAAATTGATCGTTTCCGGGAGCAAGTTGCCGAGCAGTCCGTGAAGGAGATGGAGCTGATCCGGTTCTCGCTGTTGAATATTATGCAGGAGACGCTTGCCCATTATGCGCACAGCGTTCTTTTCCGTGCCCGTCATGATCAGTACCTGGCCGTACTGAACGATTCAGGACCGTCCAGTCCGATCGAAATTGCCGAGCAGTGCTGCCGGAATATTGAACGATACACCAAGTTTACGATCTCGGTCGGGGTCGGCGGCAGAGCGGAGGAGATCAGCGGGCTCCCGGATTCTTATCGCCAGGCTCATCGGGCGCTCTCCCATCACTTATTCACTGAAGGCAATGCCGCCATTATGTATGACGATATCCATCAGAGCGGAAGCCAGGAGCCGCTGGCACTGGAGTACAAGGACGAGCTCCTGCTGGCCCTTCGTTCCGGGAATGCTGTCCGGACGGACGCGATTCTGTCCGCGATTTCGGAAGCGCTGCAGAAACGGATCTCCCGGCAAAGTCCGGATTATCTCCTCAGCCTGTACGATGAGCTGGCCGCTTCAGGTATCCGCACGCTTTACGAAATGGTTTCATATTCGGAGATACAGCCGATGATTCAGAAATTCAGAACGGTACAAGGGACGGCGGGGCTGCCGCTGGCCTCTTTGCAGCGTCAACTGCATGCCTTGTGCACGGAGGGAGCCGAGCTGGTTCGCCGAAACAGCGTATCCGAAGGGCAGAAGGTTATTTATCATGCCATAGGCTATATCAAGGGCCGCTTGTCCGAGGATATTACCGTTGGCGAATGTGCAGCGCATGTGCATCTAAGCGCCAGCTATTTTTCCAGCTTATTCAAGCAAGTGACCGGGATGACGGTCACGCAGTTTATCACCTCGGAACGCATTCACAAAGCGAGACAGCTGCTGGTAGAGGGAGCGCAGGTGCAGGAGGTGGCTGCGGCGGTAGGGTATGAGGAGCGCAGATATTTCAGCGAGATGTTCAAGAAGATCACCGGCCAGACACCGTCCGAATTCAGGGCGGGCTATCACATGGACCGGCCGGAGGCGTGAGGCGAGTGCTGCAGGAGACCATAGAATTCTATCCCTTGAGAGTGAATTTGCCTCACTCCTTTTCCGAGAACGGGATTCTATAATAAAAAACGAGCTCACAATACAAACGTTAATCAAAGGGGTAGAATGTATGCGAAAAAAATGGTTAAGCCTCGGCATGAGCCTCATTCTGGCCGCCGGGATCGCAGGCTGCGGCGGGAGCGACAACAACAATGGCAATGGCGGTACGACGAATGGCAAGCCTGACGGCGGAACGGCAGCACCATCAACCGAGACGGGCCAACCCGTACAGCTTAAATACTGGACTGACGACCGTCATGACCAGGAGTATATCAAGGAATTAATCAACAAGTTCAACGAAACTAACGGCGATAACATCCAGGTGGAATTGACGGTCATGTCCGAGAATTACGCGCAAAGCGTCGACATTGCATTTTCCAGCAACCAAGCGCCGGATGTGCTGCGTCTCAAGAGCGCCAATACATCCGGATTCGTCAAAAAAGGGTATCTCGCGCCGATTGACGAGTATTTAACCGATGACTTGAAAGCGAAGTTCGGCAGCCTGCTGATCGACGATGTCAACCGTTTTGACGGCAAGGTGTACTCGCTCGCCAATACCGGCCTCACCATGCGCCTAGTCTACAACAAGGATCTTTTTGCCAAAGCGGGCATCGAGAATCCTCCGAAGTCGCTGCAGGAAATGGTGGAGGATGCCAAGAAAATTACCGAAGTCGGCAAAGCCGAGGGCATCTATGGTTTTGCGCTGAACTTCAAAAATCCGAAGCAAGCATTTGACCGTTCCGTCCGGGAGATTCTTTCCTTGAGCGGTTATCAGGGACTTGGCTTTGATCTGAAAACAGGCCAATTCAATTTCGAGCCTTACTCGCAGGTCATTGAATATTTCAAGCAAATGCATAAAGACGGAAGTATTCTGCCTGGAGCGGAAGCGCTGGATATCGACCCGCTGCGCGCCCAATTCGCCGCAGGCAAAATCGGGATGTATCTTTCCTTCTCGACGGAGCCGGGGGTGTACATGGATCAATTCCCGACCGAAATCAACTGGGGGGGCGCGTTGGCTCCAACGCTGGACGGTGAGATCAAGGGAACTTCCGAAATCGTGTCCGCCGGAACGTGGCTCGGCATCAGCGCCCAATCGGCCAATAAGGAAGCGGCTTGGAAATTCATGCAGTATATGTACGGCGATGAGGTTCTGAAGACCTATCATGAAAAAGGCTTCGGTATTGCCATTGTGCCAAGCATTGTAGAACAGGCTAAAGATCCGGAGATCAATGGCATGGAAGGCTTCCTGGTCGGGGAACACGACTCGCTCTGGCCTGCTTCGCCAAACGTTACTCCGGAGGGTTCCACCTATGCTGACGCTTTCTTCAAATATATCCTTACCGATGAAGACCTGAAAGCGATTACGGAGGATTTAAACACAAGATACAACGCCGCATTGTCCAAGGCGGTGGAGAAAGGCGAGGTCACTGTAACGCCGAACCCAGCCTTTGATCCAACGAAACCGCAGGGAGAATAACAGGCAAGGATGGGGCTGCCGCACACTTTTTTGGCGGATGCCCCTTTTCTTTCCCCGAAGGAGGAACGAATCGTGAGTATTAAATGGAGACGGCTGGGGGAGAATGCTCTGTTTCTGTCCCCCAGCATCATTTTGACGGTGGCTCTGGGCATCTATCCCTTGTTATGGATGCTGCGTTATATGTTTTATGACTATGCCGGGTATGGCGATGCGCTGTTCGTTGGGCTGGACAATTTCCGCCGGCTGATGCGCGATGCGCTGTTCTGGGAATCGGTTGGCAATACCTTTGTCTATGCCGGGGGCAAGCTGCTGCTGACGCTGCCGTTGTCCCTGCTGCTCGCGGTCATCCTGAACGGCAAGCTGCGGGGCGGAAATCTGCTGCGCGGGATCTATTTTATGCCGACGATCATCAGCACCGCGGTTATCTCCGTGGTGTTCTATACGATCTTCAATTCCTATAACGGGATGGTAAACACCGTATTGATGAAGCTGCATCTTGTCTCGCAGCCCATCGACTGGCTCGGCCCAAAACATGCGATGCTTACGGTCATTCTTGTGGCGGTATGGGGCGCGGTCGGTAACTATATGCTGCTGTTTCTGGCTGGCTTGCAGAGCATTCCGCAGGATTTGTACGAAAGTGCGGCCATGGACGGCGCGAATGCAGGAAGACGGTTCTGGAGCATTACGCTTCCGATGCTGGCTCCGGTTGCCCAGTTGGTCATTATGCTTGCGATTATCGCATCCCTGAAAGGCTATGAGAGCATTATGCTGATCACGGAAGGCGGACCGATCGGCAAAACCGAGGTCATGTATCTCTATCTGTATAAACTGTTGTTTCCGGTTTCCACGGGTTCGCCTGTGGAGCAGCAGCTTGGATACGGCAGCGCCGTTGGCTTCGCAACCGCTGTTATTGTGGGCGCGATCACGGGTTTGTATTTCTTATTAAGCCGTAAAATGAACAAGCTTTATTAGAGTTTCTTTTTAAAACCCACTTAACATGATTTTTGAACAAGCACTATATGCAACAATAGACGCCAACTTAGCGAAGGCCCTTACGATTTGACAACAACGCCGCAGACCGATTGATCATGAACGGCTGCAGGCGTGCAGGAGGATCAGCAGATGAACGAACAGGAATTACCCCAACAGCCGGATGCGCGCGGCCAAATCGCCGCCCGCCCGCCTTCCGGTCGCATAGGCAGAATTGCGGGCCGTACGGTGATGTGGTTGTTCTTATTGATAACGGCGATACTGACATTATTTCCCCTGTTGATGACTTTGTCCGGATCGCTCAAGACCGGCGCCGAAATGATGACCGGCGGGAGCCTGCTGCCGGCCAAGCTGCAGTTCGTCAACTATGCCGAAGCCTGGAAGCAGGCTAATTTTGCCCGCTATACCTGGAACAGCGCTTTTGTCAGCATTATGGTTACCGCAGGCACCCTGCTGGTAGCTGCCATGGCGGCTTATGTGGTGGACCGTCGCCATTTTCCCGGCAAATCCCTGTATGTGACGACGCAGGCGTCGATGATGTTTATATCCGTCGGTGCGATCGTGCTGCGCCCGCAATTCGATTTGATGGTCGCGCTGAACCTGAATACCACGCTGTGGGGCGTGATCCTGATTCTGATCAGTGCCCATTCCAGCACATTTTTTATGCTGCTGGGTTTCTTCAAAGCGATTCCCCGCGAGCTTGACGAAGCGGCCATGGTGGACGGCTCCGGCTTTGTCCGAACCTTCTTCCGGATTATTCTCCCGCTCCTGACGCCGGGGCTTGGCGTTGCCGGGCTGTTTGCTTTCCGCCATGCCTGGAACGAATACATTCTGCCGCTGGTCTTCACGATGACGAATCCTCAGCTGCAGACGCTCACCGTCGGGCTGGCGAATCTTCGTTACGGTTCTTCCGCGGCCATGCAGATCCATTTGATGATGGCGGGAGCATGCCTGTCGATTCTGCCGATGCTTCTCGCTTATATTGTGGCGAACAAATCCTTTATTCAAGTGACGGCGGGTTCAGTGAAAGGTTAATTTCATAATTCATAAACAAGGAGTTTGATGCATATGAGCGATATTATAGTGGGACCTTTGTTTTCCAGCCCGATCATGACCCGGCATTCCGCGAATCCGATTCTGACTCCGGGTGATGTGCCCTACGGTCCGGCGTTGGTCTTTAATGCCGGAGTTACCAAATTTAAAGGCAAATATGTGATGGTTTTTCGCAATGACTACGGTGATGAACTTAAAGGGATTGTCGCCCCTCATCATACAACGAATCTGGGGCTGGCCTTCAGCGATGACGGCATTAAGTGGGATGTGCAGCCGGAACCGTGCTGGTCTTGGCATGATGAAGAGGTCATCCGCGTGTATGATCCGCGTCTTACGGTAATCGGCGAACAATGTTATATGTGCTTTGCGGTCGATACCAAGCACGGGCTGCGCGGCGGCATCGCCGTCACCGAAGATTTCAGATCCTTCGAGGTGCTGAGCCTATCGCTGCCGGATAACCGCAACATGGTATTGTTCCCGGAGCGGATCGGGGGCAAGTACGTCCGGCTGGAGCGCCCGATGCCTGTATACAGCCGGGGCGGGATGGACCGCTTCGACATGTGGATGAGCGACTCGCCTGACCTGAAATACTGGGGCAACTCCAAGCTGCTGCTGGCGGTTGAAGATGTAGCTTATGCCAATGACAAGGTAGGCCCCGGCGCTCCGCCCGTCAAAACGGATAAAGGTTGGCTGACCCTGTTCCATGCCGTGGACATCGATCGCAGCCGGGGGAAGAACGGCTGGGAGGACAGCTGGAAGAAGCGATATACGTCCGGCATATTACTGCTGGATCATGCCGATCCCAGCCGGATCATCGGCATGGCGGAGACGCCGCTGCTTGCCCCGGAAGCCGATTATGAGACCGATGGGGGCTTCCGCAATCATGTTATTTTTCCGGGGGGCATGATTCTGGAGGATACCGGAGAAGTCAAAATCTACTACGGCGCGGCCGATACCGTAGAATGCCTGGCGACTGCGCATGTAGATGATTTGCTGCATCTTTGTCTGAAAGGCACAGTCCATAAGTAATGATGACATGTTGATACAGAATGGGGAGGGTTTCTATGAAAGGACATATTACGTTGCCATCCGCCAGCATTCCGGTCAGCCGCGAGGTGGATGTGCTTGTCATCGGCGGAGGTGCCTCAGGCATCGCCGCGGCCATTGCCGCTGCGAAAGGGGGGCGAAAACAATGCTGGTGGAGCAGCGAGGATTCCTTGGCGGCATGGGAACGGTTGCGCTCGTTCCGGCTTTCTGTCCCTTTACGGATAAACGGAAGCCGATTATCCGCGGTCTCGGCCTTCAATTGATGGAACGGATGAAGCAGGCATGCGATCCTCAGTACCTTGAGGAATATCAAGAGATGCTGGATTGGGTGCCGATCGATCCCGAAGTGCTGAAACGGGTTTATGATGATGCCATTCTGGAAAGCGGTGTGACGCCGCTGTATCACACCTTTGTTTACGATGTTGTCCTGTCTGAGGACCGCCGAAAGGTTGAAGGTGTCGTTGTCGTTAACAAAACAGGACGTTCTTTCATCCCCTGCAGGTATATTATCGATTGCTCGGGAGATGGGGATGTTGCCGCATTGGCGGGAGCTCCTTTTCAGAAGGGCGGGGAAGCGGGCGAGCTTCAGCCCGGCAGCATGTGCTATCTGCTTGCGAATGTGGACCGTCCAAGGTTCAGACGGTACTTGGAGGAGAGCTGGGATACGGGCCAACTGCACAAGACGGTGGAGGTGGCGATCGAGGACGGTGCGCTGCCGGAGGGCCGCAAGTCGATCTCCGGCCTTGCTTGGGTCAGCGACTATTTGGTAGGCGTCAACTTCGGCCATGTATTCGGCGTGGACGGCACCCTTGCCGAGGATTTGACACGGGGGGCGATCGAAGGGCGCCGCACGGCGGAACGCCAGCTGCAGTTCTTCCGCCGCTACGTGCCGGGCTTTGAGCGCGCCCATATGGTAGCGAGCGGTGAGCAGCTCGGTATCCGGGAGACGCGGCGGATTGAAGGGGACTATATCCTGACGGTCGATGACTTCCTTGCTGCGCGTTCTTTCCCGGACGACATTGCCCGCAACGCATACTACATCGATATTCATCTCGCCAACAGCAAAAGCGAGATGACTTTTAACCACCTGCCGCCCGGGGTTTCACACGGCGTACCGTACCGGATCATGCTGCCGATTGGCATCGACAACCTTTGGGTTGCCGGACGCTGCGTATCCTCGGACCGAGCAGTGCAAGGCTCCCTTCGGGTGATGCCGAACTGCTTCTCCATGGGCCAGGCCTCGGGAACGGCGGCTGCATTGGCGCTGCGGGACGGCACCGGCTCGCGCGGCATTTCCGTAGCCGAGCTTCAGCAGCGGCTGCTGGAGCAGGATGTATGGCTGGGAGAAGATTTCATTCCGGCTGATAAGCAGAAGGGCGGGAATGCGCCGTGAAGCAGCTTCCATTAACGGATGAGTGGTTTCACGGTGCCGTGTCGCTCGAACACGGGGAGGATGGTATCAAGCCGTGGCGTATTCCTTACATGGATTACGAGCTGTATCCGCCTGGGGGAATCGATGGCAAAGCCGAGATATGTGCCGGTGTTCGCCTGCGGCTGCGGACGGACTCTACCGAGGTGGCAGTATCTTTTGCACCGCTTGCGGACGCCGCCGCCATGGATTGCGTTGTAGAAGGTAGACTATGCCAGACGCTCAGCCTGTCCGGCGGAGCAACAGAAGCCTTGTTCAGCGGACTTAAGGACGGAATCAAGGATGTGGAGATTTGGCTCCCTCAAAATATAGGAATAACCGTCACCGGCCTACGGACTGATGCCCATGCCGTCGGAGTCCCGCTGCCGGACACCCGGCCCCGCTGGATTACGTATGGGAGCTCCATTACCCAGTGCGTCGGGGCTTCCAGCCCCTCCCGCGCTTGGCCAGCCATTGCCGCCGAAGCCTGCGGCTTCAGCTTGACCAATCTCGGCTTCTCCGGCAACTGCCACATGGAACCGATGATCGGGCGTCTGATTCGCGACTTGCCGGCCGATTTCATCTCGATATGTGCAGGCGTGAACATCTATGGCGGGGGCACCTTAAGCCCTCGCATGTTCAAGCCGCTGCTGATTGGCCTGCTGGAGACGATACGCGACAAACACAGGGATACCCCGCTGCTTGTCATTTCTCCGATTTACGGCACCGTCCGTGAAACGCAGCTCAATTCGCTGGGCTTCACCCTGCCCATCATGCGGGAATTCATCCGCGAGGCCGTGGAGCTGCTAAAGGCTCGGGGCGATCGCCAGTTATACTATCAGGACGGCTTGAAGTGGTTCGGTCCGGAGGATGAAGCCTTTCTGACGGATGGCCTACACCCTGGAGCCGAGGGATATGAGCTGCTGGGCCGGCGTTTCCGCAATCTTCATGACTTTGCGTTACGGGCTGTACATCGAAACGCGGAGTGAGGAGTTTCTATTAAATTCGGGATAACCAATTGGAATCATGGCGGATCATTTTTGGACTTTCTTTTGATTGGACGAAAAGAACTTGAAGACCTTAAAGCCGCATCCTATGCGGCTTTTTTGGTTTGAAGTATATAAATTCTTGTTGTTACTTAAGTCAGGTGCATTTACTGCTTATTAAGCTAATAGGCACTTTTATGGAATATATTATCCATTTAGGGTTGATGAATTGGTATGTTAAACTATTTTTTCGACTGCAATATGAACTAACATTCGCGAAAATAAACTAGCAGCTTCATATAGCAGCAATTAAATCATCCTACTTACAAGATGAATGTATCAGAAAGGAAGTACAGCTTTGCCTAAGCACATAAAGATCTACGCACCAATACTTATTATTATCATCATTATAAACGTTGCGGTGTACAGGCATTTGGAAAATCAGGCATCTGTTAGATACAACGGGCTCCATTCCCTGTATCAGCTGAAGAACGACTCGGCATTTGCCTATTTAGTGAAGCACGCTTCTGAAACGATTCCGCTTGCTGATACGCTGATGGCGATCAGCGAGTCGAAGGAAAATGAAGATCCTGCCAAGATACGGCAATGGATCGATAAGGCGAAGATCCAAGCGGAGGAAATCGATGAGCAGCTATTAACGATCATTGAATTTAGCGATACCTTCCCCAACAACGCGGTTCCCAAGCTTTCAGTTAATGATACGGCAATGACAACGGATAACCAGGAGGACATGTTTATTCTCGCTTTTCAGGCAAGGACATGGCGACCGTTATACCAAATAAGCTATTCGTATTGGAAGTCTAATCCAAAAACAATTGACGCCAAGACCAGAGAAACCTTGCGCTCGCTTGCGACTGAACTCCGTGAGTTAAACCAAACGATTATGTCGTTCAAGGATGCCGCACATCACATGTTTTTCGAGGATCAAATAGAGTCATATAAAGCGGAAATGCTGCGGCAGTTGAAACCACATCTTGAACGATTGAAAAAGATCCAAGAAGACTTTACAGGCCAAAAATAAGACGAATGAATGGAATGGGCAGCATGCTAAACCATAATCTAATGAAGATAATGGGTTTTATAGAAAAATAAACCTCGGCCTGGTAAACTACCAATATAAAGTTTGAGGAGGAACCAGGCTTGAAGAGTTTTGTGAAAAATTCTGGCCGCATCACTATGATGTTGTTCATTGCATTTAGTGTCGGTTGCAGCACTAGTGAACAAAGCAATCCACGCATCCGAGAAGAGATAGCAACGAAAGAAGCTGTTGAGTCCATGAATATGAATCCCCATGCTGATTCAGGAACCGACGAATTAAGCCAAGCCGGAGAACGGTATGGGTCCAATATTATGTACTCCATTAAGATGTATCTCGAATGACCGGAAGTTTCTCAAGCATTTCGCAATCAACTTGCCGAAACGATAGAGCTTGGATATGACTTGTATCGAAAGAAGGACATTCCGGAGTTCGAATCTTTGGTAGTCCATATAAAAAAAGATAATCGATCAGAGGTAAAGGAAATATATGAGAAACTCATAACGATTTACCCTCTACCCACCAGAACAATCAGAGGTGCAGGCTTCAACAGCACTAAAGACGAAACAGTAAAGGCCGTTGAATCCTAATGAGCGCTCATCTATAGCTTGCATGATGAAATAGTTTTGATTTAGATTAATTTCTATTTCCCAATCTGTATGGCTTATAGAAAGCACGAATGTCACGAGCTAGAAGCTCAGGTTCTTCCATGGCGGTAAAATGTCCGCCGGATGGCATCGAAGTCCAGCGAGTAACGTTTAAGTTACGTGAGGCCCATTCCTTAGGCGGCAGCAAGATGTCTTCCGGAAACAATGCGATGCCTGTCGGTACCTCGATATAGCCCAATGGCCGTAATGAATGTGAATTCTCATAATACATGCGTGTTGACGATCCCATCGTATTCGTAACCCAATAAATCATAATGTGGGTGAGGAGCTCATCCTTGCTGAATCTTTGCTGGAGGTTACCCTTACAATCACTCCATGATCGGAATTTTTCGATCATCCAGCCTGCCAAACCTGCCGGCGAGTCGGAAAGTCCATATGCAAGGGTTTGGGGGCGTGTCGATTGAATCGACATATAGCCACCTTCCAGAGCAATCCATTCCGAAGCGCTTGTCTTGTATCGCAGTTCTTCTTGCGAGAGATTAGCCTGACCAGATGCATTCATGAGATTTCTGATAATGCCGATATCGGTCAGGTGAATTCCAAATAATAACTCGGGATGGTTTGCTGCCAGATATCTTGTAACACCGGAGCCAATATCTCCGCCTGCGGCAGCAAATTTTTTATAGCCTAATTCTTTTGTCATCAGTTTAGCCCACATTTCGGAGACGCGATTATTGTTGAATCCAGGTTGTTTGGGGCTGCTTGAGAACCCGAATCCAGGTAATGAAGGGACAACCACATCAAAAGAGTCCTCGGGATGACCACCATGGCTGGCCGGATCCGTAAGTAGGGGGATGATTTTTTGGTAACGAAGGTAGCTGTCGGGCCATCCGTGAGTAAGAATAATAGGCATGGGGTTAGGTCCTTTTCCACGCTCGTGCACGAAGTGCACATCCATGTCATCGATATTGCAGCTATACTGGGAATAATTGTTCAACTCAGCTTCTTGTGCCCGCCAATCGTAGTGGTCCCGCCAATACGAAACCAGCGACTTTAAATAGCTTAGTTCCGTGCCTCGTTCCCAACCCGAGTGTTCTAGTTGATCAGGCCAACGGATGTGATGAAGTCTGTATTTGAGATCGGCAAGGATCTCATCGGAGACGTGAATATGATAACGTTCCATCGACATATGGATCTCCTCCTTTAGTTGTTACATCGCTATTATATCCCGCACCTATGTGTGGTACACTGGCTTTAATGAAGCATCTGACTATACGATTTGATAGGTGATTGCTATGCCGCAAGTAGACCGTCACAAAAACCGCACCGTGTACATTGAATTTGCCGCAACAGAGGATTTTAGTGTGCTTCCTTATCCTGAACGTCTTACCCTGGTTCTCATTACGTCAGGAAGTTTAAGCGGGATATTAAACGAACGACCAATTAAAATTTCCGCACCGGGCGTCCTTTGTCTTGCTGAAGAAGATGAGATGAAAGTCGTTGAGAGACAGAACGTGGCTGCGCAATCCTTTCGTTTTCACCCTGCATTCCTTAACACCGTAACACTTTCCGAAACGCAGAGTTACATTCCTACGGGTCCGAGTATACAAAGGGGTCTTTCGCTTTTTCAAAGAGATGATCGAAACTCTGGTGTACCTCGTGTAACGGAAAAAGCATACCCGCGTATATTCGAGTGGTTCTTCATACTCGGTACGGAAGTGCAAGCGCAAAGTGATGAACGCTGGGTATGCAGAATAAAAAAATACCTCATTCAAATTTTAGGTTTACTGGAGGATCTAAATCATAATAGTGAACAATCCCCGGTTGATTTGGTATTGGAATATATACACACCAACTATCCCAAAAAGATTTCGTTGGAAGATTTGACGAATTGCGCTCATTTGAACCGTGTGACGCTAAATAAGCTGTTTCAAGAGAGATGCGGAAATACAGCTATCGGTTACTTGCTTTCCTATCGTTTAAATGTTGCGTGCGATCTTCTGACACATACAGGTATGAAGCTTGATGAAATTGCACGCGATACCGGATTCGAGTATGACACTTACTTTATTAAGCAATTTCAAGCTAAAAAAGGCATTTCACCTACAAAGTATAGGAACATGACTCGTAAGTTCGCGACTGAACAATAGAAGATGAGGAAGGATCAATAAAAAGTCCGAAGCGGGGAGGAAATATGCCTGCTATCTAACTCGCCTTGACCGAAACATATATCTTGTGTTAAATTTTTTTCATGTAATAACGATGATGAACAATGGGAGGGATAAAGTGATGACTGCTTCTGAGATTGTAGATGTAAACGTGAACCTGTCATGTAAAGCGATGTTTGACAAGGTTCACATAATTACAAATCAGATACCGGAACTTTATCCTTCTATGCATATATACAGTTAGCGACTTATTTATAGTTAGTCTCTTATTTTTGTATAGGTATAGTTAGGTTAATGTACGCAAAAAAGCACCGGTAAGCTGGTGCTTTTTTGCGTTTTCTCCGTTTAAAGGGAGATAGAAATGAAGCATTTATCTAAGTATGAAAAAATACGTAAGATCTTATCGGCTCTAAATCAACCGAATTATAGATATTCGCAAATAGCAGAGGCAATCTTCAAGAACAAGATCGGAAATTTCGAAGCAATGAACAATTTGCCTAAGCCTGTAAGAAATGAATTAATCAAAGAGCTTGGAAACAATGTGTTAAGCATCACACCAAAAATGGAGCAGAAATCCAACCAAGTTAGCAAAATTTTGTTTGCTATCCCAGGCGATGAATACATTGAATCCGTAAGGTTAAGTTATCAAACGGGCTGGGAATCCTATTGTATCTCTTCGCAGTGCGGCTGCGGATTTGGTTGTACATTTTGCGCTACGGGAACACTCGGTTTGAAGAGGAATCTTACAACGGATGAAATAACGGATCAACTGCTTTATTTTACTTTGAATAACCATCCCTTGGACAGTGTGTCTTTTATGGGAATGGGAGAGGCACTTGCAAATCCCTATGTATTTGATGCTTTGCATGTGCTGACGGATCCTAAACTTTTCGGTTTAGGACATCGAAGGATTACGGTTTCTACCATAGGTTTATTACCTGGAGTAAAAAAGTTGACGAAGGAATTTCCACAGATTAATTTAACGTTCTCGCTTCATTCACCATTTCATGATCAGCGAAGCGAGTTAATGCCCATTAACAATCATTTTCCATTAGAAGAAGTTATGACCGTGTTGGACGAGCATATTCAGCAAACAAAGCGAAAGGTTTACATTGCTTATATCCTGCTAAGGGGTATCAACGATTCAACTAAACATGCTGAAGCCGTTGCTGATTTGTTGCGTGGAAGAGGGTCGTGGGAACATTTATATCACGTCAATCTAATTCCATACAATTCCACTGATGCCACATCACAAAGTTTTGTAGAGTCGGATCAGAACAGCATCAATATGTTCCTTAGAATCTTGAAGTCAAAGGGAATCCATGTCACCGTGAGGACCCAATTCGGATCAGACATCAACGCAGCATGCGGTCAACTATATGGATCAAACGGTAACATTTAATAAGTCGATCAACTAACCAGGAGGAATACAATGTTCTTAAAAAATACATCTATAACACATGTGATTCTCCATGCAGAGCCGGTTTTGAGTATTTGCATGGAGCAGCCAACAAAATAGAAACTGGCTTTGCTGCTTGAACAATAATTTCAAGGAGTGAGTCGTTCGTGAGATATATTAATGCTTCTGTCGTCTTGCCGGAGGAACTAGTAGAACAATCACAGGAATATGTCCAAGGCGAATACCTCTATATACCAGCTAGAAAAAATGAATTTAAAGTCTGGGGAGAGCTGTCTGGCGCACGAAAAGAAATTAACCAAAGAAATGATGCTATCGTGGGTGCGTATTTATCTGGCGCTTCAGTCGAGGAACTCTCAGAATCATTCTTTTTATCAACCTACGCTATCAGAAAAATAATTTATCAGAAATAATTACCTACGAATCCCTTCAAGCGTGCTAAAATCCAGCACTGTTACTTGAAGGGATTTTTTAATGCAAAAAAACGGGACATCAGAGCAGCCACTTATATGTGATGCAGCTTACGTTAACGAATAAAAAATACTACAGCATCGTTTTGTATATAGAGCATACATTTTCGATCTGTTATCGTGAAGATGTAAGAGAAACATGGGGATAACCCATTTAAAAAATGTATCAGGAGGGGGTCGAAGTGATGGATGTTATCGTAAATACTTCGATTGCAGTATAAGTGAGCAGGAAGAAAAAGTTGATATTCTAAATCTAACAAAACAACTGATTATCATTATTTCTGCTCACTATTGAGCTATACGTTCCCATAAAAAATCCACATATTTATGATGATAATCAGGAGGTAGCTAAGATTGTTAAACGTTTCTATTTATAATATGGAAGGTAAAATTACGGGCGAGATGGAGCTTGAAGAATCCATCTTCGGGGTGATTCCCAACAAATCGGTACTGCATGAAGCTGTTGTTAACCATCTAGCGAACAAGCGACGTGGGACACATTCGACTTTAACCCGCGGCGAAGTTAGAGGTGGAGGTAGAAAACCCTATAAGCAAAATAAAATTGACAGATCGAGGGCGGGTTCCATTCGGATGCCGCACTGGCGTCACGGAGGGATTGCGTTTGGTCCCAAACCTCGTGACTATGGTTATAGCCTTAATAAAAAGGTTAAACGTCTTGCGATTAAATCAGCTTTATCCGCCAAGGTGCAAGATAACGAACTCATCGTAGTTGACCGTATTAAACTTGAAACTTACAGGACAAAATCGATCATTGCCATGCTTACAGCTCTTTATGCCAATAAGAAAGTGCTTATTGTAACACCTGAGGCGGATCAAATCGTGTATAAAAGTGCAAATAACATTCCGGATGTGCAGACAACTGATGCCAAATCGCTGAATGTATATGATGTTCTTAATTGTGATTCGTTCATCATAGCTAAGGATGCAATTAGAATAGTTACAGAAATCTATACCTAATAAGTACACGTGGAGTGATGAAGAAAAGTACAAAACCATATGAACTACTAGAGTCGCAGAACAACGATCTTATTGGCTTTGTCTCTCCAATTTATCTTCGTGCTCTTGAGTTTTACGATATCCTTCCGCATTAAAGATACTTAAGAGGATTTTAACCATTGGATAATTATAACATTGACAACTGCAGGCTTTTCCAAAATAATAGAATGTAATTGAATACTGGTACCTTTAATTCAGTCCAGAGAGGCTGGCAAGGGCAGCGGATTTTTATAATCACGCGTGATTCAGAGCGTATTCCGTCAGGGATGCTCTGCGTCTTCGCGCGGGTTATGATGTAATGAAAGAGGCTACTTGTCAGTGAAGACTTGACGAGTAGCCTCTTTTTTCTGCTTCTTTGGTATCAGAACACTTTAACCTGGAGGTATTCTGATGAGCAAACAAGATCAAGAGTTTTCGTGGCAAGCGGTACCGAAAACGCAGAGAAACCATTTTTGGAAGACGTTATCCGTTATGTTAGGGTTCACATTCTTTTCGG
Source organism: Paenibacillus sp. BR1-192 (assembly GCF_029542445.1). Lineage (NCBI taxonomy): Bacteria > Bacillati > Bacillota > Bacilli > Caryophanales > Paenibacillaceae > Paenibacillus > Paenibacillus sp. BR1-192. Next base: position 3,929,206 of record NZ_CP120718.1, on the reverse strand, counting down.
CAAGCATGCTAGCGGGAGGGACGCTCGGAGTCGGCTTGACGTTCATGGAGTTTATTGGAATCGTGCTTGCGGGTAATTTGGCACTCGGTATCTACACAGGAGCGCTGGCACATATCGCTGCAAAAACGGGCCTTTCCACGCATTTGCTGGCAAAATACGCGTTCGGTGAGAAAGGCTCGTACCTGCCATCATTCCTGCTTGGCTTCACGCAGGTCGGATGGTTCGGCGTCGGCGTGGCCATGTTCGCGATTCCGGTTGCCAAAGCGATGGATTGGAACGTGTACCTTTTGATCTTCCTGTTTGGTCTCGCGATGACGGCATCGGCCATCTTCGGCATGAAGTCGCTGGTCATTCTGGGTTATATCGCGGTTCCGGCCATTACCATTCTCGGCAGTTACTCCATGTTCAAAGGCGCAGATATGCTGGGCGGTCTGCAAGGCTTGCTCGATTACACGCCTGAACAGACACTGACCGCGGCAGCGGCCCTGACCATTTGTATCGGCTCATTCATTAGCGGTGGAACCTTGACGCCCGATTTTGCACGGTTCTCCCGGACGTCGAGGCAGGCGGTTACCGCCACGGTCATAGCGTTCTTCCTGGGGAATTCGCTCATGTTCCTGTTCGGTGCGGTTGGCGCCATGGCTTATAACCTGGCAGATATCTCGGAGGTCATGTTCCTGCAAGGGCTGATCATTCCCGCGATCATCGTACTGGGGTTGAATATTTGGACGACCAATGATAACGCTCTTTACGCTTCCGGACTGGGATTTGCCAACATCACAAAAATATCGAAAAAATTCTTCGTCATCGTAAACGGCATCGTGGGTACCCTATTTGCCATGTGGATGTACAACAATTTCGTCGGGTTCCTCAATGTGCTGGGCGCGGCGGTACCGTCCATCGGGGCCATCATCATCGCGGACTACTTTTTTGTGAAGCGCAGAAACTATAAGCCATTTGCCGACATGACTTTCAAGAAGGTAAACTGGATAGCGATGCTGGCTTGGGCTATCGGCGTGGCGTTCGCCCAGCTTGCTCCAGGCATAACGCCATTGAACGCACTAATCGGTACGGCGGTGGCCTACATTGTGTTGATGCTGATCGCTCCTGCAAAAGAATCCAAAGAAAAGGGGAAAAACAATGATTATACAGAACGCAAAATTGCGGGGTAAAGAAGGTTTGTGGAATATCGTCGTGAAAGACGGAAGGTTTGAGCTAATCACGCAGTCGCTGGAAGCAACGGCGAATGAGGAAGTCATTGACGTGGGCGGCTCGCTTGTGCTGCCGCCGTTCATTGAGCCTCACATTCATCTGGATACAACGTTAACGGCAGGCGAGCCGGAATGGAATTTAAGCGGAACGCTGTTCGAAGGCATTCAGCGTTGGTCTGAACGCAAGGCATTCCTGACGCATGAAGACGTCAAGACGCGCTCCAAAACGGCACTGAAGTGGCAGATGGCACAGGGCATCCAGCATGTACGAACGCATGTGGACGTCACCGATCCAAGCTTGAACGCGGTAAAAGCGATGCTTGAAGTGAAAGAAGAAATGGCACCATACATCGATATTCAGCTTGTCGCTTTTCCGCAGGAAGGCATTCACTCCTACCCGAACGGCGCGGAATTGCTGGAGGAGTCGCTGAAAATGGGCGTTGACGTGGTTGGGGGCATTCCGCACTTCGAATTCACGAGGGAATATGGCGTTGAATCGATGAAGGTTGCGTTTGACCTCGCCGAAAAATACGACCGTCTCATCGACATCCATTGCGACGAGATTGATGACGAGCAATCCCGTTTCGTGGAAGTCGTCGCCAAAGAAGCCTACGAACGCGGGCTGGGCTCCCGCACCACGGCAAGCCACACGACGGCGATGGGGTCGTACAATGATGCATATACCTACAAATTGTTCAGATTGCTGAAGATGGCGGACCTCAATTTCGTCTCCAATCCTCTGGTCAACATCCACCTGCAAGGGACGCTTTGACACATATCCGAAAAGAAGAGGGCTGACTCGCGTCAAAGAGCTTCAGGAAGCCGGTCTTAATGTATGCTTCGGTCACGATGATATCTTTGATCCATGGTATCCGCTAGGCACGGGCAACATGCTTCAGGTGCTGCACATGGGCATCCATGCTTCGCAGTTGCTCGGTTACGATCAAATCGTGAATTCGATCGATCTCATTACGAAAAACAGTGCAAGAACGCTGCATATCGAGGACGTGTACGGTATTGAAGAAGGCAAGCCTGCGAACTTCATCGTTCTTGAAGCCGAGAACGAATATGAGGCTATACGCAAACAGGCCGGAGTGCTCTACTCGTTCAGAGGCGGCCGCAAAATCGCCGAAACGAAGCCGCGGGACACGTCGATCATTCTTGAGGGCGGTTCGGAGAAGGTCACTTTCAATAAATAATGAAATGAAGTTTAAAGCTATCGCGTTCTTAGCGATGGCTTTTTTTTATTCAGAATTCGTTTACGAAACACGCAATTACATTTAATATTCGCTTGACCCTTATGCTTTAGGATTTTAGAGAAATAAAGCAAATAGGAGGAGCACATGAAGCGAAAATGGATCGCCGGATTATTATCCGGCATACTGATTGGCAGCAGCTTGTTTGAGCTTGCGCTTGCAAGCAACTCGGCCTATGCGGCCCCTTCGGGAGCAATGCCGGTGTTGATCTCGGAAATTTATCCCGATGACCGGTCGAATCAGCAGACGATCGAAGGCGCGGGCGGGGCCGACCTGTTCGAATATGTGGAGGTTTACAATCATTCGGGAGCGCCGATCTCGTTTAATGACGAATTCAACATGCGTTACGACTACAATACGGGCGTGAAGACGTTGACGGTAACGGACACCGTATACGGCAATCCGGATGGGGTGGTCATCCCGGCGGACAGCCCGGCCGTGCTCTGGGTGGAACGGACAAGCTCATCCATTACCGGAGCAGCCGCTGCCCTGACGGAATCCGATTTCCGCCGGTATCATTCGATTCCCGACCAGGTACCGGTATTCAAGCTTCGGGGACAGGATGGCCTCAACAATACGGACCGCGGCTTATACATAACCCGAAAAGGCGACGACGCCGCCGTGATCAGCGGCTTCTATTATACTGCCAATGATGTCGGCGACGGCAAGAGTGTACATCTTCAGCTGCCTCCCGGCGGTTCGGCGATGATTCCTTACGCCAGGGAAGCTGCGCCTAGCGCCGGAATCGTTGACTTGGGCCAGCTATCGCCGCTTGACAATCGTGCGCCGGAAATCAATCACACGCCCATTGCCTTTACCGAGCGGACACAGCCGCTGACCGTCAGCGCAAGCGTCTATGACGCGGACGGAGATGCGCTGGTAGTTAAGATGTATTACAAAACGGCGGTCCATAGTCCCTACAGCCAGATCGACATGATCGATCGGGGCGGTGATCAATTCGATGCGGTCATTCCGGCCGATCAGTTGACCGGGGATAAGCTGCAGTATTATATCGAGGCAGCGGATGGACTTCAGCAGTCGAGATCCGTCGATTATGAAACGGCTTTAACCGGAGCTTCTGCAGGCGGGGACGTACCGCGTATTCTAATCACCGAAATTCTTCCGAACCCGGCCGGGGATTACCGGTGGGGAAGCGGCAACCAATACGAATACGTTGAAATCTACAATAACTCGGATCAGGTTTTGGACCTCAAGGATTACACCCTCTGGTATCTATATCCGGGCACAACGGCGCCTAAGAGCTGGAAGGTACCGGATCATACCTCGATCGAGCCGTACAGCGCAGCGGTTATCTGGTTCGCGAAGGAAGCGGTGGCTAACGGCAAGGGTTATACGACGACGGCGGACTTCAATCTGCATTTTAACAGCATGCTGAACGACAACGATATTATTTTCTACGATAATTCGAAAGCTTCGGATTTCAATCTTCCGAATTCGCTGCATCGAGGGATCGCCTTGTCCGCGCCGGGACAGGCCAATTCGTACATCGTACAGGCCTGGTACGATCCCAGCGCTCCGGACAGCCCGGACAGGCTGGTCAACGACGTCCGCAATGCGGTCGTTCGATATGCCTATCCGGATGCAGGAACGACCATGAAACGCCTGGATAACCGGATGTACGCCAATCCTGGCAGCATTGATCCGGTTCAGGTGCCGCCTGTTGCAGGTGTCGACATGATTGCCCCGACGCTGCAGCATGAGCAGACCGCCTATAACTTGGGCCAGGGACAGGCTTATCCGGTTTCCGTGATCAGCGATGAGCCCCTTGCTTCCATTGAAGTGCTGATTGGAGCGGCTTCCGAGGAGCCGACAGCGTTTACGGACAAGCATGCGCTGACGCTTGCGTCCCAAGATGATGGACTTTACGTCTATCAAGGCACGATCACGCTAAATGAGATCGGCGTCTATCGGTATATCATTGAAGCTGCCGACGGCAGCGGCAACCGCACGCGGGTTCCATATAACTCCCGAGGCGGCTTGCTAACGGTTAACGAAGAGAATACGGGAACGGAGCTGCCGGAGCCGGGGTTGTCCTTATCAAACGGCAGCATGATCAGCGGAAAGTCATCCTTCTATGCTTACGGCTCCCGGGCTGAAGACGACATCGAAGTTCGCTTTGAGGCCTATCCGCTGCCGCTTCGCAAGGCACTGCCGGGTAAGGTACAGCTGGGCATGCAGACCCGGGGGATCGATCAGATTTACCAAGCGTCGGCAAGCGCGCTGGATGCAAGCGGGGAGACGGTATTTTTCAGCCGCATCCTGCCCAAATACATCGACGGCGCCTGGTCGATGTTCGATATGGCTCCTGACCTGTTCGTCACCGGGACAACGGTTTCCGTGCATACCGGAAATGAGAATGCGCCATATCAAGTCAAAGACCATGACAAGGTATTCGGCAAGAACAACCATGATGATTTTGAAGTGATGAATCTACATCTTGTGCTGCCGGACGGTTCGGTGGTCAAACCGGATAAGGTACTGAACTACCTGGGCAACCTTGGGCAGTCGACCGTGGATTACCGGGAGGATACGTACTACGGATTCGGCGATGCGGATTACGGCAGCAACCCGAACAAGCCGATGATCAGCGACTTCCATTTTCCGATTCCGCAAGACAAGTTCACGGCAAGATATGCCGAGCTCGACACCGCTTCGGTAAAGGACGGGGTATATCCGCTGAGCATGTCGGTGAACGGTCAAGTCTTCCAGTCCGTCGACGTGACTGTCGACAACACCGCACCCGAGATTGAAGGGATATCGTATGGGGAAGGGCAATTATTGACCGACGCCATACAGCTCAAAGGGCCGTTCATGCTGGATGTGGTCGCTTCAGATAACTTAACAGGCGTAACGGGCATTACGGCGGAGCTAGATGGCGAGCCAATCACGCTACCTTATGAAACATCTTCCACGCTGCTTTCGCCGGGCGAGCATATTCTGAATGTGACCGTACTCGACGGGGCCGGCAATTCGGCGGAGATTTCCCGCACCTTTATGATCGAAGAGGAGAAACCTCTTCTTCCGGGCGAGGTTTCCCCAGCCGATTTCGCGGAGAAGGTGGGTTTGAATCCGAGCCTAAGAGCACGACTCAGCGATCCGAGCGGAGATTCGATGGACGTTCGCTTCTTGGAAGGGGATAAATATGACTTTGCCCGCGAAGACGGGATCGAAGGCCATTTCAACGTTGTAGACCGGGAGCCTCCGCTCGTGCTGGCGCCGGACGGAGAGAAAGGGATCGGCAAGGAGGAAGCCGAGAAAATGGCTTATCCGGACGGTGAGTATCTTATCACGGATACGGATTCCGGGTTCCCTTATCATCGATTCGAAATCGAGCTGGACGAAGCATGGTCGGAACAGGATACCGTAGAGCTGCACTGGCAAGGGCGCACGCTTCCGGGCCGTATCGTGACGCTGTATGCTTGGGATTATGAGAGCGGAAAGTGGACGGCACTGAAGTCGGCCACCGGTGACGAAGCCGAATCCGACATCGTCTTGACAGCGGAAGTGGATCCTAGCCGTTACGTGCGAAACGGCAAAATCCAGGCCATGGTCCAAGATGAAGTGAAGAGCGCGAATGCGCCGTTCAACATTTTATGGTTTACGGATACCCAGTATTACGCGGAATCGTACCCGGACATTTTCGATAAGCTGGGCGATTGGATCACGGAAGAATATGAGAAGGGCTTGTTCAGTTATGTGATCCATACCGGCGACATCGTGAACGTGGCCGACGACGAGAAGCAGTGGGCCGTAGCCGACCGGAATTTGAAGAAGCTGGACGAAGCGGGCGTACCGTATGGCGTGCTGGCGGGCAATCACGACGTCATCATTGACGGCGTGGACTACTCCTACTACGGGAAATATGTCGGGGCCGACCGGTACAAGAACAATCCATGGTATGGCGGCGAAATGGATAACAACCGCAACCATTACGACCTCGTGTCGTTCGGAGGCCACGACTTTATTTTCCTCTATATCGGCTTCGGGCTGGAGGATACACCGGAGACGATCGCTTGGGCCAACGAGGTGCTGAAGAAGCATGCGGACCGCATCGCGATCGTGGGCATGCACGCTTATCTGGAGAGCAACGGAACCTTGTCCAGTATGGCGCAGCGCGTTTTTGACCAGGTCATTGCGCCGAACAAAAACGTGCAGCTGGTGCTAAGCGGCCATTATCATGCTGCCAACCGGGTCGTGAAAACGGTGACGCATCCGGACGGATCGTCAAGACAGGTCATTGAAATGCTGGCGGATTATCAGGGAGGGCCGAACGGAGGAAGCGGTTATCTGCGTCTGCTGAAATTCGATCCAACCTCCGGCACGCTGGACGTGGATACGTATTCGCCTTACTTGGACGATTATAATTTCTTTGACGACGCCATTGAGGATTTTACGGAGCCGTTTGCGTTCAGGGATATTCAAAAACGGGTGGCAACCGATTATTTCGCGGTCAATGTGTACAAAGATACGCTGATTGGCGAGCAAAAAGACGTGAAGTCCGGAGAAATTGCTTCTGCCGTATGGAATGGACGAGAAGCCGATGAGACATATTATTGGTATATGGATATTACCGATGAATTCGGGGCCAGGCAGCTTAGTCCAATCTATCGTTTTACGACCACAAAGAAATCCTCGCCTCCGGGTGGCGGCAATGACGGCGGCGGAAACAATGGCGGTGGCGGCAATAACGGCAATAACGGAAACAATGGAAACAACGGCAATAATGGAGGCGGCATCAATCAACCGGGCCCAAGCAAGCCAGGTGCCACACCGCCGACCACTGGAGCTTCCAGACCGGGAACGATTATGGCGGAAGTCGCGATAAACGGTCGGAAGGCTCAGGCAGCCATCGGCGAATTGGAGCTCAGCGAAGCCTTCGAAAGCGTGACAGCAGATGGGCGGGGAATTAAGACCGTCACGATTCAACTGGACGAAAGCGCACGAACGTTTAACGGCGAAATCGTCATCCAGGTACCGTCAGCGTACCTGAACCGGAACCACGCACGGGAACGGATCGAAATCGTTACGCCACTGGCAACCGTGAAGGTGCCTTCCAATATGCTGAACAATCTGAAGGAAGCAGGGCAGTTCACGGGCCTCGTGATTCGTCCGGGCAATCAAGGCGAGCTTTCCGGGGACCGACTTGCCTGGATTGGGAACAGACCGATCGTCGAGCTGCTGCTGCAGATCGATGGCAAGACGGTGGAGTGGCCGGGAAGCAGCACACCTGTAAAGGTATCGCTCCATTATGAGGCCAAGGCTGACGAGCGATTGGATCAGCTGGTCGCGTGGGAACTCAATGCAATGGGATCCGTATCCGCTGTCCTAAACGGTTATTACAATGTCGAGCATCGTACCCTGACCTTTGAAACGGGCAAGCTTGGCACGTATGCGATCGCATATAAGCAAGTATCTTACCGGGATATAGACCCGCGCAGCTGGTATGCGGACGCCGTTCATTACCTCACTGCCAGGGACGTTGTAAAAGGTGCAGGCGGAGGGCGATATCTTCCGCAGGAGAAGATCAGCCGGGCCGATTTCCTGGTCATGGCCATGAATGCCTTCGGCTTCAAACCAGGGAAAACGGATGACGCCATGAATTTTGCAGATGCGGGGAGCAGGTACTATACGCCGTATTTGTCCACTGCGAAGCAGCTGGGACTGGTTCATGGAACGGGAGATAACCGGTTTAGACCGGAGGACTCGATCACGCGTCAGGATATGGTCGTCATGCTTCATGCGATGATGGAAGCGGCCGGAAGCGAGTTGCCGGGCGGAGGAGACGGCATGGATCGTTATTCCGATGCGAAGGACGTATCCGGTTATGCGCGGGAAGCGATGGATTTCATGCTTGAAGCCAAATTGATTCAAGGCACCGGCGGAGGCAAGCTGTCTCCAAAGGCCGTTACCAATCGGGCAATGGCAGCCGAACTGATGTACAATTACCTGGTCAAAAGCCGGGAAGCCTCATAAACAAAAGAAAACATGCGGATCAGGCAAAAAGACATGAATTAGAAGTGCTCACAAAATAAGAACGGGAGAAACTTCCCGTTCTTATTTTGTTGCTTGTATTCTTGTAAGCACTTGATTTCAAGAATATACATGCATAAGAGATTGCGAGAATCGAGGCTAGTTTGTCTTATTGCTGCAAGCTCTTGACCCGAGTTGAGGATAAGAAACCAAGTGATGGAATTCATCCGTTTTAACTTTTTTCATAAGCCCTCTAAACAGTATCATTTTTTGACATGATTAAAAGTTATGATTAACCCATCGAACGAAATGAATATTCAAAGAAAAGGAAGGGATTGAAAATGACAAATTACATCCTCGAGGAAAAAGACAGCTTTATCGTTTTAGGAATTGGAACTGAGCTTCAGAGCGACTACACCGACTATGCGGGCATTAACAAGGAGAAGGCCGACTTTTGGGAAGCCGTGAAGCAAGACGGAAGGTTGGACACATTAAAGGGCATCGCCGCAAATGACTACATTTTTGCCGTAAACGAAGCGGTTAACAACAAGATGATGTTCTACGCCGGCGTCATGACAGAGGAATCGGTGCCCGAAGCAACCCGCGTTATCCAATTTCCTAAAGGGGATTACCTCGTTGTAAAAGGGGAGGGGCAGTCGGCTGATGAGTTGAGTCAATTGCTTGCTGGTATCGCCTTTGGTCAAGTATTGCCGGAAGCCAAGAATTTCGCTTATGTCGGCGGGCCGAATGCCATGGTGGATATGGGACAGCGAAACGGCCAAATATTAGGCGAAATGTGGATTCCTGTTGTTCGGAAATAAAGAGCCGCGAATGCTTTCGAGCGAGCTTTGCCCATAGTAGAAGAAAAGCTCGCAAAACTATTAGGAGGGATGATCGTGTCCAATATCGTTGATTTTAAACATGTATCTTCAACTGGTTTAGAGTCTTCGCCCGTAGCAGAAGCGCTTGCTGGTTTACGAGCGAATGAAGCCCGTTACTTTATGAACAAGTATAAGCATGCATTTACGGTTGTACCGGCTAGCGAGAGCCAGGAGACCCTGGATTATGTGAACCGAATATTGAAAGAAGAGCGTGATCTTGAGTTTGCGGCCAAACCATTGGAAACGTCACGTTTTCAAGTGGAAAACATTCAATTTGCCTATGTTTTTTACGAGAATGGTCTCGGGTTAAACGTAATGTATACCGTGGATGACCCTAAGAAGCGAGCCGTTGGTTTTAAGCTTTCGGAGGGGATGGAGGTGCCCGAAGAGTTAGAAGGGAAGTTCAAGTTCGCTAGGCAGAAGTCGAAACTTGCAGGAACGATTCGAGGCTCGTTTTTTGTGATCAAGAGAGATTATTATGAAGAGGTGGAAACCAATGAATAAGGTGATCGGTGTAGAAACAAGCATGAAAATAAATACCCGCCCTCTAGGGAAAACGGTTGCTTATTGGTCAGTCACAGGACTGCTTGCAGCAGCTATTATGTTAAGCGGCATCGGACAGTTGATGCAATTTGGGGGAAACCTTGAATTGGTGACGAATCTGGGCTATCCACTATATGTATTGACCATTCTCGGAATTTGGAAAGTGCTTGGTGCCATCGCTCTCCTCGTGCCAGGTTTACCTCGACTTAAAGAATGGGTTCACGCCGGCATCTTCTTTTTAATGACGGGTGCGGCATTATCTCATGCATTTGCTAACGACTATGGGGATTACGGGTTTAATCTTATCCTACCGCTTTCTTATGCGGCACTTAATATCGTCTCGTGGGCGCTACGGCCACCGAAGAACCGCTTATCTTAAGAACAGGGCGAAATCACGGCTATCTGAACGGGGTTATTGCACAAATACGACGGGGTGGACTTCACATCAAGCGATCTGGGGAGGTCCACCCCGCTTATATCATCATAGATGCGTCAGGTTAAGGAGCGGGGGAGGAGACGATACCGATTGCAACGATCGATTGTTTTCTCCGAGCTCCAGCACCGCTACAACCCGCTCCTCCGGCTGAATGCCGAACGCTTTGCACTGATCCTGGTCATAAATCCATTCCGGTATCGATCGGCGTGCGTTCCACGGCCTGGATTTTACCAATAGTTGTACGTTCTGGATCAAACAGCAAATCGCCGCATAATCCTCCTCCTGCTTGTGGGGATCCTCTTCATGCTCTGCTATAATCAAGAGAAAAGCCGATGATGTATATCCTTCCGAATTCGAGAGCTTTGCGGCCGCTTCGCTGCCCGTCACATAGATGAAGCGCCACGGTTCTCTTAGTCCGTCATTCGGGGCCCAGACAGCGTCATTCAGCACTTCCAGAATGCTTTGCGCTGAAATTCGGCCGCGTTCCGACCGAAGTCCATCCGCTTCTCGGCCTTCGCCGACGGCGGTCCATTTCTGCTCGGCCTGCGTTCTTCTTCGGGCTCTCGGCGCTTTATCGAAATATCCAATGTGCAAAATCCCGGCAAACCTTTCACCTTCCTGCAAACCGATTTCCGCAAGAAATGACTCGCTTTGAAACATGGGGTCCGTGTCCCACAGCGCGCCCAATCCACGTTCCCAGCCAAGCAGCTGAAAATTTTGCATCACACTGCAAACTGCAGCGAAGTTTTCGTCGCTCTGCCTCCGATCGGAGGCCGATTCCGCGATGAAAATCAGGTGAGCGGGAATTTCCGTTACTCGTTTAATGAAAAAATCAATCATTTTTGGGGGCATGAGCTTAACGAATCGGTTTTCCTTCATCTTGGTCATCATGCTCTCCACCAATCTTTGACGGGACTCCGGCGTGTCAGCGATAAGACAGCGCCAGCGGGGCGTACCTTTGTCTTCGTACAGGTTGACCGCATCGTTCAACAAGGATACGACCAGTTCGGGAGGTACCGGCGTTGTGTTGAATCTCCGGATGGTTCTGCGTTCTCTTATCGTTTGGGGAATATTCAATTTGATTCCTCCTTATATAATATAGTTTACCGGTAAACAAAAATAATAAAAAAATTTACTTATCTCTCGCTGATATACCGGGCCATTCCTTGAAAAAACTTCAACAGCGTCTGCAGCTCGCTTTCGGAGTAATCGTCCAAAAATCGCATAAAGCGCTGCTCCTCTGCTTCGTGCATAGTCCGATGCAATTCGAACAGCTGCTTACCTTGGGGCGTTAGACGAAAATAGACTTCTTTGCGATTGTCGTTAAGCTGGGTTCGATGAATAAGGTCAAGCGCAAGCAGTTTCTTGCTGATTTTGGTAATGCTCGCCTTCGACAAATTTAATTTTTCGGCAATCGCGGAATGATTGATCGGTTCATGTTGGCCGATGCAATCCAGGACATGGATGGTCGATAAATTTCCAGGTACGCCTTTCAGTTGATGAAGCTGGACCATCTCTTGGATTTCTTTAAGTTCCAGTTCCATTCGCTGTTCATGCAAATGAGAGAAGTGAAGCAGCTGTTCATAAATGATTGACTTGATGCGATCAGGGTAATCCATAGTTCCGGTCTCACACTCCATATTGTTTACTTGGAAATTAAAATATCACAGTTTGTCGGATTCAGCAAGTGCGCATGCTTCTTGCATGTGATGTCCGACAATCAGCTACTGAGTATTTTGAGCGCAGGGAACAAGCGAAGTGTGTTATTGACGATCTGAATGCAAGAGTTGGAAGAAACGCATTGTGCAATAGCGCCGCTCACTGTAATATACAGGTGATAAGATCGTTAAGGGCCCGTTAGCCGCGATTGTCAACATCCAGCCGTTGCTGCTGGCCTGAGGCTTTTTCATTTGCGGCCGCGAAAATGGCGATGAGCGACGGTATGATCGAAGTGCTGGAAGCGCTGGATTTGCTCCCCCGAAGCAAAGGGCAAAGGAGAGGATGGCATGAAAAAACATATTAAAGGCATGGCGCACCGGGGGTATCCAAGTAAATACCCTGAAAATACGTTAATATCTTTTCAAGCAGCTTGCGATTTGAATTTCACTCACCTGGAGTTAGATGTTCAATTAAGCAAGGATGGCGTTCCGGTGGTCATCCATGATACTTCTGTCGACCGTATGACTGACAACGGAGCGGGGCGAGTGAAGGACTTGACGCTGGCCGAACTGAAGCAGCTGACGATTGACGGGACGGAGCGCATTCCAACCTTCGAAGAAGCGCTCGATTTATTAAAGGACCGGATCATCATTGATATTGAATTGAAGCAGATGGGCGATCTATACCCGGGGATGGAACAGCTTGTGCTCGATATGGTCAAGAAAAAAGGAATGCAGGGGCAGGTCTTCATCACATCTTTCGACCACTATTCCCTCGAAAGAGTAAGACAGCTTGACGATACAATCGGCCTTGGCCTGATCAACATTGGGGCTTCGCCGGCATTTTTTCCATTTGCCAAAGAGATCCATTGCGGCTACATGTCGATCGAACATCGACATATTACGGAGCCTTTCATCCATCACTGTGTAGAAGAAGGCATTCAGCTCATCTCCTGGACAGTTAATCAAGAAAGCGACATGAAATTGGCAGCTCAATATCCTTCCTTGCTTATCTGCACGAACGAGCTGGAACTCTGGGCGAAGGTATCCGGCCAGAACGGGTAGTCCTGGGGTATGGCCGTGGACAGAAACAACATATATGCTTAAAAGTCGCACAGTTGCGGCTTTTTTTATTTTACGTAAATGAGGACGATTTCGAACTTTCCGCGCACGCTGCAGCCCTGAACAAGAAGGGCATGAACAGCACGGCTTTACCGCCGAAATTTTTCATGGGAGTTAACTCATCGTCATTTTCCATACAGGTCCTGTCGAATTTTAGAGAGCAGGCTTGGGTTCGCGGATGCTCCGAATGGCCTCCATTAACAATAAAGCTGCCTTGCCTAGGACGTTTTTGTCTTTATAAGCGATGCCTATCGTAATGACAGGATTCAAATCGGTTATAGGTCGTATAACCAAGGAGCCCTCCTGTTCCAGACCGCTGTATATCGGAACAATCCCGATACCGAGCTCGGCCTTTACCATTTGTTGAATCACAAAGAAGCTACCAACCTCCATACAAGAGAACAGGTTATCCCCAGCCTCATCAATCGCCGTTTCCCAAAGCTCCCGATAGATACAAGTCGGTTCTTTGACTAGAATGGTATGCCCCGCGAGGTCGCTTGCCGTGATGCTATCTCGATCGGCTAACGGGTGACTCATGTTTAACATGACGCCTAATCTTTCTTCAAACAGCGGCTCAAACTCCAGCATGAGCTTCGAGGGTGGAGCCGAGCAAACACCAAAATCGAGTTCGCCGGCCCGAACCCTCTCCGCAATGGATCTGCTGCCGCCTACTTCCATGGTTAACTGCACTTTCGGTCTAGTCTTGCAAAAGCGGGCTATCACGGCCGCTAGCTGCTGGCTTGCGACAGGCTCGATAGAGGAAAAACGCACTGAGCCGTTATCTCCCGTTGCAATATCCGAGACGGTCTGCCTCATGGCTCCGATCGATTTCAGTAAAGCCGAGGCCTCATGATAGAGCCATCGGCCGGCTTCGGTCACAATCACGCGTTTTCCGTCGCGCACGAACAAAGAAACGCCAAGATCAGCTTCGAGACGCTGAATCTGAAGGGTTACCGTAGAAGGAGCATATTGGAGTTCCTCGGCGGCTTTCAAAAAATGTCCAAGACGCACGCAAGCCTCAAAGGTCTTTAAAGCTCGAAGATCCATCATTTCCATCACCTTTGTTTAAGATATCTGAATCATTTGTTCATATTATTCAATTTTACAAAACATTGCTGGAATTTTACAATAGGTTCACCGGTATTCTGGTGAAAAGATATTACAGAAGGGGGATTTACGATGTCTAATTTGGTCATTACTCGCGGCAATCCGGCGCTTTCTCACTGTGCCTTTACGTTTGATGACGGACCGATGCGGGTTCCTGTTGACGCATGGCTGGATGCTTTGGAGCAGGGAGGCGCGTGCGGGACGTTTTTTTTAACGGGCGAGTGGTTTGATCGGTATCCGGCGAAAGCAAGAGAAATGATAGCCAGGGGCCATGAGCTTACCACGCATACCTACCATCACCGCAGAATGGCAGATGTGACCAAAGCCGTATTCTTGGAAGAGTTGAAATGGGCTGAGCTTGCTTATCAAGAAGCAACGGGAAGGCCGGTTCCGACTTTCATGCGGTTTCCTTACGCCTCTTATCGGGAAGAAAATTTGGAATGGCTTCGGGCGTGGAACTATCTGGTCATCGAGGGGGAGGATACCGTCGACTGGTCGGGACCGCCAAGCGCGCAGCTTGTGGAACGGGTGATACCTAAGCTGGATAATGGGACGATTTTGATGTTTCATGCCAATGAAATCGCCAAAGAAACGCCGCAGGCCGTAAAATCGCTTGTACACCATGCTCATGCCAAGGGTCTTGATATGATCACCGTATCCGATCTCCTTCGTGCCAATGGCATCAGGGCAGGCGAACACAGCTGGCAAGTCCGCTTCAAACCGACTCTCCCGAACTCTTACCAAAGTGAGCAGTGGAAGAGCGTCGCTGACGAGGATGAATTGCGGAAGCTGGCTGCCGATTCACTTGAATGGGGGAACCCGAAAGCTCCGACGGGGTCAGGAGCTTTCGGCAAATGGCTGCAAGCGCTCTCCATACATTCTCCGTCGGATGGTGAAACGCGTTTTGTCGCACGCAGCTTTGCCGGACAGCACTGGGCATACGTGCGTGCTTCGATCCGGGGCGGCACGCTGATACTGGAGGACTTCGCTACGAAGGAAGCCCATGCGGATGCTATAGTCTATATCCTGCAATGGGCGGCTCACGAGGCATCAGCCTTGGGCTGCGAATGGATCACCAGCACACAGGACATGCGCCGGATTCACAAGCTGTGCGAACAGATGGGCATCGAAGCCGAGATTGTAATGCAGGAAGGGTAGCGGTTCATGGTTCGTCTTATTATTTTGGGGGAAGATGGGGGATATGGGTACTAAATCGGCATGGAATTGGATTACGCTATGGGCATCGTTATTATTTGTCGTGATACTCGGTTTTTCCCGGCTCTCCTACGGCATGTTTTTGCCCGGGATCCAGAGGGTCATCGGGGGGAGCTATGGACAGTTGGGTATACTCGGCACCGTCAACTTTATCGGTTATTTAATCGGGACGTTGTGTCTTTCCCCATTGATCTCGCGGTTTCCAGACCACAAGCATATCATGAATCGGATGACGTGCTTATTGCTCGGATTAACTTTGATCGGCTCGGCGTTTAGTGACCATTTTACCCAGCTTGGGCTTTGGCGGTTCGCCATCGGATTGTTATCTGCCTTCGCGACCGTGTTAGTTCTGTCCATTGCCATGGATGCCGTTCGACCGGCGGAACGAGGCGTTGCATCGGGTCTTATATGGCTGGGGGGTTCTGCCGGCATTCTAGTGACGGGTTTGTTCGCCCCCTTTATCATTGATCCTTCACACCTGCAAGGGATGGCGATATGCTTGGGTAATCATGGGCGTATTCGGTGTAATTGCCGCGCTCGGCTTCGAGTTCGTTGTTACCAGAGAGAGGGGAGTCGTAAAAAGACCCGCGCCGACCGAATCGAAGCCATGGGACCAAGAAAGCAATCATGTGTATCGTCTCCTGTTGAACCCCAATAAGCTCTTGTTCCTAATCGCTTCTTATTTCTTCTTCGGCTGGGGATACATCATCTATTTCACGTATTTGATTCCCTATCTGGTGAACCAAGGCATTCCATCCCTCTATGCCGGGCTGATATGGTCCGGTATCGGATTCGCGGGTTTGTTTAACGGATGGATCGGAGGCAAAGCCATTGACCGATGGCCGAGCGGGTATACGCTGGCGTCGGGATTAACCTTAGGTACGATCGGTGCGTGTGGGGTAATCACTGATAATATGTTCTTTACTGTACTTGGAGCCACCACGATTGGGTTGGTTTCCTTTATTACCCCTCCGCTGATGACAACTGCGCTTCTTCGTCGTCATGTCCCTCACCACGCGTATGCGCCAAGCCTCAGCATAGCCACTGCTTTTTTTGCCTCTGGACAGATCATCGGTCCCATCGTAGGAGGTTTGATCGTCGAACAATACGGCTTGCCATTCGGCGTGGCATCCAGCGCCATCTTTATGGCGATTGCCGCTGCGTTGGCTGTATTGTATGGACAACAGCAACGAAAGCTTGAGATTCGAGATTTGCCTATCCGTAGTTGATGTTGAAGCATCATATTGAGGCAGCTGGTCAAATGATCGGCTGCCGTTTTCATTGTGGCAACGGCTTTTATTTTTCCTAATGCGTTGGTAAACTATCAGAATGAAGATGGGGTCATAAATTTAATCATAACGTTAGGATGATCTATTTGGATATGAAATTCTTGTTAGTGGAAGATGATAAAACGATTGCGTCCGGCCTGGAATATTCGCTGCAGCAAGAGCGCTATTCCACCGTTATTTGCCATGATGTCGCATCTGCAAAACAGGTGCTCGGCGAAGACATCGATCAGTTCGCTTTATGTCTGTTCGATTTACAGCTTCCGGACGGAAGCGGCTATGAATTGTGCAAGATGGTGAAGGAGCGGCGTGACATTCCGGTCATCTTCTTAACCGTGATCGATGATGAGGTTAATGTCGTGATGGGGCTTGATATGGGAGCCGATGATTATATTACCAAACCTTTTTCGGGTTCGCGAACTTCTTTCGCGGATCAAGTCCGTCTTGCGGAGATACCAAAAGCCGTCCCAAGTTAACAGCATCATGGATATCGATGATATCCGCATCAATACGCTGGAAGGGAAAGTGTTCAAGAACGGTGCCGAGATAGCGTTGACCGCTTTGGAATATCGCTTATTGCTCATCTTTGGCAACCATATCGGGCAGGTTCTCTCAAGAAATCAGCTATTAGAGCAAATTTGGGATGTGGCCGGCGATTTCGTGAACGACAATACGTTAACCGTTTATATCAAAAGACTGCGGGAAAAGCTGGAAGATGATCCTGGACATCCGACATTGATCAAAACCGTGCGCGGACTGGGATATAAGGTTGGTGATTAGATGCTGCGCAATCGAGAAATTAAGATGTTATTGTTCGTTATGGGTTCAATTAGCCTTGCGGCGATTGTTGCAGCTCTTATGATCTCTCCTGCCGCCGCGGTGCTCGTTTTCTTTCTATCGATTTTGCTCATTGGCGGCAGCTTGTTATTTACGAAATGGAGATACCGGGAAATTGAAAAGCTGTCCGTCTATTTGCGGGAGATTAGCAGCGGCAATGATACCCTTGACGTACGGGATAATACAGAAGGCGAGCTTAGCATCCTAAAGAATGATATTTACAAAGTGACGCGCATGCTGTCGGAACACCGGTCGCTATTGCAGCGGGACAAACTTCAATTGACGGATGCCATCTCCGATATTTCGCATCAGCTCAAAACGCCGCTCACCTCCATGACCGTCATGGCGGATCTGCTAAGCGCCCCTGACCTGCCTCCGGCCAAAAGAACGGAGTTCACCCACCATATTCGCATCCAGCTTGAACGGATCGACTGGCTTGTTTCTTCTTTATTAAAGCTATCGAAAATGGACGCGAAGACCATCCCATTCAAAAAAGATCGAATACCCATGAAAAACCTTATCCAAAAGGCATTAGAGCCGGTAATGATTCCGATGGATATTAAGGGACAGACGGTTTCCATTGCGGGGGATGACGATGTCTCTTTTGTCGGCGATTTCAATTGGACTGCCGAAGCGGTTATCAATATTTTGAAAAACGGAGTGGAGCATACGCCTGAAGGCGGTGCGATCGCCATCTCATTTTCCGAAAACGCGTTATACACGGAAATCGTCATTGCCGACAACGGAAAAGGCATTCCGAAAGAAGAATTGCCGTATATTTTCAAACGTTTCTACAAAGGAAAGAATGCTAGCGAAGGGAGCATCGGCATAGGCCTTGCGATGGCCCAGAGCATCATTGCCAGCCAGAACGGCGTGATCGATGTGACGAGCGACAGCGAGAAGGGTACGCAGTTTCGGATTAAATTTTATAAGCAGGTGATTTAGCAGCACTCCTCTAAGTGACTGAATTGTCACCTCCATCGTCACTGAAAAGTCATTTTAGACAGATAAAATGATTTTCATCAGAAGAACGATGGAGGTAAGACAATGCAATCGAAGCAACAGCGTAATATTATTTTTGCTATCACGATATTTTACACCCTGTTTATTCTTTATTTTTTGTTTTTCGCTTTCGGCAGAGTAGGTAAGGCAGATCCAATCATGGGGTACACCTTTATTTTTTTACCGGACGATTTTTTTAGGCTGCCAGGTCTATCCGACCTTCTACATCCGACGTTGATGGATTTTGTGGGTTTCGGGAACGTCGCCGCTTTCATTCCTTTTGGCATTTTGATTCCGTTGTTATATCGAACCAACTTTGTTCGCTTCATGACTTTGTTCGTCCTGTCCATTCTTATGCTGGAGACGATTCAGGCGCTTACTTTCCTCGGCAGCTTCGACATGAACGACGTCATACAGAATTCAACGGGCGCAGCCATCGGATTCGGGGCGTACAAACTTGGCTTTCGTACAAAAAACTACTGGAGAAATATTGCTGCTGCGGGTTTTTCCGGCATTGTCTTGATGCTCGGGGTGTGGGGGATCTTCGGAATGGTTGACCAAGCGTTCACCAAAGAGATGGGTCCCTTTGTGGCGATAAACGATTTAAGGGATCGTACGGGGAATCCTTCAACAGGACCCCAAACGGCCAGTTTTGAGATTGGCGGTCAAGAAGTGGAACCCCAATATAATGTGTACAGCATCGAAGGCAAAAACAAGGAAACGTACAGGTACACGCTAGGCAATAAGAAG
Source organism: Paenibacillus sp. BR1-192 (assembly GCF_029542445.1). Taxonomy (NCBI): domain Bacteria; kingdom Bacillati; phylum Bacillota; class Bacilli; order Caryophanales; family Paenibacillaceae; genus Paenibacillus; species Paenibacillus sp. BR1-192. Next base: position 3,909,911 of record NZ_CP120718.1, on the reverse strand, counting down.
GAGGTGTACCTCTTCTTGAATTATGGAATTCCCGATCAGGAGGATTCCCGGGGCAGCATTAGGATTACCGCCGATGGACATGAGTTCCTGACTGTATCTGTAGAAGCCGGTCGTCATGAGCCGGATATGAGCTCCATTTCTCTCCCTCAGGCCAATGAGCTTACGATAACCATTGAGGGAAATGTAACCCTGTGGGATGTTGGGTATAAAGAGATGGTCTATAGCTGGAATTGAGCATGAAGGAGCGCTCATGCTTCCGAAGTGAGTTTTGTACGAAGTCGATTCAAGAAATAACGCCCACAAAACTTTTAGGAGATATGGCAATGGAAATTTTAAAAATCGAGCATTTGTCTAAAATATACGGCACTGGCGAATCGGCGGTAAAGGCGCTTGACGATATTTCGTTTTCGGTTCAAAAAGGTGAATTCGTCGCGATTATCGGTCCGTCCGGATCGGGAAAATCGACCCTTCTACATCTGCTGGGAGGCGTCGATCGACCGACAAGCGGCAAGGTTTTCGTTGAAAATACGGACATCTATGCATTGGACGAAACGCGACTGGCCATCTTCCGTCGGCGACAAATCGGACTGATCTACCAGTTTTTCAATCTGATTCCCACCTTAACGGTGAAAGAGAACATGACGCTTCCGCTCTTGCTTGACAACCAGCAGGAAGATAAGAAGCAGTTCGATGAGCTCGTAAAGACGCTAAATTTGGAGCATCGTTTAAACCACCTGCCGAATCAGTTATCCGGCGGACAGCAGCAGCGGGTTTCGATCGGCAGAGCGATCATCAGTAACCCTGCCATCATGCTGGCAGACGAGCCTACCGGGAATTTGGACAGCAAAAATAGCAGCGAGATCGTCGATTTGTTGAAAATGTTGAATAAAACCTATCATCAGACGCTGATTGTCATCACTCACGACGAACGAATCGCTTTGCAGGCCGACAGGATCATTTCAATTGTGGACGGGAAGATTGCCAAAGACGAGGTGATCCGTCGATGAATATTATCTACAAACTTGCCATCCGGAATATAAAGCAAAACAAGAGACGAACACTCGTAACCATTATCGGCGTCATCATTTCGGTTGCCATGGTGACCGCTGTCGCTACGCTTGTGTTCTCCTTCTCGGATTTTATGATCAGGCAAACCATCGCGGATACCGGGGAGTGGCATGTCCAATATCAAGATGTTACCAAAGAACAGCTTGCGGCGATACAAGCAGATGAGGCAACTAAAACCGTTGCGATTACAAGGGATCTTGGCTTCGCTCCTTTAGAAGGGGGACAAAATCCCAACAAACCATACTTGTTCATTAAGGAGTATGATGCGCAAGGTTTCACGCAATTTCAGGTTGAACTAAGCAAGGGGCGTCTACCCCGTACGGACAAGGAAGTCGTTATCACCGAGCCCGTTGCAACGAACGCCAAAGTGAAGTACGAAATCGGCGATCGTCTAACCCTTCGCATCGGCGAACGGTTCGAAGAAGGGGGCGATCATCCTTTGGACCAGACCGAACCGCTGCGTAGGGAAGACGGCATATTGACGGAATCGTTGCAGCATATCGAGACAAGGGATTATACGGTGGTCGGCTACATCAAGCGTCCCGAATGGGAAACGGCTTGGGCGCCGGGTTATACGATTATCAGCTATGTCGATGATAATATGATCGGGTCAAACGATCACGTGAATGCAGCGGTGGTCTTGCAGAAAATCAAACCGTCCTTGTTCGCGCATGCGGAAAATGTGGCAAAGAGAAACGACATCGAATCGGTCCAATACAATAACGACTTGCTGCATTATTACGGCTTATCCAAAAACGAAGAATCGTACAGCACGATGTACTCTTTATCGGCGATCCTGATGGCGGTCATTATGATCGGCTCGGTTTCGCTCATCTATAATGCGTTTGCGATATCCGTCTCGGAACGTTCCCGTCATTTAGGGATGCTCGCGAGCGTCGGGGCTACGAAAAGGCAGAAGCGAAATTCCGTGCTTTTTGAAGGTGTCATTATTGGCTTGATCAGCATTCCGATTGGCATTCTATGCGGTCTTGCCGGGATCGGAATCACCTTTTTGTTCATGAACCCGATGATTGAAGGGGCATTATGGAGCAGTGAAAAGCTGACGGTCATCGTCACGCCGTTATCACTCTTGATTGCCTGTGTTGTTTCGATGCTGACGATTTTCATCTCGACGTATCTTCCGGCGATCAAAGCATCCAAAGTTTCCGCTTTGGACGCGATTCGCCAAACGTCCGACGTTAAGCTTACGGCGAAAGCCGTGAAAACGTCGAGGTTCATTCGCAAGCTCTTCGGCATCGAAGCGGAAATCGGATTGAAAAACTTAAAAAGAAACAAACGGAGATATCATGCCATTGTATTTTCGCTTGTCATCAGCATCGTTTTGTTTTTGACGGTATCGTTTTTTACCGCCGGCATGAAACAATCCCTGGAACTGTCGCAGGAAGGCGTCAATTATGATATTGAAGTGTCGTACAGCACCGGAAAAAGAATAGACGACCGGTTGCTGCAATCGATTGTATCCTTAGATGGTGTAACGGAATACAACCTGATTCAAGAGTTCTATAAGCAGGCTTGGGTCGATGAAGCGTACATCGCCGACGAATTGCAAGAGATGGTTAAGAAGGATAAGGGTTTACTGCAGGACGGAAAATACCCTTACGAGATTAAGATCCATGCATTAGACGATTCGAGTCTGCAAGCCTATGCCAATGCCGTCGGTGCAAATTACGAACAGCTTAGGGATCCGGACCATCCTGCCGCTATCGTGATGGATACGATCCGCTACCAAGATATGGATGCGGGGAAATATGTCCAGACGAAGGCCGTGTATACGAATGTCGGTCAAAATTTCGAACTAACGAATAGCTATAAAGATAATGCGGAAGAAACGAAGGTAAGCCGGGTGACCGTTGCCGCGCTGACGGATCAAGCGCCGATGGGGATGAGCGGGGCAGGCGTGGGCGGGTTAAATATGATCGTGTCGGAACGCATCATGGATCAATTGGCAGACGACGAGGAGCCGGCTAACCTTCAGACATACCTCTATTTGAAAAGTACGGAGCCGATGAGAACACAGCAGGAAATCGAAGAGATGTTTGAGACCAATCTGAATGTCTACAATGTACATCAATCCAGAAAAAGCGAAGAACAACAGATTCTATTGACGGCCGTCTTTTCTTACGGTTTTATCGTATTAATCTCCGCGATTTCCATTGCGAATATTTTTAATACCATCTCAACGGGCTTATCCCTTCGTAAGCGAGAAATTGCGATGTTAAAATCCGTTGGCATGACGCCAAAGGGCTTTGCGAAAATGATGAACTATGAAAGTATTTTTTATGGAGTCAAGTCGCTGCTGTTCGGGCTTCCCGTCAGTGTCGCCGTGATGATTCTGATCTATAGGTCATTTGCGAACAGATTCAGCTACGGATTCACCGTTCCCTGGCTGAGTGTGCTGTCAGTTGTCGTCGCCGTATTTGTTATTGTCGTTTCTGCGATTATTTTTTCCAGCAGGAAATTAAAAAAGGAAAACATTATTGATGCGTTAAAGCAGGAGAATATATAGGCAGATCGAAATTGACTAGGAAAGCCGCATAAGCTGCGGCTTTTTTGCTTGAAGCATAGAAGTTCTCGTAATAACTCTCACAGTATTTCCTTCGTGTGTTAGACTAACCTTATACCATTTGTTAGGAGTCTGTGTGAAGATGAAGACATTCACGATTGAGACGATTCGCGGCGTCGGATACCGAGTGAGAACATGAGGATGCGCACCTCGTTAATGAGCAAATACCTGGCTCTGATGATGACCGCATTGCTGCTATGGCCGGTTATTCCAGCGATGTTTTATTTACCGGGTTACCTATTCAGCGAGCATTCGATGTATCGTCCGGAAGAGATCACTCGTAGGTGGCAAGAGGAGGCCATCAAGCTGAATGGTGCAGGAAGTGCCGCGATTTATGCCAAACTAGGCGCGTTGAGCAAGGAATATCCGGAGGCGGAGATATTCTGGGTCGACTCGTCGGGTAGAACGAATGCGATCAAGGTCACCTCGAACGATATCCCGGCGCAATGGAATTATGAGGATATGCTCTCGCTTCAAACCCTGGATAGCAGCCAGGAAGCGTTTACCTTGACGGCTCTCATCGGAAACGATCCAAAACAAGGCTTTATGGTGATGAGTCTTCCCGAATCTTATATTATATCTGCGGAAATGTCGTTTCCAGAGAACATGCCGTTAGCCATTATGTTCTTCACCGTCTGTCTATGCTTCTTGGTACTGTCATTTCTGTTCTTCGTGAATCTTCGAAAAAGATTGATTAAACTTCGATCAGCGATGAACTTAAGCGGGAAGACCGGCTTCCCGAATGAAGTCGTTATTAGCAAGGAAGACGAGATTGGAGAGCTGGAAGGCGCCTTTAACCGGATGGTCTGCGAGCTTAAAGAAAGTCAGCAGCGGGAGCGGGAGGAGGAGGAACTGCGTAAGCAATTCATTTCGAATATTTCCCACGATCTCCGGACTCCGTTAACTGTCATTCGGCAGCATGTTCATTCCGTTCGAAGTAATCCTGCTGCTTCCCAGGAACAGACGTCGCTTTCTATCATTGATCACAAGCTGGATGAAGTCGACAAGTTGATGGATAACCTGCTGTCATACTCACTGCTATCAGCGGGTAAGTATCCCATTAACATCCAATCGATCGATATCACTGAAGAAGTTCGTAACCGCGTGGCCGAATGGTATCCGATCTTCGAGGCAAAGGACTTTGATGTTGTTGTCGAGCTGCCTGATTGCCCGATCCTATGGAATGTAGACCCCATGTGGCTTCATCGGATCATTGACAATGTGTTTCAGAACGTGGTGCGTCATGCTGGAGTTGGCCGATACATCGGCATTCAAATCACGGATTATCCCAATCAGGCTATTATCGTACAAGACAAGGGTCCCGGCACTTGTAACGAGTCTCCTGAAAAAGGAGCTGGAATTGGATTGTCCATTGTATCCATGATGACCAGGGAGATGGGTTTGCAATGGGAGTTGAAGTCCGAAGCAAACGGAAGCTCGTTTTATCTTTGGAAGGATAGCGGCGGCAGCATTTAGATTACGATTGCATGCAGTTTCTTTTTTTGATCAATTACCTCGCGTAAGGCTACTTATGCAGAAATTTAACCCATTCTTAAACTTAAGGTCGCTTTACTTTTCGAATCAGAAGATAGAATGGGATATGCAAGCAGCGTTATTTAAGGAGGTAAGTAATCCAACATGAGGTATGATAACATGGCAATGTCGAAAGAGCTGCAGGCGCCGTTATGGATGAAAATGCGTCGTATATGCGGCTATGGAGCAGCCATATCGGTGTTGCCGTATCTGTTGATCAAAATCGCTTGGACTTTAGGTTTCTTCATTCCGACCGAACAAATGGGCGATGTTAGCTGGCGTGCGATCAACGCAGCTACCGTAGTGCTCGCAATGATCGGAATCCTGCTGGCGCTGGCGTTCAGCATGCCATGGGGCGAACGTCTTCCTGCTTGGCTGGTTGCCATCCCCATTTGGATGGGTACGGGTCTGCTGGTTCCTATGCTGCTCTTGGCACCGGTACTAGGACCGGCAGCCATGACTCGGGATAAGGAGGCAGGCGCGGCCGATGTTTGGGTTTATGAACAGTTGTTCGTCATGATATCGCTGGTCGGTGTCGGCATTTGTCTGCCTCTCGCCCTAGCAGGTTACGCCAGAACACGCTGGCCGGAGGCCTTCGGCACATTCATTGATTATCGTGATTTACCCGGGAACACTTTGAAGCTGCAGCAAACATTGGCCAAGTTTGTTGGAGTTGGCTGTATTCTACTCGGCACCATTAAGGTGTTTTGGGCTGCGGGAGGGACCTTCGGCATTGACCCGGCAAGAGTGGATGAACGCGATGTGTGGTGGCATCTGCTGACGTTTAGTACCGGAGCATGGTCTATCGTTGGAGCGTGGGGAGCTCGGGTTCTAACTTCGGATAACGGATCGCGAAGGTTTCTCCCCCCGATGGCAACGGTGTGGATTTCGTCGGGAATGTTATTCTCGTACAATCTCTTTTCCGCCATACGCACGGACTCCCAATTTTCGCCGGAGTACGCGTTGCTGCGGGTGTTGACCACGGAAGCGGGGATTATTTTGGGGATCATCATGGTAATGATCATTCTTCTTGTGCTGCACGATCGACGGCGAGTCTGGTAAATTACCCGTACCGCTGGTTTTTGTCAAACGACAAGAGGCATGAATACACTGAAAAGCCGCATGGTTGAAGTGACCCCCAAAAGTTAGACACGGTTATTTCATTAGGCAGCTTTCTCAAAATGAGTTCGGTACTGTACCGGACTCATTTTTAATTTTGCCTTTAACCGTTTGGTATTGTAGTATTCAATATATTTTTTCAGTTCTTCCTTAAAATGTTCCACACTTTCAAACTCTTTGTAGTACAGAAACTCCGACTTGAGAATGCCGAAGAAATTCTCTATGACGGCATTGTCGTAACAATTCCCTTTTCGTGACATGCTTTGGAGAACGCCTCTCGACTTAAGCGCATGGCGATACGGCTTCATTTGGTAATGCCATCCTTGATCTGAATGAAGGAGAAGTTGGTGTTCTTCCGGCAGACGCTTCAGTCCTGCATCCAGCATCTCGGATACCAGAGAATAGATTGGTCGTGAACCCATGGTATAGGTGATAATTTCCCCGTTGAATAAGTCCAAAATGGGCGATAGATACAGCTTTTCTCCAAATAACTTAAACTCCGTAATGTCCGTCACCCATTTCTCATTTGGCGCCCCAGCCGTGAACTGGCGGTCCAGATGATTCGGTGCAATCTTGCCGACGGTCCCTTTATATGACTTATACTTTTTCATGCGAACCAGGCATTGAAGGCCCATCTTCTTCATGAGCCTCTGAACCTTTTTGTGGTTAACTTTCCACCCTCGGACTGCCAGTTCATCACGAATACGGCGATATCCGTAACGTCCATCATGTTCCACGTAAATGGACTGGATTTCAGCCCCCAACTCGGCATTCGGATCTGGTTGGTTCATACGCTTTATAAGGGTGTAATAGGTGCTGCGCGGGATACCAGCCAGCTGTACGAGTGCCTTCACCGGATATTTATGCCTTAGTTGCCAGACGGCTTGTGCTTTGTCTTGTTTGGTGATTTTTCCTTGTTTCGAACTAAGGCATTCAACTTTTTTAGATACTCATTTTCCATTTCAAGCTGTTTGATACGTTCTTCGAGTGCTTCGACAGACCCTTCAACTACGGATCGTTTGGTAGGTGAATTGGAATTTTTCTTCATGGATGGACGCCCTTTCTTTTTTGGCTCAAGGGCTTCTAAACCGCCTGTCTCCATCTTTCTCTGCCAGGAATACAACATGGAGAAGTCCGGAAGCATAAACAAAGCAGCGGTATCCATGAGAGAAGCGTCTGATTGAGCCATATGATTGAGTACGTCCAGTTTAAAGCTTGCAGGATAATTTGTATAGCCGTTAGTAAAGGCAGTCTCACCATGCATCTCATAGAGCTTCAACCAATATTGGAATTGAGACTTGGTAACACCCATTTGATTTGCGTATTCTGTCTGAGATAGAAGATCAGAGTCATACCCTTGAATTAATGTCAATTTGCTATCCTTAGTAAATTTAGTCATAAAAAACTGCACCTCCAACTGTTAGATGTGTCTAACAATTGGGGTGCAGTTCAGGTATGCGGCTTTTTTGTTTGAAGCATATAAAGTTCCTAAACTCCATTACGGCATGTTACGTTATTTTTTTCAGCTTTTTATAGGTTAAAGGTGTCATGTTCATTGTTTTTCTGAATTGATTGATGAAATAGCTGGTGCTGTTAAATCCTACCTGATAGGCAACGTCCGTGACGTTATTTTCGGGCTGCTGCAATAAAATCAGGCTTTTTTGAATACGGTATTCCATCACATAATTCAAAGGCGATTTCTTTAGAAGTCGTTTGAAGTATCGGCAGCATTCGGACCGACTCAAATGCCCCGCCTTTGCGATATCCTCTAATATGATTTTTTCAGCATAATGGTGATGAATCCAATTCAGCATTTGCTTCATTCTATGGTTCTTCAGCATATCTGCTTCTTTGTATTCTAATGGAAAACCGTTAACAACCAAATTTCTCCATATGTGAGTTAACTGTATCGTAAGGTCTATTTCATATAAAGCTGGACGTTGATGGATCAGTCGGTCCATTTCCAATATCGCATCCAGGATGTTTTTTGCCCAATGTTCCCTTGGGGGCAGGATGATATAAGATAAGTTCGTCGCTTCGATATAAGGATATACATACGTTCGAAAGAGCTCATGTGAGAGAACAAAACTAGGCAAAACATTTAAACAAATATAGTGACAACCTGAGTCGTTATCATCTTCTGCCAGATGCAGGGAGCCGCTATTAATAAAAATTCCGTCACCTTCGCGCAGCGTCACTTTTTCTTCTTGGATCTGAAAGATGGCTTGTCCCTTCATGATCCGAACAAATTGAAATTCTTCATGCCAGTGCAAGGGGATATATCCATTGATGTTTTGACGAATGGTTGTGCGATAACATGCCATTGGCAATACTGTGGTTCGATGTTCGGTCAGCTCTTTAAAATTTTGGTCGACTTTGAAGTTTTTTGTTTGCATCCATATGACCTCAATCTCAATATACTTATATTTTATGATCTGATTCTCGTATCTAATTATACATTTTCTCTTTATTATAGTCTGTAAACGATACTATTTTATAACTTTGATGGAGAGTTGACATATGGATAAAGGAAAAGGATTATTTTTCATCATGACAGGGGCAATATTTTGGGGAATCGGAGGGACGGTTGCAAAAAAGCTATTCCAGCAATACGGCATCAATATGGGTTGGTTCGTTACGATCCGACTACTTATCGCAGGATTACTGCTCCTATGCGTTCACATTTTTAAAAAAGGACCTGCCGACATTTTTGGGATCTGGAAGAATAAAAGGTTCTCGTTACAGCTCGTTATTTTTGGATTAGTTGGTATGCTCGGGGTTCAATATACGTATATGGCTTCAATAGAAAAGGGAAACGCTGCAGTAGCTACTTTATTGCAATATTTAGCTCCTGTAATGATTATTATATACTTGTTTGTCCGTAAGCAATCTGCCCCAACGAGAAAAGATATGTACACCGTTTCGCTCGCATTACTGGGTAGTTTTTTCTTGCTGACCAATGGTTCGCTGTCTCAATTATCCGTACCCTCAGACGCTGTGCTTTGGGGAATATTATCCGGGGCTGCCCTTGCGTTTTATACCTTGTATGCTGTTCGCTTTCTCGCGAAATACGACTCATTAGTCATTGTTGGCTGGGCGATGTTGATCGGGGGGTTGCATTGAGTTTTATCCACCCGCCTTGGCAGATGAATATTAAAAGCTTGCCGTTCGAAGCCTGCTTATATTTGATATTCGTCATTATTTTTGGAACGATGCTGGCCTTTTGGTTTTATATCGAAAGCTTAAACCACTTATCGCCCAAAGAGTCAAGTCTTTTGGGGAGCTTAGAACCGGTGGCAGCCGTATTCACAACCGTATTCTGGTTAAAGGATTCGTTCGGATGGCTCCAATGGATTGGGATGTCCTGCATCATGGCTATGGTTCTTTTCTTAGCTTTGAATAGAGACGCTTCATCCAACAATACATGATATGTTAGAGGTAAACCTCGGATCAGGAATCTTCATAGAGGGAGGATAATAGGATTAGATAGCGAATCATGAGTAAAAGCAACAAAGTTTAGGATTACAGGAGGCCGTGACATGTTGAAGCTATTCGAGTATAACTGGCAAGTTCGCCAAGATTGGTTTGACTGGTGCGATACCGTGAGCGAGGAAGAGTTGTTGAAACAACGCACCGGTGGCATAGGAAGCATTCTCTTCACACTGTATCATATCGTGACCGTTGAATATGCCTGGTTGTGCGGGGATTTGCAAGGGAAAGAGCTGGATATTCCTTCGTTCGAGGATTGTGCCAGCGTACAAGGATTAAGAGATTATTCGGCCCGAGCCCATGCGGAAATTGCACCCTTCGTCTACGACTGGAATGATAGCTTGGAAGATCGCATCATGGTTGACACGAACCAGGACGGGGAACAGGAAAGATTTACATTCGGCGAAGTGATGCGTCACGTGATCGCCCATGAAATTCATCATATCGGTCAATTGTCTATCTGGTCGCGAGAAATCGGAAAGCAGCCGGTTACTGCGAACTTGATTCATAGAGGGTTATTCGATATTAAATGCTGATGCATTCTATTGAACGATAAACATGCCAGGGTCAGCATATGGACGAGTTCACAGCTATGCAATCGGCAAAGATGTCCGATCTGCTTATCCCCAACGAATGGCGTAAAGAGCAAAAATCCTTCAGTTCTATTATGGAACCGAAGGATTCATTTTTTTGTTCTTACTCCATCTACTTGATATCGAGCCATTTCCTATTGGGTTTAGCGGTTTTTTTTGTCACATGCTTTTAGCTTACACAGTGGTTGTCAAAGCTTCTCCGTTCCGAGTACGAAATCGAATATTACTGTAAAAAATTCCGCCCAGAATGATGATCACGCCAATCCACTGAGACCAGCTTATGGTTTCTCCCAGGACTAAAGAGGACATGGCAATGACAACCGGCAATTCGGATGACGTAAGAATGGTCCCCAGTCCCGAACCGACATGCGGCATTCCAATCGAATACAGAAGAGGGGGGAGGACGCCGCCGAATATGCCCAGTGCCAATCCGTAAGGAATGATCCCCACGAATACATCCAAGTCGAATAAAAACGTTGGCGGAAAAACGATAAATACGGTCAATACGCCTCCCGTGGAAAGTAGGGCGCTTTTTAAAATGGGAGGGGTTTCCTTTTCAACCGACCCACTCAAAAATACGAATGCGGAAAAGGACGATGCCGCAAGCATTCCCCAGAGGCATCCCTGCCATGATAACACTATGGGTTCTTGGAATAGGATATTGGCTGCCAACACGGAACCAGCCAAAAGCAAGGCGATGGAAATGAGTTTCGTCTTGGTTGGCTTTTTCTTGTGGAATACCCACTCCAACAAGGCTCCGATCCAAACAAATTGGAACAAAATAACGATTGCTAGAGGGGCGCTTAAAGTTTGTAGGGCTTGATAATAAAATATGCCCGTTAACCCGAAGGGAATTCCAGAAAGGATAAGCTTTAAAGCTTGGATCCGAGTCAGTTTTTTCTTTTTGGTAAATAACACGGCAAGCCAACAGAGGACAACGCCGAAGAGATACTGTCCTCCGGTTACTGCGGACACGGTGAAACCTGCTGCATAGGCCAATTTAACGAAGGTGGACAAAACCCCATAACTGCAGCCTCCTAAAAAAACGATCAATGCATAGTGCCATAATTTCATCTAATCATTATCCTCCTTAGTTAAACGCAAAAAAGCCACACAAACGACCGTACGGCCTTTGCGTGGCGAAAATGGAGAGATAACTCTCCAGAAAAGTCCACATCATCCCAAATAGGTTTTAGGTAAGATATTAAGTTTCATTTAACAGTATAAAAGCATACTTTGATCCATGTCAATTACTATGTATAAAAATATTAGGGCTGCGCAACAGCCCCAATATAGATGTCAATCAAGATGATTCCATAAGTTGAATGTCTACAAGTATGGACTTCAAATGCTCTCTGGCTGAAGGATTCAGTGGTTGTAACGGAAGAGGGAGGCTGGGACTTGAAATCAAGTTATCCATTTCTGCTGCTGCAGATACTACGCGAAGACTACCAAATTGGCGAAATAACGTCCAAATCGGTTCGAGCTGATTAGAAAGTCGATTGGCTTCGTCAGCAAAGCCTTCCAAAGCCAATCGAGTCATCTTCATGCATGTCTTAGGAAATAAGCCTCCCAGCACCGAGTACCAAGCTTCGCAACCTGCATTCAAGCCGGTGGCTGCAAACGGATCATTGCTTACTCCGATGGTTACGCTGGAAGGAATGAGCTCGCGAAGATGGCTTACTCGTGTCTTGGCTGCTTCAGGTTCAGGCGGCACTCCAGGGATCTTGATTGAACGTACATTGGGGAGCTCAGCAATTCGGCCATGCAGTTCATCGCTAAAATGAAAATGCGTAGTCCCCGGATTATCATAAACGCAAAGCGGGATAGAGAGTGAGCATGTCACCTGTTTATATAAGGAGTATACTTCTTCATCCGTTAATGCTTGGTAAGAAACAGGAGCTAACAGCACCGCACTTGCTCCTGCTCTTTGTGCGTCTTCTGCCAAACGAAGCACATCAGCCGTGCGCATTGCACTTATGCTTGTCATCACGGGAATGCCCTCAGCGTAACCGACCGCAAGTTGCAAAACCCGGTAGCGTTCCTCTCGGCTCAGATAGGCATAGTTACCTGTCGAACCCAGTGCCCCGATGGAGTCTACGCCTGCTGCTGCCAATCGTTCAATTAGCTTAACAAATTCATTTTCATTAATTCCTGTTTCATTCATTGGGGTCAGTGGAAATGCGGATAATCCATGGAACATGAAGCTTCACTCCTCCAAAAGTTAACTTTCATAAATAACACAAATTATAAGAATCAACCGGACTCGCTTAAAGATCCAATTTCAAAACACTCATTTAGGCCAATTTATCAAAGTAATATTGGTGTGTCAGTTTCAAATAAAAAAGTACCTTGATGGAAGTGGATATGCCGTCGGTAGACGGAACCGGAAAAATCGGAAAAGAGGGGGAGGAAAAAACTTTTTTTTGAAAAAAATTTATGTGAAAACCGGAATGGAATTACTAAATTCGGTCCATATGGACAACTCAACATCAAGATAAATAACGGACCGGAATCTCCCAGGGCCCAATAGGTCATAGCGATGCAAGAACAGATGCAGCTTGAAGATTCGATTTCTACCTATTAGGAGGCATGTCATTCCATAGAACGGAGATGGAAGGACAAGAATCGATAGAAGGAAGCCATCGCAAACCTTGGAGAATCAAAGATGATTTGATATCCAACATTTGAACAAATGCCGGCGAAGTTACGGCCAACATTGTAATGCCCAAAAGTAGCCAGAATGTTTCTGTCTAGACAGAAACACGCGAAAGTTAGCTATTTACAGAATCAATAACGCTGGCTAAAATGAGCTTACTGATGCATCAGTTTGGCAATAAATCCTACTTAACCTATTTGAATTATAATTTTACTCGGGAGTTTAACTCTAAAAAATGGCAAAGGTGGTTTCTATGAGAAAACAACGATATTCCGGTTTGATATGGTTAGGATTATTGTCGCTATTCTTGATATTGTCTGCTTGCTCCTCCGGACCTGCTAACAAGGAGACGGCGGCATCGCCGCCGACAACTCCAGAAGCGAACGCATCCAGTGAGCCGGCTGAGCAAGGTACGGAGGGCCATCTGCTCGAAGAACCCTTTGCTGCAACCGATTTAAACAAGCTACCGGACAGAGCGAAGCAGCGCAATGATGCCATTATCGTCACTCTGGTGAATCCGAGCGGGGCATTCACACCATATTTCACCCAAGTGGGTTATGACGGTAATGTAAACTCTGTTCTGTACACTCCGCTTGTCCGCGTCGATACCGATGGTTTACCGGTTCCTGGTCTCGCGGAGAAATGGGAAATTTCCGAGGATAAGCTGACGTATACGTATCATCTTCGGGAAGGGCTGAAATACAGCGATGGTTCCCCCATGACAACCGAGGACGTGGAATTTACATGGACCTTGCTTCATGATCCGTCGTATGACGGTCTCAACAGCGTGGTAGAGGCGAAGATCAAGGGAGGTCAAGCCTACAAGGACGGCAAAGCGGATTCCATTGAAGGCATTCAAATTATCGACGAGCGAACGATTTCCGTGACGCTGGAAGAGACCAACGCAACGGCGTTGACGGTGCTCGGAGGACCGATATTGTCTAAAGCCTATTACGGAAAGGATTATCAGTTCGGCAACCTGGACTATATTAAGAACCTGCACGCCAATCCGATCACGAACGGCCCTTACAAGCTGGAGAAGTTCATTCCGGGCCAAGAAGTGCGTTTTGTTGCCAATGAACACTACGCGTTAGGCAAACCGGAGACCGAATACTTCATCTACAAGACGACGGAAGGCGACACTTGGCAGTTTATCGAAACCGGAGAAGTCGACTATGGCAGCTTCTCGGCTACGACGGATAACATCGAGAAACTGAAAGCCCTTGGTTTCCTGAACCTGATTCCGTCCACGGCCAGCAACTACGGCTATAATCAATTCAATCTGGAGAGGGATCCATTGAAAGACAAGCGGGTTCGCCAAGCCTTGACTTACGGCCTGAATCGTCAGCTGATCTACGTGGATTCCAGGCAAGGGGCAGCGTCGATCGCCAACATCCCATCATCTCCAATTCTGTGGTCCTATACCGAGGAGGATATCAACCCGTATCCGTATGATCCGGAAAAAGCAAAACAACTGCTGGATGAAGCGGGCTGGACGGTCGGCGCAGACGGCATTCGGGAGAAGGAAGGGGTCAAGCTTCGTATCAACTATCTGGGATCAAAGAGCCCGAATACCGATATTTTCATTGCCGTCGCCAAAGAGAACTATCAAGAACTCGGGGTTGATTTCGTGCCTGAGCAATTCCCGGACTTTAACACACTCGTATCCAAGGTCAACAGCGGTGATTATGACATGGCTTCGTTCTCGACGACGATTATCAGCGATCCTTCGCAAGGGTTGGAGCGGTTCATCAAAGGCGAAACGAAGGGCTACGACAATCCGCGCATCGAAGAGCTCTACGCCCAGGGTCTTGCCACGGGCGACGTCGAAGAACGCAAAGCGATTTACCACGAAATGTTCAAAATATTGAATGACGAATTACCGATCATGTTTACCAACTATACCAAATCGGTCATCGCGATCAACGGGCGCATCGACGGTTTCGAATTGAACCCGCTGGCGGGAATCGCATACAGCTTGCCGGGATGGAATCTGCAATAAGCCAGCTGGCAGCTGGAGGGAAGATTAGACTGCTCTATCAAAGAAGACATCTCCTGCCTGAACCCATCAGGCAAGGAGATGACTAATGAAGGAGAGAACATGAGAACCTATTTGCTCCGAAGATGCTTGTACATGCTCTTGATATTAATTGGCGCATCCCTGTTAATCTTCTTCCTGTACTCCCTAACGCCAGGCGATTATGTCGATAACAACTTGAGTTTGAGCGAGGAGCGCAAGGCGGAACTAAGGGAAATCCACGGGTTGAACAAACCCGTCATCGAACGATACGTTAATTGGATGGCCAACATTTTCACAGGCGATTTCGGCTATTCTCTGGCTCAGCAGCGCCCCGTCCTCGACCTGTTTCAGGATTACATATGGAACTCCTTTGTGCTGGCGGTGGTTTCCACGTTCTTCACCTGGTTCATCGCGGTCGTCGTGGGCGTTATTACGGCCTATAAGCAATATTCGCTGCTCGATACCCTGGTTATGATCGGCATCTTCGCCGCGATGTCGATTCCTTCGTTCTTCATCGGATTATTCCTGATCAAAGTATTCGCCGTCGATTTAAAGATTCTCCCGCCAGGGGGAATGATTACGACGGGGAGCCGGGCCGAGGGGTGGGACTACGTTGTCGAGGTGCTGCACCATATGCTGCTTCCGGCTGCCGTTATGATATTGCTCGGCGTCGGGTCGCTCACCCGTTATTTCCGCAGCAACATGCTGGAGGTGATCCGGCAGGATTATGTCCGCACCGCCCGTGCGAAAGGGTTGAAAGAGAGAACGGTGCTGTACCGCCATGCATTGAAAAATGCGATGCTGCCCGCGATTACGTTGATCGGTTTCGAATTGCCGGGCCTTTTCGGCGGCTCCATCATCATTGAGAAGATTTTCAATTGGCCAGGCATCGGCCAGTTGTACATGCAATCCTTCACGGTGCGGGATTATCCGCTCCTTATGGGCTTTACGATGTTTTTGGCTATCTTGACGGTCGTCGGGACGCTCATATCCGACATCCTCTACCACACTTCCGATCCCCGGGTCAGGCTTTAAAGAAAGGAGGGACTACCTTGTCGATCCCAACGACGGCAAGTCAAGCCGGAAAAGCCGCCCGAAGAATGGATGTTCCAGACTCCCTGTGGAAGCAATCCACTCGGCAACTTAGGAAAAATAAGCTGGCCGTAGCCGGCTTCGCCTTTATCGTGTTGATGTTTGTCGCATGCTTTATCGGTCCGTTGTTCTCGCCGTATGCGGATGGCAAAATCAATCCTGCCATGATGCACAAGCCCCCAAGCGGCAAGCATTGGCTCGGAACGGACCTGCTCGGCCGCGACGTGCTGACCCGACTCTTGCAAGCAGGCCGAATATCGCTCACGGTCGGTCTTGCGTCCATGGCTCTATCTATGACGATCGGGACGGTTCTCGGCGTCATCTCGGGTTATTATCGTGGAGTAGTCGACCAGTTGATCATGCGAACCGCCGATTTGCTCTTCACGATTCCGGGTCTTCCAATTCTCTTTATCATGGGTGCGCTGATGTCGGATTGGAAGGTTCCGACCGACTATCGGCTGTATCTGGTCATGCTCATGCTCAGCATCATCGGATGGCCCGGCGTAGCTCGGCTCGTCCGCAGCCAAATGCTGACTTTGCGGGAACGAGAGTATATGCTGGCTGCCGACGTGCTTGGTCTCAGCGATAAACGGAAGCTGTTTCGCCATTTGCTGCCTAATGTCTTCCCGCTTCTGATTGTCATCGCCACGCTTAGCATCGGTGGTGCTATACTGTCGGAATCGGTCCTTAGCTTCTTCGGGCTGGGGGTCATGCCTCCAACGCCAACTTGGGGAAATATGATCGATGCGGCCAACAACGTCATCGATTTTGAGAAACGGCCCTGGCTGTGGATTCCACCAGGCTTGGCCATTTTTTTGACGGTCATTGCCATTAACATTTTCGGCGACGGTTTGCGTGACGTACTCGACCCTAAACAGAATACAAGCAGGTGAACGGATGATGAATTCATTAATCGAGATCAATCACTTAAGCACTTATTTCGAATCCGGAGCCGGAACGGTCAAAGCGGTGGATGATATCAGCTTCCGTATCCGCGAAGGCGAAACGGTATGCGTCGTGGGCGAATCCGGCTGCGGCAAGAGTATTACGGCCATGTCGATCATGGGACTGGTTGAAGGGCCGCACGGGAAGGTGGTGAACGGCAGGATCCAATTTGGGGACAAAGATCTACTGAAGATCAGCAAAGAAGAGATGCGCCGAAGAATCCGGGGCAACGACATCTCGATCATATTCCAGGAACCGATGTCCTCCCTGAACCCGGTCATTACCATCGGCAAGCAAATCATGGAGCCGCTCATGCTACATCGGCGAATGAACAAAAAACAAGCTTATGCCCGAGCGCTCGAATTGATCGAGCTGGTCGGCATTTCCCGAGGGGAACAAATCGCGGCTTCATATCCCCATCAATTGTCGGGAGGCATGCTGCAGCGGATTATGATTGCAATCGCGATCTCGTGCGGGCCCAAGCTGTTAATCGCCGACGAACCGACGACCGCACTGGACGTTACCATCCAGGCGCAGGTGCTGGAAACGCTTAGGGAAAGCAAGGAGCAATCCAATATGTCAATGCTGCTGATCACGCATGATCTTGGCGTAGTGGCCGAGATGGCGGATTATGTCATCGTCATGTACGCGGGGAAAATCGTCGAGGAAGGAGACGTCGAGGAGATCTTCGACCATCCGAAACACCCCTACACGAAGGGATTGTTGAAATCGAAGCCGATCATCGGCCAGCGCTCGGAGCAGTTATACTCCATCCCTGGTCAGGTTCCCAATCCGCTTGAATTGACGGAATCCTGCTATTTTCATGATCGCTGTGAGAGCTGCATGCCCGTCTGCCGAACCCGGCAGCCGTCATTAAGAGAAGTGGAGCCCGGTCACAGGACGGCCTGTTGGTTGTACGAAGAGGAGGCGCGGCATGAGTGAAGCATTGCTGGAAGTACGACATTTGAAAAAATATTTTCCCATCACCGCAGGGCTGCTTAACCGTACCGTCGGTCATGTCAAAGCGGTTGATGACATCAGCTTGAGCATACGGGCCGGAGAAACATTCGGCCTGGTCGGCGAATCCGGCAGCGGCAAAAGCACGGTCGGGCGCACGATTCTTCGGCTTCATGAGAAAACCAGCGGGGACATCCTTTATAAAGGAATCCCGTTTCACGAGCTTCCCCAATCGGAGATGCGCAAACTTAGACCTAAAATGCAGCTTATCTTTCAGGACCCCTACAGCTCGCTGAATCCGCGAATCCGCATCGGAGACGCCATCGGCGAAGCGCTGCTTGAGCACGGTTTGGCCGAAAAAGACGAGGTTCGCAATCAGGTATTGGATGTGCTGGAGGCTTGCGGCTTATCTGCCTATCACTACAATCGGTTTCCGCACGAGTTTTCGGGCGGCCAGCGGCAGCGGATCGGCATTGCCCGCGCTCTGGTGCTGAATCCCGATTTTATTATCGCCGATGAGCCGGTGTCTGCGCTTGATGTATCCATCCAGGCACAGATCATCAATTTGTTTCAAAGGCTTCAGCATAACCGCGGATTAACCTATTTGTTCATTTCGCATGATCTAAGCGTCGTGGAGCATTTGTGCAATCGCATCGGGGTGATGTATCTTGGTTCCATGATGGAAATGGCTTCGCGTGACGAACTGTTCAGCCGTCCGCTGCATCCTTATACGCAAGCATTGCTATCGGCGATCCCTGTCCCGGTTCCGAGGCTGAAGCGGGAGAGAATCGTACTTAAAGGGGATATTCCAAGTCCGGCCCATCCGCCTTCCGGCTGCAAGTTCCATACACGCTGCCCATATGCCTTGGCGCAGTGCAGGGAGGTCGTGCCCGAGCTCCGAAACGTGGGGGACGATCATTACGTGGCTTGTCATCTCGTTTGAAGCGGCACGCCATTTTCAGATCATTTTATAACACATTGAGGATATGCCTTGGGCTGTGTCGTCCGATGCCAAATGTTGTACAATATGAACGAGACGTTTGCTGAATTAACGGCATTCAGTCCGTCATAACAGGTCAAAGAAGGAGTGCAACTTGTTGTCCTATCAATTGGAATTATCGTTCAGTCCCGTCAACGAACTGATCAACAGCCTCCATACGTATCTTTGCAAAAGCTGGCACAAACGGATTGATCTTGGTCCTGACTGGACTCAGAATGTACATGCATCCTTGTCTTCAGAATTCGCCGATCAACTGGAACAGACCGGAATCGATTTGGAATGGAAGCTGCTTCATCTTCTGGCCTATGTGTCCCCGAACAAGAATAGCGTCGAAGATTTTCTATCCTGGCTGCATAAACTCACGTTGGGCGAACTTTATGCCGTGCTGTCGCCGTATGTCCAGACGTTTCCCGAAGATTTCGGCGCGGTACGAGACCGGCAGCATCGGATGCTGTCTGAATGGAACGAAGTCTATTTTAAGCATATCGACCAGGAGATCGTCACGGCTTTGCGTACCGAAGCGGAAGAGAAGACGGAATGGAATGAATTTGAAGCTTACGAGAAGGCGGCAGCCTTGACGAACGGGTTTTGTTTCGAGCCGGTGAACGGGCTGGAGAAGCTGGTTCTGATTCCGCATTACCATTTTCAGCCCGGCAATATCTTTTACTCGTACGGAAGCCTGACCCTCTGCCATTATGCCTCCAGGATCGAGCCGCATTCCGAGGAAGAAGATGAGCCGTCGCTTCATTTATACCGGCTGCTCCGCAGCCTGAGCGAGAAGAGTCGTTTGCGAATCCTGCACTTTTTGCGCAGCGAACCGCGCACTTTTATCGAAGTGGTTCGTCACCTCGGCATATCCAAAGGCATAACGCATGACCATATTTTCAATTTGCGCTGCGCGGGGCTGCTCAACGTTCATGTCGTCGGGGAGACGGTATCGACCTATAGTTTAAGAGTGGAACGAATTCAACAAATCGAACAGGGGCTCTTCGATTATTTGGGAATGAACCCTAGCCTATTATCCAATCCCGTTGATGAAATGGTATAACCGAGCAACGAGTGTTGACCGAATCGTCGGAGACACAGCTTAAAGCAGAGATAAACTGCTTAGCTGTGTCTTTTTTCGTTAAAATCATGAATATTTTAAAGGAGCGAGATACGATGACTACATTAAATGAATATTTAGCGCAAAAGAAAGCGGCGGCGGAGGCCCTGCGTTCTCAAGCGGAGCAAGACCCTAAGCCGAATACTTATTCGGCCAAGGTACAAGCGAAAGGCCGCAGCGGCGTTCGTGAAATACGCATACGCGACTTCCAAATCATCAGCGACAGTCCCGAGAATTATGCCGGATATAGCCTCGGTCCTTCATCACCCGAAATTCAGCTTGGCGTGCTAGGCAGCTGCCTGACTCATATTACGTTGATTCAGGCAGCGGAACGAGGCGTATCGCTGGAATCCCTTGAAGTCGAAGTCACCGGTCAATTGCACCCGCTTGCCGGCAAACCGGGATACGAGGATATTCCTATCTATCCGCATAATATCGAATATAACATTTACATCGTATCCGAAGAATCCGCTGAAACCATCGCCGATCTTCATAAAGAGGTTGAACGCGTATGTCCGATTTACAACCTGTTGAAATATCCGCAATCGATCTCCGGTGGAGTGGTGCATCGATCGCCTGCCGGACAGCCAGAGGGTTCTTCCCTCTAGAAATGAATGAAATTCCGCCTAACCGGCAGCGTATATGAAACTACCTGGAACCAGGTGCTAACACTGATGCCTTGGACGTTGCTCTGCGGCGGGATCATCTGGTTGAATGCCCGCCATTTGAACATTCACACGCTTGGGGAAGGGATCGCAACCGGCATCGGCGCGGCTGTGCAGCGACAACGCCTATGGCTGCTTCTCATTGCCGTGGGACTTGCCGGATCATCGGTCGTTCTGGTCGGAGCCGTGGGGTTTATCGGCCTGAATGGACCGCAAATAGCTAAAAGGATAAGCCGTCACGATACGATTCGTGGCGGCTTATTCGTGCGAATATCAATGTTCAACTCACAGTATAATTCTATGATATGGTATTCTACTTACGAATCAAATCCGGACAAGAAACCGTTCGAGTCGGTTAAGGAGGATCGTATGAACATTACCGGTATACAATCTGACTGGAAAGTGGAAAAGATCGAATTCGCCAAGTTAACGGGTGAACGAGCCAGAAGCGCGGGGGCCAATGGCAGAATCGGCGTTCATGGCAAAGGCTGCACAGTGGATATCGCCAGAATTACGATCGATGGTCAAACAGGTTACGGCAGTTCGATTCATATGACACCGGAATGGGCCGAAGACATAATAGGCCGCCGTTTGCTTGATTTATTCGATGACCGGGGCAGACTGCGCGAAGCGTATCGATTGCAATTGGAATACCCTGTGCTCGATTGGATAGGACAGAGACAAGGCAAACCAGTGTATGACTTAGTGTCCGGTGCCCACCTGGAAAAGGGAGCCCCATTGGTTGTCCCCTGCTATGATACCTCTCTATACTTCGACGATTTGCATTTGGTCGATGAGAGGGCAGCGGTCGCGCTGATGCAGGAAGAAGCGATGCAAGGTTATGCGAAAGGCCAACGCCATTTTAAAATTAAGGTTGGCCGAGGCGGACGCCATATGCCGCTCTGGGAAGGGACGAAACGAGATATTGCAATCGTGAGCGGGATCTCGGAAGTGGCAGGTCCCGCAGGCAAGATCATGATCGATGCGAATAATGCCTATAATTTGAACTTAACCAAAGAGGTCTTGGCGGCTTTATCGGATGTGAATCTGTATTGGCTGGAAGAAGCGTTTCATGAG
Source organism: Paenibacillus sp. BR1-192 (assembly GCF_029542445.1). NCBI lineage: Bacteria > Bacillati > Bacillota > Bacilli > Caryophanales > Paenibacillaceae > Paenibacillus > Paenibacillus sp. BR1-192. The sequence continues at coordinate 3,888,005 of NZ_CP120718.1, read as the reverse complement.
GATGAAGCCTTGTACGAGGACCTGAAGGAATGGCTCGGGCAACGTGGGCAGAATGTGCTTATCGCGGATGGGGAAGGGCTTGCCTCCCCTCATCTTATTGAGTGGGCGACTCGCGGCCGTGTTGATGTACTGCAGTACGATATCATTTGGCCTGGTTTCACGCATTGGATGGAATTAGGCGAGAAGTTGGATGCCCATGGTTTGCGGTCTGCGCCGCATTGTTACGGCAATGCTTATGGCATTTACGCGTCGGGACATTTGTCAGCCGCGGTGCGAAACTTCGAATTTGTGGAATATGACGACATCACGATTGAAGGAATGGATGTATCAGGCTATCGAATCGAAAACGGAGAGATTCATGTTCCGGCCACGCCGGGTTTCGGCATCGTCTTCGACGATGAACTTGTAACTTACCTTATAAACCGATCCGGCTGGTCCTGAGATCAGTTGAGTAATGGCAGCGTGCAACTGAGCAAGCGAAGTGGATTCATAGCCGTGTTCCCAGAACAGAGAAAGTGGAGGGACTTTCTTATCTTATATGAAAATTAGCCGGAGGAACGTTAGTATATAGGAACTATCGCCATGCCTTTAGCAGAACTAGTTCAATCGAAGACAAAAAGGCAGCCGTTCATAAAATCGGCTGCCTTTGTTCTACCAACGGCCAGGATTGTTGAACATATAATATCCGTGTCAGAGGAAATGCAATTGACAAACCAACTACTACGTGTTACTTTATAGAAGTAGTAAGTAACACTTCATACCAGTGCTACAGAATAGCCAGCGGTAATTGTGCTGGAAAACCTAACGGAATTGCTCAAAGGGATGCTTGAAGGTGTGTCCTTGGAATTATATGCCGCATTGAAACCTACGGCTACGAAATCACGCAGCGACTGAACTTCCGTGTTGTGGAGGGAAGGGTGTACGTGGAGCGCGGAGCTGAAAAGGTTCTGGGAAACATGGGAGTTCGTATCATCAACAATAGACGAGTTAAAGGAGAATTAATCATGAATTTTTGGGAAAAAATCACCGGCAGCGACATGACTAAAGAATTTAAAACTTTTGAATCACGAGCCAAGAAGCTGCCGGCTGATTATCGAGCTGCATGGAATGAAATTAATGCCAATCTTTGGCCTCACTCCGATTTCACCGGTCGCAACCTCATGCCAATTCTTGACGGCGTGCTTGGCTTGCTCGAAGAATCGGCGGCGGAAGGTCAGAATGTCCAAGAGGTTTTGGGTAACGATATCAAAGGTTTCTGTTCAGCGCTGGCCGGCGAAGAAGGAGCAAAGTCTTTTCGTGACAAGTGGCGCGAGCAGCTCAACAATAATATCGCTAAAAAATTAGGTAAATAGGAGGATAACATGAGAATACAAGATATCATCGAAGGCAAAAAAGAGTGGCGAGCGCATGTGGCGCGTGTCAAAGCACTCCCGAAAGATTATCAGATTGTTTATAAAGAGATTCAAAAATATCTCTTTAAGGTCGGCCCTGTTGAACTAACCGACGGGACGGGTTTGCTCTCGGGGATTATCGATCTTTTTGAAGAGGGCGCGGCCGTGGGAAAAGGCGTACTCGAAGTAACGGGCAGTGACGTAGCGGCTTTCTGCGACGATCTTATCAAAGATTCAAAAACTTACGCTGATATCTATCAAGAATCATTTGACCAAAGCAAGGCCATAAAAAAGATTACGGATAAAACAAAGTAAAAGTGGGATATCGGGATGGAAACAGTAATTGAAGTTTCATGCACAAATAGCCATCCCGGGATGCGGAACTATAAACAGTTTTGGCGAAGAGTAAATCAGAGGACAGGAATATGATGACTTTGAAATTCGAACGATAGTCGGCTTTATTTGTTAGACGTATATAAGGGAGCTGGCCAATGCTAGTTCCTTTCGCTTTTTGTCCCTTCTTGATTCCCGTCGTCATACTGGCAAAAAGATCGTCCATATGATTTTCGGCAGTTATTTCCTTACTCATACGAGTTAAGTGGTGTAGCATATAAACCGTTTTAAATGGAACTTATAACTTGTGCCTGCGTCATATTATGTAGAACAAAAGGAAGGAATGGGAGGTTATACGTTGTCGCTAACGCTGCCCGCACTTCATGTCATGGGGGATATCACCGTTAACAAGGGATCCGTTCTGGGGGTGCGAACGATTGATGATTTCGAATTGGTATTCTTTCCGACGGGCTCCCGTACCGTTTACGAAAACGACCGGGGTGAATTTCTGCTGGATCGGCCCGGCATTGTATTCACCTGTCCCGGAGAGCCGCATAGGTACCGGTTTGATCCGCTCGTTCCCACCAGGCATTTATATGTCCACTTCGAACATGCAGCATTCCGGGAAACCTTCTGCAGACAGGACGATAGCCCAGGGGAATGCCAGGACTGGTCGGTGATTGCCGGGGGGAGTCTTGTTCCCTCCCTGTTGCAACAAATGCTCAAAATTGTGCATGTAAAACCCCGCGGCTGGCAGAGAAGAGGAGCCATTTTGCTACTGAGCGTTCTGGAGGAATGGCAGGCGATCGATGAAGACGATTCACTCTCTTCCATGAACCTGCCTGCCCCGATTATCAAGGCATTGGATTATATGGAACAACATCTTCATCACCAAATTACCATTGAAGAGATTGCGGGCAGTTCCGGCTGGACTCATGAGCACTTTACCCGAATGTTTGTCCGCTGGATTGGGATCCCTCCCCAGAAGGCTTTGCTGGAACGCCGTCTACGTAGAGCGGAACAGCTATTAATCCAAGCGGAGCGAACGATCAAACAAATCGCTTACGATGTCGGGTTTGCCGATGAGCACTATTTCTCACGCATGTTCAAACGGACACGCGGTGTCACTGCCGTGGAATTCCGCGATCGTTTTGCGGATCCGTTATTTCGTCATTTGGCCATGACCGAAGAAGAGTCCGCTTATCCCTTGAACCGGCATTTTGTCGCTCTGAATCAGGAACGGACATGATAACGGATATCAAATCAGTCCACCGTTTTCCGTGTCCTCTCCATTGAGAACGCTTTCGGAATCCTTCACACTTAAGGTAATCAATTCTTGTGGAGGGATCAGCATGGGGCAGACTTATGTACCTAAGGCCAAACTAAGAGAAGGCCGTTATTATGTAACGGTAGAGCAATACAAGCACTATCACAGAGATGGTTTCCTAATTGTTGAAGGACTGTTGGATCCGAAAGAAATAGAGCATTATGCAGCGTGGGCAGAGAGACTGCGGATTGAACATGAGGGGAAACGTGAAGAGGCATCTACGGAAGATAAGGACCCTCTCAAATCGGAGTTTGCCGAGAAAACGAGGGTTCATATGATCTCCCGCGTCCATCCGGAAGGGGAGCAGCTGATGCTTCATCCCCGGATTTTGGATGTGCTTGAGGCGCTTATCGGGCCCGATGTCTATGCTCTGCAATCGATGATGTTCTTTAACCCTCCGGGAAAAGGGGGGCAAGGTTGGCATCAGGATGCATATTACATCAAGACCCATCCCGACACACTAATCGGAGCCTGGATTGCCCTGGAGGATGCCGATGAAGAGAATGGGTGTTTGTGGGTCGTTCCCGGTTCCAATCACGAACCGATTTACCCACCGCCAGGGGATAACGGCGGCAGTGTTCATGCTAAAGAAGCATTCACCGATCTCCATTCCGTGGAGAATGTCAGTCACCTCGACGATGAGGTCAACACGTTATCCAAAGTGGTGTCCAATTATCCGGCCCCCATTCCAGTGCGAATGAAGCCTGGAGATGTGCTGTTCTTTGATTCCCATTTGTTCCACCGTTCATATCGGAACCGAACGAAGGACCGTTATCGCCGCTCCTATGTGTGCCATTATTGTAACGCTCGGTCGTTCGTTCCGTGGGACCATGACGGTTATGAAGGCGAAAGCGGGAATTACCGCCAGATATTGGCGCGAGGCCGGACGCATCTTGCTTATGCGGAACCGATTTTTGATACCCCGGTAGATATTACGCAGCACGATGAGATACCCGAATCATCCAGCGTGACGTTGATGGGCATGGATGACGGCATGATGCTGCCTGTCGTACAGGTGAAAAAAGAACAGGATTAGAGGTGAAAATAGCATAAGAGGAAAAGTCCCTCAGTTCAATGCTTGAACTGAGGGACTCATTATTTTGCAAGCAGAAACGGACTAGCGTTCGACCATAAGCTAGTCCGTTTCTGTCTGCATCGAGTCACAAATCGCGTTGATTATTTGCCTCGAAAACACTGTACAATACGCGCAGGTTGATTCCTTTTCTGAAGTAATGAGGAGAGAAAATAGAATTATTGCCTACCATCAGCCCTTCCTCTGTATTCACTCGGAGTTAGTCCTACGTATTTTTTAAATTGCCGCATAAAATGTACATCGTTCTCATAACCGCATATTCCAGAAATATGGCTGATCGCATACGAAGTGTTCTTCAGTAAATAAGAGGCATATCCTAGTCTGTTAAGGATGATATCGTTAATTACCGATATGCCAAAGATTTGTTTGTACATATGCTGGAAATACGACCGACTCATATTCATCTTGTCCGCCAAGAACTCGACCGTATACCAAGTAGAAGGAGAATTGAAAACTTCATTTCTCAGCTTCAGGAACTGATCGTAGTATTTACTAATCTGATGGTGTGGCTCCAAATGATTTCGAATATCGCTAAGCTTCATGAACAGGCAGCGAATGGTATAATCGATGATCTCATTTCGGAAGGTTCCGTTCTGCAGATTCTCCCAATGAATATCATTCACTTTTCTGGAAATATAGAAGGGGTCGTATGCTTTGATTAAGGTATCTAAAGGGAGATTCAGCCGATCAAAAAAAGCCTCTGCCTCCTCCATATCAAAGTGAAACCAGTCATGGACCAGAGGTTGTTCAGCATGCTGGTAGAAATACGGGCTGTTTTTGTTAAAAATAATAAAGGTATTAGGTTCAACAAATACAGCCTGCGAATGAACTTTAAGCTCCATTTTGCTTCGGAAGAATAAAAAGACGTAATCCCCGGAGCCGTCCGGGCGGTCAACAGTGAAGCCTTCGGGATGAATCACGTTATATCCACATCGGTTTAGATGTATCAATGAATTCCACTCCTATAAAGGATAATAGATCAGTCATTGGATAGGATAAATCATTTTCTTTCTTAAAACAAGATAGTAATCTGTGATAGGAAATACAGATTATACTTCAGTCATTAGAGAGAGGATAGGTGCTAAAATGCCCACAGCAGCTACGAAATTTTATATAAAAAACTATCCGAGACCCCAATTTGTACGGAGCCAGTGGCTGGATCTGAACGGAGCGTGGGATTTCTGTTTCGATGATGAAAAAGCCGGTGTTGCAGAACGCTTTATGGACCATTTTCCCGCTGCACAAAAAATAAACGTTCCCTTTACCTATGAAACCCAGGCGAGCGGGATCGGCGAGGAGACATTCCATGCGCAGATTTGGTATCGCAGAAAACTGACACTTTCCCCAGAAGCGGAAGGGAAACAAACGATCCTACATTTCGAAGGCGTGGATTATAAAGCTACCTGTTGGGTGAACGGTGGTTTTGCGGGGGAGCATGAAGGGGCGTATGCTCGGTTTTCATTGGATATTACCGACCTCCTCAAGCAAGACGCCGAAAATGAAATTGTGCTGAAAGTGGAAGACAGCGATAGCTGTCTGCAGCCTCGGGGCAAACAGCGTTGGGCCGGACGGAATCATGATTCGTTTTATGTGCAGACGACAGGCATTTGGAAAAGCGTCTGGCTCGAACATGTCCATGACACCCGCTTGGATAAGGTGAAAATGACACCGGACATCGACCGCCAAATGATTCGGTTCGACTTCCGCTTTAACGGGACGAAAAACAAAAAAGATCTCCGGCTGGAGACAGAAATCACATTTAAAGGCGAAACGGTAAGAAAGCTGAGCCTTTCGGTGGACAGAGCCTGGCTGACGGTGGAAACAAGCATGATGAACGGCATCAACGGGCCATGGCTGCAGAACGTGTGGTCTCCAGGCAATCCCAATCTGTTTGATGTGGAGTTTGTACTGTATGAAGGAGAACGGGAGATCGACCGGGTGGGTTCATATTTCGGCATGCGCAAAATCTCGATCCGAGACGGACAAATTCTTCTGAACAATATTCCCCTTTACCAAAGATTGATTCTGGATCAGGGATACTGGAACGAAAGTCATCTGACGCCTCCGTCCGAAGAAGCGCTGATCGAAGATATCGAGGCGATCGCCGAAATGGGCTACAACGGTTTGCGCAAGCATATGAAAATTGAAGACGCTCGTTTCCTATACTGGTGTGATGTCAAAGGTATGCTGGTCTGGTCCGAAATGGCGGCTGCTTTTGAATATAACGATGAGTCCGTGGAACGTTTTACCAAGGAATGGATTGAAGTTGTGCAGCAGCAATACAATCATCCCTGCATTATTACCTGGGTACCATTTAATGAATCCTGGGGCATTCAGAATATTATCCATGACGATCGGCAGCAAAAATTTACGGAAGGTATTTATTATTTGACCAAATCTATTGATCCTTATCGCCCAGTCATCACTAATGATGGATGGGAGCACACCATTTCTGATATTTTGACTCTTCATGATTATGTGGAGCGTGGCGAAGATTTGTACGAAACATACAAGGATAAAGACGCGATTACGGGTAGCGACGGTGCGTACAACGAGTGGAAATTTGCGTTCGCCCAAGGCTACAGTTATAAAGGGCAACCGATTATCATCAGCGAGTTTGGCGGGATTGCATTCAGGAGCGAGCATGGCTGGGGTTACGGCAATCAGGTTGAGAGTGAGGAAGCTTTCCTGGAGCGATTCGCCAGCATAACCGGAGCGATTAAAGCAGTTCCGTTTATCTCCGGTTACTGTTATACGCAGATTACGGACGTTCAGCATGAGGTTAACGGCCTGCTTACCGAAGACCGAAAACCGAAAGTGTCGCTGGAAAAGATCCGGGAGATTAATTTGGGGTAGGGAAGCAGGGAAGAAAAAAGAGTACTAAGAAAAGACAAAACAAAAGATAATGCAGGTTTGTATAATGATGGCAAGCAGTCCACCCTAGGTGAATGACAAATCCCGAAGCGGTCGCGGATAGCCACGGAAGGTTGGGGTGCCAGTGTCCTCGGCGTTATCTTTTGACTGCTCGTTCCAGTATGGTTCCCGCAAGGAAAACAATTAATATTATCAAATTACCGATAAATGTCCAAGTCATAACAGTAATACCATCGGCGATTAGAATGGTTTCTGATTGACTTGATGGTATCCCTAATGTAAAATTTTGTTATATTAATATCGGATAATACACGTACTCAAAAGTAAGGGGGATGATTGATCCATGATTCATCAACGCGAATGTCCAGTCGAAACACTCCTGCATGTTTTAGGCGGCAAATGGAAGCCATTGATTTTATGGCATTTGATTGAATCCACAAAGCGATTCAACGATCTGGAAAAGCTTATACCTGATGTTTCACAAAAAATGCTTTCCCAACATCTCCGAGATTTGGAACGCGAAGGCATAGTCGACCGAACGGTCTACCCTGCTATCCCTCCAAAAGTTGAATATTCCCTTAGCGAATACGGCAGAACATTGATTCCTGTAGCAGAAGTCATGTGTGCTTGGGGAGAAAATCATAATAGACGGAAGTATGAAGAGTCAGCGTCATAAAGCTGATTTAATGAAATCGAATCTAATTCAATCAACCCATAACAGAAGCTGCCACGGAATTCCGGGCAGCTTTTTTTCGTCTACAGCCGCACAATCTGCCACAAGATTTTTCTTATCGTCCCGACCTCCGCGCACAATATGGGTTCTCTTTCTGTGAAGCTTACTTTTAAGTAAGCACCCTACTTTAAAGTGGGTTCTTAACATCTTTTCGAAGCGATGCTAAGCTTGAGTCAACCAAATATTGGAGCCGTTAAAGAGGAGGAAAGAACAATGAACATTATTGTTTTTGGAGCGACGGGGAATACGGGGAAAAGAGTGCTGGCACAAGGAATAAAAATGGGGCATAAAATGACCGCGTTTGTGCGGAATTCCGAGAAGCTTTATGATCAACTAGGTGAGCCTTCCGCAAAGCATGTGAAGGTGATCGTGGACGATATGTTGAACCCAGTGTGCGTCAGCGAGGCGCTTGCGCATCAAGACGCCGCTATTATTGCGGCCGGTCATGCGGGACAGGGGGAAGAGTTTGTTCGTATCGTCGATAATATCATAAGCCAATGTGAATTGGAGCCTAGTTTCTCTGGGCGGGTATGGGTCATGGGAGGAGCCGGTCTGCTGGATATTCCATATACCGATCTGATTGGCAACCATTTACCCGGCTTCCCACCCGAGTATAAAAATCACAACCTGAATTTCGAAAGGCTGCAACGGACTGGGCTCGATTGGTCCATGATGTGTCCGGGAACCATGATGGATTCAAGAGAGCATCCAGATCCGGTTCATCTACATGTAACAGCGGAAACCTTGCCCGTTCCGATGTCGGAGACGATCAAGGAATATTCCGAGGCAGAAATAGCCGGTCATTTGTTCAGCCGATTTCAAGAACTCAATGTTGCTTATGACGATGTTGTAATGTGTATGCTCAACCATCTTGAGCTCGGAGGAGCATTTAAAAGGAAAAGGGTCGGGCTAGCCTATCAAAGCAAGATTTCGGTGCGCTGAGGAGAAGGGGGAGCATGGGTTTGTTTGGATTACTGCTCGTTTTGCATATATTGGCTACGATCGCCATCATTGGTCCCGCTTTCGTAATGCCCATCATTCGAAGATCCGCTAGAACCGTCGGCCAGCTGCACTTTACTTTTGGTATTACGACCAAACTTGCTATCATACCTAAAATGGGCGGCATTCTGCTTATTGTAACCGGGGTTTGGCTTATGATCATAACCAAGATGGGGATATCCCAAATGTGGCTGAATGCGTCCATCCTTTTATCGCTCCTCATGATCGTCCTCATCGACGGATGGATCGAGCCGCGTTTGAAAAAGATCATCAAGCTCATATCTGAAAATCAAGACCAGAGTCATGAAATACCCGCCGAGTTCGGACTGCTGATCAAAAAGATCGTCCCCATTGAGACGGCAGCACAGCTGATGATGATTGCCATATTGGTGCTTATGGTCGTAAAGCCATTTTAAACTCATTCGAACATACTATTCCATGGTGATGGTGCGTTCTCAGATTTGGACGACAAGTCTTCACGAGCAGTCTGAAGTCTTTCTCCATCACTTCCCAGAAAAAGAATCAGTTATTCGCACGCTGCTATATTGGATAGATGAACCGCCAACGGACCGTAAGGCTGAGGAGATAATAAATGAATATAGCTAAAGTCGACCTTTCATTGGTTACTTTTTTTAAAATATGATGATGGAGTGTTATGTCTTCTCTCGATTTAGCGGAAGATGTACCAAAAGCCGGATAAAAGTTCTTGACTATGACGTTAGGTCATAGTGCATAATTTCTCAATGAATCCATAACTAGGAGTGAGAGAAATGAAGATTCAATCACTGAGATCCGATCATATTTATCAAAAAGTGGCCCAAGCTCGGCCCGAAGAAAAGCTTGAATTATTCAGAAGCGAAATGATGGCTCCCTTTATGAAACAATGGCAAATTCAACAGATTCCTTTTAAAGCCGAGGAGGCGAACGGTTTTGACGTTCTTACGTTCAATAGTATGATGCATCGATCCCCCGATCAAATTACCTCTCAGATTTCGGCAGAGATCGAGCTGATATCGTCCGAATCTTTTTGGTTAGAGTGCGAGCATGCTGTAAAGAAAAGCCTGCATTTATTTGTAGAGCATGAAATTAACCTCCCTGTCTCCGAATACTTGTTTACCATTCAATTAGGGAATCCGGAAAGCCGTGCCTTAATCATAAACGAAGGATATAGCGGTTTTGGGGGTATTCCCGGGTTTATCTGGGGTACAATCTTGCCAAATGAGTACACGATTCCTCGAATGAAAGCTGCCCTGGCGCACGAATGCAACCATAATGTGCGATATCAATATATTCAGTGGGATCACACCGTTAACTTGGGCGAGTTAATTGTAAGTGAAGGATTGGCCGAAAACTATGCTACATTTATGTTTGGAGAAGAATTGCTCGGTCCTTGGGTAACGAAAACAAACGCAGAAACGCTTAACAGGCGCATAAAGCCTGTGCTTAGAGAGCAATTGCAATTAACCGGGTTTGATCAAATTGCTCCGTATCTTTACGGTGACGAGATCGCAAAACTTCAAAATTCTAAACCCGTCAACATGCCTTATAGTGCCGGATACGCTTGCGGATATCATTTAATCCAATATTATTTACGAAGAACAGGGAAAACGATTTTCGAAGCCACCATAACGCCCGCCGCTCAAATACTAGAAGAAGTAGAAGAGTATTGGAATGAAGAAACCATTATTAGCAGTTAAAGATATCGTTCAGATTACCGGCATTACAGCTCGCACCCTGCATTATTACGACCGAATTCATTTATTCAAACCGACACACCTGACGGAAAAAGGGTATCGCCTATATGAACGAAGCAGTATGGAAAAGCTTCAGACGATTTTATTCTTAAAGGAACTGGATTTTTCCTTGAAAGAAATTGCGGACATTTTAAAGCTGACCCGACAAGAGCAAAAACAAATATTAAAGAAGCAGAGGCAAACCTTACAATCAAGAAAACAAAGACTAGAAACCATCATGGTCGCGCTAGAGGAATACGTTTCGGGGAATGATATTAGCAATTTGCGTATTTTTAATAATTCTTCCGTTCTGCCATTGAAAGAACAATATGCAAATGAAGCCGAATTCATTTATGGTGAAACCGAAACGTATCAAGAGTTTAATGAAACGTTGGATACATTATCACTCGATGAAAAAGAGGAACGTTTTCAGTCCATGGAAGAAATATTCAAACAAATTGCGGTTTTAGTCGATCAGGATCCTTCTTCCTATGAAGTTCAGCGATTAATCGAGGAGTGGAAAAAAAATCTAATGCAATTCATGACTTGTGATGAAGAATTACTGACTTGCATTGCCAAGACCTACAAATTCGATGCACGATTCAGAAACTATTTTAATCAATATAGCCATGAGGATTTTGCAGATTTTCTTTACAGTGCAATTATGCATCATATCAATCGGTAATGCCCCATTAAAAGTCGCTATTTTAGCGGCTTTTTTATTTTATGGGTACGACTGTCGAAAAATTGTTCATGCTCCGTTCATATCGCATTCATTGAGAGGACATCTTGGTCGGCTAGACTTGCATTAGCGGACCCCATGGCCATTGTACAGATAGACAAGAAGGAGCTGAAGAGTTTGACGCAACGAGCAGGAAAGGAAGTAAGGAATCGTACTACACCAAAAAGAGTGCTACATATTTTGCTTAAAGTAATCGTCGCAGCAGTTATAGCCATCCTGCTTTTTATCGCCACCGTGTGTACCGTAAATAAAATCAGCAGTCATTCAGAACAAAAAAGAATGGAGCCATATGGTCAGCATGTAGCTGTAGATGGAAAACAGATGAATGTTTTCATTCAAGGTCAAGGTGAAGAAACCATTGTGATTCTTCCCGGTTATGGAACAGCGGCACCTGCACTTGATTTTAAGCCGCTCATATCAGAGTTAATCCCTTATTATAAAGTGGTGGTGATTGAACCTTTTGGTTACGGTTTGAGCGATCGAACCAAGAAGGAGCGCAGTACAGCAAATATCGAAAGTGAAATTCATGAAGCGTTACAAAGTCTGCAGATCAATCGTTATGTCCTTATGGCTCATTCCATTTCGGGGCTCTATAGTCTGGATTATGTGAACCAATATCCAGATGAAGTGCGTGCGTTTATCGGGCTGGATAGCAGCGTTCCGTCATTGAACGAACAGAAGATTGATTCGTCAGACACAGAACCGGTTAAATGGTTCCGCAACTTGGGCTTCGCCCGGTTACAATTGAAACTAAGCGCTGACCCTTATGAAGGACTGCCGTATGATCAACAAACCAAAGAACAATTGAACATTTTGATACGCAAAAACATGTATAACAACACGCAACTAAATGAGGCCGAGAGCATGTATTCCAACTTTAAAGCAGCAGAACAGCTAACTTTTCCTCCCAATTTACCTATCCTTTTCTTTGTCCAAGCGAAGCACCCTGTGACGGACCGATGGATCCCCGAGCATGAGAAGCAAATAGAGGAATCTGTACATGGAGAAATGGTTTTATTGGATGCGGGACATTATTTATATCGTTCTCATCCAAAAGAAATCTCTGAAAAAATAAGGGATTTTACGGACGGAATAAAATAATTAGATCCCATTATGGTGTAGAGCGATTGCATAATCAAAAATGAACTTGAACGAGTTGAATGAAAAGGAGCAGATTGCACCAGCAACTGCTCTCTTTTCAAATGAAGAAACCATGATTAGCTGTCAAAGATAGCGTTCAATAACAGGAATTGCCGCTTTGGACCCTACATTGCCCACTGATTATGAAAATTCGGGAGAGGGACAACACATGATTCCATTAAACGTCGCTATTTTAGCGGCTTTTTGGCTTTTTAAGGTACAAGTTCGTGTCCCCAGTCAAGGACAAGAACATGGTCCTTCCTGGAACAAGACCAGAAGCGACCAAATGGTCCCCTGTAGGTCAAGAGCTAAAAAGAAATCCGGTAGGAATGGTTGTCGTGACAGGGCAATAAATAATATAATTTATTTTTCAAAAAAAAGCTTGAACCTCTACTCCGTCACCTTTTAAGACAAGATGCAGACTTCTATAAGAAAGGGAGATTAATTCATATCGTTTATACGCTCTTACATAAATCAACTGTTGGATTTATAAAGAATATATAAAATTTTTAGACCCGACTGAAAAATATCCTAGAATGAATTGCAGGGGAGGAAACAAAAACATGGAGACGAAGAGCAACGATGAAAATCAAGAGCATAAGGGGAATTTGTTAATGGTTGAGGATGACCCCGGAATAGCCAGAATCGTGAGAGATCATCTGCGCCGTGAGAATTATTCGGTAACGTGGGCAACAACGGGGCTGGAGTGCTGGAAGGATTTCTGCAACGGAGATTATGATCTCGTGTTGGTGGATCTGATGCTGCCTGAAATGGACGGTTTTACGCTGAGCAAAAACATCCGGCTAAAAAGCGAAGTTCCCTTGCTGATCATGAGTGCGAGGAGCGAAGACGAGAGTAAAGTCCGAGCTTTTGGACTCGGAGCGGATGATTATATCACCAAACCCTTCAGCTTGACGGAGCTCTCTTTAAGGGTGGAGGCCCACTTGAAAAAGTTCCGAAAATACCAAGGAGACAGGGATGAGGAGTCTCACCTGTTATCTTTTCGGGGCGGATTCACCATCGATCCTGTTTTGAAGCAGGCTGTATATGACAATGAACTGCTGACACTTACTAGTAAGGAGTGGTCTCTGCTGCTGCTGCTTGCTACCCATCCAGGGCGGCATTTCACTAAAAACGAGCTCTATGAACATGTCTGGCAGCAGGAAGCGATGGATGGCGGAAACACGGTTACCGTGCACATAAAGAGTCTGAGAGCGAAGCTCAACGAAAATATCCGATCTCCCCGCTACATTCAAACGGTATGGGGCAGCGGTTATCGTTTCATCGGTGAGTCATAAATGAAGCTTCGAACATGGTTGCTTATCGCTTTTCTTGTCCTCATGCTGCTTCCCCTTGGAGCCGGAATCATACTGTACAATCTTATTGGAAAACTTGATGAACAACGTTCGTTCGCCGATTATATGTCAGCGTCAAAAGAGATCGCCACAGCAGAGGCTCATTTACAGAATCCTGAACTCTTTCATTTTAATTTTATCCCGGATGAGCATGAGTTGAACGCTTTGACGAGTGATGCCTTAAAGATTGAGTTGTTTAGTTCAAACGGCGTGCATATTTACTCATCGATGGTTGACCGTGAGTATACCGAATTTTTTCAAACCAATGCGAGCCTTTATGGTAAATTGTACGAAATGCAAATCAACCCACGAAGTTATGTCATGAAAAAACCTGTATTTGAAGATGGAGAACTTGTGGGAATCTACCAGATCACGTTGGCCAGGAAGGAATGGAGGGAAGGGGTCAGGCACCGGACGCTATGGGTAGCTTGCATCTTAGGTCTCTTTATAACAGCTTTGTTTTTTACCATCCTGTTTCTCACCCGGCGCAAGCTGATTCAGCCAATGCGCATACTCACGAAACAAATGAGGGCCTTTGCGATGGAAGAGCCGTTGCCTGAGACTATACATCGAGGCGGCGAGATGGGGGAGCTCATGGATCGATTCGGGGACATGAGAAGGACCATTGAAGCTTCCCGTAAAAAGCTCTCCAAGCAGCAAGAAGAGAAAGCTTTTATGACGGCCGCTCTTTCCCATGATTTAAAAACACCGCTTACTTCTATTCGGGCCTATGCCGAAGAACTCGGTACACTAGGGTTAACAAGAGAGGAAAGCCAGGATTACCTTGCGCTCATCATTGGACAGGCTGACAGGATGCGGCATATGCTGGATGATTTGAATTTGTATTCTTCCCTGGAATCTAAAGTTACAAAGGAAAAGCGTGTCAAGGTAGACAGTACCGAATTCCTAGAAATGCTGCTGGAGGGCTATGACCCACTGGCCTCGGTTAAAAACATCCATGTGGAATCCATGCTTGCAGTAAACGGCGAAATGGAATTAGACCCTCAGTTGATCATGCGGATGATGGATAACCTGATCTCCAATGCCATCCGATATACGCCAGAAGGGGGAAAGCTTTACCTCGGCGGAGTATCCTCGGATTTTGAGGTTCCGGAGTGGATATTTCCACCGTTTAAGTCTGCTGTGCAACAGCAATTCAATCAAACAGGCAGGAAGGTTCTGCTGTTGATTCAGAACGAGGGAGAACACATCCCCATGGAAATTCAGGCTATGCTGTACGAGCCATTCTATCAAGGGGAAGCTTCCAGAAATCAAGCGGGTTCAGGCAGTTTCGGCCTTGGTTTGACCATTGCTAAAATGGTAATTGAACGACACCAAGGAACGATCATGCTTTTGTCGGAGGCACCCTACGGAACGCTCGTCATCTGCGAATTGCCTATTTCAGAAAAAGGAGAGTAGAGAACATGACACAGACAAAGAAAAGGGTTAGAAACCGGTTCAAAAGAAAACATGCGATTGGCTTGCTCGCGGCAACACTTCTGACAGGGGGGCTGATCACGGGCTGTCAGACAGGAGAAGCATTGGCTTATACGGGGGAAGAAATGGTAGAAAAAGCTATTGAAGAGAATAACAAGCCTTTCTCTTACTATGCGGAAGCCGAGATGAACCTTTTCGAAGGAGGTAAGAAAACGGAATCCATGTCGATCAAGGAATGGTATGACGCAGAGAACGGAAATAACCGTAATGAGGTCGATTCGCAGGCAAGCGGTAAAAGCGTGTCGGTGAATAACGGGAAAAAAATTATCGTCTATGAAGAAGCCAGAAATTCGGCTTACATCATGAATGCCGTGGAGAACGGGGGCCTGCAAAGCTCTCCAAAAGAGAAAATGCTACGCCAGCTTGAGCGCATGCGGAGCACCCACGCCATTGAAACGGTAGGAAAAGAGAACTGGCTTGGAAACGATGTATATCATATTAAGGCGACACCGATTGAAGAGGATAAAAGCACATTGATTGGTTCTCAGGAATATTGGGTGAACGCTAAAAACTGGATGGTCGTTAAATCCAAGATCACTACGGGAGATATCACGACAGAGTTTGCCTATACGTTGTTGGATGTGACTCCGGAATTTACAGCCGATACATTTAAGCTGGACATTCCTGAGACCGCCGAAACGATCTCGATGGAGGACATCGGTCCGAAAACAGTGACGGTCGAAGATGCAGAGGCCGCTTTAGGTCAAACGTTCATGCAGCTACGTGACGAAAGTTTCAAACCAATTTCCGTCGAAATGTTTGAAACCGGCGGAGAACTGGATCGAACCGAAGTGATGATCAATTACGTGGAGGAAGGGAAGACTCCTTTAAGCCTGTCCGTATTCAAATCGCCAGGGAACGACGCTCATGACGGAGAGTTTGGCCAACAGGTGACGGTTAGAGGACACAAAGGGTTCTACATGAAAGAAATCAACGCCATCAGCTGGGATGAGGGCGGTCTGAGATACACTCTGATGGCTATGCAGCAGGACGCCAGAACCAAGCTTGATCAGCTTCTTGAATGGGCAGACCAGCTGACAGCTAAACCAGAATAATCTGTTCGCATTTAACGAAAAAAAATGAAGGGTCCGACTGTTATGGATGTCGGGCCTTTCAATATTTTAACGGTCATCGGGCAGGTTACACAGATTTGTCCTTAAGCTTGGCAAAAAAATTCTTCGGCTACTTTTATTTGGCTTGGACATGCTATTGCAATCTTTTTCGTCGTTTTATGGACAGCCAAGAGGATTTACATCTCTGCGGCCATATACTTACAATGATAATAAATTCTATAGACGAGAAGAGGGGGAACGCTAATGGCCTTGCGGCGATTCAATTCCAGACTGCTGTACAAATACGTCCTATCCTATGCCGTTATTTTGCTGCTTCCGGTAATGATGGTCGGTTTTTTTGTATATCAGTATTTCATTCAGCTGCTGGAGGAAGAGGTTACCAGGAGCAATTTGAATCTGCTCTCGCAAGTAAAAGAAAACGTAGACACGAAGATGACAGAGCTTCATAATATCGCCTTCCATATTTCGGGCAACCCCCGCTTGACCCCTTATCAGGTTACGAAAAATCCCTTCACCGAGCTCGATACCATTTCCCAGTTGCGAAATTACGTGAGCGCCAATACCTTCATTTCTAATTTTCTCTTATATTTCCACGGACACAATAAAGTGTACTCTCCTTACAGCACGTATGACGCCGCCGGCTTTACGGATAAAATTTACAGGTTTGAAGAATGGGACCCAGAGCAATTCCAACGGGATATCAATGCTGCTTTCTTGCCTTATGTACGAGCATCCGAAAATGTAAGAACAGCCACCGGAGGACTTGAGCGCTATATTTCCTACATCATGCCGATTGGCCCGAATCAATCCGATTCGTTCGGCACGGTCGTTTACCTGATCAATGAAAACCGGTTCAAGGAATTGATCAAAAAAAAGTTTGAAGAAACGAGGGGCAATACGCTGATTTTAGATGAGAAAGGGGAGCTTATCACCTCGTCCCGTCTCATGGATCCGGGAGAGGCCGATTTGCTGCTAAGTCAGCTGCATGCCGACGGCCGGGAACGGTCAACGCTGAATTTCGAAGGACGGACCTATTTCGTCTTTCAGGACAAATCCGATAAGTTCGGCTGGACGTACATGACCCTGGTCGATAAGGATACGGTTATGCAAAAGGTGGAGGATGCCAAGAACCACACATTTTATGCGCTTCTGCTGCTTCTGCTGATTGGCAGTATCCTTATTTTCTTCGCCACCCATATGAACTACAAGCCGATCCGGATGCTGAAGAGGCTGGCCGACAGTAAAGTAAGTACGCCGCCGGGAAGCAAGCTTGGCGAGATCGAATCGATCCGATCGGCGCTGGATGTCATGTCCGAGAACAATGAGGAATTGAACCGGAGAATCGAAGGAAGCCGCCCTGCGCTGCAATACTACCTGATCTTGAATCTGCTCAAAGGCGCGTACCAATGCAAGGGGGACCTGCAAGGAAAGGGAGAGCTGCCAGGCATTCATCTGGAGAGCCGTTATTTTACGGTCATGGTCATTCTGTTTGCGAAGAATCACGGAATATTGTCTTTGGCAGGACTCCCCGACGAATGGCGCGAGGCGTTTCCTCCTCATACGGAGATTTTCGGAATCGAGGGCCTGGAGACTGAGCAGCTGATTTTGGTAATGGGGACGGACGAAACGGTTGAGGCAATGGAAGAGCATCTGATGAGCATGCATGAGTACCTTAGCAGGATGCTTGGCACGGATATTACGATCGGGGTTGGTAACTCCTACACGCAGATTGGCGAGCTGGGCAAATCTTATATCGAAGCCTGCGGCGCATTAAATTACAGACTGATCAAAGGAAAAGGCAATTTAATTCTGTTCCGTGAGGCGGTGTCCGGGTCCGAGATGAACCGTTACGCCTACTCCAAAAGCCAATGGAATCAGCTGAAAGAGTATATCTATCAGAGCGACATTCCTGGGATCGAAGCCTTTCTCCGCCAGCTGACGGACCGGATTAGGCAAGAGCAGCTTCCACTGTTTATGGTCAAGTGCATATGCTTTGATTTAATCAATGTCATTCTTGCGATTTTGGAAGAGATGGAGCTGGACGAGGTGACACAAGCCGAACGCTATCCGGACGTGGTGAGACTGACGGAATTTGAAACGGTGGATGAGCTGATTGATCTGGTGAAAGAGATCTCCGCTGATATCCGCCATATATTGAACGCCCGCAAGGAAAGCGGAAACCGGGAGCCCATGGAAAAAATGAAGGCGTACATCGAAACCCATTACGGATCAACGCAATTTTCCGTGCAAAATCTGGCTGAAGAGCTGGGAATGTCGGCCTCATACATTAGTCGTTACTTTAAAGAGCAGACGGGCGTCACCATCTCTCACTATGTGAACCGGCTGCGCATGGAGAAGGCGAAGGAGCTGTTGAAGGATGGAGAAGGAAGTCTGCAGGCAGTCGTGGACCAGATCGGATACGGCAGCGTATCCGGGTTCATCAGGAAGTTCAAGGAACAGGAAGGTATGACGCCGGGCGATTACCGTTCCATGAAAAACAAGTATTTGTAAACGCTTGCATATGTAGGTCAAATCCGGTCAATTATATCCGTCACCCGCGCAAGATAGCGTTAATTCCGTTGTCATTTCCGGTTGATGCCGTACATAAACGGTTTATTTACACCCCCCTTGGAAGCCTATAAAGTCGGTGTACAGAGAGGGGGTGATACGAAGGATGAAGTTATTCCTGAGAAAAATGGGCAAGCACTATCAGCTGTATCTGTTGTTCCTGCCTACGCTTGCGTACTTCGTGATCTTTCAATATATACCGATGTACGGCGTGCAGATAGCCTTTAAAGATTTTATGGCGACCCGAGGAATCCTCGGAAGTCCGTGGGTCGGCTTCGAGCACTTCCAAAGGTTCTTTGATTCCTTCCAATTCTGGACGTTGATCCAAAATACGCTCGGATTGAGCTTATACGGATTGGCTCTCGGATTTCCAATTCCGATCATTCTTGCGCTGCTGCTGAATCAGCTGTCCCATCAAAGGTTTAAGCGCTTTGTTCAGACGGTAACATACGCGCCTCATTTTGTATCGACTGTGGTCATTGTTGGGATGCTAACTATCTTTCTGTCCCCAAGGACGGGATTAATCAATCATCTCATCATCGGTTTGGGCGGGGATCCCGTGTTTTTTCTCGGCTCGGCGGAATGGTTCAAAACGCTGCACGTGCTATCAGGCGTATGGCAGGGTGCGGGCTGGGGAGCCATTATTTATTTGGCGGCATTGGCGGGCGTGGACCCCGGGCTTCACGAAGCGTCCATCATCGATGGCGCGAATAAACTGCAGCGAATTCGCTACATCGATATTCCCTCGATCTTGCCGACGATCATCATCGTTCTCATCTTGCAGCTCGGTTCCATCATGACGGTCGGATTCGAGAAGACCTTCCTGATGCAAAACTCGTTGAATCTGGACTCGTCGGAGGTCATATCCACCTACGTTTATAAGACGGGGCTGCTCGGCAGCCAGTACAGCTTCTCCGCAGCGGTAGGCTTATTCGATTCCGTCGTCAATTTCATCCTGCTGGTAACCGTCAACCGGATTGCGAAAAAGCTGACCGAAACAAGTCTTTGGTAGAAAGGAGGGGGCTTCATGCATACCAGATCTAGGGCGGACCGGCTTTTTGACTGGTTCAATTACGGGTTTCTTGCGCTGCTGCTCATCGTGATTTTGTATCCCTTGTACTTTATCGTTATCGCATCGGTCAGCGATCCAATCAGCGTTGGCGGAGGCAAGGTATGGCTGTTCCCCGTGGACTTTACGCTGGAGGGATATCAGAAAATATTAGAGAACCAGGCCATATGGGTCGGATATAAGAATACGATCCTGTACATGGCCGTTGGGACCGCCGTTAATGTCGCGATTACCGTTACTGGGGCGTATCCTCTTTCCCGAAAAGATATGTACGGACGCAATCTGTTCATGTTTCTTATTACGTTCACGATGTTCTTTAGCGGCGGACTCATCCCGACGTATTTGCTCGTAAAGTCGCTGGGGCTTATGAATTCGATGTGGGCTCTTATCATACCGGGAGCTGTCAGTGTGTGGAATTTAATTATTACCCGAACTTTTTTCCAGCATAACATCCCGGAAGAGCTTCGCGAAGCGGCAGACATGGACGGCTGCTCGGATTTCAGATTTTTCCTGCAGGTCGCACTTCCGTTATCGAAAGCCATTCTGGCTGTGCTTGTGTTGTTCTACGGAGTAGGACATTGGAATTCGTTCTTCAGCGCACTGATTTATTTAAGGGATGAAGCCCAGTACCCGCTTCAGCTGGTTCTGCGGAACATTCTTATTCAGAACGAGGTGCAGGAGCTGATGAACCTTGAGCTCGGAGCAGGCAGCAACCTGTCGGAATCGATCAAATACGGGGTCATCATCGTTGCCAGCATTCCAGTACTCATCCTGTATCCTATGGTGCAGAAATACTTTGTGAAGGGTGTCATGATTGGTTCTTTGAAAGGCTAATCCGAAGATCGCGAAAGGGTGGTTGTCATGAAAGGATGGATGGCAAGAATGACGGCATTTACGCTCACGGCGGCGCTGCTTCTGGCGGGCTGCAGCAGCGGAAATGAAGCACAGGAAGGTACTCCTGCGGCGGACGCCGGGGCGAATTTCAACGAAACGGGACTTCCGGTTGTAAACGAAACGATCAGCATCCGGATCCCGGTGGTCAAGCAGCATTATCACAAGGATTATAACGAAATGGTACTGGTCAAGGAGCTTGAGGAAAAGACGAATATCGATGTCGAATGGGAGCAGATTCCTTCGGAGAGCTGGACTGAGAAGAAGAATTTGATCTTGGCGAGCGGAGAATTTCCGGATGCTTTCTTTAACGGGCTTACTACCCAGGATGTGGTGGATTATGGCACGGAGGGCGTATTGATTCCGCTTGAGGATTTGATCGACAAGTACGCGCCGAACATCAAAAAGATCCTCGACGAAAATCCCCAAGTCCGCCGTATGGCCACTGCGCCGGACGGACACATCTATTCGGTCCCTTGGTTTGAAGACCAGGCGCATTTCCAGTATCGGAATACGTTTCTGTTGAATAAAACCTGGTTGGATCAACTCGGTTTAAGCATGCCGACGACGCCGGATGAGTTGATTGAAGTACTGAAGGCGTTTAAAGAGCGGGATCCGAACGGAAACGGACAAGCGGATGAAATTCCGTCGACCTTCCGCCACAACACGACGACGAACGGGTACTACGAGCTGTTTGGAGCGTTTGGACTTGCGGATGCCCTTAGCGGATTCTCGGTCAAGGACAAGAAGGTGGTGTTTGAACCGGTCCTTCCCGAATACAAGACGGCGATTGAATTTTTGAACCGGATGTACGAGGAAGGGCTGTTGGACAAAGAATCGTTTACCCAGGATGCCAAGCAGATGCTCTCAAAGACGAAGGACGAGATTCCTAAGGTCGGCTTGATCGCATCCTTTAACGGTACGTATGAGCTCGGGGACCGAGTTCATGAATATGTGGCGATGCCGCCACTAATGGGACCGGACGGACATCAGTTCTGGAGAAGGCAGGATAACCGCATCATCCTTAACTTTTTCTCGATTACGAAGAACAATCCGCACCCCGAAGCGACCATGCGATTCGTCGATACGATGAATGATCCGAAGTCGGCGATGCAGTTCAAGTACGGTCCCTTCGGCACCCATCTGAAAGAGAAGCCGGATGGCAAGGTTGAAATCGTGCCGCCACAGGATGGCATGGACATCTCCACCTGGATCGGCAGTACGACGCCATCGACGGCCTTCCCCCTGTTGGTTTCAAGCAATTGGCTGCAGAAGCTGGAGCAGAGTGAAAGCGATAAGCTGCGAAACGGGTTTTACGAAATCTACAAACCCTTTATCGTTCCGGAGGATCGCACTTATCCTAATTTGTATATGACGGCGGAAGAGAACAAGCGTCTTGGGGTGCTGGCAACCGATATTATGACCTATGTACGCAAGATGGAAGCCAAGTGGATCGTCGAGGGCGGAATCGAGACCGAATGGGACAAATACGTCGAAGATTTAAATCGCATGGGCTTGGAGGAAATGATTCAAATCAAGCAGCAGGCGTATGACCGGTATATCGGGAGTTAAGGAGCAGAGGGGCAGGCCTACTTGAAACCGGACTGCCCTAAATAACCTGAAACAGGAGGAAATCAAACGTGAAGGAACAAACAGCGTTCAGGATCAGGCCGTCTGCCGATGATTATGTGACCGTTTACGAATCGCCGGATCCGATGTCCGTATATTGTTATTCGCCTGCAATCGTCGTGCTCCCTGGCGGTCGATATGTCTTGACCATGGATTTGGGAGGCAAAGGAGTATCTGATCTCCCGGGGCCAAAGGGTTCGCGAAAAGGCTATATTACGCAAGGAAAAGTGTTCGTTTCCGACGATAAGGGACGTACTTGGGGGCATGTTCATGACTTTCCCTTTATGCATGCACGGCCCTTTCTTGCAGGCGGCGTCCTGTACATTATAGGCCACTGCGCCAATCTAATGATCATCCGTTCCGATGACGAAGGGCAAACCTGGACGGCTCCGGTCCGGCTTACCAAGAAGGGGGATTGGCACCAGGCTCCCTGCAATGTCCATTACGCAAAAGGGAATGTGTACTTAGTGATGGAAGATATCGCTCCCCATGACATGACGGTATGGCCGGTCAGCCGCATTCAGCCGGTTCTTATGCGGGCCGGGGAAGATGCGAATCTGCTGGAACCGGACAGCTGGACCTTTGCTTCCCGGCTCGCTGCGGCTGAAGCGTTTTCCTCAGAGCGTCTCGATTATTTCGGTGTACCTTTTTTCCCGGAAAACAGCTATTACCTCAAGGATCAATTGAACTGTCCGCCTGTCGGCTGGCTCGAAACGAACGTTGTCCAGTTCACCGATCCCGATCATTACTGGCATGATCCGGAAGGGAAGACATTCCATTTATGGGCGAGAGCTCATACTGGAGGGACCGGCTTCGCGGCCATCGCGAAAGTCGTGGAGAATGTTGACGGTACAATGACCACGATGCTGGAGAAGGTGCCCTCGGGGAAGTATGCAGTGTTTGTGCCTTGTCCCGGGGGACAAATGAAGTTTCACTTGTTGTATGACGAGGCAACCCGGTTATACTGGCTGCTCAGTTCACAGTCCACGGACAGCATGACCCGGAAGGAACGGCTGCCGGCTGAACGCTTTGACCTGCCGAATAACGAGCGCCACCGGCTCCAGCTTCATTATTCCCGCAATTGCATAGACTGGTGTTTCGCCGGACTTGTAGCGACCGGAAGCTCTCCCAAGCAGTCCCGTCATTACGCCGGCATGGCGATCGACGGGGAAGATCTGATCATTGCCAGCAGGTCGGGCGATGAGAGAGCCAAGGATGCGCATAACGGGAACCTGATTACGTTTCATAGGGTTCGGAGTTTTCGATCCCTCGTTTATGAATAGGAGGAGACGTTCATTGAATTTCAAGGGCAATCCAAACAAGAAGTTTGAAGGCGTGTTCGCTCTGCTGCTCACTCCATTTCATGAGGACGGCAGCATTGATTGGCCAGCTTACGAGCGATATGTGGAATGGCAGCTGTCTTTTGAGCCGCAAGGGTTGTTTGCCGTCTGCGGAAGCAGCGAGATGAAATGGCTGTCGCTGACGGAAAGGCTGGAACTGATGAAACGGACCGTCAAGCTCGCCGGGAAGACGCCGGTCGTAGCCACGGGCAATCTGGAGGTCCCGGCGATGCAAGAGGAAGAGCTGAAACAGGCGCTTGGGACGGGGATCCATGGTGTAGTCCTCGTTCCTCCACCTGGAATGGGGAAAAACCAGAGCAAGCTGGCGGAACATTTCGGCAGGCTTGCCGACATTGCGGATCGGCCGGTTGTTCTCTATGAATGGCCGTTGGTAGAGCCGTATGAAATTAATCCAGCCGTATATGCCGGATTAACGGAACAGGGTAACGTCATCGGGATCAAGGATACGACCTGTACACTGGAAGGCATTACGGCTAAGATCCAGGCGGCACCGGATTCTATCGTATATCAAGCGAACACACCGTTCATGCTTGAAGCGATCCGCCAGGGTGCCAAGGGCATGATGGCTGTCGTTTCTGCCGCAGGAGGAAGGACTGTTGCAGACTTCTGGAAGGCAGCTTCACATGGGTCTTCGAATGCTGAGCGCCTGCACCGGGAGATTGTCTATCTCGACGCACTTCTTCGTTTCGGCTATCCTTCCTCGGCGAAAATGCTGGCAGCACTTCAGGGAATTCCGATGGGGCTTTCGGTAAGATCCGGAGGCTTTGCATCGCTTGAAGCCAAGAAGGCATTGGAGGTTTGGTTGCAGTCCGTCAATGCTTAGGAAGAAGAATGAATAATCGGAGGGATCGATTATGAGCAGTCGTGACGAACGTGAGAATATCCAGGATGAACGTAACCGCCAGTCCCTGATGCAGCGGACAATGAGCAGACGAACCATGCTGTCCGCCATCGGTTTTGCGGGAGCCGCATTCGCAGCTGAGCATCTTCTAAAAGGTCCCTTTATGAGAACGGCTATGGGGCAAGGGGCTCCGCCGCCGGCCGTCACCGATTCGGTTTATGGGCAGGACGATAAGCTCAAACCGCCGTTACTTATGGATATGGGATATTTGGCCGCCATAACCTTGACTGAGCTTCGGAGCCTGGAAGAACAGAGGGACGATGTCTTTTATTTCGTAACGGACCCGGGGCAAGAGGGCCATTTCGTATATGACCCAACAGATGTTTCTACGCCGGACAATACTGGAACGATCGTAACATCCGCCGCGGGTGCCCGTTTCAAACGGTTGTATGACGGGATCGTCAACGTAACATGGTTCGGAGCCAAGGGAGACGGAACGACCGACGATACGGAAGCGGTGCGTTCGGCTCTGGATGCAGCGAAAGGGAAGGCTTTATTTTTCCCGCCGGGGGTTTTTCGCTTGACTGATACGCTGGTCATCCCCCGCAATACATTTGTTCGAGGTAGCGGCTGTTCTTCTTGGTTTGCATTTGGTCAAAGGCGCAATGAGTTGCCCGACAGCATTCTGGATATGGAGAACGGGACTGTCTTGATGTTCACCGGAAACGGTTCCCGAACGTATTCCAGCAACCGCGGCGATTTTCGGGACTTCACTTGCGCCGTCAAGCTGGATGCAGATGCAGACGGCACCCAGTTGTCCGACCTTAAGATCCTGTCCTATTTCAAGATTCGCGACTCGCTCGGAAACATAACAACGCCGTTGACGGACGAACATGCCTTGTTCGACGTCGGGCTTTGGGTAGACAATGCTACTCATGTTAAGCTGGATCGGGTGTCGGTGGTCGGTTATTGGCAGAAGGCGGGCGCGTTTCTGGATGCGTCCGGACGGTTATCGACGACCGCCGAGTACGGCTCCATTGAATATGCAACGATAAAGGATTGCTTGTTCCAAGGCAAAATCGGGCTTGCGGTTCTAGGAGGGGACGAGGGCA
Source organism: Paenibacillus sp. BR1-192 (assembly GCF_029542445.1). Lineage (NCBI taxonomy): Bacteria > Bacillati > Bacillota > Bacilli > Caryophanales > Paenibacillaceae > Paenibacillus > Paenibacillus sp. BR1-192. The sequence goes on along the minus strand of NZ_CP120718.1, from coordinate 3,862,244 downwards.
ATCCGCCGGGTTCGGGAGGCTTCTCTCCGCCTGTAGACGATGCTCGTACGGAGGGCCAATTCGGTTTATCGCATCTGCTCGTATCCGACTCCTTTCTCTCCGGGACGGACCACCATTCCAACGGATTTGCATCCGGGTGGGAGAGCAGAATCGAGCCGGACAGCACGCCGATCAAAATCGACGGGTTTATCGGAAGCGGCGTCCCTTACCGGATTAACCATCCCCGGTTCGTCAACTGCTCCATCCAGACGCGGGAGCATGCATCCATTGTATTGGATCGGGTCATTCGGCCGACCTTCATTAACTGCCGGGCGGAAAGCGGACCGGTCAGGGCCAGTCAATACACGGTACTTCCGCGGCTTATTAACTGCGAATTTCCATACAATCGCTCCAAAACGGAGTTTCAGGAGATCGAGCACTGCCAAGGCGCGTTGATTCTGCCGGGCATGCGGAGACTGGGTCATATCCATCTGCGGGAATACCAATTTCAAGTCGAACTTCGCAATAATAACGGGGTTATTGAGCATCGTCTGACGAAGTTGGGCGCAATCCAGCCTTCGGCTGCCCGATCCCTCGATATCGAAGCGTTATTCCGTTATGCGATCGAGGAAGCGGCGTGGGATTACCGGTCTTGGACACCGGTTCCGATCCCCACGGAAAGTGACGATTTTTCCAAGGGATTGTTCCTCGGAGAGAAAGCATTTCAGAGCAAATATGCGCTGTTTACAGCCGCTGCCATAGATAATCACCCGGATTATCAGGAGGCGGAAGCCGCAATCATGCTGAATAGAACCTCGGATCCGGACCTTTGGGTTCGACCGGCTGCGTATGCATCCCAGAATGTGCCTTATCGAATGAAAAGCTACTCCAATGTTCTAAAGCTGGAGCTTCGAAGCGGTGACGGACCTGCACCAAGTTTGCTGGCAGCGCTTCCTCGCGAGAACGGAGGATCTGCAAGTCTAACCATTACCGTCCGGGGCAAATTCTATGAGCAGGCTTATGGGCTGGTGTAACCAAAGAAAGGAGGATGAGTTATGCCGTTCAATATCGGATTTACTGGACTGGCAATATTGGTACTGATCGGACTGTTGTTGTTCGGTCCGTCCAAGCTGCCTCGATTGGCGAGGGCATTCGGAGCCACCATCAAGGAATTTCGCAGAGGCAGCAAGGAAGTATTGGAGGAGGTATCGCCCGGTGAGGATACAGTCTTCAGGGAAAGCATCAGAAATACCGGAGAGAATAGGGGGATTCATGGAGACTAGCCGCTGCCTATTCAAGATGGATCACAGATTATTTTATTGGATGAGGCTACGGTTCTCTTGATCCTGAGAACGAAGTGGCTGGTTCGTGACAGAACCGTCATCGTTGTCGATCATCGGCTGAAGAACACAGGTTAGGATACAAGAAATTACAATAATACTTCGATAATTGTGTTGCTAAATTAAAGTCCCAATAAATCCCATCAAGTATATGATGGGATTTTTATTATGAAGGATAGATTAGAAGATCATTCACATAGCGCAGAGATCTGAAAGGTTCGAACAATCCCATGTTTATCTATTACCTACAAAATAGTAACCGATGGTTAGTGAAAAAAAAAGAAAAAGTCGCCTGTAAAGACGACTTTGTTTTGCTCGTGATTATCTATTTTCGTTGAGGTTGCCAGTTAATGACTGTTAGCAAGGAGAACTTTTCTCTACTTCTCAACACGCCAATCCACCTTTTTTAAGATCAATAAGATGGAGATCAGCGAGAAAAACAAGAGAACAAGCGTGTTCCAGGCGACAGAGCCGGACCAGCCCGATATCAGTACCTCCCGCATGGCCTCAGCGGCGTAAGTGGTTGGGAAGAGATAAGAGAACCATTGCAAGACCATAGGCAGTTGATCCATATCCACCATGACAGGCGTCAAAAACGAGATGAACATCATCAGCGCCTGGACCAGCATGTTGGTCAATTGATGGCTAGGTGACCAGAAGCCGATCAGTACACCCGCGCCAACCACGCTAAAGACGGTGAGCAGCAATACAGGGACAAGTCCCCAGCTGTAGTGGAATTGAATGCCGTAAGCAAGTTGACCAATCATGGCCAGGATAATAAAAGAGGGTACGCTCATGATCAATCCGCGCAGCAAATTGGCAAAGATGAAATTTACCTTGGCAATCGGCAGAGACGAATAGTACGTGAAATGGCCTTGATGCTTCTGCCAGGATATCTCCTGAGCCATGGAATTGAGTCCCATGACGATTAAGCCGAAAAGCATATTTCCTGTAATAATACGTGTCATGACAACCGGCGTTGGGTCGACCGTAAAGAATTTGAGAAACAACAGCGTTGTTAACGGAAACATGCATGCCATGATGAAAATCCAAACCCATGCCTCGCGGATGATCGTAAATTGAATGCGGGCTAAGATCAGCCATTCAGTGATTCTGCGTTGGATTATGCTCTGCTGCTCGTGCCCTTGGAGAAAGGCCGCTTCTTGCAGTTGCAAGTCATGGCTTTGCATGGATGGTTTTACCTTTTCCATGTTTAGACCACCTCCGCTTTGGCAGGTTTATCCTGATCGTCATCAATATGAAAATAGACATCTTCAAGATTCGGAGGGACCAACGAGTATTCTTCGATCGGTAATTGCTGCTCAGTCAGGCAGTCGATCGCGTAGCTGGCGTTTTGCTTCTCGATCAGTGTCCGGATTCGGTTTTCTCCCGTTTTGGTCCACTGTCCCAGCGCGCTTAAGCTACGGCAAACATGATCGCTTTCGCCAAAGGAAGTCGTAATTTCCAGCTTCATCCGCTGATCGACCCTTTGTTTTAAGACACCGACATGATCGATGGCCAATAGTTTGCCGTGGTTTACAACAGCAACTCGATCCACGACCTGTTCGGCCTCCAGCACGTTGTGTGTTACCAAGATTACGGTCACTCCTTGACGGTTGCGTTCCTGAATCAGATCCCATACGAGCCTTCTCTTTTTAGGATCTAGTTCATTGGTCGGTTCATCCAGTATCATGACGGGGGAAAAGCCGATCAAGCATGTACCGATCCCGATTAAACGCTTTTGTCCGCCGGAAACGTTTTTCAACAGCTTATGACGGAGGTCTTGCATATCAAAGCGTTCCAACAATTCCTCTGTTTGCTTCAAGGCGGACTCCTTCGTCAACCCACGCAATCTTCCTGTAAAATACAAAGCTTCCCAAGTTTTTAAACTGGTCAGGGCGTGAGGCTCTTGTGAGTAGTAGGCGACCTCCTGGGCAACTCGCTTGGTTTGTGTCTGCACGCTGGTTCCTTTATAGCGTACCGTACCTGAGTTGGGAGCAAGGTGGCCTACCATCTGCTTGATTAGCGTGGATTTGCCTGCTCCATTCGGACCGAGTAAACCGAGAATTTCCCCTTGTTGAACGTCGAAGCTTATGTTTTGATTGGCGACAACCTTTCCTTTTTTGTATGTTTTATTCACATGCTCTAATTGGTAGATCAGCTTCATCATGCTTGCCCCTTTCAGTTCGAACTATGTTTTTGCTGCTGCATGCTTAAATCCTTAGAAGGTATGTATTCTTTAACTGATAAGTTCTTTTAATGGATGATGCCTTAGTAATTTAACGTTATATCAACAGGCGTTAATATAACGATAACTTATTGCTCTGATTAGGGTGAGGGACGGCAGAATGGTTTTCGTCTCCGCCTCAGGACGGAGACGGCACGCCGAGCTCCAGGGCTGCTCCATGATATGTTATACTCGGATATATCGAATAATCTGAACAGGAGAATATGCCATGAAACATAAGGAAATGTCCGAACGTACCGTACGAAAGCTTATCGAAACGGGAATCGATTTGTTTTCGAAGCAGGGATATATGAGCACCAGCATCGATCAAATCGTCAAGAATGCGCAGCTGTCCAAAGGGGCGTTCTATGCCCATTTTGAATCGAAGGAAGAATTTCTGATCCGGATTCTGAGAGAAAGCTTTCGCGAATATTTTGAAGGACTGCAGCATATTTTGGACCGGAAGAATCAGAACTTGATGGATAGTTATATGGAATCATCCAAGCTGACATTGAAAGAATCATATCAAAAGGGTTTCTCCCAGCTTCTGCTGCAATCGGCGATGGTTTCCCGGCAGTTGCCTAACGTCCATGAAAAGCTGAAAGCGTTGATCGATGAATGGCGGCAAAACCTGATCCCCTATTTCGACGAGATGAAGAAGGAAGGGCTCATCAACAAAACTCTTGATTCCGAAAGGATATTTACGGCTGGAGTCGCTTTGTTTATGGGGTACAATATCCAGCATTATATCGACGAACAAGTACCGTTGGTAGATATGATGGAGGTTTTTTTAGAGGTATTACAATCTGATCGTCTTACGAAGGAGTGACTTTTTCGCTCCATACCCTTATTGCCGCGTTTTCCGTCAATCCGTTTCCACCGCAGTTTTTGGAACCAAAAGGCCATTTTTATAAGACTAAGTTCCCATTGTGCATGAAATCTCCACATTTTATACTGGTGAAGTAAATACCGACTGGTGGGTATTTAAATTGAGGAGACAAAGGAGATCGGATAATGAAGAAGAAGATGTGGCTTGCCGCGCTGTCTGTTGTTTTCGCACTGGCTCTTTTCGTTGTACCCGTGCTGCAGTCTTACAGTTCAGCGGAAGGTAGCTCCAATGCGAACGGCATCGCCGGTAGCGCTCTTGACGGCCAGTTTCAACTCGGCCACGTTGTAAAAATCTACGTACCTTCCACGGTGAACGGGGATATTCCAATTACCGAAGAGGCGCACGAAAAGTTCGTTGACGAAGCGCTTACCCAGTTTTCAGGCTGGTTCGGAGGGGCAACGGCGGTTGAAGGGGTGGGAGCCTGGGTGGACGACAATAAAAAGCTGATCAAGGAAAAAGTGACGATCGTCTACGCTTTCGCGGAGAAGTTGGATAAAGCCGCGATCAATCAGGTTGTTGATTATGCCAAAAAGATGAAAGAGGAGCTCGGTCAATCTTCCGTATCGCTCGAAGTGGACGGCAAGATGTACTTTATCGAGTAAGCTGCTGGTACACAACAATCGATAGGCGGGAGATAGAAGATGAGAAAAATCGTTATCGCACTTTCCATTATGATGCTTGTCGTCATGACGGGATGCGGAAGGCTGGATCTCGTTATCCATGATGATGGCTCGGGTAACGGAAAGTATTCGGTTGATCTTTCGGGGATGATATCCGCCGATGAACTGAAGGAGGAACTTGAGAAAGAGATCACGAATGCGAACGCGGATGCCGGAAAAGAAGTCATCCGGCTGGACAGTTTCAAGGAAAAGGACGGGAAAGTCGACGCGACGGTCTCGTTCGATAGCTTGACTGCGCTAAGTGGCGGGGAAGACTCGCTGATTGCGACGGTGGCGGATTTGAAGCGGCTTTATCCCGAACGGATCAACGAGCTGGTCGAAGCGCCCGAGGACATCGAGAAGATTATGGATAAGCCTGTCGTCTATCTGAACCTGGACGACGATATGGAAATCACGGTTACGGTGCCGGGCAATATTCTGTATGCCGCTGGAGGAACCGTTGCCGAAGGCAAGCCTCGTACGCTGCTACTGGCCAGTGATGAAGCTGTCATCGCGTACGAACCGTCTGCGAATAGGTCGTGGATGACATGGATTGGCGTGCTGCTGGTCGTCATCATCGCGGCGTATGTCATTTACCGGAAAGGACGGTTTCGGACCGCTGCGCCCGGAATGAAAGGAGGAAGCGCTCCGAATGCGTAACCGAAATCGTGCATGGGTCGGGTTGTTGGGATGCCTCTGGTTGCTGGCTGGCTGCAGTAGCGGCGGCGGAGAGTACGAGAAGCACATGGCGACCGCCGATAAGGCGATGGAGAGCCTGGACGTGGACACCGCTATCACCCAGTACCGCCAAGTGACGGAGATGGACCCTGAAAAGTTGAAGTACGGCGAAGGACGGATTGTGATTGCCAATGAGCTGCTGATGAATGCAGAAGAACTGAAAGGCAGACTGGATGAACTGAAATCGCGTGCCGAGGAAGTGAAAAAGTCAGTCGCAGGCCTCGATATCGAGAACGCAGAGGCTGAGGAAATCGTCAGAATGAACGGGGAGCTAAGCGATATTCAATCAAATCTCGAAGAGTTCTCATCAACCTCTCTGTACAAGGAAATCTCGGATCTGCGGAATCAATTTACGGATAACATCAAAACCAAGAGAATCGATCCGATTGTAAGCGAGATCGAAGCCAGTATCGGGAAACTTGAGTTCGATCATGCCGAAAGCGGCGTAGCGGAGCTGCGACAATTCGCGGACGGCTTCGCCGAAGCGGTGGGAAGTACTCCCGAAGACTTTTTCTCCCGCATCGAGTTGGAAAAAGCGAAATATATCGATTTTCCGGTCACGTACAACAATCGGGATGTAGTCCTCTTGCAAAATGGCGCGGGTAAAATTACGTTCCTAGGCGAAGGGGTAAGACAGAACGAACTCGTGCTGATCTACAAATACGAAGGGGAAATTCGTCTGGCTTCCACAAAGGTTGCCCCCGAAATCCAGGCCGTGTTCAGCGACGGCAGCTCGGTCGAGCTTGACGAGGATGACACTACGTTCCGCCATTTCCCGGACCACACCATCGCTTACCAGTCAGTCTCGGACGATCTGGCCCAAACGCTAGTTCGGCTCGATTACCGGTTTGGATTGAACAAAGACGAGACGTTCAAAAAAACCGAAATCGGCCCTGCTGGCGAGACGGCGACGCTCAAGGAGGTCGCGGCGTTGCCGGATACGGAGCTTCAGCCTTCCTTAAGCGCCGTGAACGGCAAGATGACGGTGGAGATCAGCAAAATCGCCATCCAAGAACGTGCGGTGACTGTCGAAGGCAAATTGACGTCGGGAGCAGATGTCAATCTTGAAACCCCCGCGTCGCTCTATGTACCGTCCCATGAACTGTTCGATACGAATTGGATGGAAGAGGAGCTGTTCGCCGGAGTGGGCAAAGAGTTTGCCGTTCAGTTCGATTTACGTCACAGAATTCCGGCCGAAGCCATGTATCTGAAGTTCTACATTGCGGGGGTCCAAGTGAACATCGACCTCGCGACCGGGAAGGAATATGCCCCGTCGGGCCAAGAGCTGTTAACGCAGCAGATCATCGTTCCCGGCAACGAAACGGACGTCACCGAAAGCTTTGACGATTGGAACAATACGATTTTGGAGAACACCAGCGGCAATCTGTTCGCCGACGGAATCGCCTTTATCCAGAAATATCATTGGACCGAGGCTCCCTCTTTTTCAGTCGGCTTGAATCAGCAATATAAGCGATTGACCGCCAAAGTCGCTGTCGACAAGCTGACTGCCGGAAGCGAGTACGGAAGCAGCAAGGTCAAGGTCATGGGCGACGGAAAAGTATTGAAAATGCTGTCTTTCGGTTCGGCAAAGGCCGCTACGCTCGATCTCGATGTGAATGTGAGCGGCGTCCGTACATTGCAGTTTATCATCGTTCCTACTCCCGGCAAATATGGGGAGACCCAGCGAATTATTATCGGCGACGGCGTTCTTACGCCGTAATGCATCGAACCGGCCTGCTGCAGGCCGGTTTTTTTATTACCCTCGTCATCATTTGATCGGTCAATAAGTCATTTAAATCTAATCGATATCTCATTAAGCTAACGGGAACGAAGAGGTAATAAATGTATATATCCATAGTCGACCTTTCATCGTTGTCTTCTATTCAAATATGATGATTATGTCCATTGGTTTTCTCTCGATGGAATATTACATGGTCGGATGTATTTGAACGTCGAACAATAGACACAAACTGTTAAATAAACGATTGGAGGAATTCAGAATGAGCGAAATAAAAACCGAAACGCTGACACAGGCCTTAAGCAAAATGCTCGGTACAAAAATAATCTGTGCTGATTTCCAAACTAAACCACTACATGGTGGTACAGTGGGGAATGTAAAGCTTGTTACGGGCCATGCCAAATCCACTGATGGCAGGATGTTACCCTATAAAATCGTTTCAAAAACGCAAAAAAAATGGGAGCGCTACAGCGATCCCGATTCATGGCGCAGGGAATATGATTTTTATAATTCCAATTTCGGCACTCTGTTTTCTGAATCATTCCGTTGGCCTGAATGCTATCATGTCGAAATGAACGAAGAAGTGAACGAAACGCAAATATGGATGGAATATATCGACGGCATATCGGGTTTAGACTTGACCGGAGAAATGTATGAACGCGCAGCCGAGGAATTAGGACGGTTCCAAGGCAAGTTATATGCAGAACAGCCAGTTATTTTACAGCACTTAACCAACCTGAGCAAAGTGGATTATATGAAGAACTTCTATCTTCATTATCGGTCATGGAATAGAGTGTACGATTATATACGCTCCGAAGATTGCGAAATCCCAAAACACCTTAGTAAAATGCTCATCGACATTGATGAAAGCGGAGAAGACATATTCAACCGTATTGAAAAGCTACCCATCGTGCTGTGTCACAGGGATTTTTGGGTGGCAAACCTATTCTATTCAGACGGTAAAACCATACTCATGGACTGGGATACCGCGGGGTGGGGCTATTTAGGTGAAGATATGGCAAGTCTTATCGCGGACGAAGCCGATATTGAACATATGGTTGAATACTACCGTAGATGTATCCCTGCGTATTACAAGGGCTTCTCGGAATATGCGGATATTTCACACATAACGGATAACTGCGTTTATGAATTGATTCTACTTATGTTCGGATACAGGTTGGTAGAGTGGTATATGGACGCAGAATCGGGTAACAAACTCCAAGAAACGGAGGACGAAAGAATGCTGCACATCCATACCTTGCGAAAAATCTTTGAGATAAGGAATGAACCATGATTGATACGCACCAAAGCGAGCCTGGTTGAGCTCGCCAGTGTATTTTTTAAACAAAATCTAGCGTAGAATCGTTTCATCGAGGAGTTCCGGGATGGTGACTAATTGTATACGGTCACTTCGAAGGCTTCTGATGACGTCCGGCAATGCTTGAACCGTTCCGGATAAATCCTCACCAACTCCTCCCGCAGCATGCTGCAATATAATGGACCCCGGCATAGTATGCGCCAGAATATTGGTTTTGACTTGCTCCGAGTTCAACCCTTTCCAGTCCAACGAGTCGACATTCCAGTTCACGATGATTTTGTGTTGACTTGCCAGCCATTGAATTTGCGGTTCATTGATGTTTCCGTATGGAGGTCTGACGAACGTTGGCCGATAACCCGTATATTTCTGAATCAATTCGTCTGTCCTGGTGATTTGATTACGAAATTCTTCATCGCTTATTTTGGGCAAATTCGCATGATTATACGAATGGTTTCCTAAAATGTGACCGTCTTCAACCATACGACGAACAATTTCGGGGTGAGCCTCAACCCGATTCCCAACCACAAAGAAGGTAGCTCTTACTCCTTCCCGTTTTAGAACCTCTAAAATTTGAGGGGTAAAAATGTCATCAGGCGCATCGTCAAAAGTTAAGGCGACCTCACGCTTGGTAGACGATCCATTAAGCAGGAATGTACTTTTGTACTTAGCCCTTAAGTCTGCCAGGGACATCGGTTTCATGTTGCGAACAGATTCTTCGGAACCATCTAATAAATTCGGAGTATTAGTTGATTGCGATAGGTTGTTTTCAACCGTATTTTGCCGCTGCTGTGGGGCAGGCTCGACTCGATCGCTGCAGCCAGAGCATATCATGAATGCAATCAGCGGCAGGAACCACCATGATTTCATATCTAAATCTCCTAAGAGTATATTTTGCTCCTAATATTCCCCGATAATTTTGCTTGTTATTCAATAGGAACAATACGAACGTTCATTTACATGTATTTTACTTGTATATAAATAAAGGGATATGATAAGATGAGAACGTATTGAAAGCGTTTACTTATTGTGAGAAAAATTTATTCGCAAAGGGGAGAGTTTAGTGAGAAGCAAGTGGAGGAGTCGGATTGCCGCAGCCCTAACAGTCATTTTAATGTTCGCAAGTATCGAGTGGGCAATGACTGTCACGTATGCAGCAGATGAAGAATTAAACAACGTTATGATCAACGGCGGCTTCGAGGATTCTGATGAAGATGGACGCTTGCCGGGCTGGCAGCCCGCTGAAGATACAGCTGCCATTACGGTAAGTGAGTCTGTGTACGCAGACGGGAAGCGAAGTCTTCGAGTGGAACGCCTGTCGCCCGAAGCAGGCTCTGGAGCGGTGAGCGATGCATACCCCGCCCAGCCATTCGGCAATATCATTATGACAGCAAGTGTGCTTTCGGATGAAGGCCATGGCGGCAAAGCAGACCTCAGGTTTTATGATGCAGGCGGAAAGCTTGTCTCCGTAGTGAGCGGCCTGGTCGGTGAACCATCGGGCAAATGGCAGAGTTTAAGAGTGGCTGCTTCCGCACCTAAAAATGCAGCGGAGGTCAGGGTGGCCTTCGATATTAACGGGGACCTAACCGGCAGGTATTTCGTTGACAGCGTCACATTGGAAATGCAAGCTTCCTCCCCGTACTTAACGAATTTAGGACCGCAATCTTCGAGTTTAACCTTGATGACGGCAGCGTTCGGTAAAGATAGGAATGGTCAGGATGCTTTGTTTACCGTCGCACAGGGTGATCCGGCACAATTCATCGTGATGGATGTCGCTTCGAGAGAAGTGAAGTCCACTCATCCGCTTGTTGCTCTAGACGGAAGCAACGTATCGGCAGCTTGGGCGATTGTGACAGCCTCCGACGGAAAGGTATACATCGGTAGTACGCCAAACGGGACGTTATTTCAGTATGACCCGGCAGAGGATAAGCTGCGTGCCATCGGGAAACCGGTTCCTACCGATACCGTCATCTGGACGCTTGTTGCGGGGGAAGATGGCAAAGTCTATGGGGGAACAGGATATTCCCAATCGCTGTTTGAATATGATCCCGTTACCGACCAGACTCGAATCCTTAAATCCTTCAAGACTTCATCGAAAGAGGCTCATATCCGCAGCCTTGCTTACGATTCCGATCGTCAAATGATCTATGTGGGGGGAGCCGACGTCGCCAAGCTTTATCAATACGATCTTGCTAGCGGCACGTCAATTGCGCTTCATCATCCTGAATTTAACGGCAAGACTTCGGTTTACGATCTCCAGTATGCAGGTGGTAAATTATTCGTGCGCGTGGATCCCGGTCCGGTAATGTTCGTGTATGATCCTGATACCGCAAGCTGGATCGTTAACAATAATACTGCCTATAATGCACGAGGATTTTCACCGTTATCGCCTGACGGCGAAGAGGTATTCTACACCTATTACGAAACCCTTTCAGGTGGTGCGCAGCAATGGTCTCTCCATTCATACAACGTGAGAACGGGAGTTTACGGCTCGCTGGGTGTCGATGTCAAAGGAGCAGGCGTAGCTTTTGGTTATGTACAGCTGGACCAGACGAAGTATCCGGGCTGGACATTAGTCGGATTGGCCGGCAATAGCGGAAGAGCATTTTATTACAATCTGGAAACCGGTATGATTGAAACGCCGGAGCTGCCGTTTCCGGCACAGTTTGTGGAATTGTTTAACATAGGGAAGAGCACAGACGGGCAGATACTGTCCTCTGGTTTCATTTCAGGCGGGGGAATGGGAATTTACTCGCCGACCCGTAACGAGACCAAGCATTATCCTCAAATCGGCCAAGTCGAAGGATTCGGTTCCTTGAATGGGAAAATGTATCTCGGCGTTTATCCGAGAGCGACCATCTTTGAATACGATCCAGCCAAACCATGGAACCGAACGGACCCATCAGAGCCGAATAATCCGCTGCGGCTTGGTCAGCTGGGTTCAGAGCAAGACCGGCCCGTTGCCATGCTCGGGGTCGAGGAAGAAAACCTGTTATATATCGGTTCCTATCCAATCGCAGGCAAAACAGGCGGGGCACTTACCGTCTATAATCCCGATACCGGAACGTTTGATGTGAAACGTGATATTATATCCGGCCATTCGATCAATTCATTGCTTTACAAAAATGGAAAGCTGTTTATGGCCACCGGCGCGATGACAGGCGGAGAGGGGAAGCTTGCCATTTACGATACAGCATCCGGCCGAGTAGAGCTGGAACAGGTACCTGTTCCGGGCAAAAAAGCAGTGACCTCTTTGATATGGGGCCCGGACGGTAACATATGGGGAATGGCGCTGGGGGCTCTATTTATCTATGATACGGAGCGCCAAGAAATCATTTACAGCAAGGATATGTTTCCTACAGCAGATTATGCGCATAGCAATCCCCGCTTGACCGTTGGAACCGACGGCAATGTGTACGGTACCATTTATACGGGATATGTTGCTGACCATACGTACACGAGCAAAATGTTTAAGATTGACGCGGCAAGCAAGTCGCTGTCCATCTTGTTGGAGAGCAACGCGGAAAAGCTGGCGCAGGACGATTTTGGCAACTTATATTTCAAATACGGCAGCGAGCTGATGAAGTATAGCGACCCGAATTTGGTCATGCAGTTAGACAAAGTACAGCTTGAGGCTGAATCGCTCCAGCTTCATCCGGGGGATGAAGTCGGTTATTCCTACGAAGTCTTCCTTGAGAGAGGAAGAACGACTAAGGAATTATCCGGCGCTGACATTGAGTATTTGAGCAGCCATCCGGATAAGGCGGAGATCGACCCAAAAGGAAAGATTATCGCCAAGCATCCGGGGCAAGCCGAGTTGTCGATTCGAATTACATTGAACGGGGTAACGGTTGAATCCAATAAAATCAAGGTGAAAATAACCGGACCTTTTTAAAACGGTTATGACATACAGCAATATGAGGCCGTTGTCCTGGACAACGGCTCTTTATTTTATTGTCCAGTAACCATTAAACAAGAACTTGATCACTTGGCCGATTCGATGATGATCACGACTTTCACGTGAACACATCGCTGGTCGTTTTCGACCTGTGATCGATATCCGCTTCATCTGCAATCAGGCTTGCGAGATCTTCGCCCAGGTAGTTCCATCCGGATGTATTCCATTGGAGAGTGCGATTTTCCCGTCGGCATTGATCAGGTTGGTCTTCGTGACGGCCTGCCATCGGACAAATATTTTCTTTACTTAAGCGAGGAATGAGGCGTATAATCCGTTAAGACATCGGAGCTAGAAGAGGGGAAATTAAGATGAACAATGGGTTGGTTAACGCTATTATCGCGTATATCATGTGGGGGGTTCTCCCGCTTTATTGGAAGTTGTTTGACAATGTGCCGGCAGGCGAAATTCTGTCGCATCGGGTTGTCTGGTCGTTCGTCTTCATGGGCATTCTCGTCGCCGTCCAGCGACGCTGGGGTGACTTGAAGCGGATTGCGGCTAGCCGCTCGCTCCTGCTGTCGCTCGCCGCCAGCGGACTGCTGATCGCTGCGAATTGGCTTATCTTCATCTGGGCGGTCAACAACGGCCATGTTGTCGAGACAAGTCTCGGCTATTATTTGAACCCGTTGCTGAACGTACTGTTAGCGGTTGTATTCCTTCGTGAAAAGCCAAACCGCGGCCAATGGCTCGCGATTGCCATCGCTGGCGCTGCGGTGCTCATCATCGCGATCGACTACGGGCGGTTCCCGTGGGTCGCGATCTCGCTGGCCGTTTCGTTTGGCTTGTACGGCCTCGCGAAGAAGAAAATCGTGCAGGATGCTTCTGTAGGCTTGTTCTCGGAGACGGCTGTAATCCTGCCCGTCGCGCTCGGCTACTGGATCTATTTGGCCGCCGTGGGCAAGACGACGGCATGGACGCTGCCTGCGCCCGTGTTCGTCGAACTGCTTCTTTCCGGCGTGGTAACGGCGCTGCCGCTGCTCTTCTTTGCGCGGGCGGCCGCCCGGATGGCGCTATCCACGCTCGGCTTTGTACAATACATCGGGCCGACGATCATGCTGTTACTAAGCGTATTCGTGTTCAAGGAATCGGTCTCGCCGATTCTGCTCATCGGCTTCGGGCTCATCTGGACAGCGCTCGTCGTATACGCAACGGCATCGGTTCGCAGCACGAAACTCGCGAAGGCGAGCTGATGGCAACAGCACGCCGGTAGATCATAACGGCCATTTCCGTCCGATAGGGCGGAGATGGCCGTTTTCCGTTTGCGGAGTTATCTGGCATACGCGGCTGTCAGCTTAGTTTGGAAGCCGCGTTGCGCAATGGGAGGAATAGATATCATGTCGTTTCAGCTCCTGATGTGCCATTATCATCCTACGGTTTTATCAAACGTTAACGACGAAGTGTTTTGGCAATTAAACCCACGATGAATCCCCATATCGCATTTATACCAAAGACACTTACAAGAGCAAACGGATTAGTTAATGGACCTTGTAATTTTCCATCAAGAAGTGGAGAGGCTAAGCCGCTAAGGATGACGGCAAATAAGGCATAACTCATACCTGCAAAAATAAGAATGACTACTGGAGAAGCAGGTTTTTTAATTAAAACGATAACGAGCCAAGCCAAGGAGATAAGGATCGTCATGAGAATGCTGCCGAATTGTTGTCCGATCAGATCCATGATCCCCGTCATCTTCATAATGGGTCTCACTAGAGCTAATGCGCCAAGTCCAAGAATAAATAACAAGTTTTCTTTTACGATATCGATTGTTTTCATTATAAACCATTCCTTTCTGGTGTGATTGAACGATGTGTGGACCAAAATTCTTACTATTCCCGAATGTGGATTGGCCGCCCTAAGACTTGCCTTTGATGTAAGCATCAGATCGATGTATCTCATATTGGCAAGTTGTTTTCGTTTTTGAAATCCGTAGCGTTCTTGTTTACCGTTATAAAATAACAAATCCATGTTGTGAACTTATGACGATACATTGTGTTTTACATGAAATTTCGTCTGTTTGAAATCTTTATGAAGAACGACCGAAGAAGGTCTCGAAGGTGGAGGATAGATCAAGGTCAGATACGTTGGGCCACCCTCAGGAAGAAGGAGGTGAATTGGGTAGAAGGCGATGGGAGGAATGATTCGTCCGCCGGACGTCTCACAATAGCAAAAAGGGGGCCGCTTCTTATGATCTAAGATCATTTGGGACGGCCCCTCTTTTCCGTATGTTTTTATATAAATGTAAAGAAAATGGCATAGCTCTGAAACCTGTTGTCCTGAGCGGGTGAGCTACTCTTTAACGGAACCCAGCGTAATCCCGTGAATGAAGAAGCGCTGGAGGAACGGATAGACGATGAGGACGGGCAGCATCGCGATGAAGATCTTGGCGGCATCGAGTGTCCGGTTGGACAACTCAGACAAGCGACGGTACTGGTCCTCAGACATCGTCGATGGATCGACCGAGACGACAAGCTGCTGGATATACGTCTGGAGTGGATAGAATTGCTCACGGGACATGAAGATCAGACCGTACAAGAATTCATTCCAGTGATACACGATACTGAACAGCGAGACGGTCGCCAGCACCGGCACGGCCAGCGGGATGTAGATCTTGAACAGGATGTACCATGGTCCCGCGCCGTCGACAAGGGCGGCTTCATCCAGCTCCTTGGGCAGGTTGCGGAAGAAGTTCATCGTGAGGATGACGTTGAAGACGAGTGTCTGCGCACCGCCGACCAGGACAAGTGCCCAGATACTGTTCAGCATGTTGAGCTCTTTGACCGTCAGATACAACGGGATCAGACCCCCGTTGAATAACATCGTGAAAATGAGAATCCACATGAACACATTGCGCCCCTTGAGCTCTCTCGCTGTCCGCGAGAGCGGGTAAGACATGAGCACAACCATGATAAAGTTGAGCATAACCCCCAGCAGCACTCGCTGGGTCGAGGTCCAGAAGGACCGGAAGAACTGATTGTCATTGAGAATCTGGGCATATGCGTTAAGATTGAAATCGACCGGCCATAGCCAGACCTTGCCGGCCGCAGCGGCAGAGTTGGAGCTAAGCGAAAGGGAGAGCGTGTACCAGATCGGCAGGATGCATGACAAAGTAATGCCTATCAGGACTACAATCAGTATAATATCCGTCACGCGGTTGCCGAACGTCCGATCTCTGACCACGGTCAAGCACCTCCTATTCTAGTTGGAATGGGATGAGTTTGTATAGCTTTGCCATCAGGATGAATCCTTAGAATATGCGATAGTTAACAAAACGGTAAGCCAGATAATACGAGACGGATATCAGCAGGAAGCCCACAACGGACTTCAGCAGGCCGACGGCGGTCGCAAGTTCATATTGCAGGTTGAGCAAACCTGTACGATAGACCCAGGTGTCAATAATATCACCTGTAGAATAGACGAGCGGGTTGTACAGATTGAAGATCTGGTCGAAG
The DNA here is from genome assembly GCF_029542445.1 of Paenibacillus sp. BR1-192. Taxonomy (NCBI): domain Bacteria; kingdom Bacillati; phylum Bacillota; class Bacilli; order Caryophanales; family Paenibacillaceae; genus Paenibacillus; species Paenibacillus sp. BR1-192. Next base: position 3,845,955 of record NZ_CP120718.1, on the reverse strand, counting down.
CCCGCGTTAAGCACATTACCGAGGCTAAGTACCGTAAGCAATACGGCTGTCGTGCGGATCCCGGGCAGCGTGATATGCCAGAGACTTCTCCAGCGTCCTGCGCCATCGATGTTGGCAGCTTCGTACAGTGCGGGGTTGATCCCGGTAAGCGCGGCAAGATAGATAATGGTACCAAAACCGAATTCCTTCCAGACGTCACTGCCGACTACGAGGAACGGAAACAGCTGGGAATCGGCAAAGAACAGTTTGGGCTGGAATCCAAACAAAGCTGTCAGTTGATTGACGGGTCCGTTATAAGAGAACAGATCAAGTACAATGCCCCCCAGAATAACCCAGGATAAAAAGTGGGGCAGATAGACAATGGTCTGAATCCATCGTCTGAGAATCATCAGACGCAGCTCATTGAGCATGAGTGCAAACAGCAGGGGCGCAATCAGGTTGGCGACAATCTTCATGGACGCGATGACAAGCGTATTGCTGAAGACTTCCTGTGTATCCTTCAGCAAAAACATATACTTGAAGTGTTCAAGCCCCGCCCAATCCGAGCCCAGTATTCCTTTGCCCGGATTAAAATATTGGAACGAAATGATGATGCCGAACATCGGAACGATGCTGAAGACGAACAGCCATAGAAATCCCGGAATCAGCATCAGATAATAATGTTTGGCGAAGCCTTTCATTCGCATGACAGCACTCCTTTCCCCGAATCCTACATCGAGTGTTCCAGAGCTCCCGACAGGTGCCTGGAGCTCTGGCTATGTGGTTCGTTGTGAAGCCTTAAGATCACTGCGCAATCGCATCCTTAACCTCTTGGGTAATCTGGTCGCCGCCTTGACGTTTCCAGTTCTCGACGAAGGAGTCGAATGTCTCCAGTGGAGCCGCACCCATGATGATGCGCAGGAAGGTCTCATCCTCTAACTTGCGAAGATTCACCCAACGGCTCTCCATTAACGGCGTCTGCTCATACAGAAGGCTGGACACCTCCTCAAACTCGGTATCAACCAGCGGCCTGCCGCCCACCATGATGGAGTATGCTCGAGTCCAAGCTCCCCAATTGGCTTCAGGGTTCCATGTTGAAAGATCCATAGAATCGTAAGGCTCTTTCTTGATCGTCTTGATGCTGGCAATGTCCGAAGGCAGCAGTTTGTAGGCTTTGTCATTCGCAAAATCCTCTGCGGTTTTATTGCCTGCCAGCACATCACGGAGGGCCTTGACCGTAAATTCAATTTCATCGGATGGAGCGTACACCACGCGGAGCGGATAGTAACCAGGACCGCCTTTGCTCGGGTCAAAGGTGTTCTCTTGCTCGTTTTTAAACAAATTGTTGAGTAATTTCATAGGAACTTCGGGATGCTCGTAATCTTTCCGAACCACCACAAACTCAGTAGAAGGCGTAGCAGCATGTGGTCTAAATTCGCCATTTTGATTCAAAGGCAGGGCATAGGCTTGCCAGTTGGCTTCGGGATCATTTTTTACGGCGTTGGTTAGCGGACCGTATGCCATCCACCAAGGCGCAAAAAACATTCCGGATTTTCCGGCGATAATGGGCTCATCCGCTTTGTTACGTACACCCATCTCAGGATCAATAAGTCCCTTGGAATACAAATCTCTCAAACTTGCTAACGCTTCGCGAGTCTCCGGCAGGATTGACCCGTACACAGGGCTTCCATCCTCGCCCTCGAGCCAGTATCCAGGGAACGAGTCGTGCGCGGAGAAAATGGCGTCAAAACCGTACAAATTGTTCTTCGACTCAAGGAAGTTCGCATACAGCTTACCGCCACTCTCCGGTCCGGTAATCCCAATCGTATCGCGCTGACCGTTGCCATCCGGATCATCTTCGACGAAAGCACGGGCGACGTCCTCAAGTTCTGCCATCGTGGTTGGCGGTTCAAGGTTCAGCTTATCCAGCCAGTCTTGTCGGATCCACAAGAGGTGAATGCCATCGGCATTGGCTTGCACACCCGGAAGGGCCATGATTTTGCCATCGAAGGTTACTGCATCCAAGGCAGCACCGTTGGTGTTTTCAATGATGGTCTTTATATCCGGGGATGCATATTGCTCATACACCTTAGTTAAATCGGCAATCTGGTCGGCTTCGACCAATTGGCGCAGCTCAACGGCATTGACGACCATAGCATCCGGCAAATCGTTACTAGCAATCGCGAGACTAATTCTCTGACGAAGATTCTGGCCGGAGGCAGCAAATTGATGATCGACGTCCACATTAAGCGCTTCCTTAATCTGACGAGTGTATTGATTGTCCAGCGGCGTGTCGCCAGGCGGCAACTCATTATCGGTGGGATCGATTTCAATACTGATGCTGATCTGGACAGGTTCTTCGTAGCGGCCAAATGGATCAGCGGGTTCGCTTGACTCCGCGCTTTTCTCCGGTGCAGCCGGCGTGTTATCAGTTGTATTGCTGCAAGCACCTAGAACGAGAAAGCAGGCCAGTAAAAGCGTTAACGTTTTTGACTTGTTTTTCATAATTACACCCCTTCTACCAGATGGAATGGAATAACTATCCGTATGGACCATTTAACTGTAACACAATGAAACCGCCTTCAAGGATAGAAGGTGGTTTCTAAATGAGGGGGTCATTTGTACAAAGATTTACGGTGGTTCCGGGTGGTTGGACATTTCACCCACTTAGGAGAAGACATTTGTCTACCGTGATTTTTTCATTTAAAAGATAACAGCTTAGGCACCTGATTTATTGAAATCTTTGCTCAATAATCATTTTTATTTGTGTTATATTTTAGAAAGATTTTTCCACCTTTTTCTGTTTATGCACGTCATAGACCATATGATTCAAAGAGAGGAGGAGTCCATAATCGATGGGGATGCTAGCGTTGAAACCGGAAAAGGATTGGAAGTCCCGCCTAAAGCGATTGACCTTGAAAAATAGAATTCTTTTACTGTTTGCCGCAGCAACATTGATCCCTTTCATCTGTACCTGTTATCTTTCATACAACACCATTACATCCATTCTGAACACGAAGCTGCAATCCGGCATTCAAAGCAATTTAAAGCAGGTCAGATTGTCGCTTGAGAACACGCTGAACAATCTGAATCACGTTTCCCAACAACTGACCTTTAAGGGGAATGTCGGTAGGCAGCTTGAAAAGTTTTTGATGGCGAGGCAGCCGTATGACCGGAGCTATCTGACGGATGAAATCAAAAATCAACTGAATCTCATCACGTTCACCAATCCCAATGTGGGATTAACGCTGTATTATTTACGCGACGATCAGACCACTCTTTTTGAGAATACAGGCATGAAACAACCATTCCATATCGATAATCTTCCAATCCTCGCAGAGTATTATGGCATCACCTATTTTGGACCGCATATCAGTCAAGACCGGTTCAACAATCAATATGTGCTTTCCGCGTTGCGAAAGGTGGACTTGCCGGAGAGGGAGGATGCCTATGTCTACATTGAGTCCGGTTTCAAGCTGACGCAGAGCATTCTTGATTTGGACGAAGTCAGCAAGCATACCAATCATTTAATTCTGGACAACAACGGAAGAATTTCTTACAGCGAGCTTCAAGATAGCTTCCCTGAAAATTCATTTTTTTCGGACACACCATCGCCATCCCTGGTAACGGGTATTACGTCCGACTATTATTGGTATCGACAAGTCAGCAATCAGGGCTGGAGCGTGGTCTCGCTTATTGCGAAATCCGACTACAACCGCGAGAAAAATCGCTGGATGATGCAGATGCTGGGGCTGGCGCTGCTGTTCGCCGTAGTCAGTTTGACGATTGGCTGGCTTCTATGGAAAATGGTGTACCGGCCGCTGTCACGCTTCCATAAAGAGATCAAATCGATTGCGGGCAGCAATTTTAATGCGGCTGCCACGGAATCGAGCATCCCGGAATTTGAGATGTTGTTAAACCAATTTCAACATATGAAGGTTCAGATTACGCAGCTGTATTCTGAAATCAAGACAAAGGAGAAGCGCAGAGCGGATCTGGAGATCGAAAAGCTTCAGTATCAGATCAATCCGCACTTTCTGATGAATACGCTGGATACCGCTCACTGGCTTGCCGTTATGAACGGTCAGGAGGAGATCGACAGGCTTGTCACTTCATTGAACAAACTGCTCTACTACAATCTTCGCAAAGGCAACAGTGTCGCGACGATCAGGGATGAGATTGATTCACTGAAACAATATCTCATTCTCCAGCAAATCCGATACAATTTTCAGTTCGATGTCAAAATTCACGTAGACGACGCATTGCTCGAAGTGACGGTTCCCAGATTCATTCTGCAGCCGTTGGTTGAAAATTCGCTCTATCACGGGCTGGATGACAACGGCAGAATCGAGGTGGTGGTTAGAAAGAATGACAGACTAGAGATCGAAATTCGAGATAACGGTGGGGGGATTTCTGAGGAAACGATTAAGGCATTGCTTGAGCAGGAACAGACCGAGCACCATCGAGTGGGAATGGGAATCGGACTGAATTATGTCAAACGGATGTTAGCATTTCATTACGAAGGGAAAGCGAGTCTTACGGTAACAAGCGAGCTTGGCAAAGGTACCCGCATCATCATTTCGATACAAATCGGGGAGGGGAATTCAACGAAATGATCCATGTTCTCATTGTAGACGACGACAAGCTTGTACGTAAGGGACTGATGTCCTTTTTGCCCTGGGAATCGTACGGAATGAGAGTTGTAGGCGAAGCTGCCAACGGGGAGAAGGCGCTTGATTTTCTGAAGACGAATCGGGTGGATCTGTTAATGACCGATTTGGCCATGCCCGTGATGTCGGGCATCGAATTAATTCGGGTTGTACGCAAGTTATATCCGAATATCGCGATCGCCGTGCTGACGCTTCATCAGGATTTTGAATACATCCAGGAAGCGCTGCGCCTGGGTGCCATTGATTACATTGCCAAGGTTGAGCTTGAAAAAGAACAGTTCGAAGAAGTGTTTCAGCGCATTCACTCGCGCATTGTGGAAGTGAAGCAGAAGCACAATAATGAGTCGGATTCGATAGTAGCGGCTTGTTCTTGCGATACGGCCTATGCGCTATTGACGTACCCGGATGAGCCATTGACAAGCAGAATGGTAGCGGATTGCGTTTCATTGGGCTGGATAGCGGAAGCGGATGGATCTATTCCGATGTGGCTGACGGAACTTCCCAAGGAGGTTCCGTCTCATGGCAATGAAGAAGAAGACCCGTTGCCGCCGCTTCCAGACGGAACGTGCAGCACCGGATGGCATATAGTACGGCTACGGCATACAGCCGGTTTATCTCCATCCGAGCTGCTTCTACGAATACGGGCCTATAGGAGCAGAGATTTTTTCTACGACTGCGACGGCAATGAGCCCTATCCGATTGAGAAGTCTGTCATGGAGCTGATGGCGGAACGTCCTGAACCGGGAGAAGAAGAGACGGCCACTGTAAAGGAATTACTACACGCCTTCACATGGGTCCATGACGATGAAGCCTTTGATAAGCTTTGCAGTCGATTGAAAGAACTGCGTATACCCGTCTCCAAGCTAATGCAATGGATCTATGGATGTATGGTTGACTGGAACCGGCTTTATAGAGCGATACAACCTGATGATATCAAGATGCCTGACACATTTACGTGCTGGCGGGAGGTTGCGGACTGGCTGAAACAATTCAGGGAAAATGGGATAACGCTATCAGGCAGCCTGCAGCTGAGCCCCGAAGTGAGCGGCAGCATTATGACCGCGGTCAAAATCGTGCACGACGAACTTGAGTTGCCGTTATTCGCTATCGATGTCGCGAAGCGGGTCAATCTGAGCCGAAGCTACTTCTATCAATGTTTCAAAGAAATCGTTGGCTATTCCTTCAATGAATATCTGCGCAAGGTACGGATCGATAAGGCGCGAGAATATCTGGAACAGACGGCCAGGCCAATTGTTTGGATTGCCAAGCAAACCGGATACGAGGATGAGAAATATTTCAGCAGAACCTTTCGAGAGCAGACAGGCATGCTGCCGAGCGAATATAGACAGCGGTATAAGGCGAGGTAGAGTAAGAGCTTTTATCTATCGGGTCCGCAATTTACCAAGGATAATGAAGATTTTGAGCATCACAAGTTTGCAATAATCAGTTGTTGTTGAACGAATGTTGTTGGGTTATCACCCTTATGGTTATTGATAAACGCTCAGACAACATACGCCCCAGCCTAGGAGAATATATAGGCTGGGCTTTTTATTTGCACTAGAGATTTCGAGGGATAGTTTATATAATATGTAATATATTAACATTCCACGTGTTAGAAAGGCGAAGCAGGTCCTAGATTTGCAAGAATGACTAAAGAGATAAATTATTGAGCTGAAAGGTGGAAAAAGGTGAGACTAAAAAAAAGAAGAGACCGGATGTTCTTTGTGTTTATCAGTGTATTGTTTATCCTCATTACTGCAGGATGTTTTGCATCACAGGAGGCTCATCAGCTTGAGCAAGTGAAAGAGCAAGTGAAAGAGCAAGTGAAAGAGCAGAAGCAGGAGCAGGGGCAGGAGTACGACCAAGGAAGTGGAATGAAATTTTCCAGCCTTTCTGAACAGAAGATCGAGGATATCGCTAAGCTCAGTAAGGTATGGGGATTGGTGAAATATTACCATCCTAAGGTTGTATCTGGGGAAATAAATTGGGATTATGAGCTTTTTCGTGTGATGCCTTCTATTATAGATGAAAATTCGGATGTGAACTCAATCCTCTATGAGTGGGTTCATATGTTAGGTAATGAGAACGTCCCCGGGGCTCTTGAACAGCTATACCAAATTCCCGAGGATTATAAACATCTCAGACCAACTACAGATTGGTCCAAGGACGAGGAATATCTCGGAGCAGATCTGAGTCTTGAATTATCAATGCTTTTGAATTCGAACATTTCAGACCGAGAACATGCATATGTAAGTTTTAAGGATGATTCACCCCAACCGAGTATGCATAATGAAAACTCTTATATAAATATGAAATTTGATGATACAGGCTACAGATTACTTGGTTTATTCCGCTATTGGAATATTATTGAATATTATTATCCTTATAAAGATGTCATCGAAGAGGATTGGGATCGAGTGCTTCTGGAATTTATCCCTAAAATGATAGATGGGTCTGATTATGACTCCTATTACATGACCTTAGCAGAACTGACAACTAGAATACATGATTCTCATGCCTATTTGTTGGGCAAAAACAGAAAGACTGTTACTGACTATTTTGGATTGTATCAGCTTCCCGTAAACTTTATCGAAATTAATAATCAGATTGTTATCAGTAAAGTAATAAACGAATGTGGACTTGAAGTCGGAGACATTGTGCTAAACGTTGGCGACGATAGTATCGATGAATTATTAGAAAATAGAAGAAAATATATATCACAGTCTCGAGAAGACACGTCAGCTCATTTCTTTCCTGCATTATTCCGAACTCAACAGAAGAATACTGACGTTACCGTTATCCGACAGGGAAATACGATGAAAATAAGTGCAACAGGCTATCGACAATGGTTTAATTTCTTTGTTGATACGAAATCGCAAGCAATGGAGAATGGAGACATCTACTATATCAATGCCGGTCTGTTGGAAGAAGGAGAGATTGATAAACTCATGAAGGAATGGTGGAATACAAAAGGTTTAATTCTTGATCTTAGAAACTACCCTACTAGCGAACTTTCCTATAAATTAGCTCAATATCTGATCCCTTCCGAAAAAGAGTTTGCCAAATTGTCATATCCTAATCCTGCAATACCAGGTGAATTTTATTATATGCATATTTTCTCAGGGAAGCCTCAAAATATAAATGACGAGGTTTACAAAGGAAAACTCGTGATGTTAATCAATGAACATACGATAAGTAACGGTGAATTTACAACGATGTCGCTGAGAAATACAGAAAATTCAATAGTTCTTGGGAGGCCTACTGCCGGAGCTGACGGTAATAAAGTTATATTTACTCTACCAGGAAATATAAAAACTGCAATAAGTGGAAGAGGAGTATTTTATCCAGATAAAAAACCAACGCAAAGAACAGGAGTGCAGCCTGATATTCGTCTTGATCCAACCATTGAAGGAATGATGGAAGGTAGGGACGAGTATGTTGAGAAAGCCGTAGAAATAATTAAAGCTGATTATTAAACAAAGGCGAGGCAAATGGCTACATGCACGAAAGCCTAAAGGTAATGAATTCATCCACGCAAACAGCGTGTACCGATAGGTACACGCTGTTTAGGCTTAACTCTAGCATCGATTTCAACTGTCCTATTGTTGATTTAAGATATTCAGCAGCTCCGCAGCCTGGAGCAGCAATGCCTCCTTGGCGGCCGGAACGATATAGTCATTCATTTTCGGATCTGCAAGATCTCGGGTGAATTTCTCAAGATGGTGGATGGCCTGAGTCGTATGTTTTTTGAGCAATTGATGTTCGGTTTGCTTCAGGCTGTTCTCCAATTGATTCGCGAGCGGCTTAAGAATCTCGCCCGAAGCCAGTCGAAGATTGAATTCCTGTTGAAGTTTCTCTGTCAATTGTTCCGCTGTCGCACGGACTTCAACCACTACCAAGTTGGAGAGTACGGTGATACCGTTCAGAACAACCGTGGCCTGTAGTTCTGCCCTCCCGGCACCTATAGCTTGTATGGTACCAGAATCGGACACGGTGATGATGCCTTCGTCAGAGCTCTTATAGTTGATCGAAGCTTTGGCCAAGTCTGCGGATTTTCCATTAAACAGGGTTCCGCTCAGCACAAGCTGTGCCTGGTCGCCAACAGTGAGTAACGATTCATCCAAATTCAATGCGACTTCTTTTAAGGCGATTGGGAGCTTCTTGAGATGGGAGCCTTCCGCATAATAAATTCCGCCATCTTCTGCCAAGGTCATGAGGTTGACGCTGTCCGCTATTTTTTGGGAATCCATTGTTTCCGGATTGATCACCGTTAGAGTACGACCGATCGTGGTGTAGAGCAGACCATCGTCGCCAAAACGGATAAAATAAGGTCTCCATGTACTTCCGGACGGGGTATTCGGATATAACAGCTTGCTCTTTTTGATTACCTGTGATGCTGCGTCCATAGCGAAGACCGAATATACGGTGGTTCCTGAAGCTGTTTTCCCCCAAGTCACACCCCATAAAAGCCCGTCTGGCCCTTCCTTCAGGTCACCGATTAGCTGGTGGGATGTCATGCCGGGGATCGCAGGGGAGAACTCCTTGACTTTGCTTTTGGTTTTGGGATCAAAAATAAACATTTTGGCTTCCGAAGCTGCGGGGGTCGAGCCTCCGCCACCATGGATCGTTGTTCCTCCATAGACCAGACCGTCTTTATAGGCAACGGACATCACGCTTTGATTCTCCACAATATCCGGAATGGTGGTCCAAGTATCGGTTGGTTCATCGTACATGGTCAATGCCCCTTTAACGAGACCATAGTCGGCGATCGTTCCGATGAACAGCTGGTCGTCGCCTGAAGCAAAAGCGAACGGCCTGCTCTGACCATCCTCAATATTGAATGCGAGCGAAGGATTGACGTCTTTCTTGTACGGTTGGGATGGATCGTATCTGTAGATGACAGCCCCCCCATAGGTGCCGAAATATACTTTATCGTTTAAAAAGCCGATCCCTTCGATTTGTGGAAAGACACGTTCCTGTAGTTCATACGCATTGGAAACTGGATTAAAGATGGATAAGGCTGTATGGAAGCCGCCCATATACAGTTTCCCTTCCGGCCCCATCTCCATGCTCTGAATATCAATGCCTTCCGCTTCAATTTCAGGCATAATGGTTTCGACAGACCGATCTTCAGGATCAAATAATACGTATTCCAGCTTTTCTGTTACCATGGCCAGCAAGGTTTTGCCGGCTTTATGCCCGGTTTGCGGAGTGACCCAATCATAGGCCCGGACCGTTGAATTTGGCAGAACAACACCCTCTAAAGGGATAATTTCATTGGTCGCCGTATTATAGGTGACTAGTTCACTGTTAACTACATTCCGGAAATACACCAGATCTCTGTCCAGTGGGGAAGGAGGGGAGATCATACTGTCAAAACGGGTTGGAGAAGGCCAAGGGAGAGATTGAAGCACTTCTTCGGTTTCTTCATCCAAGATAAACAGGGTAGTAGCGCCCGAACGTACGAACAGCTTTCCATTATACGACCAGATGTCGGCGATCATGTCATTGGCTCCGGAGTTCGGGAGCTTGACTTCAGATTGTTCACCTGTTTGACGATCAATCTTGTATAAAAAAGCAGGATTTCCCACCCCGACATAGATATACTGCTCGGTCACACCGATTCCTCGAGCGTACATGACGTCCTCACGAACGCTTCCGAGATCACGGAATTGATTGGAAGCAATATCATACTCGAAGATTTTGGAGTTTGGGTACGTGGCCCCGTAAATTTTGCCGTCCGAGGTGGCTGCCAAATCCCAGACCAGCTTTTCAGATGGATTGACGCCTACAGACTCCAATGTTTTCGCGGCAGGGGAATAACGATACAGCATGCCGTTCTCCACGCCGGATATGTATACATTGCCGTCGGAACCGGCTGCAACACCGTATACCGTGTTCACGCCTTGGACCGGAGAAGAATAGATGACTTCGCCGGTTGAGGCATCCAGTGCATAGAAAGTCGAAGGCGTTCCATTCGTTGCAAAGTAAACCTCGCCGTTCGCCATGGCGGCCCCGCTGGTTTTGACCGTTTTCATCGCGGCTCCCAAGTCAATCGGATCCCCGAAGGCAACGGGGATATCTGCTGCAGTGGATGCGGACACGGTCATATGATCGAAATAGGCGGTACTGTAGCCGGCAGTACCGGAGTACAGCATAATCTTGGCTGTAACGGCACCGGCTGGCGCGACGCTTTCATGCGTAAAGTCCAACCAAGCGCTGCTTACGGAGGATAGGGAGGAGCGGCTGTTGCTGATTTCCTTATTATCGGCATTGTAGTAATAAACAATCATCGCCACCGAGCCCTGTTCCAGCCAGGTTTTCACGGAGGTGACATAACTGCTTCCTTCCGTGACCGGAAAGGAAGAACTGATTAATCCCAGTGACTTTGGCCCTCCATCGACCATCTTTAAAGCGTAGTTTCCCTCATAGCTTTTGGAATCTGTGATCGAGATGGAATATTCGTCAGTCAGCGGTGACCAATAATAAGTCCAGCCCGGTATTTCACTACCACTTCCCAAGGTTTCAAAACCCGCGTTGTTAATGACGGGAGAGGAATTGGAGACCATCATGGTGGAGCTCTGGGCAAATCCAGAAGCAAAAGGTACAAGTGAGCTTAAAGTTAAGGAATAAGTGAACAGGATGGCCGTTTTTTTAATCCAGGAATTCATGAATTTCCTCCTTTATGCGGTAAATTTCGATAAACTATTTGATTTTGTTGTTTGCGTTCTCCTTTCTAGTTCAATAGTGGTAAAAATGTAAATAAATTATATGAGGGGCCATATATAATGTCAATGTCTTTAAATTCTCTATAAATATGCTGTGCCTATACTCTCCCCAAAGGTCTTGTCTCAGCCTTATAAAGCTAACAGACCTGGATATATGAGGATATTGAACGTAAATGGAATTCCTGCAAGTTTATATGCCGAGTTATCAACTTTTATAGACATCATCGCCCTATAGGCAGAAAAACGGTAAATGTAGTACCTTCATGAGACTGACTCGCAACGCGGATGAACCCGCCGTGGGCTCTTACAAAATGATGGGCGATAGATAACCCGAGCCCCGTACCGCCTGTATGCCTCGAGCGCGCTTCGTCTACGCGGTAAAATCGATCGAATAGGTAGGGCAGCTCTTCCGCCGGTATTCCGATGCCGGTATCGATCACCGAGACACATGCAAAGAACGCATTCCTATCAAAGACCCGGTCTTCGATTTCAACAGTAATCTTCCCTCCACGAGGCGTGTAACGAATCGCATTAGTCAGTAAATTAATGAATACCTGCGTGATCCGTCTCGCATCGGCCATAACGGTAACCGGACTCGAAATCGTATAAAGACAAACGTCTAATCCGTTTTCTTCCGCTTCGTATTTCACGTCGTCCACAATTCGTTCTAGGTGCATCGTCAGATCGAGCGGTTTGCGTTCGAGCGACAACCGGCCCGATTCGGCCAGCGACAATATATGAAGATCGTTCACAAGCTGACTGAGCCGGATTACCTCATCGTGAAGCCGAAGCAGCATTTCCGGGGGGACATGATGACCGGCCTGCTGATAATTCTCCAGTTTAAGCTGCATCACGGAGAGCGGCGTGCGAAGCTCGTGAGCAATGTCGGCCACCAGTCGCCTGCGGGTCTCTTCGGCTTCACGCAGACGGAACGTCATATCGTTGAACGTTTGGGCAACTTTCCCATACTCATCTTTCGTGTCTACAGGTACTTTGACGTTCAGGTCACCCTGCGCCACGCGCTCTATGGCGGCTATAAGTTTTTTGAGCGGGAGGGTAAGCACCCCCGACATCCAATAACTGAAGAACAACCCGATCGCAACAAAAAAGAACAAGCGCACGCCGTGCGTGACATTAAGCAGTTCGTTCAGCTGCATATTGTCAAGGATATAAGATTTAAAAATTTCGATTTGCTCTTCGGGCGATGCGCTCAAATAGTTGGCATCGATTTGTTCCCTTTGAAATTGATCGATCAAGCCGCTTGTGTAAACCTGCGTTGTCAGGGAGAACGTGATGCTTACAATGAAAACGATCAGTCCCATACAGGCAAACATTTTCATGCGGACCGTCATCTTCATGTACGTTCACCGAACCGGTAACCGAAACCATATACCGTTTGAATATATCGAGGATTGGCAGGATCGTCTCCCAGTTTGCGGCGAAGATTCCGGATATGGGAATCCATCGTTCTTTCGTATCCCATGTACTCATCCTCCAAAGCAGCCTTTAACAATTGCAAACGGCTAAAGACAATGCCGGGACGACCCGCGAGTGTGAACAGAATTTTGAATTCGGTAGGTGTCAATTGGAGTTCCTGACCGTCTTTAAATACCTGACATTTGGCCTCGGAAATGATCAGGTTGTCTCTTTCCAAGAATATCGACTTGTCTTCAGGTCCGCGTAAACGGCGAAGCAAAGCTCTGATGCGCGATGCGAGCTCGCGCAAGCTGAACGGCTTCGTCAAATAATCATCTGCGCCAATTTCCAGACCGACGATTTTATCTGATTCGTCCGATCGGGCCGTGACCATAATAATGCCGCAATGCGAGGTTTGTCTTATCTCGCGGCATACGTCGATTCCGCTTTTTTCCGGGAGCATCCAATCAAGCACGACGAGATCAGGCCGCTCAGACCGGGCGATCATGAGCGCTTCCTTGCCGGTACAGGCTGTCAATACCTTGAACCCTTCACGTTGCAAATAGGTCTGCATCTCCTCCAGCATTCCCGGTTCATCCTCCACAATCAACAATTTTGGTTCCATTCCCCTCACATCCTTCCCTTAGTTTGATTCCATAGCGAGTACACGCCGCTTACCGAAAATTATAACGTGATTAGGTAGGTTCTTAAAGAAATCCACACAAAGAGCGGAAGATCTGCATAAGTTCTCGACATTTGTTTTGTAAACTGGCTGTGAAAGGAGAGAGATAGCCGGGAAGAACAACAAGGACAATGAATATGGGGAATCGGATTCTGAGAAACGTAATTTTTGAAGACGGAAGGATGAACTGCGGATTGTATACGATATCGATTGAGAAAGCGCTGCTTGAACTCGGCATTAAGGGGGATTATCCGGAAATTCCGTAACAATTGAGTAGAACGGAAGTACGACATTGCTGGATGATCTAAACAAACAAAAACGTTTGAATTAGCTGAGTTCAGCACAGTCATTGCATACGGACGAGTGTTCTGATCGTTGGAACGTCTAGGCCAGAAATGAGAATCTAGGAGGAGAACCCTGCTTAAAGCGGGCCTATACCCGTAATGATATTGTCGCCAGGTTTTGGCGGTAAACAGATCTTACTAGTTGATCTAGCAGGAACTCCTATCAAACTCATGAAGTCTCCTTGCAAATGATGAAAAAACAACCGAGAGGGGTAATTAACAAATGAAATTGAAGCTAGTTACATTCGTAATGCTTTGTGCATTTCTACTTGCTCCAACTATTGCCTCTGCTGAAGTGACCAACGGTAATGTCGGATACGGATTAACCCCCGGGCGACTCTGGGCCACGATGGACGCGGTGGTGGGCCTGATCAGCGCGGTCATCGGCGGGCTGTCTCTGGCCCGCTCCGTACGTCGTACCGGAAATGGTGGGCGAAACGGGTCGATCGTGGCCATGGTATTAGGGCTGATCGTCTTAGTCTACGCTATAGTGCATCTGACCATATTCACTGGTGATTTCGGTACCGGCGCCGGGAGAGCTGGGGCGATCATTGCTATTGTAATGGGGCTGATCGGTATGATCCTCGGTGCGCTAACTCTGGTCCGCTCCCGCCGCGCCGGCTGACCCGACAATGATGCTTCCTATTCCAATACTTAAAGGTGGTTTAAGCCAATGGGCGGATCTACGCGATGGATGAAGCACTACCGCGTTTCAGCGAATAATGGCGGGCGAGCAGTTTGGCAATATTGTTAGTTATACAGATAAACTTCGTAAATGAAAAAAACGGGCTGAATATGTAGGATTCAGCCCGTTTTCTGTTCCATTTATATCAAAGTATGAGATCAGTTTATTTATCGGTTAAGCTCCTTCAACCATATCCCGTTTGCGATATCCCACAAAGCCCAAAACCATGAAGGCAATACTGATCGCTGAGATCGCAATAAAGGTGGCAGCATCAAACGGATCTACCGGCATCCGTGGAATCCAGCTTTGAACGGCTGTTTTCGAGAACCATTCCGGCAACTCCAAAATGCCGCCAAAGTAGTTTAGAGCAAAGGAATAGCCAAGGTACGCATATACGCTTTTGCCTAGTCTAGGTGCCCAACCTAAAGCCAAAGCGGCAAGTCCGGTAAAAAACAACACGGAAGGCAGGAAGTTATAACCAGCGGCGATAAAATCACCCATGTTCATGGGCGAGCCGTCACCCATGGCAGCAATGGCTGTCCCGCCAAGACCGCTTGAAGCGAGCAAAATACCCACGATTCCAGCAATGTTGGCCAATATGACACTCGACCAATAGAGCTGAGCTCGCGTCACTTTGGTAGCATAAAGCTGACTTAAATGGCGCCGCGTTTCTTCCGAGAATAATTTGTTTACGATCGTTATCGGCAAAATGGAAACCAATCCCATCAAGACCATGATAATGGTCCCGGTAAAGGCTGCTTCGATGGAAACGCCGGATATCGCAAACATTTGACTCATGATTTCATTGCTTTCAAGGAAAGTTTGCATATCTCCATAAATCGAACCATAGGCTGCTCCCATGATGACGAAAGCAATCAACCAACTGATCATTACGCCTTTGTTCAACTTCGTAAACAGGCAGGGTACGGATAGCAATGATTTTTTTGCCGACTCCCGTCCTTCACGTTCGGGCAAATAACCGGCTCCCATATCTCGGCGGCCTTCAAGGCCAAAAGCGATGATCACGACGATGACGCTGAAGACTATCGCCACAATTAGGGGGACCCAATGGTTTCCTGTAAAAGGATAGGTTAGATACGTCCAACCCATCGGATTAATCATGGAGAGATCCGTATTCGACACATCCGTTCCGGCGCGAAAAATATATAGCAAGCCTACAATTCCGAGTGATGAACCGGTTGCACCGGATGAAGTCGGCATGATTTGTGCCATAACTAAGGCAATTACGGCTCCCAAGATCCCGGCCATGCCGATGGATGCGCCAAACAAAAAGGATCCTTCGGCCGAAATCGTATCTGCTCCATAGCTAGTCATCATTCCGCCAATCACGAGTGCTAATATCATATTGATCACAACAACTTCGGCAATTACCGCAAGCGAGTTGGCTTGACGACCTACTTGAAAGGAGCGTACGAGTTCAGTAAGCCCAAGATCTTCTTCTTTGCGAGTATGGCTTACCACATGCAATGCAGCGATAATCATCGCAAACAAACCGCAGAATAACAGCATTTCGTGCGCATACATAGCGCCTAAAGTATAATCCGCTGCGGTCTCAACCGGTGTCGGACCCACCATGGAAATCATGGCAGGATTTTGCAAGGTTTCATACATTCCTTGCAAACCTTGTCCCTTGCCGATTTCTTCAAAAGCAGGAACAAATCCGGCTGAAAACAAGCCTAAACCTAAAATCCAGATGATGATTTTTTTCCAATCACGTTTCAGATATTGGACGAACAGTACACGCGAACGCGCAAATTTTTCTTGCATTATAATTTCCTCCGTTTCCGCCCTTAGACTTCATAATGACGCATGAATAAGTCTTCCAGCGTAGGCGGCACGGACTCAAACTTCTTGACGCCCAATTTTGCCGCTTCGGACAAAATTTCATTGATACATTCGTTATCCGCGGAAAATGTCGCTTGATTGCCGGATTGCTTGAAATCATGGACACCGTTAACGGATGCCATTATAGCCACATTGTCTTGCGTTACCATCGTTACCGTAGAACGGGTTAAGTGACGCAGCTCATCCAATGTCCCGGTTTCAACCACTTTGCCTTGGCGAATGATGACCACTTTATCGGCCAGCCGCTCCACTTCGCTCAAAATATGAGAGGACAGTAAGATGGCTTTTCCTGCAAGCTTGATTTTTTCGACCTCATCCTGGAAGACGGCTTCCATCAGCGGATCAAGGCCGGAAGTCGGTTCGTCGAAAATATACAAATCGGAATTAACGGCCAAAGCCGCGATCAGGCCGACTTTTTGCCGATTTCCCTTGGAATAGCCCTTGGCTTTCTTCTTCGGATCCAATTCAAACCGTTTAATCAAATAGTCGCGTTTATTTTTGTCTCCGCCGCCATGTAATTTCATAAATAAATCAATGATTTCACCGCCAGTTAAGCTGCCCCAAAGCGCCACATCCCCAGGAACATAAGAAATTCGTTTATGAATCTCAAGGCTGTCTTTCCATACATCCTTGCCAAAGATCTTCGCTTCCCCGGCATCCCGACGGATAATCCCAAGTAACGTACGAATTGTTGTGGATTTCCCCGCGCCGTTCGGCCCGATAAATCCGACAACTTCCCCGGCATTTACCGTAAATGATACGTCTTGCAACGCTTTGAACTTCCCGAAGCTTTTTTGCAAGCCTTGCACCTTTACAATGTTTGTCATAGCACTAAAACTCCTTCTTAACCAGTTTTAGTAACGTGCTTTCCAGTCTAAAGCAAAGCTTCAACTTGATAAATAATGAACTGAATATTTAGATATAGTTCATATATTCGCTGAAAATGCTTTGTTTTAAACCAAAGTTCATTTACAACTTCAGTTATACACCCGATTATGGTCATAGTCAACGCAAATAAAGCTAAGTTTAGAACTCTGATGCGTTTGATAATTCATAATTTCGCTATATAATAAATAGGAAGGAAAATTACGAACTAAAACCTCCGCAATAATTTATTTTAGTCATAATCGTTAGAAAGCAGGAATAAGGAATGAATGGTTTTGAAAAGAGGACGCAAGCGAAGAAAAATCAAGTCTTGGAGGCAACTTTTGACTTGTTGAATACCGAAGCCGGCATCGAAAATGTAACAGTGGATGAGATAGCTAGACATGCCAATGTCGGTAAAACGACGATATTTAAATATTTTGGGAGCAAGGAAAACCTGATCCACGAGGTGTTTAAATATTTTTTAACTCAAATGGGGGAAAATGCCCGAAAAATCATGGCCGATAATAAACCCTTCGAAGAAACGATCATTGCCATGAGTCAGATCAAAATTCATTTTCTGGAGAAGATCAACAAGCAGTTTTATTTCGATTTAATGGATTATTTTACAAAGAAGGACGATAACGGATTATCACTGATGATGCAGGAGTACGTCAACGAAAGCTACAGTCTTATGTTGGATTTATTTCATCGTGGGCGCAAAGAAGGCAAGGTTGATCTGAAATATTCGGATGAATTTCTTCTGATATATTTCCAGGCCCTGGTTGAAGGGATATCCAGCCCGCATATCTACCAAAGGATACTCCCTTATACCGCCCAGTGGACGGAATTGCTGGTAAAAGGGATTGCGCCAAGCAAATAAAGGTAGAAGAATGAGAGAGTAAGGGCAGGATCGTTTGAGATCATTAACGGTGGACCGTACCATCGATCGTGGTAGAGCAAAGAATCGACCTGCAGGTCGATTCTCTGCTGCTATATTCACTACTGAAACATTGAATCCAGCTTCGGCAGATGCCGGTTTAAAAACGACCGATCACAATAAATACAGTTAACACAAAGAAGACAACGTTTACGCCTATTTCTCGATGCTCCTTGCGTGCAACATGGTATAGGGCGCCAAGAAGAACGATTGTGGCAAGACCTGCAGCGGCAATAGGCGTCAATATGGGCGCGATATACATCGCTAGTGGCAGAATAAGTCCGAAAGCTCCTACCAATTCTGCTACCCCAATAAAGACGACGAACGCTTTGGGAACGTCTTTCACCCATCCCCAAGACGCGTTGGCTTTTTCAAACTGAAACGCCTTCAACCATCCTGAGTAAACAAACCCCAGCGCAGCAAGCCCTTGAATGATCCATAATGCGATATTCATGAATGGTGCGAACCTCCTTATTACTTATTTGCGTTCTCTGAGGTTATAATAGTCTAGTAATTGGGTTCAATGAAGTAGGCACTTTATCTAAACATAGTGAATAAAAAGTTACCTAAGGTACAGGGAAGCGGGGAGTTCAATGAAAGAGTATTGCAAATTTGAATCAGCGCTTGATATTTTGGTGGGGAAATGGAAGCCCGTCATTTTACTTCAACTGATTTCCAACGGCACCATGAGATTCAGCGAGCTTCAAAAATCGATACCGGGTATAAACAAAAAAATGCTTACCCAACAGTTAAGAGAGCTTGAGTATAACGATATTGTACATCGAGAGGTTTATAACCAGGTCCCTCCAAAAGTAGAGTATTCAATTTCCGAGTATGGCAAAGGTTTAAGCACGGTGCTAAAGGCATTGAACAATTGGGGAGCGGCTCATATGGAGCATATGAATACGCTCTATGGAGTAGATCGTTTCAGGTATGAAACCGGGTCAACCGATTATAAATGAGGCGATGCAAGTCTTCTTATAATATTCCTATTTCCCGCTCCACCGGAAAAACCGTGTAGCAAGCACAACAGATACAATGGCAATGCCAATCAAAACAGCTGCTTCAAAGCCATACTCCGTAATTGGCGCTTCTGTCCACGTCCCCCGCAGCAACTGAATGACGTAATAGAGCGGGAGTATTTTCGCTGCATATTGAAGAACCGTCGGCATCATTTCCAGCGGGAATGTCGCTCCTGACAGGAACAGCATCAGGTTTAGAAATAATGAACTGATTGCGGAAGCAGCCTGAGTGTTTTTTGCTAATGAGGTCAGGAATAAAGCAAACGGGAAAAAAGCGAGGATGCTAATAAGCAATGAAAGCAGGGTGCTTCCGATGTAGGCCGGCAGGGTTAAATCGTAGAGCAGCATGCCAAAGACCATCAGAAGCATGGCGGATATTGCAAAGATGACGGTCCCTTGAAAGGTATGGGCGGCGAGGATTTTCCATGGCTGGAGCGGTGTTGATTGATATCTTCGCAATACGCCCGTTTCCCGGTAATTGGTTAAAACAGTTCCCAGAGTAAAAAAGGAAGTGGTTACGATATTGACGCCAATCCACGAAGGAACAAAATATTCCGCAAAAGCCTTTTGACTCATGTTATCTCCAACAAACATGGATCCAAACAGCCCGATCATCACAATAGGAAAGAGAAACGTCCAAAACATGCTTAAACGGTCTCTAAAGAACATTTTCGTTTCTAAACTGGCGAGTTTTACGATTGCGTTCATCCGATCTTCTCCTTTTCTAGGTACTGGATAAATAAATCATCGAGAGAGCCTTTTTCAAACCTGAAGCTGGACAATCGGATGCCTTTTTCCTGACAGTAACTGAAAATGTGATAAGCCGTTGTCTGTTGGTCATCACAAAACACTTTGAATTCGTCTTGATTCTTTTCAACGCGCTCCACGCCGGGAAGCGAGCTTAGATATTCGGGGGCGACTCCTTCACTGATAAAGGTAAGACAATTAGCAGCACCTTCGTTTAATAATTCACGAGGGGAGTTTAAAGCTTTTAATTGGCCGCTGTAAATCATCGCCACCCTGTCGCACAGCTGCTCAGCTTCTTCCATATAATGCGTGGTCACCACAATCGTACTTCCACGATCCCGTAACAGCCGGATCAAAGACCACATTTCCCGCCTTGCTAAGGGATCAAGACCCATGCTCGGCTCATCAAGAAATAAGATTTCAGGCTCATGCAGAGTGGCTAAAGCAAGAGTTACCCGCTGCTTCCATCCGCCGGATAGGTCATCAAATTTTACGTTCAGCTTTTCGTTTAAGCCAAGCAATTCTATGAAATGATCTTTTTTCGTGGCATTATCATAAAATGAAGAAAAGAGATCCAGCGCTTCTTTTACTTTCATTTTCTTCTGGATCGAAGTGGCTTGAAACTGGACACCAATTCTCTTGTTTAACTCCCGAAGCTGCTTATTGGGAACGAGTCCAAGGACTTCAACCGCTCCCTCGCTTGGATCAGAGATTCCTTCCAGGATTTCGAGGGTGGTCGTTTTCCCTGCGCCGTTCGGCCCGATAATTCCGAAGATTTCACCTTTGTAAACATCAAAGGAAAGATTCTTTACTGCCTTGGTCCCGCCAAAGTTTTTCGATAGATTGCGAACTGTAATGACACTCTCCATGCGTTTTCTCCTTTTATTCAATGTCTTCTAAGATCGTTATTCAGCTTTCTCGATTCATGTTTAAAATAAAGATAAAATCCAATCCATCCGATGGCGTAACCGATAATAGAGATTCCCAGGAATATCAAAAAGTTCTTTACATTAATGTGAATCCAGCCGATCCATTGGCCTAATAAAAAGTAGACGATGGTGACTGTTAAAAAGTGCAAGGCAGTTTGTATGGGCAGGCGAAGTGAGCGAATTTTGAAATAGAGGGGTGTGACATTAAACAGCCAGCCGCAGAATATATAGCCAAATGCATTTTTAATAAAATGCATTCCGTCTATTGTCGATTGTCCGCCAAAATAAATAAGCGCACTTGTAGTCATTACAGCAATAAAGGCCCCGAAGAATATACCGATCATGCTTCTGAAAAGAAATGCATTCATTTCGTTTCCCTCCTGTTCATCTTTAGAATTTCTTTAATTCGGCCAATGTAATGACGCGAAACATATTCTTTTTCACCTGATTTAAAGTGAACGCAGAGGGTCCCGTTAAATGATGGTTCGAAATGGCTCATTGCATGCAGGTTTGCAATGACGGATTTTGAGATCCTGATAAACCGATGGGAAGGAAGGGAGTTTTCGAGCTCATATAATTTTTCTTTTATTTTAAAGATTCCTTCTGAGGTGGCGGCTGTGACCACATCGCCTTCTGTACGAAAGTAGTGTACTTCCTCGTGCTTAATTAAGTGCTGGTTCTCTCCATCTTTTCCGACGATCAAATCCGTGTCATTCTTATTGAGGTACTCGAGGATCTCCTGGATGGCTGGGGTCAATTCTTTGCAGTGAATCGTCACCGCGGTTTCTTCGTTGCGCGGGTCGATGTCGAGTGAAATTTTCATGTATAGACGGCTCCTCCATTCCATACGCTTTATAGGTTTAGTATAGATGGCGATTTTTCAATTGTCATTAAAACAAAGGCGACACGCAGGACGCGGGTAGTAAGATGCATGTATCGGCGTCCGACCTGCAGCAAAGCAGATATTATCCTACACGAAAATGGCTTATGCCTTCAAAAATGAATAATCGAAATGAGCTCATCGGGCGTACAGAACACTTGCCAAGAGGAATTTGATAAAAAAGAGAAGGCAGCTGGTCAGAGCGATCAGCTGCCTTCTTAAGTGAACGGACATATTAGTTTAATATGATACCGCATTATACTCGATCCTAAATCATGTTAATGCTGCAATTTTCGAAAGACGCGATAGCTTCTTTGCGCGCATTCGGAGATGGCAATGGGGTGGAAGCCACTGACATCGGCATACAACGTATCGTTTAGCGGCGAGATCCACTTCTCAGGAAGCGCCGCCGCTCCAAGCGATGCGCCAAGAATGGAGCCGACGGTGGCGCCATTGCAATCGGTGTCCCAGCCTCCAAGTACGGCTGCCGTAATGCCTTTCTCGAAATCCCCTCCGGAATGAATGAGCGCTGCCGCGCATAATGCAGCATTATTATTGGTATGAACAGGGTGATAATGCTTAAATGCTTCCCATATTTTACTCACCAAATCTAATGGGTCTTCCGTTTCCTCGGCAATGTTGACCGCTAATGCGATATCTTCTGCAAGTCGGCTGCGTTTCGGAATTTCACTCAATCCGATCTCAACAATTCGCTTCATGTCACTTTCAACGATTGCAGCGGCAATCATTGCCGAGCAAAACATGGCGCCGTAAATCCCATTCTTCACGTGGGAGAAGGAAGCGTCACGCCAAGCAAGCTCAGCTGCAAGCTGGGGCTGGCCGGCAGCACCGTATGCATAGCCGTCTACACGGATTTGGGCGCCGATCCATTCGCGGTAGGGATTCAAATAAGAACGCCCCCAGTGGATATGTTTCTCCCAGTCGTCTGGCTGATCGCCGCTAATATGTGAAGTGACACGAGCGAAATTAAGATAGGACTGCGCTTCTGCCGTGAATACCTGCCCGAATGACAAATGACGATGCCACAGCTTGCCCACGTCCCAAGAGTTGAAATCGAGCCCGCGTTCCTCAAGCATGAGCAGACCGAGAACGGTATATCGAACATCATCGTCCGTTTCCATAAAACGAATGTTATCCCGGCAGCTGGCCAAGCTGCTCCACCTTGCTATCTCGATACCGTACTCGGCTTCTGCAGTTGAATCGCCCGGTGTATAGTGGCGAATCGGCCATTGCCCTGCGCCTTCGAACCACAACTTAATATTGTGCCAGCCGGGTCTTCCGCCCGAGCCTTGCATGAAGGAAGGAGCTTCGAGAGGTTTTCCGAGCGCGCAACCAGCCGAACGGCCGAGCCACGCACCATGAAATTTATCCTGCCATTTAAGCTCATCCCAGTTTCCGGACAGGAGTCTCGGTCCATCCGGACGTTCGGCGCGAATGGCCTCCAATTCCGACGGCTCGAAATACTTGAAATCCGCATGCGGTTCAAGAGCCATTAAAGCCTGGTATACTTCCATTAACTTTGCTTCGTCTGTGCCGGCTGCTTCCAGCCGCTCGGCCATCCCCTCAACAGGACAGCCTTCTTCTCCGCGCTGTTTGATTTCATCCCGAACTATTTCCCTCAGTCCAATCCATTTCGTCATCAAGGTTGCCCTCCTGAAATCCATATAATCAAAATATGCCTTGATTATAACCAGCCATGCCGGCAATGGCTTCTCAAATCATGAAAGCGTTATTCTCATTTTTTGCTCATTCCGTAATCCCTATTGATTGCCGATAACGGATCGGAGACAGGCCGACAGTCTCTTTAAAAACGCGGTAAAAAGTCGGCAAGCTTTGAAAGCCGCATTCGAAAGCAATATCGGCTACAGCTTTGTCTGTTCCTGCCAATTCCCTCTTGGCAGCCTGGATACGCAGCAAGGAAACATATTCCGAGAAACGATAACCGGTCGTTTCCAGAAACGCCCGACTCACGCGCGAGATGCTTAAACCAAGTTCATCAGCCAATTCCCCTAAGCTAACCGGCTCATGGTAACGATGCTCGACCAAAGCGGCCAGCGATTGCGCCTGGCGAACGGAATGTACCATATGACGACGCTCATCATCGGTCAGCAAACCGTCGTAATGTCGAAGAAGACGGCCGCACAGCTGAATGAGCGCGCTTTTGGCCATTGCCAAATAACCCGGGGACTTTTCCCGCAGTTCTTCCGCTATAGCCAGCACCCAAGGCGTAAGCTGTTTGGCGAGCGGCGAGCCGCCCATAATATGATTGCAAAAATGAGTGGAGCGATAGGAGAATGGCAGCAGAAGACCGGGCTCCTCCGCTAGCAGCAGCGCGGGATCAAAATTAATAAAAAGATAGCGGCTCGGGTCATCGGGGGCAGATTGGGCAATATGCCGTTCATCATTGTTGACCAGAAATAAGTCGCCAGGTTTCGCTGCATATTGTTTGTTGCCAAAGAAAAAATAGCCTTTGCCTGTTAAACAGAGACCGATCTCCAGGCTTGCGTGCACATGAGGCGGCTGCCGATAAGTGGCAGGGGTCCATTCGAAAGCATTGATAGCAATGGGATGGTCATAGGCAATATGAAGTCTCATTATGTCCAACGCCTCCAGACAATCATGAATTTATATGCTAAGTATATAGACAAGGGATGACTTCAACCAGATACTGTTATTTACTTTCATACATACATTTTGAGGTATTTCTAAATGAAAAGTAAATGCTGCCGATGTATAAGTGAATCACGATAATTATTTGCTTTTTGCCTGGTGTCAAGAGGTGTATACGAAAGTAAAGACTAGTATATAGAACAGCGGGGGGCTTCTTTCTATACTGGAATTATGAAAGACTGCAATACAATTTGCAGAAAACTAAACGAAATGTACCGGAGGGGTAAAATTTGAAGAGCAAAAAGGCACTTGCAATGATCTCCTTGACGCTTGCATTGGCGATTACAGGCTGCGGATTCAAAACGTCGTCTGAGCCAAACCAACCACCTGTAAATTCCAAGGAACCAATTGAAACAACAGGCACAGGAAACAGCAATGATATCATTGAGGTTTCAACGGTTTCGCCAAGCGATCCTTACTTGAAATTCGACGAAGGTGAAGACTTCGACAAAAACTCAGTTTATGACGTTTATGAACAAGATATCGGTGTCAAAATTACAAACAAGTGGATTGCAGACATCAGCCAATTCAAAGAGAGAGTAAAAATTGCGATCGCATCCAACGATCTTCCCGATTTCTTGCTTGTAAACGCTGCACAGCTTAAGGAGCTGACGGAAGCGGATATGATTATGGATTTGACAGAGATTTATGATCAGCATGCTACGGAAGAGACAAAAAAGTTTCTGACCATGGACGGCGGCATGCAGATGAAAACTGCGATGATCGACGGGAAAATGATGGGGATTCCAAGCTCATACAACCCGTTCAACTATCAATACTTGTTCGTTCGTACCGACTGGCTGAAAGAACTTGGCTTGCCTGAGCCTAAAACAATGGATGATTTCATTGAAATTGCCGAAGCGTTCAAAACCAAGAATCCTGGCGGCACAAAACAAGCTTACGGTATTGCGGTCAGCAAAAACCCATTTAGTATCGAGACAGGCGTTACCGGTCTGAGAGCGTTCTTGAACGGCTATCACGCTTATGAAAACATTTGGATGGAAGACGGGAACGGCGGTTTGATGAACAGTGATATCCAGCCCGAGATGAAGCAGGCGCTTGCAGCGCTGCAAGACATGTTCAAAAAAGGGTTGATCGATCCTGAGTTTGCGGTTAAAGATACGGAAAAAGCCGCTGAGCTCATCTATGACGGCAGCATCGGCATGGTATTTGGTGCTTCCTGGACACCGGCGCAGCTTGTGCAGGGCGCTGTGAAAGACGGGAAGGTTGTTCAAGAATGGGGAGTGTTCCCTATTCCTTCCGTAGACAACAAGCCTACATTGAATCAAATTGGTCTTGGTGTTGACGAGTACTATGTGATCTCTAAACAAGCCAAGCATCCTGAAGGCGTTATCAAATTGCTGAACCAATGGATCGTCGTTGATAATACGATGAATCCGACAGATGAGCAAAAAATCTATCTGTATGGTAAAGACAAACAAGAAAAAGGCAACAACTACTGGCTGCTGAACCCGCTTCGCGTAGGCAAACAGATGGATAACAACGGCGAAATTCTGCCGAAAGCGATCGAAACGAAAGATCCTAGCATTCTTCAAACTGCAGACCAGAAGGGTCGTTATGAACGTGCGATGAAATTTATCGATGGTAGCGATATCAATATGTGGTGGGAAGTGCTGATTTCGGGGCCGAACGGAGCGGTATCGCATAACCCAAAAATCCAGCAAAACAAAGAATACCTACAAAACAAATTCTACGGCGCGCCTACTCCGACGATGGCAGACCGCCAAGAAATTTTAACGAAGAAACGTGATGAAATATTCATCAAAATCATAATGAACCAAGTATCCGTAGACGAGTTCGATACATTCGTTGCAGAGTGGAAGAAGCTTGGCGGCGATGAAATCACGAAAGAAGTTAACGAGTGGTATAAATCGCTTCAATAGGATCTGTAGTGCAGGGAGGGATTGAATCTATGCAATCCCTCCTTTTTTCAAGAACAATCGGGTTCTTGAACTAGGAATGCGCACAACATGAAAAGTGAATCAGCGAGGTGAAGATATGAATAGTCTGACGCGCATGTGGAAGAAGGAATGGCCGCTTCATTTGATGCTGCTGCCGGGTTTAGCTATGATTGTTATTTTTAGTTACATTCCTATGACAGGAATCATGATGGCTTTTCAAAAATATGTGCCGAATAAAGGGTTGTTCGGCTCCCCGTTTATCGGATGGAGGAACTTCCAGCTGTTAATGGATTATCCGGATATCGGCCGCATCTTCTTTAATACGGTATACATTGCTGTAATGAAAATCGTTGCCGGTTTGTTCGTGCCAATCACGATAGCAATTTTGCTTAATGAATTGCGTAGAGAATGGATGAAAAGAACGTTCCAAACCCTGGTCTATCTGCCCCATTTTCTATCCTGGGTGCTGCTGAGCGGGATTTTGGTCGATATTTTGTCTCCTTCCTCCGGCATATTGAACCAGCTGCTTGGATGGTTCGGCATGAAGCCGATTTTCTTTCTTGGCGATAATAACTGGTTCCCTTATGTCATGGTCATCTCCGATGTATGGAAAGAATTTGGATTTGGTACCATTGTTTATTTGGCCGCACTGACAGGAATTAATCCTACGCTTTATGAAGCCGCTCAAATCGATGGTGCGGGCCGCTGGAAACAAACGCTTCACGTGACGCTGCCGGGCATGATGCCGATCATCGTTCTTATGCTGACGCTTAATATCGGCAATGTGCTGAATGCGGGATTTGATCAAATCTTTAACCTGTACAGCGCACCGGTTTATGAAAGTGCCGATATCATTGATACTTTTGTCTACCGTATGGGGATCCAGCAAGCCCAGTTCGGATTTGCCACAGCTGTCGGCTTATTGAAATCCGTCGTATCCTTTATTTTCATTTCCGTATCCTACGTACTCGCATACCGACTAGCGAATTACCGTATTTTCTAATAGATGAAAAGTCGGTGATTCAGAAAGGAGACTGACCGTGGTTATTAAACCGTCATTCGGAAGAAGGGCTTTTCTAGTTTGCAACCTAGTCTTTCTAGCGTTTATATCTTTTTTATGCTTAATGCCGATCCTTCATATTTTGGCGATTTCGTTTAGCTCGGGTTCGGCGGCGGCAGCCGGCAAGGTTGCGCTGTGGCCTGTAGAGTTTACAACGGCGGCTTATGATAACGTGTTCGGCAAGCCTGAGTATGTAAGAGCCTTTGGCATTTCGATTCAACGGGTTGTTGTCGGGACGGTATTAAGTATGTTGTTAACGATTATTACAGCTTATCCTTTATCCAAGGATCGCAATACGTTTCGTCTAAGAACCGTCTATGCATGGATATTTGTTTTCACGATTTTGTTCAACGGCGGACTCATTCCTACCTATTTGACAATTAAAAGCTTGGGACTTATTGATACTCTCGGAGCGTTGGTGCTACCTATGGCAATTAACGTGTTCAACGTCATCCTGCTATTGAACTTTTACCGCAATCTGCCCAGGGAGCTTGAGGACGCTTCACGGATTGACGGAGCCGGGCATTTTGCAACGCTTTGGAAAATATATGTACCGCTATCGTTGCCCGCACTGGCGACAACGGGGCTTTTTACGATGGTAGGGCATTGGAATAGCTGGTTCGACGGCATGCTTTATATGAATCACCCGGAAAATTATCCGCTGCAAACTTTCTTGCAAACCGTTATTATTAAGATGGATTTCCGATTTCTTAAATCAGAAAATGTGGAACTCATGCTGCAGCTGTCTGACCGTACAAGCAGGGCGGCACAAATCTTCGTAGCGGCTTTCCCGATTCTTATTGTCTATCCATTCTTGCAGCGGTTTTTCATCAAGGGCATTGTAATGGGAAGCGTAAAAGAATAGACAAAGAAGGTCGTAGATCTCGGGCACAGGAGAACAAACGATGAAAAGTATATTCTTTTTACAGGATTCCTCTATATTCAAAAAAATAATGGCTGCCTTTTTGGCAGCCTTACTGCCGCTTATGGCAATTACCTGGATGATGAATGAGCAAGGGGCCAATCATATCCGCAGTGAAATATCCGATTCGATTTTGAATACGACAAGGTTTTATTTAGACTCCCTGGATCAGGAAGCAGACCGGATCAGCCGATATCTGCCTAACTACGTCATGGACAGGGATTTGATGGAAGTGGCGGCGACAGGCGAGCAGATGAACTCCTATGAGCGGTCGTATAAAATACTGGATATTCAGCACCGCCTGGATTTAATGAAAAATTCCAGTCCGTTCATTCGCGAGGCGAAGGCGTACATTCCGCATATCGAGCGCACGGTGCTGAGCAACAGCTTTGAAACCAATCTGGATGCAGAAGAATATGAAGCGATGCAGCCAGACAAGAAGCTTTATACGGAGCCCTTTATTTATTGGAAGGACCGGCTGTTTATTACGATGCAGTACCCTGCAGGCAAAAAGGACCCGCTCTATGTGGTAGGCGTAGAGCTCTCAACCGGCAAAATTAAAGAAACCTTAGCGCAAATCGGCAATAGCAGGGGAGGCCAGACCGTATTGTTAAACCTGGAGCGCGGCTGGGAAATCAATAGCGGCTCCGACCTTGAATTGCATGATCTGATGAAGCAGCTGGCTTTTGAGAAGCAGGCAGCGAAAATAGATGAAGGCTATGATACGATTCATTATAAAAACAAGCGCTTTCTAACCGTATTCAAGTATTCCAGTCTCTGGAATTCATACACGGTAACTTGCATACCGGAAGAGATGATTCTCGGTTCATTGCAGGTATATAGGGCATTGTTTTGGTGGGCTTGCGCGCTTGCTGTTTGTATTTTTTTATTTTTTACCTATTTTATCATCCGATTAATATACCGTCCGTTGTTAAAGCTGGTGCGTTCCTTCCGCCGCATGCAGCAAAACGAGCTGGAGCCGATCTTGATCGACCGCAGGCAGGATGAGTTCGGCTATTTATACCAGGCTTTTAACGATACCGTGAAATCTTTGAAAACACTGATTGAGGAAAATTATGAGCAGCAAATTCGCAATCAGCGTTCGGAGCTGAAGCGATTGCAATCGCAAATCAATCCTCATTTTTTATATAATTGCTTTTTCGTGCTTTGCCGCTTGATTAAATCCGATACCCAGAAGGAAAAAGCCTACCAGTTCTGTTTGTACATCGGGCAATATTTTCAGTTCATTACTCGCCATCATGATGACGACATTCTGCTGGAGATGGAGCTTGAGCATTCCCGCACTTATGTAGAGATGCAGTCGATCTGTTACGGGGAACGAATCGAAGTGCTGTTTGAAGTCGAAGCCCAGCCGATTGAAGTTCCCCGATTGATTTTGCAGCCTATTATTGAAAATGCTTATAAGTACGCCCTTGGCAATATGCGCGGCACGGGCGAGCTATGGGTGCACAGCAAGCTGCGAAATGATGCTTTTTACATTTACGTAGAAGATAACGGCGAGTTCATTACGGATGAGGAAATCGAAGCGCTTGGCAAGAAGCTGCGTTTTTCAACGAACCAGATGGAGGAGACAACCGGCCTGCTTAATGTTCATCGCAGAATTCAGCTTCGTTATGGAGAAGAGTATGGGATTACCGTATCACGCTCTGAGCTTGGCGGGCTTCAAGCTATTATTAAACTGAGCATGAGCTAAGGAGGAATCGCCATGTACAGGCTTTTAATCGTGGATGATTTGCCGATTATTGTAGATGGTCTTCTGGAGTTGTTCGAGAAGACGGAGCATTTGGAGCTTGAAGTCATGAAGGCCTATTCCGGCGAAGAAGCGCTTGAGGTGCTGTCCCATCACCGGATGGATATTGTGATTTCGGACATTAAGATGTCCGGCATAGAGGGCATTGAGCTGCTTCAGGAAATCAAATCGCAGTGGCCGGCGTGCAAAGTTATTTTATTGACAGGGTTCAATGATTTTCACTATGCGAAGAACGCCCTAACGTTTGGCGCCTTTGATTATTTGCTGAAAGTGGAAAGCGACGAGAAGATCATTCATACCGTTGAACGGGCGATAGAGGAAATCGAAGAGGAACAGGGTCAGGCTCAAATGATCTTGCGGGCCCAGTCCAAAATGAGAATAGCGATGCCTTCCCTGCAGAAGGAATATATCTGGGGTCTATTACAAGGTAAGACGATGACGGGTCAGCAGCTTCGGGACGCTTTTGCGGAAATGGACATTCCGCTCGACGCATCGCTCCCTGCCTATTTACTGATTGGCCGGATCGATGCCTGGAAGGAAATGTTCACAGCGCCGGACAAGGCTTTGCTCGCTTACGCACTTCAAAATATCGGCGATGAGTATTTATCCGCCCTTGTGCGCTGCTTCTCCGTCGTATTTGATAT
Source organism: Paenibacillus sp. BR1-192 (assembly GCF_029542445.1). NCBI lineage: Bacteria > Bacillati > Bacillota > Bacilli > Caryophanales > Paenibacillaceae > Paenibacillus > Paenibacillus sp. BR1-192. The sequence continues at coordinate 3,815,193 of NZ_CP120718.1, read as the reverse complement.
GAACAAAATGGTATGGATCTTTCAGTCTAAAGCCGGTCCGGATATAACGGCGGATACCCGTACGATGGAATGGACCCGGGCATACCGCTATGTGAGCGGCAATTTGGAGACGATCCAGGCGACCAGCAAAAGGCTGCTGAACCTCTCCGTATCTTTTCTTATTGGCAGCGAGGCTGTCCCCTGGAATCGGCTGTCGGATCGTTTTCATGCGATGAAATACGGTCTTATGCAAGGCCATGGCTTGTTCCATGAGGTCATCATGACCGATCAAGATCTTCAGAAGTCCGAAGAAAAAGAGAAGGCGAAAAGCTATCATGACAGCTTTTTTCACGCTCGCGTGCAGCTGCTGATGAGCTGTCTTGAAAATAATCACCGCGAGCAGTTTAATCATCAATTCGTTGAATTGACAGACATCTGGAACGATCCGGATACTCCATATGAGCGCAAGGTTGAGTTGTACCATTTCCTATCTGCGGTATTTCTGGCGCATTTGCACAAAAATAAAGATATGCGAGACTATATGAATACCCAGATGAATTTGGATAAACTGTTCCGTCAGGAGGAGACCGCTTCATGGACGGAGCTCATTCCATACTATTGGCAAATTGCGGACTGCTTTTTTGAATGGAATGCGATTCGAGGAACAGAGCTGCCGGCGGAGGTCGTTAATAAGGTGCATCGTTATATAGAGGAGCATATTGCGGATGATATATCCCTAACCGCGATCGGGGATTATGTCAGCTTGAATCCATCCTATTTATCAAGGCTTTACAAGCAGATAACCGGAATCGGACTGTCTAAATACGTAAATGATTACCGCAATGTCATTGCAAAAGATATGCTGCTCAATACATCCATGAAGGTCAATGAAATTGCCGCCAAGCTCGGCTACAATTCAGCGCTTGCCTTTATCCGCTTTTTTAAGAAGCAAAATGATATGACGCCACAGGATTTTCGAACGGCTCGCAACGAAACCATGCACCAAGGTCAATAAATGTATATGGAATGTAAGCAATGATCTATTTTGATGCGCGGAGTCACCCCTTACAATGAAATTAGGATGCAATTGTACATGCAAGGGGGACTAACATTGAGAACATTAACGGCAGTACTATTAGGCGCAGGCAGTAGAGGAAGATACATCTATGGACCGTATGCGGAAAAATTTCCGAATGAACTGAAGTTTGTTGCGGTAGCCGAGCCGGATGATGAACGCAGACAACGTTTTGCAGAGATTCATCAGATTGCTGAAGAACACGTTTACAATTCGTGGGACAAAGCATTTGAGCAGGGGAAAATAGCCGACGTGATGATCATCTGCACGCTTGATCGGATGCACTATATACCAGCAATGAAAGCGATGGAGCTTGGCTACCATGTCATGCTGGAGAAGCCCATGTCACCGAATGTGCGGGAATGTATAGAATTGGAGCAAGCTTCTCTTAAGCATAAGCGTTTGCTGGTGGTCACGCATGTGCTTCGCTATTCCCCGTTCTGGTCGGGCATCAAGAAATGCATCGAGGATGGGGAATTGGGCGCGATCGGCACCATTCAGTTAACCGAAAACGTAGGCTATCACCATATGGTTCATAGCTACGTACGCGGCAATTGGCGCAATTCCGAGGAAACAAGTCCGATGATTCTGGCCAAATCCTGCCACGACCTGGACCTCATCTCCTGGCTGATGGATGAACCGTGCACTGCGGTCAGCTCCTTTGGCTCATTGCTTCATTTTAAAGCCGAGAACGCGCCGGAGGGTGCTACGGACTGCTGCATCGATGGTTGCGAAGCCGAGAGGGAATGTGCTTTTTCAGCGATTAAAATGTACTTGGAGCAACCTGCCGATCATTGGGCGCGCTATATGACGCACGATTTATCACAGGAAGGCATTATCCGGGCGCTTAAGGAAGGACCGTTCGGCCGCTGCGTCTATCGCTGCGATAATAATGTTGTCGACCATCAGGTCGTCAATATGGAATTTGCCAGCGGCGCTAATGCTAATTTCATTATGTCGGGATTAACCCAAAGCGGTACTCGCCGTGTGCAGATTATGGGTACGCAGGGAGAGATCATGGGCGACATGGATAAGGGTTCTTTTACGCTGTACCGTTATGCGACGGGCGAAGAGATTGAAATTAAATGCAGCGTGCAGGGCGACGGCCACGGCGGAGGCGATGAGCGCATGGTGAGCTCCTTCCTTAAAAATGTACATAAGTTCGACCGCAACCCGTCTCAAGGCCTTACATCGGCTACCGCTTCCTTGCAAAGCCATTTGATTGCTTTCGCTTCCGAACGATCCCGTTTGCAGCAGGGCAGAAGCATCAAGCTGACCGAGATGTATCAGAAGGAAGAAGCGGGTGTTTAATTGTACACAACTGTGGAACTTGAATTAATTCGACCGCAAATTCGCCGTATGAGTTGAATGAAGCCGCGAGGGTGGACGGCGCCATAGCCGCTGCAGATGATGATCTGCCGGCTAATGGTTCACCTTCGGACTGATCTTCTAAGACATTTCGCGAGCAAAGAAGGGAATGAGGAATGAGAATTTTTTATTTTTGAAAGCGATTCCAATCAGGGCGTTTGCCGAATTTCGTGAAAGGGGGATCCATTTAGGTATTCATCACTAAGCGGGTAAAGAATTCAGGCATTTCTACACTTGAGATTAAAAAGGAGCTGACCTAATGACGTTGAACAAGAAATGGGGATCCGTCCTGCTGACAGTAGTATTGCTGATTTCCTCGATTTCTGCGGTGCAGGCAAAATCGCCTGTTCCGGCAGTGGAGGAGACGCAATTCCGCAATCTTGCGGCCGGCCTCCCATATGAATGGTCCGAGGAGCCAGAAGCGTCGCATCCTGACAACGGTTACAAACTTACGGATGGAAAATACGGCACGTTGGATATGAATGACCCGGCATGGGTAGGGCATCTGCGTGGAAAAACGCGGGAAGTCGTCTTTGATCTCGGTGAGGAAAAGTCAATCGGAAAGATTACCGCTCACTTCTTCCAAGATTATCCTACCAACTCGATCCTCGTACCTTTGACCGTATCGATGTATGTCTCCGATGATAAAGAACATTGGGGCCTGCTGTCACATAACGCCACTCAGCTGCTCTGGGGGGAAGGACCGCCAAGGCAGGAGAACTTTGAATGGGACGGCAGCCGGGATGGAATCAAAGGCGGGAATACGGACGGCAAGCTGGCTTATGCGCGTTATGTTAAAGTAACCTTTACGATGCATCCTTCGCAATGGGAATACATTGACGAAATCGAAATTATAGGTACGGATGGCAAGGCTCAGGGGGCGGTAAAGGTTCCTGCCGAACAGCCTCGTTTTTTGGAGCCGGGAGAAGCTACAGCCGGTATCCGGAACCTGAATCTGCTGTATAACGGACAATATGCAAACGGTTTGGGTGATTGGAACAAAGAACGGATCATCCCGAACATCAGTTATGTAAATCAAGATGGCGAGCCTGTCGACTGGCTTTTTGACGGGATATTATATCTCGGACTGGCTTCGCCTGCCGGCCGTGACTTCGGTGTCGGACAAACGATCCTGGAGGACTGGAACTGGTATTTGGATAAAACCTTCGCACCCGCGGGGGATATGCAGCAGTTGAATGAGGCAACAGTGGAAGTCGGAGCCAAGCTGGACCAGCCTGATCATAAAATGAAGGTTGTGCTCATGATTCCGAACCCGGGGAAATACGTAAACGACTTTGGCGACGTTGACGGTGACGGGGTATCCGAAAGCTTTAACGACTCGGTTGTCGGCAAAGAGAAAGCGCTCGAAAACCGGATAAAAGCGATGCAGTGGTGGCTGGATCAGGTTCGCCAAAGATGGCAGGAGGCGAACTATTCCCATCTGGAGCTTGTCGGCATGTACTGGCTGGAAGAACAAATCAGCACAAGCGATACAGGCCCCGATTTACTTAAAGCTGTAAGCGGCAAAGTTCATGACATGAACTTGAAATTTTTCTGGATTCCGCACTCTTTGGCATACAAAAGCTTTATGTGGAAAGAGGTAGGGTTTGATGCCGTGGCGCTTCAGCCTAACTATTTCTTCGGCGGAACGGATTCCGACCGTTTGGAAGATGCCTCGAACCTGGCCAAGCAATATGGGATGTCGAACGAGCTGGAGTTCGATGATCGGATGCTGACGGACGACGTATTCCGCAACCGCTATGTCGAATACTTGAACAGCGGCGTTGAAACCGGCTTGATGCAAAATGGTTTTAGAGCTTATTACCAAGGCAATAATGCCGTTTACAACTTAGGGGTAAGCAAAGACCCAAGCTTGCGTTTGATGTATGACTGGCTGTACCAGTTCTTGAACGGAACGTACACGATTGACAGCAGCCCGACACCGGAGACAATGGAGGAGCTTGTACGCAGTTATGTCGCGTCGAACGAAATCAATTCGGCTTTTGGCAATGAGTTGTTGTATCGTTTGCAGATCATCAAGCTGCTTCTGGAGCAAAACAAGCCGAAGGATGCCGTAACGTATATGCAGGATTTCCTCGTACACATTCATGACCCGGCCGTGCAAGCACACGGGTTGATTTCGGCACCGGCAGCAACGGTGCTTGATACCTATGCCCAAGTTCTCATGGAAACTTGGTCTGACGACTGGGGCCTCAGCAATCTGGCTCAAGGTCTAAGCTATGCCATTTCGCGACCGCCTAACAGCAACTATCCCGATTCCGGGAATGAACTGACGAACGGCCTATTCGGCGGAACGGATTTCAGCAACGAGCAGTGGCAGGGTCATGCGGGAAGCGCCTACCCTGAAGAACGAAGCCGCACCATCACATTGGATTTGGGCCGCAACAAATCGATCGGATCAATCAGAGCCCATTTTCTTCAGGATCAAGGACCTGGGATCTATTTCCCTCAGAACGTCGCTTTTTCCGTTTCAACGAACGGCCAAACCTGGAGCTCGCTGGCAACCGTTTCTCCGCCATCGGCTCATGATGCTGCCTCTGCCGAATTCGTGAGATGGAGCGGCTCAGCAGACGGCGTGCCGGGGAAAGCGGGAGCCGATAAAGTGTTCGCCCGCTACGTCAAGATCGAATTCCCGGTCAACGTCTGGGTCTTCCTTGATGAAATCGAAGTTCTTGGCATGGACGGCAAGGCGAATGGAGCCGTCGTTTTGCCGCCGACGCCGTAAATACCGGGCATCCGGTAACGGCAGAGAATTCCATGACATATTCTGTCGCGCCATGATGCATGGTATCTTATGATTCCTAATAAAAAGCCATGAGCGCAGCATTATTTTTCACGCTGTGACCCATGGCTTTTGCTTTTGAATCGGTCCTGGCGCCCCCATGGGAAGTGAAGGACTCGAGGAAGCCGAGTTGGACGAGATGTTCGACTACCATGAGAAATATGCTCGAGCGTATGAGCACTAAGTAAAGTATCGTGTAAGGCTGGAGGATTTATGGAAAGGTTAGCCAGAGTCTACTGGTTGGCCTTTTTTTGTACTCGTCTTGATGGCACAATGGAAAAAAATGTACTGCAACTTTTATCGGTTATAAGCGTCATTACCATAAGACACCAGTAGAAGAGGGGATAGAAAGGAAATGAATAAGGTTTTATCAGGGCTCGTATTCGTTTTGGTAATGATGATCAGCTTACCGGGCCAGGCATCTATGGAGCAGGCTTCCCTAGATGTAAGTTTTCAGGACGAACAGTTGGAGCAAGCAATAAAGCAGATTTTAAAAAAGGATGAAAATGCGGCTGTTACACAGAAAGATATGCAATCATTAACCTTGGTTGATCTTTCAAGACGAGGAATTAAAAGCATTCAAGGCTTGCAATATGCATCGAATTTGAAATATGTTGACTTGTCCGATAATGAAATTGACGATATTACGCCACTCAAGTCATTGACTAAGATTCGCGAACTTGATATTGCTGACAATCAGATCGCTTCAATTCAGGATTTATCCGCCATGACGGATTTGGAGATGTTGATCGTAAGCCAGAACCAAATTTCGTCGATTGATGTGATCAAGCAGCTGGGGCGTCTGCATACATTTGAAGCGAACGATAATCAAATCTCGGACATTACGGCATTATCAATGGCCACAGAATTAACATGGTTACAATTGAATGGGAACCAGATAGCAAAAATTCAACCTTTAAGCAAATTAACCAAGCTAAAGAATCTGGAAATAGCGAGCAATCGATTCTCGGACCTGAGTCCGCTTAAGCCTCTATCCAAAAGTTTAATGAGCCTAAACATCGGAAGCAATCGAATTTCGGATCTCCGTGCGCTTGAAGGGATGACGCTAATGAGGGCTCTTTCCGCGGAAAACAATCAGATCAAGAAACTAGATCCACTGAAAAAAATGTCTAACCTGTCTTCCTTGAATCTAAACTCTAATTTGGTTTACAATCTTGAGCCTTTGAAATCCTTAAGCGAACTTCATTATTTACATCTAGCGGATAACCGTGTGTGGAATTTGGATCCCATTCGAAATCATACGTTCGATCCTCCTCATTTTGACACGGGAGCAATTAGATACGCGTTGGATTTAAGCGGTAACTATTTGGATTTAAGAAGTGCGACCAAAACGTATCAACTACTCAATAAGCTCGGTGGGGATGGATCCCGCCAACTGAAAGCCCAGCGATTAGTGATCGGGAGCAGAACTGCTTACATAGGAGAGAGTTCATTTAAGTTAAGCGAAGCCTCGTTTATTGCATCGAGCCGCACTTATGTCCCGATTCGATTTGTATCCGAGCGATTGGGTTCGAAGGTAGGGTGGAACCAAAGCAAACAAGAGGTAACGATCAGCAAAGACAACACGACGATCCGTTGGAAAGTGAATGAAAAGAAAGCAAACGTGAATGGAAAAACCGTTTCATTTGATGCGCCGTTACTGTTGAAGAAGAATAGTTCGTTTATCCCCGTACGCTTCGTGTCCGAGCTGTTAGGATCTCCCGTTGAATACGTGGCGAATCCCAAAACGGTAATCATATTTGAGCAAAAATAGCTTCATTACGTACTGCCTGAGCCCTCCGGCGTAAATTGCTGGAGGGGTTTGTTTTAAAATAACAAGGATTGAGTTAGGGTCAAGGATATAATCGAACCGTGGGAGGAGTCAACTATGAAAAAAACAATACTCGCACTAACATTTTCTTTAGTGTGTACCTTACTAATCGGTAATCCTGCGATAAGCTTCGCCGATAATTTATCGAACACGGTTGACAATGGAATAATCGAAAATGGACGAATGCTGATTCCATTACGCGCTGTTTCAGAGAAATTCAATTCAGAAGTAACTTGGAACCAGGCAAAAAAAAGCATTACGATTATTCGCGGCAAACGAGAGCTATTGCTGCGTGTGAACTCTCGCACAGCTTTATTAAATAACGCTGCTTTCAGCCTTGATGTGCCAGCAAAAATCGATCATGGAACGACTTATGTGCCCGCACGTGTTTTTGCTGAAGCTTTTGGCGGAACGGCGCTGTGGTCCAAACAAGAGCGAAAAACAACCATTACGATCGGTCTGCAACAGGTCTTTATCCATACAGAGCCGCAGAAGCCTTGGAGAATGAGTCAAGAAAGAATAAACGTACTGAATGAAAAGATAAATGAAGCCACCGATCTCTCAAGCTATTCCCAAATCCGAACACATTTCAGACCTTATTTCACGGACTCATTTATTAACAAGATTATTCACAGTAATGGCATTAAAAATAACGCTATACTAACAAAAAAGGCCGATATTACTTATAGTAGTACCACAGCGGCGAGAATGCACCAATCGGCTTACTTTGAAAGCGGACCTGTCAATCTTGAGCTTGTTGATCGTTTTGTATTCTATAAATTGGTTGATAACCAATGGAAGGTAGATGATGTGAACGTGGGTAGACAAATTATTGCGCCATAATACGGTCGAGAGCAGGATAAGCGCCAGAAGAATTATGATGTCGCTGCATGATATTTTTAAAGAAGGGTTTAAAAACAGCCGATCCACGTGGATCGGCTGTTTGTGTTTAAGCTAATGAGCAGCTTAATAATGTTATACCTCATGCAATCGTAAGGGATGCAATGTATCCTATTCCATATGGAGGATGCTGGCTAGTTACATTCTACCGATGGACTAATACTGCATCACTGATCAATGCGAAAGATTTTTGTGAGCTGAATATCTTAAGGTTTGCAGCCAAAAATATGTCAGCATGCCCAGCAGCGTAATCATTCCACCTACAAATTGAAATGCGGAGATCGTTTCTCCCAACAACAGATAAGCCAGCATAATGGCCAAAACGGGTTCGCCGATAATGCCTACGGAAACCGTTGTTGCACCAATGGACTTGAGCAGCACGTTGAAAACATATTGGCCAAAGATCGTGGGAATGATCGCAAGCAGAAGGAAGTATGTCCAATCCGAAGCGTTGTAATGGGTCAAAGAATGGTGATTCCACAAACTGTAGACGAGCAGGACACTCCCCCAGTAAAGAAGACGACAGCACTATATAGATTCGCATTGATTTTGTGGCTCACTTTCTGTCCGACCAGCATATAAGCCGACACCAGTATGGTTCCTATCAGTGACAAACCATCCCCGATCAATGCCTCTCTTGAAACTCCAATATCTCCCCAAGCGATAATAAGCGAGCCAAACAAGGCGGCAACCAAGCAGAGAACGGTCAACACACTCGCTCGTTCCCTAAACATATAGTACGAACCGATCATCACAAACAAGGGCTGTAGCGCCAGGATAACCATGGAACTCGCCACGGAGGTATATACCAACGACTCCATCCAAAACAGGAAATGCAATCCCAGAAGCAGGCCGGCCAAAAAAACGGTTCTCCAATCCTTCGAGTCCAGTTTCGAGGAGCGGAGCGTTTTCCAGGGGACAAACGGAAGCATGATGAGTGCCGATAGATAAAGTCTGTACATACCGGCTACAGCGGTTGGCGTGTCCGATGATTTGATCATGATCGAAGATACGGATACCGACAGAATGGCGATAAAAAGCAGGATATACGGATGAAGCTGTAACGTTAATTTATATCTTTTCAATGATTACCCTCCAAGAGGGCCTATCCGATCGTCTGTGCACAGGCTAGTGATAAGCCAAATTCATGATATAATAATATCATCGTATATTATTGTATAGTGTAATTATATCCTTCAATAATATAGATATATCGTCATAGAAAGGAGCTAGTTGGAATGGCAAAGCCGCTGCATGAAACTATTTTGTACCCCGACGATTCGTTTCCTTATATCATGTACACGCATACGCTTCATAAAAGCATTCCCGAAGGCAGAGGATTCAACGATCTGCATTGGCACGAAGATCTGCAGATCACGTTGGTGACGAAAGGAAAACTGAGTATTCAAGTAAATGGGATGGATCATGAGCTGGAAACCGGCCAGGCGATTCTGATCAACAAGGGAGTTCTTCATGTGGCGACGCAGCTAACGCATGACGGTCAATATGTGAGTTTCAATTTTCCTGAGAAACTGCTCGCCTTCCACGCGGACAGTGCCATGGAAAAAAATTATGTGCTCCCTTTTACCCATTCTTCTTTCGTTTCGCTCGTGATCACAGGAGACGCGGAGTGGGAGAAGCAGGTATTGGACCTGCTCTGGGAAATGAGAAAGAAGTTTAATATTAAAAAAAGCTGGGGATGGGAATATGAGATTTCGATTCAAACCGTACAGCTATGGTACATCTTGATCTCCAATATGTCGGTCTCTCCCGTGGAAGCACCAAAACACGTGAAGCGGCAACAGGAGAGACTGCAATTCATGCTTAGCTTCATACATCAAAACTACTCGTTTCCTGTAACGCTGCAAGAAATTGCCGATGTTGCGCATCTGAGCATCTCGGAGTGCACCCGATGTTTTAAAAAAACGGTTCATATGACCCCCTACGAGTATCTGATCAAGTACCGGATAAAGAAAAGCAGCGAATTATTAATATCAACGGACGACACCATAACCGAGATCGCCCACAGGGTAGGCTTCAATCATGTCAATCATTTTATTCAGTCTTTTAAAAAGTACCACGAAAGAACACCCAAAGATTTTAGAAAGCATAGAGCTGAAATGAAACATTCCAAAGTTTAACGTATATCCATTCAGTTTCATACTTTAACTGAGAAGACGATAGAGAAATCGGTAGTCTATCGTGAGGTCGCGTATATGTCGGTTCTGAAAAAACGCAAGTGGATTTTATGGTTGTCCGCTTTAGTCCTGATCGTTGCAGTTCCAATAACAATTTTCATGCAAATTATCATTCATTCAAATATACCAGAACTTGCGGATGGTAGCATTGAGCAGCGGTATGCGCAGAAAGGAAGCTATCATGTAAAGGTAGAAGAAGTTAAGAGAATGAGCGGGGAGGCTTTATTTAGAATATACTACCCGGCATTTCAAGAAGACGAATCCTATCCTATTATTTCATGGGGGAATGGAACGGATGCCACGCCAGATCGTTATGATGAGCTCTTGACTCATCTGGCTAGCTGGGGATTCATAGTAATAGATTCGTACAGCAAGACAACAGGAACAGGCAAAGAAATTGTGGAGGCTATTGATTATTTGAAAAATGAAAACGAACAAGCAAACAGCTTGTTTTATCAAAAAATACAAATGGAACATATTGGTGCAGCTGGGCATTCTCAAGGGGCTACAGGTGTCATTAATGCACATACCAACTATAAAAGTGGATCGTTGATTAAGACGGTTGTTTCCATCGCTCTCCCGGATTTGAAGCATTGTGATCCGGAAGATGTGTACGATACAGCACGTATTACCGTTCCTTTTCTCATTATGGGAGGTACACGAGATTTCATAATCTCACCGGTATCAACGAATCAATTAGCCTTACATAATACTCATGCAAGCACGCCAGTTATGATGGGGATGGCGAAAGGTGCTGCTCATACAGCGATTGAAGGCAATGGGGGCAATCATAGGGGGTACTTGACGGCTTGGATGAGATATCGGCTGTTTGATGATCAGGAAGCCATGAAGGCATTTCATGGGGATTCTTCCGAGATGATGCTAAATACGAATTGGGTGGACGTTGAACAAGCTAATATGGATGATCATACATTCGTGAATCCATAACAATCATGTTCGGTTATATCCCCTCGTGGGATTATGTTCGTGTAATTTATAGGACTTTCTCTCTGGCGGAGTGCTCTTTTGCTTGTATAGACGAAAAGAATCATTTTTCCGGGAAGTTTGATGAAATGGGTATACGACCTCTGTTGAATATAATACGATCAGTCTTATTACGTAACAAGTTCGAATTTACGACAACGGAGGGAAACGCTTTGAAGTACATTAGGACGATTATGATGATAGTAGGCGGCATCTGCTTGTTGGGCATTGGCTGTACCGTTCAGAAACAAGAATCGGAGATAACCCTAAGCGAACTCAAACAATCCGATAACAATATTCGCGTACCACATAATGACCGACTGCATATGTCTACTGATCAGAGGTGGGTTGAGGAAGAAGGGCATCAGTCTGATCTGATTCGGCTTCAATGGACGGCGGAAAGGGCTAAACCTGCAATCGTGTGGCTCGACGAGAAGGGAATGAACAAAACGGCGATCATATCGCATGACAAGGCTAACAATCCTGATCAGCACGACCATAAGCATATCTCATTCGAGACGACGATGTCGCCAACGGGGGAATATCCGAACCAACTGTTTACCCGGTTTGAAATTCCTTACGATACTGACGTTAGCGAGATTCGTACGCATTCTTCCAACTTCAATGTAATGAACGGCATATTGCGAGTCGCAGGGGAAAAAGGGACTAACCGGGATATCCAGTTCAGTGTAGCCGGCAAGGAAAATGAGACGATAACGAGATGGGCCCTTCGGGCAGATAGTTCCGAAGAACCGGGGGATAATTCCGGAGCCGATATGCAGTTCGTTCGTTACGACGATGACGGCAACGTCGTTGATTCCCCGCTAACCATAAAACGCAGCAGCGGTAATGTCGGTTTAGGTACGAATGACCCCGATACCAAGTTAGATGTAAACGGGGATATGCTTCGAATCCGGGAGAAATTTACGCCAGCTTCATCCACAGATGCCTGTAGTCAGGGTCAGATAGCATGGGACGACGATTATGTATATGTTTGCGTTACCGAAAACAAGTGGAAAAGAACAGAGCTCTCGTCTTGGTAACATTGGATAGGTGATAGGCGAAAAGGGGCAAGTGCGGGAAAGGGGCCTTGTCCTTTAACGGTATATGTCAAGGATTGCCGCGGCACAAGAACATGGGCTAAAAAACCATAGTGGGTGTTTCGGCATAGCAAGCATCATCGATCCGGGTAGTTCAACAATCAAAGGAGAACTCCGCAAAATGTGTTATCCATATTTAATTTTGTCATTTATCGCATCCCATTCACTCTTTCTTTTTTTTGAAGAAATCGAACTTGATCACATAATCAAAGAGAAAGGTGATTGCAACAGCTCCAAGTGGAATCATTGCGTGTGCCCATGGCGGATTATTTGGAGCTTCACTAGGGGGTGCATCAATTAAAATCTCAAAAAGAACAACACAGTAAATTACGGCCAATACAATACCTGTTACGTTCCTGCCTTTTTTACGCATGGCTATTTTTCACCTTCCTTAACTTTAACAACCACTGAATATAAATCATCTTATTCTAGAAACGTTGAGAAGCGGGTCTTCCGGAACTTGAAGGTCTGGATAAGCTAAAGTGAACTGTTAAAGAAGGAGAGTCGGAAAGTCATTTTCAGCATCGTTTTCCTGTGGATTAGTCCGACGTTGGGTAGCAACAGGCTTTACCATTATAAGACAAAATGATTTTTAGGTTCAGAATAGGGGACCGGGGAATCCATTCAGACGTGCGATGACGCCGATTTGACCGACATGGTACGACTCATGCTCGAAAACATGATGGAAAATCCATCGCAGAGTCGGCGCCGAAGGCGGTTCCCAACCGTCTGAAAAACGAGGGAGCTGTATGGCTGGTGCATATTCATCGTAAACCATGGAATTGAGCTTCAGCTCCGTTTGGTTCCGAATGTCGATATAGGCCTGTAAAATTTGCTGCGAGTGCTCCAAAGACTGCGGAAGTAGACATTTTCCCTTAGAACTAATCACGTTAATCCACTCGTCTTCGCTGCGCGCGATGTGCTCAACGATCCAGGCGATAGTGTTGGGATGATCGGGATGCTTTGCATACCACTGTTCTTCCGTCAATTGGTTTAAATAAGGGATCAGGATCTTCCTTACATCATTTCGATAAGGAAAAAAAGCAACTAGTTTCATGACTCCTCCGGTAAGAAGATAGAATAAGTAAAAATTGAACTATCATCATAGAGGTTCATTATAGCTTAATATATGGACGGGAACAACGGAATCTCAAAGTTACGATAGTTGAAAGAAAACAGATGGAGCAGTTTGCCTGTTGGCAGCTGCTTCATTTTCATTACTCATAGTTCAATTATAATTGTTTTCTCAATCCTGTTTATACATTGAAACTGTTAAACTGTAATTAAATTGAACGAATTGGGGAATTAGAGATGAGTAAAGGGAAGATCGTGTTTTTGAACGGAGTAACCAGTTCAGGAAAAACATCTATTGTAGACGCTATTCAATTAAAATCGGATGAGTTTTATTATGTTGTTGCTAACGATCTTTTTGAAAATACAATTGGCGACCACTATCTTCGAGAAGATTATTGGAAATATTTAAGTGATGCCATTATTATGATGTATCATACCGCCAAACTATTTTCTAACCATGGTAAAAATGTGCTTATCGATGGCATCTTGGTAGAAAGACCTGAGTTAAAGCCGCATTATGAAAAAGTTAAGGACATATTTGCCGGGTACCCCTTTTATATGGTTGAAGTGTTTTGTCCTTTGGAAATTTGCCGCCAAAGAAATATTGAACGTGGAGATAGAGCTGAAGATCAATCAGACTGGCAAAACAGAATGATGGCAAAAGATATACAGTACGACTGTACTGTCAACACATACATAAATTCATCTGAAGAGTGTGCGGGTTCGATTCTAAAATGTTTGCATGGTAGGTCAAAAGATTAATCATGTTACGCCTCACGGGAAACAGCTCAATAACAACAAAAAGGCAGCCGACCAATGTGATCGGCTGTTTTTTTTCAACTGACGTGCTGAATATTCTGTAGATAGGTGAAGAGAGACAAAAACATTGCATCTTTGGTACCGTTTTTAGTTAGTATACAATTTCAATATAATTGCAAACCTCAAAGCGCCTTGTATTCGTGTTCTTGATGTTGCGAGCTAAAGGTGTTTTTCTGACAAAGAACAAAAACTTAAAGCTTTCTCAACTCATGCAGAATGTCTTCCGGATCCAATCGCTGCATAAAATCCGGATTGACATAGGCGGAACGGATAATACCAGATTCATCGATCATGAAGGTGGAAGGAATCGGCAGGACCCAGCGGTTCATCGCATTGTATTCCGTTAGGTCCATGCCTACTTGTTTCATAATGTTCTGGATGTAGTCCGGAACGTCGTAAAGAATATTATAGAAGGCTGCCACGAGACCGTTTGTGTCGCTAAGCACTTGGAAGGACAGCTCTTCTTTCTCTTGCTGGGAAAGCGTGTTGTCCGGACTTTGTGGGCTGACTGCGATGAGCTGACCCCCGAGGGCTTCAATATCCGGAAGTAGCTCCTGATAGCTCTTAAGCTGAGTGTTGCAGAACGGGCACCATCCGCCCCGGTAGAAAGTAAGGACAACAGGTCCTTTGGACAGTTCATCATAGAGGTTAACCGTTTCTCCCAAAGCATTTTTGAGTGTGAAATCCTTGGCCTTCTGCCCCTCCTGTCGGCCGTAAGCTATACCGGACTCCTGTTGCTCCTGGATCTGTCGGAACATCTCCGCTTGGATCTCCAAAGGGGTATGCGCTATAAATTCCTGTTTGACTGTGGCTAATGCTTGAGTTAATGACATGTTTTGCTCCTTCTTTTTAGTTAATTATCCTCTCGGTTTAATCCTTGACTCATTATCTTCCTTCCCACATCTTTAGGCAGACATCTCGGTTGACGAGTCGAAAGTATCCAGTCTGTTTTGCCTGCGTAAATGGATGATTTGTGCTGTCAAACCAACGATAAAAATGACGAGGAGAGTGGCTTGAGCGCCAAGTAGGACTGGCGAACTCAGATCGGAGACTAAAGGGTTGCCGTCTGGAACACGGGTCAGGATTTCAGTAACAGTCGGCAACATCAGCAGAAACGCCGTCAGGCTAAGGAAAATGGTCTCAAGGTACTTGCCGGAACGCCCAAAGCCTGAAATACGCCCGACGCCGTATCCGCCGAGCAGCAGCAGGATCGTTGCCGTGCTAATGACATAGCTGACCGACTGATGAGCGATGGGGAATACCGTGAGGGCGCCGATTATCATCGAAATGAAGTAGACGACACCAGGCCTTGACCTAGGGACAATTCGTCCGTAGCGAGCAAACATATATGTAGCCAGCGGAATGGCGGGCAAGCTGCTGAGCGTATGCACCCAGCCGAGTGATGAAATTCCAAACATAACTGACTCCTTTCAGTCCTTAAAGACAAGGGTGATTTGTTTTGTTATGTCGATAGATTTACGCGAGCCAATACTAGCGGCTGACATCATGTCCTTCGCGCCACCAACTGTCGGACTGCGAACGAACATGCCTTCTTCGTAGACTGCCGACAACTAGATGACCCATATATCGGCACTTAGCGGATATGACGCGATTCGTTCGACAATAGCGAGCATATCCTCAACAGTACGTAGCCTCCTCTCTAGATGACTTTAGCTAAGGGGTTAAGTTAATCTCTTGTCATCTCGATCATGTCTGTAATTTTCGACACTGGACCAATCACAATGGAATTGCGAGTCGCTCCAAGAGCGGGCCTGTCACGAAGCTGAACATATTCGGATCGCCATAGGCCCGCGCCGAAAGCATAGCTCCGTGAATCGTAGCCATGAATGCTTCGGCCTCGGCCTGCGGGGTACTTCTAAGTTGAAGTTGCCCAAGCCGCGATCCGCGATCCAGCACGGATGTCAACCACGTTGACAGATAGCGGAAATGCTCCCTGACCTCCATGGCAACCTCCTCGGGCAGGACAGGGAGTTGACTTGCCAACAACGCGCAGACACAAATCGGAGCGCTAGCGTCCGCGATGCAGGCTTCCCAATAGCCAACGTAAAACCGAAGCTGTTCGAGAGCATCGGATACATGGAATTCAATATTCTCCATCCCCGCTTCAGCTTCTTCCCGATACCGCGCAACCAGTGTTCGAACCAGATCGACCTTGCTTGGAAAATGGTGATGGATGCTCGCCTTACGAATCCCAACCACTTCAGCGATGTCAGCATAACTAAAACCGTTGTAGCCGCCGGCGATGATCAAAGAACGAGCACAAGTCAGAATGTCATCAGAAGTAGTAGTTAAATTTTTCATGTCATCAGTCTACCAACTAGTAGGTAGAGTGTCAAGTGAGTTCGGAAGTCTTATAAAAACTAAAGGAGGTGTAGCTGGTCAGAGCGATCAGTTGCCTTTTTAAGCTAACGGTAGTGGACGTGGCCCCCAATTATCGGGGAGTTCGTGATCGACTGAATCTGAAGCTGATCGAGACCCAACCCTTCAGCTCCGGCGTCGTGGTGCTTCGCTACACGCTCGTTCGTTAGCTGCCTGTGCCTGGCTGATCACCGCAGCTAGGCACTGCCAGACGAATCTATATGAGCACAAGAAGCAGCCGGCTAACATCTGTCGGCTGCTTCGACGTGGAGCTTTTCTGCTGAACCTAACGAGCAAAGATACAAGTAGAGAGGAGGTATAAATTGACATTTTGCAGATTAATGAATACAATCAATACAGAACGAATGTTCGTAAAAACGGAATTGGAGGAACAAGTTCAATGGATTTGATTATTGAAAAAACCAGAGATATTAATGCAAGTAAGAAAGTTGTTTGGAAGGTATTAACTGATCCTGATTCCATTAGAGATTGGTTAGGAGTACATATTGAAACGGATTGGAGAGAAGATAGTCCGATCACATTTTCATTCTCATGGGACGGAAAAAATCTTACCGATAAGGGACATATATTGAAATTCATGGAACCGGACACTTTCTCTTATGATTATTGGAGTTGGTTTTCGGGAACTCCAGACACTCCAGAAAATTACTCAATTATTGCGTTCCGATTATTTGATAATCACGACAGTACAACACTTGTTTTAACGCACCGCAACTTTTCAACACCAACGATGTATGAACACTCGGATAAAAACTGGGAAGAGACTTTAGACAAAATAAAGCTATTAGCAGAAAAAGTGATATCATAGTTCAATAACTTGTCGGGCACAAGAGCATAATCCATTGAGAGTCGCTAATTTAGCGGCTTTCGTATTATTAGGTCAACCAGATTTCTGGTTGGCCTATTTTTGTAGGCATTATACGATGGTGGTAGCCGGGAGAACGAAGGTGGCTTAGGGACGCAGATCCCGTCAAAAAAACGGTTCTCTCACTACCGTCCAACGACTATGTTTGAGCTGGTAGAGGCTTTAGACCTCGCATCACAAGCGAAGCTATGGGGTTGGAGACCATGTGGGAATGCCGGTATCGAATCAAGGAGGTTATTATGCAGCCAGTAGTAGGAATAGACGTGGCCAAAGGGGTTAGCGTTATCCAGGCCTTTATCGGTCGCGAAAAACCCTTCGGGAGGATGGAGAAGCTTCATCATGGGCCGGAAGGTTTTGAACGGCTAGGGGAACTGTTAGGAACACTCAAACATAAAAGTGGCGTCGAGCCCGTTGTTGTCCTTGAGGCGACCGGACATTACCATCGAAGTCTGGTAGGGTATCTTAAACGTAGTGGATGGACTCATTACATCGTTAACCCTCTGCAAGCGAAACGATCGAAAGGTACGCAACTTCGCAAGGTGAAAACAGATGCAGCAGATGCATGGCATTTGGCTGAGATGTACTACCGAGGGGACGTTAAAGCGCATCGAGAGTGGGAGGAAACCTACACCGAGCTTCAACACTTAACGAGGCAACATGAGTTTGTAACCGCGATGTACGTACAGGCCAAGTTAAACAGCAGAGCTTTGCTTGAGCAGGTGTTTCCGGACTTCATCGGATTATTTCATAATCTGTATGCGACCACATCATTAAAAGTGCTAGAGCGATGTTTGGAGAACAAGGTCGAAGATGTGGGGGATCTGATCCTTGAATGTGTAGGTAAATCCCACTCCAAAGGATGGATTACGGAGAAAACAAAACGGTTGAAAGAACTCGTGTTGGGCTGGAAAACACAAGAGAGGAGTCGATCCCAGAGCATAGCGTTGACTAGCATGGTCTCCCTGCTGTTGGAATTCGATAAACAGTTAAATCATTTGGAAAAGCAGATGGAAGAACTGGCTGGGGAGTTGCCTGAAGTGGAATTGGTCAAAAGTATCCCGGGTGTAGGGAACAAACTTGCGGCAGCCATCGTGGCAGAGCTGGGCGATGCAAGCCAGTTCAAGGATGCGAAGCAACTTGTAGCCTACGCAGGATTAGATCCGGGGATTTACAGCTCAGGAAAATTCACGGCTACAAGCAACCGGATCACGAAACGAGGCTCAAAAAGACTACGGCGAGCACTCTATCTTGCCGTACAGTGCGGGATTCGCAGACGTGCAAACCGCAGGATCAGTGATTACTACGACAAAAAAAGAAAAGAGGGCAAGCCCTACAAGGTGGTCGTGATCGCTTGCGCCAACAAGCTTCTCCATCACATTTATGCCATCCTAAGTAAAAGCGAACCCTACAAAGCCTAAAAACCATATTTTCCCATAACCTTCACGCCACTGAAGGTTATTTGTGCTGTTTAGAAAAGTATATCAGTATTCTATTATTTAACCAAGTTATAATGCTTGACAAGTATTAGCTGGTTTTTTTGTTTTAGCGGTACAATACGAACCGAAATGTAGCTTTTCTGTAGTTTATGTAGCCCCCTTAAGTCAAATAATAAACGACAGACGCATAAAGTTATGAAATTATTGCTCTCATCTGCAGGTGGTAATAACATAAAACATGCACGACGCGCTAGTTGACATGCTGGGCAAGCCGTTGCCAACTCCAACGCACAGTGCATCCCCATCTCGATGTACGGTCACCCCTGGGTGGGTTCCGGTGTCAAAGCCTGGCAGTTCATCAAAACGGACGGGCAAAGGGGGACAGTCATTGGATAACCTAGGGCTTTTGGCGTTAGGAGGCGACCATCTTCCGATATTCGTTCGCGCTTACGCCGGTATAGGATTTAAATCGCTTATAGAACCAGTCGATTTCCGTATAGCCCACCTCATACGCAATTTCGTAAACCTTGAGATCCGTTTGCTCCAGCAATATTTTCGCTCTTTCCATGCGCTGGATGAGCAAATATTCGTTAAAACTCATATTTTCATGGTTCTTGAACTTTTGACCAAGATAGGAGCGGTTGAAATGGAATTTGCTCGATAAGTCTTTCAGGGTAATATTTTCGTGAAGCATTTTTCCTACATATTCCTTTACTCTGTGGATCACGTCATCCTCAGTGCGGTGATGGTTCGCCATTATAGCAGCTACGCTCTTCACCAGTTCCTCAGCCGGCAACGTGCTCGGTAAGTAATCACTGACCTGAAGCTGCAGCGCTTTTCGAATGACGGCAAATTTCATGGCATCCTCGATGACGATGATGGGCAATCGGCTTATCCTCCGGATCCGACCGCACAGTTCCAACCCTTCTTTAGGTTTGCCGTTCATGTTGATGACGGCCAGCGAATATCCATTCTCCTCAATCAGATGCAGCGATACGTCGCAATCATGTTCGCATATGTCCATGTTCATCCCGCATTTGCCCCAATCCTGCAGGCGAAGCATGTCGCTTCCGGAACAGCAACTCAGATTGATGTACAGCATCTTAGATATGATGACTCCCCCCGTACATTTCCTTAAACGGAATATCATTCAAAATGTTTACGCTTACATTATGTTGCCCTGATCCCGTTCTTCACAATGTGCTTTTCTTTGCATAGCTAGCCGTTCTTTACTTCTTTGATATCTGGGTTATAAAGATCGGTGAACATGCCGCAGAACAAGCTGGCTATCTAGCGTTTCACAGGTTGAACATCCCGATTTCCCCAGGTTGTTGCATGGAAATGTAAGCGCTAAACTTTGGATGAATATGGACCAAACATCAATCGTTGAGGGGGATTAAAGATGCGTGTTCGCAAATTAATGGTTCTGTTATTAGGATTGGCGCTGCTGCTTGCAGCCTGCAGCGGAGGCTCAGGCAACCCAAGCAGCGGCAACCAAGAAACCGTGGAATCGGAGACGAATAGCGGCACTGAAAACGAGACGTCGAAGGGAACGGACGAGACCGAAAACAGCGGCGAGGAAGAAGTCTACAGAACGCCGGATATGGATTTTGATTTAGGCGGCAAGACCATCAAAATCGTCTCTTGGTGGGATATGACGATTCCGGAGGATACTCCGGACAATATCGAGCGCAAGAAGAACCTTGAAGACCTGATGCAAAAGCATAATTTTAAAGTGGAGTACGTGGCGATCGATTATGGCGAGTACCAAGAGAAAGTTACCGCTTCCCTGATAGCCGGTGAGCCGATCGGCGATATCGTTCGACTTGGCAAAACCTATACGGTGCCTACCTTGGTTAAACAGGATCTGCTTTGGCCGATCGACGAATACACCCAAAACCCCATCGCCTTTAATCAAAAGGTTACGAAGGAATACTACACGTATAAAGGCAGGGGGTATGGGTTTACCGAAAACCAGGCAAATCTGGTTCAAGGCTTCTTTTACAATCGTACACTTATGAACCAGCTTGGCTTAAAGCCGCTTCAAGAGTACGTGAACGAAGATAACTGGAACTGGGAAACATTCATCCAAGTGGCTAAGGAAGCCAACAAAGATACGAACAACGATGGCAAGCTGGACACTTGGGGGCTAGCAAACTCCTCGCTCATGGACCATGCCTTGTATTCCAACAATACGGGGCTGACCAAAGAAGATAAGCAAAATCTCGATGATCCTGCAACATTGGATGCACTTCAATTCATTTCTCGTATTGCTACCGAGAAAATAGCAAGACCGACCGAGGGCGGCGACTGGACGGAGCCAGGGCAATTTTTTCGTCAAGGCAATACATTAATGTACGCCGGTGCCCTCTATGAGATGAGCGGCTTGCAGACGGATATGCCGGATTACGACATCGGTTTCGTACCTTTTCCAAAAGGGCCGAACGCAACGGAATACCACTCTGCCGAAGCACTCTTCCAGGCGCTTACCATTCCGAAAGCAGTCGAAAATCCGGAACAGTTGCTGTATATCTGGGAGAAAATCAATGACATTGATTCCGTATACGATTATCCGGACCAAGGCTCGTACGAAACGATATTCTCGAATGAAGATGACTTGAATAACGCCAAGATGGTGGCGCCAAATATGATTATTCTTGACCACAATACATTCCCGAATTTGAAGTACTACGATTTCGTCGGGGAGCTGAATGAAGGGATATCCGTTTCCACCGTTGTTGAGAAGTATAAGTCAACGTTTCAAGCGGCCATCGACGAAGTATATGGTCCTTGACCTTGAATATTAGCCGAAGACCGATCGTCCCTGCGGAGCTCATTGCTGCGGCAGGGGCGGTCATTGGATGGATTAACCGTGTGGGAGGGAGAGAAATTGAACACCAGGAACAAGCGTTTCGGCAGCGCCATACTTGTCATCGTCCTATTTTTTTTGTCTCTATGGGCCTTCTACCCTTCGAAATCGACAAACCAAGGCACCGTTCAAGCGACCGCCGACTTTGAAGCGATCATGGAAACGGAAGGGCAGGACGGGTACAGCCAGTATTTAGACGCCCATGCATCGGCAAATCGTCCGGACCGCATTATCCGCATCGAAGGCGAGTCTTTTGTATCAACCGCTGGGAAGGGATTCGAGATCGCGGAGAAATTACACGGTTCCGAAGGCAAATCCGTGATCACGCCAGAGGTAGGTTCCATCACATGGGACGTGAACGTGGAGCAACCGGGCTTATACCATATACGGATCCGATACTATCCTATTGAAGGGAAGAGTTCGGCGATCGAAAGACAGTTCTCTATCAATGACGAGGTGCCTTTCAAAGGTGCGGATATCGTGCTATTCGACAGGGTATGGGGAAATCGGGACGAAGAAATCAGGCAGGATAACCGGGGAAACGATCTGCGGCCAAGGCAGGTCGAAAAGCCTTCGTGGCGGCTTGCGCCGCTCTCCGATCGGTATGGCTATTATGATGAGCCGTATTCCTTTTATTTTGACAAGGGCAAGCAGAAGCTTACGCTAACGTCCTTGCGGGAGCCGATGGCCATTGATTATATCGAGCTCTACCAGGATCATGCCTTGAGAACGTACGAGGAGCTGGCGAATGAATATGAGTCCGAGGGCTTGGAGCCGAGCCGGGATCAATACATTCTGATCCAAGCGGAGGACGCCAAGCGGAAATCGTCGCCGACCTTGTATCCAACATCCGACAGATCCAGCCCGACCGTGGTGCCTTACGACGTTTCCAAAATCAGAGTCAACACCATCGGAGGCGTCAACTGGAAGCTGCCGGGACAATGGATCGAATGGGAGTTCGAAGTGGAAGAAGACGGATTATACCAAATCGCCTTAAAGCAAAAGCAGGACCAGCTCCGCGGCGTCTTCGCCACCCGCAGCCTTATGATTGACGGGGAGTTTCCTTTTCAGGAAATGAAACGAATCCGCTTTCATTACGACCGCGATTGGCAGATGAATGTGCTGGGCGAGGAAGAGCCTTATCTATTCCATTTCACCAAAGGCACGCACCGGGTCCGAATGATGGTGTCTCTTGGCGAGATCGCACCGCTCTTGCAGACGATGGAATCCAGCGTTCTGGAACTGAATGAAATGTACCGAAAAATATTGATGATCACCTCCAATACGCCGGATCCGTTCCGCGATTATCAATTGGAGAAGCGGATTCCGGATATGGTGGAGGTGTTCGCCGAGCAGGCCGAAATCATTCAGAGCGTGGCCGATTACCTGGAAGAGGCTACGGGCGAGCGAAGCGACAAGGTAGCCGTCCTGCATTCGATGGTGCACCAGCTGAACGAGCTTGCCGATAATCCCGAAACCGTCGCGAAGCGCTTGGATACGTATAAAGTGAACGTAGGCGGTCTGGGAACCTGGATGCTGCAGATTAAAGAGCAGCCCATCTCGCTCGATTACCTTATCATTCACTCGCCGGATCGCAAGCTGCCCAAACCGGACGCGTCGTTTCTCGAGGTAACGGGCCATGAGCTAGGCGCTTACGTGGCTTCATACACGGAAGACTATGACACGATCGGCAACGCCGGCGATGAAGAAGACGCCATTACCGTTTGGGTAACGACCGGACGCGATCAGGCCCAAGTGCTGAAAGCTTTGATCGACGACACGTTTACGCCTGAATCGGGCATTCCGGTGCATCTCCGGCTTGTTCCGGGAAATATCCTTCTGCCAGCCACGCTTGCCGGAGAGGGTCCGGATGTCGCCATGCAAATCGGCGAGGATGTGCCGGTCAACTACGCGATGAGGGGCGCTGCGGCCGATTTGACGAAATTCAATGATTTCGAGCAGGTAGCCACCCGGTTCCGCGATAGCGGGCTGGAGCCTTACAAATATAACGGCGGGGTGTACGCCTTGCCTGAGCAGCAAACCTTCCCGATGCTGTTCTATCGCAAAGATATTCTGGAGGAACTTGGTTTAAAGCCGCCGGCGACCTGGCAAGAAATCTATGACATGATATCCGTGCTTCAGAAGCACAACATGGAATTTTATTTGCCGCTGGAAGCCACCAATGCAAGCCTGGTCCCGAATGCGACGTTCGCGATGCTGCTCTACCAGAACGGCGGGCAGTTCTACCGCGATAACGATACGAAGAGCGCGCTCGACTCCGACATCTCCATGGAAGCCTTCAAGAAGTGGACGCAGTTCTATACCAGCTACAAGTTCCCGCTTCAAGCGGATTTCCCGAACCGTTTCCGGACCGGAGAGATGCCGATCGGGATTGCGGATTACACGACGTACAACATGCTGACGGTCATGGCCCCAGAGATTAAGGGACTGTGGGATTTTACGATCGTGCCGGGCACTGAACGCGGGGACGGAACCGTGAACCACGAGGTTGCCAGCCATACGTCCGCCGTCATGCTGCTTCAGAATTCGAAGAGCAAAGAGGCCGCCTGGGAATTTCTGAAGTGGTGGACCGGTAAGGAGACGCAAATTGCGTATGGACGAGAGATGGAAGGCTTGATGGGTGAGGCGGCCCGCTATCCGACGGCCAACATCGAAGCGCTGGAGGAGCTGCCTTGGCCGATGAAGGATTACCGGAATTTGGAGAACCAATGGCAATGGGTACGAGGCATTCCGCAAGTGCCAGGAGGATATTTCACGGGCAGGCATTTGGACAATGCGTTTAGAAAAGTGGTGAATGCCAGCGAAAATCCGCGAGAAGCCTTATCCGATTATATTCTGTACATTAACGATGAAATCGAGATCAAGCGGAAGGAGTTCAATTTGCCATATTAACAGGGGAGGTGCGGTAGTCGATGCAACCAGGAATTCAAACCGTGAAGAGCCCCAAATCGAATGTGCAGAGGAACAGCCGTTGGGTCTCCTTCATAAATGAGTTAAAACGCAGCAAGCATTACTATTTGCTGATGAGTCCGTATATGATTATTTTCTTTCTGTTTACGGTTATTCCAGTGGTCTTTTCCTTTGCCCTAAGCTTCTTTTACTTTAACATGCTGGAATTTCCGAGGTTCGTCGGTTGGCAAAACTATTCGAGACTATTTCTGAATGACGATATCTTTATGATCGCCTTGAAAAACACCTTGATGTTTGCAGTCGTAACCGGTCCGATCAGTTATATCGCCTGCTTTGTATTCGCATGGATCATCAATGAACTGTCGCCCAAAGTGCGAGCGTTCATGACACTGGTCTTTTATGCGCCTTCCATATCGGGAAACGTTTATTTCATTTGGCTCATCATCTTTTCCGGTGACAGCTACGGGTATTTAAACGGATTTCTTATGAAAGCCGGCTTTATCTTGGAACCGATTCAATGGCTTCTGAATGAAAACTATATTCTATGGATCGTGATTATCGTACAGCTTTGGCTCAGCCTGGGCACCAGCTTTCTGGCTTTTATCGCCGGTCTGCAAACGATCGACAAGTCACTGATCGAAGCCGGGGCAATGGACGGCATAAAAAATCGTTGGCAGGAGCTCTGGTATATTACGCTGCCGTCCATGAGGCCGCAGCTGATGTTCGGGGCCGTCATGCAGATTACAACCGCATTCGCGGTCGCGGATATTTCCATCGCGCTCGCCGGGTTTCCGAGCGTTAACTATGCGGCGCACACGATCGTAACCCATCTGATGGATTTCGGCACGATCCGCTTTGAACTCGGCTACGCATCGGCCATTGCGACGTTCCTGTTCCTGCTGATGGTAGGGACCAACAAGTTGACGCAAAAAATGTTGAGAAAGATAGGTGAGTAACGTTGGCTGCGAAAATGATTCGATATTTCCGGCTGCCGAGAACGCTGAACCGTTCTTTGCCCGTTAGCATTTTGCTGTTTGCGCTGCTCGCCTTGTTCGGAGCCTTCATGGCATTGCCCTTGATTTACGCGGTAAACAACGCATTCAAGCCGCTGGACGAATTGTTCATTTTCCCTCCGCGGTTTTTCGTAAACAATCCGACGATGGATAATTTCCTGGACTTGATGGTGTTAATGGGGAATTCCTGGGTACCCTTATCGCGCTATTTCGCAAACACGCTATTGATCACCATCATTGGAACGGCCGGACATATCCTGCTGGCGTCCGCAGCAGCCTATCCGCTGTCCAAATACCGGTTTCCCGGCTCGAAAGCACTGTTCTCCATCGTGGTGCTCGCCCTGATGTTTTCGCCCCATGTAACGGCGATCCCGAACTATATGGTCATGTCTTGGCTGGGGTGGATCAATACGCATGCCTCCATTATCGTGCCTTCCTTGGCTTTTCCGCTCGGGCTGTTCCTGATGAAGCAGTTTATGGAGCAAATTCCCGACGCGCTGCTCGAGGCGGCCAAAATTGACGGGGCCAGCGAGTATCGGATTTACTGGTCCATTGTGATGCCGAACGTGAAGCCTGCCTGGCTGACGCTTATGATTTTGCAATTTCCGGCGCTTTGGGGCAGCGATGGCGGCAGCTTTATATACAGCGAGCATCTGAAGACGTTACACTTCGCGCTGGGACAGATCACGGAAGGCGGAATCGCAAGAGCCGGCGTCGGCGCGGCCGTTGCTTTGCTCCTGATGATCGTTCCCATCACGCTCTTTATCATCTCCCAGAGCAGCGTCATGCAGACGATGGCCACTTCAGGGATGAAGGATTAGAAAGGAGGCATGACCAGATTGATCAATAGCTTGCGCAAACTGAAAACGCCTCTCCTCATCTTGATCTGCTGCTTATTGGGGGTTGGCGCAGGAACGGGGAACGTAAGCGCCGAGAGCGCCGCGGACTCCTACAATTATTCCTATTGGGGCGATGCCGTCGCAGCGCCGGCCGCTTATGTGGCGACCGAATGGATCAGCGGCTCGGACCTGGGGACGGGACCTTTCCAAGAGCCCAGCGATCTCCACGTCGCCGCCGACAATCGCGTATACGTACTGGATTCAGGCAACAATCGGATCGTTGTGCTGGACCGTGATCTAAAGCTGGTAAGCACCGTGGATTCCTTTACGAGAGAGGGCAAGCCGGATACATTCCTTCAACCGCAAGGGATTTTCGTGACGGATGACGGCGATGTGCTTGTAGCGGACACGGGTAACAAGCGGGTGGTTCACTTAGATGCGGATTTTCAGCTGGTCAAGATCATCGATTCGCCGGAGTCGGAACTATTGCAGGATTCGTTTAAATTCGAACCCGTGCGGGTCGTAATGGACCATGCGCAGCGAATTTATGTCATGGCTGGCGGCGTGTTTGACGGGTTCATGGAATTCAACGCCGAAGGGGCGTTTACTACTTTCATTGGCGCGAATCGCGTTTATATCGATCCGATCGAATATTTCTGGAAGCAGATCTCGACTAAAGCGCAGCGAAGCCAGATGGTCATGTTTACGCCTACGGAGTTTACGAATCTGGATATTGATTCGGAAGGATTTATCTATGCCACTAACGGAGACCAGTGGGGGAACAACATTAAGAAGCTAAACGCGCAAGGCAGCGACATTTTACGAAGAACTGGGTATTCCGACCCGCAGGGCGACATTCTTTACATCAGCAGCGAAGGTCCTTCTAAGCTGATCGATATCGATGTTACAGACAGCGAGATTTACTCCGTTCTCGATGGCAAGCGAGGGCGGGTGTTCACTTACAACGGGGACGGTCATCTGATGTACGTATTCGGCGGGCTGGGGAACCAATTGGGCCAGTTTCATACGCCGGCCGCCATCGATCGAATCGGCGAGGATTTTCTTGTGCTGGATAAAGCGCTGGGCGAAATCACCGTCTTCCGAACGACCGAGTACGGGCGAACGCTGAATGAAGCAGTCAAAAGCTATTACCGTGGCGAGGAAGAAACCGCTTTTGCGTTGTTTAATCGAACGATCGCCATGAATGCCAATCTGGATTTTGCCTATGCGGGGATCGGTAAAGCCTTGCTTCGTCAAGGCGATTATAAGGACGCCATGAAGCATTTTAAACGCAGTTTGGATCAAAAAAACTATTCCAAAGCATTCCTGCTATATCGAAAAGAAGTCATGAGAGAGCATTTTCCGTTGATCATGACCATGCTGTTCTTAGCCGGAATCGGTATTTTTGCCGCGGCAAGGCTTCGGAAAGTGAAGGAACGAAGAAAGGGGGCTTCCGCATGAGCAGGGATTGGATTCGATTCCCCCTAAATCTCATGGTTCATCCCTTTGAAGGCTATTGGGACCTGAAATACGATCGCAACCGACAATTCACGTTGATCATTTCATTTTGCGTATTGTTCCTGGTGGCCGTTACGAACATTTTGGGGAGCCAGTACAGCGGTTTTCTAGTCCATGTGTACAATCCAGAGACCATGAACAGCTTCATGGAAATCGTCTATGTGATCGTGCCGGTATTGTTCTGGTGCGTGGCCAACTGGTCGCTTACGACCTTGATGGACGGAGAAGGCAAATTCGTCGAAATTTTCACGTCGACCTGCTTTGCGCTTCTGCCGCTCGTGATCATTCAATTTCCATGGATTTGGCTTAGCAATCTCGTTTCGCTGCAAGAGACCGCCTTCTATTATTTTTCCAACTCCGTTGCGGTTCTTTGGTTCGTATATCTGCTGTTTATCGGCAATATGACCGTACATCAGTTTTCCCCGTCCAAAACGATCGGAATTATGATGCTAACCCTGGTCGCCATGGGGTTCATGGCTTTTATCAGCTTGCTGTTTTTCAGCTTGGTCCAACAGATCGTGGCCTTTATATCCGTCATCTATCAAGAATTCGTCATGAGAACTTAAGGAGGAGGAAAAATGGGCAATTTCGCTAGATATATGCTGCTTGCTGCCAGTGTACTGACAGCGCTGATCATGGCCGGATGTACGGATAAAGGACCCGATGAGGCAGGTGGCGATCAAGTCAACAGGCTCACCGAAACGTTTAAACTCGATTCAACCCTTAAGGCGTCGTTCGCCAATCCGAAAGTCCAAGGCATGAAAGGCATCGCCGAGAACGATCAACTGCAACTGCTAGCGGACGATCAGACGGGGGCGATCGCCGTCGTGCATAAAGCGAGCGGGGAAGTTTGGCACAGCAATCCTCCCGGGCGCGAGTCGGATCCGCTGGCTGCAGGCGTGAACAAGAGTTTGTTGTCCTCTCAGCTGAAGCTTGATTTTTATAATAGTTTCGGACAAATAAACTCCGTCAATTCGCATGCCGATAGCGTGGCCTATAAACAAATCGGCATGGAGGAAATCGCAAATGGCGTTCGCGTAAACTACCGGTTCGGCTCGGACAAGAAAACAATCGACGACATGCCCATGAAGATCAGCAAGTCGCGCTTCGAGCAGAACCTGTTAAGCAAGCTGGACAGCACGGGCCAGCGAACGCTGAAAATCGCGTACACCGAGGATGCGGAACAGGGGATGTATGTCCGGTCCGACGGCGCGCTTAAAGGCCTTCAGCTGGAGCGGGCGCTTAAAGCCTTTGAGGATGCCGGGTATACCGAAGAAGATTTGCTGGTCGACATTGAGGAAAACCATTTGGATCAGACCAAGCCTGAACCGCGGGTATTTCATGCTTCGGTTGAATACACGCTGGACGGCGACAGTCTGCTCGCCAAGATCCCGGTTTCCAGCATCGATTTCCCGGCTGAATATCCGGTGAACACCATATCGTTCCTGAGTTTCTTCGGTGCCGGGGGAACGGAAGAAAAAGGCTCGATCTTCATTCCGGACGGATCGGGGGCGCTGATCCATTTTAATAACGGCAAGACCCGGTATCCAGCCTACCAACAGAACGTGTACGGAACGGACCGAACCATGAGCCGCATCGAAACGGCAGAACTCAGCCAGGAAATCAGGCTGCCGGTGTTCGGAATCATCCGTCAAGCCGGGGCATTTATCGGCATCATCGAGGAAGGGGCTTCGGCCGCGACAATCAATGCTGACGTTAGCGGCAGACTGAACAGCTATAACTACGTTTACCCGACGTTCACGGTGATCAACAAAGGCGACTTAAGCCTGGATGCGAACGGCCAGCAGCGCTCGCTTCCGAAATTTCAGGAAGCTCCGATGCGAAGCGATTTTACGGTCCGATATGCCTTCGTGGGCAAGCAGTCGGCTTCCTATCAAGGACTTGCTGCCTATTACAGGAAATATTTGGAGCAGCATGGCGGTCTTCCCGCAATTGACGAGAGGAACGGGGACAATATGCCGTTCTATCTGGAGCTCGTAGGCAGCATTTATAAGAAGAAGCATTTTGCAGGAATTCCCTATCGGGCGCTGGAGCCGCTCACGACCTTTGAACAAGCGCAAAGTATTCTGACAGACATGAGCCAGCGTGGAATCCATGACATCAAATTGAAGTATAGCGGCTGGTTCAACAAGGGGCTGGCTCATGAGGTACCTGGCAGCGTCTCCGTTGACCAGCAGGTAGGGGGAGAGAAGGGACTTCGGCGTCTGTTATCCTATGCTAACGAGAATGGGGTAACGCTATATCCGGATGTCGCCTTCCTTACGGCATTGTCCGGTTCCGGGTTCAACGTAACGAAGGAGGCGGCCAGAACGCTGCGAGGCGTCCCCGCAGAGCTCTATTCATTCAATCCGGCATTGAATCGCCGGGATCGGACCGGTTCGCCGACCTATGTCATATCGCCGCGGTTAATAGGTAGTTACACGGAAGCTTTCTTAAAGGACTATGGCAAATACGGCGCAAATGCCGTTTCGCTGAGTGATCTGGCCACCGAGCTCGATAGCGATTTTCGCAAGCACCGCCAAATTGACCGCACGGAGTCCGAGCATTTGTCTCAGGATGCGCTGCAAAAAATTGAAGATGCCAATCTTCAGGTCATGGCTGACGGAGGAAATGCTTATGCGCTGCCTTTCTTAACCGATATCACCCACGCGCCCATGGCAAGCAGCAGGTTTAAAATCGAGGACGCGGAAATCCCGTTCTATCAAATGGTCGTCCGCGGTTATATCGATTACACAGGCTCACCCTACAATCTGACTGCGTATACCGATCCCAAACCGTATATATTGAAGTGTTTGGAGTACGGTTCCGGCGTGTACTTCCAATGGATCTATGAACCGAATCACAACATAAAGGACACGGCGCATAACGACTTGTTCTCCGCCAATTACGAGATATGGATCGATGAAGCCGCCCGTATCTATGAGGAAGTGAATGCTTTTCTGAAAAAGGTTCGCCATGATCGGATCATCGGACATGACGAATTGGCTGACGGCGTATTCAAGACGATATATGAGAGCGGCGTTTATGTCATCGTGAATTATAATCATGTACCGGTGACGATTGACGATCTAACCATTGAAGCCGAAAGCTATGTGACAGGTGGTGAAGCGCCGTGAAATTCATAACCCAGCGATTGGGGGGAAAGCAAAGGAGCTATGGGAAACAGAAGGCTTTATGGGGCATTGCTTATGTTATGCCTTGGCTTCTCGGCTTTATATTTTTCTTCCTGATCCCTTTGCTGACTTCCCTGATCTACAGTTTTAGCACTGTAACCGCGAATTCCGAAGGAATCGGCATTACGCTAATGGGGATGAAAAATTATGTGACCGCCTTTACGGTCAACACCAGCTTTAATCGAATGCTGACCGAAGCGATTGTTAATATGGTGGTGAACGTGCCCTTGATCGTTATTTTCAGCCTCTTTCTGGCTGTTGTCCTGAATCAGAAATTCCTTGGCCGTTCCTTTGCCAGATCGATATTCTTCCTGCCTGTCATTCTTGCTTCCGGGGTCATACTGACCCTGGAAAGCAGCAGCCTCGTTCAGGCGATCAATGATCAGAATGCCGGTTCCGGAGGGCTGATCAACGCTTTGGGAAGCTTTGAGCTCGAGCGATTAATGCTTCAAGCCGGCGTAAGCGAGACCATCGTAAACTATTTAACGGGAGCCGTGGATCGTATCTATGATATTGTAAGCCAATCCGGCGTACAGATTCTCATATTCCTGGCTGGCATCCAGACGATATCTCCCCAGCTGTATGAAGCGTCCAAGATGGAAGGGGCAACGGGTTACGAAGCCTTCTGGAAAATCACGTTTCCGATGGTTAGCCCGCTAATCCTGGTCAATATGATTTATACGATTATCGACTCGTTCTCCCGAAATGAGCTGACAGAGTTAATCCGTACCACGGGCTTCGTTCAGTTCGATTTCGGCCTTAGCTCAGCGATGGCCTGGATTTATTTCTTAGCCATTACTATCATCCTATTAATCAGCGCATATTTGGTATCCAGGAAGGTCTTTTACCATGAATAGAAGAAGGTGAATACTATGCCGGTATCTCGGTGGCTATCGCTCGAACATTGGAAACGATGGCTCTGGTCTTTCATACGTTTAACATTGATCGCAGGCCTGTCCTTTGTCATTCTGTATCCGATTCTGCAAAAAATCTCGACGGCCGTCAAAGACAAGGCCGATCTTTATTCACCGGTCGTCGTATGGATTCCGGAAAATTTCACGATGAGCAATTTCCTTGATGCCATCCGCATTATGGATTACTGGGAAACGCTGTTTAACACGTTTGCGCTGTCGGCGACGACGACGGTCTTGACAGCCGCTTCTTGCGCCCTTGCGGGATACGGCTTTGCCCGTTTGAAGTTCAAGGGCAGCCAATTTATGTTCGCTTGCGTTATCCTGACGATACTGGTGCCCCCAACCACGATTCTCATTCCTATATACTTGAATCTGAAAGATTTTACGCTGATGGGCTTGATCCCGCTCATAACCGGGAAATCCGCCAATCTGTTAAACAGCTATTGGCCGTTCATTCTGACTTCGCTGACGGCCAATTCCCTCAAAGCCGGTTTGTACATTTTTATATTCCGACAATTTTTCCGCGGCATTCCGAAAGAAGTGGAGGAGGCCGCGTATATCGACGGCGCGGGCGTCGGAACCACCTTTACCCGCATCATGATGCCGAACGCGATTCCTGCCGTCATTACCACGACGTTGTTCTCCTTCGTCTGGCAATGGAACGACAGCTTCTACACGACGACGTATCTGACTTCAAGCAAGGTCATGTCCACCCAGCTTTCATCGCTGCCGTACAATCTGTCCATCATGCTGGGCGGCGATCCGTCGAAGGCAGACCCTTTTTATTTGAGTATGGTGCAGGATACCGGCATCTTGCTGGCCATCCTTCCGTTGATCGTCATTTATTTGTTCGTCCAGCGATACTTCGTGGAAAGTATCGAGCGTACCGGTATCGTAGGCTAACATTTCAAGATGAAAACCGCCACCCCGAATCTAGGGGATGGCGGTTTTTGCTTGCATGCAGCAACAAGTAAATAATGGGATAGTAAGTAAAAAAATGTTTATTGTGGGCCGGGGCCTTTAAAGTATAATAATACAATTAATCGATAGGAAAGGGTGTTATCTGTTGCTGATCATCGTAAAGAACTTCTCCAAGGTCATGCTAAGCGCTTTACTGTTTGGTTCAACACTGGCGTCTTGTCACCAAAGCAGCGGTATCGACCACAATCGGGGGCCGGAAACACGCGGGGAGGGCGTTTACAACGATAAGTCATTAAGCGTTTATCATCCGCCGATCGAAGTCACGCTTGTGAGAGAAATCGGCGACGGCTTGGAGGATATTCTGAAGGCATTGCCTGATGAAACGCTGGAGGACAATCGCTGGAGTCAGTTGTACGAACAAGTTCTTGGCATTCAAATCAAATACAAATGGGCTGTGAGAAGCGAACAATACCACAAAAAGCTGGATATTATGCTGGCTTCAGGGGACATTCCGGATATCGTCAAGGTCAATGCCCAGCAGCTTAGGCAATTGAGTCATGCCGGTCTGATCCAGGATCTGACGCAGCCTTATGAGGAATATGCTTCAGCTTTGACTCGGCAAGTTCATCGTCAGGAAGGGAGCGGCACCCTGGAATCCGGCATAATCGGTGACAAGCTGATGGGCATACCAGAGACCGATTCCTCTATCGAAAAGGCGATGTTTCTGTGGATTCGAACGGATTGGCTGGACCGATTGGAACTGTTGCCTCCGCAAACGATGGATGATGTCCTGGCAATTTCGAAAGCGTTTACAGAACAGGATCCCGACGGAAATGGCCAACAGGACACCTATGGAATAGCGGCTACCCAATATTTGTGGGACCCCGTCATGGGCTTAACTGGATTCATGGCCGGTTATGGAGCTTACCCGAACATATGGCTTGAAGACGAGAGCGGCAAACTCGTATACGGAGGCATTCAGCCCGAAGTGAAACAGGCGCTCAAAGCGCTTCAGGATATGTATCGCAACCATGAAATCGAGAGTGAATTCATTTTTAAAAACGGAAGCAAAGCAAAACAGCTCATAGCCGATGGGAAGATCGGAATGGCCTATGGAGAGCAATGGGGAGCGTTCTTGTTTCAATCCAGCCGAAGCGGCGATCCGGATGCAGAGTGGCAGGCTTTTCCCATTGTTACTGACTCCGGCAAGGCGCCAAAGGTTCCGCTTAAATTTACCACAAGTTCTTTTTACGCCGTAAGAAAGGATTTTGATCACCCGGAAGCGATTCTGAAAATGTTCAATTTGCATCTTGAAAAAAATTGGGGCAAAACGGCCGAGTACGGGACTTACTACAACGATTCCTCGCCCGTGTGGGGTCTATCTCCCGTGACTCCTTTCCCTGCTGATAAAAACCTCGAAGCCTACCGGCAAATCGCCGAATCGCGTCGACAAGGCTCGACGTCACAGTTACAAGGTGAGTCCGGATTCATACAAGACCGAATCGATCGATATATGGATAAGAAAGAAGACAGCGAATCCGGCTGGGGATGGGAAAAAATCTACGGGGCATCCGGTGCGATGAGTATCCTGGACCAATACGAGAAAAACGATCAGTTGTTATTCGATGCATTTGCCGGCGCTCCGACCGAAACCATGATCGAAAGAAGAAACATTCTGGACAATCTTCAGCATGATTACTTCGTTAATATCATCCTCGGCGAACCCGTCGACCAATTCGACCGGTTTGTCGAGGAATGGTATCGGCTTGGCGGCGCGGACATTACGGCCGAAGTGAATCAATGGCATGAGGACAAGAAAGGCCGTCCATAGAACCATGAGCCCCGCAAGCATGATTGGCTTCAAAGGCCATCAGGCGGCTAATCATCAAGCATATTCACACGCATCGGAGGAGTTTAATTGCTTAAGTTACCCGTGAATTCCATTCGTAATACCATCTTTATTCGATTGGTTGCTACCTATCTATTCGTTATTCTTCCGCTTATCATTCTCGGTGTTTATCTGTATAACTGGAGTTACCAATACGCTAGCCAGGAAATATCCAAAAATTCGCAAGCGCAGCTTTCGGCTTACCTGGACGGGTTGAACCGGGAAATCGAATGGTTGGAAATACAGCAATACGATATTTTGCAGGACGGGGAACTCAACAAAATGGCGCTGACATGGGAGATGATGAGCACGGTCGATAGAAAAGCAAGCCTCCATTATTTGCTGCCTCGACTGGTCTCCATCAAAAACAGCAGTGTCTACATAAAAGACGTATTCGTTCATATCCGCGGCATGGATAAAACGATTTCAGCCATGACCGGGATGAACCCATTCGACTCGAGGCGGTATAACAATGTCCAAGTAGGAAAGGCGCGCGGCAATGCGAGACTCTTGCAGATCGACGATACGCTCCATCTTGTAGCGGCTAAATACGGAGCTAGAAAAGGGGAAGAGCCGTTCCTGATCGTTCAGATCGAACTGGATCCGAGCAAACTCAGGGAATCCCTGATGCAAATCAGCGTATATCCGGAAAGCGGGGCTTTTATCGTCTCCGAGCCGTCCGGATTTGCTCTGGCCAGCCATGAGGAGGCGGATCGTTTAATGGGAGGGGCCATGCAGGCCATCCCAAATGCGAATCGCCAAATGATAACGATCGGTACAGGCAGGTATCTGATCGATAAGGCGTATTCCGACAAGCTGAAATTATCCGTGTTCACCTACTTGCCTACCGAGGTGGTGAAGCGGCCGCTAAGTAAATTTTATGTCTGGGCCTGGCTGTTTGCAGGCACGACGCTCTTAGCCATCGCCATCTATGCCGTATCGACATACAAGCTGGTTCATAAACCGCTGCTCCTGCTTGTCC
The DNA here is from genome assembly GCF_029542445.1 of Paenibacillus sp. BR1-192. NCBI lineage: Bacteria > Bacillati > Bacillota > Bacilli > Caryophanales > Paenibacillaceae > Paenibacillus > Paenibacillus sp. BR1-192. The sequence goes on along the minus strand of NZ_CP120718.1, from coordinate 3,779,292 downwards.
AAAGCTTCAGGAAAATGGAAGATGGCTTGTTTAATATCCGGATCAGGCATGGACAAAGGGATGAGTTCGGCTATTTATACGATCGATTCAATCATATGCTTATCAAGCTGCAGCATTTGATTGATCAGGATTTCAGGCATAAGCTCATGATGCAAAGGGCGGAGCTGAAACAGCTCCAATCCCAGATCAATCCCCACTTTTTATATAATAGCTTCTTCATCTTGAGTTCCCTGGCCAAAACGGGGGATGTCGCGCAAATCGAGTTGTTCACGAACATGCTTGGAGAATATTTTCGATTCATTACCCGCAATGATGCGGACAACGTTCCATTGCTGGAAGAGACAAGGCATTCCCGCATTTATACCGAGATTCAAAAGCTCAGATTCTCAAGGCGGATCCGCGTTCAATTCGGGGAGCTGCCGAAGGAAATGGAGACCATCAAGGTGCCGCGATTGATCATTCAGCCTATTATCGAAAACGCCTATGAGCACAGTCTCGAAAAAATGCAGGATGAAGGTTTGCTGCATGTAGCGTTTCATTTGGATAATGACGAAGCCTCCATCGTGATTGAAGAAAATGGGAACGGGCTGACGGATAACGAAATCGAAGCGCTAAACAGGCGGCTTGAACGGACGTCCGAATCCGTTGAATCCTCTGAATCCCCTGAAGTGACGGGCCTTATCAACATCCATCGGCGAATTGCTTTAACGTACGGGGAAAGCAGCGGATTAGTTCTTTCAAGAAGTCCATTGAATGGATTGAGGGTCCAGATTCGAATCAGGCTGACGGAGGGGAATGGACATGTATAGATTGCTGGTCGTCGACGATGAAGAGATTATTACGAACAGTTTGTTCAAAGTATTTCATCAATGGATGCCCGAAAAGCTTGATGTTTGCCGGGCCTACTCCGGCAAGGAAGCGCTGAATTGGATGTCGCGCACGAGAATCGACATCGTTCTGACGGACATACGCATGCCGGGCATGAGCGGATTGGAATTGACGGAGAGCATCCGCGCTCTCTGGCCAAGGTGCAGAATTATCTTTCTGACCGGGTACAGTAATTTCGATTACGCTTATCAAGCGATCCAGATGCCCAATATTCGCTATTTGTTGAAGACGGAAGGTTTCGATAAGGTCATGGAGGTCGTGAAGGAAGTTATCCATGAAATCGAGAGCGGCAACCGCATGAAAGAATGGCTTAAGCAATCTCGCATGCAGATCGAAGCGCTGGAGTGGATGGAGCAGGGGGAGTACTTCCGGCAATTCGTAGCGGACAGCAGCTTGCTTGGAGCGGATAACGAAGCGATGATTGACGATTTCCAAACCTTGAACATTGGGCTGGATCCGAAACTCCCTGTACTGTTAGCGCTTGGCCGCGTAGCGTATTCAGCAGGCAAAGCATATGCAGAAAAGAAAAATGGCCATCGATCGGTAAGATGGATATGGAATTCTTTTATGGAGGAGCATGTCCGCAGCATCGGCGTCGTGGACAAACACGGGGATTTATTATGGCTGCTCCAGCCGCGGTCCGAGAACCCAACCGGGGATCGTCTGGTTCTTTATTTGGAGGGTACGCTTGAACTCATCCAGGAAGCCTGCCTTGATTCTCTTGAACTTACCGTATCGTTCACCATAAGCGGCTTCCCGTGCCGGTGGGAGGATGTGACACCACAGTATGAACGGCTGCGAAGGCTGCAGCAGCTAAAGATGGGCGACGGAATTCCGATGATTCTCAAGGATCAAACCGACTCTGACAAATCGCCGCACTGCAAGGAAGGAGTGGAGGCGAGTCATAAGGCGGACATCTTGGAAGCACATTTGGAGGCCGGAAGGGAAAATGAATTTATGGAAGAATTGGAGCAGATGTCGGAATTCGTGCTGACCGTGGACGATCTTCATCAGCACGCTGCCCAAGCTTATTATTCTATTGCGCTGGTGTTGTATGCGAAGCTGACCCGGCTAGGTCTTCAGGATCCGACCGGTGAACGGGGAAAGCTGCTGGACTTGGAAGGCCATGATTCCATGAAGGAAGCTTTTCGGTATTTGAGGCGAACGGCCGAAGATATCTTCGCTTTCAAACGAATGGATGAGCGAGGCAAAACGGCGCATGTCATTGATCGGGTATGTCAATATATCGAGGAGCATTTGGATCAGGACGTGACCCTTGTGCATCTTGCCGAACGCTATTATTTCAATCCGTCCTATCTATCGCGCTTGTTTAAGCAAGAACGGGGAATCAACATCTCCGAATATATCGAAAAATGCCGAATACGAAGAGCCAAGGAGCTGCTTAAGGAAGGGGATTTGAAAGTAAGGGACGTGGCTCCTCTTGTCGGATACGATGCCGCCCATTCCTTCACCCGCTTCTTCAAAAAGGCGACGGGGTTAACGCCTCAGGAGTACCGGGACAATCTCGTGAATTAGGCCGGCCACCTACCATTAGTCCGGTGTTTTCAGATGGAATGTCGGGTTGTTGCCTTGCTTAGCAAGAGGTACACTTTTTACGACCACTTCCGGAATGTCGACCCGTAATGGGAATGACAGGTCGCCAAGTAACGATGGAGGAGGGCGTGTTCAGGGATGAAGCCCGTAAAGCCGTTACTGGTCATATCTACCGTATTCGCGTTCGTTTGCATAATGTTTGTCTTTGCAAACCTTGCGAATCGTGGCCAAGACGATTCAAAACTGTTAAACCAGGAGTTGAGTGACAAGATGAGTGATGAAATCAAAGCAGGCAAGGCGGGAACTGAAATGATGGACCAGGGCAGCAGCGGCATGGATAGGATTCGGGATGCGGACAGCACCCGCAGCGAGCCGTACGCGGTCGCGATCGGCAAGATTCCTCCGAATGGGAATCCGGTCGTCTCGCATAAATTCGGCGCGGATCCCTATGCGCTGGCAGTAGACGGACGTGTATATTTATATAACACGTATGACGCACTAGAGTATGACGGTGACGGGAACGTCAAGGACAACAGCTACAGCACGATCAACAAGCTGTCCGTCATCTCTTCTTCGGATTTGGTCAATTGGACCGATCACGGCGCAATCCAGGTTGCAGGACCGACCGGCGCTGCCGCATGGGCAACGCAATCATGGGCACCAGCGGCCGCGCACAAGGTGATTCACGGGGAAGATCGATTCTTCCTCTATTTTGCCAACAATGCCAGCGGCATCGGTGTACTGACGAGCGACAGCCCCGTTGGCCCGTGGATAGATCCTATAGGAAAGCCGCTGATCACAAGAAACACGCCTGGCGTGGAAGGAGTCACGTGGTTGTTTGATCCCGCCGTGCTCGTTGACGATGACGGGAAAGCCTATATCTACTTTGGCGGCGGCGTTCCGGAAGGCAAAGCCGAAATGCCGGATACGGCACGCGTCATGCAGCTTGGCGAAGATATGGTCAGCGTGCTTGGAGAAGCCGTCACGATTCCGGCTCCTTATATGTTCGAGGATTCAGGAATCAACAAGTTTGGTGGAAGGTATTACTATACGTACTGTTCCAATTTCTCCGGAGGAACGCGGCCGGAGAACAGTCCTCCTCCAGGCGAGATCGCTTATATGGTCAGCGAGCATCCGATGGGACCCTGGACGTATCAAGGGACTATTTTGAAAAATCCAGGGCATTTCTTCGGGGTCGGAGGGAATAATCATCACGTCATCTTTCAGCTCCGACAAAACTGGTATATTGCCTATCACGCCCAAACGTTGTCGAAGTCCATGGGGGTTCCCAAAGGCTATCGCTCAACCCATCTGAACCGGGTTTATTTCGAGCCGGAGGGTACCATCAGGGAGATTGAAGCTGACATGGAAGGCGTGAAAGGGATCCAGCCGCTCAATCCTTTCCAACGAACGGAGGCGGTAACGATGGCATGGAATGCCGGAATTCAAGTCGATACGTCTACGGCTGCTGAGGACTCGCAGGGCGGCCCGATACTGACGGTCACGGACATCCATGACAAGGATTGGATCGCTGTGGCCAATGCTGATTTCGGGAAAGGAGCATCTGCTTTTACGGCTTGGGTCTCGGGTATATATGCGGGAGGGCGGCTGGAGCTTCGGCTGGATCGTCCGGATGGAGAACGGATCGGCACGGTGGACGTACCGCCTTCATCCGGTACGGAACAGCGTAGGGAATTCTCCATAGAGGTTTCGGGCGCATCCGGCATCCATCATCTTTACTTCGTATTTACCGGGCAGCGGGATCAGAGGCTATTTGATTTCGAAGCATGGAAATTTCATCATTGATTGCTGATATTGCCTGTTCGTTAATAACATGATTGCAATCTAAAAAGGCGCTCTCGAAAAAAGCAGCGCCTTTTTTAGGTTTCGAGGTTATAATGTACGTACAAGTTAATGCTGGCCAGAGGCGATCTGAACTGTCTGCGATCCATGCATTTTTCTAAACATGTTAGCGCTTACGCCGGCATAGGACTTGAATTTTTTATAGAACCAGTCCATATCGTTATAACCCACCATGTCAGCGATTTCGTATATCTTCATGTCGGTGTGTACCAGCAAGAATTTCGCTTTCTCCATCCTCTGCTGCAACAGATATTCGTTAAAGGTCATCTTCTCGTGGAACTTGAATTTTTGGACTAAATAGGAGTAGTTGAAATGCATCCGCTCGGCAATTTCTTTCAAGGTGACGTTTTGATACTTCGAATCTTCCAAGTATCCCTTGACCTCTTGAATGACCTGATCCTCCTTTTCCGCATGGACATGGGACACTCTAAGACACGGATTCCCGTTACCGGAATCGGTTGCCGGCGTGATCATCTGCAAGCTGGATCTGAGCTCTTCGATCGTGAACGGTGCTGGCAAATAATCGTTGACTTGCAGCTGCAAGGCTTTCCGGGTCCAATAAAAGTCCGTGCTGCCTCCGGCAACAATGATAGGGACTCGGCTTACGCACCGGATTTGTTCGCATAACTCCATGCCTGCGGAATCTGAACCGAACGCATGGATAATTACTACCGTGTAAGGCTCCAAGGCAACGAATTGCATAGCGGACGAGGAGGACCTGACGCAGCGGCACCGCGAGCATCTCAAATCATTCCAATCCGGCGGGCTTCCCGGTGTTTCTACATCATGAGTTTCCAGATCAACAAGCAGAATATCATGCACAATGCTTCCCCCTAACTTCTTTGTAATAACGCTTACATACGGTTTGATAACATTATGGGGAACGGAAGGCTGGATCACAATGTGCCGATCTTTATATTTCTAACCGATATTTACTTCTTACTGAATATAACCGGTATGTGAACGCGTAAGAAATTTTGACAACCTGAGATTGGACGGGTGAAGGACCCCAATTTGGCAGGTTGTTGCAAAAACAATGTAAGCGCTAATATGGAGTTATGACCATTCGGGCGGGGTTCCGGGTTCCGTACCGGATTTCTGTTTTTTGCTCGAAGCGGAAAGGAGGCAGTGTTTTGCTTCGTATGTCTAAACTCGGCAGATGGGCGGTAACGTCAGTGGCAACTGCGGTGGCAGCGTCCGTTGTTCTCCTCTTAATCGTGTCCTATATGGACAGCCGCAACAAGCAGGCCGCGGAAAGTCAGGCACAAGGAACACTGGAGGAAGGAGCCGCGGAGCTAAGGGGGAACTCCGAAGCGTCGAACGGGAATTCGAGTGCCGAATCCCCAGCTAGGGCAAACAAACCCGCGTCTACTGAACCGCAGGCACAACCGTCTGTACGGCAAGATATTCCATCGCTTCATGAACTATTCGAGGAGGATTTTCCGATCGGCGCCGCGATCGAACCGAATCAGACCAACGGCCCATCGTCGGAGCTGCTGAAGAAGCATGTCCGCTGGCTGGTGGCGGAGAACGCAATGAAGCCGGATGCGATCCAGCCATCGGAAGGCCAGTTTAAATGGACGAACGCCGACCGAATCGTGGAATTTGCCAAGGAGAACAACATGCAAGTCCGTTTCCATACCCTGGTCTGGCATACCCAAGTTGGTGCATGGTTTTTCCAAGATGCGGAAGGCAAGCCGATGGTGGATGAGACAGACCCCAAGCGCCAGGAAGCGAACAAAAAATTGCTGCTGGAACGCCTGGATACCCACGTAAGGACGATCGTCGGCCGATATAAGGGCGAGATTACGTCATGGGACGTGGTGAATGAAGTCATTGAACCCGGGGATCCGGACGGGATGCGCGCGAGCGATTGGTATAAAATTGCCGGTACCGATTACATCGCAACGGCTTTTCGAGCGGCTCGGGAAGCCGGAGGACCTGAAGCGAAGCTCTATATTAACGATTACGGAACGGATAACCCTGTGAAAAGGGACCGTTTGTTTCAGCTGGTGAAAGATTTGCTGGAGCAAGGTGTTCCGATCGACGGTGTCGGACATCAGACGCATATTGACATGTATGGTCCATCGGTGGATTCCATCATCGCGTCGATGCGAAAATTCGCGGAGCTTGACCTCGACAATCTCGTCACCGAGCTCGACATGAGCATTTATGCCTGGAACGACCGCAGCGATTACGGCCAAGATCTCCCGCAAGAAATCCTAAACCTGCAAGCCGAACGATATGGCGAGTTGTTTAAGGCATTCCGCCAAAACAAGGACATTCTTAGCGGCGTCGTATTTTGGGGCATCGCCGACGATCATACCTGGCTTCATGGTTTTCCGGTCGCACGTACCAATGCGCCTTTGCTGTTCGATCAACGACATCAGCCCAAACCGGCATTTTGGGCCGTTGTTGAGGCGGCGAAGACCGAGTTATAAACAGACGTTACCGCAGAGTCGAGCAAGAATTATGGATAAACAATTTTATAGCTCGATGCCGATTACCGAAAAAAACGTGATAAGGAGAAAGCCGAATGATGAGAATGAATGTGGAGAAGCTGCCCAAGCTTCATGAAGCCTTTGGAAATAGCTTCAACATCGGAGCTGCCGTGAATCCGATCACGATGGTGACCCAAAAGGAATTGTTGACGCACCATTTCAACAGCGTTACGGCGGAAAATGAAATGAAATTCGAGCGATTGCACCCATCGGAAGAGGTATATACATTCGAGCAAGCCGACCAGATTATATCGTTTGCCAAATCGAACGGAATGGCGGTGCGAGGACATACCCTCGTATGGCATAATCAGACGCCGGAATGGGTGTTTCAAAACAGCTCCGGCGGAAAAGCCGGCCGCGAGCTGCTGCTTGCGCGGATGAAAGCGCACATCGATGAGGTGGTTGGCCGTTATCACGGAGATATCCATGCTTGGGATGTCGTGAACGAAGCCATTGCCGACAGCGGAAGCGAACTTCTTCGTTCTTCCCCGTGGCTTGCGTCAATCGGGCAGGATTTTATCGCCAAGGCATTCGAATACGCGCATGAAGCGGATCCGCAAGCGCTGCTGTTTTATAACGATTACAACGAATCCGTACCGGAGAAGAGGGAGAAGATTTACGCGCTCCTTAAATCGTTAAAGGAGCAGGATGTGCCGATTCACGGCGTCGGGCTTCAAGCTCATTGGAATCTGGAGTTCCCTTCGCTTGACGATATCCGCAGGGCCATCGAAAGATATGCAAGCCTTGACCTGATGCTCCATATAACGGAGCTTGACGTATCCGTTTTCACGCATGAGGATAAGCGGACCGATCTGGCGGCGCCGACGGAAGACATGCTTGAGCGCCAGGCGGAGCGTTACGGACAATTGTTCCGGCTGCTTAAAGAGTACAGCGGCAGCATAACTTCCGTAACCTTCTGGGGCGCGGCGGACGATTATACCTGGCTGGATCATTTTCCGGTAAGGGGCCGCAAAAATTGGCCGTTTGTCTTCGATGAGAATCATCGTCCGAAGGAATCTTACTGGAACCTGTTGAAGGAAGCCAAGGCAGATCAGACATTTCAGGATGTTTGATCGCGCACCGTTCCCAGCAGTCTCCAATAGTTGAAGGGAGAAACCATCTATGAACAAGACATTGATCACAAATCCGATCATATGGGCGGACGTGCCGGATGTGGATGTCATCCGCGCAGAGGATGCTTATTATATGGTCAGCACCAGCATGCATTCGATGCCGGGCTGTCCGATCATGAGATCCGAGGATTTGATGCATTGGGAAATTGTCGGTTACGTATATGATACGTTCGAAGACAATGAGGCCCATCGTTTGGAAGACGGCCAAAATATATACGGGCAAGGATCCTGGGCGGCCAGCCTACGCTATCATCAGGGCAAATTCTATGTTTGTTTCTCCAGCAACGATACCAGGAAATTTTACTTGTACTGCACGGACAATATCGTTCAGGGGCCGTGGCAGCGTTCGGTCATCGACGGACTTCGGCATGATCCGGGCCTGCTCTTCGATGATGACCGCGTCTTCGTAATCTACGGCAACGGGGATATTTACATCACCGAGTTGACCGCGGATACCACGGCTCTTAAATCGGACGGAATCCACCAGCTGCTGTTCAAAACGGAAGCGGAGGGTATCGGACTTCGCTGCGAAGGCTGCCATGCCTATCGAATCAACGGTTATTATTATTTGCTGTTCATTGAATGGCCGAAAGCAGGCTTCGGCAACGGCCGGCGCAGACAAATCTGTTACCGGTCACGGGAATTGCTCGGCCCCTATGAACGAAGAATCGTATTGGATGACGATCTCGGATACCGTAACAAGGGAATTGCCCAGGGAGGAATATTCGACACGCCGGATGGCAAGTGGTACGCGATGCTGTTCCAGGATCATGATGCCGTCGGCAGAATCCCGTGCTTGGTGCCGGTGGCCTGGGAGGAGGATTGGCCGATGTTCGGCATGGAAGGCAAGGTGCCGGAACGGTTTGATGTCGACTTGCCGCAAGGCGCGGCGAAGCCGCTCGTGATCAGCGACGAATTCGAATACGAATCGGATAAACTGGCGCTGAATTGGCAGTGGAACCACAACCCGGATCATCGGCTGTGGTCGGTGACCGAACGCCCCGGTTTCCTAAGACTGACGACGGGCAGCTTGGCTGCAGGCGTGCTTCAGGCGCGCAATACGTTAACGCAGCGTACGGAAGGGCCTGCTTGCATGGGATTGGCCTTGCTGGATACGGATCGTATGAAGCCGGGCGATCGAGCTGGGCTTGTTGCCCTGCAAAGCCATTTCGGCACCGTAGGCGTTAAGGTGGCAGAAAACGGCGACAAGTTCATCGGGATGAGCGTGAACGATGGGGATGGCCTAGAGAAGGAGCTGGAAACCGTACGTTTTCACGGCAGGGATGTGCATTTGAAAATCCATTTTGATTATGAAAACAGCAAAGATGTGGCTTCCTTTCATTATTCTGTCGACGGGTCGGAGTGGATGCCGATCGGCGGAGAGCTGAACATGCGGTATACGTTGGATCACTTTATGGGTTATCGGATCGGGTTATTTTATTATGCCACCACGCAAATCGGCGGCCATGCCGACTTCGATTATTTCCGCTACGAAAAAGCCGAACGGTAGAGCAGGAGGATGACGAGCCATGGCAGACCATGGGACGACAGCGGCAAATGAAACGGAAGGCCCGGCCGCACCGCAGGATCCGGAAGTCGGACGCCGCGGACTTTACATCCTATATGAGACGATGATCGAAGCGACGATTCGTCCCGATGGGAAGTATACGCAAGAGATTTACCTGGACGGGAGCCAACTCGTCGATAAAGCCCGTTTTACGGGAGGTGTGACGGATGAAACCATTCTTGAGCTGCTAAAGAGCAGCAGCGGTCTCCGCCGGCTGGTGGACTGTATCGGGATCTCCGTTCATGCTCATGAACGAGACGTATCGAGCGCCCTATTCACATTTTGGAACTGGGGAAAAGCGAATCCATACGAAACGGGATCCCGGCAGACTATAACCTGTCCAGCCAACGGAACGGAAACGCTCTTGGTTCTGGATGACGACGAGTGTCGATATTCGGATGACCATGTTCCGGGCAAATTCGTCTTGGAGTTTGAGCGAGGGGGCGCGTTGGCAACGGCAAGCATCGTATTCTATCTTCGTGACGGTTACCAAGTTCCCGAGGTTGCAGCCGACCCGCCGGTCGATGTGGAATCACAAGCATATCAAGACATGATTAAGAAATCGCTCATAAGCCCTGGCCATAACAAACGACTAAAAGCGGCGATCGAAAAAGCGAAGCGAGGCGAGCCCGTAACCATCGCCTATATCGGTGGTTCCATCACCCAAGGGGCCGGTGCTGTCCCGCTCCATTCCCAATGCTACGCATACCAATCCTATGAGCTGTTCAAGCGAAGGTTTGCACCAGCCGCCGACAGCCCGATGCGTCTGATCAAAGCCGGCGTAGGCGGCACGCCGTCGGAGCTGGGCATCGTCCGCTATGATCGGGATGTGCTTCGAGAAGGGGAGGTACAGCCGGATATCGTGATCGTCGAGTTTGCCGTCAACGACGCCGGCGACGAAACGAAAGGAAACTGTTACGAGAGCCTGGTCCTCAAGGCTCTTCGTGCCGATCACAAGCCGGCGGTGATTTTGCTGTTCAGCGTATTCGTGAACGACTGGAATCTTCAAGACCGGCTAGCCCCCGTAGGCTGGCATTACAACCTTCCGATGGTCAGCGTGAAGGATGCGGTCACGGAACAGTTTCGATACAGCAAGGAGCAAGGAAACGTGATTACGAAAAGGCAGTTTTTCTACGACATATATCATCCGACCAATGCAGGACATCGGGTGATGGCCGATTGTTTGGGCTGGTTATTTGAGGTAACCGATCGTTCCCCCACCGACAAGGAAGACTTCACGGATGTACAGCCTCCGCTGATCGGAAACGACTTCGCTTTAACGAAGCTGCTCGATCGCAGGAATGGCGACCGTTTCGCCCGCATTGATCTTGGCGGTTTTTCGGACACCGACACGGATCTGCAGACGGCGGAAATGGACGATCATGCATACGGGACGCCGCAATTCCCGCACAACTGGATGCATACGGCCGATTCCGGCAAGCACAGCTTTAAAATGACCATCCGGAGCAAGAGTCTTATCCTTGTGTATAAAGATTCCGGAAGCCGGGCATTCGGGACCGCGAACATATGGGTAGACAGGAAGCTGAAGAAGACCGCCGATCCGCATGAAGTCAATTGGACGCACTGCAGCGCCGTGATTTTATACAATGAGTCCAAGTCAGAAGAACATGTGGTAGAGATCCAAATGGCGGAAGGGCACGAGGATAAGCGATTCACGATTTTGGGCTTCGGTTACGTCCCGTAGGATTGCGATAGCTTAAAGTTCCAAGGGTAGGCTTGATTGGGCATTAACCGGCGCTAAATCAATAAGATGAAGGGGAGAGGAATATGAAGGAGACGGCACCGGCATTGGCTGGATACGATCGGCCGCGGGAACATATCGACAGGGGAATAATCGAAACGGTGGAATATGCATCCGAAACGGTAGGCAACTTTCGAAAGGCGACGATCTATACGCCACCAGGGTATGGCGATGATAAAACGTACAACGTGCTTTATTTATTGCATGGGATCGGTGGTGATGAGTCGGAATGGCACCGCCATGCGGATCCGCAGACAATTCTGGATAATCTATGCGCGGATGGGAAACTCGCGCCGATGATCGTCGTTTTTCCCAATGGCCGTGCGATGCCGAACGATCGGGCTGAAGGGGACCTGTTTGATCCGGACAAAGTGAAAGCATTCGAGACGTTCGAATTCGATTTGCTAAACGACCTGATTCCCTTTGTCGAGTCGCGTTATTCGGTATCGACAGGTCGGGAAAACCGTGCGATTGCGGGGTTGTCCATGGGCGGGGGGCAATCCTTGAATATCGGCTTGAAGCACCTCGACCGTTTCGCATGGATCGGCGCTTTTTCCCCGGCTCCCAATACGAAATCTCCTGAACAGATCGTCCCGCATCCGGAAGAAGCGTCGGCCAGGCTCAAATTGCTGTGGCTTTCATGCGGCGACGAAGACAGTCTTAAGCCGATTAGCGACCGGACGCATGCGTATTTGGCGGAGCACCAGGTTCCACATATTTGGTTTGAGGAACCTGGCGGACATGATTGGTCCGTATGGAAGAGCGATTTGTATCATTTTTCTCAGCACCTTTTTAAAGATAGCTAATGTGCAAGGAAGCCTTGTCCGTTTATGGCCGGGCTTTTTACTTTCAGCCAAAATGACCGAAAGGCGAAAAGATCATGACGTTACTGCCGAAGGAAATCATGTCCATGTTGGACAGAAAAGGTACAAAAGTCGCTGATCTGGTGCACTGGATGGAGTGTGACCGGTTGCCGGACGGCGGCTATACGGACGGATATCTCGTCTTGTCCCGGGAATATCTTCACATCTTTCGTGGCAGCGTCACTTCGAAGGAGAAGACGTTTTCGAGTGATGCAGCCCGCCGGAGCAAGGACGCTGGCAAGCCGGGGAGAGACCGTTCCATCGATTGGGCATGGGAACGCATTCCCGTCGAACGATTGGAATCCCTGGTCATCGTTAATCTGGTCGCTTCCGGCATGGTCGTGGCCAAGGAGCGGGAAGAGCGAGTGATCGGCGCATTCACGAGCGGTCAAATGAAACAGGCCGTCCGATTTGCGGGAGCCTTCGACAAAATGAAGAAAAACGAGCGGTTGGAGGCCTTCGAACAAAACGAGGAATCGGAAGGGGCTTCCTGTCCGACATGCGGATTGATGTACCCTGAAGAAGGCAGGCCATTCTGCCCGAAATGCATGAAGAGGCATGCCGTCTTCGCACGTTTGCTGTCGTTTGCGGGCAAGTATAAGCTGTCCATCTTCTTTATCGTGTTGTTTATGCTGCTCAATTCGGCGACCGGTCTCGTCATTCCTTATTTTCAAGGCACGGTGCTTTTTGATCAGGCGCTTGCCGGAAGTGGCGCTTTCGCGGGGAAGATCGGTCTTGTCATTGTGATCATTCTCGCATTCCGAACGCTATCGCTGTTATTCGGGGTCTTGTTCGGCACCATTATCGCAAAACTGGCGGCAAAGGTCGCATTCGATTTGAAATCGGCCGTATTTACCGCGTTGCAGCGGTTGTCGCTCGATTTTTTCATGGTAGGCAGACCGGTCATCTCATGACCCGAGTGAATAACGACGCACAGGAACTGCAATATTTCTTCGTAGACGGGCTTTCTTATTTCATCGTAAATGCGTTGAACATCATCGGCATCACCGCCGTGCTTCTTTGGATGGATTGGCGGCTTACGCTGATTTGCCTGCTGCCGATGCCGCTGGTCCTTTGGCTTGTCCGGAGCGCGTTTCCGAAGCTGTGGCGCTTGTCCTGGCGAAGGCACCGCAGGGTGAGCGCCCTGAATTCAATCATCAGCGATTCGGTTCGCGGCTCGCGGGTCGTCAAGGCATTCGGTAAAGAAAAGGTGGAGATCCGCCGCTTTCAGCGGGCGAACGATGCATTCTCCGGGGCCGAACAGCGTTTCAACAAATTGAGCGGAACCGTGTTCCCGGTGCTCAATTTTCTGACGCAGACGGGCGGGATCTTGATCTGGGCGTTCGGCGGTTGGTACGTGATGCAAGGCCGGATGTCGTTCGGCGCCGTGCTGACGTTCGTCAACTATATGATGATGCTGTACGGGCCGATTCAGTTCATGAACAATATCGTCGGCTGGTGGTCCAATTGCATGGCGGCGGCGCAGCGTATCTTCGAGATCCAGGATGCCGTGCCGGATGTAGCCGAGCGTCCTGGCGCCGTTCATTTGCCGGCGATGAAAGGCGATATCGTGGTCGATAACGTTTCGTTCGGCTACGAGCCGAACAAACCGATTTTGAAGCAGGTGTCCTTGTGCGCGAGACCGGGGCAGATGATCGGCGTCGTCGGCCATTCGGGTGCGGGGAAATCGACGCTTGTCAATCTGGTGTCGCGATTGTACGACGTAACCGAGGGGGAAATCCGGATCGACGGCGTCAATGTCAAGGATCTTTCGACAGCTTCACTACGGCGTCATATCGGGATCGTATCCCAGGATGTCTATGTGTTCTCGGGCAGCATCGCCGAAAATATCGCGTACGCCGATCCCGATTGCCAGGCGGAGGACATTCTGCATGCGGCCAAAATCGCGAATGCGCACGATTTCATCGAAAAGCTGCCGGACGGCTATGATACCCAGGTCGGATCGGGCGGTTACAGCTTGTCCGGCGGGGAGAAGCAGAGGCTGTCGATCGCCAGGGCTGTGCTGCACAACCCAAAGGTGCTCATTCTAGACGAGGCGACCGCCTCGCTCGATACGGAGACGGAGCTGCAAATTCAGCAGGCGCTCGATTCGCTTGTCAAAGGACGGACGACGATCGCGATCGCCCACCGGCTGTCCACGTTAAGGCAAGCCGATTTCTTGGTTGTGATGGATAAAGGCGTCATCGTCGAAGAGGGCACGCACGACGAGCTGATGGCGATGGAGGGCGTCTATAGGGAACTGGTCCGCAAACATGACGAAGCGCTCAGAATGAAGGGGGAGATCATCGCATGACGACGATGGACGAACATCGGGGGACAGAGCTGGCGGATGCGGCAGGCATCCGATATTTGACCCCGGGCAATACGGATTTTACGGAGACGAACGGACGTATGCTATCGGTCTGTACCGGGGGCGAAGTGCATTCGCCGGTTTACGTGCATTGTTCCTTTCCGCATACGAACCAGCGCTCATTCTTGTCGATTCGTACGGCGGATAACAAGGAGATCGGCATGATCCGCCATCTTGACGATTTTCCCCAAGGCACGGCCTCCCTGATTGAAAGGCAGATGATAATCCGTTATTTCACGCCGGCAATAACGAAGGTTATTGCCGTAACCGAGGAGTTCGGCTATTCCTATTGGGAAGTTGCAACGACTGCCGGACTGTGCAGGTTTACGGTGCGAAACGGCAGCGGCAACGTCAAGTTCGCGGCGGAGAACCGCCTGCTGATTATCGACGTCGACGGAAACCGATTCGTCATCCCTCAGGTGGACCGTCTGAGCGAAAAGGAATACCGAATGGTCGAAATGAGATTGTAAACGGCGGTAACGGAGGACAATCGATGAATTTGAATTTCACGCTTTCAGAGCAGGATCTAGCGGCGGTGCGGCAAGTCGTCGGAGCGGAGATCGCTTATTGCGTCCCGGCCGACCTGTCGCTGGAAGGGCGGCGGGTGGAAGGCTATCTTGCGATCGGCGGTGGCAGGTGGGCCTATGTGCAAGACGGCCAGGTGCGAGATGAGGGAAACATCGCGGACGCCAGCGATTATAAGCTGGTGCCGTTCGTTGGCAATGCAGTGCTCGAAGCCACGGAGAACGAGACGAAGCGAATCGTCGTCCGGGTGACGATGCAGCATGCGGCCAGGTACGGCTATATCGCCCAAATCTTGAATGACATGGCTGCCACTCGCCCCATCCGTATTTATCATGATGAAGCGGATCCGGTTTGTGCAGCTTGCGGACGATCGCTTGTCCCGGGTACGCGGGTGTGTCCCCGATGCATGAGCAGAACAGCCGCTTTCAAACGACTGCTTCTCGTGTCGAGAAGGCACTGGCGAGGCTTAATGCTTGGGCTTGGCGTTCTGATCGTCGCTTCGGGACTGGCGATGGCTGGACCCTATTTCCAGAAGCTACTCGTTAACGCTGCGCTGCTGCCCCCCGCCGGGCAAGAAGCGAACGTTAGGGTGTTCTTCCTTGCCCTCGCCGGGATGCTGTTCGCCCTGGCCTTCGGCGAGCTGCTCGGCATCGCCAAAAACCGGATCATGGCCAGCGTCAGTACGGGCATTGCGGCCGATTTGCGCAAAACGGTATTCGATCGGATTCAGAACATGTCGCTCGGATTTTTGACGTCCCAGCGGGCAGGAGACCTGATGAACAGGGTGACGGCCGATACGGACCGCATCCGTCATTTGATTCAGGAGATGTGCACAACGGCCATCTACCAACTGATCATCCTGGTCGCGTCAGCGGCGCTGCTCTTTACCGCCGATTGGCGGCTAGCGCTGGTCGTGCTCCTTCCCGCTCCGTTCGTTGCTTATCTGCACTACCATATTTGGAGACGCGTGCTGCACAAGCTGTTTCACAAGCAGTGGCGAATCTCCGATAAGGCGAACTCATTCCTTCACGACGTTTTAAGCGGCATCCGGGTCGTGAAGGCGTTCGGACAGGAAGAGCGGGAAATCCGCAGATTCCGGAAATACAACGGCGAATTTGCCGCAGCCGCGATCAAGAGCGAGAAATTGTACAGCGTTTTATCGCCGATCTCGAATTATTTGATTCAGATCGGCCAATATCTCGTCCTCATGATCGGCTGCTACATGATTATCGGCAGGGAAATGAACGTTGGCGAACTGATTCAGTTCAGCGCTTACGCCGCAATGATATTCGGGCCGATCTCCTGGTTGATGTTCATGCCGCGCTGGATCGCGAATGCCGTCATATCTATGCATCGTGTATTCTCGGTGATCGACGAGCAGCCGGAAGTCATCGATGCAAAGAACGCGGTGGGCCACCGGATTCGGGGCTCGATCGAGTTCCGCGACGTTTTTTTCGGTTACCGATCGTATGAGCCTGTTCTGAAGGAAATCAACCTCACCGTGAAGCCGGGGGAGATGATCGGACTCGTCGGCCATTCCGGATCGGGCAAATCAACGACGATCAATCTGATTTCCCGTTTTTATGATGTGAACGAAGGGGAGATTCGGATCGACGATATCGATATCCGGATGATCCGGCAGGAAGATTTGCGCTCGCAGATCGGAGTCGTGCTGCAGGAGACGTTCCTGTTCAGCGGGACGATTGCGGAGAACATTCAGTATTCGAAGCCGGGCGCGAAACCGGAAGAAGTAATCGAGGCGGCCAAAATCGCGAACGCGCATGATTTTATCATCAATTTGCCCGACGGTTACGATACGAGGCTCGAAGAGAACGGGAACAACTTGTCTGGTGGCGAGCGTCAACGCATAGCGATCGCACGGGCCGTGCTGAACGATCCCCGAATCCTCATTCTGGACGAGGCAACGGCTTCGCTTGACATCGAGACGGAAGCCGCCATCCAGGAAGCGCTGAAACGGGTGACGAAGAATCGCACGACGATCGCTATCGCGCATCGTCTATCCACGCTGCGAAATGCCGACCGACTAATCGTCCTTGATAAGGGGCGGATCGCCGAAATCGGCACGCATCGAGAATTGATGAAAAAGCAGGGGATCTACTACAATCTGATCTCCGCCCAGCGCGGCATGTCCCGCAAGAGCGACCCTTCCGTGGTGGTATGACGCCGCCAGATGCTTACTGTGAAATAGACGATATGGAAAACACAAAGATGGATCTTTATGAACGTTGGAGAAATTGAGCCAAGTTTCCTATTCTGAGCTGCTGCCCGACATAGTAAAGATTACACTGAACTGTTCATCCGGGTGACCCTTAGTCTGCAAGATAGCTGGGAAAAAACACGCTGTCGACCGGAGACAGGCTGAAACGGTTTAAGGGAGGGCTGAGAGGATAAGGGGCTGTTCGAACCTATTTTCAATTCGGCCGATATTTACTTATTACCTCCAGCCAGCCGGGAGTGGATGGATGATTATGAGAAAGTGGTGCCGGGTCATCGCATAGAACGATCCCCAAATCACTTGACGAAGCAGCTCTTGTTGACGGAGAAGGTTATTTTTACATTCTCACGCATGTTATTTTTCCTTTATCCAAATCGGCCGTTATTGTGGTTGCGCTGTTTCAGTTTCTGGGTGTGTGGAACGATTTTTTGGGCCCTCTTGTTTACATCAACAAGGAATCTAAGTTCACGCTGGCGCTTGGCCTGCAGCAATTTATTGGCTATTACACAGCTCAATGGGAGTTGTTGATGGCGGCGGCCACGATGGTTCTCGTTCCGCCTATTATGCTGTTTATGTTAGGACAAAAGTACTTTATTAAAGGCATTGCGGTATCCGGGCTGAAAGATTAAAAAGCTCGTTCTGCCGACATATCGAAGGGAGGAACTCAATGAAAGCATTGAGAGGCAAACAGGTCATTTTGAAAGAGCAAGAACTGATTCGCAGGGAACGAGCGAACAGAAGCTATCTGATGAAGCTGGACAGCGGTCATCTGTTGTTTAATTATCATTTGGAGGCCGGAAGATTTCATGGAAGAACGATTCCCGAAGGTGCGCACGGCGGTTGGGAATCGCCGGTCTGCCAATTGCGCGGCCATTTTCTTGGTCATTGGTTGTCTGGTGCGGCGTTGCATTATGAAGAAAGCGGCGACATCGAATTAAAGGCCAAACTGGATGCTATTGTGCATGAGTTGCATGAATGCCAACGCGATAACGGCGGTCAGTGGGTCGGTCCGATTCCCGAAAAATATCTGCACTGGATTGCAAGCGGAAAAAGCATCTGGGCGCCCCAATACAATTTGCACAAAATATTAATGGGGTTGGTCGATGCCTGGCAATATGCCGGTAATCGGCAGGCCCTGGATATCGTGGATCGGTTCGCGGACTGGTTTGTCGAATGGAGCGGCACATTCACAAGAGAGCAATTCGACGATATTCTCGATGTGGAGACAGGCGGAATGCTTGAGGTTTGGGCCGATCTGTTGCACATAACCGGAGCGGACAAATATCGTGTGCTGTTAGACCGGTATTATCGCAGTCGGCTCTTTCAACCCTTGCTGGAGGGCAAGGATCCGCTTACGAATATGCATGCTAACACTACGATACCGGAAGTGCTCGGCTGTGCGAGAGCTTATGAGGTTACCGGAGATGACAGGTGGCTGTCCATCGTCCAAGCGTATTGGAATTGCGCTGTAACGGAAAGGGGAAGCCTTGCGACAGGCGGTCAAACCGCTGGAGAGGTCTGGATGCCGAAGATGAAGATGAAGGCCCGCCTAGGTGACAAAAATCAGGAGCATTGTACTGTCTATAACATGATCCGACTAGCAGATTTCTTATTTCGTCAATCTGGCGACCCTACCTACGCGCAATATATCGAGTACAATCTATACAATGGCATTATGGCGCAAGCCTATTATCAGGAATATGGTTTGACTGGTAGTCAGCATAACTATCCTAGAACCGGCCTGCTGACCTATTTCCTCCCCATGAAGGCCGGTCTGCGCAAGGAGTGGAGCACGGAAACCGACAGCTTCTTCTGCTGCCACGGCACGATGGTTCAGGCGAATGCGGCCTGGAACATGGGGATTTATTATCAGGACGGGGATATCGTCTATATCAATCAATATTTCGATTCCGAGTTGGACACAAGTATCGCTGGAACCCTCATACGGATCGTACAGACGCAGGACAAAATGAGCGGGAGCCTCCTATCCTCGTCTAACACGGCCGGGTACCAAGCTATTAATGATACAGCGTCGATAAATGAAAATATACCTACTTTTCGCAAATACGATTTCATTGTATCTGCTGCCGCACCGACAACGTTCACGCTCCGCTTCCGCATACCTGAGTGGATCATGGCGGGAGCATCCGTGTACGTCAATGACGTTCTGCAGGGGACGACTCTGGACAGTGAGAACTTCTATGACATTCACAGAGCATGGAAGGAAGGCGATACCGTCTCGATTATGCTGCCAATCGGCATTCGGTTTGTTCCGCTACCGGACGACGAACGAACAGGTGCCTTCCGATACGGGCCAGAAGTGTTGGCAGGCTTGTGCGAATCTGAACAGCAGCTCTATATGAGGGATGAGGATATTGCGTCCGCTATCGAGAACGAAAATGAACGTGAATGGGGGAGTTGGCGGTATTTCTTCAAGACAGTCAACCAGGAACCTGCCATCACGTTCAAACGAATTCGGGATATCGGGTACGAACCTTATCAAATTTACTTCAAAGTAACGCGTACAAAATTATAGTGAAGAGAGAAAAATAAAATATTCTGTGTGTCCAGCCGATCATCATCCATTCCTGCGATAGATCTAGGCTGAGGACTAGTACGATCAAACAGGAGGATACTGAGATCGGTAAAATTGCCATTTCCGTAATGGAGATTTGAGAGATGTAAGTTGTCGGAGGTTTCATATAACGTTCCTGTTCGGCGGGACGATCGGAGTGAATATTCATTACTCGAAGCCGGGTGCAAAGCTGGAAGAGATTATTCTTGAAAAGCCTTATCCGTTAGGAGGGAAGGAGCAGCGTATGGAAAATGAAATTCACAGCGTTCTCTGCTATACGAGAGAACCGCTTGAACCGGAAATCTATTCCCCGAAGTTTGCATATAGCATGCATCTCGCTTACACCGATGACGGAATGAGTTATCGGGAGCTTAATCACAACTCGGGGGTGCTGTTCGCTAAAGCCGCCGAGCGCTCAAACGCCACGCTGTCCGCCAAGAGTTTGAAGAATCCGTACCTGTTCCACATGGCTGACGGAAACTTTGGCGTACTGGCCATTCGGACGGAAGCGGACGGTTCTCCCGATCAGCAGAGCAAGGGCTCGGTGCTTTTGTTCACTTCCCCGGACTTGCTGCAGTATCGGGAGCTCGGTCTGTTGAACCTAACGAACGGGCTTCATGTACAAGATATCATGTGCGAATATGAACATGCTTCCCGAAGGTATATCCTTCGTTGGCGTGAAGAAGACGGTAGGTATTATCAAAGGGAAATGGCGGACGTGACATGCCCGGACGACGCTGCCAAGCCGAAGCCGTGCGAAGCTTTCACGCTAAGCCCGAGACGCGTCGACATTGAAGGAGCAGTGCCCCGCAATGCGATTCGTGTATCGCGAGGCGTGGCTCAGAGGCTGATTCATAAGCTTACGGTACCGGTTCATGTGCGTAATGAACTGCCGGAGCGTGTGGCCGTTACGTCCAAAGAACAGTTACAAGCCGTTAAAGTGACGGCGATATACAGTGATGGCACAACCGCGATCAAGCCGATTGAGTGGGATGCGTCCGAGATCGATTGGAGCCGTCCCGGAACTTATCGCATTTCTGGAAGCATTCGGCAGGATCGCTATACGTTTCCTATGGCGATGAACCGTGCCGACCCTTGCATTGCGCAGTGGGACGGAAGGTATTATTTTGTCGCGACCAATGATGCCGACGGCAACCATACGATATCGATCCGGGAGGCGGATTCCATATTCGGTCTGGTCTCGGCAGAAGAAACCAAAATCCTGGATTCAGGCATGCATGATCATCTGAAGCGATTTCTGTGGGCGCCTGAGCTTCATGGCATCGGCGGCGATCTGTATATTTTTCTTGCCGGCAGCAGCGGCGAGTTCAAAGACATTCAATCGCATGTTATGCGGTTAAAGAATGGCGGCAATCCGAGAATGGCTGCGGATTGGGGGACCCCGATCCGGGTCGCCAGGCATGACGGAAGCCCGCTGTTTCAAGCCGGCATAACGCTGGACATGACCGTATTAGAGCGGAAAGGCCGTTTATATGTGCTCTGGGCGCAAAGGGAATTGGTACCGCATGACCTGGGCTCGTGGATCTATATCGCCGAGGCGGATCCGAGGGAACCGTGGAGACTGATATCGGAGCCTGTCCTGCTGTCCAAGCCCGATTACGGCTGGGCGAACAATCAAACGTTCGTGGAGGAAGGGCCCTTTGCACTCATGACAGACCGGAAGATCTTCGTGACGATATCCGGTGCTCTGGTCGATGCCACGTATTGCGTCGGCATGCTCACCGTCAATTCTGACGCTGATTTGCTTGACCCGAACCAATGGACGAAGCGAAATTACCCGCTGCTAACCTCCAGAAGCGTGCCGGGCGAATACGGGCCAGGACACAATTCTTATGTGAAGGACGAGGAAGGAACGATCTGGAGCGTATATCACGCTCGTCCAGGCATCGGAGAGCCCCGCTGCTCGGGTCTCCGTCGCGTGCATTTCGACGTTGACGGTGAACCGATGCTGGGCTTGACGGAAGAGAAGGACCTGAATCCAGCGCTTGCGTCCGTATACCTGGATGTGCAGGTGGAAGCATTGGTGGAAGGCTGACGGAACAACAACTTTTCTCGGTTTGTGCGAATTGTTGAACATGAAGAACAAAAGAAGCGCCGTGTTCCCGTGTGCGGGTACGCAGCGCTTCTTTTGCGTTTTGACGACGTGAACCCGAGGTTAATCCTTTGCCAATGATGAATTCAGATTGGGCACACCGTCTAGCAGATGCTCATGCGCTTTCCACTTTCCGGCCCTTTGCGTTGCCCAGAGCATCAACACTTTTAGAATTTACAAATCATGTTTAGTTTCTCTATGGTCCGTTAAAGCAAGCAGTTATATGATCTTGGTAGCTACAAAATGTAAGCGCTGCAACATGAATGCAGCCATGACCAAGGGAGGGGAATAACGCATGTGGATGCGTAAGATCAGTCTGCTGTTCTGCAGCCTGATTCTGGTGATCATGACGGCATGCAGCAGCGGTTCGGGCGGTGATCTGAAGTCGAGCGAACCCGGCATAGCGAATGAGGCCGTCAACGAGCCTGGAGTGAAAGACGAGGAACGGGCAGACGAACCAAGCGCCCAAGAAGACATAACCGGTACGCCGGAAATGGATTTTGATATGGGCGGCAGCACCATCAAATGGGTGTCCTGGTATGACGAGTCCATTCAGGAAGACAACCCTGACAACATTAATCGGAAACGAAATTTGGAAGAGTTAATGGAAAAGCATAATTTTAAAATGGAATACGTAACCGTGGATTTCGGCGAATATCAGGACAAGGTGACAGCTTCGCTGGTAGCGGGCGAACCGATCGGCGATATCATCCGGGTTGCAAGGCCATGGATGATTCCGACGCTGGTCAATCAAGGTTTGTTCGCGCCAGTGGATGAATACACCAAGAATGAGAAGGTATTCATACAGCAGTACACGAACGAGTACTCCCAATACGAAGGAAGAGGCTACGGATTTCGGACCGGCATCAACGGCGCATCATCCGGCATTTTCTATAATCGCACGCTAATGAATCAATTGGGCATAAAGCCGTTGCAGGAATACGTCAACGAAGACAACTGGAACTGGGACACATTCATTCAAGTCGCGAAAGAAGCGAACAAAGATTCAAATAACGACGGCAAGTTGGATATTTGGGGGCTTGCAACCGCTTCCCTGCTGGTTCCTGCGATGGCTTCGAACGAGGCGAATCTGGTCATTCTCGATCAGCAAGGACTCGAGGATCCAAAAACCTTGGAAGTATTGAACTTCTTATCGCGACTTGCAACCGAGGCGGTTGGCAGGCCTACGGAAGGAGGGGACTGGACTGAGGCGGGCCAATTTTTCCGCCAAGGCAACACATTGATGCTTGCAGGCAGCGACTATGAAATGGAAAACTTCAAGCAGGACATGCCGGATTACGATATCGGCTTTCTTCCATTCCCGAAAGGGCCAAGCGCCACAGGGTATCATTCGCATAATACGATCCCAAACTACTTGACGATTCCAAGCGCGGTGGAGCATCCCGAACGACTGGTCTACATTTATGAGAAAATCAACGATATCGACTCGATCTACGACTATCCGAAACAATCTACGCTGGAGACTTTATTCAGCAACGAGGACGATATTGAAAATGCCAAGATGGCCGGTGAGAGCATAAAAGTGATCGATACCGAGAGCGGATATCCATCGATGCCTTATTACGATTTTATAGGGGAGATCATGGAAGGCATCCCGGTTTCGACGGTCGTCGAGAAATACAAAGCGCCGTTCCAGGCCGCGATTGATACAGTTTGGAAAAAGTGAGCAGGGATCGTCAAGCATAACAGCTGCCCTCGCATCCTCTTTCGATTAGGAGGGCGGCTTCAGGTAAAGCCATTCGTGTTGGAAAGCGATTTCGATTAATGCCTCTTAATGGCAGAGGGAGGATAGCCTTTCGATTCCTTGAACACTTTGCTGAAATAGGAAAGGTCATAAAAACCGCAGCATTCCGCAGCTTCCGTTACAGTACAATTGCCGGTCGCCAGCATGATTTCAGCATTATTTACGCGAACGCGCTGCAGGTATTCCTTGTAGGTCGAACCGGTGTTTATTTTGAATAGTTTTCCTAAATAAACGGGGTGAAGATTGAACTGCTCGGCAAAATCGTTTATTGACAAGTCCTCGGCATAGTGTTCTTCGATGAATGCGGTCAGTTTCTTGATCCGCGGATCCATATGCAGGATCGTTTGGCGATGCATGGCGTGAAGCAGCCGGTGGAGAATGAGTTCGAACAATGCACGTGCATGAATCATATAAAACGGTTGTTTATTCATCCACACGTGATTGAACTCCCGGATGTAGGCAAGAATCTCCTTGGTGATCAATTTCTTTGTGACCACGCCAAACGGAAGCCGGATATAATTATGCGGATCGGCCCAGAAAAAATTGAACGGATACGCATGCATGGGCGATTCCTTACATGTATGGGCTTCTCGTACGCTTCCTCCGGGAACGTATACCAGGTCGCCTGCTTCGACTGCAAATTTTTTGCCGTTAATGTAGTAGTTTGCCCGGCCCTCAACAACGAACGTCAAATCATGAAATCCGATTCGGGACTTCTGAATTTTCCAATCCGGATAACATTTACGGTCTACGAACAGAAAGATATTCGGTACGAGATGAGGGTGATATTCAAGCTCCATGCGAAAATCGCCTCCTTTTAAAAAAATTGTAACGTCTTAATGAACTTTTACAACCTGTGATTGGATTGTAATTTTACTATGGAATCGCCGCTTGCGATTATCGAAATTTTCAGCTAAGAAAGGGAATGGTCGAATGATCACGTTAACCGGGTTTGCGGATGAGATCTCCCCGGATTTGGAGGAACAGCTGGATGTCCTTGAATCCGAAAGCATCCGTTATCTTGAGCTTCGAGGCGTATGGGGGAAAAACGTGCTGCAGTTGACGGAAGAAGAGTTGTCTGGCATAAAAGAACGATTATCGCAGCGGGGAGTCGGAGTCTCCTCAATCGGATCGCCGATCGGGAAAATCCAAATCACCGACGACTTTGAACCTCATCTCGAACATGCCAAGCATGCCGTTCGTTTGGCTAAGTATTTCCAGGCGCCTTATGTCCGCGTGTTTTCCTTTTACATTCCCAACGGAGACCACGAGAAGTATCGGCCAGAGGTAATACGGCGCATGCTTCGGCTCGCTCAGTTGGCAGAGCAGGAAGGCATTGTACTGCTTCATGAAAACGAAAGCCATATTTACGGAGACACAGGCGAGCGATGCTTGGAGTTGCTTCAATCAGTTTCGTCCCCCCATTTGCGGGCGGCATTCGATCCGGCGAATTTCGTGCAGTGCGGCGTGAAACCCGTAGGTGAGGCCTACCCATTGGTCGGCGACTATACGGCGTATATCCATGTCAAAGACGCCATGATGGGGAAGGGGATGGTCGTGCCCGCAGGCGATGGAGACGGCGAGCTACGTCTGCTCCTTCAAGAGCTTAGCCGCAGGCGGTATTCCGGCTTTCTGTCTTTGGAGCCGCATCTGCGGGCCGCTGGAAGGTTCGAGGGATTCACGAATCCCCAACTATTCGTCGAGGCTTCCAAAGCGATAAAGCGATTGCTAGCTGAGGAAGGGATGGAGTGGAATTGAAAGGCCAGATATGAATTTAACCCGAGTGCATCCTGTCACGAATCCAATAAAAATTATGGGAGGAGCAGTCTCATGAATCGTTTCTTGATTTCACGTTATAAGAAAGCCATAAGTGCATGTTTGGCCCTTGTCCTTGCGTTGTCCCTTTTGCCGGCACCTGGCGATGTTGCCGCAGCCAGCGACGCCGTTGTGAATGTATCGTCTGAGAAACAAGTGATTCGCGGTTTCGGAGGCATCAACCACCCGGCATGGATCGGAGATTTGACGGCAGCACAGAGAGAAACCGCATTCGGAAACGGAAACAACCAGTTAGGATTCTCGATATTAAGAATCTACGTGCACGAAGACCGAAATCAGTGGTACCGTGAACTGGATACGGCCAAACGAGCGATTGCCCTTGGAGCTATCGTATTCGCTTCGCCATGGAATCCGCCCGCCGACATGGTCGAGACCTTCAACCGCAACGGCGATACGTCGGCAAAGCGACTTCGTTACGACAAGTATGCCGCGTATGCCCAGCATCTTAACGATTTCGTAACCTACATGAGAAACAATGGCGTGAATCTCTACGCGATTTCCGTCCAGAACGAGCCCGATTATGCGCATGACTGGACGTGGTGGACGCCGCAGGAAATGCTTCGCTTTATGAAAGAAAATGCCGGATCGATCAACAGCAGAGTGATCGCACCGGAATCGTTCCAATATCTGAAAAATATGTCGGACCCGTTTCTAAATGATCCCCAGGCGCTTGCCAATATGGATATTCTTGGCGCTCATCTGTACGGTACCCAAGTTAGCAATTTTGCGTATCCATTATTCAAACAAAAAGGAGCGGGAAAAGACCTCTGGATGACCGAGGTGTATTACCCGAACAGCGACAACAACTCGGCGGATCGCTGGCCTGAAGCCTTGGATGTGTCTTACCATATCCACAATGCGATGGTAGAGGGAGATTTTCAAGCTTACGTATGGTGGTATATCCGCAGATCCTACGGTCCGATGAAAGAGGACGGCACGATCAGCAAACGCGGCTACAATATGGCTCATTTCTCCAAGTTTGTCCGTCCCGGCTATGTCAGGGTGGATGCTTCGAAAAATCCAGAAACGAACGTTTACGTATCCGCCTATAAAGGCGACAACAAAATCGTTATCGTTGCCATAAACCGGAACAACTCCGGGGTCAATCAGAACTTTGTCCTTCAGAATGGATCCGTTTCGCAGGTATCAAGGTGGATCACGAGCAGCAGCAGCAATCTTCAACCCGGAACGTCTCTCAATGTAACAGGGAACAATTTCTGGGCTCATCTTCCCGCGCAAAGCGTTACGACTTTTGTAGGTGAACTCCGGTAACACATCGTCTACGGTACAGTTAACAAAGCGTATGATAAGGGCTGTCTTCAAGTCACAAGGGTGACTTGGAAGGGCGGCTCTTTGTTCTGGGCTGGTAATCAATAAGGAAATCCACGAAGTGCCGACACTCAGCTCGCAGTGGTTCCTGCTTAATGTTTATATTAACTCCGATTGATCATATTGCCTCGTAAAGGAATTTGCGTCCTTTCGCTCCTAACCTATTGCCATATCGTTTGCAATTGTACTCCGAAGAAGGAATTGTACCTTTTTCTTGCGAACAGTCAAGTGTATCATCGAATTGCTTCATATTTGAAAACGCTTTCTATAGAAGGAGGGTACATATGCAGCGTTTATGGTCCAAGTTCTCCCCGGTGTTCCGCAGATTTCTGATTTCCTACCTGATTGTGCTGTTAATCCCCCAAATCGCAGGTTATGCATCGTACAGGGCTTCGATTGAAGTAGCAAAATCAAGCTCGATCGAAAACAGTCTGAGTTCATTGAATCTGGGAAAAGAGATCATCGAGCGGCATCTGGTGGAGGTGGAAGCCTTCACGAAGCAGCTTGCGATCAATCAGGATTTATATCGTCTGATCGCCGATCCCAAGCCGCTCGACAGCAACAACGTTTACGGCTTGGGGAGGATGCAGCGCAGTCTGTCCATGTACAGCAGCACGAACGATTACCTGTCCAATTTCTTCATCTACATACGCAATTATAACGCCATTATTACGCCGAGCACCGTCTATTACCGGCCTGAGCATTATTACGAGGCGAATCGGCTTGAAGGAATGACGTTCGAGGAATGGGAAGAGGCCGTAATAAAGAAACCTCATCTAAATGAGTTGATTCCGCTTAAGAAATATAGGCGAGAAATCCGAGATACGGTGTTTGTCGAAAAGCCGGCAGTCACGTTTCTGCAGTCGATACCGCTTAACAGCTTCAACAATCCACAGGCGATGATCGGCGTTATGATCGATGAAGATCATATGGGCAGCCTGCTGCAAAACATCGTGGACCAATACGGCGGCTGGGCGGTGGTTGCGGACCGGGAAGGCAGCTTGATCCTGTCCCGCGGCATCGGCGAAGAGGAAGCCAAGCGCTTCACCGAAGCTCCGGGAGACGAAAACGGCGAAATCAGCCCCACGGGCGACGGCAGACTGTTGATTTCCATCCGGTCCGACCTGAACGGGTGGACCTATATGGCCGGAATACCCGAGCAGGTGCTGTTGACGAAGGCCGACAAAATCCAGCGGGTCACGACGACGTTTACGCTGGCTGCGCTGGTCATCGGTTTGCTGATCGGACTTGTGCTCGCGTACCGGCACAGTGTTAAGCTCCATTCGCTCCTGTCCGTGTTTCGCGAGCAAAACCCCATTTCTCGGGAGAAGATCGGTAACGAGTATGATTTCCTGGCCGGCAATATCGCGGCGCTGATCGCAAACAATAAATTGCTGGAGTCTTCACTGAACGATCAGCTCCCGCTGCTTAGGGATGCGTTTATCAAGCGGCTGCTGACAGGCGACTTCTATACGCTGCGCGAGATCGAGGCGGTCTCCGGTCAAACCGGAGTCCGCCTCCGCGGCGAGCATGGACGTGCAGGCATTCTAAAAGTTGCCGGATATGGCAGCGCTGACAGTGAGGAAATCATCCAGGAACTCAGCGTCGCACGGTTGATCGTCCGGCAGGCCTTGAGTCGGCTGGAACCCGATGTGCTGGTTACGGACTGGGGTTCGGACCAGATCGCTTTCGTGCATGCGCTTGCCGGAGAGCCGCTGGACGATTTACATCGTCGCCTGGAAGCCGGTCTGCTCGAACTGGTCGATACCGTATATCGGCAGCATCGATTGTCGATCACGATCGGGCTGGGTTCGGTGTTCGACGCGTGGAACGGCGTAGCTGACTCTTTCAACGAAGCGCAGCAAGCGTTGGAATATGCCGTCCATACTGGGGCAGTCGGCATCACCCGGTTCGAGGATGCGATGAAAGCAACGGAGCTGTACTATTATCCGATTGAATCCGAACAGCGTATGCTCAATACGCTTAAGGCGGGTGAACTGGAGGAAACAAGCCGCCTTCTTGACCAGCTGCTCAGCCGGAACTTTGAAGAAAGGGAGCTGTCGTACGATATGACGCAGCAGTTTGTGACGGAGCTCAAGGGAACCTTTTTGAAGCTGGCCGAACAAAAAATATTCCACGACGAGCCGTTGACCGACCATATCAAGGAACAGATCGCTGCCGTTTCGACGACAGACGGGGTCGATCAGCTCAGGGACAGATTCGGGAAGCTCATTCATGATATCTGCATGGACGTCCGGAAGAAAAAATGCGACATGCATGCCGAGACCGTGGGTGAGATCAGCCGCTATATCCACGAGCGTTACTCCGACGCAGAGTTGACGCTTTATCGTATCGCGGAGCATATTGGCAAGCCCGAAAAGTATATCTCCCAAATGTTCAAGGAACATACGGGAACGAATCCTTCGGACTACGTTGAGCTGGTGAGGATCGGCAAGGCGGCCGAGCTGCTGCAGGAGAACCTATTGACGATTGACGAGATCGCCGCGCAGGTGGGGTATAACAGCGCCCATTCATTTCGGAGGGCCTTCAAGCGGGTTCGCGGCGTGTCGCCGAGCACATTCCGGCAAATGGCCGATTAAGGAGACGGCGATCTCGCCAATCTTTTGCGTAAAAGGGAGGTCAGCCGTCTGCTTAATCGATGGGGATCGAACGTCTTGGCGGAGTTTTTTAATCGAATCCGCCTAATGAAAAACCTAGTAAAATCAAGGCTTGGAAAGCATCCGTTTCCGAAATTGTACGGCAAGGGAGAAAGTGTGCCTTTACGAAGCCGAGCGTGCAATTTTATGATTACGCACAAGAAAGCGCTGCCAAATAAGTTCTGGCTTCATTGGCAGCTACTCATCGAAGGAGGGATGGAACTGAGTACTCTATTTTCCAAGTCCAAAACGGTCAGAGCCCCGAGCGGCAAGCGCTCGGAAATCGGAAGAGCCGCCTATCGAAGCTTCAGAAGACATTGGCAGCTGTATCTGCTGGTCATTCCGCCGGTCTTGTACTTCATCATCTTCAAGTACTTGCCCATGGCAAACGCCGTGCTAGCATTCAAGAACTATAACGTAATGAAAGGGATTTGGGGGAGTCCATGGGTCGGCACACAGTATTTCGAGATGTTTTTTCGCAACCCTGCGTTCGTGACACTGATCAAAAATACGCTGTACATTTCGTTCTATCAATTGATCGTCGGGTTTCCGATCCCGATTCTGCTGGCGTTGGCCTTGAACGAGGTGAAGAGCGCAAGGTTCAAAAAAACCGTGCAGATGGTCACCTATGCGCCATATTTCATCTCCACGGTGGTCATGGTGTCCATCATCATGCTGTTCCTGTCCCCGCGTCTTGGGATCGTGAATACCATTGCTGGCGCGCTTGGCTTTGAAGCGGTCAATTATCTTGGAGAGCCTGGCATGTTCCGCACGATCTACGTGCTGTCCGACGTATGGCAAACCATGGGCTATTCCGCGGTGATTTATCTTGCTGCTCTGGCGGGAGTGGACCCGTCATTATATGAAGCGGCCAAGGTGGATGGCGCCAATCGGTTCCAGAAAATCCTGAACGTCGATCTTCCCGGCATTCTGCCGGCCGCGGTCATCATTCTGATTCTCAGTGTAGGCAACATCATGGCACTCGGCTTCGAGAAAATGTACTTATTGCAGAATCCGCTGAACTTGTCCTCGTCCGAGATCATTTCCACGTATGTGTACAAAATCGGATTGCTGAACGCGAATTACAGCTTCGCCACGGCGGTAGGATTGTTCAATTCCTTGATCAATCTGGTGCTGCTCCTAGTCGTCAACGCCATTGCCAAGCGGGCATCCAATACCAGCCTCTGGTAAATTTCACAAAAAGGAGTGAGTGACATGAACGCATTGCGGGCCCATTCCGGAAGCCGACGGAGCGTGAGGATCAAGGAGTCGCTGGGGGACCGTATTTTTCTGAGCGTGACCTACATCTTGCTGATCTTGGTTTTAATTGCCGTCCTGTATCCGCTTATTTACATCGTAAGCTCGTCCCTGAGCAGTCCAAGCGCCGTCTCTGCAGGCAAGGTGTGGCTGTGGCCGGTCGACGTATCGCTGGCAGGGTACGAGGCGGTGTTCCGAAACGGCCAGGTGCTGACAGGCTATGCCAATTCGCTGTTTTATACCGTTGCCGGTACGTTCATCAGCGTATCCCTGACCATCATGGTCGCTTACCCGCTGTCGAAAAAGTCATTCTTCGGCCGCACGCCGCTTATGGTTTTCATTACTTTCACCATGCTGTTCTCCGGCGGGTTGATCCCGACCTATCTGGTCGTCAAATCGATGGGCATGATCGATACCCGCTGGGCGCTGCTCATTCCGAATGCCGTTTGGGTATGGCAGGTCATTATCGCCAGAACCTTCTTCCAGACCTCGATCCCGGATGAGCTTTCCGAGGCGGCAGACATCGACGGGTGCAGCGACATCCGCTACATTTTCAGCGTCGTTCTTCCGCTTGCCAAACCGATTATCGCCGTGCTCTCGCTTATGTATGCGGTGGGGCAGTGGAACGCCTATTTCGATGCCTTGATCTACTTGAAATCGCAATCGCTCTATCCGCTTCAGCTCATTCTCCGCAGCATTCTCATCCTGGGAAGCGGAACGGGCAATATGGACGCCGGGGAGATGGTGAAGCAGCAGCAAATGGCCGAGCTCATGAAATACTCGCTTATTGTGGTGGCAAGCCTCCCGGTGCTGGTGATCTATCCGTTCGTGCAGCGCTATTTCGTGCAAGGCATGCTGATTGGCTCCGTGAAGGGCTGATCGTGGGCAGAGCCCGTTATGTTGCATTACCAATTCATGAGGGGGAGATTGATTTGAGGAAAACAGCAACTCGTCTGCTTGTTCTCATACTGATGCTTAGTTTCGTGCTTGCCGGATGCTCCGGCGGAAATGACAACCCGGGAAGCGCAGGGAAGGAAGGCGGCATGCCGGACTCCGGCGAGAAGGTAACGATCAACGTTTTTGCCCATCAAGGATCGGATATGGATCTGAAAACCAACAAGTTTACGAAAAAAATGGAAGAGCAATTCGGCATCCAATTCAATTGGACAACCGTTCCGTTTGACGGCGCGGCCGAAAAACGGCAAATCTCGCTCGCGTCCGGCGACTATCCGGATTTGTATATGCTTATTCCATGGGTAGACCGTTTCTCGCAGACGGACTTATTGAAGTTCGGACAGCAGGGGGTGATCATCCCGCTGAACGAACTGATCGATGAGCATGCTCCGCACATTAAGGAAGTGCTGGAGAACAACGAATATTATAAAGCGATGAACACCGCGCCGGATGGCAACATTTACGGATTGACCGGCTTAAACGAATGCTTCCACTGCTCCTACCCGAATAAAATGTGGATCAATACGAAGTGGCTTGATCAGCTGGGGCTTGCGCAGCCGACGACGCCGGAAGAATTCAAAGCGGTTCTCGAGGCCTTCAAGACACAGGATCCGAACGGCAACGGCAAGGCGGACGAAGTGCCGCTCAGCGGATCCGTCGAAAATTTCGGCGTTCACGTAATCCCGTACCTTATGAACGGCTTTATATACAACGACGACAGAACGTATCTCATCATGAAGGAGGGCCAGGTAGACACCGCCGCGAACAAACCGGAATGGCGGGAAGCGCTGGCCTACATCAAATCGCTTTATGATGGGGGGCTCATTGACCCGGGAGCCTTTACGCAAAATGCAGGCGCGTACAAAAAAATCGGGGATAACGCGGACGCACAGCTGTTGGGCGCCGGGGCCGGCATGCATCCCGCCTTGTTCCTGACGACGGGAGAAGACGCGCCGTACAGCAAGGACTATAACCCGCTTCCGCCTTTGCGAGGACCGCATGCCGATTATGCAACATTCAACTATCCGATTGATCCGGGCGCATCCTTCGTCCTGACGAATAAAGCGAGCAAAGAGGCCCAAATCGCCGCCATTCAAATGCTGGACTATTTCTACACGCAAGAAGGCGCGATGCTTTCCTACCTCGGTGAAGAAGGCAAAAGCTGGCGCAAGCCGCAGGATGGAGAAATCGCGCTGAACGATAAAGTGGAGCCGCTCTATAAAGCGATCCCGCTTGAACCCGGGGAGCAGCCCCGCAATGACAATTGGGGAGCATTAACCCAATATAACCATCACCGGGCATACCGCGATGCCGAGGTACAGGGCACGGATATTTACGCCGATGACGGTTACGAACGCCGCCTGTACGAGGCAACGCTATTGATGGAAGGCAAGGAGCCGCAAGATATCTTCCCGCACTGGGCGCTATGGGTAGACCCGCTGGTTGCCGACGAAGCCAGCATGATGCAGACGAACATCAAGGACTATATTGACCAGAACGCCTTGCTGTTCATCACCGGTGCCAAGAGCCTGGATAAGGATTGGGATGATTACGTGAAAGGGCTGGAGGGTCTGAACATGCCGCGTTATATTGAAATCATGCAGGCTGCTTACGATTCATCGACAATATCGAAATAAACCGTGGCCCGATAAGCCCGGCTTCTTGGAGGCAGGAGTCTTCGCTCAGGACGCAGACTGTCGAAGCGAATGGCCAAATGTGTACGGCACTTCAGACGAGTCGAAATCAATGCTGTTCGAGGCAAGGCTTGCGTGCCCGCGGCGCTTTTGAGGTCGGCATTGCGATGGAAGGACGGAAAGCTCGCGCTGCGGGCTTTTTCGTTATAAGTGATCATTGATATGGGGCCGTGATATCAAAATAAGGTACAAATATGCGGGATTAGGCTATTTTTATTCTTATATCGGATCGTTACAATAAATTGGAATGAAGGTGGCTTGGATGCGCATTGAAGCCCATCAGCATTATTGGAAAATCGACTCTATCGATTAAATGGATGGATTACGCCCGATTTTCCGGTGCTTTGCCTTGGCGATTTGCCTTTCGTCATGTGATGGAGCTGAACTAGTTCAAATAGCGATAGCGGATTGGAGGAGAAGCATGACAAGTTTGAATGGCATGGAACTGAAGCATCACTTGTGGTATAGGAAACCGGCGGCCGAATGGAATGAGGCGCTGCCGATCGGAAACGGCCGGCTGGGGGCGATGATCTTCGGCGGCACGGCCGAGGAGAAGCTGCAGCTTAACGAGGATTCGGTATGGTACGGGGGCCCGCGCGACCGCAACAACGAAGATGCGCTGCCCCATTTGCCCGAGATCCGCAAGCTGATTATGGAAGGCAGGCTGCAGGAAGCGGAGGAGCTGGCGGCGATGACGATGGCGGGGCTGCCCGAAGCGCAGCGGCACTATGTGCCGCTCGGCGATCTGCTGCTGTCGTTCGGTCAGCATGGCCAGGTTGCCGAGGATTACATGCGGGAGCTTGATTTGGAGCGCGGTTTATCCCGGGTCAGCTATCGGATCGGCGGGATCAGGTATACGCGCGAGCTGTTTGCAAGTTATCCGGATCAGGCGATCGTCATCCGCATCACCGCCGACAAGCAGGAGGCGGTCACGTTCAAAGCCCGATTCAACCGCCG
Organism: Paenibacillus sp. BR1-192; assembly: GCF_029542445.1. NCBI lineage: Bacteria > Bacillati > Bacillota > Bacilli > Caryophanales > Paenibacillaceae > Paenibacillus > Paenibacillus sp. BR1-192. The sequence continues at coordinate 3,744,892 of NZ_CP120718.1, read as the reverse complement.
GAACTGGAGGTACGTGGAGAAGACGGACAAATGGGAGGCGAGCGGGCTGGTCATGCGCGGGGATTGCGGCGGCGAAGGAGGCAGCTCCTTCAGCGCCGTCTTGAAGGCGGTCCCGGAAGGCGGCGTCTGCCGCACGCTTGGCGAGTATTTGCTGGTGGACGGCGCAAGCTCGGTCACATTGCTGCTTGCCGCCGGAACGACGTTCCGGCATCCCGACCCGGAGCTTGACGGCAAACGGCGGCTGGAGGAGTTGAGCCGAGTTCCGTATGCCGAGCTGTTAGCCCGGCATGTCGCCGATTACCGCGAGCTGTACGGACGGGTCGAACTGAAGCTGCCCGAGAATCCGGACAAAGCCGTGCTACCGACCGACGAACGGTTGAAGCGGTTCCAACACGGCGAGGAAGATCACGGCCTGATCACGACCTATTTTCAATACGGGCGCTACCTGCTCATTGCCTCCAGCCGGCCGGGCTCTTTGCCCGCGAATCTTCAAGGCATCTGGAACGACAGCTTTACCCCGCCGTGGGACAGCAAATTCACGATCAATATCAATGCGCAGATGAATTATTGGCATGCGGAAAACTGTAATTTGGCCGAATGCCACGAGCCGTTGTTCGATTTGATCGAAAGGATGCGTGAGCCCGGGCGGGTTACGGCCGGCGTCATGTACGGCTGCCGGGGCTTCACCGCGCATCACAATACGGATATTTGGGCGGACACGGCCCCGCAGGATACGTACCTTCCTGCTTCCTTCTGGCCGATGGGCGCCGCCTGGCTGTGCCTGCATCTGTGGGAGCATTACCGATTCGGTCAGGATCGATATTTTCTGGCGCGGGCATACGAGACGATGAAGGAGGCGGCGTTGTTCCTGCTCGATTATTTAATCGAGGACAACGAAGGTGGTCTGGTGACATGTCCGTCCGTCTCCCCCGAGAACAGCTACATGCTGCCCAATGGCGAAACAGGTGTTCTCTGCGTCGGGGCCACGATGGATTTTCAGATTATCGAAGCGCTGTTTGAGGCTTGCATCCGCAGCGGAGAAATCATCGAGAAGGATGAGGCGTTCCGCGAGGAGCTCGCTGCCGCCTTGAAGCGGCTGCCCAAACCGCAGATCGGCAAACATGGGCAAATTCAGGAGTGGATGGAGGATTACGAGGAAGTGGAACCGGGACATCGCCACATCTCCCATCTGTTTGCGCTTTATCCGGGCGAAGGCATTAACGTGGATTCCACGCCGGAGCTCGCCGCAGCCGCTCGGACGACTTTGGAACGAAGGTTGGCTAACGGCGGCGGACACACCGGCTGGAGCCGGGCGTGGATCATCAACTTCTGGGCACGACTGTTGGATGCCGACAAAGCTTACGAAAACGTAAGAGCGATGCTTCACCACTCTACGCTGCCTAACCTTTTCGACAACCATCCGCCGTTTCAAATCGATGGTAATTTCGGCGGCACGGCGGGCATTGCCGAGATGCTGCTGCAAAGCCACGCTGGTTTGATCCGTTTGCTGCCCGCTTTGCCTAACAGCTGGAGCGATGGGGAAGTCAGAGGGCTGCGGGCACGTGGCGGCTTCACCTTGAATTTCACCTGGACGAAGGGACAGGTTACTGAAGTGGTCGTGTCCTGCGCACTTTCCGGTCCATGCCGTTTACAAGCACCTGGACTTGACCCTGTTTCCTTTACGGGGGAAGCCGGCCGCTCCTACACGTTCACCAAGAAAAGGGAGGAGTGAACATCAATTAACTTTATTGCTCGTGATACGCATTCTTAATGAAGCTGCGGATCCGGCCCATAATCTAATGATTGCTGCTGGACTCGGTTTCTGTATTCACTGGGCGCCATCCCCGTCCACCGCTTGAACTGGCGGCTGAAATGCGCATTGGTCTTATATCCTAGCATCATCGCGATATGGTCCATGCTTAAATCCGTTTGCTTTAACAGCCGCTGAGCTTCGCCCAAAAGGGTTTCTGACAAGAACTTGCGAGGTGCTTTGCCGTACACTTCACGAAAGATCCGATTCACCTGCGACGGACTAAGGTTCAGCTCCTTGGCGATGTCTTGGATCCAGGTTCGCTCGGTCTCCTGAATTTCACCGTGAAGATGGATATATTTTACGGAGTCTTCAATTTGCTCGGCGATCTGTCGGGCGATAGCTTCTTTTTTCGATAAGGTGACGGATGGGGTCTGAGACAGCTGTCCGACCAGGGAGCCGAGCAGTTCAAAGACGGCGGCATGCACTTTCATCTGTTTGAAGGCCGGCGGCGGGCTGGATAAGTGCTCTGTGGCCAGACAGTAGAGTGTAGAGAGAGAAGAAGACAGTCCCTGGGCTAAAACCGAATCAGCCGGATAATAAATGTCCTTGCAGCGGTTGAGTTCTCTGCAAAAGGATGTATCGTGAACGCTGAAATGGACGGAAAAGTAAGTGAAACCTTGCGGACCGGCGCCAGTGCAGGAATGCGTCATACCGGGGCGGATGAACAACAAGTCTCCAACGGACTGTTTGTACAGCTGTCCATTTACCACCATATTCATCTCTCCGTCCATCATCCAATGAATTTCGTACATGGAATGCTCGTGGGACGGATAAGTCCAGCGGGAACCCACTTTTCTTGCATGCAGCCCCAATAATTGAAAAGACATGCGAACATCGGGCAGACGGCCTAAATATACGGCTTCGGAAAACTTGTTCACAGCAAACCTCCTCGGTATGTCCTGTTTTCCAGTAACGGTTAGACTCATCTTAACAGAAAAATCTTGCGTGAAAAGGGTAAATCGTCGTAGAGATTAGCGCATCGTCATAGACGATCGGTGGTGCTATCGTAGTAATATCAACCCGAAGGGGAAGAAATGGGGGCAAGCCTGAATGAGAATTATTCGATTTCTAGACAGGCAACAGAAGCGGCTGGCAGCCGTTACGGATGATGAAGCAGCCTATCGTCTGCCGCAGCCGGATTTTATGACTTTGATCCATCAAGCCAGGGAGCGCGGGATCTCTCCTGTCCAACTGGTTGAAAGCGCTTTTAGTCCTGCGAATGAGTTGGCTGGTGACTGGACTTCTCTGCACCTTGTCACGCCAGTGGAAGCACCGGAGGTATGGGCGGCAGGCGTTACGTATCAACGAAGCCGCGAAGCACGAAATTATGAAGCTACGGATGGAAAACTGGATGCGGAGACATTTTACGACAAAGTTTATGAGGCAGAAAGGCCGGAAATCTTTTTCAAATCCACGGCCGCCCGCACCATCGGACCGAACGAGGCCGTCACGCTGCGCAGTGATTCCACATGGCAGATCCCTGAGCCTGAGCTGGGATTGGTGCTTGGCGCAGATGGCAGCATTGTGGGATATATCGTCGGCAATGACATGAGCTGCCGCGATATCGAAGGGGAGAACCCGCTGTATTTGCCGCAAGCCAAAATATGGCGCAAATCCTGCTCCATCGGACCGGCCATCCGGCTTGCGGAAACGGTGCAGAATCCATATGCATTCAGCATCGTCTGCGAGATTTACCGCGAGGGGCGCATGGTCGTTAAGAGCGAGGCCAGTACGAGTGAATTAAACCGAAAGCTGGATGAACTGGTCTCCTTCCTGGCAAAAGACAATGATTTGTTTGACGGTACGGTGCTTTTGACAGGCACGAGCATTGTGCCGCCTAATGAGTTCACGCTTGAGCCCGGGGACCGGATTGAAATTTCGATCAGCAGCATCGGTACGCTGGTGAACCCTGTTTTATCAAACTAGTTTTGAATAAGGAGGACGTACTTTCATGACGGCATTTCAAGGAGAACAAGTATACAGGAACTATATCAACGGAGAATGGATGAAGGCTGCGTCCGGAGAAACCGAACCCAGCATCAATCCGGCAAGCCGGAATGAGGTAGTCGGGTATGTACCGGTTTCCGGTATAGAGGATCTGAACCGTGCTGTCGCAGCGGCCAAAGCAGCAGGCCGAGCCTGGCGGCGATTAACCGGCGCGGAACGCGGCAATGTTCTGTACAAGGCCGCGAATGTGCTGGAACGCCGGGCCGACGAGGTCGCCGAGGCGATGACGAGGGAAATGGGAAAAACGCTCGCAGAAGCTAAGGGAGAGACGATGCGCGGCGTCGCGATCCTAAGGTATTACGCCGGCGAAGGGATGCGAAAAATCGGCGATGTCATTCCTTCCACGGACAGCGAAGCGCTGATGTTTACGACTCGAGTACCGCTTGGCGTCGTGGGCGTCATTGCCCCATGGAATTTTCCCGTAGCGATTCCGATTTGGAAGACGGCCCCGGCATTGATATACGGCAATACGGTTGTGTTAAAGCCCGCACAGGAAACGGCGGTCACGGCAGCCAAAATCATCGAATGCTTTGAGGAAGCGGGAATTCCGGCAGGTGTTCTCAATCTTGTATGCGGCAGAGGATCGGTGATCGGATCTGCGCTTTCCGAGCATCCGGATGTCAACGGGATTACGTTCACAGGTTCCAACGAAGTCGGAAAACGGGTCGGCGCCGCCGCTTTGGGGCGGGGGGCCAAGTATCAGCTTGAAATGGGCGGCAAAAATCCGATCATTATCGCGGCAGATGCGGACCTGGACTTGGCAGTCGAGGCGACCATCAGCGGCGGCTTGAAATCCACCGGCCAAAAATGCACCGCCACCAGCCGGGTCATTGTGGAGCGGAAAGTATATGAAGCCTTTAAAGAAAAGCTCCTGTCGCAAATCCGGGAAATCCGGCTGGGCGATGGCATGTCATCCGAAAGCTGGATGGGACCGTGCGCGAACGAAGGACAGCTCGAAACGGTGCTGAACTATATTCAAAAAGGGCATGATGAAGGTGCCGTACTGCTGACCGGCGGAAAAAGAGCGGACGCTCCAGGGCTTGAAGAGGGATTCTATGTCCAGCCGACTGTATTTGAGGGTGTAGCATCGCATATGTCCATAGCCCGGGAAGAAATCTTCGGCCCTGTGCTTGCGTTGATCGCGGTGGATTCCCTGGAGGAGGCCATAGAGACGGCCAATGACAGCGACTTTGGGCTGAGTGCTTCCATCTATACGCAAAATGTCGGCGCAATGCTGTCTTTCATCCGGGATATGGATGCCGGATTGGTCAGGATCAACGCGGAAACGGCCGGCGTAGAGCTGCAGGCACCGTTCGGCGGGATGAAGATGTCAAGCTCGCATTCCAGGGAACAGGGTCAAGCGGCGATCGAGTTTTTCACTTCCATCAAAACGGTCTTCGTGAAGTCATAAGATGCGGGAGGGTGCCATGCACGAACAGATTATGTCGATAATGGGAGAGATGGACTCAAGCCGTTTCGATATTAAAGCACATGCTCCGGGGGCGGCGGGACGGCTGCCTTTAACGGATAACTTGCTGCGGAACGCTCCGAGCGGCGACTTGTTCGGCATGTCCCAGAATGTCGGAATGGGCTGGAAGCCTGGGGAATTGAACGGAAAACAGTTTCTGATCCTGAGCACCCAGGGCGGAATTCGCAATGAGGACGGCAGTCCTGCAGCCCTCGGCTATCATACGGGCCATTGGGAGGTCGGCCTGCTGATGAAGGCTGCGGCGGAAGAGATATCAAGCCGCGGAGGGATCCCGTTTGCCGGATATGTCAGCGACCCTTGCGACGGCAGATCACAGGGAACGACAGGCATGTTTGACTCGCTGCCGTACCGAAACGATGCCGCTCTCGTGTTCCGCAGATTGATTCGCTCCCTGCCGACGCGCAAAGGCGTGATCGGCGTCGCCACTTGTGACAAAGGTCTGCCGGCGATGATGCTTGCGCTTGCAGGCATGCCGCAGCTGCCAGGTGTTATCGTTCCCGGTGGCGTCACCCTTCCGCCTGTCGATGGAGAGGACGCCGGCAAAATTCAGACGATCGGCGCACGGTACGTCAGCGGCGAGCTCTCCCTGGAAGCGGCGGCGGAGCTCGGCTGCCGGGCATGTGCTACACCGGGGGGAGGCTGCCAGTTCCTGGGCACGGCGGCAACGGCCCAGGTCGTCGCCGAGGCGATGGGCATGACGGTGCCGCATGCCGCACTTGCACCTTCCGGGCAGCCGATCTGGATCGAAATGGCGCGCCAATCCTCACGCGCACTGATGGCGATGGAGTCCGATGGGCTGAGAATGGCGGACGTTGTCACCGATGCGGCGATTCGCAATGCGATGGCTGTTCATGCCGCATTCGGCGGCTCTACCAACCTGCTGCTGCACATTCCCGCCATTGCCCATGCAGCCGGTTTAACCGTGCCTGAGGTGCAGGACTGGATCCAGGTCAACAAACATGTGCCGAGACTGGTCAGCGCCCTGCCGAACGGCCCGATCTTCCACCCGACCATTCGGGTGTTTCAGGCTGGAGGCGTGCCCGAAGTGATGCTTCACCTCAGGCAGCTTGGCGTACTGGATGAGTCCGTGCTTACCGTAACAGGTACGACGCTGAGCGAGGTTCTCGACTGGTGGGAATCGTCGGAACGCCGTCATCTGCTGCGGAAGCAGCTGAAGGAGAAGGACGGGATAGATCCGGACAGTGTCATTATGAGCGTTGAGTACTCGCAGCGTCTTGGCATTACCTCTACCGTGACATTTCCAACAGGGAATATCGCTCCGGAGGGCTCTGTGATCAAATCCACATCGATCGACCCTACGGTACTGGATAACCATGGCGTGTATCGTCACAAAGGAAGAGCAAAAGTGTTTACAACCGAACGCGAAGCGATCCGTGCAATTAAGAACGGCGGTGTTCTGGCAGGCGACGTCGTCGTACTTCTCGGGCGGGGGCCGTCAGGGACCGGGATGGAGGAGACTTACCAACTTACGTCTGCGCTGAAGCATTTGTCTTTCGGCAAATACGTATCGCTCATTACCGATGCCCGGTTTTCCGGTGTTTCCACCGGGGCGTGCATTGGCCACGTTGGCCCCGAAGCACTGGCAGGCGGGCCGATCGGCAAGCTTCGGAACGGTGACTTGATCGATATCGTCGTGGATCGCAACACGCTGGAAGGCAGCTTGAACTTTGTCGGTGAAGGGGAAATCGAGGTTTCGCCGGAGGAGGGAGCTCTCATCCTTGCACAGAGGCCCTTCCATCCGGATATGCGGCCGGATGAAGCTCTGCCGGATGACACCAGGCTGTGGGCTGCGCTGCAGTCCGTCAGCGGAGGGACATGGAGAGGGAATGTGTACGACGTGGAACGGATCATAACCGCTCTGGAAGTCGGCAAAAAAGTACTGGGCTGGCACTGAAATCAACCATTTTGTACAATCATCATTTTCATACCGGAGGGAACTTAAATGAATATGATCACGAACCCCGTTCTTCGCGGTTTTCATCCCGATCCGTCCATATGCCGGGCGGGGGAAGATTATTATATCGCCACGTCCACCTTCGAATGGTTCCCGGGCGTACGGATTCACCATTCCCGGGACCTGGTTCATTGGAAGACGATACAATCTCCGCTGACCCGGATATCGCAGCTGCATATGGAAGGCAACATCGATTCCGGAGGAGTATGGGCTCCCTGCCTTAGCTATGACAACGGCGTATTTTACCTGATTTACACGGATGTCAAAAGCCGGGTCGGCGCTTTTAAAGATACCCATAATTACCTTGTGACGGCAACGGATATCGAAGGCCCGTGGTCCGAGCCGGTGTATTTGAACAGCAGCGGATTCGATCCATCCTTATTTCATGATGAGGACGGACGCAAGTGGCTGGTCAATATGATTTGGGATCACCGTAAGGGAAATAACCGGTTCTCGGGCATCGTGTTCCAGGAATATTCCGTTCAGGAACAAAAACTGATCGGGCCCGCCGTGAACATATTCAAGGGCACGGAATTAGGGCTGACGGAAGCGCCGCATCTGTACAAATATAAGGATTTTTATTATTTAATAACGGCTGAAGGGGGAACCGGTTACGAGCATGCGGTGACGGTAGCACGCTCCCGCACGTTACAGGGACCTTATGAGGTCGATCCTGCCAATCCGATCCTTACTTCATACGGCAGGCCGGATTTAATGCTCCAGAAGGCCGGTCACGGCAGTCTCGTCGAGACGCACACCGGCGAATGGTACTTGGCCCACCTGGTCGGCCGGCCCGTCAAAGGACAATTTTGCACGCTTGGCCGTGAGACGGCGCTGCAGCAGTGCACTTGGAGCGAGGACGGCTGGCTGCGGCTTGCGAACGGTGACCGATATCCCGAGTTTCAGGTGCCTGCACCGAAAATCAAGCCGCATCCTTTTGAACCGGCACCGGAGATGGACCACTTTGATCAACCCATGCTCCGGAGCGATTGGGATACGCTTCGTATTCCGCCGGATCCGACGTGGCTGAGCCTTACGGAACGTCCCGGTTACTTGCGCCTGCGCGGCATGGAGTCGATGAGCTCGACGCACAGGCAGAGCATGGTCGCCCGAAGACTGCAGGCTTTTGCGTGCGAAGCCGAGACTTGTCTGGAGTTTGCACCGGACCATCCGCAGCAAATGGCAGGGCTGATTCTGTATTACGATACGAAAGACTATCTTTATTTACGGGTAACTTATCACGAAGAGAAAGGATGGTGCCTGGGAATCATTCAGTCCAGATACGGGGTTTACGATGAGCTGCTGGAGGATATTCCGCTGAAATCGGTGAACGGAATCCGGTTAAAGGTTGTGGTTGATCATGACCGTGCCTGCTTCTACTATGCGTTACAGGATGATCCGTCCTGGCACCCGGCAGGCGGATGGTTCGATATCACGCATCTGTCGGATGAATCTCCTGAATATATCCGGTTTACGGGAACCTACATCGGTCTTTGCGTGCAGGATCTTGGCGGGACCCGCAAACACGCTGATTTTGATTATTTTGTATATAAAGAAATGTGAATGGCAAAAGCGGTATCAGACCATTAAGTGCACCCCTTAGAATAGACATTGGAATCTCCTGGCTATTCCGATGATTTCTAGGGGTGCATTTAATGATGCAAATAAAGAACAAAATTCAAGCATTTTCAGAAGACTCAAGCAAAAAGCCATCCGGCTTCATCTGTAGGGAAAGTGAAGCTATCGACAAATTAACGAACTCGGCCACTAGCTAGCCTGGGTGCATTAAGACAACACGATTTCAGCAACGCAGCAGGCGGGAAGGTGCATATCCAAACGGTTGTCCTTAATTGGAATAACCGGCATCTTTTTTATTTCGACTTGCGGGGGACGTCCGAACGCGTTGTGGCTCGTCATGGTCCCAGAAATGTAACGAACTTCGGCAGAGGAAAACGCTTGGCCATCTAACACGCAAAGGAGCTGCTGGGACTCATCTGCGGACAAGTTCACTACTGTCGCGTGAACGCGGCCGTCCGCCCGTTTCGATGCGCTGACGTGCAGAGCCGGCACCTCGGCTTCGGTTGTCCCCGTCAGCTGCGGTTGTATATAGCTTTCGATCCGTGTCGAATCTTGATGTCCTTTATAGAGATCGAATACATGGTACGTCGGTGTGAGCACCATATCCTCGCCTTCCGTCAGGATGACCGATTGGAGCACATTGACCAGCTGTGCCAGATTGGCCATCTGAACCCGATCGCTGTGGGCGTTAAATATATTCAGGGACACTCCGGCGACAATGGCGTCTCGCATCGCATTTTGCTGAAACAAGAATGCCGGGTGAGTCCCAGGCTCCGCCTCGTGCCAGGTTCCCCACTCGTCGATAATGATCGACACCTTCCCTTTGGGGTCGTAGCGATCCATGACATGTTTATGCCGGGTAATTAATTCATCCATATACAACGCTCGGCGCAGGGTGCGATAATAGGTCGCCTTGTCGAACTCCAGAGCCGGACCTTTGCGCTCCTCGGGATATTCGTCAGATTTGTAATATCCCGGCATGGTGTAATAATGCAGAGACAATCCATCCATATTTGTGCCCGCTTCGCGCATCAAGGTTTCCGTCCAGGCATAATCGTTGCCGTCGGCACCGCAAGCAACCCTGAAAATCCGATGATTGCTGTAATTGCGAACATAAGTGTTGAATTGCTTGTACACATCGGCATAATATTCCGGCCGCATGTGCCCGCCGCATCCCCAATTCTCATTTCCGATGCCGACATATTCAACCTTCCACGGCTCGTGCCTGCCGTTCTGGCGCCTCCAGTTCGCCATTGGCGAGTCTCCGTCAAAGGTCATGTATTCAATCCATTCGCTCATTTCTCTAGGGGTACCGGAGCCGACGTTGGCGGCGATATAAGCCGAGCAGCCGATCTGCTCGCATAGATCCAAAAACTCGTGGGTGCCGAATGAATTGTCCTCCACGACGCCGCCCCAGCCTGCATTCACGATGCGCTTGCGCTCGGCACCTACGCCGTCTTTCCAATTGTAATATTCAGCGAAGCATCCGCCGGGCCAGCGCAGCACCGGCACCCGGATATGCCGCAATGCCTCGACAACGTCGGTGCGTATCCCGCGGATATTGGGAATGGGGCTGTTTTCGTCGACATAAATGCTGCCATAAATACCTCGTCCCAAATGCTCTGAAAAATGCCCGTAAACATTTTTGTTGATTTTTCCGTACTTCCGCCCTGAATCGATGAACAGTAACGCCATAGCCTTCCTCTCCATTCGGAAAAATTATATTTGCTAGACCTGTGAACTTCCTTGCGATGTTCCATTATAGCGCTTTCATTTTAACGGTTCAACCCGATTTCATGCTCCCCAAACGAGGTCGTAAAGAAATGATAAACTTGTTGAAAACTGCGAGCATGGGGTGAGACAAAAGAGTAAACAAATGTTAGAAATGTAACAGCTCGCCTGTATTCATTCCTAATTTTCAGGGTTAAAATGAAACGTGATTCAAGGCAAAAACGAATTCAAGGGGGTTATTAGCATGAAACGAAGGGTTTACCCGAAAGTCGTCCTCATCTTAGCGACAATACTTTTAACAGGATTGATCACCGCATGTAGTTCCGACTCAAACAATCAACAGTCATCCAATCCTTCAGGAAGCAGTTCAGGCAAATCATCTGAAGGGGGAGCCATCGCAGCGGAAGGACCTTTCGGCAAATATGAAGAACCGCTTACGATTCGATTTGCCCGCGATGTAGACAACGATATGCAGGATAACATCATACCCAAAACACCTGGCGAAACAGTGGAAGACAACCGCTGGTTGAAAGCGTTCTCGGAAAAACTGGGAATCAACGTAAAATACGATTGGACGGTCAGCGGCGGGGATGCATATACCCAAAAGGTTAACGTAACGTTAACATCTGGGGATATTCCGGACATGATCCGAGTCACAGCGGCACAAATGAAACAGATGGCTGAAGCAGATATGATCGAGGATCTCACACCGTACTGGGACGAATATGCTTCTGACCAAATGAAGGAGCTGTACGCGGTGCAAGGGCCTGCGGTCCTCCAGGCCGCTACGGTTGATGGTAAGATGATGGGCCTTGGTCCGCCGGAGGTATACGGAGACGGCGTATTTATCTGGCTTCGTGCCGACTGGTTAGAGAAACTCGGGCTTTCAGAGCCCAAAACGATGGATGATGTGATTGCAATCAGTAAAGCGTTTACCACGCAGGACCCGGACGGGAACGGGGTCAACGACACCTACGGTCTAGCAATTACGAAGGATCTGTACGGCGGAGCCATGGGGCTGGAAGGTTTTTTTGCCGGCTACCACGCGTACCCGAACATGTGGATCGATGACGGATCGGGAAATCTGGTTTGGGGCAGTACGCTTCCTGAAGTAAAGGAGGGATTGAAAGCGCTGTCTTCAATGTATAAAGCCGGTGAAATCGACAAGGAATTCGGAGTTAAGGACGGCGGCAAGGTGGCTGAGACGATAGCCGCCGGCAAGGTGGGCATGGAGTTCGGGCAACAATGGAATCCGATGTACCCGCTCATCAGCAACTATCAGAACGATCCGGGTGCTGATTGGAAAGGCTACGCCTTGGTTTCGGTGGACGGGGAACCGGTGCTGTCACCGCAGAAATTTGCCGCATCGGAGTTCTGGGTCGTCAGAAAAGGATTTTCCAATCCGGAAGCCCTGGTGAAAATGTTTAATTTGCACATTGAGTTGAACTGGGGAGAAAGCGGAGATTTCGATTATTATTATATGCCCTCCGCCAATGACAGCGTAGGCGTGTGGAAATATTCGCCGGTACAACCTTACCCGCCATTTAAAAACGTGAATGCGTTCCAGGAAATCGAGGAGGCGCGTAAGAATAAAACCTTGGATCAGCTAACCGGCGAGGCACTGTCGATTCAGAAAAATATGGAAGCCTTCAACAATGGAGAAACCACTTTATGGGGATGGCCTAAAATTTATGGGGAAGACGGCGTGTTCCAGCATAGCGTGAAGTACCTGGAGAACGACCATTTCATGCTTGAGGCGTTTGCCGGACCGCCTACCCAAACGATGGCGGAAAAGCAGTCTACACTAAAAGCGCTGGAAACCGAGGTATTTGTCAAAATCATTATGGGCGCCACTTCGATTGATGAGTTCGACAAGTTCGTAGAGAACTGGAATACGCTTGGGGGAGCCGATATGACCAAAGAAGTCAATGAGTGGTACGCATCTGTAAAATAAGTACCTAGGACCATGATAAAGGATGCTGCATTGAACAAGGGCATCCTTTCCCTTCCTCATTCTCATCTTAAGAAACGGGTGATTTATTATGCAAAAAAGAAGCTGGAAAAGGGAATTGCCTCTGCATGTAATGATTTTGCCGGGTTTTCTTTTTTTGCTGGTATTCAATTACCTTCCCATTGGCGGAATCATTATTGCGTTCCAAAAGTTTATACCGGCGAAAGGTTTGTTCGGCGATCAGGACTGGATTGGTCTGCGCAACTTCGAATATGTAATGAACCTGCCCAACTTCGATAACATCATGTGGAATACGTTTTATATCGCGATGATGAAAGTCATTCTAGGACTGCTTGTGCCCATTGTGATTGCGATTCTATTAAACGAGGTCCGGCATATGGCATTGAAGAGAGGAGTGCAGACCGCGATTTACTTGCCCCATTTTTTATCCTGGGTAGTATTGGGCGGAATCTTTATCGAAATTCTGTCACCGAATGACGGCTTGGTCAACCGGGCGCTTCAATCGTTCGGGATTGAACCGATCTTTTTCCTTGGGGACAATCGGTGGTTCCCAAACACCATGATTTTGACAGACGTATGGAAAGAGTTTGGATACGGAACCATCATCTATCTGGCCGCGCTTACAAGCATCAACCCGAACCTGTACGAAGCGGCGCAAATCGACGGAGCGAGCCGTTGGAGGCAGACGCTTCACGTGACGCTGCCGGGGATGCAGATGGTTATCGTATTGCTTATGGTTCTTAATTTGGGGAATTTGCTGAATGCCGGATTTGACCAGATTTTTAACATGTACAGCCCGATGGTATATGAAAGCGGGGATATTCTCGATACCTTCGTGTACCGCATCGGACTGCTGGATGCGCAATTCGGGGTTGCAACCGCAGTAGGATTATTCAAGTCCGTTATCGCGCTTGTTCTCGTGTCCGTCTCCTATTACATCGCGTATAAAGTTGCGGACTACAGGATTTTCTAAGGAGGGACCGATATGCCTGTAAAAAAGAGGCTGGATTGGTTTGTTGTGTGCAATAGTATATTCTTGATCGCAGTCGGAATGCTGTGTTTGATTCCGATGATACACATCCTGGCCGTGTCATTAAGCTCCAGCGCTGTCGCTGCAACAGGAACCGTAACCTTGTGGCCGAAGGAATTTACGTTGAAATCCTATGAATTTGTCGCACATCGTTCAGCCTTTTGGCAATCGATGCTCGTTTCCTTGGAACGCATCGCATTGGGAGGGACGCTGAATCTCGTTTTGATCGCTACAGTCGCATATCCGCTTTCGAAAGAAAAGGGAGAATTCCGGCTGCGCACCTTTTATTCATGGGCCTTTTTTATTACAATGATATTTGGGGCCGGATTAATTCCGACGTATATGGTTGTCAAGCAGCTCGGGTTGATCGACACGATCTGGGCGCTGGTCTTCCCAACTGCAATTCCTGTATTCAGTGTCATTTTGCTGTTGAATTTTTTTCGAGCAGTGCCAAAGGAACTGAGTGAGGCCGCGTTTATCGATGGTGCCGGACATTGGCGAACGCTGTGGCAGATTTACGTTCCGGTATCCTTGCCGGCTCTTGCGACCATTCTGCTATTTTCACTGGTCACGCACTGGAACAGCTGGTTCGATGGGTTAATCTATATGAACGATCCCAGCCATTACCCGATCCAGAGCTACATTCAGACGATCGTCGTTCAGCGCTCGTTAGCCACGATGACGCCGGAAGAGGCCAAGCTCATGGCGGACATTTCGGATAAGACGCTGCGTTCGGCCCAGATTTTCCTTGGAGCTCTGCCGATCATCTGCGTGTATCCGTTCCTGCAGCGTTTCTTTGTCAAAGGAATTGTACTCGGGAGCGTGAAAGGATAAACACGAAAGGCCGACCTCGTTTCCCGCAATAATAATCGTGAATAAGGGAGGGAGGGCAGATCAAGAACAGCATTTTCGCACGATTGATCGCGTCCTTCTTATTGGCGATCGTCCTAATTATTTTCTTGGGCATCTATTTGTACAATTGGAGCTTGAACACCGTAAAAAATGAAATTATTAATTCTTCGACCGCACAGGTTTCGTTCTACCTTACCAGCCTGGAGGAGGAGATCGAACGCATTAAAATTTTGCAACACGAAAGCTTGACTGATGAATACCTGGGCAAGCTCGCGGTACGTTATTCCATCATGGACGAGTATGAAATCATGGAAAGCATGCGAAAGCTCCATCAGCGTCTCGTCACTATTCATAACAGCAGCTCCTACACCTCGAATGTAAGCGCACACATATTACCGATTCAAAAAACCATTTCCTCCACGGCTACCGTAAGTCCGATCGATATGGACAAATTCGATCAGATTCGCGTTCCGGCGGGGGAAACTGGCGCGCAGCTGGTACAATACAAGAATAATCTTTACATAACCACTCTTCATTCCGGAAATGCCGGCTTGCCTCAAAAGTACATGATCGAGATTGAACTGGATACGGCGGCGTTTCAAGAGGCGTTGGGCCAGTTTCATACCTACGACAACAGCGGATCCTTTTTAATTGATCTCACGCACGACATCGTCATTAGCGGCAAAGGTAACGATGCAAATGTACGCTTACAAGATTTGGCGGGAAACTACCATGAACTGAAGAACGGGAACGTCACATACAGCAACATAAACGGTCAGAAAATGTATGTGGTGTCTGTCAAATCGGAATATTTGAATATGCTCTTACTGCGTTATATTCCCCAAGAGCTCATCTTTGTGCCGTTGCAGGATTTTTATATCTGGCTGTGGGTATTCACCGGTGCAGGCGCAATGATTATGTTGTTTTACTCTATCTACACCTATAACTTAATTCACAAGCCCATGCGTAAGCTTGTCGGATCGTTCCGACACGTCGAGAGCGGAAATTTTAACGTTTCGATCCACGTAAACAGCAAAAACGAGTTCGGTTATCTTTATCAAGGCTTTAATTCCATGGTACAGAACGTATCTGCTTTGATCGAGCAGGTATACAAGCAGAAAATTCTAAACCAGAGAGCGGAGCTAAAGCAATTGCAATCGCAAATTAGTCCTCATTTTTTATATAACAGTTTGTTTTTGATTAACACGATGGCCAAACTAGGGGACGATAATTTAATCCCGTTTACTAAGCTGCTGGGCGATTATTTTCAGTTTATTACAAGAAATGCTTCGGATTTTTTGCCGCTGCGTGAGGAAGTGGAGCACGCACGGACCTATAGCGAGATCCAGTTCATGCGTTTTCCAAGCCGGCTGACGATCCAATTTGAAGATCTTCCGGATGAGGTCAAGGAAATTCAGGTGCCTAGATTGATTCTTCAACCGATTCTTGAAAATGCATTCAAATATGCTGTGGAACAAACCAAAGTCAAAGGCTTGATCACAATGCGCTTTCAGCAGGACGACCACGCATTGCGTATAATCGTAGAGGACAACGGAACGGATCTGTCGGAGTCCAAATTATCCGCGCTCCAAAAGCTCCTTTACGATACGTCCAATATCGAGACCTCAGGTCTGATTAACATTCATCGCCGGCTTCGCTTGATATATGGTGACGAACACGGCCTGATTTTGGAACGAAGCGCAATGGGCGGCTTGAAGGTGACGCTGCAACTTGACCCGAAAGCGAGTGTGTAAGGGATGTACAGACTCCTGATTGTCGATAACGAAGAGATTATAGTGAATCATCTTTATGAAATTTTTCGAGGATTTGACCATTTGGATCTCGATGTCTATAAAGCATATGGGGGAGAAGAAGCCATCGAGTGGCTCAACCGTACAAGAATTGATATCGTGTTGACCGATATCGACATGCCCCACATTGACGGTCTGCAGCTCATGGAGGAGATTTTTCGAAGCTGGCCTCAGTGCAGAGTGATTTTCTTGACAGGGCACAGTGAATTCAGATATGTATACAAAGCGATTCAGTATCAGGATGTCAGCTATATTCTGAAGACCGAGAATATCGACAAAGTGATTCAGGTGGTTGAAGAGACCGTATCAAAAATCCGCCAGGAAATCAAAACGGAAGATCTGATCCGGGAGGCCAAAGAGCAAATTAACATTGCGCTGAATTTGTTTCAAGAAGATTATCTTCTAGGCATGTTAAAAGGCAGCCGCGGGTTACAAGCCAGCCAATCACAGTTCGAAGAATTGTCGATCCCGCTGAATGTTAAGTGGCCGGTTGCCCTGGTCGTGGGCAAGATCGATAAATTCCCCGACTCTACCGGTTATATGCAGAAGATGCAGCAAATCTATGCCGTACGTCAAATCATGCATAGGTACTTAGCGACCCGTGTCAATTTTGTGATTGTGCTGGATGATAGTCGCAGATTCGTGATTTTTATTCAGCCTAAGGAGTCGTTGTCCGCTACCGGTACTGAGAATGCGGAGACGATCCTACAGACGTTCAATAAAACTGTGTCGTTCCTTAAAGGAATATTGGAGGTCATCCAGTCGGCATGCCAGGAAAATATCGGACTTCCGATCAGCTTTACAATCGGCAGCCAAGCGGATGGGTGGGAATCGGTTTCCAATAAGTATCACTCGCTCCACCACTTGCTCAATTACCGGATCGGACTCGAAAATACAGTTCTTCTGATCGACGATGTGGTTAGTCATGATGAACCCGATGAGGCAGGCAATGTTCAGGGTTTGAAGGAAGAGGATCTCGAAGGAGAAAGGCTTGCGCGGGTGCTTAAGTCCAACGATCTTTCGCTTATCGAGCAATATCTGGAGGCAGGACAAAGGAGTAAGTATTTTGAAGCCTTGGAGCTGCTTCTTGGTCCTATCAGAGACGTTCGCACGAAAAATAATGCTTTTGCCCAGGAAATTTATTACACTGTGTCCCTGTATTTGATGTCCTATATCAATCGATGGTCACTCAATGAGAAGATTGAAGCTCAGTTGGGTCAAAACAGACTGATGCGGATCGATTTTTTTGACAGTTGGAGCGAAGCTTCCTTATATTTGACGGAGTTATCGTCTGTGTTGTTCGACTTGCAAAAAGTAGAGCAGAAAAAACGCGCGGATCATATCATCGATTTTTTGCAGGAATTCATTCGGAATCATTTGGATGAAGACCTGTCGTTGGTGCGATTGGCGGAACAAGTATATTTGAATCCGTCATATTTATCCCGTATCTACAAACAGGAAACCGGAAACAATCTGACGGAGTTTATCGACTCCTCCCGTCTTATGCAAGCGAAGCGTTTACTTCATAGCGAGAATCTCCGAATCGGTGAAGTTGCCCGCCGTGTGGGCTACGAAACCGCAACCTCTTTTACTCGTTTTTTCAAAAAGGCTACCGGCTGTTCACCGCAGGAATACAAGGAAAAGCATATGATCCAAAAGCCATAGCCGGCATGCCAGCGCTGATTCGAAACATGCCGATTCTTATTCTTGACGAGGGCACCTCGGCTGTGGATATGCAGACTGCTATCAAATTGAAACGACAAAATGCCCATGCTTGCAACTACAAGATCAGAGTTCCCGGATACTATCGATGTGGCTCGCTGAATGAATCGCCACAATACCCCTGAAATGTCATCGAGAAATCAGGATCATAAGAATAATTTTGAGATGATAGAAGAGGGAACAGAAGCTAGCTTACTCGACAACCATGAGAAATTACTATTTTGCCGGGCACAAGAACATAATCCCATTAAAAGTCGCTAATTTAGCGGCTTTTTTTCGGTACAAGTTCTTGGCCTGAGCCAAGGACAAGAACATCGTCCGGTTGCCGATCAGATAAGTTTCTAACTACGGATTCCATGCAATTTCATTATGCTAATGGGCAGGAAAGCGGGGCGCTATGCCGAATACCTAGTTTTAAGTTGATTTTCCTGTAAGGTAATGGTAAATCAACACAAAGGTGCGATAGCCTCTGTTCGTGAAAGTTTATGAGTACCGTTTGACGGAAGTGAGGAGTATTTGGATAATCAGGTAAACCAATGATCAAATAGATTCAGGACAAAAACCAGCATATGAAATAGGAGCGTACATATGGGAGATAAACTGAACTGGGCCGGGAATTATCGCTACTGTTCGATGGAGTTGCTTGAGCCTAAAAGTCTAGCAGAAGTTAAGGACCTAGTTGTTAGCCGCACAAGCATTCGCGTGCTTGGCTCGCGCCACTCTTTTAACGGGATTGCCGACACCGGGGGCAGCCATCTTTCGCTTCGAAAGATGAATCGGGTAATCGATCTCGACCGTGTACAGGGAACTGTAACCGTCGAGGGTGGCATTCGGTATGGCGATCTGTGCCGCTATTTAAATGATCATGGCTATGCGTTGCATAATTTAGCATCGCTGCCGCACATAAGCGTGGCTGGCGCCGTGGCGACAGCCACGCACGGCTCGGGCGATCTGAATGCAAGCCTGGCGTCTTCTGTACGTGCTATCGAGCTAATGAAATCGGATGGAGAAGTTACGGTACTCACGCGCGGGATAGATCCCGAGTTCGATGGGGCGGTTGTCGGACTCGGCGGACTTGGAGTCGTCACAAAGCTTAAACTGGATTTAGTACCCTCGTTCCAGGTAAGTCAGACCGTATATGATCGTCTTCCTTTTTCTGCACTGGATCACGGCATAGACGAAATTTTATCTTCCGCTTACAGTGTCAGCTTGTTTACGGATTGGGCAGAGCCCATATTCAATCAAGTGTGGGTAAAACGAAAGGTGGGAATAAACGGGGAGGATGAGATATCTCCCGATTTCTTCGGGGCTTTGCCAGCTCCGGAAAAACGGCATATGGTAACTGGCCAATCTGTGGTGAACTGTAGCGAGCAGATGGGCGCTCCTGGACCATGGTATGAACGGTTGCCTCATTTCCGCATGGAATTTACCCCCAGCGCGGGCAACGAACTGCAAAGTGAATATTTCGTTCCGAGGCGTCATGCGATCGAGGCAATGCGTGCGCTAGGAAAACTGCGTGATAGAATTGCGCCTCTGCTCTATATCTCCGAGATTCGAACAATTGCATCGGATACCTTCTGGATGAGCCCATGCTACCGGCAAGACAGTGTTGGTTTTCATTTTACATGGAAGCCGGATTGGGAGCGCGTGCGCCAATTACTTCCGCTTGTAGAACGTGAACTCGAACCGTTTGGAGCACGCCCACATTGGGCGAAACTGTTTACGATGGAGTCGGAAATGATACAAGCTCGGTATGAGCGGTTAGCGGATTTCCGTCATCTGCTACTTCGATACGATCCAATAGGGAAGTTTCGAAATACGTTTCTGGATCATTACATTATGCATAGATGTTAAGGATTAATCACCATTTTAGAAAAAGTGATGTAATGGAATGAAACAAAAATGTTAATATGTTGCATTCGCTAAGACCTCCAACACTGAAATATAGGGTTGGGGGTTTTTGGATGGTAACATAATATATATTCCGTTAACTTCTTCAATAGTTAAGGAAAGAGGAAACGTATGGATATACAAAGTATCTCAGAAATGATAGATACAGATTGGCTTCGTACCCTATCAAACAACGATCTTCACTCTGAAAAAGGAATCGTTACGAACTGGTTCTGCAATTCGATCGGTTCGGTTGACAAGAATTGTTTGGGTATTCATGTTCACACGCTCCACCTATCAGACAGCCGATATGATAGAGCAGCATAAACTCCTTAATAAAGTCGCACGTCTCGTGGGCCAAGGTATCATAGGACGACCATTGCACAGAAGTTGGAGTCGATCAAAGCGGAGAACCTGCGTAAAGCGCACGTTCTTTTGGAGACAGGCCGGACAGTGGGCAAAATTGTTTAATTTACTATCCTCCATTTTACTAAAGTTGTATTCGGTCTGGCCCAGACTGTTCATATCAGCAATCTATGAGAAACATGGCCTGCTTTTGGATGATAAAATGTAGGCATAAGGAGGTTGCATATGGGACGTATAATCCTGATGATGAATGTGACACTGGACGGTTGCTGTGACCACACGCAGGTAATTGCGGATGAGGATCTCCACCAGTATACGATGGACTTGATGGACGAGTCGGATGGTCTGCTTTTCGGACGTAAAATCTACCAGTTGATGGAAAGTGCTTGGCCATCCATTGCCAGCAGCGGCGACGGACCTCAGTTCTTGGTCGACTTCGCGCGGAAGCTCGATCGGAAACCCAAGTACGTCTTTTCGCGGACGCTGGATCACGTGTCGTGGCAGAACTCTTTCTTGTTGAAGGGGCCTGTTTCCGAGGAGGTGCCGCGACTTATGGCAGAAGGGAAGAACCTAGTCGTTAACGGCGGTCCCGGACTCGGGTCCACCCTGGCAAAACTAGGCTTAGTGGATGAGTATCACTTTCTGGTGCAGCCCATCGTTGCCGGACATGGCCCCCAATTATTGGGAGGAGTTCGTGATCGACTGAATCTGAAGCTGACCGAGACCAAGCCTTTCGGCTCCGGCGTCGTCGTGCTCCACTACACGCCCGTTCGATAATACTGCCTGGCTGATCACCGCGGCTTGGCGCTGCTATACGAGCCATAATACATTTGTCGGCTGCTTCGTTTATATCACAAGGAGTGCAAATTCAGAAGACATACTTGGTCTGGCTGGAAACTGAAAATTGGAGGGCGTTATGGAAATGGCTAAACTGATCTATGCAGCCAACGTTTCTTTGGACGGTTACATTGAGGACGAACACGGCAATATCGAGTGGACGATCTCCGATGACGAGGTATTTGCGTTCTGGACTGACTTCGAGCGGCCGATTGGCACCTACCTATACGGGCGCCGATTGTACGAGTCGATGGTGTACTGGGAGACGGCGAGCGCCAAGCCCAGTGATCAACCAGAGGTAATACGGGAATTCGCACAGATTTGGCGAGCAGCTAAGAAGATCGTGTTCTCCCGGACACTTCTGGCGGTTTCAAGCGCCAGGACTAGGATCGAGCGCGAATTCGATCCTGAAGCGATCCGGAGGCTGAAGGAGTCTTCAGGAGCCGATATCACGATTGGCGGCCCCGAGCTTGCTGGGGAGGCGATGAGAGCGGGACTGATCGACGAGTGTCATCTGCTTCTTAATCCGATCGTCTTGGGTGGAGGTAAACGAGCATTGCCGGACAACCTCTGTATGCGGCTCGAGCTGCTCGGTGTGCGCCACTTCCCAAGCGGCGTTGTTCATCTTCACTACCGCATGATTGTCTGACAACGGCGCTAGATTGAATACAAGAGATGTCATGTTATCAGATACCGGTATGGCGATAGGCTGATATAAACAAAGTCGCGCAATGTGCGGCTTTTTATTTAGGCTTTAGCCAGTTGAGCACGCGAAGCGTGCGAAACATAAAACCACCTGCTATGCGGGTGGAGGAATCAAGGGTTACACCAATAAGACCATTCCGATAACATTGAGATGTTCAGGTTCAACGGAAGGAATGGTCTTAATGGCAAACAAGAATTATAGCTTAGCTCACACGAAGTGGATGTGCAAATATCACATCGTGTTCACCCCGAAGTATAGACGTAAAGAAATATATAATCAAGTGAGAAGAGACTTGATCGAGATCTTCAAGCGTCTATGTAAATATAAGGGAGTGGAAATCATAGAAGGTCATATGATGCCAGATCATGTGCACATGCTGGTAGCAATACCTCCTAAAATAGCTGTATCAACATTCATGGGATATCTGAAGGGAAAAAGTGCGCTAATGATCTTTGAGAAGCATGCCCAATTAAAGTATAAGTACGGGAATCGAAAATTTTGGGCGGAAGGCTATTATGTAAGCACAGTAGGATTAAATGAAGCAACCGTCGCTAAGTATATTCGCGAGCAAGAAGCACATGATCAAGCAATAGATAAGCTGAGTGTAAAAGAGTATGAAGATCCATTCGGTGGTAAAAGTAGCAAAAAGAAATAAACCAGTTTAACTGGTAAGTGGAAGTGACAAATAACACTGAGCCTGAACAGATTTGAGGTCAGGCTAGCGTCTTTAGGCGCAGTTTGGCAACAGGGGGTTATACCCCAAGTGCAAACCACCCGTTGGACGGGTGGTTCTGATTTGTGCATAAAGCATCACGTTGGCAGGAACGATCACAAACCCACGATGACCTTGTTACTCGTAATCATGTCTATCGTGCTCGATGTCACGCATGACGAAGACCCTGCCTGCATAATTCAGGTGGGGTCTCTTCATATGAATTAATATATAGGCGTACCCCCACTGAGCTTATTGATCAATGGTCTCCAAAACACAGCCTAATCAAAATCTTCTCTTTCGCAAGTTTAGCGTAATAAAATAAATGGTATCCGTGGGCTGCTGTACGTATCGCGTTTCTCCGATGCGGCATTAGACTATATCAGGACTTCAGGGCGAATGCCTTGAACCTACAAATGTCTAGTCTTCAGTAGGAGGATATATCTGTGCCGCTCAAAAAATAACCCGTTGGCTATTCCCCCGATTCTAATGCCGAAGCTCAGCCGAGCCAGGGGTACCTATTACGAAGTGAAAATGAATCAGGTCAAGCAAAAGCAGTTCCGGAATCTGCTACGCTTTTAAGGAGGAATTCGGTTGAGCATGAGTAGAAATGAACGTATTTGCGGAAGGTTTGCCAAAATCATTGGAGGAACCCCCGGATTTGCAGGCGGAAAATGCGTCGCAACCATTTCGCGCAATCGAGTAAAGGCAACGATTTTAAAGAAAAGGTTTATGTTAACCTCATCATTCTCGTTTGAATCGTTAAATGCTGTGACTGGTAGAGCGTTGTGTTTGGGAAGAGTTGCCCTGTTGCAAAAGGAAACGGATCGGTTTATCGCAAGCCTTCTTAAACAGGGCATCATCGTTTCGTCCATTCATAACGAATGGCTGTTCGAGCGCCCCAGATTGATCTATGTCAACATCGAAGCGGTACAAAAGCCGCTCATTTTCGCCAGAAAAGTCAGAAGAGCGCTTGACTTGCTGTAACCACTAGGCTCGCCTCCGCTTGGTCAGTTTAGCCGTGGTGGCTACTAGATATAACAAAAATCCAACTACACCGAAGCGCGTGGTACCGCTTTTTAGTTGTTCTAGAAGGGGGAAGAGCAAGTAAAGCCACCTGCAATGCAAGCGGCTTCGCTCTACCAGTTCAGGACAGAAGACCGAGAGTTGAAGGATCATCTGTCCCAGTTTTGTATCCGTCTCACATACACTGCCTCATGTGGCCTTGCAAGCAATAAAAATGATTTGAAACGTTGATGAACAAAGGGATGAAACGGATATACAGGCAAATGAGGAATTCAAAATGGAAGAAGGACTGGAAGACATTACTCAATAAAATCGTACAGTCCCTTCATCCGAATCGGCCGCTAAGCATCCCCGTCTCCCTAAGCGAAAGAGACGATGCGTGGTGTCTGACAACGGTCAAGGCATACCACTGCCGCAACAGGAAGAATATCTTCGAGCGGTTCATCCGCGGCGAGAACTAGAAGCATGCCGTTCCCGGCCTGGCCTTCGCCATACGTTCGCAGGCAGTTGGCTCAAGCTCAAGGCAGGCTGCTATCGGTTATGGAAAGCTCGGAACAATGAAGTCTATTTGTCCTGTCGCTTCCTACTATTGAATAGAGGGGATTGTTGCAGGCATTAGACCCGGTTCGTTTTCCGGTAAGCGGAAGGACTGACTTTCATCAGCTTCGTGAACACGCGGCTGAGGTAGAAGCCATTGTTGAAGCCGCAAGCTAATGCGATCTGTTCTAAATTCAGATGGGTATCGACGAGCAAGGACTTTGCTTGCTCCAGCCTAATATGGCTTAAATAGCGCGAAGGAGTCATCCCCACGCTTCGTGTGAATCTGCGGGTGAGCTGAACGGGACTGATGCCCAGCTCGTCCGCTAGCAGCAGCATGCTCATGTCCTTATAGGCGTTTTGCTGGATATAGAGCCGAGCCTGCTCCATCAGAGGATCGGCAGGTTCTTTGTCTACGCCAACCACGCCGGCCGCTATCGACTGCAAACAAAAGAACCAAATATCGTTCAGCGCATGGTTTTGCCAATAGCTCCGCTGATCGATCTCCGCGGCAGCTTCGTCCTGCCTCTTGAAATATCTCAAATTATCGGCAAACCTCTCCTTATGCGCGACTGTGGGCTTGTAGGCAGAAGCCGCTAAACGATGATGGACGTCCTGCTCTGCCTCTTGCCCTGCAACCGCATCTCCCGATATAGAGCCCAACGAAAATCCGATGAAATGAAAGGACGGCGCATGGATAACGTCGCGATGAAAATCGACGCCCGGTGGGCAAACGATGACGTCGCCTATCTGCGCCACTCCCTCGCTGTCGCCGATCCCATAACGGAAGCTGCCGCCCTCCACAGCAAATAGAACCCAATGTCCGTAGGTGTCCACGCTGTATTGAAATTTCTTCTTATGATTCCAAAAGACATGATGCATTAGGCTAGGATATAGGATGGGGCTTCGATTCAACATCATCACCGCAATCAGCTCCAGAATGAAATAAAGTATATGCCAATATGATAGCGCAGTGCATGTTAAATAACGACCCCCTCGATTAAGATGATAGTAATTCTAGACTTGGGGGGATTCGATTGAAGTTTGAATTCGTAAAATCCGACATTACCGTTATTGGTGGAGGATTGGCCGGCGTATGCGCTGCCGTTGCAGCCGCTCGTCTCGGCCAAACCGTGTCGCTCGTGAACAACAGACCCGTACTCGGAGGCAATTCTAGCAGCGAGGTACGGGTGTGGGTATGCGGCGCTACGGCGCATGGCACTCAGCGTTACGCGAGAGAAACCGGCATCATGGGAGAAATGTTCGTCGAGAATCAATACCGGAACCCGGATGGAAATCCGTATTTATGGGATCTCGTAGTACTCGAGACGGTCCGAGCTGAGCCGAACATTGCTTTGTTTCTCAATACGGATGTGCACGAGGTCGAAGCGGAGGGCGCGGAGGAGGAGCGCACCATTAAGTCGGTCACGGGCTGGATGATGGGCTCCGAGCGGAAAATCCGGTTTGAAAGCGATATGTACATAGATTGTACAGGAGATGGCCTTGCGGGTTTCCTGGCAGGCGCTAAATACCGGATCGGCCGCGAGGCAGCAGAGGAATACAACGAGGACTGGGCTCCGGAGACGGCGGACGATATTACGCTTGGCAGCACGCTCCTGTTCTATACGAAGGAGGCCGATCGGCCGGTCAAATACATTCCGCCGAGCTTTGCGAAGGACATTACCCAAACGGCGATCCCGATGAAGCGGGTCATTCGCAGCGGCGACTCAGGCTGCCACTATTGGTGGATCGAATGGGGCGGCGAGCTGGATACGGTGCATGATAATGAACGAATACGCGATGAGCTCTGGTCGGTCATTTACGGGGTATGGGATTATATCAAAAACTCCGGCAATTTCGATGCCGATCGCATGACGCTGGAATGGGTCGGATCGCTCCCTGGCAAACGGGAGTATCGCCGATTCACGGGAGATTATATGTTGAACCAAAACGATATTATCGCGCAGGAGCCCTTCACTGATCGCATCGCCTTCGGAGGCTGGTCGATAGATCTTCATCCGCCGCAAGGCATGTATTCGACAGAGAGCGGTTCAAAGCATTTATTTTCGGACGGCATCTATCATATTCCATTTCGGTGTCTGTACTCCAGCAACGTCAGCAATCTGATGTTCGCAGGCCGCGATATCAGCGCAACTCACGTCGCATTCGGTACCACGAGGGTAATGGCAACCTGTGCGGTCATTGGCGAAGCAGCCGGAAGCGGTGCCGCACTGTGCGTGCAGAAAGGGATATCGCCGCGTGCGCTGCACCGTGACCATATGAACGACCTGCAGCAGACGATGCTCAGGCAGGATGCGTCGATTATCGGGATCGCGGCAGACGACCCTAACGATCACGCCAAGTCGGCCCGTATTACGGCATCCAGCACAATGACCAAAGTTTCGCTGACGGACTCAACCTATACGCACCCGTTGGATAAAGAACTGGGCATCCTGTTTCCAGTGAATCCCTCGCTTGAATCGGTGAAGCTGCTGATCGATGCGGCAAAGGCTGCTACTCTTGAAGTGGAGCTGTGGCATACGGATAAAGGTGAAAACTACGTGCCAAAGCAGATGGTAGCTGAAGCATCGGTGTCAGTAGCCGAAGGTACCGGGCAATGGGTTAAGCTGGACTTATTTTGGCAGCCCGATGCAGCCTGTAATGCATTCCTTATTATTAAGGCGAACGAAGCGATTCAGCTGCACGGATCGGATTGTCCGATGACCGGCGTGCTGTGCTTTGAGAAGGGGCCAAAGCCGATCGTCTCTACGCTTTTAGAGGATCGTCAACCGGATCAGCCGGTCGTACAGTGGAGCATGCGCCGTTGGAACCGCAAGCCGCTGTGTCTGCAGGTTACGCCTAATACGGAAGCGTACGCTGCCGCAGCGGTGACGGACGGGTATATTCGGCCGTTTGCCGGTCCGCATTTATGGATGTCCGAGCCGATGTCTCCAGGCAAACCGGAATGGCTGCAGCTGGAGTGGGCTGAAGTGCAATCGATCGCCGAGATCCACGTCACCTTTAACGACGACGTTAATGAAGATTTAATCAATTTGCACCATCATCGCACGGCTTTCGAAGCGATTCCCGAGCTCGTCCGATCTTATCGGATAGAGGCGCTCATCGGTGAGGAATGGGTTACACTGGCTGAAGAGAAGCACAACCATAAGCGCAAAAAAGTGCATAAGCTAAGCCGTTCCATCTCGTCACATACGATTAGACTATGGATCAACGAAACGAACGGAGGACCACGCGCGGAGGTTGCCGAAATAAGAGTTTATGCTATATAATGGAATAAAATAAATGATAGCGCTTACATTTTGAGGCGTAAAGGAGAGGATATCATGGTCATAAAGCCGCTTGGCGTATTGATCGTTGAAGATGAAATTCCTCTGCGGCAAGAGCTTCGGCTATTTCCATGGGAGGCGTGCGGAGCCGAATGGATAGGGGAAGCGAGCAACGGCTCGGAAGCGATGCAGCTATGTGCTGAACGCACGCCAGATGTCGTGATAACGGATATTACGATGCCGGTTATGGACGGCATTGCTCTCATTCGGGAACTCCGGAAGCGGCACCCGCACGTTCAGATCATATTGTTAACCTGTCACAGCGATTTTCATTACGTACAAGAAGCGCTCCGTCTTGGAGCGCTTGAATATATTTTGAAGGTGTCATTGGAGGAAGAAGAGCTTAAGCAGGCGATGGACAAAGTGAGAGCTGCGGTCGTCAAGGAGCGCATGGTGCAGGAGCATGCGAGAAGGGAACAGAGGCAGCTGCAAGCCGCCTTATTCGGCAAGCTGCTTCATGGTCAAGAGCCAGCCGGCTCCGATTGGCAATCGATGACGTTAAGCGTAGATCGTCCGATTCGGCTGGTACGACTTCAGCTAGACATTCCTCCATTAGCCTATCTACCCGTGAAGGAAACGGTTCGGCAGAGACTGACCGAGCAGGAAAAAAGGGATCCAACTTGGCTGACTTGGCTGACGGTACGGGAGCGGGAATATTTTGTTCTGCTTGAAGGCAGAACTTCTGCCAATGCTGTTCTTGAGTCACTCCGCACGGTCGTTCAGCATTTGACGGAGCTGTTGAATAGGGAAGAGACCAAGCAGGGACGGTGGGCGACAGTATGTGCCCTATTTAGCAAACCGGTCGCATCGAAGGAAGAAATTGCATCGGCGCTCGCCTATTCGAACGAGTGGAAAGATGCGCTGTTTTACGACCGATGTCCCGAGGAAAGCGCTGTGTACGCGCAGCATTCGCTGCCTCTATCGGATCTGACGGAAAAGAAAACGAAGGAATTAAACGAGATGCTGAGAAAAGCATCATTGTCTCTTGCGAGCTTGAAGGAATGCTTGCTTGGCGAGTTCAGGGATTGGTGCATCGCTGAGCGAGTGAAGCCAAGTCAACTGAAGGAACGGATACTCCATTGGCAGGTTGACTGGCACAGGCAGCAAGAGGGCGCTGAGCTAAGCGCAGTCCGTATGGGGCTATTAATGGACGCAGGAACGTTAGCCGAGATGATTGCCAATATTGTTCAGGTTATGGAAGCTGTAGAGCTAGGGAAGTCGCGTTCGCGCTTTGAGATTCGGTTGGCCGTGCAATGGATCAAAGACCATCTCAAGGAGCCGATCTCATTGCCCGTTATTGCAGAGCAGGTAGGATTGAGCCCACACTATATCAGCAAATTGTTTCGCGAGGAAACGGGGAGTACGGTCAATCAGTATATTACCCGTCTTCGTATGGAGAAGGCGATTGAGCTTCTTAGGCATTCGAATAAGAAGGTATATGAGATCGCGGAAGAGGTCGGCATTCCGAGCTACCGCTATTTTACCGTTACGTTTCGAAATTGGACCGGGGTATCGCCGACGGACTATAAACGGAATGGCTGAAAGCACAGGTGAGAGAGAACGAGCGCGAAGGAAGGGTGGAAATGAGGAAACTGTTTCATTGGTATGCCAGCCTTGGTCTCGCTTCCAAGCAGTTTATTTATTTGTTCATCGTGACGCTGCTGCTCGTTCAAGTGCTTGCATGGCGAAACCTCCACGAGGCGGAAAGTGTGCTTCAGAATCAAGTCATTCGCGATGCCATGCTGCTCGTCAGCCGGACGAATCAATATATTGATGCAAGTTTGGATAATGTGGAAAATATGCTGCTGCTACTCTCGACCCGCGCCGATTTGCTGGAGGAAGGGAATGAGGAGGCAGCCGTCGAGACGCTTCGCAAGTTCGCGGGGATTAACAATTCCATTGCCAGAACTTTGTACATGATTCGAGCTGACGGCCAAGTATTTGCAAGCTCGCAGGTCGTTTATGACATCATCGGCAATCCAAAGCTGAACCAGCTCTATGAGCTAGCGCTGATTAACTATGGGGCTATTAACGTGAGCGAACCTTATGATTCGCCGATGTCGGGGCGAACGCTTGCTTACGTATTGCCTATTGCGGATGCAGACAATAAGGTGAAGGGTGTCGTTGTCGCCGAACTTAATCTCGATTTGCTCACAGAGCGTATTGCGCCAATGATCTATCAATCTTACATACTGTTCACGAAGGAAGGCAGCGTCATTAATCGGCTGGATTCCCGCGATAAACTGCTCCCCTTCCAATCGGCCTCGTATCCGCCGAAGCTGGAGGAGAGCTTTCGAGGGCAGCTCGCCTTGCTCAAAGTCGGCGTCAGCGGCATAGAAGGGGATTCCTTGAATCCGCTCGTTGCCGTGAAGTCGACCAAAAACCGTCTAGGCTGGTCTCTTGCGGCGTTCATCGAAGAGGATTATTTCTATCAGGACCTGCAGAAGCTGAACAGCAACTACCGGACCGCGAGTATCGTATGGATCATGATGCTACTGATCAGCGCGTATCTGCTCAGCCGATCGTTCACGCATCCGATTCGCCGATTTGTCGAGAAGATGGACCGTCTTAACAACTTTCAGGTCGTGGCGAAGCTGCCTGTCACGAGAATGGACGAAATCGGCAGGCTAACGCAGAGCTATAACGCTATGCTCGAGAGGATTCAGAGCCTGCTCCAGAAGACGAAACATGCGGAGGAGCAGAAGAAGGAATACGAGCTGAAGATGCTGCGAAGCCAGATTGCGCCCCATTTTCTGTATAATACCCTTGCCTGCATAAGCAGCTTGGCAAAGCAGCAGCGTATCGACGAGCTGCGCGATACGATTCGTTCGCTGGTCAAGCTGTTAAGCTTCAGCTTCGACAAGCAATCGGAATACGTATCGCTTGAGGAGGAGCTGGAAGGGCTGCGAATGTACATGCATATTCAGCAGGTGCGCTTTGGGGAACAATATCAGTTTATGATTGATATCAATCCTGACCTTTTGCAGTATCGCATACTTAAGCTTACCCTGCAGCCGCTTGTAGAAAATGCACTCTTTCATGGATTAACGCCGAATCACGGCGGGTTTATCGTCGTGAAAGGCGGGCTGAGGAAGGGTGTTCTGAGACTCTATGTGCGCGATAACGGAATAGGCATCAGGCGGGAGAAGCGAAGCAGGCTGCTGTTGGAAAATCAGGACGGTGGGCAGGGCTCCATGTACCGGTTTACGGGCATCGGGCTGCGGAACGTGCATGAGCGAATTCGGATCCATCACGGCGGGACGTACGGCTTGCGGATCGGAAGCGCGGAAGGGGCAGGAACTGTGGTCCGCGTCGATATGCCCGTCCTGACGGAAAGCGACGAACGATTAGGTATTTGGCGTTAACCAAAAACGATACCAAGGCTGTCACGTGGTTTCTTCAGGCCATTCGTGACAGCCTTTACTCATTTACCGTTGATATTGATGCAGATGGATCCATATTCGATGTTAATGATGATGAAGGAAATGCTTACATTTTTTACGTTTTTGTGTATATCGAGGAGACGTCAGGACCTTTATACTTACCTTATTGGAAGCGCATTCAAACTAGGGAGGGATACGATGGAAGCCAATCATAGCCTAACGCCAGCCCCTCGGATACGGTTTTCTCTGCGGACAAGGCTGCTCATGATTTTAAAGTTAGCATGGCGGTTTAAAGCCTTTTACATCATGCTGCTGCCCGGCATTATTTATTTTGTCATATTTCGGTACTTCCCGATGTACGGAGTCATTATCGCTTTCAAAGATTTTGCAATCCTGGACGGCATAACGGGCAGCTCGTGGGTTGATCCGTGGTATAAGCATTTTCAGAGCTTTTACGAGTCGCCTTATTTCAGCCAGCTGCTGACCAATACGCTGTTGATCAGCCTCTACAAGCTGTTATGGGGGACGCTGCCGCCGATCATGCTGGCCGTACTGCTGAACGAATGCCGCATTCGCTGGCTGAAGTCGATTGTACAAACGCTGACCTACATGCCGCACTTCTTGTCATGGGTCATTATTTTCGGCATTCTTTTGACGCTCTTCTCCCAGAACGGCGGTCTCATCAACCGCTGGATTGTGGAAGCGGGGGAAGCTCGATCCCGTTTCTGACCTCGACGGAATATTTCCGCAGCATACTGGTTGGATCGGAGGTATGGCAAAATCTCGGCTGGGGTGCGATTATCTATTTGGCCGCGATGGCGGGCATCGATCCGACGCTTTACGAGGCGGCGAAGGTGGATGGTGCGAGCCGAATGCGAATGATTTGGCATATTACGCTTCCTGGCATTAGAAGCATTATCGTCCTGCTGTTCGTTCTGAAGCTTGGCCATCTGCTTGATGCAGGCTTTGATCAAATTTACATTCTGTACAATATTCAGGTATACCCGGTTGCGGACATCATCGACACATGGGTTTACCGAACCGGTCTGCAGCAGCTTAATTTCAGTTTGGCGTCGGCAGTCGGATTGTTCAAATCGGTCATCGGACTTATCCTTGTGCTAGGAGCTAACCGTGTGGCGAAGAAATGGGGTGAGGGCATATGGTAAGGGGCCTCGATGATAAAATTTCCAACGCAATTATATACGTCATTCTCGGAATATGCGGACTTGTCGCCATTCTGCCGATCCTTTATGTCGTATCCGTATCCATCACTCCGTTCGGAGAAGTGCTGCGTAACGGCGGATTCATATTGTTCCCGAAGGAAATTACGTTTTCCGCTTACCGCACGCTGCTGACGGAGTCCAATATTCCGAAGGCGTTCCAAATAACCGTTCTCATTACGGTGATCGGAACAGCGGTCAATCTCGTCTTGACGGCACTGATGGCGTACCCGCTTAGTCGCCGGAATTTGCCGGGAAGAAACTTTTTTCTTCTCATGATCGTGTTCACCTTGTTGTTCAGCGGAGGGCTTATTCCGACCTATCTGGTCGTTAAGTCGATGGGGCTGCTCGATTCTATCTGGTCGATGATTTTGCCGAATGCAATCTGGAGCTTTAACGTTCTTATTATGAAAAGCTTTTTTGAAGGGCTGCCGGAGGAGCTGTTCGAGTCGGCCCGAATGGATGGAGCCAAAGAGTTCCGCATCCTGCTGCAAATCGTTACGCCGCTTTCCGTTCCTGTCTTGTTGACGGTTGGATTGTTTTACCTGGTCGGCCATTGGAACGAGTTTTTTCAAGCGATTTTTTATGTGACCGATCGAACGCTGTATCCGCTGCAGGTCGTCGTCCGGGAGATTCTGATGCAAAGCCAGCAGCCGCTGGAGAACGCGGAAAATATGATGCCGACGCAGACGATGCAAATGGCATCCGTCATGATTGCGAGCTTGCCGGTCATCGTGATCTATCCGTTTCTTCAAAAGCATTTTACAAAAGGGATGCTGCTTGGTTCGATTAAAGGGTAACCGATGAAACCATTCAGAGAGGGGTTAAGATCATGAAGAAATTAGGGACTTTGCTCGTAGCCGTTTCATTAGCGGGGGCCATGCTTACGGCGTGTTCGGGTGGAAACAGCAGCGATAATCCGGGAAATCCTTCGGGCGCTACCGCCAAGCCCGGAACGGAAACGACGGAGCAGTCTAGCGGCAAACCGGTTAAGCTCGACATTATCGAGACGGGGAACAATCTTCCGTCACCCGATAAAGACATCA
This sequence comes from Paenibacillus sp. BR1-192, assembly GCF_029542445.1. Classification (NCBI taxonomy): domain Bacteria; kingdom Bacillati; phylum Bacillota; class Bacilli; order Caryophanales; family Paenibacillaceae; genus Paenibacillus; species Paenibacillus sp. BR1-192. Next base: position 3,711,842 of record NZ_CP120718.1, on the reverse strand, counting down.
TTAAGCAGGAATTGGATAAGGCGCTGAATATCGACCTGAACCTGACGGTATATCCAGCAGCGGACGATTACAACAATCAACTAAACGTTCGGATGTCCTCGGGGAACTTTCCCGACTTGTTCATGGTCGACCGGCAGCAGTTAATTCAATTTTCCAAGCAAGGGCTGCTGCTCGATCTGACGCCGTATATGGATAAATTGGAGCAAACGGTGGCGTTCATCGGGGAGGACAGCGTCAAGAAGGGGATGGTCGACGGGAACGTATATGGCATCTCCAAATCTCCGCAAATCCCATACAATACCTTATGGATCCGCAAGGATTGGCTCGACAAGCTGAAGCTGGAAGTGCCGACGACCGTGGAACAGTTGGCTTCCGTAGCGGATGCGTTCACTAAGAACGATCCGGATGGAAATGGCAAGCCGGATACCTTTGGTCTAACGGGCAGCAAGCTGAGTGCATTCTCGACCGTTTTCGGAGCCTTCGGCGTCGGAATGCCAGGCAACTTCTACGAGAAGGACGGCAAAGTCGTCAATGCGCTTCATGAGCCGGCAATGAAAGATGCTTTGGCCTTTATTAAGGACATGATTGGTTCCGGATCGGTTGATCCGGAGCTGCTGGCCAACAGCGGTTTGCAGCATCAGGAGAAGGCGATCAAAGGGCAGGCGGGCATCGTCTATATCGATTGGCCGAACATGACGAAGGAGCAGTTCGTGGAACAGATCAAAACCGTTAATCCGAATGCGGAATGGCTGCAAATCGCCGCTCCTTCGGGTACAGGAGGACAATTCGACGGTTCGTGGGATATCGGCGCGGCGCCTGGGAGATATGCCATTCCGAAAGCACTTGAGAAAGACCCGGAGAAACTGCAGCGGGTGTTCGATCTGCTCAACTATATTTCGAATCCGGACGAAGGCTCGCTGCTCGTGCAGTTCGGGGTGAAGGATACGCACTTCACACTTGAGGACGGCAAGCCGATGATGACGGACAAGGCGGGCGAAGTCGGCCATTCTTGGCTGTACCAATTCACCGGCAGACCGGAAATGGAGTATTTGCAAGCGAAGTTCGCCGCACAATCGGCTGCAATCGAATTCGCGAACGATCAACCCCGTATTGAAGCGTTGAACGGATTTGTTGACAATCCGGAGGGGTATAACCCTGCCGATGCGAATCGGTACATGGAAGAGGAGATCGCGAAGTTTATTTACGATAAACGTCCATTGACCGAATACGATGACTTTATCAAGACGCTGGAAACGTCCATGAACTACAAAGCGTTAGTGGACAGCGCTATGGAACAGCTCAAGGCGCTCGGTTACGGTGACTAAATAACGGGAACGAAAGGCCGACCTCATTCGATGCAGGTCGGCCTGTTCTATTATACGCTATGCGTTTTTCGGTAAGACGAAGGATTGACGCCGCACAGTTTTTTGAAGCTTTTGCTTAAATGATGTTCGTCGGTAAATCCGCAATGCTCGGCGATCTGGGCAAGGGTAAGCGAAGAGTATACAAGGAGTTGCTTCACCTTGTCCATTCTAAGATTAGTCGCGTAGGCGCTTGGCGTTATGCGGAACTCGCGTGTAAACAGTCTTGTCAGCTGCACCTGGGTTAGACCAAGTTCCACAGCGATCGACTTCAACGATAGGCCGAATTCTGCTTGCTGCTGAAGCAAATGCAGGGCTCGCCCAAGGGTCGGATCCTCGCTGAACAAGGTCATCGTATGCTGCTCGGATTGCTCGATCTGAAGCAAATAGAGCAGATCCCTGAGAAGATGTTTCTTGTACGTATGACCAATCCCTGCATGCAAGTATTGGGCTTCGCGAAATTGAGAGAGGGTGGATTGGAAGCGTTTGTGGTTCAATAGCCGAAGCTTGCCGAAAGTCGGGAAATCCGCCGCACGCGGCGGCCCCTCTAGGGAATTGATCCATTGAAACCCCATGAGATGGAAGGATAAACCGTCCGTTTGCCGGTAGAAGGTTAGATCGGGCGGGCATAATACGATGTCATCCTTGACCGCCCTTCCGCTTTGGCTGCCCATTCTGTAATTAAAAGCGCCTTCTTCGACGATGAACAACGCCCAATGATCATATGTATCATTCGTTTTCTGAAATTGAGGGGTATCCTTCACGTAGACATGGTATTGCAAATCGGGATCCAGAAATCCGCTGAACTCCATTGCATGACAACACCCTTTCGCAAATTGAAATTATTTACAAGGAAAATCGATTTTTCTTACATTATAACATGATGGTTCGCCAAATATAATTAAATTAAATACAAGTAGGAGGTATAAAGGATGAAGACAGCCCATTTGGAAATACCGAAATTAATGGAGCAATTTCATGAACAGGGGTATTTGGTTATACCAGATATTTTGTCGCAGGAAGAGGTAAGCCGGCTGAATGCCGCGATCGACGAAATGGTCTCGATTGAACCGGAAGCGCTTTCGCATAATATTTATAACAGCGTAGAACGCCATGCCGAGATTGCTGCATTAATCGATCAGCCTGCCATTCTTCCGTTAATCGTTAATTTGCTTGGCCACAACATTCAGCTTCACATCTCCCACCTTACGATCAGACAACCGAATCCAAGCGAAACCCAAACGGACACGCACAGCTTTATCGATTGGCATCAAGACGGTCCGCATCCGCAGTTTCCTGTCATTAACGGCTTGACGGCAACCTATTATATTAAGGTTTGTTATATTTTGAGCGATATGTCGGAGCCGGATCGCGGCAATACGAAAGTGATTCCGGGCAGTCACAAGCAGCCGTACAATCCGAATCACAAGGATGTGCGCCAGCAGCTTGACGGAGAGGTACAAGTGTGCGGAAAACCAGGTGACGTCTTCGTGTTCGCCCAAAACTTGTGGCATGCTGGCTCGCCGAATCGCTCCACATTCACAAGAAGGCAGCTGTTCCTGGGCTACAGCCCGATCTGGATGCGTCCTATTGACTATCACTCGGCGTCTGTGAGTCTGCTGAAGGACGCGAATTCAATACGGCGCCAGCTGCTTGGACAGATCAGCGATAACAAATTCAATTATTACGTTCCAGAGGAATCGATGGTGCCTCTCAAATCCATGCTGATCAAATGAAGAAAGTCAGGGTTTGTTATGTTGATACCACGGTGCCCTAACGATAGCTCAAACGCACCAGGAAGCAGCTTGCATCCGGCAGCAGCTTCAAAGTCCATTAAATATAGGGCGGGATAGATTGAGATCATGTGCGGTGAACCGTAATTACAAATCATGGCAAGTTTTTTTCGATTGACGGCAATAAAAATACGTGATAACTTGATGGCAGGATAATAAAGGCAATGCAACCTTCGGGTTCAACCTCGCTGAAAAGTGGGTTGGACCCTTTTTTGCATTCCAAAACTAGGGGAGGTTTCGTAATGTTGAGAACAGAATTGCTGTTACAGCGGCTGGGCGAGATCGGCAAGTCGCTCGAACGCAAGGGGGGAGCTCTTTTATTATTAGGCGTTGGTTCCGTTGGGGTCGAGACAGGACGGTTGGATGAATATTCGGATTTAGATTTCTTTGTCATTGTAGAGCCAAGGGAGAAAAACCGATATATAGACCGGTTGGATTGGCTCGAGGAAGTACACCCTCTTGCCTATGCGTTTAAGAATTCGGATGTTGGCTACAAAGTATTGTTCGAGGATGGTATTTTCGGGGAATATGCTGTATTCGAGGAGTGGGAGCTGGCGAATGCGACCTATACGGAAGGCAGAGTCATATGGAAGAACCCCCTGTATTCCAATACGGCCATCGCCAAACCTTCCAACCCGGTCCCCAACCTAAAGGTGGATTCCTTGGACTTTCCTTTGAATGAAGCGTTAACCAATCTTTACGTGGGGCTCGGTCGCTATGCAAGGGGAGAGCGTCTCTCCGCGACAAGGTTTGTTCAAGGTTACGCAGTGGATCGGATTCTATCCGTGCTCCATCTGCTGGAGCAAGAGGTGGACTACTTTCCCGATCCGTTCGGCAATGAGAGGCGGCTAGAGAGGAGATACCCGCGTTTTGCTGGAATCATAGGAGATATGATACAGGGATACGATCATGTTCCAGAATCGGCACTTCGAATTTTAAATTTCATAGAAGAGGTGTATCCAGTCAATCGAAAGTTAAGCGATGAGATACGGCGATTGGCTAACCTGACTTGCCGATAGAATTCTGTCGAGGGACAAGAATTGGGGCAATTGCCGTAAGGGACAAATTGCTGACCAATTCTTTGAAGGTACACTAGAAAAATGACCCTATTGCTTTGTGCAATCAGGGTCATTTTTACAAGATTAATGAGTGGCGAACCGAACCTCCATTATGCTGCGCTCCTGACGGACATATCCAGATTTATATTGATCATGCCGGCATCCCAACATGCGTTTGTTTTGGTCGAATGTGCGTTTATGACCGTCTGGCGAACGAGCTTATAGACGCTGCTGCAATACCTATTTAGTAATGTGGATCCCCTGAGCGGGCAATCGTTTAGGGGGGGCGATAGGATTTAAAGGACTTTAAGCGCTATCTAAAATTTTTGGCAAAGCAGCACACTACAGGGCCCCGCCATGTCCCAAGCCCATTCGCAAACTGTGTTGGAAAAGACCAGAAATAAAAGGATCGACCTCTACTCCCTCTGGGCTGCCTCCCCTACAATAAGAGACAAGACAGAGAAAAGTAGGTGGAGATCGTGAGCAAACGCAGCGGAAGAGAAGGCACTCTCCTGTACGCCGGCGGACGGCGTTGGAAGCTGATTAGAGGCAACTTGGATATGTATTTGCTGCTTATACCGGGCCTTGTGTTCTTGTTATTGTTCAAATACACGCCGATGTACGGCATCGTTATCGCCTTCCAGGATTTCAACATCTTCGGCGGCATATCCGGCAGCGAGTGGGTAGGGATGGCGCAGTTCGAGAGGTTGCTGCAATCGGATGAATTTCTGCAAGTATTAGTAAATACGCTGCTCATCAGCTTGTACAAAATAACGATTTTATTCCCGATTCCGATCGTCATCGCGCTTATGCTAAATGAAGTGAGGCGCATGTTCTTCAAGCGGACGATCCAGACGATCATTTATTTGCCGCATTTCCTTTCCTGGGTCATTATCTCGGGGTTGTTCCTTAACATTCTGTCACCTACCGGCGGTATCGTGAACGAAATCATCCGTTCGTTCGGCGGAGAGCCGATCTCGTTTTTTACCGACAACAGCCTGTTCCGCAGCTTGGTTGTCTTCACGGCCGGGTGGAAGGAAATCGGCTGGAACGCTATCGTGTTTATCGCCGCGATTGCGGGTATCGAGCAGGAGCAATACGAAGCCGCAGCCATCGACGGGGCGGGGCGGATCAGACAGATGTGGTCGATCTCGCTTCCGGGCATGCTTCCTACCATCGTGTTGATGTTCATCCTGCGGATCGGCAGCCTGCTGGAGGCGGGGACGGAACAAATTTTGACCATGTATAATCCGCTCGTGTACGAGACCGGGGACGTCATCGGCACCTATGTATACCGGATGGGACTCGGCCAGCAGGATTACAGCTTCAGTACGGCGGTTGGCCTATTCAACTCAGCGGTCGGATTCCTGCTTATCGTCATCGGCAACATGCTCAGCCGCAAATTTCTGAATCGCAGCATCTGGTAAAGGAGGAACGACCATGTATAGGAAAACTGTCAAAGATTTCATGCTAGATGGCTCTATCTACGTTCTGCTCATCGCAATAGGGCTTATTACACTGCTTCCGTTTGTAAACGTATTTTCCAAATCGATCAGTGAAGAGTGGGCCATCTTGTCGGGCCAAGTCGGAATTTTCCCGGTCGGCTTTCAGCTCGAAACGATGAAATTCGTCGTCACGAACAGCCAGTTTCTAAACTCGCTCTGGATATCGGTGCTGATTACAGTCATCGGTACTCTCGCATCGCTGCTCATTACGGCGCTGACCGCTTATCCGCTCTCGAAGCGCGAACTGCCGGGGATGGGCATCATCATCATTTTGTTCATCTTCACGATGATGTTTAACGGGGGCATCATCCCCAACTATCTACTCATCCGCGAGTTGGGCCTCATTAACCATCTAGGCTCACTCATTTTGCCGGCGCTCATCAGCGTGTTCAACATGCTGGTCATCAAGAGCTATTTTGAAAGCTTGCCGGCCAGCCTGGAGGAATCCGCCAAAATCGAGGGCGCGAGCAATTTAACGGTTCTGTTCCGTATTATTTTGCCGCTAAGTGGTCCCGTGCTTGCGACGATTGGTCTGTTTTACGCCGTTTATTATTGGAATGACTACTTCAACCCGATGCTGTACATCAACAGCTCGTCGCTGAAGCCGTTGCAATTGTACCTACAGGACATCGTCATGAATGCCGATACATCTTCGGCGCTTGACAAGACGGCCGACGATCTCATGAACGTGCCTGCGGAAGGCGTCCGTTCAGCAACGGTCATCGCATCCACGATTCCGATTCTGCTCGTTTATCCGTTCCTGCAGAAATATTTTATCAAAGGCGTGCTCATCGGTTCCGTAAAAGGTTGATGGAGGCATGTAAAGCAGCTTTCCTAAGGCATTAACTTTTCCAGCAATGGAGATGAACGTCAGGGCATGACTTCAGGTACCGGAGAATCGCCCCTTCATCGGGACGTTGCGGGAAAATTAATGATATAGATTATATTAATTGCAGGAGGGTCTCATTATGAAAAAAGCATTCAAATGGATGTCTGTCATGGCCATGTCTGCGCTTCTGGTAATGACTATGGCTGCTTGTTCCGGCAACGGAACGAGCACAGGCAACGGAACGAACACGGACAACGAAGCGACGGCCAAACCGGATGCGGAAAAGCCAGCCTTAAAGCGACTGAACGTATGGCAGAACGAAGAATACAATGCATACCCGGTAGCCAAGCTGCTCGAAGAAAAAACGGGCTACAAAGTGCAATACGATATGCTGCCTCAAGACAAGTGGGCGGAGAAGCTGAACCTAATCATGTCCTCCGGCGAAGCGTATGACATCGTCACTTCCTATAACGACATGGCTTTATATTCGGATTATGCGCAAAAGGGTGCGCTTGTCGACCTGACGCCGCTTATCGACGAATTCGGCCCAAATATTAAGGCGGCTATAAAGCCCGAATCGATGGAAGCGCTTAAGGTAAATGGCAAGCTATACGCAATCCCGGTAACCGTTACGTATGATATCAACAGCTCCATACTCATCCGTACGGACTGGCTCGATAAGCTGGGTCTGTCCATGCCGACGACGACCGAAGAGCTGACAAACGTTCTCACGCAATTCAAGGAGAAGGACCCAGGCGGCAACGGCGACCGCAACGTACTACTTACGATCAAGGGTGACCAATCGATGATCGACAACCTCGTAGGCGCGTTCGGCATCGCCAATGCTTGGAACGACGTAGACGGCAAGCTCATGCCGCGTGTCATGGACCCGGCATTTAAGGACTATGTCGCTTACGTAGGCAACTTGTACGAGAAAGGATTGATCGACCGAGAATTCGTAGCCAACAAAGACGCTACAGCGAAGGAGAAATTCGCAAGCGGCGTAGCTGGCGCCATCGTTGTTCACTGGGCGGACATTCCGGCCATCTCGGATTCCCTTGCGAAGACCAAGCCGGAGGCCAAATTCGCTTTCGTGCCGGCGCTCAAGGGGCCTAACGGAGAAGCCGGCTTCGCGGCAAACGCCGGATTTGACCGTCTGACGTTCATTCCGAAAGCATCAAAGCATCCGGAAGATGCGATCAAATGGATCAATGCAAGCCTGGAGCCGGAAACGTTCAAAAATATGGCGATCGGCGTGGAAGGCACACATTATAAAGTAGTAGACGGAGCATACGAGCCTATCCAGCCGATCTTCACCGACGAGCGCAACTTGGCGAATAACTACATGGCGGGAACGGATGAAGAAAACTATCCGCAATATTGGCAAGCGCGCGTTCGCAAAAACCCGGTAATGTTTGATGCGTTTAACTTCCTGAACAACGAGCAGCCAGCCGAGGTGAAAATCAAAAACGTTCTGGGTCTTGCTCCGTACATGCAGCAATATTCGAAGACGAATCAGCAATTGAGCACCATGGTTGGCGACTACACGGTCAAACTGATCGCCGGCGCGGAGTCCATCGATAGCCTTGCCGACTTTCAATCCAAGTTTATGTCAGCGGGCGGGGAAGCGGCTTCAAAGGAAATTAACGATTGGTACGCAACGACTAAATAAAAAACAGGATAAGCGGTGGTTATCCTTTGTTGCTCACACCGCTACTTCGATCTAAGGGAGAGATCATCATGAAACATGCAGTGTATTCGTTCGAACGTCAAGTGAAAACCCATGCCAAGGCCGACGTTGTCGTCATCGGAGGCGGACCTGCGGGTACGGCCGCTGCCATTGGCGCGGCCAGACGCGGCAAACAGGTGATCTTGCTGGAGAAGTCCGCTCAACTCGGGGGGATGGGGACGCTTGCCAACGTAAGCGTGTTTATGCCTGTCGGCAATGTGACCGGCATCTACCGCGAGATCATCAAGGAGATGCTGGCCGACTATCTGCCCGCAGGCCATGACGAATCGGTCGCGCCGCAATATTCGCCATTTTTGCTTCGCCAATACTTGAATGACAAAATGAAAAAGGAAGGGGTATCGGTCTACTTCCATTGTGAATTCGTGGGCACGATCCGCAGCGGCAGCGGGATCGGTTCGGTTATCGTTTCGACGCGCGAAGGCCTAAGGGCGATAGAAGGCGATGTCATCATCGATTGCACGGGCGATGGGCGAGTAGCCATCGATGCGGGTGTACCTTACCGCACGGGCCGCGAGACTGATGGACTCACGCAGCCGATGACACTTATGTTTACGATGCAGGATACGGGAAAGCCAGTAGAGAAGATACTTCCGGAAGGCTGTTATTATTACGAGGAGGTATCCGATCTGCCGCAGGGGCGCAGGTTATATTGGAAGCAGCGCGAAGACGGCGTTTTGCTCATTAATATGTCGCGCGTCAAGGCGAACGGAGCCGATATGGAGCAAGTCAATTACGCGGAGACCGAAGCGCTTAAGCAGGTGTTCTCGATCGCGCATTATTTGCAGAGAACGGGCTTCGAGACATACGCCATCGCACACATCGCACCGCAGACAGGTGTTAGGGAGACCAATCAAATTGAAGGGCTGTACACGTTGACCGAACAAGATGTTGTAAGCGGTACGCGTTTCCCGGACGTGGTCGCCCAAACAAATTACGAGATCGATATTCATAGCCCGGATGCGGGCAAGACAACCGACGAGCGCCGCGTAGACGGCTACGATATTCCGTATCGCACGATGGTGCCTGTTGGCGATATCGACAACCTGCTCGTTGCGGGCAGATCGATTTCCGCAACGCATGTCGCGATGTCTTCGATGCGCGTCCAAGCGACTTGTTATGCCCTGGGTCAAGCAGCAGGCATTGCGGCCGCGATCTCGCTCGAAGACGGCGTGCCCGTTCGCGAAGTAGACATTGACAAGGTGCAGGCCGAGCTTGCCAATCAGGACGCTAGACTGTTAGGCCGTTAAATTAGGAGAAGGGAGATGGCGGGCGATGTATCGATTGCTTATCGTGGATGACGAACCTGCGGTCCGAGCGGGCTTGCGCGCTTATTTCGATTGGGCCGCTTACGGAATTGAAGTGGCAGGCGAAGCGGATGATGGAGACGTGGCTCTTGAGATGATCGCCCGCGGTCAGCCCGATCTTATACTAACGGATGTCCGAATGCCGAACATGGACGGTATTACGATGTCGCAGTGTATCTCGTCCGAATATCCGGCCATGAAGATCATATTCGTGAGCGGGCACGACGACGCCGATTATCTTAAATCAGCGATGAAGGTCAGCGCGGTCGACTATATATTTAAGCCGGTTAATTTGCAGGAGCTGAGTACGGTCATCAAGCGCGTCGTTGCCGATCTGGACGCGGAGAGCTCCGAACGGATTTATAAGCAGGAGCTGCTCGTTAAACTAAAGGAAGGTATGCCGCTCCTGCGTGAGAAGTTCCTGCTCTCCATGATCAGAGAGGATGCGCCGAAGTCGGAATTGGCGGAGCGGGTGTCGTTTCTGGGATTGGACTTGCCCGTGAATGCTTCCTATTGGGTGATGGTCGTCTGCGTGGATGATCTTGCCGATGTGATGGCCAGCCGTTCCGAGCGCGACCGCCAGCTGCTGTGGTATTCGGTGCTGAACATTTACGAAGAGCTGCTGGATGCGCATCTGCGAGGGTATGCCTTCGAGCAACGTACCGGCGAATTTGTAGGCGTGCTGAAGGTGTCGGAGCCCGGCGGCGATTCGGTATCCGAAGCGGCGGAGGCACTGTTTGCGCTGGCCGGCGACCTTCGCTCCAATCTGGAACGCTGGCTCAAGATCGGCGTGACGATCGGCATTAGCGATATGGCAGGCGGCTTATCCGGACTGGCGCCAGCTTACAAGCAAGCTCGCGAAGCGGTCGATTACAAGTGGTACCTCGGCAAAAACCGTATCATCACTATGGACAGTCTGGAGAGCGCAGAGCCGGAAGAAGGCGCCATGCGGAAATACGATTACGAGCTCAATGAGAAGCTGATTTCCGCACTCAAGGCGGACGATGAGGACAAGATTAGCGAAGCCTTGGAGATGATTTTTGCCAGCTTGTCCTACACCCGCCCGGACGGCCTGAAGTACGGCCGCAATCTGTGCATGCAGCTCGTGCTCGCGATCGGACAGCTGCTCATGGAGCTTGGCGCGGGGGACCCCGAACTGGAAGTTATGGAGGGAGAGCTGACAGAGGCGTTGTACGCGAAGGAGACGTTAAAAGATATGCGGGGGCTGATCGAATCGTATCTGGCGACTGTCGGGGAACACATTCGGGAGAAGCGGACTGGCAGGGTGGCAAACGTCATTGAGCGAGTACGCGGGTATATCGATCAGAACTACGCCAACGGCGGGCTTACCGTAGCCGATATCGGCAAGGCGGTCTATTTGTCTTCCACGTACGTCAGTCTCCTGTTTAAGCAAGAGACGGGGCAGACGGTAGGCGAATATTTGACTAAAGTGCGCGTGGATAAGGCGAAGGAGCTGCTGCGCGATCCGCAGTACAAGTTTTATGATATTTGTTACGCGATCGGATATACCGACCCCAGTTACTTCTCAAAGCTGTTCAAAAAGGTAACGGGTGTTACACCTAGCGCATACCGGGGGTCTCATGCGTAGAGCCTGGGTCGCCGTAACCGGCTTGCTTTCGCCGCTGCTCCAGCCAGCGGCGATTCGCCGTTTCTCGATCCCCCGTTCTTGGTTAATCGCGTATCTGCTGCTCATTGTGCTTCCAGCGGGCATTTTCTTGTATGGTTATTACGCGCGTTCCGCGGATATTCTGAGGAGCGAGGTCATCCGGACGATGCAGCAAGCGCTAAAGCAGGCCGGGAGCAATCTCTCCTACCGGCTGGAGCGCATCGAGGATATTAGTGACGCTGCATTCATGAACGCAAACCTGCATTCGTACTTATCCATTAATTCGGATGATCAGTCCATCGGCACACAGATCAAGGTGATTGAGGATTTGCGGTATTTGGTCGAGACCGTACAGTCTAACTCCGACGTGTTTCATGTTCGGGTGTTCGTGGACAAATCTAAGCTGTATGCAGAAGAGAGAATCAATTTCTTTACGCTGGATAGCTTGATGGATAGACCGTGGTTTCATTCCATCATCGATGGAAGCGGTGGGATCGTATGGACGGGTGTCTACGAGGAGTCGTATCTCGGCGGCTCCAATGAGACGATATTATCTGCTGCCCGAATGCTGCGGGATCCCGATAATTATGACAAAGTGTCCGGTGTGCTCATGATCGACGTCCGTCAAGACATCGTCTCCAATATTTTATCCGATCTTCAGTTCGCCCCGGGCACAGCAGTTTATCTTGTTGCTCAGGATGGCTCAATCGTTTATCATCCCGATGAGGCACTTATCGGCAAGGCGGTTGAACCTCACCTGCTGGATGCGCTGAACGAGGGGGCGGAAGGAACAAAGTCGCTTCTGCTGAACAATGAACAAAGCGACGTGCTGTATACGACGCTTGCGCCGACGGGCTGGAAGCTTGTCGCCCAGGGAACGGAATCCCAGCTGTCGCCCGCTACGCAGCGACAGACGAAGCAGTCAGAGTGGCGCTCGCTGATTGAATATGTCGCGTTGTTTCTGATCCTTCCGTTTGTCCTTCTGGCGATTATCGTGCGGGGGATGAACCGGCGAGTCAATCACGTGATCACCGTCATCCGAAAGGAAGGGAAGGAGGGCAAGGAAGCGATCGACGGTCTGCATGAGTTACCGGCGGTTAATGGTGACTTCCATATGCTGGAGCGAAGCGTCGACCATCTGATCCTAAGGGTGCGTACGCTCGTCGAAGAAAACTACAGAGCTGAGATTCGCGAACGGGAAGCCCAGCTGTCAGCGTTGCAGGCGCAGATCAATCCGCACTTCCTTTACAACACGCTGGATACGATCAACTGGATTGCCATCGGTAAGGGTGCGACTGACATCAGTATGATGATCGACAGTCTCGCGAAGTATTTCCGTCTCAGTCTCAATAAAGGAAATACCATCGTAAGCGTTTCGGACGAGCTGAGGCTGGCAGAGGTGTATCTCGAAATTCAGCAGAGCCGATTTTTCGGCTCGTTCGATTTCAAGGTGGCTGCGGGGGATGAGTTGAAGGCATATCGCATGCCTAAGCTTATCTTGCAGCCGATCGTCGAGAACGCGTTGCTGCATGGCATACGCAAGGCGAAGGACCGGAAAGGGCTTATCGATATTACGGTGGAGTTGGATCAAAGCGATCTCGTTTTCGTGATTTCGGACAACGGCATTGGCATGGACGAGGAGATGTCACGCAGACTGCTGACGGAGGAGCGAGTCAGCCCTGGTGATCACACGGGCAATGGAAGCTCCTACGGCTTGTTTAACGTGAACGAGCGGATAAAGCTGCACTCTGGTGAGGGGTATGGCTTGAGCGTCTCGTCGAAACTCTGTGCGGGTACCTCTGTCACCGTCCGGATGAAAGCAGAGTTTATGACCTCCCGAGAATCTGAAGAAAATAAAGCTTAGCTGCATGCGATAGGGGATCGGGGTTATCCTGGTATCGTCTACGAGACGTAATCGCAGAAGACATTCGTTGAGTCAGCCTCATAGAAGGGTGGAGACACAGTATCGGAACCTGTTAAAAAGTCGCTATTATAGCGGCTTTTTTGTTATATCGATACAAGTTCATGTCTCGAGGACGAGAACTTACATCGATTGCCGCAAAGGAAAAGAACATGAGCTGACTATTGATTAGTTAAGTTTCTAGTTAAGTCTACATGCTCATTCATCCATAGCTTGCGAGCACAGCTCCTGAAGATGGCGGCTGACGATCTGCTCAATTGTCTCCGGCGTGTAGAGCTCAGGGCGGAGCAAAGCGAGTATCGTCAAGCCTTCGACAATCGCGGCCAATCTTAAAGTTTCAAGTTGAATGTCTACCGAAGGGAGGAGAAGCTTCGCTTCAACTAGGATTTCGAGGACGGCTTTTGTCAGGTAGTGGAGTCCGTCCGTGAGCTCGTCTTTTTTAGCTTGTAATGCCAGACTCGTGAGGGAGCGGATGGCGAAGACCCACCAGACGCCGCCGGCCGTTCGTTTTTCTGCATCCAAAGGGAGCAGTTGTAACAGAATTTCCCTCGCAGCCTTCATCGGAATAGGGCTTATTTCGAGGCGCTCTTCTGCTCTGGCAACTCCTCTTGTCAAATAATAATCCACGATAAATAGCAACAGCTCGTCCTGTGTTGAAAAATAATGACGCAATGCGCCGGGTGATAACCCTGCCGCAGCTGCAATGGCACGGATTGACGCGAATTCGATCCCTTTTTCTTTAATAATATTCCATGCTGATTCGGCGATCAGTTTTCTTTTTTGTTCGTGATCCACGACTTTCGGCAAGGCTAACGCCCCCTTGTTTTATTTAGCACAATGAATTAAAATAAATAACACACTGTGTTATTTAGAGTTTATTTAGTTATATCGCGTCGCAATTAACACGTCAATAGTACTGGACTTTGTTGTGATTGACGGGAGGGAAGCAATGCTAGAGCAAATCGATGGATTTTTTCGTATTCGTACCACCTGTTATCATTGCAGAAGAGAGTTTTATGTCATTGAGGGGACTCAAGTTTACGACCGTGTGAAACGAAATTTCAATGGAATGCATTGCTGCGAAGATTGCAAAAACAGGATTGAGCTTGAAGCACGATTGCAGTTAGGAAGACGACTGTTGACCGGCAGAGATTAGGTTGCAGGACAGAAGGGGCCATTCCTGAAATGTATGGGCACTCGTCATACTTGCATGTTACAGGCAGAATTCATACTCATAGGGAAGGAGCTTAGCTCCATAGGGTATTACATGCCCGGCAATGTCGAGGGACTAGAACATGGCCACATAGAAAGTCGCTAATTTAGCGGCTTTTTTGTTTTATCGGTACAAGTTCTTATCCCGAACAGCGGACGAGAACTTACACAGCGCCAATGACAATTACCGACAAGTTAAATAATATGCCGCGTTTATTATAGCGGCTCCTTGAGTGCGAAACGTCTGTAAACCGCACCGTAATGCGGTTTTTTAGAGGCTAGTCGTATTAGAAGTTATCCTGGCCGTGCACATCCGAGCACGAAGATTGTTCTTTACGCTCAATGTGTCATCTGCAAATGAAATTAGCTTATAGAGCTAGGCGAAAAGGTAGCATATTTAGCTTGTCAAACTTTTTTATCCTTTATAATATGTAAGTAGCACTTTGACTGAAGTGAGCATTCTTCAGCTGATGGTTTGAAAGCGCTCTCCTAAGTTATCCGGTTGACGAATGATCAGGTGTAATTAATTGAACGTATTTTTTACCAGATGGGTGCAACTGACATTAAAGACAGAATCAGATGGTTAAGGAGGACTGCGTTGGTTACATACAAATGGCGAATCAGGCGGTCGTTGTTCTGGAAAATTTCGGTTTCGTATCTCCTTGTGCTTGTTATCCCCATATTAATTAGCAGTTTTGTATATAAGACAGCTGTTCAAGCGGTTAAAAAGGATGCGATGCAGCATAACTTACAGATGCTGGAGCAAACGAGATTAATTATGGATGCCCGCCTTAAGGAGATCGAAGGAATTGGTAGACAGATTGTCCTGGATTCTAAGATGAATTCACTTATGAACGCCAGAGACATTGAGGAGGGCTCTCCGAAACAATACCTTGTTTGGAAATCGGTTCATGATAGTCCAAATTTCCACCCGATCAACACGTTCGTTCTTAATCATTTCGTGTTTTTTCGCAATAATTCCGTGGTAATCTCATCAGATACGGCATTTCCAGATATAGAATGGTTTTGGAAGAGCTTGTTCAGGGACAATGCATCCCTAGACAAACAACAATTTCAACGTATGCTCTGGGAACAGTTTCATCAGTCGACATTCTTGACCGGCAGTCAAGTGACACTGGATAAGAAACAACATCAAGTACTCTATTATCTACATTCGTTTCCAGTGGATGCTATAAATAATCCTCTCGGTGTCGTTCTGATTTTGATTGACCAGTATCAAATCAATCAGTTATTAAGCAAGCTGGATATCGGGGTACGCGGATTGATATATATAAGTGATAATGAAGGCAATATCGTCACATCCGTTACAGGTAAACAGACGAAGATAGCTCCAGAGGAGCTAGAGGGCACATCGAACAAAGACGGTTTTTTCAAAACAGATCATGGGGAGCAGTTATATATTTCACAAGTAGTTTCGAGTCTGAATGGCTGGAAATATGTATCGGCTGTGCCTGCTTCAATGGTACTTTCCAAAGTACACCACATTAAAAACGTTACTACAGCAGCAGCGCTCATAACAATCGTATTAGGTACTTTTCTTGCCTTCTTTCTAGGTTATCGTGATTGGAAGCCAATTAAGCAATTGCTTCAACAGTTGCGTGGGTGGATGGGGAGCGGAGAGGAAGGACATACCAATGAGTATAGTTATTTGAAAGACTCCATTTCCCAGTTGATTCAAAATCACCAGCAGCTAAATGAGAAGGTTCAGGAGCATATTCCGCTGCTTCAGCAAGCATTTTTCCGGAGACTTCTTTATGGCGAATTTATTAATGATAAAGAAATAGAAATTTTTCAAAGTAATATTGGCATGGAGTTATCGGACCGGAGTTTTTTCGTTTTGCTTTTACGCCTTGATGAAGGAAAAGGAAACACAAGCGAAGCCTCTCTAGAAGAAATACGCATGTTAAAGATTGTAATTAATAATGCTATTGAAGGTTACATGAAGCATTTAACGTATTTCCAATACGATATCGACGAATATAAATTTGCGCTTATAATCGAATATCATGACGAAGACAAAGAAAGGCAGAATGGGATTGAGGGAGTAATAAAGATTATGCAGAACATAACCAGTAGCCTAGATCATCTTTGTCAAATGAGATTGTCCTTTGCTTTCGGCAGAATTTATAAGGGAATACGCGATATAAGCATGTCTTTTTATGAAGCAAAGCAAGCCCTTGAGTACGTATTGAGTAAAAACCAAGAGCAAAGATTTGCCTGCTATGAGGACATTCCTCAAGAAAGCGATAAGTACTACTTTCCAATAGATCTGGAATTAAGATTGGTAAACAGTATTAAATCAGGGAATCAAACAGATGTCGAACAAGTATTAACACTTCTCTACAATGAAAATTTTGCAACCAGGAATTTATCCTTGCCTGATGCAGAACAGTTCCTTTATTTGATGATTGGCGCAGTATCTCGGGGAATAGATCAGACAAAAGATATGGCAATTCATGAACTGTACAACGAAATACAGCAAAGAAATGAAGTCATTGAAGAGCTATTTATTAAAATCGGGAAAGCATTCCTCGGTTATTGCGAAGCGATTCATTTCAATGATCAATGTGCGAAGACTGAATTGCGAAATCAAGTAAAGGTATTTATCCAACAAAACTTTGTACGCGATGATTTGACGCTAGCCATGGTCGCCGACGAATTCAAAATAACAGAAACAATGTTGTACCATCTTATAAAGGACTATTTGGGGATGACATTTAGTGACTACATCGAAAGCTTGCGGATCACTCGAGCTTGCGAACTGCTTAGAAATCGAGAAGTTGCGATCAAGGAAGTTGCACTGATGGTGGGATACAGCAGCGATCGTTCTTTTCGAAGAGCATTTAAGCGAGTAATGGGAGTTTCACCGATGGCCTATTCCAGTTAACCAAGAATTACTGAGATTAAAAAGATGTCCGTTGCTCTGGTCTCAAAACCAGGCAAAGGTCATCTTTTTTTGATATTAACGAGTTTTTGACATGGGTCCGCCCTTTACAAAATGTCCTCATCAACATCTTTGTTGCCAATATTGCTTAACATCATCTTTATAAAGAAATGTCCGCTCATTAAATGATGTCTGTTGTGTAAATTCATTTTCCCATGATAGTTTGAATTACAGTTTCCTATGACGAGTGAAGGGAGGTGAACAAGTTTATGAAAGCGAATACGGAATCAATCCTACACAAACCACCGATTAGAGTTAGAATGAGAGCCGGCTTAAAAAAAATGCTGAATCACTGGCCATTATATATTCTGATCTTACCGCCAATCATTTATATAGCTATCTTTAACTATGTTCCAATGTACGGTGTCCTTCTCGCCTTTAAACAATATCTGCCTTTGGAGGGCATCATCGGTAGTCCATGGGTGGGATTCAGTCACTTTGAACAATTCTTCAGTTCCCCGTCCAGCTGGAGAATAATAAAAAATACGATTCTTATCAGCATATACTCGCTAGTCGCTGGTTTTCCGCTACCGATCCTGCTGGCTGTAGCCCTGAATGAAGTTCGAATCAAGTGGTTTAAGAAAACGGTACAAATGTTAACTTATGCGCCGTATTTTATCTCCTCCGTCGTCCTGGTAGGGATCGTGATGCAAATATTGGATCCACGTATTGGCCTTATCAATCAATTCATTCAATTATTCGGCGGGGAATCGATTAATTTTATGGGTGATCCGCAATCGTTCAGATCGATTTACGTTTGGATGGGAATATGGCAAGGAACTGGGTATGGGGCCATCATTTACTTAGCGGCGCTTGCCGGAGTAAGCAAAGACTTACAGGAAGCTTGTATCATTGATGGTGCAAGCAAGATGAGACGGATATGGCATGTTGACTTGCCAAGCATCAGACCAACTATTGTGATCTTACTCGTACTAAACGTCGGTGGCATTATGAGTGTTGGATTTGAGACCATTTATTTAATGCAAAACAATCTGAATCTTTCTGTTTCTGAAATTATATCGACTTATGTATATAAAGTGGGACTCATCAACTCTAACTATGGATTTTCTACTGCAATTGGTTTATTCAACTCTGTAATTAATTTGATTTTACTTATCACCGCCAATTTTACAGCTAGAAAGTTAACGGATTCCGGGCTCTGGTAGGCGTGGAAATTGAAAAAAGTTCAGAGGAGTGGCATTGTGAGCAAATTGATTAAACCAACAGTTGGCGATCGAATTTTTGATGTATTTGTATATGCTGTACTATGTGCGGGGTTTATTATTGTGGCTTACCCACTCCTGTATGTTTTAAGTTCATCCTTTAGCGATCCACAGGCTGTTGTTTCTGGTAAGGTGTGGCTTTTTCCGGTAAAACCAACGCTGGAAGGCTATGCTGCCGTGTTCAAAAATTCGCAAATTGTAACCGGATTCATGAATTCATTATTCTATATGATTGTTGGTACGACAGTGAATATCGTTATGACTGTACTAGCGGCTTATCCACTATCTCGCAAAGAGTTACAAGGAAGAAGCGTAATAACACTTTATTTTGTCATTACAATGTTTATTTCAGGGGGATTAATCCCCAGTTACTTACTTGTTAAAAATCTGGGATTGTTAGATTCGCGCTGGGCATTGATTATCCCTGCCGCCATGTCCGTATGGAATGTAATCATAACACGAACGTTCTTCCAGGCAACCATTCCGCAAGAGCTTTATGAAGCAGCACAGCTAGACGGCGCGGGTGATTTCCGCTTCCTCGTCAGTATCGCAATCAAACTGTCAGCTCCGATCATTGCTGTCATGGCGCTTTATTATGGCGTAGGTCATTGGAACACGTACTTTAATGCACTCATTTATTTAAAATCGCCCGATTTATTTCCTTTGCAAATCATATTAAGGAGCATTCTGGTGGTGAATAATATCGATCCGACCATGGTGGTAGATTTTGAAGCGCTTCAGCGCAAGCAAGGTCTGGCCGATGTATTAAAATACTCTGTGATCGTTGTCGCTAGCGTTCCGGTTCTGCTCATTTACCCCTTTGTACAAAAATATTTTGTTAAGGGGGTCATGATTGGCTCGATTAAAGGCTAGGCTGAAAATTTGTAGGGCGTGACAGGTTGAAAACAAATTGATGTGGGGGGTTACAATGAAAAAGAGACTTCATTTGATGGTTTTAATTATCCTTGTTTTTGCAATCACGGCCTCAGGATGCTCTTCTAACAAAGCGAATACACAGATTCCTGAAGAGCGTGAAGAAGCTGCTGTTGGGGAGACATTTCCTATTGTAAAAAACAAAACAAAGCTCAAATTTTTGGTTGTACAAAACCCGATGATCATCGATTACAAAAATAATGAATTTGTTAAATGGTACGAAGAGAAATCCAATATTGAGATCGAATGGGACGTCATTCCGTCTGATTCAGCCACGGAAAAGGTAAATCTGATATTAAACAGCGGTGATTTGCCGGATGCATTTTTTGGGGTTACTTTTAATGAGGAACAATATGCCGTGTCACAGCAGATGTTTTTGCCATTGGATGACATGATACCCACATATGCGCCAAACTTCGAAAAAGTTATGCAGAAGCATGATGGATTGAAAGGCATTATTACGGCCACAGATGGAAAGATATACGGCCTGCCTTCATGGAATGATTGTTATCATTGCAGCATGTCGAAGAAAGTTTGGATAAATAAACATTGGCTGGAGCAGCTCGGGCTGGAAGAACCGAAAACTACGGAAGAATTTTATCAGGTATTAAAAGCGTTTAAAGAGAAGGATCCGAACGGCAATGGAAAGGCTGATGAAATTCCGTTTGCCGGAGCTGCAAGCGGTGGATGGAATACCGATCCAAACATATTTCTTATGAATGCGTTTACCTATAGCAGTGCGGATGACTTAAAACTCATAGTTAAGCACAGCAAAATAGAAACCATTGTGAATACACCGGAATACCGCGAAGGGCTGTCTTACATCCAAAGATTATATAAAGAAGGTTTGCTATATAATCCATCGTATACACAAAATAATGATCAATTGAGACAATTGGCAGCTAACCCGGATGCCGAAATTTTAGGAGCTTTCGTTTCAGGAGCCAATGTTAACATTATTGATGAGGCAACCGTTGGACCGGAACGATACAGACATTTTGTCGCGCTGGCGCCGCTGGAAGGTCCTAAAGGCGTTCGACATGCGACCCATTCGAAGTATGATGCAGCTATCCCCGGATCGTTTTATATTCCTGCTACAAGCAAAAATCCGGAAGCTGCGCTTCGGTGGGCCGACTATCTCTATACTTTTGAAGGAGCTATTACGAAGAAAGTAGGGCTGAAAGGAGTTGGATGGGAAGAGGCCAAACCGGGAGATGTAGGACTGAACGGAAAACCGGCTTTATCGAAAAGACTTATTCCTTATGCCGAGGAACCTCAAAACCATTCTTTGATGCACATCGGGGTCGATTATGCACCCGAGGAATTCCGGTTCGGCGAGGCGGTGGATCCGAATGTGGATCCCTTTACGGCTGAAGGGCTGGAAAAGTTGTTACGTGATGAAACGAAAAATAAATATGAACCGTATGTACCGAAAACCGATGCATTATCTGTTTTACCACCAATTAAATTCAAGGCGAATGAGAGTCAACAAATCCAGACAATATCCGTTGAACTAGCCAACTACGTAAAGGAATCAGCTGTTCGCTTTATAATGGGTGATTTAAATCTCGATGCAGATTGGAATAAATATGTTGAGAGTTTGAACAATATTGGGTTGGAACAATACTTGGAAACTTATCAGAAAGCTTACGATCGTCAGTACAAAGAATAGACGCAATTCTAACGGCAGTTCTCCAAAATCTTTAATAAATGAGGACCCTAACTAACGGGAAGTGATCGTTGAATAAAGTAGAGCAGGCAGTTGGTCAGAGGGGACTGAACCCATAACGTGTGACAAATTAAAAACACCTTCAAGAGAATGCAACCATGTCGTAAGATATGGGGACAACTTTGGAGGTGTTTTTGCGTTGGCAACAAGAGTCAGCAATCCAGTAGAAGTGAAAAAGAAAGCTATTGAAATGAGGTTGGATGGGATTCCAGTGAAAGAAGTCATGGACAAACTAAATATACGAAATAAGACACAAGTGGATACCTGGATGAGATGGTCCCCGTCTCACAAACGAGGGTCAGTCCCTGTCTTAACTGGAAACTTTTTTTTATAGTGTGTTAATCTGTAGTGGACTCCATTTAAAAAGAGGGATGTTACTTGAAAAGAAACGTATTATATATTGAAGATAATGAGAAAATAGGCAGTTGGGTAAAGGAAGAATTGGAACAGCGAGGGTTTTCGGTTCAGTGGCTGCTAACTGGTGAAGGAGCCGAAAAAGAAGTCAATCAGCAAGACATTGTTATTTTGGATATCATGTTACCCGGTTTAGACGGATTTACTGTGGGAAGACGATTAAAGAAGACAGCTCCTGCTATTCCTATTTTGCTGTTAACTGCTCGAACATCGATAGATGATAAAGTAGATGGTTTGCAATTTGCTGATGACTACGTAACGAAACCATTCCATACAGATGAATTAGTTGCAAGAATAGAAGTATTAATCCGTCGTAGTGGTGGATCCACATCCGATCGCATTTCGTTAGGAAATCAGATTGAAGTAGATCCGGAAGGTCAAATGATATTTGACAAACACACAGGAGAAGAAATTATTTTAACAGGGAAACAGCATCAAATCTTAATGTACTTCATACGCCACCCTAATCAAGTTTTAACAAAAGAACAAATTTATGAAGCTATTTGGGAAGAAGCTTATATAACAGGCGATAAAACACTGATGGTGCATATCCACCGACTGCGTCAAAAGCTGGAACGTCATCCCAATTCCCCCGAGATTATTGAAACGTTGAAGGGAATAGGCTATCGGGTGAAACTATGAAGCGAAACAGATCATTATTTCGTCGTTTTCTAAAAGTACATTTTCTATTTATCTTTTTTTCCTCCCATTATGATTATTTTCATCAGTGCGTTTTTTGGGGTTTCAGATATCCATGATAAAAATGTAAATACGTTAAATCTGTTTTACGTTACCGTACTAGTGTTTGGTTTTATTATTGTCGCATTTGTGATCTTATCTTGGCGCTTCTTCTTGAAACTTCAAAAACGTCTTGCCCGCTTACAAGAAGTCATGTCATTTTCAGCTAAAAACAACTCGTTTCCTAAAACCATATCTGTTCAAAATGATCGTATGGATGAGATAGACCAGTTAGGAAGTTCTTTTAATTGGATGATTCAGCAGCTTGAAGACAGTCGTAAACGAGAATATGAAGAGGAGTTATTACGACATCGACTCATTGCGAATTTATCTCACGACTTACGAACACCGCTTACCATTTTGAGAGGACATGTCACCCGTTTAAATAAAGAACCCATGAGTCAAGAAGGACAAAACTCGTTAACGGAGATCAACCATACGATTACAAGAGTCGGAGATCTAATGGATGATTTACTGTCCTATACATTGCTTACCTCGGGAAAACATCCTTTCGTGCCCGTTTCAACAGATATTGGACGTCTAGTAAGAGCATCTGTTGCTGCGTGGTACCCTGTATTTGAAGACAAAGAAATTCAGCTTGATGTTGATTTACCGGGAGAGGAGACTTTTTATTGGGAAGCAGATCCGAATTGGATGACACGGGTTTTGGATAATTTATTTCAGAATATTCTTCGCCATGCAGCAGAAGGGAAATATGCAAACATTGTGGTTGATGTAGAAAAAGAACAGATCATTATTGCAGACAGAGGTCCAGGTTTGGATAACTCTTCCCATGAGCATGGGGCAGGGATTGGTTTATCGACTTCAAATTATATGTTGAAAAAAATGAAGCTGAAAGCTGACTTTACCTCAAATGAAAATGGCACAAGAGTAGTTATTGGTAGAGCGTAACCCAAAGGTAACCCGGAAGTAAACACCATGATAACCGTGATGTAACTTTGCTACTTTATAATGAGAGCCATAACAGAAAGGGAGTGTTATGGTTGCTTGAAATTAATAACTTAGTCAAACATCGCGGATCTCAAGAAATCTTATCGGGTATCAGTTTTAAAGCGAGACCTGGCAGAGTGACTGGTTTTTTAGGTCCAAATGGGGCAGGTAAAAGCTCAACGATTCGCATCCTGCTTGGATTAGATCGCGCCACATCAGGGAGTGCTCTCATAAATGGCAAGCCATTCTCAGAGTTACATAATCCTCTAGCAACAGTAGGTGCTGCACTTGATGGATCTGGGGCCCATCGTATGCGAACAGGGCGGGCACACTTGCGCTGGATTGCTCGTGCCGCAGGATTGTCTAACTCACGTGTCGAGGAAGTTTTGGAAATCGTAGGTCTTACTAATGCAGCTGACAAAAGAGTGGGAAAATATTCGCTTGGTATGGGGAGAAGACTTGGAATGGCCGCTGCACTGCTGGGTGATCCCGCGATATTGGTTCTAGATGAACCCGTAAATGGGCTCGACCCGGAAGGAATTCGTTGGATCCGGACATTTTTACGTAAACGGGCTGAGTCTGGCAACACGGTGTTACTATCCAGTCATCTAATAGGGGAGCTTGCAGAGACAGTTGATGATGTGGTTATTATTAAGCAAGGAACAATCGTTGCAGATGGAACGTTGGACGAAGTAATAGGTACCCATTCCACGCTGGAGAAAGCTTTTTTTGCCCGGACATCTGATCATGCTGGTGGTGTTGTATGAGAGCATTCAACGCGGAACTATCTAAATTGTTCTCCCTGCCGGGCATTTGGCTTGCCTTTCTTGTTGGAGCATTTTCTCCTGCGGTCATAGCCGCCTTAGACAGTATAGCTCAAAAAGAGGAGATTATAACTGGAGTTAGCACACGGCTTTTGGAAGTTGGCTATATTGGATTAGCCCTTGGTGTACAAGGTGTCATCATCCTTGGTGTGCTTGCTGTCAGCAGCGAGTATTTGACAGAGAGCAGTGAATCTGGCGGAGGACAACAGATTACAACAAGTTTAACGGTTGTTTCATCAAGGCTTCAATTTTTGCTGGCAAAAGCAGGCGCTGTGACAGTAATCAGTATACTGCTTTGTATTGTTGCTATCATGACAACTGTGTCAGCTACGCATCTTGTTCTTGGTGAGTATTCCCCAGCATTTGAATGGTCGAAGCTGCTCGGTGCAGTTTGTTACTGGACATTCACTGCTCTATTAGCATTCGGGATTACTGTACTAACTAAGAATGGCACGATTCCGCTTGCTGTGCTCATCATAAATACATCCGTTGTTTCATTTAGTTTCCTGCTTTCTAAAGTTACAAAGTTAGCGTTATACCTACCGGATCGGGCTGGCCTTGAAATGTTTATGTTTCTGAGCGACAGATTCCTCACCCCGTTCATAGGCGGCATAGTCATGTCTGCCTGGGTAGTCGTTCTTTTCATTGCTGCAGCTATCGTATTCCATAGGAGGGACGTTGCTGCATGAGTGTCCCTTCTATTAAAAAGATCACACAAATCCTTCGTGCTGAACTGGATAAATTAGCTACATTACCATTGATATGGCTCACTCTTATGGGTACATTCATTCTTAATTTAGGATTAGCCGCAGCTTTTACTTCTATTGGTTTACAAGGAGCAATAGGGACGCAAAAAATACTGAATATAGGGTTTGCTTCGATGGGTTATCTTCAAGTAGGATTCATTATTCTTGGGATTCTAGCTACTTGTTCAGAGTATATCGGTGGACAGATTCGAACTACGTTAGCTGCGATACCTTGTCGTGGGATTCAATTATCCATGAAGCATTTGGCATTGGCAATCATAACGGTTCCCGCGGCCTTTATTATCACTGCATCCGGTGTACTATATACTTATATGATGATGAAAGACACAGCAGCAGCGATTGATATAGATACCATGGTAGAAGCATTAGCAGGTGCAACAGGCTATCTGACACTAACCTCACTTCTCAGTGCAGCTATAGGTGCTTTATTAAGACGAACCACCCCTGCTTTAGTGGTGCTGCTTGGTTATTATTTCGTTGTCAGTCCATTATCGAGAGATCTTCTGCCTAGTATTAAAATGTATTTTCCGGATACGGCAGGATATTATATGTATATGCCGCCTTCCCCTGATGAAATAAATGTCCTTTCACCAATGCAAGGGACAGGGATTTCAATGATATGGACACTGATTTTTATTACGGCAGCTATTGTATTTTACCGTAAACGAGATGCTTGAGTGTAAGTTTCATCCATTCAAAAATATTACGCTAGTGATTTTTTAGAAAATTTCTGAAAAAGTACGATGGTTTATATGATAGATGTGACGGAGTACAAAAACAAAGTCTCATTGAAAGTCTCATTGAAAGTTGTAGATGGACAAGAACCTAGACCCATAGAAAGTCGCTAATTTAGCGGCTTTTTAGTTTTATCGGGACAAGTTCTTGTTAGAACACTATGACAAGAACTTGATAACATTCCCGATATGATTTGATCGACGGCGACACGCCCTTATATTGAACTAACGGGCAGATTAGATTAGCAATCTGTAAGAAACAATCCGCACGGAAATGTACTATATTATAGTTTATGTAGCCCCCTAAAGTCTAAAGAATAAACGACAACCGCAAACAAAGGAGTGAAGTTATGAAATTATTGCTCACATCTGCCGGCATTAATAACAAAAGCATACACAATGCGCTAGTTGACATGCTGGGCAAGCCGATCGCCGACTGCAATGCCCTGTGTATTCCCACCGCGATGTACGGACACCCCTGGGTAGGCCCCGGCGTCAAAGCCTGGCAATTCATCAGCGGGAATTCCGAGAATCCCATGGTCGACCTAGGCTGGAAGTCTGTCGGCGTGCTGGAGCTAACAGCGCTGCCAAGCATCGACAAAGACCGCTGGGTGCCGCTAGTATGGGAGACGGACGTCCTGCTGGTTTCGGGCGGCGACGCCCTCTACCTGTGCCACTGGATGCGGCAGTCCGGACTTGCAGACCTCTTACCGTCTCTGCAGGCAGTTTATGTGGGACTGAGTGCCGGGAGTATGGTGATGGCACCTAACATCGGGGAATTCTTCGTTGGCTGGACTCCACGCACTGGCGGCGATGACGCGCTGAGTCTGGTTGATTTTGCAATATTTCCGCATCTGGATCACGAAATGCTGCCGAGAAACACCATGGCTGATGCAGAGAGATGGGCCGCCGGGATGCAAGGGCCAGCGTATACGATTGATGATCAGACCGCGATCAAAGTGATCGACGGAACGGTTGAAGTTGTCTCCGAAGGGAATTGGAAACGTTTTTCGCCCCTCCTATAGGAAGAGTGGAGAAGTGCACAATGGAGAAAAGATTGCCTCATTGTCCTCTAGTATTTCTCCAAGCTACACCAGAGGAAAAACATCGCATTTAACCTTGTTTTGATAAAAGGCTAGAATAAGAATGAACAAAGGGATGATAAGCTATGCGGGCAAATGAGGAATTCAAACTGGAAGAAAGGCTGGAAGACATTACGGGAGTTACTTGTATTTACGTACCGGTAAGTGATGTTTACGAGTCTATTAAATGGTATCAAAAGAATTTAGGGTACCAACCTGCAAACAACGATCATGTTGAGCCTGGGATGGTCATGGCTGTTTTGAATATTCCCGATCGGAATGGAAACCTGCCTTCGCCTGGTTTAAGGCAAGTTGTACCCGCTCTGTTCCTTCACAAATCAGACGAAGAGGGCGGGCGATTACGCTTTTCATGGTCATTGGACAACGGCAAGCCCCACGCAATTGCATGTTTTATTACACCACGGATCGAAGAGCTATTTGAACGTTTTAAGAAAAACGGAGTGAATATTTTAGGAGAACGGGTCACAAGCGGACCAAACATAACGTTTGCTGACCCTGACGGCAACATATGGGAAGTTTAGCAGCCTTTAATCGATTAATCAGATCAATTTCGCTAACGGAAGCTGAATAAAGAAGAGGAGGCAGCCGGTCAGAGCGATCGGTTGTTTTTTTTAAATGTCGAGGGACAAGAATATGGACCATTGAAGTCGCTATTTTAGCGGCTTTTTTATTATATCGGTATAATTTTTTTGCACATACCTTGGTACAAGAACTTGTACCGATTACCGATTAGATAGATTTATTTGAATATTTTTGAACGATCGGTCGTTAAATTATTGACAATGCATTATGATAATCCTTATAATGGCATTAATTCAGATGAAGGGAGCCTGAAGGTTATCAAGAAAAGAGAGATAACATCAAGTCATATCGTCCAAGCGGCATATGAGCTGTTTGCAGAGCATGGGATAGAGAGAACGAGTTTAGGCTTGATTTCTAAAAAAGTAGGCATAACGAAATCCTCCATATACTATCATTTTGCAACAAAGGAAGAGTTGATTAGCCGAACATTTGATTATATTTTTAGGGATCATTATTTTGCTGCTTACTTTAACGCTGAATCCGTTAATAAAGACAATTTCGTAGAAACGATAATTCGGGGCGGTTTAAATATGCTGCCAAGCGATGATGAAGAGTATCGTTCAACATTAAGAGTGCTCAGTGAGTTCACGATGCTAGCCGAGCGTGATGAGCAATTTAGAGCTCCCTTATTGAAAGTTCAACAAGATTTTATCAACGGTTTCTGTGATTTATTGTCAAAAGGCAGTGATCTGGGTCTAGTTGAACCTACAAAAATCGAAGTCAGTGCTAAAATTCTTGCCCTTCTTATTGATAATTTGTCTAGATGTAAGATGATGAAGATGGATTTGGAGTATCAGATGATTTGGGAAGAAACGGTTAATAGAATTATTATTCGAGAAAATACATAGTTAACTTATAAGGAGAGATCCGGTTGAAACATATATTGATAACAGGTACATCAAGAGGTATTGGTGAATCGTTGGCTAATCAATTAATCGATAAGAACCATCACCTTATATGCATTTCTAGAACTACGAACCAACGGATTATCGATCTAGCCCAGGATAGGGACTGCAGAATTGATTATTTTAATTTTGATTTAACAAACATTGGCGAGATTGATCAACTTTTTGAGGACATCTTCCGTCAAATTGAGCTTTATTCCAACGATGAAGCGATCTATCTTATCAATAATGCTGCCATGTTGACTCCAGTGAGCCCAATTGAACGGATAGAAACGGATAAAATAATTGAGAACATCCATTTAAATCTATTAGCACCAATGATAATAACAGCTAACTATCTTAAACGTACCCAAGATATGAATGTGGACAAAAGAATTTTAAACATATCCTCAGCATCCGCAAAATATTTATTACCCTCACAAAGCTGTTACAGCACTGCAAAAGCTGGCCTTGACTCATTTACCAAAAGTATAGACATTGAGCAAAAGCTCGTGACATATCCAGCAAAAGTAGTCGCTGTATATCCAGGTATGATCGATACCCATTTACAATCGGAAATTCGATCCGTAAGTAATGATCTTTTCCCATATGTTAATGAGTTCATTCGATTTTCTGAGGAAGGGAAGCTACAAACGCCTGAATACACTGCGCACAAATTAATTGAGATTCTGCTAAGCGAAGATTTTGGTAAGAATGTTGTTATAGAAACCATGGACCAATAAACGCGAGTGAAGAACACCTGCGAGACAGGTCGTTTATGGGTGTGATTTGATAGAAGAAGAAGGAGAGGCATTCCAGCGCTTCTCCTTTTCTAAGAACCCATTTGTGATTAGCAATCCGTAAGAAACAACCCAAGCTGAGTTGTCCTATAATGTAGTTAATGTAGAGATCCCTCATGAACAAAGGAGAACTGAAAATGAGAAAACTCGTTCTATTTTTGCACGCATCGCTTGACGGTTTTGTAGAAGGGCCGAACGGTGAAATGGACATTGGCTGGGTTGCTTACGATGCTGATTTGGAGAAGCACGCGAAAGAAATTCTGAGTACTGCCGACACTGTCATCTGGGGACGTGGAACTTATCAGATGATGCACAGTTACTGGCCATCTGTGCCCTCGAACCCATCAGCTTCGCAGCATGAACTTAATCATGCCGAGTGGATCGAAAAGACAGCCAAAATCGTTTTTTCCACGACGCTGGAGAAAGTCGAATGGAACAATTCCAGACTGGTGAAAGAAGAGGTCGAGGAAGAGATCAAAAACCTCAAACAGCAGCCAGGCAAGGATATGGTCATCCTCGGCAGTCCTAGGTTCGCACACTACCTTATGCAGCTTGATTTAATAGATGAGTATAAAATTACGGTTTCTCCCGTCCTGATCGGCCGCGGGTTGCCGTTATTCCAAGGTCTCAAGGAGAAAGTCAATCTTAAACTTATCGAAAACAAGACATTTGATTCTGGAGCTATAGGCCTCGTTTACCAGACGGTTCGATGACTCTGTCTCCAAAAGTAGATTACGCTAACGGGACACGATATATCTCAATGAAGAAATTGAAGGTAGCCGACTCCAAAGTCGGCTACCTTTTTCGATATCTATTGCCACAGCCGTGATGAATAGGGAAAAGCCCGCTTGTTATTTAGACACCTGTCGAGGGACAAGAACATGGTTACATTCCCAATATCGAAATCGACAGCGGCAGACGCCCTGTTATTATAACGGGCAGGATAGTCCAATCGTTCGGTGAGTAACTTCAAGCATATACATAATGAAAGCAGGGAAGTACATGAAACACGTGGAATAAATATACAGCGATTCAATAGTGGCATGACGGTGAAACAGATGTTCCTACGAAGGTCATGTTTGATTTCGTGTGCAAAGCTGTGGGTGGAGAGTTAGCTGAATCGACTGAAGAATCTAGCGAATGCAGGTGGGTTCCAAAGGAAAATGTTCTGGATTTGATCACTTTACCCGCAATCCGCATGCGTTATGAAGCTTATTTGAACTTTAACGGCTCTGTGAATTATGTGGAGTACGTCACTGCGACAACGTCAGAATGCAATGTCAAGCTTCAAAGGAATGTTTAGTTGTACGTGTTCTTAAATCCTTAGGAGGGTGACACTATGAATGATACATGGAACCCCGAATCGTCAGGTGTGCTGCGCCTTCCTTCAGGTCGACTCGTCCGCGGCCGAGCACTAAAACGTCCACTTCCCCAAGGGCTTCAGCCCACTTTTGCACTCTACCTGCTCGGACGACAACCAGCGCCCGTTACTTGGGAAAGCCGCTGGATTCCTTGGCCGGACTTCTGGCTGCCAACAAACAAGGCTGCAGCCGTTGATTCGCTTCGTGAAGCATGGACTCGGGCTGAAGTTGAACGGGTTGAAATCGCCTGTGGGGGCGGGATTGGACGAACAGGTACGGCACTAGCCTGTCTCGCTGTGATTGATGGATTACCAAATCATGAAGCTGTCGACTATATTCGGCAGCAATACAGTCCACGAGCTGTTGAGACGCCTTGGCAACGCCGCTTTGTCTCTCGTTTCAAATAGGGGGGCCCTATAGGTGGAGGATAACGCCGTGAGGTAGACAATGGTTAACTGTCAGGTGACAAAAACATAGTGACATTAGAAGCCGCTGATTATGCGGCTTTAT
Source organism: Paenibacillus sp. BR1-192 (assembly GCF_029542445.1). NCBI lineage: Bacteria > Bacillati > Bacillota > Bacilli > Caryophanales > Paenibacillaceae > Paenibacillus > Paenibacillus sp. BR1-192. The sequence continues at coordinate 3,680,964 of NZ_CP120718.1, read as the reverse complement.
ATATTTATGTAATCAAGTTCATGTTGTCAAAACACAATGAGTAATAGGAGGATATAGATGATAGATATTACTATAGGAATAATATTCTATTCATTTGTAGCGGTCTTTACGATTCGGTTTAGTTTCAAACAAATTAAAAATGGTCTAAAGAAAAATCAAAACAGTACTATAATAAAAGGGTCACTTCTTCTTATGGTAGTATTAGACTTCCCTGCCGTTTCATTAAGCTAATGAGCAGGATAATCCAATATTTTTATGGAATATAACAATAGATGGGACGAGGGGGGACGCAAATGCTTTTTCACTTCAGTGAAGACGATAGAATCCATATATTTGTACCAAAAGAGAAGCAAAATCGTCCGGATTTTCCTGCGGTAGTTTGGGCACTTGATGAAGAGCACGAGTTTACGTACTATTTCCCTAGGGATTGTCCCCGAATTGTGTGTAGAAAAGATGAGGCGACAACAGACCAACATTTACAACTCTTCTTTAATCATTCAATTGCCAATACCATAATTACAGTAGAAAGTGACTGGTATTCGAGGATATCAAAGCAAAGCATATTTCGATATCGTTTTGACGATGAGGGTTTTGAGCTTTTTGATAAAACAGCTGGCTACTACATTTCTCGTCAAGTAGTGAAACCCAAATCAGTTGAAAAATATGAGAATTTGTTGGAGAGATTATTCCAAAAAGGAATTGAATTAAGAATCACATCAAATTTATACCCGCTTAAGGAAGCAATATTAGCTTCCGACTTCAGTGGATATGGGATACATAGATTTAATAACGCAAAGAGACTTTAAATTAAGCTTACTACGAAACGTTAGTTTAACAAAGACAAGAAGGCAGCCGGTCAATTGATCAGCTGCCTTAATTATGCTAACGGGCAGTTTTATAGAAGCGGGTTATTTTAACGTCGACTAAAGAATGTCTTATCGTCGTTAATTAACGAAACTCGATGGTTCAATGAGAACGCATAAGTGTAGGTGTTTTAAATAAAAGTGCAGGATTTATCCTTGGATGATCAGGTCCTTGCGCGCATCATCGTCAATCTTACAAGCGTGTAAGGTAATTGTCATCTAAATCAATGGTACCAACCTGGCTGCTCCTCTAAAATACTCCCTTGATAGGATTATTTTTAAGGGGGAGTTGGCGTGAGTTTTTTTGAAATGCTGCTATTCTTTTCGAGTGCGTGTTTGTTGGCAATCCAGTTCATTGTCAATCAGCGTATCCGAAGATCAGCTTTGCTCCTGACAAGCGGAGCAGGCTCCATTTTTTTAGTAATCCATTTGCTAGTCGAAGGATACAGGGCTCAGCTATTATTTTTATACGGATTTACGCTCATGATGCTTATTCTATCACTGAAAGACGCTTTCAAAAAACCTGCAGCCGTTAAGACTGCTTCGCGAAACCGTAGGGTGCTGGGCCGCCTTTTTATCGGGTTTGGGTTAATCGCAACGGGATGCTTCCTATATGTGTTTCCCGTATTCAACTTTCCGGAGCCAACTGGCGAGCTGAAGGTAAGTACACAAGTCTTTCATTTCATCGATTCAAGCCGAGAGGAGACATTTGGCACAACCGCGACAGGCAAGAGGGAATTAATGGTTCAGGTATGGTATCCAGCCCAAGCGGGCTCCGGCAAGTATGCTTCCTTTATTCCAGATACCCGGATTTTACGTTATATGGCTGCGAACTATGGCCTTCCCGGGTTTACTTTTCAACACTTGAAGTACGTAGCCAGTCATGCTTATTCGGGGGCCGAAGTCTCCTCAGTACAGACTTCATACCCGCTGATCCTTGCGAATCCCGGCTTCGGCTCTTCTAGGTTCCTCCACACGTCGCAAGCCGAAAATCTCGCGAGTCACGGATATATCGTGGCCGTGATCGACCACACCTTCAATACATTTGCAACTGAGTTTCCGGATGGTCGAATCACGACCAGCACAACCAACGACTTATTTTCGCCCGACCACGATTATCGGACCGAAAGCGGAAACCGCGACAAATTGGGAAAAGTTTTAACAGATGATGTGGCTTTTGCGCTGGACCAGTTCGAGCTTATCCAATCGGGGCAGATTCCAAGTCGATTTAAAGGGAAGATTGATCTTAAGCATATCGGGGTGTTTGGTCATTCCATCGGCGGAGCGACGGCCTATGACGCTTCTTACGATCCGCGAATCACGGCTGGAATAGACTTGGACGGAGGGCTGTACCGACTGCGTGACAGAGAGGGGCTGCAAAAGCCGTTTTTATTCATCCACTCGGAAAGCGAATTTGAACAATTAAAAATGGTGAGGGATAACCGAGTTTACACGGATGCTGAGCTTGACCGTATGGGCTCAACAAGAGAGTGGATGGATCAGGTAACGGAAGATAAAAAGCTGGAGCTTGAACGGATGCGCGAAACGGTCAGCGAAGGGGGACAAGTCCTCTATATTGAAAATACGGAGCATTTGAATTTTACCGATGTCCAATTCATTTCTCCTATTTTCAAAATACTGGGCATTACAGGGGAAATAGCACCCGAACGAGCGAGCTCCGTTATTAATGCCTATATGCTGGATTTCTTCGACATGTATCTGAAAAATCAAGGTGGAAACTTAATGAAAGGACCGGATAGCCGCTTTCCCGCGATGAAGTTCGCAACCTCGCTGTTATAAATGATGGAACAAGTAAATTTAGGACCATTTCGATCCCCCGATCAATAAAGCTCTCGTGCAGTCTGAAGGAAAAGTTTCGTCCCGTGAAGCCTCCTTTAATGAAGGAACTGCCAAGAGAATGTCTCTAAAAGGCTGCGGATTAATTGTCCGGATGCGGACATTAGGTGGCAGTGTGGATAGCGACAAAGAAGTTTCGATACGATCGAGATTCCCAGTCCTTCTTGAATCACGCTTAATGCCGTGTTTATGTTGTGTCCGTTATATTTGGCGTACAAAGTGGTTCCAAATTGCTTAAACAACTCAAAAATCGGCGTTACGAATCCGCCTTTGTACACAATCATAGGTCCGTTGTCCAGATCCGTAATATGAATGGTTTGGTTCTGGATTCTAGCCATTTTTTAATCTCTTCGATGGTTCCTTCGTGAAGTTCAAATGTCAGCCCCGATGTTTCTCCCCAATGATTCGCAATATATTCGTCAAGAAGTGCGCGGAGGCGAAGCCGGCAAAATCGGATCGTTTAATTTTCTGGTCCCTCTCATTGCGATCGTGATCAGCGTTCTCTTTTTGGGAGAAACGATTACGACCAAAATGGGGGTGGGACTTATTCTTACCCAATATGGTCGTATTCGTTCGGAGACAGCCCCAGTTTCACGGATTGTCTTTGCTGCTATTACTTGCGATCAGATGTTCTGACCACCCGAGACTTCGATTCTCTGCGCATTAACCCAGCGATTGTCGGATCCAAGCAGGTTGGCGACTACAGGACCAATGTCCTCAGGTACGCCGACTCGACCAAGGGCAGTCATCGAGGCAAACGTGTCATTATAAGCAGGTATGTCGCGTACAGAACCTCCTAGAAAATCGGTTTCGATTGCTCCAGGTGCAATGGTATTAGCGGTAATGCCTCGGTGACCAAGTTCTTTGGCCATATAGATGGTTAGAACCTCGACCGCGCCCTTTGCGGCGGAATAGGCAGAGAAGCCAGGATAAGAAACGCGAGTGAGTCCCGATGAGAAGTTCACGATACGACCACCATCTGCAAGAAGCGGCAGAAGAGCCTGGGTCAAGAAAAATACGCCTTTGACATGCACATTAAACAGGCCGTCGAACTGAGCTTCTGTAGTTTCGGCATAGTCTATCATTTCTCCGTGGCCGGCATTATTCACTAAATGATCGAAAGTGGTACGATCCCAAGTTGACCGCAGGGTCGAACGTACTGTCTCAGCAAAGACCGCAAAGCTGGCAATATTTCCAACATCAAGTTGTAATGCCACTGCTTTACGACCCAAAGATTCGATCTCAGCAACAACAGACTTTGCTTCTTCTGCTTGGCTACGATAGGTCAAGATGACATCACCGCCATGACGGGCAATACTGATGGCAGAATTGCGACCAAGTCCACGGCTACCACCAGTGACGATTGAGATATTATTCATTGTAACTTCATCCTTCCAGGCTCATTTTTAATTACATTGTTATCATAGATTATAAAGTTCACTTTAAGTCAAGACTTTTCCACTGAAGAAAAAGTGTATAATGAAACAGTGAAATAATTGATTTCATCCTATCTTCCTTCTTCTTTTACAGCATAAATTTGGATTATTTAATTAGATATGCCAAAAATTTAATTGAAGTTTACTTTAATAGGAGGCGATGAGTTTTATTTATGTTGACTATAAGGAAAGTGACTGAATTGACAGGAATAGCGGCTCCCACACTTCGATATTACGAAAAGGAGGGGCTGCTTCCACATGTGAAGAGAAATGAAAATGGGAAGCGGTTATATGACGAAAATGATTTAAGCTGGATTCACTTCGTTACTGCGCTTAGAGCAACAGGAATGCCGATTGCCCAAATTCAGAAGTATGTCTACTTGTATAAAGAAGGGGATTCGACGATTTCGGAACGAAAAATGATGATGCTCCATCATAAAAAAGAAATTGAGAAAAGTTAAGAGAGCTATATCTTAATTTGGATAAAATAAACTATAAACTTGCTCTATATGATGTAATAGAATCTCAGATTGAACGAACTAACATCAAAATTTGATTATGCCCAAATACAAAGTCGCTAATCTAGCGACTTTGTATTTTTGTATTATCCGAAATATCGGTCAAATTTAATGAACTTCAACGATGTTACAGATACGGAACGATTCCAAATAGCGCGGGAGCCCCGACGAACCGTTTCATGGCATCGAGTAGGACGTACGGATGCGCACATCGGTTTTTTTAAGATAAGGAGAGGACGAGAGGAACATGAATGTGGAAGTGTATACGTTAAATGCTTTTGCGAGGGGCCGTTGCGGTAAACCAGCAGGCGTTGTCTTGGAGGATGGCCTTTCGGACCGGTATAAATGCCAAGAAATTTAATGTTCCTTCGGTTATGTTGAAAAAGCCGACCATTCAAAGAATCAATGGAGGCAGTCGAGAAATGTTCGAGACACTGAATCATGCGATTACAGCGAATCAACTGCATCCGGTCATCGATCGTGTGTTTCCCTTTGGGTTTTGGAAAAGTTGCGATTAAGCTATAGTTAGTCAGGCTGTCTTATGCGCGTTTTTTATAGTTATACAACATATTGATTCGGTTTGAATGACAGGCTCATTCTTTAAAATAGGGCGTAATCCCTCTTGAATATAGGTTCTCCACTAACTTGAAAAATTCTTCTGACGATAAGTCGTTTTGACGCTGGAGCCAAAGACGAAATAGAGAAAGGGAAGTTGTCAGGTAAAACTCAATGAAGTATGGCGTTAAGGAATGGTTTTGCGGAACGTTTAATTCTAATTGATCCAAAGTGATTTCTTTTTTTAAGCGTTTTAAAAAACGGGTACTTCCATAATCACCCAAAAGGGCATTAAGGATCAGGAGATGTTCTCTTTTATCCAGACAATAGAGCGTATCTTGAACCGTATGCATCGATAGCTCTTTATTCGCCAATTCTTTTTTCATGTCATTTAATAAGTCATTTTCAACAGAGTCTAACAATTCGTAAATGTCAGTAAAGTATTGATAAAAGGTGCTGCGGTTATATCCTGACTTATTCGCAATTTCCTGTACCGAAATCTTCTCAATCGGCTTTTGGCTATATAACTCACAAAAAACTTCTAAAAACGCTTGTCTTGTTTTCTCCGTTATTTGAGGTTGCTTTTTCATGATACCCTCCTACTAGCCAATAAAAATATCATCCGACAAATTCTAAAATACTGATGGTTGATCAAGGAATAATAAAGATTTATGATCACATCATACAACATGTTGTCTGATAATCCAAAGGAAATGTTAATAAGTAGGGGTGGTTTTCATGTCAGCAAAACAAGACAGAATTTTAATTTTTGGTGCAGGTGTCATCGGGAGCATGTACGCAATGAAGCTTATTGAAGCAGGGTTTGACGTTACGCTGTTTGCACATTCTAAAAGATTTAAATCATTAAGCGAAAATGGCCTGCAGTATAAAGAAAAAGGTTCAGTTAAATCTATACAAGTGAAGGTCATTGATACGCTCGAAAATGACGATATATACGGTTTTATTTTCGTCACCGTTCGTTATGATCGGTCCGAATCAGCGTTGTTAGCGCTAAAAGATAATCAAAGCAAACATATAGTTACGATGACTAGTAATTCAATTGGGTTTTCTTCGTGGCTGGATATTGTAGGGGATCGACTTTTACCTGCTTTTCCCGGCTTCGGCGGACAGATTAAAGATGGAGTATTGCATGCTCGATTTCTACCAAAGATTATAGCGGCAACTGCATTTGGAGAAATGAATGGTGAAGTGACTGAACGCATCGAAAAACTCGCAAAATTTTAAAAACAGCAAAGCTTCCCTACGTTATTAAAAAGGATATGCAATCGTATCTCATCACGCATTCCGTATCAGATATTGCCATGTTGAGCGTTTTGCAGTCTGAAAATAAGATAATTGACAAAAAAAGAATCGGAACCAGAAAGACGGCACGCCAAATAACAGCTACTTTAAAAGCGTATCTATTGGCAATACAAAAAGCTGGCGTTTCAATTGATCCACCCATGCTTAAAATGGTGCTTAAATTTCCAAACTTATTTTTGGATCTTTTCTTTATGACATGGTTACGAACTAAAATGGTTAGGGATATGATGTTGCCGGATTATGCGAATAATGCGAATAATGAGATTGTGCAGCTGAGTCATGATTTAATGAAATTTTTAAATCAAAATGATGTCAAATCGGAAATACATGTTCAGTAATTTTTTGTTAAAAGTATTATGGTGATGTTTGATTTATTTTCCATTAAATCCTTCAAATTCACAGAACAATAAGCGGATGCCCGCATAAACGGAGGTACAAAGCTAAACTTGCTGCAGGCATTAAGCTAACGGACTGTTTATTGGCGGATCGGCATTTCTTGTCATGCGAAGGCATAAAGAAAAAAGAACTACTGAAATCCGCTTAATCGTCATATCGACGGTTTAGCGGATTTTGTGCAAAGATGAATTAAATCAACTTATACATAGCAACCGCACCTCTAAATCGATAGACTCTAGTTGAGGTTGTTGTGATGAAGGACGGCCAGCTCATACGAAGGGGTGTAACGAATGAACGAAATCATAAAGAAGAAGCTGCTGGACAAAAATGAACTGCTGATCAACATGGTGATCGAACGCGCAAGAAGAGACTTTCAAGACGATATCGCAATTATTGGGCTTACTGGTTCGTTTAGCACCGGGGACTTTCACGAAAAGAGCGATCTTGATTTAATTATCATAAATAATACGGAAAGGGGATGGGGAATATCCGATAGCTTCATCTTAGATGACGTTGGTTATGACATCTATTGCACCCCATGGGATACAAGAATACACGCACAATCCATCTTAGAGAGTCCCAACGTGTCGAGCCTAACCGAGCTTAAAATTCTCTATTATGCAAAGTCTGAGGATTTGGAGAAATTGAACGACTTTAGGCAGAAAGCTCTTGATGCGCTTGCGGAGCCGATAGGAGAAGCGTGTCTTAATCGAGCAAAAAAATGGATCGATCTGGCTAAGCAAGCATACAGCGATACGATGCTGGGTGATAATATCGGTTCAGTGAGACATGCATCTGCCGGCGTTCTGTACAATTTGGTCAATGCCTTGGTCAGCATGAATAACACGTGCATCAAACGAGGTGTCAAGCGATATTTAGAAGAAATACGCTCGTATCGCCATGTTCCAGATGACCTCGAATCCTTATACATGTCTGTCATCGAAGCTCATACCATTGAAGATATCCGAATTGCCTCTTTTAATATGTTGAACAGCGTTACGAGGTTACATAGCAAGATGTGTGATAACTTCATTGTTAAACCCGTTCCGACTTTTGATAATCTGAGGGGAACTTACGAAGAATTGTGGTGCAACTACCGCAATAAAATCTTGAACAGTGTTCAAACGAACGATGCCTCCTATGCCTTTCTTTCGGCCTTTGGAGCACAAGGATATCTTGATGAAATGGCTGCGGAGAAAGGGACCAAGAAATTTGATCTTATGCAGTACTTTGATGCAAGTGATTTATCAGTAATGAAAGAGAAGTTCCTTGAAATGATGGATGAATATGTAGACGAATATGGTAAGGTCGGTAGAGAAGTCGAACGTTTTACAACCTTCGAGCAATTATATGACCATTATATCAATCATTGATCTTACATCCCAGTTCGTGTACTATCTTTGATCATGCTTGACACGATCAACCTTTTTATCTAAGGTCCATATAAATATCAGGCGCATTCCCGATATTTAAGTACTCGTCCATTTTTTTCGATATTGATGCGGCGTGATTCCCATTTGCGACTTAAACAATTTGCAAAAATAAGAGCTATTCGTTAATCCGATCTCCTCCGCAATAAGCGAGACCGGTTTTTTTGTAGTCGCTAGGAGCTGTATGGATTGATGAATCCTTCGGGCTGCTATGTATTCCGTGATGCTGATCCCTGTCGCTTCTTTAAAGAGATGTGATAAATGGTAGGGAGATAGATGCAGCGACTTCGCCATGTCGTCCAATCGGAAAGGAATCGTATAATTGGTCTCAATCCAGGTTAAGATGTGCTCCACCCGATGATTTTTACGGGCTTGGTAAGTTGAACTCCGTACTTTCCGCTTATCCCAGATTGGTTTCAAGGAGCGAAAAAGTGCGACAAGAAACAGCGAAATTTCTTCATGTTTTTCCGTGTCGGACAGCGTCGGGAATCGATCGTTCATGCTCTTGTATGCACCTTCCAGACACGGGTCGTCGACCTCGTATAAACAAGGGAAAGGAAGATTGCCTAGATAAATAAAATTGTAAAATTCATGGAGAGCGGGCCACTGTTTAAAATAAGCCTCAAACACCGTCGGTTCAAAAATCGCAATCGAACGTTCGAAGCATTGATGATCGTCGTATTCAAGCTTTAGGTGGTGGAGTTGACAGGGCTGAAATATACAAAGCATGCCCGGCTTAATCTCATAGCTGTTGTTGTTAACGATCATGGTCCCCCTTCCTTGATGAATGAACAACACTTCAAGGCCAAGATGGGAATGGAAAGTCTCTTTATGCTCGTAATTTTCGCTTTTACGTCTATAGGCAAAGTACAAGGGAGAGATACTGTAGTTGCTTGCAACGAATGACAACTTGTTTGCCTCCTTCTTCCTCGTCTTCGTACATGCATTGAATATACCATACAATCCGCAATCTAGCGTTATTTTTCCCCCATAGCAAAACACATTTACAAGTTTGCACCGCATATAATTTTTTATATAAAAAATAAAGTTGGGAGGTAAAAAATAACGTATGTTAAAGGTTGCGATTATAGGTACGGGTGCAATTTCGCCCAGTCATATCCAAGCATATCTGCAGTTTAAGGACCGCTGTAAAATTGTTGCCTTATGCGATCTTTACCCAGAGAAGGCTGAAGTAAGGCGGGATCAGTACGGACTGGAGGCTAAAATCGCACACGATTATAAGGAACTGCTTCAAGACGGAATCGATCTCGTGTCCATTTGTATGCCTCCGTACGTTCATGCGCAGGTTGCGGTCGATTTCCTGAACGCAGGAAGCCATGTCATTGTTGAGAAACCTATGGCAGCGTCGCTTAAGGAATGTGATGACATGATCGAAGCGGCACGGAATAACGGCAAGGTGTTGTCCGTGATCGCCCAGAATCGATTCAGAAATCCGATTATGAAGCTGAAACAAGTGCTGGATAGCGGTCTGGCCGGCAAGATTCTGCATGCCCAAGTGGATTCTTTTTGGTGGCGGGGCCATAGTTATTACGACTTATGGTGGCGCGGCACTTGGGAGAAAGAGGGGGGAGGCCCTACGCTGAACCATGCCGTACATCATATCGACGGATTGCTGTGGATGCTTGGTCGTCCTAGCCACGTACAAGCCTACATGGCTAATGTCGCGCATGACAATGCCGAGGTTGAGGATTTATCCATCGCGATGATGAAATATCCGAATGGAGCTTTGGGGCAACTTACCAGCTCGGTCGTCCACCACGGAGAAGAACAGCAATACATCTTCCAAGGACAGTATGCACGGATTTCTGCCCCGTGGCGGGTAACGGCTTCCACTTCCTTGCCGAACGGATTCCCTGATCGCGAATTGGAACTAGAAGAAAAAATCCAGAAATACTATGACGAATTGCCGGATTTGCCGTACGAAGGACATACTGGTCAGATCGACAATGTGCTGAGCGCGATCGAGCATGGAACGCCGGTGCTCATCGACGGAGAAGACGGCCGCAGCACACTGGAGTTGATCATGAGCATCTACAAATCCGCAAGCATGGGAGAGAACGTGCAACTCCCGCTACAAAAGAATGATCCCTTCTATACGCAAGAGGGTGCTCAACTAAACGTTCCTTATTTTTACCAAAAGGGCAAGAGCATTGAGAATTTTGAGGATGGGAAGATCACGACAGGAAGCAATTATGGCGAAAAAAAATGATATGGGCGGAGGATTATCATGATGCAGAAAAGCGACGGAATGAACTATGCCCCGAAGGGGAAGCCCAGTCCGGTGGTGAAGCCGGGCGAATTTATCATCGCCGCTGTTGCGCTCGATCCGCTTTTATGGCGGCAGAACTGTGTCTGAAAGCGCAGCAGAAAGCTATGCGGATAACGTAGTGTGTTTACAGGATTTCTCTACTATGTGATGGGATACACATTTACTCATTTCAATTCAATTTACAATTTGACATGCTGTCATACCCGTACATAGCCATGCATATATTTCCCCGAGAATGTAGGTATGGGAGGCGGGTCAATGGACGGTAACAAAGCTAACAATCAGGCAAACGATCGAAGCTGGCAAAGAAGCAAGGCTCAATCACAATGGAGTGCTATGCAGTCGCCGGAACACCATTCGCAAACGGTGGGGGAACGGGGACCGATTCTGGAGCAGGACAGCATGCTGCATGAAACACTTGAAACCTTTGTCCATGAAAAGCTATTAGAGCGTCCGGTCCACGTGAAGGGGTTTGGTGCCATGGGTTATTTTGAAACCCTTCACTCGATGGCCGCTTATACGAAACTGTGCTTCTTGCAGCAGCCGGGACAACGGGTACCCGTTACAGTTCGTTTCTCACTTGCGGTCAGCAACAAAGGGACACCCGATACATCCCGCAACGTGCGTGGATTCTCGACGAAATTTTATACCGAGCATGGCGTGTTCGACCTGCTCTGTAATCATATCCCTGTGTTCCTCGTACGAGACCCGATCCGGTTCCCTGAGTCAATTCATGCTTTCCTGCCATCACCAGTTAACAATCTCATCGATCCGAATCGATTCTGGAGTTTCATTGCTACAGCGCCAGAGGCAACCCATTTCGTTGTACGTCTGTACTCGGACGAAGGGACGGTCAAGAGCTTCCGCCATACGCCAGGACACAGTGTTAACACCTATGTTTGGAAAAATGCACAGAACGTCCGCTTCTACGTCAAATATCGCTGGATTCCGTTGGCTGGAGAGCAATATATCGATGCGCAAGAAGCAGCTCGTTTGGCTTGCGAGAACCCGGATTATTCGGGTAAAGATCTGTATGACGCGATTGCCAAAGGCACACCGGTCCAATACGGGCTGTATGTGCAGTTGATGAACCCAGAGGATGAAGCGATGCTGTCGTTCGATCCGCTGGATGACACGAAAGTGTGGGATGTGCATCAATTCCCTCTGCTGCCGGTTGGTCGACTCGTATTGGATACGAACCCTACTGATTATCAGGAGCAGATCGAGAAGCTGGCATTCTCCCCGTCAAATCTTCTGGATGGTGCCGAGCTGTCCGATGATAAAATGCTGCAAGGTCGCAGCAATATTTATTGGGATTCACAGCGGCATCGCCTTGGATCGGATTTCCGCAAAATTCCGATTAACCATCAATCAAACTGGTCACCGACTGAACAGGTAACGAGCGGAGCAGGTCGCTATGTAGCCGGTCGGCTCGTTCGATCCGATATTCCGAAGGCCGATAATTTCACGCAAGCGGGACAATTCTACCAATCGCTCACACAAGTTCAGCAGGATCATCTTGTTCAGAACCTCGCTGATGACTTATCGGCGGCTTCTCATGAGATTCAAAGGGTTGTGTTAGGCTATTTATTCCAGGCCGATGCAACATTAGCCGATAGGGTAGCACGTCAGATCGCCGCACCGAAGAAGGGATGATTCACGCAATGACATGAAGGAGAATGAGGTCAACCAATCCATTCGGTTGGCCTTTTTTGGATCATAGCTTTAGGTATATGTAGCCAAAAAAGAAATCATGTCGAGGGACTAGAACATGGCCCTTAGAAAGTCGCTAAAATAGCGGCTTTTTTGTTTTATCGGTATAAGAACATGAGCCGAATACCGATTAGATAAGCATCTAACTATGTATTCCATACAAATTCATTAATCTAACTGGCAGTTTTGCGTAATGGGTGGTCATTATTATCAGACAGATGGGGAATGTTTCCTTTATAATATTTAGGTGACACTCCATTGCACTAACGGGACATGTTAGTGCAATTCCAATTGGTCAGTGAATATTTAACTAGGTTTAAGAAGTTAAAAGGATAAGGGCGAATGATGTGCCAATAGGGTAAAGCCAGAGAAGAGAAGGTAATGGTGGAGGGATTCAAATGATAAACATAATTGAAGAGCTTAAGAGGATGTCCCAAAAAAGAGGGTATGAAAATAAAGACGATTTTCAACAGCTGCTGGAAAAATGTAAGGATATAACGTTGTCAAATGAAGATGTTGAATTTTTAATAGAACTGTATTTTAAGGCTAAAAATTTGTACATTCGCAACACAATATTGAAAGCACTTGTGTTCTGTGAAGATATTGATTTAAAGGAATTCTTCTTAAAAGCGTTTAAAAAAGAGCGCTACCTAGATATGAGATTGACTGCAATTCGAGGCTATGCAAAGTATGCAACTGAGAAAGAAGTAGAGAAACTAATGACTAAATTCATTGAAATTCTGATGAAGCGTCCTGAAAGCACGCCTTATAACTATCAAGAATATGAGCTGCTTCGCTCTGCTTTTGGGCTGCCGTATTTAGTAAATCAATATGGATATGCTTGTTTTGTTCAGGCATATGAGCAGGAAGAGAAACAATATCATGCCATGCCAGATGCTTTCAAAGGACATTTTACTTTAAATGAAAGAGGGGATATTGTCCAGCTTCGCTCATTAGGAGAAAGCAAGAGGATGCTTGATGAATTTAGAAGCAGAGGTAATTGAAGTTTGAAAGGTAGTGACACTAATGATGAAACAACAACTGTTGTTTAAATCCAACAGATTCTCAGCAAATGAAGTTTTGACGGCATGGGAAAACGCGGATAAATCAAAAGATGTAATACTATTAGAATCCGCCCATTCGGATTGGTCAATAGAAGTAGACGGTTTCCAAAATATCTCTCATCAAATGTTTGAACACTTTCTATCTAAAATGGATGTATTTGATAATGGAGTGCAGCTTTATTGTAAAGAGGTCTATGAAAAAAGTAATTTTAAAATAGAGCATTTTATCGTGTCCTTGCAGTGGATTTCATTACTTGAAAACTCTATTACAATGGGATATTGGGGAGATTATGTAAACGTAGAGCTCAGATCCATCATAGAGTGCGACAATGGCATCTGGGAGCAGAAAGACATCTATTATCAATAGAAGCAAGATGCTTATACATACATTAGTGCAGAGAGACAAGATCATGGTCCCAGTGAAAGTCGCTAAAATAGCGGCTTTTTTGTTGTTGGTACATGGTCTTGTCCCGATTACCGCTTTGATATATATCCAATTAGTATTCGATAGCTCTTTCATTAAGCTAACGGGCAGGTTAGTTCCAATATGTGGTATTATCTATTTATTAACTTAATGACCGCGTTACTTTATTATCAGTACGGATGGGGGCGTGAAACATTAAACAGAAAAATGTTGTTGGATTGTTCACATCAATATTTCTGACTCTCTATGGTATATGGAAACTAAATCATTTTTTCGAACCAAAAGTTGGTCCAGTAGGTAACGGTATTAGTGATACTGATGTGAAAATAGTGTGGATATTGTTTGCGATATCAATGATTTTGGGTGTTGGTGGTGTGATATATTTTTCTTATTCTATTTTTAAAAGAAATGATTAATAAAGTAAACGGGAGAGGAAAGTTGAATAAAGAAGAGAAGAGGTTTTAGCGATGAAGAAATTGGTATTATTTTTCTTTGCTGTTCTATGTTCTTCGATTTTGTTACTTCCAACCAATGAGGCAGCCGCAGCAGTAAAAAGTCCAAAAGGAACACAAGTTGTTGTGAATAATCATGACTTAGATTCAAAAGATATTCTCATTATGAACAATCAGGTATTTTTTAGTCTGACTTCACTCAAAGATTTAGGTGGCTTAACGTTTGCCTGGAATAATACTGCCAAGCAAGCGACAGTGAAGGGGGGCGACACAAACTTGCAGTTGACTATGAATAATAAAGTAGCACAAAAAAATGGATCTCCTGTTTCATTAAGTACTGCTCCATTTGTTCAAAACGGTAAAACAATGATTCCCTTACGTTTTGTTGCAGAAGCATTGGACGGTTCAGTAACTTGGAATCAAAAGACCCGAACGGCGTTTGTTTCAAAACCAAGCACGAAACTGCTGACTGACGTTAAGAGTAGTGCATTAAGCACGGCCAGAAATGCTGCAATCAATCTTCCTAGAGTATCACAGCTCACGGAGGACTTTAAACCAATTATGGAAGCATCCAGTCTTCAATATTATTTTCCGGAAAACACCCATGACCGATTCATCGAGGTCAATAATAATGTAATCCGCTATTATAAAATCACGAAGAACACTGCTTATCTTAAGTGGCAAGCTAGCATTTTTTAAACAAGCCGAACTTCCTCAAGTTAATCTAAAAGAAAACTATATTATTGTTGACATTCCAGAAGAAAAATAATTAGAAGTTGTCATAAAGAGGAGTTTGCAGTTGACGCAATTATTATCGTAACGCCGCATGTCGGTATCGGTCCTTTTCGGATATGAATGCGCAGGGAAGAGGTGGAGCGGACTTTCCAAGCTTTGGGCCATTGGAGAGCTAATCATCGTATACATGGTAATCCTAGCTATATAGAAATGCTGCTTATACGCGAACATTTCAATACGATGGCAATAGTCGGGTGAAGTTCATTCAACTGATAATCCACAATACGCGAATAACATCTGCATTCCCTGCCTGTTTCAAGGTGCAATTTCATTAAGCTAACGGGCAGGATGGACTGTCAACAGTAAATCAGACAACTTTTTTAAGGGCCTCTGCTTTGTACTGAACTGGCGTCATGTAGCCTAATGTGCCATGAACGCGATGCTTATTAAACCAGTTCACATAATCATATAATTCTAGTTTTAGATGATGAAGACTCTGGAAATTCATCTGGTTGATGAATTCTGTTTTCATCACTTTGTAAGTAGCTTCAGCAACGGCGTTGTCATAGGGGCAGCCTTTCATACTCAGGGAGCGACCAATCTTGAACGTCTCTAATAGATCGTCCATGGTTTGATTCCTAAACTCGCTTCCGCGATCCGTATGAAACCACTGAATGTCGCTTAAATCGCCTTCTACTGTGGCAAAGGCACGGGAAATCAGAGCAGCGTCCTTGTGTGGACCTGCACTGTGACCAATGATTTCTCGGTTAAATAAATCAATCAGCACGCAAATGTAATGCCACTTATGCTGGACTTTGACATAAGTGAGATCGCTGACTACAAATCGTTTAGATTCAGTTTGATCAAACTCACGTTTTAATTCATTCGCTGTTGTAGCTTCGTTACAAGCAGTCTTGTGCGGCTTATATTGCGCTATGGTGTACGTCGACACCAAACCCTGCTCTTTCATAATCCGTCCGATTCGGCGTCTTGAAACCGTGTAGCCTTGTTCCTGAAGTTTGACCTTCAATTTGCGCGTTCCATACGCTTTTCGGTTGGCATGAAAGATCTCTACGATAGCCGTCGTTATTTCGTCATCGTTGTCTTTTGCTCTCGTTTCATAGTAGAAGGTACTTCTGGAGATTTGCAGGACTTCGCACAATGCTGATACCGAGTATTTATCACTGTTTTGCTTAATGATCTTTACTTTCGTCCCATGATCAGCGCGGCCTGCTTTAAAATGTCATTCTCCATTTCAAGCCGCTGAACTCGCTTACGAAGAGCGATGAGTTCATTCTCTTCAGCAGTTCGGTTATCTTTTTCAGAAAACGAGCCTGACGTTTGCGCTTGCTTAATCCAGCGATCGAGGGCAGACGGACTAAGTTCATACTCTCTGGCAATCGCTGCCCTTGGCTTTCCATTTTCATATAATTGGACCATTTGTCTTTTAAAATCTGCTGTAAATGTACGTCTTTGTTTTGGCATAGTAGATCCGCTCCTAGTATTATTCTCTTCATTCTACTAGCCCTTATTTTTATTGTCCAACCCAGTGTAGCCGATCCAGGATAGTGGAACGGTTTAACAATTGTGAAAAATGTGATATAACCTTAAAGGAGTGTAAAAACACAGATCGGTTGGTAGTCCGGTCGCACAGGGTCAGTTCCAGTGTCAGTGACCTTCCCCCTCGGGATGTCCATCACTCCAGTAAAAACAGAGGGGGAGTAAGTGTGAAGCTTACCGTATTGTTTGATGAAAGTTGTAAGTACTGGATTGGTGTGATTGAGCAGGAAGAACAAGGACGTCTAAAAGCTTGTCGTCATATTTTTGGCAACGAGCCAAAGGATCCGGAGATATTAGAGTTCGTTAGCGAGAAAATGATGGAATTGATGAACCTTACGAAGGCAGGAATGGATGCGAAACGAAGTAAAAACACTCGAATAAATCCGAAAAGACTAGCTCGGCAGGCGTCTAGAGAGATTGCCCAACGAGGTTTATCTAGCCATGCTCAGGAGGCAATAAAGCTGGACCTCGAATCCAGGAAACTGCAACGAAAAGTGCATAATCGTCAACAAAATCTTGTGGAAAATGAAAGGAAATATCAACTTAGAGTTCAAAAGGCGAAGAAGAAGCACAGGGGCAAATAGTCAAAACCAAGTAGCGTTTCAGATGAAGCAGGTGGGACTGGCTCCATAGCGTGAGATAAATTAAAAACACCTTCAAGAGAAAACCATGTCATAAGATATGGAGACAATTTCGGGAGGTGTTTTTGCGTTGGCTACAAGAGTTAGTTAACCGGAATTTTGGATGGCATTCCAGTGAAAGAAGTCATGGAACAATGGTACAGGCGAAAGATCGTTTTTTGGTTTAAGTGAAATAAGTTTTATAAGGAGTTGAGAACAGCATGATTTACTATAAAGGAGCAGTACCTGGATCAGATAACTTCATATATTTTAAAAGCGAAGCCAAATTGAAGGAAACTGATGTTGTTATTTTAGATGATAAGAAGTACTTCATTGAGAGTATTGATAATGGATTGTTGATTCTTCAGAGGGTTGGGTCAATTATATCAGTAAGTGTCTAATAGGTAAAAGGAAAATAAGCTACGGTTGTCTGAAACCAGTGACGTCTAAAAATAAAGGAGTTCGTAAGTTCGAAGAAAAGGAAATATAAACTGTCCTTAAGCTTTTTTATGTAGAAAAGATCCCAAGATGTACAGGGATAAGACATGATCCCATAGAAAGTCGCTATTTTAGCGACTTTTTTGTTTTATCGGTACTAGTTCTTGTTAACGGACAGGATAATTCAATGTTCGTATGGAATATAAAGGTAATCGATTAGAGGAAGATTTTCGTGCTTTTTCATTTTAGCAAGACGCCAGTATCAAATTAGACGGGATGAACGGTTACAGAGGGAAGAGTGAGAAAGAAGCGAAAATGTGTTGAATGAAAGAAGGTATAGAAAATGATACGAGAAATTGAAGAGCAATTCACTGAAGAGATCCTTACCGAAGCAATAAAGCGATATGACATTAATAAAGACACTGTTGGTTCATTGGGCGGTTATGAAAGCTTTGTTTATGAATACCAGAAAAACAACGCATTTTTCATATTAAAAATCTCACATACAATTAGAAGATCGAGAAATAATATACGGGGTGAAATTGAATTTTTAAATTATTTGTCGAATAAAGGACTGGCAGTTTCAAATGCTGTTCCATCGACCAGGGGTAATATGGTTGAAGAAATTGCTGCAGAAATTGGTTCGTTCCTAGCCATTTCATACGAAATGGCTCTTGGAAAAGAAGTGTCGGATGAAGATTGGAATGAATCGCTTTACGAAAAATGGGGCGAATTTATGGGGAAAATTCATCATGCCACAAAGAGTTACGAATGGAGTAATCCGGCGTTTAAACGACAAGCCTGGGACCAAGAAGTTCAATTAAAGGCGGAGAAGTACCTGCGACCTGATGATGTAATGATATCAATTGTAAAAGAAAGATTAACAAAACTTACTTCTCTGCCGAAGTCCAAAGATACATACGGTTTGACTCATACTGATTTTCATCAAAGTAATTTTCATCTGCATAACGGAGACATTTATTTGTTCGATTTCGATGATTGTGGTTATACGTATTTCGTAAACGATATTGGGATTACATTGTGTTATGCATTTTTTTATCCGTTCAAGGAATTTGAAAATAAAACGGAATATTATAGATTGTTTTTCCGCCATTTTATGAAAGGATATCTGAAGGAAAATACAATCCAAGAAGAAGAAATAGAATATTTACAAGAGTCTATTAAACTTCGTTATGTATTGCAGTATATTTATTTTCATCAAGCAAACGATGTGTCAAATTTGGATGAAGAATCAATGAACAGGTTAAAAGAGCTTCAACAAATAGCCGCTTCTGATGAGCCTATGCTGCCGATTGACTTTGTTCATGAATTTAAAAGCATTTATAATAGTATTCATTAACCTGGAGCATCGTATTTTACCTAAAGTAGGGGGAGGGGCTGACTCAACACAGCCGCTTATAGGGGCCGGCTGTGTTGTCGGGTGACAAAAACATAGTAACATTAGAAGCCGCTGATTATGCGGCTTTAAATATTTATGTTATGATCTTCGTTTATTAGGGTATAACCACGAGGCTGACTCACTAGTTTCTCGTCTATTCATTTAAACATCGAACAGTTGCCGGGTGGCAGCTGCTCCTTTTTTCGTTAGAAAACAATCTA
The DNA here is from genome assembly GCF_029542445.1 of Paenibacillus sp. BR1-192. Taxonomy (NCBI): domain Bacteria; kingdom Bacillati; phylum Bacillota; class Bacilli; order Caryophanales; family Paenibacillaceae; genus Paenibacillus; species Paenibacillus sp. BR1-192. The sequence goes on along the minus strand of NZ_CP120718.1, from coordinate 3,661,670 downwards.
TACAATTCAGAATTATATTTAGATGACACTCCATTGCACTAACGGGAAACGTTAGTTCAATAGAAGACAAGAAGGCAGCCGTTATCGAGATCGGCTGCTTTTGTTCAACTAACGGGCAGTTTAATGCAACTGAAGGAATTCCAGGAAATATGGGGAATTCTATTTTTACCCCATATGGGAGATATCAGTAAAGTGAGGGAGATACTATGAGTCAAACCGCAAATAAATTTGAAAAAGAAATAACTAAAAGAGTGCGGATGAAATACCTCTTACATTTGCCAGATCAACATGAAAAAGAATCCGCAATTAAGTGGCCTTTAATCTTATTTCTTCATGGGGCAGGTGAACATGGAGATGATCTGGAGTTGGTTAAAGCACATGGAATTCCTATGATAGCAGAACGCGATCCTTCTTTTCCATTCATTACGATCTCCCCTCAATGCCCGGAGGATTCTTTTTGGAATGCTGAACAAGACGGATTGATGGCATTAGTAGATGAGATCATTGCAAACTATAACGTAGATCCAGATCGAATATACTTGACGGGGCTAAGCATGGGTGGTTATGGGACGTGGCACTTAGCAGCAGAATATCCAGGAAGGTTCGCAGCTATCGCTCCAATATGTGGTGGAGGTAACCCCAACCGGGTACATGAACTAATAGGAACACCCACCTGGGCATTCCATGGCGCGAAGGATGATATAGTGCCCATTGCTGAATCAAAAAAAATGGTAGACGCACTTCGCGAAAACGGCGGAAAAGTCTCTTTCACAATTTATCCTGAGTCGAATCACAACTCTTGGACAGAAACATACGATAATCCGGAATTATACAGCTGGTTTCTAGGTCATTCTCTAATGGTAAGGAAATGAAGTTGTTTTACACTAACGGGACACGTTAATTTAAAATAGCATGGAGCAGTTCGCCTGTAGGCAGCTGTTCCTTTTTTTAAGCTAACGGGCAGGGTAGTTCAATAATTTCGTGAATACTCTACATATGGAATGATTCACGAAGGTATATAGAATGATAGTGCGAAGTCAAAAGTGCAATAAGGAGAGTTCTAGAATGTATGGACAATACCTCATTAAAATCCCTTGTTAAAGAAAAAGAGATCCATGAAACATATGAAGTAGCATCGAAAGAAGATATAGAAAAAACTGAAAATGATTTGAATTACAAACTACCAAAATCCTATTGTGATTTTGTATCACAGTTTAGCAATGGCGCATTTCTGTACATGATTCAAGAAGTAAGCGCAGTAGGAGATGGAAACAAACAAATCTTATCGATTCAGAGACTTTCTTTACAAAGAATGACGAGCGTTGAGACTCATAAAATGATCAATATTAGAGAGGGTGGTTCAGTGGAAATAGGCCATTTAATCCCGTTTTCTCTAGATCATAATGGAAATGCATGGTGTTTCATTGCGAGCCAGATGAAGAATGAAGAATACAAAGTTGCTTATTTCGATAGTCACAACCCCAGATTGTATGGAATCATGGATAATTTCAATGAGTGGTTAAAGGTTTTGATAAACAATAGAGAGGAAGTAATTAGAACCTTATATGACGATAATGTGATTTCTACGGAACTAGGGTTGGGATAAATACTAGTTACAGCGAGATTTTTCATAACACCATAACGTTTAATCAGGAAACGTTGGAAATTGAGTGCGTCTCTAAGAAAAGGTGTGAACGAAGTTCGTAGATATATCGTTAATCGGAAACCGATAGATCGAGAGCGAACCCTTAGCAGTGCATGGCTTATAGACAGAAAAAAAGAGCCGCATATGCGACTCAATTGTTACCTGTCGGGGGAGAACATGGTCCCATTGAAAGTTGCTAATTTAGCGGCTTTTTTGTTTTATCGGTACAAGTTCTTGTCCCGAGTCGAGGACAATAAGTGAATGAGTTTAAAGGACAAGCGAGTTTACAACACGAAAGGACAGGAGCTCCGGCCCTGTCCTTTCTAAATGGAGAAACCGGGCCAAGGTTTACAGTTCGACTCTCCAGTTGCCCATCATCTTGGCGACTCCCGGATCGCGGTACGATAAGAATAGACTCTCCCGAGTATCAAGGGTGGAAATGTGTTCCATATCGTCCGCGCCCAACTCAAAATCAAAAATGTTGATATTTTCGACGATTCGCTCTTTTCGTACTGACTTTGGAATGACAACAACTTCTCGTTGAACAAGCCATCGCAATACGATCTGGGCGACGGATTTGTTGTGTTTTCCCGCGATCGAGGTCAGCACTTCGTTGCCGAACATATTGTTTCGTCCTTCAGCGAACGGCGCCCACGACTGGTGCTGCACGCCCTGCTCTTTTACGAAAGCAGCGCTCTCTGTCTGCTGGTAGAACGGGTGCGTTTCAATCTGGTTGACGGCGGGCACAATTTCGTTATGCACAATGAGGTCCATCAGACGATCGGGCATGAAGTTGCTGACCCCGATGGCCTTGATTTTGCCGTCACGGTACAGTTCTTCCATCGCACGCCAAGTGCCGTAGTAATCGCCAAATGGCTGGTGAATCAGGTACAGATCGAGATAGTCAAGCTGCAGCTTCTTCAGGGATTTTGCAAATGCAAGCTTGGCACTCTCGTAGCCGGCATCCTGAACCCAAATCTTGGTCGTAATGAACAGCTCCTCACGCGGTACACCGCTGCGCTTGATCGCGCGTCCGACCGCTTCCTCGTTAAGATAACCGGCGGCGGTGTCGATCAAGCGGTAGCCGGCCGACAGCGCTTCGTACACCGCGTTTTCGCACTCATCAGCATCGGGAATCTGGTAGACACCGAAGCCTAGGATTGGCATTTTCACACCGTTGTTCAAAGTTACAGTTTGCATTGCGATTCCTCCTATTGATCAAATGTATAACAGCAACCGGCGCGTATCCCCAACATCGGGGACTGAAGCGGGAATTCCGATTACGACAAAGTTGCGTTACAATAAGCATAGTACCTTCGTGTTACACGAAGGCAAGAGGCTCTTATTCTTTTTTTTCCAAGGGGGATTTCACATGTATACGGTCAAAGAAGCCGCTCAAATCACGGGGCTCACTGAGCACGCCGTGCGCTTTTATACGGATAAAGCTCTAGTGCCAAGCGTACAGCGCAATGAGAATAATATTCGATTATTCGACGAAGAATCGATCAACTGGCTGCATGGCATCAAATGCCTCAAGCAATCCGGGATGCCGATCGATGTCATAAAAATGTATATCGATTTATGTCTCGAGGGGGATTCTACCATTCCACAACGCTACAGACTCATGATGGAGCATAAAGAAGCTGCGCTCGCTAAGCTCGAAGAAGCCAAACAGCACGTTGACCATTTGGAAGAGAAGACGGCACTGTACCAGGCCATTCTGGAGAACCGCTCACCAGACACGATGAATCCCGCCCACTGGGGCAGAATTCAGCATATGCACGGGGACGTGTTTTACTCGCGCTCTGCTCGTTAGGCGTGAGATACCTTTTTGACAGGACCGGCGTGCTTACCCTCGGTTATGCCTATCCGAATCTGGTGATGGCGGAAAATTATAAGGAAACGGGACAAGATCAACACATCGAGAGAACAGGCAGCCTGGGATTGCAGGTCGACCATGCGCTTGGCCGAAGCGCCATTTATGGCTTGAAAGGGTACGAGAGGGTAGAGATGGTATATCCGAATGCCAATACAAATGTACTTTATCCCCGAACAGTTTTGCCGACTCAGCAGGCAGACCTTGAGCCGGGAAGCCATCTGCTTCTGTCGGCGGTATGCGGGGAGACGGCAAGCAGCAAAGCTGTCCATTCTCCGGAAGAAGCATTGCGTAAACTTGGCATTGCTCTAACACAAGACGGAATCTCTATCTCGAAAGGGAGAAGCGGAAATAGGTATTCCGTTCATTTTGGGCAACTTTTTCATGGAATAGGACGTCTAAATAAATAGGACTGGAAGAAATTAGGGCTGATTTGAGGGGGAGCGCATTTGAAAAAGATATTGATTAGCATATCGACGTTCATGATTTTTTTTCTTGCGAACGTCATTCCAACACAAGCATCAGGCAATGAAGTAATCGAGCATGGTATTCTAAAGAACAATCGAGTGTTGATCCCTATACGGGCAGTATCTCAGAACATGGGTATCGATGTGAAATGGAACCAATTTCAAAAAACGGCTCAATTGACCAAAGGCGAAACTGTAATCACACTTGCGGTTCAATTCAAAAGGGCCTTAGTAAACCAGGACCGCGTTGATTTTGATGCTCCGGTTGAGCTCATCCAAAACACAACTTATGTACCTTTAAGGTTCGTTAGCCAAACCATGGGAGCAGATGTAAAGTGGGATCAGAAAACCAAAGAAGCCACCGTTATCCTTGATGGCAAGCAAGTCGTCGTTAAGTTGATGAAGCCGAAGTATCAAGTACCTATCAACCAACGACTAAGTGATACTCGTATTGCGCGGTTATCGGAGAAATTGAACGAGGCATCTGATCTATCGAAAGTGAAACAGGTTCGCACTTACTTTAAACCTTATTTTACGGATCGTCTAATTCAGCAAATCATAGAGCAGGAAGGACTTCACTTTAAAGAAATGAATTTTGATATGAATACGGCAACGGTAAACTATGCAAGCAATACTAGCGCGATCCTTATTCAATCCTACATTCCAGGAAATATATTAACGGGCGAGCTGCATTATGTTTTTGATCGGGAAGCTCACATTATTTATGCTAATGGAGCATGGAAGGTGGACAAGGTAAGCGATCATTTGAGACAGATCCCTAATATGAGCCTGGAACCCGATCTTCAGTAGTGATATCTAATCAACTCATGCCCAGCTCAATGAATAGAGAGGATCTGGCTTAGTCATTATCCATGTAAACTAAAGAAGCCGCAATTTTGATATGATCCCCTTTAAGTAGACAGTGTGTAAAATGCGCATAAAAGTCTTCTTGGAGGAGATTTTTTTCATAGGCGAATTACGAAAAACATATGATATCGAAATCAAGCGCTAGGCTGTTGCGATGTTCCTGGAGGAAGATCTTGGCTACTGTCGGGTGACAAAACATAGTAACATAAGCAGCCGCTGAATAAGCGGCTTTTTCTATTTATGTTATCAAGTTGCGAGATAGGTCTTACTATATAAACATAGTTCGATATTACTACTTTCTGTCTGTTCTATTGGACCTAGATCTGTTATTATAAAACAAATAACGGAAAAGGCGAGGACATCAGCATGGCTAAAAAATTGAATATCTTTTTATCTTTTCTAATATCTATTATCATCGCGTTCAGCTGCGGTGTGTATTTCTCGGAAGACTTGGGTTATAGTCGGAGTGAACCAACTATAGTTAAAGCTGGGCAAACAGTGGATGCCGAAAACGAACCTTCCAACGGAGATGGCGAAAAAGGCGCAACGATTTCCACGGCTCAGAATCAAGGAGGTAACGAAACGGCCAACGACGAACCCGAAGCTACCCGAGTGACAGCGGAGAATCGTTTCAGCGACCCAAGAGAGTTCAGATACAGTGTCAATTCAGCGAACGGTATCACGCTGACGTGGCTCGTCGATAATTTGACCGGCAAAACGATCAACTACTATACCGTGAAGGTCAGCACATTTAATCCCGTAGGAGACCCTTCGTATGACGAGCACTCCGGAAAGAACTCTTTCAATCTTCAATATGTCGGTCCGGTCATACCGGGGTTAGAACTCGGTGTGTTTGAGCTCTTCACGTATCAAGGTGCTTTGGATTCAATCCGTATCGACGAAGTTGACCTGGAATACGCGGACGGCACCAAAGAAACCGTCGTCTACAATCGCACGACTAAGGACGACAGCGGGCTCAATAATAGATAGAAAAGTTTATATTGCCACTTGCATAGTATTCATGTAAGAGGAAAGAACATACATATCCATTTAAGTCCGCGTTTTACGCGGATTTTTTTTAGTTTGAATTATGTTTTGTCTCGTAATTTAGATTGAAATATCTTTGAGTGTATATCATGATATTGAATGTTCATGGTGAACAAACTAGTTAATTGCAAGGGGGTTCAACGCGTGAAGGTGGTATGTCTGGCACTTAGGCACTTTAGATGCAGGTCCTACCGTTTCTTTTTCAGATGGAACCTCTTGCTTAAATCTGATAAGTTTTTTTGAAAAGTAAAAGGATCAATTGTCACTCTTCCTTAAGATTCGCGAAATAATTGTATTCGTTGATATGTACCGGAGCTGGGATTTGCGTCAGCCGGATAATTGGACTCGCGATGTTCTGAAAGATAGTCAGATGCGGATCATCAATGGATTTTCGTTGATCCACGATTTTCTATAGTATTCAAATAAATGGATAGCGCTGAATAACGGGAAACGTTAGCTCATTGAAGACATAAAGAGGCAGCCGGCTTTTGGGTCGGCTGCTTTTTCTCAACTAACGGGCAGGATTTTTCCAATATGTGGTGTATATGATTTAATGCCCATAGGTGCCCCATAGTTTAACGCGTTAGCATGAGGAGCAGATGTAATTGAAATGAATTCGCTTTGTAAAAGGGTTATTAACCCATGAACCCTGACATAATGTAGTCAGAGTTCATGGATTATTATGAGTATATCAGCAAAACAAACATTTAAAGGAGGAAGTTCACATGACAAATACAAGACCTGTTATTTCCGAGGAAAGCACAGAAATTCAGCCGTTCCGTATCTCCGTAGCGCAAGACGATCTAGAAGACCTTCGGTATCGTTTATCTCGGACTCGTTGGCCGGAAAAGTTAGGTGAAGCGGGCTGGAAATATGGGGTATCGCTGGATTATGTGAAAGAATTAGCACTCTATTGGGAGAAAGAATACGATTGGCGTAAATTCGAAGCTCGCCTGAATGAGTATCCTCAATTCACTACGAATATCGATGGTGCCAACATTCATTTTTTACATGTTCGTTCGCCAGAACCAGACGCATTTCCACTACTGCTTACCCATGCATGGCCTAGCTCGATTGTCGAGTTCTTGGAACTCATCGGTCCGCTCAGCGATCCGCGCAATCACGGTGGTGATCCGGCTCAAGCGTTTCACTTAGTCATTCCTTCCGTTCCTGGATTTGGGTTTTCAGGGCCAATTCTTGAATCGGGATGGGATATCGCTCGTATTTCAAAAGCATGGGATGTCTTAATGAAGCGTTTGGGATATAAGGAATACGGTACCCACGGCAGCGATTGCGGTGCACTTGTATCCAGAGAACTCGGCATTCAGAAGCCGGAGGGTCTTCGCGGCATTCATGTACTGCAGTTGTTTTCGTTCCCTTCCGGAGATCCGGCAGAGATGGCTGACTTAACGGAAGAAGATCAGCGAAAACTTCAATTCCTTGCCAATTTCCATGAACGGGCAGGCTTTAATTCGATTCAATCCACACGCCCGCAAACACTCTCCTATGGGCTAACAGACTCGCCGTCAGGTCAGCTTGCTTGGATTGCCGATTTATTTTGTGGCTTTGGTGACCATGTGGATTTTATCGACCGGGACGCATTTTTGACGAACGTCACCTTGTATTGGTTGACCAATACGGCGGAATCATCTTCTCGCTTGTATTATGAGAACGCGCACAGCCACAGTCAGGAGCCGCAGGGACCGAATACGACACCGACAGCAGTGGCCGTGTTCGGAGATGATTTCAAATCTATAAGACGCTTTGCTGAACGTGACAACACGAATATTGTGCAATGGTCAGAATTTGAGCGCGGAACCCACTTTGCCGCAATGGATGCACCGGATCTTCTAATCCCTGACATTCAGTCTTTTTTTCGGAGATTCCGTTGACACTATTTAATATGGTTATAGAAGATAGGAGCTATAACACGTGAGTAAGCTGAACAAAGAGCAAATCCAAGAAGCAGTATCGATCAATAACCCAGTAAAATTTATAGTAACCCCGACTTGAATCGCTCGCTAGTACGCATAGCGCGTCAGACCCTGTACCTAGACTCTTCCCGTAACGCATTGCAATTACGTCCCTTGCTGGAGCCCGGCGGCTGTAGCGGGAGTAGTTCGGAACAAGGTACCGTTAGTGCAAATCTCCCGGCGGGGCATATGGGGGGAAAAGGTTTACCATATGTCGGAGGACAAAGACATAGCCCCATTGAGAGTCGCTAATTTAGCGGCTTTTTTGTTTTATCGGTACAAGTTATTGTCCCAATTCGAAGACAAGAACTTGTACCGATTTCCGTAAAGGATAAGAACATGAGCCGATTACAATTAGATAAGCGTCTAACTATATTTCCATTCAATTTCATTAAGGTAACGGGCAGGATTACTCACCAATCTGAATTGAATGAAGAATCGCTTGTGAAAGATACATTAAAACTGGCTTATGTTGCGTTAAGCAGACCGCGCTATTTCGCAGGCGTAGCGATGCATAAAGAAAATGTTTCGGATGAAACCATTTTGGTCGCTGCAAGACATTATTGGAGGATCGTAAAAGTTGAAGAGGAACACGAATCCTTTTCAGAAGAGTTGTCGCATCTGACATTACAATCCGTTAATTGATTTTGGAGAAATTGAAGTGCATATCAGCCGTCTATATGCCATGAGACACCATTCTAATCCGACTTATTATGTCGTCCGACGGCTGCTGGATAACTATTGGGGACGAACTTAGTCCCAACCATCAAAATGCTTCTGATAACCCGAATTATATAAAGGAATATTTCAAACTGACCGAACCTATAGAAGGATTCGATATTCGATAACATGAAGAAAAGCCAAATGCTGGCACCCATAGCCTTGATTAACCGTAGAAGGCCAAATGTCCACATTTGTATATGGAATGTAAACACATGTATATCGATGCTTCATTGCCCTCTACTTATAATGAAGTTGCCGCAGCAAATAGCATGGAAGGTCATGCGGGTTGCTTGTGGTAATTCGTGCAAATGACAAAGGGAGGGATATTCGTGGGTTTACGGCAGAGGGTTATTTTTTTAGTTATATTTGTTACCGCTTTCATAATGGTGACCACCCTTTCGGAGAGGTCCAATGCCGCAACAGGGAATATGGCTCTAGGGAAGACGGCTTATTCGTCGTCGAACGAAGTGGATTTTTTCGGACCTGAGAAAGCGGTCGATGGGGGCACCGAACATGCAAGCCGCTGGTCTTCGGAAAGAACCGACGATCAGTGGTTTTACGTTGATCTGGGTGTGCCTGTAGAAATCGGAAGAGTAATCATCAACTGGCAGACTCCGGCGGAGCAATATCAGATTCTCGTATCCGACGATGCGGTATCCTGGCGGAGCGTATTCGCGGACAACCGCGTGCTCGTCGCGTCCGGGCCGGGTGAAGATACGATCGATTTCGAACCGACTGTGGCGCAATACGTCAAGTTTCAAGGGGAGACGCGACGTCCTATTGAGGGCGTTTATTACGGATACTCCTTCTGGGAATTCGAGGTATACAAAGGCAGACCTCAACTGCAGCCAATTATGGACGCGGTGAAAAACAGCATCGTCGTCTCGGAAGGGGATACCCTGCTGAATCTGCCCGCTGTACCGGAAGGTTATACGCTGACGCTGGTGAACACGGACAGCTTGCCGGTGATCGACGTGCAGGGCAATATTCATGCGCCGCTTGTCGATACTCAGGTTCAGCTGCTGCCGCAAATCCAGAGCGACAGCGATCCGACTTATCTTTTAACGGATAATGCGCTAGTCACCGTACCCGGTCTCTACGAGCAGACGAGCGATCGGAACCCGGAGCCGCGCGTCATTCCTTCTTTGCGTGAGTGGCTGGGCGCAACCGGCGAGTTCCGCTTGTCGGACAAATCCAAAATCGTCATTCGCGCAGATGATGAGGCGGCTCTGCGGGGGACGGCTGACATTTTGCAGCAGGACTTATTGGATTTAACGAAGTTGTCACTGACCGTTGAGGTTGGTTCTCCTCAAGAGGGAGATATCTATTTGATGCTGGATGCCGCGCATACGGGATTGGGGAAAGAGGGATATGAGCTGAATATCGGCGAGTATGCTTCTGTTGCTGCGTCCGAGCAGACGGGTGTCATGTTCGGCACGAGAACGATCTTGCAGCTGCTCGGCCACGCTGCCGATCATAAAGCGATGCCTAAGGGGCAATCGCGCGATTATCCGAAATACCCAGATCGGGGCTTTATGCTCGATGTGGGCCGCAAGTTTTATACGATCGAGTTTTTGCAGGACTATGTCAAGCTGATGTCCTACTATAAGATGAACCGGTTCCAGATTCACCTGAACGATGATGTCGGCGATGTCGGTTACTTCCGTCTGGAGAGCGAGAAATTTCCTGGAGTGACGAGCAAGGACGGCTATTATACGAAGCAGCAATTCAGAGACCTGCAGCTGCTTGGGATGGAATACGGCGTAAACGTCGTGCCGGAAATTGATACGCCGGGCCACTCCGGCGCGTTCATCGCTTACGATTCTCGATTGGGCAGCAACAATCAACTGGATATCCATCGTCCAGAGACGCTCGACTTCATTAAAGCACTGTTTGACGAGTATCTCGACGGCAGCAATCCGACCTTCGTCGGCCCGGATGTGCACGTCGGCACGGATGAATATTTCGGCGACGACAAGGAGGCGTTCCGCAGGTACGCGGATATGCTTCTTAACCACATTAACAGCAAAGGCAAACGCGCCCGTCTATGGGGCAGTCTGTCCGCATACGACGGCACGACGCCGGTCAGCAACAATGCGACGATGGACATCTGGTATGAACCGTACGGAAGCGCTCAGCAGGCCGTGGAGCTCGGCTACGATATTATCAATACCAATACGAATTTGCTCTACATCGTTCCGCAGCTGTATCGCAGTTATTTGAATTACGATTTTATTTACAACGAGTGGGAGCCCAACGATTGGCTGGAGACGAAGCTTCCTTATGCGCATCCGCAGGTCAAAGGCGGCATGTTCGCGCTCTGGAACGATGTGTCCGTAGAGAAAGGCGTATCCATGGCGGACTCGCATCAGCGGATCTTGCCTTCCATGCAAGTGCTGGCGGAAAAGCTGTGGAGAGGCAACCGCATCGATCGGAACTTCGCAAGCTTCCAGACGGATGCCGCAAGGTACGTGGACCCGCCGGGTGTTCATCAGTCACACAAGCTTCAAATCGACAATGAGCGGCATCTCGTGCTGGATTATACCTTCGACGAAGGCTTCGCGGACCGTTCGGGGAACGGCTTTGACGGCAACGAGGTGAATGCTGGAACAGAGAAGGGAATCTTCGGTCAAGCCGTGAGGCTAAACGGCGGGGCCAGCTACGTGGAAACGCCGCTTCGCACGCTTGGTTTCGGCTGGACGATGTCCATGTGGATCAAACCGGACGCTGACAACCCGCAAGGAGTTGTGCTGCTGGAATCTCCGGACGGACAGCTGAAATACAACATTGGGGGCAGCGGCAAAATCGCCATCACAAAAGAAAATTACGTCAGCGAATTCAATTATAAGCTGCCGACCGATCGCTGGACCCATGTCAGTATGATCGGCGACGACACGGGGACCTCCATCTTCATTAACGGCAGTGATTATACGGCTACTCTCAAAGACGGCTCCAAGCTGGAAACATTCGTTCTGCCGGTAGCCAAAATCGGCAGCGAGACGAATGCCTTTCAAGGCTTGATTGACGAACTCATCGTAAGGAACACCTACTTGGACCTGCATGGAAATCTGGCTTTGCATAAGCAAGCTGAATCATCGCAACCGGAATCTTCGTCCTACACGGCGGATAAAGCGGTGGACGGCAGAGGGGATACCAGATGGTCCAGCGATTGGGTGGACGATACCTGGTTCATGGTGGATCTAGGTGAAGTGAAGAACATAGATGCTGTATCTATTTTGTGGCAAACGGCATATGGTTCGAAGTACCGTATTCTCGTGTCCGAGGACAAGGAGAACTGGACGAACGTTGTGAAAGACAACAACGGGGAGATTAACGGAAAGCCGGGACGTGTCGTGACTACCTTCCAGAGCACGCCAGCCAGATACGTGAAGTTCGAAGGGGTGTCCAGAGCTACTATGTTCGGCTATTCCTTTGAGGAATTTGAAGTGTACGGCGAGGAATATAAACTCGGCAATCTACGGCCGATTATCGACCTGTTGACGGCAATCGAGGCCGACAAGCTTGTGGAGGACAATTACTCTCCTGAGGGCTGGGCACAGCTTCAGCAAGCGATTGGGCAAGCGACTGCGGCTATTCAATCCGCCCAACTGTCTCGTCCTGAGGCCGAGCAGGCGTATGCCGAGCTGAGCGTTGCTCGCGATCGTCTCACGATCGAAGACGTAATGGACCTGATCGAGCTTAATGTGAACGGAAGTATCGCATCCAACCTTTACCTGCCGCAGAAAGGGCAGCTCGGTACGCGCATCGTCTGGAACAGCTCAAAACCCGACTACCTGAATGCGAATGGACAGTTGTTGAAACGTCCGTCAAGCGGGTCGGGCGACATGGAGGTCGTGCTGACCGCGACGATCAGCAAGGGAGCTGCATCCGCGGAGAAAACGTTCAAGATCAAAATCAAAGCGCTGCCTGGCTCCGGCGGCGGAGGATGGGTTCCGACTCCAGTAACTCCTGATCCGGAAGAAGGCCAAAACGGCGGTTCGAATCCGGGAGGTGAAGATCCAGGCAATGGCAATGAGAACGGCAGCGGCAATGAGAACGGCAATGGCAATGGCAATGGCGGGGAGTCCGGCGGATCGACAACGGTTCGGCTGAACGATATTGCGAGCCATTGGGCAGAAGCGTCCATCAAACGGGCGGTTGAGCTTGGATTTGTAACGGGCTACACCGACAAGACGTTCAAGCCGAATAAGACGGTCAGCAGAGACGAATTCGTCGTCATGCTGGTCAAAGCGTTGAAGCTGCAGGGTGCGAACAGTTCGCTGGACTTCGCGGACGCAGGTTCGATTCAAACCTGGGCGAAGCCTTATATTGCACAGGCCTTGGAATCCGGCCTGATCAGCGGCTATGCGGACGGGACATTCCGACCGAAGGTTTCGATTCGTCGAGCAGAACTGGCAGCAATGATTGTTCGCGGCTTGGGTCTGAAGACTGCGGAAGGGCATGGGCTCTCTTACGCGGACGCGGATCAAATCCCGGCTTGGGCGAAGCCGTACGTGGCAGCAGCCCAGGAGGCGAGAGTGATGAACGGTCGCGGTGACAACCGGTTTGCGCCGGCCGCCTCGGCGACGAGAGCTGAAGCAGTAACCGTTATTCTAAATATGCTTGATGCGCTTGGGGAGTTGAAGGAACAGGAGCAGAACTAATTATGCATAGAAAGAGAGCGTGAGATTAGGTGAAAACTAGACGAAGTTTGACTGCTATGCTGCTTGTCCCGGTCATGCTGTTATCATTAATCTCCTCCGTGTATGCGGAGGAGGCGAGCATAGAAAGCGCCGGCTTTTATAATCTGGCCCAAGGGAAACCGTACACATGGTCGGAACAGTCGGAGGGTGCTTTCCCGGATGACGGGACGAAGCTGACGGACGGCAATGCCGCCGACCCCTCGCGTGACAGCGGCAACTGGGTGGGCCACCGCCACAAGAAATCCCGTTCGGTTGTATTTGATCTAGGCGAGCAAAAGACGGTTCAGGAGGTGAGCACGCGTTTCCTGCACGATTGGCCGAACAACGAAACGCTTGTGCCGCTCACCGTTTCGTTCTACGCGTCGGACGATGGGGTGAGCTGGGGCGTATTGTCTCATAATGCAACTCAGTTGTTATGGGGCGACCAGACCAACATCGAGACATTTGCATGGGACGGCAGCCCTGAAACTGGAGCAGTCAAGCGTGGCGATTATACCGAAGGTCTCGTATATGCTCGTTATGTGAAAGTAGTGTTCTCCATGCATCCGAGGGCATGGAGCATGATCGACGAGGTGACGATTACCGGTGCGGATGGCTTGATCGCCGGAGCGCAGCCGGTACAGCCTGAGCCGTACGCCCTCCTGCAGCCTGGAGATGCTACTGGCGGGATTCAAAACCTGGGCTTGCTGTATAACGGACACTACGCGGACGGCACAGGAAATTGGACGAAGGAACGGGCTATCCCTAATATCAGTTATGTGTACGAGCAGGGAGAGCCTGTCGATTGGCTGTTCGACGGCGTATTGTATCTGGGCTTGACATCGGATAACGGCAGAGGCTTCGGAGCGGCAGAAGCGGCCGGAAAAGCCAGAAAACAGGAATGGGAATGGTATTTGGATAAAACGTTTAACGCTGGCGGCGATATGAGCGCGTTGAACGAGGCGACGGCCTGGGCAGGCGTGAAGCTTGGCGAGCCCGACCATAAGACGAAGGTTGTTCTGATGATTCCAGAACCGGGCGAGTATCAGTCCGACTTCGGCAGCATTGACGGCGAGGATCTGAACTTCGATGTAGGTGCGGTCGGCGATGCCGCATCGCTGGATAACAGGGCCAAAGCGATTCAGTGGTGGGTCGATGAAGTGCAAGCCAGATGGACGGCTGCGGGTTACTCGAACCTGGAGCTCGTCGGCATGTATTGGCTGGAGGAACAAATCAGCACGCATGCGACCGGGCCGGAGATGGTCAAGAGAGCGAGCGACATCGTTCATAACGCAGGCCTGAAGCTGTTCTGGATTCCTCATTTTATGGCCTATAAGGCATTCATGTGGAAGGATGTCGGCATTGATGCCGTATCTCTGCAGCCGAACTATTTCTTCGAGAAACTGGACCCTTCGCGTCTGGAGGATACAGCGGATATGGCGAAGCGGTACGGCATGTCGCTGGAGCTGGAATTCGACGACCGGATGATCAACGACGCCGTCTTCCGCGAGCGGTTCATCGAGTACTTGAACAGCGGCGTGGATACCGGTCTGATGCAGCATGGATATAAAGCTTACTATCAAGGCAACAACGCTGTATACAACGCGGCGAAAAGCACAGACCCTGCTACCCGAGTGCTTTACGATTGGCTATACCAATTCTCTAAAGGCACTTATCAGAAGCAAGACGCTGCTCCGCCTGATGTTGTAGCGCTCATGAACGGGCAGCCGATCTCGGAGCATACGATCGTGCCTGATACGACACAGGCCGCATTCACCTGGACCATTCCGGGAGACGACGGGAGCGGGATTGTTAAAGTTACGGCCAAGTATGACGGCAAGCCTTATACGGAAGGAACTGTTGTAGATCTGACGGGTAAGCCGGGCAAACATGTGCTGGAGCTGACGGTGGCGGCTGCCAAATCCAAGACGGTTAAATTCGTAATAGAAGCTCGTTTGGGCGCTGAAGGCCTATTGGCTCTTGTTGATAAGTACGCGGACAACAAGCAGCTTAGCAATACCGATACGGTACGCGCTATGCGCAACGCCTTGATCATGATGGAGCGTACGCAAGAGAGCAACCCTGAGCAAGCCAGGGACTATTTGCTGGCATTCAATGCGAAGCTGGAAGAAGCTAAAGGCCTTGAGTTTGTAACGGAAGGCGCTTATACGGCGCTGAAGGAAGGCGTGTATTACGAGGCTGGCAGCATCGCACAAGATAAAGAAGCAGAGGCATCCTCGACGGAAGCCGCAGGTCTGGAGCCTGCGAAGGCGCTCGACGGCGCACCGGCCACGCGTTGGGCAAGCGAAGTTCGCGATACGTCTTGGTTCCAGGTTGATCTGGACAGCCAGCAAACCTTCGACACGATCCGCATCGATTGGGAATATGCGCGCGCGGACCAATACCGTCTGAGCGTCTCGGATGATAAGCAAACGTGGGAGCCCTTGAAAGTCGGCAACAATGGCGTGGTTAAAGCTGCCGACGGCAAGAACACCCTGGTTTTCCCGGCAACGACGGCAAGATACATCAAGTTCGAGGGATTGAATCGGGCAACGTTTTACGGTTATTCCTTCTATGAATTCGGCGTGTACGATCTTGCTCCGCAGCAAGAACTAAAGACGTTGGACAGCATACAAGCCGCTGTGGACGCTTCCACGAAGAAAGTCACGATTGACGGTCTGGTCATGAATGGCAAGAAAGAACATTTGTATGTGAAAGTGCTTGACCCAAAAGGCAACATTCAATATACCGGTCAGACGGGCACTGAGGATGACGGAAGCTTCCGCATCGCCTTTACGTTGACCGGAGAAGAGCAAGGGAAGTATACGGTCGAGCTTGAAACGGATGACATGACGATTCCCGAGCTGGTAACCTTCGAATACCGCAAGGCGCCTACGAGTGGTGGAGGCAATGGAGGCGGCGGTGGAAGCAATGGTGGTGGCAGCAGTGGAGGTAGCAGTGGAGGCAGCGGCGGAGGCGGTCAGGCGCAAGATCCGTATACCTTGCAAGCGGACGGTTCAGTCAAAGCCGTGCTTGTCCCGACGATGAACGGCCAGCAGGCTGCCGCTGCGGTCGGGGCGTCGGATCTGAATGCCGCCATTCAGAGGGCAGTGGCCGACAGCAAAGGTAATAAACATGTTCATGTTGAATTGAAGTCGTCGAACGCGGCTGGGAGCTATGCTTTGGAGCTTCCGGCGGCTAATCTGACGAACCAGCCTAATCTGATTCTGTATATCTCCACGCCGTACGCTCAGCTTGTTTTGACTGGTGACATGCTGGCAGGAGTCAAGGAGAACGCTGGAAAGCTGCTCGTAATCGTAAGCGATTATGCGGGCGAGTATCGCAGTAACGAAGCGGCCGGGCGGATCGGCAACAGGCCAATCGTAGAGGTTGCATTGCTACTGGACGGTGAAGCTCTGTCTTGGAAAAATGCGAAGGCATCGATTTCGATTGCCATTCCGTATTCGCTTCAAGCAGGAGAGCAAGCTGTTGATCTGCAAGCTTTCGAGCTGATGGGCGACAGCGCGGCGGCAATTAATGGCGCGTCTTATGACAAAGACAAGGATATGCTGCGATTCTCCATCGACCATGTCGGCGTCTATGCTATCGGCGGCAAGAATCCGGCTGCATTTAGCGACCTTGGCAAGCATGAATGGGCGCGCGAGGCGATCGAGAAGCTGGCGGAAAGAGGCATCGTCAAAGGCACCTCGATCGAAAAAGGCAAGTTCAGCCCCGCAAATCAGGTAACGCGAGCTGATTTTATCTTGATGCTGGTGAACATGCTTGACCTGCGTGCCGAAATCGCCTCGACGTTCGCCGATGTGAAACCGAATGATTATTACTATGATGCGGTCTCCATCGCCAAGCAATTGGGAATCGCTTCGGGAGTGAACGAAGTTAACTTCGCTCCTCGTGATTCAATCAGCCGCCAGGATGCTATGGTTATGCTGACCCGAGCGCTGCAAACGACGGGGGCAATAAAGCCGTCCGCATCCGGTTCAACGCTTGAGGGCTTCCGTGATGCGAGCCAGATTGCGCCATATGCTGCGGACAGCGTGGCAACGATGTTCGAGTATGGGCTGGTTACGGGCTCTAACGGCTACATGAAGCCGAAGAGTACGACCAGCAGGGCTGAAGCGGCGATGTTCTTGTATCGCGTTCTTCAATTAATCGAGGGGCAGCAGCAGTAGAAGCGGGAACAATTGATTTAAGCACATTCCGATTAGCGCGGTAACGCGCCCGGGGTGTGCTTTTTCGACGATACAGAATAGAACTTCGTAAACGGAGGGATGAGAAGTTGAAGAACTACTTGAATGAACAAACTATGTTATGCTGGATACAACAAAGTGCGTTCATTTCAAGAAAGGGGTTTAAAATGCCATGTGCCGAAATATCAAGACCTTATTCAATTTCGACCCGCCTGCGACGGATGAAGAAATTCAGGCTGCAGCGCTGCAATTCGCAAGGAAGCTCTCGGGGTTTAACCGTCCTTCCAAAGCGAACGAAGCGGCGTTTAACCAAGCGGTGCAAGAGTTTACCGCCGTTGCACGGCAGCTGCTGGATTCTCTGGTGACTCAAGCCGAACCCCGCAATCGAGAGGTCGAGATCGCTCGGGCCCGGGAACGAGCCGCTAAGCGATTCGGAGAATCCTAAGCGGGATAGACGGAATCGCATTGAAGGTACCTAGGTTATTTGGAAACTCGATCGTTATGACTCCTGAACGTAAAACGCTGTCGAAAGTATTGAAACTCCGCCTAAAGCTTCATTGTTTCCACCGACAAAAGAGGACGTTCAACATGAAATGCCAGACGGGGGTTAATTGTTACCATTCGAGATCTCTCTCAAGTATTGTATGGGTGGGAGAATGTTATCAAGTTCTGTCGAGAGACAAGAACAAGGTCCCAAAGAAAGTCGCTTATTTAGCGACTTTTTTGTTTTATAGGTACAAGTTCTTGTCCCGAGTCGAGGACAAGAACTTGTACCTATTACCGTAATGGACATGAACTTGGTCCGATTACCGATATGATAAATATCTAATCAGCTTGTTATTCTAACCATGATTTTGTATTATACGTGTTTTTTGATATCGTTGTCGCACATTATCACAGAGCTGCTGGGAACAATCAGTTTAAGCCACCCCAAATAAGTTGGAGGAAGTGCATGAAATGTTTCGGATCAGCGGCGATTCTCCCAGTGATCCCATCGCCCGGAGCCCGGAAGCCTACGGACGACCAGTTGGAATGGTCCTGCAAAGTTGCTGCCGCGCAGGAGAAACTGGTTAGGGGGTATGATTAATGCCAAGGATGTGGAGAGAAGACAGGGCAAATAAGAAGTCTGATGGATGGAATCGGCCTGCGATAATCGCCTATGACTCTTCTCGATGGGGTAGTGTTACCGGGCTCAAGGTGTGACGACCATTCGCTTTGGAGTCTTGATAACCCTTGTTGTACTTGAATCTTATGTATATTCTTGAAGAAGGGAGGTGGCCAGATGGAGAAGAAACGTTCCGCCAAATATAACACACCAAAGGATTCACGTTTGCTTGAATCAGACAAAGAAATTCGTTTCGAGCTTCCTTACGAGACCGAATTTGAAAATTTATCTTATATCGGTGTCGTTTTATACGAAACATGGCATGTGCCCGGTCACCATCATGAACATTTTGAACTGTGTTATGTGGAAAGTGGGCAAGGGTGGTTTACGATTGACGGATCTTACTACACCGTTAGTCAGGGAGATCTTTTTATAACGAAACCAGGCGAAAGTCATCAGGGAGCTGCCGCTGGAGACTTGCCGTTTAGGTTGTATTACCTTGGCTTTAATCTCGAGCAGATGAGAAGCTTGGAAGTGGAATATTACAAAATCGGTTTTAATCGGGTGGAGAAGGACGAAAATGGTCTCATAAAAAGCATATTCGATAACATTTTTGAAGAACTGCGCATGAAAATCTTTTTAAGTAAACCAATGGTACAAGGATTGTTTATCCAATTGCTTGTCTCCATAGCACGAATCTATAAGGCCTCATCGCAAGAAAGAAATCATGGAGCGAAAAAACTGCCTTCGGACATTATCGAAATTTTAAATTACTTGCATGCCGAAATTCGTGCCGACCTTACAATCAATGACCTTGCGCATCAGTTCCATATCAGTCGTTCCCATCTGGCCCGGGAATTTAAAGAGCATTTGGGGGTAACCATCGGGGAGTATATTCGTTCACTCTGTTTGGACAAGGCGAAGCACTTGCTGCTTGAAACCGGTGAATCGGTAAGTTCCATCGCCGTGAAGCTGCATTTCACATCGATCCATACGTTCAGCATATTCTTTAAGCGGCACAGTGGAAAATCCCCCCTCGAGTTCCGGAATCACAATACCTCTCGTTGACCGGTCCATCCTGCGCAGTGTGGTGAAAATGTTTAAATTTAAAGCATTTATTTAAAAATACATTCCGCAGTATCACAAGTATAATTACAGCAGATTCAAAAAAAGTTAGGATGAGGTGTTGACAGATGGTAAATCATCATGATGTACGTGTGAATTGTCTTCCATCGGAGCGGGATGTTGCTTTTTTTGACGAGAATGGTTATTGGATGTCTCCGGTCATCTTCTCGGCGGAAGAGCTTGCTCAGATTAAGGAACATCAAGACAAGATGTACAAAGGTGAATACGAGACGGGGAGAGAACCGGTATGCAATTGGTTGGAAGGTCAGCATAACCCGAAAGCATTGCGAAAAACGGATAACTCTCATTGGTCCGACAGGACGCTTCGTCAGGTTGCGACCGACCCTACCATCGGAGCCATTGCCGCTAAACTGATGCATGCCGATGCGATTCGGCTGTTTCACGACCAACTGCTTTATAAACCGGGCAGAGGTAATGGTAAAGAAACGGCTAATGTGGGATGGCACCAAGATTATTCGTATTGGCAATGCTGTAAGGAGCCGTCGCTCATTACTGCGTGGGTGGCATTCACCGATGTGGACTTGTCCAATGGGTGTATGCAAATGGTGCCGCGAAGTCATAAATGGGGGCTTCTGAACGTGAGTGATTTCTTCGAGCAAAACATGGAGAAGCAGCAGGAAACGATGGATATTCCGGAAAATGAAAGCTTCACTACAGTTCCGATGGTGATGAAAGCCGGTCAGGTAAGCTTCCACCACGCACTGACCATTCACGGCAGCGGCCCTAACATAACCGAAGGCGCTCGACGCTCGATGGCTGTGCATTTGATGACGGGGGAGACGAGATACACCTACAATCCAAGAGGAGATGGCCATTTTAATGCGCAAATGATGGCAGGTAAAGATGGAGAGCTATTCGCAGGTGAATCCTGGCCTGTGCTTTATGAGGCCAAGATCTAATGAAAGTAGCGATATATAAGGCTTTGTGGGGCATGACCGGCAGTTGGGAAGAAAGCTTCAAGCCAATCGCTGGGGCGGAATACGATGGGGTTGAAGCTGGCCTTCCCGGCCTGCAGGATCAACAGCGTAAAGCTCACGATCTTGAGATCAGTCCAAATTCATGCCCGTGTCGGCTATGCTCAAGGACCGCAAGTTCCGCATCCCGCAGCTCCCGAATACCAGCAGGAACTCTTAACTCATACCCGTTGCTGGCGCGAAATTTATCAACATCGTAGTAAAGAGGGAGCAGAGAGCTTGTCGGTTACGACCGAATTCGGCCCCCCAAATTATTTGCACGCATTGCCTTTCAGCAATGAACCTGTGGCGAATTTATGGGAGGTGTGCGACTGGATGAGACAATATTTCGCTGCTGAAATTGCACACGAATCCTTTAAAGAGTAACGAATCAGCCGACATCATGTTCAAGCGTATTCTCTATTACAATGAGAATGCGCTTTTTTGTGCTTCCGTACCATAAGCAACTTTTGTTCAACTAATAGGCAGGATAGTCAAATATCCAGATGTGTTGATGGTATCCTTATCGACGATCATTACCTTACTGGCGGTCCAAACGATACAATTGATCCTCGTTAATTATGAGATAGAAAATTTATCAAGAACCAGGCACTACAAAAAAATTTCATCATATATAGTTGATATCCGTTCGGATTTGATGAGGAGGATATTATGCAACCTATGTTACCTATGGAAAAATATTTTGGACAGTTTGAACTGGTGCATGCTTTTTATGGGGCTATGCCTACAGGTGTCAGCGTTTCCGAAACCGGTCGTATTTTTGTTTGCTTTCCGAAATGGGGAGACGACGTTCCATTTACTGTGGCGGAAATTGTTGAGGGTGAATTGCAGCCTTATCCCAGTTTAGAAACCAACATGGTTAATACCGGCAATATCACAATGTCTTTCGTCAGTGTCCAAAGTATCGTTGCTGATGGAAGAGGAACACTTTGGGTACTAGATACAGGGGCGCCAAATTTTTCTGAACCTATTCAAGGGGGAGCAAAATTAGTTGCTGTTGATTTAAGCACGAATACAATAAGGAGAGTATACACCTTTACAGAAGATGTTGTCTTGCCAACCACTTATCTGAATGATGTCCGTTTGGATTTTCGGGTTGGAAGCGGGGGATATGCATATATAACGGATTCTTCTTCCAGAGGGCCAGGGGCTGTTATCGTCGTAGATTTAGACAATGGGAACGCGTTTAGACGACTAAATGGGGCAGAATCAACTTCACCTGATCCCTATTTTTTACCGAAAGTAGAAGGTGAAATTTTGATGAATCGAAACCCGGACGGCTCGACTTTCCCATTTAGATTGGCTTCCGATAGTTTGGCGATATCTCCTGATGGAAAGGTTTTATTTTATGCTCCGCTGACCAGCCGTCAACTGTTCTCCATCTCAACAGAAGCCCTAAGAGACAGAAGAATACAGGACATGAATTTATCCCAATATGTGCAGTATTGGGGAGAAAAAGGTGCGTCTGATGGAATGATCACCGGCGCAAAAGGAACGATTTATGCGGGAGACTATGAAAACAACAGTATCCGGAAGATATTGCCGAATGGCGCAATGGAAACCGTCGCACATGACCCTAGAATTTTATGGCCGGATACTTTTTCGATTGGACCCGATCAATACTTATATGTCATTGTGAATCAATTACATCGGCAGGCGAGATTTCATTATGGAAGAGACCTGCGGGAAAAACCATATAGTTTACTTCGTATGAGAATTGATGAATTCCCTGCTCCTACCTTTTCATAATAATCTTAAACGAAGGTAGCTATCCCTCATCAGGGAGCTGCCTTTTTTGCAGTTAAAATTATAATGTATTCCCGCAACTGGCCACCTGACCCCGAAAAAGGGTTGCGCAGCAAATATTTAAGGGCTTTTTGAGGTCGGATGACGATGGTGTACTTGGCGGGAAAATGTAGCTTCCTAGAAGCAAAAGCCCCTCCGCAGTTTTGCGGAAAGGGCCGTGAACCATTGTGGTTTTATGCATTTTGCCTGGACGAATTACGGTGTCAGGACAGAATGTTCATGGCGGTCTGAATGTTTTTCTGATCAAGCTGAATTTGCTCTGGAATTTGGTAGGGATGGTATAGGCCCCGCTGCATCATGTAGTTTGTTATCTTTTCATGGGAGTCTATGGCTTCTTCGAGCTGTTTCATCAAAATTTGCTTGATTTCGGGGGTGGCACATTCGGTCACGGCCATGGCGTAGTTCCTGACTCCGCTCTTGGCGTTCATCAAAAAATCCATTGCGATCACTTCATCGGTCAGCATATGAAGACCTGTCATGTGTTCTAATATTGGGTTCATTTTTTATCTCCTATACCGTTGCTTTAGACAGCACTCCACCAAGCTCCTGAAGCTGCTGTTGTGATAATTGTACGTCTTGTTGCAAAATTTGCATGAGCTCCGGGTCGGTTACCAGAGCTTGCATGGTCTTGGATTTAGTCATGCAAACCGTCTTGAACGCAGCTATTTCATGTACCTCAAGCATCTCATGCAAAGCATAATTGGAATTCATTCGGATTGTCCTCCCGTGTATCTATCCATAATTTAAGGCTTTAAGATGACTTTAATACAATCATCCGTTTTGGTATCGAACACTTCATAGCCCCGTTTTGCTTCGCTGAGCGGAATGACGTGCGTAACAATGTCTCCTGGATCCACTTTTCCAGAAGTAACCAAATCATACATGTACGGCATGTAGTGAATGACCGGAGCTTGTCCGGAGCGGATATTCACGTTTCGCTGCATGATGTCGCCGAGCGGGAAGCCGTTATAGCGTCCGCCGTATACACCGGTGACTTGGATGGTCCCGCCTTTGCGGACAGCCTGAGATGCAATGATAAATGCGCTCATGGTGCCGCCTTGCAGTTTCAAACCACTAGCTAGAAACTCAAGATCGCTCATCTTGCCGTCCATGCCTACCGCATCAATGACGACATCGGCGCCGCCTTTGGTCATTTCCTTGAGATTGTTGCCGATATTCTTATCCTGTTCGAAGTTCACGATTTCCACATGGTTCGTTCGCTTCGCATGCTGTAAGCGGTAATCGACATAGTCGACGGCGATGACCCGTTTTGCTCCTTTTAGCCAGCAGAATTTCTGGGCCAGAAGTCCGACCGGACCGCATCCGAGCACGATAACCGTATCTCCATTCTTGACGCCGGCGTTATCTACGCTCCAGAATGCCGTCGTCATGGCATCGGCGATCAAGCTTAGCTTTTCGTCCGGTTGCTCGCAGTTTTCAGGAATCTTGAAGTGGGTGAAATTAGCAAACGGAACTCGTAAATACTCAGCTTGCCCACCAGGGTAACCACCGGTCGTTCCGGAGTAACCGAAATAGGCGCCCATATCCCCGTGTTCGTTTGAATTGTCGCATTGGCTTTCCAGCTGATTCTTACAATAAAAGCATTCTCCGCATGCGATGTTGAAAGGGATGATCACCCGGTCGCCTTTCTTTACCTTGGTCACTCCAGGACCTACTTCTTCTACAATCCCCATCGGTTCATGCCCGATGACATAGTTTTCCTGAAGGTTAGGGATCATCCCGTGAATCAGGTGAAGGTCCGAACCGCAAATGGCGGAACTGGTGACTCTTACGATCATATCGTCCGGTTTTTCAATCTTCGGATCCGGCACCTCTTTGACCACGACATTTTTAATCCCTTGATACGTTACCGCCTTCATGCTTTGTGTCCTCCAATATGTTCATCTGGGGTCCGATCAAACATCCCTTTACGCGACGTATCATCCGGGAACAAATTCATCTGCCCGATCATCACCGTATTGTTTGCCGAAAGCTGGTCGAGTTGGTACTGTTCGTTCAGCTCGTAAGGATGGAACCATTTTTTGCGAATCATGAGCTCCGTGATTTCTTGGTGCAGTGCAATCCCCTGTTTAAGATGATTGTGCAGGAGGGCTCTTACATCCGGTGAAGCCGTTTCCGTCAGGGCGATGGACAAATTACGCACACCCTCCTTGGCACGAAGAAGGAAGTCCATGGCAAAAGTCATATCTGCCATTTCCGGCATATTTAATGAATTAATCGGGTCTAAGTAATCGGTATTCATTTGATTTCCCCTTAATGTGTTATAGGTGTCGGACTATTCGGGACAGGCGCTTGGAAAGGAGCTCTTGCGTAGATTGCTTGCAGTTCGGCAATCTGTTGTATGGATTGAATTACGTCTTTCTGCATTAAGGCTTTTAGCTCTTCGTCAAAGACCAGGCCTTGCATAAGTTTTGACTTAGCGAGGCAGAGCGTTTTAAAGTTTAACGCTTCATGCAGTTCCATCGATTCGTGCGGCGCTAGCGTTGAATTATTCATTCAGAAATGATCACCTCCCTTGTTCATCAACGTTAGATTTTCCAACGCATCGGATCTTATACTAAAATGGATTGCCGGAGATGTAAGATCCGTATATTCCCATACAGTTCACTGGAATATAAACAAATTCTTAACCTCATACTTAATTCTGTTTAACTTAACTGAATGATCTTGCTCAAGGGAGGAGGACTCACTGTGCCCAATAAAAACAAAATCGATCTAGGCACCGAAACTACAAGAGAACCGGCAGAAGGTACACTTAATTCGAGCGGTAATGCGCTGGAGCAGCATGCATCTAACGCTGCTTCTGAGGCACAAACTGCTTTAAATCAGGCGATAAGCTCGATAAGTGAATCTAATGCGGCAACAAATTCACAAGCTTTGAAGAGGGCCCGGCAGCAATTGACCCAAGCAGAGGAATTTTTAGATCAAGCGCAAACTTCAGCAAATGCAATACGTCTGCCTGACCAACGATAAAACGGTTTTGGCGCAGATAGGCTTGGCATAGATTCTTCTTTCTCGGATACAGTAGAGTCAGGCTTACTAATGTCGAGGTATGGTCGTCTGTCTATATCGAGTATATCCCGATGATGTTTCCGAACTTACGCCGATACTTTCCGCATGGGCAAATGACCTGTGTAGCTGCTCAGAGGAACGTATTTGCCTTAGACACGGTGAGTTTCCGTCAAAAATCTTCTTCGGCTTTTGACGAAGCTTTTTGTTTTTTGAGCTGTCTCAGACATTTTCAAAAAAAATTATCGAAACCGGATATGATTAAGCAGTGTAGCCCAATATATACAATTTGCCGGACTTTGATCACTTTTTTGGGAAAAATCCCCTTTCAGTAGACAAGAGAAAAAAGACATCTGTTAAGATGGACTTAATCTTGCCTAACGAATGAAGGGGATTTTTTCATGACTAAAAAAGAAGAGGACAAGAACATGTGCCGATGTGTCCCAAGCTGATCCGTCTACCCAGTAACCGTGTCGCCAATCACAAGTATTTCGTTGGTAATGGGCGCGGGCTTACGCTTTTGGGTCCGGGAAAATTGATATTATCAATTACGATAAGCGAGATTTATGTATAAACCATCCTTTATTTATCAAATTCTGCAATTCATCGAGCCTGTTGATCTTGTTACCAATTATTACATACCTTATAATCTCATTATGTGCAAATGCGTGCACAGTAAGAAAAAGAACAAATTCAAAAAGATAGGAAATCACCCATGAGAAAATTGCTAGTATGCACGTTAGCTATCATGCTAAGTTTAGCTGCGTTTACCCCCGCTATTTACGCTTCTGAAGTCCAAGTATCCGTGGATGGGCGTGATGTACAATTCCCGGATGAGCACCCATATGTCGATCAGAGATCCAACCTTACGATGGTTCCACTTGCTTTTATATCCGACAAGCTTGGAGCTGCTACGAAATGGGACTCAAAATTAAAACAAATCACGATCTCGCTTAACCGTGACACTGTTATTTTGGTGATTGGCGATCATCATGCACTGGTGAACGGTAAAAGAGTAGACTTTGAAGGGTCGGCAGTGCTCAAAAACGGCCGCACGATGGTTCCGTTGCGTTTTATAAGTGAAGCCCTGCATGCTAATGTGGATTGGCAGCCCACGCGCAATCTGGTGAGCATTATGACCTCCGTGGCCAATGTTCCGAAAGGAACATGGATATGGGACAGTCACATCATCAAACAGGATCAAGAAAAAATTATAAGCTTCGCAAAAATGAAGGGTGTGACATCTATTTACCTTCAGGTGAATAGAGATATCGATCCAGCGATATATGAAGGTTTTATACGAAAAGCCAAAAGCGAAGGAATTCAAGTGGAAGCACTTGAGGGGCGTCCCGAATGGGTCTATAAGTCTAAGCAGGAGGATATTCGAAAATTCATCACGTGGGTTAAAACCTACAATTCCTTTGTTGGCCCGGAAGCAAGCTTTACAGGACTGCATTTCGATATTGAACCTTATACGCTAAGCGAATGGACAAAGGACAACAAGGCGATTATTGAAAGCTGGATGGACAATTTGAGACTGATCGAGAAAGAAACCAGAGGGAGCGGCTTGAAAATTGCTATCGATGTTCCGTATTGGCTGAATACGATTAATGTTCCGGGGAAGGATTACAGTATGAGCGCATGGCTGCTCGAGAAGTTCGATTGCCTCGTCATAATGAATTATCGGAATCATGCAATAGGCAGCAATGGAATTGTGGAAAATGCGCAGGCCATGCTGAGAGAAGCATCCACTCTGAAGAAGAAAGTTGTTGTTGCTGTAGAAACGGTCAAAAGCACAGAGGGTCCGCGGGTCTCATTCTATTCCATGAGCAATGAAGTGATGGAAAAGGAGCTTCAATCTGCCCATAATCAATTGGCTCGCTACGCAAGCTATGCCGGCTTTGCCTCATAGACGAACTACCATCTCCTGTCATATTTCACTGTACAAAGGATAAGAGATGCAGTCCATTTCCAAGGTAAGGTCTTTACGAGAACAAAATATACGTACGTAATTATGTAATAGGCGATACAAAAGGACATTTAAAAGAAAATGGCACCCTTTGGGTGCCGCTTGAGCATGTTATGGTTTTAATAACTGTTATCTTTTATTCGGGGAATTATGTCTTTAACACCGTCGAAGACGCTGAGTTTAAGGCTCAATTACTCAACCCGCCAGTTCAAGCAGGCGTACGCGTTCTGGATCGGAGATCAGGTCGACTTCGGCAATCCTCCCGTGCCTACTCGTAAAATTGAGACTTCCTTTGCTTTTCACCCCTCGAACCCGGTGACGTGCCCTGCTTGCAAGCTACCTTGTCGCGGCTTCCGATTTTCCTACAATAATCTCCTTCCAAATTTCTATTCAGAAGTATTTTCTAGTTAATCATCGTTGCTCCCTGTTTTGCAACCATTTAACCGTCCCAATGAAGCCTGCCAGTCCTATTAAAAATACTAGAAAATAACTGGTATCTGCCAAGGGGAATGATGCGACGCCGTTTTCCTGCAAATGTAAAGCAGGTACAGACCAGGGCAGATACTTGCCAATGGCAGTGGGACCGAATACCAATGCCAGCATTAAAGTTGTAAAAGCAAAGCCGATCGGCACCAGATAACCGCGCGATATACAGGCCAGTAGGGCAAGAGGGGCACTTAATAATAGGTGGAGAGCACCAATGATAAGTATCAGGAACAAATAATGTTGTACAATTGCAAACGAAAAGCCAGGAAGGCCAATAGCAAAACCAAGCACTAAGGCATAAACAAAGCTGATCAACATCATTACAAAACACCAAAATATAATTGCGACATATTTGGCAATCGCTATTTTACCGCGCGATATAGGCAAAACGAGCAAATCCTTAAGCGTCCGATCAGAATACTCGCGGCCAAATGTCCAGCTTGTCACCAATCCAAACCCCAGCAGCCCAAACACGGATGCATACAAAAACGCAGTCCGTTCAAAAAAAGAAGGCCAATCGGGCTGTCCCAAGAACAACGTGATGACAAACAATATAAACAGAAGCGTGCCCCATAAAACAAAGGATCGACGCAATTTGTAAATTTCAACGCTACAGGCCGTCAACAATGGTCTCATTTTCGTTTTCCCTCCTGGGCTCCGATTGCTTTGAGAAAATAATGTTCCAAATTCTCTTCTTCAATATTAAGCATGGTGAGCGGCAATTCGTGATGAGCAAGCAATCTAGCAATATGTTCGGGATGCTTCACGGCATGATCATCCGGTAGTGCAAGGCAGTTATTCGAAGGCGAATGTACCGCATACCCGGAGTCTGAAAGAATAGCTTGAGCCTTTCGAGCCTCCTTCGTACCGATCATCAACTGCTTTCGGCGGATGGTTTCAAAGTCTTTTGTTGTCAGTTCTTCTAGCAATACGCCTTTGTGAATAATGCCGATTCGAGAAGCCATTTTGGACATTTCCTCAAGGATATGGCTCGATATAAACACGGTAACCCCTTGTTGAGAAGCTAGAGCTTTCAGCATCTCCCTTATCTCGACAATTCCGGCTGGATCAAGCGCATTGGTTGGCTCATCAAGAATCAGAACGTCCGGCTTATGAATTAACGCTTTGGCCAATCCAAGTTTCTGCGCGTTACCAAGTGACAAATCTCTTGCCTTACTATCCGCATATTGGCTCAGATTCAATTGCTCCATAATTTCGTTAACTGCCCCCGGAACCGGTAATCCTCGCAACCTGGCCATCAAACTCAAGTTTTCCCTAACCGTAAAGTTAGGGTAGGCATAAGGAACTTCCACCATATAACCTACTCGTCTCGATAAATCGGGATTCCCATTCGCCCAGCGCTGACCAAACAAATACACTTCTCCGGAAGAAGGCTTACTTATGCCGAGAAGAGCTCGAATGGTTGTCGTTTTTCCTGCGCCATTCAATCCCAGGAATCCATAAATTTCTCCTTTTTTAACGGAAATCGAAACGCGATCTACAATGACTTTATTTCCGTATTGCTTTGTCAGGTTAACGGTTCGAATAATTTCTTCCATAAAAACAGTCCTTCCCGTATTATCAATTTAGACTCAGTTCATCAAAAGTGCCGGCGGTCACCTGAGATGTTGTAAAAGATCACCGACGGCTTTTCAAAATCAGTTTTCGCGATAAATGAAATTCAAGTAATTCAAGATCGATGCGGTATCATCAATGGAGGTACGCAGAGCGATGTAACCGTCGGGACGAATCAATACGAGTTCTTCGCTTGCCACATCGTAAATTCGATAGGCATTCCCTGCTGTGTCGATTATGCCTTCGGCACCCTCCACATGCGATGGCAGGATGGAATGCACATGGAGTCCGTCGTAGGTGAAGTTCTCCAAAGAAAGATGATCTGTGCGGTTTACAAAAGCCAAAAGCGTCCAGTGTGGGCCGCGCAACAGGTCAAATACACTTCCTGCAAACCCTGTACCTTGCAGACCCTCGGCATTAGGAGCACGATCCCCGGGCAACGAACGGGTAGCATTCGTTCGAGCAGACGGGTGGGTAAGAGAACTTGACCGATAGGAAATGAGCAGCCCGCTCGTCAGATCGTCGGATATGGTGCTCAAGGATTGGGATAACGCTCCGCGTTCAGTGGCCGTCTCTACGACCCCTCCCATTTTTTTCGTGCTGTCCTCGAGCACGGCTTGAGCTACGGGGCGGCGCTCCTCATCGTACGTGTCGAGCAAAGCGGTGTCAGCTCCGCGTACGACGGCTTCCAGCTTCCATCCGAGGTTATATGCGTCCTGCATCCCCGTATTCATGCCTTGGCCGCCGGCCGGCGAATGAACATGAGCGGCATCTCCGGCAAGTAAAACCCGGCCGTTGCGGTAACATTCAACCATACGGACGTTGACTCGGTAGATGGACAGCCAGGAGGCATCCGTGAGCCGAGCACGTCCGGCTCCTGCGCGACGGTCAAACATGGCTTGATACACCTCTAGCGACGGCTGCTCTGGTTCTTCGATGTCTGCCGGAATTGTAGCCTGCAGCTGCCAAATATCGGATTTAGGCAGCGGTGTCACCCCGACCATCCCCTCCGAAGAGGTCCAGATATGGATACGGTCACGATCCAGCCCTTCCAATCGTACATCGCCAAGATACCACCGTTCATGTTCGTGTGTTTCTCCAACCAGCGGCAAATGGATAAACTTGCGGATATTGCTTTTGCCCCCGTCAGCGCCGACGACATAACGAGCGCGAATTTGCTCTTCTCCTTGCGGTGTGTTCACGGTTACCGTCACACCATCCAAATCCTGTTCAAGCCCTACAGCTTCCACGCCCAACTCGACTTGACCGCCAAGCGCCGCATATCGGTCGCGCAATGCTTTTTCCACATCATATTGAGCAATCCAGACCGGATCACGATAGGGTGTCTCCAGTTCGGCGCTGGCTGCAACGGTAATAGCCGGCTTGTCCACACTCTTGCCATCTGCGGTATAATAACGAACAGGCAAATCCACGACACCTGTGTCCATAATGTAACGAACGGCCTCCAAATTATCGACGACCTCAAGCGAGCGGGGCTGGATTGCTTTGGCGCGAGACGCTGCGTTATATAAGGCGCTTCGTTCCATAATACGATGGTCGACGTTTCGACGGGCAAGGTCGCAGGCAAGTGTAAGCCCTGTTGGTCCGGCCCCGACAATGAGAACATCAACAAAAGACTGCATGGTTTTCATGGATAAAATCCTCCTTGATCAGTGGTTTTGATATGTTGCATTAATTATACTACACCGTGCAGTGTACTTTGTAAAATGAAACTGATTTTTGATAATATACCTGTAGGGGGGAAACGTAAGCATGGATAATACGGAAAACAAAAAAATCCGCAAAGGCTCTTCAGACAAACGAGCTAAAATTATTGCAGCGGCACGGGATCTGTTTCTTTCAGATGGGTTTGATCGCTCCAGCGTCGATGCGGTCGCAGCTAAAGCGGGGGTTTCCAAAAGGACCGTTTATGATTATTATGGGGACAAACAAAACTTGCTACTTGCTGTTGTGGAAGAAACCAGTCGGGCGGTTCTGGACATGATCAAGCAAGGGATATCAGACTACCTGTGGGAATTCGAGGATCTGGAGGAGGCGCTCATCTTATTCTGCGAACAATTCGTAGCATCGGCGAACGGTTCGTCCGATTACAGTGCTTTGATCCGTCTGGTTACAATGGAAGCCTCCAACCTGCCAGCCTCGTTTTTAGAAAAGCTGGATAGCGCAACGGAAGAGGGGATTATCAGGAGGTTTACCGAGTTTGGACAAACCGGATTGCTCGATGTGCCAGATCCTGTAATGGCTACAAAGCACTTCTCTGCCTTAACGTTTTTATTGGTATTTGATCAACCGAGAAAAAACGGGACATTAGAGGAGGAACAGGAACAAACCAAACGTCTCATCACTGAAGGCGTACGCGTCTTTCTTTGCGCTTATGGAAAACGCACCGTTCAAAACGAAAATCAACCATCATACTGATTGGAATTTTGCTAAACGATAAAAGATTGGTGGGGCCACAAATTTAACGTAAATATACATTAAGGACGCGTAGGCATTTCAAAACTGATTTCCAAGTAAATGACAGCTAATGTTTAGAGAATGTTGGCGGATCCAATATAAAAACAGAGCGAAGTCCCATTGGAGGGACCGCTCTGTTTTTATATATCCGATAGCGTGAGGTGATACAGATCTCGCCTGTCGCCGGTGTCGGCTGTGGCCCATGCAGCTGTAATTTGTATGGAGTTAAAGTTAGTTTTGGTAAAGCTCAAGCTCGAACCGGGGTCAACCTTCAACTTTCATCGAGATTTTATTTTATATTGAACTTGTGAACAATTTAAGTACGTAAGGGAAGTATGGAAATCCACTGGACTTACAAGTGGTATCGTGTGGAAAAGAATCTAGATTAACAATATACTAGCTATAACAGTTTATTGTTGAGGTGAATATTAAATGGATGAAGCCAACGAATCAAAACAAATTGTATTACAAATGGGCGGTGCCTTGAAAAAGTACAGAAAAGAAAAAAATATGAGCTTAGACGATTTAGCGGAATTAACGGGCGTAAGCAAACTTACTCTGGGGAATATCGAACGTGGCGAAACAAATCCGACTTTAGCGATTATATGGAAAATTTCAAAAGGCATATCTTTACCGCTATTTGCTTTGTTCAAATCAGAGAACCCTGTTAGTTTGTATCGAGCAGGCGAAGGATTACGGTTTTCTAATGATGAAAAAAATTGGATCATTGAACCAGTCTTTAAAAGCAACGATATGGAAATGTGTCGGGCATACCTACAGCCAAATAGCTCGTATTACCCTGAAGGTCATCATGTGAATACAACTGAAATCGCGACAGTAATGACTGGCTCCATTGAAATTCAAGTCAATGAAGAGATTTATACATTGAATCAATATGATACGATCAGTTTTCGTTCAGATTGTCCTCACTCTTATACCAATCATACGAATAGCGAAACAGTGCTCCATATATCCTTAAAATATGGTTTCTAAAAGTCGATAAATTCTACTTATTAAATACAACTCCGAATTCATGGCGGGAATTCAGAGTTGTTTTTTTATTGTCAGATGAGTTTTGGTATATCATAAAATATTTATTGTTAATTTTAATATATTATAATATACTTTTGTTGTTCGCGCGAATGTTATAGCAAAGTTTTTTCAATCAGCAGGTAGCAAATCATACGTAAGAATTCAGGAAGGAGAAGTGTAGAATGCCGAACAAACCAAAAAACATACCGTCCTCTATAGGGCTGATTATCCTCGGCATTATTGTTATCGCAGCTAATTTACGTACTCCCTTAACGTCAGTCGGTCCTTTAGTGAGTCTTGTAAGGGATGACGTTCATATTTCAAATACATTAGCAGGCCTGATCACAACGGTACCCTTGCTCGCCTTTGCTTTATTATCGTCTCTAGTACCAAAATTAGGACGAAGATTTGGGGTTGAGCGTATCATTTTGATTGCCCTAATCTTTCTGACTGCTGGTATTGTCATACGTTCATTATCTGGCGCAGTTAATCTGTTTATTGGGACAGCAGTTCTAGGATTCGCCATTGCCGTATGTAATGTATTATTGCCAAGTATAATCAAAAGGGATTTCCCAGATAAAATTGGCTCCATGACAGGTGTTTACTCCATTTCAATGAATTTATGTGGAGCAATCGCATCGGGGATCAGTGTACCGCTAGCCGTAAACGCAGGTCTAAAATGGCAGGGGGCACTCGGAATATGGGGGATTCTAAGCTTAGTATCGACTCTGTTGGCTACCCCAATTAAGAAATCAAACAAAACAAACTGCCACGACGAGTCAAAGGATGGTCAGCTACGATGTGAATGTTTGGCGATCCCCGCTTGCCTGGCAAGTAACGTTGTTTATGGGTATACAGTCCATGGTATTCTATGTGTTGATCGCATGGTTGCCTGAAATTTTAAAGCAGCAAGGAATTGACTCCAACCAATCAGGATGGTACCTCTCGATCATGCAGTTAGCGATGCTCCCATTTACCTTTATTGTCCCCGTTATTGCGGGGCGCATGTCTAGCCAACGTTTATTAGTGGTCATCACAACCATTTTGCTTATGACGGGAACGATCGGACTTCTTTACGGAAGCTCCAATATCATTCTGTTGTGGATCATCATGCTCGGAATTGGTGGAGGCTTCGCTTTTAGTTTGTCCATGATGTTTTTCGGGTTGCGCACTCAAAATGCGCATCAAGCAGCGGAACTGTCTGGCATGGCCCAATCGGTCGGATATCTTCTTGCCGCAATCGGCCCTGCCCTTATAGGATATCTGCATGATGCGACAAATAGTTGGAACCTGCCACTTTTCATTCTGCTTGGAGCTTCGGTCGTACTCTTTTTAGTCGGTATAGGAGCAGCAAGTAATCGTTTTGTAGGTAGCCGGAATCGTTACGAGTTGCCACGGAAAGGATGATAAATATGTTTGACAAAATTATGGTGGCCATTGATAAAGCTGAAATAACGAACAAAATCCTCGATGCAACCATTGAAATAGCCCGAAACAAACAAACCGATGTTACCTTGGTTCATGTCAGCCAGGATTATGTGTCGAACGGAATGACATATGTACCAGTGAATTTCTTGGAAGAAGTATTGAACGAAATGGAGAAAGCGAGTTTGGAACAGCTGCAAGAAGCCAAATCTAAATTAAAATCTGCGGGAATTAACCCGGAAACCATTCATCTTAAGGGAGATCCTGCACATGAAATATTAAATTATGCATGGGATACCGAGCAGCAACTTATTATAATCGGAAGCCGTGGGCTAAGGGGAGTAAAAGGAATGATGCTTGGAAGTGTCAGCCACAAGGTTTCTCAGTTATCAAGTTGCCCAGTCCTCATTGTACATTAACTCCTTCGGGAACTGCTGAGATGATGTAGTGTTATACTGGCAGGGGAATGTTTATCGTACTATATCTATTAGTTGTTCACAGGCTGACGCTAAAGATGACGGGAGGGGGACCTGTCACTACACGGTGCTCCACAACGATCACCACCGTCCGGGCGCGCACGAAGAAATGTGAAATGCTATTAATAATATGGATAAATATGACACAACGTTACCATTTTGGTCGGAGTTAATGACACAAAGTCATCCCTTTGGTTGGAGGTTACGACATAAAGCTCCCCTTTACATGGTGCAATGGAGTTGTTCACTGTTTGCGCTCCAAAACAAAAAGTTTATGTGTTAGAAACAAGTAGAAGAGGGCAAAATTGTGTCAATAATGAGGGTAACTTTAACAAATCCATAAAATAAATAATGGCTGAAAGGTGATAAGGTCATTAGACATCTGTCGAGGGACAAGACATGGTCCCATTGAAAGTCGCTATTAGCGGCTTTTTTTTGTTTTATCGGTACAAGTTCTTGTCCCGAGCCCAGGACAAGAACTTGAACCGATTGCCGAAAAGGACAAGAACATGCCGACCACCGATTAGATCAGCATACAACTGTTGTAAAAGAAAAATACTTATCAAGTTACACATTGATTGTGTCAGAACACATATTTTCGGAAATACTTCTATATCCTCACAACAAATAAAATGATTCATTTTGACTTGAGCATCTTCCAAATCAGCTGAAATTAGGAAATTGCAATAACCTAAAGACAGAACAGTTTTAATAGTTTGTTACAACCTACGCGGATCACAACGATGCAGGGTTATGCAGAGGTGCTGCGGCTCGGTATGGAACAGAGCGAAGAGCAGCGTCAGAAATATGCGAACCGCACACATACCAAGGTGAGGTTTATCGCCTCGCTTGTTGATGACCTGTTTGAGTTAACCAAACTGGAGAGCACGGAACTGTCATACGAGCGGAAGATAGGCGATTTAGCTGAGCTGTGCCGCACTGCGGCAGCCGATCTGTACGATTCGTTTGAACGGAAGGGAATTACGCTGGACATCCGCATTCCGGAATCGCCAGTCATGCTGTCTTATCACGAAGGTCTCATGCATAGAGCTCTTTCGAATTTATTGACGAATGCCCTGAAATACAATAAGGAGGGTGCTCATGTATGGCTGGAGCTGGTGGCATGCGATGAAGATATCGTGGTTACCGTTGGAGATGACGGTCCAGGAATATCGGAACCTGTGAGAGAGACGGTGTTCGAACCTTTCGTGCGCGGTGATCAGGCTAGGAGAAGTGACGGTGGCAGCGGGCTCGGCTTAGCCATCGCGCGAAGTTCAGTTGAGCGGCATGCCGGGCAAATTTGGCTTGATCCGGAGGCGGAGGGCACCGTTGTTCATATTCGATTGACCAAGACATGAGTGTATGGAACGAATTGGATGTTAAAGCATATTCACCGTTTTCAACTAGAAAGCGCCATGCAAGATAAACTTTCAAATAGGGGACCGCCAACATTTTTACGAAAAGATACGTTAAGTTTTTAAACATGACGGGATTGTCGTTATTTATTCCTTTAATCTGAAAAAGTGTAACCTTATCGCCACTTACTATTACTGGAGGTAGGGTCTAGCCGTTTACGTTTCGGATGATGATTTCAAATTTTGAGCGGATGCGCTCGTTTACACTCAGACGCATCCTTGGATATGCTACGATGATTTTGTCAAATGTTGTATAGAAGCCGCAGATCACGCTAAAATGGCTCTAAATGTAACGCTCAAAAAAACGGGGGCTTCGCCGTGACAATGAAATGGATCGACTTGTCCAAGAATGCGATAGACTTATACGAGCAGAAACATAGGGGCGGGCATCACGTGTCCGAGCACTATCATCAGACGCACCAGCTGCTATTTGTGCTGGAAGGGGAAGGCACGATTCGGCTAGGGGGTGAGGTTCGGAAGCTTACGGTCGACGATACGGCGCTGATCGTTCCGTATTCCGTCCACTCCGTCATGTCCGACTTCAGGCTGACCTTGTTAGTGTTGGCGTTTGACGAGGCAGTGCTCGATCCGGATATGAGGGCGCAGCTGCTCCACGCCTACTTTCCGGCCTCCTGCCTGCTGAAGCCGGGATTGTTTGCTGCGAGCGAACTGCGTCAGCTGCTGAGGAAAATTCTGTTCGAGCAGTCCAGGGAGCTGTCGCCGCTCGTCCGGCTTTCGCTCAAAGTCCAGCTATCCCAGTTGCTGCTTTTGCTGGTTCGATCGGCCGGAACTGAGCCCGCCGGAGTGGGCTCCAGCTCCAACAAGCTGCGCGCCGAGAAAATTCGCAGCTATATCGATTCGAAGTATTATGATCCGCTGACCGCGGGGGACATCGCCTCCAAGCTGGACATCAGCACGCGGCACGTGAACAACATCTTCAAGGAACGGTACAACATGACACCGATGCAATATTTGACCGAGGTACGCATCCGCGTCGCCCAGAAGTTGCTGGTGGAAACGGGTAAGGACATTATTTCGATCTGCTTCGAGGTCGGCTACGATTCCGTATCTACGTTTTACCGGTCGTTCAAAGCTGTCGCCAAGCTGTCGCCAAAGGCGTACCGGGAGCTGAACGCGCCCGCGCAAGCTGAGTAGGCGGGAATCCTTCCGTCAAATGGACAGCGAGTGCACAATGCGCGATCAAAGGAACAAGATAACGATCAAAGGACGACCGGCCGATTGATTAAAACATATTTTCCCCTTCATCCCCCCATCGGCTTATCGTCGGCGGGGATTTTGTTTTTCGCTCGAATAATTCGCTTCCAAAATTGAGAATCGTGTTCCCGTAATCGTAAGAAAAGCGGTTTCTCATCGACTACAATACGGTTATACGAAGCGAAGGGAGCGATGAATGTGGCAGTTCGCAACATCGGCATTATTATGAACGGCGTTACCGGACGGATGGGAACCAACCAGCATTTGATCCGTTCGATTCTTGCGATTCGCAAGCAAGGGGGCGTTGCGCTACCGAGCGGAGACGTCATCATGCCCGACCCGATTCTGATCGGCCGGCAGGAGAGCAAGCTGCAGGCGCTGGCCGCCGCCCACGGCGTCGAACGTTGGAGTACCGATCTTGAAGCATGCCTCGCCGATCCGTACTACGAAATTTATTTCGACAGCCAGACGACGGTGCGCCGCGCCGAAAGCATCAAGCAGGCGATCGCCGAGGGAAAGCATATTTATTGCGAGAAGCCGACGGCCGTCGATTTGGAAGGGGCGCTTGAACTGGCTCGCATCGCCGCTGAGGCCGGGGTGAGAAACGGCGTCGTGCAAGACAAGCTATTTTTGCCAGGATTGCTCAAGCTGAAACGCTTAAACGACTCTGGCTTCTTCGGGCGTATCCTGTCCGTGCGGATGGAGTTCGGCTATTGGGTATTCGAGGGCGACTGGCAGCAGGGTCAGCGGCCATCGTGGAACTACCGCAAGGAAGACGGCGGCGGTATTATCGTCGACATGTTTGCACACTGGCGCTATGTTCTCGAGAATTTGTTCGGGGAAGTGAAGGCTGTCTCCTGTCTTGCCGCTACGCATATTCCTAAACGTCTGGATGAGCAGGGCGTTCCGTACGAATGCACGGCAGACGATGCGGCGTACGCCATATTTGAGCTGGAAGGCGGCATTATCGTGCAGGCCAACTCGTCTTGGGCGGTGCGCGTAGACCGCGACGATCTGCTCACGGTTACGGTCGACGGCACCGAAGGCAGCGCCGTGGCGGGTTTGCGGAACTGCAAGACGCAGCATCGGGTCAACACGCCGAAGCCGGTATGGAATCCGGACATTCCGAACCCGTTCCAGTTCCGTGACCAATGGGTGGAGGTGCCGGATAACGCGTCATACGACAACGCGTTCAAGGTGCAATGGGAACTCTTCTTGAAGCATGTCGTCATCGGCACGCCGTTTCCGTGGGATTTGCTCGAAGGCGCGAAGGGCACCCAGCTTGCCGATCTCAGCTTGCAGTCGTGGCTGGAACGCCGCTGGATCGACGTGCCGAAGCTGAGCCTGTAAAAATAAATACTAAAAAAATCGGCTTTTCAGCACCGAGAAGGTTGGATGAAGCTAAGGACTGAGCAACGCAGCGTAGGTGAGCCTACGTGAGTAGCGGAAGGCCCGGCTGAATTCAAGATTCGACGTCGAGTATGCTTCATATCTATACTTCGTGATCAAAAGCCGATTTTTTAATTACCTCTTAAGGAGGGGAATACAGATGGCCAAGTCGTTGCTCCTCCCCCGCGCAGGGGGAGCGTTGTATGAATATACTCCGGGCAAAGCAGGCTCGTTCTCCGTGCCGGCCAAGCCGTTTACGGGCCGCATCGCCTTCTCGGCCGCCCATGTCGTCTGCGATCCGTTTGCGGACGCAGATCCGCTGCATCATTCGCAGATTGATTGGAACTCGACGCTCGCCTACCGGCACCATTTGTGGTCGCTCGGTCTGGCCGTGGCGGAAGCGATGGATACCGCGCAGCGCGGCATGGGCCTCGACTGGAACCGCTCGAAGGAGCTTATCCGCGCTTCGATCGCGGAAGCGCGCTCAGTCGGTGGCAAAATCGCCTGCGGCGCGGGAACCGACCATCTGTTTCCGGGACCGTCGGTCACGATCGCCGACGTGGAAGCCGCCTATGAAGAGCAAGTCGGCTTCATCGAAGGCGAGGGCGGTCAAGTCATTCTGATGGCGAGCCGAGCGCTTGCCGCCTGCGCGAAAGCGCCCGAAGACTACGAGAGGGTGTATGGGCGCATTTTGGGACAGGTGAAACAGCCGGTCATCCTGCATTGGCTTGGTGATATGTTTGATCCCGCTCTGGCCGGCTATTGGGGATGCAATGACGATCTGGACGAGGCGATGGACGTTTGTTTGCGCGTCATTCGGGCAAACGTGAACAAGGTCGACGGGATTAAAATCTCGCTGCTCGATGCCGGTAAAGAAATCAAGATGCGCCGGCTGCTGCCGGAAGGCGTCAAGATGTACACCGGCGACGACTTCAACTACCCGGAACTGATCAAGGGTGATGAGCAGGGCTGCAGCCATGCGCTGCTCGGCATATTCGACGCGATCGCGCCGGCCGCCTCCCAGGCACTTCATGCGCTAGACGCAGGCGATCTGGTCAGTTATGAGGCGATTATGGAGCCTACCGTTGCCTTGTCGCGTCATATTTTCCAGAAGCCGACGTACGCCTACAAGACGGGAATTGTGTTCATGGCCTACTTAAACGGCCACCAACCGCATTTCCGCATGATCGGGGGAGCGGAGGGATCGCGCTCGATCGTCCATTTGGCCGAGCTGTTCGTGCTTGCCGACAGGGCCGGGCTATTGGCCGATCCGGAGCTTGCCGCCGAACGGATGAAGCCTGTCTTGGCGCTGGCGGGTATTCGGCCGTAATCATTTATAGAAATGTTTGAAAGCAAGGAGGGATCAGCATGGAACCGCTTCTTTCCATAGACAGACTCAGCTTGAACCAGATTACGACCGATCGGCTGAATATGCGTGAGGCCGTGGAAGCATGCGTTCGAGCCGAAGTGCCTTGGATCGCGCTGTGGCGGCATAAAGTGGCCGAAACCGGCCTGGCCGAGAGCAAGCGGCTTGTGCGGGACGCGGGCCTGCGCGTCTCCAGCCTGTGCCGTGGGGGTTATTTTCCGGCGGCCACCGCGCCTGCGCGCAAAGAGCGGTTGGACGACAATCGCCGCGCTGTCGAGGAAGCGGCCGAGCTCGGCACCGATGTGCTCGTGCTCGTTTGCGGACCGGCGCCAGACCGGGATATCGATTTCGCCCGCAAGACGGTCGAAGAAGCGATCGCGGAACTAGTGCCGTTCGCCCGCTCGCACGGAGTCAAGCTCGGCATCGAGCCTTTGCACCCGATGTACGCCGCTGAACGCTCCGTCATCAATACGCTGGCGCAAGCCAACACGCTCGCGGAGCAGCACGACCCGCAAGACGTCGGCGTCGTCGTCGATGCGTTCCACGTCTGGTGGGACCCGGAGCTGTACGCACAAATTGAGCGGGCCAGGGGGCGTATACTCGGCTTCCACGTCTCCGATTGGATCGTGCCGGTACCCGACCTGCTGATGGGCAGAGGGATGATGGGGGACGGCGTTATCGAGTTGCGCCGGATGCGTCATGCCGTTGAAGCAGCCGGTTACGCGGGGGCGATCGAGGTGGAAATCTTCAACCGGCAGGTATGGGATATGCCGGGAGACGAGGCGCTCACGCTCATCAAGGATCGTTATTTGCAGCATGTATGAATTATAAATTTGCAGCTTT
Organism: Paenibacillus sp. BR1-192; assembly: GCF_029542445.1. NCBI lineage: Bacteria > Bacillati > Bacillota > Bacilli > Caryophanales > Paenibacillaceae > Paenibacillus > Paenibacillus sp. BR1-192. Next base: position 3,620,452 of record NZ_CP120718.1, on the reverse strand, counting down.
GGCGGGCCGGGAGGATCGTTCCCGGCTCGTCAAGGCATAGCTTTGGAGGGAAGGAATGTGAAGATTTGTCGCACCGCGCTGATCGGGATCGGGGGATTCGGCGCTGAACATGTGAAAGTCATGCAGAAGCTGGTCGAAGAGGGTAGCCTGCAGGTTGCTGCTTTTGCGGAGCCGAATGTCGGCGCTCGTCAGGAGTCTTACGGCAAGCTGACCGCGCTTGGGGCCGTCCATTATATAGACTACGTGCAGATGCTCACGCTGCATCCGGATATCGATTTCGTCGTCATCGTCACGCCGATCTCCTCCCACAAGCCGATGTGCATCCAGGTGATGCGGATGGGCTTTCACGTGCTGGTGGAGAAGCCCCCGGCGGTAACGATTCAGGACATGGACGAGATGATCGCGGTGCAGATGGAGACCGGGCGCTTGTGCCAGGTGAACTTCCAGAATACGTCGGGCCAGGCGTTCCGAACGCTGCTGGAAAGGATCGGCTCCGGTGTGCTCGGGCAGGTGGAGCAGGTGGTCGGCATTGGCATGTGGAAACGGCTTCGCTCTTACTACGATCGAACCCGCTGGGCCGGCAGACTGGTCAGCGAGGGCCAGTATGTGCTGGACGGGACGTTCAACAATCCGTTTGCTCATTTGCTGCACCATGGCTTGCTGGCGGCCGGAGGAGGCGCGGCAGACTTGTACCCGGAATCGGTGCAGGCCGAGCTTTACCACGTCAATGACATCGAGGGGGACGATGTCTCCTGTATTCGCGCCGTTATGGCTAACGGTGTGAGCGTTCATTTTTACGCCATGCTTTGTCACGAAGTAAGCGAAGTGCCTTCGATTGCCGTGTACGGAACGCGAGGGGAAGCGCATTGGAATTACCAGAACAAGCTGACCATTCGCGCACAGGACGCCGAAGAGGATTTGGCGTTTGGTCCGACCGATTTGATGTGCAGCATGTATCTGAACCTGATGGAAGCGATCGAAACCCCAGGGAAACCGCTCTTCTCGCCGCTCAAGGCAAGCCGAAGCTTCGTGCTGGTATCCAACGGCGCCTATGAGTCGGCTCGCGCCGTTCGTGCCATTCCCGGCCGATTCGTGACCGAGCGGGAGGATGGAGATTCCACGGTGCGCCTGCTGCCCAGCTTGTCCGAGAAGATGAGAGACGCGGCAGCGAAGCGGCAACTGTACAGTGAATATCCGCTTCCTTGGGCGACGCCGACCCGGCTGTTCCGGATGGAGGGCTACAGCCGATTCGAGCTGCCTGCCACAATGTGCACAAATAACGGTAGACCGACCAATTAGAGGCGTACCTTCAGGGCTCTTCTTTTTACAATGCACAATGTCGAGGTTTAACCTAATGTATTTTTGGAGGCATGATACCTATTTAAATGAATCAGGACCAAGTGGTCTCTGGTTCTTTATTTTGTTTACCTGACTAATTCCTCACTCTACAGTTTACATACAACTACCTTTTTAAGTTATTACCAAATTGATTTAAGGGAGTACATTTTTTTATTTCATCCTGAAGGTAGAATGATAAACATGAGAGCTCTTTATTACAGTCGGAGGGATGGGAAAAATGAAAGCGGTTTTAGACAGCTCCCGAAAGTACGGCGCAACAAAAAGGAAAAAAAACTTTCTGTACTACATCAAAAGAGACGGTCTGTTATATTTTCTTTTGCTGCTGCCTATGGCCTATATCCTGATTTTCAAGTATGCTCCCATCTATGGCCTTGTGATGGCATTCCAAGATTACAACATTTTTGAAGGAATTGGAGGGAGCGAATGGGTAGGACTGGATGTGTTCCGTTTTATTTTTGAGCAGGACAGCTTCTACCGTGCATTAAAGAATACGCTGGTCCTGAATGTTCTGGACTTGATCGCGGGATTTCCAGCGCCCATTCTTCTGGCGATTTTGCTCAATGAAGTAAGACAAGCAAAATTCAAGAAAATGACCCAGACCGTGTTGTATCTGCCCCATTTTTTGTCCTGGGTTATTATTGGCGGTATGGTCTATCTGATGTTTTCTAACGGCGGCATGATCAACAATTTCCTGTCGAGCTTTGGTTTGGAGAAGATCGAGTTTCTGTCGCAGAAAACACCTTGGTTGATTACTTATATCGCCGTTGGGGTATGGCAAAATATCGGATGGGGCACGATCATTTATTTGGCGGCCATAACCGGAATCAATAGGGAGTTGTATGAGGCCTCCGATATTGATGGCTGCAGCAGGCTTCGCAAAATGTGGCATATTACACTGCCTGGCATTAAGTCAACCATCAATATTTTGTTGATTCTCCAAATAGGAAGAATGGTTTCTATCGGATTTGACCGTCCTTTTGTGATGGGGAATTCACTGGTTAGCGATTACTCTGATGTTATCAGTACTTTCGTGTATAGAGTTGGTATTAGTTCGGGTGATTTCTCCCAGGCAACGGCGGTAGGATTGTTCCAATCCGTGGTCGGCCTGATCCTGCTGTTATCTGCAAACTTTGTTGCGAAAAAATTAGGCGAGGATGGGATATGGTGAGGGTGGCGAGCAATAAGCGCAAGATGAAAAAAATGACTGTAGCGGATATGGCCATCATTGTATTTATCGTGGCATTGTCCTTCACATGTATCGTACCGTTCCTGTACATGATTGCGCTTTCTTTCAGTTCCAACGAAGCGATTATTTCTCAAAAGGTAAGACTGTGGCCAGTAGACTTCACAGCAGAAACGTACAAAACCATATTGAGCGATATGGATATGCTGTATACGCTTGGATACAGTATTGTGCTTACGATATTCTACACTTTGGTATGCATGTTCCTGACCATATGTGCAGCGTATCCGTTAACGAAGAAGCGGCTGAAGGGAAGAAACTTTATTTTGACGGCGTTGGTCTTCACCATGTATTTCAGCGGCGGTTTAATTCCCTCCTATATTCTGGTTAAAAACCTAGGCATGATGAATTCGGTTTGGAGCCTGGTTTTGCCGGGTGCCATGAGCGTGTTTAATATGATCATCCTGAAAACCTTCTTCAGCAACCTTCCGGAGAGCTTGGAGGAATCGGCAGCCATTGACGGGTGTTCGGATCTGGGCATTCTCATCAAGATTGTGCTTCCCCTTTCGTTGCCATCGATCGCCACATTAAGCCTTTTCTATGCGGTGGACAGATGGAATGGATTCCAGGATGCGCTGTTCTACATTACGAAAAAAGAGCTCTACCCTATGCAGATGAAGCTATACCAGATCATTTCGGCCAATCAGCAGTTGGATAGCCAACAAGGAGGGGAAGGAAGTGTCGGCTCCTATATTGTCCCTGAGTCTTTGAAAGCGGCAAGTGTCATGTTTACAACGATTCCGATTTTGCTGATCTATCCTAAACTGCAGAAGTATTTCGTGGATGGTGTGATGACTGGGGCTATCAAGGGGTGATGGGGAAACAGATTATGATGAAGGGAGGATCCCGGCCTCGCGGATGATTTAAGAGAATCAATTACCAGAACGAAAGGGTGGTTAAAGTGTATAAGGGCATAAAGAAGAAAGCAGCAATTCTATTTAGCACAGTGCTTCTAGCCGTAGGAGTGGCAGGCTGTGGTGGCGCAGGCAATAACAATGGGGAGACGGTATCAAAAGGGTCCAACGCATCGGAAACGGGCTCCGGTTCCCCAGTAACCTTGACAGTGGAAGTGTTTGACAGAGGTATTCAGGGACAACCGGACTTGAACAACAACACGTGGACCAAATATGTCAATGAAAAATTCGGGAAGCCTAATAACGCCATTGTAAAATTTGTTCCTGTCCCCCGTTCCCAAGAAGTCGACAAGCTGAATGTGTTGATGGCTGCCAACGAGGCTCCTGATATTTCCTTCACCTACGACGGGAATACCGTAACCCGTTTCGCAAAAAGCGGTGGCCTCTATACACTGGATGAATTGTTGGAGAAGCATGGCCAGCAATTAAAGTCTTATCTGGGCGAGAACGTTCTTTCCTACGGGAAATATGAGGGCAAACAAATCTCGATCCCAGGCAAGCGGACTCTGATCGCTTGGAACGGCATGTTTATCCGCAAGGATTGGCTGGATAAGCTGGGAATGCCTGTTCCAACGAATCGGGATGAATTATATAATACCCTCGTTGCTTTCCGTGACAAGAACCCGGGTAATGTGGATGGCGTCATTCCGTGGGCAACTGCGGCTTCCGGCATGAACTACACCTTTGGCAACCTGATTCCTTCGTTCTGGGGTCCGATGTCGGAGGAGGAATTCGTTACCACCACCAGTTGGCTGAAGCCCGGCACCAAGGATGCGTATAAATGGCTGAACAAACTGTACAATGAAAAGCTGATCAGCCCCGACTTTGCGCTGGATAAAACAACCAAACAAGCGGATGCCGATGTGACCAATGGGAAGGTAGGCTTCTACGCCGCCAACTGGGATTATCCACTTTCACAAAAAATTCGTGAACCACTGAAGCAAAATGCACCTGATGCCAACTATGTTACTGTAGATACCTTCAAAAACGATGAGGGGAAATACCTGAAAGAGATGTACAACGAAAACGGGATTTTCTCCTTCATCCCGAAAAGCAGCAAGAATGCGGAGCTGGCCATTAAGTATCTGAACTGGATGGCTGATCCGGAGGTGATGTTCTTCCTTCAGTTTGGCGAAGAAGGCGTCAACCATAAGCTTGTAAACGGGATCCCGCAAGGGATTGCGCAAACCGGCGAAAATATGCAAACGAGCAATCTGAATATGGATTATACTCTAATTGTAAACGGTGCAGAGCTGGGCGATACCGAAAAGAATGTCCGAACGTACGCAGCAGCCTTAGCAGCCGGAGATCAGAGCTATGAAAAACTGGCTGTCGATTCATACAAGATCAATACGACGGATGGTTATACAGGCTTCTATTACGGCGTCTCGAACGAAGCTAGTATCAAGTACGGCAAAACGTTGGGTGACATGAACAAACAGATGAGTGACAGGCTGGTCGTTGCCAAGCCGGCAGAGTTCGACGCCTTGTACGACAAGCTGGTGAAAGAATATATGGACGCCGGCGGTCAGGCTGTTCAGGATGAGAATATAAAGAATTATAGAGATATCAAAGCACAGAGCAAGTAATCCATGGCATAAGGATAAACCAGCCTGTGGTTTATCCTTATTTCGTTGCTGTTCCCGAATAATTTTGCAATTATTCGGGGGAATCCATATGTTCAGGAGGATACCCATGTACAAGGTCATGATTGTAGATGATGAGCCGTGGGCAATTAAAGGAATCCGCAACGCCTTCGATTGGGATAAATATGGATTTGAAATTATCGGACAATTTAAAAGCGCTTACACCGCATGGGATGCCATAAAAGCGAATGAACCCGATTTGGTATTTACGGATATCCGTATGCCCGATATATCCGGACTGGATCTGATGAAGAGGGCCAAAGTAGAAGGGCTGGACATTGAGTTTGTCATCGTAAGCGGATATGCGGAATTTGAATATGCCCAGGAAGCGCTGCGCTATGGCGCGCTGGATTATTTCCTGAAACCTTTGGATATCGATAAGGCTGACCCCTTCATTGCGAAGCTGGCCGTGCACTTCTCCCGAAGAAGCACAGTGCGCAACCAACTTCTTCTGGATGCGCTGACCTCGGCGAATGAGGACGCGATCAAGAGCTTCCTACCGCTTCCCGATGATGCAGCTGTGTACTATTATCAGGTGTTGACCATCTATTTCGAGGGAGAAAATAAAAATATGAGGAACCTGCTTTCTTTGGAGGGAAAGCCTGTTCATGTTGTGGAAGTTGAAGCCGGAGCCCGAAAAATGCTAGTTGTCCTGATGACGGAGCATAGGGCTTGTCTGGAAGGACATTCGGATAAGCGGGTTTTGAATAAGACGGGCATCCATGTTATGGGCGTCAGCAGCATCTCGAATCAACTAAAGCACATGAGCAAGCTCATTAAAGAAGCTGACCTGTCCGCTTCCCAGGTTTTTCTTGAAGAAGCTGGGGGCGTCGTTCACTACGAGCCGAAGCTTCATCTGGTGAAGCCATGTATCGATGAAATCCACCACATCCTTCAGGGAAATCAATTTGACGATGTGGAAGCGTACATTAAAGGGCTGCAGGCATATTTCAGGGATCATCGTCTTGGCATGTCTGAGGTTGTCTACCTGTGGAATCAAGCCGTCGGGATCCTTATCAAAGCATATTCTGAGGACTTGAAGGATATGGAACTGGAATTCCTGAATTATTCCGAGATCAAGGAACGATTTGAACACTTTGAGTCGCTATGCAGCTTTTTACATGAGGTTCTCGACTCGATCAGGATAGAAAACAGCCGCTCTATGCAGGAAGGGGACATCCAGTCCTGCTTCAACAGGATGATCCATTATATCAACCATCATTTTGAGCAGAAATTGTATTTGAAGGATTTATCAGCCCAATTCTTTATTAACCAGGTGTATTGCTGTCAATTATTCAGAAAAAATCTGGGCAAAACCTTCTCAGAATATGTGTCGGAGCTGAGAATCAAGAAAGCCCGTGAGCTCCTGAAGCGGACGGATCTATCCATTGAAGAAGTGGCCATTCAGGCCGGGTATGTCGATTATTATTATTTCAATAAAGTGTTCAAGAAGCATTGCGGGATGACCCCCGCCAAATTCAGAAAAAGTTGATATGAACGGAGCGGCGGGCCATGAAGATCAGTAAACTGAAATTGAAGCATCAGATATGGCTTATCTTTTTTTTCTCCATCATCATTTTTACTGTCATGGAATTTTATTATTATTATAGTTTCTCTAATTTGACCCAAAAGAGAGCCACCCATTACAGTAACCAGATGATAGAACAAACACGCCGCAAAATTGATTCTGCATTTAGTGATATCAGGGTCAGCACCAGCATTGCGGTCAATAGCAGACGGGTTCAGGAGTTTTCTGTAGTGGATGATGATTACCAAAGGGCGTTTAACAGCGGTCCAAATGCATTGGATCTCATGGAATATATGAGATCCTTTAATTCGTATGTAGACGGAATCGTAATTAATGATATTCGGGGAAGACGGCTTTACAGTTCGGCATCAGCAAGCGGAGATATTTTTTTTTCTTAATCGTTACGATACCTTTATCCAGAAGTATAAGGAAGATCCTTCGCTGCGGGACAAGGGGATGTTCACCTCGATTCTAAAAGATGACAGAACAGGAACGGAACAGTTTTTTTATATAGCGCCGATTGTGGAGGCCATCGGGGGAATCTATTTCTCCCAAATTACGGGTTACTGTACCGTTTTGGTCAATATGGACAAAATGCAGGGGCTTGTGGAAAATACGGAATTAACGCCCAACTCAACCTTGTACATTGTGAATAGCCGGGATGAGGTGATTGCTTCCACCAATTCCAATGCCCGAGGTGCGTTATTCAGGGAAGTTCTGTCTATGGATAAGGGCATCCTGCTTAACGGGGTCAAAACAACGATCGATGGGGAAGATATTCTTGTCCAGGTTAAGGATTTGGAGCAGGCAGACGGGTGGCGGGTTGTGAGTATGATTCCGGTGCAAGAGCTTACTGCAGACATGAACCCTATACGGAAAGTCAGCATTATCGTGGGGATGGGGATGATTCTAAGCATGCTTATCATGGGCAGTTTCTTTATGAACAATCTGATGCGTCCGGTGATGGGACTTGTGCTGGATATGAAGAGAGTGGGGAGCCGGGACATGGGCTTCCGCATTAAAGTCCGGTCTACCAATGAAGTAGGCATGCTGGCATGCGACATTAACCGGGTCATCAATGAAAGGGAAGAGATGGCAAGCGATATGATCAATACCCAAGCCAGATTATATGAATCTGAGCTGAGTCAGAAACAGGCGGAGTTTGCTGCCCTGCAAAGCCAGATCAACCCCCACTTTCTCTATAATACGCTCAATTGCATCAGCAGCATCGGATTGGAATACGGAAGCAGGGAGATCGCGCAAATCGCGTTTTGCATGTCCAAAATATTCCGATACAGTATAAAAAAAGATAATCTTGTGCGGATAGAGGATGAACTGGACTGTATTCAGGCTTATATGAACATTATCGCCATCCGGTACGAGAATAAATTTATCATCGACATCGATGTGGACGAGGGACTCTTGGAGATGCAAACCCCCAAGATGATTCTCCAACCCATTGTGGAGAATGCGGTCTATCATGGGCTGGAGCGGATGGATCTAGGGGGCCGGCTTCAAGTTACCGGGAGCATAGATGCGCATGGGGACTTGTGCTTCCAAATCACGGATACCGGGAAGGGAATGGAGCCGGAGCAATTGGCTTCCCTTCAGGCTAAGCTGGGCATGGCATCCCCTGAACCTGCACCAGATGGCCAACCTGCTACAAGCATCGGACTTTCCAATATCCATAACAGGCTCCGGCTATTGTTCGGAGAGGGTTACGGGATCGCCATAGAAAGCCAGTTCGGCCATGGGACGACCGTGACCGTCAGGATCCCAAAGCTGTTAAATAACCGCAAACCTTCGGAAGAGTAAGGTTATGTCGATAGCCGGACACACTCCCAACAATGTATTGTTTTTATTCAGGACACATCCCTTCCATTGGGGATTGTGTCCTTTTTTCCTTCGAATTCCCGGCGATAATAATCAGACGTTGAGAGGGTTAAGTATAATCCGAAGGTCAAGACACTTTTTCTAAAACGGTTACCAAAACCATTTAAAATAGTACATTTTTTAAATTTTCTCTGAAAGTAGAATGAAGACATGGCTGAAAAAATCAAAGACAGGGGGATGGATGAGGTTGAAAGCGGTTTTATGGGATCGGAAAAGATTCAGGTATTTGCTGTTTTGTCTCGCAGTGCTGCTGACACTGCCGCAATGGAACGGAGCGGCTATGGCGGCAGAGCAAACGCCAGATAGGACGAATTTAGCATCCCGGCAGGAGGGGAAGGATGTGTCTGATTTCTACAATGTTATCATGCAAACAGGGGCCGACCCTTGGGTTTACAAGCATACGGACGGCTACTACTACAATGTCTTTGTCAATGCCAGCGGAATCATGATCCGCAGAACGAAGACCATTACCGGCATTGAGGCGGGCGAGAGAAGCCTTGCCTGGACACCGGTTAAGGGTACCATGTACAGTTCCAATGTTTGGGCGCCTGAAATGCACTATCTCAAAGATAACGATGGCCAATTCAAATGGTATATTTACTTCGCAGCCGACAACGGAACCAACGCAAACCACCGTATGTACGTGCTTGAGAACACCAGTGATAATCCGATGACGGGAACCTGGGAGTTCAAAGGGAAGATTACCGATTCCACCGATCGTTGGGCAATTGACGGCACTGTGATGACTGTAAATGAGGATCGCTATTTTATTTGGTCCGGCTGGGAGGAAACCGACGGAAGCTTTCAAAATTTATATATTGCAAAAATGAGCGATCCGCGGACCATCAGTTCAGAACGTGTCCTGATTTCAACGCCTGAATATGACTGGGAAACTTCCCCGGGGAGGATCAATGAAGGGCCCGAGGTCTCTATAAAGGGCGACACCATCAATCTGATCTATTCGGCCAACGGAAGCTGGACAGACAGTTACTCCCTCGGGTTGATCACGGCCAAGATTAGCGACGATTTAATGAACCCCGGCTCCTGGGTAAAGCGGGATAAGCCGATCTTTTCTAGCGCCAATGGTGTTTACGGCCCTGGCCACCATAGTATCGTCTCATCTCCTGATGGTGCGGAGAACTGGATCATTTACCATGCTGCCCGCTGGCCGGGGTCAGGCTGGACCCGCAAAGTCTACGCACAGAAATTCACTTGGAATGACGACAATACGCCGAACCTGGGAGAGCCGGTAGATCCGAACATACCGATTGCCATACCTTCCGGCGAGCCGATGCGGAAGCGCTATGAAGCGGAACATGCGTTGCTGGTGAAGGATCCGATTGGAGAAACCTCTCCGGCTGTCCGGCGGGAAAGCACGGCATCAGGCGGGATGAAAGTCGCGAGCATTAAGAACGCTAATGATTATGCCCAGTTTACAGTAAATGTGCAGGAGGCGGGATTCTATCACCTGTCCGTGCGAAATGCCAACGGCTCCCCCAATGCGGCGGATGCCTCCCATATATTGTCGGTCAACGGCAGCTCCGGTGCCAAATTGAACATCGTCTATTCTGGTCCGAATCGTTGGGGAGCCTCCACGGCGAAAGTCTTCCTTAAGGAAGGCGACAACATCATCCGCTTCTCGAAAGGGAGCAATCTGGCCGAAATCGACAGTATGGATCTATTTAAGCTGGATACATCAGAAATTTTATTTGGATCCCCGGGATTCACCCTGGGGTTGAACGAAACCCGCAGTTTGCCCCTGTATACGGTTACGGGCGCTACCTATACCGCAATCCATACAGGAGCTACCTTCAGTTCTTCCGACACAAAGGTAGCCATTATTGATGAAGGGGATCAGATTCAAGCTGTCGGGGCGGGCAGTACGACAATTACCGCGACATATCATGGGAAAACAACAACGGCCGCGGTAACCGTAGTCGCAGAGCCCAGATCGGTGCAGTCACTTGACATGAGCGGATTGGACCGCGTCCTGACCAGTGGACAGCGAAGCCGTCCATTGCAGGTAACTGCTCGCTATAACAACTATGAAATGAAGAATGTGACGGCGGATGCTCAGTATACCAGCAGCGATCCTGGGGTGGCCCGGTTTGATACTGTCTCGGTCACCCCATCGGTATACGCAGATAAACCGGGTACAGCTCTTATTACAGCCGAATACAACGGCAGCAAAACGGCAATCCAATTGACGGTAATCGAGGCTTCTGATGCAGTTCAGGTGGTTTCCGAAGTGAAGACTCCTTCCGGAGTGACTCCTGATCCGCCCAGCGTTGTGGATGTTGTATACAATAGCGAGTCGATGACGGCGGAAGTTGTCAGCTGGAAGCCGGAGGGAATGGACTTCAGCTCTCTTGGTACTACTCAGGTGCCAGTCATTCTGAAGGTGGATGGCCGAGATATTCCTTCCACTGTATCCGTAGAAGTTGTTGCAGGATGGGGCCTTGATGACATTGTGAATCAGCTCCGCAATAGACTGGCGAATTTCTCTTATCCGTTGGGCACGGGGTTAGGCAACTATAGCCAATCCAAGTATGACGCTTTTGTGGCCGAGGTGGATAAAGCGGAGGAGATGGCCTCCAACCCCGATCTGAGCAAAGAGCAGTTTGACGGGCAGCTGGATAATCTCGCTCAAGCGGAAGAGGCTCTGTTAGCTTCACTTAACCTCGTACAGGATGGCGTTGTCTATAAAGCTTACCGGGATTTCTCCGGCGATACGGTAGGCAAATACCCTTACGGTATCACCACCGAAGATCTGACCAATGGAGCTACCGCAACGGTAAAGGAAGAGGACGGGAATAAATTTCTTCGACTGACCACGACCGCTACCTCGGGCAAGGCAAACCTGTTCCTGCCATATACAGGCGAGGTAAAGGCTGGGGCGGATCAGCGCATCGTCATCGAATACCGCGCCAGATTAAACAGCAGCTTCCCATACGCGAATGGCGCCATGATGAGAAACGACAGCGGTACCGGCAATTATTCGATGGTCACTGCTTTTGATACCGGTAAGTTTATTGTACAGAACGGCGGATCCAAGAAAGCAGTCCAAAACGTATCCAACAATACATGGTACAAAATCAAAATGGTGGCCAACTGGAATAACAAAACCTACACCGTCTACCTCGACGATGTTCCGGTAGCTACGGATTACAATTTCCGCCATACAGGCGGTGACAAGCTGATCGGACAACTGTTTGGGATTGACGGATACGCCAATGCCTCCATCGATTTTGATGATTTCAAAGCTATGGTCATAGGAGGACCATAGGCTGCGCCAGAGGGTCTTGGGAAAGTCGATGAAACAGCGGCTGGCGCCAGATTCATCCTATCTTGGTTAGCTCTTCCCATTCGATGGGCCCATGCCTATTCAGGAAGAAAGGTAAATGTTTTAGTTGTCATGGATACACAAAAATATATATAATGCAAAGGAGAAGCTTTGGCTTGTAATCTCAATGTCTGTTAGAGTTCAGCCTTGCCTATTACTAACATCTTCAAGTGTGTTTTTCAACGCTGAAAACACCGCTTACCATCTCAAGTAGAAAACAATCCCTGAAATATGAGAGAGCCGATAACCGCGTAATAGGGTTATCGGCTCTCTGTCTGTACGACTAGCTCTTTGACATGCGTTTATCAGCAACCGCTTGGTTATGTCACTTGTTGCTGGTCTTCTTGATCAAGTCCACGCCATCGTATGCCAGACTTTCAAAATAAGATGATAAGTGTTACGCCTCCACAATTCATGAAGCCGGTTGAAAAAATCGTGATGATCTGAGGGGAATTTCTGTGGAATGACATTTATCGAAAGACAAGAACAAAGTCCGATTACCGATTAGATGAGTATCTAAATGAAAAGAGATTAAAACCTCATGAAGTAGCATTATGTGGGACAGTTTCCGCATTTCATAAATGCTCCGCCGCGTGCCAGAGCGAAGAAGATGAGCAGGGAGGCAATGATCGAGCCAACGATGGCTGGAATAATATAGAATCCGCTAATCGCCGGCCCCTTGGTCCCAGCAATTCTGTTCCTAACCAGGAACCGATACAACCCGCAATAATGTTCCCAAGTACACCGCTCGGTACGATCCGCCCAAACAAGATGCCGCTTAACCAGCCAATAAGTCTACACCAACAATGAGTACCCAGAGCAGATCCATGGATTGTTCTCCATTCTTCGGGTTTATTACTAGTTATGTTGGGCTCAGGGAAATATACCTCATCTTCCAGTTGGTGGAGGAAACTAAAGTGTCTGTGCTAAGATGAGGGTAAATTATGATTCAAGCTGGGGAACAAGGCTAGAAGGGGTGCACATTGAAGAAAATACTTGTCATTGACGATGAAGTCGCAATCAGAGATTTAATTGAGCTCGTACTGAGAAGAGAAAACTACGTCGTTCAAACGGCTGAAAACGGAAAAATAGCCCTGCAGCTGCTGGATGCTTTTGGGCCGGACCTGGTGGTGCTTGACTTGATGCTGCCTGACTGCTCCGGATATGACCTGTGCAAGGAAATCACCGGGAAACGTGCCGTTCCTGTGATCATGCTCTCTGCCAAAAATGAGGTAATCGACAAGGTGTTGGGACTAGAGCTAGGGGCGGAAGATTACATGACCAAACCCTTTGACAATCGTGAATTGCTCGCTCGGATCAAGGTGATTCTGAGAAGAAACGAGAGCAATGAGGAATCAAGTGAAGGAACAGAAGTGAAATCTACACGCATCATTCATGAAGAGCTGACATTTGATCTGGAAAGCCGAAGGGTGCTGAAAAACGGTGTACCCGTGTCTTTAACGGCCAAAGAGTTTAAAATTCTGGAAACGTTACTCAAAAGGCCGGACAAAATCTTTACCCGGGATGAGCTGCTGCAGATCGGATGGGGATATGACTTTATGGGAGACAGTCGCAGTGTGGATATGACCATCATGCGATTACGAAAGAAGCTGGAGGATAACGCGGACGAACCGAAGTATGTCAGGACGATCTATGGATTTGGCTATCAACTTGGAGGTGGCGAGGCCTGAAGTATGCAACCCGGTTACTGCTGAATTATTTATTTTTCTCCGTGCTGTCCTTTGGCATCATCATTTTTGCGGTGAATAAAGCCATCGATTACTACAGCTTCATTACCATCGAAAAACAGATGATGGAGAAGGCGGATCTGTCCGAGTTGTCTTTCCGTGAGGTGTTGGCACAGCATAGATCATCGACAGGAGAACCGCAGACAGAAAAAATCGTCAGACTTGCTCTGGAGAAGCTGAAAGCTTCAGGCAAGGAAGTACGTATCTATGATAGCTCCAAGCAGTTGCTGGGCTTGGCAGTGGATGGCATCATCATTAATGAAGGCAAACCGCTTATTTTTGACAAAAATATTGAGAAAGCCCTGAGCGGCAGTTATGCCTACACCGTAACGGAAGATCATCTGCTTTATTTTGCAACTCCCATTCAGAATCAATTTTACGAAAATGCTTATGTGTATGAGTTCGTGGACGACATTTCGTACTTTTATGCGATTATGGATCAAATCCGTTATATCTTGTTTGCGGGTGCAGGCGGATTCATTGTGCTGATTACGTTAGCCAGTCTGTGGATTGCCCGCAACACAACCAAGCCGATTAAGGTGCTGCTTGGCGCAGTGCAAAGTTTCTCTAGACAAGAGTTTCGAAGGGTTCATCTTAACCGGAAGGATGAGCTGGGCATGCTGGCAGATGGGCTGGATTCCATGGGGCGTCAGCTGCATGATTACATTCAGTACCAGAAACAATTTGTCTCCAACGTATCTCACGAGTTAAAAACACCCTTGGCAGCCATTCGTGGTTTCTCTCAATACTTGGTTGAAGGGGAGAATGAGAACAAGGAACTGCAAAAAATCTATGGTCATCTGCTGCAGGAGTCGGATCGACTTACACGCTTGATTAATGAACTGTTGCTGCTATCCCGCTTCGACAAGGCTGGTTCTAACGAACTGGAAGCCGAGAAAACGGAAATGAACGAACTGATTCAGCAAGTCGCAATGAATATGGAAGCGAAGGCCCAGGATAAAGGGATCAAGATTATGGTTAGTAAAGCACAGGGAGAACCGGATGATGAGGATACCACAAGAGTTTACGCCAACATCAATCCAATGTTAATGTCCCATGCGATCGCCAACCTTGTGGACAACGCTATCAAATACTCAGGCAATCACTCACAGATTAAAGTAGAGATGGAACATACGCCAAGCGAGGTAGTTATACGGATACGTGATCAAGGTATCGGGATCGCGGGCGATGAGCTGGAGCGAGTGCAGGAACGATTTTACCGGGCGAAAAATGCAAGCACAGCGAACGGTTCAGGTCTTGGACTTTCGATTTGCAAGGAGATTGTAGAGCGGTTTAATGGATATATCGACATGGAAAGTCAGATCGGGGAAGGAACGACCGTTACGATTGTTTTGCCTCGTGTGTAGACCTGCATCTAAACCCAAGCCTAAATAGGTAACGTTACAAGATTGGTACATTTCTGTTATGAGACTAACAAATGCTTTTTTTATAATCACTTCATAAGAACAAATCACACATTTATGGAGGGATCATG
This sequence comes from Paenibacillus sp. BR1-192, assembly GCF_029542445.1. NCBI lineage: Bacteria > Bacillati > Bacillota > Bacilli > Caryophanales > Paenibacillaceae > Paenibacillus > Paenibacillus sp. BR1-192. The sequence continues at coordinate 3,605,283 of NZ_CP120718.1, read as the reverse complement.
ATGAAACGGATAAACAAAGCTGGAGCTGTTACCCTGCTGAGTATTTTACTAACGGTAGCATTAGCAATAACGGGCTGTCAGTCTAGTGGTGCCAAGTCGCCAGAAGCGGCGCAGAACTCGGCTGAACAAAACACGCCCGACGAACAGGCCAAAGGCGAAGGAGCATCAAATTCTACTGCGCCTGCTTCAGAAAATTCGGAAGGACAAAGTGCTGAAACTATTAAGGAAGGTTCGATGGAGAAGGACGGCAATGTGGTGCTGAAGGAGCTTGCTTTTGTCTATAATGAGCACACCATTGCGATTTCGGATACAGCGAATGAAGATCAGATGGAACAGATGCTGGGCAAACCGGATAACCTGAAATCTCATACGTACAGTGCCGGCGATGGAACAAACATGGATACGTTAATCGGTTTTACAGAAAAGGTTTATACGTATCCTGGTCTGGAGATTAAAACAATCAGTATACCGGAGGGGAAACAAGACTCCATCTTTCATATCGAAATTACAGATCCTAAGTACGCGACAGTGCGAAACATTAAAGCAGGGGATAGCCTGGATACACTCAAAAACGCCTACCCTGAGGGGAAACTGCTTGGTGATGGAGCCCCTAATGAGGAGGATGACTTCCGTTACGAGCCATCCAATTATGTGGATGTGATGTCGTTTCATATCAAGGATGCCAAGGTGGAGAGCATTCAGATCTACAGCCTTCTGGACTAATATTTAGTGATCGATGTTGGTAAGCATTCATACGATTCACCTTTAATACCTGCCCGGGAGAGGGGCAGGTATTTTCTGGTTTATAGACTCGTTTTATAGAATGTGTCGGAGGACAAGAACTTGTACCGATTGCCGTAAAGGACAAAATATGAGCCGATTACCGATTAGATAAGTATCTAACTATGTTTCGAAGCAATTTCATAAACTAACGGGCAGGATAATTGAAGATCAAACACATTGAGCCTTACACAAGTGACGGTGAAATTTTTGGCTTCACCGTGTATAAAAAGGCAGGAGGTGCCCTTATCCTGCCCTTCTTGCGTGTTTTAGATTTTGGTTTCTACTGTACTAAACGATCAAAATCCGGCTGCAATTTGTTCCGCAAAACATACAGCATGATGGCACCGACAAGGAATGCGACGGCATCCGCAATGACGAGCGACCAGATCACCCCGTGGAAGCCGTTCATCCAATTGGCGATATAGAGCACAGGAATCAGAGTAGCTCCTTGAATAACGGACATGATAAACGCGGCCGTTCCTTGCGCTGTTGCTTGGAAAATCCCCGTAAACAACGTGGTCATTCCTGTAATGAACAAGGATAAGAATGTCACATGCAAAATGTAGCTGCCCATTTCAATTAATTGCGGGTCATTCGTAAATAAACCGATTAAGTGATCGGAAATCAGATAGACGATGACACCGAATACGATGGCTAACGCCACAATCGTTTTGATCGTAAATCCAATGGTTTGCTTCATCCGTAATTTATTCGCTGTAAAGGAAAAGGCAATGAGCGGCACGACTCCCTCGCATAAGCCCATCAGAATAAACTCAGGAAATTGCAATAAACGTGATGAAATTCCGTAAGCCGCTACGGCCGGATCTCCATATTCAATAAGAAAACGATTTAAGATGAGCGACATAGCACCCAAAAAGATACTCATAATAAAGACGGGAACTCCGATTTTGAATACATTGCTCAGAATCTCCTTGGAAGCCTTGAACCATTTTACGGAGACGGTTAAGAATTGGCTCTTGTATCCAATATGGAAGGCGTAGAATGCACTCGCAACCAAGTTGGAAATGACCGTAGCAGACGCAACGCCAATCACATCCCAATGAAACACGAAGATGACGAACGAATCGAGAATAATATTGACGATCACACTGAGAATCATACCAATCATCGATGTGATGGCTGCACCCTCCGAGCGCACGATATTCTCCAGCGTGAAGAATAATACGACGATTGGTGAACCGATAAGCATAATCGTGACATAGTCCTTCGTGAATCCGAAGGAGTCAGGCGTTGCCCCCAGGCCATAAACGATGGGATCGATCAACTGAAGACCGACGGCCATCACAATCAGACCGAGAACCAAACTGCTGTAAAAAGCGAATGAAGATACTTGCTTTGCATCATCATATTTTTTCTCACCCAGCAAACGGGAGATGAATGTACCGCTACCCATGCCAATCAAGTTGCCTAGCGCCATAATAATTGCGAATAACGGCAAGGTTAATGCGAGTGCGGTTAACATGGCGGTATTGTGAAGTGTACCAAGGAAATAGGCATTCAAGATGGAATAGATGACACTCATTGACGTGCCTAGCATCATAGGTACAGCGAAGTGAGCTACGGCTTTTGCGACCGGGGCTTTTTCAAAGTAATGGAGGTTTTCTGCATCCATGCGGGTCAACTACTTTCTTTATTTATTTTGGGTTCAATCTTACAGTGTTAGATTGAACCTTACAGTGTTAGATGATATCATGAACCTATGAACCTGTAAAGAGTAAACTTACACTGTTAGATAAAAGGGCGGATAACGATGAAAAAACAGCAACCTCAGATTTCGGAGGATAGGATTTTGGAAGCCTCGTGGGAGTTACTTGGTGAGGAGGGGATCGAGAAATTCAGCATGAGACGATTGGCCGTTAGGCTAGGGATTCAGGCTCCCTCTATATACTGGTACTTTAAGAGCAAGCAGAATCTCTACCAGCGTCTGGCCAACCAGGTATCGAAAATCATTCTGGAGGAGTACCACTCCGAGGGGGACTGGAAGGAGCAGCTGAAGGGACTTGCGGTAACGGTCCGAAGTGTGCTCAGCCGGTATCCTTGCTCCACGCAGCTCATGATGTCGACGCTGCCCCACGAACCGGACATCATCCGGTTCACCAACCGTATGCTGCTCTGCGTGGAATCGACGCCGCTTGAGCAAGAGCAAAAAATACAAACGGTTCTTACGATTATGAATTATGTCTTCAACTTCGTTTTGGATGATTATGAACACCAGCGCAATGTCTCCGCGATTCTTAAGGACCATGGAGCGGGAGCGCTTCCGGGTGAGGAAATGACTCGCCTTCTGGATTCCATGAGCGAGACGGATGCGGGACTGTTCCGGAGAATGTTCACGAACGGGCTGTTCGAACTAATGGGTACCGACAAGGCGTTCGAATTCGGCTTGAAGCTGATTCTGCTCGGGATTGAGCAGGTGATCAAGGAGCAGGAGAAGTAGGAAGTAAGAACCGCCCATCCGGTGATCGGATGGGCGGTTCTGAATAGGTTTACCTTTTAGTCGCACCAAAATTCGCGCTATAGATGATACGTTGAACCGTATCATAAGTAAGGGCAAGTTTTTTGCGGAATTTCTTGTAAGTTATGGATTAGTATATAGCTTTGCAGGTTCCGGACTATGGTTACGTTTGAAAAGGTACATAGGGTTATCGTATTTTGGAGCATCCCCGTTACATCGCATTAGGGCCTTTTGTGATGAGAGCCATCGCAGTCATGTTCGTCTGAATTTTAGAAATTAACTGATAGGTGGATTAATGAATCTTTGGAGGTTCAGACTTCATAGTATCGTTAAGGTGGGTCACAAAAACACCTTCGTTCGGGCCAGGGTTATTTCGAAACATTTTCGCTTCTTCGACCAGAACTTCGTCTGTATCCGTACCAAGTACCTTTATCGTCGCATCAATGAATGACGAAAGTGGCATCGCACGCGGTTCATCGTTGTTGCTTTGAACCCACGGTGGCACAATTTCTATCACTTTTACCGAAGTGTCTTTAGGCATGTATCTTTGGGACAGCGTATAGTTATGAAGCGCCGCCTTCGTTGCGGAATATATAGCAGTGGCGGCTAACGGTACAAAACCAAGGATCGAAGTCGTGTTGATGTGATCATTTTCGCGAGATCATTATGAAATAACGCCTGTCGGCTGAAGCCGACAGGCGTTTTTGATAAGTTAATATTTGCAAAAATCACTTGAAACTTTGGACATGATTCCTAACTTCAACTCGTGAATACAATGTTATGAAATAAACCAGGAGGTATAAGAGCCCATGTTTTATATGCCGAGTTATTATCCGCTTAGTTCTATACAAAGGTGCTCTCCATATTATCGTAGTGCATCAGAACAAGCTACGTATAAATCTTTAGAGGAGGCACTAACATTAATTGAACAAGCAGTTTCTGGTGAGCGAGAAGATGAGTTATTTTATGATTATTTAATTTCAATGGCACCAACGCAGCAGGAAAAGGAAATTATAATTAGTATCAGGGATGATGAACGCAAACACAATAGGATGTTTCGTATGATCTATGAGGCATTCACGGGGAGAGCGATCCAGTCTCCGACGGAAGTCCAATTTCGAAAACCCGAATCATTTATAGAGGGTGTAGAGAAAGCTTTAATGGGTGAGTTAAAAGCGGTAGAAAGATACCGTAATATCAGAGCTGGACTGCCAAATAGGTATTACCGAGACATGGTATTTGAGATTTTAACTGACGAACTTAAGCATGCAAGTAAGTATAATTTTATTATGAATTTAGAACTCAAAAGAAAGTTGAACAATATTTCTAATTAATGATATGTATAACCATTAGTTCTAAATGGAGTGATGGTATTGGATCAGGATGAAGGTAAAAGAATAATCACATTTATCGTTCTGGCAGTAATCATTTATTCATTTATCACGGGACCTGCAGAAGGTAATGGAGGAGATAATGTTCCTATCATAGTGGATTAGTTTGGGGGTAAGAGCAGTGAGGAAAAATAACAATAACAGTAATGGAAAGAACAAGAAAAACGGTAAAAGTAAAAAAAACTCACTGCCCAAGTTATCCCCTGCCCAGATTGCAGTTATAGTCGGAATACTTACCAATGCCTTAGAAGTAAACTCTGTCCTGGTCGATAAAGACCAGAAGGTTCAAGTATTATTAGAGGGTTCCATTCGAAAGAAGACCAAAGCAGATAAAGTGGCGGAAGAACTTGATGATATAAGTGTGAGTGACCTAATCGAAGCTTATATTTTACGATAAGGGTAGACTATTTCTTGAAAATTCTATCCTTATCGTTTTATTTTGTTAAAACTGCCCATACTTAAGAAAGAAAATGTAAATATATGGAGGTGTGGGTGAAGCATGGTTGATCATATGATAATTTTACTTCGTAGTATATCAGCATTCGTAATTCTGTTAATTATTACACGTTTCTTAGGGAAACAAACATTATCTAACATGAATTTTCATGAGTTTGTTACGGCCGTTATTTTGGGTGCAATTGCTGCGAACTTTGCTTTCAATGAAAAAATGCAAGTCATACACTTACTGATTTCGCTTGCCGTTTTTACATTTACGTCATATTTTTTATCCATAATTGTCGTGAAAAATCGTAAGCTCCGTATGTTGGCTGAAGGCACACCAAGCGTAATTATAGAAGGTGGAAAGGTTCTTGAAGACAATTTAAAGAAAAATAAATTAACATTAGATACAGTCAATCAGATGTTACGTCAAAAAGATATTTTCGACATTTCAGAAGTTGAGTACGGAGTGTTAGAAATCAATGGAATGATATCTGTGATGAAGAAAAAGGAATACCAGAATGTAACTTTAAAAGATTTGAAAAAGGGATCAAAAGTGGAACAACAGTTTCCGATTGAGCTGATCATGGATGGACAACTCCTAGAAAAGAATTTAAAAATAAATGCTCTCTCTCCAGATTGGATTACAGAAAAATTAAAAGCCCGCAACAAAAATATTGAAGATGTTTTTTATGCAGTCAAAGGGACTGACGGTCAATTGTATATAGATTTTTACAAGGACAAAATACAACATCCAGTTGATGTAGAATAATGTTAATTAAGAGCTGCCCGGATGTATTTTGAGTTGGATATCAACTAGAACTTGTCCGTTGACGACGCTTCATCTGGCGAAATTCTCTGTCGAAAGACAGCAGAGTTCGACGTAAACCGGGCTGGCGCATCTCAGCGTGCTGATTGGCGGTCAATTTATTTTACAACAATATGAAGGACAAAGACATGGCGACACTGGTTACGGAAATGCCGGAAAGGAGGCTATTATTCAGGACCGTGAAGCGATCCAATGGAAGCGTTAGAAGAACCTCGTTGTTTTATGCAGGCAGGGTTCTTTTTAGAGTGTAGGACAGTAATGGGTTCTTACATAATAGGAAGGGGAATATAAAAAAATGAAGAATGCAATTGGCTCCTCGAATCAATCCAATTCCTGGTTGACTTTGTTACATATTCTACGTTCCAACCGGCCTGAGATCGCCCGGGCTCATTCTGGACCGCGACATGTAACCCGAATTTGTCTATCCGATATCCGGTTATGAATACGTCAGTAAATAACAACATTAATAATGGAAGGCACAAGAAAAATTGTAAAAGTAAAAAACTCACCGCCCAAGTTATCCCCTGCCGACTGGGGAGACATGAATAAGCTTTTATGTGAAAGTGTGAACATTTAATCGCTAATTCGCTTTCTTCTTGTTGGAAAGAATGGAGAGGACATGACAGTATACATGTAGATGTGTTTAATTTGCTCAAAATCTAATTTACAATTGGACCATGACAATCGCCGATGTTGCCTCACGAATGCATTGACTCCGATAGTTATTGTAAGCTCGTAGAGCAGTGGGGGCGTACTACACTGAAAGAAATGGCCCCACTGGTTATGAAGATTAATGATTAAACTAACGGGATATGCGGGGGACAAGAACATGAGCCGATTACCGAGGCGGATACGCTAGAATGTCTGGCAACGGCAGATGTGCACGATTTAGTGCAGCTATGTCTTGAAGGCAAGAAACCAGAGGAGAGAAGAGTGTGGACTACGAATCCACTTTTTTCACACTATTATTACTTTATTTGTAGTGATCAACATAAACATTCTATAGAAGAAAATTGTTTCTACAGGAGGTTTCCATGGATCAAAAGGATCAAAGTCATCAATTAGACCAAATAAAGCAAATGCAACAAATGTTTAAAGCGAACATGATAACCCAACCTTATCCCATGTACCCTAACTATGGGAAAATCACACGTTATGAAGAAATTCCGATAAGTTTACCTGAACAGCGACAGCTGCGCCATCCCGGAGAGGAAAAATTCATGGTACCCCTTCCAATTATCGAAAACCCGAACTATAAAGGGAGTGGAAAGTTAACAGGAAAAGTAGCACTTATTACAGGGGGGATAGTGGAATTGGTGCAGCAGTAGCCATTGCGTTTGCAAAAGAGGGCGCTGATGTTGCTATTTCATACTTAGACGAACATGAGGATGCAAATAGAACAAAAACGAGGATTGAACAATTCGGACAACGTTGTTTTCTAATGCCTGGTGACTTACGAGACAAACATCAGTGTATCTCCATTGTAGAACAAACAGTAAATACGTTTGGACGTCTCGACATTCTTTGTAACCACGTTGGTATCCAATTTCAACAACTAAGCCTCCTTGACATTACAGATGAGCAATTCGATGACACCTTCAAAGTTAATATATATTCTCATTTTTACACAACAAGAGCAGCGCTTCCGCACTTAAAACCAGGCAGCTCAATCATTGGCACTTCTTCAGTCGTGACGTATGTAGGTGAGCAGCAAATGATTGATTATACGGCCACAAAAGGCGCAATCGTTGGTTGGACACGTGCTCTGGCAAAAAATGTCGTGAAACAAGGGATCCGAGTCAATGCCGTCGCCCCCGGCCGAATTTGGACTCCGCTTATTTCCGCAAGTTTCTCGTCAGACCAAGTCGCTGTATATGGAGCATTTAATCCAATGGAACGAGTTGCCCATCCATTTGAACTCGCACCAACCTTTGTCTATCTTGCTTCTGATGATTCTCGTTTTGTAACTGGTCAAGTTCTTCATGTTGACGGGGGAGAATCCACACATTCCTAATGGAAGGAGGTTACCATTTTGAGATATGAGTTTAATCCAGAAGTAAAGCTATTGCTTGTAAACCATTCAAATGAAAAAGTAAAGATGGTCTATATAGAGGATTCCTGGCCAATGTCAAAAATAGGACTGAGACCACCATACTATTGCTACCCAAGGTACGAGCTGAATTATCCAATAATCTAAATAATATCAGACATAAAGACTTAGATTTCACCCTAATTGAAGGAAATTATGATCTAGAATTACGGAGTATACTTTTTTAGATTTGAAATAAAGATTGTTCAAAAGTCCACCTGAATCCCATGTTTATCATAAATAAAAAGAATCTATTTTGAAAAAAGATTAATCAAACTGGATTCTTATCTTGTGATTTAGATACAGTTCTCATAGACATACATATGGGACACTTGACGTCTGTCGGGGGAAAAGAACATATTCCCATTGAAAGTCGCTAAATAAGCGACTTTTTTATTTTATCGGTACAAAGTTCTTGTCCCGAGCCAAAGACAAGAACTTGTACCGATTGCCGATTTTAACTTCAATCGTATCAGAGCTAACAGTTACTCCAAACCATCTTATACCGATAGAGGCTTCGACTTTGAGGCGACTATATACTTCAGCATATTTATAACCTTGGATATCTAGCATTAATGATGGAAAACGTATACTTAAAGAGGAGAATTACAAAGGAGCAATAATTGAAATGCCATCTAGTTGTTCTGTCTGTGCAGTAACGAAAGAAATTTTGCCTATCAAAGTAAAAATTAAATGGGATGAAAAAGAAGAAACTTTACATTTAAAGTCAGACAAATGACCAAAAGGGAATCCAAATAAACCATAGACTCAACAGGAGGTTGTTTAACCATTGGTTTATATACACAGTTATTTATAAAGAAGAAGGTGATCAATGAATGGAAGGTTGTTCTGTTCAGTCTTTCGAAGGTCCTTGTTTTATGTATAGAAATTGGCCAACCATCTTAAAGTTCAACTTTAATTCGAGTAAGTTATATTTACAACAATTTCTCCATGATCTTAACATCCACATACTTACCATCCAAGATCCCTTGCTTTTCAAATACCCCCACATCACGGTAACCAAGCTTATGATATAAGCCTTGACCATTTTGATTAAATGGAAAGGTGAACAACACAATTTTATAAAAGTCTTTTTCCTTAGCAATCTCCTCGAGACGCTGAAGAAGCATGCTTCCAACTCCTTTACCTCTAAAGGTTCGATCGATGTATATGGATAGGTCAGCCACACCGTTATAAGCACATCGTTGCGAGTAAGGGTTGAGAGAAGCCCAGCCGATTACTTCATTATCATACTCAGCTACAATGACAGCGTAGCGATCCTGATGTTGCTGGAACCAGTTATTCATATATGCAATATTTTTTTGATCAACTTCTAGTGTCGCAATGCGATCCTCAATTCCTTGATTATAAATGTGCAATATACGTTCCACGTCGCCAGTATCTGCTGCTCTAATCAAAGTGGTTTTCATTGTTAATTCCTCCTATGTAGGAAATATAAGCTTAGCAGCAGGTGGCACAGCAGGTATTTATGCGTGGTTGTCTTGAAAAGGTTATACGTGTTTGTTTTCTATTGAGTTCTTTAATGGTTATCTCTCGGCTTTTTTGAATGTGAAGGTCACTTTTCATTAAATACTCTGCAAAGTAAGAATGGAGCAACATCCTAATTCATCTCCTATATATCAAATTTATTAGTCAGATAATGGGCCGCAGCATTTATTAGATTTCGCCATCGCATCGTTAAAAATTTTAACGGAGTGTAGCACGGTTTCTTTTTCAAACTCGGTCATGTACGAAAACACTTCGTTAAGATAGTCATTCATTTGTTGATCAATGGTAGTCGCTATAAACTTTCCTTCCGTCGTAAGAGCCAGTGTATAAACCCTTCGGTCCTGTGGATCCTGAGTTTTTTTCACTAAATTCATTTTGATTAAGGATTGGACTTGTCTGCTAAACGTAGTAATATCAGTTCCTAGAGTCTCTGCAATCTGTTGCATCGAAGGGTTGTGCTGCCGGTCAATCTCATACAAGATGTGGCTTTGCACTAACGAGACATCATTTCCTCCGACACTGCAGCAGGTTTTATTTAGAAGACCAAATCTTCGGGTCATGATCTGAAACAATTCACGAGCATTTTCCATTTTCGAATCACCTCTTGTCATAGTTATACAATAAATATTTGCAATATGCAAATATAACGGGAAGATCCATATAAAATTTTGAATTTCAATTCATATGAGTTGGGTGAATGAGTATTAATCAAAATATTTTGATTTAGTCCTTGAACATACAATTTTTTCATGATATGCTTCATTCATCAAATTTTATTGATGGATGGTGGGACGTCCAATGATGAATTACTACACGATGGAAAAATTGATTGAATATCAACAAAATGAAGTTGAGCTGAAGGCACGACAAATGTGGAAGTGGTTGAATTCACAACACTTGAGACAGACGACGAGCATCTCGGCACCTATCACTGTTCAACCAACCACTGCTTGTTGCCATTGCTGCTAAATGGAGGTAAAGAGTTTATGATCAAAGAACTGAACGTTATCCAGCCATCCTGCGTGAATGTTGATTTTGCCCAATACGAAACTAAATTCAAAGCATTAGCAGATCAGAAAAGACTGAAGATCATGCATGAGCTCAGTCAAAAAGGTAGTGTTTGTGTCTGTGACCTGATGGAAATCATGGAAATGCCTCAGTCAAAGCTATCGTATCACCTAAGAATCCTACTCGATGCCCAGATGATCACTCTCGAGACGAGAGGGACTTGGAGCTATTATGAGTTAAATCATGCTGTAGTTAATCGGCTGCTTTCACCTGAGTTATGTTGCATTTTCGTTCAATAGACGACAAGCAGAGTGGATGCTGCTCATAAAGTCCAAAGGTCTTATTTCACTATTGTGCTACTTTTCAAGGTTATACTTGCAATATGCAAATAATAAGTTTAGAATTCATTTATAGCACCGAACTGAATTCTAAGTGTGCCTTTTCCAGACTGCTGCAAGTACATTGGTTCATTTTAGTTAATAAATCAAAAAAAATTGATGTATATCAAATAGGAGGGCTTACGAATGAAAAACATTGAATTTAAGGTAGCCTCATCTTCTTGTTGTACTCCCCAAGTACCGTTAAGCACGATAGAAACGGTGAAGGAGGAGCATGCGTCCTATAACTATAACCTGCCGGTCGCGATTATCGGTGCCGGCCCGATTGGTTTGGCAGCAGCGGCTCACTTGGTGGAGAGAGGACAAAAATTCATCCTTTTTGAAGCCGGATCTAGCATTGGTCAAAACATCCTACAATGGGGACATGTACGTCTTTTTTCACCATGGCAGTATAACATCGATAAAGCCGCAGAGCGTCTTTTGCGTAAACAAGGTTGGCAGTCTCCAGTATTAACGGAATTACCTTTCGGTCAAGAGATCGTTCATCAATATTTAAGACCTTTGGCGAAGCTGCCTGAACTGGAACCTTATATTATGTTGAATTCCAAAGTCATCTCCATATCAAAAAAGAATACAGACAAAATGAAATCGGCTAATCGTGATACTGCGCCATTCGTACTTTATGTTGAAACAAACGACTCCACAGAACGCTTTGAAGCTAAGGCAGTCATTGATGCGTCCGGAACCTGGGGACAGTCGAATCCTATGCATGCAGACGGGATTTGGACACGTGGAGAGCGTGATTTGAAAGATCACATTTATTATGGGATTCCAGATTTATCAGCTGAACAAGAGCTGAAGTACAGAGGGAAACGCGTTGCAGTCGTAGGAGGCGGGCACTCTGCGATCAACACACTGCTAGATCTAGCCAAGCTCAAGGAAACAGATCCGAGCACGGAAATTATTTGGGTGATGAGAAAGAAATCGGTGGAAGATGCTTACGGTGGAGAAGAGAATGACCAGTTAGAGGCTCGAGGAGCACTTGGAAGCCACATTCATCAGTTGATTGATGCCGGCAAAGTCCAAGTGGTTACTCCATTTATGATCGAGAAGGTTTCCAAACACGATGGAAGGATTCACATTAAAGGGACTGCAAATGGTGAAAGCAAGGAGATACAAGAAATCGATGAGATTATCGTTAATACAGGAAGCCGGCCGGATTTCTCATTCTTGAGTGAGATTAGACTTAGCATCGATCCTGCAACGGAGAGTGTTGAAGCACTCGCGCCCCTTATCGATCCCAATGTACACAGCTGCGGAACCGTAAGACCTCATGGTGAAAAAGAGCTGCGCCATGTAGACAAGAACTTTTATCTCGTTGGAATGAAGAGCTATGGCCGGGCGCCAACATTTCTTATGGCCACGGGCTACGAACAGGTCAGATCCATTGCAGCATACCTGGATGGCGATCTAGAAGCTGCATTGAAGGTTGAATTGGAGCTGCCAGAGACCGGCGTATGTGGTATTAGCAGTGCGCCGAATGCCAACGATTGTTGCATGCCAGTTTCACTAAAACGAGCTGCAATTAAAAATTAGAGAAGGGGGAGAATCGGAAGACAAGATTCTCCCGACCAATCGAAAAAGTGAAGAGTGATGTACAAATCAATCATTCTAATAAAGAAGTGCTGGTCGTAGGTGGAGGAGATTCCGCCGTGGAAGAAGCCAATTTCCTTACGAGGTTCGCTTCCAAGGTAACGATTGTTCATCGCCGTGATGAACTGCGTGCTTTGAAGATTATGCAGGAACGTGCAAGACAAAATCCTAAAATAAGCTGGGCTCTTAGCAATGAATCCACTGAAATTATCGCAGATGATCGCGGAGTTACCGGACTGCGCGTCAAGGATATAAAAACAGGAAATGAAGAAATCATCGAGACCAACGGAATTTTTATTGCGACGGGTCATGATCTGGCTAATGTATAAGTGTATGCTTATGTGTGAATTGAATTTCACTTAAAATAGATAACAAAATTAATTCCAACAGAAAACGATAAGGCACAACTTGGCCCAGTCACAAGCGTTTTCTGCCCCGACCCTCATGGTCGGTTTTTACATTAACATGAGAGCAAGAAGGAGCAATTAGATCATGCAGGGCACCAATGATTTGACCCACGGTCCTATTATGTCTACTTTAATGAAATTGACGATTCCCATCATTGCAACCAATTTTATATCTACAACCTACGGTCTTGTGGATATGATTTGGGTTGGAGGGCTAGGAAGCGGTCCGGTTGCTGCGATTGGCACAGCAAGCTTCTTCATTAATTTAGCGATTGCGTTATCGACCTTGATAACGATTGGTACTGGCATCAAGGTCTCACATTGTATGGGAGCCGGTCAGGGAGAACAAGCTAAGTCTTATGTAAAAAACGGATTTATCATGTCTATTGTATTGGGGCTGCCCTACATGGTTTTTATCATATTGACCCAGGACCAGCTGATCGGTTTCTTCGATCTGGGAAGTGAAAAAGTTGAGCAGATGGCGAAGCAATTTCTATTGATTTCGATAGGAGGTACCCTATTTTCAATTCTGAACACCTTATATGCAACCGTTTTGAATGCAATGGGAAACAGCAAACAACCATTTTATATTTTTTCAATGGGTCTCATTTTGAATATTATTCTTGATCCATTTTTAATATATGGAGTCGGCAGTTTTGAAGGTTGGGGAGTTGCAGGAGCCGCTATTGCTACACTAACGGCCAATGTATTAGTGACTTTGCTGTTTGTCATGAAAACGAAAAACTTAGAAATAATCTCTAAGCTATCGGTCTGGAACAGCCGTCTCATGAAAGAAGTTATCCGATTGGGAGTTCCGATCACGATTCAACGGGTCACCTTTACGATCATTTCGATCATTATTGCTAAAATTATTGTAAGGTGGGGGGCTGATGCCATTGCGGTTCAAAAAGTTGGCATTCAAATTGAATCGATCTCCTATATGACGATCGGTGGTCTACAAGGGGCTATCGCGGCCTTTTTTGGACAAAATTACGGAGCACGTCGATTGGATCGAATTCGGCTGGGTTATCGAAAAGCGTTGCTGTTGACCTCCATATTTGGCATTTTCATTTCGCTCGAATTCATTTTATTTCCTCAGCAGCTCTTTTCGCTGTTTCTTTCTGATGATACGAGCATAAAGCTCGGAACGGACTATATGCGAATTATCGGGTTCTCCCAATTGTTCATGTGCATGGAACTGATGACCGTAGGTGCGTTTAACGGTATTGGTAAAACACATATTCCGCCGATCTTCAGCATTTTATTTACGGCGCTAAGAATACCCTTGGCTTTGCTCTTATCTGAACCGTTCGGTTTAAATGGGGTGTGGATGTCGATTGCGCTAAGTAGTGTTTTTAAGGGGATTATTTTGGTCATCTGGTTTAGAAAGTCTTTGCGCAGTATTCATAAATCGCTTGCAATTTCTTAATGAACAAGGACAAAGGACGGTCATAAATATGAATTTGTTGAATCGTGAACTTATACAGATTGTAATCGACAATGCACTTCAAAATAATCTGCTTCGAGGTCATTTCGGTTTAGAAAAAGAAAATGTACGAGTCGATCAAGATGGAAAGCTTGCACTGACACCTCACCCGAAGGCTTTCGGGAGCAAGACGGAAAACCCTTATATTCAAACTGATTTCTCAGAAAGTCAAATTGAGATGATAACTCCCGCCTTTGAGTCGATTGAAGAGACTTATCATTTCATGGAAGCCTTGCAAGACATTGTTTCTGTGGAATTGGAAGGAGAGTATTTATGGCCAAGCAGCAATCCTCCCATGCTACCCGAAGAGAAAGAAATTCCTATTGCCAAAATGAGCGATCCCATCGCAGACGACTATCGAAGTGAATTGGCGGATAAGTATGGTCGTAAAAGACAATTGTTAAGCGGAATTCATTATAATTTCTCGTTTGATGAGAAATTTCTTACAAAACTATATGAGACCCAGGGACGGCATAAAGACTTTAAGGAGTTCAAAGATACGATTTACTTTAAAGTAGCCCGTAACTTGATGAGGTATCGATGGCTGCTCATTTATCTAACAGGAGCAAGTCCTGTTTTTGATAATACCTATATCGAGGAATGTGTTAGCTTGGCGAATTCGCATGATAATAAAAGTTATTATTTTCCGATTATGAACTCACTTCGAAACAGTATGTGTGGCTATCGGAATGAAAAGTCGTATTATGTTTCTTTTAATTCGGCCAAAGAGTATGTTCATGACTTAAACAGGCTAATTCAAAAGAATGAATTATTGAGCGTAAAGGAATTTTACAGCCCTGTTCGCTTAAAAACCGCTAAGGGGATCAATCCGTGCCAAGAGCTTGTGGAAGATGGAGTAGCATACTTAGAGCTTCGATTCATAGATATTAATCCACTTCATAAGATTGGAATAAGTAAAGAAATGATGCACTTCATCCATTTGTTTATTCTATTTATGCTGCTTAAAGTAGATGAATCCTTCCATGAGGAAGATCAAAGGATAGCTGATGTAAACCAAGATCAGGTGATAATGAAAGGAATTAAGGACTATTTAAACGAGCCTGAACATAGTCAGCTCACGATGGAGGAAATGGCACTTGCTATTATCGATGAGATGAAGGATATGGTGCAGCTTTTGTTTCCTAAGAAAGATTACCAGCAGATTCTGGACGGTGAAAAGCAAAAGATTCTTCATACTGAGTTGAATGTTGCATCTAGGGTGAAGTCCGACATTCAAAAATCAACCTATCTGACATACCATTTGGAAAAAGCGAAAACATACGCTCAGAACAGTATTCAAAATGGATACCGTTTTGCAGGGTATGAGGATCTCGAATTATCAACACAACTTCTCTTAAAGGCTGCGGTGAAACGAGGCATACGCTTTACGTGGATGGATCGCGATGAGAATTTTGTATTACTTTCAAAAGGTAATCATCAAGAGTATGTGAAACAAGCCACGAAAACTTCCTTGGACTCCTATAGTACGGTGTTAATTATGGAAAATAAGGTGGTTACGAAAGAAGTTCTCAAACAACATGGAATTCATGTACCGTCAGGGGAAGCGTTTCAGAGCTTGAATGAAGCAATGTCCACCTATGAAACCTATCGCGGTATTCCCATTGTGATAAAGCCCAAATCAACCAATTTTGGACTCGGCATTACAATCTTCAATCAAGATTATTCGAGAGAGGATATGAAAAAAGCGTTTGAAATCGCCTTTTCTCACGATCAAACGGTTCTTCTTGAGGAATTTATGACAGGAAAGGAATATCGCTTTCTGGTCATGGGGGATCAGGTTGTAGGGGTCCTGCATCGTGTCCCAGCAAATGTCGTCGGTGACGGTGTCCACACGATCGAACAGCTTGTTCATGAGAAGAATAAAGACCCACTTCGAGGTAAGGGGTATAAGACTCCCCTTGAGAAAATTCAGTTAGGGGAAGCAGAAGAGATGTTTTTGAAGAACCGTGGTATGAGTTGGAACGATATACCCCAACAAGGGGAAGTTATTTATCTAAGAGAAAATTCGAATATTAGTACAGGTGGAGACAGTATCGATTTTACGGATGAAATGCCAAACAGCTATAAGGAACTTGCTGTTCAATCAGCTAAAGCTGCAGGAGCGACCATATGTGGTGTAGATATGATGATTGATTCTTTAGAGGAAGAAGCAACCGATACCAATTACAGCATTATAGAAATTAACTTTAATCCAGCGATCCATATCCACTGTTACCCTTATATCGGAAAGAACAGAAAGGCAAATGAAAAGATTCTGGATTTATTGTTTGGTTAGGATTACCGCTGTGTAAGTTGATTCCATCGGGTAACGTGTCGCAGGGACACCAGGCTGTTTAGACAAATGACTGAATTGAATTGTGATTGACACAAGGTGATGATGAAAGAAGGGCGGAGGGAGACCTGCCGCCCAATACGGGGCGGGATTTGGATATATAATTTGCTGATATAAGCGATAATGCATAAAGATTTTGGGAGTTGCATCTACACACTTGAAATCAAGCACTCTTTGGATTAATATATAAGCATTAAATTATATGGTTATGATGTTATCATTCAAAAAAGGGGTGAGTCTTTTTGGAGCAAATGAACGAAATTGCCGAGAAGCTAAAACTGCTTGGAGATAAAACAAGGCTGACTATGTTAACGCTTCTTAAACAAAAAGAATGGTGTGTTTGCGAATTTGTCGATATTTTCGACATGTCCCAGCCAGCGATTAGCCAGCACTTAAGAAAGCTTAAGTCTCAGGGGATTGTGAATGAAGCTCGTCGTGGCCAATGGGTTTTTTATTCCTTGAATGTTGATGACAAGCCATATATCCAAGCCGTGTTAAATGAGATGCCAAGTGCTCAAGAAGTACTGTCATCCATGAATAAGGAAGTTAACTGTTCTTGTGATTAACAGGAATATTTAGCAAATGGTTGAATGATGCTAAATATGATCTCTGTTTTTTATATAAGTATATAGTTATATATTGATTGTTGCTGTACTTAAGTAATCGCATAATTGGAGGTTTGAACATTGGTTTCTGTTGTCCTGGCTAGCATCATTTTTATTGTTACCTTAATTTTTGTCATTTGGCAGCCTAAAGATCTATCCATTGGTTGGTCTGCCTGCGGTGGTGCTGTACTGGCACTGCTTGTAGGAGTCGTTGACTTTCAGGATGTATGGGATGTCACCCAGATCGTATGGAATGCAACGCTTGCTTTTGTTGCGATCATTATCATTTCTTTGATCTTAGATAAAATCGGTTTGTTCGAGTGGGCCGCCTTACATATGGCGAATGCTGCTCGAGGAAACGGTATCCGGATGTTTGTCTATGTATCCGTTCTTGGAGCTGTTGTCGCTGCATTTTTCGCAAACGATGGTGCTGCTCTGATCTTAACTCCGATTGTGCTTGCCATGGTACGAGCGCTGAATTTTGACGAGAAGAAGGTATTCCCTTTCATCATCGCAAGTGGTTTTATTGCGGATACAACTTCGCTTCCACTTGTAGTCAGCAACCTGGTGAATATCGTATCGGCTGATTTCTTCGGAATTACGTTTATCGAATACGCCAGTCGTATGTTGGTTCCCAATCTGTTCTCTTTAGTAGCCAGTATCCTTGTACTTTATTTGTTTTTCCGCAAAAGCATCCCGCGAAAGTTCGATGGGACGCAGCTTAAAGAACCTTCAACGGCAATTCAAGATCCTCAGATGTTCCGATTATCATGGATCGTATTGAGCGTGCTGCTGATCGGTTACTTTGTGTGTGAATTCGTGGGTATCCCTGTATCGATCGTAGCTGGTGTTATCGCGATATTCTTCCTGCTGATGGCGAGAAAAAGTCCGGCTGTACAAACCAAAGAAGTACTCAAAGGGGCTCCGTGGGCGATCGTATTTTTCTCGATCGGCATGTACGTTGTGGTCTATGGCTTACGTAACTCCGGTCTTACAGATCTTCTGGCAAGTGTCATACAGAGCTTAGCGGATCAAGGGCTGTTTGCTGCAACCATGGGAATGGGCTTCATTGCTGCGATTATTTCTTCCATCATGAACAATATGCCGACCGTCATGATTGATGCACTCGCCATCGATGCGACAAACACGTCGGCTGCCATTAAAGAGGCCTTAATTTATGCGAATGTGATAGGTTCCGATTTAGGTCCCAAAATTACACCGATTGGTTCACTAGCCACCTTGCTTTGGCTGCATGTCCTTTCGACCAAAGGCGTGAAGATCAGCTGGGGGACTTACTTTAAGACAGGGATTATTTTGACCATCCCAACGTTATTTATAACCCTTTTAGGATTATATATCTGGCTAACCATACTTTAATTCAAGTGATAAGGAGAGAGAATCGATGATGGAAAAAAAGACACTATACTTCTTGTGCACAGGCAACTCTTGCCGCAGCCAAATGGCTGAAGGATGGGCCAAAAAACATCTGGGTGATGATTGGAATGTCTACAGCGCCGGCATCGAAGCTCATGGCCTAAACCCGAATGCGGTCAAAGCAATGAACGAGGTGGGGATCGATATTTCGAACCAAACTTCGGATATCATAGATCCGTTGTTGTTAAATCAATCCGATCTGGTGGTCACCCTGTGCGGTGATGCTGCCGATCGTTGTCCGATGACACCTCCTCATGTTCGCCGTGAGCACTGGGGATTTGACGATCCTGCCAAGGCTCAGGGTACCGACGAAGAAAAATGGGCTGTTTTTCAGCGCGTTCGCGATCAAATCGGCGAGCGTATTCAAAAGTTCGCTGAAATCGGCGAGTAAAACAATAGGAAATTAGGGGCCGGGAATATTTCTCGGCTTCCTTTATTACTAGAGGGAAACGACATGATATCCATTGAAATTTATGATCCGGCCATGTGCAATGCTACAGGAGTGTGCGGAAAAGCGTGGACCCTGAATTGATTCGCGTATCAACAGTTGTCCACAATCTAATCAGTTTTTGTAATAATTCGGTTTTTAATTTTTATCTTCAAAACTTTTAACTTCTATCGCTATAGCTGTTGACTTCAAATTAATTATCTGGCTTAAATGTTAGAGAACGGAATGGTTTAGACTCAAAGTAATATATCAAGAAGGGAGAAAACAAATGTTTGACTTTTTAACTTTGTTTACGTATGTAATCGTTGTCCTTGGTCTATTTTTAATTCCAGGACCAGCTGTTCTCCTTACGATCACCCAAACCGTTCAAAATGGGCGAAAAGGAGGTATCATGGCAGGACTTGGCATAGCAACTGGGGATTTTCTTCATACGTTATTTGCTACTATGGGGCTCTCAACAATACTTATGACCTCTGCTTTTGCATTCAATTTTGTTAAATATGCAGGTGCGGCTTATTTACTGTATCTAGGGATTCGCTCAATGTTAAGTAAGTCTTCAGAGCCACAACTTCCTGAGATTGAATCGGCGGGGGCCTTAAAGTCGTATGTTTCGGCGACTGTGGCCGAGATACTTAATCCAAAAACTGCACTATTCTTTCTGGCTTTCTTGCCTCAGTTTATTAACCATGGACGAGGTGAAGTATTGGGGCAATTTTTGATACTTGGCCTCATCTTTGTAACATTAAGTGCATTGTATACGACAGTGATCGTATTAAGTGTTTCGGCCATTGGAAAAATAGCTAAACGGATGAAATGGGTAGTCCATTTGAGTCGTTGGAGCGGCAAACTGGTCGGAACGATCTATATCGGGCTAGGTTTAAAGGTTGCATTCCAAAGACAGTGATTTTATGAAGTTAGGGTTTTAAAGATAACGGCCGTATTGGGGGAGTTCAATCAAACAGCAGCTTGTCGGCGGCCAAAATGGGCGGGCCGCGTTCGAAGTAATGGCCCCCGGTGGCCGTCTTTCAGTGCATAAGGTTACCTTCATCAATCCCATGGAGGCGAGTGTCGGGGGACAAGAACATGAGCCGATTACCGATTAGACAGAAATCTAATTTAAATTCTTTAGTTGACCTTAAAAGAAAACATTATGTCAAAATAAAAAACCAAACTTTATTTTGAAGTGCACCCCTTAGAATGGACATTGGAACCCCTGGTTTATCCAATGAAATTCTAGGGGGTGTATTTTTGTATGTCAACTAAAGGACAGAAGTATAAAACATATTCGGAAAAGCTCAAGAAAGAGGCAGTACGACTGCATGTTATTGAAGGTTGGACTTACCGGAAGATTAATGAACACTTAGGGATTAGTGATTCCCAACGGATGAAGAAATGGATGAGGAAATATCAAACTCTTCAAGGTATCTCGTAGCGGTTACTACGCCTATCTGAAGCGCAAAAATGTGGATCGGGACAAGGAAGCTGCATCGCTCATTCGTCAGGTATATGCACGCTATGTAGAGAAATAAGGTCAACGCCATATCCAATTGTTCTTATGGTAGGACGATGCGTGTGGATGAATCACAAGAAAATATTGAGTCTGATGCAAAAGCTAGGACTACAGGCCAAAATTCGCTGCAAACGCCGTTTTAAACCAAGTGAGGGATCGAATGCCGGAGAATCTGCTAAAGCGAGATTTTAAGGCAGATAAACCAAACCAAAAATGGGTAACAGATGTAACGCAATATCGGGTAGGTGAGCGATGGCTGTATCTTTCGGCGGTTAAAGATTTATTCGACAATGAGATCGTAGCCTACGAGCTCAGCGAACGTAACGACAACAGCTGGTTCTGCAGACGTTTGCCAAAGCGTTTGCTAAGTAAAAGACGTGACCGGATTGGTCATTCACAGTGTCCAAGCCCTCCAGTACACGTCTCACGCTTACCACGATATGCTGCCAAAGGTTGGCGCCAAAATCAGCATGTCTCGCCGAGGCAATTGCCTAGACAACGCCTCCATAGAGAGCTTCTTCTGGCATCTAAAAACGGAAGGGCTCTATCCCTATAATATCCTAAATTTGGGAGAGACACAAAGTTGAATTGAGAAATATATACAGTTTTATAACCAAAAGCGACCACAGAGAAAATTAAAATCGTAAGATGTGGAGACTATTTTGGAGGTGTCTTTGCATTGTTTAAGAGAAGATATTGTTTTGTAGTATTGACTTAGAGTGCGCTTAAACTCGTATACTGGTTGCGTACGATGCAAGTAAGCGGAAGTTAATTCAGTTTGTTAAAAGGAGGATATAGTGTGAAGCATGTTCCGTTGGGGAATACAGGAATGCTGGTAAGTGCTTATTCTTTGGGCTGTCTGAATTTTGGATCGCGAACCAACAAAAAAACCTCTTTCCAACTGCTTGATCATTTTTTTGAAGCAGGGGGAAACTTTCTGGATACAGCCAATAATTATGCGATATGGAACGATGGCTGTGTTGGGGGAGAAAGCGAGTCTTTGCTTGGCGAATGGATGAAAGAAAGAAAAAACAGACATCAGATCATCTTGGCCACCAAAGTGGGAGCGAAACCGGTAGTGCCGAAAAGTGAAAAATTGGAAGGTTTAAGTCGCCAAGCGATTGAGAATGAAATTGACGAAAGTTTGCTTAGGCTAGGAACAGATTATGTAGACTTATATTATGCTCATGTAGACGATATTGAAACTGAACTCGAGGAAACCTTGGAGACTTTTGATTCCTTGATTAAAGCCGGCAAAGTAAGGGCTATAGGCTGCAGTAATTATCGGCTTTCCAGGATCCTTGAGGCCAAGGCGATCAGTATGTCAAAAGGATGGGAGTCCTATTGCTGCATCCAGCAACGATATACGTATTTGCAGCCTAGAGTGGATGCGAATTTCGGACTGCAGGTCAGTGTGGATGAGGATTTACTTGCTTACTGCAGTCAACACGATGATTTTACGCTCATGGCTTATTCCCCCCTCCTTGGAGGCATATACAACCGAAAGGATGCTGTCTTACCCGATGCATATCGGAGAGAGGATCAGATGACTCGTATGGATACGCTAAGGAAGGTTGCTGGAGAGCTGGGAGCGACACCGAATCAGCTTATCCTTGCTTGGATGCTGCAAAATCATCCGAGAGCTCTTCCAATTGTTGCTGCAAGTGATCTAACGCAATTGGAAGAAAATTTGGGGGCACTTAAGCTTCGTATTAACTCAGATCAGCTTGATCAATTGAACGGCGCCTGCCTCACTTAATCAACTTTTATCAACTTATGACATACCTGCGCTAAAGGTATTTTCATACGACGTATCGAAACATAAGTATAGTTAGAAGCGAAATTACACAAGAACCACCCGGAGTGTATCGGAGCTCACAGCTTATAAACGGATGTTAAAAGGAGCGGACTCGTTATGATCGGTAAAGAGCTGACCATTCAGCAGGCAGCTGAGTTGACGGGGTTAAGCGTACACACCCTTCGTTATTACGAAAGGATCGGTCTGATGGACCCTATACCTCGTGCCCAAAATGGTCATCGGGTATATCGGGAACATGATTTTGAGTGGATCGTATTACTCGCAAAGCTTAAGACAACAGGAATGCCGATCGCACTTATGCAGCAGTTCGCTGATATGATGCGATTGGGGAATGATGGCATTCCCCAACGCAGAAAACTTCTAGAAGAGCATGAGCGGAAATTAATCCAGCAGGTTCAAACGATTCATCAAACTTTGGATATTCTGCGGGATAAAATTGATTACTACCGTTCTTGGGAAGATGACACCAGACGAGAGGAAGCAAGTTTGGAGTCAGCTCGATGACCAGTTCATCTAATTAAAATTTATTATTTTGTGGGTAAAGAATGAATAATGATTATGAAACTCCTGAAAGAACAAGAGAAAGACTAAGACATGAGGAATTGAAAAATAATCCATTGGGACATATGAATGACGGAATTAATAGGGCTCAATCTGGTAGTCTAGTCGATTTAGTAAGCAGTTTAGGTTGGAAAGGCACTTTAGTGTTAATTATTGTTATTATTGTTGGTCTTATAGTTGCCCAATATTTTTAAGTAAAAGAATTTTTATCTCTGGTTTTATATTTTAATGTCGGGGGACAAGAACATGATCCCATAGAAAGTCGCTATAATAGCGGCTTTTTTGTTTTAACGGTACAAGTTCTTGTCCCGAGCCAAGGACAAGAACTTGTACCGATTGCCGAAATGGACAAGAACATGTTCTCATTTATGATTAGGTATATATCTAATTAGCATTCTGCTTAGCCGATTCTCACGATCAGCTACAGCTTTCTGTTGAGGTAACAAAGGGTAAGCTACATCTGTCAGATAACTAGGACTCATGCAACTGCCCGGACTCCTTGTGACGCCAATTTACGAATACCAAGGACAATGCAATTAACGTGAGGATAATCCCAAGTACTCGAAATCCCTCGAAGCTGAAGTTATCTCCCATTACGCTGCTAATGAGTAATGAAGAGAGAATGGTTCCCAGGTATCTTGAGGTATTAAATATTCCAGATGCTACACCTATAATTTCTTTTGGTGAACTTTTGAATAAGGCCGCTTGCATAGCGACACTGTTTAACCCGTTGCTAATGCCGAATGCAGCTAAAGCCAGACACACACTGATAACCGGTGAAGTCTGATCCAGTGTCATGATCACGATCCATACGGACCCAAATGTCATCAGCATTCCGGACATAAGCAATGCTGGCCCGGGTCCTGATTTATCGATCCATCGTCCTGCCATTGGAGAAGCAACGAGCGAGCACAAGCCTAAGCTTAGCATGAGCATCCCGGTATGGAACTCGCTGACATGACGTACGATTTGCAAGTAGGACGGAAGCCCGAAAAAGAGAGAGTAAAAAAGCAAGTTAACGACCATGAATTCGACATTGACCCAAGTCATTGCAGGATATTTAGCGAATGTGCGTAAAGGAATAAAGGGTGCCTTCGCTTTTAACTCATGTCGCACGAAAGCTCCCAGTCCAGCGAAGCCAATCAGCCCGACAATAACGTTACTAAATGAAATTTGACCAGATGATTTTGCGGACAATACTCCAACGAGCAGAGCAACCAGACCCACGGTGAATAGCAGAACTCCTGGCGCATCAATCAAATCAGACCATCTGCGAAAGGACATGTTGCGAGCAACGGATGTCATAGACGGAACATCATTAGGAATATGCCTCCAAGCTAATAAAAAGCTTGTCACTACGAAGGGGATATTAACCAAAAAGATAGCAGGCCAGCTCCACCAGTGAATGATGACCCCGCCAATGAAGGGGCCAACCGCTGCCGCTCCGGATAGGAATATGGACAAGACTGACAGTCCAGTTGCTTGTTTCTCCGTAATATGAATTCGCACAATGGCCATTCCAACCGCAACCATCATGCTTGTTCCGATGGATTGCACAATGCGGAACACGATGAGCCAACCAAAGTTTGGGGATAGTGGAGCTAATAATGATGCAATGAAGGATACAACAAGCCCGCTAAGAAATATCCTCCTCCTACCGAATAAATCGCTGGCTTTTCCCATGATCGGTTGAGCGATAGCACTCGCAATGTAGAAAGAAAAAATGATCCAGGATACCACTGTAAAGTCGAGTTGGAACACATTTTGTAGCCTTGGAATAGCAACTGAAATCATTGAAGAATTTAATGGGTTCAATAGAATCCCTAGTCCAACGGAGATCATCAACCACCTACTGCGAATACTCATTTCAATCCCCCACTCTGTATATTAGTGTCATCATCGTACTTGAAATCATTTATTTATTCCAATGCATTTTATGTTATGATTTCATTGACTCAAGGGAATGAGAGGAGGGTGTAAAGTGGAACTACTTCAACTGAGATATTTTCTCGAGGTAGCTCGTTTGGAACATATGACTGAAGCAGCAAGAAGTCTGCATGTCACTCAGTCATCACTAAGCAAAACGATTGGGCGCTTGGAGGAGGATTTGGGGGTCCCGTTATTCGATCGAATAGGAAGGAAACTGCGATTGAATGAGTTTGGAAGCAGATTCTATCGCCGTGCTGAAAGGGCGTTGTTTGAATTGGAACAGGGGAAGCAGGAGATTAGCGATGTGTCCAGCCAAGAACATGGCACACTCGAATTGGCGGTGACCACCGCAAGCACATTGCCTCAGATCCTTCGAGAGTTTCGGAACAAGCGTCCCGATATCCAATTTCATGTGCAAATGCTCACCACGCAGGAAATGGTTACACTTCTTCATAGAGGAGAGGTTGATTTTTGCTTGTCCTCGCCTCCTATAAAAGGGGAAGACATTGAATGTCAAATCATGTTCATCGACCCGATTCTTGTAGCTGTTCCCACAGGGCATAGGCTTGCTAACCGAAACAGCATATCTTTGACTGATCTAAGGGGTGAATGTTTTGTTGGTGTAAAAAGAGGCTACGGTACTCGTGATCTGGTGGATTCTATATGCAAATCGGTTGGATTTGTACCTACATATGTGTATGAGGGTGACGAACCTGCAAGGCTAAGTTCTCTAGTAGAAGCGGGAATTGGCATAGGCTTTATACCAAGTACGGCAAGGCATTCTGGGGAACATATCAAATATCTCAAAGTAGAGAATCATGAATTGGTACGGGAGATCGCTTTGTTATGGCACAGGAGTCGGTACATTTCGCGGGCTGCTCTCGAATTCCGTGAGGTAGTTGTGGAATATTTCGGGACGATATCCAAACAGACAAATTAATTATCCTTCATAAAACCCAGAGAATGTTGGGCGACAAAAACATAGTCCCATTGAAAGTCGCTATTTTAGCGGCTTTTTTTGTTGTATCGGTACAAGTTCTTGTCCAGTACCAAGGATAAGAACTTGTACCGATTGCCTTAAAGGACAAAATAATAGGCCGATTTTCGATTAGATAAGCATCTGATTACTGCTGAGTTTCAGTGGGTTCGTTACCTCGCCGCGAGAATAAATAAATCGTTAAAATCCTAAAGAAAAGTAGAAATTGTATGGTAAAATGTCGTTTTTGATAGATGTATCAAGGATGATAATCCATTAAAGTGGTAGATATCATATGATGGTGAGTATTCACCGGAAATAGAGGAGGTTATCATTTGGATAATCATGATTTGGTACAACGACAACTATGGTTTGTGAATCAGAGACTCGGGATGTTTATTCACTTTAATAGTGCTACATTTCAGTTTGCTGAAACGGAAATTAAGGATTGGGAATACGGGCATGAGAATCATGATGAACCTCGCAGATTCCCATTTGATCCAAAACTCTGGAATCCTGAGCAGTTGGACTGTGCGCAATGGGCGAAAGCGGCTAGATCCGCGGGGATGAAATTCGCTGCACTGACAGCAAAGCATCATGAAGGATTCAGCTTGTGGCCTACCCGATATACGGAGCATTGCATCCGTAATGCAACCGACAAAAGGGATGTCGTCAAAGAATATCTTGATGCATTTAGGGAGGAAGGTATTAATGCGGGTCTTTATTTCTCTATGCTAGACTTGCATCATCAAATCGGTCGAAAAAAATGCACAGCGGAAGATAAGCGGTTCATTAAAAATCAAATCGAAGAATTGCTGACAAACTATGGCGAACTTCCGTTTTTTATCATTGACGGATGGAACGCCCATTGGGGAGGCCCTAATTATGAGGACCTTCCGTTTGAAGAAATTAATGAACTCGTGAAAAGTTTGCAGCCTCAGTGCTTATTGATAAATATTAGCTGTGAATCGACTTTGGATCATACAGATATCGTTTTTTATGAAAATGCTGCTGGGCAAGAAATTGAAGAATCCTTTGCAGGTCCTGGTGCGAGCTGCAATATCTTAACTGAAACGTGGTTTTGGAGAGCTTCGGATACGAAAATGGAACTCAAAACCACTGATTGGGTATTGGATAAAGTACAGGATGCGAACAACCATAACGTGTCATTTTTATTAAATGGAGCTCCAGATCAGCGCGGCTTGTTGGATGCGAATGTGTTAGAACGTTTTAAAGAAATCGGAAAACGATATCGTCATCCGGTGGAACTCCAAACTATTCCAGCAAACTGGCTGATTAGAAAATAACTTGATCATTATTAACGAAGCACACAGCTTAAATAAAGCGCTTGACCATTGAATGGTAACAGCGCTTTTTTCAATTGGGAGGACGTTTATTCTTGTGTTAATCCACTCGAAATACCTGATACCGCTTCCGGTACTCTCCAGGTGTAAACGAGGTTTGGCGTTTGAATAGGCGCGTAAAATAATTGTTGTCACGGAATCCGCATTGTTCACCGACTTGGATTAAAGGTAGTTCTGAATTCGCTAGGAGCTGTTTAGCGCGTTCGATCTGGAGACGATGCCTGTATTGCAGAGGACTCATTCCCGAATACTGTTTCAGACAGCGCGCCAAATAATCGAAGTGGTAATGCAGGTCGTTCTCCATCTGTACGGAATCAAAAGGATCTTCTAAGCAATCCGCCAAATAGGAGGCAACTTTCTCCCCAAGAAAAAGGGATCGGGCCTGTGGGCTGCTTTTTTTCATGCTGCTTTGAATTTCAATGAGGAATCTGCCAAATAAAATTTGCAGCTCGTAGGAGCGGTATGCTGAAAGGATGCTGTGTACTTTTATCATTTCCTTCAGAAGGGGGACGACCGTACGCAAATCTATCCCGGTAAATTTGGGGATGTCCACCATGCCTGGAAGAGCCTCGGTATCCTGGTCCGTCCTGTTCAGCAGAGGCTGCTGCCAATTGTTTTTATCGACTAGCATAGGCTTCGACAATAGCGGATATTCAAAATGAATCCAATACACCTCCGTATTTGTATCAGTTGGGCGATAGCCGCGATGCATTTTTCCAGGCTCAAGCACCAATACCATGCCTTTTTTGATTTCATATTGAATCCCGTTTTCCTCCATATAGAGTGTGCCACTGACGCAAATAATAATGTCAAAAACATCAAATTGACGCCTTGCATGGACAATTCCCGGCGGCCATAAGGTATGGCCGACCGTGGCTAGCAGGGGGAATGGGGGAACTTTCAGCTCAAGCACTAGCATTATCAATCACCTACAAAATTGGATGTAGAGATTGTACTATAATAAAGGCACATTGTCAGCATCATCAAGGTCATCCATACAAAAGTCAGTCATTGCACCAATTAAAGATTTTAATGAGGCATTTTGAAGCCTAATTATTGTATAAAGGAGACTATGATTATGAATCTTAACCGATTGATTGATATGAACAATTGGTACATCTAATAGCCCTCCCAATAAGTATAATTTACCAATTATGTGGAACTTACAATATTTTGTCATGTTGCTGTAATGGACATAAGTGTGATGCACGATATATAAGCTATCGGGAAACGAAAGTGCAATAACTAGGGAGCAGAACGCCGCGCGGCAGGCTGCTCCCTGTTTTCATAAATTCTCTGGGCACCCTATTCCCAAATGTCAATATATCTCTATCTTAGTAGCGAGCTAATCCGTTACGCTTTGCTTATCAAGGAACGCACACCATTGACGATTAAGGCGATGGAGAACACAATCACAGATATGATGCCTACTGTGTCAAGTACAGGTTCCAGGCTTGGCAGTAATTCCGATACTGGGACGTAAATTAGGCCGAAACCACCAATGACTCCGCTGAGATAGCTAAGAAACTTAGACATAGCGTCTTCACCTCCTCTATTAATAATATTAGCTTATGCATGCAAGATCGGTAATGCGATAGACAAATGAATGTTTAATATTTTAGAACGCGATAGGAGCCCTACAATCTAAAACGAATAGCGGCTTTTTTGTTTTATCGGTACAAGTTCTTGTCCCCAGTCGAGGACAAGAACTTGTACCTTTTGCCGTAATGGACAAGAACATGTTCCGATTACCGATTAGATAAATATCTAACTGAATTTTAAAGCTATTCATTAAGCTAACGGGCAGTTTAACACAGCAAATATTACGAAACCGAATAACATCCTGCGAGTTATGACTAGACTAATTGCCATCCCCTAAGGGGTTCTTTTTTTATTTAATCTTTTTTCTTGACCTTTACATTAATGTGAAGCTTTATAATAAAGCTAACGTTCCTAATCGATGAGGTGATCGTTTTGAAGATCGGAAAGGTAAGAAAAATAACTGGCGTTAGTGCCCGTTCGATTCGTTATTATGAGGAGAAAGGATTGATCAAAACATCTCGTCAAGAAAATAATTATAGAGAATATGACGAAAAGGCGATCGAATCCATTAACGCAATTCAACTTTATTTAGATTTAGGGCTGACAACTGACCAAATTCGGGACATTCTCTTCTGTAGATTTCCTGAGCAACAGGAGCACAAAGATAAAGACGTCTATTGTGAGGAATTGCTGCTTATGTATCAGTCGAAAATGCACGAGATTAACCAACAATTAGCTGCTTTAACCAAAGCGAAGTTAAATTTGGCTGAAAAAATCAATCGGATGGTACAAAAACGGGAGGAGGATAATAAATGACTATATTAGTTGCTGGGGCAACGGGAACCGTAGGGCGGCATGTCGTGGACCAACTTCTTCAAAGGGGGCAAAAGGTACGTGCATTGACACGTAATCCGCAGCAAGCCAATCTTCCTCATGGTGTAGAGGTTGTCGCGGGAGATTTAAGTGATCCAAGTACGCTAGTTTCTGCGTTGGTTGGCATCAGCGGCATGCATTTAATTACAACAGGTGCCGAATATGCCCCGTTACAAACAGGACCAGAAATCGTTGAGCTTGCTGAGAAGGCCGGGGTGCGAAGGGTTACAGTTTTGTGGAACGGAGAGAAGGGCCCTTTTGAGAAGGCGGTTGAGTCAAGCAGTCTGGAGTGGACTCAGCTTCAAGCTTTTGAATTTATGTCAAACGCACGGAAATGGGCGAACTCTATACGCTCCGAGGGGGTTGTTCGAGACCTGTTCGGAGGATCACTGATTGCTCCTGTTCATGAAGCCGATATTGGAAGAGTCGCAGCGGTTGCACTAACTGGGGAAGGTCATGCAAGTCAAATATATACATTAACAGGGCCTGAGAGTTTGTCGGTTCAAGATAAAGTTCGGATAATCAGTGAGGTTATTGGACGTGAAATTCAATTTATCGAAAGCTCTGAAGAAGAAGAACGTGAACAGATGAGGAAAATGGGTGTTCAGGAGGATGCAATAGATTACGTGATTAGTTGGCACCTTAATCCGCCTAAATCTGCTTATACCGTTTTGTCGACAGTGGAGGAAGTAACAGGACACAAACCGTATACGTTCGCAGAGTGGGTTAAGGAGAATGCAGGTTTTTTTATCAATTCGGATAACGCTTGAATCTATTATTTTATTAGACAGACGTGTCAGATCACACATCGCTGGTAGCGATATGTTCAACGATTCGTTCTGAATGGTTAAGCTAACGGGAAACGATAGTTGAATAAACGACCAGGGAGAAGCTGCCGTATGATCGGCAGCCGCGTTGTGCTAAAGGGCAGGATACTTCCAATTGCTGTATAATTAATATGCGAAATGGTTTGGTATAAGAGATCCAGTTTGCGAAGCTGGATCAAATGCTTCTTCAGGTTGGAGGTGCTCCGGTGAATGAAAAGTCCATTGCTCAGCTTTACGTAATGACGGCAAAGATTCCGGAAGAAGGATGTACGCGGTCGTATACTAGATCTTGCTGATTAACTGGACCTATGCCAAGGTATTTGGGTACCGGAAAGAGTATTGAGATGTTTAACATTAGAGATCTTTTTGTTTGCAACCGCAAAAGAATCATTTGCGGATCATGACGACGCCACCAAATTGTCTGGGGACAGGAACATGGTCCCATTGATAGTCGCTATTATAGCGGCTTTTTTGTTTCATCGGTGCAAGTTCATGTCCCGAGTCGAGAACAAGAACTTGTACCGATTGCCGTAAAGGAACATGAGCCGATTACCGATTAGATAAGTATCTAACTATGTTTCCATGCAATTTCATTAAGCTAACGGGCAGGATAGTTTAATAAATTCACGAATACTCTACATTTGGAATAATTTACGAAGTTCGTAGATAAGACGTTATCGGAAATTAATGCTATTTCTTTATCTTCAATACTTGTTTTTAATGGTTCTTTGACTTGATGAATAGTAATTAAGGTAATATGTCCTTTAAATTCGACTTCATCGAAAAACCTACATACAAAATCTTTATTTAATATTCGATGCCAGTCTAATCGGTCTGCATGTTTTCTTTTCATTTCACACCCCCGACATAACTTCCAAAACATCTTTTCTGTATAGCCGATAATGGTTATTATTGGATGCAGCACTTCCCCTCGGAATCAAATTACTGTGTTACAACGATGCTTAATGAGAAAAAAAGAAATAATTCAATGGTATTTCGATATATCTAAGAATATTGGGATTAGTGATCAAGGAGTGCCTTTTTGGGATGATCTTTATTTAGATGTGATTGTTTTTCCTAATGGTAATTTATATATTAAGGATGAAGATGAACTTGAAGAGGTTTTAAATAGTAATGACATTGAATTAGAGGACTATAACCTGGCAAAGAGTAATATGAAAGACTTAATTAAAGAAATAGAATCTATGGAAAACAAAATTATTAAGAATGGTTTAGAACATTTTAAATTTATATTGGAGGCATCACAAGGAAGGCATTAACAAAGGAAGGCATTAACATCCGATAACATTATATTCACGCTTCGGGCCTTACGGCCCCTTGGTCCGGACAGATGCAATTGGCATGGAAGTTGATGCAGCCGGACACACTCGACTTCGTCGAGCGTCGTGAATACTGAGAACGTTATATGCAATTGGGGCAAATACGATTTTAGAAGGATGGTCAATGATGAGTAAATATACATACCCTGATTATAACAATTGTGCGGTTGTTACAATTGATACACAGAATGATTTTAGTTTGCCAGGGGCTGTAGCAGAAATTGCAGGTACTGTTAATGTACTGCCTCACATGAAGTTAATATTAGATGCATGCAGAAGTAGAGACATTCCGATATTCCACGTGATTCGATTATATAAGGAAGATGGAACGAATGTTGATATCTGCCGCAGAGAATTAATTGAAACAGGCGTTCGAATTGTAACACCAGGATCAACGGGAGCAGACTTAGTTGAAATGATTAGCCCGAAGAATTCAGTTCAGTTAGACGACAAGGAGCTCCTTCAAGGAACAATACAATTGATCGCAGATAATGAATGGGTAATGTATAAACCAAGATGGGGCGCATTTTATCAAACGAACTTAGAAGCATTTTTGAGAGTGAAGAATATAGATACACTGATTTTTATTGGGTGCAATTTTCCGAACTGTCCAAGAACAAGTATATATCAAGCAAGTGAAAGAGACTTTAAGGTGGTTATGATCGAGGATGCAATATCAGGCGTTTATGATAAGGGAATTCATGAAATGAGAAATATAGGTGTTAAAGTAACTAGTACAGAGGAACTCATAAGAGAATTTGCAAGCAGATCCGAAGAAGCCTCCAACAGCAAATAACAACATATTCACGCATCGCAACAGGATGCAGGATAGTTTAAGATCTATTCAATGTTCAATTAAATCCCATTAAATAACATAAAAATGTTATTATTATACTACTGCATCAATAAATTGGTATTGGATATCTAATTAAAATTATTAACCTAGGGGGTACGTAAACAATGAGCAAAGATTATGAAACTCCTGAAAGAACAAGAGAAAGACTAAGACAAGAAGAATTGGAAAATAATCCATTTGGTCATATGAATCAAGGAAATAGTAGGGCTCGGTATAGTATAGTCGATTTAGGTTGGAAAGGCACTTTAGTATTAACTATTGTTATTATTGTCGGTCTTATAGTTGTTCAATATTTTTATTAATGGTTTTAATATTTGAGAAAACCAAAATTGTCGAGATACAAGATTTTTATTTTATTACCGATTGCCGTAAAGGAGAACATAAACCGATTACCGATTAGATGTTTTTAATACTTTAATGATGTCGAGGGACAAGAACATGGTCCCATAGAAAGTCGCTAAAATAGCGGCTTTTTTGTTTTATCGGTACAAGTTCTTGTCCCGAGCCGAGGACAAGAACTTGTACCGATTACCATAAAGGACAAAAACATGTTCCGATTACCGATTAGATAAATATCTAACTGTTTTTCCAATTTCATTAAGCTAACGAGCAGATTAGTTTAAATATAATTAATTTGTACAAGAAACCACATTTTACGTTCTGTTATTATTTTAATTGTGAGAACTCTACTTAATTTACAATCACTGCAAATCACGAACTCATTTATTAGGGGGATAACGTGTGCAATTAGTTAATTGGTCTGAAGACATAAATTTTTTTGATTTATCAAATGAATATTCAATTCATAGGGCCGATCATGAAGAGTGGGGACTGTATTGTTCGGTTTATTATAATATGCGTTATAACGGTTTTTTCAGGGAAGAAGGTTTCAATACTCCACGAAGAAATTCTTTTTGGATCTATAAAGGAGAGTCAAGAATAGGTGGAGTAAGGATGGCACCAAATACTATTTATCATTTATTTTATATCCCCCCATTTAATAATTTCATTAACGAAGATGAAATTGCTTGGTGTGATTTTAATAGCTTCACAGGAGGTTTTGAAGCAGTACGGAGAAAAAAATCTTTTCTTGAAGATTTTATACCTAAGGAAGATCCTAATTTTACAAACGAGACTTTAGTTCAAGCTTCTACACTTATTTATGAAAAGGACACAGGTCAGCTTATTGCAAATTGTCGCCTTTGTTTACAAGACAATCAAGCAGCAGTATACAGTATTGGCGTTATGCCCACTTACAGAGGAAGAGGGTTGGCTACACGTATGTTGAAAAGAGCCCTGAGTGTCCTAAAAGATAAATATCCAGTTCTAAGGTTATACGTAATGGAAGGAAATGATGCAGAATCAGTCTATCTTAACCTCGGGTTTATTCCTGGAGTACTGGAGATACAGAGTATGTATATTCCTTTGAATCAGTAGTAAAATTGTCAAAAACATAGGTGTTTATATGCATTATTACCATAATCAGGTTGACTCCGTGTTATTAACAATTAGATCAGATTAAATGTTTAGTTATAGAACAAGGAAGTGATTTCTCTTGAGTGGATATAACTGGGATAATTGCCCTCTAGAAATAAAGGCACAGATTACAAATATAACGGATTTTTTACATCACACCTTGGGCAAATACTTGATTGGAACTTACCTTCACGGCTCAATGTGTTTAGGTAGCTTTCAGCCTTCTCATAGCGATTTAGACATGATAGTGATCACCCAACAACCATTAACTGCTTCTCAACGGTTAGATTTAATGAATGGGTTCCTGAGATTACATAAAAAGCCTTCACCAATCGAGTTAAGTATTCTGTGCTACTCAGACCTTAATCCATGGAGACACCCTACTCCATATGAGTTTCACTTTAGTGACTACTGGAGGCCCAAATTCGAGGTAATAGCCAGCGAGAATGATTTGGCATTCTGGGATTTTAAGGATATATATACAGACGGAGATATAGCATGTCACGTAACTTTGATAAACCAAAGCGGTATTTGTATCTACGGCCGAGCCATAAGTGAGACATTCCCTTTAGTACCTGAAAAAGATTTTTGGGACTCTATAGTCTGGGGCATTGATTATTTCAGCAAATTAGATGGAGAGCTTCTCGTTACAGGAATCCTCACACTTCTTAGAATTTGGTCATATAAAGAAAACAAAGCGATATATTCAAAAGCACAAGCTGGTGACTGGGCTATTGGATTAGGTCCCCATACGATATCGTCACATCATTAAAAATGTTGTTGATTCTTATAACAATGAAGCTAAGCTAAAAGACTTTTTAGCGTCAGATCTAGATAATTTAAGGCACTATGTAATAAATCAAATCAAGGATTAAACTAACGGTAAACGATAGCTCAATAAGAACAAAAAGGAGACCCGTCCGCGTTGATCGGCTGCTTATGTTCAACTAACGGGCAGGATAATCCAAAAATTCAGAGAATAGCCTAAGTATGCACTTGATTTACGAAGTACTTGAATAAGACGTTATAAGAAACTCGTGAAATTCATCAATACAAAAAAAGGGGTTAGCAGATGAATGCTTTTACATTAAGCGCTGCAAATGAATATGCTCTGGCCAATGATATTGAAACTTGGGTTCATCTTTCTTAAAATGGAGAAGGCGATAATATAGTCATGTCAGAAGACTTAAAAAAGAAAAAACGATATTAGCTAGGACCTATTGAGATTGACATGAAATATCTGGAAAGAATAGTTGGACCAGAAGAACATTTAGAATATGTAGAGGATATTAAATGGTGGAACTATAACATTGATCAAATTTGCAGTAGATTTGAATCTGGTTGGGACATGCCTCCATTAATTGCAAAAATTGAAAATGGTAATTTTAGATTACATGATGGTAATCATCGACTCGGTGCATTACAGAAATTAAACAAGGAAAAATATTATCTTATTATTTGGGACGATCATTCATATGGAAACATAATAAATCATTTAAAGAATTGTGGTATTGATATGAAATGATAGACAATATTTGAATGCTATTGATGTCGAGAGACAAGGGATCGATGAATCACCGAAAAACTGATCTCAATGGGGAGGATGTGAAAGCGCTTTGGTTAGTAACGAAATCCTTTCGCAAGCAAGTAGAGCTTTCGATTTTGATATTCATTCAATAAAATTTGTAAGTAACTCCACTAACGAAGTCTACAAATACATTAAAGACAGTAAGGCCTATTTTCTACGGTTGTCACCAAAACCGGTTGAATATGAGATGACGATTCAGGCTGAAGTTCAATGGGTTCGTTACTTAGCTGAAAACGGTGTTCGCACCTCACTGCCAATTCAAACAATAGAAGGCAACATGACGAAAGTATGCATAGATCGTGAACAATGTTTTATTGCCGTTGTTTTTGAAGGAGTCCCTGGAAAGTTCTTTGATAGTGAACCAGAGTTATGGGGTTCGGGTTTGTTTAATAAATGGGGTGCGACTATGGGGGCCATCCATAGTTTATCAAGATCATATGATCCAGGTGATCGAAAGTTTATAAGGAAGGAATGGAAACCAGCAGAAATAAATAATCCTTATTTACAAAGGGGAAATTACTCTTTACTACTTGGGAAGCTGAGAGCAATTGAAAAACAATTGAAAATTATGCCCAAGAACAAAGATTCTTACGGATTAATTCATAATGATTTCCATCCTTATAATTTTCTTATTGATCAAGGAGAAATCACGGTATTTGATTTTGATGATTCTGTTTACGGTTGGTTTGCACTTGATATAGGAATTGCTGCAACCCATGCTGTATGGTGTGGTTCGCATTATCAAGAATGGGAATCAAAAAATGAATTTGCTAAGCACTTTTTGTCTGCGTTTTTAGGAGGATACTTAAAATATAACAGGTTAGATTATGAATGGATCCGACTAATTCCTTTGTTTATGGATTATAGAAATATTGGGTCTTTCTTTTGGTGGCTTAGCAATTGGGATGGGAATGAAGATAATCTGTCAGAATTTCAAAAGAAAGCTATTATTGATGCGGTTCATTTGATTGAAAGAGATATGCCGTTTGACGGATGCAATTTTGAATTGTAGCAATATGAAATGAATTCATTCCGGCGGCATCATTTAACACGTTGTTCACGTGCAATCACCTCTCGGCCCCTGGAGCTAGAAGTGGATTCGGCGATTACAGTAGCGAGGAAGCAGAATCAGCCGGACACATATACGCTCCGACGTACTTTCAGAGTCGCATAAAATGCGACTTTTTTATTTGAAGTAATGGTTGCGAAGGACAAGAACATGGTCCCATAGAAAGTCGCTATTTTAGCGGCTTTTTTATTTTATCGGTACAAGTTCTTGTCCCGAGCCAAGGACAAGAACTTGTACCGATTGCCATAATGGACAAGAACATGAGCCGATTACCGATTAGATAAACAAACGAAAAGACTGATGAATATGATTTAATGTTTTTTTAGAAAAAATCAGTATTTCCGAGCAATTAGTCAGTACATTTAATTTTTTTTGTAACTTTGTTTGCTTTATTGGTGTTTACTAAAGTGTAGGAAATAACTCTCATGCAAGAAGAGGATCGTAAATCATATTGAGAAGTGAACATACACATAGTTAAATTACTCATCCTATACGGTTTTCTTTCTCCGGTCTAACATTCAAAGATGAAGGACTAGAAAGTGAAAAGTTTTTTTATCGGAACAAGTTCTTATCACTGGAAGTGAAAAGGGGACGGGACGAACGTTTACAGAGTGAAGAGTTAGAAAGGAGTGAAAAATGTGAGGGTGTATTCTAAAGGCATGAGAAAATTGATTTGTCTGGTTATTATCGTTTGTGTAGGAGGAGTACTGGGGTACCAAAGCACATTTGCTAAAAGCACGAATAATCAAAGCCCCGCTATTTTTCCCAACTATCCTGAAAATGAAAATGGGCAGACATACGGTTCTGTTAGAGAAGCCACCTCCGTTGAATTGCTACCTGATTTAATCCATGTGGGAAGTATAAATGACATTGCGGGATATGTGCTGAAAAAAGATTATCTCGGTGAACCTAGTCGTAATGTTCCACTGTATGATGTTGATGGAGTAAACATAATTGGTTCTTTTCATATTGGAGCTAAGAATATGAACTATCCTAAAAATAAAAACGGACAGACATACGGTTCTTCGGCAGATGCTGCTTCTCCAGAAACAGAACCTGAATTAATCAGCGCAATAGGTGTAGATGGCACTGCAGGATATGTGTTGAAAAAAGATTTAGACGGTGAACAACCAAAGTCACCTCAGGACGCCATTGCGATACAGAACAGTAGATCACCAGGTGGTCGCGCTATCCCTCTGTATGATGTTGAAGGTGCAACCGTAATTGATGTGTTTCATGTTGGAGGAAAATAATAATAAAGTATGCCAAGTGTAAAACTAACGGGCAGGGTAGTTCTATAATTTACGAATACTCTACATATGGAATTATTTATGAAGTTGGTAGATAAGACGTTATACGAAGTTTTTGGAAATCCTATCTAACTGAGGGAGAGATAATGAGAAGTAGAATAATCGGAATAGCAGTTCTTATTGCTTTGGTAGGTATTATTTATTTATATGGAGATAATCAAAGATCTTTTCCGACTCCATTAGAAGCTATTAATCATGAAACGGAAGATAAGGAATGGATCGCTGTTAAAGAAGTAATTTCCAGTTCAAAAGTAAATAATCATGCGGATTATTTTTATATAACTAAGTCGGATAATATTGTGGCTGTTCAATTATCTAAAGGATTGTTTGGTTGGAGATTTGATTCCTATATTACTGGTAGTGGTTTAAATATAAACCATAAGATTTCAGAACCAATCAATGGATATACTAGAGCTGGTGATCTCGTATTTGGATTAGCAACTGAACAAGTTGATAGAATTGAAGTTAATAACATTCAGGCAATATTAATACCTTTAGATTTTTATATCCAAAGTAAAGAAATCAAAGGTAAGAAGTTATGGTATGTTCATATTAAGACTAATACCGGTAAGATTTTTGGGATTCGTGCTTATGACAAATCGAATAAAAAACTATATGATAATCCTTGGAAGCAATAACTTCGTCAACAGAGAGTTCATAATAGATACGTTTGTCTCGAGGGACAGAGGGAAGAGTGAGAAAGCAGCGAAAATGTGTTGAATGTAGGAAGGCATAGGAAAATGCAAAAGTAATGTTTAATGACACAAAAGTGGCTACATTCAATAATGCTGAATAGCGTGATTAATCTGGCTTTTTTGTTTTTATGTATCCAAAATTGTGTCATGAAAAAATGCACAAAAGTGATTGTTTTGGAGCAGAATTGAGAAAATCCAGAGGATTAACGGGACACGATTGAGCATAAAAAGAATATACAGCTCCAGAAATCGATCTATATGTTGAAAAATTGAATTTTTAAACCCGTTGATGATTAATTCCAAGCGGGTTTTTATTTTTTATTAAAACGATAATGGGAAGAAATCTAAGAGGGAAAAGGGGAAGTTTACGGCAATGGGTACAAGTTCTTGTCCTTTAACGGTGCTAGCTGTCGAGGGACAAGAACATGGTCACATTGAAAGTCGCTACTTTAGCGGCTTTTTTGTTTTATCAGCACAAGTTCTTGTCCCGAATCGAGGACAAGAACTTGTACCGATTGCCGTAAAGGAGAAGAATATGAGCCGATTACCGATTAGATACATATCTAATTAAAATTCTGCAGCTATTTCATTAAGCTAACGGGCAGGTTAGTTTAACAAATATCCATGAACTAATTACTTTCTACCATATTATATACCCTCGAAAAAAGGATATATTAATTAAAAAATAATATGACTGCCGGGGATGTGATGTTAATGGATTGTCTTATTTGCGATCGAATCAACATGATAAAAGAAGGTACGAATAAATATTTTGTAAAAGAATTAGAAACTGGGTATGTGGTAATAGGTGACCACCAATTTTTTGAAGGGTATACTCTTTTTCTTTGCAAGGAACACAAGTCTGAACTTCACAAACTTGATAAAGACTACAAGGAAAAATTTCTTATAGAAATGAGCCTTATTTCTGAAGCTGTTTTTAATGCTTTCGAACCAGACAAGTTAAATTATGAACTTCTTGGCAATGGTGATTCTCATATGCACTGGCACCTATTCCCGAGAAGATTAACTGAAGAAACTCCAAAATATCCTGTTTGGTGGACACCTCGTGAAATTATGTATGCTGATAATGTTAAGCCCAATGATGAAACATTAGAGATATTAAAGAAGAAATTATTAAATGAGCTGAATCGTTTAACTAAAGGGGAACGATAAAACAACTTTCCAACCACTGGAAACGTTTTAATCAAGGGAGGTGGCTTGGAAACAACGCATTAATATTTGTAACGGAAGAATAAATGATATTTAAAGATGGAGGAATAATGATGGAGAAAAAGGAAGAAAATTTTCCAAGTGATAGCACCATAGAATCAATCAAAAGTTTAACAGAGAAAGATGCAAAGACTTTCTTGAACCTTATATATGCACTTTTAAAAGACAACAAAAATCCGAGCGAACATTTGATTTCAAATGTATTATCCATTTTTGAGAAACAATTACCGAGAGTGGCTAAAGCAAGACAGAATGAAAACTAATCATCATGCTGCTACAGAACGCTGTGAAGATAAAATAATTGAATTTGAACAACGGATAATGTGTGGGAAAGTGGTGGGGGTGATCGGTAGCCCGTTAAGCTAACGGGAAACGATAGCTCAATGAAGACATATAGAGGCAGCCTGCTTTTTGGTCGGCTGCTTCTTCTCAACTAACGGGCAGGATATTTTCAAAAGTAGAATACCCTTCATCTGGAATTATTTACGAAGTAGTGAATAAGACGTTATACGACAGTCTCTAAAATACATAGAAAAACATAGAAATATGTCGAGGGACAAGAACAATATCCCATTGAAAGTCGCTATTTTGAAGTGACCCCCAAAAGTTAGACACGGTTATTTCATCAGGCAGCTTTCTCAAAATGAGTTCGGTACTGTACCGGGCTCATTTTTGTTTTTGCCTTCAACCGTTTGGTATTGTAGTATTCCATATATTTTTTCAGTTCTATCTTAAAATGTTCCACATTTTCAAACTCTTTGTAGTACAGAAACTCCGACTTGAGAATGCCGAAGAAATTCTCTATGACGGCGTTGTCGTAACAATTCCCTTTTCGTGACATGCTTTGGAGAATGCCTCTCGACTTAAGTGCATGGCGATACGGTTTCATTTGGTAATGCCATCCTTGATCTGAATGAAGAAGAAGATGGTGCTCTTCCGGCAGACGCTTCAGTCCTGCATCCAGCATCTCGGATACCAGAGCATATGTTGGTCGTGAACCTATGGTATAGGTGATAATCTCCCCGTTGAACAGGTCCAAAATGGGCGATAGATACAGCTTTTCCCCAAATAACTTAAACTCCGTGATGTCCGTCACCCATTTCTCATTTGGCGCCTCTGCCGTGAACTGGCGATCCAGATGATTCGGTGCGGTCTTACCGACTGTCCCTTTATACGACTTATACTTTTTCATGCGGACCAGGCATTTAAGCCCCATCTTCTTCATGAGCCGCTGAACCTTCTTATGGTTCACTTTCCATCCACGGATTGCCAGCTCATCTCGAATACGGCGATATCCGTAACGACCCTCATGTTCCGCGTAAATGGACTGGATCTCAGCCTCCAAATCAGCATTTGAATCGGGTTGATTCATACGTGCTATAAGGTTGTAATAGGTGCTGCGCGGGATACCAGCCAGCCGTACGAGTGCCATCACCGGATATTTATGCCTCAGTTCCCAGACGACTTGGGCTTTGTCTTGTTTGGT
Organism: Paenibacillus sp. BR1-192; assembly: GCF_029542445.1. Taxonomy (NCBI): domain Bacteria; kingdom Bacillati; phylum Bacillota; class Bacilli; order Caryophanales; family Paenibacillaceae; genus Paenibacillus; species Paenibacillus sp. BR1-192. Next base: position 3,563,585 of record NZ_CP120718.1, on the reverse strand, counting down.
GATTTTTCCTTGTTTCGAACTAAGGCATTCAACTTTTTTAGATACTCATTTTCCATTTCAAGCTGCTTGATACGTTCTTCAAGTGCTTCGACAGACCCTTCAACTGCGGATCGTTTTGAAGGTGAATTGGGATTTTTCTTCATGGATGGACGCCCCTTCTTTTTTGGCTCAAGGGCTTCTAAACCGCCTGACTCCATCTTTCTATGCCAGGAATACAACATGGAGAAGTCCGGGAGCTTAAACAAAGCAGCGGTATCCATGAGAGAAGCGTCTGATTGAGCCATGTGATTGAGTACGTCCAGTTTAAAGCTTGTCGGATAATTTGTATAGATGTTAGTAAAGGTAGACTCACCATGCATCTCGTAGAGCCTCAACCAATATTGGAATTGAGACTTGGTAACTCCCATTTGATTTGCATATTCTGTTTGCGATATAAGATCAGGGTCATACCCTTGAACGATTGCCAATTTCCTATCCCCGGTAAATTTAGTCATAAAAAACTGCACCTCCAACTGTTAGAGTGTGTCTAACAATTGGGGTGCAGTTCGTTTAAGCGGCTTTTTATTTTATCGGTACAAGTTCTTGTCCCGAGCAAAGGACAAGAACTTGTACCGATTGCCGATATGGACAAGAACATGTTCCGATTACCGATTAGATAAGTATCTATCTATTAAGCGAAAACAGAATAGCAATAGTTGATACAGAAATTAATTCTCGAATGAGGGGAGAAGTATTTGTTTTGGGTTATGATAATAAGAAGACCTTTGGAATAATACTTTGAATTATTCCTAATTATTTGCTGTTAATCGTTATCTGATAAAAACACATTTAAATTTTTTGAACTGGAACAAGTGAGAAATGAATTTATTCAGATTGACCTTGACCTACAAACTACATATAAAGACACGTGTGTTTCTTCCCCCAAACATTGGGGGATTTTTTTGTTGTTGTTAAGAAAACCAGAAGCATCAAGGAAAGTGCGATCAATATTCATCGAATTGGTGTGTCATCACAAAAAAAGAATACAGCCGGTCACGCGGAAAGTGTAGCCCCACAAAAACGGAATATTTCACCAGTTCAGACTGCTGTGATAGCTTGGAGAGGAGCTGAAAAGAGAAGTGCAACATTACATACAGAAAGGAGACACACATGAATCGGCAGGCATCTTTAAAAGCCCGTATATCTTCGCAAAAAGCAGTGAAACCAAAATCTACGTTATGGAAAGATCTCATGCGTAACCGTTTTCTCTACCTGCTGCTGCTTCCGGTTGCAGCTTATCTGCTTTTATTCAAGTACGCTCCGATGGCGGGAGAGATCATTGCATTTAAGAATTACCGCTTGTCAGACGGAGTCTGGGGCAGTCCGTGGGTCGGGTTCGAACAGTTTGAAAAACTGTTTTCGAGCAAAGATTTTTATCTGGTGCTTAAAAACACAATGCTTCTCAATTTGTATCATCTGGTTTTTGCATTCCCGGTTCCGATTATCCTGGCCATTATGCTGAATGAGGTTCGGGTGGAGTGGTATAAGCGAACACTGCAAAATTTGCTCTATATCCCTCATTTTATTTCCTGGATTGTGCTGGGAAGCATCATTATTGCCCTGCTCTCTCCGTCAACCGGCTTTGTCAATTATGTACTGCAGGCGTTCGGCCTCGAACCGATCTATTTTCTTGCCGATAAGTTTTGGTGGCCGGTCACGTTTATCGGATCAGGGATCTGGAAGGAAGCCGGATTCGGAACCATTTTGTATCTGGCTGCGATGGCATCGGTTGATCCGACACTGTACGAAGCTGCTAAAATCGATGGGGCGAACAAGATCAGACAGATTTGGCACATAACCCTTCCAGGCATTCGCAGCACGATTGCGATTTTATTGATTCTCCAAGTCGGGCGCATGATGGATGTCGGCTTTGAGCAGGTCTATGCTCTGCGGAACCCGGCAGTTACAAGTGTAGCGGAAGTCATCAGCACGTTCGTGTACACCCGGGGCATTGTGAATTTGCAATACAGTTATACCACGGCTCTCGGGCTGTTTCAGTCACTGATTGCGCTCATCTTAATCGTGTCGGTGAACCGGATCATTAAAGCATTGGGGGAGAGAGGCTTATGGTAACAGACACAAGATCGATAGCTAAGCCGCTCCGCCGTCCGTTCATTCAATCGAAACTGCTGCATGGGCTGAATTATCTCTTATTGGCTCTGTGTGCATATACGACGTTGTTTCCATTCATAAATATTATTGCGGTATCTTTCAGCAGCAGCAGGGCTATTAATGCTGCTGAAGTTTTCATGTGGCCGGTTGATTTTAACCTGAACGCATACATGAATCTGATCAAGGATGGACAGCTGTTTGTCGCGATGAAGAACACATTTCTGATCACCGTCGTTGGAACGGGATTGAATATGGTCTTTACCATTATTGCGGCATATCCTCTTTCAAAATCCCGCCTCAGAGGCAGAAATACGATGCTGATGCTCATTCTGTTCACCATGCTATTCAGCGGAGGGCTGATTCCGAACTTCCTGCTGATCAACAGCCTGGGGCTGGTTAACAGCTACTGGGGGCTATGGTTCCCTGCACTAATCAGCGCTTACAACATGTTTGTCATGAAGTCTTTTATGGAGGGGCTGCCGCACGAGTTGGAAGAATCGGCCCAAATCGACGGTGCCGGAGAAGCCCGGATTTTGTGGCAGATTGTCCTGCCGCTGTGTAAACCGGTCATCGCTGCCCTGACTCTCTTTTACGCCGTCGGATGGTGGAACTCCTATATGAATGTATTAATCTATATCCGAGATACGGATAAATTGTCACTGATGGTTAAGCTGCATCAAATGATTTCCCTTCTGAGTCCGGAAATGCTCCGGAGCGGGGAAGGGGTTCAGCAGGTTGCCCTCACGCCGGAAGGCATACGCGCAGCGGCGGTTGTCATCGCCATAGTACCGATTTTGTGCGTGTATCCTTTTCTGCAGAGGCATTTCATTAAAGGGGTGCTGCTCGGCTCGGTGAAGGGGTAATGCGTTAATTAATGAATGCGCTTTTTTTGCTCATTTGTTATACTAAATTCAAATCATTGGAGGTCATCGGTAAACATGAAACCAACACACAAGGGACGGCTTTTGTTTCTGATCATGCTGGCTGCGGCTATGATGCTGAGCGCATGCTCGAACGGCGGAGCCAAGGGTACGAATGCTGCTACTCAGAATGGAGGCACGGGGGACAGCATGAAAGTCAGCATCTCGATGTTTGACCGTGGACAGGTGTCCAGCGACGAAGGCACTTATGAAGATAACCGCTGGGTAAAATGGATTCGGGAACAATCCGGCATTGATGTGACGATTGTTCCTGTCCCGCGTAACGAATCCCAGAATACTTTGAACGTGATGATTGCCTCCAACCAGGCTCCGGATCTGATCTGGGAATTCGACCGTGCCTATATCGGCAAGCTTGTCTCGCAGGGGGTCGTCCAGCCTGTTGATGAATACATCGAACAATACAGCACTTCATACAAGAAGTACTTGGAGGAGAACCCGGAATTAAAAGCTCATTTGACTTTCGATGATGGAAAAATGTATGCGGTCGCAACGAAACGGCCCATTACCGCTGTTGCAAACCATGGCATGTGGATTCGTCAGGATTGGCTGGATGAGATCGGAATGGAAAAGCCCCAGACGGTCGATGAACTGATTCAGGTTGCCCAGGCATTCGAAGAGCGTTATCCGGACAGCACACCGATTGTCGGGCCCAATGCTGTGGATATTTATGGCGCCTTGAATGCTGCCATGAATTTTCAGTGGTATCTGGAAGACGGCCAAATGAAGTACGGTGCAACGCTGGACCGTTTTCGCGATGCGATTGCCTTGGAGAAAGAGCTGTTTGATCTCGGATTGGTGGATAAAGAATATTTCACTGACAGCAACAATCAGCGTGCGAATCAACTCTGGACTACAGGCAGAGCGGGAATCTGGATGTCTCAATGGAGTTCGGGCCAGGTTGAGCTGATGCTGAAGGACTTGCTGGCCAACGTGCCGGATGCCAATCCGGTTCCGCTGGAATCGGTAGAGACCGTCAACGGAAAGTATGGTCTTTACCAGGAAGCGATCCCACATATTTTTGTGGCTTTCAACAAAGAAATGAAAGACCCTGAAGCTGCTGTGAAATACCTGGACTGGATTGTGGATCAAGGATGGTTCACGCTGATGAACGGAGAAGAAGGGGTTCATTATACTAAATCCGGAGATACCGTAAAGCGTCTTGATTCGGACAAATACAATAAAGAGGTTTTATATGCAAATGAGTATGCCGTTCTAAGACAAATCGACGTGAAGCCGGAGGATCTGATCAAGCAGGCTGCGGATGACGAGCTGTCACAGCGTCTTGCATTGCTAAGTGCAGAGGCGTTGGAGACGGCGTTAAAGAACGAGTTCCGCCGAGACATCCCGTATCAGCCGAATTTCGATGAAATCAATGAAATCCGGTCTACACTGGATACATTCATCCGCGAAACCCGGGCTACGACAGTAACGCAGGGAGAGAAATATACGGCTGACTGGGCGATCGAGGAAATTCGTAAAGAGTGGAACCGCCTGGGCGGACCGGAAGCCGAACAAGCAGCACAGCAATGGTACGAGGACAATAAAGCCAACTTTTAAATGAATGAAACACAGACAAGGTGGGGGAGCAATGGGGCGAATTCATAATAAGCGGTTGATTAACGCGATTGTCATGCTTTCCACTATGCTGCTCTTCCTTGTCTGTTCTTCGATTTTTATAACCTATATTTTTTTTAATGGACAGTTGAACCGGCAGCTGACCGCAACGAACATGGAGCTGCTCAAGCAGCAGGAGCATAAGCTGAACCTCGCTCTTCAAAACATCGATAAACAGGCCATACAGCTGCTGAGAAACGACGAAATCATCCGTTTTTTTGAATACGAGCTCAGTGAGCAGGCCATGAGGAACAACCGGTACCGGATCACGAACATGATCACGAATGTCATCAACAGCAATGACTATATTTTTTCCGTGGATTTCTATTCATACGTTCAGAACCGCCTCGTGTCCGGGAACATACTCACGGAACAGGATTTGCAGCAGGACTTTCAGTGGATCAACCAGTTTCGGCATTATGACGGTTATGCCAACTGGATGCCGACCCGTAAAATTCAGCTCAGCCGGTCTAATTATCCTATATTCCGCAATGTGACAACCCTGGTCCGTACCTACCCGCTGATTCATTCCCCAGCCGGAAGAAAGGGGGCTGTAGCGGTCAACGTAAAGGAAGATGTTTTGTTTGATCTGATTCGCAACTCTTCCGGAGATGATGTTGGTGAGACATTTGTAGTGGATCGGGAAGGCGTCGTAGTGCTGCATCATGATAAGAGCAAGCTGGGCAAAGATATCAGCGAGTTTCCGTATATCAGCAGTATGATGGAGGCAGCCGAGGATGAAGGCATGTTCTCCAGCAATGTAGAGGAGACGGAGTCATCCGTATTTTTTGTAAAAAGCAATTATTCCGGCTGGAGTATTCTGCGTGTCGTGCCGGATGTGCAGATGACACGCCCGCTTGAAAGCATCCGGAATGCTTTGATACTGTTGGCTCTGGTATTGTTTATCGCAGCTGCCATATCGGCGGCCGTGATCGGGAGATGGACCTACAAGCCGGTTAACCGCTTTATTCAATCGATGAGTCAGCATCTCAAGGTGACCACCTCCAAAAAGCCCTATCGCGATGAATTTCAATATTTAGAATCTACCGTGCAGGAAATACTCCTGGATCGGGAGCAGTTGCAAAAGGATTTGCACGAAAGCAGGCCGTATATCAAATGGAAGCTGATGACGGATCTGATCTCGGGAAACCGGAACAGTCTTGCTCCACTGCAGTCACTTATGACCCGCATTGGGGCATGTCTCCACAGCGGACAATATATCGTCATGAGTGTTGAATTTGATAACCGTCAGGATATTCCGGGCCCGCGTGATCTGACACTGTACTGCTACGCTTTATGTAATGTGGCCGAGGAACTGATCAATGCAGAAAATCTGGGCCTCGCTGCGGAAACCGGAAGCGGGAAAGCCGTGATTCTAATGAGTTTTGAAGATTCTGAAGATGAGCAGAGAGTGATGATGCGGGCGGTGTCGGTAGCCGACTTGCTTAAGGATTTTGTTCAGGAGTATTTTGGCCGTACGGTCACCATTGGAATCGGAGAAGCGGTCCGTGAACTGAAGAATCTCCATCAATCCTATAAATCATCGGCAGAGGCTTTAAGATACAAGCTAGTGACCGGAGGCAATACGATCATCACCGCGGACGATATTTCAAGCGAGCCGTCTCCGAAGCTGTACCGGCTGGTAGCGATGACAGATCATATTCTCGCAGCCGTCAAGCTTCAGGACAATGACAAAATGCGTCATCAGGTAAGGCGTTGGTTTGAGCTGCTTGCGGAGCAGAGCGTTCCCCCGGAGTTAATCGTTCAGCTTGTCGTTCAGTGTATGATGAAGGCAGCCACAGCGGCCGCTGAGATCGGGGTAGATCATAGCCGCCTGTTTCCTGAGCAATCGCTTTATGAAAGACTCAGCCTGTATGAACGCTTGGAGCAGCTGGAGGATTTCACCGCCGATGCAATGAACAGCATTATCGAATTGATCCGGCAGAAGCGCAATGGCCGTGAACGCAGCGAAGTCATCGACAAGGTGCTTCTGTATTTGCAGGAGCATTACATGCGTAATGACCTGTCCCTGAACCTGCTTGCCAGTGAGTTCGGCATCAGCGTATCTCATTTGAGCAAGCTGTTCAAAGAGCAGACGGAATGCAATTTTATTGATTACTTAATGGAACTCAGGATGAATAAGGCCAAGGAACTGCTGTCCGGCAGCGGCGAAAAAATAAGAACGATTGCAGAAATGGTCGGATACTCCAATGTCAACAGTTTCGTGAGAATTTTCAAGAAAATCACGGGACGAACTCCGACTGAATACCGTGAACACTTTTCCGATCCGGACCAAATAAAAGATTACGATAAGGAGTGACGGTACTATGATAATGAGGAAGTCGGCAAGAAGATGGACCGTTCATGTACTCATTTTCGCGATGGTTTATTCCTTGTTCTGGGAGGCGGGCGCTGCAGGTGCTGAGCCGGAGGGTGCCGAGCCTGTGGGCAGCGTCACAGCTGATATTTTTCCTTCAGATGATACGTACGTGAACGACGGTGCGGCAAATGAAAATAACAATTATGGGACCGCAGCCACTTTGAGAGTGAAAAATATGCAGGCAGACCGTAATGTCACACGCCAGTCTTTCCTGAAATTTGATTTGCAGGAGGTTAGCGGACCTGTTCAGTCGGCTACCCTTGCCGTATACGGACAGGTAACTGACGGAGCTGGGAATCAAGTGGATATTCAGCTTCATGAAGTAGACAACAACAGCTGGACCGAAAGTACGATGACCTGGAAGAACAAACCTGCTCTGAGAGAAGTGATTGGATCCTTTACCGCTGTTCGTCCTGCGCAGTGGTATGAAGTCGATGTGACCGATTATATCCGCAAGCAGACCGTGAACGGTGGAATTGCCAGCATTGGTCTGAAACAAAGCGCACCTATCGGCTTGGTGGTGGATCTGAACAGTAAAGAGAATTCCGTGTATCCCCCGAGATTGAAAGTGGTCTATGAACCGTCCCTCGATCAATCAGCCCCTGTCTGGCCGGATGGCAGCGAGTTGTCTGCAATCACCGCCAGCCCTGCGGGCGTTGAACTCGAGTGGAGCGCTGCTCTTGATGATGTAAGCGTTGTCATGTATAGAGTGTTTATCAATGATCAGCCGGTTGGAGAGACCGGCGGTTTAGTCAGAAGCTTCAGAACCAAATCACTAATCGGCGGGCTAACGTATACATTTCGAGTGGAGGCCAAAGATGCAACTGGCCAGTGGTCTGAAGGAGGGCCACAGCTTGTATTGACCCTTCCGGAGACCGCATCTTTTGTCCCTCTAGATGATGCTTACGTTAACAACGGGAACAGCAATATGAACAACTACGGCAGTGCAGAACGTCTTCTGGTGAAGAATGTAAATTCAGATCCTAATGTAACCCGCCAAGCATTCCTGAAGTTTGACACGGCTCCATACCGTGCGGAAGTGGGCACTGCTGTACTTCATTTGTATGGTGCTGTCACAGACGGCGGAGGATCTGTGATCGATACACAAGTTTATGGTGTTGAGGACCTTTCTTGGCAGGAGGCGATGGTCACATGGCTGACGAAGCCGGATGCGGATCATTATCTCGGTACGTTTAAAGCAGATAAGACATGGAAGTGGCACCAAGTAGATGTGACTTCTTATGTGAAGAAGCAGCGCGAGCTTGGCCTAGAGCAGATCAGCTTCGGATTACTTCAAGAGGCTGCGAATGGACTGGTTATTCAACTTCACAGCAAGGAGAACAGTCAGTATCATCCTTATCTTGAAATTTCTAGTGATAGACAATCAGCCCAAGCTCCTTCATGGCCAGTGGACTCTTTCTTGGCAGCCTCTCATATCCGTGAAGACGGGGTAGACTTGAACTGGAGCGAAGCCGGAGTAGGAGAGACGCCAGATAGATACCGGATCCTCCAGAATGGCAGCGAAATCGGGATAGTGCCAGGTACTGAAACCGAATATTCTATAAACGGTCTCCAGGTAGGCGGGCGCTATACTTTTAAAGTTGAAGCATCTTATTCCTCGCAAGAATGGAGCCTGGACGGACCCTATCTGACGGTCGCACTTCCTCGAACCGAATTGAAGCAGACCCGGTTAGGCAATGTATTTCTTCAGGGTGAGCAGGTTCAATTTGAATTGCATACTTTAAAGCCTTCTGCAGAGTGGACGATCCGTAATATGGCTGGTGCTGTCAAAGCCGCGGGATCTGTCAATCCGCAGAACGGAATGGCTGTTATTGAGCCATCGCAGATCGGACCCGGTTATTACACACTCGAGGTATCGGTAAATGAAGAGGGTAGCAGTTCCAGCATGTTTAAAACGACCTTTGCCATTCTCTCGCCCTTTGATATCAGGGCGGTTGCCGATTCGCCGTTCGGGATCGCAGCTCATCTTCATCGAACTGCTGTCGGATGGGATGCAGCTCTTGCTGAGCTGATCGCTAAAGCGGGCGCTGGCTCTGCACGCGGCGGGATGGAATGGGGCAGTATAGAAAAAACCAAAGGGGAGTATACGTTTACTCCGCAGCCGGATTTCTTTATGAAGAAGCTGGAGACAGAAGGTGTTCGACCGCTCTTTGTATCAGCCTACAACAACCCGTTTTATGATAATAATGCTACGCCATATACTCAGGAAGGCCGTGAGGGCTTTGCCGGCTATGCGGATGCATATGTCGAACATTACAAAGATCAGCTTTACGGCATTCAGGTATACAATGAGTTCAACGGAGGGTTTGGTAAACGCGGCGACAGTCCAGCCGATTCAAGGCCGGATTATTACTTCGAGCTGCTGGTTGAAACCTATAATCGGATCAAGGCCTCAAATCCGGAAATGCCGGTTATCGGTATAGCAACTGCCGGGATTCCGCTGAACTGGATCGAAGAGGTGTTTAAGCGCGGCGGACTGGATTACATGGATGTTGTAGCGGTTCATCCTTATCGCTACCCGCAGGCACCGGAAGGGATGGAGGTCGGGCTCCGTGACCTTCAGAATCTGATCAAGAAATATAACGGTGGAGAATTAAAGCCGATCTGGATTACGGAAATCGGCTGGCCTACCCATCAAACCGCCAGCGGAGTGGACGAAAAGACACAAGCTGATTATGCAGTACGGTCCCATGTGGTCGCATTGGCAAACGGTGTCGAGAAAGTATACTGGTATAATCTGATGAATGATGGGCTGACTGCAGATTATAATGAGCATAATTTCGGGCTGATCCGTTTTGCTGAAGATCCGCTCGGTGCCTATGTCCCTAAACCTGCTTATGTATCCTATTCTGTGATGACACGAGAGCTGACGGGGGCAAGCTTCGAGAATCAGGAGAGCTGGGACCCGCAGATCCGAAGCTACCGGTTTCAGAAGAACAACGAATCGCTTCGCGTAATCTGGTCCGTTTCCTCAGAACCGGTTCAAGCTGCGTTGAAGACGAATCAGCCGGTCAGCATCACCGATCTCTCAGGAATTACAGAGACTTACTATCCCCTGAATGGCTCCATTTATTTAACGCTGAACGGTGAACCGGTATATGTGAAAGGGGATATCGCTGACCTGGCTTTGGATAAGACGTTTGCCATAGATGGTGAGGATCATTTCACAGGAGAACCCGTGAGCTTCAAGGTTAAAATTGATAACCAGACAGGGCAAGCTCTTTCCGTGTGCCTGGAGGCCGAGGGTGAAAGTTATCCGATCTCAGTATCTCACCTTGAAGATGAGCAGCAAATGATCACCATTCCGGAAGCCGTACATCAAAGCTATCGCCGCATTGATGTTTATCTTAAGAGCGAAGGCCGGACCTTTGGTCATCTGCGATATGAGGTCCAGACACTGGAGGCTAGAAAAGTACAAGTGCGTCCCATGCTGAATGAGCTGGAGAATGGCGGCTACGAAAAAAGCCTGAATGTTGTCGTGAACAATTTCAGCAAATACAATGAACTGCCGATCAGCCGCTTATCCTGGCAGGTCAATGGACAGACCGGCAGCCGGACTTTGAACACATCGGTTGAACCGGAAGGATCAGAGGCTATTCAGATTCCGGTGACCGGAGTAGATACCGGTCAAAACGTGCCTGTACAGGTAAAGCTGGAATACACGAATGCCAGCGGACTATCGGGATTTGAATATAAGGGCAATCTCAATTTTCAACCGATCCAGACGGAATTCAGCGATATACCCGACATTGATTTATCAGAAGGAACCGTAAAGCTCAAAGATTATGCAGGAGTGGATGATTTAAGCGGAAAAGTCTGGTTGCGGTATGATGACGATCATTTTTATCTGAAGGCCGAAATCCGGGATGACATTCATGCTGCACCGTCAAAGGGAGAGGACATCTGGAACAATGACGGAATTCAGTTCGGATTATCCTATGGCATTCCTGGAGAGTCGAAGGAATGGTTCGAGTATGGTATAGCCGATACGCCGGAAGGGCCTCAGGTATATCGATGGAAGACTGCCGGTGGTCTTCCTGATGGGATTGTTTCTTCCGTACAGGCAAGCGTAACTCGCCAAGAGGAGGAGAAGCTTACCACATATGAATTGGCACTTCCGTGGTCCGAACTTGCAGGCATTTTACCTGCAGCTGGAGAGTCAGTAAGCTTTTCGCTGCTGGTGAATGATCACGACGGCAACGGGAGAAGAGGCTGGATTGAATGGGCATCGGGAATCGGCTCATCCAAGCAGCCAAGTCTGTACCGTTCGTTTCAATGGATTATAGAGCCTGATCCACATCCTCCCATCGAAGAACCGGGCGGCGGTTCCGGTCCTGAACCGGAAGTGCCTCCGGTATCCGTAAATCCGGGTAACGGTCAGCCCGCTCCGGGGACGGAGTCACCGGGTAATCAGGCGACAAACGGGGGAATTCTTCTGCAGCCTGGCGCTGGTGGAAAGGTGTCTTTGGGCAAGGGAATACAGATTGACATTCCCGAAGGAGCGGATCCCCGTGCTCTTCGAATCACCATTCAAGAGCTGGATGAGATCGATGCTCTGTTACAGCCGGGTCAGGTTATCCTTAGCTCCGTGTATGAGGTGCTCAAAAGCCAGCCGGGCTTCTTCAAGAAACCTGTGAAGCTGAAGCTGCAATATGATCCGTCGCTGCTTCGTAAGGGGCAGGAACCGGTCTTGTTTTATCTGGATGAGAAATCAGTACAGTGGGTACCTATGGAAAGCCAGCATGCGGACGGTTATGTGACGGCAGAAACGGATCACTTCACCAAATTTGCTGTGTTCGCAGTATCCGGGCAGGAAGCAGATTCGGGCTATCACGACCTGAACAATCACTGGGCATCGGCCTGGATCGAGCAGGCAGTTCAACAAGGGATTGTGAAAGGTTATCCGGATGGCAGCTTTAGACCGGATGCTGAACTGACACGGGTCGAATTTGCCGTCATGCTGGCAAGAGCTTTGGCTTTGCCGCAAGCACAGAGAGGCGACACCGGCAGCTTTCAAGATGAATCTTCTATACCTTTATGGGCCAGGGAAGATGTTGGAAGTGCCGTTTCAGCAGGGATTCTGCAAGGTTATCCTGATCACTCCTTTGGGCCTGAGCGCAATATCAGACGTGTGGAGATTGCGGTGATGCTAGTCAGGGCAGTGGAAAATTTGACCGGTGTCCGGCAGGAAAAAACGGGAGGCGTACAAGACACCGGATTCCAGGATGATGCACGGATTCCTCAATGGGCCAAGAGTCAAGTGACTCACGCAGTGAAAATGAATCTTATACAGGGACGAAGCGGAAATTGGTTTGTTCCACTGGAACCTGCTACCCGCGCCGAAGCTGTTATTATAGTTCTAAGACTGCTTGAGCATAAAATCTAGACCATTTCATTTCCACTTCGTCTCCAACTATAAACAGGAGCTGCCAACAGAAGCAAGATCTGTTTGCAATTCCTTTCCGTGGCTGCGGGGAATGTGTGTATGCCAAATCAAGTATTAACTACCAATCGGTGTCGAGGGACAAAACATAGTCCCATTGAAAATCGCTATTTAGGGCTTTTTTTCGGAACAAGTTCTTGTCCCAACCAAGGACAAGGACTTGTTTCCGATTACCGATTAGAAAAATGTTTGGATTGGAGGGCACTGTGCAGTTCTTCCAGGTGTTTCAATAGGTAATAATTCCATTGTGGCAGCTGGTTCAATTGTAACGAAAGATGTGCTAGCAAACACGATAGTCGCGGGTAATCCAGCCAAGGTACTTGAGCACATTTCAGAGAAACGAAGAATTAAAAAAATTAGATTAAGTAAAAGGGAAAGATAGCACTAAAATACAAGAAAGCAGCCAACCCACATGATTGGCTGCTTTTGTTTGAATTAACGGCTGTCGAGTGACAAGAACATGCTCCCATTGAAAGTCGCTAATTTAGCGGCTTTTTTATTTTATCGGTACAAGTTCGAGTCCCGAGCAAAGGACAAGAACTTGTACCGATTGCCGTAAAGGACAAGAATATGAGCCGATTACCGATTAGATAGTTGTCTAAGAACTGCCGTAATGGAATTGAAACAAATTTGGGAAAGTGCCTACTCAACGGAACAGGCGCACAAGCGTAGAAATGAGAAAAATGTGACTCCACTAACACTTGGAGATAATAGTGGCCATCGGCATAGAACAAATACGCCCATTAAGTCGGTGTCGGTGAGGAACAGGAGTAACTAAGTTCTTGTTATTTAATGCTTGTTTCAGAAAAAATCAGTATTTCCGAGCAGTTATTTGGTAAATTCAAATTTTCAGGCGTTATTGCTCGATGACGGCCAGACTAGTAGAACGTTCTAAAGTATCGTTAGATTACGAAACCGACCCATCCAAACCATATTTCCAACGAAACGGAACCGGATTGGCGTTCACTTCCTGCAGGTATTGTTCAATGCGTTCCTTCAATTCTTCTTTTGATTGAACACGAATATGCCGCAGCGCCTGTTTGGTCATTTTAGCGAAGAACACTTCGATGATGTTGAGCCATGAACCATGTTTAGGCGTAAATATAAACTCGAACCGCCCAGGCACGGTCTCCAAATATGCCCTGGTTTCCTTCGAAGTATGGGAGGAGTGGTTATCCAAAATAATTTGGATTCGTAATCCCGGTTCGTAGGTGCTGTCCAACTTTTTGAGGAAGTTCACAAATTCCTTGCTGCGATGGCGATCTTCTACTGAACCGACCACTTTACCTGTAACCAGATCGATGCCTGCCAGTCAGCTAAGCGTACCGTACCGCTTGTACTCCGGGTCACGTCCGATCGTCGGGTGTTCGCTAGGAACGGGCGGCAAATCTTCTGCCGTGTTGCCGATCGCTTGAATGCCGGCCGAGGACGCATATAATGACGTGATCCAACTTTGAGGAGTGATGAATTATGTCCATCGCGGCTCAAACAAGTACAAAGAGTTTACCTCCCTTTTCCATATGGGGAGTTCATGCATCTGTCGCCGAAAGACCGGTTGTGTGGGGCAAACTCGTGATGTGTGCTTTGCCGGACCAACAAATTCAAGGCACCATCCAATTCCGCGGAACACCGATTCCGATTGAAGGAAGCTGGAATGAAAGCGCTCAGCAGATCGTGTTTCATTACTCCTACGCCGCTTACTCCGGCCATTTAACCATGTATGACGATGTCCAGATTCAACTTCGGCATCTGATTCTCACCGGACGCCTGCAGATGCTCCCCCTCTTTACAGGCGGGCGAATATGGAACCTGAGTAGCGACAACTGATATAAGCTTGGCGGGTTATAGCGGCTATGTCCCACCGCAACCGCCTTCAACTTCTTTGCCGCCGGTTGGCGTATTTGTAACGTCGAATATACTGTATGAAATGATCGGTACCCGGATAACGGAAAGGGGTGGCATCGGTGGACGAAAATTAGATTCATCATGTAATCGAACAAGCCTATCAATTGATTGTCTAAGCACACCGCAACATGACTGACATTTGGCGCACTCACGTACTATTTACGCGACAATGGTGGTTGGGAGTAGGTTTATCGATATGCCCCTGGCTATTTTGGATCGGATTTCGGGATAAGAGAGCTACGGGACAGTTTCTCCTATCCGGGTTTATGATGATTATCGTGTCGTCGTGGCTGGACCAGCTTGGGATTGCCATGGGACTTTGGCATTATCACTGGGAAGTCATACCATTCATGCCCGCTAATTTTCCATGGAATTTTTCACTTCTTCCCGTCACGGTTATGTTCTTACACCAGTACAAGTCTGGCATACATCCGTTGTTCAAAGCTCTCCTATTTGGGGGATTTTCCGCTTTTGTGGCCGAGCCGGTCTCACAAATGGCCGATTTATACCACCCCGTTCACTGGAAACATACATATTCGTTTCCTATCTATGTGGGGCTATATCTGCTGGCTTCGAGCATCGCCAAGCGGGGCGTTGATTGCACAGATTCATCCTCGGTAGATAAATAAAGGCCAAAACCATAAGTTTACCGATTCCAAAAATCATGCCCAGATTCATGAGCTGCATATTTACCATGTCATTGTTAAAGACTCAAGTTTGTTAATTGATGATCTACCGGACCACTATCGATTCTCGTCATAACGGCTGACAACGAGTTCCTTTTGGAATAAGCATTTTTTTTAAGCATAGAATTTAATGATTCTATTCTCTACCAGGACATGGGTGAAATATGAAGAAAAATACAAATATGATAATACAAATCGCCGCAACATATACGGGAACCGTGGTGGGAGCCGGATTTGCTTCAGGACAGTCGATTATGCAGTTTTTCACGGTATACGGAGCCTATGGGGTATTAGGCATTTTATGCAGCACCTTTCTTTTTGTGTGGATCGGCACTAAAATGATGATTCTAGCTCACCATATCAAAGCATTTTCATATCAGGAGTTTAATGTTTATCTGTTTGGCAAGATTTTCGGCAAAGTCGCAAATGCCTTGACTTTTATTATTCTATTTGGGGTAACGGCCGTGATGCTTTCAGGAACCGGTACCATTTTCGAAGAACAACTCCGTCTACCCTATCAACTGGGTATTATCATCAGCATCGTTTTGTGTTATCTGGTGATGACGAAGGAAATCAGCGGAATTATGTTCGTAAACTCGTTAGTTGTTCCCATGATGCTTTTTTTCACTATTCTCCTTGTCGTAAAGGTTGTCAGAATAGACAATATTTTTGATATAGTCGGTTGGCAGAACCAACAACTGTACAATTTGAAGTGGTTCGTGAGTCCGTTTGTGTATGCAGGATTGAATTTTGCTTTTATTCTAGCCGTTATGGTTCCTCTGGGGAGTGAGGTGGATGACGAAAGCGCATTAAAATGGGGAGGGTTTTGGGGAGGCATTGGTCTTGGTTTTATGCTTCTTGTCAGCCATTTTGCAATGAGCTCAAAGATGCCCGAGATTCTTCAATACGATATTCCGATGGCCGAGATTATTCGAGATTTCGGGCGGTTTTTTCATGTATTGTTTTTGCTCGTAATCTATGGAGAAATATTCACCACATTGATAGGCAATGTTTTCGGAATTTCTCGTCAAATCCAAAGTCTATATAATCTTCCTAAAAGTTGGTTAGTTCTTGGCATATTACTTGCTAGTTTTTTGATTAGTCAAGCCGGTTTCACCTCCTTACTTACTTATCTTTATCCGCTATTTGGGTATATGGGTTTGATACTTCTTATTTTTTTAGCAGCTCAACGGATGCCCAGGGACTAAGTCTCCATATTTTTATAAGTTGATTCGGCACGAAATCCAACTATTGGGTAATTATGCTACTATCGGAATTAAGGCACAGGGTTCCATCGATCCAACTTCTTATTTCCAAGACTTTTGGCCTGCCGTCTTAATAGCTAACATAAATGACCTCCATAAGAATAAAGAATACAGCATAGGGTAGACAGTTGCATGTCATATAGAGTATTTCCAACGACTTCACCTAAAAAATAGCTGAAATGAAGTCAAACGGTGTTACTTGACTAAATTGGTTTTTCCCTAACATCTTTGTAATGATGGACAATCCTACAAAACCTAGCAAGAACTCAATTGAGAATTGAAGAAACAACTTTTCATTTCCTCTTTCATCAAATGATTGGTGAAAGCAAGCACGCCGTTTGATCGAGAATCCGCTGCAAATGCGTGCGTTGAGGCGGGACTTCCATCCGTAAGGGAATGGAGTCCGCAAGATCATGCTCGAATTGTTCCGCCAGTTTTCGTGCTACTTCAGAACTGTACACAACTTCGCACACTTCATAATTCAGACGGTAGCTTCTTAAATCAAAATTTGAGGAGCCTATCTCGGCAATTTCTCCGTCAATGATCATTAACTTCGCATGCAACACGCCTTTATTGTAGAGGTAGATATGAACCCCGGCTTCCAAAAGTTCTCCATAGTAGGTCCGACTTGCAGCTCCAACGATGATCGATACCACGTGGCGGGGAACTAAGCGCACTCGGACACCGCGAACCAAAGCTGCTTTAATCGCCATAATAATGTCTGCATCTGGCACAAAGTAAGGCGCGATATTCCAATGGGCGTCGAAGACTGCTTGCAGTTCGTTTGCAGGTTAACCCACTATTCGAATATGGGTGTCGCGTCAAAAGCCGACATTCGACTTTAATCCGGTATATTCATCCCCGATATTGATGCCTCCAGTAAAAGCTTCCTGACCATCGAATACAACAATCTTACAATGATTTCGGCAACTCCAATAGGACAGCGCCCAAGGGAAGCGAATGGGGAAAAAAGATCGGCATTCAATTCCAACCTTCATCATTTGGCGGCCGTAGCCATGGGCGTGCGTTGGGCCGAGGGGGAACTTGGATACTGTCAACTTTAGCAGTGGCGATGGGGGCGGCAGTGTTTAGGTTTATCCAAGGTTAGCTGTCTAAACAAAAGAATAGTGGCGAAAAGAGATCAAACCCTACTCAACTTGTAGGGTTTGATCTCTTTTCTAATCTGTTCACCGATGAAAACAGACAAGCCATGTCCTCAATATTCATGGTTTGTCTGTTTTTCTTAAAACCCCTTATATTGAGGCTCTTCATTTTCCAACTGTTGTACGCGGCTTTCTACTTGCTGCACGATTTGTTGTGCTTGTTGGGCCGCATTCGTAAAGAGCGATTTTGCTTCTTGATTTTGTGTTTCCAAAGCAAATTGTTCCAGACTCGCCTGAGCACTTTTTAAAGATGCTACGCACGTTTTCACTTGAGAAGCAACTGTCACGGAATGTCACCTCCTTTACCTTAGGATAGGATAATGTTTCAGGGGTAATAGGAATAGATGCTTACATTCTCCCAATACCAAAATTAATATTTCCGTCTCGCAACAAAAGCATACGTTAGAAAAATTTTCAAATGGAAATGTATGAAAATAATGGAATAGGGACATATTAACTTTTGTCGATTAATGTGATTGGAAAGGAATGGTGATATTATGCCGGATTGGCTAGAAATCGCTTTGCGAACGTTATTGGCTATGGGGGTTCTTTTTGTCCTAACGAAGATATTGGGGAAACGGCAGGTATCACAGCTGTCATTGTTTGAGTATATCACCGGAATCACGATCGGCAGCATTGCAGCTTACGTTTCGTTGGATCTGGAGACCAATTGGTATTTAGGCTTGGTTGCGATGACGGTTTGGACCGTTGTTTCTTTAGGGATTGAATTTCTACAGCTGAAAAGCAAAACGGCAAGAGACCTATTCGACGGAAAAGCAACAGTGCTCATTAAGGACGGCAAGATCATGGAGGATAACCTAAAAAAAGAAAGGATTACCACGGATGAACTTATGGAACAGCTTCGAATAAAGAATGTGTTCAAAGCTGCCGATGTTGAATTCGCCATCATGGAGTCAAGCGGTGACGTTAGCGTTCTTTTAACCAAGGAAAATCAACCGTTAACGCCTAAACACCTGGGAATAAATGTCGGGCCAGAACAAGAACCTCAATCGGTCATTATGGATGGAAAAATAATGGACGAACCGCTTGCCACGATAGGTCTAAACAGGAAATGGCTGGATACGGAACTGGAGAAATTAGGTGTTTCGATTGATAACGTATTTCTTGGACAGGTGGATTCCTATGGCCAGCTATACGTTGATTTATTTGATGATCAGATCAAAGTACCGAAACCCCAGAAAAAAGCCGCGTTGCTTGCAACATTGAAAAAGTGTGAAGCGGATCTCGAAATGTTTGGCTTATCTACCAAAGAACAAAATACAAAGCAGATGTACGAGCAATGTTCAAAAGCGTTAGAAAAGATTATTGATGAAGTTAAACCATTGCTGATTCGTTAACAATTCGCCAATTATACGTCAGCTGAAATTCGAGGAGGATGTTCATGGCAAATAATATAAAGAAAAATTTAACGCGGGTACAACAGGAATATAAAGAATTGGCGCAAAGCGTCGAACCTCCGAGACCCATACTCAAAAACTTCCTTCGTGCTTTTATAGCCGGCGGAACCATTTGTATGGTTGGACAAGCCATCCAGGAAATGTTTGTGCATTGGGGCGGCTTTGATGAGAAAAAAGCTGGAGACCCTACCGTGGCGGTTATGATACTCCTTTCTGTCATTCTGACCAGCATGGGGGTGTACGATAAGTTTGCCCAATGGGCTGGTGCGGGTTCCGCAGTGCCTGTGACGGGATTTGCGAATTCGATGGCATCCGCTGCGATTGAACATCAGAGTGAAGGTATGGTGCTCGGTGTTGGCGGTAAAATGTTTAAACTGGCTGGACCGGTTATTGTATTTGGTACAGTCGCCGCCTTTGCGGTAGGAATTGTACATTTGCTGATCAAAGGCGGGGGAGGCTCTTAATATGTTAAAGGGACACCAGAGTTGGCTATTTGAGAACAAGCCGTTCATCCGATCAACAGCAACGGTAGTGGGTCCATTTGAAGGAAGAGGCCCGCTGGCCAAAGATTTTGACATTGTCCATGGAGAATCCATGATGGGACAAAAGAGCTGGGAGAAAGCAGAAAAGGCATTGATTGAAGAAGCGGCAAAACTGGCTATTGAAAATGCGGGGTTGACAAAGGAACAAGTCCAGTTTTACATAGGAGGGGATTTGATGAATCAAATCATTAGCAGCAGTTTTGCCGCGCGAACATTATCGATCCCTTACCTCGGTGTGTTTGGCGCTTGTTCAACCTCGATGGAAAGTCTGGCATTAGCAGCTAACCTTGTAAATTCCGGTTCGGCGAAATTTGTATTGGCGGGGACATGCAGCCATGATTCCGGTGCGGAGAAACAGTTCCGATATCCGACCGAGTACGGTTCGCAAAAACCGCCAACCGCCCAATATACGGTAACCGGGGCCGGTGCTGCCATCATATCCATGGAAGGTGACGGACCGGTTGTTACTTCTGCCACCATTGGCCGGGTTATCGATATGGGCATTAAAGATCCGTTTAATATGGGCGCAGCGATGGCTCCTGCAGCGGTAGACACCATTGAGGCGCATGTTCGGGATTTGGGAATTGAACCGGGTTATTACGATTTGATCGTTACCGGCGATCTTGCGAAAGTCGGATATGAAATCGCCTGTAAATTGTTTAAGAAACATAACTTTCCCATCGAACAAACCGAATATTCCGATTGCGGGATGATGATTTACGATTATGAAACCCAAATGGTTCAGGCCGGAGCAAGCGGCTGCGGTTGTTCGGCAGTTGTTACCTATGGACATTTGCTGAATCGGATGCGAAGTGGTGAACTGAAACGAATCCTCGTTGTTGCTACGGGGGCGCTGCTATCCCCGATTTCATTTCAACAAGGGGAAAGCATTCCTTGTATCGCTCATGCCGTATCCATAGAGGCAGGGAGGGAGATATTATGATTTTTCTTTGGGCTTTTTTGGTGGGAGGTGCAATCTGTGTTTTCGGACAATTTTGTTTTGATGTCTTGAAACTTACACCGGCCCACACCATGACCCTGCTTGTTGTATTGGGCGCGATTGTCGACGGAATTGGATGGTATGATCCGCTGATTGAATTTGCCGGGGCAGGAGCATCGGTCCCGATTACAAGCTTTGGTAACGCGCTTGTCCATGGTGCGCTTCAAGAACTAAAGAGCAATGGCTGGATTGGGATCATCACCGGAATTTTCGAAGTGACCAGTGCCGGAATATCCGCAGCGATTATTTTTTCGTTTCTCGCTGCATTGTTCGTAAAACCCAAAGGATAATACGTGGCCCAATCCGAATTTCGTTGGCTAAAATACACTGTAACGGTCGGTCAGGGCGATCCCTAACCGGCCGGTTTTGATTATGAGAAACATTTACTTGTTCCAATCTGTACGGAATGTCCCCATCGATAATCTCAAAGGTTACGTTGACCAAGCTATAAAAGCCATATACTGTCAGACGCTATTTATTTCGGTTCCTATATTCTCCATCACTTCTTTGGTTCGCTCCATTAAACTCGGCTCGGTTGGAACATTTTCACTTGCCTTTCCATCCAAGATTATTGGAGATTTGTTGCTTGTCGTTTTGATTCGCTGTTTAAATTGTGATTTAAGTTCGCTTTTTTCCATATTTTCTCCTTTTCATTCGCCATTTTCAGAATATGCAACTGATATTATTCCGATTTTCATATCCTTTATGCATCATAGGAGTCAGGTCCCCAAAAGGCTGTGTTTCCGCCTGCATATAGACAACCAACCCGATAAAATGACCGGAAACCGGGCGGATGCCGTTGTCGCTTCTATGCGCCTGCCATAGACTAATGCTGTAAGTTCAACTTTACCTAACCCAAGGAGGAATGTTTTCAAATGCAGTTTATCAAACAGGCAATGCCCATGTATACGCATGACCAGGCCGCTTATGTCAGGCAAATGTACGATTGGCACATGAAAATGGCTCAGTATCACGAACAATTACGTACCTTTCATCTGGAAAGGGCGAAACAATTTCAAAAGCTCTCCGAAGAAAAAGCGAAAACGTCAGAAATATCCAGCGATACCCGCTTAATGGCGAACCGACATGGAGCGATGTGATGAATTGGAAGCATTCCGAATCAAAATCTGGGACCGCTATGTAACCCTTCGTTCCCAATATGGAACCCGGATGCCCTTGTCTTTCGACCAGTTCTGGTATGACTTTTTGGCCAGGCACATGCTATCCGACTGTGGCGTAGAGCAAGTATATGAGGACTTCTGCAACAACTGGGAGAATCGGTGTGTGAAAAATGTTTGCGATTCGAGCCATCGGTAGAATGCCTGCGAAATAGGACCAAATGGCCGGCTGTTGCCCAAAATGGGTTGCTCCGCCTTTGATATTTGTATGCACCCTGACAATAGCCAATCATCAAATTTTACCATTCATTTATTTTCTGATGAGTTGACATATTATATACGGATGCCATTTCAGGAGGTGATCAACATGACGGTAGCTTCTCAAGTGAAAACAGCTGTAGCTTCATTAAAAAGCGCGCAGGCCAGCTTTGAACAGTTTGCGTTAAATACACAAAACCAGCAGGCCAAAACCACGTTCACAAATGCAGCGCAACAGACACAAAACATCATTGACCAGGTCACTCCACGGTTACAACAAATTGAACAGGAAGAACCGCAGTATAAAGGTTTCTAAATAAAAAGGCCATGCCGATCTCTTCTCGGCATGGCTGCCCCTTTATCTTTATTCCCTCGTAGACGACAGGATTGGGAGGCTGATTTTCTTGGCATGGATAGCAGGATTATGGCTAGTAAATACGGCACTATTGATCATCATTGCGGTTCGGGAGGTGCGCCGCCCCGCCAAAGCGTTGACTTGGATATCAGTCGGACTAGTATTACCGATTATCGGATTCGTTTGTTACCTGTTCGTCACGAATCCTGTGCAAATGCGGCGGGACAAGCTCGTTTCTTCGCACAATAGCCCGATTTCATTACCCCCAGAATATGGTCACTCCGCATTTGTTATCGCTCGGGCTTTGCAACCTTTGTCTGTCAGTGGCCTTCGAACCGGTTACGTCCAAATCCTCACGAACGGGATGGAAACCTACGGAAAACTCCTTCAATCAATTCAGGCCGCACAAAAGTCAATCGATCTGGAATATTACATATACCGGAATGACCATATCGGTAAACGTATCACAGATGTGCTGATTGACCGGGCTTTATCCGGTGTGAACATTCGTTTTATAAGGGATGGCTGGGGAAGCCGGTCATTTCCCAAACATACGGTTCGCCGGATGATGGAAGCAGGCATTGAATGCAGGACCATCTTTCCCTTGCGATTCCCCTGGGTACTATCCAACTTGACATACCGGGATCATTGCAAGATCGTCATCGTCGACGGAAAGGAAGCCTTCATGGGAGGAATCAACGTTGGGGACGAGTATACCGGAATGAAGCCGGATGTCGGTTTTTGGCGCGACACTCATATGCGGTTAACCGGCGAAACAGCGGATGATGTGAAAGCCGTTTTTGAGGCTCACTGGAAAATGGCGTCACCGGACAAGCTCCATTCAACGAGAAAGGCAAAATTTATCCCTGAATCGGCTCAACTTTCAGACGATAAAGCCATTCATCCATTTCCATCCGGCAAAACAGAACGATCCGGATACGGATGGGAATGGGGATCGGAGCTGGGAACGATGGAAGGCACCCACATGGGAAAAGCTTCCCCATCCAAGGATTCGCATAACGTCTATATACAGATATTCGAAGGCAATCCCGGGCTGCCTACTCCGGTCATTCGGGAAATGCACTTCATCTGCCTGACGCAGGCGACCCGAACCATCGACGTGACCAACCCTTATTTTATACCCGATGCGGATATCATGATGGCCATCAAAACAGCCGCAGCGCGTGGCGTTCGAGTGAGATTACTGGTGCCGCGCCAAGTGATTCCTAAAGTTGCAGGAGCTGCAAGCCGTACGTATTATGGCGAACTCGTGGAAGCAGGGATCGATGTGTTTCAGTACAACAAAGGGGTATTGCATGCGAAAGTCATGATTATCGATGGCGAGATTGCCGAAGTGGGTTCTTCCAACTACGATCTCCGTAGTTACCGTTTAAATTACGAAGTGTGTGCAGTGATGTATCATTCCGATGTGGCCCGGGAGCTTACGGAACAATTCGAACGGGATCTCGCCGAGGCTACTCCATATCGTTTGGAAGATCATATGCATCGTACTTCTTTCGAGCGCATGCTTGATCAAGCAGCGCGTTTGTTATCTCCTTTGTTATAAATTTCAAAAATTACATGGAATTGAATCGAAGTCCAATTACACATGTATATGGCGAAAGGGGAGAAGGCTTCCAACGAATACAAGTAATATCGAATTTGGGCAACAGTCTATGGTGCAAATATCACGCCCGGCATATAGTGTAAAAAAAGGAGCTGCATCATAGATGATCATATGAAACCGATTGAAGTTGAAGGTCATCAGGTTATAAGTATCGAGGTCGCCCTGCCCAAAACAACACTTCTGGCCATCACAACCGTCACGGATATATCATGTGCGGGGCGCTTGATGTTCGTTTGTTAAATGAGAAATTAAACGATCGCCGCATTGTGGCAGAACGCGCAACCGGGTACGAACAATAGAGCAATTGCTGGATGCCCCACTCGATATGGTGACCACAGAGGCGGAATTACGCGGAATTTGCCCTGGGATGAAAGGAGCAGATGCGCTTTTAAAGATGGTAAACTCATCTTGAAATCATTCGGTCATTTACTGACCTGGATGCAAATGTTGCGGTAATCGGTTATGAAGATTTGCACGAACAACTTCATGAAGTTCAGGATTCCAAGCTTACGAGGGAGGTGATTCGCAATGCTGACGTATTGATATTACCGGTTGTCGGTACAGACGACCATGGCAGAGTAGAGTCTTCATTTTCATCTGAAACGTTATTGCTGAACAAGGAATATATGTCTTGCTTGCCGAAACACGCAAAAGTCTGTACTGGCATAGCCAAGTCATACTTGAGGAACCTTTGAACTAGAGATCGATCTGATTGAATTATTCAGCAGGGACGATGATGCCATATACAATTCCATTCCCACTGCGGAGGGCGCCTTAATGATGGCCATTCAACAGACGGAAATTACCATACATGGTTCGCGTTGTATGGTGCTGGGTTTGGGGAGAATCGGTCTTACGTTAGCCAGTATGCTTCAGCACCTGGGTGCACACGTCAAAGCGGGGGTGCAGAAACCGGAGCAGTTTGCACGTGCATGGGAGATGGGGATTGAGCCGTTTTATAAAGATTTGTACGATGAAGGCGTAAATGTGGATATTATTTTTAACACGGTTCCGGAGCAAATCCTTACTTCTCGTGTGTTGACCCGTATTCCGCATCACGCTATTATTATTGATTTGGCTTCCCAACCAGGTGGAACCGATTTTCGTTTCGCCGAAAAACGTGGAATCAAGGCCTTGTTGGCACCAAGTTTACCGGGATTGGTCGCGCCAAGAACGGCTGGACGTATATTGGCGAGAACGTTATGTCAATTGATCCAGGACGAACGGAGTCAAAATCGAGAGCAATTGGATATACTTGCTTGTCCTTCCGGGTTATGAGATCGCGAACGATGGAACCGATCCATCGTTTTTTTTGAGTTTCAGCGTGCATCACTGAATAAACGGGGCAGGATTGTTCAGTCATTTACTCGAATACTTTGAAGAAAAAACATGCGGTCTATTTATTTGAATCATCGTGGAAGAAAATGTACACGGATCGGGGAATTCGGAAGATTTTGGCCAAATATTTGGAGGAAGCTAAACTTGCTCAAAACCTGTCGCCACACAAGCTGCGTCATTTTCTGTTGACCTGGCTCAATAAACAGGGCATCGATGACGCACTCATACAGCCGTATTCCGGTCATGAAAGCCGGAAGTCATTGGAAATCTATTCGAAGCTTGCAATCACCGATGCCCAGCAGGAATATAACGAGGTTATCAATAAATTTCACCATTTAATTTACATCTACTTTGCCCTTGGTGACAGCTACGCTGGTACTACCACTAACTATGTCGTAACTGAATCCACTAATCATATGTTTTATATTCACACACCGTTCAGCTCGACATATTGGGTGTATTATACGCATCCAGGAGGTAGTACTTAATCTTTAATTTATGACCTCATGTATAAAAGTAACAACTCTACTGTAAGTACTGTAATAGTCTATTAAAAGGAGAATTATAAAATGAAAAAACAAGTAGCTGTTGCAGCCTTAGCTAGTGCGCTTGCACTTGGTGGCGGAGGATTTGCTTACTATTCATACGCTGCCGACGCTGATGTAAAAACAGTTGTTCCCGTTGATGAGTCATCTCTAGCAACAATTCAAAACGAAGAAGCTCCGGTGCCTGAATATTCATCACCAGGCCAAGAAACTGTTGAAATAAAGCCAGAAACAACGGTGTTCAAGATCCCGATACGGTCAATATAGCTGATGTGCCGGTTGCGGATATACATATTCCACTAAGATAACGCATCCGCAAAACTCAGTTCCTCGGGACTGACTCGAATAAATATCCAAGCCCTGCAAAAAGAGTATGGACTTCACCTTAGGTCCTTATTAACAACCGCAGATGGTGATGAAATTCGTATAAGCCAAGTGGATGCATATATGGGGGTGTCAGATACCATTGAGAGCCTGAAGAAAAGTTATTACCTCGAGACTTCTGAATTGACAGAGATTAATGGTCTGAAAGCATTGTATGTTGATGGGGAAGTCAGAAAAGTCGTACATTTGATCTCTGATGGTCACCTCTTCACTGTTTCGGCCAATACGGCCACGCTTGAAGAATTGACGGATATAGTAAAACAAATTCATGAATAATCCCCATTTAAAAAGCAGCTCTTGATAGTGATAAGGAAGCTCAAGAGTTGATAAGCGCTATTATTAAAACTGCTGAAGATAATGGTTTGAAGATTAGAAAAAAACCAAAAAAATAGAAGACAATAGGATTGTCTTCTTACAGGTGCACTTTGTCTAATACCGCAAGTCTTATTTATTTCGCTTAGTTCAATGACGAAATCTAACATACCGTACTTCAGCATTCCTGCAGCCTCCGTCTTGAGCAAAGGAATCATTAGGGAATTAGATCCGAAAAGAAAAGAGCAGCTGCGTCACATTTGCAGATATCTCGATCAGCGAAGTTCAGAAGTGAATATTACACTTTCGATGGTATTGGGGCATGTAATTGAAGGAGGCTTAACGAGTCAGAAAAAAATAAATAAAACGATTGATGCATGGATAACTGAAGATAATAAAAGATATGGGTAGAAGTAGAAGAAATGTAGGGATTACTGGACATACCACACGGGTGTTCTACGCCAGTGAGAACAGCGTTGGCCAGGATCGTAGAGCGCCTTAGCCGGGAGCGATTCTACCACGGCTAAGGCGCTCTAGCTATTGACCGAAGCCCTGCTTTAGAGCTGCTGGCATAAGCCCAATAGAAAATAAAGGTGAGAAACCCACTAAAAAAAACAACTTTTAAAACAAATGGGGTGTTTATATATTTAAGAACCTAGAATAAGCCTAAGGAGATGGAAAAACGTGAGATCAAAATTTTTAGTTAGTTTTATTGCAGTCGGCATTATAGCATCTGCTTTAAGTTATGCTAGTGCAAATAATGCATTGAAACTGCCCGATAATCCAAGGACCGAGGCAATTGCTGTCGTAGAAAGATATTTTAGTGATTTACAAACTGGTAATTTTGAAGATGCAATAAAAATCTCTGATAATCACATTTATAAAGATGAAAAAACTGCACTTGAAAGAACAATCTTAAATAACACTCACAATCACGTAAAAGATTTCGAGATTACTTCAGTAGATGATACCGACCCTAGAAGTATTAAAGTATTTGTGAAAGTAGAAGAAACGGCTAATGGTGAACTTCCACCTGTAACGTATAATGTTGATTTCAAAAACGGTAAATATAAATTGCAAATAAAAACAGTGATTATTGATATGAACCCCTCATCTCCAACATATAAGAAAGTTGAATATAATAAGAATGTGAAATATGAGGACTAAAGTATTATTCCCTTATTTTGTGTAAAAGGTATGATATAGAAAAAGGAGGGGATAAATTGAAAAAAAGATCCTTATTGGTGGCTTTAGTGATGGCAGTAACATTTAGTTTTGGTAGTATTGCTTCGGCAAGCGAGGTTACAAACACACATTCTTCAAGTGATTCTTTAAGCACTTATTCCTTTGAAAGTGCGGCGAATTCATACTTCACAGGGTATGTACAGCAAGACATTAGTGAAACTACAAAAGTTAGCGGTGAAGACTATGAAAAATTGGAACGCCAATTTGAGCTTAACAAAGACAATCCCCTGAAGAATTACAAAATCAGCCAAATTGATGATTCAAACCCTCAAAACATTTCGTTCTCTGTAGAATTAACCTATGATGATCTTGGTACACTTCCTCCCGTTCCCTATGAAGCTGAGTTAGTAAATGGAAGTTACAAAATTGAACCAGTTGAGACGTACCTAACCAAGCAGGCTATTTCTATAAGGAAGTATCAATATTTGTTTATCTAACTAGGCACGATCATCAAAGGGTTCCGAGTACATTTTAACGGAGATATACGCTAAACTCAGATTTAAAGCAAGGCTGTATTTTTCGAGAACACTTTATAAAAAACAACCTTAGTCAATCACAAACGAAGGTTGTTTTTATAAAGTCATGGTCTAATTAAAACAATTGCTGTCCCAAGAGCATACTTGAGACTGAAAAGGCACCAGCAGGTGGTAAAACATTAGTATATATGGGAGGTCCCAAACGGGTTGTAAAGGTTGTAGCAATCCAATTTCCGTATTCACCAGCCAGCAAAGAGGGAGGTTTCATTATAAACCGTCCACTTAAAATGAAATGCCGAATGCTTATAGCGGTCTCATCAAATATTGTCAAGTTGCCAAAAAAGGAGGCATATGGTGAATCGAAACTTATTTGTTTAGCGCTTTCGTCCCAATACCCATTAATCGGAATAGGTATACCACGAAAATTAACTGTACCTACTACTTTGTTGTCTACAATGGGATCAATGGTAAGTATACCTCTAATAATGGATCTCCCCGCAATAGAAGCATCGATCCCCCATACGGATGGAAAGGGGATACTAACTTTGGCTGTCTTTGGAATTTTCAAAATTAACCTCTCCTTGATTATTTCATGTATGGATTGAGTTGTATTTAATCATAATCCTGTAGTAATGATACAGTATATGCACAGAGAATCACTTAGGTGTTTTGTTAAGAAAGAAGCATCAATAATCAATCAGCCTACAGTGTCTTAAGGATTTGTCGGGAATGCCCTAAGGCAGGGATCAATGAATTGCATACGGACCTTACCGAAAAGGAACTCACACAAATGGCTCAGGGAAAAATAGAGGAGCAAATCCGCAATACGTATCAAACTGCTTTTAAAGAGGGTATAGATATTTGTCGGGGGACAAAAACATGGTCCCATTGAAAGTCGCTATTATAGCGGCTTTTTTGTTTTATCGGTACAAGTTCTTGTCCCTGGTCGAGGACAAGAACTTGTACCGATTGCCGTAAAGGACAAGAACATGAGCCAATTACCGATTAGATAAGTATCTAACTATGTTTCCAAGCAATCTCATTAAGCTAACGGGCAGGATACCCGGAATAAAAAGGGGTTTGCATTGATGATATAGAACTATTTTAATGACCAATATTTTTGAGGTGAGATTAAGTAGTGATAAACATACAACCTATAGATTTGCGTAGCGTTAAAGACGGGGAGATTATCAACGGACTTATCTACATCACTGATTACACATCAAAGACAGATGCGGCAAGTAAGGCACCTATATACGGTACTTGTCATTACTACGGTAAGACAATAGGTTTCAAGATTTGGGACGAGTACCTTCAGAACATTTTCAACATCAACAACGGTAGACGCAAAAAGATACAGTCAGTTGAAAAAAATGCTTGTTAAACAATTTAAAGGTGACCGTTCCGGTTATACAAATGCAAAAAGCGATTTTGTAAGAGACATACTAAAACGTGCTGGGTGAAATAATCTTAATTAACGAGCAGTGTTATTCAACTAGGGCAGTAGTTCTTGATGAGTTTTCTTGTCGGGGGACAAGAATATGGACCCATTGAAAGTCGCTAATTTAGCGGCTTTTTTGTTATATCGTTAAAAGTTCGTGTCCCGGTTCGAGGACACGAACTTTTAACGATTGCCGAAAAGGACAAGAACATGTTTCGATTACCGGTTATTCATATATTTAATCATTTTCCAATCGCTATTTCATTAAGCTAACGGGCAGGTTAGTTACAATGTTTGGTGGAATATTAAAAGGAAGCTGAATAACTTGTTCAATATTTAAGGAAAGGAGAGACGAATGGACATACAAAGTATCTCAGAAATGATAGATACAGATTGGCTTCGTAACTTATCAAACAACTATCTTCAGTCTGAAAAAGGAATCATTACGAACTGGTCCTGCAATTCGATCGGTGCAGTTGACAAAAATTTTGTGACAGGTGGGGTCTACCGGATATCTGGGACAACCGAAATAAATAGTGGGGCGCAACAATCTTGGTCATTTATTCTGAAAGTAATTAATCCCGATCCCTTGCGTGAGAACCCAGCTCATTATAATTATTGGCGGCGAGAGATCTTGGCATACAGTTCTGGATTGCTTGATAATTTACCCCAAAATATATTGACTCCTAAGTGTTTTGCTATTGATGAAAAAGACAATGGATCCGTTTGGCTATGGATTGAGGATATAGAGCAAGACCAGCGGCAATGGGAGTGGGATGATTATGGTTTGGTAACAGAAAAGCTTGGGGAGTTTCAAGCTGCTTACCTACTTGGAAAGCCGCTACCGGAATTCCACTGGGTAAATCAGCAATGGATGCGTTCATGGTTAAATGAGTGTTATGCATATCAATATCAGCCTGATATTCACTCTAAACGCATTTTGTTATCTGATCAAAGAGTGGCGGCTATAATGGACCAATTCACTCAACTTGAAAAATGGATCAATGATTGGCTATATGGAATCGAACTACTTCCCAAAACACTTGCTCACCAAGACTTTTATGAGATGAATATCATGTTAAATTCTGTTCAACAACAAGAGGGGAAACTAACCTTAATTGATTGGCAATTCACAAGTATTTCAGGAATCGGTGAGGATTTAGGTCGGTTCTTAGGTTTAAGTATTAGTCGGGGCCAGGTACCGATTGAACATTTCAAGATGTACCTTGAATTATTTATTACTTCTTATTTGAAAGGGATGAGGAAGACTGGGTGGGATGGAGACGAAGACCTGCCTCGTTTCGGATTCTTAGCTGCATTTGCCTTGCGTTCGATATGAGAAGTGCCAAAAATGCTCAAAAAGCTTGAGCAAAATCCTGAATCACAAGAAAGTAAAAAACTGATGTTAATTACGGAATTGCAAATGGAAATTTCAAAAGAAGTTGAGAGACTGCGTGTTAATTCAATACTCAAGAAACTATATTGAGGAGGTATTTTCATCTGCATTGGAAACTCTGAACATAGAATAGCTTTTGGAATACATACGATAACTGCATTTAGTCCAACCCATTGTGAAGAAAAACCAAGCAACAGAATAGGGATAAAATTCTCCAGGTGTAACCCCGACTTTTTTCTAAACATTCTAATAAAATAGCTCGGAGAATTAAAACCGAATTAAAACCCACCTCGACCATGCCGTTGCAGCGGGAAACATTAGTTGAACAAAGGCTGCCTTTGTTCAACTAACGGGCAGGATAATTCAATATTTTTATGGAATACAACAATAAATGGGACGAGGGGGGCGCACATGCTTTTTCACTTCAGTGAAGACGATAGTATCAATAAATTTGTACCAAAAGAGAAGCAAAATCGTCCGGATTTTCCTGCGGTAGTTTGGGCACTTGATGAAGAGCACGAGTATACGTACTATTTCCCTAGAGAATGTCCCCGAATAGTGTTGTAGGAAAGATGAGGCGACAATGAACTAACATTTACCCCATTGATAGCTGTCGGGGGACAAAAACATAGTCCCATTGAAAGTCGCTAATTTAGTGGCTTATTTGTTTTATCGGTACAAGTTCTTGTCCCGAGTCGAGGACAAGAACATGAACCGATTGCCGATTAGATAAGTATCTAACTGGGTTTCCATGCAATTTCATTTAGCTAACAGGCAGTTTGGTGGAATATTTTCACCATTTATGGTTGATGAATTCCATGCTAAAGTAATCTTTAAATGTGTACGAAAGCAGGACTGTAATAACTGACATATTTCAATCAAATTGGCGATTTCATTTCGGAGTTATTAGAACAATATGAAGAAGAATCAACATCGAAAACAACATTTAATTTGCTAGCAACAAAACAATCTAACCAAACAAACATGAATTTAGATATACAATTAGCACCCGAAGGAGAGTTCTATTCCGTTACTGGTGAAGGCACTATTTTATTAAATGGTAAAGAGAGTAATGTAGTGCTAACTAAATCACTAATCTCAAAAGCAACCTTGAAAAATGGTAATACTTATTTATACGGTCCTTTGGATGCTGATTTAATACATAAATCTGGTGAGACAGAGCCAATTATTATTGGAATTGGAGCAATTGCTGAAACAGGACAACGTTATTTCACTTTAACACTTGGTAACTTTGGAGAAGAGATTCAGTATTTCGTTTTCGGTGATGGTGACTTCATAAATGAAGAAATTATGGAAATTCAAACCGAAAATTCAGGAGGTTAAGAAAGTGAACAAAAAGATCATACACACTCTTACAATTCTCGTTTTAATTAGTAGCTCATTCCTATTGCCAGTAAATAATACATTTGCTGCCGAATGTGATGGAACATATTATTATAAAGGGAGCGCATATGCAAATTTATTCATGCTAGGTAATAGTAATGATAATTCCAACAATTCTACAAACAGTACTGTAGCTGTGAGTGCTAAAGCAACCTATAGTCCCAGTAATAACAGAGGTAAAGAAATTGTATCCGCATGGGCTAGGTTGGATACAATGAACAGAATTTATCCTAGTTCACTTTATTACCCCACTGAAGTCAATGAAATAGAGGTAAAGTTTAAAGTTATGAATCAATCCCAGGAATTCGATATATATAGTACTATTCCTAAACATAATCTTAAAGAATATAAAGTAAATCCGTATGTATCTGGAGGAATTGGTACTATTTTTACAATTTTGAACTATTGGATACCAGGTTCAGATGTGGCATTTTCCCCATTTAACATGGTCATGAACAATATCACAGTTAAAAAAGGAACTGATACATCGGAAGGGACGGGTACTGTTCAACCAGTAAAGTTTAAAAATCCAGACTCTGCAAAGTCAAGCTTGCCGAATACAATAAGTTACAAAGATGCACGACATGCTGCCAAAGGTTAGCGCCCAAATCAGCATGTCTCGCCGGGGCAATTGCCTAGACAACGCCTCCATGGAGAGCTTCTTCTCGCATCTCAAAACGGAAGGGCTCTATCCTTATGATATCCGAAATCTAGCGGAGGCACAAAGCCGAATTGAGAAATACATACGATTTTATAATCGAAGACGACCACAGCGCAAATTAAATAAACTGACGCCGGTAGAGTACCGACGCCAGTTTACAGCCTAGGTGTTTTTTCAATGTCCACTAAATGGGGTCTTGACCATTTGGGGGACAGGCTTTTTTTATTCTTTTATTTGCTTTGTTATGGTTTCTGCAATTGTAATCATTTCGTCAACGTTTAAAGCAAAGCTATTCATTTCAAAATAAACATCACCCTTTATCCAACAGAGAACCCACCCACGCTGTCTACTGATCCATGGGTGATAAATATAGGTTGTGTTATTGATTTCCGCTTGTTCTGACCCAGCTACAGGTACCATTAATCTTCGATTCTCTTCAGAAATGGTCAAAATTAATTTATCATTTGAGTCAAAATAAGCTAATAAGATGCTGTTCTCGAAATTTTTGGTTTCAAGCCTCCAACTTTTAGGCACCTCAGGTAATATAACTTTTTTTATTCTTAATGGTGCGTCATAACCATAACCGACCTCGGGTTTTTTAACAGCCTCAGCTTGAAAAACAGGATGAACAGTGAGAGTAAGTAAGATACAAATCAAAAGTTTCTTCATAATACCTCCGATTAAGTTAAGTTAACTTTAGTATTACAATTAATGTGTTTTTTATGTGGGTGGGTTAGGAATAATCTGATGAAAATTTCCTTTGTGCTCCATTGATATCAATCAAGTCAAGAAATGTCTAACGACACAAAAGTGCCTACATTTATTAAAGCTGAAAAGCCTGATTTATTGGGCTTTTTTTGTTTTTATGTAGTCGAAGTTGTGTCATGAAAAAATGCACAAAAGTGACCCCATTGTAGGAATTTGACACAAATAAGGCTACATTGTAGGGGAATCACTTTTCATTGATCCACATTTTAGTGAATTAATTGCGTGAACAACCTAATAAAAACTTACGGAAGCCTAATGGGGAGCGATCGGTCTAATACATGCCTACTTCTTTAGTGTTTTGTTTAATTTAGTCATTTCGCACAGAAAAAGACGCGATTATCTTATAAACTAACTATCTAACTTGTTTAAGAGTATCCACTAAAGTGGATACTCTTTTTTAATTATCAGTTGATGCATTTTATAATGATCTTTTGGCGAGAGGATTAGGCAAACATTCTAGACGAATAGGATATCTATCCCATTTTTTTTTGGTTCATAATAGGGCTGAGAATATATTTGCTGACAAAAAAAAAATTTACAACCTAGAGCACTACACTAAGGAGGAAGAAGGGATACGCATTGTCAGATTCAAAAGAACTTACTGTTGCACAAAGAGCGATCGGAGATTTCGCACCGAAGATGGTGGAACTAACGGACGAAGTTTTGTTCGGGGATATATGGAAGCGTAAGGAGCTTTCGTCGCGCGACCGAAGTTTGATTACGGTATCCAGCTTAATTACTGGCGGAAATACGCAGCAACTGAAAAACCATTTGAATTTGGAAATAAAACGTTCTTTCGGAAGAAGTGCTCGTCGAAGCGATGATCCATCTTGCTTTCTATGCAGGCTGGCCAAAGGCGATGTCAGCCATAATGGTCGCAAAAGAAGTATTCGCCAAAGAGAATTAACAAAAGGCAGTCATTCAGTATGTTGGTGAGGTGATCCGATGGATATTCATTCGCTCGGAAATACAGGATTAAAGGTAAGTGGCTTGTGCCTGGGAACGATGACCTGGCAAGGGGAATAAAGAAAGAAAACTCGTGATGACACCGAAAATTATTCGGGCCCTGGATATGTCGCAAACATCCACTATAAAACATATGTACAAAATACGAGTTTTGTGAAACAGATGTTGGGGAAAGAATCATCACAGCATGAATCTGCTTAGTTTTTGCTTTCTATTATGATAAGCCGTTATAATCCTTTTTACTTGCGCATCTTCTATTTTATCGAGCAACTTCATTAATCGATGTTTTAGTTTGTTCATGTGCCATTATAAATCATCATAATCATCGAATTTTGGTTGTTTCATTATTATTACGATTTCGCTTCACATTTTAGCGGAATTTCGCTACTGAGACATTTTTAATGTTTCGTTGGTTCTTAATCGATTTGATTTTTATTAATGCTCAATCTTATGAACTATTTTGTGCTTGCTTGTTATCATCCATCATCCTAATTTTTTATTAACCCTCCCCTCTCTACATCTTAATGATTTACCATTATATGTAATTTAATCCGCCTTGAAATATAAAAAAACCGGCCATATTCGGTCGGTTTTTCTCCCGCATGATCGGGACAATGCACGATTCACATAATATTGGAATATATTGTGCTGTTCGGCTCATATACTCATCATGATTAGCCCGTCTCGTCAAAGTCAGGGACAACGTGTAAGTCAACCACGCTTATCAAACCCATGCACCTGTGCAGTCCCCTCCTGTTTTTACTTCAGATTCGCAGACCACTTCTCGGCACGAGCCTGCAGATCATCCAGAAACTTCTGAATATCCGGAGCATTACCGGACGCTGCCTGGCTGATAAATCCGTTTATGGCTGGAGCGATGTCGCTCATATAGAACGGATTGGCTTCATCCATGAGCTCGGAGTGGCCGACTTCCGCGATCTCAAGTGCCTTATTGACGAATTTGTCTTCCGGTGTTACAAAATCGGCATTTTTGAGCGTTGGGGTACTGGAGAAGTTTTCATACATGTATTTTTGCGTCATGTAACTGGTCAAGAACTTTAACACTTCCCATGATGCATCCACATCTTTGGCATTCTTCGCCATGATGAACGGGTCAACCGCCACCCAGCCTTCACCTTTAGGACCCATGTTCAGCACAGGTTCAAAACGGTCCAGCAGCTCCTTGTTCTGCTTTGACCGGTATTCACTCATCGTGGAGCCGCCGGTGGAATCCAGCGCGATGGCGATATTGTTTTTCTCGAGTCCGAAGTTCTCGGCACCCTGGGCATTCACGAACCCGGCCGGCGGCAGCTGTGCGGCTTCCTTCAGCCACTCCATCACTTTGACCATTTCCGGCGTATTCAGGTGCCACTTGATATTCTTGATGTCCTTCAGCGATCCTTCCGCTCCTTTGGCGCCATATGCAAGCGTTAATGCAACAAAGGTGGATCCGTTTAATGAGTTGCCGCTCCAATACAAACCGAAATTGTCTTCACCGGTTTTCGGGTTTTTGCCGGTCATTTGCTTGGCTTTCTCCAGAATTTCATCCGGTCCCGGCTGTGCCGAGAGTGTTTCAACGCCCCAGTCTTCAAACAGCTTCTTATCATAAATCGTCATCCGGCGGCCAAGAACGGCAGGAATTCCAAATTGTTTGCTTCCGTCCGGCGACTTGGTGCTGTAGGAATTATTCATAATGCCTTCCAGATAGATGCTCGGGTCAAACGAAGTATCTTTTGCAATCAAGTCGTCCAGGTCACGCAGCAGCCCTTCCTGGTACCATTGCGATGCAAAGGCTCCCCCGGTATACAAGACATCCGCATCGCCGGAGAGCAGCATGGCCGTTTGTTTGGCTTTTACGTTCTCCCAAGGGATTTGATAAACCTCCAGCTTGATGTTCGGATACATTTTTTTGAACGTTTTATCCAAATATTCGTTGAGCCCGATCGTCGGATTGCCTGTCAGCGCATCGATCCCGTTATCCAGCTGCCAGCCTGCCAGCGCAACGCGAACCGTTCCTTCCATATCCGATACTTTTTCAATTGTAACGCCGCCTGTCACATCTTTACCTGAACTGCCTGAACAAGCGGCCAATGTAAACACCAGCACGAATGACAGGATCAGCAGCACAGCTTTTTTCATCACGTCAACACCCCCGCATAATTTTAGCTTTACTTTCTGAATTACTGCTTGATACCGGACAGCGCAATGCTTTCGATAATATAGCGCTGCAGGAACATATAGACGACGATAACCGGAATGAGGCTCGTGGTTGTGGCCGCCATAATAATGGATGGCTGTTGGTTAATACCGTTGTTGTACGTAAACATGGCTAAACCGATCTGGATCGTGTACTTGGCAGCCGATTTCAAGATCAGCAGCGGCCACAGCATATCATTCCATACGCCCAAGAACAGCAGAATGACCATGGTGGCGATAATCGGCGTACACAGCGGCAGATAAACCCGGCTGAATACCGTAATTTCCTTGGCTCCATCCAGTACGGCCGCTTCCCTTAAACTGCTGGGCAATTGATCAAAGAACGCTTTGGCTAAAAAAGTACCGAACGCATAGTTCATGGCCGGCAAATAAAATGCCAGATAATTGTCGACCAACCCGAGTTTACTGAACAAAAGATACTGCGGAATCATGGTCATTTCGAACGGAATCATCATCGTGCTTAGCGCCAGCAGCAGTACGAAATTAGCTCCTTTGAAGCGAAGCTTGGATAAGGCATAGCCGGATAATAATGCGGACAACGAGCTGATGATAATGACCCCTGCGCTGACAAGCGTGGAATTGCCGATATATCGGAACATATTGATGTTGGTGAAAGCGGCTTCATAGGTTCGGATTGAAGGCTCCTCCGGCCATATTTTCGGCGGGAATGAAATATTTAACCGTGCGGCCCAATCGAAGCTCGTTACCAGCATCCATAAGAATGGCACAATCATAATGAATGAACCTACCAATAGGACCAGCGTTAGCATCAATTGTGGAAGCGTGATTCGTTTACGGCGCACCGGCTCCTTGGGCAAGGCTGAACTGCTCATAGTTACCCTCCTGTCTTCTGGAATAAGGTTCCCCCTACGGATCCGAAAATGGATAATGGGATTAATCCAAGCTGTCTTTACGTCGGTTGAGCAGCATGAGGAACACGGTTAAGATGAGTATGATGACGAATAACAGATAGGATACGGCCGTAGCCAGCCCCATCTGCGAAGAGAGGAATGCATTTCGGTAAATATACAGCACCACGGTCATCAAGCTTCCCCCAGGATTACCTGCGGTTCCGCCGATTAACCATACATCCGTAAACCGCTTCATTCCGCCGATGGTTCCCATGATGAGCATGAACACAAAGATCGGACGCAAGTATGGAATCGTTATATACCACCATTTCCGGTACGTGCCTGCACCGTCGACCTCGGCAGCCTCATAGAGATCCCGCGGGACGCTTTGCAAACCGGCCAGAAAAATAATGGTGTTATACCCTAGTGCACCCCACAAGCTCATCAGCACGATACTGTAACGCGCGACTTCCGGGTTCGTGAACCAGCCGACCGGATCGATGCCGAACAAACCAATCACGAAGTTGATCAGCCCTTCCTTGGACGGAAAAAACAAGAAAGAGAACAACAAGCTTGTAGCAACGCCGGATACGACGTTGGGCAGAAAATAAACCGCTTTGAAAAAGTTGCGTCCCAGATGCCATTTCAGATTATTAATCAGGCTTGCCAGAACAAACGAAAGCGCGATCCCTAGCAATACGGACCATATCCCCATGACGAACGTATTTGTAAGCGCTTGCCAAAATAAGGAATCCTCTAACGCGTAACGATAGTTGCTCAGGCCCACCCAGTTTCCGGATAAATTGAGCCCGGAAGTCTGATGAAAACTCATAAACAGTGCGGCAAACATGGGATAAATGGCAAATACGATGACGCCGATAATCAGAGGGGCGCTGAATAGATAGCCCATCCAGTCATTGCGCGTAAATCTGAACTTTCGTTTTGCCCAATTTCCATGTTCCGCAGTCCATTTCCCTTCTGGGGTGGATGACAAACCGATCCTCCTCCTTTCGTTAGTAACCGGATCCATTCCGGCAATCGGACAAGACGTTCATGTCCATTCTGTACATGGTTATGTGGATGAATCCGGAATATGTGTTATTCTTTTTTTCACAGACGTGAATGAAAGATCAACACCTTAAAGCGATTCTTTATCGGCAGTGTATGCAGCTGCCCGCTTCCGGGTGTATGCCTAGGTTGAACCCCATATCGATACGCATAAAAAAAGCACAGCCTCCAATGGGACTGACCCCCGTTTGTGAGACAGGGATCAAAACACCTTGCAAGTTTAAGCAGCCAGTTGCCGGAAATGAACCGGCGATTGGTTGTTTAGTTTTGTTTGAATGCGAATTGAGTTATAGTAAGTAATGTAGTTTCGAACGGTCTGCTCGACGATTGCCGTCGTCGTACAGGTTAAACCTTCGAGATAGAACGTTTCAGACTTTAGCGTGGAATGAAACGATTCGATGGGGGCATTATCAGCGGGCGTACCCTTGCGGGACATGCTCATGGTAATGCCTTTTCCCTTTACTGCTTCTTGATAGGCCTGAGATGTGTAGACGCTGCCCTGATCGCTATGGAGCATGGTGCCTGGTAGAGCGGGCAGCTGACCCAGCGTGTCCAGAACAAACCCGGTATCTTGCTTGTCAGAAATACTGTACGCCACAATCTCTCCGTTAAACAAGTCCAAGATACTCGACAGGTATAACGTTTTTCCGCCAAACGGCAAATACGTAATATCTGTAACGAGTTTTTGCATGGGGGCATCGGCTTCAAATTGGCGCTTTAACAAGTGTTCTGCGATGTAAGCTGGCTGCCCTGTAGGTTTGCGTTTCTTCACTTTGACACGACATTGGAGCCCCTCGCGCTGCATAATCCGCTGAACGCGTTTATGGTTAATCTTACGCTCCATCCGAAGCAGAGCCGTGATCTTTCGGTATCCATAACGAAATTTATGCTGACTACAGAGTTCACGAATCTTCTCTACCATGTGATCTTTACATGGGTTCTCGTGGGCGTCCTTCCAGCGATAGTAGGTGGAGCGAGAAAGCCCGATCCATGCACACGCTTGGGTTACACTGACTTCTCCTCGAACGGACTCAACCCACTCCACTACAGCCTTTGGCGACACCTCCTTTGCATTTCCACGAACTTTTTTAGCAGATCTAACTGTTGTTTCAGAAACCGATTTTCCGCCTGTACCTTCTCGAGTTCAGATGTATATTCAGGCCCTTTACCGTAGCTGTATTGTTTACCGACAGGCTGCTCCAACCGATTCCATTGGCCACTGCGATACCATCTCATCCAGGTCTCTACTTGTGTCTTATTTCGTATGTTCAGTTGGTCCATGACTTCTTTCACTGGAATGCCATCCAACCTCATTTCAATAGCTTTCTTTTTCACTTCCACTGGATAGCTGACTCTTGTTGCCAACGCAAAAACACCTCCAAAGTTGTCCCCATATCTTACGACATGGTTGCATTCTCTTGAAGGTGTTTTTAATTTGTCTCACGTTATGGGGTCAGTCCCAATAGGCTGTGCTTTTTTTATTCAAAGTACTTAAACTTCGATAATGATGGGCAGAATCATCGGCCTTCTCTTGGTCTCACTGTATATGAATTTGCCGACATGGTCCTTCAAGGTTTGCTTGATCAGATTCCATTGGGTGGATCCGGTTTCAGTCAAATCCTTCATTGAAGACGAGACGATATCATGGATCTGACCCATGAATTCCTCCGAATCTTTTACGAAGATAAATCCCCTGGATATAAGCTCGGGCTTGGCCACCATCTGCTTTTCCGTTTTGCTGAGCGTGGTGACGATAATGAGCATTCCGTCGGAGGACAGCTGCCTGCGGTCCCGCAAGACGATATTGCCTACGTTGCCGATCATCAATCCGTCCACCAGGCTGTTGCCTGAAGGGATTTTGGGACCTAACGATGCCATGCCCTGCTGGATTTGTATCGTGTCGCCATTCTGAACGATAAACACGTTCTCATTCGGGATTCCCACGGACTCGGCCAGCTGACGATGCTGATAGAGCATTCGGAATTCACCGTGAACGGGGATCAAATAGTCCGGTTTCATCAAAGTGAGCATCAATTTCAATTCTTCTTGGCTGCCATGTCCGGATACATGCATCCCTGAAGTCGCACCCGATCCATAGATGACCTGGGCTCCCAGCACATATAAATTATCGATGACATGAGCCAGATTCCGCTCATTACCCGGTATCGCCCCTGCAGCAATAATGACGGTATCGCCCGGCAGAATCTCGATATGGGGATGCTTGGAGTTGGCTAGCCGTGATAAGGCTGCCATAGGCTCTCCTTGGCTTCCCGTGCATAACACGGCGATTTGGTCCGGCGGATAACGCTCGCTGTCTCCAGCATCGATCAGCAAATCATCGGGCATGTTGAGATACCCGTGCTCCTTGGCCACCGCAACGACATTAACCATGCTCCGGCCGAGCAGAATCAATTTCCGTTCCGTCTCTACCGCGGCATCGATGATCTGCTGGACACGGTTGACGTTCGAAGCGAATGTGGAGATGAATACCTGCTGTTTGGCCTGGGCGAAAGCCTCCAGGATATGACCGCCAACCAAGCGTTCCGAAGGGGTAAACCCGGGTCTTTCGGCGTTTGTGCTTTCCGATAGCAGCACCTTCACGCCCTGCTTGCCGATTTCTGCCATTCGGTGTAGGTCAGGATAAGGTCCCTTCACGGGAGACATGTCGAATTTAAAATCTCCCGTGTGGACGACATTGCCTTCCGGTGTTTGAAAAACGATGCCCACGCAATCCGGAATGCTGTGACTGGTCGAAAAAAAGAGGCATGGATGGCACCCGCTTGAATGGTTGAATTCGCGTCGATCGTGTGAAGCTCGGAATTACGCAGAATACGATGCTCTTTCAGCTTGATTTTAATCAGCTCAATCGTAAGCTTCGTCCCATACACAGGGATCTGCAGCTGCTTCAGCAAATAGGGAATTCCACCAATATGGTCTTCATGTCCATGAGTGACGACAAGGGCTCTGACCTTATCCGCGTTGTCCAGCAAATAGGTGAAGTCGGGAACAATCAAGTCGATGCCTGGCAGGTTTTCGTCAGGGAATTTCGAGCCGCAATCAATCACCACAATATCTTGATCGTACTGTATGAAGTACATGTTTTTTCCAATTTCATTCACACCGCCAAGCGCGGCGACCAGCAATTTTTATTCAGCTATATTCATGGCTAGGTTGCCTCCTTGTCTCTACTCGCCTAGATCCATATCTTTCAAGGCATGATGTTCCTTCTATATTATTGAAGTTCCCGCAAAACTTATGCACCGCGGGTAACAATGGTTTCGCCAGTCGTGATGCAGGGTAACGACAGAAAACCCGCCAATCTCAAACGGTATGCCATTTG
Source organism: Paenibacillus sp. BR1-192 (assembly GCF_029542445.1). Lineage (NCBI taxonomy): Bacteria > Bacillati > Bacillota > Bacilli > Caryophanales > Paenibacillaceae > Paenibacillus > Paenibacillus sp. BR1-192. The sequence goes on along the minus strand of NZ_CP120718.1, from coordinate 3,521,286 downwards.
TCTTTAGCGATTTCAGTTGCAGCCAGATAGGAATTCAGACCTCAGACTTCTTTAAAAGTTGAAAAATGAAAAAGACTGCCGGATAATCGGCAGTCTTCTGAATATAGCGCAAGTCGCGTCTTACGAATGCTTCCCCTGTTGTTTAGGAGCTTTAACCGGCTTATCGTTAACGCTGACAAAGATCGGATTAGAATAAAACCACAGGTCGCTGTAATTCCGTTTATTAATTTCCGCAAAGTGCTGCTCGTTGTCTTCGATGTCCGTTTTCGGATCCATGAGCGGATCGCCATGGCGGGTTTCTCCGTCAACATTCTCGCCAAGGTTCGTCCCTCTTAACCGGAAATATTGGTCCTTCGTTGCTTTCGTCCGATAAGTGATCACGTTGTATCCATCCCTATCGGTTGTCCAATCCTTGCTCGTAAACCGTTTCACCACTTTGGTCGAACCGTTGGTGCTCTTGCTGTATGCCGCCGTACCTGGTTGTGCTTTACCGGTGACATCACCCGAGATCAAATCGACATGATCCACGGCTACGGAGTCGCCGTTGTTATTTTGTTTCGGACTTTTGAATCGGATCGTAATTTCGATAGGATTCCCTTGTTTCACTTGAAGTTTACTCCCCATCTCGGCCTGCTTATTTCCATGGCGAACGCGGAAATCCAAGGCGTTGATTAAATCGCCGTGCACGGAGAACGATTTGCCTGAACGCATGCCGTTCAGCACGCTTTGCATATCCTTTCCGTTCACCCATGTGTAATTTTTGGCGTATTGTCCCGGCCAATAACCGCTGGAGTATAAACGGTTGTCACTAATCTCAAAATGAGAATCCGAGTTCGCAAAGTTCCAGAATTCGCGTCCTTCGCCGAGCAGCGCATCCCATACGCCGCCAACTTTGGCAATCATGTAATCAGCGCCGCCGTAAGTTCTGTTTTCCGGCGTAGTTAAATTAAGTCCGCCACGATCCGGTTCCATCTGATTCCCGGGCATTCCCTCCATCCCGAATACGACATTCGGCGCGATGTTGTTGAAATCCCGTATGTCAGCGATCGTATATACGGTTTTTCTGGAAGGATGATTGAGCAATGCATAACTGCTGTTGGCGTAGTTTTTTTGGAGCCAGGCCAGTGCCGTTCGGGCATCTTCGGACGTCGTGTAGGCCCGGCTGTCTGTTTTTTTCCAATCGGCGACTTCTTTGGGATCAAACATCGCTTCATCTCGATCCGTAAATAGATACTCGAACTGACGGGCTGCCCTAAGGCTCGCCTCTGAACCGAATGAGCCAGCTATAATGCCGACTCCCACATGTTCGTATGTAGGCATGTCCCATTCAAAACCCGAATAGATAATGTTATTCTTGTATTTCCCTGCTGCCTGGAGCTGCTGGATCTTAGAGATCTGATACAGCGCCATTCCTTGGGAGAACGGAACAGGTCCGCCGGCAAGAGGATTTCCCTCATCATCCCGTTTAGAAACTCTAAGATGGTCCGAAACGGCGATCCAATCCAAACCGTACTTTTCGAACCCGTTGTCCAGCAATTCCTGCAAGGATTGACTGGCATCATCGGACTGATACGTATGCGCGTGATACTCCCCAGTCATCCATTTGCCGTTGCTTTCCGGCTTAAACTTAGACCCATCCGCCTTCGCATGAACAACCATGCCTTGCGAAAGGATGGACAAGCTGAGCGCCAAAACCATGATGGTTTTCTTCTTTAGCTGCATTTCATGGCACCTCCGAGTTGATATCAATCGTAAAAACTACTTAAGTGTAAGCCTTCTTGATTAAGAGAATGTTATGACAAATCGATACATTTGTAAGAATAGTCCTCGTTATTCTTATGTCCAAATAGAAGAAATAAGCCATCGTCTTTGTAACTCGAAATTCGCAAGGTCTTTATCCATTGGGTAACATATATAATATTATGTAAACCTTTATAAACAGAATGACTACAACCTGCATTCGGTGTAGTCATTTCGATGAGCTTCTTCTAAGATTACATTTCTTTGGATAAAGTTCGACGTACCAACTTAACCTGTCCATTCACCCCCGAAGGCAAAGCATTCTTGCCATACAAGTTCTCCAGCGTATTGGCTGCACGGATGGCAAGTTGATGGATCCCCTGTTCCACATACGGCGTTATATTCCAATGATACGGCGGCCACAGCCGGATGCCAGCGTTTGTATCATTCACATATAGGCAAGCTGTCTCCCTAATATCTTCGGCTTCCAGCCATAACTCCTCGTCCGGCGCTAAGTTGACCTCAGTCAGGTCTACCTCCTGGAAGTAATCACCCGCTCCCGCATAATAAGGATAGCCGGCAGAAGCCCAAGAACCAAACATATGTTCCGAACACGCATTTAACCTCACCCCATCTTCTATTTCAAACGGCCCAATCAAATAGGCTGGGAATGAAATCGCCGGCATCGGCTCCAGTAAGGAAACCGTCAATATCTCGAGCTCGTTCTCGCCCGCCACCAAATGAACCGTGATATCTAGGGTAGCATAGTTTGAATCCTGCCAATCGGATGTCTTCAGCACATTCTGCCTGACGCCATTCACGAAGATTTCAACATTGCGCCTGCGCTGCAGGAAGCCGATATGGGCCGGTATTTTCTGCTCCACATCGTCCAGAATCAACTCAAGCCTCGCTAATGGATGGACATCTGGTGGATGCGAATGATCTCCGCCATTCGGAGAATGCAATTGTTCGATCAATGCCTGCGTCACGGTAAACGTTGTACGGTACGTGTTCACTTGCCCAGGCATCGTGGCGTTCATCCTGGAGTTTCGGTCATTCAGCGTGACCTGCCACTGGTCCAGTAATAAAACGTTGGGTTCAAGAGACTGAAAACGCCACTTATCTTCGAGAACGATAATATCCTCGGTTTTTTGCACCTTGACGAACGTTTGTTCTATTTCGTTAATTGAGCACTCCTCAGGTCCAACCGATAGAACTCGCAGTTCTCCAGGTGCATAGGTAAGAATGGAATCGCCTACTAACCGGCGAATGCTCCCGCTTTCCAAGTCCCACTCTTCCATAAGGTTCCCGGTTTCTCCTGCATCAAGCTTCATGGAAACGTCATGCTCCGCCCAGTTCATAAACCATACAAATACACGGTCACCGAACACACGTTCTACATAGATCAAATCCTCATATTGTCCTTCAAGAAGCTTCCATCGTAAGGCAGAAGCTTTCTTTAATAACCCGCTTACCGTTTCACACAAGGGCTCGAGCAGATCTGGAGCCTGCTCCTTTATACGGCCTCCGGACATCTCTGGATCGGCAAGTATCCGCTTTTCTCCGGAATCGAGATGATCCTCGATCAATGTGTCTTCGTGGTCCTTGTCCTCCAACGAATAAAATAAAGCATACCCTTTGCCAACGGGGCGTAAAGCCCCATGCTGAGGATTCGGGCTAAAAAGCTCATGCATTTGCTTTGCCAGCTCCGGGTCCTGGCGCACGGACTCGCTATGCCGCGGAATTGCCCCTACGGCAACCAGCGTACCGCCTTGCTTTACATAGGCAACCAGAAGAACGGCAATGTCCCTTGACATGACTTCCACCTCGGGCATAACCAAAACCGAATATACGTTCCCGTCACCACTGAATCGTACCCCTTCTCCATCAACAAGGGCAGCATTACGAAGCTGACATTCATCAACATAGTCATAATCAATGGAATGGCGCAGCATGCGATCCGACATAAGCGAGAACAAGCTATCAGATGAAGGAAACCGGTTAGATTGTCCCGATGCGAACATAATTTCGTACACCGATTGAATAGGCGATAATAGAAGAACCTCCGGGGTTCGTTTTCCGCTTGCGCCGAGCAGACTCAATCGACCGAGATAGTCGGCAAAAGCGCGATAATGCGGCCAATGCGGCGCATGTTTGAATTCCGTGGGAGGAAAATCGGTTTTCCGATACCCTGCAAACGAATAATAGAACGCATGCGGGATAAACAGATTAACGCCCAGGAAAGCCATGAAATTGGCATCGAGCCGCCTTTGACGCATGGAATAGCCGTGACCGCTGGCGCCAAAGGCCTCGCAGATCACGCGTTCTTTATTATCCAGCCCGGCTACGGAAGCCGCCGTCTTCACGGACACGATCCGGTGCGGATTCTCCTTCGTGCCGATGCCGGGCGTCAAATAATCCACGCCTGCATAGTGGAACTGCTGCAGGACGCGCGTCTGGTTGCCTTGCGACCTGGCTTGCCCCCAGACCGGCTCCTCCAGCGTATGACCGATGTACAGCAGTCCATGCCCTTCGCACCATGAAGAAATCGCTTGATGATACCCCTCCACATACCAGCGCGTAATCGTATCATAATATTGCTGTTTCGTTGTCCGGCTGCCGTCTGCCATGTTATATAGCAAAGCTCCTAATCGCGGGATGAGATCATACCCGTTCTCTTGCCGGTACCGCTCACCCATTCCTTCAGACCAAGCAAAGACCATGCCAGGCAGGGTAGCGCCTACATCGTGAACAGCCGTCCGGATCGCCTCCACCCCGAAGAAACCGTCGTGGATCATGAGCCCCGGCTCGTCGGTAAAGACGCCTTGTATCGTCGTTCCGAAATATTTCTGCAAAGACAGAAACGGTTCATAGGACATCCGGATGAACGCCTGGACCGCCTCCGGATTCAACGTATCCAAGTAGTACCCATTGGCAAACGTGATGCCTTCCGCAATTTCGCAGGACCAGCAGGCCAGCACGACATAAGAGTCTTCCGCATTCGGAGGCGTCCAATCCCGTCCCCATTCATGCGTGAGGTCCTCGGATTCTTCATGGAGCAGCCATTCCCCGTCCGACTCGACGGCACGATAGGCCAGAATGGCAATCAGCTCATTATTCTCATAGCGTGCAAAATCCAGCTTCAAGCTTTCTTGCCCGGAACCGCCGTAACAACGCCTTTCCTCCACTCTTAAGTAACGCATGCGATATTCCGGATGCTGTCGCGTCAGCTTGCCGCCCACCGTCCCGCTTGGCCAATTATCCTCATCGTACAGCCAGACGACCATATTGCGTTTTTGGCATTCCACGGTGCAGAATTCCAAAGCTTCCATAAAAGCCTGCGAGAGGTATGAGGCTTGCATTCCATGACGCGCATGCAGAACAACGCCTCCGACGCCCGCTTCAAACATCGATTGAATCTGGCTTTCCAGCTCAGCTTCCTTGAGCTCGTGATTCAGAAACCAGAATGGCTGCGGGCGGTAGGTTGCGTCCGGATTCTGGAATTGCTGCTTCAACCGCATGAGATCCATTTCGATTTCTTCCTTAACATGAAGACTGTTCACACACATCACCTGTCTTTGTTCGAATTTGAACTGGCTCCTGACATGAGTAATCGAATGAAGAATCCCCCGACGACGGAGCGATTCTGGAAGTTCATTTGCTTGCCGCTGATGGTGTCATACCAATCGGTCACCGGAACTCGAGCGGAGGTTTCATTCATGAAATCCCATAGGGGCGCGATCATGGACTCAAACCCGGCCTGCGTGGTACTCATGGCTGCACACCATACCAGCCAATCGGATTTCGTATACGTATCGCGGCTGTCCAGGGGAAGGCCGTAACGGTTCTGTAGATGCTGGTAATACTCCAGCTCCCGTGCAGACACTTCTGTTGGAAACAGGTTGAACTCCAGCAGCCGATCCCACACCAAATTGTATTTCATGCTCCAGGAATCGCCGGCGCTGTCGAACGTAAGCTTGTAATGGTCGCCGGCATCGGCCATGGACATCCATTCATTCGCCATGTTCCGTGCAGCTTCGTGATAAGCTCCGCCTTCCGGGAGGCCGAGCCGATCGCACATGTAGGAGTATGCGGCAATGCCCAAGATCGCCTTGATGGACAGATTAGCATTATGCGCCAAATGTCCGGCGAAGTCATCCGTGCACAGCTGATTATCCGGATCGAGTCCATTCTTCAGCAAATACCCAGCCCATGCGGTAAGGGGCTCCCAGTGCTCCCTGGCAAACTCGGCATTTCCTTCATACTTGCATACCGCAGCCGCCATCAGGAGCATATTACCGCATTCCTCAATCGGCATCTGGTATTCCAGCTTGTTCTCGCCATACACTTGACCGTTGGCTTTCGGGTACGTGCCCGCGTCATGGGGCGCAAAATCGAACGTCCATTCATCGCTCATCGCATACTTAAAAATCGGACGCATCATGCCCTTGATCAGTTCAGGGTTATATCTCAGGAACAATGGAATCGACGGGTAGCTGACATCGACCGTGGCAATGCACCCGTTGCTGAAATTCTCCTTGGAGAAAAACAACACGCGGCCCGCTTCGTCGGCAACCAGTTTATGCGCGGCAATCGCCTGCCGATAGGTCAGCGCCAAAATATCCCGGTACCGATTGCCGCCTGCGGCTTGGCTTTCGGTCATGAGCTCGCGGTTAAATCCTTCGCATCGCCGCATGATCGTTTCATACTGATCGGCTGCCGCTAACAGCATGTCATGGAAGGTCCATCCGTTCCGCTTCCAATAAGCATCCAGCGGCTTGCGGAAATATTCGATCGCATGGATATCGTCATACGCCAGCATCAGATATTCGGATACCCATTCATCCCCGACGGTCCCGCATTCGATTTCGGCTGCCATGACGGGAACGTGATCGGAGACGGAGCGCGGCTTCTGCGCATCATCTTGGGCAGGTAATTGACCTGTCCTAACATACTGCTCCCGGGTCGTTACCGAATGAATCACCGTCTGTATCCGCGATGAACGCGGCACCGCCAGGACCATATACCCCCAATCGATTCGGGTGTCATCACCGGCAAGCTGCAGGATCGGCTGTTCGACAGTCCCCATCGACATCGCATTCAATCGTCCGTCGATCACGCGGTGCTCCCAGGTCACCTGCTGATCCGGGGTATGGACGCACCATTCGCCCGTTACATCGATGTAAATCTTAACGTCATGCGCTTGCCCATCCAATGTACGCACGTGAAAGGTCAGATAGGTGACGGGCCGGGATAACAGATCGAGATCGTCCAGCAAAAGCGGGGTGGTAAACTGAACTTGAAGTTCAATGCCTTCCCCTTGAAACGTATAACGGGTCGTTACGGGCTCAACCGTCAGATCGGTTTGCTCAAGGGCTTCAGACTCAAGTTGTTCTGACGGCTCCTGCGTGATAACTTTTCCCATGAATCGTCGCGGTACGCCATCAATGATGGCTACCCCCGTCATGCCTTGAATCTTGTTCGTCCAATGCCGGGTATGGTCGTCATACAGACGGTCCGCTGCGGACCATACGCTGAAATAAGGATCTACGGTTACCAGCGGCACGGATGGGGGTCTGAAATTCGTTGTCATCTAACGTCAACTCCTTCATGTCTTCTTTATTCTTCAAGCTGCCTGGATCTCCTTGCGATTTGGAAATATTGATTCAATAAACAGCAAAGGCTTCGCCCCCTTGGATGACAAGGTCATGCGAAGCCTTCCTAATTAACGGGCTCCCCTGATCATGGATATGATTAGTTCGGCATTTGAACGGTCACAACGTCTTTCCCCTTCAGATTTTCATTCGTGAATTGCATCGCCTTATCGTAACCGGTCTTTCGGAGCTGTTCCCGCAGTTCGTTGATAATGCTCATGGCGGCTTCATCCGATTTGGCAAAAACCGCTTCCTTCCACGCATCGCCCATCCGATCCATCGAGGGCTTCAGCATTTCCCATTCCGGCGCTTTGGTGATGACATCGCCGGGGTTGTACGCCGTAATGACCTGAATGCCGTTCGGACGGAGGATTTTGCGAGCGTTCTCCATCGCGTCCAGCCTTTCTTGTTCCGCCCAGATGTCTCCTCCCGCAGCGGAATTGATGCGGTCAAGCCCTGTCAGCGATTCCAGGCCGATGCTGATGCCTTCGTTCTTGCGCAGCTTCATGTTGGTGTCCGTGCTGAATTTGTCAAACCATTCCTGATTCGCGACAGGCTTGCCGTCCTTCATGTCCCAGTGAACGCCCTGCACCCCGTACCTTGCCAGCATAAAGCCTTCATCAGAAGCCATAAAGTCGAGGAACTTGAGCGCGGCATCCACGCAAGCGCCTTTACAGTTCTTGGTGATCGCCGTCACATTGTTGCCTTGAATTCCGAGATCGACAGGCCTGTCCGGTTCGACGTCAGCGCGCTCCAGCGGGCCGAGCGGAATGTAGTCGCTGCCCGGATGCGAAGAGACATATTCCTTGGAAGCATCCAGGATAGCCGGGTAGTGGGCGGCCAGGATGGCGATGCGGCCTTGATTGATTTTTTCCTTGGCAATCGGGTCCGTCTGGGTGAAGGCTTCAGGATCCATCAGCCCTTCTTCAACCAGCTTTCGATAGAACAGCGTGTATTCTTCGTAGCCCTTGGTGAAGAAGTTATGCTCGAGCGTGCCGTCGCCTTTGTCTACGTAACTCGCTCCGGAATAAAACATGGTGTTGCCGATGCCGACGGCCCAGCCGTTGCTGAAGCCGCCCAGCGGAAAGACGGGCTGGCCGTTCTCCTGCAGATTGGCATCCTTGATTTTTTTGAGGAAGTTATAGAAATCGTCCTTCGTCACGACGGATTGCGGATCAACGCCAACCTTCTCGGCGATGTCTTTGCGCACATAGAAGCCGTAGAGCCAGTCCATGCCATCTTCGTTGGTCGCCGGCTGATTTTGCAGCAGCAGATACTTTTTGCCGTCGTAAGCGTTAATCGCTTTTTCATACAATGCCGGCGGGACATTTTCTTCCGCGATGGATTTGGACAAGTTCGGATAATCCTTCAATTTCTCGGAGATATCGACCAATTGTCCTTCTTTGGCCGCCTTGATGATTCCGTCCAGTTCCCCGCCCCAGGCAGGTCCGGTATAGATGTCGGGCAAATCCTGGGTCGCGAAGATCTGATTGACCTTTTCCGTCTCGCTGCCCTTGGTATATTCCCACTCCAGGGTAACGCCCGTCTTCTCCTTGATGACTTCTTCGACCGGCGTCATCGCATCGGAACCGTTTGAGCCATTCCAATTGTGTAATATTTTGAGTTTGTATGAATTCTCTCCTTCTGCGCCTTCTCCGTTATCTCCGTTCCCTGATGAATTCGTGCAGCTGATCAGCAAACCTCCAACCATGATGGACACGAGCAATGCGGATACGCCTTTCGACCAAATCCTCTTCAAACCAATCGCCTCCTGGAATATGGATATCAATGATCTTGGTAAAGCTTTGGACAAATTCCGGGTCAGGATGACCTAACCTTTAACCGAACCGATCATAACCCCCTTTACGAAATATCGCTGCAGGAACGGATAAATGCACAGGATCGGGAAGACCGTGATGACAAGCAAGGCCATGCGAAGCGATTCGGGCGTCGCGCCTGCCCCGCTGGTTCCGCCTACCGTCTGACCACCTTGCTGCGCCGCGCGCTGCATCGAATTGGATAACGCTTCTGCTTCGGTCAGCATCTCTTGCAATAAGGTCTGCACCGGGATCAAGTCTTTGTTGGATACGTAGTATGCGCCCGAGAACCAATCATTCCAATGGGCCACCCCGATGAAGAGGGAGATGGTTGCCAGCACCGGTCCCGAGAGCGGCAGTATGATCCGAACGAAGATTTGAAAATCGCCGTAACCGTCAATGCGGGCGGATTCCTCCAGCTCCTCCGGTATGCCTTGCAGGAAGGTGCGAATGATGACGATGTGCATGAAATTGAACAGCATCGGCAGCACGTACACCCAAAAGGTATTGATCAGATGCAGCTTCTGCAGCGTAATGAAGAACGGGATGAACCCGGCGCTGAAAATCGTCGGCAGAAAGATGTAGAAGGTAAAAAAGGAACGGCCGGGCAGCGTCTTCTTGGAAAGCGCATAGGTCATGAGCGTACACAGCACCACATGCAGGAATGTTCCGAGCACGGTGCGTATGAGCGTAATTTGGTATGCCTTCCATATACGGGCGTTATCGAACACCTGGGCATAGTTCTCCAGCGTGAATTTACGGGGAAGGAAATAGATGGCCCCCATCATCGAATCTTTGCCGTCATTCAAGGAATACGCCAAAATGTATATGAACGGGTAGATCATGGAGAAGCCGATCAATGCGAGAAACGTGTAGTTAAACACCGAGAAGAAAGACCATTTGCGTTTCATTACGTCACCTCCTTAGAACAGGGATACATCGCTGACTTTGCGGGCGATCCGATTGACCGTCAGAACCAGGATGAGCCCGATGATGCTTTGGAATAGCCCGACGGCCGCGGCGTAGCTGAGTCGTCCTTCCCGGATACCGGAGTTGATGGCGTGCACGTCCAGAACGCTGCCCATGCTGGCAGTCGCCGGTCCGTTCAGGAGCAGGAGCTGTTCATACCCCGCGCTCATCAAATTGCCCACCGCGAGAATAAACAATATGATGGCCACATTGCGGATACCTGGAAGCGTCACGTGCCACATCTGCTTGAAGCGCCCCGCGCCATCCATTTTGGCAGCTTCGTAAAGCTGCTGGTCGATGCCCGCAATGGCGGCCATAAAGATAATGGAATTCCAGCCGATGTTCTTCCAGATATCGGAACCTACAATCATCTGATAGAACCAGGTTGGATTGTTCAGAAACTGGATCGACTCGGCCTCGAACGAGCCCAAGAGGTCATTGACCGGACCGCCGTATGGGGTCAGCAGCCGCTGCATCAAGGTGACGACCACGATCCAGGATACGAAATAAGGCAAGTAAGACAAGGTCTGAATCGTCTTCTTGAATTTCATCTTCCGGACTTCATTCAGCAGGAGCGCAAGAATGATCGGCATCGGAAATCCGATCAGCAGCTTCATGAGGCTGATGATGACCGTGTTGCGGATGATGTCCCCGGACTGATAATAATTGAAGAATTGTTCGAAGTACTTGAATCCGGCCCAGGGGCTGCCTGTAAATCCGCCTATGAAGGTGTAGTCCCTGAAGGCAACTTGAATTCCGTACAAGGGCACATAGGAAAACAGAAAAAAACAGACGATGCCGGGCAGCATGAACAAGTAAAAGAGCTTGTGCTGCCAAATTCGCTTGAATACTCGGTTGCTTGTCCATCGTGACTTGTTCACATTCCCACCTCTCCTTTCTCACATGGGGCGGCGATGCCGCCCCGTTCCTCTATAGTTCTGGTACATTCAACCGCAGCGTGATGATTTCAAACGGCGTGAAGGATAGCGCGATTTCAGACGGCTCGTTCAGCTTCAGCTGCGTAAGGCGGTTCTCCATCAGATCGGCAATCCAGGCCTCGGCGGCTTGAAATCCAAGCCGAAGCGACGTGCCCGCATGCGTTCCCGAAGTTTCATACAGACGAACGATGATATCGTCCCCGTCCTCGGCTTTTTTGACGGACTCCACCATGATGTGCGGATGATCGGGCCTGAGAAACGCTTGGGATAAAGGCAGCTTTCTTGTCTCCTGATCCGATACGTCAGGCAAGGACACCGTGCGAAGCGGGACGTTTAGTTCATGGCCTCTTCGGTAGATTTCGGCTTGCACATGATTTCCTTGGTGCGGATATAACGAATATGTGAATCGATGTTCCGCGCGGTCCGCCTCCGGATCGGGATAGGAGCTGCTGCGGAGCAGATGGAGATCCAGCACGTTATCGATGGCGCGATGGCCATACTTGCAATCATTGAGCAGCGCGACGCCATAATCCGGCTCCGATAAGTCCACCCATTGATGTGCGCAGATCTCATCCTTCGCAAAATCCCACAGCGTATTGCGGTGAGTCGGTCTGCTCAGGCTGCCGAACTGGATTTCGCAGTGGACCTGATCCGTGCGAATATTAACGGGGAACGACGTTCTTAACATCTTGCCATTCTCCCTCCAATCGACGTCCGTCTCGAAATCGATGCGCCGGCTGCCCGCCGTCAGCACGACGGTCTGGGTCAGCGAAGACTCCCCGTAACCGTACTCGAAGACAAGCCCGATCCTCGGCCCCTCCCGAAGCTCCCGCATGCTCAGTAGGTGTAACCGTGTACCCGGATTCGCCGCATAGTCATGGCGGAAATCCCATGCGTCCCCGCCGTCATGATACACACGAAGATCGTTGCCTAATCGTCCCTGCTGGATGACTTCGCGGTTTTCCGCTTTATCCAGAACCGACAGGATAGCCCCGTTTTGATCGAACGTCACGATGACCTTGTCGTTCTCCAGGCTTCGTCCTTCAGCTGCAGCGTCTGCGCACGCCCCTGGCGTTTTAGTCAAGCTTTCAGAGGAGGATGCGGCTTCTCCATCCGCTTCCAGGCCGGCGTCATTCGATAAAACTGCATATCCCATCGATGGAACCTGCACACGATGCCAGCGTCCGTTCATGCGCAGCCACTCTCGTCGCTCCCAAGGCAGCGAATTGAAGATGACGGTTTGCGCGGAAGCCGTGTCACTGCGTGCTATATGGTCAGCTAAATAGCTGTAGGTGTCGGCAATCATGGTTTCCGTCTGCCCAAGCAGCTCTTCATACCGCGCCAGCGACTCATCGTACACCCGCTTGATCGAAGATCCCGGAAGAATATCGTGGAACTGATACAGCAGGACTTCCTTCCAGATCGTCTCCAGCGCCTCAGCTGGATAATCCCGCCCTAGCCGGGCTGCCAGCACGGAAGCAAACTCCAGCTCGCGCAGCGCTTTCTCCATCTTCCGGTTGTAACGCTTGCTCCGGGCCTGACTGGTCAAGGTTCCTTGATGCTTCTCCAGGTAGAGCTCCCCGCGCCACGTCTGGAACGACTCGCGCTCTTCATTCAACCGTTCGAAGAACTTCCACGAAGGCTCTTGCCGGACGGGAGACAAACCGAGCAGGTTTTCCTCGCGAGCCAGCCGTTCCAAATGCTCTTCGCCCGGACCGCCGCCGCCGTCTCCAATGCCGAAGAGCATCAAAGCATGGCCGGATACGTTCTTATCTAAATACTCCCGCTCCGCTTTGGCGATGGAACGAGGGGCTGCCGGACTGTTGTACGTATCTTCAGGAGGCATATGGGTCAGTACAGCGGAGCCGTCGATGCCTTCCCAGAGGAAGGAATGGTGAGGGTGCCGGTTGTACTCGCTCCATGAGAGCTTCTGGGTCATCATATAATCCACGCCGGACTTTTTGAGCAGCTGCGGCAGGCTGGCGGAGTAACCGAACACGTCCGGCATCCAGAGCGATTTCATCTCCAACCCGAATTCCTGTTGAAAATATCGCTTCCCGTACAGGATCTGACGAACCAGTGATTCCCCGCCCGGCACATTGGTATCCGATTCTACCCACATGGCTCCCTGCGGTTCCCATCTTCCTTCGCGCACCCGTTCCTTGATCTGTTCATACAGTGCCGGATAATGCTGCTTCATCCAGTCATATAGCTGGGGCTGGCTTGCCCCGAACACGTAGTCCGGGTAGCGTTCCATCATGCGAAGGACGGTCGAGAACGTTCTGGCGCCTTTCCGGATCGTTTCGCGGATCGGCCACAGCCAGGCCAAATCGATATGCGCGTGACCCACGGCGCTGATCGTTAAGACCGGATCGCCGCCTTTCAGGCTCAATGGTTTAGCCAGCTTCTTCTTCGCCTCCGCGACGCGCTCCGGCGAGAAATCCGTGAGCCGTAACGAAACGTCATACAGCGCCTGATAGATTCTCTCTTTGCGGGCGGTTCCCGCCGGGAGCTGCTCGGCAGCTTCCAAGAGTACCTCGACATCGTAATATAGGCTCCGGATATCTTCCCGGCAGCTGGCGATGACGGCTTCTTTCAAAGTTCCTCCCCGGTATTTGCCAAAGAGATCGTTATTGCCCGCATCGGCCCAAACTTCAATATCCGATCCGGTCAGGAACATGTCATGAAGCCGGACGACACGTTTGCCGGGGAGCCCTAAGGAAAAATCGAATTCCGAATTCACGGTGGTCAATCCCTGTACCGGCGATCCGTTCGGATCCGCCAAACACAACTCGCCGTTAATGTCCAGCAGGAGGACGAGGTCCTTCTTCCGGCTATGCTCCGGAACGCTCCCGGCAAAACGGAACCAGGCGCAGTCCCACAGGTCCCCCCATCGCTGTCCATGGACAAGCGTCATTTTCGTTCCCGTCTTTCGATCCGAGTACGATACGGGTTCAGGCGTAACCCATGCCGTCACTTCCAACTCGGCAACCGGCTCATAGATGGCTTCCCGGAGTTTGTTTAACATTTGTTTCAACGGTTCAAGCCTTATCGGTTCGTATGGCATGATGATCTGCTCCTCTCTATTGCATCAGTCGGCTGCAGGTTCCGTCACGGATTGGGGTATCCAATCCACTTGAATCACGGCCTGGTTCGCCGCACCGTGTTCGTACTGCAGCAGGACGGTTAACGACTCCCGATCCCATACCCAGTCGGCAGGCATCGCTTGATTCCCGGTGACGTACTGGACGGACGCCGGCTCGGACGGACAATACAGCCTTGCGCTGGCCTGCATATTGGCCGGTCCCTTGGCTGTGAATCGGAACCCGGCGTCCGATTGGTCGAGCTCCTCGATTCTGGAGGAAGCTGCGATGATGGACACTTTGCCTCCGGAAGGACGACCGGCTTCAACATCATAGAGAAGCGCCTGTTTCCCCGGGCTTAACGTAAACTGATCATGAACGGAGAGTTTCGAATCGAACAAGTCCACGACAGGACCCGAGATCGTCAAGTCTTTATCGGTGACGGACTCCTCCAGAACCGAAGCAATGATATAAGGACCGCGCTGCAGCTTGAAATAATGCTTGGCATGCCAGGGCGGTACCGTGCCGAGTAGCGCTTCTATCGCAGCCTGGACGGAGCGGCGCAGCCGGTCAGCCCCTTCTTTCGACAAGGTCAGGTCGGCCGGATGCTGATCCAGCCAGCATACAATGCCTTTTCCTGCCTGATGGATTCCTTCCGCTTTCCCCTTCAGGCCAAGCTGCTCAAACAAATGCTCCCGCGGGGAGTTGTACTTCGAGCCGAACGCTCCGCTCTCGAGCTCCGCGTTCCACCAGGCGCGTATGCCGTGGTACGGATCGCTGTCATCGCCGACATAGATCAGTGCGCCGCCATCCCGCACCCACTGCGCGAGGGCATTATGAATGTCAGGATACTCCGGCTTGATGAATTCATAGCTCAGCACAAGGACGCGATATGGAGCCAAATAACCCGGATAACGCCTTACATTATCAAGCTGAAGCGTGCGTACCGGGATGCCATGCTTCAGCAGCGGCAGCGTCAGACCGTAAAACGGAGAGAAATCGAGAAGCTCCGTGTCGCCCGCCTCCTGAAAACCTTCGGGATCCGTGCCGTCATATTTCCCGGCATCGGGCGCTCCAGGCTCAGGCTTCATTCGCTGAAACATCGCGGAGTCTGCAATTAGAACGCCGACTTGCAAGTCGTCTTCCGCCGATTCGATCACTTTCTGGTCCATGTTGCCCAGCGTATGCATGACCTGGAGCAGCGTCGTTGCATAGTCGGACGGGATGGACTCTTTGCCTGAACCGTCTTCGGAAGGATATGTCCCTTTAAAGATTCGCCGCGGCCATGGCGATACTTCATAATGGGAGACCCCGGGATGCAGCAGTGATGCGACCACGGTTTTTAGATAGTTCTGCTTGTAATCCGCCCACGTGTGGTTCGGATTATCTTCAATCGGGTCATGCAGGAACCACATGCGTCTGTCCGTTCCACGAACCAGCTCCTGCATCACGCCGTATTCAAGGTAAGCGGTTTCAAATGTCCGCTCCTTCCGCAGCCCCTCATATACATTCGGCGTCCGGGAGGTCCCCGTCCAGATCTGTGCAATGTACCCGTCTATGGACGGGAGCTCCACGAGCGCCGATTGCGGACTTACGATTCGCCATTGGGTGTAGTTGATCAAACTATGAGTCGGAACGTAAAAGCGAAGGATTCGATCATAACGCTTTAACGCGTAATCCTTCATCTCTGCGCATAACCGGTCGAGCACGCGGGTATATAAATACGCTTTCAATTTGGAAGCCCGGTATTGTGCGTCTGGCGAAGCATGCGGCGGAATCCATGGCTCCTTGTAATACAGCAGCCATTCCCGTTTGAACGCTTCCGAATAACCTCCGTTCACCCAAAATTCAGGCTCTTCCAGATGAATGGCTTCCACGCCCGCATCCACCGCGATGCGTATTCGGTCCGCGATGAAGCGGCCAAAGGAAATCGTAGGCACCATGTAAGGAATGACCGGTTGTTTGCCATGCAGGATCATCTCCCCATAGCGATCCTTCTGGGCTTCATCCCAATGGGGTACGCCGTCTATCTCCCCGTCCAGGTAGCTGTTGTATTGCCCCCAAGCGACTCCGGTCATCAGATGGACGACGTATCCTTTCTCTTTCCATTTCCGAATCCGCTCGGGCATGGTTTCGTCAATCCCATAAACCATCACGAAGTCTGTCTGAAGATCATAGTCGGGGTGATACGGTGCAGACTCTTGAAACCCGGTTCGTTCTTCCCTGCGATCTCTCGGCACGTTTTATACCTCCCTGCTCAGGTTAAATGTACTGTCGCTTCATAACCTCCATCATTTTCTAGAATATAATATATAATATTAATATATTCAATATGTTTTTAATTCGAATTAAAAAAGCCTTCTCCGTTGGATGACGGAAAAGGCTTATTTTTGGCGTGAATATTAAGTTCATGGAACCTGGCCTGATGTTTGGCGAACCACAAGCTCGGGCTCAATCAGTATTTTGCTGTAACTCTTGGCTTCTCCTGTGCCGCGCAGCACTTCCAGAAGTTTGCCGGCGGCTTGATATCCCATATCCCGCTCAAACTGCTTGACATGGGTGAAAATGCTGAATTCCTCCACGATGGAAGTCGGATCGTCGAAGCTGACGATCGATACGTCCTCTGGCACCCTAAGCCCCGCTTGCTTTGCCATCTGATAGATCTGCACTCCCAGTCTCCCGTTAAGCGAAATATAGGCGGTTACCATACGATTTCGGATGTAACGGTATAACGGGTGGGCTTCCGCATCCTTGAGCACGTTCAGCGGTTTGAAATCCGTAATCATATGCGCCGGATTGATGAGCGCGCCTTTGTCCTTCAATGCATCGATGTACCCTTCGATCCGCTCCTGAACCGTCACGGTCTGAAGGGGAGAATCCGAGCAGATGGCGATATCACGATGCCCAAGCTCCCATAGATGCTCAACGGCGAGCCTGGTGCCCCGCCTTCCATCGGCCGCAATATAATGCGTCTCGACGCCAGGCAAATACCGGTCGATCAACACAAAAGGAAAACCGGACAGCTTCATGCCCAGTATCTCCTCGTTGTAGTTCTCCTCGTCGATCGGGAAAATAAGCAGGCCTTCGGCTCCGAGAGCCTTCAGATCCTTGATGGCGTCTTTTTCCTTGTCGAGTTTGCCGTCCGTCAGCATGATCATGCTGCGGTAACCTTCGTCACTAAGAGCCTGCTCGATCCCCTCAATGAGTCTCATGGCAAAGTAATCATGAATGGTGGGCATAATCACGCCAATCATGCCCGTTGCCAGCGTCCTTTCTCTTCCCCTGTGCGACGAAGCCGACGGCTGCGCTCCGGGTAAGAAGTCCGTTTCTTCTGCAACAAAGCTTCCTTTGCCCGGCACGCGGGCAATCAATTTCTCGTTCGCTAATCCGGTCAGCGCATTGGCAACCGTTATCTTGCTGACATGAAACTGGTCCATCAGCTCCTTCTCTGTCGGTATGCGATCACCGGGCTTCATATTTTCTGATGCTATGACGTGTCGGATATAGTCCTGGATTTGCTGATACAACGGAATTCGATCATTTGTACTCATACTAATCACATCACCAATTCATTCATGATATTTGAAATATATAATATATCCTTACACATACAAGCGCAATAAACAAGCATGAGCTGACAACGGCCAATTACGACAATACCTTGATAGGATAGCGTTTAACATGCCTGATTTGCAAGAATCATAGGAAGTTTTGTCGAACCTCTTGTAAAGTTATATTTGAATATATTAAATATGTGTTGGTAAGCGATGTGCTACACGATGTTGGTGCCAAAAAGGAGGGGTGAATGTTAACGGATGAGCACGCGCTTCCAATTGACAACAGACCATAACAAGGAGTGAATTCGCCATGGCTCGTAGATTCACGATTCTCTGTTTAGCCATCCTTTGTGCTTTTTCATTAAGCGGCGGCGCAGTTTATGCTTCGGATACGGATGCACGGTCAGCCAAACCTGACGGTTCCAATAACCGCGAACTGCCAAGTTTCAAGAAACCGAAGCATTTGGATGTCGCAGATATTTATGATGCGCCAGGTGACATTAAATTGCTGTTAGGAACCTTGCAGGGGATCGTTAACCGGGAACAGCCCCGAATCTATTTGATTGAGTCCCAGGAAGAAGGGAAAATGACCTGGCTTGAAGATATAAACGTGCCTTATACGCTTCATGAAGACTATTGGGACGTATTCGCTGCTTATCGTGGCGAAGCCAAAGGCATGATTGTATATGATCCGGAAGTTCCCGACACGATTAATGTCGCCACCACCCTCGCAGGACTGAAGAAGGCTGTCGTTGCCAGTCCGGAGCTGGCCGCCCAATTGTCCAAAGCCCCTTATAACTTGAAGACGCTGGATGATTTGCGCGGCAAATTCGATAACCGGCTCGAAGCTTACACCTGGCAGTACGAGAATCTGTGGAAGCAGACGAATCATCAGATGTTAGTCGGACTGGATCCGGATACGGCGATCCGAATTCCTTCCGGCCTCCCGGAATCGTTTGTAACGATTGCAGAGGAGAAGGAGCAGATTCGCGATGCAAGCAATCGTGATACTTACCAGCTTGATTTATCCTCTCTCTTGGGAAAATCAGAGGTATATCTTCGGTTTGACGATGCTTTCACCCAGGACGGTTGGGGCCCTGCCGTACACGAAGTAACGGTCAAGGCTGACGGCAACGTGATCGCGAGTTTCATCGCAGGTACACCGGAAGAAGAGGCCTATCTATATGATCGGCAAAATTCCAAGTTCGGTGAAGGACAAGGCGGTCACCGCTTCGCCGATAACGGCAGTTATTTTGTGTACGAATTCACCCCTCCTGCCGGAACCAAGAACCTGGTCGCCGAAGTGGATATGTGGAACCAGTATAAGGTTTCCGCGGGAAATATCCGTCCGCTATCTGCTGAGCAGCAGGAACCCTATGGTTATTTAAGAGATTACGCCGTAGCCAACAAAGCGATGGTATTCTGGCTGGATTCCAATGTCCCTGAGCAAAAAGCGCTGTTCGAAAAAATCCTGTCCGGTGTGAAGCCGGGTACCCCGTACCTCGGCTGGTTCAGCAACGATGTGGAAGGCGAGTTCAGCTCGGTCGAGATCGCTTCCCGATATGGCGTTTATGTGCTGGCGGCCGACTGGTTCAGCAATCTGACCGTCTTCTCGGGAACCAAGCCAAACTTCAAGCTGGCGAAAACACCTCCGCAGCCAGCTCTGGAGAACAAGATTTATGTAACGTATACTTTTACGGAAGGCGACAACTTCCAATACAACCAGCATCGCATGCGCGTCATGTGGGATGACCCGGCTCGCGGCAAAGTCCCGATCAACTGGACCTCCAGTCCTCTGCTTTATGAAGGTGCTCCAGCGATATTGAATTATTATCTCAATTCGGCTACAGAGAACGATTTGCTGATTGCCGGGCCGTCCGGTGCCGGATATTTTTACCCAAGCCCATGGCCGGATGCAAGCTTTCAGCAGTTCTTGCGGTCTACCGAGAAATACCTGAAAAAGACGGGAATGACGATCCCTTATGTTCTGAATCGAGTCGATAGTCAGAATGTGCCGTTATCACCGTTTAAAGCAAAAGCATATGAGGAGGAATATAACGTACCCGGTTTATTTATTAGCTATGAAGACAGATACGGGGTTGAAATCGTAGGCGACAGCCTGCCCGTGTCAACGATCCGCGGGATCAGCACCGTGCAGGACGGATTGCAGGTCCTGAATGAGGCCAAGGCGAATTGGGACGGTAAGTCACCGCTCTTCGTTTCCCTCGGCATGCTTGCCTGGAGCATGACTCCGTCGGATGCGCTGGCTCTAACCGAGCAGCTTGGAGCAGACTTCAAAGTTGTACGCGCCGATCACTATTTCTCCTTGATCCGTGAAAGCTACGGCTTGCCGGCAAGCAAGAAATGATGATGTCTGGTTAAACGACTGCATATTCCTTAAGGCAGCGGCAGGCCCAATCCAATCGGGTCTTCGCTGCCTGTTTTATTATTGTATTTCCCCATTTTAGTGGCCGGGTCTTTCGTTGTATTTCACGGCATTAACTATATGTAGTTAATATCATTAATTATATATAGTTAACGCTATGAATTAATTGATTAATACCGTTAAATAATAATCTCTATTATCCTTCATCATCCTGCAATCTGAGCTGTGCCTCCAATATGATCGTACTGACTTCGTTTACAATCCGTCTCTCCTCGCCCCCTTTCATCTCTTCACCTCTTAAAAAGGAAAAACAATTCCTTGCCTGCTCGGAGCCTGGAAAAGAGGCTGAATTATTTCTTGGGTAATCGCAAAAACCACATCGTTTCGACAGCCGATCTGAGGACCGGCTCTCTTCCCTACTCTATTGCAGTCGACAATCACATGGCGATAAGATCCTCTCCCCCATACGATTCGCAGCCATATTACGGCCGTGCTTCATCGCTCCATACATAAAAAACGGCAAATGGTGAATACTCACTGTATCGAATTAGCATGTATTCCCTCATATGGAGATTAGTATTATGGCCGCAAACAAAAAGATATCCCTAATCGACGTTTACTTCATCATGCTGCTGTCCTTGGGCATCACCAATCACGTTGTCCTGATCCCGCTTCTTCTGCAAAAAGCGGGCCGAGACGCGTGGATGGGCACGCTGCTAACCATAATCCTGCATATTGGCTGGGTGTACATCTTGTTTTTCATTATGAAGCGGACCCGTCAACAATCCATCTTCGCATGGTTCAAAGACAACTTCGGATCCGTGATAGGCTGGATCTTCGTTAGCTTAACAACGATCTATTTTTTCTGGATGACCATGGTGATCATAAGAGAAACGACGACCTGGATTCGGGTCACCTACCTGCCGTCAACGCCAAAAACCGTCATCTCCCTCACCATTATGCTGCTGTGCGTATATGTGGCAAACAATGGTATTCGCTCGATCGCTATCATATCCGGTATCCTGCTTCCTATTGTGTGGGTATTGGGCCATTTTGTAGCCGTGTCGAATCTTCAATATAAGGACTATTCATTGTTGACCCCCCTATTCGTGGATGGTTACACGCCCATGCTCAAGAGCATGCTCGTGGCCGGCGGCGGATTCATGGAGATGATTGTGCTGATCTATCTTCAGCATCACATGAAACGAAGGATGAAATACCTCTCGATCGTCATATTGTCTATTTTGCTGGGAGGAC
The DNA here is from genome assembly GCF_029542445.1 of Paenibacillus sp. BR1-192. NCBI lineage: Bacteria > Bacillati > Bacillota > Bacilli > Caryophanales > Paenibacillaceae > Paenibacillus > Paenibacillus sp. BR1-192. The sequence goes on along the minus strand of NZ_CP120718.1, from coordinate 3,499,885 downwards.
TCACCCTGGGACCGTTGATGGGAGCTATCGCTGCATTCGGGCCAGTTCCCGCGATGGAATCACGCTATCCTGCGTACGAGCAGTGGATGCTGGTCACCATTACGAAATATATAACCCATGTCGATTTTCTGGCTTTGTACCAATGGATATCGGGGACATTAATCCGTATTTCGCTGTTCCTGTTTATCATGGCGGACGGTATTCCTTTTAAAAAACCCAAACGACGCTTGTGGTACGTGTTAGGGGTGGGTGTAGCCACATCCATCATCTCGATGATCCCGGTCATCGATCGGCAAATCGAGTTATTCGTGCTGGGCAAATATTCGCCGTCCTACCTGGTCTTCCTTTCCGCGCTGACGCTGTTGATTGCCATTGCTGTCACATTTCGAGCCAATACCAAAGGGGGGTAGACGATGTCAAACTACAGAAATCGAAATAGCATGTTCCGCCGAAAAAAGAAACCATCCTCGGTCGCAGTGGACAGGCTACCTGCATCCGACGCATTGGATGAGGAAGCACTGCGATCCATGTTTGCCAACTCCGCGGATGTGATCATCAAATCTTTCCCGGGAAAGCATGAAGATGCTATCCCCGTAGTGCTGCTGTATAGCGAAGGAATGGTTGATGCCATGGTGATGACCCAATATGTGCTGCCGGATCTGGAAGAAAAACTGGAACATTTCAGGGATTGGGAGCCTTTAGCCAGAGAATTGGATAAATCGATGGAATGGAGCAAATTGAAGGAGCCTGCCGATGTCGTTAAGCTTCTGTTTGCGGGACGAATGATCCTATTTTTTTCAAGAGAGAAATGCTTTTATTCCATCGATATTGCCTCGCTTCCCAATAGACAACCAGAAGAGTCCAATACGGAGGTCGCCATCAAAGGGGCTCGAGATGCATTTACGGAAGATCTGTTCATGAATGTGGCACTCGTACGAAAAAGATTGCGAACGGCCACGCTCCACAATGAGCAAATGATGATTGGCGATCGCAGCCAGACCAGAGTAGCCCTTCTGTATATTTCCGATATCATACGCCCGGAAGTCATCAACGAGGCAAAGTCGCGCTTAAAAGGCATCCATGTCGATGCGCTAATAACCAGCGGTCAGCTTGAGGAGGCACTTTCCGATTCGTCACTTTCCCTATTTCCGCTCATGGACTACATTGGGAGGCCGGATTTTGTCGTGGAATGCTTGCTTAAAGGACGTTTTGTTATCCTTGTGGACGGGTCGCCGATGGCATTGATTGCGCCTTGCAACTTGCTGGAGTTGTTAAAATCGCCGGAAGACTCCTATTTTCCTTACCACTTTGTTGTATTTGAACGGCTTCTAAGGCTGCTCGGTCTCTTTCTTGCCATTATGCTCCCGGGATTTTGGGTTGCCTTGATATGCTATAACATGGATCAGCTTCCCTTTCTGCTACTTGCGACCGTCACGGTCTCCCGTTTCGGGATTCCGCTGTCGGCGCCAATGGAAATCTTATTGATGCTGGGCATGTTCGAATTATTCAGGGAGGCAGGCATTAGGCTGCCGAAAGCTGTCGGTCAAACCATCGCGGTCTTAGGCGGCCTCATTATCGGGGATGCTGCCATACGCGCTGGCTTAACGTCGCCCGCCATGCTGGTCGTATCTGCAACGACGGCAGTCGCGACGTTTACATTGGTAAACCAGACACTGAGCGGAACGGTCAGCATTATTCGGCTGTATGTGCTGATTTGGTCTTCCTTGCTTGGCATGCTGGGATTTTTTATTGGTGTATTCAGTCTCATTGCATACCTCTCCGTATTGGAATCCTTCGGACTTCCGTACCTTGCTCCTCTATCGCCGCTGACCTTCAAGGATTTGATGAATGCCCTCTTGAAAAAACCGTGGGCTTTCAACAAAAACCGACCGGAAATGCTGCAGAATATGGATAACACTTCTGAAGAAAGGGAACCAACGTGAGATGAGAAACTGTATCATTATCATAAAATTAATATGGTTAACGGTAATGCTCATTATGTTAACGGGCTGCTGGGACATCAAGGAGATACAAGACATGAATTACATCACCGCCATCGGCATCGATCAAGAGGACGGTGATTTTGTCGTATACACTCAAATGATGGATTTTACGGCGGTCGCCAAAACCGAAACGGGAAAAGCGGAAAAGCCACCACAAGTATGGACTTCCAAAACCAGGGGCAAGACGTTTGACATGGCGGTCAATGCCATCTATGATTCAGCGCAGGTACGCACAAGCTGGAGCCATATCTCATGTATTCTCATCAGTGATACCGTCTTGAAATCGAAAGTTCTAACCAAATTGGATACGATCGGCCGTTATCAGGAAATTCGTATGACGCCCTGGGTGTTTGGAACAAACGAGTCTATCGAGCAGTTGTTTAATGTTCCTGCTTTCTTCAATCTCTCCCCGTTAAATACGATAGCTCATGAGCCTTCCGAAGAGTATAAACAGAGATCCTATATCGTACCGATTCGATATTTTGATTTCATGGCGCTGATCACCGAACCGGCCAGTACGGTACTGCTTCCAAATCTATCGATCGATAAAGGGACCTGGAGCCTGAATCAAAAAGAAAACCCGAAGCTGGTGATTAACGGAGTATTCGCTATATCCGAAGTGGTATCGAAAGGTTTCTTTCCTAACGACAAGCTCACCGGTCTACGCTGGATGGAACCCGATACGAAACGCTCTCACGTCATGATTACAAATAAGAGCGGGAAATACGCTGCGAACGTCGTTTTGTCGAATCCTAAAGTTCGCAAGGAATTGAGCATTGTCAACGGAATGCCCCGATTCCGCATCAACGTGAAGTTAGGAGGTAACGTGGTAGAAGCGCTCGACGACATGAACAAAACCGAAATGGAAAACCAGGCGGCCGCGGAAGTGCGGGAGGAGATTATATCTACGTATAAGAATGGAATTGCCTCAAATACAGATCTGTACAGCTTGGAGCACGTTTTGTTTAAGAAAGACACCCGACTTTGGAAAAAAATTCATCGGTCGTCTGTCCAACCGATGGATGCAGGTTCTTTGGAAACGGTACATGTCGAAGTCCATTTGGATCATGCCGGCATGAAGCTGCTCCCCCATCAAGATGGACCCGCTGCGCCGACGACCAAAAAAGAGGCAGGATCCTGACGATCTGCCGTTAAATGAACCCATAATTAAGGCAGCCGGTTCTTGGAGTCAAGAATGGCTGCCTTTGCTTTGAAGCAGGTAGAATTCCTTCGTCATATATGATAAAGATGAAATAAACGTTGTTTATAAAGTTGATCGTACGCGCTTGGCTACACGATAACTTCCACACCTTCATCCTCAAACAAGTCATCATAAGCAACGTAGAGGCCTATGGCTGAGGCGATTAATACCAAAATAGCTGCGATGAACGCCAATTGTTTAACCGTAGCTTTGTTGGATTTCCCTTGCTGTCTTCGTTTACGTTGCACTCCTCGGCCCATACTGCATACCTCCCGCTTTCATGCCGTTACAATAAAATATGATTCGGACATGAAAATGTTGTTAGGCAAAGCACGCTTATTATATCGTATGGATGATAGAGGATGCTTGTAAACCTTTAGTATTGACGGTGAAGCTTGCTGAAAAACGCTCTTATATCCTGAACGAGTGAGTCCGGATCGGACATGGCAACCATATGGCTGCCGCTTTCAAGATTCGACCAATGCACGATATGGTTATTGGCTTCGGCCATTCGCCGGAAGATCGAGCCTCCTCCGTGGGAAACCCCTGTCGGTACCTTCGTTTGATCTGTTGGCATCCCGGCTGCTCCATCATAATACGTCCAAGACGAGGAGGCTGCAGTCTCCGTCAACCAATATATGGTGGCGTTAGTAAGGAGCAAATCTTTATGGATAGGTTCTCGAGGGATGTCATCCTTGTAATGGGGCCATCCGTCAAATTCCTTATAGCGCTCGATAAGGTATGCAAGCGCGGCGACCGGCGAATCGTGCAGTCCGTAACTGAGCGTCTGCGGCCGGTTGGATAGATAAGGGGCATAACCACTGCCTCCTGCAAACAGCTCAGCCAAACGAGTCATTTCAGCCAGCTCTTCATCACTAGCTCCTTCCAGTTCGCTCGGATCTCCCATGGGGATGCCCAGTCCTCCTGTAAGATGTACACCGATCATGTGTTCAGCATCCAGGATAGCCAGCTCCGGTGAGACTAAGGCACCGGCATCGTTACCATGCGCACCGTAAACATCATACCCGAGTCTGTGCATCAACTTGGCCCAGATGCCGGCAACACGTTTGATGCTCCACGGTGATTCATCGGCCCCTAGTGGAAAAGGTGAAAAGGCAAACCCGGGGATTGATGGTGCCACGATATGAAATGCCATTTTCGGATCTTCTCCATACGCACTTGGATTGCTCAAAGGACCGATGATATTCATAAATTCAACAACGGTGTTCGGCCAACTGTGCGTCATGATCAATGGCAAGGCATCTGGCTCAGGGGAACGTACGTGTAGAAAATGGATCGGCTGCCCGTCAATGTTCGTCATAAATTGCGGAAACGCATTCAGTTTCTGTTCATATTCGCGCCAGTCATATTCCTTAAGCCAATAATCCGCGAGCTCCTTAAGATACGCAACCGGAATCCCGCGTTTCCAGTCGCCTCCAGGTATCTGGAATGGCCAACGCGTCTTCGCAATACGGGTCCGCAGATCGTCGATATCCTTTTGAGGGAAGTGTATGTGGAAGGGACGAACGGAAACTTTGGAACGTGGATGTTCGCTTACATCATGATTGTTAGGCATGTCATTTTACCTCGCTCTTCTGCTTTTTCTTTATAATAAAAACGAAACACTGACGACTTAATGTCAGTGTTTCGGAGGAATCTTTTATCATAATGCAGGAGCTTGCTCTTAGAGCAACTATAGGTCGTTAAAAATGAATCACCATGCCCGTCTTGTCATCGGATTTCTTGAATCTTGCATGGGTTAAACATTCCGGGTCAGCCTCTTCGATATCCTGTAATTCATGCGTATACTGCTCAAGGCCTTTTAACAGTATACGCTGCGCGATGTAGTCCCAATAGGATCGATCACTCGGCACGTCGTTCACAGGCCAGAATAAACCATCCGTTAATAGAATCAGGTGGGCTAATCGGGATCTATTGATTTTTCCGTATTCGAGAAAATCAACGGCACGGGGATCCCCGTTCAAGACGCCGTAGCCTCCATTCACGTTGCTCTTAAAGCGGTTCTCCCTAATGATATCTATTACCGTGCCGAGGAGTTCTTCTTGACGGGTCAGTCCCTGATTCACGCCTTCCTCCCATTTCGCGATGGCTGGAGTTTCCAAATGAGCGACTTGTCTCCAGGTTAACGGCCGAACCTCCCCTTCCTGGTACACGGCAAGGATCATGCAGTCACCGGTCTGCAGGAATTCCACCCGTTCCTCCTGAATTCGTACGAGAGCAAGAGCCGTTCCCCAGAGCCCGTCTTTTTTCTCCATATCGATATGGGCTTGCTGCATGAGTTCTCTTAACTTATCGTTTGCTGCCGCAGTATGCTCCGCAAGCTGTTCCACTTGATCCAGTGATTCAAAAAAGTTCTTCACCGCTTGAGCGGCAAGGTACCCTCCCGTTTCCTTCTTGTCGCTGAGGTAGGGAACCACGGAGGATACCCCGTCTAACACGCCGTACAACCCGGCCTGCTCATGAATAATAAGTGCATCTTCATTTAAGAAATGGATCCCCTTAAGGGTGTACTGCTCAATGGTTACCATAAATTGGCCCCTCCTACACAATGAATTCTGGTTTATTTGCTGGATTCGTTATTTTCGCCTGGCCGTATTCCAAAATAGGAGACAAGTTACAAGCAGTGCGAGCAGAAAGCTGCTAATGGCCGGGACGACAAGCTGCAATACGTAGGACAGTCCCCGCCCTTCTACAACCGTCATCATGGCCGCGAACATGGCAAGGATATAGACCATAACGAATACGCACCAGAAGGTTATAACCGGATGCGCATGCGCTCTTTTCGTGGGCGATACGTACAAATGACGGTGAATCCACCATGCGGTCAGGACCAAGCCAAATAGGGTGCTGCCGTGTTGGCCTAATTTGTACACCGGAATTTGTAAGGCGCCGATATGCAGCATTACCGAAAGAAGCGGAATCTGATTGACGATCCATGCACCCTTGTGCGTGAACTGATCCCAGAGCAGATGCGTGCCAACGCCTGCCAGTCCTAAGAGGATTACGGCCAGCCACCCTATGGGAGAGACTGGAAGTTCGCCATCCCGCTGCCAGCGGTACGGGAACCAAGAAGGTAAATAGACGTGCAGAACCGGGCGGATGATCTTCTCAAACACAACGTACAGCAGCAATATCATCGGGAGATTGAATAAGAGAATACCCGGACCCTCATGCCCCCATACGCCAGCCGCCCGAAAACGGATGAAATATTCAAAATCCGGCGCCATGCACCCGATAATGAGCGCGGACACCGGTAATGACTTCTTCTTCCACCACGGCATCGTGATGACGGGATGCGCGAATGTAAAAGGCATAATCTCTCCTAACTGTTGATTTTATGTATAAACGATTTTTTACTATTCTAGCATCAACACGCTTCTAAGGGATACGATATTTTCATCAATCGAAAAAGGACAGGCTTCCGCCTGCCCTCTCAAAACCATGATTTACAGCAGTTCACGTGCGAGCAGGCGATACACCTCCAGCCGCTTTTCCTGCGAATGCGGAATGCTGCATATCATCGCTTCCTGGAATCCGTAGTGCGCTTGCTCTTCCTGTAAGCGGGCCGCGATGTCTTTTACCGCTCCCACCAGATGAATTTTGCGCCCTTCCTGGATAGCCATCCGGTCAATCTCCGTTAAAGATACATTCTGAGCCTCTTCGGGTGTCATCACCTGCGTAATTCGGCCCTTGCTCATCATCAGCCGGAAAATATCCTGCGGCAGCGCTTCATACTCCGCTTCTTCCATTGTTTCCGCTGTCGTTACCATATAGGATACGTTAATTTCAGGCTTCTCCATGAACGGAGATGGTTGGAAGTTATCACGGTAATGGTTCAATATGTCTATGCTCATCGCTCCGTTAAAGAACTGTGCGAAGGAGTAACCGACCCCCATCTGTGCCGCTTGCAGCGCACTGTTGCCGCTAGAGCCGAGCAGCCACACTTCTGGCAGGGCGACTCCCGTAGGCGCAGCGGCATTCGTGGCATACAGTTCATCTTCCGGCACCTGGTCGCGAAGAAGCTGCATGGTGACGGAGAGCTTGTCATACATGTTATGAAGCATCAGCTGCCGCCCTTCGGACAGAGCGTACATGGCACTCGTATCGCCGCCTGGCGCTCGCCCTACGCCGAAATCAATCCTTCCGGGCGTAAATGCGCTTAACGTCTTAAATACTTCCGCGAGCTTTAGTGGAGAGTAATGCATCATCATGACGCCGCCGGTGCCGATGCGTATCCGATCGGTTTTTGCCGCAAGCCGGGCGGCCGTCACTTCAGGGGCGGAGCTGGCAAACGTATGTCCTCCATGATGCTCGGCCATCCACATTCTGCTGTATCCCAATCCATCGGCCAGAACAGCCAGCTCTTCGGCTTTCATCAATGCGCTTTCCGCCGTGTTGCCGCTGGTGACGGGAGCTTGATCCAATACGCTTAATCTCATATGATATCTTCCCTTCTTCGATTCGATTAGATGACCATTTTGCTGCTGATCCATTCCTCCAAGGCGCTAACCTTGTCCTTAAAGCGTTCTCCGCGCATTTCCTCCGACAACGAAGCGATGGTCTCTCGCTTTAATACAGCTTTCCAGGAAGACTCGGCTTCTTCCATCAAATCGGATAGCAGGCAGCAGCTCTCTTCTTTTTGCAGGTCGAGCATGTCTACGAGAATTCCGTGGGACGAGTATAGGGACTGCTGTCCTTCCACCGCGAGGTAAACGTCGTATACACGGATATCCTCAGGTTTCTTCCTTAATCTGAATCCGCCCTTGATGCCGGGGACGGACGTGATCAGATCAGCGGTTACCAGCTTTCTCAACAATTTCTGAAAATAGGTCACGGAAGTTCCCAGCTGCTGGCTAATCGCTTCCCCAGGCAGCACCGCCCTGTCCGGCAGCATGTTGAGCAGAACCAGGGCATATACGGACTGTTCCACGCCGGTTTTCATATGCATAAACAGCACCTCGTTTTACGGTATGGATTTGGTTTAAAATGCTATTCATATTTAAAGCGGATAATGAATATCCACGTTATATCATATATCAGGCGGGTTGAAATGTAAAACCTAATGTTTGCGTTCATCTCATATAAAATGCTGAACGGGATCGTGTTGCTGGCATGACCCAGTTCAGCAACGTTTGGATATGACCGAATCATGACTAATGCATGACAGGTGTATGGCTTTTATATGACAGAAGTAACTGTTTCGATAGACTGCCAAACCCTATACTCATGGAAACACATGACAAAAGAACACCGCTCTCATTGAAAGCGGTGTTCTTCCCTTAGTCAATCCGGATCCCTTAGTGCCTGCTTGAGCAGCGGAATCACCTTGGTCCGGTCATTCATGCCGATTTTCTCATAGATGACGCTGATGTAGTTGCGAACCGTACCTTCCGTGATATATAACATATCGGCGATCTCGCGGTTGTTCTTATATTCCGTCATCAGCTTTGCAATTTGCAATTCCCTGGGGGTCAGATTATAGTTCTGCACCGGAAACTGTGGAACTCCTGTCGTTCTTAATCGGGCCGCCAACTTTGCCGCCACCTTCGAAGGGAGCATCAGCTCGCCACGAATCGCCTCGCGGATCGAGGCGATGATTTTATGGGACGTAAAGTCTTTAAGCAAATATCCGGATGCTCCTTTGGCCAGTGCCTCTATAATGAAATCCTCTTCGGTGAACGTCGTGAGGATCAGCACGATCGTATCCGGATTAGACTGCTTAATCTGGTGCGTTGCCGCAATTCCGTTCATAACCGGCATTTCGATGTCCATTAACACAAGCTGAGGACGCAGCTGCTCCACCAGCTCGCAAGCGGTCTGCCCATTGTCCGTCGTAGCAACGACCTCCATTTCGGGCTCCATATTGATAATGGTCTCTAGACCTTCACGGACAATGGTTTGATCCTCTGCAATGAGTATGCTTATGCTTGACATTTCTGATCACTCCTTAAGCGCGGAACGGGGCATGGTGAGTAATAACACACAGCCTGCTCCATCCTTCGTGCCGACCTGGAAGGTGCCGCCCCTTCGCCGGGTCGTTTGCCGCATCATGGTCAATCCGAATCCAAGCCGTTCGGACGTAAAGGGCAGTCCGTTATTTTCGAGCGTAAACTGGATAGCGTCTTCTGTCTCGATCAACTCAAACCGGAAGAACGTGCATTGGCCGTGACGAATACCGTTCGTGATTCCCTCCTGCAAGGCATGGCGGATCAACTTCTCGGCCTCCGGCTCAAGACTTCCGTCGGAGACTTCAATCTTATGCTCCACGCTGACTTCCGCATATTGCTGGGAGTCGTTAATGATTTGCAGCAAGGAGTCCCGGAACGTCGCTGAAGCAGCCGCTTCCTCGGCAAGCATATGCACGGATTTCCGCATTTCATGAAGCCCTTTGCGGAGCAGGTCGGACGCATGCTTCAATTTCTCCGTCGATTCCGGTGCGTTCTGCGAAGACATTTTCAGACCGAGCTCTAACTGAACGACGCTGGCTGTTAGAATATGTCCTACGTGATCGTGAATATCGCCGGCAATTCGGTTCCGCTCGGCGAGCACGGATATCTCCGACAATGCTCTGGCCCGTTCTTCCAAAGAATGCTCAAGCTCAATGGTCCTCGCCTCCACTTCGCGTTCCAGCGTTGCATTCCAGCGTGCCAGTTGGAGATGCAGTTCAAGGCGTGCCAACAGCTCCTGCTTGTCGACGGGTTTCGCAAGATAATCATTACCGCCGTGTTCAAAACCGGCAACCAAATCCGTCATTTGACTTTTTGCGCTGAGGAAGATGACAGGCAATTCGCCAGAATTGTAATGCCTGCGTATTTCTTCACCTAATTGGAGTCCGGATACGTACGGCATCATGACATCGAGAAGCGCAATGTCCGGTTTGTATCCATTCTGGATCCATTCCAGGGCCTCTTGTCCGCTGCATGTCGACCTGAGTGAATATTTTCCCGCCAGGAACTGCAAGAGTACCTGGACGTTAATCGGATCGTCATCCACGATGAGCACCGAAGGCAGTTGTTTATTGGAGTGGGCTGCCTCCCGCTCAGGCTCAACGATCTCCCAATGCGGGAATGACTCTGCCGGAATGTAATCTGCGACGGGCAGAGGAGGGCTCTTCGGCTTTCCTTCGCCAACCATGGGGAGCGTAAAGCTGAACGTTGAGCCTTCTCCAACACCGGAGGTTACTCCAATCCTTCCGCCATGCAGTTCGACTAGCTTCTTAGTAATCGAGAGCCCGATCCCCGTACCGCCTTGTTGAGATCGATCCAGAGGATTAATTTGCTCGAATGATTCAAAAATACGGTCCAGATCAGCTTCTGCGATGCCGATTCCGCTATCGGTTATCTGAACCGAAACTTGTCCTTGCAGCCTCTTTGCCGTGACGGTGACCGTCCCGGTTTCCGTGTAAGCGATCGCATTTCCTATTAAATTATGCAATATTTGCTGCAACCGATTCTCGTCGGCCATCACGTACATATCGTCCGGCAATTGATGGGATAGTCGAAGCCCTTTCTTCTCGGCTAATGGGTTGAGCACTTGAAGGGTCAGCTCGACGGCCAGACGCAAGTTAACCGTCACGAGGACCAAACCGATTTCCTGGTGCTTGAGCTTTGAGAAATCCAATATATCGTTGACCAAATGGGCAAGCCGCTGGCCGCTGACCTTCATGAGCCGCAAAAGATCGATGACAGGCGATGGCAGTTTGCCGGAACTTCCGTCAATCAATGCATCGGCCAGACCGATAATGCCATGGAGCGGAGTACGCAGCTCATGCGAAGTTTTCGCCAAAAATTCATCCTTCAGTTTATCTAATGTCAACAAACGCTCCGACAAACGCTCCACTTGGGAAAATGCCCGTGAGAATTTCATGGACAGCAATAATGCCTGCAAAAATACAAACCCCAGCACACCGTACTGCAGCAACGCTGGCGTTGTAAAGACTCCATTACGGTTTAAGGTATCATTGACCGCCGTCAGGAAAATCAGGGTAAATCCGAGTATGAGGAGGATAGCTCCTTCTTGTCGTTGCCTTGCTACCCGAATGGATGCATAAACGGCATAGAGAACAAGCCCGATGGAATAGACCTGAAATAGGATCAGGGAATAATCGTACACCCGGATATCTGTTGTAAGCACCAGTAAGGTCAAGAATATCGTGAAAAACTGCGTCAACCGACATACCTTGCGGGATAGAAATTGAGGAAACAAGTGATATATATATGAGATCAAAAATAATTCGCCGACGTAAATCGTTAAATACGATACTTTTGCAAACCAAACCCATGAGAACGCTGGGAATATTTCCAGTATAAATCTCGAACCCACCAGCATCGTTCGAACTGCCATGCACATACAGAATAATCCGAAATACAGCGGAGTAGCGTCGTTGCGCCTGAGCACGTACAAGATGACATGATACACAGCGATCACCAGCAATGAACCGATGACGAGACTGTCTCTTACAAGCTCTACCGACTTCTCCTGCAGCAGCTGTTTGGCGTCTCCAAGCTCAAAGGCGTTATTAATCCCGCCCTTGGGATACGTAAAATTGGCGACCTGAACCAGAAGCGTTAATCGTCCGTCCGAGTCCGGCTTAACGGGTACGACTACAGACGGACCGTACTTTGGAATGGATGCCTCGTGCGTAGATTCTGGTTTACCGACCGATGCCGCCAGGGTATCGTTGACCCATAGGGCGTATGACGAATAGATGTTACGCAGCTTGAGTGCAATCGGCTCTTCAGAATTAATCCCGCTAATCGTCAAACGATACGTTGCATATCCGTCGGCTGGAAGCTTCCTGCCGTTCAACGAATAATTTGTCCAATATTCAGGCATATCGACGTATGCACTTACGGCAGGAAAGCTCCCTTGTTTCAGATCGTCCGGATTCAGCAGTTGGTTCCAATAAAATGCCCACTTTCCGTTCAACGCAATGGAGCCGTCTGTGCCGAAATCCCATCCTTCCAGCTGAAGCTCACCGTTCTGCACGCTCACGGACGACTTCGCAGTTGCAATATCCGAATGGCCGGCTAAAGATAGGATCAGGTAAAAAAAAACAGGGCAGCCGCGTGTTTACGCCATCTCATGCGAGAATGGACGCAACATCGATATAAATTTCATCGCCTAACCGGGCATTCCCCAGCAGGCGAAGATGTCGCTTGGATGTAAAATCTTTGGGTTCGTAACTGTTGGGTGCTTTAGCGGGGGACAACAGCTTTAGTTGGATATAGGTTTCCGCTACAAGTTTGCTGCAGAAGAAGTCGCGGAACGAAGTAGTGATGCCGAATTTGCCCTCGATGATCTCCCAATACATCTGTTTTTTATCCGGAAACACGGCATCATGCACCTGCTCGATAAAATGATCCAGCAGCTCGTACATTTCCGGTGTTCGATCGGCATGCAAATGACGAATCGCAAACATCGTATCGTAATGGTTGCTGACATCGGTTGACAATCGATCGCGTAACTTCACGAGCTGAGGACCTGATTTCTTGATATGTAACCACGTATCCTCCAGATTATCGAGCGACGTGGATTCCCATAACAGCACTTCATCGTTCGGAGCGCGTACGACCATCGCAACATGTGACCACGGACAATGTTCCAGCGCTTCAATTCGAAGACTTCCCTTGGCTACCCCATGAGCGAGCAGAAGATCTCCGGTCTGCAGCTTAGGTTCAATCTCGTTATAAGGAACGGTGGTTTGGTTCATATTATCCCCCTTGGCTGGTGAAATTCACCATGAATTTTGGTCCTTCAGTTTAATACTAAACGCAACCCATAAATTGTCAATCACTGAAATTGGGCTTTGGCATCGTCTTTGTCCCTTCCCGAATCCATTTTTAGTAGATATAGGTGATTATCGGTTCGTACAGAGCTGTTTTCGGTTATCGATTTGCGCAAACAGGCCTGCCCGGATTTGCTCCAAGGCAGGCCTGTGTATTTTAATGGTTTTCGTTTACATATTCTGGCGCTTCTCCTGTCACGCTTCCTCCCATAACCGCTTCAGATTGTCCAAACCCAATCGGGTTCCTTCCCTGCACTCCTCCATGCCCTCGAATTCCAGCGTAATATCCCCGTCATAACCGGATTCTTTAATGAGTCGAAGGATTCGCCGCACATCCAGATCCCCCTGCCCGAAGATGGAGCCTCGTAGGTAATTGCCATGGGAGGTTCTGAACCACTTCCCCCCGCCCGGATCCTGATCAAACGGACGATAATAGAAGTCTTTCACGTGGACGAGCGAGGCCAGCGGCAAATTGCGTTTCACGCCGACCAGCGGCTGCTCGTCAACGCATAGAAAGTTGCCGATATCCAAGGTCGTCTTGAAGTTCGGACGGTCGACTGCCTGCAGCACGCGCTGTACCCGGTCGCTTGCCTGCACGCTCACGCCATGGTTCTCGATTGTGGTCGTGATGCCGTAGCGGGCTGCGTAATCCGCGATTTGACGGCAGCCTTCCACGATCATGTCCAAATGGGTTTCCACGTAATCGATGCCCATCTTCTCCGGCGGCAGCGTGAACGCCGTTACGTCATGCCGCATATGCTTCATTCCCAGCCGGTTGACCGTATCCACGTGGCGCTTGATCCGTTCGACCTCCGCATCGAAGTCGTCCCTGCTCTCCTGGACGAAATTAGCGGGCATGGAATAATTGGATAATGCGATGCCGGCTTCGGCCGCCCGCTCACGCACCGCGTCGGCAAGTCCGGGATTGTCCTCCAGCGTAAATCCATAGGGCACGATCTCCATGTGCTGTCCGCCGTTCTCCGCGATCCAATCCACCACATCCAGCACCGTCATCTCGCCTGCACGGATAGCCGGCAGCAAGCTGTAGGTGCTCACACCAACCCTCATTGCATGATTCCTCCTTTATTTGCTTCTTCCATCGTAAGCTTCCTGATAGATTTCCAGGTAGCGGGCTACATTCATGGCCTCCAGCTGCTTCACGTAGCCGTCCCAGTCTTTATCCAGATCGGCATCGCCAATCACGAAGCGTGCCATCATTTCATCCACGTAATCGTTGATCGTTTTGGACAGATCCGCTACCTCGGACGCCTGCTCGTTTGTCAAAAACAGCGGCGGAACGGTGCTGACATCGGTTGGTTTGTAAGGTTCGTATTTATTTTTCGTCTCGTTGTACAATACGACTTCCAGATCGTCGTCTCCTTTGGCAACGGCGCTCAGGCGGAAATCATTTGTCCGCAAACTCGGGCCGGTTTGTATCCAGGCAATATTTTGCACCGTACCATATGATTTTAGCTCAGACCAGACCGCAGGCTCCCCGTTGATACCGACCTCTCCGTCCTTCGCTTCCCTCCATTCCTGGTCCGGACGGCCATAGACGCTGCGCAGCGTATGCTCCCGTTCGTACAGGCCATCTGCCCAGCGCAGGGCAAGCTCAGGATGCTTGGCCTTTTTCGTGATGACGAATGCACCCGGGTTCAATCCGGTGGAATCGAGAGCCGCATAGCGAACGCCGTTCGGTCCTTTGAGCGGCGGCACCGTCTTATATTCCAACCATCTGCCGCTTTCGCCGAGGAGTTGGGTAAATATACCCTGGTGGCCGCCGGTTGAAGCACCCAGAATGACCGTATCGGGATTCTCCCCGATCTGGATCAGCTGATTGTCATCCTGCGTGAATGACTCCGGAGCGAGCAGTCCCTCGGCATACAGCTTGTTCATATACCGCAACCCTTCCCTCCACTCCGGTTTGTTGAAGGCGACGTCGAGCTTGTCGTCTTTTATGAATATATGCTTGTAACTTGAGCCGTAAACCGGATTATAAATGAAAGAATTCAACAGGAACGCATCGATGGAGGAGCTCCAGGATTTCGGTGAGATCGACAGCGGAATCTCATCCTGGATTCCGTTTCCGTTCGGGTCCTGTTCTTTGAAGGCCTTCAGCACCTCGTACAGCTCATCGGTGGTTTCCGGCATCTTCAGATTGAGTTTCTTCAGCCAAGGCTCATAAATCCACATTTTCTGGCTCATGGAGCAGTGATAGCATTCATTCACTTCCGGAAGCGCATAGATATTGCCGTCCAGCGCGGTAATCGTGGATTGGATTTCCGGATTATCCTGGAACAATTTCTTGGTGTTCGGCCCCTGCTTCTCGATCAAATCATTCAACGGGAGAAAGGCGCCCTGCGAGCCGTAAATCATCTGCTGCGCCGGCGATATGTTCAATCCCAGGATGACATCGGGATAGTCCTCGCTGGCAAGAACGAGATTCAGCTTCTCCTGCATGCTCTGCTCCGGAACGACCTCCCACTCGATGTGCACATTCGTTTTCTCTTCGTACCATTTGGTGAAATCGTTCGTTTCGAAATTCTCGACCAGCGGATTTCCCCGCACCATCACCTTCAAAGTGGTTTTCTCTTGAACCAGCGGATAGGTTCCCGGTTCGGATAATGCGATTGCCTCGGTACCCGTATTTTGTGTTTCATCCGCGCCTTTCGGGCCCTGTGACCCTGTACAGCCTGCAAGAAGGATACTGAATGCGGTGATAACACCCATGATAACCCGCGTTCTTTTTCTCATAACGTCCCGCCCTCCTGAAATAATGGATGTATTATCCTTTTAACGAACCGATCATGACCCCTTTGACAAAAAACTTCTGCAGGAACGGATAAACGATCAGCAGTGGAACCGATGTCACCACGATCAGCGAATATTTCAGCAGCTCCCGCAGCCCTTGCCGGGCCGCCGCGGTTTTGGCGTCTCCGAGCATTTCGATATTGACCTCGTTCTGCACCAGAATATCGCGGAGCACCAGCTGCAGCGGGTACAAATCCGCGCTTTTTAAATAGATCATGGCGTTGAAATATTGGTTCCAGTGGCCGACGGCATAGAATAAAGCGATGACGGCCAGGATGGGACCCGAAAGCGGCAGCACGATGCGCCATAGGAACCGGAAATCCGTACATCCGTCCAGCTGTGATGCCTCCAGCAATTCTGTAGGGATTGTCGTCTGGAAGTAGGTCCGCATGATGATGACGTTCCACACCGACAGCGCGCCGGGAATGAGCATCGACCATACCGTGTCAATCATGCCGAGATCCTTCACCAGCAGATAGGTCGGTATCAGTCCCCCATTAAACAGCATCGTGAACACGAACAGCAGCATGAACAGGCCGCGCCCCCGAAAATCTTTGCGTGATAGCGGGTAAGCCGCCATAACGGACAGAATGAGATTAATCGAGGTGCCTGCCAGCGTATAGAACAGCGTGTTCATGAAGCCTTTGGCAACCATCGTGTTTTTGAACACCGCACGGTACCCCTCGAGCGTCGGTTCGACGGGCCACAGCCATACCTTTCCCGATAAAACCGCGCTGCTGGAACTGAACGAAGCACTGACTACATAAATCAACGGATATAACACAACGATTAAGAAAACGGATAAAATGACGTAGTTCACCACCGTAAAAACGCGGTCCGAGCCGGATTCCTTCATGGCAGGTGATTGCATTACATATCCTCCTTTCCTTACCAAAGACTTTCCTGCTTCAGCTTTTTGGCCGTCTGATTCACGATCAGCAGCAGCACGAAGCCGATGATCGCTTTAAACAAGCCAATCGCCGTGGCATAAGAGAAATTCATCGCTTGGGATACCAGTCCAACCTTGTACACATACGTGTCGATGACCTCGGAAGATCGCAAATTCAGCGCATTCTGCATTAACAGGATTTTCTCGAAGCCGGTCTCCAGCATTTGACCCGTATTCAGAATGAGCAGAATGATGGCGATGGGCATAATGCCCGGCAGGTCAATATGGCGCATCCGCTGCATCTTCGAAGCGCCGTCGATGACGGCTGCTTCATGGAGTGCCGGATCAATGCCTGAAAGCGTTGCCAAAAAGATGATGCAGGAAAACCCGACGTTCTGCCAAATATGGGACCACACGTAGATCGACTGAAACCAGGAGGCCTCGGCCATGAAATGATAGGGACCTGCGCCGAACCAGCCGAGCATCGTGTTGATGAGCCCCGTTCTCGGGTCCATAAACTGCAGCATCAAGCCCACCAATACGACCAGAGAGATGAAATAAGGCGCGTATGTAACCATCTGGACGGTGTTCTTGAAACGCCGGTTTCTTACATAATTCAAACCGAGCGCGAGCAGAATGGGAAACGGAAAACTGGCTATCAGCGTGTACAAGCTGATGGAGAACGTATTCTTAAGCAAACGCCAAAATTCATGCGATTGGAAGAAACGTTCGAACTGGGCAAATCCGACCCATGGACTGCCACTGATTCCTTTTGTGACGTTGAACTCTTTAAACGCAATCTGCGCGCCGTACATCGGCACATACTTGAATATGATGATGTACAATAACGGGAGCAAAAAAGCGCGCGTACAATTGCCAGCTGCGGATGATACTCTTCCAGCCACTCAGCAGTTACCACTCCAATCTTCAATGGGATTCGTCCCGATCCGGTCCGTGATTGGAGTATATACAGCCGGCTTGTTCCGCGTAAATCTTCATGTTCCTGTCGACTATTCAGAATTTTAGAATGGGCTGTTATTCATCAATCCGGCAGTACGCATCTCTTTAGATTAAGCATAATCTCCGGCCCGGTGAAGGCGTCTGTACTCGGTGGCGCTTATCCCGTTTACGCGTTTAAACGCCCGGCTGAAGGTGTTGAGTGACAAATAGCCGCAAGCTGCAGCGATGTCGCTGACCGGCTTGTCGCTAGTCGCCAACTCCCGCTTAGCCTCATCCATGCGGAGCTTCTCAAGATACTCCGAGAAATTCAAGCCCGTCTGCTCCTTGAAGAAGTACGATACATAAGCTTCGGAAGTGTGGGTTTCCCGGGCGAGCGCGGATAAACTCAGATCGCTCTCCCCATAGTGCTTCTCGATATAGCTCAGCAGCCGGTTCGTTAAATGAGCATTATGGCTCTTCTTCCTCTCCTCGTTCTTCTGACAGAGGCGAACGAAAGCGGCATAAAGAATATTCATGCCTTCAGCAGGGGATAACTCGGGATTTAACGCTCGGATGACGGCATCCGTTTCCTCCGTTCGGTGGCTTCCATCATTCCCTGTCTGTTCGTTGCACTTCATCAGGGTACCGCTAAGCTCCTGGACAAGGAGCTTCTCGACGGCCATCGGCATTTGCCGATCCGACCTGTTCTTCTCTTTGATCTGCCGAAAAAGCTGCTTTGTCTCATCCAGATTGCCGGCTTTCACGAGCTGGATTAACCGCATCTCTTCGTCTGCCGGGTAATAATAGGAAAAGGCCGGCATTACCATCTCGGCATGATAGAAAATAGGAGACTTCTCGCTCCATCCCGCATGATGCAGGACAAACTTGGCCTCCCCGTAGGAACGATACAGCTCGGCAATATTGGACCGGAACTCGCCTACAGCCATGTACAGGCCCGTGCCGGAAATTCCAATCAAATGCTCATGGATCGACTGTAGATGTGCACGCATTTGCATCGTGAATTCCTCTTTGTCCGCTGCCGTTCCAGACAAGACCAGAACCAATTGATTTTCTCCAAAGTCATGCAGCAGCGCCCCTTCTCCGCATAATGATTGAATCCGGTCGCGGATGTTGATTTTGACAATATCGAGCTCCATCAGCATTTCTTCCATGAATGGCTCGTGGTATCCTCGAATATGAAGAAGCGCCACCGCATGGTGAGATCCCCTGAGCTGAACCTGCGCGTGTTCCATGGCAGCCTCCAGCTCCTGCATCGACGTGAAGCTCCCTTTCAGAAGACGATCAACCAGAACGTTTCGCAGCATCGGAATCTGCTCTTCCAACCGCTCCTTCAGCGAATCATGGCTTTCAACCAGCTCGGATACGGAATGGCCGATATAATCAACGGCGTTACGCGAAGCAGTTTGAGCTGCTTCCGATCGCGTTGAAGGCAGCAGCTGAAGGATTTTGAGGAGCGGCCTGCTGCTTCGATATGCCAAATAACCGGCTACGCCTAACCCCAGCAGCAGAGCTGTAATGAAGATGGTTAACGTCAACTGCTTGATATAATATACCTTTTGGAGCACCACGGATTTAGGCTGGGCGGATACATAGCTCCAGCCGTTGTATTCGGATGTGGATTGAGTCACAAGCATCTCCTGTTCATCCCATCGGATATGGGTATCGCCACTTTTTATGGGAAGCGCTTTCATAAAATCCTGTTCTTTCAATCCGATGGAGCTGATCAAGTTTCCGTTAGCATCCGCTATATAGGCAAAGCCCTCTTGTTCCGGATCGACTTTGCGGAGCATGTCCTGGATCTGCCTATTGTTAATCAGGACCGTAACAACCCCGCTGCTGCTTTTGTTCCCGAAGGATTGCATATAACTCACGACGGAGTATGGTTTGCCTTCATAAACAACCGAATGTCCCGGCGTATACGTTTTATAATGATACTGCCCGAACAATGCTTGCCTCCATTCGCTTAACGATTGGCCTTCATAACGCAGCAGCAAACGATAATACTGGTCTGACGTATACACTTTGCGGGGAGAGATGACCATGCTGCTGTTCTTGTACGCGATGTAATAATCCACAATGAAATGATTAAACAGTTTGTAGTTAAACAAGCTCTTTTCCAAATCCCACAAACGGTATGGGCCTGTGCCGGCAAATGGTTCTTTCTCGAATTGAAAAGATTGGATCTTGGATTCGCTCGACATCTGCCGTGCGATGTTCTCGATTTCGGCAAATCGCTGATCCAGCGCTTCCTGAATTTGCTGCAGTGCCGCAGAGGTGCTCTTTACCGTCTCGTTTTCAATCAGCTCCGAGGTTTTCCCATAAGCAAACCATCCAACCAATAGGGAGCCTACCAGAATGACGGCATACGGTATAAAAAATCGAAACAACAGCCCTGCCTTCTCTCCCGAAACGGATTTCACCGGCATTTTCCCCCTTTCTTCCCTTCAGATATGATCCAATATATCAAAGATTGATGCGCGTAGTCAGTAGACCAAAAGGCACTGATTTCCCCCCATTAAGCGTCGTAAACGCAAAAAGACCCGCCTGTGCAGATCCGATTCCACCATTCGGTTTTACCCCGTACTTCCTAGCTTCGTCATATCCTATACCCGGCATATTCGCAAGGGAAAGGGCATCCCGCTGTCTGCAGGTATGCATGATATGTTCATGAGCAACATGCACGGCTCCTCCGGAACGATGAATGGATTGAATGAACTGGAGACTGTCGTTAATTCAACCGTAAATTGGTTATCCTTTTCGCTATCCCTTATACTGGATAAGAAACTATCATTTTCGAGAGGAGACCATACCGATGAATGTGAACGAATCTCTGAAAAATGCATTGTTTACCAAGGAATTTACCCATAACCCTTATCCGGTGTACGAGAAATTGAGGCAAAGCGATCCCATTATGAAGCTGCAATTTCCGGATGGTCGTCATGGGTGGCTGATCAGCAGTTACGCTGAAGCCGTCGAAGCGCTCAAGGATGGCCGGTTCAGCAAGGACGTCGCGAAGGCAATGGGCGCGGAACAGACCAGCGTGTTCAGCACGAATATGCTGTTCTCCGATCCGCCGGATCACAAACGGCTTCGCGGATTGGTCCAGAAGGGTTTCACGCCGCAGAGAATCGCGGATATGCGCAGCCATATTCAAGAGATCGCGGATAACCTGTTGGATGCCGTCTCCTCCCAAGACACCATGAATCTTATTGACGAATATGCCTTTAAGCTTCCCATTATAGTAATCAGCGAGATTCTCGGCGTACCCGCCGAGGATCAGGACAAGTTCCGGGTATGGTCCAATTCCATCATCGGCGCTTCCAATCAGGAAATGAACGAGCAGGTCGTCCAGCATATGAACGAATTCATCGCTTATTTGAGGGACTGGTTCGCCAAGGTTCGCGAACAGCCCGGCGACGATATGATCAGTCAGCTGGTCATTGCCGAGAACCAAGGTGACCGCTTATCCGAACAGGAGTTATACGGCGTCGTTACCCTGATGATCATAGCCGGTCATGAAACGACGGTGAACCTGATCGGCAATGGCGTGCTTGCATTATTGGAGCATCCGGAGCAGCGGAAGCTTCTGCAGGAACAGCCGGAACGGATTCATGGCGCCATTGAGGAAATGCTTCGCTACAACGGTCCCGTTGAATTCAGCACTTCACGATGGGCCGCGGAGGACTTGGAATTTCACGGTGTCCATATGAAAAAAGGCGACTTGGTTGTCATCGCCCTAAATTCCGCTAATCGCGATTCCACACAATTCGAGGATCCCGATCTGTTCGATATCACCCGTGAGAAGAGCCACCACTTAGCCTTCGGCAAGGGAATACACCTCTGCCTCGGAGCACCGCTCGCCAGGCTGGAAGGTGAAATCGCGATTAACACGCTCCTTCGCCGCTTTCCCGATTTCGAGCTTCAGGGCAAAATCGACGAGCTGGAATGGAGGCCGGGTATGATCGTGCGCGGCGTGAAGGAGATCCCCATTTCACTTCGTTCTTAATATCCAGCAGAATAATATATTTACACCTAGTAAAAAAGGCGAACCCTAAAAGTGGTTCGCCTTTTGTTTGTGGATATGTTCAATTCAGTTAACATATATAACATTATGTAAACTAATTAACTGATGAACAACGAGCTTTAGTCCTTTACCGAAGCGAATAATATATATCACTCGTTTTATCCAACCGATGTTAAAGTTATTGATATGGTAATAATGGGTAAACTTAGAAAGTATCACTTTGTAAAACGATGGACTTCAGAATTTTATAACAGAAAGAGGATGAGACGAATGAAGTCTTCTAAAACCCATGAAAATCAAACACAGCGCTCAAACTACGCCGAACGCAACCTATGGGCCGGCATCTTGTTCGGGTTAGGGCTGGTCGGATTTATCGATGAGGTGGTATTTCACCAATTGCTGCATTGGCATCATTTCTACGATAAGTCTACAAGCGATATCGGCCTTGTCTCTGATGGTCTGTTTCATGCGTTCAGCTGGTTTGCTACCATCGGCTCCTCGTTTCTGATTGCCGATCTGCACCGAAGGAACGCGTTTTGGGCTAAACGATGGATTGGAGGCATTCTGTTAGGCGGTGGCGCTTTCCAACTGTACGACGGCATCATCCAGCACAAATGGATGCGACTGCATCAGATTCGTTATTACGTCGATATAAGACCCTACGACTGGGTCTGGAATCTGATTGCTGCCGGCATGATCATCGCTGGCATCATACTCATTGCACGAACTCGAAACCGCGTCCCTTCCCGGAAGGCCGCATCCTAAGATGAGTAGCCATTCGTTTCATCATCATGGTGCCGGAATGTTCGAAGGCGCTGCTGTATGGCACCCTTGGGAATGGATTTTGAGTTTCTTCCTCGCTGGCCTAATTCTGCTCTATTGGACAGCTGCTGCGGTTTCCAACCGACGCCACCGCAAATGGCCTGCCCATCGTTATGTTTGCTGGATTGCGGGATTGACCTGCATAGGTTTATCGCTGGCAGGCCCGTTGGCCCGGCTTGCCCCTGCGAATTTCCCGGTGCATATGCTTGGGCATCTGCTGCTCGGCATGCTCGGGCCACTGCTGATTGCGTTTTCAGCTCCAATGACGCTTCTGCTTCGGTCAGTCCCAGTGCCGGTCGCAAGAAGAATTAGCCGATTGCTTAAGAGCAATCCCGTCCATTGTATCTCACATCCATTGGTGGCCGCTTTGTTGAATATCGGCGGCTTATGGATCCTCTACACCACCGGGTTGTTCACGGCCATGCATTCTAGCCTAATTCTTCATATAGCCGTTCATTTTCATGTGTTTGCAGCCGGATATCTATTTACGGTTTCTTTGATCTACGTGGATGTGGTTCCCTACCGCCGAAGCTTTCGGCTTCGTGCGTTCATCCAGATCATTGCCATGGCGGGACACGGGATACTCTCCAAATACTTATATGCCCATCCGCCCGACGGCGTTCCTTTCGAGCAGGCAAAGCTTGGTGGCATGCTGATGTATTACGGCGGCGATGCCGTGGATCTCGTTCTCGTGTTGTGGATGTGCATGCAATGGTATAGGTCGTCCCGTCCGCGACCGGCATCGTTTCATCCAATCCCGGATTAATCGCCGCTTACCGGATTATGCTTGGTGTCGCTGGTCTCCTCCGGCAGGCTGTTGGATATGCTCGGTACATTGCGCGGCTTATATTCGATGAGTTCCGAAGAGTATATGGCTACGGTCATTCTTCCCCCGTTCCCGAATGCCCGAATGAGGATGGGTTGATTATAGGCGTTCTCAAAGACAAAATCCGGGCCTCCCCAGCTAACCGTAGCGTCTCGACCAGGCAGCACGTAAGGGACGTTCCGGCTGTGGGAGTAGCGCTTCACAATCTGCAAACCTGCACGGTCAATCGCATTATACAGCGTCGAAGAAACCTGACAGATTCCGCCCCCCACTCCTTCGGACAATTCGCCTCTTACGATCACGCCGGCACGTTTGTACCCCCTGTCCACCGTTCTCATGCCGACGACCTCATTGAACGAGAACGTTTCCCCGGGGAATACGACTGCGCTGTCAATCGCTTGAGCAGCCAACGCGATGTTATGGGAACGATTTTTGTTATTGGAATTAAAATAGGTTACATAGTAGCCGATCGGCTTGACGCGAATGGAAGCCAGAAGCTCGGTGTCCACTTTCGGATATATCGGATACCTCGGCGCTTCGATGGAAGAAGCCCCGGTGCCGTACCAATACGAATAGTATTGTTCCAATAGCTTGCGTCGGTCGAGACGATGGCCGTTCTGACCCGGAACGATCTGGCCGCTGCTGCCAATCTTGGCATTTCGGGCTTCCATATACGTCTTGCGATCAAGTTTATCCACCCATTGATCGTATTTGTCCATATCCAGCAGCGGGAACACATCAAGCGCATGTTCGCTTCGATTCACGCTTTCCATGACTTTGCCTTCCTGGGTAATCGTTAAATTGTCGTTCTCCGGTTCAGTCCCTTGCAGGAGCATGAACAGTAGGCTAATGACCGACATCCATTTCAAGTGGGTTCACCTGCTTTATCTTTGTGTTTTCCTCGTCTTCGTGCGTTTTTCCTGCTATGCCCGTTTACACATCTCTTTGGTATTATGATTGCATTCTAGGTAATTCATTCAGAATTGTTTCCTTAACCACAAAAAGAAACCCGCACATTCATCGTGCGGGCTTCTTTGCAAAAGTACGATTTTATAAAGAGACTTGTGTCTCTTTCCTGCGGCTAATAGGCATGACGAGAAACAGAAACGAACTGACGGCCAGTAATTCAGCGATCCCGATGACGGTGCCCATAGGAGCTGCCGTCGTTCCGTCTCCAAGCCCGACAAGAGGGCTTGCGGCGGCGCCTAAGAGCAAAGGCAGCAAGCCTAGCAATGCGGATGCACTGCCTGAAGTATGGGCTTCCTGCTTCTGCATCGCCAGGGATGTTGTCGTTGCGCTAACCATCCCTACGGCAGATACGATCAGGAACAGCATCGGCGCAATGAGAAACAGTCCGCCGCCAAGCCATGTAATGGCAAGCAGCGATGTGCCGCCAAAGGCTGCAATAACAAGTCCCGTCGTCAGAAGTTTGGTTTCTCCTGTGCGGGAAGCCAACCTCCCGGTAATTTGGGAGAATAATACGATACCAACCCCGTTAACGGCAAAGAATAGGCTGTACGTTTGAGGAGACACCCCGAAGATATCCTGCAGCACGAAGGGCGATCCCGAGATATACGCGAACATCGCGGCCGATACGAACGCTTGGGAGAGCGCATATCCGATAAACACGCGATCCCGAACCAGCGTACCGAAGGTTTGAAAGGTTTGCCTGATCCCGCCGCTGGCTCTATTCTCCTTGTTCAACGTTTCCGGAAGACCAAACCATACGGCAAGCAGCATCAGCAATCCAATCAAAAACAGGACGACGAATACGCCGCGCCAAGATACAAAATTCAGAATAAAGGCACCGAATACAGGAGCGATAATTGGAGCCAATCCGTTGATCAGCATCAGTAAAGTGAAAAATTTGGTCAGCTCCGAACCGGTGTATAAATCCCGCACAACCGCCCTGGATATGACGATGCCGGCTGCTCCGCTGGCTCCCTGCACGAAGCGGAGCGCAACCAGAACCCAAATCGTCGGTGCAAATGCGCACAGTAAGGAGGTGACCGAATAAATAATCAGGGATATGATCAGCGGTGCTTTTCTCCCCCGTATATCGCTGAGCGGCCCGGCTACGAGCTGTCCAAGCGCCAGGCCGAGCAAAAATGCCGTCAAGCTTAATTGGGCTAACGATGCCGGTGACCCTAAACTTTCCGAAAGTTTAGGCAGTGCAGGCAAATACATGTCAACGGAGAGCGGTCCAAATGCCGATAGGGATCCGAGAATCAAGGCAAACCGCAGCCTCTTTCCGCGAGTCAGGACCATGGCTGAACCGGTTTCTTTGGTGGAAATCGACATACTGACAGATACTTCCTTTCTCTTGCAACACATTGATGCATGGGTGATATGCTGCTGGCAATCCATCTTGATTGCTAAGCAACTATTCTATCATAGGTTATTTTTTTGGATATGACCAACCATTTTTACTAGGACAGGGGCATGCGCAAAGTAAACGTTGTGCCAATGCCCAGTTCGCTATGTACCGTAATTCTCCCGCCATGATCTTCTACAATTTTCTGACAAAGGGACAACCCGAGCCCCGTCCCTTCTTCCTTGGTCGTATAGAACGGATCGAAAATTTTGGCAAGATTTTCATCAGCGATCCCTTTGCCGGTATCCTCGATCTGAACAACGGCCATCCCCTCTTCTGCTTTAAGCGAGATTCGAACGGAACCGGTGTTTTCCATCGCCTGGAAGGAATTACGAATCAGATTGATCAGTACCTGGATGATCTTGTCCCGGTCCATCACGATTTGGATCGGCTCATCGCTTAAGTCGAGCAGAAACACATGTCCGTGCGAGGCCGCTTCGGATTCACATAAGGAGTAAACGCGCGTCATGCAATCCGATAGGGACTCAACCCTCATATTGCTGGCATGCGGCTTTGAAAAATGTAAAAATTCAGCCGTCAGCTCCCCTACCCGCGTGATTTCCCCCATGATAACCTCATACCAGGGCTGTATATTATAACTTTGATTTTTGGAAAGCTGTATAAAGCCTTTAATCGAAGTCAGCGGATTGCGTATCTCGTGGGCCATTCCGGCAGCGAGCTCCCCCACCATCTTCATTTTTTCCGTACGGATCATCTCCTCCTGGCTTCTCATCCAGGAATTGCGGCGCATTTGAAAAATCCGGTCCTCCGCCGTGCTGATGATCTCCTGATACGTTAATGCTTCGTGCGGGTAGCAAGTAATGCTATACGTCACCTGTACGCCGATATGCTCAAAATTGAACATGGTGCTGTCGATGTTGACATGCTCGGGTAGCAGTACGGCAAAGCGGTCTCCCGCATAGCGCGAGGCGGCCAGCATGTCGTTCAGGAACAATCTCCGCAGAGCACGCGAGAATCTGATCAGTATCTCATTTGCGGTGGAAATGTCCTTTGCATTTAACGATTTAAAGTTGTTGATATCGAGCAGCACCAGCTGAAACGGCTTGTTCACCTCAATGAGCTGCTGGACTTTATGCAAATACCCGTCATAATTCAGAAGACCGGTTAATGCATCATGGTACGTTAAGTAATCGTTCTGCTTATATAATTTCTTCTTCTCCGATTCCAGAAAGTTAACAAAGTGGAATGAAATCACAATCACAAAGGAAGCCAAACAATCAAACACGGAGACCAGAACATTGTATTTCGTTAACGGCACGTAAGTCAGACGGATTAAGGAATACTGAAGAATGATCAGGAAGCACAGCGGCATCGTTTCCTTAAATCGTTCTTTGTTATGAATGGTATTAATGATCAGTATGTAATACAGGAGGATACACCAGTTTAATTGACTTACATAGTGAAACGCCCCAAGAAACAGAAAATGAACATAACGAAGCCATTCGTACTTTCGATCAAAAACAACGGATACGTACAACAAAGTTGCCGTGAGCAGCATCAAAGGAATGGACGTGTGATAACCGAGATAGACCGACGATACCATGATAAAAATCGATATCAAGGGAACAAATAGGAGCTTAAGGACTAAAAACGACAAAGCGAATCACTCCTAAATCGCTATTACTGGCGCATATTGTAGAAATCAACGAGGCAAGTTCCACCAAATATGGTACACCATATACATGCATCTGAACAGCAGGAAAACATCACTTTCAACAAAGCCGCCCTTTATTTTTTCCTGAAAATGGCGTTATTCCTGCCGTCAATTGCTATTTTCAGCTAAATGCCCCCATAACGTATCGATAGAATCTGATCGGTTACCGGATGATACGAAACCGTGACATACACGCCGAATTCAACGTTCCCTTTCTTAAGCCACAGTTTGAACTTCTCCTCCGCCAAAACATTGGATATCTTGGTTCTGCCCATATACAGGTAATCCACGACGTCCATATTATATTTCCGCTTGGTTTCGGTCACGGCTAAGGTTCCCCACTTGGCATAGGCAGGCTCTCTTCTGTTCACGGCATGAATCAAAGACTGCGCAATTTCGGTCAGTTCACGCTGTCCGATCTCTGTGGAAGCTCGATTTGCTGTAGTTATGAGATATTGCCAATCCGCCTTTTCAAATACCAACAGCTGCAGCGTATTGAGCGGACCTTTGTAAAATTTAGCGGTTGTCTGCTCCGTCAATTCTAATGCTTGAAACGATAGGTGTTCCAGCTGCTGTCTATTCTCAACGGGATATAACTCGATCCTGTAGTCGTTCTCGGGTTTAAATTCGTTTCGATAATGGATCTCCAAATGCTCGTCAAGTCCGGCATGCATGCCATAACAACGACCATATTGATGCGTAAAAGCTACGGCAGGCACTTGCGGAGGGAGCTGGATTTCTCTGCCGAAACGCTTCTCGCAAGCCCTTATCGCCTCCTCTGCCAGCCCGGCACCGCTTTCAAAAATGGCCTGCTGAAACGAAAACTCCGAAGATTCCATAGTCGCCTGATCATAAACGGGTGTGACCCCGAGCGACAAAGTGCTAGCGAATAAAAGGGTGCCCAGCATGTTATTCCTCCTCCTAGAGATTGGCGAACTTGCCTGATCCTAAGATTCCCGCGGACGCTCTTCTTATTCCTGACTTGGGATTCGTTGGATAATTCCTTTGAAAAATACACACACTGTGACGGACTATGCATGATTCCGAGGTGAGTACGCGTGGGGATGAAACAGAGATTAAAATCTATTTTTTTGGTCACTCATGAGCATTCTGAATCCGGCACATCTCTATATAATCAACAGGATCCCAACCCCCAGGAAGAGGTTTCGCTGACGCTGAAACATGTCGCGGATCAGTTTGACGATTCGGCCGACTTTGTCCATCAGATCTATCTTCATGGGCGCCTTCATGTTATGTATTTCAGCCATTTGGTCAATGAGGATCGGCTGGAGCGGGATCTGCTTCCTCCCATTTTGAATTCCGAAAACCCACTCGATTTGTTGAAGGAGCAATCACAATATGAGCTTGTAACGGATTCGAAAACCTATGTGGAAGGTATTCTTAGCGGTATGGCCGCGTTTTATTATGAAGATCAAGCTTTCATGATCGATGTTATTTTCCCGACATCCCGGACGGTGGCTGAATCCGAAACGGAATCCGTCATTATCGGACCGCACGAAGCGTTTACCGAACAAGCCTATACGAATCTGTCTTTGATCCGCAAGAGAGTGCAAAGTTCTCATCTCAAGGTCATCAAACTTTCCGTCGGCGAAGTTACGAAATCGGATATCTATGTTCTGTATATCCAGGACATCGCGAATGAGAAATACGTCAAAGAAGTAATAAAGCGGGTCGAAGCTATAGAGATTGATGCCATTCACGATACAAACATGCTGATCCAGTGCATTGACGATGATCCGTACTCGATTTTTGCGCAATTTTTGACCTCAGAGCGGCCGGATACCATTGCCTCCAAGCTGGTTTCGGGACGAGTCGTTGGAATTATGGACGGAAGTCCCACTGCTTTTAGCGCGCCCGCCAACTTTTTTGAATTTTTCTCGTCTTCCGACGATTATTACCAGAGGTGGAGCATTGGTACGGCGACCTTGTTCCTAAGGTTTGCAGCCCTTTTGATAACGGTGACGTTGACGGCCCTATATGTCTCGGTTACCTCGTTTCACTATGAAATGATTCCCGAGAATCTGATCCTTACGCTGACGGAGTCCAGAAGCAAAGTGCCGTTTCCTCCCATTTTCGAAGCGCTGCTCATGGAGACGACGATCGAGCTGCTACGGGAGGCCGGGGCCAGGCTGCCTACCAAGATTGGGCAGACTATCGGTATCGTAGGCGGCATCGTCATCGGCCAGGCGGCAGTGCAAGCCGGATTAACCAGTAATATTCTGATCATCTCCGTCGCCTCTTCGGCCATCGCTTCCTTTGTCATCCCGAACTATGTTATGAGCGCATCTTTTCGATTGTTCCGTTTCGGGCTTATCGTAATGGCCGGTTTGTGGGGGAATATGGGACTAGCGCTTGGCTTGGCCTATATGGTCATTCACTTAAGCGGCTTGACGAGTGTCGGCTCCTCCTATCTAACACCCATCGCACCATTCGAGCCGTATGACTGGAAAGACGTATTTCTAAGACTTCCCTTTTCCACGTTGGCCAAGCGGCCTACCCAAGTCAAAGCCAAAAACAAGGTCAAATTAAAAATGAAAAGGTGAGGCAACTTGAAGGAAAAACTATCCCAATTTCACACTGCGATCCTCATCTACATGATTCAAACGGGGGTCTACGTATTCAGCATTACGCAGGTGGAGGCCCAATATTTTGGCACAAACGGATGGCTCATTACGATCCCGGCATCCATCCTGGTCTGTCTGAACATTTATCAGATGTACTGGGTGTTCCGGCTGGGCGAAGGACAGTCGATATTCGACATATTGGAGAAAAGCATCCCCAAATTCATACTAGCCCCCTTCTATCTGGCGATCAGTACGGTATGGGCTTTGATCGGCTGCCTCGTCGCCAAGCAGTACGTGCTGATCTTTCAGATGTTTGCGTTCCCGACAACGAACCCGATGGTATTTAAGATAGCGATAGATGTCCTTGCTTTCATGCTGCTGACCAAGGGATTGTACAATATCTCCAAAGCTTCCACGGTCTTTTTTTGGTGTACCATTTGGATGAGTTTGCTGCTGCTGTATTATGCAGGGGAGTTTCGAATCGAAAGGTTAACGCCCTATATATTTAAAGACAGTTCTAACATGTTGGAAGGATTCTTTCAAATCTATTTGGCATACTTGGGTTATGAGTTATGCATACTCTTGTTTCCCTATACCGATAAGAAAACCAAGTTGTTCAGGGCTGTCATCTACGGGAATTTGATACGCACGGTATCCTATACCATCTTGGGTTTTGTTTCGTTCGGCGTCGTTGGCACCGATATGTTGAAGATCATGCTGTTCCCGTTACTGGATTTGCTGGCGTATATCAAACTTCCGTTTATCGAGCGAATCGAGAATCTATTCTACGGTTTCTTCCTGTTTACGACCCTCATTACGCTGGTGCTTTATTTCTGGGCAGCGGGCGAAAGCACCCAAAGAGTCTTTCCGAAGATCAAGATCAATGTCCACTATTTCTTTATCATTCTTGCAGCACTGCTGATATCCTACATACCCTCCGTATTGAATCGAATCCGGGAGTGGCTTCTGATTCTGGGTTACATCCAAATCGGGTTTGCTTACATCATGCCGTTGATACTAATTATGCTACTGCTGTGGCAGCGCAGAAAAAGGCAGCGTGATGCGCAATGTTAAAAAAATATGCATGCTTGTTCCTACTCTTATGCATCCTTCCTCTAGCAGGCTGCGGCGATCAACGCATCCTGGAAGATCTGGGGTTCATCCAGACGACCAGTTATGACTTGCTGCCGGATGGCAATTTATCGATATCGGTCTCCATTCCGCAAGCGGACCCGGAAACTACCTCTAAGCGGGAAGTGCTGACGGCAACGGCCAAGAGCAGCAAAGAAGCGAAGATGATTATGTCCAGACAAACCGGCATGCTGCTGGTAAGCGGGCAATTGCGGAACGTCCTGTTCGGACTTTCGATGGCGGAACAGGGGCTGCACGGACATCTGGATACCTTGTACAGGGATCCTTCCATATCATCTCAAGTAAAAATAAGCGTGGTTGAAGGAAATGCCGGCGAACTGTTAATAGACGATTACAAGCAGCATCCGCGAACAGGGCGGTATATCGACATGCTGCTTGAAAAGGAGGCGCTCGGTCAGACCATTCCCAAGGTAACGCTGTTCAACTTTGCCAGGGATTATTTCGATCAGGGCGTAGATCCGGTTGCTCCAATAATTAAGAAGCATGACAAGAACTACATTACGACGAACGGAATTGCTTTATTTAAAGATGATCGCTATGTTGCTAAGATCGAGCCGCAGGATGCATTGATTTTCTCCTTTCTGAAGGGTAAGTTCAGAGAAGGTCAACTTAACATTGATCTATCGGAGGATCCTAAAGACAAGAAAGAAGTCGTCATGTTCAGTTCATTGATCAGCTCACGAAAAGTCAAGGTCGTGCACGGAGACCAGGGCATTGACAAAGTGATGTTTTACGTCAAGGTTTCCGGGTCCGTACTGGAATACATCGGCGATGCCAGGTTAAGCAATGACCGCGAACGGCATGAGCTGGAGCAGCGAATCAGCCAATATATCACGAAAAAAGGAAATGCCATGATCTCGATCATGAAACAGCATCAGATAGACAGCCTCGGAATCGGCAGGTACGTCCGTAACCGGATTGGCTATGAGCAATGGAAAAAGATGGACTGGCGGCAAGAATTGCAAAAGCTGCAGGTCGAATGCGTGATTGACGTTCATATCAAAGATTACGGGAAATTTAGATAAAACTTGGAAAGACCCCAATCGGGGTCTTTTTGTTGCCTAAAGTAATCGATTCCTTATGAGGTTTCGTTAAAACTCGTGAGATATATGTTATGTATTATAACATTAATATTGACTATTTCTTTGTCTAATGCTACATTTATCCAAAATAAACACCTTTGCGCAGCAGGTCAATCGATGTCATACCTTATTTATGTTATGAATATTAACACATCTGAATGCAAAAGGAGTGGCTAAGATGCATTTAACTTACCAGGAGAGGGACAAATTAATGCTTTTTCTGGCAATGGAATTAGCGCAAAAACGACTAGCCCGCGGGTTGAAATTAAACTACCCGGAGGCGGCCGCACTCATTTCAGGTTTTGTTGTCGAAGGTGCTCGTGATGGTAAGTCCGTAGCCGAATTAATGGAGGAAGCCCGCCATGTGCTGTCGGCGGATCAAGTGATGGACGGCGTCGCCCATCTCCTCAGGGAAGTTCAAGTCGAAGCTACCTTTGTGGATGGCACCAAGCTGGTCAGCGTTCATGACCCGATTCAAGGCGCTCCGGCCCCTTCAGGCATTGTTGCAGGTGAATACGACCTGCGAGACGAGCCGATTCAGCTGGTGCCGGACCGGCCCCGCATTACGCGTGAGGTTACAAATAGCGGCGACCGTCCGATTCAAGTAGGATCGCACTTCCATTTTTACGAATGCAATCCCGCCTTGTTATTCGACCGGAACGGAACGCAAGGATACAGGCTCGATATCGCCTCCGGCTTGTCGGCAAGATTCGAGCCCGGGGAAATCACGAAGGTGACGCTTGTTCAAATTGGCGGGAGCCAGGAAATTCATGGTTTTGCAGGTCTGACGAACGGAAAAACCAATGGGATGGTGAGCTTATGACAACAATCGATCGCGCGACCTATGCCAGCATGTATGGACCTACGACAGGGGATCGGGTAAGGCTTGCCGACACCTCCCTCTGGCTTGAGATAGAGAAGGATTATACCGTTTATGGGGATGAATGCGTCTTCGGCGGCGGTAAAGTGATACGTGACGGCATGGGACAACATCCGCTCGCGACCCGCGCGGAAGGGGCACTGGATCTGGTCATTACGAATGCCATCATTGTGGATACCTGGGGAATCGTGAAAGCGGACATCGGGATTAAGGACGGGTACATCAGCGGCATCGGAAAAGCAGGTAATCCGCTTATGATGGATGGTGTCACCGACGGCATGATCATCGGCGTCGGCACGGAAGTCATCTCCGGAGAGAACTTGATCGTAACGGCCGGCGGCGTGGATTCGCATGTGCATTTCATCAGTCCGCAGCAAGTCGAAATCGCGCTCCAGAGCGGAATCACTACATTCGTTGGCGGAGGCACCGGTCCCGCAACGGGCACATTGGCAACCAATTGTACGTCGGGGGTATGGAACTTGCAGCGAATGCTGCAAGCGACCGATGCACTGCCGATCAATATGGTTTTTCTGGGACGAGGAAACAGCAGTCGTCCGGAAGCGCTGGCCGAACAAGTCCATGCCGGGGCGGCTGGACTCAAAATCCACGAAGACTGGGGCAGCACGCCCTACGTCATCGACAAGTGCCTGAGCGTTGCCGAAGAACTGGATGTGCAGGTCAACATCCATACCGACACGTTGAACGAAGCCGGTTATGTTGAAGACAGCCTGCGCTCCTTTAACGACCGGGCGATTCATACCTACCATACCGAAGGTGCGGGAGGCGGTCATGCACCGGATCTGCTGCGGGTTGCCTCCATGCCGAATGTCCTCCCCTCCTCGACCAGTCCAACCATGCCATATACAGTGAATACGGTTGACGAGCATCTGGATATGCTGATGATCTGCCATCATCTGGATCCGCGTATTCCCGAGGATGTTGCCTTCGCCGCGTCACGGATTCGTGCGGAAACGATCGGGGCGGAAGATATTTTGCATGACATCGGGGCGATCAGCATGACCAGTTCCGATTCGCAGGCAATGGGACGGGTTGGTGAGGTCGCTATCCGTACATGGCAAACGGCCGACAAAATGAAACAGCAGCGCGGTCCGCTCGGGCCGGATTCCAAATCGGACAATTTCCGCATCAAGCGATATATCGCCAAATATACCATTAACCCGGCCATGACGCATGGGATATCCGATTATGTCGGTTCCGTCGAGGTAGGAAAAATGGCCGATCTTGTACTTTGGAAACCCGCCTTCTTCGGAGCTAAACCGGAGATCGTGCTGAAGAGCGGCATGATTGTCCATGCCGTCATGGGAGATCCCAACGCTTCCATCGCTACACCGCAGCCGTATATGTATCGGCCGATGTTCGGCAGCTATGGCGGCGCTCAGGCAGCGCTAAGCGCCACCTTCGTTTCCCAAGCCTCCCTGCAATTAGGGACGCTGGATCCATTAGGATTGCGTAAGCAGCTCCTGCCTGTAAGGAACTGCCGAACCGTGAGAAAGGCGGATCTTGTCCACAATGGGGAGACGCCGGAAATCATGGTCGATCCGGCGAACTACGCCGTAACCGTTAACGGCGAGAAGCTGACAAGCGCCCCATCGTCTCATCTGCCGTTATCCCAACGCTATTTCCTTGTATAATGGCCAAAGATCCATGCAAGCGTAATTAAGTATACCTGCGATAATCCACATATAAACGAACAACCATGAGCAGCTCGGCTTGCCGCTCATGGTTGTTCGTTTTATTCATAGCTTCTCAGCAGCGCATGCGAGCATGCCGTCTGAAGATCCCTCCAGCAGCGATTGATTTCGGAATCTTCCATGGCAGCAGATAAACCGAACAGCGGAAACAGCTGTTGGCCGCAGAATAACGCTGCTTGGGCTGTTTCGATGCTTTGGGCCGTTACATGTGCCTCCGTGGCATCCGATAAGGCACCGTTAGCCATCAACTCTGCCCATGACGCTTCTACCCACTTATAAAAATCAGCGATCGATAGATGCAATGCCGCTTTATTCTCGTTCAGCTTGCCGATCACATGGGAGGAACTCCCCCGCTTGACCGCAAGCGATTCCGCCGTTTCAAGGAAATGCTCCGCGATCCCAATTGCAACACCGGCAAAGGATACTTGAGCAAACGGAAGGAATGGATAGCGATATATCGGCTCGTCCCCATACCCTTTCGTTTCCGTAAGCGAGAATGTCATCTCATCCGGAACGAATGCCTCTACAGCGGATATGGTGTGGCTCCCTGTTGCCCGAAGGCCAAAGGCATTCCAATCCTGCTGGATTTCGATCTGGTCAGGATTCATGATAAAGGACCGGATCTCGGGTTCGCCCTGATCTTCAGTCGGCTCGCCAGGGGCATCTTGTAGCGTGGAATCCTTTTCAACAACTGCGTTGGCCGTAAAGGTCG
Source organism: Paenibacillus sp. BR1-192 (assembly GCF_029542445.1). Classification (NCBI taxonomy): domain Bacteria; kingdom Bacillati; phylum Bacillota; class Bacilli; order Caryophanales; family Paenibacillaceae; genus Paenibacillus; species Paenibacillus sp. BR1-192. The sequence goes on along the minus strand of NZ_CP120718.1, from coordinate 3,464,369 downwards.
TGGCATAAGTAGACCCGCTGCAATACTTCCAGCTGCCAGTCACGATATAACCGCCGTCCACCTGTCTGGCGGTACCTGTCGGCATGCCGCTGCCCGCAATCACCGCTTCACGGCGCGCAAACACCCGGCGGCTGATATCCGAGCTCATCAGCGCGGCAAAGAATCCTCCGCCTGCTCCTATCGTAACCAGCCATCCCAGGTTGCCGTCGATGCGGGCACTTTCTTGGAAGATGCGCGTTGCATCCGGCAGAGGGGTCATCCTTCCTTCCAGCTCGTCGGGAACAAACAGGTGAAACAAACGATGATCATATATGGTTTTCAGCACGTCGGGAGTTACTTGTCTATGCTTGTCCATCCCAAGCGCTTGTTCTCTTATGGTTTGAATCTCTTGCTCCGTAAATACCATGTCTCCACCGCTTTCCGTGATCATTTCTCTTTCAGAATGATCGTCTGCTCTTTATGAAATCATAATCTATGAATTTATTAATCTATTCTTTAGGAGCCGTTTCCTCGATCTGGATTAACGCCTTTTCCAGGGAGCGCATCAAAGACACTCGTTGTAACCTATGATCCTCATAAGTGCTCAACAGTTGATCGATTTCAGTTTGCATGCTGCCCTTTACGGCATCCGAGCCGGACAATTCAGATAATCCTAGGCTTTCTGCATCTAACTGCCGCAATTCCTCCATGAAGCCTGTCTCCGCAAGATTCATTTCCATCATCTCACTTAACAGCGACTTCAGCTTCGCAGCCTTAGCCAGGCGTTGTTCATGACTCCACTGCTCCTTTGGACTCGATGCATCCACAAGCGAGACGCTGTAGTGCCGCATGGCATCCAGCTCGCCTGTGTAAGCTAAAGCACCTGTCTGAATCAGATGACGTATGCGGTACTCGATGAAAAAGTCGGAAACGGTTAATTCCCCCTGTCCGATGACCTCGCCAATGACCCGAGCGGATATCTTGAAGAATCCATGCCTGGCTTCAAGGCGGTATACGGTTTTCAGAATTTCTTCATCGTAGTAAGACTCTGGAACGGTGCACAGCATATCACCTTGAAGCACCCGAAGGAACCCGCCTTCGCTCAAAAGGCGCTCCCAGTCTGCTCGATAACCAGCCTGCTCTTGCAGCGACAATGGGGCCGGCTCGGCTGCGTCCAGAACATGCTGAAGCTGATTCGCGTTCATTTCAAATGTTCCTTTGAACCATTGATTTGGATTTTGCTGATGAAGCACGCTTGTCGCATTCACCAATCTTACCTCAGAATGATCCGGCATTAAGGTCAATAATCTTCGCAGGCCCAGCTGTTCCGCCGCGGAATCGCCGGCCCAGATCAGGCATGGCATTTCTTTCATCTGCTGAGGCCAAGTCAGCCACGCGAACGCTGCCTGCAGCATCGTTAATTTCCTGTCTTCCGCATGCGCGGTGCTATAACGTTCCTCAAACCACTGCTTTCGGGCGGAGAACGAACGGGCGAAAGCATGATCGTTCGGAAGCGGTCCGGCCAAGAAATTATCGCCTAATGTCACTACGATTTCACCGGGTTTCGACAGCAGCATGATCCTGAGCGATCCTGCCGTCGACTCATCAAAGGCAATATGGATTCGCGATACGTTCCCGCGATGAATCGGCGATTCCCGCAGGTAGGCTTCATTCCCCATCGCCCATTCTTTATCGAACGCCTCAAGGAAGAGCTCCAGACTTTGATGCTTACCATCTGCAAGCAGCTTGGCCGATTCGGTATTCATCCGGTCCTTCAGCTTCAAGAGCTTTTCAGAGAAATGGTTAATGGCCGTGCTCTTTCCCTTTCGATATTCCTTCAGGGTCATATGCTCGCGGAGTGGAACAGACGGATCGTACATACTTTGTCCTTTCCATCCGGAATATGCGAAAGTACGAGCGATTCCGATAACCCCCATCGCATCAAGCCGATCCGCGTCTTGGACAATTTGGCCTTCCAACGTTTGCATAGCACTCCTTGTTCCGCCTGAGAATGACATCGTACCGATAATCCCCAGCACATGCTCCTGATCAGATGCTTCAACGCCGGCTTGTTTCAACCAATGGCGAACCCGCTCGTAACCTGCTTCTTTTGAAACGTTTAATTTCTCGTCGGCTACGTCATGGAGGACTGCCGATAACTCACATATGTATACGTTGGCGCTTTCAAGATGAGCCAGTATCCGGGCGATGCGGGTGACTCGTTGAACGTGCCACCAGTCGTGGCCGCTTGCATCCCCTTCGTGTACGGCGCGAGCAAAGTCTCGGGCTTGCCGAATAATATGACTCTGAGTCGATTTCATTTGATCCTACCTCTCCTGTCCCGGGTTCCGGTCTATAAGCTCTATTATTCCCGATTTACCTATACGCCGCAACATGGAGTAAGTTATCGGCATTTGTATCCCCCATGCGAATGGGGGCATATGATAAACAGAACTGTGCTAATGATCCATTACATCCGTTTAGAATCACCTTCGATTAGGATACGGAAAGGAACATGACGGCCATGCTGGTGTTTATTCTACCTGGATTAAATCCTCATTTAAGCGAGAACACCGTATCCACGGTTTTGCGTGTTTTTTCAAATGCCTGTCCTATCGTGATTCAAAACGAACAGGAGTCTGCAGCAACAATGAACGAAGCGCTGTCCGATAACCTGAATTCGCCATGGTTCATGACGCTCTATGCCGGAGATATTGTACAGCCTAAGGCGGAGAAAGAAATCGAACGATGGCTGCAAACTTACGCTGACAGCTCCGCTGGCTTTATACTGACTTCCGTAACCAAAACAGACCCGCCAGCTGTATTTCCCAAAAGACCTGTTCCAACCTTTACTACTCCCCGCGGCCCCCTGTTATGGCGTACGAACATCGTCATGAATGGACAGAAACCGGGTTTTACCAGTAATGATCAGCTGACGTTTCAGAAATATGTGTTGATCGATAAACAGATCCAGCTATCCAGCCACTATGAATGGACGGAAGTAGATTCTGACGGGATCTTATACCATCATCGCGCTGCCCCTCCCTGGATGAAGGAAGCAGAGGAATGGAACGCAATCTCTCCGCTTCTTCATGCTCCATCCCGCGTTCAGACTATCAATGAAAAACAAATCCCTCCTATAGTTACCATTGCGCTGTGCACATTTAACGATGGTGAATACTTGCCGTGGGCTATTCGCTCCGTATTGTCACAGACGATCTCAGATTGGGAGCTGATCATAGTTGATGATCATTCAAGTGATGATACTCCAAGCATCCTGGCGGGATTACCGATAGATAAGCGTATAAATAAAGTGAGACTACATCAAAATCTGGGTAAGGCTCATGCCCTGAACTTAGCTCTACACATGGCAAGGGGGGCCTGGTTTCTTGAGCTGGATGCCGATGATTGGCTGTCACCAGATATTCTGGAAGTTCTTCTACATGAAGCAAACAGGGAACCGAATGTTGGTGTATTGTATGCGAATCATTTTGAATGGGTCGAGCGTTTGAATAAACAGCTCCTTTACCAGGGGGTCCGAACTGGACCTTCCCGTTTGTCCGCGGAGCGACTCCTCGTAGAAGCTATGGCAGTAGCCCCAAGAATGTTCAATATCTCTGTAATCAAGCAGCTAGGAGGATGGAACACCTCAGTCCCGTTCGAGGGGCGTCTATACGAAGATATCGAGATGTTATCCAAGGTTTCAAACTTCCATCCGGTTTACATTCCTCAACCGCTGTATCATAGAAGAATTAGGAGCTCAAGCATGACGCATCGGCATCTTAATCACTATGAGAAATGGAAGAACTCGATGAGCGATATTTTGAAATAGTTATTGCAAAGTTCCCCATCTCAAGTGAAGACTAAGGAAGTATGCGAACTAATGAAATATTATCATTGATGATGGTGACCTGCCTTGATGCTGGCAAATAGTTTGAGCTTACAACCTGAACTGTGATCAACCCGCTTGCTGCCGATAATAACTGTCCTTGAAGGAACTGATTGGCCTGGATAACCTCCACTGTCCTGCCAAGGAAAGTTGCCAGTATTTCCGAAAAATCCATCCACTCTTCCCTCCCTGTCCATCATTATTCAATAGATAAAACACTGCTCAACGGTATTATGGCAATACTTCCGTTAGGCTCCGAGATTTGAATATAATTGTCTCCAATAGACACCAATGAACCGAAAATCGAACCAGCCGGAGTTTCGATGGTTATTCGAGTATTCAGACGCGATCTTAAATAAGCAATGACATTATTCCAATCCGAATAGCCATAATCCTCCACTTGATTCTGAAGAGCGTTTACCCGTATGGTAAGTCGTCTGAGCTGTAATTTGATTTGAGATATGCTATGAATCAATCTTCGACGCAACCGGTTTAGCTTGCTCAGAACCGTTATCGGCTTTTTAGCACGCTTATGTTTTCTCTTGCCAACAATGAATTTGCAATCTTTTTGATGGCTTCGGTTCCAATATCTCCTCACACTAGCTGCCTCCCTCCATATAGTCACTGGTACAATATGTATAAATCCATCCAATGGAAACCTGAATAGCCAAAGATAAGAAAAGGGCCTACAACTATAGATCCGTATAAATTGTTGCAAGATATTTCAATGCGGGAATCATACATACCCATTTTGATAAAACCAATGCCGGATGGTGTTCTACCCATACAGATACATGGGGTGATACATACTTTGTTAAAGAGACAATCACACACGAGAGAGGAGGCTACTCTTGAATAAAATCACAAACAACCGGCGCAGATCTTCCACGAATCGCACGAGTCCCCGTCAGATTAAGCTTCGTAAATCAAACTATAAATTGTACAAAAAGAAACGGTCAGTTCAGCCGGTACCTCCGATTTTCCTATCACATACAACTCATCAACAATCCGTCACCCCTTTTGAATACGAGGCTGCCCCTGTCCATGCTGGGCCCCGGGTAACGGAGATTTTTGCACCCGGGATAGCGCCGTTATACGACATTATTCGTTTTCCCGTCATTGATTGGCAATTCAGATGGCAGCGGCCGCAGCAATTATCCGAACAGTTCGCTCAACAGGGACATCGTGTCTTCTATGTAACCACGGAGATCATCGGTTTGCGCAAGGAAGAGGCTTCCAAAGAAGAGGTAGGACGTTTTGTCTCGATTAAGAACATCGATCGAAACGTATGGCTCGTTACTTTGTGCGCGCATAAACCTCTAAATCTATATAAAGATGAGATGAGCAGCTGGGATATCCAGTACCTAAAATGGTCTATAGAGCATGTACGAGACAAATTCGGGATATCCCAAATGGTATCGATTGTCGATTTACCGTTCTGGACTCCTCTTGTCACGGCCATGGAGCAACATCATATCGTGTATGATTGCATGGATCATCATGCGGGTTTCTCGACCAATGATCCTGCCATGCTCCATCAGGAGGAACGCCTGCTTCGGGTGGCCGGGCTTGTCGTAACGTCCTCACAGCATTTGTACGATTGGGCTATTGAACATAATCCATCCACGGTCCTTATCCGCAATGCCGCTGATATCTCTCATTTTTTAAAACCGCCTGAACAATCGTTGACGGAGCTGAAGTCCTTAAAGCAGCCGATTATCGGTTATTACGGGGCGATATCCGACTGGTTCGATATACGCCTGATCGAAACAGTGGCCAGAAACAGACCCGAATGGACATTCGTTCTGATTGGACACACCTTTGGTTGTGATACCACTGACGTCGAGAAGCTGGACAACGTCGTACTTTTGGGGGAGAAGCCCTATCATGAGCTGCCAATCTATTTACATCGATTCCAAGTTGCATTAATTCCTTTCATGAAGAATATGCTCACCAAGGCTACAAATCCTGTCAAACTGTACGAATATCTTGCGGCTGGAAAACCAGTCGTATCTACCGACCTGCCAGAGGTTGAAGCCGTTGCTTCCGATATGGTCTCCATTGCAGATACGCCGGATAAATTCGAACGGGCAATTCATGAAGCACTTCAGGAATCCGGTACCGAGCAGATCAAACGAAGGCAAGAATTCGCCCGTCATAATAACTGGGTTCAAAGATACCAGGTTCTAAACGACTACATTACACAGCATCTGTTTCCTAAGGTTAGCGTCATTATTGTCGTTCACAATAAATGGTCTTACACCGAGCAATGTCTCCGCAGTTTGCTGCAAAAGGGACATTATCCAAACCTGGAAGTTGTAATCGTCGATAATGCCTCGACGGATCAAACTTCTTTTCACCTTAAAGCTCTTAACAACCCGCTGGTTAAAGTTATTTCGTCTCCGGAAAATCTTGGTTTTTCCGCAGGGAACACACTCGGATGCCTGGAATCAACAGGTGAGTATATGATTTTGCTTAACAACGATACGTTAGTACCTGATGGCAGCTGGATTACCCGATTGCTCCGGCCATTTCACGAAGACCCGCAAATCGGAATGACGGGCCCGATGTCCAATTATGTGGGTAATGATCAAGCGTTGGATCATTTCATCGGCGACGCGGTATACGGTGCCGATGTTCGTTGGTTGCATGATTTCTATGAGCTGTACCATGAGAAAATCAGATATACCGATTTGCTTGGATTCTTCTGTGTTGCCATGAAGCGTAGTGTATGGGATAAGGTTGGTTCCCTTGATCCGGCCTATGGAATTGGCATGTTCGAGGATGATGATTACTGTGAACGGGTGCGCAATGCAGGTTACCGTCTGGCTATCGTCGAAGATGCTTTTGTATATCATTACGGCAGTGCCACCATTAAAGAACTGAGGCCCCAAGCATACGATTCGTTGTGGGAAAAGAACAAGGCATACTACGAGCAGAAATGGAACAAAACCTGGAGATTGCCGAAAGGTCCTCACAGCCTGTTTCATTTGGCGGATCATCCACAGGAAATCGCCAATCGGATTCATGTGACAGGGAAGAAGTTCGCTTTGGTTCTGGGTGATAAAGTATGGGATGCCCACTCCAAACGCTGGCAGAAAATCGTCATGGGATTGACGGAGGATGAGAACTTGTATGTCATCGTATATGCGCATGAATACCACGGCAAACCGATAATCGGAACTCGCAAGGTGGGTCCAAGACTGTATTTCACAAACCGGATCGATTTATTCTCTCAAGTCACATTTGATCATGTAGTATACTGCGGTTCAACCGATGTTTACCCCTACCTGCGTTCCGACCATTTTGTAGCGGATTCGCTTTGTTATCATGATCATCGGCTTAAAGCTCTTCAATCCAACTTGCCCGATATCAAGGTGTTTGGGGATGCTCTTGTGACTCATACCGTAAGTAATGTCATGTCTCTTACAAGGGATATATCGACCGTATAGTATAAAACGGAACTCCCTAAAGAACTGGAGAATAAAAGCCCATCCATGCTTCTGAAGTTCGTTCAGAAGCATGGTCAGGGCGTTTAATTTGAATGAGGCTCTTTTTCCATTTTCTTTAAGTAACGCCGAATGACTTCTGGATGACGACCTTGAAAGGGAGTTGTGGTTATCTCGTATTCCGAATGCTTAAAACTCCAATCTGGCACGCCTTCGTTTTCAAGTAAATTAACGTCTTTTCTCCGGTTGTCATTAAATTTGATCTTACGTCCCAAAGCATAATGATAATGGTATATATTCACATCGCTTCGCCCTCTTGGAATACTCCATATGCTCTGCCCTTCTGCCGCCTCAAGCGTGCAATGATGCTTCTCATCACGATAACGAATCCCTTTATTCGCCCTCCACATTCTCGTTATATCATTGGACCATCGCTCATCCCCTGGGCTATTCACTCGAATGGTCCACGGATCTCCCCAAAAATTGACGAATGGGAACTGGTAAATATCCACGTCAGCGTTGGCCATAAGCTCCGGCAGCGCTTCTTGAAAACGATCATCCATCAATTCATCGATATCCAGATTCATAATCCAGTCTCCCTGAGCTTGATCGATCAGGAAATTACGTACTTGGGATTCATTCCAATCATCGGTGTAAGGCATTCCATTCTGCTGCAAACGAAACAACCGGATTGGATAACGATCCTGCAGGCGCTCAATATGCTTCAAAGTGCCATCCGTGCTTCCTCCATCGACCATAATGATTTCATGAGCAAAACGGCTCACGCTTTCGATATATAAAGGGACGAACGTTTCTTCATTTAAAACCGGTACAATGACCGACAGCTTCATGGAATATCCTCTCCTTCCTGTTCTGGCCCTTACGCTTAACCTCTGCCGATCAGTTTGCGCATAGACTGAACATCCCCCCTTGCCTCCTTGTATTGTTTGTACAAGGCATAGTTGGTTTCATAATGGGGATTGCCTTCAGGTCCAACAAACGGGTGCCAGAAGTGCACCATTTCACCGTCCAATCGAACGTGGGTACCGATAAGGGTGTCCATTGCGTATGCGAAGGCCTCATCCTCCCCGCCCCAGCCGATAAACCGTTCATCATATCCCCCCACCGCATCAAACGCATTTCGTTTTAATGCATTCAACCCTCCCAGATAATAAGCGCTGTTCTCATCTCTATTTCCCAGTATCGTTGGGATCGGCCAATCCGCTGTTTGAGACAGGATCATTTGCGAGATGTCCTCCGGCAGCCGTAATATACGACTGAACGGGATAACCCATTGACGATCATTCACGTAAGATATCGTTTCCAGCACGAGGTTGGGATCATATACGATATCACAGTCGGCAATCATGAATATATCTCTGGTTGCTTGGCGGGCTGCGCGGTTAATGGCTTTCGACCTGCTGAATGGATTACCGGAGACCTCACCGATGCATACTTCTATGCCCGGCATCGTCCGCGAGTAGAAATCCAGCGCCCACCTGAGCGCAGCATCCCTCGGCCCGCCTTGATCCGACTGGTAGGGAATCAGAACGGAAACTTGGTCAAACATCTTTTTCTTCCTCCTCACCTGCAGAGCTTAACTAAATTTGAAACAAAACGCGGAGCCATCGGCTCATCGCATGGTCGATCCTCCAACCTGACTCTATATGACTCCTGCACCTTAACCCGATTTCTCGAAGTTCATCCGTCCGACTTCTCCAATGGTTAATCTTGTGTATAAAATCTTCGGGAGAGTCACTATCCAATATCAGTCCATGGGCAGCCGGGTGAGCCGCATCTTTTGCATTACCGACATTCGTGGAAAGAACGGGAACCCCGCAAGCATACGCTTCCAGCACAGTAGCCCCGCTTCCTTCATTGGCTCCCGTGTTCAACAACAAGTTCAACTTATGATAAAAACCCGGCATGCTTTCGTAAGTGTGAGCACCGGAAGTTTCGATAAAAGCGATTCCTTCGTCACTCTTGAAATGCTCTTTAATTCGCATATACAAAGTATTGTAGTTTTTAGAGGTTTTCGAGGGATCTCCGGCCCATCCGATCACGAATGGAGCATTGTCTATTCGAGCCATAGGCAATGGCTGAAACAATTTGTCATCCACGAAATGACCGATATACTCCACAGATGTGTTCGGCGCTACAGCCTGCAAGATGGAGGCCAGTCTCCGATTTATAGCGCCCAGCTTTCCGATTCTAGGAAGGACCAGCCTGAGAAAGTCAGGATCGGGAACGAGTTCATCCTTCCATTCCCTATAGGTTTCGTAGTGTTTACTGAAGTAATAATAGGAGACGGCTGCCGCTGAATCGATGCGGATATTCTTGAAAACGCAATAAGCCGCAATGCCAAGACACATGGCGGATATGTGATCATATTGGTGATTCAACTCTCCACTGCTTTTGTGTTCAAGATAGAGATCCAATTCGCTCATAGACATGAGGTCCAACGATGGATGATATTGCTGAATAACCTTGGCATTCTTACCCAGGATCCACCAGGGCACGTCATAGATCAGCAAGTGCCTTCCCATAATGTCGACCTCCTTATCCGCTCGTAATAGAGTATATTCGAATCCTCCCCGACAAGTTTGCAAGACCATGCAAAATGATGAATACGTCCATCATTAACAATAAAAAGCTGCCCATGGCGTAGAATGAAACCTACACTAAAGGCAGCCGTATATTTCCAATGAATTTGACTGATAACTAAACTTTTTTATCGATAATATGTTCATTGGCACGGATCTCTTGAATTTCTTTTCTCAATGCTCTCATCTCTTGAAGCATGGCATCCATTCTAATGATGATTTTGGATGAATTGATGGCGTAACGAATAACAATGGTGGAAACTACGATACTTATCACAATCATGAAAATCTCTACAAAATCCATTTAATCAAGAACCTCCGTATTATGATGGCTGAATGAATTCCTTAAGCAAGCCCTGCATCATGGCAAAAATCAGTTCGGAATCCTGCAGCTTATTCTCCTTTATCCCGTGCCAGCAGTCCGTGACGCTCATACGTACCACGTCAATGCGCTCGTATCCCTCGAGCTGCTGGCCGGATTGGCTTATTACCTCATCGGTATAATAGACATGAGCGATCTCGTTGCACCTCCAGGACGCCGGGTACAGCTTGCCTAGGTAGTGAAGCTCACCGCAGATGAAGCCTGTTTCCTCCAGCATTTCACGTCGAGCCGCCGATTCCAGGTCCTCTTCCTCGCCTACGCCGCCGCCAGGCAGCTGAATAACGTAATCATCCACGGCCGCTCGGTATTGACGGATCAGCAGCAGCTGATCGCCATCCTTTGCCAGAACAACAACGGACACATAATTTTCCTTGGTATAATACACTTTGCCTGACGTTTCCTCGTAAATCGATATTCCGTTATGGCGGATCAATAACTCGCTATTTACCATACGGGCAGATGCTCCTTTTCAAGACGGTTGGTCTTTTCTCCCGTCGAATTCTTCTTTCAGGATGGAGAATAAATAGGAATCATGATAACGGCCCTTAAACCATAAGTGCTGCCGTAGATGCCCCTCCTGCTTCATCCCGATGTGACGCATGACGCTAGCAGACCCGACGTTTCCCGGCCGACAGGTGGCATAGATCCGGTTGACTCCCAGTTCCTCGAAGCCGAAGCGGCACATGACCCTAGCGGCCTCGGTAGCATAACCCTGCCGCCAATAAGCAGGATTCAGACAGTATCCAAGCTCTGCATTCGTATCGGATCGATGAAGCCCCACGCCTCCGATCAATTGGCCGCCATCCTTTAATACGATCGCCAGCTCGTAGCTGTTACGGGGGCTCTGCTCTATCATTCGGCGGATTTCCCCTACATACTTCCATGTATCTTCTTCCGTATTGGGTCCCCACATCGTATACTCGGTCACTCTTGGATCTGAAGCATAGGCATGAATACTCGCAAAATCCTCATCCCGGAAATCGCGGATCGTCAGTCTAGGGGACTCTAACTGCATAGGTACCTCACTCCTTCATGAAGCCTCCGGCACAGGCGGAGGTGATTTTTTCCAATTATACCACGCTGTATGTCGCAGATAAAAAAAGAAGCCGGGCAGCGGGACTGACCCCATAACGTGAGACAAATTAAAAACACCTTCAAGAGAATGCAACCATGTCGTAAGATATGGGGACAACTTTGGAGGTGTTTTTGCGTTGGCAACAAGAGTCAGCTATCCAGTGGAAGTGAAAAAGAAAGCTATTGAAATGAGGTTGGATGGCATTCCAGTGAAAGAAGTCATGGACCAACTGAACATACGAAATAAGACACAAGTAGAGACCTGGATGAGATGGTATCGCAGTGGCCAATGGAATCGGTTGGAGCAGCCTGTCGGTAAACAATACAGCTACGGTAAAGGGCCTGAATATACATCTGAACTCGAGAAGGTACAGGCGGAAAATCGGTTTCTGAAACAACAGTTAGATCTGCTAAAAAAGTTCGTGGAAATGCAAAGGAGGTGTCGCCAAAGGCTGTAGTGGAGTGGGTTGAGTCCGTTCGAGGAGAAGTCAGTGTAACCCAAGCGTGTGCATGGATCGGGCTTTCTCGCTCCACCTACTATCGCTGGAAGGACGCCCACGAGAACCCATGTAAAGATCACATGGTAGAGAAGATTCGTGAACTCTGTAGTCAGCATAAATTTCGTTATGGATACCGAAAGATCACGGCTCTGCTTCGGATGGAGCGTAAGATTAACCATAAACGCGTTCAGCGGATTATGCAGCGCGAGGGGCTCCAATGTCGTGTCAAAGTGAAGAAACGCAAACCTACAGGGCAGCCAGCTTACATCGCAGAACACTTGTTAAAGCGCCAATTTGAAGCCGATGCCCCCATGCAAAAACTCGTTACAGATATTACGTATTTGCCGTTTGGCGGAAAAACGTTATACCTGTCGAGTATCTTGGACTTGTTTAACGGAGAGATTGTGGCGTACAGTATTTCTGACAAGCAAGATACCGGGTTTGTTCTGGACACGCTGGGTCAGCTGCCCGCTCTACCAGGCACCATGCTCCATAGCGATCAGGGCAGCGTCTACACATCTCAGGCCTATCAAGAAGCAGTAAAGGGAAAAGGCATTACCATGAGCATGTCCCGCAAGGGTACGCCCGCTGATAATGCCCCCATCGAATCGTTTCATTCCACGCTAAAGTCTGAAACGTTCTATCTCGAAGGTTTAACCTGTACGACGACGGCAATCGTCGAGCAGACCGTTCGAAACTACATTACTTACTATAACTCAATTCGCATTCAAACAAAACTAAACAACCAATCGCCGGTTCATTTCCGGCAACTGGCTGCTTAAACTTGCAAGGTGTTTTGATCCCTGTCTCACAAACGGGGGTCAGTCCCCAGCCTATCCCCCAAGCTTCTTTCAATATCTCACATTAAGAAATTCCTTCCAGTTTCTTCTCCCTGTCATGCGTTTTGAACTTATGAATATAACGGGAAAGCACGCCATGTCGCGGAGAGGACAGAAAGCTGATGATAAATACGATTCCGGTTGCGAATGCCATGGATCCCGAAATGGAGGTGTCCAGCCATACCGCGATATAATAGCCCATAAATGCCGATATGACGCCAAAGGCCCCGCTTAGCGCCAGCATGATGGAGAGTTTATCGGTCCATAGATAAGCAGCCGCGGCAGGCGTTATTAACATAGCCACCACCATGATCGCCCCCACGGCATCAAAGGAGGCCACCGTTGTGATGGAGACGAGCGACATGAACACATAATGCATAAGCACGACGGGAATGCCGATGCTGGCCGCAAGTGCCGGATCAAAGGAGGTGATCTTCCATTCTTTATAGAATGCCAGGATCACGATAAGCACGACCAAGAGAACGGCTGCCAGCATAAAGGTCGCTTTCGGTACCTCGCCTAGAAGCGGAACGTGCATCACATCCCATGGCACAAACGTGATTTCGCCCATGAGCGCATGCTTTGTATCCAGATGGGCGTTGCCAACCTGGGTCGCAATCAGGATGACGCCGATGGCAAACAAGGTTGTGAAAACAACGCCGATGGATGCGTCCTGCTGTACGCCCCGGGAATGAAACCATTGAACCAGTACCGCCGTCAGCAGGCCGGCTATGATCGCACCGACCAGCATATGCGGACCGCTGAGTTCTCGGGTGACGATAAACGCCGTGACGATGCCGAGCAGCACGGTGTGGCTGATGGCATCGGCCATCATCGCCATTCGGCGCAGAATCAGGAACACGCCGACGATGCCGCAGGACAATCCGACGAGCGAGGCTGTGAGTAAGATCCATGCGGTATAAGTCATTGATTGCTCCCCCTCTCGGAAATACGGGGACCAAGAACGGTTTGACTGCCCGCGTCCCTATGTTCTTTTTTCTGGGAGCGGAGCTGCAGAGCCTGAATCAGAAGACCCTTCTCTGCGCCGAAGACCAGAGAGATCGTGAACAACACGGAGGAAGCTACAACGATAAAGGGCCCTGTAGGCCATCCTTTTCCCAGAGTGCTCACGAGTGTACCGACAAACCCGGCGCCGCCTCCAAATACAGCCGACAGAATGACCATCATTTTGAAGGATTGTGTCCAATATCTTGCACTGACGGACGGAATGATCAGCATGGCCGCCATCAATATGACGCCGACGGCCTGAATGCCGATGACGATGACGAGAACGAGCACTCCCATATAGAGGGTATTCATCAGTCTGCCGTTCAGCCCTAACCCCCGGGCAAAATCGGGATCAAACAGAAATAGCTTCCATTCTTTAAAACCAATCGAGACAACGAGAATGACCAGAACAGCCAGGATTAGCATCGTAACCACATCCTTGCGAACCATGGATGCCGCCTGCCCGAAAATAAAGTTATCCAGTCCGCTTTGATTCCCGCCGCCCGTACGGTTCACGATCGTCAGCAGCATAATGCCCAAACCGAAAAACACGGATAGTATCATGCCCATCGCCGTATCCTCTTTAATGCGGCTGGAAGTCCGAATCCACTGGATCATCCAGGCCCCGATTAAAGCGCTGGCGGCTGCCCCGAGAATCATGACCAGCAGGTTCTTGCTTCCCGTCAAAGCGAATGCGATCACGACACCCGGCAGCGCTGCGTGAGACAATGCATCGCTCATCAGGCTTTGCCGCTTCCAATAGGCAAGACAGCCGATCATGCCGGCTGCCATGCCCAGGATTAACGTGCTTAACAGTACCCACTGTGTGTTCGGCGACAATAATGAATTGAGCATGCTTTACGCCTCCTTCATCCAGCGAAGCGAACCGCCGTATGCGCGGTAAACTTGGTCCTTCGTGAAGACATCTTCCGTCTTCCCGTGCGCAATGACCGTACGGTTCAACAGCAGCACATGGTCGAAATAATCTTCAACCGTCTGCAGATCATGATGGACCACCATCACGGTTTTGCCCGCCGTTTTCAGATCCTTCAGGGTTGTCATAATCGCCCGCTCGGTTGCGGCATCGACTCCAGCTAACGGCTCATCCATGAAATAGAGATCGGCATCCTGAACGAGCGCCCTTGCGAGAAATACGCGCTGCTGCTGTCCGCCGGAGAGCTGACTGATCTGCCGGTCGGCAAAGTCTGCCATGCCCATCTGATCAAGGGATGCCATCGCTTTTTCCTTATGGCTCTTGTTTGGCCGTTTCAGCCACCCCACCCGTCCGTATAAACCCATCATGACGACATCCAACGCATCGGTCGGGAAATCCCAGTCCACGGACCCCCGCTGCGGCACATAGCCGACGCGGGTTTTCGTTTGGCTTAAGCTGGACCCGAAGAAGGAAACATTCCCCGACAGCTTCGGATGAAGCTCCAGCATGACTTTAAGCAAGGTGGATTTGCCGGCGCCGTTCGGCCCGACAATGCTGGTTAGCGAGCCCTGCTCCACGCTGAAGGACACGTTGTGAAGCACTTTATTTTTTCGATACGATGCATGGAGATCTTGAACTTCAAGTACAGACATCTTATTCACCACTTCCTGTTAACGCATGATAGATTGTTTCGACATTATGACGGTACATTCCGATATAAGTGCCTTCCGTCGTTCCCGTCTCGCCCATGGCATCGGAGAAGAGCTCGCCTCCAAGCTTAATATTTAGTCCTTTCTTGGCAGCTCCTTCAATGACGGCATTGATCGATGCCGGGTTGACGCTGGACTCGACGAATACGGCAGGCACCTTGTGTTCCAGCAGTAGGTCGATCGTGCCGTTAATATCCGAGAGGCCGATTTCATCCTCAGTGCTCAGGCCTTGAAGGCCGACGACTTCCAGACCATGCATACGGCCGAAATACCCAAAGGCATCATGAGCGGTAACCATGACCCGCTGCTCTTCCGGTATTTGCCCCAGCTTATCTTTTGCCTCCGCTTTCAGCTCATCCAATTGCGCAAAATACTTCTGCTTGTTCTCTTCAAAATAGTCGGCATCGGCGGGAGACAGCGACTTCAGCTCTTCCACTGCAGAGTCCAAGGAGGTCTTCCATAGATCGATATCAAACCATACGTGGGGATCGGTCGCCTGCGTGTCATCCTGAAGCAACCGATCCTTCGGGATGGCGTCCGCTATCGCCAGCACGGGTTTGTTTTTTCCGATCTGTTCGAAGATTTCCGTCATATTGCCTTCCAGATGAAGTCCGCTATAGAAAATAACATCCCCGCTATCCAACTTCTTGATATCGCCTTGTGTGGCATTATATAAATGCGGATCGACGCCAGGTCCCATCAAGCTCAGCACCTCCACCCGATCTCCTCCGATGACGGAGATGGGTTCCGCAATCTGTCCAATGGTGGTTACCACGCGTATTTTCTTGTCGGCCTGCTCGGTTGCCGCTCCGCTCTGCTTCGCTTCTCCCGATGCGCATGCGGATAATACCAGCAACAAACCCAGAATGGCTGCCCCCATGAATATCCTGCCTCTACTAGTCCTCTTGTTCTTCATCTTCTTCTCCTCCACTCCAAATAAATAATGAGTCGACCATTCTAATGTAAATGAAAACCTCGTCCTGCCGTCGTACAATTGTTTTGCATTAATGCAACATTAATTCCTATGTACAAAAAATAATTCATCTTTAGGTTTTTGTCAATGTTATTTTATAAATTCGTACACGCGGTATCTCATTTCATTTCTTCAAAAGCTTGATTTAATCCATAATATCCGAGCAATCAGGATCTATTTTTCGCATAGGCAAAATATTTAGCTGTATTTAAATATTTTAATAGGCTAGGATTTCATTCATGTTCAATGCACCAAAAAAGACGACTTCTCGTCAAGAGAAATCGTCTTTTTTTCATATGGTTTGATCGATCACAACCCTTGGGTTATCCAAAAAACCGAATGTGCGCAAACTTGGTTTTTAAACGGTCGAATTTCTTCCTGCTATTGCTGCGGTTATCGGGCAATAGCTTCACATCGGCCAAAGCACCGATGGTTTCTACCACCTCGTCGATTGACAGATGATCGGTATCGATGTGACGCTGGAACACTTCATTCGAGAATCCGCTCATGCACCGATCGATTTGCTGCGCTGCCCACGAATTCGCACCTTCCCCTCGGCTCCGCAATCGTCTTAGCAGGACTTCCTTGGAAGCACACAAGGTGAAATGCCGGACAACAACGCCATCCCGTCTCAGGTTCCCAACGATTTCATCGAAATATGACGCGTTTGATATGGTCATCGGAGCAATGATCAATTGATCGGATTCCTGGTCCATATACTTGAACATGGAGTAGTTAAACTCCCTCCACATCGGATAATGCTGAAAATCATCGCGTGTGGCATCCTTCGGAAGATTATCGCGAATGAAATAACCTGCATTCTCCGGATCGTATACGCACGAGTTCGGTATTCTTCGCTGCAGCTCATGCGCAGCCTGGGTTTTGCCCGATCCGAATGCACCGTTCACCCAAATAATCATAGATGAAAGTACCCCTTCCTTTTAACAGGGTTTTGCTTGTATCACATGTCGTCTCTTAAGTAAAATTATGTTTTTCTCAGAAAGTCCGGCAATCGAGTCAACGTTTTTCCGTGATCGCGGATAAATCCATATTGTTCGTATAGACCATGGGCATCCCGCGTCGACAAGATGCCGAATAAATTTCGGTAGTCATCGCTGGTGGTAATCGTTTCGATTAATTTCTTTCCTATGCCATGCCCACGGTAAGACTCATCCACAAACACATCGCATAACCAATACACGGTTGCGTCGTCGGTCACGACCCTGGCAAATCCGATCTGCCGGTTGTCGATATAGGCGCCAAAACATGTTGAGCCCTCTAGCGATTTCTTAATTTTTTCATCGGAGCGTTCGTTAGCCCAATAGCTTTGACGCAAAAAATGTACAATGGCATCCATATCCAGGAGGGAAGGGTCGCTGCTTATCAAAATCCGCTTCAGATCGATGTCCATCATCATACCGTCAGTTCCTTTTACCGGAGCCAAATGCAATCACGTAATTGTCCGGATCCTTGATCGCAAAATCCTTCCACACGCCCCAGTCTGCTTCCATGAGCACAGGCTCTTGTACCACTTCTGCCCCGCGAGAGGTTAGTTCTTCATACAACTCGTCTAATTCGCGGTGCGTATCCACATAGGCGTATGTATCCCAAGGCGTCTGTTGATCCTGGCCTGGCGGATTCGGTTAACGTCCGTCATCGTTGCCGCCTGAATCAGTTTGAAACCTAGCGCAAAATCATCCCTGACCGCCCAAACATCGTTCACTTCACAACCGAGCACCTCTTCATAAAACTGCTTGGATCGGGAAAGATCGGATACCAATCGAACTTGAACTGAGAATTGAATCCTGCTCATAAGATCATCTCCGGCTACTTTTCCTTCCATAATACAATCGTCCGACTCGCTTAACAAGAACTTTTCGTAAGTGCTGAATGCTAAGAATAAAATTCGATGGCAGGGTTGCCTGCATACGTGGTTTCCGAATATTCGCCCGCCTTATATTCCGAGATGATCGTTGTCCAGAAGTTTTGCGCCGGCAGATTTTTTTCCAGCCAAGCGATGCTCCACTTCCCCCTGAACCATTCGAATACTTGGAATGCCGCCTGTTTGCCGATACCCTGCTTGCGGTATTTCTTAAGAATAAAAAATTCTGCCATGGAGTAACCGGTATCTGAAAGATCTGATGCTTCGATTTCCCTCACCAACACAAATCCGGCAAGCTTCCCGGATACTTTGACAAAGTAAGGGTGGCGTCCCTCTTCGGTCCAGTAATGGTCTACATACTTATAATCGTAAAGACCGTACTCGTTAACGTCATTATCGCTGTCATCCTCATACGGACTCATATCGTATTGATATAACTCCATGAGGCTGCGCAATACGCTCTTCTGTTCATATGAAATCCTTGCAAGTTTCACATTCTCACCTCTCATGCCATCTCAGCATTTTTATAATTTTAACGAAACACCCTATTCCACATTCTATGTAACCATCCTGCCAGTTATATGTGAAGACGGCAATCGCCATACCATCTTCTGGTCATAGACTAGCAATTTCCATCTATTGCTGAGCCATTCAATAGCTTGTAAAATATAACAGTTAATATATCACACATAGTTAAGGAGAGAAACCCATGACGACAGTGCAACAGCAAGCGGCCAAGCGAGCCATGATCGAATGGCTTGCAAATGAACGAGAGCTTGGACATAAACCCAGCAAAATCGAATTAGCCGGAGAATTCAATCTCCATGGCATGCATTACTACATATTTAAATATAAGAAATCCATGCTTGGTAAATGGCTGGTTGGCGTGTGCGGCGGTTATGAACATGCCTCGGACACCGAGCATTGCGGTCATGTATTCAGTGAGATGCAGCCTTATGATCCTGCCACCGCGGAAGAGGAAGCGATATCCATGGTCAATATGATCCGGGAGTATTGGATGCAACAGGCGGCGCAGTATGAATCGGCGGAGAATCCAGAGGATGACGCGGCAGACAACCAAACGTCATCCGGCATATTCAACGGCTTCGTTCTGTTGAACTCGCCAGAATGCGATTTGGAGCAGATCAAAGCCAATCTTCTGCGCGATTGGAGCATCTCCTGCTCCCCGGAAGACGGCAGCGCCGAAGAGGAGAAGGAAGGCATGCTGGTCTTTGAGGCGGAGGGCTGCATGATTGCAGTCAGCTTCATCAATGCCCCGGTGCCGGATGGCGAGGCCGAGCATTACGCTCAAGGGAACTACCTGTGGCCCGAGGCCGCCGAGGTCACCCAAACCCATGTTGCCCAGCTTATTCTGGCCGTGCTGAAGCGCTCCGCGTCTCCGCTGGATAGCGGAAAAATGTACGTCAAACTGGCGGCCAGCTGCCTGAAGCTGCCGAATGCCGTCGGGCTCTACTCGTCCGGCACCGTATTTCAGCCTGAGTTCTATATCGATATGGCCGAAACGATGAAGACCGAAGATCTGTTTCCCCTGTTAAATCTCGTATATTTTGGTTTAGTTGGCACCGAAACCGGAATCAACGGATATACCTATGGGCTCAGAGCCTTCGGCAAGGATGAGATCGAGGTGCTGGACAGCCAGGCGACCCCTGCCGAGCTCCGTGAATTCCTGATGGACATTGCTTTATACATCGTGGAGCAGGACGTCACGCTAAGGGACGGGGAAACCATCGGCTTCTCCGCGGAACAGAAGCTTCCGATTACCCGCTCCGAGGGCGTGTATCTTCCTGATGACACTCTTAAAATCAAATACTGAATTTAACGAATCAACTCTCCGACAAAGCACGCCTAGCCATCGATATGGACTTGGCGTGCTTTTTATATTTTCCAACGACTACGACTTTGTTGACGGCTTCCACTCCTTGACGGAATTTGCAACTGGCATACGCTGGGCGGCCGCTATTATTTTGCCAAATTGCTCGATTTTGCTATAATAATAATTGCATTAAATCTATATTTAATGCAATTTCTGTTCTAAACGATTGGACGGGTGTGAAGCGATGAACTATACCGAAGTTTTTGAGCACTATGAGCGGGAAATGAAGCTGTTTCTCTCCTATATGAAGGATCGCGAATACGCCAAGGATACACAACAGGCCTATCTTCATGATATCAAGCACTTTCTGAACAGCCTTGAAGGGAAACCCATCACGGATATCACAGACATTGATGTGATGTATTATCTGACGCAGGTGCGGGAAAGCGGTGCCGGCGCACGATATCGAAATCGCTGCCAGTCCGCCATCCGTCTCTTCTATAAAGTCATGATCCGTTTCAAATTGGCGAGCACCAATCCTGCCATGGATATCGAAAAAGCCAAGGTGGAGAAAAACCGTCAGCCTACCTATCTTCAAAAGCCGATTCTGGATGCTTGCCTGAGCGGGATTGAAGGAAGATATAAAATTCGAGACGTGACCATCATTGCGCTTATGGCTTATGCGGGTCTTCGGGTTAGCGAGATCGTGAAGCTGAATGTATCGGACTTTGATCTGGAGAACTCCAGCATCGGAGTGCTGGGTAAAGGCAATAAATGGAGATACATCCCCCTCCCCGCCGAATTGAACAAGCTGCTGCAAATGTACCTGGAAGAACGGATGGCACCCAGAAGCTCAAAGGATAACGCCTTCTTCGTATCGCAGTTTCGGCGCAGAATCAGTAAACGCATGGTGCAGACGATAGCCGAGAAGACGTTTGAGGCGATGACCGAGCAGTTTCCGCAGTTATCCGGGCAATCTCTATCCGCTCATAAGTTAAGACACTCCTTTGCCACCGAGCTGCTGCGCAACGGAGCTGATCTGCGTGCTGTGCAGGAGCTCCTCGGACACGAGGATATATCCACCACGCAGATTTATACCCATGTGCTGGATGAGACTAAAGAGCGCGCCATGAACAAAATCCGACCGGCGATCCCCCTTCTCTTCACACCCAAGCCGTGACAAAGGACACGGTTTGCAAGCACTCAACCTGTAACATAGTCACCGCTCATGTTCTTTCTGCAAGTGAAAACGGCAGCAACCATGCTGCCAAAGGAAGTTCGGATTCCCAAGTCCCGTATGCACGCGAAAAAGCCCCCATTCACTAGGGGGCTTTCCTGCAAATATGATGATCCTGTTACGCCTGAATGAACAGGCTGAACTCCTGGCCATTTTTGACCGGTTCCTGTGCCATGGTGTAGCCGTGCTTGACAACTTCCTCCGGCACGTTCCGAAACGCGGACGGACAGTCTGAAATGACCTGAAGCATTTGTCCTTTTTTCATATCACGCAGCGTTTCGAGTGTATAGATGACCGGGTAAGGACAAGATTCCCCCCGGAGATCCAGAGTAAAATCAACGGACATGTGTTGCATCCCCTTTCTTGAATCCTACGCCGAAGCGGTAGTTTTTTTGCCAGTACGCGGCGACAGCGAATCCGACCCCGAGTACGATGAGCGTAACCGTTAAAGCAGCCGCCGGACCCATGGCGGTGATCAGGTTGACAGGCGAGCCGCTCTTCACAAGCAGATCGTATACCCCCATGTGATCCCAAGCGTATGCTAATGCGGTAGCTCCTACAATGTTACCGATAAACACAGGCAAGAAGACAACCTGTCCTTCCATCAAACGGTACATCATGCCGGTTTCGCAGCCGCCGGCCATGACGATGCCCAGACCGAACAGCAGTCCGCCAATCAAGGTGCTGGGAGCGGCAATTTTCGTAATCGGCTCTAATCCGTACACAAGAATAATAACCAGCGTGGCGACGGAACTGACTGCCATGCCCAAAGTGATCGCTTTGGTCATCGTGGCCCGGCCGCTGATCCACAGATCACGAAAAGCGGAAGTGAAACAGATCTGCCCTCGTTCAATCAAGATGCCGAACGCTGCGCCGAATAGGGCGGCGGTCCCCAGCATGGTGCGGCCCGTTGCATAGAAGCAGACAATCAGCGCGAGGTAAGTCAGACCGAGTACCGCCCCAAAGAGCGGTTGCCGGTTTTTACCCTGTTTAACGCTCGGCAGGCTGCCGCCTTTTTTCAGCACGGGCTTGCCTTTCCACCACCTTGTGTTGACCAGCTTGGCACCCAGGAAAGTGCCTGCCCCCGTAGCCACGATGAAGATCCAGGCATGAAGCGAGAACTGAGGCACACCGGTAAAAAAGGCAGCGAGGTTGCAGCCCAGGGCCAGTCGGGCTCCGATACCCGCGATGATGCCTCCGGCAAACCCCTGTACATACCGCCGCTTCTGTCTCGGCATGCGGATCTTGAAATTGCCGCTTAGCAGAATCGTAATCAGGGCTCCGATGAACATGCCCCAGACGATCCATCCGTCGGTCCGCGTCCAGGTCGTGCCGTTCATATGGACAAGGTCGAAGTACGCCCAGCCGGAAACATCCACCCCCACGAATTCCAGAAGATGCCCGCCCAGACGGGTGAACTCACCGGTTACGGCCCAAACCGTATGGGTGATACCGAAATAGACGGCGCTGAGAATACCGGCCATAGCCATAACCAGATAGGGGCTCCAGTAGTTCCCGAACCATGTTGAATATAATTTTTTCACCTTGCTCAATAACTCCTCTACCAGAAAATTCACGATCCTGATCGATCATAAAACCCACAAATTTCATTTTACTATAAAATCCTCGCTGCGGGAGGGAAAGATTCAACAAAAAAAGCCGCGAAAATCGCGGCTTCATTTGCTTGCAAATGGCGAGTTTAACAAGCTCGTACAGGTTCACAGCGGCGGGTGTTCCACTCCCATTTGAATCCACCCTTCCTTTGAAGGACCATATACCGCCGGGATCTTCAATCCCGCTTGTCGCATCAGAACGGTAACCTGTCCCCGATGGTGGACAATATGCTTGATCAATCCCATGAAGATGGTAGCATTGGATTCCTGACGACCGAAAGCATTCTGAACCTGCGTTAACGTCTCATCCGTCCATTGTTCTTCAACTGCTTTTGCTGCGTCGGAACTTAGAAGCTTAAACGTCTCCGCGATTTGGTTTGCCGCGGGTACTTCTGCTGAATTTGGTATCTGCTCGATGACAAGGCCAAATTCAGACAAATATTCAGGAATATTCGTTACGAAGTGCCATGCAATCCTTCCGAGCGTCCTCCCTTCAGGATATACTTGCTGCTGTAAGGATTCATCCGTCAAACTGTCTAAAATCCTTTGCGTTAGAGCGGCTTCGTCCTTCCATTCCGTGATGAAATCGGCAACGGTTCTATACATGATAACCCCATCCCTCCTTGAGAAACTCGTTCTCTGCTTGGTAAAATCGGTTACACGTTCCTTCCCCCGAGAGAGGAAATCGGATGACGTGCTCAGATCAATCATAATCGCTAATAGTGACAAGTATTGTCATCAATAGATCAATTTATTTCGCGATCTTTGGAAGCGAGACATTGGCTTCGACGACCACTTTCCAATTGTGATTGCAAGAAGCCGTTATGAACCCACGTCCTGATATATACTCCTCTACTAACTCTGCGGTATCGATGAGAATCTCGCGAATCACTTTCTTGCCCCGGAACATGACGTAGTCTCCTCCTCCGCTTGCCCGGTAGCTGTTCATGACCACATCCAGCTCCTTCTCGTCCGGGAGGTCTACTCCGTTGTATTTCAGTTTGATCACCCTGGATCCCGGAGGCTCCGCAATGTTTAGCGTATATTCAATGCCTTCCCACATTGATTTTGCTAGGCATGGATCTTCAAATCCCCTCCATGATTAAAAAAACCTCGTATCCGTGAAGGATACGAGGTTTTTAAGTTATTCCTTGTTGACCAGCAGATAGAGTATCTTCTACTTTTCCACGTATTCCATAGTAAATTCATATCCAGCGCTTCTATAATAGAGACTGCCGAGTCATCATTTTATCAACCAATGTTAATTCCTCCAGCTTACATCGCCTTTGAAGCTTAAAGTAACGCAGCGATCGTTTAAGAAAAAATAATCAAGAACCCGAACCTTTTTTCGATAGAGAGACAATATAGGGTGTAAGCTGCTTACCCAGGAGGGCCCTCTGAATGCAAAGTGAATATATGTTCCAATTACTCAAACAAATGAAAGACGGTGATCAACAGGCATTTCATGCGATGTATGATGCCACCTATCAGGACGTCTACCGGACCGTTTCCTTTCTGGTGGATCATCCGCAGGACCGGGAAGATGTCATGAATGAGATTTATATGCAAATGTGGACGTCGCTGGCCAATTACGATACGAACCGACCTTTCCATTTCTGGCTGCATGGCCTCGTCATCCGTCAAGTGCAAAGATTTCGAGTCAAGCGCTGGCGGAGATTCCGAATTTTCGAGCGCATTCGTGCCTTCGCCCGGGAAGAGTCGCATTGGGATCAACCTTCGGTGTTAATGGACGGGACGAACCAAATGATATCGCAGGCCATCCACAAACTGACGGATAAACAGCGAACGGTCATTATCCTCCGCTTTTTTCACGACTATACGCTGGAGGAGATTGCGACCCTACTCGATATTCCGCTGGGTACCGTCAAGTCCAGATGTCATGCGGGCATCCAGGCACTTCGAAAAAACATATGGAATCTCCCCCGGAAAGGATGGAAAAGATCAATGACTATTGAACGCAAAATCCGAGAGCATCTGCGCAAAGAAGCAGAAACGTTGGATTGCCCTCAAGCCATTACCAACCGAATCGAGCAATCCTATACACAATATTTGCAAAGACAAAGGAGCGGAAAAACCATGAAAAAACGTTTTATAGCTGGAATAGTAGCAACGGCGATTTTGATTCCAACCGCAGCATTTGCTGCACCTACCCTGATTGAAATGCTGACCAGAACGCCGATGACCGCTGAACAAGTCAAGACGGATGAGATTGGCAAAGCTACCCTTGAGAAGCTGTACCGCGCATTTCCCGAAACCAAAAAGTTTGAGATCATCGATGCAAGCACCGTTCAAGGTGTCCAAACCAGCATCATCCTTCAGGAAAAAGGAGGAACCGGCAAAAAGATAGCCCTTCATACCAACAGTGTGACGGGTGAGATCGAACACGTGATTCAAGAGAATTGGGAGCCTAAGGAGAAGCCGCTGACGGCTTTAACCGAACAGGAAATCAAGTCGAAGGCCGATCATCTGATCCATGGATTATACGGCAGCATCGAAGCGTACGAGTTTGCTATGGAGCCAATGGAGAACCCGGATCAGAAAACGTTGATGCTGAATTACACCCAAAAGGGATCAACAGCCCCCTTCTACCAGGTACTGGTTCAGGACCATTCCATCAGTCTTTCGCTGATTGGAAGTGAAACGTCGTCCTCAGACGATATAGTAGAAGGTTTCTTCACTACGGATGGCAAGCCTGATTATTTTGCAGATGCCTTTTTGAATGACGACAAACTTTTTTCCTTACTCAACATGGGCCCGATTGAACTAAAGCAAGAATTAGCTAAAGGTAAATCCGTAGTGGAGATTGCAGCATCCAAAAATGTCTCGAAGCAGCAGGTTGTGGATGTCATTGCACAATCACAGGTTGACTTGCAAATCCAAAGTGAAGCGAATGGCGAAACTCCTGCCAACAATCTTTCAAATGATCAAATGTTAAAGGCAATTGAACCAAAAGTATTGCAAGTTATCGAGTACAAATCGGTAACGCCTTCAAAGAAATAACTCATTGATCCAACAAAAAGCCGGATTCCTTCATAGAAGGAAAGCCCGGCTTTTTCATTGAATCCATTCTATGCACATTTTCGTTAAAGGGCTTGCCCCTCCTTTACTTCTTCGATAAATTCGCTAAAGGTTTCTGCAATGTCTTTGTACTCGGTATGATGCAAATAATGCTCTCCTTCAAGGGGTATTACTTTTCCGTAGTCAGAATCCTTTACCTGCTCTTCATGCAATGGAATCCAGGTTGGAAAGTCTGGATTATCCGCTTGTACAAAGAGAAGAAGCGGAAGATCTTTAGGGAAGGTTAAATCCTGAGCCCCTTTAAAATTAGAAGGAATATGCTCCATCTCGTTAAAAATCGTGGCGGTTAACGCGTTTTTATTCGTAATCAATCTCATTTGTTCTTTGGTATGGTCATCAAATGCTAGTGCAGCATAGGGATCGGGACCGAGCTTCATCATCAATCGCATAAGACCTGATTTTTTAAGAAACGCGAACTTTTTCATTGGGAATTTAACGTCCATGCCTGGTTGTGTCGGAACACTGCTATCAATGCCGACAAATGCGTTTACCTCGTTTGGATATTTGCTCACATAATCAATTCCGTAAATGCCTGCAATGGAATGGCCCATGAGCGTATATCGGTTAATATTAAGCTGCTGTAGAGCTTCATGGACTTCACTTACGATGTTCTCCGTGGTTCGTTCTTTATCGGTTCCATCACTTAAACCATAACCAAAAGGTTCAACGGCAACAACTCTATAAAAAGGAGATAATTCATCGATCAGCAGCTTAAAATCAAGAGCGGGTGCTGCTGTTCCGGCACCTGGAAGAAGTACAATCGTTTCTTCGTCTTCTCCTTGAATATATACATTCATATTTTTGCCATCGACAGATACCTGTTGGCCATAGGGCTCTATTCGCTTCGCTTCGGAATGGCTGCTGATCACATTGCTGATATACACAATGCCCAGAAAAAGAATGATGGCAATAACGATTGCTCCAATGATTTTTAGCAATACACTTCGTGCTTTCTCGGATTTCTTCCCGTTCCTCGTATTCACTTTCTCAGTTTGTGTCACGCTCATCTTCTCCTGTCCTGATCGGTTGGTTAGGCTTCCTCCATGTGCCGCTAATGAAATCTTAACCAATGAAGATGTACTCCCCGTAACGACAATATGAACGGAGTATGAACTGGCAAAAAAAACTACGGTCTCACATGCAAGGAAGTTTGCGCATGAGCCGTAGCTATGAGAATAATGGAGTTTTAGGCTATGAATCTAATGAGTCCGCCAGCAATATAATGGCATGGATGACGGTGAATAAATAATCTGCTATGGATTATGGAGCGTTGCTGCATCACGTATTAAATATTCCGCAATCTCGGTGGAGATATGTTTCCCTTTTTGTGCATGGACTTCTGAAATGAAACTGCTCAGGTTTTGTTTTTGCAATTTTTTTCAGCAGACTGTTAGCAATCCCTTTGTTGTTGATTGTTCCCTCGTCTGCAAAACGTTGAACCAGTTCCTCAAGAGAGGCATAACTTGTTTTCACTTGAAAGTCTACGGATTGTGTAGATGTATTCCCTGCTATGTCCACAGCCTTTATCGTAAATGTATGTGTACCCAGCTCAAATTTGTATAAAGGAATACCCATTAGATCCGTTATGACCTTCCCATCCAACATGATTTCGGTTTTTGCTTGGTCGATACCTGAAAGCGTGTCTGCCATTTCAAATTCGGGTTGAAACACACCCGTGTTGAATCCGGAAGATGCGACTTGGTTTATCATAATCTCCGGAGCCGTCCAATCCACCGTAATATGGCTGGAGGCTTGAAAATCACCGTCGTCCGTCGTAGCCGTGATGACAGCCCTTCCTTCCCCTTCTGCTGTCACGATGCCATGATCGTCTACCGTTGCCACCTGGTCTTGATTCGTGCTCCATGTCACATTCTTATTGGTTGCATGATCAGGCAAAACCGTTGCTCGGAGCCCTACGCTTCGGCCGGAAGAGGAATTAAACACGAGCTCCGGTTTGTCAAGCGTAATTCCGACAACGGGGACGTTATCAGAGGTATGCTCAGCGATGAGTTCATTTAATGCAATGTTTCCCCATATCCGATTCCCGTCATTCACCTTTAATCGAAGTTTATTGGCGTTTACCGTTGGAAAAGAAACGCTCTGGCGCTCTTTGGTGCTGTCATTAAACTCCCATTGGATCGATGCGTCAGATAAAGCCGTTACCCAGACGCTACCGTCGAAATACTCCACGTCAAAATTAGTGATGCCTTGCCCGATTCCAAAAAACGTAACTAACGTAACCTTGTTGACCGGTACGCTATGATTGCCGTAGTCAAGGGTAATATAACCCGGGAAGGCAATATCACCGGTACTTCCCCATGCAGAGTTCAAATTGTTGTCGATGATGCTGGTAATGGTGCCTGCCCCCGTAGCAAAGGTTGTGGTGACCATATCTTTGGACAGTTCGGGATTGTTATACAATTCAAGCTCGTTCAGTGCGATTCGCCCCGATTGGTTAGCACCGTCATGGACCTTCAGTCTGATTTTAGAGAATCGAGTAAGTGGAAATTCCACGGATTTGATCTCGTTTGCCCCCGTGTTCAGATCCCAAGTCAGATTAATATTTGTGCGCAGGGGAATCCATCCCGAACCATTGCTGTATTCAAGATCAAAGTTCGTGATTCCCCATTCTTGCCCGTATCTAGTATTTAACTTCAATTGGTTGGCGATCAGCGTTTGCTCGCCGAAATCGACCGTGATATCGTTCGGAAATGAAGGCGTAATGCCGGTTTCCCATGCCGTGTCGTATTCATTATCGATGATATGTTCGATCGGACCTGAAGAGGACGATTCAAATGTCGTACTAGCAGCTGCCTGCGTAGCCAGATTGTCAACAGGTGTGCTGGCTGGCCGTTTCGGAACGATGACGATCGGATCACGCATGTTCCCGGCTGGTGGCACACTGCCCTCGTATTCGTGGGCACCGATATCGGGAGCGCCATTATATATCGGGTTGCCGAAATAATCCCGCCCTCCGTTATCGCTTACACGAATGCCTGCTCCAATGAGTGGCGAATTCGCTTGCAATTGGTACCCATGTACTGTATCCATGCCATTCCCGCCGCTACCGGGATCAACGAATCTCGGATCGTCCGTTATCTTATGGGCATCGGCCTGTACGAGTGTGTTCCCTCCGTAATATGCGTTGTAGTCAAACGTCTGGCCCGTCAAATCCCATCCCTTATCGCCGACGCTGTAGTACACATTATTATAGTTATAAATGTTGCGCGGAGCACCCGAAGCCTTGGTGAAGTAATCGCTCATGACCGGGTTGCCGGATGATTTTCCTACGTATATCGTATTATTGTAGTTATAGACGTTATCAATGGAACCGCTGTATCGGAATATGCTTTTTCTGTCGTTTTGGCTAATGTTGTATCTAACGATGGTATTGATTGTGTAGTACGTGTCGTTTACGAACAGCATAAAGCCGCCAGCGTTATCATGACTGTAATTGTACTGAACCAACGAATTGATGTTTCCTGCATCCACGTCGAAGCCATGCCCGTCTTCCGCGCCGTTCACACTGGCAAACGATTCGTTGAATTGAACGAGATTATTGTCCGCATACGCCCACCAAATGGATGCGTTGGTTGCCAAATACGTAGCTTGTTGGACGGTGTTGCGCTCGACAACCGCTCCATCGGTGACATTCCACGCGATGCCGCCTGTTGCTGCTCTGATGACCGTATTATTGGATATTTTCACTTGGGTAGACGGCGTCCAGGGCCCGTATGGTTTAGGCACCCAAGGCCATAAATCGCCCATTCCGTAGCGCAAGATACAATTGGAGCCAATGTATATACCATAGGCATCCACGTCCGTCAGTATATTTCCGTCAATGAGAACATCGTTAAAAGCGCTGGGTGTCATCGACCCAACCGAATCGAAAATAATCCCCCCGGAGCGTGTGGTATACGATCCATCGACATCATGGATGTTCATGTTTTTGATATAGATGTGATTCAATAAGCCAGCTTCCTCATTCAAGATATAAACACCGCGCCTTTGGCCCCGTGGATTCTCCCAATCTCGATCAAAAGGCAGCGGCGAGCTGTTTGTTACCTCCAGGTTGTTGATTTCCCAGTACTCCTGGTTTTTCAAAAATACGGCTTCCAGTTCGGACGTAATTCCTGCGATTAATGGTTTGCTTCCGGAACCGTACATATCGATAATGATCGGATTTTCGCTTGATCCTGAACCTTTAGGCCACAGTCTGCCGTTCCAACTCTCCCCGGCTTTGAACAAGATTTTGTCGCCTGGGGCAAAGGTAGTCGCGTTCACTTTATCCAACGATCTCCATGCAGAGGCTTGACTTGTGCCGTTATTCCCATCATTTCCCCCTGTGCTGTCCACATAATAAGTGGTTCCCGCAGCTAAAGCGGTCGACGGTGAAACGGTAACCCAATTGCAAACGAAAGCAAAAATCGAAACCATACAGATAAGCTTTTTGAAAAACGATTGGCTCAATCCTCTTCATTCCTTTCATTGTTATATATGTAATGCCAAATCGGCGATTACATCAGGAAATTTCTGTACAACTCCTCATTCAATACAACCTTCGCATCGGTTAACCGTTCACGTACGTACTCCTCAAATTGGGTATCGATATAGTCCTTTAACACTTGTTCTCTTATACCGTCAAATGCCAGATACTTGGAACCTAACTGATCTTTCTCCATGCACTGCATGAGATAGAAGCGACCGTTCTCTTCAATAATTTCGCTTACCTCCCCTGGAAAAAGGTCAGCCGAAGCTTGCGCTACCGGACTTCTGACCTTGTGCCTGTAACTATTCAAGTTATAGACCTCCTCCGTAACCCGGTCATCTTGTTTAATGCCCTTTACGGCTTGCTCAAAAGAAATCCCGGATGAGATTTTCTCCCTGGCCTTCTCAATCTTCCGTTTCACCTGCGTTTTGAGAAGTGTATCGACATTCCGATTGGCATCCAGAAAAGATAACGATAATTGGCGTACCTTCACCGTTGCGGGTGCATGGTACAACCTTCTCTTATTCGCCTCGTAAAACGTGATCAGCTGTTGTTCACTCGGCTTCCAGTCATGTTCCATCAGATGGTTCTTGACCGATAAGGCCGTATTCGCCATCATGTATTCATAATAGGCGTCCTCCGTATATTGAGCAGGACCGAAAATTACCTGATGATTCTTGATGGCTTGTTGCCTTCTTTGGTTTTCAAGATTGAAGTTTTGCATAAAACCGGCGTAACTGATATCGGGGAGCACTCCCTGCTCATTGGCAAGGATCTGTCGAATTTTCTGATCGATGCTATCTTCGAGCGCCTTCTTTTTGATCAACTCAAGCGGAATCTCGTTACCTCCGTATGGCGTAGTCCAAAATGCGGCCGACGGTGCAGCATCATATTTTTCATGGAAATACTTGATGATACCTGCTCGATTGGCATCGATGGCTCTTTGAAATTCGCTTACATGAATCTCTACTCCGTCAACTGTCGCGATATAAGCGTCTTCATGATGTGTTTGTGTAAATGCAGGCTTTGCGATTAAAAGGATCGTCACCACGATCAAGATGAAGAGTCCGGCTATGGACAGCCGTTTCAGACTGCAAAATTTATGTACCATCAAACCCATCAGCACCCTCGTCATTAGATTTTTAATGAAGACGATTCTACCAAGGCATCTCCAAATTATGTATAATTCATTATAATTTCCATAAGTAAGCGCTATCAATTTCTCCTTTTTTACATTCCTTTCACTTTCTTTACTTGTTCCACGCATAAAAAAGCGGCAGAGGATTCTTTCCTCTGCCGCCTTCTCTTTCTAATTTAGGTTTTCTTGTTTGCAGCCATGCGGCTCGCAACCGGACCATGACACCATGTCCGGCTTGTTCGATTGCCGTGAAGTTGGAGCCCGTCATCCTTCAATTATCCGACTCTGCTCTCTTTTTTGAATTTCATGATGGACCAGACAACCAATAGCAGCAGAACGGCCAGACATACGCTGATGCTGACCCGGTTCTGACCGTCAATAAGAAACAGGACCGCAATCACTGACAAGCAGAGGGCAGTTACCCCGGTTATGTAGGGGAACCCCCATACCTTAAAGCTGGGCTGCTTCGGATAAGCTTTGCGCAGTTTCAGCTGCGAGAAACAAATGCAGATCCATACCAGCACAACGACAAAGCCAGGGACCGCCATCAAAACCCGAAACAGCTGGTCCTGCGCGATCAGTCCAAGCAAGGAACCCGCTAATAGTATGATCGCACAGAGTTTCAACGTATTAAGCGGTATGCCTTTGTTCGTGGTTTTGGCCAGGCTCTTTGGCGCCTCTCCGGCGGCTGCCATGGAATAAATCATGCGCGTCGCGCCATAGATGCCGGAATTGGCTGCCGACAGCACGGCCGTCACGAGAATAAAATTCATGATGTGGGCCGTTCCCTGAAGCCCGGTAGCCGACAGCACTTGAACAAAAGGACTCGCCTCTCCGCCGAGCTGGTTCCACGGAATCAATCCGCATATAATCAGAATCGGCAGCGTGAAGAACAAAATCACCCGTAAAATAAAATTGCGCACGACTTTCGGCAGGATTTTGTCCGCATCCTCGGTTTCTGTCAATGTGAGGCCGATCAGCTCGGAGCCGCCGTACGAAAAGGTAACGACCAGCAAGGCGGAAAAGATGGCAAACCATCCGTTTGGCAGGAACCCGCCGTGCGCTGTGAAATTGTGAAGGAACGGAGCATCGGAGCTCGGAATCACTCCAAACATCAGTAAGCTCCCGAGTACGATAAAGATCATAATCATGGCGATTTTGATGCCCGCAAGCCAGAATTCCACTTCGCCAAAGCTCCCCACGCTCATCATATTGATGAGAATAATGAGCGCTGCGCTTGCCAGGCTCAGCATCCACAGCGGTACGTCGGGAAACCAGTACTGCAGAAAGCTGCCTGCCGCAATCACTTCGATCACGCAAACCGACAGCCACATAAAACAATACATCCAGCCCATGACAAAGGATACCCGCTCTCCGAACGCTTGCCGAACAAAGTCCTTCATGTTTCGCCCCGGATATACCGTAGCCATCTCCGTCATGGCACCCATGACGACCAACAGCAGCAGTCCCGCAAAGATATAAGAGAAAATCACGCCAGGCCCGGCGAGACCGATCGTCTCGGCGCTTCCCTTAAATATGCCGGTGCCGATGACGCCGCCCATAGCCATAAAGCTGATATGCCTTGGCCTCAATTTCTTCTGTAGTGAATCTCCATCTTGTATTGCCATATGCATATCCTCCTGATGACGATCGTATAAACCCAATGATTAGTATAACCTTTTCGGTAAAGGAAGCAAAAAGAAATTATAGTTTACATAATATATATTACGGCAACTTTTCATTCTCTGAATCCAATTCATGGATTTTGGAGACCAGGTCTTCCGAATTGGTACGGAACGTTTGGTTCGAATCGGTCCAGGCCGATTTCAGAAAATAGGACGCATGAAACCGCCATCCTTGATGATCCGGATTAAAATCCAATTGCATCTCACGCCCCGGCCTTCCCCGGTACACTCTCGAACCGGGTTTGCGCCAGCTGCCGATTTGGGTGATCCTGTCCGGATTCTGGCCCGTGATATATGTAAACCGATTATTGTAGGGGATGTCCTTCAAATAGAATTTGGGACACCCCACGGCAAACACCTGAACTTTCTGCAATCCAAACTTCTCTTTCATATATAATCCTGTCCGGTAGGCAACTACGCCTCCAGCACTGTGCCCGATCAGGATCAGGCGGTCGCAGCCTGCGGCATGGTCGCGGAGGATCTCCGCAGCGTTGATTACTCTAAGGGAGCGCTCATGCGCCAGATCATAGCCGACTTGAGTAAGCTGCCGGGCCAACAGACGGAATAAAGCGGCCCCCTTCCTGCCGTTGGCCATCCCGTAAGGAAAGATCATCACAATTTTGGCATTTGGGTATCTTCGGGCTATCTCGTTGGCTGCGTCTTCAAAGTTATTCCGATAGGTCAGAACACCGGCAAAAAAACATACGACCGTACTGCAATCCAGGGAACAGGTACTATGGGGGGATACAAATGCTTCTGTCATGTTTCTAAAAGCCCCTCCTAGATCGTTTCAAAATTCCTTGTACAATATAATAAACCCTCATGATTACCATGCATCCGTATCTGCATTGTATCATGAGGGTCCTGCTTTCTTTCAATCGGTTCGTCTTATTTTTTGGCAGCCAACCATTGGGACAGTACATTAATTTCGTCTTCCGTCAGCTTGCCTTGGAACGCCGGCATTCCATTGCGCCCATTCGTGATTATGCCCGCAATTTGGCTGGCATCGTATTTGGATCCTACGTTTTGCAGGCTGGGAAAGCTTCCGCCTCCGCCTAAGTCGGTAGCATGGCAAGCCATGCAGTTGGCATTGTACAGCGTCATGGCTTCATCGTTGGTTGCATTCCCGCCGGTTGCTCCTTCCGGAGCTTGTCCGCCGTTTTCTGCAGGAGCCGGAGCAGGCTCGGATGTATTATTGCCACCGCATGCTACCGCTGCAAAAGCAAAAGTTGTCAATAGCAGTACAATCAGTAACCCTTTTTTGAACATTTCTGAAACTGCCTCCTTTTGTATAATGCAAGCTATACTAACAGCCCGCCTTTTTTGCTGTATTCCAGAATTCCCTCCGCTGTGCGATAAGCAAGAGCACCGACAGTCCCGGTCGGATTATAGCCGCTATTATGCGGGAACGCGGATGCGCCTACCACAAATAAATTTTCCATATCCCACATTTGCATGTAGTTGTTGACGGCCGAATTGCCAGGGTTCTCTCCCATAATCACCCCGCCGGTGTTATGAGTCGATTGGTATGTCGTAATTTCGTAAGGTCCCAGTTCTTTCAATTTCATAATGTTCTGGCCTCCCATCTCCTGCACGATCTCCGCGCAGCGATCGGAAAGATACCTGGCCAACTGGCGGTCCTGCTCTTCGAAATCAAACGTGATTCGAATCAACGGGTCTCCGAATGCGTCCTTATAGGTTGGATCCAAATCCAGATAGTGATGCCGGAAAGGCATTGATGAGCCCTGAGAGCCTACGGACAGCACGCTGTTTGCATACTTCAAGGAATTCGCCTTGAACTCTTTTCCCCAACGCGGTGATTCCTCCGGAACCGGATTGTTTTGAATGGGTCTTTGTCCGGTTATGGTGTGGGCAATATTCCCCCCATGAATGAACTTCAAGTCCGAGTGATCAAAATTGTCGCCGTTAAAATCGTCCAGACCCATACCTAGGCTTCCCGCACCGGCAAACAAATTGAATTTATCCTCAAAAAATCCGGCGGCATTCCCCTTGATCACCTGATAGGCATAGTTTTTGCCAATCACGCCCGACCCGCTGGACGAGTCGTATGGTTTGCCGATTTTAGAGAGGAGCATCAAACGAGTATTGTTAAATACGTATCCCGTGGATACTACGATATCCGCCGGTTGTTCGATTTCCTCTCCGGTCGTGAGGTCCGTATACATGACGCCCGTTGCCTTACCGCCCTTATGCAGAATTCTTCGAACATAAGAATGGGTTCGGATTTCGAACTTTCCGGTTTTTTTCGCAACAGGAATCACGGTAACGACAGGATCCGCTTTCGCTCCGTATTCGCAGCCAAACCGCTCGCAGTATCCGCAATACTGGCATGCGGCTCGTGATATGCCATCCGGATTCGTGTAGCTTTCTGACAGATTGGCAGAAGGAACCGTATACGGATTGAGTTTCAGGTTTTTCGCAGCATCCGCAAACATCTTCATGGATGGCGTGTGGAGCATGGGCGGTGTAGGGTACGGATTCGAACGTTTCCCTGCCAAGGGGTTTTCCTCGCCGGAAATGCCGGTCGTCTTCTCGAACTTATCAAAATACGGCTCGAGCTGATCGTAGGTGATGCCCCAGTCCTGGATCGTCATTTCCGGCGGTATTTTATCTTTCCCATAACGTTCTTCCGTCATGCTCCGGATTTTAAAATCGTAGGGCAGGAAGCGGAACGTTTGCCCGTTCCAGTGCACGCCGGCTCCTCCCAGTCCCTCCCCTAACAGAAACGATCCGTACTGCCTCATCGGAAGTGCACGTATTTTTTCGGTGCTGCGAAAGGTAATCGTTTCTTTGGAAAGGTCCTGCATTAAATCGTACCGAAGCGCGTAACGGAGCTCATCGTGAGCCATGTAGTAGTCTTCCGTTACCCTTTCTTTACCTCTTTCCAAACCGACGACGGATAAACCCTTCTTGGTCAATTCCGAGGCGATAATCCCGCCAGCCCAGCCGACGCCGATAATGACAACATCCGTTTTCGGTAATTTTTTGGCCATTTGTGTACTCCTTTCGCTATGGATGAGCTGTTATAGGTGGTCCTTTAAACTCTTCGGCGGGATGACGGTGAAATTCTTCTCAATAATATTCGTGTAAGCCATTTGGTTACCCGGATATTGGCGCATCGTCCATCCTTGCATATTTTTATTGCCGCCGTATAGGGGATCGCTGTAAACCCCTTCCAATGTGCTGCTGCGAAGCAGGTTGAAGAACCCGCTGGCCGAGATCGTAGTCAATTTGACCTCGTCGTTCTGAAAGGCGGTTAACACGGCATCCTGTTCCTCCGGCGCCAGGCTCGGGAAGTCTTTTTTGATACTTTTTCTGACTGTAGTTCTGAATCTCGCGGAGACCGATATAGAATATCTCTCGCCGTCTTAATCGGCCTTGATAGCCTTGCGTTTTCTCTCCAACATAGAAAGGGGGCTGCATATAATCTCTTGCATTGAAGCCCCAATCACCGGCCAGCTGGTGGTCGATGAAAAATGCAGCGCCTAACTCTTTGGCTCCAGGACCATTGTCATCCGCAGGAAAAATGCGCTCTACGGCTGCCTCCGTAATCCTGTATTGTTCCTGGTTAAAGAACATTAACGCTTGGTTGTAGTTGTTTTCATTCTGGGCAGGCGCCGGTGCTGCAGGCGGAGTTTTCTGCTTTGGCAGAAGATATCCGAGTACACCGCCCAGCACGACACCTCCCACGGCATAACCGGAGTTTCTCAGGAACTTCCGCCGTGACATCGTCTGCGAGCCGTCAGGCTTCGCTGGTTTGGTTTGTTGTTGGTCTTGTTCGCTCAAACTTTCAGCACCCCTACTCTTCATCATTTTGAATAATGGGTATTGTCCCCATCAAAATTTCATTCATACATTATTCTCCATCCGGGCATGATAAAATTACTACCGATATGGAGGCGAATGCTCATGAGACCATTTTGGAGCAGGTGGAAAGGTCCCCTCCTGGGATCCGTACTGCTTCTTTCATTAACAGCCTGCTTGAATCAAACAGACAATCAACAAAACGCGCAGTCCACCCAGCCAGGTAATGCCGACACCGTTCACCTGCACAGTGCCGATGTGATTCCGAGCTATCATGGGCCGAAAACCGAAACAACCAACGTCCAAGGCAAAACCACAAGCGGTATGGGCATGTCCGTCTACAGCATGATCGGTTCATCCAGCCTGCATGAAGGCGGCGTCTCTTCCCACGTACAGTCAAGACTCGCAGGTCAAGGCATTGACGGAGTGAAGGCTTTTGTCCTGAATGACACGATTGTCCTGGCACGCGCAGAATCAAAGGTTTCTTCCAACCACTATGACAGCATGCAGAAGAAGGTGTTAAGTCAGACGGAAGGAATGTCGGGCAAAGGTGAGCCGAACGAAGGTGTAATGGGAGTCAAGGCCGTGGACAACGATAATATGTCGCAAGCCAAAGAGCAAGTGAAGAAGATGTTTAATGAAGAAGTGCAAATTCTAACGGTGACCAATCCGCAAGCCCCTGCGCTGATAGACCGCATTGCCACGAAGCTGCATGATTCGCCGCGCGACGAGTCGATAGCCAGGGATATTTCGGAGCTGCTTCGGATGGCTTCGGATAAAAAATAGCTAAAGGAGTTGAGCATATGCCACTAGGAAACATCGGCGTGACAGGATTGATTCTCATCTTGTTGATCGCCTTGATTATTTTCGGCCCTTCGAAGCTGCCTGAACTAGGACGGGCCTTCGGCCGAACGCTCAGCGAATTCAAGAACTCCACGCGGGAACTGGTTTCAGCGGAAGATATCCAAGACGGAGATAAATTGAAATGACCGAGCAGGGACAGGAGCAGGAGCTGCATCTATTAGAGCACTTAACGGAGCTCCGCAAGCGGATCCTCATCACATTGGGCACCTTCTTGGTGGCCCTTTGTGCTGCTTTTCTATATGTGGAGCCGCTGTATGAAATGCTGACTCGCGACGTTGAAGGGCAGCTCCAAGTGCTGGGACCGACGGATGTGATATGGGTATACTTCATGATCGCCGGCGTGATCGCCCTTGCGGTGACGATGCCGGTAGCCGGCTTTCAAGTATGGCGATTTGTCGTCCCCGGTCTGAGCACCGTGGAACGCCGGGCTTCTTTGGCGTATATCCCCGCAATCGGGGGGCTCTTCCTCGCAGGTCTGGCCTTTGGCTACTTTATCGTATACCCTATGGTCCTGTCCTTCCTGGATTCGCTCTCGAATCATTTCATTACGGCTTATACCGCCGAAAAATACTTCCGCTTCATGATCAATATGACCGTACCGTTCGGCGTTCTGTTCGAAATGCCGGTTGTCATCATGTTCTTAACGTCGATCGGCATTCTGAATCCGCTGCGCTTATCGAAAATGCGGAAAATTGCCTATTTGCTGCTGACGGTTGCAGCCGTCACCATAACGCCGCCGGATTTTGTGTCGGATATTCTCGTCATCGTGCCGCTGTTCCTCTTATATGAGATCAGCATCGGTCTGTCTCGCATGGTGTACCACAAAAGGCTGAACAAGCTGGAGCTCATAAGCGAGTAACACCTTTGTTATTGCAAAACAACAAAAAAGCTTGGAGATCTCCTATTGGGATCCCAAGCTTTTGTCGTTTGAAGCCAACATTGTTATTTCATGAACGTTAGAAAATGGTCGGAACCATTCCCCCATCCATACGAATAGGAGAGCCTCTAAACGCGGAAGCATAAGGACTGCATAAAAATGTTGCCAATCTGCCAATCTCAATAGGCCTAATGAATCGTTGAATTTCAGATTGTGGCAGGTTTGCGGCCATGAATGCCTTCTCTTTTTCCGAAAAGGTCATATCTTCATTCGCGTATATACCCTCGATAATATGCTGCACGTTCTCGGAGAGAGTCGGTCCCGGCATGATCGTATTGATGGTAACTTCGGTTCCTCTCGTTAATTTGGACAAGCTTTTGGCCAAGGATAACAGCATGGATTTTGTCATGCAATACTGCGGCATTTGTCCGGAAGGCATCACGGCTTCTTCGCTCGCCATAAAGATAATGCGGCCAAAATCATTCTTCAGCATGCCAGGCAAATAAAATTTGGTTAATCCGTTTGCAGCAAGCACGTTGGTACGGAAGTACGTCTCCCATACTTCATCGTCAACGTCCTCGTACGACATGATTTCGTATATCCCCATATTGTTAACCAAAATATCAACATGAGGGTATTTTTCGAATAGAGCCTCCCGTTGACCGATATCCACCAAATCGGCGGTTGCCTTTTGCGGAGAGGTATTCGGAAATTTCGATTTTATTTCTTGTACGGTTCGTTCAACCTCTTCATCAATTCGTCCGTTAATGAGAACATGGGCTCCCTCTCTGGCAAGTTCCATGGCAATCGCTTTGCCTATCCCTTTCGTAGAGCCTGTAACCAACGCTGTTTTATTGTTTAATTCCATATCCATAATATAAACATTTCTCCTTTGCAATCTGGATCATGATTATATTACCTTGAATGGATAGACGGGTAACTAGCCTATGGCGCCAAAGTTCTTGCTTCTCGCGCCATTTGCAGCGCGCCAATTCGAAGGGGTATCGCCTTCCCACATGCGGAACGCGCGGTAGAATGAGTTCTGGTCTGCATAACCAATCAAAAACGCCACTTCTTTAATATCGATAGAAGGGTCTGCCAAGTACTCGATCGCCTGCTCATGTCTGGCTTGTGTCAACAGCTGCTTGTAGCTCGTGTTTTCATCTGTCAGCTTGCGCTGCAGGGTACGGTCGCTCATCCCCATTTCTTTCGCGACAACGTGAATGTCGTGGCGCCCTCCCATGAGGCAGCGTTTCAAGATCCATTTGACCATATCGGAAACGGAACGGCTGTTTCGCCGTTCATCAAGCGATCGGTCCAGGGCGGGAGTCAGGATCTCCAGCAGCTCTTCATTGTAAGAAATAAAGGGACGGTCCAGATCTTGTCGAAGCAGCGAGAGCCGATTGCGTGCTGCGCCAAACCGGATTCGGCAGCCAAAATAAGCTTCAAGAGTCTCTACATCGCCCATAGGCTCGGAAAATTCCACGAGTCTTGCCCTCAACGGTTGACCTGTCCCCCGGCGTCCGAGCTCAAGCAGATATGCCAGCGTGATTCCGACCAGCATCGGCGGACCGGTCTGCAGGCTGTTCCCCCACTCCAGATCAATCGTGCAGAGCTCGCCCTCCTCGGTGATACGCAAACCTTCAGGCGGGCAAAGCTGCTTGTACCGGGACATTCGATATAAAGCCTCGCGATAGTCACGAGCGTGGTAAGTCGCTAAGACGGTAGGCGGGTACTTCGCCGTTTCAAAGACGGTTGCAAGCTCGACGATGCCTTTGGCCAGATCACCCACGAGATCGGAATACGCCTGCCAAATCGCGAAGTATTGGGCGGTGGTGACTTCCGCTCCAGTGATGATCGCAAGCGGCAAGCGCGCTTTGCGAGCCACGTCCTCAGCGGCAATCCCCATTTGTCTTAATCCTGTCCAAAATCCCGGAGGGAGTTTAATCCGGGCGGACACATGAGACTTCATATCTATAGAACTACTATTCATCATCGGATACACAAGTCACTTTGCTGGACGGTCTTTAACCACTCCCTGGCCAACAACTGGTGTCCCGCTGCCGTAGGATGAACACCGTCCCATAACCAGTATTCCGCCGTAACGTTTTGGGCTGATTGGTTGAATACTTCCTGCAAAGGAACAAAAAGCGTGTGATATTCCTCTGCCAGCTGCCGAACGATTGAACCGTATTCATCGATCTTGCTGCGCCATTGACCCCATCCATTCGCGGTAGCCGCCGTTTGCAAAACAAAAGGCTCGCACAGCACCAGGCCGGTTTCCGGGAGAACTTCCCTTGTTTCGCTCAGCAGCTGGCGATAGATTCGTTCGAAACGGTCTGTTGCTCCTTCGGGCTGACTTTGAATGATACGGCCTGCATCGTTCACACCTGCCAGAATACTGATGAGATCAGGCTTCAAGCTAAAGGCATCTTCGTTCCATCTTGCATACAGATCCGATACGCGATTGCCGCTGACCCCGCGATTTATAAATAGCGGCTGGCTTTGGGCGAATTCCAATCCGAGCTGCGCTGCTATGAGATAGACGTAGCCATGTCCCAAAATATGATTAGGGTCCTGGTTTCTTCCCCAATTGCCGTCGGTTATCGAATCACCCTGAAATAATATGGTTTTTCTCTGATTCTCCATAGTCGCTATCTCCAATCTTAAATAATGAGATTGTTTAGCTATTGTACCTAAATTCCCTCTACCTTGACCAGTGTATCGGAGGCTGGTTCCTAGATTTAACAACTGAGGTTGAATTGTTATACATTATTGTTAGTTGTTTGAATAACTCACTAAAGAGAGCCCCAAGAGGTTTCGCTTCTCGACATCTGATTAAAAGAACCTCCAATTATAATAGCAAATAAAGAAGTCGCCGATTCTGGCGACTTCTTACGTAATATGATATAAGGATACAGGAATGGCTATGGCAGCTGCCGATATTCTTCCTCCAGAATCGACATTACAATCATATCATGGAATGTTCCGTCCCAATATAGCGAGTCTCGCAGGGTACCTTCCCGTTTGAAACCAAGCTTCTCGTAGACATGGATGGCCCGGGGATTAAACGCATATACGCCTAACTCGATTCGGTGCAAACGTAAACTTTCGAAACCATAACGCAGCATAAGCTTCAAGGCCTCCGTGCCGTATCCTTTATTGCTGTGCCGACCGGAGATCGATATGCGGATATTGCCGCTGCGATTGTTGAGGTCGATTTCGTTCAGGACCACTTCTCCGATTAATTCGTCCGATTCCTTCTCCGCAATCATCATATCCAGGCGATCCTCATGGGCGTATCCGATGTTATGAATCCAAGCCGCAATCGAATCCTTGGTGAACGTCTGCTGTGTTCCCGTTAATCGGTTAGACTCCGCATCCTGCAATAATTCGAAGTATACATCAAATTCATCTTCCCTTACGGGACGGAGCACAATGCGGTCCCCTTCGATCCGTGTTTCAAGCCTTTTTTTCATTACCCCACGCCTCCAAGTTTTTTTCCACTTATTCGAGAGATCCAAGCTAACTATAAAGTACCATGGATTCGCCGATCTGTGCAGACGATAAAACACTTATAGTTAAACTAACCTGCCTCGCAAATTCACAAAAGCGATGAGATCGGACGGGTTAACGGTTTCCGAGAAGTGAGACGATAGCCGGTTCGATCTCGAGCGGTTCGCCCAAAGAATATTAAACCAGATTTAGGGAACTTTAGTTCGTATGAATCTTGTCAAAGTGAGCTGATCCCGTGGCCTTTTTTAAACGAACAAAGCAACCCCCATCGAATACGGCCCTGCTTCATCATAATGGGCAAACGAAGCAAACCGCCGAAGCCTCTCGTCTATCCGACCGCTTGGATCAGAATTTACATAGAATCCGGGAACAAACCGGCCATAGCCGGGATATCATCATTCGCACCCTAAGTCATATGCTTGGAAGCGATCATACCCTAGCCGTTATTTATATCGATGGATTGGTTGATACGCTCACCATCAATCACTCGATCATGCAATCCTTAACCTCAAAGGATTACGACGAAGAGCTGCATACCTCTGACCCTGCAGAAATCTTGTCCATTATCAAAAACCGGTTCTTATCCATTGGCAGCATCAGCGATTTGGAGCATATGGAGCCATTGATCTCCGCCATCCTTGAAGGCAATACTGTCATTCTCATCGACGGATCCTCTCATGGCGTTATCGCCAGCTCTATTGGAGGAGAAGAACGCGGAGTAGAAGAGCCTCAATCCCAGACCGTCGTTCGGGGCCCGAAGGAAGGTTTCACCGAAAATATCCGCACGAATACCGCCTTGATCCGTCGGAAGATTAAAAGCCCGAACCTCTGGATCGTGGATCGTAAGATTGGCCGCGTCACCCAAACGGATGTTGCCGTTATGTATTTGAATGGCATCGCCAATGATAAGATCGTACAAGAAATATTGAATCGTTTAGACCGGATCGATACCGACAGCATCCTGGAGAGCGGGTATATCGAAGAGTTTATACAAGATACAACGTTCACCCCCTTTCCTACCATCACCAATACGGAGCGCCCCGATGCTATCGCAGGTGCGATCCTGGAAGGGAAAATCGCCATTTTGGTTGACGGGACACCGTTTGCGCTGATTGCTCCCATCACCATATTCAAATTGTTTCAATCGAGCGAAGACTACTACCAAAAGTTCGATATCGCCACTTTTTTGCGCCTGTTGCGCATCATTTCCTTTGTGGTGTCGATGCTTCTTCCTTCGCTTTATATTGCCATCTCCACATTCCATCAAGAAATGCTGCCAACGACCCTGCTAATCAGCCTTGCAGCACAGCGGGAAGGCATCCCTTTTCCCGCCGTTGTCGAGGCCTTGGCGATGGAAATTACGTTCGAAGTATTAAGGGAAGCCGGTGTGCGCATGCCCAGGGCGATGGGTTCTGCGATATCCATCGTAGGCGCATTAGTACTGGGTCAAGCCGCTGTACAGGCAGGTTTAGTGTCAGCTGCCATGGTGATCATCGTTGCATTTACCGCCATCGCGAGCTTTGTTGCGCCTTCCGTGAGCATAGCCAACTCCGCCAGACTGCTCCGATTCGGTTTTATGATATTGGCGGCAACTTTAGGGCTCTTTGGGATTATGGCAGGATTACTCGCCATGCTGATCCACCTAGCCGGTTTGCGATCATTCGGTTTGCCGTATCTTACGCCGTTCGCTCCATTTATCCCGTTAGACCAAAAAGACGTGCTGGTGCGAGTTCCATGGTGGGCCATGGTGACAAGACCCACCTTAATCAATCGTAAAAACGCGAAACGGCAAAAAA
Source organism: Paenibacillus sp. BR1-192 (assembly GCF_029542445.1). Lineage (NCBI taxonomy): Bacteria > Bacillati > Bacillota > Bacilli > Caryophanales > Paenibacillaceae > Paenibacillus > Paenibacillus sp. BR1-192. Next base: position 3,420,174 of record NZ_CP120718.1, on the reverse strand, counting down.
TGAACCAGCGCCCATCGCCTTCCGATGGTAACAAATAGTATACAAACGGTATAAGTCGGAGGTGAAGAACAGATGAACCGGAAGCTTAAACTCCTGATTCTCATGATGACCGCCTCGCTGCTTCTCAACGGTTGCTGGGACAGTAAAGAGTTAAACTCGCTTAGCATTGTCTCGGCGACGTCCATAGACCGCAGCGAAGACGAATGGATCATCTCCTTCCAAGTCGTCATTCCGCAGTCCATCGCCACCCAGACCGGTGGTGGATCCGGGGGAAGTCAATCACCGATCACCATCTTCTCCACCAGGGGCAAGACCATTCGCGAAGCCATGCAGAATGCGAATTTAGAAGCGCCGCGCGCGTTGTTTTTCGCCCATAACTCCATATTGATTATTAATGAACAAGTCGTTCGGAACGCAGGCGTACAACAAATCCTTGATTTTTTCCTCCGCCCCATGGAAAGCCGGGAAACCATGTCGGTTCTGCTGACCAAGGACAAAGCCTCCAATCTGTTGGAAGTGCTTATTCCGTTGGAGAAAATATCGGGCAATGCGATTCAACGGGTCATTACGCAAGGGCAAGAAAATCTGTCCCAGGTGAAAAATATTAAATTGATCGATTTTGCATCCATGGTCGCCAATCCGTACCAAAGCGCCATGGCACCCGAGTTGAGAGTGTCCGGCAATCAAGAGGAGCAATCCACCTTGGATGCCTTAAAGTCGACCCGAAATCAAGCGGTACTCAAACTTGGGGATTTAGGCGTATTTCGGGGAGACAGACTGGTCGGATGGATGAAGCGAAGAGAAAGCAGAGGCGTCGCTTGGCTTTCGAACAGCGTCAAAAACCTGATCATTGTTACCCCGTGCAGCGATCAAGACGCAACCCGGTTATCGAGTTACCGCGTCACCCATTCCTCGACTCGGGTAGATCCCAGATTGGTCAACGGTTCAGTCAACATGATGGTCCATATTCAAACCAAGGGGGCTATTGATGAAACCAGCTGTACGATGGATTTGACGAAACCGGAAGTCATTTCGAAACTCGAGGAAGCGATAGCCGAGCAGATCAAGGAAGAAGTCTTGGCTACGTGGAAAAGGATGAAGGATTTGAATGTGGATGTGGTTGGTTTTTTGGATATGATTCACAGAAGATATCCGGCGGCCAGCAAACGCCTTTCAAAGTTGGAGCATCCGCTTCAGGAGCTGGAACTCGACCTGAATCTTGAAGTCAACGTGGAGCACACGAATATGATCAATAAACCCTTCTCGAATCTAATTGAACCCAATAAATAGACCGCAATCGATACCTATAACAAGGAGGTCCCCAATGGAGAAGATCGGAAAATACCAAATCATAGCCATGACCATCTTGTTTATGATCGGCAGCACCCCTTTGTATGAGCTGGGGATTGAAGCTAAACAAGATGCTTGGCTGGTCGTGCTGGTTGCCATGCTCGCGGGATTGCTGCTGTTGTGCGTCTACCTCTATATCCAGAACAAAAATTCGGAGCATGCACTACCCCAAATTCTAAATCGGCATTTCGGGAAATATTTGGGTTCCCTTATTACTGCAGCCTATATCGTTTATTTTGCGTATGAATCCATGCGAAATACCCGCGAGTTCGCGGACATCATCAATATCTCCTTTCTCCCGAAGACACCGCTGTACATCCTGATTCTCTTGATGGTCTTGCTGTCCGGTTATGCCGTTTGGAAAGGCATTGAGGTATTCTTTCGCGTCACGGAATTTCTGCTTCCTTTTACGATGTTCGGATATATCTTGATCGTTCTCATGTTCATCGGTTCGAATATCATTCACCTTGACCGCATTATGCCCATGCTTGAAAACGGAATCCGGCCGGTGCTGCAAGCAGCTTTGCCGGAGGTGATCAGTTTTCCGTTCGGTCAAATCGTGGTCTTTCTCATGTTTTGGAGTCATCTCGATGACAAGAAAACGCTGTCCAAGACCTCCTTATCTTCTTACATATTCATAGGCATCTTTTTAATGATATTCAACATTTTAAACCTTGCGATACTGGATCCCTCCATAACGAGCATATCGACCTTTCCGCTGCTTCGGTCGGTTCGTCTCATCGAAATCGCCGATTTTCTGGAGCGTTTGGACCCGTTGATCATCCTGCTGATCTATATCGGCATTTTCGTAAAAATGACCGCATTCTACCTCGGTGCCGTACTCGGTCTCTCCAGCCTGGTCAAAATCAGCCATAAAAAAACCACCGTGATCGTGGGTGCTTTCATTTTTACCATATCGTTCACTTCGCCGAACTTTATTTATCATATCTGGATCGGGTTCGCTCAAAATTTGAAATACCACTTTCCCATCTTTCAGATCGGACTGCCATTGCTTCTTGCTTTGATAATATTAATCAAAGGAGGTCGTTCATCCAAATCCGGCTGATCGGTGGATTGGGTCAATATGGATGTTCATCAAAAAAGCCGCGAATAACGCGGCTTTTTAAGCGTGTCACTGAGAGGGATAAGACTAACAACCATCCATATCCTATTGTTCGGGGGTTGCGGCAGGTAACCATCCTTCCAGCAGCGCTCCTCCCTCCGGATGGTTGCTGACGGTTATTTCACCTCCGTGCCGCCTTATGATTCTTTGTGAAATGGTCAACCCTAAACCGCTGCCTCCAGTTGATCGGCTTCGAGACGCTTCCCCACGGTACAAGGGTTCAAAAACGCGCTCCAGGTCTGCCGAGGAGAAGCCCGGTCCGTTATCGAGTATCGTAAACCTGATCCGGTTGTCGTCCTTGCTGCATCGCACAGCAATTTCACCACCCAAGGGTGTATGTCTGACGGCATTGTCCAGGAGATTATTCATGGCGCGCTCCAATAAATGCGTATCGCCTCTTAGTAGACAATCGCCCATGAATTGTGCGGTAAAGGTAATATGCTTGTCAGCCGCAAGAGGCCGCAGGCTGTCCATCGAATTCTGGATAACATCTCTCAAATCAACGAGGCTGCGGCTAAGTTCCGCCTCCAAATATTCAATCCTCGTAAATGTGAAAAGATCCTCCACAAGACGATCCAACTGCATCGATTTTTCCTTGCATACCGCTACGTATTTGGCGACCATTTGCGGGGATTGAGCGATTCCTTGTTCCAAGCCATCCAAATAACCCCGCAACGCAAACAACGGCGTCTGCAAATCATGCGCAACGGCAGCAATCACGAATCGGCGTTCCTGTTCCAATTCGGCTTGTTTTTGATAGGATTTCTCAAGCCCCTTCACCATCACTTCGAATCCATCGCGTACTTCGGCGATTTCGGTGATCCTGGATGAGGGCAACCGCGCCTTCCAATCGCCTGTCGCGATTTGCCTGGCTGCATTTCCCATCTTCTCAAGCGGTTTGAGCACGAACCGTCTCATTCCCATTCCGACAATCAAGATAGCAAGCAGCAGTCCTGCAAAAGCCGACATGACCTGTTTTTCATTGGTTCTTGGCAAATACAGAGTTACCCTGCCCAGCAATTGACCATCCTTGATGACGGAGAATCGTTCCGTTGACAACGACGTACCGCTGCGTTCCGGATTAGACCGATACAGCTCCCGCGCTTCCGCGGATTGAATAAGAACATCCATTTTCGCTTCATGGAGCGCCGTTTTCAATTGATTTTGCCAAGCCGGTTCCGTCCATTGGCCGGAGCCTGCTTCAATGAAGTGTATCATTTCCGATAAATTACTTTGCAGCGTCTCATTTTGCAGACGCCCTTTTTCGAAGCTGAGCGTCTTGGTCTCCATAAAATGGGCAGTGACAAAAAAGATCCACGGTAACAGAAGGATAAAGAAAAAGCAAAGCATGGTAAAGGTTCGAATGCGCAGCTTCTTCATGTCAACGACCCTCAAAGCGATAGCCTACTCCCCACACGTTAACGAGGAATTGCGGCTGGTTCGGATCAGCTTCGATTTTCTCGCGCAGCCGGCTGAGATGGACGCGGATCGTATGCCTGTCGCCCACCCCGTCCCAAAATTTCGCAAGCAGTTGGTCATAGGTGAAAACATGTCTAGGATGCTCTGCGAATACTCGCAGCAGTTCGAACTCCTTCGGCGTGAGCACGACGTTATTGCCATCCACGACTACTTCTCTTGTGGACAAATTTAACCGGAGGCGGCCGTAATCCAACACCCGCTCCTCCATTGGCAGCCGGGTCGCGGAGCGTCGCAGTACGGCTTTCACACGGGCAACGATCTCCGCGGGAGAAGCCGTTTTGACGATATAATCGTCGCCGCCGAGCGTCAGCCCCCGGATTTTGTCCACGTCGTCGCTGCGGGCACTCAAGAAGAGAATCGGAACAGGGCTTTCCGCCCGAATCCGGCGGCACAGCTCAAATCCATTTTGTCCCGGCATCATGATGTCCAGAACCATGCACTGAATGGGATGCTGTTGGAATATGGCCCACGCCTCCTCCGCATCACAAGCAGTCTTCACGTGAAAGCTGTCATTCTCAAGAAAGTCCCTTAATAGTTCGACGATGCTTTGGTCATCGTCTACAACGAGTATCGTATTGTCTCCGCTCATGAAAATCCCACCTTTGCCATCTAGTTTATCATTTTTTTTGCAGGAACCGACGAGAGTCCATGAATTGTGATGGTTTGTTTATACTTTTGTGACCTTTTTACGACTTCGTTTGAGATATTCGTTTGTTAAACTTCTATTTGCGAACACGGACGGGACTTCATTCGGGAGGTCGTTCGGGCAATTCAGCCGAATCTACGCGATTCGTCATCGCATCAAAGACGGGAGGATCTATATGCTAACTGTACAAATCGTGTTATTTGATGGTTTCGACCTGCTGGATGCCATTGCGCCTTACGAGGTTTTTTGCGCGGCAGCGTCGTTTGCAGAACATGAGTTAAACGTGAAATTGGTCACGGCTGAAGGGTCTAGGACTGTGGCTAGCGGCGTTTACGGATTAAAAATTGAAGCGAGCAGCCGACTGAATCCGGAATGCGCGGGCATCATTCTCGTACCGGGAGCGTCGGGCGAGGTCGACGGAGAGGGTCCCGATTCGATCCCTGCTATTTTGGGCCGGGCCATGAATACCGAATTGACCGGTATGATCGGGCAGGCACTCGACCGGCAGGACATCGTAGTCGCTACCGTATGCGGCGGCTCTCTGCTGCTGGCTATGGGCGGACTATTGGAAGGGAGATCTGCGGTAACGCATCACCTCGGCATGGGCTTGCTTGGTGCAACCGGGGCAGTCCCGATCAAGGCACGGGTCGTGGACGACGGCAGCCTCGTTACCGGCGGCGGTGTCACATCCGGGCTTGATGTGGCACTGTACTTGGTGGAACGGGAACTCGGACCGCGCATCGCGCACGCGGTAGAGCAGTTATTCGAGTACGAACGAAGAGGAACGGTTTGGAAGGGGATCGGTCTGGCACCAAGCACGCAGATGTCTTTGCCGGACGACAGCGAACCGAACGCAGCAGCGAACCATGGGGCGTTTACTAACGCAGCCTCGGGTCACCAACTCACGCAGGCATCTATATTCGAAGGGGATTGGGATACGATGATCGCTACGCCTGTGGGGAAAATGGAAGTCAGGCTTTCCATATCGGCAAGGAACGACATCATCGAAGGAACGGCAACGCAAGGAGATGAAACCATCCGATTCAGGAGCCCTGTGCTTCAGAACGGCAAGCTGGCCTGGTCGCTTCCCATCACGAAGCCCATGCGCCTGAACCTGAAATTCGAAGTTACCGCGGACGGAGATATTATGACCGGAACCGCCAAGGCCGGCATGCTGCCGGCATCCAAATTAACCGGAACACGGGTTTCTTAAGATTCGGAGGTTGTGGAACTGCATGAAGAAACGGAAATCATTATACCTGCTGCTGGCCTGTGTCAGCCTTGTGTTTATTCTATACGCCCTGGTCAAAAACTATTGGATCGATCCCGGTGCCGCTGGTTTTTTAAGCCGTAAAACCGGGCTGAAGCGGGAGCTGAATCTTCCGGTCTGGTTGAATGTCATGTACGTTCATGTTGGATTTGCATGTCTGGCCATGGCGTCGGGCTTGATCAACTTTTCCAATCGAATGTTTGAAAAAAGCCGCAGGTTCCATCGTTTCAACGGCTACGTTTACCTCGTGTCCGTACTGCTGGTTGTCCTGACCTCCGGATATATGGCGCCTTACGCCACCGGCGGAAAAATCAGCAGCATGGGATTCAACGCGCTCAATCTGATCTGGCTGTTTGTCACCATTACGGCGCTCATCCAGATCAAGAGGAAACGAATCGACCGGCACCGGAACTGGATGATCCGGAGTTACGCCTTCTGCTTCACGAACCTGTTGATTCATCTTATCACTTCCCTTGTTCATCAGGGTTTCGGTTTGGTTTACGCCACAAGCTACACCATTGGCCTCTACGGCTCTATTGCACTGCTGATCGTTATTCCTGAAATCATCATCAGAACGAAACGAAAGGAATGGGTAATCGAATGAAAAAAATGATTAGTTTACTTATGTCGTTAACACTGATACTTAGTTTGTTTGCTCCGGCTGCAAGCGCGAAAGCGAATAAGAATCAAGATGAGTTCAAAAACAGAAATCTGCATGTTCAAATCGTATTGTTTGATGGGTTTGATCTGCTGGATGCGCTGGCCCCATATGAAGTATTCGCTGCAGCTGGAATGTACTCTGGAGGAAAAGTTACCGTGGAATTGGTATCCGCAGAAGGCAAGCGCTCGGTCCAGAGCGGTTTGAATGGCCCTTCCCTCAAAGCCGAAGCCGTCTTAGACCCTAATCGCTCCGGAATTATCTTGGTTCCTGGAGCTTCGGGTAAACCAGCAGGCAATTCGGAAGATGCCATTCCGAATGTGTTAAAAGGAGCCCTGCAAACCCGTCTCCCTGCGATGTTAAAAAAGTCCATGGATAATAAGGATGTTACGGTTGCCACCGTTTGTGGAGGTTCATTGCTGCTTGCTATGGGCGGCATGTTGAAGGATCGACACGCCGTTACCAATCAGATCGGAATGACTGCACTGAAAGCTCTCGGTGCAAATCCGATTGATGCAAGAGTCGTTGAAGATGGTCCTCGCCTGGTGACTGGTGGCGGTGTGACATCTGGACTTGATGTTTCCCTATATTTGGTTGAGCGTGAATTGGGACCTCAAATCGCAAATGCTGTTGAACAGTTATTCGAGTACGAACGAAGAGGTACAGTTTGGCAAGCTGAGGGCATTGCACCGATCAACTTTTAAACTGGTAGTTTACAAAGCAAAAATCAACCGTAACTCGTTCTTTAGCTCTAACTATCTGGTGATATATATAGTTCATTCCGCACCAAAAAATCTCCACACCATACACAGGGTAAACGTTTGCCTATCCCTGTGCGGGTGCGGAGACCAATGAATCCAAAACAGAAACTAACCAAGCACGAAGCTTAATGGAGCTTTGACGTATTCTGTTTTTGCGTAATTTTCAGTTTCTCCGGGGTAACGTCCTCGCCATTCGGGTCCACAACTTTCAACGTAGACATGGTCGAGAGAACCTGCCCTCGGATGGCTTGCAAATATTCCTGACGAAGCTGCTGCTGTTCAGTATATTCTTCTTGGCTCAGACCTTCGGTCTTCTGCTTGCGGCTCAGTTCATTAATTCTATGCAATGAAGGTATGGTCATGGTTATCTTTCATCCTTCCGTATAACAAGTTGTAACAGACAGTTTACTGTAAATAACCTTTGGTTGCAACTAATCCAAGGAAACCATGCCAATGCGAATGGATTTTCCAGCCAAATCAAAAAAGCCGCCCATTTGGCGGCTCCTTAAGCTTTAGGCAAACCTATCGAAAATTGATGGGGAAAGCCCGGTAACCCCTTGAACATGAGGACCCCCTCACTGACTAAAAACCAGATTCTGTGCACGATATAAGAATAACTTACGAATTGGCGTGAAATTTCGAATATACGATCTAAGACGTCCCCTGCTTTAACAAGATCACCAGAATGGTGCTCCTCTTGCAGTTCAGCGACCGATTGTAAGATAAGCGCATCCATTCGATCCTCTTCGCAGCCGATGACCCTGTCCTCTTCCCAGAATCGAAGAACATGATCCTGTCCTGCCAGCTCCAGCCATTCGGATTCGTACCGTCTCCTTAGATCCGAGTCCAGCGGAATCCCATCACCATAAGTTTTAACGATTTCAATGTAAATCTCCCGCTCGATCCTGGATTGATAGACTGGAGTCTCGCCCTTGTTCTGCTGCAAACTCGATTCTTTGAGAATTTGCGTCACATTCACCACATGAACGGGGCGTTTCCGCTCCCTCAGCAAGTACGATGCAAAGCGAAGCCCGGTTTGATCATGGGCGTTATCCGCGCACCATATGACTACGGTCTTGCTCTCCGGTATGGTTTTTAGCGTTTCTATCATGCGCTCGATTTGGTGTTCCAGATTGCTCGTGTAAGAAGAGTAGTAATCTCTGTCATGTTCCATCAACCAGATTAGCCTGCGCTGCTGCCCTTCCGCTGTGCTTAAATCCCTGATAGGGCCGGTGGAAAAGCATTCATTAAATGCTAATACGCGGGATTTCTCCCGATTCCCCACCTTACTGAGCGCCACTTTTAATGAACCGGCATTCGAGAGACTGAAAATGATATGAACATGCGTTTGGAGATTCTCCTCCTGCAGCCGCTCATGGTGAACGATCTCTGCATGATGTTCGATCAGCTTGTACAATCGCTCAGCAGCCCTTTTCTCTTCATGCCCGACGTTCGTGGCATCCTGGATCGCTGTGTTCAGCAACCGACGGAGTAAAAGCCAATTCTCTCTTTCCCCAAACCCTTGCAATTTCTCGTATAGCTTATCGATAAGGATCCCTCCGAAGCGAAGTTCAACTGTTTCGTCACTTCTTGTTAGTCGAGCAGCTGCCGCGTTTGGAAGCAGCCTCCAATACCGATTGGATCGTTTGCTCCTCCAAGTATTGATTCAACTGCCGTTCCGCACCGTCCATCACCTGTTTGACCAGACATACGCAAGCACCCGACTTGTCTTCGTTCCTGTCGCTAGGCTTCTCTTCGGTCAGCAATCGATGCTGCTGCGAATTGAGATTGGAGCATTCAAACAGCTGCTGCCTTCCTTCGATCACTTGGATCACTTCTAAAAATGTAATCTGCCGGGCCGGCTTTGCCAGCTCATAGCCACCGTTTACCCCCGGCACGGCACGCACGATTCCGTCCTGTCTCAGCTTGGACATGATTTTGGACAAATAGCTTTCCGAAACGCCTAGTGTCGCAGACAGCTCCTTGATTCCGATGTTGTGGTCACGCTCCGATTGAGCCAGATGTATTAAGGCGTGCAGAGCATAGTCAACGCTTTTGGAAAACTGTATGGCGGTTTCCTCCTTTGCTTTATTTTATTTACCATAGACCCATGATATCCATTATATTGATTCAGTTTCTTATTTGCAATGAATCCGCGAAGACGGGATAAACCATGGCGACTTCCTCAAACAACAAAGACCAGGACCAAGCAAGAATCATTAAAAGATATTACCTTCAAGAGCCGCCATATTTTATGCTTAGGGCGGCTCTCCTACCTCCCACCACCCTTGTGGGAGATGTGCTCTTCTCCAGTGACCTGGCAATCCATTAGCTTCGAAGCAGTGAAGAGGACGAATCGATTCAGGAAAAGCGGAGCGGTCGCCTTTGGAGCCGAATTTCAACCCCTATCATACAATCCAGAAATTCGGCGACAACAGCGATTGGAGGAACGATACGTACGCGGAGCTTCAAACGTTAACTCTTCGAAGCTCTCGCGTAAAGCAGCTCTCTTTAAAGCCGCTTTCACATAATTCACCCATGTTTAAAGCGTCTACGATTAAGCTTTACTCCGGAACCTCGAACATGAAAAAGCCGCCAAAACGGCGGCTTCGCAAGCGCAGCTTCATACGCTTCTATAGATCTCGGTTAAAGTTTATCAAGGTTACGCCTCCTATTCATCAATAGGCACGCCTTGTTATTTGGACATATGGCCATCATTCGAAGGATCGTATAATCCCGATGTGTTCTTGAACCATTCGAATATATGGGTAACGCAAACCTTGAGAACAGCGTAGCCGGGTACGGCCAACAGAATGCCAACCACGCCGAACAGATTACCGGCAGTCAGTATGACAAAGATAATCGTAATCGGATGAATCTTCAGCGTTTTGCCCATAATTTGCGGAGAGATGAATTTGCCCTCGATCAGCTGCACGATCGTCCATACCGCCACCATCTTCAGCAGCATCACCGGCGAAGTGACCAGAGCCACAATCAACGCGGGCGTGATCGCAATGGCAGGCCCCAAATAGGGGACTACGCTGGTGAACGAGGCGATGATGGCAAGAATAAGCGCGTAATCCAGGCCGATGATCATGTACCCGATGTACAGCAGAATACCGATGCAGACACTGACAATAATCTGACCGCGGATGAACGAACTGATCTGGTGATTGATATCCTGAAGCACATGCAGGATCCCCGAACGACTCTGGGTCGGCAGGAACGACAAGATTTTCCGAGGAAGCTTTTTGCCGTCTTTCAGCATATAGAACAGGACAAAAGGAACCGTAATGATCGACAACACGATCTCCGTAAACGCGCCAAGGAAACCGCCTACCTTGCTCCATGTCGAGTTCAGGATTTCGGTTGCTTTCTGCGTTATCGTGCCCCACCATTCCTGGGAGTTGATGTTCACGGCTTCTTGCAGCTGACTATACAACTGGCTGCCGGTCAGCTCTTCAAACTGCTGCCTGACTTTCTCGCTGTACGTCGGGAAATTGTCTATCAGACTCATAATCTGGGTGCGGAGCACCGGAATGACCGCCAGCACCACAACCGTCAAAATTCCGGCAATCAACAGATATAATATCAGGATGGACCATCCGCGTTTGATTTTCCTTTTTTCCATCATATCCACCAAGGGATTCAGCAAATAATACAGGATTCCGGATAAAATGATCGGCAGCACGATCGTCTTGATCAGAACCGCGATCGGATGCAGAACAAACGAGATTTTGCTTAATACCATGACGTTTAAACCGACCAGCAACAGAACAAGCAAAAGCAGCACAAACTTATTGTTTAGAAAAAAGCGCTTGAACCGATCCGGCCAAATGCGAGGTTGCTCCATATATGTCCTCCCTTATTTAGGTTTATCGATTCCAGACACAAAACTTGCATCGATGCAAGCCACCCATGGCGTCAAGATAATCGAGCACAGCTTCGCTAACTCCATTCTTTTAACTATAATGTTTCTCCAGGGCACATGTCCAGTCAACCAAGGGCCAGCATGAGGGTTCGTTTTTATGGTCGGTCATCTCATGATGGAATAAGCCTGCGTGTCATGAAGACACACAGGCTTAAGCTGTACGAACACGCTTTACCCACGGTTTTATAAGTACCGAGAAATGATGCGCACTAATTTTGCGGGCAGCTCATTCAGGTTGGTAATGTCCAGAAACCTCTCGGCACCATAAATCCGGCTAATGACATCCTTGTCTTGTCCGATGGCGGCAGCCAGAAATTTGACTCCTTTTCTTTCATATTCGGATAAGGTCTGCTGCATGTCTTGAATGGCAAGACTTCCGGTATAGTCTTCCATCGCCTTAGGCTGCCCGTCGCTGATGCTGATCAGCAGCTTGGTCTGCTTCGGTGAAGCTGCCAGCCGTTCCGCCATGATCCTTAACGCCATACCATCCCGATTGTTGCTTCTCGCGCGGATTCCCATCAACCTGAAGCGATCGCGAACATCCGGATGATCGTAGTCGGCATAAGCGAAGATCGACATCTGCTCCAAGCGGGACACATCGGCCGTATCGCCGTAGATCAGAACAGGAATATGGCAAATCTGACAAAATTCATAGACCGCAATGACCGCACGCTTGGCTGCCTCCAATCTACCGAACGCAGCCATCGATGCGGATTCATCGACCCTCAGTCCGACCACAAGACCAGGGGATTCAGTCGGAGGACGTTTCTTGGCAAATAACCTGAAGTCCCGGTAGGCTACGCTGTCTGCCTGAAATTTTGATCCATAGTATTGATTTTTGGCATACTCCGCGGTGATTTCGTGCTCCAAGAGCGGCAGCGTTTTTCTGGCGATCTCCCGTACAACCGGCATAAGCCCCTGACTTAACCGCCCATATTCCTCCTGTAGGTTCGGATCATAATCAGGGCGATGAACGATCAGCTTTACCGACCGATGAAGGGAATCGGACACGATTTCTCTGGAAACCCGATTCAGCTTCTTGCGGAAATCCCGTTCCTTCTGCTTCTCCTCTTCCGACATGGGCTCAGGATTAGCCTGGTGATAATTCGGCTTGCCCTCCTCGCCCGAATCCGTGCTCTCCATCTCCGCTGATTCATCCGATGAAACGGATGTGCTGCCTTCGCTCTCAGCGGATTTTTTTAAGCGGACCCCTTCTTCCCCGGCTTGCTGATCCGGATTGGAGTCAACATCCATATCGATTTCCCAGGTTGAGATCTCCACGGCATCCCCTCTTCGTTTGCTTGGGGGTTCAACCGAAATTTCGTCCAGCAGCCCCAACAGGCCTTGGCCTTCCAGCGCATCTTCCAGCAGTTTGATTTCTTCCGGATCGGTCGTAATCTTGTAGATCACTTTGTGATAAAGGGATTCTCTTGCAGAAGATCCCTGAGCCACGGCATCCGCCCAATAGAAATAGGAACGCATGCCGGCAACCCCCTTAATGGCATTGGCCCGGGCTGTTTTGTCCAACAGAATGATGACCCTTGCGAGGATGTCCAGCATTTCATCGTCCTCGCAGCCGATTTTGGCCTTTGCGCGCTCCATCATCATATCCTTGGTCGGCAGATCCATTTTCTCCGAATGCTGTATCCTGTCTCGCAATGCTTCATTTAGCGGCCTGGATCCCGCATAACTGCGGTTGGCCGTGATCACCGCAATGAAATCCGGATGCCTGTGCACGATACCCATCGGCAAATTCAGCGTGCCGCCGGGCTCCAGCGCGGAATTCAGCGCCATTAATACGGCAGCATCACGTATCACGTTCGGTTCCTGTATTTCCAGCAGATAGCCGTTCTGAAAGGCTCTGACGATCTCGGAAGCGTAAAATCGATATTCTACCGCCTTATTCTCTGCGGCATTCGCGGCCAGCTTCAATACATGCTTCATCTTCGCCGAAGCAAGCTCCCGCGAAATTCCCAAAGCCTCCATTAGAATCTCCGTCGAACTTCGAAAGCCGTCACTATCGTATAGGGCTTTCAAGGCAGCCTGATCGGCAGGTTCCAAGTACTCTATTTGATCGGAAGTAATGACCGGTAAAATGGCTCCGATAATATCCGATTTATCCATATCGGCAAAACATGTGACTTTGGTGTAGGGGAGCCTGAAGTTCGCGGATAAAGATTTGGCGAGCTGCGTCTTTCCGGATCCGGCATCCCCCTCTAACAAAACATTGGCGATTTTCATCTCGCCCCGATCCCAATTCCGCTTAATTTCATTCGAGATTCGCCGTTCTTCCTCACTTCCTTTATGCGTTAACGGTTTTGTCCAGACAAGGCTCTTTTCTTCTTCGGTCAATGCTCTCCCGGGAGACAGCACGTAATATTCATTGTCATTCTGTTCTAGCATAACCTATCTCCTCCAAGCTTTTCCCAGCGTGGAAGGATACTCTCGCTCCATTCCCCCGCTATCCGGGATGCCTCCTCATTATTCGTACCCCAATTCTCTCAATGCTCTGGTTAATGTCCGCAGTCTTTCACCAATCATCTCGCCGTTATCGCTCAAAGCCTCGTTAAACAGCCTGATATCTTCATGGATCTGTTCATTGTCCGTGCATACGGCTACCGTCATGGCGCTTCCCTGCAGCCCGATCCGGTCGATCACGGGATTCTGCGGATCATAGAGCTGCTCGTATCGATAGGCTTCGCTAAAATGCGCCAGTGCGCTGCAAACGAGAATAGACAAATCCAGAATGCGATGAATCGGAAGCTCTAACGATTGTTCGGTTGCTTGCTCGTCCACATTTCTCCACACTCTGGCGGCAACATTTGCCTGGCCTTCCTCGTTTCCCTGAGACAGTCCGAGGGATAACGCCCTGACATCGGTGGCGCCCGCAAACCGCCCATCGACCTCCCCGTAATTATCCGACACAATGACAGGCTTATGATTCATAGAAGCGTGTATGTCCATCATTTCTCCTCTTTTCTCAAAAATGGATCTTACATAAACATTTCAAGCGCATCGTTTGCCATAGAACATATAAGTAATGATTAATGATTATTATGATAAACATTTTTATTATTCATCTATTTATATAATAGACATATTTTATTTTGTTGTAAATACCTGACTGGTAACGCCCAGCAAAGCGTGAATTTATGAATTGAACAAAAAAGAAAAGAAGCATCCCCATGTTCAGGAGATACTTCTTCGGAATTAATGATGGTATGGTCTGTTTCACCGACAGTTCTCAATTTCAGCCGCTTCGTTGCTGGAACACGGAGAAACCCCTATTGTTTAGCTGCCAAGAATTCATCCAGCTGACGCTGTATCTCGGCGACATACTCGTCAATCCCAGCCGCCTTCAGCTTCTGGATCGCTTTGGGATACTCTGTCTCAAAATCGACAAATCCGGAACGGATCGCAGCTAGATCTTTGCCTGCGACTTCTTTCAAGGATGTCTCGATCAACTTAACCTTTTCGTTATTGAATCGGAATCCCAAGGATTCGGATCGAACAGCCTGATCATCCCAGCTCTTATATTGATCGATGGATTCCTGGGCCACGTTCGGCCCGAACAATTGGTAATTCTGGTTTCTAAACATCCATTCATAGAAGAATTCACTCGGGGTGAGCTTATTGATTCTTCCGTCCACGATCTCGTAGTCCTTGCCTTCGACGCCATAGAGAGCAAACTGGTAATTTTCCTTGGATTTATAAATCCAGTTCACAAACTTCATGGCTCCTTCCGGATTCGGAGCATTGACTGGAATGCCCAGAACTTCCCCGCCTGTGGCGGTCACATAACGCGGCTTATCCTCGGCTAGCAGATAGGTCTTAACTTCGGCATCCGGGGCATTGGCTTTGATGGCATCGACGATTTCCATTTCCTTGCCCAGTGATCCTTCCACCCATAAATATAGGCCGGTCTGCATGCGGGAGTCTCTCTCGTTGTATTTGATGGTCAAATCCTCTGTGTATAAACCTGCTTCATACATTCCCCGGTTAAATTTCGCCACTTCCTGGAATGCTTCCGTTTCATAATAGCTGTATGCTTTCTTGCTGTCTTCCCCGAATACAACCAAATCTTCGACGGCGATCCAGTTATATTGTTCATCGGTAAAGTACCGAGTCAACGGTTTAAAGATAATGTCGGCGGGTCCTTTCATTTCAGGAAACTTCTCTTTCGCCTTGGTCGCGAATTCTTTTAAATCGTCGGGTGTCTTCACGTCGGTCATCCCCACGGCTTCCAGTATATCCTGTCGGACGGCAACCAGCTGGTACATGGCCGAGGACGGTGCATAGGCCGACGGAATGCCGTGAATTTTCCCATCGATGGTTGCGCCTTGAAGCTGTTCCATCGGCAAAACTTTCAACATATCCTGACCATATTCCTGGATTAAATCATCCAGAACCATGGCTTGTTTCTTGTTGACGATCGTGGAAAGATCCGGAAGACCATCCCAATACAAATCGATCGGTTCGTTCGCGGCCAGCATGATATCTTTCTGTTCCCAATACTGGGCCCACGGCACATATATGACTTCGACCTTTAGACCGAGATCGGCAGCCATTTTCTCTGCGAATTCGTTGTTTAAAAATTCGTTCATGCGATCGCTTCGTTCCCCCGGATACAAAATCGTGACGGTTTCGAGCGCGGCTGCCCCCTCTTTTTTGCCGCTGCATCCTGCCATTACCGAAACGGATGCGATCAATAAAACCAACAAGATCAGCATTTTTTTTGCTTTCATGAAAGACCCTCCCTATGAAATGGTTAATCTATGTTAAAAGCCTGAATCGGCCAATAACCACGCAGGTGTCTATTCTTTTACCGCTCCGGCCATAATCCCGTGCACGAAGTATTTTTGAATGTAAGGATACAGGAAAATGATCGGACCGATCGTGATGACCGTAATGGCCATCTTCACGGTTTCGGCAGGCAATGTGATGTTGCCTGATGCCCCTGACGGAATTCGTCCGGAACTTATCGCATTGACGTTCGACAGAATGTTGTAGAGGAAATACTGCAGCGGAAACAAATCGCGTTCGTTAATGAAGATCAGCGCGTGCCACCAATCGTTCCAATATTGAAGCGCATACATTAAGCCGACCGTCAGCAGTGCGGTTTTGCTTAACGGAAGGGCTATTTTGACATAGATCGTAAAATAATTGGCGCCGTCCATCTCGGCCCCTTCATATAAAGATGGAGAAATGCTTGCAAAGTACGTTCGCATCAGAAACATGTTCCATACGCTGAATATGGACGGCAGGATCAAAGCCAGAATGCTGTTCTTCAACCCGTAATAATTGACGCTGACCATGTACCACGGTATCAAGCCGGCCGAGAAGATGATCGTAAAGTTGCTAATGAAAGCGAGCACGTTGCGGTATTTCAGCTTTTTGATAGATAGGGAAAATGCAATCATGCTGGTAATCAACAGAGCCCCGAACGTCCCCACAGTGGTTACAAACAGGGTAACGCCGTAGGATTTGAGCAGTTTCATCCCACTATTAACAAAGATATATTTATATGTATCCATGCTCGGGCTCAGAGGGATGATCGAATATCCGTTTCTTGCAACGGCCTGTTCCGAAGAAAAGGACACGCTTAACGTTAACACAAGAGGATACAGACAAACGAGTGCGAATAAGCCAATGAATGCATAGGCAAAGCCAATCACCAATTTATCGCCAAGCAATCTATTCTTTTCCATCATCAAAATAGACCCTCTCCGTCGTTTATTTTCTTAGCGGATTTGTTAGCAGCCGTAATCAGGATCAAGCCCATCAATGACTGGAATAGCCCGATGGCCGTCGAGTAAGAAAAGCCCAGCGTACGCATCGACTGATAAACGTAGGTATCGATGACCGTTACTTCTTCAGCCAGGACCGGGTTGTTGCCAACGATACCGTAAATCATCCCAAAGTCCCCGTAGAAGATTCGTCCGACGCTCAGCAAGCTCAATACGATGATCGTTGGCTTCAGCATGGGCACGGTCAAGTAAAGAATTTGCTGCAATTTGTTGGCGCCATCCACCTTGGCCGCTTCGTATAGGCTCCCGTCAAAATTGGACATCGCCGCCATGTAGACAATGGAGCTGTATCCGCTCCATTTCCAGACGCTCGACAGAATGATGATCCACTTCCAATACTTTGGCTCCGAGTACCAGGAGATCGGCTCTGCACCGAAGAACTTCAAAATATGATTCGCTACGCCCACATCCGTGGAGAAGATTCCGTACAGAATCGCACCGACAACGACCCAAGATATGAAATACGGAAAAAACATCATGCTTTGCGCGATCTTTTTGTAGGCCTTATGCCGGATTTCATTGATCAGAATGGCAATGCTGACAGGAATGATAATGCCTAAGATGAGACCGAAAAAGTTGATATACAGCGTGTTATAGGTAACCTTCCATCCCATGCTGTTTTCCGAAAAAAAGTATTTGAAGTTGTCCAGACCCACAAATTTGCTGCCGAAGATGCCGTCGACCACATTGAAGTCGGTAAACGCCATCCATATCCCGGCAAACGGGATATAGGAGAACATGATCAGCACGATCAGCGCGGGCACGCACATGAGATACAGGATCCTGTGTTTTTTTATTTCATAGAGAAATCCCTTGACAGCCGAACTCATTCCATCACCCCTTTGCATGTGATTACACGACTATGCTGTAATGCCTTGCTGCAGCTTCATCTTTAGTTCATCCAGATCGATCACGGTACCGGAAATTCTCGCCTCTTCCGCGGCATAGGCCATCATATGGCTTTCAACGGACATGTCGATGGAGGATCTGCTGCTGAAGTCGGCATTCCCCAGATTCTCCAAGAAGTCATTCATCAGACCGGTGTCGCCGCCGTTATGTCCGCCGCTCACCGTTGCCGGCCGAATGACGGTTTGCTGTACGGGTTCTGCCATATTGGAGTTAAAGCGGGTGACTTCGATAATGTTCAAGTTATCGTCGCCTCGGATTTCCCCATGCTCGCACATGATTTTGAGCGTACGGTACATTTTGTTTGTGAATCCGCTTAAATTAAACGTTGCCGTTACCCCGTTTTTGAATTCGATCAGGGTGACTTGATGGTCGCATACATCATTGTCAAGCCGATATACGCAGCGTCCGTAAGGACTCGTTGCTAGTGCTCGGAGCAGTCCCTCTTCGCTCTGATCCGCCGAAATGACGGTAGCGGGCCATTGGCCCCTTATCGGCAAATAGGCCTTTCTTGCGTCGAATCGGCAGTTCGCGGCTGCCTTACAGTCGAGGCATCGTTCCGCACTGCCTGCCGGTGCATTCTCCTCTTTGAAATACGTAAGGCTTCCATACGATGAGATACGTTTCGCCCCGCTGTCCACAAGCCAGGATAGAATATCCATGTCATGACAGGATTTCTGCATGATGATCGGGCTCGCCAGATCGCTTCTTCTCCAATTGCCTCTTACGAAGGAGTGTGCCATATGGAAATTGCCGATGTTCTCGTTGTGCTGTATGGTCACGATTTTCCCGAGTTCATTGCTATCGATGATTTTCTTAATTTCCGCAAAGAAGTTCGTATATCTGAGTACATGGCATACAATCACCTTGCGTCCTTTTTCATTGGCTTTCTCCTGAATTCTCATGCATTCTACCGGACTTGGTGAAATGGGCTTCTCGAGCAAAATATCATAGCCAAGATCAAGCGCCATCATCGTTTGCTCGTAATGGTCCTTGTCCATGGAAGAGATGATGACGGCATCGCAAATTTTCCCCATTGCATAAAACGCATCCACGGATGCAAATTGTTTCTCCAGCGGAATCTGAAACTCATCCGCCGCTGCCTTTCTTCTGCCGGCATCCGGCTCGATGACCGCCACGATTTCCTCGCTTTGGTAAGCGTGCCTTGAATAGATCATGCCTCTTTGTCCTGCACCAATTAATGCTAGTTTCAACTCCATAACCTCCAGCGAGCTCGTATTTGTCTAGATCGATTATTCTTGTCCCGGCATCTGGGGATCTTCCAAGGGATAATATCCTTCCGGATAATAGGTGTCCCATATATTCTTGAGCGGATCCTCGCGGGCGGCTTCGACTTGTATCGTACCCATCTCATAATAACCATCCTGTTGCCGGTTCTGTATATTCAGCGTGAGTGAAGAACGGTCTTCGAAACAGAGCGCTACGCCAAGCGAATAGGTTCCCGCCGCGATGTCCTGCAAGTGTACGATCTCGTTATGGACAAGGTCGCCGGTTAACCAGGAATGCGTTGCCGCGTGCAGCGGAAATTCATGGGACACGTTTTCCTGCTTTAGCTGCAGCCGCAGCTGAAATTTTCGATAGATTCTTGAGCTTCCCGAGTTTACGAACCAGAATCGCAGCGGCAGGCTCCCGCTGCCGGACACCGTTTCCGGGTAGGTTAGCCGACGTAAAGCAAGGTTGTAACCAAGCCCTAGGTTTACGTTGGACATCCCGGCATGCCAGCGAAAGGCCTCCCGTCTGATATGGGAACCGCCAGCTTCATCGGTCGCATGGAGGAACACCGGGTAGCTCTTCCATACCCGCTGCAAATGATGTTTGGCAAAGGCTTCGCAGCATTCGATCCAATTCTCCTCGCCGCACTTCACCAGCAAGCCAAAGCCGCGGCCGCGCTCCTTTAAATATCGAATCAGTGGTTCATTCTGCAAATCTGCAAGCAGTACCTGGGATCCAAAGGAATCGATATAGGCGTTCCATTCTTCCTTGCTGTTTGCTAAGGTCGAGATCATGACGGCCGCAAGGCGTTTATCCGAATCGATCATACTCCCGACTTTTCGGATCAATGCCGCATAACATGCTTCGTGGTTATCCTTCGTCCATTCTGGCAGGTCCGGCGTCAGGAAAAGAACAGGGTTCGTAATCACTTTCAATACCTTGTCGATCCCTCCGAGCTTATACTCTCCTCGCGCAGGTTCTAGTTCCTTCCATGCAAAAGCCGCATATTCGAATCGACCGTGGATTGTATCATACTCCTTGACCGATAAGGGCTTCGGCCTGATTTTGACGGTTTTGTACTTCTCGTAGCTCTCAAGCGAATATTTCCCCATCCTCTTCGCTCCTTTGTAAATGGCTGTCAACGGTTCCGCGGAACAATTCTATATCTGCGTCGGTTATATAAGGCATGCTGCCAATCCGGCCGATATCTTCCTTCAGCACGATCATGCTTAACGTATTGAATCTGGCCCCGGTCCGCATATACTCAGCTGCCGCTCTTTGCAGCGAGGTCGTATATTCGCTGGTGTTCAACGCCGGATCAGCATTCCGGTCTCCAAAGACTTCATAGCGCAGCATGCCGTCCCCTTCATGGGTGGGATAATTATAAAACTGCCGTTGAACGTGGACGATATTGCTTTTATCATTGTCCAAAACGAGCGAGAGCCTGGAATCATAAAGCCAGCTTGAACTCCAGAAGCCTCTGATGGGCAATTCCGGAAAATATCGATCATAGAACCCGATGGCCATCGCCATGGAATTCCTCAGCCTGTCTGGCGTGTACCCGGGCCCGGAAGGAATGTGAAGCGCCAACAGGGTATCCCCTTTTTGAAGCACGGTATCCCAGTCCTTCTTTAAGATTGGCGTTGTTTCTCTTTCGACGAATCCCATGGGATTGATCCGATTCGCTATGATGAATTCGGCATTCTCCTGCCATTCCGATGTGAAGCGGCCTTGCGAATCATAAACATCGTTGATTCCGTTCCGCTGTCCATCGCTGCGGAAATCCTCTCCGGGATGGCGAAGGGCAAGCACTTCCTGCGTATCCCTATGGCGGAACATGGTGAAGGAATCCTCGAATCGGTACGGAATAAAATAGAAGCGGTCCAACAGAAAGATGGAGCAGGTATAGAAATTCATCACCCACGGGAAATCATGAACCTTGGCATCGCCCTGCAGTGCCAATTTTTCCATTTGCAGCTTCAGCGGTTGATGTGGAATGTCCTCATAATAGGTTAGGGGTACGGAACGCTTCTCCAGCATCTTCATGGAAGGCACCACGCAGGCTAGCAGCAACAAAAATGAATATAATTCGCCGTACTTCTTCATGCATGCGGGCGTCATATTGGTATAATGGGCTTCATCACAGCGATTGCGCGCCGAGCACAGATCCTCCACCAAAAATTTGGTGAAATGAAACAATACGGCGTCTTCCTCTATCGCTAAAATCCCCTGTTTAATCCATTGCCGAGTCTCCTCGGGAGTCTGATATCGCTCAAAGATTCCATTCAAGAAGCCCCTTGGTATGAGATAGGGCTCGCCATCCGGTAGATAGCGATCATATTTTGCTTCCAATCCATCAGGCAGATAATCAAATTCACAGATCGCTGTTACTTCTTTATAATTCATCGGCCTTTCCATTAGCCTGCCTCCCCCTTTCGACGAATAGCTTACCCATCGGGTAAAAGCCGTCTTGATATCCCGTGATTGCCAGCTGGATATTCCCGATTTCCTTCACGCCGGTTTCGATGCCAATCTCCAGCGCATACTCGCCCGCCGGCATATCGTCCGGCAGCGAAAAGCTTTCTGTCCAAGCAATATCCTCATCCGGGAGCCATTCCCTGATGTCCTCACTGCTATGAAGCGTATACGATCGACATTGGCCGGTTAACCTCACCGCCAGCGGATAACGATGATAAATCGGAGCGACGCCGACATTAGCCCACAACGCATCGATGTTTAGCTCTCCGCCAACGAACGCTATCGAATCGTACGCGAATTTCCTTAATTCGAAGCGGTAGCCCATCTTGTTAATCCAAGCCTTGACCTTCTCTTTCCACGGTTCCGGTACTACCGTCCCTTTGTTGTTAAAGGATGAAATATGCCACTTGAGCGTTTCCTGTATGATATAGTCGATATCCCAGCCCTGCAGATACCAGTCATTCATATGCCAGCATGCTTCGAACAGGATCGGCGCTTTCTCCCAGGCATCGCCCATCTCAAAATTCTGAATATTTTGCGGATAGAAATCGGTCATATGCGACCACTGATCGCCATGAAAGCCTCCCATATCCCCCAAGCAATCCACGCGAAATCCTACTTTAGCTTTGCGTTCATTTATGATCCGGATCGACAGCGGATCATGCAGCAGTGCCTGGAGAGGCGTTATTTTAAAACCGTCCAAGTAAGCATCCGTTATCTGCTTAATCGCGCCAGGCGTTAGAAATTCTGTTCCGCCGCCTTCCCCCCAGGCTCCGACTATGGTCAAATCGATCGAGCTGATAAGCGGGTGGCCGTCAAAGCGGGCGGCAAACGCCTTGATGAAATCAGACCAATACTCGGCATATGGGGTGGTCAGAGGGTCTACTCTCCAGAACGGAAACTCGGGCTCCTCCGGATATTCGGCCCGGAACCAAGACGGAATATCGTCTTCTTCGCTTAATGCATATGGCGAACAGCGCACCACGGCAGTACAGCCTAATGATTTGGCGTAATCCAGCTTTTCCTCCAGTACGCTCCAGTCATAACTCCCTTTATCCGTTTCGACGTCACGCCAACGAACGCTGAAGAAATATACTTTGCTGTCCGGATGATTGTACGTCCTGCTGTCTTCCGCAAACTTGTATTTGCGCTGCGCTTCCCCCCGGTTATCAACAATCCGTTCCGGATCTCCCATCAAGCCCGGCGCCGTGGTAAAGCCAATACCCGGATTGGTCAACATTTCATCCGATATCATAGGGTAAACCGTAACTCTCTTGTTCATATCCCAACTCCCCCATGTACTAAACAGAACTCTCTGTTTGTTACGTTGTTTGTTACGTTGAATCTGTTTTATTACACAATTTGTTTAGTGATTTCATGTTATATCATTCGCATGTTATCTGGCAATATCAATTTTGAAATACTTCGAAATTTCTAGTGACAACGCATGGAATATACATGTTACTCTTGATTTTGATTAAGGAGGAATGTAAAATGAAGTAACGTAACAATATTGCGCAACAAACAACGTAACATAATCTATAATAAAAGCAAATCATTGTTAACAATGTAACATTCCTATAAACTCTAAAATGGCGATTATTAGTAACTTAAAAGGAGAATGTGTTTATACATGAGTACGATTCGGGATGTTGCTAAACTTGCAAATGTATCCACAGCCACCGTGTCCAGAGTGTTAAACAATGATACGAAGTATAAAATCACGGACGAAACCCGGGAAAGGGTTTGGCAAGCCGTTACGCAGCTGAACTATAAAATCGCATCAGGGCCCAAGCGGAAGGTTTCTGCTCAGGATCCGGCCGAAAGCAAATCGCATATCAAAATCGGATGCGTCTTAAGCGTCACCAAGGATAAATACAACGATCCCTACTTCATGTCGATCTTATCCGGCGTGGAAGAACGCTTGCTTGGCGCCGGTTACAACATGTCCTTTATCCGGACGGGAATTGAATTGAACGACAGCAAGATCCTATTTAATACATTCAGCGAACCGATTACCGGCCTCATTCTCATGGAATCGCTCGATCACGAGACCTACGAATATATTCGCAAGCAGGTCCCGTACATCGTAGGTATCGATACGGAACGCGGGGATATCGACAATGTCGGCTACGATCATTACAATGTCGCTTCGATGGCCGTCAGCCATCTTATTGAAAAAGGCCATACCCGAATCGGATATATCGGGGGCAGCGGATTATCGAGCAACCTCAAAGACAGCCGTCGTTATCGGGGCTACTACGCAACCATGCATGCTGCCGGATTGTCGGTCAATCCCGATTGGGTTATTGATTGCATGTGGGATGAGGCGGTCTGCATCGAAAAAATCAATCATCTATGTACAACCCGAAATTTCCCGACTGCCTTCTTTGCCGGCAGCGATTTAATGGCTATGGCCGCCCTCAACGGCCTGTATAACAACGGTATTTCCGTTCCTGACGAAGTAGCGGTTATTGGGCTATCCAACATTGAGGTATCCAAGTATTCCAATCCGCCGCTGTCTACGATCGATGTGCCGATGAAAGAAATCGGCATGGTAGCTGTCGATAACTTAATCGACCGAATCAACGGAAACAAGCTGCTGCCCAAAAAGGTGATTTTGCCTACCCGCTTGGTGGCACGCAGCTCAACTTAAACGGTTTTTTTGGCAAGTGGAAACTTAACGGCGTCCCATGCTTTTTCAGAACAAGCGCCTGGAACCGTTGCACGTATTCACGAATTGTTAATTGCCTGGCTCGGAAAGGAGGTGAAGGATTCGATTTCTTGAGAGTAAAAGAACAATTCTGTGAGGAGGTTTGACATGAAAGCACGGGGTATCCATTGGAAGCAGCCGTTTGCCCTAATTATCATGACGGCCATTCTACTTGCCTTATTCCCTTTTCCCCGCTTTACTTGGTCTGCGGAAGCTGCTTCTGCCTCTATCGTTGTTGACGGCGATCCGAGCGACTGGGAGGGCATTCCGGCCCTATCCACGAATACGGGAACGGCTCAAATCTTAAAGGCTTCCCATGACGACAAGAATCTTTATCTGCTTGTGCAAGGCTCCGGCCTTAGCACTACGATGGGAAGCTTCTGGTTGAATACGGACGGGAATGCTTCTACCGGATATCAAGCTTTTGGCTGGGGCACGACAGGCGTTGAGTGGCTTCTCGAGAACCTAACCTTATACCGCTACTCAGGCAATGGAAGCAGTTGGAGCTGGAATTTTTCATCGTCACTGACTTCTTCTCAATATGTACGTTCCTCATCCGTGATTGAAGCAGCGATCCCTCTTTCTACGCTTGGACTTGGCGAAGGCAGCAGCGTGAGCATCGGGTATCTGGATAACAATTCGGATATGCACCGCCTGCCGGCTCAGAACCAGCCGCTTCCGGTCTATACCTTACAAGCACATCATCCGGGAGGCAATATGATCGAATTCTATCCAACCGAGCTGAATGATCCGTTGAATAACCCGTTTAAAGGCTGGGCTCCATCCGCGAAATCTACCAATTATCCTCAACCTCATCGGCTGGTATATGCCGGCGTGACTTGGAAGGAGTTTGAGCCGACGAAGGGCAATTATGATTTCAGTGCGATTGAAGCCTCCAATCATTTCGACTATTGGAAAAGCCGCGGCGTCAAGGTAATCCTTCGCTTTATTCTGGACAGTCCTTCCGGCGTGGCTCACCGGGATATCCCGGATTGGCTGTACAACGACATGGCAAGCTTGGGACAATCGCCGGGCAAGGCCTATCGCGACGATACTGGAGGCATGGGAGCCGGCAACAACACGGGCTTCTCTCCTAATTACAGTTCCGACTATCTGATCGCCAGGCACAAACTTGCAATCGAGGCGATTGCGGACCATTACGACTCCCCGGATAGCCCGATCGCTTTTGTGCAAATCGGTTCGCTCGGACATTGGGCCGAATTCCATACCTGGCCTTATGTCGGACCGAACGGGGAAAGCAACTATACGGGGGCATTTCCCCCGAACAGCATATCCAACCAATATATTCAGCATTATATCGATGCCTTTGCCGATCAGGAGGATCACACGCAGCTATTGATTAGACGCAGTGTAGAGCTGGCCAAGAATAACAACAAGGGTTTGATTCTGGGAATGTACAATGACGTCTTCGGCGATCAGCCGAGCTTCGATTCCGATTGGGGCTGGTATACAGGCACCCAGAACGGATATTGGGATGACATCGGCCAGCAGCAACCCGCACATGCAAACTTTTGGGATACTCGCGTCTCCGGCGGCGAATTTTATGGCGGTGCTTATGGCATGAATGCTGCGCTTACGTCAGGCAGCGGCTTCAATGAGACCCTTCGGCAAACCGAGCTCAGCAAGCCAAGCTGGCTGGGACCGAATTCTCCGGCTTCCCTGGCGGTTGGGAATCCATTGCAAGGCAACATCGATACGCTCAAGAAACGAATGGGCTATCACTTTGTCGTGAACAAGGCTGCATACCCGCAAGTAAATAGCGGAAGCACGCTCGAGGTATCCGTCACGGTGGAGAATAAGGGGGTTCAACACTTCCCGTTCAATTGGCCTCTTGAAATCCAGCTGCGCAGCGGCGGCCAGATCGTGGCACGCCAAACCACATCGGCGGACTTAACGACCTGGAGAACAGGGCAGCACACGGTCACAGGCTCTCTTCCTACGAATACACTGCCGAGCGGTACTTATGAATTAGCCATTGCGATTCTCGATCCATCGACGAACCAGCCGGCGATTGATTTCGCTAACACAAACCGGCTTTCAGACGGAGCTTATAAGGTCGGTTCATGGACCAAATAGCATGATAACCGGATTTCAACTAGCATAATAAAAAGAGCAGCAGATGGCCGCGTATCATTCACGGCAACTCTGCTGCTCTTCCTTCATTTAAAGGCTATAGATCATGAACGCCAGGTTATTGCTCATGATTCCAGATGAAATGCTGCTTCAAGCTCGTGGATTCGTTCATCATCGATGTGGATGACATCGCCTAGCGTTCTCGCCGACAAAATGGATTTCGCGCTGTACTCCGCAACTTCCAATCGATCAAAAGCGTTGAGCAGGCTTTGACCGGCAACGATTACGCAGTTATTGTTCACAATGGCAATCGGCGTATTGGCTTTAAACAGCGAAGCGGTACGCTCAGGCTCGTTATACACCGCATGAAAGGGGAGCTTCGGCGTTCCGCGAAGCAATATATAGCTTTCCGGAATCGTCCTCGAATCGAAGGCCGTGTCGGTGACCGCAAATGCCATAATGTTGGGAGGATGCGCGATGATGACCGAATGGACATGCGGCTGCGTGTTATAGATCGCTTCATGGAGGAAAACGGATTTGCTCGGCTGTTTGCCCGCTTCCGCTTTGCCGTTCTCTATGCGGACGAGGTCTTCCGGTTCCAGATCATTGCGGTCTTTGCCATAGGGCGTGATGACAAAATCGTTTCCTTGCAATCGATGGGAGAAGGTGCCCTGCGTGCTGGTGAACAATCCCTGTTTATACGCGCGTTTCATCAATCCGCACATATCGCGGCGCAGCTCTTTTTCTTCCGACGTGCAGGAATCGCGGATGAACGTATCCATCTGCAGCGTGCTTTTGTTGCGCACGGTTTCGTAATCCTCATCGTTAAGCAGGACCGGTTTACCGATTCGACGTGCCTCAATCTCAAGGCGTGCACAGAAGTCGAGGGTTTCGAACCGACGAAACGCTTGAAATAGGTCCTCTCCCCCGACCACGACCCCGTGATTCTCCAGCATGACCGTGTCGATCCCTTGCTTGAAGACGGCTGCGATGTTCTCCCCAAGCTGCTCGCTTCCGGGCAGCGCATAAGGCGCGATTCCGATCTCGCCGCAGATTTGCCTTTCGTTCGGAAGCAGCCTTGTATCCGGAATGCGCCTTACTATGCTGAACGAAACCAGTGCAGGCGGATGGGCATGAATGATCGACTTCAAATCCGGGCGGGCTTGATAGATGAGCCGGTGAAAGGGAAATTCGCTGGAAGGCTTGTGAATTCCCTCTACCCTGCCGTCCTCCTTCACGCATACCATATCCGACCGGTTAAGCGACCCTTTGTCCACTCCCGCTGGCGTAATCCATATATCCCCGTTTTGGTCCCTGATCGACAAATTGCCTCCCGACGTGGTTGTCATCCCATGGTTGTAAATGCGATTGATAAAGAGAAGAAGCTGATCTGCCGGATGCACAAATTCCTGATTCATTCCTGCCACCGCCCTATCCGAATGTTTTTGTTTAGTTTTGTTTGTCTTTATTATACTGTTTTTTCTGTTGATGTTCGAGGAGAAATGTGGCAAAAACAATAACAATAGCCGTAAATAATATTGATAATGATCATGAACCGGAACATAAAAAACAGGGATGATTATGATATCATCCCTGTTTTCCCCGTTTGGCATAGTGGATCTTCACTTTACGACCTAGGTATTACGGCCTTCCAGATCCCCTTCAAGCTCCAAATAACGATCACGCAACATTCCCAATTCATCCTCCGACGCGTCCCAATAAATCCGTTGATGACTCTCCAACAGAGTTTCCAGCATACTGTGATATGCAGAACGGTTATTGTCCCGCATTTGCTTGCTGCGCTGTTCGTCCGCAACATATTCCTTGTGAACCGAAGAGAAGATCCAGGAATCCACCTGGTTCGTTGTCGCTGCCAGACCGAGCAAGTTTTCCGTTCGGTCGGCTATGTTCTGTGCCCCGTGAAAGTCGTGCTTCAGCAATCCGTCCATCCACTTGGGATTAAGCAAGCGGGTTCGAACGCCTCGCTGAATCGATTTGCGTACTTCTTCCGTTAATGCCTGCTCGCGCGTTGTATCGGTGATATACATTTCCGCTCGACTGCCCTTAACGATTTCTACCGATTTCGCCAACCCCCCGAAAAATTCGTAATAATGGTCCAAATCCGTAATTTCGTGCTCATGATTGCTCCGAATTTGCGAAACGATATCCACGGCCGCCAAGTTGGCCTGATACAGCTCAAGCATTTCCTTGCCTCTGTAGTTGGCGCTATATACATGCTTCAGACTGTTCATAAATGACGCGCCTATCTGGCTTTCCTCTTCCCACTGTTTGGTCTCGATCAGCTTGGTTACGGTCGTTCCATATTCTCCTTCGGCAGGACCGTAAATGCGGGCGCACGCCAAATCCCAAGCCTCGTCGTGCCCGGCGCCGGCATTGCGCAGCTGTCGGTACAGCAACTCCGAGTGCTGTTTGAACCAATTTTGATCCATCGGCTCATCCAGCTCGGATACTTCTCTAAACATGCGATGAAGCATGAATAGCTGGTCCGGAAACATATCGCGGAAAAATCCGCAGATATGCACGACGACATTGATTCGCGGTCGGTTCAGTTCGGAAAGTGGAATGATTTCATATCCCATATGCATGGAATGTCCCCTTTCCTTGATTCTGACGCCGAGATAAGCCAGAATCTGGCCTAACGTCTCTCCCTGGGTCCGCGAAGTTTCCAGCCCCCACATCACGAGTGCCGTCGTTTCAGGATATTTTTGATGGGCCTCGTAGTACAGCTTCAAGGTATTCTCGGCAATTTTCAACCCGGTCGCAGCTGCCGTCCGGCTTGGAATGGCGCGCGGATCGAACTGCACCAGGTTATTTCCGGACGGCAAAACCTCCGGATTACGAACGCTGTCCCCGGCTAGGCTAACCGGCAAATACGCCCCATCCAGCGCCCGCAGCAGGTTCTTAAGCTCCATATCCGCTTTGGTGGAATGATATGCCGTTAACCCGTGATTCCAGATGTCGTTCCAGCGTGCCTTCATTTCATCCGGCAACTGTGGAGGCTCAGGGATGGTTTCATTATGAATGAAGGATAACACGGCATTCCCTACACACTCATCCAGCAATTGCAGTCTTTCAATGTCCCGGCTTTCCAGCAGGCTGTCATAATCCCAAGCCATGGATGCTGCAAATACTCTTTGCAGCGATCCAAGTTTTCCCTGCTCATGGCTCAAAATCATTTTCATATGCCCTGCCGCTTCTTGATGGTTGTAGCCCTCGCCGACGACATGCAGACCGTTCGGGATCACGGATCTTCGAATCCGATACAGCTCGATTTCGAGCTCTTCCAAATCGTCCGTTTCCATAGAAAGCGATGCCGCCTGGTCCCGTATCCTCTTCCTTACGTCGGGAACACGCGTTGGATTCAGCCGTTCCGTTTCCCGGTACTCGTGCAGCATCGCTTCAAGCTCGACATATTCACCATATAATCCGCTTGACGTGAAGGGCGGGGATTGGTAACCGATCAAGGCAGCATGCGACCTTCGCTTCGCGATCATTGCCTCGGACGGATTTCCAACGTAATACATATAGAAATGCGGAAGATCTTGGATCAGGGCATCCGGCAAACAATCACCGGACATTCCGCTCTCTTTTCCCTCCAGAAACTCAAGGGTTCCGTGGGTTCCTACGTGCAGGATGGCATCCGCCTTGAATTCGTCCCGAATGTATTGATAAAAGGCTAGATACTGATGGTGCGGAAGAAGGCTCTTGTCATGGTAAGCAGCCTCGGGATGCTCGTGAACGCCCCGGCTGGGCTGAACCCCGATAAACAGGTTTCCACTTAGTAAACCGGGGATTTTGAATGCTCCCTCCTCCGTCGTCATAATATTGCCCGGCGCCTCTCCCCACTGCTGAATAAGCTCATCCCTGCGATTGGCAAACACTTTATTATTCTGCTCATAAGCCTTATTGTCGTACGTTGGAAGTTCAACGGACCAACGCTCGTCCGTCCAGACTCCGGAATTGACCGCTCCTTCCCGAAGGAAGCGTTCCCTTAATTCAGCTCCGGTAAATGCCTCTGTCGTGTAGCCGTGATCTTTCATCGCTGTCGCGATTCGGGATATGGATTCGAACGTATCCAGAAACGATGCCTGAAATAAATGCCCCTCTCCGGGAGGATAGTTATAGCCGATGATGGCGATACGCTTTTCCGACGGCTGCTTGGTTCGAAGGTCCAAATATCGACGAACTCTGCTGATCAACCGCCGCGCTCGCTCCTCAATGACCCGCAGTTCCTTCGTGTGAAGCTGCATTTCCTCATCGTATTCACGACCGGATAATGCGGCAACCGGAAGCATGTCAATGCTCCCGTCGAGCTCGGGCAGCATCATTTGGACCAAAAATTCGGAAGGCGATAAACCTTGCAGCGAGCCTTCCCATTCTTCCCGTTCCCTTCGCGTTAAGAAGAACGGATGGAACATCGGCGCTTCAACTTCCTTTATTAAGGATAGGATCTCATCGCTTTTCCCTCCGGTAGGCCCCGCGCCAAGCCGGAACGGAACAAAATTCACGATCAGATCGATCTTACCGCCCTGGGAGCCTCCTTGCATCAGCAAACTTCGCAGCCTTTGGGGATCGACGCGTACCAATGAAGTGAGTGCGATGGGTAGGACATTCGCAAATTTCCGAAGGTCCTGAATGATACCGCCTACGATTTCACCGGTATGGAGCGGATAGCTGTATCCCATAAATAGCACGGCTACCGTCGGCAAATCGGTCCGAACGGGCGTCACGCTCTGATAGGCCTTTAAAGATTCATACGGTCGCTTCAAGAGTGGGTCGTAAATACCCAACGTCTCTAGAACAGAAGGCGGTTCCACCGGCGGCCAATCCGTTATTTGGCCAAATGTTGTAGCGATATAGCCCAGCATATGCTCCAAATTGTCGATACTTGAATGTCTCCAGTAATCAAGTAAGGTTCGATAATGCTCGAGATCTTGATTTATATCAATCCGTGCGGAAGAACCCGTCGGATCCCCTCGTTGACCGCTTCCGGCAATATCTTCATAACGCAGCGATCCCAATCGGAACAAATCTTGAATCCCATCCGCATTCCCTCCTAAAATCACCTGCTGCGCCTCATGACCTTGGCAAAGATCATAAATGCGGGAAAGAGTCTGAGCCGGCGTACCGTGCGGATCATGAATAATAAACTCCGCTTCCTCTACCTTCGCCTTCAGCCGCTTCCATTCTTCATCCGACAATGTTCCTTCTACATTAAACACGGATAACGCTAGACGACTGCGAAAAGATGCGTCCCATTTCTTATATAGCTGCGACAAATCCCTCATCGCTGCATGGGATGTCGTCAGCACGGCGATTTTCACTCTTGTCGCCTCCCCTCTATAATCATGCAATTCGTCATTTCATGGTGGTGCGGACAGCCCGTGCAATACCTTCGTCATCTACGTGGTCAAGTAACCTGTATTCAGCGCCTAAAGCGTCAGCCAGCTCCCTCGAACGTCCCAATTTGACAAATCCCTGCTCCGTATCTAATACCAGGGACCGAATCCCGGCAGCTCGGATCAGCTTGGCCGCTTCCAGACATTCGTTCCAAATGTCAGCATACGCGGTTAATCCGATGGAGCTTTCATTGGCACGGCCATCCGTTACCATGATCATGACCGGGAGCGTATCGTTATTTCTGCGTTTCTCCGACTGGAGCACCTTGTACGCTTGGGCAAGCCCATCTGCCAGAGGCGTCTTTCCCCCTGTGGGAATGTCCCGAAGCTGCTTGGACGCGGCTTCGATGCTGCGCGTCACCGGAAGGATCAGTTCGGCTTCGTTGTTTCTGAAGGCGATCATACCAATTCGGTCTCTTTTCTCATAAGCATCCTGCAGCAGTGACAGAATAGCGCCTTTGACGGCGGTCATTCGCTTTCGAGCCGCCATAGACCCGCTGGCGTCAACGACGAACAGCAAGGTTGCCCCTACCCGGTTCTCTCTTTTCTTTTGACGCAAATCATCAAACTCAATGGCAAACGCCACCTCGTCTTGTTTTGTTCTGATTGTTTGATAAGGAGCCGCTGCGCGAATCGTGGCATCCAAAGCCACGTCGGTTCGCAGGTTCCTGCCCGGGTACATATACCCCATAGCTCTCCCTTTCTTCTGGTTGGCCCGGGATTTATTTCGTTTTCCCGATCCCTCGTGTTCAATCTTGCGCTTCCCTTCGAGCTGCAACGGCTTCATTGTAAACGTTTCGTCTGGCAGCAGCACCCGTTCCTCCAAACCTTCTGATACGTGCTGTCGATCATCCGCATGCTGCTCTACCGTATGGCTGGTCACATCTTGTCTGTCAGAAGAAGCGTTGCTCGGATGATGGGGATTCCGTTTCGGTTCGGGACTTTTCTGTGGAGGCATTGGAGAGGAGCAGGCATGATCCTCAAGCGAATGTTCCGGCTGTTTACTGTTATCCTGTTCAGGTAAGCCGCTGCTAGAAGCACTCGGCTTCCCCATTACATGTGTCATTCTGTGGGGAAGCACAAAATCAGCTATCTCCCGGATGTCGGCGGCGGTAACCGCGGAACGCCCATCCCAAGCGGCTGCAGCTTTGGCCCCTTCAATCAGACTGAGATCGCCCCTGGAGCTGCTGATCCCCGCTTCTCTGGCGATGGAGGCTGACAATTGAATCATGTCCGCGCTCACCTGAACTTGGGGAAGAGCTTGTGCGGAGGCTTCGACGCGAAGACGCAGCGTTTCATCCTGCGGCAGATATCGGTTCTGGAATGCGAACGGATCATGCTCAAACTGCAGATTTCGGCGTATAATTTCTGCTCTTGATATGGAATCGTGAACATCGTCCAACGTAACGCAATAACCAAAATGGTCCAGAAGGGGAGGCGATACCCGGCCTTCATTGGGATCCATTGCTGCAAGCAGCATAAAACGGCTTCTCCGAACCGTGGATATTCCCTCTCTTTGCACATAGATCGAGCCCGTAGACAGCGTGCTGACGATCTCCTTCAAGATCGCTTCAGATAGTAGATTCATATGGTCTACAAGCAGGAGCTGTCCATTGGCTTCTTCCAGCAATCCCGGAGCAAGCGCTAGCTTTCCGCTGTTCATGGCGGCTGCCATATCCAAAGCGCCGAGCAGCCGGTCAGCCGTAACGTTGACGGGTACGGATAGGATTCGGCGCGGCTTGACCAAAGAAGAGGCTGCATGCAGCAGGACGCTTTTGCCTGACCCGGGATGGCCGTTAACAAGTATGCCTCCGATCGCTGGATTGACAAGATAGAGCAGTACCGCTCGTTTGGCCTTCTCTTGGCCCAGAATCGCACTGAAAGGATATGCCGAGGCAGCGCTCTTCCATTCTTCCGTTATCATGACGGTACCCATTCAACTGAAGTCAGTATCGTCTGTAATCGCTGTTCAATGCCGCCAGTATCTTCAAACGGCTGCCGTCTCATGCGATGAGGCAAAACCAAGTGCGCCGCTTCTTGCATATGATCTAGGCTTACAGTCTCCTTCCCATGCCAGGCAGCCAGGGTAACCGCCGTTTTGATGAGGGTGATATCGGAACGGTGTCCCTCCACCTCCAGTGCGATGCCGATTTTCGCTGCCAGCTCAAGGATATCGTCCGAGATCGGGATATGGTCCAGACGGTCTCGCGCCTGCAGGATCTGGTTCAATACTCTCTTCTGCTCCGTCTCATATCGCGCAGCAAATGAAGCAGGGTCCCGTTCATATTCCAATCGTCTGCGGATGACAAGCGTGCGCTCTTGAACGTCCCTTTCCCCGCCGATCTCCACCGACAGTGCAAACCGGTCTAATAGCTGCGGTCGCAGGTCCCCTTCTTCGGGGTTCATCGTCCCTACCAAAAGGAACCGTGACGGATGGGAATAGGAAATGCCTTCTCTCTCAACGGTATTAACCCCCATCGCAGCCGCATCCAGAAGCACATCCACGATATGATCATCGAGCAGATTAATCTCATCGACGTATAAGATATGGCCGTGGGCCGCAGCCAGCAATCCGGGTTCAAATTTCTTTTCTCCTTTCTTGATCGCATGCTCGATGTCTAAAGCACCGACAACCCGGTCTTCCGTCGCACTAACCGGCAAATTAACAACGTTCAGATCAGGCACAAGTCCCGATAAGGCACGTACTGTCGTTGATTTCGCCGTTCCTTTTTCCCCTCGTATCAGAACGCCCCCGAGTTTCGGATTCACGACATTCAGAATGAGAGCCAACTTCATTCGGGATTGGCCGACAATGGCTGTAAAAGGATATTGATGATCTATAGGTTCCAAAGCGTTCGACTCCTTATTTCTTGATTAATCCGGTAATCCGGCAAATCGGCTTGTCGCGAACCGGATCGGTTTCCACGGAAGCTTCAACACCGAACACCCTGCCCAGCAGATCCGGCGTCAAAACCTCGGATGGTGAGCCATAGCCTTCCACCTTCCCTGATTTCATCGCCAGGATATAGTCGGAATAGATTGAAGCGTGGTTAATGTCATGCAGAACCATGATAACGGTCATATTTAATTGTTGATTCAATCCCTGAACCAGCTCCAAAACCTCCAGCTGATGGGCAATGTCCAGGTATGTGGTCGGCTCGTCCAGAAGCAGCACGCCTGGCTGCTGAGCCAGAGCCATGGCAATCCACGCTCTCTGTCTTTCTCCGCCAGACAGCGTATGCAGAAGTCTGTCCTCATAAGGCGTAAGAGCGGTTGCCTCCAATGCCCAATCCGTGATCTCGCGGTCCTTGGCGCTGACATGATTCCAGTAAGGCTGATGGGGCGTTCTTCCATATCCCACCAATTCCTTCACCGTGATTTCTATGGGCTCTTGCGATTGGGCCATATAGGACAGCTGCCGGGCCACGTCCTTCCCGTTTAAATCGGATAACGGCTTGCTGTCAAGCAGAACCTGCCCTCCTGCGGGCTTCAGCTGGCGAGCAAGCGCTTTAAGCAACGTGCTCTTCCCGCAGCCGTTCGGACCGATAATGCTGTACACGGATCCTTTCTCGAAGGAGATGCCCAGATGTTGAATAACAAACTTATCCTGGTATTTCAGCGAAAGATCGCGAGTCTCCAAACGTGTCATGCTTTCCTCCTCCTTAACAGATAAAGGAAAAAGGGTGCTCCCAATGCGCCCATGATGATTCCGACTGGAAGCTCAATCGGTGTAAACATCATTCTTGCCAGCGTGTCGCAGAACGTCAGAACGGCAGCGCCCAGCAAAGCAGAGGACGGGATGAGAATCCGGTAATCTCCGCAGACAAGCAGCTTGGCGATGTGGGGAACGGTCAGACCGACGAACCCCAGCAAACCGGCGATGCTGACGGCGCTGGCTGCGAGCAGCGTGGCGATTGCGGTTATCATGAAACGGGACAGCTCAACCCGCGTCCCCAAATTCCGTGCATTGATGTCACCCAGCATCATAATATTCATCTGCTTGGAGAAGATCATCGCCAGAAGAAGACCGATAAGCGAGTAAGGCAGTATGGTCGAGAGATCCGGCCAGCTTTTGGCTGCAAGCCCGCCGACCATGAAGATTAAAGCGCCATGCACGCGGTCGCTGTAAAAGGTAAGCATCGCCGATATCCCGGACCCCAAGAATGCGGAGACAGCGACCCCGGACAGAACGATCCGCAGAGGGCTAACGCCATCCTTCCAAGACAAAAGATAGATAATGAACGCGGCGAGAGTCGCTCCGAGAAATGCTGCAGGCGTCAGTAAGTAATCATATTGCGGTACAACCACCAGCAGGAAAATCCCGAATAGTCCGGCGCCGCTGGAGACTCCGATAATGTGGGGATCAGCGAGCGGATTGCGCATGACGCCTTGCAAAAGCGCCCCGGATACCGCGAGGTTCGCGCCTACAAGCATCGCGACAAGCGTCCGCGGAAGCCGGATATTCCAGATAATATCCCGGTTCATCCCAGGCAGCTCATGATGCAGGATACCCGTGACAATGTCCCGAAGCGGAATCATAACGGCACCGGTAGCTATACTGATCAAGCACGCCGAAACTGCAGCGATCGTGAAAATAATGATCAGGGATGCATGACGGACCGATCTATTCAACATCACCATAGATCTCCGGATACACCAGCTTGGCTAAATACGCCAGGGATTCATCATAGTGAAGCCCCGGGTTGGTAAGAAACAGATCGGATGGTACGACAATGACATGCTGTTGCTTGACGGCTCCGATGGAGGCCCATGCCGGATTGTTCTCAAGCTCCTCTTTAATCTTCTTCTCGCCAACGGTCTTTTGTCCGTGGATAATCAAAAAGATATAATCCGGATCCTGTTTCACAAGCACCTCCATGCTGTAAGGCGTCGTGGTTGGACTGTTAGGCGACGATTCCAGATTCTCGGCAGCGTTGGTCAGACCCAACATCTTCGCTATTTCCAGACCCGATGTGCCGTTCTTTTGTATCGAGATCCCGCCCGGCGTGACGTTCATATTGATAAAGGTACGTTCCTCATCCGGTAATTTTTCCACGATTTCGTTTACTCGAACCTCCAGAGCTTCGAGCTTTTCCGGGAGCTGCGCTTCCGTACCCGCTATCTTCGCCATCCATTCGGCTTTTGTTTTCATATCCTCATAGCTGGTCAGACTCATCAAGGCAACAGGAATCCCGCTGCTCTCCAGCGATTGCACAAGCTCTTTATGAAACCGCGCCTGCCCGATAACCAGATCGGGTCTGAGCGCTACAACCTGTTCCAGGTTGATCTGGCTGACGCTGCCGACGGACGATATCGCTTCGGCCTCTTCAGGAATCGAAACCCCGGTAGCTTCCATCCGTCCCACGGCCTCTCCGCCGACCGCGTATAATAGATCAAGGAATTCGGGCGATAGCACAACGATGCGTTCAGGCTGCTGCTGAAGCGTTATGGTGCGATCCGTTGCGTCCTGGAATATTATGTAATTTTCCTGAGGATCAGACCGTACCGGTAACGATGCATTGTCACTCGGCTTGGTTTCCGGATTGCTGGAAGTCTCACTCCCCCGCAAGCTGACATGATGAATCCCAGTAATAAGAGAAATGAACTGACGGCTGCGATATAAGATGTTTTCTTGCGTTGCTTGAATCTAAAGTACATAGATTGACTCGCCCTCCCGATGATAAGTTTGTCTCTGAGCCACCGATCTTTCGTTTGTTTTCAGTGACCTGTTTATTCGTAATTATTACGATTAACAAAATATACTTTATCCCGATTATACGTCGATGTCAATCGTTTTCAGAAAATCGTAATCATTCTTATTAGTTGATGGCATAAACGGATATCGATTTCGGAAAAACATCTATCGATGTAAATTCTAAGTAGAAAGACCGGCTTAAGCTGAAGTTTTCTTGCGAGCAAAGGATGGTTAAGGCTCCGAAGTTTATACTTTCTTATCTCATAAAAAAAAGCCGCCAATATGGCGGCTTCGAAAGTGTATTGTTTTTATTGCGGCATGATGCTCCATCGCGGTTCACGCCTCTGACATTAAGGAATAAAATCAACCATGGGATAGTCTGCGGACGGAGAGTTCAGCAGCTGCTGTGGTGCACCCTTTAGATGATAATCGAAAAAAGCAGCGACATACTCTCGATGGACGGCGATCGTCCGTTCGGGCTCAGCTGTCCCGATAAATTGTTGGACGACTCGCGGCGAAAGGCTCAGCCTCTCCTGAAGCTGTGGAAGGAGCGACTGATAATCTGTAAACGTATAATGTGCTCCCTCGGGTATGCTTAAATCGAGCTTCCAGCCGGTCGAATGCTGCCAGAACGATTGACGGTCCATCGCGGTTAGATGGGAATCAACCTCGCCCTCCTTATTGTAGCCTGAATTCATGAGCATGAAAGGACGATCCAAACCGTGCTGCGCCACCGGGAGCGGGTTATCGGGCATGTGCCCCATCGTTCCATCCATATCGATGCCGGCGTCGACCCGGTCATCCTCATACATCACCTGAGCAGCGGTAGCCCCACCTGCGGAATGTCCGAATATTCCGATCTTTGACAGGTCCCATGCTTCTTGAAATCCAGCGAGTAAAGGATCGCCTGAATAACGGCCTTTCTTTATGAATTCGAGTTGATCCAATACATGTTGGATGTCATCCACTCGTACCTCTAGCATCTTCAGTACCGTTTCTGCACTGAATGGCGGTAACGACTCCGTGGCCACACGACCATCGGGAAACTGGACCGCAGAGGCTTCATACGTATGATCGACTGCAACCACCACATAACCTCTGCTGGCCAAGTCTTCGACTACAGCCGTCCCGAAGTTTCTTGGAACAGATCCGCCAGGTGTGTAGATGAGGATCGGCCACCCATCGCCGTTGTTCAGTGGAGGCGCATTCACCCAAGAGTGTGTGCCGAT
Source organism: Paenibacillus sp. BR1-192 (assembly GCF_029542445.1). NCBI lineage: Bacteria > Bacillati > Bacillota > Bacilli > Caryophanales > Paenibacillaceae > Paenibacillus > Paenibacillus sp. BR1-192. Next base: position 3,381,381 of record NZ_CP120718.1, on the reverse strand, counting down.
ACCGGATAGATCGACGCTGCCGGGATCCAACCCGATCGTGGAGATCGTGTTTTCGTCGTAATACTTTGCTGCTTCGGGCTGCATGTACAAAGCCTTCTGCTCGCTTTTTCCCGTGGCCGGGTACCATATGCTGACCATCAGCTCCCTGTCTCTGTCCTGTTTCCATGGGTCCACCCGGTTGTCATCCTTGAAGTGCATTTCCATCGACCCCACAGCGTATTCTCCAGTAGGATTTGGAAGCTGTAACTGGATTTTCTCTGCCGGGCCCCTTTCATCCTGCGTTGCAGGGGTTTCCGTGCCGAAGAATATGCCAATCAGAACCAGAAGACAGACCGTAATGGCGATAACTGCAATTCTTGCCACGGGGGCAGACTTTCCATGGACGATCCTGCTGATGGAGTTGACCGTGAGCACATAATAAACCGTATAGATCAGGATAAACACAGCGACGCAGATCAGGATGGGCAGCAAGAGACTGGCGCCTGCCATATTGCTGAATAACCTTTTCAACAATTGCAGGATGACCATGTAGTGGGCAAGCCCGATCGCGAGCGGCAAAGCAAAAATGAAGGCGTTCTGCTTGATGATGGCCATATTGATTTCTTTTCCGCTTACGCCGACTTTTTTAAGAATATCGAATCGAGGTTTGTCTGTCGCCGCTTCTGTCAATTGCTTGAAATAGATCATGCTTCCTGTTGCCATGACAAAAACGAGCCCCAAAAATCCTAATATAAACACATTAAAGGCCGCTTCTTCGATTCCAAGCCGGTATTCGGAATAAAAAGAAGACAGGTTCGATTCCGGTGTCTTCAGCGCCGCCAGCGCATCGGCCGTGTGCTTCGTCGTCTTCTGTTCCTGCACGGCATACCCGACATAGCGGGTCGGCGAAACTTGCGCCTCGATGTTGTCGTAGGTGCCGTTACTTACAATAATCATCACATCCGGATAACTCCAATTGATGATTCGTTCTACGGTCATCCCCGCAAAAGCAAGGGTTATCCGTTGATCAGGCAATTCGATGTCCACCGTTTCGCCTTCGTAATCGGACCACTCATAGTCCGTATACATAGGCCGGATCGCAACGGCTTCATCCTGTTCGATCGGATCAAGAACGGGGAAGCGCAACACCTTTGCCACCTGGTTGTATTGATCGATCGAAACCACTTTGAGCGGGGTTTTATCGGCTTCGATCATTCTCTCCGGAAGGATCTCTGGATCGGAAGCCTCCCCTTTTGTCTCCAGCACCGGAATCGTCATTTGCGCTATAATCGGATGCGCTGCATCCCCGCGTATGATATCGTCTACATTCTGATTAAAGGCTTTGTCCTGGGCAATATAAATGTAGCTAAACGGTGCCGTGAGCTTCGATGTTTTGTCAAAAGTGAAATACGCACCTAATCCGACACTGAAAGCGCACAAAGCTGCTGCGGATAACAGGGAAATGACGCTTAACAAACGAGCGTTTCCTTTAATCCGGTACACCAAATTAGAGGTGATGACCAGATTCATGCCTTTATAATAACTTCGCTTTCTCTTCTTGGCGGTTCTCAACAAGACAATGACCAAGGAGGAGAAGAGCAGAAGCGTTCCAGCGATAATACCGACGGTCATCACGCTCAGGTTGACAAGAATTTCTTCGGTGACGGAAAAATCGCGGAAAGCGAATCCGTACCCCGCAGCCAGACAGAGAACTGCACCCACCGCCGATAGAAACGACGCTTTCGGTTCCTGCTCCCCTTTCTGCTCCGCGCGAAACAATTCGATGAGTTTAAAGCTGTAGATCAATCGATAGCCTTGGATCGATGTCGCCAAAATAATCACCATGAACACGATGAGCGTATGAACCAGCGCGCGAAGGGAGAAAGCCATGCCTACCTGTACAGGCGTCCCCAGCAGTTTGATTAATATCATGGCGAACAGCTTGGATAACAATGTGCCGATCATGATTCCTATGATTAAAACCGTCACCCCAATGATCAGGTTTTCATAAAACAGCATTTTCCCGATCTTTTTTTTGGGCAAACCAAATAGCGCGTACAAACCTACTTCCTTTTTACGCTGTCTCGAAAAAAAACGGTTGGAGTACATGATAAAGACGGCAACAAACACAATCAATAGGATGGACGCCATCATAAAAACGGATTGCATGCTCTGCGACGATTCGATTGAACTCGCAATTTCTTGGCTGTACTGCAAAGAAAGGAAAGTATAATAGATGATGACGCTGAACAGGATGGAAATGAAATAGAGGGCGTAGTTTTTGAAGTTCCCTTTCATGTTCTTTTTCACGATGTCAAACAAGGTCACTTGCATTCCCCCCAGTACGGTCAATACATCCAGTATTTTTTTGAAAAAGTGTTTGCGGGATGCCTCGCCTTTCGTCAGTTCCGTGAAAATGCGACCGTCCTTAATAAACAGCACGCGCTTGCAATAGCTTGCCGCAAACGTATCGTGGGTGACCATCAGAATCGTTGCCTGATCATATTCATTCAAGTCCTTCAGGCTCTCCAGCAGGTCGGTCGCCGATTTCGAATCCAGAGCGCCGGTCGGCTCATCGGCCAGCAGCAGGCTGGGGCCGGAAATCATGGCGCGTGAAGCCGCAGTCCGCTGTTTTTGCCCTCCGGAAATCTGATACGGGTATTTGTCCAGAATCGGGGTGATGCCGAATTTGTCCGCGATCTCCCCCACTCTAAACTCCAGTTCTTTGACATTCATCTTGGCCAGCGCCAAGGGCAGCAAGATGTTCTCCTTCACGGTTAACGTGTCCAGCAAATTGTAATCTTGAAAAATGAATCCCAGTTTATCCCGGCGAAAAGCGGATAGCTGTTCCTCATCCATCTTCAGCACGTCCATCCCGTCTATCACAACGTCTCCGGAGGTAGGCTGATCGATCGTTGCCAGCACATGGAGCAACGTCGATTTGCCTGCGCCCGACGGCCCCATGATCCCTACGAACTCTCCCTCCTGCACGGTCAAATCGATATCATCCAAGGCGGTATAGACATTTCCTTTTACGCCATAAACCTTTCGAACCTGAGCCGCGTTCACTACCATTTTCATGTTGATCTTTCCTTCCTGGTTATCAATATAGAAACAATGTCAGCACGATTTCGAAATCATGTATTTCTTATCCTGATCTTAATACAGGTCACCTTTACTTTAGCTTACAACTTCCCTCTCAACCTTACATTCCTGTCACATTAGACAAAGGAAGCAGCCCAGAAACTTGCTTGTCTGCCGCGGGAAGATCGTATACAATGTGTTTAATTTGCCGCTAGTAACGCCCGGGAGGATCGTTTATGAAAATCATGATCGTAGAGGATGACCCGACCATTCGCGGGATGATCCAGTTAGCTTTAACCAAATGGAGCCTGGAAACGATCAGCGTCGATAACTTTGACCAGGTCGCGTTATGCTTTATTCATGACCAGCCTCATCTTGTGATCATGGATATCAACTTGCCGTCGTATGATGGATTTTACTGGTGTCAAAAGATCAGGGAAATCTCCAATGTACCGGTGCTCTTTCTTTCTTCCCGCGATTCGCCCATGGACGTTGTCATGTCGGTGAATATGGGCGGGGACGATTATATTCAGAAGCCGTTCCATATGGATGTTTTGACCGCTAAAGTCAATGCGCTGCTGCGCCGAACGTATTCCTATTCGGACATGCAATCCAACGTGTTCGAGCATGAGGGGGTCGTGTTCCTTCCGGACAAAGGGACGCTCACGTATGAAAGCGAACAAGCGGAGCTTACCAAAACCGAAGTCAGTATATTGAAGATCCTGATGCAGCAGAAGGGAACCGTTGTAGACCGCAAGAAAATCATGCGTCATCTTTGGCAGGATGAAAGCTTTGTGGACGAAAACACGTTAACCGTCAACATCGTCCGCTTGCGCAAAAAACTGGCCGGCATCGGCAAGGAAAACTGGATTGTAACCAAGAAAGGGAAAGGTTATATGATCCCATGAGTTTCTTTCAATACATTAAGGACAAACGTTATTTTTTGTTGCTGTACGCCGGGATGATGGGCTTTATTTCGATGATTGTTGCCCTATCCGTCAACACGGGCCACGCCTTAGGCAGCGTTCTTTATATTCAAATCGTTTGTTTGGCCTTCACCGCAGCCTACTTACTGATTGGCTATGTTTATCGCAGATCCTATTACCGCAAGCTGCAGGAGCTGATCGATCTTGACCGGGAAGATTGGCCTGTCGCTGCCCCTGAACCGCAAAATTCGCAGCAGCGGCTGTATCTCGAGCTTTTTGCCAAATTGCACCGGCATCATGAACGGGACCTCCGGAAACTCAACGAAGAGAAAATAGATCACCAGGAATTTATCATGTCCTGGATTCATGAGGTAAAGCTACCGATTGCAGCAAGTCGTTTGCTCATGGAAAACAGCACGGAGGAAACGGCTGATTCCCTGGCCGATAAACTTGAGGATGAACTGGATAAAATCGAAAATTACGTGGAGCAGGCACTGTACTATTCTCGAATCGATTCTTTTTCCAAGGATTATTTCATCACGGAAGAACCGTTGGAAGCGATCATTAAAACCTGTGCGAAAAAATTCGCCAAGACGTTTATCAATAAACAGATTCGGTTCCATATGGAGGACATTCGGCAAACCATCCATACCGACCGCAAATGGCTCGGATTTATCCTTGATCAAATCGTTGCAAATGCGTTGAAATATACGGACGAAGGCGGGAACATTACTTTCACGGCCGAAGAAGACCGTAAAGAAAAGCGGTTAAACATTGTAGATACGGGGATCGGGATCCAGCCGGAGGACCTTCATCGAGTCTTTGAGAAAGGATTTACCGGATCTACCGGAAGAAGCCATCCCAAATCAACCGGCATGGGACTTTATCTCGCAAAACAATTGGCGCATAAGCTGGGACATCATTTGTCTATCCGATCGGAGGCTGGGAGGTATACAGCAGTCACGATTCATTTTCCGAAAACGGACACGTATTACCGCTTATAAGCGATAACGGTTGGAGCCCGCTGCTCAATCTAAAGCGAAGAAGCCGCCAATATGGCGGCTTCTTTAGCGTATTGTCGAGTGGCAGTCATCAAAGTCATCCTATCAGACCATATCAAGCATGTTACGATCGGATCCCCATGTCGCTCAGAAGCACGGTTCCCCGCTTAGTCAGGTTGAATTGAATACGGACCTTGCTCAGCTGCTGCGGGTTGAAGTCCGGATTCATTTGTTCAAAATCGCTTAACGGGAAGTCATAGCTTTGAAATACGGGCTCCGAAATGTTCCCGGAATTCGAAAACGGCCATTTGAGAAGTTTACCTTCGATAACAGGCGGCAGTTTGGATATGTGGCTGAGGGGAAGACTTGCCTGATTGCCTTTCTTGTCTTCAACGGAAACCGTTGCATTGATCAGTTCATTCGGGTCGCCGCTCGCGTCTTTTCCACGGGCGTCCGCCATCGAAAATACGACAGAGCTTTCCGTTCCCGTTTCCATGCCGCGTTCCGGCAGCGTGACCGTGAAGGATGCAGGTTCGGATTCTCCACTCGTGTCCCAGCCTAAGCGAACCGCGCTGTAATCGGCCAAGCCATGCTTGGTCCTTACCTTCTCCTCCTTCCATACCCGGAGATGTTCGCCCATCAGGCTGCCGCCAGGCAGCGTCGTGCTCTGCAGATCGATGTCTTCTTCAAAATCGGCAATCATGGTCGTCCCCGAATCGTAAACATTGCCCACGTACAGGTTGTCGGGAATCCATTCCTTGGCGTAACCCAAATCCGTGAACATCTCCCGATATTGACGTTGGTCCTTAAGCGTTGCATCGAGAAAACCGGAAATAAACACCTTGGCAATCGTTTCCTGCTCTTCCCGCGGCATGATTTGACGAAGGTTAAAGAGACGATTCGCAAGACCTGCCCCATCCCCTCTGTTCCAGCCTCCGTTGAACTGGCCATGGTTGGCTCCATAGACATAAATCATCGACTTCATGTAATCTTTGCCTTCGGTATAACGAATCCGATGATATTGTTTGGCAGCGTCCAGGCTGTTGACGTCCATATCATGAGCTCCATGCAAAGAGAGATAATTCACGTCCTGCAGCGGCAGCGGTTTGCCTTGCGGCTGATACTGCCCGTCCGTTCCCGCAATGGAAACGAGAGAGCGGATCGAGAAGTTATAGTCAAACTTGATATGGCCGTGATCCGGGTGATTGCCGAGTTTGTTGAAGGCCGCCGCAATCGCGACCGCTTCGCCTCCCCGGGAATGACCGATGAGGGCGATTCGTTCCATATCGACCTTTTGATAAAACGGGTTGTCCGGATCGCTGTTCCAGCCCTTCCATGTCTTCAAATGCTCCAGCAGCAGCAGACCTCTTGCCGGATTTTCGCGTTGGAGGGCGCTAACCAGAAAAAGGTCCTCGTATGGGGCGGCATTCAGGAAATTTTCATCCACGGAGACGAAAATATACCCTTTGCTCGCGAGCAGTTTGCCGAGGTATTCGTAACCGGGATCGGAATAATCGTTCATTAAGTGGTTTCCATGCACAATCAGGACCAGCGGAAATGTGCCCTCCCCTTCGGGATACCATACTTTTCCGTTTAACGGCATGGCATCCGGTCCGAATCCAAGCGACTTCGTTCGCCCTGAGGACCATTTATCGACAAACTCGGCTGCATCCACCGTTTTGGTCGTCAGCGAACCGCTTTGATTAAACTCTTTCCGGTAGTTGTCAGGACTTCCGTATAACAGGCTTTGGACGGGAAATGTGCCTTGTTCTGCCGGATTGTTCATCAAGGTTTCTTCATACCGGCTTGAGGTTTTCAGCTGTTGTAACGTGATGGCCGGAGCTGCTTCATCTCCCTCCCGAATCAGCCAGAAGCTGCCCGCTCCGATCACGATGGTGATCAAGGACAAGCAGGCCATGGCGCCGATTCTCCTTGCTTTTGAGACTTGCCTGTAGCTTCCGGCTGCAATTTTATAAAGCAATGCCCCAAATAAAGAAAAAACAAAGGCCAAACATGCAATGAACAAGGCCGATACTTTCGGCGGCACGATGAAGCAGAATACAAGCAAGGTCAGTGAGCCTGTCAACGTCCAAATATAACGGCTTGGCAGTTTCTTGACTCCGTGCAGCAGCAACGCCGTCAAGCCGCTTATCATGGCAATCGCTAAAACAAACAAAAACGTGCCCGCGATATATTTTATGAAACCGTGCCCCGTCAATAAATAATCGGCCTGGATCAGGATTAGAATGAAGGCGATGCCTCCTAGTCCAAGCGACGCTCCCTTCCATCCAGGTGTTAAAGGCTGCATACGTTTCCGGTTTGCAACGATTCTTTGTATAATGGCAATGCCCTTCTCGTTCTCTTTCTCTTTTTGTATTTCCACTCTTCCCAGTCCTCCTGCACTCTATTTAGTAGATCGTTCTACATCTGAGGATACCGGATCACTCTTTCTGTGCACTTTCTCAATTCTTTCAGAAATCTTACATATTGCTCGGCAGAAACAGAACGAATGTCGTCTGCCCGTTTGTTGTTGTAAGCCTGATCTTTCCTCCATGCTTCTCTGCCACTTGTTTGGCAATCGCCAAACCGAGTCCCGTGCCGCCATCGCTTGTCCGTGCCGTGTCTCCGCGAACGAAAGCTTCAAACACCCTATCCTTTAGGGCATCCGGGATACCGGCGCCATCATCCGCAACGTGAATCTCAACCCCGTTCTCTGCGATTACCAATTTCAATTCCACGGTTGTGCCGGGAGGGTTGTATTTCCATGCATTGGACAGCATATTGGAAACCGCCCGGTATAACCAGATCGCGTTGAACGGGACCCTCATTTCCCGATCGGGAATATCGTAACGGAAAACAAGCTGTTTATCTTCGAAAACCTCATAATATTCGGCCGCGATTTCCCTCGTAAATTCCGTAATGTCGGAGAATTCAACGGAAAAAGGAACATCGGCACTGTCCAGCTTGGACAGGTCAAAGATGCCGTCAATCAGCTCCGACATCAGACTGGCTTTGTCGGATATCAAACGCAACACCTGGCGTCTTCTCTCTTCCGTATCCACGAGTCCCGCCTCCAGCGCTTCGATATAGCCCCGTATGGTAGTCAACGGTGTCTTCAAGTCATGTGAGATGTCGATCAGCATGCGCTGCTTGCTTTCTTCCAGCTCCTGCTTTTCCCGCTCCATCCGCTCGAGACGCTCTGCCATATCATTGAAATCGTCCTGGATCTGCGCGAGCTCATAGCTTGCTTTGAAGTTTAGCCTTTTGCGGTATTGACCTTGGGCAATGTTTCGAATACCGTCGGCTATGGAGCTGAGCGGAGTCGTGAGCCTCAAAGCGGTCCTTCTTCCGAACGCATACACGGTGATCGCAAACAAAACGAGAAACAGAAGCAGGGTCTGAAGAGCCATTTTATAAAATACGCGCTCTTGTTGATCGCTGTATCTCTCCTCTGGCGTAGCGGGCGAATGGCCCTTCTGAGTCTCCTCCACCTTTATCTGACCGGTTGAATCGAGAAAATAATTCATGATTTGCGCATTCAATATAAACAACGATAACGCCGCAATGATGGCAATCGTAACAAAGAAATACAAGTATTGTTTGATCAGCGAACGCTGTAAACGATTAGGCGTTTTCATGTGTCTAACTCATCTTTCTTGGCAAACCGGTAGCCGAGGCCGCGGATGGTTTTGATATAAACGGGGTTTCTCGGATTGGTCTCGATTTTGTCCCGCAGCCTGCTAATCTGCACCATAACGGCGTTATCGTCGGCCAGGTACATCTCGTCCCAGGCATGCTCAAACATTTGACGTTTCGTAAATACGCGCCCCGGTTCTCCCATAAACAGGTTTAACAATTTATATTCGATCGCGCTGAGCGAAATGGGCTTTCCCTGGATATACAGTATATATTCGCGATGATCCAGCACCAAATCACCGATGCGGGTGACGGAAACCGGGTCAGGTTCCGACGGCTCATTGAATTCATAGGACCGTCTTAACTGGGCCTGAATTCTTGCCATTACTTCCATCGGGCTAAACGGTTTGGAAACATAATCGTCTGCTCCGAGCTTGAGACCCGTGATTTTATCAAGCTCCTGATTTTTGGCCGATACGAGAATGACCGGGATTTTATAATCCTGTCTAATCGTGCGGAGCAGCTGGTATCCGTCGATGACCGGCATCATGATATCGAACAGAGCGAGATCGACGCGTTGGCTTCGGAGATGCTCAAGCGCAGCAAGCCCGTCGAAGGCTGCCAAAGTCGTATATCTTTCTGCGTCTAAATAGAGTTTCAGCATGTCTACGATATCCGGATCATCATCGACTACAAGTATGGTTCTAGGCATAAAAAGCATCCTCCTTCAAGTAGTATATGGTTCTCCTTGGAAGGTTAATTTCCTTTTTTGCGTTGTCTCGTCAGCATTATTAAACAACAGAAATAACCTCTCACCGGATACGGCGGAGGTCATTTTATTATTGATTCATTAGCGTCCGATAAAACCAAACAAGAGAAGCTGGTTAAGTTCAGCCATCTTGTGGTTATAATTCCCGGCTCTTGCCCAGGAAGCTTGCAGCGTCCCGACGGCATTCAATAATTCCAACAGGGTCTCCAGCGAGACCGAAGAATGAATCGCCCCTTCCTTCTTCCCCAGCTCAATAAATTCCTGAATAAGCTCCAGTCTAATTTTATTGGTGCTTTCGCTGTATAAGCTAGCCAGCACCTGATCTTCGACCGCGCCTGGGGTACAAAGCAATTGATAGTCTTGGTCGGCGCAGATCGCAAGCACGCGGGATAACTTGTCTTTAAACTCGATATCTTGGTTTAACAGCTCCGTGGCCATACGGATGGTATTCTGCATCAGAACGTTTGCGCATTCTTTGACCACCCCTTCTTTGCTGCCAAAATAGTTATACAGCGATACGGACGACACTCCGGATTCTTCGGCAATGTCTTTGATGCTGACGTGGACGAAGCCTTTTTCTTTAAAAAGCTTTAAGGCCGCTTGAACGATCGCATCCTTCTTCTGCTGCGTTCTCACTTCGAATTTGTTCATCAAAATCCTCACTCGCTTCCGCATTCATCACTACACGTAGTTTAACATAACCTGTACAGTTTTTAAATTAAACAGGAAATATTTAAAAACTTCTTGACAGTCTTAGCAAGATCCATATAGAATCAAGCTGTAATTTTTAAATATCAAGTCGATTATTTAAAAACTATGATCAATACATTCAATATGCGCTTGAGCAAACTCGTTTTGATCCAAGCGTTTAATCTACAATGGGGGACCTATTATGCGAATATTGGTTTACGGCGCAGGCGTTCTGGGCAGTTATTTAGCCCACGAGCTGGTGCGCGTAGGACACAACGTCACGATGCTGGCCAGAGGACAAAGAGCGGATGAGCTGGAGAAGAACGGCAATGTCATCCGTCATTATTTTCAATTCAAAACTACGTTTCATAACGTGAGGGTCATCCGCGAGCTAGAGCCGGACGATGTATATGACCTTATTTTTGTCGTGATGAAATATCCGGATTTCGAGGCCGTATTGCCTGCACTGGCTGCGAATCACAGCCGCCATGTCGTGATCATGGGCAACAATGCAAGCCCTCAGGATATGCAAACCTACTTGCAAGCCCATAGCCCTGTAACGAAACATGTGGCCTTCGCTTTTCAATCGATCGCCGGCTGGAGAGAGAACGGCCTTGTCATTAGCGTGCGCGGCCCAAGAACCAAAATCAATATCGGAGGCTTAGGCGAGGATCTGTCTTGGCGGCCGTTCATCGATCAGACTCTGGCAAACACCAAATATGCATGGACCTACCAAAACAATATGAATGAGTGGCTGAAGAGCCATTATGTTATGATCTTGGCTTTGAATTCCATTGCTTCTACATATAACGGGAATTTGCGCAGAGCCGCCAAAGACAGGAAGCTTCTTCATCTTGTCATCCATGCTATGGATGAGGGGCATCAAGTATTGGAGAAAAACGGGTTCACGGTTACGCCTGCCGCTCAAAAGCAGTTCGCCCGCAAAAACAGAAAGCTCTTTTACATTCTATTGAAGATGATGCTGTCTATCCCGATCAGCAGAATTCTGTTAAGTGATAAGGCGGTGTCGGCCAACGAGGTGACAGCGCTGCAGCAAGCTTTTGCCGAATTAAAGAAAAGCGCGAATATGGCGACGCCGCATTGGGATGAGCTTCAACAATATTCCCTGCCTGAGCGGCAGAGATCTTAAATGATGGCTTATGGATCACGTAGCCAATATAAGTAGCTTTTGAGTAAATCAAAAAGAATCTCTGCTCAACTAGCGAGCAGAGATTCTTGAACCTTCAGGCGTACATTGCTAAACATCCCCTTCTCTCTCCCTGATATGGGCGGAGTTTGAAGCAGCAAAGCTTCCTTTTCGCTCGTACGCGAAAATAACCATCATCATGCTTAAAATTGCACAGATCATATACATGGTGGAGTAGGACAAATAATCGGCGATCGGTCCCATCGCGACCCCGCCCAAGGATACGCCTAAATCGGCCATCGCAATGAACAAACCGATTAACACGTTGCGGTTGGACGAAGGCAATACAAATGACAAATAAGTCGTTAACGTAGGGTACAGCAGCGCCTGGGCCATGCCCATAAGAATGGCGCCTGCGTACAGCAGCATGCTACCCAACTCTAAAGACAGGCTGATGCATGCCGAAGCCAGGGTTACAAGAAGCATGGTACCCATGATAAACCATGAATGCCATCTGCCATCGGACGGAATTCGTTCTCTCAGGACAAACCGCGAAGCGACAACGACCGCAGCCTGGAGCATCAAGTAAATGCCGGCGCTGCCGCTGTTCAGCTGCTCGCCGTATAAAGGCATAAACGTGGTGACCGCTCCGAATACGATGGATGACGACAGCATCAAGACACTGCATCGGAACAGGAACCGATTTTTGACGATTTGCCCGAAGGAATGGAACACGCCTGAACGGCTTGTCGCTTGTTCCGGTGGGGCCTTCTCTTTGTCCATCTTGACGCTGTACCCGAATAAACCTGTACAAATGGCGATCGCAACAAGAATAACGGTGAATGAATCCATGCCGTCCGTCTGCCAGAGGCCTAATGCGAGAACCGGACCGATCACGCCCGGGATATAGGTGAACAATGAATAAAATGAAATGCCTTGCGAACGCTCCTTCTCAGGCAGCGCATCAATGATGCCGATCTGTAATGCCATCGAAAAAAAAGCCGTGCATATGCCTTGCAAAATTCGAGCCATGAGGTATCCCCCTAATCCGGTACAAGTGTACAGAATCAGGGCAGTGCCGTTTACCAACAGAACCAGGCGCAGCACCTTAACGGGCCCATGCTTTTGGATCAAATGCCCGGCCCAGGGCCGAAAGAACATCGTTGTCAGCATGTAAGCCCCCATGACGAGACCGATGGTTGTGCTGCTGGCTCCCCATGCGGCTCCTTGAAGCGGAATGATGACGTTGAGTAAGGCATTGGCGCTGAAATAAAGCAGGGCCAGCATATATAAACGCAAAAACGGCCAAGACATCGCTCCACTCACTATATTTCTCCTCCTGCTTGCATGTAAACGTTAGAACGTAATCAAATGCTCCATTAATTTTTTGGCATAATCCGACTGAACATGCTTTAATTGCTTGACGTCGATCGTCTCCTCCACCTTGCCGCTTCTGAAAATAAGAACCCTGTCGCAAATATAAGCGGCAGCTTGAATGTCGTGCGTGATGAAGACGTAACTCATCTGATAGATGTCTTTAAGCTCCTTCAATAAGCGGAGGACTTGTATCTGTACGGATACGTCCAAAGAACTGATCGCCTCGTCGAGCACGATGCACTTGGGCTCCGTGGCAATCGCTCTGGCAATGCAGACCCTCTGCGCCTCTCCGCCGGATAACTCATGCGCATATTTCGTTTTGTAGGAAGCGTCCAACCCGACCTGTTGCAGCAAACGATCGACTCGGGCGTCTTGGTCGGAACGTACCGGACCCTGCGCCGTTAAGGGCTCCATAATGGCTTCCTTCACGGTATAGAACGGGTTGATCGAAGACGTATAATCCTGAAAAACGGCACTCATATTGCCGGAACGCACATGACGATTCCTCACATCGTTTCCTTCGAATAAGACGGCCCCTTGGTCCGGTTGTTCAATACCCAAAATCAATCGTCCAAGGGTAGATTTTCCGCTTCCGCTCTCGCCGATGATGCCAAGGCATTCGCCGCTTCCGCATTCGAAGCTTACATCGTGCAGAATTTGCTGCTTTTTCCTCGAAAACAGGCCGCCTACCCGGTAGGATTTATGTACGTTCTCTACCTTCAGCACGTTACTCCCCCCTCATAATCTCGTTGAAATGGCTGCTCAGCTCAAGACGGGTAGAAACCAGGTGCTGCGTATAGGGATGCCGCGGTGCCGATAATACCTCTTCAACGCTCCCGCTTTCTACAATGACGCCGTTTCTCATGACCATTACTTCATCGGCAATCTTCTTCACGACCCCCAAGTCGTGGGACACAAAAATCATGGAGCCTCCCATTCGCTCGCGGAGCTGGATGAATTGTTCAACGACCTCGTACTGCGAGATGGTATCGAGTGCCGTCGTCGGCTCGTCGGCGATCACGATGTCGGGCGAAAGAACCAGCGTGAGCGCAATCATCAAGCGCTGCAGCATGCCGCCCGATAGTTGGTAAGGGTACTTATTCATGATTTCGATCGGATGGTTGAGCATGACGCTCTCCATCGCTTTTTTCATCGCGGTTTCGACTTGGCTCTTGCTCCAGCCGAAATGCGCTTTTAACGTCTCTTGGAAATGAACCCCGACTACGGAAGATGGATCAAACGCCCCCATGCCGTTCTGCATGATCATCCCAATCTGTTTACCCCTTCTTCTTCTCATTTCTTTATCCGAAAGTTGATTCAAATTCTCTCCTTTGAACAGAATCTCCCCGGATTGACGAATCCAGGGCTTATGCAATCGGATGATCGATCTGCACGTAAGGGATTTTCCGCTCCCGCTTTCCCCTACGATTGCCAGGCAGGTTTGGGGCTTTAACCGAAAAGAGCTGTCACGGATGATCTCTTTGCCCTCCTTCGCATCCCATACCCTCAAATGGTTAACCTCTAGCATATTCAACATTCGGTTTCTCCACCTCTGCAATTCGCGGCTGCTTGCCGGAATTCATTCGTTTGGGATCCAGCGCGACCTGAAGCCCATCCGCCAGAAAATTAAATGCCGATACGGCAATGACGATCGCCAAGCCGGGCGCCAACATCAGCTCGGGATGTGAAAACATAACCTCTCTCGCTTCATTCAGCATCATCCCCCATTCGGCGTGAGGGGCCTTGATGCCCAGCCCCAAGAAGGATAATCCGGAGATTTGCAATATCATGGAACACATCGAACCACTGGCAATGACGGCAATATCCGAGAATGTTACGGGAACGATATGCTTCATGATGATTCTACGATTGCTGATGCCGGCAGCTTTTGAAAACTTCACATAATCCATTTCGGCATACTGCTGGACCGACGTTCGGATGACGCGGGCAAACCACGCCCATTTCATGGCAACAAAGGCAATCAGGATGTTCTCAAGGCCTGCACCCAGAATGCCGACAACCGCTAACGTCATGACATACCCGGGAAAAGAAAGCATGATATCGCAAATTCTCATCAGAATCGCGTCCGTTTTGCCTCTGAAGTACCCCGCCACGAATCCAACGGCCGCACCTACGCCTACCGATGCCAACAAGGCGGCCAGAACCCATAAAATACTGGGACGTATACCATAAATCAGCCGGGACAGGATGCATCTCCCCAAATTGTCGTTGCCGAACCAATACGCCCAGGACGAGCCGGCATAGCGCAGCTTCATATCGACATGGTTCGGATCGTGCGGCGCGAATATAGGGGCGAACAGCCCCAAGATTACGATTGCGGCAATAAGGAGCAGTGACAGGCTGGCCAGCTTGTCTTTGCTCAGATTTTTCAGTGCTCTCATCAGATTTCCTTCCTTAATTTCGGATTGAACGCAGCATTGATCATGTCCGACAAGGTGTTGAATAAGACAAAGGCTACAGCCAGTATCAGGACATAGGCCTGAATGACCGGAAAGTCCCTGCTCAATATGGATTTCACACTCAGTCGCCCAAGTCCCGGCCATGCAAATACATTTTCAATGACTACGGTACTGCCCAGTATAATAGGGATCGCCATGCAAAAGATGGATACGGCGACTTGCAGCGAATTTCTTAGAATATGTTTCGTAATCTTCTTCTCGGGCAAACCGCAAGCTCTCCCATAAACCACATAGTCTTCATGCAAGTGGCCCAGCATGGAGCTTCTTACGTTTCTGAAGTAAATGCCGACATAACTCACCGATATGACCGTTACGGGAAGAATATAGCTTTGATAGGAGTCCATGCCGCTGGTCGGCAGCAAGTCCAGACGGACGGAGAAATACCAGATCATGATCGAAGCCAGCCAATAAGAAGGCATCGCCGTCAGAAAGAAGGAAACGCCTCTTACCGATCGATCCAGCATTTTACCTTCGTTTAATGCGCAGACAACCCCCAAGACGACGGACATGACGATGATGATGATCGACGAAACCAACGTTAGCTTTAACGTGTTGAGAAACGCCGGGCTGATCAAGGACCACACCGATTGTCCCGTGACGTAGGACTCCCCGAAATCCAATTGAAGACAGGCCATCACCCAGTCGGCATATTGCTTCAGGAACGGTTGATTCAGTCCCAGCTCTTCACGCGTCTTAGCGATCAGTTCCTCCGTGATTTCGGGAACTTCCTGGGCGCGGAGCACCACTTCGGCAGGATCCATGGGCGACAGGTTGATCAATAGAAAGGTCAAGAATGAAATCATGAGCAGAATCGGAACGGACAGCAATAATCGTTTAGCTATATAACTTCCCATAATGACTCCTTATCGATTGATGAGCACGCAGCCTATTCGAAATACATTTGTTCAAAAGGCAGCTCAAATTGGGTTTGCTTGAACGTAATGCCTTTCAAGTTCTTCGGTGCGAGAACCGTGACGCTCCCGCTCGAAATCGGGATAAATACGGCTTCATCGTGAACCGTCCGCATGATCTCGGCATACAACGCCTTTCTGGCTTCCTCGTCAGTCGATACCATAACCTGCCGTATCCGGTCATAGAGATGATCCGCTTCGGCGATCCCTTTGGTCGTATGCAGATAAGAAGCCTCGGAAGTGAACGCAGCGATGGTGCTTTGGGGGTCATACGCCAATCCCCAGGTCTGATTAAACAATAACTCGTAGTCGCCCGTAGACCTTCGATTCGCGATCGAACTCGATTCTTCGCCGATGATATCCAGCTTTATTCCGATCTGCATTAGCGCATGCTGAATGAATTCCGCCTGTGTTTTTTGCGAAGATGAATTGCTGTCATAATATAAGTTCATGGCCAGCTGCTGCCCGGACTTGGTCCGGGCCTCGTCGCCGCTGCCTTTTTTCCATCCGGCTTGTTCCAAGATTAACTCGGCCGCTCCCGGATCATGGCCGCGTTCCTTCAATTCGACATCCGCATAGTTCACGTTGGAGGAGAACAGTCTGTTCGCCTCGGCTTCGGTTCCTTCGAATATGTCCTTGCTGATCGTTTCGCGATCGATTGCATACCAGAATGCCTCACGCACCGCGGTTTCGCTTACCGGGCTGTCCGATTTGCTGCTGTTGACGACAATCATTTTCGTATTCATGGCTTCGCTGCGAACAAGCTGATAGGTTCCGGCGTCAACCAGTTGATTCATCGCTTGCACGTCGATGCTGTCTGCCCCCCGATCATCGGTGAATACGAAGTTCACCTCTCCTTTCTGCATTGCCAGAAACGTCGTCTCGCCGGCAGGCAGCACCTTGGCCGTAATTTTCTTGATTTTCGGCGCACCGTTCCAGTATTCTTCATTGGCGGTAAAGACGGCGTACTCATCGATTTTATGCTCCGTGAACTTGTAAGGACCTGTACCGTTATGGCCGTTAACGCCATCCTTCGTTTCTCCTTGAATGAAGTCCTTCGGCGATAGGAATACATACGGCCGCGTCATGGACAATTCGACCAGCGTTGGGTAATAAGCTTCGCTTAAGATCAATTGGACAGTGTATTCATCCACGACCTTCACGTTTTTGATTTTGCTCGACAGCTTAATCCAAGCATGTTTTTCGGCATTACGCTGCACGGCGTCGATGTTCAATTTGACCGCTTCGGCATTAAACGGTTCTCCATCATGGAACTTCACGTCTTTTCTTAAATGAAAGGTATAGGTCCGGCCGTCTTCGGAAAGGTCCCAAGATTCCGCAAGCAGCGGCTTGATGCCCTCCTTCGTGTTCTCCACCAGCGACTCGTATACCATGCCCTGAGCCGGCATGGACCCCGTGTACAAATGCGGGTTCATATCATGAATATCTTTTGCTGTCGCATAGATTAATTCTTCCTGGACAGCCGATGCGGATTTGTTTTCATGATTCGTCTCTCCGCAGCCCGCCAAAAGCGCCATCGTGCATAAAAACATCCATATGATTACGGTTTTTCTTTTCACGGTTTTCCTCCTGCTACCCACTTGATTATGTTAACGTTCATGTATTGGTTAGGTCCTTGCATATCATGGCCAGTTCTTCTCCGAAACTCTGAACCGCGAAGGCGCCGGACAACGACCGGTCCTTATGAGCAAGTGCCACGCTGACGATTTTGCTTTCATATGCTGAAATGAACCGATCGATGGTTGGACATTCCACCTTTAAGAAGCCGGCAATGCCTTGTATGATCTTGATCCGATAATAGTCCTCCTTGGGCATTCTCGGGATATCCAGGCAGCCTTCCAGATTGATAAACAAACTCCGGATCGGCACCGCCGAGAAATCAAAGTACTTTCCTTCAGGATCCGGCTCAGAGAAGGGATCGATCAACAATGAGGCGTAACGGATATACAATAAATACTCTTGATGAATGCTTTCCAAGTGCTCGAAGCTGTCAATATCCCGGCGTGATAAACTCTCATTTCTCACCGGATAGTTATCATCCGTCATAAACTTCAGCAAATTGATGCTTCTCATCCCTAATCGACCCAAAATGTTCATCATTTCTTTCCACTGGGATAACATATTGCGGATTAGTTCCTGCGTAATAGGGCCTTCGGGGAATAGCTTATAGACATACTTGCGAGTACCCGATTCGTCAAAAATGGCGTTTAATGAGAAGTCATTCATGAACAAAGCGGGATGGACATATAACGAAATATTTCGCGCTTCTGCCTCCAGGGGCGTCCTCATGAATTCCACTTCAATGTCCGATTGCTTATACAGACCGCACAGCCTGTCAACAAGATCTGAGCGGCCCCGTGTCGAGCCGATATAGACTTTTTTCTTGACCCCCGTCGTTATGACATGATTGGAAACCCGGTCATCCACCCATCTGGTGTCCCCGATATATGTAGAAAAGCTTATGACTTCCGCACCCGGATTCAATTGCCCGATATAACCGGTTACCAAGCTGTTGGAACCGAACGTCGGGGAGATCAGCACCAAGCTGTTTACTTTTCGCAGAACGTCTTGGTCGATCTGTCGCATGACTTCCAAATATGCGTCGGTGGTTACTGCCAAAATCAGGGTATCCCACTGGCCTTCGATCGTCTCAATTCCACGAAATACGCCGTCCAAACGGTACTCGCCTTCCAAGGCATGATGTTTTTCGTTTTGGATGCTTACGCGAACCCTTTGACCGCTGGCCGAAAGCGATTCAAAGAAATCCGCGGAACGGACCGATTCCCGGCCCGCAATGCCCAAATGACAACGCTCCCCTTTCTTAAGGATCACTGCCAGCTGCAAGGCGGCTGGACCCGTTCCCAATATCAGGACTCGCTCCATATCTCTCATAAGAACACCTCACTTCGTTTAGCCATGTGTTATGGTGCCTTTTTTGTACAACGCGATGTCGAATATATCGTTTTGGCGCAATACCGTATCAACTAGTTTCCATTTGTCGTCATCCGTTTCTTTCATGGGGTAATTGAATAAAGACTTCAAACCGTTTCCGTGCCTCATGGCCACAACGACCTCTTCGTTCGTTAATGGATGTAACCGCTCCAACATGTCGTACTTTTCAGCAACCGTTGAACTGAAAATGATGTGGGTGACCTCTTGTATGTAATCAAGATTTTCTACTGGTGTATTTATCAGCCGGATCTTCAGCTCCGGGCCCAATACCTCGATAACCTTGACCCCGAGCCCAATGGCCTCATCGTCAATGTCGATGCCGATCACCTCGGCTCCCGTTCGCTTGGCGATCAATAGAGCCGTCATCGGAAATGCGCCGGAGCCAACCAGCAGTACGATCGACTTCGAAGTCACTTGGAAGCTTCCGAACTCTTTCTCGATGCATTCTTCGATATTCCTGAAATAATCGGTGAGCCCCGTGTCTCCCTTGATCAATTTCAATGCGCGATATTTCTCCAGGGTCGCTACGCAGCGTGCCGAATACGCTCTCAATTCCTCCGCAAGCCCGTTTAAACCTCCAGTTCCTTGCCGCTCCAGCCCATCCCATATATTGGAGTTGGACTCGTCGGTGATAAACGTTGAATAATCATCGACCAGACGTTCCAGCTCGGTTCGGTGACGGGAAATATGATCGAAGCGGTCTGCGAAGTACTTAAACCTTGTTAAATAATCAGCCAAGGATTGATCAAACATGGTTAGTTTCACGATTTCCCACCTCCGCGATATGGTCTTCATCCAGATCGATGAATGCGATACCTTGAGCCGCAATGCCAACGGCCCCTTCGATTCCCAGATGCGTCACCCGGTTTTGATCAAATAGTGCCTTTACATGAATCGTTCCGCCGGGCTGTTTGATGGAAGCCTCGACATCCCTCTTATGCTTCCAAGCTAAGTAGGCGCCTACGGAAGCCGTTCCGGATCCGCAACCTCTTTCCCACACCGCGCTATTAAGCTCCGGTACATAAATGAGCGGAGTCAGTTCCCTAGTGCGGGAGTTGTATAACAGGATCCCGACCATTCTCGTATCGAGAGAGGGTCCGATGTGCTTGGCCATGGCCAACATGCTGCTGTTCATTTGCGCATCAAAGCGCTCCACTTCAATTACGAAATGAACAAAATCGTTGTATCGAACGACAACCGCGTCAACAAGGGAGCACCCGTCTTGAAGGACCGTTTGATCAATTCTCACCGGAAGCGGCATGTTGACCCTGCAACGATAATCCTCCTTGTTTTTTGTTACATAGCATGACACTAACCGCTCCGCGCCTGAAACCTCCAGTCGAAATTCAGTTGTTATATGACGTTTCGTCCCTTGAACCTCTGCCAGGTATGCCGCTAAGGCCATGCAAGCATTCCCGCAAAATTCACCTCCTGCCATCCGCAGAAACGCATCCGCATGATCTATCTTGGATTGTTCGATAAAACCAACCTGCTCTGCATAAACGTTGTCGTACGACATGATTTTAGCAGCGACGCGTTTATGTTCATCGTGCGGAAGCTTGGTGTTAATGAGAATCGTCATGTTCTGCGTGGGATTGCATTTCACAAAATCGATCTTCTGCTTCATCACGGGCTCCCTCTGTTCCAATGGATTGCCAGTTGGCTCGATGTCCTTATTCGTAATATTTACGATTTAGAATGATGAGAATATAGCATGGCCATTTGAAATAGTCAACATTTTTGCATAAAAAAACTCTTTCGACGTCATCATCGGAAGAGTTATTTATGCGTATATTGTCCAAATGCAGCGAATCGTTGAGTAGGATGACAGGCTGGAACAATAAAAATCCCTTCCTCATTCGGTGAGGAAGGGACGTTGTCGAAAGGTTATACCGCTTGTCGCAGCCGCGCAATCAATATGTTGTTTTCCAGATGGATATGCTCAAACGTGTCCTTTTCAAGCATGGCTAACCGTTGAAAGACAAGACGATACGTACCGCAGGCATCAGCCGGAAGCTCGAAATCGGATGTTACGTCCCGCAGCTCCTGCAGCAAGCTGCCGGCATGAGCATGTTCATGCTCCAGTTCGGACACGTGCGGCTTAAGCTCTGCTGCCGCTTGGTGGCTAGGGTCCGCCACAAATTTCAAGATGAGCGGAAATACACGTTCGTCCTCGTCCTTCGTATGCTCTAGCAGCTCCTTTTTCAATTCCTAGAAGAGCACCTGCACGCGAAGCAGCTCGGGATGATGCTCTCCATGCACACGGGCCAATTTCGTTACATAGGGCGTTAATGCCGGTAATTCATCACGGAGGAAGGCATGATGTTTTTGTTGGATGTGATCAATCAGTTCGGATTCCTTCAATGAAGCGGGACGGCTTTCCTGGTAATCGGCAAACTTGCTCTCTACGGACCGAACCTGCTCCAGAACGGCGGCTGGATCCAAATGACGCTGCTTGGCTGCCTCTTCCAAAGGCATCTGTCCGCCGCAACAAAAATCGATGCGGAGGGATCGAAATAAATCCGCGGTTTGCGGGATGGATGTCACAATGTCGGATACTTGGCTCTAAAGCGTGAATGAACTCATTATTCAAACCTCCCTAGACTAAATACGTGTTTAGTGAACTTTTTCACTCTTACAACTCAAGTATATGAAACTCCGATCCCCGCATATGTGATTGCAGTCATACTGAAATGTAACACTATGTGAACGATAGTATCGAAAGGACCACAGTAGCCAGGACAACAACAAACAGGGATGAAATCATCCCTGTTTTGTTCTCAAAGCTGCCCAGTTTCTTCGTCATCATTCACATTACTCGGCCTTCGGACCGATGCCTGTCTTCGCCGAGATATTGACTATAAGCTTTAATTCGGGCTGGAAATTCCACTTATTCTGCAGAGTCGGTAACCGCGCCTCTCGATGCTGAGGACACTAATTTTGCATATTTGTACAATACGCCCGTGGAAACTTTGAGTGGAGGCTGCTGCCATGCTTGTGCCCTTGCGGCCAATTCGGAATCCGATATGTCGAACGTCATTTCTTGCGTTTCGCTGTCGATTGTGATCACGTCTCCGTTCCTCAGCAGCGCGATCGGCCCACCTACCTGTGCTTCAGGCGCTACGTGACCGACAACGAACCCATGCGAACCGCCAGAGAACCTGCCGTCCGTAATCAGCGCAACCTCTCCGCCGAGACCCTTGCCTACAATGAGTGCCGTGACCGACAGCATCTCCGGCATACCCGGGCCGCCCTTAGGACCGCAATAACGAATGACTAACACGTCGCCCTTGCATATTTCATCTCTCAAGATCGCTTCGGTTGCATCCTCCTCGCTGTCATACACCTTGGCCGGTCCGACAAAACGCAGCTTCTTCATACCCGACATTTTGGCAACCGCACCTTCTGGTGCGAGATTGCCTCTTAATACAACCAATGGCCCGTTCGGCTTCAGCGGCTTATCGATGGGGCGAATGATTTCCTGGCTGCCCCGTAACGGCGCAGCTTCCGCCAGATTCTCTGCCAATGATTTACCTGTGACCGTTAGACAATCGCCATGCAGAAGCCCCTCGGCGAGCAATAATTTCATGACGCCCGGTACGCCGCCGACTTCGTTTAAGTCCTGCATGGCATGTCGTCCGCTTGGCTTCAGGTCTGCAAGGTGGGGAACTCGCAAACGGATTCGCTCGAAATCGTCTAACGTCAAATCTACGCCAACCGAATGAGCGATCGCAAGCAAATGCAGGAACGCGTTGGTTGAACCGCCCAAAGCCATGACGACGGTTATCGCATTCTCAAACGCTTTTTTGGTCATGATGTCCCTGGGATAGATTTCTTGCTCCAACAAGGAGAGGACCTGCCTTCCAGCCGCAGCGCATTCCGCTGCTTTGTCTGGTGAAATAGCCGGCGTGGAAGAGGAACCGGGCAGGCTCATCCCCATGGCTTCTGCCGCAGCGGCCATCGTATTGGCTGTATACATGCCCCCGCAAGAGCCCGGTCCCGGGCAGACGCTGCATTCCACCTTATGTAACTGCTCCTCCGTCATTTTTCCGTCATGATATTGCCCGACCGCTTCGAAAGCCGTGACGATATCCACGTTCTTGCCATCGAGCTTCCCGGGCTGTATCGTACCGCCGTAAACATAAACCGCAGGAAGATTCATCCGTCCGATTGCCATCAGGCAGGCGGGCGTATTCTTGTCGCAACCGCCGATCGCCACCAGACCATCGAAACGTTCGGCCCCCGTCACGATCTCAATCGAATCTGCGATGGCTTCTCGGCTGGGCAGGGAGAACAGCATGCCCCCGTGTCCCATCGAAATGCCATCCGAAACCGTGATCGTGTTGAAAATAAGCGGAGCGCCGCCATGGTTGCGTACCCCTTGCTTGGCCTCTATGGCTAGCTTGTCGATATGCATATTACAAGGGGTCACTTCGCTCCAAGTGCTGGCTACGCCAATCATCGGTTTCTTAAAATCCGCATCCGTGAAACCAACAGCCCGCAGCATCGCCCTGTTCGGTACCCTGTTGACGCCCTCACTGATTACCTTACTGCGAATGCGTAAATCTTTTTTGTTTGTCATCCTTCCTTCTCCCCTCTATTTAGAGTAACCCGTGTAGTTCCTGCATGGGACGCATGAAGTTTTGTTTCATCATAGCTTGCGCCCGATCACCGTCCTTCTGCTCGAAAGCGCTGATGATCGAGGCATGCTCATCGACTGAAGCCTGTGCGGCAGCAATCGGCTGTTTTAAGAACACGTACTTAAACCGCCGGATATGCATCTGAAGCGAGGCACTATATGCAGCGACATAAGGATTATCTGACAGCTCCACGATGAAATTATGAAATTGTTCATCCAACTCCATGGCTTGATAAGCTTGCCCGCTCTTCATGGCATTTTCAAAATCCAGATTCATCGCCCGCAATTGCTGGATCTGCTCCGGAACAATGATGGTAGTGGCCACTTCGGCAGCCAATGCTTGAAGAACGGCCATGGTCGAATACATCTTAAAGATATCTTCCCTTTCAATGGCCGTAACTTTTGTTTCTTTCCCGGGGTGCGTGGACACGAGTCCTTGTACTTCAAGCAGTTGAAAAGCTTCCCGGATGGGCGTTCGGCTTACGCCAAGCGATTCCGCCAATTCGGCGTCGAGCAATTTCTCGCCGGGCTGAAGCGTGCCATCGATAATCCACCGTTGAATTTGGGAGAAGGCTCTTTCTTTTGCGGTCATTCGTACGGGAGAGACATAATTCTTAGGAACTGGCATGGCTTATCATCCTTACTCTTCAAGTTTGTTATATGCAATATATAGCATTCATATATTAAATACAATACTTAGAGGGCTTCGTTTGATAAAAGTAACAAACAGAGGAAATACTTAATCAAACTATCCAACAGCTAAGGACCACCGTTTAAACAAGTGAGGTGTAAACAACAATGCCATTTTCCACATGGACGGGTTCAAACCAATCCCGTAACGAAGTCTCTTCCAACTCAAATAATGCAAGTTCAGATGGCCGGAACATATCGGAGAGCTTAGAAGAGACCACATCCGAAATCAAGAAAATTCTCGGCGATAACGACGATTTTATGATACATCCCTTCCATGTGTTCGGGCAGCATCCGGCCGTATTGTTTTATTTCTCCGATATGACGGATCACGCCGTCATTAATAATACTTTATTAAGACCACTTAAATATGGCCCTCGCCATCTCGATGTTTCAGACCTCCCTCGCCATGCGTTGATGGACACTTTGATGAAGGATACGCTTTATCACAGCGAAGGATACGCGGAACGAAAAATCTCCGTGCTCACCGACAATCTTCTAAGGGGACAGTCTGTCGTAGCGATCGAAGGGCTGGACGAGGCCATTATCATTGATACACGAAAAATATCGCAGCGTTCAATAGAGCAGCCGGCGACGGAACAGGTGATCCGCGGGGCCCGGGAAGGATTCATCGAGACGCTCGGCACCAACATTTCCCTGCTCCGCTACCGGCTGCAAACGCCGGATTTCAGCGTGAAATCCATGGAGATCGGAACGAAAACGAAATCCAAGGTTGCGGTCTGTTACATGGATGGCATCACCAATCCCGGCATCGTTAAAGAAGTGAATAAGCGCCTGGACGCCATTGAAATCGATGCCGTGCTGGATTCGGGGTATCTGGAACAGTTTATCGAAGACAATCATTGGTCTCCGTTTCCGCAAATCCAGTATACGGAGCGGCCCGACAAAGTCGTGGCGAATCTGCTGGAAGGCCGAGTGGCCATTCTGGTCGACGGTTCTCCGCTCGCCTTGATCGCTCCAACCGTATTCAGCCAGTTCTATCAAACGGTCGAAGATTATACCGAACGATTTCTATTGATGAGCGCGATTCGGCTGTCCCGCTTGGTGGCTTTGGTATTTTCCTTGGTTTTTCCCTCGTTGTATGTGGCGATTATCTCCTTTAATCCTGAGCTGATTCCCACGGAATTTGCGGTCGCCGTCGCAGGCGGACGTGCAGGCGTCCCTTTTCCGGCGATGGTCGAAGTGCTCGTTATTGAAATTTCGATGGAGGTTTTGCGGGAAGCCACGATCCGGTTGCCGCAGCAGGTGGGCGGCGCATTATCCATTGTCGGCGTGCTCGTCATCGGGCAAGCCGCGGTATCTGCCGGGTTCGCTAGTCCAATTACCATCGTCATCATTGCATTAACGACCATCGGATCTTTCGCAACGCCGGCCTACAACGCGGCGCTTGCGCTCCGTCTGCTGCGTTTTCCGCTGATCATATTAGCCGGGATCTTCGGATTGTACGGCGTCATGGTCGGCATCATCCTGATTGCCAATCATCTTTTGTCGCTTAAATCGTTCGGAGTTCCGTATCTAAGCCCATTCGTCCCAGGCAACTTTCAAGGCATGCGGGATCTTCTGACTCGCGGACCGCTGTGGAAGATGAAGAACAGGCCTTCCTTCCTCCACCCGCTTGACACATCAAGGCTCGGTGATCAAATGAAGGAGCAGGTGGATCATTCCTCAACCAATATCATGAATCCCGTCCAACCTAATGACGAGAAAGGTCGATAACCATGAATGAACAGCGCCAAATCACGGTTCTGCAAGCTTCTGCCATTACGATCAGCACCATCGTGGGAGTAGGCGTTCTTGCACTCCCTTTGTCTGCGGTCAAAGCTGCGGATGCCGGGGCTCCGTTCGTTACTTTTTTGGGAATGCTGCTGGCGTTTGTCGGACTTTTCTTCATGACCCGGCTCGGCATGCGGTTTCCGAATGACTCGTACGTGGAGTACAGCGAAGTTATCATCGGTAAGTGGTTCGGTCGAATCGCAAGCTTGGTCTCGATTGCGTTTTTTGCGGTTTTGACCTCTCTGGTCGCCAGAGAATTCGGCGAAGTTGTCGTTACGGCCGTCCTGAAGAACACGCCGCTGGAGATTACCGTACTGGTCATGCTGCTGCTGGCTGCATTTTCTTCTCGCCGGAATATTATGACCTTTGCGTATATCCACTTATTTTACAGCCCCTTTATTCTGATACCTGCGCTTTTGATCGTCGCCCTTTCGTTAAAAAATGCGGACTTGGTCAATGTTCTCCCTGTATGGGGGAATGAACCGGGAGGAATACCGGCAGGTATTATTACACTCTCCACCGTGTTCCAAGGATACTTTATTATGATGATGGTCATTCCGGCCATGTGCAAACCTGAAAGAGCGATGCGGTCCAGCCTATGGGCCATGGTGGTAACCGGCGCTTTGTATATTTTGATCGTGGCTGCAACGGTGGGCGTGTTTGGAGCCGAGGAAACCAAAAAGCTGTTATGGCCGACACTGGAGCTTGCCAAGGCAACTTCATTGCCTGCCAATGTACTGGAACGTTTGGATGCAGTCTTTTTAGCCGTATGGGTAACGGCTGTATTTACATCCTTATTCTCTTGTTACTACTTTACGGTCTACTCGATAAGCAAGCTATTCCGGTTAGCGGACCATGGGATGTTGTCCTTCTTCATCCTCCCCTTTCTGTTCGTATTGGCCATGCTGCCCCAAAGCTTGATTCAATTGAATGAAGTGAACAG
Source organism: Paenibacillus sp. BR1-192 (assembly GCF_029542445.1). Classification (NCBI taxonomy): domain Bacteria; kingdom Bacillati; phylum Bacillota; class Bacilli; order Caryophanales; family Paenibacillaceae; genus Paenibacillus; species Paenibacillus sp. BR1-192. The sequence goes on along the minus strand of NZ_CP120718.1, from coordinate 3,354,342 downwards.
CATGATATCCAAATATTGACTGCTGATTACTATCGCGTATCCCGGAATCCTTCTGATCATCGCCATCCTGCGTAAAAAAAGAGGTGCAGCCAAATGATCGGGGAAATTTACAGCGGTTATTTGGATGTTGCCATTCTGATCTGGCTCTTCTGCGGCTTGTTCAATCTGTTCATCGACATGAATAAGTACAGACAATCGAACATGACCAAGGAAAAAAATGTATCCCGTGTGCTGGGTTGGATCAATATCAGTATCGTAACGGTTTGGTTTCTGGTTATCGTCCTTGTTAAAGTCTTCGTGTGAGTTTAGATGTCTGAGTTCAGGAGGATCTCAATGAGTAAGAGAGTAAACGCCGGCTTTAACCTAAAATTCATGATCCTTCTTCTCCTCTGCTCACTTCTGACAGGCTGCTGGGATCGGATGGAGATTGAGGAACGAGCGGTCGTTCTAGGTATATCAATCGACACGGCTGGCAAGGATGCCGAGATTCGTGAAGATGAGATTTCTCATCTTCGTGGGAAATATCCCGCACCGCAGCAGGAAATGATTCAATTATCCGTTCAAATCGCTCTTCCCGGCAGAATACCGCTCGGACCCGGCGAAGGCGGTGCTTCAGGAGAAGGCGCCCAAGAAACCGTATGGGTACTGGATGTTGTAGGACATACCGTCGATGATGCGATGATGAATCTCCAGCAGCAAATATCAGGCAAATTGTTTTTTGGACATCTCCGCGTTATCGTTGTATCGGAAGAGTTTGCCAGAAAGGGGATGGAGAATTTAAACGACTATCTTCACCGAAACGCGGAGGTTCGCCGTATGGCCTGGCTGATGGTATCCAAAGGGAAAGCGAGAGAACTGATGGAAGCTGCCCCGAAGCTGGAGCGCGTCCCGGCATTGTATTTGTCCTCCACGCTGGACGATGCCGTTAAACATGGCAAGTTCCCGAGCGACTATATCGGAACTTTCTGGAACAATTCGTCGAAGAAGGGCCAGGAAGGATTTCTGCCTTACATCCAAATCATGAAGGGCGATAACGTGGAAATCAGCGGCATGGCTTTTTTCAAAGGCGCCACACTGGTCGGCGTGACAAAACCGTTTGAAATTGCCGGATACTTGGTCATCAAGGGAATCAGTCCGGCAGGATATCGGGGAATCATCCATGTTGGAGACGACTCTCAGGTTGTCACCATTCATGCAACGAACCGGGAATCGGAAATCAAGGTGGACATCAAGAATGGCCTTCCTCATTTTACGATCACGGCAGTGACGGAAGTGAATGTCGAAGAGAAAAATACGGAAACCCTCCCGCTCAATAACTCGCATATTCTTGAAGAAATCGCGCGGGAGAATGAACGATCCGTTAAAGAACTCATGCTCGGACTAATCCAAAAAACGCAAAAAAAAGAATCCGATATTTTCGGATTCGGCGAATTGGTACGAGCCAGAAAACCATCGTATTGGAATACCCATGTCAAAACCGCGGACCAATGGAGTGAAATTTTTAAACATACAACCTTTGATTTCCGTGTGACATCGAAAGTCCGTAGAGTCGGCATGAAGGCGGAATGATGGCGCTGAATGCGTGCGACAGGCGACGTGGATCAGCAGACACGATGGGTCCCCACGGCGCTGCTTTATTTTATCCAGGCGTTCGGGCCGACATCACGGGCAGTGAGCGGAGGATTGGACCGCTGTTTACCATAAACCTCAATGTTATCGGGATTCTCTTGGTTATTGCGATGAATCACCTCTTTGATATAGTTCGCGTCATGTCGCCCCGTCGACCAGAACTTAAGCTTTGTCTTTGCACCTGTAACGGCCATTTTCGAAGCTGCCGAGTGCGAAAATATGCCGTCCGTGCCCTGCCCGCTGCTGCGCTGCATGCAGCCTGTTACGGCCATGCTTAGGCACGTCAATACAATCAGCGGTAATCTCCAAGTTATCATGCACACTCCCTCCCTGTGCTTGTATCGTAGCATAACCTATTTTATCGATATAGACAGGACGGTAAAAAAACTGTAAAGGGAAGAAAATCGATTTATCTCCTAAATGCAAAGAGGCTTCCACCAAGCAATTGCTTGGTGGAAGCCCCCGGTCATGCTGAGATCCAATTAGAACTTATTCTCCCCGATGCTAGTACCTATCGCTTGAATACCACATCGGCTGCAATCGGCAGATGATCCGATGCTTCGGTTTGGATCACGCGTTGATTGGCATGCCGGACGTTAGGGGAAGTCAGAATATAATCGATGGTTGCCGACGGATTGATGACAGGGAACGTATAGGCATCGTCTATTCCCTCAAAGCTGTTTACGAATAAACCGCTGTTTAACAGTAATTGAAACTCTGAACTGTCCGGTTCCGCATTAAAATCCCCCAGGAGAAGCGCAGGTCCCTGGGAGCCGGAAGCAAGGTCAATGATTTCCTGAGCCTGTGCCGTTCTGCTGGTGACATCCAGCCCGAGATGCGTGTTGTAAACATCTACATGGATTCCTCTCAGATTAACGACGGCATGAAGAACGCCGCGCTGTTCCTTCCCGAAGCTGCTTAACCATGTATTCTCGGATCGGAGTATCGGATACTTGCTCACGATGGCTGTCCCGTATTGACGGTTGTTTGTTTGTCCTTCCCCCGGTTCCAAATCAAGATTCGCGCCGTAAGCGTAATGATAGCCGAGCAAATCAGCCAATTCCTTGGCTTGGTCTTTAAAATCGCTTCGTTCCCCGTAATGCCGATCCACTTCTTGAAGCCCGACAATCTCAGCGCCGGAGTCGCGGATCACATCCGCAATTCTCTGCAGGCTCAGCTGACCATCGATTCCTACCCCATGATGGATATTGTAAGACATTACGGTGGTGCTTACTTCTTTGCCTTGACCCTTTCCCGCTGCCATGACGCCCGTTGCAAACAGGGGAATGAGGAACAAACAAGCGATTAGCGAAATGAGGCTTTTTTTCATGAACGAATCTCCTTCCATTAGTCAGATTAATATCAAGAATCAAATTGATTATATACGGGTTTTATTTTCGCCAGATCAAGCCACGAGCTGCTCCTTTAAAATGGTAAAAAAGAAACAGACTAGACACACTTAATATGGTCCAGCCTGTGACCTGCGACTTACATTCGCTTGGTTGATCGCAACTATTCAATGAGTCAAAACCACATGGGCGTCAATTAAAAATGCTGTCCGGAACGTAATATACCTTCTGCGTATTCTGCTTATTGACCGGATCCGTAACGATCGTAAAATATACGTTGCCGTTCTTGGTCTGAACTCCTTCGATTTCATGGTTGCCTACATTCGTAATTTTCACGAGGGTTTTGAAAGTCCCGGTATTCGTCATCATGGCAATCTGCGGGGTTTCGCCTTCGGCTCCGCCTGACGTATAGATTTTCGTTTGGCCGAGCATATCCGCCCCCTGGAAGGATCCGTTCGGTCTGACGATGCCGCTGCCCGATTGCGTGAAGCTGCCAACCGCTGCGTTCACCGCGGCTGCGCTGTCCATCCGCACCTGTTCATTGCTGTCAAGCAGCTTATTGAGCGCGACCGTGTCATAAATGGACCAGGTCACGGTTCCTTCCTTCGTCTGAACGCGGAACACCGTATGCGTACTGTTGCCGCCGCCATCAACCCGGTAGGTCTCGCCCAGCCTTGCTCCCGTTTTATTGGCGTAATTCATATAGGTAAAGCGATGCAGATCCGTATAATCGACCGTCTTGCCGGCCGAATATTGCAGTCTTGCTACCTGAAGCGACCAGTAATAATCGGTTGAAGGATCCGCTTTTGAACTGAAATAGAAATAATTGACGCCGTTGTACGTATACATATCCAGCGTTTGACAGTGCCCCGTGTTGGTGACGGTCATTTTATCTACAAAAGTAGCGTCATTGCCGTTAATGAGCAATCTTGAAAGATAGCAGGTTCCCTTGGAACGCTGCGTGACATACAGATATTTATCCGCGATGTAGGCTTTTTGAACAGCCACGTTGTGTTGAAGCCCTTTTAAATTGTAGGCAAGCGTTGCCGAAGCGTTGACGGTTTTCTCTGGGGTTGCCGCGAACGCGGGCAAACCGGACATACAAAAGATAAGCATTGCAAGGATGAAGGACGTGAGTAATTTAAATTGCCTTTTCTTAAGGCTCAGCTCTTGAACGTCAAACATCAATCCACCTCCATGAATATGATAGAATACCGTGAGTTCCTCGGCGCCCCCTTTCCTAGGTAGTGAATGTACACTTTGAGTTTACCATTTCCCCCAAGGATTTCCTGTGCTTATCATACTTAAAGTTTTAGGAAATCATGGTCCTTTAGCCCTTTTTTTTCGATTAAATGCCCAAGAGATCATAAAGAAAAGGAGCATCCGCTTTAAGATTCGGCGAATGCTTCCTTTGTCTCTAGCAGTTTAGGGATGAATAACAACGGATACAACAAAAGGTACAGGTTGGGCACCCACCACATGAGGTCGAAATCCGACTTGATGATCCAAAAAACGATCGCCTGCAGCCCGGAACAAAACGTCAGGGTAAGCGAGATTAAGGCGAGATTTTTCCATTTCGCATTTCTTCGTTTATGTAAATACAGACTGTACATCCCGGTAACGGATATGAATATGTCCAGCGGAAAGAACGACCAATTCCAAATAACCAGCAGCTCATTGGTATAATCCTGATATAGATACTCTTTAGGAATTAAGGCCAGTGCGGTAATGACCCAATACATAATAAATCCGATATCCGTCACTAAGAACAAACCTTTTAATGTTTTGCTCAAGGCATACCCTCTCTTCTCCTTCGTGGTCTATCGTTGGCTCAAGTTTCCCTCTTAATGATACCGGCCAAAAGAATCTCTCCCATATCGCCCAGGCCCTCCTGAAGGGTCATGCTGCTCCTGTTTGCCGCCGAGTCCTCCATTAACCGATATAAGCCCCCTACATACAGATCAATGAATATTTTGGCGTTAAACGGCCGGAGCAAGCCTTGACGAATGCCTTCCTGAAATAATTCGGCAATGCTGCCCCATTGCTCATTTAGAAATTGGTCCAGGCGGTTCCATTGGTTAGGATAATAACGCTGCAGCTCCGTGATGAGGTTTAGCTCGATAAACTGAAAATCAGCCGGGATAAGAATCAGACATCGTCTAAGTTTCTCCAATGTGCTGAGGCTCGCGTTATTCATGATTTCCTTCTCTTTATGCTGAAGCTCATCGATCGCCCCCTCGAGAATTTCGGCAATTAGCTCATCTTTGGAAGGGAAAACGCCATACAGAGTTTTCGTGCTCATTCCCAACTGTTTGGCCAGTTCACCCATCGTAAATCGCAATCCGCTTCTCCGGATTTCCTTGCTTGCCGCCTCGACAATTCGTTCTCTCATAGAAATTCACCCCTTCTACCCCGGAAAATATATAAACAATATCATTTTCCGCATTTTCCTTACATATTATCCCGATTCCTTCTTTGTGTCAAACGAAAGGCTGATCACAACGAAAAGAGACAGCATGGAATGCTGTCTCCAAAAACATCGATAGCTTAGACATATAGGCAAACCCTTTGAAATAGGCTTACGCTTCAGGCTTTTACCTTCAACTGAACAACACCGTTCTCCCAATCCGAGTGGCCGCCTACAACGATGTTAACTCGGCAAGGGACGACATCGTAATCCATGTTGCGGTTCCAGATGGCCAGTTCCTCGAAGCCGAGCTCGAACGTAACGGTGGTGCTGTCCCCGGGCTCCAGCATAACCTTCTTGAATCCCTTCAATTCTCGAAGTCGGCGGGTAATCCCTGATTGATCGGCTTGTATGTAAAGCTGTACGACTTCGTCCCCCTTCAGCTTTCCGCTGTTCTTCACCTCCGCGCACACCTCGACACGACTTCCGGAGCGAAGCTCGTCAAGCGTTACTTCATTCTGGGAGATGGCCGGAGATCCGTATTCAAACGAGCTGTAACTCAAGCCGAATCCGAACGGATATAACGGTTTGGACGGCATATCGACATAGGGACGAGGGCGCCCTGCGTTTTTCTGATTATAATAAACCGGCAATTGACCTACGGTGCGTGGAATCGAGACGGGCAGCTTTCCGCTCGGGTTTACTTGGCCAAACAGGATTTCTCCGATGGCACGGCCCCCTTCGCTGCCGGGATACCAAGCGCACAGCAAGGCATCGCTAAGCTCGGCCACCTCGCCGACGGCGAGCGGACGTCCCTGAATGAGCACGGTGATCACCGGTTTGCCGATCGCGTGAATTTCCCGAACCAACTGCTCCTGTATCCCGCCTAAGCGAAGTTCGGCTAGATCGACTCCTTCCCCGCAGTCCATTTCCGTCGGATCCCCCTCTGCTACGATCGCTGCGCCGTTATTGTCAAACGTGCCCCCGAATTGACGAGCACTGCTGCCGCCAAGCACGAGCACGACCGCGTCCGCGGAACGGACCGCTTCGATTGCTTCAGGCAAGCCCTGGGTGGACATGCCTCGAACGCTGCATCCTGGAGCGAAGACGATGTCCGTGCCTTCGGGAGCAGCCATCCGAATGCCTTGAAGCGCCGTGACTCCGCTGCCCTCGCGCTGAACGCTGGTGTAATCCCCGAGCTGGTTGTAGAGACGGTCCGCATTAGGACCGATGACCGCCAGCCGTTTGATACTGCTGTGATTCAATGGCAGTACGCCTTCATCGTTTTTAAGAAGCACAACCGCTTCTCTTGCAACGGAAACGTTCAACGCTCGGGCGGCTGCATTGTTCACGGTCGAAGCAGCCAAGCCCTCGTCAACGTACGGCTGCTCGAACAGCCCCAACCGGAATTTCAGGCCAAGCACCCGACCAACCGCGCGGTCGATGCTCTCCATATCGGCCTTCCCTTGCTTCACCGCTTGTTCAAGCGTCGTGAATGACTTGTCCCACAGGCTTAGATCGACGCCGGATGAGAGAGCAAGCGCCGCTGCCGACTCATAGTCTCCCGTAATGGACACCAAACGGTCGATGGCCGTTCCATCCGCCATGACAATCCCATCAAATCCCCATTCATCTCTCAGAATGCCGGTTAACAGCTTATCATTGGCATGACATGGAATGCCGTCGAGTTCATTATAGGCCGCCATGACGCCAGCCGCCCCTGCCTTGATCCCCGCCTCCGCGGCAGGCAGGTGGATTTCCCGCAGCTCGCGCTCGCCTGCGGGAACCGGGCCTGCGTTCCGTCCGCCCTGCCCTGCTCCTTGAGCGCATAGATGCTTGAGCACGGCAGCTGCCTTATCGTGTCTCTTCCATTCTTCCGGGTTTCTTCCCTGCATGCCAAACACAACCGCCTCCGTCATTCGCGCAGCCAGGTAAGGATCTTCTCCGTAACATTCCTCGGAGCGTCCCCACCGCGGATCCTGCAGGATGTCCAGTACCGAGACCAAACCTAAATGCGCGCCTCGGCTGCGGATCTCGGAGGCCACATGGGAATAGGCGCTTTCAATTAATTCGGGATTCCAGGTGGAACCGATGGCCGTATTGACGGGCAGAAGCGTTCCGTCTAGCGCTTGATGGCCGTGGGGGCATTCCTCCGAGAGCAGGACGGGAATGCCGAGCCGACTGTGTTCGATCACGTAACGCTGAATGGCGTTCGCCACCTTCGCGTTGTCCTTCGTAGGAATCCCGTTCTCATAGGTCACCCCGGACCAAGGATCCGCCCGGAACAGACCGTACAGCGCCCCCATGCCGGCCCCCCATTCAACATGCTCCTTGAATAGGTCGGTCAGTTCAAACTCCGTTTCGGTCCCTTCGCTTCGCCGATATGCCATCCAGCCGTACAAGTGCTGGTTCAGCTGCCCGACCTTCTCCCGCAGCGTCATTCTGGACAATAAATCCTCTACGCGCTCGTCTACGGGGAGCGCAGCATTCCGATATTTCTCCATATTCCCCATACTCCTTCCATCCTGGTCGTCATGCTTTTAATCATTCTTTGATATTCAAGACCCGATATTTCTTGGGCGTCATGCCCGTGTACAGTTTGAAGACGGATACAAAATACTTGTATTCTTTGTAACCGACGCGGTCGGCAATCTCAAACACCTTGTCCTGCGTCGTCAGCAGCAGCTTTCTCGCCTCGTTGATGCGCAATTCGTTCATGTATTCGCTGAAGCTTTTTCCCGTGCTTTGTTTAAAAATATTGCTGAAGTAGCTGGGCGTAATCTTTAAATACGCTGCCACTTCCGACGCTTTCAGGTCGCTCAGATAATGATCCGCCATATACTTCTTGGCCTTCTCAATGATCCAGAACGATCTGTCGATGCCGACCCTGTCGATCAGCTGCAGCAGATCAAACACTTCCGTGGATATCGCCAGACGAATCGCGTCGGGATGATTGAACACCTCCAGGTCGATCGTTCTCTCCAGGCCATGCTCCAGCTGGGTCAGGCCGCTTTGACGAAGTCGCTGCCGCAGCATGATGGACAGTTCATCACACACGTTCACCATATCCGTCAACAGGTACCGCTGATCCCGGAAGAATCGGAACATGCCGTCGATTAGCTCTTCCAGCATTTCGGCATCCTGCTTGAATAATGCCACGGACAGTTTCGAGACCATGTCGGCACTGTCGAAATCGTGCTTGGCCCGGCCGTTATCCACCTCGGACTTATATTCTCGATCCAGCAAGGGGCGCTGTTCCAAGGCATAATAAGGCAATAACGCTCGCACCTGCGAGCAGATGGCTGCCGTTTGGTCCAGGGAAGCGTAAGCATCCGATACCGCGCCATACAAACGATGCTCTTCTGGCCAGGCATCCAGCATCGCCTGCAGAATTTCATCCCACTGCCGCTTCGGGCGCGGCTGATCCGTCATTAGCAGGGTCAACAGCAGATTTTTATGCACAAACACGGATACTTGACGAATTCCGCTGGTTTCGAGGTTTTCACGAACCGTTCGGATCCATACATGCTGCAGCATCGTTAAATCCTGTTCCGATACGGAAGCTGCAAGGTTCGAGAACTTCTCCAGCTGCGTAGCCATGAGTTTATATTCGGCACCGTTTACTAAATCGCCGGGCACCGCCTTGGCCAATGAAGTTTCATTATGCGCTGCCATGTCGGAAAGCCACAGCTCCGCATCCTTCGATGATCCGTCGACACGGATATCTTGGTTGCGAATGTCTTCCACGATTCCGGTCACGGCGGCCACCAATTCGTCAATATCGACGGGCTTCAGCAAGTAATCGGTTACATCAAGCTTGATGGCTTGGCGGGCATACTCGAATTCCTCATAACCGCTGATCATGATGACCCGAATCTGAGGATGACGGAGCTTCAGCTCCTTAGCAAGCTGAAGCCCGTCCATTCCCTCCATTCGGATGTCCGTCAGAACCAGATCAATCTCGTGTTCCTGCACCACCTGCAAAGCTTCATTGCCGTCATAAGCCTCGGCGACGACCTCGACTCCATAATCCGCCCAGTCAATGGTATAGTGCAAGCCCTGACAGATCACCGGTTCATCGTCAACGATCAGCATTTTTACTGTCTTCACGTGTTGCATCGTACGATTCACCACCGTAGGTTTCAGAATATGGAAGCTTGAGGCGAATCAAGGTTCCTTGCGATGAAGCCTCAATCACTTCCAGTCCGTAGCGTTCTCCGAAAAATAGGTATAAACGTTCATGAATGTTGCTGAGCGCACCTCGTGTGCGGCCGGCTTGGACTCCGATTCGCAGGGATTCCCTGACTTCTTCCAAAGTAGAATCGTCCATACCCCGGCCGTTATCCTGCACGTCGATCCAAATCTCGTCCTCCCGCTTATACGCGATGACCGTTATTCTGGCGACCGGCTCGCGCCGATCAAGGCCATGCTTGAGAAAATTCTCGACCAAAGGCTGAATGGTAGCCTTCAAGGTAAGCGAATTCGCCAGATCATATTCCATGTACAGCGCATATTTCAGTTTACGCCCCAGCCGTCTCTGCTGCAAATACAAATAAGAGCGTACGAATTCCATTTCTTTAGCAAGGCTGGTCTCGTAATGGCCATTGTTCAGACTGGAACGCAGGAATCGGGACAAAATTTCGATGAGCTGGCTGGACTCGACGGCCTTCTCCAGCCTGGCGGTCCAGCGGATCATATCCAGCGTATTATAGAGAAAATGCGGATCCATCTGCTCCTGCAGCAGGCGCAGCTCGGATTCGCGCTCCCTCAGTTCCAGCTTGTATTTATGCTCGATCAGTTCCTGAATCGTGGAGACCATGTCGTTAAACCTGCGGTTCAGCTCGGAAATCTCATCCTTGGAACGAATGGGGACCCGGGCGTTGAAATCGCCGAGCTTTACGCGATTGGTCTCAATCTTCAGGCGCAGGATCGGCCTGATAATCGTATAGTGGAACCCGATCAAGGCCGATAAGCCCAACAGGAGAATTCCGATGAGAATAACCTGCATCAAGATGGATACGCCGCGTACATCCTGATCCAACGCAGCCTTGGGCACCATGGAAACGATCGTCCAATCGGTATTCTCCATCCGTTGATGAAAGGTCAAATACGCTTCCCCGTCGTGTCGGTACGTGGAAGAGCCCATCGTCCCGGCGGTTATGATATCCGTAATCGCTTTCCCATCGCCGATATCCAAGGATAGCAATTCTTTGGAGGGGAGTACGATTTGTCCTTCGGCATTCACAATGAATACCATGCCTTCGTCCCGCGTCAACCCCCGCTGCAGCTGTTTAAGAATACTGGCTTCATCCATGCGGATGACGAGCCTAGCCAGCGGGAGCGTGATCTCGTCATAGGAATTCAGAACCCGGAACAATGAGACGAGGTTTACTTCACCATACCAGCCGCTGGTGGAAGGATAGCCGTTGCTCCACACGATTCCGCCTTTATGCTCGTCCGCCAGCCGGTTCCAAGACTCTTCGTTGCCGTGAATCGGCTCGCCCATCTCAATGGAATTGCCGTTAAACCCGGTAATCGAAATGGATTTGATATAGTTTTTGGACATGAGCTGAAACGTCAGGAATCCTTCGAGATTCTGCTTCAACTGCTCCGCCCTCCCGCTCTCTGGCGGTGGATCAAGGCGCAGGTATTGGCGCATGTCATTGCTCAATATCAAATAATCGGCTATATCCTCGATCATGGCCGTTTGTTCTTCCAGCTGGTTCGTTACGATCTCCAGGCTGCGCTGGCTTGATTGGATAAATTGGCCGCGCAGCACTTCGTTCAGCTTGTCTTGGGCCAGGACGCCGACCCCCAGCGTAGGCAGAATGACAAAAAAGAGGAAAATGACCAGAGCCTTCTGTTTCAGACCATAATTCCCGATCCAGCCCAAACTGCTGCGCATGTCCATTCCCTCTTTCGATGACTTCATGATTTTGAGCTGAAACCGGATTAACCTTTGACTGCGCCTGCCGTCATGCCGTTAACGAGCTGCTTTTGCAGGAGCAGGTAAAAAATAATGATCGGTATAAGCGCGATCGTCAACGCAGCCATTTGCAGCGTAAGGCTGGCCGTCTCAATGCCGACAAAGTTGGCGAGCCCAAGCGGCAATGTTTTCAGCGACGATGAACTGATCAAGACGAGTGCGAACAAGTACTCGTTCCAATTATAGATAAAGTTCAAGATCACGACGGTTGAAATCGCCGGACGCGTGATCGGTAATATGATCGACCAGAAAATCTTGAATACGCCCGCGCCGTCCATGACGCCCGACTCCTCCAAATCCTTCGGAAACCCTCTCATGAAACCCTCCAGGATAAAGATCGTCAAGGACAAATGGAACGCCGTGTATGGAAGAATCAGCGATAAGTGGGTATCCAGCAAATGCAGATTCCGCATGATCAAGAAAATCGGAATCAAGGTCGCATGAATCGGAACGACCATGCCCAGCAGAAATATCGCGTAAGTTGCACCGCGCAGCTTAAAATTGAACCTTGCCAAGAAGTATGCCGCAAGCGATCCTAGAAGGACCGTCACGACCAACGATACGACCGTTACGATGATGCTGTTAAGGAAGTAGGTATCCATATTCGCCACTTCCCATGCCTTCGCGTAATTGGAGAACTGCAGCTCGGTCGGTATGGAGAACGGGTTCGCCGCATATTCCTGCTCGGTTTTGAACGAATCTACGATCATCCAAAAGAAAGGGATTATATTAATAATAGCGAATATCCCCAAAAAAGTGTATGCCGATAAATGGAACCATTTCGTTTGTCTGTACATCTCCTCCCTCTCCCTTCTATTCCTTTTCTCTCGCCAATCGATTTACGATCGTGATGACGATAAGGCTAAACAGCAGAATCAATACGGATACCGCGCTGCCGTAGCCGAATCTCATATTCATAAACGAGTTGTTATACATATAGACGGTCATAACCTCCGTCGCATGTGCCGGTCCGCCGCCCGTCATGATCTGGATCAGATCGAACACGCGGAACGAATTACTGATGCTGTAGACAACGGACACGAGCAATGTTCCTCGGATCATCGGGATCGTAATCCGCATGATCCGGCTTAGACCAGTCGCGCCGTCCAGGGCAGCCGCCTCATTGACTTCATCGGGGATATTCTGCAGCGCGGCCAATAGAATGATCATATATAAGCCGCAGTTTTGCCATATATAAGCGATGCTGATGGAGATCATGGACCAGAACGGATCCCCCAGCCAATTTTGCTGCCAGCTCTCAAGACCCAGAACGCCGAGCAGGTTATTCAGCATCCCGTATTCCGTGTTGTACACCATGCCCCAGATCAGGGATACCATAACCGATGAAATGACGACCGGCAGGAATCCGATGGTCCGGAAGAAGCTGGAGCCCTTGAGTCCTCGATTCAGCAGCAGGGCCAGCAGCAGGCCAAGCGGGATCTGACCCGCTATCCCGGTAAACATGATAATGATGTTGTTCTTAACGGACAGCCAAAAAATATCATCCTTGAAAATATCTACGAAATTGTCCAGCCCGATAAAACGCATGGGCGTGATTCCGTCCCAGTTCATTAATGAATAATAAACCGATAAGCCGATGGGAAATATGGCAATACATATATAGATAATGAGTGCTGGCGCCAAGCCCAAGAATATAGCCCATTTCGTATGCTTAAGCGTATGCATTGGCTTAACTCCTTTCTTTCTGCCTTTAATAAGAAAAACCCGCTGCCGGGTTTTTCTTTGTGCCATCATGATCTTGACTTAAGGAAGGAAATTCGTAACTTACTTCATGCTGTCGAAAGCTTCCTGAACCTCTTGGGCGAGCTCCTCCGGCGTCCCTCTGCCGATGGTCAGAGCCTGCAATCCGTTCTGCATGACGTCGGTAACTTGCGTCGGAATGACGCTGTCGAACACCGGTGCCGTTCCCTTGTTGGTCAACTCCAGCATCTCCTTGAGATACGGGCTCGCATCTTCAGGAATTTCAACGTTGGCCGGTACGACAACGCCTTTACTGATCAGATCTTTGTACAGGTCCTCATTGACAAAAAACTTAATGAATTCCTCGGCAGCCGCTTTCTTTTCATCGCTCAATCCTTTTTTAATGGAGATGCCGTACTGAACGACGCCCGCGCTTTTCACCGGATCGCCGGATCCGCCAGGGACGCTCGGGAAGAGCGCAATGCCGAATTTGTCCCCTTCCTCGTTGTTGATGCGGATTCTTCCGTCAACGGTAGAAGAAGAAATATGCATCGCTGCTTTGCCTTGAATGAAATAGTCCTGCCCTTGGACGGAATCCATGTTGTTCGCATCCGTATTGAATGCTCCCAGCTTGGACAGTTCGTCGATGACGGCAATCGCTTTCACGTATTCGGGATCGGTAAATTTGGCTTCCTTGTTCAGAATTTTCTGCAAGAAGTCACTGCCTACGTAACGGTCTCCGATAATCGACAAGAAGGACGATTGAAGCGGCCATTTCTCTTTGTTGCCCAAGGAGATCGGCGTAATGCCGGCTTCCTTCAGCTTTTTCACCGCATCGATGAATTCGTCGTAGGTAGCCGGAAATTGGTCATAACCGACCCCGGCGAACATCTCTTTATTGTAATAAATAATGTCCACGAAGGTTTGTTTGGTCGGCACGGCGAATTGACTGCCGTTCTGGTTAAATCCGGCCAATGCGTCCTCAGGCAAAATATCATTCCAGTTATCCATCAGGTCATCCAGCGGCATCAGCAGATCCCCGGCTACCAGAGGAGCCAGGTCGGCACCAGGCCATACGACGTTGATATCCGACAGGTTGTTGGCGGCAGCCAACGTGCGCAGCTTCGTTTTATACTCCGTTGCCGCTACCCCGTCCTGCTTGATGATAATGTCGGGATGCTGTTTTTCGAATTCGGCGATCCGCTCTTTGTACACCTCGTTATCCACGTTCGGCGATGTCCATGGATGCATGATGTTCAAGGTAACCTTTTCCGGTTCGGCAGCGTCTTTCTCTCCGGAGCCGCAAGCGACGGTTGACATGAGCAGCAGCGCAGCTGTTCCGGTGAGCAGCATCGTTCTAAGCTTCTTAGACGTTTTCATTTGTTATACCCCTCTCTTTATACGTTACATATCATGTTCTTATATTTAACAATATAAGATATATTAATTATACAATCGGGTTATCGATCCCAATATCCGCTAAAAAAACGATTTCATCTAATTTTTTTAAGTCATTTTGGACAAAACGGGCTTCTTATTCATCATATTTCTCTCAAACGCGTTAATTTTCATTACATTAAATTCACGTTTTTCCATTTTAATGGTATCGCTTACATCTTAGGTTCTACGGAAAGCGTGGCATTGAACTAAGTCATTTGCCACGCCCTGAAGCGTCTTTATTGCGGTTCGTTCAAAATATAATCCACTAAATCATCCAACGGTACCGTTGCGAGGGCAATTGCCGTATCGGTTACGCCGTAATAGATATAGAGGAGACCGTCCTTGACCACATTGCCTGTCGGGAAAATGACGTTCGGGATCTGATAGCCGAATTTTTCATAATACGTCTCCGGCTCCATAATGAACCGGCGGGTTCTGGCGATGATTTTCTCGGGATTCTCCAGATCCAGCAGCAAAGCCCCCACGCGATACACCGTATCTTGGTCTACGCCGTGGTAGAACACCAGCCAGCCTTTGTCCGTCCGCACCGGAGGCGTCGAGCCGCCGATTTTTTTAAACTCCCAATCGTTGTTCTCGGCTTTTGCCAACAGCTTCGGCTCGTCCCAATGCACCAAGTCTTCGGAGTAGCTGATCCACATGGCCGCTTTTTCGGTTCCGTATTCCTCCCCTACATATTCTTCCGGTCTGCGAAGCAGCACATACTTGCCGTTGATTTTCTCCGGGAACATAATGTTGTCGCGATCATTGATATCAAGCGGCGTTGTATCGCACAGGTACTCCCAATGAATGAGATCCTTCGAAGTCAGGATCCCGGACCGCGTCAGCCAATGGCCTTCCTCTTCGCCCCAGCCGTCCGGATATTCGGGAATCGAGCGTTCGGGGATGCCGGCTCCCGTCGGGTAATAGTTCATGGCGCACGGGCGCAAGGCATAGTTCAAATAAAAGGTGTCGTCGATCTTGACGATTCGCGGGTCCTGGATGCTGCCATAGGGGAATCCCAGCTGGTCCGGCGTTACCACCGGTTCGTCCAGCACATGGGTGAAATGCACGCCGTCCGTGCTTTCCAGCAAACCTAGGTAGTTCTTGCAGGGAGTCAGGGATCCTGCCGTCCGTTCAATCATATAGAATTTTCCGTTATCGATAATGACGGCCGGATTGAATACCGTCACCTTTCTCCAATCGTAGAGTCCAGGCACTACTATCGGATTTTCCGCATGCCGGGTGATTTTCATGGATAAGCCTCCTCATGATTGCTATGTAAGTGTTATCAAGCTGCTTTCTTTAACTCATTATAAGAGGCTTGGTCCATTCATAATATCCTGTAAACTTTCAATATTATCCGAAATATTGTTATCTGTGATGCTTGGCAGCATAAAAAAAACCAACCCGGTATACCGGGTTGGTCTTCGTCATGGAAGGGATTAACTATGCACCAGTGCTTTTAAGCTTAAACCTAGCGTTTCTGAAGTCGTATCTTGAATTTCTTCAAAGAGGGCCGGATTCTTCGAAAGCGACATCCCGTAAGAAGGAATCATTTCCTTGATTTTCGGTTCCCATTCCTTCATCTGCTGCGGGAAGCATTTCTGCAATACCTCAAGCATCACGTGAACGGCCGTCGAAGCCCCGGGCGAAGCACCGAGCAGGGCTGCGACCGAACCATCCGCGGCACTAACCACTTCGGTCCCGAACTGCAGCGTGCCCTTTCCGTTAGCCGTATCCTTAATGACTTGTACGCGTTGGCCCGCCACGACGATTTCCCAATCCTCGCTCTTCGCGTTCGGGATGAACTCGCGCAGCTCTTCCATGCGCTTCTCATTCGATAGCACCACCTGCTGGATCAGGTATCGGGTCAACGCCATTTCTTTAACCCCCGCCGCCAGCATCGTGAAGACGTTATTCGGCTTGACGGAACCGATCAAATCGAAATTCGAACCCGTTTTTAGGAACTTCGGCGAGAAGCCGGCAAACGGACCGAAGAGCAGTGCTTTTTGGTTATCGATGTATCTTGTGTCCAGATGGGGCACCGACATCGGAGGAGCTCCAACCTTGGCTTTTCCGTATACCTTGGCATGATGCTGCGCAACGACTTCTTGATTCTTGCAGACCATGAACAGTCCGCTTACCGGGAACCCTCCGATATGTTTGGATTCGGGGATGCCGGTTTTTTGCAGTAAATGCAGGCTGCCGCCTCCGCCGCCGATAAAGACGAACTTGGCCGTATGGAACTCGGTTCTGCCGTTATCGATATCCAACACTTTTACTTTCCATGAGCCATCGGGAGTACGCTTGATATCCTTCACGCTGTGCTTGTAGTTGACCTCCACGTCTTTGTTCTTCAGATGCTCAAACAGCATGCGCGTTAAAGCGCCAAAGTTAATGTCCGTCCCGGAATCGATTTTGGTTGCCGCTAACGGTTCGTTCGATGTGCGCCCTTCCATAATAAGCGGAATCCATTCCTTCAGCTGCTCTGGATCCTCGGAATATTCCATTCCTTGAAAGAGAGGATGATTTGACAGCGCTTCAAAACGTTTTTTCAAAAAGGCCACGTCTTTTTCGCCCTGAACCAAGCTCATATGAGGTATAGGCATGATAAAATCCTGCGGATTGCGAATCAGATTGCTGCTTACCAGATAAGACCAGAACTGCCTTGAGACCTGGAACTGCTCGTTGATGTTGATCGCTTTGCTGATGTCTATAGATCCGTCAGGTTTTTCGGACGTATAGTTAAGCTCGCATAGTGCGGAATGGCCGGTCCCCGCATTATTCCATTCATTGGAGCTTTCCTCCCCCGCGCTTGCGAGTTTCTCGAACACTTTGATCTCCCATTCGGGCACCAGCTCCTTCAGTAAGGCTCCCAATGTCGCGCTCATGACGCCGGCACCAATCAAGATTACGTCTGTTTTTTTGTCCATGTTGCTCATTATACCCTTCCTTATCCCATATATTTGAAAAAAGAGTAGGCGTCCCTGCTAATAATGTCGATAAAAAGCAAGGCGTCTTCTGAAAACACACCTTTTCTGTGTCAATAATCACCATATTATAGTCTATTATAAATATTGATAGATTAAAATATCTACTATTATCTAATCATTATAAACGATTTCAAGTTGTTAACAAAGTGAGAAGATCCTCCACAATATCCGACAACTGATAATCCGGCTAACGTCATAACAAAAAAAGCCGCGAGGATCGCGACTTTAAGCGGGTTTCGACATGGTTTTCCCGTGTTGCGGCTATTTCACGTTGCCGAGCAGCAGATTCGTCTGAATCTCCAATTGCTTTTCAAGCGAGATCAGGTCGCCTGCGGAGAACTGGTTGATATCCAGCGTAAAGATGCGGTTGTTTTTGTAAGCCGGAAGGGATTTCCACAGCGCGCTCTCCAATATCTCGTTGGCTCGTTCCCCGCCCCCGTCCGCATCGTAGACGGTCACGAACATGTAATCCGCGGCCATGTCCGGCAGCGATTCCAGCGAAATGTCCAAACCGGCGCCTCCGTTTACGACCTGCCCTTTCACGGCTTCAGGCGGCTGATAGCCGAGACCGGAATAGAGATTACGGGTTCCGCGGCCAAAGCTTTCTCCCACAACCCAGAAGTTTTTCGCCCAAATCTCGTAAACGCCAACGGTTTCTCCTTCCTTGACTACGCCGTTCAGTTTGATTCTGGCCTCAGCGAGCTTCTCCTCGTAATGCCGGATCGCCTCCTCGGCTTCCTCCGATTTCCCGAGAAAGTCGCCGAATTCCCGCAGCTCAGCATACAAATCTTTGGCTCCCCAAGGAATGACAATCGTCGGCGCGATTTTGGCGAATTGTTCATAATTCTTATCCGAAGGCCGAATAATAAGGTCGGGATCAAGGGACACGATTTTCTCAAGCGCCGCTTGATCATCGCCGATATCCTCGATTCCGTCCGTCAGGTCCTGCAAAAAATATTGATTCAAGCTGGCCGTACCTGCCCCGACCGGCTTAACGCCCAAGGTCAACAAATGGCCCAGGTATTGCGTCGCAACGATTCGCTTCGGTTCCTTCGGAATCTCGATCTCTCCCATGACCGTTTCGAATTTGCGCGTTGCTGCTGGTTGTTGGCCCGCTTGGTCCACCACCTTCTCGCTTTGCTGCCCCGTGTCCCCACATGCTCCCAAAATGATGACCAGACTTCCGATCAGAGCCAGTTTCCATCCTTTAAGCCACTGCATCCATTAAACCCTCCACCTTATTGATAATGATTATCATTATTATAATAATAGGGGGAAGGCTCGTCTATTGCGCTCCGTTTGCGGTTGTATGGACATTTGTAAGAAGTTCGGTTTGGATGCTCAATTGCTGTTCCAACGCTAACGGGTCATTATGCTTAAACAGCTCCAGATCAAGTAAGAACACGTTGCCGTTGCGAACGGCGGGCAGGCTCCTCCATTCCTTGCTGTTCATGATCCGTTTCGCATATGCTGCACCGCCACCCGCTTCCCACACGGTTACGAATATATAATCCGCCGCATGCGCGGCCAGCATATCCGGCGTTAATTCCAAGCCGATTCCTTCTCCCAGGATGTAATCTGCCAGCGGCTCCGGCGGCCGAAAGGAAAAGGTCCGGTATAAATTGCGAAGGCCTCTGCCGTAGGCGATATTGACCGCCCATAACCGGTCCTGCCAAAACTCCAGTGCAAACGCCGTCGCGTTATGAGGACTGATTCTGTTGGCGACTATCGAGGCTGCAGCTTCCTCTTTCGCCCGAAACGCAGAAATCCAGTTATCCGCCTCTCGCTCGCGATTCAGTGCTCTGCCTAACCGGAGCAGCTCGTCCAAAGGTTCCTCCTGCCCCCAAGGAAGCGAGATGGTTGGAGCAAGCCGGGACAAAGGCTCGCTGTTGGGTCCGGACGTGACGATCAGATCAGGCTGCACGGAGGCAATCGCATGGTGCGATTTGGCATCTCCGATATCCGCCACATTCTTAAGCATTCCCCTGTAGGGGCGGGCGCGCAGCAGATTCGATGACGTTCCCACGGGCGTAAGTCCGAGCGCCAGCAGGTGGCCCAGGTATTGCAGCGCCACAATACGCTTCGGCCGCTGCATATAATCGCGTGGAGAGTGGCCGAAATGCTGCTTGAATTTCCGGCTTAAATACATGCCGTCTTGGTATCCGACCTCCCGTGCAATGCGGTCGAGATTGCGATCGTCGCCGTCAAGCAATGCCTCTCTGGCTTTCTCGAGTCGCAGCCGCGTCAAGTACTCCGTGAAACCGGAGCCCGTTGCTTTTTTGAATGTTACGGAAAAGTGCTCAGGCGTAAATCCTGCCCTCTTTGCCATGTCGTTGCGCGTCAAGGCGATGTGATAATGCTTCTCCATATATTCAACTGCAAGTCTCATACGCTCAAGCCAATCCTCTTCCCGATTCTTATCGTCCGTCGATCGCAGCAGCACACTCAATAACTGTTTGAATACCGCGTCGATGCAAAGACGAGCTGCAAGTCCTCCGCCTCCTGCTTGATCTTCCATTTGTTGGCTTAGTTCTTGAATCAGGACAAGAGCTTCGTGCGTTGCGGCGAAGGGAAGCTTGCCGGTGTCCATCAGTGAAGACAAATTCTTGATGTATACCCTGTTGCACGTGGTGCTATCCTTGAGATCCCATACTTCATAACGCAATTCGTAAACCTCCAGCGGCACCGGCGAAGACGGCGTCCGTTGAATGTCGACGATCGAACCCGGCGGACAATAACAGACAGCCTTCGCCTTCGTTCGGTGCTTTCCCCCGTTCAAATATAAGTCGCCGGAGCCTTTATGGATCAGGTATAGGGTATGCGTCTCCATGAAACCCCCGACTGGCTCTTCGGCGTGACCTTGCTTTATGTACCGTACTCCCAACAGCGAATATTGCGTTTCTTCCATGCTGGCGCTCCTTCTGACGAACTCCTGTTTTAACCTATTATAATCTCATTGATAATCATTCTCAATAAAATAGTGTGTTCAGCTCTAGCTGAATTCTCTCTTATAACTGATGTGATCTGATGAAATCAGAAAAAATAAAAGCGCCATTTCCTAGTGGACTTGGCGCTTTTATGGATTTAGTGAGGGGCCATTTTGCCTGGCATTTGCGACTGGATCGGAGCCGTGGCGTAGCTGTTCTGCATATACTGCATATCTTGCTGAGGCAGCTGCGGCACTTGATAGTAGCCGTGCTTGTTTTGATACAGCGAAATTTCATACGCCATTTCGATGCAGTTGGGAAGGGAATCCGCTAGGACGCGGCGCACAACCGGATTCGTGGATTCCATCGCTGCATTCGTTTTCATGGTAGCGCCGGATTTCACGGCGTTCAGCATGCTGAGCGCGATGGTTTCATCATTGATCTCGGCAGTGGACTGCATCGGTTTTTTCGGTTGTCCCGGTTTCATGCCGTAGATAAAGTCGTTCCCTTGCTTCATTTTATAGCTTTGCGTCGACTTGGATGGATCTTGTCCTGTTTTGAAGCATTCTAAGGTGATATTATATTCATCCGCCATAAATTGCTTTTGGCGCTGCAAGATATCCCGAAGCTCCGGATCCTGCACATGTCCGCTCAGCATGGTATACGTGTTCATCGTATTGATGGCTCCTGCCAGTACCTCGTGTACATCGAACATTTCATGACCGCCATGGTTCAATTGCGGTGGAATCATGCCGGTTTCCATGTTCTGATGATTTTGCTGTTGTTCGAATTGCATTCATGTACCTCCTATGGGTTTTTCGATTTTTATGCAGCTATAAATCCACGGTGGTGGCGCTGCGAACGGATTGCATTTGCAGTCCAGGTTTATTGTTCATTACATGAATCAAAAGTATTCAGGCAGTCGACTTATTTCTGATCCATATCGTCAATAGCAGCATGAACGGCAGGGCAACCTGGAAAACCGGGGTTACATAAGTCACGACAATCATCACGCCTAGCCATATGTCGCCGGACCCAAAGCATATTCTCAGATACGATTATAGTTCTCGGGTTGGGGACTACTTTTATTTAGCCATTATCCATGCTGCCTTCATCGGGAAGCAGTTTCTTTAACAAAAATTCCTTACCTCAAATAAAAAATCGACCGTTTCTCCCTATCTGGAAACGGTCGACTCCCAAGATGCTTTTCGGCGTTGCCGATATATGACTTATGCCGAAGGATCGGTCTTCCCTTCGTCTTCAATCGCTACGATTTCACACAAGGTTCGCAGTCCCGTCGTATAACCCAACCGCCCTTGCGAATGATCCCAATAGTAGTAATCCCCGTGCATCCATATCAAATCATACGCTTCGCCCAGAGCTGCATGGCGGACAACGAAAGGTCGAACGTTGTTATGAGTCGAGTTTTCGGTGACTTGATTTATTTCGGCGATCGTCCCGTCATGCGCAATGACGCATTGATGAATTTCGAAAACCTCACCGTATGTACCCTTTACAGGGATTGACATGTACACGATGGAAGGGTTGTTATGATCCAGCGTCATGCCCCCGGAATAGCATAATTCTCTTTGATCATTTTGGTGGAACCATCGTCCTCCATCCGCCAACGGTGTAATCCGCCAATCGGAGCCGGACCACTTAGCGTAACAATAATGGTGGCGATCCTTATCCCTACTGATCTTAACAAACAAGATCACCGGGTATCCCTCTTTATCGACAGCTATATCCCAGTTCCAGTTGCGTATGCCCGGCTGGCGATCGACCAAGTAGGCCGGATCGGTTTCTTTGTTATCCAGCTTCAGCGGCCCGCGGTGCAGATCTGCGAGCTGATGTCCATCAGCGCCATGCAGCGTCAGGGTATTCACGTCCAAATACGAATAGTACAATGAATTCGGAATCATATTGTCCGGATGCGTATAGGTATACGTCATCATAATTTTGTCTTTGCCGTTCGTTTCGTACTTGGCATACGGCCTTTTTCCGGTTTCTTGTTCAGAACACCTGGAATCCACGATCTGTTTCGGTTCCATGTCGCAAGTGACGTCGCCATCCGGATCCGGCAGCGTGTACCTAGCGACGGTCGGGTGCCAATTCATGCCCCGCCACAGCAGATAGAAATAACCGGGCTGATCCGTCATCACGAAGGGAGAAGGATAGGTGGTGTTCCCATATCCCGTGGTAGCGATGATTTTTTCAGGCCCTAAGGTTTCTAGATCGTCAGGACGGGCTGTGACGCGATAATAAAAATATGGGGTTGTCGAGTGCTCGGCATAAAAAATCATCACCCGGCCGTCGGGCAGTGCCAAAAACGTCGGATTGTTATGGTCATCCTGCTGGAAACCCGCCCGCACGTGCACTTGCTTGCGTTCGTGGGTCACATGATCATATTGAACCGCCTGGATGCTGCCCTCAACATCGATGTACCCGATGTATGTCTTGTCGCTGCCCGTTGCGGCATTGACATGTCGCAGCGCCCTCGGATCGGCAAACCAGCACCAGGCACCATCACCGGTAAGGGTGGTAGGGATGCGTTCGATGCGTTCAGGATCAGCATAAAGGTTTATATTGGAATTCGTCATTTGAGACCTCCTCGCTTCCTTGTCGGATCACTTGATTGCTTCATGATTATCCCCTATCGTTTCATGGCAGCGAATGCATCCAGCTGATTCTGCAGCTCCTCCATGAAGCTCGAGAATCCAGCTTCGCTCATCTGCTGCCTCGCAAATGCAAGATCAGCATC
Organism: Paenibacillus sp. BR1-192; assembly: GCF_029542445.1. NCBI lineage: Bacteria > Bacillati > Bacillota > Bacilli > Caryophanales > Paenibacillaceae > Paenibacillus > Paenibacillus sp. BR1-192. The sequence continues at coordinate 3,331,149 of NZ_CP120718.1, read as the reverse complement.
GATACCTTCGGACATGCCGACGGACAGCGGTACGATGTATTGCGATCTGACTGCCTCCATGGCTGCGAGCTCCGCCGTTATCGGTACCGTATCGAAGCGGAATCCCGCCAGCGGGCTCTCTCCGTTCTCTACGGCCCGTTTCGCGCCTTCCGAATGCTAATGCTCAACGATGGCCTGCCATTCTCCCGGTTATTTTTCCAATTGGCTCATGCTGCCTTCATACAATCCCGTCCAGCCCGGCTTATTGTTCTCCGACTTGATGCCCGCATAGCTGATGTAATCCCCCCTCCAGATTGTAGTTCTCCCCTTCCACGCCATACAGCAGGAGATTGTGGTATGTACGATCCGTGTGGGCCTTCTCGATCAGCTTAAGCGCAATTTCCATTATGCTTGGAGTGCGCGCCGACCGAAATCGTAATGTTGTCCGGCGCCATATAAGGCATGTAGTTCGGCACATGGTCGAGATAATAATCAAACCATCCGTACTCGAACTCGGGAAACAACTCCTTGAGCACTCCGATGCAGCTGCTGCTGACTGCGTCGAAATGGTTGTTGAATTCCAGCGGCTTCTTATCCGTTTTCATTCATTCCAGCGTTTCGCCGGTCGCGTTTCCCTTGGCGGCCAGAATCTCGCGGCTTGATAGAAACGATCCATTCCGCTCGCTGGCTCTCGGCCCATTGTGATACCCTTCAATTGTACGACGGGCTGCCCGTCCGGACTGCTAATGATGTCTGGAGTCCCTTCCTCGCGAGGATTCATCGTGGAATCATTTGCGATTATGGTGCAATAACGGAGCATGTGTCCGCAAGGTCACCATAATAAGCTCATTTCGGTTAAATAGCGTATCCTCTGTCCTCGTGATCTCAATATTCGTCCGATATTACCAAAATAACACCAGGGATTTGCGTCGTATGACCATTTCCCTCATTAGGACCACGGCAATCGATCCAGCTTCGTTTAACTTCATGGATTTGCGATAATAGAGGACCCTGGTTCCGCTATTTCTTTGATTTACCTGTTTTCACAGCCATATGCGGACAAGAGATCCGCTATTGCAGGATTTAGCGTGGAATCATTTGCGATTATGGTGCAATAACGGATCCTGGGTCCGCAAGGTCACCATAATGAGCCCATTTCGGCAAAATAGCGAATCCTCTGTCCTCATGGTCTCAATATAAAGCAACTCCAGCTCGAAGCTCAGCCTCTTCTATTCGCAATGCCCATAACGTGCGGATTCCAAAGCCCCTCCCCTGCATTCATAGGTGAATCTTAAAGACAACGCTTTCAATTTATCGAGCGGCCTTCATATTTCCTGTCTTCTTGTCCGTATTTTATATCAATGCGTCTACCTTTAGCTACTATATTAACAGCTTCGAATCTATCATTTTCGCATCATTTTTTCCTAGAACAGTTAGATAAGGATAAAAAAGCTGCCTTTCAGCAGCTCATCATTGACTCATTTAAGGTTGGCCTTAGTGAACACGATTACTTCCGACAGGCGGCCTCCGCCAGCTCGGTGAGCCACTGCGCCCTCTCCCCTTCAGCTTTGGCGGCTATCTTCTTCAGCTTGTCCGTACCGCCCCAGATCAAATATACGATATGCTCCACCTGGTAATACGGGAGGCCGCGAACTTGATCGAGCACTAGCCTGACGTTTCGATCGTGTTCCATGTCCGATTGCATCTTCAGTTTCATCGAATCGGTGCAGTGCAGCATGCACTTTATCAAGGTTGGAATGGTTTCCGTATGAACACCATGCCGCTCTTTAAAAGCTACCGTGAAATGGTTTTGAACGGATTGGTGTTCGTCATTGACTTTGCCCATGTATTCCTCCACCAACGGGAAATACGTTTGATCCTTCAATCCGAGGCCAAAGACGGCATAACTTCCCGGCATGCAGTTTTTTTCCCCTTCCGTATCCGCATACCATTCAAACGGCTCCATCGCTGCTTTGGCATACTCCTCCATGAAGGGATACAAATCCGGGTATTCCAAGGCGTTGGCGAAGAACCGATGCGTTCCCGACTTAGCCAATCCTTTGATCGGCAGCCACTGCTTGACCGAAGATTTCAGTTTGATTTGGCAGCTTTTCGGGAATCCCAAGCTGAAGAGGCGTGTCAGAAACCGGAGGGCGCGAGCGTAACTCTCCCCCGTTTCCTGCTTAATGGCTATGGAGACCTCGGCAAACACATCGTTGGCCGTGCAGTCAATCATTTCGTCACGCAAACAGACGTCTTCCTTGGCGAAGGCCCCGCTTCCTTCCTTAGTCAATCGTTTGGCCCGTTCGCTCCCCAGTTCCTTAGCGCAATTCAACATAGCCAATCCTGTGCTTCTGCTATAAGAGGGCTCGTATTTCAGAATCAGGATGGCGGCGTAGATCAGCAGATCGATTGGACCCTGCTCGGTATTTTCCAAATGAATATCGATTTTTTTCTTGGATTCTCGCTGCCATTGCGTCCCGATATTATCGAAATAACGCGGCAGCCAACGCTGCTCCGCCCAATCCCGTAAAGCCGTAATCAGATTAGATCGATGCTCTGCGAGATGTTGGTTCCCTTTGTTCAATTGCTGAACCCGCTCAAAAACGGCAATGATCCATGCGGGATCCGCGTCAGGATACAGCCCCTCGTCCAGGATGTGCCTGGACAGGAAAAACGTCTCCAACGGTTTCGTCGGATAGGTTCCCGCTTCTAGCTTATTGGCAATATAGATTGCGATTCGTTCCTGTAATTGCTTCTTCTTTGCCTCATCTGCATATGTAAGAATGCAAAGGTTCAGGTCGCCTTCACGCACTCGAAACTTGCCGTTAAACGTAAACTGATAATCGATTAATGAGCTCGGCATCTCGTCCAATTTATGCTGCATATAAGAGGATAGTTCAGGAATGATGTACTCTCGCACATGTTTTTCGGTCAACGGCTCACCAGGTGTCCCCCTGTCTACCGGCATCGATAAGTCCAGGTCATGTTCCGCCATGCTCACCCTGCCCTTGTCATATTCGAGCAGCGCATAGTCGTGGATCCCGATCTGCAGCGAAGTACGCTTTACGATGTCCTCCGCGTTTTTATCGCTGATATAGGCCATCCATTTGTCGATCTCCAGTTTCATTTCGTTCAAAAGTGTTTCCAGTGTCTGATCCATGTTCCACTATGCTCCTTTATATCATTTCGTAATGTTCCTCATCTACCCTAACACTCTCCATGATCATGACTTAAACCCTCCATTAGCGGCTCCTTCATGGATTTAAGCCCATACAAATCTTGGAATCTATTGCTTCATCTATGATACTATAAAACCGACTCGATTAAAGATCATTTCTAAGAGCTTACATTCGATTCTGGAAATAGGAGGTTGTTCATTGAGCGCAAAACAATGGAGCGCAAGATGGGATACGGAGCAAACCACCGAAGTGAATCAGGCTGTGGCTGCGGTTACAGGCAAACATAATATGCATAAAAAAGCACGGAGATTCCCTTCCTCTCCCTTTGGATTGACAGATGCAGGGCATGAGGATTTCCGAGGTGTCACTTTGAGCGAGATTATCCAGTACCTGGATGTTCAGCATGTTGATTTATCTTTTGCCAAGTTTATGGACGGAACGGGTCTGAACTCATCCAGGTTTACGCATTGCCGCTTTGATGGAATGAAACTTGGCGGTTCGTTTGTGACGCGTCATTTCAACCATTGTTCGTTTCGAAAAACAATTTTAAAAAAAGCCCGGATTGGAGAAAGGTTTGAGGATTGCGATTTTACCGGAGCCAATTTAAGTCACGCCATCGCACGCGACGCGGCCTTCGTTCGATGCAACTTCTCCAATGTTAATTTTCGCGGCGCACATCTGATGTACTGCCTCTTTGAAGAATGCAGTTTCAATGAAGCAATCTTTCATAACGGCTCCTTATCCGGAAGCCGGTTTGTAAGTGAAGCGGAAGCTCTACCGGTTTGGGATAATACAATTATGGAGCATGTCAAGATCAACGGAGAACCCTTTGCTTAATTTTCGACCCTGCGAGCCCAACACCCAATCCACTACCAAAGCCCTCAAGATCCACGGGTAAAAAGCCGCGATTTCGTGGTTCTTTTGCTCGCGCTAAAACATCGTCGCGCTGAATGCTGCGATGAATAAAGCTCTGGTCGAAGCCGTATTTACCCATCAGGTTAAGCTGCTGAACAGCCTATCGATCCACGCCAATTCGCCTTGAACCTGGGCGACAGAATACCGTAGAACCTCGTCCCGGAATAACTCGTCCCCTTCTTCATTCAGTCTTCTCTCGATATCTGACAGCAGCGCTTCCAAGTCCTTCTTTCGCCTATGTAAAATCCGATTCCGGTCCTCCTTCGAAATACGATCGAACAGGGACACTCTAACCATGAATTCGATTTGATGTTTTGCATCTTTTTCGGTGAATTCGTTAATGAGGTTTGCGATTTGTTCCCTCCCTGCTTCTGTAATTTCATATACATACTGATTCGGTCTGCCTTCCTGCTCATTTCGATGCTTACGAACAAATCCCTCATCCGTAAATTTTCGCAATGTCGGGTATAACATGTTGTGATTGACGTCCATCAAATAACCGAGATCCTTTTGGATTTCTTTTTTTATTTCGTACCCGTGTTTCGGGGATTTATCGATTTGGATCAGAATGAGAAGTTCAAGATACATGATCGTTCAGGCCTTTCGTCGACGGATTTGACAATACCGCTGCATATTTAACAGCACATCTCTAGCGTATATGTTCAATCAAAATCCGACAAGGAAGAATATAAACAGAACTTTGGACATGGGTCATTGGAAACTATGACCAATTAAAACAATATGTTAAATTAACATATGTTATATTACACTAGCATTGGAGGGAATGTAATGAATCATGAGATCATCTCCTTAGAGGAAATCACGCAATTCCGTTCACCGATCGAAGAATTCAATCCTTATGAATGGTACAAACACAAATTGCAGCATGAGCCCATCGTTTATAATCAGGCGACCCAGACCTGGAACGTCTTCCGGTACGATGACGTCAAGAGGGTTCTCAAGGATCATGAATATTTCTCTAGTGTTAGAACGCGGACGATGATCAGCGTTGGCGCCGATAATGACGAAGGCCAGAAAATGAGCAAGATCAACCTGCAATCAGACCCCCCGGAACACCAAAAAAGCCGTGCCTTGATATCGGCGGCTTTCACCCCTCGCAGCTTGAAGCTCTGGGAGCCGCGCATTCAAGAGATTGCAGACCAGCTTCTGCAGGAAATGGGAGACGCCCATGTCATTGACATCGTCCAAAGTTATGCCAGTGCGCTGCCAACGATCGTCATAGCGGATCTGCTCGGAGTTCCTTCCGAAGACCGATTATTATTCAAGGAATGGGTAAACCATTTATTCCTTCCCCTGCCCAAAAACCATTCGGAAGATGTACAAGAACTGAAACGTCAAGCTGCCAAGGAATATTACAACTACCTCTATCCTCATATCGTCCAAAAAAGAGCCAATCTCGCGGACGATATCATCTCCGACCTCATTCAAGCCGAGGTGGACGGGGATCGGTTATCGGACGATGAGATCGTCCGAACGACGATGTTCATCCTGGGTGCAGGCATTGAAACGACGACTCATCTGCTAGCTAATACGTTCTATTCGTTCTTATATGACAACAACCAAATTTACGGGGAAATCCAGGTTAACCGCGAGCTCCTTCCCAATGCCATCGAGGAAATGCTCCGCTATCGGTTTAACATTGCAAAAATGGATCGAACCGTCAAACAGGACAATCATGTACTCGGCGTAGATATGAAACGAGGGGATCTCGTCGTCGCATGGATGAGTGCTGCCAATATGGATGAAGAGGTATTTGAGGATCCCTTCACCTTGAACATCCACCGTACCAATAACAAAAAACATTTAACCTTTGGGAATGGCGCTCACTTCTGCCTGGGTGCTCCGCTGGCACGGCTGGAAGCAAATATTGCGATAAGCAGGTTCATGGATTTCTTCCCGCGCATTGAACCCGTTCCTGAATTTAAACTGGAAGATAACCTGAGTCCTTCTGCGGCAGGACAAATGTTGACTCAGCTTCCTATCCGTGTTCATCGGTAAGACCGACATGTCTCATTTTATTTGGTACATCAAAGGTACATCAAAAAAAAGCCCTCCACAGCAAGGGCTTATAATATCGGGGGACCCTGCCTGCTTCTGAAATGACAGGGTCTCTCGCTTAGTAGGAGATCATTCTATTATTTTTTTACCTCTTGGGTTCATACCAGTAACCGGGCCGCCCGTTGTTTAAACGCATGAGCGCTTCCAGGAAGAAATAATCGCCCCAGATGACAAAATCGTCCGGCGCAATTCCCCCTCTGACAAAATACGAACCATGCCGCAAAAAGCCTTCTTCGTCCGGATTACCCTTCGTAAAATATCCCTGTACCATGGAATCCATGGAACGCCGAACGGCATCAAGGAGAAGTTCCCTGCGGGGATCATCGCTTGACAGCTGGTCGGCGATTTCCAGCATCCCGCAAGCGGCAATCGCTGAGGCAGAGCTGTCTTTAGGCGTAAGTGCCGTTGGCGGAACGTCGAAATCCCAGTAGGCGACTTGATCATCCGGAAGGCGGTCGATGAAATAACGCGCCATTCGAATCGCCGTGTCCAAATATTGCGGTTCTTCGAAATAACGGTAGGCCAGCGCGAATCCATATATGCCCCAAGCCTGCCCCCGCGACCACGTGGAACCATCCTGAAATCCTTGATGGGTACCTCCGCGCACGGCTTCCCCCGATTCGGGATCAAAATAAAAGGTATGATAGGATGAGGCATCGCCGCGAACCAGGAACTTCAGGCTTTTGTCAGCATGAATGCGGGCGGCTTCGGCATATGCCGATCTCCCGGTCTGTTCGGTTGCCCAGCACAACAAAGGCAAATTCATCAAGCAGTCGATGATGATCCGGCCGCCGTTTTGGGGGTCATGTTCAGGGCCCCACGCCTGGATAAGCTGAAGCGTGGGCCTCCATCTTCTCATGAGCGCATCAGCCGCCTGAAGAGCCGTGATCTTGGCCGCTTCGTCCCGTTCAACCATCCATTGCGCCAGGGCAGATAAAGAATACAAGAAACCGATATCGTGATGATCCAGATTTTTATGCTCCGCTAATCTTGCTTGAAATGAATGCGTGCATCGGACTGCGGCTTCACGGATATAGGAATCCTGACCGTACTCGCAGCTCAGCCACAGGATTCCCGGCCAAAATCCTTCCGTCCAATCCGTATGATCCACCCGTTGGTATTTGCCGTTTCCGTTTCCGACATGCGGAAACCGATCTTCAAACCGTGCGATATTCGCTTTGGTCGTGTGCAAGGTTTGTTCAATGATAGCATTCCAGTCCATCTTGCCCTCCGTAAGTTATTCATTAGGTGCGGCTCCATCCAAGCAGAGCTCGCCCTCTCCATTCTCACCGCTATTTCGGCTCGACTTCGTCCAGGGTCATGCGGTATTCCAAATCCTTCATGTACGATCCATGCTCGTGCAGAAAGACCATGCCGAAGTCCATATTCCCGCCGTTTCCATGGACAATCGCAATCAGCCGGTTAAGGCCGCTCTTCAGGACAAGCTCAAGTTCTGGCTCCGGCACAAACTCGCCGTTCAAATAAATGTCGTACGGTGTTTCCGATCGAATTCTCATGTATCCCTTGCGGTACGACTCGGCGCCTTCAGGGACCTGTACGAAACAGCTCAAGAACCATGGCTCGTTCGCGGCATGGGCGATCCGCATCTTTCCGTCCTCGGACCTGCGCTCTTTTTTCTGCATCCAGCCGTATAAGCCTTCTCCCAAATTATTGAGTGAATATTCGGGATCGGTATAATACGTTTTCATGGCTTCGTAATCGACGTAAGGCGGGCAAGGCAGCGCCATAACCGCTTCCACGGCCCATGCGCCGTCATCTTTCTCGCTCTCCAGTAAGCGGTCATCGAAGGCAGACCCCAGATTGGCGAGTAGTCGAGTGTACAATCGCTGCGCTTTGTCACTGTCAAGATCAGTCAGAAGCTGCGAACAGAGAATGGAACCTGCCCCTATCCTCTCTCCAACGAGAAAAGCACCGGGGCGGCGAGCGTTCCTGCGGTTGATTTCAACCAGCGCAAGACGGCTGTATTCGGATGTGTAACCATTCACGAAATAATCCTTCCAGGCAGTTCCCTCGATGCTTACGCACACATCCGCCATGCCCGGCACTTCCAGCTGATCGCTGGCCAGCGGCCGGTTCACGACATCGCGCGGCGAAAGGAACACTTTATCGAAGCCGAACAAATCAACCGGGCTAAAGCCGCGCACGGCGTCGTGGGAGTAATCTGCCGCTAGATGGTAGGCCTCGTGCGGCTCCACGCGTACCGGCCGGCCCAACAAACGGGCAAGCGTGTCCTGCTGACTGCTGTCCGCCGGCAGGACAAGCACATGCCCGCCGGCTTCGGCATAGCGCTTGACGGCCTCGGCAGCGCCAGGCGACCCAAGCAGGCGGGCTTCGGCCACGAGCAGGCCGAAGGATTGCTCGGGGAATTCGCGCTCCGCAGCTTCACCTATCACCGCTGCGGCATCCAGCACCTTATAACGCAGCCGAAGTCGGTCGAGGAACGCTGCCGCTGTCCCTCCAGGGCTTACCAGCGCTCCTGCCGTCCGCATGGCGGCGGGGACGACAGCTTCCTCGGCCCGCCCTGCATAAGCCAGCAGGTTGCGCAGCAGCAGACAAGCTTGCGGTACTCGGTCTAGATGGGCCATGATCTCCAGCTGATTGGCCAGAAACATGCCGCTTCCGCTCCGATATTCCAGCAGCGGCGACCAAAGATCCCCCCGTCGCCGAAATCGCCGGCGCTGCACTCCAGCAGCAAGGTGAAATCGCCATGGACCGGCTTTTCGAACGCGGCGCGTATGATCGGCAACGGCCCTTCTTCGCACAGCTCCTCGTGCCAGAACATCAGGTCCTCGTCGCTCAAGCCCTTCAGCACCGGATGACGGTAATCCCCGGCATGGGCGCGCAGAAAAGGCCTGCGCGAAAGCGTAAGCCGACCGAGCGACAGGCCGGTCTGCTCCAGCAGAACCAGGCGTCCGCCCCTCGCAACGAAGGCTTTAAGAATCGCTTCCAGCCTGCCGTCCGGATCCTCCGCTTTGCTGCCAATAATCAGCAAATCATCGGACGACAGCAAGGTGATCGCGTCGCGGTTCGCCCGTTCGCAGCCGGGTACAAGCCGGCGGATCCGGATATAATCCTCTTCAGAGCCCCAGTAAGCCGCCGGGCGGCCGACTTCGACAGGATCATGGAGCAAGCTTCCCGGCACAAGCCGGTATTCCTTGCGCAGCTCAAACATCAGACGCTCGCCATGAAACAGCGAGGCCTTCAGCAGCGCCGTCCCTTCCGTTTCCACGGGGATCGGAATCCACGTGATTTCAAAGGCCTTGGACTCGGCCGGCTCTTGACGGAACGTGAAGATACGATCCAGCACGATCGTCTCCCCTTGCATGACCTCGCATTCAATCCGCACGTCTTGTGCGGACAGCGTGTCGTTGAAGACGTCAAAGCTGCGCGAGATGGGCGCGTCGTCGTAGAAGCAGCCGTTGTATTCGGCCGCGAACATCGTAACCGGCTTCAACGCCTCCGCCATGATGGCGAAAGCCGGATTAGGAAGATACATCGGATGATCCGGGAGCATACCGTTGTTGATCGTCAGCGAATAGGCCGGGATCTTCTTGGGGCTTACGCCGGGCAAGCCCGGTTCCAACGGCGGAGCTGCGACATCGTTCTCCGGCATCGACCGCATGAAATAATGGGCGAAATTAAACGTGGCTATGCCCGAGACGCCTTGCCGCCGCGCATACTCCACGAATAGGCGTTCCTTTTGCGCCAGCCCGGCCGTGCTTTCGTCCGTACCGCGATAGGCCTGCAGCCCTGCGTACATGCTGGCGTTCTGCGGGCATATGTACCACCATCCGCCGTGTTCGCCGAAGGTCAAAGGGACGGTACGATCCCATTGAGCAATGGTGCCGTCGATGTTGTAATGACGGCTCTCCACTTCCGTATGCGCTTTGGACAGCAGCCGATTGTCCCCTTCTGCGACGATCGGCCGCGTTGGATCCAGTTCGCGCATTGCCTCCATGAAGCCGGGAATCTGCGACCTGTAGCCGTCCCGGCCGTCTACCCAGCGCATTTCGTTCTGCAAGCTCCACATGATGACCGAAGGATGATTCTTGTCGCGCCGAACGAGCCGCTGAACATGCAACCGACAATGGGCCAAGTATTCGGGATGGTCGGCGAGCATGGATTTGCCCGATCCGTATATGGCCGTTTCGTCGATAATCATCATGCCCTCCTCGTCGGCAATCCGCACATAATCTTCCGGATAGGGTTCGGCATGCAGGCGGATACTGTTGATTCCGACAGACCGGCACATCCGGTACCAATTACGGATATACGTCTCCGTCTGCTGGAGTCCGCCTTGAAAATGCCACGAATCGCCGCGAAGATGGATCGGGATCCCGTTCAGCATAAATTGAGGACCTTCGCACCAAAATTCGCGGAAACCGAATACCTCTTCGCGCCGGTCGAGAACCTGCTCACCTCCTACAAGTTCAAGCACCGCGACATAAAGGAATGGCGTGTCAGGATTCCACAGCTTGGCGTCCTGCCAATCCAGGGTGAAGGAGGCGCGATAAACCGCTCCGCCGCGTTCGTTCTCGCACAACCGAAGCATTCCAGCAGCAGAGAGATCGACCTGTTCAGCGGGCTGCTCCGCCTGGAGGACCGGAACGGCCAGATTGTCTTCGGCTTCCGCTCTCCCTCCTGTCCTTCTATCCACGAGGTGCCTCTCCGTTTCAATTCCACGGCCCTGAGCTTGCTGCGGCTTCGCATCTTGAACCCCGTATCGATGGGTGCCGCTGCCTGACGAATCGGCATCCCTTGCCTCCGAAAGTTCTCCATCCTGTCGCAATACGCCAAGTTCCCGCACGCTCAGCCTCACATGGATCGGCCCAAGAACCGGAGCCGTTTCGGCCGTCCCGGCGATAACCGCAAGCTCCAAGCACTTCTTCCGCACGGACGAGCAAATGGTTACATCCTCCAGTGAAAGAACCGGGTAGCTTTCCAGATAGACATCCTGCCATATCCCTCTGGCGACATTGCCAAACCATGAACCTGTCAATCCCGTCACTTTCTCCATGCCGGACGGCAGCTTCACTCTGTCGAAGCTCCCGCATAGGACATGGAGATGATGCTCACGGCCCGGCGCTACGCTCGACGTGATATCGAGCCGCAGCGGCAGGTAGCCGTCCTCCCAAACCGCGACTTCCGCCCCGTCGAGAAATAGGACGGCTTTTTGCATAATGCCGTCCAGCCGCAGGACGATCCGCTGACCGGCCATGTGTTCGGGAATCCGGAAGCAGCGGTGCAGAACGCCCGCTTCTGCGGCGTCCCACGCCTTGGGATAGCTGTAGAGATCCATCGGAGCATATCCGTGCTCGTGAATTTCGCCGAACGTTCTGCCGTTTGGCTGCTCGTAAGACCGTCTCCAGCTGGAAGGAACCCGGACGGGCTCCGGCTCGTAGACGATCTCATCCGGAAGCTGGCGGCGCTGCGGCTGATCGTACAGCGGCATGAAGTCCCACTCTCCGTTCAGGCACCATCGGTTACGCATGCTTTGTACCCTGCCTTTCGTCGGAGATGCGCACTTCCCGTACAAGCTCCAGCTCCCGCCAGATCTCCTGTCCGCTCGGCGCCTCCTCCCACTTGATAAAATGCGGGTCCATCGCCGCCGCCCAATCATCCGGCCGGAGCGAAGTATTCAGCTTCCCTTTGTAGGGCGCTGGCTCAAGCGTAGCGGGAAGCTCGGAGTAGAAGAAGAGCAGATTCTCATGCAGGCCGATGATCCCGTACTTGTCTCCATCGCCAGGCCGTTCTTCCTGGTACTGGTAATGATAGTACACGTAGCTGGCCGTCTCTTCGGGCTTCAGTCGGGCGATCCTTCCATACGGCACGCTGTCTTTATACCTGCGTTCCCAATGCTTCTCCGAAGCGGGGGCTTGGTAATGAAAAATATCGGTCATGGCCGCCCATCGTCGTTCTAATCCCCCTCCCGGCCAAACGGCCAGCCACGAATTGGCTTCCGGCAGCAGAATTTCCGGGAGGACCTGCTCACCTCGGCATTCATAATAAAGAAACAACCGGCTTCCATCCGCAAACAAACTTAATCGGGGTACGCCCTCCCGCTTCATCGCATCTTCAACCGCTTGAATAAACCGTTCCCCGCGAAAACGGGAACGGATATTTCCCCCGATTTCCTCGGCCCTATATAAACATCGTTGCATGAATGGCATGCAGCACCTCCTGCTGTCAATTTTGATGTTACAGGATGTCTCAATTTCAAGAAGCTGAAGCTTTCTTTTGCGATAGTAAAAGGCGGCCCCCCTGATACCGGGAGGACACGCCGCATATCTTATGGCACCACCGAGAAGCGGATATCGTCAAACAGCATATAATCGAATCCGCTGACATAGAAGCCCACTTTGCCTGAAGGCTGATGATTCGGGTCCGAAGCGGCAAGTCTTGGCTCGTTGTTCACGTAAACCGCGACGTCCCCATTCTTCACGACGACCTTGATCGCATATTCCGTGTCCGGCAATAAGTCGCGAGTCGGCAAAGGGGTCTCGGCGATCTTCTGCCATGCCGAATCGTAGAGGATCCAGGACGAGGTTCCGTCCACCCGGGATCGATAGCCGATCCGGGTCGAACCGCTGCCCACCTGACGGTCGAAAATATAAAAGGTTCCTTCCTCCGGCATCGACGACGGGGTCTTTAGCTTGAATTCGAGTACATACGATTCAAAGACGCGGTCCAGCAGACCCGTGGCACCGTTCAAAATTTTGTATCGGCGATTGCCGCCGAGATCCGCCACGATGCTGCGGTTCGGGTCTACCGGCCAGCCGTTGCCGCCCGATTCGAAGTCGGTTTCGTGCATGATGCCCGAAACGGTCACCGCGATATCCGCCTTGATAAGCGGATTGACGACGGACACGGCGGTAATGATGGTCTGTCCTTCATATACGGCATGGACGACGCCCGTATCGCTTACCTCCGCCACGGATGGATCGGCGGATTGCCAAGTCATGCCGGTATCCGGGGTATCCACGGGATCGAACGTTACCTGCATCTGATGCTGCTCGCCGGCGGCAAGCCGTATTTCGCGCTCGGACGGTATGATGCCGGCCAGCTCCGTGCTCAGCGCCTTGAACCGGATGTCGTCAAACAGCATATGGCTGACGTTGTTGACATAGAATCCGACCTTGCCTGCCGCATTATGGCCCGGATCGGCAGCCTTGAGACGGAATTGGCCGTCCACGTATACGCTGATATCGCCGCCTTTGACCAGCATCTTGATCTCGTATTCCGTGTTTGGCTGCAGGTCGTGGCCGGGGAGCTTCTCTTCGCGCAGCACGGTCCAGGCTGCGTTATACAGCAGCCAGGAGGAGGATCCGTCCGGACGTGTTTTGTAACCGACGCGGGTCGAACCGCTGCCCGCCTGGCGATCGAACACGTACAGCGTTGCGTTTTCACCGATCGACTCGGGCGTCTTCAGCTTGAAGCTCAGCTCATATTCGGCGAAGGATTTCTCGCTGAGGGCGGTAGCGCCGTTCAGTATCTTATACCAGCGGTTGTCGCCTTCTTTGACGATGCTGCGGTTCGCATCCTGCGGCCAGCCGTTCGCCCCCGACTCGAAATTGGTGAAATCCATGACGCCGTCTCCGACTTCGACTATGACGTCCACCGCCGCCGTCAGCTGCGGATTCTCCGCCGACGCCACGGTGACGACCGTTCGGCCCACCGCCTGGCCCGTGACGATGCCGTTAGTATCGACCGTGGCGACACCGGGATCGGCCGACGTGAAGACCAGCTTCGGATTATCCGCGTTCCATGGGAGGACCGCCGTGCGTAGTTTCACCGTTTTCCAACGATCTACCGTGATTTGGTTGTCATAGACCACCACGTTTTGCACCGGATAGCTGTCCGGACTGCTCGTGGTACCTGCTCTCCCGTTAATGCCGATCTCGTGAAACGGAATATCCGGGAAGCCGGGGATGGCCTGGAATACTTGCGCATCCGGACGCAGCGACAGATCGCCTCCTGCCAGATTGACGAAACCAGGATCCTCGTTAGTAACCCAGTTATCCGCATATTGGACCAGATTGAATTTGTCGTACGCACCTTCCGCGTTGGTTGTCGAGCTTCGCGGAACTGTCGGATTGTATACGACGTTGCCGTGGAACGTGTTCGTGTCCGGATAATAGCGGTTTTCCGTGAAAAAGTTTGCCAGCTCCGGATATTTGGCCAGATACGGCGTCCCGACGAAGTCGTTGTTGGCCTCGAACAGCGCCTCCCACTTCGGCATGTAATTCAACGGAACCTGATCGTCCGGCTCGTCGCCGAGAAACAAATCCGCGTAGTCGTACGGAATCTTGCTGTCCACGAATATATTGTTGCGGGTCAGAATATGCGCGCCGCCGTTGTTTTTGATCGCCGAGTTGCCCATTTTATAAAAGATGTTCTCGTCGATCTTCAATCCCATCGTGAAGTTATCGGGATATACCCCTTCCACGCCGGGCTTGGCTTCGCCGATGTTATGGAAGTAATTGCGGCGGATGACGGTGCCCCGCTGCTGCGGCGTTTCGCCCGCGTTCATGTAAATGGCGCCGAGATCCGAGAAGGTTTTGCAAACGTCATAAATGTCGTTGTACTCTACAAGATGATCATTGCCGAAGATCAGCACCCCGGGATGAGGAGCATCATGCAGCTCGTTGTGCGACATGCGGTTGCCCACTCCGGACAAGAGGACGCCCGGATTGTAAGCCTTATGATAATAGGCAAAATCATGAATGTGCGAGTTCTCCACGGCGTTGTTGCCCGGCGCGAGCGTTGTCTTGTCGCCTCCGGTGAGCGTGACGGCGGTTCCCCCGATATGGTGGATGTGGGTAAACTCGATCATGTGGTCTGTTCCGGGAACCCCTGTAAAGTCGTTATAATGAAACCGGCTCTGGGTGTTAACCAACACGCCGCTGTTGGTGAAGTTGCGAATTTCGCTATGGAGGACGCGCATATGGCTTCCGCCCATGAAGACGACCGCCGAATCGCGCCCGTTCTCCAGGATCAGCTCCGAGAAATCGATATGGGATACATCCATTGCATTGATCATCGGCGTCTTCAGCATCGTCACTTCAATGGAAGGATTCGCGGTCATAAAATCGGCATTCGGCAGAAAATAGAGCTTTCCGGCCTGGCGGTCGATGTAATACTCGCCGGGCATGTCGATCTCCTCCAGCAGGTTTTGCGCGAAATGGAAATCCGGGTACCAATTTTTGAAAATGCCGCTCATTTCCCCGTACCGGAGCGTGATGCTCTTGGCATCGGTGTCGATGGAAGCGATTTTGTTGTAGGACCATTCCCAGCTGTAGCCGAAAATGCCATCCAGCCAGATGTCGTCCGCCTGTGTCCAGTATTGCGGTCTGTCATACGTATACGTAAAGGTCCCGCCTCTTGTATGGACCTCCCCGTTCGGATCTTTCCGCGTCGGTCCGGGATCGAGGATTTCGTCCATTTGGACGGTTCCCTCGTTCGGCCAGCGTGCCAGCGTCATCCCTTGCCCACCCACGTACAACTCCATCGGCGGCACCTTGCTCAAATCGTTGGCCAAGTAATAACCGTGCCGGCTCATCTCGCCGTAATCGGTAATGCCGAGGGCGGCCAGATCGGCGACCAGCACTTCGTTTCTTGCTTCTTCGCTAATAATGCGGTTCAGCACGGCAGGATCGGCTACCGGAACGAATGCGGATTTCTCCAGCTGCTTAGAACCGGACAAGATAACCGTTTCGCCCGGATAGGCCGTATAGGTTACCGGCTTGCCCGCTTCCCCCGAATCCTGCAAACCCAGCTCAAAGCTGGCTGCGCGCTCGTACCGGCCTTCCCGAAGATAGACCGTGACGCCGCCCCGAGGCAGCCCTTTCTTCGCTTTCAACGCCCGAATGGCGTCACGCGCTTTTTCCAACGTTCGAAACGGTTTGTTGATCGTCCCTTTGTTCGAGTCATTTCCGTCCAAGGCTACGTAAAAAGCCGTCCCGTGCGGATTTCCATAAGCCGACGCCGTCTCAGCGGCCGGCAGAAATGGATACAGCGCAAACAACAGGCTTGCCGCCAGTGCCGCAAGCACAAGCTTCTTCATAAATCGCTCCCCTTCCTCCATCGTGGAATCCGGTCAGCTCTGTCTGCGCCGTGCGCAGTGTCGTCAAAGCCCACCCGGGCAGCAGGTTTCTCCCGTTTCGTCTCCATCCGTCTATAAGCTTACTGGCCGATTATTTCAAGCCCTTATCTTTCAGGAATTGCTCGAACTGACGCGTCACCTCCTCCACGTATTTATCTTCGCCCGCCTCCTTCAGCTTGCCGTAAAGAACGGGCCAGGTCTCCTCGAAATCGAGCGTGCCGGTCACGAGTCCACGTTTGTACTCGCCCCATACGGCATTCAGGTTCGCGATTTCCGTGCTGACCGGCTCGGAATTGAACTTGAAGGCGCCGACCGGATTGATTTCAGAGCTTTCGTTGATTTTTTTCGTTTCCTCCCATATGTTCTCCGGTTGGCCTTCCTTCAGGTAGGAATTGAAGACGCTGCCGAAGACCCAATCCATGTTCGGACGATACCTGGAATCCGGCATCGCTTTGATATACTCCCCGCTCAGCTTCTCGTAATGCACGCCCTCTAAGCCGTTGATCATCAGGTTGTAGAGCTCCTTATCGGTGTTGATCAGATTGAGCAGCATCATGGCCCGTTCCGGATTCGGCGAAGTGCGGCTGATCGACTGGTTGGTCGTTGCCGAATAACCGTTGGAGAACCAATCGCTGAGCGGGATGATGATGACATCGTTTCCGCCGTTCTTCGGCTTGACCTCTGCCTCGACCCCAGGCTTCAATGTGACGTCGAACTCGACCGCGATCTGGCCCTTGGATTGGTAGTCGGTCATTTTTTCCGTGGCCGCGTCCTTGTGGATGTACCCGGCTTTATACCATTTGCTGGCCAGACGGAAATTGTCCAGCTCCTCCTCCGGATAGCGATGCAACGTGTAGGACGGGTCATCGGTCTTGATGTAGAAATGATCGTCAAGCCCCGGAACGACCCAATATTGATCGTCATGCGCCTGCGGGTTAACAAACGAGCCGCCGAACAGGCCGATCGGAATGATGCCCGGCTCGTTCTGCTTGATTTGCTCAAGGAACGGCTCAATATCCGCTATCGTTTTGATCGTGGATGGATCCAAGCCGTATTTGTCGGCAAACCGCTTCTGCACGATAAAGCCGTATCTCGACCCGTTGATTTGCTGATTCGGGATGCCGTAAATTTCCCCGTCCACCGAGAGGCCATCCCACATCACCTGAGGGACGTCCGTCTTCAGCTGCGGCGCGTACTCATCCAGGAGCCCGTTCAGCGGTTGAATAGCCCCTTTCCGTACAAGCTCTTCCGGTTTCAGCATGTAACCGGTCCAGAGAATGTCGAACTTCTCGCCTGCCGCCAGTACGGTATTCATCTTCTGCACGTAATCCCCGATTGCGACGGGCATCAGCTTGACGGTGGCGTTCAGCTTCTCCTTCACGATTTTGTTGATCTCCTCTTCAACCTTCTTCTGGTCCGGCTGCAGCTGCAGCAGCGGATAATACCAAGTCAGCTCTGCGGGCTCAAGCCCGCTAGCGCCGCTCGCCTCCGGTGTCGATCCTTGCGTGCCGGTCGTTCCGCTGCCCGTATCGCTCTTCCCGCCGCTGCCTCCGCAGCCGGCAAGCGCGGACATGGCGATCATGATGACCGCGAGCAATCCGAATAATCTTTTTTTCATGACATGACCTCCTGAATGTTTATTGGTTGATGTATGTTAACCCTTAAGGGAGCCAACCGTAAGCCCTTTCACGAAGAACCGTTGGAAGAACGGGAAGATGATCAGCATCGGCCCGCCGGCCAGCACCGCGATCGCCATTCTTGCCGAGTTGTTCGGGAAGCTGGATAAATCGATGCCCAGCTGCTGCGAAAATTCCGAATTGGAGGTTATGAACTCGATGCTGCCCAGCGTTCGCACAAGCAGCAGCTGCAGCGGCACCTTGTCGGGATCGTCGATATACAGCATGGCGTTGAACCATTCGTTCCAGTACGTGAACGAGATAAGCAAACCCAGCGTGGCCAAGGCCGGCGTGGATAGCGGCAATATGATCCGGAAAAAGATGCGCAGCTCCCTTGCCCCGTCGATTTTGGCGGATTCCACGATTTCAAGCGGAATTTTGGACATGAATCCCTTCATGACCATGATGTTGAAGGGCGAGAGCAGAACCGGCAGGATTAGGGCAAGCAAGCTGTCCTTTAAATGCAGGTATTGGGTGATGAGAATATAGGAAGGGACGAGCCCGCCGCTGAACAGCATCGTGAAAAACACGTAAAACGTCGTTACCCTGTTGTAGCGGTAATCCGGTCTCGAGATGACGTATGCGGTCATCGCGGTGAGCAGAAGGCCTGCCAGCGCTCCAATGACGGTCACCGTGATCGTGACCCCGTAGGCCCGCAGCAAAATGTCGGGTGCGTCGAGAAGATAGCGATAAGCCTCCAGGCTGAACGTTTCTGGAAAAAACTGATAGCCCTTGTCGGTAAGCGACGCTTCGTCCGTCAGCGAGACCGCGACAACGAGCAGAAACGGCAGGACGATGGCCAGCGATAGCAGGATGAACAGCAGATGGATCAACATTTTGGATAGTTCGAATTTCTTCGGCATCGGATATCCTCCTTCTTACCACAGGGAATGCTCTGGATTGATTTTGCGCACGATCCCGTTCGCCGCCAGCACGAGCACGAAACCGACAACCGACTGATAGAAGCCCGTGGCGGCCGACATGCTGACATTACCGATCTCTCGGAGTGCGCGGTATACGTACGTATCGATAATATCCGTGGATCCGTACAGGAAGCCGGAGTTGTTCGGAATGAAATAATGCAGTCCGAAGTCGCCGCGGAACATGTTGCCGATGGACAAAATCAGCAGAATGATGACCAGCGGAGCCAGCAGCGGGACCGTAATTCTCATGGCCATCTGCCATTTCGTCGCACCATCGATCCGGGCTGCCTCGTAATACTCGCTGTTAATGCCGATAATGCCCGCAAAATAAATAAGCGTGTTGAAGCCGACTGCCTTCCATAAATGAACAAGAATGAGAATGGCCGGCCATGCCTCGGCCGTCTGGTACCAACTGATCGGATCCATGCCGAACATTTGCAAGGTGCGGTTAATGAAACCGTCGGAATGGTTCAGGAAGGCATATGCCACGTATCCGACCAGCACCCAGGATAGAAAGTGGGGCAGAAACAGCGCGGTCTGATAAAATTTGCTCCATTTCGCCCTGAGCTCGTTCATCAGAATGGCCAACAACAGCGCAGCGGCCGTGGTAACTGCAATGTAAGCGGCATTATACAGCACCGTATTGCGCGTGATCCGCCAAGCCGTATCGGTCGAGAACAAATAACGGAAGTTTTCCAGACCTACCCATTCGCTGCCGAATATGCCGAGATCGTAGCGATAATGCTTGAAGGCGATGATCAATCCCACCAATGGAATATAGGCAAAAATCAGCTTGTACAGAATCCCCGGCAGGGATAAGAGAAACAGCTCGCGGTTGTTTCGAAAGTGGCGAAGCTCCCTGCGAAGCGCCGATTTTTTTGGGCGAGTGCTGGCTGGTTCTGAATCCGGGTCGGGCCCGGTTCCCGATCGGTTCGCCGGTTCCGCGCCCATAGAGCCCGATCGTGTAATCTTCTTCAACATAGCGAAAGCCCCTTCCTTTCCTTGTGCACTTCTTGCCTGCGTTCCAGGCTTTGCACGTTTAACGATAGCTCAAACGCGGTACTTTCCGTTACTGTACAATTTCAGGATTGCTGTACAGGCGGACTGTAGGGATTTCGGAATGCTGTACAGCCGGCTGTATAGATCCAAGATTGTTGCACTTGCAAAATTTCAGGGCCTCTGCCGATACTAAGGGGCTACCATTCTCCCATCATCGATGCGATGCCCAAGGTGCAGGAGCAGTGGAGACAGTACTTTTCAGTTAAGCGTTGATCCAACTGGTCGACGGGGGCTCTCAGATTGTATCGAATCTGCCGGTTCGCCCGCATTCGAATGGATATCATTGTCGGAGCACGGCATGGCAAAAACCCGCAAACGGCAACACTCGCCTGCGGGTCTGATGGAACCTGTGCGATTTAAGTACTGCGCTCGATGGCGCACTTCAGGCGGTACTCTTTCGGGGTCGTTCCATACCGGCGCTTGAACAGCCGATAGAAATAGCTTTCATTGCCGAAGCCTACCTTCTCCATGATTTCGGCCACGGTCAATTGCTGCTGCTCCAGATACTGCTGGGCACGGGCAAGCCGAGTCGCGTTGATCTGGTCGACTACCGTCGCACCTTCCTGCGCCTTGAACACTTGCCCCAAATAGACGGAACTCATCTTCAGCATATCGGCGATCTTCTGTACGTTGAGGTCCGGATCGGCATAATGCTTATCGATCATTTCCTTGACGGTATCCGCAAGCAGCCGGTTTTTATCCTCGCGTCCGCTCCTGCGCTGCTCGAACACTTCCCGCACGACGTCCAGGAGCACGCACTCGATCTCGTCCAGCGTCTCTTTTTCGAGAATGCGGCGGTTGATTGCCTGCAGATTGACCGACACCGGGTTCAAGTTGTTATTATTCATTTCACCAAGCGTATGGCTCAGCGTCATGGTCAAATGCAGCAGCGCCGAAAACATGCCGTCAAAGCTAAACTCGGCAAGATGCTCCCTCCAGCTCCGAATCGCTTGCTCCGTCTCGTCCGGATTGCCGCCCTTTAAGCCCTCCGTCAGCCGGCGTTCCAGTTCCTTCGGAATGGTAAGCGATTCGTTTCGCTCGTTCCTGCGGATCATCTCCGGCCGGATCACGGCGCCCTTACCGAATATCATGCGATAGTTGGAATGCCGCAGCGCCAGATTGTAATGTTTCGTAAGCTGGCGATAATCCTCGAAGGTATCGCTTAGCGTTACGGTGAACGTAATCCGATAGAAGCGGAGAATGGTTTGCTGAAGTTCACGGAAGCGTTCGTGCAAGGACTCGAGGTGACCGGAATCGCCCCCGACAACAAAAACGAGATGGCCGCTCTTCATATCCGCCGCTTCGCAGGAGCCGCCATGGCGCAGCAGTTCCTGGCCGATATTCGCGATGGCGAAGGAATAAAGCTCTTCCGCCCGGGGAACCGGCTGCAGGACCTGGCTTTGCAGGTCGCCCAGCTGTACAAGCGCAAGTCGAAGCGGCGAAGGATGCACGATATCGATCCCGTACTGCTCCTTCATCCGCATAAACGCTGCTTCGTCCATGCTGTCGCTTGTGCCGATCAGGCTCCGCAGATGATATAACTTGGCGATATTCCATTGCGTGGCCCGCTCCTGTTCCAATCCTCTGAGCTTGCCGATCATTTCCGTTACGTTCTCCGTGATCAGGGACAGCTCATCCTTGGCTTTGGCGTCTCCACGTCCATCGTAGGGCACCAGCGTAAGCAGGCGTCCTACCGGTTTGTATAGCCGGAGCGAAATCAGTACGGACAGCAGCAAAGCCAGCACGGCCACGGACAAAGTCACGGCCATCTCCGTCCACCGCATCTGGCGGACGCTGCCCAGCACGTCGTCATAGTCTTGAAGGCTGATGATCTGCCAGTCGTTTAAGCCTTTGCTTAAATAGGTGACCTTATATTTCTTATCGCCTTGTTGATGGATGAAGGAGTCCGGTGCATGGTTTGCCGAGCCCATCCGTCCGAGTAAATCTCTCTTGATGTCCAGCCCGGGCGGTAGCTTGCGGTCGCCCGCCATCAGCACTTGACCATTGCCGTCCGTAACGAACAGGACGTCGTTTTCCCGTTCGGCGACCCGATTAAGCGCTTTCACATTGTCCAGCATCCACCCCGGCTTCACGGTCAAGATCAGCGCGTTCCGATTGACGGAACCGAGGCTCGGCCCATCATATATGAAAAATGCGAACACGTCGATGCCTTCGTTCTCCCCGTCGAGATCGAGCGGAATGAGCTGCAGCTTCGGCAGGTCCGCACGAGCGTCCATGTAATCTTCCAATGCGCCGTAAAGGACGCGCGTATCCATATCATGGCTCAGCGACGAGAAAAAACGGCCCTGTTTGCCGTTATAAAAAACGGCGG
The DNA here is from genome assembly GCF_029542445.1 of Paenibacillus sp. BR1-192. Lineage (NCBI taxonomy): Bacteria > Bacillati > Bacillota > Bacilli > Caryophanales > Paenibacillaceae > Paenibacillus > Paenibacillus sp. BR1-192. The sequence continues at coordinate 3,308,881 of NZ_CP120718.1, read as the reverse complement.
CGTGCAAGTACGGGGAAGCAGCAACCGTGCGGTTCAAACGTTCGATCTTCAGGATGCTCTGCTTATAATCCGCCCCGGATTTCAGTGCGATGAGCTCTTCGTCGTTATACAGCGATACCGCCAAATCCTTCACGATCCCGTTCATGTTCTCAATGTTGTAGTTGATTTGGGTGAGCAGCTTGACGTCGGCCTCATGCTGGAGGCTCAACACTTTGTCACGGGCGGCGGCGTTCAGAAAGAGGGAGGCTATGGCGAGCATGGCGACGACGAGCATAAAGCTCAGGATAATCCGCTGCAAATATTTGCGAGAGCGGAGGGTTTGCAGCAAGTTCATGGGACCACTCTCCTGCAAGTTTAGGTGGCTTTACTATAAGCCGCCGGGATTTTCATTGTCAATCTGCATTTTCGAAATATTACCCTGTACGGGATACGCACTGACCGTATCTCTGGGTATTGTCGTATGATCAGGGCCGCTCAGGTGACCCGCCCCTCGCCATCCCTCTTCTGCCGAAGCATTTGCCGATAAGCACCTGGCGTCATGCCAACCTTGGCGGTAAACAGGCGCGTCATGTAGTTCGAATCGCGGATTCCCACGCGTTCCGCGATCTCGGAAATGCCAAGCACCGTGCCGCCAAGCAGTTTCTTGGCCTCCTCCAGGCGCAGGTGCAGCACGTACTGCAGTGGCGTTTTGCCGATATGCCTCTTCATGCATCTTGCGACATAACTCGCTTGGAAGTGGAGCTTTTCCTCCAGCGCGGCCCGTTCAAACGGCTCCTTCCAATGTTCGTTCAAATAGGCTGCGGCGGCCTGGGCCAGCCGGACGGAAGGCTCCGGCTCGGACGTCCGGGCACAGCCAGCCTGCAGCGCGGCAAACAGCTCGGTCAGCAAAAGGTGGAGCTGGAGCGCATTTTCCCCGTTCAGTCTGTTGTGGGTATCGTTCAATCCGCGCAGCATCGGCTCCAAGGTTTGCACCTCGAAGGGCGCAAACTTCGGCAAGTACATGCGCTGCTGCGGAGAAGGCTCAACGTCTTCGACCGTGCCTTTGGACAGCAGGTTCGACCAGGGAATATCTTCCCGACGGATGCGCGCGGCCGGATGACCATGAATGAAATGCACCCAATAAATCTCCGTATGCTCCGAGCAGGCTCGGTGTCCGACATGCGGCAGTCCCGCTTCCAGCACCAGCAGCTTTCCCGCGCCGACCTCATACTCCGTCTGTTCTTCCGTCATATAGAGCGTTCCTTTCGTGACCAGAAGCAGGTCATAAACGCCGAAGGTACGGGCGAAATGCCTGTCTCCCGGCTTCCATACGGCATGTCCGGCCGTAACGAATTGCGGCAGCGGCGGTATGGCGAATTCTAAGCACAGCACAGCCATCCCCTCCTTTTCGCAAGTTCATTTTGTGCTAATCAAAGTCTATATTATCACTGGTTGCCCGCATGAAAAAGAGGTACATTTGATCACGAGAAACCGCTCTCATATAGCGACTAAGGAGGCTGTTTACGCATGCGTTTTCGTCAGGTTCATCTCGACTTCCATACATCCGAGGCCATTCCCGGCATCGGTAGCCGGTTTTCAAAACCCCAGTTTCAGAACATGCTGCGCGCTGGGCATGTCGATTCCATCACCGTGTTTTCTAAATGCCATCACGGCTGGGCTTACCATCCGAGCGAAGCCAATGAAACGCACCCGCATCTCTCATTCGATCTGCTGGGCGAAATGATCTCGGCTGCCCATGAAATCGGCGTCAAGACGCCGGTGTACTTATCCGCGGGGCTGGACGAAAAGCTGGCGCGGCGCCATCCCGAATGGCTGATCCGCGACGCGAAAGACCGTACGCGCTGGGCAGAAGATTTCATGACGCCCGGTTACCATGAATTTTGCTTCAACACGCCTTACCTGGACATCTTGCTGGCGCAAATCCGCGAGGTAGTTTCCAGGTATGATGCGGACGGCATTTTCCTTGACATCGTCGGAATCCGTCAATGCCGGTGCCAGCATTGCGTGGCCGCGCTGCGATCAGCGGGTCATGACCCTCGCGATGAAGCTGCCGTTGCCGCGTTAGGCGAATCCACCTACCTGAACTATGCCCGCCGCGTAAGAGAAACGATCGATGAGATTAAACCCGGTCTGCCGGTATTCCATAACAGCGGCCATCAACGTCGCGGCCGCCACGACCTTGCTCAAGTCAACAGCCATTTGGAACTCGAATCGCTTCCTACCGGAGGCTGGGGTTACGATCACTTTCCGCTGTCCGCACGCTATGCACAGACGCTAGGCACGGACTATCTCGGCATGACGGGCAAATTCCATACCTCCTGGGGCGAATTCGGCGGTTACAAGCATCCGAACGCACTGCGCTTCGAAACGGCGCTCAGTCTCGCCCATGGCGCCAAGTGCTCGATCGGCGACCAGCTTCATCCTTCGGGTCTCATGGATGAAGCAACCTACGCCTTGATCGGCACAGCCTATGCGGAGGTGGAAGCGAAAGAGCCTTGGTGCAGCGCAACCTCTTCCGTGGCGGACATCGCCGTCCTGTCGCTGGAGGCTGCTTGGGAGGCTTGCCCGGAAGCACGGAAGTCGAATGACCGGAACAACCTGGCGGATGCCGGTGCGGTACGCATCCTGACCGAAGGGCATTACCTTTACGACATCGTGGATGCAAGTGCTGATTTTAGCCTCTACAACGTGCTGATTCTGCCGGACGAGGTACCGATATGGCCCGAATTGGAAGAGGACATCCGTGCATTCACCGCGGGCGGAGGAAAAGTTCTAGCCTCGGGTCGTTCGGGTTTGAATGCGGCAGGCGACGCGTTTGCGCTGGATCTCGGATTGAACTGGCAGGGCCAGAGCCCATACCGTCCGTCTTATTTCCGCCCGGACTTTGTTCCAGGACCTCTCATGCCTGCATCGTACGTAATGTACGGTGAAGGTCAGCTGGTTGAATTGAACGGCGGCCGAACGCTTGGCAGCCGGGAGAACCCGTACTTCAACCGCGATGTGTTTACGTTCTGCTCACATCAGCACACGCCAAGCGACGGAGAAGACGGCGGCCCGGGCATGATCGAGAGCACAAACGGCATCTACATTGCTTGGAATGTGTTCGGCGACTATGCGGACAACGGCCATCTCATTCTGAAGGAGATGGTATTGTATGCGATCGACCGGCTCCTGCCGCAGCCTACTCTGCGCTGCGATTTGCCGGCACGGGGCATCGCAACGCTGCAGTATCAGCAGGAAGAAAACCGCTATATTAATCACCTTCTCTATGCTTCTCCTGTCCTGAAGGGGCGCATTGAAGTCATCGAGGACATCGTACCGTTGCGGGATGTTTCCGTCCGCTTGCGCCTCCCTGCGGCGCCTTCGATCCGGCGGGTCTATCTGGCCCCCTCGATGGAAGAGCTTTCTTATACCATTGGGAGTCAGGGGGAGATCAACTATACGGTTCCCAATCTGGATAATCATCAAATGGTTGTGCTGGAACTGGCGTAAACTACATGCTTGCCTTCATGATGAGGGAACAGTTCTTCCATATGATACAAGCAGCCGCAGTCTGGAGACTGCGGCTGTTCGCATCATATCGGTTCATTTGCAGGTCTTTCATGTTGCCTGCTCACCTTTCTTTCGTCATGTGGCGAACGAATGTCAGCTGCTCAGCCGTTCTGAAGCTGGGTGCATTTGCTTAGTAATCGGATTATACATCTTCTAGCAGAACGGAATTGCGATGAGAACCAGGTACGTAACAAGGAAAGAAGATAGCGCGAATGGCGTTTACGTTCCTCGATTTATTCTATGACAGCGGAAAGCACGCCTTCCTTTATCAAGGTCCATCGATCCCGCGGATTGGCGATAAAGGACGATGCAATCGCTACAACCATATCTTTATCCGGAATGCAGCAGATGATATTGCCTCCATCGCCTACGGCCGAATATGTATAAATTCCGTCCTCATCCCTCAGCCACCACAAATAACCGTATTGGTTAGCGTTCATCGCCGTTGATTGGTCTATCCAATCTCCCGGTATAATCGGTTGTCTGTCCCATAGGCCGCGGTTCAGGTACAGAAAACCGAAACGCGCCATATCGCGCGGGCTTAACGTAAGGCCCCATCCACCCGTGGTGTTGCCGCCGGGGTCTTTGACCCATCCCCTGACGTCTTTACCGAATAAATGATCAAATCCGAATGATCCCATGTCATGATCCGGGATTTCGGTCATGCCAATCGGTTTAAACAAGTGTTCGTTCGCAAAGGCGCGTGCGCTTTTTCCGGTGGTGCGGGTGATAATGGCTGACAGCAGGTGCACTCCTGCGGTGGAATATTTGAACGCTCCCAGGGTTCCGCCTTCCCCCAGCATATCAAGCGTATATGCTACCCAATCAGGCTGCATGCACATTTTGTCCAATGGCTCGCGCCAGTCCTCAAAGGGATACGGAGCCGTCATCGTAAGAAGATGGCGAAGCGTAATGTCTTGTATTTGCCGATCACCGGACTTGTGTTCATATTCGGGAAAGAAATCCAGCACCTTTTGATCCGAATTGTCAATATAACCGGCACCGATGGCAATGCCTATGAGGGCGGATAAAACGCTCTTGGTGACCGATGCCACATGGTGGGTATCCTCCGGGCCGCAACCATGATCGTATTTTTCATATGCGATATATCCGTTTCTCACCACGACCATACCCTTGATGTTGCCGTATTCGGATGGGATCAAAGCATCAAGGTCCGAAAGCTTGCCGGCATCCAAACTCAAGGCTTCAGGGGCAGCGGCTTGCCATGCCTTCGTTGGCCAATACTCTATCTTCATTAGAGATACCTCGCATTTTTTATTTGTTTTTTCGACACGGGAAAATAGACCTCAGTAACCAAGTGCTCGGCCGCCGTGGCTTGATTCGGATCGGTTACATAGATTTCATACGGGGATTGGCGCAATGCGTATCCCTCTTCTTCTATCCATTCCCTGAGCCTGGCATATACCGATGTCAAATCCGAATAGGAACCCTTCCAAACAGACTTGGCACATCGTCCTCCCTCCAGGTCCCTCGTTCCAATAACCCTCTCCTTGACCGGGAGGGCAAACTCGGTGTCATTGCCTGCGGGATTGTATTCGGAGCTGTGATAAATCGTCATGGGCGTACCAACCAATGTAAGCTTCTCCTTGGCAATCTGTTCATATAACCCGCTAAAATACCTGCCATAACCCAGAGCATAATCCTCCCTGCTCATCATCCGGCGAATGAAAAGAAGATGCATTGGCGCCCGATCCACAAGCTGCACTTCAATTCGATTGAGGTACGACATCACGTCGATGCCCTTTTCCAGACTCAGGATATCCTGGTCCATTCGGTTCAGGGCATGATGATACATATCTAATTTGTGCTGGACTTCCCGACGCTTGCGGTGAAGGGCCGTGTAAAGCTTCTCATCCGAGTGACCCGGTTCCCCCGCTAAGATTTCTTTGATTTCGTCCAGTGAAAAATGGTAAGACTTCAACCGGTTAATATAGAGCATTCTCTTTAGCTGAGCGATGGAATAATACCTATACCCGTTTTCCGGATTGATCTGATCCGGATGAATTAATCCGATTTCATCGTAATACCGAAGCGTCTTCGTCGATACTTCGCATAGTTTGGAGAATTCCCCGATCGGCAGCAAGGATCCACCTCTTTCCGTATATAGACTCTTGGTTCAAGATCACTTTACACCTTGCCCTTAGGGCAAAGTCCACTGCTAATTTGTAAAATGGAATCCCTGATCTTCCTCGCCTCCGTACTACACCTGAGGAAGATCTTCCGGCAGTTCCCCGGTGTTCAGCCACTTCCCCGTTACACGGTTGAATAATGCCGGATCGGCAAGCGGTATGCCGTGCCCGATACCGGGAAACACGATCCCCTCCGCAAGGTTGGATAGCTGCACGAGGTCCCTGGCTGATTTTTTAACGCTGGCTCTTTCCTTCTCCCCGACCGTGACCAATACCTTCGTCGAAGATTCTTTGATGCTTGGAGAGATTGCATAGGACATGTTTTCCTTGAGCACCGAAACCAGCAGCTCCGAGGGCATATGCAGGGATTCCGAATAATACTGTTCAAAATCATCCCGATTCACGTACAGCGTGCTTGCCTGCCATCTGGAGAACCATCGGTATTTGGTCAGCGGAAAGGTCATTCGTACAGAAGGTTCGATCAGCTTCAGCGCAGCCGGCATCGGCCTAAGCAAAGCGCTGTTTACGATTGCGTAATCGATGAGTTGAGGTCGTTGGCACATCATTTCCACGAGAATCTGCGCCCCCAAGGAAAAACCGAATACAATAATTTCCCTTCCGTCCGCCTTATTCGAGATGACCTCATTGATCTGGGCTGCAGTGCGTTTTATAGAAAAGGGCCCGTTGGCGGAGCTGCCGCCGTGTCCGGGTAAATCGGGAACCAGGCAGTAATCGTCTTTAAAAAAGGGAAGCTGCTTGTTCCACATCCAGCCGCTTACCCCGCCCCCATGCAAAAATACGATCATCCTTGACGCATGAATGTTTCCGCTCTCCTTCATGAATAAGTTCATTGTATCATCCCCAATTTATAACATTTACTATTAATACAATTATAGTATATGAATCCGAAGATTTAACAGACTTTTTAGAATTTTATTATACTTTTAAAAGATTCATGGTATAAATTATGCATTGCACGGCTTGCCAATACAATTCCCTGGACCAAAGTCGAGTCTGGTTTCCTGCCGCGGATCCAGTTCAAACTCCTTCTTGGGACTGTTCTTCCTCCTCCCTGCATGGTCTACCATTAAGTGGAAATCCAATGCATATGTGATAAGGAGAGGAACACATGAAGCCGAAGAGACAAAGCAAGTCAAGAACCATTCGTGTATTGGCAGCCTCCGTGCTGTCCGCCAGTCTGCTGGCTTTCCCAGTCGATATTCATGCGGCAGCGGCCAAATCCGCAGAGTTCGCAGTCGAATCCCGGCATGCGGGGGCACCGGTACTAAGCTCCAACGAAGTCAAGGCTTTCGCTGACGCTTATTTTGCCGATCCCCAGGTTTCGGACATGCTGGCAGGCGCACTAGTAGTGGTCATACAAGACGACAAGGTGCTGTTGAATACGGGCTACGGTTACGCCGATCTTGAATCCAAGAAGAAGATTGATCCGGATCGTACATTGTTCCGCATGGCATCGATATCGAAATCGGTTACCGCAACGGCGGTCATGCAGCTGGTCGAGAACGGGAAAATCGACCTGAAGCAAAACATAACCGAATACATGCCGGATGTGAAGATCCCTAACCATACCGGCGCCCCCGTCACCGTTGAGCATTTGCTGACGCATACGACGGGCTTCGATTTTACGGACAGCTACTCGGTTCCGCCTCAAATCATTCAGAAGGGCGAGATTCCGCTCGCCGATTTTATCCGGGTGAATGCTCCGGCTGTGGTTCGTACGCCTGGTGAAGTTTACCGGTATGACAATCTGGCATCCTCCATGCAGGGATATATTGTCCAGAGCGTATCTGGAGAGCCGTTTGAGAATTATATCAAAAAGCAAATATTCGACCCGCTGAACATGAAGCATGCCGCATTTCGAATGAATGACGATATCATCGCGAATCTTGCCACGGGGTACAATGTCGATCAACAACCGATAAAGCCTTACGAGAACGTGCCTACCATCGCACCTGAAGGCGGCATGTTCGCCAGCGGTACCGATATGGCCAATTTCATTACTGCCCATCTGAACGAGGGCCGATTCGGATCGGCTCGCATCCTGAAGGAGGAAACGACGCGATTGATGCACAAGACGCATTATGATGCCGCTGGCATTCCGTTGACGTCTTACGGCTTCGAGTCGTTCATGCACAACAGCCATAACGGCCAAACGGTGATTGGCAAAGGCGGCGATTTGGAGGGCTACCATTCCTGGCTTTGGCTGCTTCCCGACCAGAATGTCGGTGGTCTGATCGTTGTTAACAGCGACAAGAGCGCTTCGATCCGCAGCGAATTTTTCGTCGCGTTCATGGATCATTTCTATCCGAAAAAGCAGGGCTCAGAGAATTCATTCCCACTCCATCAGGAGCAGCTGCAGAAATTCGAGGGCCTATACAGAAGCCTGAGGACCCCGATAATCGCCACCCAGGTGACTGCCGGACAAGGCGAGCTGCTGGTTAACGATGCCATGGGCGAGCATAAACTCAAACCGGTCGGACCGCTGCGGTTTGTGGATGAGAACGGTGTACCCGCCGCGTTTAAGGAAGATGATAACGGTGATGTTGCGTACATGTATTACACGGCCATCGACAGTATGTCCGAGAAGCTCCCGAATCCTGCTCCATACAACGACGTCCCTGAAGAAAATCCTTATGCCAAGGACATTTACTTCGCTCAGTCTCTCCAGGCTTTCGGGGATAAAGGACAATCCAGCTTCCGGCCGGATGAACCGATTACCCGGGCCGAGTTTGTCAGCGTCATCAGCAGGCTGGCCGGCATGAAGCCTAGCGAAAGCGTAAGCATATTCAAAGATATGCAAGGGCACCCGCTTGCTGGTTATGTGCAGAATGCTGCGGATATGGGCGCCGTGATCGGCAAGACGAACCAGAATTTCGAACCCGATCAGCCGATCACGCGCCAAGAGGCTGCAGTTATCATATGGCGGACTGCACATCATGCGCTTGGCGCGAAGGCCGTCCCGTCCAAACTCCGTACGAAACCGGCCGCGTGGGCGGATGAATCGGTGCAGTTTATGGTCGGAACCGGCATGCATGGTCCCGAAGTGACCAAGGATGCAAACGGTGCGGCCGATTACCGCCCAACGGACAATCTTCTGCGGAAGGAAGCGGCGGCCATCTACGCGAAACTGATTCAGCAGGCTTTTGGTTTTTAATTTGGTCTGCTGCTTACTAGTGGAAGCTTGGCACTCATAGCTTAATATGAATAAGAACAGCTGACGGTTTCGAATCGTCAGCTGTTCTAGTACGAATCATAATCAGGTGATGGTGATTAGCCCCCCGATCCTATCTAGAAAAATGCATATAATCCTTCTTCAAAGTACTTGTACTCCGACTCGCTAATCCTTCCTCTCCCATATCCTTCAAAGAAAACGTCGATTTCCGATTCGGTTTCAATCGCGTTCGGTTTAGGGCGTATCGCCAAAGACACATCATACCTTGGATCACCAAGCGCTCCACCGCTCCAATCTATGATGCCCGTAATGTTTCCGTCGCGAACCAAAACATTATCAATCGTGAAATCACCATGTATTAAGGTGTTTGTTAAGCGCCCACGATTGATTGTTTTCTTTATCTTCCACGAACCTGTAAACCGAAGGGACCAGCAACGATGTCTTTTGCAGAGAATGCAGAACGCGGATTTCTTGTGCCAGCCACGAGTTGTACTGCTCTCCCTTCGTTCGCTTTATAATAAATCGCCCCTGCTCGTTTTCCAGTATTCCTACATCCGATGTATGACCCTGTCTTGGAAATTCCAGCTTGGATACCGTACCTACTTCATCTATAATCGACTCGGGTATTTCATGCAATTGAATCGGAAGCATATCATGTCTCCTCACCTATAAATTGGAAGCAAATATTCTTCCTCATTATACACACTGCATTCGCCTTCAATCGATAATTTTCACCTTGGCTTTTGTACCTTGTTGACTTCATGCACAACAAAAAAGACATCCCCGTTAGGATGTCTTCTCGTCTCTTTTATGCACAGAATTATTCCAGCTTGAAGTTTCCGGAGCCCGTGCGAACCTTCAACAGCACGTCGCCGCTGCCAAGCGTTCCCTTCAGTCTTCCTTTGTCTTCGTCCTTCACCTCGTAACGCATTCCATCCAACCGAATATTTCCCTCACCGGAACTTCCCTGGTAATCGACTTCCAACGAAGTAGGTTCTTGAGCCAGATCAATGCTCACGTTGCCGCTGCCGGTTTGCAGATCGGCATCATGAACCAATCGTTCCGCATCCACGCGGATATTGCCGGATCCCGTCTTGCCTTGCAAAGCCGCTTCTCCATCACTCAGCTCAACGTTGCCGCTGCCGTTTTGAAAGCTCAGCTGTTCGGCATGATAGCCGTCTGCCGAGATTTCGCCGGACCCCGATTGCAGCGCCACCGATTCGGCTTCAATCTCCTCAACTTCGATATTGCCGCTGCCGGTATGCACCGCCAGCTCGCCGGCGTTCACCTGCTGGACATTGACATTGCCGCTGCCTGCCTTGACGGTAACCTCGTCTCCCAGTATGCTCTCTATTTCGATATTACCGCTCCCGCTTTCGATCTTGGCCGTTTCCCAGTACTTTTCCGGTAACTCCACCGTTAACTGTAGATCCATAATGCTTATTCCCAGATTAATGCCATGATCTTCTTCGACGCCAACCGTCATCGAATCGCCGTTCGGCTCAACCTTCAATTTTACTTGGTCCGCATATTTCGAACTTGCCTTTCCACTCAGCCGCACCTTGATCTGATCCGCGGCTCCTTGGACGACATGAATGTCGATGCTTCCGGTCTTCACCGTCAAGTCCCGGTAATCATCCGCATCAAACGTTTGCTCTTCATTTATCTTCTTGGTGTCAAAGGAAAAGCCGAATTGAATATCCGAAAAAATGTTCCTTGGGTTCATCGTAAAGATCAGCAGCAGCACGCCGATTGCCACGATCAAGAATCCTGTTCTCTTCTTCATAACGTGTTCCTCATTCCTTCCATATCATCCCTGTATGAGTTCTCTTTTTTTGCCAATTACTGAAGTCCTGTTCAGTATAACATCCCTACGGGAAATGAGCATTGACCCCGCGAATGAGATTGGAACCCCGACCTAAGTCTAGTAAAGCTTGGGAATACACTGCAGACTATGCATTTAAATCAGAACCACCCGTCCAACGGGTGGTTTGCACTTGGGGTATAACCCCCTGTTGCCAAACTGCGCCTAAAGACGCTAGCCTGACCTCAAATCTGTTCAGGCTCAGTGTTATTTGTCACTTCCACTTACCAGTTAAACTGGTTTATTTCTTTTTGCTACTTTTACCACCGAATGGATCTTCATACTCTTTTACACTCAGCTTATCTATTGCTTGATCATGTGCTTCTTGCTCGCGAATATACTTAGCGACGGTTGCTTCATTTAATCCTACTGTGCTTACATAATAGCCTTCCGCCCAAAATTTTCGATTCCCGTACTTATACTTTAATTGGGCATGCTTCTCAAAGATCATTAGCGCACTTTTTCCCTTCAGATATCCCATGAATGTTGATACAGCTATTTTAGGAGGTATTGCTACCAGCATGTGCACATGATCTGGCATCATATGACCTTCTATGATTTCCACTCCCTTATATTTACATAGACGCTTGAAGATCTCGATCAAGTCTCTTCTCACTTGATTATATATTTCTTTACGTCTATACTTCGGGGTGAACACGATGTGATATTTGCACATCCACTTCGTGTGAGCTAAGCTATAATTCTTGTTTGCCATTAAGACCATTCCTTCCGTTGAACCTGAACATCTCAATGTTATCGGAATGGTCTTATTGGTGTAACCCTTGATTCCTCCACCCGCATAGCAGGTGGTTTTATGTTTCGCACGCTTCGCGTGCTCAACTGGCTAAAGCCTAAACAAAAAAAAGCCGCAAAGATCGCGACTTCTTCTTTAATCAAGTACTATCCCAATGCCACATCCAGAATCATCATCAGTACGAAACCGAACATCAAACTCATCGAAGCCAAATCCTTGTTGCCTTTTTCCTGTGAGCTTGGAATCACCTCTTCGGCTACGACAAAGATCATCGCTCCGGCCGCAAAGCTCAAGGCATAAGGCAGCATGGGTTCAATGAAGGCTACGGCGACCGCGCCTATCACCGCGGCGATAGGTTCGACCATTCCTGAAAACTGTCCATAAAAAAAGCTTCTTTTCCGCGACATTCCGTCACCGCGGAGCGGCATCGAGACCGCTACGCCCTCCGGGAAGTTCTGAATGCCGATGCCCAGGGCCAGCGTCAAAGCTCCCACCAGAGATGCCTCCGTTCCCCCGTTCGCAAGAGCCCCAAATGCGATCCCCACCGCTAATCCTTCCGGAATGTTGTGCAGCGTGATGGCCAGAACCAGCAAGGTGCTTCTTTTCCTCACTCTCGGATTATATCCCTCCGCTCCTCCCATCGGAGAATTGGGGTGAAGATGGGGTAGAATCTTATCGATTCCCCATATGAATACTCCGCCTAATAAAAATCCGAACGCAGCCGGAAACCAGTTCCCGATCGGATTGCCTTCCGACAGTTCGATGGCCGGTGCCAATAATGACCAGTAGCTGGCCGCAATCATGACGCCACCGGCAAACCCCAACATACTATCCAGCAAGCGCTGGTTCAATGTTTTCGTAACAAAAACAAGAGCCGCACCTAACGCCGTCATCCCCCAGGTAAACAAGGTGGCCAGCAATGCTTGGATGATGGGATTGAAATTCATAAAAAAGTCTACCATGCAACAAAGAACTCCTTCGATGAAATTAATATGATACTGATACTATTTCCTAATGCGAGCCCTACATGCATTTGTCGGTGATCCGATAAATCGATCTAGAGAATATGTACCCGCACGTTTCTATTCCGATGCATTTCAATGCAAATAATTATATATCATAAATTTCATAAAGTTGATAGATTGTTTTTCCGTGGCACCGGATCGGACCTGCCGTTTCCCCCAGAACGCTCACCTTTAGGTAAGTACCTGTAAGAAAAGTGCATACTTACATCAAACCGGCGAGCCCTTTATACTCAAGAACATACATCATATCCAAGGAGGAATCATCTTTTGAAAACTCTCGTTATCGTAACGCATCCGAACATAGAAACTTCGATCATCAATAAGCGCTGGGTAGAAGAACTCCGGCAATACCCGGATAAGTATACCGTTCACGAATTGCACAAAGCGTATCCGAACGGAATCATAGACGCGGAAAAAGAGCAGCAGCTCATAGAATCGCATCAAATTTTAGTTTTGCAATTCCCCGTTTATTGGTTTAGCTGCCCGCCGCTCCTGAAAAAATGGCTGGATGATGTTTTGACTTATGGTTGGGCTTATGGTTCGAATGGAGGCGATAAACTAAAGAAACGCAAGGTCGCATTAGCCGTATCCGCCGGCATTAAAGAGGAAGATTATCGGGAAGACGGAAGGTACCGCCACACCCTGGGGCAGCTGCTGGCTCCATTGGAGACAACGTTCTTATACTGCGATGCCGATTATCGTTCGTTCTATGCTTTCTATGGGCAGGAGAAGGAACCTGGCGGAAACGCGCCCGACATGGAGCCGTGGCCGCCCCAAAGCACATTGGATATAAGCGCCCGGCAGTATTTGAAGTTCTTAGACAACCTATGATGAGTTGCTGCAACAAAGTAAAAAAGAAGTATTTCCTGCTGTAGGAAATACTTCTTTAGTTACATCGGCCGTTGTCAAGCTTCACGCTGTACACCTTCCGGAGCGCTCAAACTGTTCTTCTCTCCCCATTCGCACATCATGTGTAATACAGGTATGAGAGAAAGTCCGCGTTCGGATAAAGTGTATTCCACTTTCGGGGGAACCTGGGGATATTCCGTCCGAACGATAAGATCATCCGTTTCCAGCTCCTTTAACATGATGCTAAGCGTTTTAAAGGATATGGAGCCGATGCTTCGTTTCAGCTCGTTATGCCGCATGATCTTTTTTTCTGACAGCCAGTACAGGATGATCATTTTATACTTGCCGCCGATTAAGGACAATGTATATCCAAAGCCGGTGTCTTGGGGTTTCACGCCGGTCGGTACACAGGTTTCGCTTTCCCGCATAAGCCACACTCTCCTTCCGATCTGTTTCCAAAGCTCGATATTAGGATCATTTTATCACAAATACGATCCTGGAAACTCAGGAGAATCCCTTCCGGCATGAGAATCAACCAGCCCAGACGTCTTTTACATATTGTCCTGTCGATTCCAAACCCGACAGCCAGGCAGCAGCATCTTCAGCATTCACGCCATGGCGCTCCTGATAGGATTGAATCAGCGTTTGTTCCACCTCCGGAGCCATCCGGGAGCCGTCGCCGCAAATGTACATTTGCGCTCCGCCCTCAAGCAGCGACAGCAAAAACATTCCGTCTTGTTTCATCAAATGCTGAACATAGCATTTCTCCGCTCCGCTTACCCTCGAGAAAGCCGTATGCAACGTGACCAGCCCCTCCTGCTCTGCCCGCTCAAACTCCTCGCGATACAGGAAGTCCTGCTCCGGATTCCGGCAGCCGAAGTACAGATGCGCGGCGCCCAGCTCTTGACCTGCCTCCCGAAGCGCTTGTCTCGCTTGGATAAATCCCCTGAACGGTGCAACGCCCGTGCCTGGTCCGATCATGATCATAGGCGTCGCTGGATCCTCCGGCAGCGCAAAACCCGACTCGGGAGAGCGTATAAACATCAAGACCTCCGCGCCCGTTTCCAATTCGGCCAAATAGTTCGAAGCAATGCCCCGATATTCTCCCTTGCCGCTCCATGCCCGGTCCCGAACGACGCTAACCGTGACGCTTGCCGTATTCCGGCTAACTTTCGGTGAGCTGGAAATCGAATAATATCTCGGCTTCAATGGCGGCAGAAGCTCAAGAAACCGTTCAAACGGCAGTTCGCAGGCTTCATACCGCTCCAGCAGGTCGAGCATGGTGATCCGTTTGGTCCGAACTTCGGCCTGATAGCTCGCTTCCTCTATCAGTTCTTGGAGCTCTTTGGCATGCGGTGGACATACCGTGCAAGCGGCCATTTCCCGTATCTGCGCCCTTGTAGCCGGTTCCTGCAGTTCCACGCTGCGGGACAACAGATCGTCGAGGCGGACAGGTATGCCGGTCGGCAAATATGCGCTGCTTCTTCCTTCTGCAGACAAAATAAGATGGGAGCCCGCGTTCAGTTTGAATCTTCGAAGTACTCGCTGAACCAGTGTCTTTGGATTGACCGGAAGCACCCCCAGATGATCGCCTTCGCGGTATTCCGCTCCGGGCGGGAGCGAGATTTCGATATGCTGCGTGATCCTTCCGCTGCCCTCATGCTGCAGATTGCGGCTAAATACGATACGCCCTGTCACGGCGCGATAGGTTTCCGTCAACGGAACGGCGGCCGCACCCTGGACGAACTGAACGGACAAGGCGCTGCGTTTCTGTCCATGGACCGCCGTAACCGGAAATCCGAGCGCTTGCATCAAATCCGGCCATAAATGCTCCGTCCACTCATCGACTTCCCGCTCAAAATCGCCGCTTGCATCACTTTCGCCGCGCTGGATCAAACGCTGGCCCCCTTTGAGTGCAAGCTGCTCGTCGATGAAGCGGGGAATGCGCTGATACGTGCTTGCCCAGTTATGGTCTCCGCACCCGAATACCGCGTAACGAACGCCCTCAATTTCGGATTCGTTCGCGTTCTCGAGCCATTCCGTGAAAGCCTTGGCATTGGAAGGCGGTTGTCCGTTGTACGATGCAGTAACGATGACTACAACGCCTTCCTTCGGAAGTTTTCCTGCATATTCGTCCAGTGTGCCCACCTGGCTGTCGAACCCTTGATGCTTCGCAGCATCCGCCACCTCTCTGGCAATTCCCTCAGCCGTGCCCAGATTGGAACCGTACAATGCGAGCAGCGGCGTATGATGGGCAGATGCCGCCGAAGGATCGGACTTGGCATCATCCCGCTTCTTCGATTCGAGCGAAGCAACTTGACCGCCACCCGGTACCAGGAGAGCCGTCCCGCCTTGACGGCTTCGAACCTGAATACGGAACCCTTCCGGCTTCAGAGTGAGTGTTTCCTTCACTTTCAGCTCATACGTCTGGTTATCGATCAGTTCGAAATATTTGAGAACCAAACCAAGGACCAGGGTTGCTTCCTGCAGCGCAAACTGCTGACCGATGCAGGCGCGTTGGCCGTTACCAAACGGTTTGTAGGCGTCATGCGGCACCTGGCTCGGATCCTCGAAACGTTCGGGTCTGAACGTTTCCGCATCGTCCCCCCACACCCGCGAGTCCCGATGGAGCCCTGGGATCAGGACGGTCACGCTGTCCCCTTTCTTCATGGGATAGGTTCCCCCGATCGCCGTATCTTCCTTTGCATACAAGGAGAAAGCAGGCGCCGTTGGCCATAAGCGCAGCGACTCGTTGAGTACCATGCGGACGTATTTGAGTTCCCTCACCTGGTTATAGGTCGGAACGGGATCTTTCAGTACGCGGTCCACTTCGCTGACCGCCTTAAACAAGGCTTCCGGATTTTTCATCAAATAATAAATGGCAAAGGACAACAAGCCGCTTGTCGTCTCATGTCCGGCGATCAGAAAGGTGATGATCTGGTAACGGATGTTCTCATGATCGAGAGACTCGCCTGTATCGGGATCGACGCCTTCCAGCATATGCGCGAGCAAATCCCCTTCTTCACCGCCGTGCTTTCTGCGATCTTGGATGAGCTCATCCACGAGGGAGAACATGAACTGGATATCCTCCTGAAACTGCCGTTTCTTTTTAATCATAAACATGTCCTGGATGCCCAGACGATGAAGCTGGTTCATGCCCTCATCCAGCGCCCGCACCATACTGTCGATAAATGGATGGTTGTCTTCGCGGTAGAAGCTGTTAAACCGGTAATTAAATCCGCAGAGGCCGATCGTATCCAGCGTCAAGCGCGTCATGTCGGCAGGAACGTCCACGGTTTCGTCCGGATTGAGCCGAGCCCATTTCTGGACCAGCTGCATGGCGATATCGACCATTTTCGTGTGGTAGCCTTGCATCGCGCGCTGGCTGAAGCTGGAGAGCAGAATGTTATGGGCTTTTTTCCAGTTTGGCTCCTGCGTGGCGCTCGTAAACAATCCATCCCCCGCGAATGGGCGGACATTCTGCAGCGGTGCCCAGATTCGTTTATCAAACCGCTTCTCGTCACAAGCATCCTTGACATATTCATGTCCCGAAACGTACAGTTCCTTGCGTCCGCCTGGATATTGAAATTGAAAGATCGGTCCGAGCTCGGAGGCAACTTTCACAAGCGATTGGACCGGTGCGGCGGAATCCAGCAGCGGCAGATTGCCGAGCGGACCGTAGGTTTTAGGCTGAGGCACTTCCTTGGTTTGTGTCATGCGATCTCCCTCCATCATCCCTGTCATCTCTTTGTATTTGCCCATTTTCGGGCAGAATAATTCTCGTTGCAGAACCAATTGACCATTTTCGTAATATGGTCATTTTCATGTAAAAAAGGAGGATTCGACGCGGCATCGTTTGTTTTCACTTACAATGGCTGCCTGATCCTGCCTTTACCCTATCATGATATGGATATCCGCACATCTGCCGGAGGTCCGTAATATCGTATAGGTCCGCTGTTATTCGTTTATTACTTTTCAACCAGGAAGTGACCCGTTATTACAACTTTTGGACTATGGCCATAACCCTACATGTAAGCTGACATTCACGGATCTATGTTAGTGGATTAATCCGTGTTCCTCATTTTACTTGCTTTAGAGATACGATATGATTAATGCCTATTTTTCCTGCTCTCTTTGGGGGAATCGTGGTCCGTTTGTATTCCTTAAAACCCATCTTTTCGTAGAGTTTCATCGCTGGTACATTCGTATCGGCTACCTCTTCTATTAAAAACTCACGGTATGGAGCAGCTTCAAGAATATGGCCTATGATCAGCGAGCCTACCCCTTGTCCTCGATATTCCGCGGCCGTCCCCACAAACTCAATCGAACACTTCATCGGAGACGGATTCGCAAGTGGCGTTTCAAATTCCTTTTTCAAAAACATGTGCGCAAGGCTGCCCTTATATAATCCCAAATGCTTCCGCAGCTCTTTTTTTGTTGAGTTTCACGGATAAAGAGGTGCCGTCCGAACATGCAGCCATTCCAGCCACTTTGTCGCCGGCAACGGCAACATAAAATTGGTCCAGGTTAAACATGTGCGCAAAGGCCCTGGCGATTTGCTCCTTATCTTTAGAGAAATACCCAAGCCATTGCGAGAACCCATCTGCAAAAATACGGGACATTTGAACTCTTGCATCCATTTCTAATTGATCGGCTTTCCTAACTGTAAACATAGTCACTCTACCTCCTTGAACAGGAATAATGTGAGTACGCTCGGTGATGGCATAACGAAGTTGTTTTTCATTATCACTTTCATATCAGCCAGGCCCTGCAATGCCGAATAAAACAACACGGCCATTTCATGGGCATCTCCAGGACGGAAATCGCCTGACTCCTGTCCCTTCTTAATAAGTGCGGCGGTAGAACGCAACAGCCGACCATTTACCTCTAAAACCTCAGCTTGTTTCCGATTGGCTCCATCACCGGAGAAAAACAGCTGATTCATGAGAATCAGCAAATTGGCAAGCTCTTCCCCATCCTGCATATCGTGATAAATTTCGTCAACAAACTTCGTCATGAGTTTTTTCGGCGAATCAGCGTCTTCGAAGGTTTGGATGATTTGGGTCAAGCCGTCAAGCGCAAATTCAACAAGTTCATTAAACAAGCTGTCTTTTGTTTTGTAATGCCGGTATAAAAGCCCGATGCTGATACCGGCTGCATCCGCTATGTCCTGCACATTCGTGGAGCCGAACCCTTTTTGAACAAAAAGCCGCATTCCGGCGGATTGTATTTTTTGTCTGGTTGCGTTACGCATTTCTTCGTATTGTTCCTTTGTACGTGGCAAGTTGCCCCTCCTTTTTATTGAGTGAGTTTTTACTCATTATAAAATGCTGATCTTGGATAATCAAGCCATAAACGATGAATTAGCAAATTGGCCCCCAAGAGCAGTAAATCAAACCGCATGATTTCAAGATGATAATCGTAACAAGCGGTTGCAGTTTCGCAATATATTAAGTCACTGTTTTTTGTTGCATTAGAAACTTTTCTGTAAATGTTCACGGAATTTTCACTTACGAGGAGCTTTTCCCCATCCCTATAATTACAAAGGTAACTAGAAAGGATGATGAAAGTGCCAACAACTAAGAAAGAAAATTTCTATTTCGGTATGATGATGTGTGTAGGGATGGTCATCATGATGACCACCTACAATCTGATCACGAACGGATTGATCGGAAACATATCGCTTGCAGCCGTACTCACGCAGTTTGTTCTGGGCTTTATGATTGCCTTCCTGCTGGAGCTGTTTGTTGTCGGCCCTGCAGCCAAAAAAATCGTATTTTCCATAACGCGCAACAAATCCAGCAAAATTATCATGATCGTGGCAATGGCCTTTTTTATGGTGATTGGGATGGTGACTTTTATGTCCATGTACGGTCTGGCGTCCTCTTACTTTGCCGACGGCCTGCCTGGTGAATCGCTGCTTGGAAGCTACTTCTCCATTTTCATTAAAAATTTTGTGTTTGCGCTGCCGCTTCAACTTCTCATTGTAGGCCCGATCGTGCGGTTCCTGTTTGGCAAGCTGAAAGCCAACCGCATGAACGAATCCCTCACGACCGTCTAGAATGTCGGAGTCTTCGCCATACTCATCAATAAAAGCCGCGATATAATGAAGTGACCCCCAAAAGTTAGACACGGTTATTTCATTAGGCAGCTTTCTCAAAATGAGTTCGGTACTGTACCGGACTCATTTTTAATTTTGCCTTTAACCGTTTGGTATTGTAGTATTCAATATATTTTTTCAGTTCTTCCTTAAAATGTTCCACACTTTCAAACTCTTTGTAGTACAGAAACTCCGACTTGAGAATGCCGAAGAAATTCTCTATGACGGCATTGTCGTAACAATTCCCTTTTCGTGACATGCTTTGGAGAACGCCTCTCGACTTAAGCGCATGGCGATACGGCTTCATTTGGTAATGCCATCCTTGATCTGAATGAAGGAGAAGTTGGTGTTCTTCCGGCAGACGCTTCAGTCCTGCATCCAGCATCTCGGATACCAGAGAATAGATTGGTCGTGAACCCATGGTATAGGTGATAATTTCCCCGTTGAATAAGTCCAAAATGGGCGATAGATACAGCTTTTCTCCAAATAACTTAAACTCCGTAATGTCCGTCACCCATTTCTCATTTGGCGCCCCAGCCGTGAACTGGCGGTCCAGATGATTCGGTGCAATCTTGCCGACGGTCCCTTTATATGACTTATACTTTTTCATGCGAACCAGGCATTGAAGGCCCATCTTCTTCATGAGCCTCTGAACCTTTTTGTGGTTAACTTTCCACCCTCGGACTGCCAGTTCATCACGAATACGGCGATATCCGTAACGTCCATCATGTTCCACGTAAATGGACTGGATTTCAGCCCCCAACTCGGCATTCGGATCTGGTTGGTTCATACGCTTTATAAGGGTGTAATAGGTGCTGCGCGGGATACCAGCCAGCTGTACGAGTGCCTTCACCGGATATTTATGCCTTAGTTGCCAGACGGCTTGTGCTTTGTCTTGTTTGGTGATTTTTCCTTGTTTCGAACTAAGGCATTCAACTTTTTTAGATACTCATTTTCCATTTCAAGCTGTTTGATACGTTCTTCGAGTGCTTCGACAGACCCTTCAACTACGGATCGTTTGGTAGGTGAATTGGAATTTTTCTTCATGGATGGACGCCCTTTCTTTTTTGGCTCAAGGGCTTCTAAACCGCCTGTCTCCATCTTTCTCTGCCAGGAATACAACATGGAGAAGTCCGGAAGCATAAACAAAGCAGCGGTATCCATGAGAGAAGCGTCTGATTGAGCCATATGATTGAGTACGTCCAGTTTAAAGCTTGCAGGATAATTTGTATAGCCGTTAGTAAAGGCAGTCTCACCATGCATCTCATAGAGCTTCAACCAATATTGGAATTGAGACTTGGTAACACCCATTTGATTTGCGTATTCTGTCTGAGATAGAAGATCAGAGTCATACCCTTGAATTAATGTCAATTTGCTATCCTTAGTAAATTTAGTCATAAAAAACTGCACCTCCAACTGTTAGATGTGTCTAACAATTGGGGTGCAGTTCATAATCGCGGCTTTTTGAAATCCAGTATTCATCTGCATGGAGGATATTTCTGCGATTCATTCCTGGCTCTGATCAGCCGAAGCTTCAAACTTGAGCTTCTTCCATGGCTTTACGAACATCATAATCGCGGATATCGATATCCAGCGGCATGCGGAGCGCCAGCTTTGCCAGCTGATACCCTAGAAATGGACCCATCGTTAGTCCGGACGCTCCCAGCCCGTTTGCCGTAATCAGCCCTTCCCACTCGGGAACTGGGCCGATGACGGGAAGAAAGCCGGGCGTAAACGGACGAAAACCGACTCGCACTTCCTGAAACGTGCTGTCCGCTAAATCAGGCGCCAATGCCAATCCTTTATTCAGGATTTCCTGCATGCCGCCAGGGGTCACCCTCGTATCGTAGTCCTTGATTTCATTTTCGTGAGTCGCCCCGATTACGATCCTTCGGTTATCGAAAGCGAGCAAATATTGATCCGAAGGCGGCATGATCACCGGCCAGTCTCCTGTATCTGGATGAACGGACACCTCTACATGCATGATTTGCGCTTTCTGATAGTGAACCCCAAAATGAATGCCTAAAGGCTGCAGCAGTTGTTTTGCCCAGGCACCGGCACAGACGATGACTTCATCAGCCGAGTAGCGCTTGGATCCGACTACGGTTCCAGTTACGCGGCTCGCCTGATACTGCAGCTCGGCATTCCCGTTTATTAGCTCGGCTCCGTGCCTTTGCGCTGATCGGATCAACGCATCTCGCAGCGCCCGACCATCGACACGGGCTGCACCGCTGATATGAACGGAATGATAGCCTTCCTGGAGCAAAGGAAACCGTTCACGGGTTTCTTCCTGATTCAGCCGTGTGATCTCGCCGATTTCCGGAGCATCCGCTTTTCTCGTATGCGCCCGCTCCTCCATCTTACTGATTTTGTTCACATCTTCATGAATGCTAAGAGCGCCGACTTGAGCGTAACCCGTGTCTGTCTCGCCCTCGCTGATAAGCTCGTTTATTAATTCAGGATAAAAGCGTGCGCCGGCTTTGGCCAATCGGTACCATGCCCGATTCCGCCTTTGCGACAGCCAGGGACATATAATTCCTGCCGCGGCATCGGTAGCCTGCCCTTGATCTTTACGGTCTATAACGAGGACTTCCGCTCCCATTTTGGCTAACTGATAAGCGGTCGATGCCCCCAGAATTCCAGACCCTATGACGATGACTTTCCTCATGTATGACATTCCCTTCCTCAAAGCACTGTATCCATTATAGCGAATGCAGGAAAAAAGTATAATGCACATCATCTCAGCGGTTTGAATCAGGCGGCTAAAACATGTCAGCGGAGCATTTCTTCCCTATAAAAGAAAATACGAAAAAGCCGCCAAATAGGCGACTTCACATCCATGTGATCTATGGTTGTTTTTACGGACCGGTTATTATTATTTTTCCATGACAGCAAAATAGTTTTCTTCATAGTCTGCAAAGTTGAACACTCTACCGGAAGGCATATTCACCACTTCGCCGACCGTGATATTGCGGCTGGTTAGATGGCTGTGCAGCGCATCGAAATCTTCGGTGAACAACATTAAAGAAGGTGTGCCCAAATGTAATCCCGGCGACATTTTGGCTACGAGCTCCTTATCATGCAGAATGATGGTTGTTTCTGTTTCCTTCGTAGGAGCAATTTCAATCCATCTCATTTCACCGTTGTTCTCTTCAGCGATAACTTCAAATCCTAGCATCTCAGTCCAAAACTTCACGGCTTGATCCTGATTGTATACATACACCATAATTTGACCAACTTTGCTAATCATCGATTCTACACTCCCTCGTATAAGTAAATTAAATGTTAAAACCAGCTTGCTTCTATGACTCCCTTGTCTCTTCAGATCATAACATGCCAGATGTAAGTATATTTCTTATCAATTGCGAATTCAGGTTAATTATTGGTTGAATTTCGTAATTTAGAAAATATAAAAAGAAGTGCCCGCAGAAGTTTTGACGGGCACTTCTTCACTTGCTCCAAAATTGGTAATCTAGTGAATTATTTAAAAGGGATACTCACCTCAAGATCTTTCAAGTAATTTTTGACGATCTCTCCGTTCTTATCCAGTTTGAATTCGCCTGAAGCTGCATTGGGATCTTTGAATTCAGGTGTGAACGGCTTCATGAAAATAGATTTTGCGCTCGCATCCGGAGCCTCCAGAATGAAGTCGTAATAGAAATCATCGTTCTTGTTGTTCTCATCGGTGCCTCTTCCCGATATTCGCTCCAGTTCATTACCTTGATCATCAAAGAAATCATACAGGATCGTTGAATCATGTCCGCCCTTCAGAACGAACTGAATTCGGGTGGAGTGAGCTGTTGAATGAACCTGCTTTAGCGTCAAGCGGAGATCATCCATTTTTTTAATTATGTTAGGCAGAAGAACAACCGGTTTGTTCACCATTTTTTGAATAGGAATCTCCAATGTGAACGGTTTTTGAACACCTTCCAGATGTATTTTAGCCGTTAACTTGAACTCGTCAGGAAAAGCTTCAAGATTACCTCCAAGCAGGGAAGCATCGCTCAGTATCATAATCGCATGATTCGCATCTGTACCCGGTGATGTGCTTACGCTTGGTCTTTTCGACAAATCCCCTCCCGCAAATTCGTGTATGGATTTACCGTCAATGAAGACGTCCATTTGGCGGATAGAACCTTTATCATGGATATATTCACCCATCTGCTCATCCCAATGGCCACCGGTTAAACTGCCGGAAAGTCCTTTACCGCTTCGCTGCAGTTCAACTTCAACATGGTTGCCGTCGTATAAAGATTTGGACACTCCAAGGGTAATCCCTTGTTGGGTATCGCTAACTACCTTGGATTCGTCTTGGACCATGCTGGACGCTTGAGGCTTTGTTGCCGTTATACTCGCCGCTTGAGCAGTTCCCCATACTGCTCCACCCAGAATCATACCTGTCAGTGCCACGGTACTCATTACTTTAAACATTGTTTTCATGTTTTTTTCTCTCCATTCGATTTCTATTTTTTATGTTCGTTCGCTATTTAACCAAAAGGCGAATCTCAATATCTTTCATGTATTGTTTGATGATGTTGCCTTTGCTGTCCAACTTATATTGACCGGAGGTGTCATCTTTCAGCTCAGGCTTAAAGGGCTTTATGGTCAATGAGTTCACATTTTTGCCCAGCCCATCAAGGAGGATATCATAATAGTAATCACCTTTTTTATTATTCTCGTCGGTCCCCCTGCCACTGATCATGTTAAGCTGTCTACCTTGATCATCCACAACATCAAAGGAAATCGAATTCTTGCCAGGACCTTTTAGGATGAGCTGTAATCTTGTCGAAGTAGTCGTAAGGGCAGCCTTGTTCAATGTCATGCTTAGACCATTCGATTTCTTGGTGACATTTGGCTTTAGAACGATCGGCTTACTTGAACCTTTTTTTATCGGAATATCCAACTTGAAGGGTTTGCTTACACCTTCAAGGGAAATTGTGGCATTGAGCTTAAATTTATCGGGAAAAGCCTTGATGTTTCCTCCAAGCTGTGAAGCGTCCGTCAAGGTAATGATCGCTGTGTTCGGATCAGCGCCTGCTTGCCAGCTTAAACTTGGTTTTTGCGCCAGACTTCCGGTCTCATGGATTGATTTTCCTTCGATCAGGATGTTCATATTGCTGATGGAACCTTTCTCCATAATATATTCACCGGTCTTGCTATCCCGCTTCCCTTCCGTAATTCCACCAGTAAATCCTTTGCCACTCCGATTGATCGTAATGCTGACATGGTTCCCGTCGTATACTGCCTTGGTTACCCGAAGAGTGATTCCGGATTGTGTAACAGTTATGGCTGAAGCAGCAGCCATTATCTGCGCAGAATTGCCGCTGACACTAGCCTTGTCGGCGGCTGCGTCAGCATGACCCAAGACTGTTCCCCCAAGAAGCATCGCAGCGAGTGCTGCCGTAGACATGACTTTACATATTTTTTTCATAGGATCTCCTTGATATGTCTTTTTATATTTTTACCATTGAACGTCATAGAGCTTCTCCAAACCGAGATGATCCACTGGAATGGTAATCTCCAATTCCTTCAGGTACGTCTTGACTATTTCTCCGGTACTATCGACTTTGTACAAGCCGCTGTTAGCTACGGGATCTTGAAAGACGGGCAGGAATGGCTTGATCGTTATGGATTCTGGCGCATCCTCAAACCGATCAAACATCAACTCCAGCCGCTGTTGTTGTTGTCGATCATCCCGGTAGACTCCCTTCCCGGAAATCCGGCCGAGCTCTATCCCCCGATCATCCCAAACCTCGAACAGCAGATTATGCTCACCAAGCCCAAGCTCCCCTGACTTGTCCGTGCGTTCCAGATTCAAGATGAGATCTGTGGTGATTGGAGTGAACTTCAGCTGCTCCATCGTAATTTGAAACCCGTTCCATTCTCTTGTTTCTCCAGACGAGACCGTAATTTGATCTGCATTTTTCCGAACAGGTACATTAAAGATATAAGAGGCATCAATTCCTTCAAGCGTAATTTTGGCCGTCAACTGGAATTGATCCGGCAAGGATTGATTATGATTTTCTGAATGTGAAAAGCCTATGAGTTCGTACAGTACGACGTTGGGATCCGAAGTCGGCTTGCCAATCAAACCCGGTTTATCGCTTAGGCCGGGGTCATGGATGGAGGTGCCGTCTATGAGCATCTCCACATCAGTTATGGCTCCTCTTTGAAATCTAAGCGTTGTATCCATGTCCTCCTGGATAACTTCAACATCCGATATCCCCCCGGTAAATCCTTCACCCTCCCGCTTCACCGCCAGGGACAAACGAGTCCCGTCATATACAACCTGCGGTATTCGAAGGGTCACACCTTGGTGCGTTACGCTAGCGTTCGGTTCAGCTGCCAAACCTCGCTCCCCCGCTGTTTGAAGCCCCAAATCATCGGCTAACCTGAAAATACTGCTGATCAGCGGAATTTTTTTAAGCGATTCTGCCATTACCGGTGATACGTAAGCACTGGTTATCAACGCAATCATGATCGCCGCGGCCGTAGTTGCTACCATTCTGCGTATCTTAGTGGAACGATGTTGCTGATTCGATCTCGTTGACATCGGAAGATCTGTCAGAGAAGCGTAAACCTCATCCTGATGGCGGCGAATCATATCCGGAACCTCGCTCCGTGGCCCCTTCCCTTATCTCCCGCAGTTCTTTATCCAAGTCAAAAGGATTCATAGGCCAGCTCCCCCTTCCGATTTTGTTTTACCTGGTCAAACAATATTCCCCGCGCTCTGTGAAGACGCGCCCTTACAGCACCATCCGTAATATCAAGCACACTTGCGATTTCCTTAATGGGCAAATCCTGAAAATAGAACAAGTGTATAACGATTCGAAGCGATTCATCTAAGCGTTCTACCGCTTCACGAAGATCCAGCTTGTGGCTGTCTTCATAATAATCGGATGTTCGTATGCGCTCAGGCACTTCTGCCATGACTACGGTACGCTCTCTGCTTCGAAGCAGCTGATTGCATTCATTGATCAGAATCCGAATCACCCAGGTTTTAAAGTACTTTGGTTTTTGTAATGTAGATAAAGATTTATATGCTTTAAGTGTTGTCTCCTGAAAAGCATCCGCACAATCTTCATCGCGTTTTAGAATGGAATTCGCCAAGCCGTACAGTTCGGGTTCCAGCCTCCGGAAGAGCCGGATAAACGCTTCACGATCTCCTAGCTGCGCTCTCTTGACTTCATGTTCCAATTCTCGCACGATATTCATCTCCTTTTGAGGGCCCTCTATAAGATTAGATGGACGAGCATACCAAAATGTTATATTTTTCGATAAAAAATTTGATGGATACCCGTTTGACACAAATTACGTTCATCGTTACTATTATAAATGACTTTTTGGTTTTTTTAAAAACCAATGAGTTCAAACCGCAAAATTTTTAAAAGAAAGTGGGTTCACCAACATGTCAGATCCATCTGCAATTGTCCGTAACACCTCAGAAGAAAGAGCTTTTGCTATTAAAGACATCCTTGCGCCATTGCTTGCCGTCATCATCGGCACCTTCATGGTCCTTTTGGACAGCACGGTCGTCAATGTCGCCGTACCTACGCTGGTTCAATATTTTGATAGCTCTCTGCATACCATTCAATGGTCGATCGCCGCATACACGCTTGCATTGTCCGCGGTCATCCCTCTCGCGGGATGGCTATCGGATAAATTTCAGCCCAAACGGGTGTTTCTCATATCGATCGGATTGTTTACGATAGGATCCGTGTTATGTGCTTTTGCCCAGACAGCCGAGCAGCTTATCGCCTTTCGTGTTATTCAAGGCATGGGTGGCGGCATGGTGTCGCCGATCGGAATGGCGATGGTATACCGTTTGGCACCTCCTGACAAAAGAGGTTCTATTATAGGGATGTTTGGAATTCCTTTACTGCTTGCCCCAGCGCTCGGTCCCGTATTATCCGGATGGCTGATTGAGTTTGTCAGCTGGCAATGGATATTTCTGATCAATCTCCCCATTGGCATGATCGGACTATTCGTGGGCATCAAACATCTGCCTTCCTTTTCAGAAAAAAAGGCTCCGTCTCTGGACATTGTCGGCATGCTTCTTGGGCCTGTAGCTTTTGCCATGATTACTTATGGAGTCAGTGAGGGAGGGGTAAGCTGGACTTCCGCCAAGACTTTATCCGGTCTGATCATTGGTGTGTTAGCACTTGTTCTTTTCATATGGTCTTGCTTGAGACAAGAACAGCCTTTGCTTGAGCTGCGTGCCTTCAGATCGACTGATTTTACACGTGGTATCATCATCTCCTGGATCATGCAGGCAGCGATGTTCGGTTCCGTGCTTCTATTCCCGCTGCTTCTTCAGCAGATTAGAGGTTTCACTCCGCTGACGACCGGGCTCATCCTGCTGCCGCAGGCAGTCGGTTCCATGATTTTTATGCCTATGGCCGGAAGGCTTT
This sequence comes from Paenibacillus sp. BR1-192, assembly GCF_029542445.1. Taxonomy (NCBI): domain Bacteria; kingdom Bacillati; phylum Bacillota; class Bacilli; order Caryophanales; family Paenibacillaceae; genus Paenibacillus; species Paenibacillus sp. BR1-192. Next base: position 3,280,983 of record NZ_CP120718.1, on the reverse strand, counting down.
TTGATAAGGTGGGCGCACGTCCTCCGCTTGTGGCCGGAATGACGCTGATGACAGCGGCGTTGTTCACGATGTCTTTTGTTCGAACCGATACCCCTTTACTGCTGATCATGATCGTATTGTTCTTCATGGGCTCCGGCATGGGGTTATCGATGATGTCCCTGAATACGCATGTATTAAATGCAATCCCTAAGAACCTTGTAAGCCGGGTTACTCCGCTCACAAGTGCATCGCAGCAGGTCATCGCTTCGTTTGCCGTAGCCGGCTTCACGGGATATTTATCTTCCCGGATGACATCAAGCCTGCCGAATAACCCTGTTGGAACCAACCCTATGGATTCCCATGCTGCATCCTTTGCGGACACCTTTTTCCTGGCTGCCTGCATTGCTTGCACGGGACTGGTTCTCAGCTTATTTCTTAGAAAATCCAAACAAATAACCGATGTATCTTCGTTCCATTGAACAGCAGACATAGTAAGCCACAATAACCGTTACACATAGGAGGAACTTACTTGAGAATCGGAGAAATGGTTATCATACTATTCATTATCGCGCTGGCTATAATTACGATTTGGGGCCAAAAATCGAAGAAAAGCCCGCTGATTTACTCGTTAATCGCGCTATATATCGTTACGGTTGTGCAGATCATCGTTGAGGATTGCCGGTGGCAAATGATTCCTTGTTATGCACTTTCCGTTATCCTAACGGTTTGCATCATTTTTAGAAAACTCGAAAAGAAACCGCGCAGTAAGAGCAGGAGAAGATGGATAGCCGGGTTGTGGACCACGGTATTGCTCCTATACGCTTCGGTAATGGTCGCACTGCCTCTCCTGCTCCCTGTATTCGCATTTAATCAACCTCAGGGAACCTATAGTGTGGGAACTGCGGTATACCACTTTATTGACAATCACCGGCCCGATGAGTATTCTGCCGAACCGACGGATCACCGCGAGCTGATGGTACAGTTATGGTATCCCTCCGAGCCCGAAACGGGGGAAGAAGCCGCACCCTATATCCGTAATGTAACAGCGATTACACAAGGTCTCGAACAGGCCTTGTCCTTCCCTGCCTGGACGTTAAGCCATTTGGGTCTCGTGGAGACCCATGCCTACAGCAATGCCCCGCTGTCTACCACGGAGCAGGAATATCCGATCTTGATCTTTTCACATGGCATGACGGGTTTCCGCAACCAGAATACCTTCCAGATTGAAGAGCTAGCCAGCCATGGATATATCGTGGTTGGAATCGACCATGTCTATGATGCGGCTGCAACCGTATACCCGGACGGCCGGGAGATTTTGATCAACAAGCACCAGCTTTCTGGTTTTGAAGCGCTTGACGAGCACATGACATTATGGACTCAGGATGTTTCCTTTATTTTGAATCGGCTGGAACAAATGAATAGACAGGATGAACAGGAACGTTTTACCGGCCGTCTTGATCTGGAGCGAATCGGCATGTTCGGGCATTCTTACGGCGGTGCCGCTGCAGCCCAGATGCTGCTGAAGGATTCTCGTATCAAGGCTGCGATCAATATGGATGGAACCTTATATGGAGACCCCATGCCGAGCACGGGACTGAATAAGCCATACCTACAGATGAATGGAGAGAAAAGTATCGATAAGTCGATATTCGATAACTCGCTGGATCAAGCCATGGCGCAAAGCGGCCATACACGGGAGTATTACGAAGATTTTTGGGAGGAGACGGTAAGGCGTCGCATGAATGCTCTGCAGGGGGGGCGGATACACGATGACGATACCGCATACTTCCCATATGAGTTATACGGATTTTCACCTGTTCTCTCCGCTGCTGCCTAATCCGGGAGAGGATCCAGAATCGGTTCATCGCATCATAAACGAGGTAAGCGTTGCTTTCTTTGACCAGCATCTCAAGGAAATACGGGAGAACGCAATGAATGAATTATCGAAGAAATATCCGGTTATCGAGCTCGTTCAAGATTGAGGCGCCGTTCTTGTGCCTGTGGATTAGCTCTGCAAAAAACGATATGATAGTGATCGAATCCGGTTTGTTTGTACATCGTTAAGGGGGCCGCGCTATGAGTATGTTAAAAGAAAAAATATTGCAATCGGCTATTCGTTCCTTTGCCGAAAAAGGATACCAAGCGACTTCGATTCAAGATATCGCGGATGATTGCAGCATTGCTAAAGGCTCAATCTATAAATACTATGGTTCCAAAGAAGAGCTGTACATCCGTATTCTGGAGAAACGACAGCAAGATATGATTGATGCCGTAGAACAGATCCGCAAAAAAGGTTTATCCCGCAGGGAAACTTTTCTTGAGGAGATCGCTTATCAGTTCGATTTTTTCATCGAGCATGGATATTATATATCGCGTGATCATAACGAGCTCCCACCGGCGAACAGTGACAAGATCGGTACCGTCATCCATCAGCTTCAATTGAATATGTTTCGTTATTACCAAGATATTTTGCTCCGTCATTACGGGGATTTGATAGCGGAATGGAAATGGGATGCTACAGCCGTCTTTAACGGATTGATCCGCGAGTATACCTTTCATGTCTTGTTTGGATTCAAACCGCTCATCCAAAAGGAATTAGCTGTTTTCATTGCTGAGCGAATGGATGATCTTGTACTGGGATTGGAAAAACGTGATCCTCGTCCCCTGCTCACCGACGAACTCATGAAGGAATATTCGATGATTGATCTAGAAGCACTTACCCATACGCAAGAAATTCGAAGAACGGCAATGATGGATACGATCGAGTCGATTATCCCCGATATGTCCACTACGAATTCTAGAAAAAATGACTTGTCTGAGGTAACGGCAATGCTGCGGGAAGAGTTCTCCGCAGAACGTCCTCGACCCTTTTTGATCCAAGCGCTGCTAAAGGATCTGTCTTCGGAGAACGAGCTGACTTTTTACACGAATCAGCTGCTCCAGTTGATTCGAGAAGGCAATTAAGGTAGAGTTCAATTGAAATCAAGCGAGACTGGGTTTTCTGTAAGATTACCTAGATGATATAACAATAAAATGTTAAAAAAAGCTGCCGCTAATGAGCGGACAGCTTTTTTTGAAATTCACTATAAAAAAACATGGGCTAGCTAATCCATACTCCCGCTTCTTCCCGGGATAACCGCCTTGTTCTTTCTTATGCTTCTTGATTGCCTTCTAGCTCAACGATTTTCGTTGCGACATTGTCGCAAAATGCACGATCATGCTCCACGAACAGAATGGTCGGTGCATATTCCAGCAATAGCTCTTCTATTTGCATACGGGAAATAACGTCAATAAAATTAAGCGGTTCATCCCAAATATGCAAATGAGCCTGCTCACTAAGACTTTTGGCGATCAGGACCTTTTTCTTCTGTCCCCCGCTATAAGTCGAAATATCCTTTTCGAATTGGAGCCTCGAGAAATCGAGCTTCCGCAATATGGATTTAAACAGGCTCTCGTCAATTCCGCTGCTGGTGGCATAATCCGACAAACTGCCCCGAAGATGGGAGGTGTCCTGGGATACGTAGGATATTTTCAGCTGACGATCCCTGCTGAGATGTCCCGTGTACTGCAGATCTTCTCCGCATATTAATTTCAGGATGCTGGATTTTCCTGATCCGTTTTTACCCGAAAGGGCAATTCGCTCCCCTTGTTCGATCGTGAAACTTACGTTCTCACACACCGTCTTGGAGCCATACGAGATGGATACATTCTCCAGCTCGGCCAGCTGCTTTTTGTGGTACTCGAGCTGGGAAATCGCAAGACTCTCGGAGCTCTCGATGTTTTTAAGGAGCTTCGATTTTTCTTCAATAGCGGATTGTTGCCGCTGCTCCAGGTTTTTGGAGCGTTTCATCATTTTGGCTGCCTTGTGGCCAATATAGCCTTTATCGACTTTGGAGCCGGAATTTCTGGTGCCGTTTTTCGTTTTTTCTACTTCATGCGACCAATTTCCCGTTCTTTTGGCAGAATCGGTTAACCGTTTAATGTCTTTCCTGAGTTTCTCGTCACTGGCGAGCTCAAATTGATCCTGTCGCTTTTTATTTTCCCACCATGCGGAGAAATTGCCCTTTTGAATCTCGATATTGGTTTTATTGATGGACAGGATGTGGTCGACACAGTCATCCAGGAATGCTCGATCGTGAGATACCAGAATGTACCCGCTTTTTTTGTTGAGATAGTCGCTGACCGATTTTCTCGCATGCATGTCAAGATGATTGGTCGGCTCGTCGATCAACAGGAAGCGGTTCTCTTTGGTAAAGAGCGCCGCCAGCATCACTTTGGTTTGTTCTCCGTTCGACAATGATGCGTAAGGCCGGTACAGAACATCTTCCGATACCTTCAGCAGGTTAAGCTCGCGCACGATTTGCCAATGAACATACTCCGGATAAATCTCTTCGATTACATCCTGGGTAAGATATTCCTTGTGCTCGACATGGTAAGGAAAATAGTCGAAGCTCACGGCGGACGAAATATTCCAGCTGTATTCATACTTGCCCTGCAGCAGGTTCAAGAACGTGGTTTTCCCTCTGCCGTTTCTTCCGGTAAATCCTAATTTCCAATCGGTATCGATTTGAAAGCTCACATTCTCAAATATAGGATCATAACTGCTTTCATAAGCAAAGGTTAGGTTCGTTACATTAATTAATGACATTTTACTCATTCCTCTATGGCGATATTTCAGAACGAAAAAAGCGCGAATAACACCAGATCCCCGGTGCTATCCACGCTAACGTTAACCTAACTATACCATAAAGAAACCAAGCGATTGATCAAGTCATCGCTAAGCATGCCTGTATATGAATATAGAAGGATAAAGTTCCGGTATCTGATTGGTTATGATGTGAACCTTGTCTAGTGTTCCCCGTTTCGACAGGTTCACATAAACATCTACAACCTCTAATTCAGTCATCGCTTTATCCCTCCTCTGTATAATCACTCATTATAGTCCGAATATAAAAAAATTTAACATGAAAACCTCCCATTGGTCAACCTGCTCGGGAGTCTCACCATATCTAAATTCTGAACGAAGGCCATGGATCATATCCGACTTTCCGATCTTGCGCAAATAGCGGGTTGCTGTTAGGATAATTCGAGTGGCAGCTAGCTGCCTAATCATATGGATCGAAAAGCAGGTGACCGATTATGAATTTGTTAAAAGAATTTAAAACCTTCGCACTCAAGGGTAATGTGCTGGATTTGGCCATTGGGGTGATCATAGGGGCAGCCTTCGGCAAGATTGTATCCTCGCTCGTGAGCGATATCATTATGCCGGTGATTGGCTTGCTTCTTGGCGGTGTGGATTTGTCAGGGCTGAAGGCTACCATCGGGGACGCAACGCTGACTTACGGAGTCTTCCTTCAAACCGTCGTGGACTTCCTGATCGTCTCCTTCTCGATATTCATGTTCATCCGCACGCTCAACCGCTTCAAACGCAAAGAAGAGACCAAAGCCGAAGAACCGCCGGCTCCGTCGAAGGAAGAAGTTTTGTTGGCTGAGATTCGCGATTTGCTGAAACAGCAAAACCAGGCCTCCGAAAAATAAAACAGGATTCCACTAGAACGTGTTTTCAAGATGAAAACACGTTCTTTTTTTTGATCCACTACGGATAACATGGCGATCCCGACCTTATATGATATTGACAGATCCGAATCGCTAGAATTATAATTCATACTAACCCTACTAATATAGTATGTTTTAAAAAACGGCAATTAACCGTCCAACCTTGGGCTGCCCGGAAAAGGAGAGATTCCACATGCCAAATGTTCAAACGTTTAAAGCTACCGCTCAATTGCAAGAAGGGGTAAAAGTCATAACGAAAGCAAGACAATTCGAGCTGGTCATCGATGAGCCTCAAAGTCTCGGCGGTACGGATACCGGAATGAATCCCGTCGAAGCCTTGCTTGCTTCCTTGGGTGCATGCCAATCGATCGTGGCCCGCGTTTATGCGCCGAAATTCGATGTAGTGCTCGAGGATTTCAGGGTAGACGTCGAAGGCGACTTGGATCTGGACGGATTTTTTAACCGCTCCGAGGTACGCCCCGGATACTCCGACATTCGATATACGTTTTACATCAAGACACCATCGTCCGCCGATAAGGTGGAGTCGTTCGTGGCATTCCTGGAGAGTAAGTGCCCTGTGGGCGATACGATTGCTGCGCCGGTGAATCTTAAGCTGAATCGCATCGTCATCGAAAACTGAACTCATGTACATAGAGGGATGCAAGACTTGCACACAGCAGTCCTGCATCCCTCTTTTATCTTATGCTTAAGAACTTGAGTCTATGCTGGGCTCTACCTTCCAAATCTACAATCGCGCCATCTGACCACCTTTGATCTCAAAAGGCTCGCCTTCTACGCTAATCCACACGTTTAAGGCACTGGGGTTATGGATCATTCGGCTATCTGCCGAGAAACGAAGTTGGTCCAAGGCACTGCAGTATGCATAGATCTCGGCATTCGTGGCATACCAGATATCATTCCGCCCGCCGATCATGTCCCCGAATCGATCCACGAGATCCCAATTCCGGTCGTTCTCGAACTCGTAACTGTGGCCCCACACGTACAGGATGGCCATCCTGGAGAAAATCTGCTGCATATCCACGAACTTCTCCGCGTATTCCACCATTTCTTTATGATGACAAGTCGGATGCCAACGAAGCCAATCATCGGGCTTATGAAACGAGCCATGGCTGTTTACCGTGCGAGCGTATTCCATGCCGACATATCTTAAAAGGCCGATCACTTGTTCACTGTAAGTGCCGAACGGATAACTCATTCCCTTAATGGGGTAATGAACCAAAGCTTCTAACGCTTTCCGGTCCTCTACGACCTGCTCCACCACTTGTTCGGTAGGTATTTGCTCCAGGAAGGGATGATCCACGGTATGCGCGGATACCTCATGCCCCCGGTACAAGGATGCCACCTCCGAAGGGTCGATGTATCCGTCTTTGCCAAGCGTTCCGCTGTTCAAATGAAACGTGCCCCGTATTCCGTACTCATTCAGCTTCTTGACCAATTTCCGATCATATTCGCGGCCATCATCAAAGCTAAGCGTCAGTGCCTTCTTGGTTCCATTCGGAAAACGGTCATATTGTATGCGCATTCAATTTCCTCCCATTTAAGATATTGACTCGCATCATATCCTATTAAGTTTCATTATACGATGATTGTCACCGGGGATACATCTATTATTTCCTGTTTACGGCATATAGGAAGCGAACATAGCCGATCTCTGCCGCATTTTTCATCAGCTCGACATTAAGCCAGGCCGCCAGCTTATGAAAGGGTTGATCCGTGAAAGGCCACTTGGTTCGTTCCGTCGAAAGAAAAGCATCGTCCGTCAACGCCGCCGCTTCACGTTCCCACCGCAGTCTCAAATCGTTAATCCGCTCTCTGGCCTCTTGAACGCTCCCAGCAGAATGGATATCGTTGCGGGTCATCGCCCCGTTGCCAAACGAATGGTTCAGCACCATCGTCCACCAATAGGTGATATGCCATGTCAGCCAGGATATGCTGGGCGGGCCGATGTCATACTCCTCGGATTCCGGCCATTCCGCGCGCCAGATTCCGGATTCGCGATAAACATGAAGCCCCTTCGAGGCAGGCCGCCAAAAAAACTCCTCGTCTTCAAGGCCCGTGAGATGCAGATCAAGCAACTGCCAAGCGATTTGGAACTGGAAATCAAGGGTGTTTCGAAGGATACAAGGCGGGTTAGCCGTATTTTCGTCCTGCATATTGCATCCCTCCTCTATCGATTAACATTAATGTAGACGTTATTAATATTCGTCTATTAATATAGGGATATAATAAGCTATTGTTTATCACCAGTCAATCCATGGATCTGAACATCAGCAAACAAAAAAGCCGCAAGGATGCGGCTTATCTGGTGCCCATGCCCGATTCGGATAAACGGGTGGCTTTGACGATATAGGAAGCCAGTCCGGGGATCATTCGGACGATGCCGGGATAGAAGCGATTGCTTTTGGCGAAAGCCAGATTCTGAATTCTTCTCGCCCTTCGAAGCAGCTGCGCAAAGGTGCGATTGGCGTCGTGCGTGTACTGATTTTGCCATTGAGCGAAGTTGATTTCTCCGTTTAAATATTTGCCGGTCCAGCCGGAGCACAGCAGTGATGAACGCAGGGCAACCGACATTCCGTCTCCGCAAAGCGGCGGAAGCATCAGCATGGCATCGCCGATGTGCGGATATTGCGACCAAGGTTCCGGTTTGTCGGATAAACGAAGCGGGGCAATCGATACCTGGGTGCCCTCAACCGCCTCTCCTTCAGCCAATCGTTCAGTTAACCTATTGTTCGAGCGCGATGCGGCTTTGAGAATTTCGGGTACCGATTTGCCGCTTCCTTGTACCGATTTCAAGGTCAGCAATGCAGCCACGTTGACCTTCCCATTCTCGACCGGCGATATCCCGACATAACCGCCATCGCAAAAATACAACTCCACCCTGGAAGGCACTGTGATGCCGGCAAAATGCGATTTTACGCCGACATATACGGTATCATCGCGATATGTTTCGGCTGAAGCAACACCGCGCGGCTTTTTAGTGCCGTAGGCTCCAATGACGGCTCTTGCCTCATACCGAATTAGCTCGTTCCCTTGCCTCGTTTCGACTTCATATCGATGATCGCCCCGCTTCCGGATCTCGGTCACGGTAGACCCCGTTACAATCTCCGCACCCGCGCTCAAGGCATTCTCATGCAATAGGCGATCCAGCTCGTAACGGCTGATGCCGGTAGCTTTACCCGGTAACGGAGCGGTGATGACGCCGCCATGAGGCATCACGATAGAGGCATGATTCATCGCAGCGGGATTCACCTCTTGGACTTGAAGATGGACACCCAGATATTCCAGCATCTCTCGAGTCTCTGGGGACATGAATTCGCCGCAGGTTTTGTGGCGCGGAAAGGATTGGCGATCCAGCAGGATCGTACGATGCCCCTGCTTGGCAAGCTGCAGGGCACAGCTCGTGCCGGCAACTCCCGCGCCGATGACCATCACATCGGCTTGCTTTGACATATGTGAACACCCGCCTTTTTGCTTGCATGAAGAATTTAATCATCGGTTTCGGCAACCGATTATGTCTTCCTATCGTTTTGGGATAACAACGGAATAGCGGAACAATGGCTTCCATCGATAGGTCAAAGTGGCGTGATTAAGCTGCTCTTTCAGCTCTCTCCAATCTCTCCCTTTAAACCCCTTGGCAACCGATAACGGCCCATCGTGACGAATATAACGATTGCGGGAGATGAGACGCGTTGTGATCCAGACGGCCGCGTAAGGTACAGGATGCCGATGGATATCGTTAATGACGACGCCATGAACGGAGGTTCGCAGCATATGCGACACGATCTCCATGAGCTGCTGTCCCTGAAAATGGTGGATGAACTGGGATCCGGTCACGATATCAGCCGACGCATCGGGCAGTTCCTTAACGTCCGCGCGGCGTACATGAACCCTCGGTTCATGACGAAACAGCCGTCTCGCCTCTTCGCAGGCTTCTTCCGTCACATCGACTAAGGTAATGCTCAGCTCCACGCCCATTTGATCCGACCATTGCAGCAGCTTCCGGTTCACATCGCCGGAACCCGCGCCAACATCCATGATGCTAAGGGTATACGGACAGCCGATCGATTTCCAGAGCTTCACCACGCCGTCCAAGGTCGGGCCTGGTGCCGCGAATATGCGATTCAACCGCCTTAAATGCCGGAGCGCTTCACTCAGCTCTTCTCCGCCCATGGTGAAGTCATCCATAAGCTCATCTTCTTGTGCCCGGATCGACAGCGTTCTAAAGAAGGACATGGTCCTGCTCCTTTACCGATGGCGCATAAGCCTTCACATAGGTAAAACGCATAAGCTCAGCCGTCAAGCCAGGTCCGAAAGCCATGGCTACTCCTTCCGTCGAAGCTTCATTCCGTTCTTTCATCTTCTGGCGCATCGCGTCCAGCACGAACATAATCGTCACGGAAGAGAGATTGCCTGCCGTTCTTAGAATCTCCCGGCTGTAGTGGGTTTGCTCGTCGGTCAAGCGCATTACTTCCTGCACCGAATCTACGATGCCCCGGCCGCCCGGATGGATCGCCCATAATTCCGGAAGCTTGTCGCCTCCCAGCAGAACACGAAGCTCTTCCTCCAGATGAGTACCGAGCAATTTGGGAATACGCGGCGACAGGAAAAGATCAAAGCCCGTATTGCCTACCTCCCACGTCATATCCTCCGTTGAATCCGGGAGCAGGACGGAATATCCCGTGCCGAGCTCCACATAATGCCGATGCTCTGCTTCCGGCTGACCGATGACACAGGACGAGGCACCATCGCCGAAGAATGAGGCCGCAAACAATGCTTCCCTCTCCCGAACCGGCTGGAAGTGAAGCGTGCAAAGCTCGACGCACACGAGCAGCACCTGCGAACCCGGCGCCCCGCTCACAACATCCCGCGCCATTTGGATCGCTTTAAGACCAGCGGCACAGCCTTGGAAGATTAACGGCAAACGATTGACCCGCGGAGAAAGCCCCAGCTTCCGGATCAACAGAACATCCATCCCCGGCTGGTATTGACCCGTGCAGCTGACCGTAATGAGATGCGTAATTCGATCCGGAGACATGCCGGCATCTTTCAATGCCTTCTCGGCAGCTTCCACGCCAAGCGGAAGGGCCTCTCTCTTATATGTATCCATACGCTCTTCGGTTGTCGGAATGACGGACGCGTCATGGGAGTTCAAATATCGGCACTTCTCCAAGGGATCCAGATAGTTGGATTCGCAAGTATAACGAGTTTCGACACCGCAGGATCGAAATACTCTTCGGGCAAAGCGGGCCAGATCGGGTCTGTCCTGCAGCGTGGATGCGATTAATTCTGCGATATCCGACTGAGCTACGGAATGCACCGGCAATGCCGTGCCCATCCCGAGAATCGCGACATCGGATCTACCGTTTGTTTGCTTCATGCTCAAACCTCCTGCAGTCTTGGAATTATACATGATTACCCACCCGGGGGCTTTTTGAATTCGTTTAACTTCTATTTGAGGTTAGGATAACCCGAACATGGCAAATCATATCCAATTCAAACCAAATCACTTGTAAAATCGCATCCGCAAACAAAAAAAAACCACGATCACGTGGTTTTTCAGACTCGACGATCCTTGTCATCAAAGGAAAAGCAATGGCTGTTGATCCTGAACGGATGAACGCAATGGATCTACGGTTATATTACTTGCCGGGTTCAGCTTCGTCATCCTGACTTCCCAGAACTTCCGCATGGGCAAGAAGAACCCATTGGTTGGATTGGTCGTAACCGGATACCTCGGCAACCACACGATATCGAGGGTACATCCATTCGGGAGGGGTACCGGCTTCCAGAGCGGAGGTGTCCGTCAAACCGACCGCATGCGGCTCTAGCAAATGAATCAAAGTGCCTTGCGGAAAAAAGGCCTCGATCCAGCCTTCTACTCGTGCGCCGATAGGAAACATGCGCTGGATCCGCTGCCAGTCCTCCATCCAGACCAAAAGCTGCTTCTGCCAGAGCTCTTCGAATGCAGCTTGACTGATTTCTTCATAATAGGGTTCTTTCGGATCAAGCGGATGCTCCGCCAGCAAAAAATGACGGGAGTCATGCTTTCTATTCGACGTGATCCAGCTGCCGTCCTCATCATGAACCATCTGCCTGTAAGCCGTTCCGTCGTGATCCACTTCAAAATACCAGGTCCCCATTCCCGGCTCCTGAACATCTTTCAGATATTTCAAAAATCGCCCTCCTATCAGCTGAACAACCGTTCAAGAAATTCGGCCAAGTTCCGTTAGCGGCTCTTGGCCGGCTGGTCGTATGCCATCGATGATCATCCGTGTTTCGGAGTGCCTCTTCCATTCCAAGTTCAGGTTTATGCACCGTAGATTGTTTTTTGATATGGCACCCGGTTTATTTTACCATATCCAGTTGTTTGGGCGCGGCGTCTTTTCTTTACTATATCAAACAAGCCTGATTGCGACTGCAATCAGGCTTCAAGATCTAAACATTAATTTCCGGACATCGTTCTGATCGGCTCGCTGAACTGCTGCGCAAACTCCTTTAGCTCGATGATCTTTCCATCCACTCTCGACTGCTCAGCCGCGAATGCCATAAGGTGGCTTTGAACGGAACGGCTTGCCGATGTAAGTCCTTGATTGTTTCCTCCCGTTTGCACCAATCTCAGAAAATCCTTGATCAGACCCATATCTCCGCCGCCGTGGCCGACATGGCCGCCCCGGTCCGCAAAAGAAATTCGCTCGACCTTCCCGCTGCCAAAGTGAATGATCTCTATTTCGTTCTTCTCCATGGCTCCGCGGATTTCCCCGCGGGTTCCCATCAGCTTGATCGTGCGGCTGACATCTCGCGTAAACGCACTCATCGTGAAGGCGACCGTCACGCTGTTGGCAAACTCCATATTGACGACCTGATGATCCACCACGTCATTGTCGCAATGGTATACGCATCTGCCGTACGGCCCCTCCAGCAGCGCTTGATATCGGGCATCATAACTCATATCGTCGCTGATCGCCGAGGTCGGCCAATTCGTGTCCTCGGTCAAATAATGATCAGGTGCATAATAGAGGCACTCATCCGAGACCGGACATCCATCCAGGCAGCGCTTCGGTGCGCCTTCCGGTGCCTGTGCAGCCGTAAAATGGCTCAAGGAGCCGAAGGAGGACACCCGGACGCAATCCGAATCGGCAAGCCAGAGCAGCATATCAAGATCATGGCAGGACTTGGCCAATATCATTGGGCTGGAATCTTCCGTCCGCCGCCAATTCCCCCGCACAAAGCTGTGCGCTTGATGCCAATAACCCACGTTCTCGTTATGCTGAATCGACATCAATCGGCCGATCGCCTCACGCTCCAGCAGCTCCTTGATGGTGGAAAAAAACGGCGTGTACCGAAGCACATGACAGATCGAAAATACCAAACCGGCCTGCGAAGCCATTTCACCCATCCGGATGCACTCTTCGGGATCCGGAGACATCGGCTTTTCCAAAAGCACATGGTAGCCGGCCGCAAGCGCCCGCATTGTCGGCTCGAAATGCTGCTTATCCTGGGTACATATGAACACGGCGTCCGCGACCTTGGGCGCTGTAAAAAAATCATTCCAATTCTCGAAGCATGCCGCGTCTTCAAGCCCATGCCTTTCTTGAAACTGTTCCCTCCGCTGCCGATTCGGTTCTGCGACGGCGACTACCTCCATCTCATGGGGATGCTGCAGGGCATATTCCATATAATTGATGCCCCGCAGTCCGGCTCCGATCAGGGCGACCTTCACTTTATTCATCCGTTTCCTCTCCCTCCGTAGGTCTTATTCTTTCACGCTTCCGACCGTCATCCCTTTGACAAAATACTTCTGCAAGGAACGGATACACGACCATGATCGGCAGTGCGCCCATGAAGATTTGGGCCGTTCGAAGCGTTTTTTCGCTCAAATTCTCCATCGCCTTGATCTGTTCGATCGAAATCGAGGTCATTTGGGAATTGATCGACATAATGAGGGTGGACAAATAGGTTTGCAGCGGGTATTTTTCCGGCGAATTCAAATACAGAATACCGTCAAACCAAGCATTCCAGTGCCCCACGATGGTGAACAGACCGATTGTCGCAATGGACGGCAGCGAAACCGGCAGGTAAATTCGCCATAATATTCTCCAGTGTCCCGCACCGTCAATCGTTGCCGCTTCTTCCAGCTCCTTCGGGATCGTCCTGAAGAAGTTCAGCATCAGAACCATGTTCCATACGTTAAGCGCTCCAGGCAGAATCAAAGCCCACACGGAGTCGATGAGTCCGGTATTCTTCACGACCATATACGTGGGAATCAATCCCCCGCCGAAAAACATCGTTATGGCAAAAAACCACACATACGGCGTACGGAACTTAAATTGATGATTCGATTTCGATAATGGATACGCCGTTATGAATACGAGAAGCATATTCACCGCCGTCCCCAACACGACTCGGGTAAGCGAGACGCGGAACGAACGGAAAAACTCTACCTTTTCGCCCAAGTACCGGTAAGCGTCCAGATTAAAGCCCACGGGCCAGAGTCTCACTTCTCCCGCCATTGCGGCCGTATTCGAGCTTAGCGAAATCGAGAGCAAATGAACGAACGGAATGATACCGAGCAAGGTGATGAGGGACAGCACCAGCGTATTCGTGATTACAAACAGCCTTCTGCTGATCGTTGGTTTATGCATCTTCCTACCTCCACTCCGGCCTAAAAGATCCGATAATTGTTATATTTGTAAGCCGCATAGTACGTCACGGCCACGAGCGCCAGAGAGATGACGGATTTAAAGAAACCGACGGCGGCGGCAGGACCGAACTGCTGGCTGAACATGCCCAGTCGATAAACGAAGGTATCAATGATATCCGCCCCTTCATATACCGTCGGGTTGTACATGATCAAGATCTGCTCGAAGCCTGCGTTAAGGATGCCGCCTAGGCTTAACACGCCAAGCAAAATGAGAATCGGCGCCATGCCCGGCAGCGTGATGTGAATCATCTGCTTCCATCTTCCGGCTCCGTCTACTTCTGCTGCCTCATACAGCGTCGCATGGATTCCGGTGATGGCTGCAAGCATGACGATCATGTTGTAACCCATCCCTTTCCATACATCCGATCCGATGACGATCCCGCGGAACCAGTTATTATCCAGCATGAACATGATCGGTTCCATATGGAGCGCGCCCAGAAGGCCGTTCACCGGACCATTCAAGGAGAACAATTCGATGATGACGCCGCCGAGCACGGTCCAGGACAGAAAGAACGGCAGGAAGATGGCGGATTGGATAAAGCGCGAAAACCATCTTCGCGTGACTTCGTTGAGGAGCAGTGCCAATATCAGGGGCACCAGTAAAAACAAAACCATTTTAAATACGGAAATCACGATGGTATTCCACAGAACCTGCTTGAAATCGGGCAGTTCGAAGACATAGCGGAAATTATCGAAACCGACGAAATCCGAGCGGAAGAATCCTGCCAGCGGCTCGAATTGCTGAAAGGCCATCACAAGGCCGGCCATGGGCCCGTATGCGTAAATCAACGTGACAATGACTCCCGGCAGCAGCATCAAATGCAGCAAATATTCTTTTTTCAGCGTTCTCACAGATGAAACCTCCCCGTCCATTTCAAACGGGAGGAGTCTGCCGGCTTCCTCAAGGGCTTCTCCTCCCGCTTTATCAATCCAAGATTATTTGGCGCCCTGCTGGCCGTACCAATCATTGACTTCCTGGGTGATCTGATCCCCGCCCAGCGATTTCCAGCTCTGAACGAATTTATCGAATTCGTCCAGCGAGGCCCCCATGACGATCTTGGTGAAGGTTTCCTGCATCAGCTTATCAAGCTGGGAGCCCTTCTCGACTTGAGTTGCCGTTGGCAGTCCGTAGAACTCGTTATTTACGTAAGCTTGATTCTCTTTGATTTGCCGCGTCATGCCCCAACCGCCGTCTTTCGCCGCCCGGCTGAAATATTGGCCCCAGTTTACGCCTTTCGAGGCATTCGCGGTATTGCCTGCAAGATAATCCTTTGCCGCCTTGAAGACGTCCGCCACATTTTTGTAGTTTTCGTCATCCAGCGTGATTTCCGTTTGGTTTGCGTCGAGAGCCTTGTTTACTTCCGTGTAGATCGTTTCGATTTGAGCCGGATTATAGATCCGTGGGTTGAACCAATTATAGACGTATCCTTTTTCCGCTTTATTCTGGTCCATGTATTTCTTGTTGCCCATCTCGATGTAGAAGTTGATCATTTTTATTGCGGCTTCCGGATTCTTCATTTTTTTGTTCACGACCACGAGTTTGTTGCTGCGGATTTTGGGAACCATGGACTTGCCCGGCCCGTCGAGTCCGGGAATCTGAAGGGCAATCCAGTCTGCCTTGGGATCCTTGTCAACATTCAGATTCAACGGCCAGTTCGGATACCACCATTCCCCGTAAGAAATGCCCACCTTGCCTGCCGTAATATCTTCAACGGACTTGTTCTCGTCCTTCAAGGCGAATTCTTTGTCCAGAATTCCCTCCTTGTACCAGGACTGCAGCTTGCCCAGCGCGGTCTTGACTTCCGGTTGTATGAGCCCGGGGATCAGCTTGCCGCTGTCGTCCTTGATCCAGGCCGATTGATTGTCCCCGATGGAAGGGTAAGCGCCAAATCCATTGAAGAAGCCCCTCAGGTCAAAGCCCCAAAAGAACAGATTCTTTTGCATGGCGATACCGTAGGTATCGTTTTTGCCGTTTTGATCGGGATCCTGCTGCACAAAGGCTCTAGCAACCTGCTCCAGCTCATCCATCGTTTTCGGCGGCTGCAGCTTCAGGTTATCGAGCCAGTCCTTGCGAATCCAGAGCAGCTGGGTGGACAGGAACGGATCCTCGAAACCGGGAATCGCGAGCAGCTTTCCGTCTGAGGTAAACGTCTTCATCGCAAAGCCGCCGTCGGATTCCATGTATTTTTTCAGTGCCGGCGAAGCGAAGTCGTTATAAGCTTGGGTGAGATCGGCAAGCATGTCCTGCTTCTTCAGCTTCTCGAAGTTCTTCTGATCCAGCTCCATAATGTCCGGCAGGTCGGCCGAAGCCATGGCTAATGAAAACTTTTGCTCGAACTGGCTGGAAGGCACCGTCCATTTGTACTGGACTTCAATGTTCAGCATGTCTTTGAGGTCTTTGCAATAAGCATTCTGTTCGGGCGTGATCCCTTGCGGCGTCCGCGGGTCCTCGGGCGGATTGTAGCCAAGCACTTGCGTGACCGTTACCGTTTCAGGATATTTGCCGAGAGGATCCGGCGGCGTTGTATTGGAGTTCGCCTCCTCGGCAGAGGTTTTGCTCGGTGTCCCCTCCGATTCGTTCCCCTGATTCGAGCATGCCGCCATTACCGAAAGCGTCATCGTGCTAATCAACATCATTTTCGCTAGTTTGGTCCATTTCATGATGGCTATATCCCCCTTGATCTGGCATATTCTTGATATCCGTGCTGCTTAGATATCATTATAGATTCCGCACGAAAGCGCTATCAATTTTAAGTTTTTTACATCCCTTTCACTTTTTTTACTTATTGGGTATTTCGGTATTCCTGCGGGGTTACGCCCATCTTTTTCTTGAAAAACGTCGTAAAATACGACGGGGATTCAAACCCGAGCCGCACGGCAATCTCTTGTAATTTCATGTTCGTATGCTGCATCAGATGAAGCGCCCCTTCCAGCTTTTTCGCCTGAATATACTCCAGCAGATTTTGACCCGTCAGCTGCTTGTAGTAGCGCGAAAGATAGGATGGGTTAAAATGCACTTCCTCCGCTATGGCGGTCAACGAGACGTCCCCGGATAAATGCTCCAATATGTACCTGTGAATCCGGTCGATCACATCGAATTTCATGTCATCCTGCCTCAGCTGGCTGTTTCCATGTATCATCGCTCCGTGTTCCTTGGCCTTTTCGATATCGGCAACGACCATCTCTTGTCCCAGCGCCGCCCTGCTGAGCAGCATGGTCCGCAAAGCATGAAGCTGCTCTCCCGCCGTGTTCCATTGGTGCAGAAGATTGCCCGATATCCCGAAAGAAACCTGAACGCCAAGCAGCTCTTCGCACTCATTTTGCACCTGCTCCAGGATGCCCTTCATATACGACATCATGCCCTGCCAATGAAGCACATCTTCCGGCTCAAACCTCCGATAACGGTCCAGAAGCTCCTCGCCCGGCTGCAGCAGCCATACCAGCAAGTCTTCATCCAGTAAGGCATGCTCGCAGGCAAACGAGCCGGGCAGGTCGTTGATAAACATCATCTGAACGGCTTGCACCGCATTCTTCGTCTTGGCCTCCGGGGCCATTCCGATCCTTCCAACGAGAAGGAATGCCGGCCGATCTGCGTCGATACCGAACCCCACCTCTTCATAACGGGGCTGCGACAACAGGGAACTCAGGGCTTCCCCTTTCAATGCCTTTTGTATGAGTTCGCGCTTGAGCAGAGGCTCGGCCATTTGAAAATGCATCTTTGCCTTTTCTGCCTGGATTCTGCGTCGGTTCTCTTCATCCAGCCTGGAGGAAGCCTCTTGGACAGCATGAAAGATCGGATCGATCCCTTCGGTTTTCAGGATGTAGTTATCCACGTTCTTGCGCAGGGCTTCATGCACATATTCAAACTCGCTGTAACCGGTCAGAAAAATGATCCGGCAGTGCGGCCAATAGTACGTAATTTCGTCAATCAGCTGTAGCCCGTTCTTATGGGGCATTCGTATATCGCTGACCAGGATGTCCAGCTTCACTCTCATGGCGATCTCCACCGCTTCCTTGGCGGAATAGGCTTTCCATACATCCAGGTCGAATTGCGTTTGCTCCTGAAAAAGCTGAACCAAGCCGTTCACGATGACGGGCTCGTCGTCCACGATCAACAGTCTGTACATCACGATGCCTCCTCTGATTCATGAATCATAATGATCAAATCCACCTTCAAACCGCCATGGACGCTTCGCGAGACGGATAATCCGCTGCCGGGCCCATACTTGAGCTGAAGCCGGTTGTTCACGTTGACCAATCCGGTTTGCTCCACATGCTTCGAATCCATGGCAAGCTTGCCGCGCAGACGCTGCAGCATCTCATTCGTAAGCAAATTCCCGTTGTCCTCCACCGTGATACGCAGTCTGCCCTCCCGATAATCAGCGCTGATGTACAGCATGCCTTCCTCCATGCCATCCTCGAATGCATGCTCGAACGCATTCTCCACGATAGGCTGAACAATAAGTCTCGGTACGGTGATCCCTTGCGGAATGTCCGCAAATTCCCTATGCTCATACGAAATCCGGTTCGAGAAGCGAATGCCCTGTATGTCGCAGTAATCCAGAGCATGCTTGTATTCCGTATAAAAATGCACCTCGTCGGAGCCGCTTCTCGTGATGTATTGATAATAGCTGCCGAGCTTTTGCGAGAGCTCCGCCGCACTATCCGAATCTCCGACCTTGCACATCATATACACATTGAAAAAGCTGTTATATAAAAAATGCGGATTAATCTGGGATTGCAGCTGCTTCAGCTGCGAGTGCTGCAGTGCTATTTTTTGCTCATAGTTTTCTTCGATCGACTGTTTAAGCTTCAAGGCCATCCTGTTGAAACCGTTAAACACGTAATGAAACTCATCCTTGGTTCTGGACTCGATCAGGATATTCAAATTATCGGTTTCGATCATATGAAAGGCTTTAACAAGCTTGGACAAAGGCCTGTGGATCATCAGATTGACCGAGAACGAATAGAGCACCATCACAATCACGGCAAGGATAAACAGCGTATAGAACCAGGTAATGAATTGGCTTATGGGGCGGGTGATTTCATTCTGATTCACGTACATGACCAAGGACAGATCCAGCGAGCCGACTTCATTCTGAATGATAAAATAGTCTACGCCTCCCAATTCCCCCGTCTCCGGCGCATTTCGATCCGTATCCGGCTTGTCCAGGACATGATTCAAGATCTCTGTTGACTCATCGGCCGCAGGCGCCGTCGTCAAGATGGTGCTGCCTTCCCTGCTCCCCAGAAGGACTTCGGATTCCGGATACAGCTTGGCGATTTCGCTTAAAGCCCCGAGCAGCTTGGGCCGGGAAATCTCGATGTATGACCAGACAGCCCCGTTGTTTTCGGTTTCGATCAGAAAGATCCGGTCGCCGCTCCTATAGAATGAAGGCTTGGGCATGACCGCCATCATGGACGATATCCGTTCCATTTCCTTGTTCGGGGTATTGGTCACTCCCGTCGTGGTCGAGATCGTTTTCCCTACATCCTTCACGTACACGCCGGCACTCACGACGTATTCGCTGGAAACCATCAAGGTTGCCAGCCGATCCCTTACCTGGTCGATGAGCTCCACCTCTTCGTAATCCTCAAGCATGCTGCCTCGGAAACTAAGCTTCTGCAGATCCTTGTCATTTAACAGCTGCAGCTGCAGATTCCGGATAAAATACATTTCTTTATCGAGCTGCTTGGAATAGAAGGAGGCCCCCGCGGCCGCGGAGTTCAAGATAGACTCCTTGGTGACGGACATCCCCTTATAATTCAACCAAATATTCATCGAGATGAGAGGAAGTAACAATACGATAAATACGATGACGATTTTTTGATAAACAAACCATTTCGATGCTTTGCCCGCAGCCTGAAGTTTCATTCTTTTCCCCCAATTCGTTATCACTCGATCCATTATCATCTAGTATAGGGGGGCCGGCTGACATTACAACGAATTATTTTTACATATTAGGTGCAAACATGACAGTCATGAGTTCCAGGCATAAAAAAAGCCCCGTAAGGGGCTTTTATGCTGGTTTATCATTCAGCACAGGGATCGGTGCTGTTATGTGGTCATTTCGCACTGATGATTTCATACTTCGGCTTCACATTGTTAAAATCCGGGTTGGTTCCGCTGACCATTAAGCCCATGCCCCAATCGAAGTGAACATCCGCGGTCGGCACATCCGAAGCATCGCGATATTGGAACAGGATGTTTCGGCGCGTACGCTCGCTCCGGTTCACGTCCGACCCATGGATGGTCAGGTAATTGAAGAACAATACATCGCCTGCCTTGGCCGGACATGGAGTCCCCGAAGATAAAGGATGCTCTTTATGGTTCAAATAGTAAGCGCCGACATGCGGCAATACGCCCTGCTTATGAGAGCCGGGAACGACGCAGAGGCAGCCGTTCTCCATATCGGCGTCGTCGAGATGAACGCTGGCAGCAAGCATCGTGTGATCCCGATGAGGGAAATACGGATAATCCTGATGCATGGGGAATGCGGCCCCGTTAGAAGGGGGCTTAACCAGCATTTTGGAGTGATGCAGCTGCACGTTCGGTCCGATGATCCCGTTCAGCACTTCGGTCATTCGAGGATGGATCGCGGCACGCATGAAAGCGGCATCATGATATTGCACGTCGTGAAATCCTTTCAGAACCAGCTTCTTAAGCTGTTCAGGCGGCAGGAAATCGCCCTGCCAGGCATGGTTTTGATCCGATTTGGCGCGTGCCGCCCTTTGGATGATCCCTTCAACAGCCGTTCGCATATCTTCGACTTCCTGTTGATTATAAACGCCTCGGACCAGCAGATACCCATTTTCTTTGTAAAATTGCACATCCTTCTCGTTAATCATCGCCATGCACCCTCTCGATATTTTATGGAATATCTAGTTTAATTATAGTGAGGGCAAGCGGGATCGTATTTGCACGGGAAAGACGACGTTTTGCAAAATTACGCCAGAAGGGAGCTGTTATTGCCTTGTACCATTGGAGCAAAAGCGAGGAACGGCTTAATCGTTATGCAGGCCGGTTAGACGGCGAGAGCCTCTCGTTCCTTGTCCATTACTGGGGGACCGTCCGGCATTTGACGGCCAATTCCTTGCATCGGCATTCTTTCGTTGAAATTTGTTATGTAAACGGCGGAACCGGCGTGTATCTCGAAGGCGACAGGACCTATCCCTTATATCCGGGGGTCGCTTTCTGTACACGTCCAGGTCAGCTGCATCAGATCAAGGACGTTCACGATCTGAATCTGTTGTTCGTGGCATATGACGCGAGGGAGAAACCTTCAGCCACGGATGTAACGGCGGCATACTTGGAGGCGCTTCGTCGATGTGACGTTTGGACCGAGTTTGCCAGCGAATCGCCGGCCATCCAATTATGGAAATCCATGCTGGTTCGTTCGGAAGCCGATGATTCGCTGCCTGCTTCGCTTCTGCCCAAACTTGCGCATGCGCTGCTCGAATCCTTCCCTGCCCTGTTCGGGGCTGCCCGCAACCTCGATGCGGCTCCGAGCTACTCAACCACGGTGCAGCTTGTCCAAAGGGCAAAACTGTACATTCGAGACAATCTGAGCGGACCGTTATCCTTGCCGGAAGTGGCGACATACCTCAACGTGTCGGAGCGGCAGTTGTCCCGCCTGCTTGCGGGCAGCATCCATGAATCCTTTTCGTCCATGGTTCGCACCGAACGGATCCGGGCAGCCGAGCTTCTGCTGCAGCAAACCCATGATCCCATCAAGCTGATTGCGGAACGAACCGGATTCTCTTCCGTTCATTACTTCACAAGGCTGTTCACCCAATTCAAAGGCATCTCTCCTGCGGCTTATCGTGCCAAATGGTTCTTAGGGGCGGATCATTGATCCTAACCTGGATATTCGTCACTGTCGCACCTCAAGTATATTCCAAGCAAACGACGGCCTTGCCCAGCTCCCTCGAATAGAACAAATACAGCGCGTCTGCACCGTACGCCTGAAAATAATATCCCGTCAACCGGCCAACATAGGTAAAAGTCTCTCCTTCCGGCGTACGCGGCACATGCAGCAAATTGGTCTGCTCGAAGCGCAGCCAGTCCTCAAGTGATTCCCCCTCTTCCTGCAGATCCCGCTGTGCCTCTTCCGACATAAAGCCAATGTCATCCAGCAGTCCATGGATCTCCGGGAAGCTTAATCCCCAGCCCTTCTCCTGCTTTTCCTGATAATCTTGAATCAGCGCGTCCGCCGATTCGGCAGCACGACCAAAAGACGAGTAAGGGAAGATATGCCCCTTCTCTTCATAGAACCGCTTGCGGGCCATAAAGTCCCGCTCATTGTCGGCGTACGCTTCTATAAGCGTCTCATGCTCCGGTTCCTGCTCAAGCAAAAAGTAGTTCCAGTCCGCTTCGAAGCGGTATTTTCCGTTCACTACATCAAATCCGAGCATATCCTCTTTGGTATACGGCCGGTGTTCGGACACGGTTTCTTCGCCGACGCTGCCATCGTAGATTTCTTTGACGGACACAAAGTGCAGCCACTGATCCTCGCCCGGAAACAGGCACTGCAGATTCAAGGAAAGAATCGGAAGAAAATGCTTCCGGTACCGCTCCACGTCGCCTTCGAATACATCCT
This sequence comes from Paenibacillus sp. BR1-192, assembly GCF_029542445.1. Lineage (NCBI taxonomy): Bacteria > Bacillati > Bacillota > Bacilli > Caryophanales > Paenibacillaceae > Paenibacillus > Paenibacillus sp. BR1-192. The sequence goes on along the minus strand of NZ_CP120718.1, from coordinate 3,258,126 downwards.
CGTATGCCGGAAAAGGACGAATATGGGATTTCGATATATTCATAACTTGCTCACTCCTTCAAGTTAGGGGAATTTGCGTAATTGACGTATCGCTTCATTCTCTGTTCAAATACCGTGTGATACCGGAAGGTCCGTGGATATCGATCTTCACGAAGCTTCTCGGACAATACCGACTGACCTTCCTGATAACGGACCGCAAATTCACATTCATCATAGAACTTGCGGGAAAGCCGGCGAAGCTCGTGATCTTCGCCCTGGCTTCGCCATCCCATCTGGATCATATCCAGCTGGTCCAACGGATCGCGATACGTGTCCAGCACGATGCAAGAAGTCGGGCCCTCCATCTCCTGGAATACCAGAACATGGCCAGAGTTCACCGGACTATCGAAATAACGTTCATAGATTTCCTCTACGGGAACCGCGATGCCAAGCCGATCCATCACAGCTTGAAAGTTGGGATGTACCCTATACTCGTCAGACAGCTCATCCGGATACCATACGAGCTCGGAGATCGAAGCCGTTATATTGAATTCATATTGCATCTCTTGCCGCCTCCTTGCTTGCTGCAGTATCAACGTCCTATCCGTATTCGTGATAACACCTTCCGTTCGTTTAAAATGGATTCTCTCCATACGGGATATTCTACCATATATCGAATCAGAGATAGAATTCCCCGCGCTTAACCGCGATGACTCGGCGTGTTATAATTCGGTTAATATGCTGGAAGGGATGAAATGAATGCTGGAACTGGAAGCGGCTTTAACTAGATTCATAGAACAACAAGACTTGTATAATCGGGATTTCGGGCTCTTCACCGATCATGAAATACGGCAACGGTCCGAGGTACAGCTGCCGCCCGTGGATGACCGTATCACGCTGTCCCCTGAGCTGGCTTACCTATATAGCCATTACGAGATGATCGACGCTATGGCGGAAGGAACCCATAAAATGAAAAACGCAGCGGTTGAAATCGGCGAATCGGCTGTCATCTACTTTGTTTCTCCCGAGCATCTGGTCTGGCAGCAAATGGGCTATCGCTGGATTAGCGATAAGGGGGAAACCGTAGAATCGAGCAATTGGCCATCTCATCACGTTGTCATTGCCAATGTGAACGATGATCCGCTCATTGTAGATGTCCAAGCCAGTGCTTCACCCGTATATGCCGCTTTCGAAGGTGGCGAGCCTAAGCTGATCGCGAATTCGCTTGCGGATTGCTTTCACGCGCTGTCCGTCCTCATTGAAGGCGCTCTGCTTTTTCAAGGTGAAACCTGCGACGAAGAAACTTATGAGACGAAGCCGGATTTTCTCGCCCATGTGATGCCGTCACTGTCGGATCTTTTGGGAAGCGAGCAAATGGATGCCCTGCTGGAATATTTATCGATTCGATAAACGAAGAAGTACAAATCTGACATTCTATAATAATCGAAAACAATAGACAAGGAGAATCACATGCCGGGAACGATCACATTAATCCGTTATAACGGAACCGAAAAACACGCCCTAGCAGAATCCAACGCTTTCGCCACGCGAACCGAAGTCAACGGAAAGCCGCAAATCATGCTGTGGTTTGAAACGGAAACGGAGACCGAACCGCTTCAGGATTTCCCGGATTCGGATGAGCTGCTGAGCAATCCGGACGCGGAACTTACGATTTTCCTGGATACGCTAAAACTGAATGAGTTTGCACCGCTGGAATTTACGCTTGCCCGGGGCTATAACGAGAACTCCAGAAGCCTGGATGCAAGACTCTATTATTTTGAACACCAAGAGGTAAATGATAACCGGGGACGCATTGAGTATAGGGGAAATGGCGTATTTATCGTATATTGGACTGGAACGACGATGGACGTCAATTATTATGATGGCAGTAAGCCGGATACCCGACTGGAATTGGAAGGCGAGTTTACGATGGAGAAATACAAGGAATGGTTATAGAGAAGAATACATAATCTGCAGCAAGACCCTTCAACCTCGTAGAGCCAACCTTCGTAGTCATGGCTCTACGGGGTTACATCCGTATCCACATAGCATAGGTTTATTGAGCCTTAAACGCCAAACTGTTTCAAGTGATGGTCCAGATGCTTGTATAATCCCCTCCCCCATTGCTCCGGGGTCAGTTTACCGAAGAATGGATGAGGATGCGTTGTACATTTCTCAGGACCGTTCTTTTGGAATGCCATCAATTTTTCTTTCAATTGTTCTCTTTCCGTTTCAAATTCTCTTGGATCCGCAATCAAAATATCCGGAATCGTCGACATGTTGCGAGGTAACGGTTTTTCATTATAAAACAGGGGCTTCGCGAAATTCCCTACCAACCTACCTAACCAGCCTCTTGGCGGGTTTGTGATGCCCATGGCGATGTCTTGGAACGCGGAGCAGTGAGACAGCATTTGGGCAGCATCCATTTTTCCCCATAACGGTTGTGATTGAGGGCTTAATGCGTCGATTCGGTTTAATATTTGGGTCATATCGAAATGATGGAACATATTATTCATGTTTGTCTCTCCCCATATTGAAATCCATGTTGAAACACCTGATTATATGATAGCTGACCCATCTACGGGACATTTCTTTTGGATTGCTTTCTTGTGAACTCAGACTCCCCTACAACCATCTCATAAAAAAACCTTTGGTAATTTTCACATGACTTGCTTGTGCCCATAGTTCAAGCTGCTCGATCCCTTCAGTCTGATCCTCCACGAACTGAAAACATAGCTTCAAAGGCACGATTCTACGCCCTTTCGGCTTGATTCCGATCACCGGTTTTCTGTCCTGGTTGATCAGTAAACATGCCACGGAATCTGCGTTCATTTCTTTTCCGTTTATCATGATTCCTTCTTGATGCATTTTCATCACGCCTGGTTTCATCAGGCAGGTTCTGTAGAAGGAGATGATGAATACGATGGAACAAAAAACTAACCACGCAATGCAGGCATAATAAAAGAAGTCCCTTTCTCCCTGTTCCAACATGATATTTCCAAGAAGAATAACGATTAAGAGCAGCATGGAAACCATTAATTTCATGCCAGACGGGGCTGAAACGCTAAACATCCTGTTATTGTTCATGTGATCTCCTATCATCGAATAAGGTTGATTCTGTATTCACCTTAAAGTATATGCTCATTATACCTGCACTCACAAAATGTGGTAACCTGATTTGCAATAACCCAATAAAAAAAGCCCCGATTTTAGCGGCAGCTCATATCAGTGCTATGTATCCACATCATTTTATTATAAAGCATCTAGAAACTACATGATCAACACCTCATATTCTAAAAAATAATAAAAAACTTACTTACCGTTCTAATCTCCTGCAGCCAAATGATTCGCTTCCATCGGTTTGCTCAGCCAATGCTCGTCGGTTTGAACATGATTCTTGCGGACGTACTTGGCAGCGCTATGCTTAAAATCGTCATATGCAAATGCGGAAGCCAGCCTGACCACATAACCTTCCTGTTCACCGCCGCAGCAAGATCGCTTCGTATAACAAGCCTTGGCAGCATCCTCGTCCCAGATGCCCCGGTACAAGACAGGAACCGTAACCAGCCCCAGACGATCCGCCCATTCCTCCGTATCATCCCATGACAGGCACACATTCAACTGATTCCACACGGAGAACAGCATGAAGTAGGACGGCAGCGCCGAATACGAAAGCGAATGTTTGGCATAGACGTTTTCCCCGCAGAGACGATATCCCTCCGGAATCAAATACTTGATTCCCCCATGCAGCGTCTTGACATAATGACGGGAAGGATGATCCTTGCTGTCCAGGGATCTGGCGTGGATGAAATCGGGGTACATGGTCGTGTTCTCCCCATCCATTTTCTCGGTAATGACGACCTCGTGCCCCGTAAAATGGTTGGTATTCCGCAAAATCTTGTCGTCGTCGGTATAACCTCTGGACCAGGGTAGATGCATCGTTCTTGGATATTTCATTTTCATCGTTGTTCACCTCTCTTACTTGCCGAACGTATCGGCCTCTGCGAAGAAATACAGCTGAGCCAGCAAATCCTCGCCTAACAAATGATAAATCTTGGATGCGCCGGCATCGCCTCCGTGCAATATTTCCATATGGAAGCTGACAAGTTGGACGACATGAAGCACAAATTCATCCTCATACCCAAGGTCTTTCAAGGCATGACATGCCATGATGGCCGATACATGCTCATGCCCATAATAGGAATAGTATCCTCGAGCCTGCTTCCATACTTTGCAAAACGGCTTGCCCGCGTCATGGAACAGAGCCGCTAATTGCATAGCCAGCAGATGATCGCCTTCGCCTTCATAGCAATTTTGGATGTATTCCAGCACGGCAAACGTATGCTCCGATAACGTTCTCGAATGGAACGGATTCTCTTGATCAAATCCCAGCATCGTTTGAAAATAGGGGGATTGCGATAAGTAACCGAACAACTCATCGTGATCCGGCCTGCGCGTTAGCAGCTGTTCCAAATCCTCTCTTGCCAGCTGAGTTTCACCCGCCTCATGAACGAGATGCAGATCGACAAACCCTTCCCCCATGACCGGGAATTCAAGATTCTTGGCATACTTGGTCATGATCTTCTCATCAAGCCGGCGTTTTCGTCTCTTGACCCTATCCAGGGCCACTTCATAAGGAGTCGTGCAGATATGGCACTCCACCCGTCGATCGCCAAACCGTTTCAGAAATTTCTGTCTTCGTTCCCGGCTGACGTTCGTTGCGTCGAATACGACGTTTCGATCCGACTTCAGCGCCTGTTCGATTTCGGCGAAAGCCTCGTCAAATACCATATACGTATTTTTCTGTTTGGATTCGCTGCCAAACAATTTTTCGCGTATCGCGTCCGTCGCAACCAGCACGGCCCGCTCGCTTTTGCACAATTGTTTGGCATAATAGCTTTTTCCGCTGCCGGGTATCCCGACCAGCATATGAATCGTACTCATGAAATTCACCTCCTTTCGCGACTAGCTTAGCATGGTGTCAGTGTCATGGTTTACCTGTTCGGAGGGGCTGAGCGTTATATTCTTTCGAATCATTCTCTTTGATGGACATCGCCAATCGAATTTCTTCCCTCCAAATAATGTACCACGCTTGCACTTTGCTTGAGTAAGCAAAGAATATGTATATTCAACTTTTACATACCGAACAAAAAAGCCGATTGCCCGCAGAAAAAGCATCCGCAGACAATCGGCCTTTATGTCGTATCTACTTGCCCGATCTCGCTTTCGGAGCAGGAGCGGTCGTGTCCCGCTCCACCAGCTTGACGGGAATCAGCGCCCTGCCCGGTGTCGGTTTCCCTCTCTCCAGCCAGTTTACGACATGCTCGGCCGCTTGGCGGCCGATCTCGTAAAAGTTCTGCTCGACGGTAGTGAGAGGGATCATCACATGCTCCGTGACCGGATTATTATCAAAGCCAATGATCGAGATATCGTCCGGAATGCGGATCCCCCTCTCCAAACAGAGGTTCAGCAGGTTGGCGGCGATCAGATCATTTTCCGTCTGAACGGCCGTCACCCCCTCCGTCTTGTACGAGTCCAGCAGCTCGTTATAAAATTGCTCCACGCCGACCTTCTCCCGGTAACCCTTCATGTTCAGCCTGATATAACGGCTGTCGAGGGGAAGCCCGTGGTCCTTCAGCGCTTGGCAGTATCCGAAATACCGGTCGCGCACCGACGAAGTGGATTCAATGCTGACCGCGGTCAAAAACGCAATTTTTCTGTGTCCGAGCTCAATCAATCGGGATACGGCTTGATAAGAGCCGCTCCAATTATCCGAAACCACCGCCCCGAGCGGGAGGCTGTCAAAGTATTTATCGATGGTCACGATCGGATAATCTTCAAGGCACAGCCGATGCAGGATATCGTAGTTCGTATGATCGTTCCGAGGGTACAATATAATGGCCGCAATGCCCTTTCGGGTCAGCATCTCCAGCAGATCGCGCTCCTTCTGGGAGTCATAATCGCTCTGATGAATGCTTAAATAGTAGCCGTTCGCGTTCAGCCAGTCCGAAGCGCCGCGAATATACCCCATCGTGCCGCGATCGTCTTCGGAAGGCAGGATCAGGGATATCATTTTTTCCGTTCCAACCGATCGCTGCTCCTGACCCCGCTGCCGGGGTTTGACAAAGCTTCCGCTTCCTTTGACGCGGTAGATGAACCCGTCCCGCTCCAGCTCCTCGAGCGCTCTTCTTGTGGTAATGCGGCTCACGCCGAAGGCCGTACTCAGCTCGGCCTCGGTAGGAAGCTGGGCCTCGGAAGGGTACAGGCCGGATGAAATTTTCGATTTTAGCTCGTCCATCATCACGCGGTACAGCGGTTTATTGTCTTTGGTCAACTTGGTTCTCATCCCATCTTTATCTATTTTCCGGTTTGATCTGGTCCAACTAAAATTATAGCGTTTGCATCATTGGCATGTAAACCGCCCCGATCGATCAGCCTGCATCCCGTCATGGTTACTTCACATTCGTATAGCGTTCATACTGCGCCCTCTTGATTTCCAGGTAACGCTGGGCCCCCATTTTGTCCAAGGTCTTAACGTAGTTATCCCAATCCGTGTCCAGACTCGCTTTACCCGTAACAAATTTGACCCGCATCTCCTCCATATATTTATTGATGTCGGTCAGAATCGCGCTGGTTTGGTTGGCTTCGTCATCCGTGGGAACAAAATCCGGCCAAAGCTCTTTGGGCGCCAGCTCATCCAGCTCGGCAGGATCCGCTTTGATCTCGTCAGCGACCGTCGTCCCGCGAGCCGCCATCCGCAAATCGTCGTCAGGCTCAACATAAGGATAATAAGCGCCATACACATTATCAACATATTGGAAGGCACCCAGCTGCACGCCACCCTTGTAGTTCAATATGTCGTCCTTGTATTTCGGTTTGCCGTCCACCAGTTCGTAGGTTTCTCCTTCCAATCCAAAGGTAGCGAAGTTAATCCCTTCTTCACCGTAGAAATAATCGATCCACTTGATGGTTTCGACCGGATACTTGTTTTTGTTGGTAATCACGAAACCGAAGATCCCTTTGGCCGGCGGTCCCAGCACCCCCGCGACTCTATCGCCGTTCGGACCTTCCAGGGCATGGATGCCCACATAATTTTCGGCCGCTTCCTTTCCGATATATCCCGGCCCTTCCCATACAAACGAGCCGATCAAATTGTTGGAGCCGTCCGTAGACCATTTGGCATAATCGTAGCCGGTCGTGAAATTCTGCTGAGCCAACGAGCCGTCCTTGTACAGATCGCTCATATAACGCAAGAGCTCCCTGTATTTCGGATCGTTGAACGTCGTCTTGACTTGTCCGTCAGCGTCCTTATAGAGATACTGCCCGAAAGCCTTGGCGCCGCCTTCGCCCATGCCGAAGCTGCCGGCCAGAAAGCTCTCCAGGAAGGTCCAGTACTGCGATTCAAGCACCCAGCCGAGGCGGGAGCTGTCCTTCTCCCGAACCTTCATGAGCGCTTGGCGGAACTCCTCGGTCGTCTTGGGCACTTCAAGCCCCGCTTCATCCAGCCAATCCTTATTGATATACAGGCGAACGGAATTGAACGCTTTCGAAAAATCAACGTATGGAAGAGCGTATATATGTCCGTCCGACATCGTAATCGCTCCTCTGATATCCGGGTTGTCCTTGAGCAGCTTATTTAAATTCGGCGCATGCTGTTCAATCAAGTCCTCGAGCGGAACAAACAAGCCCTGCTTGCCGTATTTCATCAGCTCGTCGGTGCCGAAGGCAATACGGTAGAACGCATCCGGCAGGTCGTTGGAGCCGAGCATGACATTTTTCCTCTCGGTTACGGCGGAACCGGCCAGCTCCTCAAACTCAACCTCGATCCCGGACATCTCCTCGTATTTTTGCCACATCCATAATTGATCGGCTGGTGGATGCACATCGGTATATCCGCGTTTGACGATCCTTAGCTTGATGTTCCCGGGGTCTCCGTCCGTTCGGGCTGGTTCCGGCTCCGCCTTTCCCCTGATCCGCCGCAGGCGGAAAGCGTCAACGAGCATGTCAACATGAAAGCAAGCAGAAGATTCATTCCTTTTCTCATAAATCCATATCCCCTCTTTTCATGATTATGAATTCCGAACGGTAATTGACCGCTCCTATATCGGCTTACCCTTTGATAGCTCCCACCATGATGCCTTTCTCAAAGAATCGCGACAGCAGCGGATACAATAGCAAAAGCGGCAGGGCGGATAATACGACGATCGCATATTTCAGGCCTTCCTTAACCATCATCTGATCCGCGTATTCGGCGCCGACCGAAATTCCGGCCATTTCCTTAAAGTCGTTCTGTACCAGGATTTCTCTTAATATCAGCTGCAGCGGGAATTTCTCCCGGTCCGTCAAATAAATCATGGCGTCAAAATACGAGTTCCAGTGGCCCACTCCATAGAACAGAATCATCACGGCAATGATCGGCATGGACAAAGGCAGCACGATTCGGAACAGCATATGGTAATCGTTGCAGCCGTCGACGTATGCGCTCTCTTCCAGCTCTACCGGAATCCGGGTCTGAAAATAGGTTCTCATAATAATCATGTTGTAGGCGCTGATCGCACCGGGCAGCACCAATGCCCACATCGTATTCAGTAATCCAAGCTCCTTGTTCACCAAGTACAGCGGAATCAGCCCGCCGCTGAAGAACATCGTAAAAGCAAACAGCAGCGTGAATAGTCCCTTGCCATAAAAGCGCTTTCTGGATAACGGGTACGCACCGAATACCGTCATCATGATATTGATCGCGGTACCCACGAGAGCATAAAGCAGCGTATTGGCATACCCGCTCCATATTTCGCTGTTCTCGAATACTTTGGCATAGCTGTCCAGGTTGAAGCCTGCCGGAAAGAGCAGCAGCGGCTTGTCCCATATTTGGCGCGGATCGGAGAATGACGCAAACAAAACAAAAATGAGCGGGTACAAAATGACGATGGTCACGAGAATCGCCAGCACTAATATTATGATATCGGCCAGTTTTTCTCCTGGCGTTCGCTTAATGTTCAGCAGCACTTCTTAGGTTCCCTCCCTGTTCCTGCATCGACGGCCTTTACCATAGGCTGGTCTCCCCCGCCTTGCGCGCAACCGCATTAACGATGATCAGGATGATAAAATTGATCACATTGTTGAACAGGCCGACTGCCGCCGAAAAGCTGTACTGAGTGTTAAGGAGTCCGCTCTTGTACATGTAAGTGGAGATTACCTCGGAGGTTTCCAGGTTCATCGCGTTTTGCATCAATAGGATTTTCTCGAAGCCGACACTCATGATGCCGCCGGCACTCAAGATAGACAGGATGACGATCGTCGGGACGATGCCGGGAATCGTAATATGCCAAATTCGGCGAAATTTGCTGGCCCCGTCCATATATGCCGCCTCGTACAGGTCCGGCGAGATGCCCGAGATGGCTGCGCTGTAGATGAGCGAAGACCAGCCAACTCCCTGCCATACGCCCGACCAGACATAGAGATGCCAGAATTTAGACGGCTCTGCCAAATAATCGACCGGTTCCTTCCCCAAGGAGACTAGGATGGAGTTAAAGACGCCATTCGTAGGCGAGATGAAAAAAAACAGGATACCGACTGCAACGACGACCGAAATAAAGTGAGGAGCATAAGAAATGCTTTGAGCGAATGAGCGGAATTTGCGATTCCGAATCTCGTTGAACAATAGCGCCAGCAGGATCGGTGCGGGAATGCCGACCAGCAGTCCGTATAAGCTGATCCCGATCGTATTTTTCAGAATCGTCCAAAAATAATAGGCGTCAAACAGCCGCTCGAAATGTTCGAACCCGACCCAAGGACTGTTCCAGATGCCAAGACCGGGCATAAAATCCTTGAAAGCGATTTGTACGCCGTACATCGGCCAATAATGCCAGATCAAAAAGTAAAGCACAGCCGGGGAAATGATGATATACAGCCCGATATTTCGCTTTAGCTGCCTCTTAACATGCGTCCACCTGGTGGGTTTGGGAGCGGGCTGTGGGGATGCCGGGTTTAATCGGGCGTCCATGCTTAATCATGACCTCCTTTATCTAATCGAATAGCGTGTAGCAGAAGTCTGAGCTGTGCGAGATCATCAGCAATATCTGCTTGGTACAGTAATATGACACCTCCCTTCTATTTACTTGTACTAACATTTGTTATGTAATTAATAATTTGTTATAACACATTTTAGTGAGATTTTATTTTCCAGTCAATATGACATCGAATAATTGCTACTTTAGTTGTATAAACGCGGAATTGTCATGACAAATTTCGACGGTTGCAGCCTTATTAACATCTTCTTGTGTACGGTAGATTGTCGAATGATCCTCGCAAGGGAGGGCCGGTATCAGTTCCGAAAAAAAGAAACAGCCGCGTGGTTTACGCGGCTGTTTCTAATATACGAGCTTTTAGAGACGCATGGTCGATATTCATTACCTTGCTCTAAGTCTGCTTATAGATATGCTGCCAGCTTTGCAAGCACATCCGCCTGTTCATCCGTCAATTTATTGCCGGATTGCGCCCTGACTTGGTTGGTAAAAGCGTTCAGCTTGCCTTGCTTAGCGGAGTCGTTGCCTCGATCCTCCGCCTCTTTGGCGCCTTGCAGCTTCGTAGACAGCGATTGTGCGAGTCCCTGATCGCTTCCTGCGAAACGCTCTACCAGCCCAATAATGCTGTCATAGGTCACGGCTACCTCAAAACGAAAGACGGATTCCGTTTTATTTCCGGCCAAATCGACTGCCGTTACGGATATTTCATGGGAGCCCGGTTCGAAGGAATAGGCAGGACGTTCGAGCAGCGGAAGAGAACAAGGATTGTCAGCTAACCCAGACAGACTGTCGACGGCACTGCACGAAACGTATACGGAGTCGGTTACCGTGTACGTACGCTCACCGGTGAATTCAACGACGGGAGCCGTCTTGTCGATCTGCACGTTCAGCGTTCCAGGTGCCTCAGATACGCCTGAGAAGTTGGTGGCGGAATAGGTAACCGTCGTGACGCCTTCCTCAGTGATTTGAAGCTGAGCCGTACTCCCTTTTACCGTGGTCTTCTCTATCGGCTGCGCGCCTTCCGCAGCATATGCAATAGAGTAGGCGCGGTCGGAAGAAATGGACAAGGACACATCGGCATTCACCCAGCCGTTCTCGTTGGGAGAAGGCGATAAGCTAACCGTCGAGACGGGCGGAACGCTGTCTTTTACGGTTACAAAGAAATCGTCATAATAGGCCGTTGCCACATTGTATCTGGAAGTTACCGCAATCAGTTTCGCATAAGCTGCATTAGCCGGAGCCTTCCCTCTGAGCGTCACTTTCTGCCATTGGGCCAATCGCGATTCATCCAAATGGGTTTCCAGTGTGGAAATCGTGGCGTTATTGCTGTCAAAGAATCGGAACATAAAGCCCGGCTGGCCCGATTCAATATAGAGATTCATGCCTGCCGTATATTCCTCTCCCGGGACTACGGGAATCGCATCACTTTGGACGGCAACGGATGCCGTTCTCAGCGTGTCCGTAATCTTCAGACTGTGCGTTCCCGTGAAACTGCGTTCCGTGCTGAGATCATAGCGATAACCGTTGCCTGGAGCGAATAATTGACTCCATCCCTTCATTTCCTCTTCGAAACCAGGATTGGTGACGGGAACAGCCGTATGCGGCGGTTCTTCCACGACTTCTCCGTCAACCTCCATCCGATACAGAATCGTATTGGTCTGCATGTCTGTGAAATAGAGATTCCCATCCACATGTAAATCGAATCTGGAGGTGTCGGCCAATGTCCGATGCTCCAGCGTTTCAGGGTCAATGACCGTCAATTTGTTGTTGAACAGCACGTAAAGCAGACCATCCTCCGACCAGCGGAGCGGGTGATGCGCCCATTGGCTGAAATTCAAGCTTGGATACACTTTTTTGCTCTTCACGACTTCATACGTATCGGGGTCGATCGCAAAAATATACTCATAGGATGCTCCCCAGATCAAGCCGTCCGGACCGGCCGAAAGATCTCCGATGAATATCGGTTTATCCAGCCCCGGAACCCGGAGCGGAAACTCGGTGATTTTTTGCTGCGTCTCTTCATCCCAAACAAAAATCTTTGCTTCCGCTTCCGTCGGCTCGGAGCCCAGTCCGCCCCGAATCGTGGTGGAACCGAACACCTTGCCGTCATGAACCGTCGTGCTGAGCACGCTCTGATTCTGGACGACGTTGCGATGAACGTTGATTTCTCCGGTGGCGGTATCATAAACGGTCAACGAGCCGCCCAAAGTGCCGTAACCGGAAATCGTCGAAATGTAGAGCTTGCTTTTGGAACTGGAGATATCAACCAGCCTCTCCTGATCGTTGCCCAGAACGGCCAGTCTCTTCGGATTGTTCAATCCAGGCTCCGTCGATAAATCGAACTCGTACAGTCCGCCTTCCGGGTACACGCCCATATAGACTTTATTGCCTACGGCATGAACGCTATCCGCTTGGCCGATGCTGAACGGCGTCGCGGTGTTATTGGTCAAATCGACGAGCGAGGAACGGGCCTGCGAGCCGGTGGTGATCAATTGAGTGTCCGATACGCTTTTCAACCGGTTGACAACGCCTGGCAGACCCGGGATGACCGGCGGCATCAGGTGCACCTGCTTGGTTTCGATGTTCATGATCGTAACACCGCCGTCATAACGGACGGTCACCAGATTTTTGCCCGGGTATTCCGGATTATTGGGAAATTCCACCCAATCTACTCCCCGAAATCCGCTGTTGTACTCCATGCCGGTCAATTCGACCTCATGCGTAGCAAGATTAAACGTTTTCAATTTCTTGTCGGACATGTAATACAGTTTTCCGTCAAGCGAGTCCGTCGCGTGCAGCCCCGTTACGTTCTCCAGCACAACATCCAGCCAGCTTTCCGTCTGTGTATCGTAGATAAACGCCTCTCCAGGAATGCCGCTTCCGTCCGTATATCGGGCAAACAAATAACGGTTATCAATCGTGCTCAGGTCATACACGGTGTCTTCCTTAACCGGCAGGGAAGCCGCGATATTTGTTTTCTCACCGGTCGCTAAATTCACGCGCACGATCTGCTTATGCGCGGTGCCGGCATATATATTGCCGCCCTGGTAAGCAATGGAGCGCACATATTCCTGGTCGAGCACGCCGATGACGCGGCCGTAATCTTTGGTTTGCTTCGTAGCCGGGTCGTATTGGTACACTTTGCCGCCGGGATAGGTTCCGACATACACGCGCCCTTGTTCATCCGTGGTAATGCTGTTCGGCACCGACTGACCGTCGAATTGGGCTACCTGCTCTGGCACGTGAGTAACGGGAGAGTAGCTCCACAGCCTGGCTCCTCCGCCGTCGGCCGCAAGGAACAAGGTCCCGTCCGGTGCCGTGGTATGTGCCCAGGAGCTTTCGGAGGGGCCGATCGGAATGCTGCGAAGCAGTTTATAATCCTCCAGATCGATCACGTTAAGATGCCCCGGCTTTCCTTTACTGGTCGCATAAAGAACGTTGCGGCCTTCTTCCTTCCCTGCCGTACCGTTGAACACGGCAACCGTATAGTTGTTTGGAACGAGAATTTCCTCCGGTGTTCCGTATGTTTTCTGAGCAAGCCTGCTCTCCCCGGAAGCAGCGGCGAGACCGCCACCCGAACAAACCAATAACAGACACAATGCCAGCATAAAGACCTGGTACTTGCCGCTTTTTGCAAATCTCATAAATGACCTCCTTAGATTTCGGTGTTGACTATCCCGAAAGACCGCTCCAATAGCTATGAACGAATCCGGCAGGCATTCAGCCTCTGTTTTTTAGTAATCCGAACCTCCTTTGGTCATGATTAGACGCAACCCGCTCTGGTGGAATATGGAAGACTAGCGGAACCGTCTGGCCGTATATTAGGCAAATACCGGGATGGTGTCAATCCATAACGATCATGCCATATTCCTCTTGTCCCTTTATTCGACAATGTGGATATTTCAAAAGAAGCAGAAGCATCACAGCAGAAAAGTTGTTATTTCTAGCAGTTAACCAAGCTCGATTCTGTCACAAAGTTAAGATGAAACGACTAAAAAGCCGCATCATAAGCGGCCCCGCATAGGCAGCAAAGTACCGTCATACGGATGGAATCTTGCTCAATTTTATCAAGCTCTTTATGAAATTCTACAATTGGGATCATAGCGAAATGGCTGAGGAACCGATGATATCTCAAATGCGGGAATAGAAAAATAAAAGACTGCCCTTCAGCAGTCCTTCCTGTTCTTTCGTATGTTACTCTGATATGGCTGCACCGTCTTCATTCAGGCATCGAATGTAAACCCGGCATTTCATGGATGCCTGCATGCCTGGCGGTACTGCCTCGGCGAAACCCCGAACTGCTTGCGAAACTGATCGGCAAAATGATTGTAACTGTTAAACCCTACGTCATGAGCGGCTTCATTCGCCGTACGGCCCGAATGGCTCATCAATAAAGCGGCATGTCGAACCCTCATCTGGTTCAGATGCTCCAAAATCGTGGATCCCGTTTGCTGTTTGAACAAGTGCGCCAGCCTGGATCCCGAAATTCCGATCTCTCGGGATAAGGCATCAATTTTGACGTTTTCTTTTAACGAACGGGATAACAACCCAAGCGTTTGCTCGACTCTGGGATCTAGCCTCTTGTTCGTCCGCTGTGCAAGCAGAAGCAAAATCTCACGCAGGGCGTTCTCGCACAGAGCTTCCCACAGTTCTAACCGGTCCAGCGAATCTTGCAGCACATTACGAAAGGCCAGCTCGACACGGCCTCGGACACGTTCATCGGGCAAGGTTTCGACCAGAAACTCCTCGTTCGGCAGCATCCCGTTTTCCGGAAGCCCGGGATAATGGATCCACAGAAAGTTCCAATGCGTCCCCTGCACGGTCCCGTATTCGTGGGCGATGTTGGCGCGCAGCAGGCCGAGCTGCCCGGATCCGCAGCGTTTCTCCCCGGCAGGCGTGCGGAAATAGCCCTCACCCTGCAGCGTGTAAACAAGCAGCCAGTCCTGCATTCCGTTAGGACGGCGCAGGCGATAAGAATCGTTTTGCTCGAAATGATCGCCGAATATGGTTCCGGTGCTTTCTAAGGATATGGCATGCCTATCAGACGGCGTTCTCAAGCGATCTCTCCTCCTCTGTACCCCGAATAGCAGAATCCCGGTAATATTAAGCAGAAATCATACTTCCTCTCAAGATAAGCAGACCTTATTCTATTGTCAACAGGAAAACCATTAATTTGCGGGAGGGAATTGCTATGAGAGAGAGGTTACACGTATTGACGGAAGAACAGCTGCACCAATTCGAAACGGAGGGATATTTGATTGTAAAAGGTCTCTTCCGCGAGGAGGAGCTGTCGGAGATCGAAGCAACGTTTGAGGAGATCAGCCACAAGACCGTACCCGGCCACTTTGAGCCTGTGCTGGACGATGAAACCGTTGAACCGCTCAAACGTTATCCCCGCGTTATGCATCCGCACCGCTTTCATGCAACCGCGAAGAAATACATGCTGCATAAACCGGTCATGCAGGTATTGGCCGATTTGTACGGGGAACCGGCGCTCGCCGCCCAAAGCATGTTCTATTACAAACCTCCAGGCTCCCGCGGCCAAGCGCTGCATCAGGACAACTTCTACCTGCAGGTGGAGCCGGGCAATTGCATTGCCGCATGGACCGCAATCGACGCGGCCGATGAAGAGAACGGCGGTTTGCTCGTCGTTCCGAAAACAAGTGGTTATGACCTGGTATGCCCGGAGGAAGCCGATTCGAACGAGTCGTTTACCACTCATTTCGTGAAGCCGCCCAAGGATAGAAAAGTCCTCCCCGCGATCATGGACAAAGGGGACGTCCTGTTCTTTAACGGCAACCTGATCCACGGCTCCTACCGCAACAAATCCAACCGGTTCCGCCGCGCTTTCATCTGCCATTACGCCAACGCGTCGGCCACCAAAATCGGTGCATTTTATCGGCCTTTGTTCCGGGAAGACGGCACGGAGATCAACCTTGACGTCAATCCGAATGGCGGTCCGTGCGGCATCGAATTCGATACGGCTTATCCCCATTGATATAAAGGCGGCCAGCGTACATCTTAGAGACGCTGGCCGCACTGGTTTCCTCGAATAGAAGACCTCTTCTCATAGCAATGCCCTATTTACTGTAGTACAGTCCAAGTACACCGTTGCTATAGGTTTTACTGCTGGTAAGGTTCATAGTGAATCGTTTATTTGCAAGCGCAAACAACCGTTCCCCCTGTGAAACGATTACCGGATGTATAAATAACCACAGATCATCAAATAAATCATGTTGGATAAATAATTGCCACGTTCTTACTCCACTCTCTACAGAGATATTCCCTTCTCTATTTTTGAGCATTTCGATTTAAATAATCTTTAAAGATTTCCTCATTTAATGTCATCCATTGATCTTCATTTGATACAATGCCGTCCATCGTAGTCTGCATAGTCAGAATGATTCTACCCATCATTAAGTCCTCCTCGATTCACATATTGAGCATGCACACTGATTTTATCGTACTCAACTATCCATGATTTCTTCTTAATTGCTGATTTCCACATCATTAAAAACAAATATAACAATAACGCGATAGTCGCGGTTTCTAGTGTGTATATGTTTTTGTCTCTGGCTGTCACGTTATCTGCTTCAACCGTCATTTCAAGCAATGGATCGGCGTTGCTCCCTCTATCGGTTATCACCGGAGCTTTTCCGGTGTTTTCGCGCGTTCTGATATCGTGTTAATAACGTGTTGACAACGTGTTGACAACAT
Organism: Paenibacillus sp. BR1-192; assembly: GCF_029542445.1. Lineage (NCBI taxonomy): Bacteria > Bacillati > Bacillota > Bacilli > Caryophanales > Paenibacillaceae > Paenibacillus > Paenibacillus sp. BR1-192. Next base: position 3,241,405 of record NZ_CP120718.1, on the reverse strand, counting down.
GTATATATTATGTGTACAATAGATTCACTACGTTAAGGAGGTTTTGCCCATGGATACCAATCTGCACATCCGTCTATCCAAAGACCTCAAGGAGAGCTTTCAAGAGATTGCGAAGGAGAATAACACAGACCCTTCAACTCTTGTTCGCGACTGGATCGGCAATTATGTAGCTGAGCATCGAGGAACAGATGAAGATACAGCTGCCGAGTTATACTTGGCAGGTTACCAATTACAGCAAGCGCTTGGAGGAAGAGAACATGTCAGCAAGGAATTCGCCAAACAATTGCAGGAGTATTCCTTGACGAACCAGAAGGAGTTCACTCAATTGATCTTGACTACCTATATGGATCTGGATCTTACGATTCCTTCGTGTTTATCCAAGACTTATAAAGGTTACGCTTATTCTCAAATGTTTTTGTTGGGTTTAATCGGTGATAAGCCTAAGGATTTAGCATAAAGCGTTCTTTTATGAAGTCTGAGTGGCTTCATATATTAGTGCGCAAGAGAAAATCTACCCTTTCCTGCCGGTTCAACATAAAAAACCGTCTACAAGTAGACGGATCGAGCATGCCAAACTATTTCCATTACAATCAGGTTTACAAATCGATTATCAAACAAACCACTTTGTCCTCCAACCGTTCAAGCGGATTTCGAGGACTTTTTATTTTTTTTGAACAGCCATTTCCGGAGTCCATGCATGACAAACAATAGCAGTGGGAATATAAACCCGATGGTGATCGTATATGGAATCCAGGTCTTTGAGTCCCATTCCAACTTGAATGGAACATTGGGATATATGAAGACGGAAACTGCCGCAAGTATCCAGCCTAGCGGCACGACCAGCGGCTGATAATTTTTGATTTTAAATATCTGACTGACGCCGATCGCAATGGCGTAAAAGTACAAAGAGATTCGGAAAAATAAAGTGATAAACCACATCACCGCCATGACTGCTTCAATACGCTGAAGAAAATTACCGATATTGATTTTTTTGGCCAACATATAACTGGGGTACATATTTCGTGCCGTAATGTCCGGGCCCAAGACCAAAATCGCTAATCCAATAATCGTAAAAAGCACCCCCGCACCGATTAGGCTACCGATATATACGGCTTTGTATGCCTCCGCCGGGCGGTTAACGGCCCCCGGGTAGATGATCATCAACACGACGTGCGGCAAAAACGCAGTACTAACGAAAGAGATTGCGGCAGGGAAGATAGGCTTGGCACCCGATTCGAAAATGGGAAGTGCATTCTCCCATTTAATCTCCGACAATAATAAAATGCTCATGGACAGAAACAGAAGAAGAAACCATGGAAACAGTATCTCCGCTGATCTGGCCAGCACTTCGAGCCCCAAACGCACCCCCAGGACAACAAGGGCCCCGAAGAGGAAAATGATCGCCTGAATCGGGGTTTCGGGCAGCATTTGTATGGTCATGAAGTCGCTAATTTCGTGTAACACCCAAGCGGGACCACTTAGGAGCAATGTAGTTAATAACAGAAAGTTTACCGTTTTGCCGATCCATTTCCCTAAAAGTTTCTCGGATAATTGCATCAAATTCGTTTCCGGATACTTTTTGGACAATTGCAACTGCAGCGCCAAGATCATGAATCCTAGACCGATCCCGACCAAAGCGGCAATCCATGCATCTTGCTTAGCAATGTTAGCCGTACCCGAAGGAACGATAAGGATAGCGCTCCCGATCGTATACATGGCAGTTAAAATGCTGACCTGGCGCAATGATATTTTGACAACGGGCATCTTTCCTGCTCCTTTTCTTATTGGATCAAACCGATAGCAGAGAGCCAATCACTGAACGGCTTGAATACGATCGTTAACATAACCATAGGAGTTGGAATATCGTTCATGACCGTTTGGACCACGCTTATTCCAATGCCTATAATCATAAATGCCGTGAACCCCCAAATTTACCTTTGTTCTTTTTCCCGGAGCATCCTCGGCAGCTCAAGCCAGGTTAGGATGGTGGCTGAAATTGCAATAATCGCGATATTCAGCATCAATTCGCCTCATTCCTTTAGATCATTTAGAAAAGAATCATTGGTTGTTCCGGTTCGCCGGATTTTGTAATCCACATGAATATGGGTCTCGAGGTTTGGAAAATACCGGTCGTTCCACTCTTCCTCCATTGCCTTCCACGCTTTCGGATGCGAACGGCGAAAAGCCTCCCCGAAGCCGAATATGTCCACTTTAAACTCATCCTTTACTTTATTGATAACGGACTCCAAGCTTTGGGTTATGTTTTCTTCCATTTCGACTTCGAGATCCCTCACGGTTGCTGGCTGCGTCAGATCCAATCCGCTGCACTCCACAGCACCAATATTTCCCTCCAAACGAATCATGATATCCATTTCTGGACCGGATTCGACGAATCTTCCTTTTATCTTGGAATCGGTTCTCAGCGTCTCCACGACAACCTTTCCATCGTTCCGGCAGGGAATAAACGCTACGGAGCTTTTCACGTGCCCCCTTATGAGTCGATACCCCCTGCTATCCTTCTCGTTTAACCATCCGATCAGCTTGTCAAATTTGAAAACGGCAAGCCCCGAATATTTCAATTGGCTCGGTGTATCGATATTTTCTACGTTTTTCCTCGTTTTTCCAAAATCCCGATTCCCTGTTATCACCAGTCCTGTAAGCACGGGGTGTTTTCCGCTGCTGGTAATATCACTTATCAATTGATCCAGTGTCACAGCCATGCTGGGTGACCAAACCTTCTCCGAGATTTGCAGGGAATCGTAAAGTTTATTGGCAGGAATCGTTTCCATGGAAGTCATGATTTTCAAGGTTTCCTCCACTGTTGCTCCTTTGGTAACAACCAGGTAGAAATCGGGTCTGAATTCGTGATCCCTCGATAACAAGTCAAGTACTTTGGCTATCCCTTCCCTTGCCATCGCCTCATCCATCAGAAACATCCGTAAATGGGAAAAATATATTTTTCGCGGGCTGATCTGAGTAATCCTTCGCGCCGCTTCAAATATGGTGTCGCCTTCAGCCGTAAACAGCGTAGCAGGCGCTTGGGGACTTCCGCTCCTTTTGGCTGTGATCTGCCCGGGAATAGCGACTTGGACCGATAAACGGTAGCGGCCGTCTACCCAGTCAACCCCTGCGGCCACCGCTACGGCCAGCTCGTTCAATTCCCTCCGGTTCCAGCAACCGCTCAGAAGAAGCGTGATGACGATATGTAGGATAAGCAAGGCCAATATCCGTTTCATTCAATTCACTCGCTTTCCCGCTTGTATGAAAATTAGCTATTCCCGCGATTTCTGGGGAGGTTTGCTGTTGCTGCGCTTTACGTTATACTGATTTATCAAACGGGGGCGAGTCGACATCATCCAATGTGGCAGCCGTAAGAGCGTGTCTTTTTGCCCATCCGGAATTAGCGGCGCTAAAGGCGACATATACGGAACTCCAAACGAGCGGAGGCTGCACAAATGCAGAATTAGGGCGATGATCCCGACTAATATGCCGAACAGGCCAAAAGATCCGGCAAGCGCCATCAACGGAAATCGGAGCATCCGAAAAGCAATGGACATGTTGAAAGATGGAACGACAAAGCTGGAAATGGCCGTTATCGCAACCACGATGACCATGGCCGGTGAGATGATCCCCGCTTCGACGGCGGCTTGACCTATGACCAACGTTCCTACGATGGAAATCGCCGACCCGATATTTTTGGGCAGCCGCACGCCAGCCTCCCGCAGAATCTCGAAAGTGACCTCCATGAGGACGGCCTCAACGAAGGCGGGAAACGGGATCTGCTCACGTTGTCCAGCCAGCCCGAACAGGAGCCGGGTCGGCAGCATTTCGTGATGAAAGGTGGTTATGGCTACATAGAGGGAAGGCCCAAGCAACGAAATGAATATGCTCAGGTAGCGAAGCACCCGCAGGAATGAACTGATATCCGCGCGCTGATAGTAATCTTCCGCAGCATGCAAGAAGGAAACAAATAGGGCCGGAACGATCAGCACAAATGGAGTGCCATCCACGATAATAGCGACTTTGCCTTCAAGCAGCTCGGCTGCGACCACATCGGGACGTTCGGTATTATATACGGTGGGAAAAGGAGTTAAGGTCTTATCCTGGACCAGTTCCTCGATATATCCGCTCTCCAAAATGCTGTCTACATCGATTCGTCCAAGCCGGGTGCGGACTTCTCCGACGATTTTCTCGTTAGCAATGCCTTTGATGTACATCATCGCGACATCGGTTTGCGTTACTCGGCCGATCTGCTTCGTTTCCATCCAAAGATTCGGATCCTTGATCTTTCGGCGAATCAAGGCCGTATTCGTACGCAGTGCCTCCGAAAAGGACTCGCGCGGGCCGCGGACGACATTTTCCGCCGACGTTTCCATGACCCCGCGGTCCTTCCATCCCCGTGTGCCTGCTGCGATACCTCGATCCAATCCATCTACCAGAAAAATGGTGTCTCCCGACAATAAGGAATGGAACAACTTTTTATAATCGGTTATAGACTGAATCTCGTTATTGACGAGGGAAATTTGTTCTAATATCTTTTGCCCTTCGAATGCCTCAAAATGATCCGAATCATCCCTAACCCGGGATTTTGCAATATCAGCTACGACCATCATGATGGATTCCGAAATGATCTTCTGGTCGGACAAACCATCGGTATAGAGGATAGCGATATAATGTATCTCCTTCTCATCCAGCGGAATTTCCCTGATCACGATATCGGTACTGTTTCCGAGGGCTGCTCTGATATGGTTTAGATTGCTTTTTATATCCGAGCTTAAAGCATCGGGATCTTTAGTCGATGTGTTAGCCGGTCGGGTATCTTTGGTGTTGTTTTTGATGTGATGGCCGCTTCTTCTTCGATACCGCATAGGAACATCCTTCCTCTCACAGATGCTATTCCCACATTATTACCGAAGAAAACAAGCTGTAAACTTTCAAACGAATATTGCTGTGTACCCGTACAGGCCAAGAGAATTTTCGATTACCTCCACTCCCGCAGGAAAACGCAGCTAACCGAAAAATCGATTAATTTTGTTATTTAGGCAAAAAAAAGATGACATCCAGAAAGTCGATGGACTGGGATATCATCCTTTTCTTCGTCGCGCTATTTCATCATACGCTTCAGCTCTTTATACAACTTGTGATCAATATATTGAATCAGTTTAGTCAATCCATAGAAAATGATGACAATCATGGCGGTGACAACAGTCATTAGAACACTTGCACGAACAATCACCCGACAGACTCCTAGATTATACCAGAAAACGTTGTGGCATACTTGGCTAAAAAAAGAAGATAAACCTGTTGAATCCCGGATTATCTTCACAGCACAGACTTCGAATAGCTATGCGGAATAATTTTTGTTCTCAATAACAATAACAGACTCCGTTCCGGACCTCGCGGCAGCGGTTTGTTTTGTATGTAGAACTAGTTCACGGATATTGGCGCAGCATTGCTTCGAACCCGCGACCAATAAAGGATCGCCGACAAAACCTAATTTTAATCCTCTGGACAAAAATCCCCCGATCGTCATGATCAATGGAACGGTAGGTGAAGTGTTGGAAAACACAATAGGCTCCGCGTTCTGATATTTGTCTTGAAGGATCAGACTCAAATTTTCTAGAGCTGGAATGACAACCTTGGATGAGCCCCTTCCAAGGGTGTGCACCGGATTCCCGTTCTCATCCAACCCGTGAAATATGAGTTTGCCCATGTCGGACCTATTTAGTTTATTGAAATAGTCCACCGCCAGAATTTCTTCGGTTGTGAGCTGCCGATTCGTAGGTAGTTTATTTAGATGATACGCGGCCGCCAGTGAGGTTGTGTGGGTTCCACCGTAATCATTATAAATAAATATCATTTCATGTACCCTGCCTTCATTATGTAATGAGCTTATTATTCCCGTTAATCTATATCTCATTCCTCCAAAATAACATATCTAGTTTGCTAGATTCAGCATGTTTCGAAAATAATAAAAAAAGCCCTGATCATTCAGGGCTCCTTCATTATTGATCATAATATGAAAGTATCTTAGTCCAGATAAACGGCCTTGCCGATTTTTGCGGATTCGTATAGAGCTTCCAAGATTCGAGATACAACATAAGCTTGTTCCGGGGTTACCACAGGATCTTTATCCTGGTCGATAGCCTCGATCCATCTTCTCATCTCAACATCCGGAGCTTGCTCCTTCTTGCCGTCGTAGAATGCAACCCCGCCGGAGTTCAATTCGATTTCGTTTGTATACAGGCGGCTGAATTTCTCGCCGTTGATGCGAAGACCGTTCTTCATATCGGCTCCGCCTTCCGAACCGCTCAGCGAGCATTTGGCTTCATCAACTTCAAGCGTATTGAGCGCCCAGCTGGATTCCAGCATAATGGTTGCGCCGTTCTCCATCACAATCATGCCGAAGGCGGAATCTTCCACCGTGAATTTTTCGGGATCCCAAGGTCCCCAGGCATTGGCCGCATTCTCCTTGCGGGACAGTTCATGGTATGTGGTGCCGAGTACAATCTTCGTCTTGTAATTATCCATCATCCAGAGCGTCAGATCAAGCGCGTGCGTGCCGATGTCGATAAGCGGCCCGCCGCCTTGTTTTTCCTCATCCAAAAAGACGCCCCAAGTCGGAACCGCTCTTCTTCGTACGGCATGCGCTTTGGCAAAATAAATATTTCCGAGTTCGCCGGCTTCGCATACTTGTTTCAGGTAAAGACTGTCTTCACGGAATCGGTTATTGTATCCGATCGTCAATTTCTTGCCTGTGCGCTTCGCGGTTTCCATCATAAGCTTGGCATCGGCGGCCGTTTTGGCCATCGGCTTCTCACACATCACATGTTTTCCCGCTTCAAGCGAAGCAATGGAAATCTCGGCATGAGAATCATTAGGGGTCAAGACATGGATAATATCGATGCTTTGATCCTGCAGCAGCTCTTTATAATCGCTGTACACTTTAGCTTCCTCAATACCGTACTTGCTAGCCGCTGCTTCTGCCCGATCGATTACGATATCGCAGAATGCCACGAGCTCCACGTTGTTTAATCTGCTTAAGCTCGGAAGATGCTTCCCGTTTGCGATTCCGCCGCAGCCGATAATTCCAATACGATAAACTTTAGACATGGATCATCACCATCACTTTTCGTCATATTTTAAAATTTCATAATTTCTGCTTATTCGAAACGCCTTATAAAACAAGCAGATCGTTGTATGTAATTCTGTCACAACACCTCTACGAATCTCTGAAAGGCACACCACGCTCAACAAAGAGCGGCCGCCAGTCGGCATGTGGATAACCTTCCTCCATCCGAAGGGTTGGTGTACGAACCACGTTTAGGGAAGTGGTCCTATGACTGCTCTATCCCTATGGCGTCTTAGAAAAAAAGTAACAATGAGGGAAATCACTCCTTCCGGCAGCCCGTCATTTATTTTCCGAACATCCACATATAAGGTATCACATCTTGCACATTTTTTTAGTCCAACTATGCGACAAAACATATATAAAATTACGACATCCTCGCCATGTCTTCAAACAAGGGCTGCTCGTTCCGAGGCACCATGGTTTACATAATATACGTTATGAAAATATTATAAATTTTACCAGCGAGCATGAACCTCCATGCTCCAAATGCATATCCCCATCTTTTAAATGCTGACCCCTTACAAAGCCGGAGCTGAACCCCCGTCAATATTGATGGAAGTTCCTGTAACATAGGAAGCAGCATCGGAAGCCAAAAATACGATGACTTTCGCCGCTTCCTCCGTATCGCCGATACGCCCGAGCGGGATGTTATGGCGCGGATCCCGGGCGTACTGGTCCCAGGTGAGTTCAGGTGATTCACGTTTCCAACGCGCCTCAAGCTGTGCACTCCGTATCGTTCCGATACATACGGTGTTTACCCGGACATGGTCTTTCGCCAAATCGTGACTCATCGCTTTGGTCATGGCTTGTCCCGCCGCGCGGCTGACGCTGCTTGGCATGGATGAAGCCGGCGGCGTTTTGGCCCAGGATGTCGTCACATTAATAATCGCGCCGCCGCCGGAATTCCGCAGATGAGGGACGGCCGCACGAGAAAAACGAATCGCGCCGAACAGCTTGAGATCCAGATCGGATGCCCATGATTCGTCGTCGATCTGCTCAAACGGCTTCGCTGCGGCTGTTCCGGCATTGTTCACCAGGATATCGAGCCGTCCGTAGCGGCTGACGGTTTCGTTTACGGCTCGCATGCAATCCTCAGGTTTCGTAACATCCGCTGCGATGGTTAACGCTTCGAATTTCGATAGATGCCTGATATGATCCGCGGCAGCCCTTAACTGCTCCTCATCTCGTGCACATATGGCAACTTTAGCCCCTTCCAACGCAAACGTAACGGCGGTTTCAAGGCCAATCCCCCTGCTCCCCCCGGTAATCAACGCAACCTTTCCATGGAGTCCCAAATCCATGATCCATCAGCTCCTTTAACTGGATTGCTTGAATCTTTGCCTCTAAGTACAGCTTCAACATCAACCAGGAGTTTTCCTCTTTATTTCATCTATTACGCTGCTGATCTGCATGGCCATTGCGAATGAGTGACATGGGAAGCCAATAAAAAAAGCCGCGATACACTCGCGGCTAACTTCACTTCTATTTGTCTCCAAAATCATGATTGGATTCCCTTCTTGCAAAATCCACAAACTGAAATTTATCCAATCGATGTCTGGATTCCGTGTACTGGAAAAGCGTGGTATCTTCCAAGTGGACGTAACCTCGGACGACGACGACATGGGTATCGCTTCCAAGATCCATATAGGACTGGTCCATCGTCGTAGCTCGTTCCACGGAGATGATTTTTTTCGAGTAACTGATCTTTAGATGGAGCTCCTGCTCCAAGTATTGATAGATGGAATCGCCCGTAATTTCTCTCGTTAAACCCGTCACGATGTCGGCAAGCAAATAATCCACATCGAGGATGATGCGCTCCCCTTCAATTTCCCTGGATCGGATCACCTTCCACACGAGCATGTCCGGGCGGGTGTGCAGCTCCTTGGCGATGGCTTCCCCGGCCGGAACGCACTCCGTTTCATGCACAACCGTACGGCTTTTCCGGCCAATCCGCTCCGCCATTTCCTTATAACTGACAAGCCCCGTAACCGGGAAATTCATTCTTCCGGTATCCAGCACAAACGAACCTTTGCCTTTCACCTTATGAATATAGCCGTTTTGGGCGAGTAAATTCAACCCCTTGCGGACCGTTTCCCTTGTAATTTGATAGGTTGCCGCAAGCGTGTTCTCCGAGGGCAGCTTGCTGCCGGGCTGCAAAGCGCCGGTTTCGATTTGGTCGGCATAGTCTTTATACAGCATCCAATAAATGTTGTTCGTCATCCTTTATCACCATCAGCTATTGTACCATTTTCGGAGCAGCGATTACATGTTGCAAAGGAACCCGTCAGTGTCCATTACCGAGAGTCACTTGAAGCACTCGCGTTTCGCCAGGAAGCGCCTCGCCTTCAAACTCCGTAACGTTCTGAATGTGATCTTGGCCATCCGGAATAATGACCGGCGTAATGACCGGCAATCCGGCTTGCTGAATACGATCGATATCGAATTCAAGCAGCAGCTGCCCTTTCCTTATCTCCGCACCTGTTTCCACATGTGCCGTGAATCCTTCGCCTTTTAACGAAACGGTGTTGATTCCGACGTGAATCAGGATCTGGATTCCGTTCGTATCCGTCAAAATCATCGCATGTTTGCTCTTCTTGATGAGATGGGCGACTTGTCCGTCAAACGGAGCATACACTTTGCCTTCGGACGGGATGATGGCAATCCCCTGGCCCATTTGTTTATCGGCGAAAGCAGGGTCCGGTACCTCTGACAGGGGAACCACTTTCCCTTTGATCGGTGCCTTGACCTCTACAGCGCCTTGTTGCTCCGCTTCCACGGTTGAAGGGTTTGCCGTTTCCGTCGATGCGAACGACCCGGATTGAAGACTGCCGTTCGATTCCGTATTCACAGCTTGCACTCTTCCATCTATGCCGGCAGCATTCCCATCCGCTGCAGCTGCATATCGAGACTGTTTGGACAACTGGTAACGCCCGAACAGCAATGTCCCCGTGAACGGAACGACCAGAACAATCGCCATGCCAATGAAGAAGACGCCCCACTGGTTAGGGAAGATGGACAGGAATCCCGGAATCCCGCCAACGCCGATCGATGAAGCCAGAACGTTGTTCACGGCCAGCAGCACGCCCGCAATCCCGGAACCGATCATACCGAAGATAAACGGATATTTATGACGAACGTTGACCCCGAAGATGGCGGGTTCCGTTACCCCCAGGAAGGCGGAGATGGAAGATGTGACGGCAAGTCCTTTCGCCTTCTGTTCCTTCATGATAAACATCATGGCCAGCGCTGCGGCACCTTGAGCAATATTAGACAGCGCCAGCATCGGCCACAAGAACGTTCCGCCTTCGCTGCCGATGAGCTGAATGTCCACCGCAAGGAAGGTATGATGCATCCCCGTAATTACAAGGAGTGCATACAGTCCGCCATAGATCAGGCCGCCCAGAGCGGCAAAGGAATCAAAAATGCTGACCAGGCCTGAAGTAAGGACGTTGCCGATGGCAAACGTGATCGGCCCCACCAGAACGAACGCGAGGAACCCGGTCACCAACAGGGCAACGGGTGCCACGACAAGCAGCTTGATGGAATCGTGGACGCGTTTGTTCAGGAACTTCTCGATTTTGGCCAAAATATATGCCGAGACAAGGACCGGCAGCACCTGGCCTTGATAACCGATTTTCTCCACTTCAAAGCCGAACAGGTTCCAAACCGGAACCGTGCCTTCAAGTTTGGCATCCGCATACTGGTAGGCGCTGAGCAGATCCGGGTTTACCAGGATCAGGCCCAGCACGATTCCAAGCAGCGGATTGCCTCCGAACTGACGTACCGCCGACCAGCCGATCAGGACTGGCAGGAAGGTAAAGGCGGTGCTTGCAATCAGATTGATGATCGAGGCTACGTCCGCCCATTCGGGATGGACTTGAATCAACGATTGTCCTTCATAGAATATGCCCGGTCCCGTAAGCAGATTGTTAATCCCTAACAATAAACCTGCCATGACGATCGCCGGCAGAATCGGTATGAATATATCCGCAAGCGTTTTAATTGCACGCTGAAGCGGATTTTGCTTCTTGCTCGCAATGTTCTTCACTTCATCCTTCGATACTCTCGCACCGCCGGTGATAACCATCATTTCGTTGTAAACCTGGTCTACTAGACCCGGTCCGATCACGACCTGAAATTGTCCCTGGGAAGAGAACTGCCCCTTCACCAGGTCGTTCTCGTCAAGTGCCCGGGAATCCACCTTGCTGTCGTCCACGAGGGCGAATCTTAATCGGGTTACGCAATGCGTAGCGGCTTCGATATTGTCTTTTCCGCCGACTGCTTCGACAATGCGTTCCACGTTTTTGCGATCAATAGCCATAGCTCTACGCTCCTGACATTATGAATTTAGTTGTTGTGAATAAGCCACATATAGGAAGCATACGGTCGTAGGGCAACTGTTGGCGTGAGCTTGGGTTCTTCCGTTGTGTTGCCGATTAACAGTTGAACCGATCGACTTTCGGTTAGATGATCATGCATCTCCTCGGGAAGCTCGAACGATACGCCCCGGTCGCTGAAATTCGAAATGACAACAAGCGTCTGCTCCTTGTTCGTTCTTGCGTACGCATAAATTTCGGGATGCCCTTCATCCAGGCGAACATATTCACCGTCCGTCATCACCGGAAGGTTCTTACGCATTTCAATCAGTTTCCGGTAATGATGATAGATCGATTGCGGATTATCCACTTCGGATTGCGCATTGATCAGCGGATACCGCTCATCGAGCTTGATCCAAGGCGTCCCCGTCGTAAATCCCGCTTGATCGCCGTCATGCCAAGGCATGGGTAATCTGGAGTTGTCGCGCGAGCGCACCCTGACGATATGGGCAGCCTCCTCCGGCGTTCTTCCTTGCTCTTGGAGGATGGTAAACATGTTTAGAGATTCAACATCCCTAAACTCGGATATGTCATTCCATTTCGGATCGGGCATGCCGATCTCTTCGCCCTGATAGACATATGGCGTGCCCTGCAATCCGTGAAGCGTCGTAGCCAGCATTTTTGCGCTTTCCGAGCGGTAGTCGCCATCATTGGTGAATCGGGTCAGCGCGCGCGGCTGATCATGGTTATTCCAGAAGAGGGCATTCCAGCCTCCGCCCTTCTGCATGCCGATCTGCCAATCGGAAAGCACCCGCTTCAATTCTTCGAAATCGTAAGGCTTGAGCTCCCACTTTTGACCGTTGGGGTAGTCCACCTTCAAGTGGTGGAAGTTGAACGTCATGGAGAATTCGTTCTCCTTCGGGTTCGAGTAACGAATGCAATGCTCCAAGGTTGTGGAGGACATTTCTCCTACCGTGACGAGATTGTAAGGCTTGAATACTTTTTCGTTCAATTCCTTAATGTATTCATGCACGCGGGGGCCGTCCGTATAAAACCTGCGCCCGTCGCCCGGCGCCACGGAACCGTCATCATCGGGATAAGCGGGATCCTTCGATATGAGATTGATGACATCCATCCGGAATCCGCTGACGCCTTTGTCCGCCCAGAACGTGAGAATGTCCACGACCTCCGCCCGGACCTTCTCGTTCTCCCAATTCAGATCGGCCTGCGTCTTGTCAAACAATGTCAAGTAATATTGCCCTGTCCCCTCGTCATACTGCCACGCCGGGCCTCCAAACTTGGATTGCCAGTTATTCGGCGGGCCGCCGTCTTCCGCGGGATCCCGCCAGATGTAATAGTCGCGATACGGGTTATCGCGCGAGGAAATGGCTTCTTTAAACCATCGATGCTCGGTCGAAGAATGATTCACGACGATGTCGATCATCAAATGCATGTCTCTCTTTTTTAATTCGGCGACAAGTTCATCGAAATCGTCCATCGTCCCGTAAGCGGGATCGATGCTGCAATAATCCGCGACGTCGTAACCGTTATCATTTTGCGGAGAAACATACACCGGCTGGAGCCAAACTATATCGATGCCAAGTCCCTTTATATAATCAAGCTTTTCCATGAGCCCGCGTATATCGCCGGTTCCCCGGCCGGTTGTATCGTTGAAGCTCTTCGGGTATACCTGATAAACCGTCGAAGTTCTCCACCAATCTTGAGATTGGGTTCCTGGGTTCTGCATGTAACTGGGTCCTCCTCGTCATCTTGTATATACAGGTTGCATATAGGAAAATCATATACATGTATATACAGGTTGTCAACCGTTTAACAATTAATACCCACTTCCAGGACGTTTCGACTACAAAAATAATAATTTAATTGGAATTTTCTTCTGAGTTCACGTAAAAAAGACTCCTTCAAGGAGTCTTTTTTTAACATAGTATAATGTATGGATACCATCGAAAAGGTCTCCCTTATGCCGATCAAGCTCCAGGCTCCCCTGCGTGATCCGTGACCAGTCGATAGGTTAAGCCCTGTTCTGTTTCAAATGAAACTACGCCTTTGGCGGAGGGCTGTACGGGAATGCTGGCATCGCCTTGGTAAACCGCAATCCCATTTCCAAGTCCATTACTTATGCTTACGCTGCATACATTCCCCAAACGAGACATGATCTCTGCCTCCGTCAGTCTTCCATTCTTCCAGCGAATACCGACTTCAAAGCCGCCTCGTGCCCGCAATCCACGTACCTCGCCTTCCGGCCATTCATCCGGCAGAGCCGGCAGCAGCACGAGTAAGGAGCGATGCGACTGCAGCAGCATTTCCGCAATTCCCGCTGTAGCTGCGAAGTTGCCGTCGATCTGAAAAGGAGGATGCGCTCCTAATAAACTCGCATACACACCTCCATGATCGTAACGTTCCGAGTCCCCGTCCCGCACCAATCTCAGCATATTGGTTAACAGCCGGAGCGCACGGTTGCCGTCACCGAACCGGCTCCATAGCGCCACCCGCCAGCCCAGGCTCCAGCCCGTGCTTTCCTCCCCGCGACGCTCCAAAGAGGTTTGGGCAGCTGCAAACAGTTCCGGGCTTTCTTCCGCAGATAGCTGCCGTCCAGGATAAACCCCGACCAGGTGGGACGTGTGCCGATGAAATACGTCCTCATCCTCGGAGTCATGGGACCATTCCTGCAGCTGGCCGTATCGGCCGACCTGCAGAGGCAGCAAACGTTCGCGTTTGCTGCTCCATTCCTCCCGGAATTCCTCATCCACGCCGAGAATGCCGGCGGCTTCCATGCAATTGGTGAACATCTCCCATATGAGGGAAATATCCATGGTCGCCCCTTCGCTGATGGCCGCCATCCCTTCAGACGTGCGGAATTTATGCTCAGGCGAGGTCGACGGCGAGGTCACGAGATGGCCTGCGTCGTTTTCTATAAGCCAGTCCAAAGCAAATAAAGAGGCTTCCTTCATCAGGGGATAAGCGAACGATCGTAAATAAGCTTCATCGCCGCTGTATGCGTAATGCTCCCATAAGTGCTGCGTCAACCAGATTCCTCCCATTTGCCAAAGCGCCCAGGAAGGATCGCCGTCCCCGTAATTGCCGACCGGTGCGGTATGGGCCCAGATATCCGTATTGTGATGAACGGTCCAGCCCCGGGTGCCGTAATGGACGGCGGCGGTTTCCGCACCGTTTACCGACAGGCTTCTGATCAGCTCCAGCAGAGGCTGATGGCATTCCGCCAAATTGCATACCTCCGCGGGCCAATAGTTCATTTGCACATTGATGTTTAAGGTCCAATTGCTGCTCCACGGCGGCCGGGTTGAGGCATTCCATATCCCCTGAAGATTGGCTGCTTGCGTTCCGGGCCTGGAGCTTGAAATCAGGAGATAGCGGCCATAGTGGAACAGCAGCTCGACCAAGCCTGGATCCCGGGCACCGAATCGCTCGATTCTCTCCTCCGTGTCCATATCTTCTGCAGCCAGCGCCTCGCCTAATCGGAGGCTGACGCGGTCAAACAGGCTGCGATAATCGTTGATGTGCCGATCGCGCAGCTCTGTCCAAGACTGGCTGCATGCGGCTTTCATGGTCCCCGCAGCTACAGCCGAGGCGACAGCCGCCGGGTGATCTCCGCCATCGCGGTGACCTGGAATTTGGTCAAATCCGTTGAAGCTGGTGGCCGCGGTGAAGTAAATGACCGCTTCGCTCGCATCCAGTACATGAATGCCAGCTGCATCCACGGTAACGCGGCCATCCGTTTCGGCCACCGCCAGCCGACCGTTGAAGGCCATTGCAGCGGTATGTTCAGGATCGCCGTAACGGATTGGACGATCAGAGAAAACGTAGCTGGGCTCGACGCGTTCCGGCGCAAATCCCGACATGGCGTACATATCTACTTCGGTCTTTACGGTATAACGCAGCGGACTTTCCAGATAGGCATGAAAGTTCAGGGCGCAAGCAGCGCTCGAGGTTAACCGCAAGGCAATCATCTGGTCCGGGCTGGACGCAAAGCATTCCCTTGTGTAGGTCACCTCGCCGATGCGGTATTCCGTTCGTTGAACGGCATTGGCGATATCCAGCGTTCTTCGGTAAGAATGAAACACGCCTCCATGATCAAACCTGAGGCATAAGTCTCCTAACGGCAGGTAAGATTCCGTATAGGGCCCCATCATCTTGCGCCCTAGCTGATCTGCCTCCATATAACGACCCTGGCTTGCCAGCTCCCGGATCTCCGGCAGCGCTTCCCATGCAGACGGGTTGTTCCAATCCCTGGGATAACCGGACCAGAGCGTATCCTCGTTCAAGCTGATCGTTTCACGCTCCACGCCGCCGTAAACCATGCCTCCAAGACGTCCGTTGCCGATCGGCAGCGCCTCGGTCCAGACCGTCGCCGGTTTCACATACTGCAATTTCATGTTTGCTCCCACTCGCCTTGCCTCCTTTATTTCAATTCGTCATGCTCCAAGTCATTACAGGAAATATCCGTTCCCGTGCAGGCTTCCAAAAGGACGCGTTCGTCCGTACGGGTATTCCCTGCAAGGGCGTGTTTTTCCTGCATCCGAATCACGTTATTTTGGAATATCAGTCCCTCCGTGCTTCTAGCCATTAACCAAGCTTCCCCGGTTGTTTCAAAGCGGTTGCACGCGATCCGAATGTTGCGGTGAACGGCTGCATGATATTGTTTATTCTCCGGCGCAATCCGTATCACGGCATGTCCGGGACCGCCGCAATTCACAAACCGGTTATCCACGATGCTCATATCCGTTACGGCGCCCGATTCGTACCAGGAAGATGCATCCGCTGCGACCAGTATCGCGCTCATCTGCATGTTCAAGAAGGTGTTATCCCGAATCACGATCCGCCGCGGCGTCGTAGCCAGAATTCCGCGCGTGGGAATCCGGGCGAATGTATTGCCGACAATTTCGACCTCCGGCGTCCAAGTCATATTTTCAAGGACGTCCCGTTCTCCGATGTCAGCGGGAACCGCGTTTTCCAACGTGAGCAGCCATTCGCGCGGCGACT
Source organism: Paenibacillus sp. BR1-192 (assembly GCF_029542445.1). Classification (NCBI taxonomy): domain Bacteria; kingdom Bacillati; phylum Bacillota; class Bacilli; order Caryophanales; family Paenibacillaceae; genus Paenibacillus; species Paenibacillus sp. BR1-192. Next base: position 3,224,935 of record NZ_CP120718.1, on the reverse strand, counting down.
TCATGGCGACAGCGGCGACTCGTCCGAAAGCGTAAGGGTTCAGCGTATCCGCGTTTACGAACGCAACCTCATCTTCCGGCAGAAAAGCAGAAAATCCGTAAGTCTGCGGATGCATAAACCTGACAAGCAATGGATTGGAGTCTGGTCTACCAACGATCCGAAGATAGGTGCCGTGGACATTGATCCCATCATCATGCGCCCCTGCAAACCGACTATTCCGAATCGAGACCTTCCCCCTGCAGCCCGACAAGTGGATGAAATCCGCAAATCCCGCCACCGTGCGGCCGGTCTCCGGACGCGGCGTCAGATCCAAGCGTTCAAAGGTCAGATTGGCGCTGAACTGTCCAACCACGCCCAGTCCATGCATGAAATGCAGACCCACGTCGCTGAACGTCACCCCGGAGCTTTGGGTGATCAACATGCCAACCTGGTCCCGAATGCCGTCGCGCATTTGCACGATCGTACCTGGAGCCATTTGAGGAGGTGGTTGATTTCCAAAATGAAACCGAAGCCGACGCGGCGACAACTCCTCGGTAAACACCACCCGCTCCAGCCAATTGTCCACGCGCCAGGCAGCACCCAAATCCGCACTGCATAACTGCATCGGTCCTTCGCGAAAACGCCAGCCTTCGCCCACCCATTCGAATTTGCCTTCAGCGCAATCATAGCGTGAATCCGGGTGAACGGTTGCCTCAAGATAAGCATCGGCGCACCGATCCACTGTCATTTCGGTCACGGTCGGGGCGGCGTAATCCCAATGCAGGTTGCGAATTTCAATATTCGTGCAGCCATCGAGGACAAGCATCGTCTGCTTTCCGTGGAAAACAAACAAAGCGCCGTTCCCCTCGAGCGTCACGTTGTGCAGATCCTTAAGCCAAATCCCGATCGTTTTGGTCACATCCGGATTCTCTTCCTCGCTGGTTGTATTCGTGATATAATACGCTTCCCTATCGGCCGATATAGGATAAAAATGATAGCAGCCCGGCGGTATGTCCAGAATGACCGAGCCTTCCATTGCCCTGGCGGCTTCTATCGCGCGTTTCATGGCAGGCTGCGCATCCGGGTTATTCGAGTCCTCGTAATCCCGCAAGGAAAGGATAATCGGAGCTGTAGTGTTTTGATTTCCAGGCATATGCAGTGACAACACCTCCCATTATTAGTAACAGCCTTTTGCGGGCTTGGTGGGACCCATCGCGAAAAATCCGCGGTATTCGCCTAATTCGCTAGCAGCTTCAGCACGCGCATGCCCGTACCCTGGCTTCGCTTATCCTTGAGTCCTGTATTGCGAACCATGATCGAAATCGACCCGCGCGCTTGAAATCTCGGAAAGTGTACGCTGACTAGCCGATAAGCGTTCAAGCACCACTCGTCGAAGGGATTGACCCGTACGATGGACCCGCCGTTGATCGAGTATTCAAAGATTCCGGTGTCGGGTCCGCATAACAGCAGCTGTCCGCTGCTTTGTCCCACCAAGGTGAACGTATACGAAGCGTCCGGATGATCAGAGTACCGGTGATCTGTCGCGTAACGCCAATTCATGAGCTTTGAACCTGACGGCAGTTCCCGGATTTGAAAATCCCCGGTATAATCGGCTAGCTCATATGGGAGCATTTCGGCATATTCGTAGTTCCCCGCCAGCAGCGGTTCTGCGGGCAAATGTCCGCAATGATTGAGCATCAAGGAGTCACCCTCTGACGACAGCAGCTCCTTCAAATATCCCTGCAAAAAACCGGCGTATATCTCATGCCCCTCATCGTTCGGATGGTATCCATCAGGTGCAAGCGATGACCAAGCGACCTCACCGTTAGTCAGCATGCCATAAATGCCGGCGGCAAAATCGACGGAAGGAATGCCGTAATGCTCGGCCACTTCTTCGTGAACGGCAATGGGATACGGCCGGATACGGGCCAGGTTTCGCTCCGACCCGGTATAAATGAAACATAGATCCGTTCCGGGTGAAAGACGACGGCATTGGCGTACAATTCCCTCCATTCCTCTGATGGATTCTTCCCGGTCGCTCCCGTCATTTACGCTGAATTCCACGAATAGCAAATCGATGTTCCCGACGCTCAGCACGTGCTCTCGAAGACGGTGAGCTCCCAGCGAAGAATCCGTCCCCCCGACACCTGCGTTAATGGAGCGAATCCGCGAACTTCCGAAACGTTCTCTTAAATAATGAGCCGTTAAAGCACGCCAGCTGGTCTTATCGGCCGCTGAAGCGCCGGCTCCCTCCGTGATGGATCCGCCCAGAAAGGCAACCGTCACCTGTTCTTTCCCTGCAAGTTTGGCTTTAACATGAGGCAGCCCTTCGCGATGAACGATGAATGCGGTACGGTCCCTGCCTTTGTTATAATCCGACACATGATCACCTTCCCTCGTTTCATTCCTGTGTCTTCTCCATAGATACCCTTGAAACAGAGAAAATGCGGAGTGGCCGATCGGTTTAGACCGGCACCCGCATATGGATGTTGGAATGACTTCATGACAGCCGCAGTTGCTTAGCAATCCTTCGATTATTTGGCGGATTGATCGTAAGCCGTCTGCAAAATTTCGAGATAACGATCCAGTTTCAGATCCTTCAATCCTTTGACGTAAGCGTCCCAATCCTTGTTCAGATCCTTGTTGCCCGTAATGAATTGCAGCTGGTTTTGCTCAATATAGTTTTTAAGGTTGGTCTGAAGCATGCTGGCTTCATCGATGACGCTCGGATCGATCCAGATCGACCAGATCGGAAAGATCTCCTTCGGCTCATGTCCTTGATACAGCAGCGAAGCATTATACAATCTGCGCTCATAGCCGTCGGATGCATAAATATCGGTTCCCTGCACCCACGTATCGCGATACTCCTTCGGCATATAGAAATGGCCCATTCCGCTCCAACCCGCATTATGCGGCGTTTCGCCTTCCTTCGTCGGAATGGTCTTGACCATCGGCGTCACGCCCTCGCCGAGCGCTTGATCGCCGGGCTCGGGGTCTGTCCAATCGATCCCTTTCATGCCGGTTGCGGCATTGGTTTGGCCTTCCGGCGTAAACATGTAGTCCACCATCTTGATCAATGCTACCCGGGCTTCTTCACTGGCTTTGTTCGTGATCACGAATTTTGCGCCCGGTGATACGCCGCCCGCATCATGGGTTGCGTATGAAATTCCGTTCGGTCCGCTTAGCGGCGGAAGCGGATTGTAATGCGCCGAACGGGTGTTGCCCGGATCGATGTTCACGAAGATGGCCGGATGCATGCCGGCACCGGCGCCGAGAATTTCAGCGTCCGCATTCTCGCCGATTTTCTTGAATGCCTCCGCATTTTGGGTGAATGCGCCCGGATCGATCAATCCCTCGTCATACAACGATTTGATATAGGTGAGCCCTTCCTTCCATTCCGGCGTGATCGCCGCGGACTCGACCTTGCCGCCATTCATCGTCAAGTAGTTGCGGTCGTCGTCGTAAACGAAGCTGTTCATCAGATAAGGGATAATTCGAACGCCGAAATCCTCCGTTGAACCGCTGAGGGGCACTTCATCCGCCTTCCCGTTGCCGTTCGGATCCTGCGTTTTGAATGCCTGCAGCATGCTTCTGAATTCCTCGGTCGTTTTCGGTTCCTTGAGATTCAGCTTCTTCAGCCATTCGGTATTGATCCACATTTTGTTGGGATAGGAGCAGTGGAAGCATTCGGTGTATGCGCCAAGTCCGTAGATATTCCCATCCGGAGCCGTAACTAGCGCCTTCATTTCCGGCGTAGCTTCCATGGCCGCTTTAATGTTCGGCCCATGCTGTTCAATCAGATCGTTCAGGGGAACGAGCACTCCCTGTTGACCGTATTTGAGCACATCCGCTTGGGAGAATTCATCGATATAGTGCGTCAGCAGATATGCATCCGGATAATCGCCGCTGGCCAGAGAGATTTGGCGTTTCTCCTTGGCGCCGTCGGAGGGATTGATCTGCCAATTGAATTTAATGTTAAACTGTTCCTGGATATGCTTGGTGAATTTGTTCACCGGAATATCGATGCCTGATTCCTGTACGGCAAAAACGCTGATTTCCACGGGTTTCGAGCTGTCCGAACTGCCGGACGCGCTTCCGCCCTGCGGGCTGCTCGGGCTTTCTGTATTTTTGCCTGAGCAACCTGCCATCACGATGCTGCTCACCAATAACAGCATGAGCAAACTGAATAGGCCTTTTTTCAAATGGAATCGCTCCCTTTTTCATTAGAGTCAACACGCAAACGACTAGCTTTACACGATACGGAGCCTCACCTCCCTTCCAACATAAGCAAGCTCAAGTTCCCTTGGCCTGATTCGGCCGTTCCCCTCAAATAGCGATCAGCCTTTCACGGAACCTACGAGCATTCCCTGCACAAAATAGCGCTGCACAAACGGATAAATGACCAGCACAGGCAGGGTGGCAACCACGATCAGCGCATATTTCAGGAGTTCGGCAAGCTGCTGCCTCTCAACCATGGCTAAAGCATCCATCGTTCCCGAACTGTTATTCTGAATGATGATGCTTCGAAGAATCAGCTGAAGCGGAAACAAATCGGCGCTTTTCAAGTAAATCAACGCATTGAAGTACGCATTCCATTGGCCGACCGCATACATAAGCACGAGCACGGCCATAATCGGCTTCGACAACGGGAGGACGATGCTCCAGATAAAACGGATGTCGCTGCAGCCGTCCATCTCGCTGGCCTCCTGCAATTCGTCCGGAATGGAAGACTGAAAGAAAGATCGGGCGATAATCACCTGCCACACCCAAATGGCATTGGGAATGAGCAGCGCCCAGCGAGTGTCGATCAGATGAAGCTCCCGCACGACCATGTAGGTCGGTATCAGCCCCCCGCTGAATATCATCGTAAACGTAATGATCATCATCAACGCGTTGCGTCCGAAAAACGATCTGCGCGACAGCGGGTAGGCAATCATGATGGTCAACACGACACTGATGATCGTGCCAGCCGTCGTGTAGAAAATGGAATTGGCGTATCCGGTCATAATCTCGGGCGTTTTAAAAAGGACCCGAAAGCCTTCGAACGAAATATCGACCGGCCACAACCATACCCGACCCGAAGTAACGGCCGCCGGGCTGCTGATGGAGCTGCTGATGATATAAATCAACGGGTACAATACCGCAATAACGACCAGAAAGAGAACGATGTATACCGTCGTCAGGAAGATGCGGTCGCCTGCGGACTCCTTGATTTTTCTTGTGCCTGCTTGTTGAACTGTCATGCGATAGCTCCTCCTTACCAAATGCTGTTATGGGTCATTCGTTTAGCCAATCCGTTCACGATCAGCAGCAGAATGAGGTTGATCACGGAATTGAAGAGTCCGACTGCGGTTGCAAAGCTGTAGTTGGCATTCAGCAGCCCAATCCGATACACATAGGTTGCAATGATTTCGGAGTTCACCTGATTCAGCGGATTTTGCAGCAGATAGACCTTCTCGAATCCAAGCGCCATCACGTTGCCGACATTCAGAATCAAAATGATGACGATGGTCGGCACAATGCCCGGCAGATCCACATGGCGGATCTTTTGGAAGCGCGAGGCGCCGTCCACCTTCGCCGCTTCATACAGGGTCGGATCAATGCCGGCCAAAGCCGCCAAATAGATCACCGCGCTGTAACCTGCCGTCTGCCAAATATCGGACCATACGTAGATGGAACGAAACATCCCGGGATCGCCGAGAAAGTTCACGGACTCCAGTCCGAAAAAATTCAAAGCCACGTTGGCAAAGCCCAGCCGCGGGGCCAGAAAGAGCATGATGATCGACACCATGACCACCGTTGAAATAAAATACGGCGCGAAGGATACCAGCTGGACGAACTTTTTGAATCGACCGCCCCGGATCTCGTTAATCATTAACGCCAGCACGATCGGAATCGGAAACCCGGCTAAGATGAGATAACCGCTGAGAATGATCGTGTTTTTGACGAGCGTCCAGAATAACGGATTCTCGAAGAACAGCTCGAAGTGCTTGAAGCCTACCCAGGGACTGCCCCATATTCCCTTGATGACGTTGTATTCCTTGAAGGCAAGAACGGCATTCAGCATCGGATAGTACTTAAATATCAGGAAAAACAGCAGCGGCGGAATCACGAGCAGGTACAGCTGCCAATGCTTCCCCAAACTTTTTCGTGCAACATGCCAATAGCCGGTGCTGGTGTTGGTATGGATAACAGGCTCCGACTCGATTACCAATGGCTTCTCCAGAATAATCCCCCCTAATGTAATGTCGGATGATGTGTCGGCATTGATATGATAGCGTTTTCTTTATGTGTCGATCATAGGCGAGAAATCCGGTCCTTGAACAGGTACACTTCGGTCGTTTGGCGTACAAATAACCGCTTTTTCATAGGCCATCCTGTCTCGTCAGGGGCCAAATCCCGGGTATTCGCGTTTTCTTAGCCCAAACAGCCGCATCGTCCAAAGCGACAATGCGGCTAGCGAGGATCAACCCTTTACACGACCTCATGAGACTGACGGTAAGCGCTCGGTGAAATGCCGATGAGCCGCTTGAATGCCCTGCGAAACGAATGGGAGCTGTTATAGCCCACCTGAGCCGCTATTTCATCGACCGTGAGGTTCGTCTCGGCAAGCAGAATGGCCGCCCGATCCATCCGCACCTTGATCAGATGATCGGAATAATTGACTCCGGTTACTTCCTTGAACAATTGGGAGATGTATTTCTCCGGCCGCTCCACGTGCTCGGCCACGCGGTATAAGGTGAGATCCGGATGTGCGTACGTCGCTTCGGTATATTCATAAATCTGTCTGATCAGTTTGGCATGGGAGTCCTTCTTTTTATTGGAAATATATCGGCACAGCTCTCCCATGATCGCGCGGATTTCGTTATGGATCGACTCCAGCGGCTCGGTAAAGCCGATATCGATGATGCGCCTTTTTATGCTTTCAAACCATTCCGACTCCGCAAAAATTTTCTGATCCATTAACTTAAGGAACGTTCCTTTGATTTCACCTACCAGCTGGTGCTTCATCTCGACGGATAACTCCCGCTGATGGAGATTTTGATCCATGATCAGATTGACGATCTTCTCGGCTTCTTCCAGCTCTCCTGCCCGTATCGTGCTGATCAAGCGCTGCTCGGTGTCCAGCGGGTAATAATACGTTGTATTAACGATTCGGGCTTCGCGGTACCACACCGTCTCTTTTTGATTCATGTAGACGGCATATTCAAGAGCCTGCTTTGCCTGTTCAAATGACTGCCCCGCCTCTGAGACCGAATCGAACGGATCGCCGAAACCGGCTTGGAGGAACATTTTATATTCATGCAGCACCTGCTTCGTCAGCGTTCCGACCAACCCCGCAATTCGAAGCTCTTCCTCCGGCCCAGGCTCTCGTTCTTGGTCGGCAAAGAACAAAACCACCATTTTGTCCGAGCCCAGATCCGTCATGGGCAGATTCCCGGCGATTTCGGAAAAGGCCTGTTTCATGAGAAGCCGGGCGGCGTTAAGCTCATTAAGGATCTCCACGCTGTCCATGCCGGCATATCCTTTGATCTGCAGGATGCCGACATAGCCCTTTCCGTTATGCAAGGCAATATCAGCCTGCTGGGCAGCGGAAGCAATTTCGTCCCTCGATTCAAACTCGCCGGCAATCAGCCGTCTCAGGAAAGCATCCCGGACAAACGGCAGCTGACGCGTCAGCTCGTTTTCCAGCTGTTTGTTTTTGCTGATCATATTGGAAATATTCCCGCTCAAAAAGTCGAATTCATTGCGCTCCGTCACCTCATCCCTGCCGAACTGCTCTTTCATGATGCTTATCATTCGATGGATCGGCACGCTGTTCCGATGAGCCAAATACAACCCGAACAGCAGCCCGACGATCATGGCGCCTCCGGTAATGAACCAGGACGCTCGTTTAATTTGATCGGCATTCTCCATTAGGGCGCTGCGGGGGATGCCGGCCTGATAGACCCAACCGCTCTTATCGGAGCGCGTGGTGATCACAAGGTCATTCTTGTAGAACTGGCTGGTTTTGTTCTGATCGAATGCCGGATCGTTCATGATTTGGCTTACATCGGATTCCATGTTTCCTTGAAGAGCAAGCGTATTCCCGTTCCCGTCGTGGATGTGGACCCAGCCGCCGTAGTTGTCGGTTAACCCCGAGAATAATCCGGCAATCGTCCGTGCATCGATCACGACCACAACATTGGCCGGGGAGGAATCGTTAAAGCTATCCAGCGGGAGCGATTGCATGTACGTGATGACCGAGGTTTCGTTGTCCCTTTCCGAAAAGGAAGAGAGCGGTTTGATTTCACTGCGATGGGCTTTCTCCAGGATCTGTTGTTTCCATTCCTCAAAACTGAGATCGTCATAATGAAAAAACTCATAATAATGCTCCGGCCGATAAGAAGAGCCCGACGTTACGATTAAGTCGTAGTTCGCCAAATAGATGTAGTAATGCTGAAGAAAATCGTTGGTTTGACCGAAAGTCAGCACATTGCGCATCGTTCTCCATATGCCGTAAACATCCCTTTGGGCAAGATGATCGTTGAGCAGCACGTTCAGGTCTTGATTGATCGCCAGCTGCCGCGTCATCCCTTCCACTTCCGCCATCCTGTGTCCCAGCAGCTCCTGGCTTTTCTCGAGCTGAACGATGCTGTTCTCAATCGAAATGGATTGCGTTACGGAGATGGAGGTTAAGTAGGATATGTATCCTCCGATGGTGGGAATGAGCAGAATGGCAATATAGGAGATGAGAAAGCTGCGAAAAACCTTCGATTGCTTAAGAATAGATATCCCCCCTTAGGTGATAGCGTTTTCAAAAAATAACGACTCCAGTTCTCCCGCCAGCTATAAATTTGATCATAATGGATGTTTGCGGCGCAAGGGTAGGTACTTCTGCGTATGGCAGGGTACATTTTTCCATACCAGGCCTGCATGCGGCTAAATGACGGAAAGTAACTCCATATTAGGGGAATCGGCAAGCTTGGTAAATATCCGATTGTTAAGGTTCATGATGCTTTATGACAATAACGGAAAATAACCATGCCTTTGGATATTTTGACCATTGTCCACATAAAAAAAAGCCGCGTTTTCACGCGGCAGCTGACATTTAATCCCACCAAAAATACCAGATATCGTGCTTCATTAAATAGTCCGCATAATGTCCAAGCGTCGGAAACCCGTCCATGACATATTGGCAGAAAATAAAATGCTCCTTGGCGAGCCGTAATGCTTCTTCAAACGTTTGGGGTCGTTTTCCGGCCTGAAGAATCCAAGCATCTTCCGAAACGGCCACAATTTTAATCTGATACTTCTGCTGAACATGTTTAAAAATCACCGACTGATGCTCGGGCAGCGGACATTCGTTATAACCTCCCATCGGAACCCACAGCGGTGCTTCATATCCGGCTTCGGCCGGCAGCGTCAGCAGGATCACCTGCTCGTCCTCTTCCACCTTTCCCTGCACCCATGACGTATTCCAGTCAAAGGGCTCGGCATCCGATTCGCCAAACTCTTCGTTGAGCATTTCGCTGCCTTCCCATAATAATGAATAAGAACGATATAATTCCTCAAAGCTCTTGCCTTCTAATTCTTCCGGTTCCAGCGCAATATCCGTATAGGATAATCGCGAAGCCACGATTTTTCCCAATACATCTTTCATGCTTAACCGCTGAACCTGCTCCAGCTCCTTGTTCACGTATTCAGAAAGGGTTTCTTCTTCGCAGATTTCCTCCATCATTTCCACCAGATTGCAGCCGGGAGCGATGAGAATCCTGTGCTCCCCTTCCTTTGGGACAGGGAGCGTTAAGCCATCCAAATCCAAAACTTCAATATCACGTTCGCTTAAATAATTGGCAAGCTCTTCGACCATATGTACACCTCGAATATAGCAGATTTTGAAACCAGTATAAGTTCTTACCCTTAATTTTACAAATGATAGAACCACTTAGATAGTCACTTATAAACAAGCTCAAGAGGACGAGCTTTACGCTCGCCCTCTTGTATATGGACAGACATGTCCATGCTGTAATGGATTAATTGACGGTCAGGGACGCATCGGTTTCTCCTGCCCACTCGCCTACAGGTTTGATGGTATACGTCGATCCCGGCTTCAATTTACTTTCCTGCGTCAAATCGAATATGCCTACGGCTCCTTTTCGGCTTGAATATTTATAGGTCGCAATGTGTTGATTGCCGTCAGCGTCGGTCAATTCCACGCTCCGGCCGGAGAACAGCTCATCCCCCGGATCCTCGGACAACGTGATGGCTATGGAACTGTCGCTGACTGCCTCGTCTCCGACGATGTCCAGCGGAGCAAACGATCCTGCAACGAATGACGGATTGGCGATCTGTGCCCAGTCCGAAGAAATGGTGTAGGTAACGCCCGGCGTCAACGTCTGGCCTTCCGGCAATCGGAATTTCGGCTCTTGCTTGCCGTCGGTGGATTGGGTGAAGGGTACGTATTTGGCCACGATGGGTTGTCCGCCTGCAGGCGTAATCGTAACTTCCCTGGCTTGACCAGAAGATATGATCTGATAGACCTTGCCATCGGCGCTGTTATTCTCATCCAATACGAAGGCATTGGCTCCGCGGCCTCCGCTATAAGCGGAAATAACATAACCGTAGTCGACGACGCCATTCTCCTTGAGCGCCTCCAATTCAAATGTATCCTGGGTGACCTGTCTGGCCTCGGTCATGTCCAGCTTCGTGCTGTTTCCTGTAAATGTACCTGCTGTTTTCCCTTTATAGGTCAGCGTATACGATGTCCCCGGTTTTTGAACGGAAGTTGGAACGATATAGGTGGAAATAGAACCCGTCTTCAGACGCGGCATATTCGTCAGGGCAAGACCGTCGTTAAATTTAAAATCTTCTTTGGCTTTGGCAAACGCCTCATCGTCCGATGTCAATGGAGCATCAAAGGTGACGATCAAGGTGATGGCATTCAGTGCGCGGACGCTCGTGATTTTTGCTTTTTCCGACGGTATTGCGTCATGTGCAATGCTGATCAAATAGGCTGCTTGACCTCGAGTGGCATGACCCTCCTCGGAATAAAAACGCTCAGCCCAGTAATCCACGGACTTCGCATCTCGTTTCAGAGCCTTAGACACCATCTGTACCAGTTCGGCGTGGGTAACGCTTCCCCTTGGATCAAAACGTCCGTCCGGTGCCTGCATAATATCTAGTGCTACCAGCTCAGTTGCGTACCGCTCATACCACGCGTTTGATTTCACATCCGTGAAGCTTGGCTCTGTCTCCGCTTTCCCTTCAAGTCCAAACGCAAGCACCAGCATTTTCGCCAGCTCCGCCCGTGTGATCGGACTTGTTATCCCCATCGTGCCGTCTTGGTAACCCTGCATCACGCGTAGCTGGGACAGCCCTTGAACGGCTTGCTCTATATCTTGGGCAGCGAGCGGCGCTTGTGCAGCATCGGCCTGCAGAACATGAAACGGAAGCGTCGCCGTTCCCAGTGCGGCGGCCAGCATCATGGCCGCCAGTTTATTCGAATACTTCTTCATAAGTAAGTCCTCCCTATCTTCGATGAATATGAACGATAATCGTCATATCTCCATGATAGATGAGAGTCCTAAACTCCCAAGAAATCCGGGATTAAACGTTTCGAAAATATTTATTAACAATTTCTAAACTCATTCAGACCGAAAAACGATAGCCTGCTCCCCATACCGTTTCAATGTACTGCGGGTTGGATGGATCCAGCTCCATCTTTTCGCGCAGCTTTCGGACGTGAACGGTGACGGTAGCGATATCCCCGCTGGAATCCATGCCCCAAATCCGTTCGAACAATTCATGTTTGTTGAACACCCGGTTCGGATGGCTCGCCAGAAATTCAAGCAAATTAAATTCCCGGGTCGTAAACGCGACTTCCTGATTGCGTACGAACACCCTTCGCGCCGTTTTGTCGATGACCAGGCCCCGGATATGAATTTCCGAGCTTGGACTCGGACTTTGCTTGCCCAGAAGCCTTACATATCTCATCAAATGGGCTTTGGCTCTTGCGACTAATTCGCTCGGGCTAAAAGGCTTGGTAATGTAATCGTCGGCACCGAGATTAAATGCACGGATTTTATCGATCTCCTCATTCTTGGCGGATACGATCAGAATCGGGACCTCCTTGTTCTTCCTGATATGGCTGCACAACTCGTAGCCATTCATGCCGGGAAGCTGAAGGTCCACAATGATGAGGCTGTAGTCCTCGTTAAGCGCAAGCTTCAAGCCCTCGTCACCCGTATGGCATAAATCGACGGCAAAACCGTTCAGCTCAAAATAATCCCGCTCCAACTGGGCGATGGTCGTTTCGTCTTCGATGATGAGAATGCGTGTGGCCATGGGTTACCGCGCCTCCTTCCTGTTCGCTCGTTTCAGGGTAAAATACAGGCTTGTTCCGACGCCAAGCTCGCTTTCAGCCCAGATTTGGCCCCCGTGTCCTTCAATGATCTGGCTCGCAATCGCAAGACCCAGACCGCTGCCGCCTGTTGAAGAGTTGCGGGATGACTCGGCCCGGTAAAACCTTTCGAATATATAAGGGATCGCTTCCGGTGCGATGCCTGTACCGTTATCCCGGATTTCAACCGTTACCCATTCCGGAGACAGCCGGATCGAGATGCCGATGTTTTTTTGCCCCTTGTCCATGAAATTCTGGGCATTTCCAATGATGTTGAGCACGGTTCGCTTTAATTTCTCAAGGTCGGCAATGACTTCGACAGGATCACCGGGGCGTTCCTTCCACTCCAGCCGAATGTCCTTCTCCTCCAGAACATAGCGCTGCTCATCGATGCAGTCGTCAATGAAACCGATGATATCGACATGCTCGAACATAAACGGCACCTGCTTCAAATCCAGCTTGGAATACAGAAACAGCTCATCCACGAGTTTATCCAGATCGATGGTTTTGGTGTAGATGATATTCACGTATTTATCCATCTTCTCGGGCGTATCCGCGACGCCGTCACGAATGCCCTCGACATAACCCTTTATATTCGTTATCGGTGTGCGCAGATCGTGTGAGATATTGGAGATCAGCTCTTTTCGGTTCTCTTCGTCCCGGAGCCGGAGCTGAATCGATTCGTGCAGCCGCTTTCGCATATTCTCAAACGTTTCGTTTAGCTGGCCGATTTCGTCCTTCGAATGCATATCCAGGGAAAACTGAAGATTCCCCTCCTTGATGTGTTCGGCCGAATTTCGGAGCAAGTCAAGCGGTTTGACCACACTGCGCGTAATCCAGCGATATAACATCACGTTCGCAACCACGATGATGCCAACGAGACTCAATACAAGGATGGGCAACAGCTTGCGCGTTACCTCGCCGAAAGGACTTCGCTCGCGGATCACGTACACGCTTCCCTTCGTCTCGTCCGAGAACCGGAAGTCGAATTTGGCATAAGCATAAAAGCGTTCACCGATGCTCAGCGTATTGCGGATTTGATTGTTGTTCAGGTCGAATGGAGGGAGATTCGCTTCCAGCTCAGGCTGGTTTAACGTATTGGACTCGTAAACTTGAAGGCTTTCCTTACGGACGTACAGGCCTGCCCGCACGGTTCTCAGCTTAAAATCATATTCCGTCAGCAGCTCTTGATCCAGCAGACCGTCCGGTTCGTTCTTGGCAAGATATTTTAATTCAAGGAAGATAGACTCCTCTTGCTCGGTCAGCGGGTTAACCTGGTAGTGAACTTTATAAAAATCCCGAACCCCGCGAATGTCCCCGGTAGCCGCGACGGTAAACAAACTGGCAGTCAAGACGAACACCAACAAGCTGATGACCAGCATGCCGGTAAAGGACAGCAGCAGCTTGATCCTGATCGACATGCGTCGCCTAAAGCGAACCGGAGACGATGCTGCCCTTAAACATCGTCGCCACGCGCTTCGATCTTCTGGCAATGGCTTCGGCGGAACAAGAAGCTTCGACAAACACGATGCTGGCGGCGTCCCCGACCTGCGGCCATATCTGCTCGCCATCCGGACCAAGCGGCGTCATGCCGCCGGTGATATATTGAAGCGTACGTGCCAAAGAGCGTTCATCCACCCATCGGGACACCTCAGCCAGCCGGCCCGCGCGTTCCAGCACGTCCCCGTTTCCGAAAGGCGACCACACGTCAAAAATGTTATCGCATCCGACGGCTACCTCTACGCCGCACTCATGCAGCAAACCGACCGGCGGCATGTTGCGACCGATCGGCACGCTCGAAATAATGGCAACCCCTGCATCAGCCAGCATTTCCCCCATTTCGATGGCTTGCGGCGTCGGGATATCGCCGAGTCCGAATGCATGGCTGATCGCCACTTTGCCCTGCAGGCCCGCCTCGATGGTCAGCTGTGCCAACCGCTTCATGGTGAAGGTTCCCAGATGATGGGCATCGTGCAAATGCAGGTCAATTCCCGCATTCGCCTCCACGGCAAGCTCCACCATTTCCTGTAGGGAGGCTTCGATATCACCATCCACCGTCGCCGGGTCAACCCCGCCTACCAAGCCTGCTCCGCCGCGAAGTGCTTGTCTCACCCATTCCTTTGACTTCGAGCGCAGCAAACCATGCTGAGGAAAAGCTACGATCTCGTAGGATAACTTTCCTTCAAATGCACGTAATGCTTGTTGAACCGCTTCGAAGTTAGCCAAACCCGCTTCCGGATAAATATCGACATGCGTTCGTACATGCGTCACCCCGGACTCCAGGTACATCTGAAGCAGGCGTTCCGCACGGTCCTGCGTCCGGGTATCCAGGGCCGGAAGCGTTGCTTTCTCGATATCCAAACGCTCGAAAATGCTGGAGACCGGCGTTACGGATCGCCACCGGTCACCTAGCAGCGTTTTATCCAAATGGCAGTGCTTTTCGGTAAAGGACGGCAGAAGCAATACACCCTTCACGTCGTGTTGCGGCCATGAATCCGTGATGGTCTTATCGGATGACACGATCTTCGCAATGTTCCCGTCCTCTATGAATACGTGGCAAATCTCCGTTTTTGTTCCCGTAATAACGCCTTCTTGAACTTCATAGCCGCTCTCTAAACGAGCATTCGTTAACCAAAATGCGGTACTCATATCCATCGTTCCTTTCCTTGCCAGATATACGATTATGCTATCATAGGAACATCTATATGGATAATATTAAAAAAATAGGATTCACTTAAGTTTTACATATACATATAAAAGAAAAGCCACCCGTTGAGGATGACTCTTCTGGTGAAGACATGGAAGTAGCCATGAGGTTAAAGCTTTATGGCTCTTGTCGCAATAAAACTGTTTGCATAGCGGTCCAGCAATTTCTCGCCTCCGAAGGAATCCTCGTATAACCCGGCAATCATAAATCCGGATTGAATCTGACCTCCCATTTGCTGTTCCAGCGTATGTCCGAATTCCAATGCTACCCCGCTTCTCACAATCTCTTCTTCCGTCGCATAATCCAGTTCAGAATAGGGAAGGGTGTGCTTCACCCGAAGCGTGCCCTGTTCTTCCAGTTCCCAGTCGAATAAATAAAAGACCGGGTTCATAAAGCCGCTAATCATTATGCCGCCAGGCTTCAACACGCGATATGCCTCCTGCCAGACCGGCTGGATATCAGGCACGTAAAGGTTAGATACCGGATGAACCAACAAATCAAAGCTCTCCGATTCAAACATGCTTAAATCCGTCATCGAACCGAGAACCGTCCGAATGGACAATCCGTCCCGTTCAGCAACAAAGCGATCCTGCTCCAATTGAGATTCGGAGAAATCCAGCAC
The DNA here is from genome assembly GCF_029542445.1 of Paenibacillus sp. BR1-192. NCBI lineage: Bacteria > Bacillati > Bacillota > Bacilli > Caryophanales > Paenibacillaceae > Paenibacillus > Paenibacillus sp. BR1-192. Next base: position 3,209,245 of record NZ_CP120718.1, on the reverse strand, counting down.
GGTTACATTTGCTCCCGCAGCTGCCAATACGGGTCCCTGCTGCCCTCCTCCAGAAGCTAGGCAGAGCACATTATTTCCGTTTAGTTCCGGAAACCATTCTTTGGGCACAGGCTTGGTTGAAGTGACGATAATAGACCAATCGCCCATTCTGGCTTTCTGGATTTCTTCGCTGCTTACAGGAACAGTCCACTGATTTTTCTGTTTGACTTTAAGCTCCCATTGGTCTTGGTTATGCTTGATAATCTCCATATGCAGATCTCCTATTATTGAATCATGGGCTTTCAGCTTGTATTCTCGGACCTTTGATCCAGCCAGGCTTCAAACTGTTCCGGCGTGCTTACGTTGTCTTCGAGAACCGCTGTATAAATATCGAAGCTTCGTACACTTTTTCCATATTCAGCAAGGCTTGCCCAACGATTTTTGATTCTCAAAATAGCTTCCCGGCGTTCTTGAGTCAGCCGTCCAGGCATCGTTATGATATGTTTCAAGTCAGGTTGTCTCTCCGGTTCATCCACGAACCAAATGTCCAAGGCCCATTCGTTACCGCGCTGTGATTTATATTTTAGTCCGATGTACAATCCATCGGGATACGCGGGATTCGTATTATAATCACCGGTATCGTTGATGAACTTCAGCTCCCGTACACCGGCTTGCAGCATGAGCTCCGATGCGATGTGTGCAGTTAATGGTTGATTCAGCCGGGAACATTTTACCGTCATGTCCAGGTCTCTCCATACCATCAATCCGAGGGCTGAGCTGCCGACACGCACCGGTTCGCCTGCTTGACTTAACAACTCGTAAAGTCGAAGTTCATCTGCTACCTCAGAAGCTTCCTCCTGGAGAGCCTCTTGTTGTTGTTGAAGTTCGCTTTCCGCCATACGGTGTTCACCTCTAATCATATCGTTGATATCTCATATGGTATCACCCGATCAGCGTGCTTTCCAAGGGATTGAATGCTTATAATTATCTTTCACGGATAAAAGTGTGATTCGACATCGAACTATACGGAATAAAATATCCGTGCACCCGACAAATAAGGCGTGCAAAAATCGGCGCATAGCTTCGGCATTCGTTCACGCATCCATGCATGCACGGATTCATTCTCCAACTGAAAGACATAGTAGCCGATAATGGCAAGCAGCATGAAACCTTCTAATAAAACGAGCTTATGTTGTCCCGTATGATCATTGCCATAATACCCTTTCAGGAATGTATCCCGAAGCTGTGAAGGAACCATCATGGCACCCATGGCAACATCCGTGTAATGGTACCCTGGTCCGAAAAAACCAAAATCGATAAAACTCAGTTCTCCATCTGAGGTCATGATGATATTCCCCAAGCTTAAATCACCGTGGATAAACCCCCAGGCCTCAACGTTACCACTGTCCACAAGGCGCGCGTTAACCAACGATATCGTTTCTTCAATAATGGAAACATTGGAGGAAGTAAACAAATCTTTCGCCAATCCTTGCTTTATAACTTCAATCATATATAGATTGTAGTCTATCCCCTGACTCGGACGCTTGTCCAAGCCCTCCTGCTCGTATGAGCCATAAAATTTGTGTAGCTCTGCAATGCGAGTCCCCAGCTTCTCGACCAGTACCGGGTCGCTTACGTCATCCTTCTGCAAGTCTCTTCCTTCCAGCCAGGTAAGCACGGAGCTGTTCCAATGCTTCCCCTCGTGTTCGAAAATCGTGATCAATTCACCTTTCCGATTACGCATAGGCCTCTGGACAAGCAGATGATCCCAGCCTGACAAGTGCTCCAGCATATGCAGTTCGCCCAGCAGACCATCGTAGGTATGCTGCTGACCAGCCATGCCTTCTTTTAGCGGTTGATGAATGCGCATCAGATATGTGCTTCCGTCATGGCCTACTACCTTATACGTTCGATTTTCATTATGCCGAATAAAGGCAATTTCCGGTTCCCGGATGTCGTATTCATTCAAAATTTCCTGCAGCTGTTCATTTCGCATTTGAAACTTCTCCTTATACTTCTGAAATGGAACCCGTCAGCCCTCCAGGAACGTATCGTCAAAATACGCTTTGAAATCCGGGTACAAAAATACTAGCGACTCTTTAAGTTCGTCCCGATCCGTGTGTTCTTCATCCAGATCAAACAATATTTCATGTTCGATCTCATAGATGGCTCCGATTCCCTCGCCGGCCTCTCCACTTACATCGATACACCAGATCTTGCCGTATTCGGAATCCCAAGTGAAAGGGAGATATCCCAGCCGGCACAACAAGGGATTGTACATGTTCCTGACGTTCTCCAGCGGCTCGTCTACCGGCTGTTCAGGTATGACGTCAAAGTAATGATGGTACGTGGAGATGAATGCTTTATACCACTCGGGAAAATTCAATCCATACGCTGCTTCCATCTCCCCAATCTGATCTTCGCTCACAATGGAAGGGACCAATTTCCATATGGACCATTCCTCATCGGTATCAACGGTCTTCATCTCCGCGGGAACGTCCGGCCGCATCCACCTGCAGAACCCATCCTCCGAAATTTCGCCGTATTTAGCGTAATAGGCCTCAAACCCTCGTTTGATATAATCGCGTATTTCCATGTATAAAGTCTCCTTATGTAGAAAATCGTCCCTTTTTCATATATTACTATAATCTATTTTCGGGTTATGATAAGATTCAATCTATTCTATTTTGTTTACAATTCAGAAACAATCCGGAGATTCTATCGATATAACTCTCTTATATACTCAATAGACAGCTAACGAGGAGGGACTACACATGCGCAATACTTTTATCAAAACAATCCTGCCATCCGTCATCATCGGTTCAGTCGTAACAAGTTTGGCTTTATCCGGGTTCCCGAACGGTTCCGGCTTGGATAAGGCGGAAGCGGCCGCAGCATCTTCTGCCAGCCTATCATTTTCGAAGTTTTTGGATAACAACGCCCCTAAATGGACGCTGAGGTCGGTTAACGGGATAAATACGGTCACCAATCTGTCCAGCACGGTTGTGCTCGTCAACAAACAACGAAATCTACCATCGAATTATGTACCGCAAGATTTGGTCGTACCCCAAATTCCGTTCAGCTTCTCGGGACCAAGCCCCAAAAAGCAGATGAAAAAAATAGCGGCGTCTGCGCTCGAAAAGCTGTTCGCTGCTGCCAAACGGGACGGGATCGACCTCAAAGCCGTATCAGGTTATCGTTCCTATGCAACCCAAAAAGCCATATTCGCGCGTAACGCCAGTATCAAGGGCGAGGCTGTCGCTAACCAAACAAGCGCACGCCCGGGGCAAAGCGAGCATCAGACCGGACTTAGCATGGATATTTCCAGTGCTTCCGTAGGCTATGCCCTGGAGCAAAGCTTCGGAAATACGAAGGAAGGCAAATGGCTGAAGGCCAATGCACCGAAGTACGGATTTATCATTCGTTATGGAAAAGGTCAGGAGAAATTAACCGGATACTCTTACGAGCCTTGGCATGTACGCTATGTGGGCGTCTACATTGCCGGAGAAATTACGAGACAACAACTGACGCTGGAGCAGTATCTGGGTCAAGCCCGGTAATCGCAAATTTTATAAAAGCGGGCCCAAACGGGTCCGTTTTTTTCGTATGAAGTCTTCCGGTCGCGCCTTCTGAGGTACATCCGCATATTTTGCAGCGTTTCCTGCGGACAATGTACTCCGCTTGGACGAAGCACGTACATTAACAGCAGTAGACAGGTTAGTTAGAGCTTACGATTTTCGCAAACGGGGTGAACAATGTGCCTATCAAATCAGGGAAGCAGTACATCGAACGGATCGATCGGCAAAACATCAACCTTCGGTATAAAGGGGAGCTTATCCAGGGACCTTTATCCAAGCACCCTGCATTCCAGGGTATCATTCAGACCCAAGCGGAGCTTTACGATATGCAAGGCGAAGCGTGTTATATCGAGCAGATGACGTACCCCTCGCCCGATACCGGAGAACGGGTGGGCCTGTCTTTTCTCCCGCCGAGGAATGCCGAGGATTTGCAGAAACGCAGATTGATGATGGAACTTTGGGCCAAGAGGCACAACGGCTTTTTAGGCCGCTCTCCCGATTATATGAACACGGCGATCATGTCGCTGTACACGGCTGCCGATATACTGGAGGAACACAATCCGAAGTACGCGGAAAACCTCAGGGCCTATTACCGGTACTGTCGAGATCATGATATTACGTTATCCCATGCCTTCATTCAGCCCCATGCTTGTAAAATGTCCGGACAGCAAGATGCTGCAGAGGACACGATTGCCGCCAAGGTGGTTGAGATCAACGATCAAGGCATGATCATAACCGGAGCTTTCATGATGGCAACGCAGGGAGCCACGTGCGAGGAAATGCTGGTATTCCCGTCGCCTTCGCCCACGTTGTTCCATAATGTCAATCCAACCGCATTCGCCTTTGCGGTACCGAACGATTTGCCCGGAATGACGTTTATATGCCGTGAGAGCTATGGTGCCGCTTCTTCCTATGATTATCCCTTGAGCGCCAGATACGAAGAGATGGACGTTCTCGTCATCTTTGACCACGTATTGGTCCCGCATGACCGGATCTTTTATTATGGGGACGAGGCCTATGCCGGACGTTTATTCGGCGAGAGTCGCTTTCACACCCATATTGCCCATCAAATGGCCACCCGTTATATCGCCAAAACCGAATTTATGCTTGGTTTGCTGGAGAGCTTGGCAGACGAGCAAAACGTTGGGCTTGAGCCCCAAATGATCGCGAACGTTTCAAAAATCATTGCATATCTCGAGACCTTCAAAGCCCTGAGATTGGCTTCCGAACTGGGCGCCAGCCGGGATAAATTCGGTTATTTCGTTCCATCGGCGGGCCCGCTTACCGCATCCAGCATGTTATTCCCCCAACTTTATCCCGAGATGGTGGAGATGATACAGCTGCTGGGTTCCAGCGGCCTGATTATGATCCCTTCCGAAATGGACTTCCAGTCGGATTCAGGTCCTTACCTGAACCAATATTTAAAAGGCTCGACCACGGAGGCGCGGGATCGAATCGCCTTGTTCCGCCTTGCCTGGGAGCTTGGCGCAGGCTCTTTCGGGGGCCGTCAAACCCAGTTTGAACGCTTCTTCTTCGGAAATGCGCAGACGGTAGCCTATCGCATGTATAACCAGTTTGAACAGCATGAGCAGCTGCGGAACAGGATTCAGGATTTTATCGCCAAGAACGATACTTCATCATGATTTGACGGTTTGGATGATTAGGCAAGAAAAAAAGATGCGAGCCCATAACTCACATCTTTCCGTTTCATTACAAACACAATGAGCTTACGAATGGGAATGCAGGCTCAAGCGGAACCGATACCTCATGTCGTCTTCGAACCACATCATAAAGTTTGTCCCCCATACGTTGTTGTGCAGGTTGAAATGAAATCCGCCGGTCAACGGAGCATAGGAGTTGTCGAATTGCAGCAGCCTCGGTTCCCCCGGGCACACAAGCGGCGCGTCCAAGGATTCAATGACCGCCGTTCCGTCCGCCCCCTCATAATATAAGCCCGAATTGATGCCATGCATGTTCCGGTTGCCGTCCTTGACGACGGATAACGGAGATATCCGCATTCCCAGCTTATCCATCGACCATGCGTGAGGATTATCCACAAGCGGCACAAACGATAACCAGCTTGCTTCCGGTAGACGGCATGCCGGTTTGCCCATCCAGCTTAGGCATACCTCAATGACGGGCTCATTCGCATGGAACGAATAGAATACGTTAATTTGGCGTGGAGCCCCGTACTGATTGCTGAGAACCTCCGGCAGCTTCATTTCTGCGGTCACGATATCATAATCGGCATGCCTCTCCAGGTGCAGTGTTCGCAAGGACGCGGTATACCGCTGATGCTCCGGCCTCGGTTTGACATACTCGATTCCCGGCTTGCCGAAATCGTTGTCCGCCCAGCCATGATGTATATCCAGATTCGTCATGTATTCTTTGAAGAAACGGTTGTAGTTTTCTTGGCCGAAGGTTTCATACATATAAGTGCCAAGTCTCTGATGCTCTCCCGCCCATGCCTTTCCGGATTGATCCATCAATCGGTTAATCGAACCGTCGGCAGCGAAACTCACCTGAAACTGGCCTAATTCGTAAAGCTCGTTCGTTTCGATCGGCTGTTTATGCTGCACCGGCTCCGAGTTAAGGACGGTATGCTGCGGACTCATCCGATTCAGCTCGGTTCTCGCTTCAGCCGCTAGCGTCGTAGGCAGCGATTGAAGAGCTTCTTCAAGATAATCCCGCTGCTCCTGCCAGGAACTCTCGTAATGGCTGTACGATCTGGTGCCGTTTGCCTGCTGGCATAGGTAATCGAATTTCCTCCGTGAATTGTCTTCAACAATATCCCGTGCTCTTGCTGCGGCTAGATCAGCCGAGGAATAATTCACGAAATCGACGAGATACACGGAATTGTTCAGCCCCCAAGTATGCTCGGGAATCAACATCAGACGGTTGCAAAATCGAGCGTACGCCTCACTGTCCCTATCCAATCGGCCATCCTCGATCCAGCGATCCCGAAGCCTTAACAATTCACGGTAGCGGGCGATTTTCCAAGGATCCGAGGCAATCCCGTGTATCCACGAGTCCCCGATCTCTTCGCTGACGACAGGCAATCGGTCTTTCACCGCTTGAAGCCGCGCGGCAAAAGCATCCAATGTCGAGGCCATGATGTCCGCCCCCGGGTATTCCCGTCGCAGCTGTTCGAATAATGCCCGGATCTCCTCCATCGTGGATGGACCATGATTATCGTGGGTATGGGCAAAATACAAGGCATCCTCCAGCCCTTTCATCTGATAGGGCTTACCATAACTATCCGCATAATGTACGATAATCTCCGAGCCGTCGGAAGCACGCCATACAAACATCTCCGGCACCTTGGGATTTTTGGAGACCATGTTAACGCCTAAATGTAAATATTGTATGCCGTGTTTTGCCAGCAGAGGCACCATGGCTAGGGTATGGCCCGGTACGTCCGTCATTTTTGCGGCAATCGTGGTTTTTCCGTACTTTCGGTCCAAATCGCCCGAAATGGACAGCCCGAATTCGAATAAACCGGCATCCATGATCTCGGTATGCGTTGTAAACGGCAGCCCGTGCCAGACCATGCGTCCCTCCCCAATGGCTTTTTCCATGCGCGCCCGCATGTCAGGAGAAGCCGTTTGCAGATATTCATGGATTAACCATGAGCCGGTCGTCCATACGAAATTGACGTCCCCCTCTTCATTCGCCAGCTGTTCGGACAGCTCCAAGGCTTGGGGGATGAAATGTTCCATATATTGCTTGATTACGTTCTTTCCCAAATCGGTAAACCCGATGTCCAGATGGGTCTTGAATACGACATGAACTCTTTTGATTGATGCTGACATGCATGACCGCCTCCTTCAACAGTCGGCTAGTGCCGAACTTTGAGCCCCATTTTACTAGAGCGCTTCGAGCAAGTCTTTGCATGAAAGGGTCATGCTTTTGCACAAAAAGGACACCTGCCGTGAATCGTGCCGGAACGCGGGCATGCCGAAAAGCCCTCTCATTTCGGCTTGGAATGAGAAGGGCTTGAAAGGAAAACACGGATATCAGAACGTGCTCGCCTTCGTTGTGTCCGGACACCATCTGGCTGGTCGGTAATATCGAATCAGGACATCCATCGCTTCGGGTGTCCGCAGATGGGTAAGCGTTTCGAAGGCATACGCCCTGACATACCGATCCTTGCTGTGAAGCCCTTGCTCAAGCGAATAGATGACGATGGGAACATCCTCTGGCGAGGCCGTTCGAAGCAATGACAAGGCTGCCGTATATCCGAGTTTGTTCAGGATATAACTTTGCTGCGTGATGTCGTTATTCCGGGTTTCCGCGGTTCCGTCCCCCTCTTGCAGTATCGATTCTTCCAATATGTTGGCCAAGGCCCGGCACACTTCGCCTGCCTCAGGTTCCCTCCCCATCATGCCCAGCGCTTCGATTGCGTTTCGACGAACCCAATCGCTTGGATCCTGTAAGCATGCGATCAATGCAGCCGCAACCTCACGCGTCGAAGGCACAATGGCCCCTAACGCAAAAGCCGCAAGCGCTCTGCGCTTCTCGTCCGTATGTTCGAGCAGCGCTAGCAGTCCTGGTACGGCTTCAGCGCCGGCACTCTGCAGTCCGTAAGCCGCTCTTTCCGCGATTTGCCTTGTACCTTCGGACATAAGGCGCAGCAATTCATCGGTTCCTGCGGATCCCAGCCGGCCAAGCGCATAACCGGCATTCAAAGCTACCGGCTCCTTGTCATTCAACATTCGGCCCAGTTCTGCAGCCAAGGAAGCGGCCTTCTCTCCTAACATTCCAACTTGATCCGCCGCCTTGGCGCGAATAACCTCGTCCTCGGATTTTAATTCTTCGGCCAATGGCTCGATTGCGGCTTCGTCTCTCGTTGCCGAGGAGAGGTTCTCCTGACCCGGTTCGCCGCGCATCCAGTTCCATACATCCCTCCAAAGATTCAAGTGAACGTAAGGGGTTCCCCCCGTTAGGTGCATTTCGGTCCCTAGATGATTCCAGCTCGGCGATTCCGGCGCACGCAATCGAACGAATTGAAACTTCAACATGTACCGATCCATGCCAGACACGTTAAGCGAAGCTTTGTGCCACAAATCAAAATGCACCAAGACCATCGTTCCTGCTTTGCCGGTCGGGAGTATCGTTTCGCCTTGATCGCCTACAAACTTATCGTAGTATGCGGTACCTGGCATGATGGCGGTAGGTCCCATATCTTCGGTGATATCCTGCATGTAATAAAAAATCATCGCCCACCAAGGTCGGTGGCTGCGCATGCTGGACCAGTAACCGTCTTTATGCCACTGCCCGCCCCCCGGCAGCGGATCGCCCGGCTGATTGTAATGGCAATGCCGATGCGGATGCATGTAATAGTCCGGTCCGAGCACGCTCGTTAAAGCTCCTTTAACGACCGGCGTTTCGAAGAACTGCTGAATCTCGGGCACACGGGGCAGGATGTTATTGCCGGGATTTCCTTCCTCGCGCAGTACGGCGTTGATTTTGTCCCTGACTTCAGCATGCAGCCGATCCGGCAATTCGTTATGAAGCACCACATACCCCTTCATGATAAACTGGCTAATTTGTTCATCCGTCAACAGCCATTGACTGTCCAACATCTCAATTCCCTCCTCAAGCATGAAATGAATTTAGTGTTAGTATAGCAATGGCCGCGATCCCTGTATTTACATAAACGTCAGGCTTTTGTACAATCGTCATGCAAATATCGATTGAATCTTTTCTTGAAGGATGTGGAAATGAATACGTGGATTTTGCCGTCTTCCATCCCTATGTGCTATATGCCACCAGATATCCCTTTTCCAAAGGTCAAAGCAATAACAACCGCCACTGTTATTCGTCATCCCTTTATCTCATTACCGAGGGTCGAGGCATCGTTCGTACCTGCGGGCGCACGCACATCACCGACCCGGGTTCTCTAGTGTACATACCGGCAGGTCAGCCGCATGATTGGATAGCGGACAGCCGGGATCCCATGGTCCATGTGTGCTGTTATTTCGACTGGGCCCATGTGGACCGCAGGCATTTGGCCAATCACCCCAGCGTAATCTGTTATGACATGGCCCAACTGAATCCTTCCTATGTAGGTCCTGCTTTTCCTTACGCCATACCCGAGTTCATGAGAGTGGAGAAAGTCAGCCTATGGAGCGACTGGTTTGAAAAATTTTACACCGGGAACCAGTATGAGAATGAGCATACCTATATGCGCAGCGTGAAGACGCAGAGCCATTTCCTGCAATTCATGGAATTCTTCCTTGCCTTCGCCTTGCAGGACGACGCGATACCCGATCATAGAATGAACAAGCTGCTGCAGAGATTGGACCAGGATATCCTTCACGGTAAGCTGCAGCCATTGGAAACATATTATGAAGAGCTCCGGATCAGCAGAGGTTATTTCTTCGAATTGTTCAAGCGATCGACGGGGCTGCCGCCGACGCAGTATATTAACCAGTTTCGCATCCATCGGGCTAAGGAGGATCTGCGCAATACGGACATCAGCATCACCGAGATCGCCGAGAAGTTCGGCTTCTCATCCATCCATTATTTTTCGAAGCTGTTCCGTCAGTTTAACGGACTATCGCCGTTGGAGTATCGGAAACATCAGATGGAAGCCGACTGACTGAAGAACTTCGCTCCAATCCGATGTATACCTCGATGCGTATCATCGCTTATAATGTACGATAATCAGGAATAGCCATACTGCACACGCTCAGGATTAGGCGAAGGATCCAATAAGGAGAGGTTGGAATCGAATGCGCTTTTTATCAAACCTTGGCTCCTTTATCAATGCATGGCGGGATTACCCCGCTGAAGATAATACGGTGCTGGGGAGTCGCTACACCGTCCAAGAAATGATTGGCGAAGGAAGTTACGGCATCATCTATCAATGTCGGGATCAACAGAGCGGTCATGTAGTAGCCGTCAAACAGTCACGGCCAAGCAAAGGCGATTACGCCAAAGAATTGCTGAATCGGGAAGCAGCGATAATAAGCTCCCTTCAGCATCCGCAAATTCCGGCATATCTGGATTTTTTCACGGACAGCCGCCATTCGTATCTGGTCATGTCTTATATGGACGGGGATACCCTGGAGGATTTAATATTTGAACATGGCATGAAATACGGGGAAGTCGAATGTCTCCACATCGCCCTTCAGCTACTGGAGCTTGTCCGTTACCTGCACGAGCAAGGCTATGTTCATCTCGACCTGCGGATTCCCAACGTGCTGTTTAAGGATGGCCGTATCCATCTCATCGATTTTGGGCTGGCACGAAGGATCGGTGAACCTCCACCTCTTCGGCAGCCTGTCCGAAAGAAGTTCCCACGCGGCTCGAGCTCCTCTGTTCAATATAAAGAGTCCAAAGAAAGCGAGGATCTCCGCGACATCGGTCACTTTATGTTGTTCATGCTCTATTCTGCCTATGATCCGGACGACGATCCGAGCGCAGTCGCGGAACGAAGCTGGCAGGAAGAACTGCAACTTTCGGAAGAAGTGCGGGAGATGATCAAACGCTTGCTGCAGCTGAGCAGTCCTTACTCCGGTTCCTTGCAGTTCATGAACGAGCTCCAGACGCTCGCGAACGCAAAAAAACCGCCCCTCTGATAAGATGGGCAGCGTTTTATTTGATTCCGGGGTTTCATTTATGTTACGATCCGATTAAATGATATGGAATGATTCCGAACAAGAAAGGAGGAAATTCCACATGTTACGAAAAATCATGAACAAATTTCTCCACTCGACGTCCCACAGTCATGGCCGCAAGCGTTACAGCAGTTCCGCGAAGAATTACGGAAGAAAATACAGCAGCAGTCACGGGTATTCTCGCCGCAAAGGATCGTCTTCCGATTACAAACGCAGGCACGGCAACCAAGGTCATGGCTATTATAAAAACAGAAGAGGCAGCTCAAGCTAATCATTCAACATCATATAGCACACTACCTCCTTCAACGTGGTTGCATGTTGAGGGATTTTTTTATCGTTTCACCGAATCGTGAAGTTGACGCCGTAATAGGACAATGCCAATTTACCGGCCACTCTCTGGGAAGAAGCATTATCCCATGAGGTACTGTACAGGGGCAATGCTCCCATTTTCCGCACCTCGATTGCCCAACCGGCAGCAACGGCGGCCGCATAACCTCTCCCTCGAAATTCGGCTAACGTCTCCAGTCCGGCTTCGTGCGCTTCCGCAGAAACGCGAACACTCCGGCAGACCGACACCACCCTCTGATCTTGAATGATCGCGACACAAGGCTGGGCGTAGTCGATTTCCGCGTTCAGCCATTCCAAACCGGCGAGCGAATACTCGGTTATATTGTCTCCGGTGATCGATACCGCCTGCATGTTCGGCGATGACGTTGTGATGTCAAGAATCCGATAACAAGGTCCGCTCGTATATTGATCAGCAGCCAGCAGATTCATGTAGTCATCGAAGTGCTTGGGTCTCGTTTGAAAATCTTCGTTAAGAGACGGTTCATTTTCAACCAGCGCCGTCAGTTGCTCGGCAAGTTTGTCCTGAATATCATAACGAAGCCGGCAAACGGCTGAACCGTCGATCGTTCGACCCAAGAAAAATCGGGGAGCCGGCTCCTCTCCCGGCCAAGGCTCGTTAATGGTTCGCATCCGACTATCCAGGTCATGCGTAAACATAACCCGTGCGTGCATCTCCATCAAATCCTTAGCGGTTGGCTCATGTCCTATCCGCTGGTTCATGCTTTCACCCCCATAAGAATTTCAACCATAGTTTCGCCTCATCCATCTCCATCGTAGCAGATTTTTCGAACAACGGGTTGGGCACAAATGAATATAAACGATAAATAAAAAGACCCTGTCTCCCTTTGTATCAGGGAAACAAGGCCAACATGGGATCGTGCCTATCTAGGATCATGCCTTCCTGCCAAGGGAGTTCCGCTGCAATCGCGGTATCAAAGCGTACGCAAACGTGAAAAGCGGGCTCAGCCAAAGGAAAGTTGCATAAGGTGCGTACTCGATGACCGGTACTCCAAGGGTCGTGGCAAAAAAAGCACCGCTGACGCCCCATGGAATTAAAGGGTTAACCAGCGTTCCACAATCCTCCAATGTGCGTGACAGCGTCTTGGCCGGTATGTTTCGGCGAGTATATTCCTCCTTGAACATTTGACCGGGCAAAAGGATCGATAAATACTGCTCGCCCGTCATGCCGTTAACCGCGATGGAAGATGCACCCGTCATCACGACCACGCTGCTGCTGCGCTTCAGCGGCTGCATGACTTTACGGAAGAAGGCTTCGATGACGCCGCAATGCTGAAGCAGCCCTCCCAAGGATAATGCAATCAAGATCAGCGATACGGACCACATCATGGATTGCAATCCGCCGCGGTTGACAATGGAAGCAACGGTTTCGTTGGCAACCGTGCTCTTGTAGCCGCTCTGCATCACGCTGAACCAGACATCGACGGCTGCCTGCTGCTGAACGAAGGCCGTCACGATCAGTCCGGTTACAATGCCTGCGATGAGCGTCGGCAGGATCGGCATGCGCTTGACGGAACAGGCGATAACGGCAAGCGGCGACATCAACGTCAGCCAATGAATATGGAATCCGTCATGAAGCGCCGCCTTGATTAGATTAATCGAGGACAAATCCAGCGCGTTACTTGTGGGCGCAAGCAGGAAAAAGACCGTTGTCACCACAAGGGCCGGCACTGTCGTGTAAATCATATTGCCGATATGGGTGAATAAGGATATGCCGGCGACCGCGGGAGCAAAGTTCGTGGTGTCGGAGAGCGGCGACATTTTATCACCGAAGCAAGCGCCGCAGATCACCGCTCCGGCAGCCAGCGTCGGAGAAATTCCTGTCGTTACCGCGATTCCCATAAAGGCAACCCCAACCGTACTGACTGTCGTGAAGGAGCTTCCGGTGAACATCGAGACCACGATGGTCACATATAATGCGCTCACGGCAAAATAATGCGGTTCGATATAATCCATGCCATAGTATAAAATGGTCGGTACCGTGCCGCTCATCATCCATACCGCAATCAAAATGCCGATGAGCGAAAGAATGAGAATCGGCATAATCGCCGTTTGAATTCCTTGAATGATGGCGGATTCGAGCTGCTTCCAGGAAAACCCGAACAAACGCAGCAAGGCCGCCGTACCGACGGTGGTTGCCAAGAGCGGAAGATGCGGTTCTGCTTTCAGCAAAAAGATGGAGACAAACAGCAGCGCCAGAATAAACGCGATAAGAATGATGCTTTTTGAGAAACTGAGATGTCGTTCCATGATGCTAAGACTCCTTATCCATTGTCGTGGCGGGAGAAACCTCCCGTCCATTGATGATGAATGTTTGACTTTTTTGCTTTTATGCTTTTCGGCTTTTTGGCTTCTTTGCATTGAAGCGCAGAGTAACACTATAAACGATAAGGACGGACGCCGTCAATGTAGGAATCATGAACAATCACCAAAAAAAAGACGACTGCTTGCTGCAGTCGTCTTTTATCATATATAGGATGTATCGTTATTTCGCTTGAATGTAACCTTCCGCTTTCAACAGTTCCGCAATCAGAACGGCTCCGCCGGCTGCACCGCGCAGCGTATTATGCGAGAGGCCCACGAATTTATAATCGTAGAGGGAATCCTCGCGCAATCTGCCAACCGAAACGCCCATTCCGCGCTCAATGTCGCGATCCAGCTTCGTCTGCGGCCGGTTCTCTTCTTCGAAATACGTAATGAATTGCTTAGGCGCACTAGGGAGTTCCAACTCTTGCGGTCTGCCTTTAAACTGCTGCCAGCGTTCCAGGATTTCCTCCTTCGACGGCTTGTTCTCGAACGAAGCAAACACGGTAGCTAAATGGCCATCGGTTACGGGAACGCGTATGCATTGCGTCGTAATCAATGGGGATTCAGCTTTCACGATCTCCCCGTTCACAACGCTGCCCCAGATGCGAAGCGGCTCCTGCTCGCTCTTCTCTTCCTCGCCGCCGATATACGGAATCACGTTGTCCAGCATATCCGGCCAATCGGTGAAGTTCTTGCCGGCCCCGGATATTGCCTGGTAAGTGGAGGCAACGACATTCGTAGGTTTGAAATCAAGCAAAGCGTGCAGCGCCGGCACATAACTTTGAATGGAACAATTCGGCTTCACCGCAATGAACCCGGTTGTTGTTCCCAGACGTTTGCGCTGTGCGGCAATCACGTCGATATGACCCGGATTGATTTCCGGAATGACCATCGGAACGTCAGGCGTCCAGCGATGGGCGGAGTTGTTGGAGATGACGGGCGTGCCCGTTTTGGCATAGGCCTCTTCCAATGCCTGAATCTCGTTCTTCTTCATGTCGACCGCGCAGAATACGAAGTCAACCTCTGCGGCAACCTGTTCCACCTGCGATGCATCCTGAACGACAATGCCTTTCACCTGCTCGGGGATCGGCGTAGCCAGCTTCCAGCGGCCCTGTACCGATTCTTCATACGTTTTGCCGGCCGAATTGCGGCTGGCTGCAATGGTGGTCACTTCGAACCATGGATGCCCATCCAGCAATTGCATAAAACGTTGACCCACCATTCCTGTTCCACCGACTATACCTACTCTAAGTTTTTGTGACATTCGCTACTCATATCCTTTCAATAATGGCGTCATGTTCCCATACATCGATGTACCGTACGGACAAAAGCATGCAATAAATAAGCTACTACTAGATAATTATTCAATCCGGCAAGATCCGTGTAGGTTTCCCGCCTTGTACCATCGTATTTCTTTAGATATAAGAAAAGTTTACTTTCTCATAAGACGGACCGCTTATATCAGAACGGTTACTTACGATATAAGAACGGCAAGCCACTGATGTCTAACCTTTTTGATCACTTAACAAAAAAATCCCACCCCCAAGACCGTAAGTCTCAGGGACGAGATTGTTATACTCGCGGTACCACCCCAAATTTGCCAATATGTCACCATATTCGCCTCATCGAGTACGGCATTACACTGGAATGCAGATACTCTAGCTCTGTAACAGGAGCTCCTGGCACACCATCCCCCTCCGTTGAGAGTTCCTTGTGCTGCTCAGAGTCTTTTTTCAATAAAGAACGCTTCGCCCCTTTTCAGCTGCCGGAGCTCTCTGTACAAGAATTCGTTTATTTACTCGTCTCGTCATCGCATTTGTTATGATTATTATATATAAAACCATTTCGTCGGTAAACCATATTTATAAAATTTTCACGAGAATGATCAAGATGGTTAAGACCTGTTCCTGTCGTGACACCTACTCGGCATAACCGATTTCCCCGTTAATGACCGTCATTCTAACCTTCGTCTCCAGCACCTCGTCCGGATCCATCCCATCATGCAAGCAGCGATCCACCACCGTGAAATCGGCATATTTGCCCAATTCCAGTGTTCCTCGTTGATCTGCTTCTCCTGCTGCCCCAGCGCTGCCGAGCGTAAACAGCCCAATCGCTTCCGTCAGGCTGAGCTTCTCCTCCGGCAAATAGCCTGCGTGATGCTCCTCCGGCTTGCGTCTGGTAATGGCAGCATGAATCCCAAGCAGCGGATTCAGCGGCTCTATGGGAGCGTCGCTGCCTCCGGAACAAGGCAGCCCCGTGCGCAGCCACTTCTTCCATGCATACAAACAGCTTGTCCGATCAGGACCTACGCGCTCCAGCACCCATGGAAAATCGCTGGGCACAAACCGAGGCTGCAGGTCCACGGCCAGCTTCAGCTTGCTCATTCGCTTAACGGTATCGGGATGTACAATTTGGGCATGAATGAAGCGGTCGGGAAGCTTCGCAGCTCTGCTAAGCGGAAGGATTTCAAGCACATCCGTCATCATCTCTGCCGCGCCGTCACCGATCGCATGAAAAGCAACGGGATAACCCAGCCTGCGCGCCCTGCCAACAATCTCCCTTAGCTCCTCTGGCGAATGCATGGCCAGTCCGCGGGTATGCGGCGCATCATGGTAAGGCTCCTTGAGCAGCGCCGTTCTTCCTCCAACCGCCCCGTCCGCGAACAATTTAACCGCTCCGATGCGATTCCATTCGTTCCCGCTGCCTGCCTTGACGCCGAGCTCCTCCATTTCATCAAGAAAGCCATGGAACATCAGCTGATGGGTACGGAAGCGCAGTCCCTCCTCGCGCAGTTCACGATGGATCCGCAGCATCGCTTCCACGCTGCCCAGCAGGCGGAGGTCTTCCGTATGCGCTGCCGTCAGGCCGAGCCGAAGGGCATCACGGCATGCCTGAAGCATCGCAGCTTTCAGCTTGGACGGGTCAGGCTCCGGCTGGACCATGGTAAAAGGCACCGAAGCATTCTCGTAAATGCAGCCGTTCAACCGGCCATCGGCATCCCGGCCGAAAGCGCCGGACTCCGGATCGGGCGTGTCTGCAGTGATCCCCGCTCTTCGAAACGCTTCCGAATTACCGAGGAAAGCATGGAAACAGGTTCTCGTCAGATATACAGGATGCTCCGTAGTGATGTCGTCAAGCTCCATCATATTCGGGATTACCGGGTCCGGAAAATGGTTCTCGTTCCAATTCAGCCCCATGATCCACTCCCCAGGCGGCGTTACCGCAGCCCGAGCTCGCAGCATAGCCAGCATCTCGTCTTTCGAAGCCGCCTCGGTGAAGTCCAGCATGCCCAGCTTGAGTCCGTGCATGCCGAGATGCATATGGGCATCCACCAGGCCTGGCAGCACGAAAGCCCCCTCCCAATCCACCGTTCGATAATCCCGTCCCGATAACTGCAGACGCAGCTCGGCCGCACTTCCCATGGCACGAATGATGCCGTCTTCTACATATATCGAATCCGCAGTCGTTGCAGCGTGCGGTGAATAAAGAAGACCGTTTGTAAAAAGGACAGGTTCCATGTGTCTGATTCCTCCGGACTTTTCCCATCATTATACCAGACATGCCTTCAGCTCGTCAGCCGGCGCAGCCCCAAGGCAACCCTCCCCAAAATGAAACAGGCGGTCCCAAACGGGACTGCCTGTCCAAGCTTAATTGATTTTGGTGAAAGCCCACTTCTGCGCATCCGTGCCATTGTCCGTCCATTGCTGAACGGCAGCCCCGTCCGCGGTGGAGGCACTGGCTACATCGACTGCAAGCCCGCTCGCTTTGGACACAAGTTTATAATAACCGCCGCCAACATCAATGATCCTCCATCGCTGTGCATCCGTACCATTATCATTCCATTGCTGCAGCTGAACGCCGGCGGAAGTGGACGAATTCGGCACATCGAGAACTTTGCCGCTGTGCACGGCCGTGAGTTTGTAGTATCCGTCTCCCGTGCTTTCCACCCGGAACCTTTGGTTATTGGCGACGTAGTTGGTCCACTGCTGGATTTTGGCGCCGCTGGCCGTGGACACATCCACGACATCCATCACTTTGCCGCTCGCCTTGGAAGCGATCGTATAAATCCCGTCGCTGATGACATTCGATGCACCCGTGTCTTGGTACACGCGTACGTAATCCACCAGCATCTGCGATGGGAACGGCGTGGAATTGTTCGGACTACCCGGCCAATTTCCGCCAACCGCCAAGTTCAGCAATAAGAAGAACGGACGCTGGAATTCCTCGGTATTGCCCGTTCCGTTCTCAATATAAAATTCATTGAACTGCTGACCGTCCACAAACCAGCGGATGTATTTAGAATCCCACTCAATGCTGTAGACATGGAACTGGGAAAAATCCAGATTGCCGGATACCCGACCGAATTCGGCGTGACCTCCTGCATCCCAGTGAACGGTACCGTTCACGTATGGATTCAGATTTACCCGTTCCATAATGTCGATCTCTCCGCTCTTCGGCCAGCCGACCGTGCTGATGTTGCTTCCGAGCATCCAAAACGCCGGCCACAAACCTTGGCCCGACGGCAGCTTGATTCGAGCCTCCACTTTCCCGTAAGTAAAGCTCTTCAAATCCTGGGTTTTGATGCGGGCAGAGGTGTAATTCATCCCGCCATAGGATTCCTTCTGCGCCGTAATGACAAGGTTACCGCCGGAGACCTGCAGGTTCTGTGCGCGATCGGTATAATACTGCAGCTCATTGTTTCCCCATCCGCCGCTGCCGGTACCGATTTCCGGCGTCCAATTGGATCTGTTGAGCGAGGTCCCGTTAAACTCGTCACTCCATACCAAATTCCAGTTCGGCGCCGCATTGGTTTTGTTCACAGGCAATAGAACGACCAGAAGACTAAACAGCAGAACTACACATATTCCTTTTCTTAGCATCATGTTCCCTCCTATTTTCATCGGATTCAGGTTTCATGGATACCTAGTGTGCCAGCATCGTGCGGACCGTCGACTGAAGCTTCGTATCACCTCTCTTTCTCGTTCTCTTGTCTTGCCTTAAACCAATCTATGATGGAAGATTCACTTGTTGTTCTCCTATAAAGCACCGTAAATAATGCGCTTACATTTCCATTATATTCCTGTAGTATGCCACTATCAACCTAAATTTATATTATTTTACATTCGTATTTTATTTCTTTCATAAAATTCCTTACGCTTCTCTCCATATCAAAAAAGCCGGCTGCTAGAGCCGGCTTCGGTCACTTCCCTATTTCCTCGTACAAATTCTGACTTATTCACGACATATCATGAGTTTATTCCCATCGGGATCCTTCACGACGAACCAATGGTTGTGCTCGATTTCCGTCACGAGTTCCACGCCGAGCTTCTTCATATATTCCAAAGAACCTTCCAGGTCCTCTGTCATCAGCATGAAGGCGGGAGTATCGATAGACGGTGCTCCCTCGGGCTGATCTCCTCCCCACTTCGGCATCGTATCCAGAATCACGCCCGTACCTACCATGGGCAAAGGACATAAATGTCCGTTCATAATCTGACAATCGGCCTCTGGGATGCTCAGCACGCGGCAGTACCAGCTGCGCGACGCTTCGATATTCCGTACCGGAATGAATATGCTGCCCACCTTGTTCTTAATGGGGCTTGCCTGTGTATGGTTGTCCGTATTCTGTATGGATTCGTTCATGGTTTTTCCTCCCTGGATCATCTTTAGCACGCGTGGTGCCTTAAACGGTCGATACCCTTCCGGCAGCTCTTTTCCGACAGGCCATCTGCTCATGAGCTCCCTCCATTCTTATGTCTGCTGCTTGATTTTAACCGGAACATAACACTTCGCTTGGATCATTCCATCATCTGACGCTCCCTCAAGTTCGTAACTGGCATACCACAGGCGCTCTGGATCCGGCGTAAACTCGCTTGAAGCATCGAGCCATCGATAAATTCGATGAAGTACGCCTGTCATCGCGCCATAAGCACCTGATTCCAGGCAGGCATAGGTACCGCCTTCCAACTCAACCTGCACGTCCTTATCTTCAAGGGTTGGAAGGAACTCCTCCGGCGGAACTATATAAATCTCGTAGGCGGAGCTTTGCTTCAGCAGAGCGTGGTCACAGCGCATGAATACGCGAATACGCGAGTCGCCCCTAAACCCGTTACGCGATAACCAGGCAATCGAAGCTTCATCCGCTTGTTCCACGCAGTCCGGCCCCTTTCTGCGAAAGGCTACCGCCTTAAGCGTGGACAACTCCACAATTTCGATCTTTCCCATCAACTTGCTTCGTTCCACGGGAAGGTAAAGCTTCATGCGAACGATTTGATTCTTGTTCAGTACATATTCTTCCATGAAATGATGCTTTCCTTGCTCAAACACGCTGCGGGGCAGCCATTCGGAGAACAAACGGTTCCATGTGTTCTGAATGCAGTCTTCCGCCACTGATGGCGTTCGGACCACTGCATACAGCCCGCCATCAAGAACGATGGCTTGCAGTTCCGGATGATTCATCATCCGGGCCCGCTCCTTCACGTCAATAGCGAGCAATTGATATCCGAACTGCTTGCTTTCATCCTCCAGATCCACGTTCCAACCGAAGATCCTCAGCTCATGGATATCGATATGGTGAGAAGACATAAGCGTCCGGAAATGCTCGATCGCAGCGGTTTCTATCCCTTTCTCATGCTCTGCAGCAAACAGGCAACCAATCCCTTTCCGGGGAAGCAAACGGGTAACCCTTACTTCAGGAAAGCGTTCAGAAGCATCCCGCTCTCCCATGAATGTTGTCCGTTCATTCAGGTTCATCCGTTCAAAACTGTAGACCAGCCGAGCTTTCCGGTATGCTCCTGGAGTTAGTCCTGTGCACCTTTTAAAGGATTTCATGAATGCCGGGTAGGACTCAAATCCACAGCGGTACCCGATATCGATGGTCGGCAGGTCGGTATTGCGCAAACAGCTGGCGGCTTCGCTGATCCTGCGTTTTCGTATGTACTCCTTGACGGGGTGTCCCGTTATACTGTGAAACAATCGGTAGAGATTCGGCAATGACATGGCTGCCACGCCGGCAATTTCCTCGAGTGCCAGCGGTTCCGTGAGATGATCTTCGACAAAATCAATGGCGCGTTGAACGATTTCACCGGTCTGCATTTCTTGTCCTTTCTCTCACTTATGATTGTAGCTTCCTATGAAGACATCATACCAAATTTCAGCGAAGGCGAACTGTACTTTTTTATCAAAAACTCGATCTCGTCATGGCAAAATCAAAAAAGCAGCCTCTTCATTGACAGCAAGAGAACTGCTTTCCATTCAAATTGTTAACTTGGTCGGCTTGCTTGGAGATGCTGCTCCCGTAGATCGCCATAAGTGCGACGGGGCCCTTTTTCCAGTGAATGTTTAGCCCCATGAGAAGAAAGTGAAGATTGCCTTTTTTAACTCGAGAAAGAGCCCATCCTTCATCCATCAACCTGTGACTCTCGGCTTCGTCGGATCGCAGTTCGGGCTCTGTACTTCGCCCAGAGCAGCCAGCTTGGACAGATAGTAGCATTCTTCCCGATACATATGATCCGGCATCAGCGGGTTGATCCGGTCCAGCACTTCCCCGCGCAGCTCAAGCTCCTCGAGTTCCGACAGAAAGTGCATGAACACTCTCATTTCCAGGTTTACATCGGCATGAAATTTGCGCAGGGCGGGAAAATCCTTCAGGCGGGTCCGCAGGTACCCTGTCATTTCAACAGCCTTCAGATAAAACCCTTCAAAATCTTTCTGGAACGCCATGCTTTTGGCAATCAACGGCTTCTCGGCAAAATCCAGATCGGCGGCCAGACTTGCCGCATGACCAAAGGCATCCTGCAGCCAGACCATATCATAATGCAAAGGATGGAACAGCGGCACTCCCTTCCCCTCTTGCAAGGCCTGCAAAATTCGCAGGTATTCCTCCAATTCATTTACCATGTGGTTGATAAAGGACGGGGTCAGGAGAAAATCTATGGTGCCTGCAAGCTGCCGTTCTAATAAATTCAGCTTGAATTCGCGCAATTCTTGCGAAGCACGAAGGGCTTCTTCGTTCAGTTTAGCGATGAATGTAGATGCATCCGGTCGCCGAGATTCACTGAGAAGCCTATCAAATCTGGTCATTAAGGATTCTGCGGTAGCGATGTCCGCCTTTTCCTTAGGCGACAGCGCAGTAAAAATAAAACGGCAATGGTCCCCAAGAATCTGCAGCCAAAACCGGTGCTCATACAATGGATCACTCATTGGCCTTGCCTCCTCTGGCAGCTTTATTCTCAGAAAATATATGCAGCTGCCGTGGGAGTAGAACGATTGACGACTCCAGCCGGAGCAATCGCTTGCCTTCGTTTAGACTACCGACAATCTACGCGTTACGGGACCATCTTAACGTTCACGATTAACCATATAGTTCAATAGATGCTTGAGAAACGCCGTATTGCGCGGCATTTCCTGCAGCGCCTCCATCGCCTGGCAATAATGATCCCACATTTCCCGGCTGGCCCCTTCCTGCCCCAGAATGCTCACGAAGGTCGAGGTGTTGTTCTCCGCATCCTGTCCCCCGGGTTTGCCCAAGCTGCTCCACGTTCCCCTGCACATCCAGCAAATCATCCTGAATCTGAAAAGCAATGCCTGCGTGGTAAGCAAATTTCTTCAGGATTGCGATTTCTGTCTCCTTCACCTGAGCCAGAATGGCGGGCATAACCAGCGATGCCTCGAACGCGATCCCCGTTTTGTAGTAACAAACCGTATTCAACTGCTCCAAGGACAAGGCCTTTCCTTTTGAATTCAAATCCATCGCCTGGCCGGAACACATATCTCCCGCTCGCTGGGACGAATACCGTATCAGCTTCAACACCGTTTTCGGGTCAAACCCTTCCAGGGAGGATTGCTCTTCGATCGCTTTCTGTATTAGGAACAAACCGGTAATTTCCGCCGTGGCGCTATCGTGAACCTGATGCAAGGTCGGCCGCCCTCTACGAGTAGAGGCGTTATCCTGGGAAGGCAAATCATCGAATATCAAGGATGCGGTGTGCATGTATTCAAGCGATCTCAGCAGGGGCACGATGGCTGATGCCTGCAGTCCATATTCCTTCACGGCCATTACCCAAGTCAGAATGGGTCTCAGGCGCTTGCCATCCCCTTCGAGCGAATAATTGGCCGCATCGATCAGCGACTCTTTCATCGGCGGTATTCCGGGAGTCTTGTCGATTTGCAAATGTTGGTTAATCTCATCTCGAACGGATTTAAACGTATCGATAAAATAATCCTTCTCTTTCCGCTCGTTTCTAAGTACGGTTACCATCTGGTCACGCAGCAATTTATCAAGGAAATCCACCTGATCGGCTTTGGAAACCATGTGCTGGATAAGACGATTGAATTCCGGGTTCCCGGAAGCGAAAATATCCATAATTTCATTGTATTTCTCGGTGCCGAGGCGTTCTTTGCAGCGCTTCAGTCCATTGATGGCCCGGTCGATCATCACCTCTCGCGTCTTGGCGTCCGAATGGTACACGTTATGAATCAGGTGGGAAATCACCGCCCAGTATAATTCAAAAGGATTGATGAGGTCCTGGCGTTGGCCGCGATATTGTAGATAGTAAGTGTAAGGTGTTACCGCCCCGTCATTCAAGTCTTGAAACATATCGGCAAAATCATCGGCCAACTGGTTGTAGATCCCGTAATAGAACGTTCGGTCCTCGAAGCCTTCATCCGCCGTTGCGCTTATTACGGAACGGACAATTAATCGCGAGGAAGAGGATTTCAGGATGATCGGCAGATATAATTCTTCATTGGTATAATCGGGATTCGCAAGGTCCTTGATACGGTCAATATGCTGGGAATGAAAAAACACGTTGGACTGCTCGAAAAAAAGTTTGCTGCGTTTCCGGGCGCTGCCGCCCTTGAATATACTCGAATGCATCCCGGAGTTCCTGATGCACGAAATGAACGAGCTCCATGTTTTTACCGCTCCACTGGCCAAGTTCTGGTACTTTCCCGGTAAGCAGGGCCTGCCGTATCATGTGGGAGTACTGTTCCTTCTCCTGGGCGTTCAAGACCCCTGAATCGAGCAGGTCGTCTATGAAAGGATAGGTTAACCCGTAGGAATACCCCAGCCGGATCGCATCGTCAAGACGCGATGAGCGTTCCGCTGGCGATGTTTCTCCATTCAAATCTTCCATAACATGCATGACAACCCCAACGATAATTTTGATTAATTTGCGCTGGGCTTGCTCTGCATCCATCTTGTCCGGGATATGGGAGGCTACATGCTTCAGTTTGTTGATGACCCAAATCACGGCTGTTTCAATGCCTTCCTTCTGCGCCCAACGGTATAATCCCGCCAGACTCATAAAATCCGGCGTGTCTCCCTCTTTTGCTCCGTTTGAGCGAACCAGAAGTTTTCGGGTATTCGCAACAACGCGTCGTATTCTCTCTTTCGTATCAGTGGAATCCAGCGCCATGCCCAGGTCCCTCATATAAATATAGGAGATGCTTCGATCCAAATAATCATCCAATTCGCCTGTATAGTTGAGCCATCCGATGTATCTATGATAATCCCGGTTATCCGGCTTTTTCTTCGACGGCAAAATAGAGGACAGCCATGATTGACGTTGAACATGCTTTCTTTTCCATATGAGAATGTCTTCTGTCAGTATAGGCACATAACTCTTATCCTTTACCTGTACATGGAGCGATGCAAAATACTGAGCAGCCTTCTGCTCAGCCTGCCGATATCCCGTATCGGCGTAATCTGTATATGCCACATTCATATGATGGAATCCCTCAACTTCTTTAAATGTTAAACATGCATCCATGTTTATAACCTTTATACGCAGAAGTTTCAATCGGGTTACATTTCAGTTACAGTTACAGGGAATCATCCATAGACTGAAGCCAACGCCCCATGGCTTCCGACACTTCGTCCAGCTGCTCGGCATCGGTGATGGCGGGTTCATGGTCTCCTTTTTGCATACCGTAAGCTCCGAATTGCCCGTGATTTCCGCCCTCAATCTCTACATAGGTGGTAGCGTCCGGCAGATTCTTTTGGGCAGCCTCCCATTTCGTTCGATCAAGAACGCCGTCCTGCGTACCGGTGATCTGAAGCGCGGACAGGTTTAATCCGTTCAGACTGCCTCCATCGTCAGCGTATGAGGCCATGAAATATACGCCGTCAATGACATCCGCATGTTCCTTGGCATATCTCGCGGCAAAAACGCCGCCTAGGGAATGCCCACCGATAACATATCGGTTGTCTGGATGCTCCGCTATGAAGGAATCTGCTTTGTTCTGTCCGAATATGGCAAGATTCAGCGGCATGGAGGCAACATACACGCGATGCCCTTTCTCAGCCATTCTCTTGGCAAAAGGCGCGTAACTTTCGGGCTCCACCAATCCGCCCGGATAAAAAATAATGTCGGGCTGAATCACTTGCCCATCCACGGGCTCGAAGCGATAGCCGTCTTGGAGACGTTCAACCGCAACCTTCACGTCGGTTTGAAATACCGCTTTCGCTTCATCCAGCGGCTCGTAAGTAAGTGAATCCAGTATGGCAAGACCTGCGATAATTATGATGGCCAAGATGGACAATATCCAAATGAATGGCCTGATCCATCTTTTGCTCCTCGGTTTATGGGTTTGCTTCATGTCTATCACGGTCCCTTCAATCCAAAATATGATATCATTTCAAATTATACCGCAGGGTTAATTAAATTCCTACGCGCCTGTTCGGAAACCCTTACATCCTTCATAATGAAACCAAGCTGCCGAGTTGATCGGCAGCTTGGTCTATCTCGCAAATTATGAATCTGTTCACACAAATCGGAACCAGCCAAAATCAAATTGGCTTCCCGGCAGGAAGATGAACGTCACCTTCTGTTTGCCGGCCACGGGCTCCAGATCGAATACCTGCTCTTCATATTCGTAGGCTTGCCTAAATTCGACCAGCCGGTTGCTTTCGCCATCCGGATGCGCAAACCGAATATGAATCGTATTTTTATCTAAGGCGGATCTGCCGTACACCACCAGTTTCGATGCACCGTCGGCTAAGAAATCCATCTCGTCAAACTCGAGGGAGACGTTATTTCCTATCCCTTGAACAAACCTGTTGTCCAACACCGTAAAGGTATCCCCGTAAATCCGGTCGCAATCGGCGGCAAAGTTGGGCTCAAAGGCTCGATTCCCCGGTTGAAAATAAAACCCTTTAATGTGCACCTTCTGGCGAAGGACAAAGCAAATCGACGTAATTCCGCGCAGCTTCTTGGACAATCGGTAGGTTTCTTCCTGATACACGTTCCATTTGGACTCCTTCTGATAAATGCAATCAGCAAGCAGGGAGCTGCCCTCTTCGCCAGGCATGCCCTCCCAGATTTGCAAAGCGTACGCTTCGCTTGAAAGAGCGAATATCGGAATCGTAATCGTATCCGAGCCATGGGGGCCAAAATCGATGTCCCGGAACCCGACCTGCGTCTCGCCGTCTCTGCTCGTGGCTACGCCTCTTTCGTTTCCGTTCCCGACTTCACCTTGACTGTAATCATATAATCCTGCAGATATGAAAGAGTATGGATCCTTGTATGCTGCACCCAAACCGTCGACCTTAAATTCAAGCTGGGAGATGAGCCGGGTTTTACCTGTCCCGTTCCGGCTCGTACATCTTAATCGAAATTCCCCGTCGCCAAGGGCTGTTACGATGGCAGCATGGCCATTGGCCTCGACGCTCGCAATATTGGATTCGATGCCGGCATCGTTTACGACGGCCCATTCGACTTCCTGATAAGAAGCTGCCAGTGGATGCAATATGGCCCGAACTGTCATTTGTCGATTCGCCGGATCAAAGACCTGACCCTTTTCGCTGATCAGCTCAATCTTACGAAGCGGAATCTCGTCCCTGTTTCCTGTCAGGCATGGTCCCTCCTCATTCCTCATGCTTGCGGATATTCCTTGCGTCACATCATCCTGTACGGGTATGGAAGTCAAATGAAGGGATTGACGCTCCATGCCTGTGGAGGACACCTCGATCCCGATTCCGCCGGGCTCCAACGTCGAACCGATGATCGCCATCAGCTTGCCGCTGAACAATCTTCTGCTTATTCCTTTGTACGGATCGTAATCCGTGCTGTCCCCATTATCGAGACCCAGCAGCCGTCCCGCCCCCGTGACATGGACCTCCACCCGGTTATTGGCATTCTCGACGGAGTGCCCATCCTCATCTTCCATGGTGATCTCTACGAAGATGAGATCTGTTCCATCGGCCCTCAGCTCTTCTTTATCCGGACGCAGGACGATCCGCTTGGCATCGCCAAACGATCGTTTTGCATCCGTGGCTACGATACGGCCTGTTTCGTCATAAGCGATCGCTTTCAATTCGCCTTTGACGTAAGGAATCTTCCACCACCCAACCAGTTCTCTTCCTCGTGCATGGTCAATGTCATGCGTACCCACGGTTTCCCCATTAAGTCGTAATTCTACTTTTGGCGCATTGGAGCAAATGCGAACATCTATCATCTGACCGTCGTTGAAATCCCAATAGGGCAGCAGATGCACCATGGGCTTCGTTTTGTAATCCGTCCAGGCGGCTTGATAGATATAATAGGAGTCCTTCTTGAAGGTTGCCGTATCAATCTGTCCGAAATAGGAGTTTTTAGTATGGTACGGGGTAGGCTCTCCAATATAATCGAACCCGGTCCATATGAATTGACCTAGCGAGAAGGGCGTATCCCGTTCAGCCAGGATGCATGCCTCCGCCGATTTCGCTCCCCAGCTAGTCGAGCTGTTGCCGAGGGAAGAACACTGCTCGTCATCATCGGCCAGGATGGATTTTTCGAACGGGAAATGGTAGATGCCTCTGCTTTGTACGACGGACGCGGTCTCACTGCCATATATGATCCAATCCGGATGTTCCCGGTGATGGTTCTCGTAATATTTCTCGGCATAGTTATATCCTGCTACCTTGACAATATCGGCACATTGCTGTGCGTTCTCCCAAGGCATATAATTCGATCCGATGGTAACCTTTGCATTTTGCTTGGGATCGTATGTATAAACCTTATCCATCAGCATTCTTGTGATGTCCTGCCCCTTCTCATCGGCATGGGTATCATATATCTCATTCCCGATGCTCCACATGATAAGGCTCGGATGGTTGCGGTCCCGTTTGACCCAGCTCTTCACGTCACGCTGAACCCATTCCCGAAAAAACCTGGCATAATCATAAGGCGTCTTCGGCCGCTCCCACATATCGAAGGCTTCCGATACAATCAGCAGCCCCATTTCATCCGCCAGCTCCATCAGTTCCTTAGCCGGCATATTATGGGCGGTGCGAATCGCGTTAACCCCCATTTCCTTCAGAATCTTAAACCTTCTCGCCAATGCGGTTTTGTTAAAGGCTGCTCCCAAAGCGCCGAGATCATGATGCTCGCATACGCCGTTCAATTTGAATTTGCTGCCGTTCAGCAGGAACCCTTGATGAGGATCCAGCCGAATGTGTCGGAATCCCACGCTATGAGTGACGGCTTCCAAGATTGCATACTGCGAAACTGCGGAACGCTTGGTTCCGCTCAGCTTCATTTCGGTCACCAATTGATACAAGTTAGGTTCTTCCGGACTCCAGAGCAGCGGATCCTTGACAGCTAATGTTTGCGTATTTATGATGCTGCCTGCACTGCTGCACGTGTGATTGGCGTCGACCCGGTCAGAAGCCTCGGCGATGATCTGCCCATCCTTCAAAATCACATGCTTGATCAGCACATCATCCACGACCTTCATTTCCGTCTCGACTTCAACCAGCCATCCATCTTCCTGATGCTTAGTCGCTATATAAACGCCGTCCGTGACGATGTGGTTGGATTCCCTTGTCTTTAACCATACATTCCGATAAATGCCTGCCCCGGAGTACCATCGGCTGTTCGGGCTTTGATGCACAACCTTTACGACGATGACATTCTCACCGTCCCGGAGCGCATCCGTGATCTCGTGTTCAAATGAAGAATAGCCATACTTCCATTCGCCCATAGGACGACCATTGACATAGACGGAAGAATCCATGTACACACCGTCAAAACAGAGGAAGACCTGACCGCCGTCATTATTCCGCAACCATTCCTTCCGGTACCAGCCAATGCTGTTCTCGTATAAATCCTCCGTGTTATGTATGAGCCAATCATGAGGAAGATCAACAGGCTGAAATTGTAGATTCTCCGGATCTTCAACGTCCAAACCGCTTTTTGCAAACGTCCATCCATCATTAAACAAAGCTCTTTTATTCATGGGTGATATCACCTTCTTCGTCTATTTATTAATCAATGAGGACCGCATATTCAATCAATCTTACTATATCAGGATGCTTTATCATTTGAGCCTTCTCCAAAAAAGTTCTAAGGTTTTCAAAGGATGATCTTTAATTTTTGTATATTCTTGCACTGAACAAAAAAAAGAGCCCTTCGCATGCAGCATGCATCAGAGCCCTTGCTTCATTATATTGCAGATGTGCCAAAAGAGACCAAGCGTCCCGAATCCCTTAGGATATCTTAATGTTAATGCAAATACCCCGTCTCCACCTCGTCCAAGACTTTTCTCGCTTGTTCAACCCACATATCGTCCACCGAGGCGTCAGGGTCGATCGGCGACTGGAATTGATCGAAGAGAGCTCCCAATAAACGTGGTCTCGCATGCTTATCGGTCCCCTTATTATATATATGCCTGAAGACAAATGGTCGGCCAAGCTTGATCGTTGCATGGCATCCGCCGCATTCGCCATCCAAGCTGCCCTTGGTTACGTGAAAGGGAATGCGAAGCCACACCATCCGCTCCTGATCCAATCTCCTATCCAAATAGCCATGCTTGTAATCCCAATTGCTGGCTAACGTAAAATCGTGTTTGCATAGATAAGTATCGATGTTTACGAAACGATCCTCCATATTCTCCAGTCGCGATTCCAAATTAATCATGTTAACGCCCACCTTCACATTTTAGTTCTAGGATGGACGTGAACTCCCGCCTTTATACGGTTCGCTGCTGCTTGCGGTATCCTGATGACCGATTGTGTTCGGGTGCTGAAGTCGCTTATGCTTGCCCACTGTCTTAAATTACTAGTCATGATGACATAGCTCTCCCATTCTGGATCGCAGTTATTAAATATAATGCTGACCTTTCCCAAAACAGTGACACTGGACCAACCAAGCGCCAAAAACGCAACTTTCTTCCTGAGCTGTTAGCCTTATTCTTGTTAATATTCATATAATTTATGTCATTTAGTTATATTATTCCATTTTGTATCTAGTTCCTTTTATACCGATCACCCGTTCGATTGATTGGTGACTATAATGTCCTGTAAGAACTTGGGCTCATCTTTTTTTGAACTATCAATGCTATAATAACCCCGTTTACTAAACAGAGAATACGTGGAGTTCTCGCAGAGAAACGGAGGGAAAACATGAAAGTGAAAGGTTACCAGAAGCTTGCTAGCCTCTTGGTTGTTATGCTTCTGGTGGGGCTGCATACCCCGGCTTACGGCGAAAATAATTCAAAAAAAGCGACTTGGATATGGCAGACGGACCTGATACGGGATGGCGGCGAAGAGCTGCTTGATTTTTCCCGCGAAGAAGGCATTAATCTGATCTACTTGCAGATCGATCGTCAGCTGTCGTCGGAGATATACGAGGCGTTTATAGAGCGTGCGCATGAGGACCAAATCGCGGTCCATGCCTTGGGCGGAGACCCTAGATGGGCGCTCACCGAACATCTCGATGACATGCTCGGTCTCGCTGATTGGGTAATCGACTATAACGGCAAGGTTGCGGCAGGTGCCCGATTCGACGGGATTCATCTGGATGTAGAACCGTATGTGCTTGCCAAGTGGCAAACTGAACAGGACCAAATCATCACCACCTGGGAACAAAATCTTAAGGCGTTCCTGAGCCTAGCTTCCGGAAAGGGACTCGAGCTTGGGATCGATATTCCTTTCTGGTTTGACCAATACGCCTTGGCGGATGGAACCGGACTTAATGAATGGCTGATCGGTGCGTTTGACCATGTTACCGTCATGGCTTACCGGAATGAAGTGGAATCCGAGCATGGGATTCTGGACTTGACGCGGGCTGAGCTTGAGCTTGCCGACAGGCTTGGGAAACAGATTCTGATCGGAGTTAATACCAAAGAGATGCCAGGCGAGTCTTATACCACCTTTTATGGACACGGGAAGGACAAGTTGAATCAGAAATTGGATCATCTCTCCAGTGCGCTCGGTTCTTATCCATCCTTTGCCGGTGTCGCAATCCACGATATTCGCAACTGGCAAAGCATGTCTGCTGATGAGATCGTTCCCCCTGGAAGCACGGATCCCGTTTCCCCGTCACCGGCCCCGGAGCCGAATCCAGAACCAGAACCCGGTGAAGGCGATCGCGTGCCGGATGCGGATCCGGTGACGAGGGATCCTATGGTAAGAGGCACTTATATATGGGAAGCCCATGAAGTCGTTCAAAACAGTCAGGAAATTCTTGATTTTGCCAAAGAGAAGAAATTGAACTGGCTATATGTACGCCTTGATCTGGAACAGCCGTACAGCTCGTACTCGTCGTTTGTTAAACAAGCGGCTGCGGCAGGAATCGAGGTTCATGCCATGGGCGGACATCCGATATGGGCCCTTGAGGAGAACCGGCCGAGAATGATGCGGCTCGTCAATTATGTGAAGAGCTACAATCGCGCCGTTGAAGGCGATGAGCGTTTCCACGGCATTCACCTGGACATTGAGCCCTACGTGCTGCCGGCATGGAAAGAGGATTCGCAGCAGGTTATTTCAGAATGGACCGCGAATCTGGATGCATTCGTTACGGAATTGAAAAAGGATTCTTCATTGGAAGCCAGCATGGATATGGCCGTGTGGCTGGATAAATATAAAGTCACCGGCGAAGACATGTCGCTCAGCAAGTGGATGATCAATCGAATGGACCATGTTTCCCTCATGGCCTTCCGGGATGTAGCGGAGGGATCCAACGGCATCGTCGGGGTTTCCAAGGAAGAGATTGCATTTGCCGATGAGCTGGGCAAGCCCATCAAGATATCGGTAGAGATCAAAGCCAGTCATGAAGGCGATCATATCACCTTCCACGAAGAAGGTGCCGCCTATATGGAGGAAGAGCTTGCCAAGCTGCCTGCTTTATTAAAGGATTCACCTTCCTTTACCGGCAGCGTCGTGCATGCTTATGCGTATTGGAAAAGCGCGAAGCCGTAAAATGTAAGAAAGAACATAACCCCATTGCTCATAAAGGAGCGATGGGGTTATTTCATTGACGTTTCAGCCGGTGTGACTTGACTCTCTTCATTGCATCGTATATTTTGCTTGTACGGATGGTAGTATCGTGGCCATCTGGATCATCAAACCAAGCATGGCATATACCAGATGTATGAAGGAAACGGAATCCAGGATATACACCTGAACCATAATCCAGATGATTAACTCAAAACCCGAATATAAAGAAAAGGTCCAGGACCAATGCTTTTCTTTGAAAATATTGAATCTTTGAGCTGCGTCCCACTCCCACTTTAGAATTAGTCCGGAAGCCGTGATCAGAGGCAGGATGCCAAACACGCAGAATAAAAGAATGCCTGGAATTAAATAATCAGGAAAGAAAGAGTCCTGCAATAATGAGCTGGGCATCCCAATGAGTTCACCACTAGGATCCGTTATAAGCATCGTTCCCCCTGCCAACGCGCCGATCGCCAAGAATGCTTGAAGGCCAATCAATGCATGGGATCGCTTCCCTTTGATATTGACCATCTCCTAACAGCCTCAATTCTCTTTAAGATTCGAAGGTCGCCTACATCGAATCTATTCCCTCTTCTCTAAGTAAGAAATAATATTTGTCACAACGCCACGGCAGCTGGTCCAAGACTCAGAGAATAAAAAAAGCCTGATTACTCAGGCTAAAGTGATATTGCTTATAGAAGCGCAAGTCCGTGATTCATTACGCAATGCGCAGTTACGAGGCTCGCTGTTTTTTGTTAAGAAGATGCTCGCCCCTGATCCAGCTATGAAAGAAATACTCAAATGCCCCCGCAAGTACTGCCAGCAGCAGAATCTCCGAGAAATCAATGGTCCAGTTGGCAGCGGCGCCGATGATCCACAGCATGACAAATACCAAGCCGGCATCCGCTATCGTGGCGATCATATTGCTGGTGCGAGGCAGAATATATAAATCCCCTACCAAGTAAGCAATGATGGCGATCCCCACTGCCGTCAATAGGGCACCGATGAACGAAGCATCGGTTAGGGAAACCAACAGAGCCGTTATCATAACCCCATGCACCAATAACTTAACAAGCAGTTTCATAATGATACACTCCTTTTTACGGTAGTGTATCCAGCTTGCGCTATGATTACTCCGGGTTATTCCCGGCCGTGAGGGATTTGACGAGCCGCGGGAAACCTTGGCCATCGTCCGCATAACGACCCAATCTGGAAGGATAGCCTTTGTCTCTACGCTAGGCGAAGCTTGATTTCCGCTATCGTGCCTTGGCCAACCTCGCTGCGAACCTTAATCTCCCCGCCATGGGCGATGACGATATCACGTGTAATAGCCATGCCAAGCCCCGATCCCTTATGGAGCTCTCCCGTATTCGTCCCCCGGAAATAACGGTCGAAGATTCTTCCGAGTTCTTCCTCCTTAATGCCTTTCCCATTGTCCTCCACCCGAATAAGAATATGATCCTCGTTCTTCTCGACTTGAACCTTGATCGCAACATCCTCGCGGTTATGAACGATTGCATTGAAAATCAAGTTGCTGATCGCCCTGCGGATCAGGATATCGTCGACCTCGACTTGAATGGCTTCATGGCTGCTACCAAATTCAATGTCCCGATTGGAATAACCTGGATTGTTCAAGGTATCGATCACGGCATTTCGGACCAGACTAACAATGTTTATATGCTTCTTATTCAGCATCAGCTCTTTGTTCCTCAAGCGGGTCGACAGATTCAAATCCTCAATCACGTCCCGCAAATAGATGGATTTACGTTCAATGATCCCGGCATAATCCCTTATTTCGTCTTGCGAGAACTGGTACTCCGTATCCTTCAACATTTCGGCATAGCCTTGAATCGAAGCCAGGGGCGTTTTGATGTCATGCGAGATATTGCCGATCCACTCTTCCCTCATCGCATCCAATTTTTTTCTTTCCTTCTCGCTTGCTTGCAGCTCTTGGGATAGAAGATTGATGTTGGCAAACACATCCTTGTACACCCCTTTAGGCTGGTGATAGATGTGATAATTACGGTTCGCCAGCCGCTTAATGCTGTCGATCAGCATAAACATGGGTTTGGTCAGCCGCTTGCTGAAGATATATGCGATACATAAGGCGATGAATCCGTCAACGATGATGAGGATCAAGCTAAAGATCTTGAACGTTTGTACAAAATTTCGAGTGTCGATCGTGAGCACTTGCCGCTCCAAGTATGGAGAAGTGAAGCCAACCAAGTAACTGAAACGATGATCGGAGTATGTTTTCTCGCCGATAAAGACGGTTGATAGCACGTCCTTCTCGATGTACTTATAAATTTGCACCATATCAATCGGAGTGTATTTCGTTTTCGCTCCTTCAGGAGCCCGATAACGGTAAATTTCCCTGCCATCCTCATCCAAAACCTGAAGCCAGGCCTCATTCTGCTTCAGAATGTCCTTGCCCTTCTCGCTCACGGAAGCACCGGATTCCGAAATCACGATATGCTCCCTGAAGGATCGGGAAATCGCCTCTGCCGAGGTTTGCCTGCCGGCGGTCAGGAAATCCTCATTCATCGATTGCACAACAAACAAGCCGATGACAACGATGATATTCATAATAATCACGATGACGACAATAAGCACGACGGAGACCAGATACCTGCCGGTAAGCTTCCACCTCATGCCTTATTCTTCCTCTACGGCTAGCTTATACCCAAGGCCTTTTACCGTCAGCAGATAACGCGGATTCGAAGGATCCTCCTCGATTTTCTCCCGCAGTCTTCGGATATGCACCATCACGGTATTATCGAAACCGAAAAATTCCTCGCCCCACACCTGATCATATAAACTTTCCTTGCTCATGATTTGGCCCGGGTGCTTGAGCATCAGCGTCAGCAATCCAAGCTCCTTCGGTTTCAGCGGAATGACCTTACCGTTCTTCTTCAGTTCGATCTTTTCCTCATCTAATTCAAATGGTCCTACTTGAACAAGACGATTCGGCTTTTCCTCTTGCTGAGGCATTTCCGGTCTGCGAAATCGGGCTTTTATCCGGTACGCCACTTCTTTGGGGCTGAATGGCTTCGTAATGTAATCGTCACCGCCGATGGCAAAACCCAGGATTTTATCAATCTCCTCTGCCTTGGCCGACAAGAAGAATATCGGGACATTGGAGATGCTGCGGATTTTCTTGCACACCTCGTAGCCTTCTCCGTCGGGAAGCATGATATCCAGGATAACGATATCGGGCTGACGCTGCTGAAATTCAATCCATGCTTCCTCTGCCGTAGCTGCGGTGTACACCTGATCGATCCCCTCTTTGATCAGCACGGTTTGAAGCAGCCTGACAATATCGGCTTCATCATCAACCACTAGTACTCTTTGATCAAACGCCATTTGATTCCCCCCTTGCTATAACAACCATCTTTCCCACTTGGCAAGCTGCTATTCAATTACGCCAGCCTGCTTGAACTCGTAATGATATCGGCACTTATTCCGCCGAGAAAAACTTCGACAATGGATTCTCCACTTGTTTATCTAACAACACCTTCCCCGTCTTGTCCAACACATAGTACTGATAATAAGCGCTCGTGAATCCGAGTGATTCTTGCATTTTTGCCATGTACGTCTCCATGGCCTCGTCTGTTATATGATCACCATTCCAGAAATAGTGCAGCAATAAGCGATTTTGATTAAATGGATGCTTGATCACGTACGCTCCGGAAGCACTCGGTTGATTCATGGTATCCTTCCAGGCAAAGCCCATTTTGTTGGCCCGATCGACGATACCGGATTTCAGGGCTTGGATCACCCCGTTCGTTTTACCGTTGCCGATCACGATCAGGTTGTTGGTCCCCAGTTCCTTTTTCATTTTCTTTTTCAATACCTGGCGATCCCGAATGACCTCGTATTTCACTCCGCTGATATCCAGAAGCATCGAGAGCTGGTTTACCATGGCTTCTTGCTGTTTGCGCGTTCGCCTGCTTGCTTGATCGCTCAGGACGATCGATAACGGCTCTCCCTGAAGGGCCTTATCCATGATACGGCTCATCGTTTCGTAGGGCAAATCTGGAATTTGGGTTAAGGCCGATTGATACAGCAATTGAAACTGGTCATGCATATAGGCGGTTTTCTCTTCCTCTGTCAGCTGGTATTCTGGCTTTAGCACAAAACCCGGTTGATATAGCGCGGCGGCCATTTCGTTTCGCGCCTCATTTCCGAGCACGTCGTCTATCGTTTGGAGCAGCCCCTCAATCGTAGCATTTTTGTAGACATAGCGTTTGAAATATTCCCTCATCATGCGGTCAAACTTCTCTTCGCCCACGGAACGATACAATTGGTAGATCGCTTGGCGGCCTTTATCGTAATATACCGGACTAGCCATATCCCCCACCTCGTCATTGTTTGACGCTATAGCAAGTTCCAGCGAGGAATCGTCAACTTGAATGGATCTAAAGCCATTCAGCTTATCCCCCTGCTTCTCGGCAAAATACACCTTGGAAAAATCGGCGAAACCTTCATCGAGGAAAGACTCCGTCTCCGAATCGTTCCCGATCAGCGCGTGAAACCATTGATGAGCGATTTCATGAACGAATACCGTATCCTGCGCCGGATCAGCCTGCCCCTGAACTTGCCCCATTTGAATGACACGCGAATATTCGATAGCCACGCCCTCTACATATGACTCCACGATGCGAAAATCTGGATAAGGATATGCGCCGTATTTATCACCAAAGAATTGAATGGCCTTAAATGCTTGATCAATATACCGGTCTATGATCTGTTTCTTTCCCGGTTCGTTATCAAAATAAAAATATTCGATCGTCAACCCGTCACGCGTAACGCTGTCCACCTTGAAATTGGGACTGGCAAAGAATACGAATTCCCTTGTATTATTGGCAACAGCCGAAACGACTTTGCGGCCGGGTTTCACGTCATTCCGTGTCGTTATCGTGCCTGGCATCGCCACTTGATAAGCATCAGGAACATTGATATCTACTTCATAATCCGCGGAAGTATAATAATCGGTCTCGAACGTTGAACTGTAAGGGGTAGTATTCCATTGATGCTTATCCTCGTCATAGACCGACATGACCGGAAACCAGTGAGCGCCATTCACAATATCCCGGTAATACGATAAGCGCTGTGAGCCATACGGAATCTTCAAAGAAAAATCCATATATACCGTGATCGATCCGCCAGGCGGCAAGGGCTGCCTCAATTGAACGGTCAAAGCCTGTTCTTTATCGCTGAAATCAAGAGCTTGACCGCTGGAGGTCACATTCTCGATATCAATGCCGCCAAGAAAATCCTCCGGTTGTTTATCCGGATGGTTCTTGCTGATTTCTTCGTTTGATCGTTTAAACATGGACGTCTGCGTTGATGCCGAGCGGTTGGCGTTGGCATATGTATGGAACGCCAGCTCACTCAGCGTATCTTGGCTGGTGTTTCGATACGTGATCCTGCTGCTTCCCTGCATGGTCATATCCTTCTCATTCAGCCTAGCCTGAATATCGTAATGAATCGGTGCTTGCGCTTCAATATCCGCGGCGATTGGCGCAATCGTTGAAGCTGGCGCAGCTTTCGCCGCCGCACTTCCCGGTCCGATGACCGGGCCCGCCGCCAAAGTCAATGCGAGCGAGCCGATGATCGTTTTTTTGGTCAAATTCGCCGTTCTACTTCTCAATGAATTCATCATGTGATCCCCCTTAGATACGATCCCTTATTTCCCTAAAGCATCAAGCTTCAGCTTGGCTGGTCCCGGCAGCTCGCTGGCCTGTACCTCTTGATAGGAGCTGACGCTTGTTTTTTTAACATAGACACGCAAGTAAGCTTCCTTACGCAGCTCTTTATGCGCTGTAAAGGTTAACGTCTTTGCCGCTCCCTCTTTATCAAAGCCCTCCAAATTGTATTCATAGTAGACGTATTTTTCTCCATTATCAGACTTATCTTCTACTCGCGTCCCTTCTTGAACTTGCACAAAATATTGATCCGTACCGAGACGGTTCATGTTCACGTTCTGAATGAAGATGATGAATCCGATTAGGAGGACGGCTAAAACGCCGCCGAAGATCATTGTTTTTTTCATGGTTACTCTCCTTTTCTTGATAAACCTATTTGTTTTTCGTTACGATTCTATAGTAGGCATTCACGGTGACTACATAGTAGATGAGATAGATGCAAGTATATACGCCCATAGAGATCACGACCGGTATCACCAGATTCATGTTTAGAAGCCTGGACAAGGCTATCAATGCTACCGAGCAGTGGGCAATGCCGGCGATGAGCGGCAGCGCAAAGATAAACAAAACCTGGTGGGCGATGGTTTTTCTGACCTCGCGTTTGTTCACGCCGATTTTACTTAATATCCGGTACCTTGCCTTATCCGAGTTCGCTTCGGTTAATTGCTTGAAGTATATGATGCTGCCGGTCGCCGTGAGGAACACGAGCCCCAGGAATCCTCCCATAAATATCAACAGGCCCGACGATTCCATTCCTCTTGCATAATCCTGATAATAACTGGCGAATCCCGCGCTTTCCGGCAGGACGCCCTCAATTTCCTCCGTTAACTGCTTTGCTTGGTCCTGATTCGATATGCCGTATGCTTCCAGGCTAAAAGATTTATTTGTCTCCTTCTCCAATTTCGCAAATAACTCATCGCTTAAGACGATGGTGGAGTACACCGTCCCCATGTTCAGCACATTGAATTTCTTCAATTCCTTAAAGGTGATATCATGCTCCTGGTTGTTCTGCATAAGCTTCACCTTCGAGCCCACATACGCCGGCGATATGCCTTCGTAATAAACCGGGTCCAGAACAGCAGCCTCATCGCCCTTTAATTCCATGGCTTCCTTGCGGCCCTGCAGCTTCGCCAGCTCGTTAAAATCCTGATTGGATATGGCGCTGTAGGTCTGCTTGTCATACGAGAATGCCGCATCAAGTCCGCTGACATCGGCATCCACTTCAAGGACAGGCACGGTTGCATGGTACAACAGCCCATGGTCCGATGAGGAGGCGATCAGCTCGTCGATTCGTTCGGTTGTCACGTCATCGCCGCTAATAAACGTCATGCTGTTCGGGTTTGCTAGCGAGGCATTGGCTGCATTGCTGTAATAAAAGCTGTAAGCCGTTCCGACGGCGGTAAGCGTCGTTGCGCTTAGCACCGCAATGATGGTTAACGTACGAGCATTGCCTTTGATGCGATATAGAAGCTGGGAGATGCTGATGATGTTCATCCCGTTCCAAAATCTGTTCTTGTTATTCCTGGATAATTTCAACAAGGTTACGGTCAGGGTGCTGAACAGCAGATACGTGCCGATAATCACCGTTATGAGGATGACGAGCGGCGTCAGCATGAATCCCATCGCTGCCCATACCTTGGATTGCAGCAAATTCTGCAGGGCCAGCCAGTAACCGACGCCAACGAACACCAGCGACAATATGGCGGTAATCCATGAAGCCTTGGGTTCCTGTTCTCCCTCCTGATCCGCATGAAACAATTCAATCAATTTGAACCGGTAGATCAATCGGTAACCCTGCAACGACGTAATAAGCGTTATGATCATGAACACGATGGTGGTGTTGATGATGGCCTCGGGGGATATCGAAAAGCTCGTTATCGCGTCGTAACCCATCACCTTCATTAACAGGGAAACAAAAAATCTGGCGAGCACGGATCCGAGAGTTATCCCAGCCAGCAAAGCCAGCACGCCCATCAGAAAGTTTTCATAAAATAACATCAGCCCGATCTGTTTCTTCCTAACGCCAAGCAGCGAATACAGTCCGACTTCTTTCTTGCGTTTGCGGGTAAAGAACGAGTTGGAATACCAGATGAAAACAGCCACGAAGATGATCAGCACGACGGCGGCAGCGCTAAAGGCCGAACTGATTTTGGTCGACCCCTCCGCAGCGGACTGTATCGCCGTATCATATTTCAATGAAACAAAAGTGAAGTAAATGACGATACTAAAAATCATCGAGGCGAAATACAAAAAGTAATTCGCGAGATTTTTGCGGATGTTTTTTCTGGCAATGCTAAACAGTGTCATCGTGTTCACCCCCAAGCGCGGCCAGCACTTCGAGTATTTGATCAAAAAATACCTTGCGCAATTGCTCTTCTCGATGGAGCTCCTGGTACAGCCGGCCGTCTTTTATGAAAATGACGCGTTTGCAGAAGCTTGCCGCATAGGCATCGTGAGTGACCATCAGGATGGTGGAATGATGAAACTCATTCAGTTTCTTTAAACTTTGCAGCAGGCTGGCCGCCGACTTGGAATCCAGCGCCCCTGTCGGCTCGTCCGCCAGGATCAGGCTAGGATGGGCAACGATGGCGCGCGATGCTGCGGTGCGCTGCTTCTGGCCCCCCGAGATGTGATAAGGATATTTGCCTAAGATATCGCGAATGCCGAACGTGTCGGCGATTTCGTTAACCCGCTTCTCAATCTCCGCGGCAGACACCTTGGACAATGCCAGCGGCAGTACAATATTTTCTTTGACGGTCAGGGTATCCAGCAGGTTGTAGTCCTGAAATATGAATCCAAGCTGATTCCGGCGAAAATCGGATAACTGCTCCTCGTTCATCGACAGGATATGTTGTCCGGCAATGGTAATATCGCCTGCCGTCGGTGTATCGATCGTCGAGAAGATATTCAGCAGCGTGGATTTGCCCGCCCCGGAGGGTCCCATAATGCCGACAAACTCGCCTTCCTGAATCTCAAGATTGATATCTTGCAATGCCGTATATGAATTTCCTTGGATACCGAATATTTTTTCTACATGTTTTGCCTGTAATATGGTTGTCATATGGCTTCTCCTTCAAGTCGTCGTTTGTTAAGCACAGATGTAATTATAGAAGGCGAACCTTACACGATTTTTATACGAACCTTACATAAAGCTTAACAAAACAGCAGTGACGACTCGGACTCATCAATATGTATCCATGGAGGGGTATAAACGATGACATCTCCCGACCTCGAAGCCATCCGGCAGCGGCTGCCGGACTGGCTGAAAGCAAGCTCGCCATGCTCAGACAGAGGTAAAGTCGCCTCTTACATTCCCGAACTGTCCAAAGCTCCACATGATGCCTTGGGCATTACCCTTCTAAGCGCTCAGGGAGAATCCGTCACAGCCGGGGACTGCGGGCTTCGTTTTACGATGCAAAGCATATCCAAAGTATTCACGCTGATCCTGGCACTGATGGACAATGGAGAGGAAACCGTTTTTGGCAAGGTTGGCATGGAGCCGACCGGAGACAACTTCAATTCCATGCTGAAGCTGGAGCTGGTTCGGCCCGGCATTCCCTTCAATCCGATGATTAATGCAGGCGCGATTACCGTTTCTTCCTTGATTAACGGAAGCAGCCCGTACGAGAAGTCAAGTAGAATTCTTCAGTTTCTTAAAGAGCTATCCGGGAACGTCAACTTGGATTATGATATGGGCGTTTACCGCTCGGAATCGGATACCGGAAATTTAAATCGTTCCATAGCGTTCTTTTTGAAAGAAAACGGGGTTCTCAGCGGAGATGTTGAAGAGGTGTTGGAGGTATACTTCAGGCACTGCTCCATTGTTGTGGATTGTGCCGATTTAGCCCGGATGGGCTTGGTCCTGGCCTGCAGCGGTTTGGATCCGCTAACCGGCAAAACGCTCATTCCTCGCAGGTATGTTCAAATCGCCAAGACGTTCATGACGACATGCGGGATGTACAACGCGTCGGGCGAATTTGCCATTCAGGTAGGATTGCCGGCCAAAAGCGGCGTTTCAGGAGGCATCTTAACATTAGTACCGGGACGTTACGGCATCGGCGTGGTAGGCCCGGCACTGAATGATAAAGGGAACAGTTATGCCGGCGTGCATCTCCTGCAAACCTTGTCCCGGGAGATGGACTGGAGTATGTTCTAAGTAAAAATCCCCCTGAAGCAAGAGCATATGCTTAAGGGGGATTGATTCGCAGCCTTTTTCTCAAAAATAATAACGACAACATTCCTGCCATCTTCGTATGAATCCAACTACTATTTTCTGAAAAATAATCTGCCGATCCGATCCGCGAACTCCTGCATGTTCACGCTGGATGGATCAAGACGGTAATATCCGTTCTTCACGGCTTCCAATACCCAGAGCGGCAGCTTCTTGCCCTCAAGCAGCGGATATACATTGTCGTAAGCCCACATGAGATGCTCCCATCGCTTGTCGTTGCCATCCTGAACATACTCGGATACATCGAGCACTTTCCCTCTGCCGTCCTGCAGCAGTACATTCTTCAAATGAATGTCCCGCGGGTTCAAGCCCTTGCTACGCACGAAGGAGCGTGCTGCTTCGACATCCTCTATGACCTGCCTAGGAACGGGCACACCATAGAGCAAGCAATCGTACAAGGTTAATCCGGATTCATGGCTGATCGCTACATAACGCTCGCCTGTCCCATAAAATACAGGAAAATAAGGACTGCCCATCAGCTCTTGATAGACCTTGATCTCCGCTTCCTTCTTGGGCAGCGCCTCCACAGCATACAATTTATAAGCATATGCCGGCATAGGTTCATAGACGAATACCGCAGCATCCGTGCCGATTCCGACACAGCGCAGGTCATCCGATTCGCCTTCAATCGTTACCGGGTCGTTGGTGCCATTCTTGATCACTTCCATGCAAGCCAGCGCGGATTCTGCCTGCTTCCATTGTTCGTTATTCATGGGCCACCTCATTTGGTGATTATGGACTTAAATCAGTATGATCGTACCATAATCGAGCCCTAAAAACATCTTTGCCGCCTTGCCGTACCATACGCACAAAAAATTACAAAAAAACCGCGAAAGCATTCGCGGTTTCTTGCTTGCTAACCTGAATATCGTTACTCAGGCTTCACGAAATATCCAATGCCAGCGGCATAATCCATCATCTTTTCAAAAAACGGCTTGTCCGGCACAGCGCATTTCACGCCCGTGTTACGGAGGAATTCCGAAGTTTGCGGACAAGTATACCGGTAAACGGAATTCTTCGCCCCGTCGCCTTCAAACTGTGCCATGGCCAGCTCCAGGCCTTCCTTGTTCTTCGGCTGCTGCGGATCCAATAACCATGCCTCGTATTCCTTCCAGTCCATCAAGGCAATGTCATATCCATAATCTTTAAAATGCTCCACCATGTCCTCGTAAGGAATGGCAACCGGATTGCAGATATGGAATACTCGGCCGATGGTCTCTTGCTGAAGCAGCAGCGCAGTAATCGCTTCCCCCGCATAGTTAATCGGCGTAATATCCACTTGCCACTTCACGCTAGGCGCTTTCTTCAACAGCACCATCGCTTTCAGCATGCGATAAAACGCGTTGTTATCTATGTTCTTCTGAAATTTTCCGTTCTCGGAGTGACAGGACAAATTGCCGACCCGGTATACCGCTGCCGGAATGCCTCGTTCTTTACCGGCTTTGATGACCAGCTTCTCGGCTTCCAGCTTGCTGTTCGTATAGACATTCTCGATGGACGACTCCTCGTAGCCCGTTCCGGCAACGATCGCCTCCCATTGGCCGCCCAGCGCCAGGTCCTCCGGAATGCCAAGCGTAGATATAAAATGGAAGCGGGTATTAGGTTTCTTTTGGGCTAAAGCAAGTAGTCGGTCCGTGCTCTCAACATTAACTCGGGCAAAATAGTCGGCATCCCCGAAATGCTTCACCTCAGCTCCGCAATGAATGATGGAATCGATACGCCCTTCAATCAGGGCCAGGTCTTCTGCCCCAAGCCCCAGAGACTCCTGCTCCAAGTCGCCCTGAATCGCGATCACCCGCTTGTCCATTCGAGACTTTATGTCTTCGCCAAAATATCCCGTCATGACCTGCTCCAGGCGGATATACGGCTCCATCAGCTTTGACGGCCGAACCAGGCAATATACGGTTGCGCCCCGGGATACATATACAAAACTGAAGGTGTGATCTTCAATAAATCGTTCGATCGCCTCGATGGATGTCAGTTCTTCCAGATCTTTCATGATGAACACCTTGCTTTCCGTCGACATGCAGGCTGTTGTTCAGTCCAGAACGGCTGTGATGTGCTCCGTTGTTACCGCCCAGTGGGAAGCCGTCCAGTACTTCGCTTGGTCCTTGACGTAGATGATTTGCGGCGATTCATGCTTCACGTTCAAATCCTCGGCGATTTTATTGGAAACCGGACGGGATTCGATAACTTTGACCAAGGTGTAATCCACATCGCCGTTTGGCGTCTTTTTCAAATAAGATTCAAACTCTGCCAAAGCGTTGGCGCTAACCGGGCATGTCGTGCTGTGCTTCAAAATGACTTGACCGCGTTCGGAGGATTTTCTCAGAATGTGTTCCCATTCTTCCAGTGTCGTGATTTCATTCCATAACATATGATTCTCTCCCCTTAGATGTGATATATCGCATTGCATTCATTATACAACCAATAGCTATTATACACATAGATTCCGCTATTTTTCATATGAAGGTTCAATTGAGCCTGAGTCTATGCTGGTATTACTCCTCATCCGACACCCGAATCGTGTTCCGACCGGAGCGTTTGGCTTCGTATAGCGCGCGATCCGCCTGCTTCAATACCTTCTTTAATTCAGTATCCCACCAAGCTTCTTCTGCTTCCGCATCGACTGTGCCGTTAT
Organism: Paenibacillus sp. BR1-192; assembly: GCF_029542445.1. NCBI lineage: Bacteria > Bacillati > Bacillota > Bacilli > Caryophanales > Paenibacillaceae > Paenibacillus > Paenibacillus sp. BR1-192. The sequence goes on along the minus strand of NZ_CP120718.1, from coordinate 3,164,614 downwards.
GGGAGCTTGTCTTTACCGCGGCAACGCCGAAGCTGGCTGTAATCATCAGCGGTCCTTGCGGCGTAGTCATCGGCTGCGTTAGCAGCTTGGCACGGATCCGCTCCGCAGCGGCAGTTGCCTCCGAAGTCGAGAGACCGGGCATGGCAACGGCAAACTCTTCGCCGCCATAACGGGCGAACAGGTCCTCAGCCCGCAGAGTCTTCCGCGTTAATTCGACGATGTGCTGCAGGGCTTGGTCGCCAATATCGTGGCCGTAAACATCGTTGATTCGTTTGAAATGGTCGATATCGAACAGCAGGAAAACGAGCGGCTCACGATTCCGAACCGCCTGATTCAGAAGGGCGTAACTGAGTTTCATAAAGTGCGAGCGGTTATAGATTCGGGTCAAACCATCGTAGTAGGCCATCTGTCGCAGCTCCTCCTGAAGACGCGCCTTATCGGTCACGTCGATCAGGACGATTAATCGTCCGGCCTCTCGTCCTCTCTGGTTGCGAAAGGTAGAAGACCTGATCTGATAATGAAGCGAATGGTTACCTAATTGCCAGCGAATCTCTTCAATGTCCGCTTCCCCCGTATCCGGACCTTCCCGTTCCCCCATACCGAAAATGGGCTCTGCGGTGTGAAGCTGCCACATCTCATGTAACGGTTCTCCAATGGACGAAGGGCTCAGCTCCGGCATCATGGCTGCCGCAGCCGGATTGAAGTCAACCAAACGGTTGTCCAGATCCAATACGAGGACGCCCTCCCGCATGCTCGTAAAGAGATTGTCCCTTGCAATCGGCGCAACATGAAACAAACCCTTGGATGTCAGCGCCCAGAGATAAAGGGCCGAGGTCAACGTCATGATGACGGGGATCGGGTCCATTCCATCGGGCGTGAGTCAGCCAAGATAGAGAAAATCGCCGAAAAGGGGCAGGACAAGACCCATCAGCATCGTGCCCAGCTGAAAGCGGTAGGATGGCATCTTGCGCCAGCTTCGAAGCAGCAGTACGACCCCGCCTATCAAGCAGGCGAAAGTGTAGGCGCCTTGAATGATATACCAGGGTCCGGCCACGATATCCACCTTCAAAGCGGAAACGTCCGGCCGTAATAGGATATCCCGATAATATAGATGATGTCGTTCGTTGGTCATAACAAGCAGCAGGGTTACGACCGGTATGATAAACATTGAAATCAGCAGGCCGGGTCTCAAATATCGTTCCATGCCCAAATAAGTCAGAATGATCAATAAATTAAGGGGCGGTAAGAACGGCATCCCTAGATATTCAAACTTGATCCAGAACTGAATCTCTTGAAGCGAACGGCTGGACAATTCGAGTGCAGCACCGAATGTATAAATCGCGGCCAGCATGCTGAAGATGAAGAAGGTTTTTACCGTTGCAAGCCTAGAGCGTCCTGTCAGCACGTAAAGACCCATGATAATGTTCAATACGCCTGCCGTGACGATCAGCGTAATAACAGCGGAGTAAGGTGTTCCCATTATGTAGGCTCCAAATCTGCGTGTGGTGAATCGGCCATGATCACAGATCGAATCTTATTCCGATCGTACCATAGTACACCTATCGGAACAATGTTCCATCTGTTGGAAGCTTGATAACTACTGTTGCAAACGATGCGCTCTCGTGAAAGGTACCGCTGACTTCGGTCCTCTTGCCCGACGCTCCTCCATGCGGGTGAATAGCAAAAAGGAACCGCAGGTTAGCGGTTCCTTTTTGCTATTTTGATTTTCGGGCTTTCACGATCAAGAAATGAGGATTCGTCATTAATCGATTATACCATTTTGCCATCCAGGCCTCCGCCTCCGGCTTGTCTTTATGCTCTAAGCTCGGCTGCGGCTCGACCATCTCTTCGATGCTGAAACAGGAGGAGGTCACGTTGATGATTTCTTGCATCGGTCTTCTGTAGAAAGCGACCTCGACGGGACCGGACTCCGGTTTGTTCCAAATCTCCGTCAGCAACTCGCGGGCAAAGTAGTCTTGCCGGTCAAAATGCTTAAAATCCATAAAGGGATGATGCACGGAGAAAATCAAGCGGCCTCCGGGTTTCAGCACCCGCTGAAATTCGCGAAAGGTTGGCAGCCACTGCTCAATGTAATGAAGCGTCAATGAACTTACGATGTAATCAAAAGCTTCATTTGCAAATGGCAGGGTCTCGGTCAGATCGCATGCAGCGATGGTCGCTTCACTGCCCACTCGCCTTTTGCAGGCTTCAATCATCGACGGGCTCAGATCGATCGCCGTTACCCTAGCCCCCCGTTGAATCAACTGCTCCGTATACCACCCGGCGGCACATCCGGCATCCAATACGGACATCCGCTCCATGTTCTTCGGCAGCATCCGGAGCATGGCCGGCCTCTCGTAAAAGGCATTGTGCCCGCTCTGCGAATCCACATGCCGTTCGTAGTCCCCAGCCAGCTTGTCGTATGCCTTCAAAACCTTCTCCTTCATGGTTCCATAACCTCCATATGTACCTGCTGTATTCCTGCTCCTCTACCATCGCTGCCTTAAGATATTGCTAACTTGCTTGATTGACGATCAGCTTGAGTACAGGGAACAATACGTGCGCTCGAAACGGTTGGCCAGCAGATCTTCTTTTCGAATGAAAAATTGCAGTTCTCCCGCATCCCACCAGCAAAAACCGACATCGTCGTCCGAATCGACAGCCAGCAGCAGCACCGTATCCTGAATTTCCTGCTGCGCGCGTTCCGCGCTGCCGCCGCAATGCTTGGTGATCTGATGCATGGCTGCATCCATAGAGTAATTGTACTCCGAACCGGTTAACAGCATGAGCGCAGCCTCAAACTCGCAATCGCCGTGCTGGGTAGAAGGGTAGCCAAAGATGGTCCCGACGTCGCCGGAATCTAGGCCCGTCAATTGAAAGCACAGCTCCTCGTATGATTCATAATCATGCTCGTCATCCTCGATGAGCTCATCATCCACATAACCGTAATTAGGCGGTTCCAACGTGGCTCGGGCCTCCACACGGTAGCCGGTGAACACCTCGTCTAACGCGGTTTCCTCGGGAGCGCGTCGTCGAACCGCTCCCGAACTCTGACCCTCGGGAAGATAGAGCACGCGGTGCTCAATGTTATAGGCGGGTTCATCCACGCCAACGAAGAAATACAGCATTCCGCTTGTCGGCAGCGAGCTAGTGGCGTCCTGAGCTGCCACATCCTTCAACTGGAGCTGTGCCAGAAACGTCATCGGTTTTCCCTCCGAATTGAGGGGCCACTCCACCGCTTCGGGAAGATCCGGGTCACCGCCAAAGCGCGAGTTGTTTGACTCGGCATAGTCCTCCAGCTTCTTTTTGGATAATCGTACGCCTTGCCGCGTATGCTCGATTAAATACTCTGCGGCATGTTCGAATTGATGCTCCTTGATGATATTCTGCATTTTGCTCAAATTTTGTTCGGTTAGCTTCATCGTCCGGTTCCTCATCTTTTCATAAAATTTAATCTGCCATGATTACAAAATTGCCCTAGTCTGAAGTCACCTGCTATTCTTCCTTAAAGAGATCTTGAATGATCGACTTATCATAGCCATTGGTGATCCTGTATGTCCAGGAATATTTCTTATGTATGCCTCTATACGGAGAAATCCGGACGATATCCGGTTCCGTATAATGGATTAGATAGTGCTTGTATTCGACATCAATCCAGATCCAGTAATCCGTCCCCCTTGGATCTTGGTCGATCCTTTGTAACTTCGCGTCGGAGAAGCTGCTCAGGATCCGTTCAATGGTCGCTGGATCGGAAATGCTTATTCGCTCCTCATCGTAAGAACTGCCCCTTCTCTCAATGATAATTTTATCTATCTTCTGCGTGTCATGGATCTGATTGCCCATCAACTCCTTGTAGGTCGTTCTGGATTGAACTAATGAAAAGACCGCCCCCGACAATATGATCAACGCCACGATTGCAAAAAAAATACGCCATGACCTGTCACTCATCGCGATACCGCCTTGATTTCCTTTAGGTTACGGGCGATCTTACTCACTTTTATCATATCCCCCTTCACTAATGAACGTTAATCGTACGGCGCTCTCATAATATAAACCCCATCGGCCAAGGTTTGGTTGCCGGATAATTTAACATCTTTTGGTTTGATCTGTCAATCCTCTCTACAAAAGAATGCCAAATCTCTAAATGGACATGAATGTACTCTTGGAATCCATGAAAAAAGCGGCAGACCGAACGCCTAGCCGTTCAATCTGTCGCATCGTGAAAAATCGCTTCGGGTGGTCGAAGAACCCTCAGCCCTTTACTTGAACTCGATTATAAATGGCTGTTGATCCGTGGGTTCGATCGCAACCGGTCCCTTCTCTTTGGAATAATTTTTGCGGCCGTTCACGAGCAGCCGGCGATGGTCCGGACTCCAATACATCTTAGAAGGTATGACGCCATGATAGATGGGCTCTGCGCTCAGTACATTCTTCCCTTGAAGCTTACCTGCATAAATCGTATCCTCCCCGTTCTGGGAATAGGCGACATATTTGCGATCCTGCGAGAACTCAAAGCTATCCACCTTCTCCAGCAGAATGGACAGCTCGTGATTTCTGCGGTCATATACGTACAAGGTTCCCTCCGTTCCTAAAAACACGAATTGGTCGTCGTTCAACCATGCGGCTTGGTCTGCCCCGATTTCATGCTCATACTGAACATCAATCGTATTGCCGTTGACGGCTCCCATAGCAATTCGACGACCGTGACCGTATTCATCCAGAACGATGAGCGCCATCTTCCCGTCATCCGAGACAATCACTTTCAAGGGAAGGGCTTCCGTTTCAAGACCCTTCAACCGATGAACACGTGCCGATTCCGATTCCGTATCATAAATCCCGATACTGGACTGCCTTTTGTTTGATTCCATCACCATATAGCTTACGAACCGGCTGTTGCCGGACCAAGCCGGCTCCTCAAACCATAGCTCCTGATTGGCTTCCGTCGTAGCTTCGAGGCTTTCCACCTCCCCGCCCGGATATGCTGTCAATTGCAGAAAAACGCCCTCATCCGTTTTGGCAATTCCTGAAACATATTTTCCATTGGGGGATAATTGATACGAGAACTTATTCATTTCAATCTCCAACAAATGGTCGGCTCGCTCGTACGGGGGGAAAAACGCTGCAAGCTCAATTTCGCCGCATTTACTGCTTCGGTTTCATAAAAAAGACCGACCACCGACTCGAATGATGACCAGCCGAGCAATTCCCCTTGTTCCTTGGATTCTGGCATTCGATAAATCGTCCTCACTTGGAAAGGCCGGCTTCCCTCATCCACGGCTTGTTCCGTTTCCGCGCCGGGGATAATGATGGTCTCTGATTGCAGTCCGCTTGAACAGCCTGTCAGTATAATCAAGGCAATAGTAATGCATAAAACAAGCCCTTTATAACGATATCTCATTGGACAGCCCCCGCCTTTACATAAGGAATTTCAACGTAGACGACAGTATGAAAATTCTCGCTGATGATACGGATGGTTCCGCCATGATCATCGACGATGGATTTAACGATACTGAGGCCCAGACCCACACTGCCCTCTTCCTTCTGCTTCTGGCTCACCGAGTAGAACGGCTGAAAGACGTTTGCAAGCTCGTCCGCCGGTATGGGCTCTCCCAGATTATCGAAGGTATAACGAACGCTTCCGTCCGCACGCTCAGCCTTGACGGTTATTTCCGATTGGGCAGCACTATATTTGATGGCATTATCCAGAAGATTGATAAAGAGCTGGCGCAGCCGGTCTGGCTGGCCAAGGACGGAGGACCCTTCCTCTGCCTCGCAAACGATGCTCTTTTTATAGCGCTTGGCCCGGAACGACATGGAGTCAACTACATCACGCAAAATTTTCCCCGAATCCACAAGCTCTACATCCTCTTCGCCTCCGTTGTGCTGCGATACTTCCAGCAGCCTTAGCACCATGGCATGCAGACGTCGGCTCTCTTCAACGATGTGATTCATGCCCTTATCGAAGAACTCCCGATCGTCATCCCCTTTCTCCCGAATGATCTCGGCATAACCCAGAATGGAGGTGAGCGGCGTTTTGAGTTCATGGGTCACATTGTCAAAAAAACGTTTCTCCTGCGCATTAAGCACCTTCAAGCGATCCCGATCACGCTCAATCGTGGATATCTGGCTACCGATCCGGTCGATCATGTCATTGAAATTCAGAGCCAGTTCGCCGATTTCATCTCTTCGCCGAAACCGGATTCGAACATCCAGGTTCCCGTTCTTTACTTCAGTGGAAGCGCGGGTAAGCTTCACTAACGGTATGGTAATATTCCTGGACAGCAGGTACGAGAACAGGAACGCTGCTCCGAATATGGCCAGCGCAATGTAAAAAATAATGTCCATGATCCGGCCGCTTTGTTCGTAGAGCAGGGTAAAATCCTTGGTAAACCTCAATATGCCGACCTTGACTCCGTCGATGATAACCGGATATGAATAGAGAACGGTTCCGCTGTTTCGGCCATAGGTGATGGTATAGGCCGTCTTTCCCTCGATCGCTTGGCGAAGATCCGCATCCGAGGGTCCCGAGAATCGTCTCTCGTCCGATGAGAACAGCAACTTGCCGTCGACGGTGTACGCACTGACATGGCTGGAGGTAGCATGCTTCAAATCATTCACCATTTCCTCGGCCATCTGCCCGAAATATAGCTTATTGTTCGTAAAATGATTGATAAGGAAAGCTTGCCTTACATATACATTGCTGTTGTTTTTAAGTCCGACCAGATCGGAAGTTACGATCTTCTGATTGCTTGTCCGAATGATCTCCTTGACGGTTTGATTAAGTACGAGGAACGACAGACTGAAGATCACAAAAAAACCAACAATAAACTTGGCTCTGATGGTCCGGATCATCTCTTATTCCGCCTGCTTCTCGAACTTATACCCGATGCCGAATACGGTTGTGATCAGATCGCCGGCATCCAATTTTTTGCGGAGCCTCTGAATATGCGTATCCACCGTCCGCGTATCCCCCATGAAATCATAACCCCAGACTAAATCCAGCAGTTCCGAGCGGGTATAAATCTTCCCCCGGTGACCGTACATGGTCATGAGCAGGTCGAATTCCTTCGGCGTAAGATCAACCGGGCTTCCGTCTTTCCTGACCAGTCGCTCTTCCGTTACGATCTCGATGCCCTTAAAGCGGATCACCGCTTCCGGCGTCCCTTCCCTATCCCCCTGGTTCGCCTGATCCAGCCGCCGGAGGATCGTGCGAATTCGGGCGACCACCTCCCTCAGATCGAAGGGCTTCGTAATATAGTCATCGGCACCAAATTCAAGACCGAGCACTTTATCCGTAATGTCGGATTTTGCCGTAATCATGAATATGGGGATGTTGTAGTCCGTTGTTACTTTTTTGCATATATCGAGCCCGCTTTGGTCGGGCAGCATCCAATCCAGAAGCAGCAGATCGGGATGAAATGCCGCAAGCTCCCTAAAGCCTGCGGCACCGCTGGACGCGGTACGGGTTTCAAAACCCTCCATCGCGAGGCCATAAGCCAGCAGATCGGCGATCGGCTCCTCATCTTCGATAATGAGAATTTTTGTTTTTATCATGAAGTCTCCATTCTTTCCATTGACCTGGTTTAATGAATCGATTTTAGCATATACGGGCTGCTTATGATAAATCCATCTATAGTAACAAGTTCATTCAGGCTGAGATTCAGGCAAAAGCAGCAGATCTGGTACGGTGACGAATGAATAGCCTTGGTCTTTCAAATCCGGTATGAACAACTCCAGGGCTTCAAGCGTGTTGGCAAGTTGATTCTTCCCGTTTGCGGTGTGCTGAAGAATGATGCCTCCGGGCTTCAACTGCGTGTCGATGATCCTCATGATCTCCTGTGCGGACACCCCTGACCAATCCATCGTATCCACGGACCAGTTCACGATCGCTAATTCCATATTCTGTATAGCCTTCTCCTTGTCCGCATCCAAAGCGCCGTAAGGAGGCCTGAACAAGGATGGCCGATAACCGATAATATGGTTCAGTTCTTCCTGCGTATCCGTTATCTGCTTCGTCGCTTCCTCCATCGTTAACTCCTTGAAGTTGGGATGCGACCAGGAATGGTTTCCTATCGCGTGCCCCTCCTCTGCAATTCGCCGCACGGTCTCGGGATGTCTCTCCGCCCGGTCTCCTAATATGAAAAAGGTAGCTTTAATATGATGTTCCTTTAGAATATCAAGGATTTGGGGCGTAACAACGGCATCCGGGCCATCATCGAACGTGAGGGCGACCTGTTTTCCGTCTTTTGCCGATCCGTTAAAGTGCACCTTCTTCTCCATGGATGGGTTCCCGGTCCCGCTTAAAGGGGGCCCGGGCGGTTTATCTAAATCCCCCTTTGCTTGCAGCTCATACGAAAGTCGTTCCGAGCCCGTAAAGTAGTCTTTGAGCCCTTCCACGATGGCTTGTGCCGCAAGCTCTTGTCCTTCATCGCTCAGCAGCAAACGTTCATCCTCGGCATTGGTCAGATACCCCGCTTCGATCAGCACGGCTGGCATCGTCGGTGTAGACAGCACTTTTAGCTGCTCTTCCTTTACACCGCGATCACGAAGGCCAATCGCCTTCACTACATGCTCCTGCAGGGTTTGGGCCAAAGGAATGCTGTCCTCATGCCGGTATAAGGTTTCGGTCCCCGACGTCATGGGGTCCGTATACGTGTTGCCATGGATGGAGATCATGGCGTCCGCATTCCAATCATTCGCGATCGCTGCCCGTTCTTCCAGCTCGATGAAACGGTCATCCGTGCGCGTCAAGAGAGGCTCAAACATAGGATCCTCCTCAAGGAGGGCTGCAATCCGTCCGGCAAGGGACAGGTTGAACGCCTTCTCATAAGCGCCGCTGACGCCAGTAGCTCCGGGATCTTTGCCTCCATGGCCCGGGTCGATGACGATCCGAAATGTCCCTTGATGATTGGGCATGGCAGGAAGTGTTTGGTAGGGCTCCGCGCGTTCGGCAGATGATGCCGGTACCATTTCCACCGTGGATGCACCTGTGTTGACTACCAATCTGAATCCGACAATAAACATGATGGCAATGAGCAGAACATAGAATAGGATGGGGAATTTTTTGCGTTTCTTGTGATCAATCATGGCTCCTCCTTCTGGGTGATCGTGCTAGATACGATTCCATAAGAAGAATATAAAGGCCGGATGTGACAACGATTTTGCCAAGATGTCAACAACTTGTGTCCGAAACAAAACTGTGAAAACTATTTTCATAGGTTTGGAGCTGATACATCCTACAGCACAAAAAAAGCCGCACAAGGTGCGGCTTTCCCGAAATTCATATCTTAATTATATCCATTAAGCCAGTGCGACCAGTAATCACCCGAAACGTCCAACGTGATATCGACCTCAATCGAACCGCCGAAGGTTTGAATCTGCGGCTGCTACACGTTCAGCGAGTAGGACGAACGGGCGATCTCCGTGGCTTGAACCATGTTACGAAGGGAGGCAACCGTTTCTTCCTTGCCGCGCGTCTTGAGGCCGCAGTCCGGATTGATCCAGAACAGCTTCGGATCCAATACGCGCAGTGCCCGTTCGATCATGCCGGTCATCTCTTCCACGCGAGGCACCCGCGGACTGTGGATATCGTATACCCCGAGCCCAATCCCCAGTTTATACGTATTCACCTCGAAACTATGGATCAGCTCGCCATGGCTGCGCGAGGTTTCGATCGAGATGACGTCGGCATCCATCGCCTCGATCGAATCGATCATGTCATGGAACTCGCAATAACACATATGCGTGTGAATTTGCGTGGTCGGCTGCACCGTGCAGGTCGTCATGCGGAAGGCTTTTACAGCCCATGCGAGATACTCGGCTTGATCTTCTTCCTTCAGCGGCAGCCCTTCGCGGACTGCGGGTTCGTCAACCTGAATCATCCCGATGCCGGCCTGCTCGAGCGCCTCGACTTCCTGTCTGAGGGCATAAGCCAATTGGTACGCAATCTGTTCCCTTGAGATGTCCTCGCGTACGAACGACCAGTTCATGATCGTGATCGGCCCGGTCAGCATTCCTTTCACGGGACGGCTCGTCTTCGACTGCGCATATTTCGTTTCTTCTACCGTCATCGGCTGCTTGAATGCCACGTCGCCGAAAATAACAGGAGGCTTCACGCAGCGGGAGCCGTAGGACTGCACCCATCCAAACTGGGTGAAGGCAAATCCTCCAAGCTTCTCTCCGAAAAACTCCACCATATCCGTTCTTTCAAACTCGCCGTGCACAAGCACATCCAGACCGATCTCTTCCTGAAGCTTGATCCAAATATCGATCTGCTCGTGAATGAATTGCTCGTACTGCTCGTTATTCCAGTCCCCCTTGCGCCACGCCTGGCGAGCCTTGCGCACCTCGGCTGACTGCGGGAAGCTGCCGATGGTCGTCGTCGGGAATATAGGCAGGTTCCACTTGTTCTGTTGGGCGACATGACGCTCCTCGAATGGAAGACTGCGAGCCGGATTCTGAGCGCTAACCTCGGCTACAGCTCGCTGAACATCGAGCCGATTACGCTCTTCCGACTGCTTAAGCGCCTGAAGCGCAAGGTCGTTATGTTCCAGTTCATTCGCGATCCGGGCAGCTCCCGTGGAGATGGCTTTCGTCAGCAGATCCAATTCAATCAGCTTCTCGTCTGCAAAAGCGAGAGCGTCCTTTAGTTCAGGCTGCAATTTCGTTTCCTTGCTTACCGTCACCGGTACATGAAGCAAGCTGCACGAAGACTGCACGATCAAGCGCTCGGCGGCCACATATTTCGTCAGCTCCTCCAATTGCGACAGCTTCTCGCGAAGCGAGGCCTTCCAGATTCCGCGTCCGTCAATGATCCCCGCACCCAAAACTTTGTTCGCCGGAAATCCGGATTGTTGGATGGCTTGCAGATTGCCTTTGTATCCGTGCACCAGGTCAAGGCCGATGCCGCTAACCGGCAGCTGGATGATGTCCTGGTAGTTTTCCACCGATTCGAAGTAGGTTTGCAGCATGATGTTTAGGCCGGGTGCCGAAGCCGCAAACGTTTCATAGATGGTGTTTAATCGCTCCAGATCGGCTTCGCTTAATTTCGTAACCAGGATCGGCTCGTCGATCTGTACCCATTGAACGCCTTCGTGTGCGAGCTCCCGAAGGATCTGAACGTACAGAGGCAGCAATTTATCAAGCCAGGCATCCGTTTCCGAGGCTTGGTAGCCTTTGGACAATTTCAAGAAGGTGAGCGGACCGACAATGACCGGCTTGCCTTCAATGCCGAGCTTCTCTTTGGCCTCCCGATAGGCTGCAAGCGGCCTATTCTCGGTAAGAACCGGAACAGCTCCGTCCAATTCCGGCACGATGTAGTGATAATTGGTGTTAAACCACTTGGTCATTTCACTTGCTGTAGCATCCTTCGTGCCGCGTGCAATCCCATAATATACAGACAATGGAACAATGCCGCCCTCATATGGGAACCGCTTGGGTACGATGCCGAACATGGTGGCCGTGTCCAGGATATGATCGTAATAACTAAAATCATTGACGGCGATCAGATCAATTCCGCTCTCTTGCTGCTTGCGCAAATGATTCAACCGAATCTCCCGCAGCTGTTTGTGAAACTCCGATTCTTCGAGCTTGCCCGCCCAGAACGCTTCTAAAGCTTTCTTCCATTCCCGATCAGCGCCTATACGCGGATATCCCAGTACACTGCTTTTTGCCATCTATGTAACACTCCTATACAAATTGTTACAAGAAAGATATCACGTATTGCCCGATATAGTGTAACTCAAATAAGCTATATCTAGTTATAGCCTGCGGCTATAGCGAGAGAGCTGAGATGATGAATGAAGGCTCTCCTTCCTTCTTGCCGATCATGCCTTGTCATATGAATGATCTGAAAAGAACCAACACAAAAAACCGCGTTATTACGCGGTTTCTCATCACGGTCTTCCATGCGATTCTATTATTTGAAATAAGATGACTGTGATGTCTATGCCGAATCTCGGATCCAAGCATCCAGCAAACGAAACGTTTCCTTCGCCGAATCGATGATTTCATCGGAATCCTTCAAGCCGCTCGACAGCAGCGCTTCCCGGAATTCGGTCCATCTTGGCTTGGTCTCTTGACCGTATGCGTGGAAATAGCGAATGCCCGACTCTGGACTCACGGGCAAGAACTTCATCAGTTGTTTCGTGATGATTTGGCCACCGAGCGTGGACCCCTCCATCACATAGAGATACCCCCATATTTGCGCAGGCGTGCCCAGCTCGGGCAGCCGGCTGCACAGCGGAAGCTGATTTATTTCATCCTGAGTCATATCCAGATGCATCAAATCTTCTTCCAAATGTTTCGACTTCATCCGAATCGACATATCTAATCCCATATCGTTCACGGCATCCTCTGCCATTAACTTCGTTTCGGCCGGTTTAATGAATCCGTAAAACTTCGCTAAATACGATCGATATTGATCAATCGTCAGGGTCTGGTCGAATGCAGCTTTCGCGTATGGATTCTGTTCGATTTGTTCATGCTGCGCTGCCGTCTCTTCTCTTAACCGTTCTAAAATCCGTGTGCTCAATGGATAACCCCCTATCATGTTTGGAGCTGTGTTGCTGGATCAAAGCACATCTTCAGCAAACCTTATACCGAGGTGTCTGACGGTCGATGAACCCTGCGATAAATATATCATAACGAGATTCATATGAATACATAGCAGGCTCCTCGGTTTCGGAAGCCGGGAACGAAAAAAACGAGAGGCGATCATTATAGGTTGTCTATGCTGTTCAGCACCAAAATCAGTCCCGCAATGCACAAAACCCACGAAAGCACCGATCCGGAGTTCTGGGCGATTTTCAGCCGCAGCTTTTCCAGCGGACGCTGCATCATGCGGCCAAATGCAAGGTGTGCACCGAGCAATAGGAGCGGAGGAAGCACCATGATCACATTATACGCAGCCAGGAGGGGGACCCATTGAACCGGCGTTAGTTGGGCCGATGTCATGAGACCGATCGCCGCAAAATAGGGCAGTGCCGTTGCCACCTCCAGCAGGGACGTGGTGAAGCCCAGCCCGATCATCGCCCCGAGGCTTTTGGAGCTTGGACGTCGCGGTTCCGTCGTCTTTTTCGTCGGGACAAAAAAACTGGCTGCAAACAAAACGCCGCCGGTAACAGCCATAACCCAGCTTACCGTTCGATTCTGAAAAATGCCTGTTACGCTCTGAAGAACAGCATCCAAACCGAGCATCAGTGCGGCACCAACCAGGAAATAAAAGCCTGCCACCGTAAACAAATAGACCCATAATCGGGTGATCAACCGATCTCGCTCCGTCAACAGCAAATAGACCGTTACGCCGAGCGTGGCAGGGCTCAAGGTATCCAAGAGCGACAACGCACCTACGGAGAGCAGCAGTTCCGTTGTCATGATGTCTCCCCCTCTTCGTCTAGTTTTTCTTCCACTCCTGTAGCATAGATATTAAATGCCAGCTCCATAAACTGAAGAAGCTCTTCCTCAATGGGGTACAAGCCCATCTGCTCGGACTGCGAAGGAGATTTGCGGATCTCCCACAATTTATCCACGAAGGGGTCTTCGCCTTCAAAATGCTCCCGGCGTTTTTCATCCATGCGTCTGATGATCCTCTGTACTTCAGGAGAACCGGGTCCGTTCTCCATACGCTTTTTAAGCTGTCCCAGCAGAGCGATCCATTCTAGCGAATCCGGATCTGTGCTGTTCATATTCGGGAGGAGGTCCAGCAGCTCTTCTTCGCGCCTCTCAAACATTTGTTGTCGGAACGCATGCTTTAATGAGGGGTCTCTTCCTGAGAGATGGATCAGCTTCTGAATCACATCCCAGCTTGTCTCCCCTTCCACGGCAATGCTATGCAGGACGGCGCGGAGCGCGGATTCCATTTGGTTCAGCTTGTTCTGTTCATTCTTCACGAAGTCCAACTGATTCATCAAACTGGATGACCAGTTCCATTCCGGGTTCGAAATCATATCCGAAATTTCCTGCAAGCTGAAGCCCAGCTTTTTCAGAAACTGAATTTGCTGCAGCTTCTTTAGCTCCTCCTCGCTGTATATCCGGTGTTTACCCGGAGTCTTGGCTGCCGGAATCAGCAGGCCGATCTGATCATAATAGCGAAGCGTTCTTACCGTAATGCCCGTCTGTTTGGACAATTCTTGAATGGGAATCGATCTCATCACCTGCTTTCTTAAGTTCTCCGGTAACTCCACTATACAAGATGACGCGACGTCACTTTCAAGTCATTTTCGAAAAAAATCATGTCCATGCAGATAAAAAACAAAAAAAGCCCCGGCTTTCGGGCTTTTTCCATACCATGCTGGTTTCATTTCAAGCTGAGGATTTTCGTTCGCGTTATCCCGACCAGATAGAGGACGATGGGAATCACGATCAAGTGGAGGAGCGCATAGCTTGACCATACGTTCTGAATGATATCGGCGACATAAACGGTGTTGATGTATGTATTCCAGGCCACGATGACAAACAGCACGGACAACGGATAGATTAACGAATTCTGGTCCTTCAGACCGAACACGGTTTTCATGCCTTGAAGAATCGAAAGATACAGGAGAGAAATCTTGATAAAAAAAGTCAGGATCCACAGCGTAATCAATATGCCTTCGACACGTTGAAAGAAGTTTCCTAAATTAATCGTCTTCGCAAGAGCATATGCCGGAAACGTGCTGTTCTCCGTCTGTTCAATCCCCAAAATTAGCACGCTGAGCAGGACGGTAATGCTAAGGACGAGCCCGCCTGAAGCGGCTCCCCGCATCAATGCCCTCTCCCCTTCCTTCTCTCCTTTGACCAAGGGCAGGAATACCATTAACACAATCAGCTCCTGGAACATGGAAGAATGGAAACCGGCCTTAGCCACGGGCATCCAGCCTTCCTCCAGCATCGGCTTGATATGGTTCCAATCGATCTGGGGCATAAGCGAGAGGACAAGAACCATAAACAGAAATACGATCCACGGAAACATCAATTCACCGACGCGGGCCAACAGAATGATGCCCATTCTGGCGCACATGACGGCCGCTATTAAGAACAAGATTTGAATGGCCTCGATCGGGGTCTCCGGCATCATTTCACTGCTCAGAAAAAAGCCCAGATTTCCAAGCAAAGTACCTGTAAGAATCAAAAAATAAAACAAATAGATCAGCGAGAAGAGTTTGCCCAGCAGCTTTCCCAGCACCTTTTCGTGGATCTCGAAGATCGATTGGCCGGGATAGAGGCGCGCAATGGCTATATACAGCACGACCATGAGGAGGTTAATGAGCAAACTGAAGAGAGAGGCCATCCACGCATCTTCCCGGGCGGTATGCGCTAATCCGGAAGGCGTAACCAGGATCGAGGTACCGATGGTCAAACCGAATGCCAGTATATAAAATTGCCGCGGTGCGATATCCTTGTATTTGATCACGTATTACCAAACCCTTCCTCATTATGAGATCAATCCGCTCAGGGGCTGCACCAAGGCGCCGATCCAGTCCAGCGGCCTTAAATAAGGCACCTCCATCATATCTCCGATCAAAGCCAGCAAGGTTACTCCCCATACCGCATAGAATACGATGATGTCCCGGATGGAGCGCAGCTTCAGAAGATGACGGGTTTCCGTAACGAAGACGACGGCTAGAAAGAATATGAATAACCAATGCCAATTCACGGCTCATCCACCTTTTGGTTTAAGGGTTGTATGATGGATCCGACCCGGCGGACCGCTACATCGGTGTCCACCCGGATACTCATCGTTTTAAAGCTTTCGCCCCAATGATCCCGGTATTTTTTCCAAACGTCCGGATATTTTCGGTGCAGAACCTCGCCGAATCCAAAAACGTCGGCTCCATAACGCTGCTGGACCAGCCCGATGTGCTTCCGAATATTAGCATTATATTTATCCTCGATGTCCTTCTCCAATTCGTCGATGACCGCAGGTTGACTGATATCAATCGCGCATTGAACGGCATTCACGTCGGCCTCGATCTCCAATTCGGCGGAAAAAGCGGGGGTTCCATCCGCATTGAGCTTAACGTCCAGCGTTGTGTCCGCCCGGTTCACGGCGAATCCGACAATACCATCGTCCGGACATGCAATGAATCCCGTCGTGGTGTCGACTCTATTCAGGACATAATTGACGGCTTTGCTGGGAGGTTCCCCCAGCCATCCGACCAACCGGTCCCCCTTGAACACGCCGAGCCCCGTGTGCTGAAGAAGCGTGGAAGGATTGATTTGCTTCACGTTCTCCATGGACTGGCCTTCAGCTAAACTGCCGCTTAATTGGACTCCGGATAATACCGGGTCTGACCCGCTGCGCTTTAGCTCCGTCACGAACTGCTGCAAAGTGACTTTCCCCGTCGCCGCCCATTTTTTTCCGAGATCAGAATGGAGGAATAGAGCGAATTCGCCGGAACATATTCGAATGGCGTAACGACCTCCAGAATCTCCGCAGCTTTTCCATTCTTGGCGACGAGCATAAAGAAGTCCGTTCGAAGCTGATGATTCCGGGAGATATAATCGAGGACATCGCTGACCCCTGACCTGGCCAGATCTTCACCGAATACCAACACGCGAACGTGGGACAGATACGGCATCCGGGGGGCCATGCTCAACATGCGCTGCAGGGCGTCGGGTATGGTTTTGCCGACGGACTTATAGGTTACGGCCGGAAGACTGCCCATCGATCCGCCTTTTTTGGAGCCGGCCTCGGCGGAGTTAAGCACCTGAGCAGAAATGGCATACCCATTCTCATGGGTGTCGATGCCAAGCGCCATGACGACGGCCAGCTCATTCAGTTCTTTTCTGCTCCAGCATCCAGGGGTGAAGGTCAAGCATAATATGAGCAGGACTGAAAGTATTTTTCTTTCCAACACGATAACCAGTCCCCTCTGTATGAAATAGAGACTTCGAAAGCAAGTCCTCGTTATTTGACGGCTTATGTCTTGGATTTGGTCAAGTATTTTTTCATGCTGTGGCGGGACAATCGCAACAAGGCATCCTTCTGGCTCCGCCATCTTATGGGGGCGAATGAGGTCATATACGGAACCCCCATGGACTGGAGGCTGCATAGGTGGAGGCCGATGATGATCATGCCGATGATCATCCCGTACAATCCGAATGACGCAGCGATTCCCATGAGCCCGAATCGCAAGATCCGAACCGAGATTCCGATATTGAAAGCCGGCAGGGCAAAATTCGCAATCGCCGTCATGGACACAACGATCACCATCGCGGCCGATACGAGACCCGCTTCCACGGCGGCTTGCCCGATGACCAGCGTACCTACGATGGAGACGGATTGGCCGATCGATTTAGGCAGCCGAATGCCCGCCTCGCGCAGAATCTCGAACGTAATCTCCATGATCAGCGCTTCGATGAATGCAGGGAAGGGAACCCCTTCCCGCTGTCCGATTAAGCTGGTCAACAGGTTGGTCGGCAGCATTTCCTGATGGAACGTGGTAATCGCAATATACAGGGAGGGAGTAAGGAGAGCTATTCCGAAGCATAAGTATCGAAGCAGTCGAACCAAGCTGGCAAAATCCCACCGCTGGTAATAATCCTCGCTCGATTGAAACAGCTGGACGAACAGGGCGGGAACCACCAGAACAAAGGGCGTTCCTTCTAAGAAAATAGCAATGCGCCCTTCCAAAATGGCAGACGCAATGACGTCGGGCCGTTCTGAATTATATACCGTAGGAAAAGGGCTGTAGCGATGATCCTGAATCATCTCCTCGATATAATTGCTCTCCAGGACGCTGTCCAGCTTGATTCCATCCAGTCTTCTGCGCAGCTCGTTCAGTACATCGACATCGCATAATCCTTCCATGTACATCACGGCCAGCTGCGTATTTGTGTGCTCGCCCACCGTTCTCTCTTCCAAGCGCAGTTTAGGGCTTTGAATTCTCCGCCGGACCAAAGCCGTATTCTCTCGAAGCGACTCGGTAAAGCCTTCCCTCGGACCTCTTACCACGGATTGCGAGCTGGCTTCCTCCACTCCACGCTGTTTCAGCGTTTCCGTTCCCACATACAGGGAGGTGGCGGTTCCATCCATGAAAATGATCGTATTGCCGGAGAGCAATTTCTTTTCAACCTCTTGAAAGGTCCGGGCTTCTCCTACTTTTCCCATCGTGATCGTCAGTTCCTGCAGCATTTTCATGCGTTCTTCCGGACGCTGGTCGGGGAGATTCATGAACAGCGGCATATCGGCATGAATCGCTTCGATTAGATATCGGGGATCTCCCATCCCCTCAATATAGACCATGACCGAGGGTATGGCGCCTAGTTGAAGCTCGCGGTAAATAATGTCTCCGCTTTGTCCGAAGCGGTTCTTCATATCGTCAATAAATAGCGTCAGGGATGCCGGCAAATTTTCTTGCGGGGCTTCGCCCGGCGTTAAATTCTTCATCATCATGGAAACGACTCCTCGTGCCTGCACGGCCAGCTTTCCCTACAAGGAATTCAAGTTACCTTCAGTTATCTTTTCCTCTACTGTTCCCGGAGTTGGATATATTATGCTTTTTAAGCATTTTGACATAAACGAGGTATACATTTCTGACATTGGCCTCCTCTTCCAGGGCACATCTAACAAAAAAAGCGCGGCCAGAGATTCTCTCTGGCCGCGCTTTTTTAAACACGATGAACTGAAAATTATCCTGTCGCTGTGAGCTACTTGTCTTCTCCGTCCTGAACGAAATTAAGCACAGCTTCGTCCACTGCAGCGGTCTGTCCAAGGTCCGGTTGATATGACAGTTCTGCTTCGCAGCATTCGGGACTGCCGTGCAGTTCAAAAAGAACCAGCTCGTTTTCCCCTTTGCGCAGTAAAGGTCCGGGAATATATAATGCCTTCTGCGGTCCCGCCTTCCAGTACCGGCCGAGATTAAAGCCATTGATCCAGGCGACGCCCTTCGTCCAGCCATCAAAGCGAAGAAACGTATCTCCGATCTCCTCCACCTCGAAGCATCCACGGTAAAACCCTGGCAGACCCGCGTCGCCCCACTCCGGAAGGGACGGTTCTTCTTGCCGCGCCTGCCCTTCCTGCGTAACCGGCGTATACGAGAGCGATGACAGTTTCTCCGGCTCGAGCGGCAGGGTCCGGATCGTCCAGTCGTACAAGAACTGGTTATCGATTCTCACGCCTTCCGTGATTCCCTTGGGATCGCGAATCAGCGGCCCATAATTGATCCGGCCCATATTCTCGACGAGAATATCCAGCCTCGCTCCGTCTGCGGGTACGGTAATATCCAGCGGCCTTGAATTCCAGCGTTCGACGACCCCAAGCGGACGACCGTCCAGGAATACCTGGGCGCGATCACGAACCTCCTGAATATGCAGCTGCTGTCCGTGCCGCGGTCCCTGGATAAATGTGCTGTACATGATAAAACCATAGGACTGTCCGCATTTTTCCATCGGCTGAATGCTTACGCTTTTTATCGGCTCTGATAAATGCTGGAGATTGGATTCCGTAAACAGGCCGGCCGTTTCAGACAGCGCAACCTTACCGTAGGCTGCTTTTGGAACGGGCTCAGGGAAGGCACAACCCGGCGCAAACCCATGCTTGCTGAGCACCCTCCGGACCGCCTCGTATTTCTCCGTTTTATCCCCCCATTCCGTCAAAGGGGCATCATAATCGTAGCTTGTCGTCGTAGGCTCATAGGCCTGGATGTGATTCGCTCCACTGTAAAAGCCGAAATTGGTTCCCCCATGGAACATGTACATATTCATCGAGGAGCCCTTCTCCAGCATTTCATCCAGTACGCCGGCGACATCCGCGGAATCCCGCACGTGATGGTCCTCCATCCAGTGATCAAACCAGCCGTTCCAAAACTCCATCACCATCAGCGGCTCTTCCGTACGATATTCCCGGTATTTGCGGAAGGATTCTTCAACCCGGGAACCAAAATTCACAGTTGCGTGCACATCGCTAAGCGTCCCGCCGAGCAGCATTTCGTCGGTTGGCCCGTCGGAAGTAAAAAGAAGCACATCGACGCCGCGCCGCACCAGTCCTTCGCGCAAATACTCCAGATAAGCGTGATCGTTGCCGTAACTGCCGTATTCATTTTCAACCTGAACAGCCAGAATCGGCCCCCCGTGCGTGGATAGCAGCGGAACCAATTGGGGGATCAGCTCATCGTAATAATGATCCACCTTGCTCAAATAGAGCGGGTCGCTGCAGCGAAGCCGCATCTCTCCATAACCAAGCAGCCAGCCCGGCAACCCACCAAATTCCCATTCCGCACAGATGAACGGGCTGGGTCTGACGATGACGTGCAGGCCCAGTTTCCCGGCCAATTCGATAAACGATGCGACGTCCGCCATACCGCTAAAGTTATATTCCCCCTCCCGGGGTTCGTGCACATTCCATGCGATATAAGTTTCAACGGTATTAAAGCCGCAGGCCTTTAATTTTAATAGCCTGTCCTCCCAATATTCAGGGACGACACGAAAATAGTGAATCGCTCCCGATATGATCCGGTACGGCTGTCCGTCCAACAAGTATTGTCCGTTCTCCCATGTCAGCATTCCCATTCAGCATTCCTCCACCTCATGTAAAAATCCAAGGCTTATTGCCCGCAATAATAAACCGCGATGTTTTTGATTCTCGGGCTTGCCGCCGATTTCAGTACCCGTAAACGCACCTTCAAGGCAGATACCGGAGCGAAGGCATCAATTTTCTTGTGTCCGATCGCGCTGCCGCGTGTAAGCTCAAGCCACTCTCCATCGATGAAGGCCTCCAGCACATATTGGCTTACCCGTTCCCCGTAAGCAATGTCCTCCATAACAACGACATGATCGATCACGCATGCGCTAGGAAGAGACAATTCAACGACCTCGCCCGATCCCGAGCTTTCAGCCAGGGCATGACCAAACCGACGCTCAATCTCTCTGCCAAATGCCTGAAGCCGTTTTACATCGGCTTCCGGAAACAGCCCTCTATGGTCCGGAGCGACATTGAGCAGCAGGGTTGCCCCATGTCCAACCGATCGATAGTAGATATCCATTAACTGATCCACGGACAACAGCAAGTGTTCTTCGTCCGGATGCCAGAACCAGCGGTCTTTTCGAATCGGAACATCGCATTCCGCGGGCACCCAGCCCGGCGTCTCGGGCAGCCATTTCAACGATTCCTCACTGAACATGCTGCCCCGCGATGAATCGGCCGTGTTCCAGCAAGGATACGGCGCCACCCCATCCTCATTGCCGACCCAACGAATCGTAGGAGCCCCCATGTTAAAGACCATGGCACGGGGCTGATATCGTTTGACCAGTTCCATGATTCGAGGCCAGTCATATTCGCGGCCTTCCGACCCCGCGCCGTCAAACCAAATTTCCACTAACGGGCCATAGCCTGATAACAATTCTTCCAATTGTCTGCAGTAAAAGTCATCATACTGTTGCGGGTCGCCATAACTCGGCTCGTGCCTGTCCCAAGGGGATACATAAATACCGAAGCCGATGCCCTCTTCCCGGCATGCATCCGCGCATTCTTTAACGACATCGCCCCGACCTTCCCTCCACGGACTCGAGGCTACGGAGTAGTCCGTCGTCGCTGTCGGCCACAGGCAAAAGCCGTCATGGTGCTTGGCCGTCAATATGAAATAACGGAATCCGGCTTCCTTCGCGGATCGGACCCACTGTTTGGCATCCAGTCGGTCCGGATTAAACAAAGACGGAGCATCCTTGCCTTCCCCCCATTCCTGGTTGCAGAACGTATTGATACCGAAATGACAGAACATCCCGAGCTCCAGGTCCTGCCAGGCTAGCTGCTCCAGCGAAGGAACAACAAGCTGGTCCTTAAGCTTTCTTGATATGGACATAACTTCCCCTCCAACTCTCACCAGTCGTAAAAAAAGGGCTTTGGGAAAGCCCGTTAAATGGCCCCCCGAAACCCGTTTCCTACCAGGATTCTCATACCTCGTACATTGCCCCGTTACTTGACAACGCCTTTTTCGTTAATGATTTTGGTGGCTTCATCGACCATCCATTGTTGAACCTCATCAATCGGCTCGTTGCTGAGCATGAATTTCGCAAAGCCGTCATTAATGATCTTGGTCAATTCCGATGTATCCGTCATCATGACTTTGGCTGCATCCAGATACTGGATTTCTTCGCTAAACAGCGTATATTTCAACGACTCCATATCGTACTTATCCTCTTTACCGGCAACCAGCTTTGTCAACAATTCTTCGTTATTCGCTTTCTTGTAGCCAGAGAACTCGAGTCTGCTGTCCGAATCGGCTGTTGTCATGAATCTCATAAGCTTGAAGGATGCTTCCTTGTTGGTGGAATTGGCACCCAGCGCCAGCATATTGCCGCTGGTGAAGTATTTTCCTTCATACTCTTTAGGTTCCGATCCCGCAGGAGGCACAGGTACAGGAGCGAAAGCTGTTTTGAAATCATGCGGATATTGCTCGGTATTGCCCGGATCCGCTACCGTAAAGTTACCTGTAAGAATCATAGCAGCTTCTTCATTGAAAAATTCAGTACGGTAGTTCAGCTTCGCGGCAAGCACGTCACTGTAAGGTTTGGCCGACTTATCCGTCTCCTCCATATCTTTGCGGAGCTGGAAGAAGTATTTGTAGGTCGGATCTGCCAGAATGGTCGTTCCGTCCTCATATACGAACGGATCCTTCATCATGGTTTGCGCCGGAGCGTTCATATAAAGCTCCCATGTATGGAAGTAAGAACCGTAACGCTTGTCAACGCCTTCGCCCTTGGTCAGCTTTTTGGAATAGTCGCGGTAATCATCCCACGTCCAGCCGAATTTCGGAACCTCAAGTCCCGCTTCATCCAGGGCATCCTTGTTGAGCATCACATAGTTTGTGCTCTTGGTGTACTGCATGCCATAATACTTGTCCTCTAGCTTGGCATTGACAAAGTATTCGTCTTCCGGAACGAGACTTTCCTGCTCATAGAACTCGTTCAGGGGAGCAAGGGCTCCACGTGAGGCCCGTTCGAGAACTCCGCCCAAGCTTGGGAACTGAATAACATCGATCGCTTCACCGGATGAGATCAGGAAATCCAACTTTTTCAACATTTCCACGGAATCGCCGGGAACCAGAACCACATGCTCGACCTTGATATTCGGATTCTGATCCATAAATTCCTGGAGCATGGCGTCCGTACCCGCCTGTTGAGCTTCATTATCCCAGTTGTAATACTTGACGGTAACCTGCTTGTCCGTCTGACCGCTTCCTCCGTTGCCACCGGCACTCGTTTCCGACCCGGATTTCCCGCAGCCGCTTAATACCAGGGTGCTCGCCAGGATCGTGCTAAGAATGACGGATAATCTGTGTTTGCTTTTTTTCTTCATCTTACTTCCCCCTGCACAGATAAATTAGTTGTGGTGCTGTTTTCATGTTCATTATAGGCACCAGCATGGCCGATCAAGTGCACAATTTTGAGGTTCTAGGATTACATTTTTGACTTTCCGAACTTCTGAATTTTGACTATAGACTTCTTATCAACCTTTTACCCCGCCCAAAGCAATGCCGTTTATAACCTGCTTTTGCAATGCGATGAACACAATGACCAGCGGAATGATTGCCGAGACTGACGCCATCATCATAATGGCATAGTTGTTGGTGTAGTCATCACGGAACAGCGTCATCCCCAGCGGAATCGTGTATAAGTCCTTGTCCAGCAAGAAGATGAGCGGATTCTGGTAATCGTTCCAGGTCCATATGAATTTAATAATCGCCACCGTAGCCAGCACAGGCTTGCACAGCGGAACCATAATGGAAGCAAATGTCCGCAGATGACCCGCTCCGTCAATTCTCGCCGCTTCCAAGTATTCATCGCTGATCCCGTTCATAAATTGACGCAGCAGGAACGTAAAGTAAATCGAGAACATGCTCATGAAGATGATGGCCTCATGCGTATTGTAGAGTCCAAACCAGCGAATGAGCAGAAACCGCGGAATGAGCGTCGCCTGATCCGGAATGATCATGAACGAGAGCAAGGCCATAAAAACAAGATTCCGTCCCTTGAATCGTATCTTCGTCAGCGCATAACCTGCCATGGATGAGATAATCAGGGTGATTAGGGTCGTAATAATCGCTATTTTAAAAGAATTGAAATAGAAATCATAGAAGGGAACTCTTCCCATCCAGACCATCTTGAAATTGTACGCCAGATTCACCTTTTCCGGTATCCATTGAATCGGGAATCGCATAACATCCTTCTCATATTTAAAAGCCGCGGAAATCATCCAGATGAGCGGAACGAGAAACACAATGGACAATGCCCCCATGATAAAGGTGACTACCACTTTGGACGCGTTTTTTCGAAGCAGCTGCATGTACATTCCTCTCCCTCCTTATTCTTCATTTCTCATTTTCCAGGTGAGCGCGGTAATCAGGCCGATAATCGCGAACAGCAGCCAGGAAATGGCCGAAGCGTATCCCATATTGTAATATTGAAAGCCTTCCTCATAGATGCGGAATACAAGCACGGTAGAAGAATTGTTCGGGCCGCCTTCCGTTAAAAAGGCGATGATGTCAAACACTTTAAACGAGCCGATCAACATCGTAATTAACAGGAAGAAGGTTGTCGGACGGAGCATCGGAACCGTAATCGCAAAAAACTTTTTAATTGCACTGGCACCGTCAATATCCGCCGCTTCATAAATTTCATTCGAAATGTTCGTAAGCCCGGCCATATAGATAATGATCGTGTAGCCCAAGCCCGCCCAGGAACTGATAATCGAAATCGCTAAGAGCGACGTTTTCGGATCGACCAGCCATTTCGGCGGATTGCTGATCCCGAGATCCATCAGAAACTGGTTGATAGGACCCAGCGATGGGTGGAATAATGCGCTCCATACCGCAGCAACTGCGATAATCGAAGAGATATAAGGAATGAAAAACGCGACTTTAAAGTAACTCTTGAAGAACACGCTGTTATGAATCAAAACCGAAAGCACAAGAGCGATGGCAATCGGGATCGGCACCGTAAGAACCATATAGATCAAATTGTTTTTTATCGCTTGAATAATGGTCGGATCATGGAACATCTTGATGTAGTTATCAAATCCGGTAAACTCGATCCCCTGGACACCCGACAGCATATCCCAATCGGATAAACTCAAATACAAAGAAAATCCAAGAGCAAACACGTTTAGTAGCAGCATCCCGACGATTTCCGGGGCCAGAAACAGCCACCCGATCAAAGCCTCTTTCCGCTTGGGAGTCCAAAACTTCCGCCGGCTCTTCGGCACTGGTTGTTGTACAGCCTCCATGCAGCATCACCTCGACAATTAGTAAGTTGTCATTATAGTAATACATCCGCCATCGTCAAGAAGGAGGGATTATGACCAGCCATGTGCAAGATTTTGACCTATAATAGCCCCACAAAGTGGTGCCTATGCTTCGATGCTTATTCCGAATACTTTGCGGGGACCCCAGTACAGAAAGCCCCACAAAGTGGAGCCTATGCTTCGATGCTTATATTCCGAATACTTTGCGGGGACCCCAGTACAGAAAGCCCCACAAAGTGGAGCCTAAACTTCGGTGCTTATTCCGAATACTTTGCGGGGACCCCAGTACAGAAAGCCCCACAAAGTGGTGCCTAAGCTTCGATGCTTATTCCGAATACTTTGCGGGGACCCCAAAACAAAATGCCCCACAAAGTGGAGCCTATGTTTCGTTGCGCTTTGCTGAAAACTTTAAAAAGCCGCCCTTGCCGGGCGGCATGCTCTGTATAAGTAATAGAATGCTATCGGTCCTCTTATTTACGCGCGGTGTACTTCGCTTTGTATTCGCTCGGCGTGGTTCCCACGTATTTTTTAAACACTTTTGAAAAATACGTCCTGTCCGAATAACCTAAACCCATGGCCAACGTCTCCAGATTTTGTCCGGACATTCTGAGCATTTTGGTGGCCATCTTCATTTTGTACTGATGCACGTAATCCGTGAAGGTCAGCCCCGTCATTCGTTTGAAATATCGCGAAAAATAGCTTGGATTCAAAAACAGATAGCGTGCCATGTCGATCGACGTGATGTTATCGTCAAGATGCTGATCGATATACTGCTGGATCACCTGCAGCTTCGGCTCATGAGCGTGGTTTCCCGCCCCCGATTGCCGGGTTCCCGTCATTTGGGTCAGCTTTCTCTCCACCAGTTCCATCATATCATCCAAGGTGCGGACTGCAGCAAGATAGGCGAATAGATCCTCATCGAATTTGAGACTGGACATCATCAATTCGATGCCGCGAAGCATGGAAGACAAATCCCTGGCAAAGTCTCCTGGATCAATAGTCAGTTCTTTTGCTGTACCGGCGATCTTCTGAAGCGTGCAACGTATACCGTCTAGATCCTGCTTGATGAGATTTCGTTCCAGCTCGGATGCGTAGCCGTCAAGAAACCCTTGTGGCGCGGATTGGAACCACCTTGATCGGATTTGAGAAACCTCGGTTATCGTATAATCGGTATTTTCGTAAAATTCGCACCTGCCGTGCACAATTTCCTGATAGATGGAGCCGATCGAGCTTAATTCCATTTTGTCCGTGACCGCGATAACGTTCGGTTGAATTTTGAGAAAGTGGACGCATTGATATCGCAGCTGCTGCAAATAATTGTGCAGATGCAAACTGGCATTCTGTGCGAGATTCACCCTGAAGTTATGCAGAATCACAAGGTTCCCCTGTTCCATGAACGGCGTAATGCCTTCAAACGATTCCGACAATTCCATCGCTATATTATAGACTGCGTATAAAATCAGCGGCAGCTCCGTTTTTCTGAAACGCTGGTCAAAGCTGGAGAGCCGAATGCTGACCAGTCCCAGCATAAACCACGGATACGTCCAGGAGATGCCGATCTGTCCCGCATAAGCCAAAGTGGACTCGGAAGGCGAGCCGTTGATTACCCTTTGCAGCAAATCCTGCCGAAAGAGCTGGCTGTTGTAACTCGCCGCCTCGCGATGAATCAGACCGGCCCGCGTTTTTAATAAGTGCATGGATTTGCCAAGGCTCTCTTCCAGCTGCTCGGCCGTCAGCTGATCTTTGATCAAATAGTCGTCTGCTTGCAGTTTTACGGCTTGCTGGGCATAATGAAAATCTTCATGGCAGGTCAGGAAGATAATCCGAACTTCCGGCTTCATGCGAATAAAATGTTCTGCCAGCTCCATGCCGTTTTTTTGCGGCAGCCCGATATCCGTAATGACGATGTCCGGCCTCACTTCCTCAAACATAAGCAGCGCTTTCGCGCTGGAATACGTACTGCCGGCAATCTGCAGATTGTTTGCTTCCCAGTCAATCATCTGCTGCAATACCTTGAGCATGGGAACGTCATCGTCGATAAGCATTACTCTATACATCATTCTTCCTCTCCCTCCGGCAAAAACCCATGATGATGACTTAAGGGCAAGTACAACGTAACTGACATTCCGCCATGCGGAAGGTTGGCGAGCGTCAAACTCGCTTCCGGTCCGAAGGTCAATCGGAGTCTTTGGACCACGTTCATCAGACCGACTCTCTCGTAGGCTCCGTCCTGCTCTTCGCTTGGTTTCCCCAGCCTGCGGTTAAGGCATTGGAGCAGTTCTTCCTCGGCCCCTGTACCGTTGTTTGTAATCTCAATCCTGATTCCGTCCAGGCTGCTTCGGGAATGGATCTCAATGCGTGGAGTCTGATGGTCGACAAGTCCGTGGACGATGGCATTCTCAACGATAGGCTGCAAAATGAGTTTCGGCAAAATAAGTCCCTCGGTTTCCGGTTCCAGGTCGACCTCTAAACGAAGCGGGATTTCGTTGCGGATTTTCATAATGTCGACATAATGGCCCAGCAGCTTGCATTCCTCGCGTAAAGTGGCCGGCTCATTAACCTTGAGATAAGCCCGGAGCAAACTCATCAGGGAATCGATAATGCCGCTGTGAAGCGTATCCTTCGTCAAGATCAGGCTGCATTTGATCGAATTCAGCGTGTTGATCAAAAAATGGGGGCGGATTTGCATAAACAAGGCTTCGAGCTCCATCACCCGCTTCTGTTCCTGCTCCTGTTCGATATCGTGAATCAACCGCTGCAATTGATCGAGCATCGTATTCAGCGTCTGCCCCAATTCGGCGATATCATCTTTGCCCTTGACCTCCAGTCTGACATCCAGGTTTCCCATCCCGAACTGGCGTACCACGCGCTGCAGCTTGTGAATCGGACTGTGGAGCCTCTTGGCCATCAGGATGGACATCCCGGAGAACACCAGGAACAGCAGAAGAACACCGGCAAGACCGGTATAAAAAGTCCGGGAGATCTGCCCCGACCACTCTTTCTCCGATGCCTCGTAAGCCAGCTTCCAGTTCGATTTCAATATGGTTCTGTCCGTTCGGACGCTGCCCTTGGTTTCCGTATGATGCGGAATCAGCCCGGTATGGCCTGCGATGTATTCCCCGTTAGCGTCAAAGAGCGCCACCTTGCCAAAGTCGATCGTACCCAGCAGCTTGTTGAAGTACGTATCGGAAATGGCGCTGAGCAATACGGACACTTGCCTCTTCTCGCGGCTGTCATAGATCACCCTGGCTATATAATAGCTTTTTCCGTTTCCTGCCGAGTCGCCGCCGGCCATCCCAAGCCATTGCAGGGTTTCAGGTTTACTGAGATCGACGCGCTCCATCAGCTTGTCGAGGCTTCCGTTGATTGCGGTCAAATCCTCCGTGCCGGAAGAGATGACGAAGTGCTGACGGTTGACCAGGTACATGCGGACGTTATTATTCAGCGGCTTCGAATTTATCAGGGAGAACACGTCCTGTATCTGTCTGAAATGCACGTAATCCTGATAAGTAGCCAGCCGTTTGGTGTCTGCAAATGACTTCAGGATATTGCGAACGTTCGTATCGTTCACGATAAAATGGGAGGCAAACGTGACATCGTCAATCGTCTTGCTCAGCTCGTCGGTCATGACGTTCAGGACATTCTCGTTGCTGAGCTGCAGCTTCTCTACCATCGTATTTCGGATCAGAACAAATGAAATGATAGAAACCGCGATCAGCGGAATAAAGATCAGCAAAAGGAAAGACAGCTGAATGCGTTTGTAGAAGGTGAATTTGAACATTTTTCTCTGCGCCTCTCTTATGCTCTAGTCCTCTTTATTCTATCAGTCCTTTGTGCCGGCGGCATTCATTAAATGATGACAGTTGCTTGCTTATTTCTGCCTTGAAGGGTCATCAGAACAACCTCCCCGAAGATCTGCATGCCCTCCACCACATAAGAGTCATAATGACCGGACGGCGCACGGTGACTAACAACGAGAATAAACTCTTCATCCATACCCGGCAGCTGAATCCCGCATGCTTCCGCTTGCCCGTCATGAACCCGTTCGCCCGTATGGCGATAAACAGGCACATTACGGACTCGCGGCAAGGCCGTATCGCCTGCACGATGAGGATACAGCACCTGCATGATGCTGATGCATCCTTTCCCGGTTCGGGAGTAAGCCGCATTCGCATTCGGTTCCAGCAGGTTATATTCGCGGGAAATCATGCCTTCGCCGACTTCCCCACGCAGGCCGTCTGCAGTTACGGGGATAATGGACAGATTCGCCTCCCCAAGGGTGGTTGTGCGGCAAATCAAAGACTCCCCTTCCATCCGGACTTCTCCTGGCGGGTGCGGAAAATGAAAATGCTGAGTAAAGGTATGCTGCTCAAGGCAAGCCAAGCTGTCGATCAGCAGCCAAAAATAAGGCTTGATAAAGATGATCCTTCTGCGCGGATACAACGGATCACTCCCATAGAGATAGCCGTCATGCGCCCCTTCGACATAATCGAACTCCGGCTTGCTGATCCATCTGCAGCCCAGTGGCCCGGCAATCCGGTCGAAAGACCAGGTATCCTTGACCCCGGTAAACCCGATCCCGTCGACGACCGTAGTATTATGGGCTGAACTCTCCTTTAAAGCTTTTCTCAGCGGTGTAAGGTCGCTATAGTTGTACCTTCCGAGATCGGTGAGCAGATCCCGGCCGTACGCATGGAGATCCATGTGCAGCATATCGGCGTGACCATGGCCACCCCCGAGCGGACCGCAGTGAAAATAAAGGTACAACGCATCTTCGCCCCAGCCCGTTCGCATCGTATAATGGCCGGAATGGGGAAAAGCTCGGCTTAGGGACGGCGGCTCCGCGGGCACCATCGCTTCGTAATCCCGGATGCCCGCCATGCCGAACAGCCAGGCATGATCGTAATCCGGCAGAGCATATCCGCCAAAGCGCAAAACGGGATCCTCAAATAACCACGCGGCGTAGGTCAGAATGGAACGGATATCGCTGTCGTCGCTGTCTCCCAGCATCGGCTGCTTGTGGTTCGGCTTTGCCCAGTACAGGGAGGCTTCGGCCATCTCGCGTACCTTATGCCGGAATAGGCCGTCAAGCTCCAACCCGTTGAGATTGGCGAGGTGAACGCAGTCCAGATAACAAGCCAGCACCTCATGATGGTACGTTGGCGACTGCTCCCAGTGAATGCCGTCTACCATGATCTGAAGCCGGGCCGTCTCATTCAGTCTCTCTTCCCCTAGTTCCCGCCATCGTGCCGAACTCTTAAACTCGGGGAAGTACAGTGCGATATGGTATAAACCGCACGTTTCCAGAACACCCCAGTTGCTGATATGCTTCCAGCTGGTGAAGGAAGCAGCCAGATACTCCCCGTGCTCGTGAAGATGCTGATATGCTTCCAGCTGGTGAAGGAAGCAGCCAGATACTCCCCGTGCTCGTGAAGCGAAATCAGGGCTTTACCGAGCAGCAGCGGAGTCAGGGATGGACTGCCGATCATGTATCGAAGTGCCTTGATCCAGTTCGCGCTGCGCAGACCGGCTTCGATTGGTCGCCATGTCAGCGTATCCGTCGTCGGCTCTTCGGGGACAGGATTCCGATCGATCCAGTCTTCGAGCTGGCGGCAAAACGCTTCCGCATACTTCTCGTCGCCCGTCATTGCATACGCTTGTCCCAACGCCACCCAATAGCGGTGGCGATTCAGCATGTAAGCCCACTCCGCGTCTTGATCGGGAATATGGGACCAATTCACACTTCCCTCAAATGTAACGGGAATTTGGCTCCGTTCCATATCCCACGGAAAACGGAACAGGAACGTCTGCTGTACCACTTCTTCCGCCGTCTTCATCACGGTTTCCAGTCCATCTGCGCAATATTGCTTCACGTAATCGGTGATATACTGCTTATCCTCGCCGCTCATCCACCATCCGGGTGTCCTCCGGCAGGTGAAGTATTGATGCAGTTTACACAGTAAATCGTGCCGATGACCTTGATCGTCTGCATCCTGCATCGAACCCATAGCGGGATCCTTCAGGTTCAAAATCTCCAAAACAGCATTCGCCGAAGCTTCCATGGCATCAGCGTTCATACCAGTACCCCTTGCTGCCGGTCTCCAGCCGAATTAAAGCTTCCAGATAAAAATAATCTCCCCAGATCATGAAATCATCCGGGGACAAGCCACCCCGCACATGATAAGAGCCATGCTGCAGCAGACCCTCCGCTTCTTGGCCGATCGTGGAATAGTGGCGGACCAGAGAGGTCATAGAATCCTTCAATCCTTGTTCAAATCCGGCTCTTTCTGGATCCCCCTCCTCCAAATGTCCAATCAGTTCCAGCAAGCCCGCTGCCACGATGGCGGAAGCTGAGCTGTCGCGGTAAGTCTCTGCGGTTACGGGAGCGTTAAAGTCCCAAAGGGCGACATGATCCTCCGGTAAATGCTCTAGGAAGTATCTGGCCATTCGTTTGGAAGTATCCAGGTATGCATGATTTCCGGTGTATCGATAAGCCAGCGCGAAGCCATATACCCCCCATGCTTGTCCCCGCGTCCAGGTCGAACCGTTCGTATAGCCTTGATGCGTGGCACCGCCGATCGGCTCCCCCGTATGGGGATCGAAGAAAAAGGTATGGTATGAGCTGTCGTCTCCCCGTACGAGATAGCGCCTTGTCTTCTCCGCCTGCATGATTGCAATTTCCCGATATTGGGACTTTCCGGTTTGCTGTCCCGCCCAGAACAGCAGCGGCAGATTCATCAAACAATCGATAATGATGCGGCCGCCTTCCTGTTCGTCTCCTTCCGGACCCCACGCTTGAATATATCCTCCGCTTGGACGCCAGCGTTTCAGCAGCAGATCCGCAGCCTGAAGCGTCAACTGGCGGGCACTCTCGTCCTTCTCGACGATCCATTCCGCTTTCGAGGACAAGGAATAAAGGAACCCGATATCGTGATGATCAAGCACCTTCTTTTCTGCAAAGCGGCGGCGAAAATCTTCCACTGTTCGTTTTGCTCCCAATCTAAAGGCCTCGTCGCCTGTGTATTCATAACACAGCCAGAGCAGGCCGCTCCAGAAGCCGTTCGTCCAGTCGTCATTGTCATTCAGCAAATAAGCTCCGTCCCTGCTGACGTGGGGAAATCTTGCCCCGAAGGCATCCATGTTCTTCCGGATTTTCTCTACGGCATCTTGAATCGCATTGCTCCACATAACACCTTGCTCCCTTCAAATCGATCCTGATTACGATTCATGATAAGGAGAGTCGCCCGGTTCTAGTAGAGCCGATTTTTGCCTTGATGTGCATTATTTTGACTTTTGCAGCCTTTAGTCGGTAAAAAAGGAACCCGCCTTCCCATTCAGCTCTAATCCAACCAAAAAAACGATCCGAGGTAAACCTCGGATCGTTCGTTTTGCCCTTGAAGCGGTAAAGCGTTACGCGACGAACTTTTTCCACTTTCTGATCTTGGTTCTGAAGCTTTTGAAAGGGGCGACGGAATTGATGTGCAGCCATTTCCACATCGGCCAGTTGGCGCTGGTTACCGTCCATTTTCGAACGCCCGGACGAAACAACTCTTCCTCGGTCAACCGGTTGATCCATTCGCACCATTCATCCGTCCTCTGCTTCAGCATGCTACGCAATTCTTCCAAAGAATAGCCGTCATACGCTTGGTAGAAACGCTGATACAGCGCCCCCAATTGATTCCATTTATAGTCAGGGGCCGGCGTCGTAACTTCGATGCCGGCTCGTTCATCCCGCTCCCAGCTCATGACGAGAGACAGCCAACCAAGCTGATAGGCGATCATTTCTTGCGGCGTTCTGTCGACTTCGCCAATTCGATGATTCTTTTTATCCTCCGGGACATCATCAAATTCTTGGTCAAACAGCTTATACGTTCGTCGAATTTCAGCGATGAAAGCCTCTTTGCTCGGGTACGTTTGCAACGCTACTCTCTCCTTCATCATTAACATGTACCGCTTAACAGGCACATCCAAATCATACCATGATTTGGGGTCGCACACGGTGACGAAGATCATCCCGCTCCCTTTGCGGAAAGCCGCAGCCACAACGAAGAATTAAAATTCTTTGGACTCTATCTCGTTCCGAAGCCGTTCAATGACTTGATCCATGGCGATCTCGCCAAGCTCGCCCTCGCCCCGTTTACGAACCGATACGTGATCGGAGTTCATTTCCTTCTCGCCAAGGACAAGCGTGTAAGGCGTTTTCAACAGTCCCGCTTCACGGATTTTATAACCCAGCTTTTCATTTCGGACATCGACGTTCACCCGGATGCCTGCATTCTCCAGACGCTTCTTCACCTTCAAGGAATAATCGATATAGTGATCCGACACCGGAATGATCATCACTTGTACGGGAGCAAGCCACATCGGGAAAGCCCCGCCGTAATGCTCCGTAAGGATCCCGATAAAACGCTCGATGGATCCAAACACCGCCCGGTGAATGACAACCGGCCGATGCTTCTGATTATCTTCTCCAATATAGGACAGATCGAACTTTTCAGGGAACTGGAAATCCAGTTGGATGGTGCCGCACTGCCAGCTTCGCTTTAAGGAATCGAGGATATGAAAGTCGATTTTGGGTCCGTAAAACGCTCCATCCCCTTCATTAATCCGGTACGGCAGTCCCAATTGATCCAGTACCTGCTGCAGCGAAGACTCCGCTTGCTCCCATAGTTCCTCGGAGCCCATGGAATCCTCCGGCCTTGTCGATAACTCGATTGTATATTCAAAGCCAAAGACTTGATACACTCGGCTGATAAAATCAATAACCTGTTTGATTTCTTCCTGGATCTGATCGGGCCTTACAAAAATATGCGCATCATCTTGACAAAACGTGCGCACCCGCATCATGCCGTTAAGAGCGCCTGAGAACTCATGGCGGTGAACCTGACCGAATTCGGAGATGCGAATGGGCAGCTCTCTGTAGGAGTGCAGCGAGTTTTTGTAGACCAACATATGTCCTGGACAGTTCATCGGCTTCAGCGCATACTCCGTCTCGTCTACTTGCGTAAAATACATATTGTCTTTGTAGTGATCCCAGTGACCGGACATTTCCCACAGGCGCTTGTTCATCATCAGCGGAGTCCGCACTTCATCGTAATCGCGATGGAATTGAAGCCCTCTTGCGAATTGCTCCAGCTCATTGCGAATGATCATCCCGTTCGGCAAAAGAAGAAGGGCATGCCGGGCGCTTCTTCCGAGAACATAAAGAGGCCAAGCTCTTTTCCCAGCTTCCGATGATCCCGTTTCTTGGCTTCTTCTAGCAGCAATAAATGCTCATCCAGCTGCGACTTCTTGGGAAACGCCGTTCCGTAGATTCGCTGCAGCATTTTATTGTCGGAGTCTCCCCGCCAATAAGCACCCGCCACACTCATTAATTTGAAAGCTTTGATTCTGCCCGTGGATGGAAGATGCGGCCCTCTGCATAAGTCAACGAACTCGCCCTGCTCATATACCGAAATAACCTCGTCCTCCGGTAGTTCACGAATTAGCTCCATTTTATACGGATCATCTTGGAATATACGTTCAGCCTCCTTACGCCCCACTTCCTTGCGAAGGATCGGCAGGTCTTCCTGAACGATCTTCTGCATTTCTCGTTCGATGGCAATCAAGTCATCGGCCGTAATGGAATGCCCCAGATCCATATCGTAATAAAAACCATCCTCAATGACCGGTCCCACCCCAAGATGAACAGATTCACTGCCGTATAGCCGTTTCACGGCCTGAGCCATCAGATGGGCCGTACTGTGCCGATATACGTACAATCCGTCCTCGGAATCCATTGTAATGATGCTTACTTCCGCATCTTCGCAAAGCTCACGATTCAAATCCACAAGTTTGCCATCCACTTTGGCTGCAACCGCATTTTTCTTCAGTCCTGAATGGATGGATTCCGCGATTTGGATCATCGTCGTTTGTGCGGGATACTCCTTCTTGCTTCCGTCCTGCAGCGTTACTACAATTGACATGGTGATCCCTCCATCAAATTTAGATTGAACGCAAAAAAGCACTCGATCCCTAAGGGACGAGTGCGTTCAGCTCGTGGTTCCACCCTAATTTGATCCGATAATGGCAAACGCTCGTACTGCCGCGCGCTTTGTCGGATCCTCATTCAGACATCCGGTAACGGGGATGATTCGGTGTTTTCTAGTTCCATTTCGATTGTCGAACGACCGATCTGGGTTCAAAAACACAGCTACAAAGGGGTAATTCAAGAAACAAGCGCGGAAGAAGCTTTCACCAATCGCTTCTCTCTCTGGACAGGTCGTTTCACGAATCATGTCTTTGATCGTTGCTGATAGTAAAGTACTATAAGTCAGTTTTTTCTAATTGTCAAACCTAATTTCAAAGATAGTTCGATGTTAATTTGGATAACAAGTCCTTCCCTCATGTATCCTATGTCAGCATCTTTTCCATGTTTACGATTCCTCATCCTTCAGGGTCATTTTGACCAAATATCCAATACCCAAACCGACCAGAACACCCGGAAAAGCATTGTCTAGCGTTAAACCGATCCCGGCCCCGATGATGACGCATGCGTAAATAATGATATCTCCCTTTTTCAATTCTCCCATCTCCCTCTTGTCGAAATATGACATTCTCCGTGATTTTCGTTGACGAATTATATCTTACAAGATGACGCCGCGTCACTTTCAAGCGTCTATTGAGAAGTTGTCAAATTCACGAATGAATCCATAGCTTAAAACAAAAAAGCCGCTGTTAACCAGCAGCTCTCATTCTTAAAGATCGATTATTGAATATTGTTCATTACGTCAATGAATACCCTAACCGGGTAAATCTCCCTTGTTTCTGCGCGAAGCGAAAACGTTTAATAACTTACCAATTACACTGCTTCCCAAGGAGGGTTGTCCATGGATATGTTTATCGATTTAGGAGTCAAACTGATCATCAGCTTTTTCGGACTATGGATCATCACCTTTGTTACTGGGCGCAAAACCATCAGTCAGCTTACACCGCTTGACTTCCTATCCTCCTTAATCCTGAGTGAAATCGTTGGGGCAAGCCTCTATGATGATAAAGTAAAATTGTCCCATCTGTTATTCGCTCTAGCGTTATGGACAACCATGTCTTTCCTCTTCGAGAAGGCAACCACCCACTTTGTCAAGTTCGGCTATTTAACGGAAGGGCGGGCGGTTCTTCTGATCGATAACGGAAAGCTCAACCAAAAGCTGCTCGATAAATACGACATGGAATATAAACAGCTGCTGTCCATGCTCAGACGGCAAAATATTTTCTCATTAACCGAAGTCAAATACGCCATTCTGGAAACGGACGGCTC
Source organism: Paenibacillus sp. BR1-192 (assembly GCF_029542445.1). Lineage (NCBI taxonomy): Bacteria > Bacillati > Bacillota > Bacilli > Caryophanales > Paenibacillaceae > Paenibacillus > Paenibacillus sp. BR1-192. The sequence continues at coordinate 3,128,099 of NZ_CP120718.1, read as the reverse complement.
GCTATCCGTCATGCGCAAACCCGAATACGAGCCGCCGACGGCCCAGGATCTTGGCATCGAAGCCAAGCCGGATCCCTTCACGGTAACGGTTGTCGACAAGGGAAGGCTGCTCGAGGAATCCATGCTGGGCAAGCACATCGAACACAATGAGATTCAATCGAAAGCGCGGGAACAAGGTTTTGAATCCTTGGAAGATATCGCATACGCGGAGTATGGGGATGACGGAAAGCTCTATGTTTTCTCCAAAAAAGAGGTTCAGGATTGAATTTATACCCTTAGATGATCGCAACGCAAAAAAGCCTGGTTCCCAGGCTTTTTTGCGTGTTTCGTATATTCTAACGACAAAGCGAATTCGACGATATTCTTCCGGAGCACCAAGCGTTATCCTTTTCTCAAAAGAAATCCATGAGGTAGGTTTGGCCTGCAGGAATCATCGTTTCCAGCTGTGCTGCCGCCTCAGCATCTCCGGTCAGGCGGTGGATGGAATACAGTGCCTGCGGTCTTTTATATCCGGTAAACAAGGCCGACAGTGTCTGAATGTCGGTAGACAGATCCGCCTGCTCCCCTCGATCGGATGGGAGCTCCGACAGCTCCGCTTTGCCCTCTCCATTCACCGACAGCCTCCACAGGCCTGCATTCCAAGGCGCTGCGGAATCCTCCACCTCGATGGTCAGGACAGCTTCCCGCCCCGCTTCAAAAGCATACTGCTCCACGAAGGATTGTAAATCCACGATACGGGCCATGAAGTAAGGAACCGTTTCCCGGGTAACGCGGGGATCCGGCAGCATATAGGGCAGCTGGTCATCCGTCGGCACCATCGTCATGGTCACCTGCTCGATCCTGGAATCATGGTTCGCAAAAAAAGTCCAAAGCGCGCTTCGGGCTTCTTCATTCAGGAAAACAAATTCGTCGCACACCAGTTCTTTGTCTTTTAGCTCATATAACGCATAGCCCGTCGGTTTGCCCTCGGCAGAATAATACACAACGCTGTGATTGTCTCCCTGCAGGACGAATCTTGTCCACCATGCCTCTTCGCGCACTAGGGTACCGTTATACCGGCTGACATAGGCCTGGTACATGCCATCCAGTACAGCAATGTCGTTTACATCTCTTACAACGCGGCCCGGCACCTCCACTTTACGCGGAAATTTGGACACCGGAATGACGTACTTATAATATTCCGCGAACAATTCCCAGCCAAACTTGCGATAAAACGGGATCGAGAACGGATGCAGGAAGGAAAGGGTCTGTCCCTTGCCCTTCATTTCTTGCAATGCATGCTTAAGCAGCGTCGAGACATGTCCCTGTCTGCGGTTCTCCGGCCATGTTGCCACGCCCGCAATGCCGCCCATCGCGAAAGTGTTCCCCTGCAAATAGACCTGCAGCGGAATGATGGTCAGTTTCGCCTGCAGCTCTTCCCCGTCAAAAATTCCCCAGAATCGCTCTGGTTTAAAATGCTTCTGATTGGACTCTCGCTGCTCCGGCGTCAGCGTATATTGAAAGGCATATTCGGATAAACTCGTGCTGATGTCAAATTCATCCGTTCTTAATTGTCTAAGTTCCATTCTTGCTTCACCTCTCCAATCTTCATATGTACGTTAATTGCTGAATGACGCGTATTATCCCGGCACGAAAAAGTGGGTTCCAAGGCACATGACCAGTATAACATCGCAGCTGTCTATGCGATACAAAACACCGTTCGATTTCAGGTGAATATCCACCCGTGCATGAATACAAAAAACTTAGAATATTTTACACAAACTTTTAGTAAGCTGCTTGACAAAGATAACCCACTAAGATTATGATTAGCTCATGCAAAATAACAAGCACACCATGATCACAATATATTCAGAATAATCGGGAGGTAAGAACAGTGTCCAAATTGAATATCGGTATTATTTTAGGCAGTACCCGTCAAGGTCGTTTAAGTCCGCAAGTAGGTGAATGGGTTAAACGTATCGCTGACGAGCGCGGAGATGCAAACTACGAAATCGTAGATATCGCGGATTACAAGCTTCCGCTTTTGGGCGAAGCCGACGCGACTGAACAAGCAACGGCTTGGAATACCAAACTTGCAAGTTTGGACGGCTTTGTATTCATCGTTCAGGAGTACAACCACAGTATTTCCGGCTCATTGAAGAACGCACTCGATTATGCCCGTGAGGCATGGAACAATAAAGCTGCAGGCATCGTGAGTTACGGTTCTGTTGGCGGCGCACGCGCTGCCGAGCATCTGCGCGGAATCCTGGGCGAGCTGTCCGTAGCGGACGTTCGCGTACATCCTGCCCTCTCGTTATTCACTGATTTCGAGAACGGCTCTGTGTTCAAACCGGCAGATCTGCATCTTGTCAACCTGAATGGCATGCTTGACCAAGTGCTTGCTTGGAGCGGTGCTTTGAAGACACTGCGCTAATCTCTAATAATTAGGACTGCCGCCGCTTCATCTTTCGATGAGCCGGCGGCAGTCCTTTTTTCAGGCATCCACGCTTCATACCGAAAACCTGCGCCTATTCGATATCAACATGAAACGTTTCGTTTAGCCCTTTCTTGCCCTCGGGCGTGATTTTAACGGCCCTTGTTTTCGGAATGCGTTGCACCCAACCCAATTCGAGTAGTCTTTCCAACAGCGTATGGCCCAGCGCCCCGGCAAGGTGATGACGTCTTTCACTCCAGTCCAAGCATCGGTGCGTGAAGGAGCGGCGTTTTCTCTTCACGCGTTCCAGATCGATTTGAAACGCCCTGAAGAAGCCTTCTCCTTTTTCGGTAACCGTAAATTGATGATCCACTTCGGATAAAATCCCTGCATTTAGAAGCGAATCCGTCAATTGTATTCCCAAACTCCCCGCAAGATGATCGTAGCAAGTCCTTGCATGGCGAATGGCTTCGTGCTCCAAAGCTTGGTTGAATGATCTTATTTCAACGGGAGGCGTTATCGATAGAAGGCTCTCCATGATCCGGGCAACCTCCTGGTTCTCTATTCCGTAATAACGATGCCTTCCCTGTTTTTCGACGGCCACCAGATTCGCCGCAACCATTTTGGATAAATGAAAGCTAGCCGTTTGCGGTTTGATATTTGCCATGTACGCCAGCTCTCCTGCCGGGTGGTAACGCCCATCCAATAAGACGGTCATGATGGCCGCTCTCGATGCATCGCTTACGAGTGAGGCTACCTGTGCTATGTTCGGACTCGCATTCATCTTCATCCCTCCTGATGTAATCCATATTTCGATGAGCATCGAACCTTTTCTATTCTACAATGATTTGGGATAGAACCGTTAATGGGAGGAACATTTTATGAAAAAAACCGCTCAAATGATCGACACTGAACTAATTAAACCGAAAATCCTGTATTATGGAACCCCTGTTATTTTGCTCAACACCCTGAATGAAGATGACACCGTCAATATCAGTCCCATCTCCTCATCATGGGCGCTGGGAGAACATATCATTCTTGGCATCGGACTCGGGGGGAAGGCGATCGAGAACCTGGAACGGCATCCTGAATGCGTCATCAATATTCCGGACCCTTCCTTATGGGAGAATGTCGAACGATTAGCCCCGTTGACAGGGAAACATCCAGTTCCGGACCACAAGCTGATGAGCGGATTTACATTTGAAAAAGATAAGTATGCGCAAAGCGGATTAACGCCAGCGGATTCTGTCGCCGTAAGGCCGTCCCGTATCATGGAGTGTCCGATCCAGATTGAAGCCAAGGTGAACCACATTCGGCTGCCTGACGATTCGCCCTTTTTTGCCATTGTCGAAACACAGGCTGTACAGGTGCATGCCCATCGCAGCATCATAACGAATGAACAACACATTGACCCTGGCAAATGGAGTCCGCTCATCTACAATTTCCGGCACTATTATGGGCTCGGCCCGTCATTAGGCAAAAGCTTTCGAGCCGAAACCTAATATTCGGGAGCATAAGGAAGAGGCCCGCCATGTATGGCGGGCCATTCCTGTCATGCTCTTAGGTTTACGGCTTGACCGGAATGGTCATTTCCAAATCCTTCAGATAGGTTTTATCTCCTACGCTATCCTGATCTTGCCCTATAACACTCCAATCCTTTGGATTGACGGTCAGCGTAAACGGCTTAATCGTAATGGATTTCGGCGTTCCGTTCAGAGGACTGTACAATTGGTCGATATGATATTCGGTTTGGGGTTCGCTATGGAAATATTCGAATTTTCTTGGACTCAGGACATTTCCTTGATCATCCACCAGCTCATAATAGACCATGCTCGCGCTGTAATCGCCTGTTTGCTCTGCAGAAGCCGGCACCTCGCCTTTACTGTCCAGAACCAGGCGGGTCGATACCGGTGAAATATCCAATTGCTTGACGGTATAACTGAATGGCCCATCCGATTTCGTGGCCTCGTCCGGCTTCACGACAATCGATGGATTAGCGACATTTACAGGAATCTTGAATTCGAAGGTTTCGTTCACTTGAGTTACGTTGGCCTGAATGGTCAGCTCGAATTGATCGGGTAATTTCAGACCCTTGGTAAGCTCAACGATATAGGCATTGTCCTGTTGCGGATAATCTCCAAAGGTCCCCTCGCCCATCGCCACTTCTTGTCCGTCTACCAGAATTCGCGGCATTTCGATATAGCCTTTTTCCTGATCTTCCTTAGCTACTTTCCTCGACTTAACATACTCACTATCCTGATTACCGATTAACGTAGCATCTTCGCTAATATACGGAGAAGCTGTACCCGGTAAATCCACTCCCTCGCGCTCCAGGATAAAGGACAACCGGGTTCCATCGTATAGGAGGTCAGCTACCTTCAATGTCACGCCATCGTGAGTTAAGCTCAAGTTAGGTTCGGATAGGATCCCTTGCTCTATGGCGGCTTTCACTGCATCTTCGCTGGTTCCTTCGTATAGTACACCGAGCACTGGAATTTGCTTCAGGGTTGCTGCCATTACCGGCGATACAAACCCCGAACCGATCACGGTTCCTCCCAGCACAGCTGCCGCGGACGCAACGAGTATCGCTCTTTTAATAACATTCGGTTTAGGTTTGGTTGATAATCTTGTCATTTCACGCTCTCCAATTCGGTTCATGATTTGATCACTCATACTTCTCGGTAAAGACGATTCGCGAATCCTTTGTTCGAGTGCATTCATCTCAGCGTATTCCGTTTGTTCCGGCAATTGTCCCACGTGCCACCTCTCCTTTTTGGCTTATTCGGTCCATTAACTTATGACGCAAGCGTTCATACTTTTTCCTGATCGTTGCCGATTTGAGTCCCATGATGCCGCTGATTTCCTCGAAGGTATACTGTTCTACGGCCTTGAGCAGCAATATATGGCGTTCTTCTGCTGTAAGGTATGTTAAGAGCTCGTACACAACCGAATCGTGCTGGGATACTGTCACCACCGGCTGCTGTTCTTTATAATGCTCGATCAGATTGAGAAAACGATTCTGCTTTCTCTTAATATTGATCAGATGATGATAGGCCATTTTATACAACCAGGCAGAGAAGGATACTTGTCTCTTATACAGATGAAGATGCTCATAAGCACGGATAAAGATCTCTTGCACGGCATCTTCCGTCTCCGCATGGTTCTTCAGAATATAGTAGCAGTAGGTGTACATCTGCCGTTCAAACTGGACGATGATCGCTTGATATGCATGTTTGTCTCCTGCTTTGACTTGTTCGATAACCTCTTCGATGGCTTTTCTTTTTCCTTCCGCTTCCCCGGGGATGGTTGGCTGCAAGCGAGCTCACCTCCTTCTTTGTTTACCTATATAACAATCCGAACAAGGGATTTTGTGACACGATTTATTTGATGTGGAGAATGCGCATGAATAAGACCCTGCCGCTAATAGAGTCCGGATGCTCCGAAAGGGCATAATTCTGTGTCGTTACGGGCGGCTACAGCTTCGGGTAACTTTTAACGTAATTCAAGAATCGTTTCGTTGCCGGAGATACTTCCCGCAAGGAGCTTACCGCAATGCCAAGCGATCTGAAGCTCTTTTCCTTCAATTCGATCAGCCGTATATTCCGCCGCTGCCCTCGCAGCACAAGTTCGGGAAGAATGCTGATGCCCAGGCCCTTCTCCACCATGGCCATAATGGCATAATCGTCTCCAAGCGTATACTTGATATCCGGCTTGGTCGGGGCTTTCTCCAGCACCCGGTTCACATCGTAATCGGAGCCTTTGCTGGGCATAATAAACGGTTCATTCTCAATTTGGGCTAAGGCAATGGAGTCCTCGGAGCTAAGCGGATGTTCCATTGGCAGCAGTACGAGCATCGGGTCTTGATGCAGAGGAATCGCATCGAATGTATCCCACGTCGGAAGTGACAGAAAGCCGCAATCAATTTTGCCCTCCGCGATCCAATCCTCAATTTCCCGATAATCTCCTTCGACCAAACGAATCTCGATATGGGGAAAATCCCGCCGGAAATCCTGGATAATCCCAGGCAACCAGTGAACGCCGACGCTGGTAAAGGTGCCGATGTGAATGGTTCCCAGCTCGATTCCATGAATGGAAGCCACCTGCTGCTCCAAATGCTCGTTCCATTTCAATATTTCCCGCATCGTCTTCACGATCTCCTCGCCATTGGTCGTCAACTTCGCGCCTGAACGGTTTCGAATCAGCAGCGAGAAGCCGAACTCATCTTCCAGGCTGTTGATCATATGGCTGACGCCGGACTGCGTAAATCCCATCACTTCGGCGGCTTTGGTCAAGCTTCCGAGCTCGACGACCTTTACTAGAACTTTGAATTTATTAATACTCATAGGGAATCCTCCGGTTTATTTTATACATGAATTTTACTCATGTTTATTATTAAGAACATTCGTTTTACTTGTCTATTGTACGTGAGTATACTGATTCTGTTCAATCACTTGAAGGAGGAAGAAGAACTTGAAACCGCTGAAGGCCGATCTTATGATTTTGTTTATCACCATGTGTTGGGGCTCGTCCTATCTTTTTATGAAAATGGGACTGGATTCGCTCGGAGCGTTCAATTTGATAGCCCTACGATTTGGATTGGCCTTTATGCTTGCAGGAGCGATTTTTTTCCCGCGCTTGCGCCGGGCTAACCTGAAGACGATCCGTTACGCCATGCTCCTGGGCTTTATTTTGTTTATCATGTTCACGGCCTTGACCTTTGGCCTGAAAACAACGACAGCATCCAATGCCGGGTTTCTGATCAGCTTAACGGTGGTGTTTGTCCCATTGATACATACGTTCCTCTTTAAGAAAAAAATAGAGAAGAAACTGATCGTCAGTATTTTGCTTGCCTTAACGGGCATCGCGCTGCTGACCATCCAGCTCCCTTTTGCATTTAAGATCGGGGACCTGTTCTGCATAGCGGCGGCATTATGTTATGCGCTTCATATCAATATCGTCAGCACGGCTGCGCAGAAGGTCGACGCGTTAAGCCTCGGCATCCTGCAGCTGGGATTTACCGGATTGTATGCGTTCCTCTCGTCACTTCTCTTGGAAACACCGGCATGGCCAAGCTCCACCGACTCATGGACGGCTGTCCTGATCCTCAGCGTCGTATGCAGCGGATTGGGGTTCATCTTCCAGACGATCGCCCAGAAGTATACAACCGCCACCCGAACGGGTCTCGTATTTTCGCTGGAACCTGTATTCGCCGCGCTGTTCGGATACTGGTTTGCCAACGAGGTCATGGATTCCAACCAGTATGCAGGAGCTGCGCTTGTCCTTCTTAGCGTTGTTCTATCCAGCGTTGATGTGAACTTCAGGAAACGGTCGGCCATGAAAAACAGACCCGTTGCGTTGGAGTCCTATTCTGCTGAATTCAAGTAAAAAAGCTTGACTTATCTCTAAAAAATTTATATCTTTATATCACGGCTTAACTGAGGGCGATATCAGTTATGCAGGAACGTGATTAAAGGGGAGTAGCTGTCACAGCAAAGTCGTCATTACGGGAAATGTCCCCGGCTTTGTTGGCAACGATTCGTTGTTTGCGAGACCTTTACCACACACTCTGTGGTGAAGGTCTCTTTTTGATTTCAAAAGGCCTTCACCTGCCGGTGGAGGTCTTTTTTGTGCCTTCAATAATACAACAAGGAGGAAATGGCATGGAGCTTTTATTGGAGTATGGATGGGTACTGTTAGTGCTCATCGCACTGGAAGGATTGCTGGCGGCGGATAATGCGCTGGTCCTTGCCATCATGGTCAAACATTTACCGGAGAACCAGCGCAAAAAGGCATTATTCTACGGGCTGCTCGGAGCCTTTGTGTTCCGGATCGGATCGCTGTTCTTAATCTCGTTCCTGGTGGATGTATGGCAGGTACAAGCCATCGGCGCACTCTATCTTCTCTACATTTCGATCAATCACACGTTGAAACACTTTATTAAAGGCAAGAAACCGACGGAAGACGCAAAACCGAAACCGGACAAGCCCAAGAAGCAATCCGGCTTCTGGATGACCGTCTTCAAGGTCGAAGTGGCGGACATCGCGTTTGCCGTAGACTCGATCCTCGCAGCCGTTGCGTTGGCGGTCGCATTGCCGCCAAGCGGATTGGCGAACATCGGCGGCCTGGACGGAGGTCAATTCATCGTCATCTTCCTGGGCGGATTCATTGGTTTGATCATCATGCGCTTTGCGGCATCCTACTTCGTAAAATTGCTGCAGCAGCGTCCCGGACTGGAAGTGGCCGCATTTCTGATTGTTGGTTGGGTAGGCGTCAAGCTTGCGGTGATTACCCTTGCACACCCCGATGTAGCCCTAATCGACCATCACTTCCCTGAGAGCTCGATCTGGAAGGCTTCCTTCTACATCGTTCTCGTGCTGATTGCCGTGATCGGATGGTTTGGCTCTTCGAAAGAGAAAGTGCAGGATGAAGACAATGCCATCAAGGAAGTGGAAGAACAACAGCCGGGCAAAACGCTGCAAGGCTAAATCCCCTCCCGCATGCAATGTATACCACGCATGAGGCAACTTCTTAACATGATTCATCAAACAAGACAAGGCGATTTGCTGACGGTGCTTCAACCGTTCACAAATCGCCTTTCTTCATGCTTATATTGTCAATTGCATATGATATAAATTCGCATAAGCGCCTTGACGGGCAAGCAATTCTTCATGCGTGCCCTGTTCTTGGATCCCGTCTTCGGACAATACGACGATTCGCTGGGCATTCCGTACCGTTGTCAACCGATGAGCGATGACAAGCGTTGTTCGATTATCGCTTAACCGTTCCAGCGAATCTTGGACCGCTCTCTCGCTTTCATTGTCCAGGGAGCTGGTCGCTTCGTCAAATATGAGAATCGGCGGGTTCTTCAGGAACACACGCGCAATGCTGAGCCGCTGCTTCTGTCCTCCGGAGAGCTTGACGCCGCGCTGGCCGATATCCGTTTCATAACCGTCCGGCAGTGCCATGATGAAATCATGGGCATTCGCTCTTTTGGCTGCTGCGATGATCTCATCCTCGCTGGCCTCCATGTTGCCATACCGGATGTTATCGAAGACGGAGCCGGCAAACAAATATACATCCTGCTGCACGATCCCGATATTTTTTCTTAAAGAGTGCTGCGTAATCTCCCGGATATCGCGCCCATCCAGCAGTATGCGTCCTTCACTAACTTCATAAAAACGCGGAATCAGCGAACACAGCGTGGTCTTGCCTACGCCTGAGGGACCAACCAGAGCAACATACTCGCCAGGCTTGATGCTCAGCGATACCTGGTTCAGCACGTATCCATAGCGGTCCTTGTATCTGAAGCTGACATTCTGAAACTCGATGTTCCCCTGAACCTGCGTGATCGTCTCGGCAAAATCGGCATCCTCGATATCGGGCTCTACCTCCAGGATCTCCATGAACCTGTCAAATCCCGTAATGCCTTCCTGGTACAGTCTGGCGAAGTTAACCATGCGCTGGATCGGTTCGATCAGAATGCCGATGCATAAGAAAAAGGTCAGCAAATCCGCCAGTTCCAGCGAGGCTTCCACGATTGCGGCTCCGCCGAACACAATAACGGTAATCGTAATAAGCTGGGTAAAACCGACCAGCCCTTCGTGAAAGTACGTTTCGCTCTTATACCCTTCCCTTCTGCTGTCAACGAACCGCTTGTTGGCATAGGCGAATTTCCCCTTCTCTATATGCTCGTTCGTAAAAGACTTCACCACGCGGATACCCGAAAGAGAATCCTCTACCTGTGCATTGATATCCTCGATCCGGTCCTTGCTTACCCGCAACGCCGCGTTCATCTTCTTATTATAGTAAAAAGCAAACGCGGCCATGACCGGGAGAAAGAGAAATACGATCAGGGCAAGCTTGACGTCGATATACATTAAGATGATGAATGCACCCAGGAACTTCAGAACGGAAATGACGATATCTTCGGGACCATGGTGATACAATTCGGTCAGCGACAGAATGTCATTGGTGGTGCGTGTCATAAGCTGCCCGGTTTTGTGCTCATCGTAGAATCCAAAGGACAGCTTCTGAAAATGGTCAAACAGCTCCCGTCTCATGTCACTTTCCATATAAGCCCCCATCATATGTCCTTTGTATGAAATGAACATATCGCACAGAGTATGGATGATGACCATGGCCAGCATGACGGCACCCACCGCATAGATTTGAACCAGCGGGCTTTGAGAATTCCCTTCCAGCACGTTGATGGTGATGTATCGTATACAGAGCGGAAGCGTCAGCGTAATGGCCGAGACAACAAAAGCACATGCCAAATCTGCAAATAATAACCCCAGGTACGGTTTATAATAGGATAAAAATTTCTTGGTCCGAGAATTCAATTCGCTCTCCTCCATTATGCCGGAGGGTTAATTATTCATATCCCTCCAAACTTGATTCATGATAAACGCCATTGTTGTTCTCATCGTAAACACCCTTCCTTGTACTTGATAATTTCATCATAGCCGATAAATGACACCAATCCGGAGTGTAAGAATGATTTAGAATTAAAAAATCCCCTAGGAACGAAAAAACAGGCTTGGATGCTAACCAAAGCCTGCCTCTCGTATACTCACGGATTAACGATTCCATCGTTCGTTAAGCAGCTCGCCGTTGATGGCGGCCGCTGCCATGGCTCCCATCGAAGCGGCCGCAATGGCCTGATACATCTCGGTGGCTGCATCACCGGCGCTGTAGACGCCCGGCACGCTCGTTTTGCCGAAGGCATCAATGACCACACTTCCACCTTCATTGATATCGCAACCTACAGCCGCCGGCAATTCTGAACCAGGGACCAGCTTCGGCGCGAAAAAGATGCCCGTGCACGGAATGACCGCTCCATCCTCCAATACGACTTGCCGCACCATCCCCTCGTTCGATTCAATGCGATGAATCGGGGAGTTGAATAGAGGCACGTCATGATCCTTTAATTCCTGCCGTTGTTCATCCGTCAGTTCATCCGGTCCGTTCGTACAGATGGTATACCGGTCGCTCCACCCTGCGATCACTTTGGCAAAATGCAGCGCCCCCGCACCCTTGGCAATGACGACGAGCGGTTGGTCCCTCAATTCCCATCCATCGCAGTATGGGCAGACGAAGGCACTCTTTCCGTATACGTCGGCTAATCCGTTAACATCCAGCGGGCTGTCCTTCTTCCCAACGGCGAACAGCAGCTTTTTACTCCGGTATATCGTTCCCTCTCCCGTGGTAATCCGGAAATCACCGTCGACTCCCTCTACGCCGGCAGCTGTATTCTCTACGAAGCGGACGGAGGGATAGGCGGTAATCTGTTCTCTTGCTATACGGCGAAACTCCGATGGGCTTGTGCCGTCTCTCGTAAGAAAACCGTGGGTTTCCCGCGTAACCCTGTTTCGCGGCTTTCCTTCGTCAATCAACACCACGTCTTTCCTCGCTCTTCCCAATACCAGCGCAGCATTCAATCCTGCCGGACCTCCGCCGATAATAACGACATCATGCAATTGATCCGTCATGCACACCATCACCCTTCTGGATCTTTAATATCCATAATATGAACGCAAGACGACATGACTCCTTGTCTATTTCCCTTTGCCCAAGGAAGAATGCCAAGGACAAATCATATTATGGACTTATGTCATCCATTATAGATAAACAAGATCTGTAATGCAATGCCCTCCTGCTATAAAAATTTTAAAAGTTGGTCGAGTCGTAATGCCGTTACCTCTATTTATACTTTACATACTCTATTGTGATATATAAATTATCCTCATAGATAAGGAGAGTGACGGAATGGCAGCAAGCTTCAACAATTCATCCAAAACGCAAGGCGTATCCATTATTACCTGTACGAATCGCCCTAATTATATTAAAAACTTGTTCCATAATTTCGCTAGATAATCCCATGTCAAGAAAGAGCTCATTATCGTCGTCAACGATAGTACAATCGCCCTCTCTCCTTACCAGCAAATAGCCAACAAGCATCGAAACATACAAATCTACCGCATGCCGGAGCATGTCACTTTGGGTGCGTGCTTAAATTACGCCGTAAGCAAAACGAAATACGGCATCGTTGCCAAATTCGATGATGACGACTATTACGCCCCCCACTATTTGTCGGACAGCCTGAAGTCGTTAAGAAGATCGAACGCCGATATTATAGGGAAACGTGCACATTATATGTATTTACAAGGCTCCAAAACTCTAATTCTACGCTTTCCTAACGATGAAAATCGAACCGTAACCATGCTGCCGGGGGCTACGCTCATATTTAAGAAGCACGTCTTTAACAAAGTACGCTTTCCGAATCAAAGCGTCGGTGAAGACGATCTTTTTTGCACAAGAAGTAAAAGAAAGGGCTTCAAAGTCTATTCCGGCAGCAAGTATCATTTTACGGCAGTGCGGCGGAAAAATTCATCCGGTCATACATGGATCATTAGCGATCAGGAACTCATGGCCAAGCACCCTAAAGTTCCGAATGTGCGAGATTTCAAAAAATTCGTACAGCGGACGACCGGAGGCGGTCGAGCATGACGCACCGGTCATCATCCCCATCACAGCCTGCCGTATCGATCATCACCTGCACCAAAAGACCGGAATGCCTGCACAATCTGTTGGAGAATTACGCCAGACAGAATTACAGGAACAAAGAGTTAATCGTCATCTTAAATCATGGCAGTCTCAAGCTGCCGGAATATCAAATGGCAGCCAAGTCATATCGCAACGTCAGAATATATAGCAAACCGGAACGATTATCACTCGGCAGCTGCCTTAATTATGGAGTCAAGGTCTCCAAACACGGCCTCATTGCTAAATTTGACGATGATGACTATTACGCACCTGATTATTTGAACGAAAGCGTCCGTCTCATGATCAAGACTCGCGCTGATATTGTAGGAAAGAGAGCGCACTTCATGCAGCTTGCCGGACAAAAAGCTCTTCTGCACCGTTACCCTAACATGGCCAATCAATGGGTTCGCCTTGTTCAAGGGGCGACCATGCTGGTTAAACGGCATGTATTCGATCAAGTAGCGTTCCCGAATCAAAATCGCAGCGAGTGCGTCCAATTTTGTGCTGATTGTATAGCTCGTAACTATAGAATATACTCGGGAAGTCCGTATCATTTCTTAGCGAATCGAAGACGCAACTCCACCAATCACACCTGGATCGTCAGTGACAAGAATCTATTGACTCAACATGTTAAAAAGCTGAACGTAGACAATGCAAAGAAATTCGTGAGCAGAGGCTAAGCGCTGCATGAATCTAAATGTTCCGTATATCGTAATGAATGCACCGGCGACCCGAGCATTTCCACAGAAACGGCGAGCTCGAGTATGGCGTGTAGTTTGTTTAACTGAATCAGAAGAACGGTTAAGAGCCACTCCATTGGAGCGGCTCTCATTCATGCCTAGCGAATCGAACGTCTCATTTCAAATAAACGCCATAATCCAAGATGACATTCCCCTGCTCGTCCGGCATCATAAAACGGACTGGATGATAACGTTCAAAGAACCACGGGTTCTCGTCCAAACTCCAGCCTTGTTCGGCGATTTTCGCCATGCATCGTTTATGAGGCTCCATACCGAACAGCTCCCCGTTATCCTTGCCATATAACCAACATATACCCGCAGCGCCTTCTTCCAGATCCGCATGGTCAAATCCTTCCGGCGCTTCGATATGCTTCGGGAAAAGCATACCGATCCAATATTCAAACTGAATCCCGTTCATTCGCATAAGACCATAAGAAGCACCCTCCGATTCCGGCAAACAACCAAGCTGCCCGATCTTTTCGAACCAGCCATTGGCGAACCATTCTTCCCACTGGTCCGCGAAGCTTCCTGCCGCATTTCGATGCTCGTCCGTATACCGTTTGCCGATCAAGCGCGCGGACGGGATCTGTTCTTTGTACACACTGGTAATTTCTGCTGCCATTTTCTTAACCTCCTGGGTTCATCTTTTTGAAATATTACTTAATCAAATTCTCGTCAACGCAAGGGAATCCTGCAAGGGAGCAGCCCGGTTTCAACTTTTTGCTTGGATTATGATAGTTGAGAACAGCGGTGTGAAATTGTTCAAATCGGAAGAGAACGGGTATGTAAGTTGTATTGTGTTGGAAGCATGTTTTCATTACGAAACTAGAAATTTTTAATATTGGATTTTGAAATGTTGATTATCCGGGAGGCGATCATTATGGAAGAGATCAAACCGATTCCGAAGGAAGAGGGACTTGATCATAGCTTGAATGTGCTGCGAGAAGGCTATTTGTTCATCACGAACCGAACCATCGGCTTTCAATCCGACATCTTCGAAACCCGTCTATTGGGGGAACGTGCCATCTGCATGCGCGGAGAAGAAGCGGCCAGGCTGTTCTATGACCGGGATAAGTTTGTGCGAAGCGGCGCAGCCCCGAAGCGCGTGCTGAAAACCCTGTTCGGCGAAGACGGGGTGCAGACGCTGGATGGCGAAGAACACCATCATCGCAAAGCCATGTTTATGTCCTTGATGTCCAGGGAAGCTCTTCATGACATGAGAGCAATCACCCGCAAACATTGGGAGCTTGCCGTAAGCCGGTGGGAATCCAAGGATAGCGTCAAGATTTATGAGGAGGCCCAGGAAATTCTCTGCCGTGTGGCTTGTGAGTGGGCGGCCGTGCCGCTTCCCGAAGCTGAAGCAGAGGAGAAAACGGGCTGGCTTGCTGCCATGATCGAGGCTACAGCGGCTTTTGGCATCAAGCATATGAAGGGAAGAAACGCCCGAACGAAGGCGGAAAAATGGATTCAGGAGCTCGTTGTCGACGTACGCAGCGGAAAAGCGGATCCGCCGCAGGGCAGCACGCTGCACACGATGTCTTGGCATCGCGATCTTCGCGGCGAACTTCTGGATAAAGAAACCGCAGCGGTAGAAATCATTAACATTCTCCGCCCGATCGTGGCCGTTGCCATTTACGTAAGCTTTACCGCCTTAGCTGTCATTCAGCAGGAGCATGAGCGCGAGAAATTGATGACGTCCGACGAGAAACGGCTCACGCATTTTGTCCAGGAGGTCCGGAGATTCTACCCGTTCTTCCCCTTTGCCCCAGCGCGTGCACGAAAGGACTTTACCTGGAACGGATATGCATTCGATAAAGGCGTGCTGACGATCCTTGATTTATACGGAACGAACCATCATCCCGGCCTATGGGATCAGCCGGAGCTGTTCAAGCCGGATCGCTTCGAACATTGGAACGGAAGTCCCTTTAACTTCATCCCTCAAGGCGGCGGAGATCATCATTCGGGACACCGCTGTGCCGGGGAATGGATTACGCTTGAGATCATGAAGGAGAGTCTGGACTTTCTGGCTAACCGAATGAGTTATGAAGTGCCCGTGCAGGACGTAAGCTTCAGCTTTCATGAGATGCCGTCTCTTCCTCACAGCCGGATCGTCATTCGAAAAGTAAAGGCCCTACATTAGGATGCGATGAATCCAAGGGCGCTTCCGAAATCGCATGTGGGATCCATAACCCACATGGCTGCCTGGGAGAGAAAATTAAAGCTTGTACATTGCGCCGTCTGCATGTCACAATACACTAGAGACTGTCAGCATGAACCTATTCATCTAGTCGTTCGCTAACACGTTCTCGGCTGCCCCTGCATTATAGCGCGGCGGCCGTACAATCAACCTATTTTGAATGGGAGGACCGCAATCATGAAAACGATGAAACTAGGAAGCAGTTCACTGGAAGTACCTGTTGTAGCCGTTGGTTGCATGCGCATAAATTCGCTGGAAAAAGCCGAAGCCGAACGTTTCGTGCAATCCGCACTGGAGGAAGGAGCCAACTTCTTCGACCATGCCGACATATATGGCGGCGGAGCTTGCGAGGAGATTTTTGCAGATGCGATACATATGAATGCGGAAGTCCGCGAGAAGATCATTCTTCAATCCAAATGCGGTATCCGTCAGGGCATGTTCGATTTCTCCAAAGAGCATATCTTGAATTCCGTCGACGGCATTCTCAAAAGACTTCGTACCGAATATCTCGACGTTCTCCTGCTCCACCGTCCGGATGCTTTGGTTGAGCCTGAAGAGGTGGCTGAAGCATTCGATCAGCTCGAGAGCTCGGGGAAAGTGCGTCATTTCGGCGTATCCAACCAGAATCCGATGCAGATCCAGCTGTTGAAAAAAGCGGTGAAGCAGCCGCTCGTAGCAAACCAGCTGCAGCTTAGCATCACCAATACCACCATGATACAAAGCGGAATCAACGTGAATATGGAGAACGACGCCGCGGTTAACCGCGATGGCAGCGTTCTGGATTTCTGCAGACTGCACGACATTACGATTCAGCCTTGGTCGCCTTTCCAATACGGGTTCTTCGAAGGCGTATTCCTTGGAAGCGACAAGTTCCCTGAGCTTAACCAGAAGATTGATGAAATCGCTGAAAAATATAACGTTACCAATACGACGATTGCCATTGCTTGGCTTCTTCGCCACCCTGCACAAATGCAGCCCATCATCGGAACGATGAATATCAACCGTTTGAAGGACTGCATCAAAGCAGGCGATGTCACGTTGACTCGCGAGGAATGGTACGCCATTTACCGCGCGGCCGGCAACATCCTTCCTTAAGCCATAACTGAAAACGGCCTCCCATCGACTTCGATGGGAGGCCGTTTCATTATTATGGCTGGGGAGAAGATGACAACGATAAGGGTCCTTTTGCACAATTTTCCAAGGATGGACGACCTCCTGAACCTTACAGTTGTGCAATGCTCCGCCCCGCCTGCCTTCCCGTAAACAGGCAGCCGCCCAAAAACGTTCCCTCCAATGCACGGTAACCATGAACGCCCCCACCACCAAAGCCGGCCGCTTCTCCGACCGCGTAGAGCCCGGGAATCGGTTCGCCGAATGCACTCAGCACCCTCCCCGAGAGATCCGTTTGAAGCCCGCCCAGTGTTTTTCGGCTAAGAATATGCAGGCGTACCGCAATCAATGGACCATGGGCCGGATCAAGAAATTTATGCGGCTTGGCTACGCGCACCAAGCGATCGCCTATATAATTCCTTGCTCCCCGGAGCGCCGTGATCTGCAGATCCTTGGTAAAAGCCTGGTCCATCTCGCGGTCTCTTGCGGCAAGCTGACGCTTCAAATCGTCCAGCTTGACCAGATCGCTGCCTGCAAGCTTATTCATGCCGTCCACGAGCTCGGGCAGTGAACCGGCGACAACAAAATCCTCGCCGTGATCCAGAAATGCCTGCACAGGGCCCGGAATGCCCGAGCCAACTCTTCCCAGCACTTTACGGATGCTCTTTCCGGTCAAATCCGGGTTTTGTTCCGAGCCGGACAGGGCAAATTCCTTCTCAATGACCTTTCTGGTCAGAAGAAACCAGGAATAGTCAAAGCCCGTATCCTGAATGGCTTTCAGGGTTCCCAGCGTATCGAAGCCCGGGAAATTCGGAGCAGGAAGCCGTTGCCCCTTGGCATCAAGCCATACTGACGATGGACCCGGCAGTATCCGGATGCCGTGCTTGGACCATACCGGGTCCCAGTTCTTAATCCCTTCCGTGTAGTGCCACATCCGGTCTCGATTGACGACCCGCCCGCCGGCTTGCTCCGTTATTCCCAGCATCCGTCCGTCCACATGCGCGGGAACGCCGGAGAGCATCGCTCGTGGAGGCTTGCCTAACCGGGACGGCCAATGCTGCCTGATCAGCTCGTGGTTGGCGCCGATGCCTCCGCTGGAGACAACCACAGCCTCCGCATAATATTCATAGTCGCCAACGACCTCGCGGGAGCTTTCCTCGCCCCGGCCGGCCGAACTCGGTGCAAGTACCGAGCCCCTTACTCCGATGACGGCATTCTCGCGCGTAATCAGCTCATCGACTTGGTGACGCGGACGATAATCAACTGCGCCGGAACGGATGGCGTCTCTGACCCTGGACTCAAATGGCTGTACGACACCTGGCCCTGTTCCCCACACAATGTGAAAACGCGGCACGGAATTGCCGTGGCCCTCGGCGAGATATCCGCCGCGTTCCGCCCAGCCAACGACTGGGAAGAACCGAATTCCTAACGAATGCAGCCATGCCCGCTTCTCGCCGGCGGCAAAGTCGACATAGGCCTCGGCCCATTTCCGCCCCCACAAATCCTCGTCCTCCTCCCGATCGAAACCAGCGGCTCCCAGCCAATCCTGCCATGCCAGTTCACGGGAGTCCCGGATCCCCAGTCTTCTCTGCTCGGGCGAATCGACAAGGAATAAACCGCCAAAAGACCACCATGCCTGCCCGCCAATAGAGCTTTCCGGTTCCTGGTCAAGCAGCAGCACCCGCTTGCCGGCCTCGGCCATTTCGGCGGTAGCTACGAGACCCGATAAGCCGGCTCCTACCACGATGACGTCATATTTCATGCGTCTCCCCCGTTCTTTCCCTTTTCTAAAACAAGTAATGTCAACTTCACTCCAGCTTGATCGTTACAGATGGCGTTAACTTGATATTCTTTGCGTTGTAAGCGTTTTCCTCTCGCGACGGCATAAAATCGGCTATTCTCGAATGCCGGGTCCGTATTATTGTATGCCTACCCATCCCCGCTAACATGTTCCACAGCAAAATAAAGTGAACCCCAAATCAAGAAGGGTTCACTCCATGGTTAAAAGTATCTTCGTATCGTTCTAGCGTAATTGTAGGCTGCGCATCTCCTCATGTCTGCACAAGGGTTAACCGGTCTTCTCCTGCGCCTCCGCCGCCAGTTTCAGGAGCTGCTCTCGGACCCGCACCACTTCTCCAATGATCAGCAGGGCCGGATTTTTCACGTTCATCCGATGAGAAATCCTATAGATGGTTCCGAGCGTACCCGTGAAGATTCTCTCTTCTGCCCAGGTTCCCTGCTCGACGATGGCAGCGGGAGTCCACGGCTGCTTGCCATGAGCGATCATCTCTTTACAGATGCCGTCCATTCTGCTGACACCCATGTACACCACAAGCGTATCCACGCTGTGCGCCAGCAAGTCCCACCTCACGCTCTGCTCATTACCATGGCAGCTCGTTCCGCTGACAAAAGCAACCGAGGTACTGGCTCCGCGGTGAGTCAGAGGAATTCCTGCGGACGAGGAAGCGCCCACAGCCGAGGTAACGCCTGGCACGAATTCGAAGGGAATGCCGCGTGCAGCCAATTCGCATGCTTCCTCTCCCCCTCGACCGAAGATCAGCGGATCGCCTCCCTTGAGTCTGACGACATGATGACCGTCAAGGGCAAAGGCCACCATGTTCTCGTTGATCTTTTCCTGCGGAAGAGAATGGCGTCCGGGTGCCTTGCCGCAGTATACAAGCAAAGCATCCTTCTTCGCGTAACTCAACAGCTCATCGTTCACCAACCGATCGTACATGATGACGTCCGCTTCCTGGATACGCCGGAGGGCTTTCAGCGTAATCAGCTCCGGGTCTCCAGGACCTGCGCCGACGATATACACCATGCCCGGCCTCATCGTCTGATCTCGACGGAAACTGCCGTCGCCTCCATTATTCCGCGGCCTGAATAGCCGGTCGCCATCCGCGCAACCCCGCGTCTCTTGCCGAATCCATATTGGGCAAAGTACAGCATCGCTCCGGTAAATACCGATCCGCCGATAAAGCTACCTATAAGCACGGGGATTTGATTCCAGAGCCACCCCTTCTTCTGCAGAACGGTTAACGGTAAGAGCGCAAAGCTTCCGGTGACCAGCTCTAAGCCCAGCACTACAATGATGACAAAGCCAACCGGAAATAGGAGCGCGCCCGCCATCGGGACATTCGTTTGGGTCGAAGCCGTAAATGCTAGCGTGGTGGCGCATGCCAGGATAGCGCCGGACAGTATGCCGCGATTAAGCATCTGCGAAGTCTTCAGCCGCGCCTTCGCGGCCCCAGCCTCGATCATGTCATGCATCACCTGATCCGGTTTCACGTAATCCATGTCGGTCTACTCCTTCTAATGAAATCAATCCTTAACATTTATGACAGCCTCAAACATGACAGCGGAATATGACTGGCAATGCGTTAAGCTGTACGATCCAGCAAGTAAATCGCGCCGCTTGCCGGATCCACTTCTATCTGATAAGTGTTTACATGACCCGTGTCCGGCTCTTGAACCTGTCCGCTGCACAGATCGATTTTCCAATCATGCAGTGGACAGTGCACTTGCTTCCCGCACACCATACCTTCCGAAAGCTTGCCTCCTTTATGCGGGCACTTGTTTTCGACGGCCAGAATATTCCCGTCCGACAAGCGGAACAGCGCAATTTCCGTTCCCCCGATTTCAATGGTTCTTGATCCCTTAGGATCGATTTCGTTCACGTATCCTACATGCAGTTTCGCCATATTGGTTCTCCCCCTATTTCGTCACAGCTTCGGCGTCAGGCAAAGGCACGAAATTTTTACGAAGCCCGCTGTCTGACGTAATCTCCTTCCACGGATCCTTTTGCTTGCTTAAAGCCAGCTTTATTCTGGAAACAAGAGCGGCGCGGTCCTCTTTCTTCTCCAATGCTTTTTTCACATGGTCCAGGCCCACTCGCTCGATCCAAACCGACGTCCGTTCATTCCATTGTGCGTTTTCGCGGTAATATTGGATAAAGGCTCCGGCCCATTCGACTACCTCGTCTTCGGTCTTTACGACGCATAACAATTCCGTGGCCCGGACATGAACGCCTCCATTGCCGCCGACGTGCAATTCCCAGCCGCCATCAATTGCCACAACGCCAAAATCCTTAATGGTGGCTTCCGCGCAGTTCCGAGGACATCCGGAAACCGCCAGTTTCACTTTGGCCGGGGTGCTCAGCCGCTCAAATTCTTTCTCCAAACGCACGCCCATACCTATGGAGTCCTGCGTGCCGAATCTGCAAAACGTGGACCCTACGCAAGTTTTAACCGTACGGAGGGCTTTACCGTAGGCATAACCGGAAGGCATATCCAGCTCCTCCCACATTCTCGGCAGATCCTCCTTCTTGACGCCGAGCAGATCGATCCGCTGTCCGCCCGTAATCTTGACCATCGGCACATCGAATTTTTCTGCAATCTCGGCGATTTTCTTTAGCTCCGAAGGCGACGTCACCCCACCGTATATCCGAGGCACCACGGAATACGTTCCGTCCTTCTGAATGTTGGCATGGTACCGCTCGTTCGTGAAACGGGATTCCTTCTCGTCCACGTAGGATTCCGGAAACAGCATGCCGAGATAGTAGTTCAACGATGGACGGCACTTGGAGCACCCCTCCGGATTGTCCCATCCCAGCACATTCATCACTTCTTTCACGGTACCCAGTCCAAGACGGGTGATCTCGGTGATAATTTCATCTCTCCCCAGCGAAGTACATCCGCATATCCCTTCTTTTACCGGCTCCCCGGCAGCATCCCCGGCGTATAATTGAACGAGTCCCTCGACAAGAGGTTTGCAGCCGCCGCAGGATCCCGAAGCTTTGGTACAAGCTTTAACGGATGCGACGGTATTGCAGTTCTTCGTAAGAATGGCATCTTTGATCGCTTCTTTCGATACGCCGTTACAGCCGCAAATGATCTCATCATCCGCCAGTTGAGCCAGCCGCTGCTCCGGTGATACAACGCCTGCATTAGGCGCGAAGCCTAACAGAAGCTCTTTCTCTCTGCCCCTGATGGATTCCCCGCTCTTCATGAGCGAAAACAGCTTCGGTCCATCCCCCGTATCGCCGAACATAACAGCCCCGATGAGCCGGTCTTCGCGGACGACGATTTTTTTGTATACCCCTTCAACCTCGTCTTGATATCGCATGGATCTGGTTCCTTCCGGGTCTGCAAAATGACCTGCGGAGAATACATCCACGCCGGATACCTTTAATTTCGTTGACGTGACGGAACCGGCATATCCACTCGTCTCCACACCTGCCAGATGCTTGGCGAGTACCGCTCCTTGTTCGTACAGCGGGGCCACAAGACCATAAGCGATGCCCCGATGCTCCGCGCATTCGCCCACCGCATAGACGTCGGGGACGTTCGTCTCCATATAGTCGTTAACGACGATCCCGCGATTAACCTCGATCCCGGAGGACTGTGCCAAAGAGACGTTTGGCTTGATCCCGACGGCCATCACGATCAGATCGGTCTCGACGCTGCTCCCGTCCGTAAAATGGAGCGCCCTCACCCGCTTCCGACCCGAGATCGATTCCGAATTTTTATTCAGCAAAAACGTCATTCCTTGTGTTTCGAGTTCACGCTGCAGCATTTTGGCTGCCGTCTCGTCCAATTGCCGTTCCATTAAATAGGGATTCAGGTGAACCACGGATACATCCATGCCCAGATGCAGAAGACCTCGAGCGGCCTCCAGTCCCAAGAGGCCTCCCCCGATGACCACCGCTTTCTTATATTGCTGCGACGTCTTCACCATCGTTTCGCAATCCTGGATGTCCCTAAAGGCGATCACGCCTTCCTTGTCGGCACCCGGCAAAGGCAGCATAAACGGATTGGAGCCGGTCGCAATAATCAAAGCATCATATGGAGCGACAGCTCCTTGTTCGGAGAATACTTTGCGATGCAGCGTGTCGATCCGGTTCACCGTATGTCCTGCATGCAATTGGATCCGGTTCTCCTTGTACCAATCCCAGTCATTAATCATGATTTCCTTCAGATCGGTTCCGCCTGCGAGGACGGATGACAGCATGATCCGATTGTAGTTCGGATGAGGCTCCGCTCCGAATATCGTAATCTCATACGCTTCGGGCGCAAGCTTGATTAAATGCTCGATAGCCCGTACTCCTGCCATGCCATTCCCGATCATCACTAACTTCTTTTTTGTCATGGTTCGCTCTCCCTCCGTCTAACACCTTCGATATACTCATCCATCAACAAATCTTAAAAAACCAAAATAGCCTGCATTCGATCCAGTAGAGTTGGCACACTCTTACCGGGAACGAAAACAGGCTTCTTTGCCGCTAATGGGATACAACGTTGTATCCGGGAAGTATAAAGTTCTTGAGGGAAATATACACTACGCATTTGAGTTCTGTCAACATATTTGACACGAAATTAAGAAAATTAAATAATTATCGACATCCGCTTGTGATTTATGTTATATAAATTAACATAGTTTCTGTTTTGTGCTAAAGCTTTACCTCTGACAGGATTTCATTTATGAAGGGAGCGTCAATCCATGCGTTCATTGCTGGTTATCCACCATCCGGTCCCTGCTTCAGAGCGAAGTGACACAGCTGCCAAGGCGCTTCTTCCGGAATTTATCCTTCGTTCATACGGCTATAAGATCCACCTTGCTCGCAATGAGAAGCAAGCGTTGGCCGGAATCATGGAGGCTGACGGAACGGTTCTCCATCTTCCGGTCTCCTCGATCAAGCCATGGTGCAGTACCCTTGAACAACAAAAGCGCGTGCCGGTTCTGTGGTGGTGCAGCGATCATGCCGCTTCGCAATCTCTCGAAGCATGTGAAGATGATGTTACAATTGATGGACTTTTATTTCCCTCCATGAAGGAGCACGAGCTGCATTGGACGCTTCATTTTAGTTCAAAGCATTTTTACGAACGTCAACAGTGGCATGACGAAAAAACGCAGCTCCTAGCCCGCATTGAAGAACGAAAATGGATTGATATGGCCAAAGGCATTTTATGCGAAATGAAACAAATTTCGGAATCCGAAGCTTACGATGTCCTGCGCAAACAGGCGATGAATGAAAGAAAAAGAATGGTGGACGTCGCCACCTCGATCGTTAAGCTGTATCAATTGCTGCAAGAGACCGGTTCAGGAGGTGCCAAAAAATCATGATCCACTTATTGAAAGAAGTCGGCCGCGGCAAACGCGGCGCTCGGGACCTGACTTACGAGGAAGCGCTTCAGGCTGCAGCATCGATACTAGGTGCACAGGCTACTCCTGCGCAGATCGGCGCCTTTTTCATCGCTGAACGCATCAAGATGGAAAGCGTGGAAGAATTGGAAGCCTTCGTGAAGGTCAGTCGTGAATATGCGGACCGTTCGTTTCTACATGCGGGTATCGACTGCGCAGGTCCTTATGACGGCAGAAAGTC
Source organism: Paenibacillus sp. BR1-192 (assembly GCF_029542445.1). NCBI lineage: Bacteria > Bacillati > Bacillota > Bacilli > Caryophanales > Paenibacillaceae > Paenibacillus > Paenibacillus sp. BR1-192. The sequence goes on along the minus strand of NZ_CP120718.1, from coordinate 3,103,710 downwards.
ATCTTTTTTCTCGACGCTAGCCACTGCTTTTGTCCTCGCGGCTGCCGATCTCCCTGTTACGCTGCACGGGACTGCATCCCTCCCTCCAAAGTGGGGGATTACCTTGTCGGATATACTCGCGGCGAAAGGAATAACCGGACCGGCATTGGCAAAAGACTCATGCATCCGGGCGGCCAAACGGACGGGCGTATTATATGTAGATGCGGAAGAATGGTGCCCTCCGCTTAAGCACCTTCGCCCGATTCGCGAGGAACTGGGGATGCGGACCGTACTCAACACGGCGGAAAAGTTTGTCGATTATTCCCATTCCCCTTATTTAACCTTCGGCGTATACCATAATACGGTTTTTGACCGGTTAAGCCGACTGATCATGAAACTCGATTACCGTAAAGCGATCATTATTCAAGGCAGTGAAGGCTCCGATGAATTATTCATTCACCGGCCAACGCGGACATACCGGATCGAGAACGGCAAGGCCAGCCTGCAGATCATCGATCCCGAGGCGTACGGACTAGATGTGCCGGTTCCGGACATCGGCTGGACTCCTTCCGAACAAGCTGACGCTACGGCGGAGGTTCTGCTGGGCAAAGGGGACCTCGCATTTATCTACCAGGTGCTGCTGAATGGTGCGGTACGTTTACAGTTGGCGGACAAAGTCAGCTCCGTCGAAGAAGGAATATATACCTGCAAAGCATTGCTGGACTCAGGGAAACCGTGGGAGTTATATAGCAAATGGTTGTCCTTGCTCATAGAATCCGATGTGGTCTCGCCAATGGGAAGGCATGCCTCGCAATGAACGGAAGAAACCCGCACCGAGTAAACGGTGCGGGTTTTTGTCATAACCTATTAAACTCCAAATCCGAATCCGAAAGCAGACAAGATGATGACCAAGAGAATAAAGAGAACCAGCACCGCTCCAACCGATCCGTATCCTCCGCCATTGTAACCGGCAACTTCACCCATGGTTCTAACCTCCTTTATTTTCGGAACACAATATCCTATGCTTGTTATATGAAAGAGTTTAGACTTTAGAGCAAAAAATAAAAACATGGGTTATTGCATCGACCGGATCTAATGCAGAGCTTCTATTTTTGAGCAAGCATATTTTGGGCATAGCGAAGAATATCAGACTTGACGTCTTCCGCCCAAATGCTGTAACGAATCTGTTGCTCCTCATCCACCCAATCCAGGTGATCCCTTCCCTTCGAGTCGGCGGTGTAGACACATTCGACACCGTTAATGACGATGGTTTCCTTGGATTCGTTCGGTTTCTCCTGCGGTACGGGCGTTCCGCCTATCGGCTGTTCGGGAACGAGATCACTCGCTACGACTTGAAGCTTTACTTTGCCTTTTTCATAGTTCAGAATCGCGGCGGATGCTTCATTTACCTTCATGATCTCGGAATACACGAACTTCTCGCCGTTTCCAGCCTTCCCCTTCAATTCCTTGTCCAGCTTCTTGTACAAGCTCGACGTTCTTTCAGGACTCTTTAAGTATACAACCGCGTTCTTGAAAGTGTAACCTTTCGGCAAGGCTGCAGGCTTGGTCAGGGACGGTGCACTCATTGCCTTCGACTTCGCCAAATAATCCGTATACTTAGTGAAAGCAAAGCCCTTGGATGCGAAGTAGATTTGATCTGTCCGGTTAAATTCCTGATCGGCAGCATAGTAGGCAATCATCTGACCTGGCTTAAGCCTGTTGACCAAGTCCGTGATTTGATCGTCATATGAAACGATTCCCTTCTCCGGTTTGGCAGATATCGTCTTCGATATCGATGCGCTTTCGGTACTGGCTGCGTATGCGTTGACGGATCCGACCATCATCGTGGCTGCGAGAAATAATGCGACTTTCATCTTGTTTTTTATCATGTTACCATTCGTGCTCCTTTCGGCGGCAAAGCCTTTTGAGTTTTATTAACATCTCATATAACACCTTGCCGTCATCAAAAGGGACATTTTGTAAAAAATCGGATGCCTTTACGGAATAAGCCCTGCCGCAATCTTCGCAAACTCATCCTTGGACAACGGATCCTTTGGGTCATCCGTAATTATATATAGCACCTCTTCATTGTCGCTTAGCCAAGTCAAGCTGCGCGAAGGGCTGGATGGACTGGCTGACAGAATCATTTCTTTCCCTTTCACCTTTATTTTTACGGCTTGGTTTGTGGGCACCCCGGCCTTGGAGCCCTTCTCTCGGGCATAAGCTACCATCTTGATCCGATTTTCGCCTTTACGATATTCCATTCCTGTAGATGCAATCTTGAACCAAGGAACAATCTTATAGAACAGTCCCTGTTCTTCATCCGACTTCTCTGCCTGCTCTTTGAGTTCGTTCAGAAGAGTTTCATACTCCGGTGTGCCCCATACGGGATTGTTCCTAATCTGAATCTGTCCATAATCATAACGATACCCTTTCGGTACATATTCAGGCTCTTGAAGCACGGGAGCGCCTTTTTCCTCGATTTCTTTTGCGAGTTCCTGATAATTTGAATGCTTAGTCAACATATAAAAATAATTCAGAGGTTGTTCTTTGACGAGTGGCGTCATGTGCAGGTCCTTGATATAAAATACCGCCTGTTCTCCCGGCTTTAACCTCTTTCTCAGCTCTTCTTCCGTCTCTTTCACACGTTTGGCGTTATATTCCGATTCGGAATATTTCCATGGCTTTATGGTAGACAGAATGACTTCGCCTTCCTTGTTCTTGATCTGTATCAAATAATGACTGGCGTAAACACTAAGCGACGAAAGAATCAAAATCGCAGTAAGCATTGCAATCATTAAGGTTTTCTTCCGATTGCCGTCATTTCTTCCGTGTTTCTTCCGGTGAATTCGTCGCACCTTTTGCATGATGGCGGGAGTCACGTCTACTTCTTCATCCACGGAGTGCATTTCCATGCTTCTCAGAATTCGATCTTGCTCCGGCTGTCCCGAATCTCGCATAACCCCGCCCCCTCCTTCTCCTGGATCAGTTGGATGACTTTCTGTTTCATTCGAGCATATTTTTTCTTCACCGCGCTTAGATTCTTATCCAGAATCTGGGCAATCTCCGTAAATGGTTTATCTTCAAAAACCCGCAACACAAGCAGATTTCGCTCCTCTGCCGAGAGCTTGGTCATGGCATATTCCAACGGTTCGCTAAACCACTTGCGCTCCAGCGTCTCTTCCACGCTATCAGCATAACCCGCCGGTTTGATCAGTCGGCTTACTCGCATGCGAACCCGTCGCTTACGAAGAATATTGAGACAATGATGATATCCAATCTTGTATAACCATGATGAGAATGAAACTTTAGCTTCATAGGTATAAAGCTTGGTAAACGCTTTGATGAAGATATCCTGGACGGCATCCTGCGCATCCTGCTTGCAGCCGAGCATTCGGCAGCAATATAGGTAAATCTGTTTTTTGTACGTTTCGACGATAGGCTCGAAACAATCCACCTCTCCGGCCTTAACACGTCTCACGTACTCCTCGATCGAATCCAATTCGAAGACGCACCTCCGTGTAAATCTTATTTACGTCTGTATAACCCCTCATCTTCCAAAAAAGGGACACCCGAAAACATAAATAAAAAAACAACTCATACCTCAAGTATGAATTGTTTTTTCGCCATGTCGATCACTTCTTTTGTTTAGAAGACATATATGTGTGTCGGACTTTACACCCGCGATGATACAAACTGAAAGATCAGCATCTCTTTGTCGTCCCTCGTTGCAACAAATTCCTGCATGGGAGAGGGCGAAACATAATTGTGCATCGTCTTTCTCCAGAATGCCTGAGCCCGCTTATTGCGATCGGTGGCATTCGTCTGGACTTCCCAGCTGCCGGCATGCTTCCCGAACACTTGCGATGCAGCATTCTCAGCAACATGTTTGCCCCGGAAGGGTTTCATAACAAAAAACTCATTCATGTAAAATTCACTGCCAAAAGTGTATGGCGGGGTTGCGACGAGGGCGAACCCTGCCGGAATACCTTCCACTCGAATCAGATAGGGAAACAAAACCGAGGGCTTCTCCCACCATATATCAAAAACTTGATTCTGGTCATATAAGGTTCTAGTATCGTCATCCTCAAAGACGCCGTATCGATTCGGCTTCCACTCCCATATCTCCGATAAATCATGCAAATATAGCGGATATAGATTGTTAATCATAAACTTGGCGGAAGCGTCGGTTAACTCCACGGTAACTTTCATATAATTTCCTCCATCCTAGACATATTCCAAACGCTTGAAATACTGCATTTTGCTATCTATAAAACCTTCATCAAAGTCGGCAATGCCCAAAAAATTTCGAATCGCGAAAACATAGACCAAAGAGCCAAAGCTGCCGAACGGCAACAAATACAGGGACGGCAGCAAGATCATTTTCGCTGAGAGATCTGACGCTACAATACCCTCTCAGAAAGGCGTCCCACAATCTTTCCACTTCCTCCGGGTCATGTCTGCTATGTATTTCTCTGGCCAGCCTAAACTCCGCAATATCGTAAGCTCTCCAGCCGTAACCGCATAAATCAAAATCATAATGGGTCAGCTTTCCGTCCTCTGTCCATGCAGCATTCGTATTGCCGTGCAAATCTCCGTGGCACACGCCCCAATCTAAACCTTGAACCTTGAGGTCCGAAATTCGTTTCTTTAGTTCCGTTGCCATTTCACTAAGGTAGTTACAATCGGTTAACCGATGCTTCATATAGGATCTGATGATGGATAAAGGCTGATCTATAAGAAACTCCATATCCAGCCGTTCCCTTGCAAACCGACTTTCAAATTGATCCGCCGCCTTATGCATATGGCCAATGGATTCACCGAACCGGTAACTGTCCGCTGCGGCGTGAATCGGCATCTCGTGTCCTTCCGCATATTGAAATAGAACCCCGTACCGGGTTCCCTCCATGACGTTAAATCCGCTAAGGTACGCGCCGTCTTTTCCCGGAATGGGCTCTGACACGCTGATCCCGTTCGCACTGAGAAACCGCAGCAATTCCAATTCAAACTCGATGTCAGGCCGGCTTCTTCGATCGGCCCTATAGATACGGAAGATATACTTATCAACATCTGTTTCTATTGCGTACGTATCGTTCATCCCCCGCAAGAAATACTGAATTTTCACAACGGAACCGATCTCATAATTGCGTTGGATATGTAACCCTACCGCTTGTTTGGACAGAAGCGAGTAAGTGACAGGAAATAAACTAATCCAAATCCCTCCTTGCACTCAAGGGTATCATCCTCGACAAACTCTTATATATAGGCCGTATGATTATAATTAATTTTTATATAAACCGCTGCAGCACTTTCGCAACTGCGGGATCTGGTTTATCCGGAACGATCAGGTTGATCTTGCCGTCTTTATCCTTGCGTCAGCATCCGATACAATGATTTCCTGCAAATTTCCGAGAACTTCGTTCTGATTAGAATGAAACAATAACCTCCTGTACATAATGACTCTGTTTGGATAAATATTAAAGGAGCGAATATGGATGGGTATATTAAGCGGAAACCCTAAAGATGAGCCCATGCATTACGGGGAGATTTTTAGCGTATGGGAAACCTCCATGCTGGCAAAGGGCATGGTGTCCTGCTACGAGGCTTATTTGAATCACGCGGGAGATAAAGACCTTAAAAAAATTCTAAATGATCTGCTGGATCAGGCTAAACTCGAGATTAAAGAATGCGATGAGCTGCTTACCGACAACGGAATCCCGCCTGCACCGGGGCTTCCCGAAAGACCCCCTGTCAAACTTGAGGATATTCCGGCTGGCGCAAGATTCACGGATCCGGAAATCGCGGCCAAAATCGCAGCGGATACCTCGCTCGGACTGGTAGCATGCAGCCAAATCATGGGACAATCGATCCGGGAGGATATCGGCGCGTTATTCGCTAAATATCATCTAGCCAAAACGGCTCAGGGTGTGCGGATTCTTCAGATGAATAAGGAAAAAGGATGGCTCATTCCGCCGCCGCTTCAAATCAAGAGACCCGAAGAAAAATAGCATTTAAGCATCATAGCATCCCAGTCTCTTGAAACGCTGAGCCTTGCCGATCCACAAGCCAAAGAAGCAGCGATCAACGCTGCTTCTTTTTGTTAACCTATTCCCTCACTCCAGCGAGGCTTCCATGTTCCGACTGAAGCAGTTTGGCCGACGGAGGGCTTATGGCCTGCTGCCTGCCAATGAGGAACATACCGAGAACGACCAAAATGCCTCCGCCCCACTGCTCCCATCCTGCGGGTTCTTTTAGTACCATGACAGATAACAATAGAGCCGTGAAAGGCATCATGCCGGAAAAAGCGGCAGCTGTTGAAACATGGCAGCGCTTGATGCCGGCATACCACATGATGAACGCCACGGCCGTAACGATCGGACCATACCATATCAGTGCCAGCCATTCTCGTAACCCGATGGCGGCCAAAGAATTGACAGGATCCTCGGAACCTGCGGGAATCAAGCATAATAGGAAGGCGATCGCCGTTACGAGCGTCGTTTGGACTACAGGATGCATGGCATGGTTTGGGGAAGCCGTTTGCTTCACCGAACCGATACGAGATAGCAGGTTAAAGCCGGATTCGCTTAGAGCCGCGCAGAGCACCAGCAAGTTCCCGTATATGTGCTGCACCTTGAAAGAAAGGCCGGGCGTGAGAATTCCTTGTAATACGAGGATGCCTCCTACCGTGCTGAGAATGCCTGCCAGCTTGCTGCCGCTAACCGATTCCTTCAGGAGTATGAATGCCAACATCACGGTAAAAGCGGGCGTAGTCCCCGTGAGTATTCCGGCTTCTGCCGTGCTAGTATGAAGAAGGCCATGCAGTAGAAGCATCCGGAACAGAAACATACCCAAGAGCGCCTGAAAAAACAGATACCCCCATTCACCCCATGACAGCCTGCCAACCGTTCTCCTCAAATCCTTCATGCAAAAAGGAAGCATGCATAACAGAGCCAGCAATAAGCTGGCCGCCGTTATCGTAAACGTACCTAACTTTCCGTTCAACAGCCACGCCGTGATGACAGAGGTTCCTGCCAGCGTGAAAGCCCCCACTAAATAAAGCATCCCTTTCCATCGTTCCAACATGATCACATCCCCTTGAAATCTCCAATCGATAGCCGCTAATCTATGCTACAATCATAGGAAATTAACTGGTATGATAAAAGAACCAGTTGATCACAAATATAAGCATACCAGTCGGAGGTCGAGCCAGCATGTGGGGAATCAAATTAGATCGGAACAGCGAAGTTTCGCTCAAACGCCAAATTTATTTGGCCATAAGGGATAAGATCGTTCAAGGAAACCTGCCGTCAGGAGAAGCCGTCCCCTCTTCCCGTCAATTGGCCAGAGATCTGAACGTGTCTCGTGCCACGGTCAACGAAGCTTTGGACATGCTGAACGTCGAAGGCTATGTCGTCAGCAGACAAGGAGCGCCGACGCGCGTCGCCCCAGGCATCGTGCTGGATCCTCCGACTGACGCCGAACCGCGGACGCAAAAAGAAGGCCCTCCTGACTTTGCAGCGGATTTTCGTACGGGCCAGCCAGAACTGAGGTTATTCCCGCGATACGCATGGCAGCAGATTTCATCGAAAACCCTTGGCGGCATGAGCTCCGCCCTGCTGGGTTATACGGGTCCCCAGGGCCTGCCGGCGCTGCGCAATGAAATCGCCTTATGGCTATATCGCAGCAAAGGACTCAGCGTGGATGCCCAGGATATATACATAACGGCAGGCGCGACGCATGCGCTCAGCATCCTTGCCGATTTGCTCTATCGGGACCGTCAGGAGATATGGTTTGAAGATCCTTGCAATATCGAGATGCTGCAGACGTTTATCAATAAAGGGTATCGCATACGTACAGTTCCCGTGGACGAATGCGGCATGCAAACAGATCTGCTGGGCGGCAAATCAAGTGGTCCCGTGTATGTCACCCCCTCCCACCAATTTCCACTTGGCGGTATCCTGCCGGCCGATCGGCGCGCTGCCCTTATTCGTTACGCCAGAAAGAACGACAGCTATATCATTGAGGACGATTATGACAGCGAGTTCAGATATTACGGGGATTCCGTCTCGCCTTTATATGCCATGGATCCCGATAGGGTGGTCTATGTCGGCACATTCAGCAAGGTTCTATTCCCTGCGCTTCGCATCGGTTACGCGGTGGTTCCCCGTCAGCTTCAACAAAGCTGGGGCCGGTTACGTACCCATACCGATGTGCAGAATCCCCCTTTTGAACAGGCTGCTTTGGCCGAATTTTTACATACCCGGAAATTTGACAGGCATATCGGGAAAATGCGTAAGATCTACGGCGAACGCAGGCAGGTCCTCTTGTCTTCATTACATGAACACTTTGGAGATGAGTGGCGTTCTTGGGGAGATGCAGCCGGTTTGCATCTTGCCGTAGAGTTTCCCGGGGGTGTCTTTGAAGAGGCTTTCAGGCAGAGGATCAGGCAAGATCGAATACGCATCACGCCGCTGGATTATCACAGCATTCAAAAAGGTCTCCACGCCAACAAGCTGCTGTTTGGCTACGGCCATCTTGAGCCTGGCGAGATCCGTGACGGAATGATGCTCCTGCATGCTTATTTAAAGGATCACGGATACTTATAAAAAAGGCTGCCATCAGGCAGCCTTGTTCATGATACATTCCTATTCCGCTAATCCACTTCGTATAGGCTCTATATTTGAAGTCTCCGCCATAGCCAAGGCCTTCGCAGCTGTTTCGGCTTCCTGAAAAGCCTTCTCCAGAATTTGACTTCGATCCAGAATGGCATTCCCTTGTGCCCGGATGATCTGATAATCCATGATCCCCATGAAATTAAACATGGATTTAAGGTACTTATGTGAATATTCCACCTCGGTATACCAGTCATTATTCGTGTAAATGGCGTCACTTGCCTGAATGACCAGCAAACGGCGGCCATCGGTTAGCAACCTTCCGAACCGTTCTTCGTGTATCGAAATGTCTCCCGCGCGATGAGGATGTTGTCGATATAATCCTTAAGCTTGGACGGAACGTTGAAATTGTGCAATGGCATGGCTATGACATACTTCCGCGCATCCTTAAACTGCCTCAGGATGACGGACATCCGGTCCGTGATCTGCTGCTCCTCTTCGTTAAGCGGCCCCCCTCTTCCCTGTTTGCTCCATGCCTCAAGAACCCTGTAGTCAATCGCAGGTATATGATCGCGGTATAAATCTACCTGTTCGATTATCCCTGCTGGATTCCATTTCGTGTACGCCTCTACAAAATGCTGAAGCACCTGTAAACTGACAGAGGCGGCTGCTTCCACCTTCGGATGAGCATTAATAATGAGCATTTTTTCCATCCAATTTCTCTCCTTTTTAATCTATTCATCATATAGACAAATAAGGCAATGCGATTGTGACATCAACCGGCCGTACTTTTTATGCATAAAGCGGAGACCGTAATGGAAATGATATCTAGTATCAAGAATGGCGGGGAGCGGATGCTGGAATGAACCTCAAAGAAAGCCTGGCTGAATATTTCAAAGCGAATGCCGATTATTTCAATGTTGAAATTCGATTGCTGCAATATCATGTCCAGGTGATCGGTTTTGATTCATTGGTGGATCTTCCCCAGAGCATCGCATCGCTTCAAACCCAAACCTCGAATCTAACCGAAACCGCCCTGCCGCCCGCAGATCTGCTTAAAATTTTGGGCGAGCTTGTTGAACCCGATTTGGAAGAGGTTGTGACGGGAATCAAGAAGGGCCACCTGATCCTTCTGGAACCCCTGTCCGGAGCCTGCTGCGCCGTCCTTCCCATATCGAAAACTGTCACCCGCTCCATCACATCTCCCGAAACCGAGAACACATTATACGGCTCCAGCAGCGCCTTTCTGGAAGATATCAATATGAACATCGGCATTCTCCGAAAACATTGCACCGGATCGTCCTTGCACGTGGAAACGTACACCGTCGGAAAAAGTCATCCCAAATCCTTATTGTTAATCTATCAGGAAGACAAGATCAACCCCCGGTTATTACAATCCATTCAAGCAAAAATCAAATCAGGTCTGGATCAGGATGTTCATCATATCCAGCAGCTCGAAAAGATGCTTGGCGTCAACACGTGGTCGCTCGTAACCAACTTCAACATGACGGAACTTCCGCAGAATGCAGCCCACTCCCTTCAGCAGGGCAAGGCCGTGTTAATGCTTGACCGTTATCCGTTCGCAATCATTATCCCCAGCCTTGTCATGGATATGTTCTGCATGAAGGACGATCATAATTATCCCCTCCCCTTCATGTACCTGATCCGATTCTTGAGAATCCTCGGCGTATTGATCGCGACGATAATTCCCGGACTCTATGTTGCCCTGGTATCCGTCAATCCCGAGGTTCTTCGGCTCCAACTGGCCCTCTCGATTGCTAACAGCCGTCAGGAAGTCCCTTATCCCGCCTTTGTCGAGATGCTGCTGCTTCTTATCGTTCTGGAGCTGATCCTGGAAGCCAGCGTCCGTCTACCCAAAAGCGTGGGTCCTACCATTACGATGGTTGGCGGTATTATACTTGGCCAAGCTGCCGTATCCGCCAAACTCGTCAGCAACCTGTTGATTATCGTGCTGGCGGGTACAACCATAGCTTCTTCTACGGTGGTAGGTTTCCAAAACTCCGTATCCGTGCGAGTGTTCAAGTATCTGCTGATCATACTGTCCGCCATCTATGGCATGCTGGGATTACTTGCTGGAATCGTTGTCATCTGTGCTTATATGGGCCATCAGAAAAGTATGGGGATTCCTTACTTGTCGTTACCAATATTGAATCAGAAGGATGAGCGAAATGGATAAGAACGGTTATCAAGCAACCATCCTGTACGTGATTTGTCATATGGGACTTATTTTTTTCCTCTATCCCTCCGACATGTTTTCCGGCATGGACACGGGCCACTGGATCGGAATCTCCATCAGCTATGCGCTGCACGCAGCTGCCCTATATATGTACATTAAAGGTCTGAAATGGGCCGCCCAGCCGAATGTCGTGGATATGTTCCGCAGCACCGGCAAATACCTGGCGTGGATCTTATTGCTTCCTGCATTCTTTTACTTCGGCATCGCTATCATCGTAACACTTAGGGCCTATTCCGAGATGTTAACTTTGGTCTTCTTATCGAGCACGCCGTTGTGGGCGGTTCAGCTGCTATTGATTGCGATTGGTTTTCTCATGGCGTGGCAAGGAATGTCCAGCATGGCGCGAACCAGCGTCCTGTTGGTTGTGTTGTTCATGTCCCCCATTTTGTTTGTTCTCTGCCTAGGCTTTCAAAATGTGGACTGGTACTACTTGCTGCCGCTCATTGACCGCGAGCAAACTTTTAATTTCATCGCAAAGCCCGATTTTCTGGTCAGTTTATTCGTTTACGCAGGCGGCTCCTTTTTCCTGGGATTGCTGCCTCCATCCATACATATCAGTCTCAAGAAAATGATGCTGGGCTGCCTTCTGCTGCTGCCCATGTTCTTCTTATCGGTCTATTTGCCGCTTTTGACCTTTGGTCAAGCCACCGCCGAGTTATACCAATTTCCCATGCTGATGACCATAGATACCGTGAATATCACCTGGCTGTTGTTTGATCGGATCACGATTTTCTTCTTATTAAGCCTGATGGCGTTTGCGCTGATGTACTTGGGAGTGACCTTATGGGTTCTTGCGACGCTAGCCCAGAAGGCTGTCCCGAATGTCCCCGGCATCTACCTGTTGATTGCTCTGACCGCTGGTCTGTTTGCCATATCCTTGGCCATCCCCAACTGGAATTACCTCAAGAATTTGCAGGTATTGATTATTCCTTTGCGATTGTATATTTTCCTGGTGCTTCCGCTGATCACGTTCCTTATCGGATGGCGGCACAAGCACAAAGCAAACCGTGCAACGGAGGTAACCTGAAATGGACAATCCGGTCAACATCCGCCATCCTTTGAAATGCTTTCTCATGCTGGCTGCCCTGGTCCCCTTGCTTGCAGGCTGCTGGGATAACAAAGACATTAACCATCGCTCGCTTCCGGTGATCATGGGCATTTCGTTAACGGAGGAGAATCAATATAAGGTGTTTCTGGACATTCCGGCCACGAATGAAACCAGCACCGTCAATATCGTTTCGGATACGGGCAACACCATCAATGAAATCATCGATCATATGAGCATGAACATGGAGACTCAGGTGGATCTGCTGCATTTAAAAATCGTCATCGTGGATAAGAACTTTGCCAGCAAGGGCATGGAAGACATTATTTCCGCGTTTAATCGGTCAAGGGACATCTCATCCAAAACGCTTTTAGCGATCTGCGATGAAGAGCTTGATCAATTCTTTTCAAAGGTGCAGGCGAAATCGGAGCACAGCGGCAGCATCGTATATGATTTTTTTGAAAAAAACGCCGGATGGAACCCCCAGCTGGCGGACACGCGCGTATGGCAAATGTTTCGAAGCATTCATTCCTATACGCACGACGTGATCGTCCCGATCATTCGCTCAGGCAGATCCACCAGTATCGAATGCGTAGGCTCAGCCATCATCAAGAATGGCAGGATGACAGGCCGAATCGGGCCCGACGAAACCCTTGTTGCCAATGCCTTTTACGGAAAAAGCGCATTCGGGAAGGTCGAGGTTATGAACAGCGCCACCGTTCAAATCATTAGCAACAGGCTGACCCATCGCAGCTGGATGAAGGATGGAAGACCTTATCTTCGAAGCCATCTCAGGCTGAAAGTCACCATCCTGGACTCCAGGGGACACCCGACGGAAGAGCAGATCAACGGGAAGCTGGAAGAACTGCTCACCACCAGGCTGAATCAGATGTTTAAGCAAACGCAAAAAGAACAAGCGGATATACTGGCCCTGGGACAACATTTCAGAAACCACCTGACCCGCGAACAACTGCAGGATTGGAGAACGACGTATTATCCCGATCTGGATTTCAAGCTGAGCGTTACGACCGTCATTGAGAATCGTGGCAATCTTAAAAACCTGTAGGTCCCGGAAAAATGGATCAAAAACAGATGGAACTCAAAACAAAAAGAGCCGCGCCTGCGGCCCTTTTTGTTTTGGATGAGCTGGATGCTGCAAGATTTTTGATGTGATCCTTGCCTCCCGGGTTATGCTCCATGTATTGTTTCTTCAACGGTTTACTTTGATTCGATCAGGATCTCGCGTAAAGCGTCCAGCAATCCTTGATTTTCTTCCGCGGTTCCTACCGAAATCCGGAGATGATGCGGAAGCCCCCACCCTTTGGCTGACCGAACGATGATCCCCCGTTCCAGCAGCTGTTGGTATATGATATCTGCATGTTCGCCAAGCTCTGCCAGAATGAAATTGCTCATGCTCTCGGCGTAAGGAATCGATAATCGGCTCAGTCCCTCATAGATTTGGTGCCTTCCTTGTTCATTCATCCGGCGGGATGCATCGACATGCTCTTCATCTCCGATTGCGGCGGCGGCCGCTGCCTGTGCCAATGCATTCACGTTAAAGGGCTCCTTAACCTGCAGCAGCGTGCGGATGATCCCTTCGGAAGCAGCGCCGTACCCGACTCGAATGCCCGCAAGCCCATAAATTTTAGAGAAGGTATTGAGGGTGATGACCGGATATCCCGACTTGATGAAATCGATGCCGTCCGAATAATCGGAGGCCGTGGCATAATGGCGGTACGCGGTATCAATGACAACCAGCACACGATCCGGAAGGCTGTCGAGCAGCTTTCTCATTTCGGTCTCTGGCATGTAGGTGCCTGTAGGATTATTCGGGGTGCACAGGTAAACGATTTTGGTACGTTCCGTCATGACGGCCAGCATATCTTCAGCAGAGAAAGCATATGGCTCGCGCAGCGGCACCTTAATGACCGTGCCCGACATGAGAAATGCGCCAAATTCGTATTCGCTAAATGTCGGATCGGGCACCACAATCTCGTCGCCAGGCTCCAGATACGCCCGTGAAATCAGCATGATCAGCTCATCTCCGCCGTTCGTCACGATGAATTGATTCGCTGCCAATCCCAGGTGCCGGCCAAGCGCTTGCGCAAGAACCGACGAGCGTTCATCGGGATAACGGTGCAGGTCAGGCAGCTGATTCTGAATGGCTTGCAATGCTTTTGGCGAAGGACCGAGCGAATTTTCATTGGAAGCCAGCTTAATGACGCGATCCAGTCCGTATTCTTGCTGCACTTCCCAGATGGGTTTACCCGCCGTGTAAGGCTTCAGACGTCCTAGCGCCGGCCGCGGCGTTATTTGAGGCTCCGACCCTTCCCCTGCTCTAGTCAATGTTTTCTCCCCCTAACATGATTTATGGTGCCATTGCTTATGGGCCACTTCTATATCTCGCTGTAATCGATCTCCAGAAACTGCTCGACTTCCTTCTCCCAGCGATTCTCGACAAAATCAACATGCTGAGGATGCACATTGTAGGCTTCATAATCGGCTTCGCTCGCAAACTTCATGGAGAAGCCGTAATCGTATGTATTTTTGGGACTGATTTGCTTGAATACCTTAAACTCCTGAACCGTCGGAATCGTGCTGAGGGCAGCTCGTCCGTCCTCCAGGAAACGATGCTCTTCCTCCGAGCCTTTCTCGTGCTTAAGCGAAAAAATAACGGAATGAATCAAGCGGTTTGATGACATATTAGTCCAACTCCTTCTCTTTTTCTAGGCAAGAATTACATCATATTATAACGGCAAAGGCCAAAAAAATCGCTACTAAAAAGGCACCCTTTTCCAAAAAAAATGGAACAGGGTGCCTAGCACAGGCAGATTCATCGGCAGCACTATTTTGCCTTTTGATTGTGATTCGCCAGCAAATCAAGCAAATAGGCTTTCAAGTCAACCATACGTAAATGCGGAGGCTTTTCGTTTGTTCCGACAATGATCAGCGGAACAAGCGATTCCATGTGGCGAATCGATCCGTGGCCCCCGTCCCCCTCATGGGTCGGCGAGCTTCGGTCCGCCAATTCGTATCCCGGTTTAGTCGTCACCACCAAGAATTGTCCTTTATGGGAGTTCAGCGCCCCTGACAATCTTGCCAGCACATCCGGATATTGCCCGTAGTCCAAAGTGCGAGTCTGGGCATTCAATTGAAGGTCCAGCACTTCGGCATCCAACTTCACGGTCCACGCTTGTTTATAACGGTCGATCAGGCTGCCCTTCTCTTTATATTGGAGCTCCTTATACGTGGATCCCTGCATGGCGTGAATCCATTCGTCTTCTTTCCATGCAACAAAATCAATGCGGTCATCCTTGCTTATGATTTCGGCCAAGCTTCGCAACGTACGATCCGGCTTGAACTTATATACGTAAGCCATCGTTTCATTCACCGCCAGCGCAATCTCGGTTTCATCCTTGAGATCCTCACCCGGCTTTAATATGCGGATGCCCTTCAGCATAGCAGGCAAATCAATCTCCGAACGCTGCTCACGTGGAAGAAGCTGCGTCATGCCGCTATCCCCGGCGATGACAAATATAGCCTCTTCGAACGCTTTTTCCGGGGATCCGAACGACTGCAAGTAAGGATTGAAGCTGCTGATCCACCTTTTTGACGCCTTCGAGCTCCGACGGCCCCTTTTTATGAAGCTTCTGGTCCAAGTCCGGCAAATATACATACAAAAAATCCGGCAGCTTATCAGCTTGGATCAGATAGTTTACGGCCCCTATCGCGAACTTATTGTTCATCCCCATCCGTTCGGTGAGATCGTCAGGCAATTTCTCGTTACCGTCGAAGGGATTGGACAGAGCTCCCAAGGTTAAAAAATCCGGGCCTTTAACTTTTATATTTTTCTGCAGCGACGTCGGCCCCTGTATCCAATCCGGGATCGTCAGCGTATGCTCGGTCGTTCCGCGATATACCAAGCCGTTGATCGACCCCGATTTCAAGCCCCTGAGGGCTAAATCTTCGTGGATCGTACGCGAATCCGCATGTAAATGCTTCCCGTTCAGATGGATTAACGCATCGGTCAGGACCGGATTGATCCCCTGCCTTAAGATTTCCATCGGTCCGGTGCCGTAATTGATCAATTTTTTATCGTCGGTCGAATACCATAACAGACCCGGAACGCCATGTACGTTCGGATAGGCTCCCGTTAACATCGTGCTGTCGATCGTAACGGACATCGTAGGAAAAGAGCTGACCAGATCCTTGTAGTATTGCCCATGTTCAATCAAGGTTTGAAAGGTGGGCAGCTGCTTTTGGGATATGCCCTTATCGATGGCCTGAGCCATTAGGGAGTCGATCATCAAAAATATGACTTTCTTATGCGTCGCTCCTTGTTCGGATTTTACCCGCAGCAAATCCTGCTCGGCAGGTTGTTTGTGCTGGCATCCCATTACCGTGATCAATACAAGAGACAGCATTCCGAATAAGATGTTTTGTATACGCATTACCATTCACCACCTTCGTACATTTTGTCACAGAGATGGGAATGTCATGCAAGGGATATTTTGCATATTCGCAGCATGTTCAAACTTAAAAAAGAGAGGACGCTTATCGCCCTCTCTCCCATGGTCTGTATCAGTAATCCGCTGCCGTCCCCTGCGTTTTCGTCAGTTTGAAGAACGATCCCGCACCCAGCACGGAGGTGGCGAACAGGATGGCTCCCATCGGCACGGCGGTGGATTCGTTAATCCCGACCAGCGGTGACACCATCGAACCCAGCATTAAGGGAAGCAAACCGATGACTGCGCTCGCGCTTCCAGCCCGATGACCCTGGTTCTCCATGGCTAGCGTAAATGTACTGGTAGCTACCATGCCGATCGTGATCATATACGTAAAGATCAAGATGACAATGACCGCAAGAGGTCCTTTGAGCATCGTCATGATCAGCAGCAGCAAGGTTGCACTTACCGAGACCATAACCCCGATCCGAAGCAGGCTCCGCTCATGTATGATGCCACCAAAACGGCCAATGATGAAACTGCCTGTTATAATGGCGATTCCATTGATTCCGAACAGAATGCTAAAGACTTGCGGCGACACTCCGTAAATGCCTTGATATACAAAGGGAGTACCGGAAACGTAAGCGAAGCTTCCGCCGTGAATGAAGCCTACCGTCAACGCGTAACCGATAAAGGAACGATCCTTGAACAGGCTTCCCATCGTACGTACCGAATGGGCCAGGGAGCTTGGCGTTCTTCTCTCGCGCGGCAACGTTTCCTGTAGCCGTATGGCCACGATCAATACGATGACTGCCCCGAACAAACTTAAAAAATAAAAGATGGAATGCCAGCTCGCTCCCGGCATTAGCAATATGGCCCCGCCGGACATCGGCGCAACCATGGGAGCAACCGCGTTGATGACGGATAATAAGGCAAAAAACTTCGTAAGCTCGCGGCCGCTGAACACATCCCTTACAACGGCGCGCGAGATGACCAGACCTGCCGCTGCGGTAAAGCCCTGCAAGAATCTGGCGATGACAAGCGCCGTAATATGGGGTGCCAAAGCGCAGAACAAGGAGGAAAGGGCAAACAAGACCAGCGAAATGATGAGCGGCTTTCTTCTTCCTTGCGCATCGCTGATAGGTCCCACAATGATCTGGCCGACCGCAAGGCCGATCAGGCAGGATGTCAAGCTTAACTGGACGAGCGATGCACGCGCGCCTAAGTCATCGGCGATTTCGGGAAAGCTGGGCAAATACATGTCGATATTGAACGGTCCTAATATGCCGAGCAAGCTAAGGAGCAAGGCTAATCCGAGGCGTTCTTTTCCTGTCGGGTTATGAAGCATAATGTGTCAAACACCTCTACTCTATGATTTTGTATTACATATCCTGTCATTGACTTGTCCATAAAATAGTAAAACTGCAAGGCTGAACTCCCTATGTATCCCAGCCGACAAAAGAAAAGCCCGGTTCGAATCAAACCGTGCTCTTCCCGCTTTTATAGAGGATCCGATTAACCTTTTCGGAGCTCAGCATCATGATCAGGGCAAACAACAGGATGACGACGGGAAACAACCCGATGGATATCTGGGCTGCAACGATCCCAAAGAGCGGGGGCAGTATCGTTGTGCCTGTGTAGGCAACAGCCATTTGATACCCCATGATTTTGGATGATTGGGCTCTGCTGAAGCGCGCCGGCGTTTCATGCAGCATGCAAGGAAATATGGGCGCTAGGCCGAGTCCGATGACAATCAAACCGATGAGGGACAGATAGGGATGCAGCGGCAGCAATAACAGGACGGCCCCTGCAATAGCCGTCACCTGCCCGGCCCGTATGAGAGTGAGATTGTTGATCTTCAGCGTCACGAATCCGGTTATGAAGCGGCCGACCGTAATGCCTCCGTAATACATGGATACCCAGACTGCCGCTGTTTCCAAAGGGAGCCCCCTGGTCCCTACCAGAAAGCTTGCTCCCCATAAACCAACGGTCACTTCAACACCGCAATAGAACAAAAATGCCAGCAAGGTAACCTTTACCCCTTTGATCTGCAGCGGATTGCCGCGTTTCTGGACCATGGCTTCCCCTCTGCTCGCGGAGTCGGTTCCCGTGTGTACGTCCTGCATGCCTTGAGGCTGATGTCGGCTCGCCACGATCTTCCATAGCGGTAACGTAAGCAGCAGGATGAAGACCAGCGCGAATTGCAGGATCGATACGGTATAATATCCGTCTCTCCATGCATTGCCGGTCCCCATGGAATAGGACATGATGATCGGTCCTAACGTTGCGCCGACGCCCCAGAAGCAGTGCAGCCAGCTCATATGATGGGCCTTATAGTGGTTTGCCACGTAATTGTTCAACCCTGCATCAACTGCTCCTGCGCCTAGACCAAGGGGAATCGCCAACAGAATGAGCCAGAACAACGATGGCGCAAACGAAAACCCGAGCAGCGCGCTGGCCGTCAGCAAGCAGCTGATAAGCGTAACGATCCCCGTCCCGAAGCGTTCGATCACGCTTCCGCTGACCAGGCTGGACACGATCGTGCCTCCGGTTACCATCATCGACAGTAAACCCGCGGATTCAAAGGCCGCTCCGATATCCGGCTGCATGGCCGGCCAGGCGACACCAAGCAGCGAATCCGGAAGCCCTAAACTAATGAAGGCAAGATAAATAATAAGAAGAAAAAATGTTACCACCATGAAGGTCCTTTCAACGTTGATATCAATATGGCAATATTCATCTATTCTAAACCTTGTTCGGTCTTATGAAAAGGCCAGGCACGGCTTTTGTCCTCGAAAGCGGCGCGCTGAATGAAATGTCAGGAATGGAACGCCTTCCAGAATTCACCTTCGGTATTGATGATATCCGGGATCTGTGCGAACGGAATGGTGAATGTCGGAAAACCCGCGGCGTAAGGAGCAATCTCGTAAGGCGCAAACACCAGATGAATCGCATGATCCGTCACATAGAAGGACTGGTCGGGAGCGATTCCCGTATAACTGTCCGGAAACACGTACGAATACTGAGGATCCTCCTTGATCTGCTTGCCGACGATCCGGCTGAGCTCCTGCACATAATCGCTGCCTGGCTTAAACAAATCCTTCAGCAAATACATGCTGCCGTTCCCCAGGTTAATCAAGGCAAAGGTTCGTGTCGGCATGCCATGCGCAGCACCGAAGGGATAATGATAACCGTTCAGCTCGAGTACTAGCAGCTGCTCCTTGTAGAATATGACGTCAAAATCGCCTGTATAAGCATATTCCAGCTGCTGGTCGGCCGGGATGGACTTTACTTGAGACATATCTTTAAGCTTGTTATTAACCGCTTGCTCGGCAGCCCGATCCCTCATTCCCTCGATCTGAGGATAATAAACTAAGTAATCCGGATTGGGTTTATACTTCTCCTCTGCGACCTGATAAGGAGGCTGTAACGGAATTACCGTATTCTGCTTCCAGATGACGCGGCCCGATCGATCCAGATACGACAGCCTCTGATCGACCATGGCCTTTATCAAGCCGCCTGGTTCCAGCGTAAATGAACCGCTGCCGTTATCGCGGGGATATCCCGGTGCCGGTTGGCCTGATCGATCGATGAAATACGTCTGCATCGCATCATATACCGAGGCCAAACCGTGCGTGAATTCAAGAACGTCACGATATACATAATCGGACAGCCTCTTTCCTTCCCAATCGGCAATGGCATAGATAGATCCAATATACGGCTGTTCCGGATCGATCGCACGCCCGAGTGCAAACCGGTCTTCCTTCAAATCCCGGATGTCGTTATATTCCGGCTGGATCACCCATGTTCCCTGTTTATTAATGACGCCATACTTCGATCGGTAATCTTCAGCCGTGTTAACGATAGCTCTGCCGTGATGGAAAGGAAATGCCGAAGAAAAAGCCGGCGGGATGACAACGTTTCCCTGTTCATCGATATAACCGTACTTGCCGGCGCTTTCCCTCTGGAAGGCCAGCATGCCCTCACCTAGCGGTCCAACGTAAGCGAACGGATAGGTGGCCAATTGGCGTCCCTGGGGATCGATGAGGGCATACAGATTTTCTTTTATTTTCACAACGGCTTTGCCGCCTGCAAAAACATTCGCTTCCTCATACTGCGCAGGGATCGCCTCCTGACCCTCGGCATCGAGGTAGCCGTATCGGCTGTTTGCGCCATCTCCGCCGCCGGAATCGGTAACATCGAAAACGGCTCTTCCTTCGCTAAGCCCCGCGATATACGGATAACTCCGCCTTGTCAGCACTCGCCCTTGTTCGTTGATCATCTGAAAGCCTTGACGATCGATCACGGTCGCTCGATGTTCCAAGAATGGGCTAATGGATTGATACGTGGGCTTCACGACGAAACGGGCGAACCGGTCGATGAGCCCATAAAGGCCGCCTGCGCCAACGACTGCAAGGCCATTGTCCTGGAAATCCTGAGCATCCTCATACTTGGGTTGAATGACCATGCTGCCGCTACGGTCAATGTATCCCCACTTTGTTCCGCTCGTTGTTTTCACGGATGCCGGATATAAGCGGCCAAGGGTCTGCGATTTCCCCCTGCTTGCCAGCATTTCCTTGATCCGGCTCTCAAGCTCAAGCAGAATCTCGCGTGAAGGGTAAGGCTCTGCGAACTCAAGTGCTTTACGGACCGACACTAGCGCGGCCTCCGGCATCCCTGCCCGGTATTGCGCGTCTGCCAAGTAGTACCAATAATAAGCGTAATCCGGATGTTCGTGCGTCAATCTCTCGTAATACTGAACGACGGCAGGAAAATAATAAGGGTAAGCATCCGTTGCAAGCACTAACGTTCCTCGGTCCCACCTGACCACTTCGACTCGATACGCTTCTCCCGTATCGTGGATCCATAACGCGATTTCAGCAAGACCATCCGAGCCCGCCGGACCGGGCAGATCCACGATATCGATATAACTGAAATTCACGTCAGCAGGCGCGATATCCTTATATCCCTCCGAAGTCCATGCGTAGATCGACAATTTGGACCAGATAGAGCCGAGCTGCCAACCTACGATTACATGGTTCAGGCTAGGGTTTAACACGGGAGCTGCCGTCAGTAAAGTAACCCCATACCCCTGTCCCATGACATTGGCAACGACTTCGTAACCAGCATTTCGATAAAGCAGCACAAATAGATATAATGCTTCATTCAATCGATACACTCCAACGATTTCAGGCACCTGATCTCCCGTAAGATCGGCGGTTATGACGGCAGCATGTTTGGCAGTATGACCCATGTGTACAATTTCCGCGCCGTTTGGCAGATAAGCCTTAACCATCTGAACCAGCTGCGGATCATAAACGGACATGAAGTTTTCCTCCCTATTCGCAAGCTTTCTCGCCTAATCGTATGCAGACGATTGTCAAATATGCGCTAACGCGAGAGGGAGACGGCGCTTCACGCGACATGTTTCGTTGCGGACCGTTAACTAAAAACGACCCGATCGCGGTTTAGCGATCAGATCGTCATTATCGTTCAGAATGGTTTGCTCACCATGAGGTATAAAATAACGAACGGCAGCAGTGTTGCTATCGTCCCGCCTACCGCCCAATACGTTGAAGCTCGCTTATAACTTGCTGATATTCCTCCATCCTCTACGGACTGCAAACTATGCCGAATCATTCCTTTTTGCAGAGGAATCAATATGCCCGCCCACAGAATTCCCGTAATGCCGAACAAAACCAAGGAAGCCGTAAGCCAGCTCATCCCGCTCATTCCATATCCGGCTTGCATGGCCATCACTATGCCTGAAACGATGATCAGCAGCAGGCCTGGAAGCGTGAACACGGCATCGGCTAACATGACATTTTTTACCGTCTGATAGATTTCTGCAGGATCCCCTTTCAGGTCCGCCCGTACCTTCCAGAATGCTGCCGTGACGATATTGCCCAGAAACAATACGCATCCGGCAATGTGAAGAAATAACCATAACGTCATCAGTCATCCCCCTCCTTCCGATGCCCGGGCCGCAATATATCGATGATGAAATCCGAATATTCCTTCGTGCTGAATACATCGCTTGTTACGCCGATAAGTCCCCGCATCCGCAATCCGAAAGACAACAGCTCGAACAGCTCCGCCGTCCGTTCCGCATCGATGGATTTCGTTATGACGCCGGCTTCCTGGCCCGTAACAATCCATTCCTTGGAAGTGGCTCTCGCTTCCCTGTAGAAGCCAGCCACAATGTCGGCAATTTCCGGCTGATCGCTTTTGCCGATCAGGTACATCAAGATCAGGTTGCTGACATCGTCCCTGCTTTCCAGTCTCGACATGCCGTTTGCAATGGCATTCATCGGCCCGTCAAACTGTTTAATGTCCCCTTGCTTGTTCACCTCGTTCATGAACTGCTCGTTCTGTTCGGCAAGCTTTGCTCTTAACACGAGGACAAACAGCTCATCCTTGCTTGAAACATAATGAAAAATAGCTCCCTTGGACAAGCCGGAACGCTTCATGATGTCATTGAGCGTGGTTCGGCTTGCGCCCTGCTCACGTATCAGTTCTTCCGTGGCTTCAAGCAGTATTCGCTTGGTCTGCTCTCGTCGTTCTTCCTGCTTCATCTGTTATCCTCCTTGATGATGGTTGGTTACCCCTGAGGCGGAAGCCATCCCGCCATGATGACCGCAGCCAAGAACACGATTTGCATCAGCGTTCTCGGTCCGATCGGAGTGGCCGGCTTGCCGTCGAGCGGCAACCGGTGTTTTGCAGCAAACACATTGGCCGGAAACATGGCCAGCAGCATAAGAGCCAGGCCTGAAGAGGCGAAGGCGGTCGTGGCCGGAATAAGGATCAGAATAGCTCCCGCAATCTCCAGCACCCCGGTGACGGTAACGACAAGCGCGGCATTAGGGATCCCCGGCGGGACCATCGCGATCAGATCGGCTCGCCGTTTTCCCCAATGGGCAGAAGCCGTAATCAGGAACATGACCGCAACCGCTAACCTGAGCGAATTAACCCAATCATTCGTATACTCCCAACCTGCAAAGCCCAGTGCCCGAAACAAAAGAAGCGACACGAACATGGCAATAAACGGTATCATGGCCTTCACCAACCTTCCGTGAATTTGTAAATCCATTATATATACCGACCGGCGGTTTGTAAATATAAAAATACAACATTTTTCCAAACCTCCACGGCAAGCCTCGTATGAAAAAGTAAAAAAGCCAAGCCGGTTGCGTCCCAACCCGGCTTGGCCCTTTCTTTTTACGATCCATTCAAGCGTCCGCTAGCTATGGCTTTTTTCTACATACATTCGAAATAGCAGAATATACAACACCGTGCTGATCAAGGCCGATAACAGTATGATGCCGAATACGCCCATCGGCGGTACCCAAGCTGACAGAAATACCGTCACCGGCGCCAGCAATCTTCCTACCGTAAACTGCAAGCTGTCAGCTCCCATATACTGCCCTCTTGCATGCTCCGGCGCATAATGGCTGATAAAGCTTTGCGTCACCGGCGAGCGGACAATTTCCCCGAAAGTAAAAATAATGGTTACGAAGAATAAAAACCAGATGTTGGTGTTCAGCCCAAGCGCAAACGTGCCTACACCGGATAACAAGGAAGAAAGAACGAATACGTCACGCTCCTTCCAGTTCCGAAACCACTTGGTTACCGGAAGAATAAATAGAACGAACAGGAGCCCGTTAAGGCCCAGTACCCACCCAAGAATCTCCGTGCTCGATAACATTAGCGAATGACCGTTCCAAGAGAACAGCGTCTGGGATGGCACATAATCGATGACATATACCGCCAAATACAGGTCCAGCTGCATGATGGTCACTAGGGCAAATATCCCTGCCAGTATGTATACCAGAAACACTTTATCCCGAAAAATGATGCCATATCCCTTCCACTGCGCCTTGAACACCTGAGGGATCGAATCAGATCGCTCCGGACTCTTCGCTGAAGCCGGCAAGGTTTCCCGAACAATAAAGTAAATCGCGATGAAATAGACCAGCAATACGACTGAACATGACCACAGGAGCTCTTGCCGATACTGAAAAAAGAAAATGGCTCCAAGTGCCG
The DNA here is from genome assembly GCF_029542445.1 of Paenibacillus sp. BR1-192. NCBI lineage: Bacteria > Bacillati > Bacillota > Bacilli > Caryophanales > Paenibacillaceae > Paenibacillus > Paenibacillus sp. BR1-192. The sequence goes on along the minus strand of NZ_CP120718.1, from coordinate 3,079,329 downwards.
GACCAAGCACGGCCCCTAAGTTGTTCGCCGTCGTAAACGTTGCGAATACCTGCCGTCGTTCTTGAACGGGAACCAAATCCGCTACCATCGCCGAACTGGCCGGCCTGTAGATGGCTCCCCCGAATCCGATGCCGATAAATGCGGCATAATCGGTCCAGTGCGAAGGCGACAGCGCGAACAGCGCAAACATGACCGTTTGCAGCGAGGCACCAAGCAGCATGACGGGGCGTCGTCCCAGCCGATCGGCTAAAGCGCCGCCGAGGAGGCTGCCAACGATGCTGAATATCGGAGGAACCGTCATTAGGATTCCCGCGATATGATTGCCTAGAGCAGCGCCGAAATATACCGTTATGAAAGGAAAATACATCCAAAACAGCATATTGAACAGCGCTTCGCCGAATAATCGAACCTTTAAATTGGTATTCCATAATCGTATTGGCATAAAACTCCCTCTCTTCAGTCCCAACAGCCCAAGTTAAACATTGGCGATGCAGTTTCTATCCCGGCCGGGTATTACAAACTATAGGGCATTTTCCTGGCAAAATATAGACTTATATTTAACGCTGAGTTATACTAATAATATCAAAGCCGAATATAGTGATTTTCAATTTAGATGACCCATAAAACGAACATTTGTTCCAAATACAAAAGACGCTCCCCTCGGAGCGTCTTTTTTTGTTGCATGGCTGTATTCACTTGGGCCTGCTGTCAGGACGGGCATGGATAATGAAAACGCCCGTCAGATGGCAGCCAGGATCAAGTAATAGGATAATCCCTAAGGCTTAATCCGCCAGTTTTTTCAGTTCATGCAAATGATCAAAGATCATCTGGCTGACCTCGGAGACCCGTGCCCGATCCTTATACGTGAGCCATGCCAGCTCTTCAATCTCCGAAGCCGGTCTTAACTCCCCTTCATATTCAGCCGTGTAACAGGACATCGTTACTCGAACGCCCTCCGATTTACCGTGGGCGGAAGCGCGGAAGCTCCCTGCATTCGCCGCGGACTCCGGTTTGATGCGAACGGACAGCTCCTCCTCAATTTCCCGAACCAGGGTTTCGATATCGGATTCTCCCGGTTCCCGCTTTCCTCCGGGCAGGTAATACGTGTCCTTGCCTTTTGAACGTGCGCACAGTATGCGTCCATCCACGATGTGGATCCAAGCGATTTTATCAATTTCCGTTATCATATGGATTCCTCCCTCATTCTTCGTTTGCTGATGGCCATGCCGTCTCTTGCTGCTCCTGTTTACCGCCTAACTTAAATACTAGTATGCCCCCGACAATCACAAGAACACCGATCAGCTGATTGCTCGTAAACGGGACCTTCTCCAGGCCCAACCAGCCCAAAGAGTCCCACAGCAGCGCGAAGCCGAGCTGCGAGGTCATAACGATCGAAATCGCGAATGTAGCACCAAGCAGCCTTGTCGCTTGTACCAAACAGATCACGACCCCGACTCCGATCATTCCGCTGATCCAGTACCAGGGCTCCATGTTTTGAATGTCGAATGTCCCTTTTCCCTCTACGGCAAGACTCATGGCGAACGAAGCCACAAAGCCCATGCCTAGCACCAACGTCGTTGTAGACCAGGAGCCTGTTTTTTCATTCACCCTGTTATTGAAAATGTTCTGCAAGCTAACCAACGAACCCGCGATCAGCGCTAATACCAATCCTGCTACCATGCTCTATCTCCCTTACGGTTTCTTTCACCATCGTCATTCTTCGTAGATATTGCCGCCGGCTACACTCATCAACGCTTCCCGATCTTTGATCAGAATGGAACCTTTGCGACGCACGATCAGTCCTTCATGACTGAATTTCTGAATCACCCGGTTTAAATGCCGATAACTGGTTCCGAGCAGATTCGCGACATCCGTCAGATGGTATGCCGCCGGGTCGCTCATGACAAACGTGCCCGACGCTTCCTCCGAAACGGACAGTAAATAACTGGCCAGTCGCACCTCCACCGGGTGCAGTAAATTAAAACTCAAGAAATTGGATTTGATATAAAATTTCCGCGTGATGATCCGCAGCAAAAATAGAAGCAGCGGCGGATGCTCCTGCCCGTATTTGCGAAGCCAACGATAATGCACGCCGATCATGTAGACGGGCAACACGGCCTGTACCGTATTGATCATCGGATTTCCCTGAACGTATTCGATGTCTCCGATCACCTCGAGCGGCGTTTTGAATGAAAGGACCAGCGCCTTGCCTTCCGCGGATGTCGTGAAGATTTTAATTTTCCCTTCAACCAGGACGTACAACATCTCGGCAGGCTCGCCTTGCGTACAGATGATGTCGCCGTGATCGAAATGATATAACACCAAATAAGGCTTTAGCCCATCGGGAAATATGGAATTGATTTGGTTGCTTAACAAATAATCCTGCATGAGCTCGGCATCATGAATTTCCTTCACGTCCCTGTCTCCTTTCCCCATCACCAGTCTAAAGGCCCCTTATTGTCCGCATCATAATTTGATAATCACGACTCCGGCAATCATCATCCCGATCCCGATGAATTGAGGCAAACTCATTCTCTTCTTCGCCACGCCGAACCATCCGTTGCTGTCAATCAGGAACGTCAAGAATAACTGGGCGATTAATAACGCGGATATCGTTAATGTAACACCGATGTTCTGAATCGCCGTCACCTCGCTGAATATGATGGGCGCGCCCAACGCTCCGCCGATCAGATACAGCGGCTTCACTTGCCCGAAGCCTTGCCTGCTGCCGTCCCGGACGAACAGCAGAATGACCAATGCCATCAAAAACCCGGTCAGCTGCGTGATCGCGGCGGCTTGCCAGGTGCCCATATCCTGGCTGATCCGGGCATTGGCTACACCTTGCAGCGTAATGCAGGCACCGCCAATGAATGCAAATAAAATTCCTCTCACGATACAAACTCCTTCATCTATAGATCTGTATACTATTAAAAGTGATCTCACCGGACGCAGGAAAGGACATATGTCCTGAAATGAACGGGATTCCACATCTAGCCTGTCCGAAGACACGAATTTCATTATATACTATCTGTTGGCTTTTCATCGATCATGCAAAAAAAAGCTGCCTAAATTTCCTTGGCAGCCTAAACGATGGTTACGCAGATATCGGGCTCTCACGCATTCTTAAGGTATAAAACAGTTATAACCAACATTGCATCTATGACTCTATCCTTAATTTGTTTTAAAATATAACTATGATTAGTCATTTATTGACGTTTCTATGACCGGAAGGAGCACCTCTACGCATGCTAGACAGACAAGAACACATCCCTGATGAACAGGGCCGAATTCAATTGCAATCGGATTGCGAACGCTGCTTTGGATTATGCTGCGTCGCTTTGCCTTTCGCTTCCTCCACCGATTTTGCCATCGACAAAGACGGCGGGACCCCTTGCCGCCATCTGCAATCCGACTTCCGATGCGGCGTGCACAACAGCCTGCGGCAGCGCGGCATGCGGGGATGCACCGTTTATGAATGCTTCGGCGCGGGGCAAATGGTTTCACAGGTTACCTATAACGGACGCGACTGGCGGCAGGCCCCGGAGACGGCAAAAGAAATGTTCGACGTATTTCCGATTATGCGACAGCTTCAAGAGCTGTTATGGTATCTGAACGAAGCGCTGAGTTTGCAGCCGGCGCATGCCATACATTCTGATCTTAAATCGTCGCTGGAAGCGACGAGGAAGTTGACCCAGCTTCCTGCCGCATCCCTGCTACGGCTGGATGTGGCAGCTCATCGCGCTGAAGTGAACCAGCTGCTTCTTCGAACCAGTGAGCTTGTGCGGAACGATGCGCGACAGAAGCATAAAGGGCCGCCCGTGCGTCAGAAGATCGGGGGCCGTGGTGCCGATCTCATGGGAGCAAAGCTTAAAGGAGCTGACCTAAGATACGCCAATCTGAGAGGAGCTTACCTCATTGCGGCGGACCTCAGAGGAGCCGATCTGCGGGCCGCGGATTTGATCGGGGCCGATTTCCGGGATGCCGACCTAAGGGGAGCTAATTTAACGAACAGCATCTTCCTGACTCAATTCCAGGTTAACGCGGCGAAGGGAGACGCAAGCACCCGGCTACCTTCTTCCTTAGCCCGGCCGGCACATTGGACGTCTTAACGTCCCATGAATAGCAGCATACACAGGATCATTGACCAAGACCTTCGCAATGGAATCTCCGGCAGCCACTCGCTGCCGGCTTCTTTGCGCTGTCTGAATGTCCGTACCCGACGATCGGGGCCCCCTGATCGTATCCTTTAATTCTTGCCCGTCTTCTTCCATGAATCCTTCAACGAAACAATCCGGTTAAACACCAGATCTTGCTCTGTTGCATGCTTGGAATCCAAGCAGAAATAGCCGTGTCTGATAAATTGGTACGTTTGGTTCATGGCCGGTTCCTTCATGGAGGGCTCCAGTATGGCGTCTTTGATCCGAATCAACGACTCCGGATTCAGGAGATCCGCCCAAATATTATCCGATTCCAACAGCTCGGCCGATTCCTTCAATAATGTATCGTACAAGTGAAGCTCCGCCGGAATCCCATGCTTCGCAGAGACCCAGTGCAGCGTGGATTTCACCTTGCGCCCTTTGAATCCGCTGACGCTCTTCGTCAGTGGATCATACGTGCAGTGAATTTCCATGATGTCCCCCGTTGCCGGGTCTTTCACGACATGCTCGGCCAGCACCCATTCGTACAGCGGTCGATGCTCTTTAAATTCGGCAGAGCACAGCGAATGCGTGATTCCTTCAATCCAATCCTGGATCGGATGGGCAAAATCATACATCGAGTACACGCACCACGTGGTTCCCGTACGATAATGCTCGGCATGAATAATCCGGTATAAGACAGGATCTCTCAGATTCATGTTGGGCGAAGACATATCGATTTTGGCCCGGAGCACTTTCGCGGACGTTCGGAATGCCCCTGCCAGCATTTGTTCGAATAACGATACATTCTCCTCGATGCTGCGCTCTCGAAACGGGCTGTTCATGCCGGCTTCGGTCAGCGTCCCCCGGTATTCCGTCATTTGTACCGGCGTGAGATCACAGACATATGCCTTCCCCTTTTTGATGAGTTTCCTTGCTGCCTCAGCGATTTGATGCGCATAATCCGATCCGAAATAAACGCCCGGCTTCAGTCCGAGCCACTCGATATCCTCCCGGATCGCATCCACGTATTTCATGTCTTCCTTCAGCGGATTCGTATCGTCGAACCGAAGATTGAATGTCCCGTTAAACCGGCTGGCGATGGCATGGTTAATGTGGATTGCATAGGCGCTGCCGATGTGCAGATAACCGTTGGGCTCTGGCGGGAACCGCGTAGCCACCGTCCTGTGATATACGTTGTTCTCCACATCGTCCTTGATCATCCTGGTCAAAAAATCCGCCGTTTCCGCTCCATTGTTGTAGTCGTTGCTCATACCTGAATCCTCCCTATGTTTGATTACTGCCGCAATGCCGTATAAAACAAAAAATCCCGTCTCCAAGACATAAGTCTTGGGGACGAGATTCGTTTCGCGGTGCCACCCCGGTTTGCCGATATCTCTCGATACCAGCCTTATCGGGTACGGCCATCACGCGATCGCTTATACCCTAGCTCTGTAACAGGAGCTCCTGTCGCACCATCCCTTATCCATAAGTTCCGATGCGCCGCTCGGAGGCTTGGTTCAATGAAGGGCTTCCCGCTCCTTTTCAGCATACCGGAGCTCTCTGCAGGGATTCCTGTTCATCTACTCTTCTCTTCATGGCGTTTATAATTTGATCCATAATATCACCAGAAACTCAAAAAGTAAACCGCTGTACGCCACCAATAATGAAACGCCCTTGAAAGACGTTCCGCAAGATTATACCGGCAGCAGCTTCACCGCGGCCTGTTTGCCGCTAACCTGTATGCCCGTTTCCTTCTTACCCACCCCGGCCAGATCTTGAACGAGTCGTTCAAGCAGCTTACGGGCCGCTTCGCCTTCCTTGCCCTGGATGCGTATGACCGGCTGGACGGCTTTGCCCGCTGCCAGCAGCTTATGCATCTGCGAGAGCTTGGTGTCGTAATCATGCTCTTCGATATGTACGGACAGGCGGAATTCCTTGACCTTGATCGGACCGCCCGAAACCTGCTGCTTCGCTTTAACCGCCTCCTGCTTCGCTTGGCCGCGGCTTACGAGCTTGCATGGCGGCGGGCTGCTGAACAACGAGGTGCACACCAAATCGGCTTTGTGACGCTTAGCCAGGGCAAGCGCCTCTTCCCTGGAGACGACGCCCAACTCCTCGCCGTTCAAGCCGGTAAGCTCGACTTCGCGCGCTTTTATCTTTTCGTTCATCATCAACATGGACTGATCCTCCTATTATGTCTGTTAAACCATGGCTTTAATGATAGAATAACATACTCTACCTATCACTCCGCAGGCACGGACCGGACAAAATACGTTCGGTATTCCAGTTGTTCCGTGATTTCCAGGCAGTTCAACTGCTTACCGTATACGCATGCCCCATCGATGCCGATTTTGTCCCCATCGCCACAGAACCAAATATGCTCCGAGTCATGCAAGTTGACGGCCGGGGTATGCCCGAATACCACGGTTTTGTCGATGCCGGTGGGATAATTGAAGAATGGTTCCCGTATCCAGATGAAATCATGTGGAGGCTGCTGCTTCCAGTCTTCCACGCCCGGATTGATTCCGGCATGCACGAATATGTGGGTGTCTGTTTCATAGTACAGGGGCAATGTATCGAGAAATGATAAATGATGCTCATAATGCCGTTTTATGTAGGCCTTGCCTTCATTGTATCTGGAGCGATCCAGATCGCCATCAAAAAAATCGGCGCCGCAATAACTTTCAATCGTATTTCGCGCACCATTGCGAATCCAGCGTGAATTCGCTTCGTCCGTATCCAGCAGAATGGCATCCAGCATCATTTGATCATGATTCCCGCGAAGGGTGATGACGCCGGAATCCCGCATTCCCATCACCTGCTCAATCACTTCTTTGCTTTTAGATCCGCGATCCACATAATCCCCAAGCAGGACCAGCTTATCCTGTGCGGGATGATACCGCACTTCGGACAATAACCGATTGAATTCATCATAGCAGCCATGAATGTCGCTTATCGCTAAGGTTCGAATCGCAGTCCCCTCCCATCCTCTTTGATAGTGCCACCATAAGTTATGGCAGAACGCACGGTTTCACATTATGAACGTCTATATTATACAAAACTATATTTAGCCATCACATCTCCCCAGGGAGCATAACCGGCTTCCGTAAACCCGATTTGGGTATAGAGCCTTTTTGCATGCTCGTTCCCGGGTTTGTAACACAGCATAACATCGTCCGTACGATTCGGCGAATGGCGAATCTCATCAAGAACCAGGCGAATCGCAGGCTTGGCATAATGCATTCCCTGAAATTTGCCGTCGATCATAAATCGGTATATCCAATAGTTGTCATCGTGCGGGTGCAGTCCGTACATAACAAATCCGATCATTTCTTCATCATGGAAAATGGCTCTCGTTTCGAAACCCTCCATAAATTGAGCTTCCGCTATGGAATATAGATTAGGGGCAATCCATTTCTCCTGTTCAGGTTTGGGTTTAAGGCGGATGCAATCCTCCCAATTATCTTTATCTATGACATGAAGTGATATCAAATGCAAGACTCCTTCAACATGGTTTATGCCTCTATCCTAATTCAACTCGGGCGATATTTCACGGTAATAAATATGTAAACCCAAACAGGACGCAGCACGTTGTCAGGTACCGTGCAAGATAATGAATGATTATAAGCATTTATTCCATATTCCGTTCCCTTCTCAATGGATAAACTAGAATTAACTTTATTCTACATGGAGGCGATATCTATGCGGCAATGTCACAACGACATCCAACCGAAAGGACTACAAATGATGAAACGAATGAGGGTTACGATATATGAAGAACATATTGAACATTGGAGTTTTGGCCCATGTTGACGCCGGTAAAACTACGCTGACGGAGCAAATTCTATTTAAGGCCGGGATTATTGAACAAGCAGGCTCGGTGGACCATGGCAATACGACCACGGATTCATTGGACATTGAGCGGAGACGGGGCATTACGATCAAATCCGCCGCGGTATCGTTCATGCTGGGCGATCTGAAAGTCAATCTCATCGACACGCCCGGCCATGCCGACTTCATCTCGGAGGTTGAGCATTCGCTTAGCGTACTGGATGGCGTCATTCTGGTCATTTCCGCCGTTGAAGGCGTACAGTCCCAAACCCGGGTGCTCATGCAGACATTGAAGGAACAAAAGATACCCACCCTATTATTCATGAACAAAATCGATCGAATGGGCGCCGACTACCGGAAGGTTTATGCGATGATACGCCATCTGCTTGACGAACATATTTGCGAAATGAGTTCGGTCATCAAGGAAGGCGGCGCAGCCGTTCAGGCGGACGCGGCCGATCCCCACCACGCAGGCTGGGTAGAAACCCTGGCATTGTCCAATGACGATCTGCTGAACGATTATGCCCTGGATATTCCGATATCACACCAACGGCTGCAGGAGGAATTGCGGAGGCAAACGCGCCAAGGCAAAGCTTATCCCCTATTTGCAGGTTCAGCAGCCAAAGGTCTCGGCATAGAACCGCTGCTTCAAGCGCTCGGCGATTTTTTCCCGGTAAACCCATCGTCGATGCTTCAGCATGAACCGTTATCCGGCTTGGTATTCAAAGTGATCAGACGACCGAATGGGGAGCGGAATGTATACCTCCGCCTGTACGCTGGCAGCATCCAGTATCGTGATGAAATTCCGGTGATCCATCAGAACGGACAAACCTCGACGCTCAAGGTGAAGCAGCTTCATGCTCTGCACCAGGGGAAATCCATTCCGGTCCATGGAATCGGCGCAGGCGACATCGCCATTCTTATCGACGGCGAACTCAAGGTGGGCGACGTCATCGGCAGCGTTTCCGGGAGGATGAAGACAGTTCATTTTCAAAAGCCGCCGATTCAAGTCCAGGTTTCGGCCGTTCATTCCGCGGAGAAACATCAGCTGCATGCCGCCTTAAGCGATCTCACCGAAGAGGATCCGTTTCTGCAATATAGCCAGGACACGAAAACAAGCGAGAATGTCATCCATGTATTCGGCAAAGTCCAGCAAGAAATTCTGCTGGAAACGATTCTGCAGCAGTACGGCATCGAAGCCGTATTTTCCGCTCCGCGGGTGATTTGCATCGAGAAGCCTTATGGCACGGGAGAAGCTGTTGAATATATAGGCGAGTGTCCTTTTTATGCAACGGTGGGCATCAGGGTCGAACCTGGCGAGTTCGGTACCGGAATTCAGTACAGGCTGGAAGTGGAGCTGGGCTCCCTTCCCTTAGCTTTTCAGAAAGCAATTAAAGACACGGTATTCGAGGTGCTTCAGGAAGGTTTGTACGGATGGGCCGTGACCGATACGATCGTAACGCTGACGCATACCGGTTACGCAAGCCCGGTTTCGACGGCAAAGGACTTTCGAAGCTTGACTCCTCTAGTCCTCATGGCTGCGCTCGACCAAGCAGGGACGGAAGTATACGAGCCCATGAACGTGATCCAATTCATTCTGCCGGAAAACAGCTTAAGCAAAGTACTATCCAAATTAGCCGCGCTGGACGGCACTTATCAGGAACCCGCGTTCCATAACGGTACCGTCCACGTTCACGGCACCATTCCGGTGCGGACTACCGACTTGCTGAAAGCCGAGGTTCATTCCCTTACGAGCGGCGAAGGCATGCTAACCGTTAAACCAGGCGGTTATACGAAGGTGCAAGCTCCCTTCCAAGTCAATACACGTCGGCAAGTCAACCCGCTGAACCGTGGCGAATATATGCTTCACTTAAACAAGATCATGTAAGAGCACTGGAGGACATGCGGCTTCATGGAATTGCAAGTTGGAATGTCGCTCTGCATGTTTCACGTTCGGGGGCATGCATTCAGGATGTAAAAGATAGCGGTGTCGAGATAGAATCTCGCCCGCTTTTTTTATTCTTCCCGCACAATAAAAGCCTGCGCATGTCCGCCATAAGCGATTGCATGCACAGGCCAACCCTTATCCATCCCTGTACCTTCCCACTTGTTCTATGGTATCCATAATGAATAATCGCGTAATCAATCTTTCAGATGCTTGACGATTAACGCCTCAATCGCTATCTCGCCATGTCCCCCGCTCCACTCGACCGTATTCCCGTTGCCGGCATTCAGCACAACCATAATGCCCGTGTATCCCGTTCTTTCGTGGATACCTCCCGTGCCCAATGCGTTTACGAACGAATAATCAGTACCGTTTACGCTCAATCTCAGTTTAGCCAAGCGTTCCGCCGTACCGTAGACGATTCCGACTTCAGCCCTGCCTCCAGTCGATCCGCCTTTGATATCGCCAAATCGGCAGCAGGCCGTATCGGATCTGAGATGGGTTGCAACGGTAACGCCGTCCGCGGCTTGTTTAAGCTCCGCACCGCCGACCACTTGGCATAAAGCTGCCTCATACACCTCCAGCTTCGGAGAGCACGTAGGCCCTCCCTGAGCGGGCTTAACCCCATCGAGCGTTTGGCGCACGGTCTGGATCGTGCCATCCTCATTAAAGTGCAGCTCATCAATACATACGCTCCGGAGAGTGCCCTCACCTGATATCGCTTGATTGTGATAGAACAAATACCAGCTTCCTTTGAACTCGACCACGGATCCATGCGTCGTTGAACAGCCCGTCGGCTCCAGGAATATGCCTTGATATGTCCAAGGTCCGAGCGGATGGTCACTGGTGGCATAACGCATTCGATTATTTCCTTCCAGATTGTCCGCGTAAGTCAGATAATACTGGCCCTCTCTTTTGAATACCCAGGCAGCTTCGTGAAAATCCTCCAGCCCTTCCATGACTTGAACGTCCCCATGAATCGTCATCATGTCATCGTTCAGCTCGACCCCGGCGCAAACGCCGCCCCCGCCGTAGTACATATACGCACGGTTGTCATCGTCAACCCATACGGCCGGGTCGATCATCGCAAAACCTCCCAGGCCTTGGATGTATCCTTGGTCGATAAACCCGCTGGCAGGTTTGTCGCTCGTGGCGACTCCGATCTTCCAGGTATCGTTCCAATCCGATCCGCTCGGGTGAGGATAATAGAAGTAATAGGTTCCATTTCGATAAGCACAGTCCGGCGCCCACATAAATCCGCCTTCCGGCCGGCCCCAGCTCACTTCATCGGAGTTTAAGATTTCACCTTGGTCCTGCCAATGCACCATGTCCTCCGAGGAGAATACGTGATAGCGGTCCATCAGGTCGCAGCCTCGGGGCGGATCCACGTCATGCGAGGCGTATACGTAGATTTTGCCGTCATTCCACACATGGGCCGAGGGATCTGCCGTGTAGATGCTGGTAATAACGGGATTCATCGAAGTAGTTTTTTGCTGTATCGTTGCATAGGGATGCATGTTCATCTTATTCATAGGTTAGGACCCTCCTCGGATTCTATTGATGAAGCCTTATAAGCTCATGCTGATGGCAGCTAAGTCTGGGCACAAGAAATTACATGGGGTATGGCAGCAGATTATACAAGCGTTACAGGAGCACTGACGCCTCTTCCGAGGTCAGCGTTTCTTCCGGTAGAAAATAACCGTCCGTCCCCTGCAGCATCCGTACATGCACCAAGATACTGCAGGTCTGCTACAATAACGGACCAGACGACACGATTCCAATAGTTTCAATAATCAATGGATCGGGTTTGGGTTATTCCTTATTGCATGTCTTGCTGTCCTAGAATTTCCCTCCATGAATGCACCGGCTTCCAGTTCAGCCGCTCTCGTGCGCGCCGATTGGATACGAAAGCGGTCAATTCCTGAATAGAGGTCCCTGGCAATGGTACCTGCGGATAATATCGCCGTGCCAGCTCTTCCAGACCAACATCGCTGAGAATATCGCTGGCCGTCACATCCAGTCGGCAGGCCTCCTGCGATTCGTTAGGGCTTGTTTCTAGCGCTAGACGGCAGGCGGTGGCTGCATCTCTCGCATCGACGTAGCTCCATAAAATACGATGGTGCCTGGCGGTGTCGGAGAAAGCAGCGATCTCGCGGCTATACTCTTCCGGCGTCAGAACTAATGAAAACCTCATCGCGAAGACTTGCATGTTCACCCGTCTGGCAAACATGTCGCCGATATGCTCGTTGGTCTGTTTGGATAGTCCATAGCTCTCCTGCGGCAGCAGGGGGTGGTCTTCGTCCACGGGAAGATAGTGAGGCGCAAACGGATGCTTTGCCCAGCAAAAGCCGTAAGCCGACTCGCTGGATCCGAATACGACACGCTGGATACCCAGCTTCGATGCGGCCTCCATAACGTTATAGGTGGACATGACATTGTTAGCGAATATCCGCTCAGGCGAATAACTGACCGGATTCGGTATAGCCGCCAAATGAATCACGGCATCCGCCTCGGCTAATAATCCATATACCTCTCCAAGTTGATTCAAATCCCCTTGCACATAGCGGGCATACCGGTTCCTTCCGCTGGACGGGCGGGTATCCGTCCCAATGACCTTGTAACCCGCCCGGTTCAACTCTTCCACCACGTAATGTCCGAGTTTGCCTTCCGAGCCTGTGACGATGATTCTGTTCATGATGATGCCTCCTTGTCATTAGCCTTACGGCCGAAGTAGCGTTCCGTCCGGCTTGCGGTCCAGCTTGTATGGGTGGTGATAGGATGTCAGGCGCTTCGGATCGCGCAGCAAGGCGGCCGCTTTAGCCTCATCGATATCGATCCCGAGCCCCGGTTTGTCGTTAAGCTGCAGATGCCCGCCTTCCAGCACGGCATGGCCGGGAAAGGCTTCCTGCTCCTCTGCGCGGAAATGGTTGCTCTCCTGCACGCCGAAACTCATGATGGCCATGTCCAAATGGGCGGCGGCCGCTTGATTCACCGGATCGTTCTCCCCGCCTTCCTGCCATGCGGTACGGACGCCGAATGCTTCGCAGACGGCGGCGATTTTGCGGCATGGCGTAATCCCTCCGGCCTTGGAGACACGCATCCTTACGAAGTCAATCAAGCGCTCTTTGACCAATGGCAGCCATTCCCGAGGATGCACGAACAGCTCGCCCACGGCTTGCGGGGTCGTGCTGTTCAGCCTCACGCTGCGATACCAGTCCGTATGCTCCGCCGGAAGCAGATCCTCCAAGAAGAACAAGCGGTATGGATCAAGCTCCTTGGATAGGGCAACCGCTCCCGAGGGCGTCAAATGCTCGTGCACGTCATGCGTGAAAGACAGATTCATGCCGAATCGAACGCGAAGCTTTTCAAACATATCCGGAATGGCTGTAATGTAACTGGCTTCATCAAATCGATTCGCAGGCGGAAAAATCGTTGACGGCAGCCGAGAGGATACAAAACCGCCGCCGCCGTATCCGCCAAGCTGGCAGCGGATGACGCCATAGCCTTGCTCTTGATAAGCCATCACCTCTTCTTCCAGCTGCTCATAGGTGGAACCGTTGGCATGCGCATAACAAGGCACGGCAGAACGGACGGCGCCGCCGAGCAGCTGATACACCGGAAGCCCCGCCTCCTTGCCCTTAATGTCCCATAATGCCATATCTATGCCGCCCATCGCCGTATGAAGCGTCGAACCGTTGCGCCAATATCCGCTGGTATACATCGTTTGCCAGATGTCCTCGATCTGGCTCGCGTCCCGGCCGATCAGAAGCGGCTTCAGCAATTCTTCGATGACGCTGACAATCGCTCCGGGCTGGTATATATCGCTGGCAGAGCCGATCCCGTACAGGCCGTCCTGGTCCGTCAGCACTTTGACAATGACCCAGCTTCCGTCATGCCGGGTACGAATACACTGAATGCCTGAAATGTTAGCCATGTCCTTCCCCTCCTTCTATTCAAAGAGATCTGCGTGGATCATCGAGCCGGCGTTTGCATGCCAAGGGTCTGAATTGTTGCCGGGCCGACCTTCAACGCATAACGTTCATCCTCGTCCGGACTCAAGGTTTCCCCCATTTCTTCAATAATCGTGCTTTCATAAACTTGATCAACCTGAAACGAAGGTTTCACCTTCATCATTGCAGCTTCCGAAGACACATTGAAAACCCGGAACATCAGATCATGCTTCTCTTCGCCCTGTTTCAGCGCACTGAAAGCAAGACCTTCGCCCTCCCATTGCAAAAACTCCTGAGAAGCTGGCAGCGTTCCTCCATGCACGCCGGTCTGCTGCACCGTCCATGGAACCGGGAATTGATACGCCTGCACATAAGCACGGGAACGGATAACGTCCAGATCATGCGCGATCAGTTCCATCTCCAGGGTGTGCTGCCCCAGGCACTGCGCTTCAGGAGTCGCGAATACGCCCCAATCCCCCAGCTCCCGAACTCCGCGAAGCAAGGTAACCGCAAGTGTATTCCCTTCGGCAAGCACTTCATACTCGTTCAGGCCTTTATTTACTATCGTAAGTCCCTCACGGCCATTGCTAATGCTAACAAAGGCATTCTGATGCTGGGCATTGCTCGGATTGCTCCATTCCGCCTCCGGTTGAATCGGACGCTGCGCCAGCTCATAGATGGAGTCAACCGTAACATGGTCCGCCTCAAGGCCGGTTCTGAACAGCATTCGGATGCGATGATCCCGCACCGTATTATCGATGTAACTCTTGATGCCGACCCTACGGCTGTCCTTCTCAAGGGTCAGCTCGGTTACAATCCGAACCTCCGCCATCTCGCTCACCCGCCGGGATTGACGGTACCGGAACGGCACCATGGACCGAATCTCTTCATCCAGCAGGTCATCCGCACGGGTCGGAAGCTTCCAGGCGTGCTCGACTCGGTATACCGCTCTCAGCCTTGTATGATGCACAAGCTTAATGTCCGCAGGGAGCCCTTGAGTAGTCAGTGCTACTTCATCATCCGGCTGCCTGTACATGTATTCATTCCCGATATCGCCGGTATCCTCGTAAAGACCCAAGCCATCATATAAGCGGCCGTTTACTTTATCCAATAACGCAAACGATCCGTCTCTGGCAATCTCGACGCGAAGGAACCGGTTTTCCATGACATGATCGCCTGCAACCAACTCGGAGGATACGGATGCTTCCCACGCCTTCACACCTAGGACTTCCTTAGGGACCAAGGCGAACGTGCGGTAGCCGATCCCTGGAATGACTTGAACGTAAAGCTCCACTTCCACTTGATATGCCCAGTAGGGCTGACGGAACCGGTCATCCGGGAGATCATAACCAAAGACTGGCCCGATCGGCGTAATCACGGCTTCCACCTGATGGCCATCACTGTCGGTTACAACCCATTCTTTCGGATTAAATGCCTCCCATTGTTGTTTGAACTCCTGATACTTCAAATGCGGCGGCTGGCGGTCAAAATACCTCCGCTCCACTTCCACTGTCGCCCTAACGATTCCTGATCGGCCGTGCCCCGAGCTGTTGAACACGACGAATGGGCGGGCGGCTTCCGGATCGAAGCCGGAGGTATTTACCGATTTCGCTACCCAGGCGGCACTCTTCGTCGCAACCGATTCGGCAACCTGCTGCGATTTGGCAAACCGCGTCAACATCTCCCGGTGCACTTCGTCGATGCTGCAGCCGCAGATGCTGTCATGCGGATGATTCTGAAGCAGCGTCTTCCAGGCATACAGCAGCTCATGCCGCGGATACGCCGCACCGGCCAGCGATGCCATAACCCCCAGCGGTTCGGCCACTTTCTCCAGCAACGTTTGGGTTTTCGCATTTTGCTGCTTGATATATACACGGCTGGACGCCGTATTCACCAGCGTCATCCAACCGTCGGTCCATTGGCTTCGAAGCTCGCCGCGGATGACGTCCAGCGACTCCGGGCTTGCACTGCGCAAAGCCGCGACATATTCCGGAAAGCTGGAGTGGCGGAACGTCACGTCGGGCACTATGCTGCCGGCCGTTTGCAAAGCCACCGTCAGATCCTTCTGCAGCGGCTGATGGTCGCAGCCGTTCAAGAATAGCAGCTCCGGGCTTGAAGCGAATTCTTCGGCTTCGGCAAGCTTCCGAGACCAGTATGCTTTTGCCTCATCAGGCTCCACTGGAATCTCCATCCCGTTGTTGTACCAATTGGCGAACAGGATCGCCAGCACCCTGGAACCGTCGGGCGATTCCCATAACATCTCCGAGTATTTGGAGGTATGCCCGTGTCCGCTGCCTGACTGTATTTCGTTATTAAATCCAACGGGCTTCACGCCGCGCCCATACACGGCTGCTTCGATGCCCGCCTGACGGATCAGCTGCGGCGCCTGCCCCATGTTGCCGAAGGAATCCGGGAAATAACCGATCTTCGGGTAACCGCCCATTTTCCTTGATGCGTTGATGCCGATCAACAGGTTGCGCGCGTTGGCTTCGCTGCTGACCAGGAATTCATCCTGAAGGATGTACCAAGGGCCCACGATCAGCTTGCCCTGTTCGACCAACGATCGGACCTGGTCCGCCCTGTGCGGCATGATTTCCAAGTAATCCTCCAGCACGATATATTGGCCATCCAGGTGAAAGCTTGTGAATGCCGGGTCCTTTTCAAACGTCTCGATGACATCCTCCATCAGCCGAACCAGTCTCAGCCGGTGCTTCTCATATGGCAGATACCACTCTCTATCCCAATGCGAATGCGCGATAACGTGCGCTGTTTTTGTAGTCATCCAGTTCATCCCAATCTTGTAAGGTTTAGTTCAGGGTTGATTCGTTATCGATGATAACGAGTTCAAGCGGTATTACATTTTGACCGAGCCGACCGTCATCCCCTTGACGTACATCTTCTGCATGAACGGGAACGCGACCAGAATCGGAATGACCGTAATCAACGCGCCTGCCATCAATTCATTCCATTTCTTGAAGGAGGAAGAATCCAGGTACATCAGTCCCATAGGCAAGGTGAACATATCCCGGCTGTCCACGATGATCATCGGCCACAGGATATTGTTCCAGCTGCCGATGAAGTTCAGGATGGCAATCGTTCCGATCGCAGGCAGTGCAAGCGGCAGGTAGATCCTGTAATAGATTTTGAAATTGTCGCAGCCGTCCAGCACGGCACTCTCGTAGAGCTCATGCGAAATCGTGCGGAAATAGCTGGTGAACAAGAAAATGGCGAACGGCGCGGCGCCGTTGATCATGGGCAGGATCATGCCGACGTACGTATTTTGCAGCCCCAGATTTGTCATGTTGATATATAGCGGGATCAGCGTAGTTACCCCCGGAACGAGCAAAAGTGCGATAAACATGTAGTAGATGAATTTTTTGCCTCTATAAATAAACTTCGCAAATGAAAATGCCATCATGGTGTAGATAAGGATGACGCCGACAATGACGACTGCACTCACGATCACGCTGTTGACAAAAAATTGATAGAAATTCAGCTTGTTCCATACCTCTCCGAACGTGGACCAAGCCGGTGCGGCCTGTGGAAACGGGCTTTGCGGATTGGCTAGCGCATCCTGCGATGTTTTCAGCGATGTGCCGATCATCCATACAAAAGGATACAGGCAGGTCAATCCGTACAGGACGAGAACGACGTGTTTAATAAGTTTGACCATGTGATCCTCCTTTAGATGTCCGCCTGGAATGAACGGATGCTGAAAATGGCGATAACGCCGGTAATCAGAAAAGATACCCATCCAATCGCGCTGGCCAGACCGTAGTCATTGTTCAGGAAGGCTGTTCGATATACCAGGGTGCCGATAACCTCCGAGCTGCCCGCCGGTCCGCCGCCCGTCATGATGAACACATTCTCGAAGGCCTGGAAGGCACCGTTCACCATCTGGATGACGGCGATGAGCGTGATGGGCTTCAGCAGCGGCCACGTGATTTTCATGATCATCGTGGATTTTTTGGCGCCGTCTACGCTTGCGGCTTCGTAAAGAGTGGGATCGATGGACGTCAGGCCCGCGTAATACAGAATGAGCGTTCCCGGCAGGCCGCCCCATATGGATGTTAGAATAATGCCAAGCAAGGAGGTCGATGAACTTCCGAGCATCCCCCCGGGCACCGCCAGGAAATCCAGCCCCAGCCACAGGAAGAGCGAGTTAAAAGCTCCGGTTGGCTCAAACAATCCTTTCCATACATAGAAAATCGCCACGCCGGATGCTATCATCGGCAGGAAGTAGATTGTGCGGTACCAGGACGCCGCCTTTGTGTTCTGCAGCACAAAGGCCAGTACAAGCGCGATCGGTACGACGACCACGACCTGGGAAACGGCAATCACCAGATTATGGAGTACCGCGTTATAGAAATTTCGGGTTACGATCGGATCATCGCCAAGCAGGAACTGACGGAAATTCGCGAGCCCTTCGAACCGCGCCGTTGAAAAATCAATTCCTGACCAGTTATAAAAACTGAGCATGATCGAGAATCCGACCGAGTATATGCCGATGGCAAGAAACAGAAGTACGCCGGGCAGTAAAAAAAGATAAGGCACCCACTTATTTCGACTCTTTATCATGATCCATCACCTTTGGCTTCTCAATTTAGCGATCGGCTGAACCCGGGGCGGGTCCGGCCGATCGCTCGGTATGCGGCTTAGTTGCCGCTGGCTTTCAGACTTTCCATCGTGTCGTCGAATGTTTTGGCCACTTCTTCGGCCGTCATTTTCTTCTCGATCATGGATTGCATCGATTGGGCGTACACTTCCCACTCTTTATGCTTGCCGCGATACGTATTGATCGCTGGGGACGCTTGGCTGTACGGGCCAGGCTCCGCTGCGAACGCTTCCGATATCGACTTCAGGTTCGGGTCCAGGTCCTGCGCACGGTCACCCAGGTTCAGTGCCGGTACGGTATACGCCGCATTAGCAAACGCAACGGCCGCATCCGGATCGGCGGTCAAGAATTTAATGAAGTCGAGCGCTTGATCCTTGTTCTTGGAATCCTTGTTCACGGACAGCATCGTCAAAGTAAACGGATCCGTCGTCCAGCTCGTAATCTTCGATCCTTCCAGCGGCGGCACCGGGAACGTAATGATATCCTCCGGATTCATTCCCATGGCCAGCAGCGTCGACATCGTGAAGGAACCACCCAGATCAAAAGCAGCTTTGCCTGCCGCAAATGCCTGATCGGCACCATCGATATCCGTCGAAAGAATGCCCGGCATTAACAGATCTTTATTGGCTAACGTTTCCATCGCTTTCACCACCGGCAGATTCGCCGGATCGCTCAATTTGGACTTCCGTTCGAGCAGGTCGATGTAACCTTGCGGTTCATTCAGCATGATGGACAAAGCCGATCCGGCCCAGTTCTCCCACAAATCAGGAAGCTTGGCTCCAAACACCAATCCGGGCGTTCCCGTCTTCTCTTTGATCGTCTCCATCATCGTGACGAATTCCTCCCAGGTTTTTGGTGCTTCCGCGGTCAGACCCGCTTCTTCGATCAGCTTTTTGTTCCCGTAGAAGGTAAAGAATCCGCCGATATCCAAGGGGAGCCCGTAGAACTGGCCGGCCTTCAGCGACTTTTGAATCGTTGTGGCGTTCTTGTCCGCCTGCCAGGAATCAACCTGACTCTGCGTGACGATAATCGGATCCATGGCTGCACTGTAGTAAGTGCTCAAGATATCGTCGCCAACCTCTCCCGAGAGCTCCATCACGGAGTTCTCGATTGAATCGCCGGCAGTTGCCCACCAATTCACGATATCCGGCAGATTCTTGGAGTTAGCGGCAGCCTGAAATTTCTGGCGGTACGTATCGTCCGGCGTGAAGGTCTCCACTTTGACTTTGACGCCCGTTTTCTCCTCATACAGCTTCGCGGCTGCCTCGATTCCCGGCGTATAAGCCACCTTCCAGGTCCACATCGTCAGTTCCTTATTGGCGTCAGATTCAGTTCCGCCTGATTGCCCTCCTCCGCAAGCGCTTACAATTAGTGAAAAAACAGTCAACAGCGTCATCATCATTCCTGCTCTGGTTTTCATTTCCGCAACCACCCTTATCTTCGATTTTGAATGTTCTTCCGTTACGATTCCATTATGACTTGCCATATGGGGATAAAAGCTGCTGCACCTCCTTTTGATCTCAAGGAACATACACTCATCCTGCGGTTCATATGAGATGAATACGTCGTATTGGAAACGCTTCATCCAATAACTTTAATAACAATATAAACAACATATTTTTTGATGTAAATGTTTATTTTTTGATACAACTAAAGATCGATATGAACCCGACATTTTCTTTTAAAATAAGACAACACGGGTTTATCAGCCATAAATAAGGATTGATCACTTTTCGTGTAATCATAATAACTTGATATAAACAAACAACACTTGTATATGTTGTATTTATATAATATATTTAAAACGGATCTATTAGCGATTGGAGATAAATGCCATGGTAAAAAAATTCACGCCCATGTACAAGAAAATCGAAACGTTTATCATTGAACAAATTCGGAACGAAAATTGGAAGCCGCGGAGCCGCATACCTTCCGAGAATGAGTTGGCGGAACAATTCGGCGTCAGTCGAATTACGGTGAAGAATGCGCTGACGACACTGGTGGATAAAGGAGTAGTCTACAGACTGCAGGGTAAGGGCACCTTTGTGTCCGACCACCGTCCGGAGGATATATCCAATATTTCAACAGAGGAAAAAGCAGCTCACACGGTGCCCGTTATCGGTTTTCTCCTGCCCCGTCTGGACAACCGGTTCACCGCTAATCTGCTGAGCGGAATTGAAGATAGCCTGTCCGGGAACGGATATCAGCTCTTATTCGCGAAAACCAACGACTCCCAGGAACATGAAATTCTGAGGATTCAGGAAATGAAGCAGGCCGGAGTCAAAGGACTCATCATTTATCCCGTGGAAGGTGAGCACTACAACAACGAAATCCTGTCGCTTACGCTGAACCGCTTCCCCCTTGTCCTGCTTGACCGCGAGCTAAAGGGAGTGGACACCAATTCGATCAGCTCGGATAACTATGCGGCGGCCATGCAAGCCGTCAACCATCTGCATGAGCTCGGTCATAGCCAAATCGGGTTTATCTCCACGCTTGCCGAAGGAACCTCAAGCATTGAGGACCGATTGCACGGCTACGAAAAAGCACTTGAGGACCGCCACATTCTCATTGATCGCGGCATGCAGATGACCAAGCTGACGATGACCAGCAGTGACGAAGAGGTGATTGCCATGATCCAGCAATTTTTAAAGGCTAATCCGCAGATGACGGCTCTCCTGTCCTCTAACTTCAGCCCGCATGTCATTCAAGCGGCTCTGCAGCTCGGCATCTCCGTGCCGGAGGATCTGTCGGTCGTCTTCTTCGACGATGTGGAGTATCCGGACTTTTGCATCGTTCCTCCTACGGCCGTCGTCCAGCAGGAGCTCGAGCTCGGCCGTGAAGCCGGCAGGCTGATTATGGAGCAAATAGAGAATCGAAGCAGCGAATACCAGCAGATCAAGCTGCCCACGGTTCTGGTTCCCCGTCAATCAACGGCAAAAGCGAGGGAAACGAACCGAACGCCGTAGCATATGGATTATGTTCGCCATAGCGGAATGCGTAACTCTTTCTCTCGATTCTGCGGCCTGCCCTGCATAACAACCCAAGCACGAAGCTTTCATCGTGAATAATATGGATGCATAACCGATGTTCCATCATGAACCTTCAGGAGGCAAGAGGCCTATGCATGCCATAATCGGGATTCTTTCCATCATGCTCACAATAAGCATCCTCCGCCGCAAATCTCGGAGAAACAATCGATAGCCTACGATAGGCGGATATTCGATTGTGGCTGCCTATCTACGGTTGATATATACAACAAATTACGGCCGGCGCATCGCCGGCATTTTTTGCGTTTTACCGGAATCTATCTTTCTTAGTCCGGCGCAACATTTTTTGCCCCTTGTCACATATTAAGTGACAGGAAAAAACGTTGCTCTAGACCCACCCATGCGTGGATTGGTATTATAGTCAGGTACTATTTTTAGGGGTGTGCGGAAGGAGTCGGCCAGACGTGGAAGAACAACGTTACAAGGATTTAAAATTAGGTGAAAAAGGTGCGATTATCAGCATCATTGCTTATATTTGTCTATCTGCAATCAAGCTATTGATAGGTTACTCGGCGAACTCCGAAGCTCTGCGTGCCGACGGATTAAATAATGCTACCGACATCGTGGCATCCATTGCCGTATTGATCGGACTACGATTATCGCAAAAACCTGCGGACCGGGATCATCCTTACGGACACTGGAAAGCGGAAACGGTAGCATCCTTGATCGCCTCTTTCATCATGATGGCCGTCGGGATCCAGGTATTGTTCGGGGCCGCATCTTCCATGTTTGAAGGTACCCACGAATCGCCTGATCTCATATCCGCCTGGACCGGTATCGGCTGCGCGTTGGTCATGTACTGCGTTTACCGCTATAACAAGCGTCTTGCCAGCCAAATTAACAGCCAAGCCGTAATGGCAGCCGCGAAGGATAACCTCTCGGACGCTTGGGTCAGCATCGGCACGGTTGTCGGCATCATCGGGGCCCAATTTCAGCTTCCCTGGCTCGACCCGCTGACGGCCATAGTGGTAGGTTTTCTGATATGCAAAACCGCCTGGGATATATTCCGCGATGCCTCTCATCATTTAACCGACGGATTCGATGAGAACATTATCAAAGGCTACAAAGAAACCGTGAAACAAGTGGTTGGCGTCAAAGGAGTCAAAGACATTCGGGCAAGAAATTACGGCAGCAACACGGTGGTCGACATCGTCATTCTGGTCAGATCCAATCTGGACATTCGGGTTGCCCATGATATTTCGGACCAGGTGGAGCATGAATTAAAAGAAACGCACGGCGTTTACGACGTCCATGTTCATATTGAACCGAGTTAAGCCTCCAGATTCCAAAGTGTCAAAACAACGACGAAGGTCCGGCAACATTCTTATTGGCCGGACCTTTCATCAATTCTGTGCTTCGATCGATTTTAAAAGACTGCGCTTCAATTCCTCAGTCGCTTCATCACGGTTCATGTCAACGCCTATGATGTGGGGCGGGCTTACTGGATCACCTTCAAGATTTATTTACCTTGTCTTCTCCAAAATAAAACCCTTTAAGTTGTTGATCAAAGAAATCCCTTAAGTTTTCTTGATCGATTGTATAAATCATTTGCCTAGTCCATATATCTGTTCTTGTTATATAAATCTTTTCAAGATCATATTGGATTCTTATTTCTTTTCCGGTCTTTAATTTAAAAACAATCCCTGCACTAATGCTGGTGTTTGATGGTATTTGTTTCAACGCAATACGATCTGAATCGGGTACAGAATTAATCCAATTTACAATATTATTAATTTCATCCTGATTTAATTCAACGTCTATCCAATCGATATATGCACCTGATCCTTTTCTGGTGTATCGTGCTTTGGACATCTCCGTGCTGGAGATTTGTTTTACCTGAATTTCTTTATTTAAGTTTGACTTACTCATGAAACCATTCATATCACCTAGAACAAAATATACAGCCCCTATAACGAGTATGAGGACAAGAAGCGTTCTTCTATTCTTTAGATTGGTTATAATCGCACTCTCCCCCATGGCCAATAAAGTTGGTGTGTTCACGAACTCCACCACTATAAGGCCCGAAAGGCCTCGCAGTGATGCGGTTAGGTGGTGCGAATTTAGCCGGCAATTACTTCTCCGACTTCCCGCCTGGACCGAGGGGCGTATGCCCCGATGAGTGAACACCTTGTTATTAAGATATCAGCGCCTTCTTCGAATAAGTATTCAACTTATTATGTCTCTTCTAATATTTCTTATATTGGGTTCAATTTGATCAAATCGATTTAAACAGTGGTTTCGAATCATTTCTAAGTCATTGATACTTTGAGACTCGTCTTTATTCCTAAATAGAATATTCATAACCCAGTTAGATAGATTACGAAGATGTGCACGATAAGAGTAAAAGCGAATCAAGTCCAGATTAATCTGAATTTTTCGATCCAACTGTTTAATATAGGAAGATATAAAGATGTCGAAACTCGAACCAATATAGCCAAACAAATTATACTCAGGTGGTGCTATGATCACCGATTCCCAGTCTAAAAAGAACAACTGATTATTGTGATAAATGATATTTCCGCCCCACATATCACCGTGACACAAAACAAGTTGGCTAGCATTGATATGAAGTGAATTCCGAATTTCTCTAACTAAGTTCATGTAAAAGAGAATTTGTTCTTTCTTTAATAAAACAAGCTTTCGTAGTGATTGATTTAAGTCATTGTTTAGATTTGATTTCTCAAGGATCGAAATACATCTCAAAAGATCAGATTCGAAAGTGATATCAAATGATTCCTTTGGTAATAAATTCTGATTCACGTGCGGAGTAATCTGTTCTAATGTAGCCACGGACTTTGCAATTCCTACAAGAATCTCATCTGAGAAAGGATATGCCTCAGTCAAGGTCTCTCCAACTATAAAATTAAATAAAACTATAGTGATGTCTTGTAATTTAGTAAATAAACTCCCAAAGCAATTCTTTATTGGATGAGTCATGTTTATAAACAACCCTTGATGATAAAGATCCCAAGTCAAAGGTAGGTAATAATGTAGTCGTCGTATTCCCTCTCTTTGTCTATCATTATGATGATCAAATAACTTCAAGTAATATTGTTGTTCGTCAATACAATTTACTTTATAGGAATACGCTGAATCCCCGACCGGAATAAATTCAATATCCTTAATAAGAATTCCGTAGTTTTTTTGTATGAATAAAATAAGCTGTTCATCTTCGATTTTGAACTTACTTATCAAAAGTCTCACCACCATATGATTGAGGAATTGTGGTTTGCGCTGATTTCCGATAACTTCTTTATATTCATGAACCCTCACTGGCTTAAGGGGCGAATACCCGGGTCCGACGGACTTAGCCAGTGCAGGGTTGTCAGGTTGATCCTGCTCCCCTGAAATCCCTCATACCAGACCGAGAAACGAACGGTTCAATGCGTAAATATGGTGTTTTATTTGAAGGACTTGTCCTCCTCGACTTACTTTACAATTCCTTCAAACTTTTCCTTCATTAAAATATTTGATTTCAATCTCGTTTTTTACAATATTTTTTAATCCTTCTTGATAATAAGGCATAAATTCATCTGCTCTATCAATATCTACCCATTCAACATGACTAATTTCGGTTGGTCTAGTTATCTCTTGTTGTCCGCCTATTATTTCAGCTCTAAAAGTAATAAACACTACGTGTTCATCATGTTTTGTTAATATTGCCTCATTGATAGCCACTACACCGTGGACTTTAATATCAAATCCCGTTTCTTCCTTTGCTTCGCGGATTGCAGCCGCATCTAAGGTCTCGCTTTCTTCAACGCCTCCACCTGGTAATGACCAAGTACCGTTTTTATGATTCTTCACCATGAGGATTTTTGTTTTGTCTTTATCCGTAATCAAAGAATACGCAACGTCTATTCGTTTCATATGATCTTCCTTTTTTATGTTTTTAAGTTTCACATGTCTTTCAGATAACGGTTAAAGTTTTAATAAGACCATCATTCGTTTCAATTCAATCCACACTACTGCGAGCGGGGCATCAGCACGATGCTTCTAGAAATGTATATTTCAGTAACTGATGTTTATAAATGTACGTTGCTTATTTGTTACCGAGTTGTTCCGCCAAACCGACTAGAATTCCTTCGGTTCCACGAATGTAGCAGAGCCGATACGAGTCCTCATACTGAACGACTTCGCCAACGAGCTGAGCACCATGCTTAGTGAGTCTGGATACCATTTCGTCAATGTTTTCCACGGTGAACATGACGCGTAGATAACCGAGGGCGTTTACAGGAGAAGTCCGGTGATCTGATATAGTAGGTGGGGTGAGAAATCGGGAAAGCTCAATTCGGCTGTGGCCGTCTGGGGTAACCATCATAGCAATCTCTACGCACTGTGAACCCAGTCCGGTTACGCGACCAGCCCATTCACCTTCGACCGTGGCTCGCCCTTCGAGCTTCAAGCCAATCTCCTCGAAGAAAGAAATTGCGTCATCAAGGGATTCTACAACGATGCCGACATTGTCCATTCTTAGTAAATTGTTTTTTTCCATTGCTATATCTCCTTATGTGTACAAATTTATTTATAGGAAAAAGTGAAATTTGGTTTTCGGGTATGTCATATAACGTTAATGTATCTACGACCGAGAGGCTTATGGGGAACAACGACCGGTTCAACGAACATAGCCTCGCAGGGTTATCCAGCCTGACTTAACTTCTCCGAAATGCCTCGGGCAGATTAAGGAGCCGCAAGGGTGCACCACCGTGAATACGGTGTTACGCGATGCCCAAAGTTCTATTCGATCCATTCATAAATTAATCTATTCTTTCCAAAGTCTTGTTACTTCTTCTAATACCAGGTCTTTAAATTTTAATTTATAGATGTCTGGTTTCTTTGTTTGATTCATGAAATCCAATCCGTAATTCGGATTAAAATGATTCATCATCAATGTCATTACATTCCCGTGTGTTCCAATAGCAATTTTCTTTCCCTTGTGTTCTTCTAAGATATTTTTCAACACTACAACTGATCGATTCTGGCAAACAGTATTAGACTCTCCTCCTGGCAATGCATAGGAAGGGTCATCAAACATCTTCTTCATTGCGGGCATAAATTCTTCATTAGTAATAACATAGTCTGAAAAGTGCCTTTCCCTAAGATCCTCAAATATTTGAATATCTAATTCTAACTCTTTGGCCAACCCCTCCAATGTTAGAATTGCTCGAGCATAAGGACTTGATGTAATAATGTTTATTCCTTCATCCTTTAATATTTCTGTTATTTTTTCTGCGTTCATCTTTCCCTCTAGGGTAAGCCCCCTGGTTCTTTCATTTCCTTCAGTATATGGTGACTCGGCATGCCTAACCATATAAATAATGGTCTTCATATAACCCTCCCTGAACGTTCCCTTATCCACGTTGTCCAACCGACCAACGGGAGCGGCCGCGATGCGGTTAGTCGGTGCGGATGTGTCCGTTGAATTTGCTTCCCTGCCAATCGCTTCTCGCGGACCGAGGAACTGTCAGGCTCGATGCGTGGATATGATGTTAGGTGATGTCCCCCGCTTCCTGGATTGACTTTCAAAAGTTCTTTATCTGTTCCGTTATATACGATCCTTCTTGAAGAATTAAACAATTCAACTGCAATCCATATGCACATCCGCCATCAATTCCTATCTTGTCTTTACTAAACCAAATATCTGATGTGCCATGGATATCAATAGTTCTTGTATGTCCAAAAATAACTCTTTTGTTTAGATCCTCAAAAGCGTGTTGAATGAATTCATCCTTAATATACATAAAATCATATTCCGGCTGGTTCTTCCAATCTATAAAATTGGGATTCAATCCCGCATGAACATATATGTGATCATGATCTTCTTGAAATAAAGGTAATTCACTTAAAAAGTCTATGTGGTGACCAAAAAAAGTCTTAATTGTATCCTTCGCCTGGTTCAATATCTCATCAGAGATTTCGTTATTCATGTTATTAATATCACAATAACTTTGGAGGGTTTGTATTCCCCCATGTTCAATAAATTTAGATCGAATCAATGCGCTATCATTATTTATCAAATCAACCAATCGTTGGTCATGATTGCCTCGTAAAGCAATGGCATTATGCATACTTACTAATTCGATTACTTTATCAACTACTGCTTTACTATTAGGCCCTCTATCTACATAATCACCAAGCAAAATCAACTGATCATCAATCGAATTAAATTTGATACTATGCAACATCTGATTTAATTGATCGATACATCCATGAATATCGCTAATCATAATTGTTCGCTTCATAGAATCTCCTAACTATACATGTTTTTAAGTTCTTGGATGATTTCACCTACGTTCCTGTATTACGACGTCCATCTCCCTTAGATAGCTCTTATTCTAGGGAAGGCAACATCAAAAATTCAGCTCCAATCATGATATAACATTTGGAAATCTAAAGTAGACTAGACCAGCCTGGGATTCGAGAAGGGCAGCTGGAACCCAGTTTTCATACAGACCCGTTCAATCTCCTCAACGGGAAACAATGTATTTCTGTTCTTCGAAACGAGATTGGTGTAGAAATCATTGATCACTACAGCTATTGGAGCGTACCGCATTATAATCTCCGCTGCCGAATCCATCACTTCTAGGAATTCCTTACCCTCAGCACAACGACGTATGAATTCGATTCGTTCAGAACGGTTCATCCTACCAGTCAATGCTGCTACAAGCCAGTTCACTATTTGTGTTGCCACATAACATCCATCATGAGTCTTGTTCAATTCAAAAAACTCCAATTCGGAATCTGAAAGTTCAAATCGAGAAGACGTTGCAAGTCCGAAGTCCGAAATATACACACGGTGTCCGTCGGTTAAAACATTGTTAAAGTGAACGTCGAAATGTAGTAATCCGTTCGCATTCATAAAGGAGACCGTTGACAGCAAGTTTGAGTCCAACAAGGCAAACGCTGAATTGGCTGCATTCTCACCCATAGCGACCTGTTCGGTAAGCCAGTTATGCAGGTTGTAAGGTACGTACTCACAGAACAGTACAACATTGTAGTTGGATTGCTCAAGGGCCTCAATACGATCCCGTATTTTTGAAGTACCCCAAAACTCAACCATTTTTGAAACATCGCTCAGTTCCTCAGAGATTGGATTACGCCGTTCTGGGCTTTTTAACACCCGCCAGTGATACATTAGGGGAAAGTTCTCACACTGTCTCGCCAGAACCCAGTTGGTGGTCATGGTATGGGCAGCGACCTCACGCCACACTCCAGCACCTGGTGAACCTATCCCATAGTGGCAATACGGTGGAAGATTGAACGCGTTTCTGGTAGACATATAATTTTCGGAGTGGCTTTCAAGTTCCGTAAGCGGAACCATTTTCACGAACACGGGTGTCTCATCAATTTGTAAGAAAGCCGTTGTACCGCCAATACCAGTATTTAGAACCGTAGCTTTTTCCACTCGCTTGCTAAGCTGTTCATCACTTACCAGACTTAAGGCAGCGGACACGGCGGCATAGCGGGCAAGTCGAATGTCGTGAATCGAATGCTCGTTCGTTGAAAATTTCATAAGGGATAGCGTCCTTTCGCTCTGTTGTTCTGGTTAATGCATTTTTTACTATGAATCTAACTATTGTCATCTCTCTGTTCTGTCGTATAACGTTCTTGTATTCACGACGTCGAGAGGCTTAGAGTGCGCATCTGGAGAGGCGTAGCCTCCAACCAAACCGGAGCTCAGTGAGCCTCGAATATGTGTCCGCCGAATTCTCTCCCCTGCCAATCTTATCCCGCAGACCGAGGAGCCGTCAGGCTCCGAAGCGTGGATATGATACATGATGCCGGCGCATCTTTTTACCTCATTACATCTTAATTATAAATCCTGTCTTATCCCCTTTAGTGAATCCGCAGCTCTCATAAAAGCTATTGGTTCCTTCCATTCTAGAACTTGTCATTAACATCACTTTGTAACAATCATTCTCCCTAGCGATATCGACTGCTTTTTGAAGTACTAATTTCCCGTAACCGTTTTTTCTATAATCAGAATGTGTAACAACATTCTCAATCAAGCCATATGGTCTTGCGCCCCTAGTTAAATTCCTAATAAGAACTAAAACGCATGAAGAGACAAGCTTCCCCTCATGCTCTACAACAATAATCTTCATCAGCTTGTCATTCATTATCTCGCGCCAATGATCTTGTATTTCGTATATATTCAGTTCTGGATCATCTGCATTTAAATGCTTATATAGCAAAAGAATTCATTCCTATGAATGTATCTGACAGACACATTGGGCATGATGATTCCCTCACTCTTTGGTTTTTATCAGGTTTCGGCGGTTCATATAACGTTCTTGCGTTCACAACAACCAGAACCTTATGG
Organism: Paenibacillus sp. BR1-192; assembly: GCF_029542445.1. Classification (NCBI taxonomy): domain Bacteria; kingdom Bacillati; phylum Bacillota; class Bacilli; order Caryophanales; family Paenibacillaceae; genus Paenibacillus; species Paenibacillus sp. BR1-192. The sequence continues at coordinate 3,049,479 of NZ_CP120718.1, read as the reverse complement.
CCCGTAGCGCTGGGTAGCATGCCACTTAGGTTCGCAGAAGTGGCATGCTGATTTCTGCTTCCTTGCTCCCACTTCGGGCGGACCAAGGGGGCTTTAGCCGCATTGCCGGAATGCGTTGTTATCTGATGGACGGGTCTTCTTCGAGTTCACTTGCAAAATCGTCTTTAATTATTGAATACAATTTTACATCCTGAAATGCACCCTTCGCTAAGATATGCCTTCTCAATACCCCCTCAAATCGCATTCCAGTCTTCTCCATTACTCTGGCGGATCCGATATTATCCAGATGGCATCTTGCTTCAATTCGAACTAGTCCTAATTCATTGAATCCAAACTCTAAAATCCTTCTAATTACCTCCGTCATGTATCCTTGATTCCAATATTCATTTGACAATACATAACCAAGCTCTGCTCTTTTATTTCGATTATCCCAACTTACAAAACTACAACTACCAATCAGTTTCTTTGCTTGTTTGTGCTCAATTCCCCAAGGTCCTACTTTCTGTGTGTCATAACGGTTTAACACAAATTCAATAAATGCTTTTGTATCATCAAGTGACTGATGAGTGTCCCAAACGGTATATCTCGATACCATAGGAAATCTACAATAACTATACATATCATCCTGATCCGAGTAACTTATCTTTCTTAATCTTGTTCGTTCAGTTTCAAGAACAGGGAACTCTTGAAAATGTTCTTCAATTTGCGTCATTGCAGTCACCACCAGATAAAATATTAGTGCCTAGCTTTCAGATATCGTATATGTATTCGCGAACCCGAGAACCTTAAGGCCCGAAGGGCCGGTCGCGGCGCGGTTAGGTTCGCAGGGTTGTCCGCCAACGCTTCCCTGTACCTCTGAATTCGCTCAGCAGTGAAATCCCTTCGCTCTTCGCGGACCAAGGGGCGAACGCCCGCTGCGGGAATATGGTGTTATGTGATGTCTGCCTCATCTTAGAATAACTTTCAAAAATTATAAGTACTTCTTAAAGGCTTTACTCGAATCACCGTCATAACCTAACTTTGTATAGAACTCGTGTGCTTGCTTCCTCGAAGCTCCGCTGGTTAAAAAGACCTTAACACAACCCCTTGAAATACACAGCTCTTCAATATGCTTCATAATGAGCGATCCATAACCTTGACCTTGTCTGTTTCCAGATACAATTACACGTTCTACAACCCCAAAAGGTTGTGACTCTATCAACGCATCTAAACATAGATGCAGATGTGCAGTTGCAACGATCTCTTGGTCTACTTCGCAAATGAACAAGAAACTATTAGGATCTTGTTTAATTTCTTCTATTCTATTTTCCAACACTTTTATTTTTGTGTTGTTTGGAAGCAACTCTTTATATAGTCGTTCAATAGCTTCGGCATCATTTGTTTCAGCTTCACGAATTATCATTTACATTCTCCTCTGTATTTAGGCTGATTTCACATAACATCCCCACATCTATGACGCGACCCAGCCTTAGATAGCTCCTATCTTAGGACGGGTCGTGTGTTGTCTGAATTTACGCCTATGAGCGTGCTTGCTTATGAAAAAACCAAGGGGCGAAGCTTAGATGCATGGTTTAGTGATGTTACTGTCTTATCTGTAACTACATTCTCATAAATGTTTTACAGATATATATTGTTTCTTATGTATCATTCTAGTTATTTATAGTATTTTAATGGTATTTCATCAGATCTTATATGTTATAATTTTCTAGTACAATAATCGGCTTTAAGGGCGGTCGGCTAATCTCCCAGAAGGGAGGTGATGCCCATGGAGGTCAAAGATGCACTTTCCTTAATGTTCATGTTCGGCATGTTCATTCTGGCATTGCTCACCTACATGAAAAAGAAATAGACCGCCCTCGCTAAGGTAACGGTCTATTTCTCGACCTAACTCCTGTGGCCGACTGCTCTTTATGCAGTTATTGTGCTTTGGAGTCGTGTTCCAGCACGGCTCCTTACTTATTCTTACCTCAGTATAACTCATTTTATAACGCTTTTATATGTTTTGTTGATTATTTTTTATTTATATAAGGTCTGTAATGCTAAAAACCTTCGATCAAGATTCCAACTCTATTTTTTGCTTTGGTATAAAAACTCAACTTCACCATCTAGCAAATATCGATATTCAAATAATTGCATTGTTCTTTCCCTAATTCTCTCCTTTATAACCCTGCCTAGGCTTACCGATCCTTGTGATCCAAGGTAACCATTATTAATAAATGACTTCTCTACAAATTTTGTTTCCCTTAAGTGATACTGTAACCATTCTTTCTGCGATTCAATTAGTGCTTCTCTTGGTTCTCTATCCAACTTAGAAAGAAGCTTTATATATATATGATTTAACTCATTATCCCAAATCTCTGTATATTTGCTTTCCAACGCCCCCCATTCTAATATTGTAATAATCTCTTTGGAATTTTGAAATTCATTAAATTCCACCTCATAATCATTATCTATAGGATTTCGAAGCATTTCATCATAAAATTCTCCTTTCAAATCAAGGTTCCCAATGCTCATGGTTAACACTTCATAGTTAGAAGGATCTGAACGACCTTCAGTTATTTCTTTCGATTCTGTTCCATTACCTGTACTCACTACATCAGATGGCAGTTCAGAATTCATTATTGATTTAGTTTCGCTGTTCAAGGTAGTCGATTGACTACTATTTTGACAAGATGAAAACACTATCGTAATAAAAAATAATATGAGTATCTTACCTTTCATAAATGATCTCCTTAAATATTTCTTTAATATTTACCGGAAATGGCGCATAACGTTCTTGTATTGACGAAACGGCCCAGACTTAGATAACTCTTATCTTAGGTTGGCACGTTTGTTGTCTGAACTTCTTACATAATTATTCATCTGACAACCCAGGGGCGATAGCCCCACAGCGTGAATATGGTATTATCTGATGGGATGCCTTTTATAAACTACTAACATCTCTTTTATTTAATTTCTTAAATGCCAAGTAATCCTGATCGGACTTAATAAAATTTAATATCTTTTCGGCACATTCTGTTGGATTCAACTCTTCAGTATTTACTTCAAGGTCATATTCATTAAAGCAATATACTTTGTTGAACTGGGAATTTGCTAGTCCAATCATTCGATCTCCTCTGATTTGCTCTCTTCTTGTGAGTTCTTCTCTCGAGCAGATTACACCTACGAATAATGTAGGATAATCAAAAAGTACATCAAGATAATCATTAAACCACTTGTCATTTTCGATTACGGTATCGACGATTACATTCAGACCATATTCTAAAAACAGTTTAATTGTGGCGTAGTACATGGAGATTATAGGATCAAACATTATTTGTCCGATAACTACATCATCCAATTCTTTTACTGGTTTTAAATCTGGAAATTTGTTATTAATAAGATCATTGAAATTATGAAAAAAATCATCTATGGATAAATGATGAAAAAGAATCTCTTTCTGATTGATCAGTTCCATAGAAATACTAGTCTTTCCTGCACTTGAAGTTCCGTTCAAGAACACAATCTGTCCTTGCTTCAAACGAATCACCCTCACTTATAAGCGTATCTTTCAGATAACGTTCTCGTTTCCACGACTTAGTAATTATCGTTTCATTTTCTTTTCGTTCAATCATTATTATACAAATCTATTTTATAAATTTTTCTGATCTCTAGCCATGTTTCATACCAAAATGAACCGAACTTTAATGGTGTCAATATTTCAATATTCATTTCACTCATCATTAAAAACACTCTGTCATCCTCAACATTCAATTTATGACCAAATTCATACACGATATTAAAACATTCTTTTTTATAGTCTTCTTCACGTTTATCAGACCATTCTGACTTCTGAACAGAGAACCTTTTCATGTTTTTATATTCCTTATGTTCTATTTAATATTTAGAGGTATGATCATAATTGTTGCTAATGTTTTGAGAGTTTCCGACTAACGTTCTTGTATTCACGACGTCCTGGCCCCTTAGAGTCGCTGCTTATAGTTGTGAGGCTTGCCGAACACCTAATGCAGTGACGTCCCGACGGGCTTAGGGGCTGGATGGGGTCACTCGCTTCTACAGAGTGGCCCCGAGCGTTAATATGGTGTTAGCCGAGGGAAGTTCTGGAAGCAGCCATTGTATTTAAGGCGTTCTCAAAATAGCTATATACTTCATCTGCAATTCCCAGAAACTCTTCAACAAGTACATCACTATCCAAGTAACAAGCATACAGATACTCAACTAAAGCGGAGTCAATCTCGCAATAGTTTATTATGGCATTCTTCATCTCAATAATGTCATCTTGCCATACACCTGTATCTGTTAAAACCAAAGAGTATAATGCACGAATTAATCTCTTCGAATACCCTTTAATATATCTAGTTTTCATCGTGTGATCACTAGCAGTAGAAAGTGAACGACGTACACGATCTACTTCTTCCTTGGTCTCTGTATTTAAGTCTAGAATGAACTCTGGAGAAATAATGATCGGTGGTACTTTTTCACCAATGTCATGACCATGCATGCAAACACAAATTATCTTAACCCAAAAACCCCACTCATTCGGTTTACTTAATACATCGTCAATCGAGCAAATTATCGTATCAATCTTAGTTATTATTGGATATTCTTCCAAAATCCTGCCTTTAATATTTGACAATCTTTCGTAATCAATATCTTTGGGATTTACACATACAATAGTAAAGTCTGCATCTGACTTAAAAGGGTTAGCAGTTCCTTTTGGAATCGAGCCACACATATAAATGCTATGAATCTTTCCTTTAAATTCGGTAAGTAAATGATTTATATACTTATCAACAAAATCCTTATATTCACTTTGTATTGCAATTCTATTTATAACTTTTTCTAATATCATATAGACTCCTCCTAAGCTAAGAACTTCTTTCGGCTAACGTTTCTGTGTTCACGAACCCGAGAGGCTTAAGGTGACAACGTCGCCGGCTGCGCTTGCGCAGTTAGCCTCGCAGGGTTGTCCGCCTGGCTCCACTTCCTTGCCAATAGCCTCTGGTGGACCAAGGGATGACGAAAGTCGGCCCACCACGTGAATATAATGTTAGCTGAAGAACCCTGAGTTGCCCCCAAATTAGTACTTCTCATATAAATTGATCTTCCAACCATTCTTCCATTCTATGTATCTAATATGCTTGTATCCCATATCAATATAATATCGATTTAATCTAGCATTCTCAGCCATACAATCGAGTCTTATGTTTTTACCTGAGTTTCTAATATATACTTCAGCCCAATTAATTAACTGTCTGCCTATTCCACTCCCGATATGAGCTCTACTTACCGCGAATCTATGGATATATCCGGAATTGTTATTGTCAAGCTCTTCCCATAGAATCGGATCTGACCAACTGATATATAAGGTTCCTACTACTTCTCCGTTCATTCGTGCTAAATAAAATTCAAATCCGCTATCGAAGCATTCATGAACTTGATTAATATTAAAATGATCCGGATTCCATTGATTAATCCCTTTAGATTGAATCCATCTAGCAGACCCTTTCCAAAGATCAAGTATACTTTGACTATCAGTTTTAGTTGCCCTATGAACTTTGATCTGTATGTTTATACATTCTTCCTTCATTAAATTCACCCCATAATCAAAGAGCATCGTATTTCAGCTAACGTCTCTGTATCTGCGAACCCGAGAGGCTTAGAGGAGCGTAGTGACTGGATCCGACGGACTTAGCCTCGCAGGGTTGTGAGCTGATTCCACTTCTCTGCTATTACTTCTTGCGAACCAAGGGCGTAGCCCAGCATAGATATTATGTTATAGGATGTCAGTGACTTCTTTGAATCATCTACATATCGAAGTTTATTACTTAAGATACCAATTAATCATTGTATCTTCATTACATTCAATCGCTTCCCAACCTGCACTAAGAATTGTTTCCTTCGTGTTTATATCATTGGTGAACATGAGTGTAATAAATGAATCATAAACACTTAAAAATGCTGTATCATTAGTTTCGTCCGTTACAATAATTTCTGAAGGTGCCATTTCATAAAAGTTTTGAATTGTAATATCATCTACTAGTATTTCGCCACTTGTATCAAATATCGGCTCTGAGTATTGAATTTTTGTAATTCCCCTTGATTTAAACACTTCAATTATTGTTGGAATTAAGAACTGTGAGATCTTATCTTCGTTAGGCAAATATACGTCTTCTTGCAACCCTAGTTTAAGTTTCTCCATTAAATCAGACCTTGCATAGAATTTATTTAATGCTGATATGTATGTTTTCATCGCTAAAGCTAAACTTCTTAAATCTTCAAGTTCAGTTAGCTTTAATATTTGACTCCACAAAACAGGTTTACCATACTCAATTATTTCCTCATTTGTTGGGTATGTATATTCAAGGCCACTAATTTTTTTATTGTTGTACCAGCCTTGCGGCATTTGAATAAAAGGATTAGTAATGATTAAAGCATATTTATATTGACCTTTGACCTGATTTAATATTGATGTTTCGTCATCAATCCATATGTAATCAAGCATTTTATTACATCCTTTATTTTTATTGATTTGCGCTGATTTCCTATAACGTTTCTGTATTCATGAACCCCGGAGGGGTTGTCTGCTGAAATTCCTCTTTGAAATCCCTCCCGCAGACCAAGGCTCCTAAGGAGCCGCTGCTTGAATATTATGTTAGATGATTTCGGCTCTTCTTTGAGAAAGCTTCATCAGTTTCCAAATAGCCTATCTACCTTTTAAAAAATTATTGATTTCTCTAATCAGCCATTGATGCTTACTTATAATTTTTTTCTCATCTTCATCTTCTTCACTCATCCCCTTTATATTCTCTTTTACTTTTTCTAAAATAGAATGGGCATTGGCTTTAAAGGTTTGTAATGCCATAAAATTAATAAAATAGTTCCCATCCTCTTCATCCTTTAAAAACATAAAACCTTTTAAGTTCTTTTCCATTAAGTATGGATATGAATCATAATCCTCATATTCTGTTGGGATCACATCTAAGGTTGTAATACACGGATCAATTACTATCCGTGGGTTGACAGCAAGCCTACTTTCTAAACTATATGCTCTGATAAATGCCGGTCCGAAGCATATGTTTTTCTCATGAAATAAGGGCCCCCATGTCAAACCGCCTCGCAATAATATTCCTTCATTTAAAAACTTAGCTTGCAGATAAGACAATATAGAAAAAATCATCATAAAATTATTAATATTAGGTGCCTTAATTCCATGTATTTCAGGGACCACAATATCGGTTGACAGAATAATGCTATCTGAAAATTGAGTATAATTTACCTTTAAGTTTGCAGCTGTAATATTTCCTATTCTTTCTGAAGTATGTAAAATATCTTCCTCTTTTTTAATAAACGCTTCGATGTCTTTGAGCAAACTTAGCAATAACTCCGCCTTTTGACCGTTTTCTGCGCTATCCTTTACTAGATTTGAAAATCCCAAAATATCAATAAATGCAACTAGCTTATTTTGATATATATTCATCTGATTGTTCCTTCCTTTAATCTAATTTTATTAGGTTCTTGCCGATTTCATCTACGTCTCTTGTATTCACGAGCCCTCACTTGCTTAAGGGGCGCCAGCCCCGGGTCCGACGGACTTAGCCAGTGCAGGGTTGTCTGCTGATTCCGTCCGCTTCCCCGAAAAGCCTCTGCAGATCAAGGGCCGTCAGGCCCGCTGCGTGAATACGGTGTTAGCTGGAGTTACTGACTTCATTGAGATGCTCGAGTGATATTTGTTTGTTGTTAGTTACTTGCTCTTTTGTTCTAAGATCTCTCGTATATAAGGTGTGACTGCAAAACAATCCTCTAGGTCGTTCTCTTCTAGTGCCCAATAGATAATGGTATTGATATGTAATTTATAGTCTTTAAGTATATTTTGTTTTATTCGATTCCAAATTTTGATGTCTTCCGTTCCTATTCCCTCGGAAAGATAATCATCAAAAGAAGATATTATAACTATCATCAGCGTAAATTTCTCTTTGTTGTTTAATTTATTATTCTCATAATATGTAATAAATTCATTTACTCTCGAAGAATCAGCCGACGTATATTCCCAGTCCTGTGAAAACGGAGTAAGTAGCGGTAAATGTAATTTCTTTATAAGACTTTCAATTGATTCTTTGTCAGCATACTTAGGACTAGTCTCCTCCATTTGTCCGCACCTCTTAATTATTTCTTATTACAGTAATTTCAGCTAACGTTGTTGTATTCACGAATCGACCCAGCCTTAGATAGCTCTTATCTTAGGCTGGGTCGTTTGTTGTCTGAGCCACTTCCACGATTATACATCTGACAACCAAGGGGCGATAGCCCTGAAGCGTGAATATATTGTTATACGACGGAATCACTTCTTGGAAATAACCCACATTAGTGTTTTGATCGTTTTTTTTTATATTATTCAACTATCTCTATCAGATCATTCTTGATAGCTCAATCTTTCATACCATCTTCAATCCAATCGTTAAAAGCCGATTTTACTACATTCCCATGATAGTAAGTTCCGTATGAACTGTCGTACTTTTGTGTCCACCAATTCTTCGCCTCCTCAGAAGCATTAGCAATATAGTTACTATAAAAAACTGGAGACATAACAATAGGCCCATTTCCATTTTTGTTACCCAAATCAGATAAATTGGATGCTTTTGCAACAGACTCACCAATCCAAACTAAATTATGAATTCCTGAAGACTTTCTACCAGCTTTCACTGCGAGTGTTGGATTGGCTGCTAAGCCTATACCCGCTTTAATAGTGGGCAAAGAACGGTTTTCCAATAATTTATTTAACATCTTCATATACGTATTGATATAAAAGGCTCTGTCTGCAATCTCATATATATCCGTTTTTAATGGGGTAGAATAAACAGCAAAAACACAATCCCCTCTTATACCAATCTCTTTCAAATCATTAGATTCAAGATCTTTTCTTAGAATCTCAATAATTTCTGATGTAAAGCCCCGAATCACTTTTGCAATATCTACATCATTATTACTAGTAAACAACGTAGTGGAGTCTCTTAAATCAACAAAAATCGCTCCTGCCCACGCTTTATATGCATTCGTATAGGTGAAATCCTCATCTCTTGGAAACTTATCCACTTCATTAACCTTATCCGTATTGTCTAATATCTCTTCAACTTTCTTTTTTCGATCTTTGTAGTTATAATCTAAGCTTTTCATAGTTAACCTCCAATATAGATAATATAAAATTAGTAATTGTCCATCGTAAGAATTAAATGTTGCTCAAAAAAATATATAAGAGTAATAAAACAAGGTTCACAAAAAGATACTCCATTGCCTTCTTTAAACGATAAGTTTTTATTTTCATTATCTTTGAAACTTCGTACACTTGTCCTACTATCTCTTCTACCATGACGGTTTCATTTGCAGCTAAATATCTTTCTAACACATCAGATTTCTTCATACTTGCTACATGTTCAAAGTAAAAAATAGAGTGTTCATCAAACTTATAATTCATTGATAGCCTCGGCTTTAGAACTTGAATAATGATAAAGTAAAGTTGGTAAACTAATATAATCACTAGGAATATTCCTACAATAAGAACAAGAATAGACACCAGTGCATCATAAATATCCATCTTTGTAATATTTATAAAACTCATTTTTTTTGCTGTTTCCATAAATACAGTTAAAATTAAGCCATACACCACTAAAAGTGCAGAAGCCTTATTATCTGTAAACCTTATCAATTCTTGAATATTCTTTAAGCTCTCCAAGGCAAAAGTGCTATTAGTCATACTATTTTCTTTGCTAAAATCTTCACTCATGCTTTTTTAACTCTCCTTAAAAATTATATTATTGGTCAATCCCCTAACAAATAATAAATTTAGTAATAAAGAAAAACCAAGCAAGCAAGTTTTACAGTTTGAAAATTACTACAATGTTTTTTGCACTTCTGATTCTGTCGTATAACGTTTCTTTGTTCACGAACCCTCACTGGCTTAAGGCGCGTATGCGTTCTTCGAAATGCCTCTGCAGACCAAGGGCCATACGGCCCATAGCGTGAACAGGATGTTATAGGATGTAGGCATTTTCTCCGAATTGACCAATCAACTCAATAATTACTCGAATTTTATACAGTAATTCATTCTCATACTTTTTAATGCTTCCAAATCAATTAATTGTAGGTCTGATAATTTTAATTTCATTTTTTCAATCTCTTGAAGGCCATCTCCAAACCATATAGACCATATTTCAAGTCCGTCTTTCATATTTCTTAGCCCTTTCAAGTATTCATAAAGTTGTTCTTTCCAAGTTACATCATCTGAACTCCCTTCCAACCAATAAATAAATTCTTGCTGTATGTATTCTTCAAAACCATATGGTCGATTGGTACAAAGAGTTATCTTGAGATAATGCATTTTCGTCGAATCCATTATAAGTATTTCTAAATCATCATCCTTGTCATCCAATTGGTCTAAAATGGATTCTCCTGAAGATGGGATATTCAAATTTTTATATTCTCCATACTTCATTCTCACAACGCCAGTTAAATCTATCTCTGGTAATGAACTATTTGAAACTATAAAAGAATACTTGCTCATTTTTTCCTCTCTTTCCTTATGCCTATTTCCTATAACGTTCCCGTATTCACGACGTCCCACCGACTTAAGGCTCCGCCTGGAGCCCGCCGCGATGCGGTTAGTCAATGCGGATGTGTCCGGCTGAATTCACTTCCCTGCAGCTGAAATGCCTCGCCGATTCCACTTCTAACTCCTGCCGGACCGAGGGCCGAATGGCCCGATGCGTGAATACTTTGTTATCCAATGCCTCCGACTTCTTTGATATACTTTCACAATTCGTCCTTTATCGTCTTTATTCATTTTTAATTTTAATTCTTGAGTATCCTTTTCGTTCTTTTGAATTTGATTATTATTTTCTTCTTTGATTCGAAAGAAATTGATTAAGTTCATTTAAATTGTCTGTTCGATATAATTCTTTTTCTGTATCAAAAACAATGTACTTTGGTTCATCATCAATGTTTAACATTTGTAGTTCCTTATCATCTGGATTTCCGGTTTGATAATAACCACTAAGAATCCTTATGTTTTGGTCAAACACTTCTTGAAATTCAAGATTTTGTTCATCAGTGGTACCAATTGCCGTGATGTAATACTTCCCCTCAACGTCAGAAAAGAAAGACGATGGAATTGACGAATGGTAAGTTTTATTATTATCTGCATTGCAACCTGAAAGGATAATTATAACTACTATACTTAATACTTGTACTAGCTTCATGTAAGCCTCCTTTAATTAAGGTTATTCCTTTGCTAATCGGAAGTTTCGGATAACGTTTCCGTGTTCACGAACCTCCGAAGGAGGTTGTCCGCAGCACCCGCTTCCCTGAGATCCCGCCTGCGGACCAAGGGCCGTAAGGCCCGCAGCGTGAATGCAATGTTATATGATGTCTACGCCTTCTTTGATATACTTACATATCGGTCTTTCCCGGTTTCCATCCAGTAACTTGACTCCATTTACTGGCCCTGCACATGATTTCCCATATTATTGGTTCCTTGCCTTCCACATATCGATCCCGCTCATTTCGATATTGTTTCATCAAATCATATTTCACTTCCGCATATTTTCTGCAATCATCTTCATTAGTCCGAAGGTAATCCCTAAATAAAAGTGAAAATTGTTCAGACCAACTTCCAAATTCTCTTATATGGATATGATTTCGTTTTCTTCCAAGCTTCTCACGGAAATATCGTTTTGTTAGGTCAGGATTATCATATCTATAGATGAATCCTATGTTCTCAAGTTTAGTTTTATATATTTCTATCGCTTCGAATGATCGGACCGAAATCTGAATATCAATTATAGGTTTTGCATCTAATCCTTCTATAGAAGTTGAGCCGATATGATCTATTCGAATAGCTAGCTCGCCAAGTGCTTGTCGAATCGCTAAACCAATACTTTTAAATTCTTGTTTCCAAGAAGATTCATAAGGTACTACAATAATCGGATCTGACATATTAACCTCCGATAAGATTTGTGTTTTTAGTTCCGCGTAGGTTTCATATAACGTTTCCGCATCTACGACGTGACCCGGCCTTAGATAGCTCTTATCTTAGGCTGGGTCGTGTGTTGTCTGAAATATTCTCCTATGTATACTTCTTGACAACCAAGGGGCGAATGCCCCGCAGCGTAGATGCAATGTTATCTGATGTTCTCGCTTCCCGATTCACCCACAGGTTTCATTTAGTTCTTTCATAGTTTGTAATGCCCTTATTAAAGCTTCTTTGTCACATCTTCTTCCCTTTTTCGTTTTTGTTAATTCGATTTTCTCGAATGCTTCATCAGGATTAAACCATCCGACTTCCTGTGTTTCCTTATCAAAATCAATTATTCTTCCTGTCGGTTTCATTAAGTAATATTTAGTCTTGCATGTATCTGATTCAAACTCCCCCGGTATCCTTGATATTATTAAACATTCATATCCGGTTTCCTCCATGACTTCTCTTAGAGCTGTATCTTCAGTAGTAATATCACTTTCTTCATAGGATCCTTTAGCAAAAGTCCAAATATAGCCACCCCAATGATTATTAGGACTTCGCATTAAAACTTGTCCCTCTTCGTTAAATACAATGCCACCATAGGCGAATTCTCCCATTATAATTCTTCCAATCTATATTATTTTTTTGGTGTATCATAGTGAACTTACCAGAATGTCAGATAACGTTCCGTATTCACGACGTCCCACCGACTTAAGGACCGCCAGGGTCCGGCCGCGTTGCGGTTAGTCGGTGCGGATGTGTCCGCCTGATTCTACTCCTCTGTCAATCTCCTTCTGGCGGACCTAGGAGCCGCAAGGCTCCGATGCGTGGATATAATGTTAGGCGATGTCAACTCTTCATTGAATCTCCATTCAAACAATTCTTCAGTTCTTCTAATGTATCAGCTCTCCATAGCTTATAGTTCCTCAAACTTCTCAAGAGTTCATTCTTGTGAAACTTATTCTCAAAAAAGATAACCCAAATTGCAAGAAACTTTTGTATTCTCTTTTTAAGTTTTGTCCTTTTAATTATCTGTTCATAAATACTTACGTATTGTAAAAAGAATAACAAAGGAAAATGCAACATTATTCCAATGATATCAATAAACATTTTCTGCCAGAAGTCTACTTTGGAAGCATCGTTAAGATTAGTTATAAACCCTTTAATTCCAACAAAAATATAAATAAAGCCTATAACGATTAAAATAATATTCAAAAGCTTTTTAAATTGATGATATTTCTTATCTTTTTCAGAAACTACTAAAAGACCGCTAATCAATGCAAGTACTGGTACAATAATTAGTTCAGCCCAAATTGAAAGTGTATATTCACTAATGATAAACATTGGAATAATACTCAATTTAAAGGTTTCCTTTATAATCTTCCAAATACTTTCTTCGAGATACTTAGTAGATACTCGAAAAATCAGGGGATATAACGCAGAAAAAATCCAAACTACATAGTCCTTAATTACACTATCTTCAAGTACATTAAAGGAATACATTAATATAAAAATAAAGACTATATACAGATTTGTTATGATGAATATGGTGTGTCTGAATAAGCGAAAAAATGACTTAATTATATTTGGAATTGATGATCTAACAGCTTTATTTGATAAAGCATAAACAATAAATATAACAAACCATATAATTAGTGCTTGTTCTCTAGGATTAAACAAAGTTTTTGACCTCATTATTATTTAGTTGATTTCGCCTAACGTTCTTGTATTCACGAAATGACCCAGCCTTAGATAGCTCTTATCTTAGGCTGGGTCGTTTGTTGTCTGAGCTTCCTCCATGATTATACATCTGACAACCAAGGGGCGATTGCCCCGCAGCGTGAATACTTTGTTATGCGATATACTTGGCTTCTCCGAGATTCTTACCTATTGTCTTTATTAATTTATTATTCATTTCAGTTAATCTATTTTTATTTTTATTCCATATTATATTTGCAACTATTTTATTAATCATTAATTGATCAAATTAAATTATTACATGTTTTCTGTATAAAAGAACCCCCCATTTTATTGGAGGGTTCTAGGTTATTCGCTTTGCCCCACATTGGCGGAATTTTGTGGCTTCTTGAACTGAATAGCAACATAAGGAGGCATCGCAGTAACTTCAATTCCATCAAACCAACTCCAAATTTTGCTCATAAGCAACACTCCGATCCGCTTTATAGTGTTGAGGGAACCGTGGGGGTTTACCCTTTTGTTGAGCAAAACGAATAACCTATCAAGAACCATATCATATTTGTAAAATAACATAAATATGTAATTAATCAGCAGTTGTTACTTAGGTAATCAATTTATTATAGTTTTAAACTAGAGTAATAAAGAAATCTAGACTTTTGATTTAATTAATTCTTCATTGTTTTGCTCAAGTATTTCGCATAACGTTTCCGTGTTCACGACGCGAGCCAGCCATAGATAGCTCTTATCTTAGGCTGGCTCGTGTGTCGTCCGAGTTAACTTCTATGATTATACCATCGGACGACCAAGGGGCGTAAGCCCCGCTGCGTGAATACAATGTTATGGGATGTTACTGCCTTCATTGTTTTGCTTAAATGAGTCTTCAAGTTCTTTTATTAGATTGTTCCAGAAGTCATTATCATTTGCTATTATGGAATAATGCTCGATTATTTTTAAAGTTCTATACTTAATATTTATTTTGTTTAGTTCATATTTTAATTTTTCTGGGTCATCATAAATTTCAAGTACACGACTTAATTCAACTTCAAGTATTTGATAAAGTAGCTTTACATCGCTAATTGCCTTAATGTATTTACCTGGAATTGAATTTATTGAAACACAGCTAATTTCCTTCAATGCAATTCGAAAATAATCCAACATTCTAAGAAAATCTTTTTTAGTTGGCATTTGGTTCCCATGTAATTCTGGGATAAAGTAAAATAAACTACCGAATGAATACTCTATGTAATTATCCAAATGTACTTTAATTTTATTATCAAATTCATTTTCCTTATTTCTTTGATCTGAAATCGATTTATAAGCTACTAGATAACTAATTCCTCCTCCTATAATTGTACCAATTAAGGTTCCTATCACCCCTATCCAGGCAGAAACTTGGTCATTTGAAAACAGGTTACTATTTAGAAACATGTGATTCAAACCCCTCATTCTCATTTTTATAATCTATTGCAGTAATTTCCCATAACGTTCCTGTATTCACGACTCAGCGTACGCTGAGTGTCCGGCGAACGCCGGACCAAGGACGAATGTCCGCTGCGTGAATATTATGATATACGAAGGGACCTTGAGTTGCTTACAAATGCTTACGACAAGAGTTTATGAATATCCTTTAAGTACTCTTTTAACTGGTTTAAAAATTCAATGTTGTATTCAAAAGATCCCTTTAATGTGGTTTCAATCAATCGATTTCTGGAATATCTTCTGTTCTTAATCGAATAGGCGATTTCATAGCGTCCCATTCTTTTATCCATAAAAGTCACTTCTAATTCTTCTTCACTTATTGCTCTTAAACTTATATGTTCTACTTCGCCATTTTCAGCCTTTAAAAGCCCTTCGATAAAACGATTCAATTCTTCCTGATCGATCCAGATCTCAACTTGTCCTGCAAACTGATCGTCCTTTATATTCACTAAGTAATTAATGGATTTAGATCGCTCTAATTCAACGTCTATAAATGAAAAAATGATATGTGACTTCTTATCTTCGGATTGAAGAACAAAATCATACTTCTCAAGTGGCTTATTAAATATCAAATACTTCGTCCTTTCATATAACGTTCCCATATTCACGACCTCTCACCGACTTAAGGCTGCGCCAGCAGCCTTAAGTCGGTGCGGATGTGTCCGCTGATTCCTCTCCCATGCCAATCTCTTCTTGCGGACCAAGGAGCCACCAGGCTCCGCATGCGTGAATATAATGTTATTGGATGTCAGCGCCTTCATTGAAACTCCTACACCATTAGTTCACTTTAATATTCTTTAGCTTCTACGATAATTTCCCCTTCTCCAGAAGGCACTTCAAAACCCTTGAGGAATGAAGATAATATTTCTTCTGTTATTGTAAACGCAGCATTAGCATCGAATCGCTGGCTCCGAATGCGAAGTCGTTCACGTAAATCATTAGGATGAACTTTCAAATAAATCAGTTTCCACTCTCCTCCTCCATCTTCAATTAGCTTTTTATATTCATTCCGTCTATTCCGCTGCCAAAAACTGAAATCAATAACCACGTTGCGCTTTTCATTCAAAAGATTTACTAGTTCATTACGCAGCTTTAATTCGGCTTCAACTTTTAGTTGCTCATAGATTTCAACTGGATAATCAATTCCGTAACGACCATTTGTAGCCCAAATTTCTTCATCAATGGAGAGACGTACAAAGCCCCTCTGCTCTAATCGTTGAGCAAATGTTGTTTTTCCCGATCCAGCCACTCCACACATCATTACTGCTAATGGAGCGGAAACATCTGCTTGATAAAGAAAATCATATATTTCAAGATTGTTAGTCACCAAAATTCTCCTTTCATCCTCAAGTCAGGTTAATATTCTCTGGAGTCCTCATTATATCTCTAAATAGAATTTTGTATTTTTCTTTTTTGCGTTGATTTCCTATAACGTTCTTTTGTTCACGACATCCAACTCCCTTAAGCCCCTAAGGGGCGGCCGCGACGCGGTTAGGAAGTTGGATGTGTCCAGCTGAATCCGCTTCCCAGCTACTGAATATCTCGTCAATGAATCTACTTCTAATTCCGACCGGGCCGTAGCTCGAATGGCCTGATCTGAGCGCTTGATTAACATAGGAATGGGAACATTTCCTATGAAGTAAGTGCAAGGAATAACTCTGAATCATGTTCTCGTGACTCATCCAATTATTTTGCTGTTGTACAAAAGAATGAAATCGATGGACTTGACTACAATGAGCTTTTTTATCTCACATTTCCATCCTCTCATTATAGCAGCAACCTAATTATTGGAAAGCAAAAAGAGCTCCCAATCGCCGCAATCGACGTTGTAAGCTCCTATGTAGTGGATGATGAATTGGTATCCCTATACTCCACGGTTAATGACGGCCGTCGTATGACAATTGTCCATTATCGGCACTTATCAATTATTGAAATCAGGAGGAATATTTGTCCATTCCATCGAAATACAATGAACTAACGGAAATGGATAGAAAGCGATGTGTATGAGATGAATGGAATTCTGGGTGTATCCGGACTATCGTTTTTGCTGGTGACGCTATTTACGCCGCTGCTCATCTGGGGTTTGCGCACCTTAAAGCTAACGCAGCCGATCCGGACCGAGCTGCCTCCCGATCATCAGGCCAAACGCGGGACGCCGTTGATGGCTGGCCTTATTTTGTTGATTGGCATTGGGATGTCGCTGCAGTTTCAACCTACGCCGCTGACCGTTTTTTTATGTTCCACCTTTCTTCTGTTCAGCTCGATCGGGTTTATGGACGACTTCAAAAAAGCGGCGTGGCAGGACCCGTCGGGAATTTCCGGCCGAACGAAGCTTGTGCTTCAGTTCCTGTTTACCGGGGCATTATTGTATGTCCTGTTCCAGTCCTTCTCGCTGACAAGTGATATCGCGCTCTTCAACGGGTTCCAGCTTCACCTGCCGATCAGCGTCTACATTATCATCATGCTGCTGTTCATCGTAGGCTCGGCGAATGCCATCAACTTTACCGATGGTTTGGACGGACTGTTGATCAATGTGGCCATTCCGACTTACTTTTTCTTCTTCCTGATCTCCGATAAACCGGAGGTTCAGATGTTCTCGCTGGTCATGATCGGCTGTCTGCTGGGCTTGCTGCTCTACAACATTCATCCGGCCCGGGCTTTTATGGGTGATACGGGATCCCTCGCTATCGGCGGCTCCCTTTCATTCCTGGCGGTGATCGAGAAGGTCGAAATTCTGATTCCCCTGCTGTTCCTGATCTATTTGGCGGAGCAGCTTTCGGTTATCCTGCAGGTATGGTATTACAAACGGACCAAGCTGCGCCTGTTTCGGATGGCCCCGATCCATTTCCACTTCAGTCTCAAATACGGCTGGAGCGAGAATAAAATCGTGATGATCTTCGGTTTTGTCTCCTGGTTTATGGCTCTGCTCTGTTGGGTGCTGGCAAAATACGTCATGTGAACCATTCCGATGGACAAGCCAAGCAAGAGCCTCCTGGTAGATGCCCCGAACTCTGCCAGAAGGCTTTTTACATATTGAAACCCAACGCTGATTAGGATTTAGACATCGTGATCTCTTCAAGCTCTTTCTTCAGGCTGTTTAGCGTGGACGCGCGTTCTTCGTCATTCTGGACATCACAAAGCAGCTGCTCCATGAACTCCCAGATATCCTCCAATTTACGTCTGCCTTGATAAAACGTCAGCGCCTCGCTGTTCATCTCGTAATCGCTATGCGTTTCTTTATAAATCCTCATAAATGATTCGAAATAGGGTTCAGCGACAAAAAACATCATATCGGCTTCGACCGGCGCCAGCTTCAGCCCCTCCCAGTCAATCAATATCAATTGCTGACCATCCGACATCAGATTCCAGGCATGCACGTCCGTGTGGCACAGCGCCAGGCGAAGATCGCGTTTCTTCAACGCTTCGGACAGCGCTTCCACTTCAAGCATCAAACCCTTCAAGCTGTCGATATGGGGATTCACGACTTCACCGATGTCAACCGGCTTCTTCGTATCCAGCGCCTCCCTTAGCTGACCAAGAAAAGGCACTGTAAAGCTTTCCGTCATGGCACTTGTCACCAGCGGAAAATCCTCCCCGTAACGATGGAGCTCAGCGATGATCTGTGCCAGTTGTCTCACTTGATTCTCCGCCAGCTTGCGGTCTGCGATCGTGTCCCCGTCGATATATTCATACAACAAATAAATGCCTTCTTTATCCTCGCATCGATAACGTTGGTCTGTCGTCAGCATCGGCACCGGAATGCTGCCCTTTAATCGACTATGCTCCTCAAGCCACAGCAGGATCGGAACATAATCGTCAATCAGCGCAGTCCATTTGGGCGTGGAGGCCCGGCTTTTCTCATAAACTTTCAGGAAATAGTCCTGTGCGCCGTTACTCACTTTGTAAGCAAGCGCAGCCCAACCGCCCTGCTGGGGTACAATAACGGGATGAGCCAAACCGTAAAATTCCTTCAAAATGCCCTGTAGTCGGTCCATGTTTCCTCCTATCCATGCACTTACCATGCCTCATAATCTCTTTGATTTATCATAACGGTAAGAAGATATGACATAAAGTCCATCATTCATTTTAATTTAAAAAACAAGGATGCTCTTCTAGCATCCTTGTTTTCACTCATCATATCTTATTTTATTCTAATGGCCTGCCTTCTTTATAATAGAGATTCCGATTGAGAATCACGAAGAATATATGTACGTTCCGGTACCCGCGTTCCGACAGGATCTCGTGAATGCTGGCCGCAACCGCATCGTGGGTCTCCTGAGCCCGTTGAAACATCAGGATTTCGACGGATAACGGCGTATTCGTAATGATCCGATATGGAAGCTGTTCGATTTTCACGATTTCTTTCGGAATTTGAACAATACCGGCGAATGTTTCAACTACGGTTGGCGTTATTTCTTCGAGGAAAACTTCTGAAAATCCTTTAAAACGTAAATATGGCACACTTATCCCTTCATTTCATCGATTTATTGGTCTTCTGGATGTCCGCAAGTGACTTTTATCTCTCTTCTACTATACAATAATGTTATTGTGAAAGGAATCACTATGATACAGATATCTAAATTGGTCGGTAAAGTTCAATTACAGCTGTCCTTTCCGTTGCCCGTACGATGGGATTCCGATACACTGAGTAAGTGTTCCGTTTTATGGAAATTATTCATTCATGGAGGTGAAGACGAATATGGGACAAAATCCATGGAATGCCGAATGGGAAGTGACGGAGCCGTTAGTCCGGCTGCTGCTTAACCGTCAATTCCCCCAGCTGTCCTCATTACCCATCCAAGAGATCGGCAGCGGCTGGGACAATACCGTCTATCGCATCGGCGAAGAGTATGTGTTTCGTTTTCCCAGAAGAGCATTTGCCATCCCTTTACTTCAAACCGAAGCCAAAATCCTGCCCAAGCTGGCGAATTACATAACGTTACCCTATGCTAAGCCCCTTTTCTTCGGAAAAGAAAGCGCAGACTACCCTGCGCCTTTTCTGGGGTACACCTATCTTTCCGGGTCGTTTCCGATTGGACTGACGGATGAAACACGGATGCAGTCGGCGGCAGCGCTCGCGCGCTTTCTGAAGAACCTGCATGCCTTTCCCGTGGACATAGCGCAGCAAGAAGGTGTAGCGGTGGACCATCGTAATCTGACCGATCTCGCTGGGCGCAGGGATAAAATGCTGGACTTTCTAGCCCGGCTTGCCCTCCATTTTACGGATGCAGAAATGAAGGAGATCGCCGACTATTTGCACGGCATTTCCTTGGATCGGGTCATGCAGCGACATATTCTTATTCATGGAGATCTCCATTTCAAAAACATGCTGGTGGACGAAACAGGCAAGCTTTCCGGCATCATCGATTGGGGCGACGTCAGCATCGGACATCCCGCCTGCGACCTGAGCATTGCTTACAGCTTCTTGCCTCCGGCATCAAGGGAGGGATTTTTTGAAGCCTATGGCAGCGTGGACGAAGAAACGAAAGTGCTGGCTCGTTTAATCGCCGTTTATATCCCCATGCTCATCTTCATGCAGGCTATCGACGATAAGGATGAAGCCGTTGCACAGGAAGCCAAATCGATTATGAAGCGTGCCATCTCGATTTGATGCATCCATGAGATTTTTGTATCAAACGGCATAACAAAAAGAAGCTTGAGGGTTCAAGCTTCTTTTTGTTCGATTAGACCTTTGTCCTTGGTTAGATTTTCAACACTCCCATTAATGGCATGATGGCTTTTATCACGTTCATGCCCAGTTTAATATGAGGCACGATCTGTCCCAGGAAGCCGAGAGGGCCTGCAGGCGCAGCCGCCACTCCCTCCTCGGCTCCTTCGGCTGACGCAGCGCTTGGAGGTCCGCCAAAGAGGTCGCTTAAAAATCCGGATATTTGCGCTTTGTCTCCGCTTCGGGCAATCGCAGCCGGCATCTTATTGTTGGCCCGGAGCCCTGATAGCGTCACTTCCCCGCCTTGGATCTGATTCAGTTCGCCGACGTAATAGCTGCCGTCCTTCAGAACGACCACGACCGGCTGACCTACCCAATGCTGCGGCGGTCTCGGTTTGGAAGCGGATCTGGACTTCCTTGCGCGTTTCGAAGGCATATAAGGATCACCTCGCTTCCCATATACATGATGATGACATCATATGCACAAAACGCCTTTCTTTCTTGTGCCTTTATAGGATGATGAATATAAATGCATTAAAACCTAGATTCCGAGAATGTTTCGTTCCACTGTGGCTTTTTGCATACCTCCGGTGTCTAATAAACTGTAAGGTCAAGAGGAGGTTCTTATCCATGTCTAGAGCTCATGACAAACTCCCTGGTTATCCGGATAATCAAGGAACAAAACGAACATTTGAAGATACGTATGATGAATATCGCCCGAGGATCCGGCATTATCTCGCACTGAAATTGAATCCGACGGCGGCAGATGACTTAACCCAGCAAGTGTTTTTAAAGGCAATGGAGAACCTTGATAAGTTTAACGGAACATCCAGTCTGTTCACTTGGATCTTCAAAATTGCTCAAAACACAGTCAAAAATGAGTATCGAAGTTTAGCGCGAAAAAATGAAAAACCTTATGACTTTACACGTTTTGAATCGCAGTCCATCTCCCTTGATTTTGCAGGTTATGTTGATATTCGAATTGATATCGGAGCGGCGCTTAAGAAGTTAAGCGAACGGGATCAGCAGATCATATCTTTACGATTTTTTGTGGATTGTACGCTGCAGGAAATTTCCCAGATTGTCGGCATGCGCGAGAGTGCGGTGAAAAACCGATTGTATCGGTCCTTAGCGAAGCTGAAGAAAGAATTAAGAGAATGGGGTGACATCACGATTATGTCGATACTCGACTTGATATCCATTGAAAGTAAAAGTGAGGCAAATCATCATCAGAACAAGGTGCATCAGGACCTGTTTCAAGAACTCAAGAATAATGTAGAACAGATGGCCGCGAAATATAATCATCAGCCTTCCCGCAAAATCGTTATTGAAATTTATCCCGACCTGCCCACATTCCATCAAGCCGTAGGCGAAAGCGATGCACCTAATTGGTTCATGGGCACGTTCGATAACTGCACGTTAAAAATCGTCTCGCCCTTGAACCCGGGACCCGAGCATACCTACCACTCGATCCTCCGGTCCACCCTGCACTTGTATGCCATGTGGTTGATTAGTGATATTAATCCGCTGGCACCTAGATGGATCCGTCAGGGCATCGGGGGGTACGAAGCTCAGCAGATGTCGGAAGACTTCATCCGAAGCACGACGACCGAAGCCATTCTTAATCGGGCAATTCCAAGCTTCGAGGATCTGAATGATGATTCCTGGGATTTCGGCAAAACAGGATTTCAGTTTTCATATTTGATCGTTGCGTTCATGATTGAAAAATACGGGTTAGATTCATTGAACCAATTCATTCGCAATCCGGATGATTATTACGGCATCTTCCATCTTTCCAAGGAAGATCTTCATGAACAGTGGACGAAAAATCTCCAGCACCAGCTTAATTAAATCAATGGAAACCCGGTCATTGACCGGGTTTCCTAGCCTTTTTCAATTGAATTCATCATGCCTTGCATCATTTCCTATCTTGAACCATCGGATGGATAGCTGGGATGATGCTCGAGCTCCACTTGCCATGCAATCATGGTGACGCTGTCCTTGATCCCGCGTTCATGCGACATTTGCATGAAATCCTTCACGCCTTTTTCCAGATCAACGCCACGCAGCTGTTTCATATGTTCCAGAAATAACGGTCCCCATTCTAAAGCGCCATCGGTGCTTAATACAATCACGTTTTTCCCGGAGCGCAGCTCTCTTACGCCCGTGGAATAACAAGGGACCTGCTTATCGAAGGTGTTTACCTTCCCTATCCATTCGTAGAAATTCCGTTGATTGAGCAAGGTTTGCCCGAGCGCCGTCAATTCGGGATGAAGCAGATAAAGCAGGCAATCCCCGACGTTAAACCACCACAAGTATTCTTCGCGTCTGCAGCATAGCAGACAGGAAGTTTCACCCGCAATTCCCCTGCAATCCTCGCGAAAGCGTTCGGAAGTCAACATGCCCAGCAAATAGTCATGCAGGTTTTGAAAACACTGCTCGATTGGCTCTCGGAGGATGCCAGCAATCTCGGAAGCGGCCCCATCGATATAGGATAAGACGAGCTGGGCGCTCTCATCGGTTTCATGGGCATCCAGCAGCAGGACGAATTCCAAATCAGATTCCGCATCTATCCAGATATAAGCGCCATCCTCGTTTTTATCCGCCCCGGCTGCCGAGCTGCCGCCATACCGGCCCAGTACCCCATGGGAAACCGCAATCGTCTGCGGATCGTCGAGGAACATGCTGGAGCTGCCGTGCCACTTCACGATATAGGGTCTCATGGAGAAACCTCATCCTGCGCCATACAACGCCTGATTCGCGAACACACTTCTTCGATCTGAGCGGCATCACCTCGAGGGGCTTCCGGCCAGCCGCTGATTCCAAACCCCCAATAAGACGGGGGCGTATTCGGATAACGCGGAATCAGATGGATATGCAGATGAGGGACGTGATCTCCCAGCACGAAGGAATAGATATGTTCCGCGCCTAAGCATGCTTTCAAGGCGCGACTCACCCGGGTCAGCATCCGTCCGACGGCGGCCGACTCATCGTCCCGCAGCTCCGCTAATCCCGATACATGCCGCTTGATATCGATCATAATATATCCCAGATAAGCTTCGTTGGAATCGGAAGAAATATGGCCTACGTAGAGCAGCTCATCCTCATAAATCGCTCCCCCGGTAGTTGGATCTCTCCCCGATGCTTTCGACAGATAAAACAATCGCGCTCTTTCGCGTTAACCATATGAACCCTTCCCTTCGATAAAATATAAAAAGCCCGCCATCCCATAAGAGACGACAGGCTAACTACCCGCGCGGTACCACTCTACTTGATCCGATCTTCATCAAATCCGCTTGAAGCCCGATCACGAAGGCTAAACGTCAAGGCATACTCCATTTCTGCCTCACCACTCATGGGCGAGCTTCGGAATCCTCATGGACTGCATTTCACCATTGCTGCAGCTCTCTGAACCATGAACGATTTCTACTACTCCCAATCATTGTGTTTGTATATAAAATTGTTCCTATTATAATTTTCCATATTCATCCTGTCAATGAAGAACGGACTCATTGTTGCATCACCCTTACCTCAATGACCGTATCCGGACAGCAGCTGTCTTAAAACCGGGCATCTTGCAGAACGGATCCAGCTCCGGCCGGGTCGCATGATTGACATTCTGCACGCCGCCCCAATGCATCGGGACGAACAGCGTGTCTTCTCTTATATGTTCTTTAATCCTGCTGCGTACGGAAAAACGTCCATGCTCCGACACGATTTCCACCCACTCCCCGTCGCGGATTCGGTAACGCTGCGCTGTAATCGGGTGGATCTCCACGAAATTTTCAAGCTCGCGTGCAAGTAGGGAAGGACTTCTCCGGGTCTGCACGCCCGTCAAGTAGTGTGACAGAAGACGGCCATTGGTCAGAATGAGCGGATACTCCTCGGACACCCCCACCCATGGATTCCCCGGCGTCACGGAAAACACGGCCTTTCCGTCTGGATGGGCGAACGACTGCCGAAACAGAAGCCCCGTCCCCGATTCTTCTTCAGAGGGACACGGCCAATATACTCCCTCTTCCCGGCGCAACCGATCATAGGTGATGCCGAAATAGTCTGCAATGCCGCCTTTGCTTGCAAGCCTCAGCTCATTAAATATCTCTTCGGGCTCATGAAAGTCAAAATATTCACCCTTGCCCAATCTGTCTGCGATCGAACATAGAATCATCCAGTCATGACGCGCCTCCCCAGGCGCCGGTCGAGCCGCCTTCCGGAGAAGAACCCGTCCCTCCAAATTCGTCAGCGTACCTTCATTTTCCATATAGGAGGTTACCGGCAGGACAAGATCGGCGAATCGGGCCGTTTCGGACATAAACATATCCGCAACCACCAGAAAATCGAGATGGTTCAAGCCTTCCTCCACAAGCCCCGCATTCGGATTCGAAACAACGGGATTGGACCCCATCACGAAGAGCGACTTAATTTCGCCTTCATGAATCAGCTCCATCATCTCGTAGGCAGAGACGCCCTTTCCAGGCAGGCTGGAAGCCTTAACGCCCCACACGGAGGCAACATATGCCCGGTCCTCCTCATTCTCGATCGATCGATAGCCTGGCAGCTGATCGGCCTTCTGCCCATGCTCTCTTCCTCCCTGGCCGTTTCCCTGACCGGTGATCGCCCCGTATCCGCAGCCTTCCCTCCCGACTTTTCCTGTTGCCAAGACCAGATTCAGATAACGGCGTACCGCAAGATGGCCATCCGTCTGCTGCTCCACCCCTCGGGCCGTCAGCACCATCCCGGTATCCGCCATAGCATAGGATACGGCGGCCTCCCGGATCAGCTCCACATCTAATCCGCATAAATCGGCGGCCCGTGATAAATCGAAGCTGCCCAAATAGGTTTTCAGTTCCTCGTAACCCGTAGTTCTTGCTTGAATGAAGCCTTCGTCTAAGAGACCTTCATCCACGATCATCTTCAGCATCGCATCCGCCAGCATGGCGTCCGTCCCAGGTCTGATCGCCAAATGCATATCGGCTATTGCGGCCGTTGCGGTTCTGCGCGGATCGATGACGATGATCTTCGCCCCATTCTCCTTGGCCTGGTTGAAGTAAGGGAGCAGCGTAGGCTGGCATTCCGCTATATTGGTGCCGGCCAGCACGATGCAGCGGGCAAGAGGAATATCGGACAGCCTGAACGTCAGCCCCCTGTCGATTCCAAAGGTTTTGCTCCCGGCAGAAGCTGCGGCCGACATGCAGAAACGGCCGTTATAATCGATATACCGGGTACCGAGCACCACCCTGGCAAATTTCCCGAGCAAATAGGCCGTTTCGTTGGTCAGGGACCCGCCGCCGTAGACGGCATTGGCATCGGGACCATATCTCTCGGATATCGCCTGAAATCGATCGCTAATCACGGCCATCGCTTCATCCCAAGAGCAAGGAACGAGTTCGCCGTTTGAACGGATCAGTGGATGCTGCAGCCGCTGGGAATGGGCTGCGTGCTGATGCGCATTCATGCCTTTGACGCACACCCTGCCTTCGGAAGCGAGGTTCGGTATCCCCTCCACCTTATACTTGGCCCTGAACCGTCCCGGGACACTCTTCTCTTCCTCTTCAACCGTCATCTTGCACTGTACGCTGCAAAACGGACATTGTGTCTCTACCACGGCCGCAGCTCCTCCCGCAGCGGACGATTCCGAATAAACCATAACTGACCGCCTCTCCCTATATTTCGCTTGTTTAACCCACTTGTGTCTTCCATTCCCGCCGAGACAGCATCTCTGCAAGCTCTCTTTGCAGATCGTGGTCCAGAACATGCTCCCGGATCGAAGTCACACCCGTACGTTCCACCCATTTCCACAACGGTTCCTCATACAAGCCGTTCTGCCGGTACCACTGCAAACAAGCGGATGCGAGCTGTATTACATCTTCCTCACGTTCAGCAACGCCGATCAATTGTCCTTCACGGACAGGGTGGACCGCATGACCGCCGAGATAAACCTCCCAGCCTGCGGGCGAAGACGATATTCCGATCCCCTGAACCAGTATGCTGACGGACGATGCTAGACGATCGGACACCCCTGCATGTACAGGATAAGGCAGCGATACCTCTTGCCATCGAAGGCGAAGCCATTCTCCAATGCGCCGAATGCCTGTCGCCTCCATCCTCGAGCCTTCCGTGTCTTCCATCCATACCTGAACGCCTTGGTAGAGTCCATGATCCGCTTCGGAGTCATCATGCCAAGTCTTCCGAACCGGTTCATCACCGTTCCCTATCCCCGTCATTTCAAGGTAATAACGCAGGGCTGGCCGACAGACTATGCATCCGCCCGGCTTCTTCCAGCCCTGATGGAGCATGAAATCCGATATCGTATGACAGCCTTGACTCACCGCATGGGT
This sequence comes from Paenibacillus sp. BR1-192, assembly GCF_029542445.1. Taxonomy (NCBI): domain Bacteria; kingdom Bacillati; phylum Bacillota; class Bacilli; order Caryophanales; family Paenibacillaceae; genus Paenibacillus; species Paenibacillus sp. BR1-192. The sequence continues at coordinate 3,022,286 of NZ_CP120718.1, read as the reverse complement.
AATCGCTTGCTTCAATGAGGAGTGCCCCAGCTTCGTGCATTCACATACGGGAATCTCGCCTTGCGTTATGGCCGCCCTCTGCGAAGCCCTCTTTTTGCCGCTTCGCGCATGTTTGACCAGGGCATCCACCATTGGCCGGCAGCCGCCGCACGAACCGGATGCCCTGGTCAGCTGCTTAACTTCATCCGTGCTTTGGAGATTGCGATCGGTAACGGCCTGCATGATCTCCGCTTTGCTCACGCCGTTGCAAGCACACACCGTTTCATGATCCGGGAGCGTCTGTGCAGCTGCTTCCGCCGAGCTTACAATGCCTTCTTGCGGGATAAGCTCCGAGACAGCCGCGCCCTTCTTCACCATGGACAACAGCGCGGAACCCTCAGTCGTGTCTCCGAACAGAATGGCACCCGTAACCCTGCCTTTGTGCATGATCACTTTTTTGTACGTGCGGCTTACGGCATCGTATTGCTGAATGGCGGTTTCCGTTTCGATCCCCGATATCGCGCCAGCCGAAAATACATCCACACCCGAGACTTTTAGCTGGGAATAAGGAATCGAACCGACATAAGGCTCGGCCTGCCGGCCGCAGATAACCCGGGCAAGCACCTTTCCTTGCTCATACAGGGGAGCGATTAGGCCGTAACTGATCCCCCGGTGCTCCGCGCATTCTCCCACCGCATAAATATTCGGCTCACTAGTCCTCATGAAGTCATCCACCAGGATAGCCCGCCCCGTCAGCAGACCGCTTCTCTGGGCCAGCTCCACGTTAGGCCTGATCCCTACGGCAAGCACCACTACATCCGCATCAAGCCGAGTTCCGTCGATAAACCGAAGACCCTGCGCCCTTGTTCGGCCAACGATTCGCGTGGTATCCATCGCCAAGTGGAATCGCATCCCTTGGCTTTCGAGCTCCTGCTGCAGCATATGGGCTGCCGTCCGGTCCAGCTGCCGGTTCATGATGTAAGGGGCATTATGAACCACATGGGTTTCCATGCCGAGATGGAGAAGTCCCCGGGCAGCCTCCAACCCCAGCAATCCCCCGCCAATGACGGCCGCTTTTGTGTAGACCTTGGACATTTCGGTCATTTTCGTGCAATCATCCACCGTCCGAAATGAAAGGACGCCTTCCTTATCCGTCCCGGGGATAGGCGGAACGAAAGGGGATGAGCCTGTTGCCAGAATTAATGCATCATAACCTTCCCGTTTACCGGAGACAGTCTCGATGCAGCGGGCTTTGACATCGATATGATGAACGGCTTCACCGGTCAATAACCGGATGCCATGCCGCTCATACCAAGACCAGTCGTTCAGGATAATATCCTGGAGGGAATGTTCGCCTTGAAGGACTTTGGACAACAGAATCCGATTATAGTTGGGGCGAGGTTCGGCGCCGAATATCGTAATATCGAAAAGCTCCGGCCCAAGCTGGAGTATTTCCTCTACGCACCGTATCCCTGCCATTCCATTTCCGACAACAACGAGCTTCTTTCTCTTCATGAATTACCTCCACTCTACCCTTGTCACTTTCATGTAAGAAAATACGAAACGCCCTTTCCCTGGGGACAGGAAAGGGCGTCATTGCCATCAAAACCGGCACATCCTTGTGCCATATTGGTATTCGTAACATACATCTAGCTTAGTTGACGAAATTCGATATGTCAATATATGTGACATATATTCATCGGAATTTTAATAATTAATAATTATTCGTTTTTTGTGTGATGTATATTGACATTTATTTGACCTGTTATCTATAATGTGAATCAGCAAAATCATATATTTCACAGACGGAAGACACAATGACGTGTCTGCGTCTTGGGCAACGAGGCCGCAAGTCGTTCTGCAATGGGCGAATTGCGGCCTTTTTATGCCTGCATCTGGAGATCCGCACCAGGTATAGAGAACGTACACATTTGGATAAGGAGCGATAACCATGGAGAAGAAAGGATTTTGGCAAAGCGGGCACAAGCCCTCCCTGTTCGGTGCTTTTTTGTATTTCGATATCAGCTTCATGATATGGGGCATGCTCGGACCGCTTGCGGTAGTCATTGCCGGAGATTATCCGATGGATCCGGTGCAGAAGGCAAATCTGGTGGCACTTCCCGTTCTGGGCGGCTCGATACTTCGGCTCGTACTAGGTTTCCTTGCCGATCGCATCGGCCCGAAGCTAACGGCTCAGATCGGGATGGTCGTCACGCTGGTCCCTCTTTTGCTTGGCTGGTTATGGGTAGATTCCCTTGATCAATTGTACGTCGTTGCGATTCTTCTCGGCGTCGCGGGAGCTTCGTTCGCCGCAGCACTTCCCCTTGCGGGACAGTGGTATCCCAAAGAACATCAAGGCCTGGCGATGGGAATCGCCGGAGCCGGGAACAGCGGCACCGTCCTGGCGACCCTGTTCGCCAACCGGCTGGCGCAGCATTTCGGAAGCTGGGAGATTGTCTTCGGACTTGCCATCATTCCCATTGTATTGGTCTTCATCTACTTCTCGTTGTTTGCCCGCAACAGTCCGAATCGGCCTGCCCCCAAACGGCTGTCCGAATATGGCAATGTGCTTAAACAGCGCGATGCTTGGGTATTCTGTGCCCTGTACTGCGTGACGTTTGGCGGCTTTGTCGGGCTCGCCAACTATTTAACGATCTTCTTCAACACCCAGTATGGCCTTTCCGCGGTTCAGGCTGCGGACATTACAACGATCTGCGTCATAGCAGGGAGCTTCTTCCGCCCTGTAGGCGGCTTTCTGGCCGATCGTATCGGCGGCTCGCGAATGCTGATGTTTCTCTATGCCGGAGCTGCCATTATGCTGATCGGCGTCTCCTTCTTGCCGCCGCTATGGCTTGTCGTCACGCTGCTGTTTATCGGCATGATGTGCCTAGGCGCAGGTAACGGTTCCGTATTTCAGCTTGTCCCTCAACGGTTTGCCGGCGAGATCGGCCTGGTTACCGGGATTGTCGGGGCTGCCGGAGGCTTGGGCGGCTACGCGCTTCCGCTGATATTGGGTCGATTGTACCAAGCGACAGGATCATACACCGCCGGGTTCATCATTCTGAGTTTCATTGCCGCCGCATCGCTGGCCCTTACGATTGTGATGCAGCTGAAATGGCGGCGCAGCTGGCTCCGCGGCGTGCCATCCGGCGCGCAGACCGGATCGGCCGAGGCGTGAGAGAAAGCGAGATCCATGTTAACGCTGCGACTTTTTCACGGCATATTGCCAAAGCAACGGTCGATTAGCGGGCACCCACGCAAAAAAAGCATCTTATCGATGCTTTTTTTGTTTGGGATAACGGCCATGCCATCAGTCGGCTAAATTCACGACGTCATGCTGAACCGAAATTCTGACAAAATAACGATTCGGCCATATCTTGGTTGTCACCACGACATCCTGGTCATCCTTTTCAAAAAAATAGCCGGAGCCCTCTTGCATTACATAATGCCAATCCTCGCGCTGCATCCGCTCCTTAATCATTTCAGCCGGTTGCCTCATCTTCGTAAGATACAGTCCATGGCCGTTCGAAGGATCATCAATCTTTACGACGGATTTGTCGGTGGTATGAAGCGAATACATCAGTTTGATATTATTCCAACCGATCGAATGGATATATAATGCGATATTTATGACGAACATGACAAAGACCAATCCGATGGAACCGAACAAGATCCTTTTCCAGCGTTTATTCACGATCATAACCACCGCCTTTATAGATATGTCTTCAACGTCAAATCGGTACTCATCATCAGGTTCAAGATGAGGCCTCTTGCTTCTTCGCCCCCGATAACGGCTTGCCCTTCCCGCCCCTACCCTCATCAATATGGGATTGTTTTTCCGATAAGGTTAGTTTTAAGACGAGGACCATGGAACAGCCTATCACCCCGCCAGCCGTATTCAGGATTAAATCGTCCACATCAAAGCTTCCCATCGAAAAGAGAATCTGCGAGCACTCCAGCCCAAGGCTTAGCCCGAAGGAAGTCACGAAAGCGCCAAGCCATCCCATCCACTTGTTTTTCAGCAATACACTGACGAATATGCCATTGGGTATGAAAATCGCGATATTTCCGAACAGATTGATCACGTCATGCGGGCTCGAGAGTCGTTTCATATTTTGATGAATGGACTTAAACGGCGTAAAATTGGCAAATTGCAATCGATTCTGCATATATTCGGGATTATCCATCGAACGCTGCAGCTGCTGCCACAGAAACGAAATGTTCACGTCGCCGAATTTGAACAGAATGATTTTGACCAGCACATATACATACAACGCATACAGCAATAATACCATCCATTTAGGCGTTAGTTTCATTCATTCTCATCCTTGCCGAGCTGCACCGTCACAATCATGCCATCGATGTTGTTGCCGGATATCTCATACTCGCTGCCGGCCGGAACTTCAATTTCCGTTTCTTTCGCCTGGACGGGTACGTACTCGATTTCGTAGGCCTTCCCGTTTACGGTTGCCTTATAGTTTTTTTTCTCCTTGAGAAAATCCAGATACTCTTCGAGCGTAAAATCCAGCTCGTGCATGATCATGCTGTGCGGAAGCCCAACATAACGAAAATGCCACGGCTCATACTGGATCCCTGTGACATCCGTCTTGTTCTGGGGGTATCTCAAAATGAATCCATGCGCCCAAGCATGCTTCTTCAGCCACTCGCCCTCCGGAGATTGATCGATCGCCTTCTGCGTAGATCCGATATCCATGGATAACCCAAGGTTATGTTCGCTGTAGCCTGGTGGCAATGCATAATCGGCGCCTTTTTCGCGATATAACGCCTCTTGTTCGCTCTCATCCCGGTACCCGCTGCTGATCATGAAGTGATTGACCCCGTCCTCTCCTGCTGCTTGGATCATATCGCCAAAACGCTCCGCCACAGTGCGCGATAAACGGATCGTGTTGTCAAGAACGACGTAACCATTCATTAAGTCTTGATCGTGAAACAAATTCACGATATCCGTCGGTACGGCTGCCGGATCCAGCGGGTGATCCTTGTTGACCAAAACCAGATTCCCCTGCGTTACTTGTTCATCTGTCACTGAGACCGTTTGAGCCGCTTTATTCCCATCGTTATCGTATTCTGATTGAGGATTCGCCTGCGCGTCGGAGCCAGCGTTCATATCCTGTTCCTTATGTGTTCCTTCGTTATCATTCGCGTTTGGCGTCTCCGTTAGTGCGGTCTCGCATCCGACCAACAGGAAGATCACGAGCAATATCAAACCCTTCTTCAATTTCAACAACTCCCTCTATCTTTGTCCCACCATCTTAAAGAATATAGTTTAAGGAAAAGTAGGGAAAAGTTAAAGTTTTTCTTAAGAGATGCGAATCCCTCCCGGGCTTTCGTTCTTTACCCTTTGACAAGGCTGAAGCCCATGGCTTACCTTGGTATTTAGACTAATAAGAATAAAGAAGGTGCCATTATTCTTGCTTAAACTATTTCGTTATTTACGTCCTCACTGGACAGCGGCCCTGCTTGCACCGCTGTTGATGCTGCTGGAGGTCGCCATGGATCTGCTTCAGCCCATGCTGATGGCCAGCATTATCGACCGCGGCGTCATGCAGAACGATACGGCACACATCCTCAGTACAGGGCTGCTCATGCTGGGAGCTGCAGCCATCGGGCTGCTTGGAGGTCTCGGGTGCACGATTTATTCTTCCATTGCTTCACAGCGTTTTGGCGCCGACCTTCGCCGGGATTTGTTCCGCAAAGTTCAGACCCTGTCTTTCCGCAATCTGGACGACATCTCAACCGGGTCGCTCATCACCCGGCTTACGAGCGATATCGTTCAGCTTCAGACGATGGTGCAGATGCTGCTGCGCATCTTCGTACGCTCACCGTTTCTTGCCATAGGAAGCATGATCATGGCGGTGATCATCAGCCCCAAGCTGGCCATCATTCTGGCTATTGCCGTTCCGTTGCTGTTCGTCGTGATGTTTTTCCTGATCCGGGCTACCCTGCCCTTGTTCGCCACCGTTCAGAAGAAACTCGATAAGGTGAATACGGTATTGAAGGAAAATTTCGCCGGAATCCGGGTCTCCAAGGCATTCGTGCGTGCAGGTTACGAGAAGGACCGATTTCATGATGCGAACCACGACTTCACGCAAGTTTCGGTAAAAACCCAGAGGATCGTTGCGCTCAACATGCCCATCCTGACCATGATTCTGAATGTCAGCATCGTGGCCGTCCTGTGGTTCGGCGGAAAGGATGCTATCGGCGGATCCTTTGAGGTCGGTAGCCTGGTAGCCTTTATAAACTATGTCACGCAGGTATTGTTCTCGGTTTCGTCCGTGGCCATGATGCTGGTAAGGATTTCTACGGCCAAGGTCTCCGCTGACCGTATTCAGGAGGTCATGCGTACAGAATCCGAAATTGTGAACGAGGTTCAACCGGCAACCGATGCGTACAAGCAAGGAGAGATCATGTTTGACCGCGTTACCTTTTCCTATAACTCGGAGATGCAGAAGCCCGTACTGCGCGACATCAGTTTCAAGGTTCGACCAGGACAGCATGTAGCCATTATGGGTGCAACAGGTTCGGGTAAAACCTCTCTGGTATCCCTGCTCCCCCGTCTGTACGATGTGACCTCCGGGCAGATACGAATCGACGGAACCGATGTGCGGAGAATGGAGCTGTCCGCTTTGCGCGAACGAATCGGCATCGTCCTGCAAGAATCCATCCTTTTTACAGGCACTATAAGGGACAACATCCGCTACGGGAAACCGGACGCTTCCGATGAAGAAGTAATGGCCTCGGCTAAAGCTGCCCAAGCGCATGATTTCATTACTTCCATGCCGGATGGCTACGATACCGTGCTTGGACAACGCGGCGTGAACCTGTCCGGCGGACAGAAACAGCGGATATCCATTGCGCGGGCATTATTGCTTCAACCCGCCATTCTGATTCTTGATGACAGCACCAGCGCCATCGATACGGGAACGGAGTCGCGGCTTCGGAAAGAGCTGGCCCGTCTGATGAAAGACCGGACCTGCCTTATGATAGCCCAGCGGATCTCATCCGTGATCGACGCCGACCTGATATTGGTGCTGGATGACGGGGAATTGATCGCGAAGGGCACGCACCACGAGCTGCTTGCTTCCTGTGAAGTATATCAGGACATTTATCGATCGCAATTCGGCAAGGAGGTGTCTTCTCATGGCTAAACCGAATCAGGATTACAAGCATGCCCATCATACGGACGGTCCGGACCTTAGCATGCGAGGCGGCAACGCCATCCGCGGAATGACGATAGCCAAAGCCAAGCCGAAACATACGATGGATACGATACGCCGGATATGGAGCTATATCCGTCCGTTCAAAGGCGGCATGATGGCTGTTTTCGTATTCACGCTCGTAACGACGCTGCTCTCACTGATTGCCCCTTATCTGCTGGGGAACGCCGTGGATCATTACATCATCCCGGGAGACATCAGAGGACTTATGGGGTTATGTGCGATACTTCTTGCCGTTTATGCTGGCACCGCGCTCACGGCATGGCTTCAGCAGCATGTCATGGTGAAAGTCTCCCAGCTGTCCATTCTGGCCATGCGGCGGGATATCTTTGCAAGGCTTCAAGTCCTGCCGCTCCGCTTCTTCGACAGCAAGACGCACGGCGAATTGATGAGCCGCACGACCAATGATATCGAGAATGTCTCCGGTACGTTGAATCAAAGCGTAACCCAGCTCATCTCCAGCGTTCTGTCCCTGATCGGATCGCTTGCCATCATGCTGTACCTCAACGTGTGGCTTACGCTGCTCAGCATGGTGACCATACCGCTCGTCATGCTGTTCACGAAGACGGTGGCAAGCCGGACAAGAAAGCATTTTTCCAAGCAGCAAAGCTTGCTGGGAGAGCTTAACGGATTCATTGATGAGACCGTTTCGGGCCAAAAGGTCGTGCAGGTATATCGCCGCGAACGGCATGCCGCTGCCCAGTTTGATGACATGAACAAAAAGCTGACCGACGCCAGCATTCAAGCCCAGATCTATTCGGGCACGGTCGGGCCGGTTATGAACGTACTGAATAATGTCAGTTTTGCCTTGATTGCAGCGGTTGGCGGCTACATGGCTTTCAAGGATTTCACAACCGTCGGGGTCGTCGTTGCGTTTCTGAATTATTCGAAGCAGTTTCAACGGCCTTTGAACGATCTGGCGAACCAGTTCAACCTGGTGCAATCTGCGGTTGCCGGGGCAGAACGGGTCTTTGAGATTATCGATACGGAGTCCGAATACCAAGGCAATGAACAGACAAAAAAAGCGGACGATATGTATGGCGAGGTACGATTCGACCATGTGTCTTTCAGCTATAAGGAAGGCGTCCCGATTCTGAGGGACGTTTCGCTTACCGCCCGGCCGGGTGAGACCGTTGCGCTCGTCGGCCCGACAGGCGCCGGCAAAACCACCATTATCAATCTCCTCACCCGCTTCTATGAGATAGATGATGGCGTCATCACCATAGATGGCAGCGATATCCGCCAACTGGATAAAGACAGTCTGCGCAGTCAGCTGGGGATCGTGCTTCAGGATGCTTATGTATTCTCGGCATCGATCCGGGAGAACATTCGATATGGCCGGCTGGATGCCACGGACCAAGAGATTGAAGCCGCCGCCAAGCTTGCCAATGCCCATGACTTCATCATGAAGCTGCCCGATGGCTATGACACGCAGCTCCTGTCGGGCGGCGGCAACCTGAGCCAGGGCCAGCGGCAGCTCTTGACGATCGCTCGCGCCGTGCTTGCCGATCCCGTTATTCTGATTCTCGACGAGGCAACCAGCAGCATCGATACCCGAACCGAGATGCATATTCAGACCGCCATGCGCGCCCTGATGCGAGGCCGGACCAGCTTTGTCATCGCCCATCGTCTAAGCACGATCCGCGAGGCCGACCAGATTCTTGTCATGAATCATGGCGGAATCGCGGAGCGCGGCACACATGAAGAGCTGCTGGCCAAGCGCGGCTTCTACTACGAGTTGTACAACAGCCAATTTAAGCTGACCAGCTAACGGGTGTTGGAAGTTTTCTTTAGCTGCTACTGGCAAAATCATTCAAGGACCGATTCTCTAGAATCGGTCCTCTTTTTATCCTTAAGAGAAAACATCATGTCATTCTTGTACGACTCGACCGGTATTGCTCACGATCCGCTTCACGGCCCCAATGATCCATTCCATTTCCACGTATTGGTTGCCCGGCGCGTTGTATTCGACGCCCCAATATCCCCGATAGCCCCCGGCGAGCAGGCAGCGCACCTTCTCTTCCGCATCGGGATGAACCGCGGTCTTCGCATCGAAATGCGTATGCACCGTCCACGGGGCAACCATCTCGTCGCCTTCGGCCTCATCCGCCCTCCATCTTCCTAGGTGAAGCAGGAAACCAAAAGCCGGATGCCGGACTTCCTCTGCAATCCGCTTCATTTCCCGCGGGAGCAGGGAGGCGCCCATATGGTTTTCCGGGCCTACCGTATAACCGTTATCCCCTGCACGCTCCGCCAATTCCCGATAGCGCTTAACCAGGTATTCGAATTGTTCGTCCGGCATTGGCTCCGCTTCTTTATAACCGCCGCCGGTGTCGATCCGCACCGTTTCGGCCCCCAAAATTTCTGCGGCATCCAGATGGGCAAGCGCATTTTCATACAACTTCTCCCGCATGTCCGGGTCGGGATCCCATAGATGAGCCCCGTCAACAGCAAAGTTAACCACGCTCATCTCCTTCTCATCCAGCGCTTCCCTGATTTTCCGTATGTAGCTTTCGTCGGCAAGCTTGTATATGGGGCCGCTTCGATCGATGAAAAAACCGTTCCACAAATCAACCGCATCCATTCGGTATCGATACTTCACCGTCTCCAAATAACCGAACACATCCATTTTGCCGTCGAGAAATGTGTTATAAAAAGAATAGCCGCCAATCGAAATGTTCATCGCATTGCCTCCTCCTATTCCCGGGTTACATACAAACTTATCACATTTTCTATTCCTTAATTAGCATAAATTCTCAGTCCCTTCTAAATTTCTCCTCACTAGGTTTGAATCAAATGAAAGACGAGATAAGCGGCCGTCCCCCACATAATCACCGCCGATATTCGGTTCAGCGCGAATAGCAGCCTGCCTGACGGATCCATTCTTCGGGCCGCCCTGCCGGCAATTCCGAGTCCCAGAAACCACAACCAGGAGACGGCGATGCATATAACGGTAAAAATCACTTTGTCCGCCCCTTCATATTGAAGCGAGCTCGTGCCGATGACGCCCATCGTGTCCAGAACCGCATGCGGATTTAACAGCGACACGGACATGGCAAATACGATTTGCTTCTTGGGAGAGAACGAACGGGCGCTTTCCGGGTCCTGACCTGAAGGCTTACTCCTCCACGTCGCCGCTCCCATATAGACCAGGAAGCAGATGCCCAATGTAAATAACGTCAATTTGATCCATTCATATTCCAAAACGATCACGGATACGCCCAACACCGCCAATGAAATCAGCAGCGTATCGCATAACGATGCGGTAATAATGACGGGCAGCGCCCTAATAAACCGGGGTTGGACGACACCTTGATTAAATACGAACACATTCTGCACGCCCAAGGGAAGAATTAGGCCAATAGCCAGAATGAATCCATGAAGTATAACGCCTATCATTTGAAAGCAAACCTCCAGTACATATTTTCACCATTGTAAGGGAGGTGCTTGACTGCGTCTCCAACCAATTGGTTGGTATTCGACCCAACCAATGATGTAAACTGGGCATAATACTATAGAAACGTTGTCAGAAAGCAGGTTGTCCATGACAGAAGAATGGAAATTGAATAAAGCTTCCGAAGTGCCCCTGCATCAGCAAATTTATGATCACATGAAGAGCCGAATCATAAACGGGGAATGGCCTGTCGGAACCCGACTTCTCCCGCAGAGGGAGCTTGCCGCCAAATTTCAAGTCAACCGCAGCACCATCGTTTATGCCTTGGGTGAGCTTGCGGCTGACGGTTTCATAGAATCCCGGGTGGGACAAGGCACGGTTATTGTGAACAATACTTGGAGCGTATTGGCCGCCACGCCCCCGCCTGATTGGAATCAATACGTGAAATCCGGCTCCTACCAGCCGAACATCCATATGATCCAGCAGATCAACCGTGCGGAAACCGATCCCGAAGTGATCCGACTCGGTACTGGCGAGCTTTCGCCTGAGCTCCTCCCGACCGCCCAAATGCGGGAGACGTTTAACGGCAGCATGTCCAGCCGTTTCACTTTGGGATATTCGGAACCGAAAGGCAGCCTATACTTAAGGGAAATCATCAGCGATTATTTGAATAAGAAGGGGATATCCGCCTCTCCTTCTTCCATTCTTATCGTCTCCGGCGGGCTGCAGGGCTTGCAGCTTATTTCCCTGGGGCTGCTGCATCACGGTTCCGCCATCCTGGTGGAGAATCCCACTTACCTGAACTCGATTCATGTATTCCAGTCGGCTGGTATGCATTTGCACGGCATCCCGATGGATGCCAAAGGGATCAGAACGGAATCTATCGGAAGGCTCAAGCGTCAGCACAGAGCCGCCCTGCTCTACACGATCCCTGCCTTTCATAACCCTACCGGCACGATGATGTCTTCCGACAGACGGACGGAGCTGCTGCAAATCTGTGCCCAAGAAAGATTGCCCGTCATCGAGGATGATGTGTATGGCGATTTATGGTTGGATACTCCCTCTCCGCCCCCTTTGAAAGCTTCGGATAAACAAGGACTCGTGCTCTATATGGGCAGCATGTCCAAAACCCTCGGGCCCGGACTGCGCATCGGATGGGTCGTCGGGCCGGAGCCTGTCATCGATCGGCTGTCCGACATTAAAATGCAGACCGATTACGGGTCCAGCTCGCTGTCCCAGCATGCTGTCGCGGAGTGGCTCTCGAGCGGATCCTATGAGAAGCATCTCGTTCAGATCCGGGCAGAGCTGATGAAACGCAGAGACTTTACGCTGTCGTTGCTGGAACGATATTTTCGAGATATTGCCCACTGGAATAAACCCCAAGGCGGATTTTATGTTTGGCTCCGCATCGCAAAGCCGATCTCCATTCGTACGTTATTCGAGCAGGCGTTGAAGGAAGGCCTGCTGCTCAATCCCGGAAATATTTATGACCGTAACGACCAGCAGCATCTGCGGTTATCTTTTGCCTACGCCTCCTACGATCAACTGGAGAAGGGACTTATTCGGCTTGCGGAGCTTATTCGCCTCCATGTGTTGTAAACAGCAAAAGCAAAGGGCTATTCCGAGGAATGCCGTACCCTCCCGGATTAGCCCTTTCTTTATTCAGCGCGCCATCATGTTATCGTTTATGCTTGCTTGCAGCCTACACATGACGCCGTTCCATCAGATTGATCCCAATGCCCATGCACAATACCCCGATGAGCAGTAATTAACCATGCTGAGAAGTCCGTCGAGCAAACTTTGCAGAACACTCACTTTCATCGAGTTCTCTCAGCTTTCATCGCAAATATCCTACGGGTTCGTTGCATCCGTACTCGCGGGTCCCAAGGAGATTACCGAAAATACCGACGTTGCGAGCAGTGTGACAAATAGCATTGCAGGCCTGGCGCGGAACAACGGCGCCAAAAAGAAGCCCGTGAAAAAAATGGCGCTGCTTCCCAATGGCCAAGGCAATGGATCCGGGTCAACATGCTGGAGCACGGGGACGAAGGCGCAAAGCCAGCTCAAAACAAGAAATAAAAACCATATCCAGAACGACCGCACCGGCTCTCCTCTCTTTCCTGTCAAGCGTTTCACAATTCCCAGCAAAATATCTCGTTCCAATTTTTAGTTATATCATATCACAAGCGTCTTCGAGCCTTTTGGTTAAATAAGTAAACTGGAAATAAAAATCGAGTTCGATTTTATTGTGAAAAATTACACTTTCACGTCTAAACCCTTATCAGTACTGGGATTTATTCGGCAGGTTAAGGAGGTGAAAGCAGTGAAAAACAGGCCCGGAATTGTGACGAAACTGGTAACTCTCGTGAATGTTTGAACAAAGTATGAACTGCCTCAAAACCGCGCCACTACAATGATTTCGCTCACAACCCTCCCCTTTTGTAACAAATTGAACACATAAAATTACATACATTGACACGAATATGGATTTATTTGTTATTTATACAAGTTTATGTGTTTTGCAAAGCCGACCGGAACTTTCTACTATAGATGTGTCAGTAACATTGAATCGAACGAACGTTTCAAGGAAAGGGGTACATCATGAACAAAAGAGGGCCGTTATTTGCATTGTTTTTATGCTTTACCTTGCTCTTATCGGGCTGCAGCTCGCTCACGGTATTAGATCCGAAAGGACCGGCTGCCAGAACCCTATCCGATACAATCATATTCTCCATTCTCATGATGGTCGGAATCCTAGCGGTAGTTTACGCGCTCTATATCTACATGCTCACGAAATATCGAGCCAAGAAATCCAACGAAGGTTATGAACCGCCACATGAAGAGGGCAACAAATGGCTGGAGATTCTGTGGACTGCCATTCCGATCCTGATCGTTGCCGTGCTCTCGGTCGTAACCGTCAAAACGACGGTGGCCGTCGAGAACGTGCCTGAAGGCTACGAGAACCAAGAGCCTCTGGTCATTTATGCTTCCTCTTCGAACTGGAAATGGCATTTCAGCTATCCGGAAGAAGGAATCGAAACCGTCAATTACGTTAACATTCCGACCAATCGTCCGATCGAGTTCCGACTGTATTCGTTCGGTCCGATCACAAGCTTCTGGATCCCTCAGCTTCACGGACAGAAGTACGCGATGAGCGACATGATCACCAAGCTGAACATGGTTGCCGACGTACCGGGTTCGATGATGGGCCGTAACGCGAACTTCAACGGCGAAGGTTTTGCCCATATGGAGTTCGAAGCTCTTGCCATGACCTCTGCCGAGTATGATGAGTGGGTTCAGGATGTAAAGGATACGGCGCCTGAACTGAAGGAAGATGAGTTCAAGAAGCTTCTGGAGACCGCGCATGTCGGGCGAATGACCTTCTCTAACACGCATCTGGAATTCAGCCCGCCGCCATCCGAAGACCATCATCATGGCGGTGACGTCAACGGCAATGAGGAGCATCAGGACCATAAAGACGTCCACCCGGATCCTGCAACAACGGAAGAAACGGAATTTGACAGCGAAACGAACGTGGATCCAAACGAACCGCTGCCGAACTTCCCGGCTGAAGAAAGCCCAAATCATCAACATGATGGACATTAAATCGGTGAGTGAAACGTTGTTCACCCGATCTACTTCATACATCCAGAAAGGAGCTAGGCCTTTATGAAATGGGACGAATTTTTCGTTACCGGTGATCCGTTAATTTACGGCGCCATGGTGAGTATCGTGCTCGTCTCGCTCGCAATCCTCTTCGGCTTGACCTATTACAAGAAGTGGGGATATATGTGGCGGGAATGGCTGACGACCGTGGATCACAAAAGAATTGGCGTCATGTACATCATCTGTGCATTGATCATGCTGTTCCGCGGGGGCGTCGACGCGATCATGATGCGTGCGCAGACCGCCGCACCGGAGATGAAGTTTCTGACCGGTCAGCATTATAATGAAGTATTCACGACTCACGGGGTCATCATGATCCTCTTTATGGCCATGCCGTTTATTTTCGGTCTGATGAACGTCATCGTTCCGCTCCAGATCGGTGCCCGTGACGTTGCATTCCCTAAACTGAACGCAATCAGCTTCTGGCTGTTCTTCGCCGGAGCGATGCTGTTCAACATTTCCTTCGTTATCGGAGGATCGCCTGATGCCGGCTGGTCCGCTTACTTCCCGCTGGCCAGTATCGAATTCAGTCCGACGGTCGGCAACAACTACTACTCTCTGTCGCTTCAGATTTCAGGGATTGGTACTTTGCTGACAGGCCTTAACTTTATCGTAACCATCCTGAAAATGCGCGCGCCGGGTATGACCCTGATGCGCATGCCAATGTTTACGTGGTCGGTATTGATCACTTGCGTCATCATTATCTTTGCTTTCCCAGTGCTTACGATTGCACTTCTGCTTATGATGTTCGACCGCATCTTCGGCTCGCAATTCTTCACGATGGCCAACGGGGGCATGGATATGCTCTGGGCCAACCTGTTCTGGGTATGGGGTCACCCTGAGGTATATATCGTTATTCTGCCGGCATTCGGTATTTTCAGCGAGATTATCTCAGCGTTCTCCAAAAAGAACCTGTACGGTTACAGCTCCATGGTATTGAGTATGGCGATTATTTCCGGATTGTCCTTCCTGGTATGGGCCCACCATTTCTACACGATGGGTCAAGGGGCCATGGTCAACGGTTTCTTCTCCATCACGACGATGGCGATTGCCGTACCGACCGGGATCAAAATATTCAACTGGCTCTTTACGCTTCGCAAGGGCCGAATCAGCTTTACGACGCCGATGCTCTACTCGCTTGCCTTTATTCCGATCTTTACGATCGGCGGCGTAACCGGCGTCATGCTGGCGATGGCCAGTGCCGACTATCAGTATCACAATACGATGTTCCTGGTGGCCCACTTCCACTATGTGCTCATTCCAGGCGCCGTATTCGCCGTCATTGCCGGTTTCCACTACTGGTTCCCTAAAGTGTTCGGCTTCCGTCTGAACGAAAAGCTTGGCAAAATCGCATTCTGGTTCATTGCCATCTCATTTAACGTTACGTTCTTCCCAATGTTCTTCCTGGGACTTATGGGGATGACCCGCCGTACGTACACGTATTCGGCCGAGACCGGCTTTGGTCCGCTGAATATGCTGTCGATGGTCGGCGCGGTCGGCCTGGCGATCGGATTCATCCTTCTGGTGTACAACATTTACTGGAGTACACGTTACGAGCCGCGCGACAAAACGGGAGATCCATGGGATGCACGATCACTGGAATGGTCGACGCCAAGTCCGGTTCCTGTTTACAACTTTGCGGTAACGCCGAAAGTCAAAGGCCGTGACGCCTTCTGGTTCTCCAAGAAAAACAACGAGCCGCTTTCGGACGAGAAAATCACGAAGATTCACATGCCAAGCAACACCGGAAAACCGTTTATACTGGGCATCGCCTTCTTCTTCCTGGGCTTCTTCCTGGTATTCAGCTGGTGGATTCCATCCATCGTTGCCGGTATCGCGGTATTGATTATTATGGCTACCATGTCCTTCGACCGTGATCACGGGTATTACATTCCGGTTGAAGAGATTGTTCAAACCGAACAGAAACTGCGGGGTGATACGGTATGAAAATAGATGCCACTCAGCCGCTGGAATATGGAACAGAGGAAAACCGCAATCGTATATTCGGCTTCTGGCTGTTCCTCGGAGCTGAAATTGCTCTCTTTGCTACCTTGTTTACCGTCTACTTCGTTCTCGTGAACCGCTTTGCCAGCGGTCCGAGCGGAGCGGAAATCTTTGAAATTACGCCGGTCCTGCTTGAGACGTTCCTGCTCTTAACGAGCAGCTTCACCATCGGTTTGGCTGTTCATGCGATGCGTCTGGGCCTGAAAAAGCAGATGATGATCTTCATGGTCATCACCCTGCTGCTGGGTGCGGGATTCCTCGGGATCGAGATCTTTGAATTCTTCACCTATGTTCATGAAGGAGTAACGCTCTCAACCAGCGCCTTCTCCTCCAGCTTGTTCACATTGCTTGGCACGCACGGAGCTCACGTAACCTTCGGTCTCCTGTGGGGAACCGCCATTCTGATTCAACTTAAAAAGCATGGACTGGATCATTCCACAGCCAACAAGTCCTTTATCTTCTCGCTCTACTGGCACTTCCTGGACGTTGTGTGGATCTTCATTTTCAGCTTCGTGTATCTGAAAGGACTGATGTGACATGTTAAAACAGCTGTTTCCAATTAAGCATGTAGCGGGTTATATATCGTCCCTCGTCCTTTCAGCTGTCGCGCTCGTCGTTCTGCTGGATATGCCGGCAGCTTCGAAAGTGGCCGTTCTGCTGGTCACCGCGATCCTGCAGGCAGCCGTTCAGCTTATGCTGTTCATGCACGTCGGCGAAAGCGAAGACAAAAAGTCCGTCTATATCAACATTGCGTTCGCCCTGTTCGTAGGGCTGGTTACTATCTTCGGAACGCTGTTCATCTTCATATGGGGCTGGTACGCTTAAGTCTCGCGAAAATCTGGGGTGAACGTGTACCGTCGATCATCGTTCGCTGTCACGAACGTATGACCAATATCAAAGAGGGCGTCCCAAAAGATCCTGGATCTCGAGGGATGCCCTTTTTTTCCTATTGAAGGTGCTGCATGCGAATCATTTCCCCATCATACTTCAAACATGCAAAAGAACCGTTTCTCGGAACTAGGGACGTGCGGCCCGCCAATTACGAGGAACGGTTTCTTTTTGCATTCCATATCCAGCTTCATCTGCCAATGCCATTTGCGGCTCCATTAATCATGTCCTGCAGGCGTATCCAGAATTTCATCAATCTCACTCTGGAGCTTGGTGGTCAGGGTCTGTTCATCTCCGATGATCCAGGCATGATTATAGGGAGTATCCACTTTGGTGGCGTCACTCTGTTGCCTGATCGAGTCAACATACTTCGTAATCGAGCGTGGCACTCCGTCGCGCTCCGTAAACAATAGAGGGGCGTGTTTACCCATATGGGACAATGGAGCGGCCGCAATGGACAATGCCGGCGAGTCCGGCCTCGAGAAGGAGAAACTGTATCCCGGCGATTGTACTCCCCAGCCAAAACCCGTCCTGGGATCATGATACTGGGCAAAATGAATGGCATTCTCATACGGATCGTCTCCGGCTATGCGCGTTACCTTCCCATATTGCCGCAGCTCGTCTTCAACGGCCTGGGACACCACCTTTTCAGGTCCGATGACGTAGATATTCGCCTTCCCGTTACGCTGCCTTAGGGCCTGCGCCGTCTCTTCGGGCACGACCTTCTCGCTGACATACAGCATCGTTTCCGGCATATGGGCAATCCAGCTTACCGCGGGCAGCGTATAGTCGGGCCGTTCCATCGATCCGACAATAACCGAGGTCGGTACTGAACCGTTTACCCTGGAAGCATAGGCATCAATTGCTGCTGCAGCTTTCGCGGCTTCCCCGGCAGGAATGTGATCGGCCTTGTATTCAAGTCCGTTCAGCTCTTTCATCACCTGATCCGAGATCGGGCCGACGGTAATGATCTCAATCCCCTTGTTGTGCTCCGCTCCCCTCGGCTTCAGCCGTCTCAGCTCTTCCAAGGTTTCCTTCGGGATCCCCCCTTCTTCAACGAAGAGTAAAGGCCCCTCGCTAAGCTGCGTCAGATCGACGCTGACAGCCGCGATCGACCAGTGAGCCGAATCCACGAGGATCACGGTCTGCGGACGGCTGTGCACGTTCGTGGACTGCCACAGCGTCTTGGAAGTCAGTACGGCCGCACTTACTGGATCGGATGTATTCAACCGAATCGTGTTTTTCGTGGCGGACCAAGGTACGGGAACATCCTTCAGCAGTTCTTTGCTGTGAACCGCCGAGGGAATGGAGGGCTCGGAATGGCTCTGCGTTTGACTCCAAGCGAGGATACCTGCCGTCAGCAGGGCAAGGGCCCAGCCGGCGATCAATTTTTTCACCGAATATTCCTCCTGTCTTCACAATACAGCGCATCGTGCGAGATCATTCTTCCTGCTGATCGGGTCTACAGATCTTCCATTAATTTCTCCTCATCCATATCCGGCGGCAAGCCTGGACGCTCATGGGTACGGTTTCGGATCCATTGTTCCTTCAGCATCTTCACAAATACGTCATCCCGGGACAACCAGACCCCGTACTGGCGCTTCATATGCCGCTCTGCTTCCTCGAACGACCTGAACCGGAATGGGAGAGGTTCTCCGTTCCACTCGATCACCCATTCCCCGGCATCGGCGTAAACAAACAGCAAATCCTCGCCCCAGCTTTCGTACAGCACGCCGGACTCGCTTCCTTTGATATTGAACTGATTGCGCGAAGCATCGAACCGGATCGGCTCCAGCTCAAACGAGTCCGCCGCAAACAATTGATACACATCCTCTGTTATGGTGCACCCCGCAGCCTTGGCATGGCCGCCACCGCCATACCGCATCGCCACTTCGGACACGTCCACATGATCATGAATGGTTCGAAGGCTCATTTTTCTTCCGCCCATATTCAGTATCGCGATGTAGTCAAGATGGGGATAGCTCGTTCCCAGCTCGCTGGCAAGCTCGGAATGATAGGATTCGGCGTAAACGATGCCGACGCAATGCTCCTCTACGAAGGTTTGAATGAGTTCCCGCTGCTTGCGGCGAATGTAACGCTCGATTTTATTCTCTTCCATGTCCAGGATTTTCTGTTCAAATTCATCAAAGAAGAAGCCATCGTGCGATTCCCGGAGGCGCTCAGACATCTTGCTCTCGAATTCGTCCAGGGACAACATGTAGAACAAGTCATTCAAGCGCTTAGCCTCGATCTTGCCGCTCTCTTCCCATTCCCATGTATCATAGAGACGCACCAGCTCAACGAATTCGTCCAGCGCTTCGGTTCTGCCGAGATGTCCATGCTCAATTAAATATTCATAGAACAGCGAGGTTGCCGATGCCAAGCGGCCGTCCCGATGCGTTACATCCACTTGTCCCCAGCTGTGTTCATTGAGGTGGAGGGCGGTTTTATGGTGATCGATAAGCTGCACCTGTCCCCCCTCTTCGACAAACACGTTCAATTCCTTCTCGATGTCAGGAGAGACCGACAAATCCGTAATGAACAGCATATCGTATGGATTCTCCTGAACGGAGGTCCGGTTCAAATACCTTTCGACTTGTTGATTCAATCCGTGAATGGAGTTGTAACGGACATCGATTCCTTCACCGAAGGCGCATTTGGCGATGATGCCGCAGCCGACGCCATCCAAATCGTTATGGCTGTACAGATGATACATGGTTGACTTCCTCCCAGCAGAAGGTGGAATGATTAGTTGTTCTTGCCTTTCATCCCTTTACGGTTCCCTAAATTCCGTCGTTTTAACCCCTGTCAGCCCCTTAGAATCGACAAGGAAACTAAAAAAGAAGAAGCGGCTGCTGCAGCCGCTTCTTCTGGAATATAGAGAATGATTATGCCTGTTGAACCGGTCTCGGCCCTTTGGATGCCATGACCTCGTACATGCCGTGGCTGGAGCTGATGACAAGCTCAGGCTGCGGCTTTCCGCGGTTGTCGCGGTGTCCTTGGATGTGCGCGGGACTGGTTTCCCAGCGTTTCCACGCTTCTTTCGACTCCCAGCGGATCATCACGATAACTTCTTCCGTTTCGTCGGTACGTTTCGCATTCTTCACAAGAACGTTCAGATCGATAAATCCTTCAATTTCTTCAATGGGTCCCGGCTTGCTGAAACGTTCCACGACCAGGTTGGAGGTGCCTGCTTTAACAATAATCGTTTTAGTCTCGATCAACATATCCATAAACACTCCCTTAGCGAAAATCTGCCTAATTAAACGAACTATATACCATTCTAAATGATAACGATTATCATTGTCAAACCGTTAAAGCGTTCAACTTTTGCAAAAAAAAATCTGACCAGCATGAACCTGCTGATCAGATTGGGATCAATTCATCGATGCGCGCTGCACGGAATTGCACGCCGTGCAATCTTCCTGCAAATAAAAAAGCGAAGTAAAGCCGGCCTTCTTCAGCTTGCGCGCAGCCAGGATTCCATCCGAGCGCTTGGGCGTTACGATAACTACGGAATCATCGGGCTTGAGCTCCTTCTCCCACACATACGGCAACCTTCCAAGCGAGATGTTTATGGTCTCTTTCCTCGGACATTCCATGAATTCGGACACATCGCGTACATCAAGCACTTTCAGATTCGGGCATTCCTTCTGTGCCAGACGAAGATCACTGCACTTCATGAAGCGCAAACCCGTTATAGGTACATACCTCCGGTAGTAGAGACCGGATATAAAGATTATCAGTGCGGCAGATGCAATCAGCACGAAGCATTCCCCCATCAATATCATGTGTTTCAGCATGATGCATGGCGGTAAGATCACGGGCTTAAAAAAACGCCAATCCTACCCCTACGGGTATATAGTATGTGCTCCGCACCTAATTGTCAATACATCATGACAGCGCGTTTTCTTCAATTTCAAACCCAAGGTCTTCAATCAATCCCCAGTCGGCCGTATGGGCCTGGCCTTCTGTCGTTAAATAATCGCCGATGAATATGGAGTTCGCCGCGTACAGGCCAAGGGGTTGAAGGGATCGCAGGTTCACTTCCCGGCCCCCTGCAATCCGTATCTCCTTCGTCGGGTTAACAAACCGCATCATGGCAAGAATCTTCAAACACATAATCGGTGTCAATTCCCTGCGTCCTTCCAGAGGGGTTCCCTCGATCGCATTCAGAAAATTGCATGGAATCGAATCCGCTCCAAGCGATTTCAGAGCAAAGGCAATCTCCACCCGTTCTTCTATGCTCTCCCCCATTCCGAAAATCGCTCCGGAGCAAGGGGACATTCCGGAAGAGCTTGCCTGCTTCACCGTGTCCAGCCGGTCATCGTATGTATGCGTAGTCGTAATATGCCCGTAATTATCTTTGGAAGTATTCAAATTATGGTTGTATCGATGGACCCCGGCATCGGCGAGCTTGCGCGCATGTTCCTCGTTCAAGAAGCCCAGGCAACAGCACACCTTCAGATCGGTCGTCCGGGTAATCTCCTTCACCGCTTCGGCTACATGATCAATCTCCCGATTGGAAGGGCGGCGTCCGGATGCCACGATGCAATAAGTTCCCGCTTTACGGCGAATCGACTCGCGCGCGCCTTCCAGAATTTTGTCCTTGGTCAGCCATGCGTATTTTTCGATGGGCGCTTCCGACACGATGGACTGGGAGCAATATCCGCAATCCTCAGGACAGAGGCCGGATTTCGCGTTCACGATCATGTTCAGCTTGACCTTGTTTCCATAATACTCGCGACGGATGTGGTAGGCGGCCTGCATAATGTTCAGAAGCTCCCCGTCCTCGCTGTTCAGAACCGCCAAGGCTTCGGCCGGGGTCACTTCATGTCCTTTCACGACCCGATCCGCCAGCGTCAACCAATCGTAATGGGTTTGTGTTGTCATATTCAAAATCTCCCTCTCCATTCTGATTGTCAACCATTTTTAATAATGAATAGGTTAACAATAAGGATAATAATAGCACAGGCCACGAAAGTGAGGCAATCCTTCACTGAAGCCTCCGCATAAAAATAGGGACTGCTTCATCAAAGCCAGTTTCCGGCTTAATGAAACAATCCCTTTCCTATTTTAACGAATTGTTGGCTTTACGGTGCCCGCTTGGGCAGCATTTTCACGTACTCATCGGACATTTTCATCAGCTGCAATATATAGTCGTAATCGCTGCGGTATTTTTCGAAATCCGTTACGGGCTCAAGCGTCTTCAAGGATACTGCGGTACCGTCCTCAAATCCGTCTCCCGGCACGAACAGAATGTCGTTGTTAAAGAATGATCCCGTCGGCAAATAATACCTCATTCCTATAACGTTGCGGTCCACGTTCAGCAGGTCATGCCCAAACGCGTTAAACCCCTCCTCATCAAGCGAGACGCCCAGAAGGTTTGCGACGGTAGGCAGAATATCCACCTGTCCCCCTACCTGCTCAACCACCTTCCCTTCCTTCATGCCGGGAACATGAATGATGAGCGGAATGTTAAATCGACTGACGCGCTCATGGTAAGGAATGCCCAGCGTTGACGAGATCATCTCCGCATCCGCTTCTGCCGGATTGATGCCGAAATGGTCTCCATATACGACCAGTACCGTTTCATCCCACAGCCCGTTCTGCTTCAGGAGGTCTACCAGCGTTCCCAGCGCATAATCGGAATAGTTCACCGACTTCAGATAGTTTCCCAAATGGGTCCCTTCCAGCTCGGCAGGCAAGGTGATCTTCGCGAATTCATCCTTTACATGGTATGGAGAATGATTGGAGACCGTGATGTAGTGGGCATAGGTAGGTTTATTCTGCTGTTGGTTCTCCAGCAGCTTGTCTACGCCGACTCGGAACAACTCTTCATCGGAAGGACCGAATTCATTGAAGTTATCATTCGTAAAATACGGCTTGTCGTAATAATGCTGAAAATCAAGCGCCGGGTACATCTTGCTGCGATCCCAGAACTTCACGTCATTCACGTGGAATGTGCCGGTCGCATAGCCATGCTTGTTCAAGAGACGCGGAAGGCCCGGCAGCTCTTTATTTCCGAAACCGGTGGACATGGCAACCGTTCCTGTCGGATAGATCGAGGTATTCACCGCAAATTCGGCATCCGATGTATTGCCTTGGCCGATCTGTTGGAAGACGTGGGGGAAATACAGGCCGCCATCCGCAAGCTCGTTCATCACCGGTGTCAGTTCCTGGCCGTTCAGGGATTGACCCACCGGAAAGTTCTGCAAGGACTCCATCTGGACGATGATCAGATTTTTGCCTTTTGCAGCGCCGAAATAGTCCGGCTTATCCTTTGCTTCCTTGACGTAAGGATACGTCGCGAGCAGCTGCTGGGACCGCAGGATGGTGTCCTGCAGACTTCCCTCGGCCAGCGCACGTTTCTCCTGCGAGTTACGCACGACAGCAGACACCTGGTAGTTCATGAACCCCATTTGCTCCGCCCGCACGATTTCATTCTCGATTCCCCATTCTTTGCGAATGATCAGTCCGGACAGAACAACCGCTACGATAAGAACAACGGTCATGGAAGTACGCCACATCAGACCAGGCCTGCGTGAGTAGGTTACGGAATATCCGGAACGAGCTCCACCGAAATGCAAGCCCCTTTGGGAGCGTGAACGTATTTTCCGGACCGCCCATATGACCAGCAGGAGCAGCAGGTCCAGGAAGAATAGAAAATGCTCCGGCTCCAGCAAAGCCGTAATGCTGGCCCGTACCTGATTTACTTGACCGATACCCGCAAGCGCGGTATACGTCGGTATGGACCCAAAATGAACGTTATAAACAGCCGATGCAAACATGATGAAAGATAAGACGACATTTAGGATCACATAGACCGTCTTTTTCCCTCTGACCGGCAGCAGCAGTTCCAGAAAGCTAATCAGGGCGAGGAGCGACAGTGCATCGGTAAGCACCTTCCCCCATGCAATCCCATTAAACAGAAACACTCTTAGAAGGATCAGCTTGACTAAGAGCGTCAAAAAAACGAGTACACATAATTTCAACCTTTGTTCAAGGTAGCGTTCCATTTCCCATTCCCTCTTTTGTAAAAGTAATGTTAATTTGCAGCTTCCATTATAACAGGAATGTAAACACCGATCTAATCCGCCCATTCCTTCGCTCCCCCGTCAAGTGTCCAATGCATGATCCATCCGTACCACGTAGGATAATGCATCCCAATCAAAGGCTGGAGGGTTTATGCATGAAGATGGTTGTAACCGGCGGAGCGGGCTTCATCGGCTCCCACCTGGTGAACGGACTCGTTAATCAAGGCTATGAAGTCCATGTAATTGATAACCTCACAACCGGAGAACCAGGTCGCCTTCACAGTGAGGCGATTTTACATGTAGCTGACGTAAACAGTCAGCAGACAACGGCATACATCTCGGTGCTGAAGCCCGATGTCGTATTTCATTTAGCAGCACAGGCCGATGTGCAGCGATCGATCCAGGAACCTCGGCTTGATGCGGATGCCAATGTCATGGGCACCCTAAACATACTGGACGCTTGCCGTAAGGCTGGCGTTCGTAAGATCGTGTTTGCTTCGACAGCCGGTGTGTATGGAGACCTCGAGAGATCTCAGCTAACGGAAGACGATCCGGTTAACCCGGTCTCCTTCTATGCGCTATCGAAAGTAGCAGGCGAACAATATATCCGTCTTTATCACCGCTTCTTCGGCCTGCAATACACCATTCTTCGTTATGGAAACGTCTACGGGCCGGGTCAGACCGCAAAGGGAGAAGGCGGCGTCGTGGCGGTCTTCGGCGAACGCCTGTATCAAGGCGCGCCGCTCCCAATATACGGCGATGGTCTGCAGACCCGGGATTTCATTTATGTCAAAGATGTGGTTGACGCCAACCTTGCCTCCATCCTTCATGGTGATCAGAGTGTGCTTCATGTTAGCACCGGCACCGACCATTCCGTCAATACGATCGTCGATCTCATCAGCCGGCTGCACCCAGACCGCATCGATGTCGATTATCTGCCCGCGAAGATCGGCGATATTCGGCACAGCTGCCTGAATAATGAAAAGACCCGGGAGCGGCTGAGGTGGAGTCCGTTGTTCAGCTTGGAAAAAGGCATGAAAGAAACCTACCGTCACTGGCTTGGCACACTAGTTTCCCAAAGCGACCCTGGCAAATGAACATGAAACAGCCGCATTCCTCGTCATTCCAAGGAATACGGCTGTTTGCAAGCGTTCCGGTTAGGGCTACGATAAACATCTCATGCATAACGCTTCGTTTGGTCAGATCAGCAAGCGGAGCCCCACCAAGGTTAGGATCCCGACAATGACGGTGGCAAACAGGCTTTTCGTAAGAAATGCGGTCAGAAAAGCAGGGACAGCCGCTATCAGTTCCAGTGTATGGCCCCCCGGATCCACGCGTCCGTCACTAACGAGCAGCTCCTGCGCTAATAGCGCCGCCATGACCGCGATCGGCACATGATCCAGCCAACGGATCATCAATTCCGGAATGCGGAGCTTGCTCAGAATCATGAGCGGCAGAACCCTTGGAATCAGGGTGACGACAGCGCATCCGATAATCAGTATGGCGATATGCCATCTTATTTCCATCGTTCGATCACCATCCCTGCTGTAGCCGCAACCATAATCGCAGCGATGACCGCTGCGCTTCCCGGCATGATCGTACTGATCGCGATTACCGAAACGGCGGCAACCATAATCACCATGAAGTCCAGTTTATACTTCTTTCGGCTGATCCATTGCAGGGCCAGCAATCCGATAAACATGCCAGGCAATGCAAAATCAAGGCCAAACTTCTCCGGCTCCGGTATCCACGCTCCGACAAGACCTCCCGCAACGTTCGCTGCACACCAGAACAGATACGCCGTAATATTCAGTCCCACCATCCACCGATAACCCAGCCTCTTCTGCTCGGCCGCCTTGGCTGCCGCCACACCAAACGTTTCGTCGGTTAGCAGGGAACCGATGAAGAAGCTTTTTCCCGAGGACAACCCTTTAAAATACGGTGCAATCGCCGCGCTTAACAGCAGATGCCTGGCATTTACGAAAAATATCGTGACAATAATGGATAAGACCGGGCTTGCGGCGGCTACCATCCCCGCGGCTATGAACTGTCCGGAGCCCGCATAGAGCAGCAGCGAAAGGAGCGCGATCTCAAGCAGGCTGAAACCTGCGGTACGCTCGACGACGCCTGCCGCAAAACCGATGCTCAGGTATCCCAGCAGTGTTGGTATGCAATCCTTGAATCCTTGAAGATAGGAATTGGCCTGGTTTCCCTCGATATCGGCGGGAAGCCGTTCTGACTTGGTGCTCATCTGTGTTCGATTCCTCTCTCCCTCTACAATTCTATTTTTCATTACTATGAATACTTCTTGCTGGCTTGTCAACGCCAGGGATCGTTTTTTTCCATACAAATAAAAAAGCGTTCCGGACGTGCTGCTCATCTTCCGAAACGCTCCTCGTTTTAATTGGATTGGCGTGGTCTAAGGCTTCAGGATGACTTTGATACAGCCATCCTTCCTCTCATTGAAAATATCATAGCCAAGGGCAGCCTTCTCCATCGGAAACCGGTGGGTAATGATATCCGAAGGATCCACCGCCCCCTCTTTCAACATTTGATACAGGCGGGGCATGTAATGAATGACCGGGGCAAGACCCATTTTTAACGTAATATTGCGTTCAAACAGCTCGCCTAGCGGAAATGCATTGTAGATAAGCCCATATACGCCCGTGAGCTGGATGGTCCCGTATTTGCGCACCATTCTCACAGCCATGCGAAAAGCCCCCAAGGAGCCTCCCTGAAGCTTCAGCATGCTGCCCAGCATCTCGATGCCGGTCCGTTTGGCATCCAGGCCCACGCAATCGATGACCACGTCGGCGCCGCCCTTGGTTATCTCAAGGATATAGTTCACGATCTCGGGTATCTTCTCGAAGTTGTAGGTTTCCACATGATTGGTGCGGCTGGCATGCGCCAGCCTGTAGTCCACATGGTCGATGGCGATGACCCGCTTCGCTCCTTTCAGCCATGCAAACTTCTGCGTTAACAATCCTATCGGGCCGCATCCGAGGACAATGACGACATCGCCGGGCTTAACTCCTCCGTTCTCCACGCTCCACATGGCGGTTGGCAGCGCATCGGACAGCATGAGCAGCTTCTCATCCTCCATTTCGGCATCCTCCGGGATGACAAAGGGCATGAAATTACCGTAAGGTACCCGCAGCAGTTCCGCCTGCGCGCCTTGAAAGCCGCCGTACGCGTCGCTGTATCCAAAAAAACCGCCGGTATCCTTGGCTTCGTTCGCATAATCGCATTGGCTTTCCATTTGATTCTGGCAGAATATGCATTTGCCGCAAGACACGATAAAAGGAATGATCACCCGATCCCCCACGTTGACCTTGCTTACTTCCGGCCCTGCATCCACGACGACCCCCATCGGCTCATGGCCGATAATGTAATCATCGTTAAGATGCTTCAGCTCGCCGTTATATAAATGCAAGTCAGATCCGCAGATGGCCGTGGTGGTGACTCGAATCAAGATATCGTCGCTGTGCCGAAGAACGGCGTCTTTCATTTCCTTCACTTTGATCCGATGTCTGCCTTGATAAGTGACTGCTTTCACGCGCGCCCCCGTTCTAAGCCTTTATTCCATAATTGTAATATTTTGGCTTTTTAATGTTCAGTGTGCGCTAATTTTGCGGGAACTAGTCTATCCAGGCAAAATAATGCGGGATCAGCCCAGCGCTTCAGGCTGGACGTCCACCGGCTGCTTTTTGGTTCTGCCGACCTTCAAGAACAATACCAGCCCTAACAGCACCAGCGCTCCGCCTGCGGCTTGCAGCGAATTCATCGACTCATTCAGCAGGAGAAAAGCCAGCAGACTCGCTCCAACCGGCTCTCCGAGAACGCTCATCGACACGGTGGAGGCAGTCGCATACTTCATCAGCCAATTGAATAACAGATGACCGAATACGGTGGGCACGACGGCCAACAAGGCGAATATCCCCCACTCGCGAGCGGAATACCCGGTCAGCGGAATCTGCATGCCCACGTTATATACCGCCAATACGGCAGCAGCTACCGCAAAAACCAACCAGCTGTACAGGAATGACGGCAGCCTTCTGAGCAGCAGTTGTCCGAGCAGCATATGGACGGCCACCGCGGCCGTCCCCAGCAAAGACATGATATCGCCGGTCAGATGTCCCTTGCTCCCGCTGAAGCCGCTGCTGCCAATGAGAAGGAACACGCCGAGAAAGGCGATGGCCATACCTCCTATGGCCGCCAGCGACGTTTTCTCCTTAAACCAGATGTAGGCGCCGATCATGACGAATACCGGCTGAAGGGCCAGGATGATCGTAGAACTGGCTACGCTCGTCCACTTCAGGGAGCCCATCCATAACAAAAAGTGCAGGGCCAGCATCGCACCGGACAGAATCAGCAGAAGCACTTCGGAGCGCTTCAGCGATCGGATAACGGGCATGTACTTTCCCGCGAACGGCAGCATGATCAGAAACGTGATCACCAATCGGTACATGGCCTGAATGGAAACGGGACTGCCGGACCATTTTACGAAAATCGATGAAAAGGATATGGCTATTATCCCTATAAATAACGGGATAAAAACGGGAATCGGTGCTCGGTTCGAATTCATGATGGTTAAATGATTCACCTTTCGTGTTATATTAGAGATTGATTTTAAAATTAAACTTTCGGTAAAGGATAATCGGCATGAAAAAGAAAGACCTACGCAATCAAATGACGCCTCCTAAATTTCTGGCGATCGGTTTCGCATCGATCACACTGATCGGAACTTTTCTGCTTAAGCTCCCTATCGCTACCGCCGACGGGACTTCGACTCCGCTGGTAGATGCTCTCTTCACGGCGGTGTCAGCCATCAGCGTGACGGGGTTAACCGTCGTGGATACGGGCACCCACTGGTCGATGTTTGGACAAATTGTCATGCTTATGCTGGTTCAGCTTGGCGGCTTGGGGTTTATGACCTCGGCTACCTGGATTGCATTGATGTTCAACCGCAGAATCTCGCTCCGGGAGCGGATGATCCTTCAGGAAGCGATGGGACAATACCAAATACAAGGCATCGTGGATCTCATCCGAAGAGTGCTGGTCTACACGCTGATCATAGAAGGCGCGGGCGCCTTGCTGCTGACGCTCAGGTTCTCTGCCATCATGCCGCTTTCCGATGCGGCATACTTCGGCATATTCCAGAGCATCTCCATCTTCAACAATGCAGGCTTTGATCTCTTTGGCCAAATTCACGGCCCCTTCTCAGGGTTTGCCACCTATGTAGCGGATCCTTTTGTCAATATCATCGTGATGTTCCTGATTTTCCTTGGAGGCATCGGCTTCATCGTTATCTTTGATCTCATCGAGTATCCGAAATGCAAAAAGCTTTCGCTTCATTCCAAGGTTGTCTTGACGGTGACGTCCCTGTTAATCGTGATCGGGGCCGTCATGATCTTTATCCTGGAGCACAGCAATCCCAAAACCTTGGGGCCTCTTTCGTATCCGGTAAAGATCATGGCTTCCATATTCCAATCGATCACTCCCCGTTCGGGAGGCGTCAGCACCCTGGACATTGCGAGTCTGGAGCAATCGTCCCAGTTCTTCATGATTCTCCTGATGTTCATCGGGGCAGCCCCCGGATCGACCGGAGGCGGCATCAAGGTGACTACCTTTGCCGTGCTGATCGGTGCCGTCGTCACGATGATTCAGGGAAAACGCGATGTGGTGCTCTATCGCAACCGCATCTCCCAAGCCCTGGTTTACCGCTCCATCACGCTGACGATTCTATCGCTGCTGCTATTGGTAGGCGCCTCGATGTTCCTGTCCGTTACGGAATCAGGCGAATTCTTAAGGATTCTGTTCGAAGCCGTATCCGCCTTCGGCACGGCCGGGTTATCCATGGGTCTGACCACCGAACTCTCCGGGGTTGGCAAGGTTACCATTGCCATGCTCATGTTCCTCGGCCGGCTGGGACCGCTAACGCTTGCCTACGCGCTTAGCCGCAAGAATAACAAGGAGCTGTATCGCCATCCCGAAGGACGAATCACAATAGGATAAGCTATCCGGCCCGCTCATTGCCGCATGTAAACAAACCGTACGCCTCCATCTAAGAGAGGTGTACGGTTTGTTTCTTAAATACGTTTCTTTAGTCCGCCTCTGATTCCCCGAATTCGCTGGCATCAATGGCTGCATCCAGCAAATCGTCAAACAGCTCGTCATCGTTTTCGATCCGTTCGTCTATCTGGAGAAACTGCTCCTCGATTCCCGGCTCGCCGGCAAAGTTCAGACTGTAATCCCAATCCCGGCCGTTCTTGCTCAGGAAGGTGATCTCGTAGGATGAGGCATGTCCATCTATAGAAAATACGGTATATCCCACGAATTGATCGGCATCATCCCGCTTCATATCCGCACGCTCGATTCGGACTTGTGACACGTTTTCACGCTCCTTCGTTACGTTGTAAAGCACTCACAAGACTCAGTATATCACTTTTCTTGATCGCTGATTATGGTTTTTCTTATACAGCTCGATCTAGTATAATATGGGGTGTTACATTATTAATTGCATTGGAGGGTTCCAAATGTCCGATTTCAATACATACCTGGACAAATATGCCGAGTTGGCCGTAAAGGTTGGAGTCAACATACAGGAAGGGCAAACGCTGGTGGTCCATGCTCCTGTCGATTCCGCCGAGTTTACCCGCTTGATCGCTAAGAAGGCATACGAAGCGGGGGCCCGCCTCGTTAAGATCCTGTGGACCGACGAAACGATAACAAGGCTTCAATTCGAAAAAGCTGCGGATGACGTATTTACCGAAGCGCCAAAATGGTATGCCGGAGAAATGACGGAGCTGGTCGAGAACGGGGCAGCCGTTCTGCACGTGCTGGCCGAGAACCCCGATCTGCTCAGCGGCATCGATTCCGAGCGCATCGGAAACTTCTACAAGGCGCGGGGCGAAGCATTGAAGCAATACCGTGCCTATCAGCAGTCCGACAAGTTCAGCTGGTGCCTGGTCGCAGTTCCTTCGGCCGCGTGGGCCGCGAAGGTATTCCCGGATGTTCCGGAATCCGAGCAGGTCGGCAAATTGTGGGATGCGATTTTCCACACCGTACGTGTGGACCAGGAGAACCCGGTAGAGGCCTGGAACCAACATCTCGAAGTGCTTGAAGCCAAATCCTCCGTGCTGAACGCCAAGAAATACAAGAAGCTCCACTATGTTGCGCCGGGAACCGATCTTACCATCGAGCTGCCGGAAGGGCACATTTGGGCACAAGGCGACAGCATCAACGAACGAGGACACTCCTTCGTGGCTAACATGCCGACCGAGGAAGTCTTTACCGCTCCGCTCAAAACAGGCGTCAACGGGACCGTACATAGTACGAAGCCATTGAGTTATGCCGGTAACATCATAAACAACTTCTCCCTTACTTTTGCAGAAGGCAAGGTGGTCAGCTTCACGGCGGAGCAAGGGTATGAGACTTTGGAGCGTCTCCTGAACATGGATGAAGGTGCACGGTACCTTGGTGAAGTGGCGCTTGTGCCGCATCAATCCCCGATCTCGGAGTCGAACATCCTGTATTACAACACGTTGTTTGACGAGAATGCCTCCAACCACCTGGCGCTCGGCAGCGCTTATGCTTTCTGTCTCGAGGGCGGCAAGGACATGAATCAGGAGCAGCTGATTCAGAGCGGCCTCAATACGAGCGTAACCCATGTCGACTTCATGATCGGCTCCGGCGACATGGATATTTACGGCGTTACGGCAGATGGCAAGGAAGAACCCGTATTCCTGAAAGGAAACTGGGCATTTTAAGAATAAGATGCAGCATTAAGCAGCTATTTCTCGCGAAGTAGCTGCTTTCTTTTAACTTTTTCGGACTTTAATTGACCCGAGGTTGATTTACAAACTTAAAAATTGTGCGATAATCTAAACAACGCTTGAAGTTGCTATGAGGCAGCATATAAGAAATGGAGGGTCTGTCATGTCCAGCTTTGAACAAAAATTGGAACGCTATGCGGAGCTAGCAGTCAAGGTCGGCGCCAACGTGCAGCCGGGACAAACGCTGGTGGTTAACGCCATGATTGATGCGGCGCCGCTGGTGCGCCTGATCGTGAAGAAAGCCTACGAAACGGGTGCCAAGCAAGTGAAAGTGAATTACAGTGACGAAATCGTGAATCGGATTCGGTACGATCTGGCGCCCGACGAAGTTTTTTTGGAACCGCCGACTTATTACGCAGAGGAAGTAACCGAACTTGCCGAACAAGGAGCCGCTTTCTTGACGATCCTCTCCTCGAACCCCGACCTGTTAAAAGGAGTCGATCCCGAGCGTATATCCAATTATCAACGTACATATGGCGCAGCCATGTCGAAATACCGGCAATACCAGCAGGCCGACAAAATGAGCTGGACCGGCATAGCGTACGCTTCCCCCGATTGGGCCGCCAAGGTGTTTCCTGACGTTCCTGCCGGCCAACAGGTGGACAAAATGTGGGACGCGATTTTCCACGCGGTTCGCGCGGACCTGGAAGATCCTATTGGGGCGTGGGAGGAGCATATCCATACCCTTCAACGCAAATCGGATGAACTCAATGCCAAGAAATATCACAAGCTCCGGTTCACTTCACCTGGAACGGATCTGACAATCGAGCTGCCGGAGGGTCATATATGGGCCCAGGCGGGCAGCCACAACGAAAAAGGCGAGCGCTTCGTTGCCAACATCCCGACGGAGGAAGTATTCACCGCCCCTCTCAAAACCGGCGTCAACGGCACCGTACGCAGCACGAAGCCTTTGAGCTACGGCGGCAACATCATCGACAATTTCTCGATTACGTTCGAGAACGGGCGCATCGTCGATTTTTCCGCCGAACAAGGCCAGGATACTTTAACCCGACTGATCTCCATGGACGAAGGGTCGCATTATCTGGGCGAGGTGGCTCTTGTCCCCCACCGCTCCCCGATCTCGGAAAGCGGCATCCTGTATTACAACACGCTGTTTGATGAAAATGCCTCCTGTCACCTGGCTATCGGGAGCGCATATGCCTTCAACCTAGAAGGCGGCAAGACCATGACGTCCGAACAGCTCCAGGCAAGCGGCCTGAACACCAGCATTACCCACGTCGACTTCATGATGGGCTCCAAGGAGCTTCAGATTACGGGTATCACGCATGATGGCAAGGAAGAGCCGGTCTTCATCGATGGTAACTGGGCATAATCGCCATATTTCCCGTTACCATGACTAGCAACCCAACATTCGATTAAGAACGATCGACAGGGCAGCCTGATTCTCAGAGGCTGCCCTGTTTTTATCTGGTCCATCCCCGCCCTTTCTCTTGCCGAGTCAATCCCAGATTCGATTAATACCCATTGATGGCCGAGCATATGATGAAGAGATGGGCGCAGCTCATTGGCTTGCCGATAACAGAGGCGAAAAGCGGGCCCCATACCATGAATTCCATAGGATAAGCCGGGATGCCTCCGGTCTCCAGAGTCGGCTGTTACTAGAATTTGTAGGGCTTTTTTACCCGATATGTTGTAAAATGATGAGAGAAATAGGATGGTTACACCAGAGAGGGGATTATCGCGTGTCCAACCGATTACAGCTCCTCCTTGCAGCAGATTTCGCTGATCTGAGCGAACCTATTCAGGAAGAAATCTATTATGAATTTTATGACCTCGTTTATGGGCAAATACTGTATGTCGTACGGGATCATGCTGCTGTTGAGGATATCATTCAGGAGTCCTTTATCAAAGTGATCACAAGCAAGCCGAAGTTCGAAACGGAAAGCAAGATGCGGGGCTGGCTCCGTGTCGTCGCGAAAAACTCAACCATGAATTATTTAAGAAAAAATAAAAAATACCGTAACCAAGTGGATGTCGATAGTGTTTTTATTAATGAAGAGGACGTGGTAGTTTCTTCCACGAACGTCGAACACCAGGTGGAATCGAATTTGCTGGAGGAATCGATCGGGCAGTACCTCGACCAGTTGAAGCCTGAATACAAGCTATTGATTGAGTATCGTTGGAAGCACAGCCTGACCTATAGGGAAATCGCGGAGCTGTTGAATACTCGCGAAGAGATCGTGAAGCAGCGTTTGTTCCGGGCCAGGGAATCCGTTAAGAAAATGCTGTATAGAGAGTGGGGTGAATTGGATGAGCAACGAAAAATACGATGATTGGTTTGACGAGGCCTTTGATGAAGCCTTTGATCGTGCAGCTTCACGTTCCTCACTCCCTACGGACAACGAATCCAAGCGACAATCCTGGCAGCAAGTCAAGCTGCAGGTCGAGAAACTTAACAATCGGAAACAGCGACGCCGCAGATTTCAGTTGGCCGGTATAATTGCAGCTTCCATGGCATTCGGGGCATTCGTGTTCTCCCAGCCTACCGTCACGCAAGCCGTATCGCCGATTTATCAGCAAATCGTGGATTGGGGCAACGGCATTACGGGCCAGATATTCGGCAAGAAAGAGCCCGTCGATCCCAGCAAGGCCCTTACTGCGCCTCCGCCGGATATAAGCCCTGTCCCAGATAACGCCGACCAAGTACCGCCCGCTGAATTGGTGGAAACCGAAGACGTTCCCTTTACGGATTCCGACGAATCCTTAATCGAATCGCAAAAGCGCGTATTATTCAAGATCCCTGAAATCGGCTATATTCCGCCTGGCTTTGAGTTCTATGAGGCGACGGGAATCGCGGAAAGCGAGAGCGCGCCGATCCTGGATCTTCATCTTCACTACAAGAATGCGGATGAAAAGGTATTCTATATCGATTTAATCGACATGACGGCAGAACGGTCCATCGGCCTTGGAGGAAAGGTTACCGAGACGCTGAAGCTGAAATCCGGAGCCGTAGCCTACCTGACTGAAACCAACCTCCGCTTTTTGCATGACAATGACAAAATATTGGTGAATATTAGCGGATTGTTCTCTAGAGAAGAATTCATTAAAATCGCCAACAGCATACACTAGGACCATACCTGCACACACAAAGAAGGACACTTGCATAAAGTGTCCTTCTTTGTGATAACCTATTGAAATTACTGTTCTACTAATATCGAGTTCGTATAATAAGTGCCTTCCTCATATGTACCGTTCTCATTAATCCAATGAATGGTTTTGCCACGGTAATAGTAGCCTGCCTGAACGTTGAAATTTTTGGTGCCGCTAAGCGAAAGCTTGTTGGTTCCGTTTTCATATGCACTGCCAGCATCCACCCAAGCCGACCCTGTCCAGCGCTGTAGAACATAATTAATGCCGATGCTGTCTACGGCTTGTCCAGCGCCGGTAAATCCGTTGATGCTCACTTGGGTGCCGCTTGCCTTGCTAATCGTAGAATAGTAGTTGATCAAATATTTATTCGCTAAGAGGCTGATGGAAGAATTCAAATTCATTTCAACCGGAGGCGGAGTCGTCAAAGCACCGGGTGCAATGTCTGCAGCGGAGTCCGCGTAAGCCCCTCCTGCCAAGGATAAACTTAATAAAACACTGACTGCAAGTGCTGAAGCTATACGTTTTGGACTGCGTACTTTCGACATAATATCACCTTTCTTTCAATATGATAGGAACATCCATATTTTAACACGTCGTGTTAGCGTAAAAGTTTCTATTTTTTCACGGTTTGATATAATTTTTGAAACTTTTCTGCAAATAAAAAGAAGCAGCGACATTTAATGTCGCTGCTTCTTCTAATATCCAGTTTACGCGCCCGCTTCTTCCTGTATCAGCTGCTGCTCTTGCCTGATCAGGCGTATCCGGGAGATGCGTTTATTCTCCGTCTCCTCGATCACAAAGCGACAGTCTTCGTATATAACAGACTGGCCTTTGTGCGGAAGCAGCACCTCAAGGCGCGCAGACAGCCATCCACCGATGGTATCGTAATCTTCTGTATCCACATTCAGACCAAATTGGTCATTGATTTCATCGATCAGCATCAATCCATCAATGGAGTATTCATCCTCCCCCACCTTTTTCAATGCCTGGACGCTCTTCGTCAAACTCGTCTTGAATTTCACCGACGATTTCTTCCATAATATCCTCCAGGGTCACGAGTCCCGAGGTCCCGCCGTATTCATCGATAAGAATGGCGATTTGCGTCTTGCTCCGCTGCATTCTTCGCAGCAGTTCGCTGATCTTGATTGACTCAGGAACAGCAATGATCGGGCGAATCAGGGAAAGCTGGTCGCCAACGAAGCCGCGCATCAGATCTTTAATGTGAATAAAGCCAATGATATGATCCTTGTCTTCGTCGCAGATCGGATAACGGGTTCGCATGCCCTCGCTTGCAATCTTCAGATTTTCTTCCAATGAAAGATTGTTGTATAAGCAGATCATTTCTGTACGGGGGATCATGATCTCCCTTGCCGTTGTATCGGCAAATTCAAAAATGTTGTCTACCAGTGTCATCTCCGTGCTATCCATCAATCCGCTCTCGCTGCTCTCTTTCATCATATCCCGCAGTTCTTCCTCGGTATGGACATTGCGTTCAACCACCGGCTTCATCCGGAATATGCGAAGAACGTTATTGGAAAGCCCATTGGCAAACCAGATAAACGGGAACATGATGGTGTAAAATACCCGCAGCGGGCCTGCGGACAGCAGCGTGATTTGTTCCGCCTTGCGTACGGCCACCGTCTTAGGCGCTAATGCACCGAATACGATATGCATAAGTGCGATCAAGATGAAGGCTAATACCAAGGACACCGCATGAACGGCTGTGTTGCTCCATCCTATTCCGTTGAACCAAGGCGTAATCATGGCGGAAATCGTTCTCTCGCCGATCCAGCCAAGGCCGATGGACACGATGGTAATCCCAAACTGGCAAGCGGATATATATCCGTCCAGGTTCTTCAGTATGTTCTGCGCAAATTGTGCACGTCTATGTCCTTCTTCAACCAAAGCGTCAATCCGGCTGCTCTTCACTTTAACAAAAGCCAATTCAGCCGATACAAAAAATCCGTTTAATAGGACGAGAATCAATACCAAGGTTAAACTTATCAAACTCGGTAAGGGGTCACTCAATCGATCTCCTACCCGCCATACAGCATGCTATGACGAATAGGAACACCTCCTTCGGTTATTAAAAATGTGTGGTGCCATCAAGCATAACAGCGTGTTCGGACTACGCATCAACTTCCCAATGGTCTCATCTCCTTGTCTTATTCCGACTTATTCAAGCTATATAAGTAATTATATAGTACTACGATACACAGTCAAACGTTGTCTTATGACATTAATCATCGTTGTTATGAGCTTTAATTTGATTCTCAGCCGTTAACACTCGTTTTCCGATGAATTGAACGATTCTATGAATAAACATTCATAATGTTAAAATAATACTATGCGGCCGCGCGGAGTGTCGTTAGAAAAACGCATGCCATTGAATATTCTGCCAAGGCCAAATGAAATAACCTCCGTTTCACATCGGTGTAAACGAAGGTTATTGGGGCATTCGCAAAAATAGATTTATCTTGCCGTTGGAGGCGGATTGCCGATCACGCCCGGATATTGGTAATTGAGCGGCTCGTCAAACACGACATAGTCCAGGTTCACCATCAGCAGGATGATCCGGCGCCCTGTCGTCCGTTCGCTGATGACGATATGATCGCGACCGGCGGCTTCGATAATGCCCGTGAACACCTTGGCATTCCATTGCGAATTGTTTTCATACGTCATGTAAAACGTTGCCTGCTTCCCAAGGTTCAATCGAAGGATATTCTCCACGTAAGATTGTTCGAATTGCGGCGGTGCCGGAACAACGGTGCCTCCCGGCGTCATTGGACTTCCGCTGGGCACCTGCGGTGGAACGTTTGCCGTGTAACCAGCGGTCCCGCGGTTCGGCACTCCCGGATAACGGACTCCATTCATGAAGTTCACAGGCGGCACACCTTGATTGTACATAAGTAATTTCCTCCTTTAATTTATAACTCCCGCCTAAGCGGTTGTATAACATGAATCAAAAAACGGACGGGCAATCGGCATATGTCGGGGTGAAGAAGCAGTGTGCCTTGAATCGGCCTGTGTTCTGCTGATTGTACCAGGTTGCCGGGCAGTCCCCTGCCGGGCGGAAAAACCATAGCGCGTTGCTAGCCGGCCATATGCGTTCCCCATTAATGACCCTTTGGGCTAGCTGACGATCCCGATCCCTGGCCCGTTGATAAAAATAGCCTTTCTGTGTTGCTTCAAAACCACCCGGGCTCTGAAATACCATATCGTTCATGTTGCGGATGTTTCG
Organism: Paenibacillus sp. BR1-192; assembly: GCF_029542445.1. NCBI lineage: Bacteria > Bacillati > Bacillota > Bacilli > Caryophanales > Paenibacillaceae > Paenibacillus > Paenibacillus sp. BR1-192. The sequence continues at coordinate 2,983,893 of NZ_CP120718.1, read as the reverse complement.
AAAATCCAGGCAGTTACCCAGTATCCGGTTCACCCCGACATTCCCTACCATGAGCATGCCCTGCTCACCTTCGCCTTCTGCCTCTGCGCGGATCAATCTTGCCAGAAGATCCACATCATTCGAATTCGCTTTGATGACTGCCACAGAGTTCCCCTCGCTTCCTTAAGATCACTTTGTATCGTATGTGCATTCGCCCAGAAATGTGCCTGGATACGAAAAAAAAGTTCCTTACCGCGTCCGTCGCGGTAAAGAACTTTGGTCTCCTGCTATCATGCCTTACTTCGCTTTAGGATGGTTGTATACATAACGGAACGTATACTCCCCCGAACCCGCTTGAATCACAACACCCGCTTCGCCATCGACTGCCGAATGGATCCCCTTCGCTTCGTTTAGAGGGACCGTGCTGCCTTCCTTAACGTTTGAAACGTCAAAAACACCAGGCAGGCAAATTTCAGCAGTCGTATTAGGCGGAATGCACACTTCCAGCTGAAACTCGCCATCATCTTCCATCCGCCAGCATGACCGGACGGTTCCATACATCGTATCGATTTTGCCTTCCGCCCATGTCAGGCCTTCGCCCGGTACAGGCGCAAACCGGATATGTTTATAACCCGGCGCATCCTCCACGGTCTGTATGCCGGCAACCGAACGATACAGCCATTCGCCGATGGCTCCGTATGCATAATGATTGAATGAATTCATGTCGCGGCTCCAGAAGCTGCCGTCTTCCTTGATGCCGTCCCAATGCTCCCATATCGTCGTGGCGCCTTTCGTCACCGGATACAGCCATGAAGGATAGTCCTGCTGCAGCAGGAGCTTATACGCCGCATCGTGCATGCCGTGCCGGCTTAACACATGATTAATATAAGGCGTGCCCACAAAACCGGTCGTTAAATGAAACCGGCTCTCCTCCAGCAATGCATAAAGACGATCCGCCGCGCGTTTTTCCGCCGCCTCATCCAGCAGCCCGAACATAAGCGCAAGCACGTGCGCGGTCTGCGTCGACGCCGCAAGCCTTCCGGACGGGGTCACGAATTCGTTACGGAATGCAGCGACAACCTTTTCTTTAAGCTCGGCATACAGGGCAGCATCTTGTTCTCGTCCCAATACGACCGCGGTTTTCCTAAGCAGTTCCACCGAATAACCATAAAACGCCGAAGCGATAAAGTCCCGTTCCGTAGCACCCACATAGTCCCCGGATTTCGCATCCAGTCCCAGCCAATCGCCGAAATGGAAGCCGGTATTCCACAGATATTCATGCTCCCCTTGAGCTTGAATGTAGGAGACCCAGCGCTTCATGCTCTCATATTGACGCTCCAATATCCGTCGATCGCCAAAATTGACGTACACCGTCCACGGGCAAATGACCGCTGCATCTCCCCATGCGGCCGAAGCATAGGCTTCATCGCCGAGCACATGCGGAACAACGAACGGAACCGCTCCGTCATCGCGCTGTTCCGCGGCCAGGTCCGACAGCCATTTCGTGAAGAAAGGCGCCACGTTGGCAAGATAGGCCGCCGTCCCGATGAACATCTGCGCATCGCCGGTCCAGCCAAGCCGCTCGTCACGCTGCGGGCAATCCGTGGGCACGTCGAGGAAATTCCCCTTCAGTCCCCATCGAATGTTGCTCTGCAATTGATTCACCATGGGATCCGAACATTGAAAAGTTCCGGTTTCTTCGAAATCCGAATGGAGCACGACCGCTTCGAAATGCCGGAGGTCCAGCTGCTCTTCCGTGAAACCGTCTAAACGAACATATCGGAAGCCTTGGAACGTAAAATGAGGTTCATGGATTTCGTTCCCGCCGCCTTTTAACGTGTATTGAATCGTTTGTTTAGCGGTTCGGAGATTCTCCGTATAAAAGTTACCTTCGGCATCCAGGATTTCCGCATGCTGCAGCGTCACCGTTGTGCCCTCCGCACCGGACACGCTAAATCGGACCCAGCCTACCAAATTCTGCCCGAAGTCGATGACGGTTTCACCTTTGGGCGTGGTCAGAAATTCCACGGGCCGCACCGTTTGAACGGCTCTCACGGGCTCGTTGATCTGGGACTTCAGCTTGTCGTAACCTTGGTCGATCGTTTCCACGCCATGCCAATCATCGGAGCTATAACCTGCCGTACTGTAGCCTTCCAGTTCGAGGCGCGCATCATAGGTTTCGCCATGATAGAGCTCCGACATGGCGATCGGGCCTTTGGCCGACTGCCAGCTTGAATCGGTTGCCATCACTTCTTCGCTGCCGTCAGCATACGTGATATGCAGCTCCAGCAGAAGCGCTAATCGATCTCCATAAATCGCGTGACGATCCTCCCAGCCCAGCTGTCCCTTGTACCAACCGTTACCGAGCCAAGCGCCGATCGCGTTTTGGCCAGATTTCAGCATCTCGGTCACGTCATAGGTCTGCGTCTGAATCGTATGATCGTAACTCGTCCAGCCTGGCGTGAAATAACAGTCTCCCACTCTCTGTCCGTTAAGCTCAAGTTCATAAAGGCCCAGCGCCGTAACATATATTCTTGCTTTCGTGATGGGCGACTTTAAGCTGAAGCTCTTGCGGAGCAGCGGGAGGTGACCGGCTTCAACAGGCAGCAAGGATCGTGGTGCAGATATCCATTGTCCGACCCATGGCTCCCCTTCCAGTTTTCCTGTCTCCCAGTAGGCCGTGTCGGACCATTCCGTCAATTCCCCGGCTTGGTTCCAGGCACGCACGCGATAGAAATAGCGCTTACATGATGTTACGCTCAGCCCCGTTAATTCCACGTGAACCGACTGCGACGAGGCTGTTTTCCCTGATGTCCAGCAGGGCTTGGCAAATTCCTTCTCGTTGGAAACCTCAATCTCATAAGCGGTTTGGCTGACGGCTCTTTCGTCCGAGGCCAACCTCCAACTGATGCGCGGCTTTCGCTCTCCGATACCTATCGGTTGATGAAGATATTCGCATCGTACATCCGTTACGCTGAACATGCTCATTCCTCCGTTCACTTCAAGAAGGCTGCTTCAACAATCCGTTTGAATTAGCCGCTTGGCTTGATATACGCTTTCATTTCTGTGTCTGTTTCAACTATTATTATAAGTGAACCTCCAAGCAAGATGATGGGGATAACAGACAATTCAATGCGGTAAAACGGACATCCGTCCTCGATCAATGAAAAGGAGCAAACAGGATGAAACGACCGATGGAAACCTATTACGGAGATTATTTTTTCCGGGATGACACCCTGATGTATGTAAATCGTAACGCGGAGAATTTTACGGGGTCTTACCATAACCATGATTTTCTGGAAATTGCGTATATTGCTGAGGGAGAAGGCTTCCATCACATGGAGAACTCGGTGCAGCGGGTTCGCAAAGGTCATATGTTCTATATACCGCTCGGAATGCCTCACGTATTCCGGCCTACCTCTTCGAACGGGAAGCCGCTCATCGTGAACAATTGCATATTCTCCGTCAATCTCCTGCCGAAACTGATTGCCTTTGCTTCCGATTCGAGGACAGCCTCCTTATTGAAACAGATGGAAGACGGCTCGCTTGGGTACCGCGCCATTACGGATCGGCATGACCGTTTCGAGAAGCTGTTCGTCTCCCTCTATGAACAATATGCCATGCAGATCAGCGGCTCAGCCGTCTATTTGCATACGCTGCTGCTACAGCTGATCATTGAGTTCAGCCGGGCCATCGAGCATTCGCAGCCTATCACCTCGGAGCATTCGCATCCCTCTTTTCATGATGTCCTTCAATACGTGGAGGGACAATACATGCATGAGCTCACGCTGACGCGTCTTGCGCAGATCAGCGGCTTCAGCGAACGCCATCTTCAGCGATTGTTTCGCAGATATACCGGCCAGAGCTGGCATCATTATCTGCAGACCGTACGCATTCGAATGAGCCGCGAGCTGCTGCGAACCACGACAGACAAAGTCAGTATGATCGCCGAAAAAGTCGGTTACAAGGACATGCATTCCTTCAACTCGGTATTCAAGCGAAGCACGGGACTCACGCCGGGTCAATATCGCTCCGAAACGCAGCATCATGGATAATTGACCGGATTCTCCAGCAAATATAATAAAAGCATGATGATCCTTATATAACTCGGATATCATGCTTTTGTACATGCACGATTATTCGCTGACCCTTATCTGATATCCTGGACACTATCACGTTCCTATTCCCCCAGCTCTTTCTCCAGAAGCACTTCATCCTCCCGCTTATAACCTGATTTCTCATATGCTGCGATGGCATGGCGATTATCATGACCAGTAAGCACCTTAACCGTGCTCACCCCGCGCGCGAATAATTGTTCCTCCAGAAAAACGAGCAGCATTCCTGCCAGACCCTGCCTTCTTGCCCGCTCCTGAATGTACATTTCCGTTATCTCGCCGACAAGCTCCCGGTAACAAAAGGACTTAAATGATTGGGCGCAGGCAAATCCTACAGGATCATCGCCTAAATAAGCGATGGCCACGATCTCATCCGCTTGTTCCAAACTATATTTAATTTCCTCCAGCTGCATCCTAACCCCATTAAACTCCTCGTTTAATCGGTCCAGTACGGATGCATCCGTAGGAGATGCTAAGCGAATAAATTTCACTTTTTCCATATCATATTTCCCCCCAGTTCAAGATTTGGTCCATGTTCGATCTTCACCCCCAAGTATACCACCTTTATCCAGCCATCTCTCATTGCTCCCATACCAAAAAAAGGCCCTGCTGATTAAACAGCAAGGACCTTTCACTTCAAACAAATTAAACGGTTGTAACCGAGAACATCAAACCGCAATATATCAGCGCAACGGCGCCTAACCCGCTTAACAGCCCGACGGCTGCTGCCCGGTTCCTGCGAAATACGTTCACGACATTCCAGAGGAGACCAAGCCCAAGGCACAGGCAGAGTATCCCGATCCAGCTCCACGTAAAGGCCAATTCACCGATCGTAAACCCGGGATGGAACCAGACAAACGTTGCTGCAGGGCCATATGACGCCAATGTATCCACGACCTCGTGCGGCGCAGGCTGCTGGTTCATGTAGCCGGTGACGATATAAATCAGCCCGATCAGGATTCCCTCGCTTCGTGCCCATGCCGCAGGTCGATAGCTTGTATCCCTGCGCAGCTTGCGCTTGACGAGATAACCGTTAACGAACGCGAACACCAGCAGCGGCAGAATGAGAATATGCTTGACCAGCAGGGCCTGACCGTAGGACAGCGTCCAGCTGTTTACGGGTTCCGGCGTCACGGCTGTCATCAGGAACAGACCCGATCCGACGACAAGGATGACGCAGGCGATGGCTAATGGATGGAACCATCGGAGAAACGCACTCCAGCGATCATGTTCCGTGCTGAACCATCCTGTAAGCAGCAGCGTTCCCGTCCATATGGCCATCGCCGTGAAATGGGCGAAGAAAGCAAGCTGTCCAACGCCATCGAACAGGGATGCAGCGTGGTTGAACGAAGACATGGCAACGGCAATGCCCAACAGAACAGCGGGCATAAGCCAGCGTAAGGGAGAGCCGGGCTTCCGGCGGACGATCAGGGTCAGTACCGCCAATAGGATCGAAAGAACCAGTATCCAGGCATAACGCTCGCCCTCGCTGAATTTGAACATGATGCTGTTAAAGGACTGCCAGAATCCGATATCATCCTTGAAGAACATGATGATTTGCAGCAGCGGCACAAAGCCGAATAGGATGATGGCTGCCCCCGCCGCTGGGCCGAGCCAGGCCGGTACCGAAATGTCCGGCTTATAAGCCTTCGGTACCAGGGACAACACCGTGATCCCGGCCAGAATGGCGTATGCTAAATATAAAAACGGCTCGCTTAACCAATAATAAGACATTACTTTCTCTTCCGGGATGCTTTAATTCCAAAGTATCCTGCGACAACGGCCACGATGACGATAATCACGATCCACACGGTCGACCCGTTTCCTTCGGATGTGTCATTAGCCGGCGTATTCTCCGCCTGCTGATTCGTATCCGTCGACGGATCTGCGTTGTCTGCGGCTGTATCATCCGCCGTTGCTGTTTCATCCGGTGTACTTCCTGTATCCGCAGGCGTTTCTTCGGTGTCGGCAGAAGTCTCCGGAGCAGCTTCCCCTTCCGGTGCATCGACTTCGAAAGCATACGTTCCGTCAACGGGATGTCCATCTCCGCCAACGATCTTCCATTCCACCGTGTAAGAACCGGATGGAAGCGGTGCTGCCAGCGTTCCAGCCATAGTGTTCTGGCTAACCTTGACTTCCGATACTTCAACCTCTTCGCCTTGCGCATTCTTCACCTTGAGGGTGCTTAAATTTTCATCGATATTTTCATTGAATGACAGATTGACTTCCTTCACGCTTTCCGTGATCTTGGCGTCTGCCGCGGGCGTACTGGATTCCAGCTTGGAATGCGCCCACGTTGCTGTCGGGAACACCAGTACAAGCAGCAGACCCAAGGTCAGCAGAACCGAAGTTTTCACATGTTTCAACATGCCTATCTCCTCCAAACCATTTATCTTAAATTTGAATCTTCCCCATCATAACAAAGACGTTCTCTCAATGCTAATGAGTATATTGTGAACAATGATCCTATCCTATTTTACACAAAAAAGGGAACGCCGCACAGATTGCGGCGTTCCCGTTATAGTTCACGGATCCGGTTCTACTATCCTCTCTCGTACCAATAGCCAGGTATCCCTTTGGTCAGTCGCAGCAAGGCCTCGAGATAATAATAATCCCCCCAGATCATGTAATCGTCCGGTCCCATCCCGCCTCTGACATAATAGGAACCATGCTTGATCAAGCCTTCCTCGGCAGCTTCACCGATAGTGGAATAACGGTTTACAAGGGAGATCATGGACTTCTCGACGGCGTCTGTCAATAGCCCTTTATTGCCATCTTCCTCTTCCAGGTGCTCCAAGATCTCCAGCATCCCGCATGCGGCGATGGCGGAAGCGGAACTGTCGCGAGGCGTACCCGCTTCGATCGGAACGTCAAAATCCCAATAGGCGACATGGTCTTCCGGCAAATGCTCGATAAAATAGCGGGCAGCTCGCACGGCGGTATCCAAATACTTCGGATCACGGGTATAACGGTAGGAAAGCGCAAATCCGTAGACTGCCCATGCTTGCCCGCGCGTCCAGGTGGAGCCGTCGTGATATCCTTGGTGCGTCCCACCGCCGATGGGCTTCCCGTCCGACGGCTGGAAGTAGAAGGTATGGTACGAAGAATCATCCCCTCGCATTAAATAACGGCGGCTCTTCTCCGCGTGCGCGACGGCCACGCGTTTGTAGCGTTCGTCGCCTGTTTGGTCATACGCCCAATACAGCAGCGGTATGTTCATCATGCAGTCGATGATAATGCGGCCGCCGTTCTTCTCGTCGCCCTTCCGGCCCCAGGCCTGAATATACTGGCCTTCTTCCCGCCAGCGCAGCATCAGATGGTCGGCTGCTTTTAGGGCCAGCTGTTTGCCCTCTTCATGTTCATCCACGATCCACGCGGCCAATGCGGAGGGCAGGTACAGAAATCCGATATCATGATGATCCAGATGCCGCTTCTCCTCCAGCCGCGCCTTGTAATCCTCCAATTGAGCGATTGCCGTATCCTTAAACAGCGGATCCTTCGTATATTCATAACACAGCCAGATCATTCCGGTGTAGAAGCCTTCAATCCAGTCATTGCTTTCTCCCCACTCGTATCGCTTCTCCGCCGTGATGTGAGGGAATTTCATCGGAAATAAACCGATGTTCCTCTTGGTCTTTTCAACCGCATCCATGATGGCCTGTTCCCACATGGTTCACATACCTCCTATTCTTTGATGGCGCCGATCATGACGCCCTTCACGAAATATTTCTGCAAGAACGGATACAGAAACAAGATCGGCAGCGTCGCCACCATAATCGTCGCATACTTAATCGTTTCGCCAACCGGCATCCGATCTCCCCCTCCTACCGAGGTCATCATGCTGCTGGTATCGTTCTGGATCAGAATCTCGCGCAGGATCAACTGCAGCGGAAACAAGTCCCGGTCCCTTAAATAGATGAGGGCATCAAACCATTTATTCCAATGCCACACCCCGTAAAAGAGCACCATGACCGCAATGACCGGCAGCGATAACGGGATGATGATCCGGAACAGAATGGTCCAGTCGGTGGCTCCGTCGATCCGCGCGGATTCCTCGAGCGCATCGGGTACCCCTTGAAATGCCGTTCGCATAATAATCAAGTTCCATGTCGTCATGGCGCTTGGAATAATCAATGCCCAGTACGTATCAAGCAGACCCATATTTTTCACGAGCAGGTATTTCGGGATGAGCCCGCCGTCAAAAAACATCGTCATCACGATCAGCATCATGATGGCGCCTTTCCACATCACGTTTTTCCTGGATAAACCATAGGCTCCGAGAGCCGTCATGAGAATGTTCAGCGTCGTGCCGACGACTACATAAAATATCGTGTTGAGGTAACTTCGGATGATATTCGGGTTCTCGAATACCATACGATAGGAGTCCAGCGAGAAGCCCTTGGGCCACAGCAGGATGCCCCGGTGCTGAACGAATTCGGCTGGCGTGCTGATCGAAGCAAACAATACGTAGAGAAACGGATATAACGTTATGATCGATAACAAACACAATAGAATGACATTCGCAGAATCAAACAGGACTTCACTGACCGATCTAGTAGTTCGCATGAGATCCCCCTCTCTACCACAGCTTCGTGTCGGTAAACCGCTTGCTGAGATAATTGGCTCCAATGAGCAGCGCAAAGTTAATAAAGGAATTGAACATGCCGACAGCGGCGCTGAAGCTGTAGCTTGCTTCCAGTATTCCCTTGCGGTAGACATAAGTCCCGATCACGTCTGCCGTCTCGTAGATGACCGGGTTGTACATGATCAGGATCTTCTCATCCTGCAGCGCCATAAAGGAACCGATCCGCAAGATAAGCAGAATGATCACGGTCGGTAGGATGCCAGGGAGCGTTATTTGAAGCATCTGCTTCCAGCGGCCGGCACCGTCCACTTTCGCCGCCTCATACAGGGACGGATCAATATTGGAAATCGCCGCCAGATAAATGATGGAGCCCCAACCAATCCCCTGCCAGATAGCGGACGAGGTATAGATGGTGCGGAACCATTCCGGCAGCCGCATGAACGAAATCGGCTTGCCGCCGAAGTAGGTGATGATATGGTTGATCAGGCCGTCCACCGCCAAAAAATCAACCAGCATCCCGACAACAACGACAACGGAAATGAAATGGGGAATATACGTAATGGATTGTACGGTCCGCTTAAAGATCCGATGTCGCACCTCGTTCAGCATCAAGGCCAGCACGATGGAGGCGGGAAATACGAAGATAAGATCGTACGCGCCGAGGATAATGGTATTGGAAACGACCCGCTCAAAGAAAAATCCGTTAAAAAAATCGCTGAAATGTTGAAAGCCGACCCATGGGCTATTCCAGATGCCGAGCCCTGCGGAGAAGTTCTTGAACGCAATCTGCAGGCCGTATAACGGTCCGTAATGAAACACGGCATAAAACGCCACAACCGGCAGCAGCATCAGGTAGATCGTGGAATTCCGGCGAAAGTCCTTCGCTGCTCTTGCGCTGAAGCTCTCGGATTTGCTCTGTATCGTCATGCGTTTTGTTTCTTCCTTTAGCTGCACCGTATGCCCTCCTCTGTGAAAAATAACCCGCATGAAGAAGGATACGGCTCGCCCGTTTTCTCCCTCTTCATGCGCTTCTACAACTTACCGGCTGTTAAAACGGTCCAGCGCAGACTGCTGAATCTGAAGGGCTTCTTCAATGCCCATTCCTTGCACCGTTTGGACAAATTGATCAAAGCCGCTGATCGGCTCCACGCCCATAATGAATTTGTTGACCATCTCTTCGTAATACGTATTAATATCGTTCATGATCGAGGCATAACGCGTGCTCTCTTCTGCCGTCGGCGAAATAATCGGCATTAAACGGTCGTTCTCCGCCTTCATCCATGTCTCAATGGCCGCTTTTTGCTGAGGAAGCGCGGAATACTGCTCGACGTAACGGCGATCCTGAACGAAAGGTCCCGAATAACTGGCCAGGTTGTATTTCGACAACGCCTGGGTGATCGACAGCCCATCTGGATTCTTCATCACTTCGTCGGTATAGGTCGGGTACCCGTCCTTCATCTCGTAGCTGACTCCCTCAACCCCGAAATTAAACAGCATATGCCCTTCTTCCCCATATTTGTAATCGAGCCATTTCACCGTTTCCGCCGGGAATTTGTTCGCTTTCGTCACAGCCGCCCCAAATCCGTTGAACGGCGAATCCTTCTGTCCAAGAAGCGGCGTGTCCCCCTTCTTTAGCACAACGTTGGGAGCGCCCACCAGACTGACGTCCGGATTGCTTTTTAACATGAGTTCGGAATAGCGGCCGAGGCTGCTGCCCATGTATCCGGAGAAGGCACCCACTTGATTGTTGGTCACTTTGGCATCTTTGAGCGTCCCGTCCGTTGCCGCATAATCCTGATCGATCAGGCCTTCGGCATACCATTTGCTCATCGTCTCCAAATAAGATTTGAATTCCGGTTGGATGGGGCCGTACTGTACCTTCCCGTCCACCTGATAAAATCCTGTCGTAATTCCCCACGCGCCGACAAATGCATGGTTAATGCCCGTCATATCCATATCAAGCAGGAGCGGGATTTCATCCGCCTGACCGTTCCCGTTGGGATCCTGGGTCTTGATCGCTTTTAATACTTCATACCACTCGTCAATCGTTTCCGGCACTTGCAGGTTGAGCTGATCCAGCCAGTCCTGGCGGATGATAAGGCCGTTAAAGGTCAGCAGATACTCGTCTCCGCGGATGAACGGGAATACGTAAATGTTTCCGCCATCCGTCGTTATCAGCTTTTTGTATTCCGGGTGTTCGTTCAGCAGTTTCGATAGGTTTGGAGCATGCTCTTCAATCAGCTCATTCAGGCGAATGATAGAACCGTCCGATATCGCTTTATCCGGCCCTCCGGATACGTTGGCCCAGCCATACTCCACGACATCCGGCAAGTTGCCCGACGAGACCATAATGTTGAAGGCGTCTGCCTCTTGCCCTGCCGGCGGATGCTGGAACTCAACCTTGGTCCCTGTCAATTTCTCCATTTCCTGATAGGCGGCAATGCCGTTCATATCCTGCATCGTTGCCGATGCGTTGGCATTCAGCGATACCCAGTAGGTCAGCTGGCCGGGATACCCCGTTTCTCCGCCTGAGGCAACGCCCGTTCCTTCCTTGCCTTTGTCGCCGGCAGGCTCCTCGGCTCCCGAGCCTTTTCCGCTGCACCCGGCAATCATAGCCACAATCAGCATGAAGATGGCCAGTCTCGTCATACGTTTCCGGTTTGTTTTCAAATCACGACGCCTCCCTTTTTTCCTAATGAATGATCATCTCAAATGTTCAGGCCGAGTTGATTCCGGCCCTGTCTCAAATATTAATGCTGAAGCGCTTTCAACGTATATCGTACAGTTTCTGGATCCATATACAGCGATTAAGAATTGAGATGATCATTTCTTAAGGTTGATGATAGGGAATGCAGGGTTTCCTTGTATTTTCCCGGGGTGATCCCTTCGTATTTCTTGAATACCCGGATAAAACCGACATCGCTGGTATAACCGACGGAACGGGCGATGTGCGAAATCGTATTTTTGGCATCCCGCATCATTTCCTTGGAGCGCTCGATCCGAATTTTCGCCAGGTAATCGGTCAGATTGGTCCCGCTGTTCTTCTTGAAGAAGGCCGACAGATAGGGCGGCGTGATATCGAATTGCTCGGCAATGGAAGCCAGGCTGATCATGGCATCGTCGTGATGCTCCGCGATGTAGCTTTTTATCTTATCCAGGAGCTGCGAGGAGGAATCGCCTCTCTGGTCTCTTACGTACAGGCAGACTTGGCCGAACATCCATTTCACTTCCCGGTACAGCTCCTCTACCGTGCTGCCCTCGGTAATGTCCTCGATCGATTTGCCTGCCTGACCGAATACGTCCTCGTATTTCAAATTTAAGGCATTGAGCAGCTTGAACATCGTGCTGAGCAGGTTCGCGAACATGAGTCGGCCGAGCTCGGGCGAGATGGATTGACCGCTGAAGTTGTTGTGGTACAGACTTTGAATGATATCCTGAGCCTTATCCGTATCCCCGCTTTTCATGGCGTTAATGAGCTGGATTTCCGTCTCAATGGGAAAATCATAATACACCCCCGTTTTCTGCTTCATTTCATCGTAGAATAAAATCGGTTTATAGGCCGTAAAAATGGAATATTCCAGCGCCTTCAAGCTTTGGGTATATCCGCTTGCCAAACATCCAAGATCCGAACGGATATCGCTGATCGCGATCGTGATCTCGGACTTGAAGCGCTGTTCGATCACCAGCTTCACTTGTTCCGCCCAATCGTACAGCTCGCCCGCCTTGTCCTGCAGAGGTTCCGGCATATTCAGAATCATGGCGACCTGGTTCTTCTCCAGATCCACGGAATACGCGGTAAAGGGATGAATTTCTTCGGCCACCTTCCCTGTGACAAAGCGGATCAGGGCCCATTCGCTTTCCCGTTCGTTATGAATGAACCCGCTGGCATCCCTCAGCTCGATCAGGGCAACGGCAAAGCCGGGATGCGGAAACGATATCCCCATGAATTCCAGGGCATGCTCCGACATATCGGCCGCATCCACGTTTCCCTTCAATAAACGCTGCAAAAAGTTGGACCGGATCACCGGCGTTTGCCTCGACAATTGCTCCTTCATTTCCGTCTGCTTGCCAAAGGAATCGGCCATCGTGGATTTGATGAAATCATATTCGTTGCGTACCTTCCCCTCCTTGACCGGATGGGATTGGCGGATAAAGCGGATAATGTCGCGCAGGGGATAATACGCCCGGTACGTCATGTACGCGCAAGCGGCAACTCCGGCGGCCAGGCAGATGCCGAGAACGCCTGCGGCCATTCGTTTGACCATATTCACCTTTTCCATAAACACTTTTTCCGGCACGACCGACACGTACTCCCACCCGCTGCGTGCGGATCTGGACGATACCGTCATGACGGCCTGCTTATCCTCAGCTTTACCCACATTGGATACTGCGGTTTCACCGGCACGAAGAATCACTTGACCGCTGGCATCCTTAATGGATATCGTTCCGTTGTTGGTTTTCACGATCTCCTCGAGCAAGCCTGTAATCTGCCTTTCGTCGATCAGCATGACAAGGGCGCCTTTGGGGTTGTTTTTCTCGCCGAATGGAAGCGTTTGCATATATGTGAGCATTCGTTTCTGGTTCAGGCCTTTGCCGACCTCCGTTACGGGCAGATACCGGTTGAAATGAACGCCGCGCAGTATATCCGCTTGGTATTGTTGAAAGGTTAAGCTTTCATATCCGTAGATATCGGAGAACAAGACGCTGGACGTCGTTTTTAAGGTTGGGCTGAGAACCGTATCGCTCTCATCAAGATACACATAAAAATCGGTGATAAAACTGCTGCTGTTTCGGTACCGCTGCATTTCCTGCATGAAGGTGTAGTAATTGTAATGCTCCGCTCCGGTTTGAGGGGATCCTGCCTTTAACAGCGTATCCAGTCTCGGATGTGAAGTAATGTTCCGGGAAATCAAATGCATTTCATCCAATCGGCTGTCCACGACCTGCTTGGCCTGTTCGATGAGTGCCATGTTGGAGTTGTTGGCATTCTCGATCATAATTCGCTCGATTTGGGTATACAGACCCCAGAACACGATGACCGGGATCAGCAGTACCACAAGATAGGACATGAGCAACGTAACGAACACGGATACGCGATTGGATCGCTCATTTCTTGCAGTGGTTGTCGTCAATTTCCCCATACCCTCATTCCTTCCATTCTTTAGATGTATTCTTTCCGCACTTACATTAATTACATCATACTGTTTTTATTTAACATGAACAGGTTTTCTTCAAAAATGTTAATGCATCACGAAATTGTATCATACTCGAACGCTGCGGCTTCCTCTACGATGGAAGTGTTCCGGTTTCATGGCCGGAAATCGATATCAGTCGGGAGGGAATGGATGTGAAACGAATGGCTCTGATTGTACTCGTGCTGATTACGGGGCTTCAAGGCTTTTTGCCGCCCCCATTGGCATGGGCAGAGAGCGAACGAGATCAGGTACAGGAGGGTTTGCTTGTGAACAGCGGTTTTGAGGCAACGGAGGCGGGGTCCAGCTGGTCAGGCGGAATCAAGCCGGCAAATTGGGGACAGTGGCTTCCAACAGGCTCGCCCATATTGGGAGTAGATTCGGGAATATTCAAATCCGGGAAACAATCGGTCAGCATCGAAGGTCCCGCAGGAACGTCCAGCCGGGCAGCCATAACCCAGTCCATTCCGGTAGAGGTCGGGAAAACGTATCGGATCAGCGGCTGGGTCAAAACGGAGTCCGTCAGCAATGCCGCGCTCATCCGATATCAAATGAAGCGAACCGGGACCAGCAATGTGCTGGTTCATGTCGGAACGCTCAAGGGCACCCAAGACTGGACGTATATGGAGAAGCTGTTCACCGTTCCGGATAATGCAGCCTCACCGCCCCTATTGACCGTTGAGCTGTTTCTGGAAACCGGAACGGGCAAAGCTTGGTTCGACGATGTGTTGGTTGAGGAGCCGCTTCAATCCATCGCGATCGAACCGGATGTGGCCTATCTGAATACGGGCGAGACCATAACACCTTCCGTCCGTTATGAGCCAGGTTCGTCACCTCCCCCTCAGCTGCAGTGGTCTGCGTCCAATCCGGAAGTCGTGGAAGTGACGGATCAAGGTGACGTAACCGGCCTTTCCACAGGACTTGCAACCGTAACGGCAGCGACTTATGACGGTGCTCATACCGCCTCTATGGCGGTCAGCGTCAATGCGCCGGACACCTTGCTGGTGGACGTTTATGAAGGCGAAACGGCTCAAGGCCAAGCTTTGCTCGGGCAATTGTCCGCGCGCGACAGCAGCGGTGCCGACCATACGTATCTCCTCATCTCCCAGCCTGCGCACGGCAAGATTACCGTAAAGGAGAACGGCAGCTTTACCTACTATCCCGACAGCGGCTTTAGCGGTACGGACCTCTTCCAGTTTGCTGCCCTGCAGGCTGATACGGGCGGCGCCAAATTCGGCCAGGGCACGATCCACGTTACTCCTGTGAATGCTGCTCCCCTGTTGGATTTGGAATGGGGTTATACGACGATGAATACTTCCCTTTCCGGCCAGTTCACGAAAGCGAAGGATCCGGATGGAGATCCGATCGCATGGAAACTTGAAGCACCGCCGGCACAGGGCACGGTTCAAGTGGATGCCGAGGGTACTTATCGATATGCTCCTAATGAAAACTATCTGGGGTACGACCGTTTTCGCGTATCGGCTGAAGATGGACGTGGCGGACGTACGGAAAGCGATATGCTGGTCTTTGTCGGGCCGACGGCAGATCGAATTTCGGAATCGCTGCACGGTCATGCCTCATCCGCCCGTTCCCATCCGCGCCTTCTCGCATCCACGGACGATTTGAACCGCTCCAAGCAATTGCTGGCAAGCGGAGATCGTTATATGACGGAGTGGATGGAACTCTTGAGAAATCAAGCGGACCCCGTCCTTGCAACTTCGCCAATACCCTACCAACCTAATGGCGGCAATGCCTACATGCTACGCGACCGCTTGATTCCGACCGCGCTCATGTATCGCTTGACCGGCGAATCCCGTTATGCCGAACGTGCGTGGCAGGAACTGGAAGCGATGACGCACTACCCCGATTGGGGCGGCAGAACCAACAACATCCTTGCCTTGTCCGAATTGTCTTTCGCCGTTGCGCTGGCCTACGATTGGATATACGACGATTTGAATGAAGCTCAGCGATCCCAATTGAATGCGGCGATTCGGGATCATGCGCTTGCTGTCGCGCTCGATTGGTACCGGGGTGAATTCCGCCATAACGGGGAGCACAATAACATTAACCTGGTAGACAACGGAGGCCTTGGCCTGCTTGCGTTAACCGTTGCGGATGAGCCTGAGACCGAGGATCAGGCGCTGGAAGTCATCCAGAGCACGTTTCAGAAGCTGCAATATGCGCTTCGTCACTATACCGTGGACGGTTCTTGGCCGGAAGGTCCTGCTTATTGGCATTATGGAGGCCAATACTTGGCCATGTATATTCAAGGCTTGAATAAAAGCCTGGGTACCGATTTTGGGCTGTCCCTGCTGCCGGGATACGAGGCATCGGGCGCTTATCCGTATCATTTGCTAGGCGAAGGCGGCGTGTTCAATTTTTATGATGGCGGCGTCAGCTACAACATGTATGAATCCTTATGGTTCGCCTTGTTCTTCAACAAACCTGAATACGCCTGGTTTATTGGCGATCTGTATGAGCGCAAGGGCTACTTCCACCCTCTCTATCTGGTGTTTTACGAGCCTGGCATGTTTGAAACGGTTCCGACGGAGCTGGATCGTTTCTTCACCGGCATTGAATCGGCCTCCATGCGGAGCGCATGGGATGATCCCTATGCCTTGTTTGCTTCCATGAAAGGCGTTAACGAAACGATGCGAAGCCATAACGATCTGGATGGCGGTACCTTCGTTTTTGACGCGCTGGGCGTAAGGTGGGCATCCGATCTGGGGAACGAATCCTACAGCTTGCCCGGCTTCTGGGATTACAATTATAATCGCTGGACGTATTACCGCAAAAAAACCGAGGGACATAATACCATCGTCATCAATCCCGCCCAGAATCCGATTGTTCAGCAAGAGCCTTACGGCACAGCCGTTACGATAAAAAAGGAATCGAAGCCAAGAGGAGCCTATACAATTCTAAATATGACCGACCTGTACCGGAAAGACGCGGGCGAGATGTTAAGAGGAATGAAACTCTCCGCCGATAGACGCGAGCTGGTCGTTCAGGATGAGATGAAACTGAAGCTTCCTTCAGAGCTGTATTGGTTCATGCACACCGGAGCGGACGTGGAGATTGTGGAGAATGGACGCGCCGCCATTCTTTCACAACTGGATAAGCGGCTGTATGTTGAGCTGGTCGAAGGACCGGCCGGCGCCCGGTTCTCCGTCATGGATGCAGCGCCGCTGGCCACCTCCCCGAATCCGGATGGCCAATCCAGCAACGAAGGCATGCGCAAGCTGACCATACACCTGGAGCACGTCCAGGATGTCCGGTTGTCCGTTCGCATGGTTCCTTTATACGCAAACGATCCGATACCTCCAGCGGAGACGGGGTTTACTCCCCTGCTGGAATGGACCATACCTGACGGCGATCTGCCCGAACCGGCAGCCCGACCTATGGCTAACCGTTTATTAATGGACGGAATGCCGCTCCATGGGTTTCGTCCAGAAGTCACGTATTATGAAGTCGGACTTCCGTTTGATGCTCCCTCTCCGCCTGTGATGACGGCCGAAGCCGATCATGCCGTGGCCATTGATCAGGCAGATACGATTCCGGGTACGGCAACCATCGTCATTCAGAACGACGCTCAACCGAATCTGAGCAATAGATATACCATCAAATTCACCCGGAATCCGGCCATAGGCGAACCGCCGAACCATCTAAAATATCAGGTACGGCATGTTACCGCGAGCGCCGTTCCCGAATCGGCGAACATTCCGGAACATACCGTCGACGGCAACCTGAGCACTCGCTGGTCCGCGCCGGGTACGGAATACGTACAGCTTGACCTGGGAGAGCTGAAGCTAGTGGGCGCTGTTTCGCTGGCCATATATTTAGGGGATACCCGTAAAAACCGGTTTGATGTTCTTGCCTCCGTCGATGGCGAAGAATGGTCGACCATCTACGAGAATGGGCTGACTTCCGGCACGACTGTGCAGCCTGAAACTTTTCTTGTGGAGCAAACGACAGCCCGATACATTCGGATACTGGGCAAAGGAAATAATGCCAACCCGTGGAATAGCTTCACCGAAGTCGGCGTGTACCCGCTAGCCCCGATCGTGATGCGCGTGGAAGCTTCAGATGAGCTCAAACTGGGCGAATCGGAACAGATCGAAGCCTGGTACGGCTTTCCGGGCGGGATGCGTGAACAGGCGGAAGAGCTGACGTACACATCCGATGCTCCGGATATCATTCAAGTGAGTTCAACCGGACGGATGAAGGCGATATCTCCGGGAAGCGCTGCGATCTCGGTTAAGGACCAACGTTACGGATTCGTTGAAACGCTCCATGTCACGGCCGCATTCGATGGAAATCAGCCTTTTCTCCGGCTGCTGGGCAAGGATCTAATGACTTCCAAGACAACGCAGCAGCTTCGGGCTGAACTTCTTCACCCCGATGGCCGCAAGGAATCCCTCGACAAACTCAGCTATCGCAGCAGCAACCCCCATATCATCTCCGTTAACGCACAGGGAGTTGCCCGCGCGAATCAAAGCGGAATTGCCGTTGTCAGCGTAACCGACCGGACGAGCGGCAAGACGGATTCCATGGCTATAACCGTCCGTTAAGTCCAAGCGGCTATATTGAGATATTCGCCACTGTTTTTTCGAATACGGGTTATAATCAGGAAAGGATCGTCCCCGAGGAGACGATCCTTTTTTATTTTATCCGCAACAAGTTAAGGTTCATATATCATTTTGCGGGTCATGCCGCCGTCCACCACCAGATGGGCCCCTGTTACAAAGTCATTCTCCGGATCGGTAAAATAAAAGCAGGCTTTGGCGATATCGGCCGGAATCCCGACCCGACCTGCAGGGTGCTGCTTATGGTCCTCGGATCGAAGCTCTTCATAATCCCCGGTTTCAATCCAGCCCGGACTTATGCAATTCACCCGAATTCCATCGGGCCCCAGACTAACGGCCATGGCATGGCTCAACGCAACGATGGCTCCCTTGGAAGCCGCATAAGCTTCCGAATTCGGCTCGGACATGATGGAACGCGTGGAGGATATATTGACGACAGCCCCGCCATTCCCACTCTTTTTCATATATGCGGCAGCCTCGCGGGTAGCCAAAAAACAGCTTCTGGCGTTCGTGTTGATTACGTCGTCCCATTCTCCCACCGTAAGCTCATATGGTGATTTCCATCGGGAGACCCCTGCGTTGTTTATTAAGATATCGATGGTGCCCCCATATTGGGCCGCTTGGTTCATCAGGCGTTTAATCTCTTCTTCCTTCCTCACATCGCAGGCGATGAAGACGGCATGAAATCCTTGATCCTTCAAGGTGTTTGCCGCCAGATTGCCCTGCTCTTCATGAACATCGCTTACTATCACTCGAGCTCCGCTAGCCGCATAAGCCTCAGCCAATCCGCGGCCTATCCCGTTCGCAGCGCCCGTTATCACCACCGTTTTATCCTGAAATTTCATAGGCAGCTCCTCCTTCCCCTACATTATATACCACAGGAGAAGGCGTCATAAAATGAACCAGCCTCTTATTTAGGTTGTTCATAACCCCGGACCACATGAAGATGCGCTCTGGGGTGCCTGACGAATCCGTAGTACCGGGTTCCCTGAAAACGAAGCAGTCCCTCGTCCCCTTCCGCGCACATGCCGAATTCCTCGCCGTTTACGGCAAATTCCATGCGATCTCCGCTCTCCACTTCGAATGTCAGATAATAGGTGGTACGAGTACGGCTCGACATCGTATCATCCGTCTGCTGTGTATGTTTCACTTCCGTTCGCTTGCTCACAATTTTGGAATCGACCGATAGCAAAGGCTGTCGGTTATTCTGACTCCATTGCAGGATTCCCTTACCGGCCGACAGCAAAATGATCCCGATGACGACGATGAAAAACACGGGCATAACGCTGCCGAAAAAATCGAACATCCAATCTGACCCCGATCCCATACGGCTCCCCCTCCACCTTGTCTTGAAATATGTATATGCTTTATGTCGGACAATTTAACTCATGCATCATGGAAAGTTTGATTGAAATTTTAAAGAACTTGTCCCTTTCTGGGAGCGTCAAAAAAGCTGATGCCGGCAATGTGCCAGTCATCAGCTTCTTCACGGAACCTTACAACGCCCTGATCCATTCATTGTCTTCATCTTGTTCATATCTGCTTAATCGTAAGCCAATCTCATCCACTTCATCGTTTCTTCTTGTCCTGTCATTTCATGGTCCTGCGGTGCCATGTCCTGCTCGTTCCAGCAAGCCAGACATTGCTCCTCCGTCTGACATAAACATGCATCATCGCAATGGTAGCACAAGCGAAGGAAATTTATCGTCATTTGATCGGTATGCATAAGGATCGTCCCCTTCCAAACTTTTTGACGTACCTGATTACATCTTTATAGTAGCATACAGGTTGAATTTTATTTGTGATTTATTTCACAATATAATAAGTTTATAAAGGCTTTATCGGAACCGTTGGTTTTAGCCGATAAAGCCTTCGTCATCGAGAGAGTTTTCGATTGGCGAATCAGATCCAGCTTGTAGGTTATTAGTCGATATTACAACCCCTGCCAGGTTACGCCGCCGTCACTGCTTTTCATCAGGCGCGATCGGTTTTTGTCCGTCGTTTCAATCAGCATCCAGCCGACATCCGACGATGTGAATTGCAATTTGACCACATTCGGATATTTTGCAAGATTATCGGACAACAGCTTGCTTCTAGGGAATGGTGTCCAGGTCTTGCCCATATCGCTCGTATGATAGACGATGCCGTTCACCATTCTCCATCCGTCATGCAGACGACGGAAGACAGGCTGGATGGTTCCCTTCCCGCTATTTCCCGTCATGGGGAACGACACCAAATTCCATGACTTCCCCGTATCGGCCGTAAAGTAACCCAAATAGTTCGCCTGATCTTCCTTCACGCAGGTAACCGGTATATAAATCTCGCTTCCGCTTCCACCTTTGCCCAGATACTTGGGAGTCCCGGCAAAAACGGAACCGCACGCATCCAGCAGCTTGCTTTTGAATACTTGGCCGGAAGACTTCCACTTCTGTCCTCCGTCACGTGTTATATACAACTTGGAAGATTGCATTTCACGGATGGTTGCAAACCCGACAAGCGAATCCGTGAACGTTAATCCGATGACGGATCCGGTTCGCGGAATGACGCTTCCCGGAATTCGGGATGTCGGATACTCCGAATTCTGCATAATCTCATCCCATACTCCGCCATTATTGCTGGTATGAAACAGCGACTTCTCTTCCGATCCCCGGGAGAGATCGCCTTTCGCCATAATCCATCCCTGCTGGGATGAAACGAAGGACATTGCCGTAACGACTCCCGTCTCCGGAAGCGAAGAGAGCTTCCAGCTGCCGCCCCCGTCGGTCGTATTGAGCAGGATCGTTTCGGCGGATCTCTGTTTGTTTCGTATAATCCAACCATGATTTTTATCCGTGAACACGATGTCTTTCCCATACTCCAGCTTATCAACGAATTGGACATTGGATGATGGAGAGATATCGACCCAGGTCTCACCGTAATCTTCGGTCTGATAGAGACGCAGTTCTGTGTTCGTGATCCCCCAAGCAATCCCCGTTGACTCATTGAGCAGATGGAAATCCGTCAACCGTGTATGTATCTGATATTTGCTTTTTTCCTCAGGTGCTTTCATGGCCGTATCCGGCGTTACTA
Source organism: Paenibacillus sp. BR1-192 (assembly GCF_029542445.1). Lineage (NCBI taxonomy): Bacteria > Bacillati > Bacillota > Bacilli > Caryophanales > Paenibacillaceae > Paenibacillus > Paenibacillus sp. BR1-192. The sequence goes on along the minus strand of NZ_CP120718.1, from coordinate 2,962,370 downwards.
GTGTGATGGTCTGACCTTCTTCTTCATCTTCAATTGATTCAGGAGGGTCTTCTACAGTAGAAGTTTGCTGTTGTTGTTTTATCGGTTCTGAGGTACAGGCTGCTAACATGAATACAATCATCATCAGCATGCCGAGCCAGAATATAAAACGTCTAGATATCAAGAATTCTTCCTCCTCTTATTCGATGTCATGCCGGCAAGTCTGCTTTTTCGACATTATAACATATTACATCCTACGGAAATGTAAAGAACCGGCTTGCAAAATTTACAATACTGTAGCTTTTTTGATAGCGTCATTCTCAGATGCATAAGGATGTTTCGATTATGGAAGACTTTTGAGGTGTGCGAATGAGCAAGATCATTACATACAAGGAGGTGAACTTTCATGGCTAAACCTGATAATCGCGAAGACAATGTCGAACATTTGCAGCAGGCCGTCCAAAACACGATCGAGAACTTCCGCGAGGCAGAAGATTATCTTCAGGAGTTCGGGGATGAGATTCCCGCAAGCGAGAAAGAACAGATTCAAGACCGCAGTGCTCGTCGCGAAAAGAGTATTTCCGGCTTCCGGGAAGAGATTAAAGACGAGGCTGCCCACCAGCAAGGAGAATAATCTTCAGACCGCAAAAAAACAGGAGGAGCTTATGAAGCTCCTCCTGTTTTTTGCCGCACACTAGCGTGGGCTCTTTCTGACAATGACGCCTTTATAATCCTTTAATTCTTGGGACGCATCCGTAATAAAGTGCCTGATCGCCTTCACCCTTGATTCTAATTCCATCGTATCGTTTGAACCTACCTGCACAACCGATGCAGACGCTGTCGATATCACGTCCAGGCATCCCACATGAATCGTTTTATGGTCATGTATAACGTCTAAGTCTACTTCTGACGGAAGCTGCCATGCAGGTATGGATCTCGAAAAAATCGGATAGTCCTCATAATTGCCTTCGTCCTCAAAAAAAACCGGAACTTGACGTTGAATCGCCAATGCCCGGGTATAGGCATCGATATGTCCCGATTCGCCGCAGATGCACGCCGAACTATTAGAGATATTGATGATATATACGTTATCAACGAGTACATGGCGCTTCATGGTGCGGTAGCCGGTGATAACGGAACGAGCGGGGTGATCTGCAGGGATTCGGAAGGAGTGTCGTAGATGGAACTGCTATTAATGACCCGGGTATCTCCGATCAACAGCACGGATGAGCTGGAGATCGCCGTAATACGGATCGAACCAACCCGGAGCTCTTTATTGATGACCGTCATTTTCATTCGTATTCCTCTTTCCTTGTTGCAAATTATGAAGATGATGCTCGACTGCCGTATCGATTTCTTTTTTCATTTGATTTGCGATCATTTGCTCAACATCACCTGGATTTATCGCGGTACTGTTCGAGTGGTATTGCTGTAAGTAAACGTTGATGCGATCTCCGAGTTGTTTTCGGATATCTTCTATCATCACCGAAGCATATTGATCTCCAAGTTCGTGATTGGACTGGGGATTCATTTGCTCGAGTCGCGCCGGCACTGCATGTTCCAAGTGGCTTGATACCTGCTGATGTATGTTTGAGTAAAGATCCCTTCCGGCAGCTACCGCCTGTAATTGTTCTGCCGGCTGGCCATTGACGGTGATATCCCCCAGAGACTTCCCATCTGAGGGTGTCAGTCCAATGTTTAAGGTTCCTTCCAATTTTTCGATTTTCAATAAATCAAAATTATATTCGACGTGATCCGTCGACTTTTGATTGCCCTGCTGTAATTGATTTATTTCATTACGTATTTCCTTTAGCATTTGTTCCATTCTGTTAAGCTGCTCCGTCTGGGATTGAAGGCAATGGAACAATTGCTGGATATGGTATTGATACATAGCATCTCCCCCCGCTCCCTAATGATTGTATGCGTATGATATGAGCCTCATTCTGGCCGATATAGATCTTCAATCGGCGCAGGTAACGGAACCAGGGGGGCCATATTATTCGGAGGCTCGAACTCCGGAGCAGGGCCCGTAAAACCGCCCGTGTTATATATATTGGATAATGCGCGGATCTCACCTGCGGTTCCAATCTGAAGCACCGAGGAATTGGTCACCGCGTTAACCCGAAGCTGCTGTATATTAATGCATTGATGTACCGTTAGATTCACTGGGGCTCACAACCTTAATTAAGCATTAGGCGAATCAATGAGGTCTGGATCGAATGTATTCGTGCTGTTGGCTTGGTTATTAGTTATATTCGTACCAATACTGTCTCCGGTGGTGAACGAGTTGGCGCCGGAATAAGCTTTTGTCGTGCTGTTTAAATCGATGACTCCTGTATTTCCAACTAGTACCGTAGAACTGGGGCCCACGTTTACGATTTTCATATTGCCGATAATTGAAACCACAATTCCACCTCTTTGTTCAAAATCGTCCGCTTGGATTTATTCTATGTGGTCGGATGCCCAGATGTCACTATAACATTCCTTCGCCCATACACTGGAAGCAAAGAACGTAGGAGGGATTATCGTGAGCTCAAGATCCAAAAAGCCGGACTGGTTGACACAGGACTCTTTCTTTAACAACAATTCCTTTCCATTTAAGGATCTGAATCATCTCAATGAAGATTATCAGCTGGATCCGACGATCATTGAGGATTATGTAAAAGATACGATACGAAAAGCGACTGCCGGAAATGAAATTCTTCCCGACCCGCATTCGCTTCGCTATGAAACGTTAGATACTCATAACTTTCTGATCGTGAAATGTTATGTGCCTAAACGCATCCATCCGGAAAATTTATGGATTCAGCTGAACCGGACGCAGATCAAAATCAACGGCTTGCCAAAAGAACAACACCAAACCATATCTTTACCCGTCCCCATACTGCCTGCGCAATCCGTTGCGACCTATAGACAGCCTACGCTTCAAATTAAGATGCCGAAAATGTCTCCCGGCCGCCTGCGCGATATCAATATTCGTTTCTTGTGAATCAGACGGATAACAACAAGGACAGCCAACAGAAGCACCGTTCAAAACAACTTGCATGCAATAACCGTTGTTTGCAGGTTGTTTTGACTCATCTTATCTAATACTTATAGATGCCTGAATTGCGATATCGTAATGGGGTTTTTCCTTGTTTAAACCTATATCATGGGTGCTTTGTAAGTGGTCGGGCTGCATTTAAGAGGAAGTAGCTAGATATCGCTTGAGGTGTTTTCTATTGTGAATTTTTCATATGTTGAAATAACATAATCAAAAAGAAATAAGCTGATTTCGGTTAAGAAACCAGCTTATTCAAAGATCTATATGAAGGCCGCATGTCCGGGCCTGTTAAGCCTCGGAAACGACCGTATAGCGCTCGTTGAGATGTTTGGGCTGCTCAAGCTCATCGAGCACCGCGATGACGTAATCGGCATAGCTGACGTAGCTTTTACCGCTGGCGTTGCCAATGACTTGATCTTTGCCCTCCTGATAACTCCCTGTCCGCCGACCTTCCGGATTAAAGAACGCTGCCGGACTAAGATACGTCCATTTTACATCCGTAGTTTGTTCCAGGTCCTTCAAATTCTCGCCGGCATGGAATGCCGTCGGATAATATTCCTTCGGAAAATCGGGCGTTTCTAAAAGCCGAAGCGTTTTGGCTTCGTCCACAAACAAGCTGCCGGCTCCTCCGACAACAAACAGTCTGGTATCCGTGCCTTTTAATGCTTGTATCAGCACCCGGCCTACTTCCACATATTGAGTCTCCTGTCCAGGCGCCGCGCCAAATGCATTCACGACAACGTCGAACCGCTGAAGATCGGCGCTGGTCAGATCCAGCACGTTCTTCTCCAAAATGTTAATGCTGGAATCGGAGATTTTGGATGCATTACGCACGATCGCCGTTACTTCATGACCGCGTGCTTGTGCCTCCTTGAGAATCAGATTTCCCGCTTTCCCTGTCGCACCGATAATACCAATCTGCATTTCGAATCTCTCCTTTATCAATTGTATGTACAAATGAGTGGTGAAAAAGACAGAGGCTACATTCCCCTTTTCAGCAATTCGCTGGATTCATGGAGAAGTTTCGCTAACTGTTCGCTATGCTCCTTCCCCAAGAGGGTGACATACTCTCCGTATAACTTTTCAAAATATTGGTTCAGCTCCCGGTATAACGCCATCCCCTCGTCCGTCAAGAAAATATGCGTTTCCTTCCATTCGGATTTGCGCTTTACCAGAAGTTTCTCCTCCAGCTTATCAATGAATCGGGTGCTTGTGGATGGAGCAATCGACAATTTATCGCTAAGCTCTTTCTGCGTAATTCCGGGATATTGATGGATCACCACCAGCACATAGGAGTACGTTGGGGATAAGCCGGCCTTTGCAAATGCATCCTCCGCCATCTTGGTCATGGAACGTGCAAACCGATTTGACGTAAAAAACAGGCACGAGCTTAAAATGGAATCATCGATGTTCATATCCAGCCACCTCTCATTTGTATATACAAATTAACATTGAACTATGTTATTGTCAACAACTTTATTTTAGTTAGTTTCAATGCTTTTTCCTCTTTCGTTTGTCAAAAAGTTCGGATTCAGCCGTAATTATGCTCTACTGATGGTAGAACGTGTTACTATTACTTTTATGAATTTTTCATATGTTGAAATATTATTCTCTCCGCTAGGGTTGTAAAAAATCGTTGACCTTGTCATTAGTGTCAAGGTCTACACTGTATTCGAAGCTAATCCTTAAGGAGGTATACAATGAAACCATCGAAACAACATCAAGAACAAATGCTCGAATCCGAAACTCGGCAAACGCCGGCAAACGGCAGCCAAACCGCCTTAACGGTGCTGGGGCTCGGACCCATGGGGCAAGCCCTGGCCGGTGCATTTATCAGGAGCGGCCATTCCACAACGGTCTGGAACCGGACATCGGCAAAGGCTGACGCGCTGGTAAAGCAAGGTGCCGTGCTGGCTCCGTCCGTTAAGGATGCGGTGCTTGCCAGTCAGCTTATTATCATCTGCGTACTCAACTATGATGCGGTGAACGCCGTTCTGTCTTCTGAGACAAGTGCATTGAAAGGAAAAACGCTTATAAACCTGACAGCCGACGTACCTGAACGTGCGCGGGAAATGACGGAATGGGCTTACCGCAACGGAATTGACTACATCGATGGCGCCATCATGACGCCGATACCTACGATTGGGGAGCCTTCGGCCGTCATTTTGTACAGCGGGCCAGAAGACGTTTATCGCAGCCATCATCGTATACTCGCCAGCCTGGGCGGAACCGCTTCGTTCCTGGGCGAGGATCCGGGTCGTGCAGCGGCATATGACGTGGCGCTGCTAGATGTGTTCTGGACAGCCATGAGCGGTTATGTGCACGCGCTGGCCATTGCACGGGCGGAGAACATCGCTGCGGAAGACATCGCCCCTTATGCGCACAATATCATTCGCATTATGCCGGATATCATGACCTATATGGCGCATGATGCGGATCGGGGCGTTTACCCTGGGGACAGTTCCAACCTAATCTCGAATGTAACGAGCATGGAGCATATCATCCACGCTGCCGAACATCATGGAATTGATAGCAGCGTCTTAATCGCAGCAAAAGCAATTGCCCGAAAAGCAATCCAGGCCGGCCATGGAGAAGACGGCTTCTCCCGCTTGATCGAGTATAATCTCACCTCGCCATAATTGACCGAACGCGCTCGCTGCAGTTTAATACTCGAATGAAACCTAACAACGAATAGGCAAGTCAAACAGGCGACTTCATGTCCCCTCTTGACTTGCCTATTCGTTGAGTTCGCCGTTTCCTTAACCTTTGACGGCTCCCTCGGTCAGACCTTTCTGGATATATTTCGAGATAAACAGATATACAATCAGAACCGGAATAACCGTCAATGATACTGCCGTCGCCATCAGACCAAAGTCCGTTCCGTATTGCGAGCTGATCTCATTGAGCAAGGCAACGATTGGACGGACATTCTCTTTGTTCACAAAAATCAATGCCGAGAACAAATCGTTATACGACCACATAAACACGAAGATGCTTGCCGACGCGAATACGGGCTGAGAGATCGGAACGAAGATCTTCACAAACATCTGCCATCGGTTGCAGCCGTCCATGAATGCCGCTTCTTCAAGCTCTTTCGGTATGGTTGCCATGTAACCGGCAATAACCAAGGTCGCAAACGTCAGATTGCCTGCCGTTTGGGGAAAGATCAAACCCCAGTATGTATTGACCAGACTGGTTTTGATAAGCAGCTCATATACCGGAACCACGGTTGCAAACGCAGGAATCAGGAGCGTCGCATACAAAATGGAATAGATGGTTCGCTTTCCTCGAAAGTTGAACCTGGACAACACGTAAGCAGCTAATCCTCCAAGCAATAATACCAAGAATACGGTGCTGAAGGACATCACCAAACTATTGATATAACTTCTTCCGATATTAATGCGGTCAAATGCGTTCTGATAGTTAACAAACACCGGTTCCCAGGCGATGCCAAAGGAATTATTCATCACATCGCGGGATACTTTGAACGAGTTGTTCACGATCCAGAATAACGGATAGATGGTCGTTAAGGACCACGCTGTCAAAATCACGTACATCAACGTGGTGCCTAGACTAAACCGATGCTTCCTAACGCGCTGAGTTTTGTGTTCAACGACGATGGTTGGCTCCATAACAGTACACCCCTATAATGCTTAGTATGTAATCTCGTCTCTTTTCAACAAACGGTTGGCTATCAACGCAAGCAGCACGCCAAAGACCACCATGTATATCGCAACCGCCGATCCGTAACCAAAGTTCTGGTCCACCATGGCCTTTTTGTACATGTACGTCCCCAGCACCTCGGTTCCGTTCTGGCCGCTCGTGATGACCCAGATGAACTCGAACACCTTCAACGTACCCGTAATGGCAAGGGTAATGACGACCTTGATGTCACTCATGATAAGCGGAATTGTAAGCATCGTTGTTTTTTTGAGGCCCGTGATTCCTTCCAATTTTGCAGCTTCATAATAATCCGAAGGTATTTTGGACATGGCGGTCAAGAACAGAACGAAATAAAAGCCCACATAATGCCATACCGTTGGGATCGATACCGCTTTAAGCGCATTTTTCGCATCCAGCCACAATACCTTCTCGATGTTGAAATTCGCCAGCAAGTTGTTCAGCAAACCGAAGTTGTAGTTGTAGAAGAGCACAAACAACAAAGATATAGCCGTACCGGATATAACCACCGGGAAGAAGAATACGGTTCGATAGAACCCTTTCAGCTTGGATATGTTATCTACCAGGACGGCCAGCACTAGCGCGATTCCCACCTGGAACACGATAACATAGAGCATAATTTCCAGCGTGTGCAGCGTTGCAGCGCCAAGCAGCTTATCCGTAACGAGTCTCTCATAGTTAGCCCAGCCCACAAACTTTTTGTCGAAAAAGCCGCTTGTGCGATAAAAGCTGAGATACAAACTCTTGAAGAACGGATAATATAGAAAGATTGTCATGATGGCCGCTGCGGGTAATAAAAACAGCACAATGTACTTGCGATCACCCTTCATATTAATCACCCTTGATGTTTATTTTTCTTCATCGTCCATGCCGAAATGACTACGCCGCCCGAATGAAAGCAGAGGGGCGGCGTACGTCACTTTTATTTCTACCGTTTCTGATAACAACTATTTTTTGTTGGCATCCTCGGTTTTCTTCGCTTCTTCGATCGCTTGAGTAGGAGTTTTCTTGCCTTCCACTACAGGCTGAACGCTGGCACGAAGGTTACCGAACGTTTCTTGCGAAACTTTACTGTCAACCGGTGCGCTGATGGAGGCTGCTTTTGCTGCCATAGCGAAGCCGTCGAGTGCGACTTGCGGCAATCCGGTCACTTCAACGTCAGCAGCAGGTGTACCGCCGTTAGCCGAAGCGATTTTTTGAATGGACGCCGGGGAAGTCAGGTGTTTCAGCAAAGCGATGGCTGTTTCTTTTTTGGCTGCATCGTCATAGGTGGCTTTGGAGAGGTAGAAGCCGGAACCGAATCCGCCTACGATATCATTGCCGCTGCCCACGCCGCCAGGAACCGTCGGGAATGGCACAACCGTGGAATTGTCGCGAGTATCGTCGCTCCAGCCGCCGATGGCCCAGGATCCTTCGATGGTCATGGCTGCCAGGCCTTCGCTGTAATAGTTGCCGGACATACTCAGGTCGATTGTTGCGGCATCTTTAGGGAATGCGCCAAGATCATACAATTCTTTCATAGCGGCATAAGCTTTTTCCCAGTTTGGATCGATGCCATCGAGCAGGCCTTTATTTTGTCCTTCAGGACCAGCCGCAGACAAAATGGTATGCTCGATCAGGTAGTGCGATTGGTCAAACGGTACGGACAAAGGAATAATGCCTTTTTCGGACAATGCCTTAACGGCCGTGGTCAGCTTCGCCCAATCGGTTGGGAGCTCCAGACCGTTTTCTTCGAAGATTTTTTTGTTAACGAACAAGCCTTCGTAGAAGCCGGTCAAAGGTGCAGCGTAAATGTTGCCGTCTTTCTGCTTGGCAAGCTCAAGCGCATCAGGAATGAATCCGTTCTTCCAGTCAGCGTCAGCGTCGAGAATTTCGTTCAGCGGCACGACTTTTCCGGCATTGACGAACCCTTCTGCGTCAGCCCCGATGAAGTAGAACAACAGGTCTGGCTCGTTGCCGCTGTTCATATCGGTGTTGACTTTCGTTCTGAAACCGTCATCATTTGCTGACATGGTGTCGTTATCAATCTTTACGTTTGGATGCTCTTTCGTGAATTCATCCAACGCGGCTTGGAAGGCTTCGCGAGCTGCGTCGGTTCCTCCGAAGGTCGAGAACACGCGAAGCGAAACCGGAGCGGCTTCATCCTTCTTCTCTTCCGCCGGCGGAGTTGTTTCCGTCTTCGGCGTTTCTCCTTCAGCGGCAGGAGTGTTGGTGCCACCGCTGTTTCCGCAGGCTGCGAGGAACATGGAGAGCAGCAGCATAACACTCATGAGTAACATGGAAGTCCTTTTCATTTCTAATCCCCCTAAGTATGTTTTCAGAACCTGATGCAAACACTTGCTGTCTACCAGAATTTTATTCCAAGCCCTATTGCTTTCAAAGGGGGACATTCATCTTTAGCAGGGGGAAATATTTCCATGTCAACTTTTCTTCGCACCCTAGCTCTTTTTTTAGGCCATGTCATTGTGCTAGGTTAAGGCATAGTTAAGCGGGAACATCGGGGCGGCAAGAGTAACGTAAGTGGTTGGTATTTCCCTATTATGAATTTTTCATATGTTGAATTAATATAATTATTCACCATCGAAACGCTCATGCTCTCTTATTCAACAAAAAAAGACCCGCCATTCGCATGGCCGGCCCTCCCCTGAAACATCATTCCACTTTATCGGTATCGATCTGCCGAAACGCGGCATCCGCGCTCTCATCACGGCAAAAGAGCTTGTCAAGAAATCTTGACAAGCTCTTCCGGGATACCAAGACGGTATTTAAGACGCATCAACCTCTTACTCTATTCGGTCTGAATCTCAGGTTCTAAGCAAGCCGCGATCTACACTTTACCTACCCAGTCGGATCCGGCAACCTCTCTCCAGCGGCCGCGGATGGATTCGTAAACCTCCTCCGGCAATTTCCCTTTCTCGAGCAGTGCGGCATTTTGCCCCCAACGGTCGGGATTTGCCGTACCCACGATGGCCGTCGCAATGCCCGGCGTGCTTAGGGTGAACCGTAATGCCGTCTCAACGCCTTGCTGAACGTCAGAGAGGAAATCGTAGTTCAGCTCGCCGAGCCGAACCCAGTAAGGATAGGCATAGTCCCGTTCGCTTAATGTTTCATGCTTCCAGGCTACGTTGGCTACGGGACGTTTGGCAATAACCCCTATTCCCTGCTTCATGGCAAGGGGAATCGTGAGGTCGATCGCCTCCTGGTCCGCAATGTTCAGCGAAGTTTCAAAGCTGTCGAATGCGCCGGTTTGAAGGGCGTACAGTGCATCCGTTGAATCGCCGCTGTAGCCGATATACCGCGTTTTCCCCTGCTCTTTTGCTTTTTTCAGCACCTCGATCACGGCGCCCTGCCGCAGAATTTCCTCAGAGCAGCTGTGAAGGTGTATGACATCAACGTGGTCCACCTGCAGCCGTTTCAAGCTCCGGTCAATGCTTTGCTCAAGCATCACCGGATCCCAATCCGGGTAGTCCAGTCCGGAGGCGTGCCCGCATTTCGTAAACAGGTAATAATCATCTCTGCGGCCCGACAGCGCTTTGCCGATCAATTCCTCGCTGTGGCCGTAACATTCCGCGGTATCAATCATGTTAAGGCCTGCGTCAATCGCGCTGTGCAGCAGCCGGTCCACCGTCTTCTGATCCGACTGTCCGATCTCGGCACCGCCGAATCCCAATACACTGACCTGCATATCCGTCCGCCCAAATGCTCTACGTTCCATCGTCCTTCACTCTCCTCCCTATGATTACCATTCTACATTACCCGTTATGGATAATCTTGAAAGCTTTGTTCCGATACAATTGCCAAAGGATTCAAGCACCTGCATCCATGAAAAGAATCCCCTATCAAAATCCATAAATGCTAAGCCCGCCGTCAACCAGCAGCGTCTGCCCGGTCATGTAATTGGCGGCTTCGGAAGCCAGGAAAACGACGGGCCCCACCACTTCTTCCAGGCTTCCTACGCGTTTTAGCGGCGTCCGGTCCAGGATAGCCTGCATGTAAGTGTCGTCATTCAGCAGCTTCTCGGTCAGCGGCGTCCGGAAATACCAAGGCCCGACGGCGTTGACCTGGATTCCATACTGCGCCCACTCCATCGCCAGCACCTTGGTCATATGGATTAGAGCAGCCTTGGTCGATCCATAGACAACGCCCGTGCGTAGGGCGGTATGGCCGCCTACGGAAGAAATGTTGATGATTCTTCCATTCCCCTGCTCCTTCATATAACGGGCAGCGGTTTGAGATGCGACAAACGCCGATTTCAAATTGGTCTGCACGATTAAGTCCCATTCGTCATCGGTCACTTCCAGCGCCGGCGTACGAATGTTCATGCCGGCATTGTTCACCAATATATCGATTTGCCCCGCCTGGTCCACAAATTCGCGGATCGCCGCCTCCATCTCTTCCCGAATCGTCAGATCGCCCGGCAGCACATAGGCTTGACCTTTCTTCAAGCCGGCAATCAGACCCGCGGTCTCCTCCAGATCGCTTCGGGTTCGGGACATCAGGCCAACGTCGCATCCGGCCTCCGCCAAGCCTACGGCTATCGCGCGCCCGATTCCCCGCCCCGCTCCTGTTACAAAGGCTTTTTTTCCTTCCAGATTAAAGCTGGGCAAATACATTCGAATCCCTCCAAGTTATAGATATGCAAACAGCTCAGGTATTCAGTTGAAACACGTCAAAAGTTGATTTCATGCTGACTTACTAGGAATTGAAATATTGAGACGGATTTAAACGAACCGGGTCCACGTATTCCTCATAACGCCCGCCCGTATAGGACTCGATGACTTTTCGCCAGAAAGCCTGGGCCGGTATATTGCTGCTGACCTGCGTCACCTTCCAGCGTCCCTGGAAATGATCGAACAGCCAGGTCGCCGCCCAAGTCCCCAATCCCGTACGTCTGTATTTTTGCATAACGAAAAATTCCGTCATGTAATAGTCGGCTTCCGCGGCGTTGTCCATACGCTCGATCAAGGCAAAACCGGCCGGCCGTTGATCAAACGTAATCAGAAACGGATATTTCCGTTCCCGCTTTTTCCAGAACTCATCGAGATCGGGATAGGGTAAAAACAATCCTTGATCGTTCACCGAGATATCCAGGTATTTAGTAAAATCGTACAAGTACAGTTGCATCAAGTTTACGATAACGGCTTGCTTCCGTTTGGGAACCAGCTCAATTCCCATGCGCTCCGCTCGTTCTGAAATCATGCTGCCGCCTCCCTAGGCATTTCACTATCATATTAAATGCTTCCCATCTTCATCATAGTATCCGTCTATGTTGAAACACAAGCGCCATCGGATCGAGGAGACGATCGTGTGAGGCATTAAGCACGACGGACTTTCCATATGTTACACTAGTATATAATGACAGCGATTATCGCTATAAAGACAATCATTCGAGGTGGAACATGAATATACAAAAAGATATCGACCGCGCACGACTCGATGAGAAAGCGCCGGCCATGCCTTGGTTTGTGCAGCAATTTATCGACTACAAACTTCCGGATCTCTCCCCCTCCACCCTGCTCGAATATGTAAGGGACTATGAAACGTTTTTTAATTGGCTCCGGTCGGAAGGGCTGTCACAAGCCGCCTCTAACCGAGACGTGACGCTGCTTGAGCTGGAGACCCTTCGCATGGACAGCATCACAGGTTACCGATTATATTTGACCACGCGCCGGGAAGGCACCAACTCCCGAATTACGGTTTCCCGCAAGCTGTCATCGCTTCGCTCTCTGTTCCATTATTTAAGCCAGATTGCGGAGGATGAGGATTTTTACCCGCTCCTTAAACGCAACATCATGGCCAAAGTGGAGATCAAACGAATTCACAAACCCAAAGATACGGCTGCCAAGTTGAAAGGAAAAATACTGGAAGAAGAAGAGCTTCAGGACTTCATCACTTACATTCACGAAGGATACGGGCACGATGTGGAGAATAACAAACAGGCTCTATACGCGCATGAACAGAACAAAGTCCGAGATGCCTGCATTGCCAGCCTTATTCTAAACTCGGGTCTTCGCGTATCCGAAGTGGTCAACTTGAATCTTGCAGACATCGACCTGAACAATAAAATGCTGCATGTGTATCGTAAGGGCAATAACGATGAAACCTTTAAAACCCCGGTCTACTTCCGGGCGCAGGCCAAAGACGATCTCGAGCATTATCTGCAGCTGCGGCAGACCCGCTACAAGGTGCCGAAAAAAGAAAAGGCTCTCTTCGTCGCGCTGCGCAACGGCCAGAATGAAGGACAGCGCATGACGAAACGGGCGATTCAGGCAATGATCATCAAATACGCCAAGCGTTTTGGCAAGCCGTCCCTGACCGTGCACAAGCTGCGGCACTCGTTTGCAACGGATTACTATCTTCAAAATGACATATATAAAACGAAAGAACAATTGGGGCACGCTTCCACCGAAACGACCGAAGTGTATGCCCATTTGACGGACAAAACGATGTCCGAGGCGATTGAGCGGCGTTCCGACGAGTAATTATGTTTTTTACAGTGATAGTATAAGCGACGCGATCCGCTCCGTCTCATTCCAAGTAAACAAGGGAACCGCCAGCCGATGCTGAATCTCCTGCAGGCCGGGCGGTTCCTTTAGCATGTCGGGATTCACGACGATTCCCCGGATCTCCTCGACCTGATCCAGCAGCCCCCTGTCCTCCATTCCCCGCAGCAGCACCAGTTTTGGGTGAGGCATCATCTTATACCCTTCGACCAGCACCATGTCATAATCAGTGTACATATGTATCAACGTATCGAGGTCCAGCTCCGTTTCCCTCAGCATGGCCGTCCGGCCCGGCGAGGCAATGGCAATCCCCTCGGCTCCGGCCTCGCGGAATTTGTAAGTATCCGTCCCTTCGCGGTCCATATCAAAGCCATGCCCATCATGCTTGATGACGGCTATCCTGATGCCCTGTCGTTTCAATTGCGGAATCAGAGACGCAATGAGCGTGGTTTTGCCGCTGTTCTTATACCCGCAGAACTGGAAGACTTTCATGACCAAACCCCTGGAAGAACGAGCACCTGCACGGCTTGGCCTTTAACCGCTCCTCTAAGCTCTGGCGGTATAACAATCAAACAGTCGCTGTCCTTGATCGTGATCATGACACTCGATTCATCCAGGGCGGCGGGCGTGGCTACAAGTTTGCCGTTTACCGCTTGGAGGCTGCCCCTGACAAAACGGGTAAAATTATTCACCTTTGCATAATCCGAACCCAGCTCGGCTGTCCATTCGGTTAAATACAACTGCTCCATGCCCAGCATTTTTCGAATCGAAGGTCTGACAAACAACAGAAATCCGACAAAGCATGCCCCCGGATTACCGGAGAGCGCGAAGAGCAGCTTCCCCTCCTTCACCGCCGCGGTTGTCACGCTGCCCGGACGCATCGTGACTTTATTAAACAGCATGTCCAATCCGCCGGATGTCACCAGCTCTCCCATAATATCGTAATCGCCTACGGAGACGCCGCCTGTCGTAACCACGATGTCATAATCCCGGAGCGCTTCCTCCACCTTCTGACGGGCAAGCTCGATATGATCGGGAATGGCCTCCATGATCACCGGAACGCCGCCCGCTTCCCGAATTTGCGATGCAAGCATATAGGTGTTGCTGTTACGGATTTTACCGGGCTCAAGCGGCTCGGTTATGTCGAGCAGCTCGGTGCCCGTCGAGAAGATGCCCACGACCGGTTGACGATACACTCCAACCTTATGTATGCCAAACGTAGCCAGAACCGAAATCTCTCCCGGCCCGATGCGAGTCCCTCGGCGGAGAATCATATCGCCTTCCTGGAGTTCGAACCCGAGAGGGGTAATATTCTTTCCCTTCTCGATGGAACGCTTAAAGCCTACATAGGTTACGCCATCCTCCACGCGAAGCTCCGTCGCTTCAAGCATCACGACAGCGTCTGCGCCTTCGGGCACCTGGGCGCCCGTCATGATACGGGAAGCCTTGCCTTGTACGATCGGCACGGAGGAGACATATCCGCACGGGATATGGTCGACGACCTCAAGCCAAACCTTTTCCCCCTGATCGCATGGCGCCAAATCCGCTGACGACACCGCATAACCGTCCATGCCCGAACGGGCAAAAGCCGGGAACGGGTGGGGAGCGACGACATCGGATGCAAGCACCCGGCCATCGCTGTCCTGCAGCCGAATGAGCTCCTCCTGGCCGCAATCCGCATAAGAAGTTGCTAACGCTTGCGCGTCTGATACCTGTAGTGCACGCCGATCGAATTTATGGTTTGGCTTCTTGGGCGATATCGGTTCATGATCTTTCACAACGCATTCCTCGCTTTCTGACTATATCCCAGACTGATAATCTTACTGTACTACATTCTGAGCAATCTTCAAACCGAGCGGCTGATCTCCAAGAAATCGCTTGTACGTATCCCGAGGTTGTATATTTTCGTTTCGAAACATTAAAAAACGCATGGCCTTAGACCATGCGCATGAAACGTATTGTTTTACCTTCGGCCCCTTCGGGAAATCTTACCGGATCCGATCCGGGTCTTGGGCTTCTTGTACGATTTCTTCGGCGAATCGAACAAACTTCCGCCGCTTTCGCCGCGTTTGATCGAGCCGCGGTCACCGCTCGAATCCGGATTCCGTCTGAACAGGCTTCCGCCCGTGCCGACCGTATCCTGACCGCGCCGTGTAATTTTCCCGCTCCGGTCAACCGTCAACGGCGGAGCGATCTTCTTATCTTGGCTTGTCGGCTTTTTATAGTTCCCTTGAGCCGGTTTATATACATCTTTGCTGGTATAGCCGCGATAGCCCCCGCCGCCCATCGAATCAAACAAATTCCCGATAAGGACGGCGGTCAAGTATCCCTGCAGGAAACTGGAATCGTAATTGCGCTGAACATATTCCTTGGAATCGATTTCGATCAGCGTATCGGCCGGCTTCTGGGGATCCTGCTGCAAATGGTAATACTCATCGCTATAGACCAAGAACATCCGCTCCGTATCCTCAGGAGAAGATTGATCCGGCGTATTTGCCGCCATGAGCTCGCTCGCCACTTCGGGAACGCTTTTATCAGCTGCCCGATACACGTAGGATGTTGCATTTCCGTCCCGATTGACGGACTCCAGCGGATACGTGTCCTTGATATTCGGCGCTCCGCATCCGCTTAATAAAGATACGAACAGACTCAGTACCAGTATGATTTTTACAGATAAAAAAGAGCGTTCCTTCATGCCACCACTCCTAAGTCGCCCGGATAACCCTTACGTCCCCCGGTATCACTTTCTCGCCTTCATAGAGCATAAACCGTCCATTCTGCCATTCGATTCGCAGCAGCTTGTAATCATCGGATTGGTACTGCCATACGTGCTGCTCCCCGCTTTGCATAAACGCGGTACGGCCGGATATCGAAACATGTCCACCGTACTCCTCTTCCAAATGAAACACATGATCGTCCAGATCGATGATGGACGGCACCTCATCCGGCGAATCCAGGCGTCCATCGATGGGCGCGTAGAGTGCATATTGAACCGTCTCGCGTTCTTCGATGTGAAGATAAGCAATGGTGCTGCCATCCTGAAGCGTCAGGACGACCGCGTTGCGGCCTCGATTGTGCACGCGGCCCGTGACTTCGTAAGTAACCAGAGACACTTCGCAAATATCGCCCGGAGCCAGCTGCAGCATACTCTTCTCTACCTTTGGCGGCTCGGGCTTGCTAAATAAATTACTGATTCTTTTCCACATACTCATCTTTCCTAATCCCCTATCTCCATTATGCGTTCTATAAGCAAGCGGTAATAATTAACGCTCCGACCACATGCAGCGATCCTGCAAACAAACCGTAACCGGTTTTGCCCTCGCGGGTTCCCTTATCCAGGTTCAGCTTGCCAAAATTGCGCAGCATGAGCTCTGTCAACGCTTCGAGAACAAACAATATGATAAACGAAACGACCGATACCACAATCGCCTCCAGCAGGTGATAGGACGTTCCGATCGACACGGATAAAATATACCCTTGGGCGACCAGCTTGAGGATCAGCCTTGTGGTTACCGCCATGTTACCCGCTTTCACTTCTTCAAGATCGTTATATTTCGTGAACAGGGAATCCACGAACATCAATACAAACAACAGCAGCCCGCCGACCGCCGTCCAAAGCAATACACGCAAGATCATATCAAAATCCATCTCTAAGCCTCCACACATTCAACATACATATCAACTTGCCATGATCAGACTGCTTCAATCGAAGATAGACAACCTTAAAGGGTAGTCCCGTATATATCCGGTATCAAACAAAAGCGAAGGAGAAGCACAGTAGTATTCAGCCCTGCTGCGTCTCCCTCGCCATCGATACTATTTACCTGTCAGACCACCAGACCCGGATTACTTGTTCTCGTATTGCTTCATCAAGGCTGCAAGCTCATCCTCAACGGCTTTGTCCTTGCCGAGGTTCTCGAACTCTTCATCGAGGGATTTCTCGCGCGTCGACATTTCGTTGCTTGCTTCGGCACGCGCTTCCATGGCCAGCATCTTTTCTTCCATCCGCTTCAACCCGGCGGAAGCCGTGTCAGACCCGAAACCGTTCATTGCTTTGTTGATCTCGGTTTGCGCTTTAGCCGCATTATAACGGGCAACCAGCGTCTCGCGCTTGTTCTTCATCGCTGTAAGCTGCTTGCGCATTTCCTCCAGCTTGCCGCGCAGGTTGTCGGCTGCCAGCTTGTTCTGATCGTAGCTTGCTTTGTACTCGTCGCGCTTGGCTTCAGCTGCCTTCTTCTCTTCCAGCGCACGACGGGCAAGTTCAACGTTTTGCGCCTGCGCTGCCGTATGAGCCTGCTGCGTGCGTTTTTCCACGAGAGCAGCTTGCTCTTCATAAAGGGCTTTGAAGCGTTTCTCGATGGCGATTTGGGCAGCTACCGCCTTCTCGGCATCCTCAAGGTCTTCGGTCATATCGCGGATGTACTGGTCCGTCATCTTGATCGGGTCTTCAGCCTTGTCGATAATGGCGTTAATATTGGACATGGTCAAGTCACGCAATCTTTTAAATATGGACATCGTTCTCTTCCTCTCGCTTTCGCTTTAAAATACTGGTATATGTTAAATGTTTACGTTGCATGATCCCAAACGGTTTCAAAATTTTTTTAGTGGTTGTTAAAAGTCATCTTGGGATCACCTTATCGGTGCTGAAATCTGAATTTTGAACACGCACTGATTCTTAATATCCCCGTTCATACTGCTTCGGAACTTTCTGTTCTTCATCAAGCGCTTTGGCAGCATGAACCGCCCAGTACGGATCCCGCAGCATGCCCCTTCCGATCGCTACCATATCCGCCTTGCCCGACAAAACCACCTCTTGGGCGACATTGTAATCATCAAGCAGCCCTACTGCAATCACTGGGACCTTCAGCAGTTGTTTGAACTCCGCAGCCAGATCGACCTGATAACCCGGCTTCGCTTCCGGACCGCCATTGGAACCGACGACCCCTTCTCCTCCGGAGGAGATATGAAAAATATCGACCCCGGCATCCCGGTATCGTTTGCAGATTTCCGCACAGTACTCCACATCATAACCGCCGTCCACATATTCTTTTGCAGACACCCTCATGATGATCGGCATGCCTTCGGGCAGCACTTCCTTAACGGCCTGGACAACCCGTTCACCGAACAGGGGGAGGTCTTGGCCATATTCGTCACTGCGTTGATTCGTCAGCGGCGAATGAAACTGATGGATCAGGTAACCATGCGCGCCATGAATCTCAACCGTGTCGAATCCGGCTTCAACAGCCCGGCGAGCTCCTTCCCTGAAGGCCTGTATGAGATCTTCCACTTCGGCAGTGGAGAGTGCCTTCGGCATTTTGTAATGGGAACTGAACGGGATTGCCGACGGGGCTACCGACGGCTCGGCATCCTGCGCCTTTCGGCCGGCATGGCCGAGCTGGATACCAATCTTGGTTCCATAAGAATGCACGGCTTCGACAATACGGCGATAGGCAGGAATTTGATTGTCGTCCCAGATCCCGGTATCCTGATTGGTTATGCGTCCGTCCGGGTGAACGCCTGTCATTTCCACAATAATTAAGCCAGTGCCTCCCACAGCACGGCTGACGTAATGCACAAAATGCCAATCATTCGGAATCCCGTCCCCGGCCTTTACGGAATATTGACACATCGGTGGCATAACAATGCGGTTCTTGAGGGTCAAATTCTTGAAATTGTAGGGTGTAAACAAGTCAGCCAAGCGATTATCTCCTTCCACATCCAAATGATTAAGATGTAATAAAATCTGTTAGGGGTTATTATACACCTTTCCGAGGGAAAACTAAAAACCGTCGAATTCCCATATTGAGGATAATTGTTTGTCCAACTGGGCATACCATACTAAAAAGCTAAAGGGGCCGATCGTGATGTTCAAAAGATGCCGCGCAGGAATCTGCCTGCTGTGGATCCTTTCATTCTTTTTCGTTGTGCCGGGCATCCCGGCAAACGCGTCCGGTTTACATAATCTGTCACCACAACCTCAGGATGCTTCCGTCATGTCGGAGTCCGGCCAAGTCATGGATCATTCGAAGCGAAATCAGAGCAAACCATCAGACGACGCGCCGTCTTTAAGCCAATTGCTGAGGAAATACCCGGACACGTTTCGCGCAAGCGGACCACGGGTCAAACAGGTGGCGCTTACCTTTGATGATGTACCGGATCCCCGATTTACCGGAAAAGTACTCGATGTGCTGAAGGAACAGCAGGTGAAGGCCACCTTTTTTGCAGTAGGAGAACGTGCTAAGAAACACCCTGAGCTCATGAAACGCATTCATGAAGAAGGACATGCTATTGGCAATCACTCTTACAATCACGCCCAACTGAACAAGCTGAGCCTGGAGAAATTCAAAAGCCAAATTGAGCGTACCAACACGATTTTGAAGTCGCTGACCGGAGTCGACCCGCGGCTGATCCGACCGCCTTATGGCGATATTAATGAAGAGCAGCTCCAATGGGCGCGCAAAAACGGGTACAAGGTCGTGAATTGGAATGTCGATTCCCTCGATTGGAAAGGACTGCAGAAGGAAGAGGTCAAGAGTAATATTATGACTGCGGTCGGCCCGGGATCGATCGTTCTCCAGCATGCCGGCGGCGGCGTGGGATCCGATCTTACCGGTACCATCGATGCGCTCCCGGACATCATAACGGAACTGCGAAACAAAGGGTACAGTTTCGTGACGCTTCCGGATATGTTAAACGTGCCGGAATCGCGATAGAGCCTGTTTAAACGCCAAAAAGACGGCTGACTGGAAGTTGACCAGTGAAGCCGTCTTTACGATTCATCATGATATATGAATTAATCGATAATGAACAATTTGATATCCTGGATGCCGAATTGATTTACGGATGATTGGGAGCCTGGGATGAAGATATCAATCTTATTCCCTTTTATGGCTCCGCCGATATCACGTGCTTCTGCCACAAATGCCTTTTTAGGCAATCCTGGATGCTCATGTCCTGTTACAAGGACCTTGGTACCGAGCGGAATTACCTTGGGATCAACGGCGATGGTGCCAAGCTTAAGGGAATTCCCGAAATAGTCAACCGCGCCCCAACCGCCGTTCTCGCTTGCAGCAGAGGAGTACGCAGTAGCTTTAACGGATAAAGTTTTGCTGTAATTAAACGTCTTGCCCCATGCTTCGACTACGTTATTCTGCGGGATAACATTCAAGCTTGGCGTGAAACCGGAGTTTCCTGGAGCGATTGGCGCCGCGGATGCCGCCGAGTTCATCGATACCGTCCCTGGTATGTTGATTTTGAGCCCCTGGTAAATATTCGTTGCCTTTATTGTTGGGTTAGCTTTCATCAGCTTGTCCATATTAACGCCGTACTGTTTGGACAAGAAATAGAACGTATCGCCGTTCTTAGCAACATGCACGGAGCTTGCATGTGCTTGCAGCCCGCCTCCGGCAAAAGTCAGTCCGAGTGCCACGGCTGTAATGGTAAACCATTTTGCTGTTCTTCCAGCGATCTTATTATTTTGGTTAAGTCCACGATTTCTTGTCCAAGATTTCATTTGTCGTAACATCTAGAGATGCCTCCCTTATATGTAGCTTGGTAAATCGGATGTAGTATGTCAACGAACATGAATATATCACAATTTTGTAACCTATACCGCAAGCAATTGTTACCAACACACAAAGAAAAACAGCGCCGCTGCCTGAAACACCAGGCTAGGCGCTGTTTTTAATTTGTTACATTCCGGATGAAAAAGTTACAATACCTTGCTTAAAAACTCTTGCGTACGGGGATGGGTCGGATTGCCGAACAGTTGGTCCGGCGTGCCTTCCTCCACGATTTTGCCGCCGTCCATGAACAGGATCCGATCTCCCACTTCGCGGGCGAAGCCCATCTCATGGGTCACGATGACCATCGTCATTCCGCCTTCGGCAAGCTTCTTCATCACTTCCAGAACCTCGCCCACCATCTCGGGATCGAGTGCGGAGGTCGGCTCGTCAAACAGCATGACATGGGGCTGCATGGCGAGTGCTCGCGCAATGGCAATTCTCTGCTTCTGTCCGCCGGACAGCTGGGAAGGATAAGACTCCTTTTTGTCCTGCAGTCCAACCGATTTCAGCAGCTCGTCTGCTGTAGCCTCGGCTTCCTTCGCCGAAACCCCTTTAACTTGGATAGGGGCGAGCGTAATGTTATCGATGACCTTTTTGTGCGGAAACAGGTTAAACTGCTGAAACACCATGCCCATTTTCTCGCGGGTGGCATTGATATTGTGGTTCTTGGCGGTGATCAGCTCACCCTCGAATGAAATTTCGCCGCTGGTCGGCACTTCCAGCAGATTGAGACAGCGCAAGAAGGTGCTTTTACCGGAGCCGCTCGGTCCGATGACAACCACCACTTCTCCTTTTGCAATCTCGATATTGATGCCCTTCAGTATTTCCAGCTTGCCAAACGATTTATGAAGATCCTTAACGGTTATCACTTGCACTCAACTTCCTTTCCCAGACACCCAGAAGCTTCGAAAGAACGAATGTCAGTATAAAGTAGATCATGGCCGCCACAAGCAGCGGATTCAGCGGGGCAAAGGTTGAACCGCGCAAAATCTGGGCTTGGTACATAATATCGAATACCCCGATGAACGATACGATGGACGATTCCTTGATAATGACAACGAATTCGTTACCGATCGCAGGGAGTACCCCTTTCAGCGCCTGCGGCAAAATGATATGACGCATGGCTTTGCCCTTGGTCATCCCGAGCGAGCGTGCGGCCTCCAGTTGTCCCCGGTCCACGCCCTGAATGCCTGCGCGGAATATTTCTGCCAAATAGGCAGCGCTGTTGATGGAGAGCGTCAAAATACCCGACTGGATCGGTGAGAATTTAATATCAAACGCCGCCAAGCTGTAATGGATAATAAACAGCTGGACCAGCATCGGCGTGCCGCGGATGATTTCAATATATGCGGTAGCCAAGAACTTAAGGATTTTTACGCCGGACATCCGCATTAACGCGATAATCAATCCGAGAATGAATCCGAAAAATACGCCGAGGGCCGAAATAAGCAACGTAAATTGAATGCCTTTGGCATAATAGTCGCGATATTTCCAGAAAAATTCAAAGGTATTCAAGTTCTCTGCGGTTCGTCCTGCAGCCAGATCGCTGGCATCGTCGACAAATTTCTGGATCTGGTTATTTTCTTTTAAGCGCTCGAGCGTAGCATTAATGCTGCCAAGCAGCTCCTCGTTTCCTTTGCGGACCCCGATGGCATATGCGTCGTTCTCCGCCGTCGGCTTGGCATCCGTGATGGCCATGGTCGCTTCATTCATGTTGGTCTTTGCGATCGGATACTCCGCAAGGACGACGTCCACGCGCTCGGATTCCAGCTGAAGCAGCAAATCCGGGATTTTATCGAGCGATACTACATTGGCATTCGGTATCGTTTTTGCGATGGATTCCTGAATGGAGCTTTTCTGAACCCCGATCCGGGCTCCTTCCAGGCTTTCAAGCGTGTTGAATTTCAAGGCGTCTTCCTTGCGGACTACGACCGATTGTTCCGCAGCGTAATAAGGTTCCGAGAAATCAATGCTTTTTCGGCGGTCTTCCGTCGGATTCATGCCCGATATGACGAAATCCACGCGGCCGCTCGTCAGCTCTGGCAAGAGCGCATCAAAGGACGTATCCTTGATAATGAGCTCTGCGCCAAGATCCTTGGCGATTTCCTTCGCGATATCGATATCAAATCCGACGATGGTATCCACGCCATCTATCGTTTTATGGAACTCATATGGCGCATAGTCGGCACTGGTTCCGAGAATCACCGTTTTCTTCTCGCCTTCCGCATGGACGAGGCTGCCGAAAGACAGCACGACCACCATGAACAGGGTCATCCACGCTGTAAATTTACGTTTCATATGTCTCATTTCTCCCCTAACTGTTACAAATAGATTAAACCTTTAGAAAAAAAGCAACTGAGTCATTATAAAACAGGATGCATGAATATGCAATGAAAATTGATGGGTTTTCAATTTGTAACTTACAGGCAAAATCAACTTGTAGTATGTCATTCCACTATTTTAATACAACGGTCAAATCATCATACCCTCAAAGTGATCATGTCACACATGATTCAGTTTGTGGAATATAACTAATTATTAAAATAATCAAGCGGGTTTGAATCCATTCTATTCCTAAAATAAATGGAATTTAATTGTTTAGATTTCATCCTATCCGCAAGCTTCTCCTCTCCCTACATTAAAATGTAAACACGGGACTTTAGAATTATCCAAAATAGGAATTAAAGATATGGAATATAGGAAGGGAACGGACGGATGCATAATCTATCGGCTGCCTTCCCATCTTATAGAAGCGCATGATTTCGGTCCATCTACATTGCAAGCCGCCTGTCTCATTCACCGCATGATTCAGGCAAGCCAGCAGCTGGTTATTAATTAGCTATAGCTTTACTCATATAGGAGGTGTAACCATGCTGTTAGAAGCGCTGTATCATGTTCCTAGAGATAAATGGGCTTATGCTTACGATACACACACCATTCATCTTCGGATTCGAACCAAGAAGAACGACATTGATTCAGTTGTTGCCATGACGGGCGACAAATATGATTGGGACCGTACGTACTTCGAGATCACCATGGAAAAGGCCGCCTCTGACGACATGTTTGATTACTGGGAATGCGGAGTCAGGCCCAAATACAAAAGGTTGTCATACGGATTCCGGATTCATGCGGGAGATGAAACGGTGTATATGGTCGACAGCGGAATCGGATGGGATTACCCCTATCCGCCGGCAGGCTACTTTGAATTTCCGTACATACATGAAGTCGATGTATTCAAAGTACCGGAATGGGCCAAAGAAGCCGTATTCTACCAAATCATGACGGAACGCTTTGCCAACGGGAACCCAGCCATCAGTCCTGACGGAACCGAAGCCTGGGGCGGCAAGCCGGAGGTGGACAATTTCTTCGGCGGTGACCTGCAGGGCGTGCTGGATCACCTGGATGATCTGGTTGACCTGGGCATTAACGCCATATATTTTACCCCCCTCTTCCTCTCCCCCTCCAATCATAAATACGACACGGTAGATTATAAGCAGGTGGATCCGCACTTTGGCGATAACGAACTGTTGAAAAAGGTAGTGGATACTTGCCACGCAAAAGGCATTCGTGTGATTTTGGATGCGGTATTCAATCACTGCAGCGAGGAGTTCCCGCCCTTTCAGGACGTCCTGAAGCATGGCGAGAAGTCCAAATATGCCGGGTGGTTTCATGTGAACCGGTTTCCTTGCGAGATCAAGGACGGCATACCGACATACGACACCTTCGGCTTCTTCGGAAACATGCCGAAATTCAATACTGCCAATCCCGAAGTCAAGGCGTACTTGCTGGGCGTCGCCGAGTATTGGATTAAGGAGATCAAGCTTGACGGTTGGCGTCTGGATGTCGCGAATGAAATCGACCATCATTTCTGGCGGGATTTCAGGCAGGTTGTCAAGAAGGCCAACCCCGAGGCATACATCGTAGGCGAGGTTTGGTCCGACTCGTTGATCTGGCTGCAAGGCGACCAGTTCGATTCCGTGATGAATTACCCTTTTGCCGATAAGGTGCTGGAGTTTTTCAACGGCAACATGGACGGACTCACCTTCGCCAACCGCATCGGCTCGATCCTGATGCGTTATCCGCAGCAGACGAACGAAGTGGTCTTCAACCTGCTTTGCAGCCACGATACTCCCAGGCTGCTTACCCGCGTGGGAGAAGATATCCGGCGCATGAAACTCACCGTCGTATTCCTGTTCACCTTCATGGGCACGCCGTGCATCTTCTACGGGGATGAAATCGGCTTGACCGGGGATGGAGACCCGGATTGCCGCAAATGCATGGAATGGGATCCCAAGAAGCGAAACCAGGAGCTGTATGCATTTTATCAAGGCATGATCGCGCTGCGGAAAGAGCATAAAGCCCTCAGGCAAGGTCGCTTCCGCTTCCTTGCAGGCGAATCTTCATGATCCTTGCATCGTGTACGAACGTGCCGACGAAACCATGCATTTTATCGTCTGGATCAACAACAGCGACTCGAAGCGTACCCTATCGCATCCCATCGTCACGACCGATTGGATCGATGCCGAAACCCAAGAGCCTGTAAAACCGGTAAACGGTACGATGCATATCGATTTGGAACCGTACGCGTATCGCATTTTATGCCGGGAATTGAAACATTAGCTTCGATCATATTCAGACAGCACAGGGGTGCCCGGATAGCTTGATATTCCTTCGCTATCCGGGCACCCCTGCGTCATGAAAGACATGGTTATTATCGGCTGGTGATCTGTTGATAGATTTCCTGATATTCCTTTGCCGAAACGTTCCAGCTGTAATCCCCGCCCAGTGCGTTCTTGCTCACTTTACGCCAGTGCTCGGGCATTCGATACATGGAGGTCGCGCGGCGGATGGTGTTCATCATGTCATGCGCATTGTAATCCTTGAAGGAGAAGCCGTTCCCTTCGCCCGTATACTCGTTGTATGCCTGAACCGTATCGTTCAGTCCGCCCGTTTCTCGGACAATGGGTACGCTGCCGTACCGCATGGCGATCAGCTGGCTGATGCCGCACGGTTCGAATTTGGAAGGCATCAGGAACAGGTCGCTGCCGGCATAAAAACGCCGCGATAACGGCTCATTGAACCGGATCTGGGCCGACATTTTGGTGGGATAGCGATTTGCCGCTTCCCTGAACCAATGCTCATAGGAAGGATCTCCCGTTCCCAGGACAACGAACTGAATCTCATCATAGTAGAGCAGCTCATCCAGAATGCGGATAACCAAATCGAGTCCTTTCGAATCGACCAATCGCGTTACCATCGACATCAACGGAATATGCGGCGCCACGGGAAGATTCAGCTCTTCCTGTAAGGCGATTTTGTTCTGCGTTTTTTTGTTCAGTCCGCTCCGGAACTTCATGGCGAGATGCGGATCTGTCGCCGGATTGTAGCTTTTGGTATCAATGCCGTTCACAATCCCGCTCAATCTCGAGCCCTGGGCCGACAGAAGTCCGTCAAGTCCGTATCCGTAATAACCTGTCTGGATTTCCGTGGCATAGGTTGGGCTGACCGTCGTTACGTGATCTGCGTAAACGATGCCCGCTTTCATGAAATTCACGTTTCCGTAATACTCCACGCCTTCAGCCGTGAAATGCCGGCTGTGAATGCCGAGCAGATCAACCAGCACCTCGTACGGGTATACGCCCTGATACAGCAGATTATGGATCGTGAACACGGTTCGAATCCCCGCATAGAAGGGATCATGACGATAGACGTCTTCAAGAAGCAGCGGAATCATGGCGGTATGCCAGTCGTGACAGTGCAGCACATCCGGCTGGAATCCGATTACCGGCAGCACCTCAAGCACGGCACGGTTGAAGAAAGAGAAGCGTTCGCCATCGTCCATGTAACCATAAATGCCGTCTCGGCCAAAATAGTACTCGTTATCCACGAAATAGATCGTTAAACCGTCTTCCACCAGGGACTCGATGCCGCAATATTGCTCGCGCCAGCCTACCCGCACCCGGGTTTCTCCCACATGCTCCATTCGCTCTCTGTATTCTTCCGGAATGCCGCGATATTTCGGCAGCACGACTCGAATATCCTCGCCCATGCCGCGAAGGGATTTAGGCAAGGCAGCGATCACATCCGCCAGTCCGCCTGTCTTGATGTATGGTCCGCATTCCGAAGCTGCAAATAACAATTTCAATCCTGCTTCCCCCTTTTGCTCCGTATCGTTTTTTGTTCTGTTTTCTCTCTTGCCGCTGCCGCCTTCAGCGACGCGTCCGATCGATCTTGCGATTTCCTCGATCGAGGCGGCTTTTTCTTTAAAACAACCATGCCTAATGGAGGCAGTTTGATCTCCAGGCTGTGGGTTTGGCCATGCCAGGTCTTCTTCTCCGCTTTCATCTCACCGTCGTTCAGCAGTCCGGAGCCGCCGTAATCGGCATGATCGGAATTCAGAATTTCCACATATTGCCCCGCTCTCGGCAAACCGACCCGATATTGGTCATATGCCTTCGGCTGAAAATTAATGACGATGATCAGCGTATCGCCGGGCTTGGTGCCCATTCTCATATACGATACGACACTCTGCTCATGATCATCGGCGCTGAGCCATTCGAAGCCTTCCCATCGGTGATCCTGCTCCCATAGCGCCTTTTCATCCACGTACATGCGGTTTAGAGCTGCCGTATATGCCAACTGCTTGCGGTGGCTTTCATAGTCCAGCAGCAGCCAGTCGAGCTGCTCCTGATCCTTCCATTCGATAAACTGGCCGAACTCTCCCCCATGAACAGCAGATTCTTCCCGGGCTGGGTGATCTGGTATCCAAGCAAAATCCGCAGACCCGCAAACTTTTGTTCGTAGCTTCCCGGCATTTTATTAAGCAGCGATTTCTTTCCATGGACGACTTCATCGTGTGAAAGCGGCAATGTAAAATTCTCCGAATAGGCATAACAAATGGGAAATGTCAGTAAATTATGATGGGTAGGCCGCTGATCGAACTCTTGTTCAATATAAGACAGCGTGTCGTTCATCCAGCCCATATTCCATTTGTAATTGAAGCCAAGACCCCCTTCATGCACAGGTGCCGTAACCCCCGCCCATGCGCTCGACTCCTCGGCCATCATCAAGGCATTCGGGTAATATCGAAACACGGCTTTATTCAATTCCTGCAGAAAGGATATCGCCTCAAGGTTTTCCAAGCCTCCGTGCTCGTTAAGGCTGTACTGACCCTCACGCTTCTCAAAATCAAGACGGATCATGCTCGTCACGGCATCAACGCGAAGACCATCAATATGATACATATCCATCCAAAATAAGGCATTGGAGATGAGGAATGAAATTACCTCCGGCTTGGCATAATCGAAAGACAATGTTCCCCAGCCAGGTTTCTCGGCTTTTTGGGGGTCTGCATACTCATAAAGAGGCGCCCCGTCAAACTGCCGAAGCCCGTGGGCATCCTTGGCAAAATGTGCGGGCACCCAGTCGAGCAGCACGCCGATGCCGGCTTGGTGCAGCTGGTCGACGAGAAACATGAAATCATGGGGAGTTCCGTATCTGCTCGTCAGCGCATAAAATCCTGTGCCCTGATAGCCCCACGAAAGATCGTAGGGATGCTCCGCCAAGGGCATAAATTCTACGTGGGTATAACTCATTTCCTGCAAATAAGGAATCAGCTGATCGGCCAATTCCCGATATGTAAAGAACGAACCGTCCTCTTTTTGCCGCCAGGTCCCGAAGTGCATTTCATAAATGTTCACCGGCTTGGCATATGGGGATTTGTTCTTCCTTCTCCATGCGGCATCATTCCAGCGATATCCTGAGAGGTCGGTCACCACCGATGCCGTCGCAGGTCGTACTTCGGCATGAAATGCATAAGGATCGGCCTTTAGGAACATTTCTCCGAAGGGCCCCGTGATCTGATATTTGTAAAAAGTTCCAGTCTCCATCCCAGGGAAAAACCGACTCCAAATTCCCGAATCGGGCATCCTATATAACGGGTCTTGGGAACCATCCCAGCCGTTCCAGTCTCCGGCAAGTCCTACCTGCCTGGCATTCGGAGCCCACACCGTAAAACGCACGCCTCTTTCTCCTTCTTCTGTGGCAAGGTGTGCACCCATACATTGGTAACTGTGAAACCAGGTACCCTCATGAAATAAATACACTTGTTCCGGAGTCATGTTTCCTTCCCTAACTGCTTGGTTCAATCGTCGTCACCTGCTTTTTCTTAAAAATGCAATATTATTAATGCTATTACCCCATTCTAACCAGGTTGAAAATAAAAAATGTCCCTGAAAAATAATTTTGTAATTTTCAAATTACTTTTTCAATATAATCGTTTCAAACCCCGGGAATGTCGTTTATGTAATGAACAACGTGAAAATACATTGGGAGGGAAACGTGATGAAGAAAAAAGACTGTATTGCTATGCTTCTGGCGGGTGGAGAAGGTAAACGATTGGCTCCCCTTACGTCCAGGCTGGCAAAACCCGCCGTTCCGTTTGGCGGACATTATCGTATAATCGATTTTCCTCTCAGCAATTGTGTAAACTCCGGAATCGATACGGTTGGAGTGCTTACGCAATATGAGGCAGAATCATTACACGAACATATCGGCGAAGGCGAACCCTGGGGATTAACACATACAGGACGTGAAGGCATTGCCCTTCTTCCATCCAACAGCACACACCAAGACGGGTACTTGGGAACGGCAGATGCCATTTATAAAAACATTCAATACATCGATGATCAAAATCCAGAGCATGTGCTCATCTTGTCCGGGGACCATATTTACCAGATGGATTACCGGGAAATGCTTGAAGCCCATATGAAGCAAGGGGCTCCTGCCACGATCTCCGTGATGGAAGTACCATGGGAAGACGCCAGCCGATTTGGCGTCATGAGCGTTGACGATAATCTCAATATCATTGAATTTGCCGAAAAACCGGCAGAACCGCAAAGCAATCTTGCCTCCATGGGCATTTATTTGTTCCGTTGGGACTATCTGAAGCAGCACCTGATCGAAGATGCGTCTGACCCGAACTCCAGCCATGATTTCGGAAAGGATGTCATCCCTAAGATGCTGTCCGGAGAAGAGTCGCTGCTAGCATTCCGCTTCCAGGGCTACTGGCGCGATGTCGGCACCGTAGAAAGCCTCTGGGAAGCCCATATGGATGTGCTTAGCCAAAATGAGCTCGTCCTTGAGAGAGCCGACTGGCCTATGTATACGCGTGCTTGGAAAACCAAGCTGTCGGCAGCACGGACCCGAAATGTGGAGCATACGGACTGCCTGATTCATGACCAATGCACCTTCGAAGGAAAAGCCAAAAGCTCCGTCATCTTCTGCGGATCAGAAATCGGCAAATACTCCATCGTGAAGGATAGCGTGGTCATGCCGAATGCCAAAATCGGCAAAGGCGTCCATATCGAGCACGCCATCATCGGGGAAGGTGCAGTGATCAAGGACGGAGCCGTTGTGAAAGGGGCTCCCGGCAATGTCGTGGTCGTAGGACCGTACGAGACGGTGCTTCCGAAACCAACGGTTCGTACCCAGCCGGCCCGGCTCCTTCAGGATGTATACGAAAAAGGACGCTTGCGTGCAAATGTCTCTTCATCCTGAACGAATGTCATGAACAGAATAGAGCCCCGAGAATTTCTTTCAGGCCATTAACACAAAAAAGCGATCCGTAGCGGATCGCTTTTTTCTCATGTATCGTGC
The DNA here is from genome assembly GCF_029542445.1 of Paenibacillus sp. BR1-192. Lineage (NCBI taxonomy): Bacteria > Bacillati > Bacillota > Bacilli > Caryophanales > Paenibacillaceae > Paenibacillus > Paenibacillus sp. BR1-192. Next base: position 2,931,942 of record NZ_CP120718.1, on the reverse strand, counting down.
CCTGCTGACTTTGTCTAAGCGCATGCGACGGAGGTTCGAAACTTTAAGATCAGGAAACAAAATTCTTTTCATATAAATTCACGATGCGACCGCCCATATCCTGCTCGGCCACGAATTGAAATCCCTGACGCTGGTAAAATCGATTCAGCGTTGGCAAATGGGATACGCAATCCAATCGGAAGCCCCGTTTCCCTTTGGAAACCAAATACGATTCCGCAAAGGAAATCATTTTGTTCCCAAGACCCAGCCCCCGATAAGCGAAGCGTACGGTCAGACGATGCAAGTAACCGTAGGACGGATCGTCCCGCTTTCCCCAGTAGTCAGGGTCCCCGTACTGCAGCGTAAACATGCCGGCCGCCTTATCTTCATGCCACAGGATGAATACTTCACGCTCTTCCAGGTACTGTGTCATTAGGTCCAGGGAAAAAAGCGAGGGACTCCACTGCTTGCGCCCTTGCTGCTCCATCACCTCGGCCGCCTCCGTTAGAAGCGCCAGCATCTCTCCTGCGTGCACGGCTTCTGCCCTTCGTAGTTCAAACCGCCCCTGCTCCGTTGAAAACATTGCTGCGGATTCCACTCCTGTACTCCCCTCCTCTATAACATAACCCCACAAACAATACCCCACAAAGTGGAGACTATGCTTCGAGCTTTATTCCAATTACTTTGCGGGGACCCCAAAACAACCCCCCACAAAGTGGAGACTATGCTCCGAGCTTTATTCCAATTACTTTGCGGGGGACCCAAAAACAATACTCCACAAAGTGGAGACTATGCTTCGATCCTTAGTCCAAATACTTTGCGGGTGTAAAGTTGAGAAAAGCTTTGCCGGATTGCCGGCAAAGCTTAGGCCATCGGCCCGGCTGCGTCATCCTCACCGTTCTCCAACCCGCCGGCCATCGGTATTTTCCCCTCAGGCAGCGGCAGCTTGACGATCACGGCTGTTCCGTGCCCGAGCTCGCTTTCCATTTCCATCGTGCCCCCGTGAAGCTCAACGAGCTGCTGCGTGATCGCTAATCCAAGTCCCGTTCCCCCGTTAAGTGGATTCACCTGGAAGAACCGATCCTTTACCCGCCGAAGATGCTCGTCCGAGATGCCGATCCCGTGATCTTGTACGGTAACGATAACAAACTTCTCTTCCATCGCGAAGGACAGGTTGATTACCCCGTTCTCATGCGAGAATTTAACCGCGTTGTCCACGATATTCAGGAATACCTGCTTCAAGCGGTTGACGTCCCCATAGATAATCGGCTTCTCGTCGGACTCCAGTTTGATCTGAACGCCCTTCTTCTCGGCTTTCGTCCACAGATTGAGCATGATCTCTTGCAGCAGCTCCCGTAAATTCACGATGCCCTTCACCAGCTTCATCTCATTCTGCTGGAGCTTGGAGAAATCCAGAAGCTCTTCGACAAGGCCGATCAACCGGTCGGTTTCCTTGGAGATGATCTGCATTCCGATTTTCGTTTCTTCCGGATCGTAGCCGCCGGAGTCAAGCGTTTCGCTCCAGCCCTTGATGCTTGTGAGCGGCGTTCGCAGCTCATGCGAGATCGAGGAGATAAAGTCATCCTTCACCTGATTGCTTCGCACAATCTCCTGCGCCATGTAATTCAAGGTCGACGAAAGCTCGCCAAGCTCGTATTTGTAGTCGCCCTTGATCCGCACGTTGAACTTGCCTTTGGCCATCTGAGCGGACACCGTGGTAATGTTGTTGAGCGGCTTTACGATGGAATTGGCCAGCCCAATGCTGAAAGCAAGCACGATCGCCAGAACGGCCGCCCCGATGCTGACGGCAAACAGCGTCATTTTCATCAGCTTGTCGTTTACGTATTCCAGCGAAGTCACGTAACGGAGAATATACGTATTTTCAAAACCGTTCGAAACGGACTGGGACACCGCCATCACGATCTGGCCCGTGCCTTGCTGTTTGCCGATCCAACGGCTCGTATTGCCTGCAAGCGCTTGGGTGACATCGCTGGTCTTGATGGTCTGCTCTATTTCGAAGCCGGTCGAAGTTGAGAGTACTTGCCCAGCCGGGTTCAAAATTTGAAGCTCCGTATTATACAGTTCAAAATGGCGAACCATTTCGCTCAGCTGATTGACGTTGTCCGACGAGGTCAGTCGAAAGGGCTGATAGAAATCGTTAGCGGTACGGATATGGTTCACCATATGGTTGTACACCGTATCGTAATAATACGATCGTAAAGCGATTAGAAAAATAACCTCAATCAGCAGCAAGGCGATGAACACTACCAGGAAGTAGTGCAGCACGATTTGCCGCCGAATGCCTTTTTTGATGATCATTGTCCCTGACCCTTCCATTTATAGCCGTGTCCCCATACCGTCTGGAGGTATTCCGGCTCGGAAGGATTGCCTTCGATTTTTTGGCGAAGTCTCCGAATGTTCACGTCCACGATTTTGGGATCGCCCATATATTCTTTGCCCCAAACGTGATCAAGCAGCACATCACGGCTAAGCGGCGTGTTTTCTTTTTCCAGGAAGAACTGCACCAGCGAGAACTCCGTAGGCGTCAGTTCCACCGGCTGCCCGTTCTTCTTGAATTGCTTGGAAATCAGATCCAGCGTGAACGGACCCGATTGGAAGGATACCTTGGCGGCACCCGCACGCTGAACGTTCACCCTGCGCAGAAGGGATTGCAGCCGGGCGATCAGTTCCGTCGGGCTGAACGGTTTGCTTACGTGGTCATCCGCTCCGACGGATAGGGCATACACTTTGTCCTGCTCTTGAACTTTTGCCGTCAGAAAAATAATGCCGATCCGCTCGTTCGTTTCCCGGATTCTGCGGCATACTTCAAAGCCGTCGATTCCCGGAACCATGACGTCGAGCAAGGCGATATCGATGTCTGGCGTCGTTTGCAGCAAGCGAAGGGCCTCATTGCCGTTCTCGGTCTCCAGCACATCAAAGCCGTTCCGTTTCAGATTAATTACGATAAAACTGCGAATGGATTCTTCATCTTCTAATATGAGCACTTTACTCAAGGTCTAGTTCCCCTTTCTTTCGATAGGAGCCACATTGTTGCTGCTTGGCTTTTTATCTTTTTTACTCAATTTCAGATCGCCATGGCTTCGATAAGCGATGACGCGGTTTTTCTCCTTCACCAAGATCTCCCAATCGGATTCGGCTTTCCCCCACTGGGCCGTGGAGAAAAACTTGATTTCCGCGACGGACTCTCCCGTGTCGGTCATGACAAAGTTCAAATAAGCATTTTTGTTGGATTCCGGCGTAATGGTAATTTTATTGTACATATCCGGCGGAAAATCCAGATAGAAGCGATTATTCATATCGTAGTATCTTTGGAGCACGAATTGAAGCCCTTCTACTTCGTTGCTCTCCCGCACCTCTCCGTCCCACTGGAAGTACGTGGTGAAGAACGGGATTTCGTCCAGGATCAGCCGATCTTCCCAGCCGCTTGGCCTAGTAAGCACACCAAACTCTAAAATACCGTCATCGTTCACGTCCTCGCTCTCAACCGGCAGTTCCTTGTAAGTAAGCAGTTCATCCTGGAGCACGTCAATAAACTTGTTGTCCTCCATGATAATGAGCTTGGAATAGGAAGAGTTGGACACGACCGAAGCATCCAAGATGATACCTTCTTTGTTTTTGGCCACTTTACCTGCGACAACATTGTAATAACTTTCGATATTTGGTCCCAAATCCAGTTTGTTCAGCTCAACGAAAGCATCCTCGAATTTGTCGTATTGATAGGTGCTGATATACGAGAGCTCTTTCTGCTGGAGGTATACCACCGTAATATCCTTGACCTTGTCGCCGTTCATGTCTCCGATATTGAAGTGCGTATACGGCAAAGCCGGGATTTTTTCGAGCGAATCCCCGGAGAATGAATACACGGCCAGCAGGTTCTGAAGATTCTCTTCTCCGCGGGAGAAACCGGCTACGATGTCAACCTTGCCGTCGTTCGTAAAATCAACGAAATCAAATGACTCCAAAACCGTCCCTTCTCCGTCGAAATCGAGGCTCTTCACCCAGGTATCACCCTGCTGCTGCATGATCATGCCGTGGATTTTCACCTCTTCATCCGGCGTCTGATAGAAAACGACGGCTTCCATAACGCCGTCATTGTCCAGGTCATGAATTCGGATCGAACTGCTGTCGACGTCGCTTCGCGGCCGAATGATAGCGCCGTTGTCCAGTTTGATCTTCTGGAGCGCGGACTGGATGGCGCCGTTCAGCGTCGCTTTGTCCGTCGGCAGATCCGGTCGCTTCATTAATGACACCGGATCCTGGATAAAGGTACAGCCGCTTATGATAAATAGTAACAAGCCGGCCAAGAGGGCTTGCATCACTCTATATTTCAATAAGTATCAACTCATTTCTATGCTTTCGCCTTGCGTCAAGCGATCAATAATTACAGTCTTGACTTCTCGCCATGGGTTAAACGTCTTCCGGTCACATCCACTACCAGCTGGCCGCCCGACAGCCCCATGATTCGGGTGCAGTATTTCTCCGCAAGCTCCAGCGGGATGACGGTAAATACCGTCAGACGCTCTTCCTCGCACAAGGTTTTTAGCGTCTTCAAAACATGCTCGGCAGAGGCCGGATCGAGTCCCGTGACAGGCTCGTCCGCCAAAATCACCTTAGCACCGTGAACGAGCGCCCGGGCAATGGCAATCCGCTGCTTCTCGCCGCCGCTCAGCTCGCCGGCCTTGCGTTTTGCCTTGTCCAGCAAACCCAGGTGCTCGATCGTATCCATGGCTCCCATATAATCATCAGACCGGACCATCCCGGTAACCATCCGCCACAGCGGCGTTTGGCTGGATTGCCCGATCAATACATTCTTAAGCGCCGTTCGATTTACGTTTAGGGAAGGATTCTGCTCGAGATAAGCCCATTCCCGTCGAATTCTTCGTTTTCCGGCGGGATTCATCATATCTTCGCCGTCAATCGTCAGCTTGCCGCCGTCCCATTTTTGCTGCATCGACAGACAGCTCATCAGCAAACTTTTTCCGCTTCCGCTCGCACCGATCAGACCGATCATTTCCCCGTGTTCCATCTGAAATGTGATATCCTTTAACACCGGTGTACGTTCAGGACCCATCGTTTTCTTCAGCCGATCCACTTTAATCATGTTATCGTCTCTCCCGTCAAGTGCATATTCCTACTCTCTAGTTTAGAAGAAAGCGAAAGCAATTGCCATGAGAACGCATGTTTCTATTTATCGGATGAAACGCTGTTGCCTTTGAACCATAAACCCGTGCACGCAAACACAATATACAAGCCGCCGAGCAAAACGAAGATTCCCCCGTTCCACCCGGTTTCCATGATAGCGCCGCCCGCATTCGGCCCTGCGATACTGCCGGCATTGAAATGGAAGGAAGCCACGACGTTGGCCGCCGGCAGCAGCACCCTGGGAAGGATGTCCGCGGCATAAGCCAGACCGAGGGAGAAGAAAGAACCGACCAAGCCGCCGGCCACCGTCAGTAATAGTAAGGTTGCCCAGAAATTCGTTCCGGCTACCGGAATCAGCAGGAAACTGCAGCCTCCCACGATCCCCGCGATCGTCAGTACCCGCTTGCGTCCGAATTTATCGCTCCAGATGCCGAGGGGAAGCTGCAGCAGGAGTCCGCCGATGCCGACAAAGGGCAGCAATGTCGAAATTTCGCCTAAAGTGAACCCGCTTCTTAACCCATAGACCGGGAAATTGCTGTTAATCCCCGCTTCCATGTATCCGTACAAAAATGCGGGAATCAAGGCAAACCAGGCCAGTCGATAGCTTTTGAGATAGCGGCCGGCCGGCTGCTGCTCTCCTTGCTCGCTTTTTTCCGGCTTCAAATTCGGAAGTTTGAACAGAACGACCAGCAGAATGAACAAGAACAGCACAGCCAGAATCAGAAACGGTACCGCTTCGCCGTATTTCAGAAGAGGAATGCCGAGCGGCCCTATACTAAATCCCAGACCGTAGGACATGCCGTAAAAGGAAATGCTCCGCCCCCGGTTCTTCACGGTTGACATCATCAGCACCCACAGCTGGGCGGCATAATGCAGCGCGCTATCGCCGATGCCCACAAGCACCCGCAGCACAAACCAGACGGCTACGCTCGGAATCAACGGGAAAGCGACCAGCGACAGCATCACCAGCACGAGACCCGATACGATCAGTTTTTTGAAACCGACCCAGCCGAGAAGCCGTTCCGCAACCAGCGTCATGGCAAATGAGCCTACATATAAAGCAGCCGCGTTCAATCCGTTCATGGAGGATGAGATGCCCATCCGTTCCAAAAAAATAGCCAGCACCGGCAATAGCAGTCCCTGGCTTAAACCAGCCGCAACCACGACGGCAATTAAAATAAAATAATGAGTTCTCCCTTGACGGGGGGTAACAGCTTCTGTCACTGAAATATAGTCCTCCTCTAATATGAAAAAACGATGAATTTAAACAGCCAAATGAACATTATAGTGGACAAGCCCAATCGATACAAGCCATAATAATAACAATGCCATCAATTGGGAGGGTATCCGTTCATGAAATATAAAGTTAGTATCGATGTATCCATGGTTTATGAGCTGCTGGGCAGCTTTATGATATATGCAACAAGGAAATGGACCGATAACCTGGATATTGGAAAACAGCTGATAACGGAGATGGATGAGCGTTTGCCGCAGCATGTACGTGTCCAGTTCAGTGGAGCCCGCTCATGGCCGCTCGCGGATTACGATGTCTTATACGCCCTGATCATGCTTCGAGGAGAGCACCTTGAAATCCCTGATTTTCTGGGCTGGATCGAATCTTCCCCGGTGGAAGAGCTTCATGGCCTGCTTCAGCCTCACTTGCCGTCCCTCACGCGGGATGAAACGTCCAGAATTCGAGAAAACTACACACCGTTGATGAAGCTCTGGTATGAGCACTACTTTTCCGAAGTGGAGCCTGAGCTGTACCATCTTCTGGAGGAAGATGCCGAAGAGAAACGAATGCTGCTTCCGAAAATGGACGACGAAAATCTGATCGAATATGCTTCAAGCGGAGTCATTCTGGATAACGTGCCGCAAGAAAACGTGGTCTTGTTCCCGGGTACGCATTTTCGTCCGATCAATACCTATTGCTTCTATGATAATGTACTCCTGCTGCAGTACCCTATTGATATACCGGAAGAAGACGAGGATGAGCCGCCCGTCGTTCTCCTGCGCATGACCGAGGCTCTCGCGGATCCGGAACGTCTGCGTCTGCTGAGATATATTGCGGATGAGCCGAAGGCCGTGTCCGAAATGGCGTCCGAATTGGGACAGCCCTACGAGCAATTGATGCACCACCTGATGATCTTGAGGGCGGCGGGCCTGCTGCGCTCCCATCTGAAATCCGAAAATAACGAAAGATTCAGCCTACGGCCGGATGGTGCAGCCGAGCTGCAAATGTTCCTGGAGACTTACATTCGACTTTCCTAGTATGAAGGAGCGTACCATGAGTAAAACATCTCAGCATATTATCTTCGACATGGATGATACATTAATACATTGCAACAAGTATTTCGACCTGATTCTCGGCGATTATTTCGAATGGATGACCGAATGGTTTCAGCCTTATGGAGTAACCACCCAAGAAATCCGAGCCAAGCAAATGGAAATCGACGTAGCCGGCATCGACAAGCTGGGATTCGCGAGCGCGAACTTCCCCCAGTCCCTAATCGATACATACCATTTTTTCGGCCGAATTCACGGGAGAGATACCTCGCCTAAGGAAGAGGAGCTTCTCTACCAGTTGGGGCTCAGCGTATACGAGCAGGAGATTGAAGCCTACCCCGGCATGGTCGAAACGCTGGAGAAGCTTCGAGAGGATGGCCACTGCCTTCACCTCTATACCGGGGGCGAAACGAGAATACAGAAGCGAAAAATCGAACAGATGAAGCTGGCGGACTATTTTAAAGACCGGATTTATATTCGCCAGCATAAAAACATCACGGCGCTTGAGGAGATTCTCGGCATGGGGTCGTTCGTCCGCTCGAACACGTGGATGATCGGCAACTCGCTCCGCACGGATGTCGTTCCGGCATTGACGGCAGGCATTAACAGCATCTACATCAAGCAGCAGCGCGAGTGGCAGTATAATCTGGTCGAGCTGAAGCAAGAGCCGCATAATGTGCTCTATACCGTTTCGGCGTTGACTGAAGTGCCGGAAGTCATTGAAGAGCATTTAACTTAATCGAACGGACAACGAGCCGATCCTGGAGTAATATCCCGGATCGGCTCGTTATTTTGGCGTAACCCTCGACGTCCTACGATTTTACGGCCGCACTGGAGTCCACGGCCTGAACGGCCAGCTGCCCGTTACCGCCCGCAGCAAGGACAAGCCTGCCCTTATACGTGCTGCCGTCCTCGTTCTTAAAGGATAACACTTGGGTCTTTCCCTGAAGCAGCAAGGATTTCAGCATCGCATGAGAAATTTGTTTTCCGGCAAATTCCTTCCAGATGACATAGCTGCAGCCGGTTTTGAAATTCGCGCAGCCGTAACCTTTGCGTCCTTCAATAATATGCCCGTCACATCCGGGTCTTGGGCAGCGCCCCAAGGGAGATCGTACGGACGGCGCTTCATTTGAAGCGGCAGGCGCTGATTTCGGAGTGGGCTTGCTCGTGCGCTCATCCTTCGCTTTCGAGGCTGGGGCCGCTTTAGACGCGCTTCGCTTCCCTCTTCCTTTGGACTTGTCCTCATCTCCGCCGAAAAGCGACGAAGGCGCCGGACGCTGCGAGGATACCTTGTTTATGATCGAAACGGTGAACTTCTGCACGTTTTGCATGAATACGTCAGCAGAAGCTTCGCCTTTGGAGATCTGGTGGAGGCGCCGCTCCCATTGGCCTGTCATCTCGGGCGAAGCCAGCAATTCGACGCCGGCATGCCGGATCAGCTCCACCGCCGTTCTTCCTTTTTGCGTTACGGTGATTTTTTTGCCCTGCATCGTAATATATCCGACCTTTTTCAACCGCTCGATGGTGGCTGCCCGGGTTGCCGGCGTTCCGAGACCGCTATCCTTCATCGCATCCCGAAGCGCTTCATCCTCAATGGACTTACCGGCGCTTTCCATGGCCTTCAGCAGCGTGCCTTCCGTATAACTTTTTGGCGGCTGGGTAGCCTTTTCCTTCACTTCGGATTTTTTGCATTGCACCGGCTTGTCGGGCGTAAGGTCAAAGGAACGGTCGTTCCATTCCTGATTCTCCTCTTCCTCGTCCTCTTTCCCCTTCTTGGAAGATTTGGATTTCTTCTTCTCCGTATCCTGGGCAATCAACACCTTCCATCCAAGCGACAAAAGCTCCTTGATTCCCGTCTTGAATGTTTCCCCCTCGACCTCGGTGAGCACCGTATGCTGCTTGTACATGGCCGGAGGATAAAAATGCGATAGAAACCGGGTGATGACCAGATCGTAGATATGCTGCTCTTCCTTGCTGAGCGTGCCCGGCCGCTTTAATGTCGGCAGAATGGCATGGTGATCCTCAACCCGCTGCGGATTGCATACCGCTTTGTTGTTGACGTGCACCCGGTTCGGATCCGCTCCTGCGGCCATAGATGCATACGAGGTCGATTTGAGCATATGAAGGGCCTTGTGCATGCCTTCGATATTCTGTTCATTCACATAGTTGGAGTTCGTACGCGGATAGGAAATCACCTTGTGGCGTTCATATAACGCTTGCGCAAGATCCAGCGTTTTTTTGGCAGAGTAACCGTACTTGGCATTGGCTTCACGCTGAAGCAGGGTCAAATCATACAATTTGAACGGGTATTCCTTCGTTTCCTTCACTTCATATTTAGTGATGGTGCCGTTCTTTCCATGGACCTTGGCTGCAATCGTCTCTGCTTTCTCCTGCGAGGTCAGCCGCTCTCCCTGCCAGGTTCCCGCATACTCCAGCTGATCCTGCTTGAACAAAGCTTTCACGTCGTAGAACGTTTGCGATTCGAAGGCTTCGATCTCCTTCTGCCGGTCATAGATCAGTGCCAGCACCGGCGTCTGCACCCGGCCAACCGACAGCAACGTCTGATGGCGGGTCGTAAAGGCGCGCGACGCATTCATGCCGATCAACCAATCGGCTTCGCTGCGCGCGCGCGCAGCTTGCGTTAAATTCTCGAATTCAACGCCGTCCTTAAGCTCCGCAAAGCCGCGGCCAATGCTTTCCGGCGTTAAATCCGAGATCCATAGTCTTTTTACAGGTTGTTTCAGTTTTAATTGTTGTTGGATTAGTGCGAAAATATATTGTCCTTCTCGTCCCGCATCGCAGGCATTCACGATATGGCTGCAGCGCTTGGCTACCTCTCCAATGACCTTCAGCTGATCCTTGGTTTTCGGATTCGGGATGATTTTGAATTGCTCCGGAATGATAGGCAGGTCCCGTAAATTCCAGCGTTTGTACTTCGGATCATATGCATCCGGCTCCGCCAGCCCAACCAGATGTCCGATAGCCCAAGTTATGATGTATTGCTCACCTTCAAGATATGTACGGTTGTTCTTGGCCCGCGGCTCGATGACCGCAGCGATATTCCGTCCCATATCCGGCTTTTCGGCAATGACCAACGTTTTCAAATGACATTCTCCTCCCCGATGAGCAGCCTGGCGCGGAGGCTAACTCCAAAAAGGACTTCGCTCTCGCGAAGTCCCTTTAACTACTATATTCATGATAGCATATTTAGGAGAAGGATTAAACCAGTACGGTCGCGCCCATCAGATATTTGTCTACCTCGCGTGCCACCTCGCGGCCTTCATTGATCGCCCACACGACAAGGCTTTGTCCGCGGCGCATGTCGCCGGCTGCAAATACTTTATCCACATTCGTCGTATATTTGCCATACGGCGCTTTAACATTGGAACGACGGTCCGTTTCAAGTCCAAGCTGTTCTACCAGCGTCTGCTCCGGTCCGTCAAAACCGATCGCGATGAACGCCATTTGCGCCGGAAACGCTTTTTCCGTGCCCGGAATCGGCTGATACACTTTACGGCCGGTTTCATCTACAATGCGCTCGATTTGAACGGTATGAAGCTCTTTCAGGTTCCCTTCATCATCCCCGACGAATTTCGTGGTCATGATGGAGAATTCCCGCGGATCGTTGCCAAACAGCGCTTTGGCTTCCTCGTGGGCGTAATCCAGTGTATACACGTTCGGGAATTGCGGCCAAGGGTTCGCAATCGGATCGCGCTGCAGCGGAGCCTGTTTATGCGTACCGAACTGGGTAACGCTGCTGCAGCCGTGACGCAGCGCCGTGGCCACGCAGTCGGAGCCGGTGTCGCCGCCGCCGATGACGATAACGTCCTTGTCTTTTGCCGACAAATAGTTGCCGTCTTCAAGACCGGAATCCAGCAGGCTCTTGATCGTTCCGTTCAGGTAATCCATCGCGTAATGGATGCCCTTGAGATCACTGCCCTCAATGTTGAATTCGCGCGGCTTTGTTGCACCGCCGCAGAGTACGACGGCATCATAGTCTTCCATCAGCTGCTTGGCGGGAATATCCTTGCCGATCTCGGTGTTCACGACAAATTCGACACCTTCCGCCGCGAGCAGATCGACACGGCGCTGCACGATGCCCTTGTCCAGCTTCATGGACGGTATCCCGTAGGTCAACAAGCCGCCAATGCGGTCCGCACGCTCGTAGACGGTGACGGAATGGCCCGCTTTGTTCAGCTGTGCTGCTGCCGCCAGTCCTGCCGGACCGGAACCGACAACGGCTACGCGTCTTCCTGTGCGCTTCTCGGGCGGCTCCGGAACGACCCAGCCTTCTTCAAAGCCTTTGTCGATAATCGCCTGCTCGATGGATTTGATCGTAACCGGCTCCCCGATCAAGCCGACGGTACAAGAACCCTCGCAAGGCGCTGGACATACGCGTCCGGTAAACTCAGGGAAATTGTTCGTTTTGTGGAGACGCTCCAGAGCTTCTCTCCACAAGCCCCGATATACAAGATTGTTCCATTCCGGGATCAGGTTGTGGATCGGGCAGCCCGATGTGCCGCCGACCATATCGATTCCTGTATGGCAGTATGGCGTACCGCAGTCCATGCAGCGTGCTCCCTGGGTCTGGAGCTCATCTTCTTCTAAATGTTTATGAAACTCTTCCCAGTCTTTAACTCGTTCAGCCGGGCTCCGGTCTGCCGGAAGCTGGCGCTGATATTCCATAAATCCTGTTGGTGTAGACATACTGCTTTACCCCCATCCGTTCTATCCATGCTGATTACCATGTACAATTTATCATATCATAAATCATCCGACATCTATCGTCAGATGAGCCAAGAAACAGGTTTCAGCCTGATTTATTTTTTCTATTTATGCTAAAAAAATTTTTATCAAAGCATGAATCCCCACTACTCGCGGCTATTTAAGCAGCCATTTGCATAAACATTAGAAATATAGTAGCATTTCGCTTTTCGCCTGTTAAATGGACTATATGCATGATCATTTGTATTATCCTACTATGAAAGCATTGTCAACATGGACGGAAGGCGGTAAGTCTATCCCTCCGAATCGTGCCATCGAGCTGTTTATTTCCGTTCAAACGTAACGAAACGGTAGGCATACGGATTTTTTTCATCCGTGATGCCGGGAACTTCTTCGACGATCTTCCATTCTTCCCAGTTCACTTCGGGAAAGTACGTATCCCCTTCAAAACTCTCGTCAATGAACGTGCAGTACAGACGATCCGCTTTCGGCAGCATCAATTCATAAATCTGCGATCCGCCAATCACCATCAGTTCCTCATTCTTCGAATAGGGTAACGCGTTCTCGATGTCATGGATCACGATGCCCTGATCCTCCGTCAACGTAAAGCTCTCATCTCTCGTCAGCACGATGTTCTTTCGGTGAGGCAGCGGATTGCCGCCAAAGGAATCCCAAGTCTTGCGCCCCATCAGGATCGTTTTATGGAGGGTTTTCTCCTTGAAGAAGGCCATATCCCGCGGCAAGCGCCACGGCATCGTGCCGTTCAGCCCGATCACCTGATCCTTGCCCATTGCCCATATCATCGATATCATTACACCGTCTCTCCTTCCATTGATCTTATGGATGTCACCGCATGGAGCCTCCATAACCCAATTTAAACTTATACGGCAACCGTCGCCTTAATGGTCGGATGGTATTGATAACCCTCAAATTCAAAATCCTCGTACGCATAATCAAAAATGCTGTCCGGCTTGCGCTTGATCACCAGCTTCGGCAGCGCATATGGCTCGCGTTCAAGCTGCGTTCTCACCTGCTCCATATGGTTGGAATAAATATGGACATCGCCGCCCGACCAGATGAATTCACCCGGCTCCAGGTCGCACTGCTGGGCAACCATATGGGTTAACAGCGCATAACTGGCAATGTTGAACGGCAGCCCGAGGAAGCTGTCCACCGAGCGCATGGTAAGCATACAGGAAAGCTTCCCGCCCGCCACGTAGAATTGGAATACAAAATGGCACGGCGGCAGCTTCATGTTATCAATCTCCGCCACGTTCCAGGCACTGACGATATGTCGTCTGGAATCGGGATTATTCTTAATCGAATCGATGACATTGGCGATCTGATCGATATGGCGTCCATCCGGCGTTTCCCATGCCCGCCACTGCGAGCCGTAGACAGGACCCAAATCCCCGTTTTCATCCGCCCATTCGTCCCATATCCGCACGCCGTTCTCTTTTAGGTACCGGATATTCGTTTCGCCGCTCAAGAACCACAGAAGCTCATGTACGACCGATTTCAGGTGAATCCGCTTGGTTGTCATTAGCGGAAACCCTTGGGATAGGTCAAAACGCAGCTGTCTTCCGAATACGGACAACGTTCCCGTACCCGTCCGGTCTCCCTTCTCTACGCCATGATCCAGTATGTCCTGCAGCAGCTCCAAATATTGTTTCATCTCATAGTCACCTCACTAAAATCTCATATCCTCAGTCTACCATGTTCACGGAATGATTGGGATGCTTAAAATAACCCTGCCCGGAGAGGGCGGGTATCCGTTGGCATATCTTCATAAAAAAACAGGAGGCAGAAACCGCCTGCGCGTTCTCTGCCTCCTGGCTGAATATATAATGACTCGAAAATACGTCTACGGATTAACGGGCAATGATGTGGATCGGATGACCCATTACCAATTCCGCCGCTTCCATAACGATCTCTCCCAGCGTCGGATGCGCATGGATGGTCAAAGCTACATCTTCAAGCGTAGCGCCCATTTCAATAGCAAGGCCGAGCTCGGCAATCAGGTTGGAAGCTTCCAGACCCACGATTTGCGCTCCGAGAATAAGCCCTGTTCCCTCTTCGGCCACGATTTTCACGAAGCCTTCCGGATGGTTCAAGGATACGGAACGTCCGTTGCCTGCGTAAGGGAATTTGCCAGCTTTTACTTTATGGCCTTTTTCCTTCGCTTGAGCTTCGGTGTAACCTACGCTGGAGCATTCAGGATCCGTAAACACAACGGCCGGGATACATTTGTAATCCACGACGGACGGCATTCCGGAGATCGCTTCAGCAGCCACTTTACCTTCGTAGGAAGCTTTGTGTGCAAGCGCCAGGCCGGACACGATATCCCCGATTGCGAAGATATGCGGAATGCTGGTGCGTCCTTGATGGTCGACTTTCACGAATCCGCGCTCATCCATATCGAGGCCGATCAGGTCCAGACCAAGCTCTCCGTCCGTGTTCGGACGACGGCCAACCGTAACCAGCAGGTAATCAGCTGTTACTTCTTTGGTTTCGCCATTCACGGAGTATTTCACGGTAACTTCTTTATCGTTTTGCTCAGCACTTTCAGCTTTAGCACCTGTGATAATTTCGATGCCGGTTTTCTTCATGTTCTTGGTAACGAGGCTTGTCATGTCTTTGTCAAAGCCAGCCAGAACGCTGTCCAGACCTTCGATGATCGTTACTTTGGAACCGAATTTGGAGTACATTTGACCCAGCTCGGCACCGATGTAGCCGCCGCCGATGACAATCATGCTCTTCGGTACTTCAGGCAGGTTCAATGCTTCGGTGGAAGACAAGATGCGTCCGCCAAACGGGAATGGCTTCAGTTCGATTGGACGGGAACCTGTAGCAATGATGCAGTTCTTGAAGCGGTAACGCGGAGATTCATGATCATTGAATACACGCGCTTCGTTTTCGTTGATGAACATGCACTCGCCGTTGAAAACTTCCACTTTGTTGCCTTTCAGCAAACCGGCTACGCCGCCGGTCATTTTTTTGACAACGCCGTTTTTGAATTCCTGCGTTTTCGCGAAATCAACGGTTACGTTCTCCACGGAAATACCGAATGCATCGGCATGCTTCGCGGATTCGAACTGATGAGCTGCAGCGATCAAAGCCTTGGAAGGAATACAACCACGGTTCAAGCAAACGCCGCCGAGTTCCGATTTATCAACGATCAGAACCTTTTGACCCAGTTGGGCGGCACGAATCGCCGCCACGTATCCACCAGGACCAGCACCAATGACTAGAGTATCAATATCTAAAGAAGCATCTCCAACTACCATTAGTTACACCTCCATAACAAGCAGCTCAGGGTTAGCGAGCAGTTGTTTAATATAGTTCATAAAGTTTTGAGCCGTTGCGCCGTCGATGATACGGTGGTCAAAGCTCAAGGACAATGCCATAACAGGTGCTGCTACAATCTCGCCGTTCTTCACAACCGCTTTTTCGCTGATGCGGCCGGTACCGAGGATAGCAACCTCTGGGAAGTTGATGATCGGTGTAAAGAACATGCCGCCTGCGGAACCGATGTTCGTGATGGAAATCGTGCTGCCCTTCATTTCGTTAGGAGCCAGTTTGCCCTCACGGCCGCGTGCAGCCAGATCACGGATGCTGTCAGCGATCATCCAGATGCTCTTACGATCCGCATCTTTGATAACCGGTACGATCAGACCGTTATCTGTATCCGTGGCGATACCGATGTTGTAGTACTTTTTGTACACGATTTCGTTCGCTTCTTCGTCGATCATCGCGTTCAAAGCAGGGAATTGACGGCTTGCCGCAACAAGTGCTTTAACGATGAATGGCAGATACGTAACTTTCGTGCCCTTCTTCTCAGCGATCGGTTTCATTCGGGTACGGAACGCTACCAACTCGGTTACGTCCACTTCGTCCATGATCGTAACGTGAGGAGCCGTGTAAGCCGATTTAACCATAGCATTCGAGATCGCTTTGCGGATACCTTTGAATGGCACGCGCTCTTCTTCTGCGCGAGTGTCCACCGCTGCGGATGCTGCTGCAGGAGCCGCTTTCGTCTCGGAAACAGCTTCTTGAGCCGGAGCTGCTGCTGCTTGGCCGCCACCGTTCTTGAAGGCTTCTACATCTTCGCGGGTCACTTTTCCGTTGTTGCCGGAGCCTTGAACTTGTGCGATGTCAACGCCCTGCTCGCGAGCGAATTTGCGCACGCTTGGCGTAGCCAGAACTTCACGGTTAGGTGCTGCAGGCGTCGCTGCTTCGCCGTTTCCGCCTTGTTTAGCGTCAGCAGGAGCATCTTGAGCCGGGGAAGACGTCGTATCTGCGCTGCCTTTCGCTGCGTCGGCTTCTTGAGCGGACTGCTCTTCGGCAGGAGCCTCTTGCTCAGGAATGTCACCTTCAGCATCGATGATTGCAACCACTTCACCGACACGGCATACTTGACCGTCCTTGGCAAAAACTTCTTGAACCGTACCGTTCACGGGACAAGGAACTTCTACGACCGCCTTGTCGTTCTGCACTTCCATGATGATGTCGTCGTCTGTTACTTTGTCGCCCGGCTTGATATGCATTTTGATGATTTCACCTTCATGCAAACCTTCGCCCAGCTCTGGAAAACGATATTCGAATTTTGCCAACTGAAAAACCTCCCTAGAAATTGCTGCTATTAGAAATTCAATACTTTATTTACGGCATCAACGATACGCGCCGGAGTAGGCAACCAAGTGTCCTCGATTTGAGCGAATGGATACACGGTGTCTGGCGGCGTAACGCGAAGCACCGGTGCTTCCAGGTGGAGAATCGCTTTCTCGTTGATTTGAGCGATTACTTCTGCGGCTACGCCGGCAGATTTCTGCGCTTCTTGAACCACGATGGCGCGGTTGGTTTTCTTAACCGAAGCCAGCACGGTATCGATGTCGATTGGAGAAATGGTGCGCAGGTCGATGATCTCGGCTTTGATTCCGTTCTTTTCAAGCTCGTCTGCCGCTTTCGTAGCAGTATGAACCATCAGGCCGTAAGCGATGATCGTAACGTCCGTTCCTTCGCGAACCACGTTAGCCTTGCCAAGCTCAACGGTGTAATCACCTTCAGGAACTTCAGCGCGGAACGCATGGTACAGGTTCAAGTGCTCCATGAAGAATACAGGGTCATTGTCGCGAATCGCTGCGATCATGAGTCCTTTTGCATCATAAGGATTGGAAGGTACTACAACTTTAATACCCGGGGTTTGTGTGATCAAACCTTCGAGTGCGTCGGTATGCAGCTCAGCCGCTTTAACCCCGCCGCCGAATGGTGTACGGAACACGATCGGGGAGTTGTAGCGTCCGCCGGAACGGTAACGCATACGCGCTGCTTGAACGACGATTTGGTCGAGCGCCTCAAAGATAAATCCAACGAATTGAATTTCAGCGATCGGACGGAAACCTTGAATACCGAGACCTACCGCCAAACCTCCGATAGCGGACTCTGCCAGCGGCGTATCGAATACGCGTTCTTCCCCGAATTCTTTTTGAAGGCCTTCCGTTACCCGGAAAACACCGCCGACATTACCTACGTCTTCACCGAAGATGACAACGTTAGGGTCACGGCTCAATTCAACGCGCATGGCGTCGCGAATCGCTTCTTTCATGTTCATTTGTGCCATTGCTTCATTTCCTCCTTAAGAAATACAGTTCACTGTTCTTCCAGTGTGATGCCTTATAAGGCTATATATCGATGTTAAACGTTATTTAAAAACAAGACCTGATGCGCCCATGACAAACCGGATGATCATCCAGGATCAACCTTTGACAATCATCGGCCCGTCACTCTTATTGGAAATCGGCTTTCTGTTCTTCCAAATGCTTCGGCGTTTGCTCGAACATGCTGTCGATCAAACCAGGTACCGTCATTTTTTCCGTTTGTTCTGCTTTTTTGATTTGCTCGTTGACTTTCGCTTTCGCTTCTTCTTTCACGCGAGCTGTATCTTCTTCTGTCCAGAGGCCTTTGGCTTCCAGGTACTTCGCAA
Organism: Paenibacillus sp. BR1-192; assembly: GCF_029542445.1. Taxonomy (NCBI): domain Bacteria; kingdom Bacillati; phylum Bacillota; class Bacilli; order Caryophanales; family Paenibacillaceae; genus Paenibacillus; species Paenibacillus sp. BR1-192. Next base: position 2,913,806 of record NZ_CP120718.1, on the reverse strand, counting down.
GACGCGCGATCGGATCCTTCTCGTTCCACTCGCCCTCTTCTTCCTTCGTACGATATTTCGTAGCGTCGTCAGACAAGGAATGCGGACGGAAACGGTATGTCACGGCTTCGATCAGCGTTGCGCCTTCACCGTTGCGGCCGCGCTCTGCAGCATCCTGAACCGCTTTGATCACCGCGAGAACGTCCATGCCGTCAACTTTAACGCCTTTGATGCCGGCTGCTACAGCTTTGTGCGCTATAGACAATGCTGCTGTCTGCTTGGAGAACGGAGTCGTGATTGCATAGCCGTTGTTTTGCACGAAGAAGATGACCGGCAGTTTGTACACGCCTGCATAGTTCAGGCCTTCGTAGAAGTCGCCCTCGGAAGAGCCGCCGTCACCGGTATACGTAATAACCACTTGTTTTTGCTTCTTCAATTTGTAGCCCATCGCGATACCCATGGCATGCAGGATTTGCGCGCCGATGATGATCTGAGGCATCAATACGTTAACGCCTTCGGGAATTTGTCCGCCATGCTGATGTCCGCGGGAATAAAGGAATGCTTGGTAGAGCGGAAGTCCATGCCATACGATTTGCGGCATATCGCGGTAGCCCGGGCAGATAAAGTCGTCTTTCTCAAGCGCGAACTCACTGCCTACCATCGTAGCTTCTTGACCGGATACAGGAGCGTAGAAACCGAGACGTCCTTGACGGCCGAGGTTTACGGCGCGGTCGTCCCAAGTACGGGTAAATACCATACGGTACATAATTTCTTTCAGTTGATCGTCCGACAATTCAGGCAGAAGATCTTTGTTTACGATTTTGCCATCCGGGGAAAGTACAGATAGAGTACCTACTTCCTCGGTATATACTTCATAAGGAACCTTGGTCATTTTTTTCACCTCAATAAATATTTGAATATCAAGTTCCGCTGTTATAGAATTATTATACACCTGTTTCACTCCATTCGTCAAAGAAATACGGGATAAAATTTCATATTCTTTCACGTTTGTATGTATAACAGTTGACGAATAATACTATAACAGTATGACAAACATCATAGAACAGCAGACAACTTCAACATGTCAGGGTAATTTTAACTTATTGTTTACCGCATTTCAAAAACTAACCCGAAAAAGGTGACGAATGATGACGAATGAACGTTTATTGAAGCGAACCATCGTAAAAGAAGTGATTGACAGCAAGTTTTTGCAGGAGACTCGAACGCTGCGCATCTATCTTCCTCCCGGATACAATGAAATCCTCAGCTATCCCGTCGTTTACTGTCAGGACGGAGAGGAATTTTTCAACTTCGGCCGCATCGCGACCTGGGCCAACCAGCTCATCCTCGAAGAAGGCGTGGAGCCGTTCATCATTGTGGGCGTGGAAGTGAACACCAAGGTACGAACCGAGGAGTACGCGCCGTTCGGCAACCGCTTCGATGCTTACCTGTCCTGCTTCGCCGAAGAGATTATTCCCTTCGTGGAGCAAAAATATCCCGTGCGCAAAGAGCCTGCGGAAAGAGTGCTTGCCGGCGACTCCCTCGGGGGAAGCGTCTCCGTGCATTTGGCCTTGCGTTATCCGCATCTTTTCACAAGAATCATCAGCTTGTCCGGGGCCTACTATGAGAAGACCCAGAACATGATTCAGGAAGAGCGTGATTTGTCCTGGCTCAACATTTACATGATTGTAGGCTTGCAAGAAGACAACTACGCAACCGATACAGGTGTCTATAACTTCGTCGAATTAAATCGCTCAACAAAGGCTTTGCTGGAAGAACGGGGTGCTACCGTATCATATCTTGAAAAAGAAGGTCGTCACCTTTGGGGATTTTGGCAAAAAGAGCTCCCTGCTGCCCTTATGTACTTCCTTGGTTAAATGTTTGAATCGGCAAAATCCATGGGCTATATAAATGACCTGTTACTGCAAAATGGTTTAACTGTCCCACTCGGGACTCCACGCGTTACGATTGAAATCCGTTGGCAAAAAGAATACCTGTGAGGCAAAGCTAGGAGATGATCGCCCTCAGCTTCTGCCCCACTCCAAAAAAAGATGAACAACCGCGCATTTTTTATGGAATGTGCATTGTTCATCTTTTATGTTCAGCAGCCCGTTCTTCTTGGTATCGCTTTCAATGATGTTCTTCAAAAAAGCGGCTGATTCACCGCTTGTTCGAATCGATTATAGCTTTTCTTCCATGATTTTGTCCAGTAAGATGTCGCACCCCGCATCAATCAGCCGGTACACTTCGTCAAAGTTTCCGGTGAAATACGGATCGGGCACCTCGCGCAATTTTTCGTTCGGCAGCAAATCCATGAACTTCAGGATCTCAGCCTGATCGCCTCCAGCTAACTTGCGGATATTCGTTACATTCGAATCATCCATGCCGATAACGTAATCGAAACGTTCAAGGTCCTCGCTGACTACCTTGCGCGCGACCATTCCTTCATAACTGATTCGCCAGCTGTCGAGCAGCTTTCTCGTGCCTTCATGGGGAATGCTGCCGATATGCCAATCCCCGGTGCCGGCCGAATCCACGCTTATTTGATCCTGCAGCCCGCGCTGTAAAATTTTATGCCGCAGCACCGCTTCCGCCATGGGCGAGCGGCAGATATTGCCCAAACATACAAACAAAACGGATACCATGGTCCTTCCACCTCCACGCTATGATGAATCGCAATCGAGAAATTTTATTTAATCTGTTCCATACCTTATTTTAACCGGATCTGACTTCTTTTCCGCTGGCTGCCGAAGACTGGGCTGCGTGCAGCGACCTTCTGGGCAATCTCCATTTATATAGAACGGACAGCATCCTGAAAACGATGACTATAACAAATAAGGTCAACAGCTGCCAGGTCTTGGTGGCGACCCCTAAGCCGATAGCGACACCTGCTGCCATGGCCCAGACCGCGTAAATCTCGTCGCGCAGCACGAGCGGCTTCCGCCCGGCCAGCAAATCGCGGACCATTCCTCCGCCGCTGCCTGTCAGCACAGCCGCCACGATGACCGCGCTCAATGGATGATTCATTTGCGTAGCATATAATGCTCCTTGAATCGCGAAGGCGGATAGCCCGATCGCATCAAACAAGGCCTCCGTTTTCTTCCAATGCTGAATCAATCCGAGCGGCAGTACAAACGCCACGAAAACCGAAATCATCGCCAGCATGATTAAATCTCCCTGACCCCACAGGGTGGTGACCGGCACGCCGATCAGGACGTTTCTTATAATACCCCCGCCGAAGGCCGTGACCAATCCAAGCACCACAACCCCCAAAATATCGTATTCCTCTTCCATTGCCACAAAAGCTCCGGACATGGCAAACGCAATGGTGCCAATGATGCTGAATACGTCAAACACATGCATGTCCAAAATTCAGTTCCCCCGCTCCCCCGTCAATTTACATACTACATTGTAGCCGCGCCTATTAAAATTGTGCAAGCATGAAAACTGCACTATACTAGAATTCAATGACAATTCTCTCGAAAAAGGAGGAATATATAATGAAACACACTCGCGTCCTGATCTTCACAGGTGGGGAGTTGTCAACGGGGTTCCTGAATGAGGTCCAAGAAGGGGATTTCATTATAGGAGCCGATCGCGGCGCTCTCTTCTTGATTGAACATGGAATCAAACCCGATCTGTCCGTCGGAGATTTCGATTCCATTCCGCCCGAGCAGATGGATCGTGTCCACTCCATGAGCGGAAAGGTCATCGATTGTGACCCGATCGATAAAAATTTGACCGACACCGAGCTTGCCTTCGAGCTGGCTATGGAACGCTCGCCTGAATCCATCATGATTCTGGGGGCTACGGGCACGCGCCTGGATCATACGCTGGCCAATATCCACATGCTCATACGCGGCCTTCAGCATCATATCCCGTGTTCCATATTAGATGAAAACAATTTTATTACCCTGACGGGCTCCAGCTGTCTTGTCGAGAACAAAGGGTTTACATATGTCTCCCTTCTGCCGCTCACCACGGAAGTTACCGGCATTTATCTCGAAGGTTTTCAGTATCCGCTCCAAGATGCCACATTGCGATTGGGGCAGTCGCTCGGGGTCAGCAACAGGCTGGCCGAGGAGAAAGGAACGGTTCGGATCGAAGGCGGTCTGCTGCTCATTATTCAAAGCAAGGATCGCTAATCATTACTATTTTGTCATCTTTTATCGCAAAATATTTAACCTCGTAATTCTTTTGAAAAACCCTTGTATATCAAGGGTTTTTTCTTGTTTGGAACTCGCGAATCAGCCGCAATTCTTAATTTTTTGTTACTTTTAATGATATTTTAATAATTCGCTTTCATTTCATGCGGCCCAAGGGCTTCCGCCGATTATCCAGATTATGGCCGGTTTCAAATCTGATATACTCGGTTCATCGCAAAAAACAATAACTGCTTGGAGGTCATACAACATGAATCGACAGAATTGGATTAAGAAAGCCGTAGTCATCAGCTTGAGCGCAACTTTGGGCGTAGGCGCAGTACTAACTGTTGCACCGCCGGCACCTGTAGAAGCAGCATCCGTAAGCACAGGAACTCGAGTCGTTAACTTCGGTAAACAATATATGGGAACACCTTATAAATTCGGAGCATCCACATCCACGACAAGAGTGTTTGATTGCTCTTCCTTCATGAAACATATCTTTAAAAAATACGGCGTGAACCTGCCGCGTACGTCCGCTGCCCAATCCAAGGTCGGCAAGGCCGTTTCGAAATCGAACCTGAGAGCCGGCGATCTGGTATTCTTCTCAAGCGGAAGCCGTGCGAATGGCAGAAACGTAACACACGTTGCCGTTTATATGGGCAACAACAAAATCTTGCACACTTACGGCAAGCCTGGCGTAACGATCTCCAGCCTGTCCGGCAACTGGAGCAAGACTTACCTGAAAGCTCGTCGCGTACTGTAGTCTTATTTTCCGCTTATCATATCGAAGACCGTCTTTCCGCTCAGGGAAGGCGGTCTTTTTTGCTTGCATCGATTTCTTTCTGGGATAAAAGCTTATAACCGGCCCCCCGTATCGTACGAAGCAGTTTTTGCTTGCGCCCTCTATCGATCTTCTCTCTCAAATGGAGAATGTAGACATCGACCACGTTGGTACCCGTATGAAAATCATAATCCCATACCTGTTTTAAAATATCCTCACGCGTGCATACCTGCCCCTGCCTTCGAGCCAAAAACAACAGCAAATCGTATTCGCGATGAGTCAGTTCCACGGGCTCCTCTTCCCGAATTACATTGCGGCTCAAAGGATCGATCACCAGATCTCCGATTCGGATGATCTCCTCCTGTTCCGCGCGTCCTGTCTGAAAAAGCCTCAGCAAATTGGCAATTCGCGCCAGCAGCTCCCTCTCATCCCTGTCATTCGGGATGTAGTCATGGGCTCCAGCTTCCAAAGCATGAATCGCTTCGTTAGAACCGTCGCTTCCGATGACAATGATCGGGAGCTGTTCCCCTCTGCCCGCCAGTCGCTCCACGAGATTGAATTGGTTCATACCCGGCAGTCTGCTGTCGATGAGCAGCAGGTCTGCGCCTGCGCGCTGCAGTGCGGCAACCACTTCCGAATAATTCGCAGCGTCTGTAACCTTATAACCCGCTTGTTCTAGTATCTCCGTTATCGTCTGGATCCGAGCTTGATTGTCTGCCGCGATCAAAATGACTTTGTCCACGGGTTCTCCCCCGCTTTCATCGCTTAATAATGTAAGTATGTCTGTTTCATCCTGCTTTCACTCCTGCAATGGATGAAGAACAACCAGAACGCATTTTCTTACAAAAATTCAAGCCTGATCCAAAAGATGCTGGGATCGCATACGATTTCCGTAGAATTGCATCTTATTTCGGTCGAGACGTTATTTTTATAATGGATATAAGATCAGGAAAGGGGGATATCTTTACCCGGTATAACTCATCAACATGATGAAGGAGGAAAAATAATATGCGCAACAAACTCGTGGGATGGCCTCTAGTCGTAATCATGCTGGTATCCATTGTATTCACGGCCGCCGGGCCTCCCGCTAAGGCTTCTGCAGCAGGCGGAATAAACCTATCCATCGGCAAAAACGTGACGGCTAGCGGCCAATCCCAAACCTACGGGCCGTCCAACGTAAACGATGGCAATCCAAATTCGTACTGGGAAAGCACCAACCATGCGTTCCCGCAATGGATACAAGTTGATCTCGGTACCGCCACCAGCATCAACGAATTCGTCCTAAAACTTCCTGCCAGCTGGGAGCCGCGGACTCAAACGCTGAGCGTACAAGGCAGCTTGAACGGCACGACATTCACAAATATCACGGGTCCGGCCGACTATGCATTCGACCCTGCCGAAGGAAACTCGGTGACCGTGAGTTTTGACGAAACGAGCACGAGATATGTTCGTTTAAGTGTAGCCAACAATACGACATGGCCGGCTGCGCAGCTGTCTGAATTTGAAATTTATGGACCATCGGTCTCCCCTCCGACGCCTCCAACGGGAAACAATGTCGCGAGCGGCAAACCGATTACCGCCTCCTCAAGCACTTTCACGTATGTAGCGGCCCATGCTAACGACAACAACGTCCAAACTTACTGGGAAGGCGGCAGCAACCCCAGTACGCTGACCCTGGATCTGGAATCAAACCATGATATTACCTCCATCGTACTGAAACTGAATCCGTCTACGGAATGGAGCGCCCGCACGCAAACCATACAAGTCCTTGGGCATGACCAAACTACAACGACCTTTAGTAATCTGGTGTCGGCTCAGTCCTATACGTTCGCCCCCGCTTCCGGAAATTTCGTAACGATTCCGGTAAATGCAACGGTTAAACGTCTGCAATTGAACATAACATCGAATTCCGGCGCCCCTGCGGGACAGATTGCGGAAATTGAAGTGTATGGCACCGCCGGCGAGAACCCGGACCTTACCATTACGGATATGTCCTGGACGCCGTCTTCTCCGAGCGAAAACGATGATATCACACTGCAGGCCACGGTTAAAAACATTGGAAGCGCGGAAGCCGGCGCTACGACGGTCAATTTTTACCTGAATGACGCAAAAGCAGGCTCCTCGCCGTTAGGGCCGCTTGCAGCAGGAGCTTCCGCCACGGTCTCCCTGCAAACCGGAGCCCCAGCGGCTTCATCGTATACCCTCAGCGCCAAGGTCGACGAGGATGACAACATCATCGAGCTGAACGATGGGAACAACAGCTATTCCCATTCGTCCCCTTTGGTTATTGGCAGCGTGGAAAGCTCCGATTTGGTAGGAACGATACAGTGGACGCCAACCACGCCTATGACCGGCAATGCCGTAGCCTTTACCGTCAATCTTAAGAACCAAGGCAACAAAGCCACGGCTAGCGGCTCGCATGCGATTTCCGTTGCACTGAAGAATCCGGCCGGATCAACGATCCAGACCTTTAACGGTAGCTACCATGGTGCCCTTGCCGCAGGCGCATCCGCCACCGTCCAAATTCCCGGCACATGGACCGCTGCAAGCGGCAGCTATACATTAACAACCTCCGTGGCACCCGATGCTAACGAAGTACCGGTTAAACGGGAGAACAATGTCAGTCATGCCAACCTAACCGTGCACTCATCACGCGGTGCCAGCATGCCGTATACCCGCTATGATACCGATGACGCCATACGCGGCGGCGGCGCATTGCTAAAATCAGCGCCCACGTTCGATCAAGCGCTCACGGCATCGGAAGCATCCGGACAACGTTATGTTGCTCTCCCTACAAGCGGATCCAACCTGGAATGGACGGTTCGTGAAGGCGAAGGGGGCGCAGGCATCACCATGCGATATACGATGCCGGACTCATCGGACGGCATGGGATTAGACGGCTCGCTCGACGTCTATGTAAACGGTTCGAAGAAGAAGACGGTTCCATTAACGTCCTACTACAGCTGGCAGTATTTTTCCAGCGATCATCCGGCAGATGCGCCTGGAGGAGGACGTCCTCTATACCGGTTCGATGAAGTACACTGGAAAATGGATACGCCGCTTCAGCCGGGAGACAAACTCCGTATTCAGAAGTCTAATGCGGATAACCTGGAATACGGCGTCGATTTCATCGAAATCGAGCCGGTACCTGCGGCTATCGCCCGTCCTGCCAACTCGGTCTCCGTCACGGATTTCGGTGCGATCCCCAACGACGGCCAAGATGACCTAACGGCATTTGAGGCTGCCGTGCAGGCAGCGGCCTCATCAGGCAAAACCCTATACATTCCTGAGGGGACGTTCCATTTGGGCAATATGTGGAAGATCGGCTCGGTCGGCAATATGATCAATGACATGAAGATTATGGGGGCAGGCATCTGGCACACCAACATCCAATTTACCAACCCGAATGCGGCTTCCGGCGGGATCTCGCTTCGAATCGGGGGCCAGCTGGATTTCAGCCATATCTATCTCAACTCGAATCTGCGGTCCCGATATAATCAGAATGCCATTTACAAAGGATTCATGGACAATTTCGGCACCAACTCCAAGATTCACAATGTGTGGGTGGAGCATTTCGAATGCGGATTCTGGGTTGGCGATTATGCCCATACGCCGGCCAAGATCGCAGAAGGGCTGATCATAGAAAACAGCCGGATCCGCAACAACTTAGCGGATGGGGTTAATTTTGCGCAGGGGACCAGCCATTCGACGGTGCGCAAAAGCAGCATTCGAAATAACGGCGACGATGGACTCGCTGTCTGGACGAGTAACGTGAACGGTGCACCAGCGGGTGTTAACAACACCTTCTCCTATAACACCATCGAAAACAACTGGCGCGCGGCGGCCATCGCTTTCTTTGGGGGGAGCGGTCACAAGGCCACTCACAATTTGATTGTAGACACCGTTGGCGGTTCCGGCATCCGAATGAACACGGTATTCCCGGGATATCATTTCCAGAACAATACCGGCATTCTGTTCTCCGATACCACCATCATTGGCAGTGGTACCAGTAAAGACTTGTACAACGGGGAGCGCGGGGCCATCGACCTTGAAGCATCGAATGATCCGATCCGCAATGTTACGTTTACCAACATCGATATTCTGAACACCCAGCGCAGTGCGGTACAGTTCGGTTATGGCGGCGGGTTTGAGAACATCGTGTTTAACCATATCCGTATAGACGGTACGGGACTTGACGGAGTAACGTCCTCGAGATTCTCGAGTCCGCATCCGGGTGCGGCGATCTACACGTACACGGGCAACGGGTCCGCAACATTCAACAATCTGACCATGCAAAATATCGCTCACCCTGATCTCTATTTCATCCAGAACGGTTTCCATTTAATTTTGAATGAAGCGATTGGGGATTAAACGATAAAAGGAGTGGGCCTGTGAGGCTCACTCCTTTGTCGTTTACGATGTGGGATGAAGCACGTTAGCTTTGCTCCTTCTTATTTAACCGCCAACGTATTGATTATATAGCGATCTAGCCTTGGCGATATCCGATGTGCCATGCACCAGGGTTCTGCCGTCTTGAAATATAACCAAACGGTGCGGACTTGCCTGAAAAATGATCATATATGGGGTAACGGTAGCTTTTCCTTGTGGCAGGCTGTTCAATCGATCCGCCATCTCCTCCAGTTGAAGCTGCATGGGTCTGCCCGGCCGGATCTGCACGGTGTCCCTGCCGCACAGCACTTCGCTTTTATCGGCATGCTCAGCCGACAGATAAGGGTATGTCGGTTCCTCGCCGCATGTGGAGCAGTCCGATTTTTTCGCACGGTCTACTCCAAATTCCAACTGTTCGTTACGCCATAAATCAAAAGACAGCATCTTTTTCCTCAAGGCTTGGCGGTTTCCGGATAATAGCTTCAGCGCTTCCATCGTTTGATGGGCAGCGACCATCTGTACCGCTTGGGGGAGAATGCCGTTAATGTCGCAAGTGTCGCCGCCTAAAGGAATCATTCCAAGCAAACAGTTCAAACATGGGGTTTCTCCCGGTAAAAACGTATAACTCATCCCGGAGCTCCCGACACATCCCCCGTAAATCCACGGAATTCCATGCTTGAAACCGATGTCGTTCAAGATCAGCCGGGTTCCAAAATTATCGGTAGCGTCCATCATCAAGTCAACGCCTTGGCACAGGACCGACAATTCGTGGGCTCGTACATCCATAACGACACCTTCCACGCTGACGTCCGAGTTGATCTCGGATAACCGCTTGGCAGCAGCTACGGCCTTTGGCAGCCGGTTGATGGCATCCTGCTCGGTAAACAGCTGCTGACGCTGCAAATTGCTCCATTCCACGTAATCCCGGTCCACGATGGTCACGTGTCCGACGCCTGCGCGAACCAAGGTCTCCGACACGGCGCTTCCCAGCGCCCCTGCGCCTAGAACGAGCACGCGGCTGTTCCGGAGGCGAAGCTGTCCTTCCTTTCCCAATGGCGTGAACCGCTCTTGCCTGGAATACCGATCCTCTCTTTCCGCTTTAGCAGCCTCCTTGCCCTCCGAGGACTCCAAAGCAGTGTTCATTTGGTGTCCCTTGAGGATTGCCTTCCCCCTGTTATCGTGTAGTCCAGACATGTATGTTTCCTCCCGATCCATTTCTCCGAACATGCTAATGAAGTTTGACTTTCATAAAATCTGACCAAAAGCTATTCATGTTCAAAAATACCCATCCCGCTAAAGAGGATGGGCGGTTTAACGAATTTCGCCTTAATTCAATCGGGTATTCAGCGCCTTCTCAAGGATACTACGATGACGCAGTATCCAGGCAGCGCTCCGAGCTCTCCAGGCGATCCCCCATAACAGACCTTCCGTTTCCGGCGATACCTGCTGCTCAATGGCTTCTTCAGCCGTTTCCCGCACGACCACCTCTACGATCATATCCAACAAGTCCGTTCGAAGAGAAGGTTCGACGCCATAAGCGTCAACCAATAAACGGAGCTGCCTTGCACGGGCATTAGCATCCGGCAAGCCGACTCTTTCGGCAACATCATCATCGTGCAGCTGCGGAAAGAGCCAGCATACCCGGGCTAACTCAACAAGCGGATGTACAGGTCCCGCGAATTCCCAGTCAATTAAAGCGTAAGGCATCCCGTCGCGGGTAACCATATTCCAAGGCGCAACATCACCATGGCTATATACAACCCCGGCATTGCCTAGTTCACGTAGAAACCACGGTTTCCATACTTCCTGGGGACCCGGCGAGAATGTAGCGGAAGCGTCATGAAGCTGACGTAATAATCGTCCTACAGCGACGATGGCTTCATCGCTCCAAGGTCCGGGATGAACAAATTCGCCCTCTACATAACTTAACGTCTCTTGACCTTCCTCATTCCAACCCGAGCCAATAATATCAGGCAGGGACGTAAACCCTGCTTGCTTCAAATGCCTTAATAAGGAGTGTACGGACGGGGTCCATTCCCCGCAAGGTCGATACACAACCTGACCTCGTCGTACAACCGACTTCTCGGCGGAGAGAATAAGGCCCTCTCCCTGTCCTGTTGGATTTTCCGAATTCATGAACTCGTCTCCCCTTCGGAAGGGAATAACACGGTTAATGGGGCAATGGAAGTGTATTCCCTTCATATATTGATGCCCCGATGGTCAAATCCATGTCTTCCATCAACATCTCCTCCGTTCATGTCAAGTTGCTTCTAGCATATCATAAAAAAGGATTCATCCATAGCAGGACCGAGAGCCGAAGAGGATCGAGTACGCCAAAAAGGATGACCAGCAGCGTGCTTCCGGTCATCCTTAAGGAGTAACGATTAAACTCGTTTAGATTCAGGTTCATCATCCAACTTGTGCGCTGGATTGTGATCCGTCAATGGGGTCAAGCGTTCTGGTTGGACCAATCTTCGACGTTCCAGATCTTCGTTACCCAATCTTCATAAAATTCAGGTTCGTGGGAAACCAACAGTATGGTGCCTTTGTATTCCTTCAAGGCACGTTTTAGTTCCTCCTTGGCCACAACGTCAAGATGGTTTGTCGGTTCGTCAAACAGAATCCAGTTGCTCTCGCGCATCAGAAGTTTACACAGACGGACTTTTGCCTGTTCGCCACCGCTAAGCGCCTTCATCGGACGGGTAATATGCTCGTTTTTGAGTCCGCAGCGAGCAAGGGCCGCACGAACCTCGTGCTGGTTCAAATGTGAGAATTCGTTCCACACGTCATCAATCGGCGTGATATTCCCCGGACGTACTTCCTGCTCGAAATAAGCGGGCACGAGAAAGTCCCCTTGATATGTCTTGCCCGAGAAGGCCGGGATTTTCCCTAAGATGGTCTTGAGCAGCGTTGATTTACCCACGCCATTACATCCGACAATGGCAATCTTCTCTCCGCGTTCGATCATGATGCTCATTTTGGGAAGCAATGGCCGATCGTAGCCAATCTCAAAATCAATGCCCTCAAATACCGTTTTACCGCTGGCGCGGGCTTCCTTGAAGTTAAACACGGGTTTAGCCGCTTCCTCAGGACGGTCAATCCGTTCCATGCGATCCAGCTGCTTCTCCCGGCTCTTTGCTCGGCCGGACGTGGAGTAGCGTGCCTTATTCCGCTGAATGAAGTCTTCCTGTTTCTTAATGAACTCTTGCTGCTTCTCGTAGGCATCGATATGCTGATTCTTGTTGATATCGGCCATTTCCAGAAACTTCTCGTAGTTCGCTGTATAACGCGTTAATTTCGCAAATTCCAAATGATAGATGACGTCGACCACCTGGTTCATAAATTCCGTATCATGGGAAATCAAAATGAACGCATAAGGGTACTGCTTCAAATATTGAGTCAGCCATTCAATGTGCTCAACATCCAGATAGTTGGTAGGCTCGTCCAATAGAAGAACGTTAGGCTTCTCCAGCAGAAGTTTCGCCAGCAGCACCTTAGTGCGCTGCCCACCGCTTAATGTCGCCACATCGCGATCCAGGCCGATCACGGACAACCCTAGACCGTTGGCCATTTCTTCAACCTTTACGTCCAGCATGTAGAAATCCCCGATGTCCAGCTGCTCCTGAATCTCGCCCATCTGTTCGAGCAGTAGCTCCAGCTCTTCAGGCGTTGCATCACTCATCTTATTGGTGATTTCCATCATTTCTTTTTCCAGCTCCAGCAGGGGCAGAAAGGCATCCTTCAATACATCGCGTACCGTTTTGCCCGGTGTCAGCTTGGTATGCTGATCCAAGTATCCGTAACGGATTTTCGGCGTCCACTCTACCTTGCCGCTGTCTTTAAGCAGCTGACCCGTCAAAATATTCATTAATGTTGATTTGCCTACGCCGTTTGCTCCGACAAGACCGACATGTTCGCCGGCCAGCAAACGAAAAGATACATTCTTGAATAGAGTACGATCCCCGAAATTATGCGATACGTTCTCTACGGTCAATAAACTCATGGCTATAGTAACTCCTGTCTGTATAAAATGAACTTATTTCATGTTAATTTAGCGAATTGTACACAGTCAAGAGTTTATTGTAACACATCATCGAGTCCGGCCGAAACTACGATTTTCGGGAATCACGGGACACCGGGATTATAACAGCTTTTCTCATGATAACCGCCTGCCGCTGCTTCCTTGGCACTCGGAAACACCTCCTCCACCCGATCGTTGAATGAGCAGGTATCCCGATAATAATAGGGGAGCCCCCTGTCATCCACCGCGCCGAAATAGGTCGGAGCTTTAACGAGTCGGCCGCCTCCAAGCGCGTAGTTATTGTAATATTGTTCGCCCATGGGAATGCCTTGAATGAAAGCCATCATACCGATATCATCAATCGTATTTACCCACTCTTCCTGGGAAATCAAAGGCAGCGTGAACGTATAAGAGATTCCGTTCCGCAGCGCCACTTGATTGTGGAGCTGTATGTAATAGGCTAGACGCTCTTGAACCGTATTCACGATGGTGATCCGCCGGACTTGTTCAAATACATCCTCATGATCCAACAAAGCCACGCCTGTTCTGCCAATGAGATCCTTCCGAAATCCAGAATGCCAGATAGAGGAATTGGATTCATATACCTGAACGTAAGAATCCAGCGTAAACTGAATGCTGTTGCCGTTGCCATCATTCCAGGCATAAGGAATTTTGGGAGTCCATCGATGCTCCATAAGCTCCTTGCCGTCATCGTCAACATAGGGCTGTGATACAAACAAATAATACCCGTCATAGTCCAGCACAACGATGGCAGGAATATACCGCCATAAGGCAGCTTGTGCAGCCTTGTCATCTCCGATCCCCATGTTGATATACAATGTCCGGGAAAATGACTCCAGCGCTTGTTCTTTATCCGCACGCATATACTTCACGGAATCATAAGCCGACTCCTTGGACTGCGTCTCGTTATCGTTCAGTTTCATCCCGCCGTCTTGAACGGCCGTGCGCAGAGCACCCGTATATTTCATCTCGGCAAACCGGACATCCTCCAGGCTCTCGGCGCGCATGCCTAGGACGAGAAACATGGGGAAGAACACGGCAGTAAACACGATGGCAAGATCAGTAATCTTCATTCAGAACCAATCCTCCGTAAGGGAATGCGATAGCTGCTGTTCCTTCTGAATTGGATCCTGTCAACGTATCGAATATCACCAATCCGGGTGTGCGATTCAAGCTGGTAACGCTAACCTGAAAGTGATCGCCGGCAGTTAGACGGTAGCGGCGGCTATCATCGCTTTTATCCAGATTCGAGTCCGGGAACAGATACCCCATCAGATCATCCTGATAATAAGCATCATATACAACGGAATAACGGTTCAAGAATGATCCGGGATCCGAAGGATCGGCATATTCCGGGTGGTATTTCTTGTGATGATGCTCCATCTCGACATTGTAAATGTTCCCTGTGGCCGCCAACTCTTGAAGGAAGTCATTATACATGGTCGGGGTAATATATCCCTTAGTGCGAACACTGTCTACGAATTTGGTAACGGATTGATAAACGATGAGTCGTGACAGGTCATCCTGTCTTCTTGCCATCTCGCCAGCGGGAACCAAATATAACAGAAGGAGCGCCAGAAATGCCGCAAACCATTTCGATACCGAATTAGACATGGTTGTTACCTCGCTTTTAGAAACTGGATCCGATCTACTTCCCCATCCGCTCCCCGAATGTACTCCGCATGATACCGAGCATTTAAGTCGATGATCGAAACATCCAGCTCCTCCGGATGAATGCCTGAATGGAACACCGTTCCATCCACATCAACGGTAAAGTCGCCTGCCTCTAATTCTCGCAGCGTAAACAAGACTTCGCTTCCTACATAGGTCAGCTTCCCGTTATCGTTAGTCATCTTTACGGTTGTCACTCCGGCATGCTGTTCTTGAGTCATTCGGTCCGCGGCTGTTATCCCGCCGCCAACCATTTCCTGAATATGGAAAGCATACAAGGATGCGCCGAGAAACAACGCCACCCCCGCAGCCAATTCAAGCATGCTTATTGTTGCTTCGCGCAAGTTTATTCACCTTTCTATTCATATCTATTGATCGAATTTAATGCCCCGGATCACGTTGGAATTGTCTTTCACGATGGTCGCCCTAAACTTCCCGCTTGGGTTGACGTACTCCGGGCTTTTCTCATCCATGACAAGGTTGATGTTCCCTTGCCTGGAATCCGGATTCAGGATCGATCCGTCCGACTCCAGTACGTTGCCGTACCATTGCCCTGCTTTATTTTTACCTGTTGCAATGAAAACGCCGAACTGATCCTTGTCCTTATATTTGCGCAGTGCATTCGTAACTTGAGAACCGCTGATCGTCGTTCCGTCATACACGGTAAAGGCTGCCTGGGACAGCTCCGTCTGTATATCCGAAAAATTGTTCTGGGCGGTTTTGGTTGCCTCCTGGGCCGAAATAAACAAAATGACAACGATCGTAATCAGGGCAATGGTCAAAAATATGCCTGCTGCAACCTTTAATGCGGATGATGCGTTATTCATTGAAATCCCCCTCATTTCCCTTATTGTTTTTTTATATGAACCTAGTGATTATCGTTTCAGTAGTGCTTAGGCCTTGTATTGCTTCAAAGTCGTTGAATTTGCTCATAATACGTTTCCATTTGGGAGAAACTCATGCCGATCAGCGGAATGACAAGATACATAAAGATCAGCGCATACATCGGAGTAAAACCGATCATCCGCGCCCATGCGGCTTTCGTGTCGATCATCGCTTCATATTCCTGCTTGCGCTGCTCGAAGCTGAATATCATCTCCCCGTCGAGATCGTCGAATACGTCCTTGATCGGAACTTTATCCACCGCAAGGATCAGCTTGTCCACCAACCGTTGAAATTCGGGTAACCAGACGTCTTCCTTCAGCTCCAGTAAAGCCAACTGCGCGCCATGTTCATAGTGAAGCAGGCTTTTTTGAATGGGAACCTTGAAAATAACGGCGAACCGGTTAAGCCATTCCAATATAACTTCAACCGTGATTCGCTCCATACCGCGCAGGATCGATATGACCGTCTGAAATTGATATACTTCATGCCGCATTTCCATGTTTCGCACTTTCCGGTGAAAATACAGCAGCCACAGTGGCGCCCCATAACCTGCAATACCTGCCATGAAGGAGAGCAGCAGCTCCCACCACTTCAAATACTCGCTATCATACCGCTTCAGCTTGGTCATGATTCGATCGGCTGCAATCTCAATTTGTTCCTTGGTCAAACCAACAGAATCTGTATCTCTTACGGCCTGTTGGATCTGATCATGCGTTGCTTTCGTTGACATTTGCAGCTGCTCCATGATTACCCGATCCCGCCGGGCAGTCTCCTCTGCCTGCAAGCGCTCATCATCATTCATCTGTCCGAACAGAGAATGATTTAATGGAACGGGGACATACAACAAATGATGCCTAGACTGTACATGCAGTCCAACGGCCAGCGACAGCGCTAAAAAGAAACCGAGGAAAAAAAACGTCACCCTTCTGATATACAGCCACTCGAATTTGATTTTCGCATTGCTCTCCTTCAGCAGCCGAACCCGGCTGTCATATTTCATCGTGCCTGGGGTCGGAGTCATGATCCCCGCAAGCCAGCGAATAGTTGGAATTCGGTACATTCTTTCTTCCCACGACACCTTGCGTGCCACCGCACGGTAGTCGGTTTCCCGATTTTGCTGGAGCTTCTGGAGCAGGATGTAAGAAATCAGGATAATGACGTAAATGGATATCTTGGTCACAAATCCGAGCTTGCTCATGTAAAACTCATCCATCGACGGAAAACTGCTTCTCGCCCACCGTTCGATCGGTTTCGTAAAAAAAACCGGGGCCAGCGCAATTGCATTCAAGCCCTTCATCAAGTAATCAAGCTTATCTCTTCGCAATATTTCCAATTGGATTTCCTTGGTCAAACCGCTGAGCCCAAGGAGATAAATAGAGCCTTGTTTTCTCGCATGATCGCCAAACTCCATTACCAGATGGGAAATGCCCGCAAACGCCTTTAAATACCGGTTAGGCGCTACCTCATAATATCGCTCCAGCTCATCATTAGGATCTTGGGATACGAGGGCATTATAGATCCGATGGGCATGTATGGAGATTTCATGTCCCGAAGTCTCTGCCCCTTCATACAAAGCCTCCTCGACCATTCCATGCTGCTGATAATGATGACGGACGAGGGAGAACAATTCAACCGATTGAACAAGCAGCTTCCGCTCCAGCCGGTTAATGAACATCTCAACAAGCATATTGTTAATAACCACGGCGGCAAGGATGACTATCACGATAAACCCCAGGTCCGGATGACTCCATATCAGCAATAAGGCCGTTAACCCGATAATCCCTGTAATCGCGCAGGCAAGCTTCACCGTCTCATACCGAAGCGAAATTTCATCGTAAGGATGGATGATCGCGATTCTCTGTCTGATCCGTTTGATATACGATTGGACGAGCGGGAGTTTCACTCCATACATATAAGCCAATTGGAACCATTGACGGTATATACCGCGAAACGACTTTGCTTCACCCGCATCGAACCTTCCGGCATAATTTCCACGGTTTCCTCGTCTTCTGGACATCAACGACACCAAACCGAACGTAATCGAGAACAGCGTCAGGGATGTAATGAATATCAGGATTAACACGTCTTTAGAGGCCACGTTGTTCCCCCCAGCCCGAGTCCAGAAATATTCTGAATTCCTCCGCATCCTCCGGATGCATCTGCTCGGTCATTTCGCGAATGCTGATTTCGGATAGTTTGGCGCAAGCAATATATGCACCGTCCCGGTATTCAATCACATTGCGGGACACATAGCAGCGGTCCTCGTTCAGTCTCCGCATATGCTCTGAGCTTAAATGAAAATACTCCTCCATGCTGCTCTTCCAATTGTTTTCCGTAGAAACTTCGAATTGCGGCAGAGCCCCCTTATCCACCGGAATGCACTCTGTAATTCGCTCTATGTAACGGTTACCGAAAGCGTCTCTTCTCATATGAATGTCAAAGTTGATCACGCTGACCACCTGCTGCTCGGCAATGTGCTCTTGCCTGAACGCGCCGCTCTTGAGCAGGGAGTTGCGCAGGGATTGAACCAAATCCCTGAATGTCTTGGCATGATGGGTAAACACGGTAAACAGACTTGCCACTTGAGACATCTGTATCATCCATGACGCAACCTCGTCGCTAGCAACCTCACCAAGGATATTGACCGTACCGTCGGTTTTCTTCTGCAGATCCAGCCCTGCCTGTCCGCTGATATGCTCCGTTTCCCTGAAGCTGAGAATGTTCCTGCGGCTGTAGATTTTCCTTAAGTGAAGCTCGAAGGCCATCTCCTGAACCCGGAGGGTATAGGAGGCATAGATATGGCCAACCATTGCCATCAGCAGCGTAGTTTTTCCTGATCCTTGAGCACCGGTAATCGCCGTAATCCGGCTGCCTCTCATCAAATATTTCAATAAACCGATCACCAACTCGGAGCCGCTCCCCGTAATCAATTGATCAAGCGTAGCCTTGGGCAAATCGAACTTGCGTACAAAAAATGCCCAGGATTCGGCAAACGGTGGCCTTACCACAACAACCCTGGAGCCATCCTTCATCTCATTCACTTTGTAACCGCTGGCTTCCGACAGCTGTCCCGGATGATTATATTTGTATATGTTTTGACATACCCGCTTAAGCTCCAGCATCGAACCAAACGATAAAAAAGCAAGATGAAGCGAAACACCCCGGTAAAAAATCCAGACGCTCTCACAGCCTGATGCAGGCAATTCGGCATTCGAAAGACCTAGCCCCAAAAAATCATCCGGTCCGTAAAAAGAAGTACCCTGTCCGCTATCGCGGTCGACGGGAACGCCGCTGACTCCCCCACTGATCCCGTCAATCCGCTGATCCCTGATTTCATCCACGACGGAAAATCCTTTGTACTGCTGATAAATGCGCTGAACGACGATATCCAGCTTCTCCTGAAACAGAAGCGTACGCTGCTCTGACTCATAAATATAAGCAATGTCTTCCGCGGTAACCGCATAAACGCTGCCCTCCCCGTAACCGGGAATGACGCGAGGCTGCGCAAGATCGTATGTCTCCAGAAGTACGGATAAAGCATCCTCCCCGTGCCGCTGCTGGTACAAGTACAAGAGAATCTCGAATTGATCCTGGGCCGTTAATTCGGTTAGGCTTTCAAACGGAATGGCTGCATCAATGTTGGACTCGTTCAATCCCAGATCCTTGACAAGCAGCTGCTTTAAAAAATCCTTAACATACGCCTTGTCCATCGCATCACCGGATACGCAGCCCTTGAGCGCGCTTCGCAATTCGCTCCGCTTGTTCAGCCTGCGGCGATACGCTTCTTCGTGCAGCCCTAAATCAGACAATTGGCTGTGCGTCAGCTGATGCAGGCTTTCCTTAACAAATGCCGTCATGGCTTCGATCGAATAGGGATCCGAGCCCCGCGTTATAGCAGCCGCCGGTTTGCGGGTATCCATATAACGCAGATAGACAAACAACACGACTAACAAAACCAGGATGATGATCCACATCGTGTTCAAGGCGTTACCCAAAAGCATGCAGGCCCCCCGCTTTCGAACGGCCGGACGGAAGTCCGAGCTGTTCAGCCGACGCATCAGCCAGGTGACGGACGGCATTATACAGTGAATTCAAACCTTTCAGGTCCGCGCCCCCACGGTTGCGCTGCATGTAGGGAATAATCGAACTCATATTCCATGCATCCGTCATGCGGGAGCAATACGGAACGCCAACCGCCATCGTTTTGATTCCAAAGCGGCGCTTCATATTTTGCAGTGTGCAGCTGCTCTCCCGATCATATTTGCCGATCATGTACAAGCAGTCTTTTTCCTTCAGCTCCGGAGGAAGTCTTTCCTTCTCAAGCTCTCTCTTCAGGACATGCAAATTCTGATTCAATCCAACGATGATCAAGTCTGCCGCTTGAAGTATTGCACGATCCGCAGCTCGGGGAACACCATTTCCGGCATCCGCTACGGTAACGTCATAACTTCGTTTGGAGGACGCCAAGACCTTGAACATTAGTTCAGTCCGATTCACACCTTCCGCATGTCTAGCCGAACTGAAATCATTGGCCGACGTCGGCTTCGGTCCGCACAAAAGATCTAGCCGATCAGACAGCAGCGGCAGGGCATAATTGCGGACATTATCTGGATTCAGCCTCCCGCTTGCATTGAGCCGTTCGAGGGCATCCAATCCGGTATCCTGAAACGCCGCCATATAATCGAACGCTTCCTCCTTCAGCGCAAAGGCCTGTTCCACTCGTTCTCCTGCTTGTCCACCATGGGCAAGCAGCACTTTGACCTGGTATTCAAACGCCAATACGATCGGTAAACATGCGGCCAACAGCGTGCTGCCGCTCCCGCTTTTTAATGGGCTCCATACAGCAATCAGACTCATGCATGCCTCCTTCCCGCTTGCCTAAACGCCCGGCGGATATGCCGCTGCTCCATCTCCGTCAGGATCCGAATCAGTTCGGTAAGCGACCGCTTATACTGTCGTGACAATGGCTTGATGCCCAGTCTGCCTGCATGTTCGTTTTTTATTTTCAGCGCAAAAAACAACTCATCCCAAGGCATCTTCACAGGGGGGCCCAGCCATTGAATCCGGCTATCCTCCATAAAGCCTTCAATATAGGATCCGTCCGCCAGGTCTTCGATAACCTGTACGTATACGCGATGGAAAGGCGGCAGCGGGTCATCTGTTCTTGCTGCTCTTAGTTCATCCAGCAAGGCCGCGCTCTTTCGCAATCCCGTTACTTCGAATCCGCTGACCCAAACATGGGCATCCGCCGTATCCCACTGATCCTTGTCCATAAATTGCGGCTTCTCCACGTCCATCACAATATAGTCATAATTCTTCTCATTCATTTCTTCCAGATAATCCATCAGTGACGTATAACTCCCAAATCCTGTTGCCACATCGAAACCGGCAAACTCCATGACCGGCAGCTGTGGATGCATTACGCTAATGCAATGTCTGTACTTCGCATCTATCGCGCCATCGACGAGCAGCACCCTGCTGTCTCCATTGGCTAGTATTTTGCACATGTACAGGAGCATATCGCTCTTGTCGCAGATGCCCGAAAATATCCACCTCTTCACTTTGGTTACACTCCTTCGCTTACCAACTGTTCTCAGGGGCTCACTTTGTCATTCCTACGGACTCGAGAATATGAAATCAGCCTCTGGCGGTGTCTTATCACTGCCGTCCTGGGCATCTGACCTCCCGGTTGACCCCAAAATCTGCTCGGCCTCCGAAGCCTTCTCTTCCCGAAGCGTAACCTCCGTATTCACGTCATCGTTCGGGAGAATGCCATCGTAACTCGTTCCGGTAGCGGATTTTGCAGGGGGATTTATATTGGATGCCGGGCTCCAAGAATCCGGACTCCTGGCTCCGCCAGCATAGGCGGAATTTGGAGGCATGTCGGACACTTGCGCTTGCTGACTCGGCTGGAGTTTGCTTAAATCGTCTTCCAGCGTGTTTCGGAGCGTAAGCTCCAATTGCTTCTCGGCTTTCTTCACGATGTTCGGGTTGCTTGCAATCAGCTTCGTCACCTCCGCGTTCGGCGGATAGTTCGGAATCGCTCTCTCTTGCAGCTCGGGTTCTACATAGGTAAGCGCATAGAGCGTAGCATCATGCAGATAAGCGTCAACCAATGCGCTGGAGAGCAATAAGATTTCCTGCTCGCTTAACGTTGTCCAAAATGCCGGATTTTGGAGCCTGTCGATCTTCTTTTTGGATAAAACGATGTAATCCTGTCCGGTTGGGAACTGGACTCTAACATCAATGACATCCCCCTTTTGCAAGTCGCTTGGCAGATATACGGATTTCATCTCCCGGTGACGGAGATCGGGCCGCGTCGGCTCCTCTTCAAAGAGCATCGCGCCGGTAATCGGCATTCCCTGAAGCAGCTCAATCTTGGCGCCCTTCCCGGCAATCTCTTCCCTGCCCGAGAAGAGATTGCCGGACGAACCGTCATACGGCAAACGCACTTCCTTGATGTCCTCGGCTTCTATGAATTGACCCGGCGGAATATCTCTTACCGGGACCCATGCCGCCTGAATCGAATTGAGCTGCTGCAGCTGGGTCTCTTCAAGCTCCGCGATTCGCTGCTCGTATTGGGTGCGCTCCACGTGCCGCTCCTCTTTAGAGCCGTGCACATAATACAACATGGCGCCGGCACATACAGCCCCAGTTACGGCTGCGCCGGCAAGTCCGGCAAATATCAGTTTGCGGCTTCGCCTCCTGATAATCGGCATGGCTTCATCTCCTTCCGTTCAAATGCGGTCAATTCTTAAGAAACCTGAATCTTCGCTTCCGTTCAGCCTGCGGCAAGCAGTCCTGGAAGAGCCGGGCGAATGCCTGCCGACTGCTGTCAGGTATTTCGAAAGGGTCCAATTGCAGGGGCAAGGCATAAACCTTATTCGTGCCTAGCGTTTTCCTCATCTCCTGAATCGTTTCTTCTCCGGCAAGGGGCAGGGCATAGATCCGGCCCGGCTGCGGGTGCCTGGACAGCATTCGGGCCAGCGTTGCCACATCATGCCGCCTCCACTCCGCTCCCGAACCGATAACAATCGGCAGATCGGCCCGCAGGAATTCCTCCAGCCTTTCGCTGTCCCTGTACGCCCCCAAATCCAATACAACCGCATCGTAACTGCCCCCGAGCAGCGAAATCACTTCACTCCTCGCTGTTTGTCGCCAAAAGTGGATCCCGTTAATCTCGAATTTGCGGATAGAGCCGAGCCTTCCGCCCTCCGCTATTTCCTGTATGCGGCTGAACGAGGTGGATTTGGCGCTCATTTCAATGACGGCTACCTTTCCGTACCTTGAAGCAAGGAAATGTCCGAAGGCGATGCAGCTATGCGTGGTTCCTACGCCGGACGATGCACCCAATACGGCCGCAACAAGCGTCCCGGGCACCGTGCTGGTTTGAACCGCAGATAGATTCGCGGAAATCGAATGCTGCCGCTTCAGCGCGGACCGAACTTCAGCTGTCGATTGATATCGATGCTCCGGAGCATATTGAAGCAGCTTTCGGATAACCGGCACTAACTCTCTTGGCAAATCGCCGCGAATATGGCGCTCCACTCCCGTGATCCATTCGCTGAATTTGCCGCCGGTCGAGAGATAAAGCAGAAGCGCCCCCAATCCGTACAAATCCGATCTGGCATCGCTTTGCCTGCCACCGTATTGCTCCGGTGCCGCAAATCCGACCGTGCCGAGCTTGACCGTATCCTCGCCGCTCTCATGCTTGTAGCTTCTCGCGATTCCGAAATCGATGAGTCGGACTTCCAGCTGATCGGTCAGCATGATGTTCGAAGGCTTTAAATCCCTGAATATGACTTGGGGCTCGTGAAGGTGAAGATACTCCAGGACGTCCAGCAGCTGCTCCGTCAGCTCCATGATGAAGTCCGGATTCACGTTTCCACGGTAACCCCGGAAATATTTTTCCAATGTCATGCCTTGAATGTAATCCATAACCAAATAGGTATAGCCGTTGTCCTCATCACGAAAAAAATCGACGATGCGCGGCAGACGCGGATGGCTCAGTTTAATCAGAAGCTGTGCCTCATCCTGAACGGTGCGCTGCATACCCGGTTCAGACAAAGTCTCCTTCACCGCCCATTGCTTCCCGGGCAGCTTCAGATCTTCGGCCAGATATACACAGCTCATGCCCCCTTCGCCGATGACGCGGTCAATGACGTAACGCTCACCCAATACATCCCCATGCACCAATTTGCAAGGCTGATTCATCTCAATGCCCTCTCCTCTGACTTACAAGCACAACAAAAAAGGAAAGCACTCCGCCGTATCACTGAAACGTGATCATAGCGGGATGCTTTCCCTTTAAGTTGCCGTTGGTTAATTTTGGAATCATTATAGAACAAAATACTTGAACTTGTAAAGGCTTTTTTAATACTTAATCATATAAAGCGTAATCTCGTCCCGATTATGGAACAACTGCTTCGCTCCCTGAATCTGCATTCTGGACGCTTCAAATACCGACATGATCTCCTTCACCAATGCCATTGGCTTCTTGGTCAGCAGCTTGACCGTAACGACGGCCGTGCCGCCGGTTTCAAGGCTGTGCAGCAGCCCGGTCACCATTCGGGCCATCAGTTTGGGGCTCCAGCTCATGTCGCATACCAGCAGATCGAATTCATGCTCTCTAAACGTTACGTCCGCAGCATTCTTGTGGATGACACGCAGGTTTTTATGCCCTTCCAGGGAGGGGTGCATTTTCGCCGGATCCACCGCCGTAACCTGCAAGCCGCGTTCCAATAAAAAGGATGTCCAGCCTCCCGGCGCTGCTCCGATATCGACAGCCTTGCGAAACGTATCGAAGGGTATCCCAAACTGCTTCTCGGCTTCAAGCAGCTTAAATTTGGCTCTTGAGATTTGACCCTCTTCCCGCTGAAAACGGACCGCGCCTCCGTTCCAATCCGACAGGTTGTCCTCCGGACGCGATACACCGGCATACCAGACATTGTCAGCAGCGAATAGTGAAATGATCCATTCGGGTGCCTGGACCGTGTATTCCAGCTCAAGCGGTGCCAAGCGAAGCTGCAATTCGTCCCGAAGGGCTGCAGGGCTCTCCGTCCATGAGCTGTTCTCCGTCTTGCGGATTTGGATGGATGCGCGGCTTTGGCTAATCTCCTCCCGCTTCAGCACATGATCTGCTGTCAATTGCAGCGCTGCGTCTACGGATTCGGCCGCGATTTCCCATTGTACCGGAAAGAGATGCCGCAGGAAAATAGGCGGCTTTGTCGTAATCAGCCGCTTAGCCTCAGCTTCGGAGCTGCCGAGTGTCATCAAAAACACCTCGCCTGGCATCATCATGGTGCTTTTTAGGCTGCCAAACATCCGGCGCAGCTCTTCCTGGGCATACGGAGCGAAACCATGATTTGCCGTGCATACCCATTTACTGTGAAAATCCCGATGGTTCTGATTCTGTTCCTCATGTTCCTGCATTACATTTAATTCGTCCAAACGGATTAACCTCCAGAAATAACTTTGATCCAGGGACGTCCGCCATCCCATTCCAGCTGAGCGTCGATATCATAAGTTTGTTTGATAAGTTCATGGTTCAATACTTCATCTTTGCGTCCCGCGGCCGTCAACCGCCCGTCTTTAATAAGCGCCACATGAGTAAATAAAGGGACAATCTCCTCGACATGATGCGTGACGTACACGACCGTAATATTACGCTGCCTCAGCCGGTCAATCTCATGCAGCATCTTCTCCCGTTCATACAAATCCAAACCGGCACACGGTTCATCCATAATCAGAATCTTCGGATTGGCCATAAGGGAGCGTGCCAGCATCACTTTTTTCCGTTCCCCTTGGGACAAGGTCCCGAGAGGCAGCTCCGCCAAGCGGCCGAAATCCATTTCGTTCAGCAGGCTGTAGGCTAAACTTCTGGCCTCTTCCGGAATGTCCTGATAAAAGCGTAAAAAGGCATACGCCCCTGTTGCGACAACCTCCCACACCGGGTCGCTCAGCGTCAATTTCTCTAGCAGCGATTGGCTGATATAACCGATGGATTTACGAACCTCCCGAACGTCACATTGGCCGTATACTTGGCCCAGCACTTCTACGCGTCCACTGGAAGGGAACATATATCCCGTCATCATTTCCAGCAGCGTCGTTTTGCCGGATCCGTTCCTGCCCAGGATCACCCAATTCTCATCCGACTTCATTTCAATGCTGACATCATCCAAAATGTGGCGGTTCCCCCGAATGAGCGACAGGTGCTGCAAAGAAATCATGGCTTCACGCTCCTAATAAAACTGACGATATCCTGTACGGAGCCCATCCGATAAAGCACTTCCGGGTCTGCTCCAGGGCTTGATGGGATCGCGAGCAGTGCCGGGACGCTTCGAATTTGATACCGTTCCACGATGCCCGGAAGGAAATTCACGTCCGCTGCCAGCAGCTGTACATCGGGCACCACAAACTCCGCGACATCCAGCATCTTACGCGCTGCCGCGCAAGTACCGCATAATGGCGTGTGCAAAAAAACGATGACAGGATCCGCCTTCGCGTCACGCTTCATCAGACGTTCCTGCCATTCTAGCCTCTCCAACAGTTCGCGCTGCGTAACCTCAATCATCTTGAACCTTGGGCAACTTCCCGCAGCACGGAATCGGGCATCGGTCCATTGTGGACCTTGACGCTTTTTGGCATGTGCTCATACAGCAGCTCATACATTTTTCTTCTGCCCGACGGGCTTGAGGTGTGCAAATATATTTCATTAGCCTGTAGATTCTCGGCAATCATGGCCGCAACGACGTCTCCGCCGTTCATTTGGCCATGCCCGAGTTCGAAATCAAGCGACAGAACGTCCACTTCGCATTCACGGAGCATCAGCAAACATTCTTCCCCGTTTCGAGCCAGCGCGAATCCTTTCGGATTGGGGCGCCAGTCGTCTAAATAAAGATGAATCATCCTACCCTCTCCCTATCAGGACCAGGACAGCACCTTGGCGATGTCTTCCCGATGCGTGCCGTCAGCTCCTTTTTCACTTTCCAAGACAAATGCCTTACCCGCAAGTTCCGGTGCCAGAACCAGGCGCTTCAATGCTTCTGTTCCTATCATGCCTTGCCCGATGCGGGCATGGCGATCTTTTCTTGAGCCGGCTCCATATTTCGAATCGTTTAAATGAACGGCTACCGCCGATTCCCAATAGGCTAGCTCCTTGCCTCTGGCAAGGAGCTCATCCGTATTCGATAAGTCCCAGCCTCCGGCGGCAAACAAGTGGCAGGTATCCAGACAAAAGCCTATTTTTTCCGGATAATCGGCAAGCTGTCTAACCTTAACGCACTCTTCAAGCGTCATTCCCATAGCTCCATGGTCTCCCGCCTGATTCTCGATCAGCAGCTTGGCCCTACCTGCCCAGGAAGCCAGCACATCATTCATGCAGCGAATAATGTTCTGGTACCCTTCAAGCACGTTCTGGCTCTTGAGATGCCCAAAATGTACAACGATGCCCAGCGACCCGCAAGCCTCGGCAATCATAAGATCATTCTTAAGGGAATCCACGGTCAACCGATAAAATTCTTCCCCCCGGGTCAAACCAACCGCCATATTCGTTGGATAAGGCGTGTGCGCGATCGAGACGAGACCCTGCTCCTGACAAAACATCGCGCAAGCCGCAGCATTGCGGACATCCGGCGTCTTCAAGTGAAGGCTGCGCGGATTTTTCGGAAAATACTGATACGCCAGTGAACCGATCCCGGCTGCATGCTGGGCTGCCGCGAGAAATCCGCCCCGTGTGCTGACATGGCTTCCAATCCGGACTTTAGACTTCATGCTGGCAATTCGGGCAAAAGAAAACTTTGCGCGAGGCGTGCTCCGCCTTCACGATCGGCGTACCGCAGCGAACGCAGGGCTCTCCTTCACGATCGTACACTTTGCATTCGTCGTTATAAGCACCTGTCAGCACATCCCCTTCCTGAAAGGGCATTTCCATGTATCCTCCGCCGTCCGTCGCCTCGTGCATCACTTTGACGGTGCTGTCGTACAGCTGCTCTAGTGACTCCTCCGGCAAATCCTGAATTTTGGATAGCGGGTGGATTCGGGCATCAAAAGCGATCTCGTCCGCATAGCAGTTGCCGATGCCGGCGACGACTTGTTGATTGACCAGCGTCGTTTTTAAGGCGCCCCGCCGTTTTCCAATCAGTTCGACGAAACGCGCTTTGGTCATTCGCCGATCCAGAAGCTCAGGACCAAGGTCTTTTAGGGCGTTCTCGGTTTCCCTCGCTGTTAGAAAATGCAGATAACCCAGGCGAAGGCCGATAAAATACAGCACCTGGTCACCGAACGTGATCTCGACCTGGGTCGAACGGGAAGGGCGCTCCTCATCCCTGCCTCCCAGATACAAAATGCCCCCCAGCATCAGGTGCAGCAGGAGTCTGCCTCCGTTATGCAAATGGAATATGAGGTGTTTGCCTCTCCGCTCCACAAAAATGACCTTGCTTCCGTTCAGGGCCGAAGTAAACTCGTCAATCGTCACATTCAAGGATTTTTCACGGTTCACGACCACATCGGTGATCGGCACATTCAGAATGCTCTGAGATAACAATCTTCGGTAATTCTCCATTTCCGGCAGTTCCGGCATGATTCATCTTCCCTTTCGTCAACACACAAGTTTATGTATAATACTTTTGCTTATCATGAACACAGCAGGCTGATCACTTCGTTCAAATCCCGGCATATAGAGTCTGGCGTGACGCCGGCGGCTTCCAGATGCGCTTCCATATTGCGATCGGTCGTGATTCCGGTCATGACGAGAACCGTTTTGCAGCCGGCATGCACGCCAGCGGCAATATCCGTACGGATATTATCTCCGATTACATAAGTTTCTTCCGGAGCCAAACCCAAGCGATCCGAGGCATACTTCATCAAGATCGAGGACGGCTTACCGATAACCGTCGGCTTAACTCCCGAAGCGGCCTCGATCGCAGCCCCAAGCGAGCCAGCACCAGGCATCAGGCCGGTATCGGATGGCAGCTTGCAGATCCGGATTGGTCAAGATCGACACAGCTCCCTCCTGAATCCAGCGAACGGCACGGGTTAACTTCTCGTAATCAAACGAGCGGTCGATTCCTTGAATGACGTATTCAGGGGACTGCTCCACGATGGTAAGGCCCGCGGACAACAGCGCTTCGCGAAGTCCATCTTCCCCGAGCATCGCCACCTTGGCACCGGGCGACTCCTCAGCGATATATTTAGCTGCAGCGAGGGAGGATGTGCATACTTCCTCCGGCAAAGCAGGAATCCCCATCTCCATCAGGTGAGCCGCCACCTGCTCCGGCGTGCGTGAAGAATTGTTCGTTACATACAGGAACGGAATCTGCATTTCTTTCAACCGCTCGATCAGCAGGTCAGCCCCCTCGATTCGATTCCGGCCATGGTACAGCGTTCCGTCCAGGTCAATCAGCAATCCTTTTGGTTTTTCCATGAATAAATGCACCTTCTTTATTTCTTTCCTTCACGGCATAAATGATTCATCTGATGAAAAGGTGACCATTCAAGGCCGTGTTGTAAGGGTTAATCATCCTTAATATATGTATGGCTGCAGGCATTCAGCTGTCCTTTACTATAATGAACTTAGAAATACCGATAGTATTATTGTAAAGAAGCCCATTACCGGTTGCAAGGTTCATGCCGATCGCTTCATTCTTACGGTCGACGCGTCGAAAGAAATCGAAGACTGTCCAAGTCTTAGCGTTTATGAACCGCTTTGTCGCATCCTGCGCTTTCCCGGAAAATAATGCCCCCGACCACCCGATATTTCCACTTAATTCACCGCTGTGCGTGCCTAGGAACGCTGGATAGGATACAACCCGAAATCCTCCGCCAATCGCGTATTCGCAAATATCTCCCGCGCTTCGTTTAGCAGCGGCTGTAAATGATCGATATCCTTATACCGGGAGCTGAAGTGGGTCAAGAACAGCGCTTTTACCCCAGCCCGTTCAGCCGCTTCCGCCGCCTGTTTGGCGGTACTGTGATAGTATTCGTGCGCAAGCTCCGACAGATCCTCCATGAACGTGGCCTCATGGACCAGGAGATCCGCGTCCTTGGCCAAAGCCTCCACGCCTGCGCATGGCCGCGTATCCCCGAGAATCGTGACCACCCTCCCTTTTTTCGGTGTCAGGAGCACATCCGAGGCATGAATCCATCGGCCGTCGCCGAGTTCCACGCTTTCCCCTCTTTTCAGCTTGCCATAGAGCGGCCCTGGCTTGAGTCCATAGTCCGCCAACCGTTTCAGGTCCAGACTGCCGGGGAGATCCTTCTCCACGACACGGTAGCCGTAACTCTCGGCCCTGTGATCCAGCTTGGCCGATTCCACGAGGAAATTATCGTCCTCAAACAAAACGCCACCGGTGTGCTCGATGACCTCCATCGTATAAGGAACGCGCGATTGGCTGATGCTCAGCGTAGTTTCAATGAAGACTTTGATGCCTGGGGGACCATAAATCGTCAGGGGTGATGTTACCCCTTGGGCACCTCGGCTGGATAGCAAACCTGGCAAACCGAATACATGATCACCATGCATATGGGTAATGAATACCTTTTCAAGCTTGGACAGCTTGAGCGGGGACTTTAATATTTGATGCTGCGTGCCTTCTCCACAATCAAACAGCCACAGACTTCTTCGTTCTTCCAGCATTCGCAGTGCAATCGAGGTCACGTTACGCTGCAGCGTCGGAACCCCCGCATTTGTTCCTAGAAAATAGAGTTCCATCCCTCTTCTCCCCTTTCGGTTGTAAACCGGAGAAATCCCCCGAAACATTCGGAGGATTTCAAACCGGCTGTACCGGTATTCAAATGTTAAGCTTTTTCCACGTTAAAATAATGAGCCTCCGGATGGCTGAACACCATCGCGGATACCGACGCCTCCGGTTCCATCATGAAACCCTCTGTAAGATGAACGCCGATATCTTCTGGCTGCATCAATTTGAATAAAGGCTCCTGATCCTCCAGATCCGGACATGCCGGATATCCGAAGGATACGCGAATGCCTTGGTATCTCGCTCCCAGGCGCTGTTTCATCGTCATGTCTGCCGGATCGGGGTATCCCCACGTATCCCGCATCATATGGTGAATTCGCTCTGCCAGCCCTTCAGCCGTTTCCAGGGCAACCGATTGAAGTGCATGGGAACGGAGATAGTCGCCTTTATCCTTCCATTCCCCGGACAATTTCCCGACGCCGTGCCCTGCCGTAACGACCAGGAACCCGACGTAATCCATCACCCCGCTGTCTACGGATTTCAGGAAGTCCGCCAAGCACAGATACGGCTCCACCTGCTGCCTTGGAAACGTATAGGTATGCAATATTTTCGATGCATCCTTTGGATCGTATATGATAATATCATTTCCTCGCGACTGCGCCGGGAAGAAACGGTACATGGCATGTGCCTGTATGATTCCCGATTGAACTGCCTCTTCCAGAATGCCGTCAACGGTTTCCTTAAGCGATACCGCCTTCGGATCATTGGCTTTGAGCAGCTGTTCCACGGATCCTTTAAGGCCTAAATGATGTCCCAACAGCATCTGCATGTTGATATAAGGCAGGATGTGCGAAATCGGATAATTCCGGAGCACATGCCGCTCCATATCCGGCGGTATATACACCGGGGCTTCGGTCGATATTTTGGATCGGAGTCCTTCAGACAGCTTCGGCATTACTTTTACAACCTGTGGCGCCGCTGCATCCGCTTCCTGCTCCGCCTTAATCTCTTCAGCCATTTGGGTCCGCAGCACCGGATCGCTCAGCTGGTTGGCCAATGCAAGCCCGTCCATCGCGTCTTTCGCGTAGAGCACCATTCCGTCATATTCGGGGCGGATGCGCGTCTTCGTGAACTTCCGCGTCAACGCGGCCCCGCCAACCATGATCGGAACGCTAATGCCCGCGTTTTTCAAGTCCTGGGCGGTGGATACCATCTGCTGTGCCGATTTGACCAACAAACCGGATAACCCGATGGCGTCAGGCTGCTCCCGCCGGTAAGCCTCGATAATTTGCTCCGGTGGTACTTTTATACCCAAATTAATGATTTGGTAACCATTGTTGGACAAGATGATCTCCACCAGGTTTTTACCGATATCATGGACGTCGCCCTTCACGGTGGCCAGCATGATTTTCCCTTTGACCGACGACTCGTTTTTCTCCATAAAGGATTCCAAATACGCCACGGAGGCTTTCATCACTTCGGCGCTTTGCAGCACCTCCGCCACAATGAGCTCGTTGTTGTTAAACAAGCGGCCAACCTCGGTCATCCCTGCCATTAGCGGGCCATTAATGATCTCCAGCGCGCCGTATTTGGTCAAGGCTTCATCCAAATCCGGAAGCAGGCCTTCCTTGGAGCCTTCCACCACATAAGAGGCAAGTCTTTCTTCCAGCGTCAGATTGGATACCTTTACCTTCTTCTCTACCTTTTTATCCCGGAACGCGGCGACGAATGCCGCCAGCGTCTCATCATTGGTTCGATAAATCAGATCCTCCGCCAGACGCCGCTCTTCCTCCGGAATGGAGGCATAGCGCTCGAGCTTTTCCGTGTTCACGATTGCGTAGTCCAATCCGGCCTTCGTGCATTCGTACAGATACACGGAGTTCAGCACTTCACGGCCCGCTTCCGGCAATCCGAAGGAAACGTTGCTGATGCCGAGGATCGTATGCACTTTGGGCATGGCTTCTTTTATCATGCGAATGCCCTCTATCGTTTCCTTGGCTGATCCGATGTACTGCTCGTCACCCGTACCTACAGGGAACACAAGCGTGTCGAAAATAATATCCTCAGGCGAAATGCCGTATTTGTTCACCAAGAGATCATAAGACCGCTGCGCCACCTTGAGCTTGTCGTCGCGATGAATCGCTTGACCGCTCTCATCGATGGTCCCTACGACGACCGCAGCGCCGTATTTGTGCACCAACGGAGTCACATGCTCAAATTTCTCCTCGCCGTCTTCAAGGTTAATGGAGTTAATAATCGCTTTCCCTTGCGAATATTGCAGGGCCAAGTCAATGACCGCCGGATCGGTTGTGTCGATCATCAGCGGCACCTTCACCTTTTTGACCACCAGCTCCAGGAATTGGATCATATCCTCAGCTTCTTCGCGATCCGGATCCTGTACGCATACATCAATGACATGGGCGCCATTCTTGACTTGAGCACGAGCGATCTCGGAAGCTTCCTCATATTTTCCTTCCACGATCAAACGCTTAAATTTGCGCGAACCTAAAACGTTTGTTCTTTCGCCCACCATATACGGACGGTTTTCCTGCTCGATATATACCGGCTCGATGCCGGACAATGCCGGCAAGTGCCCGCCCTCAAGCGGACGTGGGGTGAAGCCATCCATCGTTTGTTTTAAAGCCCGGATGTGGTCAGGTGTCGTACCGCAGCATCCCCCAGCGATGTTAAGCCAACCTTTTTCAGCAAAAGCCCCCATCTTTTGGGCAAGCGATTCAGGAGATTCATGGTATTGGCCATTCTCGTCAGGCAGACCCGCATTCGGATAACAGCTGATCGCGCTTCTCGACATTTCGGACAAGGAACGGATATGGTCGCGCATGAACTCCGGCCCCGTTGCACAGTTCAGGCCGATGGATACCGGATTCAAGTGTTCCAAAGAAATGTAAAACGCCTCGATGTTCTGTCCCGCAAGCGTTGTTCCCATCGGTTCGATTGTCCCGGATATCATGATGGGAAGAGTGACGCCCGTCTTATCAAACGCTTGTCGAATCCCAATGCTCCCTGCTTTCACATTGAGCGTATCCTGCGACGTCTCGAGCAATAGGGCATCCACGCCGCCTTCAATCAAGGCTACGGCTTGCTCCTCGTAACTCTCGATCAATTCGGCGAAGGTCACGCCGCCGGTAACCGACAGCGTCTTGGTTGTCGGACCCATCGCACCCACGACATATCGCGGGCTGTCCGGCGTAGAATATTTCTCAACTGCAGCGCGGGCCAGATGAGCCGCTTTCAGGTTGATTTCCCGGGCAAGTTCAGGTATATCGTATTCAGCAAGCACAACGGACGTTGCGCCAAATGTATTGGTTTCAATCAGGTCGGCACCTGCTTCAAGATATTGTTCATGTATTTTTTGAATGACGTCGGGCCGATGAATGACCAGCATTTCATTGCAGCCATCCAGCTCCGGGCCGCCAAAATCTTCAGCCGAGAGGTCCTCTTGCTGGATCATCGTGCCCATGGCACCGTCAAGAATTAATATTCGTTCTTTAAGCACTTCTTGTAAGCTAGGCTTGTTCAACTCATAAACCTCCCCCGAAAACGTTAAATCTTAGTGTATCAGAATACTTTTCAATAGAAAAGTCGAAATATTGCACAGCTATCGGTACAAATCAACATTTGCAGATGACAAATGCGGTGAGGGGGGCTATAATACATATTAATCCAACGGGAGAAAGAGGGTTAAAGCTATGGCAGAAATCGTGATTCGCAACACGAACGAACGCATTACTGGGGAAGAAAATGTTCGGGAATTCCTGAATAACCAAGAGGTTGTTTATGAGCATTGGAATATGGATAAACTCCCGGCAGATCTTCAAGAAAATTTCAAGCTGAGTGATGAAGATAAGCAGCGCATTTTGGACACTTTTGACGAAGAAATTCGCGACCTGGCTGCAAGACGCGGCTACAAAATCTGGGATGTCATCACGCTTTCCGAGTCCACGCCCAATATAGAGGACCTGCTTAAAAAATTCGAAGAAGTTCACACCCACTCGGAAGACGAAATCCGAGCGATCGTTGGCGGCAAAGGGATCTTCATTATTAAAGGCTCCGACGATGTCGGTTACTTTAACGTAGAGCTTGAGCCGGGCGACGTTATTTCCGTACCGGAAAATACGCCTCATTTCTTCACGCTGATGGAGAACAAGCAGATCATTGCGGTTCGTCTCTTTATTGAAGAGAACGGCTGGGTAGCTACTCCGGTAGAAGATCCCCAATTCCAATAAGCCTAAAGCGGCTGACTGAATAGGAAAATGGAATAAGGCAGCGCATGATCCGCCCAACGGATGGATGCGCTGCCTTATTTATTGGCTGTGTATGGTGTATTACTCGGTTACCGTCAATTCCTTCAGCGGCATGGAGTGCTGCCCTCTTGCCGTGACATGGGAAACGATGCGATAGGTTCCTGCTTCCTCGAAGGTTTTCTCCATTTTGTAGACCCCGCCTTGATCATGTTTAACCGGAACCTTTGCCTGAACGCCTCCGCCTTCCAGCGTCACTTCGAATTCCACGTCGTTTGCATCTTCGACCGGGCTGCCTGCTTGTGTAACCTTCGCTTCGATCAACACTTTCTCGCCTGCCTTAATGCTCTCTGGCGTCAGAGAGAGCTCTACGATAATCGGCTCCGCCATCACATCATCACTGGGCGCCGCCTTGCTGTCATTGCATGCGGCAAGCGCAACCGCCATCAACACCATGGCTGCAATAAAGGCCATCTTTTTCCTGGTCATCCAACCACCTCTTTTACGAATTCATGCTATGTATGATTTATTCACGTAATGGTCCATTCCAAACAGCGTCTTTTTCCTAATTCATTATATCGCATTATTCTTTAACTTCTATCTCATGCAGCTTACAATTGTGTGACGTTTGTCACTGCCAACAGCCTCTTTCCTTTCAAACATGGCAACCAACAAAAAAACAGCCCCGAATCGCATCAGCTGCTGCCAGGACTGTTCCTATGTACGCTAATATATCTCGCTAATAGATCTTGTAGAATAGTCGTGAACTCTTGATCACGTCATTTATAAGGACGCCACAATAGCATGCAGCTCGGATAAATGTTTGATCTCAAACTTCGGCTGAATGGCCGGATCATGAGGCCGGTCTACCCGATTGATCCAAACCGTATGCAGTCCTGCGGCATTGCCGCCTTTAATATCTGTGGTCAGCTTATCTCCCACCATCACGGCCTGATCCGCCTCGACGCCTAACAGATCAAGCGCATGCTTGAATATGGAAACATCCGGCTTGCCTTTGCCGAAATCACCCGAGATAATAATGTGGTCAAAATAAGGGACCAGTTCCGGAACGCCATCAAGCTTCTCCTGCTGCAAATCCGGACTTCCGTTCGTTAGAAGCAGCAGCTTCACGTTACCCTGCAATTCCTTCAGCACTTCAAAGGTTTCTTCATATACGTAAGGTCTTGTTCTGCGTTCCGCAGCAAATTGCGCTGCCAACGTCTCAGCCAACGCTTCATTATCAACGCCAAGGCGATGAAGTCCGCGACGCCAGGATTCCTTGCGGTATACGGGAGCCAATTCTTGCAGCTTTCGGAATTCGGGCTGGGATCCAGCCGTAAAATTAGCCCACAAGCCTTCAAACGGATTGATCCCGATCATTTTGGTAAAAGCAAAAGTATCATAGGATTCATACAATGCTCTTGCTTCATCACGCACCGCGGCTAAAAGCGCGCCGGCATCAACGCCGGTTTCCGCCGCTCCGGCTTGGCATGTCACTTCAAACGCTTCTTCTACACTGCGTTCATCCCACAACAACGTATCGTCCAAATCAAACAAAACCGCAGCAATCGGCATTTCTCTCCCACTCCTCATATACATTGTGATCTACTCAATCGGGTTAGTTGTGCTCCACTGGAATTTGATGAGTCTTTGCAAACTCTTCCAATCTTTCGCCCATGGCTTTGGTATCGTAAAGATTCATCATTCGTGAGAACACCCAGTTGCCTGCTTTTCCCTTGCCTTGGATCACGACGGAACCCGAAGCCAATTTGATCTTCTCGATATCCGATACGGCCAGACGGCGTTCCCGGTTGAACTTCATGGTCGACACGGAGGCCCGCTCTATCTTCAAATAAGGCTTGCGGAGAAATATCATGAGCGCCAACAGGATATACAAGCTGACGCCAACCCAATTCAATACATCATTGCTTCCGCCGGCTGCCTGTGAAGTTGCCGTTCCGAGAAGCGCATACAAACCGGCCAATGCAACAAGCACTAACGGAAGTACATACTTACGTCCCTTAAACACGTCATGCTTATCATTAATCGCAGACCCTTGATACGAGGTCAATCCCTGCTTTTTGCGCTGTTTGTTAAGTTGCGACATATTTTTGCTGACTTTTCTTTCCCATGAACGTGACATTTGGTTCCCCCTGAACTCATAATCAAAATGTTTATAAACCATATAAACTTGGGGTAACCGTAATCGATTATCCGAATGGCCGGTACCCCAAGTATTATTATGCTATCCTTCGATCTGTTCACGGATCCTCTGAATATATATCCTTGAACGGTTATCGACTAGTGCTTTAATCGCGGGCCGCCTTTTTGTTCGTTTTCATCAACCCATTCAATCGATTCCAGCTGTTGTCTAAAGTTACTGCGAATATTGTTAAGGTATATTTCCCGAAGCTCGGCCCGCTCTTTGAGCTCCTCCTCGGTCAACCCTTCATTCTTCTTCTTTCTTGCTAATACATTGATGCGTTCTACCAAAGTATCGATGTCCATGACTTCTCCTCCAATTTCGATATCATGTATAACTTAAACATGTGAAAAAGAGCTTGTCAAGGCAACTGCGCCCTTGCAAACTCTTCTAAGAACAAATAGGAATATATGATGCGCATAAACGAATACCGTCTATGGGGAGGTAATCTATAGTTATCTATTGTAAACGCGCTATTACGCGTAAATGATTCAATCTGACAAGCAGAATATGATGTGTCATTAAACAGGAAGTAACCAGCAGTATGTGGTGATTATATGGAGTATGAATGCCAATTGGTTAGAAGCAACGTCAAATCACCAAACCGGCAATGACAGCACTTCCCCAGCCTGTATGTCCGGACCCTTCAATCCGTTCATTCTTCGTATGCTATCCAGATATACGCGTGTATCCATATCCGCAGGTTTGTGAAGGGAAGCAATTCGCCACAAGCTATCGCCATATTGAACGATCACCTGCTTCTCTCCAGTCGGCTTCTCTGTCCCACCGGCAAAAACGGAATATGCACCTGTCCAAAAGATGGCCACAATTAGCAGGGTGAACAACAGTTTATTCAAAGGGATCGAAGCTATCTTCGATTTCAAGTAAATGCCCCAAGTCTTCGATGATTGTTCTGTTACCACCGGAACGTTCTCATAAATGCTGCGGTATGTACTGTATTTCAACATGGAATCATCATCTCCCAAACAAGTGTTCTCTTATGGATTCATCTTAACACGAACACTTGTTTGATTCAATACCCAAAAGAACATTTGTTCTATTTTTATTTTAGAACTTATGTTTGTACGAACGGTAGTTCTATGTTATAATTTTCCCAAACGTTACTAAATGGGGTTGATACGGCATGTCGAAAATATCCAGCCGCCAGCTGGCGATCTTAGAGTTTATCCGCAACGAAGTTCGTAGCAAGGGTTACCCGCCTTCTGTCCGGGAAATCGGCGAGGCTGTCGGACTAGCTTCCAGTTCTACGGTCCATGGTCATCTGGACCGTTTGGAGAAGAAAGGCCTGATCCGCCGTGACCCTACGAAACCAAGAGCGATCGAGCTGCTTGGCCAAGAAGAATCCGAGAGCGCGAATCTGTTTACGCACACCATTGCCAGAGTGCCTGTCGTCGGGAAAGTCACAGCAGGCGTGCCGATTACGGCCATGGAGAACATTGAAGACTATTTCCCGCTCCCGCAGCATTACGTGGGCGACGATAAGGTGTTCATGTTGTCCGTAGTCGGCGACAGTATGATTGAAGCCGGTATTCACAGCGGTGACTACGTCATCGTTCGCCAGCAGCAAACCGCGGACAATGGTGACATTGTCGTAGCAATGACAGAAGAAGATGAAGCAACCGTGAAGACCTTCTATAAGGAGAAGGATCATGTACGATTGCAGCCGGAGAATCCTACCTATGAGCCGCTGCGCTTGAACCATGTTACGATTCTCGGGAAAGTGATCGGTCTCTTCAGGGACGTACACTAATTCCATAGAATTATGAATAAGAGGTTACCTTCCTTATATTGGAATGGTAACCTCTTTTTTAGGACATGCACTAGAACGTTCCGGTCTTACGCAACACTAGAACCAACGCATTTTGCTTAAGATCTAATTGATACATTCTTTCAGAAACATAGTCCGGCGAACCTTCGCCTCCCGGTCCCTCCGTAGACTGCAGAACTAGCTTATTCTCCTTCACCTCGGGAGCCGTACCTGGTCTATAATACGAAAAGTAGGATAACAAGGACTCATCCTGAAATCGAAGCTGCACGGCATTACCCGTTTCATGCTCTACGGCGAACGCATAGATTTGTATGCCATGACAGTCCCTATATTGCGGTGCGAGTATAAATACATCGGCATCTTGAAACGGCAGGCGAATCATATCAACCGGAGCAGATGTCGGTTGAATAAATGTAAGCCCCTCCAGCGTAGTGACTTCATTTGTAACTTGGTTAGTGCTATACTGCACGCTGTAGTTTCCGGTAAACGACCGATCCGTTTCGATACCGAAGCAGCTCGGTGCACCCAATGTCGTTATTTTTTCCTGTCCAACTGCAATAACGTTTAACCGTCCTTCATCCGTTACGCCTTGTGCCCGGATTGTCTCCTCCTTAGTAGGGGGCATAGTCCCTGCTCTCTGTTGTTCGTCCCCGCCATAAGGCAATTGAAAGGCAATTAAAATAATCAGAAGCATGAACCCGCCAGCTAATCCAACTTGTAAGTGCTGTCGACGTTTAGGTTTGCTGTCGGTGAAAATCACGGACCTATGCACGTTTTTTTTCATTTCGGACGTGAACTTTTCATTTGAAAAAGGAGCTTTTTTAGCACGGTTGTACCAGTCTGGTTTATCCTCACTCATCGTTCTTCTCCTTCATTAGTTTTTGTACTTTTTTCCTGGCCCGATGCAATCTGGATTTTACGGTGCCTATCGCAATATGAAGCAGCTTCGCAATCTCATGCATCGGCATTTCATAGTATAGGTCCAGGACCAATACTTCCCTAAGCTTGCTCGGCAAAGTCATAATCATTGCCCATATTTCATCCGTATACTGCTCGTCCCAATATTCCGCTTCTGCTGACCGGCTTGACGAACTGGCGGTAAGCTTGTCCTTAAGGATGACTTTCCGAAAGAAAAAAGCCTGTTTGTACCGAAACGCCGTATGTCGCGTGATCGTTAGCAGCCACGTTTTCAGCGTCGCCTGACCGCGAAAGGTATGTATGCCGTAATAGGCCTTAATAAAGGCTTCTTGTGCAATATCGTCTGCCAAGGCATGCTGTTTGGTCAAAAAATACGCATAATTCCACACATCGTTTCCATATTCATTCATAATTTTATCCAGCGTCTGGCTGTCCATGACCGTCATCTGCTTTAAGTATTCGAGCTCCAACCGATTCACCTCATCTAATTAGAGTCATGGAAGCGAGCAAAGGTTCCTTTTTTTCGCAAAATAAAAAAGAATCTCCCGTAGGTAAGGGAAGATTCTATTCTATAAAGTATAAACAACCCGATCTTTCATTTGCGCTAAAATGTAGATATAAAGACACTATTTAACATATTTAACTTACAATCTCTAATATTTAATGGTATTATTTAGGAGGTTGGCCGACCTAAACTGTTTTTGGGAGGTAGTTAAATGAAGAAATTATCCATAGCAACATTTATCGCAACGGTATTAATTCTTGCTACTGCTCATTCTGCCTTTGCAAATTCCCCAAGCCCGAACCCTGATTCAGATACAGCCACTATTCAGGCACTGACGAATTATGAAAGTGAGCCCAACGATAATTATGAATCGGCTGACACTGCCGTGTTGTATGAATGGGATAAC
The DNA here is from genome assembly GCF_029542445.1 of Paenibacillus sp. BR1-192. Classification (NCBI taxonomy): domain Bacteria; kingdom Bacillati; phylum Bacillota; class Bacilli; order Caryophanales; family Paenibacillaceae; genus Paenibacillus; species Paenibacillus sp. BR1-192. Next base: position 2,873,135 of record NZ_CP120718.1, on the reverse strand, counting down.
GGTACAAACTATGGATATATTAGCAGCATGGGCGATCTTGATTTCTGGCACTTGCCGACTAATAACGCAAGTTCCTATAATATCAGTCTATATTCGCCTGGCTCTTACTTTAATTATAACTTTGCAGTCTACGAGAAAGTGCCTGGCCAAAATGGATATACTGAAGTTGCTCGCTCCTATGCAATAAACGGTGTCGCCGGCGTTAGTGTACCGGGATTAAAAAGCGACGGTACCATCCCTAATTACTATGTTATGGTATACGGGAACATGGGCTTCAATATATTAGATCCATACCGACTCACAATTCATGCTGTTTACTAATGAATTTTAAATGCTGAAATCATGTTTGCATTAAAAAATCCCCGCTGCCACTTGGCAGCGGGGATTCCTCTATTAATACATTGTAATGTACTGATCGCGTTCCCATTGGTGAACTTGCGTTCTATACATATCCCATTCGATCTCTTTCAGCTCGTAGAAGTGAGCCAGCGCATGGTCACCGAGTGCATCGGAAATGACTTCGCTGCGGATCAATTCGTTGAGCGCTTCCTTCAGGTTTGCCGGCAAGCTTGGGATGCCTTCCTCGATGCGCTCTTCTTCCGTCATCACGTAGATGTTGCGGTCGATCGGTGCCGGAAGCGACAGCTCACGCTTAACGCCGTCCAAGCCAGCTTTCAGCATGACAGCCAGAGCCAGATACGGATTCGCAGCCGGATCCGGGTTACGCACTTCGATGCGCGTGCTCAGACCGCGGGATGCTGGAATACGAATCATCGGGCTGCGGTTACTTGCAGACCATGCCACGTAGCAAGGTGCTTCGTAACCAGGCACGAGACGCTTGTACGAGTTCACCGTCGGGTTCGTGATCGCAGCAAACGCGCGTGCATGCTTAAGAATACCTGCCATATAGTTCCGAGCCGTTACGCTCAGGCCAAGCTCGTCGCTCTCATCAACGAACGCGTTCTCGCCGCCTTTGAAGAGCGATTGGTTGCAGTGCATGCCGGAGCCGTTTACGCCGAATAGCGGTTTTGGCATAAACGTTGCAATCAGCCCATGCTGACGAGCGATCGTCTTAACAACCAATTTAAAGGTTTGAATCTGGTCAGCCGCTTTGATCGCATCTGCGTACTTGAAGTCGATTTCGTGCTGGCCAGGCGCAACCTCATGGTGAGAAGCTTCGATTTCGAAGCCCATCTCTTCCAGCGTCAGCACGATATCACGGCGGCAGTTCTCGCCGAGATCCGTAGGCGCCAGGTCAAAGTATCCGCCTTGGTCATTCAGCTCCATCGTCGGATTGCCTTTTTCGTCGGTTTTGAACAGGAAGAATTCCGGCTCCGGACCGACATTCATGGAAGTGAAGCCCATCTCTTCGGCTTCCTTCAGTGCTCTCTTCAGAATGCCGCGAGGATCTCCCGCAAACGGGGTGCCGTCCGGCATGTAAACATCACAGATCAGACGTGCGACGCGATCCTCAGATACCCAAGGGAAAATCATGAAGGTATCCAGATCCGGGTACAGGTACATATCGGATTCCTCGATACGCACATACCCTTCGATGGAAGAACCGTCAAACATCATTTTATTATCAAGCGCTTTAGGCAGCTGGCTTACCGGAATTTCAACGTTTTTGATCGTTCCCAGCAAATCTGTAAATTGCAAGCGGATAAATCGAACATTTTCTTCTTTGGCGATGCGTAGAATGTCCTCTCTGGTATAACTCACTTTATCCTCTCCTTTTTAAATAAAAAACTAGACTCCATGAAGAATGACAGCATGGCAATCCTTATTTATTAAAAAACCGGGATAATTCCCCTTGAATCAATGAAACCTGACCCGGTCTTTTAGCGGTAATCAATTCCTGCTTCAGCAAACGGCGCAGCTGCGACTCCGACATCTCGCGGCGTCTGTTCTCCGTATCCGGCGTAATGACGGTAGCCTCTTCAGACTCTTTCGTGACCGGGTTCATGACTTGCTTAATACCGGCAATGTTCACGCCTTTTTCAATCAAAGCCTTAATCTCTAGCAGTCGCTCCACATCATTGAAGGAAAACAGGCGTTGGTTGCCCGACGTACGGGCTGGGACAATTAAATTATGCTGCTCATAATAGCGAATTTGTCTGGCAGATAGATCCGTAAGCTTCATAACAATGCCTATCGGAAATAACGCCATATTCCTCCGAATCTCATCACCCATATCTCATCAACCTTCCAAGTGGTTATTCTGATCCTATTGTACATTTCCTGATCAGCCACGTCAACCGCATGTAAGGATAACTTACAATAGTTTACGATCTTTCATGCTTTGGAGTGCCATAAGTACCCCATATTTAACATGAGAATAAGTCAAACCACCCTGCATGTAGCCGATATAGGGTGAACGGATAGGCGCATCCGCGGACAATTCCAGGCTTCCTCCCTGAATGAACGTGCCTGCCGCCATGATCACCGGATGCTCATATCCCGGCATATCCCAAGGTTCGGGAACCACATGGCTGTCCACGGCAGCGGCCCGTTGAATCCCTTGTACAAAAGCGATCAGATGTTCCGCTCCGCTAAAAGATACCGCCTGGATCAAATCGGTACGCTCATCCTGCCAGCCCGGCTTGGTCGTAAATCCCACGGCTTCAAACATCGCAGCAGCATAGACGCTTCCCTTGATGGCTTGCCCGACGGTGGAAGGTGCCAGGAATAAGCCCTGATAGATTCCTCGGGTTGTTCCCAGCATAGCCCCGACTTCACGTCCGATTCCGGGTGCAGTCAACCGATACGCCGCCTGCTCGACATAGGCTGCTTTGCCGCATATGTAGCCGCCGGTTTCGGCAATGCCGCCGCCAGGATTTTTGATTAGGGAACCCGCCATCAGATCAACGCCGACCGCCGTCGGTTCCAGACGCTCCGTAAACTCACCGTAGCAGTTATCCACAAACACGATTACATCCTCGCGAATGGACCGTATACGGCTTACCATCTCGCCAATCTGGGCAACGGTAAACGAAGACCGCCAATCATATCCCCGGGAACGCTGGATACCGATAACTTTCGTTGAAGGCGCGATGGCACTCTCAACCCGCTCCCAATCAATGTCCCCTTGTTCTGTCAGGGCCACCTCACGATAGCCGATACCGAAATCGCGCAGCGATCCGGTGCCGTCCCCGGGCTCGCCAATGACTTTATGCAGCGTGTCGTAGGGACGCCCTGTAATATAGAGCAGCTCATCTCCCGGTCGTAATACACCAAACAAAGCCGTCGAGATCGTATGGGTACCCGAAGCAAAATGGGGCCGGACCAGGGCCGATTCGGCTCTGAATACGTCAGCGTAAACTTCATCCAGCACTTCACGGCCACGATCATTATAGGCATAGCCGGTGGAACCCGCAAAATGGAAATCACTCACCTGAAATTTCTGGAAAGCATCAATGACCTTCCACTGATTAAAATCAACAATGGTGTCAATCTCCCGTATACGCCGACTGATTTTGGACTCAATCTCACTGCTCAATTCAAGTATATCTTGCGAAAATCTTGCCATGACAAACTGCTCTCTCCTCTTATACACATGATGTCTCACATCTTAACACATATTTTTGTTACATAGAACTCATCAACGTTTCAAAACCGCCCCGAACACGCAATATAAGCCCCTGAACAGGGGCTTATGCGAATTTACTACCTATGCTTAAGATCCATTCTGAACGTACTCATGAAGCAAATAACCCATCTTTTCATAATCCGCTTTATTGATCCGGACCTCATAGAGGATATCATTCTCGTCAAAAGACTGCTCCAGCACGTCTCCGACCCGGTATACTACCGAGTTCAAATCGCCGCGGTCGGCCGGAATCCGGAACGTGACGTTGCCTCCGGAGAGCCGGTCCTGAATCGCTTCGCGCACCGATTCCAAATCCTGATCGACGTACGCGCTGATCTTTAATTGCCCCTCACCCGTCGGCAGCATTTCCAACTGCCCCGGCTCACATGCATCCTTTTTGTTAAACAGGACGATTTGAGGTTTATCGGCGGCACCCAAATCCTGAAGAATGGACTGAACCACCGCCATCTGTTCGTCCCGCATAGGTGAAGAAGCATCCACGACATGAAGGATCAGATCGGCTTCGTTTGCTTCTTCCAGCGTCGCACGGAACGCAGCCACCAGATCATGGGGAAGATTCTGTATGAATCCTACGGTATCCGTAAGCACGACTTCTTTGCCGCTTGGCAGCTCCAGCACGCGCGAAGTGGGATCCAGCGTCGCAAACAATTGATTTTCGATATAAACGTCTGCGGCCGTTAACCGATTCAACAAAGTCGATTTGCCGGCATTGGTGTAACCGACAAGCGCAACCTGCACGGCCCCGCTCTTCTTCCGGCGTTCCCGATGGAGCGTCCGATGCCGGGTGACTTCATCCAACTGCCGCTTCAGATCGCTGATTCTGTCGCGAATATGCCTGCGGTCGGTTTCGAGCTTGCTCTCCCCCGGTCCGCGCGTCCCGATTCCCGCTCCGAGCCTGGACAGATTTTTGCCATGTCCCGACAACCTCGGGAGCAGGTACGTAAGCTGGGCCAGCTCCACCTGGATAATTCCCTCACGCGTTTTCGCCCGCTGCGCGAAAATATCCAGAATCAATTGAGTCCGGTCGATAATCTTGACATCAAGCGATTCTTCCAGATTTCGAACCTGCGCCCCCGATAATTCCTGGTCGAATATGGCCGTGGTTGCGCCTAAGCCATCAATCGCCATGCGCAGCTCTTCGACTTTCCCTTTGCCGATGAACCATTTGGAATCCGGCACTTCCCTATTTTGCGTAATGACATCCAGCACCTCTACCCCAGCGGTTTCGGCCAGCTGAACCAGCTCCTGCAGCGAGTGTTCCGGATTAATCCCGGTGCGTTTAACCGCGTCCGTTACCAAACTGACCAGAACGGCCTTATCTTCGATCTCTGTCCGGGTATCATGCGTTATATTTGTCATATAGCCAACTCCTTCTAACGATACGTCTCCTAATTTAACTAACCGCTGCTGCCTGCAATAAACATTATGATCCAAAGAAAGCAGCGTTACCCCTTCATTATGTTCGAAGACAAGCTTAAAATCATTGTAATTTTCCGTTTAACTTAAAGTCCTCCGGCCGCAGGGTCATAAGCTCCAGCTTGCCGGGATTTCCGGTTACGTACTGATTCAGCAGCCGAACCGATTGATTCCTTATCGATTTCTCGATGACATTCCTTACATAACGTGCATTACTGAAGGCGTGTAGTCCGTGATCCTTCTCCATCTGCAGGTGTTCCTTGAGCTTGCTCAGCGACTGCGGCATCAAGATATAATCCCTCTCCTTCGCCATCAGCTCGGAAATCTGGATCAGTTGATCCAGATTGTAATCGGGGAAGTCCATCTGGATCGGAAAACGGGAATAGAGACCGGGATTCGAATCCATAAAAAAATCGATCTCGTCGCTGTAACCCGCCAGAATAAGAATGAACTGGTTTTTATGATCCTCCATGGCTTTGACAAGCGTATCGATCGCTTCCTTGCCAAAATCCTTCTCGCCTCCGCGCGCGAGGCTGTAGGCCTCGTCGATGAACAAAATGCCACCCAACGCCTTCTTGACCAGTTCCCTGGTCTTTTGTGCCGTGTGGCCGATATATTCGCCTACGAGGTCCGCCCGCTCCACTTCGACCAGATGACCCTTATTCAGCACGCCCATCTTCTGAAACAGCTTCGCCACGATGCGGGCGACCGTCGTTTTGCCCGTACCGGGATTTCCTTTGAAAATCATATGGTATACATGACCGCCGCTTAATAAGCCTGCTTCCGAACGCATCTGGGCTACTTGAAGCAGAGCATAGATTTCAAACACCAGGTCTTTGATCTGTTCGAGACCTACCAGCTGATCCAGCTCTTTTTGTATTTCCTGGAATAGACTGTGCTGGGAAACAGGGTTCGGCGAAGGGGCCGGTTCGCGTTCCGGAACCGCACTGCTGATGAGTGGGGGTTCCGCGCTGCGGAGCACGACATTTATCTGCCGGGATGGCCGTCCTTCAGATCGGCCGTTAGCGGCCGTTACACGCCCGTTCATTGCTCCTCACCTCTTTATCCAAAGGGCTGACTATCTATTCCAATGTATTCTATTTACAGCCTGCTTATTAGAAGTTTCGTCCTCATAGGACACCCATGGCGATCAACAGCCGATCCGCCGTCCATTTCGTATAAGCCAGCACTTCCCGGGACTTGTGCTTGGCCATGGGCAGAACGGTAGATTCCGTCAGCGACATCGAGGGTTGATCGTAGCCAAGGGCTGTTGCGACCTCCATGGCCCTCGTCCCGTGGTAATCATGGGTTACAATGATAGCGGTGTTCCACCCGTGCTCCTCCATGATCGCTTGGCTGTATAGCAAATTCTCGTAAGTGCTCGTAGCTTCGTTCTCAAGGAAGATTCGTTCTTCGGGCACCCCTGCCTCGACCAGGAAGTTTCTCATCCCCTCGGCTTCGGTATAATTGTAGTCGGGTTTATCCAGACCGCCTGTAACAATGAAGGTATCAAATCGACCGGCATTATACTCAACCAGCGCATGCTCAAGGCGTTCGCGAAGGCCGGGACTTGGTTGATCCCCCCACATGGAGGCGCCCAAAATGATGCCGACGTCCGCTTTCTCCGCCGGTCTGCTGACGGCGCTTTCGATTTTCCAATACGCATAACCTGACCATAAAACTCCGAGAACGACGAGCGAGAGCAGGGTATAGATCCCTCGCCGATACCACGCTCTCTTTCTTGTGCCTGCGGTCGGCAGGCCTTTATGTATTTCCTGACGCATTATTTCTTCCTCCTGAACTCTCCGTTATGAAATAACTGGTCGCGATGCTTCAGTGACATCATAAAGTAAGGAAATTCATGTGCGTCGATGGCCCGAAGCAGGTTCCGAGCAGTCACCTTGGCAAGCCTGTAATCATCCCGGGTAATATCATTCCGGCGCAGGGCATCCTCAAGCTCATCTTCATCCAGCAAGAACACTTCGCCATTCTTGACGACCACAACGTCCAGGTATAGATCGTCAAACCATGGAACGCCCTGATCGGTTACACCCTGTTTCTTGCAAATATCGATATACCATTGAACAATATTTCGCTTGTCGTCAAACATGGCCGTAACGATGTAATGGCTGTCCTTGGGATAATACTGCAGCCATGAATAGCCTTTGTCCGCGATTCGGTAAGTATGACGGCCATACGTCTTCCACAACGGTTCTTTCAGGCCATAGATGGTATATAACGTGAGATACCCTGTAAATTGCTCACATTCCACATACCGGGAAGTGAAGTGCCGGCGCGTGATACGGCGCCAATTCGCCCGATCTCCGAATTTACGTTTCATGGAACTTTTCCTCCCCATTCGTATTCCCAGCTTACCACATTTGGGTAACACACTCAAAACAAAGAAGCCTCCGCAAACATGCGGAGGCTTCCGAATTTATTATGGGCTGTCTTGGGACTGGTCAGGCGCGTTCGCCGGATCCGACGGATCCACGATCGTTCCCGGAACCGTAGGGATATTGCCGCTATCCGTGTCGGTTCCTCCCGTGCCACCGTCACCGGAGCTCGTTCCATCTCCTGAGCCGTCCGTTCCGTCGCCGGGATTTTGGCCATCCTGACCATTCCCAGATCCGTTTCCATTGTCAGGCGGAGTCGTTCCGTTTCCGTTGCCGTTTCCATTCCCATGGCCTTCGCCATTGCCATTGCCCGGTTCGCCCGAACCGTTGCCGTTTCCGTTACCATTCCCATTGCCGTTACCATTCTCATTACCCGGCATCTCGTTTCCTTCCCCGTTCTCACCATTATCCACCGGTGGCGGTTCTTGAGTGTCTCCCGGATCGGGTTCCAGATCCTCAGGCGGCAATTCCTCGGAAACAGCCACGATCTGCAAAATGTTCGAAGGTTCCGATTCATCGCCGGTTGATGGATCGAAGGCCGTTACGTAATAATCGTATGTCAATCCTTCCATCGCACTCATATCCTCAATGGAGGTTCCACCCAAAGAATCGAGGATGCGCGTGTACTCGGACTCGGACGTTTCCTTACGGTATATGCGGTACTGAACATTGCCTTGAACCGGATTCCAGCTCAGTGATACGGTCTGGGTCTCCCCGTTATAAGAGCCCGTCAAACCGCTGACTGCGCTTAATGCCGGTTCTTCTACAGGCGGCTGTACCGGCTCGACATTCGGGAAATTCTTGGCTTCATAGCCTTGAACCGCCTTCTCCATCACTTTGCCCCATAAGGAAGCAGAGATCGAGCTGCTTCGCTTCAGCAGATGCTGGCGGTCAGGATTATCGTAACCCATCCATACAGCTGCCGTTAATTCCGGCGTATAGCCGACAAACCATACGTCGCGGTTCGAGCTGACGCCCTTGTAGCCGCTCTGCGTGGTTCCCGTCTTACCGGCTACCGGACGGCTGATCCGGGCATTCTTACCCGTTCCGTCCTCTACGACGCGGCGCATCATGTCCGTCATTTGCGAAGCCGTCGTCTCGCTCATCACGCGCTTCCCTTTGCTGCCTTTGTTCTCATGCACAACCTTGCCTTTGTTGTCTTTAATTTGTTTGATCGCAAAAGCCTCTTTGAATTCTCCGCCATTGGCAAAAGCGCTGAAAGCTTGAGCCATCTCAAAGGTGTTCGTACCGGTATCCATGCCGCCGAGGGCCAAGGATAGGTTCGCATCCCCTTCGGACATCTTGATGCCGAGACTTTGCGCGAAATCAAATCCGGTTTTCACGCCGATTTGGTTCAACAGCCATACGGCCGGGATGTTCTCGGAACGCTGAATCGCTTCCGGCATGCCGATCGTCTCCGAGTAACCGTGCAGGTTATTCGGACAGTAATTGCTGCCGAAACACTGCTTCTTGTTGCTGAGTCTCGAATCCTTCGTAAATTTTCCGGATTCGAGCGCCGGTGCGTAGGATACAATCGGCTTCAAAGCGGAGCCCGGCTGACGACGGCTGTCGGTAGCCCGGCTGAACCCGCCGCGCGTATACTCCCGACCGCCGACCATGGCGACGATCCCGCCGGTCTCTTGGTTAATGATGACCATGGAGCCTTCGACCTGCACGTCATCCGGACTTTCTTCGAAGTTGGCCGGATTATTGAATTCCTCTTCCATGGCCGTCTGGGCATTCACGTCCATCGTGGTATAAATCTGATAACCGCCAATGTTAACGTCATCCTCGGTAAGGCCCCACTTCTCTTCGGCCTCTTCCATGACATAATCGATAAACGCCGTATACTTCTGTTGTCTTTCAGGCGGCGTATAGGCATAGTCCACCTTCTTGGCTTCCGCTGCCTCTTCGGCCGTGATATATCCCTGTTGTTCCATCAGGGTAAGGACGACCGCGCGCCGCTCTTTGGAAAGGTCGGGATTCTTGAGCGGATTATAGCGGGACGGCCCTTTCGGCATTGCCGCAAGCGTCGCCATTTCCCATAAATCCAGCTTGTTCAGATCCGACTTGCCGAAATAACGCTCGGATGCGGCTTTGATGCCGTAATAAGGTCCACCGAAGTTAATCCGGTTCAAGTACATCTCGATAATTTCTTGTTTGCTGTGCTGACGCTCAAGCGCCAGCGCGATCGACATTTCAGTCGCCTTACGGAAGAATGTTTTGTCCCGGGTAAGGAATATATTCTTCGCCAGCTGCTGCGTGATCGTGCTTCCGCCTTCCACCATGGACCGGGCCATGATATCCTTGACGGCTGCACGGCCGATCGACCACATGTCCACGCCGTTATGCTCCATGAACCGTTTATCTTCAGTTGCAATGAATGCTTGTATCAATTTCTCCGGAATATCCTCGTACTTCACGGGATCGCTCTTCTGCAGGGACAACTCGCCCATCAGCGTTCCGTTGCGGTCATAAACTTTGGAAGTACCGTAAGCGGTCAATTTATCCTGATTCTGTTCCAGCAGCTTTTCTCCGCTGATCAGGATGAACAAATAACCTGCAAGCGCGCAGAAGATCGCAATGACGGCCGTGAAAAACAGCGCCCATGCAATTCGCTTTCCCTTGCCCTTTTTCTTCTTCGCATTCGGTTTCGTGGTTTTGGACGTCTTCGAGTTGTCTTTGTTTTTATTCAACCGAGACATCTGATTATCTTTTCCAGCCATTTGTCCCCCTCCTTACTCCCTTGCGGGATCAAACCTTCTGACTCTCGAGTGGTGCCTCGGAAAGAAAAGAACAACCTTCTCAGGTTGCTCTCTGCACTCCTTATAAGCTAAACGAATTATAAACCAAAAAGTTTCAAATTAATCAAAGGCGGTATGATTTTTTGCTCTCTATGAATCCATTCTAAAATCTATTGTTCGCTGTTGTTATCCTGCATCAGGGACACATTACGCTGCGGCATGAACGTGGAGATAGCATGCTTGTACACCATTTGCTGACGGCCGTCGCTGTCAATCACGATGGTAAAATTGTCAAAAGCTTTGATCGTTCCACGGATCTGAAAGCCGTTTGTAAGGTATACCGTGGCCGGAATGTTCTCTTTGCGCAGTTGGTTCAAGAACGTGTCTTGGATGTTAATGGACTTGTTCATTAGCCGTACCCCCAATGGTTCAATTAGATTGTTTTGAAAATATATTCAAGATTTCAGTGAAACTTTCCTGCTATTATAGCACGGATTTTTTGATAGTTAGCAGAAAAATTTCCCGAGTCGGTGACGTCTACCCACTCGATGTCCTTCATGTGGCGAAACCAAGATAGCTGCCGCTTAGCGAAACGGCGCGTATCGCGCTTAAGCAGCACGACGGCCTCCTCGTAGCTGAACTCCCCTTTAAGGTACGACACGATTTCCTTGTAACCCAGCCCTTGCATGGATACAAGCCCCGGAGCGAACCCTTTGTCCATGAGCGCCGCCACCTCATCAACAAGTCCTTGGCTCAGCATAAGGTCAATTCGCTCTTCAATACGGTTATATAGCATTTGCCTGTCCATTGTCAAACCGACCAAGCATAAGTCATAGGGAGACTGCTTGGTTTGAGGCGCCAGCTGGGCCGAAAGTGGGATGCCGGTCACATGAAATACTTCCAAAGCACGAACGACCCGGCGTAGGTCGTTAGGGTGAAGCCGCTCGGCAGTTTCAGGATCGGCTTCTGCCAATTTCTGATGGAGAGCCTCTGCTCCATGTTCATTGGCGAAGCGGAACTGCTCCTCCCGAAAAACTTCATCCGCTCCGGTCTCGCTGAACTGATAACCGTAGCATACCGACTCTACGTAAAGCCCGGTTCCGCCAACGATGAACGGAAGCTTCCCCCGTTCCGTGATCTCGGCGATCAGCCGCTGGCATTGCTCTTGAAATTCGGCTACCGAGTACGGGTGATCAGGTTCGTGAATGTCAATGAGATGGTGGGGGACGCCTTCCATTTCCTCCTCGGAAATTTTGGCCGTGCCAATATCCATGCCCCGGTATACCTGCATCGAATCGCCGGATATAATCTCACATCCGAATTCCTTCGCAATTTCAATGCTCATTTTGGTTTTGCCTACCGCTGTCGGTCCGATGAGAACCAGCAGCTTCGGTTTGGTTTCATCTGTCAATGGAAATCACTCCGTACGTTATTTTGGATTTTCCCCGTTCAGGCAGTGCAAAGCCGAGCCGCTCGAATTCTCCGCTGGACCGCGCTTCCTTCATGACGACGGTTTTGCGCGCGACCCTGATCGCTTCCCTCACGCTTTCCGCATCCAAAGGCTCGCCGTTAGCATAATGCCTTAACGGGTTGATGGAAGCCGAGTCGGTGATCGGTTCGCGGAACATCGGGTCAAAATAGACAATGTCGACGCTTTGGTCCGGCAGCGATTTCAAATAATCCAGGTGATGGCTGTGCCTGACCTCGATTCGCCGCATCGCCTGATCGCTGGCTTCCAGATGGCTTTCATAGGTCCGTAGCCCCTCTTTCAGCAGCGCAAACAAAGGCAGCGAGCTTTCCAGGGCGGTGATCCGGCTGTTCGCCCCTCCCTTGCCCGAGAATACCAGGGAATCGGCTCCAAGGCCCGCCGTGCAATCCAGCACGGAGTCCCCTTCCTCCATCCCCGATGCCTCCAGCATGGGATCGGGTTTTCCGTTCAGCACCCGCTTCAATCGGACAAAGCCCATGCTCGGGTGAAATTCCATGACAGAGCCGCCAGGTCCGCTCAAACGCACATGTCCGTTCAGTACCACCAGTACGTCGTCGTCCCCGAACCTGCGGGCTAATTTTCGCAATGAATGGCCGCTGCGCTGGACGTAACGGCAGCCGGTTTCCTGGGCTAAACGTTTGGCGCGCTCGACGATGTCCGGCGCTTCCGCTTCTCCAGTTGTAATGATCATGAAGGTCCTCCTTGCTGTTACATGACGCGTTTAAACATTTTCTCCAAATCGTATGCCGAGAACGAAACCACGATCGGTCGTCCGTGCGGACAGGTGTAAGGCTGCCGGCAGGCGCCCAAACGCTGGATCAACGTCATCGCCTCCTGCTCCGTCAGCTTCTGGTTGGCTTTGATGGAAGCCTTGCACGAACACATGATCGATGAGGTTTCTCTCAGCTTGGCTATATCGATATTGCGCTCATTCAGCACCCATTCGGCCATCTCTTCGATGATGGCCTTCTCTTCGCCTTTAGGGAACCAGAAGGGGTGCGAACGGACCAGGAAGGTATGGCCGCCAAAAAACTCCATATAAACGCCGACCTTCTCGAACCAATGCAGCCGTTCCTTTACTTTCTCCGATTCCGAGGGCGTGAATTCCAGCGTGATCGGCAGGAGCAGCTCCTGCGATGCGTCCGCCGGGTTGCCGAACTGCTCGTAGTAATACTCGTAGTTAATCCGCTCATGCGCGGCATGCTGATCGATCAGATACAGACCGGTATCATTCTGCGCAATGAGATAGGTGCCGTGATGCTGGCCGATAAGCGTTAGCTCCGGAAAAGGCGGAATTTCGGGAGCCGGCCCTGAAACGGCCTGCAACCACTCCTTCGTCACGGCAGGGATTCCCGCACCTCCCCTGGCCTCATTGCGGTAATCGCTCCGATACGAAGACGAAGCGGCCGTCTCACGCATCTGCGAAGCTGCGGCTGTTTCTGCTGTTCCGTCCCCGTAAGAACGCTTGATACCGGTTGGAGACGGTGCAAGGGTCTGCTTATCAGGCCACGCTGCAGGCGGCGTTGGAAGCGGCGTGTTTCCTCCCGCGGATCGCTCGTCGCTGCCTGGGATCTCAAGATCCCGATCCTGCCCGCCGCGGTCCGCTCCGACATGGCCCTGCGCCTGTGGAAATGACAGCTGTTCCTGGATATAAGCATTGTCGCTTTTGCCGATATTCTGTTTGGCCGGACGCGGAATGAGGATTTCCTGCTGCAGCACCTTGCGGACCTCTTCCTCCACGAAAGCGAACAGCTCCTGCTCTTTGCTGAACCGCACCTCCAGCTTGGAAGGATGCACATTCACATCGATCAACGAAGGATGCATGGACAGCTGAATGACGACGAGCGGAAACCGATTGATCGGCAGCAGCGTATGATAACCTCTCAATATCGCCTGCATTAACCCGTAGTTCCGGATATACCGCCCGTTTATGATGAGCGACATGCCGTTCCGGTTGGCCCGGGTATAGTCAGGACGGCTGATATACCCGCTTAACGTATAGTCCATATTCTCGGCTGCGAACGGCAGCATGGCTTTGGCCGATTGGGTGCCGTATACAGCCGCTATGACCTGAAGGGCATCGCCGTTGCCCAGCGTCTGCAGCAGCGAGTTCCCGTTATGCCGGAGCGTAAAAGCGATATCGGGCCGGGAAAGCGCCAAACGGTACATATAATCGGATATATGCCCTAATTCGGTCTGGATCGTTTTCATATATTTCAGCCTTGCCGGCGTATTGTAAAACAATTCCTTCACGAGGAAATCCGTTCCTCTGGGCGCGGCCGTCTCTTCGTTCACTCGCAGATGGCCGCCTTCGATTTCGATCTTCCGTCCGCGGCCATCCTGGGCATTGGAGGTAACCAGGCGCACCTTCGATACGGCTGCTATGGACGGCAGGGCTTCCCCCGGAAACCAAGGCTGGTGATCTGAAACAGATCGCGGCCCTCGGCAATTTTGCTTGTCGCATGGCGATAAAAAGCCGTTTCGCAATCCTCCGGATCAATGCCCGCGCCGTTATCCGTCACGCGAATGCTGTCCAGTCCGCCCTCTTCGACCGAGACGTCGATCTTGGTGCTCCCGGCATCAATGGCGTTCTCGACCAGCTCCTTGACAACGGAGGCAGGCCGTTCCACCACCTCGCCGGCAGCAATCTGGTTTGCAATATGCTCGTCCAAAATCCGAATAATCCCCATTGTTCCTACCTCCGTTCCTTTTCATTCCCATGCAGACATCACATATCCTTCGCTTGAAGCTTCAGGTCATTCAGGAACTGCATCGCCTGAAGCGGCGTCATGTTCATGACGTCGGCACCTTTGACGGCATCTATGATGCTCTTAACAGCAGGATCGTGAACAGCTTCTTGCGGAGAAGAGTGCTGATCCTTGCCCATCTTGGCGTTCCGGGATTCAGGCACTTCCTCCTCGTCGAAAATGGAGAGCTGCACCACGCCGCCTTTCGGGTCTGCTCCGTTCAGGCTGCCGGCATACGGCATCGTCTCTTCACGGAATTCGTGCAAAGCTTCCGGACCGCTGCGTCTCACATCCGAAGAGGCATCGGACGCTGGCTCCTTCCGATGGACCGCGATCCCTTGCTCCGATGCCACTGCGGCCAGGGAAGCCATCTCCAGGCCCTGCAGCAGCCCATAAGCGCGATCAATGATACTGCCGGGCAAACCTGCCAGTCTGGCACAATAAATGCCATAGCTGCTGTCCGCCGCGCCAGGGATCAGCTTGCGGAGAAAATGCACCTTGTCGCCGCTTTCCTGAACCGCCATGGAATAATTCTTAAGCCCGCCAAGGCTCTCCTGAAGGTGAGCCAGCTCATGGAAATGGGTCGATACCAATGCCTTGCAGCCGATATGATCATGCACGTATTCAATCACGGCTTGCGCAATGGCCATGCCTTCACTCGTGGACGTACCGCGCCCAAGCTCATCAATGATGATCAGGCTGCGTGGCGTCGCTTTTTCCGTCATCACCTGGATATCCGCCATTTCCACCATGAAGGTGCTCTGACCGCCGATCAGGTCGTCGGCGGCGCCGATGCGAGTAAAGATCCGGTCGACCAGCGGGATAACCGCCCGCTCCGCCGGGACAAAGCAGCCCATCTGCGCCAAAATGGATAATAGAGCCACCTGGCGCATGTACGTGCTTTTGCCGGCCATATTCGGACCCGTTATGAGCAGGATCGAAGATCCGTCCTTGCGTAAATCCGTTCCGTTGGCGATAAACGACGAATCCTTCATGACGGCTTCCACCACCGGATGACGGCCGCCTTCAACGATATAATCATAGCCCTCGCTCAGCTCCGGCTTGACGAACCGGTACTCTGCGCTGACGGCAGCCAGCGACTGATAGACGTCAATCTCGGCGATGCGTTCGGCGAGTTTCTGCAGCCGGCTCACTTGGGTATTCAGCTTATCCCTCAGCTCGGTAAAGAGCGCATACTCCAGATCCACCATTTTCTCCTGGGCTTCCAGGATCAGTCCTTCTTTCTCCTTCAGTTCGGGCGTGACGTAACGCTCCGCGTTGGCCAGCGTCTGCTTGCGCTCATAGCGGCCTTCCGGCAGGGATGACAGATTGGATTTGGTGACCTCGATATAATAACCGAACACCTTGTTATAACCGATCTTCAATGACTTGATCCCGGTAGCGGCACGTTCCTTGGCCTCCAGCTCGGCGATCCAGCGTTTGCCGCTGGTGCTCGCTTCCCGAAACTCATCCAGCCGTTCGTGGTACCCCGGCTTGATGATTCCTCCGTCGCGAACAGACACCGGCGGCTCATCCACAATCGCATTCTCGATCAGTTCGCACAGATCGTCGCAAACATCGGTATCCGCTGCCACGCGCCGCAGCGTCTCGGAAGGCGACTGGGCACACAGCTCCTTCAGGGAAGGAATTTGCCGCAATGACAGCTTGAGCGCATTCAAATCGCGTCCGTTGGCGCTGCCGAACGCGATCCGGCCGACCAGCCGCTCCAAATCGTAAATTTCTTTCAGCGCCATCCGCAAATCTTCGCGCAGTATGTACTGGTTATACAAATGCTCGACGGCCTCCAGCCGCTCCTCGATCCGGCTTCGGGACAGCAGCGGTTTATCGATTCTCCGCCGCAGGAGTCTGGCTCCCATGGAGGTTTCCGTACGATCCAGAAGCCATAGGAGCGAGCCTTTCTTCGAGCGTTCACGAACCGTCTCGACCAGCTCCAGATTCCGCCTGGTGAACGGATCCAGAACCATGTATTGTCCCGGCTCGTAGGAAGCGATTTGAGTCAGCTGCCCCAGCGACCGTTTCTGCGTCTCGCTTAAATACGAGATGAGCAGGGATACGCAGGCTCTTCTCTCCTCTTCGAGGCGGGCCCATGCCGCTTCTCCGAATTGGGTCCGAACCAATGCGTCTTCTCTTCGATCCCAGGCCGTATATACGATATTTCGGCTGCCCGGCAGCGCCTGCGATGAGATGATCCCAAGCAGCGATGCATCCCCGATAATTTCGGAAGGCTCATAAATGCCAATCTCGTCCCTCAGCCATTCCTCCGATGAAGGCACCGACGTCACATAGAGCTCGCCGGTGGACAAATCGCATGCGGATAAGGACATGAAGCCGCCCGCTTCCGTTACGCACACCATGTAATTGTTCGATTTGTCGTGAACGACCTTGCCGTCCATGATGGTCCCCGGCGTGACGACCCTGACGATTTCCCGCCGCACCATGCCTTTGGTGACCGAAGCATCCTCCATCTGTTCGCAGATGGCGACTTTGTACCCCTTTTCAATCAACCGTTGGATATAACCTTCAGCGGAATGATAAGGAACCCCGCACATCGGTATTTTCTCTGCACCGCCGCCTTCGCGGCCGGTCAGCGTAATCTCCAATTCCTTCGACGCAAGGATCGCGTCATCGAAAAACATTTCGTAAAAATCGCCCAAGCGGAAAAAAAGAAACGCATCGCGCGCTTGTTCTTTGACTTTCAAATATTGTTCAATCATCGGCGTATATTTAGCCATGACGTACCTCCATTACCTTTCTAGCTTGACCTCCATTATAACAGAAATTGACCGCAAGGCATCACGGCTTGGTTGGAATATTCCACAGCGGCCGGATATCCCTGCTCTCATCCCAGGTTCGCCCCCTCTCCATGTGCGCTACAGCCCGTTCGATTTCACGGGCGAAATCCGGGTACTCCGGCAGTGCCGACAGATCCCTGTGCCAGCCTGCAATACACTCTTTGAGCACGGATTTATCGCCTTCGTAATAGGCACGGTGATACCGTTCGGTGTTTAACGGCCTCCCCGGCAGGCGATCGCTGTAGCGGGCAGCCAGGTAAGCAACGCCAAGCGACACCTTCGCGACGAGCGGCGAGACGAGAAAACTGGGCAGCGTACGGTATTCAAACCCGCCGTAAGGCTGCCTGCGGAAATCCCCAAGGAAACCGTAACGGGGCCTCCGCAGACGCCCGTTGGGGTCTTCGAGAAGCGCCAGCGGCAGAGCCACATAATTATCCAGGGTCTGAAGAAGAGACAGGGACAGCGGCACGCCGCTGAAGTGAATATGGCCTCCCAGCGGAAAATCGCCATAAGGCAGGGCGCCTGCCTTCCATGCCAGTGAACGATCCTGAATCAGGAGATGAGCTTCGCGCAGAGCTTTTTGCATTTCAAGCAGCAATTCCTTCGGATTCGCCTTGGGCGACGGCCTGAGCTCGGCAATAGGATAAATCACCTCGCCCCGTAAACGAACGGCATCGCTTCCGACCGTCCCGCCGCGTTCCATAAATTCGGATGCAAACACGATGTCTCCGTTATCCTTCATCAGGACAAACTCCGGATCCATGCCCATGAGTAACGATGAAACAAGAGAAGAATCGCCTTCTTCGTTGTTAGCAGGGTACCCTTCCGTCCGCCGTGACCGCTGACCCTTGGCACTCATTACGGCTTTGCTGCGGTCAGCTGGCATGCGGACATCCTCCACTACGTATCTTCGACCGGGGAGGGCCGTAATGATGACCTCCCCTTCATCGACGCCCAGCGTGTACAGCGACCGCAGGGCCGCTTTCTCCAATCTTCGATGCAGGCCATCTTCATATCTTCCGCTCTCGGGATCGGGCATGAACACCGCTTCGCTGCCGCCCATCTGATGTTGGCGGATCTTGGCTGCAGCCAGCCGGTCGACATGCACCGCGTACCTGGCGGCGTAACGTTTCTCCTCGACTGAACCCGAATTCAATCCACACGGAATCCCGGATCGGATCAACCGTGCTTGCGCCATGAGCAAAGCAGATCCATGAAGCGACACATATTTTTTTCGGCCGCCGGTCGTACGATCATTCTAGCCATCCCCATTCCCCCTGCAAATAAAAATAAAAAAGAGGGCATCCGCCCTCCGCAAAGCTGCCCTCGCTGCATATGCTAAGATTATAATCATTCCTACAGGAGGGTTAACTTACAGTTCATCCTCCAGACCTTCGTAATCTTCGTAATCATCGACGTCGTCTCCCAGGACGTAGTCGAATTCTTTGTCTTCGTAGTCGCCGTGAGGGTAGCTGCATACTTTGACAACGACCTTCGTTTCGGCTACCAGTTCCACCGCATACTCTCTCTCTACCCGCAGAATGACGCTCGTGCCATTCGAGGATACGCTGGCCTCGACGCAGCTCGGCTCCTGCGTCGCTTCAGCCGAAACCTCCACCGTGGATGCACGATGCTTCGGATCCAGATAGGATAGAGGCACGCGTTCTACATACGATACCGTTTCTTTCGCCACATCGGTCTGCGAATTTTTGTCATAGGAATACCAGATGTTTACATCGTAAGTACCAATAACTTCAATTCCGTCTCCGGCGGCAACCGCCTCGTACTGATGGTTTATAATCCAAGCCCCCAAAATACTGGTCGGATTATTAGGCGGAGTCACGGTATGTGTTACGGTAGAGAACTTACGACCCTTGCCGCAGATCGCCTTCGTGATGATTTCTCTACATTGGTGTTTATGACTCAATGACATCTTCGAACCTCCTCCATACAATCATTCCATACATGTGTATGCAAGACATGGGCGAATGTTGAATGAAGTGGTCCAAATAAATTCATATGATGCTAAAAATATCAGATTTATTTTTGAAAATCGCTAAGCTATACGGCCGAATCCGCGCGCTTCTGCGGTTTTTTCGCCGTGGGCGCTTTATACTTTTTCGAGATATTCAAATAGTATTCCAGCTCGTGGCAGAGCTGCAATATCGCAGAACGGACCTCGAATTCCTCGCGGGTCGTCGGGAGCTCCATCTCCTTGAACCTGTCCTCCAGCTCAATCAGCAGACCTTCGGACTTCCCCGTATAGCCTTCGGCAACGACATCCTGGCTTAACTGATCGAAAATTTCAGCCGTCAGCACGCCGTGCGGAAGCCGCTCGTACACCTGGGAGATCTGATGCATCATGCTCTGGATATTCTCCATCTGTTCCTTACGCATATAAAAATAGATGTTCCAGGAGCCGTCCGGATGAATCATCTGGTTCTCCGAAGCCCGCTTTGCTTCCTCTATCCCTTTTTCGATCTGCCGATTGGCCTCGATCAGCTCTTTTCCGTCCCATATATGTTCGGGGTTTCGAAGCGTCAGCGAGAAATGATGGAAAATGACAGAGAAAAGCCCGTCCACCTTGCGGCGGATCTCCATCATCGCCCCCTCGCTGTTCGGCATATAAACCAGATTCACGAGCATAGCCGACCCGAGGCCGATAATCAGGAGTTCGATTTGCGTGAGCAATATGCCGAGTCCGATCTCTTCCCCCTGAAACACCCGAAACACCACAACCGAACTGGTCACGATGCCTTCCTTGAAATTAGCCCTCGATATCGCGGGAAATGCAAGCAATATGTACAAGGCCAGCACCCAGTAATGAAAACCGAGAAAATAAAATAAAATGCACGCCAGTACAAGTCCCAGCAATGACGCAAAAAATCGGGACGATATGGAGCGCACGCTCCGTTTGCGCGTAACGTCAACGCCGAGTATAGCAAGAAGACCGGCGGACGTAGCCCCCGGTATGTTCAAAGCATCTGTAATTAAAATGGCAAGCAGGCTGGCCGCTGCTGTTTTGATGACACGAAATCCCATGTGATGAAGAGCCTCCAGGCGAGTTGTTGATGGCTATATCTGCTTCTTTATCATGTTAGCCGCATATATAAGGTATCTTCATCCTAGCTTATTTTTATGCCGTTAACAACCATGCCTGACGCCGCAGGTGATGCCTGCTTAGCGATGGGTCAACAATTTCCTTTCTATATATACCACGATTTGATACATGGCCGTTGCAACAACGGCAATGATGAGCAGACTCGATAACACGAGCGTGAAGTTGAATACCTGAAAACCGTACATAATCAAGTAACCGAGACCCGATTTGGCAACCAAAAATTCGCCGACGATGACGCCCACCCATGCCATGCCCACGTTAACCTTGAGGGTCGATACGATCGCGGGATAGGAAGCCGGCAAGATGACCCGTTGAAATACTTGGCGCTTGGTTCCGCCGAACGTGCGGACGACCTTGATCAGATTGGAATCCACCTCGTTAAAGCTATTGTATACGACGAGCGTGGTCACAATGACCGTAATGGATAGCGTAGTGACGACAATGGCAGTAAAGCCGGCGCCGAACATCACGATGAATATGGGACCCAGCGCCACTTTCGGCATGCTGTTGAACACGACCATATAAGGATCCAGCACTTTATTGAGAAACGGGGACCACCAGATCAATACGGCCATCAGCGTGCCAACGAGCGTGCCGAGCAGGAATCCGACAACCGTCTCCCCTACCGTGACCCCCAGGTGTCCCCATAACTCCCCGCTGATCATGTTATCCCATATGTTCGCGAAGATTTTGGTGGGGTAGCTGAACAGCAGCACGTCGATCCATTTGAATCTGCCCGCCGCTTCCCACCAGATAAAGAACAGCAGCAGCAGGCTGAGCTGAACGGTCAGTACCCGGTTTTGCATGCTTTTCTTTCGCTTCATGTGGTTTGCATAGATATTCTGGAGCCAGCCCTTCGAAGAAGAAGCTGACGGCTCATCCCTTGATGTCATAGGCTTCACTCCTTCCCGATCGTTTGCATTTCGCCCCAGATTTCATGAAACAATTCATTGAACCCCGGCTCCTTGCGAGCAAAAAACGGCTGCGCCCGGCGGATGTTGTCGGGGATATCAAACAAACGATGAACCCGCCCGGGATTACGGTTCAAGAGAATGACCCGGTCGCTCATCGCAATCGCTTCGGATAAATCATGAGTGACCAGGATGGCCGTCTTTCCCCGCTCCTTCAAGGTTTCCACGATCAAATCCTCAAGCTGCAGCTTCGTCTGGTAGTCCAGCGCGGAGAAAGGTTCATCCAGCAGCAGCAGTCCCGGATCCGTAGCTAAGGTCCTGACGAGCGCTACCCGCTGCCTCATCCCGCCCGACAGCTGCGCCGGATACAGATTACCGCTCTCCCCGAGCCCCATCTCCCTGAGCAGATTCCCTACCACGCTTCGGCTTTGCGGATTCAGCCTTTCCGTCAATTCCAATCCGATCAAGGCGTTATCCATGATGGTGCGCCAAGGAAATAAATAGTCCTGCTGCAGCATGTACCCGACTTCAGGCGACGGTCCGTTTACCGGTTTGCCGTTTACGTAAGCAGCCCCTTTGGAGGGGGCAAGCAGGCCGGCAATGACGGACAAGATGGTCGTTTTCCCGCAGCCGCTAGGCCCTACCAGACTGATGAACTCCCCCGGCTCCACCTTCAAATGAATTCCTTCCACAGCCAGAGAGGCTTCCCGATCGGTGACATATACATGAGCGATATCATTCAATTCAACTACCGGTACCATGGTGCTCTCTCCTTTCGTTCTATGGATCAGGAGTACGTGATTATTTAGCTTGTTTGGCTTTTTCGGCAAAGCTGTTGTTGACGATGGCATCCGGCGCTACCCGTTCCTTCAGTTCCCCGGCTTGCTCCATCACGTCCAGCAGATTGTTCCACTCCGCCTCATCCACGATCGGATCGCTGGCATAACTGCCCTGCTCTTTGTAGCGCTTGACCGAGGACACCACGATATCGCGGTCGCTGTCTTTAAAATAAGGCAGGATCGCATCCGCGATATCTTCGGGGCTGCTCGCATCCACCCATTGCTGTGCCTTGTACAGGGCGTTCGTAAACTTCTGCACCGTGGCATCGTTCTTGTCGATATAGCTTTGCTTTGTCATAAACACGGTGTACGGCAGATGCCCGCTTTCTACGCCAAAGGAAGCCACCACCTTGCCACGGCCTTCTTTTTCAAATATGGAGGCCTGCGGCTCAAAGAGCTGGACAAACTCACCCGTACCGGAAGCATACGCCGATGCAATGTTCGCAAAATCGATGTTCTGAATCAGCTCCAGGTCCGCATGCGGATCGATTCCTTTTTTTGCGGAGCGTAAACTCGCCTGCCATCTGCGGCATTCCGCCCTTACGCTGACCGAGGAATACTTTGCCCTTCAGGCTGTTCCAGTCAAAATCACCCGATCCATCCCTGGCCATCAGAAACGTGCCGTCCGTCTGCGTCACCTGCCCGAAATTGATGACCGGGTCTTCAGACCCCTGTTGGTACACGTAAATCGAAGTTTCCGAGCCGACAAGCGCCACGTCGATGGCACCGGACAGCAGAGCCGTCATCGTCTTGTCTCCGCCCGGGGTCGTCTGCAGCTCGACATCCAGCCCCTCTTCCTTGAAAAATCCCTTCTCCAATGCGACATACTGCGGCGCATAGAAGATCGAACGCGTCACTTCGCCGATCTTGACCTTCGTGGCCGATCCGCCGCCCCCGCACCCGGCAAGCGCAACTCCGCAGACCAGAAGCAAGGATAATGCCAGCCCCCACCATTTTCGACGCTTCATTCGATAACCCTCCATTCCCATAGACCCAATGTTTATTTTTCAGCATATGCAAGCGTCAGCCCAAAGGTTAAACGCCTGGTTAGAGCATGCCGGCAAATTTGGTTTGGCTCCACTTACGCAGGGAACGAATAAAAAGGACCCGGTTTCAAAACTCTTCCGAATAAAAAAAGCGCAGCCTCTCGGGCTGCGCTTCTCGTGATTATGACAGTTTGTAGATCTCTTTATATTTCTCTTCGAGATAATCGGCCAGATAATCCGGATTCAGTTCTTCACCGGTGACGCGTTCGATGATCTCGGACGGCTTCTCGCTCTTTCCGTATTTGTATACCTTGTCCGTCAGCCACTCCTTGATCGGAGCCAGGTTCCCGGCTTCGATGAGCTGGTCCAGATTCGGCAGCTCTTTGCGCATGGTGTGCAGCATCTGGGCCGCGTACATGTTGCCAAGGGAGTACGAGGCGAAATACCCGAAATCCCCGCCGGACCAGTGAACGTCCTGAAGCACGCCCATCCCATCGTTCGGCGGCATAATACCGAGGTATTCTTTATACTTCGCGTTCCAGGTCTCCGGAAGATCCTTCACCGCCAAACCTTCGTTAAAGAGTTTCTTCTCGATCTCATAACGAATGATGATGTGCAGGTTATACGTAAGCTCATCCGCTTCGATGCGAATCAGGGAGTTCTCCACCTTGTTCGCGGCCAGGTAGAAGTCCTCTACGTCCACGTCCTTCAACTGTTCCGGGAAGTGCTGCTGCAAATCCGCGAAATAACGGCGCCAGAACGGACGGCTGCGGCCGATCATATTTTCCCACAAACGGGATTGGGATTCATGGATGCCCATGGAGGTACCGCCGGAGAGCGGTGTCCCCGCGAGCTCCTTGTCGATATTCTGCTCGTAAAGGGCATGGCCTCCCTCGTGCAGGGAACTGAATACCGCGCTCAGCACATCGTCCGGTAGATACATGGTCGTAATCCGCACGTCTCCCGGGTTCAAGCCCGTGGCAAATGGATGCACGCTCTCGTCCAAGCGTCCCGCTTCAAAGTCGTAGCCCATCTGCTCCAGCAGGAACAAGCTGAATTTCTCCTGCTGTTCTTTCGGAAACAGCTGCTTCAAGAAGTCTGCTTTCGGCTTGAAGGGCGATTCCTGGATCGCATGCACCAGCGGTACCAAACGCGCTTTCAAGCGGTCAAAGATGGCATCCACCTTTTCCACCGTTAAATCCGGCTCATACATATCAAGGAGCGTATCGTATCTGGTGTTTTTCACGCCCCAATAATCAATAAACTCTTGCTTGAACGCAACGATCTTCGTTAAGTAAGGTTCGAAGCCTTCAAAATCGCTGTTCTTTTTCGCTTCCTCCCACTTCGTCTCCGATTGGGCGGCGAGAATGGAATATTCCTGGAAGCGCTCAGGCGGGATGGACTTGCTCTGGTCGTATACCTTGCGCACTTCTTCAATCATGCGGCGTTTGCGATCATCTAACTGCTCAGCCTGTTCCGGCTTGGCAAAGAAAGACAACAGCTCTCCCATCTCTTCCGATATTTGCAGTTTAAATGCTTCTGTGGAGAGAACCCCGATCGTTTCCGAGCGGATCTCGGTTCCTTTGCGCGGAGCGCCTGTCCGTAAATCCCAATGAAGTAGGCCAATAGCTTCGTAGTAACTCATGATTTTGCGAACCAATCGTTCAAATTGTTCCCATTGCTGTAAATGTTGTACTGCCATACCGGCACACCTTCTTTTTTTATGATAGGATTCTTGTTTACTCTATTGATGATACTTTTTACAAGGTATATAATCAACTTCCAGAAAGAATAAATAACAATCTACATATAAAGGAGTGTCAGGATGCCGTGAATATTCAACTTACCCCGCAAGCCGAGCTGAAGCTGCAGGACAAACTCGGGGACAAGCCGGGTGCAATCAGGCTGATCTATGACACGGAGGGATGCGGATGTGCCGTCAACGGCGTCCCAGGCCTGCGTATTGTAGATGAGCCGACGCCGGATGATCTTGCTGTCGAAACGGACAGCCCGGTAACGTTTATCGTGAACCGCAAGCAAGCTGTTTTTTTTGAAGAGAAGATGAAACTCGATGCCGATCCGGCCGCATACGCCTTCCGTCTGGACAGCAGCGGACAGCATTACGGCACCAATATCCTGGTAGTGGATACCAGAGCGTAAGCAGCAGCATTCTAAATGAATAATAGATACACAAAAGGAGAGAAAAATCGATGGAAAAACACCTTAACAGCATACTGGAACACAATCGCAGCTTTGTAGAGAATAAAGAATACGAATCCTATCTGACAGGGCGTTTTCCTGAGAAGAAACTCGTGATCATCACCTGTATGGACACGCGCTTGGTCGAACTTCTGCCGAAAGCGATGAATTTCAAGAATGGCGATGTCAAAATCATCAAAAACGCCGGCGCAATCATTTCCCAGCCTTTCGGGAGCGTGATGCGGAGCGTCATGGTTGCGCTGTACGAGCTTCACGCGGAAGAAGTCATCGTTGTGGGCCACTACGAATGCGGCATGGCATCCCTGAACGCAGAGGATATGATCCAGCATATGAGAGACCGCGGCATTTCCGATGAAGTGCTGTCCACGCTGGAAAACTCCGGCATCCGGTTATCCAAATGGCTTCGCGGTTTCGATAACATTACGGACGGCGTAAAAAATACGGTCAGCCTGATTAAAAACCACCCGCTCCTTCCTCCAAACGTACCCGTCCATGGCATGGTCATCGACCCCAACACCGGTGCGCTTGATCTCGTCGTGGAAGGATACGAGAACGAATAAATCAACCAAAGTCAAATGGAAGCACAAACGCGCACGCGTTTGTGCTTTTTTAGTCACAATTTTGCCAAAAGCAGAGAGAAAGCCCCCTCCCCGGTTGTCAAACCATACAGTTTCAGTGTACACTTTTTATCAACCGGACCGATAGGCGGATTATCATTCCTGCCTTGGCGTCCACGATATGCGTTTCAAAGGGAGTTATGTCCATGAATACGTTGTCATACGGCTTGTTAGGATTACTAGCAAGAAGAGAATCATCAGGATACGATTTGATGCTTCGCATACAGCCTTTTTGGCAAGCCAAACACAGTCAGATCTATCCGCTGCTGTCCGGCATGGAGGAGAAACAGCTGTTGTCCTCGCACTGGGTTCAGCAAAGCGATAAACCGGACAAAAAAATTTATGCGATTACAGACAAAGGCATGCAGAAGCTGCGTGAATGGATGTACCAACCGATTGCGCCTGCAGTCACCAAGGATGAGCTTTCTCTTCGAACCTTTTGCCTGTGGTTGACGGAGATCGGCATCGCCGTCGATATTTTCGAGGACCGCAGAATCGGGTATCTGGAGAAAAAGCGTTACTATGAGCAGATTTTAGCGGGGATTCCGGAGGACACCCGCGAGATCGGAAGCAAGGCGTTCAGCAATTATGTGCTCGCTACCAAAGGACTGATGATGGCTGAAACCGAGCTGAAATGGTGCGATTGGGTTCTGGAATTACTGAGACAGCAGCAACGCGCTACAGCCTCAAACCATGGCCGCACAAATTTTGAAACCCTATCGTGACTCGTCCGTATTACTCTTTATACTCTAAATTAACTGGGAGGTTCGACAGAACACGATGAAAAAAGTATTGACGATTCTAGTAGCGATTACACTGTTCTTTGTAGCGCTGACGCCTGATTCCGCAGATGCCAGAAGAGGTGGCGGAGGTTTCAAATCCGGATCCAAGTCATACAACAGCACTCCGAAAAAGAATGATACCAATAATGTGCAACAAACGAACAACCGATCCAATACAGGGGCAGCCGCTAACACGAAAAAACCAGGATTTTTTAGCGGTGGCAGCTTGATGAAAGGACTTATGATCGGCGGTCTGGCCGGATTGCTCTTCGGCAGCATGTTCGCCGGCATGGGCTTCATGGGCGAAATTATGGGATTGCTCATTAACCTGATCGCAATCTGGGCTTTGATTATGATCGTTATGGCTGTTGTACGTGCCGTGAAGAATCGTCGTAAACAAAACGAGCCTCGCGACAACAACAATCACAATAACCGGTACTAATCCATGGTTCTAAGCATGGACGAAATCGTCAATGCGGTCTGCCTTCACCAAGCAGAACGCAGAGGCGTCAAACCAACGGACGTATCACTTGAGCTTAGCTGGGACGAAGATACGGGATATACGGCCGAAGTATGGGTCAACGGAAGAACTCAGTATTTGATTGAGGCCAACCTCATCGAGGCCATTCTCCGCTACCTTCACTCCGAGTACAATATCCGCGCATACAGCGAGCAGGTAAGACTTGAGCTGGAAGATGAAATTATTGCCATTGTTCAGCAATAAGGCTATGAATTATATAAAAGCAGCCCTTCGCCATGAACTGTGACCCAGTTTGTGGACAGTTTGAAATAAACCGCCTAGAGCTTAGCTAGCAAGCAGATGACCTCTGAATCCATCGGGGGTCATCTTTTTTAATGTCCACTGGTATCGTTCTGAGTTGTAGTAGCTTATGTACTCCTTCACTCGCACTCTCACTTCATCAATAGTTTGGCAATCGCTAAAATCAACGTCGTCTTTCAAGTGACCGAAGAATGATTCCATGGGAGCGTTGTCCCAGCAATTGCCTTTGCGCGACATCGACTGCTTAAATCCTGCCTCAGCCATAAGAAGACGAGTTTTAGGATGCGTGTAGTGCATCCCTTGGTCGGAGTGCAGGATCGCTTCTGGATGAATGTTTCCATCTAATCGCTCTAAAAGACCCTGTATTGTCCGCTCGACAATCGGAAGCTCGAGTGTTGCTGCCACGCTGTCGGCAAGGATCTGCCTGGTCGCCCCGTCCTTCACACAGGAAAGGTATGCCCAGCGTCCGCTTCCATAGCGCAAATAAGTGATGTCAGTGAGAAACACTTTCTCAGGTTCACCTTGGTCAAACTTTCTCTTCAGCAGGTTCGGGCATGTCTTGTGCTCTTGAGTTGCCTTAGCCATCTTGCGGTAGGGGTTCGCCTGACGGATTACGGCCACCAAACCTGCCTTTCCCATAAGTCGGCGAATCTTCTTGTGGTTCATGACAACGCCGCTTATCTGTTCCAGCCGCATCTTAATCACAAGCGCACCTGCTTTGCCGCAAAGCGCGTCAAAGTGCTGCTTGATGAGAAGGATGTCCTGCTCGTCCGCAGCCGCACGAAGTTCACGATCTTCTTCCGCTCCCAGCCACCTGTAATAGCCGCTTGGACTTACTTCCACGAGTTCGCACAGATAGCGTGTCATTCGTTTCAGGGCATATGCCCGAATGGTGCGATTTATGATCTCATAGCGCTCAGAGGGCGTCAGCGTTTCTTCTTCTGCCGCTCGAGCGCTTCGAGCTTTTTTAGCATGTCCACTTGAGCTTCAAGCAGTTTGATCTGGGCCCTAGCCCGTTTCAATTCTTCTTCTGCTGACAACTGACCGGCTGGCTTGCGCCCTGTACTGCTCTTACCGCGCCGCTCTGTAGCCAATCCTTCCTCACCGTACAGCTCGAAGGTTTCACGCCACCGTTTTAAGCTGTCTTTGGGCTTCTTATGACCAATAATGTCCAGGTCGAAGCCGGCACGAATAAAGATTTCTGAAGGTGTCTGCCCCTGCTTGTAGGCTTTCAGCGCCTCCAGCTTGAATGCAGGTGTGTATGTAATGGCCGCCTCGGTCACATGATGTACGTTTGGATTCTCCTCAAGCTTCCTCATTTGCTCCTCGGTAAAGAGTACCCGTTTCAACTTCCCCATTTCGTATCACTCCTCGTCACATACCTTGATTAAAACACAAATGACCCACAAGAAGTCACTTTTTTCAAAGTGTCCATCTTATGGGTCACAGTTCATGTGCGAGGGGCTGCTTTTTGGATTACCAACATGAAGATCCGTTCGTACACCGCATGAAGTATCCGTCCAAGAAAAGCACTTCAACCATATCTGCGCCTTCTTCTATTAGTTATACGAGTTATACGAACGCCATAATGATTAGCTTCGCTTAGTCTTTACCTGCGTTTCTGCCCGGATTAGGCGAATCAAGCTCTTTCCGCTTGCCCTCCTTAAGCCATTCCTCATACTGTTCACCGATCTGAAGAAAGGAATTTATTGATCATATCCTTCATTTCTTGGATCTCATCCTAGGCATACTTCAAAAGGGTGGTTGCATTATCCACCTTGTATTTTTGCAGAAGCTTGAGATAACGAAGCAGTTTAGTCCCTATGTAAGATTCGTTCGTGCTCTCTTAAACTGTTTGGGATATGACCTGCAGCAAAAACGATACTGAACATAAACAACAGGATGGAATGCAAAACCACCGAACCAGCCAGAAAATAAAGGACCGGAGTTATCGCTAGTGGTACCGGAATCCCCATAACCGGCTTGAATAACAGCCCATAATCCCTGTCGTTCAAAAAGTATCGGCACCATCCCCCATAGTATAGCAATAGCGCTAGAATCATTACGATGAGCGAGATGATTTCGTACCCGTGCCGGAGCTGCACCGCAAAAAATAAAGGGACGATCATGGTCCCGATTCGCCCGATCCCTTCGGCCGCCGTGAAGATCAAGCGGGGATTGGGCCGACCGGACATGTTATGCGGCGCGCGTCTAACGAACAAGAGATTAGGAAGCAGAACCATAAAAGGCACGAAGAGGCTCACTGGATGAAACAAACCGTTTCCTCCTTTACTAGTGAAGCAGTACTTTAGCTTGCTCGTCTACTCCCCATTATACGATTCAATGAGAAACTAAGCGGAGCGTCCCCTTACCGCATTTTTAAACAGGTCCCGATTGATCGTAAACCGTTTCATCGTTATTCTCCACCATGATGTTGTCCCGCCAACCCGTAAAAGAACAGCTCCATCAAGCTCTCCATGCTGATGGCGAATTCGCGGTTAGCCGAATCCCAGCGCCGGCCGAGCTCATTCATGAACATCGTGAAGAACAGCATCGTCGCCTCTTCGGTTTGCTCCTTATCGATATAACCTTCTTGTTTCCCGAGTGCAACAAACTTCATGAAAAAGCCTTTAATCTTCTGCTCACTTTCCTGCCGAATCTTCAGATCGATGCTGTGATCTTCAAAAGCTTGAATTCGACGAAACTCTTCCGACAAGAAGGTCAAATTATTAGCTTCCAACAGCATGATTGCTTTGGTCTTCTCCGGGAATGACAGGTCGGATTCCAGGATACGGTCATACTCCGCCAACTGCTTGTCCATCCAATTCATGATCATATCAAGATAAAGCTGATCTTTGGTTCCGAAATAGTTGTATATCGTCGCTGGAGACACTCCTGCCTGTTGGGCGATTTCGTTCACGCTGACCTTTTGGTAACCATGCCTTGTAAATAGCTGGAATGCGGCATCGAAGACCTGTTCGATTTTTAGCTGCTTTCTTCGTTCATACCCGTTCATATGTTCTTCACCTCAATTGAAGTATATATTAAGTTTTAGAGTAATTCAATTTATTCACTATAAAACAATTGACAATCACCTATTTGGAGTTATATTGTTTTTATAGTAAATCAATTCAAATACTACATAATTTAATTTAAATCACAAAAGAAATGAGTGTGTTACGTGATGAAAATCGTAAAGATTCCTTCGATTCTGCATGATGTTTTTGGTGAAAAGCAGTCCGTTGGCTCTATTCTGGTCATCCTGCTGTTCGGTGGACTTCTAACCATCGCGGTGAGCTTCATTTATCCTGAAATCACAAACTCTTTGCCTATATGGCGCAGTGCCCTTGCCTTATTGCTTATCTTCGATATATTCGCCGGCTGCATTGCCAATTTCACAATCTCAACCAGTAATTTCTACGCGTCCCGAAAAACGAATCGGACAGTGTTCCTTGCGATACATGTGCATATCATCATGATTGCGCTTCTACTCCATACCGATATCGGGTATGCCGTCGGTATATGGGCATATACCATCGCTGGAGCTGTGACCGTGAATGCGCTGATAGGGAAATCATCGCAGCGATTTATAGGAGGCTTGCTCCTTTCGATCGGCATAGGGGTTACGTTCTTGCTGTCCAGCATCCAGCCCTACATGTTATTGGCCGGCACCCTGTTTATGCTGAAAGTATTGTACAGCTTTGCTGTCGATCATTATGGCAAAGCAGTAGAGAAATCATGAACATTCCATGCAGAGTATCCAAGCTGACCCAAGCAGATAAAATCTTATTTTCATCCATTATGAACCGGGCATTTGCCCGGGATCCTTTGTTTCTGCATGCATTTGGCGATCCAGAGCTTGATCGTGAATCAAGCAGCAGAGCGGCTGCATTTGTCTCCTTCATGTTTGATAAAAGCTTTCTGCTGCATGAAGAAATATGGGGCTATTATGAAAACGAAATCTTGCTCGGTACCTTCATAGTAGAGAAACCCGGCATAAGCAAGCTTAAGCGTTTGAAGGGCGCTTTTTTGCTGATTGGAAGACTCTTGCCGTTGTTATTCCAACTCCCAGTCAAAACATTGAGATTCCTGAATGCCTATATGGACATTACGAGATCGGCTGCTCCTTTTTCTCCGCACCATTATCTCATTATGATCGGAGTGAATCCGGAGGTCCAAGGCAGGGGAATTGGAACAGCAATGCTGCGGCACCTGCTTCAAGTGGTTAATTCGGATCACAATTCACATGGAATCGCGCTCGATACTGAAAATAAGGAGAATGTAAATTTGTATCAAAGATGGGGATTTGTTTTGAGGCATGAAGAAAAAATCAACGCCCTGACCTTGTATTGCATGTTCTATCAGAAAGACGATTTTTAATGACGGAGCCGTTCGTCCATTCTATATCGGGCGTCATTGACCTTCGCCATGAGATTGTCGATAATAGTAGAATAAGTTCACTATCTACAAGGGATTGGAGCTATGTAATGAAATATCATAATCTGGAAGAATGCATCATTGATTTGGAGAAACATGGGCATTTGGTTCGTATACATGAAGAGGTCGATCCTCATTTGGAAATGGCGGCCATACATATGAAGGTTTATGAGGCAGGCGGCCCGGCACTCCTGTTTGAGAATGTAAAAGGTTCAAGGTTTCGTGCGGTATCCAACCTGTTCGGCACGATCGAGCGCAGCAAATTCATTTTTCGGGAAACCTTCGAATCAACGCAAGACGTTATCGCGCTGCGCAACGATCCGATGAAGGCGCTCAAAAATCCTTTTAAATATATCGGAACGGGACTGGCAGCTAAATCTGCACTGCCGATCAAAAAAACAGGTACCCTGCCACCCGGATTTCAGGAAATCCAAATTTCCGATCTGCCGCTCATTAAGCACTGGAAGGACGACGGCGGCGCTTTCGTCACGCTGCCCCAAGTGTATTCCGAAGACCCGGAGAAGCCGGGCGTGATGAATTCCAATCTGGGCATGTACCGGGTTCAGCTCACAGGCAATGAATATGAAATGAACAAGGAAGTCGGCATCCATTACCAAATCCACCGGGGTATCGGCATCCATCAAGCGAAGGCGAATAAGCTGGGTCAGCCGCTGAAAGTGAGCTGTTTTATCGGGGGGCCCCCTGCCCATACGATTTCTGCGGTTATGCCTCTGCCGGAAGGCATGAGCGAGCTTACCTTTGCCGGACTGCTGTCGGGACGACATTTCCGGTACAGCTATGTGGATGGTTACTGCATCAGCCACGATGCGGATTTTGTTATTACGGGAGAGATCCATCCCGGCGAAACCAAGCCCGAGGGACCTTTTGGCGATCATCTGGGTTATTACAGCCTGGTCCATCCGTTTCCCGTCATGCGAGTGCATAAAGTCTATGCCAAGCAGCAGGCCATCTATCCGTTTACGGTCGTCGGGAGACCGCCGCAGGAAGATACGTCCTTCGGTGAGCTGATTCATGAGCTGACCGGCGGGGCGATCCGGCAAGAAATTCCGGGGGTCAAGGAAGTCCATGCGGTTGATGCTGCCGGGGTACACCCCCTGCTCTTTGCCATCGGCAGCGAACGGTATACCCCATATCAACAAGTAAAGCAGCCGGCTGAGCTTCTCACCATCTCCAACCGGATACTGGGCACGGGCCAATTAAGCTTGGCCAAGTATTTATTCATTGCAGCTGAAGAGAACCAGCCTTTAAGCACGCATCGCATCGAGGACTTCTTGACCTATATATTGGAACGCATCGATCTGCAACGAGACATCCATTTTCAGACCAATACCACGATCGATACGCTCGATTATTCCGGAACCGGACTCAACACCGGCAGCAAGGTCGTATTTGCGGCGGTCGGGGATAAAAAAAGGGATTTGTGCCAAGCGGTGCCTGAGGCGTTAACGGATCTTCCCGGGTATGCGCCTGCAAAATGGATCATGCCCGGCATTGTCGCCATCCAGGGAGCCCCCTTTACGAGTTATTCCGAAGTGGCGCAGGAGATGTCGAGCCTTAGCGATGCCATCCGGGAACGAGGTTCGCTTCCTTCCTGCCCGATGATCATTCTGTGCGATGACAGTGAATTCATGAGCGCAACGCTCAACAATTTTCTCTGGGCAACCTTTACGCGCAGCAATCCTTCCCATGACATTCACGGCGTGAACAGCCGCTATGAGCACAAGCATTGGGGCTGCGACACGGTCATTATCGATGCCCGCACGAAACCGCACCAAGCCCCTCCGTTGATACCGGACGCGGAGGTTGAACGCAGCATCCAGCGTTTGTTTGCGAACGGCGGCAGCTTAAGCCGCATTTCGCTGCGTTAAAAGCTCAGAACCGCGGGTTAGCTGTATAAGGAAGTGAAGGGATAAAATTGTAAAAAGGACTGGTCCAACGTCCATTTGACTTTGCGACCAGCCCTTTATTTTTTTATGGAAACAACACGCGAATTCCGTGAAATCCACTTCTCTTTATCAATACATCTTATATAATGAAATCTAATCCATATTAGCCAATACGGTTTATCCAAGGAGGGAAATCATGTTTCCAGAACTAGAGACTCAACGATTAAGGCTGCGTGAAATCCGGCTTCAGGATGCCGAGGCGATCTACAGCTGCTTCTCGCATGAGCAGGTGACCCGCTATTACGGTCAAGACACGTTGACCAGCCCCGAGCAAGCTCGTCGATTCATTGAGCTGTTCGCTAACAACTACGCAGAGCAGCGCGGGATTCGATGGGGCATCGAAAGGAAAGATAGGCAAGGCCTGATCGGGACGATCGGATATAACGCATGGTCCCCACGGCATAGAAGAGCAGAAATCGGATATGAGCTCCATCCCGACTTCTGGAGGCAAGGATATGCCAGCGAAGCGGCCTCCGCCATCCTGGCATATGGATTTCAGGAGCTTGGCCTAACCCGCATCGGTGCCGTCGTTTTTATGGAGAACCAGGCTTCCCACGCACTGCTGGCCAAGCTCGGATTCGAAGCGGAAGGAACCCTGCGCCAGTATATCTATCAGAACGGCACGGCACACGATACGCGGGTGTATTCATTGTTACAAGGCTAGCGGAGCTAAGCTTGCGCGCTTCCAAACCTATTCCTTCGCATCCAGAAAAGGCTTGTTCACAAAATAATACATAAAGCCCATTAATAGAACGCCGCCGATCAAATTGCCGAACGTTACCGGAATCAGATTATGCAATACGCCATCAAACGAAATCGTGCCCGGATGATTCAGCACGAGCGCAATGGCAAAGGTGCACATGTTCGCCACGCTGTGCTCGTATCCGGAGATGAAAAAGCAGAAAACAAACAGCATCATGGCAAACATTTTGGCTCCGTCGCCCTTCAGGGACATGGGGATGAAAAAGGCAAGGCATACGAGCCAGTTGCACAGAATCGCTCTAAAAAACAGCTGCATCGTCGGGGTGGTCATTTTGTGTTCCACCACATTGAGCAGAAATCCGTTCACGGAGGAATCGGTGAATAATCCCGTTAAGAAAATCAACAGCGCAAACGTGCAGGCCCCCAGGATGTTTCCTGCATAACTGAAGATCCACAGCTTGACTACTTCCAGCCACTTTAATTTCTTGCGGAGAGCGGCATACGTGTAATAAAACGTGTTCCCTGTAAACAAATCCCCTCCCCCGTACGCGATCAGGATAATCGCCGCGCCAAACGTAAGGGCAGCCATCGGATAAGTCAGCGGGGAATGCTCCAGATAAAAAAAGTTGCCCGTCTTAAAAGCGACAATGACGCCAAAGCCGATAAACATGCTGGCGAGCATGGAGCGGGCGATGTAGCGCAGCTGGCTTTGTTTAAAAATTTTGTGTTTTTTGAGAGCAAGCTGCTCCACCTTGAGTAAGGATTCGGTTTCCATAATTCCTCCTGAAAAAGTCGGTTCTATATAGATTACACGATTTTTCCAAAAATTCATATCACCTCTGTACTATTACCCCATTTTCAGAATAACGCTCAGGCCATGGACGGATTCATCAATGTTCGGCCGATTGGCGTACCCGATTCATCGTTCAAACCATTAGGATCGAGCAAGGCTTCTTATTCCAGGTATCAAATCTGCAATGTCATCTTCATAGAATCGTAACCCATTGCCCTTAAGCATCAACTATCATGGGAAGATAAGTCAGGATCACTTGTTTGATACGCAGCGCATGTGGTAAGTAGTTGTTACAAAGGAGAGGATGCAACATGAACTTGAAGCAACCAGCTAAAAAAGCAATCGTCACTTTGACTATGGCGGGCGTCGTCGGCCTTAGTGCATTCGGAGCAAATCATGCTGTTTTGCCACTGCAGCAGGCTGAAGCCGCCACGGCGGCAAGCGCCGAGGATTATGCTGCCGAGCACGCGCTCAAGACGCTCAACAGCTTTTATAAACCTGCATTGAAGGGACAATTCCCCGGTGCGGTCAGCGGATTAACGATCGGTAAAAGCACGAAGCAGGACGTGTACAAGGCCATTGGCGAGCCTTCCGTGCCAGGCAAGGATGCCGATGCCTTCGACGTATACGGGGCCAACATGGGGAATCCGGGCTACGCCTTCTCCTACAAGCTGAATAAGATTCGCGAAATGCGTTATTTTGGCACCAATGTGGAACGACAGACGAACATCGGCGGCATCACCATGAAAATGCTGAAGAAGAATTGGTTTGCTCCGGATGCCACCACCACATTCAAGAACGGAAAAACGAAGCAAACCAAGCTGACTTACCATCGTGGTGAATATAAGCTGGAGTTTATCTTCAACAGCAGCACGGAACTGGATCATATTAATCTGCTGAAAAAGTAACGGTTGAATCAATTCATTTTAATTTTCTTGAATAACGGTTCGCCACATTAAGAAAAACCCCGGTCTCTTGAAGAGATCGGGGTTTTTGGCTTACATCAAATACTGTGTCAACACGTCTTCCATCCATGCCTGACTTTGCTCCAGCCGCTTCAATCCGGCTGCCAGCATACCGATCTGCTCCTGCAGCACATGGGAATCATCGGTCCCTTCCCGATAGCGGCTCAAAAAATGCAAGAAAACGTCAACCAAACGCAAGCGCAGCAGTACCGGTATGGCAGCAATCTCCTCTTCGGTCAGCCGTACGCGGCTGGCAAAGCCTTCGCAGAACTGCCGGATAGCGACCTTCTCCTCCGCCATTCCCAAGAATCCCGAAATAACGACCGCAGGTTCCATCGCCCTGACATCCTTTGTGCAAAACTCGAAGTCGAGCAACGCGATGACCTTGCCCGATTGTTCCGAATCTACGAGCAGGTTTGAAAAGTTCAGGTCCCCGTGGACCAGCTGCTGCGGCAGATTTTTCAGGGATTCCAGCCTGCCGGATATCTCGGTGTACGCTTCTTGAAGGATTTGCAGCGCGTTTCCTTGTTCCTGGAACTCGACGGGCGGTCGCTTGCAGAAATCCTGAATGAATGTCCTGCTGCACGAAGGATACGATTGAAGCAGCTCGTAATAGGGCGGATACACCGGCTCCATTCCAATCGAACAAGCCGCAAGTGCACTTACCAGTTCTCCCGTTTTTTCCCCGAAGGAATAAGTCGATTGAATGCTCTCTTCATCCGGTCGCGCTCCTTCAATGTATTCGAATAGGCAAGCGTATCGATCACTTCCGTCCTGAACCCGAACCATCTTATCGCCAGACGTTGATGGAACAGGCGTTGGGACCTTAAAGCTAAGGGGTGCCCGCTGGAGCGAGTCCAAAACAGCAAACTCGAATTCGATCCTTGCCTTGTCACGATGCGTATTGTAAATGCGCATGACCGAAGGCCGATGCGGGTTATGAATAAAAAGGGTCGTATTGTTCCAGCCCGTAGGGCCGTTCACCGTATCTCCGTACCACTCGGGCCAATACGATTGCAGAAGCTGCTGAATCATGATCCATCCTCTCTTACCTTTATAAATCCTATCGTAATCCGAAAATATCATCATTTTTCGCGAAATTTCTTTGGTTTTCGCAATTATAACCTTTACGCCAAGCTGCATTGTCTATTAACAACAATAAGCTCTATAACACCGCATCCCTCACCACCCGGAAACCGCAGTTGCCCGTCGAGCTGTCGGGTGTATTCCCGCTCCGCGCCGCGACTCGATACCGGTTGCAGTAGGATCTGTGGCACAGGTACGAACCCCCGCGCATCGACCTTCTGCCGGTAGGCTCCCCATAGAACGGATTGTTCGCCGAGGTCTGTTGATGATACGACGGGCTGAACCAATCGCCGCACCATTCCCATACGTTGCCGGACATGTTGTACAGTCCGTAACCGTTCGGTTTGTAGGCATCCACCGGCGCGGTTCCGATGTACCCGTCGCTGGCGTTATTTTTGACCGGAAATTTGCCCTGCCATATGTTGCATTGATGCTCTCCGTCCTGTTTCAGCAGATCTCCCCACGGATAGGTCCTGCCCTCCAAACCGCCGCGAGCCGCATATTCCCATTCCGCTTCCGTCGGAAGCCGCACGCTTGCCCACTGACAGTAAGCCGCGGCATCGTTCCAGGATATATGTACGACCGGATGGTCCATTCGGTCTTCGATGCTGGAATCCGCCCCCTCGGGTGCTGCCCAGTATGCCCCTTCGACCACCAGCCACCAAGGTACCTCTTGCGGCACCTGGGCTACTGCTGCCTTCGTTTCCTCCGAAGCCAGCAGTTCAAATACAAACGACCAGCCGAACCGTTCCGCTTCCGTCACATAACCGGTGGCTTCCACAAACCGTTGAAATTCCCCATTCGTTACGGCATGGGACGAGATCTCGAATCCGGAGACGGTTACGCTGCGAGCCGGCCCTTCCCCGTCACGAGGGAAACCTTCATTCGAATTCGTGCCCATCGTAAACGTCCCTCCAGGCAGCATGATCATATCGGTATGAAAATCAGGATCAGACTGTTCATCATACTTTTCGTCTCTCATAGTGCCAATAAGAGCCTTCTGGCCGGATCCCGTCGACTGCACGTGCGTTCTGGATCCTGCGCAGCAGGAATGTGGTTCTCCCATGTTATCTGTTCCTCCTATCCTTGATACGGAGAACAGGACAACCGCTGTCAGAGCGGTTATCCTGCTTCACCTTGCTATTGCGATTACACGAACTCCCGAGGATGACGGCGCATCAGCTCCGGCACCGCTTCTCCCCGGCCCGTGTTCTTCAAACGCTCGATATACCGGGGCAAATGACCTTTGGCGTGGTAAGGTCCCCCCTCTTTCATGACCGTCCACAATGGATCCACGTCAAACGGCATTGTCGACATCATGTGATCATGCCACTCATTCAGCAGATAGACGGCCTCCCGGCAAAGATCCGGTCTTTGAGACGCCTGGTTGTGCTGCTCATACACATCCTCGGTGATATGGAACAGCATTTCTTTGTCGAACAGATGAAAGCCGTCATGATAGGTACGAATGTACAGCCAATCTCCAAACCGCACGCTTCGCTGGCAGACGTGTGCACATTGGGATACCACCAGATACTCCCTGCCGCTCTCGCGTCCGCTTCGCAGGGTCTCGGCATAACTGACTCCATCCCAGCTTCTTGCCGGTGCCACGTTCATATATTCCGCCATCGTAGGCAGTAGATCCAGATGATAGTGCAGATTGCGATCCGATATCCCTTGCATGATGCCTGGCCCCCGGATAATCATCGGAATGCGGCAGGTTCCCTGATCCGCTGTGCCATGTTCTCCATAAATCCCAAGCTCCCCCATGTTCTCGCCATGATCCGCCGTTATGATTACGATCAAGTCATCCATAACGCCCTTGGATTCCAGCAGCTCGAAGATGGCCCCGATATGCTCGTCCATATGCCGAATGCCGCAATCATAGCCGTCCACCATCGTCCGCAAATCCTCCATCGTCCGAATCTCTCCGGGATGACGCGGGTAATCGGGGGATACATCACTATTATACATGTTAATTTCGTTTACACCATGCGGGCCGACCTTCTTCTGATGCTCCTGAAGCACGTCTTCGGATAACCACTCCGGAAGAGGATCATGCTCGAACGGATTGCCCAGCGACTGAGGTGCACGATACGGCGTATGCGGATCCCAGAAGTTCACATAGAGCATCCAGTTATCTTCATCGGCGTTGCGATCCAGCCAGTCCAGCACGACCGGAGACACTTCCTCAGCCGACTCCAAGCCGCCTTTGCCTGTATTATACATTTCATTGAAGCCCGCATAGAAGGTCCAAGCGGAATGGCGCTCTCCAAACGGACTGATCAACGCGGTTTTCATGCCGGCCCGGCGAAAAATGGCGGGAAAACTCTCCGAAGCCAGCTTGTCGCGGAAATCCCGCGTAATGCCTTCATGCCGCACGTCGGCTGCCGAGCCTCCATGACCCACGACGCCGTTATGAATGCCGAACTTGCCGGTCATCAGCGCGGTTCTTGATGGAAAACATGGAGCGTCGGAGGTATAGTAATTGTCGAAGCGTACGCCTTCCGCCGCTATCCGGTCAATGTTGGGCGACGTATTCCGATGGTATCCGTAACACCCTAAATGATCCGGTCTGGTCGAGTCCAAATCCAACAATAATACTCTCATACACGTATCGCTTCCTTCCTCATCCCTTTTCTCTTATCCTTACATGTCAGCGTTTACAAAATGACTGCTATTGACAGAAATTATAGGCCAGTGCTTCCTGTTGAGTCGATGTACATTTCGTTAATTTGTTGTACGATTCTCCTTCAATTTTGGTTAGCAGACCTGTAAATTCCAACAAACACCTACTCATTGGAAGCATAGATATGCTAGGCTATAGGTATAAAATCACTGCGAGGTGCTTGTCTGTGATCCAGTTAATGAGCGTGAATTTTGATGATCATATCCCGAACTGGCGGACTCAGCTAGAGACGATCCGTTACAACGTGCTCGTTGTGGTAAGAGAAGGCAAAGTGAGGTATGAAATCAACGGGGAGGAGATCATTGCGGAAGAAGAAGACGTGCTCTTCATCCCGCAATCGACGAAACGGAGCGGCGGCAACTGGAATGGCATCCCTCATCGGAAATACACCATTCTCTTTACGATGGATCCTCAGGTAACCACAGGCATTCCGTTTCTGGATGGAGGGCAATTCCTCAAATTCAACCTTGCGCATATTCAGTATGCCTACCGCCGCTGCGAGCGATTATTCGAGGAAATGCGCGGCGGCAAAAGCTACCGCTCCATGATCTGTCAGGGCATCATGCAGGAGCTGCTCGGCATGCTGGCCCGGGAACTCGAGAAGACCGAGCTGCCGCCAAGCAAAAGAAATTATGCGGACACCATCAAATCGTATCTGTTGGACCATTACCGCGAACCGATTGAAATCGATAAACTCGCGAAGTTAATCCATCGTTCCCCCAATTATGCCACCGCCCTCTTCAAGGAGGTGTACGGTCATTCCCCGATTCGGTACATGCACCAGCTGCGCGTGCTGGAAGCGTGCGGCCTGCTGCTTCATTCCGACATGACAATCGCTCATATCGCCCACTATCTGGGTTATTATGATACGTCCTATTTTTATCGCATGTTTAAAAAATACACCGGTCTGTCACCCTCCGACTATGTGCAACAGGGCAACCGGTCCGATGTATCCAATCTGTTCACCTAATGCTTATCCGCAAATATTCATTTGATGGACGGCTTTTGCCCCGCAAACTGAAGGACATGGGACAAGCCCTGATGCCCCTGTCCTTCCTGCCGAACGACCTCACCCATGAAAAAATGGACAATTCGCCAATCCGCAAAAGCTTCGAGGAAATCCCCGGGCGCGTATAAAAACTGAGGATCTTGCGGTCCCCCGCTTCGATAAGGAATCTGGTACGGGGAATACACTTCGGTGAGAAAATATCCTCCCGGCTTCACCGCGGTTTTCACGCCTTCCAGCGTCCTTGTTCTCAATTCTTTGGGAAAATGTCCGAACACGCAAATGATCTCATCCCATTGCTCCTTCGTCCACTGCGCTTCCCCAAGGTCCACAAGCTCGGTGCGAATCTCAACGCCGCTGGCTTCGGCCAGCTTATTGGCTTTGTTCAGGCCGGACTCCGCATAATCCCACACGGTAACGTTCATGCCTTCGCGTGCCAGAAACACCGCATTTCGTCCTTCGCCCTCCGCGATCGCAAGCGCATTACCCGTTAATGCCAACCTCTTATGCATGTCGGCTATAAATACATTGGGCTCGGTTCCGAAGACATAGTCTTCGCCCTGAAACCGTTCATTCCATGGATTCATCATTGGATCCCCCCTATTGATCATCAATTACTTGAATAACATTGGGCATATCACCATATTACCATGCCTGTTTCATCCTCTGCAGCATCGCCTCTTACTTAAACGATAGAACCATCATAGAATGTCCAGCCAAATTTTGATGGCCGTTGCCAGGATCAAAACGGCCAAAATGATCTGCAGTATCTTTGTGTTCATCTTCTTGCCTGCGGCCGCACCGAGTGGAGAAGCGATCAAGCTGGCAACAACCATAATAAGGGCGGGGATATAATCCACTTGCCCCGTCGTCAGTTTGCCAACCGTCGAACCTATGGATGAGATGAAGGTGATCGCAAGCGATGTGGCAATGGTCATCCGCGTCGGTATTTTCAATACAACCAGCATGATCGGAACGAGCAGGAACGCGCCGGCCGCTCCGACGATACCGGCTCCGATTCCGACCACAAGAGCAAGCACAGCGGCCAGCCATTTATTGAACTTGACCTGATCCAGGGGAATATCGTCCACCCCTTTGTTCGGGATGAACATCATCACGGCCGCAACCAGCGCCAATATGCCGTAGATGAGATTGATGCCGCCTTCGCTCATCATCTTGGAGCCGAAACCGCCGATGAAGCTGCCCAGCAATATGGCCGAACCCATATAGATAATGAGCGTTTTGTTCAGATATCCGCCTTTGCGGTATGCCCACACGCCCCCGATCGTGGCAAAGAATACCTGTACGGCGCTGATGCCCGATACTTCATGCGCGGTGAAAGCCGCAAGGCCGAATAACGGCGGGATATACAGCAGCATCGGGTATTTGATAATCGATCCGCCGATGCCAACCATCCCTGATATATAAGAGCCAATGAATCCGATTAAAAATATCGTTATGATGAAGGAGATACTTAGTTCCATCGTGCTGCCCCCTTATTTCTATTTAGAAAAGGGAACCTTCTGGTTCCCTCGGATCTCTTTACATCTTGTTTCATACGTTTATATCCATGGCCGATCTTGTTATCGCCCCTTGCTATGACTCCTAATTATGAATAATCCTGCCTCTTAACATCAGACGTCCTTGTTAAAATTAACGTACGGCACAGCGGTTCGGCCCAATCTCCATCTCACGCTGCCGCTCGGTGTCAGGGTTCATTTTCCCCATGTTGGTTTGACGGATTTCCTGATAACTGTTAGGCTGCGGCGGCAGATTCTGCGTTACCAATGTTCGGAATTCCGTCTCGTCGGCGATGTTGAGGCCATGGTTTTCCCGGTACAGCTCTCCCAATTTCTTCGCGACCGTCCCGTCCTCGTTCAATTCGTCCATGATCATGAAATGCGCCGGCAGCACGGTCAGATCATCCGATAGATGGGGGAAGCGGGCATAGAGCGTCTCCCGCAAATCGCCGACCCAATCGTCTGCCAGTCCCGCCAGATCCGGACGGCCGATGGAATCGATAAACAGAATATCGCCTGTCAGCAGGTAGCGGTCATCTATGACAAACGAAGTGGATCCGATGGTATGGCCTGGAGAATGGAGCGCATCGATGCGGATGGTGCTCCCGCCAATCACCACTTGATCGCCGTTCTTCAACGGCTCGTATTTAAACACGACCTCGCTGGCATCCTCTGGCGGAAGCCAGTATACGGCTCCTGTCTGCTCAGAAATCATTCGACCGCCGGAAATATGGTCTGCATGGAGATGGGTATCGAACACATGCTTGATTTGGGCATCCACGCTTTCGGCAAATTCAAGATATACCTCCGTCATGCGGGTAGCGTCAAACAAAGCCGCTTCGCCGTTCGATACCGCCATATAAGACAAACAACCTTTGCCGATACGAACAAACTGATATAGCGTGCCGCCATCCGCCAAGCTGCCGATTTTCAGCGGGACAAGATGTTCGCTCCAGGCTTTCATCCCCCCTTTTAAGTACGCGACATTCCGTCCGTGCTCGGCCAGCATCTCGGCCACCATCACCGACGATCCTTCCTTGGCGCATACAACCAGCACTTCTTGATCCATCGGGATTTGATCCAATATTTCTTCCACGCCGTCAATCAAATCAAAATAAGGGATATTCAAATGCCGAACTCCTTCGCCCTCAATCTTCCAATCTTCAAAATCCGAAGGGTTCCGCACGTCCAATAGAAACAGGCTCTCTTTGCGAATCACCTTCATGGCCACTTCTTGCGCTTTCATTTCTCTCATTGTCATGGTGCTCTTCCTCCTCTTAAATTCAGTCATTGGATCTGATAAATTGCACATTCCTTCCGGCTGCCCATTGTAAATACGAAGTGCTAAGCATGCTTATTGGACAGCCATCTTAAGCATCTGCGCCATCATCCAAGCCCAATGTTTCACCTCTCCAGCCGCTCATGCCCGGCACCACGTTTATAATGCTTGCATAGCCTTTAGCTGAGAGCTTTTGCGCAGCGAGGTCGCTCCTTGTCCCGGTACGGCAGATGACATAGATTTCATCCTCTTTGTTCAGCTCGACCATGCGTTCATCCAGTTCGCCAAGCGGAATCGATACGGCATTGTGAATATGCCTGAAAGCAAACTCCGCCGCTTCCCTCACATCCAGGACGATGATTGGCGCTCCGGACGCAAGTTTCTCCTCCAGCTGATCATTAGACGCTACATGTGGATAGCTTCGTTCTGCCGTTTCTTCCCCTGACGATTTGCGAAGATAGTGCTTCAGCACATCCC
Source organism: Paenibacillus sp. BR1-192 (assembly GCF_029542445.1). Lineage (NCBI taxonomy): Bacteria > Bacillati > Bacillota > Bacilli > Caryophanales > Paenibacillaceae > Paenibacillus > Paenibacillus sp. BR1-192. The sequence continues at coordinate 2,828,742 of NZ_CP120718.1, read as the reverse complement.
CCTCTTCAATCGTACCGAGATATTGATGGCCCGTGCTTTCCGCCCATGCCTGCATGTCGGCCTTGGAACCTTTGTCGGTTGCCTCTACCTCCAGCACATAACCGGCTTCAAGATCCTTCATCGCTTTTTTCGTGCGGACGATGGGCATCGGGCATGCCAGCCCCTTAGCGTCCAGCTTCATATTCGATTCAATTGCTGTCATATCACATACAACCTCCATTGTTTAATTTATACCCGTAGGGGTATATTTCATTTCAAAAAAAGGGGGTGACTAACACACCCATTCTTTTCAAACAGACACGATTACTCTGTTTTGCCCTCCCATGCGAGCATGCCGCCCGTCATATTGACGACGTGATAGCCTTGGCTTTCCAAATATTCAGCTGCACGGCCGCTGCGGCCGCCGGAACGGCATACCATGATATATTCTTTCGACCGATCAAGATCCTGCTTGCGGAATTCAATCAGACCGAGGGGAATGTTGACGGCGCCCGGAATTTTCCCTTCCGCGACTTCTTCCGCTTCTCGCACATCAATGATATTCACGGCTGTCCCGTCACTCAACATCCGCTCTAGATCTTTTGGAGAAATTTCTCTCATGCTGATCAGCACTCCTTTTACTTTTAAATTTAAGACCAGGCATTCATGCCGCCCTTCACATTCGTTACCTTCACAAAGCCTGATTTCTTTAATGTTTTGCTGGCTTTGTTGCTTCGCATACCGCTTTGGCAGATCAATACCACTTCCCTCTCTTTGGAGAGCGACTCGCTGCTCGACAAGAGCTGATCCAGCGGAATATTGCGGAAACCCCGAATGTGATTTCCCTTGAATTCTCCCGGCGTCCGGACATCGATGAACTGCTTGTTCGCATTGGCATCCTTCAGCTCATGGTTTAGCTGAGCCGCGGTAATTTGCCTGACTCCTTTGGCCGGGAGAATTCTCCAAACGACAAACAGAATGATAAGTGCAATGAACAATACATTGAGAATATCCATCTTTATTCCCTCTCTTTATAACAGCAGCCTTCGCTGCTGTTTTCCTTAAATGAACAAGTTAACGTTGCCATCCTGAGCGTCGCCCAAATACGCCGCAACGCCCGCATACTCGATGCCGTCCAGCAGTTCTTCTTGCTGCAGCCCAAGCAGATCCATCGTCATCGTGCATGCAACCAGCTTCACGTCCTGCTCCTGCGCCATCTCGATCAATTGCGGAAGCGGAACGGCGTTGTGTTTCTTGATCACGTCCTTGATCATTTTGGGACCCATCCCGGCAAAATTCATTTTGGAAAGTCCCATGTGGTTGGATCCGCGCGGCATCATTTTTCCGAACATCTTCTCTATGAAGCTTTTTTTCTTGGGCAGCAGGACATCCTCATCCTTCCGCAATGCGTTCAGCCCCCAGAAGGTGTGGAAAATCGTCACCTCATGGTCGTATGCGGCCGCACCGTTGGCGATAATATAGGCAGCCATTGCTTTGTCATAATCGCCGCTGAATAATACGATCGTTGTCTTTTTTGTTTCTGTCACGTCATGATCTCCCCCTGTAATGCGTTTATTAATAGATCCAATAGCAAAGTCTCTTATACCCCTATGGGTATTAAAACACTCAAAAAAATTATCCCTTCTTAATCCAAAACTTCAGCACGCCGCCATCCTCTTGATGTTCCAGCATCTCGTTGCCCGTCGATTTGGCCCAAGCCGTCAAATCGCTCTTCGCGCCTTGATCCGTTGCATGAATCTCAAGCACTTGACCTTGTTCCATTTCTTTCATCTGTTTCTTTGTTTTCACGATCGGCATGGGACAGGCCAAGCCTTTAACGTCCAATAGTTTATCCGCGTTCATCATGATTCCTCCTTAAAATGGATGAGTATAAGATCTATATATACCCATGGGGGTATATTAAACGATATCGAAGGTCATGTCAATCTTATTTGTGGTTCCAGATATTGAAATGAGGGACACTTCCCCATTATCTGCTCTTAACTAGCAGATTTACCGCTTCAACCACAAGCTTCTCCGTATCCTGCCCGGTCTCTGCGGCCTGCTGTACGCATTCCACAAGATTTGAGCTGACGACAACGCCGATCGTCCGATCGATCGCCGTCCGCGTTGCAGACAGCTGGGTGATCACTTCCTTGCAATCCTGGTTCTCCTCCATCATTTTCAGAATGCCGCGCAGCTGCCCTTCAATGCGTTTCACCCGATTCTTCATCTGATCATTGTAATCCATCTGGATCCCCCTCCTGTCTGTGTACTATTATTAGGATGCATGATTTAAAGCATATAGGTTGCATGTCCTTAATATATACCCCCATGGGTATGTTGTCAAGTTTCGGCTGCCACAGCTTCATTGAGATGAGTTCTAACTTGCCGATTAACAGACATGTCTGATATTTGTCACACCTTTTTATGCTGCCCTATGCTATGATACCCCATAGGGTATATATAATCCATTCATAATTTGCACCAATTCAGGGAGGAATATTCGATGGGCAAAAAAATCGTCATTGTCGGCGGTGTAGCAGGTGGTGCCTCGGCAGCTGCCAGGCTGCGGAGATTGGATGAGAGCTCTGCCATTGTTTTAGTGGAACGCGGGGAATATATTTCGTTTGCCAACTGCGGTCTGCCCTATTATATTGGAGAAACTATAACCGACCGCAATAAGCTTATGGTGCAGACCGTACCCGGCCTTAGCCGCCGCTACGAACTGGATATTCGCAATCTCAGCGAAGTTACGTCCATTCTGCGTGATAAAAAAATGGTTACGATTAAAAACCTTGCTACCGGCGAAACCTACACCGAGAGCTATGATTATCTAATCCTGTCGCCCGGCGCGAAGCCCGTGGTGCCGGATATTCCCGGCTTGTCCGAAGCTCGTAACGTATTCACGTTACGGAATATCCCGGACACCGACCGAATCAAGCGGTACGTGGATGAAGTCCAGCCGAAGGAAGCCGTTATTGTCGGGGGCGGGTTTATCGGGCTGGAAATGGCCGAGAATCTGACGGATCGCGGCGTCCAGGTTACAGTCGTCGAAATGGCCAACCAGGTGATGGCTCCGCTGGATTACGAAATGGCGGCGATCGTTCAGTCGCACCTTAAAGAAAAAAAGTTCGTCTGATTCTTGAGGATGGCGTAGAAGCATTTCATGACGGCGGCCAACAAATCGAGCTTTCCAGCGGCAAACGAATATCAACCGAGATGACGTTGCTTTCGATAGGCGTTCGGCCAGAGAGCATGCTGGCGTCGGCTGCCGGACTTCCCGTCAATGATCGCGGCGGAATTCAAGTTAACGAATATATGCAGACCGCCGACCCGAGCATTTATGCCATCGGCGATGCGATTGAGGTAAAGGATTATGTCCTTCAGACCCAGGCCTTTATCCCGCTCGCCGGTCCTGCCAATCGGCAGGGACGCTTGGTTGCGGATCATATCTATGGTAAAAACAATCGTTACAAAGGCACGCTCGGTTCGTCGATTGCCAAGGTATTTGCTCTAACGGTTGCTGCGACAGGTGTTAACGAAAAGCGCCTAAAGCAGATGAACCTACCTTATCACGCCATCCATATTCACCCTTCGTCGCATGCCGGGTATTACCCCGGGGCGTATCCCATCTCCTTGAAGCTGTTATTCCATTCGGAAACAGGTCAAATCTATGGGGCGCAAGCGATTGGAGCAGATGGCGTGGACAAGCGAATCGATGTCATTGCTACAGCAATCAAGGGAAATCTCAATGTATGGGACTTGACGGAGCTGGAGCTTTCCTACGCGCCCCCTTATTCCTCCGCCAAAGACCCGGTTAACTATGCCGGATATGTTGCCGCCAACATCTTGGATGGCTTGGTTGAAACGGTCCAATGGCATGAAATCGACGAACTGGTTGAAAACGGTGCAACCTTAATCGACGTTCGCGAACCTAAGGAAAGGGAAGCCGGTTATATCGCAGGTTCCATTAACATACCCCTTAACGATCTGCGCAGCCAACTGAAGGAACTACCGGAGAGCGAAACGCTGTATGTGACTTGCCAGGTTGGGCTGCGCGGATATTTAGCGGCACGTATTTTGAACGAGCACGGCTTTCGGGTTAAGAATCTCGACGGCGGCTGGAAAACATACTCGTCCGTGTATAAGCCGTCCTAATCGATCCAACTTAAACTGCCTTGAATCGATGGACAACCGGATTGCTATTCAAAACAACATAAAAAAAAGCCCCGCCAATGCGGGGCTTTTTTTCTTTATTTGAAATAGATAATGGCTAAATCAGTTTATGCGCATACCATTTCTTGCCGCGGAAGCGCCATAGGAAGATCGCTCCTCGCACGCCCCATTCGCAGTTCATGGCCAGCCATACGCCAAGAATGCTCCAGCCCAGAACGATCCCCATAATATAACCGAGAATCACCCGGAATAGCCACATGGTCAGCATCGAAGTGATCGACGTAAAACGCGAGTCGCCTGCCGCACGCAGCGCCGATGGCAGAATAAAGCTTATCGACCATAGCGGAACCTGTACAAGCGTATTAATCAACAGCACCACGAACAGATCGTTCACGATTTCCGGAGGCGGGTTGAACAACCCGACCAGCGGGCGGTAGAGCGGCATCAAAATCAAACCCATCAAGGCCAGCGAGATAGCGCCAAGCCACAAAAAAGATTTGATGAACTTCCGGGCATCCGCTATATTACCGCGGCCGATGCATTGACCGACGACGGTCACAATCGTTAAAGACAACGCGCTGGCTGGAATCTGAAAGACGGCCGCAAGCGAAGATCCGATTGCGTTCGTTGCAATGGCGTACGTGCCCAGGCTGACGATAAACACTTGGGTTAACAGCTTTCCTCCGTTAAAGAACATCTGCTCGGCTGCGAACGGAAGCCCGATAAACATAATTTTGCGCAGCATCGATATCGGAAAATGAAACAGGTCCCGCAGGCGGATATGCAGCGTTGCGTCTACTTTAAACAGATAATAAAGCGCGCAGGCGGCCCCGGCAAAACGGGCGATGTTGATGGCCAGCGTCATGCCCATAACGCCCATATTCAGCAGCGTGATGAACACGATGTTCAGCAGAACGTAGAGCAGGTTCATGATCAGCGACAACGCCAGTGATGCGCGGGTCTTGCCGATACCCCTCAGCGCGCCGCAGACCGCCTGCACAATCGCAATCCCGATAAAGGAAGTGCTGCTTCCGATCAGATAAATCCGCGCACTCTCCAGCACTTCGGGCGACGCTGAGCCGAACAGCAGATTCAGCACCGGCTGGTGAAGCCCGATGATCAGCAGCGCGATCGCTAAAGCGATCATCGCCACCGAAGTTACCGTGGCGGCGGATGCCCGGGATACCATCATCGCGTTGCCGCTTCCCTTGTACTGCGCAACAACGACGGTGCCCCCGGTTGCCACTGCCACAAACACATTAATCAAGAAGATGTTCAAGGAGTCCACCATGTTCACGGCGCTGACCGCCGAAACGCCCGACGAGCTGATCATGGCCGTGTTGACCAGGTTCAACCCGATGATGAATGCCTGGTCGATCAATATCGGAAAAAATAAAGCAAAAATCTGCCGGTAGTCCATCGACTCGCCGGATAAATGATGTTGAAGCAAACCGTTCATTCGGGTTCGTAATCGAACCAACATCTGTCATCACATTCTTTTCGTTGTAATATAAAAAGAAAAAACTCTTCATGCGAAGAGCTTCAGGCTTACGTACGGTATTTAGAAATGGCTGCCGTAACCGTCGCTTGGGAGAGCTCACTCCCTCGCCAAGGGGACAATACGGATGGATTCATTTGATCCCGGATAAACCCCGTCTTTGATTGGAGGATATCACCAGACCCGGTTTCTGTCAACGAATGCAAGGCACAGAAAATGACCGTAAACCGCTGATATATGGAGCTTCATGGAAGCTTGCAGGTGATAACCCTTTATATGATGGTTTGAACCCGGGGACTCTTTGATGCAATTGACATCTTTCGCGGAAAATATGAATATATGAAAAAAAACGAGGCGCATCCATCGTCCGCTTCGTTTTTTGGGTGCGGTGTTCCGCTCCCTCAGCTAACATCAATGCTGATTTGGCAGTCCCCAAGCCTTCCCTTGGTCACTACTCCATACCAACTCTATCAAGCTGCATATGATATCAAATGATAGATTGGAGGAGGTCTGGTAGCATGACAACCCAAATAGAGTTCGATGCCGTTTTCAGCCTGGGGCACAACTGTCAGGTTGCCGCTCAGCTTAGAAGAAACAACCTGCGTCGCATGGCAGGTCCATGGGACTGGTTCAACTTCGCTTCAACCCGAGAATTTTGCAAAGTCATCCATCATCGATTCAGCGAATTCATGCTCCGGGAAAACCTGGATATCTACGGTAAATCCGTCAACTGTTATTATGTACGCGACAAACGATCCTCTTGTTTATCCTTCCACGACTTCCGGAACGACCCGAAGGAGCAGCCGCTATATGACTACCCTGCTTTCCGCGAACGGCTGGATCGAAGAATCGAGCGTTTTAACCGCTGCTTGAATTCGGATCGGAAGACGCTTCTCGTACGCATCATCCCGCATATAAAGGATGCCGAAACGATAAACCAGGTTATTCGCGAAACATACGCCAACCCGAACGTAACCCTGTTATTTGTCCTGCTTGGCAACCGTGAACAAATCGTAAATCTTCCCTCGTTCTCGGATCGGGTGCTTATCATACAAATCCCGAAGGGGGCGACCTGGGAAGGGAATTCGGATGCGTGGAAGAGCCTTCTTGGTGGGTTTTCGCTCACGAAAGGGGAATAAACGTTTGACAAAACCAGGTTTTTCCCGTATATTTACAAAAAAGCATATCAGTAACCCTTACGAAGGAAGCACCCGTAAGTCAGGCGTTTATCACGCCTTTCTAACGGGTGCTTTTTGTCGTTGGCGGAGGTTCCCCAGCTTGATCTTCTGGGCTGGAATGATAATAAGAGAAGGAGCGATTATGATGTTGAAAAGATTATGGTTTTCTATCCTTGCGATGGTACTGCTGCTCACCCTTACCCCCATTCCTTTCGCGAATGCTGCAGCCATTGAGTTCACCGATTCGGTTCAAGCTCAATTGAATGCCACGGCAGACCGGGCCGGCGGAACCGTTCGTTTGAAACTGAAGAAGCAGTACGATGATTTTAAATCGGAACGGAAACAGGTCATGGATTGGGACGATCGAATTTCTTCCCTTCGTTATGCCAATGAAGCCAAAGCTTCGGATACTCGCAAACGAATCAGCGAAATCGACAAGGACAAAATCCGCAGGCTGGAGGATCAGCTCCAAACAGCCAAATCCAAATACCAGCCGCTGTTTGATACCTATTCCGCGCTCAATAAACAAATCGCCGCAGCCAAAAAACTGAAGGACAAATCGCTATCCAAAATGCTGCAGTCGCAGGCCGGCGGCATGAAGCTCCTGGTTGCCTTGGGACGTGAGGATATACGAAACAAGCAGGCTGCGCTTACGGCGGCCAAAAAAGAGAGAACTTCCAAAGCGGCTAAAGTCCGTTCCATCCTGTCCGAAATCGATCCGTACAAAAGCAAGATCAAAGGCGATAAAAGCGCTATTACTACGCCAAATAAACTAATGACAACCGAGTGGAAAAATTTCAAAGCCGCCGTAAAGGCCAATGAATCCGCCAGAACCAGCGATGCCCTGTCCAGGCTGCTGACGCTCTCAGGGCAGATCCTGGCCAAAAAGAAAAGCATCCATACTTACGAACAAAAAATCGAGTCCGTCATCGCGCGCGCTAATGCACAATTAAGGTAACGTTTTACCGAGTCCATCCTAGCATATAGAGACATTTCGGCAATGCGATGATATAAGAACCCCCTTCCACCATGGGTAGAAGGGGGCGATGTTTAACATAAAGATTCGCATTTTATAATTCATCGAGCAACCGTTTGGAGAGGGTATTGGCATCCGGCCAATCTGGATTGATCAAGCAGCGGATAATCATATAACATCCCTTCATAGATAACCTCAAACGCCGGATGCTGAAAGAAATCATTCGGCGTTACTGCCGAGGAAGGCCGATCCCATAAATGGATTTTGCTTTGCTTCATCGCTTCGGCGACGAATTGCGAACAGAAATAGGATCGTTCCCTCGTAATATCGAGTCTCATCAGCACGCCGAACATGCCGATGAGATTATAGCCATAGGCTTCCTCTTCATCCTGGTAATGCCGGATCACGCGTCTTGCCGCCTCATATTGCTGAGGGGTGACTTCGAGACGAAGCAGAGCGCATCGCGTGCCGGGGAAGTGGCGAAAAGTTCCTTCATACACATCCTCCTCCACGAATCCTCCGACCCAAGGATTGTTGGCGCACTTTCGTCCGAAGCTGAACACTTCATTCAAGTTCTCGTCGAGCGCCAGCGAGGCATGATTATAAGGCGCAGCAGTGATTCGTTTGATCAATTTCGTAAACATCGTTCCCGTATCAGTCAGTAGAACATATATATTTTTGTTATCGGACATTTGGCTTTCCCCCACATACATTGATGAACTATTCATAGAATCCGGATTTCGTCAAATCCTTCGTTAATTTCATTGTAGTTGAGGCAAGCCGTTTCCATAACCGACTATAGGTGTGATTAGGACCTGGACCTAAGTCGAGTTCTTACCTGACCTGACGACGTAATCCATATAACTATACCCCATACAAGCGACGATAGGAAGATGGCGTCATGCCTTCGTGCTCCATAAATCGCTTGTTAAAGTAACTGACGCTCGGGTAACCCGCTTCCACTGCAATTTGTCCGATCGTTTTATCTTTATGATCGAGCAGCCATTGCTTAGCCATCTGAAGACGGCAGCGCGTCACAAAATCCATCGGCGTCATCTCCATGACGTTGCGGAATAATTTACAAAAATAGTACGTGGATACGCCTAACCTAGCCGCCCACTCTTCCAAAATAAACGGCTGTGGAGCTTCCTGCTGCATGATGGGCAGCAGCTCGTGAATTCGGTTCGCCGAATTGTTGGATTTATTATCCGATAAGGAGGACGCCTGTTCGACGAATACGGATAACAAGGAATACGTCAAGGTGGACAATTGCGCAGGCTTCAGCATGCGATGGGTTTCCGCCTCATTCAAGAGTGCTTCATGCGCTTCCTCAAAGGCCGCCGGCTGCCGAATGCTCCAAAGCTGGCTTTTATGAAATCCGCGCTCGATGAAATAATTCTGCAGGCCGCTGCCATAAAAATGGAACCAGCGGACATCCCAAGGGTCGTCCTCGCTGCTGTAATAATGCTGAGCTTGCATGGGAAAATACAGCACGGCTTCCCCTGGGCCGAGCGTATGAACGACATTGTCGATTTCAACATGCCCTTTTCCGGAAGCAACATAGTGAATATTGAAATTGTTTAAAGAACCGGCTGCCCGCGTCACCGTGTGATCCGGCTCATCCCGGTAGATCCCTACCGATTCCGGCAGACAGAAGAACGGCATTTGCGGAAGGGTCAGCAGATGGCTTTGTCGTTTCATCTCCATCCTCCTATAATGACAATATTGTTGTATAACACTACAAAATAATATTATATCAATTTTATTTCTTGTCTTTTATAATCGCAATATAATCTTAATAAGTTGTATAGGAGCTGATGAACATGACTCAAAAACTTCGTTGGGGGATACTTGGATGCGCCAGCATTGCCAAACGTTCGGTCATACCCGGTCTGCAGCAATCCCGTTTCAATGAAGTCGTTGCCATCGCCAGCCGCGACCAGGCAAAAGCAGAGCAAACCGCCGAGGAACTGAAGATTCCGACTGCATACGGCAGTTATGAGTCCTTGCTTGAGGATTCTTCCATAGATGCTGTCTATATCCCGCTACCTAACCATCTACATAAAGAATGGAGCATCCGTGCAGCGGAAGCCGGCAAACATATCCTGTGCGAAAAACCGCTGGCGCTGACGGAAGCAGAAGCGGCCGAAATGGCTGACGCGGCCGCGGCCGCAGGCGTGATTCTAGCCGAAGCCTTTATGTACCGTTATCATCCGCGATACGACGTGCTGAAGGAAATGATCGACTCCGGTGCCATTGGGGAAATTCGGGGCATTCGCAGCGCGTTTACTTTTAACAGCTCGGCCAATCATGGAAATGTCCGGTTTCGCAAAGATTGGGGCGGCGGTTCGATTTATGATGTCGGCTGTTATCCGATCAATGCCGCGCGCATCCTGCTGGATAAAGAACCGGAAGCGGTTACCGTTCAAGCCTTCTTCTCGCCTGAGCATGATCATGTCGACATGATGGCCTCCGGCTTGATCGAATTTGAAGGCAACGTTGCCCTGACCTTTGATTGCGGCATGTGGGCGGCTTATCGGAATCCCCTTGAAATTGTTGGCACGGATGGCCTGATTGAAGTCCCATACGCCTACAGCCTACCTGAGAACGGAGCAAACTTCTTCTTAACGACCGGCGATGGACGCAAAGAAATCGAGGTTCCTCATGCAAACGCATACAGCGAACAAGGTGACCGGATAGCGGAAGCCGTTTTGTACGACAAGCCTCTCCGCTACACGACGGAGGATGCGGTTCGCAACATGAAAGTCATCGATGCCTGCCTGCAATCTGCCCACGAACGTACGAGAATCGTGCTGTAAATTCACTCAAGGAGGAGATGAACATGAAATATATATCAATCAAGGGATTAAACAAACCCGTCTCTGCGCTCATGAAAGGAACGGACTATTTCTATCATGATTCGTACGAGAAAGCTGCCGCCAATATGGATGCTTACCTTGCGATCGGCGGCAATTCCGTTGATACCGCACATATATACTGCGGCGGTCAGAGCGAAGAAGTCATCGGCAGATACATGCAGGAAAGGGGGAACCGGGATCAGCTCGTCATTCTGACAAAGGGTGCCCACCATGACCAAAACGGCCCTCGCGTCAGCAAAAAAGACATCAAAAACGACATCACGACAAGCTTCGAAAGACTACAGACGGATTTCATCGATCTGTACGCATTGCACCGTGACGACCCTGAGGTTCCGGCGGGGGAAGTCATCGAGGCTCTGAACGAATATATTGCGGACGGCAGTGTAGGCGCCATCGGGGTATCCAATTGGACCTGGGAACGCATTCGGGATGCCAATGCCTATGCTGACGCAAACGGCTTGGTCGGCTTTTCCTTCAGCAGCCCGAACCTCAGCCTGGCCAAGCCGAACGAACCCTTCTGGAAAGGCTGCGTCTCAGCCGATGCGGAGACGATGGCCTGGCATGAAGCTGAACAGTTTCCGCTGCTCTCCTGGTCTTCCCAAGCGCGAGGATTCTTCACTGGGCGATTCACTCCGGAGATTCGGGACAACGCGGATCTTGTACGGGTATTTTACAGCGATGCGAACTGGGAGCGGTTAGAGCGCGCCAAACAGCTTGCTGCTTCGAAGAATGTGACTGCCATACAGATCGCGCTCGCTTACGTACTGAACCAGCCCTTCCCTACTTGCGCGCTAATCGGCGCCCAATCGGCCGAGGAATTGAAATCCTGCGACGAGGGTTCGAACATCCGCCTGACGAAGGAAGAATTAGACTGGTTAGACCTGACGATTGATCAACGATCTTGATTCCTAACGATAAAGACGCCTTGAGCCAGGATAACGTCATCCGGCTCAAGGCGTTTTATTTTCAATTTAACGTCTTCAATTCAGGCATGGAGGCCCAATCTGAAATCAGGTAGATGAACCCGTGGTTCCCGGGCCCCCCTACTCCTGCAAACTCCGCAGATATTGTTCATATTCTGCCGTAAATTCGAGCGCCTCGCTAAAGTCCGCCGACTTCAGTGAAAGGACCGCAACGACGTCTTCCTTGCCAGTCTCATGCAAGGCTAGAATACGCGGCTGCCTTGGGACCCGAAACTGGGTATGGTCGTGGTATACGATCGTGACGATGGTACCTAGCGGCTCTTCCTCCGGCGACAAAACGGTGCTCCACATCCAGCGCTGCTGGTCGGTTCCTTCCTCGCTTCCCCATTCCCTTGAAATGTCGAAGTCGCCCGGGAATTTCGGTGCGGGACGTATTCCCATTTCCTTGAGCTGCCTGTGTACCGGCAAGAATAACAGGTTTAAATACGTCCCGTACGCCATATCCCCACCCTCGTTGTATGCCCTTCGCAGTTTTTCCCGGTTATCGGTAAGCACCTTTTCCCAGTTCTGTTCAATATGTTCGGAAATATAGCTTCCGATGGCTTCGATCGGTTTGTCCTGCTGTGCTTCCAAAAATGCTTGCAGCGGTTTCAATGGATTCATATTAACCCCTTTCCATTTCATGGATTTTTGGATGTACCTCTCCAGCTTACAACATTCATGCAAATTGTAAGATTTGCTGGATATATGGCCCATATTAGGGGTGAACCTTATCATGTGCTTTAAACCTTTAAAGCCTGAATCCCTGCAGCATGCCGGCAATCACATGCATGGTTTCCTCGATGCCCTTATCCGTTTCCGGCATTTGTGCCACCAACAACGAGCATTCGTTTAAGGCTCCGGACAGGGCATGCGTCAAGGCATCAACCGGAGCGGCCTTCATCATTCCCTGATGCTGCATCAAGGCCAACTGTTCCCTCAGGTGGCTCATCGAATTCTGCTCGTCCATCTCGCGCCATGACTCCCAGCCTGCGACACTCGGGCCGTCAATAAGCATAATGCGCTTATTCTGCGGTTCGACCACGGTCGCAATAAAGGCCCGACATCCAAACAGCAGCTGATCCCAAGGATCCACGTAACGGTCGGCTTCCGCCTCCACGCGCTGCCCAATTTCCGTCTGCACTAATTCGAGTACGGCGAGAAACAGCCCTTGTTTATTCTTAAAATGATGATACAGCGCGCCGCGGGTAACATGAGCTTCGTCGGCAATCTCTTCTAAAGCCGCATGGGCATAGCCTTTTTCCGCAAACTGTGCCCTGGCCACCTTTAGCAGCAGCTGTATGGTTTCGTTCGCTTCGCTTTTGGTTCTTCTCATGATTGCGTTATTCTCTCCTATGCATCATTCGGATGCTGTTCTCAAGGACGACGGAAGCCCCAGCATTTCCTGGTCTTACACCCTTCGCCATGGAGCTTAGCGAATGCTGACGGATCCATGGACGGTATTATCAGATGATTCCGGATGTAAAAGTCAGCGGCTTGCGGCTTTTAATAAATGCCCCCGAGGAAGCTCCGGTACATGCGGCTTACCTCAATCTGACAGAAAATCCGCAAGCTCTCTTACCGAAGTAATCCTTCTGCGCGAAAGGCTGTACTCATTCGCCGGTGCCGTCATCCTTCGTGGACCACACCTCTTCATTATACTGCTCCATAAAGGCTTGGGAAGGTGGAATGATCTTAATCATATCGATCAGCACCCCATTCGGGTCACTGATAATAAAATGCCGCTGGCCGAACTCCTCATCACGAATGTCCAGATGAAGCGGCAGCTTTTCATGGATGACCAGCCTTTCGTACTCGGCATCCACATCCTCCACCTCAAAATTGAGTATCAGCCCCTGTACACGCTGCTGATAAGCAGAGGGAACCGTCGGGTGATCTTTGGACAGGATCGCCAGCTCGTAAGCGACGGGTCCCTCGATTCCCTTCTTCAAGCTTACATACCAATCCGCTTCAAAAACAACCTCAAAACCAAACAACCGTGTGTAAAAGTCTGCGCTTTCGGCAATCTGTTCTGTCATGATGACGGGATAAAATCCTTGAAGTTTCATATGGAAAACATCTCCTTGTATATGGAATGATCCCAATTTAACATACATACAGCATGTATGTAAATAATATTTTTTGAAATTTTTCATAAAAAAAGAACCTGCGGACCGCAGGTTCTTCGTTGGCTACCACAACAAGCTGACTGCCAATAGATTGAACAATGCTAAAGGCAATACGACATTAGGATTGGGGCCGTACGGCACAAATGGAGGGTATCCCGGGTAGAAACCTCTGTTGCCTTGTTCTACAAGAATGTACACATTCTTTGCATCGACATTTATGACGATACCTTCAACGGCTTCATCATCCATCGTATGCACCCTTACCTTGCGATTCACCACGTTTTTCATGGCCGAATGGGCGCTTTCTCTATGTTTCTTCATGGAATGTACCAACTGGTGATCGCATTGAAACAGCATTTGCGGTTGAGTTGAATATTGGTTCATGTTGCTCCTCCTTCATTCTCTTCTACCCGCATTGTATGCAATTGCCCTCTCAAGGGTGTTCGCCTATCCGCAATCCGTTTAATGCACCGCCGATACGGGTATAGTACAACCAGATGAAGGAGGTTAGACATCATGGACAAACGAAATATACAAACGGGGCCAAGCAGCTTTTACATTGAGGACAACGGCAAAAAAGTAGCCGAAATTTCCTACTCCCCACAAGGAAACGGAGTGATCAGCATCGATCATACCTATATTTCTCCAGGGCTACGGGGTCAAGGCATTGCCGATGAGCTCGTACGAAAAGTGATCGGATACGCCAGGGAAGAAAACTTGAAAATCATCCCCGCTTGCTCCTATGCCGGGCATTATTTTGATAAAAACCTCGACGATCGCGTACTTCTGCACAAATAAATATGCTATTAAACAACCTTGGCAAACATGCAATCAAAAATGAAGCATCTGTTAGTTTGAACTTGGCCAGCCATAAGAATGCTCCCCTTATCGGTTGGCTTTCGCGCGCCCGGATTTTCAGTCAGTATTTAACTTTGGTATTTTCTATTGCGATAGAGCGATCCTATCCTCTATGATCAAATGGTATAGCTTAGCTTAGGGAGGCAATTATTAACATGATGCAAACAGCGGAGAATTGGGTCTGGGAACAGATGTTTGACAAATTGCCTTTTGGGGCGATCCTGATTTCTGCGGTTGACGAGCCTGTTGCGATGGTGAACGACCGATTCTGCGAAATAACGGAATCCAAGCGTTCTGACCTGCTTCAGCTCAAACCTTCCGAAATCCAAGTTCTATCCAACCTATCTTTTCAACAAATATTGCAATCATTGATATATGGCCCAACGTCCACTCTCTCAAGAGAATCTTATTTTATTCGCCAGGACGGGCGCCAAGTGCATGTCGCCGTGAGTATCTCCCTGCTGGAGCCCCCTCACAAGACAGGACACCGTGGATCATGTGCTGCCTGGAACCCGGGACCGTGCAGGAGGGGACTGCTTTGCCGCCGATCATCAAGAATGACGAGCTGCTGGCACTGATTTCAAAAAGCGGACAAGACCTCATATCCATCAGCAGCGCCGACGGCATCATCGAATACATCTCACCTTCTGCCACTGACATACTGGGATACACCCAAGAGGAAATGTTGGGCCAACACCGCGGTAAATACTACCATCAAGTCGATTCCGAGCAAATGAAGGAACCAGGCAAACTATTTTCGGAGAAAGATAGTTTTGTTCGACGCATTCGCCATAAGGAAGGACATTATTTATGGTTTGAAACGTCGTTTCAGCTCATTCGGGGTGCTCAAGGTGAAATTGACAAGGTACTGGCCATAGGACGAAACATAACCAAACGTAAAACGGATGAGGATACGCTGGCCCATGCGCAGCGGATTGCCAAGATCGGTTCCTGGCGCTGGGACTTGATCACGCATACGCTTACCTACAGCGATGAAATGAGGCGAATTTACGGGTATCAGATCAATGCCATCGAGCCAAATCATGACGCGCTGATGTCCCTGGTCATTCCGGAGGATCGCGAACGGCTGGAACAGGTTGTGCGCACGGCCGTACAGGGTAAAGCAGACGAAATCATATACCGGATCCAGCTTAAAGACGGACAAATCCGAACCATCAGAGCCCAGTGGGAGGTCACCGTTACGAACGAAGGAAGACCTATGGAGATGGTCGGCATGGCACAGGATATTACCGAACAGGTGATGATCGAGCAGCAGTCGCTGGAGAATGAGAATAAGTACAAGCTCATCACCGAAAATTCGCTCGATTTCATATCGCGAAGCACCATTGACTGCTTTACGTTTCTTTACTGCTCCCCTTCCTGCTACGCCCTGCTCGGGTATCGCCCCGAAGAGATGGTCGGCACCAGTACTTTTGACTACGTATACGCTGAGGATATTGCGCCGCTACAGGACTATTTAGAGAATTGCCTGGAAGGCAAAATGCTCACACCGATCACCTTCCGCTATATACATAAGGATGGCAGGCACATCTGGTTTGAGGTCAATTGCAAATATATCAGCACGCAGGGTGATCAGAAGAATGAAATTATTTCGATTGCCCGCGACATTTCCGAACGAAAATTAATGGAATTTAAGCTGAAGGAAAGCGAGCAGCGCTACCGCTCTCTGTTCGAGTACAATCCATCCGCCGTATACTCCATGAATTTGGACGGTGATTATATAACGGCCAACCAGAATCTGCAGGAGCTGACGGGATATACGTTAGACGAGCTCATCGGAATGTATTTCGGGCCGATTGTAGCGGAAAAAGACATGGCTCGCACGCTGTTTCATTTTAATCAAGCGAAGGAAGGCATACCCCAAAGCTATGATCTGACCATCATTCATAAGGATGGACGCCCCATCGAAATCAATACCATCAACATTCCGATTTTCGTGGATGACGAAGTCGTCGGCGTTTATGGCATTACCCGGGACATCACCGAACGCATTCGGACGATGGAAGAGATCAAGAAGCTCAGCCGGGAGCTCACCTTGTTGCTGAATACGGTATCGGAGGGCATCATCGGTCTGGACATTCACGGGCAAGTCGCTTTCATCAATCCGGCCGGGGCAGCCATGCTTGATTACGAACCTGCAACGACCATTGGAAGACCGTGCGACCAGATCATCAAGGAAATTCGCCATGACGGTACTTTCTATCGCGGGGAAGATTCTCCTCTCGTTCAGGCAGTCAAACAAGGCGTACCGCTGTCCAGAGCCGAAATCGTACTCTGGCGAGGAGACGGTACCAGCTTTTTAGCCGATTATCAGGTTAATCCGATTTGGGATCAAGGAGAGCGCAAAGGCGCCGTCATGGTATTCCGCGATATTACGGACGAGAAAGAGATCATCCGCGCCAAGGAGAACGCCGAACGGGCGGATCAAGCAAAGACGGAGTTTCTCACCATGATGAGCCACGAGCTCCGGACGCCGATGAACGGCATTATCGGGATGATCGAGCTGTTAAGCACGACAGAGCTAGACGAAGACCAACAGAATTACATCCATATTCTCATGGAGAGCAGCGGCTCGCTGCTGCACATCCTGAACGAGATCCTCGATTTCAGTAAAATCGAGACCGGCAATATGACCCTTAATCATGAACCGATTGATTTGCGCTCCTTGCTCGAAGTCGTCGTTGATTTATTCTCGGCGAAAGCCAAGGAAAAAGGGTTGTCCTTATCGTTCAACATCAACAGCGCCAATGTCCCCGACGTGATTATCGGCGATGCCCTGCGGCTGCGGCAGGTGCTTGTGAATCTCATCAGCAATGCCATCAAGTTCACGCATGAAGGCAGCATAACGTTGAACGTGGAAGGACTTCGCAGGACGGGCACCCAAGAGTTCACGCTTGCTTTTCAAGTAAAGGATACGGGAATCGGCATAGCGCCCGAGCTCCAGCATCAGCTGTTCACTTCCTTCTCGCAGCTCCATCCATCTTTGAACCGTAAATATGGCGGTACCGGATTAGGGCTTGCGATCAGTAAAAAGCTGGTTGAGCTGATGGGCGGCGTCATTGGCGTCGAGAGCCGTGAAAATGTCGGTTCTTCCTTCTATTTTACGATTCCGACCCATACGCTGCAGGATGTTCACACGAACCCGTAACATTCGGTCACTTTTCGTTCTCAATTGATCTGCGTCAAAAAAAGGTGATCCATGGCTTCTTATGCTGTGGACCACCTTTTTTCTCGTTTTCGCACCGAGTGATCGGTTTCGTTCTATTGGTAGAGGGATTCCAGTTCGTCTACCAGTTTGCCTACATAAGCCACCGCTTTGGAAATCGGCTCCGACGTGGACATATCGACGCCCGCCATGGCCATCAATTCCAGCGGGCTCTTGCTGCCGCCGGCCTTGAGCACTTGAAGCCATCGGTCCACGGCCGGTTGGCCCTCCTCGCGGATCAGCTGCGCCGCAGCTGTTGAAGCGGTCAAGCCTGCCGCATAGGTGTAAGGGTATAGTCCCATATAGTAATGCGGTTGCCGCATCCAGGTAAGCTTCGCGCCTTCGTCCAGTTCCACGGCGTCTCCCCAAAAATCGGAAAGCACTGCACCCTTAAGCTCGGACAGCTTGTCTGCCGTAATCGGTTCATCGGCCATCGCATGGCGGTATACCCTTCTCTGCATTTCCGCTTCCAGAAGGTGCGTCACGTAATTGTGGTAATAGGTGCTCAGCAGTTGGAGAATGATCCAGCGCCGCATCCGCTTATCCTCGGATTGACTCAGCAAGTGATCCGCCAAGAGAAGCTCGTTCATCGTTGACGGCGCTTCGATAAAATACATGGACGGACGGGCATTGGTGATGCGCTGATAGCGTGCAGCGAGCATCAAATGGCCCGCATGCCCTACCTCGTGTGCTAACGTGAAGGCATTGCGCATATTGTCCGCCCATGCCATCAGGATATAGGAATGCACTCCGTAAACCGATGAACAGAACGCTCCTGTAGATTTGCCGATATTATCGGCATAGTCCACCCAGCGCTTGGAGAACGCGGATTCAACGATCTCGCCGTATTCGGGACCAAGAATCGACAAGGCGCTGGAGATGGTGGCACAAGCTTCTTCATAGGTTACGCTTGGATTGAAATCCGGATCCATCGGCGCTTTCAAATCGCAGAACAGCATCTGATCCAGACCAAGCTCGCGTTTCTTCAGCTTCATCAGCCTGCGCATATGCGGAGCAAGCTCTTTCAGAATCGTATCGTGGATATGAGTGTACATATCCATTGTCACTTGCTGGGGCTTGAGCAGCATATCCGTAACGGAGTCATACCCGCGAAGCCGGGACAGCACCACCTGCTTCTTCACTTCCGTGGCGTACGCCTCGGCAAAAGTGTGACGCGCCCCCTGCAGCGACTTCGTAAAAGACGCATAGGCTTCGCGCCGAAGCTCCGTATCCTCGGACATTTCGTAGGAATTCTCGTACAGACGGAACGAGACCGGCTTGGTTTCATCATTCACTTGAATGTCATCAAAGGTCATATCCGACAGCTTGCTGCGCAAATAGATGCGGTAAGGAGAACCGAGCACCTCGCCCAGCGATGCAAGCACGCTCTCCGTCTCAGGACTCAAGCGGTGAGGCTTGGACTCCAGCAGCAGCGTCAAGCTTCGGGCATAAGGCGCCAGCCCTTCTTCCTTCGTTATGTAATGCTCGATGGTTCCGTCCTGGAGGTCCAGCAGCTCCGATTCAATAAAAGTTAAGGAGGACTGGATGCGGGACAACACATCGCCCGTTTTGGCCGAATTCGCCAGGTTGGACGGGTTGGTTCCGTCTTCCGACTGACGCAGTCTGGCATATGCCCCGACTCGGCCGATGCTCTCCATCAACGCTTCCTGTTCATTTAGGCATTCGAGAAGTACAGATGCACCATCGCCTAGCCTGCCCTTAAACCGCGTCAATTGAGCAGCTTGCGATTCAAGCGCTTTGAGACCCGCTTCAAATTCTTCTTGCGAGACAAACAAATCATCCAGATTCCAGGTAGCCTCGATTGGAACCTCACCTCGTGTCAGCAATTTCCCCATGGATACAGCTCCTCTCCTGTCTTAAGCGATCACTGGCTGCTGCACGGCTTAAGGATTAGCAGCAGCGTCACCCTTCCATCTTATCACAGTTTTTTACGGGAAACGCCTCCTCATTTAAGCCTTGACTTCCGACCGTGTTTATGGATATAGTTAATCCATACTCTTATCTAAAGGAGAGATTTTGATGTCGGTGGTCGTTCTTAACTAACCCAATTTCATATGGATCGAAATGTAAAATTCTGGGCATTTCCTTTTTGGGGATATGTTTATTTTTTGATGGATTCTCATTTCGTCCGTTGAATTAGTTAAGAACTGCGGATATCAATTGAAGCCCCTTTAGGGTTTATTTCGATATGATATGGTCATCCGTGCTGAGTTCAGCACGGATTTTTTGGGTCTCCCCTCTTTACTCAGCGGGGTTATTTGGAGCTGTCCCACGCCATATCCATCGGAATAACGGTCTTTGGGCGGAAAGCGAACCTGAGTAGTTCGCTTTCCGCCTTTTTTGCGTTGTATCACCTTCCACCATTTTAGTCTAAAGGAGAATGTAACCCATGAAGCCATTGGCATTAAACAAATTGGAGTATGAGAAAATACGCACCGAACTCGAACGCTTTGCTGTATCCTATCTGGGCATTTCGCACATTCAGAAGATGGCCCCCCTCACCCAGATGAAGGCCATCCGTAATAAGCTCAATGAAACGGAGGAAGCCAAAACCCTGCTGCAAAGCGGGGCTAGCGTGCCTATTCCCTCACTGGAGGGCGTTGAGTTGATCCTGGATTTGCTCGGCACCGGATATGTCCTGTCCGAGCGCGATTTCGGCCATTTGGTCCAGTATCTCAGAAGCTGCCGTCAGCTCATTCAATATATGGCCGCCAAGAGCAGCATTGCTCCGACGATCAGTTCCTACGCCTCTTCCATGCATGAACTGCGCCCGCTCCTGTCCGAAATCGAACGCAGCATTCATGCCGGCCGCGTTGTGGATGGCGCCAGCAAAGACCTGGCGAAAATCCGCAAAAAAATCATCGTAACCGAGGAACGGATCAAGCGTAAGCTCGACAGCCTGATGAGCCGTTACAAAGGGATCATGCAAGAGCATGTCGTCAGCAAACGCGGAGGACGTTACGTGCTGCCCATCAAGAAGGAACACCGAAAAGCCGTGAGTGGCTCGATTCTGGATGAATCGGCCAGCGGGCAGACGGTATTCATCGAACCAGCCGATATGCAGGGGCTTCAGATGGAACTGAACCACCTGCAAGCCGATGAGGTCCGGGAAGAAACCAAAGTGCTGAGCGATTTGACGGCACTCGTCGAGCAGTATCAATACGAACTGAGAACCAACGCCGATACCGTCGGAATCTACGACTACATCATAGCCAGGGGCAAATACGCGATTTCCATCGGAGGGCGCAATGTGGATCTGAACCAGGAGGGATTCATCCATCTCAAATCCGCGGTTCACCCTTTAATCGGCTCCTCCATGGTACCGCTGGACTTCACCATCGGGAAACGATATAAAACCTTAATCATAACGGGTCCAAATACCGGCGGCAAAACTTCAGCGCTGAAGACGGTTGGGCTGATCACCATTATGGTTCAGTCCGGTTTGCTGGTTCCCGTAGCGGAGGGCAGCCATTGCGCCGTCTTTGACGAGGTGTCCGTCGACATCGGGGACGGGCAGAGTTTGGAGCATGCCCTGAGCACATTCTCGGCCCATATCCGCAACATCCGCGACATTTTGCAGACGGCCGGCAGGTCCACGCTGGTATTGCTCGATGAAATGGCTTCCGGAACGGACCCGGGTGAAGGCGTCGGGTTGTCCATCGCCATTCTGGAAGAGCTGTTTCAACGTCAAGCAACGGTCGTGGTCACTACCCATTTTACCGAAATCAAAAATTTTGCCGATCGCACGGCAGGCTTTGAGAATGCCCGCATGGAATTTGATGCCGACACCCTCGAGCCGCTCTACCGCCTGCGGATTGGTGAAGCCGGTCACAGTTATGCTTTTGTCATCGCTGCTAAGCTGGGGATTCCGGAAGCGATCATAGCCAGATCGCGGGAAATCACGGAGGCGGGGACGACAAGAGGTATTGCGGCCTACAGTCACGAGGATAGCTCGGACACCGAAGAACGGGCCGGAGAACCAACCCCGGGTGAATACGATTCCTTCCCTATCGAGGGTCCGGATCAACCCGTAGACGACAAGAATAAAGAAGACGAAGCCCCCGCCTCTTCCCTTTATCAGCTAGGAGATCGGGTCTATGTGCCATATTTGAAACGAAGCGGCACCGTTTATGAAACCATGGACGCTAGAGGTCATATCGGTGTCATGATTCAACAGGAGCGTTTGAAAATCAACCATAAACGGTTGAAGCCCTATATTGCGGCTAAGGATCTCTACCCGGAGGATTATGATCTGGATATCGTTTTTGAAAGCAAAGAGAACCGGAAGAAGCGCAATTTGATGAAGCGCAAGCATGTTGAAGGATTGCAAATTGAAACGAAGCCGGAGTAACGATGCCTGGATCGATAAGTCGGCCGAATGCACGAACACGAATAACGAAATAAAGAAACATGAACCATATATTGAAGGAGAGATAACGATGAACATACGTACCGAAACCAAGAATGATTATGAGCAGGTCAACGAGCTGCTCATCCAGGCTTTTTCCGGTCAGGAAGAAGCGATCCTGGTACAACGATTGCGGGAAGACGGAGCTTTTGAAAGGGAATTGTCCATGGTTGCCGAAGAGGACGGGATCATCAAGGGTCATATTATGTTTAGCCGGGGGAGCCTTCTTGACGGCGATCATACCCATCGGGTAGCTGCGCTAGGGCCGCTGGCTGTGCTTCCGAAGTATCAACGGCAGGGGATCGGCGGGCAACTGATTGAAGAGGGGAAACGGCGGTGTCTCTCGCATGGCTATCCGCTTGTGTTTCTGTTCGGCCATCCTTCGTATTATCCGCGTTACGGTTTTGTCCAGGCCCGAAACCATGGAATCGATGTATCCCAATTCGCCGTTTCCGATGAGGCGTTCATGGTCGCCGAGCTTCAGCAAGGCGCACTTCATGACCTTCATGGCGAATTCCGTTTTCATTCCGCATTCGAAAATTTGGGGTAAGCCGAACTTCATAGACCGTGTCATCCGAGTGGTAGGGTTGAGGCAAGCAATCCTTGGTGGCATTCAGCTTTCAATATGTTGTACAATAAAGTCTAAATGACTATTTGAAGGATGGTTTTCAACATGTATGTAGCTCAAGGTTGGCAAGATTACGAGGTCATCGACACCGGTGGCGGTGAGAAGCTGGAGCGCTGGGGCGATGTCATTCTACGGCGTCCGGATCCGCAGATCATTTGGCCGATTGAACGTGAAGACGGACAATGGCGCAATGTACACGGACATTATCACCGCAGCTCGTCCGGCGGCGGGCAATGGGACATGAAAAAGCAGCTGCCGGATCGATGGACCATCTCGTACGACCAATTGAAATTTCATATCCGACCGACCAATTTTAAACATACCGGCTTGTTCCCGGAGCAGGCTGCGAACTGGCGCTGGATGATGGACAAAATCGCTTCCGCCGGTCGTCCGATCAGCGTGCTGAACCTGTTCGCCTATACGGGCGGAGCTACCGTCGCTGCGGCCTCTGCCGGTGCTCAGGTCGTCCACGTGGATGCTGCGAAGGGGATGGTTCAATGGGCCAAGGAAAACGCTGCATTGTCCGGCCTGGCTGACCGCCCTATACGTTATATTACGGATGACGTGTTTAAATTCGTGCAGCGGGAACAGCGTCGGGGAAACAAATACGATGCGATCATTATGGATCCTCCCTCTTATGGGCGCGGACCAAGCGGAGAAACGTGGAAGCTGGAACAGAGCCTGTATCCATTCCTCGAAAGCTGCATGAGCATCGTATCGGATAACCCGCTGTTCATGCTGATTAACTCCTACACGACCGGCATCTCCCCGACCGTTCTGAACAACATGCTCACCATGACCATGAAGCCGAAGTACGGCGGATTGATCAGCGCAGGCGAAATCGGATTGCCGATTACCCGCTCCGGCATGAACCTGCCATGCGGCATCCTGGGCAGATGGGAGTCCTGATTCGATGAGCAGACGGGGACCAGCAACGTATCCGGCCGTGCCGATTCTTTTCGAGGATAATCATGTGTTGGGCGTAACCAAGCCGGTCAACATCCCCTCGCAGGAGGATGCTACCGGTGATCCCGACATGCTGACCATACTGAAACAGGACATCAAGGAGCGTTATGACAAGCCGGGGAACGTTTTTTTGGGATTGGTGCACCGCCTTGACCGTCCCGTGGGCGGAGCGATGGTATTCGCTAAGACGTCCAAAGCCGCCTCCCGATTATCGGAGGCCGTCCGGAGCCGCAGCTTCCGTAAGCAGTATGTAGCGGTCGTTCACGGTGTTCCAGCGAAAACTTCAGGCCGGCTCGTGAACATGCTGTACAAGGATGCGAAAACCAACACCGTCCATGTTACCTCCAAAGGGACGGACGGAGCCAAGGAAGCCATTCTGGATTATACGGTGCTACAAGCAGCGGAAGGCGTAAGTCTTGTCCTGATCGAGCTGCACACGGGCAGACCGCACCAAATACGTGTTCAGCTCAGCCATGCGGGTCATCCGCTGTTCGGCGATCAGAAGTATGGAAGCAAGGTGAACAAGGCCGGCCAACAGATTGCCTTATGGTCCGTGTTGGTCGGGTTCCCTCACCCTGTTACCAAAGAGGACATCTCCATTCGTTCCTTGCCGCCTTCCGTTTATCCCTGGAGTATCTTCAATATGGACCAGCTGGGATCGACATGACGAACCTATCAATGTATGTTAAAAAAACGAAATCCATCATTGGATTTCGTTTTTTTGTATGTCTACGCCTAATGCTATGACTATGTAATTAATTACATATAATGTAATATTTTATCCCTCTATCATAATATATTATCCCTTTACTTTTAACAAAGAATGGCAAAGAATAGTAACCAGAATAGATTAACATTTTTTAGTTGATTTGTACAATCATGGTATGAACCTCATCTTGGGGTTTATATAGATCACGGTTGCCGAGGAGGAGGATGATCAAGGATAATCCATGAAGGGAGTCGCTAGCCGGTTCGGTCCTGTTTAGTGCAGAGCAAGTAAACCCGCAGCATAAGGAGGTTTGATCAGCAGCAGGAGTCCGCTGAATTTCAAATTCAATATTCAAGGAGGTATTTGTTATGGATCAGGCTCAGTGTCAAACAAATCACCGCTTGCATTTGAAACCGCTGTGGATTTTTTTAGGAAGCACACTGTTGTTTTTCACCATTATGATCATTACGGCAAGCAGCGTTTCCGCTCATGGTTATATCGAATCACCGGCCAGTCGTGGTTATAAGTGCAAGCTCGGCGAGAACGTCAACTGCGGCAGAATCATCTATGAACCGCATTCCCTGGAAGGGAAAGGGAACTTTCCGATCGGCGGACCGGCGGACGGCCAAATCACCGGTGCCGGAATCTTTACCGAACTGTATGAACAGACGCCAACCCGCTGGAGCAAGGTAAACATGAACGGCGGGCCGAACACGTTTAAGTGGGTGCTGACCGCAGCCCATGCTACATCCGATTGGAAATATTATATTACGAAAAAAGGCTGGGATTCCAGCAAACCCCTCGCACGCGCAGATCTCGAATTGTTCTGCTCCTTCAATGACGGCGGCAAACAACCGCCGAACACCGTAACCCATACTTGTAACGTACCTACCGACCGCACCGGCTACTATCTCATCCTCGCCGTATGGGAAATCGCCGATACGGGAAATGCCTTCTATAACGTGATCGACGTGAACCTGAATAACGGCAGCGGCAATCAGGACACGCAGGCACCGACCGTGCCGGCGAATCTGAGAACCACAGGGGTTACAAGCAGCAGCATTTCGCTCGCCTGGAACGCCTCTACGGATAACGTAGGAGTCACAGGCTATGAAATCTATCGAGGCTCCAATCTAGTGGCAACGG
The DNA here is from genome assembly GCF_029542445.1 of Paenibacillus sp. BR1-192. Classification (NCBI taxonomy): domain Bacteria; kingdom Bacillati; phylum Bacillota; class Bacilli; order Caryophanales; family Paenibacillaceae; genus Paenibacillus; species Paenibacillus sp. BR1-192. The sequence goes on along the minus strand of NZ_CP120718.1, from coordinate 2,803,000 downwards.
TATCCGGATCCACCCTGAGCCACACCGTTACCGGCCTGCAAGCAGGCACCTCCTATACCTTTACGGTAAAAGCCCGTGACGGAGCAGGCAACGTATCACAGGCGAGCAGCCCGCTAACCGCCAGCACATCAAATCCCGTTCCGGACACCCAAGCTCCGACGGCTCCTGCCAATTTACGATCTGCGGGATCGACGTCCACAAGCGTATCATTAGCCTGGAACGCTTCCACGGATAACGTCGGAGTAAGCGGCTATGAGGTATATCGGGGCACCACGCTGGTTACGACGGTGTCCGGCAGCACGCTATCCTATACAGTTGGCGGATTATCGCCAAACACGACCTATAGCTTTACCGTAAAAGCACGCGATGCGGCAGGCAACGTATCCCCAGCCAGCAATGAGCTGCAAGTCACCACGGCGGACGGCTCTGTACCGGAAACTCCGGCCTGGGCTCCGAATACTTCATACCAGCAGGGAGCTTTGGTCACGTATGGAGGCAAAACCTATGAGTGCCGCCAAGCCCATACGTCCCTGCCTGGATGGGAACCCGCTAACGTGCCGGCTTTATGGCTGCTTAAGTCTTAACTTCTTTAAATTATGCCAAGGTTCGTTAGTGACCACGTGACTAGAAAGCAATATTAGCAAAACAATGAAACCGCCCCCAAAGTCGAAGCTGCCGCAGGCAGCCAGACATGGGGGCTTCTGTGCATTCCATGTAGGGTGCTGGGTCAAAAATGCCTACGCCTCGACCAGAGCCTCCTGCGGAGCCGTGCTGATCTTTCCCAATAGATAGACAAGCAGCTGTTGATTATGCGAGGATATGCGGTTCAAGATCCGGGAAAGGTACTCCTCCCTAACCTGTAATCCGCGCGTATATTCCTCGCGTCCTTTATAGGATATCGTCACCCAGACGATCCGTCTGTCATTTGCGTCCCGTTCCCGTTTGATCAATTCGTTCTTCTCCATCCGGTCCAATAGCATCGTTACGGCAGCCGGACTTGTAGCCAGGTAAGGAATGAAATCGGAAGGTTTCATCCGCTTCTGCTCAGCAAGCACTTCCAGCACCATGAGTTGCGACTCCGTCAATGTCGGGGCCAATCCGGCTTCCATATGGAGTTTATAATCCTTGGCCAGCTTGGACCACACCTTGGCGAATTCGGCAGTATGCATGTTTATCCCGTCCCTTCCGTTATGTCTGTCATGATCAAACATCGAAATACCATCTGAGTTTGCGGAACTGTACTCCGATGAATGAACTTCCGTTTGAGCCAGCGTCATGATTTTCATAATAGTTTATAGGATTAACTTTTCGCTGGACGCCAGCCAATATCCTTCTTTTTTCGTTAAAAAATATAATTTCCAATCAAGCGACAAAACCCGTCATGCCTTGTGTGACGGCGTTTCTCAACATTCAGCTTACTTCGACAGCGCCAGACATATGTCAAATAGTATAAATTTAAATATGCGTCATCCAACGCTAAATACAACAAAAGCACCCCGACAACCGTTCATCGAAGGTGCTTTCGTCCATTCATCTCTATTCAAACCATATCCGAATTAAAGGAAAGGCTCGCTCTTGCCTAACCTTCTTTGCCTAACTCTGCATGCGGGAGACTGACCAAATCGACAATCTGCCCGTTCTTGCCGACATCGGCCAGTAGTTTACCAATCGATTTACGCTCCATAATCGGAACCTTCTCCGTGTGAATCGGGAAAGCTTGCCCGTCTTCGCTATAAGCGTTAATCTGCAGCGGCTCGCGACAATAGAACGCGCCGACGATGGCGCTGCCGTTAGGCTTCACCCGCTTGCCTTCCTTGAACTCAAACGTGGCCATGCCTTTTCCGCCGCGGCTTTGGGCCGGATAATCCAACAGCAAGCTTCGCTTGCCGTATCCAAGATCCGTGATAGTCAAAATCTCGCCTTCATCGTTCTCCACCCATAATGCCGCAACGACCTCGTCCCCGTCTCGAAGCTGGATTCCCCGAACCCCGCCGGAAACGCGTCCCATGGCATTGACTTCCTGTTCATTGAAGCGGATGCTCATCCCTTCTTTCGAGATCAGCACGATATCTTTATTGCTGTCACTCATAACGACCTGGATGATGCTGTCTTCCGCAGCTACCTTCGCTGCCGCAACCGCGCCAGACCGTTTGGTTACGTACTCCTTGAGATCTGTCCGCTTCACTTGCCCTTTGCGGCTCACGAAGACAAGCGATTTGCCCGCTTCGTCAAAGTTCGAAACCGGGATGACCGATACGATATGGTCCTCTTTCGGTACCTGGATCACGTTAACGATGGCCGTACCGGCATCTTTCCACTTGTACTCCGGAACCTGATGCACCGGCAATAAGAAATATTGCCCGCGGCTCGTGAAGATCAGCAGATTCTCCAGGGTATTGACTTCAAACAACCGCGTGATGTAATCCCCTTCCTTGACGCCTGAGCTTTCCAGCTCACCGCCGCTGCGGGTGAAGGATAACATGCTGGTACGCTTAATATAGCCTTCATTCGACAAGGTTACGAGCACATCCTCGGCGTTAACAAGCACTTCAAGATTCACCTTGATCTCTTCCACTTCTTCCTGGATAACCGAACGCCGGTCGATGCCGTACTTCTCCCGAATTTCGATCAGCTCTTTGCGAATGACGCCAATCAGCTTCTTATCGCTGTCGAGAATCGCACGCAAGCCCTCGATTTTCTTCGTCAGCTCGTCCAGCTCTTTTTGCAGGGAATGAATTTCAAGGTTGGTAAGACGGTATAATTGCAGCGTCAGAATCGAGTCGGCTTGTCTCTCCGTGAAACCGAACATCCATTGCAGATTGTTCTGGGCATCCTGGCGATTCTTGGAAGCCTTAATAGCCGCAATCACTTCGTCCAGTATGTTGAGCGCCTTGACGAGGCCTTCCAATACATGTGCCCGATCCTCGGCTTTCTCCAGCTCGAACTGCGTCCGGTGGGTGACGACTTCACGCTGATGGTCGATATAGGCCGACAGCATCGCTTTAAGCCCCAGCTGCTGAGGGGTTTTGTTCACGATGGCAACCATATTGAAATTGTACGTAATCTGCAGGTCGGTTTTCTTGAACAAATAAGCCAGAATCCCGTTCGCGTCGGCATCCTTCTTCAGCTCCACGACGATGCGAAGCCCTTCCCGTCCGCTCTCGTCCCGTACCTCGGCGATGCCTTCGACTTTTTTCTCGAGACGAATGTTTTCCATCGCCGTAACCAGTCTGGACTTAACAACCTGATAAGGAATTTCCGTGATGACGATCTGCTGTTTACCACCACGGAGCGATTCGATGTCCGTCTTGGATCGCAGATAGACCCGGCCTTTGCCTGTCCGATAGGCATCCAAAATGCCTTCGCCGCCCATGATGATACCGCCGGTCGGGAAGTCCGGGCCTTTTATGAACGTCATGATCTCGTCCAGCTCGATCTCCGGCTTTTGCATGACGGCGATGCACGCATCGATCACTTCACGCAGATTGTGAGGCGGGATTTCAGTGGCGAAGCCCGCGGAAATGCCGCTAGCTCCGTTCACAAGCAGATTCGGGTACCGCGAAGGCAGCACAACCGGCTCCTTCGCCGTGTTATCAAAATTGTCCTTGAAGAGCACGGTACGCTTCTCGATATCGCGCAGCAGCTCCATGGCAATCGGCGACAGCCTGGCCTCGGTATAACGCATTGCTGCTGCCGGATCATCGTCCTGGGAACCCCAGTTTCCGTGACCGTCCACAAGCACATGTCCCATTTTCCATGGCTGGGCCATCCGAACCATGCCTTCATAAATCGATGAGTCCCCGTGCGGATGGTAGTTACCCATGACATCCCCGACGGTTTTCGCCGATTTGCGGTATGGTTTATCCGGTGTGTTACCCGAATCGTACATGGCGTACAGAATCCGACGCTGAACGGGCTTCAGGCCGTCACGAACGTCCGGGATCGCCCGGTCCTGAATTATATACTTGGAATACCGGCCAAATCGGTCACCTACAACCTCTTCCAGAAATGCCGGCAAAAATTGCTCCGATAAACTCATTCATTCACCTTCTATTCCTCAAACTCCGCGAAGTTGACATTTTCAACGATCCACCGCTTGCGGGGATCTACCTTATCTCCCATCAGCGTAGACACGCGCCGCTCCGCTTTGGCGGCATCTTCGATTTGAACCTGCAGCAAGGTGCGTGTTTCCGGGTTCATCGTCGTTTCCCATAACTGCTCCGGGTTCATCTCGCCCAGTCCCTTGTAGCGCTGCAGTTCAAAATTTTTGAATTCCTTCAAATAATTAGCCAGCTGCTCATCCGTCCAGGCATACCGCACGGTTTCCAGCTTGCCGGATTTGCTGGCGATTTTATACAACGGAGGCTGCGCGAGATAGACGCGGCCTTCATCAATCAACGGCTTCATGTATCTGTAGAAGAACGTGAGCAGCAGCACCTGAATGTGGGCTCCATCCGTATCCGCATCGGTCATGATGATGATTTTCGAATAATTGCTGTCCCCGGCGGTAAACTCCGTGCCGATCCCCGCGCCGATCGCGGATACGATCGCACGGTATTCGTCATTCTTCAGGATGTCGGCCAGCTTGGATTTTTCCGGGTTCATCGGCTTCCCTTTAAGCGGCAGGATCGCCTGGATCTTCGAATCCCGCCCCTGTTTCGCCGAGCCGCCAGCGGAGTCCCCTTCGACAATGAACAATTCGGTTCGCGAAAAATCCTTGGACTGGGCCGGTGTCAGCTTGCCCCCAAGATTGGAACTCTCGCTGCGCTTCTTGCCGCTGCGCATCTCATCCCTTGCCTTCCGGGCCGCTTCGCGCGCTTTGGAGGCCTGAATGGCCTTCTTCAGCAGCGTTTGGGCGACCTGCGGATTTTCCTCTAGGAAAATTTGCATCTTCTCGGTAACGATGCTGTCCACCGCGCTCCGCGCAGAGGCGCTTCCCAGCTGGTCCTTCGTCTGACCCACGAATTCGACCTCAGCCATCTTGACGCTGATTACGGTCATCATGCCTTCCCGGAGGTCATTCCCCTCCAGATTCTTGTCCTTTTCCTTCAGAAGATTGTTCTTTCGTGCATAATCGTTCATGACGCGGGTATACGCCGTCTTGAAGCCCGTCTCATGCGTACCGCCTCCGCGCGTCGGGATCGAGTTAACGAACGAGGCCAGCGTTTCGGTGTATCCTGCATTATATTGAAGGGCGATTTCGACTTCGATGTCATCCTTCTCGGCATAAAAATGGATCACATCGTGCAGCACGTCCTTGCCTTCATTCAAGAACTGCACGAACTGGCTTGCGCCGCCTTCATAAAAAAATTCTTCCCCATTCCCGCTCCGCTCGTCTTTCAAGACGATCCGGAGTCCTGAATTCAGGAAGGCGATCTCCTGTAAGCGCTCTGCAAGCGTGTCGTAGTTCAGATGCGTTCCCGCGGTAAACACGCGCGCGTCCGGTTTAAACGTGATTTTCGTCCCTGTTTTGTTCGTATTGCCCAGCACCTCAAGACCGGTTACCGGTTCTCCGACATGCTCTTTTCCTTTTTTGTCCTGCCAGTACTCGAAGCGTTGGCGGTGAATTTTACCTTCGCGGTATATCTCCACTTCCAGCCACTCGGACAGCGCATTGGTTACGGATGCGCCAACGCCGTGAAGGCCGCCGGACTTCTTGTATCCGGAACCGCCGAATTTGCCGCCGGCATGCAAAATCGTGAAGACCACCTGCGGCGTGGGAATGCCTGTCTTGTGCATCCCGGTCGGAATGCCGCGCCCGTTATCGTATACCGTCGCGGATCCGTCTTTATGCAAAGTAATTTCAATTCTCGAGCAGTACTTGGCCAAATGCTCGTCTACGGCGTTGTCCACAATTTCCCATACCAGATGATGCAGACCCGACGAGCTTGTGCTCCCTATGTACATGCCTGGCCGTTTGCGTACCGCAACAAGGCCTTCGAGCACTTGAATGTCGTCAGCATCGTATCCTGAACGGTTAGTACCGCCGTTCTTTGATGACTCTGCAAACATATCGATCTGTTCGACCATTCATGCTCCTCCTTCAATTTCACGTATCTCGTGTTTTCTATTTCTACATTCCAATATTTTAGAAGAACGCGGTTCTCTAAAAAATGCAAACAAATGTTTCATGCTTTGTCCATTTTAATTCAAGATATCCCTTCTCGTAAAGACACTGAATGCAACAATAACCGCACAAATCGCCCAAATGGCTAATACGGCAAGGGAAAAATTCAAGGTCATGCCCTCGATCGGCGGCAAATTGCCCGCCAAATAACTGGTCAAATTCAGGTTTACCATGAACAAATATTTCGCGCTGCTCCATGCCGACGCCATATTCGTCAGAATATTTCCGGCGATCAATGCCGCCATCATAATGACGATGCTGGCCGCCGTGCTTCGAACCAGGACGGATACCATAAAAGCCAGCATGCCGACGCATACGCCGACAAACCAGACCAAACCGCCCTGCATCAGCAAATACTTCCATTGGGGCACCGCATGAACGCCGGACATATCCACGTCTGACCCGACAATTTGGAAACCCGTGAATACCGGGATGTCAAACCCTTTGTAGCCGAAAGCGAGACCCGAGATCAGGTAAGCGATGACAAAGGTGGAAACGACAATGAGCGACGTGAACATAATCAAGGCTACCAGTTTGCTCAGCAGCACTTTCCAGCGCTTTACCGGCCTTGTCAGGAGCATCTTAATGGTGCCGGTCGTCCGCTCTCCGGAAACGATATCCGAAGCAATGGCCATGATGAGCAGCGGAATAAACAAGGATATCGCATTGTTCAGATATTCCCGCGTGAACGTTACCCCGTTTGGTTGATTAGGATTCACATCATGCTGCAAATAATACTGCATCTGCTGAATAAAGATTTGCCGATATCGTTTCCATTCATCCGGCACCCGGTCACTGCTAAGCGAATTCTCATTATCCGTGATCCGCTGCTGAAGCTCAAGCCGCCAGTCGCTGTTAAACTTCTCCCTGCTCCGCTCTGCGGACTTCATCTGGGCGTATGTAAACATGGGCACTAGGACGAGGAGAACCAGAAGAACCACATAAAACCGCTTACGCTTGATAATTTTGATGCATTCGTTCTTGATCAGGGGCAACAGGTTACTCAATGCTCTCACCCTCCGTCATCTGCAGGAACAGCTGCTCCAGCGTAGGATTGATCCGATGAACCTCCCGGACCTGCACGCCGGCGCCAACCAGCCTTTCCACAGCCCTTGATGCATGTGCAGCATGCATTCGGGTCACAACAGCATCCGGTGACATGCCTGCCAGTACATTATCGTCAAGCACATCCTCCGGGCGGTCCACGATCTCGCAATAATCCAGCTTCTGCAGAATTCGTTTACCCTGCACGGCGGGATTCAGATCCCAGATGACATGATCGCTGCTGCCGGCAATCAATTCATCGACCTCGCCTACCGCAAGCACCCTTCCGCTGCTGATGATGGCTACCCGATCGCATAACAGCTGAATTTCGCTCAGCAGATGGCTGGAAACAAATACAGCCAAGCCCTCCTCGGCCAACTGATGGATGAACTGCCGCATTTCTTTGATTCCCTTCGGGTCAAGACCGTTCGTCGGCTCGTCCAGAATGAGCAGCTTCGGCCTGCCGAGCAAGGCCTGGGCGATCCCCAAACGCTGCCGCATGCCAAGTGAATAAGTGCTGACCTTGTCATGGATTCTTCGATCAAGCCTGACCGTATCCACAACTTCCTGTATCCGCTGATCGTCAATGCCGGGCTGCATTCTCGCAAAATGCTCGAGATTTTCCCAGCCGGTCAAATACGAATACATCTCCGGATTCTCCACGATGGAACCAATATAGCGCAGCGCCTGCTCCTGCTGGCGGTTCACATCGTAACCGCAGACCTCGATCCTGCCGGATGACGGCTTGATCAAATCCACAAGCATTCGGATCGTGGTTGTTTTTCCTGCTCCGTTCGGCCCCAGGAACCCGAATATTTCGCCCGCGCGCACATCGAACGACACATCATGTATAATCCATTTTCGACCGATTTTCTTTTTTACATGCTGGACGGATAGTACGATTTCCTGCGCTTGTTCATTCATCGATTTCCATCTCCCCACCTGACATCCTCTTCATGCTACAGCATACCTTCTACAATTCGATCCGCGATGGCCTGATATCCTGCCCCGTTCGGATGAAAATGGTCCGTGGACAGATACTCGCCGAGCTTATGCTGAAACAGATCGAATGTAGGGACAAGCGTCATATTGGGATCCCGGTTTACGAGCTCCATGACCGCATGATTCCATGCTGAGACCACGACATTGCCGGGTATCAGCAATTCTTCCAAATCGGAAAAGGGATGATACAAGCCGATATAAACAATGCGGGCATTCGGATTAATATCCCGAATCTTCTCAAGAATTGTCTGCAAGCGTTCGGAGGCCTGCGGCAATGCGCCCATCAGCATGGCTGGATCGAGCTCCAGCTCGCCGGCATCCGCCGCCCCCTCCATCAGCCCGCTTCCTTGAAAGATATCATTGCCCCCGATAGACAGCATAATGACGTTGGCTTCCTTCAAGGCATACTGTATTCCCTTGTCGTCCAGCTTAGGGAGAAGTCCCTCGGTGGTCATTCCGTTTATCGCCAGATTGGCCAGCAGGCTGGCCGTTCGTCCATCGCCGTTCAATTGTTCGACGCTTCGGCGGACAAAACCGCCCCCGGTACTGTCCCCCGTTCCCTTGGCAAGCGAGTCTCCGATCGCCGTCACTTTCAGATCATTTGGCAGCACCGCTTCCGACGAAGCTCGTTCCGGCTTCTGCGGCGCAGTCTCTTGGCCTGGCGCGGCGGATTCGCCGCCGGTGAGCAAGGGCTGACCTTGAGGATCATTAATATCCTTAAACGCATACACGAAACCGAATATAAGCACAATCGTTACGATAATCGACACGGAGGCCGTGATACGCCATATCCATGCAGATGACTTCATGACATTCCCCCTACAAAAATCCTCATGTACATTACCTTAAGACTTCTATAAAAAATTTGCAAATCAAAACACGCAAAGAAGACTGCCCCGGACGCAGTTTTCTGCGCGCCCGGGGCAGCCTATCATGTAAAACAACATCCGTGCTTATTGGCTGATGAATTCCTGAACCCAGTATCCGTTGTAATATCCAACACCGATCATGGTGAAATTAGGAGACAGGATATTTTCGCGGTGACCTTGGCTGTTCATCCAAGAGTTCATGACTTCCTGCGGCGTGCGCTGCCCTTTAGCGATATTCTCGCCGGCATAGCCGTAAGAAATGCCGTAAGCCTTCATCATATCAAATGGAGAGCCGTGCGTTGGCGAAGTGTGGCTGAAATAATTGTTATTGCTCATGTCCTTCGCTTTGTCCAGTGCTACCGTTGTCAGCTTGGCATGTACCGTGAGCGGCTTCAGGCCAGCTTTCGAACGCTCTTGGTTCACCAAGTTGACAACTTCGGAAGCAAAATTCGATTGCTCCGTTGTGCCCGCAGATTCGGAAGGCTGGGACGGAGTCGTAGATGGCTTGCTCACAGGCTTGCTTGCTTCTGGTTTGCTTACTTCCGGTTTGCTTGCTTCCGGTTTGCTGGTCTCAGGCTTGCTTGTTTGAGGCGTCTCTGCAGGCTTGTCCGCCTGAGGCTTTTCCGTTTGCGGTTGTTGGACGACCACCCATTTAAACTGCGACTCCAAGCCTTGGCTCTCCAGGAATTTCTGGATCTTCTGTTGCCAGTTTACATAATTATTGCTATCAGCAGGTGCAGCCGAAGCCGTTGTCGGCAGCATAATGCCAACAGCCAATACAGCCGCGATACTGCCGCCTGCGATTTTCTTTATCCAATGGTTGTTCATGAATACTCATCTCCTATGCTCATAGTTGTAGAGTTTGCTTGATCGCCGTTCTAATATGTTGAACTTGATGGGTGTGGGGCGGTCAGGCATTGGTTACATTTTTGTAATCAGGTACGAACACATTGTAACACATTTGATACCTTCGGCAATCCTACAATTGTTGGAAAGGAGTCCTTGAATTCCTACTTTATGCTCAGGGCCCCAGAAACCAATACCGGTCCTGATCGAATGAATTCCTTATATCTGTGATAAGCGAGTAAAATCTTCTAAACTTCCATAGAATCTAGGTCATAACAAGAAAAAACCCACCCCGAAAACGGGGTGGGTTAATGAAAAGGCCCAGGCTACAGCTTTTTGCTGAACTGGTAACCAGCCTTTTCAAATCCAATATGTTCATAAAATGCATGTGCGGGAGCAAGTTCTTCCCGGTTGCCGCTTGTGAGAAACAAGAGGTGGCTACCATGCTGTCTTCCCCATGTCTCTGCACCGCGAATCAGTCGTTTGCCAATTCCTTGGCCGCGGTAGCTTGAGGTTACAATAACCGAAGTAATTTGAGTGACCGGTTCGGTCATAGTGAAGGATTTGACTTGACGAAGCATGATCATGCCGACGACGTCTCCATCAACCTCGGCAACCAGGTTGCCGTATAACGGGTTGTCGTTCATGGACTCCATCCGTTCACGCATGACGTTGAGCGTGGTCGGATAATTCAGTTCTCGCATCAAGGATGTGACAGCTTCCAAATCATTCTTCTCAAAGTTTCGAATCAGCAGTGCAGGCGCAGAAATTACGCTTTCGATGCTCATTATACCCTCATGCTTCCCTTCTTCTATGAATTCTGAGTAAACTCTACTTCTATTTTGTAAGTTTATGAAGAAGATTGCAAGTATCAAGCGACATTTTTTTTACATTTGTGTCCGTTTTGTTAAACCTTTGTTAAGCCGTTTTTACAAAAATCGGTATTGTGCTTCAATCAGCCCATGATATGTCCCCTGCTTCTGCATAAGCTGGTCGTGATTTCCTTCTTCGATGATCTTCCCGTGATCCAGCACGACGATATGATCGGCATGGCGGATCGTTGATAAACGGTGCGCCACGATGAAGGAGGTACGTCCCTGAAGCAGCACTTTAAGGGCACTCTGGATTTTTAATTCCGTCTCGGTATCGATACTTGCCGTTGCCTCATCCAGAATCAAAATCCGCGGGTCGGCAAGGAGCGCCCTCGCAAAGGATAGCAGCTGCCGCTGCCCCATGGACAGCATGTTACCGCGTTCCTCGACCTCGGTATCGTAGCCGCCCGGCATCTGGACTATAAACTCATGGGCGCCCACAGCCTTGGCCACGTCTTCAATCTCCTCATTGGTCGCATCCAGACGGCCAAAGCGGATATTATCCCGAATCGTACCCGAGAATATAAAGGTATCCTGCAGCACGATGCCGATCTGATTCCTGAGGCTTTCTACCGTCACCGATTGAATATCGTACCCGTCGATGGTTAACTTACCGTCCGTAATATCATAAAAGCGGCTGAGCAAATTAATGATGGTACTTTTGCCTGATCCGGTATGACCGACCAACGCAATCGACTGGCCTGCCTTCACGTCCAGATTGATGCCTTTTAGAGCCTGGCGTCCTTTTTCGTATTCAAACACCACATTCTCCAGCTTGATGTCCCCTTTAATGGTCGGCAATTTCTTCGCGCCAGGCTGATCATCGATGCTCGGCTTCTCGTCTATGAATTCAAAGATACGTTCGGACGATGCCATCGCGACAAGCAGCTGGTTATACATTTGGCCGAGCCGATTGATCGGCTCCCAGAAGTTCCCGACATATTGGGTAAAGGCAATCAACAGACCGATCGTGAGCTCGCCTTGCTGAATCAATACGGCCCCAAGCCAGAACAAGATCAGGGAACCGAACCCCCCGGTAATCTCGATAAGAGGCCCAAACCCTTGGTTCATGGCCGACGCCCTATCCCAGGACTTTTTGCTGTCCAGGTTCATGTTATCAAAAAATTTCATATTTTCTTCTTCTTGCGTATAAGCTTGGGTAACGCGGATTCCCTGAATGGATTCGTTCAAGTGGGAGTTGATCCGCGAGTTCCGGATCCGTACTTCCTGCCATGCACGCCGGATGCGCACACGGAGTTTCGTAGAGATAAAGAACATGATCGGAACGGTAACGATAACAGCTAGACCAAGCTTCCAGTTAATTAATAGCAGGATGACTACGATACCGACAAGCTGCACGCAGTCGATGATCAGATTGACAACCCCGTTCGTAAACAAATCCTGCAGGGAGTTGACATCGTTCGTAACGCGAACCAGCACGGATCCCGCCGGACGCTTGTCAAAGAAATTAAAGGATAGGCGCTGTATATGCTGGAACAAATCTGCTCGAAGGTCATAGATAACCCGCTGACCAATGATATTCGTAAACTTGATCCGGAATATCCCGGCAACCCATTGAATGATATACATCGCCAGAACGGCGATCGTAATCTGATACAGCAGGGTCAGGCTCGGATTTCCTTCCTTCGGGTCAATGGCCTGGTCGATAGCCAAACTCGTCAGGAATGGAATGGCAAGCTTCGTAATCGTGCCGATAATCATCATGAGGCCGATCAACGGGAGAATCTGTTTGGCATATGGTTTCATATACGAGATCAGACGCGTCAGCTGCGTCCAGTTAAACGGCTTCTCGATCGCATCGTCGTCCTTGTATACAAAACGTTCATTGGTTTCTTCCGAAGGCTTCCGCGGCCTCGGAATCTTTTGTTTCTGATGCGGTTCAGTATTTACGTTGGCGTTCATGCTTGCACCTGCCCTGGCGTACCTCCTGCTTGAGCTTGCTTTGCAATCAGGTCCGCATATTGTATTTTGTACACATCCTGGTAAGGTCCCGGCACCGCAATCAAATCGTTATGCTTGCCGCGCTGCACGACTCTACCTTCATCCAGAACGAGAATTTCATCCGCATGACGCAAGGAAGAAATACGGTGAGCGATAATAAAGGTCGTTCTGCCGTTCATGACTTCCTGGAAACCGGATTGGATTTCATGCTCTGTTTCCATGTCCACTGCGCTGGTGGCATCATCCAGGATCAGGATTTTCGGGTCCTTCAGAAGGGCACGGGCAATCGCGATCCGCTGCTTCTGTCCGCCGGAAAGACCCATCCCCCGTTCACCGACAATGGTATCGTAGCCATCCTTCATTTCCATAATGAAGTCATGTGCCTTGGCCAGCTTGGCTACCCGAATGATTTCATCCATGCTGACGTCCTTCATCCCGTAAGAAATATTGTTGCGGATGCTGGACGAGAACAGGAAAGTCTCTTGGAAGACCGTTGCAATCTGGCTGCGCAGACTCCGGACCTTAATATCGTTGATGTTCACGCCGTCTAATTTGATGCTGCCCTGATTCACGTTATAGGCATGCATCAAGAGCTGGATAATGGTTGACTTCCCTGAACCTGTTCCCCCCAGCAAACCGATCACGGAGCCGGGACGAGCATCCAGATTGATATCTTTGACAGCAGCCATCTTGTTGCCGTAAGCAAAGGTGACATTGTCGAACACGACATGACCCTTCACCTGGCTTGGCACCAAATCTACCGCACGCTCACGGTCTTCGACATCAATGGGCTGATTCAACAGCTCCAGCACCCGTTCACCCGAAGCCTTCGACTGCGTATAGTTGTTAATGTGGAACCCGATCCCCCAAAGAGGTCCGATTATGTACCAAATTAAGGTGAAGAATGCTGCCAGCTCCCCTACCGTCATGGAACCTTGGATAACCATGGCGCCCCCGACGGCAAGCAAAATGACGACGCTGACATTCGCAAAGAGCTCCATCATCGGGAAATAACGGGCCCACAGGGAAGAGGCGAATATCTGATTGGTTTTGTAACGCTCATTCCGTTCGGAGAATTTCTCCACTTCGTGAGGCTCGCGAGCAAAGGATTTAACGGTACGAACACCCGTAATATTCTCCTGCACCGCGGTAGTCAGCGAGCTGAGCGCCAGGCGCATCTCCTGGAACGCCGGATGGATCTTGGACTCGAATTTCAGAGCTGCGAACACCAGAAATGGCATCGCTACCAAAGTAACCAGCGTCAATTTCCAGCTGATGGTGAACATCATGATGGAACCGAAAGTCACCATCAGTACGAGGTTGAGGAGTTGGGCAAAACCGAAGCCGATAAACATCCGGATTGCTTCCAAATCCCCCGTCAGCCGCGACATCAAATCCCCTGTCCGAGCCGTGTCGTAATAGCGGAACGATAGAAATTGCAACTTTTCATAGCAGGCGTTTCGCAACGAGTAAGCCAGGTAATTCCCCAGCCTCCCTCCAAAGAATCCATGCAAAAACTGCATGAAAGCTTTAAGGATGACCACGCCCAGCACGGTGAGTGCCAGCTGCGGTACGATGCCGTAATTCTCCAGCTTGATTGCATCGTCAATCAGCACTTTTAACAGCTGCGGATAGACAAGACCTAAAGCGGTTGCAATCGCCAGACACAGAATGGAAAGAAAAAGATAACTTCGTTTCTCCCAAAAGAAGCCCTGCAGTTGCCTGAGAACATTCATGTTTATCCTCCTTTGGATTTTTTACGTTCAGGTTATGTAGCATTTATGAAGTTTATCATCGACCCGAACCCGCGGCAAAGAGAGAAAAACGTCATAAATGAGCCAAAAGGACCTAAAGGGGGCAAATAGTATAACTTATCATTGTTTCATGATGAAATCATCGGGAATTCTCATCATTACTAGGGGATATAATCACATTGTCAGTCCCTTCAACCGTTAGGCTTTATCCGCTATTTTCGACTTTTTTGAACATGCTTGAAAAAGGGTAATATCCTAAGCTGGTTTCATCCTATTCACGTTCGCTGCAGCGGATAAAAATATGCCATATCGTCCTATGCCGCTTTCATCAGGAGAGCGGTCCATCGATAATAATAGGACGAAAGACGCCCCGCCACGGATGGCATATGGGACGTCTTTCAAGGGTTCAACATGTGATTGGCGTTCATTCATGAAGTTCGCACCAGGCTGCTATTCTATTGCAACTCTTGCTTCATGCTAGACGGGAATGTTCCGTCTTTACTGCGCTGACTTTATCATGGCTTCCAAATCATCCGCCAGCTGACGCCACATCAACGGAGACTGGCCGTCCTGCAGCGAACCCAGTATGGCAGCCATGGATTCCTTCAGCTGTTCCTCCAATGCGGATACATGATGCTGCAGTGAACGTTCGCTCATTCGAACATAGTGGTCCGTCAGCTGCTCTTCCCGCAGGCCGACCACACCCGCAACGGCTTCCTTCACTTTCGGCTCAGCCGCTTCGCGCAGCTTGTAACTTCCGCCGCCCTCAAAGAAATGCTTGGGATTCTTAAAGGTCGACCAGAAGGTTAACCAATCGCCTTGGATTTGCAGCTCCGTTTCGTCCAGCTCCGGCGGTGCCCAGTCCGGATCCCGGCGTATGGCCAGTGACAGGCCCTCGGCCATGCCGTTGATATCGGCTGCGGCCTTAAATGCCGCGGCTTCGGTTAATTTGCGGCCGGCCGTCTCCAAACGAAGCGTGGTGGCCCATAGTTCCTGATCCAGCTCTACGGACATCGTTCGCATCAAATCACGTCCGCAAGCCGCAAATGCCGATTTCAAATGCCCTGCATCCTCCCGAAGCACGGAAGGATTAAACGACTCCTGGAAGAAACGGTTCATGGCATAATCCAGCCGCTGCCGCACGTGAAACAGCAGCTCGCTGCTTTCTTGACCGATGTCGCGTGCCATTTCCTGCTCCGCCAAAGCGTTAAGGCGGGCCATGGCTTGGTTTTGCACCTCTTCCAGCTCCCCGATTTTCCGCTTGCGCGTGGTCTCATCCTGAGCGGCCATTTCTGCCCACCCCCGGATACGGTCCCTCACAGAAGCGATCTCATCATAACCGGCACGCTGGGACAGCCTTGGCAGCTCTTCCACCGCAAATCGGCCCAGCGCTTCTTCGAAAACAGGGAATCCCGATGCCTGCAATTTCTCCTCGTCCCCTTGCCGCTTATTGTCCAGCGCAGCCAGACTGGAGACGGGGAAGATATGCGGGCTGCCTACGCCGCTGGCTGTAAGATTGGTGCGCACATGCTTCACCACCTCATTCAGCTCGTCTTCGGACTGAGCTAGATCAGCCGCATTGACGATAAAGAACATTTTATCCAAGGCAAAGCTGTCTTTGACCCGGCCCAGCTGGGACAGGAATTGCCGGTCCGCTTTGGAGAACGCATGGTTGTAATACGTTACGTAAACAATCGCATCCGCATTCTTAATATAGTTGAAGGTGACGCCGGTGTGCCGGGCATGCAGGGAATCCGCTCCCGGCGTATCCACCAGCACGATCCCTTGCTCCGTCATCGGACAGCTGTAATACAGATCGATCCCGTCGACAAAGCAGGATTTGGTTTCGTCCGCCACGTATCCCCGATATTCGGCCAATTCTACCGTTTCCGTGGTGCCGAGCCTGGACTCCATCTCATCCCAGCCGGAGGCGGCGGCCTTTAGGAACCCGTAATGCGGCAGGCCTGCCGGGTGAATTCCGGCCGGATTCAAACCTTCGGCCACGCTCCGCCAATTGGCCGGATTCGGTTCTTGGAGACCCAGCACGCCGAAGGAATACTTCAAATCGTCCCACCACATCTCGCGGCTCTTCATACGCACGTCTGCGGTACCATGTGATCTTCCTTCAGCCGGTGCCAATATGCGGTTCACCGCCGCCGTTGTCGGATGCGGCGATACCGGCAGGACCGACTCGCCAAGCAGTGCATTGGCGAAGGAGGACTTTCCGGCGCTGAACGCTCCGAACAGCGCCAGGGTGAACGAGCCGCCCGCAAGCGCATCCGCGCGGGCGGTCAGATCCCGCGCGGCCGACGCCAGCGCGGGGTGCGGCGCCAGCAGCGCCGCCGCTGCGCGCAGCTCGGCTGCCGCGGCCTCAAGCCGCTGGCGCCGCTGCGGTGCCGCCTGCGCAGCGGCGGCCCGGGGCGCCGTGCGCCCTTGCCCCGGCTGCGCCGCCGGGGCGCCGCCCTGGGCAGCCGCATGCGCGGGCTGCCCCTCCGGCTCCCTCACCTCCGGCAGGAGGCCGGGGGTGAGGGAGGTGCGCGGCGGGAGCAGCTCGGCCAGCTCGGCCGCGCGGGCGGCTTCCGCCTGCTGCAGGGCTGCGTAGCTGGCGGAAGCCGCGGATTGCGCCAGGAGCTCGGCGCCCTGGCGCTCCAGCTCCTGCAGACGGACGGCCGCAGCGTCCGTCAATGCCGCCTTCAGCCGGTCGGCAAGCACCAACACGGCCATGCGGTAGCTGCCCTTGATTTCCTCGGCCAGCTCCCGGTTATAGTTCAATACATATTCGCCCGACACCGTGGCTTCCGGATTCACGGTTCGCGTAATCATATCCTCCCGCACGCCCGGAAGTTCGGCGTCCATCAAACGTTCCCATTCGGCATTCCATTCCGCATGCTGCTCGACGCTATTGCGGAACAGCGAACGCAGATGCCAGTCGACCTGCGAAGAGGTCTGTTCCTCCAAACGATGATGGAAGGCCTCCAGACGGCGGCGGCGCTCTTCCTCCGTCTTGCCGCCCGAGAAGAGGAACCCGACCTTAAAGCCGGATTTCCGGCTCTCCAGGAAAGACAGGCTTAAATCCCGAACATCCGCCGGCGTTAGATTGGCATTGGCCAGCAGCTTATCGGCTTCCTTGCGGAGTTCTGCGCGAACCGATTCCGGCAGCCCCGCTACGGTTCTTTTTTGTTCTTCCAGATCCTGCAAGCGCGCTTGCAGCGCCGCTGCGGCCTCCTCGCCGCCCATTTCCTCCAGCAGCCGTTCCTTCTCCTCCTGATGACTGCGGGTATAGGCTTCCACATGCTGATCGGCAGCATGACGAACGGAGCAGGAAACGCTATGGCGCAGCAGCGGCTCCTTCCGGGATATCAGTTCGCCGATCAAAGACTTCAGCGTCTCCCATTGGTTATAGGGATGGTCCTGCACTTTAAGCGAGGTGCATAACAACCCTTTGTACGTGATCTTCCACTGGGCGAACGCCTTCTTGACGTCGTTCAGGTAAGAGGACAGCGTCAGCTCGTCATCACGATGCTTGTCGATCTGATTCACGATCAAATATAGCGGCTTCCCCCAATCCGACAGGCTCTTGGCAAACATCAGATTACTCTCCGACTGCACATGATTGTAATCCATGACGTAAAACACGATATCCGCCATATGCAGAGCGGAATGGGTCGCTAGCCGATGCCCGTCGTCGGTCGAGTCGACGCCGGGGGTATCCATCAATACTCCGTCCGCGCCAAGCAGCGGCACGTCATCCCACACTTCAATCGCGGAATACTCCCGGCCCTCCTTGCAGTATTCCGCAAGTTCGTCGATCGTTACCTTGATAGGCTCCCCATGGTCCGCGACAGTCCGGTGAATCAATGCCCGGGGCTCGCCGCTTCGAATCGTGACCACATTGGCACTCGTCGGCACCGGACCCGAGGGCAGCACCTTTTTGCCGCAAAGCGCATTGATCATGCTTGACTTCCCAGCTGAAAAATGACCGCAGAAGGCAAGCGTGAGCTCGCCGCCAGTACCCTTGCGTATCAAATCCTCGGTCAATGCGGAGGAAGACTCGTCATTCCAGTCCAAAAAACGGTCCCGGACTCTATTTAGTTCCGTCATGCTGTATCCGATTTCATCAGTCATCAACTTCAATGTCATTTCTCGCTCCTGTCCATTGATCTCTCCATCTCTGACACCATCTGTTCACATCATTTTATTTTATCACCGCTTGCGCCGTAAAGGAATCATTTCATGATCCGCCGTTTGTCCCGCTCTATGCAAAATGGCAGGCCAAGGAAGAATCGCTTCCTTGCCTGCCATGGGTTCAACATCTCATTTATTAAAACATCAAATTTGAAGAACTTAAGATACGACGGTGTTCTCTTCTGCCGGAATCAAAATTTCGAACACGTTTCCGTGCTGCAAAATGGTTAAACCGCGAGACTTATCGCGCATCACGACCACTTCCGGCTTCTGAGACATACGCTCCAAATAATGCTCGGGAGCATCCCCGGAGTGGCTGAACGTCACGCCTTCCACTTCCTGCTCTTCATTCTCGCTCAGTTGGTTCTGGCTCTCCACCACATGTTCAAAAATATCCGAGAACAATTCAAAATTGTCGGTGTAAACAGAGATGCATTTCATGTGTAATCCCATCCTCTTTTAAATTTAGCTCCTGCTGATCCGGGGTGCATTCCTTATTCACCTTGCGAATATCCGGCATTTCTATTCGGTCACAGTTGTTTCCAGATTTCCATTCGCCCATGCGGCCGAAATAGAAATCCGGAGACAAAGGCAAGCGCGCTGGCTTGCTTGCAATGATGCCCATTCGCCGGCTGTCAAAGTTCGGTGTTCTCCCGAATCAGATGAACTGTTTCTTTTTTTGTCTGTTTCTTGCTGGTGTTACGGTTGTTCCTTATTCTTCCTGACTGCTAAGGTTTTCATACGTTTCTTTCCTTCGCGGCAAACATCCAGCAGCGGGCATACCGGGCATTGCGGATTTTGAGCTTTACAGTGGTACCTTCCGAAAAAAATGATCCGATGATGCGTCATCGTCCATTCTTCACGCGGCACCCGCTTCATCAGCTTTTTCTCCACTTCCAGCACGGAATCTTTCCAAGCAGCCAGTCCAAGCCGTTTGGATACCCGCTCCACATGCGTATCCACCGCAATGGCAGGCACGCCAAAGGCGTTGGAAACGACGACATTGGCCGTCTTGCGTCCAACCCCGGGCAATTTGACCAGCTCGTCATGAGCCTCCGGTACTTCCCCGCCATACTGTTCGATCAGAATCCTGCACAAGTTCTGAATATGTTTGGCCTTGTTCCGGTATAACCCGATCCGTCTGATATCCTGCTCAAGCTCCTCGATCGGTACCGATACGTAATCCAAAGGCGTTTTGTATTTCTGAAACAGATCCTTTGTTACTTTATTTACCGTTTCATCCGTGCACTGGGCGGACAGCAGCACGGCGATGGTCAGCTCAAACGCATTGCTGTGATTCAGTTCGCAATGTGCATCCGGAAACATGCTCTCCATCGTGTCCAAAATATGCCGCACCGTTGCCGCATTCATATGATTTCCCTCCCGCAAAAAAAAATCTTGATGCGGAAATCCCCGCATCAAGACGGTGTTTCTCGAGCAATCCCAGGTCGATAATTTACTGTTTTACGATCTCAACAACGACACCGTTGTTTAAGTACAGTACAATATTATCATTTTCCTTAAGGGATTGCACGGACAAAGTCGTGTCACCTTGATGAACAAATACTTTATCGGATAACGTAAATCGGTAATTATCGTTAATCGATTTGCGTTTCACTTGAATTTCGGTGTTGTTCGCCTGCCAGAACGCACGCTCGATTTTCTCCAGGACTTGGATGATCGTTACGCCTTGAATGTCTTTTCGAATCTCTACGCGATCTCCCTGCGTCAACGTGCTTAAGTTCGAAGCCGTCGAACCATTCTTGACGACCTTGACGCCGCCGCTTACGCCTAGGGTCTGGCTGTTGCCCGAATGATCCTTCACGGTCAATACATTGCCCGAAGCATCCAAGCTGGTGACTTCGCCAAGCGTCAATTTGACTTCCGCAACCGAAACAGCCGTTAAGCCTTGAAGCGTAATATTAACGAGAGTTCCGGGACGCAGGTCTGCAAGCAGGATCGCTTGTCCGCTATCGCCGGTCAATGTTGCTTTGTCCGTGTAAATATCGCTTGTAGCGCCATTCGCTTTCACTCGAATGCGGTTTTTCGCCGGTTCGGTGAATACGACCTCGAACTGCGCGGATGTCTTGAGTTTCAGGCTCTGCAAGTAATCCTGGTTGGTCGACAGCTGCGCCGAAACCTCGTCGCCGACACGCACATCCGCCAGGGAAGCGTTCGATTTGCCGAAGATTTCTACAAGCAGCGTGCTGTTGTATGGAATTTCCTCCACTTTTCCGTTGGCGGCCACAATCGATATCACTTTCTTGGCTGTGTTAATACTGCTGATTTTACCTTCAACTTTATAAACCACTTCCAGTGAAAGCGCACGGGTGCCAATGAGCGATACGCTGACCTTGCGTCCTGCTCCGAGCAGCGGCTCCACTTTATCCAGCGTTGTTCCGTTGCTCGATTCCAGCTTCGTCTTATCGTCCAGGATGATGACGCGAGGCTGATTGTTAGCATCCTTGACGGTCAGCCAGTGCGTCTTCGCATCGTAATTGACGATGGTGACGGCATCCAGCTGTTCCATTTGACGGCCCGTTACTTCGATCTTCGTGATTTTTTCCTCGCCATTGATGGTCAGCGTCACTTGATCGCCGGATACGGCGTCAGCGAGCAAATCGGACAAAACGGGCTTCGCCACGCCACTCATAATAATTTCCGGCTTCTCTGCCAGAAACTTCGTTTCGAGCTGCGTGCTTCCGCTGCGCTTATACGTGATGGTTTTTCCGTTCTCTTCAACAGAATACAGCATCGCCTGTATCGTGCGGTCGACGCTTTGCGTGACCTCCACCGATTGAAGAATGCTGTTTTTTACCGTGAAATTCACGGCATAACCATTCTTCAGCTCCGCCGGTGACAGAATTTGATTCTGATAGCGAATGACGGTAGCATCGTCCCACGTGTACGTGTCCTCATAACCGGTGCTGTCCTTAAGGGTTACTCTTTTGTTCGCCGTGTCCACGTTTTGGACGACGCCCGCTCCCGTCTTGTTCACCAAGCCGCTCTTCACGCGGATCGACACGATTTTTTTCTGCGGGCTGTAGGTTTCGCGCTCAATGGTAAGCAAGCTGCCTGCAGCAAGCGTCTTCGGATCGATTTGGATACCGTTCTGGTCCAGGAAAACCGTGCTTGGTTCGTAACTCAGCTCTTCAAATGTACTGCCTGTATCAAGCCAAATCACGTTGTTCGGAGACAAACGGGCATAGGTGCGGTCAAACCGCTCCACCTGCTGGGTTGGATCCGTAATTTCCACGTAAGCAGCGGTTCCGTTATTCGCGACGACCACCGCTTGCGTGTATGGATTGATGTCTGAAAACTGCAATCTTTTCTCCGAATCGGACGCAAAATAAGCCGTGGAAGAATCCAGCTTGAATGAGTTCAGCTTGCCGTCGGCATACAGCTCCAGCTTGCCGTTCTCAATCGAAGCGATGGAGCCTTTGTACTGATTCTCGTAATTCGTGGTAATGTACGCTTGAGCCCGGCTGAAGAACGTTGCAAGCTGGGCACGGGTAACCGCCCCTTGCGGATCGAATTTGTTTCCGTTCACGCCTTTGGCAAGGCCCAGCTCAACCGCCACATTAACGTATCCCAAACGATCCGGGGATATCTTGGCGTTGTCCGCAAAGCCTGTCGCTTTATTTTTGGCGGCATTGGCCTCCGCGGTACGTCCAATGGAACGGACAAGCACTTCGGTTATCCATTCCCGGGATGCTTTCTGCGCGCCCCAGATGACTTTCTCGTCCGTGTATCCGGATTCTTTTTGCTTGTCGAGCAGGTTTTGCTGAAAAGCCAGTTCAACATACTTCGTAAAATAATCGTTCACTTTAACATTTGTCGGTAATGTCGCAGCGCCGCTGCTTAATTGATCCTGCATGCTTAAGAACCGGATCGCCATCGTCACAGCTTCCTGCTGCGTTACAGGATCGTTCGGACGAAACTTTCCGTTATTCCCGGTCACGATCCCCTGTGCTGCTAATTGATAAATGTACTTTTCTCCCCAATAACCGGCATTCACGTCGCTGAATACGTTAATGGCCGTTTGGGGTGCATTTGCCGTTGTCGCATGTGCTGCTTCTTCATCTGCCGAGACGATCGAAGCTCCGCCTCCGAATGCTATAAGTCCGGCCATGACGGCGGAGACCACTTTTTTGGAATGAACATGTTTGCTGTGTCTAAGTACCATTTTCTTTCCCCTCTCAATTACTACTGCTTCATCATATACTAATATTCGACAGCAGATCGTGATCTCCTTCAACCATCATTACCGAGTCATTGGATTTTCTAAATCGACATGCCCCATCAACGATTCGGTCTGCTGACCATCGACCAGAATTTGAAGTGATTTTACTTCGTCAAACTGGAAGAACGTTTTCTTGATGGCTTCGACGGCAAACGACTCGCCACCTGCACCCAAGTTGGCTTCGTCAGGGACCGTCACGTCGAGCGTCAGAGCGCCGTTCTCGAATTTCAACGAATTCAGCTCGATTTTCTCCCATAGGGGAACCATGTCGGCCTTATCGCTCTTTTGCAATGCTTGATATGCGGCTTCGTATTTTTCCTGATCTTCCTTATAAGAGATCTCTGCCGAGCCTTCAACCAGCTCCATCAAATCCGGGTCCGTATAGTAAGCTTTAATGCTCTCCGTTTTGGATTCCGGCGCTGTCGCTTCATTGCCGCCGTTCCCTGTTGACGTGCCCCCCGAACCGTTCGATGTTCCCCCATTGCTCTGTCCTGTCTGATCATCAGGTGCAGGTGTCACTTGCTCCGGCGTATCGTCCGGTGCTGCTCCGGGTTTCTGTCCGCAACCGGCACCAATCAGCATAACGGCTGCCAAAAGTCCGACTGCCCAAATTTTTCTATTCAAAATAGCCACCTCCTGCAATCACGATCACTGTCGTATCGTTAATCAACCTTCAAATAATTTTTGATGCCTCTGACAATTGCCTCGGCTACCCGATCCTGCGTTGCCGGATCAAACAGCTTGCTCTCATCGGTCTTGTTGCTCAGGAACCCGACTTCCAGCAGGGCGCCAGGCATCTTGGTCTCGCGAATAACATGGAAGTTGCCGTATCTCACTCCGCGGTCTTTTAAACCCATGGCCTTCACGATTTCTTTATGAAGGGCATTCGCCAGCGCTTTGTCAGATTCATTGTAATAATACGTTTCGGTTCCGCTTGCAGTGGATGGGCCGCTATTAGCATGTATCGATATGAAAACATCAGCCTTCAGATCATTCGCAATCTTCGCGCGATCCTTCAGCTCGAGGAAAGTATCGTTACTGCGAGTCAAAACGACTTCGATATTCTTTTCTTTGGCCAACAACTTCTCAACTTTCAGCGCCATCGCGAGGTTGAAATCCTTCTCCCTCTTCTTCGTTACCCCGATCGCTCCCGGATCATGATCTCCATGACCCGCATCAATGACCACGAGTTTCTTTCCGCCCGTACCGGGTTCCGGCGCAGGGTTAGAGGTCGTGTTGAGATCCACAATGAACAGGCCCGATCCGTTCTCAAGGCCTGATACGGTGTAGTTCTTGGCATAGTTCAGATCAATGACGATCCGCACGGTCATCGGGTTGCTGTTATACAGGGAGTAACGGACGGCTTTGACGTCCGGGTAACCCGACACCGTCATCTGGCCGCTCTTCGTCACGTCATCGAAATCGGCGTTGCTGCTGAACGTCTCGGAGAAATTCGTGTTCGCCATATCAATGACGATACGGTCCGGACTGCTGAGCTTCGATACCTTTGGCTTCGCATTGCCCGTAACGGCGACCATCAGCCTGTTTTCGCTGAAGCTGAGGCCGTCCACGGTCGACGTAGCGACGCCGGGTTCTTCGCCAGGGTTACTGCCATCGTAAGACGAGGTAAGATAGACTGCCTTCTGCGTGTTATCCCATCTTACTTGAAGGCCCATTTGCTCACTTACAAAGCGAATCGGAACGAGGGTCGTTCCGCCTCGAAGAACAGGCGCCTTCGTCATTAGAACACGCTGGCCGTTTATGTCGGCATACTGACTTCCAATCACCATCGTCACTTTTTGCCAGGCGTCTTCAACCGTTACCGTCTTCGCTGCCTTGTTCCAATTCACGTTAAAACCGAGATTTTCGGAAATGACGCGGATCGGGACCATGACGATACCGTTGTTGTTCTCCACCTTCACGCCAGATGACAGATTGATTTGTTGACCATCCAGGTAAATCCTTGCGCTGTACGAACTCGCATCCGCCATTTTAGGAAACGCAATCATGATGACAACGAGAAACATTAAAAAACCGAACTTCTTCATCCTTCACCCCTACCATCCTATTATTTTGCCATAGATTGGCGTTTCTGCACTCGGCCTGTCCGACATTACCTGACAACCTATAGACGCTTAGACTCACTGAAAGTTGCGAAATTGTTCCCTATTTACCAAAAAAACACCTATTTCGACAAGCGAAATAGGTGTTTAGTCCTTCATATGAAATTCAGAATTAGTTCCTTTGTTCTATTTTCGAGTCATAGGATGCTCCAGCTCAACATGCCCCATTAAACTCTCAATCTGATTACCGTCTACAAGCAATTCCAAGGACTTCACTTCATCGAACTGGAAGAACGTTTTTTGCAAGGCATCAATCGCAAACATTTCCCCTCCAGCTCCAAGATTCGCCTCTGCCGGCTTGGTGATATCCAGCGTCAATGCTCCGTTGTCGAACTTAAGTGATTTCAGCGTGATTTTATCCGACCATAATGGATTCAATTCGGCATCTCCGCTCTTTTGAAGACCTTCAAAAGCTTTCTTATATTTATCCTCTTCGCCCGAGTACGTGATCTCTTTGCTGGCTTCTTTCAAATCCATGATCTCCGGGTCCGTATAATAGAGTTTAATATTCGCTTTCTTCGCTTGATCCTCCGCAGCGTTCACGTCCTTCGTATCGACTGGCGTACCCGTACTTCCAGCGGATGTTTTCTCCGGCGGCGTGCTTGTTCCTTCGCTCGCGTTCACGGTAGTTGCTTCGGCTTCGCCCTGCTTCTGATCATCCGCCGCCTTGTCATCGCCCGGTTCGTCCTGCGGCGTCTGTACTTGTCCAGCTTCAGTATCCGGGCCCGTCTCGCCGGGGGCCGCAGTCGGCTTCTGTCCGCAGCCGGCACTAAATGCAAGCAGAAGCGCCAGCAATCCGGTCATCCAATATTTTTTGTTCATGGCTTGTGTCCCCCTCTAAGTTACATCAAATCTTGTACACATTATTGTACTTTAAGATATTCTTTAATACCCTCTACAATACCTTGTGCAACACGATTTTGGAAATCGTCTTTAAACAACTGGGCTTCGTCACCCTTGTTGCTCAAAAAGCCAATCTCGAGCAGGACAGCCGGCATCGTCGTTTCCCTCGTAACATGAAGGCTACCGTATTTAACTCCACGATCTTTGAGACCTGTCGCTTTTGCAAGATGTTTATGGATCACATCCGCCAATGACTTGCTGGAATCTCTCGTATAATACGTTTCCGTACCGCTGGGACTGCTGGATGCGTTGCTGTTTCCATGAATAGACACGAAAATATCTGCTTTTAAATTATTTGCGATTTTCACGCGATCGCTGAGCTCAAGATGTGAATCGTCGCTGCGAGTCATCACTACATTGATATTCTTTTCTTTTTTGAGCAGTGCTTCAACCTTAAGGGAAATATCCAAATTAAATGATTTCTCCGTTTTTCCCGTAAGGCTGATCGACCCCGGCTTGATACCACCGTGACCGGGATCAATGACAACCGTTTTCTTGCCATTCCCGGTAACCGGCGGCACCGGCGGTACGAGAATTTCGCCCTCTGCGTTCAGATCAACGATGATGATGCCCGATTCCTGGGTCACCGCAAAATCCTTAGGTCCAGTCAAATCCAATACGATACGCACGGTTGGCGGGTTGTCGCTGAACACGGCATATCGAATATTCGTAACGTCGGAATAATCCGCAGCTTCCATACTGCCGCCGTTCTGCGCGTTCACGGCATGTCCGCTTAGGAATGAAGCAGAGTAGACGGTGTCCGGAAGATCGATAACAATCCGGTCAGGCCCCGTCATGCTGAACACTTTCGGCGTCACAGCGCCTTCCGTTGCAATCATGAGACGGTTATCGCTAAAGCTGAGCCCCGTCAATGAACCCTTATTTCCAGATTCCGCAGGCGGAGGCGTCTGACTGCCCGGATTGGTTCCTTCACCTGGATCAATCTCGGCTCCGGTTGTAGGCAGCGCGGCGCTTGAAAGATACACCGCCTTCGATTGGTTGTCCCATTTCACGTCAAGCCCCATCTGCTCGCTTACAAAACGGAGGGGCACAAGCGTGGTCGGTCCATTCAAGACAGGCGCCAAATTCAGATCGACCTGGGCCCCGTTCAGCTCGGCCTGCTGGCTGCCGACCACCATGCGGACCGTCTTCTCGCTGTTTTCAACCGTTACGGTTTGGCTGGCCTTCTCCCAGCCCACCTTGAAACCGAGATTCTCGGATACCACGCGTATCGGAATCATCACATTGCCCTTCATGTTGGCGACCTGGACGCCCGAAGACAAATTCAATGGTTCCCCGTCAAGAAATATGGTCGCACTTGAAGAACTGGCCTCGCCGCTCTTCGGAAACGCCAGCAAGAAGACTATCAACACCATTACAAACCCTAACTTCTTCATGAATCCACCTCGATCATCCCATGATTGAATTTGAAAAGCAAATCTAGCAAAAAAACTTAAACTATGTAAATCAGTATTCCCGTATGCATGCTTCCGGACAAATACTGACATCAAACGTAGATCTATCTTAGCTGCTTCTGCATATTAATTCCATAATACCAAAAAAAACTTCCATTTCCTACACAGGAAATGGAAGTTTAATAATCTTGTAACCTTTTGAAGCCTGATTGCGAAATTAGGCGAACAAGCGCTCCCCATGTTTTTTCTCGTAAGCATCGATTGCACTTTCATGCTGCAGCGTCAAACCGATATCGTCCAATCCTTGAAGCAGGAATTGACGGCGGTGCTCGTCGAGGTCAAAGTCGATGTGCAATCCCTGATCATCGGTAATCGTTTTGTTCTCCAGATCCACGTTCAGTTTATAGCCTTCGTTCGATTCCGTCCGCTGGAACAGCTCTTCGACCTGCTCCTCCGACAATTTGATCGGCAGAATTCCGTTCTTGAAGCAGTTGTTGTAGAAAATATCAGCAAACGATGGAGCGATGACCACGCGGAACCCGTAGTCGAGAATCGCCCAAGGCGCATGCTCGCGGGAAGATCCGCAGCCAAAGTTGGCACGCGAGATCAGGATGGTCGAACCCTGGTAGCGAGGCTGGTTCAGCGAGAAGCTGTCGATGTTGCCTCCCTCTTCATCAAACCGCCACTCGTAAAACAGAAACTGTCCAAATCCCGTGCGTTCAATGCGTTTCAAAAACTGTTT
This sequence comes from Paenibacillus sp. BR1-192, assembly GCF_029542445.1. Taxonomy (NCBI): domain Bacteria; kingdom Bacillati; phylum Bacillota; class Bacilli; order Caryophanales; family Paenibacillaceae; genus Paenibacillus; species Paenibacillus sp. BR1-192. The sequence continues at coordinate 2,774,913 of NZ_CP120718.1, read as the reverse complement.
AGGAATAATTGCGTCCGTATCTACATTCACCCGGTCGACAGGTGCGACAATACCGTTTAATTTCGTAAATGCTTGCATAAACTTCTCCTCCGTCCTTCTTAGCTCACAACTTCTTCGGCTGCAAAGTTCCAATCACGTACATCCACGAAGCGTCCTTTAACCGCAGCTGCCGCTGCCATTGCCGGCGATACGAGATGCGTTCTGCCCCCGCGGCCCTGGCGACCTTCGAAGTTCCGGTTGGATGTGGAAGCGCAGCGCTGTCCAGGCTTCAGTACATCCGGATTCATCGCAAGGCACATACTGCAGCCTGCTTCGCGCCATTCGAAACCTGCCTCGACGAAAATTTTGTCGAGCCCTTCTTTTTCGGCCTGAATCTTCACTCGGCCCGATCCCGGAACGACGATGGCGGTCACATTGCTGGACACTTTATGTCCCTTCGCTACAGCTGCTGCTGCCCGCAAATCCTCGATGCGTCCATTCGTGCAAGAACCGATGAAGACATAGTCGATCGGAATCTCGGACATCGGAGTCCCTGGCACAAGCGCCATGTATTCCAGCGCCTTCTCCGCTGCCTTGCGCTCGTTCTCGGTCTTGAAGTCTGCAGGGTTAGGAACCGTCGAGGAAATGTCGGTACCCATTCCCGGGCTCGTTCCCCAGGTTACTTGAGGGATCAGCGTTTCCACGTCGAATTCAACCACCACGTCGAACTCGGCGCCTTCGTCTGTCACAAGCTCTTTCCAAGCTGCTACAGCAGCATCAAAAGCTTCTTCCTGCGGAACATATTGACGTCCGCGCAAATATTCAAACGTCGTTTCATCCGGAGCGATCATGCCCGCTCTGGCTCCGCCTTCAATGGACATGTTGCACACCGTCATACGCTCTTCCATCGACAACTCGCGGATGGCTTCGCCCGTATATTCGATGACATAGCCTGTTGCAAAATCGGTTCCGTACTTCGCAATGACGCCAAGGATCATGTCCTTCGCCGTTACGCCCGGATTGCGGCGGCCAACAAAACGAACTTCCATGGTTTTCGCTTTAGCCTGCTGCAAACATTGGGTTGCCAGGACGTGCTCAACCTCGCTCGTACCGATACCGAACGCCAGCGCACCGAATGCGCCGTGAGTGGATGTGTGGCTGTCGCCGCACACAATCGTTTTGCCGGGATGCGTCAAGCCAAGCTCAGGGCCCATAACGTGCACTACGCCTTGGTCAATCGTGTCCAGATCATACAGGGTAACGCCAAAATCCTGACAGTTCTTGGTCAGGGTGTCGATTTGCTGCTTCGAAATCGGATCCGTGATGTTAAAACGGTCTTTCGTTGGTACGTTGTGATCCATCGTGGCGAAGGTAAGTTCCGGGCGGCGCACTTTGCGGCCGCTGAGACGCAGACCTTCGAATGCCTGAGGGGAAGTCACCTCGTGGACCAAATGCAGGTCGATATACAAAATACCCGGCTTGCCTTCTTCCTGATGAATCACGTGGTTATCCCAAATTTTTTCGAACATTGTCTTCTTACTCATCATAATCACCCCATTGTTCTTTACGTCCATGAGAAGATAATTGCTTGAGTCCCTTATCCCTATTGGGAAGGCCTGCAACGCATCATCTTTACGTTGATAGTAATATATCATTTCCTTCTTCATTGTTCCAAGATATAATATCTATAGATGTAATAGGATTCAGCTATAACGGAGTGATGCTTACATGGAATTGAGACAACTGCAATATACGCTGCAAATCGCGGCGGACAAAAACTTTTCGCGCGCCGCGGAGAAGCTTCATATCGCCCAGCCTTCCCTGAGCCAGCAGCTCTCCAAGCTGGAGAAAGAGCTCGGGGTGCTGCTGTTCCAGCGCAATACGAGCAACGTCGAGCTTACCCATGCCGGTGCCAGCTTTGTCGAGCATGCGCAGAAGATCATGGACGCCGTCGAGCAGCTGAAACAGGAGATGTCGGACATCTCCCAGCTACGAAAGGGAAAAGTCGTCGTGGGCAGCATGCCGATAACCGGCTCTCATCTGCTGCCCCGAGTTTTGCCTGCTTTCAAAAAAGGATATCCGGATATCGAAATCACCCTTTTGGAGGACTCCTCCATGAATCTGGAGAAGCTGACGGCCAGCGGCAAGGCGGATCTCAGCCTGCTTGCGCTGCCCCTGGCGGAGCCGTCCTTGTCCTGGATTCCGATCGGCGAGGAAATGATCGATTTGGCGGTTCCTCCCCAGCACCCGCTTGCGCTGCGGGCGGCCTCCGATCCCGTACGGCCCATTACGATCGACGAAATCCGGAACGAAGCGTTTGTCGTGCTCAAGAAAGGTCAGGGCTTCCGGAAGCTAACCTTCGATATATGCCGGGAGGCCGGCTTCGAGCCGAACGTTGTATTCGAGAGCAGCAACATCGAAACCCTCCAGTCTCTGGTCGCTACCGGGATGGGGATCACGCTGGTTCCCCGGTTCATTGCCCGAGCGAAACGCAGCGAGTTTATTCCGGTATATCTGCCGCTCGCGGATCCGGTGCCGAGCCGCACGCTGGTCGTCGCTTACCGAAACGGCCGGTATTTGTCCAAAGCGGCGGATGCGTTCATCGACACGTTCAAGCAGGTCATGGACAAGCTTGTGGTAGAAGGCGTTCAAGATAAATAATCGCAAATGAATGCAGTTTAAAACGAATAATAAGCAAAGAGGCACAGCCATCGTCGAACGACAAACGGCTGTGCCTCTTTTTCTTTTTTACCTGAAAGCCAAAAGATTACCCATGATCATCATAAACCGAACCCTATTTGCGCAAATTATGCTGGTCGATCATTCGGTTCTGTTCGTCCGCGGTACGGGACTGATCCTGAATCGATTCGTTTTTCCCGTTCCCGCCTCCGGCTACGCTCTCAACAAAATTGCGGAACTGCTCTTTCTGTTCTTGTTCCTGTTCATTGTTTCGGCTGTCGAATTGGTTGTTCTCTGCCATGATTCAAAGCCTCCTCTCAGACGGATTACCCATAGTATACCCGCCGCTGCCCAGATGAAACTTCATATTTGGAGGTTTGGATCTTACATGTTCTATTGGAAATACAAATGAGGCCGACGGTCCTCAAAAACCGGTATGCGTCCTCTCACTTCATCCGTGAGCTTGCAATCCAGCATGCCTGTCACGATCGTTTCCCGCTCATCCCCTTCGGCGATGATCTCGCCCCATGGGTCAATGATCAAGGAATGACCGAAAAAGTCCGTTTCGCCGCTGGTTCCTACGCGATTGCAGGCAACGACATACATTTGGTTCTCGATCGCCCTGGCGATGAGCAGCGTTCTCCAATGATGCAGCCTCGGATGGGGCCATTCCGCAGGCACGAACAGCACTTGAGCGCCGCCGAGCGCGAGGGTGCGGGACAATTCCGGGAACCGGATATCGTAACAGATCGACGCGCCCGCCTTCATTTCTTCCAGATCAAAGGTTACGGTCTGCTGTCCGGCTTGCAGGAACTTCTCTTCGTCCATCAGGCGGAACAAATGGATTTTGGAATATTTGGCGATCTGCTCCCCGTTCCGGTTAAATACGTACATGCTGTTATAAATCCGGTCTTCGATCCGTTCGGCTACGGAACCGCCGACGACTTGGATGCGGTGCTTTCGAGCAAACTCGCTCAGCATCGAAGAGGTTTCTTGCCCCATAGGGTCGGCGAGCTCTTGGATCCGGTCCAGCGCATATCCGGTGTTCCACATCTCCGGCAGCACGATCACGTCCGGCTTATGGTTCGCCGCTGCCGCCTTCTCCATCATGGCGAGCATGTTATCCATGTTGGCCTGGACGTTGCCTATTTCAATGTCAGCTTGAATAAGTGCGATATGAAGCTGAGCCTTTGTTTCTCCAGTCATCTTGCAGCCTCCCGTTGTTTGAGTTGAATCCAAGGGCGGCCTCCATGCGATCATGAAACGCATGGGCCGGCTCTTCTTCCAGGATTCAACCTTCTCTTATATGTCATCATCATAGCCTCTCCAGCGCCGCTGCTGCAACACCCTAGCCCCATTTCCCTCTATACACCCCTGATAAATCGTGTTAAATTAATCCTAATTGTTTTCCATTATAGACGTATTTAGAGTGTAATCAGATAACGGAGTGATGAACCTGCAATGAACAAAAAGCCAGACGTTTTCCACATAGAGCCGGCCGAGATCATGGCCCAGCTGCCTACGCAATTTTTCGCGACCCTGGTCTCCAAGGTAAACCGCCAAGTGTCTCAAGGGCATGATGTAATCAATCTCGGGCAGGGAAATCCCGATCAGCCCACGCCGCCTCATATCGTATCGAGCCTGAAGGATGCGGCCGACAATCCGCAGTTTCACAAATATTCGCCTTTTACCGGCTTTTCCTTTCTGAAGGAAGCCATCGCGCATCGATACAAGGAGGACTATAACGTCGATCTGGATCCGGAAACGGAAGTCGCCATTCTGTTCGGGGGAAAAACCGGGCTGGTGCAGCTGCCGCAAATCCTCCTGAATCCCGGGGATGTCTGTCTTGTACCGGACCCGGGTTACCCGGATTACTGGTCAGGCGTTGCTCTCGCCCGCGCGCAAATGAAGTTCATGCCGTTAACCGCAGATAACCGCTTCCTTCCCGACTATGGCGCTATATCGCCTGCAGACCGGGAAAAAGCGAAGCTGATGTTCCTGAATTACCCGAACAATCCGACATCCGCCGTCGCTCCTTTATCCTTCTACGAGGATACGGTGGCATTCGCCGCCGAACACGGGATCGTGGTAGCCAGTGACTTTGCATATGGGGCGATCGGTTTTGACGGAGACCGTCCGGTCAGCTTCCTGCAAGCGGAAGGCGCCAAGGAGGTGGGCGTGGAATTCTACACCCTCTCCAAAACCTACAATATGGCAGGATGGCGCGTCGGCTTCGCCCTGGGGAACCGAAACATCATCTCGCTGATCAATATGCTGCAGGACCATATCTATGTCAGCCTGTTCGGCGGCATCCAAGCGGCTGCTGCTGCGGCTCTCACCTCGTCGCAGGACTGCGTCGACCAACTGGTGTCGCGCTACCAGTCGAGAAGGGATGCCTTCTTCGGCGCCCTGTCCGAAATCGGGTGGCAGGCCCCGAAACCGGCCGGCTCCTTCTTTAGCTGGCTGCCCGTGCCGAAGGGATACACCTCGGTATCCTTTGCCGACTTGCTGCTGGAGGAGGCCAAGGTGGCCGTCGCGCCTGGCGTAGGCTTTGGGGATCACGGCGAGGGGTATGTCCGCGTCGGCCTGTTAACCAGCGAGGAACGAATGCGGGAAGCCGCCTACCGGATCGGCAAGCTGAACCTGTTCGGCTAACCTAATTCCTTTTGAAAAATCAAAAACGATGTGCTATTCTTGCAATAACAATCGAATGCAGTTTCCCAAACGCAAAGACGGGACCAGTACGAAAGCATGCGGCACGATGATCAGAGAGCAAATTCCATGGGCTGAAAGAATTTGCCGTGACCCCTTTCCGAATCCTACCCCCGAGCGGCCTGGCTTGCCAGGACAGCGCCTTCTGTTACAGGGCCAAAGCCGGATGAGCTGCGCTCATCAATAAAGGTGGTACCGCGGAAGTCCAACTTTCGTCCTTTCTCATACAGGACGAAGGTTTTTTTATTTTCAGGGAAATGGATTCGAAACAGCCGTTCCTACCATCATAAATACAAGGAAGTGATCACGATGCTCTCGCGCATCGTCGTAAAGATTGGAAGCAGCTCCCTAACGACAGACGAAGGCGGACTTAATCTGGATTCGGTTGCGTTTTTTGCCGGGGAACTTGCCGGGCTCCGCGAGGCCGGCCATGAAGTTCTCCTCGTGACCTCCGGAGCCGTCGCAGCAGGGTTTAGGGAGATCGGGTACGAGACTAGGCCCAAGCTGCTCCATGAGAAGCAAGCATCCGCTGCATTGGGCCAAGCGCTGCTCATGCGGGCTTACCAGAATGCGCTGGCCTCCCATCAACTGAAAGCGGCCCAGATTCTGTTGACGAGAATGGACTTTGCGAACCGCAAACGCATGAACAACGCCAGCATGACGATTACGGAGCTTTTGAAGCAAGGCGTCATCCCCATCATTAACGAGAACGACACGGTTTCGATTGACGAGCTGAAATTCGGCGATAACGATACGTTATCCGCACTAGTCGCCAACCTGGTCCGCGCTCAGCAATTAATCATCCTGACCGATACGGACGGCTTATACACGGCCGATCCGCGCAAGTCGCCGGATGCCAAGAAATACGAGGAAATTCATGACATTACCGATGAAATTTACAGCATGGCGGGAGGGGCCGGCTCCAGCGTCGGAACCGGCGGCATGCGCTCGAAAATCGATGCCGCCAAAATCGCCACCCGCGGCGGCGTTCCCGTATTCATCGGCAAAGCCAACGAGCCCGGCGATCTGGTGAAAGCATTGGGGCACAGCGGCAAAGGTACGTATTTTGCCACTCACCTGTCGGCCCTGCCTGTGAAAAAGCAATGGCTCGGCTTTATGTCCTCGCCGCTGGGTCGGATCGTAGTCGATCCCGGTGCCGAGAAGGCGCTGATCCACGGGGGGCACAGCCTCCTTCCCGTTGGCGTTAAACGGATCGAAGGCAGTTTCCATGCAGGCGATGTGGTGGAAGTCGTCAATATGGACAACGTAAGGCTCGGCAGAGGCATCGTCAATTACGACGAGGACCAGCTGCAGGCCGTGCTCGGATTGCCGAGCAGCCAAGTCATCGGTATTATCGGCGAAATCCATCGGCTCGAGGTTATTCACCGCGATGAATGGATTACGTTAAAATAGTCCGTATCGCATTCCGAAGTTATTTCTTTTAATCACCTATACGAAGGAGGAATCATTATGAGTGAGGTACGCAATAAAGCTCAGCTCGCCAAGCAGGCTGCATTTCGTCTTGGCAGACTGAGCACGGAGGAGAAAAACCAGGCGCTGCTGATCATGGCCGATGCCCTGATCCAGCGGACGGCAGATATCATGGAAGCCAACGCAGAGGATCTTCGGCGCGGGAAGGAACTTGGCACCTCTGCTTCCCTGCTGGATCGGCTGGCACTGAACGAAGCCAGAATCGAGGGCATTGCCGAAGGGTTGCGCCAAATCGTGGAGCTGCCGGACCCGATCGGCGACACCTTGGAAACGATCGATCGTCCGAACGGACTGAACATCGTGAAGAAACGCGTTCCCCTTGGCGTGATCGGCATCATATATGAAGCACGTCCCAATGTGACGGTCGATGCCGCCGGGCTGTGCTTGAAGACGGGCAATGCGGTCGTCCTGCGGGGCGGATCATCCGCCCTCTCCTCCAACCGCAAAATCATCGAAGTGCTTCACGAAGCTATGGAACGCACTGCGCTGCCTAAAGAAGCGCTTCAGCTTATCGAGGACCCGAACCGCTCCTCCGTGGATGAAATGCTGAAACTGAACGGACTGCTGGATGTCATCATCCCGCGCGGCGGCAGCTCCCTGATTCAGAACGTCGTGATGAACGCCACCGTGCCGGTCATCGAAACCGGGGCGGGCATATGCCATACGTACCTGGACGCATCGGCACGGCCGGACATGGCCGCCGCCATCAGCATCAATGCCAAGGTGCAGCGTCCTTCGGTCTGCAATTCCATGGAAACCTTGCTCGTCCATGCGGAGTATGCCAAATCGCACCTGACTTCGCTGGCCGAAGTTTTCCGTGAGCGTAATGTCGAGCTGCGCGGATGCCAGCGAACCCTGGAATATATTCCTTGGGCTGCCGTCGCAACGTCCGAGGATTACGCGACAGAGTATAACGACTATATTTTGAACATTAAAATCGTGGACCGCTTGGATGAGGCCATCGAGCACATTTCGGTATATGGCACGAAGCATTCCGAATGCATCGTAACGGAGAACGAGGATCATGCGGAGCGTTTCCTGCAGGAAGTAGACGCAGCGGCTGTCTATCATAACGCTTCGACCCGCTTCACCGACGGCTTTGAATTCGGCTTCGGCGCCGAAATCGGGATCAGCACCCAGAAGCTGCATGCCCGGGGACCTATGGGGTTACCCGCGCTTACTTCCTCCAAATATGTTATTATCGGTAGTGGTCAAATACGCGAATAAATCATTCATCCCAAGCCATGAAGGAGGAACAAAACGATGTGCCAATCCCCGCAGAACCGACCTTTAATAGATAAAGCAATCACCTTCTACGGCGCAGGCTCGATGGCCGAAGCGATCGTACGAGGATTAGTGAGCCGTTCTGTCGTGCTTCCCGAGAATATTACGATGCTGAACCGTAGCAACGCCCAGCGCCTTCTGGAACTGAGCGAACGCTACGGCGTCCAGATCAACAACGACGTGGCCGCCAAAATCGAAATTTTGAAAACCTCGCCGGTGATCGTGCTGGCCATGAAACCGAAGGATGCCGCCAAAGCGCTGAAAGAACTGGGACCCAAGCTCTCCAGCGACCAATTGATCATCTCCGTGATCGCCGGACTTTCGATTTATACGACGCAGACGCTGCTGGGAAACCAGCAGCCCATTGCTAGAACGATGCCGAATACATCCGCTTCGATCGGGCTTGGTTCCACGGGCATTGCGTTCTCGAAGGAAATCAGCGAAGAACAGCGTCATCTCGTGCTGACTTTGTTCGAGGCAGTTGGCCACGTGACGGTCATCGAAGAAGAGAAGATGGACATCCTGACCGGGATATCCGGCAGCGGCCCGGCTTACTTCTATTACATGATGGAAGCCATGACCGCAGCGGGAATCCGCGGCGGCCTGACGCCGGAGCAAAGCCGCGAGCTGACGCTTCAAACCATTTTGGGTGCCGCCCGCATGGTCCAGCAGACCGGGGAACAGCCGTCGTCGCTGCGCGCGAAGATTACATCGCCGAACGGATCGACGCAAGCTGCCCTGGAAACGCTCGACAAAGGCGATTTCTTCGAAACGGTCATTGCCGCCGTAAACCGCTGCGCTGAGCGCTCCAAAGAAATGGGCGCCATGCTGAAGGAGCAGATCTCATGAGCCGCTGTATTGCAACGTACCGAATTTATGACGACCAGGCGGATTTCCGTAAGAAAGCGACCTCCATTGCCGTTGGCATGACGGTTGGCAGCTGGACCGAGCTGCCGCAGGCCAAACGCGAAGCCATGCAGAAACATCTTGGCGAGGTCGTTGACATTCAGGTTCACGAGGGCTGGGAGCCGGGCAGCCGTTATGCGGATGTCAGCATCGCTTATCCGGACATCAATTTTAGCCGGGATATTCCTGCCCTGCTGGTGACCGTGTTCGGCAAAATTTCCATGGACGGGCGCATCAAGCTGACGTCCCTGGAGCTGTCTCCCGACTTCCTGAGTGCATTTCCCGGACCGAAGCATGGCATCGACGGAATCCGAAGCCTTCTTGGCGTCCATGACCGTCCGCTGCTCATGAGCATCTTCAAATCGGTGATCGGACTGAATGCGGACGAGCTTAGAGCCCAATTTATCCGCCAGGCGCTCGGCGGCGTGGATCTGATCAAGGATGACGAAATCCTGTTCGAGAACGACCTCACCCCGATTGAAAAACGGGTCAGCATGTGCATTCAAGCCGCTGCGGACGTCGAACAGCAGACGGGCAAAAAACTGCTGTACGCGGCCAATTTGACCGGCCGTACATCGCAGCTGCGCGAGCAAGCATTGCGCGCGATCGATGCAGGCGCCAATGCCCTGCTCTTCAATGTGCTGTCCTACGGGTATGACGTCCTGCACGAGCTGAGCAGCGATCCGGAGATTACGGTACCCATCGCGGCTCACCCAGCGCTTGCCGGCGCCATCTATCCTTCTCCGCACTATGGGATTGCGGCACCTGTGCTGCTCGGCCAGCTGATGCGGATCGCCGGAGCCGATCTGGTGCTCTTCCCTTCTCCTTACGGCTCCGTCACGATGCCAAGGGAAGAGAATCTCGCCATTCGCGACGAGCTGCATAGCGCTAAGCTTGGCGTGAAGCGAAGCATGCCGGTACCGTCCGCGGGAATTCATCCGGGACTCGTTCCGCGCATCATCCGGGATTTCGGTACCGATGTGGTCGTTAACGCGGGCGGCGGAATCCACGGTCATCCGATGGGAACCGAAGCGGGCGGCAAAGCCTTTGTACAGGCGATTGAGGCAACGATGAAATCCGTGCCGCTTGCCCACTATGCCGAAGAGCACGAAGAACTGAAAGCCGCGCTGGACATCTGGGGAGGAGAAGCATGACATCAGGAGCAAAACAGCCGATTATTTTTTGCGATTTCGACGGAACTATCACGAACAACGATAACATCGTTGCCATCATGAAACACTTCAAACCGGAAGGCTTCGAGCCGATCATGCAGGATACGGTTGACCGCACCATTTCAATTCGGGAAGGCGTTGGCCGCATGTTCGCGCTCTTCCCTTCCTCCATGAGAGAAGAAATTACCGAGTATGTGCTGAGCCATGCCGGGATACGGGAAGGCTTCGCAGCGTTCCTTGACTATTTGAAATCCGAGCAGATCGAGTTCTATGTCACAAGCGGCGGCATCGATTTCTTTGTCGATCCTCTGCTGAAGCCCTTTGGCATTCCGGCGGACCATATCTTCTGCAACGGTGCCGATTTCGAAGGGGATCGCATTGAGATTACCTGGCCGCATCCTTGCAAGGAATCCTGCCATAACGACTGCGGCATGTGCAAGGTTACGGTGATGGACCGTTTTCCAGCCGACCGATATTACCGGATTCTCATCGGTGACAGCCTTACCGATTTTGAAGGCGCCAAGCAGGCCGACCTGGTCTATTCCCGCTCCACGCTCACCGAGCAGTGCAAGAAGCTTGGCGTGTTTCATGTACCATTCGAGACATTTACCGATATTCAGAACGACATGAAAGACAAGTTTACGCAGGAGGTGCTGTAAGTGGCATTTTCAGATATCCAGCTCGAACAGAAGCAGGCTGCGCTGCAGGAACTTAGAGGAATCAAGGAACTGTTTGCATCCAGAAACTGGTTCCCGGGTACCAGCGGCAATCTTTCCGTCCGTGTTGGCGAATTCCATCCGGAGCAGTTTTATTTTGCCGTCACGGCCAGCGGAAAAGACAAATCCGTACATACGCCGGAGGATTATCTCTTTGTGGACCAGAACGGCGTCCCTTGCGAAGCAACCGGCTTAAAGCCCAGCGCGGAAACTTTAATCCACTGTGAAATCTACCGGAAAACCGGCTGCGGCGCCATTTTCCATGTGCACACCATCGACAACAACCTGATCAGCGATTGGTATGGTGAACAAGGTTACGTACCTGCCCAAGGAATCGAGCTGATCAAAGCCTTTAACATTTGGGAAGAGGACGCGGCGATCCGCATTCCGATCCTGCCGAACTATGCGGACATTCCGCGGATTGCAGAGCTCGTTCCCGGCGCGCTCGATCCGGCGGTACCCGGCATTTTGCTGCGTAACCACGGCATCTATGCCTGGGGCAAAAATGCGTTCGAAGCCAAAAAACATCTGGAGGCCTTTGAGTTTATATTCGAATATTCCTACCGCCGTTTGCTTCTGAATGCAGCCGGTTCCAAGTGATTTTAGCCTTGCGGGGATTGAGCTTAATCAGCCGGATATCCCGCGCGACAGGTCCTGGCACCCTGAAATCCGAACGCTTCGGTTCGGGGTGCATCCGGCTTATCCTTCCAGAGGAGTGTGTAGGGTGCTTGAAAGCTTAGCCATCGGCGTCGTGTTTATTTTGTACGGGTTGGTCCTCTTTTTGATTCCGCCTAAAAGCTCCACAAGTTTTTATGCTTACAAAACGACGTCTTCACTCAAAAATGAACGGAATTTTAAAGTTGCCAACGCCTACGTCAGCTTGCTGCTGATGATTTTCGGAGTCATCCTGCTGTTGATCGCCAGGCTTACCGGCCATTTCATGACGACCGTGATTTCAACCGTCATCGTTTTTATCCTGATTTATATTCTCGTTGAACGAAAGCTAAAAAACCTGTAAAACGATCACAATCGTTTTACAGGTTTTTTTCTTTGGAACGCTAAACGCTAGGTGAATCATAGCCGATTCTGATCCTGCTCCGATAAAGAGATCGAAGGCGACGGTACCGGATCCGGCGAGGAGTAGGCATTGACGACAAACAAACAGGTCCCAACAAACAGAGCAATATACAACAAATAATACAGATTCTTGGCCACAATATCTCCCCCCATGTCTCGTTCATCAATACTGGTTGATTTGCGCACGCTTGATCATCGGTTGGAATCTTTCAGGTGATGATCAGACATTTTAATCGTTGTCGGAATCATAAAATGGACGATTTCCACTCCGTGAATCCTTCTTCGAGCCTGTCATCAGCTTGATTCCTCCTCCGATGAGAAGCACCGCTACGATCACGGTTTTCATGTAGGTTCGGATCCGGTAATCCAGGTGCAAATCCGGAAACAGCGTTTCAACATAAGGCATCACTACGCTCGTAAATACGAAATAGATGCCAAGGATGAGCAGGCCAAGCCCGAGCCAGCGCTGCTGATTTCCAAGGCCCGAGATGATCGGCCGATCCCGGAGCGGCTCCCGGCCATAGCGGCTGACTTGCTGCAAACCATCGAAAAAGGCATAAAACCAGATCAACGGGATCAAAAACAGGAATACCGAGAGCTTAAGCACATCCAGTACATAGATGCTGCCAAGAAATAGAACCATGAGTTGCAGTCCGCGTTTTTGCAAACCCAAATACATTTGACCCGCTCCGGGAAACGCCGATAGCAAGGTGGCAAACACTTTGCTGCGGCGCCCGCTCTCCCGGCCGCTCTCCAGCTCATCAAACAGCGTGCGGTCTATGAGCAGGTCCCCGGCTTGCTTGCGGTGAACCAGCTGTACCACGTCAAACATGCAATAAAGCCATATGATCGGCAGCATGCCCAAAAACAGCAGGAACACCGATTCATGAGTCAACCCCGTCAGGAACACCAGAATCGTTCCAAGTCCGAAAAAGGCGATCAGGAATGACAGCCCGCGCTGCATCAAGCCCAGTTGAAAATGGCCAAGGCCGGGAATGAAGGACAGCAGGATGGTATAAAAGCGCTCGGACTCATCGCTCTTGTCCTGGCGAATCTCCATCGGCCGCCCGAATTCATCATGAATAATCGTGACGGGGGTATAACGGATCAACGCAATGAGCAGATCGAGCATGCTGATCCCCCAGATCATTAAAGCACCGAGAAGTCCCAGCGCAAATACTGCGTCGGAAGCCGACATGATTCCAAGCAAAATCCCGCCGAACAGGCTTCCGAAGAACAGCAGCGGATATAACAGCGCCCGTCCCTTCCTCCCCCAGTAATAATGGCCGAGACCCGGAAGGATATTGAGTATAAAGGCAAAACCTTTACTTCGTTGCGGTTGCACTAAGCATCTTCCTTTCATTTTTCTTATCTGGTTAATAGCCGGTCCAGCCAGCCCGTTGTTTTTTCCACCCATTGCTCACTATAGGAAGGCGTATCGGATAAAGGGACCTGACCGCTAATCTCACTGGGAAGCAGCCGGTCGAATGCCCCGGTGAAGAGGAACAGCATCGTAATGGACGCCGCTATGGCATAATGGACGATGGCGCGTTCGTACCAGCGCTTGGGCCGCTCCTGAATCCGCAGCGGTGCTTTCGGGGTGTAGGGCTTAATCTGTTCATGTTCCACCACCTGCTCGGCAAATGCTTCAGGATCTGCCATACCGGGAAGTTCGGCATCAAGCTCCGACAGAACCTGCATATAGATCTCCAGCACGCCGTCATCCGTTAGCATGAGCTCTTCATAAGAAGTTCGTTCTTCGGGCGAGCCTTCCCCTCTAACATAACGTTCGGTCAGCAGCTTGAGCTCGTGATCCTTGGCGTTCATTTCCACTCCTCCTCCTTCCACGATTTCCGAATCCATTGTCTGGCCCGGTATAATTTCGATTCAACCGTCTTGACCGTGACGTTCAGCTCGGCTGCGATTTGTTCGTAGTTTTTCTCTTCCAAATAAAAAGCCTTAATAATGGCGCGGTGATTGTCCGGCAATGCTTCAATTTTCTCTCGAAGTTCCTCTCTTCTCTCCTTATGTATGAGCAGAGAAACCACATCCTCGTCCCGGGAAGGGAGTTTATCCAGCACTTCTTCATGTTCGCCGGGCAGCTGCTCCGGCGGTTTACGGGAAAGCTTCCTCTTCATGTCAATCGCTTTGTTCAAGGCGATGCGGGTAATCCAGGTCTTAAAACCTTCAGATCTGTACTGGGGGAGAGCTTTGTATACTTGTATGAACACTTCCTGCGACGCATCCTCCGCTTCCTTGGCATCCCGCAGGACCGAATATGCCGTATGGAACACGTGCTGGCTGTATTGGTTCACCAGTTCCCGAAAGGCTTCTTGCTCACCTTGCAGGATGCGCGCGATTAACGTTTCTGCATCAATAACTCTCCCCTCCTTCCCAAATACATAGACGTCAGCTTTATGAGCTGCCCCTGCACTTTTTCAAAAAAAATATGGATGAATCTAAAAAAAAGACCAACACAGCTTGTCCCATAGTTTGCCCGTACCGGCCAAAACAAAAAAGAACGTCTATCGACGCCCTTAGGAAGGTTACAGAATCATACCGCTAAGGACGAATAGAACGTTCATCGCAAAATGCATGACCATGACGGGAGCCAATCCTTTCGAACGAATAGCTACGCCCCCCATCATGATACCAAAGATGGAAAACAACAGGCAAACGGGCCATGAAAAACCGAGGTGGTAATGGTATAAACCAAAGGTAACTCCGGCGATGACAAGCCCTTTCAGCTCCCCAAACCGACTTGCAAAATGACTAAGTATGTAACCCCGCCATAACAGCTCCTCCAGCACTGCATTGATCAGCGCAAAAGAAAGGGCATAACCGGCAAGAGCCAGGAGTTCAGGCTGTCCCCAGTCCATAAAAAATGAAAATACGGCACAAACCATAACCAGGAATATCAGCATAAACCGCCAGATCGGGTCCTTGAGCGGGCCCTTGAATATCCATGGAAAATAAATCGTTGACCTCCAGGTGCCTATGGCAAGATAAAGCGGTTTTTCTCTCGTCCGCATTGCCGCGAGCGCAAAGGGCATCACGAACAGAATCAGGCCCAGCCTCGATAGAATAATTCCCCAGGCTTCGTGATCGGCCAACCCATTCTGTATGATTTCACCAAAGGTACGATAAAGGATGTACCCCATGATCATGTTCAGCGCCAGCATGGCTGTATCGCTTATCCGTTTCGAAGGGTTGAACAGACTGACCCTCCTGCACGCGATATAAGCCAGAGTCAAAACGGCCCCCCATATAAAAACCATCGGAAATGAAATTAGCTGAACCCCAATAATAGCCACAGCCAGAAGCATGAAGCAAACTGTAAAGTCACTTGAGCGTTTCCTTACGGACAAACTTTTCTCTCCCATCCCACACATCGTCTTTTCATTTCATGATACCTGATTCGACCCGCTTTTTACACAAGAAAAATGCCACATCAGAATCAGTTCCAATGTGACTTGCTTTTACTTGTTTTTGGTATACACGATTTTTTTGATGGAATCGCAGGATAAACAATACTGAGAAGAAAGCTGGTCAATCGTGGCGCCTGAAGCAAACAGCTGCCGGATTTCCAGGTTTCTTTTTTTCAAATACACCCGGCTGCCCGAGTTTTCTCCCCATTTCTTGCGCAATCCTTCGGGTTTCGGGATGTATACCATCCCGCCCTGTACATATTTTTGCACTTCCTTCAGCAATTCCTCGGGAAGTATAATATCCGCGTTTATATATTTCATGGTAGCTCTGCTCCTTAAAATTAAAATAAAGGTTTTAAGGATGCAAAGTCCAATAGATAAACGGCCCTCTCTACGCGAGGTAATCAGGCGGTAACTTTCTCATCGCTCCATGCAAACAACCGCCGTTGTTCATCATATAGACTTTGCATAGAGCTCATCGTCAATCTTCCCATCATGATCATGATCATGCCCCTCCCTTCACAAATTATGACATTCCGACTGGTTATGACCATTATAACCGATGTTAGGCGAAAAATCGAAGCCTCCGTCTCATCGGCAGGAGATCCTAAACCGCTAAGCTTGCAAACGACCGGAGCATCTCCTCCACCGTTTTGAAGAAATAGGTCGGCCGGCATGCCGTCAGCTCTTCCTCCGAACCATAGCCGTAACCTGCAGCCATGCTGTGTATCCCGCAATTCCGTGCTCCTATTAAATCATGCATCCGATCTCCGATCATGACGGCTTCCGAAGCATCAATGCGGCAAGTATCCAGAACATGCTGAATGATTTCGGTTTTGGCGGACCGGGTGCCGTCCAGTTCGCTTCCGCACACCATGGTAAAATAAGCGGACAGCTGGAAATGCTCAAGTATCGTTTCCGCAAAAACCGCAGGCTTGGAGGTAGCGACATACAACTGTCGCCCTTGCGATAACAGTAAATCCAATACATCGCGAATGCCGACATATACTTCATTTTCATACAGGCCGGTGTCCTTGAAATATTCGCGATAGCTGAGAATTGCTTCCCAAGCCTCGGCCTCGCTGAAATGGTACTTTTCGGTGAAGGTCTCCTGGAGCGGGGGACCGATAAAACATTCCAGCTCGGAAAGATCGTTGACGATAATCCCTTGCTGACCGAGTGCGTGCCTCACAGCTTTCGTGATGCCTTCGCGCGGATCGGTCAGGGTTCCGTCCAAATCAAATAGAATATGCTTGTATTTCAATTCGATCATTCTCCTTCTTTCATGATTCCTAAGTCAGATCCTTGAGCTCCATAAGATCCTTGATCGTATAAGCAGGCCGATGACGGTCGCTTAAAGGGGCGCCCCGGCGATTATAATAACAAAAGTCAATTCCTGCATTCGCTGCTCCTTCATAATCATCCGTAAGCGAATCCCCTATGTACAGCACCTCGCTTGAGTCAACCGCTAATTCCTGCAAAGCAAGGTCAAAGATATGCGGATCCGGCTTCCAGTACTTTACTTCATCCGAAATGATGAAGGAATCAAAATAATGAAACAAGCCTCCTGCCGCAAGACGTTTGCGCTGTGCTTCACCAATGCCGTTGGAGATCACGCCGAGCGCAAAATTGCCGTGCAGGTGCTCCAGTATAAGATCGGCATGCGGCTCCAAATGGGGGGAACTGCAAAATAACCCCCAGTATGTTTCCGAGATCTCCCGGCACTGGTTAAATTCCCGCTTCAATCCAAGGAACGTGTCCGTGAAGGAGTGCTCCAACACCTGCCTAATGTCGTGATTATGCTGAACTCGGTTCATCCAGTAATTAAAATTGATCGGACTGAATGTCCCCCAGAACTCATCCCACGTCAAATCCTCATGCAGACGGTATAACTCCAGCGCCTGCTGCATGCATTTCTTTTCGCTCTGGCTGTAGTCTAGCAACGTGTTGTCCAGATCAAAAATAATGGCCTTGTATCTCATCTCCATCTCCCCCTCCGGCCGATGCTGCAACTATATGCATTCGCTAATCCGGAGGGGTTCTCCTGCTAATCAGGACCTGAAACGGCCGCTGGACCCGGCCGGCTGCATAAAGAAAGTCCCAAGGGCTTAGGTTTCACAAAACCTTTGGGACATGTACATGTCGTTAGTTAATAAAGCGCTCTGCGATTTCTATCATGTTCTCTTTTGTTAACTTCGCTTTGCTGTTCAATGCGATATGGTAATAAAGATTTTGGGCCTCATCCACCCATGCTAGGCCTTCCCCTCTCATCAGCAAATCATCACTGAAGGTGCCCTCATGATTTATAACACATGACAGGGGAAAAAAGGGACAGCTAGTTTCTGCATTTTGCAAATTTTATTCGTATAAGACCGCATTTTCCATCATGAGTCAAAACGCTTGGTAACGGAATATTTCCATCGCATATAAAAAAAGCACGTCCTTCATGGACGTGCTTCTGAGCTATCTTCCGATATTTCTGAATTTCTGCGTATAGGCTTTGGCATCCTGTGCGGTACGCACCCGGTTGCGGCTCCATTCGAGCAGGATCCGGTCAATGTAGCGGAAATGCAATTTGCCCGCAAATACCGCCTCTTTTAGCGCTAACAGGATCAACTCGTCCGGGTAGCGGTCCGCGTCGACCCAGCCGGAGATTGTCTCCAGCTCCATCGGCGATAGCGGACGTCCGAATTCCTTTTCGAAAATGGTGAACAGATTCCGCTCTTCCTTCTCCGGAGCGGGTTTCTCCGATGCAGCTGTTTTGCCGGAAGCTGGACGGGCATTCAACAGAGGTGAAGCAAACTTGGCTGCTTCAGGGCTTTTGTCCCTGCCCTCTTGGGCCAGGCACGTAGCAAGCTTCTCATACAATCCGTTCAGATTGTACCGCTCATAATGAATTCCCTGGCCCTCGTCGACATATTCATCAATGCCGATCAGTCCTACCTTCATCAGGCGCTGCAGGCTTGCAGCGATGAAGGCGGCAGGAGAGCCCGTTACCTCCGCAAGCTCCTCCAGCGAAGGAAACGTCTTAAACTCCACCTGCTGATACCCGATCAAATGGATGACCAGCATCGCTTCGCGATCGCTTAAACCAAGTGACCGGTAATGCCGGAGCAGGGCATAAGGAATGATCGCCATCCCTTGGCTCATGCCGGCAGCGGCGCCGGCCGTCCAACCGTTCATGCCGGTTTCCGCGTTGCCGTGGTCCATGGACTCACCTCTCACGGCTTACGGGTACATCCGGTACAGGGTCCGTGGGAACGGAATCGTTTCACGAACATGATCCAAGCCGCAAATCCACGCAACGGTACGCTCAAGGCCTAAGCCGAATCCGGAATGAGGCACGGTGCCGTATTTACGCAAATCCATATACCATTGATAAGTTTCCATCGATAGGTCATGCTCCTTGAAGCGCTCTTCGAGCAGCTGTGGATCGTCAATCCGCTGCGATCCTCCGATAATCTCGCCGTAACCTTCCGGCGCGATCATATCCGCGCACAGCACGACCTCCGGACGATTCGGATCCGGCTTCATGTAGAAAGCCTTGATGCCCGCCGGATAATGGGTAATGAAGACCGGCTTGTCATACTTCTCGGCAATGGCCGTTTCGTGCGGCGCGCCGAAATCCTCGCCCCAAGGAATATCAAAATCCTGCGTGTGCAGGAAGTCAATCGCCTCATCGTACGTAATCCGCGGGAACGGCGCCTGGATCGCCTCCAGCTTCGATATGTCGCGACCGATCGTTTCAAGCTCCTGACGGCAGTTTTTAACGACGGATTGCACCACATGGCTGATGAACTGCTCCTGCACCTGAAGGCTCTCCTCATGGTCCGTGAAGGCCATCTCAGGCTCAATCATCCAGAACTCGATGAGGTGACGGCGGGTTTTGGACTTCTCGGCGCGGAATGTCGGCCCGAAGGAGTATACCTTGCCGAGTGCCATGGCAGCAGCTTCCATGTACAGCTGTCCGCTCTGGGTCAAATAGGCATCCTCATCAAAATATTTCGTGTGGAACAGATTGGTTGTGCCTTCCGCAGAAGTCGGAGTCAAAATCGGCGGATCCACAAGCGTAAAGCCGTTGGTATCAAAGTACTCTTGAACGGCGCGGATAATTTCTGCACGGATCACCATAATCGCACGTTGTTTCTGCGTACGAAGCCACAGATGACGATGGTCCATCAAATAATCGACACCGTGCTCTTTAGGCGTAATCGGATAGTTTTCCGTAAGATGTATAATTTCAATGCCGGTAACCGTCATCTCATAACCCGATTGGCTCCGCGGCTCTTCACGTATAACACCCGTCACATACAAAGAGCTTTCTTGTGTCAGGCTTTTCGCGTCTTCCCATACCTGTTCGGATACTTCGCTCTTCACTACAACGCCCTGGATATAGCCGGAGCCGTCGCGAAGCTGCAGGAATTGAATCTTCCCGCTGGAACGCTTGTTGTTGATCCAGGCGCCGATCGTGACGGTCTCGCCGACATGCTGGTTGACGTTACGAATCACACTTTTGGTGGCCATGCATAAATCTCTCCCTTATATCACTACTATTTAACGGTTGGAAGCTTGAACGATACGATGCGTATCCCGCGCGATAACCAATTCTTCATTGGTAGGGATCACGAGTACCTCAACCTTCGAGTTCGCCGCGGAAATACGGCGCGGCTCGCCGGATCGAATGCTGTTCAGCTCCTCATCCAATTCTACTCCGAGATAGGTAAGCTGCTCAAGCACTCTTTGACGAAGAACGATCGAATTCTCGCCGACGCCCGCCGTAAATACGATGACATCCACGCCATTCATGGCGGCAGCATAAGAACCGATGTATTTACGGACACGATACTCGTACATTTCAAAAGCTAATGTGGAGTTCGGATCGCCTTTTTCCATGCCTTCCGTGATCTCGCGCATATCGCTGCTGATTCCGGAAATCGCCAGCAAGCCGCTGTGCTTGTTCAGCATGGAGTTCACTTCATTTACGGTAAGCTCTTCCTTATTCATGACAAACGGCACGATCGCAGGATCCAAATCACCGCTGCGCGTACCCATCATGAGCCCTTCCAGCGGCGTCATGCCCATGGAAGTATCGATGGACTTGCCGCCTTTTACCGCTGTGAGGGAAGCCCCGTTCCCGATATGGCAGGTAATGATCTTCAGATCCTCCAGCGGACGGTTCAGGAATTCTGCCGCTGCCTGGCTGACATAGGCATGGGAAGTACCGTGCGCACCGTAACG
Organism: Paenibacillus sp. BR1-192; assembly: GCF_029542445.1. Taxonomy (NCBI): domain Bacteria; kingdom Bacillati; phylum Bacillota; class Bacilli; order Caryophanales; family Paenibacillaceae; genus Paenibacillus; species Paenibacillus sp. BR1-192. Next base: position 2,754,231 of record NZ_CP120718.1, on the reverse strand, counting down.
ACGTACTTTATACTTATTATAAAGTACTCTAGGAATAGCGTACAGGTACGATTTCTCCGGCATGGTCTGATGGAACGCCGTATCAAACACAACGACCTGCGGAACGCCAGGCATATTGGTTTCTGCGGCTTTGATCCCCATCATCGAGGCCGGATTGTGCAGCGGAGCCAGATCGAACAAGCGGCGGATTTCCGCTTTGGCGTCACTGTCTACGAGAGCGGACTCTTTAAAAGATTCCCCGCCATGCACCACGCGATGCCCTACGGCCTGAATGCTTTCGATGGAATCGATCACGCCGTGCTCCTCGTTTGTCAGCATGCCAAGCACTTTGCGGATCGCGGTAGTATGCTCCAGAATTTCGCTGACTTCGGTTACGTCCTGTTTTCCTGTCGGCTTATGCGTCAGAATCGAGGAATCCATGCCGATCCGTTCAACCAATCCTTTTGCCAGCACGGATTCATCCGTCATATCGTACAGTTGATACTTCAGCGAAGAACTGCCTGCATTAATTACGAGAATATTCATACCCGGTCACCATCCTTGTCGTACTTGAAAAAGCCTTCTCCGGTTTTAACGCCCAGTTGTCCTGCGCGAACCAATTTCTTCAAGACAATCGATGGACGGTATTTCAGTTCGCCGTACTCGCGGAACATGCGCTCCAGCGCGGCGAGAATGGAATCCAGGCCGAAACGGTCGGCCATTTCCAGCGGTCCGTGCTGGAAGTTATATCCGATTCTCATGGCGTCGTCGATATCTTCCGCGGAGGCTACGCCTTCTTGCAGGAGATGCATCGCTTCGTTGATCATGAGCGTGATCATGCGGGTGGTGACGAAACCTGGAGATTCATAGACCATGATGCCCTTTTTATCCGAAACTTCCTCAACAAAGCGTTTGGTTTCGTTAAACGTATGATCTGAAGTCTTCAAGCCGCGAATGATTTCAACGAGGTCGACCTTGGAAACGGGATGTATGAAGTGCATGCCAATAACACGCTCAGGATATTTGGTGGAGCTGGCGAGCTCCGTCAAACTAAGCGTGGATGTATTACTTGCTAATATTACGTGGCTTGGACAAACCTGATCCAGCTGTGTAAATACTTCTTTCTTTGCATCCAAGTCCTCTATGATCGTCTCAATTACCATATCGCAGGTGCTAAGCTCCGCAAAATGAGTTACTTTTTGAATCCGGTTCAGGATCAGTTTCTTCTCTGCCTGGGTAATTCCCCATTTCTCCAGTTGTTTATCTAGACTGGTCTCGATCATTCGGTATGAATAGTCCAGTTTCTCTGGAGTTTTCTCTACGAGCAGTACGTCAAGGCCCTTGGCTGCCAGCATCTCCGCAATGCCCTGCCCCATGGTCCCGCCGCCTACAACGCCGATTTTTTTGAAGTACATGGTTTCTACTCCACCCTTTCCTTATCTCTATACTTTAATTGTACCCCATTTGTCGAAAAATACATTTTAGAGCACAAAGTATAATAATATCTTAGCACGACAAAAAAGTAAAAAAAAATAACCAGCATAACAATTTATGCTGGTAAAAGCGCGTTTTCACGAAATTGACAACGAAATTGTTCTCCCGAGAGAATTTCTTCCTTCAACAGGATGTCAAGAGAATTGTCGAATATCGGCCGTTTCTGCTCCAAAAGAGTTTTGGTGCGATTCATCAGCTCTTCCAATATCACATTGTTCTCTTTCATCAGCTCTTCGGTAGTAACCATGTTCATGTTAACGATACCCAGCGACGTCAGACCCGACTTCATCATCGTCTCCACGATGTTCAGCGACTGCTCGAAGTCATTGCTGGAGCCCGTGCTTCGGCCCCCGTAATAGATCTCTTCGGCGGCCGCGCCGCCAAGAGCGATCATAATCTGCTCTTCCAGGAAGGTTTTTGTGTACAAATACTGTTCCTGCTGCGGATTATGGCGAACATAACCAAGCGCCTTGCCGCGCGGGCTGAGCGCGACTTGCTTCACGCTGCCTGGGCGCACCAGCTCTGCCATGATAGCATGTCCCAATTCGTGGATGGCAACACGCTTTTTCTCCTCCAAATTCGATTCACGGTCGGAACGCTCGCCCATCATGACCTTGTCAATCGCCATGGACAGATGACGCTGATGGATAAATTGTTCGTTCTCGCGCATCGTATAGATGGCGGCTTCGTTCATGACGCTCTCCAGCTGTGCACCCGAGAAGCCGTAGGCTTCCTCTGCTATTTTTTCCAGGTCGACATCTTGATGCAGCGGCTTATTGCCCGCATGCAGGTTTAAGATATGCGTCCGGCCCTTCTTATCAGGCAGATCCACTTGAATATGGCGGTCGAATCGTCCTGGACGCAGCAGCGCGCTGTCCAGCATTTCTTTACGGTTCGTTGCGGCGATCACCAGAATGCGAGGCGTGTCCTGCGAATAGATGCCGTCCATTTCGGTCAGCAGCTGATTCAGCGTTTGATCGTACTCTCGCTGTTGGCCGCCTTCGCGTTTACCGCCGATGACGTCGATCTCATCGATGAAGATGATGGCATTTTGCTTGTTTTCTTTGGCCGCGCGGTTGCGGGCATCCTTGAACAAATCCCGGATTCGCCCTGCACCGACGCCGACATACATCTCCACGAATTCACTGCCGGAAGCAGCGACAAATATAGAATCGGTATAATGGGCAGCGGCCTTGGCCATCAAGGTCTTCCCTGTTCCCGGAGGCCCTGTGAGAAGAATCCCCTTCAATGGACGTATGCCGAATTTCTTGATATCCTCGTGACGAATCAGAAAATCCAATGCTTCCCGCAGCTCCTGCTTAGCGTTATCCTGCCCGCCGATTTCCTCGAACGTCAGCTTGGCCGGGCCGCTCTTCTTCCGCTTTCGCTCATTTCCGGCACCAACCGCGATGCCGCCCTTCATCTTGGCTATAAACAGCAAGCCGCCTACGAGTCCTGCCGCTATTAAGAGAGGCACGATGTTTACGCCGACAAACACAAGGAATACCAACAAAACCGGAATGAAGCCTAACATGATTTCTTTTGCTAATTTAGGCATGGTTCCACACCTCCATTTTGCCAGGTTGACGCGGCAAGATTATAAATTTACCAGACTTGCCGTCCGACAAGCTGACATAGACATTGGTGTCGTCGATCGTTGCTTTTGCTTTCAAATTCGGCGACTGGGCAGCCAACTGCTCGAGCGATGATTGAATATCGGTATACTGCTTATTGTCCATCGCTTCGGCAACCGACAGCATCGCTTGCTCCCACCATTGATCCAATGCTTCCGAGGAATGGTCCTCCACCTGGATTCTCAATTCCCGCTTGCCGATCACGGACTTGCCTTCCTGCTTAATATGCTGAACCAAACCTTGTAAATTCGCATCCGGAGCCAAATCAAGATTCAAAGTCACGGTATCCTGTTTAATATCTATATGAGAACTTTTCACGCCATCGTATTGTGACACAACAGTTGCGAGCGGATTCTGCAAAGCCATCTGCCGATACAGAAACCAACCGCCAAAGAGGACCGATGCTGAGATCACGACAGTCAGCATGATAGGTACAATGCGCAGTTTCATGAAGTTCCTCCTTCAATTTTCGATATGAAATTTTGTATAGCAATTGCAGCACAATAATACATATAACAACGATATATGGTGAGGCATGTAATTGATCTGCTCAATTCGTACAAGTACGAGTATATCACATCTTATATACTTTTTCATGCTTGTCTGTGAAAATATTTAGAACAGTTTTACCAATTTATTTCTGTATACGCTTACATATTTATGTGCCAAAGAGGCATCCCTATGAGGGGACGCCTTTTCATTTGTTTTCTTATTGATTAGGAAGAATAATATCATTTCCGATGGCGTTTCCGTCTTGAAAACGATAGAATCTGTAGCCGCGCTGACCGTTGTTTTCATATTGCAGCTGCCAGGCATACTCGCCTTCATACATTCCCGGCAGCAATCGCTTGATGACCGCACCCGGCATTTCGTTACGGATCTGGTCCCGCATCACGGCCTCTGACATGCCCGTATTCAATAACACGGACTGAACGGCATCTGTCCCTTCAACAGGAACGTTATCGTCCGTAAACTTCACCCAGACCATGCGGTCTTGATTGTCTTTATCTTTCCCGCTGACCACCCAATAGTTATTGTCCTCGCCCCATACCGATTTATAGGTCTTGTCGGACGAGACCAATTGGCCATGCTGTTTCGCTGCAAGGATCGCCATTCTTTCTTCATTCCACGTATCTTTCATAACATAGGAATAATAGAGCTGTAGGCCAAGCAATAATAGCAGGACGCCGGACACACTCAGCAATATCCACTTCGTTTTTTTCTTCAAATCCGTCTTCCTCGCTCCCCTTGATTATTCCCTAGAGGGTTGTAAGACGCTCAAATGCACGCTGCGCTTCCCGGCGGATGCGTTCCTCGTCGAGAGTAAGGCTCGCGCCATTCTTCACCACCTGCTTGCCGTCAACCCATACATGCTCTACATCCTTCGCGCTGGCAGAGTAGATCGCGTGAGAAATATAGTCGGTCCGTGGAAGGAAATGCGCCTGATCCGTATTCAATGCGATCATATCGGCTTTCATCCCAACCGCGAGCATACCGATATCCTCAAGGAAAGCGGACTTGGCTCCGTATACCGTGCCCATTCGGAGCGCATCGGAGGCCGGAATGGCCGTCGGATCCCCGCTTACTCCTTTATGGATCAGGGCAGCCAGCCGCATCTCTTCGAACATATCCAGGTTATTGTTGCTAGCAGGTCCGTCGGTACCGAGCGACACCGTTACGCCGGCTTTCAGCAGCGCAGGTACGCGGGCGACTCCGCTGGCAAGCTTCAAATTGCTTCCGGGATTATGCGATACGGCTACTTGATGCTTGGCCAAGACTTCGATTTCCTCATCGGTCAGATGAACGGCATGCGCAAGGAGCGTAGGACGGGAGAACATGCCCAGCTTCTCCAAATGGGCAACGGGGCGAAGCCCGTAGTCCTTAACATTCTGAGCCACTTCCGTTTCCGTTTCGGACATATGGGTATGCAAAGGCAGGTTCAAGTCATGGGATGCTTGAACGAATTTTTCGATGAAATCCGGCGGGCAGGTATAAGGCGCGTGCGGCGAGATCATCGTCGTAATTCTGCCGCCAGCCTTGCCATGCCAATCCTTCGCGAATGCCACCGCCTCATCCAGCTTCTGCTGCTGTACCTCGGGCGGGCATAAACCGATTACGCCGCGCGTCAGGACGCCGCGCATTCCCGAGTCCTGGACAACCTTCGCGACCTGATCCATATGGTCATACATATCCACAAACGTCGTGGTTCCGCCTTTGATCATCTCCAGCACGGAGAGCGATGTGCCCCAATATACGTCGTCTGACGTGAATTTGGCTTCCATCGGCCACATTTTTTCCTGAAGCCATACCTGCAGCGCCAGATCGTCCCCATAGCCGCGAAGAAGCGACATGGCGGCATGTCCATGCGTGTTCACCAATCCGGGCAGGAAGAACAGATGGGTTCCGTCGATAATCTCTGTTCCCTCTTCCACGACGGGCTCCTCCTCGCCCAGGTACGTGATCCGGTCGTTCTCAACCACCAGGTATCCGCGAAGCACGGATTGGCCTTCCTCCAGTACTGCAAACGTTCCGTTCTTAACCATCCACTTCGTTGTTGTCATGTGCTGCATCCTCCTTGCCGTTATCCAAATAATAGGCCAAACTTTGCAAATCCGTTGTAAAATCAGCCGTATGAATCCGGATATGGGCTGGGGCTTTCAGGATGGTTGGCGCAAAGTTCAGAATCGCCTCGATCCCTGAGGCGATAAGCTGATTCGCGACGTTCTGCGCTTCGAAATCCGGAACGGTAATAATCCCGATTCGAATGCCGTGCTCATGAACCGTCTTCTCCAGCTCTTCCATCGGCTGTACGACCAAATTGTTAATTTTCATACCAACTTTGGGAGAATACGAATCGAAAATCGCCACAATCTTCATATTATCCTTCAGGAATGCATTGTAATTCGATAATGCATGTCCAAGATTACCGGCCCCGACCAGTGCGACATTGATCTTCTGGTCCAGCTTCAGAATCTGGCGAATCTTCTCGATCAGATAAGAAACATCATATCCGATCCCTTTCCGTCCAAAATCACCGAAATACGCCAGGTCCTTACGAATTTGAGCAGGATTGAGGTCCAGCTTCTGTCCCAGCTCCTGGGAGGAAACCGTGGAAACCTCCCTCTTCTGAAGCTCATTCAAATAGCGCAAGTATACAGGTAATCTGCGGACCACGGCTTCCGAAATTTTTTCCGATTTCATGCATGCTCCCCCTAATAATAGGTTAATAACTACATCTTTTTTGTTGATCGTGCTTGGTTTCACTTTATTCCGCTTGGTTTCCCGCGCTTGCCTCTTCCTGCAGCCATTCCGAAATTCGGGGAACGATCCCCTCTGTCGGCATATGCTCCATTTTCGGCCCCGGCAAGGAATATAAGAAATACTTCCCGTAATAGGATTCAATGACCCGGGTATCGTACACGATCACGATCCCTTTATCTTGTGCTGTTCGCACCAGACGCCCAAACCCCTGTTTGAAACGAATGACCGCTTGCGGAACCGAAAGCTTCATGAAGGGATTCTTCTTCTGCTGCTGCAGCAGTTCGCTCTTGGCCTCGACCAAGGGATGATTCGGCGGCTGGAACGGCAGCCGGACGATGGCAAGACAAGTCAGCGCCTCGCCCGGGATGTCTACCCCTTCCCAGAAGGAGCTGGTGCCCAGCAGCACGGAAGCGCTGCTGTCCTGAAATCTTCGGATTAACTTGGTACGGCTGGTTCCGTCCATACCTTGTCCCAATACCGTGATGTCGCTTGATGCCAGCGCTTCTTTCAACGGCTCGTGCACCTGGCGCAGCATCCGGTAGGAAGTGAACAGGACGAGCATGCGGCCATGCGTAGCGACGGCCGTATCGGCCAAAGACTTCACGAGCGTATTCACAAAGAGTGCATCCCCGACCGATCCCTTCACGCTCGGAAAATCGCGCGGCACGACAAGAAGGGCTTGTTCCCTGTAATTAAACGGGGACGGGAGCTGAACCGTGTTCAGGTTCCCCGCTTCAGCCGCTTCCTGAAGACCCAGGTTTTCGATCATGAACTGAAACGATTTGTCCACCGACAAGGTCGCCGATGTCAGAATCACGCTTTGTTTCTTGTCAAAAAACAATTCCTTCAGATGAGCGCTCACGTCGACGGGCACGGCATACAACTGCAGCGATTTGCTGCGGAAATTGCCGTTCGCCTCCATCCAGTATACCGTGCCCTCATCGTTCAGGGCCATGAAGGAGCGCAGGTCTTCGCGATGCGAGGCCAGGTCCTTAAATAGGCCCGATAGGTCGGTTAACAGGCTGTCCGCGCTGTAGTCATCCAAATCTTCCTTCATTTCGGCGATCAGCTTATCGCCCTTGCGCACGACATCGCCCAGCGTCAGATGAATTTGATGCTCCAGTTCGGCCATCGAATCCCAATCCTTCGGCTTCTTAAGCGGGGACAGGCGGAGCGAGAATTGGCCGGCATCTCCCGGAGAAGCGTCTCCGCGTTCCGGAAGCAGTCCGAACAATTGATCGCTGAGCCGATCCCAGTTCTCTTTTGCAGTAATGAGGTCCGGATACAAACGGTCGATGACGGAAGACCATTCGACTGCCTTCTCGTGCGGCGAAGCTTGCAGCAGCTGGCGCAGAGCCGGGAGCTGCCCGCTTCGGCTGTCTTTGTACATGCGGGTCAAGGTATGGACCACCGAAAAATACTTCATCTGCAAGCCAAGGTGCTTGCCGGCGACATCCTCAAGATGATGCGCTTCGTCGATGACGAGGCGCTCATAGCTTGGCAGCAGCTGATGATTCGCCTTCACGTCGGTGAACAGCTTCGAATGGTTCGTAATGACGACATCCGCGATGCCTGCTTCATGCTTGGCCCTGTGATAGTAGCATTTGCGGAACCAAGGACAGGCGCGTCCGAGGCAAGAATCCGAATCGCTGGAGATGGTCTCCCAGAAATCCCCTCCGCGTCCGCCAAGGTTTAGCTCTTCATCATCCCCGTTCTCCGTCTGGGTCAGCCAGACCAGCATCTGGGCCGCCGTGATTACGTCTTCCTTCGGGGAATGAAAATCTCTTCTATTTATTTTATGTTCAAATTTTCTCAAACACAAATAATGTCCCCTGCCCTTGAAAATGGCCGCCTTAAAAGGAAAAGGAACAACCTGGGTGAGCAGGGGAATATCCCGGTCACGCAGCTGTTCTTGAAGGTTGATCGTATGCGTGCTCACCATAACCTTCTGTTCCTGCTTCACGCTTTGATAGATCGACGGCAGCAAATATCCAAGGGATTTGCCGGTTCCCGTGCCCGCTTCGATCAATAGATGTTTATTGTCATCCAGCGCCTGCATCACTTCCTGGAACATCATGTCCTGGGCATCCCTGCTCTCGTAATGAGGCAGCGTTTCCTTCAGGCGTTCACGAACATCGTTCATGTATTGCTCGAAGCTTACATCGGCCAAGGGGTTGGGCTCCGTCTCATCCCTGACAGGTGCTATATCGTTCCAATCATCCACCGCCAAGGCAAACTGGCGGTAGTACGTATGGGTGTCTCCCACTTGTACGGCTCGGTGCTCCCTGTCGGAACGAATGCCGTCAAAGAACCAGGCCAAATCGCTGTCCTCGTCGGCAAACAGGTCGCTTAAACGCTGAATGGTGAGCAGCGGAAGCTCGTCGATCTCCTCCAAACATTTCAGCAGCGCATAGGCTGTGGCAAGCGCATCGCTGTCCGCCTGGTGCGGACGGTCATGCTCCAGGCCGAAATGAGAGGACACCATCCCGAGCTGGTAGGACGGGAGCGAGGGAAAGCATATTTTTAAGAAGTGCATCGTATCTAGAATACGGCCGCTGAACGGTAAATAGCCGCAGCGATCGAGCGCGTTTTGCAAAAAGTTAAAATCAAAAGCGACGTTATGTCCAACCAATACGACATCGTCGAGCATGGGCACAAGCTCCATCATCATTTCTTCCAATGACGGAGCATCCGCTACATCACTGTCGGAAATGCCGGTCAAACCGGTAATAAAAGGAGGGATCGGAATCCCGGGATTGACATAGGTGCCGTATACGCGGGATATGCTTCGATCCTCTTCGATGATGGCCAGTCCAACCTGAATGATTTCATCTGCAGACTGGTTGCCCGTGGTTTCAAAATCCAATACGGCAAATTTCATTTCGATAAAATCCCTTTCCTCCAGACTAATTAACAGCATACCAGAAGTTGCGGGTTTTGAACATTCCGGGTAAAAAATCCCCTGGCTTTCTGTACCGCTCCCGTACGCAAAAAGCGATGCCAAAGTCTCAAGGTGAGCTCTGGCATCGCTTCTTGTTGTGGCTTGATTTCTACAGCAAAGAGATCAATTGGCTGCCGTACTGGAGCTCACCGCGATTCTGCTTGCAGACCTCCAGGTTGATCATGGGGTCGGGAAGCGTCGGATCGCTATGAATTGCCAGCGCAAAATGTTCCTCGGCCTTTGCTTGCTGTCCATTCAACACCTCGATGCATCCAAGCGCATTGTAGATCATCGCCCGAAGCTTTCTGTTGTCAGCCAGGGGCAGGATGGAGATCAGTACGTCGGATGCTTGGGCGGTTTGCCCCAAATACAGATGGGACATGGCAATGTACAACTTGATCAGAAGGCTGTCCGGAAATACCGCAGCGGCTGCCTCAAACTGCTGTATGGCCGGCTGGAACATCAACAGCTTGTAGTAACCTTGACCGCGAACGAACGCATCCAGCTGCAATTCAGGCGCTTCGGTCGGCGGAAAAACCGGAGGTGACGCTGCACTCTCGCGGAAGATGGCCATTTTTTCTTCAAAATGCAGCCACTCCTCGATAATGCCCTCGCTCATGCTTTTGAGCATGTTCCAGTTTTGTACCAGCGCCTGTTTTTGGGGACCTTGAGCAGAAGGGTAATGCTTCACAATTTCATCTAACATGTTGTTCATTTCGGCGAATACATGTTGAAACATAGCTGCATCCCACCCTTAGCGGAAAAATGAGATCAGTGCGTCGACCTGAACTCATTTTCTGTAGAAGACGGTCTTTTCATCCCTTTAGGGTCCCGACACATTTTGGTTCTTCAGAGAATGGCGGCGTGAACTTCGCGATACTCCGTCGTAACCGGCTTATTCGATTCGTCGACGATCACGACCGTCGGGGTGTGATGGTCGTATTCCTCTTTGGACATCATGGCATAAGAAATGATAATGACGTTGTCGCCGGGCTGTACGAGCCGTGCGGCTGCCCCATTCAAGCAGATGACGCCGCTGCCGCGCTCGCCTTTGATTACGTACGTTTCCAGACGGGCGCCGTTGTTATTGTTCACGATTTGAACTTTTTCATTCTCCAGAAGGTCTGCAGCCTCCATTAGATCCTCATCAATGGTAATGCTGCCCACATAGTTCAGATTGGCTTCCGTCACCGTTGCGCGGTGGATTTTGGATTTCATCATCGTTCTAAACATGGGATCCCCCTACTTTTGGTTGAAGTAATGCATTGTCAATGAGACGGGTGCGGCCAAAACGCACGGCCAGCGCCATGATGACGGGTCTGTCTTCATCCACAATGCGGTATGAATCTTCCACGGGCGCAAGCTCCGGGAAGGTGAGCAATTCCGCGTAATCGATATCAGCGAGCGGAGAACGGCATATATAATCCCGAAGATGAGCGCGGATCTCTCCTGCCGTCGTCGCTTGTCCCTGCCGGATTGCCTCCTGAGCCGTCCGCAGCGAGCCCGACAGCACAAGAGCCTGTTCCCGCTCTTCCGGCTTCAGATACACGTTCCGCGAGCTTAGGGCAAGGCCGTCGGATTCGCGAATGATCGGACATGGCACGATGGTCACATCCATATTCAAATCCCGTACCATTTGTTCTATGACGGCCACCTGCTGCGCATCCTTCATCCCGAAGAAGGCATAGTCGGGCTTTACGATATTGAACAATTTATTCACAACCGTGGTGACACCGTCAAAATGTCCGGGGCGGGAGGCCCCGCACAACAATGACGTAATTTCAGCTACGGCAATTTTGGTTTTGGTCGGCTGAGGATACATTTCCTCTACCGCGGGAATGAATACCACGTCCACCCCTTCGGATTCCGCCAACGCCAGGTCACGCGCTTCATCCCGTGGGTAAGTTTCATAATCCTCGCCCGGTCCGAACTGAATCGGATTGACAAAGATGCTGATGACCACCGTGCCTGACATTTCCCGCGCCTTCCGCATCAGGCTGGCGTGTCCTTCATGCAAATATCCCATCGTAGGCACGAGGCCTACCGGGCCTCTGCCGGATTCCAGCCGGTCCCGAAGCTCTGATCTTAAATCCGCAATGCTGCGAATCACTTTCATGATGTCGTGCCCACCTTTTCCTTTTGGCTTCCATATAATGCCGTTGTCGTTTCGGAACCGGCATTGTTCTCCGTCTTGAACACATGCTCCTCGGCAGGGAATGCGCGGTCCTTCACTTCCTTCACATACCGCGTGATACCCTCGCGGATAACGGAGCCGACATCGGCGTAGGTTTTCACGAAGCGTTTGTCCCGATAAGGGGACGCGTATTTCAATATATCATGGAATACCAGCACCTGGCCGTCACAATAACGACCGGCGCCGATGCCAATGGTCGGGATGCTCAGCGCTTTGGATATGTCAGCAGCCGCTTCTTCCGTAACCAGCTCCAACACGATAGCAAATGCGCCGGCCGCTTCAAGCGCCTTCGCATCGTTCATGAGCCGCTGCGCGTCTTGGGCATCCTTGCCTTGAATCCGGTAGCCGCCGATCTGGTTTACCGACTGAGGCGTCAGACCGATATGGCCCAGCACCGGGACCCCGGATTGTACGATCCGTTTTACGGTATCGGCGATTTCTTCGCCGCCCTCCATTTTCACGGCATGCGCATGACCTTCCTGCATCAATCGCCGAACGCCGCGCAAGCTTTCATCGATGCCTCCATGATAAGTCATGAACGGCATATCCGCTACGATGAACGTATCCTCGGCTCCGCGAGCGACGGCGCGCGTGTGGTACACCATGTCGTCCAGCGTGACGGGAATCGTGGAGTTATAACCCAGCACGACGTTGCCGAGGGAATCGCCCACCAGTATCATATCAATATCCGCTTCTTCCGCCAGCTTGGCGGAAGGATAATCGTACGCGGTCAGCATCGTGATCGGTACGCCCTTCTTCTTCATGTTCTTCAGTTTCACGATGTTCAGTGGTTGTTTGCCTGCCATTGTGACACAGCCTCCCTGTGTGATGTAGTTCGACACAATAAAAAAAACCTTTTAGCACGTACTTGCTAAAAAGTCCGAAAGGCAAAAAAGAGTCACTCGCGATCGTCCCTTCTGTCTCGGTCCTTTCGGCTCAGAGCAGAATCCAACGTAACCGGCATAACAGTTATGAAGGTGTTCTAAATCATAATTCCCATTTGCTGCAGAGTGCAATTCGCTCATGGCGATACCGCCTCTATAGTTGTAGTATATCAAATTCCAGCTCCGATTTCACCATGTTTCATTTACCTGGTATTAAAAAGAATATCGCCCGAATACACGGGAACGAGTTCATCATGCTGGTTGCGGACCAGCAGAGCGCCGTCCTGGTTGAGTCCCGTCGCAATCCCGCTAAAACGGTCACGGGCCGTCTGTACTTGAACCTCGCGGCCCACCGTTCCGGATAAAGCTTCCCAGAGCGAGGCTACGGGCTCGAAGCCCTGCTCGTTGTACAATTCGTATAAAACCTCCATCTCCGACATGATGGACTGGATCAGCGATGTCCGGTTGACGGTTTTCCCGCCGGCGATGCGAATCGATGTCGCAACGTTCCGCAATTCCTCTGGAAAATCCGCTTCTTTCAGATTCGCGCTGATTCCGATGCCGGCAATGCAGTAGCGTACTCTTTCATCTTCGGTTGCGGACTCCAGCAGAATGCCGCAAACCTTTTTGCCCTGATACAGAATATCGTTCGGCCATTTGATGTCGGTTTGCACGCCGGCGGATTTAGCGATGGCGCGGCATACCGCCACGCCTGTCAATAAGGTAAGCTGCTGGGTTAGATGCAGCGGCTGCTTCGGCCTGAGCACCAGGCTCATCCATATGCCTTTGCCTCTCGGGGAATGAAATTTCCTTCCCATTCTGCCCCGGCCGCCTGTCTGCTCTTCCGAGATGACAAGCGTGCCTTCGGCTGCCCCTTCTTCCGCCAACTGCCGGGCATCCTCCTGAGTTGACGTCGTTTTGTCCAGCAGCTTGATCGATTTGCCGAAGTACCGACTGGTCATGCCCGCTGTCAGTTGATCCCCGCTCAGTCGGTCCGGCTCGTCCAACATGCGGTAGCCAAGCCGCGGAACGGCCTCGAAATCATACCCTGCATTCCGAAGCTTATTGATCTGCTTCCATACGGCCGTCCGGCTGATGGACAATTTTCGGCTAATCTCTTCCCCGGACAGAAACTGACCGGCATTCTCCTGGAACATTTTCAGAAGTGCGTTGTCTTGATCATGATCCTTCATTATGAATTACCACCCGCTTTGCTTCTTCAATCAACGATTCCTTATCGTTGTTAATCAAACCTGCCGCCGCTTTCCCCAGCAGCAGCCCAAGAAGTTCCCCAAGCCATGGGCCTCCGCGTCTGCCCAGCGTCTCAAGCAATTCGCTGCCGGTGATGGCCAAATCCTTCAAGCTGCGGATCCGGAGATCCTGCAGCCACACGTCAAGCTGCCGGATGAAGGTCAGCGGAGCAGAAGACGCTCCCGCGTGATGCAAAGCCGTTTGCATTTCCAGCCATCCTTGGGCTGCCTCGACCCCGTAGGCAAGGACTAGGCTGATCCACTTGAGCCTGCTGCTTTCGGCATCGCCCGCATTCGGTTGCTGCAGATAGGATTCATGCAGCGAGAGCAGTTTCACGATGGATTCCCGCTGCTTATTGGAGAAGGTCCATGATCGCAGCAGCTCCTCTGCTTGCTGAGCTGTAATGCCGCATGCGAGCAGGAGCAAGGACCAACGGATCGTCGCATGGTCCGGTTCAATCCGCTCCATGGCTTCGATCGTCTTCCTATCATGCGTGGTATAGGGAAAGGGCGCTTTCATCCGGGAATGCAGTCCGCTCCGGACAAACATCTCCAATCCGCGCAGCGGGGACGGCCCAGCCAGAATTTTCTCGAATTCGCTGCGGATGCGTTCCATCGCAATCCATCCTAAGGTGTCTCTCTCCGAGAGGATCCCTCTCCATGTACGGAGTGCGATGGAGAAACCGAACACGGAGGCAAAACGGATGCAGCGCACCATGCGCAGGGCATCTTCGCGAAAACGAACACGGGCATCGCCCACGCAGCGAATCACTTTCCGATCAATATCCTCTCGTCCGCCGAAGGGGTCAACCCAGGAACCGTCAATTCCTCTGGCCATTGCGTTCATGGTGAAGTCGCGACGCCTCAAATCTTCCTTCACTTCCCCGACGAAAGCGACCTCCGTCGGATGACGATGGTCCTCATAACCGCTCTCCACCCGATATGTCGTCACTTCAAAAGACTGGCCTTCCATCAGCACCGTCACGGTTCCGTGCTTGATTCCTGTTGGAATTACTTTGGGGAAGACGGAACAGGTGACTTCCGGCAAGGCGGAGGTGGTAATATCCATGTCGCTGACCCTGCGCCCCATGTATTCATCACGGACACAGCCTCCGACCCAATACGCTTCATGTCCATGCCGAAGCAGAGTGCGGATCACATCCGCACTCCGCTCGGCCATGTCGGGGTCCGCGTTGCGCCATCGAATCGAATTATACATATCTGCCATAGTTTCCCGTTCCTTTTATCCGAAAAACAACGAGAGGGTCGAGCTCAGCCGCAAACCGGCTTCAGCTCGCTAACCTCCCGTCCCAATACTCGGTAATAGATTTCCTCGTACTTGCCCCGTATCAATTCATTGCAGAACATCGTTTTGGAGCGCTGCAGGCATGCCTTGCGCAGCCGTTCGCTAAGGGCTTCATCCTTACATATTTCAAGCACGTGCTGAGCCATCGAATGCGTGTCTCCGATTGGAGCCAGATACCCGGTTTCCCCATGGGTAACCAGCTCGGGAATGCCGCCTGCCGTGGATCCGACCGTTGGCACTCCGCACGCCATTGCTTCCAGGGCGACCAGGCCAAAGCTTTCTTTCTCGGATGGGAGCAGAAGCACGTCCGCCATCGAGATCACATGGGCAATCTCGTCTTGTTTGCCGAGAAAATGCACCTTGCTGCCAAGCCCCAGCTCATTGATCCGGCATTGGATCTTCGGAAGCTCTGGCCCTTCCCCGACTAACAGCAGTTTCGCGGGTACCTGCTCCTGCACCTGGGCGAATATTTCCAATACGTCGCCTACCCGTTTCACGGGACGGAAGTTGGAAATATGCATCATGATTTTTTCGTTCGGATCGGCATAATCATTACGCAGCGATCTTGAATCCCGCGGATAATACACCCGCGGATCCACGAAATTATAGGTAAGGTCGATGTCACGGCTTATATCCAGCAGCTCCCGCGTCTCACGAATAAGATCCTGAGAAACGGCCGTAACGGCATCACTTTCATTAATGGCAAGCCGGATCAAATCCTTCAGCGACTCGTCCTGCGCCAGCACCGTAATATCGGTTCCGTGGAGCGTCGTAACGACTTTCAGCTGATCTCCGACCATCTGCTTGGCCAAGAAGGCACATACGGCATGCGGCACGGCATAGTGCACATGAAGCACGTCAAGCTGCTGCATTTTTGCCACCTGAGCCATTTTGGTCGCCAGCGAGAGGTCATATGGGGGATAACGAAACACATAATAGTCGTTTACTTCAACTTCATGATAAAAAATATTTTTATGGAAAGTTCCTAATCGGAACGGAATGCTGTGAGCGATAAAATGAACCTGGTGGCCTTGCTCCGCGAGGAGTTTGCCCAGTTCGGTCGCCACGACTCCTGACCCGCCGAGCGATGGGTAACAGGTAATGCCGATTTTTAATGGTTGTTGATTCATGTCAGGCCTCCTTTATGTACGCCTCTATATATTATGCCTGCTTGGGGCCGAATAGATGAACAACATACGGACTTTTACAAGCAAAGCCCTCTGCATAAGGAATAAGCCTGCGCGCTCCAAGCAGTGAATCCCTGGCCCGCACACGCTCGATGTACCCCTCGGTCAACGGGGTTGAGACTGCATCTTCTTCAGCCTTCTCGAACTGGGAACGGTAACAAGACAAGGCCTGCTCCTTAACGCCGTAATGCTCCGTAACGTCAACGACCAAATCCGTTCTTCCGATATCGTTTATGAAATAAAAATAAAGCTCGTCCACCTTAACCGGCGGCTGCTCGGGCATGTATCGGCGAAGCTTGGCATTGAATACCGCTTCCTCAACCAACCGGCTGCACGCGACATGGTCCGGATGGCGATCCTCCCAGTAGGGAGCAAATACAATAGAAGGAGAAAACTTGCGAATCTCGGCCGTTACCCGTTCAATATGCTCCGGCGTCACGAACAAACCGCGATCCGGCAGCCCCAGATTCGTTCGGACCTTGAGATCCAAAATACCGGCAGCTTGCTCTGCCTCCTGCTTGCGAAGATCGACGGTGCCGTTCGACGACATTTCCGCCTGCGTGAGATCGCAGATCCCGACCGACAGCCCAGCTGCCGTATGCTTTGCAATCGTTCCTGCCATTCCGATCTCGGCATCGTCTGCATGTGCTCCGAAGATTAATATGTCCAGTTTGGTGTTCATCAGCTATCCACACCCGGTTTATATTTATGAACGAGTTCGCGCCATGCAAAATCGCCGCGGTCCAGCGCCTTGACGAGAATCTCAGCCGTCGCCACATTGGTAGCAAGCGGTATTCCCTGCACGTCGCACAAACGGAGGAGTGCATTGATGTCCGGTTCATGAGGCTGTGCCATCAACGGATCCCGCAGAAAAATAATCAGGTCCATCTCATTGTCCGCCACAAGAGCTCCGATCTGCTGATCGCCGCCCAGCGGTCCCGAGGCAAAACGGTGAATGCTGAGTTTGGTTTGCTCCATAATCCGGGTTCCCGTCGTTCCAGTCGAGTATAATTTATGATCTTCGAATACATTTTCGTAAGCGATAACGAAATTGACCATTTCCTCTTTTTTGCGGTCATGCGCGATAAATGCAATATTCATAGTAATTTCTCCCCTATGTTAGTCAATAAAATGATCAAATCCATAGACCAATCCGGTGTAGCCCATTACCTTCTCTATAGCCATTTTCACGCCCGGCATATAAGCTGCACGTTCATACGAATCATGTCGGATCTTCAGGCTTTGACCGTAACCGCCAAAAATGACCTCCTGCTGGGCAAAAACGCCCGGCAGACGAACGCTGTGAATTCGGAAGCCGTTGTAATACCCGCCCCTTGCACCTTCAATGACTTCCTCTTCCTTCGGATTGCCTTGACGAATCTCCTCGCGGTTCGCCGCAATCATTTCCGCTGTTTTGATCGATGTTCCGGACGGAGCATCCAGCTTCTGGTCGCCATGGGTTTCGATAATTTCAACGTGAGGCAAATATTTGGCCGCCTGGGCTGCAAATTTCATCATCAGAATGGCTCCGATGGAAAAGTTCGGCGCGATCAAACCGCCAATGTTCTGTTCCGTGCATTGCTTGTCCAGCTCTTCGATTTGCTCCGGCGTGAAGCCGGTCGTGCCCATGATCGGGCGAACGCCGTGCTTGATGGCCAACGCCGTATTGCTGTATGCAAATTGAGGCGCCGTAAAATCAACCATGACGTCCGGTTTGGACTCGACAAGCGCCATCTCCAGATCCGATGTCACCGTAATGCCGCAAGCAGGCAGACCTACCAGCGTTCCTGCATCGGCCCCCGCATCCGACAAGCCGACGGCAGCAACCAGTTCCAGTTCCTCGTCGCCCAATACAAGCTTCACTACTTCTTTACCCATACGGCCGCCGGCACCGACGACCGCAACTGTCCATTTGTTTACCATGTTACATATCCTCACTTTCCATCCGATGCTGTATCCTGCATATATGATTTCAAGCGCTGTTTGAGTTCCTCCATAATATGCTGCAGCCCGCTCTCCTGCGGGTACAACGAAATCACCTCTTTAAGCGTGGTAATGGCGAGCGCATGCTCATCGAGTTCACTGTAAACAAGAGCAAGCCATACATAAGCCTGAGCATACAAAGGGTCCATGGCTACGGCGGATTTCAAATGTCCCACGGCTTGATACAATTCAGCCTTGGTCACATCCTTGCGGTTTTCCACCATTTTTCTTGCTCGCTGCACCAGCTCCGCAGCCTTGATATGCTGTAAATGAAGAGCATATTCCGGTTTGTCCGGCTGCAGCCTGACGGCTTCCTCCGCATGCGTAATCGCCATCTCCAGCTTGTTGCTTCTGCCGTAGGTAATGGAGCACCGATAATGCACTTCGGCATCTCCCGGATTCGCGATGATCGCTTGCTCAAACCAACGCAACGCTTCTTCGAAATCATTTTGAAGTATGCATCGATATGCTTTTTGTATATAACTTTCAGGTTTCACGGGCTGTCCCTCCCCACAGCGGGTTTGGTACAGCATATGTAGCAGCTGCCTAATCGGTGTTTATTTTCGTCCAACGATCGGCATCGCGCGTAGAAAATTTATGCATCACTTTATCATGCGCTTCCGCGAGATCGATGCCGAGGGAATTGGCAAAACAGATCGTAATAAACAATATATCTCCAAGCTCCATTTCGATGGAATTTTCCGCTTCATCCGCTTTTTTCGGCTTCTCGCCGAACTGATGATTAACCTCTCGGGCGAGTTCCCCCACCTCTTCAGACATACGGGCCATCATGGATAAAGGACTGAAATAACCTTCCTTGAATTGTGATATGTATCGATCGACTTCCTGCTGCATTTCAGCCATTGATTTTCCCAAGACTCTTAACTCCCTTCACTGCACAGTCAGCCTCAGCTTGTAACCTTCAAGCTGGGGCAGTCTTCTCTCATACGAGCGATTGGTTTTAAACCTATGTTATCGTAAAGCGGATTTGAAAACAAATAATTTTTTATTGCTGAAACCATATCGGCGCATACTAGACAGGTGCGAAGCAATCTGCAGACAATCGGAAATATCCACTATTGGAAATGCGAGGGGTCTTATGAAAACGTCCAAGTTGCTCCATCAGCTGCAAACGATCATTCCGATCATCGCCGGTTCCGCCATATACGCATTCGGACTGCTGTATTTCATCATTCCGAATGAACTCATGGAGGGTGGGGTCACCGGCATTACCGTACTGCTAAATTACGCCTTTAACATATCGCCGTCCATTTCAACCATGGCATTGAATATCCCGCTGTTCCTGGTCGGAATGAAAATACTCGGTAAACGCCAGTCTGTCTATACAGGTCTCGGCATCGCATCCTTAACCCTGTTTCTGTGGCTGTTCGAATTACTGATCGACCGCGGGTATGTCGTGCCTTTTCACACCGAGCATGATTATATTCTGGCTGCGCTTTATGCGGGGGTGACATTGGGGGCCGGGCTCGGCATCGTTTTCCGGTTCGGCGGGACGACTGGCGGCTCCGACATCATCGCCAGAATCATCAACCGGAAATTCGGCTTCAGCATGGGCCAAATCATTTTATCCCTCGATATTTTGATTATCGGTCTATCCTTATTCTTTATCCCGCTCGAGCGCATATTGTATACCCTGGTCGCCGTGTTCATCGCTTCCAAGGTGATCGATTTCATACAGGAAGGGGCTTATGCCGCCAAAGCCTTCACCATCATCAGTGACCGTGCGCCTGATATCGCAAATCGCATATCCACGGAAATGGATCGTGGGGTCACGCTGATCCCGGCTATCGGCGCCTACTCCATGCAAGCCAAGCATATGGTATACTGCGTCGTATCGAGGCAGGAAATTCGCCGCCTTACGGGAATCGCCAAATCCTTGGACCCTCGGGCTTTTATTATCATTAATGATGTCAATGACGTGCACGGGGAAGGTTTTAAAGAGGAATAGCCCGGTTTGCACCGGGCTATTCGGACCATGATGGATATTCGACTACTTTCGGGGGAACATCGGCTTTGCGCTGTACAGCTGGCCGCGGTATTTGCGGTACCCTGCAAACGTTAATGCCGCCAAAATAAAAGCGGCTATGACCAGCTGCCAAGTCCATGGCTCTTTAACCTCTCCCAGCGGAGCAAGCGCAGGCTCGTCTTTTTTCTTGCCGAATAACATATTCATCATTTCCTCGCCCTGCGGGACCACTTTCTCCACTTGCGCCGCGTCTCCGGATGCCACCAGCCCCCCTGCATAGGAAATCCAGGATTCCATCATGTTGACATCCTCGGGCTTGCGCTGAATGACAACGGAAGGACGGATGAGCTCATAATGCTCGCTCAGGCTGTCGTAGGCTCGTCTCATGCCAGCCTGATCGTGCTGCTGCGCATACTGTCCCATGACTCTCAGGTCTTCGCGTATGACCTTGTAATATTGATGCCATAACGCATCCCTGGCATGGATCAGGCTATCCGCTGCCATTCGGAGCTTGCCGGCGGACACCATCCAGTGCCGGGGCTCCTGCGTCGCCCGTGCCGTAGCTTCTTTCATCTCCAGAATGCTCTCAGCCAACGCGTGGATCCCCTCGACGCCGGTCAATCCTTGAAATGAGGAAGCCTCAAACAGCCCGGATACCCGGCGAATATCCTCTAACACGGCTTGTACATTGCCTTCCTCCACATGGCGGTATAACTGCTCCACCTCCTTGTTCAGCGCTTTGGCCTGAATGGATGCAGCGGGCGAAGACTCCGACTGTCCGTTTGCCGCCGGGCTAGCCCATATGGGATTACCCCAGCCTGCGGTAACCAGCAGAAGCAGCGCGGACAGGCACAGAAGGAGCTTCGGAAAGATTCGTAACATGGGACATCCCTCCTACCGTATATGTATGGCAGAAGGGATGCTCATAGAACCGTGCCGGCGAAACGGCTAGCGTTGCTTGGGATTCCCGTATTTCATGAAGATCCAGCCGGCGAAACCGCTGAAGAGCGTCAATAGATAAGTGAACAGCTGGACGGCTGGCAGGTCATCATATAACGGACCGGGCAGCCACGGAAACACGCCATATGTATAATCGACGGTGTCGTTCAGCAGCGTCCAGGCAATGGCCCCGGTTAGGGCTGTCCAGCGGTAATGAAACAATCGGACGAACAGCAAGGCTTCTACTGCCATCGCCGTGTGCGAAGCGACAAGCATCCAATCCTGCCATGCCAGCACATCTCCTTGGGCTTGTCCGGCAAATATCATAACAACTGCCCATATGCCATACTTCACCGATGTTACGACTGCCAGTGCCTCTATGAATTGCTGAAACAACGCGCCGCCGAGGCTCCGAGGCGGGTAGAGAAGCAGCAAAAGCGCCAAACTGAAAAACAAACTGGCCGTCGGGCTGTCCGGCACGAATACGACCTGCCATATGTAGCCATGTTCCACCGTATCGGCCATTTGAGCGCCGTACCATATGTATCCATAGATCGTTCCAAGTACGTTGCATACGAGCAGCAGCCAGAGAATCGATCGCTTGCTTAGAAATTCCCGGCTCCATAAAAACGAAATTGACAAACTCGGTCCTCCAATCCTGTTCCTGTATTCTTTAGACTAATGCCGATTATACCTAAACCAGGGACATATTTCATCTATGTACGCATTTAAAAAAAGAACCTGACCGTAATACGGTCAGGTTCTTTAATGCATGCTACTCTGCAGCCGCTTCTGCTTTTTGGCTTGCGAGCCAATCCGCCAGCTGGTCGAGTTGTTCTTCAGTAACTCCAGCAGAGAGTGCCGTTTCTTTCATAGCTGGCATGCTGCCTTGGCCATTTTCGATGATCGCCACAATCTCTTCTTTTGTATGGGTGTCACCGACGCCGCGCAGCGACGGTCCGGATGCCCCTTTCAAATCTGCAGCATGACAGGAGATACAAGTAGCCGTTTTAAAGGTCTCCATTGCAGGATTATCCTTATCCACAATCGCTACGATGCTGTCTTCAGGCTGCTTGCCGCTGGTTGTTGGCAGACCAGCGGCACGCTTCTCGTGAGCTTCTTCTTCCCGCTGAATATGCTCCGGCTTCTGGCCTGTAGCTTCCAGTTCATGCTGATAATGCGTCCATGCAGCATTGGTCAGATAGATGACGGCAAACAACGACAGAATCATAAGCGCCGAAGTGATAGGTCTCTTGTAGAACCTCCGCTCTTTCCCTGTATCCAGGAACGGAACCAGGAGCAATGAGCCAAAGGCCACGCCGGAAACGCCAATCGTGCCGAGTACCACATAATCACCGGATGCGTACGGAAGCTTCAAATATTCATACAGGAACAGGAAGTACCAGTCCGGCATCGGAATGACCGAAGCCCCCGGATCCGCCGGATAACCAAGCGGTGCCGGTTCCGAGATGGTCAGAACAAGGAAACCGACCAATACAACTACACCAACCATCCATTCCTTCAACAAGAAGTTAGGAATGAACGCTTCTGATTTGCCGGGATATGCGGTGTAATCCGGCGGCGTAACCCAACCGCTGCCTTTTTTCACACGCGAATCGCCGACATAAACTACTTTTTCATCAGATTTATGACCATGTGCCATAAATATGCGCCTCCCTTCTTCTTATAGTGGACCGGAAATACCTTGTCTGCGGATCATGATAAAGTGTCCTACCAATAAGGCAAGAAGGACAGCCGGAAGGAAGAATACGTGAATAGCGAAGAAACGCGTCAGCGTTTCGGCACCTACGATCGTACCGCCTTGCAGCAATTCTTTAATGATAGGTCCAAGCCAAGGTACGGAGTTCGCAATCTCCAGTGTAACTTTTGTAGCGAAGTAAGCTTTGTTATCCCATGGCAGCAGGTAGCCTGTCAAACCAAGGCCGAGCATAACAAAGAAAATGAGCATACCAACGACCCAGTTCATTTCACGCGGCGCTTTGTAAGAGCCGGTGAAGAACACGCGCATCGTATGCAGGAACATCATAACGATTACCAAGCTTGCGCCCCAGTGGTGCATGCCGCGGACAATCTGTCCGAAGGCAACCTGTGTTTGCAGGTACTCGACACTGTTGTAAGCGTTTATGATATCCGGTACGTAATACATCGTCAGGAACATTCCCGACAGAATCTGGATGACTGTGATAAAAAACGTCAAGCCGCCGAAACAGTACACAAACGCGGAGAAATGATGCGCCGGGTTTACGTGTTCCGGTACCTCGTGGTCTGCAACGTCTCTCCAAATCGGCGTGATATCGAGACGTTCATCAATCCAGTTGTAGACATTCTTCAACATCTGAATCTACGCCTCCTATTTAACTACGGTATTTGGCACGATGGCGCCGAGGTAAATCCAGCCGTTCTCGATTTTCGTCTCGTACTGGTCAAGCGGCTTCGGCGCGACTGCCAGGTTCTTACCGTCCGGTGTATAACGCGCACCGTGGCAAGGGCAGTGGTATTCATCCGGGAAATTCTTGTTGTTATTCCATCCAACAAGGCATCCCAAATGCTTACAAATCGGTGAAAGCGCTACAATTTCACCTTGATCGTTCTTACGAATCCACGCCGTCAAAGTAGCTGTACTGTTGTACCAGCCGTCCTGCTGTTTGAGCTCGAAATGGAATTCCTGTGGATCGTTGGTAATTTTGCTCTCTTCCGCGACTTTTACAAAAGACCCTTCTTCCTTATTTTGAAGAATCGGATCAACGGCAAAGCGGAGCATTGGCAAAACTACTCCAGCAGCCATATAAGCTGTGGCACCGCCCAACGTGTATGTAAGAAATTGTCTGCGGGACATCTCTTTCTGTCGGGGTGGATTGTGCGATTCTTCATGCTCGTCATTGTGGTTGCTGCTCATTCTGTGTTCAACCCCCTTTGTCAACCGTTCTTAAGTGTCATCAATGATTAAAATCACACGACTTACTAGGACATACTAATAATATCTTAGGCACCCAAGACCGTCAAGAATTTGAATCCCAAATTTGGGTTCGCTTCCAATAGCCCTTTCATAAATTGTTGGTTTTTTGTCACAATTCAACACGGCTTTCCTGCTGCCACATTTCGCTGATCTGTCCTGATACGATGGCAGGCATAGGGATCGAGTCACTGCCTTCCAGCCTGCGCCGCGACAGGACAAGCGTGCTTTCGGGCACATCCTCTATAGAGAGCTCGGAATCGGCTGTCATGACCACCACGAACTTAAAGCCGATGGATTTGACATTGTGACAAACTTCATTTAGAAGCTTCATATCTTCAGTATTTCCATATTGTACGGCAGGATATGTAACCAATCTTCCCTTAAACGGAATTTCTGCCATATCCATAAAATCCCGGAGCCGTTCCAGCGCGGCTGTCGCCTCCCATGGCGTTTCCGTACCCGAAAGTCCGGTAAACGGAATCAGGCAGGTATCAAAATAAGGTTTCAGTTCCGGCCACGTCTGCTCGTCCACTTCACTAAATTTCATGCAAGATACATTCCTTTCTGCTCACTCATCATGATTTTGTCTTCATTATACGAGTGAAAGGGCAGGTTAGGCAAAAAAAGAAGAAATGCGATAAAGCATTTCTTCAATTCAAAGTCCTCAGTTCATCCGTCAGGGTTCGGAAAGCCACTTCGTCGCCGGAAGCCAGCGCTTCGTCGATTTCCTTGTACAGCTCTTCGCTCCGATGCTTGCGCAATGCCTCGTCCCACACCATTTCGGCCGCCAGACCTAACATAACCTCGTAAGTAACCTTCATCTTATCCATTAGGATGCACCTCCAAACTAAATTTGCGTATAGCTTATATTCTTTCCCTTTAATTGCTTAACTTCCAACATATTTACGGCTGCTGCGAACTTGTCCAAACAACCATGCTAGAGGATCAGATCATCATTCGAATCGCTGATATGTATGCCGGCTTCCGCTGCCTTCAATCCAAGCGCGGTCATTTTGTATGATGTTCCCATGCTCTGGCTCTCCCCTATTCTGAGCATCCCCAAATGCATCAGCATGCGGATAATCCGCTGCTCCAAGATGTTTTGCGGACTATCATAATAGAAAGGACGGATTAGCCAGCCCAGCGATTCGTAAAGCGAGGCTGCCGTGACCCAATCTCTTGCGCACTGACTTATCCAGTAAACAAGAGAAGATATATTGGGAATTGCGCCTTTATACAGTCTTAACCAAAAGCGGAATATCTGTATCACGCTAACTTGATTTCCTTCCTCAAGAAACGAGGCTCCGGTTTCACTCAGGATCAACCGGGCGTGGTTTTCCCTGATCCATTTTTTGGCGTAGGCATAATCGTACAGCAGCGCAAATCGGTCGGGATATTCAATGCAGGAACGGCCATACCCGAACCGCCACGCTCCTTTGGTAATCAACGGCTCCGAAATATGCAGCGTACTCATGAGCTGCTGCTGATTTCGCCTGTACATGAATCCTTCCTGGTTCAGCTCGATATCGTGCCCGCCTACATATTTAAGAATCAGCTTGAGATCTTCCGCGGCTAGTCCCTGCTCATCCCGGTATGCTTCCGGATCATGCGGCAATCGCTGCAGATTTTGATGAAGCCGCTCCCGCAGCACATCGCGAAACCGCTCCTTCAAATCCGAGGGCACTTGAAACAAATACTTGGTGGAATGTGTAAAACCGTTAAACAGCCAGCCGCTCCGGCGATAACGCGCGACCGCCTCCCGCGGACTTTCCGTTTTGGCGGCAGCTGCCTTCTTGTTTGAAGAGGCTTTATCTTCTTTCTCCTCCAAATCCGCCGTATGACGGATGGCGGCCGTCAGTTCTTCCAGGCTGTAGCCTGTTCGAGTGTCAAAGACCAGATTGTTCAGAAAACGCAAATCGCTCGGTGACAAGCTGCTGACCTGCTCCTCGAAAAACTCTCTTCGCCCGAGCTTGGACAGGATGCTCTGGATCAATTCGTGCTTCGAATTCCGCTTAGCGTCACAATCATAGTGATTCGCTATATTGCTAAGCTGTCCAATATCGGCATATGTGAGCATATCCGCTAGATTCATCTTCCATCGCCTCGCCGTTTTACAACCATTATGGGAAGGTTTCGGACTTTTGATACCTGATGCTCGTCGGTTTGATGAAATATTTTTTGATTATTTCTATATAGAAATGACTATGCTCTCTTATTAAATGATAGAATACATACAAACGGTTACAGGAAACCGCACTTGATGTTTTTATAACGAATACAAAATGAAGCCCAGCTTTTTTAAGACGGGCTGATTCCATCCATACAGGAGGATCATCATGATAAGAACGCAGGAACACGAAATATAACTTGGTGCGAATCGAATCCGCGGACCTCCCTTAAGAGCGTTTTATATGAAGAAACTTATTCATGATAAATGACTTGGAGGTTATGCAGAGATGATAAAAGATGCTGAATTTTTGAACTTCATTCAAAACATGGATCACCATTTTTCGGGATGGGATTTTTCGCGTATTACCGCTTCCGGCCGCATGCAGTCCCACGCTCTCCCCTGGTCTTTGGGCAGCGTGGTGCTTCCTTTGATGCGAAATGCCGCTACGATGCTGGACATGGGTACGGGAGGAGGAGAATTCTTATCCTCCCTGCAGCCGCTCCCGAAATCCGTTTATGCCACCGAAGGGTACAAACCGAACGTTCAGATTGCAAAGCAAAGACTCGAGCCGCTGGGCGTAAACGTTGTCTATTTTGAAGAAGATTCCTCGCTTCCTTTAAAGGATCGTTATTTTGACCTGATCATCAATCAGCATGAATCCTATTCGGCAGCGGAAGTAAGAAGAATATTGAACGATCGCGGGGTGTTTGTAACCCAGCAATCCGGCGGAACCGATTGTTCTGGGATTAACGAATCGCTTGGCGTTCCGCTGAATGAAGAGTTCGCTCATTGGAACCTGGCCATAGCGACCCAAGAGCTGCAGGATCACGGGTTCAAGATTACCTTCAGCCGCGAGGACTTTTTACCGCAGCGTTTTTACGACATCGGCGCACTGGTTTATTATTTGATAGCGATTCCCTGGCAGATTCCTGATTATAAGGTGGAGCGCTATATCGAGCCTTTACATCATATTCACCGGATGATCCGGACCAATGGCTACTTCGAGGTCCAGCAGCACCGGTTTATTTTAATAGCCGAAGTGTAAACGTCAACCTATCCAACATAAAGAAGGAGCCTTCCCGACGGAAGGCTCCTTCTACTAATACACGCTCATATTTACGATTGGTTCGTCAACAGATGCTTGGTACAGTTAAACAGCAAGGGAGACCAGTCATCCTCTTTTCTCTCCAGGACGGTGAGCGACAGATTGCCGATCCGTTCGCTCAGGGCGCCACGGCACACCAGCTTGTATAACTGCGCTAAAAAACCGCCATGACTGACAACAAGAATATTGGCTTCCGGATGTTTATGCCACATATCATCGAGAAAGACAAGCCCTCTGGACTGAAGCTCCAGATCCGTTTCCTGGCCCAGATCCAACATGTGCCAATCGGCACCGAACCGGGTTTCACGCTCTTCCGCTGTCAAGCCTTCCACCTGACCGTACTTGCGCTCACGCAAGCGGTTATCCGGCGGCGCCAAGGGAATGTTCAGCATGGACGAAATGATTTTCGCGGTTTCTTCTGCGCGGGAGAGCCCGCTGCTGATCGCGAAGTCCCATCGGTAATGCTCCTGCAGAAGCCTTTCCCCAAGCAAACGCGCTTGACGACGGCCTTCCTCATTCAGTGGTATGTCCGTTTGGCCTTGGATTTTGCCTAGAGCGTTCCAATCCGTTAATCCATGGCGAACCAAGCCGATCTGCATGCCGCCTCTCCTCCATCCTATCCATATTTTATCTTCTGACCCGATTTAATCTTTTTAGGAAAAACAAAGCGCATCCGATTCCCAAAAGGGAAAGTATCATCCAGTATTCTGGCTGAGTGGGACTCATATCAACCACAAAAGGATCAATAATGCCGCTGTTGGTTTTTGGGATGTTGTAATCGTCCTTGGTATTCAAGCCTTGGGCCGTATCCGCTACGCCTGTAGGGATAATCCCTGTCGTTACGGCTTCCGGAACCGGATCCGGTTGATTGCCCGTCGCTGCAAAATAAACAAAGCTGCAAACGAACAAGGCCAGAAAACCGGCAATCATCAGCGTCAGCCGCTTCCGGAACACCCGGCTTACCGCCCGGCTCTTGGACGTTTCCTCCACCAGCCAGGGAAAATCGCGATAAATGCGGTCCATCACGTTGCGGTTGATCTGTTCAGCGTCCATGTCGGGAATCTCATGCTCCAGGGCATGAACCATGTTCTGGCTTTCCACCCACATTTCGTACTCCGCTGCACATGAGCTACAGGTTTGAACATGTGCAATCAGCCGTTGTCGCCGCAGATCGTTGTCCGGTAAATCCCAGACCGTTTCCATCAGCTCTTGGGCTTCATTGCAAGTCATCTGTTCTTCATCCCTCTCAGATCCTCAAAAACCGGCTCATAAAAATAGGGTTCGAGCTGAATTTTAACGCTGCCGCGGGCCCGGAACAACAGTGACTTAACCGAACTGACGCTTTGACCTAAAATATCTGCGATTTCCTGGTAATCCAGTTGATCATACTCCCGAAGAATCAGCGCAGATCTCTGTTTCTCCGGTAAATTGTTAATCGCTTCCCTTACCATATGTACTCGTTCACTGCGCAGGATCGCCTGCTCCGGGGCGACCTCCAGCGGCGCCACTGGCACGACCCCGCTCTCCTCCAGGGGCAATGTGCCGCTGCGATGCTTGCGAAGTTCGCTCAGCACGGTGTTGCGCGCAATGGTGTAGAGCCAAGTCGAGAAGGATGCATCCACTTCCCGGAAGGAATGCAGGCTCCGGAAAGCCTTGTAGAACGTTTCCGAGCATAAATCTTCAGCCATTAGCTCCATGTGCGAGCTTTTTAACATATGATAGACAAATGCCAATATTTTTCTCTGATAACGCCTCATCAATTCGGAATAAAGTTCGGTATTGCCTTGCTTAATTTCTTGGATTAGTTGGGAATCCGTCATATGATTTTTCGTTCCTCCTTCACCCACCGGTGCCCATTCCTTGTCATTTCCACCTTCATGAGGAAAATCAAGGATTTGTGCAAAAGTACCGTCAAACCATATATAGTTACGCCTCATGTTGTCTGACTATTCTATGTATTTGGCAATTTCCCCAAATCTTCTACACTAGCACTCTAGCATTATAGCACATATTGGAGAAAAGTTCAGGTTTGTGGCAGAAGGTTTTCCACGGATAGGAAAATCGGCAAAAAAAATCCGCCTTCATCATTGAAGGCGGTTGCACAAAGTGCAATATTTTGGATAGGAGTGGAGAGAAACCATACTGTACTTTTATTATATGTATACGTTTTCATTTTGTCAACACTGAAAACGCATTTATTTCCGGTTGTTTAAAAACAACCGGAAAATTACTGATACACCGAGTGTCCTTGCGATAACAACAGCTCTTTAGCCCGCTCCTGTTCGATTTCATTGCGGAAGGAAAGCCTCATCACGCCCGGCACATCTTCCCGACTCTCGATAATCTGCATGTTGCTGAGGTTGATGCTGTTCGTCCCGAGCTCCGTCGCAATGCGGCCGATGATGCCCGGATGGTCAGGCACGTCCAAATACAGATCAAATTGGGACACGATCATGCCCTTGCGCCGTTCTGGTAGTACGCTGCGGAATTCCCCTGCCATGCGGAAAGCCTCTTCGATCGCAGCACCGTCCTTCGACTCCAGCATATCCATGAATCGCCGGATCCCTTCATTCCAGTCTTGCAGCAGCGTCAGCATGACCCTGCGATTGTTTAATAGAATGTCCCGCCATACGACCGGGTCGCTGGAAGCGATGCGGGTTATATCCCGAAAGCCCCCTGCGGCCAAGGTGCGGTACAACGGATTATCGTCATTATAGGAGCTGATCTGATTGACTAACGCCACTGCGATCACATGGGGCAGATGGCTGATCGCTCCAACGATCTCATCGTGAAGTCTCGGCTCTACCTTCACAATATGGGCACGCGTGTGAGACAAAAGCTCTACAAGCACGTTCAGCTTCTCCTGAGGGACATCGTCCGGTGGAGTAAGCACGTAATAGGCATTCTCGAACAATACGGTGGAGGCAGCTCCAACACCGGACCGCTCCGAGCCCGCCATCGGATGACCGCCGATGAAATACGCATCCTTAAGGGCAAGCTGGGACGCGCATTCGGCAATGCTTGCTTTGGTGCTGCCAACATCCGTAATAATGCATCCCGGCTTCAGCCGCATTTCGCTCAAATGTTTCATGTACATCTCAAGACTGCCTACGGGAACGCATAAAAAAATGACGTCCGCGTCTAGGGCAGCTTCTTCTACCGAAAGCGTAACCTTATCAACGACGCCTTTAGCAATGACCTGGTCGGCATATTCTTGGGTGTGGGCATAACCGGTAACGGTTATGCCAGGTTTTCCTTTGAAGTTTAAAGCTAACGAACCGCCGATCAAGCCGACGCCGAATATGGAAATTTGCATTGTCATGTTCTCTCTCACTCGTTTCAAGCTGCGATTATTGTTGTGTCATTCGATCAGGCTGGCGCATTCACTTCGCTCAGCACTTGTTCCAAAGCGCCGATAAAAGCCTTGTTCTGTTCTTCGGAGCCTACGGTTACGCGAATATGGTTCGGGTACAGTTCAAATCCAGGCCGTACGATAATGCCTTTGCTAAGCAGCGACTTAAACACTTCGGTGCCTGGCTTCTTCACATCCACCATAATGAAGTTACCGTTCGCAGGAAAATAAGATAGTCCAAGACGATCAAATTCACCTTGCACGTAATGGATCCCGTCGGCATTCAATTGACGGCATTTCGCTACGAACTCCTGATCTTTCAGGGCTGCCTTCGCCGCTACTTGAGCCAGGCGTCCCGTATTAAACGGCTCACGTACCCGATTGATCAAGGAAATGACTTCCTGCTGCCCGATGCCGTAGCCGATCCGGAGGGCGGCCAAGCCGTATATTTTGGAGAAGGTACGCAGGATGACCAGATTCGGATAACGCTCCATTAACTTGATGCTGTCCGGGTACGAAGCGTCCGTTACATATTCATAATAAGCTTCATCAAGCACAACCATTACGTGGGCCGGGACTTCATCCAGGAAGGAAACCAGCTCGCTTTCGGAAACGATGGTTCCGGTCGGATTATTCGGATTGCACACCCACACGATTTTGGTTTTGTCCGAAACGGCTTTGGCCATGCCCGGCAGATCGTGCTTACCGTCCACCAGCGGCACCTCGATGCATGTCGCACCTTCGATATCCGCGTTCGTTTTATACACCGAGAAGGTCTGATCCGCCATGATGGTTTCATCCCCCGGTTGCAGGAATGCCCGGATAATGAGGGCAATGATTTCATCGGATCCGCAGCCGAAAATAATCTGATTGCGTTCAATTCCCAGCTGGCCAGCAAGCTCAGCCGTTAAATCGGCCGCACTTCCGTCCGGATACAGGCTGAGCGTTCCCAGTTCGGCGGTAATCGCTTCGGTTGCGCGCGGCGAGCAACCGTACGGATTCTCGTTGGAGGCCAGTTTAATGACAACATCAAGCCCTAATTCCTTTTTGACTTCTTCGATCGGTTTCCCGGGCTGATATACGGGAAGATTAACAATTTGCGCTTTCGGTTTCATACGATATTCGCCTCACCTTTCATAACTGCTATGGACAACACTATCCTTTTAATTGTGCCACAAACTCCCTGATTTGCAAAAGTCCCTGCTGTCTTGTCTCTTCCTTCTCCAGCAGAGGAATGGTCGATTCAATCTGACGCACAATCGCGCTGCCGACAACGACGCCGTCGCAGATTTTAGAAAATCTGGCCACCTGCTCACTGGATGAAATGCCAAAGCCGATCGCGATCGGCACGCTGCTGTACTGCCTTACCGTCTCAAGGAAAGACTCCACCCCCGCGTAAAAATCGGTGCGCTCGCCCGTCACGCCAAGGGAGGATACGCAGTACACAAAGCCGGTCGCTTCCGAAGCGATGCTCGCGATCCGCTCATGGGAGGTAGGAGCCACCAGCGGAATCAGATGAACGCCCGCCGCGTGGGCGCGTTTTCGAACCTCCTCGGATTCCTCCACCGGAAGATCGGGAATGATCAAGCCGCTGATGTCGTGCCTTACCACTTCCTCGAAGAAAACGTCCAGTCCGGTTTGCAGTACCGGATTGTAATACGTGAACAGGATGAACGGCAGCTTGCTGCCCCGCTCTCTTGCCAGGCGCGCGGTTTCCATGCAAGTGCGAATGGTCACCTTGCCCTTCAGCGCGCGCTCGGAAGCTCGCTGGATGACCGGTCCGTCGGCAAGGGGATCCGAGTAAGGAACGCCGAGTTCAATAATGTCGGCTCCCGCGATTTCAAGCTCATGGATGATATCCAGCGTCGACTTCACATCCGGATCCCCGACGGTGAGATAAGGGATCATGGCAGTCTTGTTTTGTTGCTTCAACGACGCAAAGGTCTGATCGATTCGGTTCATTCGGTTTTCCCTCCCGTGTAAGCCATGATGGACTCCACGTCCTTGTCGCCGCGACCGGATAAATTAATCACGACGATATCGTTCTCGGTCCACGTAGATGCCATCTTTACGGCTTGCGCTACGGCGTGCGCGGATTCCAGGGCAGGAATAATGCCTTCCGTGCGGCATAGCAGCTTGCAGGGCATCGAGCGCCTCTTGGTCGGTTATCGGTACGTACTGCACGCGTTCAATGTCTTTTAAATAGGAATGCTCCGGACCAACCCCGGGATAATCAAGGCCCGCTGAAATGGAATGCGCCTCCTGTACTTGTCCGTACTCGTCCTGCAGCAAATAACTCATCGAGCCTTGGAATACGCCTTGTGTCCCCTTGGACATCGTAGCCGCATGAAAATCGGTATCCACTCCCTTGCCTGCCGCTTCGACGCCGATCAAACCGACTTCCTTGTCTTCAAGGAACGGATAGAACATGCCGATCGCATTGCTACCGCCCCCGATCGGCGCAAGAATGACGTTTGGAAGCCTTCCTTCCGTCTCCAGTATCTGCTTCCGGGTCTCGTCACCGATAATGCGCTGGAAATTCCGCACCATCATAGGATACGGATGCGGCCCTACAGCGGAACCCAGCACATAAAAGGTATCCTCGACGTTGCTGACCCAGTAGCGAAGCGCCTCGTTGCCGGCATCTTTCAGCGTTCGGCTTCCCGACGTGACCGGAATCACTTCGGCACCGAGCATTTTCATGCGGAATACGTTCAACTGCTGCCGTTTGGTATCTTCTTCGCCCATAAATACCTTGCATTCAAGACCCAGCAGAGCGGCTACCGTCGCGGTCGCTACGCCATGCTGTCCGGCACCCGTTTCGGCAATGACCTTGCCTTTGCCCATGCGCTTGGCTAACACGCCTTGTGCAATGGCGTTGTTGATTTTGTGCGCGCCGGTATGGTTCAAATCCTCGCGCTTCAGGTAAATTTTAGCCTTGCCGAGATGTTGGCTGAGCCGCTCCGCGTAATAAAGCGGCGTTTCCCTTCCGGAATACTGTTTCAGCAAATAGGCGATCTCCTCTTTAAAAGCAGGATCCTCCGAAAAACGATTATATTCTTGCTCAAGCTCTATTAAAGCGTTCATCAGTGTTTCCGGCACGAACCGGCCTCCAAACACCCCGAAACGTCCATTACGGTCAGGAAGCTGTGTCATTTCCCCTTCACCCTTTCTACAAATGCGGTCACTTTGTTTATATCCTTCACGCCAGGATCGCTCTCTACGCCGCTGGATACATCCACCCCGTACGGAGCGTACTGGCCGATCAAATGAGCAACATTATCCGGATCGAGCCCGCCGGCTACAAACAAGGGAATCCCTTGCCGTTCAGCCCATTGCTGGTACGCCGGGATCAGATCCCAGGCAAACGTCTTGCCCGACCCTCCGCCGTACACCGGATCATAGGTGTCGATCAGCAGTCCGTCGATGCAGCCCGCATACGAATCCAGTGCCGACAGACGTTCCGCTTCCGGACGGTCACTTCCGATCGATACCGCTTTAAAAACGGAAACCGGGAAGCGCTCCTTCACTTCCCGGCAAAATTGCGGCGATTCCTGACCATGCAGCTGCACGACGTCAAGCGCCGTTTCTTGAAGAAGCTCTGCGAGCTCGCTCAAATCAGGGTTAACCAAGACGCCGACAGCAGCGGGAATCTTGTCATGCTCCCATTCCCGCAATACTTGCACCAGCTGCGCAGCCTGCTGCGGCGTTACCCGCCGCCGGCTCTTGGCAAATACGAATCCGATATAATCCACAGGTAAGTTTATCATAGATTTTAGCACTTCAACGCTTTGAAGTCCACATATTTTTAGAGCCGTACTCATCATCGAATGTCCCCTTTATTCCATGTCTGCAGCTATCGGCAGCGGTCCCATCAGATCGTTCACAGCACGGAACACGTCCTGTTGGCGCATGAAATGTTCCCCGACCAGAACCCCGTGTGCTCCCACATAATGCAAGTAGGAAATGTCGGCCGGGCTCGATATTCCGCTTTCGCTGATCAGCGTCACTTCCTGCGGAACCTGCGCCGCGATATCTGCCGTTGTCTGCAATGAGGTTTCAAAGGTCCGCAGATTACGGTTGTTAATCCCGATCAGACGGGCCGTTCCCAGTCCGAGTACCGATTCCAGCTCTTGCCCGTCGTGAACCTCAATCAGGCAATCCAACCCGATCGAGCCTGCAACGTCAATGAACTCCGCGATACGCTGCGGCGCAAGGATGCTCGCAATCAAGAGAACGGCGTCCGCACCCAG
This sequence comes from Paenibacillus sp. BR1-192, assembly GCF_029542445.1. NCBI lineage: Bacteria > Bacillati > Bacillota > Bacilli > Caryophanales > Paenibacillaceae > Paenibacillus > Paenibacillus sp. BR1-192. Next base: position 2,719,335 of record NZ_CP120718.1, on the reverse strand, counting down.
CAGGCGCGCTTCGTAAATCTGAGTCTCGTCGATAATGAAATCTTTGCGCAGCAGCGGGATGTTGACGGCCGCCCTTACCGCTTGCAGATATTCTCCGCTTCCCTGAAAGTAGTCCTTATCCGTCAGCACGGACAGACAATCGGCATCGGCTGCTTCGTAAGCCTTGGCGATCATAACCGGGTCAAAGTCGGGACGAATCAACCCTTTGGAGGGCGAAGCCTTTTTGACCTCGGCGATTAACCCCATGCTGCGTTTGCGTCCCATGGACAACGCCTTCTCAAACCCGAGAGTCGGAGGCAAATCCGCTATTTGCCTCTCTGCTTCCGAGATGCTGAACGTTTCTCGCAGCTGTGCAACCTCATTGCGTTTCGTTTCTACGATTCGATCAAGATACATAACTCATTTCCCCCGTTCTTGAGATCAGCTGCTCCAACTTGGACTGCGCCAGCCCGGAATCAATCGCTCCCGCTGCACGCTGCACGCCTTCGGCCAAACTATCCGCAAGTCCCGACACATAGATGCAGGCACCGGCATTGGCAAGCACGATGTCCCGATAAGCACTGCGTTCTCCGCGCAGTACCGAGCCGATGATGGCCGCATTCTCTTGTGCATCGCCGCCCAGGATATCGTTCATCGGATGAACCGACAGCCCCAAATCATGGGGGTGGATATCATAAGTGCGGACTTCTCCGCCCCGGAGCTCCGATACCCGGGTAGGCGCCGAGACGCTGATTTCATCCAGCCCATCGTGGCTGGTCACTACCATGGCTCGCTTCAAACCGAGCTCTTTGAGGACCTGCGCAATGGTTTCCGTTTTGTTCATATCGTATATCCCGAGCATCTGCCGGTCCGCGCCCGCCGGGTTCGTCAGTGGCCCCAGCATGTTAAATACGGTCCGGACCCCAAGCTCTTTGCGAGGAGCAGCCGCATATTTCATCGACGGATGATAAATTTGGGCGAACAGGAAGCAGATTCCGATATCGTTCAGGCAGGCTGTGGCTTGTTCTGCGGTCAAGTGGATATTGACGCCAAGCGCTTCCAGCACATCGGCGCTGCCCGCCCGGCCCGATGCCGAACGGTTGCCGTGTTTGGCCACTCTGACCGAAACCGAGGAGGAGATAATGGCGGATACGGTAGAAATGTTAAACTTGTGAATGCCGGATCCTCCGGTGCCGCATGTATCGAGCAGCTGGTTCCGCTCGGTAACGACACGTCCGCCCGCGCCTCTCATCGCTTCGGCAAAACCGGTTATCTCTTCTACGGTTTCTCCCTTCATTCTTAAGGCCGTCAGCAGCGCGCCGATTTGAGAATGGGTCGCATGGCCTTCCATTATCGTCTGCATCACCCCGCGGGCCTCGTCCCGGCTCAGATCCTGACCGCCGATCAGCTTTGAAAGGCTGGATTGCATCGTCTCCATCACGTTCATTACGATCTCCTCCTTCATGTTAAGGTGTATATTGATACAGATAATCCTGATTGATTAAGTCGTTGGCCCCCGTGCTGGACGGAAACATCGCTTCCGCGACGCGGATCGCCTTCAGCATCCCTTTGGCTTTATTCATGGTTTCCTCATACTCCTTCTCGGGAACCGAGTCCCATACGATTCCGGCCCCTGCCTGAACATAAGCTTTGCCCTGGCGAAAAATGATCGTGCGGATCGTAATGCAGGAATCCATATTGCCTCCAAAGCCCAGATAACCGATAGCCCCGGCGTATGCGCCTCTCGCTTCCCGCTCCAATTCGGCAATGATCTCCATTGCCCGCAGTTTCGGAGCTCCGGATACCGTTCCTGCCGGCAAACAGGACAGAAAAGCATCAAAGAAATCCTTATTCTCGCTCAGCTGGCCGGATACGCTGGATACCATATGCATCACGTGGGAGTATTTTTCAATCTCCATGAACGTATCGCATTTCACCGTGCCGAACTCCGATACGCGGCCCAGATCGTTGCGGCCGAGATCCACCAGCATCAAATGCTCCGCGCGTTCCTTCTCGTCCTGCAGCAGATCATCCGCCAGCGCCTGGTCTTCGGCTTCGTTGCTGCCCCTCGGCCTTGTGCCCGCGATCGGTCTTGTTTCCAGCCTTCGTCCATCCACCTTCACCAAGGCTTCAGGAGACGTTCCCACGATAATGTCGTCGTCCATTTTGAGATAATACATGTACGGCGAAGGATTCAGCGTTCTCAGCACCCGGTAGACGTGAAGCGGCGATACTTCGGTCTCGATATGGAAGCGCTGGGACAACACAACTTGAAAAATGTCGCCTGCACGAATATATTCCTTCGCTTGCTCCACATTGGAGAGATACTTCTCTTTGGTCATGTTGGATTTAATATCGCCCATGTCGACATCGGCCGGGATGCCTCTGGAGTTCACGTTCTCCCGCGGCCCCTGATCCTGCAGCTGTTCGGCCGCCGCTTCCAGGGTACGGCATACATCCATATAGGTCTGACGGATGGTGTCGTCCGAATCTCCGGGTTTCACGTGCACGTTGCCGACCAGCATGATCTGCTGCTTCACGTGGTCGAAGACAATGACTTGATCGCAAAACATGAACCGGATATCATCCATCCCGAGATCATCCATCGCGTGTGCAGGCAGCTTCTCGTAATATTGAAGCAGATCATATCCAAAAAATCCGATGGCCCCTCCGGTAAAAGGAGGCATCTCCTTCAGCTGCGGGCTGCGGTACGTACGCAGCAGCGCTTTGAGCTCCTCGACGGGCTTGCCTTCCAGCAAGGAACGTTCCCCGTTCTTTTCAATCTCGATCTTTCCTTTTTTACCCGTTATCATTAAAAAGGGGTCTGTTCCGATGAACGAATACCGTGCCCACTGTACGCCGCCCTCAACGCTCTCTAGTAAAAATGCCCGTTTCCGCTCCGCATAGCGCTGAAAAATGCGAATCGGGGTTTCCATATCGGCTAACAGTCTGATCGCTACCGGAATCAGGTTGTAATCACCTGCCATTGCCACCACTTGCTCCATTGATGGATTCGCCATGTCAATCCCTCCTTAATGAATGTATACAACAAAAAAACCTCTACCGAAGTAGAGGTTAACGTTCAGAATAAGTCTATGAAAAAAGAGCGCGGTCAAAGGACATTCAACCCGTTCATCGACAACCTACAGCGCTGACGTTCCATGGAACGGATACAAGAAATAGACCTGTAACCGGCCGTACGAACATGCCGTAAGATTCATCATGAAATCAAGTGTATCCTAAAACCCGATGATGTTACTCCCTAAAATGCCTCAGCTCTTCTCAACTCAACTCATCTGTAAAACCTAACTCTACTCAGCTATTCTGATATCACTATACAGGATAATGCCGTGTTACCGCAACCCTAAATTTCAACATCAAGCGTTTGAGCCCGATAAATCCGGACGCAGCCGCTTGGCTTCGTTCAAATACACATGCTTGATCTCGCTCTGGCTTTTGTCCGTATTGACCTGCACCATAAACCGGATGCAGCGCGGCAAACTGCCCTGAACGGGGATTTCAACCGAACACATCAAAGGGACGAGATCCCAGCCCTCCAGCTGGCGTATCGCCTTGGCCGGGAACGTTGCATCCAAATCCTGCGTCATCGTAATCCATATGTTGCTGATATATTCAGGCTGTAGCTCGTTGCGTCTCACCATCTCTTCCAGCAGACGCAGCGTCTCCTGTACGATCTCCTGCTCATCGTTGCGGGTGACGGTTGTCGCCCCCCGGATTCCCCGATTCATCATGAACTATCCCTCTCCCTTCAACTGTTCGACCACGGATCGAACAGCTTCTACCGGTACATCCTTAACGATGCTGACGGAACCGATGGATTCCGGAACGATAAATACCATTTGCCCCTCGGCGAACTTCTTATCATGCTGCATGGCATCCATGATGCGATCGACCGAGACGTCATCCGGCAAGATTACCGGCAGATTCACCGCCTTCAGCATGCTCACCGTCTCTTCGTGCAGATCCGCAGGTCTGCCAAGCTTCTCAGCAAGTCGGGCCGATCCCGCCATGCCGATTGCAATCGCCTCGCCGTGCAAGAATCGGCCGTAACCGCCAACGGCTTCGATGGCATGGCCAATGGTATGCCCCAGATTAAGAATGGCGCGCAAGCCGCCTTCCCGCTCATCCCGGGATACCACGTCCGCCTTGATCGCGCAGCCGCGCTCCAGGCCGTAGATCAAAGCTTCCGGTTCCAGGCTCAGCAGCTTGGAGCCGTTCTCCCGGCACCAATAGGCAAAATCCCGGTCCAGGATCAAGCCATGCTTCACCATTTCCGCAAGGCCTGAAGACACCTCGCGCGCCGGGAGCGACATCAGCGTATTCACGTCATAAACCACCATGACGGGCTGATGAAAAGCGCCGATCATATTTTTGGCCAGAGGATGGTTCACCGCCACTTTGCCGCCTACGCTGCTGTCATGGGCAAGGATCGTGGTCGGGATCTGAACAAACGTCACGCCGCGCATGTATGTCGCCGCGACGAATCCGGCCAAATCGCCCACAACGCCTCCGCCCAGCGCGAAGACAGCCGAGCTGCGGTCCAGCTTGCCGTTGATGGCCGTGGTCATAACCTCTTCATAGACCTGTAGCGACTTGGAGGACTCGCCGGAAGGGACGATATGGGATATGACCGTGTACCCTTCCGATTTCAGCTGCTCCTCCACTTGCGCCAAATAGTGAGGCGCCACTTGATCATCCGTTACGATCAGATGCGGGCTCTTGCGGGTTATGCCATGCTTCGCGCTCAGCTCGCCGAGGGTATTCAATATCCCCGCACCGATATAAATCGGATAGGAACGCTCTCCCAGTTCCACATGTAATGTCCTCATATCAGTAGTTCTCCAGCTGTTTCAGGTAGTTTTGGTAATTCGCATGGATTTCCTCCATCGAATCGCCGCCGAACTTCTCAAGGAACGCCTTAGCTACCTCCCAGGTCACAACGTGCTCCATCACGACGCTGGCTGCCGGAACCGCACAGGCATCCGAGCGTTCAACCTGAGCCGTGAAGGCTTCCTTCGTGTCGATATCCACGCTTTGAAGCGGCTTGTACAGCGTCGGAATCGGCTTCATGACGCCGCGCACGACGATCGGCATGCCGTTTGTCATCCCGCCCTCGAATCCGCCCAGGCGGTTGGTCGCACGGTGGTATCCGCGCTCCTCGCTGTACATAATCTCGTCATGCACCTGGGAGCCGCGCAGCTCGCCTGCTTCGAATCCGATGCCTACCTCAACGCCCTTAAAAGCGTTAATCGACATCACGCCCTGCGCGATGCGTCCATCCAGCTTGCGGTCATATTGGACATGGCTGCCCAATCCGACCGGCAATCCTTCGATGATGCATTCCACGATGCCGCCGATGGAGTCGCCTTCTTTTTTGATCTCGTCTATGTAGGCTTCCATCTTCTTCTCGGTCTCTTCGTCCACCACGCGAACCGAAGAAGCTTCCGTACGCTCGATCAGCTCATCGATCGAAAGATTGTGCGGGGGAGCCTCGATTTCGCCGATCCGGATGACCTGGCCAGCCACTTTGACGCCAAACTGCGCCAGGAATTGTCTGGCGATAGCGCCAACGGCAACGCGGACCGTGGTTTCACGGGCGCTGGAGCGTTCCAGCACGTTACGCAGATCCTTCAGGTTGTACTTCAATCCGCCGTTCAGGTCGGCATGACCCGGTCTTGGACGATGAACCCGTCTCTTCGCCTCGTCGTTGCCCTCAATCGGCTCCACGTTCATAATGTTCTGCCAATGCTTCCAATCGTTATTCTGGACGACCAGCGCGAGCGGCGCACCGGTTGTATAGCCGTGGCGCACACCGCCAAGGATTTGCGCGGTATCCTTCTCGATCTGCATGCGGCGTCCCCGGCCGTACCCCTTCTGTCTACGATGGAGCTGAAAGTTCAGTGCGTCGAAATCAAGCTCCAAGTTGCTTGGAAGCCCTTCGATTATAGTTGTCAGCTGAGGTCCGTGCGTCTCCCCAGCGGTTAAAAACCGTAAGCTCATGATGCTTTTCCCCCTTTAGGCTTTTAAGCGTTAAACCGCTAAACTCCGTGAACATCTTCTGCTCATTATAGTATAGGTCTAACGCTTTGACAAGAATGTCGACAAACGAGCAAAAGCGCCTCTCATCCTGCGGATTGAAAAGCGCTTTATGCGTTAAGACTGCCGTCTCTATTGAATTTTACGGTAGAAAAAGGTCTCGTTGCTTTCCAGGCCGTACTGCCCCGGATTAAAGATCTGTTCGGTGCTGCCCACAAACAGAAACCCGCCCGGCTTCAGGCTCGCGGCAAATTTCTGATACAGCTTGTGCTTGGCCCCTTCCGTGAAATAAATCATCACGTTCCGGCAGACAATCAGATCATGCCCGGCTTCGAACCGGTCCGTGAGCAGATTCTGCTTGTGGAAGGAGACCTCCTTCTTCAAGTTCTCGCTGAATCGATACAGCGAGCCCTCTTCCTTAAAATAGCGGGCGGCTACTCCGGAAGGGACGTCCTTGAGTGACCTCTCGACATACAGGCCTTCCTTCGCTTTATGTAACGCACCGTCGTCGATATCGGTCGCCATGATGCGCGCCCGGCCCAGCATGTTTTGTTCCGCCAGGATCATGGCAAGCGTATAGGGCTCTTCGCCGGTCGAGCAGGCAGCGCTCCAAACCTTCAACACCCCGGGATTCTGCTTGGCCAGCTCCGGCAATATTTTGTCCCGGAGCACTTCCCACCGGTTCGGGTTGCGCCAAAACTCCGAGACGTTAATTGTCATCCGGTCCAAAAACTCATGAAAGAGCGGCTTGTCCTTCATCATCGCATCGTAAAAGGCCGAAAAGGTTTCAAACCCCTTCTTCATGCGCAGCGTCGTCAGCCTTCGCTTCATCTGCGCTTCCTTGTAATCGGCAAGGTTGATCCCCGTGCTTCGCTCGATGCTGCGAACAAAGCCGATATAATCGGGATCCTCCAGTACTGGTTCATGTTCCGTCATCGTATCATCCTGTTAATCAGATTATTCCGCTTCCCGCTTCGCTTACAGCCAAGGGGACAGCGTCTTGTTGTACTCAACCAATTCCCGATCATCAAAAAAATTGGCGATCTCGCGCTGCGCGCTTTCAGGCGAATCCGATCCGTGAATCAGATTATGCGGCGTATGGGCTGAAAAATCTCCGCGTATCGTACCTGGCAGCGCATCCTTCACATTCGTTTTGCCGATGACCTGGCGAGACAAAGCGATGATGTCGTCACCTTCCCAAACCATCGCAAACACCGGTCCGGACGTGATGAACCCTACCAGGTTATCGAAAAAATCCTTGCCTTCATGTTCCGCATAATGGCGCTTGGCCAGCTCGTCCGAAATCTGCATAAACTTGCCCGCAACCAGCTTGAATCCTTTATCCTCCAAACGGCCGACGATTCGGCCGATCAGCCCACGCTGCACACCATCGGGTTTAATCATTAAAAAAGTACGTTCCATAGGCCTCATCACGCTTCCCCTCATCCTAGGTAATTGAACAATTGAACCTTCATTCCATGCTCAGGTGATGTTACATGTTTGTACCCGTATTTTAACAGAAAGCAACCTCATGGGTAAGGCTAATATGACCGCTTTGTTATAAAATTTGCGATATCTCTAAGCTGTTTTTTGGTCTTGATGTCAGGCAGCGTATCCAATGCAGCCAATGCTTTACCTATATACCGATCAGCCAGCGCCTCGGATCTCGATATGCCTTCGCTTGAGGTTACAAGCTTTACGGCGCCCGATACATCGCACTGGCCATTTAGTGCATGAATCCGTTCCAGCTCCTGCAGCAGCGGCTCTCTCCGCTGGCTGTCCTCGAGAGCGAAAATGACGGGCAGCGTAATGTTTCCCTGTCTCATATCGCTCCCCGGGGGCTTGCCAATCTGCTTCTCCGTCCCGCACAGATCCAGGAGATCGTCCTGAATCTGAAATGCCATGCCGACATTATATCCGAATCGATACAGGCTGTTGGCCACCTTGCGGTCCGCATCCGCAGCCAACGCGCCGAGCTGGCAGCTGACGGCAATCAGGAGCGACGTCTTGCGGCGGATGCGGAGAAGATATCTTCTGACGTCCTGTTCGGTATTAAAGAAATCACGTATCTGCTCCATTTCGCCAATGGACATCTCAACCATGGCCTTGGCCAGAATCTGATGAATTTCAGGCTGTTTCAGGTGAGTCGTCAACTGGAGCGCCTTGCCATAAATATAATCGCCGGTATACATGGCGATCCGGTTGTCCCACTTGGCCTTCACCGTGGGTTTGCCGCGCCGCGTGTCCGCATCGTCAATCACGTCGTCATGAACGAGGGAAGCGCTGTGGATCAGCTCCAGCGGCACGGCCACATGCTTCAGCTTATCAATGTCGTAGTCGCCGAATTTGCCGCCCATCAGGACAAAAACGGGACGGAGGCGCTTGCCGCCTGCTCTAAGCAGATGCAGGGAAGTCTCTGTCAGCTCGGGACTGTCGCCTTCGACGCTGAGGTAGAGCTCCCTCTCGATAACGTCCATATCTTTTTTTAATGTTCCGAATATGTCAAATCGTTTCATCTCTTCACCCGTATGCTTAGATTCTCATTCCATAACTCCGGCGCTACCTTGCGATTTCAGCAGGCCAAGCTCTGATGCGAACTTGAAATTTAAGCGTAACCCTTCCTGTTGTCGTTCATCAAATCGCAGCACAGGTTAATGCCTGAACCATTGTTGTTGCTAGTCACCCCATCTGGTGTACAATTCATGTTCGATGCGTAAGCTGTCCAATACCTTGCCGACCAGAAAATGGACGATATCATCAATCGTTTTCGGTCCGTGATAGAAGGCTGGCATCGCCGGAATGATTTTGACCCCAAGCTTGGCCAGCGTCAGCATGTTCTCCAGGTGAATGGCATGCAGCGGCGTTTCTCTCGGGACAAGCACCAGGGGACGGCCCTCCTTCATCATGACGTCGGCGGCGCGGCCCATCAGGTTATCGGAAGATCCGTGCGCCACTGAGGATAACGTGCCCATCGAGCATGGCATGATAATCATGCCTTCCACCAGGTAAGAGCCGCTGGCAATCGTAGCTCCGATGTCGGAGATCGGATGGTATATCACGTTCCCCTCGAAACCGCCGAATTTCTCGGCCAGCACTTCCTCGCGGTTGCCCGCCTGAAAGCCCATTTCTTCCTTCAGCACGCGCCAGCCCGCATTAGAGATAATCAATTGCACATCGTAGCCCAGCGAGAGCAGGGTCTCCGTTAGACGAACCCCGTATATGCTGCCGCTGGCCCCCGTAATGCCGACAACCCAGCTCTTTCTGCGCATGGATTTCATCAGATATAACGCACCACCAAATCAATGAGAGTGAATACGAACAGAATGATGCTCAGCGTGCTGTTCATGGTAAAGAACGCGGTTTGCAGGCGGCTCATATCATTTGGCGACAAGATGTAGTGCTGATAGAACAAAATTCCGCAAGCGATCACCATGCCCGCCAAATACCACCAGCCCACCGGCGTTACAAAGAAAAGAACGATAAAACCGACAGCCGTAACGACGTGGAACCCGCGAGCGAACCAGAGCGCTTTGTGCAGGCCGAACCGGGAAGGAATCGAGTACAGCCTTTCTTTTGCATCAAACTTCTCGTCTTGGCATGCATAAACGATATCAAATCCGCCTGTCCAAAACGCAAGCGCGATATAAAACACCATCGCCTTCCAGTCGATTTGACCGGTTACCGCAACCCATCCGCCCAGCGGTGCAAGCGCCGTTGTAAGCCCGAGCACCAGATGGCAAAGCCATGTGAACCGTTTGGTAAAGGAATAAATGATAAGCATGAAAATAGCGATAGGCAGCAAACGGAAAGCAAACGGGTCCAGCATGTAAGTAGCCCAGAAAAACACGGCGAAAGACAGAATAATAAATATAATGACCTCCAGCGGCTTCAGCAGGCCTGCCGGAATGGCGCGATTAGCCGTGCGGGGGTTCTTGGCATCGATATGTTGGTCGGTGAGCCGGTTGAGTCCGAAAGCTGCGCTTCGTGCACCGAACATGGCAAGAAAGATCCAGCCGATATCTCCCCAGGACGGTAATCGGTCAAACACGACGGCCGATCCTAGAATCGCCCCCATAAAAGCGAAAGGCAGAGCAAACAGCGTATGCTCCACTTTAATCATTTCAAGATAAGTTCCTATTTTCTTAAACATCCAGATTCTCCTTGATCCCAATATGTAAGGCTGCTATGCCACCAGTCAAGGGAAAGGCCTGAACCTGTTGAAGTCCGGTCTGACGGAAAGCTTCGGCTAACTCCTCTCGTCCCGGGAACAAAGCCAGCGATTCGGGCAGCCATTTATACTGCTCATAACGCTTGGCTACCAGTTTCCCCATCCGAGGCAGCACTTGTTGGAAATAAAAATAATAAATGCCTTTGAACGGCTGCCAAGTCGGCTTGGACAGTTCGAGACATACCACCATCCCGCCGGGCTTAACCACGCGTTTCATCTCATGCAGAACCTGCATGTAATCCGGCACATTGCGAAGACCGAAACCGATCGTCGCGTAATCGAATTGGTTATCTTCGAACGGCAGGCTCATGGCGTTTCCCTGAACCAGCTCGATCTGTGGTTCGAGTCCATGCTTGGCAACCTTCTCCCGGCCGACGTTCAGCATCCCCTCACTGAAGTCGAGTCCGACTATGTGTCCGGATTCACTTGCCTGGGCCATGCTAATCGTCCAGTCGCAAGTTCCGCAGCATAGGTCGATGGCCGTATCGCCATGGCGCATGTTCATCTTTTTCATCGTATACTTGCGCCAGGCTTTATGTCTTCGAAAGCTGAGAATGTCGTTCATCAGGTCGTATTTGCCCGATATGCTTTCGAAGACGGAATGGACGTACTGCTCTTTCGGATTTTTGCCGTCATGCTTGATTGCGTCTAACTTGGTTGTTTGATTATCCACTGCATCCCCCTACCCTTCACTTACGACGGACCGATATGTGCTGAGCCGTTTCAGAAACGGGTCCAGCACACCGGCGTACGGGCTCTCGCCCACGCGGCCTCCCAGCAGCTGCTGTACGGCGCTGACGGATTCCCGGAGCTTGTCCAACAGCTTCTCCGAAGCCTTATGCTTCAGAATCAGCTTCCGCCAATCCTTCATATCCGTTTTTCTGCCCACCAGCATTTTCCGTTCCTCGTCGCTTCCCGACTCGATCAGATGCCAGTACGCGTAGCCGCATCTGCCGATGTCAGGCGTCGCACAGCGTTCCATCTCCTGCACAAGCGTTTCACATTCCGTAATTTCCTTGAGCAGCTTCTCCCATGTTTCTTGCACGGACACCTCAAGCAGCGGAGTAAAAGAAAGAAACAGCTGCATATTCAGCTGTACCGTTAGCTGTAGATATTCTTCAGAAGGCAGCAGGTTTTTTTTCATTTTGCCGTATAATCTCATCTTCATCACGTTCACTTCGCTAACCGCTTTGCTCAGAAGCGAGATGACGGCAATTTCGCCCTTCAGGGCCAGGAGCTGATAAAAACGGCTGCTGAAGTAATCCCCTGCGAGCACTTTCAGCTGCCGGGATCGCATCATTGCCTCTCCTTGATTGCCTTCCGTAACGTCGATGCTTTCATGCGTATCGAGTCCCACCTGAACCAGTGAGGTAACCAGCGCGTACAATTCTTCGTGTCCGGCAATATTCCGTCCCGAATCCATTAAAAATATGTATAACAAATGAACACGGGCATCCGGAAAACCCGGAAGTTCCGTGTGGTTCTGAATCATATCATAGTTTATATATTTCTCTGCCAGTTCTGGTACGCGATACGGTTTCATTCTCAGCCTCCGTGCACTTGATGTTCTTTTGTCCAATTGAGCCCACAATCCAATCTATTATAACACATGTTCAGGGCACGTACATGCCCTGTCATCTACTATTTTACCCCTTTCCAGGGCCGCTGAACTGCTTTGGCCAAAGATTCGTAAAGGTCAGGTTCAGGGCAGCAGCGACGGAAGGCGGCACATCCTCGTTCTCCAACTGGGTTAGGACTTCCGCATAGCGTGAATCCCATGCTTCCCTGTTCATATTCGAGGCCAGCAGCATATACCGTTTTCCTCCCCAGCGATCGATGGCAACCACCCTGAGATACAGCTGCCTCACATTATCCGTGCCATCGAACGAATAGGACATAATGCTGGCGATGTCCTCGTAAACCTCGGAGGCCGTCTCCGTGGCATCGCTCAATTTGATATCCAGCGTCAAAGCGCCTTCTTCATAGTCCGCCCGGCTTATCTGCAGATTCAGAGGTAGACTCATCAGGGAATCCACTAAGCTGGCATCGCTTAATTCGCGGCTGTGATAAGGCACCGCCGCGGGTACAGCGCCGACCTTATAACGAGCTTGCGATTGGAGCCCCATCAACAGGCCAAGCAGGATGAATGCAATCGCCGCAGGCAAGAGTACCGCTTGTACGGATTGCCAATGCTTCATGACCGAAACCTCCTCTGTTCCTAGTTTCTTCCGCTCCTCTGAAGTCCATACCTCATTGTATAAAGAAAAAAAGCAGGCTATGCCTGCTTCTGGTAAAACGAACGGGATTCGGTTAGAAAAGCGAAAGCGAGGTCAATGTCACGGCCACAGCCAGCGCCGCGATCCTGGCCAAATTCATGACCACGAAATTTTGCACCGCGATCACGAAGGTTTTCTCTTTGGATGGATGTGCGGTGAATGCGGCTCCTTTTTTATATACCGGGACAATGGTGACGAACACCAGCAGAACCAGCACAGGGTGCACCTTCATCAGAAGAAGAGCCGCCAAGTCCAGATAAGCAAGGCAGTATAGAACCCGGAACAGTCTCAGCGAATGCTTGAAGCCGATATATACCGGCAGCGTATACCGTCTGTTCTCTAAATCCTCATCCATGTCGCAGATGTTATTGGCCAGCATGATGTTGGCAATCCCGAGAATGGCCGGCAATGACACGACCAGCAGCAGCAGCACTTCGGGCAGGTTCACCTGAAGGGAGAGGACGCTCCCTTGAATATCCATAACCGCCAGATGGCTGCCCTCAGCATGGATCCAAGCCGAGATGAAGATGATGACAAACCCCATGAACAATCCGGAGAACAGCTCGCCTAGCGGCATCCGCGAAATCGGAATCGGTCCGAACGAATATAATATCCCAACGGCGAAGGACATTCCGCCAAGCAGCAGAATTAACCAGCCCGTGGACAGGAACAGCGCTATGCCGGATCCGACGGCCGTCAGCAGCAGCAGAGCGATGACGGACACAACCGCCGGCTCTTTCAGGTTATAACGTACGATGGCATTATGCTGCTCGTAACCGAAGCCGTTCTTTTTAATCGCTTTTTTGTAATCGTAATAATTATTGATCGCCGTTGTTGCCATATCAAACGACAGCAATGATGCGAGCATCAGGGCAAAATGATACCCATTGAACTGCTGAAAACGAAACAGCGCATACAAGGTTCCGAACAGGAACGGGATCATGCTGGCAACCTTCGTCTGAATTTCCACCAGTTTAAAAAAAGCACGGATTCCCATGACCATCATCCTTTATCCATATTGATCTGATTTCAGATTAAAGGATTTCATGGCCGCGGTCTGTTCGAATTGTACTTGACAAACGCGTGATGAAAGTGACGAATGTTACTTTTGGGCAGGATCAAACTTGTTCCGGAATATCCTTATCCTTGCGCTTGCGGCTCCAAGGCGTACCCAGCAGCGGCAGCGCCCAGCGGTCCAAGCCGTACCAGCCCGCGACTTTCCAGGCCAGCACCAGCCATGTCGCCAAAATAAACAACAACGGATTGGAGCTTACCGTGCCCGCGAATAAAAAGCTGGCATTCATTAATCCGCCGAAAAACGCGGCAATACCGGTCAGCAGGCCCAAAATCAGCCCGAGTCCTACCAGTACCTCGCCGAAGGCCACCATATAGGCAAACAGCTTGGCATTGGGAAGCACAAACCCCTCTAGGAAAGAAGCATACCATCCGGTTACGTCCTTTCCTTCTTCCGCTTTTGCCAGCGCGCCGCCGACAAAGCCCTTAATGGCCGCTCCGGCTTCGCTTCCTGTCCAGGCTTCGGCCGTCAGTTTTTTCAAGCCCGACGTTAACCACGCGTAACCGAGATACAGCCTGACCAGCAGCCATATCCACGCCGAGCGCGTACTGTTGAACAAATACATGGATACCGGATTTTCAGGGACCACAATATACTGTCCGTCTCTGTATTGTTTCGCCATGATTTCTGCAATCATCCTTTCGCATTTTTATTCATTCCATTCCCGCTAGTATATCCATTGTTCGACAAAGCGGCAAGTGCCTTTAACAATTTGTTAACACACATTCCGCGCGAATAAACTCGAAATACAAAAAAGCCCCACCGAAATGGCGGGGCTTTTTCTATATGATGATTTTCCTCAGATGCCGGATTCGATCTTCCCATGCTTGGTCATGATCTCGGCTTTGCCGCGTATTTTCACCGCGGACGTATGATCCGTGAACTGGGCGATGATGACTTCGCCTTTGTCCAGCTTCTCGGTATGATGAAAGCGGGTATCCTGACCGCGGGTAAGACCGATTACCTGCACGCCATGGTCCAGTGCTTTGACAATAAAATAATCGCCGTTCTGAACGTTCTCCATTTTCCAGGCCTCCTCGCCGTAAGCCTAAAAAGAAAAGGCCGTGAACGAATTCACGACCTGTGCTCTTAGGTAATATGTAGAAATCTTTATTTGATTCCGTCTTTGAGCGCTTTACCAGGTTTAAATGCAGGAATTTTGCTCGCAGGGATTTCGATTTCTTCACCTGTTTGCGGGTTGCGGCCTTTCCGTGCGGAACGCTCGCGAACCTCGAAGTTGCCAAAACCGACCAGTTGTACCTTGTCTCCACTTTGCAATGCTTCGGAGATTGCATCGAAAACGGCATCAACCGCTTTTGTTGCATCTTTCTTGGAAAGCTCAGTAGATTCAGCTACTTGTGTAATCAGATCCGATTTATTCATTCTTTCACCTCCCTAACAAGGAATGTGCTCCACTTGCTATTCACTGTTTCCGTTTTACCGCAAATTATACGTGCAATCGGGTATTTTACCCCTATCTCGCGTTTAGAATGCATGACGCGGAACAAATTTATAGTAATACAGCCATCTCATAATTTCAAGCGTTTTGCTTTGCTGGGTCAAAGAAAACATGAAAAACAGCCGCTAATCGGGACTTTTGACCCGTTAGCGACTGCATTTTCAACACCTTTTCGGCGCCCACTTAAAGAATGATTGCGATCAAACCGCCGGAGCCTTCGTTAATGATGCGACCCAAGGTTTCCTGCAATTTGTATCTGGCATTGTCCGGCATCATCGCGATTTTTCCTTGGATTCCTTCACGGACGATCGAGTGCAGCGAGCGTCCGAATATGTCGGATTCCCAAATTTTGATCGGATCGTTCTCGAAGTCCTGCATCAGGTAGCGCACAAGCTCCTCGCTCTGCTTCTCCGTGCCGATGATCGGCGAGAACTCGGATTCCACGTCCACCCGAATCATATGAATGGATGGCGCGGTCGCTTTCAATCTTACCCCGAAGCGGGTGCCTTGACGGATGAGCTCAGGCTCATCAAGCGCCATCTCGGCCAGGGAAGGAGCGGCGATGCCGTACCCCGTCGTTTTGACCATCTCAAGCGCTTCGGCGAAGCGGTCGTATTCCCGTTTGGCATGGGAGAACTCCTGCATCAGCTGCAGCAGATGATCCTTGCCTCGGATCTCGACACCCACGACCTCCATCAAGATCCGGTCATACAGTTCGTCAGGCGCGAAGAGGTCGATCTCGGCAACGCCCTGACCCATATTCATGCCGCTGAGTCCGGCGTGGTTGATGAAATCATATTCCATGAACTGGCTAACCACACGATCCACGTCACGCAGACGGCGGATATCTTTCACGGTATCTCTCACCGAGTTTTCATAGTTGCTGCGGAGCCAGTGGTTCTCGTTAAGCACCATAACCCAGCTAGGCAGATTGACATTCACTTCATGCACCGGGAACTCATACAATACCTCACGAAGCACACCGGTCACGTCATCATCGGTCATGGTGGCCGCACTCAGCGTCATGACCGGAATGTCGTATTTCTCTGCCAGCTCATTGCGCAGCTGAAGGGCTTCTTCGCTGCGGGGACGCGTCGAGTTAATGACAACAACAAACGGCTTGCCGACTTCCTTCAGTTCCTCGATGACGCGCTCCTCGGCCTCAACATAAGAGCTTCGCGGGATCTCCGCAATGCTTCCGTCCGTCGTGACAACGACGCCAAGCGTGGAGTGCTCCTGAATGACTTTGCGGGTTCCGATTTCGGCCGCTTCCTGGAACGGAATCGGCTCTTCGAACCATGGCGTCGAGATCATTCTCGGGCCATTCTCGTCCTCGTAACCCTTGGCGCCTTCAACGGCATAACCAACACAATCGACCAATCTTACGTTGACCTCAAGGCCATCCGTAACCTTGATTTGTACCGCGTTGTTCGGCACGAATTTCGGCTCGGTCGTCATGATCGTTTTCCTGCAGCACTTTGAGGCAGCTCATCGACAGCTCTTACTCGATCCGCCTCGTTCGTAATGTTCGGGAGAACAACCGTCTCCATAAACCGCTTGATGAAAGTTGATTTTCCCGTACGGACGGCACCGACAACACCTAAGTAAATGTCCCCTCCGGTCCGTTCGGCAATGTCCTTAAAAATGTCCACTTTTTCCAAAAGAGATCCCCTCCTCAAATTACTCCGAAGGAAAAATGCTTTAAGAGCATCCGCTTCGTGTTCCACTCATAGCCAAAGCCATTGCAACAGATGAGCAGCCTTTACAATGTCGCCAGCATCCCGCCGCCGGTATTCCATGAGTTTGGATGGAAACGGCAAAGCGGCGTAACTCGTACATGCATTTGGACTAGTAACATCATATGTACCGGGTTCAAAAATATGACGGTTGCCCCTTAAAGTCCGTCCAGTTTTTTTTAAGATATCGAATATGCCTGCAACTGCCAGACACGCAATCGAATACCGCAAGAAAAACCACCGCTCGGGGCACGGTCTGTCTTCGCGCTGTCACGCCATTCAGACGCTTTCTAGTGCCTCATGATGTGGGCAACCGGCTCTTGCCCGCACTACTCTTTCAGATTATGAATATGCGCGGACTTTACTAGATATTCCAAAGAGATTCAGCCCTATTCGAAAAAACGATCTAAGAAGAGACTCGAGGATAAAAAAGTAGACCCGCCTTATGGCTGCCGTACCTCATTCTTCAGGCAGAAACCGGCAACCAGGCGGGACCAAAAAAATACCCGCCGATATCGGCGGGTACGGGTTTAGGATAGGGGCTGAGCCACAGGCTGCCCGTCCTTCCATGCATAGGGTACGGATTTTACGGGTACATAATAGGATTCCTTCTCCAGAAACACCCGTAAATCCTCTCCTTCTTTGGGCTCGGAGCCGTTTTTCTGGATAGCCTGCATAATATCAAAGGCATAATCGGCGTACACCGTGCCCTCTTCATCCATCATAAAAGGCATTTCCTGGCCCGAGTATACACTCATTAACTTAAGGGATTTGGCCTCGGTTTTCGACAAATCCACCGCCGTATAACCCGGGTAGAGGGCTTCCCCTGCCGGAAGGGCGTTGTCATTCGCCATTTTGTACAGATTCACGGCTCGCTGAACGTCATTCACCTTCTGAGCCGTTGTTAAGTCCATGACCTTCACGGTCGGTTCGGTTTCCTCATTAATAATGAGAAAATAACCGCTGCCGCCTTTCTCGAAAGCCGTATCCGGAATTTGGTCGATATATCCTCGGCCCTTCAGCTGATCCAAATCGACCCGGTATTTCTCATACTTCGGAATTTCCGCGCCTGCCGTAATGATCGGCAGAATTCCTTGCTCTTGATAAAAATCGTCCACGGCCGACTGAATCCGTTTGACACTTTCCCTATAGGAAACCTTGTTCTCCTGCAGCCTCTCGTCAGGATATAGACAACCTGTCAGCAACATTGGAAACAGCACCAGGACTAAGACGGCAGACATCCGCTTCGTACGGCCAGCCGCTTGGGTCATCCAAGTGTTCATACTCAACTAACATCATCCTTCGCTTTAAATAAAGTCATCGGACACCCGGTTCCTCGCTGCCTCCAACTGCTTGCGTATCGCGGCTTTAAGGGGATCCTCAGGGATTATCACCTTCAAATGGCTCGTAATCCTCGTCTGGCAGGATAACCGGTAGCCTTGTTCCATCATCGACGTTCCCAGCTTCCTGATTTCCTTGGTCTCAGGAGCAGAGCAATGTCCGCGTTCCTCATCCGGTACCAGGATCTTGCACATCAGACAGCCTGCTTTGCCTCCGCAACGGGTCGGAATGCGTACACCGGCACGACGCGAGGCATCCAGCACATTCGTGTTCGGACGAACCCTGACCTTCTTCTGATCCGGCAGAAATAATACCTCGTACTCCAACGGCAAACCGCTCCTTTTCTTATGTACCCGCTCTTCCATGCTGCCGGTTCGATTACCGTGCTATGGCTGTAGTCCGATTAATCGCTTCAATACCATCCGATGTTCCTCGCTCAACCGATTTCGGCTTAACAACCGCTGAAGCAGCGGCAAATGTTGGTTCATATCCCTCAACATCGTCTCCGCAATGGCATCGTAACGATCCGGTCTGTCTCGAAGCACATTAAACACCAGTTCGTGGGATAACGGCATCAGCCGTACCGTGACGTCCCGTATGTGGCGCGCTGGCGCTGCAGGATAGAGCAATTGATCGATTTCAACGCGATAGGAGGAACCCTCCGAATTCACTTCAAATCCGCCTACAAGTTCAATCGGGACTTTCTCTAATTCATAGTGGCTCAGAATGGAAGAATATATCCCTTCCTGATCCAGCCGGGGAGCGTCTGCTGCCAGAAGGGCCAGCGTCTCATGCAGCGGCTGAATCCCCCTGCATCGGCGTAAATATCGATATCCCTCGGCGGCTTGCCTAATTCTACGCCCTGAAGGAGCAAGCAGCAGCTTCCACCCAGCAGCCAAGCGACAGGAGCCTGATTCAGTTTGTGAATGGCGGTAGCTAACGCCTTCTCCAATTCCGGCAGATCATTCAGCGTCATGCTGCACCCCTTTACCGTATCATCCCGGAAGCGGCTTCCCATATTAAATGATGGAAGCCAGTCCGATAATAAAACCGAAAATCATCATCATAAAGGCCACAAACGATAGCGTGCCGCGCAGAAAACCTTTGGTCTTGCTTCGCGCAAGCGTAACCACGATGACGGACAGCGCCATAATCAATAATGCGACAAGGGACAGCCACATCTTTTGCATCGGATCCATGTCACGAAACTCTCCAATCTCTCTTCAAATTATTCAACCTATTATATCACGAAAATGATAGTGCCTCACCCTGAGTATGGCGAAAAAAAAGAACAAAAGCCGCATTCCCGCAAAGGATGCGTCTTTTGTTCATGATCAGCATATCTTATTTGTTCATCATCATTTTCATCAAGGCTTCCATATTGCTCGGATTCATGCCGCTCTTCTTCACCGCTCCGACAATTTCCTGAATCGTGTCCTCGCTGACAGGTATGTTCGCCATAGCAGATACCTGCTTGATCAGCTGGCGGAGCTGGGCTTCATTTTGCATAGTAGACGGCTTAACCGTGCTAGCCAGCTTATTGACAGCCCCTGAAGAAATTTTCTTACCGCTTTTCTTGTTAATCGCATTCAGTACATCCTTGTGAAAGCTTTTGCTCATTTCCACCCCTCCTCCGACATCCTCACATCAATATATGAGTCAATCCTCGGAATGGTGAATAAGCTAGGTGTGCCATTGCTCCCAAGTCTCGAGCGGCATCATTTCCATCTCGGTCTTGGGGTCCCGACCCATTAAGGCTTCCACGGCGACGCGGGGATTCCGGTCTTTAAACAACACATGGTACAGCTGGTCGGCAATCGGCATCTGCACCCCGTATTTCTCGGAAATGGCATGCGCGGCTTTGGTCGTGCGTATTCCTTCCACCACCATCCCCATGGATGCGAGAACCTCATCAAGCTTCTTGCCCTGCCCAAGCATCGAGCCTGCACGCCAGTTCCGGCTGTGCTGGCTCGTAGCGGTAACCACGAGGTCGCCGATCCCGGCAAGCCCGGCAAACGTCAGCGGATTCGCACCCATCTCCATGCCGATTCGCAAAATTTCTGCCAATCCCCTCGTAATAAGCGCTGCCTTGGCGTTGTCGCCGAAGCCCAATCCGTCGGACATGCCGGCGCCCAAAGCGATAATATTTTTCAGCGCTCCGGCCAATTCCACGCCGATCATATCCCGGTTCGTGTACACTCTGAAATACGTGTTCATAAACAGATCCTGGGCGGCGGCGGCGGCCTTGGCGTCCAAGGATGCCACAACGACCGTTGTAGGGCAGCGTCTCACCACTTCCTCCGCATGGCTGGGTCCTGATAGTACGACTACGCGGCCTTCCTCGCAGCCCAGCTCTTCGGATATGACGGTCGACATCCGCTTCAGGGATTCAATCTCGAATCCTTTGGTTGCGTGAATCACCAGCATATCTTCGCTCCAATACTGCTTCAGCTGGCCCGAAACCTCCCGCATCGCGGACGATGGTGCAACGATAACTACGGCAGCAGCCGAAGAGACCGCCTCTTCCATATCGGTCGTGGCGCGAATGTTCGAAGATAACTCCACCCCGGGCAAATAACGGTTGTTGGTATGCAGTTCGTTAATTTCACGGGTCTGTTCCTCCGTTCTCGTCCAGACGACAACATCCAGATCATTCGAAGCGAGAACACTTGCCAAAGCGGTTCCCCAACTGCCTGCCACCAGAACAGCGACTTTGTCAGACAACGCGCTTCCCTCCTTTGTCCTTTCCTTTTCCGGAACCAAGCTTGTTTTCACGTCCCTGTACAAGCTTCACGATGTTCGAGCGATGACGCCAGAAGGCGAATACGCATATGATCAAGCTTGTCCAAAAGATCGGCCAGGAATAATCCGCGATCAAGAGGAAAACAGGGGTAAGCACTACAAAAATAAGGGAACCCAAAGATACATAACGGGTAAAAACAATGGATAGAATGGCGATAATGCCTGCTATAAGCGCTGGAATGAAGCAGAGCGTAGCAAGCACCCCAATGGCGGTTGCAATTCCTTTGCCGCCTCGAAAGCGGAAGTAAAGAGGCCAATTATGACCGATGATGGCGGCAATGCCGCATAACCCCGGCAGCCACGCATTGTCTCCCCCGAGCCATCGTCCGATCCAAACCGCAGCGATGCCCTTAATTACATCCAAAGCCAATACCAGAATGGCAGGTCCTTTTCCCAGGACGCGAAGGGTATTGGTTGCCCCGGCGTTCCCGCTGCCATGCTGACGAATGTCGATCCCTTTCAGGATTTTGGCAAGCAGTACGCTAAAGCTTACCGAACCAAGTAAATAACAAACTACAATCGCTACGATCTCCAGAATCAAGCTATTCTCCCCTAACTCTCATCAGACTTTCTTCGAGTAAATATCCTGATGGGTGTACCTTCAAAGTCAAAAGCGGCCCGAATCTTGTTCTCAAGGTAACGCTCATATGAGAAGTGCATCAATTCCGGATCGTTGACGAATACGACCATGGTCGGCGGCTTGACCGCCACCTGTGTTGAATAGTTAATGCGCAATCTTCTTCCCTTATCCGTTGGAGGCGGGTTGATCGCAATCGCATCGGATATGACATCGTTAAGCAAATGCGTCTGCACGCGAAGGGAATGCTGATCGGCCACATGTTTAACGACAGGGAGCAGCTTCTGCAGGCGCTGCTTCGTCTTGGCCGACAAGAATACGACCGGCGCATAGGTCATGAACAGGAAATGGTCCCGGATCTTTTTCTCGAACTGCTGCATCGTCTTGTCGTCTTTCTCGACCATATCCCATTTGTTGACGACAAATAAAGACGCTTTACCGGCCTCATAAGCATAACCGGCGATATGCTTGTCCTGCTCGATAATGCCTTCTTCCCCGTTGATGAGCACGAGAACGACATCCGCCCGCTCGATGGCCCGCATGGCACGCATGACGCTGTATTTCTCGGTGGTTTCATACACTTTTCCGCGTTTGCGCATGCCTGCCGTATCGATGAGGACATACCGCTGCCCGTCTTTCTCGAATGGCGTATCGATCGCATCGCGGGTCGTGCCCGCAACGTCACTGACAATGACGCGCTCTTCTCCCAGAATGGCATTGACGAGAGAAGATTTACCCACATTCGGTCTGCCGATCAAGGCGACACGAATAACATCCTCGTCATATTCGTCGTCTTCCAGTTCCGGCAGGTTCTCGACGACAACGTCCAAGAGGTCGCCGATCCCTGTGCCGTGGCTGCCTGATATCCCGACAGGATCGCCAAATCCGAGGGAATAGAACTCATAGATATCATCAGCGCGCTTCAAATTATCCACTTTGTTTACGCTGAGTATGACAGGTTTACCGGAACGGAACAGAATCTGTGCAACTTCCTCGTCCGATTGGGTAACCCCCGTCTTCGCATCGCACATAAATACGATGACATCCGCTTCTTCAATCGCAAGCTCGGCTTGCATGCGTATGGATTTCAAAATCATGTCATCGCCGTCGATTTCGATACCGCCTGTATCGATGACACTGAACGCTTTACCGTTCCATTCGGCACTGCCGTAAATCCGGTCACGGGTAATCCCCGGTTTATCTTCAACGATGGCTAATCTGTCGCCGATCAATCGGTTAAATATGGTGGATTTACCGACGTTAGGCCTTCCGACGATAGCCACTACGGGTCTTGCCATAGTCACTCCTCCTGTCAATTCTTACGATTATCATCATAGCAAAAAACGTTACAATTGGCTAACCTTTCATCTGCATTTCTATTATGCTCTACCCCATGTTACAACATCCGTAAACGTTCGTCCCCTAAAAAAACAAATGGCGAACCCAGATTTCTGGGTTCGCCGACTTCGTTATGATAGGTCAATAGACCGAACAAAACTGTTCCCGGGCTTACTTGAATTTGCTCAGCTTATCGCCGAAACGCTCGCCAAGCGTAACGCTCATGCCTTGGTTGTTCAAAGAAACGTTCGGGTTGTCTTTCAGGTCGATTTTAGGACCTTTGGACGGTTTTTCAGCTCGCGGAGCTTGAGCTGGCGCTTCTTCGGTTTCTTTGATGCTCAGGCTGATACGCTGCTCGGAAGTGTTGATGTCAAGTACTTTAACCTGAACTTCTTGGCCTTCCTTCAGTACTTCTTGCGGAGTACCGATATGCTTGTGGGAGATTTGGGAGATATGAACCAAACCTTCTACGCCTGGTGCCAATTCAACGAAAGCTCCGAAAGTAACCAGACGTTTTACGACGCCCGTTACGATGTCGCCCGTGTTGAATTGCTCGCCAGCTGTTTCCCAAGGACCCGGAGCAGCCGCTTTGATGCTGAGGCTGATTTTGCCTTTTTCAGGATCCACTTTCAGCACTTTCACGCGCACTTGATCGCCTTCGGACAATACATCGGATGGCTTGTCAACATGGCTCCAAGCGATCTCGGATACGTGAACCAAACCGTCCACGCCGCCAACGTCAACGAATGCGCCGAATTGCGTGAGGCGTTGCACGGTGCCTTCCAGCACTTGTCCGTCTTGAAGCTCGGACATCACTTTTTGTTTGTTCGCTTCGAACTCTTCTTCCAGAACGTCCTTCTGGGAAAGAATCACTTTGTTGTTCTCGCGGTCCAGCTCTTTCACTTTTACGCGAAGCGTGCGGCCTTTGTAGTCGCTGAAGTCTTCAACGAAATGACGCTCGACCATGGAAGCAGGAATAAAGCCGCGTGCGCCGACATCGGCTACAAGTCCGCCTTTAACCACGTCGGCCACCGTTACTTCGAATACGTCCTGATCCGCAAAATGCTTCTCAAGCTCATCCCAAGAATTCTCGGTGTCGATCGCGCGCTTGGAAAGAACCAGGCTTTCCTTGTCGTCGTTGATGCTAACGACCTTGCACTCTACCTCTTGGCCAACCTGAACCGCATCCGATGCATTATCAAGCTGTACAGAAGACAGTTCGCGAACAGGAATTACGCCGTCATATTTATATCCAATGCTTACGTAAGCTTGGTTGTCCTCCAGTTTGACGATCGTCCCTTTCACGGTGTCCCCTTTTTTCAAGGATACGATTTGGTCCAGCTGCTCTTGGTTTTCAGCAGCCTCTTGATTTCTTGTTTCTTCCGACATGTCAAATAACCTCCTCAATTCAAACCCCATTTATTTAAACTCGCATTCGCGAAGTTCAAAACATAATTGCTGTAGTATCTTTCCAACCTTCCCATGCTTTTTATGCATGGAGCGAATAAATCAGTTCTCGGTTGGTTTGCCGCTGGCTCGCATTTCGTGAATCTTGGCCATGATCAATTCGGTTGCCCCATCCAGTGCCTCCGGTGACTTGTCACCTTCGAACCGGGACAGATCCACGGGTGCGCCGTAGATGATTTTTACCTTTCGGAACGGCTTGTAGTCTCCAATGATGGCAGCCGGTACGACCGTTGCCCCACTGCGGAGAGCGAAGCTTGCCGCGCCACGTTTCGCCGCGGTTGCATCCGAATTGCGCGTGCCTTCAGGGAAGATTCCCATAATCTCGCCCGAACGCAAGATCGTAAGAGCGGTTTTGATGGAATCTTTACTTACGCCCCCGCGCTTAACCGGAAAGGCCCCAAGCTGACGAACCAGCCATCCGAACACCGGAATGTTGAACAGCTCGGCTTTGGCCATGAACTTCACTTGGCGCTTGACGTGGATGCCGACAGAAATCGGATCTCGTACGCTAATGTGATTGCTGCAGATTAGCACGCCGCCTTCCGAAGGTATGTTATGTACGCCGACAGATTCGAATCTGTAGAGAATAGCGAACAAACCGCGGACCACCGCTCTGCAAAAAACGTAAATCATGCCTATTTCTCCCCATCCCCATTAAGTTTCGCAATATGAAAGAATCGCTTCGACAACCTGATTGATATCCATATGCGTCGTATCCAGTATGATGGCATCCTCTGCGCATCGGAGCGGGGACACTTCACGTTCCTGGTCCAGCCTGTCGCGTTCTGCGATATCTCTTTCCAATTGTTCCAGCGTTATGCCTTCATCACTTAACTCATGGAAGCGGCGGAGCGCACGTTCCTTGACACTGGCCGTCATGAAAATCTTCACTTCAGCATCCGGCAAAACCGTCGTGCCGATGTCGCGTCCATCCATGACAACGCCCTTATCCAGTGCCATTTGCTGCTGTAAACGGACAAGCTTTATTCGCAAACCTTCGATTCGTGCATATTGGGATACCACTGCACTAACCTGATGTGAACGAATATATGGCGTGACGTCTTCCCCGTTCAGCCAAACCATTTGACCATTTTCATGCGGTTTTAATTCAATCACCATGTTTTGTGCATGTTGAAGCACTTTTTCGGGATTTTCCGGAGAAATCCCTTGGTTCAGCATGAACCAGGTGACTGCCCTGTACATGGCGCCGGTATCCACGTAGATGTACTGCAGCCTGCTGGCTACCATACGCGCTACCGTGCTTTTGCCCGCGCCTGCCGGACCGTCGATGGCAATATTAATTCTGTCGCGATAACCTGTCCCCTGCATAACCAACGGGGCATTCCTCCTCAAACATATACCTCGAAATCGAAAGGGCTTACCATCCGATCAGGGACGGGATCACCGTTCCTCTAGTGAAAATATACAAGAAAGTCCGAGATAAACAAGGTACGATCTCATATTTCAAGAAAAAAGCAGGCGCCCGCCTGCGACGTGAAAATTATACCACACTAGCTAGAGCGATGCAAAAGAGAAGGGGTGTTTTCTCCCATCCAATCGTTTACATTTGGCTCATTAACGGGAACGCCCTCCATCTGCTGAATCGGCGAAAGGTAGGGCCGGCTTGGTTCATAATGCAATAGCAGCTGGACGATCACCAAAGCGAATGCGAGCCCTATCAGCAGCTTAAGCAGTACTTGACCGTATCGGTCATGAAGAGCTTGTCCTTTATCGTCGGACATGGGATCCTGCCTAGTTTTTCGCCGCAGCTGATTTTGATCGTTAGATGACTGGGACATAAGCACACGGTCCTTCCGACACAAAATTTTCCGCTAGTGTGCCACCGGCTTGTCCATTTTATGCATCAACGGTTGCGAAAATCAAACTGGCGCTCAAAGCAATAACGGATCAGCTTCTGACGCTCCATATCTACGATCTGATTAAACTTCAGCATGACGATGCTTCGATTGCCTGGCAGCTGCTTGACCCTGACAACTTCGCCTTCAAAAGGGACATGCTCCACCGATCCGTTCTTGAACGGAATAAGGATCCAGCAGCTTAATAAGCTCCCTTCCGCAAACGATTTGTCGGGTTCCAGGTAAAAGGATACCCCTCCTCCGCCGACATCATCGGTTTTGGTCAGCAACCGCGTGCCGTCTTTGGCCATCACCGCTAACTCGAGCTCGGCTTGTACCCTCAGAAAGCTCCTTCTCTGCACCTTCGTGATCTGATCCGGCTCCGGCTTTTTGATGCGAACCAGGCGTATAACGTCTTCATGGTGACTCAGGACATAGGAATTGAAGAAGTTCTTGACTCCGCCCTCCGTCAAAAAATAAGCGGAAAGCTCGTCCCCAATATACAGCTTCTTCAGCCTCCCCGTTCCTTCCTGAAGCGGAACCTCCATATACATCGATTCGTCATCCATGTCGGAAATGCGGGATTTGTAAACAATGCTGGCTTCCTTCTCATCCCCCGTATCCAACTGGATATAGAGGACGTCGTTGATCTTTGGATACAATGCGCTCACCCACTAATTCATCATAATCATTATTTTCCATTATATCACGGGATGAGCGGGACCATGGGATAAAATCTTCGAATCCGGTCGATTCATGTCTTTCCCCGGGATACAGATGTATTCCTTAGACACTATACTGGCTGCTCTGCAGCAGTTCTCCGGTAAGCAAAAAGCCGATTCAGGAAATCGCCTGAACCGGCTTATATGGCATCAAGAAACGGCTATTTAATTCCTGCCTGCGCATCCTTAACGACCTCGACCGTTTCCTCCAGGCCCGTATCCGCATTAATGTAAATCCGGTACTGGGAGCCGTTGATGCGTCCGCCGAACTCATAACACAGCACATCTTCGGAACGGTCGTTTTTGATTAAGGCCTTGCGGTGGTAGAGCACCTTGAATTCAGGGTTCAAAACCTTCTCCGCTTCGGCGAGGCTGAGCTTCGGCTGCGGGATATCGCGCTTCACCTGGTGCTCGTAAACAAAGTCGCTCGCCTGAAATCCGATGACCTCGCCGTTATCCATGGCGGAGCGCACGGTGATTTTCTCAGGATATATCAGCACGCCGTCTTCTTCGCGCACAAAAGAGAAGTTGGCCAGGTTATCGTATTGGTCGGCCGATACGACCGTCATGTCGGAATAGCCTTTTTTCGTCAGGAATTGCTGGGCTTTGTCGATGGCATCCTGAACGGATGCTCTCTTGGCGCCGACATTCCGTTCATCCGTGTAGGAGATCAGCTGGCCGCCTTTTTCGGTGAAATCCATGCTGAGCATATGGCCTTTCGGGTGTTTGACTTTGGCCGTGTAGGATACCCACTCGGTACCGCTACCGTTCTTCGTCACTTGTACGTTGGCTTGATTGCCCGTGTCGGAGAATTTCAGCGCTTTGCGCTTCACATCCTCCTCCGAGACCGGCATGCCTGCCAGCTGCTTCACGGAACGTCTGTCGTAAATGCTGCTTACCGATGGTCCCCAATCAAGCTCAGGGTAAGCCTCTACTTTTTTATCCACCGTTTTGAATCCGTCAATAATCGAGTTATCTTCGACTTTATTCGTAGCCAAGGCCGTTTCTACGTCCATCCAGCGCAGACTGTTAGCGATGACCTTGTTCTGCACATGCTGCAAATCCTTCGTGATTTCGCCGGAGTTGGCGTATAACGATTTCAACGTTTTGACCTCATTCTCGCTAAGCGGTTCCTTCGTTAAATCGCGCACGCCCGTTTTGTAAGCAAAATTCGATATCCGGGACAGGAACTCTTCGGTTTTGTTGAACGGAAGCAGCGTTAGCGGCAGTTGGCTGATTTCGTTCTGCGCCTGGCTGGTCAGGCGCCATACATTCATCAGACCCTTCCGGTGCATCCCTTGGGAAGTCGAGCTGACCGCAAGCGTATTGCCGAGCTCGGCATGAATCCTGTCCATATTGTACGACAAGTCATGGAAAGCCCGTTGGTACTGGTTCTCGGCGTTAATCAATATGGCGTTCTTTTCTTTATTTTCTTGATATCCCCAAACCAGAGCCCCGATCAATAATATGGTGGCTACAGGAAACAGAATAGCGCTTAATCGTTTGTACATGATGCGATAGTCTCCTTTCTTCTACTCACTGCCGTTAGTTTGACTAGAAGAAAGAAGTCTTATGCATCCCTGGATCATTCCTTCATCAATTAGAAATCTTCCTCAATATCGAAGTGATCCCGGTTGTTGCACAGGCACTGCTTAAATCCGGTTTCGATCCGGCCCTGCTCCTTCTTTCCGCGCAATACGAATCGCTCACCGCAATCCTTGCAAAGAATTTTCACTTTTACACGCAAAAAAGGCACCTCCCTTTCTATGATTCCCTGGCTGTCAGCCAAGGTCTATAGAATGAAGTGTGCCCTGATTTGTTACGTATTAACCTCTTCCTCCCGGTTAATGAAGCGGAAAGGAGAGCGGTTGTTCGCTCTGGAGATTTTGCCCATGCCGCCATACCACAGCAGAACCATTAGCGGAACGATAAACCATACCCATGTGTGGGTCAGCAAATTCAGAATCAGGTCATAAAGACCATGCCACATCCAAGGCAGAACCATGGACAGCACGAGGAAGAATCTTCTTCGTTTCCCTTCCGTGAACCTCGCATGTCCCATGTAGTATCCCATGATAACGCCAAACATTGCGTGACCCGAAACGGGCAGCAGCGCCCGCATGAACATCGGGCCGAAGGCTGCCTGGCTGTACCAAGCGTAAAGTAAATTCTCTACCGTAGCAAATCCCAGCGATATTGCCACTGCATATAGTATGCCGTCATAAGGTTCGTCAAATTCCGTATGGTTAAAAATAATATGATACATCACGAACCATTTTAAAAATTCCTCAACGCCCGCCGAAACGAACAGTGAGTTGACTACCGGATTGTCGCCAAGCCATAGTATCATTCCCCGCTGCAAAATCATGACCGGGAAAACGATCAGAACCCCTAGCATGAACACTTTGATCACCATGTGCAGGGGTTCTTGATCATACCTGTCCTTCAGGTAAAAATACGTGAGCAATGCGAGTCCCGGCGCCAAAGCTGACGCAATGATCGAGAACACCAGCACTGAAATTCCCCTTCCGTTAGTTGCGGGCCTGAAGTCCGGCACGCACGCCCACATTGATTAATGCTGACGCTGGAAGTGTGTACAGATTACCTCAACCGCTTGCTGAGGCATCACTTTCTTCCCGTATTCCTCCAGCATAGCCTCCGTTACCGAAGAGGATTCGCCGAACTCGGCCAGCATCGCGATTATAGCCGGCAGCTTCTCGCTATCCAATTCCTCGGGCTCGAAGTACAAAAACCATTTATCCATATAGTGATAGAGCTTGCCCGCTCCGCCTACAAGGTCCTTCAACATATGCGATGCTTCAATGAGCACTTCAAAATCCTGAAAAACATAGACGATGGTATCACTTTGATCCAGCGTTACTTCCATTTCATAAATCTCGTCCGGCATATCTTCTTCGGACAAGCCGCCGAAATGATGATCGTATTTCCCTCTCGTCACAATAACCACCATGCCTTGGGCAGGCAGTGCAAACACCTCAACGGCAAGAGGTCCGGTGGCATCAAATCCGAGTTCACTGTATGCCTGATCCATCATCTCCGTAAACAGGTCATAAACTTTCGGTATTTCCTGCCACATCTCTTCCTTCTGGATCCCACGCTCACTCAGATCGTCAAACGTGAGGAAAATCCGTATCTTATCTTGACTCAAACGCTCTATTTTCATGACAGGATCCTCCTTACGTAAACAAAAGTTTATAACAAATTATGATGTCTGGATTATGACGTGATAAAAATGGTTTTATATAATTGATTTTATCATTTAATACCCACAAATGCACGTAAATATGTAGCTGAAGAAAAAAGAATCATTCACAGGGATTCGTGAGGCCGTTCCCCGAGAATGATTCAAAAAGGTTGATGCCGTTTACAAACCCGGTATGACGGTGTGGGTCTCTTTCAAAATCTGTTCGACTTCGGTCTTCACATCAGGGTTGTTTCGGATGAAATCCTTGACCTGCTTCAGGTTGGCAGCCTTCGAATGAGTCGATGCCTGTACCCCTGCAGTTCCATTGGAATGAGTGGAATCATGTCGGCCTGGACTGGGAGACACGCTTTCTCGGCTGGAGCCGCTAAACTGGCTCTTGTTGCCTTGAATTTTACTCATCGCGGTATTCGCAAACCGGCCAAGATTCGCGTCTTTCATCATCGAGGAGAAGAACATGCCGTTTTTCCGGGAAATCATACGGGATGCAACGGCTCCGATAATGACACCATATAGAAATGACGAAGTCTTCACAAATGATACCTCCTTCTATGATAAACTCGAGTTTATTGTTCTCGCACCGCCAGGAACTCATGCTACATAAATACAGGAAAGTGAGATGGAATCATGGTTAGAACACGAACAGTCCTTCTGTTGGCCTGCTGCCTGATGCTCAGTGCATGCGGCAGCAACGGCGCCGCTCAGAAGCAAGGCGCGGCTATGGAAGGCGGTAATACCCAGACGACGCAGCAAAACGAATCCGCCGGGCAGGTGTCCCCTCCGAAAGAAAACACCGATCCTTCGGCCGAACAGGACAAGCTTGAAGCCCCGTCCAGCGCGAGCTCGAGTAAATCCCCGGGTTCTCCGGACCCGTCCGAAGAGTCCGTCAAGGATCCGGAAGCCGAGGCTCCGTCCGAACCGAAATACCACATGAATAAGGTGTACCGAATCGTACCAAACGATGAATCCGTACCCGAAAAGGTGGTGCTGCTCACTTTTGACGACGGTCCCAAGGATGAAAAAATGATCAACCGCATGATCGATACGCTCGACAAGCATGAAGCCAAAGCCATTTTCTTCGTGAACGGATACCGCGCGAAGGAGCATCCCGAACTGCTGAAGCTGATCCATGACCGCGGTCAAGTCATCGGCAATCATTCCTGGGATCATATCGACCTGAAAAAGGAAAGCAAACAGAAGGTCGAGAAACAGATCGGGGACGTCCAGAAGATCGTTAAGGAAGCGACGGGAGCGGAACCGAAGTTTTTCCGGCCTCCGTTCGGCTCCGGCGGAGATACCGTCAAGGAAGTCGCGCTGGAGCATGACCTGCTGTTTATGACTTGGTCCAACGGTTCCCTGGATTGGGAAAGCAAAAACAAAAACAAACCCGATGCCGTTGTGAGCAACGTGCTCGAGCAGCTTCATCCCGGCAGCAATATTCTGATGCATGAGCTTCCGTGGACTGCCGACGCTCTGGACACTTTGCTGACCAAGCTCGAGGCCAAAGGGTATGGATTCGTGGATCCGCAATGGATCGAGCCTAAAATAAGATAACCCGAAAAACCGGAAAAACCTTAATTCTGCCGTCAAACATCCGACGATCGAATTAAGGTTTTTTGCGTAATGTAATCACATGATATTCCGCCGGACATTTCAAGCGCAGCGGAATATGGGAAGTGCCGAACCCCCGGCTGATCAGCAGCCTGGAGGAGTGGATAGGCTCTCCTGCCTTCCTCGGCAGCGTATACCAACCGGATTTAAAATTCTTGTAAAAACGCTCCAGACGAACCGCTCCGGCAATCGGCAGCACAATCTGTCCTCCATGGGTATGTCCTGCCAGCAGGAGATCCCCGTGCGTTTCTTCCTTGCCTTTGAGCCATATCGGATCGTGCACCAGAATGATGTGATACTGGTCCTCCGCAGCATTTCCCCGGAATTTCGTATACGGATGTTTCCTGCTTGCCGGCTGCCTAACTCCGCTAAGGACAAGGCACTCGTCATCCCGCTTCAACTTGACGGTCTTGTCATTCAGCAGAATGACCCCGCTATCCCGCAATACCTTGCGAACGGCGTCCTTGCCTGCATACAGGTCGTGATTTCCCAGTACGGCATACACGGGGGCGAGGCGGGCCAAAACCGACATGTTATGTCTCAACCGCTCAAAGGGCACCCCTTTTTCGGTAATATCTCCGCCCAGGAGCACGCAATCCACCGATGATATATTGGATAATAGCTTCTCTTCAGACAGTTGTCTGCGATGTATGTCGGTGATGAACAGCATCCGTAACCCGTCAAACGACCGCGGAATACGCTCGGATACCACTTCCTCTTCACGCAGCCTATAGCCCTGGGCTTCAGCCCTCATCCAGCCGATTGCGCCTGCACCGAGTGCCGCAGCACCCGCTATCCACATCAACACACTCATAATATCTCCTTTAACAATTCCCTTAATGGAGGCGCTCCGATAAGTCCCCACCACAGAAGACCTACCATTAACAATATGAAGATGACAATTAATGAGTTCACAAACCACTTGCTCATTCTTACGCGATAGGAGGAATATGTATTCGTTCGTTTAGGCGCCGAAACCTCTTCCTCTATCGGATTCTGGTTTGACCTTGTCGATCTGGACCGGCTTAATCCATCCGCCGCGCTGCCGCCCCGCGGCTTCGGTACCGCAGTGCTTGCGGGAGCTTGGGATTTAGATCGACTCCGATTCCCTCCTGCCTGCAGCGGCTTTTCCGCCGCTCTTTTTTCGGATTGAGCCGATGACTTGTTCTTCCGGCCTTTATTTCGGCCCTGATGTCGTTGCATTCTGCTAAGCTCGTTCATGTTCCTCTTTCCTCCGAAACCGTATCAACATTCCCGATATGAAATCTATCAGAAAATGGCACAGAATTGGCGCCCAAATGGTACCCGTTTGTATATAGACGTAGCCCAGACCGTAACTGCTCAAGAAAACCCATCCAGTCGGCAGCCAATGCTTTAAATATCGGACATGGATCAGCGCGAACAAGATGCTTGTCCAATACGGTCCGAACGCATGCTGTATCGCTCCGCGAAACAATAATTCCTCGCAGATGGACACGATCAGGGCGATAACGAATATATGCCAAACCGGCCTTTTCCTGAACAGCATTTCATTGATCCCGCCGTCGTCCATGCTATCCTCCGACACAAACCGGGACAATACAAAGTCGACTGCCAGCATCGCTGCAGCAAGTCCCAGACCCCAATAAACAAACTCGATTTCCTTCGGAAAAACAAATAATCCGAACGGATTCCGGTTCTGAAACAAAATCCAGATCAAACCGACGATAAGCGTCAACGCTTGCGTAAGATACAGATTGATGAGCAGCAGCCGATCGTTCAACTGGTGGGCTTCGATTCTTTTAACGCGTATTTTAAATTTTTTCATAGAAGATGGGCCTGTCTTTCATCTTGATTTTTAAGATATCTTCGTGTACAACCACAGTAATATTAGTATAATTTAATCATAGGCGGGCATATGCATCATAGCAAATTAACGGCATGACATTCAAGGCTATCCCTCGTTTCTTCCCCTGCTCCTAGGCGGTTAGCCTAAATAAACACCTATTGACACAATGTTAGAGCCATGATACATTATGAAAAAATTAATCTGTGAAAACCGATGACGGAAAAAAAGAAACCGTAACGTCCTCAGAGAGCCGATGGTTGGTGCAAATCGGTGGCGTAAAGTATTCTTGAGCGTTCCTGAGATATTTCGCTGAAACTTGGAGTAGGCGCAAATCGGATGATATCCGTTACCAATCATGGTCTGAACAGACCGCTTGAGGCTGCCGCATCTTGGCAGCGAATAAGGGTGGCACCACGAATAACTCTCGTCCCTTACTACGGAGGTAGTATGCGGATTGAGAGTTTTTTATGTTCCTGTCTCTTTGCCACGACACCGCGTCAAACCTGTATAGACCTCTTGCAGCTTTATCGGAATCTCTGGTGTATAACGGAGCGCGCGCTAAGCGTAATCCTTATTCAATATTGCAGTACCGCATTTTATAGTGGATTTTAAGGAGGAAGAGAAACCATGTTTAAAGTATTGGTATCGGATCCGATCAGCGATTTGGGGATCCAGCAGTTAATGGACGCCGCCGATGTGCAGGTAGACAAAAAAACCGGGCTTAACGAAGACGAGCTCACTGCCATTATCGGTGAATACGACGGACTCCTCGTTCGGAGTCAGACGCGCGTTACAGAACGCATCATGAATGCAGGAACCAATCTCAAGGTGGTTGGCCGTGCCGGCGTAGGCGTGGACAACATTGATCTTGAAGCGGCAACAAAGCGCGGGATCGTTGTCATCAATGCACCTGACGGCAACACGATTACGACGGCAGAGCATACGTTTGCTATGATGATTGCCCTCGCCCGCCACATCCCTCAAGCTTATGCCAAAACGGTAGGCGGAACCTGGGATCGCAAATCCTTCCTCGGCGTAGAGCTTCGCAACAAAACGCTGGGCGTTATGGGCATGGGACGGATCGGCAGCGAGGTGGCTAAACGCGCCAAGGCTTTCGGCATGAACATTCTGGCCTTCGATCCGTTCCTGACGGAAGAACGTGCGGATAAACTGGGCGTGAAGCTTTCCTCCGTGGATAACATTATCCGGAACGCAGACTTCATCACGGTTCATACTCCGCTTACGCCGGAGACGCGCCACATGATCGCCAGACCGCAATTCGAGGTCATGAAACGCGGCATGCGCATCGTGAACTGTGCCCGTGGCGGCATCATTGACGAGCGCGCGCTCGTGGAAGCCATCGATGAAGGCATTGTAGCCGGAGCCGCATTTGACGTATTCGAACATGAGCCGCCTGAAAGCGATCATCCGTTCCTTAACCATCCGAAGGTTATCGTCACTCCGCATCTGGGTGCATCCACTGTTGAAGCCCAGGAGAACGTTGCGATCGACGTTTCCGAGCAAGTGCTGCATATCCTGCGCAACGAACCGTTTAAGAATGCGGTCAACTTCCCGCTTGTAGCCGCAAGCGTCATGAACAAGCTGCAGCCTTACTTCTCGCTCGGCGAGAAATTGGGCAGTGTAGCGGCCCAGATCACCGCACACGCGGTAAAGGAGATTCACGTCGACTATGCAGGCGAGCTGGCTGAAGTCGATACGCAGGCCCTGACCCGCTACATCGTTAAGGGCGTGCTGGAACGCCACCTCGGAAGCGAAGTGAACATTGTCAACTCCATGCATTTGGCGAAGAGCCGCGATTTGCATGTCGTTGTGTCGCAGACGCCAAAAACCAAAGACTTCACCAATCTCGTTACCGTTACGCTGAAAACGCAAAACGGCCTGGAACGAATCGTTGCGGGTACGCTTCTTCTGGGATACGGCGAACGAATCGTACGTCTGGATAAATTCCCTGTCGATATCTCACCGGAAGGCCATCTGATTCTGATCTCCCACAACGATAAACCGGGCATTATCGGACGTGTCGGAACCCTGCTCGGCGAGAACGATGTCAACATCGCCTCCATGCAGGTGGGACGTAAAGTGATCGGCGGCGAGGCCATCATGCTGCTGACGGTGGATAAAGACGTTCCTAAGGACGTTCTGATCAAGCTTACCGGCTTGTCGGAACTCAACACAGCGCAGCAAATCGCGCTAGGCTAAGCTTTAATCCAAGGGGTTAATCATTGTTCCACGTAGAACAAGATTAACCCCTTTATTTCAACAAAAAAACACGCTCCTTGCGAGCGTGTTTTGTCTTTTGCGCGGGCATTCCCTAGGATTCTGCCGCTTTTGTCGGGATCGTCATCGTAAACACGGTGCCTTTCCCCACTTCGCTTGTCGCGTTGATCGTTCCGT
Organism: Paenibacillus sp. BR1-192; assembly: GCF_029542445.1. NCBI lineage: Bacteria > Bacillati > Bacillota > Bacilli > Caryophanales > Paenibacillaceae > Paenibacillus > Paenibacillus sp. BR1-192. Next base: position 2,683,345 of record NZ_CP120718.1, on the reverse strand, counting down.
GGTGCGCGGTCACGATATTTTTCACGATGGCAAGGCCAATGCCGGTTCCCACCGTCTCCCCCGCACACGCGCCTTATCGGCCTTGTAGAATCGTTCGAATACAAAAGGCAGGTCTTCCGGCGGAATGCCGACTCCCTGGTCGCAAACCTTCACCTGGAGCGCCTCCGTGTTCGATAAGGCGATCCGGTCTGCCGTAATTTGAATTTTCTTGCCTGAAGGCGTATGACGGAAAGCGTTATCCAGCAAATTGGTCAGCACCTGTTCAAGCTTGTCTTCATCCGCCGCTTCGAGCCGAAGATTCGAATGGAGCTTGTTCAGCTGAAGATCGATATCCCGCTCTTTGGCACGAACCGCAAATTTACGGAATACCCGCTCGCACAATTCGCCTGCATCCATCTCCCGCAGGGATAACTCGGCATGCCCTGCCTCCATGCGCGTCAAATCAAGCAGATCCTTCACCAGACGCCCCATCCGCAGGGATTCCTCATGAATGACCTGTATAAGCTCCCTGCTCTCTTCGGGTGAAGCTGCCATGCCGTCCAGGAGCGCTTCGCTGTAACCCTGCATCATGGACAGCGGCGTCCGTATTTCGTGCGACACATTGGCAATGAAGTCCGTCCGCATTTTTTCTAATGTAACCTGTTCGGTTATGTCCCTTAACACCACGACGGCTCCGCGGATCACGTCATCCGAATACAAGGGGGCCATATGGGCTGACCAGATTCCCTGCTTCACATGCAGATCGGCGCTTTGGTCCTTGCCTTCGTTGACGGTGGCGTAATATAACTCGCTGAGCGGTTTTGGCATGACATCGGCCGCCCAGCCTCCGCCCTGAAGCTCATCGTCCCACTTGCAGCCCTTTCCAGGTCTTCATGATTTCCAATCCCGGCGGGTTCACCAGGATGACCTGCCCGTGATTGTCAAACGTAATCACGGCGTCGCTCATGCTTCTCAGCACGCTGGACAGGTGCTCCTTCTCGTGGTTCAAATTGCGGATGTTCGTCTCCAGCTCCGCTGCCATATGGTTAAACGTATTGGCCAGCTCGCCGATCTCATCACTCGTCACAAGGTTCAACCGCGTGCCGTATTTCCCTTTACGGATATCGTTGGCTGCCTCAATGAGCTGCTGCATGGGCTGCGTAATTTTCGTCAGCAGGAACAACCCGAAAAAGGTGGTCATCGAAAAGCCGATAATGGCCACATAAGTAAATAAACGCTTGATGGCATCCGAATTCGCGAAGGTCGTATCGATATAAGGGAGCAAGAATAAACCGAGCGTCAGCAGTACGCACGCGACCAAACAGGTTATCGTAATCCACAGCTTGCCGACAAGTGATCTCCAAAAACTCACGTTACTTCGGTACCTCCAGCTTGTAGCCTACTCCCCATACGGTCGTAATCATCGCTGCGGACTCCGTGGATACCTTATTCAATTTTTCGCGCAGACGCTTCACATGGGTATCGACCGTGCGAAGATCGCCAAAAAACTCGTAATTCCAAACATCCTTCAGCAGCTCTTCCCGCGAGAACACTTTGTCCGGGGACGAGGCCAAATAGTGCAGAAGTTCGTACTCCTTCGGCGTCAGGCTGATCTCATGCCCGCCGGCCGTCACGCGGTGGGCATCGTGTTCAATGATCAAATGAGGGAATACGATGCTGTTGCTTGGATTCGGCTCCTTGCTCAGATAAGCCGTGGCGGACGAACGGCGCAATATGGCTTTAACGCGATAGATCACCTCGCGAGGACTGAACGGTTTCACCACATAATCGTCGGCGCCCACCTCGAATCCCTGGACCCGGTTAATCTCCTCGCCTTTGGCGGTCAGCATCAGGATCGGCGTAGACTTTACCTGACGAAGGCGGGTGCATACTTCAACGCCGTCCATGCCGGGCAGCATGACATCCAGAATAACGAGCCCGTAATCCTCCGAGCTTGCTTTGCGAAGAGCGGTCTCCCCATCCTCCGCCTCCTCGATTTCATATCCTTCCTTCTCCAGATACATTTTCAACAAACGGCGAATCCGTTCCTCATCATCAACAACAAGAATGCGATTTCCGTGCTCAGACATTGGCAGCCAACTCCTTCGTTTTTATAGGGAAAATCAGAAGTGGCCCTCTTGATTAAGAAAGGGCCCTTCTGATTGTTAATTCACATCTATTCAATTGCCATTAGTCGGTGCCTGCATAGGAATGCAGACCCGCGATAATCAAGTTGACGCCGACCAGCGTGAACATGACCACGATAAAGCCGATAACGGACAGCCAGGACGAATATTTGCCCTGCCAGCCGCGCGATAGCCGGAGATGAAGGTACACGCTGTAGAACAACCAAGTAATAAGCGCCCATACTTCCTTCGGATCCCAGCCCCAGAACCGGCCCCATGCGATCTCTGCCCAGATCATGGCGAAGATGAGACCGCCAAGCGTAAATACAGGGAAGCCGATCGCGATGGCTCGATAACTGATTTCGTCCAGATCATCCGGATCCAGTCGATGGAGTGCGGGCTGAATGAACTTAGCCAGCGGTTTGCGCAGGATCAGGCGGAGCAATCCGTAAAGGATCAATCCGGTGACCAGCGACCATACCACCGTGTTCAGCTTACGTCCTGCATTCACGCCGTGCATCCAGGACGGAGCTTCCATGAGCGGGGATTTCATGCCCAAGAAGGACTGCATGCTCTCGGTCTCGCTCTGGTAAGGCGCGATTAGCGGAGGCATGTTATATTCCACTTTTACTATTGTACTATTTTCTGTCTTCGGGTCAACCAATGTCTGGTTAAACTCCGCCTGGTAACCGCCTGCACGGAAGCTGTACACCGACAAAATAAATCCGAGCAGCACCACGATGGCAAACATGACGAGCTCAAGCCAGCGCTGTTCCCTGCGCGAGCCCTTGTCCGTTCCGCCAAAGTCAACGGTCCGGAGCAGATGCATCAAGCCGGCAATAAAGCCGACCGCAAAAAACGCATCCCCCAGTGCCGCCAATGTAACGTGGATACCCAGCCAATAGGACTGAAGCGAAGGAATGAGCGGCTGCACCTGCTGCGGGAACACGGCGGCATAGGCCATGATCAGGATTGCCAGCGGCAGTGCAAACAATCCGAGAAGCGATTTTTTGTAGATAAAATAAAGTACGAGGAAGGCAATCATGATTGCCATCGACAAGAAGGACATGAACTCATACATATTGCTGACCGGCACATGCCCCGAGCCCGCCCATCTAGTAAAGAAGTACAGCAAGTGTCCGATCAAACCGATCGTTGTCGTAACAAATGCGATCTTGCCCCACTTCGCCAAATGGGCTTCCGGGTCGCGTTTGCGGAACCGGCGTCCCATGACGGCAAGTGCGTACATGATAAATGCCACGCAGTATAAGGTAAAGGCAACGATAAATGCGTCGCCGCTGAAATCAATTAGATTCATGCTTAGTCCCCCTGTTATTCTCCAATGACTTTTCATCGACTTCGATATTCATTTGCTTGAGGATTCCGGAGATCTCCTTGCGAAGTCCAAACCAGTTCTTGTTCGTATGCGCGCCCAGCGTCAGCGTTCCGTTATCAATACGCAGCCAGATCCGGCGATGGGTGAAATAAAAGCCCATGACCAGGCCGATCATACCAATGAAACAACCAACCCAAATGAACGGCATGGCTTTATCCACACGAATATTCAGATAAGTCGTCGATTCCGAAAAGTCCACATCGTCCATGCTGAGCACATCCAGTTTTACGAGTGCCTCGCCACCCGCCAGCTGCGCATTGATCGCTTCCTGATTGAAGCGTTCCTTATCGATCTGTTTAGGGAAGTAGAAGTACTGAACGCCTTCCTTCGGCAGATCAGGTCCCTTAATCAGAAATAAGAATGCAGGCGCATTCGGGTTAGGTGACAGGTTGACCGGCTTGCCGTTATCGCCCAGCCCAAAATCGGTGAAGGACTGTGTAAGCGTTAACGTATATTCCCCTGCCTTATACTCTCTTTGGGGATCGTTGATGGACAGCGTGATTTTGCCGTATTCCTTACCGCTCTTGCTGTCAATCAGCACCGGCGAAACCGTACGGAGAATCGGGGTCAGATCATAATCGAATTGATAAGCCTTTAACCCTTTGTAATTGAGCGGATGGTTCACCTCGATGTTATGGCGCGTCAATTCCACGAGCTGAGGCTCTTTATCGAGATCGTCGCAATTGGCCTCGCACATATACAGGATGGCCTGGGTTTGGAATTCCTTCGGCAGCACCTTGTTCTTGCCTTTGAATTCTTCAGGCATATCGTCTTCGGTATAGAATTCAACCTTAAAGCCGTCGTTCAATAAATAGTAGCTGGTGTTCTTGATGTGCACCGGCTCATCCTGAGGAAAGGCCATATGCTCGTCCATATGCAGTCCCGGCAGGTTCCGTCCCAAAACAGCAAGAAGGAAGATAATCAGGCCGATGTGAAGAACATAGGGGCCCCAGCGGCTGAACCGTTGCTTCTCAGCCAGAAGCGTTCCGCCGTCCGTTCGAACGCGATAGCCCTTTTTCTTAATGACCGGTTTAATCCGTTCAACCCAGTCGGCCCCGTCCACTTGGACTTGTCCTTGGTATACCACCTTCTGCCGGGTAAGGAAGGACATATGCTTCGGTATCCGTTGTCTGCTGAGCGCTTTGTAGAGCGGCAGGACACGGTCAAGACTGCAAATGACAAGCGATGCGCCGATCATGACGAGCAGCAGAACGAACCACCAAGACGTATATGTATGTGACAGCCCGAGCAAGTAATAAATATGCCCCAGCTGTCCGTACTCCTCTTTGTAGTAGACAGAGGGGTCAATGTTAAGGAATGTGCTCTCCTGCGGAAAGATGGTCCCCAGCGAGGAGCCGATCAAGGTTAGCAATATGAGATATATTGCTACTTTTACCGAAGAGAAGAAATTCCATACCCGATCGATAATACCGGGATTTTCTTTCTGCGATCGACGGGCAACGCCGTCATACCGCATTTCCAGAATCGGCTGGGCCTCCGCTTCCTCGGTCAGCGGCTTGCCGCAAGCCTCGCAGAGGACCGTCCCCGTTGGATTCTGGTGTCCACAATCACACTTCGTATTCTGGATCAAAGGCTTGGAACCTTGACTCATTTCGCATTCACCAACTGTTCAATTTGTTTGTCAAGGGTGTTCAAATCCAGTTCGCCTATGCGAATATGGTCAATCTTGCCGGAGGCCGTAACAAAAAAGGTGGTTGGCATCGGCCCAACTCCGAAGCTGGCAACAGCATTCCGCTTGGGATCCATCAGGATGGGGAATTTCACGCCGGTTTGAGCAACAAAATTCTCCACGGTCATTTTGTTTTCGCCCACATTGATTCCGATGATCTCAACGCCCTGGCTGCTCCATTTTTCCCACTGGGCTTGAAGTGCCGGCATTTCCCGAACGCACGGCGGACAGTAGGTGCCCCAGAAATTAATAACCCTGGCCTTGCCTTCGTATTCACTCATGGTATGTACGTTGCCATCCATGCCTAGAAGTTCGAAATCCGCTGCCTTTTGCCCTACTTTGGGAACCTCATCAGAGCCGAATACAACGGTTGCAACGGCGTACACTCCGATCAGGATGATGGCAAGCAGAATAACAATCTGTACGCTTTTCTTAGATTTGCCCATAAAGCAGCAGCTTCCTTTCTATGACATTCATCATATCGCATACTACGGGTGTGAACATCCTATGAACAATTATAACGAAATTTGTCATAAACGCCGCTCGCCATTTTGAATATTATGTGTCGGGTTTAACGTTTTTTCTTCGGTTTCCCGCCCGGCTTTGCGGTTTTCGCCATTTGCAGGAGCTGGTTGATTTCGTCCGCCGTCAAATGGCGGTACAAGCCCCGCTTTAAATTTTGCAGCAGCAGATCCCCGTAAGATATCCGCTTCAATCTCAATACCGGATGGGAAATCGCTTCGAACATTCTTCTCACTTGACGGTTGCGGCCTTCATGAATCGTGATCGAAATAACGGATTGTTTATTGTCCGGATCCACGTCCTTATATTCCACTTCCGCAGGAGACGTCATTCCGTCCTCCAGCATAATCCCTTGTCGAAGCTTGTCCAGCTCGGTGCCGTGGGGCACCCCTTTCACGGTAGCCAAATAAGTCTTGGGCACATGGTATTTGGGGTGGCTGAGCAGATTGGCAAACTCCCCGTCGTTGGTCAGGAGCAAAAGCCCCTCCGTATCGTAGTCCAAACGTCCAATCGGGTATACCCGCTCTTTAATGCCTTTGAGATAATCCGATACAATTTTACGGCCTTCGGGATCAGAAGCGCTTGTAATGACTCCCTTCGGCTTATTCAGCATGACATATACCTTTTTCTCATTCTTAATCGGTTTGCCTGAAACCGTAATGATATCCTGGGCTGGATCGGCCTTCGTGCCGAGCTCGGTAACGGTCTCCCCGTTTACCTGCACCTTGCCCTCAAGAATCAATTCCTCGCACTTGCGGCGGGAAGCGACTCCGGCCTGTGCCATAATTTTCTGTAATCTCTCCATGTTCGTTAGGTCACCTCATTCCTAATGATAACCATCGACAGGATAAATCACAAGCGCGTTCCATGGAAAATGTGCCCCTGGGCAGGAGTCGGAGTGGGGAAATAGGTACAGGGGGGAAATATCATGGAGTCTGGACAGCTCCAAAATGATTTTGCTGGCGGTAAACAGCTGCGTTTTCTGGTCCAGCGTCATCGACTCGTAGCTGGCATTGAAGTCGCCTTCCAGACAGATGTGGATCTGTCCCGGTTGGACCAGCACGGAAGCAGCGGACACGGAGCCGTCCGGATGGATCTTAAAATCCCAGTTCCGCGGTTCCTGCGCGCACACCGTATGATGAATAACAAAACCCTCGATTTCCATTCCATCACCCCTACTACAAATTGTGATTGCAGCAGTATATGACATGGCGGAATCAAGGGTATAGGCATACGTCCTGTTACATTGAAAAAACGCACCTTCTTACTATATGCCTTGCTTTTGGCTTTCTGACAGTCGTCCGTGAAATCAATTAACCGAACACCAGCAAGCAAACGGCAATCGCCGCAATAAACCCGACCAAATCGGAGAACAGTCCGACCTTCAACGCATAGCGGCCATTGCGGATGCCCACGGCGCCAAAATAGACGGTCAACACGTACAAGGTTGTGTCCGTGCTTCCCTGTATGGTCGAAGCGATTCGGCCGATCATCGAATCCGGTCCGTATGCGCGGATCAGCTCCGTTGTGTAAGCGAGGGAGCCCGTACCTGTCAGCGGCCGTAATATTCCCAAAGGCAGTATCTCGCTCGGTACGCCGAGCGATTGCAGAAAAAGGGCCCGTCCAACCGACAAAAAACTCCAGGGCGCCGGAAGAGCGGAATACGCTTATGGCTACCATCATGCCGACCAAATGCGGAATGATTCCGATCGCCGTGGAGAAGCCGTCCTTGGCTCCGTCCACAAACGATTCGTATACGGGCACTTTGCGCGTATAAGCATAAAGAGGAATAAATGCGATAATAATGGGTATTGACCAGGCGGAAACGATATTAATCCAAGACAGCAAGACTCATCACCCCTTCACGTCCGGGTTCAGGCCTGTACCGATTCCGGGCGGCTTCTGGCGGCGCATCGTTCGTCTGCGATACCAACGGTCGGCGATAATAGCTGCGGCCGTCGCAATCGCAGTGGCCAATAGCGTGGTTCCGACGATTTCCGAAGGATTGGCAGATTCATAATTAAGCCGGATCGCGATTAGCGTTGTCGGTATCAGCGTAATGCTGGCCGTGTTTAACGCCAGGAGCGTGCACATCGCGGCAGACGCCGTTTCCTTATCCGGATTCAATTTCTGAAGCTCCTGCATCGCTTTGATTCCCATCGGAGTCGCCGCATTGCCCAGACCGAACAAATTCGCGCTCATATTGGACAATATGTATCCCATTGCGGGATGGTTTTTCGGTACATCCGGGAACAGGAAGCGGACAACCGGCCCCAGCAGCCTGGCCACTTTTTTCAGCAGACCCGCGTCCTCTGCGAGCCGCATCATGCCAAGCCAGAATACCAGTATGCTGATAAGACCGAAGGAGACGGTAACGCCCGTTTGGGCTCCGTCGAATGCGGCTTTCGTGACGCTGTCGATGTTCCCGTTGACGGCCGCAAAACCAAACCCGATCACAAGCATCCCCATCCAAATCAAATTGATCATCTCTTCGCCCCCGTTTTGCTGCCCCGCTGTTAAGAGAATACACGATTCTTTAGCGAAGGCTAGTTATGTGCGCCCCTGAACAGATGCCGAAGCACTTCTCCTGCAGACTGCCAAAGCGACAAGGAACCGACAGGTCCCAGAGCGCTCCTGGACTTTTGCAAGGCCTCAGGGACTTCAGGAAGTTTGCTTCCTTCCGCGTAGACCGGAACCTTGCCGATGCTGACATTATCGAGCAGCAGCTCAATATGCCCCCGCAGCCCAAAAGACAAGTCGGGCGTGCTTGCTTTATGCAGGACCAGTCTCTTCACCAGGCGCGCTTCCTCATCATGCGCGAACGCATAAGTGAAGGAACTGCCCGTGACGAGCGGATAGCCCTGGATTTTCTGTCCCTTTTCCGTGACCTTTTTCAGTGGAAAATGAGCAAAGCCGTAATCCAGCATGTTGGAATGGTCGTTCCAATCGTTGCCGTCATTCAGCGTTACCGCTGCGATTTGCTGGCCGTTACGAGTAGCGGAGCTCACCAGGCAGCGGAATGCTTTTTTGGTGTAACCCGTTTTGACGCCGTCCGCCCCTTCGTAGAAGCGCAGCATTTTGTTTTTGTTGTCCCATTTGTAGTCCCACGCTTCATTCGGGTTGGGCGCTTTCTTGGTAGGGGTTTTGACGATCTCGCTAAAGACCGGATTCTTGAGGGCATATGCCGTCAGTTTGGCTACGTCATGCGCTGACGAGTAATGCTCGTCGTGATCCAGTCCATGCGGATTCATAAAATGCGAATTCGTCATGCCGAGCGAGGCGGCCTTCTCGTTCATCAATAACACAAAGCCTTCTTCCGTACCGCCGACATGCTCCGCAATGGCCGTGGCGGCATCGTTGCCGGAGCGCAGCATCAAGCCGTACAGCAGATTCTCAAGGGTCATCTCCTCTCCAAGCCTCAGGAAGATCGAGGAGCCCTCTTTGGCAAAAGCATTCTTGGAGACTTTGACGCGATCATCCAGCTTGCCGTGTTCAATGGCCACGATGGCGGTCATAATCTTGGTCAAGCTGGCGATTCTTAAACGCTCGTCCCCGTTCTTGCTGTACAGCATTCTCCCGGACGTCACGTCAATCAGCGCAGCTGCCTGTGCATGATTGGACGGGCCTTGCTCGTGATCTGCGTGTACAGGGACAGCCGTAACCAGCAAGCAGCATATGGCGATCAACATGGATAACATAGACTTGCGGTTCGTCCATTTCATTTTCATCATTTTATCCTCCGGTGTTCAGAAATCTTGTACAAGTATATGTCGTCCTCGCTGAAGGTATGTCCATTTCATTGCAGCAAAAATCCCTTCCGTTATGAACGAAAGGGATCTGCCCGCTTCAATCAGTATGCCGGGGGAGGCGTCGTGCTGCCTGCGGCATTGCTTCCCGATTGAAACATCGACTGGATTTGATCAAGTAAATACGGGGTCGCATCGATAATCCGTTCAAACAGATGTGTCTGGTTGTCCAGCGGAACGATGTGCACGCCTTCTTTACCCACGACCAGGAAAGCTATGGGCCGGATGGACACGCCGCCGCCGCTGCCGCCGCCAAAAGGAAGGGCATTATGGTCGGTATGCGTCCCGTTAGCGGTATTATGGTGTGTGCCGCCTGCTTCAACGTTGTAGTCGCTCCCGCCCGCTGCGAAACCAAACGCCACCTTACTGATTGGCAAAATGACGCTGCCGTCAGGTGTATTCACGGGGTCGCCTACGATCGTATTCACGTCCACCATTCCCTTGATGTTCTCCATAGCCGTTTGCATCAAGCCTTGAATAGGGTGTTCTGCCATGATCTAACTCCTCCTTTCACCTTTAACACGCGAACTATAAGTACCAGTCCAGCATACATAGCTTTTCCGCAGGAGATTTTCGCTATGCAGCAAAGCTCTGTGGAAATTTGCGGCGGACCGTTAAAGACCGGTACCACCTGGATTTCCGGCAGCTCATCCATAATCAGCCGGTACGACATCCAACCCATAATGGTATGCTTAACAGCATGAAGCAATCCGGTTGCAACCGCGGTATCGGCCGCATGCTCCAAGGCAATCCGGGTTGACCAGCTCACATCCATGAGATGAACGGCCGCCATCGTTTGCCTTGCCCACTTTTTAAATCCCTTCGTAGTCAGCAAAACCCGCACATAGTCCCTGTATCGTATGGTTCGTCTTGAAGTTTCTTTGTCTTCTTTGGAACCGAGCTCAGTCCCCTCGTCCACGGGAACGGTCTCTTTTTTATACTCAATGCCCCCGTTGGCCAAATGAAAGGGAACTTCGTATTTGCGCGTGATCCATCCAAAGAGCATTTTCATTTCCGCCAATACTTTATATTCATTTTTTCTTAGAACCACATCCAGCTTTATCGTGACCTTCGAGCTTAGCACAACGATCAGCAATACGATAAGGAGAACGACCAGACCGACCGCAAGAAAGATCCATATCCTCACGAAGTAACCCCCAAAACGAACTTAGTAAAATGTAATCCGCTTGGCTTAGTATGGCAAAAGGGTCTCCAAATGATGCGAAACTGCTCCGATCCTCTGCTTTCATCTATGCCGGAACGACAAAAAAGGTCCCGGACGCGGATTATCCACGCTCAGGGCCCATTTCTCAAATGAAGCATTATACAATATATGATGGCTAGCTTTCCTCCACATCATCAAACGTAAGCTGTTGTCCGTCAAGCTTGTCGAACAGCAGCTGGGTTTCCTCTTCCAATGAATCGTTATCCTCGAATTGCGACGGCTCCGGCAAATCCTTGATGTTCGCAAGTCCGAAATAATCCAGAAACGATTTGGTCGTTCCATACAGAATCGGTCTGCCAATCGCCTCCGCGCGTCCGACTTCTTCGATCAACCCTTTGCTTACCAGCGTATGGATGGCTCTTTCGGACTTGACGCCGCGAATGTCTTCAATCTCCACCCGCGTAATCGGCTGCCGATAGGCCACGATGGAAAGCGTCTCGAGCGCGGCTTGCGACAATGAGGAGCGGGAAGGCGAATACGCCAGACGTTCGAAATACGGGGCGTGCTCGGCCAGCGTCGCAATTTTGTAGCTACCCGCAATCTGCACGATCTGAATTCCCCGTTCATATCGCTCCCATTCTTCCTTCATATCCTCCAGCGCTTCGCCAACGAGGCCATCCGATTGCTCGGTGATTTCAGCAATTTGCTTTACCGACAAGCCCTCTTCTCCCGCCAAGAACAGAAGCCCCTCAATAATCGATTTCAGCTTCGGATAATCCATCAATGCGTTCTTCCCCTCTCCACTCCATGACGATATCTTCAAACAATTTCTCTTGGTAGCACAGGATTTGCTTCATCTTCATCAGCTCCAAGATAGCCAGAAAGGTCACCACGATTTCATGGCGCTCCATCTCCTCGTGCAGCAGCTTGGAGAACAGAATCCGACCTCCCGGCCCGACCTGCTCCAGAGCGTCCATCACCTGCCGGATCCGGTCCTTAACCGATATTTCATCCCGCTGGATACGGGCATACGATGTCCGTTTGACGGCTTTTCTTAACGCTTTTTGAAAAGCTGCGATCAAATCCGAGATATGTAATCCCTGCACCGGGTTCTCTTCCACTTCCGGCATGTAAGGAGTCAGGTCCTCCGCTTCCTTGGAGTAAATCATGCTGCGTTCCCATTCCTTCTCATGCAGATGTCGGGCGATTCCTTTGTACTTGCGGTATTCGATCAGCTTCGCGATGAGTTCCGCTCTCGGATCCATGTCATCCTCTTCAAAAAAATCGAACTCGTCCATTTCGATAACCGGAGGCTTCGGAAGCAATAGCTTGCTCTTTATAGACAGCAGCGTTGCAGCCATCACCAGAAATTCGCTCGTAATTTCCAGCTCCAGCTCCTGCATGTTGTGCAAATAGGCCATGTATTGTTCGGTAATCTCGCTGACGGGAATATCCTGGATGTCGATTTCCGCTTTATCAATCAAGTGCAGCAGCAGATCGAGCGGTCCTTCAAACGTTTCCAGCTTGTATAATACGGTCACGGTGAATCCTCCCGCCAAAAATAAAATGCAGTGCCCTATAAAAAGAGCACTACATTAAATAAGCACTATTTTAGGCTTTTCGTCAAGTTCGCCATTTCAATGGCCGCCATGGCGGAATCCCAGCCTTTATTGCCTGCCTTCGTTCCCGCGCGTTCGACGGCCTGTTCAATGTTCTCCGTCGTGACGACGCCGAAAATCGTTGGTACGCCGGTCTTCAGGTTAATGGCGGACACCCCCTTGGCCACTTCGTTGCACACATAATCATAGTGCGTGGTGGAGCCGCGAATGACGGTTCCCAGGGTGATGATCGCATCGTATTTGCCGCTTTCTGCCATCTTTTGGGCGATGAGCGGAATTTCAAACGCCCCCGGCACCCAAGCAACGTCGATTTCGTTGTCCTGTGCGCCGTGACGCTTCAAGGCGTCCAGTGCGCCGCCAAGCAGCTTGCTGGTGATGAATTCGTTGAAACGACCTACTACGATGCCGTATTTCAAACCTTCGGATACTAAATGACCTTCAAATATTGTTGCCATGTTGGATGACTTCCTTTCGGGTTGGAGTTTATATAAGGTCAAACATGGATTTGGGATGACATCGATGTTATTGCCCGCTGCGCTGACGGCTGCTGCTTCCGATCGCTGTTAACTCCCGATTTCATGAACTATTTATTCAAGGTGGAAATCAGGAATTAAAGGCGACCGCTGCCGCTTCTCCAGCAGCATTCCGCCCTCTTCGCTGGGTCATTCCATGAGGCAAACCTCCTCCATGATGGACCTTTTATTGGTTGGTGATTAGTTAGCACTCTCGTTCTGCTCGATATCATTGAACTTCAGCATATGACCGAGCTTCGCTTGCTTGGTGTGCAGGTAGCCCGTATTATCCTCGTTCTCCGGCATTTGAATCGGGACCCGTTCCACGACCTCCAGGCCGTAACCTTCGAGACCCTTGATTTTACGCGGATTGTTTGTCAGCAGGCGGATCTTCCTTACCCCCAAATCCTTCAGGATCTGGGCTCCGATGCCGTAATCGCGCAGATCCGCCGCAAAGCCTAGCTTCAGGTTCGCATCCACGGTGTCGAGCCCTTCTTCCTGCAGCTTATAGGCTTTCAGCTTGTTGATCAAGCCGATGCCCCGTCCCTCCTGGCGCATATAGAGAAGCACGCCTCTGCCTGCTTCATCGATCTGGCGGAGGGCCGCCTCGAATTGCGGACCGCAGTCGCAGCGATGGGAGTGGAACACATCCCCTGTCAGGCACTCGGAATGCACGCGGACGAGAACCGGCTCGCTCGGGTCGATCTCCCCTTTTACCAATGCGACATGCTCTTTGTTGTCCACGTCATTGGTATAGGCTACGGCCTGAAACACGCCGTAGTCGGTGGGCATCCGCACGGCCACCTCGCGCTGTACGAGCTTTTCTTTTTCGTTGCGGTAATGGATCAGATCCTTGATGCTGATCAGCTTCAGATCATGCTTTTTCGCGATCTCCACCAGGTCTGGAAGCCTTGCCATCGTGCCGTCTTCCTTGATCACCTCGCAGATGACGCCTGCCGGATAGGAGCCGCTCAGGCGGGCTAGATCGACAGCAGCCTCCGTATGTCCTGCCCGGCGAAGAACGCCGCCGTCTTTGGCAATCAGCGGAAACATATGGCCCGGTCTTCGAAAATCGGCGGCCGATGCATTTGGATCCAAGATGCCGCTGACGGTTATGGAACGTTCATAGGCGGATATGCCCGTCGTGGTGTCCTTATGGTCAATGGAGACCGTAAAGGCCGTTCCATGATAGTCCGTGTTTTGCGTCACCATCGGTTTGAGATCGAGTTCCTGAGCCCTAGTCTGCGTCATTGGCAAACAGACCAGCCCGCGGCCTTCGGTGATCATGAAATTGATGACCTCGGGGGTAGCTTTATCCGCTAATGCGATAAAATCGCCTTCATTCTCGCGGTCCTCGTCGTCAACAACGATGACGACCTTGCCTTCCTTCAAATCTGATAACGCCTCTTCGATCGTATGAAATGAAAAGCGCTCATCCATCCCTATTCCTCCTTCTTCTCATGGAGATATCTCTATATGCAAGAAACGGCTTAGGCAAAGCCATGCTCTGCCAGGTAATCCCTGCTGATCCCCGATTTCGTGCCGCTTCTGCTTCCTGCGCCTTCCGAACCGTAATGCAGCAGGTGATCTACATATTTCCCCAAAATGTCGCATTCGATATTAATCGTGTCGCCCGCTTTTTTATAAGCGAGCACCGTCTCCGCCAGCGTATGGGGAATGATGGACACCGTAAAGGAGGAATCCGTCGTTTTGACAACGGTCAAGCTGATTCCATCCAGCGTGACCGAGCCTTTCGGAATGATATATTTGAATACGTCCCCATTCGCGGGCGAAATCTCGTATACCACTGCGTTCTGATCGGACTTTACGCTCCGAATGACGCCGATGCCATCCACGTGTCCCTGAACGATATGGCCTCCGAATCTCCCCTCCGGCTGCCATCGCCCGTTCCAAATTAACCTTCCCGCCCGGCTGCAGCTCCTTGAGATTCGTGTTTCTATAGGTTTCCGGCATAACGTCAACCGTAAATACGCCCTTGTCGATCGCTGTAGCCGTCAAGCAGACGCCATTTACGGATACGCTGTCGCCCAGCTTCAGATCGTCCATAATCCGGTTAGCGGAAATGCTCAGCAGCATGGCCTCCCCTTGGCGCCCGATACGCCGCATCTCGCCGATCTCCTCGACCAATCCAGTAAACACAGGCTTCCCTCCTTTCTCGCTCCTTATTTCCAGACCGGAATGCCGGTGACGTAGATATTGTCGCCCAGTCTTTCGGTCTCAAGTCCTGTCAGCGAAATCGCTTGGTTCATCTGTTCATAACCGCTGAACATGTAATTTCCCGGCGCATCATACCCGCCGATGATTTTGGGGGCGATAAACTGGATGAGCCGGTCCACCAGCTTCTGCTCCAGCATCGAGCCATTAAGCGTACCGCCGCCTTCCAGCAATATCGAGGCGACCCCCTTTTGTCCCAGTTGCAGCAGCGCTCCCTTTAGATCCACCCGCGGTCCAGGTCCGCAGGGGATGACCTGAGCACCAAGCTCTTCCAACTCGGACCGCTTCGTAACATCCGCCTGCTCCGTCGTCAAGATCCAGGTGGGCGCCAATCCGTCTGACACGACATGGCTGTCGAGCGGTATCCTCAGGCTCGAATCCACGATGATCCTGACCGGGTGGAGCCCCTCAACGCCAAGCCGGGTCGTCAGGCTCGGGTTATCCGCGATAACCGTAGACACGCCGACCATGATGCCTTGATGGCGATGGCGCAGCGTATGCACAAGCTCCCGGGATTTTTCATTGGAGATCCACTTGCTGTCCCCGGTTTTCGATGCGATCTTGCCGTCCAGCGTGCTCGCCGTCTTTAACGTCACGAAGGGCCGGCCCGTCGTAATGAATTTAATAAAAGCTTCGTTCAGGCGAAGAGCGCGATCTTTAAGGATACCCGTTTCAACCTCGATTCCCGCTGCGCGCAGCATCTGAATCCCTCTGCCCGCCACGAGGGGATTCGGGTCCTCGCAGGCCACAACCACCCGCCGAACGCCCTCGGCGATAAGCCTCTCGCTGCAAGGCGGCGTAGCGCCGTAGTGACTGCAGGGCTCCAATGTCACGTACACGGTACTGCCTGCCGCTTTCGGCCCGGCCATATTCAGGGCATGAACCTCGGCATGCGGCGTTCCGCGTTCCAAATGCGTGCCCACCCCGGCGAGAGCGCCGTCCTTAACGACGACGCAGCCGACTACCGGGTTGATCCCGGTTTGGCCCTGCGCACGTTCAGCCAGATCCAGCGCAAGTGACATATAGAATTCATCGTTGACGATATCCATGCTAAACATGCCCCTTTCCCAACGTTCATACAAAAAAGCCCGGCCAAAGATTCCGAAGAATCCTTAACAGGGCTTGATGGAAGTTAATCATTGACACGATAAATAACCGTCATGAATGCAGATTTCGAGTATAACAAGCGACCCAAATCCGTAACAGGCGACACCAAAAAAACGCCGTCACAGCTTTGAATCGCATGTGAAAACCTGCACATAACGCATGTCACGCTGTGCGCAAAGACACAATAACATGTGCTGCTTATGTGTCTCTCACTCCTTCTCCCATCCAGACTATACTGTCGGTCCCGGATTTGCACCAGGTCCACCGCATACGATGTGTAACGTCACATTCATATCCGGGTCACGGACTAAGACGCAGCACTCTGCTTCGATAAGCTCAATAACTGCGTTCATCACCGCCGGTAGGGAATTTCACCCTGCCCCGAAGGATTAAACCTATGAAATTGTTTGATCTTATGAAGAATCTTATCACCCCCTTTTGAAAATTGCAAGAAAAATCAACTAACTTTTTTAAAGCACATAACTTTAATGCTGTCATTAGCATGGACTTTTGAAGGAGAATGCTTCCCGAAGGGAGAACAGTTAAGTAGGGTAGCAAGGAGATAAGTAGCAGTTGAAAAGGAGCGAGCCACGATGAAAACTTCGCTGGACATTATCGTCCGTCCCACGGAGATCGACGTCAACGGACATGTAAACAATGCAAAATACCTCGAATACCTGGAGTGGGGTCGGGAGGAATGGTACGAAGCGGGAGATCTGCGGTATGATGTGCTGAAACGGCTCGGGGTCCAGACCGTCACCGTCAATATTAATATCAATTACCGCAAGGAGTGCGGCCAAGGCGAACGGCTGACCGTCGTGACGGAACCCGAATCCATGGGCCGCACGAGTTACGTCATGGCCCAGCGGATATACAACGAACAGCATGAGCTTTGCGCGGATGCCATCGTTACCAGCGTGGCGATGGATGTAACCTCACGTAAAAGCCGGCCCGTCCCCGAAGAACTCCGCCGATTGTTCCCAGCCCCTGCGTAATCCGCCCTTTGCCGCGGCCATAAAAAACAGGCTCACCTCTGAGGGTGAGCCTGTTTTTGCATGAAGCTGAATGTATTATGCTTCGTACACTTCTACTTTTTCCATTTTGTCGCGGCCTTTGAATGCATCCACATACTCCATGCCTTCAACGACTTTGCCAAATACGGTATGTTGTCCGTCCAAATGAGGCTGCGGCTCGTAGCACACGTAGAACTGACTTCCGCCGGTGTTCCGGCCGGCATGCGCCATGGCCAAGCTTCCGCGCTCGTGCTTGTTAGGATTGATCTCGCAATTAATGGTATAACCCGGTCCGCCGGTCCCCGTTCCCTGCGGACATCCGCCTTGAGCGACGAATCCAGGAATTACGCGGTGAAATACCAGACCGTTATAGAAGCCGGAGTTGGCCAATTTCTCAAAATTAGCTACCGTGTTCGGTGCATCGTTCTCGAACAGGTCGAGCACAACCTCTTTGCCGTTTTCCAAGGTGATCTTCGCTTTTTTTGCCATATGTGTGTATCTCCTTCCGTTATCTCAAACGCTTTTATCGATTTTTTTACAATGCAAGTTATAGTTTACTATGAATTGAGCTTCGAAGCAAAACGAACTTGTCCCCGTCCTCGCGATGATATCCAACGGAAGGCAGGACGAAGAGCCCTGACCGCAGCCGAAGGCTATGGCGGGCTCTTCCTATCCAGAGACATTGGCGTCTTATCAACTCGTAACGGTTTCTTTTGTTACACCCGCCGGCACGACATCGTTGCTGATGATATCGGCAAGCGATTCGCGGCGAACGACCAGGTTGCTTTGCCCATCCTTCACGAATACGACCGCAGGCTTGCGGATCCGGTTGTAGTTGCTGGCCATGGAATAGTTGTATGCGCCCGTGCAGGACACCGCCAGCAGATCGCCCGTTTCAACCTTCGGAAGCTCCAGGTCCCAAATCAGCATGTCTCCGCTCTCGCAGCACTTGCCGGCAATGGATACCGTTTCTTCCGGCTCTTCTTTAGCCCGGTTTGCAAGCAGCGCTTCGTATTTCGACTCGTAGAGCGCCGGACGCGGATTGTCCGTCATGCCGCCGTCGACGGCAACATATTTGCGCACTCCGGGAATATCCTTGCTGGTTCCCACCGTGTAGAGCGTGGTACCTGCGTCACCGACGATGCTCCGACCCGGTTCCACCCAAATTTCAGGAAGCTCGGAACCAAGGCCCGCAAAATGGTTCTTTACCGCATCCGTAATCGCTTTTACATATTGGGATACTTGAAGCGGCGTATCTCCATCCACGTAGCGGATACCGAATCCGCCGCCCAGGTTCACGACCTTGAACACGACGCCCAGGTCTTCTTTTACGGAAGCTGCAAATTCAGCTACGCGCTGAACAGCCATCTGGAAGCCTTCCACCTCAAAAATCTGGGAACCGATGTGGGAATGAATGCCCATGAGATGAATATTCGCCTGTGCTTCCGCAAGCTGCACCGCTTCGTACGCAGAGCCGTTGCCGATATCAAAGCCGAACTTGGAATCGGTTTGTCCTGTCGAGATATATTCATGCGTATGCGCCTCGACGCCCGGTGTCACGCGAAGCAAAATGTTGACCTTGCGGTTCTTCTCGGCAGCGATGGCCTGCAGCATATGCAGTTCGATCACGTTATCGACAACGAAACAGCCGATTTCGGCATCCAGCGCCATCTCGATCTCTTCCGGCGTCTTATTATTTCCGTGGAAATGAATCCGATCCGCCGGGAATCCGGCCTGAAGCGCCGTGTACAGCTCTCCGTCGGAAACAACGTCGAGCGACATGCCTTCCTCGTCGGCCAATCGGCACATGGCCATAACGCAGAACGCCTTGCTTGCATACGCGACTTGGAACTTCAAACCGGAAGCCTTAAAGGCCTCGATGTATTCCCGGCAGCGGTTGCGAACCGACTGCTCGTCTACGATATATAGTGGTGTTCCATATTGAGCTTTCAAATCGGATGTGTCACACCCGCCGATTTCCAAATGCCCCTGATCGTTAATCTTGCTTGTACCGTGTAAAAACATGCTTACAATTCCTCCGATCCATTGTTTCAAAAATAGGG
Organism: Paenibacillus sp. BR1-192; assembly: GCF_029542445.1. Taxonomy (NCBI): domain Bacteria; kingdom Bacillati; phylum Bacillota; class Bacilli; order Caryophanales; family Paenibacillaceae; genus Paenibacillus; species Paenibacillus sp. BR1-192. The sequence continues at coordinate 2,664,112 of NZ_CP120718.1, read as the reverse complement.
TAATCGAATAATTGTTCACAGTATAGCAGACAACGGAAGGTAATCAAAATGGATTTTTCAACACAACATTTGTGTTATTGTTAGTGCTCGCCCCTCGGATTCATTTCCGGGCCCATTTTCGTGTTGTCACGCGTTTTGTTGAGAGCCGGGCGTCTTCTTGACAGAAGCAGCGGTTTGCGGAATAAAATTTCGCCCATCGCTTTTGCACTAAATGGTATAAACGGCCATAAATAAGACGAGTTATAGGAACGGTGGGTCGTCAGAAGCAGAATTAGAAGCGTCGTCCCGATGACAAAACCCTTCACCCCGAACAAGGCTGTGACAAGCAGCAGGACCAGCCTGACCATCCGGTTCGCCAGCCCCAGCTCATAGCTTGGAGTCGCAAACATCCCTATGGAGGCAACCGCCATATACAAGACAACCTCGTTGACAAACAATCCGGTTTTAACGGCAATATCGCCGATCAAAATCGCAGCGATCAAGCCCATTGCCGATGCGAGCGGCGTCGGTGTATGAACCGCGGCCAAACGGAGCAAATCCACGCCGAATTCCACGATCAGAAACTGCAGAATAATGGGGATTTTCGCATTCTCCTGCGGACCGATGATATCGAGTCCCGGCGGCTTCAATTCAGGATGTACAACCAGCAGCATCCACAAAGGGAGCAGGAACATGGAAGCAAAAATGCCTATAAATCGTATCCAGCGAAGATAGGTCCCCATAAACGGGGTCTGGCGATTCTCTTCCGCATGCTGACAGAGATCCAGGAAGGTGGTCGGCATGATCATCACACTCGGCGAAGTATCCACCATAATGACGATCCGACCTTCCAGCAGATGGGAAGAGACCACGTCCGGACGCTCCGAATAACGGACCAGCGGATAGGGGTGCCAGCCCTTGTTTACAATCGCTTCCTCCAGCTGCTTGTCGCCAAGAGGGAGCCCCTCCAAATCGATTTCCTGGATTTTCTTCCGGATGGCTTCTACCTGGGTACGGTCGGCTACGTCATCGATGAAGACCAAACTGACGTCCGTTCTCGTACGCCTTCCCACCTTGATGATCTCCACATGCAGTCCCGGATCACGAACCCGTCTCCGCACGAGGTTAACGTTCGTCACCAGCGTCTCCGTAAACCCGTCCCTGGCGCCTCGAACAACGCGTTCGACAGCCGGCTCTTCGAGTCCCCGTACGGGATATTTCCGGGTGTCCAGGATGATGGCGGAATGCGCATCCTCGATGAACAGCGCGCATAGGCCTGACAGAACCTCGTCAATCACCTTGCTGAGCCTGGTGTCCCGCTCCACCTGTACATGGGGAATATAGCGGTTCATGATTTCGGAAAGCGCGTGGTTGTTAACGTCGTCTGGCGTCAGGTACGTCAATCTTGTCAAAATTTCCGTCACCACGACATCGTTGGTGAACCCGTTTAGAAAGAGAAGCCCCGCATTTCTGCCGGCAAAGTTCATCTCGCGGAATACCACGTCAAACGAAACACCAAGGCCGATCACTTCCTTAAGCGTTTCTTTCAGTACGCTCAGCTTCGCGGGAACATCGTCCGTTTGCTGCCAATAAATAACGGATTCCTTGGTGCTGTCGGAGGTTTCCGCCTCCCTCTTCTCCTTCAGCGCTTCTTCCTCCAGCGCTTTGATCTCCGATGGAGGAATGATCGGAATCCCGGCCTCCAGTTCGCCGCCATGCGTTGTTTTCTCGTCCATAACCTACCTCCTAGCCATAACTGTCACTTGCTGTAAACAAACCAGTCGAACAGGGAACCCGCTACCTTGCCTGCCACCATGGCCATCAGAAGACCAAACAGATACCCCTTCAGCCGGAGCCGCTTGGCCAGAATCGGCAAGACATTCAATACTTCCGTCAGTGCGGCTGCCAGCATGCCGATAAATATTCCGCACATCAGTCCGATTATGGTACTCACGACCGGTCCCAAAGGAACGGACCATCTCCAGAAATCGGCCACCGTGCCAATGAAGGATCCCGTTATCAATGCTCCTTCGTACCAATGCACCCGGCTGTAAGTCGCCGTCAACTGGGACAATCTCGGTATGATGTCCAGCACGATGATGAGCGCAATCACGCCGCCGCCGACGGCGATGCCTCCGGCAACGCCGAGAACACAGGTAAATACCCCTTGCAGAATGGACAACATCATGGTTTTTCCCCCGTCGTATCGGCACTGGCGTTCATTTTCCGGTATTCCTCGGCAACCACGAACTGATCCAGATTTTCCTGATAGAGGTACATTTCCACCTCCAGCGGGGTCGGTTCTTCATTCCATTTTTTCTTGAACAAATGATTGAAGAACACCGTCATGCCGAATCCGAGCCCCAGAGAGTAAGCGATCTGGAACAAATAGGGATGCTCATCTCGTTTTCCCGTCACCATTTCGACAATCCGGATCTGGACCTCAAGCATGTTGACGTCTGCATGAAAGTTCATGATGGTGAGCGCAGAACCGAAAAACAAGAGCAGCCAAATAAGCGGGAACCAAAGTCGGGATCGTTTGCTGTCCGGGCCGACAAGCTCCACCAGGGTATGATGGTTACCCATCGGTTCAATATGGGCGCCCGGAATCAACCCTTGTATCTTCGGAATGATTTGAATCAGATCCATGACAAGACGGTTGCCGTCGATATCCTTCGGCTGAGTCAACGGCAGGGCTCTGAGCCGTTTCTCCCATTCGGGCTCACAGACTATGAAGGCGACATCACCTAGTTTGACGGTCTGGTCTCTCGGCAGCCGTATTCGGCTCCGCAGCTGCAGAAACACCGTCGGAGTGGGATTAACCTTCATCCGAAACACTCCTTTACTGCTAAATTACCGTTAGTATGGGAAATTGCCATCGTTTCTACTCGGATTTACCATACTTTCTTTAATCGCCGGACCGGCCAGGGCCGTTATACACAAAAACAAGCTAATCAACCATCGACATCTCACTTAGAAGACAGGCCCTCTTTAGGGAAAGTTCGTCAAGTGAGATAAAGGTGGAAGACGCTGAAGTGGCTAAGTCTTATTTCCGCAAGAAAGCGCCGTCCCAGAAGGACGGCGCTTTCTTTGTGCAGGCTTTAGGATACGGTATAGATCCCGCTACTGCGCGATCTCGTTTCGAATGCTCTGCAATATTTTTTTCTCGAGCCGCGATACCTGCACCTGGGATATACCCAGCCGGGTGGCAACTTCCGACTGCGTCTGATCCCGGTAGTACCTTAGATATACAATGAGCCGCTCCCGTTCGGTCAAGCCCCCTATCGCTTCGTTCAAGGCCAGCTTGTCAAACCATCGTTCCTGCGAATCATCGGCAATCTGATCCATTAGCGTGATGGGATCCCCGTCATTTTCAAATACGGTCTCATGAATCGAGGTTGGCGGTTTGTTCGCCTCCTGGGCAAACACCACTTCCTCGGGCGTTACCCCCAGCTCTTCGGCAACCTCTTTCACCGTGGGAAGACGATCGAGCTGCTTGGACAGCTCGTCCCGCTTCTTCCTGACTTTGTTGGCCATCTCCTTAAGCGAACGGCTGACCTTCAGAGTCCCGTCGTCCCTTAAGAAACGCTGAATTTCACCGATAATCATCGGTACGGCATAGGTAGAGAACTTTACGTCATAACTGAGATCGAACTTGTCCACGGATTTGAGGAGACCGATACAGCCGATCTGAAACAGATCATCCGGCTCATACCCCCGGTTCATAAACCGTTGAACGACAGACCAGACAAGACGAATATTACAGTTGACGAGCGTGTCCCGGGCGACATTATCCCCGCTTTGGCTAAGTGCAATGAGTCGTTTGACCTCCGCGTCGTCCAAATAAGTCTGCGAAGTTTTCTTCACATCGGCATCCATTTGTCCAACCCCTAATTATATAAAGCTTTCTTAGATTCGATCCTCTTTTTCATTTTGATCGACGTACCGCTGCCTGGTTCGCTGACCACTTCGAATTCGTCCATGAAATTTTCCATGATGGTGAATCCCATGCCGGATCGTTCCAGCTCCGGCTTCGAGGTATACAGCGGCTGCTTCGCCATCTCCAAATCTTCGATCCCGTGGCCGGAATCTTCGATGCGCAGCGTGATCATATCCCCGTCAATCGAGGCTTCAATCTTGACGACCCCTTCCGGGTCGCTGTCGTAACCATGGATGATGCTGTTCGTGACGGCCTCGGAAACCACCGTTTTCAGATCGTTCAGCTCATCCATGTTGGGATCCATCTGGGAGATGAATGCAGCCACGGCGACACGGGCAAAGGATTCGTTTTCCGACTTAGCGGCAAACTGCAGCGACATAAAATTATGCTGTGCTCTTCCTTCACTCATGACACTACCTCCAGACCCGAGAGTGCCGTGCCCTCGTTCTCGTATATCGGCATGATTTTGAACAGCCCCGACATGTCAAGCAAGCGGTAAACCTGCGGCTTGACATCGCACACCGCCATCTTTCCGCCCTTTTGCTTGATGAATTTATAGCGTCCCAGAATGACTCCCAGCCCTGAGCTGTCCATAAAATCCAAGTCTTTTAAGCTCAGCACCAAGTGCTCTGTTTGACGTCTCTGAATGGCTTCATCCAGCTGCATCCGGACATGATCGGCCGTATGATGATCCAGCTCGCCGGACAGACGGACGATCAGAACATGCCTGTGATGCTCCATATCAACATGCAGATTCATGTTTGTTCACTCTCCTCCCTGACATGAACAAGGATTTCTACATTCGAAAAAGACATTCCTGCATCACGACAAAACTAGAAGAAAACTCCCATTAATCTACATGAAACAACTTGCCGGTTGTCCGTTTGAACAGCTTCCAGAATCCTGCCTTTTCCACCTCGACAGGCGACGTCAGCTCGAACTCCTTCACGAGCTGTTCCCCCTGATAGACAGACAGCTTGCCGATGACTTGTCCTGCGGCTACCGGTGCCTTCACGTTCGGATCCAACTGAATCTCATGACGGATGTCCGGATTCTTTACGCCTTTCTTGACAAGCACGCTGTAGTCTTTTTCCGCTTGAATCGAGATCTCGGGCACGTTGCCCTTTTGCACCTTCACGATACCGAGCACTTCGCCAGGCTTATAGATGGAGTGCATCGTGTATTGGGAAAAGGCATAATCAAACATGCGCGACACTTCATTGTTCCGCGTCTTGGTGTCCGGAGCCCCCATGACAACCGCTACAGCGCGCAGCCCGTCCCGTTTGGCCGTTGCCGATAAACAGAACTTGGCTTCGGACGTATACCCGGTTTTCAATCCGTCCGCGCCCGTGTAGAACCGCACCAGCTTGTTCGTATTGACCAGCCAGAAGGGTTTCTCCGAATCTTTGCGCAAGTAATCCTGATAAGCGCCGGTATATTTGGTGATCTGGTCGTATTTCAGCAATTCCCTGCTCATGACCGCTATGTCATGGGCCGATGTATAATGATTCTCTGCAGGAAGTCCGTTGCAGTTCACGAAATGCGTATCTTTCATTCCGAGCTCCGCCGCTTTCTCGTTCATCATTTTCACGAAGCCTTCTTCCGAGCCGGCAATCTTCTCCGCCATCGCAACGGAAGCATCATTGCCCGATGCCATGGCAATGCCTTTGAGCATCTCGTCCACGGTCATTTCCTCGCCGGGCTCAAGAAAAATCTGGGATCCGCCCATGGATGCCGCATATTCGCTGGTGCGCACCTTATCGGTCCACTTCAATTGTCCTTCATCGATGGCTTCCATCGTAAGCAGCATCGTCATTACCTTGGTGATGCTGGCCGGAGGCAGCTTATCATGGCTGTTTTTCTCGTAAATAATGGTTCCGGTATCCGCATCCAGCAATATAGCGGAACGGGCACTTGGCGCCAGCTCCTCTTGAGATGATCCTCCGCCGGGTTTGCTATTTTCTTCCGCATAACTTGGTACAGCTGCACTGGATAATCCCACGGCTAGAACCAGAAATCCAGCGATTAACGCTTTTTTCACTTCCGTCCCCTCCTGACATTCGTAATGGCATCCCGCTGTACGCGGGTCTGCTATTCATTGTCGTCAGGTTGAAAACAAATTATTCCAGTATTTTACGGAAAATTGTTGCCATTCTCTAAAAGGACATAACAAAGAGGCTGGGCTTCTTGCAGATGTAAATCTGCGAAAAGCCCAGCCTCATGCTAACAACCATTACATCTTGGGAATGATGGCCATAACGAGCGCCAGGAATTTCTCACGGACCTTCTCCGCTGTTTCCATCACTTCGTCATGGGATAGCGGCTGATCCAGTATGCCCGCAGCCATGTTGCTGATGCAGGAGATGCCCAGCACCTCAAGCCCCGCATGCCTTGCTACAATGACCTCGGACACGGTGGACATGCCTACCGCGTCCGCACCGAGCGTGCGCAGCATGACAATCTCGGCCGGCGTTTCATAAGTCGGTCCCAGCAAACCTGCGTAAACGCCTTCTCTCAGCACGATGCCCTGACCCACGGCGACTTCTTTTGCCAATTGGCGAAGTTGACGGCTGTAAGCCTGGGACATGTCCGGAAAGCGTACGCCAAGCGCCGGATCGTTAGGCCCGATTAACGGGTTGGTTCCTGTCATGTTCAGATGATCGGAGATCAGCATGAGGTCGCCCGGCTCGAAGGACGTGTTGATGCCGCCGGCCGCATTGGTAACAAGCAGGCTCTTTACGCCAAGCTCCTTCATGACGCGTACCGGAAAAGCCGTCACTTCCGGGCCGTAGCCTTCGTACATGTGGAAGCGGCCCTTCATCAGGACGACAGGCCGGTCGTGGATCGTGCCCAGCAGCAGTTCGCCTTCATGTCCTTCCACCGTCGATAAGGGAAAATGAGGAATGTCCGTGTAAGCGATCGAAACCGGATTCTCAATCAATTCCGCCAACACGCCGAGCCCCGAACCCAAAATCAGGCCGACCTCGGGCTGGACGCCATTCTGCCCTCGTATGTATGCTGCTGCTTCCTTAATGCTTTGCTGATGGACTGAACTCATATTCATACCTCTCCTATTCTGATGATAAATTGTAGATTCCAGAGCCGGTAAGTCCGCCCTATGATCTCGGATGATAATGATCGTATACTTCCTTCATGCTTTTCTTGGCAGATTGATACATGCCGGTTGTGGACAATGCCGAGTGTCCCAGCATCTCCTGAACCGAACGCAAGTCCGCGCCGTTCCCCAGCAAATGCATAGCAAACGAATGCCGAAGGGTATGCGGCGTGATGTCCTCGTCAATATCGGCAAGCTTGCCATACTTTTTAATAATTTTCCAAAAACCCTGCCGTGTCAAGCGCGTTCCCAGCGAATTCAGGAATAACGCGTCTTCCCCGGCATCCCGCATCAGCTTGTCCCGCATATCTCGCACATAAAATGCAACGCTCTCGGCTGCAATGGGGGTGATCGGCAGAATACGCTCCTTCCCACCGGAAACCGCGCAGCGTAAAAAGCGCATCTCCAAATGGATGTCATGGATGGACAGATTCACCAATTCCGAGACCTTGATGCCCGAAGCGTACAGCAGCTCAAGCATCGCTTTGTCCCTGGCGCCCTGCGGGGTACCGGAATCCGGAGCCGACAGCAGCTTGTCCACCTGCTCCACGGTTAGCGACTTCGGCGGCTTCCGTTCCGGTTTCGGATTATCCAGCAGCTGAGTCGGATCCTGTACAATAACGGCTTGACGCACCAAATACTGAAAAAAGGAACGCAGGGAAGCCGTGCATCGAAGCAGGCTCGATGCCGCCTTCCCCTGCTGCCTCAACCTTCCCACATACAGCCCGAGCAGCGTTCGATTCACCTCCCGCGGATGGGTGACCTCCCTTTCAGCTGCAAATGCTAGGAATCCTTGAAGGTCGGCCCGATACGATGCTATCGTGCTTCGGGACAGTCCCTTCTCGTCCTCCAGGTATTGTACATATTCGTCCAGATATGGTTTCATGATCTTTTGCTCCTATTCCCGCGGCCCTTTGCAAGCACGATCACTCTCCGTACCAGTAATACAACCGGAGACGCTCGGCCGGCGAATAACGGGAGTCCATGGTGCTCTCCGGCTGAAAAGCCTTTACCGCTTGTCCCGAAGGCGCACGGTAAGGATCCACTGGCGTTAGCCAATCGCCTACCCATCCCAGCACGAAGTAAAAAAACATGGTCAACACGGCAAACATCGAAATAAAACGGATCAGTGAGCCTATTTTTCGAATAGATATAATCACTGGCAGCGCCTCTCTTTCACATGGCATCGATCGCTCAATTGAAAGCGGGTATTGCAGGTATCATTTCACGTAAAGCCTATGATACAAGCTGCAGGATTATGACGGCATCCCTCTTATCTCCGATCAGCCATTGGGCCCGGCGGTTATTCTGAAGAATAAAAAAAACGTCTAATCGACGTACTTGGATGATGTAAAAGTATAATTTGTGCTTAAAAGTGAACGATACGATAAGCGTGCATGAACCGCCTAATATAGTTAATTATCTAAAAAGCCCTCCCGGCTTACCGCCGTAGAGGGCTGCCGTGATGATCATCACTGCGGTTTGTTGAAAGATATAAAATTAGGATTTGTCCTGGTCATTCTTGCCCTTCTCTTTGCAACGGTAGCATATGCCATGGAAATCAAGCCGATGGTCATGAACGGTAAAGTTGAATTCTCGCTCTAACCGCTCTTCCAACGGACCGAGCCAATCCTCGCGTATTTCATCCATGCTTCCACATTGAGTACATATCAAATGATGATGGTGATGTTTCGAAGTATCCGTCCGCAAGTCGTAACGGGCGACACCATCGCCAAAATTTATCTTCTCTACAACATGAAGCTCACTGAGCAGCTCTAGGGTACGGTACACGGTTGCCAGACCGATCTCCGGAGCCTTCTCTTTCACGAGCATAAATACATCCTCTGCGCTAAGGTGGTCGTCTTCATTTTCCAACAATACGCTTACCGTGGCTTCCCGTTGGGGCGTTAATTTGTATCCTTGGGATTGTAGCTGCTGCTTAATTTTGTCGATCCGCGCTTCCATCGTTTCCCTCCCCCTTGGAAATCACTGCACGTTATTGTTCACTTCCTTCATTATAGGGGGATTTGACAAACAAAGTCAAACGGTTTTGCTTTATGGAAAAATTCGCGGATTATAGCAACATGGGCGTAACCCAGCGCATCATGGCGGGGGTTACCCAGGTTTCAAAGGAAGCGACCCCGAGCGTCAGCATGACCATGAAAAATGTCAGCATGGCATACGAAGCAAAAGGCTTCATCATGCTGCCTCCGCGATTCATGATAAATCGGTCCCTGATAATGTAGAGCGAGAAGGTGATGGCAGCTACGCTGCACATCATAAGCACCGGTATGATAAGCAAATTTTGCGGCGCAATCGAGACCAAGGCGAACAGCAGACCTTTCCATGAATACTGTCCCACCAGATAACCAACCGTAAACCCGATGAGAACCCCTTTTAGAAAATCCAATATCAATATTCCCGGGAGCCCGATGACGGACAATCCCAGAATCCATATCAAACCGATCCATTTCAGATGCAGGGCTGCGATGCTCCAGTAAGAAGACTGACTCATGGATTCTCCACCGTCCTGCACGTTAACAAAAAAGTGGTTTAAATAGCGGGCCATATCCTGCTGCTGCTCCAATGAAAGCGCATTGACCATCAACGCTCCAAACAGCACGCCCACTAAAAACAAGACGCCTACAAACACATAGAGCATCGTCTGATCCTTAAAGGCTTGGCGGAATGATTGCATAGAATAGAGTCTCCTTTCTGTGTCTCTACTCTACTCTATGACAATCGTCAGCTTTGTATGACCTGCTTGGTTGAAAGAGTTGACCCGATTTACCGGAGCACCTTCCCGTAAGAGCCTCCGCCGCCAGCCGATAAGGGCAGCGTCCCATTCCGGGCCATCACGATGCTTGCCGCGAGTCCCTCGCCGGCAACGGCCGCCAGCTCCGCTTCCGTAGCTTGATGAAGGATATTCATTTCGGTGCCGAAGGCGTCAAGCAGCTTCGACATGGAGGACTTCCCTAGACCCGGGATGAACTCTAGCGGAACCTGGTAGTGATACGAAGGTCGGCTCTCCGGCACCACGGGCTCCGTACGGTCAGCGATGTTCAAAATTCGGTCGAACACCCCTTGAACCAGCTTGGTACTGCCACAGTACGGGCATCGCACCAAATCATGAATGTCGCTCCCTTCATCCAGAATGCTGTCGCATCCCACGCAGTAGGTACGATGGTATTTTCCCAGTCTGGGATTCAGCCCATAGTTCGCACTGATTCTCCTCCCGTTGCTAGCCTGAAGCGCCTGCCGAAATTCTGCGAATGAAGGCTTGGCCATGTCGATCCGGTTGTATTCCCTGCCGATCTTCCCGAGGGAATGCGCATCCGAATTGGTCAAAAAGGAATAGGCATCCAGCTCGCTAATCCGTCCTGCCATCGAGGAATCGGCGCTGAGTCCAAGTTCGATGCCCGCGATCCCGTTCAGATCGAACACCTCGCTCATACGGTCAGCCATGCTGCCGTAAAGCCCCTTATGAGGCGTAAAGACATGAGCGGGTATCAGCAGCCCGCCGCGTGCCGTAATCTCTTGCTGCAGCTCCAGCGGACTGACATAGATGCGCTGGGAACTCAGCTGGACGTTTTTCATATATCCCGCCATCCAGCCGGTAAACTCCCGCATCGTGCCCAGGTCGGGAAAATAAACCAGCACATGGGCCGCGCCTCGGCCGCTTTCACGTATTTCAATCTCGCTGCCAAGCAGGATTACCGTATCCCGATACGCAATTCCGCCCCCGTCGATCTCCTGCATGACGCCGCTGTCCAAACACTGCAGAATGTCTTCCTGCACCGAAGGAGAATGGCAATCGATGATGCCGATCATCTGAATGCCTTTCCGCTCCGAAGCTTCGACGGCTATATTTTCAAAGGTCAGGTTGTTGCTTGCGCTTATTTTCACAGCTTGTCCGCTGCTTGTGCGACCGATATGAATATGCATGTCGCAGTAATAGGACTGAAGCTTCCCGGCCGAGACGTTCTCATCAGGATGCTGCATATCAGATCTTGCCCGTCAAGCTGTACATATTCCAAGCATAGACGGCGAGAATGGTCTTGGCATCGCTGATTCTCTCCTCTTGGATAAGGGAGTACGCCTCTTCCAGCGAGATTTCCATCATCTCTATGAACTCGTCCTCATCGGGGTTCATGTCGCCTCCGACCAGATCCTCTGCCAGGTACAAGTGAATGATCTCATCGGCAAACCCCGGAGATGTATAGAAGGAATGCAGTTTTCGGATCGAGCCGCACGTATAACCGGTTTCCTCCTGCAGTTCACGCTTGGCCGCTTCAAGCGGATCTTCCCCCCGCTCCAGCTTGCCGGCAGGGATTTCAACCTCACAGCGCCCAAGAGGCTGACGAAATTGATTGACGGCCAGCATTTTATCGTCTTTTAACGCAAGCACCGCTACGGCGCCGGGATGCCTGACAACCTCACGGGTTGCCGTCTGCCCATCGGGCAGTGTCACCGTATCGACCTGCAGCGATATGATTTTCCCTTCAAAAATAGATTGGGTGGACAAGGTGGTTTCTTCCAGCAATTTATCCGATGCTTCACGGGTCTTACTGCCGATATCGCTCACAAAATGACCTCCTTTGTTTAAAAACGGCATGGCGGACCATGCTAGTGCATAAGGTGTATTATATCAAAATTTCCAAGAAAGAAGGAAGCCGCCCATGAAAAGCTACAAAGGTGACCATTCGATACATTTGGTAGGACAGGCCTGGCAGATCCGGATTATGCTGAAGCAATGGCAGCAGCAATGGGGATCGGAAACGATGATTATGGATATTATTTCTAAGTCTTCTAAAAATATTTACGAAAATAGATCGAAAAATTAGTTCCTTAGACCTGTTTTTCGACTTTTTTCTATTTTTTTCGAATACGGACCATGACCTTTTCGCCTATTAGGGTGTTATATATCATTGGGAGGCTTCGACATGCGACAACTACCTATTATTGAAACCGATCCGATTACAAATCCACCTTCAACTGAATATGAGCGCGGAAAATGGTACAAAAAACGCGGGTATCTTGAAAAGGCTCTGAAAAGCTTCAAGGATGCTGCACAATCCGCAACAACCGATACGACGAGCTCGGGATGGAAGGAAGTCGATTTAAGCTGGCTTGAGTACGGGCTATTAAGCATGCGAATGCGTTCCTACGGCAAGGCCGAGGAGGCTTTCAGAACCGTCGCGCTTCATTCCGGTGCCCACGCCCAAGAGGCGCTGAATCAATGGGCCGCACTCCTGCTTCTGCAAGGAGTCCCGGATCAAACCATATGCGAACGGCTTTTGGACGAAACAAGCAGCTTTCCGGCATCCAATATCATGGTTGGCAGGTCTTTATATTATATCGGGGCTTACCCGTTTGCCTCCCGCTGCTTTGCTGAGCAGGGAAGTTTATATTCCGATACCTGTATCATGTACGTGACTTGCCTCATCATGACGGGTCAAACCTCTGAAGCCATGCAGTTCATAGACAGTTACCTTCGGGATTCCACCCGTGAGCCGCGGGAACTGCCGCGTCCGCAAGGATCCGAGATGGCTCAGCTAAGCCGAATCCGGCAGCTCTGCGAGTGGAGCGTCCAACATTCACTGCCTGACCGATTCATCGCCATGTCGGAGGCTTTGGAATTAGCTCGCACCGCCATATCGCTCAACATGATCTCCATCGCCGAACATCTGCTTGCCGATAGCGGCGAACGTGCTTATTATGCTCTTATCTGTTTTCTTTATGAGGAAGGCTACAAGGGACAGGCAATTTCAAAGTTGCATCAATTGGAAGCGCTGCCTCTCCAGGATCAAGACAGCTACAGCTTCAAGGTATGTTTCATAGCGGCTGAGCATTTGTATGATCTGGGTAATTATGACGAGGCCGCATCCATGCTTGAGCAGCTCAGACTCGCTTCTCCCGGGCATACGGAGGCTCGCTTCGGCGAAGCCGCTTGTTATTTGCAGTCCGCGTTGATCTCCCTTTCCGCCCGTCTTGAGGAGAGCTATTCCTCTGCATCGGCAAGGAAGGAAATCGAGTTATACCTCGACAACATTAATGCCGCATTGCATGTTGTCGAGAGCACGAACTGGCATACCACCTGGACGCCTGCCCAAAAAAGGGTGGAGACCTCCCCGACGATGTCATTCCTGAATTAGCTGAATCAAAAAGCCCGCAGCGGACATCGAGCATCCGCAACGGGCTTTATTTGATCCTCATCATCGACTACGCTTTGGCCGTTTCCTGGATAATTCCAACCACGATCTGCGCAGCCTTTACCAAATCAGAAGCTTGAATGCGCTCCTGCGTGGTATGAATGTCTTGATATCCAATCGCCAGATTGACGGTTGGAATGCCGAGGCCGTTAAAAATATTGGCGTCACTGCCGCCGCCGGACCGGAACGTACGGGTCGGCAAACCCAATCCGCCGATGGCTCGCTGCGCAAGCTGGACGACCTCGTCATGCTCATTGAAACTGAAGGCCGGATAAACGATCTCGCTAATGAACTCGCAATTGGCATTGTATTCACGAACCGTGGTTTCGAGCGCTTCACGCATATCGTTCACTTGCTTATCGACCTTTTCCTGAACGATGCTGCGTGCTTCGGCATCGATCTGAACAAAGTCGCACACGATATTCGTAGCGCCTCCGCCCTGGAATTTGCCGATGTTAGCCGTGGTCTCCTTATCGATGCGTCCGAGCTTCATTTTGGCAATGGCTTTGGACGCGACTTGAATGGCACTGATGCCGTCCTCCGGATTTACGCCGGCATGGGCAGACTTGCCTTTAATGATCATTTTGATCTTCGCCTGGGTCGGGGCGGCAACCGCGATCGAACCTAACTCCCCGTTGGAGTCCAGCGCAAAGCCGATATCCGCATCCAAAACATCGGGATTCAACGCCCGCGCTCCGACCAGCCCTGATTCTTCGCCTACCGTAATGACAAACTGGACTTGCCCGTGCGGAATGTTATTTTCCTGAATGACCCGAATGCCTTCCAGCAAAGCGGCGATGCCGGCTTTGTCGTCCGCCCCGAGGATGGTCGTTCCGTCGCTTCGGATCCAACCGTCATCGCCTAGAGTCGGTTTGATGCCTTTCCCGGGTGTTACGGTATCCATATGGCAGGTAAAAAGCAGCTTAGGCGCATGCTGGGCCGCCTCGTCCGCTTTCCAGGTAATAATCAGATTGCCTGCTCCGTGCCCCGTCTTTTCCTTGGCATCGTCTTCTATGATTTCGAAGCCGAGACCTGAAAATTTATGCTGGAGAACTTTCGAGATCTCTTCTTCATGTTTGGTTTCGCTATCCACTTGAACCAGTTCCATAAACTCTTGAATGATACGCTCTTCTGAGATCACTGGACTTCCCTCTCTTTCGCAGATACGATACAATGTCTGTATATCCATATCTAAACTAAATGATGCTGCTGCATGTATGTTCATCATTAAACTTATTCTAAAGGAGTTACACAATGCAACGTAAAAAGTGGTTTCGAATTGTGATCTATCTCATGCTGATTGCCATGGTCGGATCAACGCTTCTGGTTATCCTCGAGCCTTTGTTCCTTCGCTAACGCCAATACGCTACGCTAGGCAGCGAAGTTATTACAGCCAGTGAGCCTCATACGGAAATACCCGGGTGAAGTAAGGCACGATCTCCCGGGCTACTTCCTCTACCTCGAACTTCCGCCCCGTGCAATCCTCCAGAGAAGTTACGCCGAATTCCTGTATGCCGCATGGAATAATGCCCGAGAATCCCGCATCCGCGATCCCGGATTTAATGTTAAACGCAAAGCCATGGCTTGTCACAAACCCGCGATGCCGGCGGCATTTGTTGAATTTCACGCCGATGGCGCAGATCTTCGAATCCCCTACCCATACACCGGTGTACTCGGGTTTTCGGCCGGCGATGATGTCGTATGATGCCAAGTAATCGATGATGACCTGCTCCACGTCGCGCAGAAACCCGTGGAGGTTCAAATTCTTGCCGCCATCCAGCAGCAACAGCGGATACCCGACAAGCTGTCCGGGACCATGATATGTAATATCTCCGCCGCGATCGATTTCAAACAGGCCGATGCCCTGTTTCTCCAACTCCTCTTTGCTAAGCAGCAGGTGCTCCGGATGCCGCTGTGACCCCATCGTATAGGTCGGAGGATGTTGGAGGAGCATCAGACTCTCGTGACGCTCTCCCTGATCGATGGCGGAAACATGATTTTTTTGAAGCTCCCAAGCCATGCCGTAATCCACAATCGGCGTATACGATACTTCTAACGGTTTGTTCATGTGCTAACGCCTTCTTTCATAGAGTTCCCGCCAACCGATGAATCCCCTTCGATTGACTTGATATGAATAACGTCTGCGAACCTCTTCCGAGGAATCAGTCCGCAGATCATGCTAGCAGACGTTGATTAATAGAGCTTCGTATCCAGGGTGTAGCCTTCCAGATTGTCTTTGACGCGCTGGAGGAATCGCCCGCAGATCACCCCGTCCAAAATCCGATGATCCAGGGACAAACACAGGTTTGCCATGGAACGAACCGCGATCATGTCATTGATGACCACCGGCTTTTTCACGATGGATTCAAATGTCAGAATCGCAGCCTGCGGATAATTGATGATCGGATAGGACAGAATCGAGCCGAAGGACCCCGTATTGTTAACCGTAAAGGTACCGCCCTGCATATCGTCCAGCTTCAGCTTGCCTTCACGTGTCTTGCGCGCTAGATCCTCGATCTCTCTCGCAAGGCCCGCGATATTCTTCTGATCGGCACGGTGGATGACCGGCGTCAGCACGGAATCCTCCGTTCCGACGGCCAAGGACAGATTGATATCGCGCTTCACCACGATTTTATCCACGGCCCAGAACGAATTCATGATCGGATAATCTTTAATGGCGTTCACTACGGCTTTCAGCAAAAAGGCCAGGTAGGTTAAATTAACCCCTTCCTTGCGTTTGAACTCATCCTTCAATTGATTGCGCAGCAGCACGATGTTGGTCACGTCGACTTCGATCATCGTCCAGGCATGCGGTATTTCCGTAACGCTTTGTCGCATGTTTCGGGCAATGGCATTCCGCATCGGCGTTACATCAATGAAGTATTCCGATCTTCCGCCTTCCATGCCCTCCACTTCAATGGTCGGAATTTTCGGCGATTCCGTTAAATGCAGCCCCGAATGGCGCACATCCGGAATGGCTGTGCCCAGAGGAGGCGACGGTTCTGCAGGCGTCTGATGCTGCAGCCCTTGAAACGGCGAAGACCCGCTCGGCTGCACTGCTTCTCTTTGCGCTTGCGCGCTAGGGAAAGACGCCGATCCGGCAGGAGCGCCTTGGCCTTGGGCTGCTCCCCCTTTTTCGATATAAGCCAATACGTCCTTACGGGTTATTCTTCCGCCCATGCCAGATCCCTGCACCTTCGAAAGATCGATCTGATGTTCCGCGGCCAGCGTCTGCACGGCAGGCGAGTATCGGAAACGCATCGAGCCTTCCTCGCTGCCTGCACCCTGCTGCGGATTCGCCGAAGCTGCTGCTGCCGGTTGGGGCGAAGGCGCGGTCCCTTCTCCCGAAGCGACCGCGATCCGGCAAATAATATCGCCGACATTGACGGTTTGGCCTTCCTGGGCAAGAATATCGCCCATGACGCCGTCCAGCGTGGATGGAATCTCGGCATTGACTTTATCGGTAATCACTTCACAAATCGGTTCATATTGCTCAATGGAATCCCCGGGCTTCTTCAGCCACTTGGCAATGGTCGCAGATACAAGGGATTCTGCCAGCTGAGGCATCGTAACATCGGTCAATTTCTGATTTTCGGACATGCTCACAACTCCCTGTTCTTAATAAAGCGCCAATTGACGCATGGATTCTTTGACTTTGTCCTTGTTAAGCATAAAGAATTTCTCCATCGGCGGACTGATTGGCATAGCCGGCACGTCCGGACCGCACAGGCGCATGATCGGAGCATCCAAATCGTACAAGCAGTGCTCTGCAATGATAGCGGATACTTCCCCGCCAACGCCGCCGGTCTTGTTATCCTCGTGAACGATCAGCACTTTCCCCGTAGCCCGGGCTGCGGCGATGATCGCGTCCCGGTCCAGCGGCTGTATGGTACGCAGGTCCAGCACATGCGCGCTGATGCCTTCTTCCTTCTCAAGCTCTTCGGCTGCCTGCATGGCGAAATGCAGCGGCAGGCTGTAGCTGATCACCGTAATATCCGAGCCTTCGCGCAGCAGGTTCGCTTTGCCGATCGGGACAACGTAATCGTCGTCCGGCACATCGCCGGTAATCAGCTTATAGCATTTCTTGTTCTCGAAGAACAGAACCGGATCCGGGTCGCGGATCGCCGCTTTCAGAAGCCCTTTTGCATCATAGGCCGAGTACGGCGCAACGATTTTCAATCCCGGCGTTCCGAAGAACACCGATTCCGGGCACTGGGAATGATACAAGCCCCCGAATATTCCGCCGCCGATCGGCGCGCGGATCACGACGGGGCAGCTCCAATCGTTATTGGAACGATAGCGGATTTTCGCCGCTTCGCTAATAATCTGGTTGGTTGCCGGGAACATGAAGTCCGAATACTGCATCTCGGCAATCGGCTTCATGCCGTACATGGCTGCACCAATAGCCACGCCGGCAATCGCGGATTCCGCGAGCGGGGTATCGAGCACCCTCATTTCGCCGAATTGATCCATCAAGCCCTTGGTGGTAGTAAACACGCCGCCTTTGACGCCCACGTCCTCGCCTAACACGAATACGGACTCGTCACGCTCCATCTCTTCCTTCATGGCCAGGCGTATTGCATCGATATATTCCATTACCGCCATCTCTTACGCGCCTCCTTCAGCATCGGCATATACGTGAAGAAGCGTATCTTCAGGCTTCGGAAACGGAGCCAAGTCTGCAGATTCCGTCGCTTCTTTGATCTCCAGGTTTAACTGCGCGATCAGATCCTGATCGCGTGTTTCGTCCCAGAGCCCGCAGTCGATCAAATAGTTCTTGAAACGGGCGACGCCGTCCTTCTTCCAGTTCTCTTCAACCTCTTCTTTGGTCCGGTACGCCAAATCGTTATCCGATGTGGAATGCGGAGACAAACGGTACATCATGGATTCGATCAACGTTGGTCCTTCCCCTCGGATCGCGCGTTCCCGCGCTTCCTTCACGGCCGCGTAAACTTCAAGAGCGTCGTTGCCGTCCACTCGAACACCCGGAAAACCGTACCCGAGCGCGCGGTCGCTGACCTTTCCGCTAATCTGTTTATGAAGCGGAACCGAAATGGCGTATTGGTTATTCTCGCACATGATAATGACGGGGAGCTTATGAACGCCGGCAAAGTTGCAGCCTTCATGGAAATCGCCCTGATTGCTCGAGCCTTCGCCAAACGTAACAAACGATACAAAATCCTTCTTCTGCATCTTCGCGGCAAGCGCGATGCCCACGGCATGCGGAACCTGGGTCGTTACAGGGCTGGAGCCGGTCACGATCCGCAGGCGTTTACTGCCGAAGTGGCCCGGCATCTGCCGTCCGCCGCTGTTCGGATCCTCGGCCTTGGCAAAAGCCGACAGCATTAATTCGCGAGGCGTCATGCCAACCGCCAATACGAATCCGTAGTCGCGGTAATAAGGTAGAAAATAATCCTTCTCCCGGTCGAGGGCAAAAGCAGCAGCAACCTGACATGCCTCCTGCCCGATTCCGGAAACGTGAAAATTAATTTTGCCCGCACGCTGCAGCAGCAGATTGCGCTCATCGAATTTTCGCGCCAGCACCATATATTTGTACATGTCCAGCACTTGTCCGTCGGTCAGTCCAAGCTGCTCATGCCTATTGTTGTTTGCCGTAACCGTTTCATGTTCTTTCATGGAGATCCCTCCTTTATGTGAGCCATGACTTCAGGCTTGATCCGCCTCGCAACCTGAGTTTGAGGCATATTAGATCAAGTATTAAAACCTGGTACTAAGACTTGGCTTAATGATATTATAATCCCTTTCTCGGCAAAAAGAAATGAGGGATTCCACAAAAGAATATCCTCATTCCTACAAACCGATCGCTCGTCCATCCACGGCAAGCATCGCTTCGCCGATGATTTCGGATAATGACGGATGGGCGTGGACCGCCGTGCCGACTTCCCATGGGGTCGCATCCAGCACTTGTGCAAGAGCCGCTTCGCCAATGAGCTCGGTTACATGCGGACCGATCATATGCACGCCCAGAATATCCTGCGTCTTCTGATCGGCAATGACTTTTACGAAACCTTCCTTTGTTCCGTGGATCAAAGATTTGCCGATCGCCGAAAACGGGAATCTGCCGATCTTGATCTCATGTCCGCGTTCTTTCGCCTGCTTCTCCGTCAGCCCGACGCTGGCTACCTCATGACGGGTGTAAATACAGCGCGGGATCCATTCGCTGCGGTAGGCCTCCGTCTTCTCGCCTGCCAGATGGTTCACGGCAGCAATCCCTTCATGGCTGGCCGCATGCGCGAGCTGAAGACCCCCGATGCAATCGCCGATCGCGTAAATATGGGGCTCCGTTGTCTGCATATTCCCGTTCACGGCAATGATGCCGTTCTCCACGCGAACATCGGTATTCTCAAGTCCGATATTCTCGGTATTGCCCACTCTTCCGACAGAGAGCAGCAGCTTGTCCGCTGACAACGTTCTTGTGTCATCCTTATGCTCGATCGCGATGGACACGCTTTGATTCCGGATCTCACAGCTGTCGGTTAATAGCTTGATGTTCGTGATAACCTCTACGCCCCTGGCGCTGAGCATCTTCGACAGCTCGCGTCCGATCTCCTCATCCTCCGAAGGCAGCAAATGGGATGAAGCTTCCACAATCGTGACCTGAACTCCGAAATCATTCAGCATCGAGGCCCATTCCACGCCGATTACGCCGCCCCCCACGATAATCATGGATGAGGGAAGCTCATCCAGCTGAAGCGCATGGTCGCTAGTCAATATATGTATGCCGTCAGGCTCTAATCCCGGTAAGTGACGCGGACGCGATCCGGTCGCAATGATCAGGTGGGTGGGAACCACGGTTTCCATCTCGCCATCCGGAAGCTCAACCGCTACGGCCCCGCTGCGCGGAGAGAAAATGGACGGGCCGATAACTCTCCCTTTGCCCTGCACGACGGTGATTTTATTTTTACGCATCAAATATTGGACGCCCTGGTGCAGCTTCTCCACAATGCCGTCCTTCCGTTTCTGCACTTTGTTAAACGATAGACGGACTCCGTCCGTCTCGATTCCATAGCTCTCGCTATCCTTCATTTCTACATAAAGCTCGGCGCTTCGAAGCAATGCTTTGCTCGGAATGCACCCGCGGTGCAAGCAGGTCCCTCCCAATTTGTCCTGCTCGATGATAACCACATTTTTACCGAGCTGGGCTGCACGGATGGCTGCAACATATCCACCGGTACCTCCGCCAAGAATTGCTACATCACATGTTATAGCCACAAACGGCACCTCCATCATAAGTCCAGTTATACACTTTCATTGTACTCTCTTTTTTTCGGATTACAAAATCGTCATCCATAATCGAAATAGACATCCCCTTATGAAAAAGGTATGATAAACGGTAGTTTAATACATCAGTCGCAGGAAGGAATCTTCTATGAAAATGTTAATTTCCCGCTTTATTGCCATCTTGATTTTGGTTATTCCGGGTTTTATGGCAATGAAGGGTTTCTTGATGATGAAGGATGCGGTTTTTCTATATATTGCCGTGCATGGGGACGACAACGTGGCGAACCCCGCTTTCGGTTGGCTTTCTTTTCTTGGCGGACTGGCCCTGTTCGTCATCGGCATCGGTTTCCTGGGCGGCTGGATTCTGTTCCGCGACCGCAAACGGAATTACGTCGGTCCGAGATTCAAAAAGAAGCGCCCGGCAACAAAATCAGGAACGCCGTCCAAAAGCTGATTCACCCATACAAAACAAACACCGGGGAGCGCTCCCCGGTGTTTGTTTGTTTTGGCCCAATTTGTTATTCCATGAGGGCATCCTTCAATTTACTCGACATTCTATTTTCTTTGGAGGCTGCTTTTAGGGCGGTTCGCCGCAGATTGACATTCTGTCTCGTTAAAGCTTCGATTTCTTCATACATCGCATGGATTAACGTCAGGGCATCCGGAGATAAACCTCCCTTGGATTCCGCCTCCTGTATACGCTCTTTCCATGCTTCCATCTTGTCGCTCATGCTGATCTTCCTTTCAGGGCAATTCCCTATTTTCCGTCTTCAACCCCATGCTTCCTACGTCCGTATCATTAACGAACCTTCAAATCGGCGGACAATTCCGCTATCAATTTCGGCATCCAATCGTGCAAATCCCAAAATTTAAAGCCGGCGGCTGCGGCTTTGGCATGATCCATCGTCCAATCACCCGGAATGCCGAACGGAGACATGTGATCCGGTGCCGCCGATGACTGGAGCGGTGCCGTCCTCCCGATTTCCTGCTGGATCAAGCCCATCATTTCCCGTACCGAAATCGTGCCGCTCGAACATGCATTAACCGGGCCTTCCAAATGGACTCGGCCTGCCCACTCCAGAAATTCTGCCGCTTCTTCGGCATGCACAAACGAGATTTGCGCGTCGGGATCCGGCAAACCAATGGCTTCCCCGCTCGCAGCATGTTCAATATGGAAAAGCAGCCTTCGCGTGTAATCATCCGGTCCAAGCACAATCGGCAGCCGGACGGCGGTTACATTGAGGTTATGGCGACCGAACAATACCGCCTCCGCCTGGCGCTTGCCTTCCTTGTAGCTGTAGTCCCTGCTTTCATTCATCATGACCGGGTATCTGTAAGGATCAAAGTCTTCTTCCCTCACCGGATGATCCGCAAAATCATATACCGACAACGTGGAGGTCAGCACATATTGTCCTACACGTCCGGCAAATAAATCCGCTGCTTGTCCCGCTTCTTCCGGCGTATAACATATATTATCATATACGATATCAAAATCCTGGCTCCCCACTGCCTGCTTTAAGCTTTCCGGATCTTTCCGATCCGCGGCAAGCCGCGAAACGGCACCCCCGAATGGATCCTGGTGTTGTCCGCGCGTCAAAATCGTAACGGCATCGCCGTTAGCCACCAGCCGGTTAACCAGCCTTTTGCCAAAAAAGCGGGTTCCGCCCAATACTAATATCTTTGCCATTTATAATTCCTCCCTACCAGGAAATAAGTATATCGTTAATAAAAACGATTCTTACTACACCCTTAACCATTCAAACAGGTTTCCTGTCCTTTTTTCTCCATCCGTATCGCAGACTCCTTCTTTTCTCCTATTTAATATTATGCAGCTGCCCGCCTCGGAATTTAAAAAAACCGACCCAGCATTTAAGCTGGGTCGGTTTCAAGGTCATGACTCGGATATCATGGCATGATCCGCTCTCGGCACACCGAAATTCGGCGTACCGTCTTCATTCCACCGGATGATCTGTACGCGCGCATGGCGGTTCGGATCATATAGCGGATCACCCACGATCTCCTTGTAACTACGGGCATGGTAAACCAGGATGTCCTGCAGGCCGTCCTCGGAGACCGTGAAGCTGTTGTGTCCCGGCCCGTATTGGCCATTGGCTTCCGATGTCGTAAATACGGGTAAAGGTGACTTCACCCAGGAGCCCGGATCCAGCAAATCGCTGTCCTCATCGGCCGTCAGCAGGCCCATCGCATAGTTATGGTCCGTGGCGCTTGCCGAATAGGTCATGAATATGCGGCCGTTTCGCTTCAGGACGGCGGCTCCTTCATTCACCAGATAGCCGATCTTCTCCCAATCATATTCGGGAACCGATATGCAAACCTGTTCCCCTGTCAGGGTCCAGGGATTTTCCATCAAGGAGATATAGAGATTCGAGTTGCCCGGAATGGCCGGATCTTTCTGGGCCCATACATAATATCGTTGCCCCTTATGCTCGAACGTGGTTGCGTCCAGTGCAAAAGACTCCCACTTCGTGATCACTTGTCCCTTCTCCACCCATTCCCCTTCCAGCGGGTTCGCCGAAGCGTTCTCCAGCACGAACATGCGGTGATCAAACAACCCGTCCCTCGTTTCGGACGTATGGGCCGCTGCGTAATACACGTACCATTTGCCCTCTATGTGATGAAGCTCGGGCGCCCATATATTGGCGCTCATCAAACCCGAATCATGCTTGCGCCAAATCGTTATGCCTTCCGCAACCGCAAGCCCTTGGATCGTTTCCGAGCGTCTAAGCTCGATCCGGTCATATTCCGGCACGGAACCGGTAAAGTAATAAAAACCATCGCTATGTTTAAAGATCCAGGGATCTGCCCTCTGCTCGATCAGGGGATTTTTTATATATAATTCAGTCATGGTGACGACTCCTATACCTTGTAGTTTGACTTCGTTAGCTTTCGGTTTACTTGCTCTTCATTTCCGTTCTTCAAAAAACTATCCTTTGATACCCGCGTTTAAGTTGATCGACTGCACAAAATATTTCTGGGCAAACAGGAACAACAGCAGCGTCGGAATGATGGCCAGGATCGCGGAACCCATCAATTGTCCGATCATGCGATAATTGCCGTAGATGTCCTGCAGCAGCAGCAATCCTGCCGTAACCGGCATCTTCTCCACGTCGGTATACACGATGACCGGCCAGAGGAAATCATTCCAGGAACCCGTGAATGAAAACAGGCCGCATACAATCAACACAGGCTTCATCAGCGGCAAAATGATAGAATAATAGATTCTAAAGTCACCCGCGCCGTCCACGCGTGCCGATTCGTCCAGATCCTTGGGAACGCCCATCATGAATTGTCTGACCAAGAAAATGTTTCCCATGCCTGCCAAACCTGGAATAATCATCGCCCATGAGGTGTTTACCCACCCCAGCGCATCTATGATTTTGTAGGACGGAATCAGGTTCACGACTCCGGGAAAGAAGGAAATCCCCAGCAAAGTAAAGAACAAGGTATCTCTTCCTTTAAAGTTCATGCGGGAGTACCCGTAGCCGGTGATGGAAATGACCACGATCACCAGCAGCGTATGCATCGTTGCGATAAAGACGGAGTTCATCAACCAGCGCAGGATCGGGGCCGTCGACGTATTTTGCAGGATCTTGACATAATTATCGAATATCCAGTTGTCGGGCAGCAGACTGAAACCGCTGGATACGACCTCCGCCTGGGACCGGAACGATGTGGTAATGCCAAAGATGACCGGAATCGCCCATATCACGCACAACAGGATGAGGAATGTATAAGCCATATATTTGGACACGCTAATGTTGGTTGAAGCCTTCTTCGGACCGGAGCGGGCAAGCTTAGTATCCGCGTTCGCTTCATGTACTACCGGGTTCGACATTGCACAGTACACCTACCTTTTATCGTTTCCGTCGTTTGCAAGCAGAATATGCCGCTAGGACGCGTTTCGGTTCATCACATAATATTGAAAGGCTGAAATGACCAGAATGACCAGTCCGAGCAGCACCGCCATCGCGGATGCCATGCCGGCAATGGATTCCCCGTGGCCGAAGGCCAGCTGGCGAATATACATCATCAATACCGTCGTGCTCTGTCTGGGTCCTCCGTCCGTCATCATTAATGGCTGACCGAATACGTTGAAAGCTCCGGCGGTCGTCATGACAAAGGTATAAATCAGCGGGAAACGAATGGAGGGCAGCGTAATGCTCGAAAATCTGCGGACGGGCCCCGCTCCGTCCATCTCGGCCGACTCGTACAAATCCTTGGATACTCCGCTGATGGAAGCCCGGTAGATGATCATGTTTCCACCGACTCCGCCCCAAACCGTAATGACAATAATGATCAGCCAGGCATAAGGCTGGTTGGCGGCCCAGACCGTTTCGGAGCCGAAGACGTTGTTCGTGATCCCAAGCTGCTTGTTAAATATCAATGACCAGATCAGTGCCGCTGCGGAAATCGAAATTAATCCGGGAATATAGAGAATGGATTGAATGACGTTTTTCATTTTTACTTTTTTGTGTTCGAGCGACACCGCGATCATTAACGGGATAACGATTAATATCGGTACGCTCAGAACTACGAAGATCAACGTATTTTTTAATCCGTTCATAAATTGGGTATAGAAGGTGGACTCCGCATCAAACAGAATCGTTTTATAGTTGGCCAGGCCGACCCATACCGGGTCATTGATCAGATTCCATTGCGTAAACGAAGCATAGATCCCGTATAGGGTCGGTAATAGAATAAACACGATGAATAGAATCAGATGGGGACCTACAAAGAAATAAGGTGTCAGCGACTTCTTTTTCATACCCTTTCATTTCTCCTTTGGAAAAGAAAAGCGCCATGAGGTTTGGACGCTTTTCTTTTTTTCAATCGGCTCTGCCTTCATTTACTTTGCGGCACTGTTGCCTTCTGCGATTTTATCCTCTACGAACTTCTGCATCGTCGCCAGGGTTTCGTCGATATCGACGTTGCCCCGTACAATATCCGCTGCATATGTATCTACGGCCTCGGCAACATATGGATAGTACTCGTAAGTGTAAATGTACAAGGATTCAATTTCTTTTTCGTTGGACGTGAAGAATGATTGAATATAGTTATTGTAGTCCGGACTCTCAATGACTTGTTTACTCGCTACGATCTGACCCGCTTTTGCCCACTCGATCGAGTGTTGGCGAATGAACTCCAGGAATTGGCCGATGGCCTGCTCTTTTTCATCCGTTCTCTTCTCGTTCTTCAGCATGGAGAACAGGTGGGAGGATGCTCGGTTTGTATATTTATCCGCACTCGTCGAATAAATGTTGGTTACGCCAAAGTCAAGGCCGTCAACCGCGGCATGGGCCGTCGAGCTCCACGTGCCGTCTGTGGAGAATAAAACGTTTCCAGCTTGGAACATCAGGTAGCCGTCTTCGCCAAATGGTGTCATTAAACCCGCGTCGGCTATTTTCTTAATCTCCGTAAATGCCTGCTTCATGGCTTCCGTATTGACTGCAGGCTTGCCGTCTTGCTGGATGTCTCCGCCCAGATTCTGTATTTGAGCCAACACAACCCAGCCCAACAGCGCGTCATTGACCACGTAATCGCCCTCATCCAGCTTGCCTTGCAGCGACAACATTTCATCGATGGTCACGACATCGTCATCCAGGAAACTTTCAACATTGTATTTCTTGAGCAGATTTTTGTTGTAGTACATCGCGTTGCTGTGGATATCAAGCGGTACCGTATATTGGGTGCCTTCCACGTTTCCGGTTGCCCAGGCCTGCGGCAGATAATTGTCCTCTTTCAATTCCGACTGCGCTTGCATGACTGCCGTCATCGGCTCCAACACGCCCTGCTTAACGAAGCTTGGAACGCGGTCCGCGTGGATGATGGAAAGATCGGGAACGCCTTTGCCGGAATTAATAACGGTGGATATCTTCGTATACATGTCGGAAGTGATGACATGCTTCACTTTATACTCGGGATTGGTGGCATTGTAATCCTTAACGAGCTGATCCATGTAAGCCCCGTCATCACCCGTCAATGGCGTCCAGAAGGTAAGGGTGTTCTTGTCGCCGTTTCCGCAACCTCCCAGTACCGCTACCGCTAACAATGCAAGTATCAGTGAAACCCCCATTTTTTTCTTCAACAAACTCTCCTCCTATTACTAATCATTTGGTTAATCATTCACCGGCCAGAATCATGAAAACGATTAACTTTGGTTCAGTATACACTCGCGCTGAAAGCGGTGTCAATAACTTATATATAAATCTTAGTTATCATTTTTATTTTTGATTAACTTTTTTGTTAATTATATTGTTGAAAAAATGTGTGTTTAAATGCCAAGATTTATATACAGGTTAATAATGCCTGTGTTATGATGCATATTAGTTAATAATTGAAAAACTTGTTGAAAGAAGTGGTCATATGCAATTGGAAATAGACAAGTCATCGCTTGTGGTTTACGAGGCTTTGGCCAGCGAAGTTCGCATCAAGATTATTCAGCTGCTCTCCAAAAACAAAATGAACATCAAAGATTTGGCGCAGGAGCTTCAAATCAGCAGTCCGATCGTGACGAAGCATATTAAAAAACTAGAAGATGCCGGCATTATCCGGACAGAGAAGGTGCCGGGAAAATCGGGGCAGCAGAAAATTTCGATCCTGAAGGTGGATCACATTGAAATCAACTTCCCCAAAAAGATCTTCCATTCCTTTGCTTCTTATGAAGCCTCGGTGCCGATCGGGCATTACACCGACTATGACCTGAAGCCTACGTGCGGCCTTGCTACCGAGAAGGAGTTCATCGGACGGGTTGACGAACCCAAGTACTTTATGGATCCCAAGCGCGTGGATGCGGAAATCCTGTGGTTTACCGAGGGGTTCATCCAATACAACATCGCCAACTTTCTGCAAAAGGATGAGAAGCTGCAGCAATTCGAAATCAGTTTGGAGATATCGTCCGAGTTTCCTTTCTCCAATGATGTGTGGCCATCGGACATTACGTTTTCCCTGAACGGAATGGAGCTCGGCACGTGGACGAGCCCAGGGGATTTTGCGGATACGCGGGGGAAATATACGCCTGAATGGTGGCCGCACAACATCAACCAATACGGCCTGCTGAAAACGATTCGGATTACCAGCCACGGCACGTATATCGATGGCGATCCTCTCTCAACCGTCTCCGTGGACGACCTGAATTCGGCATGTGATCGCTGGACCTTTCGTATCGAAGTCAAGGAAGACGCGAAGCATGTTGGAGGCGCTACGTTATTCGGCAAGAAATTCGGAAACCATGCCCAGGATATCCAGTTCAAAATGTATTATCTGTGAGGAAATCGATGGTACGGCAGCACCGGAAGGAGATTACTGGGTGGTGATGTAATCTTAGTAAAAAAAACAAACCAGCCGCTGATCCGGCTGGTTTGTTTGTCCTGATGAATTCCGTCCTGAAACATAAAATCACTCCTTCACAGGTTACGATAGCCGCAACCAATAAAGGAGTGATTTCAATAAATCGCTCAAGTAGACATTTAGGTGTGCAACGTCCATGTCCCTAAATCCCTTCCTCTTAGTCCTTACCCTTTCAAGAGACCTTATGCTCGATCCGAAGCTTGTCTGCCACCATGGCAATGAACTCGCTGTTGGTCGGCTTCGATTTGCTGATGTTAATGGTGTAGCCGAACAAGTGGCTGATGGAATCGATGTTACCGCGCGTCCAAGCCACTTCAATGGCATGCCGGATCGCCCGCTCCACTCGGGATGGCGTTGTTTTGAACTTCTCAGCGATGGCCGGATACAGCGTTTTGGTAATCGCGCCAAGAATTTCGATATTGTTGTATACCATGGTAATGGCTTCGCGCAGATATTGATATCCCTTGATATGAGCCGGAACGCCGATTTCATGGATAATGGAAGTGATATTCGCGTCCAAGTTCTTGCCCTTGCCCATAGGAACCACATTGGATTTCATGCTTGTAAACGGAGTGCCGGAGGAAATGCTGCTCGGCGAACCCACGAGCTGTCGAATGCGGCTGGCGAGCACCTCCATGTCAAACGGCTTTAAAATATAATAGGAAGCACCCAACTGCACCGCGCGCTGCGTAATATTCTCTTGACCGAACGCCGTGAGCATAATGACTTTCGGCTGCGGAGACAGATTCATGTCGCGTAAACGCTCGAGCACCCCAAGCCCGTCCAAATGAGGCATAATAATATCAAGGATCAGTACGTCCGGTACTTTTCCGGATTCCTCAATCATGCTCAGTACTTCTTCGCCATTATAAGCGATTCCGGATACCACCATATCTTGTTGATCCGAAATGTATTCGCCGAGCAGGTTTGTAAATTCACGGTTGTCGTCTGCCAATAATACCTCAATCTTTTGCAATTCGTGCTCCTCCTTTATCAGATCAGTTGTTATTTTAGAACATTTTTCTGTTTATAAAGTTTTCGACATGCTTATTTAAATTCCTTCTGTCGAAAATTATTTTTCTTTATTTTTTTTTGAAGTTGATTTATAATTAAATATTTTGTTTCAAATTAATCTCTATTTCGTTCTTTTACGACAAAAAATCTCAAGGCATTAACCTGCCTTAAGATTTTGAGGTGTTGATTCTGTAGATTGTAGTACGCCGGAATCTTGAAGCATCCACTCGATAAAGCACCCATATCCCGACTTAGGGTCGTTTACAAACACATGGGTTACCGCTCCAATCAGCTTGCCGTCCTGAACGATGGGACTGCCGCTCATGCCCTGCACGATCCCGCCGGTTTTCTTAAGCAGCCTTGGATCGGTAATGCGCAGCACCATTCCTTTGGTCGCTGGAGCGTCCTGTTTGGAGACGTGAACGATCTCCACCGTAAAGCGTTCGACTTCCTGGCCTTCAACGACGGTTAATATTTCAGCGGGACCTTCCTTCACCTCATGGGAAAAAGCAACGGGAATCGGCTCCTGATACAGTCCGTGATCCGGAAGCTGATTCATTTTACCGAAAATGCCGAAATGGGTATTGCGCTCGACATTGCCTAAAATCTTGCCGTCTTTGGTGAAGGTTGCCCTTTTCTCTCCGGGCTCGCCTTCTTCGCTACGGCTAATCGAGGTGACGTTGGATTGAACGATCTGGCCGCTTCCAACATCAATGGGGGTCTGAGTATTCATGTCGGTGATGACATGACCGAGCGCTCCGTAGACCTTCTGGTGAGGCGCATAAAAGGTAAGCGTCCCTACGCCTGCTGCGGAATCACGGATATACAGGCCAAGGCGCCAGCTTTGATCCTCTTGGTCATAGGCGGGACTCAGCTTAGTTTTCATTACCTTGCCGTCCCGTTTAAAGGATATGTCCAGCGGCCGATTCGCTTTACCGGCCTTCTCGACGATCTCGGCAACCTTCGTGACATCGTTAAGCGGCTTTCCATCCATCGTTGTAAGCAGGTCGCCAAGCTTTAGGCCGGCAGCTTCGCCGGGAGACACTTTGGCCCCGTTTTGAACCCGTACCAGATGATGTCCGACCACCAGTATACCGGAGGATTTCACCTTGACGCCTATGGTTTGGCCTCCCGGTATGACTTTAAGTTCCGGCATCACTTTGACATGGACAGTCTTCAGAGGAATTGTACCGAATAATTTCAGGGTCACTTCTGCGTTTCCGCTTTGCTGGGGATTGAGCTGCAGCGGCTGTTTCAACGATACTTGAAGTTTCGATTCCCGGGAGCCGTTTAGCTGCAGGACATCCGGTCGATCAACTGAAGCGAGGGCTTGCACAGGCATGGCAACATCAAGTCGGGACTGCTGACCGGTAATCAATCTCAGTTCATCGGGCAATGAGGCAAAAGATTGGACAGGATCAGCAGTTCCAATGAAACAAAGAAGGAAAGCAAGAACGAAACCGAGCAGTTTTCTCCTGAGGTTGGGCTTCAATGGCTGTCACGCTCCCTTTTTCTTCTTTCGCTTGACGAAAAGGTGGTCGCCAATTGCGTACCTTTAAGTTACCCTGCCCTTATGGTTTTATAACTGTCAATCATTGACCCAAAGCCTTTCTGGAAGCCTTTTGCGCTGCCGCCAGATTGAGCATTTCTTGGGCATGATGAAGCGTCTTTTCGGTAATTTCGACTCCGCCAAGCATCCGGGCAAGCTCTTTTACACGCCCTTCTTCATTCAGGTTTTCTACTTGCGTCATCGTTCTGGAGGCTTCAAGCTTCTTCTCGATTAAATATTGATGATCCGCCATGCAAGCCACCTGCGGCAAATGCGTAATGGAGAATACCTGACAGGTTTTGGCCAGCAAAAACAGCTTCTCGGCAATCGATTGGGCAGCCCTTCCGCTGACACCCGTGTCGACTTCATCAAAGATTAAGACCGGTATTTGATCATGACGGGCAAATATACTCTTCATCGCCAGCATAATTCTGGACATTTCCCCACCCGAAGCAATTTTGGCAAGCGGACGGAGCGGCTCGCCCGGATTCGCGGAGATGAGAAATTCCGCCGTATCCATGCCTTGTCTCGTCAACCGGACTTTTTGGCCTTCATACTCGTAGCCGTTCGGATCCAGCTGCAATTCCAGGCGGACTTCCAGCGAGGTGCGTTCCATTTGAAGATCCTTCAGTTCTCCCTCGACTTGCCTAGCCAAGTCTTGCGCGCATTGCTTGCGGGCATGACTCAGCTCTTTCGCGCTTACGAGCAGCACGCTTAACAACTCGTCACGGCGCTGTTCCAACGCTTGAATAAATTCGTCCTTATTCTCCAGCATATCGGTTTCCTGCTGAATTCTCACGTAGTATTCCAGAATTTGCTCCACATTATCCCCATATTTTCGGCGCAAACCGGAGATCATATCTAGACGGAGCTCAATTTCATTGAGCCGTTCGGGATTGAATTCGATGCCGTCACGATAATCCCTTAACTGGAAGACCGCATCCTCAAGCTGATAATAAGCGGATTGAAGCTGCTCGACAAGCGGCTTTAATCCCTTCTCGTCGTATCCGGATACATCCTCAAGTCTGGACAAAGCCCTGCTGACGGACTCAAGGCCCGATGATCCGTACAACAGGTCGTAGGCTCCCGCTACGGAATCCATCATCTTCTCGCTGTGGGAGAGTTTGGTTCTTTCTTCGGACAATGCCTCGTCTTCGCCGGTTTTCAGCCCGGCAGCCGCGATTTCCTCCAGCTGGAAACGGTACATATCCAGCATTTGATATGCTTTCTGGCTGGTTTCCTGCAGGTCCTTTAGCTCTTTCTCCACTTTGCTGAATTCGCCGTACAGCTCCTGGTATTTGCACTTGGCAGGCCCTATGGTCTTATCCCCGTAAGTGTCCAGCAGGCTCATATGCTGCTCTGAACGCAGCAGGCTTTGATGCTCATGCTGTCCATGGATATTAATCAGCTTTTCCCCGACTTCGCGCAGCATGCTGAGGTTCAGCAGCTGTCCGTTAATACGCGACGTGCTTTTTCCTTGAGACGTCAGCTCTCTTCGAATAAGCAAGTGCTCTTCCGGATCCGCTTCAACCCCCAGCTTCTTGAGCGTACTCCATACCGGATGCTCCGCAGGCAGCTCAAACAACGCCTCGATCTCCGCTTTGTCGCACCCGTACCGAATCAGCTCAGCCGAGCCGCGACCGCCGGCAATTAAACCCAGCGCATCAATGATGATGGACTTACCGGCCCCGGTTTCCCCCGTTAGGACGTGAAATCCGGGATAAAAGTGCACATCCACGCTTTCTACGACAGCCAGGTTCCGAATGGATAGCGTGTTTAACATGTTTACCACCTCCGCTACTGCTAAAAAAATGATCGATATGTCACTACACCTGATTAGGAAATGAAATTTTTGATTTGGGACACCACATGTTCACCGTCTGCTTCCGTACGGCAAATCAGCAAGATCGTGTCATCCCCGCAGATGGTCCCCATGATCTGTGACCATTCCATGTTATCGAGCAGCACGGCAACCGAGTTGGCTGTTCCGGGCAAGCATTTCATGACCACAAGATTGCCGGTTCGGTCAATGTAAACAAAATTGTCGACGAGCGCTCTTTTGAGCTTCTGAACAGGGTTGTACCGCTGATCTGTCGGCATGGAGTATTTATATCGCCCGTCATCCGTAGGCACTTTTATGAGCAGCAATTCTTTAATATCGCGTGATATCGTAGCCTGAGTAACCTGAAAGCCTTCCGCGCGCAATGCGTCCACAAGCTCATCCTGCGTTTCAATATCCTGGTGGGTAATGATATCCCTGATTTTAATATGGCGTTGTCCCTTCATAAAGAGCCTCCTGAGTATTAACTGTTGTATTCATCATGACCAATCCATTCTTCGTCCGTCCAATCCATGCTTAAACGGTTAATGGTCCCCTCATTTACGTCGATGTAGAGGAGGCCCGCACACTCGGGATACAGCAGCAAAAACGGCATCAACCGATCGCGAATGCCGGAGCCTGTCCAATCCACCGGCATTCGTTCCCGCGCCAGCTTCACCATGTACAGTTCGCCGCTGTCGTCGGATGCAACGTAATCTATAAACAACCGACTTAAGATGGGCTTATGTCCCGTTTCAAACGACAAGTTTATTTTTACTTTACCCCCAACCACATCATATCCTTCTTGTTCAAGCATCCCAATGACTGGGTGATCTGGAATGTGCTCATTGATCGGGATGCCCGGCAGCCGGTCCGGTGATGGTGACATCAGCCAACGATTCAGCCTATAGCCGATAAGCAAGGCAATGACGACACCAAGCAATATCATTAATAACCAATCATAACGCTCATTCATCCTCTCACCTCGAATTTTGTATTCGCGGATGAGAACATAAATTCCTCTTTTTCAGCAAAAGAAACCCATCATTTCGATGAGTTTCCTGTAAATGTATGAGCCGCTTGCGTAACGACGGTGTCAATCCATTGACTCAATGGGACAGAAGTTTGTCCATCTTCCTGAGTCGGTTCTTCCGAGCTTTCAGATGCCTCCGGCTCTAATCGCCAGTGGGCCAGGAATTCAATATTTCCTTCCCCTCCCGTTATCGGAGAGAACGTAAGGTTTTTCAGCTTGAATCCAAAGCCGTCCGCAAAAGTCAGCACCTGCGTTAAAACGTCCTTATGGACCTTCGGATCCCGAACCACCCCGGATTTACCGACCTTCTCCCGCCCCGCCTCGAATTGAGGTTTGATCAGGGCGGCTACATCTCCCGGTTTACCCAGCAGCAACTTGAGAGGCGGCAGTATAATGCGAAGCGATATAAACGAAACATCGATGCTCGCAAAATCAGGCAGAGGACCGTTCAGGTCCTCCGGCGTCATATAGCGAAAATTCGTTCGCTCCATGACGCATACGCGTTCATCGTTACGCAGCGACCAATCCAGCTGGTTATAACCAACGTCGATCGCGTACACATAACTGGCCCCATGCTGGAGCGCGCAATCCGTAAAACCGCCTGTCGACGATCCGATATCCAGCATCGTGCGTCCCTTCATGTCGAGGCCGAACGTACGAATCGCTTTCTCCAGCTTTAGTCCGCCTCGGCTGACATAAGGATGAACCGAGCCCTTGACTTTCAATTCGGACGTCCTCGGAATTTTCATGCCGGCTTTCTCGATCCGTTCGGTTCCGGCATAGACCAGACCCGCCATAATCGCGGCTTTTGCTTTTTCGCGGCTCTCATAATAACCCTGCTCCACGAGCAGGACATCAATTCGTTCCTTCTGAGATGAATCCATATTATACTCCCGATCGTTACTAAGACATAAAACTTCTTTTGCCGAGTACGGCGGTCCGGGCATTCTTCAGGCTCCGGATTTCCTGGCAAACCCCTTCCAGCGTGAGACCTACTTCCTCCCGCTGCTGCGGAATGCTTCCATGCTCGATGAACCGGTCTTCGATCCCCATCAAGGATACGACCGCATCATGGATTCCCTGCTCTGCAAAATATTCCAGAACCGCGCTCCCCAAACTGCCTGCTTGCGAGGTTTCCTCCAGAACCAGCATCGACGTTCCCGTCTTCGCCATATTCCCCAGCATATCTCCGTCAAGCGGTTTAAGGAAACGGGCATTCACGACTTCTACCGCAATGCCTTCCCGTTTGAGCTGCTCCGCCGCTTCTTCGGCCAGCTGAACCATCGGACCCGAAGCCAGGATGGCATACCCTTCGCCGGGACGGACGACTTCCCAGGTTCCGATTGGAATGGGCACCAGCTCAGTGTCCATCGGAACGCCGCGCACATTGTTCCGAGGGTAACGGTAAGCAATCGGTCCTTCATTATAATCAAGCGCCGTCTTCATCATGTGACGAAGCTCATTCTCGTCTTTTGGCATCATGATGACGATATTCGGGATATGACGCATGAAGGCCACATCGTATACTCCTTGATGCGTTTCGCCGTCTGCACCCACAAAGCCGGCACGGTCAATCGCAAACATCACGTTGGCGTTATGGCGGCAAATATCATGCACGATTTGGTCGTACGCACGCTGCATGAACGTGGAATAGACCGCGAACACGGGTTTCATGCCTTCCATGGCCAGAGCCGCGCACAGCGTTGCCGCGTGCTGCTCGGCAATCCCGACATCGATCATGCGGTCCGGAAATTTCTTGCTGAACGGGATCAGGCCCGAGCCGCCCGGCATCGCCGGCGTAACGGCGACGATGCGTTTATCCTGTTCCCCCAGCTCGACCAAAGTCTGTCCGAACACTTCCGTGTACATCGGATTGCCTACTGCCTTAAGCACTTGGCCGGATTCAATCTTATAAGGGGTGATTCCGTGCCATTTATGCGAATCCGATTCGGCTGGACGATATCCCTTGCCCTTGGTAGTTACGGCATGGATCAGCACGGGACCATCCACATTGTCCGCCTGCTTCAATGTATCGATCAGTTTGTTCAGATCATGTCCGTCCACAGGCCCGAGATACGTAAAACCAAGTTCCTCGAATAAAACACCCGGAACCATCATATATTTAAGGCTGTCCTTCATCTTCTCTGCCGTTTTCGCGAGTTTGCCGCCGATGGCAGGGATTTTCTTCAAGACCATCTCCACTTCGTCTTTGGCACGAAGATAAAAACGGTCCGAACGGATCTTGCTTAAGTAGTTATGCATAGCACCGACATTCGGTGCGATCGACATTTCATTGTCATTCAGGATGACCATGAGCTTCTTCTGCTCGTGGCCGATATGGTTTAGCGCTTCAAACGCCATGCCGCCTGTAAGGGCTCCGTCCCCGATCATGGCGATAACCCGATTGTCTTCGCCTTTCAGATCCCGGGCCATGGCCATGCCCATTGCGGCAGACAGCGAGGTGCTGCTGTGACCGGCTTCCCAGACATCATGCTCGCTCTCGGACCGCTTGACGAAGCCGCACAAGCCTTTGTATTTGCGGAGCGTATCGAATTTATCCATCCGTCCGGTCAAGATCTTGTGTACATAGGCTTGATGGCCCACATCGAAAATCATCTTGTCACGAGGGCTGTCAAAGCAATAGTGCAAGGCCAGCGTGAGTTCAACCACTCCCAGATTCGGTGCAAGATGGCCACCGGTAACGGACAGCTTTTCGATTAGAAAATGACGGATTTGTCCCGCTAAATCCTCGAGTTCGTCCACCGATAGATTTTTAAGTTGTTCTGGTTGTTTGATATTTGGAAGAAGCACGAAGAATCTCCCCGCTTTCCTTGATTAAGTTTACGTTACTAAGCCGATAGTAATTCAGCCATTAACAGACATTATATCACAAAAAAACCGTTTGCATGTAGCGCGCGCTTAGTGGTCCCGGGCCATCAAGAAATCCGCGATCTCCAGCAGCCTTGTAGGGTCGGCGAAGTTCCCTTCGGAAATGACCCGCTTGGCTTCTGCCGTCAGTCGCTCGACTTCATGCCTCGATGCGTCCAAACCGATGAAGTACGGATAGGTCACCTTTTCCTGCTTCACATCGCTTTGTACTGGCTTCCCGAGCTTGGACTCATCCCCGACGAGATCCAGGATATCATCTTGAATCTGAAAAGCAAGGCCGATATGATGCCCGAAGGTACGCAAGGATTCGATCTGGGAGTCGGAGCACCCGGCAACATGGCCGCCCGCCATCAGCGAGAACATGATCAGATCACTGGTCTTGTGCAGGTGAATATACTCAAGCTGCTCTAACGTCGTGATCCCTTGCTCCCCCTCCATGTCGGCCACCTGACCGCCTACCATCCCCCGCGGACCTGCATACTCCGCAAGATCCTCCACGATCGACAGCACGCGCTCTGCTGGAACCCCATGCTTTCGGGCAGCCTGGACGACGCTGTAAAAAGCATGCGTGAGCAAGGCATCCCCCGCCAAAATGGCGCTGGCCTCGCCAAACACCTTATGATTCGTCGGCTTGCCGCGGCGGTAATCATCATCGTCCATCGCCGGCAGATCATCGTGGATAAGGGAATATGTATGGACCATTTCCACCGCGCAGGCAACCGGAACGGCTGCTTCACGGCTGCCGCCGCCCGCCTCGCATGCCGCAATGACAAGCAGCGGACGCATTCGCTTGCCGCCTGCCATTAAAGAATACGACATGGACCGCGAAAGGGTTTCAGGAACTTTCCAGCCTGACGGAAAAAGATTCGAGAACTCGCTGTCCAGCCTGTCACAAATTTCATTCATATATTGATGGATCGTAAGTCTGTTATTCACCCAGTTCACCTGTCTCATCCAGCGTCCCGCCGAATGGCTTCCGCTTCAATTCTCCGCCTTCTTCCACGATCATTTCGATTTTCTGCTCGACCTGCTCCAGCTTTTTGCTGCACATCTGCGACAGCTTCATGCCTTGTTGAAATAAATCGATGGCTTTTTCAAGCGGCACATCTCCGTCTTCCAGCTGCTCAACTATCGTCTCCAGCTGAGCCATCGCTTCTTCGAAGCTGATCTCCAGTGTTTCATTCGCCAATCTCTTCATCCTCCTTCATTCCCCACACTTGACATTGCAGCTGTCCATCGTTGACCCTTACGTTCACCAAATCACCTAATTGCACGTCTTCTATCGATTTGACAAGCTTTTGCTCTTTCTCGTCATACACGAGACTGTATCCTCTCGACATGATCTTCAGCGGGCTGAGCGCATCGAGATGACGCATCTCGGTTTGCAGCTGCGACATCTTGGACTTCATGATCGACTGCATCGCATTCATTAACTGCCGGTCGGCCTGCTCTTTCCTTTTGGCGGCGAACTCCGCTTGAGTCCGCGGATTATATCGGATCAGGCCCTGGTGCAGCGATTTTTGATGCTGGCGGACCAGGGAAAGCCTGGATTTCAGGTGGCCCTGCAGCCGCTGGGACAGCATGTCCAGCCGTTCGGCATGCTGAAGCATATACCGACGGGGATGTACCAGGACCGGGGACCGTTGAAGCGATATCAAACGTTCCCGGCTCCGCTGAAGGCGCTGCTGCAGCCCCTGATTCAGCTGGCGCTGTCTTTGGGCAAGCTGCCCTCTCAGTTCTGCGCTGCTCGGAACCGCAAGTTCCGCTGCGGCCGTTGGCGTGGCGGCTCGAAGATCCGCGACAAAATCGGCGATCGTAAAATCCGTTTCGTGCCCGACGGCCGAAACGATTGGAATATGGGATTGATAAATGGCCCTTGCAACGATCTCTTCATTAAACGCCCAGAGTTCTTCCAGCGATCCGCCTCCGCGCCCAACGATTAGCACATCAGCCTCTGCCATGTCGTTCATCGTCCGAATGGCCTTGACGATCGAAGGCGCAGCCCCTTTGCCTTGAACCAGCACCGGATACAAAATGGCGTTCGCCTGAGGATAGCGCCTCCGGATCGTAATCATGATATCCCGCACGGCAGCCCCCGTTGGCGACGTGATCACGCCGATCGTCTTGGGATAGCGCGGCAGCGGCCGCTTGCGATCGGCAGCAAACAAGCCCTCTTCCTCCAGCTTCGACTTCAGCTGTTCATAAGCGAGGTACAAGCTGCCGATGCCGTCCGGCTGCATTTGGACGGCATAGAATTGGTACTGACCATCCCGTTCATACACCGACACATTGCCCCGCGCTATGACTCGCGACCCTTCCTTGGGGATAAAAGGCAGCCTCTGGTTATGAGTCGCAAACATGATCGCACGGATCCGGCTGCCTTCATCCTTTAAGGTAAAATACATATGTCCGCT
The DNA here is from genome assembly GCF_029542445.1 of Paenibacillus sp. BR1-192. Lineage (NCBI taxonomy): Bacteria > Bacillati > Bacillota > Bacilli > Caryophanales > Paenibacillaceae > Paenibacillus > Paenibacillus sp. BR1-192. The sequence continues at coordinate 2,625,538 of NZ_CP120718.1, read as the reverse complement.
GGAATGATGGGTAAAATTCGATATCTCGCCACGGATCCATACGTCGGATAGCCTGGAGTCGCCTTCCATCTTCATGCGAATATATCGGTTTAAATCCTTAACGGATAATACTCGTCCTGGATCGGCCGTCTTCATGTCAGGCCAGCCCACTCAGCCTTTTGGCGGCTATCAGTGTATTCTGCATGAGCATCGTGATGGTCATCGGTCCCACGCCTCCGGGAACCGGAGTAATCGGGCCGGACACTGCCTTCACGCTCTCAAAGTCAACGTCCCCGGCAAGCTTTCCGTTCTCCAGGCGGTTCATGCCGACATCGATAACGACGGCACCGGGTTTCACGTAGCTGGCATCAATCATGTTCGCTCGGCCGATCGCCACGACCAGGATGTCCGCTTGACGGGCGATTTCCGCCATATTCCCCGTTTTGGAGTGGCACATCGTAACGGTCGCGTTCTCGCGCTGAAGAAGAAGAGATACCGGTTTGCCGACGATATTGGATCTCCCGATCACGACCGCATGTTTGCCTGCAATCTCAATGCCTGTCCGCTTGATCATTTCAATCACGCCGGCCGGCGTGCATGGCAGGAGACTGTCATCGCCTATTACGAGGTTACCCACATTAACCGGGTGGAAACCATCCACGTCCTTCTCCACCGCAATCGCATCGATGACGGCCTTTTCCTCGATGTGTTTAGGCAAAGGTAGCTGGACCAGGATCCCATGGATGGATTCCTGGGCATTGAGCTTGTCCACAAGCGCGAGCACTTCGTTCTGGCTGGAATCCGCGGGCAGACGATGCACCTCGGAATAAAAGCCCAGATCGTGGCACGCTTTCTCCTTGTTGCGAACGTAGACATGCGAAGCCGGATCATCTCCTACAAGTACAACAGCCAAACCAGGACGAACATTCTGCTTGGACAATTGTTCTACTTCTAACGCAATCCCCTTGCGAATTTCTTCCGAAATCTGTTTTCCGCTAATAATCGTTGCTTCTGTCATCCTGATCTCTCCTCCATTATGATTGAATCATTACGTTTCGAGCTGGGCATGAACATGCGTGCAGATTTAGGAATGACGCAGCTTCACCTTGACTTGATCCAGCTCTTGAATCATCCGGCCCAGTACGCCGTTGACGAACTTGCCCGATTCCTCGGTTCCGAAATGCTTGGACAGTTCGATCGCTTCGTTAACCGCCACTTTCCCGGGCACGTCATCGCGATAAGTCAGCTCGTACACGGCCAGTCGCAGGATTTGACGATCCACGCGGGAAAGACGGCTTACCTGCCAGCCTTTCAAATAATGAGCGAGGAGATCGTCAATCGAATCCTTGGATTCCCATGTTCCGTTGACCAGCTGCAGCACATATTCCTTCATTTGAACCTCATCGCCAATGACCCGCTCGGTCTCATTCTCTTCGGCCGCTTCGGAGAGCAGCATCGACACGGCTTCCATGCTGTCGACTTCGTTCATCTCCATCTGGTAAAGGCTCTGAACGACAATCTCTCTAGCTACACGTCTTTTCATTATGTTCCTCCTGTGGACCCTGCCGAATCCATTTTTCTAATTAGTATGATCCATTTGCCGTCAAGACTTGACAACAATTAAACGCCAAAAAAAAACCTGTGAATATCTCTCTCCGCAAAAAAGGCGCACTACACCTGTCCTCAGCATTTTTTCCGGAGAAAGCATATCACAGGGTTCATTTAAACGGCCGCCAGCGCTCGGAAAGCCAACGTCCCCATTCCTGAAAGTGGAAGATGGAGCCCTGGTTCAGATCCTTGCGCTTGCCAAAAATATAGCCGATAAATACCACTAATGCAAAGAACAGCATATCCCAAAAACCGGATAATAAATAAATCAGTCCGCACACAAGCCCGCCGGCCACCCCGGCAATTCTTCCTCTGTGACTCTCCCATATTTCTTTCCAAGGCATCTGGGAAGCTCACCTCTATTCCACGCGGCTCTTGAAGCTTGGTGCCTGAACCACGTTAGCAATATATACGGATACGGATGATACGGGTATTCCTGTTGTATCTTCAACGAAGTCGTGCACCTGCTTCTGCACTTCGGTAGTCAGTGTAGGAATGGATTCCTCGCCATCAACCACGGCGCGAATCGCAATTTCAAGACCCGACTGGGATACCTTGATCCGCGATTTCAGATCCTTCACTCCGCGGACGCGCGAAGCCGCCTTCAAGCAGAGATTCTCGATCGTCTCCACGGAGATTTGGATATCGCCGAATTCCGTTCGCTGATCGATGGAGTTCAGGTTCGAGCGATCGCGCCTGACGGAGATGTAGAAAAAACGGATGCTCAGCAAAAACAAAACCGCAGCTACGATAATTCCAGCCCAGAAAAGGCGTTGTTCCTGAACATTCGTTAATTCGTAAGGAACAGCGCCACTCAACAGGAGGATGGCAACTACGGATATAACACCGATACTTAAGCTGTAGATAAACAGCAAAAGTCTGTCCATGATTTTGGCCACGATTCAGCACAGCCTCCTTAAATTAGATTAAACCCTCGACATCGCTGCCCAGGGCTAGCCTGAAACTATTCTATTTGACGCGTTGAGCCAAATCCAATTCTTCCGTCTTCTCCACGGATTTCATGAAATGGACGTCATGAATATGTACATTGACTTCAATCACCGTAAGCCCTGTCATATTCTCAATCGAACGTTTCACGTTGCGCTGGATTTCCCCGGCAACTTCCGGAAGACGATGGCCATATTCCACGATGACGGATACGTCAACGGCAGCTTCCCGTTGTCCGACTTCAACTTTAACGCCCTTGGATAAATTCTTGCGTCCGAGCAGCTCCGCAATGCCGCCTGCAAAGCCTCCGCTCATCCCCGCAACACCGCGTACCTCGACCGTAGCGAGTCCGGCGATGACTTCAATTACTTCCGGTGCAATCTGAATCTCACCGATATCTGTACGTTCAAATTCTGTAGGCAAAGTTTCCGCCATTGTCTCAACACACCTTTCAGAATAAGTTAGCGGATGCACCCGAACTGCATAACGCATGCGCTCTTATTACTCATACTATACCATTTGGCCAAGTTTATGACAAACTTGGCCAAAGGTTTTAAATCTCATTTTCTTCCAAAAACTTAATATCGAAGTCGCCCTTCAAGAAGGTAGGATGCTTCAGCAGTTTCTGATGGAACGGGATGGTCGAATAGATCCCTTCAATCTCGAATTCAGCCAAAGCGCGTTTCATCTTCGCGATCGCTTCATCGCGGGTCGGCGCCCATACAATGAGCTTGGCAATCATCGAATCGTAATAAGGCGAAATCGTGTACCCGGGATATGCCGCGCTGTCCACCCGCACGCCAGGACCGCCCGGAGGCAAATAGAATTGAATGGTTCCCGGTGCAGGCATGAAGCCCTTGTCCGGATTCTCGGCATTGATCCGGCACTCGATAGACCAGCCGTTAATGACGACATCCTCTTGACTGAAGGAAAGCGTGTTGCCTTCAGCAACGGAGATCATTTCCTGAATCAGGTCCACGCCGGTTACCATCTCCGTTACCGGATGCTCCACCTGAATCCGCGTGTTCATCTCCATGAAGTAGAACTGTCCGTCCTGGCCCAGCAAAAATTCAAGCGTGCCGGCACCGGAGTAGTTTACCGCTTTTGCCGCGCGAACGGCGGCTTCACCCATTCGGCTGCGTACCTCTTCACTTAGCACCGGACAAGGAGCTTCTTCAACCAGCTTCTGTCTCCGGCGCTGCACGGAACAGTCACGCTCCCCGAGATGCACGGCGTTGCCGTGTTTATCGGCGATAATCTGAATCTCCACGTGCTTCATGCCGGTTAGATATTTTTCAAGATACACGCCAGCATTGCCGAAAGCCTTCTGGGCTTCCTGCTGCGCGTTCGTAATCTGTTTGATCAGCGATTCCTCATCCTCGGCGATTCGAATCCCCTTACCTCCGCCGCCTGCGGTCGCTTTGATAATGACCGGGTAACCGATGTCGCGTGCGAGCATGACGGCCTCGTCCAGATCCTCGACCAATCCGTCGGACCCGGGAATAACCGGAACCCCCGCATCCTTCATCGTTTGCTTCGCCACTGCCTTGTCGCCCATGCGGTTGATCGCGTCAGCGGAAGGGCCGATAAAGGTAATGTTGCAGGATTCACAGATCTCCGCGAAATCCGCGTTCTCGGCCAAAAAGCCGTAACCGGGGTGAATCGCGTCACACTCGGTCAGCGTAGCCACGCTCATAATATTGGTGAAATTCAAATAGCTGTCTTTCGATAATGTAGGGCCGATGCAATAGGCCTCGTCCGCCAAGCGAACATGAAGAGATTCCCGGTCCGGCTCCGAGTATACGGCAACGGTTGCGATGCCAAGCTCCCGGCAAGCCCGGATGATACGGACGGCTATCTCTCCGCGGTTCGCGATAAGCACTTTTTGAAATGTCATGCAGTAACCTCCTTCGGACTCATACGTCTCTCGTTCTTGGCGAGTCCCTCCATATTACTCCGGCTTCACCAGGAACAGAGGCTGCCCGAATTCTACAAGCTGACCGTTCTGCGCGAGAACCTCAACGATTTCGCCCTTGATCTCTGCTTCCAGTTCATTCATCAGCTTCATGGCCTCGATGATGCAGACCGTCGATTTCTCCGTCACCTTGTCCCCCGGGCTTACAAACGGTCCAGCCTCAGGCGATGGGGAACGGTAGAAGGTTCCTACCATCGGTGATACGATTTTATGTAATGAGCTGTTGCTATCCTCCGCTGAATCCTGCTGAGGTGCCGCTGCAGGAGCTTGATTCCCCGTATTCGGCTGTACGATCTGCGGTGCCATCACTTGCTGAGCCGGTATGTACGCTTGCGGCGCGGCCTGATAGTTGTTAACGACCTCGGCTGCATTGGGTTTCTTAATGGATAAGCGTGTACCTTCGCTCTCAATCTCCAGTTCATGCACGGAAGTTTGATCCACCAGCTTAATAAGTTCCTTAATTTCGTTTAATTTAAACATGATCGACGTTCACTCCTTCACTTTCTTGGAAGCCCTTGCTTAGGACAGTCAGTCAATAGCTTAGAGTATTATATCACAATCGAGCGAAATAGAAAGAGCCCAAGGCAATCCTTAGACTCTTTCGGGTTTATCGTATATCCGTGGTTTATGTTGAAATCTGCGGACAAGTTTATGGCGCAACATATTGGACGGTTACTTTATCAGGCGAAACCTTCAATTCCTTCATCACAAGACTGACGATGTCCGCCGCGCCTTTGGCATCGAGTTTCTCGCTCAGAACGACCACATTATATTTCTCGCTCTCTTCCTTTACTACGGCGTTGCCGAATTGCTGCTGCAGGGTTTCCTCGATGCTGAGAATGACTTCCTCTTTCGCTTCCGCCGCTTTCAGCTGCTGGGTAGCTTGCGCTGTTTCTTCCGGTTTATTTTCATGGTTGTCGATTTTTGTCATTAATTCATCGTATAATTTATTATTTTTTTGTGCGCGGTCCAGTTTATAGGAATCCAGCTGTGCGATTGCAGACGTTGCGTTCGCTGCCACTTCCTCCAGCACTTCTTTATCCGATTTTTCGCCGCTCGTGCTGCTGGTGTCCTTGGAAGTCTCTGCTTCGTCCTTGCCGGTGCTGCTGGCGTCTTTGGATTTATCGGCTCCATCCGTGGATTCCTTCACTTCCGGTTCTTGCGGCTTATCCGCTTCTCCGGCCGCTTTCCCTTGGTCATCCTGCTCACCTTGCGTTGCCTCTGCAGGATCCTCCGTGCCGGTTACGCCCGTATCCGTCGTTCCGGTCCCTTGCTCGTTGGCTCCCGAATCTCCGTCCGTGCCTTCTTCGAGAACTTCGTTCACAACCAGCTCGTCGCCTGCGGTTCCATTGGCTTCCTGTCCTGCGCCGGGCTTCTGACCGTCCACCTGCGTGCTCTCGGCAACCGGCGGCGCTTTCGTTCCCGAATCGTCCGTGAACAAGTAGTAGGCGGACAGGATGACCATTAAACTAAGCATGGATACTAACCATATGGTTTGTCTTTTGTTATTCATTTGAACTTTTCCTCCTTTAATTGAAAACCTGTGGCACGAATGATCGGATCATCCGCAGGACTTCGTTTATTACTGTTTGCGAGGGACAACGGATATACGATAAGATGGAACGTTCAGCCCCCGCTGGATCGCATCCACGATCAAGCTCTTTACGACTTCATTCTCGGCCCCCTTGGCTACGACGAGCACGCCGCGGACCTGAGGTTTGATCTTCTTGGTGACGATCGGCGTCTCTTCGCCCGAAGAGTCATAGGTGACGATCTGGCCGTCGCGCTGGTAACTCGTGACATGGCGTTTCCCCCGTTGGCATCGGTTTCTTCCGTGAGTTCCTGCGTATCCTTCATATTTCGCTGCACCACCAGTTCTTCCGTAGATTCCACGGTCACCATGACATCCACGGACCCGACGCCAACGATCTGTTCCAGCATGGTCTTGGTGCGCATTTCGAAATCCTGCTCGATGCTTTCGAATTCACCGCCGCCGCTGCTGCTCGCAGCTCCCTGGGTTGTTGAGACCGCGGCGGTGTCCGGCGGCGGTTCGCGGCCGATATTCTCATGATCCAGCTTCTTGACATTGACGAAGGAGTTGAACAGCATGATCGCGACGCCGATCAGGCCAAGAATGATCAGCCACCTGAAGGTCTGCATCTTCCTAGCACCGCCGGCTCCTCCGCCAAGCCACTGCTCCAACCGCTTCAACCAATTTCCCATCATCCTCACCTCCGCTACAGCTTGTTATCCTGATCCTGCCCCGGTGCATATATCGTGATCAGCTCCGGCTCCAAATCCCACCTGCGGCTAATGTAGTCCCGAACCGGTTCTGCTCTGGCTTCCTGAGCTTTGCTGACTGCCTCTGCGTTTTCTTTTACTGCCGCCTTCCCATCCTTCTCCTCTGCCATGGAATCCACGTTCACCTGAACGGAATCCACCGGCGTTACGCCGATGGGACTTCTATCGTCTTCCCCTACTTCTGCATCCGCCGGCTCATCCCCAGCCAGCCTTACGTCAACGGAGCGTATCGCAGCGCCGGCATATTCCTTGCCCTGCCCGGCAACCGCGGCCAGCACCACCTTGACCTCTTGAACGGCTTCCCCCGTTTCAGCCGCGATCTCTTCTTTCATCACCTTGGCTAATTCATTGCCAGCCCATTGCAGGCTTTGACTCTGCTGCGTATCCTTGAGCTTTTCGGCCTGGGCCATGATATGCTCCAGCTGAATTTCCTCCGGCAGCCCCTTCTCCTGCCGCTCCAGTTCCATCGCCAGCTGGTTCTCCGGCGGATCTGTAATTAATGTAATGATGGGACTGAGCAGCGTGAGCAGTATCAACAAGCTCAGGACTAGCCTGGCGTAGCGTTCAAGCGCCTTCCCGGGCAGGATCAAATCAACGAAGGCCGCAAAGAGAACCACCATGATGACGCTTTTCAGCCAATCTCCAAGCCAGTCCATTCGTCATACCTCCTAAGCTTTGGCGCCGCGTATCATCTGCCTCACCTCATCATGACGGTGATGTTGGCAGCCGTGAGCAGTATCGTTATGGCGAGAAAGAACATCAAGCTCACCGCGGCCAAGGCCGCGAAAACGTACAGCATCGTCTTACCGATCGTTTGGAGGCAGGTGCCGATCGGGGTATCGCCGAGCGGCTGCATGACGGCCGCCGCGACGTTATATATCAAGGCAAGCGTCAAGATCTTGATCGCAGGAAATGCGCAAAGGAACAAAATGATGATGACTCCCGCCAGCCCGATGGAGTTCTTAACTAGCAGCGAAGCCGAGATTACGGTATCCGTCGCATCTGCGAACATCTTGCCGACTACCGGAACGAAATTGCCGGTTACGTATTTGGCTGCCCGGATGGTTACGCCATCCGTAACCGAGCTGGTCAGCCCTTGAACGGAGATAACTCCCAGGAACACGGTAAGCAGCACACCCAGGACGCCCATCGAGATCCCGCGCAGCAGATTCCCAAGCTGGGTCAGCTTGTACTTTTCGGATAAGGAGCTAACCAGATGCAGCAGAGCCGAGAAGAATAGAAGCGGGAACACAATCGTGCTGATCAGCGTGCCTACCGTATGTACCATGAATATGACCAGCGGATGGGCCACCGAGACGGTGACGACATTGCCCATCGAGGCCATCAGCGCAAAGAGCAAAGGAAGCATGGCCATCATGAAATCGATCATTTGGGTGATGGCGTCCCGCGCATATCCGATCGCGATGCTGAAGCTGTTGACCGCGATGACCAGGACAACCATGTAACAGATCGTATAGGCTACCCGGCTCACGGTGCTTTTTTCGAAGGCCGTCTGCAGGTTCTCTAGAATCAAGCTCATAATGCTCAGCATGACGATGGTCGCCAGCAGCTTGCCGTTATAGAGCACCTCGTGCCACAGATATTTTCCGATACCGGACATAACCCCTTTGAAGCTCAGCCCGTCGCTGCCCGGCAGCAGCATATCCATCAGGGAGGGCGTCCTGCCATCCGGGAAGAACCCGCCGTAATCCTTCATGAGCCGGTCCCAGTATTTCTCGACCTGATCCGTTGGCAGCTGCTGCGTCTGCTGCTCGACCCATTCATCGGCCGAATTGGCGGCTGCGGTCGCACCGATCGTCCCGCAGAACCATCCGGACAGCAACAGCATCGGGATGAGTAGGCAAAACACGGCCAAGCCTCTTCGAAGTGTTGCTCCTGTCACCATGTCCCCCACCTTTTTTCAAGCCGGGAGGAGCTTCAGGACCGTCTCGATGATGATCCCGATAATCGGTACAGCGAGCACCAATATGAGCACTTTTCCCGCCAATTCTATTTTGGATGCGATCGATTCCTGTCCGGCATCTCGAACGATCTGTGCCCCCATCTCCGCGATATAGGCGATTCCGATGATTTTCAGAACCGTCTTCAGATAGATGATCTGAACGCCGGAATTCTCCGCCAGATCTTCCAGCATGGATATGACATTACCGATCTTTCCGATCAGGAACAGGAAGATGAGGAGCGATGTCGCCACGGCGAGAAGAAAGGCAAAGAGCGGTTTCTGTTCCTTGACAATCAAGATCAGCACGGTAGCGATGATGCCGAGTCCTACCACCTGGATAATTTCCATAAATGTCCACCTACTGGAATAGAAAAATACTTTTGATTTCCTTCAGCAAATCGTCTAGCAGCCTTACGACCATAAACAATACAACCACGAACCCGATGAGGGTCACCCAATGCGCCATATCCTCTTTCCCCATCTGTTTCAGGACGGTATGAATCATGGCAATGATGATGCCAATACCGGCAATCTGGAAGATCGCGTTCACTTCAATGTTCATTTCCCTTGGCACCTCGCTAAAAGATCAATATGACGATCAATGCTCCAATGAGCAGTCCCAGACTCTTGCTCATTTTTTCATATTTGACCTGGTCATCCCTTGCAGCTGCTTCTTCATGCTTGAGCTGTCCCACGGCCAGAGCGATATGTTTGATCTGGTCCTGTCTGTCACTGGTGCCAAGTACGCCGCTTAGCTGTTCCAACACCTCACGCTCGGCACTTTTCATCGAGGTTCGTCTCCAATATTCGCCAAGCGCCTTGCGGATGCTGTCTTGTGCGGATAACCCGTAATCGGGTCTCATGTAAAGCGCTGCGGTGGCCAACAAGGATTTGAGCGGTTCACGAAGGGAAACGCCGATTCGCTCCAGCGCGTCGGGCAGCGGCGTAAAGCCGTAGCTGATTTCCGTCTCCAGCCGTTGAAGCGCGAGAATAAGTTCTCGCAGCTGTCTGGGTCTTGCTGCGAATTGCTGGGCTTGGTAGAATCCGGCTAAGGTTCCTGCACCCAGTACGAGCACGGCCCCGACCAGTTTAAGCATAGGCATCACCTCCCGGCTGGCCGCTGATAGCCGTCTGAAGCGTTCGCTGGCCTCCGTCATACAGCTTGTATGATCGGTGGTCGCCCGCTCGGTTAAGAACCGCATACATTTCAAACATCCGGTTCTCCAGAAGTCCCGAGAGGGCGGGCCGGCCCCGCATGTCCTGAACGGATGAGCCATGCGCCGTTGCAATCACGCTGATGCCGGCATGCAAAGCCTCAATAACCGCTTCCGCATCCTCCGGCCGGCCGATCTCGTCCACAATGAGCACGTCCGGAGACATCGAACGGATCATCATCATCATCCCTTCGGCTTTCGGACAGCCATCCATTACGTCCGTGCGAGGGCCGACATCGAATCCGGGTACGCCGCGCAAACAACCCGCGATCTCGGAACGCTCGTCGATGATGCCCACCTTCATACCCGGCCAATGCACGGACGAGTTTCCCCACTTGCCGTAGCTGATCTGTCTAGCCAGGTCTCTGAGCAGCGTCGTTTTGCCTTGCTGGGGCGGAGATAAGATCAGCGAGTGCATCACCCTTTTCCGTTTCCGGTCAAGCAGATGAGGAAGGATGTCGTCCGCCGCTCCCTGTATTTCCTTGGCTATCCGGACATTAAATCCGCTGATATCCCGGATGTGCTCCACCCTGCCGCCGCTCAGCACCGTCCGGCCCGTAAGCCCGACCCGATGGCCCCCTGGTATGGTGATAAACCCCTTTCGCAGCTCTTCTTCCATGGTGTAGAGGGAATGATTGCTGATAAGGTCCAGCAGCCTATGGGTATCTTCACGCGTCGGCTTATACGCTTCTTCAGGCCGCAAGGTGAGTCCGCCTCGCCTGTCCAGGAAATGATGCTTGCCCGCCGAATTGATCTCCAGCGGACGCTCTTCCCGGATCCGTACCTCCTCCACATGTTCGAGAAGCTCTTTCGATAGGTTCAGCAGCATGCGTTTTACGGTTTCGGGAAACAGGTCTAACCAATTCAATGTCATATCAATTTCCCCCAGGTTGTCCTTTGTGATCATCTTCTAATAAGAGAACTTCATATCCCATGTGTATGCTTGTACCTGAAAAATATGCAGCGAATCTATCATTTTTTTAAAACCCCGTATAAGAGACAGGAGACGCCGCACAATATCCAGCCGATCTTCCCCCATGACAATTTATCTGCCATTCCCACCAGACCGATGGTTGTGGTCAAAATCAAAATGAGCGGACCCGTAAACGCCAATGCCGAATTCACGGCAAGCGCTTTATCGACTTGGTTCAGGCGCAGCATGATGATGGCCGCGACGATCTCAAGGCTGCCCGAGAAAATCCGAAGCGTTGCCATACTTGCGACAAACTTGTCCAGCATGCGATATATCCTCCCTCTTCCTTCTTCCTTCTTCACATGTGTGATGATTAAAAATATGCGGGGCCCTCTCGTTTTATCTCTATTTTTTCAATTTCATAGAAAGGAACTTCGAATCTTTCGGACAGCACAAAAAATCCCGGTCATAAATGACCGGGATTAACTCTATTAATATCGATGATGACGGTTGAATCCTGTTATCGGCGAACCTGCGGTCCGCCTACGGAAGCCTGTTGATCCGTATCCAGTCCGTACGCGGTATGAAGCGCCTGCACGACCCCTTCGAGATTGCTTCCCTCGATGACGCAGGATACTTTGATCTCGGACGTGCTGACCATTTTGATGCTGACCCCCTGCCGGGAGATCACGTCAAACATTTGTGCCGCCACGCCGGGATGGCTGACCATGCCCGCGCCGACAATCGATACTTTCACAAGATGGTCTTCCGAGGTAACGTCGCGATACGGCAGCTTGCCGCGAATGTGTTCGATCACGGACAACGCACGCTCCCGATCCGCCAGGGACACCGTAAAGGAAAAGTCCGCTTCGCCGTTCTGAACGCCGCTCTGCACGATGATATCAACGTCAATCGATTCTTTTGCAAGCTCTCCGAACACTTGGGCCAGAACGCCCGGCGTATCGGCTACGCCCAGAATACTGATTCTCGCTACATTCTTGTCGAATGCAATTCCGCTGACAACCACACCTTGTTCCATGCTTGTTTCCTCCTTAACAACCGTACCCTCGTTATGATTAAAGCTGGATCTGACGACAAGCTTGACTTGATTATGCTTCGCATACTCGACCGCACGCGGGTGAAGAACAGCCGCGCCAAGATTGGCAAGCTCGAGCATCTCGTCATAGGAAATCTCCTTCAGTTTCCGCGCGCATTTGACTACCCGCGGATCCGTGGAGTATATCCCGTCCACATCCGTATATATTTCACATACATCCGCTTGAATGGCAGCCGCAAGAGCTACCGCGGTGGTATCTGAGCCCCCGCGTCCAAGCGTTGTAATCTCTCCGTCTTCGGACATGCCCTGGAATCCCGCGACAATGACGACATTTCCTTCGCCAAGCGCTTTGTGCACGCGCTCAGGCTTTATATCTGTAATGCGGGCTTTACCATGGACGGCTTCCGTGCGGAATCCCGCCTGCCAGCCGGTCAAGGACACTGCCTTGCGTCCAAGACCGTGAATCGCCATGGATAGCAGCGAGATGGATATCTGCTCCCCCGTGGTCATCAGCATATCCATTTCCCGTGCCGGTGGATTCTCGTTTAACAGCTTTGCCTGGTCAATCAAATCGTCCGTCGTATCCCCCATGGCAGACACCACGACCACACATTGATGGCCTTCATCTTGTTTCTCTACAATTCTTCTGGCAACGCGCTTCATGCGTTCTGTATCCCCTACAGAGCTGCCTCCGAATTTCATGACGTACAGTGACAATGCTTCTTTCACTCCCCACTAATATCGGTATGTAACAGTGCTCAGGTGGTTTCTCACTTTAAAACAGTATAATACGAAAGTGAGTCACCCCGTCAAGGCTTTTCAAGGCAAAAAGAAAACAGACTTAGGACGCCGAGCCCGCTTATTGCAAAAAACTCCCGTACATTCGTACAGGAGTCGCGTTGGTTTAGAAGATATTGGCACCCCGTCCATCGTTGAAGGGTCCCGCTTATTGCATGTTATGCACGGGAAATGTATTTACCTTCGCGTGTATCGATCAGAAGCACATCGTCTTCGTTAATGAACAGCGGTACTTGTACATTGAGGCCGGTTTCCACTTTGGCGTTCTTCGTAGCGCCGGTAGCCGTGTTGCCTTTGATACCCGGCTCGGTCTCAACGACCTTCAGCTCGACGCTGTTAGGCAGGTTGATCCCGAGGATCTCGCCTTGGTAGCTGATAATGTTAACGTTCATGTTCTCTCTCAGAAAGTTAAGCTCCCATTCCAGCTGCTCGCTGGTCAAGCTGAACTGGTCGTAAGTTTCGTTGTCCATGAAAACATGCTCTTGACCGCTGGCATAGAGATACTGAACGCCACGGTTGTCGATGATGGCGCGGCCAATCGTTTCGCCTGCACGGAACGTCTTCTCCACGGTGTTGCCGTTGCGAAGGTTTTTCAATTTGGAACGTACGAAAGCGGCGCCTTTACCCGGCTTAACATGCTGGAAATCCAATACGGTGAAAATATCGCCATCTACTTCTACGGTCAAACCTGTTTTAAAATCGTTAACTGAAATCACTAAGATTCCCTCCTATGGATGCGGTCTATTTAATATAGTACACAAATTTCTTAAAGCATAAGCTCAACAAGGCTGCTTTTTGAACCCTTTTTACAGTACGGTGTAATCTTTGGACGAGCTTGTCAGTATGCGAATGCCCGTTTCCGTGATGACGATATCATCTTCGATGCGGACACCGCCAAGACCAGGCAGGTAAATGCCCGGCTCCACCGTTACGACCATGCCGGGCTGCAGCACGTCATCGCTCAGCTTGGACAGCCGCGGCGATTCATGAACTTCCATGCCCAATCCGTGCCCCGTGCTGTGGCCGAAATATTCCCCGTATCCGTAACGCGAAATAATATCGCGAGCCAAAGCGTCTGCTTCGCGTCCCGTCATGCCTGGTTTAATATGATCCAGTGCGTGAAGCTGCGCTTCGAGCACGATATCATAGATCTCCTTCAGCTTCGGATCAGGACTGCCGAGCGCCACGGTTCTCGTGAGATCGGAGCAGTACCCGTCCAGCAGCGCGCCGAAATCAAACGTAACGAATTCGTTCCCTTGAATGACCCGCTCGCTGGCTACGCCGTGAGGAAGCGCCGAACGCTCGCCGGAAGCAACGATCGTGTCGAAGGAAGACGCGGTTGCGCCATGCTTGCGCATGAACATTTCCATCTCGAGATCGATTTCCCGTTCCGTTTTGCCGGCAGCCAGAATCGTCAGGACATGGCTGAACGTCTGATCAGCCAAATCCGCTGCCCGCTGCATAATGCTCAACTCTTCGGCATCCTTGAATATACGCAAATCTTCTACAAGGCCCGAAACCGGCACCAGGCTGATGGGCGCGAGCTGTTCCGAATATGCGGAAAACACGCCGTATGTAACATGGTCCTGTTCGAATCCGAGCGATGCGATGCCTTCGGAAGACAACAGATCCTTGACCGTCTCCATTACCTTCGGCCCGTGCTCGACCACTTTAAAACCGACGGCTTGCTGCGGTGCTTGCGTCATATAGCGGAAATCCGTCAACAGATAGGCCTCATCGCGTGTGATCAGCACATATCCGGCTGAACCGGTAAAGCCCGTTAAATATCTGCGGTTGATCGGGCTTGCAACCAGCATAGCCGTCAAACCTTTGGCTTGAAGCTGTTCGCGCAGTTTAATCACTCGTTTGTTACTCATTCTAACCACTCTCCTCTCACCCTTATCCCGAAATAGGAGCTACCCTTCTTGCTCGACCAGGACTTGCAGTAGAGCCGACAAGCCCAATGTGTAACTCGCCGCGCCAAAACCCGCGATTTGTCCGACAGCCACAGGCGCTATGACGGAGGTATGACGAAATTCCTCTCTGGCGTGAATGTTCGAGAGATGAACCTCCACTGTCGGAATGCGGGCAGAACTGATGGCATCACGCACAGCGTAGCTGTAGTGAGTCAGTGCTCCCGGATTAAGAAGTATGCCGTCAGCCTGTCCGATCGCTTCATGAATACGGTCAATGATAGCACCCTCATGATTAGACTGAAAGAAGGTAATACCGATACCGGCGAGATCCGCCTGTTTACGCAAATTATCTTCGATCGCCTGCAGGCTGAGCGAACCATAAATGCCCGGTTCCCGGAAGCCGAGCAGGTTTAAGTTCGGTCCGTTTATCACCCATATGGATTTCATAGGGCTTCCCACCTTTTCGTCAAATAACCAAAAGCTATTTTACCATAGGCGGCATCGGGTTGAGAAGTTTTTCTTGGCTAACCCGTCAGCTTCTTCGGTTCACGCAGTTTCTCGTCGGTGAATTCCTGCGCAATCGTATAACCGATAAAGAGGCCCCATAATATAAAAATACAAACCTCCGAAATGTTTGTATCCCAGGACAGCTTCTTCACTGGGTCCGTCAGCCGTAGCCAGGGATTGAGCGCAACAAACAGAACCGCCCACCACACGATTCCGTAAGCAATTCCGGGCCATGGGCCCTTCAGCTTCCTGAACAGGGTTACATAAATGAGGGAAGCGATGACGGAAAAGGCGATGAAAGACAGCCAACCTGCGATTTGCCCGGCTGTGGTCTTGAGGAATTCATGTTTGAAGAATGGCTCCAGCAAAAAACCGGGCACGACCTTCGTGAATCTCAACCAGTAAAAGATCCAAAGCACGCCCCCCCAGATCAGGCCGGCATAATAGCCTAGCTCCAGGGCAAACGTAAACGGATTGGTTATCTGGTTCTGCTTACGAAATTGATGTTCATGCATGGATTGATTCTCCTCTTCTTCGGTTATCGAAAAGCCCCGCTGTTTCTCCATTTCATCTCTGAAAGTAGTATGCACCGCTTCCCCTGCCCTAATCCAACTAGAAATTACTTTCAAAATTCGATACAATAGTTCATAGAACGAATAACATGTCAGGGAGGGTGAACTGGTTGTCCGATAAGTCAACCCCGATCAGCTATGGAGGCCAAGCTGTAATCGAAGGCGTTATGTTCGGCGGCAAGCATGTGAATGTGACGGCCGTGCGGCGTAAAAATAATGAAATCAAGTTTCTCGAGGTGCCTCGCGAAGACAAGGCATGGGTTCGGAAGCTGCGGAAGATCCCGCTTCTTCGCGGCATCGTCAGTCTCATAGATTCTACTATCAAAGGCTCCAAACATTTGAATTACTCTGCCGATGCTTATGCTGACGATACGCTGGAGCCCGAAGAACGCGAGAAGCAGAAAGAGAAAGAAGACTCCGGCTGGAGTTTAAGCATGATTATCGGTGTGGCCGCCGTCAGCGTGCTTTCCTTTGTTTTCGGCAAGCTGCTGTTTACACTCGTTCCTGTTTTTGTAGAGGATTTCTTTTTTGGCGATACATTTGATCACTATATCGTGCATAACCTGATTGAAGGCGTTATTAAATTAATACTGCTCCTCGTGTATCTATGGGCGATCTCCCAAACACCGGTCATAAAAAGGCTCTTTCAGTACCACGGCGCCGAACACAAAGTCATCAGCGCATTCGAAGCCGGCGAAGAGTTG
The DNA here is from genome assembly GCF_029542445.1 of Paenibacillus sp. BR1-192. Classification (NCBI taxonomy): domain Bacteria; kingdom Bacillati; phylum Bacillota; class Bacilli; order Caryophanales; family Paenibacillaceae; genus Paenibacillus; species Paenibacillus sp. BR1-192. The sequence goes on along the minus strand of NZ_CP120718.1, from coordinate 2,609,083 downwards.
ACGGTGAAGAACGTTCAGAAATATACGCGGCTGCATTATCGCTGCGGCAGCAGCTTCATGATGCTGACCATTGTGCTCGGCGTTGTTGTCTACTCGGTGGTGCCATGGGATACCATGACGCAGCGGGTCATTCAAAGAATTGCGCTTCTTCCGGTCGTGCTTGGCGTTTCCTTTGAATTCCTGAAATTGACCAATGCCATGCGGGACCTGCCGGTACTCCGTTTCCTCGGATATCCCGGTCTGTGGCTGCAGCTTCTGACGACGAAGGAACCTACTGATGATCAAGTTGAAGTATCCATCGCATCCTTTAACAGAATGCGTGAGTTAGATGCTCAATACGAGAATGTTACAGTTCACCAATCTGTGACAGGAAGTGTGCTGGATCCCGCGAAAGGGTGATAATCCATGAGAAGGCATGCGATCATTTTTTGGACGGCGATAACATTGGCCGCCATAGGGCTACTGGTATTCCTGTTAGACCCTGGATCAAGAATGAGAATATTGATTCCTCTAATTATTGTTGCTGTCGTGTATGTGCTTTACAAGTTCCCGCCACGCCGTTTTAACAAACGTCCCAAGGTGAAGCCTTCCAAGCGGACGGCCGCGAAACTGGCGGCGGCTAAGAACAGCACCGTACGCAAAAGCAACCCAACGGCTAAACGTAAACAGTATCCGTTTCAAGTGATCGATGGGCACAAAGGAAAATCCGACCCATCCGATGATGTTCCTAAATACCATTAACCGGAAAAACCGCCCGCCCGCGCATGCATATGCCGGGTGGACGGTTTTTTTAATGTTCGGCATTCCAGCGGGTGAAAAACATCGTGCCGGCCGTCAGACCGGAATTGTATAAATTCTCGCTTTCCTCTTTGGTCAGATTAAAATGGGTGGTGCCGATGCCGAGCGTCGGAATTTTGATCGTGCGATTTCGGTTTTGCTGCTCGATATAACGTTCATCGTGTGCGGAGAGCATCGTCTCGAACATGGCGGTTAACATCCCGATCGGGCCTTCGATCAGATGAGGCAGGTTGCTGTTCTTCCCGACCATCTGAAAGCCCAGCACCGGCAGGGGCTTAGGCCCACCCTTCGATTCGCGATCAAAGAGCCATAAGGGGAAGTTGCTGAGCAGTCCCCCATCCACGATATAAACAAATTGCTCGCCGAACGATTTGCCTTTTGCGGCCCTGCCCAACAAACGCAGGATGACGGGGTCAAAAAAATAGGGGATGCTGCAGCTCATGCGCACAGCCTTGGCTACCGGAAAGGTGGCAGGATTGATCCCGTATTGGCGGAGATCATCCGGAAGCACCAGCAGCCTGCCATTGGTGATGTCCGATGCCACGATATAAAGCTTCCCTGCCGGGATGTCCGAGAAGGTAAATATCCCTTTGGCCAGCAGGATTTCCCTTATCCAATTCTCCAGAGCTTCTCCGGAATAGAGCCCTTTCTTAATCAAGACCCGCAAGGCAGGACCGATAAACTTTGTATTAAAAATGGGTGCCCTCTGGAGAAACGAATGAAAGGGCGTTTCCTCGATAATGCGCTTGATTTCGTCAGCACGGTAACCAGCTGCCAGCACGGATGCCACGATGGAGCCCGAGGACGTTCCGGCAACGCGGCTGAATACCATGCCGGCATTCTCCGCCGCCTTGACAGCCCCGGCAAGCGAGATGCCCTTGACCCCCCCGCCTTCAAAAACCGCATTGATCTGCATATAAAAATCCCCCGCCTCACATGGTCTAATGACTATGTATGAGCGCGGGGGATGTTTCATACCTATAGGACGTGCAGATTTATCTATAATATGATTGCAATTGATCTTTAATGCCTAACGGATTGCTTAAAATATTCTCTGCTCTAAAGAAAATGCTGCCTTTCACTTCGGCATGGTTTTGATTGTACTTCAATTGATTGATGATTTCCGATGCGCTCTGCCAGCCGATTTCGCTGGTTCCCAGTTTGTAGGGGGCATGGCCGATCAGAAGATCTACGCCGGTTCCTTGTACTTCGCCGGCCCACCAGTCCACCAGCTTATCATAGTCGGCTGCCGGGTTACTCATGCTCCAGTAGATCTGCGGTGCAACGTAATCGATCCAGCCGTTCTGGATCCAGGTCCGCACATCGGCATACATGCTGTCATACGCCGTTACACCGGCCTTCGTATCCGATCCCGTCTTATCCACGGACTGGTTACGCCATACGCCGAAAGGGCTGATTCCGTATTCGACGTCCGGTTTCACGCGATGAATGCTCTCTCCGAGCGATTGGACAAAGGCATTGATATTTCCGCGGCGCCAATCCGCCAGATTGGCGTAGGCCCCATTATTGAACTCGCGGTATGCCGCGTCATCGTTAAAGACCGTATTGGACGGATAGAAGTAGTCGTCCAGATGGATGCCGTCAATATCGTATCCGTTAACGACCTCCATGATCGTATCGATGATATGCTGCCTGGCTTCTGGAATCCCAGGGTTGATGTACAGCTGCTTGCCTGTATTCACGATCCAATCCGGATGGCTTAGCGCAACATGGGACGGATGGAGCGATGCCGTCAAAATATCGGTGTTCGCCCGGAATGGATTAAACCAAGCGTGAAATTCCATATTCCGTTTGTGCGTTTCCTCTACCATGAAAGCAACCGGGTCGTAACCCGGATCGGCACCTTGAATGCCCGTCAACACCTTCGACCACGGTACCATGGTGGAAGGATACAATGCATCACCGGCCGGACGTACCTGCACGTACACGGTATTGATGCCGACATCCTGGAGCGAATCCAGCAAGGCGATGTAAGAGGCTTGCTGCTGTTCCGCGCTGGTCTTCGTTTTCGGCCAGTCCAGATTGAACACGGTGGATATCCAGGCCCCTCTGACTTCATCCCCGGTTGATACCGGCGGAGGAACGACGACCGAGCCTGTGGACAGCGAGATGCGCTGTGCCGCCTGATTCCACTCCACTTGAACGCCCAGATTCTCGCTGATGAAACGCAGCGGAACCATGACCCGGCCGTTCTTGATTTCAACGGAAGCATCCAGTGCTACCGATGATCCATTCACGAGGGCGGTTTTTTTGCCGGATGTCAATTGCAGGCTCGAACCGTCCTTTCCGATTGTTACCGTCTTCGACTTCTGATTCCAAGCGACCGAAGCGCCAAGTCCTTCACTGATGATCCGCGTAGGAACCATGGTTACGTTAACCTTCGGCAATATGTAAGGAGATACGTCACTGTTCAGGTTTACACCGTCCAGCTGAATGCTGATACGAGCCGCCTTCGCTTGCGCGGTTGGGACCACCGACGGGAGACACAATAACAGCATGATCAGCACCAACAACCATCTACGAAGCTTCATTTCTATTAATCCTCCGAAAATATGAAATTTGCAGGTAATCTAACCTATTACTATAACCATGTAAATATGACGGTTCAGTTTAAAAAAGCATCTGTCACAAGCGGACAGATGCCACATTACGATTCGTTGACTAATTCGTTATGAACGTCACGCAAATCCTGAAGTCGATTCTCATCACGCTTGAAATATTCCACAAGCGTCTCAATTCTCGTAATGGAATCCCAGCTCAAGTGATGCTCGATTCCTTCAACGTCCCTGTAAATGTTTTCATCCTGTACACCGATCATCTCAAGGAATTCCTCAAGCAAATGATGACGTTCCATGAGCCGCTTGCCCATTTTTTTGCCCTTGCTGGTCAGAACCAAACCACGATATTTTTCATAGATCAAATATTCGTCTTTGTCCAGCTTTTGAATCATTTTCGTGACGGATGAGGGGTGAACCTCCAAGCCTTCGGCAATATCCGAAACGCGCGCATATCCTTTTTCGTCGATCAACTTGTAGATGCGCTCCAAATAATCCTCCATGCTAGGTGTCGGCATCTTATTCCCTCTTTTCTATAATTACATAACCCGTGCCATAAAACTGTTTTACCTGCATTAGTAATGATACATGTTTTTGAGACCCCTTGGCAAGTCCTGGTCCAATCCTCATGTCAATATGGGCCTATGTCAATATGGACCTATAAATTGAACCAGCCTTACCCAACGCCATTAGAATTTAAGCCATTCCGGCGTAATGCCTTGCAGCCAAATCGTAATCTTGTACATTTGATCCGTGAAGAGCAGAACCCCCATCAGAATCATCAAGACGCCGCCGACCTTCATCAGCGTGCTTGAATATTTAAGAATCCAGCGGGTGGAGCCGATGAAAAAGGCCAGGATGAAAAACGGCACCGCAAACCCGAGCGAATATGAAGTGATCAGCGGGAACCACGTTCCCGGATCGGAAGCTGCAAGCGCGATGATCGCCGTCAAAATCGGTCCTACGCAAGGCGACCAGCCTGCGGCGAAGCCGATACCAAATAGAAATGTTCCTATGTATCCGGTCGGTTTGGATTTAAAATTGAATTTCCGGTCCTTCATGAGAAACTTAGGCTGGAAAATGCCGATAAGCATAAGTCCCATCACGATGATCAGCAGCGCGGATAACTGTCGAATCAGATCCTGGTATTCCGTGAAAAACTCCCCGAACAGGCCTGCCCCCCAACCGAGAGTGTAATAAACAGCAGAAAACCCAAGGATGAACGCGAGTGTGTGCGTCATGGTCCGGAAACGGACCTCCTTGCGGTTCTGTTCGTTCTTTAAGTCATTGACCGACATGCCTGTAATAATGGATAAATAGGACGGGTACAGCGGCAGGCAGCATGGAGATATAAATGAAGCGAAACCGGCCGCAAACGCGATGCCGATATTAATATCAGCCATTTGATTTTAGAACCCCCTTATGTCGTAAAGCCCTTTTTGCCGACAAGCGTAATGATGAGCAGGCTGATCAGCAGCAGCACGATGGTGGCGCCGGGTGCCAAATTAAATACGCCGGCAAGCATCAGTCCCCCGATAACGGCAATTTCGGAGATGATCACCGATAATACGATGGAGCTTCGGAAGCTTCTCGCCAGCAATAAACTGATCGCTACCGGAATGGTCAGCAATGCGGAGACCAGAAGCGCGCCCACAATCTTGATGGCGGTGCTTACGACAAGCGCCGTCAGCACCGTAATGATCATGTTCATCCATTTGACGGGCAGGCCGCTGACGCTGGCCGCATCCTCCTCGAAGCTGAGCAGGAAAAATTCCTTGAAGAACATTACCACTACCGCAATGACAACGACGGTAACGCCGCCTACCATATAAATATCCGTGGAATCCAGCGTATAGATGCTTCCGAACAAATAACTCATGACATCCGTATTATAGCCCATTCCCAGCGTGAAAAACAGCGAGGCCAGCGCAACGCCGCCCGACATAATAATGGCGATGGACAGCTCGGCATAACTTTTGTAGGCCTTTCTCAGCTTCTCAATCGCAAAAGAGGCCAGCACCGCAAATACCAATCCTGCGGCAAGCGGGTAGACTTCGATCAAAAATCCGAGTGCCACGCCCGCTATCGTGACGTGCGACAACGTATCGCCGATCATCGACAGCCTGCGCAGCACGAGGAATATTCCGATAAGCGGGGCCGTAATCCCGATCAGAACCCCACCGATCAGCGCCCGCTGGAAAAAATCGCTAAGCAAAATATCAAGCAATGACAACGTCTCCTTCTCCTGCATCCATAAGTTTGTTTCTATGATTATACGAGCGAATGCTGCAAGTCCACTTCCGCGCAGTTTTCGATTTCATGGGAATGCCGGACGAAAAACTGAATCTTTCCGTTTTGCGATACCGGCGATTCGCCCAGGTAGTCTTTGACCATGTCCAAATCATGGGTGACCATCAGGAACGTCATATGGTGATGGGCATGCATATGGGTGATCAATTCAAAGAATCCGGCTTGGGTCTCCGCATCAATGCCGATTGTCGGCTCGTCCAGTATAAGCAGATCCGGACGATTGATCAGCGCGCGAGCAAGGAATACGCGCTGCTGCTGGCCTCCGGACAAGGCGCCGATCCGTTTATCGGCAATATCCTGAATGCGCATCACTTCCAGCGCGTCCTCGCATTTCTGATGGTCCAGGCGGCTCAAACGGCGAAACATTTTTTTTCGATTATATAGACCGGACATGACGACTTCGCGCACGGTGGCAGGGAATAGCGGGTTGAACGCATTTTTTTGCGGAACATAACCTATTCGCTCCCAGTCCTGGAATTTACGGATCGGCTGGCCGAACAGTTCAATGGTCCCTTCCGCGGCGGGAAGCAAGCCGACGATCATGCGGAGCAGGGTGGTTTTACCCGCGCCGTTAGATCCGACGATGCCAACGAAGTCCCGCTCTTTTATGGTGAAATTAAGATCCTTGATCACCTGTTGATCCCGGTAATGAAAGGATACATCCTTGATTTGTACGATAGGTTGGTGGCAATCCTGCGCTGCCGGCTCCATAAACAGGCCGCCTTTCTCTCTGTAGTCTCTCTATAATAAATATACGAGTCCGTATACGTTCATAACACGAAAGAAGAGGGGGATATGATCCCCCTTCTTCCTTATTGTAAAGCCTTCGTTAGATTTTGCAAATTTTTCTCCATCAGCGTGAAATAATTCTCGCCGCTGCTTGCCTGCTCCTTGGTCAGCCCCTCCACCGGATTCAGCACCAAGGTTTCCACGCCCGCTTCATTGGCCAGCGTTTTGGCCAGTTTATCCGATACGAGTTCTTCGAAGAAAATATATTTCACTTCCTTCTCTTTCACCGTCTTAGTCAGGTTCACGATATCCTGCGCTCTCGGCTCGGCGTCTGGCGACAGTCCCATAATCGCATGCTGCGTCAAACCGTAGTCCCGGCATAGATAACCGAATGCCTGGTGGGATACGACGATATCTTTTTTCGGCAGTTTGGACAGCTCGCTCGCAAAGTCGTTATCCAGTTTGACCAGCTTCTCTTTTAACGCTTCATAGCGCTGTTCATAGCCGTCCTTATGTTCCGGATCGACCTCGACCAGGCTGTTCTTGATATTTTCTGCCATGACCAGCGCGGATTTCGGGCTTACCCAAGTATGCGGATCCGTATGATGGGTATCCGTGTTCGTCTCGGCTGCCTCTTCCTCGTGATCATGGCCTGCATGATCTTCTTCGGTGCCTTCCTCATGGCTGTGGTCGTGCGCTTCAGCGCCTTCTCCATGACTGTGGTCGTGTTCCTCTTCATGGGCTGCTTCACCATGCCCGTGGCCATCATCCCCCACGGCGTCGATCAGTTGGATCCCTTGGGAAACGATGACTGGTTTCACTTGCGTATCTTTATCGAGACCCTTTAAGAATCCAGGCGCCCAGCCTTCCAGCCCTGCACCATTATAAAGAAACAGCTGAGCCTTGGAGGTATTGACGATATCCTGGCTCCGCGGCGTCCAATCATGAGGTTCCACGCCCGTTGGCAGAAGATTCACGACATTGACCTCGTCTCCGCCGATTTCCTTCGTAAATTCATATATTGGATAGAAGGTCGTAATGACGTTAACCTTGCCTTCAACAATGCTTCCGCCGGATTTGCTTCCGCAGCCCGACAGGATGAGCATCGCCAGCAACATCGAAGTTACGCTCCAGGTCCAGCCGTTCAGTTTGTTCTTGCTCTTTCTCTTGTTCATGTTCATCTCCCCCACATTCGCTCCGCTCAACTAATCGTAAACTTTACTAAAAAGATTATAAGAGCAGTTCGACGTGATTGTCAACCAAATCGTAAAAGTTACTATTAGTTTTTCATATAGAACTCAGGTACCCCGCGTATTAGAGGAAAAAAATAACGGCGTACCCTTAACAGGGTACACCGTCTGATCCAACTTAATTCAACGCAGGCGTCATTTATTTCACGATGGCGCCGTTTGGCATGCCCTCCGGCACGGTTGCCAGCGTGAGCTGATCCCCGTAGGAAGCGGCCAAAATCATGCCTTGCGACATTTCGCCTCTAAGCTTCACCGGCTTCAGGTTTGTCACGCAAATCACTTTGCGTCCCACCAATTCCTCCGGCGTATAGAACTTCGCAATGCCGGACACCACCTGCCGCTGCTCAAACCCGAGATCCAGCTGCAGCTTCAGCAGCTTGTCCGCTTTCTTGACAGGCTCGGCGGCGATGACCTGTGCTACGCGCAGCTCAACCTTGGCGAAATCCTCGATGCCGATTTCCTCTTTGAGCTCCACAGGCTCCGCTCCGCTATCGGCGGACGAAGCTGCCGCCGAACCCGTCGGCTCTTCCTCGGCTGCCTTCTTGCCGCCAGTCATCGCTTCAGCGATGTAGGCCACTTCCAGCTCCGCATCCAAGCGAGGGAAGATCGGCTCGCCCTTTTGAAGCTTCGTACCAGCCGGTATCGCTCCGAGCTGGCGTCCGCTTTCCCAAGTTGTCAATTCCCCTTCCGCCAAGCCGAGCTGTTCCCACATTTTCTTCGGCGTGCGGGTCAGGAACGGCTGCAGCAGGATCGATGCAATCCGCAGCGTCTCGACCAAATGGCTCATAACGGAAGCAAGCTCATGCCGTTTGCTCTCGTCTTTGGCCAGCGTCCACGGCTGGGTCTCATCGATGTATTTGTTGCTGCGGCTGACAAACTGGCTGATCGCCGTCAGCGCAACCGAGAACTCCATATTCTCCATGGCGGTTTCGACTTTGTCATAAACGGACTTGGCCGCTTCCTCGATCGCGGCATCAAAAGGCGTTACGCCTGCCGAGAAAGCCGGAACCTCCCCGCCGAAGTATTTATCGACCATGGCCACGGTGCGGTTCAGCAGGTTGCCCAAATCATTGGCGAGGTCGGAGTTCACCCGCTCTACGAAGCTTTCCGGCGTAAACGTGCCGTCCGCCCCGAACGGAACTTCGCGCAGCAAGTAATAACGAAGCGCGTCGAGACCATACCGGTCGATCATCGTGACCGGGTCGACCACATTCCCTTTGGATTTGGACATTTTGCCGTCCTTCATGAGCAGCCAGCCGTGGGCAAACACTTTTTTCGGAAGCGGCACATCGAGCGCCATCAAGATGATCGGCCAATAGATCGTATGGAAACGCACGATTTCCTTGCTCATCAGGTGAACGTCCGCCGGCCAGTATTTGTCATACAGGCTGGTGTCCTCCGTACCGTAACCGAGTGCCGTGATGTAGTTCAGGAGTGCATCGATCCACACGTAGATGACATGTTTCGGATCGCTCTTGACCTTAACCCCCCACTCATAGGTTGTACGGGACACAGCCAGATCCTCAAGACCCGGTTTAATGAAGTTGTTGATCATCTCGTTCTTGCGGGATACCGGCTGAATGAAATCCGGATTCTCCTCGTAATACTGAAGCAGGCGGTCCACATACTTGCTCATGCGGAAGAAGTAGCTCTCCTCCTTCACGAGCTCCACCGGCCGGCCGCAGTCCGGACAATTGCCGTTGACCAGCTGACGTTCCAGGAAGAACGACTCGCAAGGCGTACAGTACCACCCTTCGTATTCGCCCTTGTAGATGTCGTCCTGCTTCAGCAGACGTTCGAATACTTCCTGCACCACCGTGGTGTGGCGCTTCTCCGTGGTACGAATGAAGTCTTCGTTCGATATGTCCAGCTTTTTCCACAGATCCTTGATGCCTGCCACGATGTCGTCAACGAACTGCTGCGGGGTTTTTCCGGCCTCTGCCGCTTTGCGTTCGATCTTCTGCCCGTGCTCATCGGTCCCCGTCAAATAACGGACATCGTATCCGCGAAGCCGTTTGTAGCGGGCCATGGCGTCGCCGGCCACCGTTGTGTAAGCATGTCCGATATGCAGCTTGTCGCTCGGATAATAGATCGGCGTCGTAATATAAAACGTCTTTTTGTCTGCCATTGTAACCTTCCTTTACCGTAAAATTGATTGTCGCATCAAGCGATTCCTTAGGAAAACCAGCAGTAAACAGCAAAAAACCCCCGCCCCTATGGGACGAGAGTTATTCTCACGTGTTACCACCCAAATTCCCCGTACCCTTGCGGGCAACAGGCTCATCTGCCGTCATACGGCGTCCATTAACGCTGGCTCACGCCGCTTCTTTACGGCAGCCACTGGCTGCAGCGCTCAAAAACGGATCCTCCAAGACCATTTTCCGAAATTCGCCAAGACCGGTTTCCAGCTCCTCCGGCTCTCTGTTCAAGGCAAGCTTTTCGTACTTATCTCTTCCTCGGATATACCTATAATTTCTTACATTTTAATCAAACGAGCCGCAGCGTGTCAAGGTGTGCATCGATCCAAGGCATCCCCCTGGCTGCGGGCGGCATGCTTTCGGTTATCATCCATATGATACCCCAAAAAAATCGCTATTCCTCTGTCAATGAAGACGACATCTTATCCTTGCGCGGCGGGACCAAATCGATGCCTCCAGGATGAAACGGATGACATCTCGCGATCCGCTTAGCAGCCAGCCAGGAGCCCTTCAGCGCACCATGCACCTCAATCGCTTCCAAGGCATATGCCGAGCAGGTTGGATAGAAGCGGCAAGTCGCCGGTTTCAGAGGAGAAATGAATTTCCGATAGAAGTGTATCGGCACCTTCACTACCCTGCGCGCCGTGCTCATGCCCGGCTGTCCCGATTTCCTCCACCGGCCTGCGAAGTTTCCTTATCGTTATTGTCCTTGCCGCAATCCCGGCAGTATCCGAACACTTCGAATTTATGCTGGACCACCTGGAAATCGTCCGGTGCATCGGTCAGCTGCATCGGGCAGAAGGTAATCGGATAGGTCTTCTGGCACTGCAGGCAGATCATGTGATGATGATGGTGTTCTTCGCTGCAGCGTCCCCGGAACTTGACGCCTTCCTCGAACACGACTTGCTCCAATACGCCAAGCTCGTACAATACCCGAAGATTCCGGTATACCGTATCAAAGCTCAAACCGCTGTACTTCCGGCCCATATATTCGTATACATCCTTGGCCGTCAAATATCCAGGATGTTCCCCAAACAATTTGGCAAGCGTCTTGCGCTGATCGGTAATGCGCAGCCCATGTTCCGACATGGCGTCGATGATCTGTTCCGTCGTAAGCATACGCAATAACCTCCTCTACTTGAAGATACTCTCTCCTTATAATGCCTGAAAAAAATGACAGCGTCAATGAAAGCGGTTGTGAACAGGCAAACCGCCTGCCAAGCAGCCAGGAGCTTGAAAGGCTAACGGACGGCATAAACCTGCCCCTCCCTCGGCATAAACCAACAAAAAAGGACAGCCCGGGCCGTGTTTCGGCTGATGGGCTGTCCGCTTGTTGTTATGAATAAATAGGATTAGTTCTTCACTTGCGGCAGCGGCTGGAGCAGAATGTTGATCGGCAGGCTGCTTCCCGGTGCTGCCGTAAACAGAATTTCCACCGTCTGCTCGTAATTTCCCGTACGATAGAGAACGGCGGCTTCATTCGGTGCAGATACCGCACCACCGCTGGTGTTCGGCGTCTGAATGATGTTTCCGTTCACCATCATCGCGCCCATGTATTTGCCTCCGCGCGGATTCAGCGTGATCAGCGTATTGGGTGCTACGCGGTGCAGCTTGATTTTGTACAGAACGCCGAAGTTACCGGCGTTGGATTGATATGAACCGTTAATGCCGTCATACCCTTCCAGGTTCGGATCGTTTGTCTTATCACCAATCGCAAGACGCGTAGGCGTGTTGCCTACCAAATCATAGGATTCAATGATTCGGGTCGAGTCCGGGTAGGTTCCCCGGTTATGAATGCCATCGGCCGGGTGAAGCTTCAGGTATGGAAGCTTCTGGATCGGATCCTTGGCTTCATCGATCATGATGACATCATATCGAATCGGCGAATCCGAATACAGGTCGGCAAACATGGACAGCACCTGCTGATTCTTCATTGTTTGCGCGCTCAAATCTTGCAGGATGATCCGGCTTTCGCCAGGGGCGAGCGAAATCGTCTTGAATGCATCCGCTGACTGCATGGACTCGAGATAGCGCTGCACAGCCGCTTTCCCCGTAGCAGTCGGAATGTTGATCGGACCGCCCAAACCGGTATACTCGGTGGTCAGACGCGCCGTCATCGTGTTGATGTTGGTCGCTACGACATACATCTTCATGTTCTTCCCGGTTGCATTCAAGTGGTGAATCATGAAGCGCGTGCTGGCATTGCCGATCTCGCGATATACGATACCTTCCTGATAGACGGTTTCCGGAGAGTTGCTGCGAATCAACAGGTACGGCTCGGAGCTTCTCGTAATCGGCATCAGATTCCATGTCGGCACGGCCGATCCGTCAAACGTGTATTTGTCGCCGATGCCCGTAAATAATTGATTGAATTGATCGCGCGTATACAACACTTCGCTTGTTACGTTGATGATTTTTTCGTATGAGCTGGTCGCCCCATGCTTATCGGTCACGATCAACAGCACTTTATGCGGCCCTGCCGTAAAGAAAGCCTGGTCGTTGTTTTCCCACTTAAACGTAATTTCATCGCCGGGATCGCTGTCATAACTCATGTTAATGTACGTAATTTTCTCGCCGATCTTGTATTGCTGTTTATCCGTGTCGAACATGGCCACAGGCGGCGTATTCGGTGCGGATACATGAATGCTCAAAATATACGGATCGCTCCACTCCCCGCTGGCGTCCTGTACCGAATAGGAAACCGTATGCACGCCAGGCTCGTCAAACACATCTTCCCGGCCTTCCCAATGCTCGTCTACGATAGCCAGGCCTGTCGGCGAATAGGCATTCGTCTTGTACGTTACCTTGGTTTGTCCGGCAAAGACTTCACCAGGCTGCACCGTAAAGGATGCCACCGGCTTGGAGCTCAGGCTCAGGATGATCCGCTTGTTCGGCTGGTCGACCCGGTAGGTGATGTCCAGCGCTTGCGTGATGCTGGTCAGCGGCACCATAAACGTATTATTGGACTGGTAAGCCGGTCCCTTCATCGATTTTCGAACGCCGTTCACCGTGTATACGCTGCTGTTCGTCTTAAAGCGCAGCTCATCGTTACCTCGGATAATAATCGTTTCCTTTGTCTTGCCGTCATAGGTCAGTCTCAGGCCGACACGGTCGACGAGGGATCGAATCGCGACATAGGATACGCCATTCTTGACTGCCATAGGCTGTCCGGCGGTATACGCTTTTCCGTTCTGATACATCTTGTTGCTGTTCATCATCAGGATCAGGTCATTCGGACCGAGGTTCGGTATGTTCGGAACCTCGCTGCCGGATCCGCCGCCGCTGCTGCCCCCCGGCTGTTCGCCGCTGTTGCTGCCGCTGCCCATTCCGGACAGATCGAGAATCACTTTCTTCTCCGGCTGGTTCACCTTGTATGGAATATCAAGCGCTTGCGTGATCGCGGTCAGCGGTACCATAAACACGTTGTTGCTCTGGTAGGCAGGGCCTTTCATCGGACGCACCTGTCCGTTGACTTTATAATTGCTGCTTCCTGTCGTGAATCGGAGCTCATTGCCATCCTTAATGATAATGGTTTCCTTCGTCTTATTATCGTAAGACAGCTTAAGTCCTGCGCGCTCCACCATGGCGCGAATGGCGACATAGGATACCCCTTGCTTCACGGCCATCGGCTGTCCCGCTTTGTACTGCTTGCCGTTATGGTACATCACATTGCTGTTCATCAGCAGCACCAGTTCGTTAGCGGCTGCATTGGTATTGCCGGCTTCGGGCTTGCTTTCGGCCGGGCTTCCCTCTTCGTTCTCAGATACTTCATTATCGGAAGGATCGCTTGCCGAGTCCTCCTGCTGTTCATTGGGTTCAGAAGGTGTGGCATTCGGATCGCTGGTCGTGCCTTCGATTGAATCGGAAGGTGTTTCTGTTGGCGTTGCCGGCGTTTCCTCCGCTTGCTGCAAGTCCGTCTGTTGTTCTCTGTTTGCCTGGCCTTGTCCTTCCACCGGGGACTGCAGCGCCGGTTGCCCGTTTAGCGCCGGAGCTGTAACATCCGGTGATTCAGCTGCCACGGGAAATGCCATGGATACTTGGGCCGCGGCAAGGACTGTAATCATCGAGATTCGTTTGAAATTCATTCTCTACTCCTTTAAAACTCTCAGTATAGTCTGTCTGCCTCTATTGGACATACTATTAGACGCCGACTTTCCCGAAAAGTTGCTCAGAAATGGCTGGAAAATAGGAAAACCGGAGCATTCCTAGGCAGGAAGACTCCGGTTTGGGCAACCATTATTTAATTATTGACATAGTCCTGATTACCGGTCCAGCCGAGAGGATAGGTCTTGCTGATCCCTACCGGAAGCTTACCCTCAGGCCTGACTTTGCCAACCAATACACCCGCGGCGGCATTCATGTAGTAAGGCGTATTCTCGTAGCTGCACAAATATGCGGGAACTGGCGGAAGATCATTGATATCGTACGGATTGCGGGTTGCGACGATAACGAGCGTCACATCCTCAAGCTCGCTCAGCCTGCTTACAAGCTTCTGCTGACCTTGCGGAAGACGGCTCTCGGAGGTGTACGTAGCCACCACGATCTGCTTATATCCTTCCGCGGCTTTAACGGCCTGCTCTACCTCTTCGTCGGACATATCCGTCCCGACGCGCAGATCGTCCGCCTGCACGCCGTAACTTCTCAGGGCATCCCCTAGCGTGTAGCTCTTGCTCCATGCTTCGTCGACCTGGGTCGCCTGAAGCAGCTCCGGCCAGATTACGGCAACCGCCTGCTCCGGCTTAAGAGGCAGCTGCCCTTCGTCTTTTACCAGCGTGATTCCCCTGCCTGCGATTTGAGCAAGCAGCTGTTTGGTCTCTTCGGCAACCTCGCCAATCGGGTGGACGGGAAGCTCTTCAGCGAGTTTCGCATTACGTTGTTTGAGCGCCAAAATCCGATCAACGGCTTTGTCGATCAGCTCTACCGGGAGTCTCCCGCCGCGGACAGCCTCGATGACCGCCGTAATCGCTGCCGTCTGCTCCGACAGCGTATGGCTGACCAGCACGCAGTCCGCACCTGCTTCGATCGCGCGGATCGCACCTTCCGGAATGCCGTACTCCTTGGAGATCGCATGCATCTCGAGGCAATCCGTCACGATCAAACCTTCGAAGCCCATTTCCTCCCTCAGCAGCCCCGTTAATACAGCATGAGAAAGCGTTGCAGGCAGATCACTCGGCTCAATGGCCGGGAAACTGACGTGAGCCGTCATGATGGCATCGACGCCGTCCTTGATCGCTTGTGCGAATGGGAACAGTTCAACGCTGCGGAGCCGTTCCAAATCATGCGGTACGGATGCCCGCCCCAGGTGGGAATCGACGCTGGTGTCGCCATGCCCCGGGAAGTGCTTGGCTGTAGCGGACACCCCTTCTTCCTGATAACCCTTAATCGCCGCAGTCCCGAGCTCGGCAACGGCATGGGGATCTTCGCCGAAGGAGCGCACGCCGATAACCGGGTTGCGCGGATTGTTGTTGACGTCGAGGCAAGGCGCGAAGTTCATGTTCACGCCGAGCGAACGCAATTCGCGCGCCCCGATTTGCGCCACCCTGTAGGCATCCTCTGCGCTGCCCGCTGCTCCAAGCGCCATATTGCCCGGAATTCGGCTGATGCCTTCATGATCGATTCGCGCGACCATGCCGCCCTCCTGATCAATCGAGATCAGAAGCGGAAACGGTTGGCTGCCCGAAGCGAGCTGCTGCAGGGATGCCGACAGCTCGGCAAGTTGAGGCAACGTCTTCACGTTCCGGCGGAAGTAGCAGATGCCCCCCACCTGAAATTGTTCGATCAGTATGTTGGCATGCTCATTCGGCGTCAATGCGTTGAAGCCGCATATAAACATTTGTCCTACCTTTTGCTCTAGCGTTAAATCTGCTGCCGTCCATTTCATTGATTCCAAACCTACTTTCTATCAATTTAGAGGACGCCCGCAAGTCGGAAGTAGAAGTCCTGATGATTATCTGCCTGCTTCCGTCCCATCAAAGACTCAGAGACTCGGCTCTCCGGACATTTCCCGGAATTCGGATGGCGTCATGCCGGTAGCCTTTTGAAATACCTTGGTAAAATACCGCCGCTCATGATAACCGACAAAGGAACCGATCTGTGCAATGTTCTTGTCGCTGTTCACTAACAGGAATTTGGCCGCCTCCATCCGCTGTCTCGTCAAATACTCCACGAAGGTAAGTCCGACATGATTCTTGAACAGCAAGCAGAAATAACTGGAGCTGATGCCCAGATGCTCCGAAAGCTCCTCGATCCCCAAATCCTGTCCCATGTGGGTGTTGATGTACTCCAGGGCGGACGATACCAATTGTTCGGGCGTTTTCTTAACGGCTTCGGGGTTCGGAGCCTCGTCGATCAGCGAAACGGTATTGTAATACTTTTCTTTCGCCCTCTTCTTGCGGATTTCCTCCCCGATCTCCCGAATCTTCATCTCAAGCTCCCCGTAATGAATCGGCTTGCTGATATAATCCTTAACCCCCAGCTTGATCGCTTCACGGGCATATTCAAATTCCTGATAACCCGTCAGCAAAAAGATTTCCGCCCGGCTTCCTTTCTCCCGGATCTTCGTAATGAAGGTCAGCCCGTCCATGACGGGCATCCGGATATCGCACAGAATCAAATCCGGGTTATACTGATCCGCTACTTCAAGTGCTTCCATCCCGCTGCGGGCAAGTCCGACCACCTTCATGCCCATCTCTTCCCAAGGCAGAACCTTGCTGAGATTGTTCAGGATGGGAGCCTCATCATCAACCAATAATGCCTTCAGCATGCTGCCCTTCCCCCCTGTCATAATTGGGTATGACGCATTGTATAACGGTGCCGCCGGGGCGGCTGGAGCATATGAACAGCCCATAATAAGGACCGTATTGAATTCTAAGCCGATCGGCCACGCTTCGCAGTCCAAGTCCCCGCCGTTCCTGGTTTACTTTCAGGTTCTGCATCGTCGTCTGCTCGGATACGCCATCCTCGGACACCATATACTCGAACATGGACAACTGCTCAGAGGTCATGCCGAGTCCGTTGTCCTCCACCCGGATTACGACATTGCCGAGCTCCTTCCAAGCAGAGATGCGTATCCATCCCGTATAGGAAATTCCCTCAAAGCCATGCTGGATGCTGTTCTCCACCAGGGGCTGCAGCGTCAGCTTCAGAATGCGGCTGTGCATAAGCTCTTTCGGCACGTCGATTTCGTATTCGAACAGATCCTCGAACCGAAACTTTTGAATTTCAAGATAACTTTGAAGATGCTTGATTTCTTCATCCAGCGTAATTTCTTCCTTGTCCTGTATGCTGATCCGCAATATGCTGGCAAGCCGGTACACCATCTCGCTGACCTTGCGCCCTTCATTCTGGACCGCAAGGACATTGATCGACTCCAACGTGTTAAACAGGAAGTGCGGCTTGATCTGTGCTTGCAGCACACGCATTTCCGCATCGGTCTTCTGCCTTTGCTCCTTCTTGATCTGCGCGAACAGATTGTTGATCCGGTTCATCAAATTGTTGAACCCTTTCGACAGCAGCAGAAGCTCATCCTCGCCCTTCTCTTCCACTCTTGCATTCAAATCCCCATCCTCCACGCGGCGCATAAACCGCACGATGACGGCAATCGTGCCGGTAATCCGGTTCATGAACAGGCGGTTGAACACAATCGCGGTAACCAGACAGATCCCCATGATGACAAAAAACCATTTGGCAAAGGAAGTTACCTCTTGCGACAGCGAGTTCCAATCGGTCACCGAGACGATATTCCAGCCATAATCGTTCAGATGATAAATGGAAACAATATTTTCTTTGCCGTTAAACTTGGCTTTAAAGCTTTGATAGCCTTGCTTAAACTCAACGTCACGCTTCATGTATTGACTGATATTTTGACCATCCATGCCGTTCTGCGGGTCAAACAGAATGAAGCCTTCATTGTTGACCAGCATGAATGAGGTGTTCTGCAGGTTGTTAGGGAGCGTCAGATTGCGGAAAATTTCCTCGAACTCCCATCTCTTGATCTGGACGACGAGAATTCCCAGCTTGCGGAGCGTCGTGACGTCTTTTATCAGCCTGATCTGGGTAAACACCGGATCCGCCCCCGTCAGTTCCGGAAATTCGTGCGGAGCCAGCCATTTGGGAATCCCGTTCAGCTTCACAACCTCTTCATACAAGGGACTGTTCTTAAACTGCTCATAAGGAAGCGTCCTGAAATCCTCTTTACTGAATATCGGAATGGGCGCTGATTCTTTGTTGAAATGATATAGAAACGCATAACTGATGGCAGGGTGATTATAGAGGAGATTGCGAAAGCTTCGCTGCCTGTCGTTCAATTTCAGCTGGTCCGCATTGGATTCCTTAATCAGGTTCTGCGCATCAGGATCCTTGGCATTCAGCGCCATTGCGAAGACGGAGGTGGCAATCCCGTTATCCGTGACGTACTCCATCTCCTTAAACACGTTCAAAATGCTGTAGCTGATCGCTTTTAGCGAATATTCGGCTTGCTGGCTGTACTTTTCCTCGATCGAGTTGTAGGTAATAAAGAATGTAAATAGGCCCAGCACAAATAACGGAATAATAATGAGCCCCAAAAAGGCCGTGAATAGTTTGTTCCGCAAATTCATACGCATGCTCCTGCTCCTCGTATTACCCCTTGACGCTTCCTGCGGTGACGCCTTCAATGATTTTCTCTTGCAGAACGGCATAGATGATAAGGACCGGCAGCACGCTGAATACGATCCCCGCCGACATCTGGGCGTAGTTCATATTGTAAGCGTCCCTGAAACCGACCATTCCGACAGGCAACGTTCTCAGTTCATCATTCGATAGGAAGTAGTTAGCAAGCAAGAATTCGTTCCAGTTACCCAGGAAATTGATGATGAACACGGTAACGATAGCCGGAACGGTCAGAGGTAAGATAATTCTAGCAAACAAGCCTCCGGACCTCAATCCGTCTATGACCGCGGCTTCCTCGATTTCACCGGGCAGCGACCGCATGAAGGCGGCCAGAATAATCACAGAAAACGGGATGGCATTGGCAACATAGGGCAGAATCAGGGCCATATGCGTATTCAGAATATCCAGCTGCCTCATGATGCCATAAATCGGCAGCAAGAGGGAGTTATTCGGGATCAGCATCCCGATCAAAATACATTGAAAGATGATCGCGCTGATCCGGTTGTATCTCATCCGCGTCACGGCAAAAGCCAGCATTGCCGCAAACAGGATCGATAAGCAGGCCGACAGCACGCCGATGTATAAGCTGTTCCAGAAATACGTGCTGATCTTGGCGCTCACCCAAGCGTTCACGTAGTTATCAAACACCAACGTGCTTGGCAATCCAAACGGGTTCGTTGCAATGGACTGGTTATCCACCTTCACGGATGAGAACAGGACGAACAGGAACGGATACAGGATGACGAGCAAATAAGCCATCAGGAAAATGTGCGGAATCAGTTTCTTTAGTGCCCTCATCAGTATTCAATCCTTTCGTTGCGTCTGGCGATCAGCACCTGGTAGAGCACCGTTACGATAATCGTGAAGAGGAAAATCAACACGGCGATCGAATTGCCGAAGCCATGCTTGAAACTCGTAATCGCGTATCGAATCATATATGTTGCCATAACGTCGGTGGAGCCGGCCGGCCCGCCCTTGGTCATAACCAGGATAATGTCCGCGGCTTTCATGGCTCCCGCAATCGAAAGCATGATCACAACGGAGATAATAGGCATTATTAGTGGAAGCGTGATTTTGGTAGCCCTTTGGACGCCTGTCGCTCCGTCAATCGCCGCAGCTTCGTCAAGCTCCTTGGGAATGGACAGAATTGCGGCAAGGACCATCACAATGTAAAAGCCGGTCCATTGCCAAGCGTTCGTAATCAAGATGGCGATCATGGCCCATTTGCGATCCGACAGCCAGTAGATCGGCTCGATGCCAACCAATCCCAACATCTCATTCATCAGGCCAAAGTCCGGATTGTAGATGAATCCCCACAAAATGCCGATGACAGCCGTCGACATGATGGAAGGTGCGAAAACCGCTGTTTTATACAGCCCCTTCAAACGCTTGACGTTGGCGATAAGCAGGGAGAAAACCACGATGATCGGAACCTGGATCAAGCAGGAAAAAAGTATGAAATAGACATTGTTTCGGACCGCCTTCCAGAAGGCATCGTCATTCAGGGCGGTCACATAGTTATCGAGCCCGATGTACTTCACGTCTTTGGAGATGCCGTTCCAGCTCGTAAAGCTGTTGTCAAACGCAGTGAAGATGGGATATATGAAAAAAGCCAGAAACAGCAAGAATGCCGGCAGCACAAAAACGATGTAAATCAGAGGATTTCTCAGCGCTCTGTTCATGGTAACCTCCGTATTGATGTCTGATGTTGTTTAGGCGAAAGGGCACCCCCATATGCCTTTAGCGGGTGGTGCCCTTTCGTCTGGAATTTTAGTTATTCCTCTGAAGCATTAGCCGCTTCCTGTGCTGCTTGAACATTCTCCAGCATCTTCTCGGCATCGAGCTCGCCGCCGATCACCTGCTGGATTCCCATGCTCAGCGCCGTGTTTACGTCGGCTTGGACAAGCGCATCGAAGGCAGGGAAGGATTTGTTGATTTCGCTGACGCCTTTGAAAATGTCCTGCATCAGCGGATCATCCGACGTGGAATTCATCGTTTCCAGATCCATCTTCATCGCCGGCAGTACTCCGTCTTCCTTGAGCCCGCGCAGCTGCATTTCATCCGTCCACATATTTTTGATGAATTCTTTAACCGCTTGAAGCTTGCGAGGATCCTCTGCTACCGCCGCCGAGAAGCCATATCCGTTGTTAGCGTCCTGCATGACGATGACAGGGTCGCCTTCATTCACCGGAGGCAAATTGAAATAGCCGATCTTGCCGACCATGTCGCCCGCTTGCGCCGGATCTCTAAATACGGAGTTCGCCCACGATCCGTCCATCATCATGACGGCTTCCCCGGTGATGATTTGATTTCTCATGTCCGCGTATTCAAAGCCGAGCTCGCCTTTTTTGAAGTACCCTTTCTCCACCCATTCCTGATGTTTCTTCACGCCTTCCACGACTTTCGGATCGGTCCATTTGGTTTCCCCGGTCTTGAAGCCGTAAGTCACCTCCGCTCCTGCATAATAACTCCACAGGTTATTCGTGGTCATGAGCGGAATCCATGCATCCTTGGAAGATTGCGCGAACGGAATTTTGCGGTCGGCCTTGATGGCTTCGGCGATCTGCTCAAGTTCCGCCAACGTTTTCGGTACGCTCAGACCTTTCTGGGCGAAGTAATCCTTGTTATAGAAAATACCTTCGATGGAACCGCCGATCGGCAAACCATAGATCTTGCCGTCATGCGTGAACGGGTCCAGTGTCGTAAATTTGTCCTTTATGCCGAGCTCATCCAAGATTGGGGTCAAATCGAGCATCAAGCCTTCTTTGGAATATACGCCTGCATCGGGGCTTCCGAATACGTCGAATACTTCCGGCGGCTTGCCGGCAGCCATCTCGCCTCTCAGCTTCTCTTTACGATTCACTTCAGAGTCTACAGCGTCCAGCTTGATTTTAAGCCCGGGCACCGCTTCTTCGGTTTTGCTGACCACATCGTTCAGCAATGCGAGACGGAACTTCTTGGATTCGCCTACTTGCGTATGGCGAATGGTGATTTCAAACGGCTCATTGCTCACCGTTCCTTCCGAGCCGCCTGACGGCTTTTCTGCCGCCTTGTCACCGCCGCCGCATGCAGACAAAAGCGTGGATGAGACGAACAAAAGCGACATGAATAATGCCAGACCCTTTTTCTTCATTGTCTTTGACCCTCCCGAAGTGTTTGTATATTGATAGGCGCTTTCCTTACATCTTCATTATAGAAAGCGATTCCACTTTACGATAGGTCGATATTTTTCTATCCAAGGGATAATATCCTCTACAAAAAACAATAACCCTTCCATTAAGAGGAAAGGTTATTGTTATTAATGATAACATATTGTGTTTAATATTATACAACTAAAATGAGTTCAGAACCGACGGCTATTTCTCGGAAATTTCGCCAATCAACCGGTAGGCGCGTGCGACATCTTCCTCGGACGGTGAAGGTACGCCCTCCAACGGATAGGCCATACCGAGCTCCTTCCATTTGTACACGCCCATCTGATGGTATGGCAGGATCTCGAACTTCTCCACGCCGCGCAGCGTGCGGATGAATTGACCGAGCGCCACCAAATCGTCCTCGCTGTCATGGATGCCCGGCACGTAGACGTGCCGGATCCACATGTTCCGACCATGGTCGGACAGCCAGCGGGCGGTCTTCAGCGTCCTTTCATTGGACTTGCCTGTCAGCTTGATGTGCTTCTCGTCGTTGATATGCTTCAGATCAAGGAGGACCAAGTCGGTATGCTCCAGCAATTCCGATATTTTATCCGGCTCGTTATACCCGTTGCTGTCCAGGGTCGTATGCAAATTCCAGCGGCGCTTCACTTCCTTGAACAGCTCCGTGACAAAAGGATACTGCAGCGTCGGCTCACCGCCCGAAACGGTGAGTCCTCCACCCGATGACCGGTAGTAGCTCAGATAAGGCTCAATCTCTCGGAGGACGTCATCCACCGTCATTTCATGTCCTTCATGAAGTCCCCAGGTATCCGGGTTGTGGCAGTATTGACACTTCAGGAGGCAGCCCTGCATGAAGAGCACAAAGCGGATACCCGGACCGTCCACCGTTCCGAACGTTTCTATGGAGTGTACATGACCTTTTAGCATGGCGCGTCATCCTTTCTGTATCCGCTATGGTTGTCTTCCATCCTTACATCGATCCGTGGAAGGTACGGTTAATGACATCGAGCTGCTGTTCGCGCGTCAGTTTGACGAAGTTGACCGCATAGCCGGATACCCGGATGGTTAACTGCGGATAATTCTCCGGATGCTCCATCGCATCGATCAGCTGCTCACGGTCAAACACGTTCACGTTCAAATGATGGGCCTTGCTGCCAAAGTAGCCGTCCAGCATGGCAACCAGATTGTTTACCCGAATGTCGCTTTCTTTGCCCAGGGCTTTCGGCACGATCGAGAACGTATTCGAGATGCCGTCCAGACTATCCTCATAAGGCAGCTTGGCCACGGAAGTCAGCGAAGCGAGGGCTCCCTTCTTATCGCGTCCGTGCATCGGGTTTGCGCCCGGCGCAAACGGCTCGCCTGCTTTGCGTCCATCCGGCGTGGTTCCTGTCTTCTTGCCGTATACCACGTTCGACGTAATCGTGAGCACCGATTGGGTCGGCATGGCATCGCGGTAGGCTTTGTGCTTGCGGATCATGCTCATGAAGGCCTCGACCAGTTCAACGGCGATGCCGTCCACGCGGTCGTCGTTGTTGCCGTAGCACGGGAAATCGCCTTCGATTTCAAAATCCACCGCAATCCCTTGCTCATTGCGTACCGGCTTCACCTTCGCATATTTAATCGCGCTCAGCGAATCCGCTGCTACGGACAGGCCCGCTATGCCGCATGCCATCGTCCGCAGGATATCGCGGTCGTGAAGCGCCATTTCAATCCGCTCGTAGCTGTATTTGTCATGCATGTAGTGAATCACGTTGAGGGTATTCATGTAGAGCTTCGCGAGCCATTCCATCATCGGCTTGAAGCGCTTCATGACCTCGTCATAACTCAGAACCTCAGCGGTGATCGCCGGATATTCCGGTCCGACCTGGGCGCCGGATTTCTCATCCTTCCCGCCGTTGATTGCATACAGCAGCGCTTTGGCCAGGTTCGCTCTGGCTCCGAAGAACTGCATCTGCTTCCCGATGCGCATGGCGGATACGCAGCAGGCGATGCCGTAATCGTCCCCATAGATCGGACGCATGAGATCGTCATTCTCATATTGGATCGAGCTCGTTTCGATCGATACCTTCGAACAGTATTTTTTGAAGGCCTCCGGAAGCTTCTCCGACCACAGCACCGTCAAGTTCGGTTCCGGCGCAGGTCCCAGATTGTACAAGGTGTGCAGGAAACGGAAGCTGTTCTTGGTTACTCTCGTTTCACCGTTCAACGACATGCCGCCGATGGATTCGGTCACCCACGTCGGATCGCCGCTGAACAGCTCGTTGTAATCCGGCGTACGCAGGAACTTCACGATCCGCAGCTTCATGACAAAATGGTCCACCAGCTCCTGGGCTTTCTCTTCCGTCAGGATGCCTTCAGCCAAATCCCGCTGGATATAAATATCGAGGAAAGAAGATACCCGGCCAAGCGACATGGCAGCGCCGTTTTGCTCCTTGATCGCGGCCAAATAACCGAAATACAGCCATTGGAATGCTTCCTTCGCCGTATTCGCAGGTTTGGAAATGTCAAAGCCGTGCATGCCGGCCATTTCTTTCAGTTCCTTGAGGGCGCGCATTTGTTCGGACAGCTCTTCACGCAGACGGATCACCGGCTCGTCCATGGCGTCCACTTCAAGCTCGCCGAGTTCTCTCAGTTTGTCCTGGATCAGCGCGTCCACGCCGTATAACGATACTCTGCGGTAGTCGCCGATGATGCGGCCGCGGCCGTATGCATCGGGAAGACCCGTAATAATCCCGGCTTTGCGCGCTGCTCTCATCTCCGGAGTATAGGCATCGAATACGCCCTGGTTATGCGTTTTGCGGATGCCGTTGAAGATATCCACAACCGCCTGCGGCATTTCGAAGCCGTATGCGTTACACGCATCAATCATCATCCGGATGCCCCCGAAAGGCTGAATCGAGCGTTTGAACGGCTCGTCGGTCTGCACGCCGACGATCTGTTCTTTATCCTTATCCAAGTAGCCGGGCCGGTGGGAGGTGATGGTGGAAGGCGTATGGACATCCACGTCCAAAACCCCGCCGTTATCCCGCTCCTTCTTGGTTAAATCCGATACAATATCCCACAGTGCCTTGGTGTTGTCCGTAGGTCCCGCCAAGAAATCATCAGAGCCATAATAAGGGGTAATATTCTCTGCAATAAAATCATTAACGTCAACGCGCTTGGTCCATTTACCTGATTTAAAACCTTTCCAGCCAACTTCTTTTTCAATCACCGACATATTGAATCCCTCCTAGATTATGCTGCAGCCTGCAGGGACTGGCGGGGACACACATTGATCTATCTCAGATCTTAAATGTGATTATTTTCACGATCAATGGCATCTCTGCCCCGCCAAGTGCCTTCAAGCTTCTATATCAAAGATCTGAGATTCAGCTTTCTGCTACACCTTTATTGTAGTCCTGTTGATCCGCAGCATCTGTGATAAAAATCACAAAGTTGTGGTTATCCGTGATTTTTATCACTCTGATTCCGGGCTCCCCTGGCTTCTACCACCATTTATAATGGAATTTAGTATCATCCTTCTGTCCCTTTCCTGTTTAGAAACGTCCATAGAAGGCGTTGCGGTATACTTCTGCCAGCTCCGTCACCAGCGGCAGCTTCGGATTGCTGGTCGTGCACTGATCTTCGAAAGCCCGGTCCGCCAAATGCTCGACGTTTCTCTCGAAGTCCTGTGGATCGATGCCCAGCTGCTGGAACGATTCCTCGATGCCGAGCTTGCTGTTCAGCTCGCGGATGGCGGCGATCAGGCTGTTTACGCCCTCCTCCGTCGTTCTTGCCGGCAGTCCAAGAATCCGTGCGATCTCGGCATATCTTTCATCGGCCACGAAGTGGGTGTACTTCGGCCATGCCGCGAATTTCGTCGGCTTCTTGGCATTGTAGCGAATGACGTGCGGCATCAGTATGGCATTGGTCCGTCCGTGCGCCGTATGGTACTGTCCGCCCCATTTATGCGCCAGACTATGGTTGATGCCCAGGAACGCGTTCGCAAAGGCCATGCCTGCAAGCGTCGAAGCATTATGCATTTTCTCGCGGGCGAGTTTGTCGCCGGTCAGCGCCGATTGCTCAAGATACTGGAACACCAGCTGTATGGCTTTGATGGCAAGCCCATCCGTGTAATCGCTGGCCATCACCGATACGTAGGCTTCAATCGCATGCGTCAGGACGTCCATGCCGGTATCGGCCACCGCCGTTTTAGGCAAGGTGTACACGAATTCCGGATCGATGATCGCCACGTCCGGCGTCAGCTCATAGTCTGCCAGCGGGTATTTGGTATTTCCCTGCACTTTGTCCGTGATGACGGCAAACGAAGTTACTTCCGAGCCCGTTCCCGACGTTGTCGGAATGGCTACGAATTTCGCCTTTCGTCCCAGCTTCGGATATTTATAGACCCGTTTTCGGATATCCATGAATTTTTGCTTCAGGTTGTTGAAATCCGTATCCGGATATTCATAGAACAGCCACATCGCTTTTGCGGCATCCATAGGCGATCCGCCGCCGAGGGCGATGATGCAGTCCGGCTGAAACCGTTCCAGCATCTCCGTACCCCGTTCTACGGTCGTTGTCGATGGATCCGGCTCGACTTCCGAGAACACCTCGATGGCTACCGGCAGTCTGCGCTGACGCAGGTAATGCTCTACCCGCTCCACATATCCC
Organism: Paenibacillus sp. BR1-192; assembly: GCF_029542445.1. Taxonomy (NCBI): domain Bacteria; kingdom Bacillati; phylum Bacillota; class Bacilli; order Caryophanales; family Paenibacillaceae; genus Paenibacillus; species Paenibacillus sp. BR1-192. The sequence goes on along the minus strand of NZ_CP120718.1, from coordinate 2,582,765 downwards.
AGCTTCACCATCATGGGGTCGGTTACGATCGCGACGCGGGTGATGTCAGGCATTTTGGCGAGATACTGCGTCGAGCCTTTTTCAAAGTAAATTTTGTCCGGCACTTTAAACCACTGCATATTCACGGTTCTGCGGTTCACCCTTTTCACGTTGATGAGATTGACGGCCGTCACGTTCGACGACGTGGAATTCCGGCCATACGAACCGCAGCCGAGCGTCAGCGATGGCAGGTTCGTGTTGTAGATATCCCCGATGCCGCCTTGCGAGGAAGGCTGGTTGACCAGGATGCGGCAGGTCTTCATACGATCCGAAAATTTCAGGATGACGTCCTCATTGTGCGAGTGGATGACCGATGAGTGGCCCATGCCGCCAAAAGCTACCATCTCTTCGGCGCGCGCGATGCCCTCTTCCGCATCTTTCACTTTATAGCAGGCCAGCACCGGGCTCAGCTTCTCGGCGGACAACGGATAAGCAGGACCGACTCCCTCCAGCTCGGCGACCAGGATCTTGGTGCTTTCCGGTACCTCAAAGCCGCAAGCCTCGGCAATCTTGGCTGCCGGCTGTCCGACGATGGTAGGATTGACGGCGCATTTATCCGCTACCATGGCATGCGCAGTCAGCTTCGCCAGCTCTTCCTTGTTCACGAAATAACAGCCGCTGGCGATCATTTTTTTCTTCACGGTATGATAGATCGGCTCCTCTATAATGACGGCTTGCTCGGATGCGCAGATCATGCCGTTATCAAACGTCTTGGATAGAATCAAGTCGTTCACCGCTTGATCGAGGTCCGCGCTCTTCTCGATGAAGCACGGCACGTTGCCGGGACCTACGCCGAGGGCTGGCTTGCCGCAGCTGTATGCTGCTTTGACCATCGCCGATCCCCCCGTAGCCAGAATGCAGGCAACGTCAGGATGGTTCATGAGCGTATTGGTTTTATCCATGGAAGGAGCCTCGATCCACTGGATGCAGTCGGCCGGAGCGCCTTGTTTCACGGCGGCGTCCCGCAGGATGAGCGCGGCTTCCCTGCTGCATGCCTGCGCGGATGGATGGAAGCCGAAGATGATCGGGTTTCTTGTTTTGATGGAGATCAGCGCCTTGAATATGGTGGTCGAGGTCGGATTGGTTACCGGTGTGATCCCCATGATGATCCCGATCGGCTCCGCAATTTTTTGGAAGCTGTCATAGGCATTGTCTTCGATGATACCTACCGTTTTGTCGTACTTGATGCTGTTGTGGATATACTCCGTGGCAAACAGGTTTTTGATGATTTTGTCTTCATACACGCCGCGGCCCGTTTCTTCAACCGCCATTTTCGCCAGCTGCATGTGCTTCTCAAGTCCGGCCATGGCCATGGCCTGCACAATTCCGTCGACTTGCTCCTGATCGAGTTTCATAAACTTTTCTTTTGCCCGATTCGCCTTGTCGATCAGACCTTGAATGTACTCTGCTGCCGTTTGTCCCTTCACTTCAACCGTTGTTCCTTTGCTCACAGCCATATCTCTCATCCTCCCATGGTTCATGTTCTTTTTTGTCTACGCTTTGATCGTAACACAGACGCTCCTTAAATCATGTGAAATATTTCACAATATTAAAATTTATCTTTTCTGTGTGATTTATACCTGTCTTTTCCCTCTTTCAAGTGAAAGAGATCACAATGTTTGAAAATTCGCCATGATTTCCCTCTTGTTCCGCCCCACAAGTGAATGTTTTCACGTTATAATGTATTTAAAGATTAAACAGATCAAATTTTAGGATGTTAGGGGATACCACCATGAAAACTGTAGACCATGTAATGGAAATCGAAAACTTAGGGAACACGCAGTGCTTCTCGGAACAAAACCGCAACCGTCTGCTGGTCACCATGAAGGAAAGGGTACTCCCTGAAGGATCGCATTTGTTCTGGGAAGGCGACTTCGCCGACAAGCTGTACTTCGTTAAACAAGGAAGAATTAAATTAACCAAATCGACGGATGAAGGCAAAGAGCTTATTCTATATATGTACCATCCAGGAGACATGGTCGGGCAAGCCGATCCATTCTTCAGCAACAACCACAGTTTTTCGGCAGAGGTGCTTGAGGACAGCGTAGTCGGGGTCATCGAGCACAAGGACCTTGAGCTATTGATCTGCCAGCATTGCGACTTCGCGATTGATTTCATGAAGTGGATGGGTATACACCACCGCATCACGCAGACCAAATTCCGTGATCTCATGATGTACGGCAAGCCCGGCGCATTAACGTCGACGCTGATTCGTCTGGGCAATACCTACGGGCAGCATCAAGAGGATGGCAGCATTCTCATCAACAAAAAGATCACCCACACCGATCTTTCGAACATGATCGGGGCCACCCGTGAAAGCGTGAACCGGATGCTGAGCGATCTTCGCAAAAAGGACGCCATCGAATATGCCGGCGGCATGATTGTTATCAAAGATCTGCCGATGCTGCAGGAAATATGCCACTGCGAGCTGTGTCCGAACGAAATCTGCCGGATTTGATCCGCCTAAAGCCCCTTCGGTGCATAATATATGGGCATCTGCTTACAATAAGCCTTGTCTTTCCAATCCAAATCAAAGGGAGTGCTCAGCATGCGTGAAGGTTTGATTCCTGCAGTTCTTGGAACCGTGGTTTCTGCTTCGGGTGCCGCTCTGCTTTGCAGCAGGTATAAATTCGCTGCAACCGGTATTCTAGGCTTCGGACTGGCTCATATGGTGCTTGGTGCGATCGACCTGGTGGAACATCGGTAAACGATTTGGAAGGCAAGATTCTCACGGCTGTCCTTTCAGTTCAATGACTGAGGAGGACAGCTTATTTATGCTGTTGCCCTCCTGCTCCCTTCAGCGATGACATATCCAAAAAAAGCGGATTTCCCAAAAGAACATTACATCTGACGGGGAGCCCACTATTTCTGTTTGGGGACGTTCCGTGTGCGCATCGTTCCTCCCATTGCCTTTGTCCCAAATTTCTTGGAATGGTTGTGTCTTTACAAAAAAAGAAACCGTTGCTTGGCGAATGGACGAATGACAGACCATTAACCAAGAACGGTTTCTTTGTTTATTCACCAGGTTGGACTTTCTCTGACAATGAACTAGGAGGATGGAATTCCTCCGTTTCACCGCCTATCACAGCTTACTTTTGCTTGTTCCCTTTTCCCGAAGAGATAAACCAGTAAGCCATGCCTACAAACAACCCGCCGCCAATGATATTCCCCAGCGTGACCGGCACCATGTTGCTTATCCAGCCGCCGATGGATACCGTCTCGGGATGTCCCGGCAATATCGTCGCCAGCGTCAGAAGCGACATGTTCGCTACGCTATGCTCATACCCTGTCGCAATGAAGGCAAACAGGCACCACCATATTAAAATCAGTTTCGTGGTTTCTCCTTTGGCCCGAATCCCCATCCACAGGGCCAGACATACAAGCCAGTTACATAATATGCCTCTAAAAAACAGCTCCATGAACGGATCGTTCATTTTCTTGGCCGCAGCCGTGAAGATGAGATGATCGGGCGGCAGCCCTTTGAACAGGCCGGAAGCGTAAACCAGATAGCTGAGCAGGATCGCTCCCGCCAAATTGCCGATAAACACAAGGCCCCAGTTTTTCAGCGTGTCCCCCATCGTCGTTCGTTTGGATAACGTGCTTATCGTAAAAAACATATGATTTCCGGTGAACAGCTCTGAACCGGCAAACACAACCAACGTGAGCGCAATCCCGAATGCGGCTCCCATGACGAGGGACTGGAAAGGCGAACCGGCGGCTGCCAGCGGCGCGCCCAGCTTAAAGATTAATACGATCCCAATGCCGACATAAGCGCCGGCTAGCATGGCCGACACCATGTAACGCAGCAAGTTGTTGTTCATCTGCTCTTTTTTCGCAACCGCGGCATTGACGACGGCTTCCACATCATTGTTAAACATGGGTTACCACCTCTTGGTTTCGTCTGTTGAAGCTGCTTATTACGGCCTTATACACCTACCTCAACCTTTCCGTCCACGGCGCGAACCGGATATATCCGAACTTGGCCCTTATCCGGAGCCTGCACAAGCCCTGTCGAAAGCTCGATCTTCCAATCGTATAACGGATCGTAAATGTAATGCCCGGATACGATGGCTTCGGCTAACGGACCTCCTTTGGGATGCGGGCTTTTATTCTCCAAAGCAAACCATTGATGATCCGAGGTCCGGAAGACGGCAATCTCCCGGTCACCGATTTGGACCACCCTTCCGAGTTGCGACAGAAATTCATGTTCATTCCCTACCGTGATATAAGTTCCGGTTTCCATAATGCGCAGCCTCCACTTCTCTTGTTCGATTCCTATCCAAGCAATAAGCTCTCTATAATCCGGCAGCCGAGGGGGAACCGATCTCCCCCTCGATTACTTGCTGCCGACCGGTCTTGCGTCCTGGAACAGCGTATTGCGCAGCTTATCGTCGTTCAGCACTTTCTTCCACGGATCTTCCACTTGCTGCAGGGCCAGCTCAATTCTTTCCACCAGCTCCTTACGCTGTTTAGCATCATCAAGGACCGCCGCACGGATTTGTTCCAGTCCCAGACGCTCTACCCATTCCGACGTTCTCTCGAGGTACTTGCCGGTTTCACGGTAGTACTGCATCAAGGCGCCGCAGATCTCGATCAATTCCTCGTCCGTCTTCACCTTACAGAACGAATCGGCCAGGCGCGCCTTCGTTCCGCCGTTGCCTCCGACGAATATCTCCCATCCGCCGTCATTGCCGACGATCCCGATGTCCTTCGTGCACGATTCGGCACAATTTCGCGGACATCCGTTGACCGCCATTTTAAACTTCGCCGGAAAATCCAGCCGCTCGAATTTCTCCTCGAGGAATGCACCCATGCCCATCGAATCCTGCGTGCCGAAGCGGCAGAATTGGGAGCCTACGCAGGTCTTGACGGTCCGCAGCGATTTGGCATAAGCATAACCGGACGGCATATCCAGCTCTTCCCATACGCTTGGCAGATCTTCCTTCTTCACGCCGATCAGATCCAGTCGCTGTCCGCCGGTTACCTTAACGACCTTAACATTGTACTTAAGCGATACGTCCGCAATTTTCTTCAAATCCTCCGGCGTGGTAACGCCGCCGTACATTCTTGGCACTACCGTGTAAGTGCCGTCTTTCTGAATGTTGGCGTTCATCCGCTCGTTGACGAAGCGGGACTCCCTCTCCTCCTGATGGGTCACCGGATTCAGCATCGCCAGATAATAATGGATGGCGGGACGGCATTTCGAGCAGCCCTCAGGGTTGCTGAAGTTCAGAACATGCATGACTTCCTTCGTCGTAGTCAGCCCCTTGGCGCTGATTTCGGCGACGATTTCGTCCCGGTCGAGCGTGGTGCACGGACATATGCCTTGTTTGCCTGCCGTCTTAAAGCCGTCGCCCAGTACGCTCTGAAGGATTTGCTCCACGACTGGCTTGCAGCCTCCGCAAGAACGGGTCGCTCCCGTGCAAGCTTTGATTTCGTCCACCGTCGTGAGGCCTTGAAGCGTCACGGCATCCACAATGGCCTTTTTGGTTACGCCGTTGCAGCCGCAGACGATTTCATCGTCGGGCATCTTATCCAGCGAGAAGGCCTTGCCGGTTCCTTTCCCTGCACATTCGGTGCCCATGATCGAATGATAGATCTCCTCGGTCATGGCCGTCTTTTTGCGTATCATGGATTGAAGGCTGGCCGAATCGCTGACATCCCCGAACAATATCGCGCCGACGATGATATTGTCGCGCAGCAGGATTTTCTTATAAGTCTTGCGCCAATCGTCCTTTGCCACGATCACCGAGTGCTCAGCCTGCTCCATGAATTCTCCTGCGGAGAATACATCAACGCCGCTGATTTTCAGTTTCGTCGATACGATGCTGCCCTCGTAAGGCTGGCCGTCCACGCCGCAGAGATGCTTGGCAAGAACCTGTCCCTGCTCGAACAACGGCGCAACCAGGCCGTAGCATGCCCCCCGATGCTCGCAGCATTCGCCGACCGCATACACATCCGGCCAGGAGGTCTGAAGATAATCGTTGACTACGATTCCCCGGTTCACTTCGATACCGCTCGCTTGGGCGGCAGCAACGTTCGCTCTGATCCCCACGGCCATGACCACGAGTTCCGCTTCAAGCTCATCCCCACCTTTGAACCGCAGCCCCGTGACCCTCTCATCGCCCATGATTTCCGTGGTTTGTTTGCCTAATAAGAACCGGATGCCCTGCCGCTCCAGCTCCCTTTGCAGCATCCCCGATGCCATGGAATCCAGCTGGCTCTCCATCAAATCCTGCATGAGATGAACCACCGTCACCTCCATGCCCAGGCTGACCAATCCCTTAGCGGCTTCCAGACCCAGCAGCCCTCCGCCGATGACGGCCGCTTTCTTGTATGCCTTGGCGGCTTGAAGCATCTGCGTGCAGTCGGCGATGTTTCGAAATCCGATAACTCCCTCTTTATCACTGCCCGGTACAGGCAATATAAAAGGTTTCGAACCTGTAGCTATAATCACTTTGTCATAAGGAACCGTCAATCCGTTATCGGCCGTCACTACCTTACGCTCCCCGTCGATGGCGGTGACGGTCACACCCGTATGCAGGGTGATCTGATTGTCCTCGTACCATTTCCAGTCATTCAATACAATGTCGTCCAAGGTTTTGCTGCCTTCCAGCACATAGGACAGCATAATGCGATTGTAGTTCGGGTGAGGCTCCTGTCCAATGACGGTGATGTCAAATTTCCCACCCAATTTAATGATTTGCTCGACCGTGCTTATGCCTGCAATACCGTTGCCAATGACAACCAACTTATCTCTCTTTATATTGGACATCGTTTGATTCCTCCCCAACACGTGATCTTGTGCTCGTGTATTCCACTGCTTACAAGTAAATTATATCGTGTAAAGGCATATATTTTTGTGATTTATTTCACATTGATCTTTAAAATTTAAATAAAAATACCAAATAACCCTGTCCGATTGGAACAAGGTTATCCTAAAAAGCCGCATGCTATATGATTTCGGCTTCCATATAGGCTCGTTCGCCGCCGGGCACTTTTAAATAGGGACGAATTCCGGCAAATCCCCCCGCATCCAGGTTCACCCCGGTCATCCAATTCCCCTCCAAAAGGCCTCCTTCCGACTGCATGATGACGGCAGGCGCCTCGATATGCTCCTGGTACAGTACGATGCCGGCCTGAATGGTCTTATAGGCTTTTCCTTGCTGCACCAAAGGTAAGGCACTAATATACGTAGGCACAAAATAATGGGCGATCACGTCCAGCTCCTCCCCGTCGAAGAACGCTTCGCTGCCGAGGAAGGGATGCAGCATCACGATTTTCTCGTAGAGCGACCAGATGATCATATGCAGGAATCTTCCCATCCGTCCCTTATTTTGCTCGGAAGACGAATTCAATGTTTCGGTTTCATAACCAATGAACTTCCATCCGCCGGGAGCCTTGACCCACTTCTGGAACATGTCGACCCGAGCTGTGCCGTCTTGGCTAAGGGATGCTACAGCGTCTGGGCTTGTTCCACACACGGCCGACCATAGTGATTCCGGTACATACTGGCTCAGCACCCGCTTGGTTTTCTCAAATATATGAAGCACTTGTAATGAAGCGTTTTCAAGCTCTGAGATGTCCTCTTGTCCATAATGGAACCGGGAGATATTCGTTCGCTTGATCATGGGCTCGCCTCCTTGATATGCCGCCTGGATTATTACATCATATAGAAGGTGCGTCAGCTTGGTGCATGTCCGGATATTTTTGCAGGACGAAACGAAAAATCAGCATTTTGGTTAGAAAAAAAACCCTGAAATGAGGATATCTCATGCCAGGGTTTAATCGTCAACGGGAGTCTTAAGATGACTCATCTGTCGACCCATTGTTCTGCCCAGGATGAAATTTGCTCCATCACCGGACGCAGTGCTTTGCCTTTTTCAGTCAGTTCATATTCAATACGTACCGGAGTTTCCGGATAGACATGACGAATCAGTATGCCTTCGCATTCCAAATCCTTCATCCGCTCGGAGAGCATTTTATCGCTCATGGACGGAATCAAATTCGAAATATCCTTAAAGCGCTTAGGCCCGCTCATCAGCGTTTGAATAATCAAGCCATTCCACCGTTTGCCCAGAAAAGAAAAGGCCGATTCGAAACGGGGACACATCGTAACATTTGTAACTTCCATATCCCTTCACCTCTTTACGAAGTCACCTTGTTTATAGAAACTCATAAGCTTACCCAAAAATCTAGAAAACTTACGAATTGTAAGTATGTTTCATTTTAGCATATTTTCGAGAAGCTGAAAACCTCCTAGCCCCTTTTTCCCAGAAAATCAGCGCTTATCCCCCTAATATCCGAGCCAAAATATCCAAATCGTCCTCAATCAAAGTGGATAATTTCCTATTATACAGCACCGCCGCTGGATGGAACAGAGGGAATATCTTATAGGTCTCCGGTGAAAAAACATAGCCTGCTCCGGGATTTTCCGGATCTGCCGCTTGCTGAACCGGGCCCTCCATCAGCTTGCCGTGCAGCGACGTCACCGTTTCATGGCTTCCGATTAACCGGTGCAGCGCCGTATTTCCCATCGGTGCCAGGATGTCCGGGCGGACCCATCGGATCTCTTCATCAAGCAAAGGCGCATGCGCCAAAATTTCCGCCTTGGTCGGCGTGCGATTCGATCGGCTGATGACATTCTCGCCCGAAGGCCTCACGAGCACTTTATCTTTGTAGGGCCTGCTTCGCATGGCACTGGTAATATATACCTGGTCCCGCGTCAGTTTCAGACGTTCCAGGTACGCGTTCATCTCTTGTCCGGCCTGCCCTACGAAAGGTTTGCCTTCCAAAACTTCATGAGCTCCGGGCGCTTCCCCGATGAACATGATTTTCGCAAAGCGGACTCCCCTTCCGAGCAGGAAGCCCTCAACGGGTTGATGGACGAGCCTGGCCCGGCATATGGCGATGATTGCGGGATCTACAGGTGCGCTTTGTACTTCGTTCATGTGTACAGCCCCCCTCTCCTATATCATACAATACCCCATATTCACGTATATTCTATCCCCAGTCGGCAAAAACATTTCGAAAAAGCAGCCCCAACATACCAAAAAAACGAGCCGAACAAGGACTGTACCTTGAACGGCTCGTTCGTTGATGATTAAGATAATGCGCTGTTTATAGCTTAGACTAAAACGGGAAGCGCGCGAACCGGCTGACTGTTGCCGAACGTTTGCTTGCCTGCCGTGGAATGAGCCCAGTTAATCGCATTGGAGATCACTTTCAGCACTTCGGGGTTGTAGTAGGTTGGATAGGTCTCATGCCCTGGACGGAAGTAAAAAATGTTCCCATGCCCGCGTTTGAATGTGCATCCGCTGCGGAACACTTCCCCGCCCTCGAAATTGCTGACGAATACCAGCTCATCGGGGGCCGGAATGTCAAAGAACTCCCCGTACATTTCCTCGTGCTCGATGATGATCGGTCCCGTAATTCCCGCCGCAATCGGATGCGTCGGATTCACGCTCCAAATAATTTCCTGTTCTCCTGCTTCGCGCCACTTCAAATCGCAGCTCGTGCCCATCAAAGCTTTGAACGGTTTGGAAAAATGTCCGGAATGGAGAACGATCAGTCCCATACCATCCTGCACGCGTTTTACGACCTTGCTTACGATTTCGTCACTAACCTGGTCATGAGCCATATGCCCCCACCACAACAGCACATCGGTTGAATCCAGTACATCGTCCGTCAATCCATGCTCCGGCTGGTTAAGCGTTGCCGTTCTAATGATGAAATCCGGATTTTGCAGACCCTCCGCCAAAGCTGTGTGAATGCCCGTCGGATAAACGCTCCGAACCTCATCATGGATTTTCTCGTGCACGAATTCATTCCATATGGTTACGTTAAGCATGTTGCTGTTCCCCCTAATTGCTTATTCGTTATTCTCTACGCTGTTAGACCCACCACATTTCTCCGAGCGGCTCTTCGATCAGCACTTGCTGAAGGTTTTGCACCGCTTTGGAGAAGCCTTCTTCAACGGACATCAGTCCGTCTTCATGTTCAATGCTCACGACATAGTCATATCCAACCAGGCGAAGAGCACTCATCATATCCGCCCATTCCTTCACATCGTGTCCGTAACCTACGCTGCGGAACTGCCAAGCACGATCCAGCATGTTCGCATACGACTGCATATCCGTGAGACCGTGTTTGTTCACGTTAATCGGATCAATGCTAGTATCCTTCGCATGGAAGTGGTGGATCGCTCCTTCGCGGCCCAAAATTTGAATCGCTTGAACAGGGTCAATCCCTTGCCACCACATGTGGCTCGGATCCAGGTTGGCACCGATCACTTCGCCTGCGGCTTCGCGCAAACGGAGCAGCGTGCCCGGCGTGTGAACGGAGAAGCCGCCGTGCAGTTCCAAACCGATTTTGACATTGCGGTCTGCCGCAAATTTACCCCACTCGGTCCAATAAGGAATGACCTTGTTATCCCACTGCCAAGTCAGGATCTCTTGATAGTCGTTAGGCCAAGGCGCTACCGGCCAGTTCGGGTATTTGGCATCCTCGTGGTCGCCTGGGCAGCCGGAGAATGTGTTGACAACAGGTACTTCAAGCTTTTCGGCAAGCTCCACCGTTTTTACGTATGTGTCATGGAATTCTTTAGCGATTGCCTTTTGCGGATGAAGCGGATTGCCGTGGCAGCTCAGTGCGCTAATGATCAGCCCGCGGGATTCCACCGCGTTTTTGAAGTTTTTCAGCGCGGTTTCATTCTCCAGCAGCTCGACCGGGTTGCAATGTGCATTTCCGGGATAACCGCCTGTTCCGATTTCAACTGCTTTAAGGCCCTTGGATGCCACGTAGTCCAATGCATCCTCCAGTTTACGTCCGCTCAGCAATACCATAAATACGCCTAATTTCATTGTATAACCTCCTGGTTTGGCTTAGTCATCATATTGATTGCAAGATTTAGTTGTCGAAATAAACCGCTTTACCCGTCTTCGCCGATTCATAGATCGCTTCCAGGATTTGCGTCACCACAAACGCCTGCTCCGGCTTAACGACCGGATCCTTATCCTCTATAATCGCTTCAAGCCACATTCTTGCTTCACGGTCCGAGTCGTTTTCCTTGGAGCCCGAATAGAAAGCTACGCCGCCGGCGTTCAGATCCACTTTGGTTTCATACAGTCTGCTCATTTTCTCGCCGTTGATGCGCAAGCCGTCTTTCATGTCGGCTCCGCCTTCGGTTCCCGCCAGAACGGCTTTCGCTTCGCCGATCTCCAGGACGTTAAGCGCCCAGCTGGATTCCAGAACGATCGTAGCGCCGTTCTCCATCGTAATAAATCCGAATGCCGAATCCTCTACCGTGAATTCCTTCGGATCCCACGGACCGAACGCATTCGCAGCATTCTCGCGCTGACCCAATTTATGGAACGTGGATCCCAGCACGCTTTTCGGCTTGTAATTGTCCATCAGCCACAAGGTCAAATCCAGCGCATGGGTTCCGATATCGATCAACGGACCTCCGCCTTGCTTCTCCTCGTCAAGGAATACGCCCCAAGTCGGAACGGCACGGCGGCGGATGGCCAAGGCTTTACCGTAGTAGATCTCGCCCAGCTCGCCTTCCTCGCAGATCCCCTTCAAATACATGCTGTCGTCCCGGAAACGGTTGTTATAACCGATGGTCAGTTTTTTGCCTGTGCGCTTTGCGGCGTCCAGCATGGCCTGTGCTTCGGAAACCGTTTTTGCCATCGGCTTCTCGCACATCACGTGCTTGCCGGCTTCCAGGGATGCTACCGTGATTTCGGAGTGCGAATCGTTCGGCGTACATACATGGATGACGTCAATGCTGCCGTCTTTCAGCAATTCCCTGAAATCCGTGTACACTTTAGCGCCTTCAACCCCATATTCGGCTGCTGCCTTCTGCGCACGCTCTTCCACGATGTCGCAAAAAGCGACCAATTCAGCCTGCGCCTGCTTCTTCAAGCTCGGCATATGCTTGCCGTTGGCGATTCCACCGCAGCCGATAATTCCGATTTTCAACGTGTTCGACATGTCCATTTCCTCCCCATACTGTTGATCTTATTGGAGCTGTCCCAATATTAGTGCAACGCTTTCATGCGGATCGCCGGGCAAGAGCTCATCATCCTGCCAGATCCGTCAGAAGCTGGTTTGCCTGTTGTTCATAACCAGTTTACAAGAATATGGACCAGGCTTCCAGTTCCCTATTCTGCCGATTCGGCCTGCTGAGGTGCCGGAAGTTTGCCATAACGGTACGTGCTTTGCAGAACGATATGCCTGCCCTCCAGCGAAGACTGCTGAAAGGACTGCATGATCTCCAGCACGTGATAAGCCAAGCGCCCGCTTACGCGATGGTCCTTCTGCTCATGAATCGATTGGATCATATCATGGATGCCCAGACCCCGCTCGTTCTTCCCGCATTCGAAGGCGGGCTCAAGCAATTCCCATTCCTCGGAGCCGTGCTTGCGCAGCTTCACTTCCCCGTTGAAGTAGTTCGGATCGCCGAGACTCAGGCTGCCCTGCGTGCCGTAGATTTCGATCCAGGGCAGATTGGACCCGCCAAAGATATCGAAACTGGTAATCATGGTTGCAATGGCACCGTTCTCAAAATCCAGCGTTCCTGCCAAATGCGTCGGCGTCTGAACCGTGATCGGCTTTCCTTGAAGCGGGCCGGAGCCGACGGAACGGTCCGGGATCTGGATGCCTGTGGATGCGCTGATCCGGCTTGCGGGACCCAGCAGCTCTACCAGGGCCGACACATAATAAGGTCCCATGTCCATCATTGGACCTCCGCCCGACGCGTAAAAAAATTCGGGATTGGGATGCCATGCTTCCGGTCCTGCCCCCATCATAAACGCCGTTGCGGCAACAGGTCTGCCGATCAGCCCGGATTCAATGGCCGCTTTGGCCGTCTGTACCCCGGAGCCTAGGAACGTATCCGGTGCGCAGCCGACGCGAAGCCCCTTCTGATCCGCGATATTCAGAACGCGGCGGGCTTCGTCAAGGGTTATGGCCAGCGGTTTTTCACTATAGACATGCTTTCCTGCTTCCAGGGAGGCGATATCGACATTGGCATGGCTGGCCGGAATGGTCAAATTAATAATAAATTCAATATCCGTCTGTGCGAGCATCTCCTCAACCGTGTATACGTTCGGGATGTTGAACTCTTCCGCTTTCGCTTTGGCGTTGTCCGGAATGAGATCGGCACATGCCACGATTTCAACCCAAGGGCTGTTTTTCAAGTTCGTGAAGTATACGCCGCTAATGGTTCCGCAGCCAATTATACCTGCTCTCATTTTTTTCATCGATGTCACTCCTTGAACCAATAGATGTGCTCGGACTAGTACAATGGTATTCTTTTATGCTTTCGTTTAAAATGAAGAATATGATTAAAACATGAACAATCTGGTCATTATTTTCTTATTCTTCAAAGGGGACTTTAGCAATGGATTCAAATCTTTCCAACCAAGTCGTAGCAGCGGATTTCTCATTTCATCGCAAACCTTTCAAGATGTCCCTGGCGGACGGTTTCGACACCTATTTGATGCGTTGGCAGACCGACGGCAAATGCCGCGCCAAAATCGACGGCAAGCTGTCGCTCGTCGAGGCAGGGGATCTGTTGATCTTCACGCCCGGACAGCCTTATGAGCTTCGAATCGATGACGAATACAACGCATTGGGTGAATTGACCATCGAAAGCGGCGATTATCATATTTTTTTCAAAGGGCCTTGGGCGGACGCGTGGTGGAATTCCAAGAAACGCCCGACCAAAATCAGGGTGCCGCTGGAGGAGCGTTACCTGAGTCTGTTTCGGCAAATTCTGCTCGAGCAGCGGCGCGTATCGGATCCTTATCCCGAGATTTCGGATTACACCGTGCGGATTCTGTGCCTTGAGGTGGACCGCCTGTTATCGGAGCAGCCGTCAACAACCCCCAAGACGTATCTCGCCTACCGCATGAAGAACTACATTGAGGAGAATGCCTCCTCCATGTTCAAGCTGGAGGATGTCGCCGCCCATGTCGGCATCAGCGTTTCCCGGGCAGTCCATCTGTTCAAGGAAGCATTCGGCACCACCATCATGCAGTACACCATGGACGTGCGACTGAGCATGGCAAAGGAACGGATCGTTTTCAGCCCCCTCTCCCTGGAGGATGTCGCCGAAACCTCCGGCTTTGCGAACTACACTTATTTTCACCGCGTTTTCCGTTCCCGATTCGGCGTTTCGCCTAAGCAATTCCGCATGTCCAGCCGAACCTCCAATTAATGGTCATACTTCCACGGTAAAAAAGCGGGCCGACCAAGGTTTTTCCTTGATCGACCCGCTCCTTCTTTGAATCGGATGTAAGATATTCCATGATTCCGTTACTTCTTGTCAGGACCAAGGGTGGCCGCTGCCTCGGCAACAACGATAGCCAAGTCTTCATTACCGAACATCGACAGGACGCCAAGCAGGGTCTGATCCGGTATTTCCCCAGCCTCTTCTTTGGGCACCGTCAGTTCAAGCACGCGCGTCAACCGCTCATTGTCCGGCTGATCCGGATAGGCTTTACGGTACAGCTCAGCCGGATCCAGACCGTGATTCACACACCATTGGGCAAATACGAGGATCATCATATCCTCATCCTGACGGTACGATTCCGCTATCCGTTCTTCTACGGACTTCCCCGCAGATTCCATGCATTACTCCTCCTCATGCGAACAGGGTTTTATGGGCTCTGTTCGTTCATGAAGACATTATACCGCTTGGTTCCCGTTCAGACAAAGTCTTAAACTAGTCGACCATCTTTACCTGTACCGGGCTGCTCTTCGCTTTGTGCTCATTCTTCTTCTTCATCCAGGTTCCGATGCCGATGACGATGGCAATGACGATAACCTCAAACCCGTACTTCACGACGCCATTTGCGAACCAGCCGTGAATCATCGGCTCTTCCACCACCATCTTCGATGCGGTCCAGGCTAACACCGCAGCGCCGATCGTGATGATAATCGGGAAGCGATCCGTCAGCTTCAGGATAATGGTACTGCCCCACACCATGATCGGAACGGAAATCGCAAGTCCGACAATAACGAGCATGAAGCTTTCACCGGCAGCGCCTGCTACGGCAAGAACGTTATCCAGTCCCATCATGGCATCCGCGATGATGATCGTACGGATAGCCGCCCACATTTGGTTGCCCGCGGAAATTTCATGCTGCTTCTCATCGACCAGCAGCTTGTAGGCGATCCACAGCAGCGCGATGCCGCCGATCAAGCGCAAGCCGGGGATCATCAAGAGCTGGACAACGAGCAGCGTGGCTACGATCCGTATGATGATCGCACCGACGGTTCCCCACAGGATGACCTTCTTCTGGTCCTCTTTCTGGACATTGCGAGCGGCGAGACCGATAACGATAGCATTATCGCCTGCCAGCACGAGGTCAATGAGGACAATCGACAGCAGCGCGGTCCAAAATTCCATCGAAAGCAAATCCATGATTCCCCACCCTTTCTTCATGTTCTGATTAGGCTTTCACCTACCGATGTCCTCCACCCAAAAAAAAACGCTGTTCCCTTCATCGATGGGGTCTACAGCGTTTTTTGGGCGCAAAAATAGACCTCCACCTCATCATGAAACAATCAGGCAAAGGTCTCGCTAAACAACTCATCGTTGCCAATAAAGCCGGGGATGGTTAGTCCCGTAATGACGACTTTACTTACGATATAGAATTTATAAGTCATCGGCAGAGCCCATGAGATTCTATATCGCAAGAAAACCTACCGTTGAAGTCGCGGTTGTTCATCCTTGATAAGGCCACGACAGAGGTTTTCTTATGAAGCTACTCCCCTTTGGGAACTATTCGGTTGGACATATTATAACATACGAAAAATCGCTTGTATATTCAAATTTTTCCATAGTATCGATTGCGAGAGTCTTCGAAAAACGGGCAGCATGCCTGTTTTTTTGCTATCATGGTGCTATTCAGGTCAACGATGCAAAGTGAGGATTCTACATGAAGAGATGGATCATCCCCATCCTATATGCGGCAGTACTGGCACTTGCTTTTTCATACAGGCATGATATCACGGAGTGGCTGGAGAGCGATCCCCCGCTCTTCCTCATGATCCTGCTGGCAGCCCTGCTTGCCTTATTTCCCATTGCCCCCTACAAAGTGGTCATCGCTATTCTCGGGTATGCATACGGCACCGTCTGGGCGGCAGCCATATCGTGGTTCGGAACGACGATCGCCGCCGTCATCCTGTATGCGGCTGTGCGGTCTTTATACCAGGAGTCCGGCAGACGGCTGCTTGGGAAATACACGGCTATTCATAGGTTTACGACCGCGGTCGAACGGCGCCCCTTTCAGTCGATCCTGCTCGCCCGCCTGCTGCCCGTGATACCCCAAATGGCCGTCAATCTATATGCCGGCGTCGCCTCCATCCCATTCTGGACGTACACCGCCGCTTCCGCCATCGGCAAAATTCCAGCCATCCTCCTGTACGCCTGGCTTGGCAGCGGATTGGCCGATCATCCGGTCATCTTCGCGGCTGTTGCGGCAGGACTTATGCTGCTAACCGCTTTGTTCATGGCCGCTTTCCGGTGGTATAAGGGGAGAACGACATAATCGGAGCAATATTTTGGTTTCCTTGACCAAAATGATTATAATAACAATAAGACTTACATTTTATATTGTTATCAAACGATGGAGGGATAATATATGAATAATCGTTCAACCCCAAGCGAATTGGCTACCTTTGCGGGAGGCTGCTTCTGGTGTATGGTCTCTCCTTTTGACGAGCTGCCGGGCATTCTGAAGGTCGTTTCCGGTTATACTGGCGGCCACAAGGAAAATC
The DNA here is from genome assembly GCF_029542445.1 of Paenibacillus sp. BR1-192. Classification (NCBI taxonomy): domain Bacteria; kingdom Bacillati; phylum Bacillota; class Bacilli; order Caryophanales; family Paenibacillaceae; genus Paenibacillus; species Paenibacillus sp. BR1-192. Next base: position 2,565,935 of record NZ_CP120718.1, on the reverse strand, counting down.
CAACCTATGAAGAGGTATGCTCCGATACCACAGGCCATTATGAGGCCGTTCAAATCACCTATAACCCGGAAGTTTTCCCATATGAGAAGCTGCTCGAGCTTTTCTGGCAGCAAATCGATCCTACGGATGAGGGCGGACAATTCCATGACCGCGGGACATCCTACCGCACCGCTATTTTTTACCATACGGAGGAGCAGCGCGTGCTTGCGGAGCAATCCAAGCAGGCCGTGGCGGCCAGCGGACGTTTCGACGGACCGATCGTGACGCCGATCATCCCGGCGAGCACCTTCTATGAAGCCGAGGAATACCATCAGGATTACCACAAGAAAAATCCGAGCCATTACAAACGCTATCGCAAAGGCTCCGGACGGGAGGATTTCATTGAGCAGCACTGGTCGGAGCCTGTGGATACCGCCGAGCTTAAGCAGCGCCTGACGCCGATACAATATGAAGTGACGCAGAACAACGCCACCGAACCCCCGTTCCACAATGAGTATTGGGACCATCATGGGGAAGGCATTTACGTCGATATCGTGTCCGGCGAGCCGCTCTTCAGTTCTACGGACAAATACGACGCCGGCTGCGGATGGCCGAGCTTCACCCGTCCGATTCGCGAATACAACATCAAGGAAAAAATGGATCTTACCCACATGATGGTCCGCACCGAGGTACGAAGCAAAAAAGGCGACTCTCACCTCGGCCATGTGTTCGACGACGGGCCCGGACCGAACGGGCTCCGTTACTGCATCAATTCCGCTGCGCTCCGGTTTGTGCCGAAGGAAGAAATGCAGAGGGAAGGCTACGGCGAGTATTTGCAGCTGTTCGAATAAATCCAAATGTCCAAATGCATTGCCCCTCAGGGGTAATGCATTTTTTTGTGCGGTTGAACCCGTTTATTCAATTTGGTTGCACGGGGTAATATACAGTACATGCCATGAACAGTTGAATTGGAGGGATCGTACCATGCCTTGGAGCAAAAATGATTATCCGCCATCCATGAAAAATCTGGAGCCCCGGGTGAGGAATAAAGCCGTGGAAATTGCCAATGCCTTGCTGGAGGAGAACTACGATGAGGGACGTGCCATCGCCATCGCCACCGCCAAGGCACAGGAGTGGGACGAGAACCACCCCAAGGACGAGAAGTAATCGATTTAAAGCACATGAAAGAAGCTCACCCTGCATGCGGGTGAGCTTCTCTTATTGGGACCGCATTACGAACGGCCGCTAACGGTATGCTGCGCTGTTTTCGGAGTAACCGGAGTGCTTGGGGCACGGACCGCCTTCCGAACCGGTTTCTTTTCCGCTTTCTCGGTACCGTATGTCACTGTGATGGTGATCACTTGCCCGGCAATCGATACGGCTAATATAGTATATAAGGTTTCAACCAATGGCATATAGAATAGCGATAATAGCAGTACTACGGCATCCATCAGGAAAAACACCGTCCCTACCTTAAGCCCGCTCCACTCGCTGAACAGTACGGAGATTACGTCGTCACCGCCTGTCGCCCCGCCATAGCGGAGCACGATGCCGGCTCCAAAGCCCGTCAATAATCCGGACAGCAGCGCGGCTGCCAGCAAGTTATGATTCAGATCGATAACCAGCGTGGAATACCGCTCGATCAATGCGTAGAACAAGGTAAACATGCTCGCCGCAACAACGGTATTGAATATGAATTTCCGACCCTTGATGAACAAGGCAATCAGCAGTACCGGTATGTCCATAAGGACCATACTCAATGCGGGCGGAATATCAAGCGCATATTTGCCAAGCAGCGCAAGGCCGACAAAGCCGCCTTCGGTCAAATGATTGTGAAAATTAATGTGATAATACGTAAAAGCCATTAAAAACGTTCCGAACAACATCGCCGACATGGTGATAAATGTGTTTTGTCTTTTCCTCATACAGGATCCCTCTTGTCGTAGTAGATTGGTCAGACATAGGCCAATCTCTACCTTGAGGCAACCTGGAGGAGTTCATCCTTCGAACCATAGTTCCCATCCTTTCGTAGAGACCGTCCTTGTCTTCAGACGTCCGACTTCGCTCTACAAAGGAAGCTATGTGTATGAGAGATCATAACGTTTCCAAATCGTCCTTTGGGGATTCGTCCTTCGGGGACACATGGTATCCTGATCCTTTCTCGTTTTAGTTAGAGTGCTAACATTATTATAACACAGTTGGCATACAAGCTAAACAGCTGGCTAGAATGAATTGGAATCTCTATATGGAATATGTAAAAATTCCAGCTTTAAGAACCTCCTGCGCGTAAAAATATTGTTCACATATTCGCTGAATCCGATGTGATCTTAATCACAAGAGCCCCTCCATCGCCTGTCTATACTTAAAGGGAACACCAACTCGACTAAGTATCATATGAATCAAGGGGGAGTCTGCATGTTAAGCCAACGTACGATCGAGGTCGTTAAATCGACCGTGCCGGTTCTGGAAACCCACGGCACGGCAATCACAAGCGCATTTTACCAAAAATTGTTTCATCATCACCCGGAACTTCTTAACATATTCAACCATGCGAATCAAAGAGAAGGCAAACAGCCCTTTGCCCTGGCCAATGCCGTATACGCAGCCGCGGCCCATATCGACCGTCTTGAAGCCATCGTCCCGGTTGTTAAACAAATCGGACACAAGCACCGTGCATTAAACATTTTGCCGGAGCACTATCCGATCGTCGGCGAAACGCTGCTCGGCGCCATGAAGGATGTGCTGGGCGATGCCGCGACGCCCGAAATTATCGAGGCTTGGGCCGAAGCTTATGGCGTCATTGCCGATGTCTTTATCGGGATCGAGGCGGATATGTACCAGCAAGCCGCAAACAAAGCCGGCGGCTGGAGCGGATACCGTAATTTCGTCATTGACCGGAAGGTGGAGGAAAGCTCCGTCATTACTTCCTTTTATCTGGTACCGCAGGACGGCGGGGAAATTTCCGATTATCTACCCGGCCAATACATCACGCTCCGGGTAAAACCTGAGGGCGAAGCCTATTATCATAATCGTCATTACAGCCTCTCGTCCGCACCCGGACATCCTTACTACAGAATTACGGTGAAACGCGAAGACGAGCTGGATGGAAAGCCTGCCGGCATCGTCTCCAACTGGCTGCACCGTCATGCAGAGGTCGGGACCGTTCTCGAGGTCACGGCTCCGGCCGGTACCTTTACGCTGGATACGGACTCCGACCTTCCGCTTGCCTTGATCAGCGGCGGCGTCGGTTTGACTCCGATGGTGGCCATGCTGGAATCCGTGCTGCTGAATCAGCCTGAACGGAAAGTAACCTTTATCCATGCGGCCAAATGCGGCAGTCAGCATGCAATGAAGCTGCATATCGATGAGCTCGCCTCGAAGCATCCGCAGCTAAGCACGTACGTCATTTATGAACAGCCGGAAATGGAAGACACTTGCCACCAAACCGGCTACATCGATCTGGAGTTCCTTCGCAAAACGGTCGATCCGAAAGCCGACTTCTATTTCTGCGGGCCGGTTCCGTTCATGGGTGCCGTGAACGGCCATTTGAAAGCGATGGAGGTGCCTGCTGACCGGATCCACTATGAATTCTTTGGTCCGGCCGGTACGCTGGAAAGTTAATATTAGGTTAACCGTATCTCAAAACCAAAAAAGATGCCCCTCTTCTGCAAAAGGGGCATCTTTTTTGGTTTGGCGCCTTCCGGCGGCATCGATCAGCCGCGAAGGGTGCATCGACTCATTGCTTTGTCCGGCGCATGCTCGTACAGGGTTTTATAAACCGGTGTATAAACCCGTTCAGGCGTCGGCAAAGGGATATGGGCTAAACGTGCTTGCCGTGCTCCCGCAGCAGCCGGTTTACCGTTTCTCTCCTTACCCCGATCAGTTGTCCGATCTCTTCCTGAGTCAAATATTCGGTCAAATGTATCCCTTGGGAATACTCATCCAGCCATTGAATCAGCAGCTCCAGCCGCTCCGCCGGCCCGCCCACGGTTAAGTGATCCAGCCTCATCTGCATGAACCTCACCTTTTCCTGCAGCAATCTGGCAACCTCGAGCGGTTTTCGCGGATCCTCCTCCAGCTGTCGATACCAAGTTTCAGCCGATATTACCTCCACTTCGCTCTGAATCAGCGCGATCGCGGTTCCATGCGTTTCCTTCGGGCTGATCAGCGAGTGATGGGGTACCGTTTCGCCGGGATATAAAATATTGAAAAGCACCATATTGCCGTTGGCATGCAGACGGGTCACCTTAAACAATCCGCTCCGAATGTGATATAAATGATCCCCGCTATCCCCTTGCCGGAACAATATTTCGCCTTTATGCAGTATCATGGTTAATCTCCTCCAGAAAAAATGCAGTTATCAGGAGTGTAAACGATATGCCGCCATGAATCCACTGAGGTGATCACAAATGCCAGAAATTAATGGTTGCAGGCCGAATAAGGATGGCATACCATGTATATAATAGAACGTGCGTTCTTATATTTTTTTCATGTCCGGGGATGTGTCTCTTATGATGAAACCTTCCACTCCTCCTCCGCCTTCGGTCGAAGACGAAGCCCTGATCAAAGATTATCTGCTGCATGACCTGCTTCAGTCTGTTCTCGAACGGGATATTGGAATCCTCAAGACCCTCAAGCTCAAAATGGCCGAAATCTATATTTTAAATCTGCAGCATATCCAAAAAGGGATTTCGGCACGCGCCTGGTCCATTCAACAGCAGATGAAGCGGCGCGGCATCCGGATTCAAAGCCAGGGCCGTACCCCCGAGGAAGGGCTGCAGGTGCATTATCTGTGCCGCGGGTATGAAGGCAGCCTGCTCTGCGATCGGCCCTCTCTCAAGGAAGAGATAAAGGAGCGGCTCGTTTCGTATCTTGGCACGGATTTGGCGGCATACTAGCTCCAACTACGTACAAGACAGGAGCGCTCATGAAGAATATTATCCATATATATTCTGCCGATATCCGTAGAATCGTCCGCAATTGGGCTGCAGCCGTTATACTCGGGGGTCTTGCCCTCCTTCCTTCTCTATATGCCTGGTTTAACATCGAAGCTTCCTGGGATCCCTACGGCCAAACCTCAGGTGTATCCATTGCCGTTGCCAACCTGGATAAAGGCACCACCCTTCGCGACCAGCCCATTAACCTGGGCAAAGAAATCGTGGAGTCCCTGCATCACAATGAGAAGCTGGGGTGGCGGTTTACGGAGGACAGCGAGAATGCGATACAGGGGGTGCGGCGCGGCACCGATTATGCCGCTATCGTCATTCCGGAGAACTTCTCCGCCCGGATCGGCACCGTACTGACCAATGAGCCCGTCAAGGCACAGATCCTCTATTACACGAACGAAAAAATCAACGCCATTTCGCCCAAGGTGACGGCCCAGGGGGCATCTGCCGTCGTGGAGGAAGTCAGCAAAAATTTCATCAAAACCGCCAACGGCACCATCTTCGAGATTTTCAACACGCTCGGGATCGAGATCGAGAACCAGCTCCCTGCGATCAACAAAGTACGAAGCTTGCTGTTCCGGCTCGAAAAAGCTTTCCCGAGCTCAACGAGGCGGTGAGCACGGCCCAGCAGGATATCAAGCTGGCCAACCGGTTGGTTCAGCAGGCCGATGCCGCTCTGCCCCGCCTTGAAGGGATTGCCACGGACGGCAAGGAAATGGCCGGTGCGCTGGCGGAGTTCGCGAATCAGGCCGCAGGGGCCTCGAAATCGCTGGAGCCTGCGCTGCGGCAGGACTTGGAGGTGCTGGGTGCAGCCACCGGAACGCTTTCGCAAGTGCTGGACGCGCTAGGGCAAAAAGGCATCGACCCGAAGGAGCTGGCCAGCCGCCTGACCGTTGCGAAGGAGCGCGCTCAGACTGCAGCGCAAGCCGCGGCCAGGCTGGGGCAATTGTTCAAGCGGCTGGGCTCGATCTCCCCGGCGGCGGCTTCCGCGGCGGCCAAGCTCGAGGACATTGCGGCACGATGGACCTCGGCTCAAGCCGCGCTCCAAACCATTGCCCAAGCGGTGGAACGGGGGGAGGAAGCTCCTGCGGATTCCATCGATAAGCTGAAGAAGCTGACCGATGACATTACGGGGCTGACCGACGCGCTGCTAAGCCGGTACGACAGCGAAATCGGCCCGGCGATAAGCAAGGCCTTCACCAAGGGCGCAGGTACGGCCAAGCGCGTTCAGCAGGAATTGACCCAGGCGCTTGCCAGCGTCCCCGACATCCAGCGTTTGCTTCAAGATGCACGGAAAGGGCTCAAAGTGGGAGGCCAAGAAGTGCAGCTCGCCCAAAATCGTCTGCCGGAGGCGGAGCTTCGGATTACGCAGCTGGCCAACCGGCTGCGCGAGATGGAAGCGGAAGGGGATATTCAAGAGATCATCGATCTTCTCCAAAACAATTTCGAGCTCGAGAGCCAGTTTTTTGCCGAGCCGGTTACGCTGGAAGAGAATCGCCTGTACCCCATCCCGAACTACGGCTCCGCGATGTCGCCCTTCTTCACGACCTTGTCCTTGTGGGTTGGCGCCCTGCTGCTCGTTTCCCTGCTCTCCGTTGACGTACATGATGAGGAGAGAAGCTTCCGCAGCATCGAGGTTTACTTCGGACGCTATCTCACCTTTCTGACCATTGCCCTGTTCCAGGCGCTGTTCGTTACCCTGGGCGATATTTATTTGCTGGGTACCTACGTGGTGAACCCCGGCTGGTTCATTCTGTTTGCGCTGCTGATCAGCTGCGTTTTCATGCTGATCGTCTATACGCTGGTGTCCGTGTTCGGCAATGTCGGAAAAGCGATGGCGATCGTTCTGCTCGTGCTGCAGCTGGCCGGCGCGGGCGGGACCTTTCCGATCCAGATGACGCCGCCGTTCTTCCAGGCATTGCATCCGTATTTGCCGTTCACCTATGCCATCAGCATGATGCGGGAAGCCGTCGGCGGCATCCTGTGGGATATCGTCATCCGCGATATGCTGCTCATGCTGGTCTTCGCGGCGATCGCGCTTGTGATCGGGATCGTGCTCAAGAAGCCGATCAACCGGGCCAGCAGCGGGCTGATCCGCAAAGCGAAAGCTTCAAAGCTCATCCATTGACTCCCCTTTCGATGGGGACGGACAGAATGAGGAGCGGACTGCCCCCCGAATGTTCCCATACGTGAAAGGACACCCCGAGCGACTTCTTATTGAAGCCGCGGGGTGTCCTTTTGGGTTATGCGAAATCATTCATGATGGGATTGATGTCGAATTTCGCTCAACTTCTGCAGCGTATTGGCATCCATTTCGCCGAGCCGCCAGATCGCAATCTTCGAAATGCCCGCCTCCCCCGCCGCATTCATCCATCCGGCAAGGGTCGTTCCGTCCGCATACCATACGGTATGCCCGATGCCTTGGTCGTCCGTGTACTCGAAGTATAGGGCCCCGCTGTCCGGATCCCGCTTCGGTTCGTCCGGGCTGGCACGCGCCAGCTCTACCGCACGCTTCTCCGTTAAAGAAACCGCCTTGCCATTCTTCGCCCAGTCAAACCCGCCAACCGACAGCGCGATGGCATGGTCTCCCGGCAGCTGCCGCAGTTTGCCCCCCAGCTCCTTGATCATGGCATAATCCGCCTTCGGTCCGGGTCCGCTATGCCCCCCGTACAGGTTGTATGCCATCAGGACATAATCCGGCCCCTCCGGCAGCTTAAGCGATGACAGGGATACGCCAGGCTCCAGCACGATTCGAAGCGAGAGGCCTTCCGCCCGGAGACGCTCATACAGCTCCTCGTACAGCGCGGAGAGGTTGGCCCCATCCTCCTTGCGGACCTTCTCGTAATCCAATTCCACGCCGTCGAAGCCGTGCTGGGATGCCATGTCCAGAATCTGCCTGATATGTTGGCTGCGGCTTTCGGGAGTAGCGACGAGCCGGGATATCAGCTCCGGATCCTTCTGTTTGGCCGTTCCATCGGGATGGAAACGATCGTTGACGATCGTCAGGACGCCGCGAGCCGGCTCCCCTTCCTTGGACGCCTCCAGGAACGCAGGCAGCGCCTCCCGAAAATCCGACGTCAAGTAAAGCTCGTCTTTATGATTGAAATAGGCTGCAAACAGCTTGATTTCTTCAAGCCCATCACCGAGCTGCTTCCAATCTGTCATGCCCGTCTCCCACTGCCAATCCGTAATCCAGGCAGACAGCTTGACTTGCGCCTGCAGCGGCTGGGGCAGCATCGATGGCTCCTTCTTTTGATCCTCCAACCACCAGAAGGAGACGGCAGCACACAATACGGCAAACCCCGCAGCTGCCGCCCATTTCTTCCTGCGATTCTTCATTCGTTGTTCACGTCCTACGCCCAATTTTTAGAAAGTCTCGACAGCCCAGTCGACCGCGCGATTCATGCTTCGCTGCACGCCGGTCAGGACACCGGCAAGTCCGGACGGCTTGTTCGTAAACAGCAGCTTACGTTCGGCACCCGGTTGCTCCGACACAATCGTGACATCTTCAAAGACGGCGTCGTAAATATCATCCTTTTCGTTCTGCTCATGATACTCCGATTCAAGCGCCACGCCTCCTGCGCCGATCGATGCATCCACAGGCTGCCGGTCCAAAAGCACCTGCCGATCAACGCTCACGGACAGGGCATCGCCTTTCACCGAAATCTCCAGCCACCGATTTCCGAGTATGTTGACAGGGTACTCATTCTCATCATCCCGGTCTCCGGACAGCGTCTGCTCCTTTGTATAGACCGAAGCCTTATCGAATTGCAGATCCTCTTCGCCCCATGCCACCTTCGGCAAGGCGTACGTGAACAGCTCCTCGGGAGCTTGGCCCGCTATCTTCTGTTCCACCACCACGTGGTTGTTCTCCAGCAGAAGCCTGAGATACGAACCCTTCGTTCGGTCGTAACGGACATAAACCGACTGCCGTCCTACCACATTGCCGAGCGCTTTGGCCGAGACGGTGACGTCTTGCTCCCCGCTGCCCTTCAAATACACGGTTCCTGCCTGGGACGGGGGCGATGTGACCACCATCCGGTTATCCGTAAATTCTGCCGCTCCGCCAAGCAGCTCCCACTTGTCAGCCTGCTCCGTGTCGCCCCGTACAAACTGCATAGGCTGCCCTTGGTCCTTATGCAGCTTCATTAACAGGTGATTGGTAGACCAATACGGCGCGGGCTGGACCCGGGTCAGATTATACAGATCGCTATCCTTCGAATTGAAGGCAACGCCTTCCCGGTTGAAATTCATCCCGAACAGCTTCTGAATCTGATCCGAATTGGCATTCGCCACAAGCTGATTCATTCCTCCGCCGAGCGCATTGGCATGCATGATCATATACGTGAGCGGAACGTAACCGAGCGATTCCGTGTAAACCTTGTCCATTGCCGCATAGTCGGCCCGGATCCGCTCTTCCATCTCGGCGCGGTTCTCGAGCGGAATCATGTTCTCGTCGCGGATGAAATCCATCAAATAGTGGTTGTAATATTCCACGTTGGATTTGACCGTCAGCTCGCGCTCGTCTTTAACGCCGACATAACGGCCCTCATCATCGAAAATATTGATATAGGTCAGCCGGTTGCCGTTAGTCCCAAGCTCCCAATACCCGGTGCGGGTCATCTTCAGCATGTCCGTCGGCTGCAGAAATTTCCGTTCGCTGTTGCCCATTTTGTTGGCATAGGACAAAAAGGTAGCCTTATAATTATATTTTTCAAGCAGCGGCTGCGCGAACAGCGCGGAATCATTCCGCCCGTCTTCAAAGGACAGGTACAGCGCCTTGTCGGGCAGCTTCTTGCCATGGCTGTAATAATCGATGATATCCTGCTGCGAAATCGTCGTATAGCCCTGTTCGTATAAGGCCTTCAGCTGGGCATCCAGCTGGGCCTTGGATACGAGCTTGGACGTCCCGGTGCGGCCGACCCCGAAATAGGACAGGGCAATAAAGCCCTGATCCTGACGCCAGGCGGATCTGTCCGGCTCCTTATATGTTCGAAAATCGAAAATCGCATTGGCCAACAGGACGGCTGCAACGGCCAATACAATGACCTGTGCCGTTACTTTGATGATTTTCCTGCGATTTTTTCGCCGAACATTGAGGGCTGTTTTTTGTTTTTTAGCCATATGTCATCCTCACTTCAATCCTCACTTCAACCGCTTTGACACGATTAGAACGGTAATCCGAATTTTTTGCCTTTGCGCTTGCGGGCTTCCTTCTTCTCCCTGGCTTCGATATCCTGCGGCGTTTCCCGGGTCCCCCACGTCGATTTCCAGAAGGTAAACCAAGCCACCGGCATCTGCCATAACAGGACGAATTCATAGAAGAGACAGAATACGAAGCCGAACACCCAAAGTCTGCTCTTCCGGAACAGCAGGTGGGCCAGGCTCATCAGCAGCGCCATCAGCAGCAATCCCATCAGGAAGGTCCCCGGGAAAATGCCGTGAACGATCGGCACGTACATGAGGTTGTAGGCAACCACGACAGGCGCGGCAATCGGCACGATCAGGCCTATGTAAAAAAACAACGCCATAAACGGCTCTTTGCGCCATATGAAACTTCCGGCCCGCAGCGATTCGCGCAGCCAGGAGCGCTTCCACCGCATCTGCTGCTTCAGAAACACCTTCATCTGCGAAGGCACGATCGTCGAGCAAATGGCAGAATCCTGGTAAGCGGTCCGGTGCGTTTTCAAAATAAAGTTCGTCATGCTCCGGTCGTCTCCGAAGGTGGCGGGCCTGCCCAGAAACTTCTGGTTCAGCCAAGCGTCCGCATGCTGCACGATCAGCTCTTTCCGATAGCAGGATAACGGACCCGACAGGCAGGTCACGCTGTCAAACCAGGACTCTGCAGCTTTCATGATCCGAAAGGCGATATAATAACGGACGGTCTGCAGCTTCGTCATGTTATTGGTATATTTGTTCTCGACGTCCGTCCGTCCGGCAACGCCGCCCATCTTAGGATCCTGAAAGGGCTGGACGAGGTGGCGAATCGCCGTCGGATCCAGGAAGCTGTCCGAATCCACGAAGACCACCAGGTCATGCTTGGCCATCTCGACGCCTTTGACCAGAGCGGCCCGTTTGCCCGCATTCTCGGGCAGCACCATATAGGACAAGCGCTCCCGGGTAGCGTAACGCTCCGCCTCGGAATGAATCAACTCGATCATGTCTTGGATCTGCTGTACCGACTGGTCCGTCGATCGGTCATCCACCACAATGACCTCCAGCTTGTCTACGGGATAGTCCTGATTCATGCAGCTGAGTATCGTGCGTTTGATCCATTCCGCTTCATTGAAGCAGGGGATGATAATGGAAACTCCCGGCGTATAATCCGGATTGATCGGCACATCGCGGTACAACGCTCCGAACAGGTAGCGCGTCAGCAGAAACAGGGCCGCGATCAGGCTGTACAAATACAGCACCATGTTGTATTTGAAATAAATGATGCTCTCTGCCCGCATCAGCATGATGAAGAGCACCGCCATGAACAGCAATGCGCTGGCGGAATATACGGAATACCCCCACCGTTTGCGCTGAAAATAATCCGTGAGCGGTTTCTCGAACTCCAAGGCAAGCAGATGCTCTTCGCCGGCTTCCGTCGAATTCAGGGCCCTGCGGACAACGGCTGCATCGATTCTGACGCTCGATTCGAAGCCCTCGGGCATAGCCCCCGGCGGGATGCGGAATCGCGCCTTCACTTTGTCGCCGACTTCGAGGCTTGAAGAGGCTTTCGGCAGCCTGAGCAGAAGGCCCGTGGCCGAAATATCGGCAGCCACGCCCTTAATCCCGGCTTTTTTCTTTTTCCCGTTCGGGACAAGCAAAACTTCAAAATCCGCCTCGTAACGCAGGCTGAGCATCCGCAGCTTGTTGACGTACTCAGAGCTGGACAAATCCTCCCCGGGCTTCTGCGCCCGGTTGCCTCTTCGGTCCGCGTTCATCCGGATCTGCTCCGGATCGGGCACATAGGAAAGTGTCCGCCTGTCGGTGCGCGGAAGCGTTAGCACTTCCTTGGTGCTCTTCGGTTGCTTTCTTTTTATAATCCTCATTGCCTTCTCCCATCGTTATCTTACAAACTCCAATAATGAAAGCCATGGGCTTCGCATTCGGTTTTTGGATAAGCTCCCTTCACGTCGATCAGAAGCTTCGCCTGTTCCGAACTGAACATCTCCTTGAATGCCGCAATCCCGAGCTGCTTGAACTCCCGGTGAGCGACCGCCACTACCGCAATCTGGATTCCGCTCAGCTCGCTCATGTCCGACAGCTCGATGCCGTATTCCTCATAAGCCTGCTTCGGGTCTACGTGCGGGTCCGCCACCATCGGCTGGATCCCGTAATCCTGCAGCTCCCGAATAATATCGATGACCTTGGAATTGCGGATATCCCGGCAGTCCTCCTTGAACGAAAGGCCCATGACGGCCACCTTCGCCTTCATCAGATCTATCCCTTGGCGAATCGCAAGTTTAATGACGTGCTGGGCGACGTATTTTCCCATTCCGTCATTGATATGCCGTCCTGCCAAAATAATCTTGGAATGATACCCCGTATCCTCGGCCTTATACGTCAGATAATACGGGTCGATTCCGATGCAATGCCCGCCGACGAGGCCAGGGCGGAACGGGAGGAAATTCCATTTCGTTTCCGCTGCGCGCAGCACGGCATTCGTATCGATGTCCATCTGGTTGAACAGCATCGAAAGCTCGTTCATAAAGGCAATGTTGATGTCGCGCTGCGCATTCTCGATGACCTTTGCCGCTTCCGCCACCCGGATGGATTCCGCCCGGTGAACGCCTGCCTCGATAATCAGCTCATACAGTCTGGCAACCGTCTCCAGCGCCTCCGGATCATTGCCGGACACGATTTTCACGATGGTCTCCAGCCGGTGGACCTGGTCTCCGGGGTTAATCCGTTCCGGGGAATACCCCACCTTGAAATCCTCGCCCAGCCTCAGGCCCGACTCCTCTTCGAGAATCGGAATGCAGACTTCCTCCGTAACGCCCGGATAGACCGTTGACTCATAGACAACCACCGCTCCCCGCGTCAAGGCGCGGCCGACCAAACGGCTGGCATTCCGCACGAATTTCAGGTCCGGCACATTGCCGCTTTTTACGGGTGTCGGAACGGCCACGATAAAGCAGCGAGCCTCCTTCAGCTTGTCCGGATCCGAGGTGAAATCGGCCGCACTGCCCGCAAGCAGGGCATCTCCGATCTCACCGGTAGCATCGAATCCGCTGCGATACTGAGACACCTTCGCCTCGCTCAGATCAAAGCCGATGACATCCAGCCTTTTCGAGAACGCGACCGCCAGCGGCAGTCCGACATAACCCAGTCCGACGACCGCCAATTTATCCACGCGGTCCAGCATGTTTTCATATAATTCCATTTTACTCCATCTCCATTGCGGCCTGGTCCTGCAACTGCATCATGTCCGCCATTTTTACAAACGTATACCCTTTATCCTTGAGGCCTTCCAGCACGCGCGGCAGCGCCTCAATGGTATGAATGTCATCCAGCATATGCAGCAAGATGACGCTTCCCGGCTGCGTCTTGGTCATAACCCCGTTCACAATATCGTCGGCACTATTGGAAATATCCCAATCCAGCGTCGTCACGTCGTACATGGCAATCACCGGGTAACCGACTGCCGCCAACGCTTTGGCCCGTTTATCGTCGACCACGCCGGTCGGCGGACGAAACAGCATGACAGGCTGCTGCTGGATGGCTTCGGTAATGACCTGATGCGCCTTGACGACATCCTGCTGAAGCTCTTCGGGCGTCAGCGATGTAACGACGGGATGGCTGTAGGAATGGTTGGCCACGTCATGCCCGCCTTCCACCATCGCCCGCGCCAAATTCGGATTGCTTTCCACGCCTTTGGCCCTCAGGAAGAAGGTCGCTTTGACATCATGCTCGGCCAAAATATCGAGTATGCGGGTCACCGTTTTATCGCTTCCGAAATCGTCAAACGTCAGGGCGACTTCTTTTTTGTCGGTATCGACTTGATATACCAGCTCATACTTCGCCCGTTGATAATCCGGATTGATGCGGGCAGCGTCATATCCCGGAATTTGCTCGAGCGGCTTTCGCTCGCCCCCGTTCTGCACCAGCTCATCCAGCGTAACCAGCCGATATCCGATATCGTCCACGGCCTTGGCAATGTATTTTATAGAAGAGACCACTTCCGGATTGACGTCGGTGTTCATGGAGATGATCCCGCCTCTGGAGACGAACCTCGCCACGTATTCTCCGATGGCTTCGGCACTCTGCATATCGCGGTCCTTCGGATTGATGTTATAGCTGACAACCGCCTTCATTCCAAGATGCGCTGCCGCCAGCGGCACATCTTCCGGGTAATCGCCCGAACGCGTCCGGACATAGCGGGGCTGGGCGCCGGTCTCCCGTTCAATAACGTCGTTTGCCAGCTTGATCTCCTTATAGATCTGGTCGTAATCCAGCTTGTTCATATCCAGCTGATTGAGCGTATTGTTCTCTATTTCATGGCCTCCGGCCAAGATTGCCCCCGCAATGTCCGGCTCCTCCGCCACTCGGATGCCCGGAAGAAAGAAGGTCGCCTTGATTCCGTACGTTTCGAGTTCATCGATCAGTGCCGTCATGGTGGCTTTATCCCCCATGCCGTTAAAGGTAAGCGCCAATTCCTTCCTGGCCGTATACACGTACGGAATTTCCCTGCTCTTCTCCCCCGTATACCGCTCCACCTTTTGAGCAGGCGCTATCGGACCTCCCGCTTCATCGCTGGAGGCTGCCTTACCGCCAAAAAAACCGCAGCCGCCCAAAAACGCCAGGATCGCCAGCAAAGCGGTCATTCGGGAAAGCATGCAAAACACTCGGTTACTACTAGAAACTCTCTTCATTCGAATACTCCTTTAACATTTCAAACAGGGCTTATTGTGGAGCCCCTCCTGAACAAACCATTAGAATTTAACACCAACCTGACGTAATTGCTATGCTTTTTTGAAAAAATTCATAAAATTCCACCTTTTTCAAAAATCAATAATTTAAGAGCTTAGAAATCGTCGTCCATCTTATGTCAATATTTGCCCTTTGTTTCAAGGCATGTTCCTCTGCCTGCCGCTCAATGATACCCATTATAGAATTCGGTTCTCTACAATTTCTAGACAATACCGCGCAGACCCGATTTTCTCTTCCCTTCCTTGGACAAAAAAATACCCCCGAAAGTCTCTTGGAGACCTTCGGAGGTACGTTGAATGAGTGAATGATATGAAGTTGTTTCCTTGTAACACGGAGCAGAGGCGACAGGCCATTATGGCAATATCACCGCTCTTCCCCGCCCATCGCGGTTCGTTTGTGGACCCAGGCCTGATAGTGATGGACGGCCAATCCCGCGAAGGAGGAATGGTCGCTGCCAAGCTTGGCGGCGCGCAGGGCTTCGTCCTCCATCTCCTGCTCGCTCTTGGAATAAAAGGTCAAATGCTCGCCTTCGTCCGTATCCCCGAGCTCCATGCCGATCCACACGGATTTGCCGAGTTCGTCTGCCTGCTCCAGCTCCTCCTTGGACAATTCATACATCTGCTCCCCGCTGTCGCGGTATGCCATAACGGCAATCGCATCCGTATTTTGGATCATCCAGCGGCTGAACGAATCGGTATCCGCTCGGCTCGGTCCAGGTATCGAATCAAGCCAGAACGGAACCGCGGCACTGAACGGGAGACCCTGACGCTTGGCCTCCTGGACCCAGACTTCCGTGTTGGCGCTCCATTCTTCCACCACCCGTTCCTGTTCGCGATCCCACCTGCGAAGCACGTAAGGCTCCACATCGAACTGCACGCCCTCGAATTTCTCCTCGGGGGCGGAAGCCTGGTTGTACTCTTCCAGCCAGGCCAGCAGGTCCATCCCTTTTTGCCGGCCTTCCTCATAAGCCCAGTCGGGGTGGCCGTTCAAAGCATGGACGCTGATGCCCTGCCGATGTGCCGCAGCCACGAAATGGCGGTACTCCTCGTCCGTAACCTCTTGTTGAATTTGCAAAAAGATCGTTGTAATGCCTTCCCTGCCGCTAAAGGCTACAATCTCCTCCGTTTCACTTCGGATCAGACTTGCATCCCACAGCCAGGTAGCCTTGTTTTGATTCACCTTGCCTGACGGAAGAAGAAAAAGGATCAGCAGCAAAAGACAGATGCCGGCAGCCAAGATGATCCACTTCGCTTTTGCATCGATATGCCTCAGTCTTCTCGTCCATTTCATCAGATCAAGACAGCCTCGCCCGGCTCAGGCACATGCTGAACGGAATGGCCGATCTTGTAAATATGAGGCTCGGCATACGCTTTAAATGCATTCCGCGTGTCCAAGATCGGCACGCCGGCCGATGCGATCGAATGATAATCCAGATTGCTGTGGTTCGTAATGAGGACGATGCAATCGTACCGGCTGAATTTCGCGAGATCATACTCCACGCTGCGAATCGTTTCGCCTTGCTTATCCACGAAACTGTTGGCATACGGATCGTAGTAATCCACATAAGCGCCGTTCTCCTTGAACTGTTCGTAAACTTCGAGGCCCGGGGATTCGCGCAAATCGCTGATGTCCGGTTTGTAGGCCATGCCTAACAACAGGATATTGGAGCGTTTGATCGATTTGGCATATTCATTCAGAATCGTCGCCGTTTTGTTGATCACGTAGTAAGGCATGTTGTCATTGGTGGATTGTGCCAGCTCAATGAATTTGCTGTAAAAGCGGAAGCCCTTGGCCTTCCACGATAAGTACATGGGATCCAGCGGGATGCAGTGGCCGCCGATGCCTGGCCCCGGATAGAACGGCATGAAACCGAACGGCTTGGTGGCCGCCGCATTGATCACTTCCCATACATCGATGCCCATACGGTCGCACATCATCGCCATCTCGTTGACGAAGGCGATATTCACGCTGCGGAACGTATTTTCCAGCAGCTTCGACATTTCCGCAACTTTCGGATTGCTGACAGGTACAACCGTCTCCACGTACTGTTTGTACAGCGCTTCGCCCAGCTTCAGGCAGGCATCCGTCGTTCCGCCGATCACCTTCGGCGTGTTCCGCGTATTAAAGCGGCTGTTGGACGGATCGACGCGCTCCGGCGAGAAGCACAGATAGAAGTTCTGGCCGACCTTGTAACCGAGCTTCTCGATCGGTTGTTGAATCAGTTCCTCCGTGGTTCCCGGATACGTCGTGCTCTCCAGCGTAATTAACAGATTAGGCTTCATGAAGCGTTTGAGCTGATCGACTACCATTGTAATGTAGGAAGTATCCGGGTCCTGATTCTCGCTGAGCGGCGTCGGCACGCAGATGCTGACCGCGTCAATGACGGCGATCATGCTGTAATCCGTTGTCGGCTTAAAGCGTCCGGTCTCCATGCATGCCGCAAGCTCTTCGGACGAGATGTCCGTAATGTAGGACTCGCCGCGGTAAATGCGGTCGATTTTGTCGGAATCCAGATCGATGCCGATGACCGTAAATCCTTGTTTCACCATTTCCACAGCCAGCGGCAAACCTACATAACCTAGTCCCACAACACCCAGTACAGCTTTCTTATTTTCAATGGCACTCAATAAAGTTTCATATTCCTCATTCACAAGTATTCAACCTCCATCGGATGTATAGTCTATTCGTCTATTTCTTTTGTTCGTCGGCCAAAAGACAGACTTGTTTGTTGAACTCTTTCCTTGCGATTAAAGAACCTCTTCAGCTCAACTAATCACGTATCAATCCTGAATCTCATCTAACTAAAAGCTTTAATAACCATGTGTTTAATGAAGGCAGCGTCGGATGCGGGCATCCAGCTCCACCGGCGAGAACGGTTTGGTTACGTAGTCATCGACCCCGTTTTGGAAACATTGGCTGATGGTTTGCTCTACCCGCTTCTCGGTTAACACGACAATTTTCGGCGGCTCCTTCACGTCCAGCTGCTGGATATGATGAATGAACGGCAGGCCGTCGATGCCATGCAGGTTCAGCTCGGTCAGGACAAGATCCGGCTCCCATTTCGGGATGAGCTCCAGTGCCTCCAAACCATCCACCGCTTCCAGCGTTTCGTAACCCTGCATGGCCAAGCGAATCTGTAAAAATTCCCTCACCGTGGCATCTTGGTCCACAATGAGAATGCGGTTTTGGCCGCTGTCCGCTTCCTCCTGCGTAAATATATGAATATCCGAAGAGGTGCTGAGCCTGGCGGTTTCCGCCATCTGCTTCAACGTCTGCCGAGGCGGCGCTTCCGTAAGCGCTGCAAGCGTAATACGCGGGTCCGCTTGCTCGAAACGGCCCTGCAGATGCTGCTTCAGGAGCAGTGCCTGATAATGGGCGGCATCCAGCGTGTAGCCGGGCAGGGTAACAGCCGATACGCCGGTATTGGCGTCGTGCAGAACCTCGCCGTTTACGCCGGTCAGCTGGTCCATAAAGCTCTGAACCTCCGCCAGCTCAGCCTCCGTCCCGGACGGATTGCCAGCACAGTACAGAAACAGCAATGCTGTTCCATTGGGATGTTCTCTCACTTCCTCCTCCACGCGGCCGTAAAAATCAACGGCCTGCACGCGTTGCAATGTTGCCGATTGAGACATAACAGTAAGTCCCACCTCTCTTTATATTTTGATGCTGCATTTGAACCGGGCCTTGAAGTCAAGCCGCCTCGTTCTTATCTTTCCAGCTCTGCCGGGTCATGGTGCCCCATGAATTGTTGTTTTGCAAATATTGAATATGTCCCTGTACTCTCCACAGCACGCCAAGCTGATGGTAACCCACAAACTTGAGCGCCGAGAAGAGGAGCATTTTCACCAAGTCGGACAATTTGGTATACCGGCGGAAGGCCATCTCCTCCAGGATGAGGGCTCCCACACTGAGCAGGTACCCGCTTAAAAAATTGACGAGCCCGAACACGACCAGCACATGCCAATTTGTCATATCCAGCAAAACATATCCAAGCAGAGCCAGAAGGCCCGTAATTCTGAAGTAAGGGTTTAGCGCTTCGAAAATAACGTTGTAGGGCATTGTCAACAAGCCCATGACTTTATATTTCGGATTGAACACCATATCCCGGTTCTCGATCATGTTCTTCAAGTTTCCGCGTCCCCAGCGCTTGCGCTGATTGGACAAAATGTTGTAGCTGTCCGGCGCCTGCGTCCAGCACACCGCTTCCGGACAAAAGGAAACGCGGTATTTGATTTTATTTTCCAGCATATAGCGGTGCAGCTTGATAATGATGTTCATATCTTCGCCGGGGTAACCGCCGCGATAGCCGCCAACCGCAATGACATAGTCTTTCCGGAACAAACCGAAGGCCCCGGAGACGATGATGAGCCCGTTGAAATGGCTCCACCCGATTCGGCCCCCCAGAAAAGCTTTCAAATATTCGATCGATTGAAACATCGGCCACATCCGGCGCGGCAAGGATACGTCCTTAACCTCACCGTTCTCGATCACGCAGCCATTGGCAATCCGGACGTCGCCGCCGATCGCCACCGTCTCCTCGGGATTCTCCATGTACATCCGGGCCATCCGGATCAGCGCATCCTTCTCCAGCAATGAATCCGCATCGATGGAAGAAATCAGCGGATAACGGGACAGGTTGATGCCCGCGTTCAAGGAATCCGCCTTACCGCCGTTCTCCTTGTCGATGAGGTATAGCTGCGGGTACTGCGGATTATAATAAATGCCCCGCACCTTGTTCGTGCTGATGTTGCCTCGGATCTCCGGATTGGGCAGCAGTGTCAAACCATACTCCTCAATCAGCACCTTTAGCGTTTCGTCGGAGGATCCGTCATTGATGACGATGACCTCGTAGGTTGGATAGTTCAGCGTCATGAGGCAGCGGACATTCTCCGCGATCGTCAGCTCTTCGTTATAGGCCGGGACCAGCAAGGATACCGATGGTACCAGTTCCGAGCCCGAAAGCGTATTGTATTTCGAATACGTCGCGCGTCTGAAAATATCCTTAATATTTCTGAAAGAAAACATCAGAATTACAAAATAAAGCGCGCTAACGATCATGACGTAATAAATCGCCACCATCCCGTAAGTGAGCAGGATATCTCTAAGCAGTGTAATCTCCTCCTACTCCTGCAACCGTGCCGATCCGTTTGTTCGTTTGAACGCCGAAATAACGATCGTACACCAGTTTTCTTTTATTAAATGCCACCATTTGCTCCACTTGCTCGTATTCGCCTTCGTTGGACATGATCCGTTCGATCCGGTACAGGGCCGTTTCCCTGGCTGGACCTTCTCCTGTAAGCGCGGCTTGGCACAAGGTCTCGAAGCCTTGTTCTCCCAACATGGCAAGACTCTCCGCGCTGTTGTTCCGCACATGCCAATTCTCGTCCTTCAGGGCTGAAGCCAGGAGCGGAATGCTGCCTGCGGCATGAAGCCGTCCGAGCGCTTTCGCCGCTGCCGCCCGCACTTCCCACTCATGATCATTCATGAGTGCCACAATAGTGTCATCCTTCAGGGCCGGGTTCGAGCCAAGATACAGCTTGACGGCCTCGGCACGCACGTCCTTCTCCTCGGATCCGACCAATCGGTCGAGTGCCGGCACGACGGCCGGAATGGCCTGTCCCCACATGGCAACAAGCGAAACCTTGACCAGTCCTGGATCGGGATCGTCCAGAAGCTTGCGCATGAGGCTGGCCGAATCCAGCCGGGTCTCCAGCAAAATATCGGCAGCCATATGGTGAATGGCTTTATCGTAAGACAGCAGCTTGGACAACATTTCCCGAATCTGCTGGGACGAAACCGCGCTCTTGGCAATTGCCCGCGCAATGATGATGGTCATCGGACCGTATTTCGTCCGGTTCATCAGCTGCTGGAGCTGGGGAACGGCCTCTTCCGCCCGCATCCCGCCGAGGCGGTAGACCGCTTCAATGCGGCGGTCTTTCCTCATGCTGGATAATGCCCGAATTTCCTGTTCCACAAACCCGGCGTCCCGGCACAAACGCAGGAGCTTCTCTCTGGCGTCGCCTTTGAATTGCTCGATCCACTCCATAAACTTGGCTTGGATGACCCGGCGTTCGGCCGACGTCAATTTGCCTGGCGGCAGCTCCAGCGTGGTATCATCATGCAGATGACTCTGCACATACACAAAGTAATCATGGTGTTTTTCCGTAAATCGTTCCGTTTCTCTTTGTATGGCATTATGCTTGATCTTCATTTGGAACAACAGGATAATGCCGGCTGCAATCAGGCCGAGGCATACATAGACAAAGACGTATGCCATTTCTAAATTTGAAAACATCTCCGATGGCTCCTCCTTTTATTTAGCATCTGGCTGCCGCCCCGTTTCAGGGAGACGCGTGAATATTTCCTGCATATCGTAATAGCTTTGCTTCAAGCGTTCGCTGTATTGGGTTGCTTCCCACAGCTCCCATGTATAAGGCTCGATGTCCGACAAATTAATGGACTGATCCGATCCTGAAGCTGGTTTGCCGGTGTTCTTGGATCTTTCAGTAATCCATGGAACCAGCCGGATACCGTCAGCCGTGGTCGTGCTGAACGTGCGCTTGTCTTGAAGCGGACTGTAGTCCAGCACCTGCAGCGAACTCGGATCTCCGAATCCTAGCAGCATCCACGGAATCCTCATCTCGACGAAGCGGTCTTGATACTGCCATGCCGTAAGGGAGTTGAAATCCGGAGATTCCGGATCGCTGGTTCCCCGTTTCAGCGTTCCCACCGTCTCATCCACGAACGGATGGGAGAACCGGGTGTCCGGCGGATTCATCAGCAGGCTGATGGCCAGCTTCCAGGAATGGAACGAGCCGCCCGGTACGACGGGATCGTCCTTCGTTCCCTTGGCTTCCTCTCCCGGCAGCATCCAATAGCCTTCTTTGCCGTACAGCCGGCTGTGGAAATCGTAAGATGGCGCTATGGTTACCTGGGATTCGTCCTCTTGGCCTACCTGAATCAACGTTTCCAAAGCCCCGCCGGTGAGCGTTCGTCCCGCCAGCTCTTTCTTCGGTATATCGCCGCCAGGGATGGTGTCTGCTCCGATGAAGAGTTTCGAACGTTCGGGATCGAATGCTTCGTCCAGCTCCATGCCGATATACAGATAAGCCTCGTCATGCGTCAATTTCATGTTTTTTACGCCCGGAGCCGTACCGGACCAGGTTTTGACTTCCCCTTCAGGAACCTGATCCCAGTCGGTCAAATCCCCGTCGATCGTAATTTGTTCCGCTTTACCCGGCTGCATCGCCAGAACGCCGAACATCTTTTCGTTGGTCAGCACATTCAACCAGAATGCCCGGCGGTCTGCCGGTATTTCAAAAGGCATCGTGTTCCATGTTTTCTTGAACCATTCGTCCTGCCACATGAACAAGATCGCTCCGGAATAGCCTTCGTCGTAAATATCCTGAGTCAGCGAGACATTTACTTCGCCTTGCTCCGCCTCGTCATGTCCTCCTTGATCCTTCCCTCCAGGACCGTGGTGGGAAATACCGATGGAGGAAGGCACGCCGTACTCGGTAACCATGATCGGCATATCCTCGAACTCTGCCTTCAATTTTCGCAAATAGGCTTTGTACGTGTTGTAGCCTCCGTCCCCGTCGGGAAGGGTCTGCAATGTTTTGTCCGTCCGGAAAAAATCCGGATAGTACGGGTACACATGGTATGCCGCAAAATATCCCGCATCCCAGTTCACCGGTTCGACATGCCTTGCATCGACGGACACCAGGTCTTCTTCAAACAGCGGTTCCCCCGGATGCTCAAGCACATCCGTCGTGACCCAATTGGTAAATGTCATCGGATGCTGCCACCCGTACTTCTGCTCCTCGGCAGCCGTGTAGTCCAATAAAGATGCCAGCCAATTCTCGAAGGGACTTGCGTCCTTCGTCCCCGAGAAATAGGACCCCTTATACTGAGGGACACCCTTATGTACCTTGTTGGTGTTATCAACCATGGCTGGGTCCCATTCCGTACCCACATGCCAGGCCATGAGGTACTTGCCCGCATTGACCTTATACTTGCCGCTCGACTGCCCATGCTTGGGCTCAACGTTGATATCCCCGTAAACTGCAGCGACAGCCTTCGAGATCTCCGCTTTAAACGTTTGGACGATTTCTTCGTCATACGCATCCCGACGCTCGATTAGCTGCTCCTCCGGCGACCAGATGCCCTGCATGAAGTACAGGGGATCATCGCCTTTATCCCGGTTGTATTTCACCAGCGCGGAATAAAAGACCGGATTATGCACCGTGTAGACCCTAATGACGTTTGCTCCCATATCATCGATCTGTTTGAACCAGCGCAGATAATCTTCCTCGGTGGCCGGCAGCTCGCCGGGAAAGTGCCCGGGTACGGTTGCGCCCAGGTTCACGCCCTTGGCAAAAACCTCTTTCCAAACCTCTTCATCCTCATATACCAGAAAGGAGGTTCCCTCTGTTTTGAATTTCATTTTCACGCCGTCCGCATCCGCATACGTTTTTAATGACGGCCGTAGATATCCTAAGATTACAGCGGCACCGCAGAGAAGCACTATAGTGCAAAATGCTGCGACCACCCACCATTTTCGCCTGCTCATCGTCTTCGTTGCTCACCTGCCCTTTCTTTGACATGCTTGTTGCTGCACCGACATATGACGACTGAGCCATACTCGTCATTCTATAGCCGATGCGCTCCCGATACCATATTCCTTCTTTACCAACTTTTCCGATCTCGATAGTAGTCAAAAAGAAGTAAAACAAACTTCTTCCATAATTTTCCCCCGATAAATCAAATCGCTGCTCCTTCCTGCCTGTTCATTGACAACTTCACAGCCTGATGTTAGTTGTGTGAAACCAATGTGCGTTTGCCCTGACAAGGCTGGAACCGAACGACTTCATCCCATCCGTGAGATACAGCGAGATTTACGAATATTTTCAGAAAATTTTCGCGAATCGTAATGTTAAACGCAAAAAAATTGCTAAAGTTCCGGTCATTTTTACATCATTATCCATAGTTATGACAAATTTGATACCAAAGTCGTATAAAAAAACGGCTGAGAACCGCATTCTGTAAAGGTTTGGCAATATTAACCTTTTATCCAAAATGAGAATAGAGTCCTGTACCGGGATTGTGTAATATTCTATAGATTTGATAACCAGGATCAAGTGGTAAGTATCGCCTATTTTTCGGGATTTCGGTTTGGATTTCCCCTCATTGCGTTATATAAATTAGTTTGGCTAATGTTCAAATCTGCGGTGCGACAACATAAATCAGACCCGGTCCATTGTCGGTCCGGGTCTGTTGTTGACGATATGAGATTGAAGAACTTGCCATGATTACCGTTTATTCATCAAAGAAAAAACTGCCTTCACCACCAAAAAGTCGGATATCTTCGTTCCTTTACCGCATTATTGACAAGCAGAGCCACCACCACGATCATGACCGATCCGACGAGCACAGGCGTGAACAGGAATGACCAGCCGCTGCCAGCCATAATAACGACCAAGGGGTCTGCGCCGGCGGGAGGATGGGTCGTCTTGGTCATTCCCATCAGGCTGATCGCGGCTCCCACCCCGATCGCCATGGCCCATATTCCGTCACCCAGGACCTCCAGCGCGACAAGTCCCGTAAGCGTGGAAATAAGATGCCCTCCGACCAGGTTTCTTGGTTGTGATAACGGCGCATCCCAGACTGCAAACGCCAGCACGCAGCTCGCCCCAAAAGGCGCCATGATCCATGGACTTCCTGCGAGCGAGGAGAGAAGGGCCAGTAAGCCGATCGAAACGGCACCCCCGATAAAGCCAACGGCGAGATTCATGGGACGAACGGTCAACGGACTTCTAGCCCCCCTTTCATTTTCTGCAAATAAGAATCAGCTTGATCCTTCATATTAACCCTCCATATTCATAATTAACTAGTTATTTAGTTATATATAAAATAACGATTTAAAACTATACATGTCAATACCTTTGTTGTATACTTTCCGTTTATTGTGTAAAGTTAAATTACTAGTTGACTAGGAAAGAAGGTCTCGATATGGCGCACAAGCTCATGCTTCGAGTCGACCCGCACGCTCCCATGAATGTAAGCACGCAAGTCAAGGAACAGCTAAAGTGGCTGATTGGTATTGGACAGATCGAACCATTCGATATGCTGCCCCCGGCGGGCGCGCTCGCGGACAACCTCGGGCTGAACCGCAACACCGTAAACCTGGTGTACAACCAGCTGAAGGACGAGGGGATCGTCTCCATGCATAAAGGCAAAGGAACGCAGGTTCTGAACAACCCTCAGGTAGAAGAGCTTCGAAATCGCAGAAAGCTGATGCATGAGCTCGCAAAGCGAACGACGGAGGAGCTGGGCTCCCTTCATATCCCGGCGAGCGAGTTCTTTGCCGCATCCCTTGCCTATACGCTGCTGCAGGAGCCTGTCCTGAACGCAGAGCGGCGAATTCTGTTCATCGAATGTAAAGGGCATGATTTCCCCTTCTATCAGAAAGCGATTGAGGAAATTACGGGCGCGGAAGTCAAAACGGTGTTTCTGGAGGATTTGTTGGCGGGAGAACAAGCGCTGCTCGAAGCGTTCGACTATTCGAGCCTCATTGTCACGACGCTTAATCATGATTCCGAAGTCAAAGCCCTGTGCAGCAAATACGACAAAAAAGCTTTCGTTATTGGCGCGAATGCGGAAACGTCGGTCCTGCTTGATATTGCCCGGCTGACACCTGGCAGCCATCTCAGTTTTGTCTGCCTGGGGAAGGCAGGTGCGCAGTGGATGGCCGGCCGCGTTCAAGAAGCCGGTATCGATGGGGTCCGTGCCAGCCTGGCCGGTCTGGATCATCGGGAAGACCTGCTGCAGCGGATCGAGCAATCCGATCAGGTGTATGCCTCTGATGCCGTATATGAAGAGGTTCGATCGTTAGCTCCCGGCAAGGTGAAGCTGTTTCCCATGGCACTGGAGAAGAGCAGCGTGAACTTGCTAAGAGACATGATCTGAAGCCCATAGGAAAAAACGCCCACTGTTTAAACAGGGGCGTTTCACTTTGGAATATGTCCATGCATCCGCGACGGATGTCCCATACTTTGGCTGCCGACAGCCCTCAAACGAGGAGTCAGCTGCCGTTACCCATGACATCCGACCGCTGACCCAAGTTCATTTTCGAGAATCCAGCAGGTCAAGCAGTCGATTTACACCGACCACCTGGAACAATCAGATTAACATATGATTTCGAAACGTCAATTCGTAAATGGCAGCTTCGCAATAAAAAATGCTGCCTCACCCGTTCACGTGAGACAGCATGGTCTTTTAATGAAATGTTCGCAGCCCCTCAAACAAGCTTACCGGAAATCCGGTTCATGGTCGCTTCGTCCGAAACCACATACAGCCTCGCATCCCGCGGAATCGGCAAATCGAGCTTGCGGTTGATGCTGAGGTCACTGCGATCGGAGATCAGCGTCGCTCCTTGCCGCAGCAGATCCTGAAATGCATCCCCGTAGGTCTTCCATGCGGGGTTTAATGCCACTTCGTAAATATCGTCGCCGTGCTGGCGGCTGAGCAGCTGCATCAGCACATCCGAGTTTCCTTCCTGCAGCGCTGCCCGCACCGCCAATCGGGAAACGGCATCGTGCGAGAGGACAAACTCGTTTACTTGATTGTGGCGGAAATTCTGCACATGCTTCTCCTGCATGATCTCCACCGTGGTATGTACGTCCGGCGCTATCCGCTCGATGCTCGAAACAATCAGGAGCGACTTGCCGTCCACCAGCGCCGATTCGTCGATCCGGGCGTCCGCGAAGACAATGGCCGATTTGGCCTCTAGAATGTTGGCTCTCATCAGCACGTCATCCGATGCAGGATCGCCGCTTACAAAATGCACCTGTTCGAGATGCTCCACGGGATGCCGGCTGGAATCGTCGATGACCACGATCTCGGACTGCGGCGAATACGACAGAATCTCGTCGATCGCGGACATCGCTTTTTTGCTCCAATTGATAATGATGACATGGCCGCTGCCCTTAAAGTTCAACCTGCCCGCTCCTCTCTGCCGCTGCATGCTTCCAAACGATTCGATCACTTTACCGATCACTAAACTGAGCAGCCCGATACCGAAGATATAGATGAATATCGTTAATATCTTGCCCGGCACGGTAGCTGCATAATAATCGCCATAACCAACGGTGGCCATCGTGGTAAGCACCCAGTAAAGGGCGTTAAACCAATGGTGAAACGTTTCCGGCTCCAGCAGGAATGCCAGGGTCGAGCAAAGCACCACAAACAGCACCACGATCACGCTGATCGTTGTTTTACGCAGACGCATCATTTTCAAAGATAATCTCAGAAAAAAGTGCACGCTCCTGCTCCTCTCCCCATGGGTGCAAATCGGCCTAAATGATCAGGCTGCTGATCGCAAAGGCTGTGCCGATGAACACCATCGCCAGCAGGATGCCGATCGCTACGTTGCCCTTTTGCAGGTGCTCGGAAATTCGAAGACCCGGCGTCGCCAGCTCGAATACCCAATAGGCAACGATCAAGCATACATATCCAACGGCAAACCACAGTATCATATGCCATATCGATGAATTCGTATATGCCGATATGCCCAAAATAATGGCCGTTGCCATAAACTTGCCGCCGAATGCCAGACCAACCGCGACATTGCCTTTCTTCAGCTCTTCCATGTCGTTAAACCGGGTCATCCAGCTGAAAATCAGCATGCCCAGCAATTGAAGCACGATAATGCAGATCACACTTATAACAATATTAATGACGACCGTCAATCCGCCCACCCCCGAAATTTTGCATAGGCCAAGTCGTAATCGGCGAAATCATGCACTTCCTCCAATACAACATCAACCGTGTCCTTCTTCTCCATTGCGGCATAACGCTTCTCGTCGATCGGCTGCTTGATCCGGTTGCCCGTCGGCAGCTCAACGACGGCAAAATGCCTGGTGTCTTTCTTGTACGTTGTTTTATATACCCCAACCAGCTTCACGTCGGTTTTGACGGTCACTTTCAGGTTGGCCAAATCCGATTCCGCGGTCTTTTTATCCTTGAACGACTTAATGGTCTGCCAGGACGATAACCGGATATCGTTGCGCTGATTCGCATCCGTGGTCAGCTCGGCGTCCATGAATTGCAGCGTCCAAATTTTGTCGCCTGTAGCATAGTTGTTATCGTTAGGCAGGAGCTCGTTATCCGGCAGGACGGTCATGTCGCCGCCAATCAAATCGCCGACGGTCCCTTCAATGATGCGATAGTCCCAAGGCACGCGGCTAGAGGTTGAAGATACTTCCTCCGATCCGGTATGGAACACGGTGGAGCTGCCGCCGGAGCATGCGCTCAGCGCTAAAACCAAAAGGGATAAGATAAGCACCGCCAGGACGACCGGAGGTTTCCTCTTTCCCTTCGGAGCACCGCTTTGCTGCCTTTTCTCTTGTTTCAACTGCATTTATTTCACTCCCATTGCGATAAAATGGCTCGAATTGCCCGTAATCAAACCGCCCGCCCGTCCCAGCAAACCGCATGGGATACCATTAAGGACGAACAACCCCGTCAGCAAATGAAATTCCCCTTCCGCCGTCTCGACGCGAGCCAGCTCGGCCCTCCTCTGATAGACCGTCGGAAACATGACGCTAGTATCATATCCGTCCTGATCCTCTACCTCGAGTTGTCCTGTCTGGTCGTACAGTTTGACAGAACCACCCTCTCGGCCGAACATCGACTTTGATACGAAATTGCCGGAGAACACCGGTTTGTTGTATGTCGGCAGCATATATTTAACGATCGCTTCACGTTCTTGCTCATCGAACAATAGGCCCAGCTCATACATGCCCCACATGGCGGCCAGCAAGCCTTTGGACTGCAGCAGAATGCTGTGCGGCGAGTTGAACAGCTGGAGTCGCCCCGTCTCGATGGCATAAGCAAGCGCATCTCCGCCATCATCGACGGACATCCATTCCTTCGGATAAAGAGCAAACATCCGGTGAATCTCCCGGCCTTCGCCGTCCTTCAGCATGCCTTCGTCCACCCATAGATCCAGACAATCCACCAGCTTGATATCCAGCCCGCTGTGCCGGACCAATGCTTCGATCGTGCCGGAGTCCTCCAGATGCTCGCCGTAAGCAATGCATGCGGCCGTATCCGGACGCTCTGCCGCCCACGCTTGTGCCACCAGCTCTTGCATCCGCTCATTGGGAGAATAGATGCCGGCCTGAGCGCACATCCACGGCGTTGCAATGGAAGCCTCAACATACCCTGTGGGTGTGTCCGCATTCAGCTCCAGAAGCTTGATGCTGCCGTCATGGGCAATCGCAAAGTCAAATCTGGCATACCGGCTGATCAACCCTTCCTCCGGCAGCGGACATTCGTCCAGCATCTGCCACAGAATCGGCGGAATGCCGATCAAGCTGTAAATATGATGGTTGCGATGGACGTAACGTACGGTTTTGTCCAGCGTCGCCCACAGTACCGCAGCGGCTTCTTCCAGCTCGCGATAGGTCTCTTGACGTATGGTGACGATTTGGTCTATCCAGTAGGCTTCCCCTTCCAGATTCGCCCAGGTAAAGCCAAGCTCGGCGAGCTTCGATACCCGCTCATCCCGATTGGGGTCAGGCTGTCCCGAAACGGTAAACACGCTTTCGCGGCTCATCCGCCAAAACCGCCGGATCTGGAGCTGGATTTCGAACCCGAGGAGCTGAAGCCGCTGGAATTGCCGCCAATGCCGCCGGACTTGGACGATGTGGAGCGGCGCGTTATCGTTCCCGAAGAGGACGTTGAGGTCTTGGGACGGACATTGGAGTTCACCACCGGTTTGTTCTGGAACGTACCGCTCGAATACGTGCGGGGTTTGTAAGGCTTGCCGTTATTCGCGTAATATCCGCGATGATTGTTGTACCATCCGCTGGAGGAATAGTAGGAGCCGTTGTTGAACAGCATGTGGTAGAGCAGCAGATCATCCCAGCCGAAACCGGAATTGTAGCCGCCATAGTTATTGATTACCGTCGTTCCCCCGCCTGATCCTGCGGATGCTCCTTCCGCCGGCTCTTCCTCGAATTCTTCTGCGCTAGGGAACGGGATGTTCCAGTCCACGTTCTTGTCAAAATACTTCTTTACTTCTTCCGTCGACCAGGATACCAGCTGCGGCTCTTCGGATGAGGTAACCGCTTCCGAAGCGAGATCCTTCGCTGCCGCGCCCGACACCAGAAACGCATTCGCCAACAAGGCGATGCCGAGCGAGCTTGACAAGACTCGAATCGGTTTGCCTTCCGGCGTCAGCCATTTGGAAGCGGGCTGGTCTTTTTTGTCTTTTTCATTACTCAAGATGATGTCTCCTTTCGGACAGAATTAATCGTTCCGCATCGGAACGAGCAGAAGCTCCAGTTTGCCCGTGTCCACGTTTAATCTGCCTTCGATCGTTTCATATTCCCTGCCGCCCGCGACGATATAATTCACGTGCTCCAGCGCAGCGACCATGTTCATCGTCCATGCCCGCTCTTCAATCTGCACCAGCTCACCGTCCGGTCTTTTTTCAAACAAAATAACGTTCATTCCATAATCCATGATGACAACCCCTTCCATTTAAAGCAGTGAGTATTGTTACGCATTATATTGGGAATCGTTTCAAAAATCTATGATGGGCTATCGGCGCTTGGACGAAAAATTTGCTGCAAAAAGACACAATCCATATAATAACATCGCTACTGATTATTTACACCTTCGAATTACCATTAAAAAACTCTTGAAAACGAACATTCTAGACGCGCAATGCCTGATTATTTACGTTTTATAAGGTGTAGCATCCATTTTCATGACCATCGTCTCTCTTGACATTATCACTAGTGTCATACTTTAGGATGGGTATCATCCCAAACCCAGAAAGGGGTTATACCGATGAATACAAATCCAAAGAAATTTTCTAATGGTAATCATCCTTACGATGCGCAGGCGGACGGCTCTATCCTTGGTCCGGTAACCGTGATCGGATTAGGCGCCATGGGCTCCAAACTGGCCCGCACCTTCGTGAACAACGGATATGTCACCACCGTCTGGAACCGCACGCCTGAAAAAGCCGCTGAACTTGTAGGCTTGGGTGCCTCCGGCACTACGGACATCGCGGATGCCATCGCCGCCAGTCCCCTCTTGATTGTATGCGTACTTGATTATGATGCCGCCCGCCATATTCTTGAACCCATGAGGGAGAAGCTTTCCGGCAAGGTTGTCGTAAATCTGACAACCGGCACTCCCGAAGAAGCCCGCACGATGGGGACCTGGATGAGGACCCACGGCGCCGAATATCTGGATGCCGGCATCATGGCCGTGCCTTCCCTGATCGCCACGCCTCATGCCGTCATACTCTACAGCGGTTCTCAAACTGCTTACGAAACATATAAACAGGTCTTAGAAAGCTTAGGGACTAGTCACTATTTAGGCTCCGACCCTGCTCTCGCTCCACTGAATGACCTGGCACTGCTAAGCGGCATGTACGGCATGTTCGGCGGCTTCATCCATGCCGTGGCGCTTGCGGGTTCCGAAGGCACGAAGGCAGCGGATTTCACGACAACGCTGCTGATTCCGTTTCTACAAGCCATGATCTCCACCATGCCGGAAATGGCGAAGCAGATCGATACCGGAGATTATTCCGCCAAGGATGCGAGTCTGGCGATGCAAGCCGCTCATGACACCATCGGGGAGGTCAGCAGGGTACAAGGCGTCAGCGCCGAAACATTCGCGCCGATCTTCGAACTGATGAAACGACGGGTGGAGGAAGGTTATGGCGGGGACGACTTCGCCAGCGTGATTGAGCTGATCCGTAAGCGTCCATCGTCTTAACAGGAAGAAGAGAGCTATTATCGGCATCGGCAGGAACTGGCGACGACGTACGACCTGACCTGCGTCGAACTTTGGTAACTCATGCGCAGCGATTCTTTATCCTCCATACAAAAGAAGAATGGATCATCCGGCGAGGACCGATCCATGCTTCATTTTTTTTATATCCATGAACCTAGCTTATTTAATCAATTCCCTGATTTCCTGAAAGTTATCGGCAAATCCGATAAATACGTTGTCGCCGATAACGATCGTAGGCACGATCTGTTTTCCCGTCAGACGTCTCACTTCTTCCGGATATTCCGGATTCTGCGTGCAATCATATTCCGTGTACGGAACCTGCTGCTCCTTGAAGTAACGCTTGGCATGATGGCAATCGCTGCAAGTGGGTATGGTGTAGATTTTCAATGGCTCTGTCATGTCGATCACTCCTTAAACAAAAATTATTTGATTTCAACAACAAAAGGCACGGTCATCACTTCACCTTGATGCTGAAATTGTCCCCAGATTTTGTAGATGCCGCTATGCGGAAAGGTAGTCGCAAACTCCGCTTTGGGACCGGTGCTCGATTCGTCAAGAGGATGCACATGGATGTACTTCTCGGCGTCTGCGGACAGAATGACAACATGACCGACCGCGCCTAGGTAAGGCTCCAGATTGCTGATTCCCTGCTTCGTCTGCGCATCCTGAATATGATAGGTGAGCACGACCTCTTCATTCGATAAGGCATTGCTCAGGCTCAGTTCGATTTCCTTGCCGTTGACTTGTTTGATCAGGCTGGAGTCAGGCTCAATGGCCGAAGGTTCTCCTTCTTCTCCCTCCACCTGAACCCATTCGCTGAGCGTGCTCCCTCCAGCGCCCTTCGGCACGAAATCCGCAATCAATTTATATTCGCCGCCGGCGGGAAACGTGGTGTTCACGGTAAACTCGCCGTTCTCCTTGTAATCGGGATGGATATGGTTGAAAAATGACAAATCGCGATTCACGATGATCAGATGCAGCAGCTTCTCATGATTGACATCGAATTCCTGGACGGGTCCACCGTTGTTGTCCGTAATCTGAATCGTTAACTCTGTTTCGGTGCCCGCGCTTGCCGGTTCGTTCCATGTAAATTCAGCCTGGTAGTTGTTCGAGGCCGTCTCATGCCCGCCTCCGTG
This sequence comes from Paenibacillus sp. BR1-192, assembly GCF_029542445.1. Lineage (NCBI taxonomy): Bacteria > Bacillati > Bacillota > Bacilli > Caryophanales > Paenibacillaceae > Paenibacillus > Paenibacillus sp. BR1-192. The sequence goes on along the minus strand of NZ_CP120718.1, from coordinate 2,533,135 downwards.
GCCACTGTGCCCGTTCTCTTCCGGATTTACGGCTTCCTGATTATGGTTCCCGCCGTGGCCGTGGCCGCCTGTATCCGGGGCCTGCTTCGCATTATCGCATGATGTCATTAATCCAATTGCAAGTATGCTCGTTAAGGTTAGCACAGTACCCTTCTTATTGAACATGCGCTATCACTCCATTCATTGGATATGCTGTAAGATGACTTATCATCCGCTTCTGTAATTAGTATACCCCCCTATCCTATAATTAATCAACTTTTTTCTAAAATAGCACCTGATCCATTTGCGCTCTCCACGCAAATAACACCATGCCGCCGCATGGTGTTATCCTCCTATTCTTCACTATCGCCCAAACTAAAGGATCTATTCCCTATGGCTTTCGGTGCGTACAGCCGATGATTTCATAAATCTTCTCCATATCCACATGATTCCGCACGATGTCCGCCACACGGTCGTATTCTGCGAGTTTGCGTTCTTCCGCTTGGAACGTTTCACAAATGGCATCCAGTCCCTTATTTACACGAATGCCGTTCAGCCAGGACCTGCGAAAGGCATCGTTGTCAAACAAGCCGTGCAGATAACACCCCCAGATGCGTCCATCGGCGGTGGCTAAACCTTCAGGATGTGCTTGAATATCTTCTCCGGCTTCCAAAGAATCCGCGGAATCTGCTTCAATCGAAAACAACGTTCGGTGTTCTGATCCGCCAGGCTCCGTGCTCCTTTCGGTGACGCCCATATGGATTTCGTAGGCCCCTATTGCGGAATGAGCCTTCGTATCCGATAAAACGAACTGCAAAGGATGGTCCTGTGATAATTCCCCTCTTACGCGAACGGTCTTTTTTTGTTTTGAAAAAGCTGTCCGCATCGGCAGCAGTCCAAGTCCCGCCGCTTCCCGGGCGCTGCCTTCCACCGCATGCGGATCCGACAACCGCTCGCCCAGCATTTGATATCCTCCGCAGATGCCAACCAGCTGCACATCCCGCGTCTGCGTCAACCTTAAAATCGCCTCCGCCAGGCCCCGATCCCGGATGAACCCCAAATCGCCGATCGTATCCTTCGTACCGGGCAAAATGATGACGTCCGGCGTGCCGAGCTCATCCACCGATTGGACGAAGCGAACGACGACATCCTGCTCCCAGCGAAGCGCATCGAAATCCGTAAAATTCGAAATGCGCGGATACCGGATAACGACAATATCAAGGTCGCGTTTTTCCTGTCTTTGATATTGAAGCTCATCCAGCACTACGGAATCCTCAGCCTCGATTCGCATGTCCTGAATGTAAGGAAGGACGCCAAGCACCGGTATGCCTGTCCGTTCTTCAAGCCAGTCCAGTCCCGGCTTCAACAGCGCCAAATCCCCGCGGAATTTGTTGATGATAAACCCTCTGACCCTGGCCGCCTCATGGGGCTCCAGGAGTTCGAGCGTTCCTACAATCGAGGCGAACACGCCACCGCGGTCGATATCCGCAACCAGAATGACAGGCGAATCCGCCCATCCAGCCAAATTCATGTTCACGATATCCCGATCCTTGAGATTGATCTCTGCCGGACTTCCCGCGCCTTCCATGACCACGATATCGTACTTCTCCCGGAGCCGGTCCAGCGCATCCAAGACGATCCCCTTGGCCTTCGGCAGAAACTGCGCCCGGTAATCCATCGCGCTCATCTGCATTTCGGGCACGCCGTGGATCACGATTTGGGAATGCATATCTTTAATCGGCTTGATCAGGATCGGATTCATGTCCGTTGTTGCGGCTATGCCGCAGGCTTCGGCCTGCACCCCCTGCGCTCTGCCGATCTCCTTGCCATCGAGCGTCACGTAGGAGTTAAGCGCCATATTTTGCGATTTGTATGGAGCCGTGCGATAACCATCCTGCAGAAAAATACGGCACAGCGCGGTCGTTACGATGCTCTTGCCAACATCCGAAGCCGTGCCCTGCAGCATAAGCACCGCTCCTTGTCCTTTCCCGATCTTCGCGGGTGTATCCCTTATGTATTCTGTTTCATTCATCATTTTCACCCTTTTCCCTTACTTAAGCCGTTTACTTACATCATTATAGCAAACCGTTTGTTGAAGGAGTTCTACCTCATGAAATCAGATAAACCCCCTTGAACTTTAACAGCTTGAAATGTTAACTATATAACATAGTTGTATCGCATGCGCGTGCATGATGACCGAAAGGTGGAAACCAACCATGAAGCCTGAACTGAATGATAAGCAGATAACCGACATCTTTCCTTATTTGAAAGCCGTACCGCCAGAAGAATGGATGGAAGCTAAGGCTTTTACAAAACATTTTAAAGCCAAATCAAGGATCTTTCATCGGGAGGATGCCGCGATGTACGGCATGTTCCTGATCAGCGGAACCGCCCGTATCACGATCATCAACGAGAATGGCAACGAAGCGGTGTTAAACAAACTATCCGCAGGTGAAGTTTGTTCGCTCCTCGTCCTCAGTGGACTCGGCGGGCGAGACTATCCCGGCACCCTCATTGCCGAGTCAGAGGTAGAGGTGCTATACGTGCTGAAAAGCAGCTTTTTGCGCTGGCTGCAGGTTTATGAACCCATCCGAAGCGCTGTTTTTGGCGGGCTGCTTGAAGGAACGCTGCGAATGGCAGACATCCTGCAGGAGAGGCAGTCTTTGCCGCTTGAGCAGCGCCTGGCCAAGGCTCTGCTTGCCATCACCTCGGATGATAATCCGCTGGTGCACACCACCCATCAAGAGCTTGCCGATGAAATCGGTTCCGTTAGAGAAGTGGTCTCCCGTACACTGGGGCGTTTCCAAAATAACGGTTGGCTGGAAACGGGACGAGGCTGGGTGAAAATTCTGAACCGCGGTTGTTTAACAGAACCCACTATGTGACTTGGTCACAGAGTCATGGAATTCCGCCTGGTACATTGGTTATAGGCATCCCGTCTATAAAATACCGTTAATTCAGGAGGAAATCCATATGAACAACTGGCTTCAATCCGGAGAATATGCCCCATTATTTCAAAGTGTAGACCAGAATGGAAATATCGTTTCACTCGAAGCCTACCGAGGACGTAAAGTGCTCCTCGCTTTTTTCCGCAACGCCGCCTGTGCCTTATGCAATCTGCGGGTGCATCAGTTTATTCAACGTTATCCTCAGTGGCAGGATCCGTATCATCTCGATGTCATTTGCTTCTTCGAATCGCCTGAAGCCGCTCTTCACCGATATGTTGGTCAGCAGGATGCTCCTTTTCCTCTTATTGCCGATCCGAATGCGAAGCTCTACACCCTGTACGGAGTCGAAACCTCGGCAGATAAAACACGAGCGACCTTAGCTCAGCCGAATGTCCATGAGTACACGGACGAAGCTGAAGCGGCTGGCTTCAAGCTGACGCCGGAGGAAGGTTCGAATTTCAACCGCATTCCGGCGGAATTTGTGATCGACGAGCGCGGTATCGTACGAATCGCGCATTACGGTCGTCTGATTACCGATCATCTGCCTTATGAAACCATTGAACGTTATGTTGCCGAAACACAGCTTCCTTAGCCGGGTTGGGCCAGTCTTTAAGTCGCATTCTGCATTAAAAAAAATTAACACAGGACCATAACAAACAAGCCGATCCGGTAGGATCGGCTTGTTTGTTATGCCTGTAAAATCAGACGCTGCCCAGGTATGCTCGCTAAGGGATAATATTATCATTATCAGGGATATATTCATCCAACAATATACTTTTTTAGTTAAATATGTATTATCTTGGATAGGTGACTAGAGTTGGTTAAGGGAGGAACTTATTGAATGGTAATGCATTTCTCCAAGATTAGCAACATCTATATTCATGTCAAATGGTTCACGGACAATTTCGAATGGGTCCCTCTGCCCTTTCCCCGTATCGTTACGCTGACGTTCCTGTTTTGGTTAGCGTTTACATTGCTGATCTTGTTGCTCACATGCGCATTGCACGATCCCTTGGGAAAGATGCGGCCCGTCGTGCGAATCCACGGATGGCTGCACAGGCTTAGGCCCCACACCGAGGTGATTCTGCGTATTGGGCTGGCCATCGGGCTGATACTGCAGCTTCTGAGCGGCTCGTACCTCGCCCCCGAATTCCGAACCAATTCCATGTGGATCATCCTCGGCCTATCCGCAGCCGCAGCGTGCCTTCTCTATAAACGCACCTTGCCGGTAAGCGGCGCCATCCTATTCCTGCTCTATATTCAGGCGTCCTTATCCTACGGTCTGTTTCATTCCATCGATTATTTGCTCTATCTCGGCATTGTTTATTATCTGTTTGTGTGCGGCACTCCCATCAAAAGATCGGCAGCCCCGGTCTTGTATATATGCACAGGCATGTCCCTCGCTTGGCTTGCCATGGAAAAGCTGACCATTCCCGAGCTCGCTTGCACGGTTATGGGCAGCTATGGACTTCCTACCTTCGGTTTTACCATTGAGCATTTTGTCATGATTAGCGCTTTTGTTGAAATCGGACTGGCATGGGCATTCATCGTAGGCATCATGAACCGGTTCACGGCACTGCTGGTATCCGGCATTTTTATTATGACAAGCCTTGTATTCGGTTACAAAGAAGTGATCGGCCATATGATCATTCACACGGTGCTGATCCTGTTCCTGATCGAAGGCACGGGGGAACTGCGTACCCCTTTTCAGTTCCATCGCTCGCCCGTTAAACGCGGATTGTTTGTGGGCGTTAACTTCTGCCTGTTTCTGTTCAGTTTGATGGCGCTCTATATTTGGATGGGCAAGACGTTATGACAAACTCTGAATCCGTTGGCCGATGGATTTGCCCAGCTCAACCACAGTTTTGGTCTCGCTTGACCTGACGACTGCATCCAGCACCTCTTGATTCCGGTATCCGTCCATGAACCCGGGCACTCCGTCGGCAGGCGCGCCCCGCAATATCGCGGAAAAATCGGCATACTGCTTGACTTTGCAATGCTGCGGCACTTCCATTGCCGTTCTGGCGAGCTGCCCGGGCTCTTCTTCGCGAATCCACACCACCCGCTCCGGATCCAATGTGCTCGCGTGGACCGTGCCGTGGTCGCCATAAATGGACACTTCATGCTGATTGCCTGAACCGAATGCATTGCGTGACGTCTGGAATACGCCCATAATATCATCGGTCATCCGGGCCTGGAAGCTGGCAAAATCATCGACCTCGATCTTGGCCATGGCTCCCGTCACCGGGTCCCGGCGTTCCGGGATGATGGTATGTAGCTGGGCCGTGATTTCTTCGAACTCTCCAAACAGAAAACGGGCCATATCAATCATATGCGAACCGAGATCTCCCAGCGTTCCCGTCCCCGTGATGGCTTTGTTGTATCTCCACATGTAGGGAACCTGCTGGTTCGGCACGCCAAACCCCTGCAAATACTGAATGGAGAAATGACGGATCGTCCCCAGCTTGCCCGTACGGATAAGTTCCCTGGCATAACGAAATGCGGGCGTATATCGGTACGTAAATCCGATCATGGCGGGAACGGGCTGTTTCTCATACAGCTCCAGCAAGGAGATGGCTTCTTCGAAGACTCGCGTGAATGGTTTTTCCGCCAGAAAAGGCTTGCCGGCTTGCAAGCATGCGCTGATGATATCAGCGTGCACGTTGTTGGGCGTGACCGAAATGACGGCATCGACGTCAGGATCATCAATTAAATCCTTGAAATCCGCATAGCGTTTCCCTTCCTCGATCCCCAACTGATCGCCCACTCTGGCCACCGCTTCCCCGTTGACGTCGCTCACGGCCACAAACTGATAGACATTCTCTGCATTCATCCAGCGGATGTGCTCCTGCGCCATCCCGCCCAAACCGATTAAGCCGATTCGAAATTTATTCATCGTTAGAACACTCCTCATATTAGGTCTCTCATTAGGATTGTGCGACAGGAGCGATGGGCGCCACCCGCCCGTAAGCCGTTTTAGCTCCTTCAACTGGAGCGGCCCAGAACACGCCATTGGTAATCACCTGCAGAATTTCGGGCTGGTGGTAGACCGGAAACATTTCGTGGCCCGGACGGAAATAAAACAGCTTCCCTCTGCCGCGCCTGTAACAACACCCGCTTCGGAACACTTCCCCGCCTTCAAACCAGGAGACGAACACAAGCTCATCCGGCGCCGGAATTTCGAACCGCTCTCCATACATTTCTTCCCGCGGAATCTCGATATATTCACCCAGCCCCTGCGCAATCGGATGGCTCGGTTCAACGACCCATAAACGCTCGATCTCGCCGTCGTCGCGCCATTTCAGCATCCCGGTGTTCGTGCCAAGGAGCCTGGAGAAGATTTTGGAGCCGTGACCGGAATGCAGCACGATCAATCCCATGCCGTCCAGCACCCGCTGCCGAACCTTCTCGACGATGTCGTCGCGGACCTCGTCATGTGCCAGATGGCCCCACCACAGCAGTACATCCGTGTTCGCCAACCGCTCATCGGTCAATCCGTGATCCGGCTCATCCAGTACGGCGGTGGCTGCTTCCAAACCTTCCACCTGTTCGAGATGATCCGCTATCGCACGATGAATCCCATTCGGATATATGCCGGCTACCTGTTCATTATGTCTCTCATGCCGGTATTCATTCCATACCGTGACTTTGATGTTTCCCATGATTGCTGCCTCCTGTTGGTTTATAGTTGTACATTCATCACTACGAATTCGGATTGTTTCTCCGTTGAAGCTGATCGTATGAATAAAGCCTTTCGTCACCGTTCGAAATCACGCTGCCCCGCAGCATTTCGATCTGCGGGGCAGCTCATGACGATTGCCGTCAATCCTTATTTGACGCTGATATACCGCTGATAAGCTTCCTTGCGGATCTGTACCAGCCGCTCCAGTCCCATATCGTTCAGCTTCTTGACGTACGCGTCCCATTCCGCATCGATGTTGCCTTCGGATATCCATTTTGCGCGGGTCGTGCCGACAAAGCCATCGATATCCGTAGTCAACGTAGGCAGCTCCTGGAATTCTTCGGCGCTGTACATGACGTTCGGGAACGGCGTCGTCACGTAATCGCTGCCCAGCTTGTCGATGACCAGCTTCAACCCGTCGCCCGTGGTCTCATCCAGTATGATGTTTTTCTCGAAGCTCGGGCTTACGTACTTGGGACCGAAATCCCTTACGGATTGCTCCCAGTACCAGGCATCCGCACTCGTTCCCTCCGGCGGACTCATGAGCGTAAACGTTCCGTCGTCGTTCTTCTGAATCACCGTGCCGATGGCTCCCCAGAAATTCTGGATGCTTGCTTCATTGGTGTAGAACTGATCCGCCCAGCGGGCCGAAATTTCCGGATGCTTGTTCGACGTGGTGATGAGAAACTCGTTTCTGCGCAGGCTCATGCCCTCAGGCTCGCCGCCCTGGTACCGTTTTCCGTCAGGACCGGCAATGGATGGAATCGCGATGTATTGATCCTTCCATTTTCCGAATACCGCGTCCGGTACCCATTGGTTGGAGAAACCGATCAGCGCCGCATCCGGGTTCTGATGTTTTGCCGTGGACATGGTGCTGTCCTGCGTGAAGATCTCTTGGTCTATGAGGGCCTTCGGCATACAGCTTATGGGCCCACTTGATCGCTTCTTTGTAGTTCTCCGTCACCGGATAGAACACGGGCTCGTTATCGATGACCATCATGCTGTTTCCGTTGATGTCGGTGATGCCGAACGGATTCAGCAAATCGATGCTGATGTTCCCCGATCCGCTGACCGGAATTTCGTCGGCCTTGCCGTTGCCGTTCGGATCCCCTTCTTTGAACGCTTTGAATACGTTATACAATTCGTCCGTGTTGTCCGGAACGTCCAGCCCGAGCTGATCCAGCCAGGCTTTGTTGATGATCGGCTGGATCGATGCTTTCGGCCTTGACGGCAGCCGCGCCGGCAAGGAATAGATTTTCCCGTCCGGAAAGGTGCTCATCTTTTTCATCTCGGGCGTTTCTTCCAGCGCCGCCTTCAGGTTCGGCATGTATTGATCGATGTAGTCGTCGAGCGGACGGAAATACGACAGGTTGTTGACGATATCGGAATCGCTGAATACGATATCCCCGAAAATGATATCCGGCAGCGTACCGCTCGCCAGCATGATCGATTTTTGCTCGCCCCAATCATTGGAGGACATGATCTGCCAATTGATTTTGACGTTGGTTTCCTTCTCCAAATCCTTGAGCCACTGGTTCTGGAGGAACGTATCCCCCATGTTGCCCCAGCGAACGGTCAGCACGTCCAGCGTAATCGGTTCATTCACGATCGGCAGGCCTTCTTTGTTAAAAGCGGCTTCGGCATCCGGCTTGGCGTCCTCCTTCTTGCCGCCGCTGCAGCCCGCCAGGTTCAACAGCAGGATTGCGGTCAATATGATGACGGCAGCCAGCTTGAGGCGATGTCTCCTTTTTGCATTGTTTGTTCCCATTCCACCATTCCCCCAATACTTATTTTTCATCAATCCATCGCGGTGTTACGACTTGACGGCTCCGATCATCACCCCCTGATTGAAATACTTTTGCACAAACGGATAGATGCACATGATCGGCACCGTGGCGACGATAATGACCGCATAACGCATAATATTGGCCAGACGCAGCGCAATGGCCGCGGCTTCCCCGGTACCCATGGCGGACTGCATCTGGTTGGTGACCAGAATATTGCGCAGTATGAGCTGCAGCGGGTACAGATTCGAATCTTTTAAATAGATCAGGGCGTTGAAATAAGAATTCCAATGACCCACGGCCGTCCATAAGGCGATGACCGAGATGACCGCTTTCGAAAGCGGAATCACGATGGTCACGAAATATCTGAGATTTCCGCAGCCATCCAGCTGTGCCGCCTCCCATAAATCCTCCGGGATGCTGCTCTGGAAAAAGGTCCGCGCCACGATGATGTTGAAGGCGGCAACCGAGAACGGCAGCACCATGACAAGAAACGTATCGTACAGCTGGAAATCGCGGATCGTCATGAAGGTCGGAATCAAGCCGCCGTTAAAGAACATCGTAAAAATAAAGAGCAGCGATATATACTTGCGGCCCACGAGGTCTTTGCGGGACAGCGCGTAAGCTGCGGATATGTTAACCACCAGGCCGATGGCTGTACCCACGATCGTATACACAATCGTATTTCGGTACCCAATCCATATATTAGAGTGCTTCAGCAATTCTTGATAGCCTGCCAGCGTAAAATCCTTAGGCCACAGCCATACCTGTCCATTCGCGACCGCCGCCGGCTCGCTGAACGAAGCGATGACGATGAAGTACAGCGGGTAAATCAGCACGATCAGCATCAAGACGGCGAATACATACAGGCCGATTTCCAGCACCCTGTCGGAAGATCGGGTATGCCTCTGCCGCGGCCCCGTCTTCTCTCTTACTTCCACTACGCCCATAGAACCCTTCCTCTCTTGCGTTACCACAAACTGTTTTCGCTGTATTTTTTCGAAATCTGGTTGACCAGAATCAGCAGAACAAAATTGATGACCGTATTAAACAAATTGATGGCCGACGAGAAGCTGTATTGGCTGCTCAGCATCCCGATTTTGTACACATACGTGGAGATGACCTCGCTGGAGGTAATATTGAGACTGTTTTGCATGAGATAAACCTTCTCGAAGCCGACGCCAAGCAAGCTCCCGATCCGCAAAATAAGCAGCGTTACGACCGTTGGCATCAGCATCGGGATGTCGATGAACCGGATTTTTTGCCATCTGCTTGCCCCGTCCATGGTGGCCGCCTCGTACAAGCTGGGGCTCACCGCAGACAACGCCGCGATATAGATAATGCTGTCCCAGCCCGTATGCTGCCACACGTCCGACCATACGTACACGCTGCTGAACAGGCCGGCCGATCCCATCAGATTCGGCGCTTCCGCACCGAAGAGCCGGAAGATATTCCCGATCAATCCCGAGCCCGGCGAGAACAGAATCAGCATGAGTCCCACCATCACGACCGTCGATATAAAATGCGGCATGTAGGTTACGGTCTGGAAGAAGCGCTTGAACCAATTCTGGCGCATTTGATTGACCATCAAGGCCAGCATGATCGGAATCGGGAACGTCGCAACGCTGTATAAGCTGATGACCAGCGTATTCGTTATGGTGGTCGAGAATTGATAGGAGTTAAAAAACTTCTCGAAATACTTCAGGCCGGCCCAGGGGCTGTCCATAATCCCGAGAGCGGGACTGTAGTCCTTGAATGCGATCAAAATGCCGTACATCGGCACGTAAGAAAACAACAAAACCAGCACTACCGCAGGCAGCAGCAGCAAATACAGGCCCCAATTCTTTCCGATCCGCCCGAGGGTTGGGTGTGTGGTTCTATTCAGTTGGCCTGCTTTCAAATCGATTCCCCTTTCTGTTCGCGTCGTCGTGAATCCGGTATGTCACGTAAGCAATTTCAGTATACTGCGATCCGGCGGCATGATTTGGACCTCATGATGCGCTATCCGGACCTTTGCCTTGTCCATTTCACCGCCGTCCCCGCGTCCTCCGCTCAAACATGCCGGTATTCGGACTTTACGATGTGTTATCCGGACTTTATGGATAATGCCCGAGCGTTCGCTCCTGTTTTTTTCGACGTTTCCATTTATAATATCCTTACCGATATAAAAACGCTTTCATAATATAGGCGAACTGAAAGGAATCACGGCATCCCTATGGTTAAAGCACTGAATAACAAGCCTTATCCCATCCGTCACTATGTGAAAATCATGCTCTTCATCTCGATCTTTGCCCTGGTGGTGGATCTGGTGATCAGCTTCGCCTCCATCTTCATCGTGAAGCAGCAATCCACCCGCTATTTGCAGGATACGGCGAATCTGTACATCCGGCAGATCAATCATGACTTCTCGTATATCAACCATTATATGGGCTGGACGCTCGCGAACGACGAAAGCGTCAAAATCATGGATACCCCCGGCACCGATTACGTGGATTACATTAAGTCGAGCGAAAGAGTGCATAAACGGTTTAATGAGCTTCAAAAAAACTATGGCCAGGAATACAACTTCTTCTTCTATTTAAAAGATCAGGATTTCTTCCAGAACTATGCCCCCATGTCCCTATCGTATACGGAGTTCCAGGAGCTAAAGGAACAGATCGTCTCCCTCACGGATTCCAAAAACGTATACGAAACGTTCTACTCGAACTGGAACCCGATCCTTGTGCAGGACACGCACTACGTCATCAACATCGTGCCCTATCACAACCGTTACTTGATCTGCCTCATCTCCGCAGACGATCTGGTCCGGCCGCTCCAGGAACTGGATTTGGGCGAGGACGGGTTCGTCTCTCTGGTGGATGCCCAAGGAGCCGCCCTTACGAGCCCAGGTGCCGGAGAGGCGGGGGCCAAGCCGCTCGAAGGAGCCAAGGCTTCCTTGTTCAGCCTGTCACAGCCGCGGACTACGGTCACTGAGGGATTCTCGAATGCCTCCTTCAACGTGCAGCTGGTCATCCAGTTCGGCGTGTTCGAGACCATCATGATCGCCCAGCTGCTTATTATGCTGCTGTTCGTGCTGCTCACTTGCACGCTCAGCGTGGTCATGCTGTATTTCAAGAAGAAGGTGTTGAAGCCGATCCAGAATTTCTCGGAAAACGTAAGGCGCATCCACGAGGATAGCGAAAATCTGGATTTCATGAGCAGCGAGATCATCGAGCTCGAGCAGGTGAACTCCCAATTCAAACACCTGATCGAACAGATCAAGAAGTTTAAAATCGATATTTACGAGCAGGAGCTCGAGAAGCAAAGAATCCAGCTCGATTATATGAAGCTGCAGATCAACCCCCATTTTTTCCTGAACTGCCTGACGAACATCTACAGCATGGCGCAAATGCAAATGTTTAAGGAAATCGAATATATGTCGCTGTCCACGTCCAAATATTTTCGTTACATCTTTCAGAGCGGCGATAACCTCGTGCGGCTTGAGGACGAAATCGAGCACGTCCGGATTTATCTGGAGATTCAGAAGCACCGCTACCGCGATGCCTTTTCTTATCATATCGGGCATGAACAAGAGCTTGCCGGCCTCACGATTCCCCCCTGGTGCTCCAGACCTTTATTGAAAACGCGGTGAAATACGCCGTATCCAGAGATCGGGTGCTCCAAATTCGCCTGACCGTCTGTTTGCGGGTGGAGGACGATAAGCCTTATGCGGTCATCCGGATCTCCGATACCGGTCCCGGCTTTCCGGAAGACGTATTGGATAAGCTGGCAAACGGCAAGCCGCTGGATCAAAGCGAAGGGAAACACATCGGGATCATGAACACCCTTCAGCGGCTGGAGCTGCTCTACCAACATCGGGCGCAGGTGGAATTTTCGAACCCGGAAGGCGGCGGTGCCAGCGTCGCACTAACGCTGCCCCAGCCATTGCAGGAAAGGAGAGGAGACATTCGATGAATGTATTGCTGGTTGATGACGATTATTTTGTCGTGGCCGCGCTGGAAAAGAAGATTGATTGGAAGGCACTCTCGATCGAACAAGTCCATACCGCATACAGCGTGGCGCAGGCAAGGGAGATTCTGCAGAGTCATTCCGTTCAGATCCTCATTTGCGACATCGAAATGCCGCAGGGCAGCGGACTGGAGCTTCTCGCCTGGATACGCGAGGAACAATACGGCATACAGACGATTTTCCTGACCAATTACGCCGATTTCAACTATGCGCAGAAAGCGATTGAGCTGCAAAGCTTCGACTATTTCCTGAAGCCGATTGAATTCGATAAGCTCAGCCTCATCATCTCCAAGGCCGTGTACAAAGCTAAGGAACAGCAAAGCGACCAGGAAGCGATACAGGACGGGCAGCTGTGGAAGAAAAACCAAAGAAAGCTGCAAGAGCACTTCTGGAGCAAGCTGATCAAGGAAAAAAAAGCTTCGTCGGACCGTGCGGCCATCGCCGGGTATATCGCGGAGCAGAATCTGTCCTATGCGATGTCGGATTTGTTTCTCCCCCTGCTGATCACGATTTTTCCGTATGATCAAAGCTTGGGCAAAGAAGACAAGGACCTGTTTGATTACGCGTTTCTCAACGTGCTGTCCGAATTGTTCCAGTATCCGCTCTTTACGGTCGAGACCGTCATGGAGTATAGGGATTACGAATGGATGGTCATGCTGAAATGGAATCATCCTCCGGATACCGCGGTCATTGAATCCATCTGCACGTCCTTCATTGAGAAAGCCAACCGGTTCCTTCGGAGCGATGCGTGCTGCAACGTCTCGGTCTCGGCGGCTTTGGAGGGGATCAACAAATCCATACGGGACCTGCTGCAAATGAACGAGGACATGATCAAGAAGCGCAACCAGATCATGTTTCTGGAACGGCATTCGCTGCAAGAAGCCGCGTATACCCCTCCCCCGCTCCAAGACTGGGAGGCGCTGCTTGCCGAAAACAACCCGGCCGCCTTTCTCGAAGAAACTCGCCGGTACCTGCAGAATTTGGCCAAGAGCGGCGTCCACAGCGCTTCGGTGCTGCGTTTATTCCGCTTGGATATGGTGCAGCTCGTGTACTCCTACCTGAAGGGCAAAGAGATCCAGGCTCATAAGCTGTATACCGGCAAAACCAATGATCAGTTATTTCTGCAGTCGTTAAACTCGATTGAAGACATGGAAAAATACATGGCGTATCTCGTCCGCACGGCAGCCGAATATCAAGCCTACGCCGGCCATTCCCATACCGTGGTGGAGGAAATCAAGCATTATATCGGGTGCCATTACGGAGAGGAGCTGACGCGAACGACCCTGGCGGAAATCGTCTTTCTGAACCCGGATTATTTGGCCCGCGTCTTTAAGAAAGAAACGGGCGTATCTTTAGGCACTTATATCATTCAGGCCCGCATCCGGGCGGCCAAACATCTGTTGGAATCGACTCCGTTGTCCGTGTATCAGATTGCGGCGAAGGTCGGATACGCCAACTATTCCTACTTCTCGAAGCTGTTCAAGCAGGATACGGGCTGGGCGCCCAGCGACTACAGGCGGGTGCTGCAAGGCGGAGGCAGCGGGAAGGTGGATCACGCAAAATAACCGCAGCATGCACTGGCAATCCATGAAGAATTGGCAGGTAGACGAAGTCAACATAAAAAGTACCGCAGCCTCAAGCACAATCGCTTAGCGGCCGCGGTACTTTTTTTTAGATATTCTTTCAATAAGTGCTGTCCTTCGTCAGGTTACGCAGGGTAAATGTCGAAATCCTTCAGCGTTTCGCCCGTTCTGGCGGATTCAAACACCGCTTCGATCAGGTTCAGGACGCGCAGCACTTCCTCGTTCTTCACGATCGGTTCTGCCTCGCCCCGGGTCACGGCCGCAAAGTTATCGAAGAAGCTGCTGGATTGACGGTACGGCTCCGGCAGGGCACCCGTAATGGTAGCTTCTTCGGAAGGAGGGGCCATCGTTTTGGTCAAGCCTACCCCGGCTTGAATCGGCTTCGGCTCCACTTTCGCGGCATCCTGATTCCGGGTAACGACTCTTCCGTTTAACGACCAGTCCTCAATAATGCCGGTTCCCTCGGTTCCTTTGACATACCAGCGTGGAAGCGTAATGAAATTCGTCGTTCCCACTTCGATCAGAACCGATACGCCGTTCTCGAATTCGATGACCGATTCAAAGCCGTCATCCACCTCATCGCCGAGAATAAAGCTCAAGCGGCTGCTCAGGCTGGTCATCCGGCTGTCCACCATGAACAGGATCTGGTCCAGCAAATGCACGCCCCAGTCCAGCAGCATGCCGCCGCCGTGGGCTTCCAGATGGCGCCAGTCGCCCGGAATGCCGTTCGCCCCGTGCACCCTGGATTCGATACGGAACAAATCGCCAATCGTCTTTTCGTTGTACATTTGCTTAATCGTCAGGAAGTCCTCGTCCCAGCGGCGGTTCTGGTGGACCATCAGCACCCGTCCGGCCGCATCGGCAGCGGAGACCATGTCCTTAAAGTCGCTTACGGACAATGTTACCGGCTTCTCGCAGATGACGTGCTTGCCGGCCGCAAACGCCTGAAGGGCCAGCTCCTTATGCACGTCGTTCGGCGTTGCAATGAGCACCACGTCAACCGCGGCATCGTTCAACACCTGCTCATAACTCTCGTAGGCAGCATACCCGTCCTCCCGGGACGCCTTCCTGCGCTCTTCCAGAATATCGTAGGTTCCGGTCACCTCAAGAAACGCGTTGTCCTTAATCAGCTTGGCATGGTAGCTGCCCATTCCGCCGTAGCCCACGATCACGATCGCTTGTTTTCTTTTTTCCGTCGTCATAGATACATAGCTCCTTTTTTACATCTAAGCAGTAAACGCATACACAACCATTATAATATCATATGCGAAATAACTGTTCTCTTTTACGATATTGTATTCCTGCTGCCATCGCAAGGCTGTGAGTTACATCGCAGTCCGGAATGGAATGAGCAGGATGGCAAAAAAAAGCGTTACCCTGCTTCTATCGCAGGGCAACGCTTCTTGATTTTCGCGAGTTATTCCTTCACGACCAGCTTCAGCGGTGCCGCGATATTCGCTTCCACCTCTTTGCCCTGCAGCACGTCCTTGGCTGCGCCGACGGCGAGCTGACCGATCAGTTCGGGCTGCTGGGCTACCGTTGCCGTCAGATTGCCGGCTTCGATGGACTTCAGCGCATCGTCGTTGCCGTCAAAGCCGATGACCATGATGTCTTTGCCCGAGCTTTGAATCGCTTCGATTGCGCCCAGGGCCATTTCGTCATTGTGGGCAAATATCGCTTTGGCGTCCGGATTGCCCTGCAGCAGATTTTCCGTCACGGTAAGACCTTTGGTCCGGTCAAAATCCGCCGCTTGCTTCGCGACCACGTTCAGCTGCTCATCCGCGATATCATGGAAGCCCTTGCCCCGTTCGCGGGTCGCGGAAGCGCCCGGAACGCCTTCGAGTTCAATGACCTTCGTATCTTTGCCCAACTGCTCCACGATATATTCGGCCGCCATTTGTCCGCCCTTCACGTTATCCGAGGCGACCAGCGCAGCGACCTCGCCTTGATCCGCCGAACGGTCCAGCGTGATGACCGGAATGCCCAGGCTGTTCGCCGTTTGAACCACGGTCGAGATCGCGGACGAATCCGTCGGGTTAATCAGCAGTGCATTGACGCCCTGCTGAATCAGGTCGTCGACGTCATTGCTCTGCTTGGCTGAGTCGTTCTGCGCGTCAACGACAACGACCTCCATTCCCTGCTTCGCCGCTTCGGCGACGACGCCATCCTTCAAGGAGACGAAGAACGGATTATTCAAGGTGGAGATGGAAAGACCGATCTTGATGTCTTTGACGTCCCCGCCGGCTTTGGGCTTCGCCCATTCCGGCGGCTCCAGGGAACAGCCCGTGATGAAGATCAGCATGAGTGATACGAGCAGCAAAGTTGTTTTTTTCATCGTTCATTCTCCCCCTTAAGCCGATTTCTTGCGGTCGAGCAGTACGGCAATCGCAATCACGACACCTTTGACAACCATTTGATAGAATGAGTTCACGCCGAGCAGGTTGAGCCCGTTGTTCAGAATTCCGATGATCAGCACCCCGATCAGCGTGCCGACAATTCGGCCGCGTCCGCCGGTCAGGCTTGTACCGCCCAGCACAACGGCTGCGATGGCATCCAATTCATAGGAGGTACCCGCAGTCGGCTGCGCGGAATTCAAACGGGAGGTCAGAATCGCGCCCGCCAGCGCGGACAGCATCCCTGCCAGGGAATAAATCATAATCTTTACGCGCGGTACCTTAATGCCGGATACAAGCGATGCCTTTTCGTTACCGCCGATGGCATACGTTTTGCGGCCAAACGACGTTTTATGCAGGATGACCCACAGCACGGCAAACGTGATGATCATCGTAATGGCCGGCACGGGAATGCCCAGCAGGTATCCTCGGCCGAACAATTGGAAGACAAGGCTGTCGCCAAGCCCGGTAATCGGATTACCGTTCGTATAAACCAGCGTAAGTCCCCGGAATATCGTCATGGTAGCCAAGGTGGCGATAAACGGCGCCATTTTCCCCTTGGTGATCATGAGACCGTTGATCATGCCCATCACGCCGCCAAGCGCAACGCCGATGATGATCGAGAGAATCGGGTCAAACCCGGCCACCATCATATTGGCGACAAATGCGCTGGAGAGCGCGAGAATCGAACCGACCGACAGGTCAATGCCGCCCGTCAAGATAACAAACGTCATACCGAAAGCAATCAATGCGTTAATCGATACCTGACGCAGCAGGTTCAGAATGTTAAGCGGTTCCAAGAAGCTTGGATTCAGGACGGAAACGATGACGATCAGAATGATCAGTCCGAGCAGCGGACCGAGCTTTTGCGTCAAACCTGAGACCTTGAACCCTTTTTCCGCCTTGGCATCGTTAATAGTTGTCATATTACTGTCCCCCTGTAGCTAGAGTCATGATGTGTTCCTGCGTGGCTTGTTCGCGGTCCAGCTCACCGGATATCTTACCCTCGTGAACGACGAGAATCCGGTCGCTCATCCCGAGCACCTCCGGCAGCTCCGACGAAACCATCAGAATCGCCACGCCGCGTTCGGTCAGCTCATTCATCAGCTGGTAAATTTCGCGCTTCGCTCCTACGTCCACGCCGCGAGTCGGCTCGTCCAGGATGAGCACGCTCGGCCCAATGCCGATCCATTTGGCGATAACCACCTTCTGCTGGTTACCCCCCGACAGATTGCGGGCGTGCGTTTCGGATGAATGGGTCTTGATCTGCAGCCGCTTCGTCAAGGTATCCACGAAATCCTGCTCCTTCTTCCCGGAGATGAATCCTCTGGATGAGAAGCTGAACAGGTTGGGCAGCGCCATATTTTCACGGACCGAGAAATCCAGCACCAGCCCTTCATCCTTGCGGTCCTCCGTTATGAATCCAATGCCGTGTTTCACGGCATCATCCGGCTTCTTGATATGAACCTTCTTGCCGCGCACCCAGATTTCCCCGCTGTCCAGCGGGTCCAGCCCGAAGATCGCTCGCATCATCTCGGTGCGCCCCGCGCCCATCAAACCGGATACGCCTACGATCTCGCCCGCTCGGACCGAGAAGCTCACATTCTCGAACCGGCCCTTGCCGGTAATATTCTTCACTTCCAGCACCGGTTCGCCCGGAGACGGATGCCGCGCGGGATATCGCTCGGTCAGCTCCCGGCCGACCATCTTTTTGACGACTTCGTCAAAGTTGGTTTCGGGAATCGGCTTGGTGTCCACGGATTTGCCATCCCTCATGACCGTGATCCGGTCGCAGATCGTGAAGATCTCCTCCATGCGGTGGGAAATGTAAACGATGGATACGCCCTGCTTTTTCAACGAGCGGATGACGCCGAACAGCTTCTCGATTTCCCTTTCGGTCAGTGCCGCCGTGGGCTCGTCCATAATGATGACTTTCGCTTTGGTCATGAGCGCTTTGGCGATCTCAATCATCTGCTGCTGGCCGACGGAGCATTCCCCTGCCTCCTGCGTCAACGGTATCGTCACCGCCAATTTGCCGAACTGTTCCTTCGCAAGCGCCTTCATTTGTTTCATGTTGAGGAATCCCAGGCCGGATGTCATCTCCTTGCCGATAAACAAGTTATCCAGAACCGTCATCTCCGGCCAGATGTTGAGCTCCTGGTGGATGAAGGCAACGCCTCTCTCTTCGGCTTCCTTCGGGTTCGCAAAATAGGTTTCCTGACCGTCGATCAAGATCTTGCCCTCATCCCGGCTGTGAAGCCCGGTTAAAATATTCATCAGCGTCGATTTGCCCGCGCCGTTCTCTCCCATCAGGGCATGAACCTCTCCTTCCCGGAGATCAAAGTCCACGCCCGCCAGCACCCGGTTCGTGCCAAAGGATTTATGGATATTCGTCATCTGAATGTTCATGGTGCTTCCTCCTCTTTAACCGAAATGAACGCCGGCCTGCAAAATGCAGTTCGCATAGGGCTTGGCTTCGCCTGTACGGATAACCGCCTTGGCGTTTCGAGTCCGTTCCTTGAACTGCTCGTGCGTGCAAGCCTCGATCTCGCAATCCTGAAATTGTTCCTCTATATCATGCAGTGTTTCCTTATTCTCCCGCTTCATTTCTTCAGCAATGACGATTTTTTCAACGACCATATCGTCGGCGATCGCCTCCACCACCTCCATAAAGCTCGGCGTCCCCAGCGTTAGCGCCAGGTCGATCTTCGGAACGCCTGGAGGAACCGGAAGGCCAACGTCCCCGACCACGATGGTATCGGTGTGCCCCAGATCCGCCAGCACTTTCGCGATGTGGCTGTTCAGCATGCCGTTCTTCTTCATGGTCAAAGGCTCCCTTCCACTTCGAGGCGCGACGGCATTCCGCCCTGCGCTCCGAACTTCATGACCGACAAGGAAGCGGCGCGGTTCGCGAATCTGAGGCTGTCGGTCAGGCTCATGCCCTCGGCCAGCGCCACGGCGAATGCGCCGTTGAATGTATCGCCGGCACCCGTCGTATCCACGGCTTCAACCTTGTAGCCCGGAACCACGACCTCTTGCATACCGTCAAAATAACGAACGCCCTTTTTCCCTTCCGTTACGATGAGTTTATTCGGATACCGGCGCAGCACGTCGCCGAGCGGCTCGTCATGAAACAGGATAGCGGCTTCATGTTCGTTTGGCGTAATGTATGCCGCCCGTTCTATAACGACGCTCGGCACCGGACGGGCAGGAGCGGGGTTCAGCATCAATGGCACCTGATACTTGGCGCATATCGCACTCACGTGCACCACCGTTTCTTCCGGAATCTCCTGCTGAATCAACACGATATCCGCCGCCTGGATTGCCTTTTCCGCCTGATCTACGTATTCCGGAGTGATCCGATCATTGGCAGCCTTCACCACCACGATGCTGTTGTCTCCCTCTGCCAAAATGATGTGCGCCGTGCCACTTTCCATACCTGTAACCGGTTCCACATAATCCGTAAGAACACCATTCGACTGCAAATTGCTCAAAATCGTTTCGCCGAAGGAATCGTCACCGACGCAGCCAACCATCGTCACCTCTGCACCCAGCCTTGCCGCCGCGACGGCCTGGTTGGCTCCCCTTCCCTCCGGGCACCGTCTTAAAGCTGTCGCCCAGCACCGTCTCTCCCGCGCCGGGGCGCTTGGCGGAGGTCACCACCAAGTCCATCGACGCGCTTCCGATTACCACGATTTTTGCCATCACGATTCCACCTTTCTCGTTGTCTGCCGCTCTATGAATTCTACCGAGAATTCGATATTGCTTTTCTCTATGCGCTGCCCTTCGATAAGTCCGATAAGCAATCTGGCCGCTTCCCGGCCCATTTCGTACGCCGGCTGATGAATCGTTGACAGCGGCGGGGCCAGCAGCCTGCTGAGCAGAATATCGTCAAATCCGATAATTTGTACGTCTTCCGGCACCCTTTTCCCCAGCCGAAACGCTTCCTTCACCACGGCGGATGCCATAATATCGTTACTCGCGATTATGCCATCCGTGTCCGGATATTCGCTGAACACTTTCTGGGCGAATTCTTCGGCATCGGTTAAAGAAAACGATGTCGTCTTCAGCACTTGGTACGCAGCCGCCTGTTGCTCCAGAACCTCGACAGCTCCTTCAAAACGTTCCTGTGCAGGCCGCACATCCGCCGGACCTTGAATTACCGTTATGGCTTTACTCCCTCGCCGTACGATTTCCTCAGCCGCTATTCTTCCTCCCTGACGGCCATCCGCGTACACGGAAGGGCGGTCCGACGAGGTGCGGTCGAGAAACACGACGGGAATGTTCAGTCCCGTATACATGTCGGCATCCGGATCGTTGGTCGATGATATGACGCCAACCACATTATTCTGGACAAACGTCTGAATGTACTCCATTTCCTTCTTCTTGCTCTCGTCGCTGTTTCCGAAAATCAATCGGTAATCATTCTCCTGCATCTCGTCCTCTACCCCGCGGGCAAGCTGCGGGAAATAAGGGTTCATGATGTCGGGAAGCAAAAGTCCTATCAATTTGGATTTCCTCTTGTATAAAGAACGCGCCACTTCATTCGGCGTGTAATTCAGCTCTCGAATGCTCTGTTCCACCTTGGACCTGGTGTCCTCATGCACGTAACCGTTTCCATTTAAAACCCGCGAAACCGTGGCTACGGATACGCCCGCCTGATTCGCCACATCCTTGATCGTTGCCATACCGTCATCACCTCATTCATGTGTAACCGGTTACAGGTATAAGATATCACATCTCTTTTCAACGTGCAAGCTTTTAGGGAATGGAATATTCTTGTACCGGCACTGGCAAGCTGGCCTTCAGCAACTGCCATGTCCGGCAATAAATTACGGTATTCTTACAAATCCCCTTACTGGATTTTACATCCGGCTCCTATACTCAAGGCTGTAAGGCCAAGCTGGAAAGTGAGGTAAAACATGATGATGGAAAAAGAATTCACGCTTCCTTCTCCGGGGCACTCTCTATCGCCGAACGTCAACGAGCCGGAGGTATCAACCGCGGCGAAACCCGTCTCGATCAAGAGAACAAGGCGCAGAGAAATTCTGCTCGCTTATGCATGTTTAGCGCCTTCGCTGCTCATATTCGGCCTGTTCTTATTCTACCCGCTGCTCAAGTCGGTTTATCTTAGCCTGTTCCTGACCGATCCGCAAGGCCGGGTAGCGGAATTCGTAGGATTCGACAACTTCAGGGAAATACTGGCCTCCGACATGTTCTATACAAGCTTTGGCAATACCCTGCTGTTCATCGTGCTGACGGTTCCGACCGGCATGGCGGCTGCGATTCTGCTGGCTGCCCTGACGCACAACAAACTCAAGGGCATGAAAATATTCCGCTTTATCTTCTCGCTTCCGATGGCCGTGTCCGTCGGTACCGGCTCGATGATCTGGATGATTCTATACCATCCGACCTTAGGCATACTGAATTATTTTCTGACGCTGCTCGGCACGCAGCCCGTCCAATGGCTTACCGATCCGAAATGGGCCATGATCTCCGTCGCGCTTATGACCGTCTGGATGAATCTTGGATTCAACTATATCCTGATGCTGAGCGGCATGCAGGGCGTGTCCGAGGATATCTATGACAGCACCAAGATTGACGGCTCCGGTCCGCTGAGAACGTTCTTCCGGATTACGATGCCGCTAATCTCCCCTACGTTATTCTTCACGTCCGTCGTATCGGTTATCGGTGCCTTCCAAGCATTCGGGCAAATCAACATCCTCACCAAAGGCGGTCCGATGAACAGCACCAACGTCATGGTATTCAACATCTACCAGGATGCCTTCGTCAATTTTCGCTTCGGCATCGGCAGCGCGCAGGCCCTCATCCTGTTTGCCATCATTCTGCTGCTGACCGTCTTTCAATTTAAATTCGTCGAGAAGAAGGTGCATTACCAATGAACATGCGTCTCATGCCCAAAAGCTTCATCTACATCGCGCTGCTTCTCGGTTCGTTGGCCGTTCTTTTCCCGCTCCTATATACCTTGTCGACATCGCTGATGAGCGAGGCCGAATCGGCCGTCTATCCGCCGCCTCTGCTTCCCGAAGCCGTCAATCTGTCCAACTTCGCCAAGGTGATCGATACGATTCCTGTCCTTACCTTTATCGGAAACAGCCTGGTTGTCTCCATTGCCATCATGCTCGGACAGATCGTGACCGCAAGTCTGGCAGCATACGCTTTCGCCTTCCTGCGATTTCCGGGAAAAACGCTGCTGTTCAGCCTCTTTCTCGCGACGATGATGATCCCGTGGGAGGTGATCATGATTCCGAATTACTTGACGGTCAAAAGCCTGAACTGGCTGGACACCTATCAAGGGCTCATCATTCCATTTCTGGCCACGGCCTTCGGAACCTTCCTGCTCAGGCAGACCTTCCTGCAGCTGCCGAAGGAGCTGTTTGAAGCGGCCCGCGTGGACGGCTGCGGACATGTCCGCGTTTTCCTGAGCATGGTGTTGCCGTTATCCATCCCCGGAATCGCCACGCTGGGGGTCTACTCGTTCCTGAATAATTGGAACATGTACCTGTGGCCGCTTCTGACAACCAACCGGGTCGAGATGCGAACCGTCCAAATCGGGATCGGCATGCTGCAGTTCGAAGAGATGAACTCATGGAATCTGATACTCTCCGGCGTGCTCCTGCTGCTGCTGCCTTCCCTGCTGCTGCTTGCGCTCGGGCTGAAACCCCTTGTGCGCGGCATCACCGCAGGTGCTTTGAAGGGCTAATGGCCACGATGCCGACCCAGTAGACCATATTGGATCAGCCTTGCGTGCCGGTTATCGATATCAAACGGGCTCACGCAATTTCTGATAGATCAAACCATACTTTATTTTCAAAAAGGGAGAGATTAACCGATCATGAAACGTTATGGTAAAAGGTCCTTCGCGATGCTCCTGCTTTCCTGCTTCATGCTGATCAGCTCCGCTTGCAGCAATACGCCAGCCGCCGGAGAAACGACCGTTGCCGCCGGCAGCGAACCTGCCAAGGAACCTGTTAAGGTCGTTTGGTGGCATTCCATGAGCGGCGAGCTCGGAACCGTTGCGGACAAGCTGATTTCCGATTTTAACGCAGCCCACCAGGATATTCAGGTAGAGGGCGTGTTTCAAGGCACGTACGATGAAAGCTTGAACAAGCTGAAGGCTTCGTTGGGATCGAACAGCGGACCGACCATGATTCAGGTGTACGAAATCGGCAGCCGTTTCATGATGGACACCAAGGCGATCCGTCCGGTTCAAGACTTCATGGATGCTGAAGCATACGACATTTCCTCCTTGGAACCGAATATCAAAAATTATTATACATTCGACGACAAATTGTATTCGATGCCGTTCAACTCCTCCAACCCGATCCTTTACTACAACAAAGATGCCTTTAAAGCGGCAGGTCTGGATCCGGAAAATCCTCCAAAAACCTACGAAGAGGTAGCGAAAGCGGCTAAAGCGCTAACGAAAGGCGGCCAAACCGGCGCATCCTTCGCAATATACGGCTGGTTCATGGAGCAATTCCTTGCGAACCAAGGCGTTGAGCTGCTGAACAACGGCAACGGCCGCACTTCTCCGGCAACCGCTTCGCAAGTCAACAACGCCGCTGCCGTGAAAACGCTGGAATGGTGGAAGCAAATGCTGGACGATAAAGTCCTGCTGAACCTGGGACGTAAAACGGATGACACCAAAAAAGCCTTTGCAGCCGGCCAAGTCGCCATGACGCTGGACTCCACGGCTTCGCTCCGGGGAATCGTCAGCGCAGCGGAAGGCAAATTCGAAGTCGGCACGGCTTTCCTGCCCAAACCGGCTGACGGCGGCGAAGGCGGCGTTATCATCGGCGGTGCAAGCCTGTGGCTGATGAACAACAAATCGGAAGAAGAGCAGCAGGCCGCCTGGGAATTCATGAAGTATTTGGCCGAGCCGCAAACCCAAGCCTACTGGCATGTCAACACGGGTTACTTCCCGGTCACGACCAAAGCTTACGAAGAATCCCTGGTAAAAGAAAACCTGGAGAAATATCCTCAATTCCAGACGGCGGTGGATCAACTGCATCAAACGACCGCCAACCTGGCAACGCAGGGCGCTGTCATGGGCGTGTTCCCTGAGGCCCGCCAGCTGACGGAAACGGCCATCGAGGAAGTGCTGAACGGTCAGAAAACACCGCAGGAAGCATTGGATAAAGCTGCCCAGGAGATCAGCTCCAAGATCGAGACCTATAATAAAACGGTAAAATAAACGTCGGGCATGCCGCGTAAGCATGCGATAAAACCTAATTCGAATTGCAGTCATTTCATTAACACCCTTTATGCTGCCTCATGGGGCCCTCTGCGGTCACCCCGTGAATCATGCATAAAGGGTATTTTTTGTTCGATCCAAAACTTTCCATATTTGATCAGCTTGTATAGGGCTTTGCCCAAGTCACTCAGCCCGGCTCCGGAATACACTGTTACAAAGTGGAGGTGAGCAAAGTGATGAACAATCTTCCGTCCACCGTATCGATCATCCCGGTGCCCTTCGACCGGGGAGCTACCCGCCGCGGCGCCGGACAGGGACCGGACGCCATATTCGAAGCCGGTCTGAAACGCAAGCTTAACGCGCTCGGTGTAACTTACCAGGTCGATGACCCTGCTGCGCTCCCCGAGCGCAAGGATGAAGCGCATCATCCCCGATTAAAACATTTGACAGAAGTCGTGACGATGAACGAGCAGCTGGCAGCACGCGTATCCGCCCTGGCAGTAGCGGGCACCTTCCCACTTGTGCTCGGCGGCGACCATAGCATAGCCATCGGCACGCTCGCCGGACTTACCCGGCATTACCGCAACTTGGGCGTTATCTGGATCGATGCCCATTCCGATCTCAATACGCCGGATACTACCCCGACCGGCAATATCCATGGCATGTCCCTGGCTGTCAGCTTGGGAAAAGGTGATCGGCGGCTAACCTCGATCGGCGGCGTTAAATCAACCATTAAGCCGGAGCATGTCGTGCTCATCGGCGCGCGCTCACTTGATCAGGGCGAGCGGGACTTCATCCGCCGGGAAGGCATCGCCTGCTTCACGATGCAGGATATCGACCGCATGGGCATGTTCCGGGTCATGGAGGAAGCCATCCGCATATCGTCAACGGGAACGGATGGCGTTCATCTTTCCTTTGATATTGACAGTGTCGATCCGAAGATCGCACCGGGAACAGGAACGCCGGTTCAAGGCGGGCTCAGCTACCGGGAAGCGCACCTGGCCATGGAGATGCTGTCGGAATCCGGCATTCTGACGTCAGCCGAATTCGTGGAGAACAACCCGCTGCTGGACCGCGGGCAGAAGACGTCCCGGCTGCTTGTCGGTTTAATCGCCTCCATGCTGGGCGAAAGCATCTTATGACATTTTCATGACATGGCATCACGCTTGATTATGAGAGGCCTCTTCCGCGGGCATGCTCTATTTTCCGCGTTGCGGTTTCTTTAGACTCCCAAGGAGGTTACGCCATGGACGCTCCCGACCCTTATATCGAGAAAGCCGAAAGGTACGGCGCGAGAAACTACCACCCTCTTCCCATCGTCATCGCTTCAGCTGAAGGCATTCATGTGACGGATTCGGACGGCAAACGGTATATCGATATGTTAAGCGCCTACTCGGCACTTAACGCAGGTCATTGTCATCCCCGCATCATCCGGGCCTTAAAGGAACAGGCGGATCGGGTGACCCTGACCTCGCGCGCATTTCATCATGATCAACTAGGCGACTTTTACGAGAAGCTGTCCGCTTTAACCGGCAAAGGGATGATTCTTCCCATGAATACGGGAGCCGAGGCGGTTGAAACCGCGCTTAAGGCAGCGCGTCGCTATGCTTACCGGAAGAAAGGTATTCCGGCAGATCAGGCTGAAATCATCGTCTGCGAGGGCAATTTCCACGGCCGTACGATCACGGTTACCTCCTTCTCCTCATCCCGCGAATACCGCGAGGACTTCGGTCCGTTTACGCCGGGATTCAAAGTCATTCCCTATGGCGACCTTGAGGCGCTGGAGCAGGCGATTTCGCCGAATACGGCTGCTTTTCTCGTGGAGCCGATCCAAGGCGAATCCGGCATCGTGATTCCGCCTAACGGATACCTGAGCGGGGCACTGGAGCTGTGCAGGCAGCACAGCGTCCTTATGCTAGCGGACGAAATCCAGACCGGCTTCGGCAGGACGGGCAAACGCTTTGCCTGCGACTGGGAGGACGTCGAGCCGGATATGTACATTCTTGGAAAAGCGCTGGGCGGCGGCGTCTTTCCCGTCTCCGCCGTGGCGGCGGACGCGGATATTCTGGATGTATTCGAGCCGGGTTCCCACGGCTCCACCTTCGGCGGAAATCCGCTCGGGTGCGCGGTGGCCATCGCCTCCATGGACGTGTTCATTGAGGAAGCGCTGGAGGTTCGCTCCCTGGAGCTCGGCGAATATTTTCTCCGGCTGCTTCGTTCAATCCCGCATCCCGATATCCAGGAGGTGCGCGGCAGAGGTCTATTCATCGGCATGGAGCTCAAGGTCCCGGCCAGATCCTATTGCGAGAAACTGAAAGATCTCGGCCTGCTCTGCAAAGAAACCCATGAAGCCATTATCCGCTTCGCCCCTCCGCTCATCATCACCAAAGCAGAACTGGACCAGGCGGCGGCGATCGTAAGGCAGGCGTTTGCGTGATAAATCGATACCGGCTTGCACTTGCGCAAAAAACAGTTTGTTCACCCCCTGGCTCCAAGGCATGGGGTGCGGCAAACTGTTTTTTGCGGTTTCTTTCCGCTCCTAGCCAGGCAGAAGCTGAAGCGTTGACTGAAATATCATATAGCGGTGCCATGCCGCATTTCCTGTATAATGGGTTGTATAATATTGGATTTACGATTCTGACAAGTAACGTATCGTTATTCCCTTCTCGGCTCACTTCAGCGTATGACGGGTAATGATTCCCAGCCATGTTTTATCGGGGTTGATGATAACTTAACAAGGAGGTTCACTCATGAAAATAGCCATCTGCGGGGGTACCGGCTTCATTGGCCAAGCATTGTGCAAGCGCTGGCTGCGCGACGGACATGACATGATCATCGTCA
This sequence comes from Paenibacillus sp. BR1-192, assembly GCF_029542445.1. NCBI lineage: Bacteria > Bacillati > Bacillota > Bacilli > Caryophanales > Paenibacillaceae > Paenibacillus > Paenibacillus sp. BR1-192. The sequence continues at coordinate 2,505,699 of NZ_CP120718.1, read as the reverse complement.
CCAGGTCGAAGCCGGAGATCCCCGCTGTGCAGCAGAACGGGTCATTATCCTACTTAACCTGGGATGAGATGAAATCCCATCCGGAGCGGTTCGAGCGCTTGGACGCACTCGTTAACCTTGCCGGCTCCTCCCTGAGCCAGCGCTGGACGCAAGCAGGCAAGAAGAGGATTCTTCAGTCCCGGCAACGAACCGTAACTGCCGTAGCGGACCTGATGCAGCGCCTGGAGCACAAACCTCCGGTCATTCTTCAAGCATCGGCAATGGCCATATACGGCACATCCGAGTTTGAAGCGTTTGATGAGGACAGTCCGGCCACGATCATGGATTTCCCGTCCGAGGTTGTGCAGCAATGGGAGCAGGCAGCCGATTGCATCCCGGTCGACCGGTTAATCAAGCTGCGCATCAGCGTCGTTCTGGGCGATCAAGGCGGTGCCCTCCCCAAAATGCTGCTTCCGTATAAATTGGGGGTCGGCGGCAACATCGGCAGCGGCAAGCAATGGCTCTCCTGGATCCATATCGACGACATCGTGGAATTAATCGATTATTGCATCCGGCACGAAGACATTTCCGGAGCCGTGAACGCCGCTTCCCCGCATGCGGTCACGAACGAGGAATTTGGCCGGAGCGTCTCCAAGGTCTATCGCCGTCCGCATTGGCTGCCCCTGCCTGCATTCATGCTCCAAGGCATCCTGGGCGAAATGTCGCTTATTCTGTTAAAGGGCCAGCGAATCCTTCCGGCCAAAGCCCAGCGCCACGGCTTCAAGTTCCAATATCCGGAATTGACTGCCGCCTTGCAGCAGATCAAAGGAAGCTGAATCACCCTCCTTGCGCATAAAAAAAACAATCGCTCTCTTGATCTCAAGGGAGCGATTGTTTTATTCGATGAACGCTATTGGACCGGAGATAACTCACTCTCCGTGACCCATTTGTGGTTCTTGACTTCCTCTCCGGATGTTGACGTGAAGTCCACCATATAGACCGTCGTTTGCTCGGCGGAATCGATAACGGCCGTCGCACCGTTCATCCCCTCCATATGATCCGCATTCACGACGGCTTTCGCTCCCGGCTCCAGGGGCTCCTTGCCCGCATCCTTGAGCTCTTCATGAATGACCCATTTATGATCCTTCACTTCGGGCCCGCCGTTCGTCGGCGTATACGATATCGTGTACACCGTCGTATCGTAAGCTCCGACTATCGTTGCTTGGGCCCCCTTCATCCCGGGCATGTGGTCGGATTCGATGATCGCTTGGGTCCCGGCCGCATAGGCAGGATTGTCCGCCGTCTTCAACCCTTCCGGAACCTCGCCCGATCCGGAATGGTTCATGCTGCCGTGATCCATGCCTTCCATGCCGCCGGTAGTATCCACGCTCTCCGCTTGATCCGGATTCGCGCCATCCGTATTTCCGCAGGCGCCCAGCACGAGGATGAGGGATGCGAAGGCAACCAGAATAAGCGGCTTTAATCGTTTTTTTGCTGACATATGACGAACTCCTCTCTTATAGTGAATATTCATAGCATAACAGCGACTTGTGAAGAACTTATGTAGCTGTCTATGCATTACATCACTATACCCATTTTTTCTTTATATCTTATCTTGTGATATATAATAGAGAGACAACCCAAGATACATCCAACCTATATTAAAGGCAGATGACATTGCCTTATGAACGAAGGAGAACCATCTCCCATGCAAATCGATGACGATGCTTTCATCCCGTTATTCAAACGGGCCAATTCCATATTAAATCGTACCTTGAGCCGTATTGAACAACAGGAGCTGAGCATCAGGATCCATTACTGGGGGGTTCATGCCGCGCCACTACGACAATACGGAGCACAAGCATTCTTTTTTTGAAGCTTGTTACGTGTTAACAGGCAACGGAACCTATATCGAAGGCGAGAGAGAGTTTCATCTCCATTCGGGCACGCTGTTTCTCTCACGGCCGGGCGTCCAGCATCAAATAAGAAGCAAGGACGGCTTGGCCTTATGCTATGTCGCCTTTGAACCGGAAGAAACGGCAACCGGCGAGTTTTATGCGGCCGCGTTCCGGTTGCTGGCCAAACAAGGCAATCCGGTGGTTGCAGAAGGTGCCCGGCAGGCGTCCGGATTATTGTGGCTTTCGCTGTTATCGCTGTTTCATACGGGTTCCGGCAAACAGCACCCGCCGCAAATGCTGAACAGTTTGGCCGCATCACTGATAGTATCCTTTCTGACCGTCCATGGCCCGGGCTTCCATCATGAGTCTTCCGGCGCCGAAGCAAACGATGAAGGAACCTCCATGTTTCATCAGGCCGAACTGTTTATCAAGGACAACCTCAACGAACCGCTCTCGCTGGAGCGCGTGGCGGGCCATCTCCACATCACGACCCGTCATTTAACCCGGCTGTTTCGCAAATACGGCCATCAATCCTTTGTCCATTATGTACAGGAGCAGCGCGTGCAGCAGGCAAAGCATATGCTCCTCCATACGGATCGCCAGATCAAGGAGATTGCCGTCTGCTGCGGATTCGAGTCCGTGCATTACTTCACCAGGGTATTTACGTCCAAACTTGGCGTAACCCCGGCCCGCTTCCGGCGCTCGCAGTTTTCGGAAGGACGCTACGACTCCGAGGTTTAGCGCCCAAGGCCCGCCGATGTCCTGATCGTACAAAAACACTTCCTCTTTTTATAAAGACGTATCCTCCCTTGCCTTCTACAATGAAGTCGTAACAGACATTCCGGAAGGGAGGATACATCCAATCCATGAAACCTGCAACTGCCTTTCAATCACATCCGATCAATCCTGTGGATTTTCGCCACGAGCCCTTGTTCATGAATCAGGGGATCGACTCCTGGTGCTCGTTCATCATGTCGACCCACAAACAAAAATCGCAGCTTCATCCCCCCGAAAAGCGCGGCGTCTACATTACGCTTGACGGAACGCACGGTGCCGATTTCGATAAACTGCTGATCCACCTTCAGCAAACCTGCGAACAAGAGGGCATCGCCTTCTCGAGCGATTCGACGTCCCATTACGTAAAACCCGAAGCCGAGCTCCGGGCCGAGATGGCTCCTTATCTGACCGATAACCGGGCATTCGGCTATAAAGCCTCGGATGTCCGTCCTATTCAATATTTTCAGCCGGGCGCTAAGGCTGCCTTGCAAAAAAGCGCGCTGCAATTTGACGCGATGTGCGGCATTCACGTGCTGCACGGCCCGGGTGCCTCGCTGCTGGAAGGCAGAACTCCCGATCTTCGCTTCTACGCCGATTACTCCCGCGAAAACCAGCAGCGGCGCCATGCGGAGCGTATGGGCAGCTTCGGCCTCGGCATCTCGAGCGATAAGGTTGAGACCTACAAGAACTGCCTGTTTCTCGAATGGCCCGTCTGGGAGACTTACCGCCGGGACTGGCTGGACCATCATGTCCAGCATTCGGTCAACCAATCGTACTATATGGATTTGAATCGTTCGGAAGCTCCTGTCTGGCTGCCTGCAGCGAAATTGGCAAGCGTGCTGCATCAAGCGGCCCGGCAGCCGTTTCGGGTCAAGCCGTTTTTTGCCCCGGGGATATGGGGAGGGCAATACCTTAAGGAATTGTGCGGCCTTCCCGAAGAATGGCCGAACTGCGCCTGGAGCTTTGAACCCATCGCTCCCGAGAACACGCTGCTGCTGCGTGTGCAGAATGTCACCTTCGAGGTTCCGTTCACTTTGTTGATGGAGGCAGCCCCCCAGGAAATTATGGGAACGCGTAATTTCGAGCTGTTCGGCGATTATTTTCCGATCCGGTTTGACTATCTGGATACGATGCAGGGCGGCGAACTGTCGCTTCAGGTGCATCCGCTGCAGGAATATGCAGAGGCGCAGTTCAATGAACATATGACACAGCAAGAGTCGTACTACATCATGCGTAATGTCCCGGGAGCCAAGGTGTATTTGGGACTGAAGGAAGGGATCACCGGCGGACGGCTCCTTGAAGCCGTCGAGAATGCCCATCTTCATGAAGAGCCGCTGGAGCTCTCCGACTACGTTAACGAGTACCGCTCGCAAACAGGGGATCTCTACCTTATTCCACCGGGTACGGTCCACTGCTCCGGCAGGGATAATCTCGTGCTGGAAATCTCCTCGACCACCTGGTGGTTTACGTTCAAGATTTATGATTATCTGCGGCTGGACGCCGATGGCAAGCCACGCCCGATGAACCCTGAGCATGCGCGACACAATATCAATGACGCCATGAATACGCCGGCAGTTGAGGACGGGCTTATCGCTAGGCCTTCCGTCGTAAGCCGTCAAGGCGGCAGCACGGAGGAACTGCTGGGACAACGGGAAGATCTTTTGTTCCAGGTCAGCAGGCTGAATTTGCAGGATGCGTGGAAAGCGGATACCCAAGGAGAGTTCGTTATGTACAATCTCGTGGAAGGCGACCGCGTCCGCCTTGTACCGGCTGCGGACGAGGGTGGGGCCGTTGAATGGGGCTATGCGGAATCCTACATCGTTCCGGCATGTATAGGCGAATACCGATTGGAGAACCTGTCCGGATCCCCATGCATTTTGATTGCGGCCAGGGTCAACCCGGAATGGAATCTCCCGCTGCTTCCGCCTTCCCGGAGAGCGGCAAGCGGAGCGTTTTCATGAACCGCCCTGATTGGGACGATCCGGGAAGCCCGTCTCCCCCTGCCCCCATCACCATAACGCTTGATGCCGGGGGAACCGCTTTGAAGGGGGCGCTGCTCGTGAACGGGCAGCTTGTCCCCGGCTCGTTCCTCATCCGGCCTTCGGCATCGCAAGGAACGGCGGAGGAAGCGATCGCCAGCTTCGCCGGCGCCTGCCATGATTTGTTACGCTTTTACGCCTCGGCCTTCCGGCCGGTGGACTATCGCGATTCGATCCGGATCGGCTTTGCCTTTCCGGGGCCCTTCGATTACGCAAAAGGCGTTGCCCTTCTTCAAGGCATCGGCAAATATGATGGGCTGTACAAACTGTCGGTTCGGGATCTGCTCCGTTCGAAGTTCCAGAGCCTCAAACCATCCTTTCCGGGTGCCATGATGAATCGTTTGACCGCTGCCGACATCCGGTTCGGGAACGACGCCTTCATGTTCGGGCTGGGCGCCTCCATCCGGTTCAGGGCGGAACGTCTCGTATGCCTGACGCTCGGTACGGGCCTCGGTTCGGCCTTCGTGGAGAATGGCCGGATCGTAGCCGGCAAAGACGGTATCCCTGGCAGCGGCATGCTGTATGCGGAGCCTTACCGGGACCACATCGTGGACAGCTATTTCGGGAGAAGAGGCATTCTGAGGATGGCCTCGGAGCGGGGACTCCTGACGGACGGAATCGACGTAGCCGATCTGGCGGAAGCGGCAACGCGAGGTAATGGGCAGGCCCGCGAATTATTCCGGGAATACGGCAGCAATCTGGGAGGCATGCTGCGGCCCTACCTATCCGGATTCCGGCCGGACCGCTTGGTGCTGGGAGGACAGATCTCGGGCAGCCTGCCCTTATGGGAAAGGGATATGCAGCTGGCCTTGGGTAGTACGCACAGCGTTCCAATCGACTGTCTCGAGGACGGTACGTCCGCGGTGTTTTACGGCATTGATAAGCTGTTTGACGATACGGCGGGCGAACGATCCGCTCCATATTATCATTAGGAGGTCCTATCATATGAACAAGAACATATCACGCCAAGGAAGCCATAAACCCGCCCGTCCCTGGACGATCTATGCCATCCATCATTCTCACACGGATATCGGCTACACCGAGCGCCAGGAACGGATCGAGCAGTACCATGTCGATTTTATCCGCCAGGCTCTGGGCATCACGGATGCCGCACACCGCGGAGAACGTCCGGAATGGAAATCGTTCCGCTGGACTTGCGAAACATTCTGGGCGGTTGAGAAATTCCTCGAATCGGCCACAACGGAAGAAAAGGAGGCTTTTCAGCAAGCGGTAATCCGCGGTGATATCGAACTGTCCGGAACCTATCTCAACATGACGGAGCTTCCGGACTTCGACCTCCTTCTGCGCAATCACGGCAAGGCGCAAAGGTATGCAAACACTTTCGGACATCGGATCGACAGCGCCATGACCGCCGACATCAACGGGTACAGCTGGGGTTATGCGGATAGCCTGCTGCAAAATAACATCGAGCATCTGTTTTCCTGCATCCATACGCACCACGGCATGTATCCGCTGGGCCGCAAACAAACCCCGTTCTGGTGGGAAAGCCACAGCGGCGGCAGGCTGCTCGTATGGAACGGCGAGCATTACATGTTCGGCAACGAGCTCGGGTTCTGCCCTGACGCACTCGGCAAATACATCATCAAGGATGAGCTTCAGCATAATCTGATGGAGCCCGAGGAGCGGCACAACGACATTGCTGCCCTGCGGATTAACCGGTATTTATGGAATCTTGAGCAGGAGTCCTACCCGTATTCCTTCGTTCCCGTCATGGTCTCCGGCCTGGGTACGGACAATGCGTCCCCGAATGCCGACATTGCGGAATGGATAAGCGCATGGAATGAACAATTCGGCGACCAAATCACCATTAAAATGGCCACGCTCTCCGAATTTTTTGCCGTCTTGAAGCAGGAGGATCTGTCCGCGCTTCCGGTGCACCGCGGGGATTGGCCGGACTGGTGGACCGATGGGGTCGCCTCCACGGCGATGCATACCCAGATTTACCGGGATGCCCAGCGCACGCTTCGCAAAGTCAAGCGTCTCGATCCGGGCCATGCAGCGGCGAGCCTCGCCGAGATCGAGGAGGCCTCGCAGGCGCTGACCATGTACGCCGAGCATACCTGGGGCTACCATTCCTCCGTGTATGAGCCTTGGCATCCGCAGGTGCAGATGCTGGAGGTGCGAAAGCAAGCCTATGCGGCGGAAGCCAGCAAGCTGGCTTACCGGGCGCTGGACCAAGCGCTCCTTGCCCGTCAGGGCGCACTGCTTGCCCCCCATCGTTCCTTACGCTACGAGGTGATCAACACGGAACCGGCCGCAGCTACGCTGCAGGTTGCCATACCGCTGGATGGCTGGGAACACGTAATTCTGAAGAAAAGGTTCGAGCTCATCGACGAAACGACCGGGAAGCCTCTACCGTACCAATTGACACATACGGGGGCACTCGTTACGGAGCTCACGCTTGAAGCGGGAGAGTCCCGGATATTGTTTATTCATGCGCACGAATCGTCAGATGTTCTCGCTGCTTCCGGGAATATGGCGACCGCGCGGAATACCGAACCGATCGCATGCGAAGGCATCGCCGACATCTGGACCCAGCCCTTGACTCCCTATCCGATCGTGGCGGGCAAGAGTTCGCTCGAATCCAACTTCTTCCGGATCGAATGGGAAATGAACAATGGCATTACGGCCTGGATCGATAAGACACGCTCGGCGGACCTGCTGGACGGCGAACGCGAGCACGGGGCATTCACTCCTGTCTACGAGGTTACGCCGGCACAGGATGAGTTTAATCCATCCGAAATATGCTCGACCCGCCGCCGCATGGGACGCAACCGGAAGGGCACCAACGTCCAGCGGGATGCCGGGCGCTTAACCCGGGCGACCGTGCTGGACAACGGACCGCTGTTTGCCCTGGTCGAGCTGGTGTTCGACGTGAAGGGACTCAGCTACTATGCCCTCCACATCAAGATGTTTGCCAACCAGCCTCGTGTCGAGGTGTCCGTCCGCTTCCACAAGGACAGCGTTTGGCTGCCGGAAAATGTCTATGTGGCCCTGCCGTTCTCGCTGGGGACGGAAGCCGAGTTATACGCCGAAAAAGCCGGATGCCATGTCCGGCCTTGGAAGGATCAAATTCCTGGAAGCTGCCTCGATTACACCAGCGTGCAGGAGGGAATCTTCTGGCACTCGGCTAAAGACCGGGAAGCGTTGACCCTGTCCATGACAGACACGCCGCTCGTACAGCTCGGAACGCTGGAGCACGGGCCGCGCCAGCTTCACACCATGCAGCCGGCGGACAGCCGTCCTTCCACGTATGCCTGGATATTGACGAACTACTGGGAGACCAATTTCAAGGCTACGCTCGGCGGCTTCTACGAGTTCCGCTATGCGGTAGAACGCCATCGCCAGCTGGACCCCCAGCAAACGGCGAAGACGCTGCACGCCTCGACCGGACAATTCACGATCCATCGGATCCATTGATTCATGATGAGAACAGCTGCCCCATAAATAAGTAGGGTTGTTCACTTGACGAACGGTTCGTCAGATTAAAAAATGTGTCAAATGAAGTAATGACGGTGCTCAGGATATTATCCTTGCACCGCCATTTCTTGCTTTTCGGTTCGTGGCCGCCTTGAGCAGATTATCGGCAAGTGAAAGCCATCCCGGCATCTTGTGCTTGACAACCGCTTTACCACAGACGAACGTATAGCGGTTGGCATTGGCTTCGATCTTGGTACCGTCGACAAAATAGTGTTCCAACCGTTTCTTTCGTAAATGATAGGTAACACTTTCATTTTACCAAGAGACGGTTTTTTTCGTATGCTAATTAAAGTGAGGGATCTGCACAACGTACCGGAGAGGACGAAACGATTCCGGACAAGCGAGAGCGGTCGCCTTTGTCCCCGAATTTCATCCTTGCTTAGAACCGTTCCAAGAAATTTGGGGGCAACAGCGATGGGAGGAACGATTCGTACTCGGAGCGCCTCCTAACAGAAAAAGAGAGCATCCCGCCAGATCTAAGATCTTATGGGGCACCCTCGTTCTCATTAATATAAGGATGTGGCCTGCCGATCCGGCCTCTCCTGTCTTTTGATTATTCGGTTATAGCGGGATTACGTCCATGCCCACATGAATCCGTCGCGATCCCAGGCAATCCGGCCGCCATGCAGTTTGCGGAAGGCCTTCTTCACGTCCTTGGACAGCGAAGCATTTCCATTCTCGTTCACGAAGACAAATTCTTCCCCGAAGTTCTCGCGTACATAACGGATGGCTTCCGTCTGATACAAATTGCCCGTAAACCGGATTTCCTCCACCATCCATTCGGCCACCTGCTGTGCTGTATATGCCATATTTGCATTCTTCCCTTCTGTTTCCATTCCCTTATTATAACAGAATGGACGACAGAGTCGATTCGCATGGAAGCCGACCGAAGGCAGCTGTGCAATTTCGCCGTCGCGATAGCGAAAGCAGGTTACATCAAGATCCATGACAGCAATAAAAACTGGATGGAACCCGCAATCTCGATCATGCCGACCTTCATCGGTTTCATTATTTTTCCGGCATACCGCAGTGTCTTCACAAACGGAAACAAGAACGGCAGGCACATCCACGGATGCCCGAGGAATATCGGCAGAATCAGCATCACCGAATGATACATGATGGCATATGCCGTCCAGCGCCTGTTTTTCCGCTCCCGAAATACGGATTTGACAAAGAATACGGTTCCCGTGAAATATAGGAAATTCAGAGAAACAACGGCGGCTAGCAGCTGATCGAAACCTCCTCCTCCCAGCATGTATGCAGCGGCGCCTCCGGTACAGAACAGCAGGATCGCACAAATATCGTTCAGCAGCGCACGCTCCGCTTTGCGGAGGACATGCCAGACATTAACCATGATCAGCACGAGGAGGACCGGCGCAAACCAGAGCATCGACGGCTTGAGAACAAGTACCGGAACCAGAAACACGGCGGCAACAAGAGCATAAACGGTCCCCCAGGATATCCAGGTTTTGCGTTTGGCCGGGGTCTTTAAGGATTGCAGAAACGGATAGGACGCCATATATAAAAACAACCACGCCAAAAACAGCGGAAGGTGCAGAAGGGCCGGCTTGGCAGCCACCATCCCGATGAAATAAGGTACAGAGACCATGGCCCAGCCTCCATGCTCCCGAGGAATCACAATCCTCGTCTTTTTCATGCCTCTCTCCCTCTCCATCCATCAGCTCGCACCGACAACGATTCATCTCTAGTCAGCCGCTCGAAGCATTGCCGGACGAATGGTATGTAATATCGCTAAAGGTACCCACATAATGAATGATGTCGCCGGATTCGTCCCTTACGGCATTAATGGTCAACAGTTCCAAATATTCCTCCCCGTTTTTCCTGCGGTTCCAAATCTCCCCCTGCCAGCTTCCGCGTTCCATAATCTCAGACCACATCGCGCGATAAAACGCCGGCGATTGCCTCCCGGACTTCAGCACGCTCGGATTTTTGCCGAGCACTTCCTCCTCCGAGTATCCCGTTAACTTCGTGAATGCCGGATTGACGGCACTGATCCTTCCGCCTGGATCCGTTACCAGAATCCCTTGGCCGGTGGAGTTAAACACCTCGGATTGCACGGCAAGTTTGTCCTGGTAGTACATCCATACCACAACGACGAAGCTCGCAAGCGCAACCTGCGACAAAGCCATGAAGCCGATGGAATACTGCCCCGTAACCGAATGGATAAAGGAAAGCATCAGCGGCGGAAAGAAACCGCCAAGACCGCCCATCATGGACACGATGCCATTCACGATGCCGGCCTGCTTGTTGAAATAAAGGGGCACGAGTTTGAAAATGACCCCGTTCCCGAGACCCGCACCAACGGCTATGGTTAAGCAGCCGGCCGTATACAAGCCGATGGACGGGGAGAATGCCAACAGGATAGCCGCAGCCGTCAGCCCCAGGAATACGCCCATTAATAAGAACAGCGGTTTAAATCGATCTGCAAGCCAGCCGCCGACGGGACGCAAAAAAGTCGCGATCATGATGAACCCGGCCGTCCGCATCCCGGCATCCACCTTGGCCAGCTCAAAATGAGAAACCAGGAAGTTCGGCAAGTACACCGTAAAGGCTACGAACGAACCAAAGGTAATGAAATAAAAAAGCGAGAAAAACCACAGTTTTTCATTCTTATATACACCCTTGATCTGTTCCATGACCGGTGTTTTCACCTTGATTTCTTTGCGGTCGCCTAAAAAAACATTGAATAATGCAAATATCAGCAGCAGGATCAAATACAGCTGGACGGTTTTTGACCATCCGATCCCCGTTGCGATGACCGGTGCGGCAAACGTCGTAATGGCTGTACCGATGTTGCCCATCCCGTAGATCCCATTGACCAGTCCCAGCTTCTCTTTTGCATAGTATTTCGGCAATGAGGTCACGCCCACCGAGAACACGGCCCCACCGATCCCAAGGAACAAGCCGCCGATGACCAGATGCGTAAAGGATGAAGCCGAGCTGATAAAATAGACCGGAAACAGCAGCAGGATGAAGCTGGATATAAAAACAATTCGTGCTCCGACCACGTTGGCGTAATAGCCGAGCGGTATCCGCAGAACCGAGCCCAGGACCACCGGAATGGCCGTCAGAATGGCGATCCGGTCTGCCGGAATGGCGATATCTTCTCTTATGAACGGCAGGAGCGCGGAGATGATGACCCATACCATAAAACCAAGCACCAGATTCATTGTTTGCAGCGGAAGCTGCAGCTTTTTGATCATTCCCATCACCTTTTCCAAAGCGTAATGAATGGCATATTGATCCCCAGCTCCTATTGTACGTGCACCTATTCACAATGCGAATAGGGAAGTTCCCTGAATCTCTCCGGGGAACTTCCCTATTCCTTACCGCAATCACCCTGCTTATGCGCCATAATTAAAAATCCAGCAGTTTTTTCTTCAGCGCATATTCCACTAACTCCGGGCGGCTCTTCAATTTCAGCTTTTCCATGATTTTGGCCTTGTGCGCTTCCACCGTTTTGACCGATACAAATAGTTTTTCCGCGATTTCCTTGTTGCCATAGCCCTTCGCGATCAGCGGCAGGATTTCAATCTCCCGTTGGGACAGACTGTTGAACGGATCCTGCTCCGCGCTCTCGCTGTCTTTCTTGATAAATTCCCGGACCAGGGACGTGGCCATCTGGGGGTGGATGTAGGTTCCTCCCTTATGGACCATGCGGATGGCCGAAATCAATTCATCATCCGGCGCATTTTTGAGCACGTAACCCGAAGCCCCGTTCTTCAAAACATGGAACAGGTAATCGTCATCGTCATACATGGTCAGGATCAAAATTTTCGTTTCCGGAAATTCGCTGCTGATCTTGCCTGTGGCAATCAATCCGCTCTCGCCGGGAGGCATGCTTAAATCCATCAACAGCACCTGCGGCCGGTGCTTGGCCACCATGGCGTATGCCTCGATGCCGTCTGCCGCCGTCGCGACGACCTCCATATCCTCTTGGTAATTCAGAATCATGGAAAATCCGCTGCGGACCACGGCATGATCATCCGCGATCACAATTTTCATGTTCCCCTCACCTCCGCCTTGCCGCTGCTCGTAAGCGGGATCTTCAGCTGAACCGTCGTCCCCTCGCCGGGAGCGGAAACCAAAGTAAACTGGCCACCGACGAGCTCAGCGCGTTCGCGCATTCCGTACAGCCCGAGTCCGGTTCCCTTGGCTTCGTCAATGATCATGTTAAATCCGGCGCCATCGTCCCGGACGGTTAACTGAAGGCAGCCGTTCTCCTCGCATAATCGGACATGAACCTCGTCCGTTCCCGAATATTTCAAGGCATTTAACACCGCTTCCTGGCAAACCCGGTACACCACCGTTTCAATCTCGCTGCCATAGCGGGCCGCCGCCAATTCGGCAGAGAATTCAACCAGCATGCCGTAATTCTTCCCGATCCATTTGAAATGGGAGCGGAAGGCAGCCTCCAGCCCCAAATCATCGAGGGAAGCGGGCCGGAGCTCGACCGACAAATGCCGGATATCATCCAGCAGCCTCGTTAAAGACGCCTCGGTCTCGTGCAGCTTCTTGAGCACATCCTCGCCCACATTCATATATTTAACGACGCGCAGGTCGACCAGCGAGCTTAAGAGCTCCTGAGCCACGCTATCGTGCAGCTCGCGCGAGATCCGCTTGCGCTCGTCCTCCTGTGCCTTGATGACGTATTTCAGCATATTCGTCCGCTGCAGCATTTCCTGCGTTTTCTGCTGCTTCGTCAGATCGAGGAGCATCATCACCCGGATGCCGCGGGCTTCATCGATGGTATGGTAACTGGCCGCATAAGGAACAATTCCTTCGGACCGCGTCTTCAGATAGACTTGGAACGACGAGAATTCTCCATCCGGATAATCCAGATAGCATTTGGAGCAGGAGATGAGATCCTGTTCGTCGGTGTACCCTTCGCAGGTCTGGCAGAAGGACCCGTCCTGTCCGGAGTGCATCCTCTCGATCACCTCAATGTCAAGGATATTCTCCGCAGCCGGATTCATCGCGACCACGCTGCCGTCCTCGTCCATAAAAAAAATGGCTTCCATGCTGTTCTGATACATGTTTCTCAGCAATTCGCTCAGATGCTCATCCGTCATTTGAATCACGGCCGTGATACCTCCTTGGCATAAAAAGCGCCAAATTCCGTTCCTATACCTTCCTGAAAAGACGCAAAGGCCTTGTGATCCAGCATGTTCTCCTTACGATATCCCACAAGCAAAACCCCCATGACGCGCGTGCCTTCCCACAGCGGTATGGCACCGAGGCTCTTCAGCTGCTCTGCAACGATAATCGGATAATTATACAAGTCCCTTGATTCAATATCCGCATTCACATTCGGGATCAGCATCGGTTTCCCGGTCTTAAACACCATGCCGGCGATGCCCTTGCCGGAATGCAGCACGATGCGCTTGTACCTCTCGTTGATGTTTCCCGAGGCATACTGCCAGGTCAATACAAATCGGTCTTCAGCCGGCTGCACCAATGCCATGGACACGAAATCGAAATGAAACCGGGTCCGAAGCTTATCCATTTCACGTTGGTAATCATAGATCGGCTGATTCTTCATCCCCATTACTCCTCTGACGTAGAAAAGAAGGCTAAAGAAGCCTTCTCTCGTCCTACGACTCAAATTTGCGGTGCTTTCTATACAGGATATATCTTCTGCCCACATAATTCAACGGAACACTCCACACATGGACCAGACGGGTAAACGGCCACAAACCGAAAATACCAAATCCCGAAAGAATGTGAATTTTGAACGACAGCGGCACATCCTCCATCAGCGAAGCCTCCGGTCGGAACATAAACAGTCCGCGGAACCAGACCGAGACCGTTTCCCGATAATTGAATTCCGGCTGCACCGCGTTTGTGACCAGCGTGCTGTACATCCCCATGAAGACGATAAACAGCAGGAGGACATTGACCACCATATCGGAAGCGGTGCTGAGTTTTCGGACATTTCGGATGGCAAACCGTCTGGCGGTCAACAAGATCATGCCCCCCAGCGTTAAAAAGCCGAACGCGCTTCCGATATACACCGCGCCGATATGGTACATATGGTCGCTGACGCCGAACGACTCCATCCAGGATTGGGGGATGGCCAGGCCGGCCACGTGTCCCCCGATAACCGGAATGATGCCAAGATGGAACATGAGGCTGCCCAGCTTGAGATGTTTTTTCTCGATAAACTCGCTGGATTTTGCCGTCCAGTTAAACTGGTCCGTACGATAACGGTAAATATGACCGACGATAAATACAACGATGCATACATAGGGGAAAATGACCCACAAAAATTGATCAATCATGTTCATGAGCGGCAGCCTCCTGACTGAGACACGCCTTGAACGTGCCGCGAAGCCCTTGAACGAGATAAGCATACGGGCTGTTATACTTCTCCAAGGCTTTCAGCAGATGATAGGTGCCGTCTTCCATGACGGCCATCATCAAATTCAGGCTCTCCGCGGCTTCCTTCTCGCGGCCCTGCCAGGGCGCCGCGTACAAAAACTCGCACATCAGCGGAAGATAATCCGACAATTCCGAGCCTTCGATGCCAAGGCCAAACATCTCATACGTCTCCTTAAGCCTGGCGAGCATCTGCCCGCGTTCCCGGCCGTCCTCGAATTTGTAATAGGTCATATACAATGTGGATTTCGCCTGAAAGTCGAAGGTCTGGACATACAGCTCTTCAATCTCCTCCATGCTGTATTCATGCATGATCGTCCAATACGTTCTGACGGATTCATAGGCCGGATCGGCGGAGTCAAGCAGCTCCTCCATGACGGACGGATGGAAATCCAGCTTTTCCGGATACGTGAGCTGCTGAGCAAAAAAACCGAAAACATGTTTACAATCATGCAGCTTTCCGAGATTAATCACGCCAGATCCCTCCATAGAAATTTTCTTCGTACAGCTCCTTGCCGGTTTTGCCCTGCAGACCTTCCGGACCGCAGCCGCCGCAGCTCGCGCCGAATCCTTCAGAGCCCTGGGAACGGTAGACATCCATATGGCTTTCTTTATGGGAAGTCGGAACAACGAACCGGTCATCGTATTTCGCGATGGCAAGAAGCCGGTACATCTGCTTCATTTGATGGGCAGTCAGGCCGACCCGTGCCAGACGAGTCTCATCAAACTCGGCCCCCGACGATTGTGCGCGCATATAAGAACGCATCATCGCCATTCTTTGCAGGGCTTCCTTCACCGTGACCGTGTCGCCTGCCGTGAGCAGATTCGCGAGGTACTGGATCGGCGTGCGCATCTCCTCGATCGCCGGGAAAATCATGTCCGGATTCTCGATGGAATCCCTGCCTTCAAAATAGTTCATGATCGGGCTGAGCGGCGGCACGTACCATACCATCGGCAGCGTCCGGTACTCCGGATGAAGCGGGAAGGCCAGCTTGTATTCGATCGCGAGCTTATAGACCGGGGAGTTTTGGGCCGCCTCGATCCATTCCTCGGACAGTCCGTCTTTGCGCGCCTGCTCGATCACCGCCGGATCATGCGGATCAAGGAACAGGCTGCATTGCGCCTGATACAGATCCTTCTCATCCGGCGTGGAGGCTGCTTCCTGTACGCGGTCCGCGTCATAGAGCAGCACGCCCAAGTAACGGATACGGCCTGTGCAGGTTTCGGAGCATACCGTTGGCAGCCCTGCTTCGATTCTCGGGAAACAGAAGGTGCATTTCTCGGCCTTGTTCGTTTTCCAGTTGAAGTACACCTTTTTGTAAGGACAGCCGGTCATGCAGTACCGCCAGCCGCGGCAGGCCTCCTGGTCCACCAGCACGATGCCGTCCTCGTCCCGCTTGTACATCGCACCCGACGGACAGGACGCCACGCAGCTTGGATTCAGGCAGTGCTCGCACAGGCGGGGCAAATACATCATGAACGCCTGCTCAAAGTTGAATTTGATCTCTTCCTCGATCTTTTCGATATTCGGATCCTTCGGACCGGTCACGTGGGCGCCCGCCAGATCGTCTTCCCAGTTCGGGCCCCATTCCAGATTCATCGTTTCGCCGGTCACCGCCGATTTCGGACGGGCCACCGGCTGATGTTTCTTCTCCCCGGCATTCGTCAGATGTTCATAGTTATACGTCCAGGGCTCATAGTAATCTTTCATTTCCGGCATATCCGGATTGTAGAAAATTTTGCCGAGCGCGATTTTGGACAGCTTGCTGCCGGATTTCAGCTGCAGCTTGCCCTTTTTCAGCGTCCAGCCTCCCTTGTATTTCTCCTGGTCTTCCCAGCGGATCGGGTAGCCGACGCCCGGCTTCGTTTCCACGTTGTTGAACCACATGTACTCCGCGCCCGGACGGTTCGTCCAGGTGCTCTTGCAGGTGACGCTGCACGTATGGCAGCCGATGCATTTATCCAGATTCATGACCATGGCGACCTGCGCTTTAATCTTCAAGCCAATCCACCTCTTTCATTTTGCGGACAGCCACGTACACATCCCGCTGGTTGCCGATCGGTCCGTAGTAGTTGAATCCATAGCTGAGCTGGGCGTAGCCCCCGACCATCTGGGTCGGCTTCACATGGATTCTCGTCGGCGCGTTGTGGCTGCCGCCGCGATCCTTCGTGATTTCCGAGCCCGGCACGTTGATGTGTTTGTCCTGCGCGTGATACATGTACATCGTGCCTTTCGGCATCCGGTGGCTGACGACGGCGCGGGCGGTGACGACCCCGTTGCGGTTGTATACTTCCAGCCAGTCGTTGTCCTGGATGTCGTTTGCCGCCGCGTCGTCATTGTTGATCCATACCGTCGGGCCGCCGCGGAACAGCGTCAGCATGTGCAGGTTATCCTGATACGTGCTGTGAATGTTCCATTTGCCGTGCGGCGTCAAATAGCGGAGCACCAGCGTATCCTTGCCCCCGGTAATCTGCTTGTCGCGCGGGCCGAACACCATCGGCGGAAGCGTCGGTTTATACACCGGCAGCGCTTCGCCGAACTGCAGGAAGATTTCGTGGTCGATATAAAAATGCTGCCTGCCGGTCAGCGTGCGGAACGGCACGAGCCGCTCGATGTTCGTCGTGAACGGCGAGTATCTTCTTCCCATTTTGTTCGAGCCGCTGAACACCGGCGTCGGAATGACTTCCCGCGGCTGGGCCGTGATGCTCTGGAACGTGATGCGCTCCGCCGCGCGGTCCGCGGAAATATCCTTCAGCTGCACGCCGGTATCCTGCTCCGCCGCTTCCCATGCCCGCTGCGCTACTCTTCCATTCGTAGCCGAAGACAGATTCAGAATGGCATCCGCCGCATGTCTTGCGGTATGAAGCTTCGGCAGGCCATTTTTGATGGAGTCGTCATAATAAGTTCCGTTCAAGCGCTTCAGCTCTTCATACTCCTCGGCGACCGAGAAGCTGACGCCGTGCGCCCCGACTTTGCCTGTGGCCAGATTTGGCCCGAGCGTCACATATTTATCGTAAATTTTCGTATAATCGCGTTCGACCACCGTCAGGTTCGGCATCGTTTTGCCCGGAACCGCTTCGATCTCGCCCTTGCGCCAATCCTTCACCTCACCGTACGGCTGGGCGATCTCGCTTGCCGAGTCATGGGCCAGCGGGCTTGTCACAATATCCTTGTATACGCCGGGCAGATGCGTTTTGGCCATGTCCGAGAAGACTTCAGCGATCGTTCTGTAAATATCCCAGTCCGAACGCGATTCCCAGAGCGGATCCACCGCCGGGTTGAACGGATGGACGAAGGGATGCATGTCGGTGGAGGATAAGTCGGTTTTCTCGTACCAGGTCGCTGCCGGCAGCACCACATCGGCATACATCGGCGTCGAGGTCATCCGGAAATCGAGCGCGACCAGCAGATCCAGCTTGCCTTCCACGTCCTCGCGCCACACCATTTCCTCCGGCTTATCCTCTTCGTTCGGCGTCGAGAGCAGGCTGTCCGAAGCGCCAAGCAAATGCTTCATGAAGTATTCCTGCCCTTTGGCCGAGCTTGAGATCAGGTTCGAGCGCCATACGAACAGCGATCGCGGGAAGTTTTCCGGCGCACCCGGATCTTCGGCCGCAAATTTGGTATCCCCTGACACGATTTGTTCAAGCGTGTGCTTCACGATGTCTTCATTGCTCGTTTTCCCCTGCAGCGCCGCTTCCTGGGCAAACGTCAGGCTGTTCTTGTTGAATTGCGGATAGGACGGAAGCCAGCCGAGCCTGGCGGCAAGAACGTTGTAATCTGCCGGATGCCGGTACCGGATCTCCCCGCCCGTCGGCGATTTCAGGGAATCGGCCCCCATTTCTTCGTATTTCCACTGGTCGGTCGCAAAATAGAAGAACGAAGTGGCATTTTGCTGCCGCGGCGGTCCCTGCCAGTCTTTGGCGAAGGCAACCGTGGACCAGCCCTCGATCGGACGGCATTTCTCCTGCCAGGCCGGGGTGTAGTCGAATTCGGCATCTTCATATCCCGAAGCCGCAAGCCCGCTCTCCGCTTGCCCTATCCCATATTGGCTCAGCATCAGATCGTATACCGTGGCGGCGAGACGCTCGGTTCCGTCGGCCAGCTGAATTTTCTTCGCCGGAATTTGGCGTTTGAAGGTGCCGTTGGCCCGGTTATCAAAGAACGGGAAAAGGATCGTCTGCCGCTCCGCTCCCTGGGACTCCACGGAAAGCGCCGGTGCAATGACCGACCCGTCTTCGCGTTCCAGAATCAGGTTCCATTTCTTGTCCTGCTCCCAGCGCTGGCCCATCGTACCGTTCGGAACGATGATATCATTCGTGTTCTCGTCGATAATCACCGGCTTCCACTCGGCATGCTGCGAGGCATCGCCCAAATCGCTTGCCCGCAGGAAGCGGCCGGCCTTGTACCCCCCTCAAACTCATCCAGGAGAATCAGGAAAGGCATATCCGTATATTGTTTCGCATAATTCAGGAACATCGGCTCCTGACGCTCATGATAGAACTCCTTCAAAATGACATGCGTCATGGCCTGTGCAATCGCCGCATCGGTCCCGGGGTTCGGGGCCAGCCAGTTGTCGGCGAATTTGACATTCTCGGCATAGTCCGGCGCGACCGACACGACCTTGGTCCCTTTGTATCGCACTTCCGTCATGAAATGGGCGTCCGGCGTACGCGTTAACGGCACGTTCGAGCCCCACATGATCAGGTAGCCCGCATTGTACCAGTCGCTCGATTCCGGCACGTCGGTCTGCTCTCCCCAAATTTGCGGGGAAGCCGGCGGCAGGTCGGCATACCAGTCGTAAAAACTGAGCATTTCGCCGCCCAGCAGGGAGATGAACCTTGCCCCCGAAGCGTAGCTGATCATGGACATCGCCGGAATCGGCGTGAAGCCGGCGATGCGGTCCGGGCCGTACTTGCGGATCGTATAGATTAACTGGGCGGCGATCAGCTTCGTGGCTTCCTGCCAAGATACACGAACGTGACCGCCCTTTCCCCGTGCTTGTTTATAGGATTTGGATTTCGCCGGATCTTCGACGATGCTGGCCCAAGCGGCGATCGGATCGCCGTGCTCGTTCAATGCCTCTTTCCACATATGCCACAGCCGGCCGCGCATGTAAGGGTATTTCACCCGCAGCGGACTGTATTCATACCAGGAGAATGACGCCCCGCGCGGACATCCCCGCGGTTCGAATTCCGGCATATCCGGCCCGCAGGACGGATAATCGATCTGCTGGTTTTCCCAGGTGATGATCCCGTTCTTTACGAACACTTTCCAGCTGCAGGAGCCTGTACAGTTCACGCCGTGAGTGGTCCGCACCACTTTGTCGTGCGACCAGCGCTTGCGGTACATATCCTCCCATTCCCTGCTTTTTTCCTCCAGAACGGACCAATTGCCAGAGTAGCTTTCCATTCTCTTGAAGAACTTCAGCCCCGACTTTCGTCTCATAGGACACTTCAACTCCTTCTGCTTGAATGACAATGATTGGGGAATCAATGTGCCGTTCTTCGTATAGCTTCATTATGAGCGGCCTCACCCTCGGTTCCTATTAGGGAAACTCCTATATTCCTTCGAGAATTCCCTTGGTTAACGTCAGGCGGCGATCCGAGCACGGATCGTCTTGCGAAACGAAAAAAAGTGTCCCGCAAGATCTGATGATCTTGCGGGACACCTTGGGATTCTGTTGCGACCGCTGGATGTTTAGGATCATTCCCCGATCTTCACCGGGACCCCCGTTTCGGCCGACTGCAAAGCAGCAAAGGTAATCTCCATGGTTTTAAACGCATCCTCGTAGGAGGATAAGATTCCGGAGGCATCGCCGGTGCGAACCGCATGGATGAACGCTTCGTTCTCCCGAAGATACGGATTAACCGCATTGCGGTATTCCGTCGTTCTTCCTTTTTCCTTGACGATGAGTTTATCGGATTGAATGCCGATGATCCCCTGCTCCGTATAAATATCCAAGCCAGCCCGATCCGACTCCGGCAGCATGCAGGTATTGGAGATCGTTGCCACGGCGCCGGATTTTAATTTCAGCGTCGCAGTGCCCACGTCGTGTACCGTTACCCCCTCATGAACATCCTTCATCGCTCGATGGGCAAAAGCCGCATACACTTCATCCGCTTCGCCCAGCAGACAGCGAAGGAGGTCAACCATATGGGTGGTTTGCTCAATGAATTGCCCTCCCGAGCCTTCCTGCTGTCTCCACCAGTACACCTGCGGCATGTCTCCCAACCAGTAGCCAAGCGCCATCCCGATCTTCCGGCCTTCCAGCAGCTCGGCGGCCTTGATGGCCGCATCCGTATAACGGAAATGATACCCTGCAGACGTAATTAAACCGGCCTTCTTCACCTCATGCAGAATCTGCCGTGGCGCATCCAGGTTCGTGCCCAGCGGCTTCTCGACCAGAAAAGGAATGCCCCGCTCCGCCACCTGGGCTTCGATCTCTCCGTGCGCAAACGGCGGAACGCAGATATAAACCGCATCGGGCTTGGTTGCATCCAGCATCTGCTCAACGTTGCTGTACGCCTTGGCCCCGGCATAGCCCCGCACCGCTTGTTCCGCTTTCTCCTGACTTGTCCCGACAAAGGCGGCAACGTTCACTCCGTCCATGTTGGACACAATATCTGCATGCACTCTGCTGAACCAGCCTGTACCGATCATTCCTATGTTGAATGCCATCTGATCCTAAAACCTCCCCTTCCATCAGAGACGATGCCCTGCTCTTCTTCATTATCATAGTACCGGAAAAGCCCGGCAAGCATCATGTTTCGTCGGCCTTGTCCTCAATTCCTTTATTTGAATAAAAAAAGCCCGCTCTTCGGTCATGGACCGGGAGCGGACTCAGCCTATCTGAAAATCATCCATATCACAATAAACGCTATTAACGAAACAAGATAAATGATGAGCAGCTTCGTGAGATTGGTTCTCGTTTTCCGCTCATAGTTCGGGTTTGCCTTCTTATTCTCCTGAGATAATCCTACTAGAAGCGTTGATATTCCTCCAATTAATGCCAGCGCGATGACGATAATATACATAACCAACCACAAACAACCCCATTCGATTATTCATTATATACAATCTATTATAGAACCTGAGGCTTCAGGATCAACCTATATCATCATGAAATGGTCGTTTCTGCCTCATTATAATGAACAATCGGCCGATGCACACCATCCAATTGAGCGACAGTTGTGACCATCCAATTGGATGGCGGGTCACCCTCCATTTCGGCTTTCAACCTTCGCGCGCCGTCCATTGATGCAGCCGTTCCAGTGCCTCATCGGCTTCAGGCATCGGAAACAGGGGCCACACATGCATCATGTTCTCGTATTCCCAGTACTCGGTATCGACGCCTTCCCGGGCCATCTTATCGCGCAGCAGGCGAGCGTCCGGCAGCAGGGAATCGTCGGTTCCTGCGAGAATGACCGTGCGGGGAAGGCTTCCCATCTCGCCAAACAGAGGACTGACCGCAGGATGGTCCATCGGAAGGCCTCCTGCATACATCCTTCCTACCGCTCCGAGCCCGACCGGCTGGAGAAAGACGTCGCGCTGCGGGATGCCGAGCGCGGATATCTGCGGATTGTCCGTGGCTGCATCCACCCATGGCGAGATCAGAATCAGCCCCTGTGCCTGCAGCGGCGTCTCCTTGACCGACTGGGCCATGTCGAGAGCCAGCGCGCCGCCGGCCGAATCGCCCATAAGAAGTACCGGGCTCCCGGCCTGGGCGCATACGTGCACATAAAACTCGCGCATCAGCCCCGTCAGCGTTTTCGCATCGGCAGCCGGAACGGTGGGGTAATTGGGTAGGATGACGGTGAAACCGGTTCGTTTCGTCCACTGCCTGGCAAACGCGAAGTGGGGCGGCAGAATCTCTTCGATATAGGCTCCGCCGTGCAAATAAACGACGGTCCCCCGTTCCTTCGTGCCATGCGATACATAATAATTCATGCTTACGCCCGATCCGCTATGGAAACGGCGGGTCTCAAATCCTTCCTGTTCCTCGGACAACGCAGGATATGGAGGCAATGTTTCGATATACTGCCGAATCGTTCCGGCATGTTCCCATTTATGATGAAATCCCTCGGCGGTCAGCTGCTCTTTTACAGCCGTACTCTCTTTACTCGGCATATGGTTTTCTCCCCTTTGCTGGACGTTATCGATATAGGGCAGGCTGGTGCATGTTCTGCTTCAATATATCACCGCACGCGGCACGGCCGCTGTGGCAATTGATACAGAAGCGTTAACCAATGGGGTAGTCCGAGACTAAGCTGCTCAAGGCTCTGAGCCGGCTAAACGATGATACCCTATGTAAAGCCCCGCATTCTACCGGGCTGAATCGCTCAGTAATTGATCCGCGCTGCGCTGCAGAAGAAGGCAGAAGGACCGGTTATGTCCGATAAAAAACGACGATACGTCATAGCGATGACGGGCTGGCTCATAAGTAATCAGAGCGCGATGCTTCATATTTTCGATAAGTATGTCAGCAAACCGCTCCGCTGGACCCTTTGCGAAAAAGGTTAGGTAGGCGTACAGGGAATGATCCACGGGCTCATCGAGAGGGCTTACGCCCGCGCAGGAAAACTCGGTCTCCAAGCCCGCCTGCTGCAGCGACATCAATATCGGATACAATTGCTCGTCGACAGGGGCATTGCCGAACAACCGCGTGCGTTTGGGCTGTTTGCGTACCTTGCGTCTGTTGATCCACTCGTTTAGCTCCTGCCTTCTCCGTCTCCACTGTTCCGGGGTATGTGCGCTCAGGAGCATCTCTCCGCCGGAATCCTGTCGTTCCTGGTCCATCCCGTCCATCCCCCTCATTGACATGGTCTCTTGCTGTTACTTTTAGTGTAGTCCCATTTCGTTTGAAGTCAAATAAGCCGGACGGCTGGTCCGGCTTGCGTTAAAGCATGCGCTAACGGGTTTCCCGATGCAGCGTCACCCGCTTCAAACGCGGACAATATTTGCGCATTTCCATCCGCTCCGGGTGATTTCGTTTATTTTTGGTCGTTGTATAGTTACGGTCCCCCGTTTCCGTGCATGCCAATGTTATGGTCACTCGCATATTCAGCACCTCCTGTCTTTTGTTTTAATCGTAATAATTACGATTAATTAAAATATACTTTATTCCCGTTTTTATGTTTTGTCAAGAAATCGGAGCAACTTACAGCCGCATTTCGGGAAGTCGGTCATGTTGCCCGTCCAACTCGCAGTCCGATATCCCGTCCATATTGAAGGGATCGCTCAAGATTTGTCATCGTAATGATGAAATTATGAAAAGCCTTTATTTAGGCTAAATGATATGATTAAGGTTACAGACAGAAACCGCCTGAATATGTCACGAAAGGATGAGGAAGGTGTGGAAGCCGGATCGTAGCAGCACACGACCTCTATATCAGCAAATTGCCGATGATCTGGAGCAAAGAATATCTTATGGTGAGTTTCCACCGGGCAGCTTACTCCCATCCGAACGAAAGCTTGCGGAGCAGTTAGGGGTTAATCGAAGCACCGTGGTTCTGGCTTACTCGGAGCTTCGGGCGCTTGGAATCATAGAGAGCCGTTCCGGAAGCGGAACGCGGGTCAGCAACTCCAAATGGGGAGCCACGCCCAAGCATACGCCGAACTGGCGCCGCTATGCGGAGGGAGGGAATTTCCTGCCGAATCTCCCTTTTCTTCGCCGGATTAGGGAAGCGCTGGCGCATGATCCCTCATTGATCGATTTTGCCAGCGGAGAGCTTGCCGGCGATTTGGCGCCGATCCAAGAAATGAATACGTTAATGAGTCAAAAATCGAACACGTCCTATTTCGGATATGACAACCCGCAGGGATATGGTCCGCTCCGGCAGGCTTTGGTTACGTATCTGAAAAAATACCGGGGGATCCAGACCACCGAATCCTCCATATTGATCACGTCGGGGTCTCAGCAGTCGCTGTATCTCATTACGCAGTGCTTGTTGTCGCCAGGCGATGCGGTGGCCATTGAAGATCCGTCGTACTGCTATTCGCTGCCGATGTTTCAATCGGCCGGCCTTCGCCTGTTCAGACTCCCTGTCGATGAACGAGGGGTGCGGCCGGAGGACATCCGCTCCCTGTACAAGAAACACCGGATCAAGATGATCTTCATTAATCCGAATTTTCAGAATCCGACCGGCACCGTCATGGCTCAGGAGCGAAGGTCGCAGCTGCTGGATGCAGCCAGTGAACTTGGACTTCCCATCGTGGAGGACGATCCCTTCAGTTTGACCGCCTACCAGTGCCCGCCGCCGGCTCCTTTGAAATCCGTGGATTCCATCGGGTCGGTGCTTTACATCGGGTCACTCTCGAAAATAGCCGCGTCCGGCCTTCGCGTAGGCTGGATGGTCGCCCCGAATTCCATTGTGGAGCGGCTCGCAGACGCCAGGCAGCAGATGGATTTCGGGCTGAGCGTGGTTCCCCAAAGCCTTGCCGTCCAGTTTATCGACTCTTCCTATTTTGCTCCCCACCTGGACAGGCTGCGAGCGAGCTTGCTGTACAAGCGGGATTTACTGATCGAGGCCCTGCAGAAAGAGCTGCAAGGCCTGATTCATTTCCATGTGCCGAAGGGCGGCCTGCATCTCTGGTGCAAGATCGTGCCGGAAGTGAATGACAGCAAGCTGCTGGAGGCCGCCATTCAAAAAGGCGTTATTTTCGCGCCGGGAAGCGTGTACGGTTCGGCTTCCGGATATGTGCGATTCACTTACGCCCGTGCCAGGGCCGAGGATATCCCTTCCGGAATCTCCAAGTTCGCCCAAGCCCTGCACGCCGCCATTCAATAGGGCAGCACCGGGAGCGGTGCCCCCTGCCCTTTAGCAGGAAAAAGGTTAGCTTTCGGAAAGCTAACCTTTTTTCATGCTTTCTTTTGCCCTCTCCTCTTATTTTGATCATTTACAATAGGGTCAACCAGATATATAAACCCAAGAGGGTTATGAATAACGTCGGGATGGTCAATATGATCCCTGTTTTGAAATAGGTTCCCCAGCTGATCTTCACGCCCTTGGCAGAAAGGACATGCAGCCAAAGCAAGGTTGCCAGCGAGCCGATCGGCGTAATTTTGGGACCTAAATCGGAACCGATCACGTTCGCATAAATTAAGGCCTCTTTAATGGCTGCCGACGTATGGGTTGCATCGATAGCGAGTGCATCGATCATCACCGTCGGCAAATTGTTCATAATGGACGAAATCATGGCGGCAATAAAACCCATGGCCATGGTAGCGGCAAACAACCCTTGATCCGCTGCGCTCTGTATGACGCCGGCCAGAAGATCCGTAAGGCCTGCATTGCGCAAGCCATATACGACGACATACATGCCGATCGAGAAAAACACGATCGCCCATGGCGCCCCTTTAAGCACTTCCTTGGTTTGCACAGCCGGACTTTTTCTCGCCATCAGCAGGAACAATATCGCGATAACGCCGGCGACGATCGATACGGGTATACCTGCAAATTCACACACAAAGTAACCGATCAGCAGCATGCTCAATACGATCCATGATAAACGGAACATGGCAGGATCCTGAATTGCCGTGGATGGCTGCTTCAGCTGGGTACCGTCATAATTCCGCGGGATGCTTTTGCGGAAAAACAAGTAAAGCACCAGAACGCTAGCTGCCAAAGAAAACAGATTCGGAACCAGCATGCGACTAGCGTATTCGATGAACGTGATGCCGAAGAAATCGGCAGATACGATGTTCACCAGATTGCTGACGACAAGCGGTAGCGAGGTGGTGTCCGCAATAAAGCCGCTTGCGATAATAAACGGAAATACCTTTCGTTCATCGAAATTCAGCGCCCGTACCATGGCAAGTACGATCGGTGTCAAGATGAGCGCCGCTCCGTCATTCGCGAAGAATGCGGAAACAACCGCTCCAAGCAAGGAGACGTACACAAACATCCGGATGCCGTTTCCCCGGGCGGCATTGGCCATGTGCAGCGCAGCCCATTCGAATAACCCGATTTTATCCAATATCAACGAAATAATGATGATTGCAACAAAGGCGAGCGTTGCGTTCCATACGATCCGGGTGACGTCCCACACATCCTGGAAGTCCACGACTCCAACGAGAAGCGCCAGCAAAGCGCCTCCGCAAGCCGACCATCCAATGGATAGATTTTTAGGCTGCCAAATGACAAAAATTAAAGTGACAATAAAAATGATGCTGGCCAGGACAACAGAAACCAATGTACAAACCTCCAATGACGTGTTGAGCCGGAATACAATTATGTTTCACGGTGAATCAATATATAACTATATCCTTATATAATGAACAACAATTCTACTTTATGCGAATGCCGGCTGACTCTCGGTTAGTTACAAGTACAGTTAACCTCCTTATTCATGGATGACAATACTTCTTGCGAGCCTGGCATCTCATTTAATACGGCTTGGATATACGGCATGTCATCCACATTCAATGAATAATAAACCCATTGCCCTCGCCTGGCTTCATTGACGATTCCCTGAGACTTCAGCTTTCTCAGATGCTGGCTGATCGCCGGCTGCGACATATCGAAAATATCCACGAACTCGCAAACGCACCATTCTCTTTCCTTAAGGAGCGTCAACATCGTAAGCCTTGTTTTATCCCCAAGCAATTTGAGTTTCTCGGCTATTTCGTTCATGGGCTCCATTAAGATTCATCCCTTTCCTCCGGCAAAATAAAATGACGATTCTGTCTCATATAAGTAAATGCTTATATGTTAATGGAAAGTGTGCCTGATTTCAATCGTATAAGCGATTTATTTGCAGCCCGAAGCAGATGAGGTTGGCAGACAGCAATCGTTGGCATTTGGTCCACTGCTAACGCCGCATACGCCGGTCTCCGGCAGCTCCAGCTCAACCTTTAACGCCGCCTCCAGATCGCCGTCCAAATAGGCTGCAATGGATCTGACCTGCTCATACCCTGTAGCCATGAGGAAAGTCGGAGCCCGGCCATAACTCTTCATCCCGACAAGATAAAAGTTTTTATCGAAATGACGAAGTTCTTTCTCCCCATGAGGTCTTACGGTGCCGCAGCTGTGTACATTCGGATCAATTAACGGAGCCAGCGCCTCAACGCTCTCCGTGGCCGGATCCATGCTAAGCCTGATCTCGCTCAGAAATGTAAAATCAGGTCGGCTCCCCGTATTTACGATCACTTCATCGATTCCTTGTATTTCCTTGGCTTCGCCATTGGCAGTCCCCTTGATGCCGATCCTCCCGTCTTTTTGGGAAAGCCCCTCAATCATCAATGGAGTAACCACTTGGATTTGGCCTGCATCTATCAACTGGTGAATGCGGCTTCCAAGCGCTCCACGAGCCTCGAGTTGATCATTCTCTTCCCCGCCATAGGCTTCTTCCACCGATTTCTTTCGCATCACCCAAATCACTTCCGTATTCGAATCCGTTTCTTTGAGCTGGGCCAGATCCAATAAAGTGTTGATCGCCGAGTGTCCGCCTCCTACCACTGCAATGCGTTTCCCCGCGTATTTCTGCCTTTGTTCTGCTGATAAATCTGGAATCCCGTAATAAATATGATCTTTCAAATCACGTTCTTCCCGCGTCCATATTCCGTCAGCATGCAGCGGATTCGGATGTCCCCAGGTTCCGGACGCATCGATCACGGCCCTAGCTTCAAAACGCTGCGTGGCGTTATTTGCATCAACATAAAGCACGAAGGGTGCAGCTTCGCGATGAGCCGATTTCATTTTATCCATATTCTTTTTCGATATGGAGACCACTCTGGAATTCAACATGATATTGGGCTCCAGTTCAGGCAACTGTGCTAAAGGTTTTAAATATTGATGGACAATCTCTTGACCGAATGGCAGTTCCGTTAATACAGGAGGCTTCCATCCTTGTTTGCGCAAAAGACGCTCGGCGGCTTTATCGATGTTGTACTGCCATGGCGAGAATAGTCGTACATGCCCCCATTGAAGGATGTTGTGGCCAATGCTGGATCCGGCTTCAAAAAGGATGAAATTTTGTCCTCTCTCCGCTAGGTGCGCTGCTGCTGCCAACCCGATCGGTCCGGCTCCGATTATCGCCACGGGCAGGCTATCGTTATAGGAAGCATGCTCCTCCTTGACGGTATCCTTGGTGTTTGACGGTACTCGGGGTGTGCAACAAGAAGATGAGGTTACCTTAAACTCAATGTTTTTCATACGGAAATCCTCCTTTTTTCAAATCCATCAATTTTTTTTGATATATCGGTTAAAAAAATTATGCCTTTGAATTCGGATAAAAAACGCAGCAAAGCTTTTCGGATAACAGCGCTTTGACTTCCTCATCGTTAAGCTCATAGTAATTCCATTTTCCGATGCGTTCCATCAAAATAATATTTGCATCGAGCAGCATTTTCAGATGGTAAGACAGTTTCGATTGAGGGAGGTCCAGCATGTCCGTCAGGTCACATACACATACTTTACCTCGTTGATTTAACTCATATATGATTCTCAAGCGATTCTTATCGGATAATGCTTTGAATTTCTGTTCGTACAAGCTCAATACGTCGTTATGTATGGTAGAGACCTTCATGTTGTCACCTCATTTTCCCATCAAATTATTTTGATGTGATGATTGTAGCAAGCGATCCGCAGCACGTCAAGCATCCATTTTTTTGATTTGTATAGGAGTGTGCTCGGAATCACACCCCGATATACAAAAAAAGATATCCGGTTCACCAAAGCGGCCAGGATGTCTCTCATGCCGATAATCCAGCCGCCACCGTGCGGTTGCGTCCTTCCCCCTTCGCCCGGTACAACGCCATATCCGCCGCTTGAAATACATCCTCCCGGTTTCCCCCGTGCTCCGGATACAGCGATACGCCGATCGATACGGTGAGCGTTCCGGAATAAGGGGTCGGGGAAATCAGGATCGCCCTGCGTATCCGTTCGGCCATACGGTATGCCGTATCCAGGCTGCGTTCGCGAAGAAGAATGACGAACTCTTCCCCGCCAAAGCGGGAGCATACCGCATCCGCGGGAGCGCAATCCACCATGACGGCTGCCACGAGCTTCAGGATCTGATCGCCGGTTTGATGGCCGTATGTATCGTTTATCGCTTTGAAATGGTCGATGTCCAGGAGAATAACGGCATACGGCTCCCCGAGCGCATCCCAAGACTCAAGACAGCGTTCCAGCTCCCGGCGATTGGACAGCCCCGTCAATGGATCCGTGATCGCCTCCTGCTGCAGCGACTGGGTCTGCTTGGCCATCGTTTCCGCAGCGGCTCCCATGATCCGGTTCAACTGGTCGGCTTCCCGGTTCCAATGCGGCCGGAATTCCTGGGAAGACACCGTTTGGCCGGCTGCTACCGATTTCGTTAATTTATAGAGCCGGGTAAACGGGGCGGCAATTCTTGCGGCCGTATATACGGCAATGAACAGCATGAGCGCGATGGGAAACAGCATGCTTCTCAGCTGGTCCTGCAAATTTCCATTGACATCGGCCAGGATGGAGCTTACCGACGTCTGCATGACGATCCCCCAGCCATTCATCGCCACGCTGGCATAACCCGTCAAGTAATCGTCGCCCTGCGTATTCGTCACGCGTTGCATGCCGCTCTCGCCATCCATGAGCCGTCTCACGACCACGTTAGAACTCACGTCCTCCCCGACCCGGCTTTCCTCCAGATGATAGAGCACCTTCCCGCCGGAATCCACGATATAGGAATAGGAGTCCTCTTCATTTCCCGCACCGGATCCGAGGATCCGATGCAATATATTGTTTTCTTCCAGATAAATCGTGCCTGCTATCATGCCGCAGTACTTGCCGGATCCGTCAAAAATCGGCTCGCTCGCAAACACGATCCAGCGGCCGGTCGGACTCCTATACGGTACCGAAAGATAGGATGTTCTCTCGTTTAATGCTTGAATGGCCCCCTCCGTTATTAATCGGGCATGGTTTACCTGATTCCCCGCAGGAGAAACAACCCGAATGCTCCCCCTTTCGTCGGCCCAAAATACGGAATTGAAGTAAGGGCTGCTCTGGAGCATAAGATCAAAAATGACCTGCAGCTCCTCCTCGTCGGATGCCGCTCTTGCCTCAATGGCCGGGTTGCTTGCGGCGGCGCGCAGACTTTGGCGCATCCCCGAGAAAAGCGCTTCTATGGTAACCGCCATTTTTTGCGCGGATGATAAATTCAGCGACATGGTCGTGTCGTACAGGGATCGTTTCTCGTTTTTATACTGGATGTAGACCATGATCGACATCGTCATCAGGATGGATAATGAAACCAATGCAGGCATGACCATCGCAAGACTGATTTTGAGGCGTCGTTTGGGTATGTTCATGGAGGCTGTACCCCTACTCTTATGAAATTTTTTCCGGATGAATACACGATCTTTTCATATTACTTCACAAACGTTTTGGAGTCCATATAGGGAATGCCGCATCATGCTCTGTATTTACCAGTTGCATAACGAACGTATGTTCGTTATATAATAGTGAGGAGCATATGAAGAACGATGAGGAGGCATCAGGCATGTCTGCGTCTCCGCTGCAAACCGAGGAAGAGCTGCTGTCCGTCAAGGACTGCGTCATTCTGCCGATTTTGCTGGACGTGCTGGAACGGGATATCCGCAGCATGAAGCATACCGGCATAAGCGACTATTACGTGCTCCATCTGCAGACCATTCAGAAGATTACGTTCGCGAAGCTCGCCGAGCTCAAGAGAAGCTGCCGCGCACGCGGCATCGCCATTCTGGAAACCCGGCGCCAGAAGCATTCCGTCACCATCCGCTACCGATGTCGCGGCTACCAGCATGACATGGAGCTGATGTGGGATTTTGTGAGGGCCGATATTCAAATGCGTCTGGCTGAAACATTTCACATTCGTCTCGAATAGGAGGAATCATCATGCATAAACGCAAGCAGCGCGTCGTTTTTCTGGCGGACTGCCAGTCCTTTTATGCCTCTGTTGAAAAAGCGGCGAATCCCGCATACCAAAACAGACCCCTGGTCGTCTCCGGCGACCCTTCCCGGCGAAGCGGCATCATTCTCGCGGCATGCCCGCTTGCGAAGGATTACGGGGTCACCACGGCGGAGCCCCTGTGGCAGGCCCAGCAGAAATGCCCCGATCTGGTCGTGATGAAACCGCGCATGAGCGCCTATATCCGGGTATCCTTGCAGATCATGAGCATTCTCGAATCGTATTCCGATCTCGTGGAGCCGTTCAGCATTGATGAGCAATTCATCGATGTGACGGCAAGCTTGGCGCACTTTGGCTGCACGCCGAAGGAGCTCGCCCGGCATATTCAGATGCGGGTGCGGCGCGAGACCGGCGTCTATACCCGAGTCGGCATCGGACGCAACAAGGTTCTTGCCAAGCTGGCCTGCGACAATTTCGCCAAGAAGAACGAGGACGGCATCTTTGAGCTGAACGAGGCCACCATGGACGCGCTCTGGGCCTGCCCCACCCATAAAATGTTCGGCGTGGGCTCGCGGACCACGAAGCATCTGGCACGGCTCGGCATCCAGACCATCGGGGAGCTGGCCCATACGCCGCTTCCCGATCTCAAATTCAAAATGAAGCGCTACATGAAAAAAAACTGCGACATCTGGAGCGAAGTGCTGTGGCGAACCGCCAATGGTTATGATGATTCCCCGGTGACGCCCGATGCATTCGACGGGCAAAAAGGAATCGGCCGGCAGACCACGCTTCCCGTCGATTATCACGACCAGCAGGACATCGATGTCGTGCTGAACGAGCTCTCCATGCTCATCTGCCAGCGGGCGCGGGCCAAAGGCTACATGGGCAACGTGGTCCACGCCGGCGCCCAGGGCGCCGATTTCGACCGGCCGGTGGGGTTCTCCCGCCAAATGAAGATTGCCGAGCCGACGCATCTGTCCCGCGAAGTGTATGCGGCTGCCAAGGAGCTGTTCCGCAAGCACTGGGACGGCGGCCCTGTCCGCAAAATCTGGGTCTCCCTCGGAGAACTGCAGAGTGACGCCGTTTACCAGCTGTCTCTCTTCGGCGACCGGGAGCGGCTCATGTATTTGGAACATACCATGGACGATATCAACAACCAATATGGTCCCTCCTCCGTTTACTTCGGCTCATCGCTAACCAAAACCAGCCAGCTGAAATTTCTGAACGCCAAGATCGGAGGACACTACAAATGAAAAAACTAACGGGAAACGGTCTATGGGAATCCAGCCGCATGATGCTGTTTGAGCATCGCGACGCCATTTTGGAGAAGCAGGGCGAGAAGCATAAGCAGGCCCACCCTCTTCTGGATGAGCAGCAGATGCAGTGGATTATAGAAAAGATCAGCACGGCTTACCGGAGCAAGGAAACCATACAGCTGCAAGTATACGGGGAGTACGGAAATTACGCGGTAAACGGAAGGATCTCCCGAATCAATACCCTGAACGAGCGGTTGCTTGTCGGGGATACTTGGATTAATCTGGTAGATATACTGGAGGTTGAAACGGCGGAGACGTGTGATTGACTGCCGCGGGCATCCATATCCGCGCCTTGGCCGCGCCGCCGTCTTGCCCATGCCGGATCCCCTGCCTGCTGCCCTCTCGGATCATCGGAGCCAGGGGATACGGCCAATTCGTTACATTATGGATCAAGGATGGGATCACGTTTGAACAACAATATGCACGCTGAACAAGACCTGCAGTCCATCGGACAAAAAAACGCAAGCTCCGGCCAGCTTCTGCAATCGCTGCTATGGAACCGGCACGATCTTCCTTCGCTGGAGCATGGCCGGCTCTATCGGCATCACGATGGATTTACGCTCACCGGAACGGTCGTAGCCAGCCTGGAAGGCCGGACTCTCCACTGTTCCTACGAGGTCGAAACCACAAGCTGCTGGGAGACCCGGAAAGTCCGGATTACGCTCTCAAGCGGCACGGAAGAACAGTCCCTTCACCTGGAACGGGATGATGAGGGCCGCTGGTGGAACGGCGATACCGAGCTCACGGCCTTTGCCGGCATGACCGACATCGATCTCGGGATCACCCCGTCCACCAACACGCTCCCGATCCGCCGCCTGCAGCTGGAGCCCGGGGAGAGCGCAACCATGACGGCCGTATGGATTCAATTCCCGAGTCTAACCGTCGCTCCCCTCCCCCAACGATACACGCGGACGGGCGAATGCGCCTACCGTTACGAGAGCAACCACGGAGCGTATCAAGCCGATTTGGGGGTTGACGACCACGGCCTTGTCACAACGTACGCGGACGTATGGAGCCGGACTCGCTGAGCCCCGTCCATCCCTGGCTGTCAGTGTTCCCCCTTGCTGCGGCAGCGTCAGCCGGGAAACCGTTATAACGTCGCCTGATCCGCAACAAGGGATCTACCCGCCATACGGTCGTCCGCCATGCCAAAAAATCCCCTGCCGGGTCTGCTCTAAAGACCTTGCAGGGGATTTCCGCGCTCCTTATCAATGCGGAACAAAAACGAGCTGCAGCACGAACAGCACGGCAAAAATATACATCAGCGGGTGAACCGCCTTCCACTTGCCCTTCACGATTTTCATGAGCGGGTATGAAATAAAACCGAGCGCAATCCCAGTTGCGATGCTGGACGTAAGCGGCATGGTCAAAATCACGAGAAACGCAGGGAACGCTTCATCAAAATCATTCCACCGGATGTGCTGAACGTTGCTCAGCATCAGACAGCCCACCACGATAAGCGAAGGTGCCGTGATGGCGGACAATCCGGCCACCGCCCCGATCAGCGGGCTAAAGAAGGCCGCAACCACGAACAGCCCGGCAACGACCACCGAGGTTAAGCCTGTGCGGCCGCCTGCGCCGACACCGGCTGCGGATTCGATATACGCCGTGGTCGGGCTTGTGCCGACCATGGAACCGGCCACGGTTGCCACCGAATCGGAGAACATGGCACGTTCCGCGCGGGGCAGCTTGTTATCCTTCATCAGCCCCGCCTGCTCTGCCACGCCAACGACCGTGCCCGTGGTATCGAACAGCGTTACAAGCAGGAACGAGAACACCACGGCATAGAGCCCGTGCCTGATCACAT
Organism: Paenibacillus sp. BR1-192; assembly: GCF_029542445.1. NCBI lineage: Bacteria > Bacillati > Bacillota > Bacilli > Caryophanales > Paenibacillaceae > Paenibacillus > Paenibacillus sp. BR1-192. The sequence continues at coordinate 2,471,122 of NZ_CP120718.1, read as the reverse complement.
CCGAGGCCGCCGTAATGGGGTTCCATACCAGAATGCCTTCCGGCAGCGTGGGAACGGACATAATCCCGCCGGTAAAGGACAGCATATCGGCAAAATAAGCGATAATTCCGGTGATGATCATGCCGATGAACAAGGCGCCCTTCACATCGCGGGACAGCAGCACGAGCGTAACCGCCAAGCCCACCAAGGCGAGCACGACCGATGGCTGGTGCAAATCGCCGAGCGCTACCAGATTATCCGGATGCGCGGTGATAATGCCGCTCATCCGCAGACCGATAAAAGCAATGAACAGGCCGATCCCGACCGTGATCGCATGCTTCAGGTTCGCCGGGATCATCTCAATTAACCTGCGCCGCAGGGAAGTCATCGATAACAGCAGAAACAGAATACCGGCGATAAAAACGGCGGAAAAGGCTTCAATATAACCAAGTCCGGCATGCCCTTGGACAACGGAATACGTAAAATAAGCATTCAGCCCCATCCCCGGCGCCACGGCAATCGGGTAGCGGGCTACGAGCCCCATGAGCAGCGTACCGATGACGGCGGCAATAATCGTAGCCGTGAAGCTTTGTTCAAACGGCACGCCCGCTTGCGACAGTATCAGCGGATTCACCACGGTCACATAAGCCATCGTAAAAAATGTCGTGGTCCCGGCAACAACCTCGGTCTTGACCGAGGTGCCGTTAGCTTTTAAATCAAACACGAAAAATCCTCCATTCATGATGCTCGGCCCGGCTGAGCGCCGGACCCTTTTGGTAAGTTGTGCAATATTTGATATACTCAACACAAACGAGCCGTCATCCTTATATGGCCATCCCGTCGGGAACGCCAGCATAAGTCGATGCTCTGATCTAAAGGCTCAAATGAGAGGAGGCCTTGAAACGATGTGCGGACGTTTTACGCTCACCGTTACTTGGGAAGAGCTGATGACCAGGTATCTCATTGATCCCGAATCGGTCTCTCCCTTTCACGTTCCCAGGTACAACATCGCGCCTACGCAGATGGTCACGGCCATTATCCATGACGGGAGCACCAACCGGATCGGGCAGCTGCAATGGGGGCTTGTCCCTTCCTGGGCCAAGGATCCATCGGGCGGTGCCAAAATGATCAATGCCCGCAGTGAAACGCTGGAAGACAAGCCTGCCTATAGGATGCCCTTTTATCGGAAAAGATGCCTGATTCCTTGCAGACGGTTTTTACGAATGGCAGAAAAACGGCAATGGCAAGCAGCCCTTTCGCATCGGATTGAAGAACGGCGAAATATTCAGCATGGCCGGCCTGTACGATACCTGGATCACCCCAAGGGGCGAGAAGCTGAGCACCTGTACCGTCATTACGACCGAGCCCAACAGGCTCATGGAGCCGATCCATAACCGGATGCCGGTCATTCTAAGACCCGCTGACGAAGCGCTCTGGCTTGAACGGCAGCACTCCTCCCATACCCATGGGAACCACCCTTCCCATCTGCAATCGCTCAAAGAGCTGTTGAGACCCTATCCCGCGGAGGAAATGCAGGCCGTGCCGGTAAGCACAACCGTAAACTCCGTCAAGAACGACACGGAAGATTGCATCCGCTCCATTACGGGCAGCTAGAGATTCCGAAAAGGTTGGGATTTCTCTTCAACTGCCGCGCTTTTCGCAGCACGCCGGCTTTGCTGCTGCCGGTTAGACGACCCTAAATAGCGAGGGACTCCTGCCAACGGGAATCCGCCTGAAATAGCCTCTTCCCTGCTCGAGCCACATCAAAAGCCCCTGCTCATAAGGAGAAAACACTCCCGAGAGGGGCTTCTTCTATGCTTGTCATTCCTTGATGTCATCCAGTTGTTAACGAAACATTCCCCACAGCTTGATCAAATGGAAGGTGTTGTTCGGATCGATGCGCTGTGCAAGCACGAATTGAACCATTTGCTGCTCCTGGGCGGAGCTCAGCTTTTCATTCAAGATGCCGCTGGCCGTCCGGATCAATTGATGTACTTTTGCGCTATTTTGAAGATCCGCTTTGGTCAAGCCCTGGGTCAGTCCCTTGATTCTTTCCTTGATGGCCGGGTTTTTCATTTTTAGCTTGATACGCTCCACCAGCTGCGGACTAATGCCGTATTGCTGATAACTCAATGTTGAAGCACCTCCAGTCATAAATGCTGCTACCCTTTTTGAGTATATGACGAAGGTCTGTCCATTGTGCCAACAGATTCATGCCATTAATCCATGATATCGCCCTGGAAGATTTTCTCCTGCTGCAAAAAGTCGCGCAGCGGCTCATATTCCGGCGACGTCCAGAAGGAGCTGTCGCTAACGAGAGCCGCCGCGTCGCCCCGTGCCTCTTCGACTACCTTGAAATCAGCGACCATGTCGGCCAGCCGGAACTCCGGCAGCCCGCTCTGCTTCGTACCGAAGAAGTCGCCAGGTCCCCGTAGCTCCAGATCCCGCCGGGATACCTCGAAGCCGTCTTCGGTTTCCGTCATGACCTGCATCCGCTCCTGACCCACTTCCGACTTCGGATCAGCCACCAGGACACAATAGGATGCATGCTGTCCACGGCCTACCCGGCCCCGAAGCTGGTGCAGCTGAGACAGACCGAAGCGATCGGCGTCCATAATGATCATCAGGGTTGCGTTCGGCACGTCAACGCCAACCTCAACAACCGTCGTGGATATCAGCAGCTGAACCTCATTGCTGTAGAATTGGCGCATGACCTCATCCTTCTCGGCCGGCGTCATGCGGCCATGCAGAAGTCCAACGGAATATGCGGGGAACGCCTGCTGCATCTGGACATGCAGGTCAATCGCATTCTGGACGTCCAGCTTGTCCGATTCCTCAATCAACGGGGCGATCAGATATGCCTGACGTCCCTGATTTACTTCCCGGGAAATAAATCCGAGCACGCGGTCCATCAGTTCATGTTTGACCCAATAGGTCGTAATGGGAATGCGCCCTTTCGGACGCTCCGAAAGCGTGGATACGTCCATGTCGCCGAAGGCGGTAATCGCCAGCGTCCGCGGGATCGGCGTCGCCGTCATCGTGAGCACGTCCGGGTTATACCCTTTACGCCTTAGAACGCTTCGCTGATTCACGCCGAAGCGGTGCTGCTCGTCCGTCACGACGAGCCCCAGCTCCCGGAAGTAGACGTCATCCTGAATAAGGGCATGGGTGCCCACAACGATGTCCGTCAGCCCCATCTGCAAGGAAGCCAGCAGGTCCTTCCGCTTCTTCCCCGTTACGCTGCCTGTCAGCAGACCGACCGTAATGCCGAAGGGTTCAAACAGCTTCTGCAGGGAACGCATATGCTGTTCGGCAAGAATCTCCGTCGGCACCATCAATGCGCCTTGGAAACCCGAGCGGACCGTCGTAAACAAGGCGATGGCGGCAACAATCGTTTTACCCGAGCCGACATCCCCTTGCAGCAAACGATTCATGCAGTAAGGGGAACGCATATCATGCAAAATCTCCAGCTCCACCTTCTTCTGCGCATCGGTAAGCTCAAACGGGAAGCTGCGGACGAACTCCCGGATGGTTGCATTGTCGGCCGTATGCACCACCCCGTCCATCCGTCCCCGGTTCAGTGCCCGGAATGCCTGCATTTTCAACTGGAACAGGAAGAGCTCCTCGTACACCATGCGGCGCCGCCCTTCCTGACCTTCCCTGGAGTCCACAGGCTGATGAATCGTCATAATCGCCGCTTTGCGGGGCATCAGATCATATTTCCTAAGCAGGGATTGCGGCAAAATCTCGGGAATCATCTCCCCGTATTGCTCCAATGCCTGTCCCATCGTTTTTCGGATCCACGATTGCGTAATCTTTCCCCCGATGGAATACACCGGCTGCAGCGTTCCGCTGCGGAAAGCACCTTTATCCGGAAATTCGGATTCGGACACCGTAAGCTGCATTCTGCGCTGGTCCCACTTGCCCGTCAGCACGATCTCCCGCCCAGCCGTAAGCTGGTCCTTCAGAAAATGCCGGTTAAACCAAGTTGCCGTGAACATCCAGTTTTCGGCCAGCATTTTGCAGGTTAATCGGGATTTTCGCCCGTAACGCTGCAGAACCGGCACGCTCGCAATCTTGGCTTGAATGGTGATTTTGTCCCCGTCCTTGACTTCGCTTAAGGACCGAAGCCGGTAATCCTCGTACCGGAAAGGGTAATACTCCAAAAGATCCTTGACCGTAGAGACGCCAAAGGCGTGAAGCTCCCCCTCTTTCAGGGCGCTCACGCCGTTGATCTGTCTGACGGATATTTGATCGAGTTTGAGACTCATATCATCTACCTCACTTAAGCAGGCCATATATATGCTGCAATGGTTCCCGGTCCGACGTGCGTACCGATAACCGGACCGATCTCGGAGAACACGGTTTCCTCGATCGTGAACACAGCGGACAGCTGCTGCAGAAAATCCTCAACCTGAGCAGGGTCAGCTGTATGACCCACAGCCACTTTAATATTTTTCACGCCGGATAGATCCTGTTGAAACAGCTCAATGATTTTGGCTGTCGCTTTCTTCCGGCCCCGGACCTTGTCTACCGGAAAGATAATCCCTTCGCCGTCAATGGACAAAATCGGCTTAATGTTAAGCAGCGTACCGAGCACGGCCGACGCCTTGCCGATTCGTCCGCCCTTCTGCAAATATTCCAGCGTGTCTACCAAGAAGTAGAGGCGGCGCTTGGAACGAAGGTCCTCGAGCGATGAAAGAATATCCGAAACAGCGGCCCCTTCTTGCGCGAGCTTCGCTGCATGAACCACGAATAACCCGAAACCGTAGGAGGCCGATTTGGAATCCCATACGGTAATATCCGCTTCTCCTTCGATAAGAGAGGTTGCTAGCAATGCGGACTGATACGTTCCGCTCAGGCCGGATGAGATGTGAATGGACACAATGGAGCAGCCTGGATGCTGCTCCAGAATGGACTCATACACAGCCACAAAATCTGCGGGCGAAGGCTGGGAGGTCGTCGGAAGCTGAGGCGATTGCACCAGCTTTTGGTAGAACTCTCCCGGCGTGATTTCCACTCCGTCCAAATACGTATCTTCCCCGAACATGAGTCTCAGCGGCACAATATGAATGTTGTGTTGCTTCGCCAGGTCTGCCGGAATATCCGCTGTGCTGTCTGTCACAATAACGGTCTTATTCACCGGAACCCCTCCTAAAATGCACCCTGCATAATGTCAAAGCGTTATGAAAAAACTCTATCGACGTAATTTCTCCGAAGACAGACGCATGCAGCGTAAGTTTTTCTACCGAGATAGGGTACGGAAGTCTCCGAAGAGGATACCCTCCTATCTCTTATATCAAGACTCCACGGAGAACAGATAGGAATAGATCGGCTGTCCGCCGTAGTGCACCTCAATCTCCGCGTTAGGATACTGCTCGCCGAGCCACTCTGTGAGCGCGTTGGTCGACTCTTCGGTAGCGTCCGCTCCGGTAAGCAGCGTCACGATTTCATCGCCGGACTCCAGCATTTTCCCCAGCAAATCCTGGGAAGTCGTAATCAGATCCTCGTTCGCGGCCACGATGTTGGAATTGCGGATACCGATGAACTGGCCGGCCTTAATCTCGAGATCATCAATGGTTGTGTCCCGCACGGCATAAGTCACCTGCCCCGATTGCACGCGAGTGATGGCATCCAGCATGTTGTCGGTATTCATATCCGCATTCTCGTCTTCCTGGAAAGCAAATGCGGCCGCGATCCCCTGCGGGATCGTCTTGCTCGGAATGACCGTTACGCTGCGCTCGCCTTCCAGAAGCTCTCTGGCCTGCTGGGCAGCAAGCACGATGTTGGAGTTGTTTGGCAGAATATAAATCTGCTGGGCCGAGATCGAGGAAATCGCATTGACAAAATCCTCGGTGCTCGGGTTCATCGTCTGCCCCCCGGAGAGAACGACGTCGACGCCCAGGCTCTTGAATATATCGGAAATGCCTTCCCCTGACGAAACCGCAATGAACCCGTACGGCGCGATCTCGTCTGCCGGAGGAACAGCCGGTGCTTCCGGCGTCACGGTCTCTGCCGGAATATCCGCAAACAGCTCGGGCATCGGCGCGATATCCATTCCCGTTGTCAGCAAGTCGCGATGCTGCTCGCGCATATTCAAGATGTGGATCTGGGTAATCTCTCCATACATGAGGGCCAAATTCAACACTTCGCCCGGCGCCTTGGAATGGACATGCACTTTGATCGTCTCGTCATCGGCAATGACAATGATGGAATCACCGTTCACTGCAAGCGCTTTCCGGAACTTATCTTCATCAAAGTCCGCACTCGTTCCCTCTCCAAGCTGCCTGTTAATAAAGAATTCCATGTCGTATAAAAATTCAATGTCCTCCGTGGACAGTCGGGACTGGGCCGAAGCCGGAGCTTGAACCGCCGAGAAATCAGGGACCGCATGATAGGCCGGTGCCGCGCTGCTCTGTTCTGCTTGTCCTTCCGCAGAAGCGAAGGATCCGGACGCGCCGTCTTTTTTCAACGCTTGCAAGAAACCTTCGTAGATGTACACCAGGCCTTGCCCGCCCGAGTCCACAACGCCAACCTGCTTCAGCACGGGAAGCATATCCGGCGTCTGGGACAGCGTTTCTTTGGCTTTGGCCAGCACCTGCTCCATCAGCTCCACGATATCGTTGCTGCGGCGCGAGAAATAAACGGCATGCTTGGCCGCTTCTTTGGCTACGGTCAGGATGGTGCCTTCCACAGGCTTTACGACAGCTTTATACGCAGCTTCCACGCCTGTCTGCAGCGCTGCGGCGAATTGATGAGAATTAAGTTCTGTATAAGGTGCCGCATACCGGCTGAAACCACGGAACAACTGGGACAGGATCACCCCCGAGTTCCCTCTGGCTCCCATCAGAAGCCCCTTGGACAGCACTCCGGCACTATGCCCGACGGACTCCGAGTACTTACTCTTCAGTTCTGCTACGCCTGCCGTCATCGTCAAATTCATGTTGGTCCCCGTGTCGCCGTCCGGCACCGGGAACACATTCAGGGAATTGACGTGTTCTGCATGCTGCTGCAGCTGCTCCGCTCCGGCAAGGACCATCGCGGTAAATTCTGTTCCATTCAAAGAACGCTTACTCAATGAGAATTCCCCTTCCTGGCTTGATACCCATAACACTTCTTGTCGTAAATTTCATATCTATTTCATAGCTTATAGCTGACGAAATGCCCAACCAGTAAATAATAGACTTGCATGATAAAATGGATCATACCATCTTGATGGGCTGCCCTCTCGTCCTCTACGTCATTCGGCAGCTCCAAACCACCTCGAAACATGCCGACCGGCCCACAATATACAGATCTTCGGAAATATTATGGACTAATCAACATTGTACTATAATGAGAAAGAGAAATAAATGTTTTTAGGACAGTTGACGGAGCAATTTTTACTGTGATATTATATTTAAGTATTGTTTCATGCAGGGTTAGGAACAAGGAGGTGTAATGAATGGCTCGCAAATGTTATGTAACAGGCAAGAAACCAAGCAGTGGTAACCATGTTTCTCACGCTAACAACCACAACAAGCGTTCTTGGGGTGTCAACGTTCAAAAGGTTCGCATTTTGGTGGATGGCAAGCCAAAACGTGTATACGTCAGCACTCGCGCTTTGAAATCCGGTAAAGTGACTCGCGTATAATCATCTCGTTATATGAAGAAAAACTTCTAAATCTCCAGGCACCATTTGTGGGCGATCCGGGACAAGGAAGTTTTTCTTGCGTTTAGATACATATTCTTCACCTAAACAAAAAGCACCCTGAGCAGATAACAGGTGCTTTTTTTATTTAGATATAAGAAATGAAAGAGCCGAACTTCCGCTTTCTTATATCGCAAGAAAAACTTCCGGTCGAACGCGGTCTGTCTTCGATAAGTACGTCGCTAGACACTCTTCTTATGATACAAGAAAGCGGCCGAGGCTTGCGCGCATTGGCTTTCTTATACCGCAAGAAAAACTTCCGCATGCAAGATGCGGTATGTCCTCCATGCGCTCTATCGGTGTGTTCTTCTCTTGCCTCATCCCCCGTAAACCGGCTGGCGGCGTCGGTCCCAGGCGGAGGTTTTGTTACGCCGGGACAAGCTGTCAGCTCTTGTGAAACGTATTTAAGATGGCCTTCACAAAACCTCCCAAAAACTTCGGCAGCTTGAACGTATAGAATTTCATGTCTCACCCTCCCCATCATTCTCATGCCTTCCTAGATTATGTTATGCACCAAGCCCTTAGATGTGAACACAGACAAAAAAGGCTACATGAGAACCCAGCTCATGTAACCATATTTATGCGGGAATCCCCCGCCCTATGCATCCCGTGCTCACGTTCTGAGGTTAAGATGTTACGCTGTCTCGGATTTGGGCGATGGCCGCCGCCCGATCCGGCTTGCCGAAGACCGCGCTGCCCGCAACCAGGACATCCGCCCCCGCTTCCACCACGAGCGGCGCCGTCTCCGCCGTAATGCCGCCATCCACTTCAATATGGATATTCGGATTGTCGGAGTTTGAAATCCATTCTCGCAGCTGCGCAATCTTGCTTACGGTCCGTTCGATAAATGCTTGTCCTCCGAAGCCGGGATTCACGGTCATTACCAGCACCAAATCCACGTCAGGAAGCACTTCCTGAAGGACATGGGCAGGCGTAGCCGGATTGATCGCGACGCCGGCTTTCACGCCATGCTCTTTAATGAGATGGATGACGCGGTGAAGATGCGGGCAGGTCTCGGCATGAACCGTGATCAAGTCGGCTCCCGCCTTAACGAAGTCCGCAATATACAGCTCCGGCTGTTCGATCATCAGATGCACGTCGAGCGTCAGGCCGGTATGCGGTCTGATCGCTTGAACGATCGGCGGGCCCAGGGTAATATTTGGCACGAAATGTCCGTCCATGACGTCCACATGAATCCAGTCGGCCCCGCTCGCTTCGGCTTCCTTAATTTCCTGCCCCAGCTTGGCAAAGTCCGCTGATAATATGGATGGCGCAATTTTTATCATGATTCAGTACCTCCGCTTCTTGTCTTTCATCTCTGCATAAAACTCCACGTAATGCTCATAACGGCTTGCCAGGATGTTCCCATCCTCTTTGGCTTGAATCACCCGGCAGCCAGGCTCCTGCATGTGACTGCAGCCTCTGAATTTGCATTCAGCCGCATAAGGAGCAAACTCCTTGAAACAGGTGGACAGCTCCTCGACGCCCAGCTCCAGAAAATCCAGCTGGCTAAAGCCGGGCGTATCGGCAACATAACCTCCGTTATCAAGCTCGATTAGCTCCACATGGCGCGTCGTATGCCGGCCGCGGCCAAGGCGCAGGCTGATTTCGCTGGTCTCCAGCGAGAGGCCCGGCATCAACGCATTGAGCAGGGACGACTTGCCGACGCCGGATTGACCGGAGAATACGCTGATTCGACCGGCCAGGCGGTCCTTCACGTCTTCGGTACCGATGCCTTGCAAGGAGCTGGTAATAAGCACTTCATACCCGATATCTTCGTATTGGCGCTTGACCTGCTCCAATACATCGTCCGAGTCGTCTGCCAGGTCTTGCTTCGTCAGGCAGATCAACGCCTCAAGGCCCGAATGCTCAATATGTACCAGGAACTTGTCCAGCAGATGCAGGCTCAGATCCGGTTCCTTGACCGAAAACAACAGCACCGCCAAGTCGACGTTCGCGACAGGCGGGCGAATTAATTGGGAAGACCGTGGAAGTATTTCATCCACGGTCCCCTCCCCATTCTCAGTCAATGAGTACATTACATGATCTCCAACGAGCGGAGAGATGCCTTTCTTCTTGAAAATGCCGCGGGCTCTGCATTGAACCGCTGGGTCCTCCCCGGATATAATGTTGCCATCCTGCAGTGGTTTGACATAGTAATATCCGCTTAGTGCCTTCACGATCAGTCCCTCTAGCATATAATAGGCCTCACCTTTCTTGTTGAAATTTAGTGTTCTCATGACTTGTTTCTAATCATTGTCGTTGCCTTTGCCACGGCCCTTGCCTTTTCCTTCGCTGCCGTTGTCCCAGTGATAAGCCGCATCGTCTTCCTCGTTCGAGCCGTCCTCGCCATTTCCCTCATCCGGGTTGGTGTCCACTGGTACATCAGGCTCGACAGGCGGCTGCTCAAAGGTCGGCTGCGGCACGGTTCCGTTCTTGACGTCGGTGTAGCTTACGCTGTACGTATCCACCTGGCGGCCGTCGCGGAATATCATGACCGTCGCATGTTTGTCGGGAGCAAGCAGCAGTTTAACGGGTACCATTTCGGAAGTCGTAATGGTCTTGTTCACGGCTTCCTGGTTGTCTCCCAGCGCATCGCTGAAGACCACCCGGATTTTGCTTTCTTGACCTTCGGCGCTCGGCGACACCGGTACGCTGTAATTATACTCAAGCGCGTCCGAAGGATAGCCGGAGCTGACGAACAGCGTGATTTCGGAGTTAGGCGCTACAGGTTCATTAGGCTCATACGGCCATTGTTCCATGACCTCGCCCTTCTTCACTTCGAAGCTGGATTTTTCCTTTATCGCTCCAACCTTAAGACCGAAGGATTCGATAGTAACGACCGCTTTGTCTTTGTCCATTCCGATCAAGCTCGGCATATTGACCGTTTGCTTGCCTTTGCTGATCGTGACCCGGACCTCCACCTGTTCGGGATCAATATCGGAATCGGCGGAAGGGCTCTGATCAAATATCTGATCGGCTGGTACAGTATCATTGTTTTCAGACGACTGCTTAATGGCGGTTTCTTTAACGCCCAAGCTCTTCAGGATCTCAACTGCCTGTTGAAACGTCTTACCCGTAAGATCCGGCATTTTATCAAGCGGCTTCGCATCCCCAACCGACAATTGAACCGGTGAACCCTTTTTGAGCATGGTCTCCGCTTCCTTATCCTGTGCAAACACGATGCCTTCATCCACATTCGGTTTATATTCGCGAATGACTTCCTCATTCACCGTCAAACCTTGGGCCTCAAGCTCGCGGATCGCTTCCTCCTCCGTCATGCCTACCACTTGCGGCACCTTAACCTCCGGCACCTCCAGCATATTGTTCACATACATGACGACGCCTAACATAAGGCCGAGGAATAGGAGCACAGAGCCGATAATAATGGTCGGCTTGACCCACTTTTTCTTCGGCTTGCCGGTCGGCTTTTCCTCAAACTCCTCATCTTCCGAGTCGTCATCTTGGTCATGGTGATGCTGGCTGCTGCGCTGCATCGTTTTGAGCGCCGGCATGACCAAGGTGGAATCGGCATCGTCCTCGAACTCCATCTTCGGCTCATTGAGGCGCATCGGCATCAAACACGTCTCGAGGTCGTCCATCATTTCTTCCGCGGACTGGTAACGCTCCTCCGGATTTTTGCGCATGGACTTCAGGATAATGTTCTCCACGCTTTGAGGAATGAGCGGGTTCACTTCCCTAGGCTCGTCGAATTCTTCCTTGCAGATGCTTCAGCGCAACGCTGATCGGGCTCTCGCCCAGAAAAGGAAGACGGGCCGTGAGCATTTGATATAACACGATACCAAGTGAGTATAAATCCGATTTCTCGCCTGTCACGACGCCCTTGGCGTGCTCCGGCGAGAAATAATGCACAGAACCCACGACGGAGCCTGTTTGCGTAATGGTTGTCGACGTGACCGCTCTGGCAATGCCAAAGTCGGTTACTTTGACCCTCCCGTTACGGCCAATCAGAATGTTATGCGGTTTAATATCGCGGTGAATAATCTGGTTATGATGGGCATGCCCCAATGCATCGCAGATCTGGGTTGCAATCCGCACGGCTTCTTCAACCTGAAGCGGCGCCCGTTCTTTTATGATTTCATTCAAATTCTGACCTTCGATATATTCCATGACGATGTAATGCACATCTTCCTCTTGGCCCACATCGTAGATGCTGACCACGTTGGAATGCGACAATGAAGCCGCCGATTGTGCCTCACGCCGGAAACGGCGAATAAATTCCTCGTCGTGCACAAACTGCTGGCGCAGCACTTTGATCGCTACGTTCCGGTTCAGCAAAATATCCTGAGCCTTGTAGACCAGCGCCATGCCGCCGCCGCCGATGCGTTCAATAATTTTATAACGACCAGCCAATTCATGTCCGATCATGAATCCCACCCCTTTATACGTTGCCCGACAACCTCTTCTTGATGTTCAAACATTGCGACTGTGATGTTGTCCTCACCGCCAGCGAGAAGTGCCAGTTGAAGCAGGCGATCCGCTCTTTCTTCCAGAGGAAGGTCAAGTGAGCCGGAAATTTGTCCGATCAGCTCGCGGCTGACCCGGTTGCTGAGTCCGTCGCTGCATAGCAGCAGCACTTCGCCTTCCCCGAGCGTAACCGGCGTAAGCTCAACCGTCACGTCCACATCCGTTCCAAGTGCCCGGCTTAATACGTTTTTCCGGGGATGGGTTTCCAGTTGATCTTCCGTAATCTGACCACTCTTAAAAAGCTCATTAACCAATGTGTGATCATCCGTGAGCCGAATGACTTGTCCGGGAACGACTTTGTAAGCCCGGCTGTCCCCGATATGCCCGATATAACCTTCGGAGCCTCGCAGCAGCACCGCTACGATCGTCGTGCCCATATTGTGAAGCCGCTCATCTGCCGAAGCTTCCTGATAGATAACTGCATTGGCGTGCAATATGGCATCGCCAAGCGCTGCCCGAACGCCGTCCATGGACATGTCCGGCTCCAAAGAGGACAAATCCGCGGCCACGGTATCCACCGCAAGCCTGCTGGCGGTGTCACCCGCAAGGTGGCCTCCCATGCCGTCGGCAACCACACCCAAGGTATAGCCATGCTCCAATGTGCTAACAAATACCGAATCTTCATTAACAGGACGAACGCGTCCCACATGGCTTACATGAACCGTCTTGATCAAATCTTCTCACCTCAACTCCATATGCTTGGCCCGCAGCTGGCCGCAAGCGGCAGCGATATCATGGCCTTGTTCACGACGGATGGTCACATTGACCCCCTTGTCTGCTAACGCACGTTGAAATTTGAAAATATCGTTACGCGATGTGCGAACATATTTCCGTTCCGGCACATGATTAACCGGAATCAGATTGACGAAGCAGTTCATATCCTTAATGACATCCGCAAGCTCTTCGGCATGCTCCACCTGATCATTCACTCCGCCGATCAAGGCGTATTCAAAGGTAATGCGGCGTCCGGTTTTAGCCTGGTAATAACGAAGCGATTCAATCACGTCGTCAAACGGGAACCGGCGGTTCACGGGCATCAGCTTGGAGCGCAGCTTATCGTTCGGCGCATGGATGGAGATGGCCAGATTAATCTGGGTGTCCTCTTCGGTGAATTTATAAATGTTAGGCACAATGCCGCTCGTCGATACGGTAATGTGGCGCTGGCCGATATTCAATCCTTTTTCATGGATCATCGTGCGCAGGAATTTCATGGTCGCCTCATAGTTCTCAAACGGTTCGCCTGAACCCATGATTACGATGCTGCTGACGCGTTCTCCCGTTTTATCGAGGATCTTCTGTGCCTGAACCACCTGGGCAACGATTTCGCCGGAGGTCAGGTTTCGCTTCAAGCCGCCCAGCGTGGATGCGCAGAACGTACATCCGATACGGCAGCCGACCTGCGTCGTAACGCAGATGCTGTTGCCGTAGTTATGCCGCATGATGACGGTCTCGATGGCATGGTCATCGTGAAGGCCGAACAGAAACTTGACCGTTCCGTCCTTGGATTCCAGCTTGGTGATTTCCGTCAGGGTCACGAAGCTGAATTCCTGCTCCAGCTTGGCCCGAAGCTCCTTGGACAGATTCGTCATTTCCGCGAAGTCGTTCACCCGCTTCACGTAAAGCCAGTCATAAATCTGGGTTCCCCGAAACGCGGGCTCCCCGTTCTCTTGAGCCCATGCTTGAAGCTCTTCCAGTGAATAATCATATATAAAAGGTTTCATTCTCACCACACCTGTCTAGTTTAAAGGATGTCCGGCCAGCATTCTTCCGAACGCTCCCTATTTCATTCATATGCATCTCTTTTTTCATTCTTCCTATTCTAACATAAATAAAAGAGACGGTAAAAGAGGAAAACCCGCCGGCATAGGCGGGATACGACTATAGTCATGGCGGCAGCGCCCTTAAAAGGAACGTCTGCCGAGTCTTGCAATGTAGAAGCCGTCGCTGTGATAGTGCTGGGGCAGGATTTGAATGCCGCCGCCTCTCGCAAGCGAATTCTCGGCCAACCGGCTTAAGGCTCCAAGGCCATCTTCAGCAATGGCAAATTCGGAATGGCCTTCCAGAAAAGCAGATACCACGCCTTCATTCTCCATCGGTTCAATCGTGCACGTGCTGTATACCAAGATCCCTCCGGGACGCAGCAAGGTCGAGACCGACTCCAGCAGCCTGAGCTGCAGCGCCGCAATCTCATGGATGTCCTCCTGGGACTTGCCCCACTTCAGATCCGGCTTGCGCCGGATCACGCCAAGACCCGAGCAGGGAGCATCCAGCAAAATTCGGTCAAAAGACGCAGGCTCGAAGCGGTCTGCCAAATCCAGCGCGTCCCCCGTCACGATCGAAATGCTGTCCAGTCCCAAACGGCCCGCCTGATCCGATATCAGCTTCCCTTTATGGGCATGAATATCGTTGGCGACGATGCTGCCCTCGTCCTTCATCAGCTCGCCCATATGGGCGCTCTTTCCGCCCGGGGCCGCGCAGCAATCGAGCACGCGCATGCCCGGCTCGGGCTGAACGGCCTCGGCCACGAGCATCGAGCTTTCGTCCTGGACGGAGATCATCCCGTCACGATACCAATCGGTCAAGGCCATATTGCCCGCTCCCTTAACGACAATCCCGTAGGGACTAACCGACGATGGGGAAGCATCCAGGCCATGGCTGCCCATTAATTTCAGCATGTCGTCACGGCTGATCATCGTGGTGTTCACCCTCACGCTGACAGCCGGCGGTTCATTGTTTGCGGCACAGATCGCTTCTGCCGCCTCCGTGCCGTACTGGGAAATCCAGCGCTCCACCAGCCACTGCGGATGGGAATGCATAAGGGAGATGCGCTGGGCGTCCGTCATATCCTCCGGAATGGCCAAGGTTTCCTTCTGACGCAGAATGTTCCGAAGCACCCCGTTCACCATGCCGGAGATCCCTTGATGCCCGCGGCGCTTCGCCAGATTAACGGCCTCGCTGACAACCGCATGGTCCGGGATCCGGTCCAGGTACACGATCTGATAAAGGCTGATGCGAAGCAGCGCCCTTACCCACGGCTGAAGCTTCCGCACCCCTTTGTTGACAAACTTGTCCAAAAAATAATCAAGCGTGTTCAGCCGCGAGATCGTGCCATAGATCAGCTCCGTGGCTAGTCCCGCGTCGCTTTTGGCAAGCGAGGACTTCTGTAGAGCGGAGTTGAGCAGGAGATTGCTGTACGCCCCCTCCTGCTCAACCTGAGTCAATACATTCATCGCCAGCTCCCGGGGAGAGTCCAGGCGTCCCTTCGGGCTGCGGTTTCCGCTCACGACAGCACCGTCCCGGCCGTCAGGCTCGTCCCGCGGACGAATTGCGCCGCATCCATTGCCTTCTTGCCGCTGGGCTGAACCGTAAGCAGCGTCAGCGTACCGTCCCCTGTTTTCACGACGATCCCTTTCTCCTGCAGCTCAAGCACCGTCCCGGGCTGCGCATCGCCAGATGGCTTCTGGGCGCTGTCCGGCTTAGCCGCTGCCCATACTTTAAACACTTCGCCGTTCCACAGCGTGAACCCGCCGGAATAAGGAACCAGGCCGCGAATCTGATCGTAGATTTCCCGGGAAGTGCGGCTCCAGTCGATCTTCTCGTCATCCCGGGTCAGATTCGGAGCATACGTTGCCTTCGAATCATCCTGAGGCTCGGCCTCCACCTTGCCCTTCACGAGCCGCGGCAGCTCTCGCCGCAGCAGCTCCGCGCCGGCTTGGCTCAGCTTCTCGAACATGGTTCCAGCCGTATCGTCGTCTTCAATAGGAACCTCGGTGCGGGCGATCATGTCCCCGGTGTCGAGTCCCTCCGCCATATACATCAGCGTGATGCCTGTGACGGACTCTCCATTGATGATGCTCCGCTGAATCGGCGCTCCTCCCCGATAAGCGGGGAGCAGCGAGCCGTGGACGTTCAGGCAGCCAAGCGCTGGCATATCCAGCACCGATTTCGGCAGAATTTGGCCGTACGCGGCCGTGACGATCAGATCGGGTTTATATACGGCCAATTCGGCCACGGCTTCCGGATTCCGCAGTCGCTGCGGCTGCAGGACAGGGATGCCGTGACGAAGGGCGGCTTCCTTGACCGGCGTCGGGGTCAGCACTTTTTTGCGCCCCTGCGGACGGTCAGGCTGCGTAACGACGGCGGCTATCGTGTAACCTTCGGCAATCAGCATTTCCAGACTGGGTACTGCAAAGGCGGGGGTGCCCATAAATACGATATTCATCGGTTCTCCAACTCATTTCTCGGCTGTTCCGGAACATACTCATACACCCGGTCGGCGATTTCCGTAAACAGCACCCCGTTCAAATGATCGATTTCATGCTGAAATGCTCGCGCAAGCAGCCCTGTACCCGTAATGACCAGCTCATTGCCTTCGCGGTCAAGCCCCTTAACCGTTACTTTCTCCGCACGTCGAACATCCCCGTTCCATCCTGGAATACTCAGGCAGCCTTCCGGCCCGAATTGCTCGCCCTCGCTCTCCACGATCTCCGGATTGATCATCTTGATCAAGCCGTGCTCGTCGCCCGCATCGATAACGATCAGGCGCTTCAGTATGCCGACCTGCGGCGCGGCCAGCCCGACGCCTTCCGCATCGTACATGGTATCGGCCATATCGTCCAGGAGCTTTTGAACGTTCGGCGTAATTTTGGTAACTTCCTTTGCCTTTTTATGAAGAACCTCATCCGGTTCTTTAACGATAATACGAATTGCCATGTCTACGACACCATCCTTGTGCTTTTCATCATTATATGCGCTATTACATTAACATTTGCGGATCAACGTCAATACTGATTTGGAGCTTGCCGTCCCGCGCCGAATCCTGTAGCTTCTCGGCAACCGATCGCACCAGCGAGACAGCATCCATCGTTCCCCGCCATTTTATCATACATTGAAATCTGTATCTATTTTTTAACCGTGGAATGGGGGAAGCCACCGGACCCAGGATATCGAGCGCGCTTGCGTCGAACCGGTCCAGACTTCCGAACCATCCCCGGCGGTCGGATTCGCTTTTGATGGCGGCGGCAAAATTCTCTGCCAACCGTACGAGCAGCGGCAGCTGTTCATGCGAAAGCGTCACCAGGATCAGCCTGCAGTACGGCGGATAATGGAGCGCTTTGCGGTGCTTCAGCTCATCCTTGACGAAGGATAAATAATCATGGCTGCTTGCATGAATAATCGAATAATGCTCGGGCGTGTAGGATTGGATGACCACTTCACCCGGCAGCTGATGGCGTCCTGCTCTTCCGGCCACCTGGGTCAGCAGCTGAAACGTCTTCTCGGCCGCCCGGAAGTCGGGGAGGTTCAGCGCCGAATCGGCCGTAATGACGCCGACCAGAGTGACATCCGGGAAATCCAGGCCTTTGGCCACCATTTGGGTTCCAAGCAGCACGTCGGCCTTTTTATCCCGAAACTGCTTCAGCAGCTTCTCGTGGGAGCCCTTCTCGGTCGTCGTGTCCACATCCATCCGAATGACGCGAATGCCGGGAAACAGCTTGGCCAATTCTTCCTCGACACGCTGCGTGCCCGTACCGAAATAGCGTATATGCTCGCTCCCGCAATCCGGGCATACCTCCGGCGCCTGTGCGGCGTATCCGCAATAATGGCAGCGCAGATTGTTCGATTTCTGATGATAGGTCAGCGAAATGTCGCATTCCGGACAGCCTGCCACATATCCGCAGCTCCGGCACATCACGAAGGTGGAGTACCCTCGCCGATTCAGCAGCAGCACCGTCTGTTCTCCGCGTTCCAGCCGCGCCGAAATCGCGGCATGCAGGGAGCGGCTGAACATGGAGCGATTCCCTTCCCGGAGCTCCTCCCGCATATCCACGACCTGAACGGCCGGCAGCTGGTTGCCCAGCGCACGGCTTGGCATCTCCAGCAAATGCGGCGCAAAATCATCCTGAGCCTGCGATCTCGCCGCATGGTAGCTTTCAAGCGAAGGCGTCGCCGAGCCCAGAATGACGGCTGCGCCTGTCAGCGAGGCACGGTGAATCGCCACGTCCCTGGCATGGTACTTCGGCGTTTCTTCCTGCTTATATGAACTTTCGTGCTCTTCATCCATAATAATAAGGCCAAGTCGGTCAAACGGCGCAAACACCGCCGATCGCGCTCCCACGACAACCGAGGCCCGGCCTTCCCTGATTTTGCGCCATTCATCGTAGCGCTCACCATCCGAAAGACGGCTGTGCATGACGGCCACGCGGTCGCCGAAGCGGGCTTTGAACCGCTCCACCATTTGGGGCGTGAGCGATATTTCGGGCACCAGGACAATCGCCTGACGCTCCTGATCCAGGCAGCGCTGAATGGTCTGCAGGTAGATTTCCGTCTTGCCGCTGCCCGTTACCCCGTGCAGGAGAAACGCGCCATGCTTGCGTTCATCCAGCTTGCGCACGATGCTACGGTACACCGCCTGCTGCTCCGGCGTGAGCGCCAGCGGGGCGCTGGGCGTAAAATGCCGCCCCCGGTACGGGTCGCGGAACACTTCGACATCCTCAAGGGTAATCAGTCCCTTGTCAGCCAGCGCCTTCACGGTGCCTGCGGTGACGCCGAGGGTCTGCAGCAGATCCTTCTGCGATATCGGCAGGAAGTCCTCCATCTCCACGATATATTGAAGCACTTCCTTCTGCCGCTGAGCCTTAGCCGGAAACGAAGCCAACACCGCATGCGCTTCCTCGCTCGAAACGGCAAGCTCTACCGCTTTCATCGTTTTTTTCTGCAGTTTGTCCTTGATTTGCTGGAATTCGCTTAACCGCCCCCGGCCGATCAGCGCTTTTACCGTGGCTGCCGCATCCGGAAACGCTCGCGTTAACTGCTGGAGCGACACCTCGCCTCGCTGACTGACAAACCGGATGATCTCCTGCTCCAGTTCGCTTTCCGGCAGGAGCGCGAATAATCCGCCGCTTTCATCCGACAGGCCCGCATCCGGCTCGCCAAGGGAAATATACCGCTCGGCTTTTCCCTTCAGCGCCGTTGGCAGCATCGATTGAAGAGCGGATATATAACGGCAGGCATACCGCTCTTTCATCCATTCTCCAAGCTCGATCAGCTCCGGCGAGAGCGGCGGCATCACATCGAGGACTTCCTGAATCGGCTTCATTTTGGCCGTATCCATCTCGGGCCGGGGATGCAGCGAAATCACGAATCCCTGAAGCGTGCGGTGACCGAACGGCACGCCGACCCGGCTGCCTACCTCGACCCATGGCCGGAGCTCCTCCGGAATCAGATAATCAAATGGACGGTCCGTATCCTTGGACGGCACGTCCACAATCACGCGCGCCATTTCCATCAGGATAACCTCCCGGTCAACCGTTCGGCCGCCAGCGTTAACAGCCTTAGGGCCACTTCCTCCTTGGACATCACGGGCAGCTGCAGGACCAGCCCTTCTGCATCGAATATATGAACGCTGTTTGTGTCCGTGCCAAAGCCGGCGCCTTCCTGCGTCACATCATTGGCAACGATCAGGTCGCAATTTTTGCGTTTCAGCTTTTCCCTGGCGAACTGCTCCACCGTATCCGTCTCGGCGGCAAATCCGATCAAGAACTGAGAGGTCTTTTGGCGTCCCAGGCTTTCCAGGATATCCGTTGTCTTGACAAGATCGAGCGTCATCGTATCCCCGCGCTTCTTGATCTTTGACGTCGCTGCCTCCGCAGGACGATAATCGGCGACCGCCGCCGCCTTAACCACGATATCGCTCGTATCGAACACGCGCTGCACCGCTTCGTACATGTCCTGGGCCGACTCCACTCTCTCCGCACGAATCCCCTCAGGCGGGGCTTCATCGGTATGAGCCGCAATGAGGTGGACGTCCGCTCCCAGCTGCTTGGCGGCTTTAGCAATCGCAAACCCCATTTTTCCGGAGGAATCATTCGTGATATAACGTACCGGATCAATGCGCTCGATCGTACCGCCGGCCGTGACAACCACCTTTTTGCCGTGCAATATGCCTGTCGAGCCGCTTTCCATGTCCTGATTCGATGCCGCGGACTCGGCTGCGCGCCCTTGGAAAAACCGTTCAACCACATCCACGATCGTATCAGGCTCCTCCATCCGTCCCTTTCCGACGTATCCGCATGCCAGAAGTCCCTCTCCGGGTTCGATCATGGACACCCCACGGGAAACCAGCGTCTCCATATTGGCCATGACGGCCGGATGCGTGTACATATGCACGTTCATCGCCGGCGAGATCATGACAGGAGCCGTAGTCGCAAGCAGCGTCGTGGTCAGCATGTCATCCGCCAGGCCATGTGCCATTTTGCCGATGACGTTGGCCGTCGCCGGAGCAATCAGCACCAGATCGGCCAGGTCAGCCAAGTGGATATGCGAGACGACCGAGGGGTCCCTTTCGTCAAAAGTATCGCTATAAACCGGGTTTTTGGTCAGCGTCTGCAGCGTTAATTCCGGAATGAACTGCTTGGCGGATTCCGTCATGATGACATGCACATCCGCTCCCCTCTGGACAAGCCTGCTGCATAAAGTCGCTGCTTTATACGCGGCAATGCCACCTGTAACGCCAAGTACGACGACTTTTCCGTTCAACATGACAATCCCCCGCTTTCCATTTGTATGAAGGCTGTACTTTCATATCTTCTCAAAAAAATAACAACCTTTCGGTTGTCACATTTTCGCGCGCTAACGCATGGTATTCGAATGTTGAAAAAAAGCCTTAGTCCTCTCCACGCTCGATCTTCACGTAATCGCCATAGATTTCTTCCAGAGCGACACCGACGAACTTATGGGATTTCGGATGTTTCAACTCGCTGACTTCTCCTTCTCGCAATTGGCGTGCACGGCGGGAAGCCGCAACCACAAGAGAATATTTACTGTCCACTTTATTCATCATTTCATCAATGGATGGATATAACACAGTCGAAGCACCTCTTCTTTATTTACTTGAAAGTTTACGCCGTCTATGAAAAACAGCTTACTTTCTCACCTTACAATGTTCGGCTATAATGATAGATTGTATTCTCTCGCAAGCAAGATTGATTTCATCGTTCACTACGGCATAATCATAATGCTGCAGCAGATTGATTTCGTCAACAGCTACGGACATGCGGTGGTCGATCGTAGCCTGACTCTCAGTCCCCCGGCCCTGGATCCGATCTTTCAGTTCGTCCAGCGACGGCGGCATCAGAAACACAAAGATACCGTCCGGAAACTTCTCCTTGACCTTCAGCGCGCCCTGCACTTCGATCTCCAGTATAATATCCTTGCCGGTGGCTAATGTTTCTTCCACAAAATCACGCGGGGTTCCATAATAGTTCCCGACGTATTCCGCATATTCGAGAAGCTGGTCGTTCTCAATCATATCCATGAATTGTTCCCGGCTTTTGAAAAAATAGTTTACGCCGTTTACCTCGCCGAGCCGCGGCGAACGCGTCGTAGCCGACACCGAATACACCAGTTCCGGAACCCGGCTGCGAAGTGCCGTACAGACGGTTCCCTTTCCAACCCCGGAAGGACCGGACAATACAATCAATAATCCTTTAGACATAGTACTCCTCATCTTATTCGTCGTTGTCGTCATCTTTGCTGGACAGACGGTGAGCCACCGTTTCCGGCTGTACGGCCGATAAAATCACGTGGTCGCTATCGGTAATGATAACAGCCCGCGTCCTTCGGCCATATGTAGCATCAATCAGCATATGACGGTCCCGTGCTTCTTGAATGATCCTCTTGATCGGAGCCGATTCAGGACTCACGATTGAGATGATCCGATTGGCCGATACGATGTTTCCGAAGCCAATATTAATAAGTTTGATTGCCATAGTGCGGTTGCTCCCCCTATACATTTGACTCTTACTTGCCGATGAAACTGCGGTTATTCCACATTGGCGGCTTGTTCACGAATCTTCTCCAGTTCCGCTTTCATTTCGACAACACGGTTTACCAGAGTCAGATGATTGGCTTTCGATCCAATCGTATTGACTTCTCTGTTCATTTCCTGAATCAGAAAATCCAGTTTACGGCCTACAGGGCTTTTCTGAAGAAGCAGCTCCCTGCATTGTTCCAAATGGCTGTGAAGTCGAATCAACTCCTCGTCCACATTGGAACGTTCAGCAAACAGAGCGACTTCCATTCCGAATATATGTTCATCAACAGCAAGCGATCCGTCATCAAGAGATTCAATGCGCTGCCGCAGGCGCTTCCGGTATTCGGCCGGAACCTCCGGAGCAAGCTCGGTCATCTCCCGGTGCAGCTGCTGCAAGCGGTCAAGCCTCTGCCCGATATCCTTCGCGAGAAAAGCGCCTTCCCTGCTGCGCATCTGGACCAGACCCTCAAGCGCTTGTTCCAGACCTTGAAGAAGCGCATCATTCCATAACCCCTGCTGCGCTTCATCCATGGAAAGTCCGCTCGGAGTAACAAGAACATCTGGCAGCGTCAAAATATCCCGCACCGCCAGATCTCCCGTGATTCCGTATGACTTCAAATCCTCGGCTGCCTGTAAATACGCTTGAACCATGGCATGGTTCAGCACGGCACCCTGAGACTCGCCGTTGTTTTCCTTGTTAATATAAACATCAATCCGTCCGCGTCCGATCCGGCTCTGTACCGCCCGTCGAAGCGAATCCTCGAAGAGTGCCCATTCACGGGGCATGCGAAAGACGATCTCGCAGTACCGGTGATTGACTGACTTCACTTCGAAAGAGATACTGTAGCCTTGAAAATCGACAACGGATTGCCCATATCCGGTCATGCTCAATGACATCGGAATCACATCCATTACACTATTGTAATTGATAATTATTAATGAAACAAGGGGGTCAATCGGCGGCCCGATTTCTCCCAGACGTACTCCATTAATTGTACGCTCATTTCATAGAACATAAACGGCGTCATCAAATAGATGCCGTTAAAATGCTCTGTCGCAACATCCAGCAGCTCCTTGCCGATCTTGACGCCCATCGCCCGGCCCGCTTCGCCTTCAAGTCCCGCCATGCGGCTGCGGACTTCGTCCGACAGCTGAATGCCCGGCACCTCATTGTGCAAATACTCGGCATTGCGCCCGCTTGCCAGCGGCATGATGCCGATGAAGATCGGAATATCCAGATGCGCCGTCGCTTCCCGAAGCCTAACCATTAACTCGGGATCGTAAACGGGCTGCGTCATGACGTAATCGGCGCCCGAAGCAATCTTCTTCTCCAAGCGGGCAACCGCTTTATCCAGATGCTTTACATTCGGATTGAACGCTGCCCCGACAACGAATTTGGCTTTTTGCTTCAGCGGCTTTCCGGAGAAAGCAATGCCGTCGTTCAACTGCTTGATCATCCGAATGATTTCAAACGAGGTCATGTCGTAAACCGAGCTGGAATCCGGCAAATCCCCAAAGCGGGCCGGATCCCCCGTCACCGCAAGCACATGGTCGATGCCGAGCGCGTCGAAGCCCATCATGTGCGACTGCGTCCCGATCAGGTTCCGGTCGCGGCAAGCAATGTGGATCAGCGGCCGCAGTCCCGTGCGTGCTTGTACCAGATGTCCGAGAGCCATGTTGCTCATGCGGGTTACGGCCAGCGAGTTATCCGCAAGGGTCAGCGCATCGGCTCCCGCTTTTTTCAAAGCTTCCGCGCCTTTCATGAACTTGGTGATATCCAAATCCCTCGGAGGGTCCAGCTCCACGATAACCGTATGCCGTTCCTTTACGATATCGACAATCGTCGGCTCACCGCTGCGCTCGTAGAATTGCTCCTGGGCGGTTTCGTGAATCACGATCCGGTTGATCTCCGCCTCTTCGACGGCAGGGAGCGGCGAAGGAACGTAGCCGGATAGCGCCGAGGAAATTTCCGCGATATGCTCCGGCGTCGTCCCGCAGCAGCCGCCGATAATGCGGGCGCCGCGATCCGCAAACTCCAGGGCCGTTTTCCCGAAATACTCGGGACTCGCGCCATACCGGTATTCTCCGTCCACATAATCGGCGATTCCCGCATTCGGGTAGACCGAAGCCGGAAGATTCATGATGCCGTTCAGGGTTTCCAGCGCGCGCATGATGCCGTTCGGCCCCGTCCGGCAGTTAAACCCGATCACGTCCGCGCCTTCATGGCTCAATATGCGGTATGCATCCGGCATCGTGAAGCCGTCCAGCGTGCGGGCAATATCCTCCACCGCGAACTGGCAGATCACCGGCAGGTCGCTCAGCATCCGTGCCTGCGCCAAAGCCAATTGCATTTCATCCACGTCGTAGAACGTCTCGAGCAGGATGCCGTCAACGCCTTCGGAGATGAGTACGGACAGCTGCTCTTCGAAGTAACGCTTGAGCTCGCTCGTGGAAATATTGCTTCTTTTGCCTGCCCGAATGGAGCCGACCGCTCCCACCACATATCCTTGATCGCCGGCGGCTTCACGCGCAATTCTCACGCCTGCGCGGTTGATCTCTCCTACCCTCGCCTCCAAGCCGTATTTGGACAGCTTGTCATAATTGGCTGAGAACGTGTTGGTCTCGATGACCTGTGCACCAGCCTCAACATACTGGCGATGAACGTTCCCGATGACCTCCGGAGAGGTTAAATTCAGTTCTTCATATGAAATGCCTACAGGAAATCCTTTTTGATATAAATAAGTACCCATCGCGCCGTCACCGACCAGTACCTGATTCTCCCATGCCTGCCGAAGATTCGGTTTCATCGCGTTTTCTCCTCCACCCGACGTTTATTTTCAACTAATGTATCATAAAACCTCTGCAAAGATAAAGAGACAAAAGGGAGGCCTTTCGAAGGCCTCCCTACCGTGTCCGTCCCTGCAGGACAAACTTATGAACCTACTGTTTTTTTCAACTGCCGGAGGAAGAGAAGCGGCCAGCGCATGCCCTAAATTGCCAACTTCCCTTTATATACAACCTCGGCCGGTCCCGTCATGTACACATGGTTGTCAAGCTCATCCCACTCGATGAACAGATCCCCGCCCTTAAGCGAGATCGTCGCGCTGCGGTCTGTGGCACCGTTCAGCACGGAGGATACCAGCGTCGCGCAGGCGCCGGTGCCGCAGGCCAGGGTCGGTCCCGCGCCGCGCTCCCATACCCGCATGTCCACTTGACCGCGTGAATTCACCGTTGCAAACTCCACGTTGATCTTTCTCGGGAAGAGCGGGTGCACCTCAAGCTTAGGCCCCCATACGCCGAGATCAAAGTTCACCGCATCGTCCACATAAATGACGCAGTGCGGATTGCCCATGGAAACGGCAGTGAATCGGAATTCCCGGCCGTCCACTTCAACGGGATGATTCACCACCGGATTGAGATCGACCAAGGTCGGCACGCTAAGTCCGTTCAGGACCGGTTCGCCCATATCGACCCTTACGCTGCTTACTTGACCGTCCTGCACCGTAAGACGCACCTGCTGCACGCCGGCTCCGATGGTTTCTATGGTAATCTCCTCGCGGTCGATATGGCCGTGATCGTACACATACTTCGCGACGCAGCGGATGGCGTTGCCGCACTGCTCCGCTTCGGAACCGTCCGAATTCATAATCCGCATCATGAAATCAGCCTTCGCGGAAGGCAAAATATATACAAGTCCGTCAGCACCGATGCCGAAGAAGCGGTTGCACAGCTTCACGGCCAATTCGGATGCATCGGATGGAAGTTCCCGTTCGCCGTATACGACAACGAAGTCGTTGCCCAATCCATGCATTTTCGTAAATTCCATCATAAAAACCCATCTCCTCTGCAATTGCTACGCTCGTGCTTAGCATATCGCAGAGGTGATGGGCTATCCATTCATTTTACGCCGAAATATTTGCACTCTTCGTCATCATGCCGCGGCGGTTCCGGTTGCGGTTCCGTCTGCCGCCCCACACGCTTCCGGCCCCCATCAGGAAGGTAGGAATGCCGGCGGCGACGAGTGTCAATGCCCACTCTTTCAGGCCAAGCGGAACCGTCTTGAAGATCGGCTGGAACGCCTCGATGTACATGACGCCGAGCATCAGCAATACCGAGGACAGCACGGCCAGAACCAAAGCTTTGTTCTGAAGCGGGTTCCGATGGAAAATCGAGCGCGAGCTGCGGCAGTCGAACACATGGATCAGCTGGGCCATGACGAGGGTAGCAAAGGCAACGGACTGCGCCTTGGCCAGCTGCGCCGGATCATTCGGCGCGATGCGCAGCGTGACCCAAAATGCGCCGAGCGTGCACAAGCCGATCAAGATGCCGCGGCTGATGATTTTCCAGCCTAGGCGTCTGGCGAAAATATTTTCCTTGGCCCCCCGCGGCTTGTGCTCCATCAGATCCTTCTCCGGCTGGTCCACCCCGAGCGCCATGGCCGGGAGCCCGTCGGTGACCAGGTTTACCCACAGAATCTGGATCGGAACGAGCGGAAGCGGCAGTCCCATCATCATCGCAAAAAACATCGTCAGGATCTCGCCGACATTGGAGGCCAGCAAATAGCGGATGAATTTGCGGATATTTTCATAAATGCTCCGCCCCTCCTCAATCGCCGAAACAATCGTGGAGAAATTATCGTCACTGAGCACCAGCGACGACGCTTCCTTCGTTACGTCCGTGCCGGTAATGCCCATGGCAATCCCGATATCCGAGGCTTTGATGGCCGGTGCATCGTTCACGCCATCCCCCGTCATGGCAACCACATGCCCCTTCCGCTGGAGCGATTTCACGATGCGAAGCTTGTGCTCGGGAGAGACGCGGGCATAAACGAAGGTTTGATCCACCCTTGCATCCAGCTCCTTGTCGTCCATTCGGGATAACTCCTGTCCCGATAGCGACAGACCGTTCCTTGGCAGGATCCCGAGCTGGGCCGCGATCGCTTCCGCCGTTGTCCGATGGTCGCCCGTGATCATGACGGTCTTGATTCCGGCGCGGCGGCACGTCGCAATCGCGTCGCGCACTTCACGGCGCGGCGGATCGATCATTCCGGCCAGCCCCACAAAGATAAGCTGGCTCTCGGCCTCTTTCTCCGTTTCCGGCTTATCATAGGAACGCAAATCCCGGTAAGCCAAACCAAGCACGCGCAGCGCGTTGGAAGCCATGCCTTCATTGGCGGCCAGCACCTTCTGACGGAGCGTGGAGGTCAGCGGCACGACGTTCCCGTCCCACATGATATAAGCACAGGCGTCCAGCAGGACGTCCGGTGCGCCCTTCGTGCAGAGCAAGCGTCCGCCCTGATGACTGACGATGACGGACATCAGCTTCCGCTCCGAATCGAAAGGAAACTCTTTGTCTCTTTGGTAGATAGAGTTCAGGCTGCCCTTCGTCAATCCCATTTTGGACGACAGCGTCAGCAGCGCTCCTTCTGTCGGGTCCCCTTTTAACTCCCAAGCAGCTGCCGCCGGCTCCTCCTTGCCCTTGCGCTTGCTCCGGGCTTCCTCCTGCACATTCTCATAGATCTCCGCATTGTTGCACAGCCCGCTGATTTGCAGCAGTCTGCGAAGCCCCTGATCGGATCTCAGCTCGACAGGCTTGCCTCTGTGGAGGATCTGACCCGTCGGGTCATACCCGTGCCCGGTCACTTCCAGCGTACGTCCTCCCAGCCAAACCTGGGTCACGGTCATTTTATTCTGCGTGAGCGTCCCCGTTTTATCCGAACAGATCACCGATGCGCAGCCCAGCGTCTCCACGGATGGCAGCTTGCGCACGATCGCTTTGCGCTTGATCATGCGCTGCACGCCGAGGGATAGCGCAATCGTGACGATGGCCGGCAGCCCTTCGGGAATGGCCGCTACGGCAAGGCTGACCCCTGCGAAGAACATCCCTGCTGCAGGCTGTCCATGCAGAATGCCTGCGACTACGACCAAGACCGTCAGCCCCAACGACACGGCGATCAGAATTTTGCCCAGCTGCTCCAGGCGATGCTGCAGCGGCGTCTCCTGGGATTCCGTGTTTTGGATCAAATCGGCGATTTTGCCCATCTCCGTATCCATTCCGGTCCGGATGACAACGCCTTTACCCGTGCCGCGGGCCACCATCGTTCCCATGAACCCGATGTTCTTCCGGTCGCCCAGCGGAACTTCCGCATCGTGGATCGGCTCGGCATGCTTATTTACCGGCAGGGACTCGCCGGTCAAGGCGGACTCCTCGACGCTGCAGCTGTTGATCTCGAGCCAGCGAACGTCGGCCGGGATACGGTCTCCGCTCTCGACGAGAATGACATCGCCAGGTACGAGTTCTCTGGCCGTTAGCTGCACCACCTTGCCGTCCCGGATGACCTTGGAGGTCGGCGCGGACAGCTGCTTCAAGGCCCGAAGCGACCGCTCCGCCTTGAATTCCTGGATGAAACCAAGGATCCCGTTGATCAGGATGATGGCCACGATCGTGACGGCATCCAGATACTCGCCCAGCAGGCCGGATACCAGGGTGGCCCCAAGAAGCACCAGCATCATGAAATCCTTAAATTGATTCAAGAACAGAACAAATGGAGAAATTTTAACGCCCTCGGAGAGCTCGTTGTAGCCACTTTTTTTTCGTCTCTCCCCGGCTTCCTCTTCCGTGAGGCCGTGCTCCGGATGCATCTGCAGTACTTGCTGCAATTCATCCGTGTCCATCTGGTGCCATTGCTTTTGTTCCATGCTTCCTTTCCCTCCCGGTTGGTTTTGCAAGTTCCGGCGGATGACAGCTTTTCCACCCTTTCTACGTAAATGTATTCGGACAGGTCCTGAATTATCACAGAAGGGGCCTTAAGTTTTTAAGGGAAATATGGCATCATAGAGAAGTACGATTAGGAAGGGTAACAGACAGATAGGAGAATGAAGGATGGCACTAGACGGCATTGTCACGCGCGCGATCGTGCATGAGCTTCAAGCCTGCCGGGGCGCACGAATCAATAAAATATATCAACCGAACGATCGGGACATCGTGTTTCACATACGCACCCAGCAAGGAAACGCCAAACTGCTGCTCTCCGCAAACCCCACGTATCCCAGGGTGCATCTGACGCAGGAAACGTTTCTCAATCCGGCCGAAGCGCCGATGTTTTGCATGATTCTGCGCAAGCATTGCGAGAGCGGCATCATCGAGGACATCCAGCAGGTGGGCATGGAGCGGATCATCCATATGACGATTCGCCAGCGCGACGAGCTCGGGGATGTTTCCTCCAAGAAAATCATCGTGGAGCTGATGGGCAGACACAGCAACATCATTCTGCTTGATCCCGCGAGTGATACCATACTGGACGGCATCAACCATGTGACGCCCGCCATCAGCAGCTACCGCGTGGTCATGCCGGGATTTTCCTACACGAATCCGCCGGAGCAGCATAAGCGGAATCCGCTCGAAACCGAGCAGGAAGCTTTCCGGGAGTCCTGTCTGGTGAACGAGGAGTCGGCGGTCTCATGGCTGGTCGGCGAATTCAGCGGCCTAAGCCCGCTGGCAGCGCAGGAAATAGCCCACCGTGCAGGAGAAGGCCATCCGGGGGGAAACGAAGGGGAAAAAGATAAAGATTGCGGCAGCCTGTGGCGTGCATTCGATGAGGTGATGGGGCAAGTCCGCAGCCATCAATATACGTCTGTTACAGGTGTCAATCCCAAGGGCAAATCGGTGTTCTCCGTCATACCGCTGACATTGCTTGCGGACGAGACCAGAACCTACGAATCGGTCAGCCAATGCATGGAGGATTATTACGGGGATAAGGCACAGCGGGACACGGTTAAACAGAAGGTCAGCGATCTCCTCCGATTCCTTGCAGAATGAACGGACCAAAAACATCAAGAAGCTGGATAATCTGAACAAAGATTTGGAGGAAGCCGGCGATGCCGATCGGTACCGGATTTTTGGCGAGCTTCTCTTCGCCTCGCTCCATCAGATTCAGAAGGGCGACCGCGAAGTCCAGCTGATCAACTTCTACGATGAAGAGCAGGCGACCGTCACCATACCGCTGGATCCGCTCCTGACCCCATCGGACAATGCCCAGCGATATTTCAAAAAGTACAACAAGTACAAGAACAGCCTCGCGGTCATCAACGAACAGTTAATCAAAACCCGCGAAGAGATCAACTATATCGAGAATCTTCTGCAGCAGCTGTCGCATGCTTCCCTGAACGACATCGATGAAATCAGGGACGAATTGGTCCAGCAGGGATATTTAAGAGACCGCAGCCGCAAAACGAAGAAAAAAGAAGAAAAACGACAAGCCGACGCTGCATGTCTATACTTCATCCGAAGGCGTCGAGCTCTATGTGGGCAAAAACAACCTTCAAAACGAATACGTGACCAACCGTCTCGCTTCCTCAAACGACACATGGCTGCACACAAAGGATATCCCGGGTTCCCATGTGGTCATCCGCAGCAGCGAGTACGGGGACGCGACGCTCCAGGAAGCGGCGCAGCTGGCGGCTTATTACAGTCAGGCCAAAGAATCCAGCAGCGTGCCCGTCGACTATACGCTCATTCGCCACGTCCGCAAGCCGAATGGAGCCAAGCCCGGCTTCGTCATCTACGACAATCAGAAAACGCTGTTCGTGACGCCGGACGAGCAGCTGATCAAGGCCATGCCCAATTCGGTAAAAAACAATCGCAATTAAAATGAACGGAAGACGCGGATAGTCTTCATTCAGCCAAAAAAACGGGTACCCCGGAAGGTCAAAATGACCATCCGAGGTACCCGTTTTTCTTACCGTTCCGTCCGTCTTAGGTTCTTGCCCGCGCCTGTTGAAGCCGGTCCAGCACCTGGGTGGATACCTGGCGGCTGCCGATATCCCCATGGAATACCTGGCCTTGCCTCTGTCCATGGTAATCCGATCCGGCGGTCACGATGAAGCCGTACTCCTCGGCCATCGCCAAGTAACGTTCCTCCTCCGATACCCCATGGTCCGAATGATAGACTTCGATCCCCTTGAACCCTGACTCCTCAATGACCGTTCTGACCAACGCATCATCGCCGTAGAGCCCGGGGTGCGCAAGCACCGGCACGCCGCCGGCTTCACGGATCCATTCGCAGGCTTCCTTGGGATGGATCCGCGGCTGCGGTACATAGGCAGCAGCACCCTGGGCGAGATACCGGTCGAAGGCATCCCGCAGATCCAGGGCATGTCCTTTATGGACCAGCGCATCCGCAATATGCGGGCGTCCGATGCTCTCATCGGGCTCCAGCGGCCGCCCCAATACCGCAATGACTTCCTTCATCGTAAGCTCGATGCCAAGCTCGCGAAGCTTAGCCAAGATCTTCTCATTGCGCTTCTCCCTCGTGCGGCGAAGCGCTGCCAGCCGCTCCAGAAACACGGGGTCCCGGTGATCGACGTAATAGCCCAGAACGTGAATATCCGTCCCGCCTGCCATGGTGCTGATTTCTACGCCGGGGACCACGATGATGTTCAAGCGCTCTCCCGCTTGCAGCGCTTCCTCGATGCCGGCTACGGTATCATGATCCGTAATGGCCAAAGCCCCCAGTCCACGCTCATAGGCAAGCTGCACGTTCTCCGAAGGCGTATTCATTCCATCCGAAGCCTGGGTGTGCGAATGAAGATCGCAGCCCTTTCGAGATGCGAGTTTATCCATGGCGTTCAATCTCCTTTCGTTGTATATACGGGTATGCTTGCATTAACGCCGTCGCTCTCTTAAATAGGCCAAAAACGTCATCGCCGACATCGGCAAGAGCGCCGACCGCAAATGAATGGAATAGAAATTCCGTTTAAATGACGCATCCGCGATATCGATCATTTTGACTAACCCGAGCGCCGTCTCGTGCTTAACCGTAGAGGTTGACAGCATCGTGATGCCGAGTCCTTCCTCTACCGCCGATTTGACCGCTCCCGTGCTCCCCAGCTCCATCACCGTCTGGATGCTCTCGGGATCGTGCCCCCGCTCCAGCAGCACGTCCTCCATGACCTTCCTGGTGCCGGAACCTTTCTCGCGCAGCACAAACGGATACGTCAGCACATCCTTCAAATATATCGCATCCTCCCTTTGCGCTAAAGGATGGCTGGAAGGAACAATCAGTTTCAGTTCATCCTCCATGACCGCATCCAGCACCATGTCCGGATGTTCCACCGGAGCCTCGATCAGTCCGAAGTTCAGTTGATGGCTTGCGATTTCCTCGAGAATCTGCGTAGTGTTCATCACTTTGAGCATTATCGATATGTCCGGGTATTCCCGGCCGAAGGGCCCCAGCAATCGCGGCAGCACATACTCCCCGATCGTCAGGCTTGCCCCGAGCTGCAGCCTTCCCTGAAGTTTGTTCGAGAACGCCGCCATGGCCGCGTCCGTGGCCTGCGACAGCTCCAGGCTCCTGCGGGCAAAGGGGAGCAGCGTCCTCCCGGCCTCGGATAACTCCATGCGCTTGGTGGAACGGATGAGCAGCTTTGTCCCAAAGTACTCCTCCAGCGCCTGCACCTGCATCGTCACGGCCGGCTGGCTCATATGAAGCGCTTGCGCAGCAGCGGAAAAACTTCCGCGCTCGGCCACCGTGTAAAAGATATGTAGCTGGTGAAAATTCATCGTTTCGGTTCCCCTCTCGCTGCCGCTCTTGTTTTATATTGTAACGGATCGCGGCAGCGCATACAAAAAAAGACATCCGCGCTTACGCTCGCATGCCATTTCATGACTTTATTTCTTTATTTACGCTTGCGGCTGTTCTTGATCAGCGTCATGCGGCGCGAATGACGAAGCCATGAGTAATAAGACTTCAGGTCCCGAAGCTCAATGGTTTCGGACATACGCCCCAAAAATGTTACAATGATCATCCGATGCAGTGGGTTGCCGATCAGATCGCGTTCGTGCTCCAGCTCCGAGAACTCGGCCACAACCACCAGGTCGTCGTCGATCAGATAGACATCCTGTTCGTTGCGGTAATACGGCACGATCCGGTCCTGCTTCAAGCACTCCCACATCCAAGTCCCGATTTCCTCGTGGGAGGTGTCATGGCCTTCCACCCGGTCCGTATAACGGCTCTTTGCATGATTGGTAATCACGATATCGGCTACCTTTTTATCATTTAACGTAATATAAAACGGCTCATAGGTGCTCCACCGCTCAGTCCCTTTGTCGCGCATGGAATATCACTCTCCACCAAATGGGTCTTTGTATCTATGTATATATACCCAACATATTACATCATTCCACTGTCATTCACAAGATTGAAACCTCGCTTCTTGTGAACAATCACCGAAAATTTAGAAATAGCTCTAATTGCATCCTGGTGCGGGAGGTGCAAATCCGGATGGAATGATGGGTCCCATTAAAATGTAAATTGTACCTTACTTATACTATTTTATCAAATGGCCTTCCGATTTATGCCAATCTATCGCCGCAAATCGAAATAATCTTTGGAAGTTCATGCGCGACATGCGAGGCTAATACTTTCCAAGGCTTTAAAAAAAGCGGCCCCAGAGGGGCCGCTTTACGCTTTTCTCGTATTCTTACAAGATACGCGATATGCGATTTGCACAGATTCTCGGGCAGGCACATCCTGCTAGGGACCGTAAAACTTGGCTTTATCCGGCCCCTTGCTGCTGTACTCTGTCTTAATCTCGTTCCGGTAGGAGCGCTCGATCTTACGAACGTAGGACAATCTCCGGATGTTCTTCATTGTCTCTTCGGCACGGTCAGCGTTGACGTACATGACAACGTAATGCATGCGGCGCGATATATAATGGACGCTGCCGTATTTCTCCAAATTCCTTGCTGCCTTAACATCGCTGACCCATATAATAAAACCCGTCCGTTCAGCCAACATCCTAAGCTCCTCGCCTCACTTTCGTCTCTATCTCTAATGTATGCCCGTTATCCGCACGAGCAGGCTCCTCCGCTGCCGCACCCCTTCTTCGGAAGAGGGTCATTGCCGGGAACCTTGATGCTCTCCGAAACCGAAAAAGCAATCCTTTCCGACATGGAATGCAGCAGATCGTCCAGATTCTTCTCCGCCTGCTTGAACCGGGCTACGGGCTCAAAAGCCTCCAGTTCCGCTTCCACCGCGGCCACTTCATCCTTGGCCGAATGGTAATTCGGGTGAAAGTGGCCGAACCGCTGCGTCTCTTCAAACAACTCCTTCTTCGAGTCAAGCTTTCTGACCAAAGCCTGAATCATGGGGTCATTCTCAACTGCCTGCTTCCAATATAGATAATCCGCCACTTCGACGGAAGCATTAATCATGTCGCCTATTTCGTAGGCATAGGTGAGCACCTCGGCCATATCGACCGTGTTTATTTCCGATACGCTCATGAACTCATCCCGCTTTTCTATTAAATTTGGCCCGCGTGTTGATCGTGGACTCTTTCATCATAGCATAACGCTCGTATCTTAAGAAGGGGGAATTCAAACGCTTTTACGGAATCACAAGCCGCATTTCCCTCCATTCCCCTTCGCCTAACTCCACGATGGCTCCCGTCTTATCCGAATCCGGATCGTATAACGCACCCGAAATTTTCCACGGCTGACGCAGGATTTGAAATGGAATGAATTCCATGCGGCTCCCATCGACGGCAATCTCCAATTTGGCCGACAGCTCCAGCGCCTGCTCCATCATTTGTTTGGCCGTCGAGCCGTGGTAAGAGCGCCAATCCCGTGTCCACATGACAGGAATCCGGTTCAAATCGGGAATGACCGACGATGGATCCGGCAGGGTGTCATCAGGTTCAAGTGCAAGCTCGCTTCGTGCCGGGCGGATCAATCCGCAGGAGGGACGGCTGCGAGTCCCCCACTGCATAGGGTAACGGTCATTTCCATCAGTACCCGCAAGTTCCGTATCCTCTTCCGGAGGAGCCTCTTCATAGCGCAGCGACTCGTTCAGGCCTGCCCTGTCCATCTCCTTGCCCCATTGGTATAAAGCAGCTTGCACGTTCTCCGGCATTCCGGCGGCTGCATGTTTCGAGAAAAAGGCCGCGATTCCCTCCGGCTCCATTCCGGCTTTTGCCGCCTGCATCACCGAATCCCTTGTCAGGCGATAGACCGTCATCACATCATCCAAAATCCGCTCCGTGCAGCAAGCAGCTTGAAACTTAACGGAATTTGGCACATTGGGCGGTATCAAAATGTCAAAATCCGGCTGAATGAACAGACCCGATGATCCGGTATCGGCCCCTTCGCTTCCATCCAGCAAGGAGGAGGGGGCCACACGCCAGCGGAACAGGAACTGACCATCGTCATCGATGCCCAAATCGGTGTAACCGCAGCCGGTTAATAACCGGAGCCATGAAGCGGCTTCCTCCGGCAATAATTCTTTTCCGGTGGATGCACCTCCTTCCAAAGGCTCAGAGACTGCAGCGGGCATCTGCCAGGCGCGGTACCACACCCCGCCGGACAGCGACGAGTGACATATCCGCCAAGTCCAATGTTGAAACTCGGCCGAGTTCGGAATGTAGCGTTCCATCATGTGAAGAAGGACGGACCGGTCCATCGCTTCCCGGGAGAGCATAAGCCAACGCCGCAATGCGGTACGGTTCAGCTTCAGTTCCCCCTGCTCTGCAACGACCAGCTCAAACGTAAACAGCAGATCCAACACCATCGCGACATGTGGAGGGTACGCATCCGCATGATCATAGTGAAGGGCGAGCCCTTCGACATCGTATGGCGTTAAGGCGATCTCGCCCCCCAGTTTCTGAATACATTTCTTATGCAAAATCCCTTTAGCGGTCAACGATACGCGGTTCTTGGCCATATATACGAGAACATTGAACATATCGATCGCTATGCCGCTTCTTGCCTCCTGCTGAAGCCTCACGGATGCGGGAGGCATGGAGCCTGTTTCAAGTGCCTCCACAGGACCACAGCCTTCTTGGAGGATCTGCAGCTTGTCAAAAGGAATGAAATACAGCCTCTCGCCCCAACCTCTCTTGACCGCTCGCACCCATCCTTGTTGTCTCAAGGAGATGAAGGCAAGCTGCGCCTCGACGCCGCTCAAGCGGGGAAATCGCAATGAGCGCAGCTTGTCGTCATCGAAACCCTGCCCGGCAAAGCGGCGCCAGATATGGTGGAGGACCGATCGCTCCTTCGGAAGGAGCCGTTCCAGGCTCATCGTGTCCGCCATGTCCTGCTGCCTCGTCATCTCCACGAGACCTCCTTCCCGTCGGGATGCTGATAAGAACGGGGATTTCGCATCGCGATCAGATCCAGGAAAGCCGCCGGCTGCTTTGCATGTATCGCGTGATATTCGTACCCCTGCTCAATCAGAAACAGCTGTCGCCGGATCGCAAAGATCTCCTCCCGGCTGTCCTCCGTTACCAATGCATAAAAATAAGCCCGATTCTCCCCTGACTTCGGCCGCAGCAAACGCCCAAGCCGCTGCGCTTCCTCCTGCCGCGAGCCGTAGCTGCCCGAAACCTCGATCGCTACGGAAGCATCGGGCAGATCGACCGCGAAGTTTGCCACTTTCGATACGACAAGCACGCGAACGTTTCCTTCCCTGAATGCGTTATACCATTCGTTGCGCTGATCCTGGGTCATTTGTCCCGTGATGAGCGGGGCCTGCAGCTCCCTGGAAATGGCATGGAGCTGATCCAGGTATTGTCCAATGATGAGCGTCTGCGCATCCTTGTGGACATCCACGAGCTGCCGAATCACATCAAGTTTGGAGGGATTCTCGGCAGCCAGCCGATATTGCTCCCTTTTGCCAGCCGCCTCGCAGGCTTCTCTGATCTCGTCTGGCAGCGGCACCTTAATCTCCGTGCAGGTCACCGAAGCAATCCACCCTTGTGCCTCCAACCTTTTCCACGGCATTTCATATCGTTTGGGACCGATCAGGGAGAACACGTCGCTCTCCCTTCCATCCTCGCGAACCAAAGTGGCGGTCAGGCCAAGCCTGCGGGTCGCCTGGATGTCGGCCGTCGCGCGGAATACCGGTGCGGGAAGAAGATGAACCTCGTCATAAATGATCAAGCCCCAGCGCCGTTCATTAAACAGCTTCATATGCTGCTGCTCCTCCCCCTTGCCCTGCCGGTGGGTCAAGATGTGGTAGGTAGCGACCGTCACCGGCCTGACCTGTTTGCGCTGACCGGAGTATTCGCCGATTTCATCCACGGACAGCGTCGTTTTCTGCATCAGCTCGGCGATCCACTGCCTTACCGACGTGGTATTGGAAGTGAGGATCAGCGTCTCGCATTGCAGCTCGCGCATGGCGGCGATGCCAATGACCGTTTTCCCGGCCCCGCATGGCAGGACCAGCACACCGTTGCCGCCTTCGCCGCCAATATCCCTGAAGGATTCGGCAGCCTTCTGCTGATAGTCGCGAAGCTCGAAGCGCTGATCGTTGGATCCGCCGTTCGAATCTTGAAGGCGCTCGCTGCCCGATTTTTCTCCCCGCCAAAGAATGTTCAGGTATTGCCCGTCCATATATCCCGCGTGGTCCAGCACAGGATAGCCGAGCCGGGTCATCTCCTGCTTTAACACGCCGCGGCGGTCCGAAGGCACCTCTGCTTCCTTCGGCGAAATCAACCTGACGCCGATTTCCCTCAAGGAGCGATGGGACGTCAGCTCCTGCATCAGGGCTTCCTCATTGCTGGATAACAGCAATGCACGTTCAAGCGTTGGATGCGGGAGCAGCGACAGCTGCCCGTAACGCCCAACGAGCTGGCGAACCTCTTCCAGCAGGGCGGCCGGCACGTCCCAACGCGACAACGACTGAAGGCTCGAGCAAATGGCTTCAGCCGACATGCCCCCTGCAGCGGCGTTCCATAAAGATAAAGGGGTCAAGCGATATGTATGAAAAGACGCGGGACTTTTGATCAAATCGGCATATTGGGCTAGCTGCTCGCGCGCAGCCTCCGCATCCGCATGGGCGGTTTCAAGAAGTATGGTCCGATCGCGCTGGACGATGCAAGGCTTGTTGTGCACCCTTATTCCTCCTCGTGACAACTTAAAAAAAGAAGTCCACATCCATGTCCTGGATCTGAACTTCCCCTATGATCATTAGGATTTCCAAATAACGAGCGTTCATGCGCGAAGATTGCGATTTTGTGAAAGTCTATTCCCCGTTCTGATAGCTTGACACCATCTCGACCAGCAGCTTCGCCCCGTAGCGCATCGCATCTTCATCAAAGTCGAACATTGGATGATGATGCGGATAAATCGCCCCTTTGTCGGGGTTGCCGGCTCCAACGAAAATGAAGCAGCCCGGAATTTCCTTCAAGTAATAAGCGAAATCCTCCGCCGGCATCAGTTTGGGCGAGACGGTGACCTGATCCGCATCGAACACTCGGGGTGCCGTACGGAAAAATCGTGCGGTTTCCGCTTCATCGTTCACCACGGGTGGGTAGCCGACGAGATATCGAACCGCCGCCTTTGTGCCGTAGGTTTCGGAAACCGTCCGGGTCATATGCTCGATCCGCTCCCGGATCAACGCCCGGGTAGGTTCGTCAAACGTGCGAACCGTCCCCGTGATCCGGCAGGAGGAGGCTATGACGTTTTGCGCCGTTCCGGCCTGCATTGTCCCTACCGTAACGACGGCAGGCTGCAGCGGATCCACGGTGCGGCTTACGATGGTTTGAAGCTGCATGACAAGCGCAGCCCCCGCAACCAGGGCATCGGCCGTCACATGCGGCATGCCGCCATGCCCCCCGCGCCCCGTAATGTCAATGAAAAACTCATCCGCCGCCGCCATCAGCGGACCCGGCGCGCTCGCTGCGGTGCCTACAGGTAACGGCGTCCACAGGTGCAGACCGTAGACGACGTCGGCCCCATCGAGCGCCCCGTCCTTGATCATCTCCACCGCGCCGCCGGGGCATACTTCCTCCGCCGGCTGGAACATAAAACGAATCTCCCCCTGAATTTCTTCCGGGAACGTGCTGTAATATGCGGCGGCTCCAAGCAGCATGGAGGCATGCCCGTCATGCCCGCAAGCGTGCATCACTCCCTGCACCCTGGATTTGTATTCGCAGCTCTTGCCGTCCTCGATCGGCAGCGCATCCATGTCGGACCGCAGCACAACCGTCCTGCCGGGTTTATCCCCTTTTAATGTCCCTATAACTCCATGCCCGCCAACACCGGTCTTGACCG
Organism: Paenibacillus sp. BR1-192; assembly: GCF_029542445.1. Lineage (NCBI taxonomy): Bacteria > Bacillati > Bacillota > Bacilli > Caryophanales > Paenibacillaceae > Paenibacillus > Paenibacillus sp. BR1-192. Next base: position 2,432,105 of record NZ_CP120718.1, on the reverse strand, counting down.
CAAGACCGAGTTCCTGCAGCCGGGCTGCTATAAATGCCGAAGTTTCCTTCTCCTGGAACGAAAGCTCCGGGTGCATATGTAAATGACGCCGCCACTCCACCATCCGTGGATACCATTGATCCCAAAATGCTTCCTTCATCAAGTTCATCATCCTTCCCCCGCTATTGGCGGCTCAATCGATCGCAAGAAAGCCGTGGAGTTTGCTCAGCAGCAGTCCGTGCCCAACCATGGCATCCATCCGGCCGCCCTCCTTGATCTTGCGATATACATCCCTGAGCGGGACCCACACCGCTCTAACGTCTTCGTCTTCCTCTTGATTCGACTCCCGGCTCCCGGACACCTTCAAATCGTCGGTGAAATAAAAATAAACGTTTCGGTTGGCCAGAGAAGCCATCGGATAAGCACTGCCCATGTAGGACAGGTCCTTGCACTGCACGCCTGCCTCTTCCTCAAGCTCCCGCTTAACGGCAAGCGCGCGTTCCTCGCCGGGCTTCACCGTTCCGCCGGGAAGCTCCCAGGTGATCTCATTCACCGCTTCCCGATGCTGGCATACCAGTAGCAGGCACCCTTGATGGACGGCCACAACCGCTGCCGAATCCGGAATCCGGTCGATCACGACGATTTCCTTCTGCCCGTTTTCTTCCACTGCATAATACTCCGTGCGGTAAACGACGCGGTTCATAGGCCGTATCCACCCTTCGCTTGAATTGAAGTCCTATGAATATATAACCACCGGGATGGAAAGCGTACATTTCACAGCGTTTTCACTTGCATTTATTTTAACAGAAAAGAAGAATGCTTGCCGTTATCAAAATCTTATCTGGATAAATGGTCTCAATTGAAGCGTGACGGGCGGTACAGGCTTGCACAAGTTCTTGAAACATACTATCATATTAAAGAACTTTGCAAGGACTATTAAGGGGGTTACGACCACATGATTTTCGAAAATACAGGCTTGGACGGATTGCACAGCGATTTAGCTTACCTCGATGAATGTGCCGAGAAAGTAGGCTTCATTCGTTGGCAGTGGGAATACTACCGCGCTACATACGACTTGAAAATCGAAGATAAAAAAAATCAGGCTGAATACTTCCTGCGCATTAACACCCGCGCTGTTGAAGGCAAGCTGGAGAAACCCGACACCATCCTCAAAATCGAAGCGGTATACCTTGGCAAAGCCACGTTCCCGCACGGTCTCGAGTATGAATCCATGGCTCCGCAGCCTGTCATGAATGTGGCCACCAAGAAGCTTCAAGAGCTCAAAGCTCTTCTGGAAGCGTAAGGTCGAACACGATGAATACGACCAAACCTCAGCCGAAGAGAGGGACGCCTGATTTCCAACTGCTGATCCTTACCTTGCTGTTGGTGGGATTCGGACTGATCATGGTGTTCAGTTCCAGCTCCAGCTTGGCCGTTTTCAATGAAAAATTCAATAACGATCCGCTGCACTTCACGAAGCGGCAAGCCGCGTTTGCGGTTCTGGGCACGTTTGTCATGTTTGTGGCCATGAACATCAACTATAAGAAATACAAGAAGCTATTCATACCGGTGTTTTTTCTAACCTTGATGCTGCTGATTCTTGTGGTGATTATCGGTTCCGCAACCAACGGCGCCACAAGCTGGTTTAATTTGGGGAAATTCGGCATCCAGCCGACCGAACTGGCCAAAATCGCGACCATCGTCTATCTGGCAGCGCTGATCACCAAAAAAGGGGAACGAATCCGTCAATGGAAGGGCGGTTTCTTCCCCGTACTCATTATTGTAGGGATCGTAGCGGGCCTGATCATGCTTCAGCCCGACCTGGGCTCCTGCTTCATCCTCGTGGCTACCAGCGGGCTGTTGATCTATGCGGGGGGCGCCAGCCTTAAGCATATTCTCGGCTGTATCTCGCTTGTTGCGCTTGGCCTGGTGCTCACGCTCGGCGTCGGATCGCTCTTCAACTCCGGCGGAGATCAGGAGCAGGCCTCCAAGAACTACAAGATGGGACGAATCGAGGCATTCATGGACCCGTTCCATGACGAATCGGACACGGGCTACAATCTGGTCCAATCGCTGATTGCCATCGGCCAGGGCGGCGTTACCGGAGCGGGTTACGGGGAGAGCGTGCAGAAGCTGCATTATCTGCCGAATCCTTACAACGATTTCATCTTCTCGGTCATCGGCGAAGAATTCGGTTTTATCGGAACCGCGATATTCCTGCTGCTCTATTTATACTTCATCCTGCGGGGGATCATCGTGTCGCTTCGCTGCTCGGATCCGTTCGGAACCTTGACCGGCGTCGGCATCATGGGACTTATCGCCATTCAGGCCTTCATCAACATCGGCGGGGTGACCAATACCATTCCGATTACGGGCGTTACCCTCCCGTTCATCAGTTACGGCGGTTCCTCGCTGCTGGTCATGATGCTCAGCATGGGCATCGTGCTTAGCATATCCAGGGACAGCAACCGTCCGATGAAAGAGGAGCAGGTTAAATCCGTAATTAAAAAAGACTACCGGGCAACCGTGTAGTCTTTTTTGTTCATTTTTTTCATCATTAGCGGGGGCTGATCCCCCAAGGTTCGTCCTATTTGGCTCGAAGCTGAATATCGTCGATTTCGTCGTCTTTGAAAGCTACACCTTCGACCTTCACGTTGACCTCAACCACGCGAAGCCCTGTCATGCTCTCGACAGCTTCGCGGACATTCTGTTGAAGCATGCGGCACACTTCATGTATAGGCGTCTCGTAAAGCACGATAATCCGCAGGTCGATCGCTGCCTCCAGCTGCCCTACTTCTACCGTAACACCCTTTTGCACATTTTTGCCGCTCAGCCGCTTCGCCCAGCCCTCGGACAATCCACCGGACATGGCTGCAATACCTGGGGTTTCCAAGGCAGCCAATCCGGCAATTTTCGAGACGACATCATCCGATATTCGAATCAAACCGTTATCCAGTTGAAGTTGTTCCGTCATGCCATTTCCTCCTTCACCTCATTATCCGTTATTGTAAATGGTAACGGGCCTAAAAAGCAAATGCTCGCTTCTGAAAAGAACGATAATTTTTCGAAAGATTTGGGTATATTGTAAAAAGCGATACGAGAATCGTCGTTTTCGCTCGCAAGTACTCATCAGTACATAAACCATAAGGTAGGTGTCGGTTATGAAGAAATGGCTCAATCCCGCGCTTCTGATCTTTACCTTTTTGCTTAGTGCGCTGGGACATTTTGCGAATTGGAACTTCACGCTCCAATTCATTCTGTCTGCCATCGCGGTTATTTTTGTCGCCGGTTTTCTCGGCAAAGCAACGGAAAGCGTCGCGCATTACGCCGGCCAACGGCTCGGGGGATTCCTGAACGCTACCTTCGGCAACGCGGCAGAGCTGATCATCGCCATCCTGCTGATTAAGGAAGGTTTGTACGACATGGTGAAAGCCAGCATCACCGGCTCCATTATCGGCAACCTGCTGCTCGTCCTCGGGCTCAGCCTGTTTGCCGGGGGCCTCAAATTTAAAATCCAGAAATACAATGTGACGCTGGCTGGTCTGAACGGATCCTTGATGACGCTGGCCATTATCGCCCTGTTCATCCCTGCGGTCTTTCTGAATACCCATTCCATTACGGAGGGTGAAACCAAGACGCTCAGCCTCATTGTGGCGGGAATTCTGATCGTGGCCTACATCGCATGGCTTGGATTCTCGATGATCACCCATAAAAATTATTTGGCGGATGTCAGCGACGACCACGACCAGGATGCGCTCCCGCACGAACACGGTCCCACTTGGTCCAAGAAGCGCTCGATTCTGTACCTTGTCATCGCCACCGTGATGGTTGCGTTTGTCAGCGAATGGCTTGTCGGGGTGCTTGAGCCCATCAGTCACGAATATGGCCTCAGCGAGCTGTTCATCGGGGCCTTCCTGGTAGCGATTATCGGGAACGCCGCAGAGCATAGTGCTGCCATCATGCTTGCGATGAAGAACAAAATCGGCGCGGCCGTAGAAATTGCCGTCGGCAGCAGCCTGCAGATCGCCCTGTTCGTTGCTCCCGTGCTTGTGTTCATCAGCTTCTTCCTTGGGGATACGATGGATCTCGTCTTCACCACGCTGGAGCTGGTCGCCATCGGCGTCGCCGTATTCATAGCCAGGTCCATTACGCAGGACGGCGCCTCCAACTGGTATGAAGGCCTGCTGCTGCTCGCCGTATACGTCATACTGGGCGTCTCCTTCTTCCTCGTATAAACCTTGGAAGCGGTGATTGCCACGGATTCAAATCTAATCGAAAAGCTAGAAAAAAACGCATGTCGCGGGAGCGCGACATGCGTTTCTCTATGTATGCGCCTGTACGAGTACAGGCTATTTGGATTGATTCATGGCTTCGTACAGGACCGCCAGATTGCGTTCAAGCTTGCTGATCAGCTGCTTTCCCGTACTTTCCGGAAGAAGCCCGGCCCGCACCGCGAAATCAACCTCTTTTGAAAAACCGTACATTTGGGTATCCAGCACTTCCTCATAGAGAGGGCAATAACGGGTCGCCAGATTCTCCATCTGTACTTCAATAAGCTTTAGGATTTTATCTGCATCTTCATGAAGAAGACTGATCGCTTTGAGATTCAGCTGTTCCTGTAAATCAGATGAAGTCATGATCTTCCCCCCTATGTCAAAAATCACAGCACAGTTACTATCTTTAATATTAGTCGAAATCGTTTCTCAATACAAGGACCTGAACAAAATAGACCCCTTCTCTACGAAAAAACACCCTTCCATGGATTGAAAGGGTGTTTTTGGCGAATGTTATTCAGCCACGACGGATACGTTCAAGCCATGCTTGGTGAATACGTCGATCATTGCTTTTTTAGCTTCATCGGCATCAGGACCATGTACATGCAGTTCATAGCTTTGGCTGTTGACAAGCGTTGTGAACAGACCCAGGATGCTCTTAACATCAATGTACTTGTTCTCCGCCTGCAAAACGATGGAGGATGTGAACTGGCTGGCTGTTTGCGAAATTTCTACGATAGATTGATTGTTATTGGACATACGAATCCCTCCGTAACTTTAGGATCTGAATAAAGCTCATCACTGCACCTTCATGATACATTGAATCCGTTTTCTTATGCAACATTTTTTCCAATCTATTTAAGATTTTCCGGATTTAATGCTTCCAGTTCTGGAATAACGAATATGCCATCCTTGCGGATTAGACGATCATCAAAGTAGATTTCCCCGCCGCCGTACTCCGGACGCTGGATCAAAACGAGATCCCAGTGAATGGAGGATCGGTTGCCGTTGTCTGTTACATCATATGCTTGGCCTGGCGTAAAATGCAGGCTTCCTGCAATTTTCTCATCGAAGAGAATATCCTTCATCGGTGTCAAAATGTACGGGTTGAAGCCAATGGCAAATTCGCCGATGTACCGCGCACCCTCATCCGAATCCAGGATCTCGTTCAGCCGCTTCGTGTCGCTCCCTGTTGCTTCGACGATTTTCCCGTTTTCAAAGCGGAATTTAATATTTTCGAAGGTGACTCCATTGTAAAGAGTCGGTGTGTTGTAAGCGATCGTCCCGTTAACCGAGTCACGAACGGGCGCGGTGTACACCTCGCCATCCGGAATGTTCTTCTGGCCGGAGCACTTTTCCGCGCCGATGTTTTTGATCGAGAAGCTGAGGTCCGTTCCCGGTCCCACGATGCGAACCTTGTCGGTATTCCTCATCAGCTCGGCCAAAGGATCCTGGGCGCGGTCCATTTTGGAGTAATCCAGATTGCACACATCGAAGTAGAAATCCTCAAAGGCCTCCGTGCTGGTGTTGGCAAGCTGCGCCATGCTGGCGTTCGGGTAACGGAGAACCACCCATTTGGTGCGCTTCACGCGCTCTTCGCTATGTACGGGATGCGAGTAAAGGGCATTGTACAGCTTCATGTTCTCTTCGGGCACGTCAGCCATATCGTTGACGTTCTCGCCTGCGCGGATGCCGATGTAACAATCCATTTTTTTCATGCGTTCAAGATCCAGCTCTGCCCACAGCTCAAGCTGCTCCTTATTTGCGTTCTTCAACATCGCTCGCTGGACCGTACGATCCGTCAATTGCACGAACGGGCGGCCGCCTCCCTTCGAGACCTCCTCGATAATGGCATTCAGCAGATCGCGCTCGGATCCGATCATTTCGATGAGCACATTTTCCCCTGGCTGCATATCCACGGAGTAGTTCACGAGATTCTGAGCCAATTTTTGAATTCTGGGATCACGCATATGTCTTATCCTCCTTATGATGACTGTTCCCTATTGTATAAATTGAACAGCGGTAAATTTATATTATTGTAGCACGCCGGGCAGCCTCGCGTCAGCGCTCATCGTGAAAAAATTTTTAATGGCTCAATAACCGGTAAACGTAACATCCGACAGCAGTGTTTCGGTACGTGTTTTGCCTTGTTCGTCCACAAAGGATAACCTGCGCTCCATGGTCATCTTGGTAGGCAGCTGGCTTTTTCTGTTAATGGTTACATGACAGACCGAAACGGCATCCGCCTCATTCAGCATGTTTTTCATTTCATGGTAGTCCCTTTCCCAGATTTCCTTCAGCCGCTTGCGAACCTTCGGATCGTCGCTATATAACGGGTCGTCTTTGCGTTCAATCCGCTCAGCCAACGCCTTCATCTGATCATCCAGCGACTCCTGCACCATATGGGCAGCCGCCTCGGGCGACAACTCGACACGCAGCACCTTCGTTCCTCTTGCGGCCCCCAGTTCCCGGGTTACGGTCTTCTCCGACTTGCCCATGTACTCCAGCAATTCCAGCGGATTTAACCGGTTCATCCACATTCCCCCGGCATGCTCCGACGAGAGCGTGCTCCACTTGCCATCCTTTCGCTTGAGCGTCACGGTAAGTTCATTCGATTTATATGCCGACTCGGCGGACATCTTGTCATTCTTTATGACGGTGCTTCTCTCTTTTGAAGATAAGGTCAGGTCGGAATGATGCCGCAGATTCCCTTCAAACGCCAGGCTTTCCTCAAACGGTCCTGTTTCTCCGCTCCGAATCGCCGTTTCTCCTCGAAAAGAGAAATTATCGATGCCGGACAGCCCCGACAAAGCACGGTTAAACGCTTCTTCGGCAGTCAGCTGATCCTGCCAGGCGCATCCGGTTAAGCCAAAAATGAATACCATCAATGCGATGACGCTTCGTAACCTTCTGTTTCGCATAATCATCAGCCTCTCGTTGATCTTGCTATTAGGCTATCCGCGGCCCCTTACATTATGCAGATCACAGAAAAAACCCTGCAGCCTCTCTTAGCTGCAGGGTATCTAATCCATTCCGATCTCGGCTTCGGCCCTCTCCACGACGATCCGGTTGCGGCCGCCGTTCTTGGCTTCGTAGAGCGCCATATCCGCCCGATAGAAGAGCGACTCCACGCTGATCTTGTCATTGGTCCAGTTCCACTCTGAAATCCCGCAGGACACCGTTACGCGCGGATCGGTCTCTTCGGCCACCCGTAAGCGAATCCGTTCGGCCACCTGCACCGCCTGCTGAATGCCGAGTCCCGGCAAATACACCGCAAGCTCCTCACCGCCCCAACGTGCCGGAATATCGCTGTGACGTATGGTTGTTTTTACGATGCTGCTGACCTGCTTCAGAATCTTGTCGCCACGCTGGTGTCCGAACGTGTCGTTGACCTGCTTGAATTCGTCGATGTCCACCACGATGAGCGAGCCGCAAAAATCACGGTTCTGGCATTCATGGATTATTTCATCCAGATAATGTCTGGCGTACAGTTCGGTCAGCATATCCCGGTTAGCCATTCTTCTCACTTCCGCATGCAGGAAGGCATTCCCGATCGCCAAGCCGATATGGCTTGTCAAGGCTTGAAGCAGCCGATAGCTGTCGTACGAGAAATAATGCCGCTTCGCATGGGTGAGCAGGACGACGCCCCTCACCTCGCCGTTAACCATTAGCGGAGTAGCAATCATCGAGCTGGACCGCGTGCTCTCCATCAGCCTGGATTCTGCCGGACGCTCTTCCTGATAGTCTGACAGAATGAGCGGCTCCTTTGAATGATAGACGAGGCCCCCCAGGCCGTAGTCCTTCTCGAAGACCTCCTTGGCCAGCCACTCGGCGTTGCAGGATACCACCTCTAGACCGCCAAGCTCCTCATTATGGATCAGAATGCAGCAGTAATCCGCCTCAAGGATCTTGAGCAGCTCATGATTGGCGAATTGAAATATCTCCGCCAAATGCAAGCTTTTGTTCAGCCGCTGGGTCAGCTCATTAATCATGCGGAGCTCATGAATCATCAGGTTGGATTGCTCGTACAGTTTGGCGTTCTCGAAGGCGGTGCCTGCGGCATCGGCCATCATCCCCAGCAGCTCCAGATCCATATCGGGCAGTTCCGACTTGTCCACTTCAACGTGAAGCACCCCATAGACGCCCTGCTTGCCTCCCATGGGAATCCCGATCTCCACCAGCGTGTCGGGTTCTTCATGCTCATGAATCGTCAGGGAACCTTCCATAAAGGTGCGAACATAAACCTCTTCCTGCCAATGATGGAGCAGCAGCGGACGCACGAGCGGATGAACGCTTTCATGGTCCTGTGACATGAATAATTCGACTTTCGCCTTGGGATACAGGGCCAGGACGCTATCAATAGCCTCCACCAGCACGCTGTCCACATTGATCTGCACATGCATCCGCTTCACGTACTGAAACAAGATGGAACGCCTCTGCACTTCACGTTCGGCTTGGCGGTGGACCTTCTCCAGGTCATCCGCAAAGATGTACTCCATCTGGCGGTAGAAGCAGGAACGGAACAGCAATGCGTAAGTTTCCGTCAGCATGAGCGACTGCTCCGGCTCCATCCTCCCCGAGGCAACGCTGACCATCACCGCAAAAAAATCGCCATGGACGCGCGTGAACAGCGGGACAGCGCACAGCACCCTTCCCTCAAGCGAACCCTTGCCCATGCCTTGGGCGGCTTCTTTCGAACGGAGCGTATGCGCCAGCGTCTCATCCTCGCTTGCATGAACGTATTCCGTTAGTTCGGGTGCCCCTGTCAGCCAAGCTCCCTCATGAGAAAGAAGGGCCCAGCTGAATTTCCGCATCGCCTGCGTGCCAGCGCTTTCTCTTAGCCACTCCAGATAGCTGTCTGATATGAGAGGCTGAATATAAGGGAAATCATGAGGTGTAATATCCAAGCCCTGAAGCCATAGACGAGGCTCGTTTCCAGGAATTGGCCCGGCATCATTGAACATGACCGCAGAACCGGGAGAGCTTTCATACACTTTCCGTTGTTCTTCTGACATATTGGGCGCTCCTTTGCACCATTATAAAAGGCCTATCCAAGACTGGCGTTCCGATTCATAATGTAAGGATCCATTCGGCTGCCGCATGGCGGCAACCCGGCTGTTCAACATGTTGGGGAATGATAATAACCAAAAAACACTACGATATGTAACTAGATAATTGCTACTACTTATTCCAATATCATATTACTCTTTTCTACCCATTTTTGCATCAGAATTTATGCGTTTTTCACAATAATTTTAGGTCCATGGTCCTATCGACAAAATTAGACAAAAACCAAGTTATAGTAAGTTGCAGGTTGAACTTGACTTTATATCATTACTTCATATAATATTTATTGTTGAGTAAGAATGCAATGCATTCGATGAATTTGGGCGGGTTGTGTCACCCTCACGTTATTTGTTACTGACAGGACAGCGGCTGAACTTTCCTGGCAGATCTTCCGGAAGATGACGGATAGAGCAAACAAATACGGCGCAAATAGAGCCCTAATGAAACTTTAATTAAAAAGGAGTCTATATAACATGGCACGTTACACCGGTCCTAAATTTAAATTAAGCCGTCGTCTGGGAATCTCCCTGAGCGGTACAGGTAAAGAATTGGCAAAACGCCCTTTCCCTCCAGGTCAGCATGGTCCTAACCAACGGAGAAAAGTAAGCAACTACGGTATGCAGCTTCAAGAAAAGCAAAAGCTGCGTCACATGTACGGCTTGGGCGAGAAGCAATTCCGCACCCTGTTTAACAAAGCTACCAGCATGAAAGGTATCGCGGGTGAGAACTTCATGTTCCTGCTTGAGAGCCGTCTGGACAACCTGGTTTACCGTCTTGGCTTCAGCAACTCCCGTGCGGGCGCTCGTCAATTGGTAGCTCACGGTCACGTGACTGTGAACGGCAAGAAAGTCGATATCGCTTCTTACGCTGTAAGCACTGGCGATGTAATCGGCCTTCGTGAAAGAAGCCGCAGCCTCTCTTCCATCAAGGAAGCTTTGGCTAACCGCGTGCATCTTCCAGCTTACCTCGAGTTTGATGAAGCAGCAATGGAAGGGAAATACATCCGTCTTCCAGAACGTTCCGAGCTTTCCCAAGACATCGACGAGAAACAAATCGTCGAGTTCTACAACCGTTAAGATTCATTCGGAACCCAAAAAACCTGAAGGCCCCGGCCTTCAGGTTTTTTTTGTCGAGCGCGGCTTTTTCTTCGAATCAAAAGGCTCCGCCTTAAACCAGGGGCCTTCAAAGCTTTTTTCCCGTATGAACTTGGCGGCATATGCATTGCACCCTTCCCAAAAAAGTCATTCTTCCTCAAAAAAGGACACCCTATATAGGTACACATGATTCAAAACCTTCGATTTATGCTATAATAGGTGCGTTAAAAGGAGGAGTATACATTCATGGTTGAGGAGAAAAAACAAGAGCCTGAACAACAGAAAAAACCGCGAAAACGGTCCTTTCTGCGGGTGCTGGGATCCGTCATCGGATGGCTCTTTGTGGTAGGTCTGATGGGCGTTTTGTTCGCCGGAGGAGCCGTAGCCGGTTATGTAACCTCTATTGTCGAGAATGAGCCGGTACGATCGCGTGCGCTCATTGAGAACACGGTGAACGATAATGCCATAACGGGCTTTGCCTACTTCGCGGATGGCTCACCGATCGGACAGCTTAGAACCGAAGAAGACAGACGACCTGTGGAGTTCAAGGAGATTCCCCAGCTTGTTAAAGATGCCGTCGTATCCATAGAAGACAACCGTTTTTATACACATAAGGGTGTTGACATAAAAGGTACCGCTCGCGCCGTGAAGGAGCGCGTGTTGAATGAGCCGGTTCAAACCGGCGGCAGCACATTGACGCAGCAGCTGGCCAGGCTTACTTTTTTAAGTCGTGACAAAACGGATAACCGTAAGGTAAAAGAAATGCTGCTGGCCATGCGGATGGAGCGCTTCTTAAGTAAAGACCAGATTTTGACGGCCTACTTGAACAAGGTTCCATACGGCAACGGCTCGAGCGGATATCAGCTGTTCGGGATCAAGGCAGCGGCAAGAGGAATATTCAACATCAACAATCTGAATGATCTGAATGTGGCCCAAGCTGCATACTTGGCAGGTCTTCCGCAGCTGCCATCCTCCTACTCGGCCTTCAACGGCAAAGGAGAATTTGATGAGAAATCGTTCAACCGGGCCATAAACCGCCAGCACCGCGTGCTGGCAAGCATGCTGGAAGAAGGTAAAATAACGCAAGCCGAATACGATGAGGCCAAAGCATTCGATATCAAAAAATCGCTGGCTCCTCGGACGCAGAAAGCCTATGTGACTTATCCTTATCTCATGATGGAAGTCGAACGTCAAGCATCGAACATTCTGATGCAGCTAAGCCAGGAAGCTGAAGAGAACGCAAAAGGCACGCAAGCGAACTCCGATCTGATGGACGCTTCCCGTGCTCAGCTGAGCACCGGCGGTTACCGTGTGTACACCACCATCGACCGGACGCTCTACAAGACCATGCGTTCCATTGCTGAGGATGACAGCAACTACTTGCCTGACAGCGCCGAAAAAGGAATGGAGCAAACCGCCGCGATGATGATCGACAACAAAACCGGCGCCATTCTCGGTATGATTGAGGGCAGGGACTTCAACACGGAACAAATGAATTATGCTACGCAAATGAAACGGCAGCCCGGATCTGCCATGAAACCTATTGCCGCCTACTTACCGGCACTTGATACGGGGGCGATTCAGCCTGCCAGCGTGGTGGACGATTCACCGATCATCTTAAAGGACTACAGCAAAGTATTCCATATCCCTAAAAACTCGTACACCGGGTACAGAGGATTGATGACGGCAAGACAGGCGCTGAACGATTCGACCAATACGGTGGCACTCAAGCTGTTTAACAACACGGTCGGCATTGAGAAGGCCTGGGAGTTTTCCAAGAAGCTGGGCATCACTACCTTGGAGGAAGACGATTATAATGCTTCAACCGGCGTACTGGGCGGATTGCATTACGGCGTGACCGTGGAAGAGCTGACGAACGCCTACAGTTCCATCGGCAATCAAGGCAAATTCACGGATGCATTCATGATCGAGAAAATCGTGGACTCCAAAGGCAATATTGTTTATAAACACGAAGTAAAGCCGGAGCAGGTATTCTCCGAGCAGACAGCGTACCTCATGACGGATATGCTGCGTACCGTCATTACGAACGGTACCGCCAGCAAGGTCCGGGATACGTACAAGAAATTCAATGAGGTTCCCGTCGTGGGTAAAACCGGCTCCACCCAGAACTACGGGGATGTTTGGTTCATGGGATACTCGCCCGATGTTACGCTTGGCGTATGGGTCGGATACAAGGAGCAAAAAAATACGCTTGTTGGCGACCAGCGCAAGCACGCCCAGGCCATCTGGGCCAGAATCATGAACGAAGCGACGGACGTGAAGCCGGAGCTGTTCCCAACCAAATCGTTCGAGAAGCCTGAAGGCATAACGTCCAAGACGGTCTCCGCTTACAGCGGCAAGCTGCCGACTTCCTTAACGGACAAATTCGTAACGGATCTGTTCAACGCGAAGTTCGTGCCTACCGAAAGCGATGACGGCATCGCCAAAGCAAAATACATTACCTATCGGGGCGTAAATTATATTCCACAGGAAGCAACGCCTTTGGATATGTTGAGAGAACAAATCGTAATCAAGCGCGAAAAGCCGATTGACGAGCTGATTGTGGAACTCCAGAACGCCTTGAAGGTTATGAAAGGTGAAAAGAAATCGCTGGAATCCTATCTTCCGCAAGACGCGAAAAAAGGAATGCCAAGCAAGGTCGACCCAAGAACGGACGACGGCAAGGCCCCTACTCCACCGAAAAACGTACACTATTCGGTGGGCAGCGGCTCCATCAGCTTTAATGCCAGCGGATCGCCTGATGTTGTCGGATACCGGCTCTTTAAGTCCGTGAACGGCAGCCCGTACACACATCAAGGTCAGGTCATTCTTGGCGACGAGAGCCTTGTCTTCTCAGGTCTTGGAGCTGACGGTGTATTTACGACCTATTACGTCGTCGCCGTTGACGTAGCCGGCAAGACGTCTGAGCCAAGCGCTATTGTGGGCGGCACAGCACCTGGATTCCCATTACCGGGCGACACCGAAACGAACCCGGATGACACCATCGATCAGCCTGATGACGGCCTCGCCGAGGAAGAGCCCGGTATCGATCCCGGACTTGGGAATGAAGGCGCGACGACCGTACCGTCTGCACCTGGCCAGCCGACACTCACAGCTACACCGGAGGGTTTCCAGGCCACTTGGAGCGGAAACGCTCCGGAAGAAGAGGTCATGGTCTACAATATCTATATCAGCCCGAACAGTGACGGGAACTACCAGATTCTCGGCTCCAGCAAGAGCACGGAGTTCTACTACACCTCGGGCAACCCGATTGGCGGCACCTTTAGAATTACCGCCGTCAATCCGATTGGTGAATCTGCAGCTTCGCCAGCCGTATATTTTGAGAAGAAATAGATCGTTTACGTAAAAACCAGCCCTTCTACAGACATTACTCTGTGGATGGGCTGGTTTTATTTTTAACTGGAGACAACGCTCTGAAATAAAAAAAGAGCCGGCCATGAACATGGCGGTTAGCCATCTTCATGCCAGCTCTGTTATGATCTGCTTATTAATCTTCGATCGTGGATAGATCGCCAGTCGGCAGATCCAGTTCCCAGGCTTTCAATACGCGCCGCATGATCTTACCGGAGCGCGTCTTCGGAAGTTTATCCTTAAACTCGATTTCACGCGGGGCGGCATGGGCGGAAAGGCCTTCCTTCACGAAACGATAGATTTCATCCTTGAGCTCCTGAGAAGGCGTATAGCCCTCACGCAGGGAGATAAAGGCCTTAATGATCTCGCCGCGTGTTACATCAGGCTTACCGATAACGCCGGCTTCGGCTACGGCCGGATGCTCAACGAGCTTGCTCTCCACCTCGAATGGCCCGATTCGCTCCCCGGACGAATTGATCACATCGTCGATTCTGCCCTGGAACCAGAAGTATCCATCCTCGTCCATATAGGCCGAGTCGCCGGAAATGTACCAGCCCGGAATACGGAAATACTCTTGATACTTCGCTTCGTTATTCCAGATGGTTCTCATCATGGACGGCCAAGGCGTCTTGATGGCCAGGTTCCCCATCGTGTATGGAGCAACTTCTTTCCCGTGATCGTCCAGGATCGCCGCCGTAATGCCCGGCAACGGGCGCCCCATGGATCCCGGCTTGATCGCCATCCCCGGATAGTTACAGATCAGCTGTCCTCCGGTCTCCGTCATCCACCATGTATCGTGGATACGCTGCTTGTAAGCCTTGTGTCCCCAACGCACCACCTCGGGGTTGAGCGGCTCGCCAACGGACAGCACGTGCCGTACATGGCTCAAATCATATTGGTCGATGAGATCGGAACCTGCCCCCATCAACATCCGGAAGGCAGTCGGAGCGCTGTACCATACCGTTACTTTGTTGTTTACCAATGTGCTGTACCAGTCCTGCGGGCTAAAGCGGCCTCCGCGAATGACATTGGTCACGCCGTTCAACCATGGCGCAAAAATACCGTATGACGTACCGGTTACCCAACCCGGGTCCGCCGTACACCAATATATATCGTCTTCCCTTAAATCCAGAACAACCTTGCCTGTATAATAATGCTGCACCATCGCGTTCTGCACGTGATACACGCCCTTCGGTTTCCCGGTTGAGCCTGATGTATAGTGCATGATCAAGCCGTCTTCCCGCTCGAGCCATTCAATCTCCAGCTCGCTGGATGCGGCTTCAACTTCCTTGTGGTAGTTTACTAGGCGCGGATCCTCTTCTTCCACTTCGCCAACGACAAAAATATGCTTCAGTTCGGGCAGCTCATCCCGTTTCACCCGTGACAACAGCGCAGGCGTCGTAATCAGCGCAACCGCTCCGCTATCCTCCAAGCGATCCTTTACCGCCGTCTCCATGAACGCCTCGAACAATGGGCCTACCACGGCACCAACCTTCAAAATACCAAGCAAACCGGCATAGAGCTCTGGGCCGCGCGGCATAAAGATAAATACCCGATCGCCTTTGTTCACGCCATATTTGCGCAGCACATTGCCGAACTTGTCGGATTTCTCTTTCAATTGCGCAAAAGTAAGAGTCTCCTCGCGGGCGGCGTCACTGTACAAGAGTGCTACCTTGTCTCCTCGTCCCTCCGCTACATGACGGTCGATTGCCTCGTACGCCATGTTTACTTTACCCGTCTCATACCAAGTAAAATGTCTCTCGATTTCGTCCCATGAAAATTCGGAGCGTGCCTGCTCGTAACTCTTCATATTGGAATGTGATACTTCACTTGGCAATATTTCGCTATGCGTTTGATTCATGATAACATCCTCCTCATTCTCAAATCGGTCTCCTCATAGTGGACAGCGCTTACAAAATGATTGAATGAAACATACATTTTACACATTGCGGCGGGTTATCACGTTGTCACAGTCATCGAGTCATTAACCCTTGGAATTCGCAAGGAAACATATCGTTAAGTACGATACAATTGTGAAGGTTTTATGTCGAAAAGATTATATCATAGCTTTTGTTTGCCTGTCATTGCTTTTCATTTTTTTATTTTTTTGCTATAAGTAGGGTATGGAATTGAAAGGAGCGTAACGGATGGAACACTGCAAGGTATACCAGTCTCATGTTTTGTTCCCTGAAGACCGCCGCCTGATCATCGAAGGACCTGTACCTCCCGAGCAGCTATCCGAACTGACCATGCACCCTGATCTCAAGGCTTTTCGTCGTCCTGCGGAGCAGCATGAGGCTTTGGTGGAAATTGCAGGCCTGCCCGAAGGCAGAATCATCATCACGAGAGACCGAGATATGATCGTAGGATACGTAACGTTTCATCACCCGGATGAGCAGGAACGCTGGTCTGAGGGCAATATGGAAGATTTGATCGAGCTTGGTGCCATCGAGGTTGCGAAAGACTACCGTTCCCTAGGCCTTGGGCAGCGGATGATCAAAACCGCATTCGAGGAAGGCCAGATGGAGCGCTACATCGTGTTTACAACCGAATACTACTGGCATTGGGACCTAAAAGGCAGCGGACTTAACGTGTGGGATTATCGCAAAATGATGGAGCGCTTAATGAAAGTCGTGGATATGGAATGGTACGCAACCGACGATCCGGAAATCTGCTCCCATCCCGCCAACTGCCTCATGGTCAGAATCGGACGGCACGTGCCGCTTTCATCGCAAGAACAATTCGACCGGATCCGTTTCAGACAGCGGTTTATGTATTAATTCGATTCTCAATAAAACAAACTCCCCTGGGCTTTGCTCAGGGGAGTTTGTGTATCTTTCGCTCATGCCGGATTAAGCATAACGAGCGCTTCCTATCATTTGCTGCTAGAGTTTGCCCAGCATATAGTTCACGATTTCATGAGAACGCTTGGAGGCTTTTACTGTAAACTCGGGGAAGTTGACATGCGCAGAACCGTCGGCCTTATCCGACATGGATCGGATCACCACATAAGGCACGCCGTTCATGTAACATACCTGGGCAACGGCAGAGCCTTCCATTTCCGCGCAAGCCCCGTTCAATTCCTCGTAGAGCGTCTGCACCGTATCGCGGCTGGCAATGAACTGGTCCCCGGACAGAACCTTCCCTACGATGTAATGATTCACCGCCTGCTCTTTGCAGGCCTCCTCCGCCAGTTGGATCAAAGAGGCGTCTGCGGGAAAATCGGACAGCTCCTGATACGGGATGACCCCGCGCGCATAGCCTAACGGCGTCACGTCCATATCATGCTGCATGCATGAGGAGGAGATCACGATATCGCCAATGTTGAGCTCCGGATGCAGCGCGCCCGCTACGCCGGTAAACAATATTTTGGAAACGCCGAAGAAGTCGATCAAGATCTGCGTGGTGACCGCTGCATTGACCTTGCCCACCCCGCTCTTGCATACGACGACCTGCTTGCCATGGATCGTTCCCGATGCATAGGTAACTCCTGCCTTAACGGTTGTTTCTTTATTCTCCAGTTGACCGAGCAGCAGCTCCACTTCTTCGTCCATCGCCCCGATAAGGCCGATCACCTGTGTTGTCATGTCGATATCCCTCCTGATTATAAGAGCGCATAAAAAATCCAACCAGAAAAAAGCCCCTTAAAACCAGGAGCTTTTCTCGAATCCATCTTGTTCATCTAAACGCTTGGTTTCAAGCAGCCTATTCGTTCACATGGCTGACCGAGAGGCGAAGAATCGTTTCATGCGGCAGAATCACGCGAGGATTCTCCACATTTTCCTTCTTCATCAGCTTGGTAAGCAAACGCATCGCTACGGCTCCCAGATCATACATCGGTTGGGCCACCGTTGTCAGCTGTGGTCGTACCATCGAAGCCATCCGGATATTGTCTACGCTGATGATCGAGAAGTCATCCGGCACTTTATAGCCTTCATCCTGAATGCTATGAATAGCGCCAATCGCCATCTCGTCGGTAGCGGCAAATATAGCGGTTGGTTTCTTCTTGAGGCCCAGGAAGTACTTCATCGCTTCCACGCCGGACTCATAACGATAGTTACCGATCCGCACCAAATCCTCTTGATACTCGATGCCTGCCGCTTCCAGCGCTTTTTTGTAGCCTTGGAAACGAGCATAGCCGTTTGCCGGATCCTGCAGCGTGCCGCTGATCATAGCGATCTCGCGGTGTCCGTGCCGAATCAGTGTGTTGACCGCATCAAACGCAGCCTGTTCATGATCGATGTCGACCGAAGGATAAGAACCTCTCTCATCGCTGGTCGCACAGAGAACAATCGGCACAGCCGATGTCTGGAACGCCTGGATATGCTCGTCCGTCACCGTTCCACCCATAAACAACAGCCCGTCCACTTGCTTCTCGAGCAAGGTGTTGATTACGCGGATTTCCTTTTCCTTACGTTTGTCGGCATTACACAAAATTATATTATAGTGATACATGTTAGCAATATCCTCAATACCACGGGCAATCTCCGCAAAGATCGAGTTTGAAATGTCAGGGATCACAACGCCGACGGTTGTGGTCTTCTTGCTGGCCAGGCCTCTGGCTACCGCATTCGGACGATACCCTAAACGTTCAATCGCTTCGTATACTTTTTTCCGGGTCTGAGGCTTAACGTTCGGGTTATTGTTTACAACCCGGGATACCGTCGCCATGGAAACGCCTGCTTCGCGCGCAACATCGTAAATGGTTACCGTCAAATTCCTTCTCTCCATTGCCAATAGATTTTCATTCGTTCAATACCAATTGAATTTATGATACGACAAATTACTGCTTTGTGCAACGACACGGCATCATATGCCGTCCAATTGAGCTTTCAGCGCTTCAGCCGTAATATGGGAATGGGATGTATGCCAGACTGGCGCTCCTTCTTTCACAAGTATAACTTGCGGCGATTCGTGTTGGATGTTCAGAGTTTCGGCAGCCTGGCTCGACACCGGTCGGTCCGCAATGACATCGATCCACACATAGTCGATCCGCTCGTTCGGCTGGTCCTCAAGGTAAGCTTGCACTTCCCTGTAGGCTCCGGCACTAATTGGGCATCTGGTACTATGTTTGAACAAAAGCAAGTGCTTCCGATCGGAAGATTCCAGCGTGCTGCGCAGCTCTTCTATACTAGTCATTTTCGTCAACGTCGCCATAGGATATACATTCCCTTCATTGTATTGAAGTTCCTATCCTCTATCCTAACAAAAAGTGCGTGAAAAATCCAACAACCACGAAAATTTTCTGAAAATTATCTTGCATAATTGCTCGAATTTTCAGGAATGAGAGATTTTATGGTGCTTAATTGCTCGAGACGCCCCTCAATTTGTCTCATCCAGTCGCCGTCGGCCAGGCTCTGGGCATAACGAAATAGATCCAACAGCATATTAATGCGCTCGTCAAACACTTCCATGCAGCGCGCCTGCCATTCTGCCGACGAATCATCATCGTATGTACGGAACACTTCACGAAGAACATATGCGGCTTCATTGACATCTGCGAACGAAACGCGTATTCGCTCGGTCTCATTGTTAATCGATGCGAGATAGCGAAGCAAATCCGGTTTAATAAGAGGCAGAAGCTCATACTTCCTGCAGGCCTGACAGGCATAAACAGGAACATCACATATCCGAGTTTTTCTTTCATGAATCAGCTTTCTTAATTCCAATTTCATACTTTGTCCGCAGTTGCAGGTTTTGAACAAAATGCCCACCCCAAATCCTATCAAGTAATCTAAAACCAACAGTCCCATGTCACAAATCTGTCACCTGAATTAGTTCTATTCGACTATCATACCAGAGAATCCTGCAAATTTGTGATAATGCTTTATTTACCAGAAATGTTTTCAAATGTTCCTTCTTCGGACGCTTCCATGAAACTCCTCCCCATATTTGTTACAATGAATACAGTCTTAAAGGACCGAATGCGCAGCGTTACGGTTTTAACAAGATTTTTGAGAAAGGAGCTAGGCCAATGATGCGATTGACTGGAAAAAAGGTTATAGCGCTTGTAGATGAAGAATTCGAGGATTTGGAGCTATGGTATCCCGTTTACCGGGTCCGCGAGGAAGGGGCGGAAGTCCATCTCGCCGGGCTGGAAAAGGGTAAAACTTACACCGGCAAATATGGCGTACCGGCTCAGGCCGAGTATTCGTTTGAAGAGCTGAACAGCAAGGATTATGACGGAATACTCGTACCGGGCGGCTGGGCGCCGGACAAGCTGCGCCGATATGATAAAGTGCTGCAACTGGTGAAAGAAATGAATGAGGACCAGAAGCCGATCGGACAGATCTGCCATGCAGGATGGGTGCTGATCTCCGCCAAAATCCTGGACGGAGTTACCGTTACTTCCACGCCGGGAATCCGCGACGATATGGAAAATGCCGGTGCGATCTGGAAGGATGAGGCGGTTGTGACCGACGGACATATTATTTCCGCACGCCGGCCTCCGGATCTTCCGCCATACGGCAAAGCCTTCTGCGATGCGCTGGCGCAGCAAGGCAAATAATTGCTCCTTACCCCCATGTACAGAAACAGCCGCCTTTGTCACCAGGGCTCCCTGGTGAGATAGGCGGCTGTTTTTTTATGCTCATATAGCTTGTCCTTTAAAAAAAGAAGCCTGGAAAAAGTCGATGATCCCTATCTTAACGGTTAAGACGCCGTGCTGTCCGTCCCGTTGGTTCCGTTCAGATAACTGCTCCGTTCGGCAAAAGCGCTAAGACGTTCTTCGACAGCGGAGCTGGTACGCAGCTTGAAGCAAGCCGCCGCCTCTCCTTTCGCTTCTGCCGCATTCGTATTCAAAATGCGATGCTTCACGCGGAGCAGGGATTGCGGAGACATGCTCAAATCCTTAACCCCGAGCTCAAGCCAAAGCGGAATCGCTCTTTCGTCTCCGGCCAGTTCTCCGCACACGCTGACCGGAATCCCTGCCCCATGGGCAGCCTCCACCGTCGTCCGGAGCATGCGCAAAATGGCAGGATGAAACGGATGATACATATGCGCGATCTGCTCGTTCATCCGGTCCACGGCCAGAACATACTGAACCAGGTCATTGGTCCCGATGCTGAAGAAATCGGCCTCTTCTGCCAGCAAATCCGAGATCGTGACCGCTGCAGGCACCTCGATCATGATGCCGACCTTTATGTTCGGATCATAGGCGATGCCGCGTCGGTCCAAATCGGCCATGGCACGCCGCAGCACGGCATTGGCCTGCTTGACTTCTTCTACCGATGAAATCATCGGATACATGATTTTGACGTTGCCGTATGCGCTGGCTCTCAGTATCGCGGTAAGCTGGGTCTGGAACGGTTCGGTTCGGTCCAAGCTGATGCGGATGGCGCGGTACCCGAGGAAGGGGTTTTCTTCTTCCGGAAGCGCGAAATAATCCAGCTGCTTATCGCCGCCAATATCCAGCGTACGAATCACGACGGACGCCTGGCCTGCGTTCTCCGCAACCAGTTTATACACTTCGAACTGCTCTTCCTCCGTCGGGAAGTTGTGCCGGTCCATATACAAAAATTCCGTTCGGAACAATCCGACTCCCTGCGCGCCGTTCTTCAGCGCAATCTCCATTTCCTTAACGGAATTCATGTTCGCGGCCAGGTTAAAGTATGTTCCGTCCTTGGTTACCGCATCAACGGCTGCCAGGAGCTGCAGCTGCTCTTTCTTTTTCCGCTGCTGGTCCCGGATGCCTTCATACCGCTCCACGATGAGCGTGTCAGGCTCCAAATAGAGCAACCCCTCATCTCCGTCCACCACCAACTGCTGTCCGGTCTGGATCGGTTTATCCAGCTTGTTCTCGATCCCCGAAACAAGCGGTATACCCAGCGCGCGGGCCATGATCGCCGAATGAGAGGTCTTGCCGCCGGTCATCGTCACGATACCAAGAACGTGGGAAGGGTTCAGGTGAACGAGCTGCGACGGGGAGAGCTCCTTCGCAACCAAAATGTAAGGCTGCGTATCGGCCGGGAGCTTCACTTCGGGAGCACCAAGAAGATGCTTCAGCAGCCGATTGCCGACATCCTTAATATCAAGCGCCCGCTCCTTCATATACTCGTCGTCCAGCAGATCGAACATGGATACGAAATGATCGATCGCCTCTTTTACCGCCACCTCGGCAGCCTTGTACTGGCGCTCGATGATCCCTTGAATTTCGTTCATGAACACGGGATCCTCCAGTATGGCCAGATGCGCGTCAAAAATCTGCGACTCCTCGTGCCCCACCATTTCCTTGAATTCGTTCTTGATGTATTCAATTTCATTCTTGGAGGTTCGTATGCCTTCATATAAGCGCTCGAACTCTTTGGCTAAATCGACAGCGTCCATTTCGGAATCCGGAAGATCCAGCTCCCAATGCGGCAGTACGAAAGCCTTACCGATAGCTACGCCTGTTGCTGCGCCAATGCCTTGTATCATGATTCTCTACCCCCAGCATTACTCTCATTTAATACGACGGACATGACAGATGACTGTCCTCTCTTCACGGTCTTGAACGGAGCATAGCTCCAGGATCTTACTTTATCGGGATTGGTGATTACCATTGGCGTGGCCAGCGATGCGGCATGTGTCTTTAAATACGCCAAATCGAACTTGACCAGCAGTTGCCCCGGTTCAACGGTATCCCCTTCGCTGACCACAGCCGTAAACGGTCCTTTCAGCTGGGAAGTGTCGATCCCGATATGAATCAATACCTCAAGCCCTTCCGGCGTTGAAATCCCGATGGCATGCATCGTCGGATACACGTGCATGACCGTGCCGTATACCGGTGATACAAGCTCTCCTTTTTCCGGTATGAAGGCGACGCCGTTGCCGACCAGCTTCGCGGCAAAAATATCATCCGGCACTTCGTCAATCGGAAGCATGCGTCCCTGTACGGGCGCGCTGAACAGAACGCGCGGCAAATCCTGCTGCATCAGCTTGTTTATCTCTTCGCGGATGAGCTCGGAATACGTCCCGAACACCACTTGCACGTTCCCTCCGCCCAGCTTGATAATGCCGGCTGAACCGAGCAATTTCAGTGCGTCAGAATCAATCTGACGATCATTGTACACGGTCAATCGCAGACGCGTCATGCAGGACTGCACCTGAACGATGTTGTCTTTGCCTCCAAGCGCCTCCAGAATGAGCGGCGCCTGATAGGGAATATCGCCTGCCCGGCCTTCCAGCGCCGAGCCCTCCTCGCGCCCCGGCGTGGGGATTTCGAAGGTGCGTATCGCCCAGCGGAACAGAAAATAGTAGACGATGCCGTACACGGCCCCGATCGGTATGATGATCCAGGCGTTCTGCGATAAATGGAAGTTGAGCACGTAATCGATGAATCCGGCCGAGTACGAAAAACCGTGATGGATGTCAAATGCATAGGTAAGGACCATCGCGAAACCGGCCATCAAGGCGTGGAGCACATACAGATATGGAGACGCAAATAAAAACGCGAACTCGATCTGCTCCGAAACCCCGGTCAAAAAACAGACAAGCGCGGACCGCATAAACGTCTTTTTCACTTTCGGCTTCAGATCTTCACGCGCTTCCTGGATAATGGCAAACGCGATCGCCGGCAGGGCAAACATCATGATCGGGAACAAACCGGCCATGAAGTCGCCGGCCGTGGGATCCCCCGCGAAGAACCGGGGCAGATCCCCCTGCACGACGGTACCATCCTCCGTCTCGTAGGAGCCCAACTGAAACCAATACACATTGTTTAACAAATGATGCAGACCGAAGGCCGTGAGTACGCGGTACAAAATTCCGTATAGAAACAAACCGAAAGCTCCCATATGTACGGTCAGATCATAAAAAGCATCTAACCCGCGCTGCACAAGGGGTGCTGTCCCCAGCATGATCCAAGCGAATATCGTTGAGAACAATCCCATGAACAGCAGTACAAATCTGGAGCCTCCAAAAAACTGTATGGCTTCGGGAAGCTTAATATGTTTGAACCGGTTATACACGTAACCGGACATTACCCCAAATATAATGCCGATCAAGGTCGAGGGCTGTACGCTCCCGTCTCCCAGACGGGATATGACCTGATCATAGATGAACATGCCGGCAAGGGCGGCGAGTCCGGCGGGACCTCCCTGATTCGAGAGTCCCCATGCGACGCCAATGGCAAATAAATACGGCATGTAATAAAACACCCCGTGCCCCGCTGCCTGAGCGATTTCGCCCAAGGTTCCGAAGCCCCACGCCGACCATGGCAAACTCCCCACGCTAAGCAGGAGAGCTGCCGCCGGAAGCGCCATTGTAGGGAGCATGACTGCTCTGCCCAGCTGTTGCAACGATCCCAACCAATTCAAGGCGAGCCCTCCTTTCTATCCTTGATGGTAAGCGCTGCGCCTGTTTTTGTCAAAAAGAATTAAGGGCAAATGCCCACAGCAAAAGCAAGCCCTGCAAACAGAACGGCGACAGAACCGGACCATGTCCAGTCTGCCACCGGCTGTTTTCTACGCAAGACTTGCCTATTCTTCCGAAATGCGCTTTGAAGTTTAACGGCCGCCCAATGCGATGGAATCCTCGACCTTGATGCAGCGGTCCATAATCGCGATCATGCCGCTGCTTTCGGCGATGGCCGCCGCCTCCTCACTGATGATTCCCTGCTGCAGCCAGAGCACCTTCGCACCGATCTCGGCGGCTTCCCGTGCTACATCGGCGCAGTATTCGCTGCGCCGGAACACATTGACGATATGGATCGGCTCGGGAATGTCCTTCAGGGAAGGATAACTTTTCTCGCCGAGGATTTCGGTTGCACCAGGGTTTACCGGGATGATCCGGTATCCGCGTTGCTGCATCGCGGCAGAAACCATATGGGATGTGCGGTCCGGCCGATCGGACAGGCCAACGACAGCGATATTGCCCGCATTTCGTAAAATATCCGCGATTTCTTCGCGCGTAGGATTTTCAAATGCCATGGTTCATGACCACCTTTCCGTTCCTTATCGATGAGAATCTTGTCCTATTCCTCTATTTTACCCATTCTACATCGGCGCCAAGCGCCTTCATGTGATCAAAATATTGCGGGTACGACTTGGCTACATGGTGGGCGTCCTTGATCCGGATCGGCTGTCCTGCGCGCAGCCCGACCACCGTGAGGGCCATGATCACCCGGTGATCGTAATGGGCATTGATCTCAACCCCGCCTTCGACGCCGTCCGGACGGCCATGAACGATAATCTCGGCCTGGCGCTCCTCCACGTTGGCTCCTGCTTTACGCAGTTCGGTCAAATAATCCGTAATCCGGTCGCATTCCTTGTAACGGAGATTCTCCACGTTGTAGAACCGGGAGGTTCCTTCGGCAAACACGGCTGCCGCCACCATCGCGAGCACCGCGTCCGTCGCCGCGTCTCCGTCGAATTGGAGCGCCTTCAGGGTGCGGTTGCCCTGCACATGGACATTTCCGTTCTCATGCGTGAGCGGAACCTCCATCATTCGAAGAACGTCGATAATGGCGCGCTCGCCCTGCTTGCTGTCCTCCGACAGATTGCGGATCGTTACATCGGACTGCGTAACCGCGGCAGCCGCCAGCACGGCAGCAGACCCCGGATAATCGCCTTGAACCGTATAGGTCTTGGCTTCGTAGGATTGCCCTCCGGGAACCCGGAAGAACGTATAGTCGTCCGCTGCGTGAATCGTAATGCCGGCCTGCTCCAGCACTTCCAGGGTCTGACCGATCACGACCTTGGATTTCAGATCTCCGGTAACGGTGATCTCGCTGTCTTCGGCAAGCAATGGAGTCAAGAACAACAGGGCGCTTAAATACTGCGAGCTTACTTCGCCTGAAACGGTGAGTTTGCCGCCCTTCGGTTGGCCGCCGCGAATGGTGATGGGCAGCCTGCCATCGTTATGCTCCACTTCCACGCCCAATTGGCCAAGGGTCTCAATGAGATCGTCATGAGGACGCTTGCCCAGTGATTCCGGGTACGCATTGACGAAGGTAACCTCTTTAGACAATGCCGTTACGCCCATCAAGAAGCGCAGGACGGCACCGGCGTTGCCAACGTTCAGCTCCTTCACATCCCGCGGCGATTTGCCAAAGCCCGTAATCACGGCTTTTTCCTCGTCCTCCTCGATCACGGCTCCGAGATCCCGGATACAGCGTCTCATCGCGTCGCTATCCTCGCTGTGGGCAGGATAATAAATCGTGCTCGTTCCTTCCGCTAGGGCAGCCACAAGCAGGTAACGGGTGGTATAGTTTTTGGAGGACAGCGCTCCGATCTCCCCTTTTAATATAGGCGTAGGCCTGACGATAACATCCATCGTATGTATCTCTCCCTTGTATATAGTGTTGCGATTACCAGCATTACAATCTCCCTAGGATAAATTGACAGGGAAAGAACCGCTTGGTTATCATAGTTCATGTGAACTGGAAAATCAGATCGTTTGCGATCTTACTCATTTATGCTAAGAAAAGAGGTCTATATGATGAAACCGATCCCTCAAATGGAAACTTCGGAGCTTAGAAGCCGGCTTCAAAACGGCGAACAGGTGTACATGATTGATGTCCGCGAGGATGAAGAGGTTGCCGCCGGGATGATCAGCGGTGCCAAGCATATCCCGATGGGCGAGATTCCGAACCGCCTGGACGAAATTCCGCGCGACCAAGAGGTTGTCTTTATCTGCCGGAGCGGCGGACGCAGTCAACACGTATGCGAATTTCTCAATCACCAGGGCTTGAACAACGTGATCAACATGAAGGGCGGCATGCTGCAGTGGCATGACGATGAAGTATAGGCAAGCCGTAAAGAAGGTGCGGGATGAACATGATCCCCGCCTTTTTTTGCTTGTGCTTGAATCCTGCTCGCAAGCTCCCTTGTTTAAACCCTCAGGTCTTATCCATCTCCATGCCAAGCCGGGTCCGCTTATCATCTTAGCCGCGGTAATGCGTTAAAATGTCAGCCGCCACTTCATCCGCGGATCGGCCAACCGTATCCACCATCACGTCCGCAAACCGGTATTTGTCCTTTCGCTCATCGAGGATGCGCCGAACCCTCTCTTCCACATCGCCCGCAAGCAGCGGCCGGTTGGCATCGCCCCGTACGCGTTCCACGATGCTGGCGGCATCCGCTGTGAGGGCAACGACCCAGCCCCCGCGTTTCATTACGTCGCAATTGTCGGAACGAAGGACGGCTCCGCCGCCGGATGCCAGGACGATTCCATCCCGGAGCAAAACGCTGCGCAATGCAGCGGATTCAGCCTCGCGGAAATACGGCTCTCCCTCCGTTTCAAACATCTCGGAAATCGTTCTGCCTTCCATTCTCTCAATTTCCGCATCCAGATCTATCAAGTTGTAGCCGAGCGAGTCTGCCACGAGGCGCCCCACGGTTGACTTGCCCGTACCCATCATCCCGATCAGAATGATGTTTCTACCCAGCTTATCCAATTTCACACCCCATTCGCTGCTTCACTGTAAAGGTTGTTCATATCATACCACAGCCCCAAATCTTTCGACAATGGACCCGACTCTCTAAATTGTAATCCAATTGCCTCAAGCCAAGCCCCTATTTATGGAGTCTATCTTGTTCCCAAGCATCATACACTGTTACAAGAATGCAAGATTAGAAGAAAGGAATGAACCCATGGTGCCATTTCATCCAACCGGACTCTCTTCCTCGGCCAAGCGGATCCGCCGGATGCTCGATCCATCCTACCCGCTGTGCCGCGAGGACGTGATGTGGGTGCTTCATTTTGTCCAAAAAAAAGTGGCTCTGAAGGATCCTGCGCTGCAAGATCTTTCAAAGCCACGGTTGCTGCAAAATTTCAACAGTTATTGCGAAGCCGCGCTGCTCTTGCTCGGAAGCGGAAACCACTTTCACACAAAGAACGGCGACATCCGCACCTGTCTCTTAGAAGCCATGCACGGGCTTCCCGAGCTGGCGGAGGCTATCTCCCCTACTAAAGCCCGCACGTTTGAATCGATGCCCTCGATCCCTGAGGACGATATCCATACTGCTGCAAGAGAGCAGAATTAGTCCATCCGGGAAGAGTCGAATTCACGCTGCCGATAAAAGAGCAGGATTACTCCATCCAGTTGTAGTGGAAGGTTCCTTCTTTGTCAACGCGTTTAAAGGTGTGCGCTCCGAAGTAGTCGCGCTGAGCCTGCAGCAGGTTCGCTGGCAGGTTCGCCGTACGGTAGCTGTCGTAGTATGCAAGCGCGCTGGAGAATCCAGGCACCGGAATGCCCAAGGAAACCGCGGAAGCTACAACTTTACGCCATGCATCTTGATAGGATTCGATTATATCGGTAAAGAACGGATCCAGCAGCAGGTTCTTAAGCTCCGGATTGTTCTCATACGCATCGGTGATGTTCTGCAGGAAGCGGGAACGGATAATGCAGCCGCCGCGCCAGATTTTAGCGAGATTGCCGTATTGCAGGTTCCAGCCGTATTCATCGGACGCTACGCGAAGCTGTGCGAAGCCTTGAGCGTAGGATACGATCTTGCTCGCAAACAGCGCTTTGCGCACATTTTCGATGAACTCGGCTTTGTCGCCGTCAAATGCAGGCGTTTTTGGACCATTCAGGATTTTGCTTGCCGCAACGCGCTCTTCTTTCATCGCGGAGAGGAAACGGGAGAATACGGATTCGGTGATCATGGAAAGCGGCACGCCCAGATCCAGGGAGCTTTGGCTTGTCCATTTGCCCGTTCCTTTTTGACCCGCCGTATCCAGGATGACGTCAACCATCGGCTTGCCGGTTTCTTCGTCGTATTTGGAGAAAATGTCAGCCGTGATCTCGATCAGGTAGCTGTCGAGTTCGCCTTGGTTCCACTCCGTGAAGATTCCGTGAAGATCCTTCGCATCGAGGCCGAGTACGTCTTTCAGCAATTGATACGCTTCGCAAATGAGCTGCATATCGCCATATTCGATACCGTTGTGAACCATTTTTACATAATGGCCGGCACCGTCCGGTCCGATATATGTACAGCAAGGCTCTTCGTTAACCTTCGCGGAAATGGCTGTCAGAATAGGCTCAACCAGCTTATAGGCACTTTCCTGTCCGCCTGGCATGATCGATGGGCCTTTCAATGCGCCTTCTTCGCCGCCGGAAACACCTGCACCGATAAAGTTAAAGCCTTTTTCAGCCAACTCTTTGCTGCGGCGCTGCGTATCAGGGAAATAAGCGTTACCGCCGTCGATGATGATATCGCCTTGGTCCAAATGAGGAATCAGCTGTTCAATCGTAGCGTCCGTAGCTTGTCCTGCCTGTACCATGATCAGGATTTTGCGAGGAGTTTCAAGGGAATCCACGAATTCTTCGATCGAGAACGTTCCCTTCACTTGCTTGCCTTCGGTTTCCTTCAGCATATCTTCCGTTTTTTGCGGAGAGCGGTTATATACGGAAACGGTGAAGCCTTTGCTTTCGATGTTCAGGGCCAGGTTTTTTCCCATTACAGCAAGGCCAATCACACCGATTTGTTGTTTTGACATCTGGTTCTCCATCCTTTGCTCCAATATATTTTTAAACAACCCATCCCTACGAGATGATTTGCAATAATCTTATATTAACGTTTTTCATTTGACAAGTGAACCCCTGTCACAAAATGAGAACACGCGCGAAAACACCCCTTCGGTTTCGGAGTGTTGTTCGTGCTTTACTCTTGCATCGTTCGATGAAGTGAATTACCACTCCAGCCTCATCAGCTCTAAGGAAAGCTCGCGGAGTCTTTGCTTGCAGGCCGCGATTTTGTCCTGATTCCCCTCTTGAAGGGCGGCATGGAGCTTCTCAAGCTCATCATCGGTTTCCAGCCTGGACAGAAGGAGCCGCTGTTCCCCCTCATCCGATTCGAACAACCGCACCATTTCCTGCTCCGTCATCGGCGTCCCCTTCTGAAACAGCACACGCTGCCGGTAACCGGATATTTCCACCAGCCTTATAACCTCGCCAAACAGAATATTCTCGATCAATATCTGCCGGTCCTTGAAACGTTTGACGACAGCGTGGCCACGGGTATTCTCGATCAATTTCTCCATCCATTCCGCAAGCTTGGGATCGCGGATCATATAATCGCCTACCAGCTTAAAACCGCTTCCTGTCCGTTGAAACCGCAGCTTTACCAGCTTGCGTCCGGTTCGGATCGAAATGACAAACTGCGTTTCATTCTCGCTCCAGTAAAGCGAATATCCTTCCTGGATCAATTCCTTGATTAGGTCCTGGATATGCCGGCGATCAAACCGGAGCTCCAGGTTGCAATACTCCACTTCCTCGCTCTTATTCACGGCACTCCCTCCTCCGGTTTACTACCGATCTGAAAAACGACGGTGAAGATTTCCCCCATGGCTGCTTTTGATGTTGTCTTATCTATATCTTATACTCCATCTTATGTAACGGTAACTTGGTTTATTGACTATTTTTAACCCGCATGAAAATACGGTGAAACTTTCCTGGGCCATGCCTGACGTCCACTCGGCTTATGGTATAATGGGTTATCCAAAAGCGGAGTTTAGTAAGTGTTCATCATAAACAACAGGGAGGCCATCACATTCATGACGGTTACCGGATTTAAAGATCAGGATTTCGACGTATTCTCCGTTCCAGGGCTCGAAGCCCGTATGGAGGTTCTCATTGAACGGGTAAGACCCAAGCTTGAGACGCTGGGGGCCGAGCTTGCCCCCTATGTGTCCGCGCTGGCCGGGGAAGAGATGTTTGTGCATGTGGCCAAGCATGCAAGACGAACCGTTAATCCCCCGATTGACACCTGGGTCGCATGGGCGGCCAGCAAACGGGGCTACAAAGCGCTGCCTCATTTTGAGGTGGGCATGTTCGGAACCCATCTGTTTGTTATCTTCGCGATTATTTACGAAAGCCCCAACAAAACCGTGTTTGCCGGCAACCTGGAAGCCAAGCTCAAGAAAACAGCGAAGGCGCTGCCTAAACATTTCTATTGGTCCATGGATCATATGAATCCGGCAGGCACCCCTCACCAGGATATGAGCGAGGAGGATTTCGTTCGCCTCATTGAGAAGCTGAAACAGGTGAAAAAAGCCGAGGTCATGTGCGGACTGCGCATTCCGCGCGAGGAAGCCGTCAAGCTTGAAGGGGACGAGCTGGTGCAAAAAGTGCAGGAGACGTTTGAGACGCTGCTGCCGCTTTATAAAATGGCGTTTTAAACTGGCGTGAGATATTTACGAAAATGGGCTGCGGATGCAGCTCTTTTTTTTAGATTATAGAATTTATAAATTTTCAGCGAAGCTGAACAATTCTATAATCGCAAGAAAAACTTTCTTTAACCAGCGGTCTGTCTTCTGAGAAAGTACGTCGATTGACGTTTATCTTATGGATGATATTTTAATGAAGGAACGATGAAGAACGCATCCCTCCCCCTTAATATGTCCAAAGTATGAAGCGCTGCCGGTCCGTGCAAAAAAAGCCGGTCATTCTTCTTGCATTCCCCCCTATTTTGCTATACTCAATTTTGTTTATATAAAAACAGAAATCGACAAATCATAAGAAAATAAACATAAGGAAAGGTTGTGACAACGTCCATGGACCACAGTCGTACACCGCTCTTCACCGCGCTTAAAGAACACGCGGCCAAAAACCCCGTGCAATTTCACATTCCGGGACATAAGAAGGGCCTCGGCACCGATGCCGAATTCAGGGAATTTATAGGGGATAACGCCTTTTCTATAGATTTGATCAATATTGCGCCGCTGGATGATTTGCATCAGCCTACAGGCGTCATTGAAGAAGCCCAGAAGCTGGCCGCCGACGCATTCGGTGCCGACCACACTTACTTCAGTGTCCAAGGGACAAGCGGAGCGATCATGACCATGATCATGTCGGTATGCTCCCCCGGCGATAAAATCATCGTACCGCGCAACGTTCATAAATCCGTGCTTTCCGCCATCATCTTTACCGGTGCCAAGCCTGTGTTCGTATCGCCTGCCCAGGATTCCAATGTGGGGATCGATCACGGGATCACGATCAGCTCCGTACGGAAAGCGCTAAAGCGTCACCCTGACGTCAAAGCCGTACTGGTCATCAATCCGACGTACTTCGGGGTGAGCGCTAACCTGAAGGAAATCGTCGATTTGGCCCACAGTTACAATGTTCCCGTGCTTGTGGACGAAGCGCACGGGGTTCTGATCCATTTTCATGAAGAACTTCCGATGTCGGCAATGGAAGCCGGTGCCGATATGGCTGCGACCAGCGTTCATAAACTCGGCGGATCGATGACCCAAAGCTCCGTGCTGAACGTGAACACCAAGAACGGATACATCAATCCTTACCGCGTGCAGACCATCATCAGTATGCTGACCACAACGTCGACCTCCTACATCCTGCTGGCATCGCTGGATACTTCTCGCCGGAGCCTGGCGCTGCATGGACGGGAAATGGCTGCAAGGACGATTGAATTGGCGCAATATGCACGAAACGAAGTCAACAAAATCGAAGGCCTGTACTGCTTCGGGAAGGAAATACTGGGCGGAGAAGCAACATACTCCTATGATCCGACCAAGTTGACCGTTCATGTACGCCATCTTGGCATTACGGGATATGAAACCGAGAACTGGCTGCGGGACCACTACAATATTGAAGTGGAGCTCAGCGATATGTACAACATTTTGTGCCTCATTACACCGGGGGACAACCGGGAGACGATCGATATTCTGCTGACGGCGCTCCGAGAGCTTTCGGACCAGTACATGCACGTGAACGAAATTAATGAGCTGGTCGTGAAAACGCCGGAAATTCCGCAGCTGTCGCTCATTCCCCGCGATGCGTTTTATGGGGATACGGAGGTCGTGCCGTTCAAGGAATCGGCCGGACGCATTATTGCCGAATTCATCTATGTCTACCCGCCGGGAATTCCGATTTTGCTTCCGGGCGAAGTGATTTCCCAGGAAAACATCGATTACATTACCGATCATGTCGAGGTCGGCCTGCCTGTCAAAGGTCCTGAGGACCGCAGCATTCAGAACGTGAAAGTCATCGTGGAAACGGATCCTATATTCTAAGGCAGCAAATACAAAAAACCCGGTGCGAGTGGTTCGCATCGGGTTTTTCGTTAGGGAGTGTTACTCCTGGTTTGCAGCAGCGACCAGTTCGTTGTAAACCGCCTCTACTTCATTCCATTCGTCTTCGTCCTCAATATTGTAAAGAACCATTTCCTCGTTCTCTTCTTCCATACGTAGAATGACGCCGTCCGCTTCCGGATTCTCGCGTTCAAGCAAAAGCGCGTAAAGCTTCTCGCCGACATCAAATGTCTCCACGAGAACCATCTCTACTTCTTTTCCTTCTTCATCCGTCAATGTCAGCACAAACTCTTCATGCTCGTGGTCGTGGTCATGATCGTGACCGCAGCCGCAAGCATCTCCGTGTTCATGTTTGTGTTCGCTCATTGAAAAAACCTCACTTCGGTTAAATTATCATACTTTCGTATCGTATCACGGATAGCTTCTTCAGGTCAATTTTTGCCAAGCGGCGATGGACCCATCAATTTAGGGCGGTAATCACTTTCTCCGCAACTTTCACAAACCCGTCATCCGATTTGACTTTTACATAAAAGCCTACCGAGTATTTTCCGGCCGTTTTGAAATCGTATGTGAAATCATAGGTTCGGAACCAGAAGTTATCCTTGCGGTCCTTCACTTCCTGGGACTGGATGTCCTTGATATTGCCCGAAGGATCCTCAATCGCTACTTTCACGGCATGAATATTGTTGTTTAAGCTGTCTACCTGGCTAAATACATTGAATTTCAGCTTGCCTTTGTTTACGTTGCCGAATACAGTATCTCCTTTAAAGAGAAAAATATGCACATTCGGCTTGACGACCTGGACTTGTCCATTCGCCGAATTCCAGTCCACAGCCCCGTCAAATTCTCGGACCGGCACATAGGTTTTGCCATCAATCAAATATCCGCCATCCTTCAATTCGCGCCCGTTCAGCCAAACCCGAACACGCTCATTGACGGAATCCGCAAACAAAAGGGTGCTGCCACCCATTAAAGAGAGCACTAGCATACATGCCATCACTTTTTTCCACTTCATTTCATACGTTCCCTCCATTGGCTCTTCTTGTTGTTATATGTGTATACTACATGTCAAAAAACAAGTTGCGGACAATTTTGCACTTTGTGGTAAAATTTTTTTCTCGTGGTTCAAGGCTTGATCTTATCACGATTTTTGCAGCATTACGGCTCCGTTTCGAGCATATACTCCGTGTAAACACATTAGAAATTCGTTAAAATACACATAAGCATACTTGGACTATACATCATTTCATCAGGAGGTTTCATCCATTGACACTGACATTGCAAATGCTTGGCACCGGCAGTGCGTTTGCCAAGAACTACTATAACAATAACGCACTGATACATGACGGAAATTTCACGCTGCTCATCGACTGCGGAATCACCGCACCTTTGGCGCTGCATCAGATGAACAAGACGTTTAACGATGTGGACGCCGTGCTCATCACGCATATTCATGCCGACCATGTTGGCGGTTTGGAGGAGCTTGCGTTTATTATGAAGATGAAATACAATCGCAAACTCCCGCTCTATATTGCTGAAGCGCTGGTGGAACCGATATGGGAACATACACTCAAGGGCGGCTTATACCAGCAGGGACATATCTCTTCCCTACAGGATGTATTTGACGTGCATCCTTTGAAACCGGGCTTGAAGGCCGCTATTTCATCCGGAATCTCGGTGGAGCTGATTCATACGCAGCATATTCCGGGCAAAGACAGCTATTCGCTTTATTTGAACGATCGGATTTTTTACAGCGCGGACATGGTATTCGACCCCATCCTGCTGAAGCAATTGGTAAATGAACGGGATTGCGAAGTGATTCTGCATGAATGCCAGCTGCAGGGCCCGGGCGAGGTGCACACGACACTCGATGAACTGCTCAGCCTGCCTCAAGAAATTCAGGAGCGCACCTATCTGATGCATTACAGCGATGAGGTCGAAGCTTTCATCGGCAAGACCGGAAACATGGAATTCGTGGAGCAGCAGCGGGTATACGAATTGTAGTTCAATATGCGTCAATGCATAGTTTGCGAGGGTTCCCGGGAATGATAAGGCCGGGAGGCGATTCATATGGATCAACAACAAGAAGTAGTAGGCGTACGTAAAAATGGTGATGGCGACATCATCGAACTAAAGCTGGATAACGGCAGCGTCGTGGACTACAAAACGGCCCAACAGATGGCCAAGAATAAGGAAATCAAGAACCTGAACGTATTCCGTGGACGTGATGGAGACGAACATCTTCGTTCCAATGCGGATGGCGATCCAAGCAACAACCTGGACAATTTGCCGACGTTCTAATTCATGCGCAAAAGACCTCGAGGCGATGCTCGAGGTCTTTTCTTTTTTTGGGAACGATGCGGAATGACCGGCATCTTATTTGGTTTGGTTAGAGGCCTACAATTCCTTTTTCATGCGAACATGGGGAATGCCTGCATCATCAAACGGCTCGTCCGAAATCGTCTCATACCCGAGCTTGCGGTAAAAAGCCTCTGCCTGCACCTGTGCATCGAGCACGGAATATTGCAGCTTTAGTTCGCGAGCCTGCGCTTCCAGCGCCATCATCAGCACACGGCCAATCCCTTTGGAACGGAACGGCTTCCGCACCGCGATCCGCTGCATTTTGGCGGAATCCTTATTGTAATAGGTAATACGCCCGGTTGCGGCGTACTGCCCCTCCGACTTGATCAAGACATGGTGTGCATCCGATTCCAGGCGGTCGTAATCATCGATCTCCAAATCGATCGGCACCTTCTGTTCTAGGACAAACACATCCTTTCGGATATCCAGCGCCTGCTGCAACTGCTCTTCCGTTGATACATTGATGATTTCTGCTGCCATTTCAACACCTCTTTATGTAGAATCATTTCCTCGTGATATCGCAGGTCGAGATATTATACAAAATATTCGTTTTCCTGTAT
This sequence comes from Paenibacillus sp. BR1-192, assembly GCF_029542445.1. NCBI lineage: Bacteria > Bacillati > Bacillota > Bacilli > Caryophanales > Paenibacillaceae > Paenibacillus > Paenibacillus sp. BR1-192. The sequence goes on along the minus strand of NZ_CP120718.1, from coordinate 2,396,429 downwards.
AGTAGTAGAAGCTAAGGTCTTCACGAAAGGAGCATTGCCTTTATGAGCATGGGAGCCACGATATTTTGGGCTGTGGTCATTGCTGCCCTGATCATCTATCCCACCTTCTGGACGATCAAAAAAGGTTATTCCCGCAAATGGGATGAGGAATAGCATCGGCCGTCTTACAACAAGCCGCCAGCCTGCCAGCCGGCGGTTTGTTCTGCTCACGGTTCGATCAGAGATCATCATGATGGTTGGCCCGCGTTAAGCATAATGTCGTTCCTGGAGCTCTTTATGGATGGAGATCCCTTAACGTGTCCGCCGCATCCATCGGGGATACCGGCTCCAGCGCCCCGCTTCCCTGCTTGGAATATACGTCCTGATCAACAGAGCGCCCGTACACATCCAGCATCACGGGCGCTGCAGGGGCATGCAGCGGCTCCAATTGCACCGATGTTCTTTCCGGGACACTGCAGCCGCCGCCCGCAATAGATACCGCCAATAACGAGAACACCAGTCCTGCTCGCTTGATACGATGGGATTTCCCACCTGTCATGCCATTCACGCTCCTTCATTGGCAAAATCACGCTGTATTTAGTCTGAACCGGAACGTGGTATTTTATAACGAGAAAACCATTGACAGCCGCCTTGTCTGCTGGTAATATATGAATTACCTTTTTAAATATTTCATGATCTGTTAGCTCAGCTGGGAGAGCACTATCTTGACAGGGTAGGGGTCAGTGGTTCGAGCCCACTACAGATCATAACCGAAAACCCTTGATGCCATTGGCGTCAGGGGTTTTCTCTTTTGTCTACACAAGGAGTTTTTTAAGTAATTGGGGTCCCATTGGGGTCCAGTCGATTTAATTAATTCCATTTGTCTTCTCACAAAAAAACAGCCCAGATATTAATTACTGGGCTGTTTTTCTTACTTTATGCGTTTGCCGATTTGGATCCCAACCTGAATAGCTGCCGGAAAAATGTAGTTAACGTCTCTACGGGTTTTTATAATGAATAAGTTTTCTATACTATTAGCCACCTCTGATAATTCAGGCTTCTTCTCTTTAATTTCCTCTAAATGTTCAACTAATTCTCGATATAAATCATCCGTATGACTCTCACACGATTCCACTGCTTCATTTAATTTTCTCTCTTCAGCAATTGACAGCCATTCCTCCAACATTGATTGACAACCCCCTCAACTGTATATCTAGTTTGCACCTGTGTTTCGCCGTGTTATAATTTACCTTTGAATCACCGTCCCTGGGAAAGGAGTAAGTATGTAGGTTGAAAAACATCTCCCGCGGGAGGTGCTTGCTCGGCAATTTGATACATGATCGAGGCTGGACTCATGAGCACTATGCTAATATATCTGGCCGATCTTCTCGTATGATTTCCTATTTTTGCGCAAATGAAAGAACAATGCTGCCAGAAGATATATATGTAGCTATGTTAATTTTCAATTGCGAAATTACGGATATATACGAATTTGTCGAGCAAGAAGCGGAATGATTTTCCGCCCCTCCCCGGATGCTTCCGAACAAATTGTTCGGAACTTAGGTAAATTGTACCTCTATTTCCTCTATTACTCAATTGGTAAAATATTACTGTTGAACCTCTCTTAACTCGTTTTTTCTATGACAATCCACCCTGCATCTCTTAAAGCCAAATTGCTTTTCTCCGCATAATATTTTCTTTCCCCAGCATCCGTTATCAAATGGACATAACAAGGAGACTTCATTTTAGTCTCGTGTCTGGAAATTATCTTCTTAACTTCAATAGTATTCGCAACTACTTCGAATATGAATGAGTAAGTTTCCATCGTGTTCCACCTCTGCAGTAGTATTGGAATTATATTACTACGAACATAAGTTCTTATCAAGGCTTGTATTCACAACTGCGCACGAGTATTATAGAACATATGTTCCTTTTAATTAGGGGTGACTACGCATGAGCTACTTGGAAGCTATTTCAGATGACGACCGTCTTTATGTAAAGCGATACATACTATTACCCTTGATCATTGCAGCATTTGAGCGAGACTGCCGATATATTGAACAGAACCTCAAGTCACCTGAACCGTATGTCGATACGATCAAGCTTGCAATTAATAATGCCCAAGCTGAATTCCGGGATATTAAGAAATACTTCTGGTTGAAGGGGCTCAAAGTATATGAGCAGCACAACACTAAATACGGGATATTGGCTAAGTTTAAATGTCGTGGATATCAATCGGAGATGGAACTGCTCTGGGAGTTCATAGCAGCCGAGGCGACAATCTATATGCGTAAGTATCTTGGATTAGATATAAGCAGTTATGAGAAGGAATTAGGAGATGGAATCACAATGGGATATTAAATTTACGGAGTGATCAACAGGATACTCCGATCCTTTGTAGAAGAAGTATGGAAATCCAGCTTTTTTTGAGGGGGCTACTTATTTGAATTTCATTAAACACCAGTTAACAGTTGAGGATATCAAAACACTCACGGAAAAGGAATTAGAGAATTTCCATGAATCCATACTATGGGGAGATCCGGAACCAGGAGAAAGCTTTTACGACTTTTCGACTGATGAAGTCCATACAATTACTGAGGTCAGATCAGAGGGCAATAGCTTTTTCCTTGTGTACGAGGGCGGAAAAACAGATGATTGGGATACATGCTTCCCATTGCTTGATGTAGGGCAGCTACTGGACCTTCTTTCATTCGAAACGAACATTGAGGTTCGCAGTTGGGGAAGCGGATGGCTCGTTGTATATGAAGATCAGTTTTTCAAAGTTGGGCGCAACGAACTGATTGATGTCTTATTTAAAGCCCTAAAAATGAAAATTTCCAAATAAAAAGAACCCCACTGGCTTATGCCTCGTGGGGTTCTGCTTTGATACGATTTACCGATTTATGATTATCTAAGATAGCCGGAAACCTTTGGGTAAATTTCTCTAAAATACTCATCGGGGACCCTTGATTGATACTCCACAAATTTTTTGATCATTTCATAAAACTGACGAGGTGGCAAACAACCTGTTTCCCGCTGAAATCCGTGTGGTACTTTATAGATGAATTTCAGATTAATTAGGGATGGTTTCTTTAACCCTTCCCTTGTAGGACTTGCCATATAATATTCATCCTCTTTCGAAGGATAAATTTCAATTTGGCTTGAGGTTGTCAAGAAGTAAGCATGATCATCATCGAACCCCAAATCGAATGTCGTGACAGTTGGGTGGCCGAATTTCCTTGTATCATAGCCCCCGTCTTTAAATACAATGCCTTTTCTCATGAATATTGATCCACAGCAATAATTCATAATTAATATACCACCAATTCTCCCTCTTCATCCTTATAGACATGAAATGTCCCGCCTGACTCTTCAAGAGCGAACTCCCAAAGTTCCCCCATGTCTTTATCGGTAAGGTTTGTTTCTTTAATGTTGTATATAAATCTATTTCCATTAATTCGCTCTACTACATGCGCATCGAAGTCAAAATCTCTATGCGCCTCAAAAACTTCCTTTAAGGGCTTGTAGTACCTAGCTATTGAGTCAAGAGTTATTATCGGATTTTCCATGTTCATTGCTCGGTCCTCAAGCGACTTCCATGGTTCTTCTGCATGAGTTAAGTCAACTAATTCATGGCTTGTTTTTTGCCCGTAAATGAAATTAATCGTTTTAAGAATTAGCAGCTGCTCACGTTCCATTTTATCCGAAACATCTATCCCTCTAACACGAACAGCATGCATGAGACCTTCGTGCTGTGTTTTTATATACACTTCGCGCTCAACAGGACCAAACTTCCAAGCTTCGAATTTTTCCGTGAATAATGGTTCTTCAGTTACAGCCAAATGCATTGCTTGAGAATAGAAGAGTAGCTTTTGGAGTTTAATTTTGCTGTCCCATGATTCATACGTGAAATCATCGTTGTTGAAGATGAACCATTTAGCGACATCTACAGAACTCAATTTAAATACACCTCCATTCTCAAATAATGATTCTTTTTTGGAACACATGTTCGCTTATCTCCCGTCCCTTACATTATGACATAACTTAATACAGAAGTATATACAGTTTGTTAACCGATGTTCACGGATGTAAACAGTTTATTATGTGCCATGAGATTAATATCGGTTTGTAATTAAAAAAGTATACAAAATAAGAACCCCAAGGCCTACACCCAGGGGTTCTCTCCGTTACCCTCATAGTAAGTGGAGATGAGCAATGCTCATTGGGGAGAAACATTACTCGTTATGAGTATGGCCGCTCAACAACGATTTATACATCCCCTATAGACTCACTTTTCAGATTCAATTGCCTGCAGCTGCTTCTCCAGCTCCGCGATCCGGTCGGTATTGCCTCCGATCAATTTAAGGAAGTTCTTCCGCAGTCGATACATCATGACCACCTGCTCCTCCCGCGTGACCGGCGCACCTGGCCGTCTGCCGTCCACATAACCGTTCTTCTGCATCTCTCCCCAGGCAGGAGCTGCCCACGGACTGACCACATTAATATCACGCTCTTTTGCTTCCTTCACTGGCTCTGATCCTCCTTTCACGACATCGTATTGATACAGGTTGTACTCATCCATAATGGCGATCAGCTTATCCGCATACTTCGGATCCGTCGCATAACCCGCCTCCTGAATCTCCCTCGCGGCCGTCCTCCCGTCCACTCCGATAACCTTCTTGTATTTGTTTCGGTCCCAGCTGACCCCGTTCAGGATCAGCTTGGTATGGTCGGCGATGGACTCGCCCCAATTGTTATAGGCACGGAAGGCGGCGTCTACTTTGATCAGCTTTCCATTCACGAATTCCGTAGTTTGCATCGTGCAGCTACCGGCAGGCCCCTTGCCTTTGATACCAAATAGGTTATTCCCTTTCTTGGTAAGGCCTGATGTTCCCCAGGCACTTTCAAGCGCAGCCTGGGCTATGATCAACGAAGCCGGGATAAAGGTACTTTTCATGTCGGCAATTGCGAATAGGGCGATTTTCTGGACAAATGCCTGTTTATTAATCATTGGATCCACCTGCTGCCTTGGCTGTCTGCTTTACGGCCTGGTGACCGAATACCGCCACGGCACCGCACAGGATCCCTTGAATGATCGCTTGGACCGTGAATCCCTGAATCAGGCAGACAAATACAATAGCAACTACACCGACCAAATAAACAATGAACCAATCAGGGATAAACGGCGTTTGCTTGAACACGTAACCAATAATCCAGCAAGCAATGACAACCACGATCAACTCAGGATTGATATACTCAAAAATCATGCTCCATTCCATATACATTCATCCTCCTATTAATTTTCTTCCAGCCGGTCCAGGCGTTTATTCGCTTGTTTTGCAGATTCTTCAACTCTTGTAAGTCGTTCAGAAAATCCGTCCATTCGCTGCCCTTGGATACGGACATCCACCTTAATGTCATCGATACCACGCTTGATGTAAGAGACATCGGTATGCAGCGACGCGTCCGCCGTGGCTTCCTGTACAACCTCCGCTTTAAAGGCCTTCGTCTTGCCGACCCAGCCGAGCACAATGCCGCTGATGGCTGCTGTGACAGAAATGATTGCTGTGAGCACGGTCCAGTCCACCCTTCTTCCCCCTATCTATTTTTGAATAAAGAAAAGCCCCCGGACCACCCAGGGGCATAAAAAATACGCCTTACGGCGCGCTATGCTGCATAATCAACGTTTGTGATTTGCTTGTATTCTTCTGGAGTGATCATCTTTGCTACAACAAAGGTCTTTAAACTGTCATCATTGTATAAAGGATGCTGATTGTCGTAATAGCGTTTGACGATCGTATACCACATTTATTCTGCACCTCCCTTCAGGGCAGCCACCTCGAAGAGCAGAGTACCCACTGTATCCTCAAGGGATGCAATCGTTGCCTTGTCGTTGGCGCTTTCCATTAACAATGTTCCGATAGTTGAATTAAGTTCATCTACCTCTTCAGTTAATGGCTTTCTGAGCGGCTGAGGTACTTCCGGGTTGTTTGGGTCGTGATATCGAAACACTAGTGATAGGGTGGAACGGTCAACTTCCCACTTTGTAGCTCTGCTGAAATCTTCGTCATATTGACCGTACTCCAATTGGATAATATCGAAGCTGCTTCGGTCTCTATCCTTAAGCTCCGGGTATAGTGGTATTAGGTCCTCCGGGTTTTCATAGACATATGACCCTTCCTGAGAAGGAGCGGTGACTAAGACTTGCCCGGTGCCTTTGTCGTAAAAGATCATGCGTCCTACTTGAATCATGGGGTGCCTCCTTATTCAAACAAAATGTATTTAGCAGTGCCTACGAATTTACCACCTGTGCGAAGAAAGACACTACCGGGGAAAAAAACGTTGTTTGGTTGAGTAAAACCATAGGAAATATGGGTGGGTACATTTTCCGAGAGAACAAGGGCTGGTCCTGATTCGGCTGATAGGTTAGGCGAACCATCGGGGTTTTTTGGCATAGTACCCATATATAAAGAGTTTATGGCATTATCTCCGGTCGCGTTTCCCTGCCACATAAACCCAAAGGTAGGTGTAAACCCATTGACAGGGATCACATAGTAACCGTTGGCGTTCGGGGTAACGGACCCTTGTATGAATTTCCTACCCTCGACTAAAGTACCAATCAAGCCCGCCACGTTCACATCTTTCCGCAAATTCGCGGCAGTGAGTCCCGGAACCAGCGTTGTTACCCAGCTTTCCCCCGTATAAAATCCACCTGGGGGCCGAATAAAGAATCGATCCCCGGCCCACACTGTAGCCTCAAGTCCTGGCATGTGATGGTTTTCGGCGCTCCTGTTCGGCATCTGACCGGCTTTTTTTACGCCATCGTCATAACCTGATTGACCAACGAGCAGATACTGAGGATCTAAAACTGCATCCGCCGTATCTACGACAGTGTTTTTCCCAGACACACCGAAAATGCTTGTGCCACTCTTGATGTTATCGGAACGAAGTGCGGCTTCGGCAGCTTGTAACTGTGCGGGTGTCACCTTGATTTCACCGTCACCGGCCCCACCTTTTTGATATCCCTTTTCTGGATATACAGCTAATGCTCCATCAGGCCATTTCGCAACGCCTGTAGCTGTTCTATTACCAGTAAGGACGGGGATTGTTCCTGTAATCTTCCCGTTAGGTCCATAGGCTGTTTTGTTTGATAGAATATCTGCTGCAATCGCTGTAGCATCACTTGTATCTGTGCCTGTAGGAATTGAGTGAATGCCATTATCAAGTTCTTCGAATGTCGCAACCTGCCCTTGTTTGGAAACCGTCCCTTCCTTGGCGATGATGGCGGTTTCCAATCGGTTTTTACCGTCAACGCCAGATTGCTTTAAACCTTCGATTTCAGTCCCAACGTCTCCAACAGCCGCGTCAATTTTATCCCAGTTATCGTTTAATACCACATCAACGTTAAACGTGTCGTTTCCATCCGTCTCGCCGTTTACTTTGTATAGATCCAAATTCGGTGTCTGGATTGGCATACTATTACCTCACTTTCTTCTAAAGGCCATCTTGCTAAATGGCGTTTGTTTAAGCTGATTGAACGTCATGACGTTATGAATATCTCGGACCAGTAGGAACCGGAATTCATATTCCAGGGTAAGATGCGCTGGCTTGATATCGTTCAGAGCGTTCTTCAAGTCGTCCAGGTTCGGCGGGATCCCGAGCGTATCAATGAAGGTAATCGTAATCTTGTAATCTGCCGGCGTAACCGATACGTCCACCTCGCCGCCGTCGTATGCCTGCGCTACGTTCTTGATCAGGCTGCCGGACACATTACCATGGCCGCGCATCTTCGAGATAACCACCGAGCGCCGCTGCTCGATGGGCTTCCTGGCTTCGGCCGTGATCTGGAGGTCCTTTTCATATCGGCTAATCGCCCAGGTCGCGGATTCCGGATAGGATTGATTTAGCAGCTCCTCGATCCGTGAAGCGAGCAGATCCACCTCCGGCCCTTCCGTACCCATCAGCTGCTCCATCTCCAGCACTCCGTCATAGTAAGCCGGCAAGTAGCTCTTTAAACGGTCGGATCCACTCATGATACCGTCACCGTCCCGAGGACCGCGACATCATCCATGCCGATTTCTATATTCATCGCTCCACCATTTACCAGCAGGTCCGAGTAATCGATGACAGGCGGGATCCCAAGGATGATGCCCTGGATACGCGTGTACCGTATAAGTGGATCCGTAAAGGCCAAGTCTCGGAAATACTCCGCAGCACCACGCTCCAGCTGCTCCTTGACCTCTTCCACGGTTGCACCGGTAGCCAGGGTCACTTTGACCGAAATGTTGATCGGGATCTCCGTTGCCCCGACAACCGTAGTCACGGAACCGATCGGCGCAGCCCCCTCCCCCATACCGTCCTGTGTCGGGTCAATGTACTCCTGGACAGCCTCCACGATCGGAGCGGCTGGCGCGCGCATGTCATTGTCCAGCAAAACAACTTTCACCGTTCCGGGGCCGTTCCATAGTGGAAATGCCCGTGCCCGGCCAACGCCAGTGATTTCCCGGGCCCATAACTCATATTGGAACCTATTGCCGGACGTGATCGGCCGGGATACCTTCTCCTGGTACCGCTCATACAGGACCTCATCCTCTTCGGTGTCCTCGCCGGCGACCAGAAGCTCCGTCAGCTCACCGCGCCCCAAATCCGTGATGTAATCGATCGGGATGAGTGCGCCGAAGTGGCGATTCCCTTCGGATCCGGCCGTCTCACATTCCATCCGATAGTTTCCTTCAGACATCCGTTCAACGGCGACATAGTTCAGCTCGCCCAGGCTGAAGCGGCTGCCGATAGGGATGTCTAGCAACTCGCCGGATCCGGAATAAAACACGCCGCGGAGCCACGCCTTGCTGGCCAGCTTTCGTTTGACACCCGACCAGGCGATGGAGCGGTCCAGGTATTCACCGCTGGCCGTATCGGGAAAGCGTAGATTCGCGTTAATGTCCAACTCGACATAAGCTTGTGCGAGCTCGGCAGCGGCCGGCGCCAGGGCATCATAGATTATACTCCCCTCGCGCTTATCGATCCCGTCCGGTACCCGGTCCAGCATGCGCTCCAGGATGTTTTCAAATGTCTGATCCTCGTACACCGTCACACCTCCTGCTCTTCTTGATAGGATCCAAATTCCGTATCCACCGTGAACCGGACTAAGGCCGAGTCCATACCATACTCAAAACTAAATCCGGTCACGCTGGATATCCGGTCGTCCTGGGTCAGCGCTTCCGTTACCCAGCGCTCAACCTCGCTTTCAAATACGGCACGCCCTCGGACTTCGCCCAGCTTCATCTCGTTTCCGTAGTTTCCGGAGTAAATGAGATGTTCAAAGCGCTGAGTCGAAAGGATTTTAAAGACGGTCTGCTTGACGGCCTCGATCCCGTCCACGGTTTGGCTGCTGATCCGGCCGTTCACTCGGTCGAACCGATAGGTCCGGCTCGGGAGCGTGACCGGCTCCAGTTCCTCGTCTGTCATTTCAATATCGCTTTGTGGGATCATTCGCTCACCGCCTTATCGAGTACAACATATTTCTGACCACCTTGGACCCGAAGCAGAATCACAGCGTCACCCACGGCCAGCCCCTCACGTATGACGATTTTATCCGTCAAAGCTTTCTCTGTATCGGGAGAACCAGAAAGCTTGTGAACGTGGCTCAAGTCGATCTCATAGCGGGTCAAAGACTCCGGCACAATTAAAAAAGCCTCTGGGAGCGTCAGCCGTTGATCCAGGCTAATCTCCAAGGGGCTTATCGATACGACTGATCCTATTTGCACGGCGACTGGATTGCTTGCATCCATCGCGTTTATTGCTGCCTTTTTAATGATATCCAGCATACTTACACCATCCTCAAGTCAAGGGTCATCGTGTGCTGCGCTCCCGATATGCTATGCATGCACTCATCGACCAAGAAAAATTTATTGATCCCGAAGCGCGCGACCTGGATATTGACATACATCCCTGCCCGCAGCCGGAGATCGCCGATTGCCTCGATCTTCATCTTGCGGGTTTCCCGATTCTTGGCCGTGATTAGCCGGGTCAGGAGATCGTTAATCTGGGCCTTGGTCATATCCTCGTCCACGCTTTGATATAGCTGCAGCTTACCCCATTTTTTAATCCGGCTGCTGTCTTCGATCTTGAAGGTCTCCCGTTTGCCAGACTTCTCATTATCCCGATACAACACGATGTGGTTATAGGTATCCTCGTCGATGGATTTCGAATAGGTAAAATCCGTCATCAGGCTCCCTTCGCCTATGACAAAGCCGTACCTCATCTGAGTAATGTTTTCTAAAGTCAGCTGCCCGAAATCGTCGTAAAACACGAAATTGGAACTGTACTTAATCAGCGTTGTATCCAGGGCCCAACAAATCATATCCATCAGGGTTTGATTATCCTGCAGGAAGTTAGGGATCTTGTACTTGGTATCAGCCAGCTTCCCGGTCTTCAGGCCGAAGTCCTTGGCGATCCGCTGAATGATCTGGGTTGCAGTTACGTTGGTCAAGACATAGGTATGATTCGCGTTAAGATACCGCAGCTGATCATACGCCAGGACCTTCGCCTCTCCATTCAGCCCCATTTCGAATCTGAAGATGTAGCCCATGAACACCTTGTTTGTGCCGTCGGTAAACTGAACGATATCCCCGTTTTGATAATTGAATTTCTTATCCTGGTAAATGCCGCTGTCAACCAGGGTGAACTCCAATGAGGAAGCCTTCCCGATTCGTGAAGTAGAGTATCTGATATCTTTAACCACATTCGATACGTCCCAGACGTTCCCGTCCTTGTTATCAATCACGATTTTCATAGCATCACCCCGGCAGCTTAATCACGGTACCGACTTTCAACTTCTTGGCCTGGGCCTCCGTGATATTGTTCAGTTTCATTAACTCCTTGTACCGGCTGCCGTCTCCAAGATGGGTCTTCGCGATCGTCCATAGCGAATCTCCGCTTTTGATCTTCACCGTCTTAGGCTTGGCGCGCTCATCCGGCCGGTCCGGCTTCTTGGCCGCGGCTTGCTTTTTCTTGCCGGCGGAGGCCGCGGTCGTCTTTGCGATCGTGACCTTTTTGGTTGAGTAAAACACATATTCCTTGAGGGTTAATGTATACTCAAAATCCCCGGGGGCGCCGCCGACCTCCTTATAGTTAAACTCCTCGATGGATACCGGGATGTTGATCTTCAGGCCCTGGCTGATATAGATAAACCTGATCGGCTTCTTCTTGGTCATCCAGTCTTCAATTCGGCGGATATAATCAGCAGGAGCGTCAAAGCCTTTGGATTGGATCGCATTCTCCATGTCGGCAGGGAATATGCTGCTGAAAGAGATCTCTTTGAGCTTTGGCGCATCGATCGCGTTGATCCAGCCAAGGCCAGCGACGTTGTGCTCCTCCCCTTCACCTTCACCCTCGATCTCAATTTCCTCCGGAAGCACAGGGATCTCGAACACGACCTCCCGGTTATTGAAGCTCAACTCAATGCTATATTCAGCCATCAGTTATACACCCCTTTGGCGCTGGCTGCGACCTCATCCTCAAGTCGAGTTGTCAGTTTTGTCACGATAGAGTCTAGATCACCGCTGTTGTTGATATTGCCCGTCTTCAACGATACGGTAGGCTTTAGGGTGACGAAGTTTTGAATATTCTTCATCTCGGCAATATCCCGCATAATCTTCAGGTCCTCGCTGCTGATATCTACCTTCCCTTTGATCTTATCGACCTGACCAACCTTCCCGACCTTATCAACCTTCGGAGTTTCGGCCGCCGCGGCCATTGCCGAAGCTGGCACCTTATAATCTCCGACACTACCTGCACCTTTCTGCTTCTTCTCTGCTTCTGCTTGCTCTTTTGCCCGTTTAGCCGCGCGATCGTTTAGCCACTTTTCGACCTTGGCCTCTCGTTCTGCCGCTTTCCCCGCCGCCTTCTGCTCGGCTGCAGCAATTTTGGCTTCACCTGCTTGGCGAGCTGCCTCAGCTTGGATCTGAGCTTCTGCAGAAAATGTGACGCCGTCGATGAAGTCAATCGAAACAAATCTTAGTTCATTGAGCTTTGCAATCATGTTATTCAACTTGTCTATAGCTCCATTAACAAGTGAATCGATAGCTTTTAATGATTCGACCTTTGCTTCATGGAAAGCATTCGATATACCGACTCCAATCCTCAGGAAGAATACAGGTATTTGGTCAAAGAAGTTTAAGATCGCATTCCAGGCACGCATAAAGCCAGCGGCAAACTGATCATTTGTTCTCCACAGGTTATAGAGCCAAGTAATCAATGCGATAATACTCGTGATGATCAGAATATAAACATTTGCTTTCATCACCGTATTCAATCCGGCCCACGCAAATTTCAAACCGTTAACCGCAGCAGCTTGAATAAATAATGCCGCTGTCTGGATACCGGTAGCAACGGCACCGACTATCATAGCAACCTTGTTTACAGCCATGATCAAAGCCAACGATCCAAGCGCTCCAATCAAACCGTACACAATCGGTTGAAGTAACGGCCAGTTGTCCCGCATGAACGTGAACACTTGTGTCGCTGTATCCAGAAACCACATGAATGACTGTACTGCAACCTGTATGCCCCATGACAACATATCAAAAGTGGATTGATATTGTCCTGAGTCAAAGCCGGCATTGATTTTGTCGAACAGAGGGGCTAGAGACTGTAATCCATCCTTGCCTGCAGTCGCCATGTTAAACTTGAATGTTTGTATGGCTCGATTCCACTTGGCTGCAGGAGAGTCCAGCATCTTCTCAAAGGCTTCTTCGGTCAGATTCTGCTGATCCAGCATCTTATCCATTCCCTTGATAAATCCGTCAACGTCGCCTCTCATCCCAGCCAGTCGCGCCTCGCTGTCCTTGAGCATGCTCCGGCTAATGTTAAAGCGTTCGGAGATGGACGTATAGTCGCCGCTCAGCAATTCTTTCAACGAGAATGCCGCCCCTTCAAGCCCTTCTGTCGGATTCAGCTTCGCAAGACGCATTGACAGTTTATTTATTTCCGTTAACTGCTTGGGATCCATCGTCGCACTCATAAAAGACATGCTCCCGAGCAAGCTCGCATCAACATCTTGACCGTACTTGAGGGCCTGCTGAACCGTCTGGTCATAAATTGCCTTACCTAAGGCATCATTACCGGACCGAGAGGTAAAGGTGTTTACCATCTCCTGTTGCTTCATCGCCCCGCCGATCGTTGCCCCACCGAGCTGCTGGATTCCTTGAAACGTGAGATACGATGCAGCAATTCCTTTTATCGTACTGGCTAATCGGCTGGATTCCTTCCGGCTTTGCCGTACCGCGTCATTAAATCGATTCTGTTGCCTTGTGGAGTCCTCGATCGCATTGTTGATCTGGCTCTCAGCTGCCGCAATCTGACTTTTAGCCGCGGCCAGCTGGCGGTCGATGTTGTGGTTCCGGCTCGTCGTCCGCTGCATTTGCTCCATCGTCCGGATCACCATGTTCATGGAACTCATGACACTTTTTAATGGACCAGACATGGCATCATACATCTTCAATGTTGAGGAGACTGTGGTCATGAACCTACCTCCTTCCTGCCAAAATAAAAGACGCCCTCACAAAGGAGAGCGTCTGTAAATCATTTTACATTTTTGAATATTTCAGATGCCTTATCATTTTTTGTTTCTAATATGAATAGGCCGTTTCTAGGCCAATCCTTCATTACATCATAAATTGCTAGTTCGCCTTCTATATCTTTAGAAGATTCATATTCATAGATGGCTACCTTTTGCTTATCGACATAGAAGATCACTCCGTCAATCGCTTCTGTGCTTTGAAGCTTTGGTTTCTCCTCCGGATCCACCTCGATGCCTGCGTCTTGATAAGCCTTAATAAATTTCTCAAGCGTCAGATCTTTGTTCTCCGACCCCGCGGATCCACATCCCACAACAGCAACCAATAGCAGCAATAGTAGTGCAAATAAACCCAATGACTTTTTCACAATTTCGTCCCCCTGAATAGGTCATATTTCCCAACTATTCTACCAAATATTTCAGGCTGGGGTCTACCGCTTTTTACCTTTGAGCTTTTTGGCCTCTTCCCGTTCCTTCTCTATCCGGACAGAAATCATGGCATAGATGGCGGCCCGTTCCCGGACCGGCAGCGCCATGAGCTCGTGAGGAAGGATGTGCAACTCGTGGAGGGCGTAGTACGCATAATTCGCGTCACCATCGCCCTCTTTGATTAGTTTTTTACCTCGTCTACCAGCTCGTTCACGTCGCGGTCAAAGCCGTTCATAGCCTGAGCTCGTTCGGTTAATGCCGCGTATTCGCCTGGCAAAAGCATTTTACGCAGAAGCGCTTCAGCTCCTGTTACGCTGTAGGATTTTTGCAGATCCGCATTTTGGAGATCAGGGAAAACGACGCAACTGGTCGTAACCCGTGCGACGTAATCATTCGGATCCAGTTCGGGAATGTAAACTCCATTCTTCCCTTTGGTCTTGCGTGTGGCCGCCTTGCGGATCTCGGTATTTTTTTCTTCCGTGATACTGCGCAGCTTCCAGGCGACAGGCTTACCGTCCGCATCTTTGAAACGCTCCGAAACCACGAAATCCTCCGTTACCTCCAAAGCAGCGTTAGCTGCAAAAAACATAGACATATCAGACATGGTCATTCTCCTTTTCTATTCAGGGATATTTTAAGTTCAATAGGATCTTAGACTGGCTCCTGGAACGACTGGCCCAGATCAACGTCATCAAACGTAAAGCTGACTTCTTCCTCCAGCGCCTCCGACTCTGTATCCAACGATGCCATGATGACGCTGTCCAGGTTCACCCCTTTAATGGTGACGGTCTGGGCACCAATGGAAGACGACGGATCCTCGTTGGTGACGGTGACATCAAAAAAGACATCTTTTCCTGTCTTAATGTAATCGTACATTAATTGACGAAAAAGGGACGTTACGTAGTAAATCGTCATGGTACCAGAGCCAACCCAGCCGGTCGCTTTGTGCTGCACTCCACGACGGCCAAGGGTCCGCACCTCCGCCTTATTCTTTTCTACGGACGCCTCCAGCGTTTTAATGTAGAACATTTCATGAACTCGGCTGTCAATGGTAGCGTAGGCTCTGCCTTCCTGCCCGGAGATGGTGTCCTGGGCTCTCAAAAAATCCGGCATACCTTAAACCTCCTTAGCGCACACGAATGCGCATGTAAATTTTTTCGATACTATCCACTGGTTGAACCGATAGGTCCACAAACACAGCATCGGCATCTTTGCCTGGAAGGACTGTGATATCGGTCTGAGCGTCAAAGTTTTGGATTGCAGCAATCTCTTGCAATCGATCCAAATAGGTAACAATCTCTTTTCTCAGCAGCGCCCGTCCATCCGCATTGTTATCCACTTTTCCGATATAGTAGGTCTCAAAGATACGTTTGGCGTCATTTGCAATCCCGTCCAGAACCCGAACAATTCGGTTCTTGCTGCGCTCCCTGGCTTTCTTCGGAGTGAATGATGTGAATGTGTTAATATCCTGTTGAATGTAGGCTCGACCATTACCGGAGCTAATGACCAATTCCCCGTTGGTTACGGCTGTAATGGTTTCGGCTGTCGTCAGTTTCGGCCAGGCGTCTACGGCTCCTGGGATCGTCTGATACGTCAGCGATTCATTCAGGTTGGCGGCGGCTTCCATCGCGGCAATTTCCCACAGCAAATAGATCGGCTCAACCTGAAGCCCATCTTCCGTGATGATCCCGTTTCGCAAGCTCGTGATACCTTCGTAATCGGCTTGGGGGTAATTGACAACAACAGCCGTGATTTTCTTTCCCTCATCCTCCCGAAGGCGTTTCACCCAAGCGGTTACCAACTGCTTCACGGTAGTCTCATCGATAGGTATACCGATCACGTTGAACTCTTCAGCTTCGAACCGGGACAAGGCGTTGCTGATTTCACCGGCTGTGCCTGTGCCCGCCGATCCACCTGTAAGATTAACTCCAGCTGTTACATCAGGAGCCCCTGTACCGCTAAAGGTAACAAAGTCGTTGTCTTTCAATTCCGTAACATCGGCTACGGTTTGTGTATCCAGCTGCTCGCCTTCAAGATACGTATAAACATCGAATTTCGTATTGTCATCAATATTGTTCTGCACAATGATCTTCAGGTCATTTCCCCTGAGCCCAGCATATTTGGCTGTCGCTGTCAGGGCTCCGCTTGTAGCCGTTGCCTTTTGACCGTCTCCTCCTAATCGATAGAGCAGTACCCGGCGAGCGTGAGTCGTAGCGGCTGTAATGTGCCGGATACGTGCATCGTCAGGATGAAACCCTAATAGCCTGAGCGCATCATCAAAATATGAGCTGCTATCAATGACGATCAAATCAGCACCCCACGGCAACGGAGCAGGGTAGGCGACAATGCCTCTCTCTCCAACAGTGCCTACGGATTGACCGGATGACTCCGTATTAATGTAAAGTCCCGGTAACGGCTTATTCATTGTGGTCCAAGTACCTCCAGCCATGATTACACCTCTTTCCTTTTGAAGGATTCAATGGTTCCCTGTGCTTCTTCCAGCGTATACATCTTGTCAGCCGCAAGCAGACCCGTCAGGATGTCCTTTTCTGACGTGGTAAACCGTTTAGAGCTCACGATCTGTTCTTTCGTGTAGCGCGGCGCTGGTTGCGGCTGAGCTTTATTCTCTCTGTTGCTCATTTTAAGCGTCCCTCCTGTTCTATTCGTTCCATCTTCACAGCCGGGTCTTTGGGCTTCATGACGTGGAAGTTGTACTCCACAAAAAAATGGAGCACCCCATCCACAATTTCAAATCTTATCCCGGTTCCCTTTGTGAGTGCGCCCGAGATCGATATCCGTTCCAATATGCGGGTTAGATCTTCAGCCATGCTGTACATGGATGCATTCGTCTGATCTACGGCATAGTACCGGATCACCATGGGGTGGTACCGCATGTACCTTCTGCCGATTAAATGCATATGCTCAGGCTCTAAGAAGCGCACAAAAAAACAGGGTGGCGTTAACCCCTGTTTGATTTCTTCCCCCATGATTTCAACGTCGGGGAAAGCCGCATCTAAAGCAGCATGAACGGCATATCTGACATCATTAAAATTAACCTGCAGCATGCGCTACCTCCTTGCAGGCCGGCCGTTCATGATGTTGTTCAGCAATTCAGCCATTCGCCTTTCAAGATATCGGGGAAGTTCCCTCTCGATTTCCTGCATGCTGATGGTCATCATGAACTGACCTTCTACCCATTTGGTCAGGTCCTTACCGGTCCGGTGTCCGTATTCAACGAAAATGGCATAGTATGTGTCGTTGTAGTTATCGACCTGGAACGACCTTCCCACTCTTTCAACACGGCTCACTTTCCAGTTCCGTCTCAGGTTGCCGGGAGATTCAGTATCCACACCGACTGGTGTACGCTTCTTGATTTTCCGGTTCGCTCGATAGGCCATCTCAAGCAGAAAGTCTTCGATGAAACGATCGATAACCCGTTCATCCAATGCCTTTTTGAACGACTTTGCCATTTTCTCAAAATCCGAGAAGTCATAACTTCCCCATCTCGCCATTACGCCCACTCCTTGCGCTGGAGACTAATCTCCTGGTGGGTCGGATACATAAACGGCTCGCCCGCGGTGTATTTTCGAGCAGGGGCGATGGGCTCCCACCCGAAATCTGTGAATCGGCCGCGGGTAACCTCCAGCATGTCGCCTTGTTTGATCTCCATCTCAGGGGCTATAAATAGCTTAGTCTCGCAACTGATATCGTTCTGCGCTTCGCTCTGATTGTTCTGACCTAATGCCTTTTGCGATAGGCGGCATGGCTGATCCGTAATGAAGGGTACCGGCTCGAGTTTTGTTTCCTTGGTGACCTGGTCCTTCACTTTGGCATGCCGATAGATCGTGGTTCGATCCTCATACGTCTGTTCAATTGCGGCGCGGTACTTAACGTAATCGATCACGCTACCACCTCAGTTTTCGGTAATGATTGAGATCCACTCGATAATCTAAGACCACCTTATCCAACAGACTGACGTTAGGTTTTGGAGGGGCAGCCGGCGTGACCGTGGAAGATTTAACGGATGTGTCACCGATCGACACCTCTGGGACCTCAACCGGCGCCGGTGGTGGGTAAAGCAATTCTCCTTGGTCCTCAGCAAGGACAGCCGAAACCATAGCCGCCCATGTAAGTAACAATCCATCGGGAATCCGCTGTTGATTGATATAATGCCGGATCCGTTGGCCCACCTCAGCAATATACAATTCCGCAAGGGTCTTGTGCGCGTCATCTGTTAAGCCCAAGCGAGCTTTAACAAGCGGCCATACGTCTGATTCTGTTATCATGACAAAAACCTCCTACGCTTGAAGGGCTGCAATCACTTGGTTGAGCAGCGTTGCAACTGCCTCCGCATCGGCGGCAGCCGGGTCCGTTATTGGTGACAAAGCAGCGATGGCCGCCTTATTCTTGGTTCGCTCATTAATTGCACCGGCCAGCACTGCAGCGGTAATGGCTCTTGCTGTAGTAGCCGTTCCGGTTGTCGCTTCTGCAGATGTAAGCGCCGATAGGTTCTGATTGCTGGTACCGGCCCCGATCGCTGAGCGGGCGCCTGCGGCATCAGCGGCCGTCAGGACGTTTCTGCCAACAACAGAGGCATCCGATATCTTAGAAGCAGATACCGCGTTCGCAGCGAGCTTCTCGCTTGTTACGGCTCCGTCCTGGATCATGTTTGTCGTAATGGATCCATCAGCCGGCACACCACCGCCTCCGCCTCCACTCATCGGAAGAGGATTATCCGTCGAGACGGTTACCCGTTCCTGTTTTTGGTTATCCCAATACTCCATTAGCATGGCTTACGCCTCCATAGCCTTCTGAATGCGTTGGATGATATCATCCTTCTTCGTTGCGTCTCCCAGGTCGATCTCCATTTCCTCCGCGAAATCCTTCAATTCAGGGACGGTCATTTCCTCGATCTTCTTCGGCCCCTGCGGGCTGTTTGGATCCTGTCCCTTATTGGTATCATCCGCTGGGGGCTCCTCTTTGACGACTTCAACAAACTTCTGAATTTTCTTATGGTCCTCCTGGCTGATCTCAAACTTCTGATTCGCCAGATATCGTGTACCGTTATGCCTTACCGGGATCTTTTTGACTTTAACGATCATGTCTTACACCTCCATAAATGATAAGAGGGCCATAACGGCCCCTTTATTAGATTACTTGTGCTTGGAATACCTCGTCTGCAGCTGGGAAGCTAGGGAGCGCGGTGGCTACTGCTTTGGTCCAGGTCGAAACAGGATCCAGGTTTTCCTCGTATACCATCGCCAGGACATTACCGATCATTTGCGTCTGGATCGAAGGGTCACGGGTCAACCGGATCTCCTCCGCCGTAGGCCCGTAGATCGTTTCGCCGAGCGGCCCTTCCGGCAACATGACGAATTTATTCTGCGGGAAGTAACGATGCTGCGTATAGGAACCGTCTGCGTTTTGCTTACGGTATACGTCGTCATTCGTTGCGATGGTCGGCAGCTCCAACTGACTCAAGAACGCGTTAAGATCCAGCCTTGTAGCCACACGAGCAGCGTTATTACCAAACAGCGCACCGATTACTTTCGGATGACGCAGCAGCGCCATCAGGGCCGCGCTGGACGTCAACACGC
The DNA here is from genome assembly GCF_029542445.1 of Paenibacillus sp. BR1-192. Taxonomy (NCBI): domain Bacteria; kingdom Bacillati; phylum Bacillota; class Bacilli; order Caryophanales; family Paenibacillaceae; genus Paenibacillus; species Paenibacillus sp. BR1-192. The sequence continues at coordinate 2,376,845 of NZ_CP120718.1, read as the reverse complement.
GCTTTGGCTTTGTTCCCAGCGTGGAATACCAGTCCTGCATTTGGGTGATCGGATCGCTGTCTGGGTTCGTCCACAGGTCGGTTCCGGATAACACCTCTTTATGTTCAGCAGGCACGCCGTAATCGATGGTAGCGCTCAGGTTGTTCTCGTTGAGTGTTACCGTACCATTTGCAGCAGCTTCCATCCGCATGGCCTCTGCACGGGCCCGTACGCCAGTAACCAAGGTATCGATATCGTTATATACTTCCCGCATCAGGTATTGCTGTTCAGCTGGCGTCCGCGGATTCTCAAGTGCGATAATTTCCTTCTCTTTGAGTGGAAGTTTCCGCTTGATCAGCGCCAATTCCAACGCTTTACGGCTTGCTTCCCGGCTGCCGATCTCGGCTTCGGTATCAAAATTATGAATCGAGGCGATAACAGGAATTCGACGAGCTCCTTTGATCATGTCAAATTCCAGGGACTCACGCTTGACTTCCGGGAACAGCAATTCCCCGGTAAAGGCCGGGTACTGCCGGTTTTGCAAATAGTTCAGAATTTCTCGTTGATTAAAAAGTTCCAAGATGCTTGGCATAAGATTTCATCCTCCTTCGAAATTAAACAACCACTTTAAATTTGATATTCGACTTCGCGGCCAGTGCCGTTTTGGCTTCGGTCGTCAGGGTGACAGGCAACCGCGCTTCCAGGATCCAAGCGTCCACCAACACGGAACCCGGTGCAGGGCCCTCCGTCACATCCGTATCCGTCAATGTAATGCCGAAGGCAGTAGCGTCATTGGCCGGATATGCGGATCCTGCCGGCACGATCTTGCGGCCCTGCGCGTCTGGCGTTACGCCGGTATCGTCAATCTGATAGGTGTACGCGATGTACTTGGCACTTGCCAAGAAGTTGATCTGCTCGACTTTCCCGTAATCTTTTACATAAGGCATGATTTTGTCTCCTTTCGATTGATCCCCGGATTAATCCCAGGGATTGTTTGCATTTGTTGGTGCTTTGCCGCTTTCGTTTGCAGCCTTTGCGAAGTCGGCTCCGACGCTAGACTTGCCGCCACCGCCTCCAGCACCGCCGCCTTCCGGCGGATGGGTACCGCGGAATTGGAACTGGTTGCCTTTGTCTTCTGGGACAAACAAAAAAGCCTTGCTCGTTTGCAGGGCTTTGATCTGGTCGTCCAGGCCAGCTTTGACGTTTCCATTGTCGTCCAATTCGATTTTCGATGTGTCCAGTTGTCCGAGAACGATGTCCGGGTCATGGACCTTGCCAGCAAGCGCCAGCTTGACGGCCGTGTTACGCTTTAATGCTGTGGCCTCAGCCTCGTATTTCTCCTTGGCCGTCTTGTTGTCATCCTGGAGCTTTTGGATCTGCTGCTTCAATGCATCCGCATCGCCGCTGGACTTCTTCAACTCCTCCAGCTGCTTATCTCGATCCGTCACTTCCTTCTCTGCCTTCTTGCGGGCATCGACGACATCGCTGTATTGAGACTTCGGCACAAAGTGCTTCGGCAGCTCCTTGTTCACATTGCCAATAATGACCTCAATCTTAGCGTCGTCCATTCCTTCTGCTTTCAATAATTCTCTGAGCCATTCCATTGATCATCAGCCTCCATAGATTTTTATAGCTGCTCTCCAGCTAAGGGAGCCGGTCGATATACTCCGACCGCGAGTATGCCTAGTTTTACGCCGTACGACAGGGCAAGCTCTTACTTATCGTGTTTAACAGCCTCTTCCAACTTTCGTGTGATGCTATCCACGATCTGATTCACGTCAGCACTATCGGGAACCGACACGGAAACATGAACATTCGTGATGCCGACCGGCTTGTCATCGGACGTTTCTTCGACAGTCCGCTCGATGAGCTCGCCATTTTCAAAACGTTCAGTTGTAATCACCGTTTTAATCACTTGCCTCCGCCTCCTTCTTTACCTTCAACATATTGTTTGTACCATTGCCCATACGTCATATTGTCAGGGACCTTGTATACCTCCCCGTCACTTCCCCGAGCCAGTCTTTCAACCGGGTCTATTTCATCATCGAAGAACGGCACAACGGTGGAACGACAATAGGGATGCAGCGGCGGAAAGTTGACCCCGACTGCCTTTTCAGCCAGCGTAAACACTTTGTTATCCATCTCACGGCAGATCGGACTAGTTTTCCGGTCCAGCGTGGATAGGAACTCATATTTCTTTACGACGCCGCTCGCCTTGTATCCACTGAATGCCGCCTCGTTTTGAATATGACTGGTCTCCGTCCTTACGAGCCGTTCCGCCGCCCGGTATCCTACATTCATTCTGTCAGCTAAGATATGGGCAGACTGGCGAGCTCCTTCGCCTCGTATGAGGGCCTGGCTAAACTCCGTGATGAGTCGCTGCACAAGTCGGTTATTATCTCCCCAGATCCGTTGCGAGAAGTTCGAACCGATCCACGGGTTTTTTATCACGGTTTCCAAGGTATCCAGGTCAATCCTTGCGAACGAACCGCCGAAGCCGATTCCCTTCTGAACTTCGAATATGGTTCGGTAATAGCTGTCCGTATAGACATCGGATAACAGTCCGGAAAGCCCTTTATCCTCTGCCATGCTCAGGTTCTGGATAACGCCCTGCATTTGAATCTGAAGCGCCTGCAGGCGGGACACACGAACCTTGTAAGATGCGTTATTCAGCATCTTGGTCCATTGCCCGTCCGGGTTATCTTTGGCAAGCTCGATAAACCGTTCAACACCCATATGGAAATCCTTCAGTTCATTGCCATTGAGTATCTTCTGGGCATCAGCATAGGACATCGTGCCGTTATTCATAGCGAAACGCGAGTAAAAGACGTCGATTTCCTTTTTCAATCTCGGCCATCGCCCGAGCGTATTCACCCTTTAGACGGCGCTGTGCATACTGATCGGCTTTACGATGCTGGGTCTCAGCGATTTGTTCACCGCGTTTTTGCCAATAGGCCGATGACTTCATTCCTCTTCACCTACCAGGGCTGGCCGCGGGAAACCGATTACCGGCGATTGATCAAGCGGCGGATCCGGGGGGACGTTTATCGCCGCGACGAGCTCGGCCAAAGAGCTGATATCATCCGAATCCACTGGCGTATTCGATTGATACGATTTGATACTAAACCGTGTCATCCCCTGAATGAGCTCATTCACCAGCTGGATCGTCTTCGGTTCTAGCATCCGGACCACCTCCTAACCCTTTGTAGGCATCTGACATACGTTGTAGCGCCTCTTCTTTTTGCTTCTCGATTCGATCAATTTCGGCCTGAACATCTTTGACCCAAGGATGCTGAGCAACAAGGGTTTCATCGGACAATATGCCCACACTGTTCTTGATCGCTGCAATAATGGCAGATTCGTCGATCGGCATATCTCGGTTGAAGGTGAATTCGACCTTCTCGGCACTGTAATCCACGCTTGTTGTATTGTACAGATGCGTATCAATAAACCACCGCAGCTGCTCGAGAGAGGCCTGGAACTCGGTTTCCATTAGGCTCGCGTCCAAATCCAGATCAGAATAGAGGAATCGCAGGGCAATGCCCGACGGCGCGCTCCCGAAGTTGCTGGCTTGTGTATCGACGCCCCGGCCAAACTCGTAAATGTCCTTGCGAGTCTGTTCGATGTGGGTCTTGTACGCCTCGGTATTAATATCCAGGCTAAGGGTATCCACTCCAGAATGACCATCAGGATCGTCAATTTTGATGATGCGATACCGTGACATGTTTTTGCGGATCTCGCCTGCCGGCGTCCCACCATAGCCTTTTACCACATACATGCTATCCGGTAGATCCTCCAGATTATTCGAGTTATCGGACTTGTTACGGTCATAATCATCAATCAGCGATTGGATGATTTCAGCAAGCGGCTGCTCAGCCTCATTGTATTTCCACGGGATGAAGGGAATCCGTTCCCAGTTCAGCGGCTTTTCTTCTTGCCCGGCCACCATGGTGAAGTGAGAACCGACATCACCGGCCTCAACATCAGGAATCAACCCGGTCCCGTCATCGACATACCGGTACACTCCGGTTGTATCCCACCATTCAACTTTACGGACGTTCTTCCGTTTCAAACCTTCATAGGTGATGACCTCATAATCTCGGATGATTGCGTCCAGGATCGTATGTGCCTTGTCACGCCACAATGGGATGATCTCCAGGCTATCCATCAGCCGGAAGGACAGCGCCCCTTGTTCATCGTAGTGCACGAACCACCAGGCAATCCCTTGGTTTACTGACGTTCTACCCGTTGATTGCAATCGCCTGTACATGCTGCTATCAAAAAACGCTGACCAGGCTTTGGCGTAATCCTCTTTTTCCGTGGATATACTCAGCGGCTTACCGAGAAGGTAACCCACCTTTTGGTCTACGAGCTTCCGGGCGAAACCGTGGGCGATACGGTTATCGGCTAAAATATCGGTCTTCACTCTTCGTCCGTCCTCGCCGATTTCGGTACGTTCTCGGTCCAGGATATCGTTTTTCACTCGATAATAACGTTCGCCGATCTCCATCCACTTTCGTTTGTCGGTGCCCTTCCATTCACTGGTTTCGATCTGGATGATCTCTTCCCGTGAAGCCCTAGCCTCAGCGCCCCGGATGATGATTTGTTTAATCTCTTCTTGCTCATCTGGACCAAACAATGAAAAAACCATGTCGTTTACCTCCTCTCTTACTCAAAACTGAAATTCCCTTTCAGGTCTGAAACCTCGTAATCATCCAGGGCATACCAAATAGCCGAGAACGTATGGGGGTCGATGCTGAAATCGTCTTCGATGATCTCCCCGTTCTTGTCCACGGCGTAAGTCAAATCTTTCAGCTCGTCGATCGTGTTCACGCATCGGTCCGAGCATATGATTTTTTTGAAACGTTTGACCTTCTTCGTATACTGCAGCCGCGAGCCCTGAAATTTCTTCGCCGGCCGCATAGCAAAGCCCATTTGCCGGAAATACTTGATCGTTTTCGGCTCCGCGGAATCTGCCCGGATGACTTCCCCGGTCCCTTGAAACTCGGCCAGATCCTCAGCTGTACGGTCATCGGTCATTTGATTCTTGTAATACTCCCAATGGATATACAGGATCTTCTCGTTATGGTCCACGGCCAGACGTATCAAGGCATTGTAAGAGGATTCGAAACCGAAGTCCATACCGGCGCGTCGGATCGGCGAACGGATAGCCCGAATCGCTTCCATCACCTCGTCATGTGGCCGCACCTCGAATTGAGGCAGCACACGCACACCGTTGACGCCAAAGCGGCCCCTCCGGGCAATACGGTGCAGATCCGGATCATACTTCTCCATATCCTCCAACTGTTCAATATAGCTTTCAGGGAGAAACAGGTTATCATCAGCTACGGAATGATGATAGTACGTGCCATTGACCACCTTGATTCGGTCACGATACAGCTCCTCGTCGTCCAGGACCGTCACCTTGGCCTTGGAGTCCTTGAAGAAGTGTTTATAGCACCAATTGGCCGTGCTGACCGGGTTGGTGCTCAGGATCATGTGCAACTGCAACGTCGGGTGCCGGAGACGGCCAAGCAATTCCTTGAAGCCTTCGTATTTGACCTCGCTGCATTCCTCAATCCAGACGATGGATACGTTATGAATGGACTTCAGTTTTTCCGGCTTATCCATCCCTTTGAAAATGATCTTGCTGCCATTCGGGAAGCGGATCTGCATCGGCGATACAACCGTTCGGACCTTACCTTCCAGGCCGAGATCGACAATGATCTCAGAGAGCAGGGCGTATGTGGAATCCCGAAGTGTATCATATACCTCCCGGACAACCAATGCCGTGCGCTTCTCATTCAGCAGCTTTAGGATGAGCTTCAACCCAGCGTGATAACTCTTAGATGATCCATAGCCTCCGACCAAGAAGTAAAACTTATGGGTCCAGTCAAATAAAAAATCCTCAAAATGAGGATTGACTTCCTTCTCCACCATGGCTGTCATGATCGCTCACCCTTTCGGGTAATGACAATCTGGATTGGCTTGTCGTCATCTTTGGCGGCTTTTTGGTCAAGCAAAGCAACCTCGCCTTTCAGTTTGGAGATCCTCAGCTCCTGCTCTTTGGTGACCAGCTCGGTTTTCATCAGCTCGTCATATTGCTTGATTAGGCTTTGAAGTGTAGCCATGGCCCGGCTCTGAGCCTGTAGGAATGTGGCCTGCTTATCCCAAGCCTGCTGAACCTCCCAACGTTCACCGCTGACGTTGCCGGTCTTCTCCTCGATCCTGGTCGTCGTGACGTCATCCCGATCCTTAACGTACATAATCTGCTGAGCCCGGATGATCGCCGTGTACTGGATCATGATGTTATCCCAAACGATGTCCAGCGGCTCCTTCGTCTGCAGCTGCTCCATGATCTCCAGGGACTCCGCCGGCAGATACTTCTGGAAGAATCCATGCGTGACGGCCTTATCGTTGCCTGGAGGGCCGCCTGGGCCGCCGCGGTTCCCTACCGCGTTCTTATTGCCCTTGGGCGCGCCGCCTTTGTTTGTGTGCACCCTTTTTGGTTTGTGTGCACCCTTTTCACGAGACCAGCCATGCCGTTGTTTCCAACTCTTGACGGTGTTAATCGAGACGCTATGTTTGTCAGCAATCTCTTGATATTTCATGCCTGACAGATAATCCTGCTCGGCCAGCTTATGCAATTCCGCCATTTACACGATCACCACCCCCGGCGTTGTGTTGGTTTTGTAACAAAGAAAAAAGCACCCGTTAAGGTGCTCTGCTATGAAGGATCAGCATTTGTAGAGATTCTGAAAGGATGATCAATAACATTGGAGTGCGCTATCTCCCTTGTACGCTCAAACACATCATCCATGTGACTGTATGTGATTTTGTTTCGACTTAACACCTCAAGGATTTCACTCGCCACGACTTCCAGATCGATAACCATATCTTTCACCTCTTTCCTGTTCACCTTTGCCGAGACTCACTTTTTAGGTCCCAAAGCTTGTTTCTGATATTCGACAACAAGCCGTAATGCCTCATCTCTCGAAAAACCTTGTGCTAACAGCTCATCGCGATACTTAGCCATCATTTTTGCCACATCACAAAACGCCATCATCATTTGATCCCATTCAGCTGTATTCATTTTTGCACCCTCCATTTTTTCCTTTTCTGCTTTAATCCAAAAAGAAAAAAGCCGCTAAGAAAGCGACTTAAATAGAAAATAGTTATTGACGTACGTAAATATAAAATGGTATAATATAGTTAGAAAGGAGGTGAACAAGATGTCAAAAACGAGAAAAGAAGAACGACGAGATGAACGAACGGCTAAAATCTTACTTATGACGGCAATCATAAGTTTGATGGGTTCGATCATCACCCTCATCACCACGCTGGTACGTTAATCAGACAACCCGGAAGGGAGGCCCTGCAAAGGGCTTCCTGAATGGGTGGGTGAAATATAAGGTGTCGTTCTTCTTAACTCGATTATACCACAAAGGAGCTGATCGTATGAACGTCTCCAAGATGAATAAAGCAACGATGATTATCAGCGTATTATCGATTTTGATAAGCCTGACAGCCATAGCCATCCTTATTGCAAAGTGGTGACATTATGCTTGAATTTGAAACCAAAGAACATCTGACTGCCTGGATAGCTCAAGAGCTCATCAGTACCGCTGAAGCTATTGAGATCCTGGGCTGCACTCGTCAGAACCTCCATTCCTTCGTTAAGCGGGAAAGACTCGTACCGGTCAAAGAGACGAACCGGGAACGCTTATTCTGGAGGTCTGAGGTTATGAACCTCAAAGATGAAGTAGCCAAGTATAACCGTAAATGACCCGTCTATATGGCGGGTCTTTTTTTATTTATCGTGTCTAGCAACGGCCGCATTCGCCCAGAATACCGACTGTTCCAGGTTCGTCAAGGCAAGCGACTTCTCGCGGCTGCCAGGAACCAATTCATCGATCAGATAAGCCAGTTCCTTTGCCTTCTCTCGGATTTGCTGATAGATCTCCGGTTGTCCTGGCGTCGGGGCGTGGTATTTGAAATTGTTCTCGATTTGTTCGTTCATATCGATCATTCCTCTCGGGATAATAATAAAAGGGCCGCCTCGATCCGAGACGGCAAGTGCGGAGGTTGAAAAGATTTGAATAATCCGAACGGCAGGATTTGAACCCACACTACTTACTCCCAAGGCAAGCGTGCTACCCAGCTACACTACATCCGGAAATGATGGCACCGACCCCAGGATTTGAACCTGGATCCTCTGCTCTCTGTTTTGACAGGGGCCCCGCAGCGCTCTTACCGTCGAGCTATGTCGGTGAAATTAAAAAGAGACGGCCACCTAACGGCTCGTTTGGTCCATTGCCGACCGTCTCCTTACATAAAGGGCACAATATCATTTTAACAGGGCTTGACAGGTAAAACAAGAACATACGTGCGCCAATTTAGCGCCATAGTTATGCCATTATTGTGCCAAAAAAGTGTACTCCTTTTCAGCCTCGGATAGCTTTCGCCAGAATGTACGCCTTGAGACACTTATCTCTGTACAAACATCATCAATTTCTTTACCTTCCACATGTACGAGTCTAAGCAGCTCTGCATCATTCGGCCGATACGCTTCCAGCGTTGTTAAAAGAAAATCAATCCGATCTATCTCGGTCTGTAGGTCTTGAAGTTCTGTCAAGCGCTCAATGATCTGGTCTATGCCATCACGGAGCTCGTAACCTCTTGCCTCAATCACCTTCTGAATCTTTCCACGGAGTTCGCGAAGCAGTTTCTGATCCCCATCGTCCATGACATCCACGGAAACGGCTCTCTTTTGCATTTTAATGCCTGATGGGTACTTACCCCCTAAATAGGCATGTGCGATCGATTCTAGCTCCTGTTCTCGCGCTGAGAGGTACATGTACGATGGCAGCCCTCGCAACCTCCGGTGCAGTTCCTGCAGCTGGTCATCCTCGTTCAGCCGGGACACCGTTATGCCGGATCCTACGCTATATGTCGAGAGTGCCTGTATGCGGGCTTTCTTCTGCCGGTACTGGGAAAGCTGCTCGATCACTTGATGGTCTGTTGTCATGCCTGCTCACTCTCCTCCACAAATCTTCTTGCAAAACTCAGCTGTTGCTCGATATATGGATCCGTATACTGACCACCCATCGCCAGCCAGTCGCCTATTCTCTTGTTGATGTCCTCCAGGACCACCGTAGGCAGCCGGGATGATATTTTCAGTATTTCGTCCATTGGGTTCGGATTTGTCATGTCTTCGACGCCCTCTCATTTACGCATTACGTTTCAATGTTCCAGAAGTAGTAACAAACTTGCCGTAGCCTCTATCCTCCACCTCATCGCTATGGCAGATCGGGCAAACGGTAACGGAATGATCTACATCCTCATCATCTTCTACCGTGAACATAACCGCGCATTCTGCGCACTCGTAGCTGTGCATCATCATAACCGGCATTTCCGGTTTGTCCGGGTAATTGACCCGTTGCGGCCAATCTAGCGGATTCCGCAAACGTTCATGGTAAATCATCGTTCGTATGGATCCCGATGTGCTGCCGAGCTCAAGGGCAATTTCTTTTACTGGCTTACCTGCAAGGAACAACTTGTGAAGCTGCTTCTTGTCTACTTTTTCAGTTTTCATTCGAATCACCTGCCATCACATTTATTTGGCTTTGGATCCGGCAAGATCACATAGATCTCGCCGATCAGCTCGCCGTCATCGCCGTATATCAAATCCCAAGGGGTATCCTGAAAATAGGGATCAATTTCAAACAATGCACTCCGCCTCCAACCTTCTCTGATATCTTTGGCGGTACATATCGACAAGACCTTCCCGTCTTAATCGATCATATTTCACACGGATCGTGTGCTCTGTTCGGCCAAGGGCAAAGGCAAGCGTCCGGACATCATCAAGACCATAAAACTTGCAAAGGTACTCCAGTTCTTCGCCGCTAAATGTTTTTCCATGGTTGAAGTGAAACTCAGGGTGATAGAGCATCCGGTTAAATCGATCATAGACAATCCCATCAGTTTGTGGTTCTACCTGTATCACTGACATTCCTCCCCGAATTCTTTTCGTACACCTCTTCCAGCCACTCGACCAACATCATCATTTGTTTAATCGCCAGCCGGTTCTCCTCGTACTTCCTGCAGATTTCTCCGGCGGAATCAGCGACCCATTTCCAGAATTCCGGACTGTGCATGCCGTATCGAGTCGCGGCGTCGTTCACCTGCTGGGTCCACTGGAACATATCCCAGAAAAACGCTTTGTAATCCATCGCCTACAGCTCCTCGATCCTGACGTAAATGCCTGGCCGGTCGGCCCAGAACTTCTCAATGATCTCGCTTGCCACGATAGCGTCATCCGTCCAGTAACCTAGTTCCGTCATGATATCAAACGGCAGCTTATTCAGGTTGTGCGTGTCCGGCTTCGTGGTTTTCCACTCGCCGTCGTAATGCTTGCTGCCGTCTTTAATCGGGAACAGCCATTTCACAATGACTCGCAGCGCCCCCTTGTACTTCTTCGCCGGCACATGCTGCCCCAAGTGAGCCATTAGCTTTGCACGAGCTGCCTTCAGATCGTCCGGCTCGTAGAATACGGGTTTACCGCTGACGACCGTCACCTTCTTCTCTTGGTGCGTTGCTGTCGGTGGGATCATCGGCATGAAGAATTCAGTCATCATCGCGTTGCTCCATCAGCTCTTCCCAGTCGTCGATCGTCCCCCGCAAGTAGCTGGCAGCTTCATCGTCAGAGAACAGCGCATCCCGATCCAGGACATACTTGACTTGGTATACTTCCTCTCCGGCTTTATTTTTGAACTTGGTACCGAACTGGAGCTTGCCGGCGATGTCATAACACCGCATAAAATTTCCGTTTCCGAATTCTATCGTTTCAGGGGTTTCCGTTTCCCAATATTTGTTATCATATTTTTTCGTCATCTTTTTTTCTCCTCTCGCGCGGAAGACTTGTAAGGGGGCGGGAATGTTACAGGGGAGGAGGGAGCGGAAGCGAACACTCCCTCCCCCATTACGTAAATTCCCTCTCCAGTCTTATAGACTTACATAATCATGATTTAAGTCTTAAACATACTACTACGGGCGCGCGTTATATACGCGTTATAATATATAGGGATTCCCCGCAAGTTTTCGCGGATTTTTGAAGTTGCGGCGACCATGGTGCTCGCAAATTGCGGCAATCATAAAATCATGGTATCCCCGCAACTTTTTGCGGATTGCAACCACCATAAAATTAATGGTCGCCGCCGCAATTCATTCATCTTCAGAGTCTTCCTTTTTGACAATCCGAAAGCCAAGTGAACGATCGATTTTGTATCCGTATTTTCTGATCCAGTCTCTCACGGTACGCTCAGCAACCTCTTTTCCTGTTTGCCCATACCATGCGATGACATCCAGTACGGTCGGCGGTTCCCCAAAATTACAGTTGTTCACGACATCCTCAAACTCTTCAGCTTTGGTCCGTCTCTCCTCTTTTGCCTTATCCTTCCGTTTATCTGCAGCCTTCTTCCATGGCGGCTGTGCAGAATCGCCTTCTGGATCAATGTCTTTCAAGCTGCCAACATCGTCCACCTTATGGATCGGGTACTGGAACCACATGTTTACCGGCTCAAACTTGGCATATTCCCGCAGCGTCCCTTCCACACGCCATGCAGAATTCCCCCGGACGGCCTTGATGACGCGATCGATCTCCGGTTTGATGTTTGCCATGACCTGCGGAATCGCGCGCTTAGCGTGGTCCTCCATGGCCTTGGCGCTGAGTTGATCGTCCTGGGAGACATGCTCCTGCAGGTACGCCGGGTTGTGCTGTTCAAAGAGGCGCTGATACATGTTGCAAATAGCCTTGTTCTCTTCTTGGCTTCGCAGCGCCTCCGTTACCTCAAGTTCCACAAGGTCGATAAGCGCATCCGGATCCCGTGCGAACACACCGCTGCCGCTTGCCCGGTCCATGGACTTCTTGCCGCCCTGTGACCCTTTGGAGTGATGATGGCAGTAAATGACGCTGCAGCCTAATTCCGTTGCGATCTTGTCAAATTGGTTTGTGAAGTGTGCCATCTGGTCAGCGCTATTCTCATCGCCTGTCAGAACCTTATAGATCGGGTCAATTATGACCGCGATATAATTCTTCTTGGCCGCACGCCGGATCAGCTTAGGAGCGAGTTTATCCATCGGTACCGACTTACCGCGCAGGTTCCAGATGTCAATGTTACCGATATTTTTCGGAACCAATCCCTTCGCCTGGTACACGTCTTTAAATCGATGTAAGCAGGAAGGCCGATCAAGCTCTAGATTCACATACAGGACCTTCCCTTGTGTGCACTGCCACCCTAACCACTCGTCTCCTTCGGCTATGGCGGTTGTAAGTCCGATCAATGCAAAGCTTTTGCCGGCTTTCGACGGCCCGGCGATCAACATCTTATGCCCCTGCCGCAACACGCCATGGATCAACGGTGGAGCCAAGACCGGCATGTTATCCCAGAAATCCGTCAGGCTCTCCGGATCCGGCAGATCATCGTTGACGCCCTCAATCCATTCGTGCCATTCCGCCCAGCTCGCTTTACCAATATTCGTATCTACGATGAATTGCTTTTTGCCATTACGTTCGACGCCCGGCATGCGGGACAGCCTGGAAGGATTTCGATTTTGATTGTCGATGTTCAGCCCGTTCTTCTTGCAGACGTTGTACAGGTAATCGACACGCTTCCGGTATTCGTCATAGCTGGCCGCATCCACCTTGACGATGGCGTGCAGGCTCTTGCCTCCGCTGTAGACCATGACGGCGATCGGCAGCTCCAACTCGCGCATGATGGCATTTTGCTTCTCGACGGCCATCGTATCTGACTCGACGAGTGCATATCGAAACTCCGAGACGTTCTCGTTTTTGACGCCTTTGCCATCCAGCGGATTGAAACGTATCCAAGCACCGGCAGCCGGGTCATAATCACCAAAGACAGATCCGATATCGCCGTTGCATTTATTTAGTCCTTGAATCAGCTCGCCGGCCGTCCGGTCCCAGGCTCCCTTTGTTGGTAAATACTTACCTTCATCGTTCTGCCAAGTGTCTACGACATACCCGACCTGCTCGGATGCCTCAAATAGCGTCTCAAGATAAGTGGTTAGCTGCTGGACAGGATTCCAGACCGCAGGTTCGTGAATCTCTTTGCCTTCAATCCAATTCTTATCAACGACGACGTAATCGCCGCCGGAAATCTCATCATCCCATCCCAACTCTCGATCTTCCCGATCGGCCGACCGCGGCACCCAGCCGTTATCCTTCGCCAGCTGCGTGATCGTTGCGCCGGTGACCGGATTGCCTGACCCTTCGAATGATGTCCATTTCTTGAAGCATTCGCCGGGGTGGTATCTGCCGCCGTCCCGTCTACTCCAATCGTCCCAATCACTGGCTGTATATCCTTCATATTTTAGAGCCATGCCCACGTTGACCCATTCCTGGTAACTCAAGAAAGAGGGATCGATGTATTCCAACAATGCAATGAGATCGAGTTTATGTTCCATTATGATTTCTCCTATAAACTGAATTCCAACTGTCCGGCACCGACTGCTTCCTTGTATCGCTCCAATGTCAAAGCACTTCCGGATCCCGTGCACAACTCCGGCAGGTTGGCCCGGACCAGTGCTTCTGCGAACGGTGGCGGTACGGCGTTGCCGCAGCGGGCTACCTGTGCGCTTTTGGAGTATTTCTTCCCGTCTGCGTCCACGGCGATGATGTAATTGGATGGGAAGCCCTGCGCCGCAAACAACTCGTGCGGCTCCAACATCCGCATGCCGATATCAATGATCTGATAGTCCACGCCGTGGATCGTGACCAAACCAAAGCGGTCCTTTGTGGTGACCGTGTGCAGCGGTTCATCCAGCTGCTGGCCGTTGTCGGCGCTGCCATAGTATTTGAGCAGGAAGGCTCGAACCTCCCCGACGTGCATCCCGCCGGCGGTGATCGTCGGCATCGGCTCCGAGGCTGGCTGTCCGTCTTGACAGGTACCCCGCAGCTTGACCAGATGTGATGTAACAATGCCAGACTTTCCACCGCCTCCAGCTGTCACCGTGCCGAGAGGGGAGTCTGCCGAGCTACCTATTGACTCACCAAAATGCCGGACGACATGCGCCGTTACCAACGCGTTATGATCGACTGAGGTCACCGTTGAGAGCGGTTCCCCCAGTCCTGTTCCTGGCCCAGTGTAATTGCCACCGTAATGCTTAGCCAGAAATGCTGCTACAAGTGCGTGTTTTCTCCCGCCGGAGACGACCGTGCCAAGAGGCTTATGAAGACCCGGCACCCTAGGCGCTTGGCCTGGTCCTTCGCCATATCCAATTTCGATAAGCGTCGGGCTTACAAGCAGGTGCTCTGCCTTGGTAGTTACGGTTGTCAGTGGATCTTCGGCCTTATATTGCAGTCGGTCTTCTCCAAATCCGGTTTGGCCGATCCGGGCGATGTATGGAGTTACGCTTCCCCAGCCGTTCTTTGCTGTCACGGTCTGGAGTGGTTCGTCTATTGACTGTCCGCGGAAATCCATGCCGTGATGATTGACTTTGATCACGAATGGAGCAAAAAACGGATTAGGATTTTCCAAAATGAATCGTTGCAGTCCTCTCGCTATTCGCCGTTCTGTATTCTCAGCCAGCGGTTTCTTCCGTTCAAAGATACTTGGACACGGAATCGACCAGTCGATGATCTCCGCTGCAGTACGCCACGGTTTCCGTTTGCCTGCAAGCACTTCTGGGCTATCGGGCGCGCCGTGGGTCGGCTCCGGCCAGACAATGGGGCGACCATCCCGCCGAGCTACAAGAAACAGACGCTTGCGGATCGTCGGGGCTCCATAATCACATGCCCGCAACTCGCGCCATTCAACTTCGTACCCATGCTGCCTAAGAGAATTCACGAAATGATTGAATGTGTGCCCCTTTCGATTGGGATCAGGCATGTAAATGCGCCGATCAATTGGAACAACTTCCCCCATTGCTGCCGGACCAACCTGATCCTCCTCGCCCTCAACCTTGGAGGGAATTTTCTTCAGCAACCTTCCTGTTGCCCGGTCACGCATCGGAATAAGCGGCCCCCAGGTTTTGAACTCCTCAACATTCTCCAGCATGATAACCCGTGGCCGGACTGTCGCTGCCCATCGAACGGCTACCCAAGCGAGCCCTCGGATTCCTTTTTCGACCGGCTTGCCGCCCTTGGCTTTGCTGAAGTGTTTGCAGTCCGGACTTAACCAAACCAATCCTACCGGGCGCCCGCCAGTGACTTCCCGGGGATCGACATCCCACACAGACTCACAATAGTGTTCTGTCTCAGGATGGTTAGCTCGGTGCATGGCGATCGCTGCCGGATCGTGGTTTATCGCTATATCTACACTCCGGCCGGTTGCAAGTTCAATGCCAGTAGAGGCTCCCCCGCCGCCGGCGAAGTTATCAACGATGAGTTCTTGCGTTACTGCCATGTGTTCAATCCCTCCATGAATCAGTAGCCAGCTTGTCAGCGATAAAGAAGTTCCCCCATCCATCACGTTTCAAATGTTTGTCAGCCGCTTGCCGCACAAGCAATTTCTCCCCACATCTCCGGCAGCAGACCGTTTCCTGGTCTTCCTTGATATAGTCGTTGGATCTATCCTTGCATTCTGGGTTTTTGCACCAGTACCGGAGTTTGTAGTGTGGAACGCCTTCCTTGTATTTGATCCCGGTCTTATACCATTCCGGTTCCTCTTCTGGAACATCTTGCGGAGGAGCTACCCCCAACATTTCACCAATCGTCGGGCTGAGTGTTCTTGTCGAATTAATCAGATCAGGCTTTTTGATCAATGGTTCGGTTTTGGTCGGCGCTGCTCTCTCCTCTAAGCGCGGAATGTTAAGTATTTCAGCATTATTATGATTTTTTTCTGGGATGATCGCTTCTTTCTCTTCCAATACCTTTGTCGTTCCTTGAATAAGGATGTCAGGGGAATGAGTTATCCCCTGCACATGTTCCTTCCCGGATCCCATTAGGTTGAAGAATCCTCTGATAACATCCGATTTATTGGCCTCCGTAGCATCCTCGATGATGAGTGTTCCTCGAGCCTTTTCGGTTTGAACATTCATATTAATTGACATTTGATTTACCCCTTCACTTTAATTTAGGTGTTCTTTGATAGACGAGTGCGAATATATCGCCGTACTTTCTTCTGACAGCACTCGCTCCTTTGGATGCGCGTTCTGTAGGTGTGTAAATCGGTCTTGTCTTCGCTTCCTGGACTGTCCAACCGCAAATCTTGACCCTTTGACGAAATGTCTCATATGCGATTCCGTTAAGAGCGGCTTCCTGGATGTCTTCAGGATCGTAGACTGTGTATCTATGGTGATTCAGTTTTTTTACTATTTCCTTGGGTGTCATAATCGGTTTTGTTGCTGCGTCTTGATGCGACCAACCACGATAAACTCTTTTGAAATACAGCTTTTTAGAAATTCCATTTTTAACGGCAAGATCTAGCCACTTTCGATGATCAAACCTTTTTAATGGAGGTTTGGTTATCGCTCGCTCCTTATCCCATCCAAGTCCTCGCACTCGATGATTTACAAGCTCCCTGGACACTCCGTTTTTGGTGGCCTGATCATATTCGGCTGGCGCAATGTAATAGTCGTATACTTTCATGGTTCTACGCCTCCTTTACTACAACCGGACCTAATGCCCAATGCGCGAACTGTTTTCTTGATAACACTGATTCCGTTCCTGGTCGTTTACCCTTAATGATGATGAAGTGCACGTCATCGTAAAAATCCTTTCCATCCCATCCAGACGGGGTGGCAGTAACCTTTCTCATGGCACCACCCTTTCCGACATACGTCTTTCCGGCTTTGATCTCTGAGGAAAACACCTGTATCCTCCCCCTTAAAAGCATGATTCTCGAAAATTCAGGATCATATGTTCGGTTTCATGGCCGAAAAGGGCCGTTATTCGCCGCGATACTCTTTCGGATTAATACCATCCGGAACACGCCATCCGTTGCCAGCGATCCGGTCGATCAGTCGTTTGGCCGACTCAAACGGCCAGGTTCCCACATGCTCGAATCCTCTCTGTTCCAGAAAGCGGATCTGCTTTGGTGTGGTTAGTCCCTCGGAACGTCGCTTATCCAATCGCTCCAATAACTTTGTTGCTTTGCCGGCATTGTCGATTTCATCCGGCATGATGCCAAGCTTCTCCAACGTCTTGATCTGCGAGTCACTTGGTGGAGCCATCTCCCATCCGAACGACGGCACATAGCTGGAGAGGTCTTCCGCCTGTATACTCATTTCGAACTGCAGCGGATCCACGAGTTTGCGTTTCCGTCGCTTCATTTCTTCAAGCTGCTTTGCCAGGGCTTCCTCACGCTGAGCTATGACATCTTCGGCAGCCTGTTTCTCGACTGTCTCGAGATCCAACGCGATGCCGGCTTCCTCAATCTGCTTGGTCATGGCTTTGGCTACTTCCTCATTCTCTGCAATCAAATGGGCAGGATGGCAAAGTTCATGCCGTTCCGTATGCCATAAGAAGTCCAGTAGCAATAATTCTTCTTTTCCAGGATGAAGCCGGGTACCTCGCCCAACCATCTGTGAATATAGAGAACGTACTTTTGTCGGCCGCAGGACAACGACACAATCGACGCTGGGACAGTCCCAGCCCTCCGTAAGTAACATGGAGTTGCACAAAACGTTGTATTTACCTTTATCAAAATCCTCTAGCACTTCTGCCCGGTCCTGTGAATCCCCGTTGACTTCCGCGGCACGAAAGCCTATGGAATTTAGAATGCCGGTGAATTTCTGACTGGTCTTAACCAAAGGGAGAAAGACAACAATTTTTCGATCTTTGGCGACCTTCCACATCTCAGCAGCGATTGATTCCAGATATGGGTCTAATGCCGTACCCAAGTCACTGCTTTTGAAGTCTCCGGCCTGCTGTCCAACCGCTGATAGGTCAAGCCTTAAGGGAATCGTCATCGCCTTGATTGGGCTTAGATATCCCTCCTTGATCGCTTTGGGTAGTGTATATTCATAGGCAAGGCTTTCAAAGTAGGAGCCCAGGTTACGCATATCGCCCCGATCCGGTGTGGCAGTCACGCCGAGAACGTTCGCCCCTTCGAAATACTGGAGCACGCGCTGGTAGCTGTCTGATATACAATGGTGGGCCTCGTCGATGATAATGGTATCAAAATAATTTGCAGCGAATTGCCGCAGCCTTTTATCCCTCATAAGGGTCTGGATGCTGCCGACAACGACCCGGTACCAGCTGCCGATCGAGGTCTGCTCGGCTTTCTCCGTCGCGCATTTCAATCCGGTTGACTTCTCCAGCTTGTCGGCTGCCTGATCCAACAGCTCGCCCCGGTGGGCCAGGACGAGCACACGCTCGCCCAGGGTCACCCGGTCCTCAATTACCTTGCTAAATACGATCGTCTTTCCGCAGCCTGTAGGAAGCACCAGAAGCGTCCTCTTGATGCCTTTGACCCATTCTTCTTGGATGGATTCCCTTGCAGCCTGTTGATAATCACGTAGTTCCATGGGTTTGGTTACCTCCTAAAACTGGCCTGGCGTGAAACCGCCAGATTGTTGTTGGGAAGCCCCAGGGAATGGCGCTTGTTGCTGGGACTGCTGATTATATTGCGTTTGTTGGTTATATTGCGGTTGTTGATTGTATTGGGGCTGCTGAGACTGTTGGGACTGTTGCCCCCCGTATAGGTCTTCGTAGGAGTAGAATGTCTTCACCTGATTATTCGTTTTCTCCTCACCATCCCGACCTTTGAACTTGTTGATTTCTAGTTTCAATCGTCCGCGGGCTCCCACGACCGCATTCCAGTTCATGCGCAGCGGCTCACCCTTTTTCTTCTGGCCAATCCCAGCGAAGAAATTGGACAACAGCCCTTCAGTTTTGGTGTGCAAGAATAAGTTATGGAAAACAACCACGTCGCCATGTTCAGGTGAATGCACCGTCAATTCCAATTTTGCCTGATTGCAAGCCGGCATCTTTTCGCTGCCCGGAAATCGTCCACGCTCAAACTTTGCAACCGTAAAATCGTAGTCCCCTGCAGGAAGAATGGTGAACTCCCCACCATCCTTTTGAATCTCGTCTTCCCAGCCTAATTCTCTTTCCACGTTTTGACTCATGTATAATTCCTCCTAATGTCTTATGAAAATGGAATTTGATTTCTTGTTTCTTGGACCATGCCGTAAACCTGCTGCCACGCTGCTACCAGGACACCCTCAATAAAGCCAGGATCATAATTCGTAATTGGTGTATCTTGCGGGTAATAGCCCTTCTGACTCACAACGGCCTGTATTTCATATTCTTGCACTCCATGTTGAACCATCAGATCATAAAGAGATCGCGGTATATTTGGATTCAGTTCCGGCTGTTGTGTTGGGTTTGTCGGCTTATCTGGTTGCTGAGTTTGCACCACCGGAGCCTGCTCAGGTATCGATGTTGCTGCTGGCTGTTGTTGTGTCGGCTGGGATGCTGCGGCGTGTGTCGGCTGCGTTTGAATCGCTGGCGTTTGTTGTGAAGCCACTGCCGAAGTAGGCTGGCTAAAGATATGAGCAATTCGTCCATAATCGAGCGGCAATTCATCCGGCAGGCCGTGGCGATTTTTTGCGTCCCATGCAGGATGATGCGTGGTATACATAGTTCTTGTACCGCCCTGTGCTTTGTGTTTTTTCCCTTTGTCGTCGGTTGCAATACTGTAGGTCTTATAATTGATGAACAACACGATGTCAGCCCATTCCTTAACGAGAGGTGCTGTTCTTGATCCCGTCTTTTGCCCGAGCTTCAATTGATAGCGATCATAGGCGCCCATCTCATCTGGTTGTTCGAATTTGGTGATTTGCGCATGCGCAGTCAACACTACGTGGATGCCAGCCTCGACTACATCACTGAGCAGATTAAGAAAACGCCCGATTTCCTCAGCAACATAGATATATCCCTTGCCAAATCCAAAGTCTTCAACACCGTTTTTGTTGTGAGTAGCACAGACGCTTTCGACGCAAAGCATTTCGGCCCAATCTACTGTATCGATGATCAGCGTGCCGAATCGAGCTGGCCCCTGCTGTTTCACCCATTGCACTTGCTGCTTGAGCATTTCCCAACTGGATGGCTTCTGCAGACGCTGAACGTTCAGTTGCTTGGTTGATCCCTCCGTGTCGATAAAAACAGGATTAGGGAATTGGGCAGCAAGTGATGATTTTCCGATTCCCTCCGGCCCATAAAGAACTACTTTTTGGGCTGTCTGAACAGTGCCACTGATTACTTCAAACATCAGAACTCACCTGCTTTCCATGTTTTGGGTTCTGCTGGCGGTGTCGGCTGCGGCGCTGTAGCCTGCTCCTCCCCTGCAACGTAACCGTCTTCGATGATGATGGAGCATTCTTCTCCGGTGCTGACTCGAGTCGCAATGGCTTGGAGTCCTTCCTGTTCCAGCCACTGGCCGAATTCTTTCAACGTTTCTAAATCCATCTGTTCCAATTTGTCTAATAGGATAAATCCGCAATCAGGTTTCAGTTTCCGTACAATCGACGTGGCTACCATCAGTTGATCCGCGCCGCTCATGTTATCCCATTTCTGTCCCTTGTAAATCAGTTCACCATCCTCCACAGATAATCCCGGCAAAGGTAGGTTTGCATTCGTCAGCAGATCCGTCTTATGCTTGCGGATCTCATTGATTTCTGAAGTCAGTTGCTCGTACTGTTGGCGATATTCGCCGGCATCCGTCTCAGCCTTGTCTTTGTCCAGATTCGCCCTTACCTTCCGGTTGATCTCATCGATCTGCTGGATGTTGGCTTCAAGCTCCGAAGTTGATTCATCGACTAGATCGATCGCGTCCTTCTGAGCGATGGCCAAGTCTGCTTCAAGTTGTTGAGATTTCAAGATGGCATCATCAAGTAGTCTCTTCAACCGCTCAACCTCTTCCTTCTGGCTGAAATGTGCTGCCTGAATCTGTGCCAGCCGCTGCCGCTTGCGCTGGTTCTCCCCGTTCTTCGCCAGGAGCTCCTGCTGTTGCCGGATCAACTCGCTGGCTGACACCAGTTCCTTCGGCGCGTCCGGGTAGAACGGTTGTTCCTTGGCATACTTGACTTTTTGATCGGCAATCTGACCGATGGCGTGACGGCGGTTGTAAACTTCCTGTTCCTTCACCTCAAGCTCGTGCAACTTGCTGCCCACGCCGATTATTTGAAGTAGGATGTTCGCTTTCTCCTTATTGGACGCATTCATAAACTTAGGTAAGTCAATCGCCAATTCTTCAACGAAGCTATCAAGGAGCTGCTGGCCGCCTTTCTGGCCGTTCGGGTCGATGACCTTTAAATCGCTGTTCTTACCCTTGCGCTCGACGATCAGACCGTTGGAAAGAACGATATGCAAATATGGTGGTATTGTGGACCCTTCCCGGTTTGCTTGGGACGGTCGATACTTATTCCCGCCCAATCCCCAGGCGAGGGCGTCCAGAATGCTCGTTTTCCCTTGACGATTCTTTCCACCGACAATCGTTAGACCGGCTGAGCTCGGCTCAATTTTCACCGCTTTGACCCGTTTGACGTTTTCGATTTCCAATTTGCTGATTGTAACCATGTGCACCCTTCTTTCGTCTCTTAGATTTAGGAAAGAGCGGCGTGCAGACCGCTCGTGATTTGATTAGAAACTTATGCGATAACGACTACTTGTTCGGCCTCAATCAGGTCAAACAGTTCTTCCGCGAGGTATGAGGAAACTGCCTCGATAGCCGAGTTTCTCCATGCTCCTCCATCAGCCTCAAACAAGGCCGCCAGCGGTCCGTTCTTCATCCGGAATACAAAAGCACTCTCGGGCTGATCCACTTCGACAAATGTACGGTACGGAGCCAGAATCACTGGGTTAGGGACCTTCACATCCTCCACAGTTGCGACCCCGGTCTTGGCTACCACAGATTGCGAAACACCGTCGTCTCCCACTTGGCGTACGTTCTCTTCCTTGATGTTGCCGACGACTTTCAGAAGCTTCGAGCGGTCTCCAATATCCACGAATCCAGACAACAGCTTGATGATGAAATCCTCAGCATCGTAGAAAAAATCAAATCGATAATTGGGCAGTAATGCTTCCGCCCTAATAATTTCTCGACGCGCGTAATCGTTGTTATACGATGAAATGACTGTCACTTCAGTAGGGCTGACGACGTGGACCAAAAGTGGAGCTTCCTTATCAAATTCAGATTTCAGGTAATCCACCAATCCGGACAGGTTACGCACAACGAGCGGCGCCGGCGTTGGTTCAAGCACTTTGTAAAGCTGTCGAGTTGCATAATGCTGCCCATTGACTTCAATGACTTCCATTTGTCCATGCTCCGAGAGATATTCCAATGCATTACGATTTAACATAGATAATTCCTCCTAAGATTTTGTTTTATGGATTAATAGATTCTCTTGATCTTATGACCGGTGTCATCGCGGACGTCGCCTTCATCGTCCATGTAGGTCTGGCCCTGCATGCTGGACTTGAGCTCAGCACCGACCACTTTCCCGTCATTGTCACGGTCCATAATGATGGTGGTCATCAGCTCCTTGGACGGGGCCGACGTGGTTGTCGCCTGGATCGTAACTTCCGCAACCTCCCGTTTGTCATCAGGCTTGATTGTCAGCGCTAGACTGATTTTCCGGGTGGCTTTTGCGTTGGTATTGGGATCCCCAATATTAGCGAATACCTTTTCCAGTTCCTGCTCGAAACGTTCGACAACGCCGCCGTTTGCCAAGGATTCCAGTGTGATTTTTGCACTCTTACTCATTTTGATACTCCTCCTATATGAAAAATTTGTTTTTAACTAACACTAATTATCGAACCAGAAGACGATACGAGCGCTTTCCAGATCATCTCCGGCCAGCTCATTCAACTTCGACAGCGACCACTCACACCATGTACCGAGGGCTTCCCTCAGAGGTTCTTTCCACTGGACCAAAGTGTAATAATCGCGAGGATCCCCAAATAAGAAACCATTTTCTATTCCTTCCTTCATTTCGCGGTTAGTTACGTGACGAACACCTCCGCCGCCTACACCACCACACCATCCAGATGGGGATCCCTTCTCCTGGAATTCTTTGAATTGTGGTACGTTAACCCAGCCTTCACGGGAAATTACCTGATCCCAGTTATAAGCATTTAGTTCCGCAATTGTCAGCCAAGAGTGATTATGACCGTCACCATTCCAATATTCGGCAGAATCACGGACTTCCGAGGACATATCATCTGGTAAAGCCTTAGGGTCTGATACCGGCATCAAATCATGTTTGGCTCGAACACCTGCCAGCACTTCAAACAGAAGGTAATGACGGCCTTCCCAAATATAATCTGTTGTTCCATTTTGCAGTTCTGCCAGACGACTTTCCCAATAGTCAACAGAATCAAATGCGCCGCGCTTTTTGCAGCCTTCAATAACCCTTCTGATTCCCTCGATTTCCGGTTCATTTACTCCTTTGACTGCTTCCCATTTGCCTGTGTCTGCATTTCTTTTCTCTACGAACAGATGGATATCGCATCCCATATGCTTGATTCTCCTCTCGGCCGGTGTTACACTGACCTTAATATGCTGATTGTTTGATTTGCAGTTTGACGGGTCCTACGCCGTTCAAGCTGCATTTTTTTTCATTCTTGATGCCAGGCTGACATATTGCCGGCGGTAGATCTCCCGGAGCTGTGCAGACTTCGTCGTTTCGATCAACTGCTGCAGATTCCCACAAGTCAGGATCCTTAGTCTCTTGTTCACCTTCCTGTTTCACCTCCTTTCAATTCTCCATCCATTCTGATAGGACTTTTGACTCCCTCTGTCGAATATTGGTTGTTGTTCAGACTTACCAATGAAGGGAGGTGAATCTATGCGTGATTTAACGATTAGCTCACTGTTTGGTGATGCGGATATTGATATGGAATGCCCTTCTTGCAACACTACTTTTAAAGTTAAATTCCAAGATGTTTTGGAAGAAGGTAATTCTGTCATTTGTCCTGGCTGCAACCAGGAAATTAGAATCGAGCATGATCAAACAGCAAAGAAAAGTTTAGAAGACGGAAATGAGTCACTTCATGAGTTCAACAAAGCCTTTAAAGATTTAGAAAAAACATTCAAGAAGTTTTAAACGCCCCGTAATTCGTTAACTTTTTCCAACTTGGTCAATATGCGATCAAGTTGGTTTTCTATTTCATCAAGTTTCGTAGTTAAAGGTGTAGTATCAAAATCCAACGTCGCACTGACATCCGTTTTAATTGATTTTTGTTCATTATTTAATTGAGTCACGTCCTCACCTCCCTCCCAGCAATCACCGTTACCACGCCGAGTTTATCGACCAGACATCTCCCTGAGCAAACCAGCTCATGGCCTATTTTTGTCACCGGTTGCCCGAGAAGAATTTCCTTACCGCATTTCTCATTAGCACAGTAATCCACGACTTCGTTTTCTACAGCGAGATTTAAACGTTTAATCACTTTGGCCCTCCTTTTTGTAATGCATCTTTTCCTGTTCTTTTTTCCAGAGATCTATCGATGCTGAACTAAACAATAATTTCGGCCTACCCCTTCCAGTAGAACTAAGAGGTATATGAGGTATTCGTTTATTAGCGCAGAGCTTATAAAGCATTTCTGGGGATATCCCGATATATGGAGCGGCTTCATTCACATCCATAGTTATATCTGGCCTGCTATTTGACTCAGTTTTTAGTTGTTCGATAATCGTCGGAAGCAGCTTCTCTGCCACTCTTTCAGCGATGGCTTCCAAGAACTCGGTAGCAGCTTTTTCTCCGATCATGTTGTTCACCTACTTTTGATAATTAAATTATCATCCATGTCAAAAAAATATTTCCAGAATAATCCTATCGCTAGTTGACGATAATATTATTATCAATTATAATACAAAACAGATAATAAAATTATCGCTTTGGGCACACTTAAACAAGACTAAGATTATCAAAGAAATCCGGGAATAATTTTTCGACTGGTTCACCAAAGTAATTTGAGAACTTGAACATCAAATCCCTGCCAGGAGTATAGGTTCCATTCTCAATCATTCGAACGTAAACCGTTGATATTCCAAGTTCAGAAGCAACTAAAGACTGAGAGCCTTTAGATTTACGACACTTTCTAAAAAGTTCTCTTTTTGCTCTCTTCACACTAGCACCTCCTTTGTGTACTTCTGATTATATTTGATAATTTAATTATCGTCAACCCGTTTTGATATTTTTTTTATCATTAATTTTCAGGAGGCTGAATTATGAAAATCGGAGACAGACTAACGCAGCTTAGAAATAAGAAAGGATTGACCCAAGATCAGCTTGCAGAAGCACTTGGTGTGAAAAGAGCCAGGTATAACTCATGGGAAAACAACATAGCAAAGCCAGACATTGAGATGATAGCCAAACTTGCTGCATTACACAAAGTATCATCGGATTACATTATTGGTGTTGATACCCCTACCCCTGAATGGGCGACTTACAAGGATAAACGTGATTTTAAAAATATGTTGGAAGATAATGCCGAAGTGATGTTTGACGGAGTTCCGATATCTGACAATGACAAAGAGAAAATTAAAAGGGTTATGGAGGCCATGTTTTGGGACGCTAAAAAGAAAAATAAAAGGAAGCCGACTGAGTAAAACCTCTGGAGGTATTATCATCTATGAAAGATATTACAACCAAACTAGTGAAGAGGCACAAAACAAACTGCCCTTTTACCATAGCGCGTGAGTTAAATATTAACATCAGTTTTGAGGATTTAGGCGATGACACCAGAGGTTTTTACTACAAAGTACTTAGGCGCCGTTATATCTGTATACATAAAGATCTATCAGATGAATGGAAAAGATTCGTGTGCGCTCACGAACTAGCTCACGCTGTAATCCACAAAGGTGTAGGTCAATTTTTTGTGGACAAACATTCATTTTTCCTACCAGGTAAATTAGAAAGGCAAGCCAATGAATTTGCAGTAAAGCTACTTCTTCATGGGGTTACTTTAGATGAGAATGACACAGTTGCATCATTGCTTGCCAGAAAAGGCATACCTTACGAAATGAAAGATTATATAGGGGGGGCGCTGATAAAATGGCAGACTATGAACCTAGAGGGGAAAACTCGTGGCGGCTTACTATCAGCCTTGGCAAAGGGCCGAACGGAAAAAAAATAAGAAAAAGAAAAACAGTGACCGTTGAGGATCCTGCTATTTTAAAATCGAAAAAAAAGCTTGATCAATACCTTAATGAAGAGTGGTTGAAATTCAAAATTGAAGTTGAAGCCGGGGCATATATTGACGCAAGCAAAATGAAATTTTCTGATTTTGTAAACGAATGGAGAGAGAAGTACGCTTCTAATCCTAAAAATCTTTCCCCGACAACATTAGAAATTTACGAAGTACACATTAAGTCAAGAATCATTCCGGCAT
Source organism: Paenibacillus sp. BR1-192 (assembly GCF_029542445.1). Taxonomy (NCBI): domain Bacteria; kingdom Bacillati; phylum Bacillota; class Bacilli; order Caryophanales; family Paenibacillaceae; genus Paenibacillus; species Paenibacillus sp. BR1-192. The sequence continues at coordinate 2,350,504 of NZ_CP120718.1, read as the reverse complement.
TCGGACATATGCGTATTGACCAAATCAATGCAATGAAAATCGTGACTTTTCTCAATGATTTAGAAAAACCCGGATCTCGCTTAGATGGACGTGATGATCCTCTCGACGTCAGCACTATAGGTTATATTTTTAGAGTTCTTAAAAACATCTTTGCTCGGGCGGATGAGTGGAACGTTATAAAAGAAAATCCTATGGACGGACTATCTAAACCAAAAGAGAAAGATGCTAAAACAAAAATGTTAGAACAGCGCAAAAATCCTCAGTTCTATGATGAAAAAGAAGCACAGTTAGTTGTTGATGCGTTATATAAAGAAAGCAGAAAATGGAGGTTGCTAATTCTCGGATCAATGATTGGCGGATGCCGGCGCGGAGAGCTGATAGCTCTTGAATGGCAGTTTGTTAATTTTGAAGATGGATACATTGAAATTGATAACAATATCCCGTTAACCAAAGATGGGAAAGCTGTTGAGAAGGCCCCAAAGTCAACAGCATCATATAGGACTATTGATATGCCAGATTGGTATATAGACGAATTGAAAACATACTATAGGGAATGGATCTTAGAGAAAAAACATCTTGGTACAAAATGGTTAGGAGAAGAACGCCAGTTTGTTTTCCACAATGGCAAGGGGCAGCCCTATTATTATAAACATCCATCCCGTTGGTGGGAACGTTTTTGTAAACGCCATGATATACGATATATTAAGTTCCACGGCTTAAGACATAGCATGGGGACTTTGTTATTAGAAGATGAAGATGAAACTAATTTCGACTCAATATTAATCGCAATACAAAGACGAATTGGGCATGCGCGGCTTTCTACTACATCAGATATTTACGTGCATGTAACGAAAAAAGTAAAACAAAGAACTGCTGGTAAATTCGATAAATTTTCACGGAAGACAGAATCTAATCTGGGGTCCATTGGGGTCCCGTTGGGGTCCAACATGAGACAATAGGACAGAAATAGAGACTATTCAAAACAAAGTGTTATACGCAAAACCTTTATATGACGGGCTTCTCGGGGTTTGATACAATTCAATACAGTTACGCAAGCTTCCTTGACAGGGTAGGGGTCAGTGGTTCGAGCCCACTACAGATCATCACAAGGAGCCCTTGCGCAGCAAGGGCTTTTTTCTTTTCTTCTAATGGTTGTCTATCTGAATTTCACTTTTTGGGGACGAATTGGGGGACAGAGTCAGTTAGACACTACTTTTAAGCCCGCTTTTTGGTCTTATTTGACCTCATTTCTACTATTATAATAATTTGTTCAAGGGTAACGCCTTCTTTATATAAAGAAAGATAAAAAGAACCGGTTTAATCTTCCTTCCCTCTTCCAGCTGCCGGCGGATGATAGTTTCTTTATGTTCAGGAAGCATCATCCGGCTGGATTCCCAAAGACGTTGCCTTCAAGCTTTTTACGTGTCGTTGTCATTTATAGTGTCCCCGATCTTAGACGAAACGTGATGTTAAAACATTTACGCAATTTCGTTACATCCCAGCCTTATTATGTATACAAAAAAACCTTGAGGTTATTTAAACCCCAAGGTTTTTTCGTTATTCTTCTTTCCAAACAGTATACCAATGTGTTGCTGTAGATTTATCATCATCTATGTACCAAAAAAAGTACTCCACTCCATCAACTGTAATGTAATGTAATGGCGTGAAATAGTCTCTGCTATACTGACTTTTTGGATACATATAACCCGCTTTTACTTTACATGGGTTACAATATTGAGGCGTTATCTCAGATTCTGTCTGTGAGATAGGACTTGCAGATACTGGCGCTGCTACAGTCATAAAAGCAGCAATGATAGAAGAGAATATTACAAATTTTTTCCCCATTCTAACCACGCTAACACCTCCAAATATTTATAAAAGTTAATTTACATAACCCTTAACAATTGTATCATTTGGATATTATTGGAGTATATAGTGTTTAAGGACCATTAAATGGTATAATTATGTATATTTTATTCCGGATTTATCTTTGTCAATTGTCGCATTTGTCCGGGCTATTTATAGAATAGATGACATGACATTAATCCTACCATTACTTCTCGCCTCTTTATTACATAGCCAAGCGCTATAATTCAGGTTAAGAGGTATTTCTATGTTTATTGAACCGATGTTACTTGCTACAGCGCCCGCTCCATTCTCAGACTCGCATACGCGCGCCATAACAACGACTGTTCTCGCCAATATCCTGAGATAGCCAACGCTATATTTCCGCATGACATCGTATTGGACGGCGAAATCGCGTGCGTTGATCCCGCGACTGGCAACTCGGATTTTAAAGCGGTTATGACACGAATCCAGGCGAAGAAGACGGATAAAATTACAGCTTTAGCCGGAACTCTGCCGTCTACATTCGTCAATTTCGACGTGCTGCAGTATAACGGCTACTTCACCGATAGAAGACAAAGAAAAAGGACCCCCGATAGCCTAAGCCGGTAGGGATCCTCTCACATAAATACAACTGTTCAAATCACGTAGGGTCTTTGTCATCCGGGGGAGTATTAAACCCAGAAAGAACCTAAAATGATGACCAACAAGATAAAGAGAACAAGAACTGCTCCGACTGAGTTTTTACCGCCGTATCCACCTTCGTAACCAACTTCACCCATGAGGACTCCTCCTTTCAACGATCTCGATACAAAGTATTCAAAAACTCAAGCAATGCTAGGGCCAATATTCTTATTAACAAAAAAAAACGCCAGCCTAAGCCAGCGAGGTTCTTTTTACCGATGCGGCGCTGATCACATGGATATCACGGGTTGTGTGTTACCCGAGTTTTTTCTCCTTCCCGTCAATGGGGACGGAAAATGGAGCATATGACGCCGTACAAAAAGAGGAAGCTGTCACAAAAGCCATAAAAATGACTGCGGGACAGCTTCTTTTTTTAAAGAAGGAAACCTGAGTTGTAGTTGGCGGGCTACACTCTCATGTATATTCACAGAAATGCCACTTTGCTAATCATTTTCATATGTACATCATCCAAAAATACATAGGGGCTGCAACAACTCCCTCACGTTAAAAACTTCACCCAAGCAGCAATCGAGATAGGCTTGAAAATTAGGCTAAACACTTAGTTAATCACCCAAGCTTATACATAAGTGACCACATATTAATAATATGACTCTAAACAAAGGAGGAATAACCATGAGCGCTGATGCCGGGTATGGCTATGGCCGTAGTGCTGCTTTTGTCTTGGTTCTGTACATTCTTCTCGTTATCATTTTGGCAGCAGGTTTTTGGATCTAAAAACTAATGAAAACAGAAGCTGTTCCAAAAGCCATGAAAATGGCTGCGGGACAGCCCATTTCATAAAAAAACCATTCAGCGAGTCTCGGGGGACGATGGGGGAAACTAAAGAGGGCCAAGTCCCCGTCTTTTGTCCTTACCTAAGACGCAAAAAAATCAATCGAATATCGGTGCTTGATCCCATTCCAACTTAAATTGAGAACCAAACTTTCTGACAGAGTCTATATCAGCCGTAAGCGTGAAGTCTTGATCAGACCCAAAAAAGCCCAACTCATAAATACCTTCTGATTGGCTTCTTCTCCAGCTTAATTGATAGAGATGTTTTTCGAATGACATATATAATCCATCTAATTTGAATCCATTCAGTGTGTCCAACGGAAATTCCGTAGTTACTGTAATATAATTACGAATCGTTAGATTCGTCCAACCGAAATTCAAATCATAGATGAATCGGTTGGAATCATAAAATTTAAAGTTGATTTGGCATCCTTCGTACTTTCCAGGGATACGAGATATAAAATGAAATTCGGCTCGTGTCCCCTCATCCGTGCAATCTCTAAGCACAGGCATCTCTATACCTCCTGCCGACTCAATGTGTCGTCCAGTAATCCGCAGCTCTTTCCACTCTTTGAACGGGCTGTGCCTCTTCTTTCAGCACAATCAGGCTCTGCAATTCCCGCTTGTTCTTAAACATAATATAGCCTTGTTCCTCCAATGAAGCTATGCCCTCCATAATTTCGTTCGGTTTACGTCCCGTTAGGTACTTAAGTAACCGTAAGGTTGGGACACGGCTGCGATGGGCCGGATAGTTGATCAAAATTCGGAGCAGTTTTCGTTCCAGATCAGGAAGCATGCGAACCTCTTCCTTTCTGGGGCCTCCAGGACAGGATGTTGTTTTCATTGAATACCCGGGGCTTTCCCGTCTCCAGGCACGTTGCCCGAATCCGCTGATCCTTAATGCTGTGTATCTGTATTTTGCGCTGGGTAATGTTGCCCTTACGGTCTTCGTATATGATTTCTAAGGTTTGCTCCAGGTATTTCTCAAACATGATGCACTCACCTCTGATAAGAACATTTGTTTGTATTATATGCGAACACTCGTTCTTTTATCAATGTTAATTTTACCCTAATCGGCTTGGCATCCATTACTAACAAACTCGCAATCATTGGAGCATCGATGGAACCGACCGTTAAGGACTCAGCTGTAGCTTCCTAAGTCATAATAAAAACCGGCGCCAACCGGCACCGGCTACTACGACCCATATCTCATTCAACAACCATGAACTTACCACAAATTTGGTGTACCCCAGTCCCCGTATCAATTGGATCAAGATTTATTTCAAAAGTTCTTCCGGCGTCTCTCCGCTATACACAAATACGGGACTTGCAGTATTAACGACAAATACGGCTACCAACGTCAGTGCAGATGCGATGAACGAAAAAAAACGATGACGAATCTTATGGATCCATAACATGAGCTTGTCCTCCTTTCCAGCGTAATAAACTAATAGCCTGGATTAAAAATATGACAGCCAATGTTGGGGACTGAAGGACAAAATTGAACATCACGATGAAGCAGCTAATCAAGCGGAGCTTAGAGTAATGCTTGCTCGGTATCCGGGATTGTCTCTCGATTCGGCTGGGAGCAAACAGCATAACCAGCAACAGACTAAGCGCATTCATAACGAGCACAGCTGCAATCCCCATATCAACGAAAGTCACCAAGGTAAACAGTGCTGTCGTGAACGCAATACAGCCGGCCCCCGTCTTAAGGTGATACCCTCCCGAGAATTGCCTCAGTATTGCGAAGCCCGTCAAGGCTATGACCGCCTCTCTCACGTTACCCGAGAAGATCGAAATCAGCAGCGTGAATACGACAATGAACATCACGTTGAATAGAATGGCGAGCGCGTGCTTCAAAACAGGAACGGAGGACGGATGATCAGGAACCTGACGTTTGATCCTCTCCGCTATCCGCTCTGACAGTCCTTCTATGATCATAAGACTCCCGCTCCTCTGTATTGATGGCATAATACAAGAAGATTCCAAATGTGATTCCAAAGAAGAGAAGATGCAGCCACAGGCGGTTGAGGTAAAACAGAATGGCAATTAATATCAGCACTACGATAATTAAAGCGATCAACAGAATATGTTCAAATTTAATGCGCAGCTTCTCCAGGTCGTACTTAAACCCGATACCGAACCTGTACATCAACCAGGATATCAGCAGTCCCGTCGCTCCTGACAGAACTTGAAGGATGTAACCTTTGGCAGGATCGGTCTGAATGGCATTGATCGATCCGAACACCGTAGTCAAATAGGCGGTTTGAATCAACGCGTAGAACATGTAGCCTATAATGGTGCAAATCGCCGACCAAATGACTGGAATTTTAATGATGGCCGAGAACAAGAACACAAAGATCATTACCGTAATAAGCGGGGCAAGAAAATCGAGCGAGAGTTCATTCCGCATGATGTAACTCTGTAGATTGGCAAGGATCATAACCAGCAGGGCTTGCCATATGTACTCCGTTGTTTTAAATCTAAGCAATGTCATGATCAGTGAATAAATCGCCAGTGTTTCAAAAGTCGAAAACACCATAAACCAAATAGCTTCCATTCAAAGATTTCCTCCCTACACCGTAAAGAAATGGTTTAATGTGTACAACGCCACTTCCCGATTCATCCTGGCTGAGCTGAATGGTTATAACGTCTCTAAGAAACGTATATCTTCAGCCTTCAGATTCTATCGAGTCGTCCCTGAATGATGCATGTTCTTGAGGTCAATTCCGATGGCGCCTGCCATTTCTTATATGTCTGGAAGCTCTGATGAAAAATGCAATAACATCGAACAGCGTCAATAGCTCCGGCTGGTATACAATTACCAAGCACAACGGCCCGGAACTTATAACGCCAAGACGAAGCAAACCACTGCAACGTTCAATCCGCAAAACAAAAAACGAGCATCAATGATCAAGAATCCACGACCTTATGAACATGACTAAGCCAGAATAAACTCGTGTCGCACGATGCGTAACATCCTGACATCATCATCTAAGTCGATTATATAAGGCCATGTAGGCATAACAACAGGTAATTAAATACATATGTGGGGGAATCCATCATGGATCTATGAAGTGTAGAGTTTATAAAAGGAGATAACTAGATATAACTCTATTATATACGAACCTACGTTCCTGTTCAACCATTAAGGAACGACAGAATTTATTTTGTTCTGACATAAACCTTACACAATTAGATATTAAGTTAGGATCAACTAATCTGCATTCCAAGAAGAGGCATCCGCCGGATGCCCCTCCCCTTTTATTCCGTTCTCGTCCCCAACCTTTCAAAGGGATGCGCCTTGTTAGCCGGAATGTTTTTGTGTATGAGTAAAGCAGTCACTTATACAGTCTGGTCCAAGCCAAACCATTGGCAGCCAGCAGCACGACGATATAGGCCGATATACCGTAGGTAACCGTGCTACTAAAATAGTGCAAGCCGCATAACCCGCCGACAACGATAATGAACACCAGCACCCACCAGCCGTCTTTTTGCTGAGCCATATTAAACGCTTGGGAGAACGGCGGATGGCGAAGCATCGCCTTGGCCGACACAGGAATCAGCACCAAGCCGGTAAGAAGAATGATGAGAACGTCCGGTAGGATCCGAATACCGAATATGATCAGGAATACGACCGCATTCACAGTGAACAACGGCAGGAACATTTTTATGGCAAAGGCCTTTAAAGCTCCTTGATATAAGGGACTCATGCTTGGCAGCGGGGCCGCCCCAAACAGCCAGAAGGCCTTGGGTTTACCGGAGAATTTCAACATCATCACGACGGTTACAATCATGATAAGCATGACGTGCAGCACATAGTACGACGATCCCCTGCCGATTTCCGCCAGGGAGGAATTACGGATCGTGGAGAAAAAGAACAAGTAGGGCAGCAGAACGGACAACCCGAGCGTAGGATACACCTTCAGCTTGAATTCTCTCTCGTTCTTCAACATGCTGGCAGATAACCGGAAACATGCCTGTTCCGTGCGGGACCGGCATACGATTTTGGCCAAAAACCTGTCAAACCGACCGCGCTCCCGCCCTTTTCCCGCTTCGCTGTGCGCCAGCTTTTCCAGATACTGCTCGAAGGATGGAATATAACGAAGGTACGCCACCATGAGCAGAACCGGAACGAACACGGCCAGTAAGGATAGGACAATCAGCCACCCGCTCCCCTCGCCGAACATCCATTCAAATGGGGCCGCAAACCATACGGGCGGAAGCAGGACCTGCCACCAGGCCGGCGTAAATACCAAATTGAAATCAATCAAATCAAATGAACGGATCACGAACTGATAGCCGATGGCCAGCGTGGCGGAAAGCCCAATCTGTACATAATTGATCAGATCCTTCAGTTTCTCTCCGTCCCAATATTTCAGCAGCACCAGATATATCATGGAGGTGCCCACCAGTATGAGCATATTCATGAGAATAAGCTCAAGGATGCAGATGAGAAAGAACAGCACGCCATGCTTAAACAGCCCCACGGCAAGTGAAGCAGCCGAAAGCGCTCCGGTCAGCAGAAGCAAATAAATACCGGCATGAATTGATCTTGCCACGCCGACCGTGCGGCCGTCGATCGGTTTCGTCATCAGAATGCTGCGGTCGCGCACATCCAAAAGCACGGATGAGAAATCCGAAATCATGGAGGTCATGATCAGGAACATGAGGATGGCGGACAGGATGCTCATCGGCATCAGATATTCCGGATCGCTCCAGAACACAAACGGCGTCAGGACAAGCCCGATTAAGCCATACAGCCAGAGGGAACTGACAAACAGGTTTTTGTCCTGCTCTTCAGCCTTCCGGCTGTTTGAAGATAATATGACGGGTGCCCGCCTCGAGTCCATCAGCAGCTTGACATGCAGGATCCGCCGCAGTGTTTCATAGTCGACGCCCATTCTCGAGATAACCCCTTGAAACCGATCCAGCAGCTTCAGCATTCGAAATGAAACTTCCGGGCCCGCCATATCAGCTCCCCTCCCGAACGATCGATACGAACCGCTCCGCGATGCTGGCATGGTCATTGAAGCCCGTCAGCTGATTGAACACCTCTTCCAGCGACCCTTCATGGGAATGCTGCTGCAGCTCTTTGAACGTTCCGTCCGCCACCACCCGGCTGTCTGCGAGCAGAACGATCCGGCTGCTGATTTTCTCGACAACGTCCATAATATGCGAGGAATAAAAAATCGTCTTGCCCTGTGCCGACAGCTGCGCCAGCACCTCCTTGACCACCATCACGCTGTTTGCATCCAGCCCGCTTAAGGGCTCATCAAGGAACAAGAGATCCGGATCATGCAGGAGACTCGAGATCAGCAGCACCTTTTGCCGCATTCCTTTTGAAAACGTGGCGATCCGAGCATGGTAAGCCTTTTCCAAGTCAAAGCAGTCCATCAAATGTTTGGCCTTATAATCCGCAGCATCGTATGTAAGTCCGTACAATTCGCCAATAAAAGTCAGATATACCGCGGCCGTTAACTGATCGTATAATTCCGCCACCTCGGGCACATACCCGATTCTCCGTTTATAATCGATATTCCCGTCGGAAATATCCTGGCCGAATATGCGGACCGTTCCCGTATACCCTTCAACCAGCCCAAGCATAATTTTAACCGTCGTGCTCTTTCCCGCCCCGTTCGGACCGATATATCCTATCATCTCGCCGCGGTTGACCTTCAGATCGATCCCGTTCAATACATAACGGTTATCATATTTCATGCGCAGGTCTTCAATCGATAACACTTCATTTTCGGACATGATTGATTCTCCCATTCCCTCTTTTGTCGTCTCATACCTACCTTATTATGGAAGCGCGGGAAAATCAACCGTTGGTGGTATACTCGCTCTGCAAAAGCCCCATGTGCACAATGTCATGCCAGGCACCGTTCCGGTACAAGCTCTGTCTGGAGCTGCCTTCGTGGACGAAGCCTATTTTTTCATACAGCTTGATCGCTTTATGGTTAAAGGAGAACACCCGCAGGCTTACCCGGTGCAGATTCAGCTCCAAAAAGGCATAATCCAGCAGCAGCTTCATCGCTTCCGAGCCGTATCCCCTGCCCCAATAATTCTTATCGCCGATGTCGATGATGCACTCCGCATTGCGATTCTTGAAATCGATGCCGACCAACGACATGATGCCGATCGGTTGGCCTGATTCCTTCGCCTGGATCAGATAGCTCTTCGAGGACGGAGTGCCGAGGATCACATGCTGAACGAAGTCCCTGGTCTCCTCCATTTGGTAAGTATCCAAGCTGGGACTGGTGGATTGCATCACTTCCAGGTCATTGCGCCAGGTATGATACAGCTCCGCGTCATCCATGGTCATTTTTCGACAAGACAATCTAGCAGAATCAAACAGCATTGCTATAAGCCCCTTTCTGTCATCATGATTCAATGGTTATCGGATTTAGCATTTCGCCGAGAGAGTAGAGGAAAGACTCCAGCTGCTCCGGCACGCAAGTCACCCCAGCCCCAAGCTGGAAGGTATCCAGCATGAGTCCGTTGAGAAACGAGATCATGTACCGTGCGATGGCTTCAGGTTCCAGACGCGGCCGAAACTCCTCTTGCTCCTCCCCCTTCCGGATGACCCCGCACAGAGCCTCTACCGTAATCTGATAGCGCTCGGTAATATAGGGATCTCCTTGCTTCGCATGATCATAAGAGGAAGACAGGAAATATTCCGCCCTGGCGAGTACAAGCGAGTGATGGATCAGCGAGATGTCCTCCTGCTGTTTCTTGATCCAGTCCAACAATTGCTTCCATATCGAATGTGGCGAATCCGGTTCAAAAAAACGGAGCGCCTCCTGATCGTCATAACGCAGAACCTCCAAAAAAACATGCTCCACATTGCCAAAATACGCGTACACGGCGCCGCGGGATATGCCGGCTTCCTCCATGATGTCCTGCATCACGGTGCGGGTATAACCCTTCCTAATAAAGACGCGCCTGGCTGCCCTCAAGATTTCAAGCTTTTTCTGCTGCTTGTATTCGTCGCTGACCCTTGGACACATAATCCTCCCCACCTTCGACCTTAAACTGACACTGGTATCGTTTTTCATGCCATATTATAAACGACACTCATGTCGTTTTCAAATACCATCCAGTAATTTACGCTGACCCCTTACAGCAAAGTCCCATAAAAGGACAAGTTGAGCGCAGCCATGACACTATCGTTTTTTAGATGGAATGTCCCATTATGCCCCTGTCGCTTGATCTTTGAAAACAACTTGTTCTATTTCCGGCAGCTGCACATTTCCGTCAACATTCGCGAATCCCCGCATATATATGGGGGAGAACGAAAAGAGGTGATCGGACATCATTAAGGGCATCGGCCGCATACTGGTCTTCGCCTTACTGCTCGCATTCTTTCTCCCCTCCGTTACCCAAGGTGCGGCAGCAGGACAGAAGCTGGACAGTAAGTACACCAAGTACGCACAGTTTATCGTCATTGACAAATCCACCAACAAGCTGACGTATTACGAAAAAGGCAAGGTCATAAAAACATTCCCCGTGGCCACCGGCAAAAAACCCTCCTATACGCCGGAAGGACTGTTCAAAATCCACGAAAAAGTGAAGAACAGACCGTACTACAAGGAAGGCATCAAGGGAGGAGATCCCCGCAACCCGCTTGGGGACCGCTGGCTCGGCATTAATGTGAAAGTGAACGGCCGAACCAGTTACGCTTATGCCATCCACGGCAACAACAACGCGAATTCGATCGGAAAGTACGTATCCGCGGGTTGTATCCGGATGCACAACAAGGACGTGCGATGGCTCTACGACAAGGTAAAAATGAACACCCCCGTCCTCATCCAAAAATAAGGCGCGACCATGAAAAAGCCAAACACTGCACAAGTGTTTGGCTTTTTAGATTTAACGTTTTACGAGCCGTACTCGGCTCCGAATTCAATAATGTTGCGGTCCGGATCGAGCACGAATATCTGGGCGAAGCCTGCAACGCTGTCGGGTTTGGCTACATACTCGACGTTCATCCGGTCCAGCCATTCCTTGGTTTCCCGGTAGCTCTTCACCCATACCGAGAAATGTCCGTCCGTTGTATCGATGCCCCGCTCCCGCAGCGTATCGCTGACGGGATGCTCCAGCAGATGGAGCTGCTGGCCCCCGACGGCATACCAGACCCCTTTGGAATCAAACGGCGGGCGCGGCAGCTCCCGAAACTTGAGAACGTCCGAGTAAAAAAACTTCGCCTTCTCCAAGTCGCGCACCGCCAAGCTCACATGGTGCAGTCCTTCAAATTGAATCATGAATCCCACCCCCAGGTATGTAACTGTATTGTAAAGGATACCTTATCATTATATAACATGAATTAACCAGCCAAAGGGGGAGTTCACCATGGATATCCATTCGGATGAATACAAAATCGCTGCGCTCAACGGAAATGAAGGCACTTTGAAGGCAATTGAAGACGCCGAAACCAAAATTGCCGAGCTGACCGGCAAAGAGATTACGCTGATTGCCTACGAGAAAGAACAAACACAAGGGGAGAAGCCATAACCCAAGCCCCTTAGAAAAAAGGCTGCCCTCCAAGCGTCTACAGTGACCTTGGAAGAGCAGCTTTTTCATTAGATGAAGCAGGACGCCGTCACGGCCGCCTGATAGGTTACATTAACCTCCAGCGGTCTGTCGGTTAGACCATTCTGATCGAAAAGCATCCGGTCGGCTTCCAACTCCTCGATTTCGTCGACTACGCCTTCCACATAATCCGCAAGGCGGTCCCGCGTAGAGGAGATTCGCGCGAGCAGCCCGCCGTAGCGGAGATCCAGCACCTCCCAGCCAAATGGCTTATACGTGCTCATCCACAGTCCCCTGTGCGATAAACGCAATGCCTCGATGCGCCGCTTCAGGTCGTTTAACGGGGAATCCGCTGCGGAAGCAAACTCAGCAAGACGGTCTTTGTTTCGTGTGTCGTAAAGCCTTTTCAACGTAAGGCCCAGGTTGCTCTTGATAACGAGGACCGAGGCCAATTTTTCATAAAAATCAAACAGGCGGTTAAACGGTGCCGGGTACTGTTCCTTGCATTCCCGCCATCTCTGCTCCAGCTCGGCGTAATGTCCAGGCAGCACGGAATCCGCTTTCCCCTCCACATGCTTGTCCAGCAGCCCCAGCAAAGGATCCTGCCACAACAAATACTTCGAAGGATTGGCCATCCAGTGATTTCCCTCCGACACGCCGGGAACCTCATCCATATATTTCAGCGCGTTCAGCGATCCGAACAAATCGATGCCCGTGCAAGCCGCAAGCCTTCTTGCCAGAAGCTCGTCGCTGATATCGTCTCCGTACCCATGCTCGGCAAACAGCTGGAGGCCCGCCAGGATGACCAGGTGATTGGTTTCGTTTCCGTTATCCCCCCAGGCGGTGGCGATGACTTCGCGGATCCCTTTCCTTTTGGCGGCGCGCAGGGCAGGATGGCTGGTCATCCAGGTCTTGCCGTTGTTCGGGCTGATGCTGTTCCACATATGAATGCCGCCGGCAAAAATCGGCTTGGAGCCCAGCTTCATATGCTTCTCATACAGCCGCTCATACCCCTGTTCATCCCTACGTCCGTAATCCCAATACACGAATTGGACGCCTTGGGGGATGCGGCTCATATTATCGTCGGAAAAATCCGCATCCAGATTGTACAGCGAACCTTGATAATCGTTGGCCAGCAAATTAAAATACATGTCGCTCCAGATCATCGGCCGGAGTCCGAGACGCTCGGTAATGGCAAGCACCCGGCTGACATGGTCATTCATAACCTGAAACCGGTCCTGAGCGCCGTTCAATTTTAAATACTTGCCAAGGCCGACCTGAAACGCCTCGTCCATCCCGATGTGAATCCGCTTGGAACGGAACATCCCGGATGCGGCGGCGATCATCTGTTCGATGAAAGCATACGTCTTCGGCTCGCCTGCAAGCAAAATATCCGCATGATCCTTCAAATCCGCGGCATAGCCCCATTTCAGCGCTTGCTGCAGATGCCCCAAAGTCTGGATGCAGGGGATCATCTCGATGCCGAACAGGTCCGCGTAATCGTCGCATTCCTTCATTTCCGAAGCCGTGTACCGGCCGCGCATATAACCGAAATACGGCTGCTCTTTCATCTCGTACGTATCCTCGGTATACATCATCAGCCCGTTCAGCCCCATCAAAGCCATATAGCGGATAAACTGCTTGATCACCTGAACCTTAAGCACGCCATTGCGCGAAACGTCAAGCATCGTGCCGTTGAAGTCAAACCTGGGCTCCTCGGTCAGCTCGAACCGGTCACGCTCCCTCGCCTGCTCCAGAAACACCCCTAAGGCACGAAAAAAATGAATCTTCTCCTGGTATCGGATCGTCCCCTGCCCATCCTTTAATGATGCCTGGATCGGTCCTGGAGCCTGAATGACCCGAATCTTTAGGCCCTCTCCCTCCGTAATGCGGATATCCAATATGTCCGAGAGCTCGCCAACCCCTTCAAGCAGCTTCTCCGGCAGGTTATCAAAATAAATCTTCATCTCCATACCTCCATTCTGTTTTTGAGATGATGCCTATCACATTGCAAGACAGCAAAGCCCGATCCCTGTCATTTCGGAATCGGGCTTTTGCTAGCCGGGATGGATCACCATGCCCGGCGTATATTTGATCGAAACTTACTCGGCTGAAACTTTAACGCCCAGCGTCAAGATCTCATAAGGTTTCACCGGCAGCGTAAAGCTTCCGTGATTGTCAAAGCTTTGAACCGCTCCCTCTTCCTCCAGAATATTGCTCTTATACACGCCCTGGGACGGCAAGGAAGATGTCAACGCAAGCTCAGCATCTGTGCCTGCCATATTGAACCAGCGCAGCATCAAGTCCCCTGTGTTCGGATTCACTTTCAGGGAAGAGAATGCAAGCTCTTCGCGGCTCCATGCCAGCGGCGCAGACGTGGAAGCCACCTGCCCGGTATGAACGCCGGTCTGGGCAGCCGTCCATGGAATCTGGAACTGGTAAGCCTCGGCATAAGCACCGGAAGCGATGCCGTTGCCTTGATGCGGAATGACCTCCATACGTACCGTATGAACGCCGATGCACTGGGCTTCAGGCGTCGGGAAGTAACCCCAATCGCCGAGCTCGCCTACGGAGCGAAGCAGCGTAACGGCAATCGTATTCCGACCGTCCCGCAGGACTTCGTACTCGTTTAAGCCCTGGTTGGCCACCGTCAGTCCTGCCGCAGCCGCCGTAACGTCCACGAAGGCCTGTTGATGAGCCGTGTAGCTCGGGTTCTCCCATTCGGCAGCCGGTTCATTGTCCCGTTTCGCCACTTCGAACATGGAATCCACGTAATGGGAAGATGCCTCCAAATCGGTCGGGAACAAAGCACGCACCCGATGATCCTTCGCCTGATTATCCAACGTGGCTTCGATCTCCACGCCTTTGCCGCTGCGGTTCAAGCTGACCACGGTACGGATGCGCATCGGCACCATCTCGCTTGCTCTTTGCGCTTTGCGGTTCGGATAATACACAAGCTCATGCTGCTCTTCATCCAGCTTGCTGTCCGCCATAGCCGGAATGGACCAGTTATGAACGATTTCAACGGATGCCCGGTAAGGCGTGTCTTCCAGAACCGTAATTTCGGCGGTCAATCCTTTGGTTGTCAATGGAATTTCGCCGTCCGGCTGTTTGTACATATATTCGTTACCGATGTCTCCGGTATTTTCATAAACGCCAAGATCGCGGTATACTTGTCCGTTCTTTTTATCCGTCAGGAAGAAGGAACCGTCCGCTTGGATTTCGACCTTGATCAGGTCGTTTTCCAACACGTTCGACTGGCTGATCAGGGATCCCGTCTCGGCAGGCTTCACTTCGCTCTTCACCCAAGCATAGGCAGTCAAGCCCATGGCAGGAATTTCGCTTGCCTCGAAAGTCAGTCTCACGCGGCGGCACATGTACGGCTGGCGGAAACGGTCGTCCGGCAGATCGTACCCGAACTGAAGTCCGAGGTCCTCTACGGTGCAAGGCACGGTCTGACCTTCAGCGTTAACCAGCACGCGGCCGGACAAGTCGACTTCCTTCATCCGGCGGCTGGTTTCCTCAAGCGAATAGCCTTCCCGGAAATAGAGGCGTTTCGCGTCCAGCTCGATGCTGACCGTACCGCTGCGTTCCCATCCGGTCGTATTGAATACGACCAGCGGCAGCGGGTCGGTGCCCCATTGCTCGAATCCGGTCGTGTCCACCGCATCCGCGATGACGCGCACGCTGTCGTCCACGATATTTTCCGCCACGTGGGCGCTTTTCTCGAAGCGGGTGACCATCTCGCGGTGAACTTCGTCCACGCTGCAGCCGCAGATGCTGTCATGCGGATGATTCTGCATCAGCGTCTTCCACGCATAGGTGAACAGATGATGCGGATACTCCTTGCCAAGCAGGCTGGCGTAGGATGCCAGCGGCTCGGCCACTTTTTCCAGCAGAGTCTGGCCGCGCTGGTTCATCTGCTTCAGGTATACGCGCGCAGAAGCGGTGTTCACGAGCGTTCCCCATCCATCGGTGCGCTGGCTGCGGAGCTCTCCTTTGACGGAGGAAAGATCCTGCGGCAGCTTCTCGCGGACCGCTTTCAAGTAATCGTCGAAATTGGAGTGGATAAACTCCGTATCCGGATACAGCTTCTTCGCTGTACGAATGCCTTCCGGAAGATCAGTCTGAATCGGCTGATGGTCGCAACCGTTCATGTACAGCAGCTCAGGCGTGGAAGCGTACTTCTCGGCATCCGCCAGCTTGCGGTCCCAGAACGTCTTCGCCTCGGCTTCATCCACGGGAACTTCGTTGCCGTTGCTGTACCAGTTGGCAAACAGGATGCCCAGCACCTTGGAGCCGTCCGGACCTTCCCACATCAGCTCGGAGAACGAAGATTCATAGCCGCTGTCGGAGACGGTATTGTTAAAGCCCGTCGGCTTCACGCCCCGCCCGAAGAAGGCGTTATCGATGCCGGACTGGAGCATCAGCTGCGGGATTTGGCCCGTAAGTCCAAACGTATCCGGGAAATAACCGATTTTGGCAACCGTGCCGTACCGCTTCGCATCCTGGTGCCCGATCTGCATATTTCTCACGTTGGCCTCGCTGCTCGTCAGGTAAGCATCCTGCAGGATGTACCAAGGACCGATGATGATGCGGCCGTCCGTGATCAGCTTCTCCAGCTGTTCTTTTTTCTCAGGTCTTACCTGTAAATAATCTTCGATAATAATCGTCTGGCCATCAAGGAAAAAGCTGCGGTATTCCGAGTCCTTTTCCATCGTCTCAAGCAAGCTGTCCATCAGCTCGATTAACCGCACATGGTGCTTTTCGTACGGCAAATACCACTCGCGGTCCCAGTGAGTATGAGAAATGATATGTGCCTTTCTGGATTGGTCCATCTCTACTTAGTCCCCCTTATGTTAGCCTTTCGATACGGTGATTTCGACTTCATCCGGACGGTACACCGATAACAGGTCGCCGCTCGCATCCACTGCGAACAAGACCGAGCGATCCGCCTCAAGCACGAATGAATAGGTAAGGCCGGTTGAAGGATCCTTCACCTCGACGTTCGCATCCCACGATTGCTCTGAGCCGAAGACGAAGAGCGCTCCTTCTTCAAACGTTACTTTGCGTCCGTATACGCCCGAATGTTCTCCGCCTTGATTCCAAATCAGCCCCGTGTCGGCTGCGGACAGCTCCAATGCGTGCCGGTACAAAGCCGAAATGGCGTCGATCCGGTCGTTCAGTTCTACCGGAAGCGGGCTCCAGAGCAGACGTCCTGCCCCAAGCTTCACGTCCACGATCGAGTCGCCGGCTGCGTCTGCCGGTTTAGCCCCGCTGCCTGCCGGAATTTCTTTGCTCAGCTCGGCAATCTTGCGGTGCCCATATGAAACGGGCCATGCACGGTCCCCTAAGCGCAAGCTTTCTTCCCGGCGCACATTTGCCAGCTTGCGCTCGCCCAGCTCTGCGGTCATGCGATCAACCGGATGCCAGTAAGCATCCAGACCGATCGGACCGGTCAGGAGCAGCGTGGCTCCCGTTTCCTCCACGATCGTTATCAATTCGGCAAACGCCTGGTCATCCACATTGTGGGCGCTCGGCAGAATGATGAATTTTGCCGGATTGCTGCGCAGCGAGCTTAAATCATATTCCCCAACGGCACGGAACGGCACGTTCAGCTCGTAAGCAAGCGCGCGCGTCGCCTTCGTCGTCGCTTCAAACGCAAGCTTCCGGTTGGAGAAATCGTTGGAATAAGGGAAGATGACCGCGGTCTCTTCAAGCTTCCGGCCTGCAAACAAATCCCGGATGCCTTCCATGAAGGCGCCGAAATCATAGGATACGTCCGCTTCCGGTTTCTCCGTGCCATCGGCGCGGACAGCTCCGATATGCGATTCATTGGCATTATCCATGTAGAAGTTCGTGTTCCAGATCCAATGAATGGCTCCTGCGCCACCGGTAGAGAAAGCGTAAGCATACTTGCGCTCCAGCAGGTTCCGAAGCTCGGCTTCGCTCCGCTTCGCCCGGCCGTCCGGTGTTTCCACGTACATAATGCCCGTTTCCTGAATCAGGTTCGGTTTATCCGGGGTTTTGGCAAAGATGCCGTCCCAGATCAAATAGTCGTTGAACCACCAGGAGTGAACCGTCGTATAGTCCACGGCTTCGGCATAAAAGAACGGGGATGGACGCTGTGCGCCAAGCGCCTCGTCTTGTCCGACGGTCACCATATGATCCGGGCACACCGCTTTGATATCTTCATATAATTCCTTGGCCCAGCGGTTATGCATATCCATGGAGAACAATACATAATCGAGCCATTGCCCGCCCTTTTTCCCCTGGTGCATGTCTTGAACGTCAAAATTTATGGCTTGAGGCTCCGGAGGTACCACGGAGTCAAAACCCGGCAGCTGATCGGTTGTCATGTTCCAGCGTTCCTGTAAACGCTCAATCGAGCCGTGACGCTTCTTCAGCCAATCGACATAAGCCTGCCGCTCGAACGGATCCTTCGCCGAACGCGGACCGTCCGAGAAAATTTGCGGCGGATCGAACATGGAAGGCTCGTTGATCAGGTCCCAGTCCACATTCTTCGTGTCTTTGTGCCTTGTCACGATGGAACGTATGAAACGCTTCTGCGCTTCCACGCTTCGCGGATCGAGGTAAGGATTCTGGCCTTCCCATGTCTCCGGCGTGAAGGAGAAGAAGGTAAACGTTACCTGCAGATCATGCTTCTTCGCCGTTAACAGGAAGGCGTCAATCGAACGCATAACCTCCTCGGATGCATGCCCGTCCACCTGCATAATATTGCGATAAGCGGTCCAAATGCCGGTGCGGATCCAGTTGATGCCGGCACCCCGCATTTGCGCCATATCGCGATCCCATACATCCGTATTCGGAAGGAACAGGAATTTACGCGCGACATCGGACGTCATGTACGTCATGCCGACAACCGGCAGCGGACGGCCGTCCTTGATGAAGTAATCCCGGTTGCAGGTTACGGGCGAGCCTGCTTGCAGCAGCTGCGGATCGGCTCCCCAGAAGCCTTGTCTCAGCCTGCGGATTTCTCCGTCCGGCGCTTCGGCTTCGCACACCACGCGATAAGCTCCCGGCTTGATATCGAGCGCAACCGGGATGCGCTGTACATGAAATTGCCCGGTCACGTCGACGGTAACGGTGTGATTCCATTCGGAAGATTCATCCCCGTCTCGCTTGACAGAGATGCGGAACGTCCAGCTCTGCGGCTCATGAACCGGCAGGTTCCGGCCAAGCCTTTGGGCCTGCAGGGTCAGAATCGCGCGCTCGCCGGACTCGTAGGTCGCATAATTCGGCTTGATCCACAGCTCGGTAATCCCCTTCGCGCAGAATGCCGCCCAGCGGTGTACCTCTGCTCCTCCATCCTGTTCCCAGAAGGAAGCGGTGAGTGGCTGATTCACAAACAGCCAGCGTCCGCCCAAGAAAGGTCCGCCGACATTTTCCCATAAAACAACCGGAGCGGCGACCTCTCTCCCGTTCGCCGTGCTTCCCTTAAGGAGCGGGTAAATCCGGGTATCCATCGGCCCGGCCGATCCCATTTGATGAGGCAGATCACTGCTCTTGGTGACATGCGGAACCAAATTCCACGTATCGCTGACGGTTAACCGTTCCCGGCTGCCCTCCATCAGCGGTATAACGTCGCTTGCAATCAAATGATCGACACGCCCGCTGTCCACAGGCAGCACCTCATGAATATGAAGCTGCTGGTGATACGCCGTCTGTTCGTGCTCCACCACCCAAGCGCCGTCCTCTTTGCGGACAGGACGCTTGAAGGGTGCGCCGCCAACGCTGACCAAGCCGCCGCCGTTTCTCAGAAAGTCCAGAATCGCTCTCCAGGCGGATTTCGGAAAATAAGGCGCATGCAAATTGACAAAGCTTGCACCTTGTCCGCCTGAAGATGCCAGCGCTTCAGCGAGGTCCTCGGCGCCGCACACCGCATCGAATGCATTCAGAGCCGCGGCGCTAGCCGGCAAACCGGCAGCTTCTGCTGCCGGAAAGGACGGATCATAGAATACAATCAAGCGCCCGCTCATAGAATCCCTGCTTTCATCGCCTGATACACCAATTGCGAGAACAGGCTGTTGGACCAGGCAAACCACGATCTGGTGAAGACTTTCGGATCGTCGGCATGGAACCCTTCATGCATGAAGCCGGTATCGGCATCGGTCGCTTCCAGCAGCGCAATCATCTCCAGCTTCTCTTCTGCCGTCTGCGCCGTAATCCCCTGCATCGACAAGGCCATATGCCAGATATAATCCGGCGGCGTGTGCGGACTGCCGATGCCTTTGGCAACGGTCCCCTCGTAGTAGAAAGGATTTTCTTTGCTGAGCGCGAACCGTCTGGTGTTCTGGTAGATAGGATCGTCTGCTGAGCAATATCCCAGATAAGGAATGGACATCAATCCTGGAGTGCCCGCATCATCCATCAGGCAGTAATTTCCGTAACCGTCCGTTTCATAGGCGTAGATCGGACCGAACTCCGGATGACGATAGATGCCGTACAACTGAATTCCGTGATCCACGTCGGCTTCAAGTCGTTTCAGTTCATCCAGCAGTTTCATGTCACGGAACACCCATTCCGCGAATTCCTGCATTTGACGAAGGGCCACAACGGCAAACATGTTCCCCGGAATGTTGTAGTGGAAATCACAGGCATCGTCGCTTGAACGGAAGCCCGACCAGATCATGCCCGTATAATTCACAGGCATGCCGAGACCGTTGTTGCGCAAGGAGTCGGTTGGAATTCCGTTATCCCGCGTGAAACGGTAAGGCGATTTCTCGAAATGGTGCTGTTCGGTTTTAAACAGCTCGATGATTTTGATCATAGCCGACTTAAAGTTGGCGTCGAACACATCCGTCAGGCCGGTTTCCTTCCAGTACAGGTAGGCCAGGCGAACGGAGAAGCACAGCGAATCGATTTCGAATTTGCGCTCCCATACCCATGGCGACATGTCCGTTTCGTCGGTCGTGTTCCAGTGCCAGTCGTTGGCCGATTCATTGAAGGCATTGGCATAAGGATCGATATGAATATATTGAAAATGGCGTTTGATCAATCCGCTTAAAATCCGCTGAAGCTGCGGATCGTTCTTGGCAAACGGAATGTAATGGATCACTTGCTCTACCGAATCGCGCAGCCACATGGCCGGAATATCGCCGGTGATCACAAACGTCGTGCCATCCTCCATCAATTTGGTGGTCGTTTCCAGCGTGTTCGGGAACGTGTTCTTGAACAGCTGAAGCAGCTTGGGACGGTGCGCCAGCTTTTCTTCGGCCTCTTGCAAAACCGCCTGAATGGATTGCGGCAGCTCTAGCTCCGGCATTGGTATTTTGGGGAGTCTGAATTGTTCCATGATTTGTTCTGGCTCCTTTGACTAAGTATGTTGTGTGGTCAATTTGATGGTTTTGATCTCGTACGGCAGGAATTGAAGGGTTAACCTTCCTTCCGCGATATCCAGTTGTTCGAGTTCTTCTTCCAAGGCGTTGGATAGATGGACCCTTTCGCAAGGATAAGGCCAGCTCACAGTTGCCGCATCCCGGCCGCCCGCGGACTCATACATCCGAAGGACGTACCCCGTGCCGTCTTCTGCCGGCTTAACGGTATCCAGGATAACGTGATCGCTCTCGAACGGAATAAACGAATGCACGGCAGGCTGCGAACCCTTCTTCGAACCTGTTCTCACCCATGGCAGATCATGATTAAGCTCGGCTGCTTTGCGGACGATTCCGGCGCTTCTCCAGTCTCCGTTATGCGGATAGAGGGAATACGTGAACTCATGCTCTCCCAAATCCGCCGTGACATCCGGCCATTTCGGCGCGCGCAGCAGCGACAGCCGGATCGTGCTGTCCTGAACGTCATATCCGTATTTGCAGTCGTTGATCAGGCTGACGCCGTATCCATGCTCCGACACATCCGCGAAGCGGTGTCCGCAGACTTCATACTGCGCCTGCTCCCAGCTCGTATTGCGATGGGTCGGTCTCTCAATGGTTCCGAACGGAATCTCGTAGGTGGCCTTCTCGGCAACGACGCCGATCGGGAAACCGACTTTCAACAATTTATGCGATTCGTTCCAGCTGACAAACGTCTTGAAGTCGATCCGTCGGTCATGATGATAAAAAATCATATCCTGCGTGATCTCCGACTGATGAATGCGCCAGCGGAAACGCAGCACATCCTGGACTTCGCCCGCAGACACCAGCTTCTTCTCGATCAGCTCGGCATCGCCGGCGGGTTGCTCCTCGTAGCGGGTATCGATATCCCACGCATCCCACAGCGTCGGACGGTCATGGAAGAAGTGGAAACGATTCGCGGCTTCGCCCGGCTTGATTACTTCCCGATGTGCTTCTTTATCCCACAGGCTCGTGATTTCGCCGCGCTCGTTAAAGCTGACCTTATAGAAATCCGTTTCCCAAGAATCTGCGAACACTGTAGTAGACTTCTCCGCTGCCTTTCCGTTTCCTACCGAAGGCTTCAACCAGATGGTCGTGTATCCCAAAGCCGGGATGCCTTGAACATGAACGTTCAAGCGCTGCGAGGTTTCGCCGTTCTCTCCGGATAAGGCATCGAATGGCAGCGGCGCGCCATCCGAATCGTACGGTGTAAGACCATGCTCTGCTTCTAGCGGGATGACGGCGTCCCTTCTCCATCCAAGTCCGTTGAAGATAACATACGGAACGCCTTCCCCTTCTGTATCGGCCTGGTCCGCCAATACCTGAAGCCCGAGATCCAGGCTACGATTTCCTTTTTGGAATACCTCTGCGTATTCCTTCTCGGAGGTCACGTAAGATTCCGTTATCGCAGAACCCGGAATAATATCGTGGAATTGATTCAGCAAAATCAGCTTCCAGCCGTCATGCAGCTCGCTGACGATGCCCTGCTTCTTCTCGTTGTCCATCGACGGGAAAGCCACCGAGTTCCATAGCTCCGCCTCGCGGAACAGGATTTCCGCTTTCCGGTTATGGCGCTTGTTTCGTGCATGCGTCGTATAGGTGCCGCGATGAAGCTCCAGGTATAAATCCCCGCGCCATTTCGGCAGTTTCGGCTGAGCCGCGTCGATCCCGTCAAAAAACTCGGCAGCCGTGCTGTACTTGCTGGCAGGCTGACCGACCATCAGCTCGGCCCGGTTGATGTATTCCAGCATCTCGCGAGTTACGCCTCCGCCGCCGTCGCCGTGTCCATACAGCAGCATCTGCTCCGGATGAACGGCCTTTTGACGGTACGACTGCCAATGCTCGTGAACGTCCTTCGGCAGCGTGTTCTCGTTCACGCCATGGTTCAGATAGGAGAGCATCGGCGTTCCATCGATCCCGACCCAATGGAATAGATCGTATGGGAACACATTCGTATCGTTCCAGCCAAGCTTGGTTGTCATGAAATAACGAATGCCGCCATGCTTCAAGATTTGAGGCAGGGATGCACAGTATCCGAACGTATCCGGCAGCCATTCGATTTGCGATGTCAGGCCGAACTCTTCTTGATAGAAGCGCTGCCCGTACAGCATTTGACGCATGAGGGATTCCCCGCTCGGAATGTTCAGGTCCGGTTCGACCCACATCCCGCCGACCAGCTCCCAGCGCCCTTCCTTGATTCTGGCTTTCACTCTCTCGTACAGCTCGGGATCGTGATCCTTCAGGAATTGGTACAGCAGCGGCTGACTCTGCGCGTACTTGAATTCGGGATATTCGTTCATCAGCGCATCCATCGTGGAGAAGGTGCGGCTTGTTTTTCGTACGGTTTCCCGAACGGGCCACAGCCAGGCGATGTCGATATGGGACTGGCCCACCATATGCTCGGTGCCTTCGGCATGGCCGCCTATGGCTGCGACCGACTGTTTCAGATCATGCTCAATCGCGGTTACCTCGGCACCATCCCGAATGGCAGCGTCATTCAAGCCTACGAAGCGATCCATGGCCTGATACAGCGCCTCCATCATGCGGATGCGCCGCATATCCGTATCCGGCAGCAGGATAAGCGAATCCCGGATCACGGTAGCGGTGTACATCAGGCTCTGGACAGGCACGTTTACGAGGACAAGCAAACTTTGTACGCGGGTAATCGGTGGCTGAATGACAGCCTGCTGATTCAGCGGGTCGACCGGCTCCGGAATCGGATCGAACAATTCGATCTCCAACTCCATGTTCATTCCGATCCGCTTCGGATCCAGCGTAACGAAAGTATGATTCCGGTCCAATCCCTGATAAGACGCGCCATTAATGCGCAGCAGCCCCTCGCCCCCGGATTGAAACACGAGCCCGATCGCTCCATCTGCCCATTGCGGGGGTAACTCAAGATTCCTCCGAAAGAAATAGGTTGTCCCCTGCGTGCTCGGAAACCTGTTGAAGTTCTGCCCCTCCGGATAAGGGGCCGTCTCTTCGTACACGCCCGGAACCATGTAAGCGGACCGGGTAATGTCCCAATCTCGAAGCTCCGTCGATTCGAGCCACTGCCGCTCCGACAGTTCGCGTATAAAGCGTCGAATACGTTCCATTGATTAATCCTCCTGTACGGTCAGATCTGCACTAAGCGTATCGTTCACATGCCTGCCTAGCATAACACGGAACAGCCCGGGTTCAACCACCTGCCGGTAATCTTGACCGATATATTGAAGCTGTTCCGGACCGATAGTGAATTCCACCTTGCGCCGCTCTCCGGGCTGCAGGGAAATTTTCTGGAAGCCCTTCAGTTCACGGGCGGGTCTCGTATATTTGCTGGCGGCATCGCTTACGTATAATTGTACAACCTCGGACCCTTCACAGTCACCGCTATTTGTAACGTTCACGGAAACAACCGCCGTACCGTCCGTTCCGATCACTTCCGGAGTCATTTGAATATCCGAATAACTGAATTCGGTATAGCTAAGCCCGTATCCGAACGGATAACGCGGCTGGGAATCCTCTTCAAGGTAACGCTTACCGCGCGACCGCTTGCCGTTATAGTAAACCGGCAGCTGCCCGACATGCTTCGGTATCGACATGGTCAGCTTGCCGGACGGATTCACGTCCCCGAACAAAATGTCCGCTACCGCATGTCCGCCTTCCTGTCCAGGATACCATGCTTCCAGAATCGCATCGGCATGCTCGTCGATCCACGGCTCCGCGATCGGACGGCCGTTGATGTACACCACGATCATCCGCTTGCCAAGCTTATGGATCTCCTGCGCCAATTCCAATTGAACGCCGGATAGCTGCAGCGTCATCCGGTCAATGCCTTCGCCGCAATCCATGTCGCTTAAAGCATCGTCCGTGACCTTCGAGGCCCCTGTGCGCAAATCAATCGTGCCTTCGCCAAAATCGCGGGCGCTGGAACCGCCAAGCACCATAACCACGGTATCGGCCTGTTTCGCACAAGTCAATGCGAATTCAAAGCCCTCCCTGGAGTCGTCCTTAATGCGGCATCCCGGAGCGTACAATACGCGCTGCGCATCTTCTCCCAGTTTCGCGCGGATTCCGCCAAGCACGGTGGTCACGGCTGCCGGCGGCTGAGGAGAGGTGTAGTCTCCAAGCTGATTGTATCCCTGATCGGCATTAGGTCCAATGACGGCAATCACGCCGCCTTCCTTGGATAACGGCAGAGCCTTTGCTTCGTTCTTAAGGAGAACGATGCCTTCGGCCGCAAGCTGCCTGGCAAGTCCGACATGCTGCTCGCTGCCGATCACGTTCTCGGCTGTCTGGGGATCCACGTAAGGATTCTCGAACAATCCGAGCTTGAATTTCAACGTCAATACACGGCGTACGGCCTCGTCCAATACGGAGACCTCCAGCTTGTTCGACTCGACAGCCTTCTGCAGATGCTTGCCGAACATCTCGCCAGACATCTCCATATCGATGCCGGCGCGGATGGCCTGCACAGCGGCATCCATTCCGTCTTCGGCGGTATCATGGCCGCTGGCCAGCATATCGATGGCGCCGCAGTCGGTGATTACCATGCCGTCAAAACCCCACTCCTTGCGGAGAATGCCGTCAAGCAGCTCCGTATTGAC
Organism: Paenibacillus sp. BR1-192; assembly: GCF_029542445.1. NCBI lineage: Bacteria > Bacillati > Bacillota > Bacilli > Caryophanales > Paenibacillaceae > Paenibacillus > Paenibacillus sp. BR1-192. Next base: position 2,324,703 of record NZ_CP120718.1, on the reverse strand, counting down.
GGTGCATGGCACGCCGTCAATCTCGTTATAGGCGGGCATAATGGAGGCCGCTCCCGCTTCCACGGCCTTCTTGAACGGCAGCATGTCCACTTCCATCAGCTCACGCGTGCCCATGTGCACGGGTCCGGCATTTCTCCCGCCTTCCGAGCTGCCATAGCCAACGAAATGCTTCAAGGTCGCCGCAACGCTGCTCGGGCTGTCCAGAGACTCGCCCTGAAGGCCTTCCACCGATGCGACCGCATATTCGCTGATCAGGTACGGGTCTTCACCGAAGCATTCCTCGGTACGCCCCCATCTTGGATCGCGCACGACGTCGAGCACCGGCGAATAGGTGACCGCGCCGCCCTGGCTGCGTGTTTCCAGCGCGACGGCTCGGCACATGTCGCGGTATAAATCCACGTTCCACGTGCTCCCGATGGACAACGGCACCGGAAAGACCGTGCCGCCGATGGCCATGTGACCATGCGAGCATTCTTCCCCGATCAGGATCGGAATGCCAAGTCGAGACTGCTCAACGGCGTACCGCTGGATGTGATTGACGGCTTCCGCTCCTTCACGCGGAGAAAGACCGGTCTCAAGTGTTACACCGGTCCATGGATCGGCGCGAAGGGTCCCGTAAAGGGATCCGACGCCGCCATTTTTAACTTGCTCTTTAAATGAATCCGTTAATGTAATCTGACCTTCATTCACCTCATAGGTCTTCCAGCCGAACGGCTGGATCAACTGCCCCACCTTTTCCTCCAGGTTCATCAGGCCAAGCAGATGTTCCACTCTTTCCGCAATGGGTTTACGGGGATCTTTATAAGTCATCTTATACCCTCCGGTACTTGAAGAATTTATTCTTTAACCGCGCCGATGGTCAGACCTTGAATGAAGTAGCGCTGGAAGAACGGATATGCCAGAATAATCGGTCCGGTTGCCAGAACGACCATCGCCATCCGCGAAGTATCCTGCGGCATGCTCTGAAGAGCGGCCATGCTAAGGGATGAGTTCTGCGAGTTCTGCAGGATGAACTGCATGCTGGTTTCGATCCGCATGAGCATGGATTGCAGCGGAACCAGGTTCGGATCGTCGATGTAGAGCAATGCGTTGAACCAATCGTTCCAATACCCAAGTGTGCTGAATAAACCGATGGTAGCCAGACCCGGCAGGGATAGCGGCAATACCAGCTTGTAGAAAATCTTAAACTCGCTCGCACCGTCGATTTTACCGGATTCGATGATGGCGTCCGGCACGCTGGTGCTGTAGAACGTACGCAGAATCATGATATAGAAGGCATTGAGCGCCAAAGGCAGAATCAAAGCCCAGATGGAATCTTTCAGGCCTAGCAATTGCGTTGCTACGATATAAGTCGGCACCAGGCCCCCGTTGAACAGCATCGTGAAAAATGCGAAGAACGAGAAGAAGTTCCGGTATCTGAACCCTTTGCGGGAGATGGCATAAGCATAAAGCGAAATGATAAACAGACTGAGCAGCGTACCTACGACCGTGACGAAGATCGTTACGCCGTAAGAACGAAGAAGCGTGTCGCCTGTCTGGAATACGTACTTGTAAGCTTCAAGACTCCATTTCTCCGGCCAGATTTGGTATCCGTTTCGGGCCAGTGAGCCTTCGTCTGTAAATGAGATGATCATAACGAACAGGAACGGAAATACACACAGGAACGAGAAAATACCGGCAATCAGGTTGAATACGACATTCCACCCGGATGAAAGCTGATGGAAATCTTTCATCTTGCTTTTCGATTTGAACACATCACATACCCCCTTCTTGATGATTGATCGATTAGAACAATGCGTTATCCTTGTCGTATTTACGAACGATATAGTTGGATACCATAACCAGGATAAATCCGACAACCGACTGGTACAGACCCGCAGCAGTACTCATGCCGATCTCGCCCGTTGTTTTCAGACCGCGATATACATAGGTATCAATGACGTTCGTTACGGAATACAAGGTTCCCGAATCCCTTGGCACTTGATAGAAGAGACCAAAGTCAGCGTAGAAGATTTTACCGATCGCAAGAAGAGTCAAAATGGTCATCAGCGGTTTCAGCATCGGAAGCGTGATGGCTTTAATCTGCTGCCATTTGTTCGCTCCGTCAATCATCGCCGCCTCGTACAAGGATTTGTCGATCCCCATGATCGCCGCCAGGTAGACGACGCTGTTATAACCTACGGATTTCCACAAACTGATCAACGTCAGGAATATCGGCCAATACTTGGCTTCGGAATACCACTGAACCGGCTCCATGCCGAACCAGCCCAGAATCTGATTCAGCATCCCTTTGTCCATGCTCAGGAAACTGAATGCGAAGTAACCTACGATAACCCAGGACAGGAAGTACGGCAGAAACATGCCGGTTTGATAGACTTTCGCCAATTTCTTGTTCACGATTTCAGACAATACGATAGCCAGCGCTACGGATAGAATGAGACCTAATATGATGAACACGAAATTATAAAGAACGGTGTTGCGCGTAATGATGTAAGCATCGTTGGTACTGAACAGGAATTTAAAGTTCTGGAATCCTACCCATTCACTATTAACGATACTTGCCCAGAACCCGTCTCGGCTAAAGCGGTATTCCTTAAATGCAATAATGGTCCCGAACATGGGCAAATATGAGAATAAGAGAAACCACAGGGTCCCCGGCAAAACCATGAACAGCATGGCCTTATTCGTCATAATATTTTTGAAAAACTGTCCGATTGCTCTCACGCTTACCCCTCCTCGTGATGTGCATGAAATGAACAAAAGAAGGGCGGTGAACATCCGCCGCCCCGTCCTTGTTCATGCTGCAGCGGCATCTGCTGCCCCTTAAGGCAGGCAGGCCGCTTCATGCATTGTTATTACTTGCTTGCTTTCCAAGCATCAATTTGGCTTTGTGCTTCAGCGATGATCTTATCCAGACCAGCAGCTTTCAGCTTTTCATTCGCTTTTGGCAGGAACTCTTCAGGATTGACGGTACCTGTCATCAGCGGCGCCCAGAACTCTTCTTTTACGTTGTTGACAGCAGCGAGTTCTGTGGATACTTTGGTTGGATCGAAGTTGAAACCGAGAAGCGGAGCAGGCTGGCCGGACTCGTTAAACTTCTTGAACTCTTCCCATTTGTTCTCAGGATCTTCAGGATTCAAGTAAGTCAGCATGACATTGCCGAGCGCAAAAGTAGGCATGTCGTAGTTTTTCGATTCTGGCAAGTTTTCCATTACGTTCTCGCTAAGCTTCTTGTAGTGCACGCCTTCGATACCGGAGTCAACCAAGTTACGAAGATATACGTCGGTGTTCAGCAGGTTCAGGAACTCCATTGCTTTCTCAGGGTATTTCGAGTTTGCGGAAATCGCTTGCATCGAACCCATAACCGACCAGTTAAAGATGTTTGCATCGCCGGCAGGAGTAGATACGACAGGATAGCCGTAGCTTTGGCTCCACAGGTTGTCCGCGAATGGCTGTGTAGCCGCACGGTCCGTGAACCAGTTGCCGGATGTCATCAGATCTTGCGTCGAAGTTGTTGTTGCAGCTTCTGGGGAGATGTATCCCGCTTTGTAGTACTTGTTCATCAACTTAAGCATGTCCATCGTTTCCGGCATTTCGAGGAAGTTCACGACTTTCAGTTCTTCCTTGTCGTCCAGGTATACGGCCATTGGCATTTTTTCGATGATGTAGTCAAATGGAAGCAATGGTCCGAAGTCTTTGCTGATGGCCAAAGGAACGACGTTCGGTTCGTTTTCCTTGATCGTTTTAAGCAGCGGCTCCAAGCTTTCCATCGATTTTACGTTCGAAATATCGAGATTGTATTTATCGAGCAATGTTTTGTTAAAGCGCCATGCTTCTTGAGCAGGAAGTTCTTTGTTGGCCGGAATCGCATAGTTGTGTCCGTCAACCTTGGAACCTTCCAGGAACGCCGGATCGATTGCTTCTTTAATGCCTTTTCCATGGCTTTCGATCAGCTCGTCCAATTCCATGAATGCGCCTTTACGTGCGTTCTGCACATAATCGAACGCCCATGAGCTCGTGAACAGGATATCCATCGGTTCGCCGGAAGCTGCCATAACCTGCATCTTCTGGTTGTAATCCCCGAAGTCGATCATTTTCATGTCAACGGTTACACCAATCTTCTCAGCAGTGTATTTATTGATTTCTGCCTCAACCTTGTCAACATCCTTTTGAGGTGTTCCGATGGTGTACCAGATCAGCTCAACCGGTTTCTCGGCAGTTCCCCCGCCGTTTCCTGCACTCTCTTCTTTATTGCCTCCGCATGCAGACAACAGCATGGACGCGGACAATAAAAGCGTTAGCGGCAGGAGCCATTTCTTTTTCGATTTACTCATGTTTATCCTCCCTTTTGAATCCTTGTGTCTCTACACATATAAGGTTATCCCATGAAAGCAGTTTCACATAGGCGAAAAATTAAAGGTATTATGGTGAAAATAAAGAAAAAAACTCTGATTCTATCAATCAGAGCATTCCTCTAAAATCCCTCGGCGATACGCCGACGAATTTTTTGAACTGTTTATAGAAATAACCGGTTTCCCAATAACCGACATTTTTTGCGATATCCTGCACTTTTGTCGAAGAGTTCCGAAGCAGCTCCTTGGCCCGCTCAATCCGGTACCGGTTAATGTACTCCGTGAAGTTTTCTCCCGTCTCTTTATGGAACAGATGACCCAGATAGACCGGATGGATATGATAGTTAGCTCCCAGCACCTTCAGCGACAAATCCTCGTTGTAATGGTGCTGGATATGATTCAGAATCTGCTGGATGACAGGGCTCTTCACGTCATTGTTGAGCGAATCGACCAGCCCGCCAACCCCATCCTTCACCGCTTTGATCAGATCGTCGATCGATACGGAATCCATAATATCGGTAATGGTGTTTTTCACGAAATCAGGGGCGGCCGTATACTGGATATCGTTCAGCTCCAGTTTCAGGCGAATGACCATTTCGACCGCGATGCTCTTCAAGGTCGTCGGGTTCATTCCCTGGGTGTGGCGAAGCCGGTCAAAATCGCTGTCGATCAGATCGAACAGCACCTGCTTGTCCCTTCCGGCGATGCCTTTGGCATAATCGGGCCACTGTACCGAATAGGATTCCGCCGCTTCTCCCTTTTTGGCCTGAACATCAACATAATCCACGTAGGAGGGCTGCTCCAGAACCAGATAGTATTCCTGGGCTTCCTTGGCATGGAGATAACTGTCCTTGTAATTCCCGCCGAGGCTCTCCACGCTGCCGAGCGAAATGCTCAGCTCTTCTTCATAGCACTGCTCCCGCACCTGCTGCAGCAGGCGGATTGCCCTCGCTTTTTCCGTATCCGGATCTTTCATCATGAAGATGACCACATGATCGCCGTCGTTGTCCCGGAAATACAGAACGCCCGGCTCCTGGTCCATTAATTGATACAGGCAGTTCTCCAGCGGCGTGAAGTCCGCTCTCAGGATAGATGCCATAACATAGGGCAAATTGAGATTCAACCCCAGAAGGGTCGCCCGCTCCTCCAGCTCCTCCGGCTCGATCCGGTCGGTGATCCAGCGATACAGGATGTTGCTCCGCAAAATATTGATGTCATACTCGTCCAGTCTCATTTCCCTTCTGGATTTGTTCATTTTATCCGTTGTGCTTGCAATCGTTTCTTCCAGTTCCTTGAGGTTGATCGGCTTGAGCAGATAATTCTCGATCCCGAGCCGCATGCCTTCCTTCAAATAGGCAAAGTCGTCGAAACCGCTCAGGATAATCACCTTCAGATTACGGTTTAATTTGCGTGCGCCCTCGATCAGTTCAAGCCCCGTCATCACGGGCATCGATATATCCGTTATAAGAATGTCGACCGGAACGACCGCCATCATCTCCAGTGCCTGACGGCCGTTCTCCGCATGACCGACCACCTCGATGCCATACTTCGACCAATCCACGACATCAACCAATCCCTCTATAATGAACGGCTCATCGTCCACGATAAATACCTTATACATCGTTATTCAGCTTCCTCTCTGTCACCGGAAATTTCACTGTCACCGTCGTTCCGTTAGCCGGCTCGCTCTGGATGTCCATTCCGTACGAACTTCCATATGTCAGCTTTAATCGCTCATTCACGCTCCGCAGACCAAACGATTCTCCGCTCGACTCGGCCACATCCAGCCGGGATTTGATGTCCTCGAGCCGCTGCGGCGGGATCCCTTTCCCGTTGTCCTTGATCTCGATATGGACCTCGTCATCCTCCTGCGTCGCGTTGACGGTCAGCCAGTTATCGTCCTGATCGCTGCGAAGGCCATGAACGATATAATTCTCAATCAGCGGCTGCAGCGACATTTTGATCATCGGCACATGCTTGATTTGATCGTCGCAGTGCATTTTGTAAATATACTTGTCCTTATAGCGAATGCGAAACAGCTCCAGATAAAGCCTGCACGCCTCCAGCTCATCCTTCAGCGTGTAGTGGGACTTATGCTGAACGATATTCTTGAAGAGCATCGACAAGCTGTAGATCATATCGCCGACGTCCTGCGCCCCCTGCGAGAGAGCCCTCATTCGAATCACTTCGAGCGTGTTGTATAAAAAATGCGGGTTGATTCTAGCCTGCAGCGCAGACAGCTCCGCGTTCTTCTGGTTAATCTCCGCTTTATACACCTTATCGATGTAACGGGAAAGCTCATCCAGCATTTCATTGAAGCTGCCTGCGATTTGCCCCAGCTGATCGTCCTTGGTATCCTGCATCCGGGCCACGAACTCTCCCTTCTCGACCTTGCGCATAAAACGAATAATGTTATCGGTCCTTCTGGAGTAATTGACGATCATCAGGGAAGGGATGGACACCGCAATCACGATGCATAGCAGGGCCGCAATGATAATGGTGCTCTGCAAGCCATGGAACGATTCCGCGATTTCGCGCTTGGGCGTGATGCCCACCACCGTATAGCCTGCCTGATTATGGGCTGCCGTTGTAATATAGGATTCCTCATCGAGGGTCACGGTTTCCTTGGAATTCAGCAGCTGGTCGGCATACGGATACTTCTCGCCGTAATATTTGCCGGAGGAGTCAAACATCACGCGGCCGTCGCCCGACAACACCAGAACGGAGCCCTTCAGGGAATCGTCGCTGTTGTTCAGCACGGCATCCAGCGCTTCCGTTCGATACAAAATAAGCAGCTGTCCCAGATTTTTGTAAGTGGTCATATCATTAATCGGGCTTCGGATCGAGAACAACGGCAATGTCACGTCTCCGGCCAGCTTGCGTATCCATAGATTCGGCAATGTGACGCTCTGGCTTTCGAGCGCCATCACGTCGGGAATGTAGGAATGCGTGGCATTCGCCTGATACAGCCTTGTCATGCTGCCCTGCTTGTACACGTAGACATACTGCTTCTCCGCGCTGTACAGCATGATGTTCTCTATATCCGGATCATCGTCAAGCCTCTGCTTGAAATAAGCGACTACGCTGTCCGAATTGGACTGCCCCCCGCCCGCGATCCGATTCATTCGCTTGGCCATATACTCGTTGAACGAGTTCATGAGGAAATAGGAGGTGTCAATGCCCAAAGAACTGTTGCGGTATAAGTCGTTCACATAGGACTGGGCATTCTCGTATTTTTGATTCAGGTGTCGTTCCACCCGCTCCACCGCGCTCCGCTGGATGTCCAGCTCGCTGCGGACGGCCGATTGAAACAAGAAGTAATACATAAGAAACGATAAGGTGACGATGGTAACTACCGCAATCAGGGCGATTAACAGCAGCATTTTGGTAAACATATTATTTTTAATATATTTTAGATATAGCCTTGCGGGAGACATCGGCTTCCCCTTCCTGGTGTAAACGTTGTAACTGCTTAACATATTAAATATAACATCGGCCAACCGTCCTCAACGGATGAAATTTCTACCAAGTTATGAAGGTGTAATTTGCCTATTTTAGACCATTTTGGGGCCAATCTCCCCCCTGTTTCATAGCATGAATCTTGAAGGAGATGGATGATCATGCCTCAATACCGCATTATTGTCGATTTGTCCGACTTTCAGCTGCACCTGCTCGACGGCAACATCGTGGTACGCACGTTCCCGGTTGCCATCGGCAAAATGGCTACGCAATCGCCGCCCGGCAATTACACCATCGTCAACAAACAACCGAATCCCGGCGGTCCTTTCGGGGCTTACTGGTTAGGGTTGTCCAAACCCCACTACGGCATCCATGGCACGAATGACCCTTCATCCATCGGCCGCTCCGTTTCCCATGGCTGCATTCGGATGTATAACGAGGACGTGGTGGAGCTTGCTTCCCTCGTGCCCATCCATACCAGGGTCACCATACGAAACTAATAACATAAACTGGTGATTTCAACTCCCTCCAAAGTGGTTAAATACAAATGTTACATGGTACCCGTGTATTTTACCTATTCGTTGTTATGGAGGGATTGCCCATGATGCAGAGCAAATATTTCAGGACATGCTTTGGCATAATCGCACTGCTCTTAATCATCTACCTAGGAGCCGAAATCAGCTTTTTGTTTCGCCCCATCGTCTCCATGTTCAACATGCTGATCGTTCCGGTAGCCATGGCCGGCTTCTTCTATTATCTGCTTAGGCCGATCGTGGACTACCTGGAGCGACGCAAAATCAAACGATCCATCGGCGTCCTGATGCTGTATTTCGTGTTTGCCGGTCTCTGCGCGATCTTTGGCATCGTCGTATGGCCGACGCTCCGTGAACAGATCGAAAACTTCATCAGCAACGCCCCCTTCCTGGTTGAGGGCGTGGAGGAGCAGATCGACCAGCTTCAACAGAATCAATTCTGGTCCCGCTATGTACCAACGGAATCCGAATTGTCTACCTCCCTAACGGAATACATGAACCGGATCATCACCTGGATCAGCAATTCCATCAATAACCTGATTTCCGTTGTATCCGGCGTCATTGTCATTATCGCTACGATTCCAATCATTTTGTATTACATGCTGAAGGAAGGCAGCAAGCTCCCGCCAAGACTGCTCAGCGTCCTGCCCAGACGATACCGCCGCGACGGCCAGGAGGTGCTGGGCGAGATCGATACGGCACTCAGCAATTTTATTATCGGCAAAGTGATCCTGAATCTTATACTTAGCGTCATGATCTATATCGGATTTTTGATTATCGGACTGCCCTATTCCCTGCTCTTGACGGTGATCTCCTTCTTCTTGAATTTCATCCCGTACATCGGTGCGCTGCTGGCGACCGTTCCTGTCGTCATCATCGGATTTATCGAATCGCCCTCCATCGCGATATGGTCCGTCGTGGTCATTGTCATCGCCCAGCAGATTCAAGATAATATCCTGACGCCCGTTATCTACGGGAAACAGCTGGATATTCACCCGCTGACTACGGTTGTCCTTATTCTTGTAGGCGGCGACTTCTTCGGACTGCTCGGCATCCTGCTGGCCATTCCGGCCTACATGATCATCAAAATTATCGCGGTGCGAATTTACGAGCTGTTCCTCGCCGAAAAAGTAGAGGACGCATGATGGCGCCTCACAGCAAAAAAGGATGTCCCCGCCAACTTTGCGCTGGCTGGTGGGACATCCTTTATTTTAAAAGAATCACGCATTGCCGCGCAGGGATCGAACCACGAAATCATGCTCGTCCTTACGCAATATCATGCCATTCGACAGTGTGACGGTATCCTCATCGTGAGATGTCAGGATGGCCTGGGAAGACACCAGCTGGTTGCCCCTCCATACCATGACGCAGGATCCAAAATAAACGGCATTATCGAATTGAATGGTATGACTCACGACATAACCGATGGAGTTCAGGGCCGGGTAGGAGTTCCTCGGCATAATTCTATGAATGGCTCGAAACGGAATGATAAGCTCGCCCGGGCCTAGAATCACTTTCTCCTGAACGGGATCCCACCCTTTCAGCACACCTTCAACCGTGCTTTTCGCCCCGTCTAGACGCTGAATGACAACATGACGACCGATCCAATGCTTCATGAAGGTCACCTCTCGCGGATTATTCATCTCCATCGTCCGGCGTGTTCGGGATGTCCCAATTCACCGGATCCATACCCTCTTGCATTAAAAAAGCATTCGATGCTGAAAATGGACGGCTGCCGAAGAATCCTTTGTGCGCTGCAAACGGGCTCGGATGACTGGACTCAAGCACCTTGTGACGGCTTCGGTCTATGAAGGAACCTTTCTTCTGTGCATAACTGCCCCATAATATAAACACCATGGGCCTTTCACGTTCATTCAGTTTCGCGATGACCTTATCGGTGAAGGTCTCCCACCCGATGCCTTTATGCGAGTTCGGCTCGCCCTCGCGAACCGTCAGCACGGCATTGAGCAGCAGAACTCCCTGGTCCGCCCATGATTGCAAAGACCCATGATTCGGAGGGGAAATCCCCAGATCCGATGAAAGCTCCTTATGTATATTGCGTAAAGACGGAGGAATCGCAACCCCGGGCGAGACGGAGAAACTCAGTCCCTGCGCCTGCCGGCGACCGTGATAAGGGTCTTGTCCCAAAATAACGACCTTCGTCGATTGGTACGATGTTTGCTGCAGAGCCCGAAATATATCTTCCTTGGGAGGATACACCGTACTGCGCCGGTACTCTTCATCCACCCGTTCCATCAAAGCTTGAAAATAAGGCTTATCCACTTCTCCCTGCAGGATAAGGTCCCAATCATTGTTAAACATCCGCATGTCTCCTCTCCCTCCTCCTCACGCAGGTCAGCATGGAATCATAAAAGAAATGCGATCACTTTAATCGGGACGCGGCATCTTCCGCTTCGGTCCGCAGGAACAACGCCCGCTGATGAATTTGCGTCGATTTAAAAAATAAGCCGGCACCCATACGGGGGCCGACTTATTTTGCATCATACCAGACGCTGTTATAATGCCGAGGACGGGGGTCGAACCCGTACGGTAGTCACCTACCGCAGGATTTTAAGTCCTGTGCGTCTGCCAATTCCGCCACCCCGGCATATTGTATCCGCGCATGTTCCTAGCGTCGTTCACGTTCACTTGAAAAGCCCGAAGGTACGCGTGGAATTCGCAATATTTTGCGAGATCATCCCGAAATCTAGGTGTGCACATTTCGTCTTAGCGACAAAATCGATAATACCATGTACAACCATATGATGTCAATATATGAAACTCATAATTTTTCGCATCACCCCGGGCCAAGCATTCATCTCGATGAACTAGCGCCATCGCTCTGCTTGTAAGTACCGACAGCAAATCAAGGGCCTCCTTCGCAATCGGCGCGCTTGCTTTCCCCGCTGGAGCTTCCTATAGAATAATTTCTCGGTTACCGTGCATCCTAAATGAAGCTCGCGTGCTTACATGCGGAGACTAGAACAACAGAAGAAAAGGAAACCCATCGACATGAAAAAACGAACATGCTCAGCCTTCTCATTGCTTGCCCTTGCGCTGATTCTTGGTTATCCCGGCCATGTGCATGCGGAGCACGTGCCTTCCGCCTCCAAAGGCAGAGATTATTATGAGGAGCGCGGCGAGATCGTGTGGGAAGTGCCCACGCAGAACAAGGTGATCGCCCTCACTTTTGACGACGGCCCGGACGAGCATAATACCGTTCAAATTCTGGATCTGTTAAAGCGGTATGACGCTAAAGCCACCTTCTTCGTTGTAGGCAGCCGGGTGGAGAAACACCCCGACATCGTCGCGCGGGAACTGCAGGAAGGACATGAAATCGGCAACCACTCCTATACGCATCCGCCCTTTCACAATATTAACGTCACGAAGTTATCAAGTGAACTGAATCAAACGCAGGATGCGATCTATCAAGCCACCGGCATGAAGACCGTACTGTTCCGCCCGCCAGGGGGCAGCTATAATGAAGCCATTGTGAGTACGAGCAAGGATTTGGGCATGCTGACCGTATTGTGGTCATGGCACCAGGATACCCTCGACTGGCGAAAGCCCGGGGTCAACCGCATCGTCCGAAAGGTTCTGGATAACGCCCGTAACGGCGACATCGTTCTTATGCACGATTTTGTACCCAGCAGTACGCAGACGGTTGAAGCCCTCAAGGTGATTTTGCCGGAGCTGCAAAAAAGAGGTTATTCATTTGTTACCGTATCCGAGCTGATGTCCTACCATGAGAAATCACGCAAGTTCATCGAAGTCAACCATTAATAAGCCGTTCGCATGTAAGACAATGACCGCTGCCTTTTGGAGGTAACGGTTATTTTTTTAGGACAGGCTTCGATCCCGGAGCGCCGGATAGAATTTTCTCTTGAATATTTTAAACCCATTTGTTAAGATACAGAACGAACGTTCAGTATATACAATTTTGACGATAGCCTAGGGGATAAGGGGGTGCATGCGTGAACAAAAAACAACAGCAAACCGAGGATACCAAGCGACGCATTGCCGAAGCCGCCAAGGCGCTATTTATGCAGAAGGGATACAAATCAACGTCGATCGAGGAAATCGTCGAAGCCACCGGCAGCAGCAAAGGGAATATCTATTATCACTTCAAAAGCAAGGAAGGGCTGTTTCTGTATTTGATCGAGGAATGGGACCTCGAGTGGGAACAGAAATGGAGCAGTAAGGAGCAGCAATACACCACAACCGTTGATAAATTGTACGGAATTGCCGACCAACTGGTGTTTGATGATCTGAACCACCCTTTCTCCAAAGCTCTGGACGAATTCATGAACAACAATGGAGACGTGTCCGAGGAAGTAGAGCAGCGAATCGTCCGGATTATCCGAAGCCACCTGGAATTCAATCAGAAGTTGCTGCAGCAAGGGATTGATCAAGGGGAGTTTGAGAATCATAACGTGGAGCAGCTCTCCCTCATTTTTGAAAGCCTCATCGTGGGCTTAAGCCAGATGTCCCGCATTACGAAGGCAAAAAATCCGCTTGCCCTTTATCATACGGCCATTCAAGTATTCCTGCACGGCATCGAAAAGAAATCGTAAACGCCCCGTTCTCTTTTTTTATGCTCTATTATAAACCGAACGTTCAGTATAGAAAACCGTACACCATCATTAAATCGTTGTTTATCTTTGGAGGAATCATCATGTCATTACTATTGCGAAACAATGGAGCCATTCTGCTCCTCATGTTCAATATATTCTTAGTTTTCACCGGCATCGGGCTTGTCATCCCCATTATGCCAACCTATATGACGGAGCTGCATATCAGCGGAAGCACGGTGGGCATGCTCGTTGCCGCCTTTTCATTAACGCAGCTGCTATTCTCGCCGCTTGCGGGGAGATTGTCCGATACCATGGGCCGCAAAAAAATCATCATCTCCGGCATGATTGTATTCGCCATATCGGAATGGTTATTCGGAGCTGCCAGCACGCCGACGCTGCTGTTCGCGGCAAGAATGCTGGGCGGCATCGGCGCCGCCCTCATCATGCCCGCCGTCATGGCCTATACGGCAGACGTCACTTCCAATGAGGAACGTGCCCGGGGGATGGGATTCATTAATGCAGCGATTACGACAGGCTTCATTATCGGACCCGGCATCGGGGGTTTCATTGCCGAGTTTGGCATTCGTGTTCCTTTCTACGCCGCAGCCGTAGCCGGGGGCATTGCCGCTCTGGTGACGCTGCTGCTGCTTCCGGAATCATCCGCCAAGCAAGAAGCCCCTACCGTGCTGGGACGGAAACAGGAGAGCCTGGCAGTCCAGCTGGTCCGTTCGTTCAGGGAGCCGTATTTCCTTAGTCTGATCATCGTATTTGTTCTGTCGTTCGGTCTTGCCAATTATGAAACGGTGTTCGGCCTGTTCGTGGATCATAAATTCGGATTCACCCCTAAAGATATCGCCATGATCATTACGTTTGGCTCCATTGCGGGCGCTGTCGTGCAGGCAACGATATTCGGCTGGATCCTGAACCGGTTCGGCGAGAAAAGGGTCATTACGCTCAGCTTGCTCACAGCGGGAATCTGCATTCTGTTAACGCTGTTTGTGCATAAATATTGGCTAATCTTCCTTGTGACGTTCCTTGTCTTCCTGTCGATCGACATCCTGCGTCCTGCCATCGGCACGCAAATGTCCAAGCTGGCAAAGGATCAGCAAGGCTACGTCGCCGGCCTGAACTCGGCTTATACCAGTCTGGGGAACATTGCGGGGCCCCTTGTCGCAGGTTATCTGTTTGATTTGGACATCAACTTCCCATACATCTCTGCATCGATCGTCCTCATCCTCTGCTTTTTCTTGGCCATGCGTGCCGGCAGAGCCTGGGCTGCTACGGAAGCTGTCACGAATGAGCGGTAATCATACGCTGAAACAACATACTCTCTCGTCTTAGACAATGACAGAACAAGACCCTGCCGGAAACTTCCGGCAGGGTCTTTAGGTTTCGTTGTTATGTATTAATAAGCCACCAGGACAATAATCGCCAATAAAGCCACAAGCGCAAACAATAGGGCCCATCCCAGTTCAAAACGTCTTTTTTCCTGATATGCCTTAAAAGCCTTCCTTGACTCGAATACGAATACGATCACTAAGAAGGCAAGCAACACGGGCAATCCCCAGGACTGATTCAATACCCACTCTGACACCTTGATCCCCCATCCTATGTACGAAAATGAGCTGCATCCCGCCAGCCTCGGCGTTTGGAAGTACATGTCCCTAACGACTCCATTAAAATGTACCGTAAGTTGTTCCCGATTACAAATCTCGCTGATCGGGTCTTCTGATGGATCTTTTAGGCTTCTCTGGATTTGAGCCTTACTTGAATCATGATCATATTGCAGAGTTAAGCACAGTTGTCAGAGCAAATTAATATTCTGAATTAGTTCATTTCCAAAAGGAGTGCTTTAATGGAGAAAAAATCAACTTATGATTACATCGTTGTAGGCACAGGTCCGGCTGGGGCCGTGATTGCAAAGACCCTTACTGACGACATGCGAACCTCCGTGCTTGTTTTAGAATCGGGCGGAAACCATGACAAAGACAAACCGATTAAGGATTCAGCCTTTGCCCTTGAATTGGAAGAAAGTTTCTTTCCGAATTACTTTTGGCAGGGAGAAGGCATCCCCCAAGAGGAACTTGATGAACGCGCATTCGAATGGACAACAGGTCGACTCTCGGGAGGCGGTTCTTCAATCAACGGAGAACAATATGTTAGACCGACATCCGCCGTGCTCCGAAAGTGGGAACGGCTGCTTGGACCTCTCTGGTCACCCGAGAAAGCGATTCGACGTTTCAAATCATTGGAGAATTATAACGGAGAAACCACAGATATCAATGCACACGGGTATCGAGGAAGAATTAACATCCGGCAAGCACCCGAAACTCCAACGCCGATGGCTCACAAGCTGACAACTGCGATCGAGCGGGCAACAGGTTATCCGACCATTCTTGACTATAATGATCCGAATACTCCCATGGGACCGTTCACCCGTTGGCAATTATACCAACAGCCTGATGGCCGTAGGGAGAGCTCCTCCACAGCCTTCCTGTCTCGCGATATTATGACGGGAACTGGTCGGGGAGTGAATAACAGAAAACTAACTGTGAAGTTTCGAACAACGGTTCTCCGTATTCTTTTCTCCGGTAAGCGGGCCATTGGCGTTGAATATTTGAAGGATGGCAAGTGCTGCTATGCGTATTCCCGCAAAAAGGTTATTATTTCGGCGGGGATCAACAGCCCTCAGTTGTTGATGTTGTCAGGAATCGGACCCGCCAAAATGCTGAAAAAGGCTGGAATCCCTGTCATCTTCGACAATCCAAACGTAGGGCAAAGGTTAAAAAACCATACGTTAAATTTCGCAGTATTTGCTACCAATTCACAAGATCGTCCCCTCCCTCCCTTAGACCCCAACGCACTGTATACGGGAGGAGCTTTCTTGCCAGATCCATCTGGCATCGATCCGGATGAGCGGGCTGTTCAATTCGTTGGCATTGGATCCGATGGAGAATTGACCATAGCGATTCTGTACTTGCGACCCAAGAGCAATGGGACGATCCGCATACAAAGCAAAGATCCGCTGAATATCGTATTGGCAGATGAGGGATTTCTTTCAAATCCAGACGACATGGAGGCGATAAAAAGAATTTATAGAACGTATATCAAAGATATTGCCATAGAGTTGGAACAGATTGATTCTTCATATCGTCTCTTATCCCCTACATTTGATATTATCGATGACGATGACAGGCTTGAAGAATTTATTAAGGAAAATTTCGATCACAATCACCATCAGCAAGGATTTCTGCGGATGGCTCCTTTATCCGCAGGAGGAGTCGTTAACCGTAAAGGAAAGGTACACGGGGTTCAAGATTTGATCGTTGCCGATGCGTCCTTAGTTCCATATACAGTCGACGGAAACACCTCTTCTGCTGCATATCTTATCGGCTACACCATCGCAAAGCAATTAAGTAAACGCAAAAAAAAGCAACGACCACATCCGGAATCGGGGGAAGAATGATAACTTCCCCTCGCTTCCGTTATGATGGAATGCTAATATCGCGAAAGCAGCTCAATGCCGCGCTCGACGGGCCGCTACTCAGCCGGTGGATACTTTGAGCTACTACCGGACTAATCTTCTAGTTCAATCTCGATACGGGCAAGGACACCAGCTGGATTATCTCCGCTTCTGTTTGCATTTGACGGGAAGTTAAAAGCGGCGATCACGATATCGTTTGTACCTCTCCGAAGGAAGCGTCTGATATTAAAAGTTCTTCCCGGGTTAAAGAATGAAACGTTGCCCTGCGGGTTGTCGATAACGACCGACCGTCCATTGATTAAAACGATGGCAAAGTTATCCACGGACAGGAATAAGCTAGCTCTCTCAATATCGTCTCTAATCGTAAATCTTCTGGCGACCACAGCAGCAGGACCGTTAGGGTCATTTCTTCCCCAAACGTACGATTCACCGGCTTGCGGCGCTACCCACGCCGGATTTCGCTCGATTTCAAGTGCATTTACCCAATTTCGATTCGTACTTATTCTTCTGGTTCGTTGACTAATAACAACCGGATTTTGTGCACTCAATGATCTCTGTGCGGCAATCACCGTTCTCATTGCCTTTGCAACGCTACCCGCCCATATTCCGCTATGTCTTCTAGGCGTTTGCAGTTGTTTGACCGTATTTTTTGCCTTTCCTGATACTGTGCTTCTGTGCATTTGTGCTTCCTCCTTTTTATCAACGAAATCCTTAACATATATATGAGTCCATTGAATTAATGGATATGGACAATAGATTAGTCAAAATCACTCAATTTTCTCAAATGAAAATATCCTCCGGCTTATAGCACCCAGCGTATGAACCATAATCTTATACCGTTTATGACCTGTTGGCCTTTGTCACATTTTTTTCAGTTCCTAAGACGACCACACTGATCTCTACGGTGTCGTTGTTTAATGTTCAGTTTATGTACAATGAAAATGCTAAAAACGGGGACGGAAAGTTGCCGTCCCCGTTTATCGTAATTGGGGATACCACATGGGTGCAGTATCGTAATTTCATGAATTAAATTAAATCAATGAATGCTTCATTAAGGAGCTTCATTAAATCCAAAACGTTCCCAAGATAATAACCAAGAGAATAAATAAAACCAGAACAGTTCCTACTGGATTACCGTATCCGTTGTAACCACCTTTTTCGCAGCTCACCGATTTAACCTCCTTGCTTTGTGGAATGGTACAGTTTATGTACATAGACGGTCTTAGTCTGGACATTTCGGCAATCATGATCAGATTGTGCTAATGTTAAGGGTATTCCCCATACTTTCAGTGTCTTCAGGCGTCTGCCAAACCGTCCTATAAACAGCAAAAAAACCCTTGCATCGCAAGGGTTTTAGCTTCTCCTATTATATAGATTCCGGCTGTATGTGATGCGTCGTTACTCTACATCAACGGGATGCTGTATTTTATCCCGATAAAGATCGATGTACAGCTGACCGTCGGTTCCTTTCACTGCATAAAAAACATCTGCAATTTCTTTGTTCCGGACTTTTAATTTTTCTTTAATCCACTCTGGGGATAGATCATTGATTTTTAGATTATTTTCTAATAGTTGTCCATCCATGATAAGCTCAATCGGAAACTGCTGATTCCCTTTCAAGCCCTTTTTCATATCTTTTAAAGTTACATTCTGGTATTCCTTTTTCTTCATTACAGATATCTTTCCATTGATCTCTAATACGCCGTACTCCACTTCCGAGATGTCAAATATATCCTTTTGCCGCAACATTTGATTGATCGTATCTAAGGTTAACTTATTTTTCCTTAGATTCTCTTCCAGGATCTTGCCACTTCTATAACTACGCTCGGCGTCCCTTCAGCCCACATGCGGAATTTACGATTCTTCACCACGATCTTTGATAAAAAATATGATGTAAATGTAAATACGGCAAGCGAGATTAGCAGGTGTATGACTTCCATTTTTTCATTGAAAGCAAAGTTCGCAGCAATTGCACCTAATATCACGGCCGTAACAAATTCATGAAAATTCATGTTAGACAACGTTTGTTTGCCCAAAAACCGCGTAATAATCAACAAAATAACGAATGCTGATATACTACGAAGTAAAATAATCATGTGCTCTAGCATGAAGACCCATACACTCCTTTCTACCGTATATCTTATGTATGGGCAATTTTTCTAAAAATAAACCGATAAGCTTAGATGCCTTCAGCAGCAATCTCACCTTATCGTAAAATCTCATATCGTTCGGTCTAAGCCGTCCTATAAACAGCAAAAAACCCTTGCATCGCAAGGGTTTTCATAAAGTGGGCCCTGAGGGACTCGAACCCCCGACCAGTCGGTTATGAGCCGACCGCTCTAACCAACTGAGCTAAGGGCCCTGAACATACATGTACACATAAACATAAGGACGTCATACATACATCGTTTAAAAATTGGTTGCGGGGGCAGGATTTGAACCTGCGGCCTTCGGGTTATGAGCCCGACGAGCTACCGAACTGCTCCACCCCGCGTCAATGCTGTATCAAACAGCGACAAGAATAAATATACACCATTCCCCTGCATCAAGTCAAGTGCTGTTTTAATGGAATTTCCTCAAGGCAGGAATCGCACGCCATAACGCCCCTTCTTGGAACGATAAACCTCTACCATCCGCGGATCATGATACCCGAACAGCCAGCCATCCTGCTCCAGACGTTTAGCGAAGCACCCAGCCTGAAATTTGGTTGTATAGAGCTTTCCGTAATATACCCAGTTCATCCTATGCGGCTCCTTACCGAAATGATAATGTAATGCTGTCATATTATGTCCAAACTTCCACAAAAAAAACGCCGTCCCCCGAAGTTCTCCGTCCCTCCCCATAATAAAAACAATCAGCCATGCCGTATACCGTGCCGGGATACGTATATGCTGATTGTTGTCTTGGGTTATAACCCATTCGCTTATTGGCCGTCGGCCTCTGCAAACCGGGCAGCGATGCTCATCAGCTCCTGCTCCATCGAATGCATCATCTGGATGAAATTCATCAGCTGCGCCTTCGTCTCCTCGGCCTCTGTGCGAAAACGCTGCTGGGAAACGCCTTCCCATTCGGCATTCAGCGTTTCAATGACCTGGGTCAACCTCGCGATCAATTCCCCGCCGTAGTCACTCCCGCTGCGAATGTCTGCCGCCGCGCGGCGCAGCTCCTCGGGCGATACCTCTATACGTCCTGACATAGATCCGCCTCACGCTCCTCCCTTAATCCCTGGCAAGCTAAGTAGCCTTCGTCTCAGCCAGTACGGCCTGAAATTGTTCTTCCTCTTCGTCCTGGTAACCCGTAAAAATAATCTCTTGGATATCCTCATGGTTAAACACGTAAGCAAACTCCGGGCTGACATACCCTTCCGGATACGGACAAGCCAGATAGTCGAACAATTGCGGCTGCTCAAGCGCCAAAATTTGCTTGCGTCCATAGATCACCAGCTTTTTCTCGCCTTCCTTCAAAATGACGATCGATCCGTTGGGCAGCAGCTGCTGTTGTTGCGTCATTACGATCCTCTCCTTTTCTTACTCTGACGATGCGGTGCCGCCGGCGTGCGGCCCTGATTCATTTTGTTCAGAAACGCGGCATTCCGCTGCTCCTTCGGCAATCCCAATACGGGATAATGAGCCCTCAGCTTTTCCATATTGTTCTGGATGAACCGATATCGAGGGATGAACACAACGGCCAGGTACAGGCCGAGAATCAACAGGACGGAAAAAGCCGCCATGCCCATGACGAATCCGCCAAGGTCCCCGGTAACGGCAACCACGACGTAATACCCTGTGTAACCGATGCCTGCCAACAGCAAGGCCGCTTTGCCTGCTTTGCCGATGCCGCCTTTGCGTTCCATGGACTGGTACGTCCCTTGCCGCAGCGCTCTTGCATGCAGAACATAAAACGCAACGAGCAGCAGGAGCATCACCGCGATCGAGCTAAGTCCATATCCGATCGATTCGACACCGGCCATGTCATACATCATTTTCAAGATAGCCAGCTGGCAAGTGACCGCCAACGCCAATCCGTAAATCCCCAAGTACAGCACAAAACCGACCTCAGACCGGTACGGATTTACGCTCAGGCCAATTCCCCACAGCAGCATGGCCGCCCACACTGCCGCAGCCGCATAAAAATTTACCGACATCATCGGCGCCGCCAGCGTGACCAGCACGGGGATGAGCATAATGAATAAAAAACATACGATGCCGCCCCGAATTTGCTCGGCGGGGATTAACCGGAAATGAAACTGTTCTTCCTCTGAAATCTTCGTGCTCATCTATGACACTCCCTTTATTTGAACCATCCGGCTATCGTAGAACCTATCTTCTCCGCCCCCATTTTCAATCCTTCGGTTACGGTATCTTTCTTCCCGTCCCCGTCAAAATCCGCGAACTTGATGCCGTCCATGACGTAGGAAGCGCCGACCGACACGCCGAAGCCGATGGCCGCACCCGCCAGGGTGCCGATCGGACCGCCCACCGCCGTCCCGATCAGCGCGCCGGCTTTAGCGCCAGCCGCCGCGGAAGCGACCACGGTTCCCACGCCGACACCCACGTCGACGACGGCGTCTCCGGCTATTTTCGCCCCGCTCTTGTTTTCATTGATATTCGTGACCAGATTTCCCACCGTTTGCATGGCGATGCCGGCATAACCAAGCTTGCCGCCCTTCCAGCTGAGCGAGTCCTTCACGGCTGCGCCGGGCAGGACGTATTTCGGAATTCGGGGGTGATTCCGCCAATTGTACTCGGCATAGGATTTCTTGCGGATATTGGCAAGCATGCCGTTCGTCACATTGGCACGCATGTTGCCGCGCTTGTCTTTTTCAAGCCATACGCCGAAGCCGTTCCGGTACATATCCCAGTATTTGTACATCGTGCCCGATGCGGTTACCGTTCCGAACAATACCCCTGCGGCCGCAAGCGGATTGCCCTTCCATTGATCCGCCGTGCCGCCGAATGGCGCGAGCGCATTGAATTCGACGCCCGCCGCCGTCACGGGCGGATCCGTCTTCTTATTTCCGTTCTGTGCCATACTTGCCTGAAGCAGCAGATGCGGACTCACCTGGGCGACCGATTGTTTGCCGAAATTCAGATTGCTCCCGAGCGATTGGTCGGTCTGCGAAAAATCCCCCGCTTTCTTCACGAGCTGGCCGCGATTCTGCTCCAGACGGCCTACGACCGACTGGCACGCGGCCCGGCATTGCGCAAGGCGCTGCTCTACCTGGGCGCGATGGCGCGATTCCCAGGACATGCTCTGGATGCGCTGCTGCATCCGCTCCTGAAGCGCTTGGACTTCCCGTGCAATATCAGATACCGCTGCGCCCTGCTGGTTCAGCATTTCAGGTACCACACGTATTTTGGTCATAGCTAACAATCCTCCATGTCATTGATCGAGAAGGCAAAAATTACAGTATGCGGGATCAGGATGCAACATCTCTCACTTAATACGCTCGATGACCGCGCCGAGTTCCCGGATGATCTCGGTTACCGTAGCGCCCCATATTTGGTCCTGTTCGCCTTCGTTGCGAATCAGCCAATTGGATTGCGCTCCCCGTAACAGCTCGATTCCCTGAATCCGGCAGTTGAGATCCGGACAATAATATGCCGTGAAGGTGGCATATCTCTCCGGATGGCTGACGCAATCAGCCAAGTCATTAACGACCGATTCCGGATAGCCTTGAGCAAGCAGGTGCTTCCGAGGCTCCTGCTCCCCTTGCTCGGCGTTCATCCATTGCTGGAACCAGCCCTTAGGCAAGGCCAGTGAGCCTGTATCGCGATTTTTTCGGTCCTCCAGCTGCAGGTAACCGATGATCTTCAGCCAAGCCTCCGAAGGGGTTCCGAGCTCTTCCAGCACATAAAGCCTTTCACCGCCTGGATCGATTTCGATATCCGCCTTCACGACAAGGCCGGAACTGTAATAAATGAAGCACTCCTTCGACGTTTCCTCCGAACCGGCCACCCTCATATGAATCGTTAACAAGGTCCGGCTGCATACTTCTATGTATTCCAGGAGCTCCTGCACAAGAACCGGCTCGTTATCGGCCGTTTGAATCAAACCCTTCTCCAGCAGTTCCTGCTCAATCTTGGCTACTTCAACAGGCATCTCTTCCGTGAGCGTTCCGCGAAAAGGGTCCTCCAACCCGATGACAGCCCGCGCACCGACAATGCCGGTTAATACAAAGAATTGCTTGCCGGTCAGTTGGATCCTGGACGGAATTTCCAAAGATCTCTCCTCCTTACGGTCAGTCCCGCCTATTTTGTGTTTGTTTTCGAAGTTATCATTACTATTATAGGTGAGACGTATCCTTCCCCTCTACCAAATCCTGGCCCTAAATTTATAGGAACATATACCCAAATCAGACGGCTCCCAAACCACCAAGCTGCAAAATATAAAAAAACATTCCCGGGCTTTGGCAATCACCTCTGGAATGTTTGAGCGGTTATGTTGGATTAAGCGGCTCATCCTTCCGGATAATGCCGTGATATAGAATCGTCATCAGTTGTTCGCTGACCGCATTCAGGCTGCCCAGACCATGGTACCATTCCGTTCGCGCCGTAAATTCATTGATAAAAGTCAAAAACGCGACCAGTACCTGCGGGGAAATGTCTTTGCGGATCTGTCCGAGCTGCTGACCTTTAAAAATCAGCATTTCGAATTCCGGGACAACGTATTTCTGATTGAACTGAAGCAGCTTGTCCATCTGTTCCGGAAACTTGGCCAGATCCGACACAAATTGCTGCGAGACGAGCCCCGAAAACTTCTCCTGATCCCTGTAGAACACGGTTAAGGCCTCCAGCGGATCTTTGGCCTGCTCCATGATCCCGCGATAGATCGCCATCATCTCCTCGACCATGCGATCCACCACATGATCCAGTAAGCCCTCTTTGCTCTGATAATAGTTATAAATCGTCATCTTGGAAACGGGGACAGCTTCGGCAATCTGCTCCATGCTGGTTTTCACAATCCCATGCTCCAGAAACAACCGCTTTCCGGCCTCAAGCACCGCTTCTTTTTTTGCGTTCATCGGTAGATTAGATCCCTTCTATTCGGCTTCAGGATGTCTATGGCTAAATCAGCCGCTTACAGTCCTAATGTAACGATCCGTCCTTCGACTGTCAACCCGCGGCCGATATTACGTTATCTTGTTTCAGGGAACCAAAAAAAGCCGCCTCTGTGTCAGTTCACAGAGACGGCGGCCTGAGGATGAAGAATATCTATACGCCAAAGGAGGTTGGATTCGATCTCCAGGATTGTAGGAGCTCCACGTCCTCTGCTTGAATCCGGTTCTCCGATAACGCTACATCAATGAGTGCACCGTAATTGGACAGGCTCTGCAGCGGAATTCCCGCTTCGGCGAAGGCTTGTACCGCTTTATCCAACTGATAGCTGAATATGGCGAGCACCGCGAGCGGCTCTGCTCCTGCGTCCTTGACCGCTTGCGCCGCCTTCAGGGAGCTGCCACCCGTGGAGATCAGATCCTCGATGACAACGACCTTCTGGCCGGGCTTGATCAAACCTTCGATCAGGTTTTCCTTGCCGTGGCCTTTGGCTTTGTCCCGAATATAGGACATCGGCAGGTTCATCTTCTGGGATACGAAGGCCGCGTGCGGGATCCCTGCGGTGGCCGTTCCGGCAATGGCCTCGGCTTCCGGATACTGCTCCCGAATGACGGCCGCGAACGATTCAGCAATGTAATCGCGAATGTCGGGATAGGACATGGTCAGGCGATTGTCGCAGTAGATCGGTGACTTGATGCCCGACGTCCATGTAAACGGCTGATGAGGTCTTAGGGAAACGGCCTCGATCTTAAGCAAATAAGATGCGATCTGATGCGGAATATTCGCGATGTTACTCATGCTTGAATCATCTCCTCAATAATCTGTTCTGCAGCTTGTCTCGGGTTATGGGACTCGGTGATCGGGCGGCCGACAACCAGGTAATGACTTCCCTTGCGGATCGCTTCCCCAGGTGTAAGCACCCGCGCTTGGTCACCGATATCCGCACCGGCAGGGCGGATACCCGGAATGACGGTTTTGAAATCCTTGCCGCAGGCGGATCGAATGGCTTCCACTTCCAGGGAGGATGCCACGACGCCGTGAAGTCCCGACTGCCGGGCCAACTCAGCATAACGCACGACGGTATCCTCCACCTGGCCGGGAATGCCGATTTCGTTATTCATGACATCCTGATTCGTGCTGGTCAACTGCGTTACCGCAATGATCGTAGGCATGGCAAGACCCGGGGTGTCCGCCACTGCGGCTTCCGCCCCGGCTTTTGCCGCCTGCATCATGAGCGCGCCGCCGCAGGCATGGACATTAAACATGTCCACGCCCAGCCGCGTTACGCTGTGCGAGCCGCCTTTGACCGTATTCGGAATATCATGCATCTTTACATCCAGGAACACGGAATAGCCTTTCGCTTTCAATTCTTTCACAAAGTCAGGACCGGCCGCATAGAACAGCTGCATGCCGACCTTCATATAACACGGGATGCCCTCCAGCTGACGTACCAATGCTTGTGCAAGCTCGGCATCCGGGTAATCCAGGGCCACCATCAGGCGGCCCGCCATTTCATTGTAGCTGGCGTTCATCTGTACCCCTCCTTCTCGATTTTAAACCGGCATCGCTTCAGAGGAGAAGTTGATGGTCTCCAGCATCGTCAGAAGCTCGCGAACCGTATCGAGCGAGGTCATGCATACAACGCCATTCTCTACCGCTTCACGGCGGATTCGGAATCCGTCGCGCTGCGGCGTTTTGCCTTTGGTCAATGTGTTGAAGACAAAGTTCGCTTCGCCTGTGCGGATCATATCGAGAATGTTCGGCGTGCCTTCGGACAGCTTGTTGATGGTCGTCACGTCAAGACCCGCTTCTTTGAGCGCTGCCGCCGTACCGCCGGTTGCGATGATTTTATACCCCAGCTTATGGAAGCCCTTCAGCAGCGCAGCCGCTTCGGCTTTGTCTTTATCCGCTATGGTGGCGATGATCGCGCCCGTTGAAGGAATCTTCATGCCTGCACCGATGAGGCCTTTGTACAGTGCCTTGGCATACTTCACGTCGCGGCCCATAACCTCGCCGGTCGATTTCATTTCAGGTCCGAGGGTCGGCTCCACGCGGCGAAGCTTCGCGAAGGAGAAGACCGGCACTTTAACCGATACATGCTCGCTTTCCGGCCACATGCCTTCCTCGTATCCGAGATCCTTCAGCTTGCCGCCCATAATGGCCTGCGTAGCCAGGTTCGCCATCGGAATGCCCGTCACCTTGCTCAGGAACGGCACCGTCCGGGAAGAACGCGGATTCACTTCGATTACGTACACTTCGTTTTTATAGATGACGAACTGGATGTTGACAAGTCCGCGTGTATTAAGCTCTTTGGCAATCTTGATCGTAATTTCGACAATCTTGTCCTTCAGGTCCTGGGACAAGTATTGTGGCGGATATACCGCAATCGAGTCGCCGGAGTGAACCCCTGCGCGCTCTACATGCTCCATAATGCCCGGAATCAGCACGGTCTCGCCATCGCAGATCGCGTCTACCTCCACTTCTTTGCCCAGCATGTAACGGTCGATCAGAACCGGGTGATCCGGGTTGATCTTAACCGCCTCTTTCATGTAGCTCAGAAGCTCGCTGTCGGAGTATACAATCTCCATGGCGCGTCCACCCAGTACATACGAAGGTCTTACGAGCACGGGGTAGCCCAGCGATTGTGCCGTTTCTACGGCATCATCGACCGACGTTACGGTTTTACCTTTCGGCTGGGCGATCTCCAATCGGGACAGAAGCGCTTCGAATTTCTTGCGGTCCTCGGCTTCGTCAATGCTCTCCAGGCTTGTGCCCAGAATCTTCACGCCCGCTTTGCTGAGCGGCTCCGCGAGGTTGATCGCCGTCTGCCCGCCGAACTGCACGATGACGCCGATCGGCTTCTCCTGCTCGATGACATTCATGACATCTTCGAAGAACAGAGGTTCGAAGTAGAGACGGTCCGACGTATTAAAGTCGGTGGATACGGTCTCCGGGTTGTTGTTGATG
Organism: Paenibacillus sp. BR1-192; assembly: GCF_029542445.1. Classification (NCBI taxonomy): domain Bacteria; kingdom Bacillati; phylum Bacillota; class Bacilli; order Caryophanales; family Paenibacillaceae; genus Paenibacillus; species Paenibacillus sp. BR1-192. The sequence goes on along the minus strand of NZ_CP120718.1, from coordinate 2,298,276 downwards.
ATAACCGCTTCATATCCCGCCTTCTGGATGGCCCATACGGCATGCACCGTGGAGTAGTCGAATTCGATCCCTTGACCGATCCGGATCGGACCGGAACCGAGCACGATGACTTTCTCCTTCGCGGATTCGATGACTTCATTCTCCGTTTCGTAGGTGGAGTAGTAGTACGGCGTCGTTGCTTCAAACTCCGCTGCGCAGGTATCCACCATTTTGTAAACCGGACGCAATCCGTGCTCGCGGCGGAGGAATCCGATCGACTCCTCGGTCGTGTGCGTGCTGGCCTTGCCTTCTGCGCGGAGCTCGGCGATGGCACGATCCGTAAAGCCGAGACGCTTCGCTTCGTACAGCGTTTCGTAAGTCAGCGACGCTTCGCTGCGAATATGGTCTTCATACTTGATCAGGCGTTCGATTTTGTCCAGGAACCACCAGTCGATCTTCGTCAGGTCCTGAATCTGCTGCAGATCATAGCCCCGGCGGAACGCTTCCGCGATCAGGAACATCCGCTCATCGTCCGCTTTGATCAGGCGCTGCTGGAGCACTTCATCGCTCAGCTCGTTTGCGCCTTTCAGGTATAGACGGTGCACGCCGATTTCCAGGGAGCGGACCGCTTTATGGATCGATTCTTCGAAGGTGCGGCCGATTGCCATCACTTCGCCGGTTGCCTTCATCTGGGTGCCCAGCTTCCGGTTGGCATGGATGAACTTGTCGAACGGCCAGCGCGGAATTTTGCTGACGATGTAATCCAGCGTAGGCTCGAAGCAAGCATACGTCTGGCCCGTTACCGGGTTAACGATCTCGTCCAGGGTGTAACCCATCGCGATTTTTGCTGCCATCTTCGCGATCGGGTAGCCCGTTGCTTTGGAAGCCAGCGCGGATGAGCGGCTGACCCGTGGGTTTACCTCGATGACGTAATATTGATAGCTGTTCGGATCCAGCGCGAACTGCACGTTGCATCCGCCTTCGATGTTCAGGGCGCGGATGATTTTCAGCGATGCGGATCTGAGCATTTGATATTCGCGGTCAGACAGCGTTTGGCTTGGCGCCACGACGATGCTGTCGCCGGTATGAACGCCGACCGGATCGAAGTTCTCCATGTTACATACCACGATGCAGTTATCGTTGGCGTCGCGCATAACCTCGTACTCGACTTCTTTCATTCCCGCAATGCTCTTCTCGATCAGGCACTGCGTGATCGGGCTGTAGCGCAGTCCGGAGCTGACCGTTTCGCGCAGCTCCTCTTCGGTTGCGCAAATGCCGCCGCCGGTGCCGCCAAGCGTGTAGGCCGGACGCACGATCACCGGATAACCGATCTCATTCGCGAACTCTAGCGCCTCTTCCAGGGTCGTTACGATCGTGCTCTCCGGCACGGGCTGATCCAATTCGCGCATCAGCTCGCGGAACAAGTCGCGGTCTTCGGCTTTTTCGATCGATTCCAGCTGCGTTCCGAGCAGTTTGACGTTTTCCTGCTCCAGAATTCCGGCGCGGGCAAGCTCAACCGCCATGTTCAGTCCCGTTTGTCCTCCAAGCGTCGGGAGCAGTCCGTCCGGACGCTCTTGACGGATGATCTGGGTAACGAAGTCCAGCGTGATCGGCTCGATATATACTTTATCCGCCATGTTGGTGTCGGTCATGATGGTCGCCGGGTTACTGTTGATCAGCACGACCTCCATGCCTTCTTCTTTCAGTGCCTGGCAGGCTTGGGTTCCAGCGTAGTCGAATTCCGCTGCTTGCCCGATGACGATCGGACCGGAGCCGATGACGAGAATTTTTTTCAATGTATCATGTTTAGGCATATTATTGAGCTCCTTTCACGGCTGCGGCCAGAACCGCCTGGCGCGGTTTCCGGATTTCATTCTGTTTATGGTCTCTTATCATTTCAAGGAATTGATCGAACAGATAGCTGCTGTCGTGCGGACCAGGGGCAGCTTCAGGATGGTATTGCACCGAGAAGGCCGGGAATTTCGAGTGCTTCAAGCCTTCGATCGTTTTATCGTTGTTGTTGATATGCGTAACTTCCAGATCCGTCCCTTTGACGGATTCTTCGTTTACGGTGTATCCGTGGTTTTGGGAAGTGATGTAGCAGCGCCCGCTGGCAAGCTCTTTTACCGGATGGTTTCCGCCGCGGTGTCCGAATTTCAGCTTCTCGGTGTCCGCGCCCGCAGCCAGCGCAAACAATTGGTGGCCAAGGCAGATGCCGAAGATCGGATATTCGCCGAGCAGTTCTTTGACCATGTTGACGGCGTAAGGCACGTCTTTCGGGTCCCCAGGGCCGTTGGACAACTGAATGCCGTCCGGGTGAAGTCTGCGGATTTCATCGGCCGTCGTGTCATGCGGAACGACCATGACGTCACACCCGCGGGACGTCAATTCGCGCAGAATCCCGCTTTTTGCACCGAAGTCGACCAGAACGATCCGTTCCTTTGAACCTGGACTCGTAAACATTTGCGGCGTTGAGGTTTTTGCCACCTGGTTGCGGAGTTCAGCGATCGTCGTATCCCCGAGCATCTCCTTAAGCTCTTCCACCGGTTTGTTGGAAGTGGTCAGAATGCCCTTCATCGTACCGTAATGACGGATGATACGGGTTAACATCCGCGTATCGATCTCGCTGATCCCCGGAATTCCGTATTCCTTCAACAGGCTGTCAACGCTGTATTCTGCACGCCAGTTGCTGGGAACAGGCTCATGACGACGAACGACGAATCCGTGAACGAACGGCCGAATGGATTCAAAGTCATCCCGCGTGATGCCGTAGTTGCCGATCAAAGGGTACGTCATGGTTACGATCTGTCCGCAGTAGGACGGGTCGCTCAGCACCTCTTGATATCCTGTAATCCCTGTATTGAAAACAACCTCTCCGGTCATTTCAGCATCCGCGCCGAAGGATTTTCCGCTGAACAGCGTTCCGTCCTCCAGTAACAATCTTGCCTGCATCCCGATCACTCCTGTCATCTATGTGTAATTTATTTTATAAGTCTTTTGCCTATTTGTTACTTAGAATCCGTTTTGTTCGGACCATTTCACTTCGCCGTCCACCCAAGTCATCACGGGCCAGCCTTTCAGCTTCCAGCCTGTAAATGGCGTGTTGCGGCCTTTTGTTGCGAACTCTTCCGGGTTCACTTCTTTCTCCGCTTTGAGATCGATCATGGTCAGGTCCGCTGCTTTACCGGCTTCCAGCACACCCGTTGCAAGACCGAATACTCTTGCCGGATCGCTTGTCATCCGTTTTACGAGCAGGGCGAGATCCCATTTTCCCGTGGCGACAAACTTGGTGTAGAGCAGCGGGAACGCCGTTTCGAATCCCACGATGCCGAAGGGAGCCAGCTCCATGCCTTTTGCTTTCTCTTCCGCGCTATGCGGTGCATGATCCGTTACGATCATATCAAGCGTTCCATCCAGCAGACCTTCTATACAAGCCTCCACATCACGCGGTGTGCGCAGCGGCGGGTTCATCTTCCAGTTTGCATCAAGGCCGGGAATGTCTTCGTCGGAGAGAACCAGATGATGCGGGCATACCTCGGCCGTTACCGAGATGCCGATCGCTTTTGCCTGGCGGATCAATCTTACGGACTGCTCCGTGCTCACATGGCATACATGGTAATGCACGCCGGTGGCTTCGGTCAGCAGAATGTCGCGCCCGACATGGATCGCTTCCGACTCGTTCGGTATTCCTTTCAGGCCGTGCTGCTGAGCGAATTTGCCCTCGGTCACGCAAGCTCCTTTTACCAGCGAGTCATCCTCGCAGTGCGCAATGACCGGCATGCCCAGCGCTTTCGCTTTATTCATGGCATCTTTCATCATCTGTGCGTTCTGCACACCGACGCCGTCGTCCGTAAATCCGATCGCACCCGCGGCCTTCAAGGCCTCAAAGTCCGTCAGTTCGCGGCCCAGCTCGTTCTTCGTAATGGCTGCATATGGCAGCACCTTCGCAAGATTCGCCTCGCTGGCCTTATCCAGCACGAGCTTCACCGTTTCTGGCGTATCGGTCACCGGTCTTGTGTTCGGCATGCAGGCGATGGTGGTGAAACCGCCTTTGACTGCCGAGCGGCTGCCGCTCTCGATGGTTTCCTTGTGCTCATAACCCGGCTCTCTCAAGTGCACATGCATATCGATGAATCCCGGCGTGACCAGCTTGCCCTCGGCATCGATGATCTGAACGTGATCGCCCGGTTCCGGCAAGGCTGCGATATCGCTCGCAACCGACTGAATCAATCCGTCTGCAATGACGATATGTTTATCTTCGAGCTGTCCTTGTTCATTGATCACTTTGGCATTCTTTATCACTTGCATTTGCATCTTGGTTCCCCTCCGCAGCAGAAGCACCGTTCGCTTCTTTGTATATTGTATAATAAAAATTCATGTTTGTGTATAATTATTAATATTTATTCATTCTGTAAACCGTATTCCGCATGTTCGAATCAGACCATCGCCCGTTCCATGACCGCCATGCGAATGGGCACTCCGTTCGCCATCTGCTTGAATATCATCGATCTCGGGCTTTCCACGACCGCGTCGTCGATTTCAACGTTGCGGTTCACCGGTGCCGGATGCATAATCATGGTGTGCCCCGACAGCTTGGCCGCCCGCTCTTCCGTCAAGCCGTACTGCTCCCGGTACTCCGCGCTGGATTTGAACACCCCTTCGTTATGGCGTTCCAGCTGTACTCTCAGCATCATCACCACATCGGCCTTGAGCGCCTTTTCCATCGATACGTAAGGCGCATACTGAGCCAGCTCCGGAGCCTGCATCGTTTCCGGCGCGCAGAACTGCACATGGGCTCCGAACTTCTGCAGGGCCCACAGATCCGAACGAGCAACCCGGCTGTGCTTGATGTCCCCGATGATGGACACCGTTAATCCCTTAAGCTCGCCGAAGCTTTTCTTCATCGTGTATAGATCAAGCAGCGCCTGCGTGGGATGCTCATTGTTGCCGTCGCCCGCATTGACCAGCGGAATCGAGATCCGCTCCGCCAGCTCCTGCAGCACGCCGGCTGGCTTCAGCCGGATGACGCCCGCGTCGATTCCCATGGATTCCAGCGTTCTGACGGTATCGTAGATCGACTCGCCCTTCTCGACGCTGGATGCTGCCGCCGCAAAGTTCATGACCTCGGCACCGAGTCTTTTCTCAGCCATTTCAAACGAGAATCTCGTTCTGGTGCTGTTCTCGAAGAACATATTAACCGCAAATTTCGATTGAAGTACCGGCACCACTTTCTCGGACTGCGCTTCCCAATATGCTGCCCGATTCAGGATGGATCCGATTTCGTCTCTGCTAATATCCTTCAAACCTAAGAGGCTGCGTTCTTTCAATGAAATGGCTGTTGTCATGATTATCGTTCCTCTCTTTGGCTAATGGTCACTTCGTCCTTGCCGTCGATTTCGGTTAATGCCACCGTAATTTCCTCTTGTTTGGAGGTAGGAACGTTCTTTCCGATATAATCCGGCCGGATCGGCAGCTCGCGATGCCCCCGGTCTGCCAAAACCGCAAGCTGTATCATTCTAGGCCGTCCGCAGTCCATCAGGGCGTCCATTGCTGCCCGAATCGTCCGGCCGGTGTACAGCACGTCATCAAACAAAATAACCTTCTTGTCATGGATGTTCAGGTGCGCTAGGCTGTGCTTCGCTCCCTCACCCCGTTCCGCAGCGGCTCCATTGCTGTCCCGGTCATCGCGGTAAGAGGTCACGTCGATCTCTCCCCAAGGAATCGGAGTACCTTCGATCTCGTTCATTCGCTCCGCGATTCTCTGGGCCAGAAACACCCCGCGCGTGCGAATCCCGACCAATACGCAATCCTCGATCCCTTTATTTTTTTCCAATATTTCATGGGCAATTCTCGTTAGCGCGCGGCGGATGGCCGTCTCGTCCATAATCACATGCTGTTCGTTGCTCATCCTCTTGTCCTCCTTCTAAACGTTTGATTAGCCCTTTATCGTTCCTGACGATCCGTGGATTCATTCCACACAAAAAAACTCCTTGCCCGGCTGGACAAGGAGTTGATCTCATAGAGATGGTGTGGAAAGCGCAGCATCTATCCGCAGACAGAGCCATGCCTCCTGTTAATGAACCTCGGTTCACGTTACCTTGCCAGCCTCACGGGACTGATTTAAAGGTGCTATTCGATTGATCCCATTATGACAGACCCTACAAGAGATGTCAACAGCAATCATGTCGAACGTTGTCGCGTTCCAAGCATGTTCATAGCCTTGAATTTAAAACTCGAATTCCACATCGCTGAGTCTTCTGCGAATTTCGGAAATGACGCGTTTCTCTTCCTCCTCGCCGTCGGCAATGAAGGTAACGGAGAAACGAACGAAGTGTCCTGCATCATCCCAAGGAACGGTGGAGATCAATTTCTCGCGAATCAGGTACTGGGAGAAGTCTTCCCCGGATTCAAAACGGCGTCCGCCTTTGACGCCTTTCGGAGCCTCCACATACAGGAAGAAGGAGCCTTTGGGCTTCTCCGCCGTAAAACCGAGTCCGTTCAGCACGTCGACCAGCATGTTGTGGCGGCGGGAATACTTCTCGGCGATCTTCTCCGTAATTTCCGGATGATCCAGACCGTAAGCGGCAGCCTTTTGGATGGCGATGAATTGTCCGGAATCGTTGTTGTCCTTCACGTCGCCAAACGCTTTAACCACCAGCGGGTTGCCGGCGATGAAGCCAATGCGCCACCCCGTCATGTTGTAGGATTTGGACAGGGAGTGAAGCTCCACGCCGACATCCTTCGCTCCAGGAACGGACAGGAAGCTCAGCGGCTTCAAACCATCGTAAGTGAGCGCAGCATAAGGTGCGTCATGAACAACCACCACGCCATATTTGCGGGCCCACTCGACAACCTCCGCGAAAAATTCGGCCGTTGCGCTGGCCCCCGTCGGGTTGTTCGGATAGTTCAGGTAGAGCAATTTGGCACGGCGGGCAATGTCCTCGGGGATCGAGCCGAGATCCGGCAGAAATACATTCTCTTTTTTCAGCTCCACATTGTAGACTTCGCCGCCTAAATACTTGGTATGCGTTCCGAGCACAGGATATCCGGGAACCGTCATGATCGTGATGTCGCCCGGGTTGATGAAGCAGGACGGCAGCATGGCCAGCGCCGGCTTGGAGCCGATGGAGTGCAGCACTTCCGTGGACGCATCGATGCCTTCGACGCCGAATACATTGCTCAAATAGCGAACAGCCGCTTCCTTGAACTCCGGAATCCCGTTATCCGCATATCCGCGGTTTTCCCGCTTCGCCGCCTCTTCCGCCAGCTTTGCCACGATGCCTGCATCCGCCATCTCATCCGGCTCGCCAACACCCATATCGATCAATTCGGTATCAGGATGCTCCTGCTTCGCAGCCGCCTTTGCTCTCTTGATCTTCTCGAATTTATAAATGGCCGTATCTTTACCGTAATTAGCACCGCCAATCCGATCGGCAAAGCTCTGTTGAATGTACGTTTCCTGATATTTATCCATGCTCATGATTTGTATTCATCTCCTACTCTAGCTTTGTTACACATCCTAAATATGCAGGAAAATCACGACTGGAGCCATGCATTATATATCAGATGATTTGTACTTTTTAGGTTGAGTCGGAGCTGATACACACCATGGCCTCCCTGCACGAAGTCGGTTAAGACAGCTCCAGCCATTCCGCTAGGAGCTCGTCGCGGCTTGCTGCCAGCGACTCCCGCTCGTTCCAACGCTCTTCGAGCAGCGACATGTCCGAATTGCCGCTTATCGAGCCTTCCGTTTCAAGCCAACCGTCCAGCTGCCGGATGCGGGTCTCCAAACGGGCGATCTCCTCTTCCAGCCATTTGGATCTTTCCGCGGCAGAGCGATCAGGATGGTTGCGTTCGAATTTCTGGCCGGGCTTTTCGTTGGCTTTGGACGGCGGCGTCCCCCTTGGTAAAGAAACGGCATTCGTACCAGCTGAGAGTTCTCTTGACTGCAATGCGGCTTCAAGCTGGTCTTTCTTGGCCCGGAAATCATCATAATTTCCATGAAAGACGGTCAGCGTCCCTTGGTTCAAATCCCACACCTTGCCTGACACTTGGTTTACGAAATAACGGTCGTGGGAAATGGCAAGAACGGTCCCCTGATACCCCTGCAGCGCATCCTCCAAGGCCTCCCGGGAAGCAATATCCAGATGGTTCGTAGGTTCATCCAGGAGCAGCAGGTTCGGCTTTTGATGGATTAGGAGCGCCAGCCTCAATCGTGTCCATTCACCGCCTGACAGTTGGCCCACCGATCGGAACACGGCCGCGCCATAGAACAGATATCTTGCCAAAATCCCCCGGGCCTCTCCCTCTTCAACCCCGGCGTTCTCCCGAAAATATTGGAGCACCGTTTCCTTCGGATTTTTCGGCTCCTCCTGCTGGGCCAGATATCCCACGTCGACTCGCGCGCCCCATTCAAGGGATCCGGAGTCGGGCATAAGCTCGCCCACCAGCACTTTGAACAGCGTCGTTTTTCCGCTGCCGTTCGGACCCATCAGCGCAATTTTTTCGCCGAATTCGATAAGACCGGAAGCCCCTCCCAGCACCGCCTGATTCCCATAGCGAACCTCAACTTGTTCAAAGTATGCCACGCGGCGGCCGGAACGATCCTGAGGATGAAGCTCGAAATCGGCCTGTCTTCGATCCAGCACGGGTCGCTTGACCTTCTCCATCCGTTCCAGCGCTCGCCGCATGGAAGCCGCCCGCCTAAAAAATTTCTCGTTGCCGCCGATCCGGCCGAATTCCTCCAGCTGCTTGATGGATTCCTTCATCTTCTTGATCACTTTCTGCTGCTCCTGGTAATCGGCGAACTGCTGCAGCAGCCGTTCTTCCTTGTCTTTCATGAATGCGGTATAACCACCCTGGGCAGAGAAAGCCTCTCCGTCCTCGAGCTCTATCGTCTTGGTCACCACCCGATCGAGAAAATACCTGTCGTGAGAAATAATGACGCAGGTACCCGGATATTCGCGCAAAAATTCCTCCAGCCATTCCGTGCGAGCCAAATCCAGATGATTCGTCGGTTCATCAAGCAGGAGCAGATCCGGCTGTACGATCAGCTGCGATGCCAGCACGACGCGGGTTTGCTCTCCTCCCGACAACGAGCCGAATGCCAGTCCGTACTCGCTCTTGGGTATTTGCAGCCCGGTAGCGATTTTGTCGATGCTGGCTTCCAGCTCATAACCGCCTTCCGCTTCAAACCGTTCCTGGAGCGCCGAGTAACGACGCAGCACACGATCAAGCAGCTCAGCATTCCCGGCGATGCCCGGATCACTCATTCTCTTCTCCAGTTCCGTCATTTCCGTGCGGTATTCCTTCAAGTGAATCAACCCATGGGACAGTACATCCAGCACCGTCCAGGAATCCATATGGCTCGGTATCTGCTCCACATACCCGATTACCGTATCCTTCTTGATGGCAAGCTGCCCTTCGTTCGGCTGATCCAATCCGGCAAGCAGGCGCATCAGCGTGGACTTGCCGCTTCCGTTTCTGCCGATAAGCGCTACCTTCTCGCCTTCCTGTATTTCAAACGATATCCCGTCCAATACCAGCTGGACCCCGTGGTATTGCGTCAGTTTCTGTACATTGATCATATTCATTCTTGGTTCCTCCTGTATGCTGCGAACAATACCAAAACTCTGTTCGAGCGCATGAATTAGGGAGAAGAACCGGACTGCAAACGCAAAAAGGGTCCACAGAGCAAGCTCCGCGGACCCTTAAGAATCGTAAGCCTTAAATCGGCTTAATCCGTGCAGGCAGGCAGGTGACTTCTCGCGATGGTACAAACCGTATCATTAAAATTGGACAGACCTCTCCCGTTGTAGGGAAATGCATGAACAATGCCAGCCATAGCGATAGGCAGCTGGCTAATACGGTTGTTAACCATCTCGATATTCATCCTGCTCACCTCCTTCATCAAAGTTATCGTCACTATACCATATCCATGGTTTGGAAGGCAAGACAAATAGCCCAGCAAAGTGGAGCCCATGCTTTGATGCTTACTCTAAACCTTTGTGGGACCCATGCTTATACATGCGAAAAGGGACCGCTAGCGGCCCCTTAAAATCGTCAACAGCTCATTCATATCGCTCGGCATCGGTGCCGAAAACTCCTTATATTCCCCGGTCGAAGGATGGACAAAACCCAATACGGCCGCATGAAGCGCTTGTCCGTTCAATTTGATCCCCTTGCTCTTGCCGTAAACGGGATCCCCTACGAGAGGATGCCCGATATATTTCATGTGCACGCGAATTTGATGGGTACGACCCGTCTCCAGCTTCAGCTCGAGGAGACTGTAATCTCCGAACCGTTCCACTACGGTAAAATGCGTCACCGCATGTTTGCTGTTCCGGTCCGTGACGGTATACAGTTTGCGATCCTGGGCGTCCCGGCCGATCGGTGCGTCAATGGTTCCCTGATCATGGCTGATATTGCCGTGCACCAACGCCAAATAACGGCGGTTCACGCTGTGCTCCTTCAACTGGGCGGCCAGCGAAGCATGGGCTTTATCATTCTTCGCGGCCATGATCAGGCCCGTAGTATCCTTATCGATCCGATGGACGATGCCGGGGCGAAGCTCTCCATTGATTCCCGATAAATCCTTGCAGTGAAACATCAATGCATTCACTAGCGTGCCGGACGAATGTCCCGGAGCCGGATGGACAACCATTCCTCTCGGCTTGTTTACGACAATCACGTCCCCGTCTTCAAACGCGATCTCAAGCGGGATGTCCTCGGGAATGATCTCGACGGCCGATGGCTCGGGAACCTTCAGCACGATGCGGTCACCCTGACTCACTTTGTAATTCGACTTGATTGGGCCATCGTTCACGCTCACATGTCCGTCCGCAATCCATAACTGCACTTGGGAACGCGACACATCTTCCCCAAGATTTTCCGTTATGTATTTATCGATACGGGTTTTGGCAGCGTCGGCATCCACCGTCCATTCGATGGCTTCCGTTTCCTGACCGTTCTCATCTGTCCAATCCGTATCTGTATCCTTACCGTCTTGCACCATCATTCAGTCCCTTCTGTGCCTGAAACTTCACTTGTTGTCTGCATCTTCTCGCGTCTTCCTTCCAGAAGCGTGTCCAATATGATCAATCCCACGCCGATCACGATGCAAGAATCGGCAATATTGAAGATCGGGAAGGTGTAGCTGCCAAAATTAAACTGCAGGAAATCGACGACCTCGCCCATTATCAATCGATCGATGAAGTTTCCGAGTGCCCCTCCAAGTACAAGCGCAAGCGCGGTCGGCAGAAGCTTGCGTCCTTCTTTTGATACCTTCCGCAGGTACCAGACGATTCCGCCCACAACGATTAGTGTCACAATGATGAAGAACCATAACTGGTCCTGGAGTATGCCGAACGCGGCTCCCCGGTTCCGACTGGACGTGATCAGGAAGAAATCCCCGATGACCGGTATCTGTTCATAAAGCTCGAGCTTGGTAGCAATCAAGTACTTGGTTCCCTGATCGATAAGAAATAAAACAAATGCAATCAAATAATATACCACTTGTTTATGTCACTCCGTTCTTGTCTTCTCCAATCAGGCGAACATCTTCGCTGATCGGTCCGTAACTCGTCTTATTGTAGCACAGCGGCTCAGAAACCGTCCATTCCTGTCCAGCGGCGAGAACATTTTCCGTCAGTAAAACCTTATCGATGGGTGCACTCTATACCTATGAACCAAGAAGGTCAACTTCGGGACCATGAAAGGAGCCTGACATGTCGCATCTCACTCAGGAGCAACTTCATAATTTGCAACAAAAGCTGATGGATCGAAAGGTTGAACTTGAACGGCGCATGGTCAATAACGACCAACACGGGCTGGGAGAATCGGAGCGAGATATGACCGGCGAACTGTCCCATATTGATAATCACCCTGGCGATGTGGGAACCGAAGTGTTTGAAAGAGGAAAAGACCTCGCGCTTCAGGACAGGGTGGATCAGGAGCTGCAGCGGGTTATTTTTTCGCTGGAAGCCATTCATCATGGCCGTTACGGCGTGTGCCTTACCTGCGGCCAGCCCATTCCGTACGAGCGATTGGAGATTATCCCGGATACGCAATATTGCGTAGAACATACGCCTCGGGAGCGCGTGTCCCGCGACCGTCCGGTCGAGGAGGACGTTCTAGCTCCCGCTTTCGGAAAATCCAGTATGGATGAGCACGAATATGCTGCATTTGACGGCGAGGACGCCTGGCAGATCGTTGAGAGCTGGGGGAACTCCAATTCCCCGGCTTTGGCGGAAGGAAACGAAATGGACAGCTATAACGAAATGGATATCGAGAATGGCGACGATCAAGGCGGGTTCGTGGAGGTGTACGAAAACTTCGTTGCCACCAATATCGATGGCTCGGAAGTGTTTATCGTACGCAGTCCCCAATATGTCGATTACCTAAACCGGGGCGAAGGAAGTTATCTCCTTGACCCCAATGGCGACCCGGATGATGAATCATTCAGCTGATTAAGCGTCTTACCCGGCAGCATATGACTTGCAGCGGCTGCCGGGCATTACATAATCCATTACGTCAGTTCAAGCTGCCGCTGGACAATCCGGACAATATCCGCGATGTAATCGCCGATAATAGGCAAATTCAGCGCGCCAAGGGCCTGAAGGGCATATATGATGGTTGCCGCAAAAAAAGTAAACCCGATCGCGATTCCCACGCCGCGTGCCGACCCGGCCAGCAGATTGGTCCATATCAATTTCCAGGGGCGGTTCAACAACTGGGTGTATTCCGCGATCCGGGCCTTCTCCAGCTGCTGCGCGATGTCCGTGGTCATGCGGTGTATGGCGCCCAATTGGTCCCGCTCTGCTTCCACAAGCGATTTATTCTTTTCGGTTGATAACGCATTTTCCGGCTTCTCTGCCATATTCACCGCCCCCTTGCCACTATACTAGGCAGACTCTGGAAGAAACAGATCAGGATCCGCTTTCTTCCTGCTTGAAACCATACATAACATGCATGAGAATTCGCTGATTATTATGCATCTGTTGGAAGCATCTCATTCGCACGGAGTCCTCCGAACAAAGCCGGTGCTTATTGGGGACAGCAAAAAACCACCGCCATTTCATGGCGGTGGTTTAATAATATCAACGATTCTCAGGCGATATGGATGCCAATGGTTTTGCCGCCAAGCTCAACCCGCTCCATGCCTTCGCTTTGTCCGTATTGCAAATCGTTAACCAGTACGTTTTCTCGCAGCACATCTTCAAATGCCGTGATCGCAGCTTGAAGCTCATCATCCGTATCGAGAGTCAAGTTCACCCGCTTCTCGATCGGGAGGTCCAGCTTCTTGCGCGTATCCTGCACGGCACGCACCACTTCGCGAACCCAGCCTTCCTGCTCCAGCTCCGGCGTGATATCCGTATTGAGCGCAACGGTTAACCCGTAACCCGAAGCGGATGCAAAGCCTTCCTTCGCCTTCTTCTCTACCAGAAGCTCTTCGGACGTGATCTGCAATTCTTCGCCTTCCGGTGAAGTTACGTTCACGCCGCCCGATTGGACCACCTTGCGGGTCTCGTCACTGCTCATTCCCTTTAGGAAACCTTGCAGGAAGCCGATATTTTTACCGTATTTCTTGCCTGCGACCTTCAGGTTCATTTTCAGCGTGAAATCAACGAATCCGCTGTCGCTGGTCTCCACCTCAATCGCTTTGACGTTGATCTCGTCCTTGATGATGTCTTCATACCCCGCGAGATCGAACTCGCGATCCATGGATACGATGAGGTTGGACAGCGGCTGACGCGTCTTGATTCCTGTCTCGTTGCGGACGTTCCGCGCAAGCTCTACGATCTGTCTTGCCGTCTCCATGTCCTGCTCGAGCGCTTTGTCGATCAACGCTTCGTCGGCTTGCGGGAAGTCGGCCAGATGCACGCTCTCGCCGCCGCCCAGGTTGACGAAGATATCTTCGGACAGCATCGGCGTGAATGGTGCCATCAGCTTGGATAGCGTCAACAGCACGTGCGTAAGCGTCCCGTAAGCGGCCAGCTTATCTTCACCGAGTCCGCTGCCCCAGAAACGATCGCGCGAACGACGGATATACCAGTTGCTCAGCTCATCCACATAAGCTTCGATCGCCTTGGCCGCGTTAAGGAAATCATTGACGGCCAATCCCTTGTCAACCACTTGAATCAAGCTGTTCAAGCGGGAGAGAATCCAGCGGTCCAGCTTGTGGTCCGATCCCTTGAAGTCATGCTCCTTCGGATCATAGCCGTCGATGCCGGCATACAATGTCAGGAACGCATGGGTGTTCACCAGCGTGTCCACAACCTTGGATTTGGCTTCGCCGACGATTCCTTTCGAGAAACGTTTGCTGTTCCATGGCGCACTGTCGGCGAGCAGCGCCCAACGGAACGCATCCGTGCCGTACTCCTCGATGATTTCCCAAGGATCGATGACGTTGCCCTTGGATTTGGACATCTTCTGTCCGTTCTCATCGAGAATATGGCCCGTGGCCATGACCGCTTTATAAGGCGCTTTACCGGTGAAGAGGGTCGATACGGCGAGCAAGCTGTAGAACCATCCGCGCGTCTGGTCGATCCCTTCGCAGATCATATCGGCGGGATACTGCTGTTCGAACTTCTCCTTGTCCTCGAATGGATAATGGTATTGCGCATACGGCATCGATCCGCTGTCAAACCATACGTCGATAACTTCCGAGGTTCGCTCCATTACGCCGCCTTCACAATGCGGGCATTTCACTTTCACTTCATCCACATAAGGCTTGTGCAGCTCCAGATCCTCCGCTACCTCGCCTACGGCGTTGGTCCGAAGCTCCGCAATGCTGTGCGGCGAGAACTGCCCTTCGCAAGAATCGCAGACCCATACGTTAAGCGGCGTTCCCCAGTAACGGTTCCGGCTGATATTCCAGTCGACCAGGTCTTCAAGGAATTTGCCGAAGCGTCCCTCGCGTACATGGCCCGGATACCAGGTCACCTCGTTGTTGTTGGCGATCAGCTGATCCTTAACCGCCGTCGTTTCGATAAACCAGCTCTCCATCGCATAATAGAGCAGCGGGGATTTACAGCGCCAGCAGAATGGGTAACTGTGCTCGTATTTCTCCTTGCTGTACAGAAGTCCTTTTTCGGACAATGCCTTCACGATGTCCAGATCGCAATCCTTGACGAAGCGTCCGGCAAAATCCGTCACTTCATCGGTATAACGGCCGTGGCCGTTCACGACGCTCACGAAGCTGATGCCATTCTCGCGGCATACGCGGTAGTCGTCTTCGCCGTGCGCAGGAGCCATGTGCACAATCCCCGTACCGCTTGCATCGGTAACAAAGGATGCGCCGACGATGAGGTTCGCTTTTTCCGCTTTTACATACGGGAACGGAGGGTCGTAAGTCTTGCCGACCAGCTCGGAGCCTTTCAGCGTCGATAGAACGGTGAAGTCGCCCTTCATGACATCCTCTACCAGATTTTTAGCCACGATATAGATGCCGTCCTCCTGCTCGACGCGGGCGTAATCCATATCCGGATTAACAGCCAGTGCCACGTGGGATGGCAGCGTCCAAGGCGTCGTCGTCCATGCCAGCACATACTCTCCGCTGTCATGCAGCTTAAACTTCGCCGTTGCGCTCAGGTCTTTAACATCCTCATACCCCTGTGCCACTTCGTGGGAGCTCAGTGTCGTCTGACAGCAAGGGCAGTACGGGCTTACGCGGTGGCCGCGGTACAGAAGGCCCTTGTCATGAATCGTCGCCAAAATGTTCCATACGCTCTCGATGTAGTTGTTCTCAAGCGTGATGTACGGATGATCCAGATCGGTCCAATACGCAATCGCTTCGGTCAGCTCGCGCCATTTATGCTCATATTCAAATACGCTGGCTTTACACTTTTTGATAAAAGCCTCCACGCCATAATTCTCGATTTCCTGCTTGCCGGAGATGCCCAGCTGCTTCTCTACGCCCAGCTCAACCGGAAGCCCGTGCGTATCCCAGCCCGCTTTACGAACGACATGATAGCCCTTCATCGTCTGGTAGCGGCCTACAAAATCCTTGATGACGCGGCCGAGCACGTGACCGATATGAGGCGCGCCGTTCGCGGTCGGCGGACCTTCGTAAAATACATAATTCGGCTTGCCGGCCCGCAGCTCGATTGATTTCTTGAACGTGTTCTCCTCGTTCCATTTGTTCAAGATGCGCAGCTCTCTTGCCCGCGCCTTCTCCTTGACGTCTACTCTGTTCATGCAGATCTTCCTTTCGCCCTTTTTCGAGGTTGTTCAAAAAGTCCGATTTTGATAAGAAAACCTCTATCGAGGCCACTTCAAAGATGAGCGACCGCGATGCATAGGTAGGTTTTCTTGCGATATAGAATTTCATCAGTTCCACTGATAACTCATAAATTCTATATCTAACACGAAGTGAATCAAGAAGCAATTCGGCATCGAATCTTGAATTCAGCCGGGCCTAAGCAGATGCTTTCGAAGTATGTTTCCTGCGGAAACATTTCAGATGCTCACGTACAAACTACGTACGCTCCGCTCCTCACTCCCTAGCTTCATCCTACTGAAGCGTTTTGAAAAAACGCACAGCGGAAGCATAGGCTTCGGTGCTGAAAACCGATCTTTTTGAACTCGCCCTTTTTCGTAAATGTTCTGTGAACATAAAAAAGGCCCCGTCCCCCAAGGGACGAGAACCTGTTCTCGCGTTACCACCCTAATTTCGCCCGGCCGACTTCTAATGGAAGCCTGCTCAAACGACACCTCAATGTCCATGCCTGTTCGTAAGGCAAGGTCCGATATAACGTTCGGCAGACGGCTTAGCTTACGCACGCGGTCACAGCGCTTCAGCTTCACTTCTCCGGGATGATCTTCTGCTAGGCCTGAACGCCGGGCTTTCAGCAACTGCCGGCTCTCTGGGGGACAGATCCTTCGCGTACTATTCCCATCAACGAATTACGGTATGAATCAACAATATGTTATTAGTTATAGACGACTTCGCGGAAAAAGTCAACCGGATACCCGCCTAGTATACCTCTTTCGGCTCCAGACTCGGTTCGCGGTTCTCCAGCGTCTCCCAGCCTTCCTGCTTCAGAAGCTCCAGCTGAGCCTCTACCAAGGAGCGGAAACGGGTGCGGTAGATGGAGGCCTGCTTCTTCAGCTCTTCAACCTCCAGCGCGATTTTGCGGGATTTCCCGAGCGCATCGTTAATGATCCGGTCCGCATTCTTCTCGGATTCCTTAATGATCAGCTGAGCTTCCTTCTTCGCGTTGTTCTTCAGCTCATCCGCCGCCTCCTGGGCGACAATGATGGTCTTCGATAAGGTTTCCTCAATATTCGAGAAATGATCCAGTCTTTCTTGCATCGCCATCAGCTGGTTGCCTAATTCTTTATTCTCCCGGATCACACTTTCATAATCCTTAATAATCTGATCCAAAAACTCGTTGACCTCGTCCTCATCATAACCGCGAATTCGACGGGCGAATTCCTTGTTATGTATATCAAGCGGTGTCAATGGCATGGTGTGCACCTCCTAAATATATGGGCCTTACAGGACGGTCCGTCCGCTGTGTTAGCCAAACCACCCGTCCGTGAAGACAATAGCGGTCATTTACGATTTATCGGCAAATCCATTGTCATTTTGAATGTTCCCTGTATGGTTTCGACAAAAAAACGGCAATTCCTTCAAAGGTCAAGCATATTTCCCAACCTTGATACGGTACCGCCCTTTTTTCGTCAGGCCGCCCGTCTCCAGTACTTTAAAACGTCCAAATCCTTGGATGGAGACGACATCGCCTTCTTTTAAATTCGTGGAGGGATCCTCTTCCACTTTCCAGTTGACGCGGCACCGGCCGGCCTTGATCGGCACGACGATTTTTGTGCGGCTGATTCGGTAGGCATCGCTGGCGATTCCGTCCAGTCTCATGGAAGATACCGTAATGTCCATCGCCTCGAAATTCGTGCGGGCCACCTGAAGCTTGTCCAGCGGCAGCAGATCCGTCATGACATGCACCCGGTGGACCTGGCTGAGATTCAGATGCAGGAAGGCGCTGATATCGTCGGCAACGACCGCATGGCAGCCGTCCGCAAGTACATGGATATCACCGATCTTGGATCTCTTAATGCCCAGACCCAGTATCGACCCCATATAATCGCCATGCTCCAGCTCCAGAAACTTCTGATCTCCGGAAGAGATGCTGAGCACCTTCATCTTCAGATCCTCGCCCTCAAGCGCCCGGTAATCCGGAGCAATCATCGCCCGCACGCGTTCGGCATCAGCATGTCCGCCATCAAACACGGCATGCACGTCCGGATGACGATTCACGAGCGATTCCAGAATGAACCGCTGCCTGGGATCCAGGAAATCCGTCAGCTTGGTTTCATGATATTGTCCGGCATTGACCACCCATTCCCAAGCCCGGTCCACAAATTCCCGTTCGTCCTTGTGAAAATGATCGTAGATGTCCAGTTTCATCATTCATTCACCTGCTACAGGATATATCCGAGAATGGCGTATACGCCGCGCTCTGCCAGCTGCAGCACGAACAGCGCGATAATCGGGGAAATATCGATCATGCCCATAATCGGCGGAATGAACCGGCGGAAAGGCGCCAGATATGGCTCTACCAGCTTGCCAAGCAGCTCCCCGACAAAGCTTTCCCTCACATTCGGAAGCCAGGACATCAAGACATAAACCAAAATCATGTAGAAGTAAATACGGAATAGCGTGCTAACAACGCTAATAATTTCGTAGGTCAAAGCCTAAATCACCTCATTCTGTTATATTCATGCTCGTCTGCTAGAATCTCCGAGATCGAACCTTGGATCTCAACGGTATCCGGCGTGCATAGGAAGATGTTCCCGCCCACCTTCGAGATTCCGCCGCTAAGCGCATAAACGGTTCCGCTAAGAAAATCGATAATGCGCAGCGCCTGATCATTCCTCACGCGCTGAAGGTTGACCACAACCGTTCGGAATGACCGCAGATGATCTGCAATCTCCTGTGCTTCATCATATGAACGAGGCTCGACTAATACAACCTTAACGTTCTTCTGCGAATGAATGCTAACGATATTGCCGCTCTTTTGGTTTTTCCGATGATCAAACGGCGTTGCCTCCACCGGCTCTTCCTGCGAGGCCAGAACCTCGCGTTCCACAACTTCTTCTTCCTCTTGCAGTCCCAAGAAATTCATAAACCGGTTCATCACGCCCATCGTCAATCCTCCTCTTTCCCTACTAAAATTGAGCCGAGACGCACCCAGGTCGCCCCTTCCTCTATGGCAACTTCAAAGTCATTGGACATGCCCATGGACAATTCGGTCAATGGCTCCGCCGTAAGCGCCTGCTCGTTCAGCTCATCTCTTAGTTGTCTTAAACCACGAAATACAGGACGCGTCTGCTCCGCCGACGATTCGTATGGAGCCATGGTCATGAGTCCGGTTACCTTTACGTGCGAAAGACTGTTGATTTCCTTCAAAAACTCGGCTGCTTGCTCGGGAGGCAAGCCGTACTTGGATTCCTCACCCGAGATATTGACCTGCATCAAGGCGGATACCTGCAGATTCAGCGCAGCCGCCCGCTTCTCCAGCTCATGGGCCAAAGACAAGCGGTCGAGCGAATGAATATATTGAAATTTATCAATGACATCCCGGACCTTATTGGTCTGAAGATGGCCGATGAAATGCCATGTGCCGCGGTTGCCGAGTGCATTCCACTTCGCCTGGGCATCCTGCCAGCGGTTCTCGCCGATATGCAAAAGTCCGTGATCCAGTACCGAAGCCGTCATATCCAAGGAGACATATTTCGTGACCGCAATCATATTCACATCATTCCGGTCCCTGCCGCTTCTTGCGCAAGCCTCCGTTATTCGCTGTTCCACTTGATCGATACGTTCCTTCAAACTCAAGGGACGACTCACCTCTTTCTCATCCCGATCCAACTCGCCATCCGACCCGTAGTCCCTCCATCTTTGCGATAGGAGAAGAACCGATCGTGATTGCAGCTTGTACACCATGATGTACATTCGATATGTTCCGCCAATATTCCTGCTTTAATCATAATGTGTCTGTTTATTTCTTTCAAGTTCAGCATGTATTTCCCGTGTCCCTTGTCGATATAAAAAGCTGAATTTGTAACTTTATCGCCTGAGAATCCTTCGATTCCGAGTTCGCGGACACGCTCCATGACCCGATCGTCCACCTCGTAACAGCATTCGCCGATCGACGGACCGATGGCTGCATGGAGGTTCCGAGGCAAGCTTCCGTATTCCGCAGACATCCTGACCACCATTTGTTCGGCTATGCCGCCAACGGTTCCTTTCCAGCCCGCGTGGGCCAGACCGACGGCGCCCGTGACCGGGTCCCAGAAATACAGCGGCACGCAGTCGGCGTAGAAGGAAGTCAGCAACACGCCGGGAACATCGGTTACAAGCCCGTCCGTATCTTGATAGGCCGAGGCCCGGTCCAAGCTCCCTCTGCCCCTGTCCTTATCATGAACGACGCCAATCCGGATGCCGTGCACCTGCTCGCCGCACGTCCAGTCTTCGAGAGAAAAGCCAAGCGCTGCGGCGACCCGCTTCCGATTCTCGACAATGTCGCCCGGCTCGTCTCCGACATGAAAGGCCAAATTCAAACTGTCATAGGGTATCCGGCTCACGCCGCCATGCCGGCCCGTGAACCCGGCCGTAAGTGCGGCCGCTGACTTCCCTTCCCATTTTTCGAGCACAAACAGACTCGGTGTCTGCCGATCTTGACTAACAAACGGTTCCATGAACATTCACCTCTATGACCAGTGTAACAGAAAACATACGCCGGAGACATATGAACCCGCCGTTTGGTTAGAAGGATCGACGGTCAGGACGATCCAGATACTCCACCGGTTCCTGATCATCCGGCGTTCTCCGCAGTTCCTCCATTTTGACAAGGACCACGTCCGAGCCGATCTTGACGATATTCCGCCACGGTATGATCAGATCGCTTCCGCCGCCGAACAGCCCCATGAATTTGCCGTAGCTCGGCACCACGATCGCTTCAATCCGGCCCTGCCGCAAATCCAGCTCCAAATCGCTGATTTGCCCAAGCCGCTTGCCGTCGATGATATTAATAACATCCTTTGTTTGAAAATCGGAAATTTTCATCTTTTTCCCCACCATTTGATTATCAGGTATCATGAGCATCACACCTTAGATGTATTTGAAGGTTATCCGTCCATCCCTGTTCAATCCGCATCCCTCTGTTCAATATATGATCCGCTTGGGTAAAATAGCTTATTTAAAACGAAAAAAACGACCCCATAAACGGGATCGTTGTCTGTTCGTTTGATTGCTGGGCTTCTTAAGTTTTGACGTGCTTTTGCATCTGCTTGATCGCCGACTTCTCCAAGCGCGACACTTGGGCTTGGGAGATACCGATTTCATCGGCAACTTCCATCTGGGTTTTGCCTTCGTAAAACCGCATGGACAGAATCATTTTTTCGCGCTGCCCGAGCTTGTGCATCGCTTCCCGGAGAGCGATTTCCTCAATCCAGGACACATCCTTGTTCTTGTCATCACTGATTTGATCCATCACATATATCGGATCGCCACCGTCATGATAAATCGGCTCAAACAGCGAAACGGGATCTTGAATGGCATCGAGTGCAAAAACAACGTCTTCCTTGGGCACATTCAGCGCTTCGGAAATTTCAAAAATCGTTGGTTCGCGCGAATTCGCATTGGTCAGCTGATCCCGGACCTGAAGTGCCTTGTAGGCAATATCGCGCAGTGATCGGGAGACGCGAATCGGGTTATTGTCCCTTAAATATCGACGTATTTCTCCGATAATCATCGGTACGGCATAAGTGGAAAATTTAACATTTTGCGATAAATCAAAATTGTCGATGGCCTTCATCAATCCGATGCAGCCTACCTGAAACAGATCATCAACGAACTCTCCCCGATTGTTAAACCTTTGGATGACGCTGAGCACCAGTCTCAGGTTGCCGTTCACCAATTTTTCTCGGGCCGACCGTTCATTGTTCTGCTGCAGATTATGAAACAGCTCCCTCATTTCCACGTTCGTCAGAACAGGCAGTTTTGACGTATCCACACCACAAATTTCAACTTTGTTTCGCGTCATGATGACTAACCTCCCAAGGAGAAACATTACTGTACATTATCTCCGAGGGGGGTTATTTTATTCCTTGCGATTTCCAGTTACACCATCTTGTTGAATTCTTTGCGGAGCCGTTTAATGATTCTCTTCTCCAATCGGGAAATGTAGGATTGCGAGATTCCAAGCAGGTCTGCCACGTCTTTTTGCGTCTTTTCTTCCCCGTCCTGCAGGCCGAAACGAAGCTCCATAATCATGCGTTCCCGGTCGCTCAATTTATCGAGTGCTTTTTGCAGCAGCTTCCGGTCGACCTGCTCCTCGATGTTGCGGTAGATGGTGTCGTTCTCGGTGCCCAATACGTCGGACAGGAGCAATTCATTGCCGTCCCAATCGATATTCAGCGGCTCGTCGAACGAGACCTCGCTTCGCGTTTTGTTATTCCGGCGCAGGTACATCAAAATTTCGTTTTCAATGCAGCGCGAGGCATACGTGGCCAGCTTGATTTTTTTCTCGGGGTCAAACGTATTCACCGCCTTAATTAAACCGATGGCACCGATCGATACCAAATCTTCGATGTTAATGCCGGTGTTCTCGAATTTGCGGGCGATATAAACGACCAGACGCAGATTACGTTCGATCAGCATGGCCCGGGTGGCCGCATCGCCGGTAGGCAGCTTTTTGAGCAAGAACTCCTCTTCCTCTTTCGTTAGCGGAGGCGGAAGCGCCTCGCTTCCTCCGATATAGTAGATTTCCTGACTCTTCAAACCCAGCATAAAAAGTACGCGGTAATACTGTAGCTGCAATGCTAATCTCCATTTAACGGGCATCTCTTATCCTCCTAATGCGTTTTCCCGAAGGTTTAACTGACTTCATAAAGATCATCTTTAGGCTCCTAATCCGGAAAGGATGGATTTTCATGAAGATTTTCAAAGACTTATCCATCGCTCGAACGTTGGGTCACAGACTCGAACACTATGAAAATGGCTTCACCTGTCATTATCCTGCAGTCTTGGCTTCGCCTGATTTCAGACCGGTCGCCTCATGATTCTGAGAATCGCCCGTTATGGCAGGTTGTGCATTCTTCGGCGTCCCCTCACCTTCCGTCAACGCCGGATGGATGATGGCCCTGTATGCCCTGTCTCCCGAAAGCGTCCCGCCGTCAAGACCAATCAGCACCTTGGATGCCGCGTATTCAAATCCCCCCAGCTCGACTCGCACCATGTCAGGCTTCAGCGCAAGCATAAATGCAGCCCCCCGGTTGACGCCGCGATACGGAACAAGCCGCAGGCGGTCCTGCCATTCGAATTCCTCTGCCGCCAGCCCCATGATTAATTTGTCCGGTTCCCCCTCCATCAGCTGTTTGCTCCATCCCTGGGGCAGGTAGGCTTCCCATAGTTCTGCTTCCATCACCATAACCGGCGTGCGCGTCAAGGGATCGCTCAATTGGTTACCAGTATCAAGCAGACCCACGCAGCCTATTTTGGCGCTGCCGATCCATACGGACACTTCTCCCAACAAGGCTTCCCGGTTCTCGGTTTTTCGTTTCGTGGTCTGAACGGCTTTAAACGCGAATACAACTACAAAAAAGGTAATGCACGCAAACCAGAATCCCACCTTCAATTCAAAGGATAGCCCGCCCGATGTCGTATACCATATCCCGCTGAACAACTCTCCCGAATTTTGGACCAAGTAATGAAAACCGATAATGCCTCCGGCAGCTGCAAAATTCACCATGTAAAAAGCTCCCAAATTCCGAAGATAACTCTGCAAGCTCACAAAACCGAAAGCCACCCACAGCATGATCAACGATAATCCAAACTTGATGAGAAAGGTAAACAAAAACGACAATTGCGGGACAAACATCATGACGACATACAGAGCGCCGATCACAGAGGATAATGCAAGCCTCCACCATGTTGGCTTCACTCTCCGCATCCAGGCGGTCAAAGCCAGCAAAACGGCGTCAATGACGAGGTTTGCCAAAAATATGAGATCAATATAAACAACCAGGTTGTTCACCTGCCTAGTCGAAGAATCCTCTACCGTTATCCTTCTGTTGAATTCTGGGCTAAGGGAGATGTTACTAGTATAAGAAGAATAGAATTCAAAGTCTGTCTAAACCTGTGGGCGGATTTCGGACTTTTTTTGTCGATGAAGGGCAGTTTTTAGAGACCTGTACCAAGAGCAGCCTCTTAGCGTTATCGGCGATCTCTATCTTGGCGGGAAGGCTCGGGGAATATCCGTAATTTCCCCAGTAATTGCTGATTGGGCTTTCATTCGTGAAAGTGTGACAGCATCAGCTGTTGGCCTTGTAAATGAAATAAAAGGAAGATGACGAGGCTTGGATATAAAAATAAGCCTGTCTTCATCATGATGACGAAGCACAGGCTTACCGTTATTAATCATTATTACGGGTACGATTGCGAAGAAAAGTAGGAATATCAAGCTGATCATTGCTCTGATTGCCAAACGGCTTCAGATTCACATTACTCTTGTCCGTTTCCGGCTGCTGTTGTTGCTGTTGTTCCCCTTGCGGCATTGCAGGACGACGTCCCGGCGGGATTGGAGAAGGCTTGCTCTCAAAGCCGGTAGCGATAACCGTGACCTTGATTTCATCCTTCATGCTTTCCTCAATGATCGCACCGAAGATCATGTTTACTTCCGGATCGGAAGCAGATGTTACAATCTCGGCCGCTTCATTCACTTCATACAAGGAAAGATTGGTTCCTCCCGTAATATTCATGATCACACCGCGGGCACCTTCGATTGAGGTTTCAAGCAGCGGGCTCATGATCGCCTTGCGGGCAGCCTCGGAGGCACGGTTTTCACCAGTAGCCAGTCCAATACCCATCAAAGCCGAGCCGCGTTCTGTCATGATCGTTTTCACGTCGGCAAAGTCAAGGTTGATCAGACCCGGCACTTGGATCAGATCAGAAATGCCCTGAACGGCTTGACGCAATACGTTATCTGCTTCTCGGAACGCTTCCAGCATCGGTGTCTTCTTATCCACGATCTCCAGCAAGCGATCATTCGGAATGACGATGAGTGTATCCACTTTCTCTTTCAATGCTTCGATGCCAAGCTCCGCTTGGGAAGCACGCTTGCGTCCTTCGAACGTAAACGGACGAGTGACAACCCCAACCGTTAATGCCCCGCACTCCTTAGCAATTTCAGCGATGACAGGCGCAGCTCCAGTACCTGTACCGCCACCCATACCGGCTGTAACGAATACCATATCGGCACCCTTCAGGGTGTTCATGATCAAATCACGGGATTCTTCCGCAGCCTTCTTGCCTACGTCAGGATTGGCGCCGGCACCAAGACCGCGAGTGAGCTTGTCCCCGATTTGCAGTTTATGTTCGGATTTTGCAAGGTGGAGTGCCTGAGCATCCGTATTGACCGTAATGAATTCAACGCCCTGCACACCATTTTCAATCATTCGGTTAACGGCGTTGCTTCCGCCGCCGCCTACTCCGATTACTTTTATTTGAGCTAAGCTCTCCATTTCAAAATCAAATTCCAACATCTAATCCATCTCCCCCTCAATGTGCGTGGATGGCACGTCCACAGTCGAATGAATCCGCTATATAAACTCGCTGAACATCTTTTTCAGGCGTTCAATAAATCCCGGCTTCTGGCTGGTCTCCTGAGTTGCTGCGACAGGATTTTGCTGCTTAGCGCGGTTCACCGGTTTCTTGCTATTTCCGCTGCTGTTGTTGCTTCCTCCTGTATTCCGTACGCGTACGTTCCGGATTGCATTATGGAGGATGCCGACTCCGCTGCAGTATCCCGGATCACGAACACCGATAAAATCGGGAACCGCAATCCGTACGGAAGTCGCCAGCTCATTTTGTGCCACCTGCAGCACACCAGGCATGGACATAGTGCCCCCAGTAAGTATATAACCACCAGGAAGCTCACTGTAACCCAAGCGCTTGATTTCTTGGCGCACTAATTGGAATATTTCCTGAACGCGAGGTTCTATGATAGCTGCCAGATCCTCTTGAGTGAACTCCTTGTCCACATTGCTTCCAATTCTCGTTACCTTGAACGTTACTTCGTGTGCGGCACTCTCGATCAGCGCGCACCCGTACTTCAGTTTAACCTTCTCTGCTTGATCCGTCAGCGTTCGCAGGCCGTATGCGATATCATTCGTCACGAAATCCCCGCCTACCGGAAGCGTGGAGGTTGCGGCAATGCTGCCTCCCTCGAACACAGCCAACGTGGTTGAGCCCGCTCCGACGTCGACCAGCACGGACCCCATCGTTTTCTCGTCCTTGGACAAGGCCAGCTGTCCCGCACCAAGCGGAATCAGCACCAGATCCTTCACTTTCAGACCTGATTTCTCCACGCAGCGTAACAGGTTATGTATTGCCGTTTTGGCGCCAGTTATAATCGTCGCTTCCACTTCCAGCCTTACGCCGATCATTCCTCGCGGATCAGAGATTCCTTCCAAACCGTCAACTACAAACTGTTTAGCAACCACATCGATAATTTCACGATCGGGAGGAAGCGCAACGACTTCCGCTGCCTTCAGCACGCGGTCAATGTCCTCTTCACCAATTTCGCGATCCTCGTTCGATACTGCCACGACGCCGTGGCTGGATTGAAGTCCGATATGATTTCCAGATATGCCGACATAAACTTCGGATATTTGAATACCGACCATACGCTCCGCATGATCAACAGCGCTGCGAATGGATTGTACGGTCTGGTCGATATCTACAATTGCACCTTTGCGAATTCCCTCCGAGTCGGCAGATCCAACTCCAATAATATTAAAGGTTCCATTATTAACTTCCCCAATAATAGCACGAACTTTGGATGTACCGATGTCCAAACTAACAATGATGTCATTGTTGCTCAAGCCCTGGCACCTCCTGTTTTTAGCAAATTAATTTTGATTATAAAGAATACATTTCTACTTATTCAACACTCGCGGGTCTTTCCCTCTTTTTTCAACATTTTTTTTACTGCCAACATTTGCTATAACAGGCCGTAAAAGTCATTCAAAAAAGAAGAGCCGAAACAAGTTGTCAATACTTTCAATTGTACCATTTATTCCTATGCCTGAGTAGGGGTTTATTGCCCTTCCTCGGCGTCTTCTCCAACTTCTTCTTCAAACGGCACGTAAGAATCGGCTTCCAGCATCGTAATCACGCCCGGCCGCTCTATTTCGGTAACCTGATTCAAGTACTCTACCTTGTCACGGAGCAAGGAAACCGAAGTAATGACCTCGAATTTGGAACGCGTATACATCTTGATCCGATCCGGAAAAGATAACGTTGGCGATGGCATGATCTCCGAAATGTCCGAAGTCAGGCTGCCCGGAATCTCGGCAAGTACTTTGCTGAGCTTGGCCTTGTTGGGGTCGTTTGCATCCCAATTGGTCAGAATCGGCTTCTCCACGGCAATGCCGCTTGCCGTGACGGGAACCGAGGTACCGTTCGACAGAATCGCTTGGAGCTCGCCGCTGTCGGACAGCTCATAGGCAACCGTAGGATGTTCCGTCACCACAATACTGACTTCGCCGGGGAAGCTCTTGACCACTTCGGCCGTCTTAATCGTGCCCAGCTTCATCAGGCGCTCCTGCACGAGTGCGGGGTCGACGCCAAAGTACTGGTCTCCGATGTGGAGTCCGCTTTGCTTGGTAAGCTGCTCATTTGTATTAAACGTATTACCTGTAAAATGAATCTCGGTAACTTGGCTGACCGACGACCGGAAAAACAGGATCGTCAGCAGAGCTGCAAACAGCAGCAAAAGAATCCATATGATTTTTTTGGCCGTTTTCGGTTTGGGCTTGTCCTGCTTCAGGACAGGCATATGTGTCTTGGACATATCCACTCTCTCCATAAAGACCTGTTATCCCCTCCTCCTGGAGGGGATGCTCAGGACCTCAATTGGCTAAATCAAGCGGCTTTGGCACCGGGGACTGACGATAGATCCGTGCGCCTAAACCTTGGAACATGTTTTCAATACGATCATAACCGCGATCAATATGGTGAACTTGCTCCACCACGGTCGTTCCCTGCGCGGCCAAACCGGCAATGACGAGCGCCGCTCCAGCCCGAAGATCGGTTGCTTCCACGGTGGCTCCGTAAATTCTCTGAACGCCGCGTATGAACGCATAGTTCAGATCCGTGGAAATGTCCGCCCCCATGCGGGAGAGTTCCTCCACATGCTTGAACCGTCCTTCGAATACC
This sequence comes from Paenibacillus sp. BR1-192, assembly GCF_029542445.1. NCBI lineage: Bacteria > Bacillati > Bacillota > Bacilli > Caryophanales > Paenibacillaceae > Paenibacillus > Paenibacillus sp. BR1-192. The sequence goes on along the minus strand of NZ_CP120718.1, from coordinate 2,270,057 downwards.
GTCTCTTTCATCACGCTAAACCCGTCCGCCAAGGACAGCAAGACCATGACCTGGGATTGCAAATCAGTCGGGAAAGAAGGATACGGCGAAGTCACGATTCGTTCCACAGCTTTAGGACGGCTCATGCAGCTTATATTTATTATATCATTGCATATACTGGTTTGAACACCGGCGCGCTTAAGCACATGTATAAGGGAAGTTAAATGGGACGGATTGGTCTTTGTAAGCGTTACGCTGCCGCGGGTAACCGCTGCTGCGATCATGACAGTTCCGGCTACGATCCGGTCCGGAATGATCTCATACTCGCAAGGCTCCAGGCGCTCCACGCCATGGATCGTTATGGTATCCGTTCCTGCCCCGATAATGTTCGCTCCCATTTTGTTCAGGAAATGCTGAAGGTCCTGAATTTCAGGCTCTCTCGCGGCATTGGTGAGCACCGTCGTGCCGAGCGCCGTTGCAGCTGCCATCATGATATTCTCCGTCGCCCCTACGCTGGCAAAATCCAGATGAATATCGGTTCCGATCAAACGGCTGGCCCTGCAATGGATCTTATCGTTGCTCTCCTCGATTTCCGCACCAAGCGCCTGCAATCCTTTAAGATGGAGGTCGATCTTGCGTTCTCCGATCGCGCAGCCTCCGGGCTGGTAGATCGTCACTTCGCCAAAACGGGCCAGCAGAGGTCCCATCAAAAAGATGGAGGATCGCATCTGCTTCATTAAATCTTCCGGGACATGAAACGAATTGGCCGACGAGGTATCCACGGTCACCGTCTCCAGCTCATGCTTGCATTTGGAGCCGAGACGGCCGAGAATGCTGAGCATCACTTCAATATCCAGCAGATGCGGGACATTGCTTAATCTTACAGTCCCTTCTGCAAGAAGACTTGCTGCTAGAATAGGTAAAGCTGCATTTTTTGCTCCATGGATACGTATGGTTCCTGATAGGGGCCTTCCGCCCTCAATCACCAATTTGTCCAATGTATCACCTCCGAGTTTACCGCTCGCCCAGAACGTACACCTCAGGCACCATTTGAATTCCGTTCTTCTCCGATATGGTTTCCTTGATGCGTTCCATCAAAGCGAGCACGTCCTCTGCTGTCGCTTGACCGGTGTTCTCGATGAAATTGGCATGCTGTAAAGAAACTTCCGCGCCTCCGATCCGCAGGCCCTTGAGACCGGCAGCCTCGATCAACCTCGCCGCATGGTCGCCGGGCGGGTTTCGAAATACGCTGCCTGCCGTTGCGGATTGGAGTGGCTGCGTACGCCGGCGACGGTCCTTATAGGAGGCCATAACGGCTGTAATCTCCTTGCGGTCTCCTTGACGGAGCTCAAATACCGCTTCAGTCACAATCCCTTTTCGTTCATGCAGAATGGAGTGTCGGTAATCAAACGCCATATCTTTCGCAGCATACGTAACCAATTCCCCTGTTTCCAGTACAATGTCAGCGGACTTGAATATGCGTGACACATCAGACCCATGGGCACCCGCATTCATGTAGACGGCCCCTCCGACCGATCCAGGAATGCCTCCGGCAAATTCGAGCCCGGATAATCCTTGTTTTCCGGCCAGAACACTAAGTTTGACAAAAGACAGACTGCCGCCTGCAGTTACCGTCTCTCCGTCAAAACGAAGCTCCTCAAAACCCTGGCCCAGCTTGATGACCGCTCCCCGAATTCCTTTATCGGCAACCAGCATGTTTGAACCGCGGCCCAGCTGTGTCCAAGGTATGTGATGGGCATGGAGAAGAGTGACCAGTTCCTTGAGCTGTTCCTTGTTCTCAGGAACAATCAGGCAATCGGCTGGTCCGCCTATTTTCCATGTCGTATATTTTGCCAGCGGTTCATTCCATAACACTGCTCCGACATTGGCCTCTGATAGTAGCGATTTCCACTGCTGCATTTTAAATAAACCTCCCTTGACTTTCAAAACCAAAAGGCCATTCCTTCAACTGGATGAAGAGATGGCCGCTGTCAGTAATGCCGGCCTCATGGGTGTGTCACGATTATAGAGTATCTTATGTCAGGCTCCATAGGTGTGTGACAATCGCCCAGCCGTTTTAGCGTTTGCCGGTTAACCGGCGGATTTCTTGGGTTATGACGGCCGCCGAGTCCGGTTTGCCGAGCTCTTTCGAAGCCGCAGACATCAACTCTCTTGCAGAGCGGTTGGTCATGATCTCCTCAAGCTTTCGGAACAGCGATTCAGCCGTCAAGTCCTTTTCCAAAATCATGCTGGATGCCCCCGCTTCCTCCAATTGCCTCGCATTCGCCTCCTGGTGGTTATTGGTGACGTTCGGTGATGGTATAAGGACGGATGGGATGCCAAGCGATGTAATTTCCGCCAGGAATGAGGCTCCCGCACGGTTTACGATCAGCGAAGTAGCCGCAAGCACTTCCGGCATATTATGAATATAGGGCAAAATATGAAGATGATTCGGCATGGTGCCGAGCTGGGACCGAATGGATTCCCGCGTATTCTCGAAATACGTATCGCCCGTAACAAATACAAAATGGACGTTCGGCAGCTTGTGAATGAACGGCGCCATCCCGATCATCGCGTTATTGATCGCCTTGGCTCCCCGGCTTCCGCCGACGATCAGAACGACCTGGCTGTCCACCGGAATGCCGAGCGTAGCAAATCCACGTTCACGATTGGCGGATAAAACCGTTGTCGCACGTGGATTTCCTGTATATACCGTTCTTTTGGCTTTAGGAAAAGAAGACTCCGTTCCTTCAAAACTGACCGCAACCGTATCCGCATATCGGCTGAGGAATTGGTTGGTCAGGCCCGGAATCGCGTTCTGCTCATGAATCATGGTCGGTATTCCCAGCTTGGCGGCGGCGTAAACGACAGGGCCGCACACATATCCGCCCGTCCCGATCACGACGTCGGGCTTAAACTCCTTCAGAAGGGCCTTCGATCGCTTCACGCCTTTGAAAAAACGCATGATCGTTTTCACGTTGTCCATCGACAGCTTGCGCCGGAACCCCGTGATATCGATGCTCTCGAACGGCAGCTTCTCTTGGGGCACCAGCTTGCTTTCGAGGCCTCGTTCGCCTCCGATATATAAAAACTCCGTCTTCGGATCTTCCTTCTCACATTGTCTTGCTATGGCAACGGCGGGGTAAATATGCCCCCCCGTTCCGCCGCCGGTCAAAACGACACGCATACCCTTCACCTCGCATAACGGGAAATATTTAATAGAATGCCGAGCGCCGTCAGCATCAGCGTCAGCGAGCTGCCTCCGTAACTGATGAGCGGCAGCGTAATCCCTGTCACCGGCATCAAACCGATAACGACGCCGATATTGATGACGACCTGGATGGCGACCATGCCTACGATCCCTACGGCCAGCAGACTGCCAAAGCCGTCGGTGACCGTCATGGCCACCCTCATGCCCCGCCACACCAAGGCGGCGAACAAGAGCAGTACAATCAAGCCGCCGATGAACCCCAGCTCTTCGGCCAGGATCGAAAAAATAAAATCAGTCTGCGGTTCGGGCACATAAGCGTACTTCTGACGGCTCATGCCTAGTCCGAGTCCGCCGAGTCCGCCCGGCCCTATCGCATAGAGGGATTGGATGATCTGGTAGCCTGCGCCGAGCGGATCGGACCATGGATCGAGAAAGCCGGTTATCCGCTTCAGCCGGTAGGGCGCTGTCAGAATCAAGCCTATGAATCCGGCTATCCCGCCTAAAGCGAGAAAGCCCAGATGCTTCATCCGTGCTCCTGCCGTAAATACGATCATCATCGCAGCACCGAGCATAACGGCCCCCGTACCCAAATCAGGCTGGAGCATGATCAGCCCGAATGCCAGTCCGATCAAACCTAGCGGCGGCATCAGCCCCTGGTAAATGATGTAATATCATAGTCTTGCTTGCTAAGCCAGCGCGATAGAAACAGAATCATGCCCAGCTTCATGAACTCGGAGGGCTGAATGCCGAACGAGCTGATGCCGAGCCAGCTTCTGGCTCCGCCGCGAACAACGCCGATGCCTGGAATTAGTACGATAATCAGCAAAAAAAAGCAGACCAGCAGCGCAATCTTGCTGTATTTCTTCCAAACCCGAAAATCGATCCTCGATGTGAAGTACATGGCAGCAAGCCCCAGACAGGCAAAAAACAGCTGACGCTTCACAAAATAAAACTTATCGCCATAGTCATGAAAAGCGAGGACGGAGCCTGCACTGTATACCATGACGATTCCGATGGCCAGCAGGGCCAAAATACAGATAAGCAGCCACAGATCGGGCGCCTGGCGGTTCTTGTTCATGGAAAGGCCACCTCGTACATCCTTAGTAGGGGCTTTTCCACCCCCCTACTTAAAGGTTATGCACCGCCTCTTTAAAAATGCGTCCTCGCGTCTCATAGGAAGGAAACATGTCCCAGCTCGCGCACGCGGGGGACAGGAGAACGATGTCTCCGCTCTCCGCCAGCCCGGCAGCCTTCCGGACAGCCGAGGTCAATGTCGATGCGGCGTCCTCCCCATTATCGACGAGGATGATGTCCTTTAATCCGGCCTTGGCGGCAGCGTTCGCGATTTTCTCCCTGGTTTCGCCAAGAAGCACGACCGCTTTCACCCGCCCTTGCATGGATGGAATCAGCTCCTCGTAATCCGATCCCCGGTCAAGCCCCCCGCGATCAAAACGACAGGTTCCTTGAACGAGGTCAAAGCCATGTGCGTCGCCTTGGAGTTGGTTGCCTTGGAATTGTTGTAATAGGATACGCCTTGAAGCTCCGCCACAAATTCCAGGCGGTGCTCAACGCCGCGGAAGCTGGACAAAGCTTCCTCCAGCTTATCGGGGGCAACGCCCGCCGCTATGGCGATGGCACAGGCCGCCATTGCGTTCCCCACATTGAATCTTCCCGGCAGTCCGATGTTCTCCACACGGATGATCTCATGGGTAAACCCTTCGCCGTCTGTATAAATGATTCTGCGCCCCTGATCGTCGTCGTCCGAATCCTGGGCACCGGGAGCATATGGCGGCGTGATGTGAACCCCTTCACGAAGGCTCTCGCTCATCGAAAAAGGCACGATGTGCGCCTTGATATACGGGACAAGGTTTCTGCACACGGGATCATCCCAATTGAGCACAGCGGTATCCTCCGAAGTCTGGTTGGCAAACAGCTTGGCTTTGGATGCCACATAATCATCCATTCCGCCATGATAATCCAGATGCGTTTCCGTCACGTTGAGGAGACAGGCAATGCGCGGCCGGAACGCCTCCGTTCCTTTTAGTTGAAAACTGCTCAGCTCCACGACCATCCAGTCATGTTCGGTGGCTGTCGCTGCAGCCTCGGATAGGGGCGTGCCGATATTGCCGGCAACGATCGGAGAAAGGCCGGCGTTTTCCAGCAGCTGGCCCACCCAAGTCGTCGTGGTTGTTTTGCCGTTCGAGCCCGTGATGCCGATTATGGGAGCTTCACAGAGGTGATAGGCGATTTCGACTTCGGTCACGATCGGAATTTCAAGCTCGATCGCTTTTTGGACAGGCGGGACCGAATACGGAATTCCCGGGTTTTTGACAAGGAGCGCCACGCCGGGATGAATGAGGTCATCGGGATGCCCGCCGCAAATAACAGAAATACCCAAAGCCTCGAGCTCCGAGGCTTCAGGACACTGTTCTCTTTCCTTTCGATCATTCACGATGACGGAGGCGCCGGCTTGATGCAGCACCTTGGCCACCTGCACTCCGCTTTTGGCAAGACCCAACACGACGATATGCTTATCCCGATAAACATCTAGCTGCTTCATATGTTACAACCCCTTGTTGATATAGAGTCCGAGTCCCGCAAGTACCAGTCCCACGGCCCAAAATGTAAAAACAACGCGCCACTCCGACCACCCGGACAATTCGTAATGGTGGTGGATCGGGCTCATTTTGAATATTCGTTTGCCCCGGGTTTTGAAGGAGATCACCTGAAGCACAACAGATAGCATCTCGATGACGAAGACCCCTCCAATGATCAGGAACAGCAGCTCGCTCTTGGTTACGATGGCAATGGCGCCGATGGCACCGCCGATGCCTAAAGAACCCGTATCACCCATGAACACCTTCGCGGGATGAGCGTTAAATACCAGAAACCCGAGCACCGCGCCGATCATGGCAGCCGCGCAGAACGCCGCCGCGAACGAGGTGGACTGGATCGCGACGATGGCATAGGCGCCAAAGGCAATCGCGCTGACGCCGGACAGCAGGCCGTCCAATCCGTCGGTGAAATTGACCGCGTTGCTGATTGCAAGCATCATGACCACGATGAACGGATAATAGAACCATGGGCCCCAATCAAAGGACCAATCCATGCCCGGTACGCTGATTGCCGTGCTGTGGCCGTTGGAAATCAACAGCCAGCACATAATACCGGAAAACAGAAGCTGTCCAAACAGCTTCTGCCGGGCCGTAAGTCCTAATGATCTGCGAAACACGATCTTGATGTAATCGTCAAGAAAGCCGATCAAACCGAAACCGAGCGTGGCTACGATCAGCACGTAGAAATCGGTATCGACAGGCGAAAATTTAATATAAGTCAGCGTAAAAGCTAAAAGAATGACGACGCCGCCCATCGTTGGCGTCCCGGCTTTTTTCAAGTGGCTCTGCGGACCGTCGTTCCTGACCTGCTGGCCGAACTTCATACGCCGCAGCAGCGGAATGAGCAGCGGAGCCGATATCACCGCAAGCACAAACGCTACACCGATTGTCAATAACAGCAATTGAAAGTCCATCAGCTCACCCCCTCACTCCGTTGTTGCTGCCCGGCAGTGCCTTCAAGGCATCAACCACGTGCTCCAGCCTCATGCCGCGCGAGGCTTTCACCAATACGATATCCTTCTCCGTAACCTGCTCCAGCAGGGCTTCGATCAGCTTTTCTTTATCCGTAAAAGAAAGCACGGCCCCTTCCGGGAAGCGGGCTTTCGCATTATTCGCCGTATGAAGAGACAACGGACCGTAGGTGAATACCAGATCCGCATTGTCCGGAGATAAATACTCTCCGATTTCGGCATGGAATGACTCTTCCCGCTGACCAAGTTCCAGCATGTCCCCGAGCACGGCGATCCGGCGGCGGTAACCCTTCATATCGCCAAGCACGTCTACAGCCGCCTTCACCGCCGTCGGGCTGGAATTGTAGGCATCGTTCAGCACGGTTACCCCGAACGCGGTCTCTACGGCTTCGATCCGCATGCTCGACAGCTTCAGATGGGCGAACCCGCTGCGAATGGCTTCATCGCCGATGCCCAGATGGGTCGCCACGGCCATGGCTGCCAGGGCGTTTACCACATTGTGGCGGCCGAGGAGCGGCAGGCTGAAGCCTTCGCCTGCATGCCGGCTCGAAGTAAAAATGATTCCTCTGGCATGGAACATGAGTCCCGTCGGATAATCGTCATTGGTATCTTGATTTCCGAACGTAAACGTACGCAGCCCCTCCGGCTTCACCGTTGCCTCTTCAGCAAGCACCTGACGGATCAGCGGTTCGTCCCCATGATAGATCAGCAAACCGCCGGGCTTCATGCCGCTGATAATTTCAAGCTTGGCCCGTGCGATTTCTTCCCGGGAACCGAGCTGCAGCAAATGCGCTTCCCCGACATTGGTGATCACGGTTAAATCCGGGCGGGCTATATTCGAGAGCAGCTCGATCTCATGTCGTCCGCTCATACCCATCTCAAGCACGATAATGTCGGTGCCTTCCTTCATTGCCAGTACGGTTAACGGAAGCCCGATATGATTATTATAATTGCCTTGCGTTTTGTGAACGTTATACGTGGTTTCAAGCAGTGCCGACACCATGTCCTTCACGGTGGTTTTGCCGTTGCTGCCGGTTATGCCCACCACCTTGGCTCTGCTCTCGGACAAATAGGCCGCCGCAAGCGACTGGAGGGCCTTTAATGTATCCTCCACGAAAATGAGCGGAAGGTCGGCGGGAACCGGCTGATGATCCCTCTGCCAGAATGCCGCGCCGGCTCCGCCGGCGAGCACGCTCTCCACGAATTCATGCCCGTCAAACTTCTCGCCGACAATCGGAACAAACAGGTTGCCCGGCTGTATGGTTCGGGAGTCGGTACCGACTCCTTGAATGATGATGTTGTCATCTTGGTTACGTGAGAGCGTTCCGCCGCACATGTCGGCGATGCTCTTTAATGATTTATGGATCACTATTGTCTGCCCCTTATCGCGTCTTTGGCTACGATGCGGTCGTCAAAATCAAGCACTTCGCCCGCAATCAGCTGATAGGTCTCATGACCTTTCCCCGCAATCAATACTACATCGCCCGGGCTTGCCATTTCAATAGCCTTTTCGATCGCTTTCCGGCGATCGACGATGAGCTTGTAGCTTTCGGTTGCCACACCGTCCTCAACCAATCCGGCCTCGATATCCTTCAATATCAACTCCGGATCCTCGGTACGGGGATTATCGGAAGTTACCAATACAACATCGCTGTATTTCGCAGCGATTTTACCCATGATCGGCCGTTTGGTCCGGTCCCGGTCGCCCCCGCAGCCGAAAACGGTGAGCACCCGGCCTTCCGCGAATTCATTGACGGTGCGGAGCACATTTTCAAGTCCGTCCGGCGTATGGGCATAATCCACGATCACGGCATACGGCTGGCCTTCATCCACGACCTCTACGCGGCCATCGACTCCGGGCACGGACTCCAGGCTGTTCTTGATATCTTCGAGCGGCACACCTTCCAGGAGCGCTGCCGCGATCGCAGCCATGGCGTTATACACGTTGAATTTCCCTACCATTCGAATCGAAATGTCCGCACTGCCGCGGAACGTATCCACATGGAACGAAGTGCCTTGTGCGGTGATCGATATATTGCTCGCCCGCACATCCGCATCTTCACCCAAACCGTAGGTAATCACTTCCGCCGCGGTCTGCTTGGCGAAATATGCCGAAGCATCGTCATCCGCATTCAGGACGGCATATTTGCGCGCGGATTCATCCTTGGCAAAAGCGTTGCCCAGCCGGGAGAAAAATAACCCTTTTGCGCCGCGGTATTCTTCCATCGTGTGATGATAGTCCAGATGGTCCTGGGTCAGGTTCGTGAAGATGGCCGTCCGGAAATCCGTTCCCTTCACGCGCCCCTGTTCGAGCGCATGCGAGGATACCTCCATCACGCAGCACTCGGTGCCTGCATTGGCCATATCGTTCAAGTAACGCTGAAGCTCCAGCGCCTCGGGCGTCGTTCTCGGCATCGGGAAGGACTGGCCGCCGTATTTCATCTGAATCGTGCCGATCAATCCGGTTTTCAACCCGAAATCGTTCATGATCGTCTCGATCAAATACGTTGTCGTTGTCTTGCCGTTCGTACCGGTTACGCCGATCATCTTCATGCGGGAGCTCGGCTGATGATAAAAGGCATTCGCCAAACCCGCCATCGCGAAGCGGCTGTCTTTCACGATGACCTGCGGGAGGTCAACCTCCAGCTTGCGTTCAACGACCAGCGCCGCGGCGCCTTTGTCGGCGGCCTGGGCTGCAAACTGGTGTCCATCCACCGTATGGCCCGGCAGGCAAATGAACAAATCCCCCGGTTTTACTTGTCTGGAGTCTGTTTCTATCCCCGTAATTTCAACATCTCCGGATCCCTCGATAACAGCAGCGGCCAATACGGATGATAATTGCTTTAAGTTCATTGTTATCCCTCTCTCTATATATCTGCATCATCCGCCCTTCGCTTGCCGACCGGATGATGCCTTAGTGTTCGTGCTTGGATTCCCCCGGGTCTTCACCCATGTAAATCCGAATGGTGGACCCTCGCTCCACCCGGCTTCCCGGCTTCGGCGCCTGGGAAATCACCGTATTGCCGGTTCCGGACTTGGCCAGCATGAAGTTCATATTCAAGTCCTCATACAGATCCTGAACGGTTGCACCGACCAGGTTCGGTACGGTCACGGTCGGTGTCTCGCCGTACTTGTATTCGCGGGCAAGCTGGTCTTTGCGCGGCGGAACGTTCATATAGTGCAGCGCATCCTCCAGGATATTCTGCACGATCGGGGCTGCCACGACGCCGCCGAACTGTATGCCTTTCGGGTTATCCACCGCCGTGTACACCACGATTTCCGGATCATCGGCTGGCGCGAATCCGATGAAGGAGACGATATGCTCGGTTGACGAGTAGCGGCCGTTAATCACCTTCTGGGCGGTACCGGTCTTCCCTCCCACACGATAACCGTCGATGAAGGCCGGACGTCCGGTTCCTTTGGCGACGACGCTTTCGAGTGCCTCGCGCACTTGCTTGGAGGTTTCCTCCGAAATTACTTGTCTGACGAGCTCCGGTTTGATCTCCTCAACCGTCTCGCCCGTCTCCGGATTGACCCAAGCCTTGGCGACGTGCGGCTTGAACAGCTTACCGCCGTTAATGGCGGCGGACACGGCCGCAACCTGCTGGATCGGCGTAACCGATACGCCTTGGCCAAACGCCGTTGTGGCCAGCTCCACAGGGCCAACGTTATCGAGCTTGAACAGAATGCCGTTCTCTTCCCCGTTCAAATCGATGCCCGTCTTCGCTCCGAAGCCGAAATCCCGGATATACTGGAACAGGCTTTCCTTGCCCAGCTTCTGGCCCAATGCCACAAAGCCCGGGTTGCAGGAGTTCTGCACAACCTCCATGAAGGTTTGACTGCCATGGCCGCCTTTCTTCCAGCAGCGCAGCCTGGCTCCGCCGACCTCTACCGCCCCGCTGTCGAAGAAATGGTCGTTCTTCAGATCGACCTTGTCCTCTTCGAGGGCAGCGGCAAGCGTAATAATCTTGAACGTCGAGCCCGGCTCATAGGTCATCCAGATCGGCAAGTTGCGATTGTATGTCTCCGCTGAAAATTCCTGATAGTTGGCAGGGGAGTACCCCGGCCTGCTGGCCATCGCCAAAATCTCGCCCGTCTTCGGATTCATGGCAATCGACCATGCTCCATTCGCCTGGTACTTCACCATGGCCTGGTCAAGCTCCCGCTCCATGATGGACTGGATCGATTTATCGATCGTCAGCTCCAGATTCAGACCGTCGCGGGGCTCTACGTATTTCTCCGAGGAGCCCGGCATGATTCTTCCGCCGGCATCGGACAAATAGGATATGCCGCCTTCGAAGCCCTTCAGCTTGTCGTCATGCATGGCTTCCAGGCCGGTGAGTCCCTGGCTGTAGGCTCCCGTAAACCCCAAAATATGGGCCGCGAGATCGCCGTAGGGATAATACCGTTTGTTATCCTCAGCAACAACGATACCCGGCAGCTTCAAATCACGAATTTCCTGAGCCAGCTCCATCGTAATTTTTCGTCCACCGGGATTTATCCGTTCCAACCTCGAACGTTTCGTAATGATCTTCTTGATATCGGCCTTGTCCATGCTGATCAGCCCGGCCAACGTCTCGGCTGTATGGTCCGGATCTTTGATTTGTACAGGAATCGCCCAAATGGTCGGTGTCGTTATATTCGTAACCAATGCGGTTCCGTTACGGTCCAGAATTTCGCCACGCTGTGCGGCGAACGGAATGTCGCGGCGCCAGAGGTCCTCCGCCTTCGCCGACAGCTCCGCGCCTTTCCCGATCTGCACATAGGCCAGTCTGATGATCAGCGCAGAGAACAGCAGGAGCAGCAGCAGCAGGCTCCAGAGCAGCCTTCTCCGCTGCGATACCTTGGATACTTTCACCTAAGCTTCCCTCCCTGTTTGAACCCGAAAGCTCATGATATGCGTTCTTCACATGAGTATTCGGGACAAACCCGGGTTAGAACAAGCTATTCCCCTTCTGTATCGCCTTGTCCAGGGTCGTTTGCATCTGCTTCGTTATCGGGGGTTCCTTCCGTCTCTTTGTCGCCGGTTTCTTCCCCGTTCGCATTTTCGTTGCTATCGGAGGAGGTTTCATCGGTACTGCTGCTCCCCGTTATCAGCTCTTGAGCCGATTTCAGCGTTAATTGCACGATCCGCTGGCCATTCTCTTTGGCTTCCAATTGCGATGAAACGAAACCCTCGCCCTGAACGTTCACCTTTACTTTCATCAAGGTGAGCACCTCCATGGCGTCCCTAAGCGATTCTCCTTCTAAATTCGGGATTTTCATCGATGGGCTGTCCTCTGTAAGAAGATAGATGCGCTGTCCAACGCTGATGGTCGCATTTGCGGGCGGATACTGCTCCTTCACGGTGCTTCCATTGCCCAATGTCTCAAACGCAACTCCGTCCTTCAACAGCTTGGCCTTTACTTCGCTGAGCTTCATTCCCGTAAAGTCCGGTGCTTTAAGGGAATCCTTCGGCGCCGTTCCCGTATTCGATTTTTCTTTGTCCTGAGTTTCAGTCGATTTGGGAACGCCCCAATAATTCAATGTCTTGGAGACGATTTCTTTGAAAATCGGTGCCGCCAGCGTTCCGCCGCCCTTCTCCACGTTCGGTTCGTCGATAATAACCAGCACGGCAATCTTCGGGTTTTCGACGGGTGCGTACCCGATGAACGAAACCACCTGTTTCGAACGGTCTTTATATCCGCCGCCGGATTTAATGGCGGTACCGGTTTTGCCCGCAACGCGGTATCCGTCGATATACGCAAGCTTGCCTGTGCCGTTTAATTGGTCGGCTACGACCTGCTCAAGGTAAGTCCCTGTTTCTCTTGCGGCTTCGGGAGATATGACCTGGCGCACGACTTTCGGCTCGATTTTCTGAACCTCGCCCGTGTTGGGGTCCTCGATCTCCTTCACCATATGCGGCTCCATGAGCTTGCCGCCGTTGGCAACGGCGGAAATGGCCGCAATCTGTTGTATAGGCGTTACGGATACGGCGTAACCGTAGGTCATGGTTGAAATATCGGAATCATAGGTCATGTTCAAGGTACCGAGAATTTCCCCCGGCAGGTCAATATTCGTTTTCTCGGTAAAACCGAATTCCCGAATATAATTGGTAAACCGCTCCTTGCCGAGCATCTCGTATCCGAGTTTAACAAAAGCAACGTTACTCGACTTTTTCACGCCGTCCAGGTAGGTGATCGGGCCCCACCCTACGCTGTTAATGTCCCGGTGGGTTCTTCCCCCGCCCTGATGGATCCGGATTGATAGATATCACCCGGGTTAAACAGCTTTTCCTGCACTGCGCTGGCCAGGGTTACAATTTTGAAGGTCGATCCCGGCTCATAGATGGACCGCACGGCATGGTTGATAAAATTCTTTTGATTCCACTTCGAATATGTATTGGGATCAAAAGTCGGCATGTTGGCCATCCCCAGTATTTCCATCGTGTTCGGATCCGCCGCGATCACCGTCATGCTGATTGGTTTATATTGGTTATACGTGTCGCGCATCGCTTCCTCGATATAATACTGGATTGTATCGTCGGTCGTCAGTACTAAATTTTTCCCATTTATTGCAGGCTGGTATAAATCATCCTCGCTGGGCAGCTTGACTCCCTTCTTGTCGCTCTTGTAAGAAGCGAATCCGTCGGTCCCCTTCAGCATCTCGTCATAAAACTGCTCAATGCCTCCGATCCCCTGTCCTTGACGATCGGTGTAACCCAGCATATGCGCGGCCAATGTCTCTTTGGGATAGAAGCGTTTCTGCTCGCGTTGAAAGCCGATGCCCGAATCGGGGACTTTGCCTGCGGCCTTCAATTTATCATTCAAGCTTTGGCTGAACGCTTTAACCTCTTCCATCTTCTCTTGGCTGATCTTCCATCCTTCGTTGCGGACTTCCACGCCCTTGAGGTATTCCCCGTCCTTGCCTTTGGCTTGAACCATTTCGCGAAGCTTATCCTCATCCTTGCCGAGGGTTTCGTGCAGCCCTTTAACGACCTCATCCTCCAGGCCGTTAGCCTGGATGACCGCAGGGTTTACTATGACCGTGAAGGCGGGGGCGTCCATGGCCAGGATGTCGCCGTCCCGGTCCATGATCGTACCGCGGGATGCCGGCAAGTCCTGGGTTCTGGACCATTTCGCTAAGGCTTGTTCCTTCCAGAAGTCGTTATCGATCACCTGCAGCCAAAATACCCGACCAATCAATAAAGCAAAAAAGAGGGTTATACATCCCCCTATTAGCACGGTACGCAGTTTGATTTTTTTTATCATCGGTCAAAACCTCACACTTCAATCATTTTGTCCCGAGTCTGAATCCTGTGTCCCGGTTGCTCCCGAGACAGGTGATAGATGGATCATGTTATCGTCCTCAATCGGCACATAACCGAGCTCTTTCGCCTTGTCCAATACCTGCATCTCCAGCGTCTGCTTCTCTACCTGAAGTTGACTGATGTTTCGTTTAGCTTTAAGTATCTCATTCTCCGTCGCCTGGATCTGCCGGTTCAAGTCATAGGAATGAACATGACTCATGCCGATGACGCCCATGACGGCAACCACGAACACCACGGACAACAAATACAGCAGCTTTTCTTTTTGCGGAAGCTGGGAACGACGTTTAACGACTTTGGTCTTCTCGAGATAAGCGGACTGCTGCGTTTCCTTCTGTCTCTCCTGTACGGCTAAATTGCCGCGCGTGTAAGCCATGGCTGATTCTCCTTCTTCAGGGATTTGATGTTTCTACAGTTTCTCCGCAATCCGCAGCTTCGCCGAACGCGCCCTTGGATTACTCTCAATTTCTTCCGCCGACGGGATAAGCGGTTTACGGTTTACCAGCTTCAGATCGCCTTGGCCGCCTCCGCATACGCACATCGGAAAGTCTGGAGGGCACGTGCACTTGGGAATGTAACTGTTAAAAATCTGCTTGCATATCCGGTCTTCGAGCGAGTGGAAGGTAATAACAGAGACCCTTCCTCCCGGTGCTAGACATCTTACGGCTTGATGAAGCGCATCCTCGAAAGCGCCCAGCTCATCGTTTACCGCGATGCGAAATGCTTGAAAGCTTCGCTTCGCCGGGTGGCCGCCCGTTCTTCGAGCCGCGGCCGGTATCCCTTCCTTAATCATTTCGACAAGCTCTCCGGTTGTCTGAATAGGACTCTGTGCCCTTCTTTCAACGATGACCTTGGCAATCCGCCTTGAAAACTTCTCTTCGCCGTATTGGTACAATATCCGCGCGATTTCCTGTTCCGGCCATTCGTTTACAATCTCGGCTGCTGTTAGCTCGGCGGATTGATCCATCCGCATATCCAGCGGGGCATCATGATTGTAGCTAAACCCTCTCTCCCCTTCATCAAATTGCGGAGAAGATACGCCCAAATCGAACAGTATACCGTCAACTTGCGGCTGCCCGTTCTCGCCAGCCCCCACTTCGCGTCGGAGCACCTCCTCCAAATCGCGAAAATTGGTCTTAACGAGGGTGATCCGGTCCGCATAAGGCTTCATGGCCTCCCGGGCGTTATTCAATGCCCAGTCGTCCTGATCCAAAGCGATCAACCGGCCTTCCGAACTTAGTTGGGAAGCAATGAGCGAGCTGTGCCCCGCCCCCCGAGCGTACAGTCAACATATATACCGTCTGGTTTGATGCGCAGCCCTTCTGTCGCTTCTTGCTTAAGCACTGTGATGTGATGGAACAAAGCTGCAGCCCTCCATTGTGTCTCTTACATGATTTTTAGTGTAACTTGTCCATTTCGATTACGGGATTTTCCTAGCTGGTCATAAGTCAAAATCAAAGTCTACCAGCTTCTCAGCAATGTCGTTGAACGCTTCCTCCGACTGCTGATAGTAATTCTGCCATTGCTCCTTGCTCCAGATCTCCACGCGGCTCGATACGCCGATGACGACGCATTCCTTCTCGAGCTTGGCGAACTCGCGCAAATTGCCCGGCAAATTTACCCTTCCCTGTTTATCCCATTCACATTCCGTCGCTCCGGAGAAAAAAAACCGGGTGAATGCGCGTGCATCCGACTTCATGAGCGGTAGGGATTTGAGCTTCTGCTCCATGATGGCCCATTCATCTTTGGGGTATACAAAGAGGCAATTGTCCAATCCGCGGGTTACGATAAACGAGGTGCCCAGGAGGTCGCGAAATTTAGCGGGGATGATGATTCTCCCCTTATCGTCGATGCTATGCTGAAACTCCCCCATAAACATCAGGCATTCCACTCCTTAACCCCGATTCCCCACTTTGCACCACTTTCCACCACTTTAGGATAATAGATTCGGCGTCAAGAATCAAATCCCTTCTGAGCTGCATTTGTTTTTTTGGAACTTTCTCTCAGAACAACCGCGCAAAAAACCTCCTTTCATCCCGTCGGGGGATGGAAAGGAGGTCTGCAAATGATCTGAAGCTGCTGCGGTTTAATGCTGGGCCCAGCTGTCCAAGTAGGATTTCTGCTCAGCGCTCAGGCTGTCGATATGGATACCTAGACTTTCCAGTTTATATAATGCAACCTGTTGATCCAGCTCGTACGGAACATTCACGACGCGGTTGCCGATGCTCTGGTACTGATCATTCACGTGTTTGAGCGACAAGGCCTGAAGCGCAAACGTCATATCCATGATTTCTGCCGGATGTCCGTCCCCTGCCGCCAGATTCACCAAACGGCCTTCTGCAAGCAAATAGATCTTACGGCCGTCCTTCAAATGGTATTCTTCGATATTGCGGCGAACCGTCCGAACCGATTGGGATCGCTCCGACAGATCCGGTTTGTTGACTTCCACATCGAAGTGCCCGGCATTGGACAAAATGGCGCCATCCTTCATGACATCAAAGTCTTCTCCGCTAATGACGTCGCGGTTGCCCGTGACGGTTACGAAAAAGTCTCCCCGTTTAGCCGCTTCGCGCATCGGCATAACGTGGAAGCCGTCCATGTAAGCCTCAACCGCCTTGATCGGATCAATCTCGGTCACGATGACGTTGGCGCCGAGACCCTTGGCGCGCATCGCCACGCCTTTGCCGCACCAGCCATAGCCGACGACAACGACCGTTTTGCCTGCAACCACCAGGTTGGTCGTTCGGTTAATTCCGTCCCAGACCGATTGCCCCGTACCGTAACGGTTATCGAATAAGTATTTGCAGTACGCGTCATTCACTGCAACCATCGGGAATTTCAGAGCGCCCTCTTTCTCCAGCGATTTCAGGCGCAGAATGCCCGTCGTTGTCTCTTCGGCGCCGCCTCGCACTCCTTCTAGCAGATCCGTGCGCTCGGAGTGAAGGATCGTTACGAGATCTCCGCCATCGTCGATGATCAGATCCGGTCTCGTTTCCAGCGTCGAGATGAGGTGCTGCTTGTATTCCTCCGGATCCGGGTTGTACTTGGCAAACACCGTGATTCCGTCTTCCACCAAAGCCGCGCATACATCATCCTGCGTAGACAGCGGATTGCTGCCGGTAATCGTCACTTCGGCTCCGCCGGCTTGGATGACCTTCGCCAGATACGCGGTCTTCGCTTCCAGATGCAGCGAGATGGCCACTTTCAAGCCTTTGAATGGTTGTTCTTTCTCGAATTGTTCGCGTACCCGGTTCAATACCGGCATGTGCGCCTGCACCCAATCAATTTTGAGATGACCTTCCGGCGCCAGTTTCAGGTCGGCAATATTGCTGGTTTGTATTGATGATGAGCTCATTTAACAGCCTCCTAGGATCTGATGTTTGAATTCCTGATCATTATACGTAAACGACGCGGTGCATGCCCGAAGCATCGTATGGGATTTCCATCAGGCGATCCACCAGATTCAATCCGTAACGATTCATGTATTCCAGTATGTTGTATACCCGCTCCTGAGGCTTCCCTTCCGGGAGCAGCGTCTGCTCGATGCGCTTCCACTGCGCCAAGGCGGCCTCATGCTGCTGTTCCAGGGCATTCCGGGATTTACTTAACAGGTAATCCATTTGCTCCAATATTTTATCCTTATTGGTTAGACCTAATTTTAACAGTCCGCTCTGCATTTTGCCAAGATCTTCTATTAAAGGTTGGTATAATGTTTCGAATTGTTTCCGGGTTTCGCTGAAGCGTTCCTCCAGATTCAGTTCGTCCTTGCTTGCCAGCCAAGCCTCGCGCTTCTCGGACAAGCGAAGCTGAACATCCTCGAAGGACAATCCGTATTTCTCCATCAGCTTGTGGACGGCGCCGTCCACAATGGAGAAAGACATTCTCGGGATGATTAGCGGCATCTGCAAGCCCATATCGGCAAATGCATAGCGCGTAATCGCCCAGTAAGAGATTTCGCCGGGACCGAGTATCGTCCCCAGCACGGGGAGCAGCGAGTCCTGCATGATCGGCCGGGTCAGCACGTTATTGCTGAAGCGCTCAGGAAACTGATGCAAATCCCGAAGCAATTCTTCCTCCGTGAGAGAAACGATGCCCTTGCGGTCGGAGAACACGCCTCCTTCCCGGTACAGCAGCAGGCGTCTGCCTTCATGCAAGTAGAACAGATTGGCCCCGTTCTCGGATACGTCGGCCTGGACCTCGTAGCCCAGTCCGTCGATATCCCTTGCAGCCTGCTGGTACGAAAGTCCCAGTGTTTCGTTGCGGGTAATCAGCGATTCGAATATGGGCACTTCCAGCGCCCGAAGTCCCGGGTCTGCGGAATCCAGGAGGATCAGTCCATATTTGCCGAACATGCAGCCGATGAGTTTAGCGAATGCCTCGCTTAATCCGGCCGAGCCGTCAAACGATTGAGACGCAAGCTTCAGCAGGTCTGCCTTGTATTCGCTGTCCGCCAGCTGCGTCTGAAGCTCTGCCAGCATCATCGACCAGTCCTCTTCAGGAACATCGGTATAACTCACCGATGTCCTGAGCCCGTCCTTGGCATCCAGCTTGATTTTGGACAGCTGCTGATCCGGAGTCAGGAAATACGTGTGATTGACCTCATCCCAGTCATGGTCCTCTCCGGCGATCCAAAATACAGGCACAACGGGACGATTCAAGCGTTCCTCCGCTTCGCGGGCAGCCTGAATCACGGTGATGGCTTTATATATGACAAGCAGGGGGCCGGTAAACAAACCGCTTTGCTGTCCACCAACCATGGTAACAGTTCCGGGCTGTTCCAGCAGTTGAAGTGATTTATGTACGGCGGGGTGATCATTGTGTTTCTGGTTATACGTCCGAAGACATGCTGCCAGCGACTTGCGCTGAATTCGTTTGTCTTCCGAAAGATCCAGCCATTGTACCCGCTCGGCATAGCCGTGCTCGCCGCGGTGATCTTCACCGTAGAACCCGCTTACCCGGTCGAAATGGTGAATATAATCATGGGCGAGACGCGAAGCGAGGGATAATGGTTCCGGAACGATATTCATGAGGTATGCCTCCTATTCTACGTCGCAACCAAATCTAGATTGTGCATGCAGGTAAATTTGTTTCTTTATTTTTTGCCTTTCTTGATTGTACCGAATGTTGGCATTGTGCGTCAAAGGAAAAGAATAGCCGCCGGCACGATGCCAGCGGCTATTCTTGAAGCAGCTTTCTATTAGAAGGTATGGATGACTTAAGCGTAGGCTTTGGCAACCCAGTGTCCTTTGGACACTTCGACCAGCTCCGAATCCTTCACGTCCAGCTGAACCGTTCCGTCTTCGCCTTTGGCTGCCGAAATCGGCCCCTGCGAATCGTCTTCCAGCTTGAGGCGCTTTTTGTTTGCCTCAATTTCAGGATCCGGAATCGGAATCGCGGACAGCAGGGTTTTCGTGTACGGATGGATCGGGTTCGCATACAGTTCCTCGCTGTCTGCCAGCTCCACCATTTTGCCCAAATACATCACCGCTACCCGGTCGCTGATATGCTTAACCATGGACAGGTCATGCGCAATGAAGAGATAAGTCAAACCAAGCCGATCCTGCAGATCTTTCAACAAATTGACAACCTGCGCCTGAATCGAAACGTCAAGCGCCGAGATCGGCTCGTCACAAATGATGAATTTAGGGTTTACCGCAAGGGCGCGGGCAATCCCGATCCGTTGACGCTGACCGCCCGAGAATTCGTGAGGGTAACGCGTCGCGTGGTCGCTGTTCAAGCCGACCATATCCAGCAGCTCCTCAATCCGCTTCTTGCGTTCGGCGCGGCTGCCTGCCATTCCGTGAATATCCAAGGCTTCGCCGATAATGTCCGACACCGTGAATCTTGGATTCAGCGAGGCATACGGATCCTGGAAAATCATCTGCATATCGCGGCGCATCGCCTTCATCTTGCCAGGGGACAGCTTGTAAATGTCCGTTCCGTTAAAATTAACGCTCCCGGCCGTAGGTTCATAGAGGCGAAGAATCGTCCGTCCTGCGGTTGACTTGCCGCAGCCGGACTCACCCACCATACCAAGCGTTTCGCCTTCGCGAATGAAGAAATTCAGGTCGTCAACCGCCTTAAGCACTTGACCTTTGCCAACGTTGAAATACTTCTTCAGGCCTTTTACCTCAATCAAATGGTTATCCTTCATGAGCCCTGCGCCTCCTTCGCCATCGGGTGCAGATTCCAGCAGCGCGCGATGTGCGTGTCGCTGAATTCCGTTGCGCCCGGGTCGACCCGTTCGCAAATTCGCATAGCCTCATCACAGCGAGCGGCAAACGGGCAGCCCACCGGCGGCTTAATGAGATCGGGAGGCGTACCGATGATCGGAATCAGCGGCTCGTCCTTCTTCTGATCCAGGCGCGGCATGGAACGAAGCAAGCCTTTGGTATAAGGATGCTGCGGATTTTTGAAAATCTCCCATTTCGTCCCCGTTTCCACCACTTCGCCCGCATACATGACGATCACGCGGTCGCACATGCCGGCAACAACGCCGAGATCATGGGTGATCAGAATGATGGATGTGCCCAAGCGCTCCTGCATTTCCTTCATCACGTCCATAATCTGCGCCTGAATGGTAACGTCAAGGGCAGTCGTCGGTTCATCCGCGATCAGCAGGGTCGGCTTACATGCAAGGGCGATCGCGATCATCGCGCGCTGGCGCATACCGCCGGAGAATTCATGCGGATACTGGTTGAAGCGCTCTTCCGCGTTTTTGATGCCCACCAGCTTCAGCATTTCGATGGCATGTTTCTTGGCTTCCGAGAATGACATCCCTTGGTGCTTGACCAGCACTTCCGTGATTTGTTTTCCTATTTTAATGGTTGGATTGAGCGAAGTCATCGGATCCTGGAAGATCATCCCGATATCCTTGCCGCGAATCGCTTCCATCTGTTTGTTCGTTTTTTTGAGAAGGTCTTGTCCTTGGAAAATGACCTCTCCTTTTTTTATTTCTGAGGGCGGGGACGGAATCAATCGCATAATGGTCTGGGCGGTAACACTTTTACCGCTTCCGGACTCACCGACGATGGCAACCGTCTCCCCCTTGCCGACTTCAAAATTCATGCCGCGGACTGCCTTTACTTCACCGCCGCGAACACGAAACGATACGTTGAGGTCCTTCACCTGCAAGATCGGTTCCATACCTTCCCACCTCCTATTTTTTCAATTTCGGATCCAGCGCGTCACGCAATCCATCACCGAAAATGTTAAATGCCAACATCGTCAAGCTGATAAATAGAGCAGGGAACAACATCCGCCATGGATAATACATCCATCCGGACAAGGCATCATTAATCATGGAGCCCCATGATGCAACCGGTGCTTGAACGCCAAGACCAAGGAAACTCAGGAAAGCCTCGGCAAAGATTGCGCTTGGAACCGACAAGGTCAAGGTAACGATGATCGGGCCCATCGCATTCGGAATCAAATGCCGGAACAGCAGGCGGGCAGTTCCCGCACCCATCGAGCGTGAAGCGAGCACATACTCTCTGCTCTTCAGCTGCATGATCTCGCCCCGCACGATCCAGGACATGTTAATCCACCCCGTGATGGTTAAGGCGAGTATGATCGTGCCTAAACTTGGCTCGAATACAACCAACAGCAAGATCGTAACGAGCAGGTACGGAATGGAATACAAAATTTCCGCAAACTTATTCATGAACTCATCGACGCGGCCACCGAAATAACCCATGATGCCGCCATATATTACGCCAATCATCAAGTCAATCGCAGCTGCTGCAAGACCAACGGTCAAGGATATCCGAGCTCCCATCCAGGTACGAACAAAGACGTCGCGGCCCAGATCGTCGGTTCCAAACCAATGTTCTGATGAAGGCGGCATATTCGTATTCATCAAATCATTCGTTTCATAATCATATTTAGAGATCATCGGGCCGATGATGGCCATGATGACAATCAGGATCATAATAATCAAGCCTGTCATTGCCAGCTTGTTCTTGCGCAATCTCTCCCAGGAATCTCTCCAGGAAGATAAGCTTTCACGCTGTATTACCTCGGATCGCTTCTCATCAGGACCAATCTTCTGAAAATCTTCAGGCTTCAAGTTTAGTGCCGCAGGATGAGGCATACGCTGTTCTTTCTCCATGTCTACCTCTCCTTCCCGCCGGTCAATTTAATGCGTGGATCCACAAATACATACACGATGTCCGTGACAAAACGAGCCAGCATCAGCAGGATGCCGTAGAAAATCGTAATTCCCATGATGACGGTATAATCACGGTTCGTGATACTTTCAACAAACTGCTTGCCTATGCCGCCGATACCGAAAATCTGTTCAATGACGACCGAACCCGTGATAATGTTCGCTGTCATTGGACCGACATAAGTCACGACCGGCAAAATACCGTTACGGATCACATGACGGAACATAATCGCGAACCAGTTAAGGCCTTTGGCCTTCGCCGTCTTGATATAATCCGAATGCAAAACTTCCAGCATGCTGGATCTTGTCAAACGAGCGATAAATGCAATCGGTTGTGCAGACAGCGCCATGACCGGAAGCACGTAGTCCAGCGGTCCCTCAAAGCCCATGACGTTGAATATGCCTGCTTTCTCCGCGAGAACGAATTGCAACAAGGACGCGAGTACAAAACTCGGTACCGCGATGCCCAGAACCGAGATAATCATGGCGATGTTGTCAATCAGCTTGCGGTGATACAAAGCCGCAAGCATCCCCAGCAGGACGCCCACGATGACGGATACCACAATCGCGATAAGACCCAGACGCAGTGACGGGCCGAACGTGTCTACAATAATATCTGTTACGGATTGTCCCTGTTTCTTCATGGACAAGCCAAAGTCACCCTGGATGATATTGCCCAAGTATTTCGTATACTGCTGAAATACCGGTTTATCCAAATCATACTGCTCCATCAGCCTCGCCAGAATTTCAGGCGATGGCTTTTTCTCTCCCATAAACGGATCGCCCGGTATGGCTTTCATAAGAAAAAAAGTGGCTGAGATCAGTATGAACAACGATACAAGCATATAAAAAAACTTACTCGCCACATACCTCAGCATTTCGCTAGCCTCCTGATCAGTTGTTCTAAACCAAGCCGTCCCTATAATTGTATAATTCCAGGGCGGATTGAGCATCCCTTAACTTTCACCAACGGACACAAGATTTGGAAACCTTGCGTTCATACAAAAAAAATCGGGATATATATGAGGTTTAAAAATGCCCCACATATATATCCCGAACCGCAACCTTTCATAAATGCTTATAAAAGACTACTCGATATATGCACGTGTGAAATCGATATCACCTTTATAATCCAGATGAAGGTTCTTCACCCATGGTTTAACCAGGGATACACTGGAATAGTAGTAGATCGGCATCACAACTTGATTGTCCTGAACGAGAATTTTCTCTGCTTGGGACATCAGCTCCATACGCTTGGCGTTATCGCTAGTCGCATAGGCATCCTTCACAAGTTTGTCATATTCTTCGTTCTTGAATCCAGTGTCGTTGTTTCCGCCATTGGATGTCCACATGTCGATATAAGTCATCGGGTCGTTATAGTCTGCTCCCCAGCCGGAACGTGCAACTTGATAGTTGAGGTCCGTACGGTTCTTCAGGAATACGCCCCACTCTTGGTTTTGAACCTTAACAGTAACGCCGAGGTTGTTCTTCCACATATCCGCGATGGCAAGCGCTATTTTCTTGTGGTTGTCATCGGAGTTATGGATCAGAGTAACTTCAGGCAACGTGGTATAGCCTTTTTCCTTCATACCTTGCTCGAGCAGTTTCTTAGCTTCTTCAAGATTTTCTTCGAAGTAAGTATCCGGCACCTCTTTACGGTACTCATCGGACTCACCTTTGATACCCGGAGGAACAAACCCGTGTGCAGGAAGTTGTCCGCCCTGCGTAATTTTCTCTACGATTGCCTGACGGTCAATCGCCATCGAGAAGGCTTTACGGATGTTTACATTGTCAAATGGTTCTTCCGTTGTGTTAAAGATATAGAAATAAGTCGATGAAATGCCTTTGATCATCAATTCATCGCCCAGTTCCTTCTTGATCGCCGTAAGTTGATCGGTCGGGATGTTGCCCGTTGGATGTCCTGCATAATCCAGTTCATCGTTACGATAGCTTGAAAGCTCAGTCGCAGAGCTGTTGACGATGCTCATTTGAACTTTTTCAAGTTTGATGGAAGCCTTGTCCCAATATTGGTCGTTCTTAACAAGCTCGATCTTTTGACCCTTCGTCATTTGTGAAACTTTGAACGGACCATTGCCGATCAACGTATCCGGTTTCGTTGCCCAAGAAGCATTACCTTCAACGGAGCTGTGAACCGGGAAGTAGGTTTGGAATGACATCAAGCTGAGGAAGTATGGCGTCGGGTTCTCCAGCGTTACTTCCAGCGTGTAATCATCGGTTGCTTTTACGCCAACTTCATTTGCGTCTTTAATTTCGCCAAGGTTGTACGCTTCAGCGTTTTTCACGTAATACAGCTGATATGCATAAGGCGATGCCGGCGTAAAGTTCGGATCAAGTACGCGTTTCCATGCATATTCGAAATCTTTAGCCGTTACAGAATCGCCGTTGCTCCATTTGGCATCCTCGCGAAGCGTGAAGACATATTTGAGGCCATCTTCAGAAATTTTCCATTCTTTGGCTACGCCTGGCTCTTCGGTACCGTCTGCACCTTTACGAACCAGACCTTCAAACACAGCATTGATTACCGTATTCGATGTATTGTCCTGAGACAATCCCGGATCCAATGTTGGAGGGTCAGAAGCAAGGTTCATACGAAAGACTTGTTCTTTCGGCTTGTTGCCCGCTTCCCCGTTGTTGGCACTTTGATCATTCTTGTCAGCTCCGCATGCTGCCAACACTGAACTGAAGGCAAGAATCAGCGTCATGAGAAGCAGGAGTTTCTTGTGTTTCTTCATCTTGCGGTATCCCCCTCATAGATTTTAGGTATATGCTTATCGATTATACAACCAGTGGTCAAAAAAATCCAGAAATCAATAAATTGAAAAATCTGCCTGATCCAATGATCAAACAGATTTCTCATATAATACTAGTTATTAGATTGTACTTACATCATCTTAATTATGTAGGAGAGTAGACCAAAAAATGTAAAAACTATGTAACCAAAACTCATTGTCACAAAGCCGAGCCTCCACACGGCCCGCAGCAGCCTTTTTCCGTTTACCTTGCCTTTCCAGCGGTTTTGCGCACTCCCGATCAGCCCCGCCGCGATCAGCAGCATCAGGAGTATCAGATAAAATCCGAATTTGGTTTGGAACGTAGTATTAAACAAGGCGGAAACCGAGAACAGCATAAAAAAGGTGGTGATATCCATGGCCAGCTCCAGCGCTTGTTTTCGATTCTTATTTCTTTGGAGCACTATGATATACACGATCAGAAACGGAATGAACGGAAAAAGACTCAATGTGTTAAACAGACCCTGCAAAAACCCCATGCTAAGACCCCCTATAGATTCATCCCCTCGATGAGCTGCGTGATCAGCTCGTGTTTTGGCACTGAAACGCCATATTTGTGTCCAAGCTGGACGATGCTTCCGTTAATCCAGGCAACTTCCGTCGTTCGGCCGTCCATCACGTCCTTTAGCATGGAGGACGTGTTACCCGAAGTGGATTGGCAGACGCTTACAATCCATTCCCACAGCTTGTTTCCATACGGAATTCCGGCAGCTTCATATACAAGGATTCCTTCATGATACAGCTGCTTCATAAGCCCGACCCGTTCAGGGGAGGATAACAGCGCTCCGTTAGGAATCCGCCACAATGCAGTCAAAGGGTTAATGACCGCGTTCATCAGCAGTTTACGATAGATCATCTCATCCATCTCATTCGACAATAAAGCTTCAAATCCTGCTCTATTCAGCTCTTTAACCAGCTCAATTTCATGATCTTCGCGGGATGTTGCCCCTATAAAGCTCGCAGCAGGCATCATTTTGCCGATTGTCGTCGTTCCGTGGCCGGCGTGCAGAACCGAAGAACTGCTTGTACGCTTGGCCCCTTCCGTGGTAATCGCTGCATAGAGCTTCCACATGGGCAGCAGCTCCCGAAGCCGTTCCAAATGGCCTGTACCGTTCTGAAAACATATGAGATTGCGGCGATGGTGTCCGAATGGTGCCAGCACTTCCTTAGCCATCTCTTCGATCCCTTGCTGCTTCAACATGAGAAAGAGATAATCCGCATCCGCTGCCGCTCCCGACTCGGCAAAGGCATCCCATGCACGGACCGAAAAAGCATGGGGGGCAACGGTCTGAGGCTTCCCCTCCATCTCCTCGATCGTGATGCCGGATGCCCGGAGTTTGCTCGCCTGCTCCTCGCTGCGGCACCATACCGTGACGCCGCAGCCTGAAGCCGCAAGTTTGCCGGCATACAACAGGCCCAAAGAGCCGGCCCCGATGATATGTATATTCATGATCATCCCCCATTACTGTCTTTAAACATGATGTGCTAGTCTTAGTATATATCAGAATAATCTTCAATACGCACAAATAACCCGCCAAAGCGCATGAAATGCACTAGTGCGGGTTACGGCGGATCAGGATAACCTTTACCTATTCGATTCGTTCCAGATTACCGTTGGCATCCATTTTGAAGCGGGTCTTCAGTTCCTCGTCCTCTTCATTCAAAAAAGCCAGCCTCCGTGCCCGATCCATAATCTGAATCAGTGCCTTATAATCGTCATTGACCACATGGTAATCGGTTTTCACTTCGCTTACTTCCTTCAACAACCGTTGATTCTCGCTGCGGAGCCTTGCAAGCTCATCCTCTTTTTCACGCAAATTCTTCTCAAGCAGTTTGTACTGGCGTGAACTTTCCTGCAGCCCGCCCTTCCACTGACGAAGGAAACGGATCACCGCATCGATGGACAGCGTCTCTTCGCTTGCGCCATCATTTTTATAAACATCGTGCTCCATTTCCGGAGCTGCCAATCCTGCAACTTGTGGTCCGCTGGCGGAAGGCTGTTTTTTATAATAACTTCTCTTTTGACGCTGAGATTTCGCCAAGCTGATAGCATCCTCATATTTCTTGCGAACACAGCTGTTCCAACGAAATCCGCAAGCCGCCGATGTCCGGCCTATTCTTTCTCCGACTTCCTCAAAGGCAGCCAATTGGGTGCTGCCCTCACGAATATGACGCAGGGTTACCTCCGCCAGTATTAGGTCGTCCTCTGCGCTCCATGCATCCTGTCTCACTGCTGACATACCATAAAACCCTCCTAACGACATCCTAAAATAACCGTCTTCAATACCGTAAATCGGCTGCTGAATAGGGTATAAAAACTGCTTAGTTCATTTCTATGCCTCTCATAGAGTTCATAGAATCTATTTGATACTAAAATGTATTTCCATTTTGATTACAGATCATACTCTTACGGAGGGAAAAGGGGCGTTTCACCCAAATTGTTCCCGAATTCAATGTCCTGCTTCTGGTTAATAATAAAAAATAAAGGGTTTTCTTGAGTTAGGCGTTTACACGTTTTTCCCATAACGCTATAATGTTCATAGCAGCATTATGTGCGTACATACGAGAGGAGGATATAATCGTGGCACGGATGTTTCGAGTCCTTGGCTTTTTCACCCTGACCATCGGGTTGATGGCCTTTGCCGGAGATCATATTGAAATGGCACTGCTTTTCTTCCTGCAGACCGCATTTTTCGTGATCCTGGGATATTTGAAATTCACGGAGAGAACCTATATTCTTCTCTTCTGGGCTTATATGATCGTGACCTTCACAGGCTTTAGCTACTGGACGGTCTTCATTATGGGCAAACCACTCTAATATGTAAACCATGCAAGCGATAAACGAGATCCGCCGGCGGTCAACCTGGACAACCTGAGGCTGCGCTGGTGGATTTTCCTTGCGATTAGAGAACAAGTACTTAAAAGAGCGATCAGGTGCTTTAGCTGCCGGATCGCTTTTTTAGTGCCTAAAGGTTGATAATTGAGTCGTACGCGTCATATATTGGTTAAAATGAAGGGACAGACCATGGTTGGTATCCTTTCGACTAACAACCATGCAAGGAGGACTCCCGTTTGAAAGTACGAGTAAAATACCCACTCCTCCCGGTCTTGCTGTGTTTAACCCTGTTCTTCTGCTTCATCGGCGCTCCCGCTGCGGTTTATTCCCAGCAGGATGTCAGCCCCGTCATGCCTGACTCGGAAGAGGCGCGCAAGCTTCTGGAGGACAGCCTCTCCATCGTGGAAATCGATCATGAAATCGAACGGATAACCAAACGCATGGAGGAATTGCAGACTCTTCAGAATGAGCTGCAAACCCAAATCCAGGATATGGGCTTGCGCATTGAAGACCGGCGAGCTCGGGCGGCCGCCGTCCTTCGGTCATATTACATGGGTGAGCGGGATAACTTATTTTTCATGCTGCTGTCTGCAAAAGACTTAGCCGGCTTTTTCCGCGTCATGGACTTTTACGATATTATTATTCAGAACGACCGGGATACGCTTACCGTGTATAACAATCAGTACCGCTCACTTGCTTCCGCTCAGGCTGAAGCAGCACGGAATGCGTCCCAGCTCGCCGAAGTAAAGGACAGCCTGGTGAAGCAGCGCGAACGGGTGCTTGCGCTTGAGCAGCAGGTAGATGGAGCACTCACAGCCAGCGGCAATCCGGATGCCATGAAGAGGCTGATCGAGGAGTTTACCCTCTATTGGGAGAATGTAGGGCTGTACGAGGTGAAGCGTCATTTCCAGGCCCTGGCTAACGCCATGGAAAATCTGCCGTCGTTCGTCCAAGGCAGCAAGAACATACTGAAGACCAACGGCAAGGTATACACCATCGACATCCATGAAGATGATCTCAACACGTTTTTAAGATCCGAAGACGAAATCTTTAATAGCTTTGCGTTTCATTTTGACGATGGAAAAGTAATAGCTTCCGGCGAAAGCGGAAATTTGTCGCTGCTGATTGAAGGGAAATACACCGTCATTAACGAACCGGAGAATGCCATTATGTTTGAAGTCGACAAACTTGTGTTCAACAGGCTGGAATTGCCCGACACAACGCGCAGAGCGCTGCAGGAAGAATTCGACATGAACTTTTATCCCAAGCAGCTGGTTTCTTTCTTGAAAGCGACGGAGGTCGCAAGCGACGATCAACGATTAGTGGTCAAAATGGAGCTGGATCTATAGAAAAAGCTGCCCGCGAGGGCAGCTTTTTTCTTGTTATGGTTGAGCAGGCGTGTACAATTTCATATATTCTTCAACCGTTATTTCGCCATGCAGCAATCGATATGCCGATTCGCTATAAGTCTGGAAACCTTCCGAATCGCCAAAATCCAAAGCGGCCGGCTCATTTCGAGAGAGCAGCACCTGGGCGGGAACCGCTGCTTTTTGCCAAATGCCCCGATCCCTCAGGTTCGTGCCCGTGACATACATTTCGGATACAACGGGGAGTGTTCCTGACGTTTTGCTCCATTCCTGCTGCATCTCTTTGCTTGTCATATACGTAATCCATTTCATGGCAAGCGCAGACGACTCCGTCTGTGCGGCTACCGCAAAACTTCTCGCTCGCACAACCGGCGTATTCAAATGACTCTTTCCCATGGCCAATGCGGAAGACAATCCGCTTACCTCTCGGTCCGCGAAGCTCGAATACGGCTCAACGGCCACGGAAGCCTCCTCTATGCCAGAGGAAGGTTCCTGCCCCGTTTCTATCGTATCTGCTGCGCCGTGGGACGATTCCAGCGTTCGAAGGTGATTGCGGATTAACATTTCAAGTACCTCTTGATCCGGCTTGGAAGGATCGCCTTCAAGCAAATGCACCGCCGCGCCGAATGCGTAAGGATCCTTCGGATCAAATGAGAGGACAGGGCTCGTCTTATGAAGCTCCATATATTCCTTCCAAGCCTGACGGCTCTCCGGCATGTTAAATGAGGCGCCGTCCTTCCCTTCGGTCTGCCAGGTCACGATATAGGGATCTATATCAAAAGGCATTCCCCATTGATACCCGTTCCATTGCAGCTGCGGCAGAAGACCATTCAGGGTATCCTCGCCGGTCACCGTTGTCTGTGATGCATCGACGGGCAGAAGATATCCCGTCATTGCAAGCGCTTTAATGTAATGGGAATCCGTTAATATAATGTCCGGTCCTTCGCCAAGGGACATATGAAGCAAAAACGATTCTTTCTCCGTACCGGCTGTTTCCAGAGGCGTGATTTCGATCTCGGCTCCGGTCTCTTCCATAAAGCGTTCGTTGAGCGCTTTCAGGTGCCTCAGCTCGTCCGGATTCAATTGGACGCCGACCTTGATGGGGCCCAGGTCGCTCTCTGGCACCTCCGGCCTCTGCTGCGGAGGAATCGGTTCATCCCCGGGCGGTTCCCGTCTCGTATGATGAGTGAAGTCAAAGCTGGGAGATAAACTGGATAAGGATAATAATAAAATGGCGAATAAGAACCAATATTTCTTCCGCTTCATATCCCCTCTTCACTCCTCCCATAGTCGCATGCCCTTATTTTACCAAACTTATAGTGCTCTTGTCCTATCTTTTTTTATAATTTACCAGTCCATATTTTACTAATAGGACCCGATCGCTAAAAGGACTGTCCTATGAATTCCGGACAGTCCCTCTCGTACAAGTTACCTTGTCAGATCATTTCTCGGGAAATATAAGGCTACAGCAAATCGGCCGCCAGCTGTGCCAGCTTGGAACGCTCCCCTTTAGTCAGCGTAATATGTCCGCTTAAACCTTCCTGCTTAAATCGTTCAACCACATAGGTCAGCCCATTGCTAACGGCATCCAGGTAGGGATGGTCAATCTGTTCGGGGTCCCCCATCAGTATCACCTTGCTCCCTTCTCCAGCCCGGGAAACAATCGTCTTGACCTCATGGCGGGATAAGTTCTGAGCCTCATCCACGATGATGAACTGACCTGGAATGGAGCGACCGCGGATGTAAGTCAGTGCTTCTACCTGGATGCTTCCCAGACCCATCAATATTTTATCGATATCGCCGGATTTCTTGGTGTCGAACAAATACTCCAGGTTGTCATAGATCGGCTGCATCCACGGTCTCAGCTTCTCTTCCTTTTCTCCCGGCAAATATCCGATATCTTTCCCCATCGGAACGACCGGACGCGCAATGAGCAGTTTTTTGTATTTGTGCTCATCCTCCACCTTGGATAGTCCTGCTGCCAATGCCAGCAAGGTTTTTCCCGTTCCGGCTTTTCCCGTAATGGTAACCAGCGGAATGTCGTCATTCAGGAGAAGCTCAATCGCCATGCGCTGTTGAGCATTCCGGGCACTGATGCCCCATACGGGCTCGTTGCTTAGATGAAGCGGCTCTAGTCGGGTTGCATCTTCATTCACATGAAGAAGGGCAGACTTGCCGGATCCCATCTCGTCCTTCAGAATAACGAATTCGTGCGGATAAAGCGGATAAGAGAGTTGAAGTGGTTTAATCGGCAAATAACGATAGCTGTAGAATTCATCGATCACGGAAGGATGCACCTTGATCGTTGAGAATCCCGGATATAATTCGCTTGGATCCGCCGTGCGGTCAGATAGATAATCCTGTGTCGTTAGCCCAAGCACATCCGCTTTTATTCGAACGAGGACATCCTTGCTGACAAGAACAACGGGTCTTCCGTCCTCCTTCGGCTCCTCCTCCAATTTATAATTTAACGCGACAGCCAAAATACGATTGTCGTTCGATGCTTCGCTAAATAACTCCTGTACCTTGACGAAGCTGCGATGATTTAGCTCAACCTTCAACGTCCCGCCGTTCTCCAGAAGAACTCCGTCGTGAAGATGCCCTTGTTCTCTAAGCCCATCAAGCAATCGGGAGACCATACGGGCATTGCGGCCGATTTCATCGGCATTTCGCTTCTTGGAATCAATCTCTTCAAGAACCACCGCAGGAATGATGACTTCATGCTCCTCGAATGCATAGATCGATTGAGGATCATGCAGCAGTACGTTCGTATCCAGTACAAATATTTTTTTCATCTTATCCCTCCACTGCTTCTTCATCAGGTACACACATAAACCTTTCCGTCCCGGACATAATAAGCGTAGCGACTGGAGTAATTTAGCGAATTCTATTACGAAAGGACAGATCAATCCATGAGAGCTGCTCTATCCATCATGCTGGCGGTGTTGTTGCTCGCAGGCTGCGGGACCGCCAATAACAATGCATCACCCTCTCCTCGTAATCAAACCGATGGAACCACTGCTAACAGTGTTCGCAACATGAACGGGAACAGAGGTTATACCACCAACAATGTAGACGGTTGGACACCGGATAACCCCAATACGGGGCGTGTCGGTAACGTAAATGATAACAACGGACGAGTTGACGCTACAACCGCAAATCACCTGAAATCGCTGGCTGAGAGCGTGCCTGGCGTTAAAAACGCGAACTGTGTTGTCATGGGCAATACGGCTGTCGTCGGGCTGAATGTAGATGGAAATTTAGATCGTGCAGAAGTTGGAACCATTAAATACACGGTCGCGGAAGCCCTTCAAACCGATCCGGCAGGCGCCAATGCGCTGGTTACCGCCGATTTGGACGTAGCCAACCGGATTGCCGAGCTTGGTCGGCACATTCAGGAGGGACATCCTGTTTCCGGACTTGCCAGTGAACTTGCAGACATCGTTGGCCGTATCATCCCTCAATTGCCGAAAGACGTAACGCCGCGAGACGGGAATGCACAGCGAAACGGGAATGGGCAGCAAAACGGAAATGTGCAGCAAAACGGTGCTAAAACGGTAAAACCAAATCATCGCGGTCATGCACCGGCCCATCCACAAAACGGGAAATAAACTTGAGGATGAATTCGGTCTTACGCGCGGACATATCCCGTCATGACCCGAGTTTGTCCGCCACAAGTCTCCAAATTTCATACAAAAAAAGCCCAGTGATGCTCACTGGGCTTTTTTTAAGGTCATAACAACGCCACTAGCAGGCATAACTGCTTCGCTAGGGACATGACCGTTAACATATTTGGAGTATGACTGCTTATTCGGTGCAACATGGACACCCATGTCGAAAGAACCCGTCATGAGCGACATGGAATCAGAAGGACGACATCCGAAGGATCCCCGTTCCCTAATGGAATCCGCCCGCACCAATGCAGGGGCAGGGCAACCCGTCTGCCGACTATGGATCAATGGGTGTGTCGTATGCATCATGAGGTAGGACATTCCTTCGGCCTCCTGTACAATGATCTCCATCTGATACATTGTATTATAACATACGATAAAACTTGCCTTCAATTGTCACGGAGCCGTTGCAGAATCCGCTTCTGTTCCCTGATCGCCGGCGTTGTGTTTCCCTGCAAGCTCATCTTGCAGCGCTTGTTTGGCTGCATTGAGTTCATTTGCGTTAATGTAAACGTTAGGACTTCTCCACTCACCGGTAATCGGCATGAATTTAACGTCTTCTTTGCCAATATCATAATAAGTCGCGAGCAAGTTCCGGATTTGCTCCTGCTCGAAATCGGTGGTCATGTTGTCGCTGACGGCATCCAGCGCATTGCCGACTTTCGTAACGCCGCCGAACGATTTCATCTTGTCGAGCAAGGAATGCAACACTTCGCTTTGGCGGGCATTGCGATCAAAGTCGTTGGATTCCTTGGTCTTAGGATTACAGTTCATTGATTTGCGGTAACGCACATAGTCTAGCGCCTTCTTGCCGTCCAGCTTTTGTGGACCCACCGTCAGGTTGATGTCGGTTCCATCCACGGAATCCCGGTGGCACATGTTGTATTGTACGTTAACATCCACCCCGCCGAAGGTATCCACAACGTCGCGGAAACCCTGAAAATCGATGACCGTTACATAATCGATATTAACGCCAAGATACTTGCTCATCATGACTTTCATTTCTTCTTCTGCCGGAATGCCGCTGCCCGGCTCCTTTTTCTCGGCTGCTTTATAAGCTGCTTTAAATCTTGGGTAGTAGGCGTTCAGCTTCGTCGCCTTGTATCCTTCAAGTTCAATCAGCGTATCCCGCGGCAGGGATACCAGCGTCGACGTATTGGTTTCCGGATGCATGGAGGCGACCATCACCACGTCCGTCAGGTACGTCCCTGTTTCCGGACGATGATCGGTTCCCAAGAGCAGCACGGTAATCGGTTTTTCTTTCGCGGAATGGCCCGGAGCTACCGGCTTGTCGATCCCGCTTTTCTCGATGACCTGATTCCCCTTGATGAACAGGTACCCGGCATAACCTGCTGCAGCCAAAACCGCGATTAGCAGTACGATCAGAATAAATTTAAAAAATGATTTCCATGGGCTTTTTTTCTTTTTAGGAACTGGCTGTTTCTTGCCCTTCCCCCCACTTTTGGCTCTTGGAGGGAGACTGGTATGAGTAGGATTCATATCATAACACCTGATTTCATTCAAATTAGATGAATGTCCGATAAACGCTTCAAATTGCGAAGCATTTACCGGACCATGGTTGACTTCTCTCTCTTATAAACGATGGGGACTGACAAAAAGTTGCCGTAGGGTTGTTGCCTGAAATGCTAAATTTCTACAAACCTTATGACTTCGGCTCGGCTTGAGCCTTCTTCTTCTGACGATCTTCAACAAAGTATCGAATACGCACCATCAGCATCAACGCCACGGCGACCAACAAGCATTGGATAATCGGCAGCTTATCGATCTGAAACACAAGCAGTATCGCCGAACCCAGGGCCATCAAGATATACAGGAGAATCTCCTTCAACAGAGGAAGCTTCTGCTTCACTCGGAATACCTTGTTGTAAACGTAGGTGATCAGCACAAAAATGACGATATACGAAACGAGCGGGTGCGCGGCAAACCATTCCTGCATGATAGGTTCACTCCTTTTGGGCAAGTAGATCTCTATCTATTATAGATTTGCTTGCGCCATTTTACGATGTTTTTCTGCGCGTTCGCGCTCACTCTTGTTCAAAATCTTCTTGCGGAGACGAACGGATTTCGGCGTAATCTCGCAATACTCGTCGTCGTTCAAGTATTCCAGAGCTTGCTCAAGCGAGAAGATGACCGGTGTTTTCAATTTCACCGTATCGTCCTTCGTTGCCGAACGAACGTTGGTCAATTGCTTCTCTTTACAAATATTGACGACGATATCGTTGTCGCGGGTATGCTCCCCGACGATCATGCCTTCATAAATCTCGGTCCCCGGTTCCAGGAACAGGGTTCCGCGGTCTTCAACCGACATCATGCCGTAGAACGTCGAAGATCCGTTTTCCGTGGAAACCAGCACGCCTTGATGGCGTCCGCCCACTTGGCCTCCAACCAGCGGGCCATAGCTGTCGAACGCGTGGTTCATAATGCCGTAGCCGCGTGTCAGCGTCAAGAAATGGGTGCGGTAGCCGATAAGCCCGCGAGCCGGAATCAGGAATTCCAGACGGACTTGACCGTTTCCGTTGTTCACCATGTTCACCATTTCGGCCTTGCGTGTTCCAAGGCTTTCCATAACAGCGCCCATGCTCTCTTCCGGCACGTCAATGAGGAGGCGTTCGATCGGTTCCATTTTGACGCCATCGATTTCCCTTACGATAACTTCAGGCTTGGATACTTGAAGCTCATAGCCTTCACGACGCATATTCTCAATCAGGATACTGAGGTGAAGCTCGCCGCGTCCCGAAACGATATAGGCATCCGGGCTGTCCGTCTCATCCACTCGCAAGCTGACGTCCGTTTCCAGTTCTTTGAAGAGACGGTCACGAAGCTTGCGGGATGTCACCCATTTGCCTTCGCGTCCGGCAAAAGGACTGTTGTTCACCAGGAACGTCATTTGCAGGGTAGGCTCGTCAATTTTGAGAACCGGGAGGGCTTCCGGATGCTGCGGATCCGCAATGGTTTCTCCGATGTTGATGTCTTTGATGCCTGCGATCGCCACGATGTCGCCAGCGCCTGCTTCGGCAACCTCGATCCGCTTCAGTCCCTGGAAACCGAACAGCTTCTCGATACGGGCATTCTTGGTGGAACCGTCTCTAAGCATAACGGCAACCGGTTGGCCTTGCTTAATGACACCGCGATTCACGCGGCCGACGGCGATACGGCCCAGATATTCATTGTAATCCATCAAGGTAACGAGGAACTGCAGAGGCTCGTCCACTTTCTCGGTAGGGGAAGGGATATGGTCGATAATGGTTTCGTAAAGAGCAAGCATGTTATCGTCTTGCTTCTCCGGATCCATGCTAGAAGTACCGTTTAGGGCAGATGCATATACTACGGGGAAATCCAACTGGTCGTCGTTCGCTCCAAGCTCAATGAACAGGTCAAGCACTTCATCGATCACTTCAGCTGGGCGAGCAGCCGGACGGTCGATCTTGTTTACAACGACGATCGGCGTCAAGTTATGGGCAAGCGCTTTGCCCAGAACGAACTTGGTCTGAGGCATGCAGCCTTCGTATGCGTCAACAACGAGCAGAACGCCGTCGACCATTTTCATGATACGTTCGACTTCACCGCCGAAATCGGCGTGTCCAGGCGTATCCACGATGTTGATCAAGAAATCTTTATACGTAATAGCCGTATTTTTGGCTAGGATGGTAATACCGCGTTCGCGCTCCAAATCATTGGAGTCCATCGCGCGCTCCTGCAGCGTCTCATGCTCCCGGAAAATACCGGACTGCTGCAGCAGTTGGTCTACAAGTGTTGTTTTGCCATGGTCAACGTGAGCAATAATGGCAATGTTGCGAATCTGATCTCTTGATTGCATAAATATATCTCAAATCCCTTCTATTCGAATGAGCCACAAAGAAAGCGCCGGACGACATGCCGACGCTTCAACATACATCCTATAATATAGGTAAACGAGCGGGAAAATCAAGTCTTTTCAGAAAACTTCCAGCAACTTTTACCTCTTCCCGATTACCAGCCTCGGCTCCATTTATTATTGCGTCTCGAACGATTGCGGCCGAAGATCATCCAAGCGCCCGCCGCGATCAAGATCAGCGCAATAATGTAGAACGCTCCTGTCTGAAGCCAGGTGAAGATGAATATCACAACGGAAAGCGCCGTCAGACCAAGCGCAATCGGCAGTGCAGCGCCGGGACGCGGGCTCTCGTACAGATAATACTCAAACAGGCCTACGGCCACACCGAGAATGAGAACAGGCCATAATGAGGCCATTAGTCCCCAGCCGCCGATATTGCATATGAGGAACAGAAGCCCGTATACCGTCAGAATGCCGCCCGGTATCAGTACGGCGGCAGAAGCCCGGCGACCAAAAAACAGGATATGCAAAAAAATACCCGGCAGCAGCAGGACGAGCGGCCATAACGTTCTGCCCAGAAATCCGAACACGCCAAGCTTGCCGAGCAAAATAACGACTCCAGCGACAACGATGAAAATACCCAATGCCAAATCTTTTCTGGAGGACATTTGATCACCCTCTCTTCAATATATGTATCACCATAAACAGCGGTTTCTAACAGAAGCAGTTACGTTAATTTTAGCCCAAACCGACAAAAAAACCATATCCCGAGCTTGTTCCGCTTAAAAATTACCCCGCCCGGCCCACGAGGCATCGGCCTAGCATCACAAGAAATGGACGACTGCGAGAGACAGTCGTCCATTTATCCGGTTTACGGCTTCCGCATGAGTATGTCCAACACCGCAGCCTGCAGTAATGTCCCCGTTTACGCGCCGGTCCGTCTTACCGTCTGCAATCCGCCGATGAGAACAACGAAACCCGCCACGATAATCGGCAGCAAGCTGTGCGCATAGGGCATCCAATAAGCCAGCAGCAGGCCGACGCGAGAATCCTGTATGAGCATTTCGCCTGCTGTAAAAGCTAAAATACCGGCACCTATATAGAGCAGTACGGGAAACTTTTGAAGCAGCCTGGAGATCATCCCGCTTCCCCATACAACAATTGGAATGCTTAATATAATCCCGATGACAATCAGGGAGAGATCGCCATTGGCAAGCCCCGCGATTGCCAAGACATTGTCCAGGCTCATGACAAAATCGGCGATCAGAATCGTATTGACCGCGCCCCATATCGTGGAAGCCCTGGCCATGCTCGCTGGATCATGTTCCTTTTGCATCATCAGTTTGACCGCGATCCAGATGAGCAGCAATGCGCCGCCAGCCTGCAGAAACGGAATTTTCAACAGCAGAACGGCCACAAAAGTCAGAATGCAGCGCAAAAGTACGGCCCCCGCCGTCCCGATCCAAACGGCCCGTTTGCGGTGTATTTCCGGAAGATCCTTGCTGGCCATAGCAATGACCAAGGCATTGTCGCCGCTGAGTACAAGATTGATCACTAATATTTGTCCCAACAAAAAAATCGTCTCCACCAGAACAACACCCCCACTCTACACATATGTGGTTTTTGTCCAGGCTATGCTTGCACATCGGGAAAAATAGGCCTATAATAAATCCACTTTGTTTAATGGTGGAACGTATTTTAAGAGGAGTGACATTCATGGAAACCACAGCCGCTGAATTTTTTCTTGCATTAATCAACATTGTGTTTTTGGATTTGATATTGGCCGGGGACAACGCCATCGTGATCGGCCTGGCGGCACGCAATCTTCCGAAGGAAACCCAGAAAAAAGCCATTATCTACGGTACGGCAGGTGCTGTAATTCTCCGCATCATAGCCACCATCCTTGTCGTCTGGCTGCTCAACATCCCTTGGCTGCTGCTTGTGGGAGGCGTGCTCCTGATCGGCATTGCTTACAAGCTGTTGACCGACGACAATAATGATCACGGCAATATCAAGGCTGGCAGCAACCTGGGCGCGGCCATCCGCACCATCATCGTAGCCGATGCCGCCATGGGCCTGGACAACGTCATTGCCGTTGCCGGCGCGGCCAAACATAACATGATCCTTGTAACCCTGGGCCTGCTCATCAGCGTTCCCATCGTGGTATGGGGCAGCACCCTGTTCATCAAGCTGATCAACCGCTTCCCATGGATTATCTATGTAGGTTCAGCGGTGCTTGCATATACGGCATCCTCCATGATTACCGAGGAGAAGCATTTTATGGGGTACTTTGAAGGGCACCAGATTATAAAGTATCTGTTCATTGCCGCCATCATCGTCGGCGTGCTGACGGCAGGACATCTGAAAAAAAATCAGCCGCTCGCCGTCAGTCGTCCACCCTGTCCTAACGGTCTCAACATACCATAAAAAACGCCCCGAGGCTTTCGTAAGCCTCGGGGCGTTTTTATGGTTTTTATCTAATCGAATAGCATAAGACGCTCTGTCGGCGGCGCCATGGCGGCCGCAGCTTCATACCCGATTTAGAACCAGTCTTCGTTGACTACGGGCTCCTCACGCTTCTCGCCAAGCTCGCCGATCTTACTGTCCGGCGTGATGATCACGGTCTCCGTGCCTTCAACCGCCGCTTGAATCAAGGCAGGCAGCTCGGTAAGCGAAGCCTCCACCTTCTCGATAATCTTCAGATTCGGATTGGTGGTCGGCGATTTAGGAACAAACAACGTGCAGCAATCCTCATACGGCAGAATCGACGTGTCAAATGTGCCGATGTCCATTGCAATGTTGATGATGTCGTTCTTATCCATCATGACGAGCGGCCGGAGCAGCGGCAGCTCGGTAGCTCTTCCGATCACATTCATGCTCGGCAGCGTTTGGCTGGCCACTTGTCCCAGGCTATCCCCGGTCACGATCGCCAGTGCCCCTTCCCGCTCAGCAAGCGAGGAAGCAATCCGTAACATGGCTCTGCGCATAAAAGTAATGATCAGATTATCCTGGCCGATGCCGACAAAGGAGGTCTGCACATCGGTAAACGGCACCAGGTGAAGCTTGATTTTTCCTGTATAGCCCGATAACAGCCTCGTTAACTCCATGACCTTTTCCTTCGCAAGCTGGCTGGTGTAGGGGAAGCTGTAGAAGTGGACGCACTCAATTTCAAGTCCCCTGCGCATCGCTGACCAGCCCGCTACAGGACTGTCGATTCCTCCGGAGAGGAGCAGCATCGCCTTCCCGTTCGTACCAAGGGGGTAACCGCCGGCGCCGGGAATCACTTCATAGTACAAATACGTCTCGTTCTCCCGAATTTCCACGCGCAGCTCCATATCGGGCTGCTTCACTTTCACTTTAAGCTGGGGATAGGTCCGCAGCAATGGCGATCCGACCAAATGATTCATCTCTTGCGAGGAATGAGGGAATTGCTTCCATACTCTTCTGGCATTGACCTTGAAGGTTACCGTGCCTTCCAGTTCCTTCTGTCCCACAAATTCAACCGCTGTTTCGATAATGCGTTCAGGTTCCGAAGAACAAACGCGAACCGGACTGATGGAAACCAGGCCAAATACCTTCTTCAGCACTTGAATCAGCGCCTCGGGAGACTCTCCGTTAAGCTCGACGTACAGGCGGCCGTATTCCTTGATGATTTTCGCGCCCGGATACGGTCTGAGCACGCTTCGAATATGATTCAGCACCGATCTCTCGAACCGGTTGCGGTTTTTGCCTTTCAGGGTAAACTCGCCAAAGCGAAGCAGCAGTTTATTGTAAGTCATCTCCGATTACCCTCTCTTTCTATGACGGGACGCAGGTTCCCGCAAACTTTGGCCAATACCTCGACCAGCCGCGCTGCATCGCCTAGCTGATGCTCCTTGCCAAGACTGATACGAATTCCGGAGGAAGCTGCCTCCCTGTCTTTTCCCATCGCCAACAGCACCCGGCTGGGTTCGCTGAATTTGGACGAACAAGCCGATTTGGTCGATACGAGCATGCCCATCTCTTCCAGAGCATGGACCATCACCTCGGGTTTTAATCCCGGATACGAAAAATGAATGATGTGCGGTGCGCTCTGCTCGCTGCTGTTTAACACCAAGCCCGGAATTTTGCGGATGCCCTGAAACAGCAGCTCCCTGATCTCCGTCATCCTGGCATAAAGCTCAGGCTGATTTTCCCTGGACAATCGCATGGCCTTCGACATCGCTACCGCTCCGGCAACATTCTCCGTGCCCGCCCGATGCCCGCTCTCCTGGGATCCGCCGGATATCAGGGGAAAGAGCTGCACGCCTTGCCTGATGTACAGCACCCCCATTCCCCTTGGACCGTTGAACTTATGTGCGGACAAGCTGTACAAATCGGCCTGCCACCCGGATAGCGAGACCGGGAGCTTGCCGAATCCCTGTACGCCATCGACATGCAGCATCGTGCGTGGGTTCCGCTCCTTCACGATACGCCCCACTTCCGCCAGCGGCTGTACGGCCCCCGTTTCATTATTCACATGCATGATGCTGACCAGCACCGTATCTTTACGGACCGCTTCGCTCAAGGCAGCCAGATCCACCATGCCTTCGGCATCCACGGGAAGGTACGTCACTTCCCAGCCCAGCGTTTCCAGCTGTCTGCAGCATTCATATACGGACGGATGCTCGGTTCCCGTCGTGATGATATGTTTGCCCCGGCTGCTGTACTGCATCGCAGCCCCTTTTATCGCCATGTTATTGCCCTCGGTTGCCCCGGACGTAAATACGATCTCATCAGGCTTAACGTCCAGCGCGGCTGCGCACACCTCTCTTGCCCTTTTCTGCAATTTGGCGGCCGCTTCGCCTGAACGGTGAAGGGCTGACGGGTTGGCATAATGAAGCTTCATGACTTCCGCCATCGTGTCCACCACTTCATCAAAAGGAGGGGTCGTTGCAGCGTGATCCCAATATATCAAGGTAATTTCCCCTTTCCATCTTACGCATCGCAGATTGCATAGCTTATGATTCCAGACCTTTATATTTACACAAAAAGACCAAACGGTAAAGCCGCACTCCATCTTGCCTTGGACAAAGCGGCGCTTATCGTTTGATCCTCTATCAGATTACTATTCGCCCCGATCGGACTACAATGCGTATTTCGACTGGGCGTTCATGACTTTGCTAATGTATGCCTGGGTTTCCTTGGGCAATTCATGAGCCACGGACATCAGCTCTTCATCGCTGGATACACCCAAACCCGCGACGCGTGTCGGTCCTGCATTATAGGCAGCAAGCACCATGGCTATCTCTCCGCCAAACCGTTGGATCAGATTGGACAAATATTTGGTGCCGCCCTCGATGTTCTGAGCCGGATCAAAAGGGTTGCTTACCCCGAGTCCTCTCGCCGTACCGTCCATGAGCTGCATCAGTCCCTTGGCACCTGCAGACGAGACCGCATGAGGATTAAACGAGGATTCCGCGTCGATGACCGCTTTGATCAACGATACCGGCACGCCATAGCGTTCCCCTGCCGCCGTGATTAAATCCTCAAAGGTCGTAGGCTTTGTTGCCCCGGTGTCGTTGATCTCTGCTTCTATCGAGGTGCTCGACGAAAAGGATTCATTCACAACGCCTAACTGCTGCCACAACAGCCCGTCCTTAAAGGTGACGCCGGGCGCCAGCTGTGTCATGGAACGTTCAACCGGTTTGGAAGTGGATTCTTCGTTAAGCAGGCTGCTCAGCACATTGACAAATCCGGCTGACGATTCGGTGGAATTCGTATTCATCTGTGATACATCCGTCATTTGCTTCCATGATATCGGATCTATTTGCATCGTTTAACTCACTTTCTGCCGTTAAATTTCAAACTTGTCCTTATTTTATCACGGAACTGGAACAATCTGCTATACCTATTCGACAAAAAAATAGGCGGACCAACCCTTCCCGGTTGACCCGCCCATATTAAACGATGATAAATAAATCAATCATTATCTGCTGAAAGGAATCAAGATAAAATAACTGAGCGTCGCCAGAATCCCGAGTCCTATGGACCAAGCACCTGTCGTTCTGCTGCCTTTGCTGTATGCGTAATAACCCACGACAGCCGCGATAGGTCCGAGAATGACCGACCACATGAACAAGGAGGCAATCCCTAATACCAGGCCTACGTATCCGACCGCCCGGCCGGTGGAGAGATCCGTC
The DNA here is from genome assembly GCF_029542445.1 of Paenibacillus sp. BR1-192. Lineage (NCBI taxonomy): Bacteria > Bacillati > Bacillota > Bacilli > Caryophanales > Paenibacillaceae > Paenibacillus > Paenibacillus sp. BR1-192. The sequence continues at coordinate 2,227,128 of NZ_CP120718.1, read as the reverse complement.
TTATCCTCGTCTGCATGCCGTACCGAGGTTTCCATCGGCGGAGCCACCTCGGCAGCATATTCCTCGCGGTGATCCTTCCGCGGGAAGTCTACCCGGTTTCGCTTGCCTTGAACAACCTTCATTTTATTTTTGCGATGTTTTTTATCCATAGCTCGCTTCCTCCATTTCCATCATCCTAAAGTGCCCGGCACCCGGACTTTATCCGGAGCTTGTGCCCGTCAGCCCTTCGGCTTGAAGGTCAGACAACAGGTCTCGGAAGACTTGTCAGCAACATCCTGATGATCGTCTACGTAAGGCTCTGCCCCATACTCTTCGTTAAGTTTCACATTCGCATGACGGTCAATCTCGATCATAATCATCTCGGCATGACATAAATTTTGTTCTCCCCAGTAATGGCAATTGCTGACACTGCACTTCACTAATGGTTTGGCTTCGTTGGCCATTTTAGCATCACCTCGTCAACATTTTTTCCTATGTTTAGGGCCGGTATGCACGATAACGATTGTCAGTTGGTGCCTTAGGCGCGGAACGCAAAAAAGAGATGCCAACGGCTGGCATCTCTTGAGTCTTCCATAATTATACTAAGCGTGGCTTCTCTCGGATTGCATCCGGCGCTCCGTCAAATAATCGCTCTCGTAATAAGCAAGATCGTCGCGAAGCTCTTCATAAATCTTGGTAATGTTCATGATGACGTCACGTGCGGGACGTACCGGCTTCTTCCGGAAACGGATGGCATCCTGTCCGGTGTAGGCGTAACGGCCATCTTCGGAATAACTTTCATTTTTTGGATAGAAGAAGCTGTTCACGCAGCGATGATACAAATTATACAAAGCCTTCTCGGCAAAATCGATATCAAAATTAGGGCGACGCTGTACAACGCCTAGCTTCTCATAGGAAACTTCAGAAAATACGAGCAAATGGCGAACATCCGACAAGAATCCTTTGTAAAAGTGAACGGTTTCCTCGTCCTGTTCCGTTACCAATTGAGATAAAGCATGTTCATTCAAAAACGTTTCCATAATCGAAATAGCAGATTTCAACTTTTCTCTGGATTCTGAGCATAATTTCTGAAGATTGTCTGCTGGCATTACGATAGATCCCCCTTAAATGGTCGTGACCTGCAGGCCAAAACGGCCTGACGGTCATGCTAATATGTACTATCCTAACACAAATTTTGGGATAACGAAATCCCTATCATGAATACACTTACAAGGTTATTTTTAGTACATTTTTTTGGCGTATTCACTCTTATTGACTAAAGATTTCTTGCACGCATAAAAAGGATGCACTCTTCCCACGCTAAGATTACTTACATCCTGAAATGCGGCGAGGAGGAAAATATGTGAAATCTCGTACCTTTTGGAGCATTATAGGGGCAGCGTCAGTTATTGGCGCGCTTTTGATCTTGCTGTTCATCCCCGGCTCGAAACAGCCGGCTCCAACGGCTGAACCGTCACGGCCCTTAAAACCCCAGCAGGAGAACAAGGCCAAGCATTTTACCATGCTGGGCGATATCCAGGCAACGGATCAATTAAACCGTCTCGATGCCAGGGGACACCTCCGCAAAATGCTGAACAATGATTCTTTGCGCAGCGCGGGGCAAGTCAAGGCGTATACGCAGAAAGAGCAAAAGATGCACAAGCATTTTCAGCAAGTACGCTGGTATAACCTCAAGGAAAACAAGATGGCGGACATTCAAGGCCAGCTTCCCAAAATGAGCAAAACCGACAAAAATCGGATCGCCCACCATTTTCAACTGGCGCAGCAGAAATTGAAACGCGGGGAACCTTATGATTCCCCCAAATTCAACGCGGCGGGGCAGCCTTATTTTGTTGTGGCCGAACCGTCCAAGGATGGCAGATATGGCGCTGCCGCCCTGGTCAATCAAGCCGTGCTCCAAGAGGTAAGCAATCACCAGAAGCGGAATCTCCGCTTAATTCCGTATCCGAAGGAAGGAAAATTCCGGGTCGAGTCCATCCATGCGGATACCCTCTCCGACATCACCGTCAAAACCGGCCATGATAATGAAAAGGCCAGTCATTTTTACGAAAATGAAATCGTGGTGTCCTTTCAAAATGAACCGTCAAAGCAGCAGCTGTTGGATATCTCCAAGGAAATATCATGCGAAACGCCAAGGAGACTGGGTTATGCCTATGTTTTCCGTTCCAAAGATATGGATTACCAGAAGCTTCGCTCCTATTTCCAGCAGAAGTGGAAAATCAAATACACGGAGCCTCACTACATTTATTTAACCAATGATCGCAACCCTCAATCCCGGGTTAACTCGGATTTCCCGGATGGGGCGAATGCCCAAGTCAATATTCCGAATGATCTCCTGTTTTCGGAATATCAATGGAATCTGCCCGTCATCGAGACAAACCGGGGCTGGGATCTGTCCAAAGGCAGCGAAGATGTCATCATCGCCGTAATTGACACAGGGGTGGATCTTCAGCATTCCGATTTGGACGGACAACTGGTGGAAGGATACAACTTTGTCGAGAAAGACAAACAGCCGCTGGATGATGTGGGGCACGGGACGCACGTAGCCGGGATCATCGGTGCCCTGGTCAACAACGGCGAAGGCGTTGCGGGCGTTAGCTGGTACAACAAAATCATGCCGGTCAAAGCGCTCGACGGATCCGGATCGGGAACAACCTATGCTGTCGCGGAAGGCATTATTTGGGCCACGGATCACGGAGCCAAGGTAATCAATATGAGTCTTGGCAACTATGCCGACTCCCAGTTCCTGCATGATGCCGTTAAATACGCCTATGATCGCGACGTTGTGCTTGTTGCCGCATCAGGCAACGACAACACGGAGCGCCCCGGCTATCCTGCCGCCTATCCGGAGGTGTTGGCTGTCGCCGCAACGGATTCCAATCAGAAGCGGGCGGAATATTCCAACTACGGCGATTACATCGATGTGGCCGCTCCAGGGACCAATATCGCAAGCACCTTCCCTGGAAATCAATATGCCGCTCTGTCCGGGACCTCCATGGCCAGTCCCCATGCAGCCGCCATGGCAGGGCTCATCCGTTCCCTTAATCCTGACCTGACCAATCAAGAGGTCATGGATGTCATGATCAATCAAGCGGTGGATCTTGGCGACAAGGGAAGGGATAAATATTACGGTCATGGTCAGATCGACATCTTCCAGTCCTTGAAGTCGGTTGGCGCCCCTGAAGTGCCTCTTCAAATGTGGCCCGGCCATACCCTTCGCAATCTGGAGCAAGAGCTCCGCAAACTAAACGGCTCAAACGATAAAAGATAAAGAATAAAGCAGCTTCCGCCCTCTCGCGTTGGCTGCTTTATTCATGATCCGAGACAATGCCGTCACGTTTATTTCTTCCGGCGGGTACGGCTGGTACGCACTGTAGCTTTCTTGGAACGCTTGCCGGATACCGTAACGCCACCATAGCCTCCATTTTCGGTTACGACTTCTTCTTCGCTGTACGTGTACAGATGTTTTTCTACCGGCACGCAGTGAATCTTATCCACCACTTTTATAGGATGAATAACCGGTACGATTTGCGGTACATAGTGGTCTCTCACGACTACAATCGGATCGCACACAATCGGGGACACCGGAGGACATGGATAATCGTTATGACAAGACATGTGTTTGCATCTCCTTTCCGTTGATGATTATAGCTTATTATCCCAAGGGCTATTTGGTATGGACGATTATCCGTACAGGGCACATGATCTCCCAATATTTTCACAAATCCAGAAGAAAAACGTCTATCGACGTACTTTCTCAGAAGACAGACCACGGTTAGAGGAAGTTTCTTGCGATATCAGGACTTCGAAGGTTATACTTTCTGATACTTGAAAAAACGCGCATTTCCTGTACACCCCCGCAAGGAGTGAAAAGAAAATACGCGTTTGTACCATAGCATATTCATAAAATCGTTGTGCAGTTGGGAAAGTTTTCCGTAAGCCGGGTTCTGTGCTCTTCGTGGTCATAGCGGGAACTACCCTGCCACCATAAGCGACAATCATCTATCTAGGCCGATCATTACTAATCGGCTCAAGCGACCAACCCGGACGCGCCTCGGGCTAAGGCTGTCTCCTCGAAGGAGACTGCGTCCCATTAGGTCTTGCTCCAGGTGGGGTTTACCAGGAACGAAGTCACCAGCGTTCCTCGGGGTCTCTTACACCTCGGTTCCATCCTTGCCTGTGCCGCCCTAAGGCGGCCATCGGCGGTCCATTTCTGTGGCACTATCCTTCAACTCGCGCTGACTGGACGTTATCCAGCACCCTGCCCTATGGAGCCCGGACTTTCCTCTCGCGGCTTTGAGGCCGCCAGCGATTGTCTGTCAAACTTTCCGGACAACATTACATATTATATCGTGATTCCATGCGGTACACAACCATTAAACATTAACAACAGCTGATTATTTTCCCATTCCGAAATCAAACAAACTGAAACGGCTCCGTGTTGATGCGGGAAGCCACGACCCGAGTTTCGTACTTATGCTCCTGCAGCTTCTGCTCCATCCACTCGGCAACTTTGACTTTCATGATCTTCTCGGCATTGTGGCCCGGATCAATGATTGTAAGTCCTGCGGCCAGCGCATCCTGTGCCGTATGATAATCCACATCCCCCGTTACCAGCACGTCTGCTCCCCGAAACAGCGCCTTCATCATGTAGCGTCCTCCGGAGCCGCCTATAACGGCTGCCTTGCGTATGGTACGGTCGAGTTCTCCTACTACGCGAACATGAGGGACCTCCAGCTTCTCTTTTACCACGTCGACCAACTCAGCCAGCGTCAGGGGCTCCTTCAGCTTCCCGACCCGTCCAAGACCGAGGGATCTTCCCTTCAGGTCCATGTTATACAGATCGTAGGCAACCTCTTCATAAGGATGCGCCTTCAGCATAGCCTGGATGACCTTGTTCTTAATCGTGTGGGGAACAATCGTTTCGATCCGGACCTCGTCTGCCCGTTCCATCTTTCCTTCCTTGCCTTGAAAAGGGGTGCTGCCTTCTCTTGGAACGAAGGTGCCGAAGCCCTCGATATTGAAGCTGCAGTGGCTGTAATTTCCGATCCAGCCTGCGCCGGCTCCGAGCACGGCATCCAGCACCTCTTGATGGTGGCTCTTCGGAACAAACACCACCAGCTTGGACAGCTGCTCGTTATGCATGTCATGGATGGGCGACGTATCCTCGATGCCCAGCGCCTCCGCCATCCAATCGTTCATGCCGCCCTCGGTTACGTCCAGATTGGTATGGCTTACATAGACCGCGATGTCGTGTTTGATCAGCTTCTCGTATACCTTGCCCATCGGCGTATCCGTCTGCAGCTGCTTCAGCGGACGGTAGATAATCGCATGATGCGCGATAATCAGGTCAGCCCCAAGCTCTATGGCTTCATCCACCACTTCGTCATTCACGTCCAGTGCAATCAGCACCGTGCGGATGTCCTTTTGCAAAGTTCCGAGCTGGAGCCCGATCCGGTCCTCGGGTTCGGCCACGTGCTTCGGGGCCAGTTGTTCCATGAATTGAATTACGGTTTGTCCTTTGGCAAGCATGCCAGCACCTCCTGAATAAACTCGATATCCGATCGAATCTCGCTCGCCTTATCGGCTGCCGTGGGCAGATCCGAACGCGATAGCGACTGAAGTATATACCCCATCTTCTCCATCTCCGACGTCCATTTATCGTGGAAAACCGGATTCGGGGATTGCGTCAACCAAGGCCCCATACGGAACAGCCAGTCCGCAGAAAGCCGGACACCGTCTCCGATCGTCCTTTCCTTGTATACCTGTTCATTCGTCAGGTCGGTTGTATCCGAAGGCTCGGCGACCAGCACCTCGTAAATTTTTCCGTCTTCCTCCAGGATCCATTCCTCGATCAGCACCCAGCCATGGGAATGCAACCATCTGCGCAAAATGTCCTCTCCCACGTTCGGCTGTAAAACAAGCCTGCGAACGCCGGCCAGCTTCTCGATCCCGCGATCCAGAATCGCTGCAATCAGGCTGCCGCCCATGCCGGCAATGGTAATCACGTCCGCCTCACCGGCCGAGAGCACATTCAATCCGTCCCCTTTTCGCACGCTGATGACATCGGTCATCCCTGATTCGATGACCTGCTTGACGGCAGCATCGTATGGGCCTGGGTTTACCTCACCGGCGACAGCTTGAACCGCAGCTCCGCACTCCACGGCAGCCACGGGCAGCAAGGCATGATCCGAACCGATATCTGCAAGTTTGCTGCCGCGAGGAATCTTCTCCAGAATTTTCGTTAATCTTCTTGATAATTTCAATGCTGACACCCTTACATTCCATATTTTCGTTCAATCCACGATCTATTCATTACCCTAACAGACACGATACCAAACTGCAAACCCGCAAATCCGGCAAACCAACCGGGTGCCAAGTCATTTGCAATGGGTCTGGAAAAGAGCTAAAATAAAGACCAATACAACAAATGCAGGAAGAAATTCCAGAACCAAGAAACCTCATTCACTCTGCTTACATTCGAAAAAAAGGACCTGCTGCGTTACTGCAGAAGGTCCGTGGATTAAGCTATTCGAGAAAATCCTTTAACCGTTTGCTGCGGCTCGGGTGACGAAGCTTACGGAGCGCTTTGGCTTCGATCTGCCGTATCCGTTCACGCGTAACGCCGAATACTTTGCCGACCTCTTCCAGCGTTCTTGTGCGGCCGTCATCGAGTCCGAAACGAAGGCGAAGGACATTCTCCTCGCGCTCTGTCAGCGTATCCAGCACATCCTCGAGCTGTTCCTTCAGAAGCTCGTACGCAGCCGCGTCAGCAGGAGCGAGTGCTTCCTGATCCTCGATGAAATCCCCAAGATGGGAATCGTCCTCTTCGCCGATCGGCGTTTCCAGCGAAACCGGTTCTTGGGCAATCTTCATGATCTCCCGGACTTTCTCAACGCTGAGTTCCATCTCTGCAGCAATTTCCTCCGGCGAAGGCTCACGTCCAAGCTCCTGCAGAAGCTGTCTGGATACACGAATCAGCTTGTTGATGGTCTCTACCATATGCACGGGAATACGGATGGTACGGGCCTGGTCCGCGATCGCGCGCGTGATCGCTTGGCGAATCCACCAAGTCGCATACGTACTGAATTTGAAGCCTTTTTTGTAATCGAATTTCTCCACGGCTTTGATCAAACCCATGTTGCCCTCCTGAATCAAATCCAGGAACAGCATTCCACGACCCACATAACGCTTCGCAATACTTACGACGAGACGCAGGTTGGCTTCGGCCAGACGGCGCTTGGCTTCTTCATCTCCCTGTTCAATCCGGTTGGCAAGCTCGATCTCATCATCCGCGGACAACAGCGGAACCCGTCCAATTTCCTTCAGGTACATCCGAACCGGGTCGTTAATCTTGATCCCCGGAGGCAGTGAAAGATCGTCGTCAAATCCAAAATCCTCATTATCATGGGATTCGGAATCTCCCGATTGCCGGTGAGGGCCCTCTTCGTCATTTTCATTTACCACATCGATGCCCAGGTCGGCCAGCTGCTCATAGAACTCTTCCATCTGCTCCGTGTCCTGATCAAATGGCGACAATTTCTCCATAATATCTTTATAGCTTAATACGGATCTCTTTTTACCCTGTTCAATCAACTGATCCTTGACTTGATCCAGCGTAAATTCCGTTTCTAGTTCAGTATGCTGATCATTCGCCATCATTCGACTCCCTCCTCCCTAGAAACAGCAATGCGCGGGGCTTCATTGTCTTTCTAGGGCGATAATCTCACTTGCAATTTGCGCGGCTCGCAAAAAATCACCTGAGCGCTCCGCTTTTATCATTTCTTCTTTTTTCTGGTCGATCTCTCTCTGCTGCGGAAATTTCAGCACCTCGCGTATGCAATCATCGAGCACTTGAACGTTCCACTCGGCGGGTGCTTCCATCATCATGATCGAGCTGACCGTCATTTCCAAACGATCGTCTTGGAGCGATGACATGAAACGGCTGATATCCGGGGATTTGCCCTGTGCGTAAAAAGCATATAGATAAGCAGCGATTGCCGCATGATCTTCAATATTAAACGCTTCTCCCAGGCGATCGCCAACGTATCGCGCGGCCTCCGCATCCTGCAGCATCAGCGACAGCAGCCGCCGTTCTGCAGCATGGTAAGCAGGCAGAAGTGCCGGGGCGGGCTGGCGCCCTTTTTTATGCCTACCATTATTCCACCTTTTTTCCTTATTATCCCCATCGCCCATCTTTTTTTGCATCGATTGCCGAAGCAGATTGCAATCCTGCTTAAGACTTTCGTAGGAAAGATGAAGCTCGGAGGATAATTCCCTCAAATAAACCTCCCGTTCGGTTGAGGAATCCAGTACGGCGATAATGGGCAGTGCCTCTTTGGCGTACGCAATTTTACCATCTTCTTCTAGCAGTATATGGTTTTTCTTCAGATATATAAGTTTAAATTTTGTTGTTGAAACGGCTGTTTCTACCACATGCCTGAAACGCTCGGGACCGAACTTGCGGATATAATCATCCGGGTCCATTCCTTCGTTCACCAAAGCGATTCGTACCTTGAGACCAACGCCTTCCAGCATTGGAATGACTTTTGACGCGGCGGCCATGCCGGCTTTATCGCCATCATAGACAACAACAACTTCTTCAGCCACCGATTTCATGATTGCCACTTGGTTTTCCGTTAGAGAGGTTCCCATCGTTGCCACACCGTTGTGCAGTCCTGCTTCCCATGACGAAATGACATCGCCGTATCCTTCGAATAACAGAATTTGACGCAATTTGCGTATGGATGTTTTGGCCTGGTGCAGGTTGTACAATGTGCGGCTCTTATTAAATAGAAGTGTCTCCGGGGAATTCAGGTACTTTGGTTGACCGTCCCCCAGTATTCTGCCAGCAAACGCGATGACCTTGCCGCTGCGGTCATGTATCGGAAACATGATTCGTCCGCGAAAACGGTCGAGATAGCCTTCTTGTTCATGTCTTGCGGATAATAAACCGCCTCTTTCCATCTCTTTCAAGTCAAAGGAGCGTTTGGTCAGGAACTGAACCAGCGTGTCCCAACGATCCGGCGCATAACCGATTTGAAACTGATCAATCATCTTGTCGTTCATTCCGCGGGCTCTTAAATACTTCATGGCTTCCGTACCATGTTCCGTATTCTTCAGCAGGAAATGGTACAGCTTGGCGCTAAGCTCATACGCTTCAATCAAACGTTCTTTTTCCGGATTACGAGGAATTACGGGAACTCCTTGACCTTCCGGCAACGAGATATCATTCTCTTCTGCCATTGTCTTGACGGCTTCGGGAAAAGAAAATCCTTCGATTTCCATTCTAAACTTAATGGCGTTTCCGCCCTTACCGCAGCCATAGCAGTAAAAGATTTGGCGTTCCGGTGTAACCGTAAAGGAAGGAGTCTTCTCTGAGTGAAATGGGCACAAGCCCTTCAGGTATTTCCCCTGTTTGGTAAGATGCACGTATTTGCTGACCGTATCCACAATATCGCTTTTGGCCAGTACTTCCTCAATGACATCATCCGGAATATTGCCTTGTCCGGTACTCATCCAAACCACCTTCATCTCTTTTGGCACGTAAATAGTATTCGCTACGGGTGGACATTCTCCTGCAATTCACGCAAAAGTTTTGTCAGTTTATGTTGAAAAAACCTCCGGTCTTCGTCAAGCAGTTTCTTGGGCCCTTTGCCATACCTTCCTTGTTTCCTCGCCTTCGCCTGATGGTGACGGGAATCCAGCATGAAATCGATATCCGTATTATGGAAAATACGGCCGCGAAAGGAGATCACGTGGCATGATTTGGCAAGCGCAAGCGCAGCCAGTCCATAATCCTGCGTCACCACGATATCCCCCCTGGATATGTGGTTAGCGATGTAGAGGTCGGCACTTTGATCACTCCGGTCCACCTGGATCGTCGTAACCCCTTCTTCGGCTTGCAGCAGATGATCGTAGGAAGAAACAAGCAGCACCGGCACACGGAATGTACGAGCAGTCTCTGCGATTTCCTTCTTGACTGGACAAGCATCCCCGTCAACCACGATCGAAATGGAGCTTTCGTTCATACGCATCACCGGCTCTTATCTTAATCTTGGGTCCTTATTATGCTGTATATTATTATATACGTCTTTGGCCGATTAAAATCCTGCTGCCCAAATAAACAATGACCTTGCCCTTGCTTGAATCCGTCCGTTCATAGCGAAAGCGCCATCCCGCGCTGAACCGCGGGCTGTCGCTTTCACTGAACAATACATTATACCATTTGCAAAATCATGCTGTCACTACTACCACACCAATTTCGTGAAATCGGCATACCGCTTCAAGTCACCGTCGATGCCGGAGAGCAGCGCAAGGCGATTGGCCCGAACCGCTTCGTCTTCAGCCATCACCATGACCGAATCAAAGAACCCGGTAATCGGCTCCCTCAGTCCACTCAGCAAGGACAATGAACGTTCGCCGTCCGCTGCCTGCAGCGCGGCATGGTAATCTGCGCGAATCGCGTTCCAAGCTTCATAAAGCTTGTTTTCTTCCGATTCCGTGAACAGTTCGGCGTTGACGGCGGCCTTGCCCGCCTTGGCAGCCAAATTGCTGACCCGGTTGAAGGACTCTACCGTCGTTTTGAAATCCTGGACGCTCTCCACGGCATTCATCAGCGCATGGCCGCGGGATACGACGGACACCACATGATCGAATCCGGCCGTAATGACCGCATCCACCACATCATAACGCTGGTCTTCGGACAACAGCTTCTTCACGCGAAGCCCGAAGAACTCCTTAAGGTCTTTGCGGATTTCGTCAGTCGATCGCTTCAATACGCGAATGTTCTCGTGAACCTCGAGCGCCACGCCGAACACGTCGGATAAAGTCACCGGAAGTTTGTGCTCCAAGATGATCTGAACGATGCCCGCAGCCTGACGCCGGAGTGCGTAAGGATCCTGGGAGCCAGTCGGAATAATGCCGATGGAGAAGCATCCCACGATGGTGTCGATTTTATCCGCGATGCTCACGATGGAACCCACCATCGTGGAAGGCACCGAATCGCCGGCAAAGCGAGGCTGGTAATGCTCGAACACCGCTTTGGCCACATGCTCCTTCTCACCGGCTTTTCTTGCGTAATCCTCTCCCATGACCCCTTGCAATTCAGGGAACTCATAGACCATCTGCGTCACCAGATCGAATTTGCAAATATCGGCCGCACGGCTCACGGAATCGGCTGCGTCAGCAGAAACGTTAAGCTTCGCGGACAGTTGGTCCGATATCCGGCGTATTCTGCGGACTTTATCGCCGATCGTCCCCAGCTCTTCATGGAAAACGATGCTCTCCAGCTTCGACAGGGCATCCTTGATCTGAAGCTTCTGGTCTTCCTCATAGAAGAATTTCGCGTCCGATAACCGGGCCCGCAGCACCTTCTCGTTTCCTCTCGCAATCACGTCGAGGGAGCGGCTGTCCCCGCTGCGAACCGTTACGAAATACGGAAGCAATTGTCCCTGCTTATCCAGCACCGGGAAATACCGCTGATGCTCACGCATGGACGTAATCAATACTTCCTGCGGAATATGAAGGAATGAGGAGTCGAACGATCCGTACAGCACGGTTGGAGTCTCAACCAGGAACAATACCTCCTCAAGCAGGTCATCCTTGATCGCGATATTCCAGTCCTTCTCCTGGGCCAGCGCCTGGATCTGCGAAACGATCATCTCCTGGCGCTCATTCACATCGACGATAACATGCTGTTCGCGAAGCACGTCCCGGTAAGCAGATGCTTCCGGAATTACGGCTTCTCCGCCAAGGAAACGATGCCCGCGAGTTACGTTACCGGCCTTCACGCCCGTAATTTCCAGATCTACCGTCTCGCTGCCCAGCATCGCGACCATCCACTTAATCGGACGGACGAATTTGAATTCGTGCGCTCCCCAGCGCATGTTTTTCGGAAATGTCATCGAAGTCAGTATTCCAAGCAGTCCTTCGGACAGGATGGACTTCGTATCCACGCCGACGCTATTCTTCGTCACGTAAATATACTCGACTCCGCCGAGCTCCTTAAACGTAAAGCTCTCGGGATCAACGCCCTGGCTTTTGGCAAAACCAAGAGCCGCCTTACTCCATTGCCCGCTGTCATCGAGAGCGATCTTGCGGGAAGGCCCTTTCACTTCCTCGCTGACGTCCTCTTGCTTATCCGCAACGTTCTGAACCCATACCGCCAAGCGGCGCGGGGTGGCAAATGCCGTGACTTCGCCATGCGCGATTCTGGAAGCATCCAGCCATTTGACCAACTTGTCCTGAAGCTGCTCCATCGCGGCGCGCAGAAATCTCGCCGGCACTTCTTCCAGGCCGATTTCAAACAATAAATCCTTAGACATGCTCTGCGCCCCCTTTCTTAATCAGCGGGAAGCCCAGCTTCTCGCGCTCCTCCAAATACGTGGCAGCTACCTGACGAGCCAGGTTGCGCACGCGCATGATGTATCCCGTTCTCTCCGTTACGCTGATCGCGCCTCTGGCATCCAGAAGGTTGAACGTATGCGAGCATTTCAGCACATAATCATAAGCGGGGAACACCAGATGCTGGTTCATCGCTTTATTCGCTTCTTCCTCGTACATGTTAAACAGCGTAAACAGCATCTTCACGTCGGACACCTCAAAGGTATACTTCGAATGCTCGAATTCCGGCTGATGGAACACGTCTCCGTAGGTAATGCCGTCTACCCACTCCAGATCGAACACGTTCTCTTTATCCTGGATGTAGGATGCAAGGCGCTCCATGCCGTAGGTAATCTCCACAGCCACCGGATTGGCGTCAATGCCGCCAACCTGCTGGAAATACGTAAACTGCGTGATCTCCATACCATCGAGCCATACTTCCCAGCCCAAGCCCCATGCACCGAGCGTTGGCGCTTCCCAGTTGTCCTCGACAAAACGGATGTCATGATCAAGCGGATTGATGCCAAGACGCTTCAGGCTCTCCAAATACAGCTCCTGGATATTGTCAGGCGAAGGTTTGAGAATGACCTGGAATTGGTGATGCTGATACAAACGGTTCGGGTTCTCCCCATAGCGGCCGTCGGCCGGGCGACGGGAAGGCTCAACATAAGCCACGTTCCACGGCTCAGGTCCGATCGAACGCAAATACGTCATCGGGTTCATCGTACCGGCGCCTTTTTCCGTGTCGTACGGCTGCACGATGATGCAATTCTGTTCCGCCCAAAATTGCTGCAGCGTCAAAATCATCTGCTGGAAATTCATGATTTTAGCTCCTTTGTTTTCTTTTTCGAATCCAATCCATCATGCTTACATTTCTCTGTACAACAAAAAGCTCTCGTCCTACGCCTGTTGTACAGACATAGGGACGAGAGCTGTAGCTTCCCGCGGTTCCACCCTACTTGGCCTTGCTTTTGCCGCCGAGTGATCTGACGATCTCCAGCGATAAGCAAAACCCACTTTATCGTTTCACCATGCTCCCGGGTGCCCTGTTCATGAATATCTCCCGCCAGGCTTCCACCGCCCCCGGCTCGCTATCATTGGATCGATTATTCACTACTTTCCCGTTCAATGCATGCCAGTATTCAAAAAACTAATAAACTGACAAATATAATACCTCATTCCATACCTTACGTCAAATGTTGTACTTGTCCATTTGGTCCAAAAAGTTTTGCGATTTCAAACGCAGCCCCAGCTGCATATCCATCAACGCTCGCATGACTTTTTTGAGCTCGGCCTTCGTTTCGTCCTTTACGTCTACATTGCCCAGCCGCCTCAGGTCCAGGCGTCCAAACAGGCGCAGCAGCTTCAGCGTTCTGGTCGAGATGGCCATCGCCGGCGGATCCAGATGTTTGCAGTAACGGCACAGCACGCCGCCAAGGCGGGGGCTCACCAGCATATCTTCGTCTTTTCTCGATTGATTGCATGAAATGCAAACATCCAGCTCCGGCCCGTACCCTGCCGCCTGCAAAATTTTCATCTCATACAGATTGATGATAATTTGGGGATCCTTATCCTCCTGAAGGGCTTCCAGGCAGGCCTTGAGCTGATGAAACCAAAAAGCGCCCGTCTCCTCATCCTGCAGCACCCGATCCAAGAGCTCGCAGGCATAAGAAGCATAGGCGGCTTTTACAAGGTCCTCCCTGAGCCCGTGGTGAGATTCCATAATCTCGCCGGCGTTCAAGTTGCCAAGCCCGGTACCATTTCGGAAGAACACATATTCTCCATAAGTAAACAGCTGCGTCAGAGCAGCATGACGGCTTTTCACCTTCTTTGCTCCTCTGACCAGCACGCCTACCTTGCCCGATTCTTTGGTGCAAAGTGTAATGATTTTGTTCCCTTCACCGTAGTCCATGCTGCGGATGACAATCCCTTCCGCCCGATATAGCATGCGCTTTCCCCCAACCATTCCTGGAACAACCAATGATTACTCGTCTTCTTCATTCGGGGCCGCCTCGTCTTCAACGGATGCAGCTGCAAGGACCGATTCACCCTCGGCTTCCTTATACAGCAAATACGCATCGACATCTCCAGTCATCGCAAAATACTTCCACGAAAAATCTCGCATTCGTATTCATCCTCTCTTCGGAAATGACGTCTGCATCATCTACGAAAATTAGGATGTGCCTCTAGAGCAGATTTATGAAATGCAATTGTTGGCAGGCGGCAGCCGCGTATGATTTCCCTCGAATTTGAGCCGGCTTCATTATTCCCCGCGGTGAAATCCGAGATCGCGAAGAACGCGTTCTTGATTGCGCCAATCTTTTTTTACTTTAACCCAGAGCTCCAAGAAAATCTTGGACCCCAGCAGCCTTTGAATATCCTGGCGGGCCTGTCTGCCCACTTCTTTAAGCAGCGCCCCCTGCTTGCCGATAATGATGCCCTTCTGGGAATCGCGCTCTACGAAAATAACGGCGGAAATATAGACGGTTCCGTTCTCTTCTACCCGCATGTCCTCGATGGTGACTGCGATGGAATGAGGCACTTCCTCCCTGGTCATGTGCAAAATTTTCTCGCGAATCAGCTCGGCGCATACGAATTGCTCCGGATGGTCCGTCACTTGGTCCTCAGGATAGTACTGCGGGCCAGGCGGCAAATACTTCTGGATTTGCTCGAGAAGCGTGTTCACATTGCTGCCGAGCTTCGCGGAAATCGGGACGATCTCTGCAAAATCATGCAGCTTCCGATATTGCTCGATCAGAGGCAGCAGAGCGGGCGGCTCAATCTTGTCGATTTTGTTCATCACCAGGATGATCGGCGTCTTGATCTTCTGCAGCTGCTCGGCGATATACCGGTCTCCCCCGCCGATGCCCTCGGACGCGTCAACCAGGAACAATGCCGCTTCAACCTCACCCAGCGTGCTCAAAGCGGTCTGGTTCATATAATCTCCGAGCTTGGACTGACGCTTATGAATGCCCGGCGTATCCAAAAAAACCACTTGGGATTCGTTGGTCGTATAAACGCCATGGATTTTGTTTCTTGTCGTTTGCGGCTTGTCCGACATGATGGCGATTTTCTGGCCGATCACTTGGTTCATTAGCGTCGATTTGCCTACGTTCGGTCTGCCGATAATTGCCACAAAACCGGATTTAAATTGTTTTTTTTGCATACCCTGCCTCCGTTACGGTTCCGTATCTACGTGTTGTGTACTTCATTGATTCCATACTATATGATTTGGAGTCTTACTGCTTGTTTAAATCCCATGGACCGAACGCCCCCGGCAGCAGTTCGCTGACGGTCGTCTCCTTGATGTCGCCCTTCATGTTACCCATAATGACCTTCATATCCGGCTTGCACAGCTCCACCAGCACTTGCCGGCATACGCCGCACGGCGTGCACGGGCCGTCCGTATCCGCAACGATGGCGATCGCTTGGAAGCTCCCCGCTTCATGACCGTCGGCAATCGCCCGGAACAATGCCGTGCGCTCCGCGCAGTTGGTCGGTCCGTAGGCGGCATTCTCCACGTTGCAGCCCAAATGCACCTGTCCGCGAGAATCCAGCAGGGCCGCTCCCACGCCGAATTTCGAATAAGGTATGTACGCCCGCGTTCGCGCTTTAATCGCTTCTTGCATCAACAAACCTGCATCCATATCTAGTTCCTCCTATATCGTTCAGTTTGTTAAAGAATGTATCCATTCCCATACCGGTTCATAGAAGACCAGAATGCCGATCACGACGGCAAACGCCGCTGCAACGAACGCTGCACCGGCTGCCGTATCCTTAGCCACCCGGGCTAACTCATGTTCATCTGGCGAGATCAAATCGATGATGGCCTCCACCGCAGTATTGACCAGCTCCGCGATGAATACAACGGAAACCGCCAATAGCAAAAATAACCAGCGGATTCGATCCAATTGCAGCAAAGCTGCTGCGATGAACACGATCAAGGCAGCAGCAATGTGGATTTTCATATTGCGTTCCGTTTGTACAGCCGTCAAGATGCCTCGTATAGCGCACCTAAAAGCCCGGTATAACGATTGTCTGTGCGGCTTCACTATCTTGTCAATCCTACTTCGGCAAGTACGGCTTCCTGTTTGCCCATCATTTCGGCTTCGCTTGCCTCATCCTGATGGTCATATCCGAGCAAGTGAAGAAATCCGTGAACAAACAGAAAACCCAGCTCACGCTCCAGGGAGTGACCGTATTCTTCGCTTTGCAGCTTCGCACGGGGGACCGAAATAATGATATCGCCCAGTACATCCGGCACGCTCTCCAGCTCTTCTCCCTCTTCCAGCTCATAAATGATCTCGAGCTCATCGTTCGTTATTTCATTCATTGCAAAGGAGAGCACGTCGGTCGGGCGATCGATTCCCCGGTACTCCCGGTTCAATTCATGGATCCCTTCATCATCGACAAAGGTCAGATCAACCTCGCCATCGGTTACGCCTTCAGCCTCTCCGGCCTTCTGCAGAATCGCTTCAAGCAGGGCGATCAATTCCTCGCCAATCTGAAAATCCTCTTGTTCATTATTCCATGCCAGCTGCAGGCTCATTCTTATACGCTCCTTCTCTGTTCCTCACTCGTTGCGGACGTCTCCGATGCGGTCGAGGCTTCGCCGTTCGGCGCGGACAGTTTGGGACGCTTCACATCCTCCGGATATTCGATCCGGGAATGGAAAATCCCCATCACCGTCTCCTTTAACGTCTTGGCGATGATGTCCAGTTCCTTCATCGTTAAATCGCAATCATTAAACTGATGGTCATCCAGACGCCCCTTGATAATCTTCTCGATCATCGATTCGACCTGTTCGACCGTTGGTTTACGCAATGATCGGACGGCCGCTTCCACGCTGTCGGCGATGCCGACAATCGCAGACTCCTTGGATTGGGCCTTCGGCCCCGGATAGCGGAAATCATCCTCCGTGAAATCCGGCTCGACGCCCTGCTCTTCCGCCTGGCGAACCGCCTTATGATAGAAATAGTGTAAAAACGTGGTGCCATGATGCTGCTCCGCAATATCCCTTATCGGCTTGGGCAGCTTGTACTCCTTGAGCATCTCCACGCCATCCCTTGCATGCGCTACGATAATGGATTTGCTCAGCTTCGGTTCTATGGAATCATGCGGATTCTCCATATTGTTCTGATTCTCGATGAAATAGATCGGGCGCTTGGTTTTTCCGATATCGTGATAATAAGAACCGACGCGGCACAGCAGTCCGTTGGCGCCAATCGCTTCCGCAGCTGCCTCGGATAAGTTACCGACCATGACGCTGTGATGGTATGTGCCCGGCGTCTCTGTCAGCAGTTTGCGAAGCAGCGGATGGTTCGGATTCGACAATTCAACCAGCTTCAGCGCCGAGAGGATGCCGAAGGTGACTTCAAAGAACGGCATGAGCCCGATAACCAGGATCGCCGTTAACAGTCCGCCCGCGATGGCAAAGCCGATCGAATACAGCGTTTCCGTCGTAGTCCACGTGTCGTTATTGAGCAGCAGCATAATGAACACGATCAAGGCGCCGAAGAGAGAAGCCATGATGCCGCCCTTCAGCATCGTCGACCGCTGGCTCGCGCGGTGGATCGAGAAGATCGCCACGCAGGAAGTCACGGCTGCGAATAACCCGAACTTGAAGTCGAACAGTTCCCCTTGAACGTTCAATATGACGCTTGCCATGATGCTGAAGATAATGACGCTGAAATAGGCAAGCGAGGTCTCCAGCAGCAGGGTAACCAGAATCGCGCCGATCGCGACAGGCGCCAAATACCCCACGTACATCTGGGAATCGCTCTGCAGAAATGCGGTCAAATGCATGGTGATCAGCGTAATGACGTACACCAGGACCAACATCAGCAGCTGCGAGTTGTTGTATTTGAATTTGCCCGGCTCCGACTGCCGGATGAACATCAGTATGCCGAGGGACAGCAAAACGGACAGGAGCAAAACGCCAAGCTCCGGCCAATAGTTGATGTCGTCCTTCAGCAGCC
The DNA here is from genome assembly GCF_029542445.1 of Paenibacillus sp. BR1-192. Taxonomy (NCBI): domain Bacteria; kingdom Bacillati; phylum Bacillota; class Bacilli; order Caryophanales; family Paenibacillaceae; genus Paenibacillus; species Paenibacillus sp. BR1-192. Next base: position 2,208,766 of record NZ_CP120718.1, on the reverse strand, counting down.
CGTTCTTGCCGAGCAGCTCGTACAGCTCCGGCGTGATGAGCTGACCCTTTGCCACAAGGATGTCCCCTTGTTTGATAAAGACGGGCGGGGTATTCTCGCGAGCTTCAACCTTCGCATTCTTTGTGGCGACCTCGTCATAGAACTTGTTGGCCGTAATCGTTAAACTCGCCAGTTCCTGAACGACTTCCCTGGCGGTCCGATCATTCAACGAGCTGGTGTTCACTCGTTCCGCCACGCGGGTGCGGGCCGTGTCGGCATCCACGATCTCGTTCAGCATCAGCCTGGAGACGATCTCGCGGGCTACGGGCTTCATCTGAATAATATCTTCCGAATTCAACCGCGGTATCTTAATGAACGTTTCCTCGGGAATCCGATAGGTTTGTTCTTCAATGACCCGCTGCATTTCCTGAAGCAGCTCTTTGGAGTAGGCTTCATTCGTGCTGTTGGCCGACACGAAATTTTGCACGAATTCTCTGGCCATCCGCGGAATTTCTTTGCGATAAATCTCCACCTTTTCGGCGGAGCTGATATCCACGTCCTGGTTCAAACGTTCAATACGGTCAAGGATCTGCGTAACCAGAACGTCGTTCCGCAGCGGGACGAGAGGGTAAATCGGCTGGACATTCTCCGCCGCCGCCTCCTGTGCTTTCAGCGTCGCCTTGCTGTCCTCGATTTGAACGGGCGCCACGATATTCTTTTCGCTTTTCGTATTGACCTGGATGTCATAGCGTTCCGGCAAAAGCTTGGATGCTAGACTGATATAAAAGAGCAAAGCAAGCAGCAGAAACAGAATATAGCGTGTTGCCACGCTATATTTCCATCCGCTGTTTTTACTCCATATGGACTTGTCCGTCGATGGTTCTTTGGAGGCCATTGCGACAATCCCCTTTAATCTTGGTTTTCTGCTGCTTTATCATAAGCGACGATGATTTTTTGTACTAAGGAATGACGTACAACATCCTGTTCGGCGAAATAGACGAATCCGACTTCCTCAATTCCGCTTAATATCGTTTTAGCTTCGATAAGTCCTGATTTTTTCCCCCGCGGCAGGTCAATCTGGGTCACGTCCCCTGTAATGACCATCTTCGAACCGAATCCGAGCCGTGTCAGAAACATCTTCATCTGTTCCGGCGTGGTGTTCTGTGCTTCATCCAAAATAATAAACGAGTCGTCCAGCGTCCGTCCGCGCATGTACGCGAGCGGCGCGATTTCGATCAACCCGCGCTCCAGCGCCTTGGCCGTTTGATCCGGGCCCATGACGTCGTATAAGGCATCGTACAAAGGTCTCAGATAAGGGTCAACCTTCTCTTGCAGGTCTCCGGGCAGGAAGCCCAGGCTCTCTCCGGCCTCCACCGCGGGCCTTGTCAGAATGATTCTTTTGACGGATCCTTCCTTGAGCGCGGCTACGGCAAGAACGACGGCCAAATAGGTCTTCCCTGTTCCGGCAGGACCGATGCCGAATACGATGTCCCGCTTCTTGATGGTGGTCACATAGTGCTTCTGACCGATGGTTTTTACTCGAATAGGCTTACCTTTGAAAGTTGTCGTAATCTCGCCCTTGTACAGATCCAGCAGCTGATCGGCTCTCAGATCCTTGGCAAGTTCTACAGCATAAAGAATATCACGCTCGGTCAAAATGTAGCCGTTGCGCACAAGCTGGAGCAGCACTTCAAACAGCTGCTGAAGACTCTCCACATTTCGATGTTGTCCCCGAATCGTGATGACGGCTTCCCGTGAATCGATCGTTGCAGGAATCTCTTTTTCGATTAATTTTAGAAATGTATCTTGTGGTCCGAATAAGGACAGACCTTCTGACGCGCTTTGAAGTAAAATTTGAATGCTGGTCGTTTGCTGTGACAAATAGCCTCATTCTCCTTGATCGTATACTATGGGAAGTTCTTTCGCGATGGTCTCTTCCACCTCAAAAAGCACTTTCATATAAACTTTACCATTCTCTTTCTTATCATGCAAAATTTTTTGGCTTACGAATCTTGAATCGGTCCCATATTTCGCCAAAATATCGCGGCGTGCCCCCTCGATTCCCTCTTTTTTGGCTTCATCCTCGGTAATGGTCCGCTGGACCTCGGTGACCTCCATGATTTTTTCCGTCATCCAGCCGAGCGGCAGCACGCGCGTCCTCCAAGTCAGCGGATCATAGAAGGTCAGGGTCTCCTGCTGCGAATACGGGATTTCCCCGTAGCCCCACAACTGAACGGCACGATCCCCGAACACGATATAGGAGCGCTTCTTTCCTTCGCCCGTATAGACCTTATGCGTTTTTACCAACGGAATTTCGATATCGTATTCATGCCATACCAGGCCTCTCACTTCCCCCTTGGCTACGACTCTTTCCGAGTTCTCCTCATCCCCAAGAACCCCGGAGATCAGAATGTCGCCCTTCTTCACCCGGCTGTTGATCCCTACTTTAGGAACCCCCTTCTCTGCGTACATGTGAGTAATTACCGCGTCCTGGGTACTGATCAGATGCCTTGGGCTCTGGAGCGGCGGTTTCTCCGGCACGGCTGCCTCGACGATCTGAATGCGTATGCGCGTCCCGTTGCGTTCCACCCCTACCCAAGAGGTTCCCGGAAGACGGACGGTCAAATTCCCGGACAGCTTGTCCATCGATTGCAGCTTAAATATCCATTGAAACGGATAAATGCCCTCCTGTTTGGCCGCATCCAGCACATCTTCCGACGCAATCGTTTCATTCCCCTCGACCTCCACGTTCCATACCATGGACGAAAGCGTCAGCAGGATCATAAAAAACGCAACGACGCCGATAACAAACGCTTTGCGTTTCAACAAACGTCGTGCTTGAAAAGGATAACCAAAACGCTCCTTGATGCGCGTACGGCAGCCTGTCCGTTTTAACAGCGGACGGAGCCCTTTGAAATCTTTCAGCAGCAGCTTAAACTCTGCTGAATGCGCCCCTGTCGGTGTTACATCCCAAACCGGGGTCCCGGCCTCCGCCAATGAATTGATGAATGCTTCCACATGCTCACCGCGAACGGCGAGCTTCAAATATCCTCGAAGATGGATCATCGTCGGAATCTTCACGGTTTCTCCCCCAATCCTATGTATTGAATATTATGAATGGTGCCAATGATGGTCACTTCATGGCTTTGAATGGCCTGAATCGCAAGCCCGGTCCCGGAAATCTCCAAAGAACCCTGCGTTAATGACAACACAAGTCGTTCCTCGGAAAAATGCCGGACTCCGCGATGGTTTTCGATATGCAGCTCTTTATTGCCAATCAGGGTCAACCGCGGTAAATCAAATAACAGGTCCTGTGGCAAATCAAGCATTTCTTGGGTCCATTTCTGCAGCTTGCGGCTGATGCGGGACATATGGAGACTTTCCCCCTTCCTGTACTGTACACCTTATGCCCCAGGTAGCCGTTTTATGAGATGAAAAGTAAAAAGACCGCCCCGTCAAAAATCTGACGAGGCGGTCTCCCGCTTCTATGAATCTAAGAATCTATGAATCGCAGCTAATTTCTTAAAACTTACCCTAACCTATGGCACTGAACACCTCAGACGCGCCGCCGTTTACCGACGAGGATTCATGGAGCGTTTGGCGCGCGGGGGACCCAATATCTCAGCCCACACAATGCCGTTTCGAGCCTGTTCAGCAAGAACCGATCGGCCATTCTTGCCCTGTTCCTGATCCTCGTCGTGAATTTCGACAACGGTTTCCGGTATATCGAGTGTCATCCGATTCAGATGGGAGTGGATCCGGTCCAGATCCCTCTGCATCATCTCGATTCGATGATCCATACTGTCGTGGCTCGAACTCATTTCAAGCCTTCGTTTCATTCGGTCAATCTCTTGATGCTCAAGAGAATATCCGTTTCCGGTATCCGCTTCTTCCTCATCGATCCTGTCGATCCGGGGGCTTTCCTGAACAGGTGCCGGACGGGAGACTTGCGGAGCGGTCTGTACCCGTCTTGCTTCAGGCCGCTGTGGCCGCTGCTGTCCCGGTCTTGCAGGACGGTCCCCTTCGCCGCCGAAGGATGGCATACGGGGGTTTTTCCCGTCCTCAGCGTTCTTGCCGCGCTTTCCGAGGGCGGAGATGATGAAGAAGCCTATAACAGCTACAATGTAAAAATTTTCGATTAACCAGCTCACTATAGGCTCACCTCATCGTGGTTACTTGGTTTTGTTGTCTCCGGAGTTGTCATTGTTCTCACCCATCTTACCGAAGGAACCTCTCATTTGCGTATCGGCTTCGATATTCTTCAGGTTCATATAATCCATCACGCCCAGCTGGCCGCTGCGAAGCGCTTCGGCCATCGCCAGCGGAACTTGGGATTCCGATTCCACCACGCGCGCTCTCATTTCCACGACGCGGGCCTTCATCTCCTGCTCTTGCGCTACCGCCATGGCACGGCGCTCTTCCGCCTTCGCTTGGGCAATGCGCTTGTCGGCTTCCGCCTGTTCGGTCTGCAGGTAAGCACCGATGTTTTTGCCTACGTCGACGTCCGCGATATCGATGGACAGGATTTCAAACGCAGTCCCAGCATCCAAACCTTTGGAAAGCACGGTTCTTGAGATCGAATCCGGATTCTCCAGCACGTCTTTATGGGAATTACTTGAACCGACCGTGGTTACGATACCTTCGCCGACACGGGCGATGATCGTTTCTTCCCCTGCGCCCCCGACCAAACGGTCGATGTTGGCGCGCACGGTCACGCGGGCTTTAACCTTCACTTCAATACCGTCTCTCGCCACGGCTGCCACGACCGGCGTCTCGATCACGCGCGGGTTAACGCTCATTTGAACCGCCTGCAGAACATCGCGCCCGGCAAGATCAATCGCCGCAGCTCTTTCAAACTCAAGCGGTATGTTCGCGCGCTGGGCTGCAATCAAGGCGTTGACCACCCGGTCTACGTTACCTCCGGCGAGATAGTGACTCTCCAGCTGGTTGATATTAAGACCAAGTCCTGCCTTTGTGGCCTTGATGAGCGGATTCACGATCCGGCTTGGCGTTACGCGCCGCAGGCGCATGGCCACCAATGTAATAATCCCGATGCGCACGCCGGAAGCGAGCGCCGAGATCCAGAGCATTAACGGGAAGAAACTGAAAAACACGCTAAGCAGGATAATCGCGACAACCCCGATTAGAAGAATCGGTACCAAAGAACCATCCAATTCCATTATTCGTTTACCCTCCAATATTGAATATTTGCCTTCATCACGCAGAACGTTTAAACACGGGCTCTTTTAATACTACACAATTCCGCGCAGAGGTTCACCCTTTTTCTTCCTCTACCACAATTCGGGTACCGTCCGTCTTGATGACGCGGACCGGTCGGCCGGAATCGATGAATCCGCCAAGGGTAACCACATCAAGGCGCCGTCCCTCAAGTTCCATCGTTCCAGCCGGCCGAAGCGGCGTAATCGAAGTTCCGACCAGGCCGATCAGTACATCCCGGTCTTCATTCGGAATATACCCTTGTTCCTTCGATAAGCTGTCGCTGAGTATGAACTTTCGCCATACTCCCCGTTCCTTGAATACGAGGGCAACCACAATGATGGCCACCAGGGCCGATGCCGCTGCAACCCCAAGGGACAGAGCAACATGAGAGGTGCTATAGGCCGCCATGACGACGCCGGCAATCAAGCTGGCTGAGCCTATGATGCCCAGTATCCCGAAGCTTGGCACAAACAGCTCCATCGCCAGCATCACGATACCGATCACAAACAGCAGCCAGGTCTCCCAACCGGCAAATCCGGCCACCTGGTTGCCGAAGAAATAGAGCACGAATGCAACCACGCCAAGAATCCCCGGCACGCCAAAGCCTGGAACGATGACTTCGATAATCACACCGGCGATACCGATGAACAACAGCAGTGTCATAACCCCGGGATGCGTAAGAAATGTAGCCAGCTTCTCCGAGAACGTCGGCTCCATCCGGAATACGTCCTGCGTGGAGTAGTCCATCCATGTGATGACCTCTTCGGTGCTGTTCGCAATCGTGTCTGCGTAACCTGTCTTCAGCGCTTCATCATGCGTCAAGGATATAATCTCTCCGGGCTGCTTTGTCAAACCGATTTCAGGCATATCGACCTTCAGATTGATATCTGCCATGCCCATCGCGATTTCTTTGTTTCGACCACCCGCCTCGGCAGCTCCTGCCATCTTGCTCTTCCACCAGGAAACCAGCTTGGCATCTTCGATCCGATTGCCTCTGGCATCCACCATATAAGCCGCGCCGATCATGCTGCCCTCGGACATGGCAATCTTGTCTGCATTGAGTGCGATGTAACTGCCGGCCGATGCCGCATCGCCCGTAATGTAAGCCACGATCGGAATCTCGCTGTCCTTCATCAAGGTAGCAATTTCACCCGCTTGGTCGACAAGACCGCCCGGCGTATCGATTTCCAGGACGATCAGTCCTGCCGCCATCTCTTTGGCTTCCTTGAATCCGCGTTCCATAAAGCTGGTTAAGCCGCGTTCGATCGGCTGCTTCACCGGAATGACGTACACCGACCCGATGTTAGCCGCCATCGCCGATTTCATAGGTGCTGCATACATTCCGATCGATATCAGCATCATCACGACCGCTGCCGTTAATGTCAGGAATCTGCGCATCCACAACTTTCTACTCATCTTTTCCCCTCCTTTTCGACTTAATTCGGCCACCTCTACCTTCATTTCGACAAAACAGGTTCAGCGGCCTGCCTCTTGCATAAGCATATGTATCTACTTGCACCCATATGGTAGTTATTACGAATCAGAAACGATTTCGTTTCAAAAAGTATGCCCATCCATGGAAAAAACCATCGATCAAGGCGCTCGGCTTCTCCAAGCCCTGCTCCTTCACGACAAAGAAAAAACACCCCTTGAGAAAACAAGGGGTGTTTCACTTATGTTGTTACAGAAATTGTTGAACAACTTGATTGACAAGCTTTCCGTCTGCACGCCCTTTAACTTTCGGCATGAGAGCGCTCATTACTTTACCCATCTCGGCTTTTGAAGAAGCACCGGTTTCCTGGATGGTCTGCTGTACAATGACTTTAATTTCTTCTTCAGTAAGCTGTTCCGGGAGGTAGGCGCTAAGGAGCTCAATTTCTGCTTTTGCATCGGCGGCAAGATCGTCGCGTCCCGCTTTTTCAAATTCTTGGAGGGCATCTTTGCGCTGTTTGATTTCACGACTAAAAATATCAAGCACTTCGTTGTCATCCAAACTTCGTTTCAAATCTATTTCAAGATTTTTTATCGTCGAACGAACCATTCGAATCGTTGAGAGTTTGAACTTGTCCTTACTCTTCATCGCTTGCTTCATATCTTCGTTCAATCGTTCGCTAAGATTCATGCTAGTTCAGATCCTCCTAAAACTTTCTCTTACGAGCAGCCTCGGACTTTTTCTTGCGCTTTACGCTTGGCTTTTCATAATGCTTGCGTTTCTTCACTTCAGCCAATACGCCATCTTTAGCAATGGAACGCTTGAAGCGACGAAGTGCAGCATCAATTGTCTCGTTTTTGCGAACTTTAGTTTCAGACACCAGTTTTCCCTCCCTCCGACCAGACCGTCCAAGAGCATTAACACGGTTCATCAAACTTCATTATAGGGCAAACCGAAATAGGGTGTCAACCTTGGGCGTTTAATTTACGATAGTCCGTGCAATGGAAACACCCCCGCGGCGGCCATGCGCTGCGAGGCTGATATATTTCTTCCTATGCAAGAAATTATGTATGAGCCGGGGAAATGCCGGTTAATGCGCCTAAGCGGCGGCCGCCCATCAGGTGATAGTGCACGTGGAACACCGTTTGTTCCCCATCGCGACCACAGTTGTTGATTAACCGATAACCGCTCTCCGCAATGCCCAGCTTGGCCGCGGCCTCTTTAGCCGCTTTGTGCATCTCGCCAATCAACAGCAGGTCCTCATCCCCAATATCGTTCATGGAAGCGATATGCTTCTTCGGAATGATCAAGACATGAACCGGCGCTTCCGGGTTGATGTTTTGAAATACGAGCACCTTATCATTCTCGAGTATCTTCGTGGAAGGAAGCTCACCTTCTACGATTTTACAAAAAACACAATCCATTCGCGGTTACCCCTTTCATACGTTTACATGCTTTTATCATATAAGAAAACGGGCAGTGCGTCCAATCAATGGAAGATGATCCATATAAAAAAAAGAGAAGCACCCCTGGAACGCAGCTGTCCAGTAAGGAGGCGCTTCATCACGAGAGCAAGGGAAAAGAAAGGAATCTCTCATGATCAAGCGCCAGCCCGGTGCTTCTTCTATATGTCGGCTTATCTGTACTATAACAGCGCCTTGTTGCTGTTTCCGTGATTTAAATCACACCGCCTTATGTTTTGCGGCTACATCGATTCGATTGCAATCCGGGATCCCGCTCCCGCCTGTTCCGCCGGCTGCACCACCAGCTTGCGCGGCAGGCGGGCCCGAAGCTCGGGCACATGGCTGATGATGCCGACGGTTAGCTTATCGGTATGGAGGCGCTCAAGCGCGGTGATGACCGTCTCCAGCAGCTCCGGATCCAGCGTGCCGAACCCTTCGTCGAGGAAAAAGAATTGCAGCGGATATTGCCCGCGCAGCTGGATTTGGGCGGAGAGCGCCAAAGCCAAGGCCAATGAGGTGAGGAACGTCTCGCCGCCGGATAAAGTGGATACCGGACGCCGGACGCCGCCGTTGGCATCGTCACGAATGACAAAGCCTCCGCCGGAATCCACCTCAAGCGAGTAGCGCTGCTTGGTCAAATAGCGAAGACGCTGGGAGGCCGACTGGCTCACCTGCATCAGCTGTTCTTCCGCAATATATTCAACAAACGCGTTGCCGCGCAAGCAGGACTGCAATTTGGACAAGCGTTCGCTCTCTCGCTGGAGGTTTAGGCGCCGCTCTTCCAATTCCATGAACCGGACGTGACGCTGGTTCAGGTCTTCCAAATCCCGCTCCGCCCGGGCTCTCGCCTGCAGCGCTTCCTCGTCGGTTGCACGGGCCGCCTGAAGCTCGGCTGTACACCGTTCCCAGTCCTCTTCTTGGAACGGGCGGGTGCCAAGCTTCAGCTCGACGTCGCGAAGCCTCAGCGTCCATTCCCGCTGCCCGTCCCGATGCGCTTTTACGAGCTGGGCACATCGTTCGCTTTCTTCCGGGGTCAAGCAGGCTTCCATGACGGCATGCTCCGTAGCGAACGGAGAGGCGGCCAGCTGGTTCTCCCAGGCAAGCTTGGCAGCCACGTGCTGCTCCTGCGCGGCTCTTTCCGCCTGTTCCGCAAGCGCCGCTTCCTTGGCTGCATGCCGAGCCGCCTCCTCTGCCTTCCTGCATTCACTCCTGGCTTGTTCCGCGGACTCCTTCAGCAGCTTCATCCTGGTCCTGCACTCGCCCAGCATTTCCTCGGCCGACCGGTCTCCGATCCAAGCCTGAAGCCGCTCTTCTTTATCCTTCAGGCCATCCGCCTTTCCTTCCCGTTGCGCATCCCATTGAATCTGCAGCTTTTCGAGCTCAAGCAGCTGCTGCTCCAAGCGGAGGACGGCCTCCTTTTTCTCTTCGATGAATGGAACGCTGCGCTCGAGCCCTTCCTTAATCGATTCGGATTCCGCGTCCTTCTCCTGCATGAGCTGAAAACGGGCAGCTGCCTCTTCCAAAGGAAATTCCGGCTTGCTTTCCTGCCAGGAAGCCAAAATGTCCGCAGCTTCGGTTTCCAACCCGGCTAACTGATCCCGCATCTGGTGCTCTGCCGCTTGTCCATTCTCCAGCGCGGCGCTCTGTTTCATCAGCTCCTGCCGACATGCCAGGAGACTCTGCTGCACCTTGGAAACTTCCGCTCGGCATTGTCCGATGGCAGCAGCTTGAGCATCAGCCGCTTCTATGAGCCAGGCTGTATCCGAAGCAAGCTTTTCCGCGTCGTACGGTCCTTCAGCGACAGGCATGGCGGATACCGCGGCTTCCATCGATCCGCTCTGCCTGAAGGAAATCGCGTCAATCAATTCGCCGTCTGCGAAAGTGCCGATCTGCGAACGCGATTGACTCGCCAGCGACTCCGCTCCGTTATGCTGCCCCCGCAGGGTCAGTCTGGCTTCCTGGATTTGATGCGTGATCCGCGTCAGCCGGTCCATGCCCTCATCCAAAGTCTCTTCAGGCTGTCCTGCCGAAACGGCCGGTTGCGGATGATGCTGACTTCCGCACACGGGACATGGCTCGCCTGCCCGGAGCTCGGCGGCCAGCGAAAGGGACAGCGCATGAAGCTGTCTGTCCCGAAGCGATCGGCTCATCGCCTGGCTTACCTCGACTGCGGCGGCGGCGATCCGATCGGCAATTGCCGATGCTTCGGCTGCGTCACGCTGCAAGCTGTCAGCCTGCATGGAGAGCTGTATGTAGTCGCGCTGCAGCTCCTGCTCCTGCTTCTGCATGGTACCCAATCTGGCCTCGAGCTCCTTCAGCTTGCCCTCCTGCGATTTCAGTTCGAGCTCGGACTTGTGCTTCTGCCTTCGGACAGCCTCAAGCGCTTGAACCTTCTGCATCGCCAAATGAAGCGCCTGGCGCTCCCCTGAGCGGGTCTCCAGCCCTTTCAGCTTGCCCTGCAGCTCCTCCTGCCGCCTGCGGCCTCGTTCGAGCAGCTCCTGCTCCTTATGCAGCAGTGCCGTTACCCCTTCGCGCTCTTGGCGCGCTTTCGTTCGCTGCGCATCCAGCTTGGCCAGTTCTTCCCGTAATGCATCGCGTTCCCGCTGCAATATAACGGCCTGCTCCAGCTGCTGCTCCCGAAGCACCAGCTTCGGTTCCTCGGCCCGAAGCGCATCCTGGGCGGCTTCATCCGCCTTCACCGCCTGCTCGGCCGCCTGCTGGGCGGACGCGGCTTGCGCCAGGAGCCCTTCGGCAATCCGCCGCCGCTGATCCCATGCCTTGCCGGATTCGCGCCATGCCTCGAGCGCGGGGAGAACGGCGGCCGCAGCCCCTGTCAGCTCAAGGCGGCGTTCCAACCGCTGCATCTCTTCCTCATGCGGGGCAAGCTCGTCCAGCTTCCCCTGCAGCCGCCGCTTTTCCATATCCAGCTCGCGAATTTTTCCCATAGCTTCATGGGCTTCCATGGCGGCTTGGAGTTGATTGCGGGATAACGCCGCGTGTTTCTTGGCATGTTCCAGCACCGCAGTCGCTTCCGCCAAAGCATCCTTGCCTGCACTTCCAAGACCCTGCTGTTCCGCTTCGACCGATTTCAGAGAACCCTCCGTATCCTTAACACGGCGGCTGAGCTTGATCGCAAGCTGATCCCCGTACCGTTCCAAATGGAACAGCCGCTGCAGCATCTGCCGGCGTTCGCTCCCCTTCAGGGAAAGGAATTCGGCGAACTTTCCCTGTGGAAGCACGACCGCCCGGGTAAAATCGTCCATTTTGAGCCCGATTTTCTCTTCGACGCAGCGGGTGACCTCGGCCAATTTATCCGCCACCACCTGATCCCCTTCGGGGGTAACGCGAATGAAACGGCTCACCGTATTGCTGATGGAAAGCTCGTTTACCCGTTTGAACCTGCGCTCTACCCGGTATCGCTCCAGCCCGGCCGCGGAAGACAACTCAAACGTAAAGGAGACGGACAGACCGTCCTCCGAGTGGTTCATGATGCCCTGGGTTCCGTTAACCGCGCGCTCCACTTTTCCGTACATGGCTAAGGTAATCGCATCCAGCAGCGTGGATTTCCCGCTGCCCGTCGGTCCGAAAATACCGAAGAGCCCGGTTTCGCACAACGTTTCGAAATCAATCTCCTGCGTGCTTCGGTAGCTCTGCAGTCCGGATAACTTCAACAAAATCGGCTTCATTCTAAGACTTCACCTCCGTGCCGTCAGACTCAGACTCCTCTTCCTCAACCAGCTCCAGAAACAAATCGACCAGGTGATCCTCAGGCTCAGCTCCCCCGGTTTGCCGTTGGTAGAACTTTCGGAACAGGTCCGGCAGCGGCAGCCTTGAGCGCTCGCTCTCCAGCTCCAACGCTTCCATCTCCGGGTATACCGGACGAATGTGGACGATGCCGTCCCTGCTCTTGCGCAGCCGCTGAATATCGGCAAGCCCCATGGCCTCCGTTAAGGATACCTCCAGATCAATGAAAGCCTCGGGATCGCGCCCCTCATCCAGCCAGCGGTAGACTTCATCCAAGCCGCCTTTGGCCTTCCATCGGACAAGCGGGCGGCCGCTGCTGAGAAACAGCTCCTCAATCACGGGAGCTCCTCCCGGCGATACGTCAACCATGGTCACCGATTTCGCCTGTCCCGCTTCCGAGAAGCTGTAGGCCAGCGGGGATCCGCTGTAGCGGATCATCCCCTCCCCTTTCACAGCCTGGGAACGATGCAGGTGACCCAGCGCCGTATAGGCAGCGCCGACAGCGAGTGCCGACGGATCAACCGTGTACGCTCCCCCGACTTGAATCGGACGCTCGGAATCGCTCTCGACGCCGCCAAGAACATAGATATGGCTCATCGCCAGATTGACCGTCTGCGGAGAAAATTCCCTTGCCATCATCCTCATCAGTTTTCCGACTCTCTCGCTGTAGGCGCGGCGAAGCTGATCCTCATCCCCGTCGACCGATAACAGCTCGTTGAGCCTGGCCTCTGACGGGTAGGGCAGAGCTGCGATCTTGGCCGTTTCTCCGGTACGGGCTGCGGCAACCGTTACCGCATCGGCGATAGGTGTCCCTATCAGCGTGATGCCTCTGGCTGCAACAAGCGGCGTAACCGATGCAACCCGTTCCGGCTGATCATGGTTGCCTGCAATGACCACCATGGGGCGGCCTCCCTCCGTAAGTCTGGCGGCCGCTTCGTAGAACAACTGCTCGGCTGACGCAGGCGGATTGACGGAATCATAAACATCCCCCGCCATGAGGATCAGGTCCGCCTGCTGATCGTCCGCCAGCTTAACCAGCTCATCCAGAAAGCGCTCCTGCTCGGCCAGCCGGCTTCGGCCTTCGAGCGTGCGCCCCAGATGCCAGTCCCCGGTATGCAAAATACGCATCGATAATCTCCTCTCCCGCTTCAAACGTCTAACAAAACATAACTTACCGAAAGGTTATACCTGTACGGCATGTCCCCCATCAAAAAAGTACAGCCATTTCTCATGCACAGGCTCGCCTAAAATATCCTCCAAAGCCTTTGCATACAGGTCCAGCTGAAAACGATACTGGTCAGCCAAGGCCGCCAGGCCGCCGCGATGCTCCAGCACCCGGTCGGTCTTATAATCAAGCAGCACAAGATGGCCGTTATGCCTGAACATGCAGTCCACAACCCCTTGGATCAGCACCGTTTCGTCCCGAAGCAGCTCCATCGCGGGCAAGCCCTGAGCCGTGTGTTCCGAAATCGGGTCCAGAAAAGCCAGACCCTGATAAGCTTCTGCCGCTGGGAGCGCATAGGAAAACGGCATCTCGCGCCAGACATCCTCTGCTGACAGCACCCGCTTTCCAAGGTCGCAAGCAAAAAGGCTGCTGATCTCCGTTGCTTCCACCGCGGAAGCCTGCTCACCGGTGATGATCTCCTTTTCCACCAGGTAACGGATGGTTTCTTCGATCTCCGCTGTCGGTTCTAGCCGTTGAAGCGGCAGATGCTGCATGATGGTATGATAGACGGTTCCCCGCTCGGCGGGCGTCAGCTTCGTGGACTCCATAAATTTCGGCCGCCGCAGGCTCAGCGTGAAGGAAGTGCTTGCGTCTATACGTTCCCTGCTCTGGCGTTTCACGGCCCGTTCCTCCAGCAAATCCAAGGAGGGGCTGTCCTGTAGGGCAAGCAGCTTTTTCATCTCCGTTACGGACGTTTTGGCCGATATTTGACTGACCGCTTCATAACGATAATTCCACGACAACCGCTGATCGATGGAAGCCCGCTGAACATCCGTCCCCCCTTTTTCCGCTTCGGCAATCGCAGATTCCGGGACAGGCTCGAGCCTGCGCAGGGCATTCAGCTTCGTCATCCGATTTTCGCTGTCCGCCTGAACGTCATCGCTCATGCCGGTCATGCCCTGCGCCAGGGATTCCGGCGTTTCAATCGAGAATATCCATTGCGATCGGTCTGCCGCTAACGCGCGCGAGCTCGTCTCTTCCGGCAATCCCGCCTGTCCGCGGAGCGGACCCGCAGACGGATGCCGTATCACGGCCGGACCGATCCAATCCAGGTAGCTCCGTCCCCGGGCAAGGACGTAATCCGGCAGAAGCTGCTCCGGGTTAAAATCGGCCTGTGCCCAAGCGGACACCTTTTTCGGCAAATCCTTCACCGTGCCGACCAGGATCATCTTCTCTTTCGGCCTTGTAAGCGCAACGTAGAGCACCCGCATCTCCTCGGCCAGCAGCTCCAGCTGCGATCTGCGCCGAATCGCCAGGTTTGGCAGCGTCGGGTAGCTTACGCGCATGCCTTCATCCACGAACTTCGGTCCGAAGCCAAGCTCCTTATGCATCAGGAAGGGGGCGTTCAAATCCTGCTGGTTGAAATTTTTGGACAATCCCGCCACGAACACGACCGGAAACTCCAGGCCCTTGCTCTTGTGAATGGTCATCAGGCGCACCGCGTTGCCCTGGCTTTCCGTGCCTCCGGCCGTGCCAAGATCCCCGCCGCGCTCGCGGAGACGCGAGATAAAGGTCAGAAAACGGAAGAGCCCTCTCGAGGCTGTGTCCTGTTCATACTTCACGGCCCGGTCATATAGGGCGGTCAGATTGCCCTGACGCTGCTTGCCGCCGGGCAAGCCGCCAACCCAATCCAAATATCCGGTTTCGCTGTAAATCCCCCAGATCAGATCGCTCAGGCTTCCCTGACGCGCTTCCTGCCGCCAGCGCTGCAGCCGATCCATAAACAATCCAAGTTTGGCGCCAAGCTCCGCCGATATTTCGATAGCATGGCCCTCCGCCGTTAGCGGGGCATCCGAAAGATGGCTGCCTGCTACGAGCTCATGACCGGCGGCGGCTTCGGCCAGGCCTTCCAGTCCTGCGCCCGGCGTCCATTTTCCGTCGACGAAGCCCATAGGGCGTGCCGGATCCATGACCGGCGGCGCGACGCTTAACGAGACCGCCGCCTTCAGCGCATCGTAATAAGTCCCTTTCGCGCACAGGCGAACCTGTGCCATCTCTTCCTCGGATAATCCAAGAATGGGCGAGCGCAATACCGAAGCCAAAGGAATGTCCTGCCGCGGATTATCGATCACCTGCAGCAGCGATAAGATGATCTCCACTTCCGTAGCCTGAAAGTATCCCTTGTTCTGCTCGCCGAATGCCGGTATTCCCTCCTGCCTTAACTCCTCAATAATTAACGGTGCCCAAACCATGGCGGAGCGCAGCAAAATGACCATGTCTCCATACCCTGCGGGCCGCATCGTTTTCAACCCTTTATCGTAAACCATGAGCGGCTTTCCGCTTTCGCCTGTCATTTCGCGGATTTTGCGTGCGATGGCGCGGGCTTCCAGCTGGGCGGTTTCCATTTCGAGCGCCTCAGCCTCAAGCTGAATCCCGTCCTCTTCGGAAGCCGATTCATCGGACTGCTCCTCCGGACCTTTTCCGGCACGGTCGATCAGCAGCATTTCGGGCATGTAGGGATTCGCGCCTCCGTTCGTTTCCTGTTCCGGAAAGGAAGCTCCGCATACAAGCTCGGCCCGTTCATCATAGGCAATCTCGGCTACCGATTCGTTCATGATCTGCCGGAACAGCAAATTGACGGCGTCCACCACTTCCATCCGGCTGCGGAAATTACGGGCCAGATCAATACGGATGCCCGTTTGGGACGTGCCTGTCTCGGAAGAAAACGTCTTGTACTTATCGAGAAACAGTCCCGGTTCCGCCAGACGGAACCGATAAATACTCTGCTTCACGTCGCCGACCATAAACCGGTTGCCCGGCATCTCCCGGGAAATCAATCGTACGATGTCTTCCTGCACGCTGTTCGTATCTTGATATTCGTCCAGCAGCACTTCATCAAACTGCTCGCGGTATTCCATCGCCGCATCGGAAGGCATCATATGTCCCGGCACGGAATCGGGATGGCGAAGTATATGGAGGCAGTAATGCTCAAGGTCGTTAAAGTCGACCATGCCTTTGGCCGCCTTGGCCTCCCGGTATCGCTCACCAAACGCGATCACCGTCTCGGCCAGCTCCATCATCAGCGGCGCTGCCGTGTGAAGCTCCCGCAAAAACTCCGATGCCGGACGGCCGAACAATGCATTTTTCAGCTCATTTACGATTTTCTTCACGTTGTCGCGCAGTTCCTTGACCTGCTCCTGCAGCTCCGGCAGCACCTCATCCTTACGAACGGATTTGAGTTTGCCGAAAGACGCCTCGCGGAAAATGCCGTACAACGATTCCCACGGCGAAGTATCGATGGCCTCCAGCAGGGAAGCCACCAGCCGCAAGTCCTCATCGAGATTGTCCGTATACGGTGTTGGCCCTCCCGGCTGCATGGCAATGGCCTTGGCTTGCTGCAGCAGCCCTGCCGCTCCGTTCAGAGCCAGGCGTGCATCCGCCAAGATGCTCTGGACCCATGGCGTGTTACCAAGGGCTTCCGTATCGGCCACCTGAAAGCCGGCGGCTGTCTCCCTAAGCCAGTGTGACGGCCATGAATGGCTGCGGGAGAAATCGTATAGACGCTGCACGAGACGGTACAGCGCATCGTCCGTTCGCTCGCCGCTGAACCAGTCCGCCAAGCGCAGAAACCGGCTTTCCCGGTCCCCCTCCGCCTCTCCGTATTTCTCTTCGAACAACTCCTCCAGCATATCCTGCCGCATTAAATCCGCCTCATGTTCGTTCAGGATGCGGAATCCCGGATCCAGCGGTATTAACTGATAATATCGCCGAATGACTTCCATGCAGAAGGAGTGCAGCGTTGTAATCGACGCTCTGCCAAGCAAAGCGAGCTGACGCCGGATATGCTCATTGTCCGGATCCCGGTCCAGCTCACGGTCCAGCGCTTCCCGGATCCGTCCCCGCATTTCGGCAGCGGCGGCTTTCGTAAAGGTAGCCACAAGCAGCCGATCTACGCTGAACCCTGCGGCATCGTCCAGGATTTTGCGAATGATCCGTTCAACCAGCACGGCGGTTTTCCCCGAACCTGCCGCAGCTGCAACCAGCATATCGTCGCCCGACAGCGCAATGGCTTTCCACTGGTCGTCGCTCCACATGCTTCCCTCGGGTTTTGCTATCATCTCTCTCACCGGCTCTCTCCTCCCTTCGGATGTCCAAGCATATCCCACACCTGATCTTTGCCCGGTTTGCCCAGCAGCTGGTATTCGCTGCCCTCAATCGCATCGTCGAACTGACATACGGGCCGGAAAGAACAGAACGTGCAGGCGGTCTCCTGCTGTATACGGTACGGTTTAATCGCGACATCGCCGCCTGTGATGCGGGAGCCGATGTTCAGCATGTTCTCCCGCACGGCGGACAACAAGGTCTCCCACTGGTCAGGCGTTGCCACGGCCGCGCTGCTGTAGAAGCTGCCGTCCGTTTTGACGGCGACGGGCAGGATGGCAGAGTGCCCCTTTTCAAGGAACGAATCCATGAGGGACACCGCTTCGCGGTCTGCCAGGAGCAGGCCTTTCATTTTGTAGCGCTTGAGCAGCTCCTCCGCCGCCTGCTCCGGCGTCATGCCGTTGGCGGACTGCAATACCGGATCATGCACGTGGAAGTACAAGGTTCCCGCAGGCAGGGCCTGCTCGCCCAGCCATTCCTCCGCAAACGTCAGCAGCACGTCCAGATAGGTCAGCATCTGCAGGGATAGGCCGTAATAGACCTCATGCAGCCGCAGATCCTTCTGGCTCGATTTATAATCGATGACTCGAAGCATGATGCCATGCTCCCCTCGAGCCATGTCGACCCGGTCTATGCGCCCGACAATCTCCATCTTGGTCCCGTTCGGCAATTCAAACGCCAGGGGTGGCAGCGGCTTTCCGGGACCGAAATCAAGCTCAAGGCCGATCGGCTCGAATTTGCCGCGCCTCGCCTGCTCTCCCAATATGACCGACGCTCTGCCCACGATGTTTTTAAGCTTTCGCGAAATATAGCCGTACCGCTTGGAGCTGAGCAGGATTTCACCCTGCAGCATGGGCGCCAGCCGATCCACGGTCGCTTCCGCTTCGCGCAGGCATTCCTCGGCGGTCAGGTCTCCCCAGCTTCGATGCTGCGATTGGAACTTGACGGCCATGCTGCTCAAGGCAGCATGGAACAGCTGTCCGATGTCGGGAGCCTGAAGCCTGTACAGCTGCCGCTCTCTCAGCTTCAACCCATGGGAGGCAAAATGGGAGAACGGGCAGGCAACAAAGCGCTCCATCCGGGATACGCTTGTCCGCAGCTTCGTTCCGTACAACTGTCTGCTGGTTTCCAGCTTGAGAGGCCGGGCTTCATTCCGGTAAGACAAGGAGGAGAGCATGGTCGTAAGGCGGGGCCGCAAACCCGGCTGCTCCGCATACCAGTTGTAAACATGCCACCACAAATCCGGGATCTCCTCCCCATTCCTCCAGTCGCGAAACCGGCCCGCTAAATAAGCAAGCGTCTTGTCTGGACGGACCGCATAACCCTCCTGCTCAAGGGCCGATTGCCCGGCATGCGGCCTTGGAAACAAAGGCTCCTCTTCCAGCTGGAACATCAGCTTCAGATGCCGCACCACCTCGGATGGCAGTAACGGCTTGCCTTCCTCATCCGCCGCAGGGTAGCTGACCCACAGCTGTTTGCTGGCCGAAGTCAGCGCATTATAGATCAGAAACCGTTCATCCAGCAGTCTTCGGGATATGCTCGGGGCAAGCTCCAGCCCGCGGTCTTCAAGATGAACCCGTTCCGGCTCCGTCAGGATGCCGTCATCCTGGAACTGGGCCGGGAGCACGCCGTCGTTAATGCCGAGAAGGAATGCATATTTCACCCCGCCCGTCCGCGTCCGGTCCATGCTGCCGATGAGCACCTGGTCCAGAGACGGAGGCACAAGAGCCATTTTCATTTCCGTAAGTCCCGTACCCAGCACGCCGGTAAACAATTCGGTGCTTAGCTTCTCCGCGCCCATCATCTCGACGATTTGGTCGAGCAAGCCGAGCACGGCACCCCATACCTGGCGATGTTCCCGGGCTTCCTCAGGACGCCCGGCATCCAGTGCGGCCCGGCTTAACAGCTCCAGCTTCTCGGGCACAGCGCACTCCTCCAGCAGCCGATAGACCGCGGTGCTCTGATCCATCGCGCTCGCAGCCTTTTTCATCCGCTTCTCGAACGCATGCAGCGGTTCCGTTATCACCTTCCTAGCGTACTCGATCGCCGCCATGCCGTCCTGATTGCGGATCTCGCTTTCCCCCTCTTCTAAAGAAAGGCTTGGAACTCCCTTCCAGGGACGGCCGTCCGTCCAGCGCGTGCCCTGGATTCCGGAGGCCAGCACATGGTTCTCCAGACGGTCCATGTCCTCGCGGGTAAGCGAACCGTCCAGCGGCAGCAGCAGATCCGTCTTCACGCAGCGGAATACGTCCTCATAACGCCACCGGCGACCGATGACATCAAGCGCAGAGCGAATGAACTCGACCAGCGGATGGTGAAGCTCGCTCCGCTTCTGATCGAGAAAATAAGGAACGCCGTATTCCCTGAACAAAGGACCCATCAGATGCTCATAGTCCCCCATATTCCGGACAAAAACAGCCATTTCGCGGTATCTTGCCCCTTCCTCCTGTGCCAGCCGCAGCATTTCGCGCAGAGCTCCTTCGATTTCGGCCCGGCGATGGCTGGCAGCGTGTAAAAGCAGACCTTTCCCCCCGCGGTTTGGACTGCTCGCTGTGTCCGGGCCTTCATCCGGTTCCGCCCAGCGTCTCTTCCGATCATAACCGCGCTCAAGATGGGCAAGCATGGGAGATTCCTGAAACCGCGGCAGAACATCGGGATGAAGAATGCGGTGCTCCGCCTCCAGCCCGATCTCATCGATAATCCCTTTGAGCTTTATGTACGTCACCGCAGTAGGATGAAAGAGATCCAGCTCATGCGGAACCGTCCCGTTCCTGTAAGGCTTGTCCAGCGTCAGCGCGATCGTGACTCGCTTGGCGTGTGCGATGATCTCCCGCAGCACCCGGTACTCCTGCGGCGTAAAGCCGTGGAAGCCGTCGATCCAGATGTCGGCACGCTTGATATATTCCGATTCGGCCACACCCTCAGCCAATGAGGCCAGCGTGTCTTCCTCATCCATGTAAAACCGTGAAATTTCAAGCTCGAAATCGCGAAAGACCGTTACGATGTCCTCCAGCTTCCGCCGCAGCATCGGTGAATTCCCGGAGCCCGATACCATCTGTCCCAGCTGCTCCTCCACGCATGAGGCGTCAATGCAATAGCGCTTCATTTCCGTGTACAGCTCGCTCAGCTTGCCGACAAAGCCATGCTGCTCTCCCGAGGCGCCGAACATGTGGAGCTCTTCCTTGCGCCTCCGCAGAATTTTATACAGCAGCATCCGCTTGCCTTCCTCGCTGATCGCCACTTTAGCGGCTCCGCCGGTTTCCTGCATGACGCGGTAAGCCAGACGGCGGAAGCTTAGCACCTGCGCGCGCATCATGCCGCGAATGCCTCCCGCATTGACGAGCGCGTGCTCCGCTTCATAGGACCCTTGCTCCGGAACGATCAGGATCATCGGATCCCCCTTGGGATTATGCTCCAACCGTTCGATCATCTCTTGGCGGATCGACGTGCTCTTGCCGCTGCCCGACCTGCCGATAACAAATTGAACGCCCATGCTATGCCTCCTTTACATCTTGCCGAAAGAGACTCATTCACCTTCAAAACCAGCTGCTGATCCGGTGAAATCATGCCCTTTGAATCTAGTAGTTCAAGATCAAAAATGTATGTCAAATCTTGCGTGATGGTTCGACTCTATCAAAAAGATGCTGATTACTAGTATAACATAAGTCCTGATTGGTGGAACATACGTTTGGATTTCATTCCCATTCCCAACGATTTCGGACATATGAAAAAGGACCCTGCCATCGTGGTTATCCACCATTGCAAGATCCTCTACATGAACCGCCAAGCTGGGGTGTTTACAGTTTTGATTTGCTGCGCACTTCAAAGACGGCGAATTTCAAATAATGTCCCTCGTCGACCCCAAGAATTTGCGGATGGTCCTTGCCGGCCGCACGCCATTCCACCAATCTCAGAATTTTGCCGGCATCCTTCGCCGCATCCTGGATCGTCTCCAGGAACAAATCCGGCCGCATATGGTACGAGCAGCTTGCCGTAACCAGATATCCGCCCTCGTTGACCAGCTTCATGCCGTGGAGGTTGATGTCCTTGTACCCGCGGCAAGCCCCCTTGACGGCCGACCTGGTTTTGGCAAACGCCGGCGGGTCCAGAATGACCACGTCCCAGGATCGCCCCCCGCCCGCGGTCAACGGTTTCGAGGTATCCACTTTCTGATCCCCTTGGGCGCGCAGCTCGCGCTCTTCCAAACCCTTTACCTGGCTGCGCAAATATTGGAAGGCGTCATCCACCACAAATTCCACGCGATCCTGGAATCCGTTCAATTCCACGTTCTCTTTGGCACTTTCGATGGCATGCTCCGATATGTCGAGGCAGGTGACTTTCTTGGCGCCGTACTTGCATGCATGCAGCGTGAAGCTGCCCGTATGCGAAAAGCATTCCAACACCGTTGCGCCGTCCCAATACGGGAACGTAACTTCTTTTCCGCTTTTGTTCACCGGCAGGGTCTTCGTCTCACCTTCCCGCTCCACGGCCTGAAGCGTAATCCCGCTCCGGCTTCCCCAACCGGTCATTAACGGTTTGATGGATGCCCGGTTCTCCCGCTGATCAAAGAAATATCCGGTCTTCTGACCCTCTTCGATATCCACTTTGATCTTCAAGCCGTTCTCCGTCACGACGACGTGACGGGGACACTCCCCGTAAAGAGTTCCCTTGCGCTGTTCCAGCCCTTCCAGTTCCCGGATGGAAACGTCGCTGCGCTCGTAAATTCCTTTCGGCTGTACCACTTCGACAAGCGCGTCCACGATGTCCGCACGGCATCGGTCCATGCCCAGCGTCAGTAGCTGCACGACCAGCACGTCGGCAAAACGGTCCACGATCAGCCCCGGCAGGAAATCAGCCTCGCCGTATACCAGCCGGTAAGCATTCTCGTCTCCGATAAACCGCTCCCGGTGTTTCAGGCATTCCTGGAATCTGGCTGCGAAAAAAGCCTTGTCCATCGCCTCGACCGGTTCATACGAAACGGTGCGCACGGTGATTTGTGATAACTGATTGTAATACCCGGAGGCAAGAAAACGGCCTTGGTGATTGAACACCGATACGATATCGCCCGGCTCGGGCTCGCCCTCGACAGAAGCAATCTCGCTTTTATACACCCAAGGGTGCCCCTGCTCCAGTCTCTTTTTTCGACTGCGCTCCAAAATAACCGATGGCACTGAATTTCACTCCTTAAAGTTATCCTCTGGTTTATTGCAATAGGCATGCATGTCCGCCAAGGGTCATATACGTAATTAAGAAAAACGTCGACCGACGTGCTTTCACAGTTACCCGACCGCGTGAAGAGATCGTTTTCTTGCGATGACCGATGACTTTCGGCTTTGCTGGAAACTGCGCTCCCACCTTATTTTACAAAAAGGAGAACATCATGCTATCCACGCTCTGGTTTCCCGTCTGCTATGGTCTTGTCCTGTTCCTGTTCGGCATGAAGGTCATGGAGGTCGCCCTCCAGCGCTGGGCCGGACCGCTCTTGCATAAGTGGCTCCACAAAGCGACATCCACGCCCCTGAAAGGCATGGTTGCCAGCACGGCGGTTACGGCCCTGCTGCAGAGCAGCACCGCCGTAACCGTGCTGGCGATAGGCTTTGCCAATGCCGGATTGTTAAGCCTGTCCGGTACCTTGGGCGTTATTCTCGGCACGAACATCGGCACGACGGTAACCACCGAACTCATCAGCCTGCAGATCGGACAAGCCGCCATGCCTCTGCTTGTCCTCTCGCTGATGCTGTGGGTCGGAGCCGTTCTTGTCAGCGAGCGCGTACCTGCGAGTCACGACAAGTTAAAAAACCAATTGATCCGCAGCCAATTTTTATGCCTTGCTGTCGCCGGATTTTCGCTGGTGCTGCTCGCGATACAAATCATGCAATCCATTGGGCCGACCCTTCAAAGCCTCGGTTTGTTCCAATGGTTCCTTGACTACGCCTCG
Source organism: Paenibacillus sp. BR1-192 (assembly GCF_029542445.1). Lineage (NCBI taxonomy): Bacteria > Bacillati > Bacillota > Bacilli > Caryophanales > Paenibacillaceae > Paenibacillus > Paenibacillus sp. BR1-192. The sequence goes on along the minus strand of NZ_CP120718.1, from coordinate 2,185,664 downwards.
CAAAGCGTCCTCTGGGGCATTGCAGCCGGTGCGATCCTGACGGCTTTGATGCACAGCAGTGCCGCCGTCATCGCCATGGCTATGGGGCTCGCCGCCAGCGGAGCGCTGCCTCCCGAGATCGGCGTCGCGATCGTCCTGGGCTCCAATGTCGGTACCTGCGTGACGGCGCTCATCGCGGCGATTGGCAGCAGCCGCGCCGGACGATTCGTGGCTTGGTCCCATTTGGGGCTTAATATCGGCGGAGTCCTGCTCTTCATTCCGTTCACAGCGGGATTAACCGCCGTATCCGGATGGTTAGCCGCAGATCCGGCCGGACAAATCGCCCATGCGCAAACCCTGTTTAACATCGCATGCTCGCTGATCGCGCTTCCTCTATGCTATCTGCCTTTCTGGAACAAGCGGTTGCCGTCCTAGAATTTCATATCTTCATCCGCCGGAATAGCGACTTCAAGCAGCATCAGCGCTTTACGCAGGATGATATCGTTGTTATTGTACCCGTTGCTCCGCTGCTTCCTCCATGCGGCAAGAGGCTCGAACCAGTCCACCCCGTTGATTTCCTCGATTTGGGGTTTTAGGATGCCTCCTTCCGCCTTAACGAGGTAGTAGTGAACTTCCTTGTCGACCAGGCCGAATTCGGGATGATGGTATTTATATGCAATAATGTCCACTGGAGAAGTGATGGATCCGACTATACCTGTCTCCTCGCGTATTTCTCGGAGAGCCGTCTGCTCGACGGTTTCACCGGCTTCCATCTTGCCTTTGGGAAGCGAGGTTTTTCCATAACGGTCCAAGATGAGCTGGATCTGAAGCGCCCCTTCAAGATAACGGTATACAACGCCGCCCGCGGAAATTTGTGTATATGCCATGTCCTGTTCCTCCTTCATGTACAACAAGGACTCCACTTCCGGTAGCCAGGAAATGAAATCCTTGTCTGGTATGGCCGCTATGGAATATTACTGGGCAGCTGCCTTTAATCCATGATCCATGACGCTGAGGAGTTCGCCCTCGCATTCATTTACACCGGCTTTGGTTACTTTTACGCGGCACAGCTTGCCTTCGAGATCAGGCGATCCGTTGAATACAAGCTGCAGGTAATTATCGCTGTACCCCTGCATCTTTCCGCCATTAGGGGCTCCCTTGTATTCACGCTCGGGTATCACTTCCAGAACCTGGCCCACAAAACGTTCGGCATAAGCCAGCTGGAGCTGCTCCGACAAGTCGATCAGTTCGTGCACACGCGCATTCTTCACTTCCTCGTCCACCTGATCCTCCATTCGTGCCGCCGGCGTGCCGGTACGCTTCGAATACGGGAATACATGCATTTCCGAGAATTGAATCGCCTTCATCAGGTCATATCCGTTCCGGAACATCTCATCCGTTTCGCCAGGGAAGCCGACGATGACGTCCGTCGTAATGCCCACATCCGGCATCGCTTGACGAATCAGGCCCATCTTGTTATAGAATTCTTCCGTCGTATATTTACGGCGCATCCGTTTCAGTACCGTATCATCCCCCGCTTGGAGCGGAATGTGAAGATGGCGGCACATTTTACTGGAGCGGTTCAGCACGTCCAACATCTTCTCATCGATCTGGCTTGCTTCAATGGAGCTGATGCGGATCCGTTCCAAACCGTCAACCCGGTCAAGGTCCCACAGCAGATCGGACAATCTGTAATCCTCGAGATCATCCCCATATCCGCCGGTGTGGATACCGGTCAGCACGATTTCCTTATAACCCGCTCCGACCAGCTGATGCGCCTGCTTGATGATGCTCTTCGGATCACGGCTTCGCGACAAACCGCGGGACCAAGGGATGATGCAGAACGTGCAGAAGTTGTTGCATCCGTCCTGAATTTTCAGAAATGCGCGAGTACGTTCCGCGAAATCCGGTACGTCCATTTCCTCGAATACCCGGGTCTTCATGATATTGCGCACGGCGTTAATCGGCTGGCGCGTCTTTTCGATGTCATGAATGAAATCCATGATTTTCTCGCGATCCTGGTTCCCGATGACGAGATCCACGCCCGGGATATCCAGAATTTCCGCCGGCGAGGTTTGGGCATAACAGCCCGTTACGGCCACGATCGCCTCGGGATTTCGGCGAACCGCGCGCCGGATCATCTGGCGGCTCTTCTTATCCCCTGTGTTGGTAACGTGGCAGGTGTTAATCAAATAAACATCAGCGGTTTGTTCGAAGTCCACCTGGTCGTAGCCTTCATTCTTGAAGTATTGCCAGATGGCCTCGGTATCGTAAAAATTGACTTTGCAACCCAACGTATAAAACGCTACGGATGGCATGTTCAAACGCCCCCCATTTCTCCAGATTCGTATAGTGCGCAGGCCAGCGCCGTCATGCCGGCGGTCTCGCAGCGAAGGATCCGCCTTCCGAGTCCCACGGCTACGGCTCCCGCAGCTTCGGCCGCTCGGCATTCCTCTTCCGTAAAGCCGCCCTCGGGCCCAACGACCAGCAGCAAGCTGGCAGGCTTGGCCGATTCACGCAGCGCCTGCTCTGCAAAAGGCTTCAGCACGTCCCTCAGCTGGGAACCCTGCTCTTTTTCATAACAAAAATATACGGCATCATAGCCGGAAAACGCTGCAAGCAGATTTTTCCACGTCAGAGGCTGTTCAACAGACGGAATCCGGTTGCGATGCGCCTGTTCAGCCGCCTCCTTCGCGATTTTGCGCCAGCGCTCCAGCCGCTTCCCTTCCTTTTTGGCATCGTACTGAACGATCGTTCTTTCCGACAGGAAGGGAACAAAGGACACCGCGCCGATCTCGGTGCACTTTTGTATGACGGTCTCCATCTTGTCGCCTTTCGGCAAACTCTGAGCAATGCTCACTTGCAGACGCGGTTCCTGCGACATCTCCATGGGTTCAATCACAACGGCAAACACGCTGCCTGCATCGATGCGCTCAATCTCCATCAAGGCCTCGCGGGATACCCCGTCGCTCACGATCAATTTATCGCCAAGCCTGCCTCGCATGACCTTGGCAATATGACGGGCATCGTCGCCCGTAATCTCAACACGGTCTCCCTCGAACTGTACGGGAGTCACAAAATATCGCTGCATCTCTATCCTCACCTAACTCAAAAATCGCCAAACCCCATCATACAACTTTTCGCGTAAACTGACCAGAGTAAATCAGAGCCGGTAACCGCCGGTCATCATAATGAACATGTCCAAAAATTTGGAAGACAGTGCATGTGCCGCATCGTACAGGGGTTTGATCGTATAATCCTGGAACACAGGCAACAGTATGATCAACAGGAAGAAAAGGATCGACCATTGCTCAAACTTCTGAATCCTCGCGCTAAGACGCGGCGGCAGCGCATTCTCCAGAATCCGGTAGCCGTCCAGCGGAGGCAATGGAACCAGATTGAACAGGCATAGAAAGAAATTGAGCAATATAAAGATATTAAAGAACAAATGCACCGCTTGATCCGTCTTGGTTAATCCGACAGGAGGAATCATCCCTGTTTGATACAAAACGGCATAAATGAGAGCCCCCAGTATTCCCAAGAGAAGGTTGCTCAGCGGACCGACCGCAGCCACGATGATGCTCATGCGGCGCGGGTTGCTGAAGTTCTCCCGATTGACCGGCACCGGCCGTGCCCAGCCGAAACCTGCAATCAGCAGGAGAAGAATTCCCAGAAAATCGAAATGCACCGCCGGATTCAGCGTGACCCTGCCCAGCAGCTTGGCCGTCGGGTCTCCGAATTTATTGGCGAAATAGGCATGCGAGAACTCATGCACGGTAAATGCGATGATCAAAGCAATCAGGTAAAAAGGAAGCTGCTCCAACGGGTAAAATAGCAGTTGGTCCAAAAAATCCATAATCAGTTCTTCCTCGCCACGAATGCAACCCAATCATCCTCGCGGCAAATATCCGCAATTTCGAAACCGGAAGCAATCAAAGCCTTCTCCACGATCTCTTCCTTGTTCTTGTAAATGCCCGAAGCGATATAAGCGCCTCCCGGTTGAAGAGCCTGGTATACGTCGTCCACGAACAGCAGAATAACCTCGGCCAAAATGTTTGCCACCACGATTTGTACCGGCAGCGTCACGCCCAGATCCGAGTCATCGGACGAATCCGTGAGTACGGAGAGCAGATCGCTTTCCTTCACCGTAATCCGGTCTTCCAGGCCGTTCAGGCGGGTGTTCTCCGTCGCGCTGGATACCGCGACCGGATCCAGGTCGAGAGCCAGAATTCGTGAAGCGCCCAGATGCGCTGCGCCGATGGAGAGGATGCCTGAGCCTGTCCCGACATCGATGACTTCCTCTCCGCCCTTGATCACCATCTCCAATGTACGCAAGCATAACGAAGTCGTCGGATGCGTTCCTGTGCCGAAGGCCATGCCCGGGTCCAGCTCGATGATGGACTCGTGCTCTGATTCCGGGGTGTACTCTTCCCACGTCGGTTTGATGGTCAGCCTGTCGGAGACGCGGATCGGTTTGAAATACTGCTTCCAGGCCGTAGCCCAATCATTCTCGTCCACCGTCTTCATCTCATACCGCACTTCGCCCGTTTCGATACCGAATTCCTTCAGCTCATTGACGCGCGGCGTTATTTCATCGCGGATCGCTTCCAGCGTCACCGTCTCGTCGAAGTAACCTTTGATGACGGCCTGGCCTTCAGGAATATCGTTAAACGGAACGATCTCGTCAAACCACTGTCCCAGAGAGGTGTCCCGCTTTTTGTTCGTAGTACCGGACTCCTCGATCGAAACGCCTCCGGCTCCCGCTTCATGCAGGAAATTCGTAATCATCTCCACGGCTTCCTCCGTGGTATGTATCGTTAATTCACGCCATAACATGTGCAATTGTTCCTCCTCGTTTATACGTAAGTATCATTGTACTATATTGAGGACCCCGGATACAAAGTTTGCACTAAAATACCATGATAACTTTTCAAAGTCATTCATCAAATTCAAAAAAGCCCTGCTGCAACCTCCATTACAAGAAGGCAAGCGGGCTTTTCCACATTCCACATCGGTAGCGATTAATCTACATTTTTGCTGGTTTCATCCAAAATTTTCTTCAATTGGCGTTCATCCGCTGCCTCGCTTCGGCGCAGCGCTTCCACATCATCGTGATCGGCTTCCATAGCCGAAAACTCAACATCCTCCGCCTTGGCGGACTGCAGCGCAATCATCTTCTCGGTTTTGCTCGAGATCTTCCCTTTTTTTACGCGTCTCATCATGGGTGTCATTCTCCTTTCCGATATCAACACTCAGAGCGGTGCCTGGAACCTTAAATCATGCCGCCGGATTCTTCGATTAACCGCATGGCTTGCGGGAAGACGCTTTCGTCCAGTACAACCGTCAGCAAAATATCCCGGCCTTCGGTTCCATCCTCACCGCCGGTGCTCATCCCGCTGGCCGCTGGGTCCGCAGCTCCGAGAATTCCGGCTCCCGGCCCCGAAATATCCGCATTTAAGGTCATCGTTGTTAAGCTTGCGATGTTGCCTGTCAACGGATTCATCGGATTGTTGAGCTCCCCGCCGGGATCGGCGCTAAACCGGTCGATGGACATATCGGCAACGCGCAGCGACTGCAATTTGCGGGCGGCATGCCGGGCTTCTTCCGGACTTTTGAAATAGGCCAAAATGTTTTTCTCTGCCACTTCATTCACCTGCATTTCCTATTCAAGATTGCATCTTCCGAGATGGAACTATCCTAGGTTGCTTCATTGTCAAACCTTTTATTCTTGAGCGATACGAACCTGTAAAGCAGCGGGATATCCCTGCTGCTTCTTCTGCCACAAACCAAAAAGCAGCAGGCCAAAGATAGGGAAACCTTTAGAGCCTGCTGCTTTTTGCTATTTTGCTATGCTATGAGGGAATTACCCCTATCGTGGATTAATCACCGCGGAAAGCTTTTTTTACACGGTCAAAAAAGGACTGTTCCTGTTCATGGGTCTGTTCGCCATCAAGCGAAGCGAATTGACGAAGCAGCTCTTTCTGTTCATCGCTGAGCTTGCTAGGCGTAATGACCACAACCTTGACATGCTGGTCACCCTGTCCCATACCGCGCAGCCGTGGCACCCCTTTGCCTTTCAAGCGGAAGAAAGTTCCCGTCTGCGTGCCGGCCGGTATCTTCAGCTTCACTTTCTCGGTTAGCGTCGGAATCTCGATCTCGTCGCCAAGCGCGGCTTGGGCAAAGGTAAGCGGCACTTCGCAATAAATGTCGTCCCCTTCGCGTTCAAAGAAGTCATGCGGCTTCACGCGGATTACGATATACAGGTCGCCGGCCGGACCGCCGCGGAATCCTCCTTCGCCTTCGCCCGTCATGCGCAGCTGAGCTCCGTCATCCACGCCTGCAGGTACACGAACGTGAATCTTGCGCTGTTTCTTCACCTTGCCGTTGCCGTTACAAGTCGAGCAGCGGTCTTTGATGATCTTCCCGGTTCCGTTACAGTTCGAGCAGGCGCGGCGGTTCACCATACGTCCAAACGGCGTATTTTGCACGACCTCCTGCTGCCCGCTTCCGTTACACACCGAGCAGGTATGCGGCTGCGTGCCCGGCTTCGCTCCCGAGCCGTGACATGTATCGCAAGTCTCCGTTCTCGGAATGGTAATGTCCGTTTCCTTGCCGAATACGGCTTCCTTGAATTCAACCGTCATCGTGTATTGCAGATCGTTCCCCCGCTGAGGCGCGTTCGGATCACGGCGTCCATTGCCGCCAAAGAACATATCGAATATATCTCCAAAACCGCCGAAATCACCGGAGAAACCGCCTCCGCCCATGCCTTGGTTCGGATCTATATGACCGTACTGGTCATAACGCGCACGCTTCTGACCATCGCTCAATACATCGTAAGCCTCTTTCACTTCCTTGAATTTGGCTTCCGCGTCCGCCGCTTTGTTCACGTCCGGATGATACTGGCGGGCCATTTTGCGGTACGCCTTCTTGATCTCATCGTCCGATGCATCCTTGCCGACACCGAGCACCTCATAATAATCACGCTTATCAGCCACGGTTTCACCCCAATCTCTTTATTACTCTTTACATAAGGAAAGCCAAAGTGCGAAGATGCGCAGCTTTGACCTTCCCATACAATCTATTCAGATTAACCTTTGTTTTTATCTTCGTCAACAACCTCGTAATCTGCATCCACGACGTTGTCTTTCTTAGGAGCGCCGGACTCGGCACCTTCAGCACCTTGTTGTTCTTGTGCCGCTTGCTCATACAGCTTCACGGACAGCTGCTGTACGATTTGAGTAAGCTCCTCTACCGAAGCGTTAATCTCTTCCAGGTTATCGGATTCAAGCGCCTTCTTCACTTTGTCTTTCGCTTCGTTTGCTTTTTCCACTTCGGAAGCATCGACTTTGTCGCCCAGGTCCTTGAGTGTTTTCTCGGTCGTGTACACGAGTTGGTCGGCATTGTTGCGAGCCTCCACCAGCTCTTTGCGTTTACGGTCTTCTTCGGCATGAAGCTCAGCGTCTTTCATCATTTGTTCAACTTCAGCGTCGCTCAGGCCGCTGGAGGACGTGATGGTGATCTTCTGGCTCTTGCCGGTACCTTTATCCGTTGCCGACACGTTTACGATCCCGTTGGCATCGATATCGAAGGTAACCTCGATTTGCGGAACGCCGCGCGGTGCAGGAGGAATGTCTCCGAGCATGAAGCGTCCCAGCGTTTTGTTGCCGGCTGCCATTTCGCGCTCGCCTTGCAGCACGTGAATTTCCACGCTCGGCTGGTTATCCGCATAAGTGGAGAACACTTGGGATTTGCTTGTAGGAATCGTCGTGTTGCGGTCGATCATTTTGGTGAATACGCCGCCTGCGGTTTCGATACCGAGGGACAGCGGGGTCACGTCGAGCAATACGACGTCTTTAACGTCACCGGTCAATACGCCGGCTTGAACCGCTGCTCCAAGCGCAACCACTTCGTCCGGGTTTACGCCTTTATGAGGCTCTTTGCCCGTCAATTTTTTGATCGCTTCCTGCACGGCAGGAATACGAGTGGAACCGCCGACCAGGACGATTTTATGAATATCGTTCGCTGTCAAACCTGCATCGCTGAGCGCTTGACGAGTCGGTCCAAGCGTACGCTCTACAAGGGAAGCGGACAATTCTTCGAATTTGGCGCGGGTCAGGTTGATCTCAAGGTGCTGAGGAACGCCGTCTGCAACCGTGATGAACGGCAGCGAGATCGTTGTTGTCAGTACGCCGGACAATTCCTTTTTCGCTTTTTCCGCTGCGTCTTTCAGACGTTGAACGGCTGCTTTGTCTTTGCTCAGATCGATGCCTTGCTCTTTCTTGAATTCGGCTACCAGATAGTCGATGATCACTTGGTCGAAGTCGTCGCCGCCCAGTTGGTTGTCCCCGCTGGTTGCTTTTACTTCGAAGAAGCCGTCGCCCAGTTCCAGAATGGAAACGTCGAATGTACCGCCGCCAAGGTCGTATACCAGGATGGTTTGGTCTTCGGATTTCTCCATGCCGTAAGCCAATGCCGCAGCCGTCGGCTCGTTGACGATACGCAGAACTTCAAGGCCCGCGATTTTGCCGGCATCCTTGGTAGCCTGACGCTGGCTGTCATTAAAATATGCGGGAACCGTAATAACCGCTTGGGTTACAGGCTGGCCCAGGTATGCTTCCGCATCGGATTTCAGCTTCTGCAGAATGATGGCGGAGATTTCTTGCGGCGTGTAGTCTTTGCCGTCGATGGATTCTTTGTGATTCGTGCCCATATGGCGCTTAATGGAAATGATGGTGCGATCCGGGTTGGTGATCGCTTGGCGTTTGGCTGTATCCCCGACGATGCGCTCGCCGTCTTTCTTAAATCCGACAACCGACGGGGTTGTGCGGGCACCCTCCGGATTCGGGATAACTACCGCTTCCCCACCCTCCATGACGGCTACGCAGGAGTTGGTTGTTCCTAAGTCGATACCAATAACTTTGCTCATGTAAAATTTTCCTCCTTATTCATTCATGCGAATCCCCGCATGACATTCATCATTTTTATATGATAAACGACTATCGAAAGTCGTTTACATGCTCACTTTAACCATGGCAGGTCTCAATACTTTATCTTTTAACATGTACCCTTTCTGCACTTCCTCAACCACGATGCCTTCCTCGTACTCATCGCTCTCCACCTGCATGATCGCTTGGTGGTACTCCGGATTGAACGGCTCGCCCACACTCTTCATTGCGCTCAAGCCTTCGGTAGCAAGAACGGATTCCAATTGACGGAAGATCATGCTGACGCCCTTGGAGAAGGATTCAAATTCCGGGTTCTCCTCGGATGCCTGGAGGGCACGCTCAAAGTTGTCGATGACGGGCAGAAGCTCCGTAATCAGTTTGGAGGAAGCATATTTGCCCAGATCCTCTTTCTCCTTCTGCGTGCGGCGGCGGAAATTATCGAAATCCGCCTGTACCCGCAGGGTACGCTGCTGCTGCTCCTGCAGCTCGGCCTGAAGCTTCTCAAGCTCGGCCGAACCAGCGGCTTCATCAGCCGATTCCGTTACGGGAATCTCCTGCTCGGGATTCACGGCCTCCTCCGGAGACCCGCTCTCACCCGTGTTTGGCGTGTTTTCCAAAGTTTCTTCGATCGTTTCTTCTGTAACTGTATCTTGAACGGCATCCTTGTGCTCATTATTCAAGACGCCTTCACCTCCTTCATATTCTAAACCAGACGGTCTATAACTCATCTATCTTAGCGTTATTCGCCTATTTCCTTCATCTTGATCACATGATGAATCCGCAGCACGGCAGCCGCAACCTCGCCGGCTGCCCGCAGGCCGTGAAGTTTGACCGGGGCCGGATCCAGCACGCCCAGCTCTTCATAGTCGACAACCCGCCCACTGTCGCAGTCAATCCCCATGCAGTCGGAGTCGGCTCGGATTTGTGCGGCTCGGACCTCCTCCATCTTCTCAAGCGGATTATAACCGGCGTTCAGAAGAATCTGCGACATCGGCTTTCGCAGCGCGGCGGAAACTGCCTCCATGCCGAAGGCTTCCATGCCTTTCTGGGCTTCCCGGATCCGTTCCAGTTCATAAGACACGGCCAGTTCGCTTGTCCCGCCGCCTGGAAGCACCCCGCCGGATACGGCAGCCTGCAGTGCCGAAGCGGCATCGCCCGCAATCCTGGCGGCCTCCCCTACCACTTCCGAAGTGCTTGCCCCGACGATCACCGTCACAATGCGGTCCTTGCTGCCGCAGGACAGGCGGATTTTTTCGATGCCTTCATCATAAGCGACGCGCGGGGTATGACCCAGAAGGGCCGCAAGCTCTTTCGAGTCTTTATGTAACGCCTTGCGGCGTATCGGTGTAGCTCCCGTCATGTCGCTTACCTTGCGGAGATCCGCACGCGATACGCGCGGTACCACCATCATCCCGTGATCCAGGCAAAACTGCTCCGCATCCGGATGAATGCCCTTTTCGAGGAGGATGAGTTTTACGGATAGTTCGGACAATCTGTCCAAATCCGACGCGAACACTTTTCTCAGATCCATATACTGCGCGAATCCGGCTTCGGTTGTAAGCGCCTCTTCGTCGATGTCGTCGGGCTCCAGGGAATCATACAGCACCAGCACTCTGGCATCGTCGTAGGACTTGGACTCCCTGGCGAAGATCGGCCGCTGCCGGAGCAGAACCCCCTCGAACACTTCATTCTCGGCATTCTCCAGCGCAATTATACTGTCTGCGAGCGAGTAGGAAGGATCCTGCAGACGGTCGATTCCGGCTTTGCGCGCGGCTTGCATAACCAGCTCCACGATGTCCTTCCGTTCACGCCCGGCGACATGCACCGTCCGTTCCAGCAGCGGATCATCCAATCCGCCGATCAGCCGGACACGCTTCGACAAGAGCTGCATCGATTTCTCGACTCCCTGGCGCAGGCCCTCAACCACCTTGGAAGCGGGCACCCCGCGCGTGATGCGGGATACCCCTTCCTGCACGAGGGCGCCCGCAAGCACGGTTGCCGTTGTGGTACCGTCGCCGATTTTCTCCTGCTGCGCCCGAGCCACCTGAATCAGAAGGCGCGCGGCGGGATGGGTGACATCCATTTTGTCCAGAATCGTCACTCCGTCATTGGTGATGACCACTTCGCCGCGCGGGCCAACCAGCATGACGTCGAGCCCCTTGGGGCCAAGCGTGCCTTCTACGGCGGACGTAACTGCGCGGACGGCATTGCTGTTGTTCAACAGCGTGGAATAACGCTCGTCTCCGTCCACTTGGCTATGTTGTCCTTGGCTCATCTGTCTCACTCCTTTATTTGTACCAGTGTGACAGCAGCTTCGTCAGGTCATGGGATAACACATTCAAGATGCCGATCACCCGTGCATATTCCATTCTTGTAGGACCGAGAATGCCGATCGAACCAAGCGCTTTGCCGTCGATCGAATACGTCGCAGTGATCAAACTGCAGTTCGAAATGGCCTCATGCGTATTCTCCGTGCCGATCTTCACTTGGACACCGTGCTCCCCGGGAGCAGGTGCCATGAGCTTCATCAGTGCGGGAGTCTGCTCCAGAAGCTCGAATATTTCCCTAACCTTATCAACATCCTTGAACTCCGGCTGGTTCAGCATGTGGGTCGTGCCGCTCAGATAGACCCCCCGGTGATCCGGTTCGTTGTTGAGAGCGATATCCAGCATACTCATCAGATCCTCATAATGTGAAATATGCCGCTGCATTTCCTCGGCAATTTCCGAATACAAACGAGTCTTGAGTTTATATAGAGGCACATTGACCAGCTTCTTGTTCAGAAGATTTACCACTTGCTCCAGTTCCGATACGGACACGCCCTGCGGAATCGAAACAACCTTGTTCTCGACTTGCCCTGTGCTGGTAACGATGATGGCCACCGCTTGATCCTCATGTAGAGGAAGAAGCTGGAAATGGCGCAAAGACGTATGAAAAACTTCCGGTCCCAGCAGGATGGAAGTGTAATTAGTCATTTGAGACAGGATGCCGGCTGTATGCTGTATCATCTGCTCCATCACGTTCAGCTTTTCTGCAAAAAATGATTTCATCATATGCAGTTCCGCAGGGTTCAAGGAAAACGACGACGTGAGATGATCAACATAATATCGATATCCTTTATGCGACGGTATTCGTCCAGCTGAAGTATGGGGCTGCTCCAGAAACCCGAGCTCCTCCAGATCAGCCATCTCGTTGCGAATGGTTGCCGGGCTGTAGCCGACGTCCCCTCGCTTGGAAATGCTTCTTGAACCAACCGGCTCGGCAGAACGGATATAGTCATCCACAATGGCATTCAAAATCATGCGCTGACGATCTGTTAACATGTCGCTTCCCTCCTTGCTGACTGCTCATTTTCGCTTTCGTTAGCACTCATCGCCATCGAGTGCTAACCGATATAACAAAAATACCAAACCGACCTGAGGATTGTCAAGTCAGTTCAGTACTTTAAGAACAGCTATTTCGTCACAAGCATGCTGCTTCTTGCAGTGGATGCAGTCGGTCCATACCTTCTCCGGAAAAATCTCCTTCTCTACGACGGCAAAGCCGTTTTTGATGAAAAAAGATACCTCATACGTCAAGGCCATTACTTTCGGAAGCTCGCGGCGTTTCGCTTCTTCCAGAAGGGTGTCCACCAGCATGGAGCCGATGCCTTGCCCTTTATATCCTTCCGAGATGCCGAGCGAACGGATCTCGACCAAATCGCTTCCCAGCTGACACAATGAACCGCAGCCAATGACGTGCCCTTCGGATTCAGCTACAACGAATTCTCCGATTTGTTTCTCCAGCACTTTTTTGGACCGGGGGAGCATAATCCCCTTCTCGGCATAACCCTGAATCATCTGATACAGCGGCTCGACATCCTCTAACTTTGCTTTTCTGCATACCGCCGACATGTTGTCCGTCACCCCTTTACACGCTCCGTCATGTTATGAATAAATATACAACAGAGCGCATATAAGTTCAATAGATTAATTTGTCGTCAGGCTTCCTATGAATTCGCCAAACACATCGTTGCCAAACAAAATGCCTTTGCTGCTCAGCTTATACCCGTCTTCGGTGGCATCGAGGAGGCCCGCGCCTACCATTTTATTCAGCGGACCGGCAAAAACATCCTCCATGGAGATCCCGAACTGCTCCCGGAACCGGCTGCGCGAGACGCCGTCCAGCACGCGCAGCCCGACCATCAGGAAATCCTCCATCGCTTCTTCCTTAGATATCTCAAAGCTCTCCAATCTTGGAAGGCCTTTATTGGCTGCTTCATTATAGGGATTGACCCCTTTGATGTTCACATGGCGCTGACGGCCGACATATCCGTGCGCCCCCGCGCCTAGGCCGTAATAGTCTTCGTTGCGCCAATACGTCATATTATGCCGGCTCTCGAAGCCGGGTTTCGCAAAATTGCTGATTTCGTACTGCTTATATCCGGCAGCCTTCATCCGTTCCATTAAAAGAAGGTACATATTCAGCTCGTCCTCCTCATCCGGAAGCGGAAGCTGGTTTCGCTGGTACATCGTATGGAACAGCGTATTCTCTTCGACCTTCAGGCTGTAGATTGAATAATGCGGGAGTTCGAGCTCCAATGCCTTATCCACGCTTTCCGCAAGCATGTCCAAGGTTTGATTCGGGAGACCGAACATCAGATCGATGGACATGTTGTCAAAGCCTGCTCTTCTGGCGTTATCGAGACTTCGGTATACGTCATCCGTATCGTGAATTCTGCCGATGCCGGTCAGCAATGTGTTCTGGAAGGCCTGCACCCCGAAGCTGATCCGGTTCACCCCGCCTTGGCGCATGACGGACAGCTTCTCCAGATCCGTGGTGCCGGGATTCGCCTCCATTGAAAATTCGATGCTATCGGACCATTCCGGAAAATGGCGCTTCACGCTCTGCAAGAAGTATTCCATTTCGTTCGGCTTCAGCACGGTTGGCGTCCCGCCGCCTACAAAGATGCTTTTGATTCGTCCCGGCGGATTAGCCTGAACGGTCAGCTCCATTTCCTTATCCAGCGCTCGCAAATAATCCATTACCGGCTGATCCTTTAACACGTAGGAATTGAAGTCGCAGTAAAAACATTTATTGGTACAGAACGGAATATGGATGTACACCGCTTCCGTCCGTTGATCGTTTGCCGTCATTCTTTTCTTGCCCCCTCATATACCGCTCTGGCATGACTTACTTTAAGTAACTTCTTGAAAGTTCCTTCTCTACTATAACGCTATGCCTCTTGGAATGAAAGAAAGGAAAGCCGAGAATCGGCTTTCCCATCATTTACATCGAGAAGGCTATACAGGCAAGGAGCGGCTCTTTAACTCAAAGGCGTTCCCCTGCCATTGGCTTCCTATTACTTGTCGTCGATTTTCAGAACGGCCATGAAGGCTTCCTGCGGCACTTCGACGCTGCCCACCTGCTTCATCCGCTTCTTACCTTCCTTCTGCTTCTCCAGAAGTTTCCGCTTACGGGAGATGTCGCCGCCGTAACATTTGGCAAGCACGTTCTTGCGCATCGCTTTAACCGTTTCGCGGGCCACGACCTTGGTACCGACCGATGCCTGAATCGGCACCTCGAACATTTGGCGAGGAATCAGCTCGCGCAGCTTCTCGCAAATCGCCCGTCCGCGGTGGTAGGCGCGGTCCTTGTGCACGATAAAGGACAGGGCATCCACCTGCTCGGCATTAAGCAGAATGTCCATTTTGACCAAATTGGACCGGCGGTATCCGGACAGCTCATAATCGAATGAAGCATATCCTTTGGTGCTCGATTTCAACTGATCGAAGAAATCGTACACGATTTCCGACAACGGAATTTCATAGGTAATGGTGACGCGCGTCGTGTCCAGGTATTCCATGTTGACGAATTCGCCGCGTTTGTTTTGGCAAAGCTCCATGATCGCTCCGACATAATCATTCGGCACGATAATGGCTGCTTTAACATAAGGCTCTTCGACATAATCGACCTTGCCGACCTCAGGATAATGGGAAGGGTTATCGATTTGAATCTGCTCTCCGTTCGTCAGCGTAATGCGGTAAATCACGCTCGGCGCGGTCGTAATCAGCGGTATGTTAAACTCGCGTTCGATCCGCTCCTGAATGACGTCCATATGAAGGAGGCCCAGGAATCCGCAGCGGAAGCCGAATCCGAGCGCGCTGGACGTCTCCGGCTCAAAGCTGAGCGATGCATCGTTCAGCTGCAGCTTCTCGAGCGCCTCGCGCAGATCGTTGTAGTCCGATGTTTCGATTGGATACAATCCGCAGAACACCATCGGATTGATTTTACGGTAACCCGGGAGCGGCTCGGCCGTCGGACGCTTGGCATCCGTTACCGTATCCCCGACCTGCGTATCGCCCACGCTCTTGATGCCCGCAACGATGAAACCGACATCGCCGACGTTAAGCTCGTCCACGATGGACATGCGCGGCTTAAAGGCACCCACCTCGATCACCTCGAAGGTTTTGCCGGTGGCCATCATCTTGATCTTGGAGCCGGCCTTGATGCTGCCGTCAATGACGCGAACATATACGATGACGCCTTTGTAAGGATCATAATGGGAGTCGAAAATCAGCGCTTTCAGCGGTTCTTCGGAACTACCCGTTGGCGCAGGCACTTTCTGAACCACCTGCTCCAGGATTTCCTTGATTCCGATGCCCGCTTTCGCGGAAGCCAACACGGCATCGCTGGCATCGAGCCCGATCACATCCTCGACCTCCTGCTTCACCCGTTCGGGATCGGCGCTCGGCAGGTCGATTTTGTTAATGACAGGCAAAATTTCAAGATTGTTGTCCAATGCCAGATATACGTTGGCCAATGTCTGCGCTTCGATTCCCTGCGCGGCATCGACAACGAGCAGCGCGCCTTCGCAAGCGGCCAGGCTTCGGGATACCTCATACGTGAAGTCGACGTGTCCCGGGGTATCGATCAGGTTCAATATATACTCCTCGCCGTCATCGGCTTTGTAGTTCAGGCGAACCGCCTGCAGCTTGATGGTAATTCCGCGCTCTCGCTCCAGATCCATCTGATCCAGTACCTGCTCCTGCATTTCACGCGAAGTTAATGCGCCCGTAAATTCCAAAATACGGTCGGCAAGCGTCGATTTCCCATGGTCTATATGTGCAATGATACAGAAATTACGAATTTTTTGTTGTCTTACTTGTACGTCTGTCATGCCTAACCCCCAACAACCACCAGATGTTTGAATCAACTTATTATACCAGTTGAGGGGATGCACAGCAATGCTGAGAATAAAGGCGAAATTTATTCCGTAATCGATCCGAACATCGACACGACCCAGCGGATGCTTTGGTCAGAGAGCTGCTGAAGCAGTCCGGCCGTTTTGTCGGCAAGCACATCGGCAGGCGGTTGGGAGCGTTCGGGGAGCAGAATGTCGCTGGGCGACGGCTCGTATTCGGGCACTGCCGCCTTACGGGCGTCCGGTTCCTGGTCGACGGATTCAGGGGCGGGAGGATGCTTCCGCGTCCCTCCCCATCCATTCCCCTGGGCCGTACCGCTTTGCGGATCCTGAACATGGCCTTGCACCACGGTCTGCGTTCCCCCGGTACCGTCGGCCGGCACCGGCCCTTTGGCCCCTCCAAGCTGCATGCCGACCAATATGCCGATACCTGTCCATATGATTAGCGCCACAAACCGTTTTCCCAATCTCGACATCATAAGCCCCTCCTTGATTTACCCCTTCATTCCTGCTCCGTTCATGACCTTTTCCTTCAACCTTCAACCTGCTTTGGATGCTTTATCCTCGGCACCTTTATCTCTGCCGTCCTTGGCTGCTGAAGCCGACTTGCTCTTCGCTGGATCACTCTCTTTTTTCACACTGGCCTTCTCGGCTTCTTGTTCCTGCCAGTACACGTCGGCGATGATGTCGGCCAGCGCTTCGGCCGTTCGCTGCAATTCTTCCTTCGTATTGTCGATGCCGCCGATTTCGATCAGGATGCTGTTCGGGGACAAGGATTGGTTGTACTCTCCGTTCCCTTGGTCCGCCGATTTGCCCCACACGCCCCGGGAAACGCCGGGATAGGACTTCTCCAGCTTGGCATTGATTTTGCTTGCAAACGCCTCGTTCTGTCTCCAGTTCTCGTTCGCATGTCCGATGATGAAGTACACCTTGGCGTAATTGACGCCGTTTACGGTAGCCGTCGTTTTGTTGTATCGCTGCGAATCCCGGTGGATATCGATCAGATAGTTGATGCCGTCGTTCTGGGACATGGCCTCCATGGCCATCTGGCGCGAGTATTTATAAGAATAGTTATAGTTATATCCTTCCACGGTAGATTGATAATCGCTCTTGTCGTGCAGGGTGCCGATTCCGTTGGCTTCAAGCCTTTTGCTCAGGAAGCTGCCCACCAGCATGACGTTCTTGGTCGGGGATACCGCCCCCGGATTATCGGATGGATGCGAGAGCAGCGGGTTATACGCTTCCTGCGGGTGGGAATGATAGATGAGCACGGATTTCTTCCCGTTCGTTGTCTTTCCGTCCTTGGAGGTGCTTCCGGGTTCATTCTTGCTGCCGGGATCGTCCTTCCCGCCCTGATCCGGAGCATCCTCGCCCTTTCCTTCATTGCCGTTGTTCCCTTGTTCGCCTTGCATCGGCTCTTCCCCGGTCTCGGCGGGCTCTCCCTCCGCCTGCTCTTCCGCCGGATCCGGCCGGTAATCGGCCGGTGCCTCGCCATCCTCGTTACCGGAGCCGTGCGACAGCTGAACCGGTTGATTAGCCTTCATGCCGGGAAGCTCTCCCGCAAGGAGGCTCTTCGGATCCTTCGGGTTTACGCTCGTCAGGAGCTCAAAGACGAACGTGGACATTTTTTCGCCGGAGAAGCTCGAGGTCTCTTTGGAAGCCGTCATATGCGGCATCTCCATGCCGATCATATCGATGAAAAAATGGCTGGATAACGAAGCGGCCAATCCTTTCATCGACGACACGGGCGAGGAATTCATCCGCTGTTCCGCCATTCCCCCGAGCCCTAGCAAAATAAAAAATATAAGAGAGCCTAGCATCAGTATAATTAACGTACGCCCCATGCTCAGACCTTCCATGACCTTCCGTTTCATTCTGGCAATATTCCAGATGCGGAACTTGCGATTGTTCATAGCGATGTCCTCCTCGGTTCGCCGGGAGATGCCGACCTCATCCAGCCGTTCCCGCGACTCTGTAATCTCTTATACTTCAAATCTATGAACCGGGGAGATTCGATAGAACTAGATCCTGGAAAAAATATAAAAGCTCCGATAGATTCGGAGCTTTTACTATGGGTCAGTGGGTATACGCGCCTACATTGCCGGGATCCACGGCTTCATGGAGCGCCGCGTTCAGGCCGGTCGCCACGATGTTGGCGATATCTTCTATAAATTCGTCAATCTCCTTAGGCGTTACGATAAGGTCATGGCCCAGCGGCTCCAGAACCTCCTTCACCAGGGCGAGGCGCTCGCCTTCGGGGATATCGTGCAGCATTCCCATAATCTTGCCCGTCTCCGGCGCGCCTTCCCCGAAATGGGATTTCATCAGCTCAATCGCATTATTGACGATGGTGGAAGCGTAGCAGACGGTCGGAACGCCGATCGCAATGCAAGGGACTCCAAGAATCTCCTGAGTCAGCCCCTTCCGCTTGTTGCCGACGCCGGAGCCGGGATGGATGCCGATATCCGCAATCTGGATGGTCGTGTTCACCCGCTCCAGCGAACGCGAAGCCAGTGCGTCGATGGCGATGATCAACTCGGGGCGCGTTTGTTCCACGATGCCTTGAACCGTTTCGCTCGACTCAATACCCGTCAGGCCGAGAACGCCCGGCGCAACGGCGCTTACCTGGCGATAGCCCGGGGCCACCCGATCCGGCATGAGCTCGAAATACTGGCGGGTCACCATCACGTTCTCCACCACGAGCGGTCCCAGCGAATCCGGCGTCACGTTCCAGTTGCCGAGCCCGACAATGAGCACGCTTGCCTTGGGTCCAATCCCGATCCGGGACATGAAAGCTTCAAACTCGCGGGCGAAGACAACGGATACCTGATCCTGAAGCCCCGTATCGCCCTTGCGAAGATCGGGAACCTCCAACGTGACGTAATGCCCCTTCACCCTTCCGATCTGCTGAGAGGCAGCATCGTTCTCCACATCCAGCCTTGTAATCTTGATTCCGTCCTCCTGCACCACGTCCTCCATAACCCCGGGAATGGGCGCGCTTCCAGTGCCTCCAGCCAGTTCTCTTGATTCCACGGCCAGATCCGTTCGGACCGAGTATTTTTGCAGATCCAGATCCATCTAAATTCACACTCCTCCTCATATTGCTAGTAGTGTGCGAGAGTAGGGGAGAGATTATGCAGAAGTCCGAATGAGTATTGCTTTTTGTCCACCCCCATGCTAAAATATTTTAAGTTGTGAATCATTTCGCTCTATTGAAATGCCTTACAGGAGGTGAATGTAATGCCAAACATCAAATCCGCGATTAAACGTGTAAAGACAAATGACAAACGCCACGCGCTTAACATTTCTCAAAAATCCGCGCTTCGCACAGCTGTTAAAACTGCTGACGTAGCGTTGAACGGTACAGAAATCGAAGCTGCTAAAGTAGCTTTCCAAGCTGCTTCCAAGAAGCTTGATAAAGCCGTAACGAAGGGCCTGATCCATAAGAACGCAGCTGCCCGCAAGAAATCCCGTCTGGCGAAAAGACTAAACGCTCTTACGTCCCAAGCGTAAGAAACGTTTGTTGAATACGACATGGAAAAAGCCCTGAACAGTTCACGCTGCTCAGGGCTTTTTGTGATTAGAAAAACGTTCATCGATGCACACTCTTCCGAGGATTGACCGCTTATAGCGGATGTTTTTCATGCGGGGTCAACTTGGTTTAGCTCTGCAGGTCATACTTTCTGATCTCTAGATGAAAAAGAGCGTACGGCCGCTCGCGCGTCCCCGTACGCTCTTGACTTATTTCGGTTCGCTTACGCGCCAAGCCGCAGCAGAAACAACTCGATTCCGAGCACCTTATCCACGGCCCCGGTCTTCATCTGGTAATCCAGATTGGCGAGATGGTTCAATATGCCTTCAAGACGTGCCGTCTGAAACTTGCGGGCCTGCTCGCCAGCAATCTTCACCGCATAAGGATGCACCCCGATTTGGGAAGCAATCTGCTGCTGCGAGTAGCTCTGGGTGGATAACGTCTTCACCTGAAGAATGATTCGGAACTGCCTGGTAATCAGGGCCGCAATCTTGATGGGCTCCTCGCGCTGCTTCAGCAGCTCATAATAGATCCCGAGCGCCTTGTCCAATCGGAGATTGGCGATATCCTCCACGAGCGCAAACACATTCTGTTCCGTGCTGCGCGCCACCAGCATATCCACGGTTGCAACATCAATGGCTCCGTCGTCTCCCGCATACAAACACAGCTTCTCGATTTCACCCGATAAAGCCTGGAGACTGGTTCCCGCATTCCGAACAAGCGCTTCCGCCGCGCCTGCGCGCAGCGTGCAGCCGCCTTTCTTCACCTGCTGGTCCACCCAGCGAAGAAGTTCGTCCCCGCCCAAAGGCATGAAGGAGAGGGCAACCCCCGACTTCTTGACCGCCTTGACTACCTTCTTGCGCTCATCCAGCTTTTCCTGCCCCACCATAAAGACAATCACGCTATAATCTGCGGGATTGGTCAAATAATCCAGCAAAGCCTCTGGACGATGATCCACTTTCCCGTTATCTTTTGCAGCCGTAAAAAAAGCCGTATCCCGGACGAATATCAGTTTTTTCTGAACCATAAAAGGAACCGTCTCGGCTTCCTCTACCACGGTTTGTATCGGAACTTCCCCTAAATCCATGTGAACCAGCGCAAAATCCCGGTCTTCTTTCGGGATCAGCTGGGCTTCCAGAAATTCGGCGAACTCCTTCATCTGGAATTTCTCGCTGCCGTACAGCAAATAGACGGAAGACACGTCTCCCTGCTTGACCGCTTTGGCCGCCGCTTTGGCATCCATCGGCGTCCCCCCTTTCTACTCTGTACACTATACCAAAAAACAGTGCCCGAATGCGATAGACGTCCAACATAAAAAACGAAATCGCCCACGCGAAAACAAAGAGACCTCGGCTGTAGGCAGCGGCAAGGTCCCTTCGTCCCAACACATCTATATAAACGCCGGCAAGCATGCTCTAGAAACACCTCGCCGCCGGTCATACGACGGTAGTTGGTATAATGCTCTCTCTAATATATTGTATTCATATCTCCCGGCATTGGTGCGCCGAATGTATTTATATCTGTATAATTCTATGGTTTAGGCTGCTTCTGCCCCGCAGACGCCGGCGGCTGAGCCTTCTCTATGGAGTAGACGGATTCAACCAGCTCTTTGTTCGTCTGTACCTTGTACTTGAACGTTAAGCCGTCCTCGGACCATTGACCGGATACCCAGCTTCCGCCAAGCGGAATCCTCTCGACCGTTTCGACCGCTTCAGCTGAAGTCTGGTCTCCCGACGGCAGGCGATAGATCACCAGATATTCGGCCTCCAGGGAGGCTCTGTACAGACCATCCGGGGACGGCCATTGTTCCGGCACCATCGCCAGCCCTTGGTACGATCCGGTGGAACGGTCGGAAGATTCCGTGCTTCCAGCGCCTGCATCGCCGGCAGGGTCGCTGATCGGCGGCACCATCTCGGTTTGGACGTCCATTGCTTCATTAGGCGAAGTCTGGATGCTCATGCTCTCCGAGTTCTGCCCAGGCTCGTCGGCCGGAGGGTTCGAAGGGCTTGCGTCATTTTTTTGGGGTACCTCATTGCTGCTTGTTGCAGGTTGGTCTGGCGCTTGAGGCTGCCCATCATTGTTCTTCTGAACCGGAGCATCGGGGACTGCTGCATCTTCCCTGGTGTCTTTAGCCCCATCCAATGGCTCTGTCTTCTCCTTGGATTCGTCGTTCGGGCCCGGGTTCGGATCGGATTCCGACGATTCCGGCGGCGAACTCCGCAAACCTGCGGAAGGATCGCTCCCCTCGTTCGCCGTACCGCCAGTCTCCGCGCCGCCATCGGCGGCAAACGGCTGAACCATGTCCTGAATCTCCGACTCGGCCGAATCCTCATTCGCTCCCGCGCTGGTCGTGCTCGCCTCTTCGTACGGAATCTCCGCATCGGACAACATCTTCGGTTCATAATTAAAAATAGCGACGCCGAGAATAAGTACAGCGGCGGCAGCCCCGATCGCCGTTCTTCCGCCAACCGTGCTCCACCAGCTGCCCGCACGCCGCGGACGCCGAATGTCCGGCATCATTTCGGCAGGCTCCTGGCTTTTCACGGCCGGAGGTGCGACAAGGCTCTCGCGATCACGGTCGATGGCATCCAGTTTAGGCATGATAGCGTCTACCAGACTGACAGGCGGGGTAACGGCCGGAAGATCTTCAAGCTCCCTGTTTAATGACTTTAATATGTTAAAGGTCTCCGCACACTCGGGACACACGGCAATATGCTGATACATTTGGGCCGTCTCATCGGAAGTAAGGTCCCGGTCCAAATAGCGGTGCATGCGTTCCACCACCTCTTGGCAATTCATCCTGATACACCACCTTTCTGATGCTCTTGGAGCATATTCTGCAGCTGCTGCCTGGCCCTGAACAAATAGGATTTCACCGTATTGAGCGGAAGGTTCAGACAATCAGCGATTTCGTTGTAGGACAGGTCCTGCAAATACCTTAAGACAATGACCGTGCGATGATGATCCGGCAGTTGGTTAATGGCCTCCTGGATATCCTGGGCCAGATAGCCCGACATCACTTCCCTTTCCACGTCGAGATGATCCCGAAACACCATGTCATGCTCATCGATGGAAACCGTCGGCTTCGTTCTGCGGAATTTATCGATGCATATGTTGGTAACGATCCGCTGGACCCAAGTCTTGAACTGGGCCTTCTCCTCATAGGAGTTGATCTTCGTATATACGCGTATCAGTGCTTCCTGGGCTGCATCCATGGCATCCTGTTCATTGTTTAAAATGTAATAAGCAGTTCGGTAAACATGTTGCTCAATTTCTCGCAATAGGGTGATTAGAGCGTCGCGATCGCCCGATTGAGCGGCTCTTATGAGTCCCTGCTCCACCACAGTGGATCCCCCTCTCCCTGCATACATACAGACGGATAGAATTAAAAAATGTTGCAGTATGTAACCTATTAATTTTTTCAGGAAACTTCATCTAACTATACCAAATATAAAGATTATAGTCATCCGCTGCATTTTCCTATAAAGATCATACTACGAAACCCGGTCCCAGGAACAGCGGGCGTCTTTATGGAATCTTCGTTCGCGTCTCAATATGCCCGTTCTTGATCCTCATCTGGATTTCGCCATGAAGATTGGTTTGATAGATGATGGATTGAAAACGTTCCAACCGGCCGACCACGTCCGGATGAGGGTGACCGTACATATTGTTGACGCCGGCAGAAATTACCGCAGCCGTCGGCTTCCATGCATTCAGCCATGGCGCGGATGTGGATGTCTTGCTTCCGTGATGGGCCACCTTCATGACGTCGATCCGGTCTTCGACAGCTGGGTCATCTTGGGATTGCCCCTCCAGGTGCTGCAGTATTTTCCGTTCGGCTGCTTGATCCGTATCCCCCGTAAATAAGACCCGGCTGCCGTTCATCTGAAGGACAAATACTAGTGAAGCATGATTTTGCTCCTTAATCAACGGTAATGCTTTGATGACTTCTCCACTTTCTAGGAAAAGAGGGGATAAAAATCGGATCTCCGTGTGACCGTCAAGTCTCCATTCGGATTCCGCTCCTGCCCGATATACGGGAATGCGCTGTTCAACCGCGGATAACATCAGCTTCCGGAAGGAAGCGGATTCGGTCAAGGTCCCGTTAAACACGACGGATTTCACGGGGATTTCCTGCAAAACAGCCAGGAGTCCCCCTATGTGGTCCTGATCCCCGTGGGTCATGATGACGGCTTCAAGCTGGTGCACGCCCCGTTTTTTCAACAAAGGCACCACCACTTTCGCTCCTACCTCGTACGGAGCTTTCCTTTCCTTCCAGGCATCCTTCTCCTTGCGAAAATTCACCGTCCCGCCACCGTCAATGAGAACATGCTTGCCCGAAGGCGTTGTGACCAATATCGAATCTCCCTGTCCCACATCCAGGAATTGCACCAGTCCCGCCCCTTGCGTAGACGGCGACTGATAGCCGCTGTACAGCAGAACAATCAAAATCCCGGTCAGCAGGGCTATCGCAGCTCCCGGGGCATACCGTTCGATATGATGACTGGCACGAAGGAAGCCTCTCCATCGCAAAGCACCGGCCAATCGACCCACGATCGGCAGCGTGTCCACGCCGGACAAGTCTGCTCTACCGCCCCATGGCGGGCGTCCGTCCAATGGCTCCGTATCATTCGAACCGTTCAGCCCTCCCTCGGGATTCTTGAATCTCTTGTTCAGGATGGACAGCAAAGCGTACAGGACAACGAAATAACACAGTATCCAGGCTAACGACGGGGACGGCCACAATGTCATAAAAACCGAGGAACCATTCATCCATTCAACGATCCGGAACGTGATATGGTTTAACCATTCGGTCACGGCGGCCAGCCAGCCCGCCCCGCGCATCCATACCCATCCCATCAACAGAGACACCATGCCTAAAGGCAGAACGACCAGGCTAATGACCGGAACGAGGATCAGATTGGCGAAAACGGAAATAAGCGAGACCTGGTTGAAGTAATAGATGGTGAGCGGAAAGGAAATCAGCTGCGCCACGACCGTTATGCCGACGGTTCCCCCCAGCCAGCGGGGCAAGAATGCCAGCAGCGGCATCAGCTTGGGCACGAATATCATCAAACCCGCCGTCACGATGAAAGACAGCTGAAAGCTGACGTTCACGAGAAAATACGGATTCCACACCAGCATGGCAAGCGCGGCCACGCTGAGGATATGCAGCCCATCCTTCAAAAGCCGCCGCCGCGCAGCATACAAACCGATCATTCCCATGATGCCCGCGCGCACGATGGAAGGACTCGCCCCGGTCAGCAGGACATATACGGGAATCAGCCACATCACCACAGTCAGCGAAGCCTCCCTCGTCATTCGAAGGGTTGTGCATACGAATAGCAGGCATCCTACAACCACGGCCACATGCATGCCCGATATCGCAAGAATATGAGTCAATCCCAAACGCGAGAACTCCATGAATGTATCGGGATCCAAGTCATCCTGATTGCCAATGACGAGTCCCTTCATATACCCCGCATGGATGCCGCCGTACAATTGATCCAGCTTGCTTCCAAGCTTGTCGCGAAGGGCATCATTCCATCTGAGAACATGGCTTAATTTCCAGCTGTCTGGCGGTTCGATCACCGCTTGGTCCGAGCCCTTCACTTTGACGATCCAATGAATCTTCTGAGTACGCAAATACTGAAGGTAATCAAACCCGCCAAAATTGCGTGCCACTCCAGGCCTTTGCATTTCCCCGCTCAGCTGTATGCGGTCCCCGCGCTGCCATTGGTTCACAATCTCCAGCTCCGTTTTATTCAGCAGTTTTACTTGGACCATAACGATATCGTCTGTATTCAGCATCATGCTGTCATTCGGATCGGCTTGTTTTTGCACAACCGGGTGATTGGATTGGATCAGATCAGCCCGCTGCAAGGTTACCTGGAAATCAGCCCGGTCGCCATCCACCTCGACAGGAGAAGAAATCACCCCGAACGCAGTAACAGGAATGGGTTCAGTCGACTCTTCCGCTGCAAGGACCGACTCGAAATCACTTACATTCGCCGCATCATGCCATTCCCAGTACGAGCCCGATACGCTCAATGAGAACAGCATGCAGATCGTAAACAGGCGCCCTGCGCCCACCCACTGGCATACAGCTAATAATAGAAGAATTAGACCGACCGCAATCACGGCGAGCTTCCATCCGTCATACAGGCATGCAGCACCGCTGCCGATCACCCATAACACGGTAAACACAAGTAATGGCCTTCGTTTCATCATTGAATGTATCCCCTTCTTGACGAAATAAAAAAAGAACCCTTGCCTGCAAATCGCAGTCAAAGGTTCTTCCTCCATAACTTCCTATTCCTATCATTCGCAATCGTCAATGCATGATTTATTCCGCTACCGTCATCAAAGTTTCGCGCGGCGGCTCGTATGCTTCAAGCTGCCGAAACGAAATCCCCTTCTGTTCCATCATGCGGGACACCTTGCCGGAGTCCTTGGGATAAGGACGATGGAACACAACCTCGACAATGCCGCTGTTGGCAAGCATGTTCGCACAGGTCCAGCAAGGCTCGTCTGTCACGTACACCGTACTGCCCTCCCTGTCGATCCGGTCCGTGAACAGCAGCAGATTCTGCTCGGCATGAATCGTGCGGATGCAGCGCTGCTTCTTCACCATGCTTTCCTTGCCGTCCTGCACGACCAATTCATAATCCTCCGCGATCATACAACCTGCTTCCGAGCAATCCGGCACCCCCATCGGCGCGCCGTTATAAGCCGTCCCGAGCAGCTTCTTGCCCTGCACCAGCACCGCTCCCACATGACGCCGAGGGCATTGAGAACGGGTAGATACCATAAAGGCAATATCCATGAAATAAGTATCCCAATCTTTACGTTGATCTGCACTCATCATCTGTCACCTGTTCCTTGTCAATATCTCCTTTATTGTAGCACATAGCTAAAGTCCTACGTAAGGCTTCATCTTCTCCAGCATTTTGGGCCCGATGCCCTTTACGTTCATCAAGTCGGCCTGAGTTCGAAACGGGCCGAACTGATTCCGGTAATCGATAATCGCCTTGGCCTTGGCCTCGCCAATGCCGGGCAGCTCCATCAGCGTGGCTGCATCCGCCGTATTCACGTTGATCAATCCGGACGGATCCGGAATGGACGGCGGCAGCGCTGGAGGTTCATTGGCAGAGACCGGTTGACCGACAGCCTCCGTCGGGGATGAAGCCGGCGAAACGGCTGCCTGATCAGAAGCTGAAGATGGTGAGGCTTCCGCTCCTTGGCCGTTCCCGGCCGCAGCAGCCGAGTCCAGACTTGGCACCGGTTCCTTCGCGTTCGTGGCGGGCTCGCTTTGTCCACCCTGAGCGGTCTTTGCAGCATCAGCAGAATCCGTTCGAGCATCAGAAGGGGATGCAGCCCCTCCCGCATCCTTATCCCGGGAATCGGAAGCAAGCGCCTTCGCACCGGCGCTCTCCTCCATGGTCATGACTTGCTCCAGCTGTTCGTTTAACGGCTGCCAGCCCTCGATCCCCTGTTCCGTACCGCCGGCAAACAAGATGAGCCCGCAGCCCGCAAGCGTTGCGGCAAGACTCCAACCTAAAGATATCCGTTTCATCCAAGACCTCTCCTTAACTTCAAAGTTCAATTCGTACAAACTCTGGAATAATCTTCGGCTTCCCCACCGGAATCGCATGAAAAACCGTCATGAATCGGCATCTTCCCCGCATACATTAGACGTAAGGACGGTACATTTCTGCCGTAAAGCGCGAAAGGAGGGAACATACACATGAAGGTCGGTTTTATCGGTACGGGCAGCATGGGTAGTCTGTTGATCGATGCCTTCATTCAATCGGGCGCACTCCTGCCTGAGCAGATTCGGGTCAGCAACCGAAGCCCAGAAAAGCCGCTGCAGTTGGCAAAACGTCATCCCGGTCTGACGGTATGCAGCTGTAACACGGAGACGGCTTCTCATAGCGACCTGCTATTTTTATGTATCAAGCCGTTGGAATTCAAAGCGGTCATCGGCGAAATCAAGGATCGGCTCGAAGCCCGGCAAATCGCCATATCCATCACAAGTCCGGTCCAACTGATCCATCTGGAATCATCGCTGCCCTGCAAGGTAGCGAAAATCATACCGAGCATCACTAACATCACCGGAGGCGGAGCATCGTTATGCATGTATGGTTCCCGAATAAAAGAAGAAGACAGGCAGCTTATAGAAAGCCTCCTGTCTTATATCAGCAGGCCGCTCAAGATACTGGAATCGCACACGCGAATCACTTCCGATTTCTCCAGCTGCGGGCCTGCTTTTTTAAGTTTATTCATGGAAAAATGGATCGACGCTGCCGTTGAAATGACCGGAATCGACCGCAGGTCCCTCAATGCATTAGCCGGCGAAATGCTGCTTGGCACCGGCAAGCTGCTAACGGAGGAGGGCTTCTCCCCCGAAGAGCTGCAAAAGCGGGTGGCGGTTCCCGGAGGCATCACGGCCCAGGCTCTGGCACTGCTGGAATCGAACCTGAACGGGTTGTTCTACCAATTGATCCAAACCACACACGACAAGTATGAGGAGGATTTGGCCAAACTGGATGCTGCCTTCGGTTTTACGATTAACCGGCCACGATATTGACCAGTTTACCCGGTACGGCAATGATTTTGCGAATACTCTTGCCTTCCAGCGCCTGCTTGACATTTGGAAGGGAGAGGCTATGTTGTTGCATGGCTTCTTGGTCCATGTCTTTCGCGATTTTGGCGCGTTCCACGATTTTGCCGTTGACTTGCACCACGATCTCGACTTCTGCCTCTACGGTCCAAGCCTCGTCAAACTCAGGCCATGGCACGTAAGTTACGCTCTCCGTGTAGCCTAAACGGCTCCACAGCTCTTCAGCCAGGTGAGGGGCAAGCGGGGAAAGCAGTTGGACGAAGTTCTCCATCGCCTTGCGAGGAAGCACTTCGCTCTTGTACCCCTCGTTGATGAATATCATCAACTGGCTGATCGCTGTGTTAAAGCGCAGATGCTCAAAGTCGTCGGTCACTTTCTTAATCGTTTTGTGCAGCGTGCGTTTGAATTCGTCCGTACCCTCGCCATCCACGATTTTAGGATTCAATTGACCGTCGTCTCCGATGAACAGACGCCATACGCGGGAAAGGAAGCGGTGCGTTCCTTCAACGCCGTTGGTGTTCCATGGCTTCGTCGCTTCCAGCGGCCCCATGAACATTTCGTATACGCGCAGCGTGTCAGCGCCATACTCGTTCACGATATCGTCCGGATTGATGACGTTGCCGCGGGATTTACTCATTTTCTCATTGTTGTTCCCCAGGATCATGCCCTGATTGACCAGCTTCTGGAAAGGCTCCTTCGTATCGACGACGCCCAGGTCATACAATACTTTGTGCCAGAAGCGCGCATACAGCAAGTGCAGCACAGCATGCTCCACGCCGCCGATGTACAGGTCAACCGGCAGCCATTCCTTCTGTTTCTCCTTGGAGCACAGTTCGTTATGGTTATCCGGATCGATGTAACGCAGGTAGTACCAGCAGCTGCCGGCCCATTGCGGCATCGTATTGGTTTCGCGGCGGGCTTTCATGCCCGTTTCGGGATCAACCGTCTCCACCCACTCCGTCACGTTGGCCAGCGGCGATTCGCCGGTTCCGGACGGTTTAATCTGGTCCACATCCGGCAGAAGCAATGGAAGCTGATCTTCCGGCACGGTCTTCATCGTTCCGTCTTCCAGATGCAGAATCGGAATCGGCTCGCCCCAATAGCGTTGACGGCTGAACAGCCAGTCGCGCAGACGGTAGGTTACCTTCTTCTTGCCCTTGCCCTCTTTCTCCAGCCATTCATTCATCGCCTGAATAGCCTCTTCATTATCCAGCCCGTTCAGGAAGCCGGAATTCACGTGCGCGCCGGTGCCGGTATATGCTTCCTCCTCGACGTTTCCGCCTTGAACGACTTCAATGATCGGAAGACCGAATTGCTTCGCAAACTCCCAGTCCCGGCTGTCATGTCCCGGAACCGCCATAATGGCACCGGTGCCGTAGCCGGCAAGCACGTAATCCGCGATCCAGATCGGTACCTTGGCGCCGTTTACCGGATTGACGGCATACGCGCCCGTGAATACGCCGGTTTTATCCTTGGCCAGATCCGTCCGCTCCAGGTCGCTTTTACGTGCTGCCTGATCCTGATAAGCCTTCACCGCTTCGCGCTGATCGGCTGTCGCAATTTTGTCCACGAGGTCATGCTCCGGTGCCAGGACGCAGTAGCTTGCCCCGAACAGCGTATCCGGACGAGTGGTGAACACCTCCAGATGACCATCATACCCTTCGATGTCAAAACGGACCTCGGCGCCCGTGGATTTGCCGATCCAGTTGCGCTGCATATCCTTCAAGCTTTCGCTCCAGTCCAGCTCGTCCAGATCCTCCAGCAGGCGATCCGCATATTCGGTAATGCGCAGGATCCATTGGCGCATCGGCTTGCGTACGACCGGATGGCCTCCGCGTTCGCTCTTGCCGTCGATGACCTCCTCGTTCGCCAGCACGGTGCCGAGCGCTTCGCACCAGTTCACCGGAACCTCGGCCACATAGGCCAAGCCGCGTTTATAGAGCTGGATAAAGATCCACTGCGTCCATTTGTAATATTCCGGATCGGTGGTGCTGATCTCGCGGTCCCAGTCATACGAGAACCCGAGGGATTTGATCTGGCGGCGGAACGTATCGATATTCTGCACGGTGAACTCCCGAGGATGTTTGCCCGTGTCCATCGCATACTGCTCTGCCGGCAGGCCGAAGGCGTCCCATCCCATCGGATGAAGCACGTTGTATCCGCGCATCCGCTTGTAGCGGGACACGATGTCCGTTGCCGTGTATCCCTCCGGGTGACCTACGTGCAGGCCTGCGCCCGATGGGTACGGAAACATATCCAGCGCGTAAAATTTCGGTTTGGACGAGAAATCTTCCGTTTTAAAGGTTTTGTTCTCATCCCAGTATTGCTGCCACTTCGGTTCGATGGCCTGCGGCTGGTAGCCGTGGCCGGTTGGTTGATTGTCCGTCATACTTCATTGCTCCTCCTTCACAGTCGAGAGGCAAGGCCTGCGCCATTGCCCAAAAAAACAAAAAAACCTCATCATCCATAGCGTTGATCGCTAGGGACGAGAGGTTAGATTCCCGTGGTACCACCCTAGTTAGCCAAAGGCATGCTTTGCCTTTCGCTCCCTTTGCATCCTTATCGCGGATAAGACGACGATGCTTCGTCGGCCGATTCTGCCGGAATACAGCCCTCCGACGGCCGGGTTAACACCATTGCTCCGAGGCGAGTTCATCCCTATCGTCAACCGGTTTTCACCAGACACCGGCTCTCTGCATGATCGAAATTGGAACGATTGATCCTCATCATCGCGTTCATATTACCGTTTTAATGTGGCTATTATACCCAAAAAGCGCGGTCAAGTCAACGAAAGCTCTTCTCCGCTTCTGCGGTAATGTTCCGGCGTGGTCCCGACCATGGCCTTGAACATCCGGCTGAAATGGGCCAAATGCTTGAAACCGGACGCCTGGCTGATCTCCGTTATGCTCAGATGGGGGTGGAGCCTAAGCATGATTTTGGCCTGGTTGATCCGCCGGTGATACACATATTTGAACACCGTCGTTCCGGTCACTTCCTTGAATAAGGAGGATAAGTAGTGTTTCGTGATATGCATGTCGCGGGCGATTCCCTCCAGCGTCAAATCCAGCATATAATTTTCCTCGACAAACGAGACGACATGCTGGACATGCCGCTCCTTCTCCGAGATCGAGTCGTGATCCTGCACGGCGGCCTGGCACCAATCGGCGATGACGTACATCATCTCCTGGATTCGAAGGGTCATCCGCTCCTGGCGAAAGCCGGCCGTGGAGGACGACAGGCGGTGTATATCGGCCAGCATCCCTTCGAATTCTTCCCGGTTCTCCCCCGTCAGCGTCATGCGATGATTCCGCAGCGTTTCGAAGGGGTCCAGCAATATCGATTTGGCCGTCTCCGAAAGCCCCCTGCAGACCCAGGCCGGATCAAAATGCAAAATGCTCCTGACATATCTGGAATCGGGTTCAACGTTCGGACAGTGCAGCGTAAGCCCGTTCATCAGGAGCAGATCCCCCGGTTTCAGGGTGAACACGGAATCGCCGATCAAATACGTGCAGCGTCCCTCATGGAAATAATAAATTTCATAAAAAGCATGCGAGTGAAACCGCCCTCCCGACAGCGGCTGTTCATTGTAGTAGGTCAGATCGAACGGCGCTTGAAGCTGCATGCGGTCAAAGCCTGGCATCATATCGACAGATGAGGTCATTTTAGAGAATCGCCCCTTTAGCGATTTTGGAGTCGTCTAACCCCCAACCCTCAACGTAACGGGGTTTTCTCTATTATAAATGATTTTAGGGAATACGCACGGCTTCATTTTGGGCAATCACGCACAATTCTCCGGCCTTGAAGGCATGCTCCTGGGACATGGCATGTTCCGTGCGTTCCAGGCAGTCCAGGATAAGCTCCCCGAAAAACGGATAGCCCACTTTCCCCTGGAGTTCCATATGAAACTCTCCTTCACCGTTAACCAAGTACAGATGATCCCCCTGCGGATGCCTTGCGATATCGATGTATTTGCGAAGCTCGATGTATCCTTCCGTTCCCAGAATAAAGGTTCTGCCATCTCCCCAAGTGCCAAGTCCTCCGGGCGTCAGCCAATCGACGCGGAAATAATTGGTGGCTCCATTGTCTCCCACCAGCGTTGCATCTCCGAAATCCTCCAGCTCGGGGTATTCCGGATTCGCATAATTGCCCACCTTGCTGCCGAGCACCTTGGCATCGCGGCATCCCGCATAAAACAAAAATTGTTCGATCTGGTGGGAGCCGATGTCACACAGGATGCCCCCGTACTGTTGATGACGGAAAAACCAGTCCGGGCGGGAGGACGCATTCAAACGGTGCGGTCCGGTTCCCATCACTTGCACCACTCGCCCGATCGCCCCGTCCTGAATCAGCTTCCCGGCATGGACGGCACTCTCCACATGCAGCCGTTCACTGTAATAGACCATGTATTTCTTGCCCGTCTCCGCGGCTTTCGCGCGTGCAGCGTTCACCTGCTCCAGCGTGGTGAACGGCGTTTTATCCGTGAAATAATCCTTGCCGTGCGACATGACCTTCAGGCCAAGCTCGCATCTCTCCGAAGGAATGGCGGCAGCCGCCACCAGATGAACTTCGGTATCTTCCAGCACCTGGGCCTCGGAGGAAGCCACGGCAACCTCCGGGTATGCCTTGCAAAAAGCAGCAACCTTGGCGGGGTCTGAGTCATACACCCACTTCAGCGTCGCCCCGGCCTCAATCAAGCCGTTGCACATGCCGTATATATGGCCATGCTCCAGCGACATGGCTGCAAAAATAAATTCTCCGGGCTTGCACACCGGCTGGGCCTTGCCCACCGGCGCATAGAGCATTCCATTGCTGCGGTCCATACCAAGAGCCTCCCCGATTGTAATTTAATAAGCGCCAAACGTCTTGCTCATATCCACCGGCCCGATCTCCTTGACCGTTTTCCGGGTGGACGAATTCGCTATCCGTTCTTGCAGCATCTCGTAATACAGATCTTCGTCCAACGGCAGGTCGACCCAATTGTCGGTCCAGGTGGACAAATGCATGGCATTGGACAGGGTCAATCCGTGGATTCCCTCTTCGCCCGGCGCAATCAATGGCGTTCCGTGCAAAATGGCGTCCGCAAAGTTCTGGATGATGCCGTTATGCTGCGGATTGTCCCCCGAAATCGGCACCTCGCATTTCCAGCATTCCGGTTCGCCGAAGCCCCCGGTATACTGCTGATTGAACTCCGGTTCAGGCACCCGGAGACGCCAGAAGGTAAGCTTGCCGTCCTCGATGACGATTTTACCGCGGTCTCCCGTCACTTCATACCGATTCGTGCCCGGCGCTTCCCCCGTTGTCGTAATGAAGACGGCCGTGGCGCCGTTCTCGTATTCCGCATAAGCCGTCACATCGTCTTCCACTTCAATGTTCCGGTACTTGCCGAACGAACAAAATGCGCGGATTCTTTTCGGCATCATGCCGGTTGTCCACTGCCACAGATCCAGCTGGTGCGGAGATTGGTTAATCAGGACGCCTCCGCCTTCTCCCGCCCAAGTCGCGCGCCATCCGCCTGAATCGTAATAACTCTGTGAGCGGTACCAATTCGTGACGATCCAATTCATTCGCCGCACTTCGCCGAGCTCGCCGGCCGCGATGAGCTCTCTAAGCTTTTTATACAGCGGATTGCAGCGCTGATTGTACATGATCGAGAACACTTTGCCGCTGGCTTCGGCCGCGCGGTTCATTTCCCGCACCTGCTTCGTATACACGCCCGCCGGCTTCTCAATCAGGACGTGGAGTCCTTTGTTCAGGCACGCGATGGCCACTTGAGGATGGGCATAATGGGGCGTTGCGATAATCACCGCATCGATCTCTCCCGAAGAGATCATAGCGTCCGTGTCACTCCAAATTTTCACGTCCGAAGGGAGCGTAGCCCTCGCTTCTTCCTGCTTGGCCGGGTTGAGGTCGCATATGGCGCTAAG
The DNA here is from genome assembly GCF_029542445.1 of Paenibacillus sp. BR1-192. Taxonomy (NCBI): domain Bacteria; kingdom Bacillati; phylum Bacillota; class Bacilli; order Caryophanales; family Paenibacillaceae; genus Paenibacillus; species Paenibacillus sp. BR1-192. Next base: position 2,151,475 of record NZ_CP120718.1, on the reverse strand, counting down.
CCGCGCCCCCGCAATCCGCCCAGCGGCAAGCGATTTGGCATGCGAAAAACCCATCCCCAGTCCGATAACCCCTACTCTTACCTGTTCCATATCTATCGCCTCCTTCATAAGTGTCCTATACGCTTTGTTTATGGTCTGCCCACATGTTCATCTGCTCGGCAAAACGAAGCAGCATCTCCCTGGATTCAAACGTCCCGCTAAAATCCTCGATTGCGTAGTAACCTTCATAGCCGACCGACTGCAAATCCTGTATGACCTGCTTCCATGGGACGGCCCCTTGGTCAAGCGAGACCCATTCTCCGGACCAGGATGCCGAGCTTCCATCCTTCGAAGGCGTTTTTCGATATCCCCCGTTCTTCACATGGACATGAGCCAGGTAGGGACCGAGAAGCTCCAAGCCCATCCGGTAGTTCTCGTAACCTTCATGGACCATGTTGCCCGGATCATACAGCACGCCGATATGCTGCGGATTGAAGTGGGATACGAGCCGGTGCGTCAGTCCGGCGCTCGGAGTGATCGTAAGATGATGGGTTTCCACCACGGCTTTAACCCCGTAAGCGGCAGCGAGATCCTGCACCTCATGGAGGTAACGGACCGCCTGGTCGTACAGCTCGTTGTAATTGCGCGTTCGGTCATATCCCGGAATCCCAACGCGAATGAAAGAGGCTCCGACCAGCTTGGCCGCTTGCATGACCTTCTCCGTCGCTTCCACGTCGCCGCAGGTCAGATAAGGAACGACCGCAAGACTGCGCCGGCCATGCTTGTCGGCTGCTTGCTTAAATCTGAGCCAATCTTCCTGCGTGCCGTTTGGATCGATGGAGCAGCGGTTATGCCGCCAGAAGGAAGGCTTCTCTCCGGCAGCCTCTTCCGGAATCTCCTTGAAGCGCCACTCGATCCCTTCGATACCGGCATCCGCCGCCGCTTGGGCCAATTCCTCCGGCAGTAAATCAGGGGTGGCGACCGTAAATACGGACAGTTTCATAATCATTCATCCTCTCTCGACCAAATTTATTAGCTTATGCATCATTTGACCAACGTTGAACTCATATGATGTCATTCAGTGCGTTCCGGATGGTTAAAAGCCTCCCGAAAGATAGCGCTCTCATATCTGATGATCCTATCTATCCCCCATCGTAGCACAGTACCGAAAGCAAACCCATATCCCTTCCCATGAACCTTAACCACAGTCAAATAAAGCCGAAAAGAAATGTCTTTGAATATAATGCAGCTCCCGTTGATACAAGCACAGTGTCCATCGACGTGTTTCCCTTGAGAACAGACCGCGATGAGCCGTCGCATCCATAGCGATTTTCGAAGAGGCCCGGACTCGAAGTTTAGGCACTCTTATATAACCAAAAAAGGCACCTCCTCCGTCCTGAATAGACGAAGAAGCGTGCCTTCTCATAGGGTATTCGTTTATTTTACGGCAACGTAGAACAGCCTGGATGCATCCTGACCCGCTTCCGTCCACTCAAAATCGGCATAGCATTTCACGTCCCGGAATCCGGCCTTAATCAGCTCAACCTTCATCCATTCCGGGTCGTATCCCCGCTGGACATGCGTTTCTTCAAAGCGGCGGTAGATCGTTCGGTCTTGGTCATCCCGTGCAAAAATGGAGAGATGGTGTTCAATCTCCATCCTGCGTTCGTCCAGGTCGCATGTCCATATATAGGACACTTCCCGTTCATCCAGAACAAATGGCTGCTCTTCGTCGTATCGCAGCAGCGTATTGGGGTGATGCACGTCAAACAGGAACGTGCCGCCTTCCTTGAGACCGTTGTAGGTCCTTGCAAAAGCGGAGCGGATGTCCTTCTCCTCCAGCAGGTAGTTCACACAATCACAAAATGAAATGACGGAATCCACCTGCTCGGGCAGCTCCCAGGAACGCATGTCCTGCTGCACCCAGCGGACGCTCCCTTCCCGGAACAAGCGATGTCCCTGAGGCGTGCCCTCCAGCTTGCGCCTGGCAACCGACAGCATATCCGCTGACAGGTCAATCCCCGTTACCTCAAAACCGGAGTTGACGAGCGGTATGGTGATGCTGCCTGTCCCGCATCCGAGCTCGACGACGCTTTTTGGCATTCCGTGCTTCTCCCAGGCGGTTCTCGCAAAGCGGATCCAGTCCGGGTACGGCATGTCTTCCATGAGTTGATCATATACGTAAGCAAACTTGCGGTAAGACAACATGATGACACCACTTTCTTAGAAGCTTCCCCTGCGTTGCCGGGTTATTCGTTTGAACCGGAGTTCTCCTCTTTTTTGACCATATACGTCCAGCTGTCCTTCTGCGTAACCTGGCCTTCCTTCATCAGCTTGCCAAGGGCGCGTTTAAAGGCGGATTTGCTGATGCCGAAACGCTGCTTGATGATGTCGGGCGGCGTTTCATCCGAATACGGCATCGCATGGCCGGGACGCTCCTTCAGAAAAGCAAGCAGCCGGTCTGCATCATCGGTCCGTCCGATCTCTTTTTGCGGAACCATGGACAGGTTGACCCTGCCATCCTCCCGGATATGGCTGACCCGAACCTTTACCTCTTCGCCAAGACGCAGCATCCGCGTCCGTTCCGAGGAATGGATCATGCCGATCGCGCCGAAGCCGACCACGCCGCCGTCGATGATGACAAACGTGCCCATTTGGAGCGGTTTATACACCAGGGCAGTAAACCATTGGCCTTTCCACGAATCCGGCGCATGGAACGCAAGCGGAGCTAGCTCCTGTTCCCCGGCGAGTTTCGCTCGCAGCCGGCCTTGCTTATCATGCTCCATGATCACAAACACGTGGTCTCCCACTTGCGGGTGAAGCTCCCGCAGCTCCGGCAATTCCCGGATCGGAAGCAGCAGCTGCCTGCCAAGTCCCATCTCAAGGAAACAGCCGAGGCGCGGATGGACGTCGGCCACTTCAAGCTTCGCCGTTTCGCCCAGCGTTAGGAACGGCTTCTTCATCGTTGCGGCTAGGCGGTCTTCGGTATCGAAGAATATAAAGACTTCTATCGTATCCCCCGGCTCGATTTTACCCGTAAGCTCCGAATAGTGAAGAAGCACATCCCGATCTCCGCCATCCAGAAAATAACCGTAAGGGGACACTTCCCTGGATACAACGAGTTTCGTTAATGTGCCGGCAATCAGACTCATACGTTCTCCACCACTTTGGCATCCGACCACAGACGCTCGATGTTGTAGTATTCCCGCTCATCGCGGTGAAAAATATGAACGATCACGTCGCCAAGGTCCATCAGCACCCAACGGGCAGCATCCATTCCTTCCAGTCCGCGCAATGCCACGCCCTCGTCGTGAGCCCGTTTGCGGACCTCGGTTGCGATCGCTTGAACCTGGGTATCCGAGTTACCGTGGCAAATGACAAAATAGTCGGCGATCAGGGAAATCCCTCTGAGATCCAGGACCACGATATCCATCGCTTTTTTATCTTCAGCGGCAGCTACTGCCACATTTAACAATTCATTCGGTTTCAACGTCATGAATTCGCCTCCAATTGCTTAATTAGATCGTTGCGGGCTAGCACCGTCAACGGAAAAATGATTTGTCTGCGCGAGAGCAGATATCCAATCGTCGAATCAAAACCGGCTGCAAGCGCCTCTTCAAGGCTATGGTTGGCCAGTTCGCGAATATTATTCACGCCGGGGAAATCCCGCCCCGGTTCCATATAATCCGCCAGGCAGACCACCTTGTCAAGGAGCGTCATGCCGATGCGCCCCGACGTATGGTACCGAATGGCGTCAAGCACTTCGGCATCCGTTACGCCATATTCGTGTTCCGCTACGAATGCCCCGACTTCAGCATGCCAAAGCTGTTTGTCGTAATGGAGCAGCTCGTCGGAGAGCTTATGCTCCACCATCATCTGATGAAGCTTCTGCACGGGCCAGTATTTGGCCACGTCATGCAGGATGGCGGCCAAGTCCGCCTTAACCGGGTCGGCTCCGAACCTGCCGGCAAGGATGACCGCGGTTTCCATGACGCCTTTGGTATGCTCCCAGCGCTTGGCCGGCATTTGGGAGGATACGGCTTCTATGAGCTCATCACGGCTGTAGTCCATAAATACCGCTCCTAACAATATAATCGTATACTCGGTCCGGCACCATATAACGGATGGACGAACCTGATGCCGCCCGGCTCCGAATGATGGTGGAGGAGATTTCGATCAGCGGCATCTCGGCCGTGACAACCGCCTTTTGCAGAAAATCGGGCAGATCATCCACCGATAGTTCGGTTCCGGGACGGTTAAGCCCGATAAAAGTCAGCATTTCCGCCAGTTCGCCGATCCGGTTCCACTTGGGAAGATACGCAACCATATCCGCACCGATAATGAAGTAGAAGTCATGCTCGGGGTACGCATCGCGCAGCTCTCTGACCGTATCTACCGTGTAGGAGACGCCGCCGCGTTTCACTTCCCAATCCAACGTGCGAAACGACGGATGACCGGCTATGGCTTCAGCGGTCATCTCCAGCCTCATCAGGCCCGTTACGCCGGCATCTTCCTTATGCGGCGGGATGTGGCTTGGCATAAACCACACCTCTTCCAGATCGTAAGCGTCCCGCGCGCATTCGGCTGCGAGCATATGCCCGATATGAATGGGATCGAAGGTTCCTCCCATTATCCCCACCTTCATCCGGGTTCACCTCCCCTAATTAGAGAGTTATTAATATCCGCTAAGCTGGAGCCGTCCGGCCCCCTACGGCAGTTCGATGGTTTTGTGGTCTTTCGATTCTTTATAAAGCACGATCGTTTTGCCGATCACCTGCACCAGCTCGGCTCCGGCTCCTTCAGCAAGCTCCTGGGCGATTTCGCGCGGGTCTTCAAGACAGTTGTTGAGCACGGATACCTTCATGAGTTCCCGCTTCTCGATCGCCTCGGAAATGTGACGGATCAGATGCTCGTTGCTGCCTCCCTTGCCTACCTGGAACAGCGGATCCAGATGATGGGCGAGCGAGCGTAAATGTCGTTTTTGCTTTCCTGTTAACATGCTTGGTCATTACTCCTTAAACATTCAATTATTAAAACCTGGCGCTTGTCGAAAGCTATATTGTAGCTTTTGCATAAGCATTAATCAATAAACAAAGATATTAAGACTCGGATTGGAAGCTGGTCAGAACGGCTTCCTTCATGGCCTGCACGGGTGCCGTCAGACCCGTCCAATATTCGAATGCATAGGCACCTTGATTAATGAACATTCCAAGCCCGCCGTGTATGGTGCATCGCCGAAGCTCCCCTTGCCGCAGCAGCTCGGTCTTCAACGGATTGTAGATCAAATCGCTGACAACGGTCCCTTCACGTATGGACTCCGACGGAATGGGAAGCTCCGAAACCCGGGGAAACATGCCCACCGAGGTCGTGTTAATGATGACATCGGCATCCGACAACGCCTCTCCGGCCTGTTCCTCTCCGTACCCTCTCAAGTCCGCAAGCGAGCTCCACTCCTCGGCAAGCGCCAATGCTTTGGCGGACGTCCGATTTACAATGGATATCTTCTCGGGCCCTTCGCCGATAAGGGCATAGATGATGCCTCTTGCGGCACCGCCCGCACCAATGACAACGATGCGCTTTCCCTTCAGGTCGGGACAGGCTTCATCCTTTAATGAACGAACATATCCGATGCCGTCCGTATTGTAACCCGTCAATTTGCCGTTGTCATTGACGATGGTGTTCACGGCACCGATGCGCTGCGCCCCTTCATCGACGACGTCCAAATACTTCATGACTTCCACCTTGTGCGGGATCGTTACGTTCACCCCTCGAAATCCCAGTGCTTTGACGGCCTGGATGGCGTCGCCCAGGCCCTGCGGACGAATATGAAGGGGGACGTACGCTCCTGACAAACCTAGGGCGTTGATCGCCGCATCATGCATGGCCGGCGATTTCGAGTGGCCGATCGGATCCCCCATTACGCCAAGGAGCAAATAATCACGCTCGTTCATTGGATTCACTTTCATTTCTCCTCTGCCTCTCCCATGATAGCCGGACGGTTACCATTGGGATATATCACTTATATCAGGGATGGACGCGACAAGACTTTGATACCTTTAGGTACATGAACCGCTACAAGCGCTCCCTGCTCACCGTTGATCTTGATCCAGCCGAGTCCCGAGATAAACACGTCTTGGCGCGCACCCTTAGGAATACGAATTTCGTGTCTCGTCCATTCCGGAAGCTCTTCAAGCCGTTCCTTGGTCGGCGGGGACAGCAGCTCCCCGGCATGCTCCGCAAATAGCGAATCCGCCCGTTCCAGCTTGGTCCGATGAATGCCGAGCCGGCCGCTGATGAAGCAAGTAAAGGATTGATGCTCCCCTTGCAGAAAATCAAAGCGGCCGAAACCTCCGAAGAAGAGGGTCTGCCCTTCGTTCAGCTGGTATACCATCGGCTTCAGCGGATTCTCCGGCATGACCGTCCCCAAATCCTCACGGCTCACGAGCTCGCTGTAGCGCCATGGGTACACAATGCCGGGCGTATCAATAATATACCGGCCGTCATCCAGCGGAATATTGACCATATCGAGCGTCGTTCCGGGATAACGGGAAACGGTCAGCTCCTGGTCCAGATCGCTGTAGTCGCGGATCAGGCGATTGATCAAGCTGGATTTCCCCACGTTCGTGGCGCCGACCACATAGACATCCCGGTCGCCCCTGTAATGCGCAACCGTCTCCAGCAGCCGCTCAAAGCCTTGGTTCTTCTTCGCGCTGCAGAGCACGATGTCTTCCGTTCTCAGACCATGCTCCTTGCACTGCTTCTGCACCCAATTCAGAACCTTGTTCCAATTGGTCACCTTCGGCAGAAGATCGGTTTTGTTAACCGCCAGAATCACCGGATTGTTGCCGACAAACCGCTGCAGCCCTGAAATCAGGCTTCCTTCAAAATCGAAAAGATCCACGATGTGAATGACCAGCGCATTCTTGCCGCCGATCTGTCCGAGCAGCCGTAAAAATTCATCCTGGTCTACGGCGACCGAAGAAGCCTCGTTGTAATTCTTGATACGGAAACAGCGCTGGCAAATCACCGGGTCGCGGTCCCAAGCCTTCTCCGGCAAATAGCCCGGCTTGTCCTGTGCAGCGCTCTGAAGCTGTATGCCGCAGCCGCTGCACTTCTTGATGTCATCTCCGCCTGTAGGCAACGTCATGATTTCGGTTCCTCCTCCATCCATAATCCTTTTTTGCGCAAACGGGTCAAGGCGATGCGTTCCACCCGACGATTGACGAGGCGGGTAAACCATCCTTCATCGTTGATGGCGATGGGCATAACCAGAACCGTATACAAGCCGAGCCGATTCCCGCCGTATACGTCGGTCAGCATCTGGTCGCCGACAACAACCGTTTTCTCCGGAGTGAGCTCCATCATGTTCATCGCTTTGCGAAACGGAGTATTGCTTGGCTTTCGGGCTTCATGCACATACTGGATGTCCAGCGGCGTCGCGAATTTAGATACGCGCTCGAGCTGATTATTCGAGACGATGATGAGCTGGAAACCGATCTCCTTCACTCTTTTGAACCAAACGACCAATTCCGGCGTGGCAAGCGGCGCCTTGGCCCCAACAAGGGTATTGTCCAAATCGGTAATGATTCCACGATACCCCTGCTCATATAATTCCTCCAGGTTAATATCAAAAACCGTGTTGACACGGAGCTTTGGGATTAACATTTCAAACAAATTCGTCACCTCAATTTCATACGAAAAACTATACCATATTCCGGTTCCTTAGTAAAAATAATCACGGCCGGCGCCTTCCTTCTTTCCGGATTGCAATCTTTACCAGCAAAAGACCACCCGGCAGCCGTCGAAGCGGACCGGGCGGTCTTGAAATGACCGATATCAGAACGTATTCATATCAAGCTATCCTGATATCGCAAGAACAACCACTTGTGACGCGGTCTGTCTTCTTGGATTACGTTGATAGACGTTTGTCCGGCACAATGCGGACCTTCTTGATGGACTTCTTCAGCTTCTCGGCATCCTGTTGGACCGAGCGCCACTGCTCTTCCTTCACTTCCGCAGGGCTGTAACGGGCAGCCTCGAACTGCTGCAGCAGCGGTCTCAGCTCTGCTTCCAGTTCAGGATGCGCAAATGCCCAGCGGCGAACCGATTCACGGAGCGTTTCATGTTCTTGCCTTACCAACCCCTTGCGCTGCACGGAACGGATCCAGCGTTCCGTCTCGGCAATCACCTTATCAGCTGCCGTCAGCGGCTTGCCTGCCCGAATCCGTGCCCCGGCGAAGCGCAGGCTGATGCGCATTCTCCACATGATATACAGAATCCACAGCACGATGACAACCACCGCTGCCGTTACTATGACTTTAACCCATCCGGATGATGGATTATCAGAAGTCGGGGCAGGAGCTGCCTCGTCCTCGGCCTTCTCTTCCTCTTCGACTTCCTCCTCGATGACGGGCTCAGCCTCGGTGTCTGCCGTCAGAATCGGCATGCTGAATCCCGGAGTCGCTTCGATCGGAACCCAGCCGTACTCGCCGAAGTATACTTCAACCCAGGAATGGGCGTCAGCGTTCGTAACGGTATAGTTATCAGGCTCGATCGAGGTTTGACCGTCGACCGGAACGTATTCCGTAGCCGTCATCCTGCCGGGGGCGTAGCCCTTGACCCAGCGAGCAGGGATATCCAGCGACCGAGTCATCATCACCATGGACGTGGAGAAGTAATCGCAATACCCTTCCATGATTTCGAACAAAAAGGCATCTACGAAATCGTCGCTCTTTTTGAGCGAAAGGTCGGGGGTGTTGGTATAGGTATAGTTGCTCGTTAAATATTGTTGCAAAAGCATAACCTTCTCATACGGCGTGTCTCCGTCCGCCGTAATTTCTTCGGCCAGATCCGATACGCGGTCCGGGAAATTTCTCGGCATCTGGACGTAGGCTTCGTCGAACGAGCCGGAATACAGCTCATCATAAGTTCTGGCGCTCAGCTCATCGATCGGGATGACGGGAACTTCCGACGTTAAGGTATAACTCTTCGGATAGTCCGCATCGCGAACGTCGTCCAAATGCATCTCCGCGCCTTCGGTCACCCAGCTGAGCCGGTCCGGATCGATGTCCTCATCCAGGCTTTCCAGCTGACGAACGCTGTAGGCCCCGAACAAGACCGGATACACCGTGTCGCTCAGCATCGTTACCGATTGTTCCAGCTTTTTGGTAGGTACGGATGTGCCGGCTTCTCCCGGCAAGGCGTCGCCGATGTCGACTCCCGTCCCGGATCGACCGCTGCTGGCTCCGTCAGCCCAGCCCGTGCCCGAGTACACGGCTCTGGTTTCGCCGCGCCAATAGCTGCGTTCTTCCGAGGTGATCGACATCACCGGCGAATAATCAAAATTAAAACCGCCGCCAAGATCGTTATCCTCTCTTCCGTAACCGGACATGCTTTCGGACGCCGACTCGATAAGGGTTCCGGTCCCCGATGTGCCGACGCCGGATAACGGTACCCCGTTCCACTCTCTCCATGCCGTATAAGGATCGGTCAGTGTCGGCTTCACGTGGGGCATGTTCACGCCGGCCACGATAATCAATGAGAAAATGACCAGAATATTGGCGATAATCTTAAACGGATACTTCGACAGATTGACCCATCCTTGAGGAAAGCGTCTGCGGAACCGGTTGAAGTGGCTGGATACGAGCCAGCCCATTCCGGCCCCGACGACCCAAGCAATCTCGTCCCACAGCACGATTTTCGTGAAGGAATCCAAAATGGCAAAACTAATGACGTGGATCCCGACTACAAGAAGGACGCGTCCCTTGGTTTTGGCCCAGCGGGCAAGAAAGAGGAACATGGCCCAAGCAGCGATAGCAAACCATAAATAAGGAAAGAGATACAGGAGTTCTTCGGTCAGGAAACTTTCCGCTCCGAAGACAGGAACCGGATTGCCGGAAGTTTTCAGCAAACTGTATACGCAATACAGGATCAATAGAAACTGGAGAACCACTCGGTAACCCTGCTTGATCGGCAGCAGCGCTTCGGTAACCGCCGTAATCGTTAGAGCCGCGATAACGATGGCGGTCGTTTCCGACAGCCATATCGTTTCCGTGAAGGATACCCACTGCATCCCCATGATCCAGATCCACAACATCGTTAACGTGCTGAAGAAGGTCGTCGATAGTTTGTCCAGCCATAACTTCATCATGCACCACCTCCAAGCGCAGCCGGAAGCTCATCGAGGGAAGCAACCGAATAACTTGAGATCCCCCGGGATTGCAGGAGCGAAATCGATTCATCGCGTTTTGCTGTTTCTTTGGAAGGAGCGATTTGCAAGAAGCAAGGGTTCATCCCTCTGGTCTCCACCCAGCGCATGATCTCAGAAGCCTCTTTGCCGCTCATCGGGCTGATCAGCAGGAACAAGGCTCCTTTGGGAAAATGGCGATAGGATTTCTCAAGGGACGCAATCAGCTTGCTCTTCCGGTTATAATCCACGTCAACCAAATGCTGAATCATGCGCATCCGTTCCCCGGCGTGATCGGCCGGAGCGAACATTTGGGTTTCCTGGGCAGCCGTGAACAGCCCCGTCCCCGCATGCTCCTTGGCCCCGTATTCGATCAGCGAAGCGGCTGCCGATACGGCAAGCTCGAATTGCTGGGCATTGTCGTATCCGTCGGCGGCGCAATCCAGAACGATCATCGTTCTGGGGAAGGACTCATGCTCGAATTCCTTCGATTTCCACGAGCCGGTCTTCGCCGTTGCATTCCAGTGAATCCGGGAGATCCGGTCGCCATATACATAATCGCGGACGCCGTTAATTTGCGTGGTTTCCCGTCTTGAAGCCGACACCGTGGTTTGCGTCCCGCCCAATCTGGAGTTCCTAATGTTCCGCTGCCACTTTGGAATATAAATGGTTCTCGGCAGAACGCGGAAATCCGTTTGAACCTCGATGCGTCCCTTATGCTCCATCAATCCGAAGATATCTTCGCTTATGCATTCCGTCTTGGAAAAAACATATCGCCCGCGTTCGAGCGGAGGCGTCTGGAATACAAGCTTGCCTGCCCCCCGGAGGTTCGGAATGACGCTGTCTTCAAAGGACCAGGAGTCTCCGTTATGCCTCTGCAGCACTTCGCGCACGATCATATAGGGCATCGGCAGCAGCCCCGGGACATGGACCTCGAGCTTAACGCGCACCTGCTCGCCGGCATGAAGCTGTTCTCCACCGCGCTCCGTTCCCCCAAGGACGACCCGGTGCGCTTTGACGCGATTGACCCCGCCAAAACCCGCGCCGATCAGATAGACCGTCAGAAGGCTGACCATGGAGAAGAGCATGAGCGAGGTTTTCCCTCCCTGGAATAAAACATACAAAAGACATAGGCACCATACCGCCAATACCGCTGCCAGTCTGGACGGCTGCATGCCATTCAAAAATAACGAAACCGCGCGGCGCATGCCTATCTCCCCATCTGAACAGGCACTTTAACCTGACGGAGTATAAACTCAAGCACCGACTCCGGACTCGCATTGTCGAGCCTGGCTTCCGGACGCAGCATGATCCGGTGCGAAAGTACGTAGGGAGCAAGCGTCTTCACGTCATCTGGCAGAACGTAATCCCGCTCTTGCAGGAAGGCATAGGCTTTAACCGCATTCATGAAGGACAGGGTGGCCCGTGGACTTGCGCCCAGCATAACGGAAGGGTGCTCACGGGTCGAACGGGTGATATTCAGCAGGTAATCGGCAACGGGCTCGCCGATGAATACCTCGCGAATCTCGCGCTGAATGGATGAAATCTTATCCATATGCGTCACAGGCTGAAGCTTGTCCGACAGTTGCCCGTCGCGCGAACGGTACATCAGCTGCTTCTCCGTGGCGGCATCAGGGTAACCCAGGCTCAGCTTCAGCATGAACCGGTCCAGCTGCGCTTCCGGAAGCATATAGGTGCCTTCAAAATCAATCGGGTTCTGGGTCGCGCACAGCATGAAAGGATGCGGGAGTTCGTGGGTAGCCCCGTCCACCGTTACGCTGCGCTCCTCCATCACTTCCAGCAGGGCCGACTGCGTTTTGGTTGTGGCCCGGTTGATTTCGTCCGCCAGCAAAATATTGGTCATGACCGGACCTGGTCGGAAGTAAAACATCTCGTCTCGAGGGTGGAAAACGGAAACGCCTGTTATATCACTCGGGAGGATATCCGGGTTGCATTGAATGCGGCGGTAATCCCCCTGCATGGATTTCGCTAGTGCTTTGATCAGTTGGGTCTTTCCCGTGCCGGGCACATCTTCGATCAGTACATGTCCGCCAGCGAGCAGCGCCGTAAGGAGCAATTGGATCTCAAATTCTTTGCCTAGCAGGCACGACTCCAGATTGGTTCGTACCGAGGTAATGATTTTCATGGATTCTTGGCTTACGGGCATGTATGACTAACCTCCTGTAAGGGAATAAATACTTAATTTAGTACTATTGTACATGATCGAAGTCCCGGAGTACATTCGTAGAGATATTTTGGTTGTTCTCCTTCTTACAGGCCCATTAGGCAGAAAAAAAAGACCCCGGCATAAAGCCGAGATCTTTTGCTTCTGGATGTTCAAGGGTGTTATCCCTTCGGACGAACGAACAGCGCTGCCAGGAAGGAGAAAATGATCGCCGAGGATATCCCCGCGCTGGTTACTTCGAATATCCCCGTCACGACCCCGATCCAGCCGTCCCTCCCCAGCTCCGTCAACGCGCCGTGCACAAGCGAGTTGCCAAAACTCGTGATCGGCACGGAGGCTCCCGCTCCCGCGAATTTCACCAGCGGCTCGTACAATCCGAAGCCGTCCGCGATGGCCCCTGCAACCACCAGCGTACTCATCGTATGCGCCGGCGTCAGTTTAATAACGTCCATCATAATTTGCCCAATGACGCAAATCAATCCGCCAATAATAAACGCCCATAAAAACTGCATCTTGTTATCCTCCCATCTCTAAGGCTACGGCGTGAGCGATACACGGAATGCTCTCACCCTGCTGGTAAGAAAGGGGCGACAGCAAGGCACCGGTAGCAACGACCAGCACCTTTTTCAATTCGCCTTTGCGCATCCGTTTCAAAATATGGCCGTAGGTGACAACCGCCGAGCAGCCGCAGCCGCTGCCCCCTGCGTTGACGTATTTCTGTTTTTCCATGTCGTAGATCATTAAGCCGCAATCGGCAAATACCGTGCCGTCCATGATGACATCGTTCTGCTGCAGGAGGTCTTTCGCAATGGGAAGCCCGACCGAGGCCAGATCGCCCGTCACGATCAGATCATAATCCTTCGCCTGCCGGCCCGTGTCCTTAAAGTGCTTCGTGATCGTGTCGGCCGCCGCCGGAGCCATCGCCGCCCCCATGTTGAACGGATCTTTGATGCCCAGATCGACCACCTTGCCGATGGTGGCATACGTCACGGCAGGTCCGTCTCCCTTGTCCGAAACGACGGAGCAGCCTGCTCCCGTGATCGTATATTGCGCATAAGGCGGTTTCTGCGACCCGTATTCCGTCGGGTACCGGAACTGCTTCTCGACGGTACAGTTATGGCTGGCCGTACCAGCCATGACATACTGGGCTCCGCCCGAATCGACAAGCATGGAGGCGACCGCAAGGCTCTCCATCGATGTGGAGCAAGCACCGAACACGCCGATATACGGCACGCCCATCTGTCTGGCGGCAAACGAACTGCTGATGATCTGGTTCATCAAGTCCCCGCCCACGAAAAACTGCAGCTGGTCTTCCTTGATGCCTGCCTTTTCGACGGCTTTTCTCGACGCGTCCTCCAGCAGCTTCCGTTCCGCCTTTTCCCATGTTTTTTCGTTGATCTCAATATTGTCGTAGACAAAGTCGAAATCGTTGGCCAGCGGACCTTCCCCTTCTTCAGGGCCAACGATCGTCCCCGTGCTGATAATGACGGGTTTGTTCTCGAACTGCCATGTTTGACCGATCACCTTCATGATCGCGTTACCTCCCCTCGATGCCGAAAATAGCGTAAATGATACCGATAATGAACGCAGCCACGGTACCAAATACGATCACGGAGCCCGCCAGCTTGAACATGCTGGCTCCGACCCCGAGAACCAATCCCTCTGCACGATGTTCAAGCGCAGCGGAACACATGGAGTTCGCAAACCCCGTGACCGGCACGGCGCTGCCCGCTCCGGCCCATTGCGCGATTTTGTCATATACGCCGAAGCTCGTCAGAATGACGGAGAGGATGATCAATACGGCGACCGTGGGATTGCTCGCTTCGGTGGTGCTCATATCGAATACGGACATAAAAAAACGCTGAATGCATTGGCCGATCAGACAGATGAGGCCTCCCACCAAAAAAGCGCGCAAGCAATTTTTAAGCACGGCGCGGGGAGGCTCATGCTTTTTGGCAATCGTCTGATATTCCGCCGAGCTCATCGTGGTGATATCAGACTTAGGCTTTTGGTTGGAGCCTGACATTTCAATACACCTCCGCAATTGGTTAAGTATGGAATCCTTTTGAACAAACGCTGAAAAGCCGCTATGGATATCACTCACATATCATTATGCTTTGAATGATCTCCCTTTATGTTTGGAAAATCATCCTTCTCGCCCACGCATCATGGCTTGTCCGGCCATAGTGACGCCAACGCGAAAATCAGCTTCCAGGAACATCCTGAAAGCTGAAATTCAAACCTCACTGACTTGATTCGTTTAGAGCCGGCCGTTATATAAGAATGTATTTCAATAAAATGACGAGTAGGATGAACAAGACCATAATGAGCAGAAGTTCTCGGACTTCGGCATGATAGTCGTATCCATCAATCCCATGGCGGTTCATATTCTGCCCCTTCCCGCTGACAACAAACATCCACATGTTTTTCTATATCGTATTCCCGTCCAGGATAGGGGGTGCTTGTTCCAGTTACATTTATATAACGCAGCCTGACGAAGCCGGCTTTGTAGACTTTTCGGATGTATAGGGGCATACTAGAAAAGGAAAAACTCTTACATACCTTTTCTAAAGGAGCGATTTCGTCATGAATGAATCAACACTGGAATTATTCCGTACATTAACGGAATTCCCTGCTGCACCGGGCTTTGAGAGGGAACTCCGTTCTTGGGTGAAGGATGCCCTCTCTCCATATACAGATGAGTTCGTGCAGGATCGGCTGGGCAGTTTGTTCGCGGTCCTTCGCGGCAACGATGAAGGTCCGAAAGTCATGGTGGCCGGACACATGGATGAAGTCGGCTTCATGGTAACCGGCATTACCGAAGCGGGCATGGTTCGTTTCCAGCCGCTCGGCGGCTGGTGGAGCCAAGCCGTGCTTGCCCAGCGCCTGCAGATCATCACGGACAACGGCCCGGTCGTCGGGGTTGTCGGCTCCATTCCTACGCATCTGCTGGATGAAGCGCAGCGCAGCAAACCGGTCGACATCAAAACGATGTATATCGATATCGGCGCCGACAACAAGGCCGAAGCGGAGTCGTTCGGCATTCGTCCCGGCCTGCAAGTCGTTCCGATCTGCGAATTCACGCCGCTGGCCAATCCGAAAAAAATCATGGCCAAGGCATGGGATAACCGCTACGGCGTAGGCCTTGCCATCGAGCTGGTCCAGGCGCTCCATGGCGAGAAGCTGCCCAACACGGTATACGCCGGTGCGACCGTGCAGGAAGAGCTGGGCCTTCGCGGAGCCCGCACTTCGGCAAACCTGATTCAGCCGGATATTTTCTTCGGTCTGGACGCCAGCGCAGCGAACGACATGATGGGCGACAAGAGCCAGTTCGGCCAATTGGGTCAAGGCGCGCTGCTTCGCATCTTCGATCCGACGATGCTGACCCATCGCGGCATGGTCGAGTACGTTCAGGATACGGCGGAGACAAACAAAATCAAATACCAATACTTTGTGTCGCCGGGCGGCACGGACGCTGGCCAAGTGCATTTAAGCGGCATCGGCGTTCCGTCCACCATCATCGGCATTTGCTCCCGGTATATCCACACCTCTTCGTCCATCATCCACACGGACGACTACGAGGCAGCCAAAGAGCTTCTGATCAAGCTCGTCAAGGGCTTGGACCGCACGACGCTCCAGACGATCCTGGACCGCGCGTAAGCCAAACGAAAATGGAAAAGGGTATCCTGCAGGTCTTGAACAGACTGCGGGATACCCTTTTTTTCTTTCTGCCTTTACGAAGATAACGTCTCCTTATGCCTGGCGAAGCGAAACGATATGAGCATCGTGATATAAACGATGGCAACCAGCGCCGTATTCAGCACAAATATCATCCGAAATCCGATAAGCCCCCCTGCCGCCTGACCCGGAAGCGCCAGCATGGCGCCTCCCGCCGCCGTGCCAAACATCATCCCCAGATTTCGCGACAGCGCCAAAATGCTGCTGATCAGTCCGAGGTCCGTTTTGGACGTCCTGCCCATCACCAGGGAATTGTTCGGCGGCGTGATCAAGCCCATGGAACCGCCGAGCAGGACGATAAGCAGAATCAGGAAGAAGATCGGATACGCAGGCGATACAAAGCCCAGCACGATTAGCGCCGCCGTCATGGCCAGCAAGCCGGCAGACAATAACGGAAATGTCCCCAGCTTGTCCGACAAGCTTCCGCTTAAGGGGGAGAATATGATCAACGACAACGGGTACCCCATCATGATCAGCCCTGCCGTCGCAGGTTCGATGCCCAGCTCGCTGAGCAAAAACACCGGCAGCACAAGCTGCGCGGAGAAAGCGGCCATATAGGTGATGATGGTAATGAGGATTCCGACGCTAACGCCTGCATCCCGAAACAGATCCAGCTTCATAAACGGAAGATGGCCCTTCCCTTTTCGCTCCCAGCGGGAAGACAGGCACCACCCGATGAATGCGGCGGCTCCTGCCCCGAACATCATGAACAGCAGCGTAACCTGCCAGGAACCCCATCCCCACTGAGCCCCCAAATTCACGGCCGTGACCAGTCCGGTCAAGGATATCGCAAAAAAGGCAGCCCCCGGCACGTCCAGCCGGCTCACGCCTTGATCCGGCTCGTCCTTCGGAATGAAACGCTGCGCGAATATCCATGCAACCAGCGAGATCGCCGTAAGCAGCCAAAAATTGCTCCGCCACGAAAACCATTGAATCAAGATTCCGCCAAGGCTCGGACCGATCATGGAACCCGCAGCCACGAACGTGCTGATTAATCCCAGCGCTTTACCGCGCTGTTCCTTCGGAAACACGGAGATGATGAGCGCCATATTCGTGGCTTGATACATGGCCGCTCCGATGCCTTGAAGAATCCGGGAAGATATCAGACCGTTTAAGGAAGGAGACAATGCGCAGCATAGCGCACCGGCCATAAACACGAAATAGCCGATATTGTGGATCTTCCGCCTGCCCAGCATGTCCCCCAGCTTACCCATGACCGGGAGCAGGATGGAGATGACGAGCAAATATGCGGTCACGATCCACTGTGCCGCGGGGATACCGGAATCGAATGTTCTTGCGATATCTACAAGCGCGATGTTGAACATGCCGGCCGACAGATTGGACAGAAATGCCCCTAAACATATGGTGTATTGAACGATCATCCTTGATGTGCTGTTCATGCAGGACTCACCCGCTTTATTCATGAATTTCGGTGCCGCTCAGAGAAAAAGCCCCCCATGCGGAGAGCTCCACTCTGCTTGAACCTGCGTACCGTGCAAGCTAACCGATGGCCGGCTGCGCCGCGGATTTCGGCCGCACCGGTTCCTCGGCTTTTTTATCCATCCAAATATCGATAAGCCGCGCCACCTCACTAACTTTCCCGAAATAACCCTCGATATTCTCCAGCGTCATATCATGGGCCGTTTGCGAATACGACGCGCAGGCATCCGACGCGAGCACGATATGATAATCCAGCATGAAGCCGTCCCGGGCCGTCGATTCCACGCACACATTGGTGCTGACCCCCGTCATGATCAAGGTCTCGATCTTCAGCGTCTTTAATACCGAATCCAGCCTAGTATTCACAAATGCGCTGTACCGGTGTTTATTGACAATGATATCGTCCGCCTCGGGCGTGATCTCGTAAAATTCCGCTCCCCAGCTTCCCCTCCGGCACACTTGAGCCGAGCGTCCGGAGGACCTGGTCGTCCAGGCCTCGGAATCCGTCGCTCTTTCATGCAGCGTTTGGATGAAGATAATCGGCACATTCAGCTCCCTGGCGGAATGAAGCAGCTTATGGAGCTGCGGCATCATCTCTGCCACCCCGCTAACATCGCAGCCCGCTCTAGGCAATGCCCCCTCCGGATGGCAATAATCGTTTTGCACATCCACCACGATCACCGCCGCTTTGCTTCCCAGCATCAGTTGATTCAAAGATTTCATCGTAACTCTCCCCTTCAGGCCCGTATATTTGGAATCTTCTTACGTTTACTTCTTGGATTGGTTCACAAACTGCATATCCACCAGGGCATCATAGGTATAATCCCCTTTAAAAATTCCGGTCTCTATCATGACATCCATATCATGCTTCAACGCTTCTTCCGAAATCATCCCGTCCAAGCTCCACAGATTGTCCGCATAGGCACGGTCCAGCGCAGCTTGTATCGCATCCTCGGATAATGTGGGGAATTCGGCTTTCAGATTCTTCTTGGCCAGTTCCTTATCCGACTGGACGACTTCAAGCGCTTCGATGATGGCATCGGTAAAGCTTTGAACGGCTTCCGGATCCTTCTCGATGGTAGACTTCTTCACACTGAGCACCGAATACGAGAAATCCCCGAGATCATGAAATTTGTAAAACGGCTCCTCCCACACGTTCTTCGAAATTCCGTCGCTGATTTGCGGTTCGGCTCCATTGGCGATATCGGCTGCGCCCTGTTGAACCATCGTCACCACCGTGGAGCCGTCGGCCGGCTCCAGCAGCTGCACATCCTTCTCCGGATCGAGCCCCAGCTGAATCAGCAGATAGCGGGTTAAGAGATTCGGTGTCCCTCCATGGCGGCCGGCGTTAATCTTTTTTCCTTGCAAAAATGCCTTCAGGTCCTCGGGGGAATCGCTCGCAGGCGCGGTGCCCTTCTTAGCCATTAAATACACGTTCGCCCGATTGACGACATTGACGACCGAGATGATCGGGTCGGAATTGTTGTTGTTGGCCAAGGCATTGGACTCCGTCCCGCCGATAACGCCCCAGGCATCACCGCTGACCACGGCGGTTACGTGCGCTCCCCCTGCCGCTTGGATAACCTCGACGTCCAGCCCTCTTTTCTCGAAGTAGCCTTCGCGCTGTGCGACGTACAGGGGAAGATAGCCCGTGGAGTGGAGCGGCTCGGCGATCACGATTTTCTTGAGCTTCCCGTCGCCGGAAGCGGAGACGGTGCTGCCGTCGCTTTTCTCGTTGCCGCAGGCGCCAAGCAGGGCGGTGACCATGACCAGTGCGAACAGCAGTGAACGTTTCCTCGTTTTTTTGTTCATATGAATTCCCCTTTTTAATAGAAATAGTTCGTTTTTGGTGGATGTGTCCAGTGCTATTGCTTGGTCAAGCCCTTGGATAACCACTTCTCCAGTACGACCACGCCCCAGTACATCACCATGGACAGCAGCGACAGGACGACGACGCCCACCCACACGAGGTTGATATCCAGTATCGTTCCTGCATACATAATCATCCGGCCGACGCCCTGGCTTGAGGCAATGAACTCGCCCACGATGGCACCTGCCAGCGCAAGGGCAATATTGATCCGTAAACTGCTGATGATCCAGGGCATGGACCACGGTACAACGACCTTGGTAAAGACCTGATGCCGCTTGGCGCCCAGGGAGTACATCAGCTTTTCCATATCCGGGTCCACGCTCTTCACGCCGCTGTATGCCGACAGGGCCGACACGACAACCGTCATGGAGAAAGCCAGAGCCACCTTCGAGAAGAATCCGATTCCGAGCAGAATGACGAGTACGGGCGCTAAGGCGAGTTTTGGCATCGCATTCAGTATGATTAGGTACGGCTCGCTGATCCCTGCATACGATTTCGACCACCAGAATGATAGCCCGAGCAGTGCACCGAGGAAGGTGCCGAACACAAACCCGAGTATGGTTGAGCCGGACGTGTACGTAATATCCCTTAACAGGGTCCCCTCGGTGATTTGGGTCCAGGTTGTGCGAAGGATCGCGCTGGGGCTGCTCCAATAATAGGAGTCCAGCAGTCCGATTCGGGTGAACACTTCCCATACCAGAAAAACAAGCACGGCTACAGCGGCCCTTCCCCAAACGATCCGCCGGCTCCTGCGGCGCTCCAGTCCCTCTTCATCCAATATGTACGGCACGACCTCCGGCCGCTTGGACGAACCCGCGGCAGACTCCGCGGGTGTCACGGCATGTACGATAAAAGCCTCTTTGCGTGCAGTTTCCATCAGGCTCCCTCTCCTTTCGTTCTTCTCGCTTTACGATATTTGCTCTTCCTCATGCCCAGCCGACAGCAGGTCCATGAGATGATGCTTCAGCTCCATGAATGCCGGCGACGTCATGTCTTCCGTTTTGCGTGGACGCTCCATCGTCACGGTGATTTTGGACTTGATCCGCCCGGGCCTGGACGAGAATACGTAGATGTCATCCGACAGGTAAATCGCTTCATCGATGTCGTGGGTGACAAACAGCACCGTTTTGCCAAAGTCCTCCCAGATCTGCAGCAGCCAGTTCTGCATGGTCAACCGGGTCTGTGCATCAAGCGCACCGAACGGCTCGTCCAGCAAAATGATGTCCCTGTCGTAGAGCAGCGTCCGCAGCAGCGCGGCACGCTGTTTCATCCCCCCAGAGAGTTCCTTCGGATAATGCTTGTCAAAGCCCTTCAGACCGTATTTTTCCATCAAGGGCAGCGCCCTCTCCACGGCTTCCTTGTAGGGAACGCCCCGAACCTCCATGCCCAGAATGATGTTATCGAGAATGGTGCGCCATGGCAGAAGCATGTCCTTTTGCAGCATATAACCCACATAACCGGTCGTACCGACGATATCCTTTCCGTCGGCCATCACTTTGCCCGTGGAAGGAGGCATCAGGCCGGCGATAATGTTGAACAGGGTGGATTTGCCGCAACCGCTGGGACCGATTATGCTGACAAAACGCCCCTCCTCGATCGCCAGACTCGTCTCCCGCATGGCCGGAATCTCTTCCCCGTTTCTGCGAAACCATTTGCTGACGCCCGAAATTTCGATTTTGTGAGTCATGGCCCTTCCTCCTCTTCTTTGTTTTTCATGTTTTTTCAGTAACAACACACATTTATTTTCAAAAGCGGATGTAACAAAAAATCGCCAGTCCAGCCCCAAGCCGCACACCAACGTGTACCTTGGTACCAAACTGACGATCGGCCCGCTCTCTACCCGAGTTCCGGCATGTCGTTCAGATATGTTTCTATCTCCTTCTCCAAGAATACGATGGTACCGGAAAACTCGGTCTCTGCATCATAGTCTTTAAGAATGGAGATGATTTTAAACGGAAACTTCTCTTCCAGGCTGGTTTTAATCTCCTGCTTGAACACCTGGAATAAAAGGTGGTCCAACTGCCGGGTAGAGAGGGGGTAATTCTCATCCAGCAGTTTTAGGACGGGGACTCTACTATTCCTCGACACAATGATGATTTTGTTGCCAACGAAATCGACTTTTTGCTGCTTTACACCCACGTTAAATATTTTCTTATTTATCGCGTTGTAAACCCTCAAAAGATCCTGTTTGAGTTCGCCTGCTGTCATCATGGTTCAACATCCCTTTGTGTAAATTATTATTACATTGACCGGGGTAGGTATAGGGTGTTTATCGAGGTCGTTGTGTCCTTGGGTTTAATTATAGGCAAACACAGAGGATTGTCAATACATTAACGTCAAAAAAGTTAACAACATTTAGTTTTATGTTAATTTATATGACATATATATAACAAATCGACTTGCGATATACCGTTCGTGCGTGATCTCTTTTCACATTTTTACACATCCTTAGAACGGGACAAAGCCCTATTTTCCCGTTCCGTTCATTTGTCTATCTCTGATTAAATACCCGTTCCAGGAACAAAACGCCTTCCCGCTTCTGATACTCACTGACTTCATGGCCGGAGAACGGATAATCCCTGATTTCTTTTGCCGCCTCGATCCGGTTGTAAGCCGCATAGATGGTCTCGGGCATGCAAACCGTATCCTTCCATCCGACGGACACCATGATCGGCGCCTGGATTCGCGGTGCGAGATTCAGCATGTCAAAATGCGCGAGATGCGCCAAAATCTGATCCAGCTGCTCCGGGTACCGCTTTATGTATTGGGCGATTTCGTTCAACGAGCTGACCGAATACAAAATGCCGTAATCCATCCTGCACATGTTGGGAATGTCGGCTACGATGGCCGCAACCTTGGGGTTCAGCGCCCCTGCCAGCATCGACAGGCCGCCACCCTGGCTCCCGCCCACCACGGCGATTTTTGCAGGGTCTACTCCCGGTTGCCGTGACGCCGCATCCACGGCTCTCACGGCATCCATGGCAATGGCCATGTAATAGGAGCGATGGATATCCGTAATCCCCTGCGACACCCAGCCTTTAACCACGCCGCTGTCCAGCGGCAGCAAATTCCCCGTCTCCCCGCCCTGACCTCTGACGTCGACGGCAAACACCGTATACCCCAACATCAGCCAATGAGCATACCGTTCAGGAAATCCGCGGTCTCCGGTATAGCCCGGGAAGGTTACGATACACGGCCTGGCCTCTGCTTTCGATGAATGATTAGCCGGCGCTATATGCCAAGCGTTGATAGGAGTATCATCATATCCATGATAGGTTACCCGAGATACCTCCATATGGGGATAAGGCGTAGCTTCCGGTCTACTAACCATGCGAAGCGGTCTGTCCCCATGCGACTTCAGCACTCCCTCCCAAAAAACATTCAAAACCTGCTCGTCGATCGTTGGTTCCGGACGCAAGTTGCCAAGCTCTTTCTTACGCTGCTCAATGGTATTCATTCTGTGTTAAATCTCCTTTTCGCGTGTTAAGTGAAAGTTCATATGACATGGTTATTTCGGCATAACGTCCTTTATCCCCTTCGAAACGATTGGAATTCATGCCGGTTTATTACAAAATCCTCTCAAAATAACGAATCGGCCGCAGCCACCATCGTTATCTTTCTTCAAAAAATTAAAAAGCGATCATAGATTTATAGAGTTGAACATATCATAATAGAAACTATGAAATGCCAAACGGGTTGATATAAACAAGCACCCGCCTCTAGCAATACGACATCATATAGCGAATGGAGACGATGAATATGCTGCAAGGTTTAACAAGCGCAGGGCTCGGAAAACTTGAAAGCGATTTACAGTTTATCGAGCTTGCGGCCAAATATGAATTCCAAAGCGTCGATATCGATGCAAAAGGTCTTGTGGACCGGCTTGGCGCGGAAGCGGCTGCCGAAATGCTGCAATCCCGCCAACTGGAAATCGGGGCGATCGGTCTCCCGGTGGAATGGAGAGGGTCGAACGAGCAGTTCCTAAGCGAACTCGAGAAGCTGCCGGCCGCCGCGGCCGCCGCCAAGGCGCTTGGCAGCACCCGCTGCTGTACATACATTCTTCCTTCCACGGACGCGCCTGCAGCCCATTTCATGGCGCTGGCCACTTCCAGGCTGCGGGCCTGCGCCAGCATTCTGGGAGCATACGGAATCCGATTGGGCCTGGAGTTCGTCGGTCCGCACCATCTGCGCACCCAATGGAAGAACCCGTTCATATGGACGGTACAAGAGACGTTGGACTGGATCGATGCCATCGGGGAGCCGAATGTCGGGCTGCTGTATGATGCCTATCACTGGTACACCAACGAGATGACAACCGCCGATATTCGGCAGCTGCGCGCAGACCAGATTGTTCATGTCCACATCAACGATGCCAAGGACATTCCAATTCGGGACGTGCTCGATAATGACCGCCTTTACCCGGGTGAGGGCGTGATTGATTTGCCAGGCTTCCTTCAGGCGCTGAACGATATCGGCTATAAGGGCCCGGTAACGCAAGAAATATTGACGCCTTCCACACCGGCGGGTACTCCAGAGGAGCTGGCTGCCAAATCGCGCCAAGCCTTCAACAACGTATTCGGCGCTGCAGGTCTGTAATATTTAGTTTGCACAGTCGGTGCCGCGCACATATCGGAATGATTCCTCTAATACAGGGCACACTGAAAGGGTACGTTAAGTACCTTTTCGGGAGGTCTTTAGCATGAACGGATTTGAGAAGGAAAAACGAGCGGAGTCCACGGATTTGTCTACCGTTGAGTCCCAACGGAACGATCTGGTGGCAGAGGAATTTCCCGAGGGACCCTACGGTTCCGATCTTCGCAGCGATTCCCTCGGCAAGAGCACGCCTTGGCGCAAGGATCAGCGGCCTCCGAATCGGTTCGATTATGAGGATCGCCGGCTGCATATGGGCATCGAGCGGGAGTATCCCGGCGAAGACGAGAGCATGCAAGCAGATCCGGGACAAGAGAAACCTGAGTAGGAGTTTATAACCAACCGTCGTTATTTGGACAAGACGGTTGGTTTTTGTCGTAACAGGGCTTGTATTCACCCGACACCGAATGCATAACGGCCTATAAAAATACATAAAATGGCATGTAAAAAACGCGCATCTAACACACGATCCCCAGGAAGAAACACCGTTGGCTGCAGTGTTAAAAGACATGAGGGAGCGGGGGAGTATACCATGCCCATTAAGAAAGAGAAGGAATTCGTGATTTATGTCGTTTCGTTATCCAACGTCAAGCGCTACATGTCCATCGAATTTATCGGCGGTTCTTGCGGTTACATCATCGCTCAAAGAGCGCTTCAATCCGATCTGTTCGGCATGATCGGCAGCATCATCGCCCCGATGGCGATCCGCCGCGTGCTGCAATGGCAGCAGCTCAAATCCGGGCGTCATGCGCGCCTGGATCTGCGCTCACTCTTCAAGCCGAGCGCGCCGAACCCTACATAACACCGTGCATCATGATGGTTTTGACTGAGCACGCCTAGTTTCCGAAACCTCTTGCCGAGCATCGTTTTTTCTAACCCGAAACAACTAAGATAAAGCCACTTCCATCATATGGAAGTGGCTTTATCTTTCTTTATATAGACAATCCTCTTCGATCCTTTTGATGTGAGAACAGCCGCTTCTTATCGTTTCTGCTTATAAAACTCATGATACAGCTTCATCAGCGCCCGCTTCTCAATGCGCGACACGTAGCTGCGCGAAATTCCCAGTTCCTTGGCGATTTCCCGCTGCGTCCGTTCTTCTCCCCCGGCTTCCAATCCAAACCGTCCTATGACAACTTCCTTCTCCCGGTCGTCCAATATGTCCAGATTTCGATAAATTTTGCTCTTTTCGATTTTCAGCTGCACTGCATCCACAATGTCATCCGCTTCCGTCCCGAGGATATCGATAAGAGTAATCTCATTCCCCTCTTTGTCCGTTCCGATCGGATCATGCAGGGATACGTCCTTGCGCGTTTTCTTAAGCGAACGCAAGTGCATCAATATTTCGTTTTCTATACAACGGGCAGCAAACGTCGCCAGCTTCGTCCCCTTGTTGGGCCGAAAGCTTTCAATGGCTTTGATCAGACCGATGGTGCCGATGGATATGAGATCTTCCAGATCCTCGCCGGTGTTATCGAACTTTTTGACGATGTGCGCGACCAGCCGAAGATTATGCTCAATCAGTTTATTCCGCGACTGAGGATCGCCTTCGGCCATTCGCTGCAGATGTTTAGCTTCCTCCTCCTCGGTCAGAGGCTGGGGAAACGCGTTGTTTTTCACATACGAAACGAGCAGGGTCAACTCTTTAATGAACAAAGCAATTGCGGTAAACAATCCAGGCACTTTAGGACACCTCCTGCGAAGTTACAATGCAACCGGCCCTTATCGCGCTCGGTTTCTCGGTCTTCTCATTGTATGTAGGCAGCGGCCCAGAAGTGCCTGTACGGGGGAAACTGATGCGCAAAATCGTTAAATGCGCTATCGCTTTCCCGTAAATTCCAGACGCCATTCGCTCTCTTGGCCAATGGAGTTTCTGCGGATCTAATGGATCCTGCTGCCAAACATAAACGATCCGAAACATCGAAAATCCAGAGGTATGCCACATATCAATATAACATGATATAAATCAAATAATCAGCAGAATCCACATCTTGAAAACAAAGAGATCTCACTTCAAACCAAAGTAAACGATCCAAAGAACCACCATTAACTCGCGCAGAACAACAAAATAATATAACAGCATAAAATTTATTAAATATAATATATTGACATTAAATTGGTATGTAATTATATTGAATGTAAGCGTTTTATATATGGGCATGACAGCAACGATCGACACCCGGAACTATGGAAGGGAGAAGAGCTAACATGTTTACGTTGGACTATTTTGCTGTTTTGCACGATTTGCACCGCACGATATCCGAAGGCACCCCGGATGATCCAAAACTTGGGCATATGTTCAGGAGCATGCTGGACAACACGCTGGGATCGACCATCCGAAGACAGCCAGACGGCACCACCTTTGTCATTACCGGCGATATTCCGGCCATGTGGCTGAGGGATTCGGCGGCGCAAATCCGGCCGTTCCTCGTTCCGGCAGGCCAAGACCCCAGACTGGCCGATCTGATCGAAGGGCTCGTACGGAGGCAGTCGGCATTCATCCTGCTGGATCCTTACGCCAACGCGTTTAACGATTCGCCTTCCGGTCAAGGCCATCAGAACGATCGCACCGCCATGAACCCCTGGCTTTGGGAGCGCAAATATGAGGTCGATTCATTGTGTTACCCCCTCCAACTTGCTTACCTGTTGTGGAAAGAAACCGGCAGAACCTCTCACCTCGATCACACATTCCATTCAGCTGCCAAGGCGATTCTGGCCCTTTGGCGAACCGAACAGCATCATGAATCGAAATCGCCGTATTATTTCGAACGCTTTGATTGTCCTCCAAGCGACACGCTGCCCCGCGGCGGCAAAGGCACGGAAGTGGCTTATACGGGAATGACCTGGTCCGGCTTTCGTCCGAGCGACGACGCCTGCGCCTATGGATACCTGATTCCGTCGAATATGTTCGCCGTCGTCGTGCTCGGTTATCTGGCGGAAATTTGCCGAGACGTCCTTCGCGATCCTCAGATGGCGGCGGAAGCGGCGAAACTGGCGGATGAAATCCGGCATGGCATCGAAATGTACGGCGTACTCGACCATCCCGAATACGGCAGAATTTACGCTTATGAGACGGACGGAATGGGAAACCACCTGCTTATGGATGACGCCAACGTCCCCAGCCTGCTGTCCATCCCCTATTTGGGTTATGCAAGCACCGATGACCCGGTCTATCAAAATACCCGCCGGTTCGTGCTGAGCCAGGCCAATCCGTATTATTACCAAGGCACTGCCGCCTCCGGCATCGGGAGCCCCCATACGCCGACTCGTTATATATGGCCGATCGGGCTGGCCATTCAGGGCTTGACGACCACCGATCAAGAGGAGAAGCTTCGGCTGCTTCGGTTAATGGCGGATACCGATGCTGGCACCGGCATGATGCATGAGGGATTTCTGGTCGACGACCCTGCCCGTTATACCCGCCCATGGTTTTCTTGGGCAAATATGATGTTCTGCGAGCTGATCATGGACTATAACGGCATTCGGGTCAAAGCGAATGAACGCCTAGGAGGTCATCGGGATCATCATGGGAACCAATAGAAAGCTACGCGGCTGGGTCATCGGCTATCTGTTCATTTTGCCGTCCATTATCGGCTTTAGTGTTTTTGTCGGATATCCCCTGCTTTCGTCCATGTATTATGCCTTGACGGAATGGAGCGGGTACGACACCCCCCGTTTTATCGGCTTCGAGAACTTTAGATACCTGTTCACGGAGGATCCGGCTTTCTGGCCATCGATCCGCGCGACGTTTTATTTCGTGATCCTGAGTGTTCCGTTATCGCTGGTCCTAGGTTTGTTGTTGGCGATGATGCTGAACAAAAACCTGACCGGCATCAAATGGTTCCGTACCATCTTTTATCTTCCGGTGGTCGTTCCCTCCATCGCTACGCTCACGTTGTGGCAGTTCATATATGAGCCGCAATACGGGCTGGCGAATTCGCTGCTAAGGGAGTTCGGGCTGCCGCCGGGCACATGGCTGACGAGCGAAACGACAGCGCTTCCATCCATCGTGTTGATCGGTTTATGGCAGGTCGGTTCCAGCGTCATCATCTTTCTGAGCGGGCTGCAGTCGGTTCCGCAGGACATGTATGAAGCCGCCGAAGTCGACGGCGCCTCCAGATGGCGAATGTCGATCAACATTACGCTTCCGATGATCACGCCCATCCTGTTTCTGCAGCTTATACTCGGCATCATCGGCGCATTCCAGGCGTTTAACCAGGTTCAGGTGCTGACCGGAGGCGGGCCGAATTTTTCCACTTCCCTGCTGAATTACAAGATCTATACCGATGCCTTCAACGGAAGAATGTTTGGATATGCCATCGCGGAGGTATGGGTTCTGTTCGTTATCATCATGATTTTTACCGTTATTTCATACCGGTACTCCAACCGGTTCGTTTATTACGAAAGCGACAAATAAGGGGGTAAGAAGCGATGCAAGCGGAAGTACGGCCGGAACTAAGAGGAAACCTGAATCCAGCGGACATTCGCGTGAAGCGGAGAGCAAGGTTCAATTGGATTGACGCCTTTCGATTTATGGTCTTGGCCATCGGCGCCATAGCGATGCTGTTCCCTCTCTTCTGGATGGTCACCATTGCGCTGAAGAGCAACAATGACGTGTTCAAAATTCCGCCCGAATGGTTTCCGCGGGAATTTCATTGGTCCAATTTCGTGACCGGAACGAAGGAAATCAACTTTTGGCAAACATTCGGAAACTCCCTGTTCATTGCCATCACCTGCACGATCGGGCAGATTATCAGCTCGGTGCTGGTCGGGTACGGGCTCGCACGGCTGAAGTTCCCGGGGCGGAAGCTGTGGTTCTCGCTATTTATAGGAAGCCTCATGCTTCCCGGATTCGTAGGCATGATTCCCATGTTTAATCTGTACACCAGCATCGGATGGTACGATTCGTGGCTGCCCATCATCGTGCCCGCTTTTTTTGGAAACGCCACGTTCTCGTTCCTGTTCGTCCAGTATTTAAGAACGATATCCGTTTCGTTTGACGAGGCGGCCAAAATCGACGGGGCTTCGGACCTGTATGTGCTGCTTAAGGTATTGGTGCCCATGTCGATGCCGGTGATCATGACCATGGTGATCTTTGCGTTCCAAGGCGCATGGAATCAATATTTGGAACCCCTGCTCTATATTATCGACCCGAGCAAATGGACGCTGTCTCTGGCAATGGCTACCTATACGGGCACCTATGCGACAGCCTGGAATTTGTTCATGGCCGCGGATCTGATTTATATCCTGCCGATGCTGCTGCTCTTTTTCTTTGGCCAGAAATTTTTTATGCAGGGGCTCGGCTCCATGAATTCCGCAGGCTTGAAGTAAGTCGTCCTCACGGATGGGAGGTGATGCAGACCGGGTTGGCTGAAGCGAAAAACTAGGTGATGTTCAGTTCATTAAATTTACCTTTGGGGAGGTCTTTCAATGAGACAGGGTGCAAAAGGGTGGGCCAGCGCTATCATCGCTTTATTGTTCTTCTCAAGTCTGCTGGCCGCTTGCGGCGGGAACGGCGGCGGAGGCTCCGGTTCGGCGGACTCCGGGAACGCGCCGTCCGGACAAGATAACGCGGGATCCGGCAAACCCGTCGAAGTCACGATGATTACTTGGGAGTCGGCGGCCATGAACGAAAAAATCATGGCATCCATGAAAAAAATTCGAAGAGGAAAACCCCGACATCAAAGTAAAACTCATCCCTACGCCATTGGATAATTACGGCGTCAAGATCAACGGGATGATCACGGCCAAGAAAGCGCCGGACATCTTCATGACCGGCAACGACATGCTGCTCGATAATGCCGGCAAGGGACTACTCTACGACTGGACGGAGCTTGCCACCCAGGACAAAGCGTTCATGGAGGGCTTTTACGAAGGCGTGGTGGACAGCTGGTACTATGATGGCAAGCTCGTTGGCTTACCGGGTCTCTTGAACACGTACGGCATTTTTTACAATAAAAAGTCCTTCCAGGAGGCAGGCCTTCCGGAACCGAAAATCGGCTGGACCTATGACGAATTCTTTGCGGCGATGGAGAAGCTTTCGAGCAATCAAGGCGGCGTGCAGCAATTCGGTTATTATGCCCCCCTTGATCCCTTCCACGTCTCACTCTATTCGGTTTCCGCGGGCGGTGCTCCCTTCGCCGACGCCATCATCAACCCGACGAAGGTGGAAATCAGCGACCAATTCCGGGAAGGCGTCGAAAAGTACAAGTCCGCGATTGCAAACGGCTACATGAATCCCCCTACCTTTGATTTAACGAATGCCATGAGCTCGTTCAAACAAGGCAAAGTTCCGATGACCCTGCAAGGACAGTGGGTAGCGGACGATCTGATCCGCACGGCTCCCAAGGAATTGGAATGGGGCTACGCGCCGATGCCGGTGGTGAACAGCCAGACCGAGATTTACGACGCCGTAGGCTGGTCCAGCCCGGCAACGCTCAAAAATCCCGAGGCGGTATGGAAAGTGCTCAAGTACCTGAATTCCAAAATGTATGAAGAGGTCCTCCCATCGACCCCGGTCGCTCCTGCAGCCTACCAGGCTTCTTCCGCAGCTTATTACGATGCGCTGAAAGCGGCGGGCCATCCCGAAGTAGGCGAAGGCCTCGATCATATTCTGAAATCCCCGAATACGCAGCCGGTTCGTTTCCTGTCGACGTGGGCGGGCAAAGCGTACCCGTTCATCGAAGCATCATGGAAAAACATACTGATGGGCAAAGCCCCGATCACCGAACTGGATGTGATGGCTGAAAAAATCAATAACGTGATCACTACCGGCAAATAACCGGAAGCATCAAGCGCTCATGAAGCCGATCGCGAATCTGCCCGGATCGGCTTCCAATTGAAAATGAAGGAGGAATATTCATGTCACGAAGATCAGGCAAATGGTTCAGGTTTTTGACGGTGCCTTTGACCCTCGCATTCTTGCTTGGATCCATGCCGGGGATCGGCTCTTCCAAAGCCTATGCCTATACCGCATCGGACGGGGATACGGCGATGAAAGCTTATAACGAAACATTCTGGGATCCGAACGCCAAGATGTTCTGGAAGGACACCAAACGCGACAAGCATCAGGACTTCTGGGTGGAGGCCGAACTGTGGGAATTGGTCATGGATGCGTATCAGCACACCTCAGATCCTGCTTTGAAGGCTGAGCTCAGAACACAGATCGACGATGTTTATGACGGCACCGTAGCCAAGTACGGCGAAGATTGGACGAATAATCCGTTCAATGACGATATCATGTGGTGGGCGATGGGCAGCGCCAGAGCCTATCAAATCACCGGGAACCCAAGATACTTGGAGGCGGCGAGGCATCATTTCGATTTCGTGTACGACACGCAGTGGGACGAAGAATTCGCGAGCGGCGGCATTTGGTGGCTGAACAGCGACCATAACACCAAGAACGCGTGCATCAATTTCCCGGCCGCACAAGCGGCATTGTATCTTTACGATATTACGAAGGATGAGCATTATCTAAACGCGGCAACCCAAATATTCAGATGGGGCAAAACGATGCTGACGGACGGAAACGGAAAAGTATTCGACCGGATCGAGCTCGAACGCGGCGCGGTTCCGGACGCCACTCACTACAACCAGGGTACATACATCGGAGCGGCCGTCGGATTGTATAAAGCGACCGGGAATGCGGTTTACCTCGACGACGCGGTCAAAGCCGCGAAGTTTACCAAGAGCCGTCTGGTGGATGCAAACGGCGTGTTGAACTATGAAGGTCCCAACGGGGATCTGAAGGGCGGCAAAACGATCCTGATGCGCAATTTGGCCCACCTGCAAAAAACACTGGATGAGACCGGGCAGCACCCGGAGTTCAGCGCCGAATTCGACGAATGGCTTGCCTTCAATACCGAAATGGCCTGGAGCCACCGCAATCCGAATCAGATCGTGGATGGAAACTGGGCAGGACAGCTGCTGTCCGGAACCTATGAGTCCTGGTCCTCGGCTGCTGCCGTTCAAGCTCTGAACGTCATCAAGCCGATGGAAGCCGACCTTCATTATGGCGTTAAGAATCCCTTCGATAAAATCGAGGCGGAACGCTATAATATCGGTTCCGGATTCGTGCTCGAGGGTGCGTTTGAAGGTTCGCTCCAACTGGGCGGAATTCAGCACGGCTCTTATGCCGCATATAAAAATGTGGATTTCGGATCAGAAGGGGCGATCGGCTTCATCGCAAGGGCGTCCAGCGGAACGGGCGGAGGCCATATCGAAATCCGGCTCGACTCCAAAGACGGCCCCAAGGTCGGGACCTTGAACGTAGAGGGAACGGGCGGCTGGAATAATTATATCGATGCCGTCACCCTACTTAAGGACGACCAGGGATCGCCAAGCTCCATTACCGGCGTCCATGATGTGTATCTTGTCTTCACCAAAACGAATGACGATTATTTGTTCAATTTGAACTGGATTAAATTCACGACGACCGATCCCACCGAAACCGATGCCTATGCCAAGCTTAAAGCGGGAAATTACGACAGCAGCGAAGGTCTCAGCAAACATGCCGAGCTTGGGTACTTAGACGGCATCCATCACAATGCTTATGCGGCTTATGAAGGAATCGACTTTGGATCGGGCGCGGCAGGCGTGACCGTCCATGTGGCGAGCGGCAATCAGGGCGGCACGATCGAAGTCAGGTTGGACGGCCTGGATGGACCTACCGCAGGCGTAATCCCAATTCCGGCGCTTGGAAGCTGGGATCGTTGGGTCGATATTATGGCGAATATCGATGACACCCTGGCCGTAGGGGTGCACGATGTTTACCTGGTTTTCAAGGGAGCGAACGGCAGCGATTATCCCCTTAATCTGGAGTGGTTCACCTTTACAACCATGAAAGGAAAAGCCAGGGATGCTTACGGCAAGCTGGAAGCCGAAAACTATACGAACGGAGTAGGCTTCGGCAATGAAACCGGGGGCGGGGAAACCTACCTGGCCGGCATGTTCGGACCGAATAATCCTTATGCCATGTACAATTACATCGATTTCGGCAGCGAAAGCCCAACCCAGTTCCATGTCAATGCGGCCAGCGACACTAGCGGCGGGACAATTGAAGTCCGATTGGATAGCCTTAACGGGCCGGTTATTGCTACCGGAACCGTCTCTGGAACCGGGGGCTGGCAAAATTTCAAGGTTTTCTCGGCGGACGTAACGACTCCCGTAACGGGAAAACACATTGTATTCATGTCTTTTAAAGGCGGAGACTGGTTATACAACTTCGATAAATTCACCTTTGGCGATCCGGCCGTATTCACGGAGCCTGCCCCTCCTACCATACCCGAAGAAGACGACGTTGCTCCGGGCGAAGTAGAGAACGTGCAGGTGAAGCGCGGAGAGGGCAGTATGACGCTGTATTGGGACGGTCCTTACGATATCGATGCTCAAAAAGTGCAAATTACGCTGCGGAGCGATGGGCAGCAGGTCGGAGACGTCATCGAGGTCAATCGCGGAATTCAAACAGCGGTGATACAAGGAATCGAAGCGGGCAAGGATTATTCGCTTTTCATCCGGTCCAAGGATCTATCCGGCAATGTTTCGCAGGGGATCACCCTCGAGGTAACCGACTCGCCTGCCTTCTCTCTGACTGTGAATGGCAAGAGCTTGCAAGACGGCGATTCCATGGAGGATTTTACGCCCCTTCGTTTTAATATCCTGGACTCTTCCATTCGTTTTGCCGAAATCACCATCGACGGAAAGGCTTACACCCTCGATCCGATGACCATGGATCCTATCGACATTGATTTGGCCGGCAACTTGGGCGATAAAACCGCCACGATTACGACCGAGGACCGCTCAGGAAACAAGCTTCGGAAAAACCTCCGGTTCCGGGTCATCACCAGCGTGAATTCCATGAAACAATTAGTCGAGCGATTCACGGATTCAGGCGATGTACGCGGTGCACTCATTCCCCAGCTGAGCAATGCCCTTAACCAGGTCCAGCATCATCTGGATAAGGGAAGACGCGATCAGGCCGTGAAACATATGCAGAATTTCACCAAGCACCTGAATAAAGAGGCTATGGGACGCAATATCAACGATCAAGCCAAAGCAGTATTGAATACGGATGCCAACTTTCTGATTCATGATTGGCAGGATGACTTGGAGTAAACCGGAGGCGCTTTAGCCCCCCTGGATGACATGTAAAAAAGATGACTCCCGGTCACTCGGGAGTCATCTTTTTCGAATTTAATCTCCTGTGCGTGCGCCACTCTTCCAAGTTCAGACCTTAATCAATGCGAGATCGGGCTCTATTTCAGTGCTGATCAGCGGCCAGCAGGGAAAATCTTCAATTCTCCGGGCTGCTTAACCGTTCGAACAACCAATCGTACGAATGACGGCCGCTAATTTCGTGCGCTCCAGGAAACAGGTCGGCTTGAAGCCTATCCTCCGCGCCGGCACGCCGATAGGTTTCCCTGAGCTGTTCAACCGCCGAGTTAAAACCCGCAGCCGGAAATATCCGATCATCGGCTCCCGACTCCAGATACAAGGATCTCGGAGCGATCAGCCCTATCCATTCCGGCAGCTCGGCATGGTTCAGGATGCCCGGAATGTAATTGCATATACAGTGCTGCATCGCCATAATGCTGTCCTTGAAGGTGTTGGGATAACCGGCAAGCACCGCAGCCCGGATCCGTTCATCCAGCGCCGCGCACAGGAACGAGATCAGGCCGCCTCCCGAAAAACCCATGATGCCGATTCCGCCAGGCTGGACTTCGGGGCGCTCGGCCAGATAGTCCACTGCCCTTAGCGTCTCGGCTACGCGGAGACCGGCGAGCGTCTTGCCATGCATCAGCAGCTGGGCGGCCAGCCGGTGGCAGGAGTTCGCGGCTTCCGGGTTCCGTGCAAGATCGGCGGCTAGGCGACGCTCTCCGAAACCGGCCACATCCGGAGCGATCACCACCATGCCCCGCCGCACCAACTGAACCGCGAAATGCCGATGAATGCCTGGCGGATCCGAATCGTTGGATCCGTCCTGCCTCAGCCCTACGATCTCCCGGCTTCCATAGCCATGGCCATGAACGGCGACGGCTGCGGGCATCGGCTTCCGCTGATCTTCCGGGATTAGGATATACGCGGCAAAGGATACGCCCGGTACGGCTGATAATTCTATCCTTTCGCGAATATAACCGTCGCATGATACCTGTTCGAGCAGGACAGGCTTGTGATTTTCGTTGGTTTCGAACTCGCCGATCAATCGCCGAAGCGCTTGCTTCAAATACCGATTGCGCTCTTCGGCGCTCATGGCAGCCTGACTGTCTTTCGTTTTTTTCTCAGCCTCGTTATACATGGATTCCAGAAAAGCATCTGCACGCCACATCCGAAAACTCACCCCCTTCGATAAAGTCACTATTGTAGACCCGGTGCTCCCTTGGATCATCGCATATCCCTGCACCTAAACCTCAGGCCATCAAGGCCCCATATTCACCAGGACGGCTTCGGGCCCGGTCGGACTCCGGCTCCCCCTTTGGGTTCCATGCTGACCACGATCCGCTTCGCGTTCTCCGCGCCGAACCCGTAATAATAACTCTTTCCCTGCGGACCCTGAACCAGCATAAAGCCGGCGCTCGACAGCCGCTCCTCATCCTGCAGCCATACCTGATAGTCTTTTTCCTGCAAGGAATGCAGGCCGTTCACAACGATCAGCATTTCTCCAGAGCCGCGTTTGAGCCATACCGATCCGCTGCCGTAAAACGGCTCTACGGGCTGTATGACGTACCGCTCGGTATCGTCGCTCTGCATATCGGCAATCCGCTGGCTCACGGTATGTTCGAAGGCCGCCTGGGTCTGGACGTCGTTCCCTTTCAAGGTGAATAAACCGGCTATCAACAGGATGAGCAGCGCTCCGGATATCGCCTGCAAGGCAGCATGCTTCCTGATTCGGACCTTGCTTCGGAAGGACCGGATATAAGCCGCTCGCATGAGCCTGTGGCGCAGCCGATCGGGAGGCATGGGTCCATCATTCGGAGCTTGATCCTGCACGGCCCCCCGTATGGCCGGCTCCGTACCTGCCGGCTGAGTCGATCCGAGCTGTTCGCCGTCCATCTCACGGCTTCGAAACAGCTCCTGCCCGAAGACATCGGATTCATGGAATGGCATTGCGAGATTTTCTGCTCCCATAAGGCCGGCCCATTCCGCCGCCGTGCCGGAGCACGCCTCGCATTCCTTGAGATGGAGCTCCAGATTCCTGCTCTCCGCGTACGGCAAACGCTTCATGACGTAATCGACAAGCTTCTCCTCGGGATAGGCCGTACAGCCGCTGTCACCTTGGACAAGGTGTTCAAGGTTATGCTTTGAAAGTTTCATGCTGTGCGCTTCCCCCTTCCTTCCCGTTCATCGCATCCAGCCGCCGCCTGACATTGAGGATGCCGTACCGGATTAAGGATTTGACGGTGCCGACCGGCCGGTTTAACAATTCCGCCATTTCCCGGTGGGACCGCTGCTCGACGTAGCTTCCGTAAACCGCCATCCGCTGAAGGGGCGGAATGCCTTGCAGCGCCTCCTTTACCTGCTCCAGCTCCACCCGTCGCAAGGCGGCCAGCTCAACCGACTCCTGCTCTTCGCTCCATACCGTCTCCGGCAGCGCCTCCCCGTTCCATTCGGCCGCAGCGATGCGCTGCCGCTTGCGCAGGCGATCCATCGCCCTGCACCTTGTTCTCACCGCCAGCCAAGCCTCGACGCTTCCGCGGGCGGGATCGTACTGATCCGCCTTATGCAGCACCTCCATGAAGATATCCTGGCATACATCCTCCGCCTCGGCCGGGTCCTTCGTCATCTGTAAAGCCAACCGGTACACTAGACGGGCATAGGCATCATAGAAGCGTCTGAATGCTGCGGTGGAGCCCTCGGCAATCTCCTCCAACCATAACGCGGAATGATCGTTCATCCCCATAACTCCCCCTAACCTGTTCTCCTCTCCAATAATTAAGGATGGCTCGCCTGCATACGGCCATTTTCGATTCAATATTTTAGCAAACCGTCCTTGGCTTTTGAATAAACCGGGACGCTTTTCAGGTTCCTTTAATGAATTTTTTAGGTAATTTTAATCTTTCCGATAAATCCAATCCCGGTCGTTCCAACGTACTCTTTGTGACAAAAAAAAATTAGGAGGGGTAGTGTCATGAAATCATGTAAACAACGAGCCAAGCAGCTGAGCCTGATGCTTTTGTTCATCCTGGGTGCTTGCTTGTACGGCGGGGGGAACACCGCGTTAGCGGCCGGAGAAATCACGTTATACACGCCATATACGTCGATTTCCGTTCCGCCTGGAGAAGTCATCAATTACCCGCTAGAGGTCAAAAACAATACGAATAGCGTCATTACGGTTCCACTGCAAATCAACAGCCTCCCGAGCGGCTGGAGCACCAAGCTAAACGGTGGAGGCTGGCAGCTGAAGGAGGTATCGGTGAAGCCCGGCGAATCCGAATCGGTGACCCTGGAGGTAACCGTGCCGCTTAAGGTAGATAAAGGCTCCTACCGGTTTCAATTAACCGCGGGCTCGATGGCCAGTCTGCAGTTAACCGTGGATATCACGGAAAAAGGAACCTATCAAACCGAGCTCACAACCGATCAGGCCAATCTGGAGGGCCACGCCGATTCCACGTTCACCTACACGGTGAATCTGCAAAACCGAACGGCCAATAAGCAAAACTATGCCCTGAGCGCCGATGCCCAGGCGGGTTGGGACGTTACGTTCACGTCAGGCGGCAAGCAGGTATCCTCCGTCGAAATCGAAGCAGGCGCAAGCCAATCCATTACCGTCGATGTCAAGCCGCCTGCGGAGGTGACGGAAGGCTCCTTCTCCATTCCGATCCGCGCCTCCAATTCATCGACGTCCTCCGAGCTTGCGCTGGAAGCCGTCATTACAGGGTCTTACGGGCTGGAGCTTACAACGCCAAGCGGCTTGCTCAGCACGAATGTCAATGCGGGCGGAAGCAAAACCATAGAGCTGCTGGTGAAGAATACGGGCACCGCACCACTCTCGGACATTAATCTCAGCGCCGATACGCCGGTGGACTGGGAGGTCAGCTTTAATCCGAAAACGATCGAGAATCTGCCTGCAGGCAAATCCACAACGGTAGAAGCCAAGCTGACTTCAAGCGACAAAGCCATCGCCGGCGATTATGTTACGAGCCTGAAAGCCGCTGCGGCCGAAGCAAGCTCCGACGCCCAATTCCGCGTAGCCGTCAAAGGTTCCATGCTATGGGGCTGGATCGGCGTGCTTGTCATATTAGCCATTCTGGGAGGCATCTATGTCCTCATTCGCAAATACGGAAGGAGATGACCCTGATGGATACGGTCATTGACATTCAGGAACTGACGAAGAGTTACCACGACACGAGAGCGGTGGACCGTTTATCCCTTCAAATCAGGCGGGGCGAGATCTTCGGCCTGCTCGGTCCGAACGGTGCGGGCAAATCCACCACGATCCTGATGCTGCTGGGGCTGAGCGAACCGGATTCGGGATCGATAAGCGTGCTTGGCATCAATCCGACAAGAGAGCCGATTCCGGTGAAGCGGCGGGTTGGGTACCTTCCGGATGACGTCGGCTTTTACGAAGACCGTACCGGCATGGAAAACCTGATGCTAACCGCGCGGTTGAATCGAATTCCGGATAACCAAGCCCGCGAAAGGGCATTGGAGCTGCTGGAGCAGGTAGGTCTCACGCATGCTGCCCACAAGAAGACGGGGGCTTATTCCCGCGGGATGCGGCAGCGGCTCGGACTTGCCGACGTCTTAATGAAATCCCCCGAAATCATCATTCTTGACGAACCGACCCTGGGCATCGATCCGACAGGTATGGAAGAGCTGCTGCGGTTGATTCGGAAGCTCAGCCGCGAGCAAGGATTGACCGTGCTGTTATCGTCCCATCAGCTCCACCAGGTTCAGCAGATTTGCGACCGCGTCGGCTTGTTCGTTCGGGGACGGCTCCTCGCCGAAGGCGATGTCGGGAGTCTGTCCCGAACTCTGTTTGCGGATGATCCCATTATGATCACGGCGGAGCTGGATAAGCTTGTGCCCGAATTGCGGGATGCCATCGGCAGCATCCCAGGGGTTCACCAGATCGAAGTTCCGCCTGCCGAGAGCGGTCCGGCTGAATCAAACGACACGCTGACCAGAGAGCTGCCAATTAAAGTTCTGATTCGGGCCGATAGGGATTGCAGCCCGGAGATTGCCCAAACGGTCGTAAATGCAGGCGTTCGGCTGTTCTCGCTGAATCGCCAGCAGCACGGCCTGGACGAAATCTACCACCGTTATTTTGCAGGAGGTGAGGAGCATGGCAGAACGAACGACGCCAAGCATACCGGCTAAGCTGACCGGCATGGGCCGCCGGCTGCAAGCCTTATTCGAAAGCAGGAAAAAGGGATCTGCCAAGCCCGCCCGGGCCCCCGGAGAAACGGCAGCCGAAAAATCCGCCCAACCCTCCATGCCCTCGGCATTCGGCGTGCTTGTCCGCAAAGAAATAGCGGACCATATCCGCAGCTGGCGCTTCATCCTGCTGCTAGGCATCATTGCCCTAACCTGCGTAGCCTCGCTGTATACCGCCATGAACAGCATCCGGGAAGCCCTCGGATCGGAGAACGGGGTCCATGATTTTGTCATTCTGAAGCTGTTCACCATCTCGGACGGCACCCTTCCGACCTTCATCGGGTTTGTCGGTTTCCTGGGTCCTTTGCTCGGAATCGGCATGGGTTTTGATGCCATCAACAGTGAACGGAACAAAGGCACGCTCAGCCGAATCATGGCCCAGCCGATTCATCGCGACGATCTGCTCAATGCGAAATTCGCGGCTTCCCTGATCGTCATCAGCATCATGTTTATCACGCTCGGGCTGTTGACCATGGCACTGGGCACCCTGATTATCGGCATTCCGCCTACCTTTGAGGAATTTTTACGGATCATCAGTTTTCTGGTCGTGACGATCTGTTACGTCGGCTTCTGGCTGAATCTGTCCATTACGTTCTCCGTAAGGTTCCGACAGCCAGCCACCTCCGCCTTGTCGAGCATAGCCGTCTGGCTGTTCTTCAGCTTCTTCTTTGACATGATCCTGCAGCTGCTGTCGCGGGGACTGGCTCCCAGTACTGCCTCGGCGACGGTCCAAGATGTCATGACCTATCAGAATCTGATGCTGTGGCTAGGCCGGCTGTCGCCGTATACCCTGTTCAATGAAGCGACGACCACCCTGTTGATGCCATCCATCCGCAATCTCGGTCCGCTCACGCAGGAGCAGGTGTATGGAGCCATTGCCAGTCCGCTGCCGTTCGGCCAAAGCCTGCTGCTCGTCTGGCCGCAAATTATCGGGCTGGCCGCAGCCACGCTGATCTGCTTTGCCATCTCCTACGTCCTGTTCCTCCGCCAGGAGATTCGAGGCCGGTCCTGATCTTCAGGCTATACGAACAAGCTCATCTGAAGAATTCTTCAGATGAGCTTGTTTTTTTATCGAGCGTTCAAGCGTTCTCAAGTTA
Organism: Paenibacillus sp. BR1-192; assembly: GCF_029542445.1. Classification (NCBI taxonomy): domain Bacteria; kingdom Bacillati; phylum Bacillota; class Bacilli; order Caryophanales; family Paenibacillaceae; genus Paenibacillus; species Paenibacillus sp. BR1-192. The sequence continues at coordinate 2,110,958 of NZ_CP120718.1, read as the reverse complement.
TATGATTTGTTCTACCTTCCTTGCACGACGGCTTGCGACAGGAACCCAATCTTCTGCAGCCAACCCTCGCACAGGCGCGTCCATTGCGAAACACTGGCATCTTCTTCCGCAAGGCCAAGGCCATGCCGGCCTTCCGGGAAAACATGCAGTTCGAACGGAATTTGCTGCTTGCTCAGCGATCCGGCATACATCAGGCTGTTCTCGACCGGGACCGCGCCGTCATCCGCGGTATGCCACAGAAAGGAAGGCGGGGTATCCGGTTTTACCGCCCATTCGAGGGACATCGCATTCCTTAAGTCTTCCGCCGGATTCTCCCCCAACAAATTGATCATGGAGCCCTCATGGTAGTAGTCCTTAAATGAAATGACCGGGTAACAGAGAATGGATGCGTTCGGACGGGAGCCCTGCCTCTCAACGCGATCTTCGGCCTCCGGATTTCCTTCATCGAAATAGGTGCTTGCACTGGCCGCGAGATGTCCGCCGGCAGAGAATCCGAGAATTCCGATGCGTTCCGGATCGATGTTCCATTCCTTGGCATGATGCCTTACGAGCCGAATCGCCCGCTGGGCATCATACAGCGGATAAGGATGCCGGTACGGGGCAACCCGATAATGAACGACGAATGCCGATAAGCCGATCGAATTCAGCCACAGGGCCACCGGATCGCCCTCATGATCTGCCCGCCGTCCATATCCGCCGCCCGGCAGAACGAGCACGGCTCCGTGTGGTGTTTCTTTTTGTAGAAGATAAGGTGTCATATAAGGCGTGAACGACTCTTCCATCGACGCATATCCTGGTGTATCCTGTTCCCAAAGCTTCATTCTATCCATTCCTTTCCGACTTCATAATTGTCGTTGTCCTTCGAATCGATTTCTTTCAGCCGCAACTCTCTTCGGGTCCAAGCAAATCAAGCCTCAACGGTGTAAACGCATCCAAAAGAGCGGATGGCTCGAGTGCTTTCACGCCATGCTCCGCTCCGCCCGGAATGACGATGGTGTCTCCCTGACGCACAAGGGTCGTCTCGCCGTTGATATAGAATTCAATGGCTCCCTTCAGGCAATAACTCATCTGCTCATGGGGATGACTGTGGAGTGCCCCTTCCGCTCCTGCTTCAAAGTGAACCTCCATCATCATCAGACCGGTCCCAGGTTTAAATACCTTCCTCGTCACACCGGGCTCCGCTTGCTCCCAAACCCCGATCTCCGCCATCCTCTTTCTCCTCTCCTGTGCCAAGCGCCTTATTTTCGCGCCATCGATTCTTCCGTAAACGAGCTTTCTACTTCTTCGGCGAAGGTCATGCATTTTCCTATGGCCATCACCAAAAAAATCGAAATGTCCGCACGAAGATGGATCTTTCTTAATGAGAAGGTCCTTGCCTTCAAAACCCGCAACTATGTATCTGCAGCTGCCCGAAGATTGGAGAATGCGGAATCGGCGGCATCCAGCTTTCGCCCCTGCAGCCCGCCCAGCTCCCGCAGCGAATAGCGGATCAGAATCGCCTGGGTTCCCGCATTCATATCCCCCTCTATCTCTCCATTGCCCAGCGGAACCGCCTCCGGCATGTCGGGATAATACTCTCCCGGCTTTACCTGGGCCACATTCGGCGCTGGCGGGGAATGATCGATTTCCCGTGAAAATCCGCCGTCCACGCGTTTGAGACGCGCCATATTCTGCAAGGTGATTTCCGCGATGATCCGAACATCCTGCTCCGGGATGCGCAGCTTCATCGATGTGAGGAGACTGATCGGGTTCCGGACATAACACATATCAACAGCCTTCTCGCTTTGCAGCGCACGCATCAACGAATGGTATATTTCCGATATCCGCGGCAAGGGAGCTTGAAACCGATTATAGAACGTCAGCAGCTTGAAGGTTCCCGATATTCGGACATATGGCGTGCCTTCGCCCCACAGCCCCGTCGCCGGATCTTGTATGCTCGCAAAATACGACAGCGCCTTACGCAAAAACGGCTCCCTCTCTTCCTGCGGCATTTGGGATAAATAAGGGGCCGAATTACACAGACGATCGCAGCCGCGCCAGCTGTTCACCAGACTGATCGAGCGCAGCCACTCCGCATATTCCTCGGGAGAGCGGCAGTATGCCGGAGCCAAATGCCGATTGCCCGGCAGCGGGTGCAAGGGGGCTGCACCCAACTTGCGGAGTGCTCCCACGCTGTACCCAAGCGCTCGTCCGACCATCACATCGTCTGTTTTCATATTGGGATCGGCATCATAAAAGTAACCCGTCGCGGGGTCTTGTTTGGACTGAAAAAACCGCACGAGCCCCGCCTTGATGCCATCGGACAGTCTTTGCAGAAGCCCGCATCGCTCGATAATGCCCAATGCCTGCGCGGTCGACTCGATGTCCGGAACGAACGCCTCGGAATCCCGTGAACTGCGGGCATAATAGAAACCGCCGGAAGCCGCGTCATATTGCCCCTCGAGCCATTCGAAGAAGCCTTCAAACAGCCTGTCGCCGCCTGCCAGAATATCCTCTAATCCCTGTGCCATTTCTACCCCTTCTTTCAGCTGCTTATGACGTTATATGAAAAATTCCGGAAAATCACCCTGCCTTTGCCGATGGCATCCAATCCGACGCGGAGACTCTGAAATCCGCCAAACGTGTTATGATGGAACCCTGAAACATCCGCGATCTTGTCGTACCGGATCCACTGGGTCCCCTCGAAGCTGTAATAGAACGAAACGATATGCGCATCGTTAACCAACCGCAGAAATGCCCTGCGAGTATGGTTCGGCATCGTGCCGTATCCCTTAAATGACCGGAAATGCCGGACTCCGCGCTCGTTGACTCCCATGCCGAGATATGCCGCATCGTTGTAATAGAGCAGCAGTCGGCCCTCCGCCGGACCCTCCACGATAATCTCGACCTCTGCTGAGTAACGCTTATGGCCCGCCATGTAGAGCAGCGGAGAAGCTTTGGCTTCCTCGGGTGCTGCTTCGGCTGCCAACTGATGATTCCCCGGACGGAACCGGGTGGAAGGCTCCACGCCTTCGCACTGCCAATGAAGGCCCAGTTCAGATCCGGCAAAGGTATCCCTGAATGAAACGCTTTGATTTACCGCATCGATTTCTTCTTCGTCGTGCGACCCAACATGCCCGTCAAGGCTCTCATGGCCTTCCGCAGCATGAAACCACCCGTCCGAGGTCCATTCGATCGGTTCGAGCAACGTCTGCCGACCGAGCGAATGGAATCCGCCCGCATATGCGTGGTAGACCATCCACCACTGGCCGTCAGGACTGTCGATCAGCGAGGCATGTCCCTTGGACCACCAGGGCTCCTCCTTGGATTCCGTATGAACGACCGGGTTATAAGGCGAATGCTCCCACGGCCCCCATGGCGTTCGGGATCTTGACGATACAGCCATATGGCTTGTAGGCGGTCCTGCCGTCCCCCCGACAGCTACCGTCAGATAATAATATCCGTCGCGAACGGTCATCTTCGGCCCTTCCAGGCTGTATGCCTCTACGACCCACTCCTCCGGATACCGCCAGCCGTTATACACATGCCTCACTTCGCCCGCGACCGCGAGCCCGTCTGCCGTAAGCTCTACAAAATCACCGCCCGACATATGCAAATAACGCTTTCCGTCCGGTCCTGCCGTATGCCCCGGATCAATTCCCTTGATCCCCAGATTGATCGGCTTGCTCCACGGTCCCGCCGGACTGGATGCCGTAACGACCCAATTCGTCCGCCCTGCCGGATAATAGATGTAATACCTCCCGTTATGCGCGACGAAATCCGGCGCCCACACATCTCCCTCGTAATGGGGCAGTGCGGCCCCGACCCGGCTCCAATTCAGCAAATCACGCGAATGCCAGATGACGAGCCCGGGCGTCAGCTTGTAGGATGAATGCGTCATGTAATAATCCTCGCCGACCCGGATGATCGACGGGTCAGCATAATTGCCGGCCATGATCGGTGCATGCCGTTTCTTTTCCAACACATTCCTTCGCTCCTCTCTATCCCTTGATGGATCCCAGCAGCGCGCCCTTCGCAAAATGCTTCTGCAGGAACGGATACACGCATAGTATCGGCAGCGTGGCAATGACGATGACCGCCATTTTCACCGTCTGCTCCGGCGGCCGGACGAATTCGTCCATGCCGGAGGTATCGGCCGTCAAGCCGCTGGCAAGAATGACGATCTGCCGCAGGATGACCTGCACAGGCCACTTGGCCGCGTCATTCAGGTACAGAATCGCCGACATATACGTATTCCAGTAGGTAACCGCATAAAAGAGCGATATCGTTGCAATGGCAGGCATCGACAGCGGAATCACGATTCGGAACAGGATGCCCCAATCGCCGGCCCCGTCGATTTTTGCGGATTCCTCCAGCCCCTCGGGCAGGTTCTGAAAAAAGTTTCGCATGATGATGAGGTTGAAGGCATTGATCGCCGTCGGGACAATCAAGGCCGCATACGTATCGATGAGCCCCATCTCCTTCACTACGAGGAACGTCGGTATCATCCCCCCGCTGAACAGCATCGTGAACAAGACCATGAACATGATGAAATTTCGGCCATCCAGATCCCTGCGCGACAGCCCGTAGGCCATCAGGCAGGTTAACAGCATGCTGAACAAAGTGCCCAGGAAGGTGACTCCAACGGAAACGCCTAGCGAACGAAAAACCGTATTGGTCGAAAACACGTATTTGTAAGCGTCAAGGGACCATACGGTCGGAAACAGGACAAACTGCTTCTGCGCCAGCTCCGTCACCGTCGTGAACGATCCGGCGATGACGTGAAGGAAAGGCAGAATGGTAACGAGGCCGATGATCGACAGCAGCGTGTAGTTCACGATATCGAAGATTCGGCTCGATATCGTTTTATCTTGTACCATAGCGGTCCACCTTTCTCATAATTAATAGATGCCTTCTTCTCCGGCCTTTTTGGCCAGCCAATTGGCCAGCATCACCAGAATGAGACCGATCAGCGATTTAAAGAACCCGACCGCCGTGCTGAAGCTGAACTGTCCTTGCTTCAGACCCGCGGTGTACACATACGTATCGAAAATCTCCGCAACATCCCGGTTCATCGAGTTTAAGAGGAGATAGATATGTTCGAACCCAAGTTCCAGCACGTCGCCGATTTTCAAAATCAATAAAACGACGATCACGCTTCGAATCGAAGGGAGCGTGATATGCCACATTTGCCGAAAGCGGCTGGCCCCGTCAATTCGGGACGCTTCGTATAAACCCGGATCAATCGCGGCCATGGCGGCCAAATATATGATGGTCCCCCAGCCGGCCTCACGCCAGATGATCTGCAGGACATACATCGGCCTGAACCAGTCGCTGCTCATCAGGAAATTGATTTTTTCGAATCCGGCCATAACCAGCAGCTCATTGATGATGCCGCGATCCATCGAGAGCATGACAAACGAAATGGATACGATGATGACCCACGACATGAAATGGGGAATGTATACCAGCGTCTGGATAAAACGTTTAAACGCTTCGCGCCGGACCTCGTTGAGCATTAAGGCAAGAATGATCGGTACGGGGAAATAAAATGCCAGGTTCAAGAAAAACAGCAGCAGCGTGTTGCCTAATATCGTGAAGAACATCGGCTCGGTAAACAGCCGCTCAAAGTGCTTGAGCCCCACCCAGGGGCTGCCCGTTACGCCCAGATAAGCCTGATAATCCTGGAAGGCTATGATCAATCCCGACATCGGGATGTATTTAAAGATCAGGAAGTATAAAAATCCCGGAAGTATCATGAGATAGATCGCCCGGTTTTTAACGATTCTTCTCATTCGACCGGACTCCGGTATTGTGGGGGCGTCCTTGCGCATCCCGGTCTTCACTGCGGTTTCGCTCATGATCTCAGACTTCCTTTCTGCCCCGAAGCCTGCCGGAGACTGCAGCATTGCAGTCTCCGGCCGTTCGGGATGCTGGCATGTTCGTTATTTGGAAGATTCGTAGGAAACGTTGAACTCATCGATGATTTGCTGACCGCCGCTCTTTAGCCAGTTGTCCACGACGGCTTGGAATCCGGCCTCGTCCAGATCTCCGAGCATGAACCGATACGTGCCGTCCTTGATCATCTCCTGCAGCTGCACGCCCTTTTCGTTAAACGTCTTGGAGTCCAGGGAAGCCGAAGGATCCTCTATGAGATAATCATTGTTCTCCACGATCATTTCCTCCGCCTTCGCTTTAACAGGAAGCATATGCTTCGGCTCATAGAATCCTTCGATCGTTAGCGGCCCGCCTACCTGCATCGCTTGATAAGGCTTCACTTCACGATCGGTCAGCTTGGTGTCCTCCGAAGGAACGACCTTGCCTTCCTCCAGCTGGTGGTGCTGTCCTTCCACTCCCCAATAGATCAGGTTGCCGAGCTCAGGGCTCATCAGCTGATCCATGAAGGCAAGCACTCCTTTCAGTTCTTCCTCCGATTTGATGGCTGTTTTCGGAAAGAGTATCACCGAGCCGTAGCCGGGAACCGACCAGATTCCGAAGCCGTTCGGTCCCCCCTCGATTTTATTCTGAACATCGAGCTCCGCATCCGGATTCACTTCGACGACCTTGGGATGCAGGCTGGATACGTCCCCCATCGCTCCGATATAAACGCCCGATTTGCCGGTAATGAACAAATTTTGCTGATCGGTTTTGCTGGTAACCGGGAAATCCTGATTGATCAACCCTTCCTGATGAAGTTTCTTGAAGAATTTCATCGTCTCCATATATTCGGGGAACATGAACTCGGGAGCCAGCTTGCCGTCCTTCTCGCCCCAGTTATTCGGTGTCCCGAGCCATGAGCTTATCGTTTTGAATGCCCCATAGATCAGATCGTTCCGGTCCGTCAACGGAATCGTGTCGTCTTGGCCGTTGCCGTCAGGATCCTTTTCCTTGAACTGCTTCAGCATATTATAGAACTCGTCAATATTGGTCGGAGCGCTGAGCCCAAGCTTGTCGGCCCAATCCTTGCGATAAATGATGCCTTGGCGCGACAAAGGCACTTCACGGTATAACGCATAGATTTTGCCGTCCACCGCCGTGTTTTTTAACACATCGGGTTTCAGCTTGCTGAGGTTCGGGTATTGATCCAGCAGCGGCCCGATTTCCCAGAATTGCCCGTTGCGGATCGCGTCCCGCATATTGACTAGCGAAGCGGCATTCTTCAGATACGTCACCTGCGGCAGCGTTCCGGTTGCGAAGGATGCATTGACCTTTTCGTCGTAAGTGCCGTCCGGCACCCACTGAATGTCAAGCTTGGTGCCCGTTTTCTCTTCCAGCAGCTTCTCAATCATGTCGGAAGGAACTTCAGGGGTGTGAAGGTTGGCCATGATCGAGATGGCAACCGGGTCGCTTGGTTTCTCGCCTTGCGCCTGACCTCCATTTGTGCTGCTGCCGGTTGCTGCAGGGGCGGAACCGCCGCCACAGCCCGCCAACACGGATAAAGCGGTTACAATTGCCAGGATGGTACTGGCTTTTTTCTTCTTCATCATCTGACCTCCGTTATAATTGGGTTAAGGACTGACAAGAAACAGCTTAGATGACGGAAGCTCGGTGCGTATATAATCCTTCGATTGGATATGGGGAGTTCGGCCGCACCCGGCATAGGGAGCCGGGGGAATCAAATCTAATGATTACATAGGCAATGGGATCGCCGATGATGGCGCGACAACAAAAAAACCGCCGGGGAAATCAATCCCCTAGCGGTATTTCTCATGCAGATACGGTCCCACCGTGCTTCGATACGAAGCATCATATTCCTCGATAATCTGGCTGCCCCCTTCTTCAAGCCAACGGTCGATCTCCGCCTCGAACCCCTTCTCATCGATCATTCCCAGCATGAATTGATAGGTGGCGTCCCGCATGCGTTCATTCAATCGGACGCCGATCTCGTTATACAGCGGAGATTCGAGCGGTGCGGTAGGATCATAGATGAGGAAGCTTTCATTATCATAAATCAGCCGCTCGGCTTTATCCTTGACCTTATTCGTGTTAACCGGCTCCAGCATGCCCGGGATGGTGCTGAAGCTTCCGGCCATCAAAGCCTGGTAAGGCTTCACGTCCTTCTCCCTCAGCTCAAAAGCATCCACCGCCACCGCTTTGCCATCCTGTACGGTATAGTGGGTGCCCTCGATTCCCCAATACATCAGGTTCGCAAGCTCTGGACTCATTAGCGCATCGTAGAAGGAGAGCACATTCTTCAATTCCTCTTCCGTGGCGATCGCGGACTTCGGAAACAAGATGACCGTTCCGTATCCCTGCGATGCCCATATCCCGAACCCTTCCGGCCCGCGAACCCGATTCTGAACATCGAGTACGGCCTCAGGGTCATTCGCCAGCAGCCTTGACTGCAGAGACAGGACGTCCCCCATCGCGCCGATATAGACCCCGGCTTTCCCCGTAATGAACAGCTCCTGCTGGTCCGTCTTGCTGGTAATCGGAAAATCTTCATTCACCAGTCCTTCGCTATGCAGCTTCTTAAAGAATCTCATCGTTTCCATATACTGCGGAAAGACGAATTCCGGCTGCAACGAATCGTTGTACCATCCCCAACGATTCGGCGTTCCGTAGTAGGAGCTGATCGTCTTGAAAGCCCCGTAAATCAAGTCGTTGCGGTCCGTTAACCCGATGGTATCATCGATGCCGTTGTTGTCCGGATCGTTAAATGTAAACCCTTTCAGCATTTCGTATAAATCGTCGAGCGTTTCCGGTGCCGGAAGCCCCAGCCGATCCGCCCAATCCTTCCGGTAAATGATGCCCGAGCGGGCCAAGGCACGCTCCTGATACAGGCTGTACAGCTTCCCGTCAATAGCGGTATTCCTTAAAACCTCGGGCTTCAATCGCTTTAAATTCGGATAGCCGTCAAGGTACGGGCCGATTTCCCAGAACAGCCCGCTTCGTATTTCATCCCTGAAGTAGGACAAGGATGCGGCATTCTTGAGATAAAGGACTTGCGGCAAGGTCCCTGTCGCAAGCGCTGCAAACACTTTTTCATCATAACTGCCGTCCGGCACCCACTGGATGTCCAGCTGAACGCCCGTTTTTTCCTCGATCTCTTTCTCGATCCGATCGGATGGAATCTCGGTGGTGTGCAGGTTGGCCATCATCGAAATGCGGGTACTGCGTTCAAAAGACGCATTTCCGCCATCCGCCCCCGATGAGCGGGCCATGGTGATGCAAGCAACCGATACCAATAGGATAGCGAGCGTAAGCATAACATAGTTTGACAGACGGGTCATCAATCCGTTCTACCTCCGTTCCCCCATGTTTCTTGCGGATCCCAGGTGACTGAGACGATCATATCATATGTACATCTTTTTTCATGACAAACCAGGATGATCAAATCCAGTGATTATTCATTTTGAAATGATTATTGAATGTAACGGGGGTTGCCCATACAATGATTATACACTTTGTTAAACAGGAAGGTGTACCTATTGCATCCAAAAAGTAGCTTTTATTCTAAAATGGTCCTGTTCGGCTGCTTCATCAGCATCATTCCTCTTGTGGCCCTCGGCTTCTTCTCGTTCATGAAATCATCCACCTCCGTGCAAAACCATGTCAACAGCAGCAACATCCAGATCATGAATCAAACGAACAGCAATCTTGAACAAGTGCTGAGGACCGTAGACTATACACTGAATTACGTCATCAATTCCAACATGCTGCAGAGCGCCTTATATCGTCCCCTGTCCTATTATGACTTCCAGCTGTATAACAAACTGAGAGAAGAGATGAGTCTGCTGCAGTCTCCCGAAACCAAAGTAACGGACGTCATTCTTGCGAATGCGACAAGCAACTGGCTGATCAATAACCGGGGCATGTACGAATTTAATGAATACGCTTCCAAAGAGACGCTCCTGAAGCTTCTCGAGCTGCAAGGAAACTCCAATTGGATGATGCTGGAGACCGAATCCCTCGGCTCCAGCGATACGCTCAGTTATGCCTGCCCCTATACGATCGCCCTTGTGAAGAAAATGCCGCTCTCCTCCTCCAGCGCCCGGGGCGTCGCGCTTGCCACCATTCCCAGCTGCAGTCTTGCCGCCATGATGGACAGCCCTTCCGAATCCCGGGAGGTCATGGTGCTGGACCACAATTACCGGATCGTTGTGCATCCGGAGCAAGGGAAACTGGGACTATATCTGACCGATACCGGGTATGCGGAGGCGGAGCTGGACCATTTTGACAGCAAATCGGGGCAGTTCGAGACGAAGATCGACAACAGGCAAGTGTCGGTTACGTACGTGCGTTCCGATTTTAACGGCTGGCTGTATGCCTCCTTCACCGAAATGTCCGCCATCACGAAGGAGTCCCGTTCCATCGGCTGGTTCACGCTGTATATCTGCCTGCTGATGATCGGTTTCAGCGTCCTGATTGTATGGCTTGGAACGCGGAAGATGTATACGCCGATCCGTCACATTTTCGAAAATATCGTGGAGCGTCTCCCGGAAATCCAAGCGAACAAAAAGAACGAGCTGCAAGTCATCGACGAACATATCCGGGATATGTTCAATTCGAATACCAAGCTCCGCAGCGAGCTTCGGCAGACGAGCCAGCAGGTGCGCACCTTTTTCCTCCATAAACTGTTCCTGGGCAAGATCAATCCGCCCGAAGCGATGGAACAGATCGAGATGTTCGGCTTCAAGGAGCAAGTATCCGCATGGGAACAGCTGGCGGTCTTCACCCTCCAGATCGACATGCTGGACGAAACCCGCTATGAACGCAAAGACCGGGATTTGCTGCTGTTTGCCGTCAACAATATCATCGAGGAGATGATCCCCTTCTCCCACCGGCTCCCCTCCGTCATTATCGACCTTACGCAGGTTACGCTCATCGGACGAGGCGGCATCACGCCTGAGGCATTCAACGATTATGTGTATACCCTATCGGAGGAGATCCAGAAGACGACGCGAAGTTTCCTGGACCTGGAGGTCAGCATCGGCATCAGCCTGCCTTACGACAACCTGTCCAAAACGTCGCGCGCTTACCAGGAAGGGCTTGAAGCCCTGAAACACCGCATCAAGCTGGGAACCGGCGTCATCGTCCCTTATTTCAGCCTGAACTCCGGCAAGCATACCCGGGTCTACTTCTACCCGATGCAGGTGGAGAACGAGCTGATCGATGCCATCAAGCTGGCTGACGAGGAACGGGCCGTGGAGCTTCTGAGGCAGTGGCTGGACGAGGTGTTTCGCAAGGACCGGACACCGCATGAGTATCAAATCTCGCTCATACGGCTGTTGAATGACCTGATGATCGTGATGCAGGAGAACGGGATCATGCTGGAGCAGCTCGACATCCGGGACAGCTCCCTCGTGGAGGAGCTTCTTCGGCTCTACACCAATCCCGATATCGAGAGCTGGTTCAAATCCCGGATCATCCGGCCGATGGTGAGTGTGTTCAGGGATCGCCAGGACTCTCAATACCAGAACCTCTCCGAGCAGATGATCGAGATGATCCGCAAGGAATTCGACCGCAACATTACGCTTGAGGAATGTGCTTCGCGCCTCCATTACAACAATTTTTATCTAAGCAGCGTGTTCAAGAAAGAAACCAACATGTCCTTCAGCGAATACCTGTCCCAATACCGCTTCAAGATGTCCAGGAAATGGCTTGTCGAAACCGATATGCCCATTAAGGATATTGCGGAGAAGCTGAGTTACAACAATTCGCAGAACTTTATCCGGTCCTTCCGCAAGCTGGAGGGGATGACGCCCGGGCAATACCGCAGCAAATACAAAACCGGATCATAAGCCTTGTAAAACGGCATCAGATTACCAAAAAAGGTCACCTGTGTCCCGTACTTTTCCTAAGGATGAGCATCTACAATTAGAATAGTCACTTTTTGTGCCGATTGTTGATCATTTACGAAACCATCCCAAAAGGAGAATCTGTGCCATGATACGAGAAATGCAGGCCGATATCGTCATTCTCGGCGGCGGGACAGGAGGAACAGCCGCTGCGCTTGCCGCCGCCAAATCAGGAAAAACCGTCATCATGACCGAGGAAACGACTTGGATCGGGGGACAGCTGACCAGTCAGGCGGTTCCGCCCGACGAGCATCCGTGGATTGAGTCCTTTGGCTGCACGCGCAGCTACCGGCAGTTCCGCGAAGGCGTCCGCCAGTACTATCGCGATTATTTTCCCATGACGCCCGAGGCCAGATCCAACGTGCAGTTGAATCCCGGCAGCGGCATCGTCAGCCGGCTGTGCCATGAGCCCCGCACGGCGCTCGCCGTGCTGCACCAAATGCTGGCCCCGTACATTCACAGCGGGCGGCTGACGATCCTGTATCAATATGCGGCGGAGTCTGCCGACGTTTCAGGGGATCGCGTGGACAGCGTAACCGTGCGTCATCTTGAAACCGAGGATCAAATCGTCCTCCGCGCCCCGTTCTTCGTGGATGCCACCGAGCTAGGGGATCTGCTTCCGCTGGCAGGCATCGAATATGTCACCGGTGCGGAGTCCAAATCCCAAACAGGGGAGCAGCACGCCGTCGACGGCGATCCGCTGCCGCAGGACATGCAAGGCTTTACGTATTGTTTTGCCGTCGACTATCTGGAGGGTGAAGACCATACGATTGAGAAGCCCGCGCTTTATGATTTTTGGCGGGAGTATAAACCCGATTTCTGGCCGGATAAGCTGTTAAGCCTGACCGCCGTCAAGCCGTCGACGAATGAGCCGGTCGAGTATGAGATTTTCCCGGGACACGGCAAGTTCCCGCTTTATCAATACCGTCAAATCCTGGACCCGAAGCATTTTGCCGAAGGTACGTTCGACAGTTCGGTGTCGCTAGTGAACTGGCCGCAGAACGACTACTGGCTGGGTTCCATTATCGATGTGCCGAAGGAAGAGGCCGACCATCATATTGATCAAGCCAAACAGCTCAGCTTGTCCCTGCTGTACTGGCTTCAAACCGAGGTGCCCCGGCCGGATGGCGGACAGGGTTATCCCGGATTGCGTCTGCGTCCCGATGTGGTTGGAACGGAAGACGGAATGGCCATGTATCCTTACATCCGTGAGTCGAGAAGAATTCAGGCCGAGTTCACGGTCCTGGAACAGCATGTGGCAACCGAATCGCGCCCTGACGGCGTTGCCGAAACGTTCCACGATTCCGTCGGTATCGGCTGTTACCGGATCGATTTGCACCCGAGCACGGGTGAGCGTCCTTACATTGATATCTCTTCCCTGCCATTCCAAATTCCGCTGGGCAGCTTAATACCGAAGCGGGTGAAGAATGTGCTGGCGGCCAGCAAAAACATCGGGGTCACCCACATTACGAACGGCTGCTACCGGCTGCATCCCGTAGAATGGAACATCGGCGAGGCCGCCGGATACTGCATCAGCCATTGCCTGGATCATGGCATTTTGCCGACGGATGTTCGGAACGACGAAGAAAGACTGGCCAGCTTCCAGCAAAAGCTCGTAAGCGAAGGCATCGAGCTGGCATGGCCGGCACTCCGGCCCGTCTGATCCGCCGCCGCTATAGAACCGCTGCAAAACCAGCTCAAGGACAACGCCCTGAGCTGGTTTTGGTTTTTCCTTCCCTTTTATAACTCATCAGCCGTTACGTATTGAATCTGCTCGGGGAAATGGCGATCCATGCTGCACACCGACAGCTTGTACCCTTCTTCCAGCGCGTATTGCTTAAAATAGTAGGTTCCTCCGTTCTCGCCAACCACGGGTGCCCACTCCCATTCAACGCCTTGCCGCTCCATTACAAAAGAATCTAACGGCAGATGCAAGCCTTTGCCAACGGCCTTGATGTAGCTTTCTTTTAGCGTCCATAAATCAAAGAAGCGGGAAAGCCGTTCGGATGGAGGGCAGTTAAGCAGCGCGTTAAACTCGGTTTTATGGAAATAACGTTTGGCGATATCCATATCGATGTTCTCCATTTTCTCGACGTCGATCCCGACCGGCTCATAGCCGACGGCGCACACGACCCACTGCCCGGAATGGGAGACGTTAAAATGCAGGTTATCATGATCCTTCAAGAATGGTTTGCCGTAAGCGTTTCTGATGATTTCCATATTCGTCCGTTCTCGTCCCAGCTTATCCCGAAGCATGCGATGGGCCAAGGCATCGCCAAGCACCGAACGCTGGTAATCGCTCGCCCTTCTGAACTTGGACACATACTCCTGTCGGTCAGGGGACAGCGTCTGGAACAAGGCCCGAAACGTTTCGTCGCGGATATGATCCGAATTCCGGATCGCGTAGACCTCCACAGCGCTAGGCTGATTCTCATAAAAAGTGTCCATAACTCCGCCCTTTCTCTAAACATAGTCCCGTGTTCACTTCGATATGTACGTACCGTTCCCCTGCTTCTTTCCGCCCTCCTGCTGCCTTATCTTCATATACGGGGGAAGGAATGATCATTGACAACGGAAAGACCACCCTACCATAATGGAGAAAATTATCGTTTAAATGAAGGTGGGGGTTCGATTGGACACGCAATCGGTTTTGGATCAAGCGGTGGACTTGTTTACGGAGGAGCTGGGCAGCCATTTGGTCGGCGTTTACTTGCATGGTTCCTTGGCTATGGGCTGTTTCAACCCGGAAGCAAGCGACGTGGATCTGCTGGTCGTGGCAGCAAGGCAGCCGTCCCGGGATCAATTGAGGCGGCTTGCCAACAAACTCATAGCCCTCCACGATGGAATGGCCAATCAGCAGGGATTGGAACTGAGCCTGGTCCTGGAGTCCAGTCTTCGGGAGCTCGTCTATCCGCCATCATTCGAATTCCACTACTCCGCCTTCCATCGCGAGAGGTATCTGGCCGATGACGATTACCTATGCGGCGGATTCCAAGATGCGGACCTGGCCGCCCATTATACCGTGATCTATCATCGGGGCATTGCACTGTACGGCAAACCCGTTCGCGAGGTCTTCCCGCCCGTGGACCGATCCTATTACGTTCAAGCCGTCCTCGAGGATGTAGAGAGTGCGGTACAGGATATTACCGCCTCTCCTGTGTATTACACGCTGAACCTTTGCCGGGTGCTGTACTATCTGAGGGAAGGCGTGGTGTCCTCCAAAAAAGAAGGAGGCGAATGGGGGCTTCGCGCACTTCCCTCGCAGTATCATCCGATGATCGAGCATGCCCTGCATCAATATACCGGTGGAGCCGGGAAACCCGCGGAATCCGCATCGGAAGGACTCATCGCGTTTGCCGGCGACATGCTGGAGCGAATCCGAAAGGCTTTATGATTGACGAGGATGCTCATCATGACTTAAATCCAAAAGGTGCTTAATACAATAACCAACAGGATAAACAATACCAGAACAATGCCTACCGAAGTTCCGTATCCGCCGCCGTAGCAGCATTTATCGTAGCTCATCGATATAAACCTCCTTGTGTGATGGTATGGTACAGTTTATGTAAACGGATGCCCTTAGACAGGGCATTTCGGCAATGATGATCAGAATGTGCATGAGTCTAATCTCCATGCCATGCCTCCTGCATGTCCGAAGCAGGGTTCGGTACATCCGCTCACCTCCTATTTATTGGAACTTTGTACAGGTTCCTGCGTAATATTGACTTTAAAGAGCTAATCTCATTCTGAAGCGAGGTGCTTAATATGAAAAAGTTCAGGTTTGGAAGATCCCGTATCGAAAACTGGGCAAACATCCTTACCCTCATCACTGATACCGTGTTATATATCCCGCGACTGATGATGAAGCTATTCAACTGATGGCTGGGTCAGTAGCCGCAGCGATGCACTAAAACCCCACTTAGATTTAGAGAGTCTAGTCTCACGATCGACTGGAGGAAATCGGTTGAAGATTATACTCAAACTGTATTCGGAGTATTTAATTATCCCGCGTTCTTTTCGATTATGGGTTCTGTGGGGTTGGATCATTTTATTTATAGCTGTTGGAATTAGATATAATTGGTTCTTCTAGGAGAGTTTCTTATGGATAATTTAACGATCATAATGGTTAAGTCTCTGGCCGTTGTTATATTCATTCTTCTATTTATCGGTGTTTTCTTGCTCGGCAGATTCGTTGGTAACGCAACTCCTTGGTACGTAACAACCTCCTTCCTGATACTGTTGATTGTTAGATGGGTTTACTTAAGAATAAAAAATAACACTAACGATACGGATCGATAATGATCTATCCGTATTCAATAGATCGTTGCTTATGCGCAACGCCCTGGTACATAACAAAGACCCGTTCGATAGGATCGAACGGGTCTTTGGCTTTACCAATTAATGAATTCTGCCATCTGCAGCATTCTGTTTAATACGACTGCTCCTTCAGCACGGGTAGAATGTGCCTTTGGAACGAACTTGTCAGAAGAACGTCCCTCCATCAGACCTGAATGGACGATGGCCGACACGGCCTCTTCGGACCAGGATGCGATGCGGTCACGATCCTTGAACCCTTCCAATATGGAGCCGGAGTCTCCTGTCTCCAGATCCTTGCCGGCAAGCTTCAGCGCCCGGAGCAGCAAGACACTCATCTGCTCACGGGTAATCTCCTCGTCCGGACGGAATGTGCCATTGCTGAAGCCTTCGATCAGCCCACTCTCCACAGCCGTAGCGACAGCGGACGCAAACCAATCGTTTGCCTTTACGTCCTGGAAGCCCGTGTCGGCTCCCTGATCCTTCAACCCGAGCGCACGGACGAGCATGGCCGTGAACTGCGCTCTCGTGATCGGCTCGTTCGGACCAAAACGCGTATCGCTCAGTCCTTCAATCAATTTTTTCGAGGCCAGCAGCGATACGTCCTCGCGGGCCCAATGACTGCTTAAATCCTCAAATGTCTTCGCATGGGAGACAACGGAATAAACACCGCTCTCCCTCCATTTGAACTCCGCTTGGGAGGTACCGTTCGATGTGCGAATGAGCGCCGGTACGAAGACCAGCTTGCCGGAAGCCGGATCCATCCGCAGCACCGTCGTTTGGGATGGACCGGCGACACGGGATAGAACCTTCGTAAACTTAGCGTAAGGCCCTTTCAGTGCCGGAAGTGTCGACAACTTGTCACCTTGTTTCCAAGCCAAGGTTATGGCAAGCGATGCATCCAGCATGGAGGCTCCCTCCTCCAGTGCTGCCTTCATCCGGTCCTCTTCTTCTTTCGAAGCAAACCCGACGCGGATCTGCAAGCTTTCCGCCGTCCCTCGCTGCTGCAGAGCTTCCGTCAGCGACTGGAGCGGTATTTCCAATCGCCCTTGGGAGGATTCCAACACGATGGAGCCCCCCGGCAGGTCTTTCACGGCGGCGCTCAGCCCTTGAACCGGCAAGTGAAGAATGACGGAATCCGAAGCGTCGGTCACCGAATACGTAAGCAAGCGTGAAGCCGCCGGCAGCTTGCTAAGCCGTGCCACATCATCGAGCAAAGACTTCTCGTTTGCATCCGCTATGATGACCGTCCTGCCGTCCTGTGCCGTCTCTTTCTTGATGTTCAAGCGCTCGGGTTCGGTCGGTTTTGGAGGGGGCGGCGGCGTTCCTCCACCAGGTGAACCGGATCCTCCGCCCGGATTTCCCGGATCGGATCCGCCGTCTCCCGTAGAAGTCCGGATGACCTCAAACGTCTTGCTGTTTGTTTTGAAGTTGTCAACGAATACGTCCACGGTGATCGAATTGGCGCCCGTTTGCAGCGGCACGTTCGCTGTAAATTCACCTTTCGCCGACAGGGTCGCATCGGCACCGTTCACCTTCACGGCCGCTTGGCCGGGTCCGAGAACTTCGACCAGCCCTGTCAACGCAAGCTGGCTGGCGCGCGTTTCCTTGCCTTCGTCGTCCATCAGCCCGCTTAATACGGCCGAACGAACCTGGTCGCCCGTATTGTAAGCATTGGCCACGAGCTGACGAAGCGTTCTTGTGCCTGACGGATCCAGAGCGGAAATAACAAAACCTCCCGCAGGTATGACGCTGTTATTCTCTTCCGGGGCTCCCCAGCTCCAGTTGATCGCTTGGTTCCGGTTGACTACTCGCGTCACGTGACCCGTGTTATCCACAACCACTTCAACCCCGAAGCGGTTCGTGCCCGTGGAGTATCCGAAGGCTTCCGTCATCACGTTGACGTTGCCCTCGATCCGGTTGATATTATAGAAATTGCCTTCAAGGAACGAATCCGGGCTTCCCGGCAAGCTCATGCCAAGCTGGTAGTCCTTCACCCACTCCTTATCTTGGAGAGCGGCAGCCGCGATCGGCCAGTTGACCTGGGATGCGTCAAACAGCATCAGGCCGTTCGTGGACTTCAGCCCCGCCTGGAATACTTCGCGCTGGACGGCCGGTGCCTGCACGTTGTTCATGGCAATGCCTGCATACAGCGGAATTTCCCCGTTCGTTACGATATTGCCGAGCGTAATGTATTTCTGGATTTCCTGACTGGTGGTCTGATAAGCTCCGATCATCAGAAAATCCAAATACTCGATGTATCCGGTTTGGTAATATTCCTCCGTATACACCGATTCGTCCGGCATGCCGAGTGCGGGATTGAACCGGAAGTTCTTGCTGCCCCAGTTGACGCCGTTTAGATAATACGTCTCATACCAGGATCCTACATAAGAGGATACCTCGATCTTTCTGCCTTCTGAGACTTCATAGGAATCCACCAGCGCCTTCACTTCGCCGAAGAAGCTCTGAATCGTGCCCGAGCGGAATTCCCACCAGTCCTGAATCAGCGGACCGTATACCCTTACATTGTTTTCATAGGAGAAGATATCGTTTGGCCAATTGTCAAGCTGCTTGCCCCGGGCCTGCAAAAACTGCTCGAACTTCACGCGGGTTTCGTCGCTGAAATCGGCCCCTTCGTTGTCATACCGGCTTCGGTCATGGACAACCCCGTCCACGTCGTAGTTCTTGATGATTTCCTCGAACGTTCTGAGCTGATAATCGCGGACCTCGTCATTGGACGGATTGACAAAGGCAACCAGGCCCTGCTTTTTGCTTTCGCGCAGACGCTTAATCTCGCCGTTGTTTTCAGGGAAATACACGCGTTCTTCCCAGTCTAGGTGGTCGTTCAGAACCGCATACTCGTTATGGGCGATCGATCCTTCGGCAAACACGTTGATCGCCGCATGGATCTCTAATCCCAGGGCATGACCATGGTCAATGAACTCCTGCAGCAGGTCCAGATCCGGACTTGCCCCCGCCTTTTCGGGTGCTTTGATCTCGCTGACGTAAGGTCTGCCCGTCAAATCGTTCTTTTTGTACGAAACATAGCCTTCAACGCCCTTCACGTCAAACGCGACCGAAGTCACGCCCGTTTCCTTGGCTTTTTGCAGAAATGCCAAAACATCCTCGCTGGTTTTGAACTTTCTCGCATTGGATGCCTGGTCCACCCAGAGAATGACTTCTTTTTCCGGAGAAAAACCAGGTCTGGCAAACACGGCCAAATGACGCACATCCTGCTCGATGTCATTCTTCATCACTTTCACTTCGATATAGTTGGTGCCGTTCGTTAACGTATAATTGTGAGTGAAGGTGCCATCCCCTTCAAACGGAATCTCGTTTCCATTCACCAGCAGCTTGATCGCTGCAACATCGTCTATGTTGTCGATGCGCCCCGTGATGGCGGTGCTGCCTTCCGTTACGGTGTACATCGTCTGGTTATCCAGCGTGAGCCGTGCAATGAGGCCGTTGCCGCTCATGATGTCGCGTACCTGAACCACTTCCCCGTTCTTGCGCAGCTTGATCATGTCGCCGACCTTAAAGTTCTCGGCCAAATACCGCTTGATATTGTTGCCTGCATAGCTGTTGTCCTGTGCCATCAGCACATAACCGCCTTCGGGTATTTCAAGATCGGTCGGTCCGGTCCATACCGGAGGCTTGCCGTTGATCGAAGGATTGACCACCAGCAATACGCGGTTGTTGGCATCCACCTGCACGGCCACATTAGTCTGGGGAATCGTGATGGAGCTGCCGTAATCTCTCGTAAATACCGCCACGATGTTCGGCACGCCCGTGACATCCTTATCGACGTAATCCAGCTTCTTGCGCGGACCTTCGATGTCGATCGTAATATCCTTCGGTGCCGCCTCGACTTCAATATAATCCTGGTTCTCGATCGGTTCGTACACGATGTTCAGCGTTTGGACGGCCAATTCGCCGTCTCCCTTAAACAGCTTTACCTCAGCCGCGTTCGGGCCCGGTTCCAAATACACATTCGTGCGGAACACGCCATCCGCCGTAAGCGCCGTTTCATCGCCATTGACGGTCACGCTTAAATCCAGGTCCGCGGCATAGTTCGCCACAAAACCCGCAATCTCAATGACCGGGATATCCACGGTCGCATCGTTTGGCGTAAGCAGATGCAGCTCCGGAGGCAGCGGATCCGGCCCTGGCCCTGGCTGATCCGGCAGGAAATCGGCTGCTTTCACTTCGACGCCCGCGCGCATCAGCTTCACCGAATCTCCTGTTTTGTTTTGATTAAAGAGAGGCTTTTGAAAAGCGGATTGCTCCCACGGAAGCGTCCCGCCGGCCACGACAACATAACCGCCGGCCGGAATCGGCAGCAGCGTGCCCGGATCCCAGGCAGTCGGAGGATCGTCTTTCGGTCCGAGAATGTCCAGCACTTGACCGCCGGCATCCACCGAGACCGCAACATGAAGCGTGGGAACCCATACCTCATCGGTGTACACGGAGCCCGTAACCGAAGCACCGCTCGTGTACAGCGCCAAGTAGTCATTTTTGCTCTCCAGCGCGTCGCCTGCCACGTTGATATCCGTGAATTCCAGACTGTTTCCGCCTTGGGAGACCAGCGTAACCGGCTCGGGAACCGCGCTTTGAGCCGGGGCAATTTCGTTATCCGCGAACGCGGAAGAACCAATCGGCACGATGAGCGATACGATCAGCGACAAACTGAGGAGCAGCGCGATCCGCCTGCGAAATAAACGATACATCAAGGAATACCACCCTTCTTTTATTCAGAATGAACGATCACGTGAATATAAATTCAACAGTCACCCCCTTTACGAATTTTGAAAAAGCAGCTGCTTGCGCAGACTGCTTTTTCGTTTAGGTCATTTACTTCGTGGATTGAAACCATTCATTTGCTGCGGTCACCATATCGGCTCCACCTTCGGCTCTCCATTGAGCCAGGAATTGATCGTAAGCATCAATCGGCTTCGCTCCGGAAATGAATTGCAGCACGTTGTCATCGAGCATGGTCGTCAATTTCAGCAGGTTTTTGGATACGGCTTCAATCGGCGGTGCCGTTGACATCGGATCCACAACGATGATGCCTTCGGCATTCTTCTGGAAGGCTTCGAAATGCGCTTGCAGAATCGGATCTTTACGTACGCGTGCCTGCCAGTAGATCGGGTATTTCTCTTCGTCTACCCCTGTCAGGAAGCTGCTTGCATTACTCAATTCATCATTGAAAATCGGCAGAATCGGATAGTATTTTTCGTCTTTCACTTCATAGTGGACGCCTTCTTTACCCAGCGCGATGCCTTTGAAGGTCTCCGGCTCCATCTTTGCGTTCAGGAATTCCATGGCGGCTTCCTTGTTCTTCGAGGATTTCAGGATGGCTACATACCAAGTGGTGTTCGCTTTCGCTCCGACCACGGCTTTGCCGTCCTTGCCTTTCAGATAAGGAATGATGGACGTTTTGGCATCCGGGAAGTTTTTCTCCAGTGCGGCAATCGTCGTGCCTGCGTTCCACCATGCCAGCTTATACATCGCCGCATTGCCGCCCGAGAATTTCTCGATGGACTTTTGCGCGGTATTGATCGGCGTTTCGGTGTCCAGCAGACCCTCTTTGTACAGTTTGTTCATAAAGGTGATGTATTCTTTCATTTCCGGCTGCTCGGCACGATGCACCAGCTTGCCGTCAACCTCTTTCCAATCGGTCAAAATGCCGAATGTCGTTGCGATGTCGCCATACAGGGAGTCCTTGCTCATGGTGAGCGGAATGACCTTTTTCTTCTCTTTGATCGTTTTGAGCACATTGTACAGCTCATCGGCGGTCGTAGGCGTGGCCAGCCCTAATTCATCCATCCAATCCTGTCTGACCACAAGCTCCTCCCCGATGCTTACGCCGGCTCCGGTTTCTGGAATGCCGAAAATCTTGCCGTCGATCGTTGCACTGCCGAAGGATTCCTGTTTAATGGACTGCTTAATATAGTTGCCGTGGGATTCCAACAGCTCATCGATCGGCTCGAGCGCACCCGCTGAGGCCAGATTGTAGAACTGGGCCGCATTCAATTTCACCAGATCGTAGTTATCTTTGCTGGACACGAGCAGGTTCAGCTTCTCGTCCGCGTTCTCGGCCGGCAGCAGCTCGTATTCCACGTTGAACCCGGTTCTTTCCTGGATGTACTTGGCCACGTATTCGGTCTTCGGATCAAACAATCCATATTGCATGATCATGCGCAGCCCTGGTTTTTCAGCCGTTGTATCTTTGTTCCCGTCGTCTTTCGGGGTGCTTGCCGGTGTGTCCGATGGCTGAGCCGCCGGTGTATTCGTCGTGCCGCCTCCCCCGCCGCCGCAGCCGGACAGCGCCAGCGTGAATCCGAGAATCCCGGCTAGTACCGCGGATTTTTTAATCTTGATCATGGATAACCCTCCTTGTGATTGAGAAACTCAATGAATTCTGCCAGCTGAGCAATACGAAGCGCATCACCACCTTTAAGATCCCCCCACAAAGTGGGGCTTTGCTCCGAAGTCCATTCAGGTTCTTTGCGGGGACCCCGGAAATTATAACTTCTATAATGTTAAGAAAAACGTCTATCGACGTACTCTCAAAGAAGACAGACCGCGTTTAGCGGTGGTTTTTCTTGCGATACCAGGCTGCAGATCCTCCAAAGTTTATACTTTCTGATATCTTCAGAAAATCTGATGACCCTAACCTTTAACCGAACCCACCAGCACGCCTTTGACAAAATACTTTTGCAGGAACGGATACACCAGCAAAATCGGGATCGTTGCCAGCAGGATCGACGAAGCTTGTATGGACTGCGGCGTTGCGTTGATCGCGGCGTCGACATTGTCCTTCAGGAAATCCCCGCTGGACGAAACCAGCAGTTCCTTCAGGTACAGCTGCATCGGTTTGATCGCCGGATCGGTAATGTAGATCATCGCTGCAAAATAGTCGTTCCAGAAAGCAACCGCAAAGAACAATCCGATCGTTGCCATGACGGGGAGCGAGAGCGGCACGATGACCGAAACCAAAATGCGGATGTTCCCCGCGCCGTCCAGCTTGGCGGATTCCTCCAGCTCATCCGGAAGACCCTCGAAATAGTTTTTGATGATCAGCATGTTGTACACGTTCACCATCGCCGGCAGGAATAACACCGGGAAGGAGTTCACCAGATTCAAATTCTGCATGAGCAGGTAAGTCGGAATCAGTCCGCCGCTGAAGAGCATCGTGAATACGAAGATCAACAGAAGGCCTTTCCGTCCGCGCAGCCGGTATTTGGACAACGGATAAGCCGTCAGCGTGGTCAAAAACAAGCTGCAAGCCGTTCCGACGATCGTCAGTAAGATGGACACCTTGAGCGAATTCAAGAACATGGAATCCTGCAGCACGTACTTGTACGTTTCGAATTGAACCCCGACCGGGAGCAGCCCAACCCGACCCGATATGACGGCTCCCTCGCTGCTCAGGGATTTCGCGATCAGGTTCATGAAAGGCAGCAGGGTCGTTAAACCCATCACGATGAAGAACGTATAATTAAATACCGAGAAGCATTTTTCCGAGAACGACGTTTTGATGACACCTCGGGTGGTGTTTGTTCCTTCCAAAGCTTTTTTGTGATCCATTTGTGCCACCCTTTCTTTACCAGATCCCGCGCTGTAAGTATTTTCTGCTCATGGCATTGCCGAGAATGACCAACGTGAACGATATCACCGCTTCGAACAAGCCGACCGCGGTCGAGAAGCTGTAGTCCTGGTTCCCTAAGCCTTGCCGGTAAACATAGGTACCAATGACATCCGACACCTGGTACACCACCGGGTTGTACATGACCAGAATCTGCTCGGTTCCCGCTTCCAGCACATTCCCCAGCCGCAGGATAAACATCAGGACAATGATTGGAGCAATCCCCGGCAGCGTGATATGCCACAACTGCTTCCAGCGTCCGGCGCCGTCAATCTTCGCCGCTTCATACAGCATCGGATCGATCATTGTAAACGCTGCCAAATATACGATGGTGCTCCAGCCCGTTTCCTTCCAGCCCGCCGACGTGATCAGCACGCTCCGGAACACGCTGTTATCCAGGAAGAACGCAATCTGCTCCATGCCCAGAGACACCAGCAATTTGTTGACGATTCCTCCATTCGTCGAGAGCAAATCGATAAACAATCCGCCAACTATGACCCAGGACAGGAAATGCGGAAGATAGATGACGGTTTGCACCGTGCGTTTAAATACCATATGCCTCAGCTCATTGAGCATCAGTGCGATAATGATAGGGAGCGGAAACAAGATCACGATTTTCAGGAAGCTGATGATGACCGTATTTTTGAATACCTGAGCAAAATCCGGCGACGTGAACAGCTTCTCGAAATGCTTCCATCCTACCCACGGGCTGTCGGCAAATCCGGTGAAGATGTTGAAATCCTTAAATGCGATCGTGATCCCGTACATCGGCGTGTACTTGAACAGTAAAATGAACAAAATGCCCGGCACGAGCAGCAGATAAAGATCCCACTCTTTCCATATATCGGACCCTAAACGGCCCCAATACCCTCGTTTTGGCTTCATCTCTCTATGCGGTGCGGGCGATGGTTCTAGCGTGGGTTTCATCGACTCGTCTCCCCCTTTCTATTGATTCAATCTCCTTGGTTACTACAAATTGTAATTCCCTGCGCAGGGACTGAGTAGGCGAGGATCATTACTATTTATGGTAATATGATGTTGTGTTGGGGCACGGACGTCAGTAATTATGCCATGGGGCTGCGGTGGGTGTTTCATGGGATGTTAACTTGTGACGATCGGCGAACCGTTGACAACGAAATTCATAACTGGATTCAAAGCATACGCTATTTGAACCCCTAGGAGCCTTTAAACCCACATCAAAAAAAGAGGATTGTTCATCACTCCGCATGCGGATTGTTCTTCCGATCCCTGTTACCCCCGGATTTCATCCGAATGGATAGACAATGTGGAAATCCGGTGATAAAGGGGACCGCTGCCGCTTCTCCAGAACAATTCCGCCTGCTCCGTTGAAGCCGTTTCAATCATGGCGTTGGCATTCGAAACACGGCAATGCCGTGCTTCGTCGCCAAGCGAGGCCTCCTCTGCTCTGCACCGAGCTTGGCCTCCCTAGCCTCAACCATTCTGCGCGGGTGATTACTTCCGCCCTGCCGATGGTTGGGGCTGGGGGTAAACGCAAACGAGCCGTTCGGGATGTATGCCCCGAACGGCTCGTTTGCTTGGTTTATGTAACTGCG
The DNA here is from genome assembly GCF_029542445.1 of Paenibacillus sp. BR1-192. NCBI lineage: Bacteria > Bacillati > Bacillota > Bacilli > Caryophanales > Paenibacillaceae > Paenibacillus > Paenibacillus sp. BR1-192. The sequence continues at coordinate 2,085,642 of NZ_CP120718.1, read as the reverse complement.
CACGCTCTGCTGCGCTGCGTTTTGCCCCCTCCCCCCATCCTCATTGGGGGAGGATGGGAGGACCCTCGCGGACCAGCGAAGAGGACGAATCGATTCCGGAAAAGCGTTAGCGGTCGCCTTTGGAGCCGAATTTCTTCCTCTGTCATCATCATTCCAGGAAATTCGGCGACAACAGCGATTGGAGGAACGATACGGCCGCGCAGCGGGCTTCCACTTCCCTCCCTTCACCCAAACTCAAGGGGGAAGACGTTCTTGCGATAGACCTTACATGAACCAGCGGAGTGGACCAATCGATTCCGAAAAGCGAAGCGGGCGCCCGAAAGTTTTCCAACGGAAAACTCGCATCGAAAGCATTGACTGTAGCTGAATTTCTTCCTCTGCAACATTCATTCCAGGAAATTTGGCGACAACAGCGATTGAAAGAACGATACGGCCGCGCAGCGGGCTTTCAGATGTGTGCAGCAGTGCCGTACGGCCTCTCCCATATCCTTATCCCTTGAACTCCCCCGGGTTCACGCCCCAATACTTCCGAAACACCTTGGTGAAATAACTGACATCGCGGTACCCGACCAGCCGGGCTGCGTCGTATACCTTGAGACCGTCCTGCAGCAGCGACTTGGCCCGCTCCATTTTGCGTTCCAGCACATATGCGGAGAAGACGACCCCCATTTCCTGCTTGAACAGCCGGCTGAGGTAGGAAGAATTCACGTAAAGCCGGTCCGCTACCGTGTGCAGCGTAATTTCCTGGTCCATCTCCTCCTCGAGCAGGTTCAGAATGTCCTTTACCACCTGATTGCTTGTCGTTTTCCGCTGTTCGCCCATAAACGTGATGATATGCTTCACCGTTCGCTCCAGGAGCGACCAGGTTTGCATTTTGGTGCTCAGCAGCTTGACGTTGTGGAAATATTCGATATCGTCGCCGACGACTCTTTTTACCGTCCAGCCCTGCTTCTGGATCATGCGGGTAAAGAAGCTGTTCATGTAAAGCACCGCCTCCTGGAATTCGTCCGAGGATTCGGATCTCGAGAAGGCTTCCTCCCATAATCCCTTCAGCGCCTCCAGCGCCTTCGTTTCATCCGCCGTTTCCAGCGCGATCTCCAGCGTCTTCTCCAGGTTCTGCTGCACGATCACGCCCTGAATATCCCGCTGAAGCTGCTCCCGGTAAGGAATCGCGAGGTCGTGTCCATACACGACGCGCTCCTGAAGCGCCCGGCAAGCCTGCGCATACAAGAGGCTCATCTCCTCGATCGTCCCGATGGATGCACAAATGCCGGCGCTGGCCGTTATCTTCAGCACCTCCCTCGTTTGGGAGAGGAGCTTGGATACGTCCGCATTCAGCCGCAGCATGGCTTCCTTGGCATCCTGGCTTTCCTCCAGGATCAGGACCATCAGGAGCATATTGCCTGAATCCGACGTGATCCAGAGCGATGGATGGGACAGCAGTTCCTTGGCCAGGCACTGCATCGTAAACTGCAGCAGCTCGACATCCCCCCGCTGAAAGCGGGTCTCGCTCTCCGGCAAGGGGTCCAGATCCACCACGGCGACGGCGAAACGGTCGTTCTCCTTCAATGAAATATATAATTCCCTGCCCTTGGTAAGGACGTCCTGTTTCGTATATTTGCCGCTGACCCATTGGATAAAAAAGAGATTTTGCAAATGCGGCAGATTGTCCTTCCATTTCTGCTCCAAAGCCGCCTTGCGCTGCCACTGCTCCAAGTCCTCCCGCAGCTGCTGCCTCGCTTCAAGCACCGCTTCGAGAATGTCTTCCTCGCCGGCGGGCTTCAATAAATATTTGGACACCCCGTATTCCAGCGCCAGCTGCGCAAATTCGAAGTTGTCATGTCCGCTCAGGATGATCATTTTCGTCAATCGGCTGATGTCCTGCCGGCTTCGCAGCTCGCCAAGGAGCGTCAGCCCGTCCATTTCAGGCATCTGTACATCGATCAGCATAATATCGGGTTTTTTTCGGCCAACCAGCTCAAGGGCCTCGATGCCGTTGGACGCCATGCCCACAACTTCAATCCCATGCTTGTCCCATGGGATATTGTAAGCCAGTGCGTTGCGCAGCCGGGGTTCATCTTCCACGATCATGAGATTCATTCGGTTTGTTCCCCTTTCGAGCATCTCTATATAAGTGTCTGCTTCAGGTTAAATTCCTTGCAGCGATCCAGCGGGATGGAAATCGTGACGGTGGTGCCTTCCCCTGCCACGCTGTGTACCGTCAGATCCGCTTCTCTGCCATAATACAGCTTCATTCGGCCAAGCACGTTCCGAAGACCGAACAGATCCTTCACATGCTCTTCATCCTGGGAAGACGCGGGCAGCGCTGCGCGAGCCCATCATCTCCAGCTCATGCTGGATGTAGCGCAGCCGCTCTTCGCTGATCCCGGGCCCGTTATCCTGTACGCTGATAACCACCGTATGCCCTTTTTCAATCCGGCTGGAGATGACCAGGCTCCCTCCGGAGGATTTGCCCTCCATGCCATGAATGATGGCATTTTCCACCAAAGGCTGAAGCAGGAGCTTGAGAATCGGAACCCCCTTGCTCTCTTCCGAAATTTGATAATCCACGGTGAAATTGTCCATGAAACGAAGCTGCTGGATTCGTAGATAGTAGTGCAGGTGGGTAATGCTCTCCTCAATCGTAAACACCTGCCTGCCCTTGTTCAGGCTCAACCGGAAAAACTTCGACAGGTTCATCACCATCTCGCTGATCTCATCCGCATCGTAGTTTTTGGCCGTCCAATAAATCGAATCGAGGGTGTTATACAGAAAATGCGGATTGATCTGGGATTGCAGGAACTTCAGCTCCGTTGTCGTCAATCGAAGCTGCTGCTCGTAATGATCCTCGATCAGATGCTTCTGCACGACGGCCATTTTGTTAAACGACTGGATGAGAAAACCGAATTCGTCCTTCCGTTTGGTGTCGACATGAATGTTCAGCTCTCCGCTGCTAAGCCGCTTCATCCCGCGCGACAATTTCAACACAGGCGAGGCAATCCCGCTGTACACCACCCATGAAATGATAATGGCCAGCAGGATGCTCAGCCCGATGATCCCAACCGTGAACAGGCGCAGCTGATCGGTCTCTTTGTACAGCTCGCTTTTCGGCTGGACCAGCTCAAGACGCCATGTGGAGTAATCCGAATCAATCGTGACGGTCATATCCTTCTCGGTAATGTCCTCCTCATACACTCTTCCGGTCTCCACCACCACTTCTCCCCTTTCGTTCAGCAGGGCGATACGGCTGTTCTCGGACGGAAGCAGCGTCTTGATGATATTCAGCAGTTTGCTTTTATTGAATGACACCACCAGCAGATTCGACTGCCGTTCGCTGTTGTACAGGTCCATGGCCCGAATCAGGGAGATGCTGTCCGTATTGGTCATCTGGCCAAACGTAATGCCCTCCGCCACTGGGGCTTCCGACATGACGTAGGAAATCCCCGTTCCGTTCCGTCGCGCAGCTTCCACCAGCCATTCCTGCTGCGTCTCGCCCGTCAGCTTTTTGCCGCCGTAATGGGTAGAGATGAACATGTTGGAAGCCCGATGATACACCGTAATTTGGGATACGAACCGGTTTACCGATACGGAATTCGACAGCTGCTCCAAAATGTGCGAGAAATCCACGATCGATTGAGGGGAGAAGTTGGTGCTGTTTTTGTTAAGCAGCTCGTTCATTCCTGGATCCCCTGCAATCAGGGTCGATATCTCCTCCACGTTTTGCAGCGCCAGATCAAAATGGTTCATCGCCGACGACAGCGCCATCTCCGTCCTCCCCACCGCCTGTTCGTAGAGAATATCCCGGGACCGTTCTACGGCGAAGAGGCTGATAATGACCAGCGGCAGCAGGATCAGCAGAAAATAACCGGTCAAGCGGGTTTGAATGTTCTGCGAAAACCGATCCCGGATCCAGCGAAACAAGTCGATCACTCGGTCCCCCGCGCTCTTGGCCGCCAGCATTATTGTTTGGAGTACCATTCATTCACTTCCTTCGTGATTTCATCTCCCCCTTCTTCCTTCCAGGTCTTCACATAGTCGTCGAATGCGTCCAGCGGCTCAAGCCCCATGATGATTTTCGTGAACACATCCTCCAGATTTTTAAGCTTCGTGTTGTATTTCGTCATCCCGGGGGTAGGAACTCCGTAGAATGCATTCGGAATAATATGCTGATTGATCAGCTGCAGATTGTTGTACAGATTGAAGTCCCCGAGCGAGTCAAGCCGTTCCTTGAACAGCAATTGATCCGGCACGTCGACAAGGGATTGGTAAATGCCGCGGTATAAATGCTTGTCGTGCAGCGCGAAGTCCGTAACGATCGCCCCGTCCTCCCAGCGCCAGATTTCGTTCTCGAAGCCGAGCTTCAGCGTCTTGTAGTCGCTGGCAATGAAGTCCAGAAACCGGATTACTTCGGCAGCCTTCTCCGATTCGGCCGGTATGACGTTATAACCTCGTATGATGTCCTTCCCTTCAACGCCTTTAAATCCGTCCGGTCCCGTCGGATACGGAAGCGGCATCCATTCGGCCTCGGGGTCCTTGCTCATATTGGCCGCAATCGGTCCGCGCGTATCGTACCAAGCCGCGGAGAACAGGCCGACCGTGCCGTTTTCTATTTTTTCGAACAGATTGTTTTGCAGGTTTAAAGGAAATTCCCGATCGAGCAGGTTCTCCTGATACAGCTTGTTAAAAAAGGCGAGGGCTTCCTTCGTTTCCGGCAGAATGCTTCCGTTCACCAGCTGCCCGTCCCGTTCAAACCACGTATTTCGCTGCGTGCCGAAAGCGCCGAAAAACGGCGAGGACCTTCCCAGGCTCGAGGTCAAGGTTAGACCGATCGTATCCTGGACGCCATTGCCGTCAGGATCATCCAGGGTGAAGGCACGAATGACTTCGTAATATTCCTCCAGCGTTTCGGGTGGCTGTAAGCCGAGCCGATCGAGCCAGTCCTTCCGGACATACATCAATTCGGCTCCAGTCACCTCATTCAAGCTCGGAACCGCATAGATTTTACCGCCGTATCGGACCCGATCCCAGACCTCCGGCGGAATTTTTTCTTTCAGGTGGGGGCCGTACTCGTCGATTAATTCATCCAGCGGCATAAATGCCTTCTGCTTGACGTAATTGTCGAACCACACCGGCTCGTACGTATGGAGCATATCCGGCAAATTGCCTGAGGACATAATGACGTCGAGCTTCTCGTTGTATACCTCGGGCGGAGGAAGATTGACTCCGATCTCGAGCCCCGTACGCTCTTCGATGTAATTCAGGTACGGATTGTCATTCTCGTCCATTCCTGCAGGGAACGTCATCCCCAGACTGGAAATGACGATGTTGATGGATGCGCCCTTGGGGAGGTTCTCCGGCGGATTCTCCTCCTCCGAAGACCCCGGGCCGTTGCACCCGGCAGCAAAGAGCATCAAAATTACGCATACGGGAAGCAATAGAACGTTACCTTTAAGCAGCCTTGACACCCCTCGATCCCCATGTTGACTAAATTCATCATTACAGGCCTTGTTCTTCGGCATATGTCCTCACTCCCTCCAGCTAGTAAGCTAATATTACTATATAACGATGATGTCGTGAGTAAGATCACCTTAATAATCATTCTCCTAATCAAGCGCTGCTTCCTTCACCCCGGACAAAAAGAAAAAGCCGACCCTGTGATATTATCCCCTTTAAGTAGACAGTGTGTAAAAAGCGCATTAAAGTCTACTTGGAGGGGATTTTTTTCATGGGTGAAATACGAAAGACATATGACATCGAATTCAAGCGCAAGGCTGTTGCGATGTTCCTGGAGGAAGGTCTTGGCTACAAGACAGTAGCCAAGGCCCTAGGCATTGACGATCGGATGGTTCGAAGATGGGTGGCTCACTACGAGCGGGAAGGAATTGAGGGGCTCAAGGAAAAGAGAGGCACTTCGACGGGTTCAAAGAACGGGAGACCGAAGAAGGCCAAAACCTTGGAGGAAGAAGTCCTGCGGCTGAGAGCGGAAAATGCCTTGCTAAAAAAGCTATGGGAACTGCAAAGGGGGCAAGAGCAAAGCGACGTCAAACCTACCAAGCCATCGAAGCGCTAACCATCAACTACCCCGTGGCCTTGCTGTGTGAACTGGCAGGCATCGCTCGAAGCAGTTACTACAAATGGGCAGCCAGAAAGAATAATCCAACGCCTAAACAGATCGAAGAGCAGGCTTTGAAAGAGAAGATTCTAGAGTGCCATACCCAGCTAAAGGGCATTTACGGATACCCCCGGGTTCGTGTCTGGCTAAAGAAAACCTTAGGCTTGAACGTCAACCACAAGCGTGTGTACCGGCTGATGAAAGAACTGGGGATTCGTGCACGCATTAGGCGGAGGAAGCCATACTTTGGCCGACGGGAAGCTGGGATTACCTCAACCAATGTGCTAAATCGGGATTTCAACGCCACGGCACCTAATACGAAATGGGTCACCGATGTGACCTATCTGCCAATCGGTTCTCGCTTTCTGTACCTGTCGGTTATTTTTGACCTGTATAACAACGAGGTGGTTGCCTTTCGGATCGGACGCCACAACAATTTAAAGCTTGTGCTGGAGACCGTACAAGCAGCTGTACATCAACGCAAAGTAACCAACCTACTGCTCCACAGCGACCAAGGCTTCCAGTATACCCACAAGGAGTACCATGCCTTGTTGAAGCGCAAGAAAATGAAAGTGAGTATGTCGCGTAAGGGAAACTGCTGGGATAACGCTTGTATCGAGAGCTTCTTTGGACACCTCAAGTCGGAATGTCTTCGACTCGACACCTTCTCGACCGAAGAAGAGCTTATTAAGGCGATTGAACAATATATCCATTTTTACAACCACGAACGTTTTCAACAAAAACTAAACAACCTTAGTCCGATCGAGTACCGAACTAAGGTTGCTTAAGGCTGCTTTTTAAGGCTGTCTACTTGACAGGGGTAAGTTCACTGGTCATTCCCGAACCAGGGTACGGCTATTCATGAAGCAAACAGCTTCTATTTCGGCTCCTCTTGGTCGCCGCCATCCTCCAGCAGCGGAACCTCTTTGCGCTGCTCTTCCGTTTGAACTTGAATCACTTCGAACGTACGGCCGCAGTGGGCGCAAAATTTGGCGTTCATGGCTGAACTGTTCCCGCACCCCCGGCATATTTTCTCATCCGTAAGGTTGGCAATCTGGAGCAGATTTTGCTCGATTTCGAAATTCAATTGATGAATCTTGGCCACGTAGCTTTGGATGCTCTCCTGATCAGGCGGCCACTTCCCTGCTTCGGTTGAAGCGAATACAACCTTGCCGATTTCCAGGAGCTGTTCGTCGATATCGCTTTTTTTGCCGTTGTTCTGCAGCTTTAAGCGATTGATCTCTACCAGTGTTTTCGCTTTGTTTCCGGCGTCCGATACACCGGCTTTAAATTTATCAAAAAAACTCAAAGCAAACTCTTCCCCTCTCTGTTCGCAAAATGGAACCCGTGTTTATTTTATTCCTTAAACGATATTCTCAGAATTTTATCATGCTCGGTATAGTTCACGCCAGCGCCCAGCCCCCGTGCGAACACCTGAATGGGAACATACGTCACGCCGTCCATCACTTTGGGAGCGACCGCAACGGTTTCCGATTTGCCATTATAATAAACGGTTTTGCTTCCGATCGTGAGCGTGATTGCTTCCGGAAGAGCTCCCACCGCCGTTATGATAATGATACTCGCCATATGACAGACCCCAGCGTTCGCAATTGGTTCGGCAGGTATGCCCTCCGTTGGCATCCGTTCGTCCCGGATGCGCAGATACGACAGAGCCGGATACAAGCAATAAAGCAAGGGTGCAGCCTATCCATTTTTTCTTCATGCCTAAATAACCCCCTGGTATAATATTCCTCTACTATTCTAGCATATTCTTATATAGCTGATTGATATATAGAGTTACACTATATAGAAGGTGAATTGTTACCAGGCCGACGTTCCTGCATTGTTTCACTTTCATCTCCCGCGTTTATTCGTTACATATAACAGATCCTTTTGTGCCACAATATTGCCAGAAAGGAATGAGAGCCTAATGAGCAAACAGAAACCTGAATTTGACGGTCAATTCCCCGGCGTGGACCCGATCCCCGAGCCCGACCGGCCGGATCAGGCCGCAACCGATAAACTCGACGATCTTGTCCTCGGCGTTTTGGAAGACAAGGATCAAGCGAAAGCCGATATCGGGCCCGATACGGAAAACTATGATAAGCTTCGCAAAAAATAGAAGAAGCATCGCTTCTATATAATGTAAAAAATTGAATCGATCTGTAAAAGTGTTCAAAAATAATTTATCGTTCTCATTTTGAGAACGATTATTTTTATGTTATGATTAACATAGAAGCTTGGGACGAAGGGGGGAGTAACCGTGAACTGTTTCTTAAAAACGGCAAGAATTGCATGGATGCTGGTGCTTGTTCTGGTTACGGCATTTGCCCTATACATTCCCGTCCAGGAGTATTACAGCAACGAAACCCAAGATGAGCGGTATGTTTACAAGCATGACCATCATCTGAAAGCGGCTGTTCTGAAACACTCTCAAATTCTCTCCAAACTTAAGGCAGCCGGCAATACCATAGCGCTGTTCTTATTGATGTCGGCCATTGTGATGCAGCAGGCTCCCAAAACACGTCTGCCCTATCGGCCGATTATTCCGCTTCGACTCCGGCTTTTAGTATTATTCCCCATTAAATACACATCGAAGTTCGTCTAGTCCTCCACACTTTTTCGCATTCCAACTGACTGCGGTTTCTTAAATTTGCCAATTTTTCTTTTCCCATGCAACAACATAAACAGCCTGTGCGGATTGACCTGTGCATCAGGGTTTATTAAAGACTGTGCAATTTCATCGTGAATGGATTGTTTTATTTGGCTGCGTGTATTTTTGATATCCGTGTGATCGGTGTGCAAAACAACTAAAAAGTGTATTTTCTTAGGAGGACTCTAATCTATGCATGTTCGCGAAACAGATTTGCCTGGAATCGGTAAGAAATTCGTAATTGATACCCGCGGTGGCGATAAACTGGTCATCATCATTCATGACGACGGCCGCCGTGAAATGTACCATTATGAATACGACGATCCGGACGAAAGCATCTCCATGATTTCCCTGGACGATGACGAGGCCCGTCAAATTGCGGCCATCGTCGGCGGTCTCACGTATAAACCGAAGGCGCTCGAAACGATCGACATGGCGCTGGATGAATTGATCATCGAGTGGTACCGCATCGAGCCCCACTATTACGGGGCAGGTAAATCGATTGGCGATCTGGGCGTACGCCAAGCCTCAGGCGCAACCATCATTGCAAGAGTTGACAAAAACAGCAAACAAATCAATCCCGGGCCTGACGTTATCATTACACCGGATTCGACGCTCGTCGTCGTGGGTGAACGTCAACAACAGCGGCTATTTAAACAAATCTTGATGAACGGACGTGGTTGATGAATGGATCATTTGGTTTTAGAAGTAGGATTGGCGATTGCCTTGATCGCCCTGGCGGGGTTGCTATCAGCTAAACTCCGGTTTTCCGTCGTCCCTTTCTATATTCTGGTGGGGATGGCGGTTGGGCCTCATGCTTTTCATTTTGGATCTTTCGATTTTCGTTTTATAGAAAGTGCTCCGCTCATCGACTTTATGGGGCGGATCGGCGTACTCTTCCTTCTGTTCTATCTCGGACTCGAGTTCTCGGTCGGCCGATTGATCAAATCGGGCAAGTCCATCGTTGTAGGTGGCAGCATCTACATTGCCATTAACTTTACGCTTGGACTGATGATCGGGATCTTTGCCGGATTTCCCTTGGCGGAGACGCTCATTGTCGCAGGCATAACGACCATCTCCTCGAGCGCTATCGTAGCCAAGGTGCTGGTCGACTTGAGAAGAACGGCGAATCCGGAGACCGAGATGATCCTCGGGATCATCATGTTTGAGGACGTATTCCTCGCTGTATATATCTCGATTCTTTCCGGACTCGTATTGAGCGGCTCCTCGTCGCTGGGCGGCGTCCTGATATCTGCCGTAATCGCTCTTGGATTTATGCTGCTAGTCATTATTATCGGGCGTAAAGCCGTACCGCTTCTGAATAAAGCATTGAATATACGGTCTAACGAATTGTTTGCCTTGGTCGTATTCGGCGCGTTGTTCCTGCTCGCAGGATTCGCTGAAACGATTCATGTTGCCGAGGCCATCGGCGCGCTGCTCGTCGGGCTTGTTCTGGCCGAGACCGAGCATCGTGAACGCATTGAGCATTTGATATTACCATTCCGCGATTTCTTTGGAGCCATATTCTTCTTTAGCTTCGGTTTAACGATAGTACCGTCCGAGCTTGGCGGAGCTGTGTGGTTATCGCTGATCGCCGTGATCATCACGCTTCTTGGCAACTTCATTGCAGGCATGCTTGCCGGCCGCAGCGCCGGATTGTCTTCGAAAGCATCCTCCAATATCGGTCTGACGATTGTATCCCGCGGGGAGTTTTCCATCATTCTCGCCAATATGGGGAAAGCCGGCGGGCTTGCAACCTTCATTCAACCGTTCGCTGCCCTGTATGTACTGATACTCGCCATACTCGGACCGCTGCTGACCAAGGAGTCCAAGCACGTCTATAACTTCTTGAACAAAATATTTAAATTTAAAGATCATAAGGAGAAGAAACCGGTTAAACCGAAGCTAAAGGATGAAAGTGCCAGCGGATAAAGGAGGGTACATTGCCTATGGTTCAAGCCCCGGTTCGGACAACGAACGGTGCACAAGAGGCCGCAAGCAAGGCAAGTACACGAAGAAGACTGAGCATGGCTGCCATCGGAGGCCTGATCGCAGCGTTCGGTTTGGATTTATTTCTTGTTCCTAGCGGAATCATCGCGGGCGGCGTAACGGGAATCTCTGCGCTCGCTTCGCATCTGACGGGACTTCATACGGGCATGTTTTTGTTTGCATTAAATCTGCCCTTGCTTCTGCTGGCCTATCGCCGGTCGAACCGGGAAAAAGCCGTCATCGCAACCGTCGGGCTGCTTACGTTTTCCGTATGCTCGATCCTGTTCTTTCCGATCCCCGCTCTCATCGACAGCAAGATCGGGAGCGCAGGCATCGGCGGCATTTTCCTCGGTCTCGGCATCGGCATCGGCCTTCGTTACGGCGTCGTCCTGGATACGCTCCAGATGCCGAAGATCCCCCAGCAGCTATCGCAGCTGCTGACCCGGCTGAAGCTGCCCTACGTCCATATCATGATCAATCTGTTGGTACTGACTTTGGCGGGGCTCCTCCTCGGCTGGGAACGGGCGATGTATTCCGCCATCGCGTGCCTGATGGCACTGGAGACAGGGCGCGTTACGACTTCAAGCCTTCCGCTTAAACGGGAGGTACGGATTCTAAGCATCAGCGAAGCGGAAATCCGGCACACCATGAAAGCCATCATGGGGTATGATCCCCTATCGGCACATGCCAAGGGTGAAGGCGCGAACCACGGTGACGCCGCCCATTCGCAGCAGCTGGTCTACCGGGTTCACATTCTGGAAATGCCCAGGCTCAAATCCATCGTGTTTAGCCTGGATCCGAATGCCGAAATCACCATCATCCAAAAATAAAACGGCTGTTCCACGTAAACAGGCCGGTTAAGGGTTTCCCCTAACCGGCCTGTTTTTTTAGATATCAGAAAGTATAAACTCCGAAGCTTAGGCCTTCCTGATATCGCAAGAAAAACATACCGCGGTCTGTCTTCTGAAAAAGTACGTCGATAGACGTTTTTCTTATGAAATCCCGACTACTTGCGAAACTGCTGGATCAGAAACAGAATCAACGAACCCACCACGCTGATGACGAGGCAGGTTACGATCGGAAAATAAATTTTGACATTGGGTTTATCCACGACGATGTCGCCCGGCAGCCGGCCGACGAATCGGCCGATGACAGGCCACAGCAGCCCGATCACGATCAGAGCGCCGCCAATCCATAGTAGAGCCTTTGTTACAGGATGCACGATATGTCACCTCATTCATCAGAATACGCAGGTTTCCTTGTATCATAATGGATTTGAGGTGCCGACAGCAAGGGCAGGACCGGTCATACCGACCGAACGATCAGCCTTTCACCGCCCCCGCCGTCATCCCGTCAATGAAATATTTCTGGAAGGCCATGAACAAGATGAAAATCGGGATGATCGAGAAAAAGGAGCCGACAATCAATAAATCATAGTTGTTCCCGTAAGGAGTCAACAGCGTCTTCAACCCGATCGGAAGCGTGTACTTGCGATCATCGCTGAGCACCATGAACGGCCATAGGAAATTATTCCAGCTGTTCATGCCGTTCAGAATCGCCATGGCTGCAAAGGACGGCTTCATCACGGGCAGGATCAACCGAACATAGATCCCGTATTCGCTGGCCCCGTCGACCCGACCTGCCGCAATCATTTCTTTTGGAACCCCTCTTAAATACTGCCTGAAGAAGAAAATCGTGGCCGCGCTTGCGATCCCCGGCAGCACAATCGCCGAGTACGTATTCATGAGGCCCAGATTGTACGTCAGGGAGTATAGCGGAAGAAGAAGAATTTCAAAAGGAACCATCATAATCAAAAGCACGCAGATAAACAAGAAGTTCTTGCCGATGAAATCATAGGCTGCAAACCCATAGGCAACGGTTGCGCTGACCAGCAGGGTTAACGTAACCTGCACCACCGTGAGGAGCAAGGAGTTAAAAAACCACATGAAGTAGGAGTGATCGCCCGTAAACAGGTAGGCGAAATTGTCCAGGCTCATCACCGACAGATCAAATTTCAAATTCAGGCCATACCGGATCAAATCCTCGCCGGGTTTAAAGGAAGCGATGGTGACGGCATAAAAAGGCACCAGGATCAGAAAGCACAGTATGGAGAACAAGATCAAGAGGATTATTTTGACCAGCGTTTCTCTTCTCATCCTCAATCCTCCTTCTTGAACATGCCGGAGAGCTTCAGCTGCGTCAGGTTAATGATCATGGTGATTGCCAGCAGCACGATCCCTACAGCGGCGGCATAACCCAAATTGTTCTTCTCGATGCCTTGACGGTACAGGTAACCGACGATCGTGAGGCCGATATTCTTCGGAGAGTTGTTGCCGTTCCAGAGCATCATGCTTTCGATAAACATGGCAAGCCCCGCATAAATGCTGATCGTTAACACATAAATCGTGGTCGGCTTCAACAAAGGCATCGTGATTTTGGTAAACTTCTGGAAGGCCGAGGCACCGTCGATGGATGCCGCCTCGTAATATTCACCCGGAATGTTCTTGAGTCCCGATAAAAAATATAGCATATTGACCCCCGTCCACCGCCAAGTGGCGAGAGCCACCAGCGCGATAAAGCCGGTGACCTGTCCCTTCAGAAACTTCACCGGATCGATCCCGAACCACCCCAGGATGCTGTTGATCAGGGATCCTTCCATCTCGCCGAACATGAGCCGGAAGATGGTGCCTGCCACAACGACCGACGTCAGTGCAGGGAAGAAAAAAGACGACTTGAAGAACTCCCTTCCCCACATGAACTTGTTGTTGATCAGCACCGCGAACAGCATCGGAAACGGAATCAGGATCAGGAGCGTCAACATCATGTAAATCGCGCTGTTCGTGACTGCCTTCAAAAAGACGCCGTCCCCCATCAGCTTCCCGTAATTGGCCAAGCCGACCCAATCCGCTTCCTGCCCCAGCTGCGTTTTCTGAAAGCTCATGCTGAATGAGCTGCCGAGCGGAAACACCCAGAATACGAGGAATACCAGAATAAACGGCAGGACAAACACGTAAGGAGCAACCTTTTGAGAGTACAGAAATTTTTTAATCATGATTCGACTCCTTTGAATGAGAGCCGCTCACCGACGATCCATGAGCAGCTCTTCGTTTTTGTACCGTATAAGCGAACGTTATTTCAATTCCTGTTCGATTTGCTTCTGGGCGTCATTCAGGGCTTCGGTAATGTCCTTGCCGTCCTCAAAAATCTCGTTGAAGGTGGTTGTGCACAGGACGTTGTTGATGGTGGGCGATGCGGAGGTCGATTTGATTAACCGGATTTCATCCCGGATCTCATTCAGGACATCGAACGGGTTATTGACGAAATATTTCACGAACTGATTCTCGGCATTGTGCGTAACATCCTTCATATCCCAGACGTCCATATTGACCGGATCGAATCCAAGCGTGTTCCAAATTTCTTTATTGGCATCCAGGGACAGTTTGGCGAAGGCCAGAAAATCTTTTGCCAGCTGCACGTCTTTTGCCGTCTTGGTCACGACCGTGCCGGTTCCGCCGCCGCCAACCGACCGGGGCATTCCTTCTTCGATGACCGGAATCGGCGCGATGGCTATTTTTCCCGACAAATCGGACATGTAATTGGTATATCTGGACATTTGCCATAACGGCATGAAAGCCGTGGCATAATTTCCTGCATTAAACTCGCCGTAGGCCTCTTCGGTGTCAGGCTGACCGCCGGCGATGGTCGCGATGACATTGCTGTCCTGCAGATCCTTGAGCAGCGTCATGGCCTTCACCATCGGCTCCGAATTCACGATCGGATTGCCGGAATCGTCCGTCAGATCCGCGCCTTGCTGAGCGAGCAGCATGGAAGCTTGCCAAGCTGCGCTTGTATCGGCCGTCCCCATATACTTGCCGGTTTTTTCATACACCTGGATACCGGCCTGCTTGAAATCCTCCCAAGTCACGATATCCTGATAATTGACCCCGGCCTCCTCCAAAATCTCGGTATTGTAGAAGGCGACGGAAGCTCCGACATGGGTCGGGATGCCGTAATTCACATCCTCCTTGCTGTAAAGGTCGATACGGGATTTCACGATGGTATCCCGGTATGGATCAATGACGTCGTTGAGCGGTTCAAGCTGCGGCGTGCCGGCAAGGAAATCCGGAAATTTCCCAAGCTCGATATCCGCAATGTCGGGGGCACCCGTCCCCGATTGAACCGCGATGGATAATTTGTTATGCATGTCGTCATAAGGCATGACCGTTACGTTCAGCTTGATCTGGCGATCGGGGTTCTCCGTGTTCCATTTGCCCAGCATTTTCTCGAAGTGCTGGCCGTGCAGCTCAACAAACGTCCAATACGACAGCTCCGTAGCGCTTTCTCCCGCCCCCCGTCCAGGACCGAGGTTTCGCCGCCGGCATTGTTCGATTTGCCGCATCCCCACAGGAAGAGCGTCATACATAACACCATGAATACAATCATCCATCTTTTCATCATCTTACTGGACCTCCCTTAATTTTCGTTCATACAAACCTACACTTCGAACATCGGTACTTCTGCTATTCCTCAGAAATAAAGCGCTTTCATATTGTGTGTAATTTGATATGAGTGTTTGGGAGACGGGGCAGCCCACATCGAGGACCGCCCCCTTGCTGTTATCAGGCTTTTTTCAAGCGGATGACGTTCCATGATGCCTTGGCAAGCCTTGCGTTAACCATACCGTTATCGAGTTTCGCGCCCCCCTGATGATGAGGCTTTACTTTTTCCTCGGATGCGGTGTTCACCGCTTTCAGATCCTCATGCTCCAGCACGATATGCTCCAACAGCCGGTAACCTTCAAAACTGCGAACATCGCATTCGAGCTCCAAGGCTTCCTCCAGATGGCGGTTCACGGCAAAAATCGTAATTTCTTCATCCTCTTCGTTATGAACGACCGCGCTGTCCAGATAAGGAACGTCGGTAAAGTCCTTGGAATCGTATTTCGGCGAGTCGACGATCGGCAGCAGGGATACGCCCCGGCCAAATTTGGATGCATGAAGATACGGATAAAAGATCGTCTGCTTCCAAGATCGTCCGCCGTTCTCGGTCATGATCGGAGCGATCACGTTCACGAGCTGTGCCAGGCAAGCCATCTTGACCCGGTCCGCATGGCGCAGGAACGTGATCAGCATGCTGCCCACAAGAATCGCATCCTCGAAGTTGTACACATCCTCCAGCTGAGGGGGAGCGATGCTCCATGGATCAATCTGCCTGTCGGCGTCATTGGAATGATACCAGACATTCCACTCATCGAAACTCAGATACATCGTCTTTTTGCTGCGTTTCTTGGCCTTGATGTAATCGCAGGTGGATTTCACCGTATGAATAAAGTGGTCCATATCGAGCGTAAGTGCCAGGTAATTGGCGGTATCGTTATTACGGTTGCCGTAATATTGATGCAGGGATATGTAATCGACCGCCTCATACGTATGATCCAGCGTTACGGCTTCCCATTCAGGGAATGTCGGCATGCCCGTGCTCGAGCTTCCGCAGGAAACCAGCTCAATGGTCGGGTCGACGAGCCGCATGGCTTTTGCCGTTTCGAGCGCAAGCCGGCCGTACTCTTCGGACGTTTTGTGTCCGATCTGCCAAGGTCCGTCCATCTCGTTGCCGAGGCACCAGGTCTTGATCTTGTGCGGCTGTTCAAAACCATGGCGGCGGCGCAGGTCGCTCCAATACGTGCCTCCCGGATGGTTGGTGTATTCCAGCAAGTTTCTGGCGGCATCGATCCCCCGCGTCCCCAGATTCACGGCCATCATGACATCCGAGCCTACTTCCTTGGCCCAGGATATAAACTCATTCGTGCCGACATCGTTCGGCTCCAGCGTTCTCCAAGCCAGCTCCAGCCGTTTTGGCCGTTCGGCAACAGGCCCCACGCCATCTTCCCAGTTATACCCCGAAACGAAATTCCCGCCGGGATACCTGATAATCGGGACGTCCAGCTCCTTGATCAATTCCTTTACGTCATTCCGAAAACCGTCCGCATCCGCGGTTTCATGGCCGGGCTCGTAAATCCCGCCATATACTGCGCGGCCTAGGTGTTCAATGAATGAACCATAAATGCGGTTATCAACTTGCGCGATCCGAAACGACTTATCCACGATCATGCGTGCTTTCATGTTCTCAGCTGCCAAGTTCTTCACCTTCCGTTTGATATAATTGTAAAACAATTCAAATATAATTAAATGAATTCGTTTTCAAATTTAAAATATCATATGAGGGAGTCTCTGTAAATATACAAATGTAAAATGATTTATATAAATAAAAAATAAATTTTTATGATCAAAAAAACAGTGCATTTTCTGTCGAAAATAGCCGAAATCAGTTGTTTTTCGCAATCCTAATTTAATATAATCCTCAAATAAAAGCGTTTTCCGCATCGATTTTATTGTTTCACGCACAAGTTTTCTGAAGATTTTGAACGCATCTTTATTTCACGCTCATATTGATTTATAATTATTTGAAATAAACGTTTGCAAACATCCCATCCTTATAAATCCCTTAATCGGAAGAAGGTTTGAAATAAGATGATCTACATTAAAGATTTAATGAGCGGACTTGATATCTTCAAAGCGCTCAGCTCCGAGATCCGCATTCAAATTTTGGAGCTGCTGGCCAAGAATCAAAGCCTGAACCTGAATGATCTCGCAAACAGGCTGAACCTCAGCAATGGCGCCATTACCATGCATATCAAGAAGCTGGAGGAAAGCGGCTTGATCGAAATCCATACCACGGGCGGGAAGCATGGCATCCAGAAGATCTGCTATCTGAATAAAGACACCTTGATGGTCGATTTGCGAAGCAAGGATATTAATAATCTGTACGAGGTGGAAATTCGGGTCGGCCATTACAGCGACTACCAAGCCATCCCGACCTGCGGACTTGCGACCAAGGACAGTATCATCGGGGATTTCGACGATCCGCGCTATTTCGCCGATCCGGAGCGCATCAATTCGGAGATTATTTGGCTGACCGAAGGTTTCCTGGAATATCGGATCCCGAATTATTTGAAATCCAACCAATCGTTCCGCGAGATCCAATTCTCCTTGGAGCTGGGGTCTGAAGCACCGGGACATTGCGATAATTACCCGTCGGATATTTTCTTTTACGTCAATGGGATCGAAATCGGCAGCTGGACAAGTCCGGGGGATTTCGGGGACAAACGCGGTACCTTCAACCCTGAATGGTGGCCACCCCACTTAAACCAATACGGCATGCTGAAGCTCATCCGAATTAATAAAGAAGGCAGCTTTATCGACGGGTGCCGCATTTCGGATGTCGGTTTGGACCAAATACAGCTCGATTACAAGAGCGAGCTTACCTTCAGGATTGCCGTTAACGAGCAGTCGGTGAATAAACGCGGCTTAACCATTTACGGCAAGCATTTCGGAAACTACAGTCAAGATCTCTTGGCCCGCGTTCTGTATGATGTGAAGGAAGGATAAGAGAACGACGCAAAAAAGGCCTCTCTATGATCATTCGATCATGTAGAGGCCTTTTTTAGCTAAACGGAATACCTTCTATAACCTTATCAGCAAGCCCATTCTTTAGGTCGGCGGACGGACATGGCCCGCTCTCTGCTGTGCTATCTGTATGAAGTCACAGGTTGTCCTGCCCCGTCAGCCTCGTTCAGTGCCCTCAGGATGGTATGACGGTCGCGCAGCTTATGCGCCTCCCGCAGGCTCTCCCCAAACAGCTCCTCATCAATGCCAAGCTCCTCCAGGCTGGAAGGACCTCCCGCTTGCCGCAGCAGCCCGGCGATCTCCTCCTTCGAAGGAACCTTCCGAAGCCACTCCCGAACCTGCTCCCCATACGTCTCCCAAAGCTTGGGCTCGGCATAAGGATACACTCGTTGATCAGCCGCAGCATGGTAAAGGCTCGATATCTCGCTGCAGGCTACCCCTACCTTGGCGCCATGAAGCAGCGCCCGGTTGCCGCGGCGCAAGTACTCCATCTCCCAGTAATGCGACAAATGATGCTCTGCCCCTGAGGCAGGATGGGACTGCCCGAACAGCAGCATCGCGATCCCGGATTCAATCAAAGCCGTCATCAGAATGCGGATGCCTTCCTCCGTGCGCTGGCCGATGGCCTCCACGTGCTGGATGCAAGATTCCAGTGCCCGCTCCGTGATTTCTGCCACTTGGCCATCATAGGGCTCGCCGGCCGTGGTCGAGGAGAATCTCCAATCCAGCAGCGACGTATATTTGCCGAGCATATCGCCAAACCCCGCCGCTATAAGCGGCTGCGGGGCTTTCGCAAGGATATCCGGGTCGGCGAATATGGCGATGGGAGCCGTTGCAGCATAGGTCTGCTTGATCCCCCGAACCACGATCGGCGCGCCGGCCGAAGTAAAGCCGTCTACCGAAGGTGCCGTAGGTACAGAGACGAACGGCTTCCCGCACCGATGAGCGACAAAGCGGGTAATGTCATGAAGGGTACCGGATCCGGCAGCGATGAGGCATCCTGTCCGCTCTGGCTCCACCTCGATAAAAAGCTGCATCAGCGAGCGTTCATCCGCCACCACATCGCCTAACTCATCAGGCTCGATCAAGCACAGCCGGGGTTCCAGACCTTCCGCTTCCAGCCGCTCCATCAGCGTTTGACCCGCAGCTTCATACGTATTCGCATCAGCCACCACGATCGGTGAATTGAGGCCCTGCCGTTTAAGGTACGCCGGCACAGCTGAAATAGCGCCGGGCTCCAGCTCCATCGTTTCAAGTCCGCGGAACGCCGGCCGGACTTCCCTCATTCGGCTCATTAAACCTTTTGCTTCGTTCAAATAATCCGTCATGCAGCTCCTCCCCTTTCATCCCATCCCATGTTGACGATCCAAGCATCTGGTCTATATTTGTCTCGAAGGACGTCCCGCCCTCTATATGCAGGGCGGGACGATCCTCTTCTGGTCTTGCGCTGCTCCGCCAGCCTATTCTGCCGTCTGCTTAATCCGCTTCAGCCTTTTCATGACGTCGTTTTCCCCGCGGCCGAAATAATCATGCAGCTTGCTGTATTCCTGATACAGCTGCTCATACACTTCCACATGCTCCGGTATCGGCTTGAAGGTCTCTTCCTTCACCCGTGCCATTTTCTCGGCCGCATCGATAATGGAATCATATCCGCCTTTCGCCTGACCCGCCGCCACTGCGGCGAACATCGCGGCACCAAGCGCCGGCGTCTGTTTGGAATCAGCCACATAGATTTCGCGATTGGTAACGTCCGCATAAATCTGCATCAGGAGACGATTCTTTTGCGGCAGTCCGCCGCATGCATAGAGAGCATCCACAGCCACGCCGTTCTCATGAAAGGCGTCCACGATTTTGCGCGTGCCGAAAGCCGTCGCCTCCAGCAGGGCGCGATAGATTTCCTGCGGCTTCGTCAACAGCGTCATCCCTAACATCAACCCGGTCAGATCCGTATCCACCAGCACCGAGCGGTTGCCGTTCCACCAATCCAGCGCTAGCAGACCACTCTGGCCCGGTTTGTATGCAGCCGCTTCCCGTTCCAGCCATTGATGCACGCCGATTCCTTCCTCGGTCGCAGCCTCCTTAACGTACGCGGGAAGCGCTTCCTCAACGTACCATTCAAAAATATCGCCCACCGCCGATTGCCCGGCTTCATAACCGTATAATCCCGGAATGATGCCGTCTTCGACGACGCCGCACATCCCTTCGACCTGCTTCTCTTCCGTGCCGAGCAGCATATGGCAGATCGAGGTCCCCATGGCCATGACCAGCTTGCCCGGTGTTACGACGCCGACCGCCGGTACCGCGGCATGCGCGTCAACGTTGCCGACGGCCACGGCTATGCCAGGCGTTAAGCCCATCATTTCCGCCATCTTCTCGGTCAAGCCGCCGGCGCTGCTCCCAAGGGGACGGACCTCTCCGCGCAGCTTCGTATCGGCCAGATCCTCCAATCTGGGATCCAGCGCTTTAAAGTAATCCTTGCTTGGATATCCGTCTTGCTTATGCCATATCGCCTTGTAACCAGCCGTACAGCTGTTGCGGACAATATGGCCGGTCATTTGGGAGATGACCCAATCCGTGGCCTCCAGGAACCGATCCGCGCGTTCATAGATGGCCGGCGCCTCGTCAAGAATCTGCCAGACTTTGGCTATCATCCATTCGGATGAGATCTTCCCGCCATAACGGGGCAAAAAAGCTTCTCCGCGCTCAGCGGCGATCGCGTTGATCTTGTCTGCTTCCGGCTGGGCCGCGTGATGCTTCCACAGCTTAACCCAGCTGTGCGGCTGATCGGCCAGCTCCGGATGGAAGCAGAGCGGCTCGCCAAGCTCGTCAACCGGCAGCATGGTGCAAGCCGTAAAATCGATGCCGATGCCGATCACATCCGCCGGATCAATACCGGATTGTTGGATGACGGCAGGCACCGATACCTGCAGAACCTCCAGATAATCCCCCGGATGCTGAAGCGCCCAGTCATGCTCCAGCCGCTTTCCGGAACCCGGCAGAAACTCATCAATAACATGGTGCCGATAAGGCGTTACATGATCCGCCACTTCCTGCCCGTTCGCCAGATTAACCAATACCGCACGTCCGGACTGCGTTCCGTAATCGACACCAATGGTGTATTTATTCCCCATCTCATTTCCTCCTACCGATGAAATCATGAATGATGAATATATGCGTTACTTTTGACCGTAATAAGCATTAACTCCATGCTTCCGCAAAAAATGGCGATCCAGCAGCGTCTGATCCATCGGTTCGGTTTCGGGATTGATCTGCTGCATCCGGGCTGCAATCTTGGCGCACTCCTCCAGCACCACCGCATTATGCACGGCGTTATGGGCATCCTTGCCCCACACGAACGGCGCATGGGAATGCACAAGCACCCCGGGCACCATGTTCGGATCCAGATCCGCGAATCGTTCAACGATGACATTGCCCGTCTCCAGCTCGTAGGCCCCTTCGATTTCTTCCCGGGTCATGGGCCGCGTAACCGGAATCTCCCCGTAAAAATAGTCGGCATGCGTCGTTCCGTAAGCAGGCAGCGCGCGACCCGCCTGAGCCCAGCTCGTTCCCCATGGCGAGTGGGTGTGCACAATCCCGCCGATCTCCTTAAAGTTCTGATACAGCACCAGATGAGTCGGGGTGTCGGAGGAAGGGCGCAAATCCCCTTCAACGACATTCCCCTTCAAATCCAGCACGACCATGTCGTCCACTTTTAAATCCTCGTACGGCACGCCGCTCGGCTTAATGACAAACAGTCCGCGTTCACGGTCGATGCCGCTGACGTTTCCCCATGTAAAGGTAACGAGCCCGTACTTCGGAAGCTCCAGATTCGCCTCAAGCACCTGCTGCTTCAAATCCTCCAACATGAACAACCGCTCCTCTCCAGCCTTGAAAATATAGTTGTACGTACAAGTCGGCAAGCAAGGGTCCGAAATATCGGACCTTAAACTCCCTATTCTCTATCGTTTGTCCACCGATTCTCTCTCCACAAGCTCCGGTTGATAAACCGTATCCTCAAATACGGTATGATGCTCGATCATGCTGATCAACTGCCTGGCCGCCATGATCCCCATCTCCGTCTTCGGGTGGGTCATCGTCGTCAGCTTCACGCCGGAAGCAACGGCTAGGGTGGAATCATCGAAACCGACCATGGACACGTCCTGCGGAATGTGCAGCCCGCAATCCCCTGCCGCCTCCGCCAAAGACACGGCCAGCTCGTCGTTATAACATACGAATCCCGTCGGCCGCTGCCCGATCGGCTGCTTCAGCAATTGGACGGCCTGTTCATAAGGGAAACGGCCCTTCTGTTCCGTTGTATACGTAACCACCCGCTCCGGCAAAACGGGAATGCCCGCCTCCCGATGCGCCCGCAAGAAGCCCTTCAGCCGGTTTACGCCCTGAAGGTCGTCCCGCTTGAAGAATCCGGCAATCGCCGAATGGCCGTTCTCGATCAAATGCCGCGTAGCCTTGTAACCGCCAAGCTCATCGTCCAGCTTAAGGCAAGGGCATTCCAGTTCCCGATACTTCTCGTTGATCATCAGAAACGGAATCCCCTTCTCCTGCAAGGGACAGGAAATATGTCAGATTCGGATTGCCCTCCGCGCTCTTGGTCGGCTCGATAATCAGCCCGCTCAGCGGCTGGCTGGTCATGAGCCGAAGGCTCTCCATCTCCTTCTCCTTGTTGTTGTCGGTGCTGGAGAGCAGCAGGCGGTATCCCTTGCTGCGCAGCTCCGCCTCCGCTCCCCTGACTATATGCGGGAAAATATAATCCGAGATGTACGTCGTCATGATGCCGATCGTCTTGACCTGCTCGCTTTCCCGCCGCTCCGGATTGCGGGCAAAGGTTCCTTTGCCTTGAATCCGTTCGAGCCAGCCTTCCTGCTCCAGCTCGCCGAAGGTTTGGCGGACCGTCTGGCGGCTTACGCCGAACTGGTCCGCGATTTCATGCTCCGAAGGAACCTGTTTGCCTGCTTGAAGCCGGCCGGATTCAAACCACGAGAGCAGTTCGTTTTTTAATACAATATATTTGGGTATCCGTCTATTATTCATCATTCACCTCTAGCCTCACGCACTCATTATATTAGGATCCCCTGCAATCCTAAGCTATCTCGCTATTGTAACACAGGCTAGGCGAATGCCGACAGAACCAGTTACCGCAGACGGTATGCGGCTTCGCTCCAGCGGAGCTCGTTCTTGAAGCGCGGTATCGTTGTATCCTTGTCGATAATGACCGCTTCAATGCCGGCCATCTCCGCCCAATCGCTTAAGTGTTCGGCCGTCATGGCATAAGAGAGAACGGTATGATGCGCGCCGCCGGCCAAAATCCACGCTTCCGCAGATTCGCGAAGGGATGGCTGCGGCTTCCACAGCACGCGGGCTACCGGCAGCTTCGGCATCGGCTGCTCCACCTTGACGCCGTCCACCACATTCACCAGCAGTCTGAAGCGGTGCCCGAGATCAATCAGGGAAGCATTGACGGCAGGGCCGTCTTGGCCGTTAAACACGAGTCGTGCCGGATCCCCCTTGCCTCCAATCCCGAGCGGATGAACCTCAAGCGTGGGTTTATCCAGCGCGATGGTCGGGCATACCTCCAGCATGTGCGATCCGAGAATCATATGATTTCCCGGCTCGAAATGATAGGTGTAGTCCTCCATGAAGGAAGTGCTTTTATTGTCTGCAAGCACCTTCAACACGCGTGTCAGGGCCGCTGTTTTCCAATCGCCTTCCCCGCCGAAACCGTAACCGGACTCCATCAAGCGCTGCACGGCGAGTCCCGGGAGCTGTTTCATTCCGTGCAGATCCTCGAAGGTCGTCGTGAATGCGCCGAAGCCGCCTTCCTCGAGGAAACGGCGAAGCGCAATCTCGATCCGGGCTTGGTACGCGATCGAATCGCGCACGGGACCGTCGCTAAGCCCTTCCTTGGTAATCGAATACGACTCCGCGTATTCGTTCAGGAGCGCCTTGACCTCTTCATCGCCGACTTCGTTCATGGACTGCGCAAGGTCGCCGATGCCGTAACCGTTAACGGACCAGCCAAGCTTGATTTGCGCCTCCACTTTGTCCCCTTCGGTTACCGCTACCTGACGCATATTGTCGCCGAAGCGGGCTACCTTCAGCCTGCGGCTTTCGGCATAGGCCGCGGCAGTCCGCATCCAGCCGGCAATGCTGCCGCGAACCTCCCCGTCTTCCCAGTGGCCCACGACGACCTTGCGTGCGATGCCCAGACGAGCACCGATATGGCCGTACTCGCGGTCGCCGTGAGCGGACTGGTTCAGGTTCATAAAGTCCATATCAATCGTTTCCCAAGGAATGTCCCGGTTGAATTGGGTATGGAAATGAAGGAGCGGCTTCTGCAACTGGGATAGGCCCGCGATCCACATTTTGGCCGGGGAGAACGTGTGCATCCACGTCATGATGCCTGCGCAGGACTCATCGTTGTTAGCCTCAAGTATCAGGTTGTATATTTCATCGGGTGTCGTTACGATCGGCTTGAATACAATGGGGTACGTAAATACAGGATCTTTGTCAAACTCCGTTGCCACGATGCGGGAGTGCTCGGCGACCTGCTCCAGCGTTTCGGGACCATACAAGTGCTGGCTTCCGGTGACAAACCAAAAAGAATGCGGTTTCAAATTCATGATTATAACGCCTCCTGTACGAATGATTGCTCACTAACTTGTACATACCTTTATATATAAATAAATAATCATTAAAAACATGTACGTACAAGTTGAATCACTCACATTCTACCCCCGCATCTCCAAAATAGCAAGATCAAAATAAAAAAAGAGCTGCCCCTATAGGTAACAACGAACCCATAGAGACAACCTCTATCATTCAAATCTCATTGACGGTCTACCTCCAAATGCGAACCAGCTTTCATGAAAACTCTTTAGACCGTCAAATAATGCTCGAACTGCTCTATATCGATGGCATCCTGCACCCCTTCGGCTACGATCGTCCCTTTATCCATGACATAGATATAATCGGCCACGCTTCGGACGAATTCGATGCTCTGCTCCACCAGAATGACCGACGTTTCTCCTTTGGCTTTGATCCCGCGGATGACGTCTTGAATTTCCTCCACGATGGAAGGCTGGATGCCTTCGGTCGGCTCGTCGAGCAGCAGCACCTTGGGCCGGGAGGCAAGCGCCCTCGCGAAAGCAAGCTGCTGCTGCTGTCCTCCGCTTAGGTCACCGCCTTGGCGGTGATACATTTGCGGCAGTACCGGAAACAAGGCTAACACATCCTCCGGGAATGCCTTCGTACGAGGCACGCATGGCTCAAGGCCGAGCAGGAGATTCTCTTTTACAGTGAGTTGAGGGAAAATCTCGCGCCCTTGCGGGACATACCCGATCCCGCCTCTTGCTCTCTTTACGGAATCCCAGCCGGTAACCTCCTGCTCGCCAAGGCTCATCCGCCCCTGCCGGATTTTCAATTGCCCGGTTATCGTTCGCATCAGTGTGGTTTTCCCGACTCCGTTACGCCCAACCAGGCATACAATCCTTGCGGGGTCCACGACCATGGACACGCCGCGCAGGACGGCACTCTCCCCATAACCCGATTCAATGCCCTGCAGCTTGAGCATTCGCCTCCCTCCTTTTTCCAAGGTAAACCTCGGCCACCAGCGGATCGCGCTGGATCTCCTGCATGGACCCTTCCTTCAGCAGTTTCCCTTCATGCATGACGGTAACCTTGGCGGCAAAAGAGCGTACAAACTCCATATCGTGCTCGACAACAACGACTGAGCATTCCTTAGCAATGCCTTGAAGGAGCTCGCCGGTCTTCATCGTTTCCTCGTCCGTCATTCCCGCTACCGGTTCATCCAGCAGCAGAAGCCGCGGCTTCTGAAGCAGCAGCATGCCGATCTCCAGCCACTGCTTCTCTCCATGCGACAGGGAACCTGCCCGAACATGAAGCCGATCGGGAAGTCCGATCAATTCCAGCACCTTCTTCATCTCGAACGTAGTGCATCGATTTCTCCTGACCTTCAGCGCCCGGAGCACGCTTCGGCCCGAATCGACAGTCAGCTCCAGGTTTTCCTTGACGCTCAGATTGGGGAATATCGACGGTGCCTGGAATTTCCGGCCCACGCCGAGACCCGCGATTTCATAGTCCCGCTTCCTCGTAATCTCAAGACCGTCGCCGAGCAGCACCCGCCCCGCCCCAGGCTTAGTCTTTCCGCAGATCACATCCAGCATCGTGGTCTTCCCTGCCCCGTTCGGGCCGATCAGAAAATGCAGCTCATGCTGGCGAAGCGCCAGATTCATGCCGTTTACCGCTACAAACCCGCCAAAGGCCACCGTTATATTTTCCGCGGACAGAACGGTTGGCGACATGCCGATGCCCCTGACCTCCCCATGTGCGGCTAGCGAAACATCAGCTCTCTTTGCGTACGGCTGCATGGACAGTCCCTCCTCTTTTGGATAATGACGAAGCCGCCTTGCTCCACAACCCGGTCAATCCTTTAGGCATCAAGACCACAACGATGACAAACAATGCGCCCAATACCAGCAGCCACCCTTCGGGATAAGCTTCGCTGATCCCGGTCTTGGCCGCGTTCAGCAGCACGGCGCCGATTATGGCGCCGATCAGCGTTCCCCTGCCGCCAAGCGCGACCCAGAGCACCATTTCAATAGACGGGACGATGCCCATCATGGACGGCGAAATAATGCCGACCTGAAGGACAAACAACATGCCTGCTAGCCCGGCCAGCCCCCCCGATACGGCAAACGCAAAGGTTTTGTAGCGGGAAGGATCAAATCCCAGAAACCGTACCCGGTTCTCCCCATCCCTCGACGCTTCCAGCACCTGGCCCACGCGGCTGTTCACAATTCTTCTGCATAGAATATAGGCTCCTGCCAAAGCGGCCAGCGTAATAAAATACAATCCTATTTTCGTGGAGGGCGCATTCAGGTTAAATCCCAAAATGGAGCTGTAGCCCGTAAGCCCGTTCGTGCCCCCCGTCCACTCCTGCTTGCCGACAAACAGCGTAACCACGATCATGACGAGAGCCTGCGTCAGAATCGTAAAATACACGCCGACGATCCGGTTGCGGAACGTAAAGAATCCGAGTATCAACGCCAGCAGGGCCGGCAGCAGCATCCCGAGTATCAAGGCCGCCGGGAACGATCGGAAAGGCTCCCAGAACCAGGGCAGGGACGCCACCCCGCTCCATCCCATAAAATCAGGCAGGGCCGAGCCGCTGGCATCCAGCTTCAGGTACATGGCCATGGCATAAGCGCCCAGCCCGAAGAACACGCCATGTCCAAGGCTCAGAATGCCGCCGTATCCCCAGATCAGGTCAAGCCCGACCGCAAGGATCGCCAAAGCCAAAAATTTCGTTAGCAATCCGAGGCGAAAAGGCGTCGTGAACAAGGGGGCCAAACACATCAGGAGCAGCACCGCGCTCCATAGAATCCGTTTCGATCGGCCGCCGGGGTTTCCTGTCAACCATTTCAGCACCATGCATTCCCCTCCTCTCTAATCCAAACTGCGCGTTCGCAGCGCGACGAGCCCGCGGGGCTTCCACTGCAGGAAAGCCACGATGCAGGCGAATACCAGCACTTTGCCGATGGATGCCGAAGTATAGGTCTCAAACAGCGTGTTGAACACGCCGATGCCCAGCGCTCCGGCAACCGTGCCGACCAGCTTTCCGACGCCGCCCAGCACCACCACCATGAAAGCATCGACGATATAATAGGTTCCGATCGACGGTCCGATCGGGCCGAGCAGCGTCAATGCGCAGCCCGCAATACCGGCGATGCCCGAGCCGATCGCAAACGTCAGTCCGTCCACGCGCCGGGTCGAAATGCCGAGACAACCGGCCATGCTTCGGTTCTGCATCACCGCCCGCATCCTACGGCCTTGAACCGTTCTGTAAATATAGAGATACATCGCCGTCAGGACGACGGCCACGAGCAAGACAATGAACAGCCGCTTGTAAGGAAGGATGATGCTTGAGGTGATCGCAAGCCCGCCGTTCAGCCAGGAAGGGCTGGTTACGGCCACGTTCGGTGCACCGAAGATGAACCTTGCGATCTGCTGCAGCATCATCCCGACGCCCCATGTGGCGAGCAGACTATCCAGCGGTCTGCCGTACAAATGGCGGATAAGCACCGTTTCAAGCAGCCAGCCGACCGCGGCGGCAACCATGAAGGATACTAACAATGCGGCGATGAAATAGGTATCGAACCACGATTTCGGCATATAAGCGGAGAACAAACCTTGGGT
Source organism: Paenibacillus sp. BR1-192 (assembly GCF_029542445.1). Lineage (NCBI taxonomy): Bacteria > Bacillati > Bacillota > Bacilli > Caryophanales > Paenibacillaceae > Paenibacillus > Paenibacillus sp. BR1-192. The sequence continues at coordinate 2,057,192 of NZ_CP120718.1, read as the reverse complement.
AACGTACGTGGAATAAGCGCCGATCATGATCAGCTCGCCATGGGCCATATTAATGACATTCATTAAGCCGAACGTTACCGCCAAACCGAGCGCGATCAATAATAATATCGAGCTGACGCTCAGTCCGTTAAACACCTGCAGGATCGTCATATCCATCCGGGGTGAACCTCCTTTCACGAGAGGCCCGCAGGCCTTTCATGCATGAGATGAAGTTTTATTCGCCGCTCAAACCTTTTGCCCAATCGTATGTTTTCAGATAGGGGTCCGGTTTGACGGGTTCGCCCGAGTTCCAGAGCTCCTTGAATTGTCCGTCAGCCTGCACTTCGCCGATGCGCACCGTTTTATGAATATGCTGATTGTCGCCATCGATGGTCACTTTGCCTTCGGGGGCGGCGAACTCAATGCCTTTGGCCGCTTCCTTCACCTTATCCACGTCCGTGGTTCCCGCCTTCTCTACCGCAGCCTTCCACAAATACACCGCGGTATAACCTGCCTCGATCGGGTCGGCCGTGACCCGGTCAGCGCCGTATTTCGCTTTGTATTTATCAACAAAAGCTTTGTTTTCCGGAGTATCCGTGGACTGATAGTAGTTCCAGGCTGCCAGATGGCCCTCCAGGATATCGGCGCCGATGCCGCGGATTTCCTCCTCCGCTACGCTTACGGACAGCGTGGTCATATCCTTGGAGGTAATGCCCGCATCCTTCAGCTGCTTGAAGAAGGCCACATTACTATCGCCGTTCAGCGTGTTATAGACGATATCGGGTTTCGCATCTTTGATCTTGGCTATAATCGTGCTGAAATCGGTGTGGCCCAGCGGCGTGTATTCCTCTCCCGCCAGCTCGCCGCCCTCGGCCGTCAGCTGGGCCTTAATGATCTTGTTGGCCGTTCTTGGGAACACATAATCGGAGCCGAGCAGAAACATTTTTTTGCCGCGGTTCTCGAGCAGCCAGGACACCGAAGGCACGATTTGCTGATTGGTTGTTGCGCCCGTATAGAAAATGTTAGGTGAGGATTCCAGCCCTTCATATTGAACCGGATAAAACAAAAGACCGTGGTTTTGTTCGAAAACAGGGAGCATGGCTTTCCGGCTGGCTGAGGTCCAGCCTCCGAACACGGCGGCAACCTTATCCTGCTGCAGCAATTTGCCCGCCTTCTCCGCGAAGGTCGGCCAATCCGAGGCGCCGTCCTCGATCACGGGTTCGATTGGCTTGCCGAGCACGCCGCCCGCCGCATTGATCTCTTCGATCGCAAGCATCTCGGCATCCTTAACGGACACCTCGCTGATCGCCATCGTTCCGCTGAGCGAGTGAAGAATGCCGACCTTGATCGAATCGCCTGCGGCTTCTACCGGCGGGCTCCCGTTACCCGCTCCGGCGGTTGGAGCGGTTTCCTTTTCCGTCACGCAGCCTGACATTAAAATGGCGCATAATACAAACGAGGCCCATCCTTTAACGATTACGCTTTGTTTTTTCATTGGTTCCCCACTCCCTTTTTCCGTTTCCGAACATTCCGTCTATAACCTCTCTACTCTGTTCGTTATTCCACATTATAGTTGCCTTATATTTCTTGTGTCAATAATTCTTACATAATTTTATTTCATTTTTTCATTTTTAGTAAAATTGTCGTGTTAATCCCCTATTTTGTGTTATATAAAATAACATTCAGTTTGTGATTATATAATGATAGAATGAATTTTCTTTATGATGTGTTATTTTTATTGACGTAAAATAAAAAACAGCCCTTGATTTCTCAAGAGACTGCCGTCGTTCATTATTTATCTGGTCATGTTCCTGTTCGAAATCGTAATCGGCACCCGGTCCGGATAATCCGTAATGATACCGTCAACGTTAATTTGAAGCACGTAAGGTATTTGCAGCATATCCCGAATGGTCCACACCATCGTTTTCATCCCCGATTGATGGATCTTTTGGACCAGACCCTTGGAGACGAGCCTCATCGATATACTCACGTAGTCCGTGTACGCCTTCATATTATCCAGCCGCTGCTTGGATAAGTCGCCCGCATTGGTGATAACTACGCCTAGCGGGATATCGGGCATCAGCTGGCGGAACCGAACCAGCGAGTCCGTATCGGCAGACTGAACGATAATCAGGTCCTTGTACCTTAATCCATCAGTCTGGGCGGCATATCTTCTCAAATCGCCAGCAACCTTTTGCTCGATGCCCGGGTACCGGGAGGGCGATTTCAATTCGATCAGCAATCCGATCCGGCCACCGAAGTGCTCAAGCACCTCCGCCAATGTCGGAATGATTTCTCCTTTGAACGACGAATCGTACCACGAACCCGCATCCAGCCGCCGCAGCTCCTCCAAGGTTAGGCCGCCCACTTCTCCTTGCCCGTCGGTGGTTCGCTCAACCGTGGAATCATGGATCACCACGACCTCTCCATCCTTGCTCAGCTGAACATCCAGCTCCAGCATATCCGCTCCCATGTCAAACGCTTTGACAAACGCAGCCATCGTATTCTCAGGCGCATAACCCGACGCCCCCCGATGGGCGATATTGACCCAGGACTCGTCGCGTTCATCCCCGGACCTGATCCAGGCCTCTCGTTCCCTGGCATGATGAAATGGATAATGAGGCACGTCGGCTGCCGTTTGGGAACCGGTTACTGCCAGCAGAGCAGCAAAGATAACCATCATTCTTTTCATAGGGCTTCCCATCTCCTAGTCCTGCTTTGTTCGCTTTATGACTTCCTAAGTCCGCTCATCCTTTGTCATATCTTCTCAAGCTAATTCTTCCCTTTCCTCCCCCTTTTCAGTCGGTAAAAATGGAGGAAAACGGCTTTTCAAGACTCAACAATTCGTTCATTTTGAATTTTGGCTATTGTAATATGAACGTAAATGGAGTAATTTGTACTTATATGAACATTATGAATGGATTATAAAATGACTCTTAAGGAGATGACATGCAATGGAAAGACGTTATGCCTCACATCCGAATGAAGTGAAACAATTTGACACGGAACGGCTTCGGAAGGAATTCCATATTCCCGTCCTGTTTACGCCCGACAAGCTGGAGCTGGTCCTGACGCATGAAGACCGTTTGATTATCGGGGGGGCCGCACCCGTACGGGAGCAGGTCAAGCTGGATACCGACCTTAAAGAGCTTGGCGTTTCCTCTTTCCTTGAGCGCCGTGAGCTTGGCATCATCAATATCGGCGGACACGGTACCGTCCTGGTTGACGGGACGGAGCATGAGCTGAACAACAAAGAATGCCTGTACGTTGGCATGGGGACCGAAGAGGTCATTTTCCAAAGCACCGATCCGGCCAATCCTGCCAAATTCTATTTGAATTCGGCCCCGGCCCACCAATCGTTCCCGACGGCCAAAGCCACCCTTGAAGAAGCCGATTCCAGCGCTTTGGGCGACATCAAAAATTCCAATGATCGCGTGATCTATCGCTTCATTCATCAAAAAGGCATTCAGAGTGCCCAGCTTGTCATGGGCATGACCCTGCTGAAGGAAGGGAACATGTGGAACACGATGCCTGCCCATACGCATCCAAGACGCATGGAGGCGTATCTGTATTTTGACTTGCCGGAGGATGCGGTCGCCATCCATCTGATGGGTGAACCGAGCGAAACGCGCCACATCGTCATGCGCAACGAACAGGCCGTGATTTCGCCGAGCTGGTCGATCCACAGCGGAGTAGGCACAAGCAACTATACCTTTATCTGGGGCATGGCCGGGGACAACAAACGTTATGATGATATGGACCCCGTGTCCATGAAGGATTTAAAATAGAGGGGAATATCCATTAACCCACGGAAGAGTTGAGAACCATATGAACCCGTTACGACGTTATGAAAAAATAATGGAGTACCTTCTAACCCATAAAGAAGTGACCGTCGCCGATTTGAGCCAGCAGCTTCAGGTAACCGGAAAAACCATACGCGAGGATTTGACCAAGCTCGAGGAGCAGGGTCTGATCGTCCGCGTGCACGGCGGAGCCGTGCTGGCGCACAGCGACCAATTCGGCATCCTGCCCTCAAAAGAACCGCTGGCCAAGCACCCGGATGAGAAGACCGAAATCGCGCAGAAGGCACTGAAGCATATCAACGCGGACGACATCATTGCCCTTGACGGCGGCAGCACCACGCTGGAGATCGCCCGCAGGCTGGAGGATATGCCGTTAACAATCATTACGAACGATGTCTATATCATCAGCGAGCTGGCGACCAAGAATCATATCCGGCTGGTCGTTCCGGGGGGCTACCGGGTGCGGAACATGCTCGCAGGCCCGGAAGGCGTAGCGTACGTAACGCAGCTGAACATTCAAAAAGCCTTCGTATCTGCCACGGGCGTCCATCTTGACCATGGGTTGTCCATCTATACCGGGGATTTGATTCCGTTCAAACGGGCCTTAATCGAAACCTCGGCGGAGGTTTATGCCGTCGTCGATCATCATAAATTCGGTCAGACGGCCTTGCGGACTTTTTCATCCTTGCAGGAGATCAGCGGCATCATGACCGATGCGGGACTGTCTCCCGAGACGGTAAAGCAATACGAGGGAGCCGGCGTTACCCTGCTGTAACCGCCCGCTTGAGACTCTTACCTCTATAACGAACGGCCTAGTTTCGTACTGCATCCATTTAGCGAACATATGAGAGGGGATTAACGGAGCATGAACAGGTTTGATTTATCAGGCAAAACGGCGATCGTCACCGGCTCGGCCCGCGGACTGGGGCAAGGCATCGCCATAGCGCTGGCCGAGGCCGGCGCGGATATCGTTGCCGTGTCCATGAATACAAGCGCCGAAACGATTGAAGCCATCAAGGGATTCGGCAGAAAAGCCTCCGAGATTCGGGTCGATTTAAGCGACCAAAGCAAACTTCAGCAGACCTTTGATCAAGCGCTGGAGCTGACCGGGCATGTGGACATTCTGGTAAACAATGCCGGCATTATCCGCCGGACCCCGGCCAAGGATCACGGCGTGCAGGATTGGCTTGACGTGATCGACTTGAATTTGAACACCGTCTTTTTGCTGTCCCAACTGGCCGGGAGACATATGATCGAACGCGGCAGCGGCAAGATCATTAACATTTGCTCCATGCTGTCCTACCAAGGCGGAATCAATGTGCCCGGTTACACGGCGAGCAAGCATGGCGTTGCCGGCTTAACCAAGGCTTTGGCCAACGAATGGGCAGCCAGCGGCATCCAGGTGAACGGCATTGCTCCCGGTTACATCGAAACCGATAACACGGCAGCCATCCGTCAGGACGAGGATCGCCGCACGTCCATTACGGACCGCATTCCGGCCGGACGCTGGGGCAAGCCCGAGGATATCGGAGGCCCTGCCGTGTTCCTCGCTTCCGCCGCTTCGGATTACATGAACGGGCATGTGTTATGCGTGGACGGCGGATGGATGGCCCGTTAACCAAGAAACGGCGTTATCTTTAAGCCTTGCCGTAGTGAGCTCCAACCGATTCTAGCGATAAGAGGCCTTGCGCTTTCTGCTGCTGCCGCAGCCGGAGGAGGCAAAGCCTCTTTTTGTTCGTTTACTCTTACGTTGAATTAGTACACGTTATTATGGCCGGGCACTGACATTTCGCGAATATACGAACCATCCTTTGGGACATGCTAACTTTACGAAATGGGCCTCGAAGGACCGTGAATAAAGAAAGGATGGTTTTTGGAGTCATGCGCGGAACAAAATCGATACGTTATGTCAGTCTTGCCTGCTTGCTTTCTCTCTTCGGTTCCATTGTGCTTAGCGGCTGTACGGTGAACAGCAACGACCGGGTCCCGTCCCCGAACATGGGCGTTAATCCATACCGGGTGAACACCGGCTTCCTGCTTCGGAATGCCGTGGAACGCGGAACCCTGCGAATCGCCACGGAACGGGATTACCCCCCTTTCAGTTACCATGGTACAGGCGGAATACTTACGGGATTCGATGTGGAAATCGCTGAAGAGGTTGCCCGTCATATGGAGCTAAAGGCCGAATTCGTTGAGACCGGGTGGGAGAATCTGCTGCCTGGGCTGACGGAAGGCAAATACGACGCCGTCTTCAACCAGATCGAAGACCGGCCGGACCGGCGGGCGCTCTATGATTTTTCCGTCGCTTATTTATCCTCTACCCCCGTCCTCCTGGTTCATTCCTCGGGCGAAGCTCAGATCCGTACCTTTTCGGATATCAAGGGCAAGCGCGTCGGCCTGAACCCAACCGGAATCTATAAGGATATGGCCAAGCGGTACGGAGCGGAAGCGGTCCCGATTAAATATATATCCGACGCCGCTAACAAGCTCGCAAATGGAGACCTGGATGCCGTCATTTCGGACCAGCTATCCGTCACCAACCTAAAGCAGCAGTTCCCGGATATACCGGTCGCTGCCGCCGAATCCGCCGATCAAGTATCCGAGATTTCCGCAGCCTTCGTCAAAGGGAATCCGGATCTCGTGGCGGCCGTGGATAATGCCCTGGCTACCATGCAGCAGGACGGAACGTATTTGACCATATGGAACAAATACTTCGGGGACGCTCCGATCAGTTACAAAGGCATTCATGACCGCAAGGTTAAATAAAGCCATTCCTGCCTTGCGCCAAAAAAAGCGCTTGCTCTGCTGGATACCAGCAATGCAAGCGCCTTTTTTATCATGCTTATTATGATTCTTCGGTTGTGGCCTCTTCCGCATTCGCTTCCTCAGCGTCCGCTTCACTCTCGGTCTCCGCCGCCTCCACCGCGCGAGGCACGATGACCGTGGCGAGAATTTCCTCTTCCGAAGCGTGTAATGTGATACCCTCCGGCACCTTAAGATCAGCTACCGTGAGCTTGTCCCCAATCTCCAGGGCGGATACATCCGCTTCCAGGGTAGTAGGCAGATCGCCCGGCAAACCCTCCACTTCGATTTCCGTGACCTGGGTTTGCAGGATGCCCCCGGACTTCGTTCCGGCAGCAGTGCCCTGATAATCCACCGGGATGCTGACACGCACCGGCTTGTTCATGGAGATGCGCAGGAAGTCCACATGGGATACGTTGCCGCGTCTCTTCTGAATATCCTTAATCAACACCGGCACTTTGCCAGAGCCCGGAATATCTAGCTGAAACACCTCGGAACGCCCGGTGTGGAACAGCTTAGCCGTATCCTTGAAATCAACAGCTACGGGGATGCTTTCCTCGCCCGCACCGTATACAACACCGGGAAGTCCGCCGCTTTCGCGAAGCTCTCGGCGAGAAGCCCGGGTAAATTCATCACGCACATTGGCTTTCAGTTGAACTGTGTTTCCTTTTGACATGAGTGACATCCTCCTTTATCGAAAACAAAGTCTATCTCATTATTACCCTATTTACCTGCTAACTAATCATGGAATTTCGATGTTTTAAATGACAATGCAGCGGGTAATAAAGAGTACCCCTTTTGAAAATATGTAAATAGGAGCCCTTTTCACCATGGAAAGGGCTCCTTGTTATTTCATCCTATTCTAACTGGCGATATCCCGCTGCTCTTTAGTGTCGCTGTCTTCGCTTTGACCGCTTCGCAGCGTTATCCGAACCTCTGCTTCATCCGGCGGAATATCGATAAACCAATCGTTCTCGCCTTCCCGGTCCTCCCATTCATTCAGCCTGACGATACAGCCGATCCGATCGGTTCCGGAAGCCGCGTAGAAGACCGCCCGTGCCCTGCCGCTGTCCGTGCGGGAGAATGGAATGCTGCCATCCTGCACGCCCGTTCCCCATACCCATACGTTCCATCCCTCGTATGCTTGGTCACGTCTCTCATATTCGATCTCAACGGCCGTCAGCCCCTGTTTCATATGGGCCAGATCCTCATATAACACCATCAGCGACAGACCTGGAATGACTGCCTTCCCTTGATCCAGCGTCTGGATCGTATCTATCCCCGCCTGACGATCATTCACCACGATGTTCCAGCGGTAAGGGGTAGGCGGCAGATCCACCGGCATTTCATGTTCATTGCCGTTAACGATGACGACGATTTGGCCCCAGCTGCCTTGTTCGGCTGGCTTCGTAAGGCGGTAAGCAATGATCCGATCGCTGCTTCGCAGCACTTCCATATGGCCTTCGATCTCTTCTCTTGATGCCATCCGGAACGCCGGATGGGCTTTTCGCAGGGCGATAAGACCTCTGTAATAATCGAACACAGGTTTGAAGCGCCGCTTATTGGACCAGCGAATGGCATTGATGGCGTCCCCGCTGCGGTAGCTGTTATGATCGCCGTATTTCGTGCGTAGCAGCTCATCGCCCGCATGCAGCAGCGGAATCCCCTGGGAGAGCAGCACGATGCCGTTAGCCAGCAAGCTCCGGCGCACGGCCGCAGCCGACATCACATCTTCATCGGGTATGCCGGCATAGGGTGTGGACGCAGCGGTTGCCTGCCATACATCTCCTTCGTTAACCAGCTTCCCATCCGTCAAACGGAGAAGCCCTGCCTGCTCTTCCATGCCTTGCGCCACTAAAATTTTGTCCCACAGATTCAAATTGTCGTGCACGGTGACATAATTCACCGTTTCCTCCGGGTGGAGCGCAAAATCATGGATCGAGCCCATCATTCCTTCAACGACGGCCCCTTCGTACCATGGCTCGCCCGTAGCAAACCCTCGGCCGCGCCCGTCATTGTCCCCCTTGATGGCATGCCGGAAATGATCATTAAATACGGCGAAGCCTTGGCCCTTCTGGCTTCCCTTGACGGTTTGCTCCGTTAACGGGCTCATTCCTCCCGTCCATGGCTCACCATAGAACAAGAGAGAACGGTCGACCTCTCGGCGCAGCTCGCTTACGATCTCTTTCATCGTCGTTGTATCGATCAGAGCCATCAGATCGAACCGAAATCCGTCGATATGATATTCCTGGGCCCAGTATTTTAACGAATCCTTGATGTATTTGCGCACCATCGGCTTCTCCGTGGCCAGCTCATTCCCTACGCCCGAACCGTTCGATAGATTCCCGTATCCGTCCTTGCGATAGAAGTACCCCGGCGCCAATCGTTCGAACGGGCCGTCGTCCACCGTATACGTATGGTTATAAACCACATCCATGACGACGCGGATTCCCCTTGCATGAAGGGCCATAACCATCTCCTTCAGCTCCCGGATGCGCACGATCGGATCCATGGGATCTGTTGCATACGAACCTTCAGGCACATTGTAATTCTGCGGATCGTAGCCCCAATTATACTCGCGGCTTAAACGCCCGCTTGCATATCCGTCCAGCTCATTGACCGTCCGGAAATCAAATACCGGCAGCAGATGCACATGGGTCACGCCCAATTCCTCAAGATGATCCAGACCAAGGGCGTTTCCTTCGGAGTCTCGCAGACCGCCCTCCGTAAATGCCTTATATTTTCCTCTATATTTCATTCCCGAATCCGTGTGGATCGAGAAATCGCGTACATGCAGCTCATAGAGCACCGAATCCGTAGGCTTTAGCAGGTTCGGTCTAACATCCTGCTCCCACCCCGGCGGATTGCTCTTCGCCAGGTCGACCACCGCGCCGCGGCAGCCATTCGCGGACACAGCGGTTGCATAAGGGTCAACGGCATAACAGACGCCTCCCTCCGCAGACTCGATTCGGTACATATAATAAGTTCCATGGAGATCACGGTTTACCTGAGCCGACCATACGCCTTCCTCATTCCGGACCATCGCATACAGCGTACCGCCCTCGTGATCCGTCACAAGACCCTGCTCGTTATACTCTCCCGGACCCTCATATAAAGCCAGCTTTACATTAACCGCATCCGGAGCCCATACCTGAAAGGCCGTTCCCTCTCTTCGGTAGGTCGCTCCCAGCTTAACGCTTGTGCAGCTCTTGATCATGTCCATACTCATCGTCACCGTCACTTATAGTAGATTTACTTCCTAGTATGGGCGCCTGAATCATAAGACAGACCTCTAGCACATGAATTTAGAACGCTTTCATATATCATGGTATGCCAAAAGCCCTGAATTGGTTTGGGTTCCAAGCCAATTCACTATATATTTAGGCTATTATACTAGCAAATATGCCCGGTGTCTTTCTTTTGACAAAAAAACATCTGTCCGCTATGGACAGATGTTGTCAATGTGATGCTATCATGGAAAAAGATTGGTAGAGTCCCCAGAAACAAACGTAATACGACTGCAAGGGATCGATCAAGTTGTACGTTGTCTTCCTTCTTACTCGGCTGCAGCCTCAATGGATTCCACCAGAGCCACTACTTCCTCTGCGGTACTCATTTCAAGCGCTTTGGCTGCAAGTGCCTGCATGTCGCTGCGGGACAGCTTCCCGATCTGGCTGCGAGCCGGCAGAATGGAGGTCGCGCTCATGCTGAACTCATCCAGCCCCAGACCGAGCAGAATCGGAATAGCAGTCGCGTCGCCGGCCATTTCGCCGCACATGCCTACCCAGCGGCCTTCGCGATGGGCGGCATCGATGACCATTTTAACCAGTCGCAGAATCGCCGGATTGTATGGCTGGTACAGATACGCCACCCGTTCATTCATGCGGTCGGCGGCCATCGTGTATTGAATCAGGTCATTGGTTCCGATGCTGAAGAAATCCACCTCTTTGGCAAATTGATCGGCAAGCACGGCGGTAGATGGAATCTCCACCATGATGCCCAGCTGGATTTCTTCGGAAACCGAAATGCCTTCGCTTATAAGCTTAGCCTTCTCTTCCTCCAGAAGCGCTTTGGCTTCGCGGAACTCGCCCAGTGTCGCTATCATGGGAAACATGATACGCAGGTTGCCGTGGACGCTTGCACGCAGCAGCGCCCGAAGCTGTGTTCTGAAAATATCCTGGCGGTCCAGGCACAATCTGACGGCACGGAATCCGAGGAACGGATTCATTTCCTTGGGAAGATCCAGATACGGCAGCTCCTTATCCCCACCGATATCAAGCGTGCGAACAACAACCGGCTTGCCTTCCATTTTCTCCAGAACCGATTTGTAAGCAACATACTGGATCTCTTCGGAAGGAAGTTTGTCTCTGCCCATGTACAGGAATTCCGTACGGTACAATCCTACGGCTTCTCCGCCGTTCTCCAGCACGCCGGTCACATCATTCGGCGTCCCGATGTTGGCAGCCAGCTCCACATGGATTCCGTCCTTGGAAACCGTCGGTTCGGAGCGCAGCTTCTTCCACTCCTCCACCTGCTTGGCATAGGCGTCTTGCTTCGCACGGTATTGTTCTACGATGGCTTCCGTAGGATTAACGATGACATCCCCTTCCAATCCGTCAACGATGATCATATCCCCGTTTTTGACCGCAGAGAGCACGTTCTTCGTCCCGACAACAGCCGGAATTTCAAGGGAACGGGCCATGATGGCGGAGTGCGAGGTACGTCCGCCGATATTCGTCGTGAAGCCCTTAACGTAGTTCCGGTTCAACTGCGCCGTATCCGACGGAGTCAAATCCTCTGCAACCACGATCACTTCTTCGCTGATCTCCGAAGGGCTGACATAATTCAAGCCGAGCAGATGCTTCAGGATGCGTTTGGTGACGTCGCGCATATCCGCTGCTCGCTCCTGCAAGTAGGCGCTCTTCATGTTCTCGAACATTTGAATGAACTGGGTTGCCGTTTCGTTCAGCGCATATTCCGCGTTAACCGATTCGGAAACGATTTTCGCCTTGACCGGTTCAATCAATTCGGGATCATTCAGGATGAGAAGGTGAGATTCGAAAATCTCAGCCTTCTTCTCCCCGAGTTCCTGAAGCGTGCGGGCTTTGATCGCTTCCAGCTCAGCCTGTGACTGAGCCAGCGCCGCATCCAGCTTCGCGAGCTCCGCATCCGTGTCCGTCACTTGCTTCTCCGTGACGGAATAATCGGGATGCTCCAGCGTAAAAGCACGTGCTATCGCAATACCTGCGGAAGCCGCGATACCTTTCAAATTATTCATGAAGCTCGCCTAGCCCTTCGTTCACCATCACTTCTTGCAATGCTGTCAGCGCCTCGCTTTCATTGCCGCCTTCCGTGATCAGTGTCAATGTGTCGCCTTGCTCCAATCCGAGGGACAGAACGCCGAGAATCGACTTCAGCGTTACTTTTTTGCCGTTAGCTTCGGCAAAAGAGTTGGTATCCTGGAATTTGTTAGCCGTATTCACCAATGCGGTTGCCGGGCGTGCGTGAATTCCATCTTCGTCAATAATTCTGAATGTTTGTTGCATGTTCATCATCCTACTTTCGTATATTTTAATTTTTAGAATCCTGGAAACCATCGCGAGGTTAAGGTTTCAATAGGGTAATGATCCCTTCCTCGCCGCTTTTTACTTCACCGGTCTTGTTCAGCTTCACGGAAGCTCCCTCCGGCAGATTCGAGAAGATAATAGGAGAAATGATCGATTTGGCATTCTCCTTCACATAATCCAGATCCACTTGCATGATCGGTTGACCGGTGGAGACCAGGTCCCCCTCTTGCACCAGGACTTCAAATCCTTGCCCTTTCAGCTTAACGGTATTGACGCCGATATGGACAAGCACTTCCTTGCCGCCATCCGACATAATGCCGACGGCATGCTTGCTGGGGAACACATTGAACACGGTGCCGTTAACGGGAGACACAATCGTTCCGTTATGAGGCACGATCGCAAATCCGTCCCCTGTCATCCGTTCGGCAAACACGGGGTCAGGCACATGGGAAATATCCATAAGCTCTCCATCGGCCGGGGATACGATTTCCTCCTTAACGAGCGTTTCCCCGTCCTGTCCGGCCTGCTGTTCCTCTTGAGCCGTCGGCATCGTCTCCAAAGCCGCTGCTTGAGGCGCAGTGGTCGGCGTGATTCCCGACATGATGTCTTGAATCTGCGATTTGATCGTATCGGAACGGGTTCCGAATATCGCCTGGATATTATTCCCCACCTCCAGCACGCCTGACGCACCCAGCTGCTTCAGCCTTGCCTTATCGACATGGCCCTTGTCTTTTACCTCTACGCGAAGACGAGTGATGCATGCATCCAGATGCGCGATGTTAGGCTGGCCGCCCAGTGCAGTCAGGATATTAGACGGCAGATCATTTTTACTGCCAGCGACCGCTGCTCCAGAGCCTGATTCCGGCTCTGTCGTCGAAGCTTCCTCGCGCCCCGGCGTCCTCAGATTGAATTTCCGAATGACAAACCGGAAGCCGAAGTAATAGATTACAGCCATAATAGCACCCACGATGAGAACATTCCACCATGGCGTCCGGTTCGGAATGACACCGAAGATCATGTAGTCGATCAGGCCGCCGGAGAAGGTCATGCCGATTTTGGTGCCCAAAATATGCATGGTCATGAAGGACAGGCCGGCAAACAGCGCATGCACGGCGAACAGGATCGGTGCGACGAACAGGAACGAGAACTCAAGCGGTTCCGTGATCCCGGTCAAGAAGGAAGTCAGCGCCGCAGACCCCATGATGCCGGCCACGAACTTTTTGTTCTCCGGTCTTGCCTCATGATAGATGGCAAGCGCTGCCGCAGGGAGACCGAACATCATGAATGGATACTTACCCGTCATGAATGTGCCTGCTGTAAACTCGACGCCGTCCCGAAGCTGGGCCATGAATATGTTCTGGTCCCCTCGAACCAATTGTCCTGCCTGGTTCAGGTATTCCCCGAATTCAAACCAGAACGGGGAATAGAAAATGTGGTGCAGTCCGAACGGAATCAATCCGCGTTCCACGACGCCGAACACAAAAGCGGACAGCGTCAGGTTTTGTTCCAGCATGAAATGCGACGCCGTGTTAAGCGCCGACTGGATCGGCGGCCATATAAACACCATCAACAGACCAAGCAAAACGGACGTTGCGGCCGTCATAATCGGAACAAAACGTTTTCCTGCAAAAAAGCCCAGATAGGACGGAAGCTCGATTTTGAAAAACCGTCGGTACATGCTGGCTGCCAATATACCGACGATGATTCCGCCGAATACCCCGGTAGCCAACGTCGGAATGCCAAGCACGCTGGCATATTCGTAATTCGTGCCGACCATGGCCGGCGTCACGCCGATCACGCTGCCCATGGTGACGTTCATGACAAGGTAACCGATGATCGCGGCCAGTCCCGCTACGCCTTCACCTCCGGCCAAACCGACCGCAACCCCCACTGCAAACAGCAAGGATAGGTTCGTGAATACGATTTGTCCCGCATTCATCATGACCGTGGCAGCCGCTTGAACCCAGGCCGCATCCAGCCAAGGTGCATATTGCAGGAAATCGGGGTTGACCAGCATATTTCCAAGACCGAGCAATAGTCCGGCCGCCGGCAATATGGCCACTGGCAGCATCAGAGCTTTACCGACCCTTTGCAGTACGCCAAAAAGCCGCTTAAACATGAAAATTCTCACCCTCTGTCTCTAGTTGTTATCACAAGCTGTAGGTAGATCATCATAAAGCCATCAAATCAAAAAAGGCATGAGCAACCACAGGTAAATGGATGACTAATCTCATGGATTAGATTACCCAAAAATGGGTAATAACAACCAAATTCCTGCAATACTCATGCCTGATCGAATCAGTTACACGTTGGATTTGAAGTTTTATGGTTCATAACTGTTCGTATTGTAACACCGTTCATTTATCGTTGCAACCACATGGTAAGGGACTTAATAAAATCTTCACATTTGCCCGCCCTGCTCTTTACGCTGGACCAACCGTTCCAGATGTATGGTCAAATAACCGGCCTCAGCGGGATAGACGGGTTTCTTCAGCCGCTGCTCCATCATTTTGGTCAGCTTCCATGCCAGGGAATAGGTCTCGGGATATTCACGCTTCAAAAGGCCGTCAAGCGAACTCGTCTCGTTCACCCCTTCCCCCCGCCGAACCCGTTCCAAGGCAAACCGGAGGTGCGTCAGCAATCGGGAATAATCCAGCGTATCCTTCGGGATGGCGTACTCCAGCTGCTGCTCGACGGTATGTACCAAGTCCGCGATCAGCTCCGAATGCTTGCGGACCTCGGAGATATGCTGGTTCGTAAGGGCACCGTGAAAATGAAGGGCAATGAATCCGATTTCTTCTTGGCCCAAGTCAACCCCGAGCTTCTCCCGAATGGTACGGACGGCATATTCGGCCATCTCGTACTCTTCAGGGTACATCTCTTTGGTTTCGTATAAAAAAGGATTGTGGATATAAAGACCTTGGGCATGGCGTTTAATGGCAAATGCGATATGATCCGTCAAGGCAATGTGGATATGCTCATTCAGAGGAGCGTCGCTGGACTTGGCGGCATTCAGAATAATATCATTCATCGCCTCAATCAGCTTCTCGTCGATGTGAGGCACCAGCTGCTTATACTGCTCCTGCTCCTCCGGTTTGGTCAAAATGAACATCTTCTCGGCAGCGGCGGCAGGGATACGGTCTTTATTCTTCCGGTTAAAGCCGATGCCCTTGCCGATAACAACAACCTCGCCATGTTGAGGATGCTTCGCTATGATTACATTATTGTTCAACACTTTAGCCACTTGTAAGCTGCTCACGTTCGCACCTCTTTTTGATTCATACGCGTATACTCGGATATCTTATCAGAAATATAAGAGCGCGGCAAAATCATTTGTGGTTGCCAAAGTCTTCAAGGTGCCGTACCGCTGCCTGCCACCATGTATTCCGGCCCCTGCTTGCGGCTTGATCTACTCTTCCTTAGCGGCACTTGTCTCTACAGGGACCGGTACAAGTTCCTGCTCGATGGACACCGGCTTTTGAGCCGTGGCGGATTTTTTCGTTGTTAATCCCTTTATGAGATCCTCCACGTCAATCCCGGACACACTCTTCAGCATCTCAGGCGCCGTGGACATCAGCTCGGTCACATAATTGCTCACGCGAGCTGCTCCTTCGCCCTTCCCAGTATCCACAACGGTCAGCTTGTCGATGGACGAGATCGGCTGAGCAATCTTGCCGGCAAGCTCAGGCAGCATTTTCACGATGATATCGAGCACAGCAGCCTCGCCGAACTTCTGGAACGCTTCCGCCAGCTTCTCTTTGGCATCGGCTTCGGCAATACCGCGCAGGCGGATGACTTCGGCTTCGGCCGTACCTTTCGCGCGCTCGGCATCCGCAACCGCCATACCGTCTAGGCGCTTCTGCTCGGCAGACGCTTTGGCCTGCGTTTCGATGGAGTATTGCACAGCATCCGCTTCGCGCATCTTCCGGGCCTTATCCGCTTCGGCAGCCTGCTCAACCGCATAGCGATCCGCTTCGGCTTTTTTCTTCACGTCCGCGTCATACTGCTTCTCGCGAACCATGATTTCTTTCTCCTGCAGGTCGATTTCGCGTTCCTTGCGAACGAGCTCAACCTTCATCTGCTCCTCAACCACCGTTTGTCTGGCTCGGGCTTCCTGAATATGATAAGCTTGGTCCGCTTCGGCCTTCGCCGTATCCTGCTCCTTCTTAAAGGACGCGACCTTCAGCTCCCGTTCCTTCTCGGCTTCCGCGATATTGGTATCGCGTACGACCTCGGCCTTCTGTCCTTCTTCTTCGGCGCGCGCCTTCTGAATCCGCGCATCCCGCATCGCTTCGGCTTCGGCAATCTCCGCATCCCGCTTGACCGTAGCGATCCGCGGTTTACCAAGCGCTTCCAGATACCCGTGTTTATCGCGAACGTCCTTAATGGTAAAGGAAACGATCTGCAGACCCATCTTCTTCAAGTCTCTTGCTGCGACCCCCTGAACTTCCTGCGCGAACTTGTCGCGGTTACGATATACTTCCTCTACTGTCATGGAACCGAGAATGGCACGAAGATGGCCTTCCAGCACCTCCTGGGCTTCACCCTTCAGCGCTTCAATGGGCTTGCCCATGAATTGCTCGGCTGCGGTCGCCACATCTTCGATCGAGCTTCCCACTTTAATGATGGCCACCCCGTCCGCCATAACCGGCACGCCTTGCTCCGTGTACACTTCAGGCGTCATGACATCCAGTTTATGAGATAAGAGCGATACGAATTCGGAGCGCTGAAACACGGGGAGTATAAAAGCGCCGCCGCCGCGAACGATTTTGATTTTGCGGCCGGATTCGTCCTCCGACAAATTTTTGCTTCCCAAAAAAGAACCGGTGACAATCATCGCTTCATCCGGGCTCACCGTTTTGTAGCGGGCCCAGAACGCAAGTCCTAACACGACAATGACGCCTACAACAATCGACGGAATTACTAAGTACTCTGGCATTGAATCAATCCTCTCCTTTTCGTTCTTCCAGTTCGGACACCCTCAGGACGCCATCAACAATGTCGACAACCACCACGCGGACACCTGCCGGAAGCGTTTGACGATCAAAGCTTGAGGCAATGTGCATCGTGTTGCCTGCCCCGACCTTGACCATCACTTCCCCGAATCCTTCAGCAGGTAGCGGCACCGTGACAACGCCGATCCTGCCCGCAAGCTCCTTGATGGAAAAGCCCGTCGAGTTCTCGCTGTTCTCCATCGGTTTCACGTACCCGAAGTAGACGAGAATCGAAATGACGATGGCCGCCAAGACAGATAGCGTTACATGGGCACCTGCCGCCAATTCCGTGTATTTCGTCAGCATGATTCCGGTCCCGCCGAATACGGTGATTCCCCCGGCGATCACAACCGGATTGAAAAAATCCACTGACAAAAAGTCCAACAATCCGTCAAGCGCCGAGCTAAGTATGTCGCCTAGCACCACGGTTACGATGGCGAAGATCACGCCCCCGATCAGACAGCCCCAATATAACGCTTCCATGTTGATTGCCCCCTCTGGAATTCCTTACTGTGTATAACAAGTAATACGGCAAAATGTTTGCTAAAGTTTCAATTATTTGCCTCAAACGTATGAAAATCTCTTCATATCTATATTCGACGCCCCAGCAAAAAAGCCTGCACGGCTTGAACCGGCAGGCTTTAAAACCATTTTTATTCCTTGTCAGCTAACGACAGGACAACCCCTATAACGACATCCGATAGATTTCAACGACGTCCTCGCGCTGCAGCTTTGCGGAAGTTGCCAAAAGGACCGAAGCGCATCGCTTTATCGGCCATGGACCCGATCTCGCGGTCGTCGATATCGTAATCTCCCAGCGTGCTCGGCGCACCGATGGAAGTCCAGAAGCGGCGGAGCGCCTCGATTCCTTCCAGTCCGGACGCTTCATCGCTTTCCCGGCAGCATCAACACCGAATACATTCACGGCAAGCGACTTGAAGCGCTGAGGATCCGCGTTCAGATTATATTTCATCCAGTTCGGGAACAGGATTGCCAGGCCGCCGCCGTGCGGAATGTCGTATACGGCAGACACCGCGTGCTCGATGTTATGGGTTCCCCAGTCGCCGGCCATTCCCATGTTGATCATGCCGTTCAGCGCCATCGTACCGCAGTACATGATCGTCTCGCGGTGCTCATAGTTCTCCAGGTCCTCAACCAGCTTCGGCGCCGTATCGATAACGGTTCGAAGAATCGTTTCGCAGAAACCGTCCTGCACGGGCGTATTGGTATCCTGATGGAAGTAGTGCTCCAGTACGTGGGACATGATATCCACGATGCCGTACACCGTTTGATCCCGGGGAAGGGAGAAGGTATGCACAGGGTCCAGAATCGAAAAGGCGGGATAAGCATGCGGGCTGCCCCAGCCCATCTTCTCTTGGGTCACTTCATTGGTGATGACGGAGCCGCCGTTCATCTCCGATCCCGTTGCGGCCATCGTAAGCACCGTTCCAAGCGGCAGACCCGCTTGCGGTACGGCTTTGCGCTCTACGAAATCCCACATATCTCCGTCATACTTGGCTCCTACGGCAATCGCTTTGGAGCAGTCGAGGACGCTTCCGCCGCCTACGGCCAAAATGAGGTCAATGTGATGTTCCCGGCACAACTCCACTCCTTTATGTACCGTTGACAGGCGCGGGTTCGGTTCCACCCCGGCAAGCTCCGTCACCACCGCATTCGCTTCTTTCAGCAAGGCGATGACCTGATCGTAAAGGCCGCTGCGCTTGATGCTGCCGCCGCCGTACACCAGCAAAACGTTCCGGCCGTATTTGGCCACTTCTCCGCTTAAAGCACTCAGCTTGCCCTTGCCAAAAATCAACTGAGTCGGATTATGAAAGACAAAAGGTCTCATGTCACATTACCTCCATCGCATCTGGTTTGCATCTAATTCATTCATGCGTGCTTTTTCATTCTATACCATTCCCATTAAGCAAAACAAACAGCCGTCCTTCTTTCGGAAGATCGGCTGTTTGAATGATGATCCTAGTTATCGTTAGCTTCAATACATCATATTTCCATCCAAGAATATTTATCTGCTGTCAGGGACGTACCCCATATGGCTCAGGAATCGCTGAAATGCCTGCTGCCCTTCCGCCGTCTGTTTGTATACCCCGGCATGTTCCAAAATCGTCGTGAATTTGCTGCCGACCTCCCGGCGTACCAGCTGGGTGGCCCCGGCTTTATCGGATGCGGCTATGCCCCGGCCCCGCAGCTCCTCGATCCAGTCGCCGTGGACGGCGAGCGGATGGTCAGCGACCTGGCTGTCCGCATACAGTGCCTCGTTCCCCGCCAGAATCTCGGCGATCTGATCCAGCTCTTCCTTGAGCCTGCCCGGCAGGATCGCCAGCCCCATCACTTCGATCAAGCCGATGTTTTCCTTCTTGATGTGGAACATCTCCCGATGAGGATGAAAGATCCCTTCCGGATGCTGCTCGTTGGTGCGATTGTTCCGCAGAACCAGATCCATCTCATAGATGCCCTCGTCATTACGGCGGGCAATCGGAGTCACCGTATTATGGCGGACCCGTTCGCCGTCCGCTTCGCTGAAGGCCTCAATGTCTGCCGAAGGGTCGCTGTAGGTTTTCCAGCCCTCGTAAATGCCGTTCGCGCATTCAAGCAGCGAATCCCGATCGCTTGAGGATAGGCGGATCACCGACATCGGCCATTTCACGATGGCAACGGATACCTCCGGATAATCCCCGTGCGTAAACCCGGCCACCTTCGGCGCTTTCTGGATCGGGAAGGTATGCCGCCCCCCTGGAAATGATCATGTGTGAGAATGGAGCCCCCGACAATCGGAAGATCCGCGTTCGATCCGAGAAAATAATGCGGATAAGCATCAACAAAACTCAAGAGGCGGGCAAGCGTCTCCTTGGTCAGCTTCATCGGCACGTGATCGTGGTGGAACACGATGCAGTGCTCGTTATAGTAAACATACGGCGAGTATTGGTAGAACCATGGTTCACCGTTCAACTCCAGCGGGATAATGCGCAGGTTTTGCCGTGCCGGGTGATTGACCCTGCCTGCATAACCCACGTTCTCCCGGCAGAGCTGGCATTTCGGATAAATCGGCGGAGGCAGCAGTTTGGCCATGGCGATTTCCTTCGGACTTTTCTCCGGCTTGGATAGATTGATGGTAATCTCAATATCGCCGTACGCGCTGGCATGCCGCCAGTATTCGTTTTTGGCTACGCGATCCATCCGAATGTAGTTGGAGTCGATGCACAGGCTGTAAAATTGCCGGGTAGCCTCGATGATCCCCTGCTCCTGCTCTACCGCCCGGAACCGAGCGGTTACTTCCGAAGGTCTTGCCATGAGGCGGCCCATGATTTTGGCGTCCAGCAAATCCCGGTACGTATCGGTATTTTCCGGGATCATGCCATGCGCCGCACCGTAATCGATCAGGATGTCGAGCATAGCCTGGGGGCCATCCGGCATCGGGTCGTTCACTTCGTCGCCGTACGGCTCGCTGAACCCGAAATCCTCCAGCAGCAGGTTGCGGCTGTAATCCGCATCCGCTGCCTGGATCAGGCCTTTATGAAGCGCGAATCGCACCAGCATTTCAATGGCATGCAGAACCTGCTTGGATTCGGGAGTACTTGATGTTGCAGCATTCATGTTCATCGTCCCCCTTGGATTAATTGTCGCCGTAACCGTCCGGACGACTGCTGTGCCACTTCCATGCGCTCTCGATAATTTCCTCCAGCGTCGTTCTGGACGGCGTCCATCCGAGAACCGTGCGCGCTTTGTCCGAAGACGCCACCAATACCGCAGGGTCACCCGCACGGCGGGCTTCCATGACAACCGGAATGTCGGCACCCGTCACCCGCTTCGATGTCTCGATCACTTCCTTGACCGAGAACCCGAGCCCGTTGCCGAGATTGAACACATTGCTGGACTCGCCGCGACGAAGGTATTCAACCGCGCGCAGATGCGCATTCGCCAGATCGCTGACGTGAATGTAATCGCGGACGCACGTGCCATCGGGAGTTGCGTAATCGTCGCCAAACACCGAGATGCTGGCGCGCTGCTTCAAAGCGGTTTGCAGAACGAGCGGAATCAAGTGGCTCTCCGGCCGGTGATCCTCGCCGATCTTGCCGCTGGCATGCGAGCCGGCCGCGTTGAAGTAACGAAGGGAGACATACTTCACCCCGAGCACGGTATCGAACCAGGACATCATCCGTTCCATCATCAGCTTGGTTTCCCCGTACACGTTCGTCGGCTGGGTCCGGTCCGTTTCCTCGATCGGCACCTTCTCGGGCTCACCGTAGGTCGCGGCCGTTGAAGAGAAGACGATCTTTCGAACGCCCGCCTCATTCATGGCTTCCAGCAGGCACAGCGTGCCGTACACGTTGTTATCGTAATATTTCACCGGATCCTTCATGCTCTCGCCGACCAGAGAATTCGCGGCAAAATGGATAACGGCATCAATATCGTTGTCCGAGAACAGCTGCTTCAGCAGCGCCTTGTCGCGCAGATCGCCGACATACAGCTTTCCGCCCAGCAGCGCTTCGCGATGACCCGTCTCCAGGCTGTCGATGACTACAACGTCTTCCCCTTGCTCCAGCAGCTCCGCCACGGTATGTGAACCGATATAACCTGCTCCGCCGGTCACTAAAATAGCCATATTATTCGCCCTCCTTTACTTCATGCACGCCTTGACCTACGCCGCATACGTAGAAGTCCGCCTTCAGTCCCGTTCTGGCCTCATATTGCTGTCCCACTTCCGCGATGAAACGTTCCACCGCGTCCTCGTGCACGAGGGATACCGTGCAGCCGCCAAAGCCGGCTCCCGTCATTCTGGAACCGAGCGTACCCGGAATCCGCTGGGCTTCTTCCACCAGAGCATCCAACTCGTCGCCCGTGACTTCGTACAGATAACGCAAAGAGTCATGGGACTGATTCATGTACTGTCCGAAAACTTCCAGATTCCCCTCTTTCAGAGCCTTCACGGAATCAAGCACGCGCTGGTTCTCCTCGACGACATGCTGGGCGCGTCTTCTGACGGTCTCATCCTGGATGCTGTCCCGCAAGGTCGCGAATTGATCCGGATTCAGCTGGGCGAGATACGATAACGCCGGGAGCTCCTTTTGCAAAATTTCCAAAGCGCGGTCGCATTCGCTGCGGCGTTCATTATATTTGGAATCGACGAGTCCGCGCCGTTTGTTGGTATTCGAAATCACGATTTTGTATGCTCCGGTCCGGAAAGGCACCAGCTCATACTCCAGCGTATCGCACATTAACAGAATGGCATGATCCTGCTTGCCGTTGGCTACGGCGAATTGATCCATGATGCCGGAGTTGACGCCGACGAACAGGTTTTCCACCCGCTGCGAAAGCTTTGCGATCTCCACCGTATCCGTCTCCTTGCCCTCCATCTTCAAGAAGGCGTAAGCCGTGACCACTTCGATGGACGCTGAGGACGAGAGGCCTGCCCCGTTCGGGATATCCCCGTGGTACAGCAGGTCATAGCCGCTGCTGAGCCCGCAGCCGATTTTATTCAGCTCGGTAATGACGCCGACCGGGTAATCCGTCCATTGATCGATTTTGTAGCCATAATCCTCGTCCAGACTGATCGTTAATTCATAGGGGATATTGGTGGATGAAAAGCTCACCTTGTTATCGTCACGCGGTCGGATAATCAAGGTTGTGCCAAACTCCAGGGCTGCCGGAAGCACATAGCCCCCGTTGTAATCCAGATGCTCCCCGATAAGGTTCACGCGCCCTGGCGCATTAAATATGCGAACCTTATGCTGGCTCTCACCGTGCTTGTCCATAAATCTTTCCATAAGCTGTTGCGTCGTCACTGCCTATCACTCCATCCTGTACATATGGTAGTTTTACTGTCTTCAGTATAATGGAAATCTCGTTTACCGATAATGAAATCTTGTGTGATACATATGGATTTATGTGACTTATGGAGGTACAATAAATTCACGATCACGAAATCCCTATAGTTCCTCTTTTTCCCAAACTCATTGTAAAGGAAAATGAATGATGAAACCAACCTATTCTGTTGCTTCCAACCCAGCACAGCAAGGCGGCGGCTGGCTCCACGTGCGATTCGCCGGCGAGAGCCAGACCCTTCCGGAGCATGCGTTGGGGCCCAAAATATTCGATCATTACCTCTTGCACATCATCGAATCGGGCCATGGCGTATTTCGGACCGAAACCGACAGATACCAGCTCGGGCCCGGCGATTGCTTCCTGATTCATCCCGGCCAGATTGTCAGCTATGTATCCGATGCGAGCCAGCCGTGGCGTTACCGCTGGGTCGCCTTTGACGGAGAACACGCCGATGAAGAGATATCCCGTTTGGGGCTCACGCCCGAAAAGCCTGTCCTCCACCTCGTGGAGAACAACCCCATTCCCGGCTATGTATCCCTCATCCAGGGCCATTTTCAATCCAGGGAAGAAAGCTCTCACATGGCCGCCATCGGTTACCTGCATTTAATCTGGGCCGAGATCATGAATCAGAGCGACCGGCCGTCCCGATTGACGCTGTCAGAGCCCCAGGTTCAGCGCACGGTGAAGCAGATGATCAGTTACATGGCTTCCCAATACGCCCATCCCGTCTCGATCGAACAGATGTGTACGAGCCTAGGCTACAACCGCGCATACCTGTCACGGATCTTCAAGCAGGAAACGGGCATGACTCCGATCACGTATCTGCTTAAATTAAGAATCGACCAATCCAAACGGCTGCTGCGCGAACGTCCCGATTTGTCCATCGAGCAGGTTTCCGCATCGGTCGGACTGACCGACCCGCTCTATTTCTCGCGCCAATTCAAGCGGCTCGTCGGCCGATCCCCGTCGCGGTACCGCAAGGACATCATCTCTTCATCCGCGCTTACTTAAAGAGTGCGCCCAAGCCATCCCTTAGCAAAAAAAAGGAGCGCCCTTCAGGTCGGTTATCATCCTAAAGGCGCTCCTTGGCATGTATCTATTTCAATGCCACCGTGTTTTCGCCAGCATCTATCCTTCCGAAGAAGATGCATTCTCCGTTTTGAGAATCGCTTCGATCCGATCCAGCTCTTCCTTCGAGAACTCCAGATTGTTCAAGGCAGCCACGTTGTCTTCAATCTGGCTTACTTTGCTAGCTCCGATCAGGGCAGACGTCACCCGGCCGCCGCGCAGAACCCAGGCGAGCGCGAATTGAGCCAGACTCTGGTTCCGGGCTTGGGCGATTTGGTTCAAGGCTCTGATCTTGCGCAGCACCTCAGGCGTGATACTGCTTTCGTTCAGGAACACGGATGCGCTTGCGGCACGGGAATCGACAGGCACGCCGTTCAAATATTTGTTCGTCAAGAGCCCTTGAGCAAGCGGCGTGAATGCGATGCTTCCGACCCCGTTCTCTTCCAGGACGTCAAGCAATCCGTTCTCCACCCAACGGTCCAGCATGGAGTAGCTCGGTTGATGGATGAGCAGCGGGGTACCCAGGCTTTTCAGGATCGATATCGCTTCCCGGGTCTTCTCCGGCGAATAGTTGGAGACTCCGACATACAGCGCCTTGCCGGAACGAACGAGATGATCCAGCGCTGCCATGGTTTCCTCGAGCGGCGTTTCCGGATCCATCCGATGATGATAGAAAATATCCACATAGTCCAGGCCCATTCGCTTCAAGCTCTGGTCGAGGCTTGATACCAGATATTTACGCGATCCGAAATCGCCGTAAGGACCGGGCCACATATAATAGCCGGCTTTGGACGAAACGACGATTTCGTCACGATATGCCTTAAGGTCTCTGGAAAGCACTTTACCGAAAGTCTCCTCGGCAGAGCCTGCAGGAGGTCCGTAATTGTTCGCCAGATCGAAGTGGGTGATGCCCAGATCGAAGGAGCGCGTAATCATGTTCCGCCCGTTCTCGTACGTGTCGACGCCACCGAAATTATGCCATAATCCAAGGGAGATCGCGGGAAGTTTAAGCCCGGACCGCCCCACGCGGTTATACTTCATACCTTCATAGCGGTCTTCGCTAGCCACATAGGTCACTTGCAATCCCTGCCTCTCTAAGTGAATAGGTCCATTGCTAAATTCCATCTTATCGCGTTTGGTCTTCCTTTGACAAGAAAACGATTACAGGGATAGGTACGGCAATACGCCGCCTTTTGTCCCCTCACGTGCTGATCAGTTTATCCACCTGCGTCATGACTTGACCGATCCGATCCGCAATCAGGAGGCCTGCCCGATGATCGTATGGGGTTGGATCTGCATTCAGCAAAGCTACCTTGCTTCCATGAAAATAGGAGATCAAACTAGCGGCGGGGTGTACCGTCAGGGAAGTCCCCCCAATAATCAACAAGTCGGCCGTCGATATTTCCTGGATCGAGCGCATGATGACGTTCTGGTCCAATTCCTCTTCATACAGCACGACGTCCGGCCGAACCAGCCCCCCGCAATCCTTGCAGCGCGGGACGATTTCCTTAATGTCCAGAATCTCCTGAAGGCTGTAGAATCGGGAGCAATCCATGCAATAATTGCGGTGCACGGAACCGTGAAGCTCCAGCACCTCGGAACATCCCGCCGACTGATGCAGGCCATCGATATTCTGCGTGATGACCGCCTTTAGCTTCCCGTCATGCTCGAGTCTCGACAATAGGCGGTGACAGCCGTTCGGCTGCGCAAGCGGGTGCAGCATCTTGCTCCGGTAAAAGTCGTAAAACACTTCCGGATGCTGCATAAAAAAAGTATGGCTGAGCATGACCTCCGGCGGATACGGAGACTGGTGCTCGCTCTGGTACAGTCCGGCTGCCGAACGGAAGTCTGGTATTCCGCTCTCGGTGGAGGTACCCGCTCCCCCGAAAAAAACAATGTAGTCGCTCGCTTCGATCCATGTTGCCAACTGCTCGATCTTTTCCCTGTTCTCCACTCTTATACACCTCCGTACAGCCCTTAAAATAACACGTCTACCTGTGCACGTCTAATTCATTATAATCGGATATGACAACATCGGCATCTGTCAGATGCGCCGGCTCCCCTTCATCCGTCATTAAACCTACGGCCAGCGCAGCGCCTGCATGCTTCGCCATCTGCATATCCGCGTTGCTGTCGCCGATGACGACCGCTTCCTCCGGTTTGATCCCGAGCCGGCGGCAGGCAGCCTCGGTCATTTCGGGGTGCGGCTTGCCATTTCGAACCTGATCTCTTCCCATAATGACCGTAAAGTACGAGCGAAGCCCCATCCATTCCAACTGCTCCACGGCACCTGAGGTTTGATCCGAAGTCACCACTGCCATCTTCACGGAGGCCAAGCTGCATTTTTCCAGAAAATGTTCCAGTCCGGGCACCGGGAATGCCGGCTTTCGCTGACGGACTTCGTACATGGCATTTTTCGTAATCTGATGGACCTGCACAATCGCCTCGTTCCATGGCATCCCGGCTGCGTACAATTGCCAGGACAGAAGCCCGTTCGTCTCCTCCACGGTGCCCATGGCGAGCGGACCCCGCAGATCATACCCCGATACGCGTCCGCCGGCATCGTGCTTGGTCCCAAGCACCTTCTCTTTCGGCAGCGTAAAGCCGGATCCCATCAGCTCCAGCCGTTCCTCCATGAACTCGAGCACATAATCGGCCCATCCTCCCCACAGCGCCATGAAATGAAGCAGCGTACCGTCTTTATCAAACAAGATCCCTTGGCAGGGAACGGTTCGTCCTTTCAGTTGAACAAACGGCAATGGTCCAAAACCTCCCTATCCTATTCTTGATCATACTCTTATTAAACCATGAAATAAACTCTGATTTAAGCGTTATTGGCGCATGGGATCAAGAAATCGCTCCGACTTGAAAATTTACCAATCTTTAGTCGAATGTTTTGATTCATGACAAATGGACCGTGGTAAGTAACATATACGCATAGCAAATACGACGGTAAAGGAGTGATTTGTTCATGGCCACCAGCAGCAATCGAAAGATGACCCGCGAAGAAGCCGGACGTCTTGGCGGCGAAGCCACCGCCAAAAAACACAGCCGCGAATTCTATCAGGAAATCGGCAAAAAAGGCGGCAAAGCGACGTCCAAAAACCATAGCCGCGAGTTTTACCAGGAAATCGGTCAAAAGGGCGGCGAAGCCACCTCGCGGAATCATAATCGCGAATTCTATCAGGAAATTGGCCGCAAAGGCGGCAAGAAATAGCATATCTTTTCAGTAGGAAGCCTGTTCCCTACCAAGGGGGACAGGCTTTTTCTTGGCCTTCACGACAGGCTTCCTTCCATCGCTTCCTATTAATATCATGTAGAAAAACCTACCTTTTTGTGATAGACTCATTTAAAACCTATTCGCTGTTTACAGGTACCCGGCTGCTTTGCCGGAAGACCGCGCTAAAGCGTAACAATTTTAAAATAGATCTGGGGGGAAATCGACATCATGACAACCAAAAAAATGCGTTCAGACATGATCAAGAAAGGCTTTGACCGCGCGCCGCACCGCAGCTTGCTGCGTGCAGCAGGCGTTAAGGAAGAGGATTTCGGCAAACCCTTCATCGCCGTGTGCAACTCTTACATCGATATCGTTCCGGGTCACGTGCATCTTCAGGAATTCGGCAAGATCGTGAAGGATGCGATCCGTGAAGCCGGCGGCGTTCCGTTCGAGTTCAACACCATCGGCGTGGATGACGGAATTGCCATGGGACATATCGGCATGCGCTACTCGCTGCCAAGCCGCGAGATCATTGCGGATTCCCTGGAAACCGTTGTATCCGCCCACTGGTTCGACGGCATGGTGTGTATCCCGAACTGCGACAAAATTACGCCCGGCATGCTGATGGGCGCCCTGCGCGTTAACATCCCGACGGTGTTTGTCAGCGGCGGACCGATGAAGGCCGGCGTGGACAGCAAAGGCCGCAAATTGTCCCTGACTTCCGTATTCGAAGGCGTCGGCGCTCACCAGGTCGGCAAAATCAATGACGATGAGCTCCTGGAATTGGAACAATACGGATGTCCAACCTGCGGATCCTGTTCCGGCATGTTCACCGCCAACTCCATGAACTGCCTCGCCGAAGCGCTGGGTCTGGCTCTGCCGGGCAACGGCACCATTCTTGCCATCGCCGAAGAGCGCAGAGAGTTTGTTAAACAATCGGCCAAACAATTGATGGAACTTGTCAAAATGGACCTGAAGCCGCGTGACATCGTAACCCTGGAAGCTATCGACAATGCGTTTGCGCTCGATATGGCGATGGGCGGCTCCACCAACACGGTGCTTCATACATTGGCGCTTGCCCAAGAAGCCGGCCTTGATTACCCGCTGGAGCGGATCAACGAAGTCGCTGACCGCGTTCCTCACATCTCCAAGCTGGCTCCGGCTTCGGATTACTTCATCGAGGATGTGCATTTGGCAGGCGGAGTAAGCGCGGTTCTGCACGAGCTTCTGAAGAAGCCCGGCGCACTGCACGGGGATTGCATTACCGTAACCGGCAAAACGCTGGCCGAGAACGTAGAGGGCTGCGAAATCCAGGATGAGAACGTCATCCATCCGATCGATTCCCCGTATTCCGAGCGCGGCGGACTCGCGGTACTGTACGGCAATCTGGCTCCTGAAGGCTCCATCATCAAAGTCGGTGCGGTCGATCCGTCGGTTGGCGGATACCATAAAGGACCTGCCATCTGCTTTGACTCCCAGGACGAGGCGCTAAGCGGCATTGCCAACGGCAAGGTCAAGGAAGGCCATGTGGTTGTCATTCGATATGAAGGGCCGAAGGGCGGACCGGGCATGCCGGAAATGCTGGCGCCGACCTCGCAGATTGCCGGCATGGGGCTTGGAGCCAAAGTCGGTCTGATCACGGACGGACGCTTCTCCGGCGCTTCCCGCGGCATCAGCATCGGACACATCTCGCCGGAAGCGGCTGAAGGCGGACCTATCGCTTTCGTTGAAGACGGGGATATCATCGAGCTGGACCTGAATAAACGGACGATTCAATTGCTGGACGTTTCCGAAGAGGAAATGGCTGTACGCCGCAGCAAATGGGTTGAGTTCGAACCGAAAGTGAAAACCGGTTACCTTGCGCGCTACTCGAAGCTTGTGACCAACGCCAGCTCTGGCGGCGTATTGAAAATCTAATCCTTAATAAAGCAAAGGGGTTATCCCGCGCAGGCATTTGCAGCAGCCT
Organism: Paenibacillus sp. BR1-192; assembly: GCF_029542445.1. Classification (NCBI taxonomy): domain Bacteria; kingdom Bacillati; phylum Bacillota; class Bacilli; order Caryophanales; family Paenibacillaceae; genus Paenibacillus; species Paenibacillus sp. BR1-192. The sequence continues at coordinate 2,027,949 of NZ_CP120718.1, read as the reverse complement.
GCGGGGATAACCCCTTGTTTATAACCAAAACCATCTAAGAGATAATCCATGCATAATAGCGGAAACCATCGATTCGATGAACTACATGCCTTGCGAGACACTGGCAACCGCCAGATCACCCGCATGCTCCTGTTGAACTTCCTGCTGTTCCTCCGATGGAGGCAAAACCTGCGTTTTCTTCTCCGCATAACGTCCGATCAGAACATCCACCGGCATGATGAGCATTTTCGGCTCCATCATCTGGGTGCCCTCCTTCAGGCGGGCCTGCCCTTTCGGGTGAATGACGCTGAGCAGCAGTTTCAGATACAGTCTGGACGAGCTTGCGAACAGCCCCCGAGGCAAATCCATCACATGGAATCCGAATTGCTCGGGGCCCCGCGAAATCATGGTTACGGCATACAAACCTTTGATATCCTTAAACTCGGGCCGGTCCAGCACCATGTTCGCCAGAGAAGGCAAATCCTTCTGCACGGCACGAATCATTTTGATGGCAAGCTGCACTTCCGAGCGGGAGCGGCTGCCGATCTCGAACAATTTTTTGTTGTCAAAGTGGAGCTCGAGCACCTGGTCTCCCTTCTCAAGCCGGCTGCCGTCTTCCATCACGACCGTTTTGCCGGTGAAGGCACGCTTTCGGAAATGCAGCATCGGATCCTCCGGATTTACCGTTTCGAGCGCGAACACCGCATGAAATGCTTTTTCCCACAAGAGCCACAATGAGACGATCAACCGCTTGAGAGGAGGCAGCTTCTTGGCTTTCGCTTTGCTTTCCTTAGCCATCATGTCGTCGATTCGGATGCTTCTCATTCCTTTCTGCTCTGCGGCTTTCAGTACGCGTTCCAAGGCAATCAGCATTTGCTCCGGCGCATCGGGGTTCGCTCCCATCGTCGTACCGCAGTCATGGAGGAGCATAACCTCGCCGCCGTTCAGCTTGGCCAGCATACGCTGAGTCAGCTTGTCAGCGCCGATCTTGCTTCGCCAATCATTAAACATCGAGGACCATAAGATGATGCGGCAGCCGGTATTCTTGGCAAAATCGAATAGATTCACGATTCCCCAAGGCGGTCTGTAATATCTCGAGCGCTCGCCGGTTATGGCGTAGATGATATCGTCCGTGCGCTTGACTTGCTTGCGGACGGTCACGGGTCGCATTAACCAATTGCTCTTGTGAACATAGTTGTGAATCCCGATCAGATGACCCTCGCTATGAATGCGTTTGACGACCTCCGGATGCTTCTCGGCATGGGAACCGACCAGAAAAAAAGTCGCTTTCATATTATACCGCTTCAATAGATCCAGCAGTCTTGGCGTATAGAACGGATCAGGACCATCATCAAAGGTTAAGGCGAAGTCTTCCAAGCCTGTTCCCCTGCGAAATACTCGAAAACCGAATATCCGGGTCAGGATGCCGGGAATGAATGCATAAAAAGATGAAAGGTAAAACAACCATAGCAGTAACGTTTGCATGCTAACTCCCCGCTTTTTATTTCTTTTTCTAATGAAAGACACTATTATTATTTTATCATAGCACTTAAAGAAATAGGCTTTTTTTTCGCAAATCGTGTACAATGATATCTATCAATAAAGTATAAAGGAGCCGATATCCCACTATGCTTCCCTTGTATAAAAAATATTGGAGAACCGCCTTCGATATAGGTTTAATCGTGCTTACGGTTTACTTGATCATGCTCATATTCAGCAAGCTTTACCAGATTGCGGCTCCGGTGTTTTTATCTTTCCTCGTTTTCCTGATTATTGAGCCTTTCTCCAAATTCCTGCACCGCAGGGGGCTTCCGAAGCCCTTCGCCGCGGCGATATCCGTTCTGCTCTTCCTGCTCGTCATCCTTGGCATCCTGTTTGGAGCCGGAGCGCTCATCGTATCGCAATTCATGAACCTGCAGGACAATTTGCCGGCTTACACCCAAACGATCCAGAAGCATTTCTCGGAAACCCTGATGTTCCTGCAGACGAAGCTCGACGCGCTGCCGCCGGATCTGACGGACCGCCTGAACGGTTACTTCCAAGACATTACCACCTTTGCCCAGGGCGCTGCCGAGTCGTTCTTCCGTTACATCGTTGGATTCATGGGGTCGTTCTCCTCGTTCATCGCGAATTTCGGGGTTGCGATTATCCTCGCTTTCTTCCTGAGCACGGAAATCGGCAGCTGGCGGAGAATCGCCAAGGACAAGACGCCGAAGACGCTTAAGACGGCTTTCGTTTTCCTGAAGGACAATGTATTCAAGGCAATCGGCTCTTATATTAAAGCCCAGATGAAGCTGGTCAGCATCACCTTTGTCATTGTATACATAGGACTCTTGATATTAGGTACGGGCAATTCCCTGTCCGTCGCGCTTATCTGCGCCGTATTCGATGTATTGCCGCTGCTCGGGGTTCCCGTTATTCTTATTCCGTGGATCACCTATTTGTTCATTGTAGGCAACACCGGGCTTGCAATCGGCTTGATCGTTCTGCTTGCCGTTGTGGTCATTTCCAGACAGCTGCTTGAGCCTAAAATTACGGGTAACTCGATCGGCGTATCCTCCGCCTTTCTGATGCTGTCCTTTATGATGATCTCCCTGTCGATATTTGGGGTTGCCGGTTTGATTCTGGCTCCCATCCTGCTGATTCTCATCAAGGAATTGCTTGCGCAGGGATATCTGAAGCAGTGGATCCATCTGCCGAGCGAAGAATTCGATGTGTCCCCTTGGGATATGTCCCGCTCTTACGCGGAGCCGGAGCCCGCTTCAACCGAGGCCAAGAAATCGGAGACCTGACCGAATATTTCGGTTGCCTGATTGCTGCTGTTCGTGCTCCGATTCTCCACCAATACTGCCACCGCATAACGTGGCTTCTCCACCGGGCCGTACCCGACAAACCACTGGTTGTTTCGGGCGCGGCCCTTTACTTTGACCTGAGCGGTTCCCGATTTGCCTGCAAGGGTCCATTTGCGATGATTCAAAGCGCTTCCTGTTCCCTCTTGAACGACATCCTCCATCCATTCGAGCAGGATCGAAGAGGTTTCCCGGGAAATACCGTTTCCTGCCGGGCGTTCGTACAGCGGATTCGTATCCTGAAGCAACTGGCCGTTCGCGTACCGAATCTGCTTCACAATACGCGGCTTGGTCTTCACCCCGCCATGAAGCAGCGTCACCATCGCATTAGCGGCTTGGAGCGGAGATACGGCAGCGTCTCTTTGGCCTATGCCTGTCTGCACTCTTACGCCTGCATCGGAGGCATCCGCGGAGCCGGAAAAGACCGTCCCCTTCTCTTCATGATCCAACGGTGCAAATGAGCGAAGCCCTAAAAACTGCTGTGATTGCCAGCCTACGCTTTGACCAAAGCCCAGCGCGGATGCCGCTGAGATTATTTGCTGTGGGGTTAATCTTTCCGCAAGCGTGGCAAATACGACGTTGCAGGATTCCGCAAAGCCCTCGCGCAGATCAATCGTTCCATGCCCGCCCTTTTTCCAGCAGGACAATCCGAACTTGCCGTATTCCCCATCGCAATGAAAATGTTCGTTTGGCGAGCTGAGACCATTCTCCAAAATGGCCGCTGCCGTGACAAGCTTGAACACGGAGCCTGGCGTGGCCGCTTTCAATCCGCGATTCTCCCACTGACCGTCTTTCGGATGTATCTGCTCCGGATTGTAAAACGGTCTGGATACCATCGCCACGATATCGGCATTGCGTGCATCCAGCACGACAACCGCCCCTTCTTTCATGCCCGCTTTTTCCGTGATGGCCTCGATCCCCCGCTGAATGTCGATATCGATCGTTGTGGATACCCGTAACGGATAGTACCGATTGTCCGGCGCCTTCACCATCGGCTTCATATCCTGAATCACTTCATTCGTGCTGTTTACCGGAAAATAGACGACCGTAGGTCCTTCACCCCGGATCAGCGAATCCATCGTCTTCTCCAGGCCGCTGGTTCCCGAAATCTCCGGATAATCCTGAAAGAACAGGCTTTCCTTACGCTGGCCGGATACAAAACCAAGCCACTGCATGCCCGATTGTCGATTACCGTACCGCTGCTCATAAGGAAGAACCTTGAGTTTGGGGAGCTCAAGCTCGCGAATCTGCTCGATCTGCTCCTTGGACAAGGAACGCGGAATGCGGGAATCCGCTCCATGCCACAGCTGCGGCTCCTTTAGCTTGCCCCAGATTTGCAGCAACTGATTCGTGTCCGTTCCCAGGATGCGGGCCAGCTTGGCAACCTGATGATGGGCGCTCCTCAGCTCCTTCTCGCCGGCCGGAAACAATACGGCTGTCCAGATCAAATTGCCTGTGAGCGGTTTTCCGTTGCGATCCGTAAAATGTCCGCGGCCCGAATCCAGCACGATGCCCCTTTCCCGCTGGATAAGCGATGCCTCAACCATTGTATGCCGGCTTCCTGGGACCCGTTGATGCTTCATCACGAGCTGCACCCAGGCAAGGCGCATCGTCAAAATAGCAATCAGTACCGTCAAAATCAGCCATCCGTATGTAATTCGTTTATTGCGGATTAGCCTCATGGTTCCGTCCTCCAATTGAGTCTTTGTTTCCTCATTATTTCCATATGGAACCTGACTCAATCATGTTCGCTTCTCTCTGCACCATCATCCGGTTTCTCCCGCTGCTTCCAGGGCGGATCCCCGTATTTGTGCAGATACCGGTTCGTTTGGAATAAGGTCAACGGTACGATGATGAGCAGCAGTATACCAATCACGACAAGCGGATTTAACAAAATATCGTAGCGAAGATCCATGAATTCCATCAACCTGCCTTCCTTCCTTATTCCGTCCCGGTAATGGTTCCAATGGTTCGAACTCTTGCGTCTGCGTGCACATGGATCTTGCATTGCGAAAAAATGTTTTGACCTCGGTCCCAGTCGTCCTTGTAACGGTTCCAAGTTTCGTACTCCTGCTCTTGGCATTTCTTCCAGAAGCCCAAAAAGTCCGATTTATAATCGTTCTGGGCCTTTTGAATGACATCCATTGCGATTTCCTTGATCCGTTCCTCCGCCTTGCGTTTGATCTCCCCGTTTAGTTCGCGAACGATTTCGCTCTCTTCCAGCTCAGCTTCCCCAATATTGCCTCTAACCGAAATTTCAACGTCAAACTCGGGAAGTCCGCGATCGTCCAGATGGACTCGAATGATCCGGTTGAATTCCCTGACTTCATAAACGAGCTGTTTGCCGTGAACGACCAGTTCCAGGGATGCGGTTTTTACCGTTCCCTGCATCATGTTCCGGCCCGTGGTTTCATCGTTGTCCAGGAATCCCATGAACCTGTAGTTCTCGCCGTTAAACACAGCCGCGCCGCTGGTGGATACTCTGTCGTCTTGCGTGATCGATACCCGGGGCAGCGCATAACTCGACTTGGACAACAGGAAATGATGCAGTTCCCCCATATTCGTTGGAGGCGTGATGGATTCGCTTTTGTCCTTATTTTCTTGCGTCGAACGAATGTACTGCACGGGCAAGGTTTCGATCTTTGAATGGATCTCCAGGATCTTGCTTGCCTCTCCCTCAGCGACCATAATATTGGAAGCTCGCCGGTTCTCCGGATCCCGGACAAACAAATCCAGTACATCGCCTATGTGCTCCGTTCCGGCCAGCGCTTCGGAGATAATGATCACTTGATTATGGGCCAGGTAAGGAGAGCGGCTGATCTCATTCGACATCTTCCGTGCGGCTTTGAATACACTGCTCGCGGTCGAGGACAGATTGATAAAAGGGCTCCCCCCTCACTCTTTTGGCCGCTGGAGCCTTTCATCTGCGTAGGCACGACAATTTGAAACGTAAGCTTAATTTCTCCTTCCTCTGCCGCGTCAAGAGCCGTGCCGACTACAAATCCGCGCTCCTCGATTTCGATGCGGTCCCAGCAGCCGGCTGTCGGCCATAAAAGCATAAGCGCCAGGAACATCCGGAGTTTTCTAGCCATCCCCCTTCACCCCCCGAACTTTAGCGATCAAGAGCAGCAGTGCCGGAAGCACCCATGCGAATCCGACCCCCATATAACTGATCCATTCGGCAAATACGTTGAGTTCTCGGAGCGAGCTCGGCAATAAACCGAGAATGAACAGTACCGGTCCATGAACAAGGATCATCATAAATCTTCGATGTTTAGGGAATACGGATTCCAGCGCCAATAAAGCCACGTCAAACGCCATCGCATTCGTGCTGAACAACGTCATCAACCAGATGACAAAAAAGAAAAATTCAAACCGTTCGAATATTCCTCCCGGAACTTCAACCTCTTTGGCCAATTCGGCTAACGGATACAGCGTATTGGAAACCACCATCGGTCCAAAAACGCCAATGACAAACACAAAAACAACAAAGTATATGCAGATCGGTATCAGCAGCCCGCGTAAGAGAGAGCCTGGAAGCTTGCTTTTCCTAGCGACATAGATGTTGTAGAACAGCATGATCTCCAGTCCGAGGTAGGAGAATACCGTATCCTTCGAAGAGGCAACGATTCTTCTCCAATCGGTTTTAAACACAGGCAGCAGAAAGTGCATGTTTAAGCTTCCAAGATTCAAGAGGACGATCAGCAGCAAAATCGTGACAACGATGGGAAAGAAAATCAGGTTCAAGCGCACCAAAGCGATGCTTGGACCGGCAACGGCATAGATTAATACCAGCAAGTAAACCAGCCCGATGATTTCCTCCGGCGTGTTATCGAATAAATACAGCCTCGTTATCGTAGAAACGCCGCGCACTTGATAACTGACAAATAACAAAAAGTAGAGACTCATTAACAGCGTCAACACATGGGCTGCTTTTCGGCTCAAAATCATCGAGGCCATTGCATGATAGTTTTTACCGGGAAACCTCGAAGCCAATACGCCGATGGCCCAAGCAAATACAAATGCGATCATGCCGCCCAGAATGATCGGCATCCAGCCATCCGAGAACTGGGTCTTCTTCGCAATCGTATGAGGGAGCGTGAGGATTCCGAGTCCAATCATCATATTGCTGACAGAGTAGACAATCTCTTTTCTGCCGATTGTTTGACTGCTTCGTTGGTTAAGGTTCAATACGAATCACCGCTTTTTTGCCCGATGGATATCCTGGGGCTTCATAAATAAAGGTCTGAGCGTAAGCCAAGTCACCGGCACGCGGATAAACATATCCTTCCAATCGTGCTGAACAGAGGGGGCAATGGGACTCAGATACGGGATTCCGAAACTATGCAGCCTCATCAAGTGGATACAGATCATGATAAAGGTCAGCACGATCCCATACAGTCCCAAAAAGCTTGCAGCAATCATGATCGCAAAGCGCAGCATTCGAAAAGAAATGCCTGCGCTGTAAGACGGAATGGCAAAGGAGGATATTGCTGTCAGTGCCACGATGATGACCATAATCGGGCTCACGATCCCCGCCTGAACCGCAGCCTCCCCGATCACAAGTCCTCCGACAATACCGATCGTTTGACCTATCGGTTTCGGCAGGCGAATTCCCGCTTCGCGCAGCAATTCCAGTGTAACTTCCATCAGTAAGGCTTCGATCACTGCAGGAAAGGGCACCCCTTCCCGTGAAGCAGCAATCGAGAATACGAGCTTAAACGGGATCATGCCGGGATGGAAAGACAGGATGGCAATATACAGCGCGGGAAGAAACAAGGTAATTCCGATGGCCACAAGACGCAGCAAACGTATCAGCGAACCAATGCTCCATCGTTCGTAATAATCCTCCGGGGAATGTAACAGGGAAATGAAAGTAAACGGAAGCAGAAGCACAAAAGGGGTACCGTCCAGCAAAATCGCTACTTTTCCCTGCAGCAGGGCGGAAGTGACTTTATCCGGTCGCTCGGTATTGAGGATCTGGGGAAACGGCGATAAAAAGCTGTCCTCGATCCATTGCTCCACCGTCCCGGATTCAGGGGCATAGTCGAGATCCAGCGACTTCAGCCGGCGGTTGACTTCTTCGATCAGCTCCGGATTCGTCAATCCTTTTATATAGACGACCGCAAGCGACTGGTTCGATCGCCTGCCGATGATATGGGGGTCGATCGTCAGATTGGGCTCGCGAATATGTCTTCGCAGCAGGGAGATGTTAGTGTAGATGCTTTCCGTAAATCCTACTCTCGGGCCGCGCACCAGCGCTTCGGTTTGAGGTTCCTCAATGCTCCGTCCCGGCCATTTGCGGGTTTTGATCAGCAGGACCTCATCCGTACCCTCCAGCATAAGAATCGTATCGCCCGAAAGAATGACCGGAATGACTTCATCCCAGCGTCTCGTTCGGTTGGTGATCTGCAGGGATATCATCCGATTCTCGATTTCATGGAGAACATGCCGCACATCCTTCATGGATGACGCGTATTGCTCCGGGTTATGCTGAATCGGCTGGATAATCTGCTCCTTAATCAACAACTGATCGGATAATCCTTCCAAGCTGACAATGGCCGAGGTATATGAAACACCCCCAACCTGAAGCACTTTGGTGGTGAGGTCGCTGGGGTCATTGAGCAACAGACTTAATGTTTCCAGGTTTTCCTTTAGGTGCGTTGACAGGAATTCAGGCGTTTGGCCAGGCTGCTTCGTCTTCATGTGACCTCGACTCCTTCAACCATATTCTCCGTTATGATACCCTCTGAAATCCATTTTTATCCGTAACAGAAAAAAGGCTGCTCCTACCGCTTAACGGATGGAACAGCCTATGAAACAACTTTCTATAATCTAAAACGAGACAAGGTCTCTTTCAGCTCATTCGATACATTCTCAAGCTGTGTTGACAGATTGACCAGCTGACTGCTGACGCTTTGCTGCTCTGTGGAGAGAGAAGCCACCTCTTCCGAAGTTGCGGAGGATTCTTCGGCTACCGCGCTCACATTGCTCATCGCTTCCGAAAGCACATTTTGAGATTCATTCAACTCATCAATCGAATGCGTGACGGAATCCAAGCGATCGATAAATTCTACCATCTGCTGTTGAACGGATACGAAGATATCGTTCGTTTCCTTAACGGCATCCATCTGACCTTTGAAGAGCGGGTTCGCATCGAGCAGTACCTGCACGGTTTCGTTAATCTCGGCCATGATGCGGTCCGTAATTTGGCTGACCATATCGATGGATTGCCTGGATTGGTCTGCCAACTGGCGGATTTCATCGGCCACGACCATGAAGCCTTTACCGGCTGCTCCGGCACGGGCCGCTTCGATCGTTGCATTCAAGGAGAGGATGTTCGTTTGCTTAGTGATGTTCTGAAGCACATCAAGCACTTTGGCAACCGAAGATGTCGTTTCCTTCAAGCCATCAACCTTATGCATCATCGAGCGGGTCATATCCTCGGTCTGATGGGTCTTATCCAGCAAGTCGCTCAAATGCTTCGTTCCCAGCTCACTGGAGCTTTCTACGTGACGGGCCGATTTGCCCATCTCTTCGTTAGCCGTAACAACGATTTGCATCTGCTTCGAGATGTTGTTGGTCAGATCGCTGCCGCGCTCTGCTTCAACTGCCAGACTGCTGGCTCCGTTCGCAATTTCCTCGGTAGCCACGGCAATTTCTTTGGCCGAAATCGCAGTCTTCTTCGAGGCATCGCTTAATTCTGCAGCCGTTCGAAGCACTTCCTGGGCGGTATTGCTCGTTTGCTGCACGAGTCCGGTAATCTGCTCCATCATATCGTTGAAGCTGGCCGAGAGCTGACCGATTTCGTCCTGGCTCTTATGGTCTGTACGAACATTCAAATTCCCTTTAGCGCCTTCCTTCATCAGCAGGTTCAGCTTGCCTATCGGACGGGCAATCATTCTTACCATCCAAATACCGATCAGAATGGCAAAAATAACGTCGATCGCAGCCACGATCAGCGTGATGACCAGTATGCTGGAGGCATCCTTCGTGAGCTCGCTGGTTTGGACAGAGCCTACGAGCTTCCAATCGTTCGTGCTGAGCGTATTGTAAACCGCCAGTACATTTCTTCCTTCCTCATCCTTCGTTCTTACGTCATCCGTTTTGGTGTCGGCCGGAAACTCTTTCGCAAACGTCCAAGCGGTTTCCGAACCCACGATGGAGGAATCGCTGGAGGAAACAACGATGCCTTCCGGACTGATCAATTGCAGTTGACCGTTCTCGCCAAGGTTAATTCCCTTCAGCTGGGCATCCAGCACCGAGGCGTTCAGTTCAAACATGACGACATACGTAGACGTCAGGTCGTTCATGGAACCCAAGGAGCGGGCAATCGTGAAATACGGAGCACCGCTGTTCTGCATCGTTGGCAGCCACATAATCTTCTTGTCGCCTTCCTTCAGTTCGGCATACCAGCTTTGCTCAAGGACGGTTTTGGAGGATTCCGAGGATTGTCCTGCGGATATGATCTTCTCTCCCTTGGAAGGGATCAAATAAATGGCTCTGATGGCCGAGTCCGACGTAATCTGATTGGATAGTTTATCGCGGATGGTCCGCTCTACCGTAAACGCATCGTACTCGCTTAACTTCTTATCCGTGTACTCGGACAACAATTTCTGCAATTCAATGTCATAGAAGATTTGTCTGCCGGCATTCTCGTACTTATCCAGAATGATGTCGATTTTCTCGGAGGTTTGGATAATCGTCTGCTGATTGCCGTTTGCAGCATTCTTCTCAATCGTGTCCTTTGCCTTGTTGTAAGACAGATACCCCAGGACGATCACAAAAAATACAATGGCTGACAAAAAGATCAGGAACAACCGGATTCCGACGGATTTTGCCGGGTTCATCGGCATCCGGCTTATGGCCGTTCCCATGTTGGAAACGAACGACTTGGCAGTATGTATCCCTGATGATGCCGAAGGCGTTTTCTTTTTTCTCTTTGTTTCCCCCGGGCTTCTTGTCCTTTTTCGGTTTCTTATCATGCTGCTCAACTTCTGACATTAGCTGTTCACCTACCACAATCATATTATTAATACGTCGGTCCAATCCCCTGAAACGTATTCGTTACTCTTTATTTCGACAATTGGGGGTGTTTTCCTTTGGGTTTTCGCAAAAAAATAATTCTTAAATCCTAATTTTTTTGTAAACAAAAAGAATCCAAGGTCCATCCACAGACCCGGATTCTCAATTGTGTAGTTCTTAAGAACTATGTTTTATTATCCTTTGCGTTTTCGCATCATATCAAAATGACGCACCGGCTGATCCACCTTCATGCGAATGAGCTGAAGGGGATGGCGAGCTGCATCCAGTTCGCTTCCATCCTCATCCTGGATAGGCCCAACCGTCTGCTTAAAGAAGGTCCCTTCCGGCCCGAAAAATTCGATTTGATCCCCCGGCTTAAAGTGGTTCCGCTGCTGGATGACGGCCGTTCCCGAGTGTTCGTCATATTCCATCACCAATCCGGCGAAATCATAAGGCACCGCCTTCTCTTCCGGTTCATAAATATGATCCTCATGGTCCGGCGTATCATAGAAAAATCCAGTATTCAGCGGTCGGTTGGCCGCTTTATTAATCTCCTCGATCCATTCCGGCTTCAATACATAATGGTCAGGGTCGGCCATGTAAGAATCAATCGCCTGTCTATACACATTGACCACGGTCGCAACGTAATGGATCGATTTCATCCGTCCCTCAATCTTGAAGCTGTCGATTCCGACCTCAATCAGATCCGGAATATGCTCCAACATGCAGAGATCCTTCGACCCCATCGTAAACTGATTATCTTCCGGCTGGAACAGCGGGATCTGGGTAACGCCCGGTTTGAACGGGGATGGAGCAGGGGCAGGCTGTTCCATCAGCTGCTGCTCTTCCGACACCCAATGTCCCTGCTCTTCTCGTCCATCCTCGAACAAATCATATTTCCAACGGCAGGATTGGCAGCATCCCCCCGGTTGGAATCACGGTCCGTAAAATGGTTGGACAATACGCAGCGACCGGAGAACGAGGAGCACATTGCCCCATGGATAAAGGCTTCGATCTCAATGTCAACATGCTCTTTAATCGCTGCGATTTCCTCCAGGCTTGCCTCCCGTCCCAGTACGACCCGCGGCAATCCTTCGTCCTTCCAGAATTTCACGGCCTGCCAATTGAGCGTGGACTGCTGCGTGCTCAGATGTACTTCAAGTTTAGGCGCAGCGCGCTTGGCAACCTCGATAATCGCCGGATCGGCAGCGATGATCGCTGCAATGCCTGCTTCTTCCAGGCTTCGCAGGTAGGATTCGATGCCTTCGATGTCCTCGTTATGCGCATAAATGTTGGTGGCCACAAACACCTTCGCGCCGTATTTCTTGGCGAATTCCACGCCTTCTTTCATTTCTTCGAAGCTGAAGTTGTCCGCATTCGAACGAAGGCCGTATTTCTGTCCTCCGATATATACCGCATCGGCGCCATAATGCACCGCAAATTTCAGTTTTTCCAAATTACCGGCCGGGGCGAGCAATTCCGGCTTGTCCAGGCGATAGCGTTTGCCTTTGTATTTTGGCTGTGCCATTGCTTCCATGCTGTCCACTCCTTAATAAACTTGTTCCTTGTAGAAAAATCCAAACGACAATTCGCGTTCCGGATCCTGAATCGCGCGGATTCCGTCCATCCACTCTTCCTGAAATGCATAAGCTGAAGCGTCTGCGGCATAGAGATCGATCGCGTTACGATACGTTCGAATTACAACCTCATTGTAATGGCGCGGCTTCAGCAGGGTCTCCACCTTAAAGCTGTCCACGCCTGCTGCCATCAGCAGATGCAGATCCTCCAGAATGCAGATATCCTCCGAACTCATGATATGGGTGCCATTGATATCCTCATAGATCGGATATTTCTCGTCCTGGCGTTCGGCCTCGATGAGAAACAGGCCTCGCTCTTTGCCCAGGCTGCCGTCATTGACCGGTCTGCCCTGCTGCTGCATGTAACTGTTCACCAGGCGCCGCTTGGAGTGATAGATGTTGGTCATGCCGTGGACCTGGACCTGCGCTTCCAGCTGAAGCTGCGGCTTCATGTCCGTGACTTCGTCCATATTCAATTCACGCGCCAGAATAACCCGGGAGGCGCCTTTGCTTCCCCAGTAATTGGCCGTTGAATAGTTGGTGGCGGTCATTTCCGCATTCCAGTGGAGCTTTACCTGCGGAGCCAAGTCTTTTACGGTGGTTAGCACCGAGGGATCGTTGAATTCCACCGCATCCACTCCGATGTCTCCGATCGCTTTAACATAAGCGGGAAGCTCCGGCAGCAAATCATTGGTCATTAAGTTGTTCAAGCTTACGTACACTTTGCTTTCTTGCCCGTGAGCAAGCTGCACGACTTGCGCAATTTCGTCCAGGGTCAAACTGCCGGGCAATCTCATGCCGAAGCGGTCTTCGCCGACAAGTAGCGCATCGGCTCCGGCTTCCAAGTAAGCAGCAGCATCGGCCACGGAGCCGGCTGCCGCCAATAATTCAGGTTTGATACTCATGATGATTTCCTCCCTTTTAGAGGTTGTTCAACAAGCCTCTTTCAGGCCGTAGGGTTGAGGCGTCGCCTGCCTGCCGCAATCGGACTTGCTGAACACGTCATATTATTGTTGTGCCATCTTTTTGCTGGCCTCGATGTTTTTTAAATGCTCTTTGTACGTTTTGGCAAAGAGATGCTCCTGCGTACCGTCCTTCTTCGTCACATAGAACAAATAATCGGATTTCTCCGGGTTCAGGGCTGCCTGAATGGATTCCAGGCTCGGGCTCGAGATAGGCCCCGGCGGAAGTCCCTTTTGACGATAAGTGTTATACGGGCTCTCGACCTCCAGGTCGGCGTAAAGCAGCCGCTCCTTCGGCTTATCTAACAGATATTGAACGGTCGCATCGATTTCAAGCCTCATATCCTCGTCCAGCCGGTTATAAATCACGCCGGCTACCAGGGCGCGCTCCTGGTCCGCAACCACTTCCCGCTCCACCAGCGAAGCGATGGTCATGAGCTCATGGAACGTCACGCCTCGCGCCTCCAGCTGGCTCTCCCAATCCGGAATTTCAGCCAAACGCTTCTCGGTTTCCTTCAGCATGGTCTCTGCGATCCCTTTTGCCGTTAGATCCTTCTCCGGCAGTTCATAGGTCGCTGGGAATAAGTAGCCCTCCAGATGATGCCTCAGATTTGCTTCTGCGGGAATCTCTTCCGCTATGGGCACATTCCAGCCGGATGGCTGATCCACAACCTCCAGGAACTCCTTCTCGTCGATGCCGCTCTCGCGAGCGATGGTTTCCGCCATCTGAAGGATCGTATATCCTTCGGGGATCGTGAAACGGACCATTTCCTCAGGCTTCACTTCGCCGTTGTTCATCTTGGATAACAGCTCCTGGAAGGGAGTGCCCGGCGTTGCTTCATAGGTGCCCGCCATGAGACGGCTGCCTTCGCCGCTAAGCTTCAGATAACCTTTAAGTATGAGAGCATTTTTGATCAGTCCCTTTTCCTCAAGCAGATCGGCGATAGAGGATGTGCTCATGCCGGACTCCACGGTGAATTCGACGGGAGTTTCCGAGCTCTGAACGGGTTGCAAACCATTCCATACGTAGAATACGGCCCCGCCTGCAATGAGGATCAGAACCAATGCTGCTATTGCCAGTTTCTTCAATCTACTCATCCCTTCACACCAAAAGGGGCGGACAGCTCCGCCCCTTCCTGAACTTTCATTTGAAAATTAAGCATGTGCCCTGCAGGAGGGAGCTTAGTCCTCGTCTCCCTCGGGAAACGTCAGCTCATCGTAGAGCTCGGACACATTCTCCCATTCCTCGTCGTTATCAATGGTGGCCAGCTCCAATCCGCCATCCGCATTCTTCACGATCCGGAGAACCTCGTACTCCTCATCGGTGCGGTCCGGCTGAACCAGAATGGCATATCCTTGACCATCCACTTCAAATTCGGCGGCAATATCATAAACCTCGAGATGGCCTTTATCGTCCTCAAGCTCAACACTCTCACCGAATGCTTCCTTAAGGGCTTGGGTCCATACGATATTCTCAACCGAAAAATCAGACATCATTCGTCTCTCCCGTCCAGCTCTTCCACGAGCGTATTGAAGGTTTCTTCAACAATGGCCCATTCTTCATCGTCTTCGATCATAAACAATTTCAGGTCTTCTCCGTCTTCCTCATAACGGAAGGCGTAAACCTCGTCGGTCTCTTCTTCTGCAGACTCCCTTGGTACGACCATCATATATTTGGCATCCGAGCCATCCACTTCGAATTTCATGATGACTTCGAACTCTTCCTCGTTGCCTTCATCGTCGGGAATATAAATAATTTCCGGTTCTTCTTCCATACCAATATGCTCATTAGCCATTGTAATCACCCTCACCTTTACCTTTTAGAATCCAAGTAGTTTTGCAAAATCAAGCTTGCCGCCATTTTATCTACAACCTGTTTTCGCTTCTTTCGGCTGACATCGGCTTCAAGCAATGTCCTTTCAGCGGATACTGTTGATAGCCGTTCATCCCAAAGGTGAACGGGTAAGGATAGGGACTCTCGCAACGTGTTTGCGAATTCCATGCAGATTTCGCCCCGCGGACCAATCGTGCCGTTCATATTCTTAGGCAGGCCGACCACAATCTCGCCGACCTCGTTGTCTTTGACGAGTGCGGCAATTCTGTCCAGCTCGCCTTCGTCGCGGCGGCGTTCGATAACTTCAACCCCTTGGGCCGTCCATCCGAACGCGTCGCTGATGGCAACACCGATTCTGCGGTCCCCGTAATCTAATCCCATGATCTTCTTCATCCCTGTGTGCTCCTAACGGTGACTGGCTAAGTAGAACCGGACCAGTTCTTCAATCAATTCATCTCGCTCTTTTTTCCGGATCAAACTTCTGGCATTATTGTGCCGAGGTATATAAGCGGGATCCCCGGACAAAAGATACCCTACGATTTGGTTAATCGGATTGTACTCCTTCTCTACCAGCGAATCGTATACCGAAAGTAGAATGTCCTGGGCGGAAGCCTCCTTTTCATCACCTTTTACATTGAACTTGACTGTCTTATCCATGGAGTCCATGTGTGACACACCTCGCTTCTTCAAAGAACATGTTTACCATGCTTCGTCGAATAAATATTTACCAGCTTGATCTAGTTATATCATAACATAATCCTAAGTCTCTACGGAAATCCAAAGCGAAATATTTAGAGAGTGTTCCAAAAAATTCGGGATTGTGTACAGCAAATGCCGCTTCCCGCTTACGGTCGCCTGCCGTACACAATCTGGACAAATCATGTTTACACGCCCCGGGCTACGAGGTCCTCCGCATGCTGCAGCGCCTGGGCAAGCTTGGAAGCATCCTTGCCCCCGGCTTGGGCCATATCCGGACGGCCTCCGCCGCCCCCGCCGCATACCGATGCGACTTCCTTAACCAGCTTGCCGGCATGATAGCCCTGCTTCACCAGCTCCTGCGGAACCGCTACGACGAAATTCACCTTGTCGCCTGCTTTGGAGCCGAGCACAAGAATGGTCTCGGGCAGCTTGCCCTTCAATTCGTCAGCGATGCCGCGGAGTCCGTCCATGCTGCCGGCCTGTACTTCGGCTGCCAGCAGCGACATGTTGCCGACCTGCTTCACTTTGTCGGTCAGCTGGCTGGCTTCAATGGCTCCCAGCTTCCCTTGCAGGGACTCGTTCTCCCGGGCAAGATCCTTCACCTGTTGGTTCAGGCCTTCGATCCGCTTCGGCACGTCCGCAAGATTGCTCTTCAGCAAGCCGGCAGCCTGCTTGAGCAGGTCCATTTGGCCCTCCAGGTGCTCATAAGCGTAACGTCCCGTTACGGCTTCAATGCGGCGAACGCCGGAGCCGATGCCGCTCTCGCCAAGCAGCTTGAAGATTCCGATCTGGGACGTGTTGTCCACATGGCATCCGCCGCACAGCTCGATGCTGTAATCCCCGACCTGAACGACACGGACGATATCGCCGTATTTCTCGCCGAACAAGGCCATGGCGCCCATCGCCTTCGCTTCATCAATGGCCTTGCGCTCGATAACGACCGGAACGCTCTTCCATACCTGTTCATTCACGCGGCGCTCAATATCGGCCAGTTCCTCCTGCGTAATGCTGCCGAAGTGGGAGAAGTCGAAGCGCAGACGCTGCGGTTCGACATGGGAACCCGCCTGATTGACATGATCGCCAAGCACTTCCTTCAATGCTTTATGCAAAAGGTGAGTCGCTGTATGGTTCTTGACGATGTCATTGCGCATGGCCGAGTCGACCTGCGCCTTGACCGTATCGCCCACTTTGAGCTCGCCGAGCTCGACGGTTACGAAATGCACATGCTGTCCATGCGGAGCCTTGAAGAGGCCTTCCACTCGGGCACGCACGGATCCGCCTTCCAACATCCCCTGATCGCTGACCTGGCCGCCGCTTTCCGCATAGAACGGGGTAACGTCCAAAATGACCTGACAGGTCTCGCCTTCACTGACGCTGTCCGCAAAGCTGTCACCGGACACAATGGCGAGCACTTTCGCCTCGCTGACGGTGTCATTATATCCAACAAATTCACTTTTAACCGTATAATCGGAAAGAACGCCGCCTTGGACCTTCATGCTTTCCGTTTCATGACGGGCTGCGCGCGCACGGTCACGCTGTTCCTTCATCGCGGCATCAAAGCCCTCGCGGTCCACGGTCAAACCGTGTTCGGACGCATAATCCTCCGTTAAATCAAACGGGAAGCCGTACGTATCGTACAATTTGAACGCGTCGCTGCCGCTGATGACGGATTTGCCCTGCTTCTTCGCTTCGGCGCTGACGTCAGCCAGGATGTTCAAGCCGTCCGAGAGCGTTTTATGGAACTGTTCTTCTTCCGTCGCAATGACCTTCTCGATAAAGGCGCGCTTCTCAACGACCTCTGGGTAGTATACTCCCATAATATCGCCTACGGTTCCGGTCAAAGTATACATGAACGGTTTGTCCAGTCCGAGCACCTTTCCGTAACGAACCGCGCGGCGGAGCAAACGACGGATGACATAGCCGCGGCCTTCGTTGGAAGGCAGTACGCCATCGCCTACCGCGAATGCAACCGTACGGATGTGGTCTGCAATGACTTTCAAAGCGATATCGTATTCCGTCTTCTCGTTGTATTTTACGCCGGCAAGTTCTGCCGTCTTCTGAATGATCGGCTGGAACAGGTCGGTATCGAAATTGGAAGCCACGTTTTGCAGAATGGAAGCAAAGCGCTCCAGACCTGCGCCCGTATCGATGTTCTTGTTCGGAAGCGGTGTATAGCTGCCGTCCTTGTTGTGGTTGAACTGGGAGAACACGAGGTTCCATACTTCAAGCCAGCGTTCGTTCTCGCCGCCGGGGAACATTTCGGATTCGGGTGCCTCCGTGTCGTATCCTTCGCCGCGGTCATAGAAAATCTCGGTGCAAGGTCCGCATGGTCCTTCGCCGATATCCCAGAAGTTATCCTGCAGCTTGATGATGCGCTCCTTCGGGAGACCGATTTTCTCGTTCCACAGTTTATAAGCCTCCTCGTCCTCCGGATACACGGTTACGGACAGCTTCTCCGGATCGAAGCCGATCCACTTTTTGTCCGTCAGGAATTCCCAGGCCCAGGTGATCACTTCTTCTTTAAAATAGTCGCCGATGGAGAAGTTGCCCAGCATTTCGAAGAATGTATGGTGCCGGCGGGTCTTGCCGACATTCTCGATATCGTTGGTACGAATGCATTTCTGCGAGTTGGCAATTCTCGGATTTTCCGGCTTCACGCGCCCGTCGAAGTAAGGCTTGAGCGGAGCCATGCCTGCATTAATCCAGAGCAGGGACGGGTCATTATGCGGTACAAGCGATGCACTCGGCTCAATATTGTGGCCTTTCTCTGCAAAAAACTCTAGCCATTTGGAACGGATCTCACTAGCTTTCATCTCTACACTTCCTTCAGTCATAATATAGGGATACAATCATCTGTATCCGAACACAAAAAACGCCCCTGAATATAATTCAGGGACGAATGTTCTCGCGGTACCACCCTGGTTATCGTCCATTCATCCTCCAGCATGTCTTCCTTGGATAACGAATACGACGATCGCCTCGTAACAGCTTGATAACGGGAGCCGCCCGGTGAATTTGAATCACACTCGAAAATTAGCATTCGGCTAGGGACGCTTCCAGGTTCTCGCAGCCAGCCGGAAATTCTCCGGGCAGGAACCTGTTCTCTGGGCAAGGTGCACAAAGCCTACTCGATTTTGTCATCGATTTTAACGGTTATAGGTTTATCATTTCAAGTATATATAGGGGGAATCCATCTGTCAATGCATGAACATGCCTGGTTATCGGCCGAAGGGGTCAACCGGATTTCTTCCTGACATAATAAGCGAAAACATGCTGCAGCAGCACTTTGATGACGGCAAAGACCGGTACGGCCAGAATCAGACCCACGGTTCCTGCCACCTGTCCGCCGACAAGGAGCGCAAATATGATCAGAAGCGGATGCATATGCAGCTTCTTGCCGACCACTTGCGGCGAGATGACATTGCTCTCCAGCGTCTGGCAGACCATATTGACCACCGCCACCAGCAGCACCATCCTCCAGGAAATCGTGGATGCCATCACAAGCGCAGGAGCTGCCCCGAGAAAGGGGCCTAGATACGGGATGATGTTAAACACCGCCACGATGCTGGCCAGCAGCAGCGCGTACGGCATGCCCACGATCATGTACCCCACGTAAGCGAGAACGCCGATGATCAAGCATACCAGAAATTGTCCGCGGACATAATTCCCGAGGGCCGTGTCGATCTCTTTCAGCAGCGTGACGATCGACTTCCGGCGGCTCCGCGGCAGATAGGATACGGCGGTTCGCTGGAACACCTCAAAATCTTTTAATATGTAGAAGATCAGGAACGGAACAATTAACACATTAAACAGGATGTTGATGGTGTTGCCGATATTGTCCATGAAATCCGAAATTCCACCGGCCAGCCTCGACTCCATCTGCAGGAACCAGCTGTTGACGCCTGTCCTTACTCCCGGGGGCAGCAGCCTGCTGTCCAGATTGGTCATCAGGCTTTGGGCGTTCATCGATAATTCAGGCAAGTGCTCGTTGAGCTCCTCCAGCTGCCGGATCAGCATCGGAATCATATTGATCAGAATGACGGCCAGCGAAGTCAGGAAGACGGCATAAATGAGCAGCACCGCAATGCTCCGCGGAACTTTGCGGTCAGAGAGCGTGCATACAATCGGATTCAACACATACGATATGATCATGGCAACCAAAAATGGCGCCAGGACGGCCTTAAGAAAGCGATAGACATCCAGAAACAGCGGGCGCAGCAGCCAGACAAAATAAAGGGAGATGAGTCCAAGCATCAACCAAACCAACAACCGAAACCATTTGTTCTCGGTCAGCTGTTCCACACAGGCACCCTCCTTTTTTCGAAAGCTACCCTGTAGTATATGTACAAGCTTCCAGAAATAAACTAACATTTCCGCCGGCCAAAATGAAAAAGACTCCTGCTACTCAGCCGCACGGGCCTTAAGCAAGGAGTCGTTGATCTTACGCTATGTACGCGTTCTTCAGGAAGACGCGTGCATCTGAGGAAAATCCGGCTGCATGTCATCGCCGAAGAACAAATCATCCAGCGAGCTGAGCGTGCCGTCCTCTTCTACCTGGTATACGGACATTTTCTCTCCGTTAACCGTCAATTCGATAAAGCAACCCCAGCAATAAAACTGGTGGGAGCCGATTTTTCCGATATCTTTGGAACTACAGTTTGGACATTTCATCCTACCTCACCCTATCCGTTCACAGAATTAATGGCTTTTTCCAGACGCTGTTCGCTCATCGGGGGTACCATGACGGCACTCTCGCCGATAGCCATTTCCGCTGTGCAAGGCAGCCATTTGCGACCTTCGATCAAATCCGAGACAAATCCATCGGATATTTCCAACCCTAGTATTGTATTGCCCTGTTCCTGCTCAAAATAAACATCCGATATACGACCGAGCAGAACACCATCCTCTGTCAGGACCTGCATCTCTTTCAATTTGCGCTTGCCCAAAAGGTACGTAAGCGGTATATCGTTGGCGCCCAATTTGCGGACAGCCTCTTGGCTCCGGATCATGACGGCATCTTCCCCGTAGGCTACGATATCTTCCCATGAGACGCTTTTCACATGAGAGGAAAACAAAGCCTTGCCTTCAAGCTCTAATCCGGTAATCAACCAGTTCTCATCTAGTATAAAATCGTGGATTTTGCCGATTTCCTTACCGTTCTCCACGTCGAATACAGCCAGTCCGATCATTTCTTGAAGTTTCATAACCGTGGACACCTCCTCATCCTTCATGGTTTGAAATCAACCGCGGTTCCCAAAAAACGCTGACCGACGGGCAATTTCCAAGGATGAAATGGACGAACGCATACCCCCTATTCCGTAGAAGGAGAAATCCCTTAACATCTATTTACGTAACCGATTAAGGATGGTTCCAATTTTTTGGGCAGTGTACTCCATTTCTTGAGTAGTATTACCCAAACCGAAACTAAAACGAATCGCGGAGCGCAAAACAGGGTCAGAAAGTTTCATTGCTCGGAGTACATGGGATATTTCCAGGGATCCCGACGTACAAGCCGAGCCGCTTGCCGCCGCAATTCCTTCCATATCGAGGTTCATCAGCATCGTCTCCGTATTGGCACCGGGAAAGCTGATATTCAGGATGTGAGGTAGGTGATGTTCCGGGTTTCCATTGATCACAAAAGAATTCTCGCCAATCTCCTGACGAAGCCCGTCAAGGAGGGTCGATCTCAGTTCGCGATAATGCTGGATTCGCGTCTCCATATTCTGCACGGTCCATTCCACTGCCGCCGCAAAACCGGCGATTCCGGCCATATTCTCTGTCCCGGCCCGGCGCTTCTTCTCCTGCAGCCCTCCGAACAGACGGGGAGATACGCTGAGTCCCCTGCGGACGACCAAAGCGCCTACGCCCTGCGGCCCGTTGATTTTGTGGGCGGAAAAGCTCCACATATCCACCGGCAGCTCGCGGCAGTTGATCGCCTCCGAGCCCAATGCCTGAACGGCATCGGTATGGAATACGATTCCGCGGCTCCGGCATAACTCGCCGATTTCGGCGATCGGCTGAACGGTGCCTACTTCATTGTTGCCGTACATGATGGTCACCAGCGCCGTGTTGTCCTGAATCGCGCCCGCAATGTCCTCTACAGAAACACGCCCTGTAGGGTCCACCGGGACATAGGTAACCTGGCAGCCCCGCCGTTCCAGCTCATGGCAAGTGTGGAGCACCGCATGGTGCTCCACCGCTGACGTAATCACATGTCTGCCTTCCACGCCCAAGGACTCCAGCAGTCCCAGAACAGCCAGGTTATCGCTCTCGGTCCCGCCTGCGGTAAACACCAGCTCGTCCGAATGGCATCCCAACAAAGACGCTATTCGATCACGCGCCCCGTTCACGATCTTCTTCGCTTCCCGTCCAAAAGCATGGACGCTCGAAGCATTGCCGTATTGGCTCGTCATGACATTCATCATCCGCTCCGCGACCTCCGGATGAACCGGGGTTGATGCGGCATGATCCAAGTATACTGATTTCATCTCCGTCGTCACCCTTAAATGTAAAACATATAGTTGTCTGCAGCAGACTGTTCATGGTAATTGATCAGATAGTCCAGCGTCGTGGAATCCAGCACTTCAGCGATGCTGTCGCGGATCCGGAGCCAGAGGTCACGCTTCGCCGGATCGTCCTCTTCCGTAAAATCGACGGGGGATATCGGCCCTTCCAGAACGCGGATGACGTCCCCTGCCGTGATGGATGCCGGGTCCCGGGAAAGGATATATCCGCCGTATGCACCGCGGATGCTCTTAACCAAGCCCGCATTCCGCAGCGGCGCGATCAGCTGCTCAAGATAATGTTCCGACAGCTGGTTCTTCTCGGCTATGCTCTTCAGCGAAGTCGGCCCTTCGCCGAACTTGGCGGCCAGCTCCATCATAATCGTTAATCCGTATCTTCCTTTTGTTGATATCTTCAAAGGTGACACCTCTTTCGGTAATTTGTATATTATGTCCATCCTGTACATGAGTTGTAGGTGGCGGGCGAGCGATAAATACGTCGTAATCCATGAGTAAAGCAGCTTATCCTGTATTTTTCTCCGTATTCCGATCATTACCCTCAGCTTATCGTAACATATCCTGGACCCCAATGGGTAATATTCCAGCTGGAAACTCGAAAAATGTTCACCCTGAGTGGACAAAATGAAACGTGTGAACCTTGTTCCAATATGTTAAAATACCTCCATGGGCACAATTCAATATGAAAATGGTGATAACGATGTCAAAAGAAAAACATAACACTCGTATCGTTGTCGGCATGTCGGGAGGAGTCGACTCCTCCGTAACAGCGCTCCTGCTCAAACAGCAGGGCTATGAAGTGATCGGCATCTTTATGAAAAACTGGGATGATACCGATGAGCTTGGCTACTGCACAGCCGAAGCGGACGCTGAAGACGTGCGCCGCGTGTGCGAGCAGCTCGACATTCCCTACTATACCGTCAATTTCGAGAAGGAATACTTCGATAAAGTATTTTCCTATTTCCTCGATGAATATAAAGCCGGGAGAACGCCGAACCCCGATGTCATGTGCAACCGCGAGATCAAATTCGGCGAATTTCTGAACAAGGCCATGGACTTGGGAGCCGACTACGTCGCTACCGGCCATTACGCCCGCGTCATCGAGGAGGACGGACAGTACCGGCTGCTGCGGGGTGTGGACAGCAACAAAGACCAAACCTACTTCCTCAATGCGCTGAGCCAAGAGCAGCTTGCCAAGGCGATGTTCCCGATCGGGCATCTGCCGAAACCGGAAGTCCGCCGACTAGCTGAGGAGGCCGGGCTGTATACTGCCAAGAAAAAAGACAGCACCGGCGTTTGCTTCATCGGCGAGCGGAATTTCAAGGAGTTCCTTGGACAATACCTTCCTGCCCAATCCGGCGATATGGTGGACATTGTCACCGGTGAAGTAAAGGGCCGCCATGACGGCTTGATGTACTACACGCTGGGGCAACGCCAAGGCCTCGGGATCGGCGGATCCGGCTCCGGGGAGCCTTGGTTCGTAGCCGACAAAGATTTGACCAACAATATTTTGTACGTAGTTCAAGGCGATCATCCGAGCTTGTATTCGACCGGACTCGTTGCCTCCGGAATCAATTGGATTGCAGGACAAGACGCTATGCCCAAAGACGCCTACACCTGCACCGCCAAATTCCGCTACCGTCAGCCGGACCAGGAAGTAACCATAACCCCGCGCGAAGACGGAACCGTTCATGTCGCGTTTGCGAAGCCGCAAAAAGCGATCACGCCGGGACAAGCCGTCGTCTTCTATCAAGGGGACGAATGCCTTGGAGGGGGAACGATCGAAACGGCGGATAAAGTTCCTTATTAATCCGCTGAATGATACGCGAAGAGCACACACTTGATACGGAATATTCCGTAAAGCGTGTGCTCTTTTTTTGCGTGCTAGCGAAGAATATACTCCACGGCAATTCCCTGCTCCATGCTGGCGGCTACATCGATGAAACGCTGATTCGAGCTGCCCCGGAAAGGAAGCGAGACATCCCTGCGCTCCAACTCGAATTTGCCGTCAACGATGACGTCGCACAGCAGGGCCAATTCGCGCAGCTTCGGCTGCCTCAGCAGCGCTTCGAAGGTGAACCCCGTGTAGGCCCATACGTTTTTTGCGGGACAGAGGGTCCTGAGCCTGCGTACGAATGCCGCACATTCTTCCGGGGAGAAGAAGGGGTCTCCACCGCATAAGGTCACGCCATCCAGCAAAGGATTGTCCAGGATATCCTGCAGTATCGCCGCTGACATTTCTTCGGTAAAGGGCTCCCCCGCTTCAAAGTCCCAGGAATCCGTATTAAAACATCCGGCGCAGGCATGGCGGCAGCCGCTCACGAATAGAACCGCACGAAGCCCGGGGCCTTCATTGATGCTCTCGGGGATGTATCCGCACACATTCACAAATGCTTCACCCGATCCCGAACCTCGGCCTGCTTGGCCGAATTGAAGCGCTCCGTATAATTGCCCGTTAAATATCCCGTTACCCTCCGCAGCCGCTGGAAGTTTCCATCCGCCTCCAAGGCGCCGCATCCAGGGCACGCACTTCCGATAATGCCTTCGTAGTTGCATGCCGGGCACCGGTCGACGGGATGGTTAACGGAGAAATATCCGATGTTCTGCTGCAGGGCAAACTGCACGATGTCCCGGAAAGCAGCCGTATTCTGCCTTGCGTTGCCGTCCAGCTCCACATACGAAATCGCTCCGGCGTTGCAAAGCTCATGGAAAGGAGCTTCGGAACGGATTTTGCGGTAGGCGGCCATCGGATAGTACACGGGTATATGAAAAGAATTCGTGTAATATTCGCGGTCAGTCACACCCTCGATCACCCCGAAGGTCTGCCGGTCGAGCTTCGTGAATTTCCCGGATAACCCTTCTGCCGGCGTGGCAAACAGCGTGATGTTCAGGTTATACCTTTCACCGGCTGCATCGCAAAACCGGCGCATATGCCGGATGATCTCGATCCCCAGCCCTCGGCTGTCCTCATCCTCGCCGTGATGCCGTCCGGTCAACGCCTTCAGGCATTCGGCCAGCCCGATAAATCCAAGCGCCAGGGTGCCGTGCTTGATCAGCTCGCGCACCTTATCCTTCGGCGACAGCGCCTCGCCGCCTTCCCACACGCCCTCCCGCATCATGAAATCGGACGCTTTGGCCGGTTGGTCGGCCTGCAGCTCGTAACGGTGAATCAAGCCCTCCACCGCAATTCTCATATAATGATCCAGCTGTTGATAGAAACGGTTCAGGTCCGGCACTTCCCGCTTTCCTTGAACGATGCCATGTTCAATCCCGAGCCGGACCAAATTGATCGTATTAAAGGACAGGTTGCCCTTGCCGCTTAGGCGGTTTCGCCCAAAGCGATCCGAAATCGTGCGGGTCCTGCAGCCCATGGTGGCAATAATCGTGTCCGGGTCGCCCGGGTTATAATAGACGAGATTAAACGACGCGTCCACGTTGACGAAATTCGGATAGAGCCTGCGGCTGGAGCACTCGACGGCTTTCAGGAACAGGTCGTAATTCGGCTCGCCTTCCGCCTGGTTGACCCCCTGCTTGCACTGGAAAATATGCTGCGGAAATATCGGCGTCTCTCCCCCGCCGAGCCCCTTCATCGTGGCATCCAGCAAGGCGTGGGACACCAGCCTTCCTTCGGTTGACGTGCACATGCCGTAATTCAACGAAGTGAAAGGAATTTGTCCGCCGGCCCGGCTGCTCATCGTATTCAAATTATGGATCAAGGATTCCGCGGCCTGCTTTGTTTCATTCACCGTTTCATGATAGGCATAATGGTATATTCGCGGATATGTGTCCTTCAGCTGCTCATTGTCTATGTATATTTCGTGATCCTCAAGAGCTCGTTCATACGGCCGATCCGCTCCCAGCCCCGCTTCTCCGAAGTAGGCCAGCCCTTTGCGAAAATGCCGACGAAACGATTTGCCGACATACGGCGCGAGATCCCAATCGATTTTGCTGCCGGACACGCCGCCGAATTGGCTGTTCTGCTGGGATTGAAAGATGATGGCTACCAGCGCCATGGCGGTCATGATGCTCTGCGGCGGCCTGACCGATCCGTTACCGGTATTGAAGCCCTTGGCCAGCAACCGGCCGAACGGGATGAAGATGCAGTTCGTCGTTCCCAGCGCATACTGGTCCAGGTCATGAACGTATACATACCCATCCCTCACCGCTCTCGTGAGCTCTGTCGGCAGGATGAATTTGCTTGCCATCCATTTGGCGTATTCGGAGCCAATCCGGCTCATTTTTCCGCTGAAGGATTCCCCGTTCAGATTCGCGTTCTCCCGCAGCAGGTCCAAATCGGCTACCCCGATCACATCCCTGCTGATCTTATAAAGCTCTCCCCGCCGCATCCGCTCCAGATCGCGGGCCTCCCTGTAATGTTGATAGGCAGCTGCTACTTCGGGATAACCCGTGCTTTGCAAATGCTCCACAACGATATCTTGAATCTCCTCCACGCTAACCTGGTCCATCCCCGCAGTGGCATGGGCAACCTCATCTCCAATCCGCAACGAAGCATCCTTGCGGGAAACACCCTCTACCGCCATAAAAGCTTTATCCACCGCCTCCACGATTCGGATCGTCTCAAATTTTACCAGGCATCCGTCTCTCTTCATGACCTTCATGAATAGGAACAACTCCTCTTCTTCATATCGTTAACACACTATATATAGTTTTATTTTATCAATTTACATCCATATATAGTTTAGTGCTGTGATATAGGTCACGATGGTCGGTCTTTAAAATCGAATAGGGCTGCACTTACGCTATAACCCCGAAGGGGATAGTGCCCTACAAAAAAACCAGCTAATACTTGTCAAGCATTATAACTTGGTTAAATAATAGAATACTGATATACTTTTCTAAACAGCACAAATAACCTTCAGTGGCGTGAAGGTTATGGGAAAATATGGTTTTTAGGCTTTGTAGGGTTCGCTTTTACTTAGGATGGCATAAATGTGATGGAGAAGCTTGTTGGCGCAAGCGATCACGACCACCTTGTAGGGCTTGCCCTCTTTTCTTTTTTTGTCGTAGTAATCACTGATCCTGCGGTTTGCACGTCTGCGAATCCCGCACTGTACGGCAAGATAGAGTGCTCGCCGTAGTCTTTTTGAGCCTCGTTTCGTGATCCGGTTGCTTGTAGCCGTGAATTTTCCTGAGCTGTAAATCCCCGGATCTAATCCTGCGTAGGCTACAAGTTGCTTCGCATCCTTGAACTGGCTTGCATCGCCCAGCTCTGCCACGATGGCTGCCGCAAGTTTGTTCCCTACACCCGGGATACTTTTGACCAATTCCACTTCAGGCAACTCCCCAGCCAGTTCTTCCATCTGCTTTTCCAAATGATTTAACTGTTTATCGAATTCCAACAGCAGGGAGACCATGCTAGTCAACGCTATGCTCTGGGATCGACTCCTCTCTTGTGTTTTCCAGCCCAACACGAGTTCTTTCAACCGTTTTGTTTTCTCCGTAATCCATCCTTTGGAGTGGGATTTACCTACACATTCAAGGATCAGATCCCCCACATCTTCGACCTTGTTCTCCAAACATCGCTCTAGCACTTTTAATGATGTGGTCGCATACAGATTATGAAATAATCCGATGAAGTCCGGAAACACCTGCTCAAGCAAAGCTCTGCTGTTTAACTTGGCCTGTACGTACATCGCGGTTACAAACTCATGTTGCCTCGTTAAGTGTTGAAGCTCGGTGTAGGTTTCCTCCCACTCTCGATGCGCTTTAACGTCCCCTCGGTAGTACATCTCAGCCAAATGCCATGCATCTGCTGCATCTGTTTTCACCTTGCGAAGTTGCGTACCTTTCGATCGTTTCGCTTGCAGAGGGTTAACGATGTAATGAGTCCATCCACTACGTTTAAGATACCCTACCAGACTTCGATGGTAATGTCCGGTCGCCTCAAGGACAACAACGGGCTCGACGCCACTTTTATGTTTGAGTGTTCCTAACAGTTCCCCTAGCCGTTCAAAACCTTCCGGCCCATGATGAAGCTTCTCCATCCTCCCGAAGGGTTTTTCGCGACCGATAAAGGCCTGGATAACGCTAACCCCTTTGGCCACGTCTATTCCTACTACTGGCTGCATAATAACCTCCTTGATTCGATACCGGCATTCCCACATGGTCTCCAACCCCATAGCTTCGCTTGTGATGCGAGGTCTAAAGCCTCTACCAGCTCAAACATAGTCGTTGGACGGTAGTGAGAGAACCGTTTTTTTGACGGGATCTGCGTCCCTAAGCCACCTTCGTTCTCCCGGCTACCACCATCGTATAATGCCTACAAAAATAGGCCAACCAGAAATCTGGTTGACCTAATAATACGAAAGGCACCTCGGGCGATCGGGACTGACCCCCGTTTGTGAGACAGGGATCAAAACACCTTGCAAGTTTAAGCAGCCAGTTGCCGGAAATGAACCGGCGATTGGTTGTTTAGTTTTGTTTGAATGCGAATTGAGTTATAGTAAGTAATGTAGTTTCGAACGGTCTGCTCGACGATTGCCGTCGTCGTACAGGTTAAACCTTCGAGATAGAACGTTTCAGACTTTAGCGTGGAATGAAACGATTCGATGGGGGCATTATCAGCGGGCGTACCCTTGCGGGACATGCTCATGGTAATGCCTTTTCCCTTTACTGCTTCTTGATAGGCCTGAGATGTGTAGACGCTGCCCTGATCGCTATGGAGCATGGTGCCTGGTAGAGCGGGCAGCTGACCCAGCGTGTCCAGAACAAACCCGGTATCTTGCTTGTCAGAAATACTGTACGCCACAATCTCTCCGTTAAACAAGTCCAAGATACTCGACAGGTATAACGTTTTTCCGCCAAACGGCAAATACGTAATATCTGTAACGAGTTTTTGCATGGGGGCATCGGCTTCAAATTGGCGCTTTAACAAGTGTTCTGCGATGTAAGCTGGCTGCCCTGTAGGTTTGCGTTTCTTCACTTTGACACGACATTGGAGCCCCTCGCGCTGCATAATCCGCTGAACGCGTTTATGGTTAATCTTACGCTCCATCCGAAGCAGAGCCGTGATCTTTCGGTATCCATAACGAAATTTATGCTGACTACAGAGTTCACGAATCTTCTCTACCATGTGATCTTTACATGGGTTCTCGTGGGCGTCCTTCCAGCGATAGTAGGTGGAGCGAGAAAGCCCGATCCATGCACACGCTTGGGTTACACTGACTTCTCCTCGAACGGACTCAACCCACTCCACTACAGCCTTTGGCGACACCTCCTTTGCATTTCCACGAACTTTTTTAGCAGATCTAACTGTTGTTTCAGAAACCGATTTTCCGCCTGTACCTTCTCGAGTTCAGATGTATATTCAGGCCCTTTACCGTAGCTGTATTGTTTACCGACAGGCTGCTCCAACCGATTCCATTGGCCACTGCGATACCATCTCATCCAGGTCTCTACTTGTGTCTTATTTCGTATGTTCAGTTGGTCCATGACTTCTTTCACTGGAATGCCATCCAACCTCATTTCAATAGCTTTCTTTTTCACTTCCACTGGATAGCTGACTCTTGTTGCCAACGCAAAAACACCTCCAAAGTTGTCCCCATATCTTACGACATGGTTGCATTCTCTTGAAGGTGTTTTTAATTTGTCTCACGTTATGGGGTCAGTCCCATCCTTGGATCACCATCGGGTACCTTCTTGATTGACCAATAACAATTTAACTTTCCACAGGCGGCATCGGGGTTGGCGTCGGCTTGGCATAGCCGGTGCTGTATTTCTCGTCGATCGCGGTCCGGATATCCGTTAAGCTCATACCCTCACTGCTCATTTTGGCAGATTCCACGGCAATGTCCAAACACACCCCGCAGCGGGTGCCGTGATCGTCCCACACCACCGTGCCGTCCTCCTGAATCTCATCGATAAAACAGTTCAGGTTGCTCTCATGACCGGCACTTTCCCCGCAGCCGCAGTAACAAGGAATGTATTTCAGGACATCACTCACCTGCGCGGACAAAGCATAAATCGTTTGGAGCTCGCTGGTCTGGCTCTTCAAAAAGGTCGGCAGCTCATCGATCGAAGACGTCGCCTCCTGGATATCCCCGTTGGACAGCTGCGTCTGATGTCCGTGCTCATGCGCCGCCTCGGCTGCCTGTCCACCAACGACCTGCTCCTGGGCGCTTTTTCCCGAACAGCCGCTCAGCATAAGGCCGGCGGACAGCAGCAGGATGACAAACCGTTGTTTCCCTGTTTTCATCATTCATTTCCTCCATTTAATTAAGCTAGCGGCCGTAAATCCCGTTATCGCCGTACGACCCTATTCTTCGCGTCGTAATCGCTGGTTGTGGGCGATCTTGGCTTCGTTCCCCTGCTCCGTGGCCTGATAGAACACCCGGCGGGAGAGCTCCTTCGGCAAATACTCCTGCTTCACGTAATGGCCCGGATAATCGTGCGGGTACTTGTAGCCCACATGTCCCAGCTTAACCGCCCCCGAGTAATGCGCATCGCGCAGATGCAGCGGAACCTCCGCCGATTTCACTTCATCCATGGCGGACATCGCCCGGGATATGGCGGATACAACGCCATCGGATTTCGGGCTCTCCACGGCGAACAGGATCGCCTGGGCGATATTCAGCTTGGCTTCCGGCCAGCCGTTGTTCCGGTAGGCATCCAATGCGCTTACCGCCTGCACCATGGCTTGGGGATTGGCCAGCCCGATATCCTCGCTGCTGGCAGCAATCAGGCGGCGGATGAACACCATCGGGTCCATGCCGAGCTTTTCGACTGCATACAAAAACCAGAACAGCGCTGCATCGCTGGAGCCCCGAATGCTCTTGTGAAAGGCGGACAGCACATCATACTGCGTGGACTCGTCCGCACGCACGGTAGGCCGGCGAATCGATTCCTCCGCCACCTCCAGCGTGATATGGACCGTACCGCTTGCGTCCGGCGGCGTCGTCATCGCGGCCAGCTCCAGCGCATTGAGTGCACGCCGGATATCCCCGTTCGCCATGGCTGCAATGTGCTCCAGCGCTTCCTCATCGGCCTTGAGATCCATGAACCCAAGACCCTTTTCCTGATCGATCAGCGCGCGCCGCATCGCGATCATGGAATGGTCCTTGGTCAGCGGCTGAAGCTGAAACAAAGTGGACCGGCTCATTAGAGCCCCGTTGACATAATGAAAGGGGTTCTCGGTCGTCGCGCCGATAAATATGATGGTGCCGTTCTCCACGGCAGGTAGCAGGGCATCCTGTCTGGAGCTGTTGAAGCGGTGCACCTCATCCAAAAACAGGATCGTTTTGGTGCCGTACAGGCTGCGGTTGCTCTGGGCTTGTTCAATGACTTCCCTAACGTCCTTGACCGTGGCTTCCACCGCGTTCAGCCGAACGAAATGCCCCTTCGTTTGCTGGGATATGATATGCGCAAGCGTTGTTTTGCCGCATCCCGGCGGGCCGTACAATAAAATCGACGAGACCTGGTCTGCCTCTATGGCCCGCCGGAGCAGTTTGCCCGGTCCGATAATATGCTCTTGTCCTATATATTCATCCAGCGACGAAGGGCGCATCCGATCGGCCAGCAGCCGGGAGTCCCGGTCCCCTTCACGCCCGATACTGAATAAATCCATGGCTACACTTCCTTGTCTGATATCGATGCAAAAATAAGTCGTTTCCATTCAATCCATCACGCTCTATCATATCATATTCGAATTCGCCGTGCCTGCGCTGCGGCAACTTCCTGTCCTACGCTTCATTCGTCCCATGGCTCGGATATTGCATTTTATTTTGATCATATCCAACTTTTATCGAACCGGAAGCGTTTCATATAATAGGGAAGCGTTTGAAAAGCCTGATCTGGGGAGAATGTGATGACGACTCGCAAAAAATCCGTACGCAAATTGTATAACGCGGTGATCCATATGACGTTCAGTATACTGGGGCTCTACCTTCATGCCAGCACCTATCATCTTTTACAAGAAACATTCGGCCCCGGTTACCTCGACGATGAGAGACTGGCGATGAACCTGCTGTATGCCGTTCTTATCCTGCAGTTCCTGCTCGGCTTGTACGTCTTCATACGTTCAGCCATCATGCTTTACGAGTACAGGCAGGGAATCCGGGGTGAGGATGACGACGAGGTCTTGTTATGAAGCGTGTCGCTTAACCACTATCCACGAAGGGAGACTATGGAATTGAAACGAAAGCCTATGCGAAAAATGACCCTCTTCATCCTTCTGGCCGCTGCCTGTTCCATCCTTGCTGTCTGGACTTTGATCCGGTTTATCGAAAATCTGGGCTCCTCCTACCAAATGCTTGGTTAAACCCCTAGCAAGCCCCTGCACAACAAAAAAGTCCCGCAGAGGCTAACACATGCTGCCATGTGAATCCCTGCGGGACTTCCGACTCTCTCTATTGACATTCCGGGAGCCGACAGCCGCTGCGCAATCGCACGATTAGTCCGCCGGCCAACCGCTCGCCATGATCTCTGAATTCTCTGCCATGATATACGAAGGCAGCGGCTCCCCGTGCAGCAGCCACAGCTCATGCAGTGCACGCGTACAGCCTACATACATTAGCTTGGCATCCCAAGCTTTCTCCGCGTAATGCGCCCGGTCCGCATCCGCCACCACAACGGCATCGAACTCAAGCCCTTTGGACAAGTACACGGGGAGCACGGAATATCCGCCCTGATACGTTCCTTTGCTGCCATCGATCAGATTCAACATCGGCCAGGACGGGCTTAACTCCTCATGCAGCTCTTTCGCTTCCCGCAAGGTGCGGGTGAGAATGGCTACCGTCCGGTATTCCTTGGCAATGAGCGCCCCCATGGCCCGCTCCAAATCCTTCCTTCTGGCGTTCGCGGCATCATAAGGAATGAGGCGGACGGCATCGCCGCTACGGAATACGGGCACGGCGAGCAGGTCGCTTGCGACCCCCTTCTCCAGTATCCCATTGGCAAATTCAATGATCTCCATCGTGGAACGGTAACTGCGCGTCAGCGCAAAATAAGCCGTTTCCTCTTCCTTGAACAGGGAGCTCATTTCTTCCCATGCGTGCACGCCGCGATACGCATGAATGCCCTGCGACAGATCGCCTAGTATGGTGAAGGAATGTCCTCTTACGAACAGATCCAGCACAGCCACCTGAAACGGAGAGAAATCCTGGGCTTCATCGATGACGATGTGGTCAAACCGCTGCTCTGAGGAAATATCGTTCAGCAAGCAGTGGAAATACAGCAGGGCAGGCAAATCCTCTTCCCGGACCACATTCTTCTTCAGATCTTTGCGCGTTGCGGCCAGTACCTCCGGCGGAATAAGAGCGGAGAGCTCTTCGACCCAGGAGCCGGCCGCCTTGACCGCTCCAAACAATTGCTTATATAGGGAAATCGGCTCAAATTTCGGCCAGCGATTGGCATAAGCTTTTTCGCGTTGTGCCGCTTTTTTCTTCCGTTCTTTCATCACGGCCGCCGATGGCGATTTCTTCAGCTCCATCTCGACCCAGCGATGCAATCTGGCGAGCAGCCGTTCCTTTCGTTTCGCCAGCGGATAGGGCTTATATTCCTGGTAAAACCATTCCGCAATCGTCTCCTGCTTCAGGATGGCTCCATCCCATGGAGAGAAATCCCCGTCCGGAAGGGCCTCTGCTTCGATGTACTCCACGCACCGCCGCACGATATCCATCAGCCTTAAGGAGCCTTTATAGCGCCCGCTCACATTATCGTCGATATCCGGCGTCCCTTGGCCCGGTTCCGTCTCGAACCACTGATGAAGCGTCTGCGCATGATCCTCCGAGGACAGCTGAATATCAAGCAGCTTCGCCGCCCAATCGCCAAAGGTCCGCTGCTGAATATCGCCAACTCCGAGCTCGGGCAGCACATCGGATATGTAATCCAGGAACATGAGGTTTGGCGCGAATATGATCATTTTCTCGGCCGTTACCTGCTCCTTGTACTGGTAGAGCAAATAAGCCAGCCGATGCAGCGCCACCGTCGTTTTTCCGCTTCCCGCCACCCCTTGGATGATGAGGGCGGTGTTCTTGGCCGCCCGGATGATTTTATCCTGCTCCGCTTGGATCGTGGACACGATATCCCGCAGCCGGTTATCCTTGTTCTCACCGAGACGGTAGACCAAAAACTCATCGGATACGGCAGGTCCGCCGCTTTCCCGATTGTACGTGTCCGATACCCGCTCCAAAATTTGCTTGCGGATCACGACGTTTCGTTTTAAATACACAAGCCCCTCGATGATTCCTTCAGGCGCTTCGAATGAAGCCGGATCGGTACCGCCCGTAAAGGAGTAGAATAGACTCGCGACCGGAGCCCGCCAATCAATCACCATCGGGTGATCACCAGCGTCCGCCTTGTCGAAGCCTATCTTCCCGATGTAGAGCGGTTTCTTCGCCCCCGTTCCGTTCTCTTGAAAATCCAGCCTTCCGAAATAAGGCTCCGGCAAGCTTTTGGCGAGGGCCTGCCGTTTCTCTTCCCGGCCTGCCTCGAGCACCTGCTCCGTAAAATCATGGCCCGTGTATACCGGAATACCGCGCAGCCGTTCAAGCTGACGGTCAATTTCAACGATAACCTCGTTTAGCCTTGACTCTTCTTCTTGATAGGCACTTTGAAAAGATTCTGACACTTTCAGTTACCTCCTAAGAACATATTTTTTCGTATCGAAGTCTGGCTTTAGGGCCGTGACACAAAAAGGAGTTCCATTGTAGCACAACTCAACGGGATATACTAGCAAAGCGCTGTCACAGGAATTGTATTGTTTGGGTTTGCTGTCCTATTCGCTTGTCCACGGCAGCAAAAAACGCAGCGTCCATTGCTGGACACTGCGTTTGGTTAACCACGCTCAATTTTGCCGAAAGGCTGTTCTTTCTTTCTGCCTTCCTTTTGTCTATCGTTTTCTCGATCCGAGTTTAATGTGTCCTGACACCCCGTTACAACGAGACGCCGCCTTTTTCGAGCAGCTCTTTCACCGTCACGCTGACCATGATCAGTCCCGCCACAGGCGGCACGAATGCATTGCTTGCCGGCGGCTGCTTCGCCTTCCGGATTTCCGGAGCATTCTCGGGCACGATTTTCTCCGTCACGTCCTGGCGGGGTTTCATCGGCTCTTCCAGAGAGAACACGACCTTGACCCCTTTCTTAATGCCGTCCTTGCGCAGCTTGGTGCGCACGATCCGGGCAATCGGGTCCATGGAGGTTTTGGAGATGTCGGCCACCTGGAACTTCGTCGGGTCCATTTTGTTCGCCGCGCCCATGCTGGAGATGATCGGAATGCCGCGACGCAGGCACTCCTTGATTAAATGCACTTTATAAATAATCGTATCCGAGGCATCGATCACATAATCCAGCTCGTACTTAAACAGCTCTTCATACGTTTCTTCGGTGTAGAACATGTTCAGGGCGATCGCTTCACATTCCGGATTGATCAGTTTGACCCGATCGACCATCAAATCCGCTTTCTTCTGACCCACCGTCGTCGTTAACGCGTGGATCTGCCGATTGATGTTCGTGATGTCCACCACGTCTTTGTCGATCAGAATGATGCGGCCGACTCCGGTTCGGGCGAGGGCCTCCACCGCAATGGAACCCACGCCGCCGATACCGAGCACCGCCACGGTGCTGTTCTTCATCACTTCAAGGCCTTCGGGACCGATGGCTAATTCCGTTCGGGAAAATTGGTGCAGCATAATTCAAGCAACCTCCTTTATCAAGAACAACAGGCTTATTTTTTCTCGTCGCCCGGCTTCTTGGCGAGTTTGATATGCAGCTGCTCCAGCTGTCCTCCGTCCACCTGGGAAGGAGCGTCCATCAACAGATCCGTTGCGCTTGCCGTTTTCGGGAACGCAATCGTTTCACGCAGATTGGTGCGTCCGGCAAGCAGCATGACCAAACGGTCCAACCCGAAGGCGATTCCGCCGTGCGGAGGCGTGCCGTACTCAAAGGCGTCCATAAGATAGCCGAATTTGTCGTGCGCCACTTCCGGCGACATGCCAAGAGCCGCAAACATTTTCTCTTGGATCTCGCGTTTGTAAATCCGCATGGAACCGCCGCCTACTTCGTATCCGTTCAGAACGATGTCGTAAGCCTCGGCGCGTACGGCAAGCGGATCCGTATCCATCAATTCCAGATCCTCGTCTTTTGGACGGGTGAACGGATGATGCTCGGCCACATAGCGCTTCGCCTCTTCGTCATAGCTGAACAGCGGGAAGTCCAGCACCCAAGCAAACTTGTATTCGTTGTCGTTGATCAGGCCAAGCTGGCGTCCGATTTTCAAACGGAGCGCGCCAAGCACGTCGGCAACCACTTTTTTGTTGTCTGCAGAGAACAGCAGCAGGTCTCCGTCTTCGGCTCCCGTGCGTTCTCTTACCGCTTCAATCTCCTGCTCGCTGAAGAATTTCACGATTGGCCCTTTGAATTCGCCCTCTTTCACTTGAATCCAGGCAAGCCCCTTCGCTCCGTAACGGGCTGCATACGGTCCCAGATCGTCAATTTCCTTACGGGTCCAGGTGCCGCAGCCTTTAGCGTTCAAACACTTCACTTCGCCGCCTTTTTCAATGACGGAAGAGAATACTTTGACGCCGCTGCTTGCAACGATATCGTTCATTTCGATCAGTTCCATGCCGAAGCGGAGATCCGGCTTATCGGAGCCGTATTTGCCCATGGCGTCGGCATAACTGATACGCTGGAACGGCGTCGCCAGCTCAACGCCGATGGTTTCCTTGAACAGCTTCACCATCAGCTGCTCCATCATGTTCAGCAGGTCTTCCCGATCCATGAAGGATGTCTCGATGT
Organism: Paenibacillus sp. BR1-192; assembly: GCF_029542445.1. NCBI lineage: Bacteria > Bacillati > Bacillota > Bacilli > Caryophanales > Paenibacillaceae > Paenibacillus > Paenibacillus sp. BR1-192. The sequence goes on along the minus strand of NZ_CP120718.1, from coordinate 1,990,752 downwards.
CGACCTGGGTAAACTCCGGCTGACGGTCGGCCCGCAAGTCTTCGTCACGGAAGCAGCGCGCAATTTGGTAGTAACGCTCAAGCCCGCTCACCATAAGGAGCTGCTTGTAGATTTGCGGGGATTGCGGAAGCGCAAAGAATTCGCCTGCGTGTACGCGGCTCGGCACGAGATAGTCGCGCGCGCCTTCCGGCGAGCTCTTGGTCAGAATTGGCGTCTCCACATCCACGAAGCCCTCATCATCGAGGAAGTCGCGGAATACTTTCGATGCTTTGGAGCGCAGCATCAGCGTTTTTTGCATCTCCGGACGGCGAAGGTCCAGATAACGATACTTCAGGCGGAGCTGCTCATCCACTTCCACGCCGTCTTCGATAAAGAACGGAGGCGTTTTGGCTGCGTTCAGCACTTCGATGCTGGTTACTTGTACTTCGATTTCGCCTGTCGGCAGGTTCGGGTTGAACGTTTCCGGATCGCGCTTTACGACTTTCCCGGATACGGCCACCACGAATTCGCTGCGGACTTTATCGGCAACGGCCAAAGCCTCGCCGGAGAAATCCGGGTTAAATACGATTTGCATGATGCCGCTGCGATCGCGAAGATCGATGAACAGCACGCCGCCCAAGTCGCGGCGGGTTTGTACCCATCCGTTCAGTGTTACAGTTTCTCCAATGTTCGCGGTTGTCAGGTGACCGCAATGATGCGTCCTTTTCATCGGTTATCATTCCCCTTTAGTATAATTAAGCCGCTTTACGGCGATTAAACAAATTCCTGTACCAGGCTATCCAGCCTCACGGTTCGCTGCTCGCCGGTCTCCATCGACTTCAATGCGATTTCGCCCCGCACCAGCTCGTCGTCGCCCAGAATGGCGGTATAACGGGCTTGCAGACGATCGGCCGATTTCATCTGGGCTTTCATTTTCCGGCCGAGATAATCGCGTTCCGCGGACACGCCATTGCTGCGGAGTTCGTAGATCAATTTCGCCAATTCCCGCTCGGCGGCTTCACCCAGCGCCACCAGATAGACATCCAAAGGCTTCGAGGCCGACAGATTGACGCCTTGATGCTCCAGAATCAATTGGATACGCTCAAGGCCGATGCCGAACCCGATGCCCGGCTGATCCGGTCCGCCGATCTGGCCGACGAGACCGTTGAAGCGTCCGCCCCCGCCTACCGTATCAATCGCGCCGATGCCCTGGGCCTTGAATTCGAAGGCGGTATGCGTGTAATAGTCCAATCCCCGAACCAGTCTTGGATTGATCTCATACTCGATGCCCATGGCGTCCAGGTACCCTTTGACTTTCTCGAAATGCGTGCTGCACTCCTCGTCCAGGCTGTCCAGGATCGAAGGCGCATCACCGAACTTCCCTTGGTCCTTCTTGCAATCCAGCACGCGAAGCGGGTTGCGTTCCATGCGCGACTGGCAGTCCGAGCAAAGGCTGTCTTTCATCGGTTCCAGGAAAGCAAGCAGCGCGCTGCGGTAAGCTGCCCTTACCTCGGGCGTTCCCACGGAGTTAATCTCTGCTTTTACCCCGTTCAGTCCAAGTTCCTTGTAGAAGCTGTACCCCAGCGCAATGACCTCGGCATCGATAGCCGGATCCGCGGTGCCGAACACCTCAACGCCGAACTGGTGGAACTGGCGGTATCGGCCCGCCTGCGGCCGCTCATAGCGGAACATGGGCCCCATATAGTACAGCTTCGTGACATCGGGCTCTCCATACAGCTTGTTTTGCACGTAAGCCCGAACGACGCCTGCCGTCCCTTCCGGACGAAGAGTCATGCTGCGATCCCCTTTGTCCTTGAACGTGTACATTTCCTTCTCTACGATATCCGTCGTTTCGCCGACCCCGCGTTCGAACAATTCGGTCTGTTCGAAGATCGGTGTGCGAATTTCGCGGTAGTTGTACCTCCGGCATAGATCACGTGCCTTTTCCTCGATAAACTGCCATTTCTCGACGGCTCCTGGCAGGATGTCCTGCGTGCCTGTCGGCTTCTCGAATTTCTCGTTTGCCATCTTCATCCCTCCGCGTCCTATGACATACTCACATTTTGAACATGTCCCTTGCTAGATCTGTTTAACTATGGAAAAACTCCTAGGGAGTCATTTCTCAACAAGCCGTGAAACCAAAAAATCTCCCGTCCCGCTGTCCTAAGACAACAGGGACGAGAGATGTTTAATTTATCACCCGTGGTACCACCCACATTCCGGCGGCGACACATCCTAACATGTGTTCAACCATCCGCTTCATCCGTATAACGCCCGGCCGCGCAGTTCGGCTACTGTCTATCCCACCGGTTAACCGGTGCTTGCTTCGCCGTCTGTTCTCGGGGAGGTCATTCGTCCACTCATCAAGCGAATCCTTACAGCCAAGGGATTCTTCTCTGGTCTTGTGGGGATGGAGTACTTGTTCCCGTCATGAAATCCGTTATTCATAAATATAGTATACCCAAAACATTATATTTTTAGATTCTAATGAACCGCCGCACTAAAGTCAAGAAACTTTGTAGAAATTTCCCGAAAAAAGAAAAAGACCTACAAACCACTGTTGTAGGTCCAAAACATATATTATATAAAAAAGGGGGTCATGCTGTTATTATAAACAGGGAATATTAAAGAAAGATTGAACAAACATTACAGTTATATTACAAGCAAGAAAGCGCTTTTATGTCATAGAGTTGAAAAGGGCCGCTCCACCAAAGGAACAGCCCTTTTTTGCGTTTCGGGCGGATAAGCCCCCTCTTAGTAACTCATCGCCTGCCGCGTCTATTTGCTAATCAGACATTAATCAAATCGCTCCACATAAGCGTTATTCGCCCGCAAATCATGCACGATCTGATCATAGTCCTCGTCCCTTACCTTAACGGACAGGGTATATCTGAGATCGTCATAATCCCCGTCGGTCACGTCCGCTTCGCGCCATCCGTCGCCGGGCAGATCATCCCTGTCCGGCCGATCCTGGGCGATGTCGCGGCTGGTATCCCTTGCACCCACAATCACCCCAGGAGCCCCGACTACGCCGCCGGGAGCCCCCATCGTTGTAGCCCCTGCCGTAGCACCACCCGTGCCGGCATTGCCCCATGGCACCAGCGGCACGAGGATATTCCCTCCGCTTCGGACCGAATCCTGAAGCTGTCCTACTTCCAGCTGTTCCGTGTTGTACGTCAGCAGCCTCGTCCTTGCGCCTTCAGCGTCGTCTTCCGTCCTGAAATAAGCTTGAATTTGTCTAGACATGTCCATTCCTCCTTTTTTTCAACCCGCGTGTTTGAAAGATCGGTATTACATGGACAACCATACAGCTAATTTAGCGCCTACAGCGCTTTTAACAGCTCGCGCACGAAGGCCGGCTCGTCTTTCGGAGTCCGGGACGTAATGAAATTCCGATCCACGACGACTTCCTCATCCTTAAAGTTGGCGCCGGCGTTTACCATATCATCCTGAAGCGGAGGATAGGAAGTGATCGTGCGTCCCTTCAGCAGGTCGGCGCTTGCCAAAATTTGCGGCCCGTGGCATATCGAGGCAATCGGTTTGCCTGCCTTGTCCGCTGCTGCAACAAACTGCAATATATGGGAATCCAGACGCAAGTTTTCCGGAGAAGAACCGCCTGGAATAACCACCGCATCATAATCGTTTATGTTGACGTCCGCAATGGCTTTATCGGTTGTGTAGGAAGCCTTGCCCTGTTTGCCCTTTACCTCTTGTCCTTGTTTCAATCCAATGATATCAGCCTGATGCCCCGCTTCCTTCACGGCATCGTAAGGAGTTTTCATCTCGGAATCTTCGAATTGGTCGGCTAGTAGAAATGCTACTTTACTCATCTGGCATGTCTCCTTCCTGAAATGTCCTCGATTTGTTATTACCCTGGAATCTCTTTTTTATAACAGCGGAATTCACGAAAAAGGCCCATGAACGGAGCTTGGCTGCAACAGGCATTGTCTGAAGGAAGCTTTGAGTATGGCGATGATCGGCGAACGCCAAAAAGAGCCTGAGATCATCTCAGGCTCCGCTTATAAAAATCCGCATTTATGACACGCGACGCTGTGCTGAATCTACGATCGGGGCAGCTGCTTCCGCATATTTCCCTTGATGCTGATGAGCTGTGCAGATTCTTCCGGCGCCGAAACCATCCGTTCCGTGCTGGCTGCTTCCCTGACGCCTCCGGTCCCGACCGTCGCAGGCAAACTGCTCCATATCGAAAATTTGGGGGATTGACGCATTTCGTACGGCTCCTTTATTTGCGAATAACAACCTTCGATTATTCACTCAGGATGCCCCATCTCTCCGATATGATGCATGCTGCTATCCTTTCCACGCAGGTTAGGATCGGCTGTCGATAATTAGCGTCACCGGTCCCCAGTTGGTCAACGACACGTCCATCATCGCTCCGAACACCCCGGTCTCCACCTGCAATCCCTTCGCCGAAAGCTCGCGGTTAAACGACTCGTACAATGCATTCGCTTCATCCGGTTTTGCGGCAGCCATAAAGTTCGGCCGCTTTCCTTTGCGGGTGTCTCCATAGAGGGTAAATTGGGACACCGACAGAATCGCTCCGCCCACGTCCTGGACGCTGAAATTCATTTTTCCGTCCTCATCCTCAAAAATCCGCAGCCCCGCTACCTTTTCCGCAAGGTATTTGGCATCCTTCTCTTCATCCTCATGCGTCACGCCGACCAGCACCATCAATCCCGCTTCAATCTTGCCGACGATTTCATTATCCACTGTGACTTGCGCATTCTTGCATCGTTGAATGACCACTCTCATCGGTTTAGCTCCTTCATCTTCAAAAAATAAAACGGCCTGTCTCCCTCAGGATAACAGACCGCATTCGTATTATCCTCCGGGATCGTCATGAACCCCGGGACCATTCCCTTAGCGCATCGTGCCGTCACTGCATGATCCGATGAACGGTATACACATCCTTCACCCGCTTGATTCGTTCCACTACGGATTGGAGATGATCCGTATTGCGAATCAGGATGGTCATGTGGATCATGGCCATTTTGTTCTTGTCGGATCGACCCGTGACGGCGGAAATGTTCGTCTTGCTCTCGGAGACGGCCTGAAGGACTTCGTTCAGCAATCCGTTGCGATCGTGTCCCGTCACTTCAATATCGACGCTGTAATTCGCTTCGACGGCCGTTTCCCATTCCACCTCAATCACGCGTGCCGCATCCTCGCCCTCATCCGTTGTCGGCAGATTCGCGCAATCCGAACGATGGACCGATACGCCGCGGCCGCGGGTTACATAGCCTACAATATCATCGCCGGGTACGGGATTGCAGCATCTTGCGAAACGCACGAGCAGGTTATCAATCCCTTTGACGCGGACGCCGTTGGTCGGGCGGCTGCGCTTCTCGGCCGGCTTGATTTCCTTCATCTCGGAGGTTAATTCAAGCTGGTTGGCTTCCTCCTGCTCCTTGCGCAGCTTCTCGGTCACCTTCGTACAGATCTGCGCGGCAGTGATACCGCCGAAGCCGACCGCCGATAGCATATCCTCGATATCATTAAAAGCGAATTTCTTGGCCGCTTCCATTAATTTATCGTCCGTCGTCCACTCGGACACGTCAAGACCGAGGCGCTTGATTTCGCGCTCCAGCATCTCGCGGCCCTTCTCGACATTCTCTTCGCGCTTCTCTTTCTTGAACCACTGCTTGATTTTACTTCGGGCATGCGAGGATTGGGCAATCTTCAGCCAGTCCTGGCTTGGACCGTAGGAATGCTTCGACGTCAAAATTTCCACGATATCGCCGGTTTTGAGCTGATGATCCAGCGGAACGATTCTTCCGTTGACCTTGGCACCAATGGTGCGGTTTCCTACTTCGGTATGAATTCGGTAGGCAAAATCGAGGGGAACGGAGCCGGAAGGCAGCTCGATCACCTCGCCTTTTGGCGTAAACACAAACACCAAATCCGAGAAAAAGTCCATTTTCAAAGATTCTACAAATTCCGACGCATCCTTCGTTTCATGCTGCAGCTCCAATATCTCGCGGAAAAACGTCATCTTGTTGTCGAAGCTGCCCCCGTTGCCTGCTGAGCCTTCTTTATACGCCCAGTGTGCCGCGATACCGAACTCCGCCGTTCGATGCATCTCCCAGGTGCGGATCTGAACCTCCGTCGGCTCCCCGTTAGGCCCTACCACCGTCGTGTGGAGGGACTGGTACATATTCGTTTTTGGCATGGCGATATAATCTTTGAAGCGGCCAGGCATCGGCTTCCACAGGGTGTGGATGATGCCGAGCGTGGCATAACAATCCTTGATATTGTCCACAATAATGCGGATTGCAAGGAGATCGTAAATTTCGTTGAACTGCTTGTTCTTCACCGTCATTTTCTTGAACACGCTGTAGATATGCTTGGGTCTGCCCGACAAATCGGCTTGAATGCCCATCTCGTCAAGCTTCTCGCGGATGCAGACGATGACGTTGTCGATGTACTGCTCCCGCTCCGCACGCTTCTTGTGCATCAAATTCGCAATGCGGTAATACTGCTGCGGATTCAAGTAACGAAGCGCAATGTCCTCCATCTCCCACTTGATCGCGGAAATACCGAGACGATGGGCTATCGGACAAAAGATTTCCAAGGTTTCATAGGAAATGCGGCGCTGGCTCTCCTCGGACTGGTACTTAAGAGTACGCATATTATGAAGCCGGTCCGCCAGCTTGATGACGATTACGCGGATATCCCGTGCCATGGCGATAAACATCTTGCGATAATTTTCGTTTTGCTGCTCTTCTTTGGATCGGAATTGGATGCGTTCCAACTTCGTTAAACCATCCACCAGCATTGCGCAGGTATCCCCGAAACGCTCGCGGATCTGCTCGAGCGATACGGTTGTATCCTCAACGACATCGTGAAGCAATGCAGCAATAATGGACAATGTGTCCATCTGCATGTTCACCACGATGTCTGCAACCGCAAGCGGATGAAGAATATAAGGTTCTCCCGATTTCCGCACTTGTCCGTGGTGGGCTTGCTCCGCAAATTCATAAGCTTCCTGGATGCGGAGAAGATCGGGTTCTTTTATATAGGCGCTGGCCTTTTCGAGTAATCGCTCTATGCCCATTTTGGAGTCCTTCTCTTCCCTTTCTATATAAAATGGAACCCGCCCTTGTCAAAACGTGCAGGTTCCCTCGTGATTGTTTTCCTATCATTATGACGCTTGCGGCGTTATACGTCAACATGTGGAGCGCTCGGTCACTTATAGTATGCCCTTTTCCTGCACGGGGACATCAAAACATGACATGAATTGAATATTTTGACGAACTGTAAAAATTATTGTTGAAAAAACGAACGATTGTATTTAATCTATTAAAGATCGTACGCGAACGGTCCTATATTTAAAGTCCTATAGAGGAGTGAAATGGTTTGCAACGTGAAATTCAAGTAGATGAGAAGCTTCCGTTTGGTCCCGGGTTCCTTCTGAGCCTGCAGCATTTGTTCGCCATGTTCGGAAGCACGGTGCTTGTACCGAACATATTCGGCGTGGATCCCGGCATGATCCTGCTGATGAACGGTATCGGCACGCTGCTCTACATTTTTTTATGTAAAGGAAAGATTCCGGCCTACCTCGGCTCCAGCTTCGCCTTTATCTCACCGGTGCTGATCGTACTGGCAGGCGATCCGGAAGCCAATTACGGCAAAGCCTTGGGCGCCTTTATCGTGACGGGTATTATCTTCTGTATTGTGGCGTTCATTGTCAAATATGCGGGAACCAAATGGATCGACTTCGTCTTCCCGCCTGCGGTTATGGGTGCCATCATTGCGATGATCGGGCTTGAGCTTGTTCCGGTTGCAGCAGGCATGGCTGGTTTTTTGCCGGAAGAAGGGCAATCCATCGATCCTAAAATCATTACCATCTCGCTCGTTACCCTCGGAGTTACGGTGTTGGGTTCCATCTTGTTCCGCGGCTTCGCCAAAATCATTCACATCCTGATCGGGATCGTGGTCGGATATGCGCTTTCCTTCGCGCTTGGGGTCGTGGACACGGAAAAAATCGCAAACGCGAAGTTCCTGTCGGCTCCGGAGCTGACAACCCCGGTTTTTGATAGCGGGGCGATCTGGACCATCATTCTGGTTTCGCTCGTAGTTATCGTGGAGCACATCGGCCACCTGCTGGTCACCAGCAATATCGTGGGCAAAGACCTTTCCAAGGATCCTGGCCTTCACCGCTCCCTGCTCGGCAACGGTATTTCCACCATCTTGTCCGGATTCGTTGGTTCCACGCCGAATACAACGTACGGTGAAAATATCGGGGTCATGGCTTTGACGAAGGTGTACTCCGTGTTTGTCATCGGAGGCGCCGCCATTATTGCCATTATTCTTTCCTTCTCAGGAACATTTTCCGCCGTTGTAGCGAACATTCCAACACCGGTTATGGGCGGCGTGTCTCTCTTGCTGTTCGGGGTAATCGCAGCTTCCGGCCTACGGATCTTCGTGGAGCAGAAGGTGGATTTCTCCAAAGCAAGCAACATGATCTTGGCTACAATCGTACTGGTAACAGGAATCAGCGGCGTAACCTTGAAGATTAACACGGTCGAGCTGAAGGGTATGGCATTGGCGACCATCGTAGGTGTCATAATGGCTGTCCTCTTCAAACTCTTCGAAATTACCGGGCTCTCCAATGAAAAGAATGATGAGCCGCTCGTGGAAAAAACGCCGGATTGAACCGACAACTTTATTGCAAACAGAAAAATGCCCTGAGCTGATTGCTCAGGGCATTTTATTATTTCCCGGGAAAATCAGGAAGAATAGTGTCGTTTACTCGTACTGCATCAACGTAAATACATCGATGTCATCCAGCTTCGAACGGCCGTTCAAATCCGTCAGCTCGATCATGAAAGCAGCGCCAACAACGTTCCCGCCCAATTGACGGATGAGGTTAACCGAAGTCGCAATCGTACCGCCTGTTGCAAGAAGATCATCCGCAATCAATACATTTTGCCCTTTCTCGATTGCATCGGTATGCATCGCCAAGCGATCTTTACCGTATTCGAGGTCATATCCCACTTCAATCGTTTCGTAAGGCAGCTTGCCGCTTTTGCGAATGGGCGCGAATCCCACGCCAAGCGCGTAAGCCAGCGGAGCACCCACGACAAATCCACGGGCTTCGGGACCAGCTATCACATCAATTTTGAGATCGGAAACCAAGACCTTCAGTTCCTCGATGGCTTTGCGATATACCTCACCATTCTTCAGCAGTGTGGTAATATCCTTGAAGCTGATCCCCGCTTGCGGAAAATCGGGAATGACACGAATATAATCTTTAAAATCCAAAATAATCTCCTCCTGTATAGTTGCGGTTAAGATACGCCTTTTGTACGGGACGTCATCCACTGGGTTAACTGTTCGGTGCCGGCATGCAGCAGATGCTGCTCCATATCCGCCAAGTCGCTTAATTCCCGGAAGTGACGGGATGCGTCGAGCGGTTTTTTCTCCGGCTTCGGTACAAAGGTAATTTGTCCCTGGTCACGCTGAATGAATGCCAATTCTTCAAAGACATCCAGTACTTTGACCAGCATGCGCGATGACAACGAAGTCTGCTTCTGTAGACGTGCTACGACCTCTTTTTCCGGCATGGGAGCGGACGTCAGTCCAGCGAGTGATACGTACAGCTTCTTAAACTGTTCCCGGTCCGGAATTTGCAGCCGTTCGCGCAGGTTCCGGGTCGGATGTAACATAAATATATTGGGAACGGAATGGAAGGCTGACATGAATGCAGCGAGCTGCTCAGCCGTCTCCGGTACATCCAGTACGAACAAAACGGAAATGTCTTCTTGACTGCCGCTCGCGGCGATTTCATTATCCGGCACGATGCCAGCATTCCTATCATATACCCAAAGGCACATATCATACAATTGACTTTTTATTTCCGGATGTGAATCTTTTGCGTACACCACCGCGGAACGGACAGCCGGGCACCGCAGATGCGGCTCCAGTTCAGCTCTCCACCTCTGGATCTCCCGGATCGGTTCTTTGATCCCGCGGTAATCAAACACCTGCTGATAAGGGGCGCAGATATCCTGAATCATGAGCTGCACTTTACGGCTCCCGTTCCATTCATTGACGGAAAGCTCGCCAAGCACATCCACAACCGAACCCACCGGCAGAATATCGGCAAGATGGCCCCAGCCGAATGAGATCGCATCGATAACCTCCCGCTTTTGCTGCAAACGAAGCTTCAGATGTTTCCCTTCTTTGCCGATCTTGCGGACGTCCTTGATGACAACGTCCCGAAAAACGATCTTCGGTACGGCATTCGCCATGCCGAACGGGCCTAACTGTTCCATCTGTTCCAGAATGGGTACGGATACCTCCGACAAACTGGCTTCAAGGTCCGCTTCGCAAACGGCAATCAGATGCTCTGCTTCGAGCGCATCCTCCGCATATCGATGAAGTCCCTGTTCGAATGCCGCCAAGCGGTCTCGATGGAGGCTCATGCCGGCTGCGGAAGGATGGCCGCCAAAGTGGTCCATGACGTCTTTGCAAGAAAGCAAAGCCGCATAGATATCGAATCCCGGAATCGAACGGGCAGAGCCTTTACAGTTTCCCGTTTCGGGATCAATCCCGAGAATTACAACGGGGCGGTAAAAGCGCTCCAGGATTTTGGAAGCCACGATGCCGACCACGCCGACATTCCAGCCCTCGCCCGCCAGTACGATAACAGGCGGGATCTCCTGCCCTCTCCAGCGGTCTTGAACCATCCCCAGCGCTTCCTGGACGATGTTTTCGACCACTTGCTGCCGATCCTTGTTCAGTCCGTCCAGCTCCCAAGCAAGGCGCTCTGCCTCTTCCCTGTGCTCCGTTGTAAGCAGCGTAACGGCACGGCCTGCATGGTCCAAGCGGCCGCTGGCGTTAATCCGTGGTGCCATGGAGAAGGCCACGTTAACGGCCGTCACCTGCTCTACATGAATTCCCGATACCTCAAGCAAGCTGCGGATGCCTTCATACCGCGTTTTTCGCATCGATTCGATACCGTGCTTCACAAGCACCCGATTCTCCCCCGTGAGCGGCATCAAGTCAGCGATCGTTCCGATCGAAACGATCTGGAGCCATTCCTCCGGCGGGTCACCCACGAGAGCCTGTGCCAATTTGTAAGCCACGCCTACGCCGGCCAGCCCCTTAAAGGGATACGGGCATGTCGGGATCTTCGGATTGATCAATGCATATGCCTCAGGCAGCACCTCAGGCGGTTCATGATGGTCGGTGACGATGACGTCGATGCCAAGGCTGTTGGCATACGCGATTTGCTCGACCGCACTAATTCCGGTATCTACGGTAATCACCAGACTGACCCCTTGCTGATGGGCCCAATCCAGCGCATGATTATGTAAGCCATAACCTTCATTGGATCGGTGAGGGATATAAATATCATAAGATGCTCCCAAATAACGCATCAGATGAATCATCAATGATGTGCTGGAAACCCCGTCCGCGTCATAATCGCCGTAGATCAGAATATGCTCCCGATCCTCCAGCGCTTTGCGGATGCGCGGCACGGCCTCCCGCATTCCCTGCATGAGATAAGGGTCGTGCGTCAGCTCAAACGTTCCATATAAAAATTCCCGGCCATCCTCGGCTGATTGTATCCCCCGGGACGCCATGAGTGAAGCCACGATGGGTGGCAGCGACAAATCATGGGCCAGCCGTTCGGTGATCGTTGACGCTGCCTCTCGTATTCTCCATTCATATTTGGAATACAGCACAGGGATTCACCTTCCTTTTCCTGCCTATTTCCTGCTGTCTTAAAAGCTCCGCCCTTATTGCGGCAGTGTCGGCATATCGTTGTCCATCAAGTCATAGTTCGATTTATACGGGTACCCGGGTTCATAAGGCACAACGTGAACCTTGGCATCCGTAACCTGAATAAATCGATGGGTCAACAGCTTCCGGATTCGCTCGGCAATTTCCTGAGCTTCCAATACGGACGTTCTCGGATTCACGGTGATTTTCACTTCGATGTTCACGTGGCGAATCTGTCCGTATTCTTGAACCTTCAGCTCCTCGATCGTGATCACGCCGTGAACCCGCTGAATCGTATCCATGAACTCGGCTTCGTGTTCATGGCGTTTCTCCTCCGCAAGCGTGCCGTAAACGGAATGAACGATGAGTATATATCCTTTCCGGACCACGAGACAAGCCACGGTAAGAGCCGCTATGGAATCCATGTAGAATAGAGGCGACCATTCAAAATAGGAGCCTGCCATGGATAGCGACACACCGATCAATACCGTTAGCGATGAATATAAGGCAAACCGATGATCAGCCGACAGCATTTCGTACCGGGGATCATGCAGTCTTTTCATCTGCCAGCTTTGATATTGGAATACCGCTTCGTTCACCGCCATCGATATGAAAATTGCAAGGAGCGCCGATGTGGCCGGCGGCTCGAGGTTATCCGATGCCATGGTCTGGATCGCGGATACCGCAATTTGAATGCCGCCCATGATCAATAACACGGCAAATAAGATCGATATGACGGGCTCCGTCGTACTCGAAACGTTCCGTTTGTCCCGCATCGGACTTTTCGTACCGAATATGCCAAGGCTTGGCAACCGGTCCACCAATAAAGTTACGGCATTCGCCGCAGAATGCAGGGCATCTCCGATGAGAGCCTTGCTGCCGGATAAGTAACCGGCTATCCCTTTGCACAAGGCTAATGCCAAATCCGTTACAATGCCTGTCCATAGGACAGTCTCCGTATGATTCAAGCGTTCATTGCTCACTTGAGGCCCCCCTCAATGTCACTGTCGATCCTGTACTCGTCATGCTGCCTGCTGCTAACTTTAGAAAGCCGCGTCGCCTGCGACGCGGCTTTCACTTGTATAGGATCTTCTGATATCTGGACTGCAAACGCCCTTCAGCGGTTTAATTAAATTTCGATTTTATCTTTGCTTGGCTTCGGCGAATTCGGCTTATTGCTCACGTTGCGGCCTTTAAGAAGGAGCCACAACGGACTTGCGATAAAGATCGAAGAGTACGCGCCGAATGCCAAACCGATACAAATGGCCAGCGAGAACATCTGGATCGACTCGCCGCCCAAGAGGAGCATGAAGAATGCAGCGATGAATACGGACAAGGCCGTATAGATCGAGCGCCCGATCGTCTGCGACAAACTTTTGTTAACCAGATCCTTGAGATCCGAGACCCTCTTAATCTTCGCAAACCGCAGGTTTTCCCGGATCCGGTCAAAGATAACGATGGTATCGTTGATCGAATAACCAATGATGGTCAGGACGGCGATGATGAATGTCAGGTCCACCTCTAATCCAAGGATGGAGAAGATACTGATGACAACGAAGGCATCATGCAGGAGCGCTACGATCGCTGCAATCGCAAACCGCCATTCAAAGCGGATGCTGACATAAATGATAATCCCGATACAGGAAATCAATACGGCATAAATTGCGTTTCGTCCCAGCTCTTTGGCCATCTCGGGATCAACCGTATTAATTTCAAAGGTTGCCTTCTCGTCCAGCTTCTCGATGCCGGAACGAAGCTTCTGATCCTGATCCTCGGTCAGCACCTCGCTGAATCGGATGTTGACGCGGTCATTACCCGGAGTAACGCTCGCATCCTCCCCGATTCCGGCATCCTCTAATACGGTATTGATTTGCTCCGTAGTCAACGGTTTGGAGAGTGAAATGTCCACGTTCGAGCCGGATTGGAAATCAACTCCGTAGTTAAGACCGCGAGTCAGGAGAAAAACTAAGCCCAAAATCGTAATTACAATGGATAGTACGTAGAAAATTCTGCTTTTGCCTACGAAATCGAAGTTCTTAAAGCTCACGAATGTCACGCTCCTTTACGCCATAATGGCTCGGTTTGCGGGCCCAACCGATATTCACAAGCAGATTGAGCAGGAAACGGGAGAAATAAACGTTCGTGGCAATACTAACGATGATCTCCAAAATCAATACAAGGGCAAAACCTTTTACCGCACCGGTACCGAATCCGAACATGACAGCGGCAACGAGAATCGTCGTCAAGTTGGAGTCCATAATGGCGCGCAGGGAGGATTTACCGCCTGATTTCACTGCAGATGGCACGCTTTTGCCTGTCTTGATCTCTTCCCGAATGCGTTCATAGGTGATAATGTTGGCATCCACCGCCATACCAATACCTAATATAAATGCCGCAATGCCTGGAAGCGTCAACGTAAAGTCAGCCCATACGAAAATAAGGATCAGCAGCCATGTGTGCAAAATAAGTGCGAAACTTGCCAGCAAGCCCGGTACGCGATATCGGATAATCATGAACAGCAAAATCGCGACGGAAGCGATCAGACCGGCTTCTAAAGTTTTTGTAAGAGATTGCATGCCAAGCGTAGCCCCTACGCTCTGCGAATATTTCTCGACCAGCTTCAGCGGCAGGGCGCCGAGATTGATCGTATCCCGGATCTGCTTCGCTTCATCAAGCGAGTAGTTCCCTGTAATTTGCGCGGTACCGTCCGTTAATACGGCTCGTACCGTTGGAGCTGACAGCAATTGGTCGTCCATGAAGATAGCCAGCTCTTGACCGAGAAGACGTTCTGTAATTTCAGCAAACTTCCCTTTGTCCTTCACTTTAATATCTATCATAGGCTGATTAAGCTGGTCATAGGCTACCGATGCGCCGTTCTCGACGAAATCGTCGCCGCGGAGCTCTATTTTACAGAACTCCTCGCCTTCTTTACAGCCGTCATTGCTTCGGAATGTGAGGTTCGCAGGTTCTTTCATTGTTTTTCGAACTTCGGCCTCATCCGTTACGCCCGCCACCTTCAAGCGAATCCGGTTCGCCCCTTCCGGCGTAACCTCAGGCTCCGATGTTCCCATCGCATCCGCACGCTTTTGCAAGCTCTTTGCGGTTTCCTGCAGCGCTTCTTTGGTAACCTGCTGCCCTTCCATCAACGGTTCTGCTTCATAAAGGATTTCGAATCCACCCTTTAGATCCAAACCTAGACGGACGTCTTTCAGCAAGCCTGGAGTTGTAACGGCCATTAAAATAGTGATCACGAGCACGGTTCCGACGAAACTGATAATTCTCTTCATGCCGTCCCTTGTTCCCCCTTTTTACTCAATATTCCTATTATAGCGATGTCATAAAACCCAGTCAATTTATCAAAATTTGTCGGGCTTATGGATGAACCCTTATATCCGCAAGGCAAAAGGGACCTCTTCGATTAATCGAAAGAAGATCCCTTATATGCTGATATTGTCATATAGTTCATCAAGGCTGTTGCTTTCAAGGACAGAATGTCGTTGACCAATTGGTGGAGGGACGGAACGCCTTCCTTTTCGTACTTGCTGCTGACACAGTTCCAAATATCGTCGCTCGTCACATACTCGTACCCAATCAAATGCATTTCCTCAACCTTGCTCAAGCATATCATCTCAATGGTGCTCATCAATTCTTCCTCGCTCATTTGCTCGAGTTCCATGCATATGGCCTCCTCACTGACTCCCTGTTGTCCCTAAGTTACATTCGACATGACATATGGCTTTCCTTCTATTCCTACCATGTCCAGAAAAAAAAGTAAAGTCATCAGATGGGACAGGTAGGGCATATCCATAAGAATAGCCATGTCGTGTCAACGTATTCAGCCTTAACCAGGGAGTGGGATGGACAGTGAACAAGCAATCGTTTATTAAAGGAACGCTGATTTTACTTGCAGCCGGCATATTAAACCGCCTACTCGGTTTTATCCCCCGGATCGCCCTTCCCCGGATCATCGGACCTGAGGGTGTCGGAATTTACCAATTGGGGTACCCCTTCTTTATCGTGCTCGTGACCATCATCACGGGCGGTATTCCGCTAGCTATTGCCAAAATGGTCGCCGAAGCGGAAGGTGCCGGGAAGCCTGATGCTTCCAAGCAAATTCTGCATGTCAGCCTGATGCTGACGATTACGGCAGGAGCTCTCTTCACGGGACTCAGCCTGCTGCTTGCTCCTTGGGTAACCGGCGTGCTTTTGCCGGACGAGCGTGTATATCAAACCTTCATCAGCATGACGCCCATGATGATCATCATTGCCGTTTCGTCGGTCTACCGGGGATATTTCCAGGGCAAACAAAATATGATCCCCTCTGCAAGCTCCTCCGTTATCGAGACGATAGTCCGAATTATTTGCATGTTGTGGTTTGCGCATCTCCTGATGCCCAAAGGCATCGCTTACGGGGCAGCCGGGGCCATGCTTGGAACAGCCGTGGGCGAGCTGATTGGCATGATTGCGCTGCTGCTGCAATATTCCGGCGAGGGCCGAAGAACGAACAAACTTTTACCTAAGCCACAAGAAGCCGTATCTGAAAAAAAAGCGCCGGAAGACTCTTCTTCGAATAAAGGCATCCTGAAGCGGTTATTCGGCATTGCATTGCCTGTAACGGGCGGAAAGATGGTAGGGTCCTTCTCCTACCTGCTGGAAACGAT
The DNA here is from genome assembly GCF_029542445.1 of Paenibacillus sp. BR1-192. Taxonomy (NCBI): domain Bacteria; kingdom Bacillati; phylum Bacillota; class Bacilli; order Caryophanales; family Paenibacillaceae; genus Paenibacillus; species Paenibacillus sp. BR1-192. Next base: position 1,974,361 of record NZ_CP120718.1, on the reverse strand, counting down.
ACTGACCAATCGCAGCCTCGCCATGGCAGGTATCGCGACATCCGTGGCCACCGCCCAATACGGCGCTCTGCAAGGCATGATCATCCCGCTCCTGCTATTGCCCGGTGCGTTGACCGTTTCCCTGGCCATCTCCCTGGTGCCTTCCCTATCGGAGGCAGCGGCCCGCAACGACCGGCCTACCATCCATAAGCGAATGAATCAATCCCTTCGGCTGGCTCTTGTCTCGGGAGCTCCGTTTGCCATCATTATGTTTGTCCTGGCTGAGCCGCTGTGCCTGCTGCTCTACGACAACGCCGAGATTAGCGATATGCTCAAAATCATGGCGCCCTTTGCCTTGTTTCTGTATGTGCAGTCCCCGCTTCAAGCTGCCTTGCAAGCATTGGACCGCCCGGGACGGGCATTGTTGAATACCTTATTCGGTGCGATCATCAAGATGAGCCTTATCGTATATTTGGCATCCAACCCCGCCTTCGGCATCATAGGGGCCGTCATTGCCATCATCGTTAACAGCATCGCGGTTACATTGCTTCACGGTTTTAGTCTCTCCAGGCTGATCGGCTTTCGCTTCCGCCTGCTCGACTATGTCAAAATCGCTGCCGTCATGATCATTATGGGTGCCTGCGTTCTTTACGGGTATAGACATCTTCCGTTCTCAACGACCCCCTGGCTGCAGTTTTGGACCTCGATCGTGGTTGGCATCCTGGTCTATTTCATCATGATTTTCATGACCAAGCTGGTAACGCCCCGGGATCTGGAACGCGTCCCTGTCGTCGGTACCTGGTTCAACAAGTTTAGCCGCCGCTAGTCCCTGTCTTTGCGGTCGATGTAAATACGTCCTTTATGGTCGATGGAGCATAGGAAGATATCCTTAAAATCCTTGGCTCCGTGGTTTTGAATCTCGTTTTTCAGCCAGAACCTTGTTTTTTCAATCAGTTCAAGGTTTTCGTCCTGCACCTTTCCATCCAATATAAGCGGAATGGGCAGTCCTTCGTACGTAATTTTATCGTATGGAATATCAACAACGGTAGGGTTTCCTGTTTCGGATTTGGCCTTGGATAAAGCACCTGAAGAATGAGTGGAGCTTGAGGCGTTGGAAGAACTTGATGAACTATTCGAGCGGTTCGAACCGTTATCCGCATCTTTTGGAATAACGGTGAGCTGGCCGGAAGTTTCGAGAATCGCAAATTCCACGTCTGCCAAACTGTCGATGTCCTTTCCCCTTAATTGCTGCATCAGATCATCCAGATTGTAGCGAAGCTTTGACATCTCTTTGCGGTGAAGCTTGCCTCGGGATACCAGTATGCTGGGTTTTCCGTCCGCAAACAGCCGTATGCTTCGATTTTTCAGGCCGATGTAGGCAAGTCCTACCTGAATGGCAACCAACACGGCGATAGGAGCTAGTCCGTCCCAAATCGGTTTATGGACATCTTCGAGGACAAAAACGGCGATCTCCGCGATCATGACGGATATGACCAAATCGAAGATAGACAGCTTTCCGATTTCCCGTTTGCCCATGATTCTCATGGTAACAAAGATAACCACATACATCAGAACGGTCCGCAGAATCAGAATAGTCATATGAGACATAAACAATCCCTCCCTAGCTTGTCGAACATTCTCATGTACAGCTATTCTGGCCTGCCGCAGCTCTTCCCATTCGATTACAATTGATTAATTAATGGTAATCCTGCAAAACCCGATGCAAAATGTTCAGTTTGTACTATATGTACAGGCTTGGCCATACAATGGAATTATCAAGATTTGTTAAGGGGGATGATTCATGGAACCGATCCGGCGAGTATTCACTTTCAGGATCACCAATCCGATTCTTTCAGGACTCTTGTATTCTTATTTCTGGATGTTTCTTGGCGCATTGGCGCTATCCCTGCTGCTGTGGGGCAGCGGACTGGCCGAGGATGATTTATCGTTCTACACGTTTCTGGTACATGCCGTCGCGGCCTTTATTGGGGGCTGTGTGAGCGGCAAACGCGCAGGTAACAAAGGCTGGTATTATGGCTGCCTGACCGGGCTGGTATATGGGATTACGCTGCTCGTCATCGGCTTTCTAGCCTTGGATAGTTCCTTGTCACTCGGAGATTTGACGCTGATTGCCACGGTTTTTGCTGCCGGGGCCATCGGGGGAATGTTCGGGGTTAACTTAAAAAAATAAAACCTTGCAACGACTTTAGTGCACTTCACGCCCAGTGATAAAAAAACAAAGGCCGATTCCTAAAAGGAGTCGGCCTTTGTTTATAGCGATGACTTTCCATATGTAGGTGAAACGAGATTATGCATCCGTATTCACGCTATGGCTTACCGAGTTGCGGTCGAACGTCAACTTCGTTACGTCGTTCACTTTCAAAACCACGATGTCGTCGGTAATCTCCACGATCGTCCCATGAAGGCCTCCGATCGTTACCACTTTATCGCCTTTGGACAAGGCGCTAAGCATTGCGTTTCTTGTTTTCTGTTTCTTCTGCTGTGGACGGATAAGCAGAAAATAAAAGATGACGAACATCAGAACGAAAGGCAAAATCAACCCCAAAATGCCTCCACCCTGACCTTGCGCTGCTGCGAGTTCAAATGAACCAAACATTTCTTTCCCCCTTTCACAAACTTATCATGATGGCCATGATCTTGCTTTAGAACCCTTTTTCATTATCGTGTAGGCCGTACTTATCAAAAAACTCATCGCGGAAATCAAGCAGACGGTCTTCCATAATACTCTGACGCACGCTCCGCATCAAATTGATCAGGAAATGCAGATTATGATACGTCGTCAATCGCAGTCCGAACGTTTCGTCGCTCTTGATCAGATGGCGCAGATAAGCACGCGAGTAGTTACGGCAGGTATAGCAGTCGCATTCCGGATCCAGCGGTCCGTAATCCCTGGCATATTGAGCATTTCGAACGACAAGACGGCCTTGACTTGTCATCGTTGTCCCGTTGCGGGCGATCCGCGTCGGAAGCACGCAATCGAACATATCCACACCACGAATCGAGCCCTCAATCAACGCATCCGGTGATCCGACTCCCATCAAATAGCGAGGCTTATTGTTCGGCAGCAGGGGCACCGTGTAATCCAGCACTTCATACATAAGCTGCTTCGATTCTCCCACACTAAGTCCACCAATAGCATAACCCGGGAAATCCATGGAAGTCAAATCACGGGCGCTCTGACGGCGAAGATCCTCATGCATGCCTCCCTGCACGATGCCGAACAGGGCTTGGTCCTCCGGTCTGGCATGACTCTTCAGGCAGCGTTCAGCCCAGCGGGAAGTCCGCTCGGTGGATTGCTTGACGTACTCATACTCCGCAGGAAAAGGCGGGCATTCATCAAAGGCCATCATAATATCAGATCCCAGCGCGTTTTGGATCTCCATTGCGACCTCTGGAGAGATGAACAGTTTATCTCCGTTCAAATGCGAACGGAAATGTACGCCCTCTTCCGATATTTTTCTCATTTCCGCCAGGCTGAATACCTGGAAACCGCCGCTATCGGTCAATATCGGCCGGTCCCAGTTCATGAATTTGTGCAGTCCGCCTGCTTCCTTCACAATATCATGTCCCGGTCTCAGGAAGAGGTGATAGGTGTTGCTCAAAATAATGTGGGCATCCATCGCTTTAAGCTCTTCCGGGCTCATCGTTTTTACGGTTGCCAACGTTCCGACAGGCATGAATGTCGGCGTATCGATTACGCCGTGGGTGGTGTGCACTCTGCCGAGCCTGGCGCCCGATTGTTTGCACGTTTTAATATGTTCATAAGTAACAGCTGCTGCCATTGTAATAACCAACCTCCGAAATTAATAGATAAACATCGCGTCGCCAAAGCTGAAGAAACGGTATTCTTTGTCAACGGCTTCCTTGTACGCATGCATGATGTGTTCGCGTCCGGCCAGCGCGCTGACCAGCATGACCAGCGTGGATTTCGGCAGATGAAAATTCGTAATCAGCGCATCCACCACGGTAAAAGAGTATCCCGGATAAATAAAAATGCTTGTCCAGCCGCTGCTCTCGCGCAGAGGCTCGCCCTTTAACTGTGAGCCTACCGTCTCCAGCGTTCTGCAGGAGGTCGTTCCTACGGCGATAACCCGGCCGCCGCGCCGTTTCGTTTCATTCAGCAGGTCTGCCGTTTCCTGGGATAGGGAATAGTACTCTTCATGCATGACATGGTCCTCGACCTGGTCCACGGACATCGGGCGGAATGTTCCCAGTCCCACATGTAAAGTGATGAAGGCGATGTCCACTCCCTTGGCCCGGATTTGTTCCAGGAGAGCCTCCGTGAAATGAAGGCCTGCCGTCGGCGCGGCTGCGGATCCTTCATGCTTCGCGTATACGGTCTGATAGCGATCGCGATCATCCAGCTTTTCCTTAATATAAGGCGGGAGCGGCATTTGGCCCAGTTCATCCAGGATTTCTTGGAAAATCCCCTTATACGAGAAGGACAAGGTGCGAGCACCCATTTCTCCTTCCTCCTCGATGACCGCCTTTAGTTTCCCCTCGCCAAAGGAAATCACGTTTCCCTTTTTCAGCTTCTTGCCGGGTTTTACGAGTGCTTCCCAACGGTCTTCTCCCATATTCTTCAGCAGAAGGACCTCGGCTTTCGCGCCGGTATCCTCCTTTTCGCCGAACAATCGGGCCGGGATTACCTTCGTATCGTTTAATACGAGCGTATCGCCCGGATTCAGGCTGTCTATGATATCCGCAAACGTCTGGTGGCTTATCTGTCCGCTCTCTTTGTTCAGCGTGAGAAGCCTGGAAGAACTTCGATCCAGCAGCGGCGTCTGCGCAATTAAGTGTTCGGGTAATTCAAAATCATACAAATCCACATTCATGTCGGTCAGTCCTTCGTTATAGTCGTGTTGCGGTAATAGTGTTGGAGTATCTGCTTATAATCATACCCTTCGTCAGCCATTCCTTTGGCACCCCATTGCGACATGCCCAGTCCGTGGCCGAAGCCTTTACCGGTAAATTTAAAGCCCGGAGAGCTTTCGATTACGCGTGCTGTCCCCGTTCCATTCATCACGACGGTGCCGGAGCCTTTGACGTTTCCGTTTCCGCTTCCGGAAATGACGGATACCGTTTGACCGCTCGAAACCGTTGATACCGCACCTTTCGCGCTCAATACAGTATAACTTCCGGTCGATTCAATATCAAACAATGTGCTTGGCAGACCGTTAAAAGCCGAGCGGAACATATCCGGATATTTTACGTCCAGCACTTGACCGTTGGCTTTCACCGTGAGGGCCCGTCCGGACGGGCCTCGCTCCGTTACATCCAGCGTAGTAATGGAGGCCGGCAGGCTATTGGCGGTTTTTCCTTTTAAAGTGGCCAGCAATTGATCCGAAGTATAAGGGCCTCGAACCCATTCGAAGCTGTTGGATTCCGCGACTTTGTTCAGGACGACGGCCGTTTCTCCCGGATTCATCTTGCTTACGGGCTCAACGTTCGATTGGATCAGCGGCAGCGGGCGCACGTTGGTATCCTTCGCGGTAACAGTCATATAAGGAAGACCTGCCGATGTTGCATTGCCGGTTTCCTTTACATTGTCCTCACGCACGTAACCCGTAACGCCACTCGGAAGAAGCACATGATACCAAGCTTTAAGCGCGGCCTGGGATGAGGAGTCGCCAGGGCTTTCCACCGCGGCAAACAGATCGTTACGATTGCCCCAGACCTCGGTGGAGTCCGCCGTCATCCCGCCGCTGTTGGAAGAAAACACGGTTTCCACGATTTTGCCGTCTTTCATGACGACTTCGCCATCGGTTGCATCCACTGCCTGAATAATGCTTGGATACTCATAAGCCGTCCCATAATAGGCCTGGCTCAGCGTGGTGTCCACGACATGCGCTACTTCGAATTTATTACCTTGGAAGAGTGCATAGCTGCGCGCTGCCACGGCCTGTGCCTTCAGAGCCTCGGTTCCCCAAGAAGAAGGCACCTCCGCCCCCACGACGGAATATAGGTACTGCTGGAACGGCAATTCGTTGACGAGGTATAATTGACCGTTCTTTTGCCCGATCTCCAAAGCGCCCCGATATGAGCGATCGGATCGCTCCTTCACATTCGTTCCCGCTCCTGACTTCCCATCAACCCGCAGAACGGATTGATTACCTGACAGCATGTAATGTGTCACCTCTTGGGGAGCCGCCAGATTCAGGCTTACGTCACTTCTTATGATAAGACCCGGCGTATTGGCGTTCTGTTCAACCAGGCTGCCGGATACCTTGGCAGCTTCTTTCTTGACGGCAGCGAGATCGGCCGTGTTTGCCGCTTCGCCTACCCACACCTCATAAGCCGAAGTTTCCCCGGACGGCACCATGACATTGAATGCATCCAGACCGGCATCGGCATACGCTTTGCGCACGGTCTCCGCCTCAGTCTCCGATCCGTACGATCCGGCAGACAGATGCAGCGCGCCTTTAACGGCTGGCGTTTGCCCATTCAGATATGCAGCCGCTGTCTTCGCTGTCCGAGCAGCCGCATCCGCGGCCGCTTTTTCTGTACCGTACATGCCGGCGTACAGCTTGTACATCTTGCCATCCGCAAACAGCATCGGTTTGTCACTTGTCGCCTGCAGCTTTTTCGCTGCTTCCGAAGCGGCTTTCCAATCCGTTGTCTCAAGTACCTTAACGCGGTATGTATCCACGCTCATCCGGACCTGCTGGTTCGCAGGGATGCTCATCAGGGTCTGATGAATACCGGAGGCAAGCAGCGATGCGGTTAGAGCCTCGGCGGATTTCAGCGTCACGGCATTGGTTGTCGATTTATACTGGCTTCCCAGATCCAGGAACATCGCAACCCGAATCGTATCTAACGAAGGGGCGGCTGCTTGCACGGCGGGCGCGCTCCATAAGCTTCCGGCAACAGCCAGCGACAAGAGTCCTTTGGTGGTCCAACCGAATAATGATTTCGTCCAGTTCCTATCCATGTATGTCTTTCCTCCTGTAACTAATTGGATATGGTATATGCATAAATGTCATGATTCCTTCAGTTAGCGGCGATCCTCCGGAAAGGGAATGCCTAAATGCTGATAAGCTGTAGGCGTTACGACGCGTCCCCGAGGCGTACGCTGCAAATAACCGATCTGTAGAAGATACGGTTCATAAACATCCTCTATGGTTTGGCTTTCTTCCCCGATGGTTGCGGCAATGGTATCCAGTCCCACAGGTCCCCCGCGGAAGCTCTTGATCATGGCGTTCAGCATTTTGTGATCGATAAAATCCAGGCCCATCGGATCGATTTGGAGCATCTTCAGCGCTTCCTGCGCGATGCTTGGCGTGATCATGCCGTCGCCCCGAACCTGCGCATAATCGCGTACCCGCTTCAAGAGGCGGTTCGCAATGCGCGGTGTCCCCCGAGATCTTAGGGCAATCTCTTCTGCAGCCTCTCCCAATATCTCGATCCCCAAAAGATCAGCATTGCGGGACACAATGTAGCTCAGCTCATCTACCGTATAGAATTCCAGACGGCTTACTACACCAAAACGGTCCCTCAGCGGCGCTGAGAGCAGGCCAGCCCGGGTTGTGGCGCCAATTAGGGTGAACGGCGGAAGATCCAGGCGAACGGAGCGTGCGCTTGGCCCTTTCCCGATCATAATATCCAGCGCAAAATCCTCCATGGCCGGATACATCACTTCCTCCACCGTCCGGTGCAGCCGGTGGATCTCGTCAATAAACAGGACGTCTCCTTCCTGCAGATTGGTCAAAAGCGCCGCCAGATCGCCAGGCCGTTCGATGGCCGGGCCGGACGTCGTCCGCAGATTAACGCCAAGCTCATTGGCGATAATATTAGCCAGCGTCGTTTTGCCAAGTCCCGGAGGACCGTACAGCAGCACGTGGTCAAGCGCCTCGTTGCGCATTTTTGCAGCCTCGATATATACCTTCAAATTTTCCTTTACTTGATTCTGTCCTATATATTCAGCCAAATAACGCGGACGCAGACTAAGTTCGACAGCCTGTTCGTCCATCATCAGATTGGCGGAAATAATTCGATCATCCATCTATATAACTCCTCTCTTGCAGCGATTCTCTATCTATCCAGCGAATAGCTGCTGCAGTGCCCGTTTCATGAGCACATCGACGGATTCGCCGCTTGCGCCGGAATCCTTGATCTTCAGCCAGACTTTATCCAGCTCGCTATCCGTATAACCGAGCGCCTTCAGGCCCTCGCGAGCCTCGGACCATGCCGAGCCGCCATCATCCGATTCCGGCTCCTGGATGGCAAAAAGACCGGTCATCATGCTCGCATTCCCGAAGCCCTCAAGCTTATCCTTAAGATCCAAAATCATGCGCTGCGCTGTTTTCTTGCCGATTCCCGGAAGTTTGATCAAGAAGGATATATTCTCTTGATAGATCGCGGAAACCACATGATCCGGAGATCCTCCGCCGAGTATGCCGAGCGCCACGCGCGGGCCGATTCCCGAGACCTCGATCAGCTTACGGAACAGCTTCTGCTCCTCCCGCGTCGGAAACCCAAACAGCAGAATGGCATCCTCACGAACGTGATGATGGGTGAAGACCGTCACGGTTCCTTCCGTTTTGGCAAAAGCATACGGATTCGGACAAAACACCCGGTATCCTACGCCTTGAACATCCAGCACAATATATTCACTCTCTAAGTGGACAACTTGTCCCCGTAAAAAATCGATCATTTTCGCAATACCTCATTTAATTTGGAATTAAGTGTGTAGGAATGGGCGTGGCAGATTGCCACGGCCAGAGCATCCGCCACATCGTCGGGCTTTGGGATGCTCTGAAGCTTCAGGAACATCCTGACCATTTCCTGTACCTGCTTCTTCTCCGCCTTGCCATAGCCGACGATGGCCTGCTTAACCTGCATAGGCGTATATTCTGCAATCGGGAGTCCGCGCTGGACCGCCGCCAGTATGAGAACTCCTCTCGCCTGGGATACGGACATCGCGGTGGTGACGTTGCGGTTAAAAAACAATTTCTCGAACGCAACGGCCTCCGGCTCATATTTATCGATAAGCTGCAGCATGCCTTCATACACGTGATGCAGCCTCTCTTCATCCGGTGTATGGGCTTCCGTCTGGATGCAGCCATACTGGACCGGCGTGACTTTGCTTCCAACCTTATCGACAAACCCGAAGCCCACAATCGCAATCCCCGGGTCGATTCCTAAAATGCGCAAACCAATCTCTCCTCTGATGAAGCGAACATATGTATCGTTCTCCCATTATAACAAAAGTTCGGCCTCAATTGAGGAAAAACTTTGATCCCGTAAGCCAGAGTTCTATATCTTCCCTGACGGCACCGCCGATGGAACGGCTAAACACCAAAAAACCGCCCGGAAAAATTCCGGGCAGCTGCGGCTTTGGTGATGAAGCGACAAGCATAGACGTTTCAAGGGCTAGGACTCATGACATTTTCGGCCATATCCCGTGCATAGTCGCTAAAGGTTGACAGTACACTGTTGTACTCTTCCATATCTTGAATTCGAATACCTTCTTCAAGCTGCTGAATCACGTCTTTAGGCAAAGAGGATTCCATCGAGCCGACATCCAGTTGGAAGAAGGTGCGCATGACCTTCTCTTCTTCCGGCGGGCCGTCAAACAACGTTAAGTTCCCGTTGGCATCGATGCTCATATAGGCTTGCCGCTTGCAGGCGGGTGAGAGGTCGGATACGGTTTGTTCGAGCCAGACATTTCCTTTATTATCCAACCGTCCCTGCCATAAAGGATTTTTATTCATCAGTTCATAAATGCCGTCCGCCGTAAGCTTTCCCATATCCTGCTCTTCAATGCCGCAGACATACGTGATGCGGACATGAACATGCTTCTTTCCCTTCGAGGTATTCAGCTTCTGCATGAATTCCCTCTGATCCTGCCTGCGTTCCTCCTGCTTATCATCCTCGATTTGCAGGTATTGCATCGTTTCCACAGCCAGCGGCGTTTCATCGAAAGTAGCGGTGAGCAGCCTCTTCATCTGATCGGTTATATTCTGGCCGGACCATACCATGACACCTACGAGCACTACGATCGAACAAGACCAGATCGCGCGTCTCCAACGTCTCCACCGTTTTCTGAACAGTTTCTTGAAGAAATGAAAAACACTCAAGGTTATCCCCTTCTATTCAATGTTTTTCATATTGTGACCGGGATGCTGTCAAAATATTCAGTTCCGCTCTTGCCGTTGGCATCATTTTCTATCCATAACAAAGAAAGATCGCCTTCAGATATACTGAAAGCGATCTTTCGGTTTGAATCGGGATGACACGATTTGAACATGCGACCCCCTGGTCCCAAACCAGGTGCTCTACCAAGCTGAGCTACATCCCGTTAATTAATGCCGGTGAAGGGACTCGAACCCCCACGGTTTCCCTCACGATTTTGAGTCGCGCGCGTCTGCCAATTCCGCCACACCGGCACAAAGAAATTTCATAAGTTAAGCATCTGATTGTAAAAATGGCACGCCCTGAGAGATTCGAACTCCCGACCTTTTGATTCGTAGTCAAACGCTCTATCCAGCTGAGCTAAGGGCGCAAAATGGAGCGGACGACGGGAATCGAACCCGCGACCCTCGCCTTGGCAAGGCGATGCTCTACCGCTGAGCCACGTCCGCAAATATGATATGTATTCCGTTTCCAGCTCTCTTGGTAAAGATGGTGAGCCATGAAGGACTCGAACCTTCGACACCCTGATTAAAAGTCAGGTGCTCTACCAACTGAGCTAATGGCTCTTATTACTAAGAGTTAAAGAATGGCGGAACTGACGGGATACTCTCTCTTCGTTCGAGACTGCGAAGTCTATGCTAACGAAGCTAAGCTCCGACGAACCCAATATGGATTCTCATCCCTGAAGCTAATAAGAATGGCGGAACTGACGGGATTCGAACCCGCGATCTCCTGCGTGACAGGCAGGCATGTTAGGCCTCTACACCACAGTTCCAAGAGGCATTATCGCTATTGCGATATAAATTGGTTGCGGGGGCAGGATTTGAACCTACGACCTTCGGGTTATGAGCCCGACGAGCTACCGAACTGCTCCACCCCGCGTCATTAAAAGGGTTGCTAATATGGGGTCCCCGAAAAGTAATCGGAATTACCTGCGAAGCGTGAGCTTCACTTTATGGGGATGAATTATGGTGGAGGCTGAGGGGATCGAACCCCCGACCCTCTGCTTGTAAGGCAGATGCTCTCCCAGCTGAGCTAAGCCTCCATCTGGATTGTTACATGCATTAAAGAAAATGGTGACCCGTAGGGGATACTCTCACTTCATTCGACTGCGAAGTCTATGCTTACGAAGTTATCCTCCGACGAACCGACGGGATTCTCATCCCCTGATGCATTAAAGAAAGTGGTGACCCGTAGGGGATTCGAACCCCTGTTACCTCCGTGAAAGGGAGGTGTCTTAACCCCTTGACCAACGGGCCGTATATAAAGTCCTTGCTGGCGGAGAGAGAGGGATTCGAACCCTCGAGACGCTTTTGGCGCCTACACGATTTCCAATCGTGCTCCTTCGGCCAACTCGGACACCTCTCCGTATGGCTCCCCGAACAGGACTCGAACCTGTGACAACTCGATTAACAGTCGAGTGCTCTACCAACTGAGCTATCAGGGAATATGTACCGCTTGGCGACGTCCTACTCTCCCGGGACCCTTCGGTCCAAGTACCATCGGCGCTGGAAGGCTTAACGGTCGTGTTCGGTATGGGAACGCGTGGAACCCTTCCGCCATCGCCACCAAACGTATATTCAGGATACGGCATCGCCAAATGCCGTGACCATCCTCCTTGCAAGCATAGCTTGTACACTTACAATTCAGTTTTGATCACCTGAAAACTAGATACGAAACGATATTTGCAGCACATTAGAATCCGTAGCATTCACCCGATGTGGTATCGGGGTCCCCGAAAAGTATTCGGCATCTGCTTCAAAGCTTTGCTTCACTTTTTGGGGTGTTTTTTGGATAAGCCCTCGACCGATTAGTATTGGTCAGCTCCATGCATTGCTGCACTTCCACCTCCAACCTATCTACCTCGTCGTCTTCAAGGGGTCTTACTAATTGGGAAATCTCATCTTGAGGGGGGCTTCACGCTTAGATGCTTTCAGCGCTTATCCCGTCCGTACGTAGCTACCCAGCCATGCTCCTGGCGGAACAACTGGTGCACCAGCGGTACGTCCATCCCGGTCCTCTCGTACTAAGGACAGCTCCTCTCAAATTTCCTACGCCCACGACAGATAGGGACCGAACTGTCTCACGACGTTCTGAACCCAGCTCGCGTACCGCTTTAATGGGCGAACAGCCCAACCCTTGGGACCTACTTCAGCCCCAGGATGCGATGAGCCGACATCGAGGTGCCAAACCTCCCCGTCGATGTGGACTCTTGGGGGAGATAAGCCTGTTATCCCCAGGGTAGCTTTTATCCGTTGAGCGATGGCCCTTCCATGCGGTACCACCGGATCACTAAGCCCGACTTTCGTCCCTGCTCGACTTGTAGGTCTCGCAGTCAAGCTCCCTTATGCCTTTGCACTCTTCGAATGATTTCCAACCATTCTGAGGGAACCTTGGGGCGCCTCCGTTACTCTTTAGGAGGCGACCGCCCCAGTCAAACTGCCCGCCTGACACTGTCCCCGTACCGGATCACGGTACTAGGTTAGAACCTAGATACGATCAGGGTGGTATCCCAACGTCGCCTCCACACAAGCTGGCGCTCATGCTTCTAAGGCTCCCACCTATCCTGTACAGATCGTACCCAAATCCAATATCAAGCTGCAGTAAAGCTCCATGGGGTCTTTCCGTCTTGTCGCGGGTAACCTGCATCTTCACAGGTATTAAAATTTCACCGGATCTCTCGTTGAGACAGCGCCCAAGTCGTTACGCCATTCGTGCGGGTCAGAATTTACCTGACAAGGAATTTCGCTACCTTAGGACCGTTATAGTTACGGCCGCCGTTTACTGGGGCTTCGGTTCACAGCTTCGGGTTTAACCCCTAACCGCTCCCCTTAACCTTCCAGCACCGGGCAGGCGTCAGCCCGTATACTTCGCCTTACGGCTTCGCACAGACCTGTGTTTTTGCTAAACAGTCGCTTGGGCCTTTTCACTGCGGCCCCCTCGGGCTATTCACCCTACCGAGGCACCCCTTCTCCCGAAGTTACGGGGTCATTTTGCCGAGTTCCTTAACGAGAGTTCTTCCGCGCGCCTTAGAATTCTCTTCTCGCCTACCTGTGTCGGTTTGCGGTACGGGCACCTTCACCTGACTAGAGGCTTTTCTTGGCAGTGTGAGATCATGACCTTCGCTACTGTAATTTTCACTCCCCATCACAGCCCAGCCTTATCGATGTGCGGATTTGCCTACACATCAGCCTCACTGCTTGGACGGACATCCATCAGTCCGCGTCACTACCCTCCTGCGTCACCCCATCGTTCATAACGGTTTACGGTGGTACAGGAATTTCAACCTGTTGTCCTTCGATTACGCCTTTCGGCCTCACCTTAGGTCCCGACTTACCCTGAGCGGACGAGCCTTCCTCAGGAAACCTTGGGCTTTCGGCGGATCAGATTCTCACTGATCTTTTCGTTACTCATACCGGCATTCTCACTTGTATGCTGTCCAGCGCTCCTTACGGTACACCTTCAACCTACATACAACGCTCCCCTACCCCTGATGCAAAGCATCAAGCCATAGCTTCGGTGGTGTGTTTAGCCCCGTTACATTTTCGGCGCAGAGTCACTCGACCAGTGAGCTATTACGCACTCTTTAAATGGTGGCTGCTTCTAAGCCAACATCCTGGTTGTCTGTGCAACTCCACATCCTTTCCCACTTAACACACACTTGGGGACCTTAGCTGATGGTCTGGGCTGTTTCCCTTTTGACAATGGATCTTAGCACTCACTGTCTGACTCCCGGATATAAGTCTATGGCATTCGGAGTTTGACTGAGCTTGGTAACCCTTGCGGGCCCCGCACCCAATCAGTGCTCTACCTCCACGACTCTTCATTCCGAGGCTAGCCCTAAAGCTATTTCGGGGAGAACCAGCTATCTCCGAGTTCGATTGGAATTTCTCCGCTACCCCCACCTCATCCCCGCATTTTTCAACATACGTGGGTTCGGGCCTCCAGTGCGTGTTACCGCACCTTCACCCTGGACAGGGGTAGATCACACGGTTTCGGGTCTACGCCCACATACTAAATCGCCCTATTCAGACTCGCTTTCGCTGCGGCTACGGCTTCTCGCCTTAACCTTGCATGGGAACGTAACTCGCCGGTTCATTCTACAAAAGGCACGCCATCACCCATAGATCGGGCTCTGACTTCTTGTAAGCACACGGTTTCAGGTTCTATTTCACTCCCCTTCCGGGGTGCTTTTCACCTTTCCCTCACGGTACTGCTTCACTATCG
>NZ_CP120718.1:1000000-1955000 GCF_029542445.1 Paenibacillus sp. BR1-192 | reverse complement strand
TGCGCGTTCATCATAATAGCCTCATCCGCTCCCGCAAAGTTGGATTGGATCTTCACGAGGATATTGTTCAAATAGTTCAAGGATTTGATTTTCGGGTTAAGCGCATCCGGTATGTTACGCCGCTGGGCAACGGAGACGGCCTTCAGGCCATTGAGATAAGCTTCTTCTGAATAAATCGCCAGCTGCTCTACAATGATCAACACGGTCGGTTTAGGGCAGCGGCGCGGATCCAGCCCCAAATTGCCGGCACCGCGGGATACCACGATACGGATATACCCATTCCGCATGTCATTGCGTCGAATGGTCTCGGCCATTGCCTCCAGCAGTTCTTCATATGCCAGGGGGATGACTAAATCGATGGACTTGGCGGAATCATACAGCCGGTCCAAGTGCTCTTTGCACTTAAAGATGTTGCCGTTATATATTCGAATGCCTTCGAATATGCCGTCTCCGTACAGAAACCCATGGTCAAAAACGGATACTTTAGCATTCTCTTTCGTGACATATTCTCCATCTAAATAGATCCATTGCTCCGACATTTACTTAACCTCCATTTTCTCACTCTCATAGGCGTAGCCCGGATAAGAGCCCAGCACTCGAACCAGACATCCCAGCGCTTCAATCTCTCCCATGGCGGCAACCAACAGAACGGAATCCGCTGCGGCCATGACATCGATATAAAAATAGTAATTACCGAGCTTCTTCTTCGTTGGACGGGATTCGATCCGCGACAGGTTCAGGCGACGCCACGCAAAAGCGGAAAGCACCTGATGCAGCGCTCCCGGCACGTCTTCTGGAAGCGTTACGAGAATGCTGGTCTTGATATGTTCCGGCGAACGGTTGACCAATATCGGCTCGCGTCCGATCAGCACAAACCGTGTGTAATTGTTATCATGGTCGGTAATACGCTCGGCAAGCACGTTTAATTCGTGGGTGGCCGCGCCTAGCGAAGTGCCGATTGCCGCCCATCCCCGGCCGGGATTCTCCTTTACGATCTTAACCCCTTCGGAGGTGCTGCCCACTTGCTCCAACTCAGCCTGCGGTGCAGCCTTCGCTAGGAACTGACGACACTGGGCTGTCGCAACTTGGTGGGACCAGATCTTTTTGATCTGACTGTAATCCATCGTTCCGTCACTTGAACGGAATTCGGCAGCATTACCGATCAGGTTCTGGATGGAGGGATAGACCCACTCCACCTGCATCGGCAGATCCACCTCATTGACCAGCCAATCCATATGAAGGCTTACGGAGCCTTCAATGGTGTTCTCGATCGGGATCACGCTGTAATCGCTTTTTCCTTCTACTGTTGACATAAATACATCAGAGATCAGTTTATGGTGGACAAATTCCACCGGCTCGCCATTTAGGAGATAAAGTATCGCTTCATGAGATACCGATCCTGAGGGCAACAAGGCTATTTTTTTCATGCGGTAACTTCCCCTCTAATCATATCCAAAAAGGATCTATTATTAATATCATCCAAGAGCTGGACGCCTTCCGCAACTGGATTCAATGGGTAGCACGAAGACTGGATGCCTTCCGCCTTCATCGTCTCCGTGAGATACGCGCCCAATTCTTCTGCACGCGGTTCGTTCCGGTCCACCAGCGCAATCATCGTCGGACCCGCTCCGCTCAGCGCGATGCCGAGTGCCCCATGATCAGGCGCTTCGGCCAAAATCTTGGACATCCCCGGTACAAGCGGCGCACGATATGGCTGATGAATCCGGTCTTTCATCGCGGCACGAATCAAGTCCAGTCTGCCTGCCGAAAGAGCAGCGGTCATTAAGGAGGACCGACTAATATTATATACAGCATCCGCTAAACTGACCTGGGCGGGCAGCGCTTCCCTTGCTTTGGATGTCGCCAGCTCGAAATCGGGAATCACCACGAGCGTTCCAAGGTCCGCCGGAGGTTCAATGCGCATATAATCCGCATGGGATCCATCCCATACGGCCGCAATGATTCCTCCAAATAAAGAAGCCCCCACATTATCAGGATGCTTCTCAAGATTCGTCGCCATATCAAAAAGCTTGGAATCCGGCAGTGGTGACCCGATTAGAGCGTTGGCTGCAGCCAGCGCGCCTACGATCGCCGATGCGCTGCTGCCAAGGCCGCGGGTAAGCGGAATTTCGGAATACATGGAAATCTCGAGATCAGGAACTGCCTGTCCCGCTTCTTCAAAAACCATTTGAGCCACCTTATAGATCAGGTTGCTCTTATCGGTCGGCAGACCGCCCATCTCATCGCCATGAAGATGGAACACGGTCTTCTCCGACGCTTTCATCTCGATCCAGGAATACAGGGACAATGCCATGCCGAGCGTATCGAATCCGGGTCCCAAATTAGCCGTGCTGGCCGGAACCTTCACCCGGACGCCTTGGGACAAACTCATACCCGCGCAGCTCCTTCAAGCTTAGCAATGGCATCCATTACGGCCGATTCCGTATCCGATACGACGAGCGGTTCGGCGTTCACGGTAGAAATCGCGATATTCGGATCTTTCAGCCCATGTCCTGTCAGCACACAGACAACGGATTCCCCACCTTTAAAATATCCCTCTCGCTTCATTTTATAAACGCCTGCGATGGAGGCGGCCGATCCTGGCTCGGCAAAAATCCCCTCACGCGATGCGATTTTGCGGTATGCTTCCAAGATTTCCTCGTCCGTGACGTAATTAATTTGTCCGCCGGATTCCTCAGCCGCGGCAACCGCGGTTTTCCAGCTGGCCGGGTTCCCGATGCGGATGGCCGTCGCTACCGTTTCCGGATTCGGAATAGGCTCACCCTTGACGATAGCCATGGCGCCTTCCGCCTCGAACCCAAGCATCTTCGGCAGGGAAGTGGATTTACCCGCTGCGTGGTATTCTTTAAATCCTTTCCAGTAAGCGGAGATGTTCCCCGCATTGCCGACCGGAATGGCCAGTACGTCCGGAGCTTTGCCCAACTGGTCAACGACTTCGAATGCAGCCGTCTTCTGGCCTTCGATACGATAAGGATTCACGGAGTTTACCAGCGAAATCGGGTGCTTGGCCGTGATCTCGCGAACGATTTCCAGCGCGCGGTCAAAGTTCCCTTCAATCGCGATCACCTTCGCTCCGTAAATCATCGCCTGCGCGAGCTTGCCCAGCGCGATATTGTTGTTCGGAATGATCACGATGCAGTTTAATCCGCCGCGAGCGGCATAAGCAGCAGCCGCAGCCGATGTATTGCCCGTCGAAGCGCACATGATGGTACGGCTTCCTTCTTCCATTGCTTTCGCGACGGCCATGACCATCCCGCGGTCTTTGAATGAACCTGTCGGGTTCAGCCCTTCGAATTTGAAATGCAAATCGATTCCGAGCTCTTCGGATAGATTCACGGCTTTGATGAGCGGGGTATTCCCTTCCTTAAGCGTTAGCAGCGGGGTACGCTCATTTACCGGCAAATATTCTCTGTAGGTTTGCAGCAATCCTTCATACGGCATCTCTCATGTTCTCCTTTTCTTATGAAAAAATTATATATGTTGATTTAATGGATGCTAATCCTTATCCTTCAACGCGGTAAACACTTTTGATTCGGCGAATGACTTCCAGGCCTTCAAAGTGATTCAGCACTTCGTCCATGCTGGCTTTGCTCGCATTGTGCGTAACGATGATTATCTCTGCGTCCGGGTTGTGCTCGTTCGGCTGCTGAACAACGGACTCCAAGCTGACGTTATATTGAGCGAACACCTGCGTAATTTGCGCCAGCACTCCTGCTTTATCGTCCACATGAAGCAGGATGAAATTCTTGTACATGATCTGCTCATCGGTTTTGAGCTTCTTCGGTTTATAAGGAACGATGGCTTTCAGACCGTTAACGCCAAGCTTCAGATTCTTGATGACCGCCACCAGGTCTGCCACAACGGATGTCGCGGTTGGCATCTCGCCCGCGCCCGCTCCGTAGAACATCGTTTCGCCGACGGCCTCCCCGTATACATACACCGCGTTAAATACGCCGTTCACGGCGGCGATGGGATGACCTTTGCGAACCATCGTCGGCTGGACGCTGATGCTGAATTCATCGTCCTGACGCTCCGCGATACCGAGAAGTTTCATCTCGTAGCCCAGACGTTTGGCATAAGCGATATCATCTTTCGTAACCTGCGAAATGCCCTTGACGGATACATCCTGGAGCTCAACGTTCGTGCGGAAACCGAGGGTACCGAGTATTGCCATTTTGCGGGCCGCGTCCAAGCCTTCCACATCGGATGTCGGATCGGCTTCCGCGTACCCCAGCTCCTGAGCTTCTGCCAGGACATCCTCATAGGAGGCGCCTTCCTGGCTCATCTTGGTCAAGATAAAGTTGGTCGTACCGTTCACGATCCCCATGATTTTCATGATACGATCCGATGAGAAGCCTTCAATCAGCGTACGGATAATGGGAATGCCGCCGGCTACGCTTGCCTCGTAGAACACGTCGCACTGCTTTTCTTGCGCCTTGGCCAATATTTCGGCACCGTGCAGGGCCATCAGATCCTTATTGGCGGTTACGATGTGCTTGCCGCGCTCAAGCGCTTCGAGGATGTAGGTTTTCGTCTGCTCGATCCCGCCCATCACTTCAACGATGACATCAATCTCGGGATCGCGAATGACCGCCCAGGGATCTTCCGTTAATTTACTCTGATCCACATTGACGCTGCGGTACTTCTCCAAATGTTTGACGGCGATGCGCTCGATCGTAATCGGCGAACCGACCTGACTGCTCAAATCCTCCTGATGCCCCTCAACGATGCGGACAACGCCTGTTCCTACGGTTCCTAATCCCAAAAGCCCTACTTTGACCGGTTTCATTAATACACTACCTCCTGTATCCCATCACATAGATATCTATTTATTCGTCGTTTCTACCCTAACCTTGCCCTATCATCTGCACTCTTCTGACTCCGGCTATCCGCCTCAATCCGTCAAGCAGATCATCCAGCTCCTCATTCAGCCGGGAAACTTCGACGGAAATAACGACATTCGCGATTCCTTGCAGCGGGATGCTCTGATGAATGGTTAGCACGTTCCCGCCTTCACCCGCTACCAGCCCCAGCACCTCGGATAGCATGCCCGAGCGATGTTCCATATCGATGGAAATCGTTACGATTTCATCACGTTCCAATTGATTGATAGGGTGGATGCCGTCCTTGTACTTGTAAAAAGCGCTGCGGCTAAGCCCTACCTGCTCGACGGCTTCATGAACCGTCCTCACGTCTCCCGACGCCAGCAGTTTTTTCACTTGCATCGTTTTAACTACAGCCTCGGGAAGGATGTCTTCCCGGACCAGATAGTAGCGTTCCTTCACAAACGTCCTCTCCTCAAAGACTACTGTATTCGTATAGTGGACATTATACTGGATATACCCCGTAAGGGCAATACATAAGTGACCCATTTTTAGCGAGCCCGATATTTCCGGGCCAACCCTATAGCCTATACTATATCGCAATTCGAAACGGAACTCATCGGTATTCACGTCAAATTTGCAAATGATGCGTTAAAAAAACAGCCCCCGGTATTCCGGAGACTGCCGATCACTTCAAGCTAACTGGTGTATCTCATGGTCAAGCCGCAGTACTCGCACTCTTTTTTCCTCATGCCGTGAAATCACGGTTCTTGCGCCGCAGCCGGAACATGCCACAGACTTGGATTCCGTCTTCGTTTGAGATTCAACGGGGTTTACCGGCTCTCTATGCAGCGAACGGATCACCAGCGCGCCATCCTCAATCTTCCCGGCAGGAAGCATGCGCTCCTTCAACATATAGTTCAAATCCCGGATCACATGGGCCGGACTTTGGTTCGCAACGATCGCGATATGCTCGATGTAAATTAGCCGCCGCTGCAAGACAGCCTCCCTGTAAATTCCGAGCAGCTTCCGGAATTTCTTGTCTAAGAAGTCGGCAGCAACCAGCAAAAACAACGCGGGGATTAATATACACAACGCCATCGCTAAATTATCGTTTAAGAACTGCTCGCTGGATTCGCTCGTCACTAAATTGATTACCAGGATAACAATATAAGTGCCGAACAATACCCATCCGACCAATCTAAGGTTCCTTCCCTGATAACTGTGATGCTGCTGCGTGGGCAGAATACGAAACGCAGCGATAATCAAAGCTAATGGAAAAAACACATACGTCAGTCCGATAATAAAATAATCGAATGAGGTAAATTGCGATTTAAAAGGCTTTACCGGAACGCTCATACGAAGTTCTCCCCAGTCTCTTCTCTTTTAAATGGTACATCCGACGTGCTATGCCACAATCACGGTACCGCAATACTCGCATTCCTTCCCCTCCACATGCGTTACGACCGTTCTTGCTCCGCAGCCGGGGCATTCCACGGATTTAGGAGCCGGATCGGACGCAGGTTCGGTTCGGGATATGGGGGCCGGACCTGCAGTCGTATCGCCCAATGAATACTGCACGCGCTGCCCGCTGCGCGAAACGAATTCGCCACGGAACGCTTCGGACTTTCTGTGCAAGGACGGGATGAGAACAACTCCGTTGTCGAGCTTTCCGTTAGGCAGCATACGCTCTTCAAACATGAACGTGATATCCCGGATCACGTGTGCAGGCGATTGTCTCGCCTCACGGGCAATATGTTCGACCTGGACGAGCCCTCGATGCAGGATGGCATTCGAATAGAATTGAAGCAAGCTGCCGAATTTCTTGTCTTCCTTATTGGCGATCACCAGCATGATCATGGCTGGGACCAGAATGATTACGCCCCAAACGACGGTGGCCGAATAGAGGCTTTCGATATCTTTGTCATCAATCGTCGCAAGAATCATGAGCAATTCTATGATTCCATAGGTAATGGCAAGCACCCAGCCGAAGAGACGGTTGTTCCTCCCCTTGCAACGGTTGTGCCGATGGGTGACAAGGACCCGAACGGCTGCCAGCACGATGGCCAGCGGAAAAAAAGCACGGCCAACGCGATGATCGAATAATCCATTTTCGTGAACTTAAGTTTAAAACGCTTCAGATTAGAAGCTCCCATATGCTATCCCCACTATCATCTGCATTAGGTTGATCCCGCCTTTGCCTTCAGAAGCACCGTATTGCGATCCTGCACCGTTCGGAGAATATCGCGGATGATAGGAACGGTTTGCTCTGCCAGTTCCTTGCGATGTTCAGCTTGCGCCTCGCCGATCAACGTTACTTGGTCCTCCAGCATCGCAATTTTTTGCTGAATCAACTGCTCCTCTTCATATAAGGAGGTATGTGATATGGGATCACTATAACGCAGCGTCTCTTCAAGCTCGGCTATCTGCCGTTCCAACGACGGCATGTTCTCTCCCGGCAGTTCGCTTAGCTTTCTGCGAATCTCCCCGATCCAGGCTACAGTCTCTCTCTTGACCGCGAGATGATCGCTTTCCTTTCGCTCCTGTGCGCCCGCATATTTTGCCGCCAGGAATACGAGCCCAAGAACAACGAAAAATCCAGAAAGCGTAATCAGATGAATCATGAAATACGAGGATACAGGCAGCTTAAATAAGTATCCCAGCAAAATAACCTCCAGCACAACGGACACCGTATAGATACCAATTATGATGCCGGAAGCAATATAAAATGGGGTGCCTGACGAAGCTGCCTTCCCCCTGCCGATGACAGAGCCGATAAATAGGAGAACGGCCGCTTCGGCGCATCCGACGGCAACCCCCGATATCCAAGAATTCGGCTGAAACATCCCGCCGACCCATCCAAATAAGAGGATCGTGACAAACGGAAGCGCAATGGCTGCCAGCCATGCCCCGTTTCGATCCTTGGTTCTTGTATTCACCTGATTCCCCCGCTTTCGCTTCACATCAATTTATGACCGCACTCCATGCAAAACTTCTGGCCCGGTTTGATCTCATGATCGCACCCCGGACATGTCAGCGCGTGACTCGACCCGCAGTGCGGGCAAAACTTGGCTTCGGCATCCACCAATTCTCCACATGCCCGGCAAGGCATCGGCAGCGGTGCACCGCAATCCGGACATTCGGCAGCGCCAGCCGGGTGATCATGTCCGCACTTCGGGCATGCATGGTAAGGGTCGCCGCAGTGAAGGCAGAACTTTGCATTCGGAGCCAGGGGCTGCCCGCAATCGTTGCACAGGATGGCTTTCGCCGGCGCTTCATCGGCCTGAGTCTGAAACGACTGGCCGCAGCCCGAACAGAACCGCGCTTCTTCCCCGTTCAGCATTCCGCATTTGGTGCATGCCTTCTGCTCGATTTGCTTATCGTTCTTCTCTTGAGGCTTGGCATGGTCAAACATATGGCCGACGGTCTCATACATCGGACCGACCATTCCGAGTCCCATGCCCAGCCCCGTCCCCATGGCCGCAGCCGGGCTTCCGGGATTCTTCGCCGCTCCCTCAAGCGTATTAAAGGTTCTTTCCTGATGGTAGGTATAACCGATGATATCCATCTCCGCTTTTTTTGCCAACGCTTCCTTGATTCGGACAGCTGCAGGATCATGCTCCGGTATGTTGATGGAATCCACATAAAAATTCAGCAGGGTAATCCCCATCTCTTCAAATGAAGGCGCAATCGCTTCCATGATGTGTTTGGATATTTCCGCTATGTAAGCATTGATTTCCACAACGCTGATTTTTTTCCGAACGATATAGGAGGATATGATTTCCGTAATGTTGGACATCAGCACGCCGCGGTAATATTTGACCAGCGTTCCCTGATCAAAGGTTGGCAGGGTACCGACCATGGTTCCCAGAAACTTTCGCGGATCGCTGATTTGAACGCCGAATTGGCCAAAGGCTCGGAGCGATACGATGATGTTGTATTTCGGATCCTGCAGCTGGATCGGCGAGCTGGTCCCCCATTTCACGTCCAGCGAACGAAGTTTGTTCACAAACCAGACTTCTGCCGTAAAGGGAGACTTCCCTCCGAATGGAAGATTGATGACATTGGATAAAATCGGGATGTTTGCCGTACTCAGCGTATGCCGCCCTGCCGGGAAAGAGTCCAGTGCCTGCCCCCCTTATACAGGATCGCCTCCTGCGTCTCATGAACAATAAGCTGGGTCCAGGTGCCTAACTCCTGATTCGGATAACGCCAGGCAAACACATCCGGCGGGCCTTCGTATTTTACGACTTCAATAATAGCCATAGTTCTACTCTCCTTTTTGCGCCGTTCCTTCCATCCTGAGATCTATGGAAAAGGTACTATTGTACTACTATTGTATACGATTTACCCGATAAGTGGATGCAAAATTTGGAAAGCTTGATCCGGCATTTCGAGCCAGACTCCCAGCCAATGGAATATACGGCTGCGCACGCTTGATTCACGTTTATGGGAAGCCCCCTTCGCTCACGAAAAAAAATACCGCCAAGCCTGCTGTAGACAGACCTTGCGGTATTTTTGTTATACATATATTCATCTGAACATCAATAGTAACTGCTGCCTTCGACAAATTCGAATTCGAAATCGCCGATCCGTACGATGGTGCCTTCCGTCGCGCCCCGTTTCCGCAGCTCTTCATCAATGCCCATATGACGCATCGTTCTGGCAAGCTTCAGGATCGCATCATGCGAATTCATCTGCATCCGTTTCAGCATTCGCTCAATTCGCTCACTGTGCACCACATACATTTCATTGTCTCTGGTGACGGTGAAGGAATTGTCGTTCTGCGCTTTGAATTTATACACCTTGCGCTCGGAAACTTCGGATACTTCTTCAATCGCCGGCTCATCCGGAATGCTCTCCAGCACATCGATCGTGCGGTAAAGAAGTTCCTGGATCCCCTGACGGGTCAGCGAGGAGATCGGCATCACCTCGATGTCAGGGCGAATCTCCTTCACCTTCTCTTTGAAGGCCGTTAAGTACTCCTCTGCTTCCGGCATATCCATTTTATTGGCGGCTACGATTTGCGGCCGTTCGATCAGAACCGGGTTATAGAGCCTAATCTCATCGTTGATTTTTTGCCAATCCTCGAACGGATCCCGTCCTTCCGTGCCTGCCATATCCACGACGTGGATAATGACGCGGGTTCGTTCCACGTGCCGGAGGAATTCGTGGCCAAGTCCCACGCCTTCATGGGCACCCTCAATCAGGCCAGGCAGGTCAGCCATGACGAAATTGCGCCCGTCCCCGACCTCAACCATGCCCAAATTCGGCGTGATGGTCGTGAAATGGTATGCCCCGATCTTCGGCTGAGCCGCCGATACAACAGACAACAGGGTGGATTTGCCTACGCTCGGGAATCCGACGAGACCTACATCAGCCATCACTTTAAGTTCCATGGTTACGTAGCGCTCTTCGCCTTCTTCTCCATTCTCGGCAAGCTCGGGCGCCGGATTGTTCGGCGTGGCAAAGCGGATGTTTCCGCGGCCCCCGCGGCCGCCTCTGGCAACAACAACCTGTTGACCGTGACGGGTCAAATCGCCAATCACTTCACCGGTATCGTCATCCGTTAAGATGGTACCCGGCGGAATACGGACAATCATGCTCTCCGCATTGGCCCCATGCTGGCTCTTATTGCGGCCCTTTTCCCCGCGCTTGGCCTTGAAATGCTTCTGGTAACGGAAATCCATCAACGTGCGCAGTCCTTCGTCCACCCGGAAAATCACGTCGCCGCCCTTGCCGCCGTCGCCGCCGGCAGGTCCGCCTTCAGGAACGTATTTCTCACGGCGAAACGCAATGAGCCCATCGCCGCCGTCGCCGCCTTTTACATATACTTTTGCCTTATCTACAAACATGAAATCACCTTCCTCAAGTCACAAACGGCAGATACAAGCGGTACGAGGTCTCCCCCGGCTCCGTCTGCTCCACCCGAATGCCTTCGCCTTTTACGGATTGTTCAATCTGAAGCTTCAAGCCCTCCGGGTCTCCAAAGGAACCTTCTCCTAGAGCCCATACGATCAGCTCTTGCTCCTGCTGCATAAATGTTAATGTTAACTGCCGGGTATCCCCCCATGACGCCGTTCCGCTCAATTGAAAGGCTCTCACCGTTTGAATGATCGCTTCGGTAAAAGACTCTGCCGTTTGTGGCGATACTTTGTCTTCCAGCTGTACCTGGTCCACCACTTCAACGCAGAGCTGCAGGTTGCTGCTGTACGTTCGGTATGAATGTAAATAAAAAACCAGTGAAGGAATGCCAAGCTTGGAGATCCTGCTCTCCGTCGCCATCCTGTCCTTTATTCTTTCCACAGAACCCACGGTTTTATCAAGCTTCCCCAGTTGAATGTAGCCGTACAAAATTTGAAGCTCATTCATCCAATCATGACGATGGTGATTCAACATCTGAATCGCCGTCTGCTCCATATTCCGAATGATGGCTTGCTGCCTGCGCTCGTCCGATTTACGGACAAGCCATGCTCCGCAGGCAGACGCGGCGACAGCCCAAGCCGTCAACACTGCTCCTGCAGCCAAGGATGGTTTCCATACCATCCATGCCACCGGTATTACGGAGGTTAACCCCGCCACAGCTGCTATCCATTTCCAGGATTTCATCGCTTCTCCTCGTCTTTCAACAGCAATTGGTTACATTCACCAAATCCCAGTATATCATAGACTTTCAGGACGGTTCATCCCCTGGATGATCATTCTTTGCGCAATTTACAAAAAAAGAAGCCCCGGCAACGATGCCGAAAGGCTTCTTCTGTATGCAGCATAAGAAACGATTAAGCTTCAACTGCAGCCGCTACTGGAGCGACATCAACCGGGTAGACGCTCACTTTCTTGCGATCACGACCCCAACGTTCAAATTTCACAACGCCGTCAACTTTCGCAAACAAAGTATCGTCTTTACCGATACCCACGTTCGTGCCTGGATGAATTTTCGTTCCGCGTTGACGAACCAAGATGCTGCCGCCAGTCACTGCTTGACCGTCTGCACGTTTCACGCCAAGACGTTTCGATTCGCTGTCACGACCGTTCTTTGTGGAACCTACACCTTTTTTCGATGCGAATAACTGAAGATCCAATTTCAACATGTTGTCTACCTCCTTCTTCAAGTAGTCAATTCTTGTATTCTTATATACTTGCCGTACGAATCGGCAATTCCCTGTAACATAACAACCATGGATTCGAGAAGCAGTTGAACTTGGCCGGAGACGGAATCATCTGCCGTAGGCGGAAGATTCGCGCTAAGAAAGCCGCCCTTCATCCGGGTCTCCATAACGGTTCCGGTTAACGCTTCAATGGAATTCACCGTTCCCACGGTAATGCTGGAAACTCCAGCACATACAATATCTTCACCCGGATCGGCATATCCCGCGTGCCCCGTTACCTTGAAGCTATGGATCCGTCCATCTTCCCCGCGCAGTACTTGTACAGTAATCAATTACCGCACCTTCTTACGCTTGGATTTTCTCGATGGTTACTTTAGTGTAAGGTTGACGATGACCTTGCTTCTTGTGGTAGTTCTTCTTCGGCTTATATTTGTATACAACGACCTTACGGCCTTTACCGTGCTTCTCTACCTTTGCAGTTACAGTCGCACCGGAAACAACCGGAGTTCCTGCTACCAATCCGTCCTCTTTGGAAACGGCCAGTACACGGTCGAAAGTCACGCTCTCGCCGTCACCTGCAGTCAGCTTCTCGATGAACAATACGTCGCCCTCTTGAACTTTGTATTGTTTACCGCCTGTTTCGATAATAGCGTACATTTGCTTGCACCTCCCTATGTCTCAGACTCGCCTGGTATAAAGGTGTCCGTCCCAAAAGGAACGTTCTTGTGAACCCAACCGGAGCGGTTACAGCATGTGCAGCAACCTATCACTAGACACATACCCAATGATAATATCATATTCCCCGTTCACCGTCAACATCATTCTTCGATAACCACGCCCCGGCCTCCGCAGGTTCCGCAAGGCTTGGCAAAGGGGAGAGAAGAGCTTTCCCGGGCTTTTTTGCGGGTCATTTCCAGCAGTCCCAGCTTGGTCCAACCGACCACAAAGCTCTTCGTGCGGTCTTTGCGCATAACGGCCTCCATGACAGAAACCACCTGCTGCCGGTGCTCTTCATGATCCATATCGATGAAATCCACGATAATAATGCCCCCGATATCCCAGAGGCGAAGAATCCTTGCGATCTGCTGCGCAGCCAGAAGATTCGTCTTCAGTACCGTTTCCTCGAAATTATCCCCGCCGATATATTTGGCTGTGTTCACGTCGATGATCGTCATGGCTTCGGTTTGGTCTACGACGATGGTCACGCCCTCGGGAAGCGTGATTTTCCTTGCGAAGCTGGCTCTCATCTGCTCGTCCAACCCGTACGCTTGAAAAATCGGGCCTCCTTCCGAGTAATATGTAACCTTAGGCTCCATTCCCGGAACGGTTTCCTTCAAATAACTCTTGGTTTCCTCGCCTTTCTGCTTGCTGTCGATCACAAGCTCGTCATGCAGCGGATCAAAGGCATCGCGCAGAAACCGCTGCAGCAGGCCTAAATCGCGATGCAGCAGCGCCGGAACGGGCGCAGATTCCGCCTTGTCGAGAATCCGGGCCCACTCTTTTCGCAGATACTCCAGATCTCCCTTTATGAATTCCAGGGGCTCGTCCTCCGACACCGTTCGGATGATGATTCCCTCTTCATCTGTGCGAAGCTGCTCGCCGATGCTCTTCAGCCGGGCCCTTTCCGCATCGCGTCCGATTTTCTTGGAGACGGCAACATAGTCCGCAGTCGGCATATACACCATGCATCTGCCCGGAAGCGAAAAATGCGTCGTCACCCTCGCTCC
Organism: Paenibacillus sp. BR1-192; assembly: GCF_029542445.1. Lineage (NCBI taxonomy): Bacteria > Bacillati > Bacillota > Bacilli > Caryophanales > Paenibacillaceae > Paenibacillus > Paenibacillus sp. BR1-192. The sequence goes on along the minus strand of NZ_CP120718.1, from coordinate 1,941,320 downwards.
CTTGCTGCCTCTGGGTTCCTTCATGACCTGCACGATCAATTCCTGCCCCGCCGTCAGCAGCTGCGAGATCGAAGGCTTCTGCTTGGGCTGCTTCTCTAAATGCGGATGGAGCACATCATCGATATATAAAAACGCGTTCTTTTTCAGCCCGATATCTACAAAAGCCGCCTGCATCCCCGGCAGCACGTTCACGACCCTGCCTTTATAAAAGCTTCCGACAACACTTTGCTCACGACTCCGCTCAACGGCGAATTCGGCTAACCTCCCATCTTCGATGAGGGCCATCTGAATGGTCTCATGTTCACAATGAACTATCATTTGCCTCATGGCTTCACCTCTCAAATGGAAGACGATATTCTATTGTTTTATCCTAACACAATCTCTGATGACATGAATGGATAAAGAATCTTGGCCCGCCCCCCGTCTTCCTCATGATGTTTACGATTTACGCATACCAGGGCGGACCAGTTGATGCAAAATAAGAAGAGATCACATGCTGCTCCGGAACAACGGCAAGCAGGCTGCCGCGTCCGCTCATGACATAAATCAAATGATACTTCTCTCGTTTAAATAGACGCATGATATCATCCAAAGGTTTCGAAGAATCTGCAACGATTGGCTGGGCAGGACCGAGTCCGTCCAAATTCCGTTCATAAACCTCGCTCCGATTGACCAAAAATCTTAAAAACCGGTAATGGACGTTCCGATAGTCTTCGAAATTGGAATACGCCAGGAAAAGGCCGATCATCAGCACATTTAAACGAATGCCGTCTCCAGAGAATAACGGCTGCAATCCGTAACCGATCATAATTAAACTGCACAAAATGCCTGCGCGGGAAGCCCACAGCAAGGTGGCATGATAAGGAGCGAGCAGGCTGATGACGGCCTGCAGCACTTTGCCGCCGTCCAGCGGCAGAATCGGAAGCAGGTTAAACAACGCGATGACGAGATTCCCTTGAATGATGTAAGACAGCAGCTGCTCGTCACCCCACCCCGCCCATTGGCAGGCCAGGGTAATGCCGATCATGATGACATTTTGCAGCGGTCCCGCAAGCGCAATGATGATCTCCTTCATCGCAGTCATCCTGCCGTCGTCTTCAATGACAGCAACGCCGCCGAACGGCAGCATCTGAATGGCTCGTACCTTGAACCCCATCGCTGCCGCGGCGGCGGCATGTCCCAATTCATGAATAAACACGATAATAAACAGGGTCAGCAACTCCAGGAAGCGACCGGTGAATACGGATGCCAGCATGACAATGACAAAGAGCGGATGCAGCGACAAGACCGTTCCCTTAAACTTAATCAAACGGAATCACTTCCGCCGGATCGACGTCACGATCCCCCTCTTTGAGTTCGAAATAAAGGGAGGGCGGGCTGCCTGTCCCTGAAGATGCCAAAGTCCCGATAATATCTCCGCCTTGGACCCAGTCATTCGCCTTAAGCCCGGTTTCCGCCAGCCTGCTGTATGTCGCCGTTCGCTCTCCCGTATGCTGTATGCGTACCGTAATCCCGTTCTCAGGATGTTCTTTAACCTCAAGGACGCGCCCGGTCTCTATACTTTTAACCGCCCGGTCCGCTAAAGAACCCCCTCCGGCTTCCAGAACGATGCCTTTCAGATCAACGGCAAAGGATTGAACCACCCTTCCCGAAAGCGGAGGAACCAAAGAGGTCCCGGCATTCACCTTCGTCGAATGCTCGTCGGTTTGTCCAAAAATCGGAATAAAGGACGGCGCGCTGCCAAAATGCTCCTCGTACCATACCTGGGCCGCCTGGAAATCCATCTCATGGCTCAGCCCTTCAATGATGAATGCCTGCGCGCGAAGGGCCCACGGCTGCTGAAACGAAAATACGCCCCATGCCAATCCAAACACCAGCGCACTGACGGCGACGCGGCGGATCAAGCCCGACAGGAACGAAGCTTTTTTGGGCGGTTCTCCCGGAGCACCGGGATCCGGCGTATCATACCAACCGCGATGCCCTTGCTTCCAAAGCCGCTCGGGATCCGGTTCATGCTCTGCGTAACGTGGGGACGGGTTCGCTATGTTGTCCTTGATGAAGCCTGGCTTTGGATTATGGGGATTAGCGGGTGTTCTATCGGGAAGCGCCGTCCAAGACGGCTTATCGTCCTGCGCCGTGAACTGCTCCCTTTCCAGCAGTTCGCGAATGCGGGCTTCTCTTCGGTTCTTGACGGAAGTTTTGATGTCCATTGTTCTCTCCCCCTTGGGGCTTGTTTTCTTACTCTATCCTATGAGGAGATGAGAGATATTTAGAACAAGCCCTAATGAAGAGGCGGACGGGTTCTACGAAAGCCGCTTAGACCGCCGAAGGTGAAAAACAAAAAAAACCGATGCCTCCCGGCACCGGTTCTTGGTCGAAACCCTTAACCCATTCCAAAAAACTTTTTGAATTTGGTGAACATTCCTTTTTTCTGATGGATTTGCATCAGCGGAACGGTATCGCCAAGGATACGCCGGGCGATGTTTCTATAGGCGATGGCTGCCTGGGAATCCGGGTTCATCACCGTAGGCTCCCCGATGTTGGCCGCTTTAATGACCATTTCATCATCAGGCACGATACCGATCAGATCGATATTCAGCACCTGCAGCACATCTTCGATTTCGAGCATGTCCCCGGATTTCACCATATTCGGGCGAATCCGGTTCACCACGAGCTTCGGAGACTCGACATGCGAGCTCTCCAGCAGGCCGATAATCCGATCCGCGTCCCTTACGGCCGCATTCTCGGGCGTCGTGACGACAATCGCTTTGTCCGCGCCGGCGATGGCATTCTTGAATCCCTGCTCGATTCCGGCCGGACAATCGATAATGACGTATTCGAATTCCTTTTTCAATTCAAGTACGATATCTTTGACCTGCTCCGGAGAAACGGCATTCTTGTCCTTGGTCTGGGCTGCAGGAAGCATATACAGCTCATCGAAGCGCTTGTCCTTGATCAGCGCCTGGTTAAGTCGGCATCGCCCTTCCGCAACGTCGCACAAATCGTATATAATCCGGTTTTCCAGGCCCATCACGACATCCAAATTGCGAAGACCGATGTCCGTATCAACCAGACACACTTTTTTTCCGAGCAGTGCCAAAGCTGTGCCGATGTTCGCCGATGTCGTCGTTTTACCGACTCCGCCTTTACCTGAAGTTACGACGATTGCCTCTCCCATGTTCTACACCCCTTTAAACACATTAAAATCCCGACCCAAACGTGAGATGTTGCTGATCTTGTCGATCTCCATGCTTCCGTCCTTCAAATACGCAAACTCCATGACCGTTTCCCGCGTTTCCCATTCATCCGGCGGTCTGCTGATCATCTGGGAGATACGAAGCTGGGTAGGGGCAAAATACGAAGCCGCTATAATCGCTTCCTCGTTGCCCTCTACACCGGCGTGCGCGGTTCCGCGCAGAGCGCCCAATATGTAAATGTCGCCGGTGCACGTAATCGTCCCGCCTGGATTCACATCGCCGAGGAACAAGAGATCGCCGTCATGATGCAGCACCTGTCCGGAACGCACCATCCCCGTCTTAAGCGCAAGCTTTTCCTCCGGAACGAGCTCGGACGCAAGCGGCGGCGATTCCACATTGCGTATCAGCAAGTTGCCCTTTTGCTTCAATATGTCAAGAATCGTCTGCTTCTCTTCTTCGGAAATTTGCCGGGAACCCAGCTTCACATCCACATGAATGATGGGTCCGGTCAGAATATTCTGATGACTATGCTCCAGCTTATAGCGGAGCTCGCCAAGCAATTCCTCCAGCTCGCATTGATCGTCAAGCAGGAATACCAGGCCATCTTTGATGCCCTTAATCGTCACATGATTGGATTTTACAGCCATAAGCCTGTCCCTCCCATCCCTATACATTTCGCGCTCAAACCTACAAGTTCCTGCTAGTCTAGTAAAATGTCATATTGGAGAGGGTTCAGGTTGCCTTCCTTCTCTGATTCTTCGTTACCAGCTCAATCTGCTTGCGTAAGGGGACGTAAATTGCCAGAGCAAAGGCAAAATGAACAAGGAGATTGGGAAGCATATGATGAAGCAGTGACCAATTATAAGAAGTCGGGTTGAGTCGAAATACCTTATATATGCCAAAAAGCGTACTGTCAAACAACAAGCTTCCCAGAATGACAATGGTCATCATCATGGGCAGCGGCGCCCGCGGGGACTTGAAGACAAGCCCCACCAGATATGCGGATACGCCCATAGCAAACGAATAAGTGCCAATCATCTCGCCGTAATACACGATATCGTGAAGCATGCCGAATAGGAGTCCGAGCACGAGCCCCGTGTGGCGATGGTAATAAATCGATACAAAAAACAAACAAACCAACACGAAATTAGGATAAATCTGAAGCTGCAGCGAGCTTGGCGTTAACCAGAAAACCACCGTGCCCTGCAGAATAAACAGCACGAACAGCAGCAGGACCAGAATCTGTTTACGTGCCATACTATTCCGGCTCCTCAGGCGTAAAGACGATGATCAGATACTTCCAATCATCAAACTTGGCCGCCGGTTCGATCGTAGCCGTTCTGCTTTGACCGTATTGGCTGGTCTGAACGCTGAGGACCTTACCGATGATCATACCTTGAGGAATAACGCCTCCGGCACCGGATGAAATGATTTTATCGCCTTTCTTGATTGGATCATCTTCCGAAATCCGCGTCATGAGCAGCGTGTTGGTCTTCTCATCATAGCTCTCTACCACGCCGAATGTCTTATCCTCTTTGCCGATGGCCGTGACCGAAATCGGCTGCGGATTCGGATCCTGGGCGTCCATCGTGGTCAGCAGTTTCACGGTGGAGGTGAAATTGCTCACGCTGCTGATGATGCCTACCATGCCGTCGACAGTCGTGACCGACATATTAGGACGAACCCCATCGCGCTCGCCCAGATCGACGACCAGTGTCCGGTTATTGGGGTCCGAATTAACACTTAGGACCTGGGCAGTACGGTATTCATATTTATAACGATTCTTCTGGTTTTCTGTAAAACCTTGTAAATCTTGAAGTTTTTCATAATTTGCTTTCATCGTGTTGTAATTTGCGCTCTCTCGAGAATATTGTGCCACGGCTCTCCGCAGCTCCTCATTCTCTTCATAGATCGCCTTCATATTCCGTACATCTTCAAAGAAACCCGCTATATAAGCAGCGGGCTTATAAAACACACTTTGCACAAAACCGACCGTATCTTTGACGAATTTTTCAGGCCAAGATAAAGAAGCTCTCGGGCCGAGCGTAAACCCCATAATAGCGATAAACGCTACCAGCCCGATGAGCATAATGAACAAACGCTTATTGCCTAGCAGCTTAAACAGTTGCAACACCCTCTAACTTACTGTTTTCTCTCCCAACATTAGGGGTTTACACTTTTATTTTGGTTTCTACCGTTTGGAACGGACGGCAGAGCTGCTCCGGGATTTAAACAAGTGAATGTTCTCGAGCGCTTTACCTGTGCCAATGGCCACGCAATCCAGCGGATTCTCCGCAACGATGACCGGCATGCCGGTCTCTTCGGCAAGCAGCTTGTCCAGGTTGCGAAGCAATGCGCCGCCTCCCGTAAGCACGATGCCCCGGTCCATAATATCCGCAGCAAGCTCCGGAGGACATTTTTCAAGGGTAACCTTAACGGCTTCAACGATGGCATTAATGGTGTCTGCCAACGCTTCGCTGATCTCATCCGATGTAATCGTGATCGTCTTCGGCAGACCCGTCACCAAGTCGCGGCCGCGAATTTCCATCGTTTCCACGGTCTCCAGCGGCATCGCGGAGCCTACTTCCATCTTGAGCAGCTCGGAAGTGCGTTCACCGATCATCAAGTTGTATTGGCGTTTGATATAAGAAATAATGGACTCGTCCATTTCATCGCCCGCAACGCGCACGGAGCGGCTGGTTACAATCCCGCCAAGGGAAATGACCGCAACCTCGGTCGTGCCTCCGCCGATATCTACGACCATGCTGCCCGTAGGCTCCCACACGGGCAAGTCTGCACCGATTGCCGCTGCAAAAGGCTCCTCGATCGTGTAGGCTTCGCGTGCACCCGCTTGCTTGGTCGCATCTTCAACCGCACGCTGCTCGACCGCCGTAATGCCGGAAGGTACGCATACCATCACGTTCGGATGGCGCGGGAAGATGGAACGCTGCTTCTGCGCTTGACGAATAAAGTATTTAATCATCGTAGCCGTTGTATCAAAATCGGCAATGACGCCGTCTTTCATCGGACGAATGGCACGAATGTTGCCTGGCGTCCGTCCAATCATTTTCTTAGCCGATTCCCCGACGGCTTCAATGCTCTTTGTATCTGTACGCAGAGCAACCACGGAAGGCTCTCTTACGACAATTCCTTTTCCACGGACATAAACCAGCGTATTTGCCGTCCCCAAATCGATTCCCAAATCTTTCGTAAAACCACCTAACATGATGTATCTCCCTTTCTTCGTCAATCTGAACTATTATATTACATCAAGCCCCGTTCCTTCAAACTTACAAACGATCCGTCCCCGATGATCAGATGATCCAGCACGTCGATCCCGACAATCTGTCCTGCCTCCACTAAGCGTGCAGTCAGCGAAATGTCCTCCGGGCTGGGCGTCGGATCTCCGCTCGGATGGTTATGCGCGCACACCAGGGATGCACTGCTGCATTTGATGGCCGCTCTGAACACCTCGCGGGGATGAACGATGGAGGCGTTAAGGCTCCCCATCGATAGCGTTTCCTGGGCAATGACATGATTTTTCGTATTTAAAAATACACAGACAAAATGCTCTTTCTGTAAATACCGCATCTGTTCACTGAGCAGTTCTGCCGCGTCATGCGGACTGCGGATAATAACCGGCTCTACATGTCTCGATGCGGCCAAGCGCCGTCCAAGCTCGATGCCAGCCTTCAGCTGAACAGCCTTGGCGGTTCCAATTCCTTTGATTTGCGTAATTTCCTCGATGCTAAGATCAACGAGCTGCCGGATGCCGCCTGCTTCCCCCAGCAGCCGCTGGGCTATATGTACGGCAGATTCCTGGCGGGTACCGGTCCGAAGCAGTATCGCCAGCAATTCTGCATGGCTTAAAGCGCTCGCCCCATATTGCATCATGCGCTCTCTTGGTCGTTCATCATGGGGGATGTCGCGCAGCAATAGCGTTGGCGACTCCATATATTCCCCTCTTTTCTAAGATTTAAATCAGCAGGTCACCGAAGCTTCCATGATTCCGTTGGCTTCGGATGCCGTGTTCTATATCTATGAATCGGTGAGTACATCCATCCCCATTTCAGACAGCATGTCCGAGAGCAGAGAAAGCGGCAGGCCGACAACGTTAAAGTAGTCGCCTTCGATTCCTTCCACGATGGTTGCACCCAGGCCTTGAATCGCATACGAGCCTGCTTTGTCGGCAGGTTCCCCGCTCTTTACGTAAGCCGCGATCGCATCATCACTTAACGATTTCATCTTTACGGTCGTCACGCGGTGAGATACCTTGGCCCGACCGGAACGCCGGTCGATGCAAGCCACTCCCGTGTAAACGAAGTGTGCCCGTCCTTGAAGCATGGACAACATCCTTGCAGCATCAGTTTGATCCTCCGGCTTCCCGAGGACATGGTCATCTACGACCACAATCGTGTCGCTTCCCACAATGATACCATCTCCGGGATCATCCGTCAGCTTTCGGAGAACCGCTTCCGCTTTGCGCAGCGCCAGTGACTCCACAATTCGCTCTGGCGACCACCCTTGCGGTGTGTCCTCGTCAGCTTCACTTGGCATAATCTCGAATGGGATACGAAGGGAGGCAATCAATTCCTGACGCCGAGGAGAGGTGGAAGCCAATATAATGCGGCGGTTTCTCTTCTCATTCAAGGGGGATAATCTCCTTTGTCATGTCTTAGAGCCTGCGGTATAACCAGACGGCAGCAATAATGCCGAGCAGACTGAGCAGGCAAAAGTTAAGTTCAAGGTTAATGTCATAACGAATAATGTCAAAATCAGCTGAAGGCGACCACTTGATCGGTGTAGTAGACGTCAGAAACGACAGAGCCTTGACCGGTTGAAGCGCCTTGGCAAGCCATGTTCCCGTCAGCCACCCCAGCAGCAAAAACAAGATGAGCATTCCTTTATTTTTCTTCATGCATCCTCTTCCCTCGCCATTTTTTGACACCCTAATTATTATACGGTGAATCGATAAGCAATACAAACAGAAATCCGGCATGGGGAACTATTTCCAGTTCCAAGCCGGATTTGACGTAAATTTGAATTTATAGGCCATCCAGGAGTTTCTTTTGGCCCATGACATAGTTCATCATGCCTGTTTGAATCTCCCACAAATGCCCCTTGGATTGATTTTTGTTGTATTCGGAGAGCGCCGTGATCGAACTGTTCATCGACTGCTCCATGGCCGGCAGCGCGGCCCCGGTCTCCGGACCCAAGCCTGCGGCCAGCTGCTTGACCGATTGGATCCATTGCTGATGCAGATTCGTGATGGTATTCATATGCTCCGACGTCGCTGCGCCGGGCTCCTGCATGCCCAGCAAGGATGCCGATAGTTGGCTAAGCTCCGATACCAGCTCCCCGCTTATCGTAAAATAGTCCGTCAGCGTCTGCTCCTCGCCAGCGAATGCCGCTGACTCTATGCCCGGCAGCGCGATCTCTCTAACGTATAATTCAACCCCTTCGGCCTTAAGCTGATTGCTGAGCAGCTTCGCTTGCTCGCGGTCGGGCGAGATGCCCGCATACACGCGGTTCTCCTCGTCCAGATCGCCGCCGGCGGCAATACCGGATTGCTGCAGTTCCCCGATCGCCTGCGCTGCCCGCTCGGGCGTGCTGAACACGCCGTATTGAAGCAGATAAAAGTTTTGCTCCGGTATATGAACAGCCGATTCGGTCATATCAGGCGTCGGTGATGCCCCCGCTCCCCCGGATGGATCGGTCGGCGCTAAGTTCCCTGGATCACTGCTCTCGAGCTGCCCCGTTGCCGGGTTCTCGCCGGCGTCGCCGCCGTTAAACATGGACAGCACCATGTACCCGAACAGTAGGCCCGTGATGACGGCGGCGGTCACGGACACCGCCATCTTCCAGAAGGAGGTGGGTTTGCGTGAGCGATAATAACCGTAATCGCCGGCAGATGTCTCATATAGATCCGACTCGGGCCCGAGATTCCAATGGGGGTCGTTCGCTTCGGGGGTCATTCTCCCGGAAAATGCATCATCATGGAGGTCGTAGAGCTCCTCGTGCACGTGATGGTATGTATCCGATTCTACAGGGGCATCAGGGGCATCGTCGTACGGCCAGCCGTTATCATGGTCCAGGCGCCGTCTTTCCTCAGCCAGCCGTCCCCTGGACCGATGATTGCGCGATGGTCTCCAGTCACGATTGTCCACGTCCCGGGTATCCCGCTCCTCCCGGAGCGGCGGAACGACGCGCAGATGATCCTGCTGAACGCTCCTCTGAGGTTCGTACGAAGTGTCCGTATCGGTAAACCGATTTGCTGTCGCTGTGTCATATTCGTCGAAGACGGAATGGCGGTCGTAGACCCGGGGGTTTTGGCCCGCCGGAACGTTTTGGTTCGCGTCGTGTTCCTCTCGCGCATGGTCTTTGTTCCTGCCCTTCGGCGGATCGTGATCGAAACGTATCGTCATCCGTGCTTTATTCATATCCATACACCTCACTTGTCCTTCTACACCTAGCTATATGATCAAGCTTGGCAACTTATGAGTATGCGAAAAACAAAAGGGCTGACCAAGAAATGATCTTGATCAGCCCTTCGTATCGTTATCGATGCTGGCTTTGTCCCCTCATAAGAGGCAAAGCCAATGCAGTCCCCTGCTGCAGCGAAGCAGCAAAGGAAGCAGGCAACCTTTATTTCTTGCCCTTAATGAACTCCGCTAAAGCCGCGCCGACCTTCCAGATGTCGCCCGCTCCCATCGTGAGAACCAGGTCGCCTTCTTTTACGCGACCTTTGAGATCGTTCAGGACATCTTCCTTCGTAGGCAAATAGCGGGCACCGGCATTGCTGTTCTGAACGATCAGCTCCACCAGCTTACCCGAGCTGATGCCCTCGATCTGCTTCTCGCCGGCAGGAGAGTAAATATCGGTGATGATCACCTCATCCGCTTCTCCGAACGCGCGGCTAAACGCATCCAGCAGGAAGAAGGTTCTCGAATACCGCTGCGGCTGGAATACGGCAATGATCCGTTTGCCCGTAGCTTTAGCGGCACTGATCGTCGCCTCGATCTCGGTCGGATGATGCGCATAGTCGTCAATCACCAGAATGCCTTCAGCTTCGCCAAGCACCTGGAAGCGGCGCTTAGCCCCGTTGAATTTGACGATGGCCTCTACAATCGCCTCGAACGAGATGCCGCTCTTCAAGCAGCATATCACCGTGGCCATGGCGTTGTAGACATTATGTTTGCCCGGTACGGACAGCTCGACGGTGCCAAGCTCCATGCCGTTATGAAGCATCGTGAAGCTGACGTGACGGTCGCCCAGCACCAGATTGGTTGCCGTATACTCCGCATCCGCATGAATGCCGTATGTGGTCACGTTGCATTTCAGGTCAGGCAAAATCGCCTGAATGTTGTTATCGTCGGCGCAAACCACGGCTGTACCGTCAGCCTTGATCTGGCTGAGGAATTGCACGTAGGCGGCCTTGAGACGATTGAAATCCCCTTCGTAATTCTCCAGGTGATCGGCTTCGATATTCAGAACGACGCCGAGCCATGGATGGTATTGCAGGAATGAACCGTCGCTCTCGTCGGCTTCGGCTACCACATGCTCGCCTTCGCCCGCTTTGGCATTCGTGCCCACGTTCATAATTTCCCCGCCGATGATAAATGTCGGATCGACTCCGCATTCTTCCATCACGAGCGCAATCATGGATGAAGTGGTTGTCTTGCCATGCGCTCCCGCTACGGCCACGCCTTTGCGTTCGTTCAAAAGACGCGCCAGCATCTGCGCACGGTGAAGGACAGGAATGTTCAGCTTCTCTGCCTCGACCCGCTCCACGTTGTCTTTGGACAATGCCGTGGAGTACACCACAAGGTCCGCGCCTTGGACTTGCTCGGCGGTATGTCCAATGTATATTTTGGCGCCCTTGGCCGCCAGCTTTTCTGTCAATTCTTGCGATGCCACGTCAGAACCCGTGACTTTATAACCCATCTCCAGCATTACTCGCGCTATGGCGCTCATCCCGTAGCCGCCAATTCCTATAAAATGAACATGTTCTGATGTATTCAACAGATATCACCAACCTTTTTCAGAATCGGAAAGGCCCAGGAGGTTGGAACGCACGTCGGCAATCAGGTACAACGTGCCCGACACCACCCCAAGATCCTCCGCTTCCGTCCGTGACTTCAACTCTTCAAGTGCGTTTTTCCAATTTGGTTCTATGATGATTTGCAGTGTATGTTTGGCGTATTTCTCCCTTACCTGCTCTACGATGTCACCAAGCGCCTTGGCGTCCAGTTTCTTCCGGAAATCCGGTTCAGTCAGGATAAGCGTATCCACTATTGGCAGTATATGCTGCAAATACGATTCATGATGCTTATTTGCCAGCATTCCCATCATTAAGTTCAGTTTCCGATACTTATAGATCTGCGGCAAGCTTTTGGCCAAGGATTCAGCCCCTTCGGGGTTGTGCGCGCCATCGAGAACAATCCGCGGGGAGGACTGCACTTGCTCCAGTCTTCCCGCCCAGAACGTATCCTTAAACCCGGCACGCAATTCTTCTTCATCCACGATAAAGGCCATGTACTGGCGAAGCACCTCCAGCGTCATCATGGCAACCGCGGCATTGGCGCATTGATGCTCGCCCTGCATCGAAATATCCAAATCCATATCCCGGAACGGTCCCATAAAACGGAAAGTCTGGCTTTCTTCGTTCCCGCGCAGCCGTTCATAAGAGAATTGCTCGTCTACGAGGTACAGACTTGTACGGTTTTTGGCGGCCGTTTCTTTCAGAATTTCGACAGCCTCAGGCTGAGTGACCGTGCTCACCACGGGCACTCCGGGCTTGATGATGCCGGCCTTCTCCATGGCGATCTCCTGAATGGTATCTCCCAGAACGTCGGTATGGTCCATGCCGATGTTCGTGATCACCGAAATGATGGGATGAACGATATTGGTCACGTCAAGACGACCGCCAAGTCCGGTCTCCCATACCACCACGTCCGGATAAGACACCTCGCCGTAATACAGGATCGCAAGAGCCGTGGACACCTCAAACATCGTGGGCGATCCAAGCCCGGAGCCCGCAATTTCGGCAACAAGCGGCTCTAAGCGATTCGCGAGTTCCAGCAGCGTCTCTTCCGGTATGTCTTCGCCGTTATACTGAAACCGATTGGTAAACTTCGTAATATAGGGGGACGTATAGGTGCCTACCGTGAATCCCCCTTGAAGCAGAACCTTTGTTAAAAAAGCGCATGTGGAGCCTTTTCCGTTCGTTCCGGCCACGTGGATAAATTTTAATCGACGCTCCGGATGGCCGAGCAGCTCCATCAATCGCTGAATTCTATCCATGCCAGGGCGGATCCCAAACGGAATCAGCCCATTGATCCAAGCTACCGCTTCCTCATAGGTATGGAACGGAGCTGCCGCTGCAGCTGCCGATTGATCAACCATCGTTCTCACCTTCTGGTCCAGATTCATCTTGCCCATTAGCCTCTCAATTCTTCGATGCGCGCAATCACTTTGCTTCGTTTGTCCGAGTAATCCGCGAGTTTCGCCCGTTCTTCCTCAATCACCTTCTCGGGTGCTTTCGATACGAAACCAGGATTGTTCAGCTTCTTCTCCACACGCTCGACTTCGCTGTTCAAGTGCTGAATTTCCTTCTCCAGACGCGTGATCTCCTGAGCGATATCGATCAGTCCGGCAAGCGGCAGATACATCTCAACACCTGTCACCACGGCGGTCATCGCTTTATCCGGCGCCTCAAGCGCAAGGGAGGACTCATATTCCGACGTGTTGCAGAAGCGGCGAATATAATCGGAATTGCGATCGATAATGCCGGCAATTTGCCCGCTTACCGGTTTCAATTGCAGTTCTACTTTTTTGCTCATCGGCACGTTCACTTCCGCCCTGATGTTACGTACGGCACGGATCACATCCATCAGCAGGTTCATTTCGGTAACGGCTTCCGTATTCTCAAACGCCTCATCATAGGTCGGCCAAGAAGCCAGCATAACGGTCTCGCCTTCATGCGGCAAATGCTGCCAGATCTCTTCGGAGATGAACGGCATGAACGGGTGAATCAAGCGCATCGTGCGGTCCAGCACATAGGCAAGCACCGACTGCGTCTTTTTCTTGGCTGCTTGATCCTCGCCATATAGGGACAGCTTGGCAAATTCGATATACCAGTCACACAGATCATCCCAGATGAAATTGTAGAGCAGTCGACCGGTTTCGCCAAATTCGTAGGCATCAATTAGACGCGTAATGTCGCGGGAAGTTTCGTTCAAACGGTGCAAAATCCACCGGTCCGCTGTTCCCAGCTCTCCGGAAATGTCGATATCCGCCGCCGTGAAGCCCTCCAGGTTCATGAGCGCAAACCGCGACGCATTCCAGATTTTGTTAGCGAAGTTACGCGCTTGCTCCACGCGTTCCCAGCGGAATCGAAGATCCTGACCCGGCGTGCTGCCGGTCGATATCATATAACGCATAGCGTCTGCGCCATACTGTTCAATAACCTCGAGCGGGTCAATGCCGTTGCCCAGCGACTTGGACATCTTGCGGCCTTCGCTATCCCGAACCAGGCCATGGATCAGCGTGTCCTTAAACGGCATTTGCCCTGTAAATTCAAGTCCTTGGAAAATCATCCGCGACACCCAGAACGGGATGATGTCGTAACCCGTTACGAGAACGCTGGTCGGATAATAACGTTTGAAATCCTCGCTGTCCTGGTCCGGCCAGCCCATGGTCGAGAACGGCCAGAGCGCGGAGCTGAACCAGGTATCCAGCACATCCTCGTCCTGTCTCAGATCATCCTTGCCCAGCTTCGCGCGGGCTTCCTCTTCATTCATGGCAACAACCACTTCGCCCGTGGATTCGGAATACCACGCCGGGATCCGGTGACCCCACCACAATTGACGGGAAATGCACCAATCGCGTACATTCTCCATCCAGTGCAGATAGGTTCGCTCGAACCGGTCAGGCACGAAGTTCACGCCCTTGCCGGATTTTTGCGCATCCACGGCTGCTTCCGCAAGCGGCTGCATCTTAACGAACCACTGCGTCGACAGGTAAGGCTCGACCACCGCACCGGATCTTTCGCTATGGCCAACCTGATGGACATGGTCTTCGATGCGAAGCAATACGCCCGATTCCTTCATGTCGCTGACGATCTGCTTGCGGCATTCTGCACGGTCAAGGCCCTGGTATTTGCCGGCAAACTCATTCATCGTTCCGGATTCATCCATTACGGTAATTTGCGGCAGGTCATGTCTCAGCCCCATCTCGAAGTCGTTCGGATCATGCGCCGGCGTAATTTTAACCGCACCGCTGCCGAAGTCCTTCTCCACGTACTCATCCGCAATAACCGGAATCTCGCGGCCCACGATAGGCAGCACCAATGTCTTGCCGATCATGTCTTTATAGCGCTCGTCTTCCGGATGAACGGCGACCGCCGTATCGCCGAGCATGGTCTCCGGACGGGTGGTTGCCACGGTAATGGAGCCGCTGCCGTCCTTCAGCGGATATTGCAGGTGATACAAATGGCCGTTGACCTCTTTGTACTCCACTTCAATATCGGACAAAGCCGTGCGGGCAGCCGGGTCCCAGTTGATGATGCGTTTGCCGCGGTAGATGAGCCCTTTATCGTAAAGCTTGACGAATACTTCCCGTACGGCTTCGGACAATCCCTCGTCGAGCGTGAAACGTTCTCTGGAGTAATCGAGGGACAGGCCGATCTTGGACCATTGATCACGGATGGTGTTTGCGTACAGGTCCTTCCATTCCCACACCTTCTCCAGGAATTTCTCGCGTCCCAGATCGTAACGGGTAACGCCTTCTTCGCGAAGCTTCTGCTCTACCTTGGTTTGCGTGGCGATGCCAGCATGGTCGGAACCGGGGAGCCACAGCGCATCGTAGCCCTGCATCCGCTTCACGCGAATCAGGATGTCCTGCAGGGTAAAGTCAAGCGCATGGCCGATATGGAGCATGCCCGTAACGTTAGGAGGAGGAATAACAATCGTGTAAGGCTCCGCGTCCGGTCGCTTGCCGGCTTCAAAAAAGCCGCCTTCCTTCCAGTACGGATACCATTTTTGTTCGGCTGCCTTCGGATCATACGTCGTCGGCATTTCTAACTGGGATTGGTTTTGTTTTTGATCCATATTTTCGTACCTCCGATACTGTTAATCAGTTTTGCCAACCCGAAACGTTTTAGCCTCCGGGCGTGTTCGTGGATATCATAGTTGGCGTGAAACAAAAAAAGCCCTTCGTCCTCAAAGGACGAAAGACTGTTCTCTCGCGGTACCACCTTTGTTTCGTGCTTACATGGTCCATCCACCGTTGTCCTCCCACGAAGAACATGAAAGGCTTTCGGTCAAGCACGACACTTTACGCAGATAACGGCTGCGGCCGGCGAACTCTAACCAGGGTAGCAATCGATCCTACTCTATCTCAAGTCCGCAACTCCGGGGCGACTTCGGCAAGCTGGTTCCTGCGGAATCTCACAGCGCTTGGTAGCAATTCCGCTCTCTGAAGGCCATACCTTCCTACTCTTCCCGTTCAACGTTGTTCTAGCTTTTGGAATACCTGTACATATACTATTCAAATATAACGTGGTTGTTCCATATAGTCAATATTTCGAGTGTTTCCGAACGATTTAGACATCATACCTGCCGATTCAAATAAATCCTTGTTCGCTGCAACATACTATCCAAGCTCGCTCTGCTTCCTCTCCTCCAAACCGGTTCCCCGCAGCACAAAAAAGCAGGCCAAGGCTGCCTGCCTCGGCCTGCTTCATTCTAGCCCCATGACGACTTCCCGATTACTGGGGAATATACAATACCTGGCCTTCTTCCACATTCTGCTCGGACATGCGGTTATACAACAACAGCTCTCGCGGCGTCAGCTGATAGCGCTCGGCAATGACGTCGAGAGTCTCCTCACGCTGAACAATGCACATCCGAACCTTGCGGAACGGCGTTTCCTCGCGGCGGTTGCCCAAGAACAGACTCTTCCATTCCACGTCCTCGGCCGAAACGGAATCCACGGATTCTTCAATGGCCTCTTCCTCGTCTCGAGCAGCTTGATCCTGGTCCTGAACCGTTCTGCTCGATTGAAGCAATGAGGAGAAGCCTACGCCCGAAGCGGTGTTGGCGGTGCTGTTCTTCGCGTTGAAGGCAACCTTTAGCTCCGGTTTGGACGGAGCCTCTTCGGCTTGAACGGAAACCTCCTCCTCTATCTCCTCCAAGGGCTCGGCTTCCTCGGCAAAAACAGGCTGGGCTTCCTCCGTTTCCGGGGAATCCAATACCGGCAGGGCTTGAGCCTCTTCGCCTTTGCGCTCCGTAACGCCCGGGAAATCGGCTGCGGGTTCTTCCTGCTGCGGCTCCGGCTGGGCCGCAGCCCGTTCGAACTGCCATACATTCGGAGTCGACGGCTCAGCTGACTGAGATTCCGTCTCATTATGTAAGGCGTTTTCGACCGTATCCTGGGCTTCAGGCGTACTGGAGATGCTTACCGTTCGGTCCGAGTCCTGCGTATCCTGAATTTGGTTCTCGTATTCCGCCCAAGATGCCAGATACTGCTGCGTGCGCGCATCCGCCTCGAACTCTTGGACTCTGGGCTGAGCCTCGCTGAAATAAGAAGGTGAAGGCGTATTCGCGTCAGCGTTGGCTCCGACGCCTTGATACGGCTCATACGGATTGGCTGCGAACTGCTGCTGCTGCTCTCCACCTGCATACATATCATTCGCTTCAGGAGCATGTACCACTGTGAATTCCTCATTGGTCCATACTTGGTCACGAGCTCCCGGAGCCGCCGCCTGGATTCCTTTGAGCGATAAAACCCCCGTTATGTTCAAGCTGCGCTTGGATAACAGATCCACGTCAAAATTCTCGATCTCGACCGCGATGTCATCCAATGACGATACCCGGTTCAGCGGGACCGTGATCTCGACCGGAATCCAATGTTCGAGCGGCTCCGTCTCTCCTGCTTCGGTATCCCCTTTATACAGGCCTGCTAGAAGCAGATGGCCCCGAAGCGTGGCCTGGTCCTGCTGGCTGATCACCTGAATGTGCGGGATCAACTCCGCCTCTTCCAATTCTTCGATTCCCGGCAAATCTTCCGTCAAATTAATACGCTCGTAAATATCGAACCGCAATCCGTAGGACTGGTCAAACACGGGAATGTCCTCCTTTTTGGCATATACTATCCGTGATCTGTCATCACGGCATGAGCCTAAGTTTTGCCACTCAATTTATCTATATGCCGAAAACAGGAGAGCATGACTTTTTTGCGAATTGCGCATGGAAAGTTACCAGGCGTTCAGGGCCGCTGCAGCATCCCCTATCGGTTCGCTCCCTCTATGATTCGTTCTCGTAACTCCATCATATCCTGAGGCCACGGTGCCGGCACGTCAATGCTCTCGCCCGTAAATGGATGATGGAACAACAGGCGTTCGCCATGCAGCGCTTGGCGCGCAAACGTCCCGGGTCCCCCGTACAAAACATCCCCCAGAAGCGGATGTCCCATATGGCTTAGATGGACCCGGATCTGATGCGTACGGCCGGTTTCAAGGCGAATGTGCAGCAGACTGGCTTTCGGATACGCTTCGGCTGAGAGAATATGCGTGATCGCGGCCTGCCCCGTTAATGAAACCCTCCGGCGGCTTGCGTGATAGCGGTCCTTGCCGATCGGCAGATCGATTCGCTTCAGCTCCTGCGATACCCTCCCTTGAACGATAGCCGCATACATTCGAACGATCTTCTTCTCGCGCATGGCCTCGTCAAGCTTCAGCTGCGCATATTCGTTCTTGGCATACAGCACGGGCCCCGTCGTATCTTTATCCAGCCGATGGATGTGACGGACTGCCGCGTGAATCCCCTCTGCTTCGTAATAGGCGGCCACGACATGATTCAGCGTTGTCTCCCGGCTTTCGTTGTCGGGATGGACCGCCAAACCGGCCGGTTTGTTCACGACCAGGCAGAAATCGTCCTCGTACAACACCTGAAGCTCCTGCCACCTCGGTTCGATGCCGTATTCCCGATAAGGAAAAAGGACCAGCCGAAGCCGGTCCCCTCTCCATTGTATCCCCTGCTCATGATGAAGCTTGCGATACAGCTTCTCGGGCATACCGACCGTTTCCAGAAGCCACTTGGCGGCGGCCTCGTCCCGATCCGGCTGGCCCAACAGCACTTTGCCGGGCGTCATCTCGAGCCATTCGCCGCGTTTACTCCAGCTGCCCCCGTAGCTCATAGGCTTTTGAAGGCGTTGTAATTGGCTTCGATGGTAGCATCGATATCTTCCACCGTATGGGCCGCCGAGATGAACATACCCTCGAATTGGGAAGGAGGCACGCTGACTCCCTCTTGCACCATCGCCGCAAAATAGCGGCGGAAACGGTCCAGGTCACTCGTCTTGGCCGTATCGAAATTCACGACCGGCGAATTCGTGAAGAATGGGCATACCATGGAGCCGATCCGGTTGATCGTAAGCGGGATGCCGAATTCCTTGGCGTTGCGCTCGAATCCTGCCTGAAGGCGGGCCCCCCGTTCCTCCAGCTGCTCATAAACGGCAGGCGTCAACAGCTTCAGGGTGGTGTATCCGGCTGCCATGGCCAGCGGATTTCCGCTTAACGTTCCCGCCTGGTAGATCGGTCCTGCCGGAGCGATCTGATCCATCAGCTCACGCTTGCCTCCATATGCGCCGACCGGCAATCCGCCGCCGATCACCTTGCCCAGGCATGTCAAGTCAGGCGTAACGCCGTAACGTCCCTGAGCGCAGTTGAGGTCCACACGGAATCCGGTCATCACCTCGTCGAAAATAAGGATGCTGCCATAATCGGAAGTGACCTTGCGAAGGCCTTCCAGGAATCCTGGTTGCGGCGGAACCACGCCCATATTCCCTGCCACCGGCTCAACGATGACGGCCGCGATCTCTTCGCCGAAACGCTCGAAGGCAAGCTGTACCGATTCCAGGTCGTTATAAGGAACCGCAATGGTGTTGGACGCCACGCTTTCAGGCACGCCCGGGCTGTCAGGCAGGCCTAGTGTCGCTATGCCGGATCCCGCCTTGATCAGAAGGCTGTCCGCGTGTCCGTGGTAGGAGCCCTCGAATTTGATGATTTTGCTGCGTCCGGTATAACCGCGCGCCAGACGGATGGCACTCATGGTGGCTTCCGTGCCGGAATTCACCATTCGCACCACCTCGATCGACGGCACGCGCTCGCACACGAGCTTCGCCATCTTCGTTTCGAGCAGGGTTGGTGCGCCGAAGCTGGTCCCTTTGGCAGCAGTCTCCTGAAGCGCTTCAACGACTTCAGGGTGTGCGTGGCCCATAATCAGCGGTCCCCAGGAACCTACATAATCGATAAAGCTGTTGCCGTCGATGTCGTATACCCGGCTGCCTTCTCCGCGATCGATATAAATCGGCGTGAGTCCTACAGATTTAAATGCACGTACCGGACTGTTGACGCCGCCCGGGATATATAACTTCGCTTCTTCGAAAGCAGAACGCGACAACTCTTCTTTTCGCAAATCTTGGCTCATTCTATGCACTCCTAACTCTTTAGTCGTTAATCGTTGCTAGCCGCGCATCCAGCGTGCCGCATCCTTCGAGAAATACGTAATGATAATGTCCGCACCGGCACGCTTCATTCCCGTCAGCAGCTCCATCACGATCGCCTGCTCGCTGATCCATCCCTGCTGAGCCGCCGCCTTGATCATGGAATACTCGCCGCTCACGTTGTAAGCGACGATCGGCAGATCAAACTGGTCTCTGAGCAATCGGACAACGTCGAGGTAAGCCATCGCCGGCTTCACCATCAGCATATCCGCGCCTTCCAGCACGTCCGTCTCCGCCTCGCGGAGCGCTTCCCTTACGTTAGCCGGATCCATTTGATAGGTTTTGCGGTCGCCGAACTGCGGAGCGGAGTCTGCGGCTTCGCGGAATGGACCGTAAAAAGCCGAAGCATACTTAACCGAATACGACATGATCGGCACATTATAAAATCCGGCTTCATCGAGTCCGGTACGAATGGCTTGGACAAAGCCGTCCATCATATTGGAAGGTGCGATGATATCCGCTCCCGCTTTCGCCTGGGAGACCGCCGTGCGAACGAGCAGCTCCAGCGACTCGTCGTTTAATACGTCGCCGCAGGTGTGACCGTCACGCTCGAAGGAATGGACCATGCCGCAGTGGCCGTGGTCGGTGAATTCGCACAGGCACGTGTCCGCAATGACCAGAAGATCGGGATGCCACGACTTAATGAGGCGGGTGGCCTCTTGGACGATTCCGTCATCCGCGAAACCGGACGTGCCTACACTGTCTTTTGTCTCAGGAATCCCGAACAGGAGCACGGCAGGAATCCCTAGATTTACGATTTCGTCCACTTCTTCCTTCAGGGTATCCAGCGAAAAATGATATACGCCCGGCATCGAGGAAATTTCGGATTTCACACCGCTGCCATAGGTCACGAAGATCGGCTGGACCAGATCCTCCGTATGAAGCACGGTCTCCCGGACCATGCTGCGAATGCCGGCATTTTGACGCAACCGGCGATGGCGTACGATTGGAAAACTCATGACGTTGTACCTCCATAAGATGTAATTTAAATCATGTATTTAAAAGATAAGGATATTATGGCGTCGTTATACGGCGTGGATCGCTCTCGTTCCAAACACACAAGGCCTTGACCAGACTGTCGACCGTAGCTTCCTCGGCGAGGAGCGATACGTGCAGTCCGGCTTCCTCCGCGGTTTGCGCGGTCAGCGGTCCGATGCAAGCAATCGTCGATTCCTTCAGCAAATCGGCAGGCTCTGCCACGCCCATCCCCTTCAGCACTTTCAGCAGATTGGTAACCGTAGAAGAACTGGTGAACGTGACCGCATGAATGCCGCCGTCTTGAAGCAGCTTCAGCAGCTCATCATCGTCCTCGCCGCACAGCATGTTCTCGTATATCACGGCTTCCGTCACATGCAGTCCCATTTCCATAAGCTTCTCCGGCAGCCATCGGCGCGCGAGATCCCCGCGAGGCAGCAGCACGCGCTGGCCCGGCTGAAGCTCCGGACCGTAAGCATCGATAAGGCCCTCCGCCTGGTAACGCTCCTTGATCACTTCGGCGGTTATACCGAAATTCCCAAGAGCATCGGCTGTTGCGGGACCTACCGCAACGATGCGCGCCGAGGCCAAGGAGCGAATATCGCGTCCATGCTCCTTCAGGTGGCGGAAGAAAAACTCGACGCCGTTTACGCTGGTGAAGAACACCCAATCATACGTACCCAGCTTGTCCAGCGCTTCTTGAATCCCGGCAAGCACCTCGCCCTTCGAGGGCATCACCGTTTCAATGACGGGAAACTCATAAGGCTCCCCGCCAAGCTCCTCGATTTGGGATACCAATGAACTGGCTTGGCTCCTTGCCCTCGTGACCAGAATCCTTTTGCCGAACAGGGGCAGCCGTTCCGCCCACTTCAAGTGCTCCCGCTGAAGCACCACCTCGCCAACGACGATGACGGCAGGCGGCTGAAAATCCGCTGCCTTGACCTTGTCCTCGATGTCTGCCAGCGTTCCCGTCAGCGTATCCTGCTCCGCCCGGGTTCCCCATCTTATTAGAGCCACCGGCGTTTCCGGAGGCCTTCCATGCTTCATCAGCTGACGGCTGATATAACCGATCTTCGCCACGCCCATCATAAAAATCAAAGTCCCCGTCGCATGGGTCACCTTATCCCATTGAATCATGCGGTCCAGCTTCTCGGGGCTTTCATGTCCTGTAATGATGGATAAGGATGAGGCATGATCGCGATGCGTCACCGGAATTCCTGCATAAGCCGGCACGCTGATCGCCGAGGTGATCCCCGGGACGATCTCGTACATGATGCCATGACGATATAACAGCTCCGCTTCTTCGCCGACTCTTCCGAAGATCGTGGGATCGCCGCCCTTTAAACGGACCACCGTCTTGCCTTCCAAAGCATAATCCACCAGCAGTTGATTGATCTGTTCCTGTTTCATCGTATGCCGATCCGGAAGCTTGCCCACGTAGACCTTCTCTGCTCCGGGTTTCATCCAGCGCAGCAGCCGAGGACTGGCTAATCGGTCATACACCACGACATCCGCTTTTTCAATGCATTCTTTGCCTTTGATCGTAATCAGGCGCGCATCGCCCGGACCTGCTCCCACGAGATAAACCTTGCCTGCCATCCCCTCAACCCCTAACTTGTGCCAGTATCTTCTCCGCTCCTTTAGCTTTCAGCTTTGCAGCCACTTCCACTCCGAGCGCTTCAGGGTCGGTTCCTTCGGCGCTTTCCTTCAAGACGATTTCGCCGTCAGGAGAACCTACCATTCCTGTTAATTGTATAACGTTTTGTTCGCCGCGGGAATCTCCTGCCTCCACATTCTTCATGACGGCGTAAGCCCCGATCGGGACCTGGCATCCGCCGTTCAGTTCGCTTAGAAACTTGCGTTCCGCGGCGACGGTCCGCGCGGTTACTTCATCGTTATAAAGAGAGAGCAGATGCAGCAGCTCTTCATCGTTTTCACGGCACTCAATGCCGAGAGCGCCTTGGCCTACGGCAGGCAGACTGACTTCAACCGGCAGGTACGACGTGATCCGATCCTCCCAGCCCATGCGCTGCAGGCCCGCAGTTGCCAGAATGATGGCCTGAAACTCGCCTTCCTCCATTTTGCGAATCCGGGAATCGATGTTTCCCCTGATCCAATCGATCTGCAGATCAGGCCGATAGGCCTTGAGCTGGCTGGACCGGCGCAGACTGCTTGTCCCTACCTTGGCACCTTGAGGAAGGTCATCCAGCGTTGTCCCTTCTTTGGAGATCAGGCAGTCGCGAGGATCTTTTCTTGCGGGCACCGCCCCGGAAACCAGTCCTTCAGGCAGAACGGAAGGCATGTCCTTCATGCTGTGAACCGCCATGTCAATTTCGCCGTCCAACATGGCCTGCTCGATTTCTTTGACAAACAATCCTTTGCCGCCTACTTTGGAAAGGGTAACATCCAGTATGCGGTCGCCCTTGGTGACGATTTTCTTGACCGCGAAGTCGTATTCCAATCCGTGCTCCTTGGCCAAACGCTTCAAATCATCGATAACCTGTCCTGTCTGTGTCAGTGCCAGAGCACTTTGTCTACTGCCAACTACGATTGTGCGCATCCTTCATTCCTCCTGATTCTTCTCAATCCACTGCTTGATTTCGTCCGGACTCCACGGCACATAACCTCCGCGGCGAATCTCCCCGAGCATGTCCATGCGGTATGCCTTTTGCAACAGCCGCCTGCGCGCGTCGGCGGACTTCACCTCATCCTTGATCATCGAACGCATGCTATATAAAAAATCCAGATAATCCTCATACTCCGGTCCGAACCGTTCTTCGAGCTCATCGCGTATATCGCGTGCGGCCATCGGCCCTGCTCCCGACGTGGACACGGCCAGCATAAGCCTTCCCCGCCGCAGCACCGTCGGATTGATAAACGTACCGGCATCGCCATCGCTGGCTACGTTAACCAGCACGCCAAGGCGATCGGCGTCCTCGGCAATCTTCAGGTTCAGCTTGGCGTCATCCGTTGCCGCATGGACCATAAACGCGCCTGCCGGATCGTCTGGCCGGTACTTCCGTTCCGTCCATTGAAGGGCCTTCTCTCCCGCCAAATGCCGGAGCGTCTCGCTTCTTAGTACAGGACTTACAATATGTACGCTTGCCCCGGCATTCAGCAGGGTGAGCGCTTTGCGTTCCGCCACCTTGCCTCCGCCGACGATCAAGCATAAACGTCCCCTGCAATTCAGCAGGACGGGCACATAATGGTCATGCGTCATCAGCCGTCACACTCCTGACCAACTGTGGAAAGCGGACCACGTATTCAGAAAAAAATTCAATATAATGAATCCATACCCGATTAAAGCCCATATGGCGGCTTCCCTGCCGGACCTTCTCCACAGTCGGCGTTTGATGAAATACACCATATACATCGCAAGCGCCGTCAGCGTAGACAATACTTTGATATCCAAAAACAGGGTCCACCGCCCGGCCATGGCCACCGACATTACGGCCAAGACAAGCGACATGACCAGAATAATCGTACCGGCCATCAGCGCTTTATAAGAATACACATCCAGCTTCTCCAGACTCGGCAGCCTGCGGACCGTATCATTCCACTGCTTGTGCTTCAGCTTCCGATGGAGAAACATGTAGATCGCCGCAAACACGGCCCCGACGGTCAAAGCGGCGAAGCTGATGCTCGCCAGGGCAATATGAATCAGCAAGAGACGGTGTTCCGTCTCCCAGCTGTACAAAGCATTATCTCCTGCCGTGAACCATAAACGATTGACCAGCATCACGCAAAAACCGACGAGGTTGATGAGCAGGACGGCAAATTCCGAGCGTTTCATATACGCCAGGGCAATCGAAGTGATCGAAATGCAGAAGGCCAGCAGGTACAAGAAATCAAACAGCGTAAATACCGGGAAGTGGAAATGTCCGCCCTCCATGGCCCTGATGCCGATGCCCGCGAATTGCAGCAGCGCGGTAATGACAAGAAGCCCTGTGCCTATCCGCTTCGCCACCGAATTGCGTGAAATGCAATCCGAGATATAAAACAGAAGGCTCAGGGCATAGATACAAATGCCGGTGATATAAATTATGTTTAACAGCATGGGTTATACTCACCCTCCTCAAAGGGTGGCTGGGGCCAGAGACACCTTGAGCGGCTTCTCTTCTGCCTGCTGATCTACAGCATTCTTCGTCCGTTCAGCTTTAACGGGTGCAGTTGCTTTCTTGTTGCGGCCGCGGGCTTCCTGCTCATTCTCATGGATCAAGCTTTCCAGCGCAAAGATTTGTGAAAAATAATCCAATGCCTCGCCGCCCTGCTTGCCGCCCGTCATCTCCTTGATCCGGTTGATCGGATCGTGCATCATCTGGTTGACGATGCTTTTGGTCAAACGACGGATGACTTTCCGTTGGCGTTCGTCCAGCTCCGGCAGCTTGTTGAACAAGCTTTCCATCGTTTCTTCATGAATGGCGTTCGATTTCTCCTGCAAAGCCCGAATCGCCGGTCTGACACCGAGCGTCTTCAGCCATGTGTGGAATGCATCCATCTCCTCTTGAATCATCACTTCAATCTTGGCTGCTTCCACCCGGCGCATTTCCAGATTGGTTTCCACAATGCCTTCCAGATCATCGATATCGTACAGGAATACGTTGGAGAGCTCCCCGACTGCCGGATCGATGTCCCGCGGAACCGCGATATCAATCATGAACAACGGGCGGGACTGGCGTTTCTTCATGCTCTCTTTAACCCGCTCCGCATTCAGAACATATTCATTCGAGCCTGTGGAGCTAATCACAATGTCGACTTCATTCAACAAATTCTTAGCTTCGGCGATGGTGCACGGCGTTCCTTTGAACTTGCGAGCCAGTTCCTCGGCACGGCCAAGCGTGCGGTTGGCCACGATCACTTCGGCCGCGCCGTTGGCATAAAGATGCTTCACGGTAAGCTCGCTCATCTTGCCTGCACCGAGTATCATCACTTTTTTATCGTTAAATGCGCCAAAAATCCGTTTACCCAGTTCCACCGCAGCATAGCTGACCGAAACCGCGCTCTCTCCGATCGAAGTTTCCGAATGCGCCCGCTTGCCGAGCGTAACGGCCTGCTTGAATAACATGTTGAACCAAGTTCCGGTGGCATCATGCTTCTGCGACGTCAAAAAAGCATTGCGCACCTGTCCCAGGATCTGCGTCTCTCCAATGACCATGGAATCCAAACCGCAGGTAACCTTAAACAGATGGGAAATGGCTTGTTCGTCTTCATATATATAGAGGTGCTGCGTAAATTCTTCACGATTAATGCCGAACCACTGTTCCATAAAACTGCGGATAAAGTAGCCGCACATATGAAGGCGGTCTACCACAACATAAATCTCAGTACGGTTGCAGGTAGCGACAATGACGCCCTCCAATACGCTCTTGGTCGAATTAAGCTGCTCTAACGCCTTAGGCATGTCTTCTTCCGAGAATGTAAAGCGTTCTCTGACTTCCACGGGCGCCGTGCGATAGTTCAACCCAACAACGACGATGTGCATTGCATGTTCACCTGCCTATTTCTCCGAGTAGTTTTGCCGTTCACAACGGACTGCCTTGACCCTGTTCATTATATCACAGTATGCTGGGCAGCCTTGTCTATTTTATGAAATGTTTATGAAATCCCCATACTTCTTCATGCCATTCTTGAACATTCTTCCTCTAGATCGCACCTTACTATTGTGGATATAGAACACCCTAGATATACGTATTATTTTCTACGAAATCTCATTTCAGAGAACGACGGCATGGAATCTTCATGAAACTTTCCCGTCTTCACAAAATAAATAACCATGGAAATATCCATGGTTATCAGAATACGCGTTTTTTTAAGGGCTGGATTAAACGAGCTCAGCCTGTTTCATCTCAGGCGTTTCCACGGTCATTTCGCCGAGTCCGCGCACGAGTTTCTTAGCATAGCATTTTTCAGGTTTCAAAGCGGATACCAGATAGTCAATAGCCAACTGCGGATCTACTGTCTCCCCGCAGGTATAACAGTCAATCGCAGCAAAACCTCTCTCAGGGTATGTGTGAATCGAGAGATGGCTTTCCGACAGCAACACCAGCACAGTCGCACCTTGTGGTTCAAACTGCTTGGATTGGACGGACAATACCGTTGCTCCACATGCTTCAGCGGCTTCCACCATCTGAGCTTGTAAAAATTCTGCACTGTTCAGTAGTTCAAAATCGACTCCCCAAGTATCAACAGCAACGTGTCTTCCGAAAGTTGAGTATTCCATCTTCCGGTTTCCCCCTTCCTAGGAATAAAATGTTTGAAAATTTCATCCGCTAGGACCTACGTCATTCACTTCCCGAGGGAATAATCTCTCGCAACATTACATGTCCTGAGTGAATCCTGGTTCCTATTTTCTTTTCAACGAGATTAAAAATAACATCTATGACGCTTAAATGCAACACCTTTTTCGAAAATAACCCATAAATATTTTACAGCTCAATATATGTGCATTTGAACCACATGGTGTCTCCGGCCCACGAAATAAATATCACCCGCTCTATGTTACATAAACATGCATGAAACCGAATTTTTAACGATAAATACACATAAAAAAAGCGCCCCTTGCGGGGCAGCCCTCCCTAAGCTTCAAGCACGAACAGGCGCTGATTAAACCGTCGCAGCCTTTCGTCTATCGTCTTCGTAATCAGTTTATCATTCCCTGCTGCAATCCGCTGGTCCAGAAGCACGTTGATATGATGCTGGATGGATTCGATCTCTTTCTCTGCTTCATTGCTGTTAAAGAGACGCTGCAGCTCGCCTGCCGTATTCTTGTACTCATAAATGACAATGCTGTCGTTCCCGGCGACTTGCGTAATTCGATGCACCGTTCCCGCATGGTAGTCGTAGCTCATCGTAAAGCCGCGATAAATCCGATTCACTTTACCTGATCCCTTAAAAGCCGCAAACAGTTTGCGTACGGCATTCGTCAGATGGGGAGTAACCAATCGGCATGACAGCTCACAGACGTACAAGCCATTCTTGCGTTCAAAGGGCAAATGAACTTCTTCCCCGCTTTCATCTTCGAGCACGAACTCCTGCTCTCCGCTATCCATGACTTTTACCCGGTTAGTGACCCGGAAAGCTTGGGTATATTGCAGAAATTGATCCATTTGAATATCCGTCATTTGCATTGTGGCATTAACATATTCTGTGGCTAACCGCTGAGCCATAAAAATCTCCCTCAATTCTTTTAACTTACTACCATTATACAGCAGATCCAAGCGGTCTTTCCTGCCGTTCGAATGAGAATATCCATCATATTTCATAAAAAAACGGAATTAGCCGGAATCAGAGCGATATTTCCCGCAAGATGCTCACTTTCCTGTAAAGAATGCACCGATTCCCTATAGCACCCTTGAAAAAACATCACAAACCCATCCGGATCAGACATGCTCGTTGCTGTCATTCTCCGAACCCGGGTGCGGCTCTTCCTCATGATCCTTCGTTCCCATATGGGACTCCATAATGGCCCATAACTCATCTTTACCCAAACCCAGCTCGGATGAAAACATGACAAAGGAATGATAGGGCTTGAAACCGAGCGTTTCCTTCACGATCTTCACATGCTTCTGGCGGCGCGTTTTCGGAATTTTATCCGCCTTGGTCGCGACTACGCACACCGGCCGGTTGTAATGCTGCAGCCATTCATACATGCTGATATCGTCTTTTGAAGGCGGGTGACGCATGTCCACAATCAATAATACAAGCTTCAGTTCTTCCCGGCTGAGCAAATATCTTTCAATCATTTCGCCAAATGCCGCACGCTGGGTCTTGGATACCTTCGCATAACCATAGCCGGGAAAATCGACCAGATACAGGTCGTCGTTCACCCGATAATAGTTGAGCTGCTGTGTCTTCCCCGGCGTGGCGCTTGTACGAGCCAGGTTCTTACGGGATATCATACGGTTAATCAGCGATGACTTGCCCACATTGGAACGCCCTGCCAGAGCAATCTCCGGCAAGGCGTCTTCAGGATATTGGGCAGGTACGACAGCGCTGATGACAAACTCGGCTTTCGTAACTTTCATAATGTAGACTTTCCTCTCTAGTGCACTCCCGCTTGTTCAACGAGCGCATGCTCCAGAACCTGATCCATATGGGATACCGGAACGAACTCCACGTCGTTCTTTACGCTGTCAGGAATATCACGCAGGTCGCGTTCGTTATCCTTAGGGAGCAATATTTTTTTGTACCCGGCACGGTGGGCTGCCAGCGACTTCTCTTTCAAGCCGCCAATCGGCAGTACGCGTCCCCGAAGTGTAATTTCACCCGTCATGGCCACGTCACGGGCTACATGCCGTTTGGTTAAAGATGAGATAAGAGCCGTCGCAATCGTAATGCCGGCTGAAGGGCCATCCTTCGGTATGGCTCCCTCCGGGATATGGATATGGACATCAAGCTTCTCATGGAAATCCGGATCAATGCCCAGCTCTACCGCTTTCGAGCGGGTAAAACTGAAGGCGGCTTGAGCCGATTCCTTCATCACGTCACCAAGCTTGCCCGTCAGCGTCAGCTTGCCGGTACCAGGCACCACGGTTACCTCAATGGTCAGCGTTTCGCCGCCCACTTCCGTCCATGCGAGCCCCGTGACCGTACCCACTTGATCTTCAAGCTCGGCCATGCCATAACGAAACTTCGGAATGCCGAGATAATCCTTGATATCGGCAGCCTTGATCTCGATGGATTCCGATTGCTGGGTCACGATCTGCTTGGCGGCTTTGCGGCACAGCGCCGCCACTTGCTGCTCTAGATTCCGCACGCCGGATTCACGGGTATATTCCCGGATCACCTTCATCAGCGCTTCCTCGTCCAGAATCAGCTGCTCAGGCTCAAGCCCATGCTCGCTCTTCTGCTTGGGCAGCAAGTAACGGTTGGCGATTTGGAGCTTCTCCAGCTCCGTATACCCCGGAATGTTCAGCACTTCCATCCGGTCCAGGAGCGGTCTTGGAATGTTATGAAGCACGTTCGCCGTCGTGACAAACATAACGTTGGACAGGTCAAAAGGAATTTCCACGAAATGATCGCTGAACGTATTGTTCTGCTCTGGATCGAGCACTTCAAGCAGTGCGGAAGACGGGTCCCCGCGGAAATCGGATGCCATCTTGTCGATTTCATCCAGCAGGAACACGGGATTCATCGAGCCCGCTGTTTTCATGCCTTGAATGATCCGTCCCGGCATAGCTCCGACATAAGTGCGCCGGTGACCGCGAATTTCCGCCTCGTCCCTTACCCCGCCTAACGAGACGCGAACGAACTTGCGCTCCAGGGAACGGGCGATGGACCGGGCAAGCGATGTTTTACCGACGCCCGGAGGGCCGACCAGGCACAAAATAGGCCCCTTCATCTTCTTCACCAGCTTCTGGACCGCCAAATATTCCAGCACGCGTTCTTTCGGCTTCTCGAGACCGTAATGATCCTCGTCCAGCACTTGCTCCGCTTTGACGATGTCCAGATCATCCTCGGTTTTGTTCGTCCACGGCAGCGCCAGCAGCCAATCCACATAGTTCCGGATAACGCCGCCTTCCGCAGAGCTCGCCGGCATTTTCTCGAGTCGGTCGATTTCCTTCTCTACCTTCTCCTGGACGCGTTCCGGCAGTTCAAGCTCCTGAAGCTGGCTTCGGAGTTCCTCTACTTCCCCGGCACGGCCTTCCTTGTCGCCAAGCTCTTTCTGGATGGCCTTCATCTGTTCGCGCAAATAGTATTCCTTCTGGGTCTTCTCCATTTGCTTCTTGACCCGCTGGTTGATCTTACGCTCCAGCTCCAGCACTTCGCGCTCGTTATTCAGTATATCTAGAAGTTTCTCGAGCCGTTTGCGAACGTCGATTGTTTCGAGAATTTCTTGCTTATCCTTGATCTTCAGCGACAAATGACTCGTAATGACGTCCGCCAGCCGTCCTGGCTCATCGATATCGGAAACGGCCGCCAGTGTCTCAGGCGTCACTTTCTTCGACAGATTGATATAATTCTCAAACTGAGACAGTACGGTTCGCATTAATGCGGAGACTTCAGGATCATGGTTCTCCTCTTCGGGAAGCTCCCGAGCGATGACCTCGTAGTATTCCTCTTGATCCGTATATTCAATAACTTCCGCCCGTTCCATACCCTCCACTAGCACACGTATGGTACCGTTTGGAAGCTTAAGCATCTGGCGTACATTCGCAACTGTGCCAATCCGAAAAATATCATCCTGCGTCGGTTCTTCAATGTTCACTTCCGATTGAGAACATAGGAGAATCAAATTGTCTTCAACCATCGCCTTTTCTAAAGCCTTTACCGATTTCTCCCGGCCTACGTCCAAGTGAAGCACCATGCTTGGATAGACCAGAAGACCTCTTAAAGGCAGTAAAGGAAAACGACGACCTTTGGATTTACTGGGTCCCATCGCTTTCGCACCTCCAATGGCTCTCAATGTTGACACTATTCCTATTTTATCAAATCTGCGTATAAAAAACCAACTATACGAGGCTTAACATCCTCCGGCATCCGTTATTTTTCCGTTGCGCGGAGGCGTGGCCTGCAGCAATGAAGCGGAAGAGGATGGAAATACATCGTTTCCGGGAAGCTGTATCACCTCCGGAGCGAACGTACCGCCAAAGATATGCCCGAAAACTTCATCCACCGATTCCACCGGAATCACCCGCAAGCCCCCGCTCAAATCCTGGAACAAGGTCTGCCAATTGTCCTTAGGGATGATCACGCGGGTCGCGCCTGCCTGGAATGCCGCCTCCACCTTGGCGATGACTCCGCCAATCGGCTTCACTTTTCCATGGATGCTTATCTCGCCGGTCATCGCTACCTTGTTATCGACTTCAACCCCTTTGATGGCCGACACGATGGCCGTAGCCATCGCAATGCCGGCGGAAGGGCCGTCGATCGGCGTTCCTCCGGGAAAATTGATATGCAGGTCATAGTTTTTGGGCGTAAAGCCCATCGAGCCCAGCACGGTCAGCACATTCTCGATCGAGCCTTTGGCCATGCTCTTGCGGCGCAGCTTGCGCGAGCCTCCGCCAAATTCCTCTTCATCCACTACCCCGGTGATATTGTAGGTACCCCGGCCCTCCTCGACAGGAACCGCAGATACTTCAATTTCTAGCAGAGCCCCCATATTCGGGCCATATACGGCCAATCCGTTAACTACCCCAATCTGCGGCTTCTCCGGTATTTTCCGGTCGGGCCTTGGCTGCAGCTGGCTGCTGCTGGCTACCCATTCAACATCCGCCGCGCGGAGGGCATCCCGCTTCTCGGTCAATGCCAGACCGGCCGCCAATTGAATCATATTGACCGCTTCCCGGCCGTTGGAGCAGTACTGCTTCACGACTTCTACCGCTTCCGGCGGAGCATTCAGGCCAATCTTCTGAATGGCATCCTCCGCAATCTTGCCGATCTCTTCAGGCAGAAGCGGACGGAAAAAAATCTCCATGCAGCGCGAGCGAAGTGCAGGAGCAATCTCTTCCGGCGAACGTGTCGTAGCACCAACCAGGCGGAAGTCCGCCGGAAGCCCATTTTGAAAAATATCGTGAATATAAGCGGGCGTATTGGCATCCTCTGAATTATAATATGCGCTTTCCAGCAGCACCTTGCGGTCCTCCAGCACTTTTAAAAGCTTATTCATCTGGATGGGATGCAATTCCCCAATTTCGTCAATAAACAGGATTCCCCCATGGGCCTTGGTCACCGCGCCCGGCTTCGGCTGAGGGATGCCTGCCACCCCCATGGCACCGGCGCCTTGGTAAATCGGATCATGAACAGAACCGATGAGCGGATCGGCAATTCCACGTTCATCGAAACGGGCCGTCGTTGCGTCGATCTCCGTGAATTTCGCGTCGTATTTAAACGGCGATTGCGGGTTCTTCTTGGCTTCCTCCATCACCACGCGGGCAGCAGCGGTCTTACCGACTCCCGGAGGACCGTATACGATGACATGCTGAGGATTCGCGCTGCATAGCGCGGCTTTTAAGGCGCGCAAGCCGTCCTTTTGCCCCACAATGTCATCCATGGTTTGCGGCCTTGTTTTCTCGGCGAGCGGTTTCGTTAACGATACCGACCGGAGTTTGCGGAGTTTATCCAGCTCCTTGCGCGATTCCCGGTCCACCGCTGTTTTGCTTGTCTTCTGTCCACGCAATAAATTCCAAAAATAAATGCCGATGATGACTGCAAAAAACAGCTGCACCAGCATAATCACGATACTTAAATTCACAAGTCATTCCTCCTGTACTCCATTATGTCTTCATCCAAACGTTAATACATGGTAGTATTGCCGATTCCTCGGATGGTAAAACGCTGGAGGGGGAACAAATTGTAAAAGAGAGGGTGATTGAATCAGGATGCGCTGACGAAGCCGTACTCGTATCAAAAAGCGGATGGAAGACGTTTCAGTGAGACGCTGCGGTGAGTCGCTCCGCGTACGTATCGTTCCTCCGATCGCTGTTGTTTCCGAATTTCATGAATGACGATACCAATGTAGAAATTCGGCAACAAAGGCGACCGCTCCGCTTCTCCGGAATCGATTCGTCCGCTCCGCTGGTGCGGCACATGGCATCCTTCTGAATCATGAGGAGAGAGAGTGGGAAAGGCCGAGCTTTATTTACAAGAAGCTCGATTAAAGCAAAGTTACTTGGAATAACCAAACGCATACTTGCAAATTTATACGAATAACCTGACCGTAAGCAGACCGCTTATTTCTTGGTTAATCCTAGTCATACCTTATTCGTTAGATATGCATTCAAAGAAATCGTAGTAACATGCCTTTGATTCTGTGTATCCTAAGAAAAACAACAAAAACGGCAGTCTCTTTGAATCATGAGACTGCCGTTAGAGCATAAGCCAAGTTCTATTACAATCAGACCGTGGATTTGTGCTTGCGGCCCGGGATTTCGCCGGTTTCCTCGTACACCTTCACGATATGATCGATTTCTTTCTTAAGCTCTTCCACCATGGTGGCTTCCGGAACTTTGCGGATCATCTCTCCGTAACGGAAGAGCAAACCTTCCCCACGAGCGCCGGCAATACCGATGTCGGCTTCTCTGGCCTCACCGGGACCGTTCACGGCGCAGCCCAAGACGGAAACCTTAATCGGCACTTTAATCTTCGAGATGTACTCCTCCACCTCATTGGCGATGGAAAACAAATCGATATCCAGCCGTCCGCAAGTCGGGCAGGATACCAAGGTTGCCGCATCCGAGATCAGACCGAAGGATTTTAGAAGCTCCCGGCCCACCTTGATCTCTTCGACCGGATCGGCGCTCAAGGAAATACGCATCGTGCTGCCTATGCCTAGGGACAACAGTGCCCCAAGACCGGCCGCGCTCTTCACGGTACCCGAGAAGAGGGTGCCCGCTTCGGTAATCCCCAGATGAAGCGGGTACGGAATCACTTCCGCCGCCTTGGTGTACGCCGCAATGGCCATCGGCACATCAGACGCTTTAAGCGAAACGATGATATCGTGGAAGTCCAGTTCTTCCAAGATGCCGATATGATACAAGGCGCTCTCTACCATGGCTTCCGGTGTCGGATACCCGTATTTTTCAAGAAGGTGATTCTCCAGGGAACCGGCATTCACCCCGATCCGAATCGGAATCCCCTTCTCCTTGCATGCCTTCACGACGGCTTCGACCTTTTCGCGCTTACCGATGTTCCCCGGATTGATCCGGACTTTATCGATACCGTTCTCGATCGCCATCAGGGCGAGCTTATAGTTAAAATGAATATCCGCCACGAGCGGGATATGAATGCGTTTCTTGATTTCTTTGATGGCAGCAGCTGCTTCCTCATTGTTTACCGTTACCCGGACGATCTGGCATCCCGCTTCCTCCAGGCGCAGTATCTCGGCAACGGTTGCCTCCACGTCTGCTGTTTTGGTGGTGCACATGCTTTGAATAATGACTTCGTTCTTTCCCCCAATGGTAAGGTTCCCCACCTTGACGGGCCGTGTGTCTTGTCTCAAAAACATGGTACGATCTCTCCCATATAACGCCAAAGCTCCACTCCAGCAAAGCCCATTTGGGCATAACTGGAAGTGGAGAATCAGCGTAGATTTATTCCACGTCTAAAACGCTATAACGCATTAGGCGCTTTCTTCTTGTTTCTTGTCGTCTTCGTTAGCTTTGGTTTGAAGCTCAGGAATCACTTTATCCCGAACGACCTGCTCCGTAATGACGCAATCCTTGATGTCATCCCTGGACGGCACTTCATACATCACGTCAAGCATGATGCTTTCGATGATGGAACGCAGTCCGCGTGCACCCGTATTGCGCTTAATGGCTTCGCGGGCAATCGCTTCAAGTGCGGCCGGCTCAAACTTGAGGTTCACGTTATCAAACTCAAGCAGCTTTTGGTACTGTTTAGTCAACGCGTTTTTAGGCTCGGACAGAATACGGACCAATGTCGCCTCATCCAGCGGCTCGAGCGTGGACACGACCGGCAGACGGCCGACGAATTCCGGAATCAATCCGAATTTCAACAGATCCTCCGGCAGAACCATCGTCAGGTATTCACCTGGCTTAAGATCCTTTTGGCTTTCTCCGGATGCATTGAAGCCGATGACCTTTTTGCCGATCCGGCGTTTGATGTACTGCTCCAAACCGTCAAACGCACCGCCGCAAATGAACAGGATGTTCGTTGTATCGATCTGGATGAATTCCTGATGCGGATGCTTGCGTCCACCTTGCGGCGGCACGGAAGCAACGGTTCCCTCCAGAATTTTCAGGAGAGCCTGCTGAACCCCTTCACCGGAGACGTCACGCGTAATGGACGGATTCTCCGATTTGCGGGCCACTTTGTCGATCTCATCAATATAGATAATGCCGCGTTCTGCTTTTTCCACGTCATAATCCGCAGCTTGAATCAGCTTCAGCAGAATGTTCTCAACATCCTCACCCACGTAACCGGCTTCGGTCAGCGAGGTTGCGTCCGCAATAGCAAACGGCACGTTCAAAATTTTGGCCATCGTTTGCGCAAGCAAGGTTTTACCGGAACCTGTAGGTCCGAGTAGCAAAATATTACTCTTTTGCAATTCGACGTCCTCGATCTTGCTCTGGGTGTTGATGCGCTTGTAGTGATTGTAAACGGCAACCGAAAGGGATTTTTTCGCTTGATCCTGTCCGATTACGTATTGATCCAGGATATCGCGGATTTCACGCGGTTTCGGAATATCCTTCAGATCCACTTCTTCCTCGTGTCCGAGCTCTTCCTCTACGATCTCCGAACACAAGTCGATGCACTCGTCACATATATAAACACCGGGCCCCGCAACCAGCTTGCGGACCTGCTCCTGCGATTTGCCGCAGAAGGAGCACTTCAGCTGCCCTTTGTCATCGTTAAATTTAAACATGCTATTACCACCCCTTAAGATTTGGTCGGTGAAGACAGAACATCATCAATAATACCGTACGCCTTCGCTTCCTCCGCGCTCATGAAAAAGTCGCGGTCTGTATCGCGTTCGATTTTTTCAAGGGGCTGACCCGTGCGCTCCACATAGATTTGATTCAGTTTTTGTCTGGTCTTGATGATCCAATCTGCATGGATTTGGATATCGGATGCCTGACCTTGAATGCCTCCGAGCGGCTGATGAATCATCACCTCACTGTTCTCGAGAGCATATCGTTTGCCTGGCGCTCCTGCAGTAAGCAACAATGATCCCATGCTGGCGGCCATGCCTACGCAAATCGTGGATACATCAGGCTTGATCAACTGCATCGTATCATATATACCCATCCCGGCCGTTACCGAACCGCCAGGGGAATTGATGTACAAAGAGATGTCTTTTTCCGGATCTTCCGCAGCCAGAAACAGAAGCTGGGCAATAACAAGATTGGCAACATCGTCATCGATCGCACTGCTGAGGAATATAATGCGATCCTTCAGTAATCTTGAGTAGATATCGTAAGATCTTTCGCCTCGACTGGTTTGTTCAACAACCATAGGTACAAGACTCATGCGACCAACCTCTTTTCCTTGAAAAATATACTACAGCGTTACAAAAGTTATTCTAACATGTTCAAAGCACGATGTCATTTTTTAACCCTGTTTACATTCTATGAACTTGCCAAGAATTATATCCTGCCAACTTGTCTCATTATGTATGTCGAAATTTATAACCAATTCATGTCACATTTAGTAGTAAATTGGCTATTCTTAGTTAAAAATAAGGCACGCATGAAATGTACGTGCCTTATCTAATGTGAGGGCAGCTTCGGCAGCCGCCTATTTATTATTCTTCAGTTGCTTCTTTTTTCTCAACAGGAGCGCCTTCTACGCTGTTTTCCAGCAAGAAGTCGATCGTTTTGCGAAGAAGCAGTTCTTCACGAAGGCTGTCGAGGGAACCGTTAGCACCGAGGATACTGCGGATTTCATCAGCGGAACGTTTGTACGTATCAGCCATGTTTTCCAGCTCTTTGTTGATTTCTTCTTCGGATACTTCGAGTTTCTCTTCCTTCGCGATTTGCTCCAGCACGAGGTTGTTGCGAACGCGTTTTTCAGCATCGTCCTTCATTTGGCCTTCCAGATCGGCATTGGTTTGGCCGGAGAAGCTCAGGAACATTTCCAGGTTCATGCCTTGCTGGCGAAGACGGTTGTCGAAATCGCGCATCATGTTTTGAACTTCGGATTGAATCATGGCTTCCGGAATTTCAACTTCAGCGTTTGCTGCTGCTTTTTCAACGGCTTCGTTCTCACGAACGCCTTGGGCTTCTTGCTCTTTGCGAGTCAGCAATTGCTTCTTCAGATCTTCCTTGTACTCATCAAGCGTATCGAACTCACTAACGTCTTTAGCGAATTCATCATCCAGCTCAGGAAGCTGTTTGCGTTTGATTTCGTGCACTTTCACTTTGAAGACGGCTTGTTTGTTAGCCAATTCTTCAGCATGGTAAGTTTCAGGGAAGGTCACTTCCACGTCTTTGAAGTCTCCTGTAGCCATACCGATGACTTGGTCTTCAAAGCCTGGAATGAACGTGTTGCTTCCAAGCTCAAGGGAATAACGCTCAGCTTGTCCACCTTCGAAAGGAACGCCGTCAACGGAACCGTCGAAGTCGATTACAACGATATCGCCGGACTGGGAAGCACCTTCGTCGATAACGGTAAGCTCAGCATGACGTTGTTGCAGACGCTCAAGCTCTTCGCTCAGTTCCTCGTCGGAAACTTCTGCAGCTACTGCAGCAACTTCGACGCCCTTGTATTCGCCAAGCTTAACTTCCGGCTTCACGGTTACTCTAGCTTTGAACTTGAAAGTTTCGCCTTTAGCGAACTGCTCGATGTCCACTTCCGGACGATCCACAGGGAAGATATCCACTTGTTCCACAGCTTCGCTGTATACTTCCGGAAGAAGGATGTCGATTGCATCCTGATACAGGCTCTCTACGCCAAAACGCGCTTCAAAGATCGGCCGAGGCACTTTACCTTTACGAAATCCAGGTACATTTGCTTTTTTAGCTACTTTATTAAAAGCCTTGTCGAGAGCGGATGCAACGCGCTCCGCATCAACCTCAACGTCAAGAACGCCAAGGTTCTTCTCTATTTTTTCCCAAGTTGCTTTCATTTATGCTTTCCCCTCCAAAATAATTCACGTGGTCGACGCAATAATGTATCACGTACCGAATAACCACTATAGTATAAACAACATTAAATCCTTTTTCAAGGGCGAACCCTTATGCCGCGACACCGTAAACGTTTTCCAGCTCTGGCTAATCTTCCACGCCTGCAGCGACGAATTGCTTGAGAGATCGATAGGCTCCCTCATAGCGGAACCGCATGGTGTCCGTGATGCCGTAAAGCGGGCGGATTTCCTCCTCATTGCGAAAACCTTTCAGGCTCTCCGACACGATGTCATGCAGCGCTGCGGCCCATATATCGAGCGTGGCTTCTTCTTCGTCCAGCATGGAATGGTAGTCCTCCGTGCCGTAAATCGCCATGATGAACTGGGACCATAATTCCTGGGCAAAATAAAACAGCGTCGGCTCATGGACCTCGGTCTGATCCGCAACGCGCTCCAAAATCCTCGTAATCGCGTCCGGGAAGCCTCCCGGATCCAAGGGAACCGTATCGATCTCGATCTCGACGGCTTCCTGCCCGCGATGAAGGCTTACGTGCCCTTCCATCCCTCTTCTCCGGAGCGTTTGCAGCACCCGGAATTGCAGCAGGGGATGAAGCGGCGTATCATGCAGCCATTCGACCAGAATCGCGTCTATCTCCGGACGGTCCAGATAAGCGAGCTGTTCCAGCGCCAAAATGGTCTGCTCCGTCAGCGGCCCGGTCATGACCGAAGCCAGCAGCTTGTCGGCGTATCCGGCATCCTGGGCAACCTTGTCCCTGACCATCTGTCTCGCCATCTCGGACTCGTCCGGATCATCCTCGTCAGCCTCAGCATCGAAATCGACCGAACGGGGCATGGCCTGTTCCGGAAATGCGGCTTCAAGCCATTCGAGGAGCGAGTTCCACTCTTCATAGTGCCGTTCGTTCTGTCCCCCGCACTTCAGCAGAAAACGCAGCACTTCCATCGCTTCACCGTAACGTTCGTTCTCGAGCATAACCGTAAGCTGAATCTGGTAATAATCCAGCGTCTTCGGAAACAGGATGATGTTCTTATCCTCTTGTTCTTGGGAGTAAGAGTCCTTGATAAGGACACCTCCTTTCTGGTCCTGTTTTTCGTATTCGTTGATTATAGCATATGTACTGCCAAGTTTAAAAAAGGGCGTAACAGCTTGCGTGCATCATGCCCCTGGCAACATAAAGACGGCGATCCCCAGTTTTCGGGCGTATATTTTATCAATATAACCCGATATGATACTCGAATAATCTTGCAAATCCGAAAAACTTTATGTCATAAAATAATGATTGAATTTCTCCTGTGTATGTGATAATATATTTTTTGCTTGAAAAATTTCTATGTCCCAGTAGCTCAGCTGGATAGAGCAACGGCCTTCTAAGCCGTCGGTCAGGGGTTCGAATCCCTTCTGGGACGTAAAAGAAGACACCGTCATATGACGGTGTTTTTTTATGTCCCGTGAGGATGAGAACCCCTAGAAGGGGTTCGTCGGAGCCTACGCTTCGGGAGGATTGCTTCGCAGTCGGCCCGAAGGGCCGTATCCCTTCTGGGAAGCTACCATCGGTAGCTTTCGTATTATTAGGTCAACCAGATTTCTGGTTGGCCTATTTTTGTAGGCATTATACGATGGTGGTAGCCGGGAGAACGAAGGTGGCTTAGGGACGCAGATCCCGTCAAAAAAACGGTTCTCTCACTACCGTCCAACGACTATGTTTGAGCTGGTAGAGGCTTTAGACCTCGCATCACAAGCGAAGCTATGGGGTTGGAGACCATGTGGGAATGCCGGTATCGAATCAAGGAGGTTATTATGCAGCCAGTAGTAGGAATAGACGTGGCCAAAGGGGTTAGCGTTATCCAGGCCTTTATCGGTCGCGAAAAACCCTTCGGGAGGATGGAGAAGCTTCATCATGGGCCGGAAGGTTTTGAACGGCTAGGGGAACTGTTAGGAACACTCAAACATAAAAGTGGCGTCGAGCCCGTTGTTGTCCTTGAGGCGACCGGACATTACCATCGAAGTCTGGTAGGGTATCTTAAACGTAGTGGATGGACTCATTACATCGTTAACCCTCTGCAAGCGAAACGATCGAAAGGTACGCAACTTCGCAAGGTGAAAACAGATGCAGCAGATGCATGGCATTTGGCTGAGATGTACTACCGAGGGGACGTTAAAGCGCATCGAGAGTGGGAGGAAACCTACACCGAGCTTCAACACTTAACGAGGCAACATGAGTTTGTAACCGCGATGTACGTACAGGCCAAGTTAAACAGCAGAGCTTTGCTTGAGCAGGTGTTTCCGGACTTCATCGGATTATTTCATAATCTGTATGCGACCACATCATTAAAAGTGCTAGAGCGATGTTTGGAGAACAAGGTCGAAGATGTGGGGGATCTGATCCTTGAATGTGTAGGTAAATCCCACTCCAAAGGATGGATTACGGAGAAAACAAAACGGTTGAAAGAACTCGTGTTGGGCTGGAAAACACAAGAGAGGAGTCGATCCCAGAGCATAGCGTTGACTAGCATGGTCTCCCTGCTGTTGGAATTCGATAAACAGTTAAATCATTTGGAAAAGCAGATGGAAGAACTGGCTGGGGAGTTGCCTGAAGTGGAATTGGTCAAAAGTATCCCGGGTGTAGGGAACAAACTTGCGGCAGCCATCGTGGCAGAGCTGGGCGATGCAAGCCAGTTCAAGGATGCGAAGCAACTTGTAGCCTACGCAGGATTAGATCCGGGGATTTACAGCTCAGGAAAATTCACGGCTACAAGCAACCGGATCACGAAACGAGGCTCAAAAAGACTACGGCGAGCACTCTATCTTGCCGTACAGTGCGGGATTCGCAGACGTGCAAACCGCAGGATCAGTGATTACTACGACAAAAAAAGAAAAGAGGGCAAGCCCTACAAGGTGGTCGTGATCGCTTGCGCCAACAAGCTTCTCCATCACATTTATGCCATCCTAAGTAAAAGCGAACCCTACAAAGCCTAAAAACCATATTTTCCCATAACCTTCACGCCACTGAAGGTTATTTGTGCTGTTTAGAAAAGTATATCAGTATTCTATTATTTAACCAAGTTATAATGCTTGACAAGTATTAGCTGGTTTTTTTGTATTCCAGAAGGGTGATGAACCCATACTTGAGTTTGTTGGAGCCTATGCTTCTGTAGAACCAATTCCCAATCGGCCCCAAGGGCCGTATCCCTTCTGATGCACTATCGACATTCTACATATGAACATCATGGCCGATTCCAATACGACATACACCCTTACACGACTTTTGCGGACCGTAGGTTCGTTATTTCATCAAAAACGGCCCGATTTAGAAATTAGCGGACACCACAGCCGTTATTTAGCTAATTCACAGTCAAATTACCCTCATTTTTCATAAATAACGGACTTCTGGTCCGCTACCATACCTGTATGAGGGTTTTTCCCTCAATTAACGGCCCCTGGGTCCGTTAAGGCAGCGCAGCACGGTGCATCACCCCCCATCCCATGACTCCCTCCACATTCCGCGAACACTCCGGATCCTCTACCTCCAAGCACTAACCCGCTCCGATTTCTTCACGAACATGGAGGACAAAGCCCGCGTTCGCGCGGTCAGGAGCATTTTTCTGCCTTCCGGCGTACGGGTGTAGACCAGCTCGGCCGGACCGAT
The DNA here is from genome assembly GCF_029542445.1 of Paenibacillus sp. BR1-192. Classification (NCBI taxonomy): domain Bacteria; kingdom Bacillati; phylum Bacillota; class Bacilli; order Caryophanales; family Paenibacillaceae; genus Paenibacillus; species Paenibacillus sp. BR1-192. The sequence goes on along the minus strand of NZ_CP120718.1, from coordinate 1,899,393 downwards.
ATGCTTGCGCCACAGCCGGGCAAAGCGTTCCGCATGCTCTTTTCGACGTCCGATTTCCTCCGGTACGGCATGGTAATCCCGCCTGGTCGCAAACCGGCCCCGCGATTCGCGGTACAAAAGATAACGCGGGTTCTCGATCGGGTCCAGCACCTGCTGCAGCGAATTCAGGAAAAGCGTCTTCTCCTGGGTGGTTCCGTCTTTTAGCCAACACACGACGGCTCCTCCTTCCTCCACCGCCCTCAACCGGTGAAGGCTTGGCTCGGTTTCGACCAGCCCCATATCGTATAGCGCCGTATACACGACGAGAGCCACTTCTCGAATGCTCCGCTCCAGCGATTGATGACGCATTACCATTTTGACGGCTTTAAATATCCAAGGACTGGATACGATCAAGGCAATGGCGGCCGAGAATAGCAGGCTGAACCAAGCCGGCGCGTCCGATTGAAGCAAAACCGGCGACGTTAAGGTCTCCATGAAGGCGCCCAGCCCCAAACCAACGGCAAAAGCAAGCACGGCCTTTACCGTATGCGAGAAAATCAAAGGCTTAGGAATACGCTCCCGATCCACCGTCAGTTCCTCCGTCATGGAGCTGTGAAGGGCAATCGCCGAATTCCATCGCTCCTTCAAGAGATGCCGCTGCCTCGCCCGCTCCCATGTGTCGCGGTTATAGGCGCTGATGCTTTCTGCGGTTTGGCTTTTCCGAAGATCAAGTCCCATGCGCTCCATGCCCGACTCTATGGTTTGATGCGAGATCGATAGACCGACGAGAGATCGAAATCTGCGCGCAAGCGAGCTCAAATCCTCGCCCCCATCGATTTGGGCGGTATCGACGCATGCCAGATGCCAGATCGCTCCGGTCTTATCCGGGTTCCCGCGTTGGGCCCGAATCGCCCGTCCCCGCATCTGGTTGGACAGCATGAACGAGCCTACATACGATGCCATGATCAAGGAATTGATCCCGGGAGCATCCCATCCCTCGCCCAGGAGAGCCGCCGTACCGATCAGCACCTGAATGCCCCCTCTGAAAACACCTCCGTTATAATAGCCACGATAGCCGAGCGATTTGCATCGCGAACATCCATCGTTACATAACGGCCGTCATGGGCAAGGTGACGTTCCGACAAGCGGAGGCCCCGTCGATCGGCGCAAGTCCTGGCCAAAGGCATAGCCGTCACCGGGAGCACCACAAAGGAGCCTGTCAAAATACCGATGGGCAACTCGCGATCGCCCCGTGAGCCGCTTTTCTCCGCTAGCTGCCTTCGGATCAGCTCAAAAATCGGAACAACGCCGAGCCGATTCAGCGGCTTCTCGTCGTCCGCATCCTTCGGCAGGTCCTCCTTGCGGATATAATCGGTCAAGATCACCATCCGCATGCTCTCCCCCAGCATGGAGCGCTCGAATTCAAGAATGCGGCCGATGCTGTGCAATTTCGAGACGCTCTGGACCAGCATTTTATCAATCGCAGGCGTCGATCTGATATACACCTTCCGCCGTTCAATCATCCCCAACCGGCTGAGCCTCTTCTGCAACGCCTTTAACTCCGGCAGCTCGCGATCAATATGGGCGTCTTTATACAGCATGCCGCCAAGGAGCTCCTCCAGCCACTCCTCCGTAAAGTCGGGCGCTTCCTTCTCTTCCATGCCGAGCAGCTTCACAGCCTCCTTCCAGATCGGCCGATTGGCCGCTCGCAGATAGAGCACCATGCTGGAGTAATACCCCGGGGAGGACAAAATGTCCTCCATGTACGCCTCGGACCGTGTTATCCAGGGGTGATGGACGATCAAATCCGCCAAAAACTCATCTCGGACCAACTCGTCTTTGACCTGTTGTGCCTGCATTCGAAATTCCCGCAGTTTAGCGGCCTCTTCATGAGTTGGCCTTGTCAGGCTGATATAATCCTGATGGGGACACAACTCCCCATGGCGAACCAGCTCGGGCACGCTGATCTCCTCGTCGATAGGGCCGCAAAGCTCGATATACCGCTGCCATTCCCTCGGATTGACATCGTATGGCGGAGTGGCCGTAAGCGCAATCTTGGTCGGCTCGTCCAGCATTTCGCACAGCTGCATGGCGCTTTGCCACCAAGACATTCGAAGATGATGCGCCTCGTCAAAAATAAGCGTATGATATCCCTGCTGCTTCAACAGATCCAGAGCTTCTTGAGCCTCGGTGCCGTCCGTGATATCGTCCTCGCGGTCAGCGTCCCTCCCGGCCGGTTCAGCCTCAGCGTCTTCCATGCCCGTATCCGAAAACTCCTGATTCTCATCACCGGTTTGGTCCGCTTGCACCATCCCCGCGATGACCTTCTTCTTCGCAGAAGTCGGCTGCCCTGCTGCACTAATCAGGCTGTGTAGGGCTTGGTAGGTCGTAATCGTTACCAATGCCGGTCGCTTGAGCGAGGTCGAGACCCACTCCGGCTGGACATCTTCGTCAAGAAACAGCTCCACCAGACGGCTTGCCCATTGCTGTTTAATGGTGATGGTGGGAGCCAATATAATCGTCGGCCGATTAATCCGAAGCATGACCTCCAATCCAAGAACGGTCTTCCCCGAACCGGGCGGCGCCACCAGATGCAATTGGCGATTCTTCAGATGATGGTCAAGCCCGTGGAGCACGCGCTTCTGATAGGAGCGCCAAGGATAGCGGAACGACAGGTTGCTCGGAAAAAACTTCATTGACTCCTCCAGTTTAGCTGCACTCCCTTTTTCATTGGATAGGTTAAAACATACCGTCTATCGATGTTTGTTCTTTCACCCAAAGATAGGCTGCTTTTTTGAAAATATTATACTCGCGATTATCGTGGACTCGGCTGGGCCGATCCATGACATTACCGCAGCTGCATATGAATAAGCGGAAACGGCTTTCCGGAACCGTCGAGCTCCGAACGGCCGATCTGCACGAATCCGTATTTTTTATAAAAAGCGTGGGCCTTGGGGTTCTGTTCATTCACATCCACTTGAAGTCCGGGCCCCTTCAGCCGTTCGGCATGCCGGATCAATTTCGTTCCCGTCCCTTGGCCGTGGTGCAGGGGATCCACAAACAGCATCTCGATTTTGGAGCCGTCCAGTCCGATAAATCCAATCGCTTCCTGTTCCGTATTCAAGCACATCCATATCTCCACGGACCTCAGTGCCCCGCTTTGCATCATGCCATAATAGAACCGGATATCTTCCTCCGTCAGAAAATCGTGCGTTTGGGATACGGCACGAAGCCATAATTCCACCAGCTGATCATGGTAAGCTTCTGTATAAGCCGCGATATGATGTGTCATTTTTCATCCAGCCCTTTCCAAGTCGTTCAATACTTTGAACATTCATGAGATCCTTCAAATTGCTCTATACTATTATAAAGGAATCCGGTACATTAATCAGAGACTTTATCTTGTCGAAAAGGAGAGGTACGCATGCCATTATGGCTTGTATACGCATTGCTGTCGGCAGTCACGGCGGCACTTGTGGCCATTTTCGGAAAAATAGGCCTGCAGAACATCGATGCCAATTCGGCAACGGCCATTCGCTCCGTCATTATGGCCCTGTTTCTGCTGGGGGTCGTAGCGGTTCAGGGGAAATTCTCGGAGCTCGGAGAAATTCTGGTTCAGAAAAAGGCACTCAGCTTTATTGTGCTCAGCGGCATCGCGGGCGCGTTGTCCTGGCTGTTTTATTTTCTGGCGTTAAAATACGGCAAAGTATCGCAGGTAGGCCCTATCGATAAATTGAGCGTGGTTATTGCCGTGATCCTGGCCTTTGTGTTTCTGGGTGAGAAAATCTCCTGGATTAACGCAGCCGGCGTTGCACTCATTGCCGTTGGCGCGCTTCTTGTTGCCGTTAAATAGTCCTCTGCATAAAACCGCTGACAAAGCGGCTTTTTGTTCCCCCTCTTATTAGTTAAACCTATCAGCGTTATCGAATTTATATATTTCTAATTATAAGCCGATCATGTCACAATGAGGATAAATCATGCGTGGAGGGGTGTTGTTATGTCAGAGCAAGTATGGAAACCTTACGATTACGATCGACAGCTATCGTTTGTATCTGCTTATGGAAAAGGAGCTGCAGAGCTGCTGGCGCCTCAACCCGGAGAACGGATTCTCGATCTGGGCTGCGGAACCGGCGACTTGACTCATGAAATATCCAAATCGGGCGCACATGTAACCGGCATGGATTATTCCAGCGAGATGATTGAGCGGGCCAAAAGCAAATATCCTGGACTTCCGTTTCTGACCGGGGATGGCGAGAACTTCGAAACCGAAACGCCATACGATGCCGTCTTCTCAAACGCGGCCCTGCACTGGATGAAGGATGCTGAAGGCGTGGTACGCTCCGTACGTGGAGCCCTTAAGCCCGGCGGCCGATTCGTTGCCGAGTTCGGAGGCAAAGGGAATATAGACGGCATCTACCAAGCCTTGAAAACCGTGTTCGCCGATCATTACGGAATCGATGCGGACGCCCGGAATCCGTGGTATTTTCCTAGTCTTGGGCAGTATGCCAGCCTGCTTGAAGCCCAAGGGTTCCGCGTGCATCTCGCCCATCATTTCGACCGTCCCACGCGATTATCCGAAGGCAAGGACGGCATAAAGCATTGGCTGCTGCATTTTGGCGATTGCTTTTTTGCCGGATTCTCGGCTGAATCGAAGGACGAAGCGATCGCTCGCATCAGCCTAGCTGCTCAATCGACGCTATGGCAAGAGGATGCTTTCTACGCGGATTACCGGCGCCTGCGAGTATTTGCAGAAAAGATTTAGCCATTGGGGGTTGCTTTTCTAAATAGAATGGTTATAATATGAAAAAACTTGAGAATATTATTTTCGTTGATTGGGAGAGTAACTGCACTGACTTTAGTCCAAGCGAGCCGGGAGGGTGGAAACCGGTACAAAGTCGGCCGTGAAGCGGACCCAGGAGATGGCCTTCCGAAGCACCATGCTGTAGGGAGCCCCGGCTTACGCCGTTATCGTATGAAGGTGGTTAGACCCTTGCGGGGTTTAACAACAAGAGTGGTACCGCGAGCACAAGTCCTCGTCTCTTTTGGAGATGAGGGCTTTTTTGATTTTCTGAGTCGTTTTATTTTTTTAAAGGGGGATTTACCGTGTTAAGTCATAAGATTATTTCGAGCCTTCAACAAGCCGTGAACCAGGTCTGCGAAGCTTACGGCACCAAACTGCCGGAGTCCACTCCGATCCGGATCGAGCAGCCTGCCAGCATGGAGCATGGGGATTACGCAACCAACGTTGCGATGCAGCTTGCGAAGGTGCTCCGCAAGGCTCCCCTGCAAATCGCCGAGCTGATCCAAGCCGAGCTCGAGCAGGACGCATCCTACAAACAGCTCGTCCGCTCGACTGAGATTGTCGCTCCGGGCTTTATGAATCTGCGCATCGATTGGGAGTATTGGGCGAGCCACCATTTTGAACTCCCCCCGGCAGCTAACGAAAAGATCGTCATTGAGCACACGTCCATCAACCCGAATAAGTCCGCCCATATCGGGCATCTTCGAAATTCCTGTATCGGAGATACGCTCGTGAGATTGATGAGGAAGCTGGGTTATGAGGTCGAGGTGCATAATTATATCGACGACCTGGGCAATCAGCTGGCGGATACGGTGGTCGGCTTGCTCCACACGCCGCTGACGAAGGAGCATGCCCGGTTCGGCGATTACTGCTGGGACGTGTATTCAAGCACCAATAAAGCCTACGAAAGGGAGCCGGGGCTGGTTCAGCATCGGACCGAGGTTCTGCACGCATTGGAAGAGGGCAATCAGAACCTTTCCTGGATCGGACTGCTTGTTGCCGAGCGAATCGTTAAGGAGCATCTTGAGGAGATGAAGCAGTTCGGCATCGAATACGATCTGCTTGTATGGGAGAGCAGCATTGTTAGGGAGGGATTCTGGGCGTCCGCGTTCGAGCTGTTGAAGAATACCCCGCTTTTCCATCAGGAAACCGAGGGTAAACTTGCAGGCTGCTGGGTGCTCAAGCAATCAGGAACCGAAGCCGGAGACGAGGCGGAGTCGGACCACAGCATCGATAAAGTGCTGGTGCGCTCCAATGGCATCCTGACTTACACCGCCAAGGACATCGCCTACCACTTGTGGAAATACGGCGTGCTTTCCAATGATTTTGTATATAAAAAATTCACCGACGAGGTTTGGACCACGAGCTCGCACGGCGAGGAGCGTTCTTACGGCAAAGCGGACATGGTCATCAACGTCATTGATTACAGGCAGCAGTACCCGCAGGCGATGGTGAAGCAGGCTTTGGAAGGCCTGGGCTTCCAACAAGAGGCTGAGAAGCTGCGCCATGTCAGTTACGGCGTCGTCTCGTTAAGCCCTTCCGCTGCAGCGGATCTCGGCATCGATACTTCCGACGGTAAGGCATCCTATGCGATGTCCGGACGTCAGGGAATCGGAATCAAAATCACCGAGCTTATTCATCAAGTAGCCAAGGTCATCGAGGACACCCGATCCGATAAAAACGGTTTGTCCAGCCATGCGATCGCAACCGCCTCCATCCGTTACTACCTGCTTCGCTTTGCACTGCAAACCGAGGTGGTGTTCGATCTGAAGCAGGCCACTGAAATATCGGGGAATACGGGGGTGTATTTGCTCTATTCCTACGCGCGTGCACTCAGCGTGCTTAATAAGGCTCAAGAAGCCGAGGTTACGCCGTCTGTGCCTGCCCGGTTCCCTGCCATGGAAAGAGCGGAACATGCGCTGCTGCGGCATATCAGCACCTGGCATGATACCTTATATGCCGCCGGACGGGATCTATCTCCTAGTGCCATCTGCAACTTCACCTATGAGCTGTGCTCCCTGTTCAACAATTTTTACTCGGCATGCCCGATTCTGAAGGCGAAGGAGGAAGTGCTCCAATTCCGCGTATGGCTCACTTCCTTATTCAAAAACACCCTTGGCGAAGCGCTGGAGGTGCTGGGTTTGCCTACTCCGAGCCGGATGTAAATTCACTCTGATGAATGAGCGGATCATGCCTAATAAAAAAGCCACCGTACTATTATGTTGATCAAGTACGGTGGCTATCTTATTTTATTGCAATCCTCTGACGGTCAATCTGACCTGAACGCCGTCTGACGCCGGCTCTTCCTGCAGGGTCCAGTTGACAGCCAGCGCTTCCTTCAAGCGAGCCAACTGCTCCTTCTGGAGCTTCAATCCTTCAATGATGCCCTCGCCCACGCTGAAATCGGATTCCGAGCTGATGCGGAAGGCTTCCTCCAGCCAGATCTTCAACCCGTTCCGGGTATTAAACGTAATTTGGTACCCCTCGCTAACGGCTTTCTCCAAATCTTCCCCATGCTCTTTTGCGTAAGAGAATAATTCCTCATAGTGAAAATGACCGTTATTGGCGATCTGGAATCTCTCTGCGTCTCCTGAGCGCACAGCCTCCAGCAGATCGGAAGAAGTCAGCCCCGATTTTCTGGCATGCTCCAATAGAATGGCGGTATTCTGTGATATTTTAGTAAGCTGCATGCTCGATGCCTCCTCGATAGGGTTCGTAAAATATTTTTCTTCTATTATAAGACCAAATGGCTAGGATGTCAGACTCTTCTCAAAACATAAACTATATTCGCACCCGATGTATTCGCCAAACGGTTCAATCTGGGCATACCCCAGCTTCTTGTAAAAATGAACGGATTCCTTCTGCGGTTCGCCTGTTTCCAGGCGCGAGAAACGATAGCCCCGCGTCTTCGCTTGCTCTTCCAGAAAGAGCAGGATCCGGGAAGCTACTCCCCTATTTCGATACGGGACATCCACGAAAAACCGTTTAATTTCAACCGATTCTGCATCCAGCGGCCGGATGGCTCCGCAGCCGACAGGCTGGCCATCATGGTAAGCCACCACGAATAGCGTTTCGTTTACCTTGGGATCGGCCAGATCCAGCCCGAATATCCCTTCCGCCGGGTATAACGTCGATAAGTAATCGTCCAGCTTCGCGATGAGCTCCTGAAGATCCTTGTGAGTCTCTCTTACCAAAGTCATAGTGATATCATTCATCCCATGTATCCCCTCCACTGTTTCTAATCGTGTCACGAATACCTTTCGTTTGCAAGAAAACCTTCAGGCCGACATCCTAACGAAGCGTAGGCGCAGGCGAACCCCCAATTGGGGTTCTCATCCTCACGGGACGTTTTGTCCCAGTCGGGATACGGCCTTCCAGGCCGACTGCGATGTAATCCTAACGAAGCGTATGCGCAGGCGAACCCCCAATTGGGGTTCTCATCCTCATGGGACGTTTTGTCCCAGTCGGGATGCGGCCTTCCAGGCCGACTGCGATGTAATCCTAACGAAGCGTATGCGCAGGCGAACCCCCAATTGGGGTTCTCATCCTCATGGGACGTTTTGTCCCAGTCGGGATGCGGCCTTCCAGGCCGACTGCGATGTAATCCTAACGAAGCATAGGCGCAGGCGGACCCCTACTCGGGGTTCTCATCCTCACGGGACGTTTCGTCCCAGTCGGGATGCGGCCTTCCAGGCCGACTGCGATGTAATCCTAACGAAGCGTATGCGCAGGCGGACCCCCAATTGGGGTTCTCATCCTCACGGGACGTTTTGTCCCAGTCGGGATGCGGCCTTCCAGGCCGACTGCGAAGTAATCCTAACGAAGCGTATGCGCAGGCGAACCCCCAATTGGGGTTCATTACCCTTCTGGAATACGCAAAGAAGCTGCCAGGATTGGCAGCTTCTTTCTTTTACGTCCCAGAAGGGATTCGAACCCCTGACCGACGGCTTAGAAGGCCGTTGCTCTATCCAGCTGAGCTACTGGGACATATATGTATGAAAATGTTTTAAACAGTAACGAAGTATATTATATCGCATCTTTTGATTTTTTCAAAGTACTTTTTTTCGGGCTGATCACCTGACCGAATCAGGAGCCTGCTTACTGGGTAATATGTAAACATGAGAATGACTTCAGGAGCGTGATACCATGAGACAGCTTTTATCCTCTTTATCGTATTTCAGCATCTTCTTTGCACCGTTCATCCTCCCTGTCCTTGTATGGATTCTATCTCCGGACGCCTATGTGGCCAAGCACGCACGCCGCGCCCTGTTCTCCCATCTGTTCCCCGTTATAGCAGCGATCCCGTTAATCTACATGGCCGTGACCTCGGGCTCCTTCGGTTCCGTCATCGGATACCTCATTCTGTTCGGCATCATCTATTTCGGGGCTTTTGTGTATAACGTGATCATGGGCATTCAGGTGCTGAGGGAGCACGCTTATTGAACTTACCCTATAAAAAAGGACCATGCGCTTACCGCATGGTCCTTTTCGCATTATTTGGTCGTAATCAATACCATTTTCTCATTGCCGTCCCATTTCACTTCACAGCCCAGCGCGGATGCCACGAAACGCAGCGGTACCATCGTGGTGCCCTTCACCATCCGTGGCGCCGAATCCAGCGTAACCGTCTTCCCGTTAACGACCGCTTGCTTGGAGCCCATCTTCAGCTTGATTTGGGTCGAGCCTTTGGAGGAGGATACGCTTTGCGTCTTTTGGTCCCATTTGACCGAAGCATCGAGGGATTCGAAGATCGGACGCATAGGCACAAGAACGCTTCCTCCGACCATCACCGGCGACTGCGCATAGGATTGGAGCTGGCCGTTGATTTTGATGCGGATCGGCGCTTCTCCGATTTCTCTGCCGGATTGGTCATAATATTTCAGCTTCACGCTTTTGACCCGAGTATCGTAATCAATGCGCAAGGTCGTCGTTTCATTGGCGGTCATGAACATGGAGTCCGTATCGGTCCCCAAGGAGCGTCCCTTCGCATCGTACGCCGTCGATTTCACGGTAATCCGTTGCGACACATCCCCGTTCTCCACGCCGATCGTAACGACAAGCTTGTTGTTGATGGTCGTTCTGCCCTCGGCTATGATTTTAGGCGTCTGGCTGTTGCCTGTCAGGAACACCTTCAGGTCGCTGATGGCTTTGCCGCCTTCCAGCTCGGCCTGGAAATTCGCGATTTCGTTGGATGAAAGATACCCGGACGTCGTGTTGACCTCCAGAACCTTGCCGCCGGCGTTGCTGCCGACAACGATGACGCCGGCCTGCCCGCCTTTATTCCGGTTTTGAATCGAACCGGTAACGATAAGCTTTCCGTTCTCCAGGCGGCTGCCGGATTGCAGCAGCTTCACGGCATCTTCAACCGGATCAACGACCGATACCTTTACGCTCTTGATCAGCTTCGCTGCTTTAAGCTCTACGACGAAGGTGCCGACATCGCTGCCGCCAAAGTAGCTGTCCGCCGATGTCACTTCGACCGCTTTGCCGGAAGCATCATACCCTACGGCGAGCATACCCACATTGTGCCCGACCGTAGAATTCTGCACGACGCCAGAAACGTTGACCACGCCGTTGCTCGTATAGTATCCGGATGCCAGCAGCCGCGCCTGATCACCAGCCGGTCCTGCCGGGAGCACTTCCACCCGCTTGACGCTGCTGCCGCTGTCAAGGTCCACTTCATATGTACCGATTTCGTCGCTCATCATATATTCGGAATCACCGACTGCCTCGAGCGCTTGGCCGTTTGCATCGTAACCGACAACATAGAATCCCGCTTCCGCTCCGGTTCCTCCGTTGCGAATGTCCGCCGTCACGCGCATCTTGCCGTTCACGAGCTCATGAGACGATTCAAGAACCGTAACGTTCTGCGTTGCTTCGGCGCTTGCCGGCATTTGCACGGATCCCAAGGTAAGCGACAACGCCAGGAATCCCGCTCCCCATAGCTTGACGATATGTTTATTCCATCTGCCCAATTCCAATCTCCCCTTGTCCATTATGTTAGTAGATGACACTAATCCAACATTATAGGGAGGATTCTCCAGTAATCATATAGAGGAAAAGCCCTATTTGTATCTATTTCGTAAACAAGGATACCGGCTGGTCCATACTCCCTACCGCAGCGAAATCGAAATCGACAAGAAACCTATCTTTGTTCGACCTTTTTTGCAGAACTGCGTAAAAACCCCATGCAATCTTTCATAGATGAACCTGCACATGCAAAAAGAGATCTGCCGATGGTATCCGGTCAGATCTCTTCGTTCGTCAAAGCTCTAGAAATATTGAGGGCCTTCGCTGAGCCGCTGGTTCAGCTGCTCATATAGCTGGCCTGTCGAAAGCAGCTGCTGCTTGAATGCATCGCGGTCTTCCTCTGCCGTGGACTGAACGTTGTTCTCGAATGCTTCGTCCGTGGCATCCACAAAAGCATCATGCATGCTGTTGTCGAACCAGTCCACCTCCATGCTGGCGTTGCTGCGGACAATTTTCACCAGCTCGTAGCCTCCCAATGGGGAAGATGGCGTCAGATAAGCCAGCAATGCGCTTTCTCCTTCCGCGGCAGGATAGACTTCTACCTCTGCGCACGGGGCGCCGTTTACTTCCGTAATCCGGCGGATTTTTGCATCTCTGATTGCATACATCATACATTCTCCTTCATCAAGATGTACTGGGACAGCACGATCCTTCATATTTTCATGTCAAATCGGAGAGCAGCCGCAGCTCTTCCATTTGCTGGCGCGTAGCCGGCGTACCCAATTGATAAATGGTTCGATACACCTTGTCCAAGGAAGATTGAAACAGGGCGTTGGCGCTTTGTTGCGGCGTATCCGGCCAAGGAAACATGTAGCCTGTCGCTTCTTCGTCCTTCTCCTGCATCATATCCAGTTCAATCCGAACTTGATCGGCCTCTTCAGGCGTTGCTTCGATCTCCCATTCATAAGCGCTCGCTCCCTGCTCGGTCAGCACGGACCGGCTCTGCACGGAAACATAATAGGTTGACTTCTCCATGGACGCATCTCTCCTTCTCTTTGATATTCGTCCTCTTTCTTAGTTTTCGTAAAAGGACAGACATTTTATGCCTTCCTTCGGCATATATCTGTATCACTTTGGCGACGTAGGATGAAAAAGAGTGGACAGCGTATGACAAAGACAAAGAGAGGATGAACCGTCATGTGCGGAATAACCGGTTTTATACAATGGAGCGGCGATTTGACGCAGGACTCGCAGCTGCTGGTAAAAATGACAGAAAGTTTGGCTCACCGCGGACCTGACGGATCCGGCACCTGGATTTCCAACCCGTGCGCATTCGGTCACCGAAGACTCAGCGTGATCGACCCCGAAAATGGCGCTCAGCCGATGATCATTCATCAGGAAGAGGAAGTCTATGCCATTGTATATAACGGGGAATTATATAATGCTGCGGAGCTTAAAGACGAATTGGTACGACGCGGTCATCGTTTCAATACCAAATGTGACACGGAAGTTTTGTTAGTCTCCTATATCGAATGGGGCCCCGAGTGTTTGGAGCGCCTCAATGGAATATTTGCTTTCGCTATTTGGGACAGCGTCCGGGAACAGGTATTTTTGGCTCGGGACCGGGTGGGAGTGAAACCCCTATTCTACAGCTATATTGACGGAACGCTTGTATTCGGCTCGGAACCGAAAGCGTTGCTGCAGCATCCGAAGGTGGAGCCCGTCGTAGGGGCCGAAGGGCTTGCGGAAGTATTTATTATCGGCCCGGCGCGTACCCCTGGACATGGCGTCTACAAGGACATATCGGAGCTCCGGCCCGGCATGGCCATGATCTTTAACCGGGAAGGCTTGCGCAAGTATACTTATTGGAAGCTGGAAAGCAAACCCCACGAGGATGATGCCGACCAAACGGCAAGCTTCCTTCGCGATCTTCTCCGCGACACCGTGGAGCGTCAGCTGGTCTCCGACGTACCGGTCTGCTCCCTGTTATCCGGCGGGCTCGATTCCAGCGCGCTTTCCTCGCTGGCCGTCGATTACTACAAGCGGACGGGCCAAGGACAAGTGCACACCTACTCCGTGGATTATGTGGACAACAACAAACACTTTAAGTCCCATTCCTTCCAGCCGGGAGCGGATGCGCCATGGATTAAACGGATGAACGAGGAACTGGGCACGAACCACCATTGGATCGAATTCGACACGCCCGAACTGGTAGAAGCACTGGATGTCTCCACGCAAAAACGGGATCTTCCGGGCATGGCCGACGTGGATGCTTCCTTGCTTCTCTTCTGCCGCGAGATTAAAAAAGGCGCAACCGTCGCCATATCCGGTGAAGCCGCTGATGAAATATTCGGCGGTTACCCTTGGTTCCACCGGGAAGAAATGCTCAATTCCGGTACCTTTCCGTGGTCCGTCGCGCCGGATATGAGAGCCGGGCTGCTGTCTGCCGAAATCCGAGACTGGATCAAGCCGCTGGAATACCTCGGGGACCGCTACTCCGATGCGGTAGCCGAAGTGCCTAAGCTGGACGGGGAGACCGGGCAGCAGGCCAAAATGCGGATCATGTCTTACCTCAATATCACCCGCTTCATGCCAACCCTGCTTGACCGCAAGGACCGGATGAGCATGGGCGTTGGACTGGAAGTCCGGGTACCCTATACCGATCACCGCCTAATCGATTACGTGTGGAACATCCCTTGGAGCATCAAAACGACAGGTGACCGGGAGAAGGGCATTCTGCGCAAGGCCCTTGAAGGCGTGCTGCCGGATGACGTCCTGTACCGCAAAAAAAGCCCGTATCCGAAAACCCATAATCCGAACTATCTGGCGGCCGTCAAAGCGCAGGTGCTGTCCATTCTGGATGACTCTTCTTCGCCGCTCCTGCCGCTCATCGATACCGCCCGGATCCGGGAGCTGGCATCTTCGCCGGATGCTTCCTCCAATCTGCCTTGGTTCGGCCAATTGATGTCAGGTCCGCAGCTGTTTGCCTACCTGGCCCAGGTTCATTTCTGGCTCAAAGAATATAACGTATCCATCCGTTAAGTCCTATGGACTGCGACAAATCAAAAAAACCATACCGGCATATGCCGGTATGGTTTTTTCGCGAATGGTATATCAATTAAGCGCCTGCAGGTCCGCTACAAGCTTTCGCAGCGCTTTTCCCCTGTGGCTGATCTCCTGCTTCTCCTCCAGGGAAAGCTCGGCCATCGTCTTCTCATGGCTTGGCAAATAGAAGAGCGGGTCATACCCAAAACCACCCGCTCCGGCAGGATCCGAAGTGATCCAGCCTTCAACGTTCCCCTCCGCCTCGAGCTTTTCTCCCGAGACCGGATCATACAGCACCAGAACGCAGACGAACCGGGCCGGACTTAGCAGGGGCTGCTCAGTGTCCTCGCCGAGCCTTAACCGTTCGAGCTCGCCGAGCAGCTTCTCGTTATTGTCCTCGTCCGCGCCATGCTCACCCGCATACCTGGCGGAATAAACGCCGGGCGCGCCGTTCAGCGCATCCACACACAATCCGGAATCATCGGCCAGCACAGGCAATCCCAGTGCGTCACCGACTTCCTTGGCTTTTTTGAATGCATTGGCTGCGAAGGTTGCTCCATCCTCAACGACGTCAGGCAGATCAGGGTAATCGTACATGCTCTTTACATCCGTGCCGAAAGCAGCAAAAGCATGCGCGAATTCCTTGACTTTCCCCTGATTGCGTGTAGCTACAATGAGTGTATCTCCAAGTGTCAGTTTCATGGAATCAGACTCCGGTGCTCGCATTCACGGAACCGATCTTGGCCGCAATCGGGCCAAGCGCCTCCTGCTGACGCTCGATAAGCTCGCGGATTCCCTGTTCTCCCAGCTCCAGGATCTGATCCAGCTCCTCGCGGGAAAACGGGCTCTCTTCGCCGGTTCCCTGAACCTCAACGAATTTGCCGCTTCCGGTCATGACCAGGTTCATGTCCACCTTCGCCTTGGAATCCTCTTCATAGTTCAGATCCAGCAGCGCCTGTCCGCCGGCAATGCCCACGCTAATGGATGCCAGGTAGTCCGTGATCGGGAATACCGCTAATTTATGTTGTTCTGCAATTTTATTTACAGCTATGGCTAAAGCTACAAATGCTCCTGTAATGGAGGTGGTCCGCGTTCCGCCATCCGCCTGGATTACATCGCAGTCCAGCGTAATCGTCCGCTCGCCAAGAGCATGCAGATTCACAACAGACCTGAGCGCTCTGCCGATCAGCCGCTGAATTTCCATCGTCCGGCCACTGAGTTTACCGCGATTGGCTTCCCGTTGGTTGCGGGATTGTGTTGCGCGCGGCAGCATTGAATATTCAGCCGTCACCCAGCCCTTTCCTTGTCCTTTCAGAAACGGGGGAACTTTCTCGTCCACGGTTGCCGTAATCAGCACCTTGGTGTCTCCCATCTCGATGTACACGGAGCCTTCCGCATATTTATTCACATGGGTCGATAAATTCATCGGTCGGAGCTCATCGCTCTTACGTCCGTTAGATCTCATGTTTTCTGCCTCCTACTTCTTATCGCAATCCTGATTAGCATTCCCTATTCTACCAAAGTGCAGGCACAAAAGCACCTTTTGCGGGGGAAATTTCCCAAAGCTGGCGGAGAATCGGTCAGATCGAGATTTCGTTGATGAACTCCGGACGGCTGACGGGCTCGCTATAATTTCGGCTATCCGTTCCAACCACCTCCGTGAGATCGTTCATCCGGATTTTCACTTTGGCATCATCCGCATTCTCGGCTACGGTAAGCACGACGGCCTGCAGCAGCTCGGTCGGAACCTGCTCTCCCTGTTCAAACATGCTGTCCTGAAGCGATACGGTTACGGCTCCGTCCTCCCCTTTTTCAACCGCCGCAACGGTGGTGTCATCCGGGATGACCTCAACCAGTCCGTCGCCATACTGCGGTCCGCGAATCAGCTCGTTTAAGGCCGCCTTCACCGCGTCTTGTCCGGTTGGAACAAGTCTTGTGACCGGCACGTAGTACTGAATGCCTTCCGGCGTCACCGACGAGAAATAGACCGTGACCGGTGAAGAGTTCGTGTACAAGGCATCATCCGCTTTTTGAAGATTGATTCCCATCGAACGTGAAAGCGGACGGTCCAGCGGCGTGTGATTGACCGGCATTTCCGTCAGCTTGACGCCGTCCACCCATACCTGCATCTGCTCGATGCCTTCATGTCCCGTCAGTGTCCACGTCAACGCCTCCAGGATTCTCCGTTCATCTGCCGCTTTATATTCCGCAAATGATTTATTGAATTCGACGACCGCCAATTTGCTCTCCGGATCGACTGTCACGTTATGGACCTGCGTACCGGCAGGCAATACCGCCTGGAAGCCCTGTGGAACATAGCCCGCGTAACGGCCTCCGTTCACCAGCACTTCAAGGGATTCCTTCACCACGCTGGCGCCCTCCACCTTCGGAATGCCCAAGGTTACAGGTGCCAGCATCCCCCGTGCATCCGCAAGATATACCGTTGTCTGCATGCCGATGTCTCCTTGAGCCGCCGTGGATCCGGCCGTGTTCAGCATCTGCTTCTCCACTTGCGCAGGCGGCGGGTCAATCGCTTCCGATTGCTTCCCGGATAACATGCCGCAGCCGGACATCACGATCGGAACAGCAAGCAGCCCGGCGGCGGAAAGCCTGCGAAGAGTACGTGGATTACGTTTCATGTATTGTTCCTCCCTAACATTTTTTTTGTACAGGTTGTACTCCTATGTATACGAGCCCTTTCCAAAAAAATAACTCTCAGTTTTGCCCTTTCTGGACAAAGGGGTGCGGAAAAAGTACAATCGTCGTAAGCATCTTCATCAACCACGAAAATGAGGTGAGTTCCATCATGGCAGAAAACGATTCAAACATTCCATACAGCCTGAACAGCAAGAAGGTAGCGGAAGCGACACGGAGCCTGCTGCATAAGCGTGGAATCAAGTTGGAGGAAATCGCGGAGCTGGTGATGATCCTTCAGAAAAAATACTACCCGAATTTGACGATGGAAGAGTGCATCGAGAACGTGGATGCCGTACTCAGCAAACGTGAAGTGCAAAACGCGGTGTTAACCGGCATTCAATTGGACATTTTGGCCGAGGAAGGCAACCTTATATCCCCGCTTCAAGAAATGCTCGCCAATGACGAAGGGTTATACGGCGTGGATGAAGTCCTGGCATTTTCCATCGTTAACGTGTACGGAAGCATCGGCTTCACCAATTACGGGTATATCGACAAACTCAAACCCGGCATTCTTGAGCAATTGAATGATAAATCAAGCGGCCGCGTACATACCTTTCTCGACGACATCGTCGGCGCGGTTGCCGCAGCCGCCAGCAGCCGGATCGCCCATCGCAAGCAAGCCGACCGGGAGATCGAGCTGTACGGTACGACCGAAGAGCTTCCAAAAGAATAAACCACTTCAAAAAGGGAGATTCGCTCAGCGTGCGAATCTCCCTTTTCCAGCCTGCCGGAAGATTGCGGCTTATCCGCAACCGCGACCTACCATTTTCATACCGCCGGGCTGATTTCAAAGAATCATAGACGATAGCTGGTAGAAACGCAGCCGGGATTCGGACCCGAGTGCTGAGTTTCTTCCTTTATAAGAAGGCTGGTCACCGCATGAAAAATCGGGCGGCCCCTTCACATCAATCGGTAAATCCATCTATTCATTTTTACGAGTCTCGATCATATGTTATGTTGAAGCACAATCCAATAGAGGACCTATGGAAAGCCCCGCCATTTCTATGGCGGGGTTCTTTTTTGAGCATCGATATCGTTGACTATCCCTTCAGGCCAACCTTCACAGGCGAAACATTCCAGATGTCGGAGGCATAGCGGTGAATCGTATTATCGCTCGAGAAATGTCCCGAGTGCGCGATATTGACGATCGACTTCTCGGTCCAGGACCGGGCATTCAAATAAGCATCATCAATGGCCGACTGGGTTGCGACATAACTGGCAAAGTCCTCTAACACAAAAAACTCGTCATTATGGTCCAGCAGGGACTGCAGGATCTGCCCGAACTCCAGCTCGTGGCAGCAGAACGGGCCCGAGGAAATCAACTGATTCAGCACGCGGGCGATTCTCGGGTCCTGCTCATACCGCTCCTTGGATACATAAGCCCCCGTCCTGTAATACGCTAACACGTCCTCCAGCTCCAATCCGAAGAGGAACATATTCTCTCTGCCGAGCAGCTCGAACATTTCCACGTTAGCCCCATCCAGCGTTCCGATGGTCAACGCGCCGTTCATCATGAACTTCATGTTTCCCGTGCCGGAGGCTTCCTTGCCGGCCGTGGAAATCTGCTCGCTTACATCGGCTGCCGGAATAATCTTCTCCGCGAGTGAGACCGAATAATTTTCAAGAAACAGCACCTGCAGTTTGTCATTGACCTGCGGATCCTTATTCACGACATCCGCAACGACGTTAATGAGTTTGATGATGCTTTTGGCCAGATAGTAACCCGGCGCTGCCTTCGCGCCAAAAATGACGGTACGGGGAACGCCATCCATGCCCGGCTGATCCTTAATCTCGTTATACACATGCATGACGCGTAAAATATTCAGCAATTGCCGCTTATAGCCGTGCAGCCGCTTCACGTGCACATCGAATATGGAATCGGGATTGACCGCGATCCCTTGTTTATTCGCGATATAATCGGCAAGCCGCTCTTTATTGCTCCGTTTGATCCGCTGAATGCCCTGCTGGAAGGCGGAGTCGTTCTTCAGTCCCTTGAGCTGAATTAACCGACGCGGATCCGTAATCCATGAATCGCCGATACCATCGCAGATCCATTGACTCAGGCCGGGGTTGCTGTGCATCAGCCAGCGCCGGTGGGTAATCCCGTTCGTTTTGTTGCTGAAACGCTCCGGATACAGCTCATAGAATGGTTTCATGACCTGCGTCTTCAGCAGCTCCGTGTGCAGCGCGGCCACGCCGTTCACATGATAGCTGCCCACGATCGCCAAATTGGCCATGCGGATCTGGTCGCTTTCCAAGATGGCGAGCTGGGAGATGCGCTCATGATCGCCAGGATAACGGTCCAGCAGCATGCCGCAGAAGCGCTTGTTGATCTCTTCGATGATCATGTAAATGCGCGGCAGCAGCTCACGGACCATGCCGGCAGGCCATTTCTCCAACGCTTCGCTAAGCAGCGTATGGTTCGTATACGATACGGTCCGGCTCGTAATGTCCCACGCCTCATCCCAGCCGAAGCCCTTGTCGTCGATCAGAATTCGCATCAGCTCCGGAATCACCAAGGTCGGATGGGTATCATTGATATGAATGGCAACATGTTCGGGAAGCTCATGATAGGTTTTGCCCAGCTTGTCGAACGTTCTAAGAATGCTCTGGACGCCGGCCGAACAGAGGAAGTACTGCTGCTTGAGGCGAAGGAGCTTGCCTTCGTATGCCGAATCATCCGGGTACAAAAACTCCGATATCGATTCGACCGAACGGTTGTATTCCAAAAATTTATAATAGCTGTTATGATGATGGGCCGAACGGATTCTGGATATATCCGAGGCGGACTCGGCGCTCCACAGCCGCAGCGTGTTCACCTGCCCCTCGCCGTAACCGATGACCGGCACGTCATAAGGCACGGCCAGGACACGTTCGTAGTCCGCCGTGTGAAACACGGTCCGCCCCTCCTGCACGTCCACCTCCACGCGGCCCCAGAAGCGAACTTCCACCGCCTTGTCTGCCCGACGTTCTTCCCAGACGTTCCCCCGCTGGAGCCAGTTGTCCGGCAGCTCCACTTGATGGCCGTCGATGATCTTCTGTTCGAACAGGCCGTACTTATACCGGATGCCGCAGCCATGGCCTGCATAGCTAAGCGATGCCAACGAATCGAGAAAACACGCTGCAAGGCGTCCGAGCCCCCCGTTGCCTAGGCCCGCGTCCGGCTCCTGCTCCTCGATCTCATTCAAATTCCATCCCAGTTCCATAAGGCCGCTGCGGACCATATCCAGCACGCCCAGGTTCAGCAGATTGTTGCCCATCAGCCGGCCGATCAAAAATTCAAGCGAGAAATAATACACCTGCTTCTGCCCGGTATCCCGGTATATCCTGTTGGCATCGGCCCATTCCCGTCCGACATATTCCCGGATCATGCCGCCGATGATTTTGTAAACATCCTCAGCCGTTGCTTCCTCAAGTCCCTTCCCCAACCGACTCACCAATTGCTCCGTAAAGACCTGCTTGAATGTTTCCTTGTTGTTAAACAAAAGAAAGTTCCTCCTGACGGATCGTTTTATTTTAGGATCAGATCGAAATGTCCTTGGCAATGACAAAAGGTTTGCGAAAATCGCCTTGGAGCTTATGATCGCGAGAGATGATCACATCTTTATCGAGTATGACGTTCTCGAGCCTTACGTTTTCGCCGATGACGCATTTTTGCATAATGATGGAGTTATGGATGCTTGCGCCCCGCTTCACCTGGACCCCGCGGAACAGAATGCTGTTCTTCACTTCCCCGTCGATCTGGCATCCGTTGGCAACCAGCGCATTGCTTACATCGGCCGAATTCAGGTATTTGGCGGGAACCTCGTACTTGATCTTGGTGTGTACCGCCTGCTTGCGGAACAAGCTGTTATACGCCTTCGGATTCAGGAGGTTCATGCTCGTGCGGTAATAGCTTTCCAGGGAGTTGATCACCGCGTGATATCCGAGGTATTCATATCCCGCAATGTTCAGCTTGTGCCGGTTTTGCATGATCGCGTCCCGAAAAAAGTTGTTGCCGCCATGGGCGATGCAATGATCGGCCATCTCGAGAAAGCGCGATTTCTCCATCACGAACATTTCCATATATACCGCATCATGCTTGTGTTCATAATGAATGTCCGTGACCATGCCGTCCTCGTCAACTTCCAGGCGGACGCAGGAACGATGCTCCTCCCTCGGTGCATTCACCCTGGTATACACGAGCGTTACGTCGGCGCCTTGCTCCAGATGGTACTCGTACACCTCGTTCAAATCCACCGTGCTGATATGCTGGCTGCCGGAATGCACGATAAACTTCGCCGCCCCCCGCTCAAAAAAATCGAGATTGTTATAAATATGCCGCAGCTCGCCGGCGGACACATCCGTTTCATCGTTCCAATCCGGCGGAAGAATGAACAGGCCGCCCCGTTTGCGATGCATATCCCACGGCCGGCCTTCGCCCAGATGGTCCATCAAGGAGCGGTATTTCCTGCGAACGAACAGGGCGATATCCTCAATGCCCGCGTGCATCATATTGGACATCACAAAGTCGATCAGACGGTACCTTCCCGCGAAAGGGACGGCGGCCCCGCACCGGTAATACGTCAATTCACTCAGCACATCCCGTTCATGCTCCAAATTTATAATACCCATGAGTTCTCTCATCTGCGCACCCGTCCTAACCTTGATTATTGTGGGACGAAGACGATTGAAGCAGCTTCAGGACGTCTTCATCATGACCGCTTACAAGCACAATCTGGGATGGATCTTCCGGCGGCGGACCGATCCGGGCATGATCTTGAATGACCATGTCCTCGGTCACGATCGCCCGGTGAATGCGAACATGGCTGCCGATGCGTACCTTGGGCATGATGACGGAATCGGTAATGACGCTGCCTTCCCCCACCTCCACGCCATAAAAGAGGACCGAATGCTCGACCTCGCCGCAAACGGTGCAGCCTTCGTTGATCATGCTGTTCCGGACGACGCCGTTCGGAGAAATATACTCTGCCGGCTGATTCGGATTCCGGGTGTAAATGCGCCACAGCGGATCGTTCAGATCCAGCTTGGGCTGCTCGCTCAGCAGATCCATATTGGCTTCCCACAAGCTCTCGATGGTGCCGACGTCCTTCCAGTACCCTTCGAACGGATAAGCATACAGCGTTTTGCCGTCCGCGAGCATCCTCGGCAGAATGTCGTTGCCGAAATCATGGCTCGTATCCGGAAGGTCCGCATTCTGCAGTAAATAAGAACGCAACAGCTTCCAGCGAAACAGATAAACGCCCATGGAAGCCGTTGTGCTCTTCGGATGCGCCGGCTTCTCCTCGAACTCGAAAATCCGGTAGTCCTCATCCGTGTTCACCATGCCGAACCGTTTCGCTTCGTCCAGGCTTACTTCGATGACGGAGATGGTGCAATCGGCATCTTTCTCCTTGTGGTAAGCCAGCATGCGGTCGTAATCCATCTTATAGATGTGATCACCCGACAAAATCAAAACGTGCTCGGGATCGTACTGGTCGATAAACTTGAGATTCCGGAAGATCGCATCCGCCGTCCCGCGGTACCAGGTCGTCCCGTCCTCGCGTTCATGTGGCGGGAGCACGAAAACGCCCCCATTCAGCCGATCCATATCCCAATCGCTTCCTACGCCAATGTAGGAATGCAGAACCAGAGGCTCATACTGGGTGAGTACCCCGACCGTGTCGATTCCCGAATGGGAGCAGTTACTCAGCGGAAAATCAATGATCCGGTATGTACCCCCAAAATAAACGGCCGGTTTGGCCAGCGTCTTGGTCAGGCCCTTCAGCCGTTTGCCTTGACCTCCTGCGAGCAGCATCGCGACTACTTCCTTTTTCTTCATGACAGATTCTCCTTTGAGGGGCTTAATGAGATACGAATCCTATAACATGAAAATTGCAGAGTGAACCAAGGGAACGCTTCGATACGAAAAATGGCGGGTGGATCATGGTGATCAGTGTTAAAGAAAAAAGCGCTTGAGGGAATGCCTTGCCAAACAGCAAAGGTACATCAACTATATGCGGGGTAGAGAGAAACTCTGACTCGAATGAGGAAAGGCCGCCCCCATTATTTTAGGTATTCCTGCCTTCTCTTCTCTAAAAAAAGGCCGTGGAGACACTTGCCAAGCATCCTGATCGCGGCCGTTACGCCAGCAGCCTAAGGGCCACTTCAAAATATCGGATGCTCCATTATGTAGCCTTCTGAATCTATTAAACAAAAAACCGCCCTTTCTACGCATGATGGAAGCCAACGTACAAGCAGACGGTTTTATTCATGTCTTGATTATATCAGGAATGCGGCGGTTTCCGTACAGAAAAATAGCACATTCCGTCCCCGGTTTCGATCATCGCGGCGTCTCCGCGCCGGGCCAGCTCGGCGAGATGGGCCAGCGCTTCGCACATGGCGAAGCGCAGCTGGTGGATGCCGAGCTTATCGCCGAAGAGGGCGGTGCAGACCTCGTAGGCGGTGAGCCGTCCGGCAGCGCTCAGCATGCCGGCGATGGTGGCCAGGCGCTCCTCGTGATGGAGGAGGAGCGCGTCGATCCGTTCACGGAAATGCGTGAACGGGTGGCGGTGTCCGGGATACGCCGTCCGGACATGCAGTTCCCGCAGGCGGCGCAGCCCTGCAAGGAAGAGTGCCAGCGGCTCGGCGTCGCTGCCGGGCACCAGGCTCACGTTAGGCGAGATTTGCGGCAGCACGGCATCGCCGCATAACAGGACGCCGCTGTCCGCATGGAAGAATGACAGATGCCCCGGCGCATGGCCGGCCGTTTGCACCGGCATCCAGATCCGGTTCCCCATCCGGAACGGCAGGTCCTCCCCGATGAACGAGATCTCCGGCTGCGGCGCGACTTGGGGAAAGAAGCTGTTCAGATGCTCCGGCAGCAGGGCAAGCTTGGTTTCCGGCATGCCATGCTGCCGAAAGAACGCGGGGAGCGCACGATCCATCGAGGAATCCGCTCCCCACATCAGCATCGCTTCCCGATGCGCCCGCTCTGACATCCACACCTTCGCGCCCGAGCGTTCCTGAAACCACCCGGCAAGCCCGTAGTGGTCCGGGTGATGATGGGTCAGCACGATGGAGACGATGTCGCTGAACTCCATCTCCAACTGCTCCATCGCCGCCAGCCATTCCCGCTCAGAGGAAGCCGTGCGCGGCCCCGGATCGATGACGGTCACCCCGTCATCTCCCCGCATCACATAGCTGTTCACCCATCGTAACGGGTTGGACAGTGCAATTTTCACCTGACTGAGCTGATGCTCTTCTATATAATGAATATCCGGGCTGGAGCCCTTCTCTTCCTGATTCATCGTAGATGTAACCTCCGTCCGCAGTATGACTTATTATCCGACTCCTTCATCATAAGCTTGTAATCGGGATATGTATAGAAGGCTGCGGTGGTTTGTTTGCTCGCATTGCCGAAGTGTCGGTTTCACGGAAAGATAAGGTGTCAGGGTAGCAGCAATGTTAGTACAAGGATTCAAAGATTGATGTGAGCGGGTTACTATGTTCCATTAAAGGATGCTTCACGTACGATCTTTCCTCCAATCGCTGTTGCCTCCGGATTTTTTTCATTGTATTTAATGGCTATAAAAATCCGATGGCAAAGGCGACCGCTGCCGCTTTTTCGGAATCGATTCGCCCGCTCCGCTGCTTCGTGCTTGTTCATCAAATGAACCATCTTCATAAACGAAAAAGCATCCCCTAAAGTCATACAACCTTGGGGATGCCTTCTCCATTTAAGGAAATCTAGGTTCTCTTGAGCTAGCTGCGTACGCTCCATTATCCATCCTGTAAGTCGTTTTTAGAGTCTTGAGAGGTGTGCAAACTCTCTTTTCGATCCACGAAATCCCTCTCCGGGAATTGCACGTTCTGCAACTTCATGATCTTCGAAGCTCATTCCTTCTCATCTTCCTCCAACTACATGAATCCTCGCCTCATACTGAGAGGCTCCACAGCATTCACTTCAGCTGACGGGCTGCCTCCTCGCGGGAACGCTGGATTGCTTCCTCGGCAAGCATGCTAAACTTGATTCCATCCTCGCCCATCCATTCAACCTCCCCCAAAGCCGCACCGCGCCCGACGATGATGCGCAGCGGAGCGCCCGCAAGGTCGGCATCCTTAAACTTGACCCCGGCCCGTTCGTCCCGGTCGTCCAAAAGAGGCTCAAGACCAGCACCGCTCAGCTCGCGATAGATGTGCTCGGCCAGTTGCATCTGGGTCTCATCCTTCACCGCAACCGGGATGATGTGGACCTTGAACGGAGCGACGGACATCGGCCAGACCAAACGTCCATCCGAAATTCGCTGTTCGGCAATAGCCGCCATGACGCGGGAAACGCCGATACCGTAGCATCCCATGATCAGAGGTTTTTCCCGGCCGTCGGCATCCAGGTACTTGCCGTTCATGGCGTCACTATATTTGGTTCCCAGCTTAAAAACATGCCCGAGCTCAATCCCGCGATGAAACTGCAGCGGTGCTCCACAGCGCGGGCAAGGCTCTCCTTCCGCCACATTCCGGAAATCGCCGACGTACTCCACCGAGAAATCAAGTCCCGGGCGGACTCCCTTCAGATGGGTGTCCTCCTGGTTGGCACCGGTAATGCCCTCCGCCATGGCGGCCACTTCATGATCGACCATGATCTTTAGTTGTAAGCCAACCGGTCCCGCAAACCCGACAGGTGCCCCTGTCGCCTGTTTGACCTCTTCGGCACTCGCCATTTCCGCTGCTTCAGCTCCCAAGTAGGACTTCACCTTGGTCTCGTTCGCTTCCCGGTCGCCGCGGACAAGCACTGCAACCAGTTCCCCGTCCACGCGGTAAATCAGCGTCTTCATCAATTGCTCCGCACCCACCTGGAGGAAATTCGTCAGTTCCTGAATGCTCTTCACTCCAGGAGTGAATATGCGCTCCATAGCTGAGCTGCCGCCGGTTTTTACGGAATCCCGCATGGCATCAGGCTCCCCCGGAGCCGCAGACTCCGCACGTTCCAAATTCGCCGCATAACGGCAATCGCTGCAGGATACAACGGTATCCTCCCCTATGTCGGCCAGTGCCATGAATTCATGGGTCTCCCCTTGTCCGCCAATCGCGCCGGCATCGGCTTCCACCGCCCGGAACATCAGACCGCAACGGGTAAAGATTCGCTCATACGTGTCATACATGTTCCGGTAGGACGCGTCCAGTCCCTCCCAGTCCCGATCGAAGGAATACGCGTCCTTCATCAGGAATTCCCGGCCCCGGAGCAGGCCAAAACGAGGGCGTCGCTCATCCCGGTATTTGCTCTGAATCTGGTACAGGTTGACCGGCAGCTTCCGGTACGAGGAAATCTCCTGGCGTACGATGGACGTAATCACTTCTTCATGGGTTGGTCCAAGCACGAATTCACGGTCATGGCGGTCATGGAGCCTGATCAGCTCCGCGCCGTATACGTCGTATCTGCCCGATTCCTTCCACAGCTCGGCGGGCTGGACAGCGGGCATGAGAAGCTCCTGCCCGCCTGCTGCGTCCATTTCCTGCCGGATGATCGCTTCGATCTTCCGCAAGACCCGCCAGCCCAGCGGCAGGTACGAATAGATCCCTGCCGCCGTTTGACGGATATATCCGCCGCGGAGCATCCATTGATGGCTCAGTGCTTCCGCCTCGGACGGCACATCGCGCATCGTGGTCATCAATAATTGGCTTTGCCGCATCTTCCTCATACTCCTTCTTCTACTATCCATGAATAAGCACCAGCCGCACGCAAAAAAAGCACATTCGCCTCCTCCTAGGGACGAATGTGCTCGTGGTACCACCCTGATTCCATCTTGCAGACCGTCTGGACGCTTCTAGCAAGATGCTTCATGCGGCGGTAACGGGCCAAACCGGCGCCGCTTGGTTACGGCGGGCAACTACAAGGTAGGAAGAATGCAGCCTGGCGGGGAGAAGCCTTTCAGCCGGGGGCTTCCTCTCTGTCTCGCCGAATCTTGCATTCTCATGTCCTTGATGATGGTTATTCACGGAATTTCATTTTCCAATACATTACAGCCGTGCGGCCGGAATGTCAAGCCTCAATAGGACGGGATGTTCTAATGAGCGATATGGTCCAACACCTGCTGCAAAATCCCGATAACATGCTCATCTTCATACGTGTAATAATATATATTTCCGTCCCTTCGGTATTTGACCAGTCTCAAACTTCGCAGATAGCCAAGCTGATGGGATACCGCCGACTGACTCATGCCAAGCACCTCGGCAATATGACCGACAGGGCATTCTTCCTGTGAGAGCAGATGAAGAATCCGGATCCGCGTCGGATCCGAAATGGCCTTCAGGAGTCGTGACGCTTCCATGGCCTGATCTTCGTGCAGCAGCTCATGGTGTTCTTTTTCCATAAACTTATCCCCTCTTCTCCATAATGGCTTGAACGATTTCGCGGGCATCCCGTGAAACTCCTGCCAGCAGCGCGGAGCCCCGATGCGTCTGCCAAGGCAAACCTACATAATACAGCCCCTTCACCGGACTGATGCCGCGTGTATGAATAAGTGCCTTCTTGCGATCCAACGCTTGCTCTATATGAAGCCAATCATAGCCGGCAGCAAAGCCGGTAGCCCAGACGATGTTCCGGACCTTTAACGCCGTCCCATCCTCGAATCGCATGCCGGAAGCGCCGGCACCAACGGCTCTCGTTTTCAACACCACTTTACCGCACTTGACCGCTTGTTTCAATTCATATCCGAAAATCGGGTCCCCCATGCCCCTCAGCTTGCGTCCCACCCAGGAGGAACTGCTGGCTGAGAGAACGCCGAGCCTGTCCAGCCACCAGAACATCCCCTTCCCCCAAAGAGCCATTGGCAAATACCGCGGCGGCTGCCCAAGCGCCAAATACGTCTCCCGGTCCCCGGACAATTCCACCGCGATCTGGGCCCCGCTGTTTCCGCCGCCAACGACAAGCACATCGCCCTCTTGAAGCTGGGAAGGCCTCTTGTACTCGGACGAGTGCAGCTGGAGAACATCCCCCGGAACAGAGGCTGCAAACGCAGGGATTCTAGTCTGCTGAAACGGTCCGGTTGCGATAATAAGCGCCTTGGTATGGAAGCTTTTGCGATCGGTATCGACGATAAACATTCCACCTTCCTTGCGGACCGATGTTACATTCGTCGCGAACTGAATGGGCAGCCTGAACCGTGCCGCATAGGATTTCAAATAGGAAGCCACTTCATCTTTATCCGGGAACCCGTGCGGTTCCCCCTCTAAAGTCATCCCATATAGCGCGCTATGCGTTCTGGGCGTGAACAATTTCAGGGAATCATACCGCGTCTTCCAAACCTCCCCCGCCTCCGATCCCCGATCCAGCATCAGAAACTTCATCCCCGCCTGCTGCAGCCAATAGCCGGATGCCAATCCCGCCTGTCCCGCTCCGATTACGATAACATCCCAAACCATATAGGAATCCCCCTTATTTATATGAGTAATTGCTCATATATACATATTACACGCATCTTGCTTCCCTTTCAAGCATAAAATGGAAGTTCCAAGGGAAGCTGCATGTGGACCATCCGCATGAAACTGGAATAAATATCTGATGAATCCAGTTGACAATACACGCATTCGGTCATACTATAGGCATAAAGTTGCTTCAAGGAAACAATATATGCTCGGCCCAATTTATTAGGGAGAGGTTAAACTTTATGGATGAGACAAAACATCGGCAGCATCTGCATCAGGCAGCTCTCGGAGAGCGATTTTTGATTGAACAGGTGGATATCCGCGGCGAACATAAACGGCGGCTTCTGGACCTCGGTTTCGTTCCGGGTTCCGTCATCGAAGTGTTGAAGGCCAGCCCGCTCGGGGATCCTACCTCTTATAGAGTAGCAGGCACCGTCATTGCGTTAAGAAAAGAAGAGAGCCAGTTAATATGGGGTAAGGTGATATCATCATGAGAACGTATACCGTCGCGCTGGCGGGCAACCCGAACACGGGAAAAAGCACGCTTTTCAATGCGCTCACCGGCTTGAAGCAGCATACCGGCAACTGGTCCGGCAAAACGGTCAGTCTCGCGAGCGGCCATTACGAATACAAAGACGCCCGCTTCCAGTTCATCGATCTGCCCGGGACGTACTCCTTGTTCTCCAACTCGGCCGATGAAGAAGTGGCGCGCGATTATATTATTTTCGAGAAACCGGACGTCACCCTTCTGGTCCTGGATGCAACCGCGCTGGAGCGCAGCCTTAACCTGGCCCTTCAAGTGCTGGAAATGACCGACCGCGTCATCGTTTGCCTGAATCTGATGGACGAAGCGAAGAAAAAAGGAATCCAGGTTAACGCGCGCAAGCTGGCGGATCAGCTCGGCGTTCCCGTCATTCCCATATCGGCCAGAAACAACGAGGGGCTGGACGTATTGTCCGAACAGCTGCTGCTGATGTCCTCGGGACAGACTCCGACTAAGCCCTACCGGATGAAATACAACGAACAGCTGGAGGCGCAAATTTCGGGATTAGAGTCCCAATTACGAGACGTTGTCGGAGACGAATATCCGGCCAGATGGCTGGCCATCCGCTTTCTCGACGGAGACCGCAAGCTGATTGCGACGTTGAAAGAGAGATTAAAGGCCGCGGATAAAGGGGGGATTTCACTTGGAACAGCTAAAGCGCTTGGAAGCTCTAACAGCGGCCATTCCTTCTGATCAGGTTGAGGATGTCCGGGAAGACATCGTGGGCGAATTATTCAAAAAATCCCGGGAGCTGTGCAGCGACGCCGTCACCGTAACCAACCGGGAGCTGCTGTACCGTTCCGAGCGGCTGGACCGCATCTTCACCTCCAAGCTGTGGGGATTCCCGATCATGCTGGCCATGCTCGGCGTTATTTTTTACTTGACGATCGCCGGGGCAAACGTGCCCTCTTCCATGCTGGCCAGTTTCTTTGGCTGGGTTGAAGGATACCTGACCATGGCTTTTCAGGCCATCCATGCTCCCGACTGGCTCCATGGCGTGCTGATACTCGGGTTGTTCCGGGGAACCGCTTGGGTTGTCAGCGTGATGCTGCCACCCATGGCCATCTTCTTCCCGGCCTTCGCGCTGCTCGAGAACTACGGCTATTTGCCGCGGGTAGCCTTTAACCTGGACCGACTGTTCAAAAAAACGGGAGCGCACGGCAAGCAGTCCCTCACCATGGCGATGGGATTCGGCTGTAATGCGGCCGCCATTATGTCGACACGGATTATCGAATCGCCGCGGGAGCGGATGCTCGCCATTCTGACCAACAACTTCGTGCCCTGCAACGGTCGTTGGCCGACTTTGATCCTGCTGGCTTCCTTGTTCATGGCGGCCGGCTTTTCGGGAGGAGCCCAGACGCTCGTGACCGCCTCCGTTGTCATGGGCATGGTGTTGATCGGCGTCGTTGTCACGCTTACGGTGTCATGGGGATTATCGAAGACGGCATTGAAAGGCGTTCCTTCCCACTACACGCTGGAGCTGCCGCCATACCGCAAACCGAAAATCCTGAATACCATACTCCGGTCTACGCTCGACAAAACGATTTATGTCCTGCGCAGAGCCATCATCGTCGCAGCGCCCGCAGGCGTGCTGACCTGGATTTTGGCCAATATCTACGTCGGGGATTCCAGCATCCTGATTCACTTTGTAAGCTTCCTTGACCCGTTTGCACGCGCGCTCGGACTTGACGGCTTCATTCTGATGGCCTTTATCATCGGGCTTCCCGCGAACGAGATCGTGCTGCCGATCCTTCTGATGGGATATTTGGCAACAGGCTCCCTGACGGAGGTGGAGGATATGTTTGCCCTCAAGCAAATCTTCCTGGACCAAGGCTGGACCTGGCTGACCGCGCTGAACATGATGCTGTTCTCGCTGCTCCATTACCCCTGCGGAACCACGATCGTCAACATCTGGAAGGAAACGAAAAGCGCGAAGTGGACGTTCCTGTCCTTTGCCATTCCGACGGCCATCGCCATCGGCGTGACCTTCCTGGTCGCCCAGGCGGCGCGGGCATTGGGATGGGTTTAAACGACAGGCTTCGGCAGGCAAAAGTTAGTTTCATCATGTACGGGGCATCCGCAAGGTTAATCCAACCTTGGATGCCTTTTTTATGGCAAGCGGCCCTGCAAGCCAAACATTATGCAATAGAAAACGAGCCGCTCCAAGAAATCCCTTGAATCGGCTCGTTTTTTTTATCCGAATATTAATGAGTTCGAAGAAACTTAACCTTTAACAGAACCCGCCGCAATGCCCTCCACGATACGATCGCTGAGGAAAAGGAACATCAGCAGGATCGGCAAAATGCTGATCATCAGGGTTGCGCCGATAGCGCCCCAATCGGTCGTGTACTGACCGATAAAGTTCTGGACGCCGACGGTCAGCGTCTTGAACATATCCGAGCTGATGAACGTGTTCACGAAGATAAATTCGTTCCAGTTATAAATCATGTTAATGATGGCAGTCGTCGCCAGCACCGAGCCCGTCATCGGAAGCACGATCCGGAAGAAGACCCGGTGAACCGAACAGCCGTCCATGACCGCCGCCTCTTCCACTTCCTTCGGCAGCGTGTAATAGAATCCGAGCAGAATCATGATCGTGATCGGCATATTGAAAGCCACGTACGACAATATCAATGAAACCGGATGATCGGTCAAACCGACCTTGTTAAAAATGCTGAACAGCGGAATCAAGGTAGAGTGAACCGGAATCATCATGGCCACCATAAACAACCCGAGCACGAATGAGCTGCCCTTCCATTTCATTCTCGTAATCGCGAAGGTGACGAGACTTCCCAGAATGACCGTAAGCGCAGTCGCGACAACGGTGATCCACACGCTGTTCAGAAAATAAACGCTGATGTTGCCGGCGCTCCATACCTTCTCGTAATTCTCCCAGCGCGGATTCATCGGAAGGGACAGAGGCGGAAGATCGAATACTTCCTGATTGTTTTTCAAAGAGAACAGCAGCAGCCATACGAGCGGGAACAGCTGGAATACGGCTACGCCGATCAGCACGATGTACAACAGCGCGTATCCAATCCTGCCTCCAGCTCCGTTTCCGGAACGGGCGCGCCCTTCTTGGAGCTGTCCTGTGGCTCCGGATATCATGAAGCATCCCTCCTTATGAATATTGGATCGTTTCTTTCGATGCCGTTAATTTCCGAATGACCCACGTTACGATCAGACAGATCACAAGCAGGAAGAACCCGATCGCGCTGCCGTAACCGAAATCATAAGCGCGGAAAGCCGTATGATACATGTAGGACGCCATGACTTCACTCGCGCCGTTAGGCCCCCGTCCGTCATGACGAAGATGAGGTCGAAGTATTTCAAAGAACCTACCACCGCCAGCACGATCGTCACCTTGATCACTTCCATGATGAGCGGAAGCTTGATTCGGAACGCTATTTGGAAGGAGGTTGCCCCATCGATTTTAGCTGCTTCAACCAGCGAGGCCGGGATATTCTTCAAGGCTGCATAATAGATCAAGATATAAAAACCGGCATACTGCCACAAAATCGGAATAAACAATGCAAATAATACAAGCGACGGTTCGGCAAGCCATGCGGGCGGGTTCGTGATCCCGATGGACTCCAGGAAGCTGTTCACGATCCCGTTCGTCGGGTGATAGATGCGCAGCCAAAGCTGCGCGATGGCAACGGAGGACAGCAGCATCGGAATGAGATAGATTTTGCGGAACAGGTTGGCGCCTTTGATCTTGGAGGCCAGCACCATCGCCACGGCCAGGTAAATCATCAGGCTTGCAGCCGAGAATACGGCTAACAGCAGGGAGTGCCATGCACTGTCCCAGAACTTGCCGTCCGAGAGCAGGGCCTGGTAATTATCCAGCCCGATAAAGGTCATCGCACCGATTCCGTTCCATTCGTTCAGTCCGTAATAGGCGGTTAGCATGATCGGAATATACACGACAGCCATGATCACAAGCAGTGCAGGCAGAACATACAGCGCGATGATTTTTTTGTTGGACATCACTTTATCCAAAGTGTCCGACTCCTTTCTTCCTATGGTCTTGAGGAAAGATTTATCCGGCATCGCTGCCGGATAAATCGCATCCTGTTTCATCGTTGTCCCGAGTCTTAGTTCCCTTTGGAAATCGCTGCGTCATGCTCTTCGGAGAATTTCTCAGGTGTGACGGCTTTGCCGAAGAGCGCCTGGATCATGTTCAGATGCGTTTCGGCGGCATTCGCCTGCATTTGCACATCCGCGAACAAGGTAATGCTGCTAGCTTTGTTCATTTCATCGAACAGATCAATGTACAACTGTGGAAGCTCGAGCGCCGAGGTATCCACCTTGGTTGCCGGGATGACGCCTGCACCCGTTACCGACTGCTCGCCCCACTTGGTCACGAAATACTCCACGAATTTCTTGGACTCTTCCTTCACCTTCGAGTTTTCGCCGATGAACAAGCCGACGCCCGGTCCGCCTACCCAGCTGTTAATATCGCCCTTGCCGCCTTCGACGGTCGGGAATTTGAAGAATCCGACGCTGTCGCGGAATTCTTGCGGAATCTCTTCATTCGTCGTGAAGTTCGGCAGCTCCCAGGTACCCATCATGTACATGGCCGCTTTGCCGTTCAGGAATTCCGACTTCGCTTCCTCGTTGGACAAGCCGTTGAAGCCTTTGACAAACGCGTTGCCTTCGACCAGCGATTGAACTTCGGCGGCTGCCTTGACGAGCGATTCGTCCTTAAACGAGCCAGAGCCGCTGATTGCACCGGCCAGCGTTTCTTGTCCGCCGATCCGGTCTGCCAGGTACATGTACCAGAGCGAACCGGTCCATCGATCCTTGTTGCCGAGCGCGATCGGAGCAATTCCGTTATCGGACAGCGTTTTCACGACCGTCTTGAATTCTTCGTAGGTTTGCGGAATCTCCAGGTTGTGTTGTTCGAATATCGCTTTGTTGTAGTAAACCGGAGCGATATTGAACTCGAGTGGAAGCGCATACGTTTTGCCGTCAATCGCATAAGCCTCGGTTGTGCCCGCCACGAACTTGTCGCCCAGCTGACCGTCCAGCAAATCGTCGACCGGTGCAAACAGGTTGCCTTCCACGTACGGCTTCAGGAATCCGGCTGCCCAGGTCACGCCTACGTCCGGAAGCTCGTTCGATGCGGAAAGCACCTTCAGTTTGTTTTTGTATTGCTCATTATCCAGAACTTCCTGTTTGATCGTCACGTTTGGATTCTCTTTTTGATATTCTTCGATGATCTGATTCACGATTTTGTTCTGTCCCGCGGAGACGCCCGCCGGCCACAAGTGCATGAAGTTTACCGTAACTTTATCGCCTTCGCTAGCGCCGCTGCCCGATTCTCCCGTGCTGCTGCTGTTCGATCCGCAGCCGGCTGCAACCAGAGCGAGACACAATGTCAAAAGCAGAACCGTCCATTTTTTATTGAACACGTTTACAACCCCTTTTCTAGTATGCTATTCGCGTTATGAAACCGCTTTAATCAAATTTTATCAGTGAGGGGAAGATTGTATAAGGTCATAATGATTGGGACTAATTCCACTTTTATTGGATTTCCTCTCCGTTATCGGATACGCTTTGGCGATATTGGCTCGGGCTTACTTCCTCAAGGTCCCGGAACACTTTCACGAAATATTTCGCCGTCTGGTATCCGACCTTCTCCGCAATTTCCGAGATCGGCAGCGGCGTCCCCGCCAGCAGTTCCTTGGCCCGCTGCACCCTGCGGCGCGTCAGATACTCGCTGAACGTGAGCCCGGTCTGCTCTTTGAACAGCACGCTGAAATAACTGGAATTCAGATGAAGCACTTCCGCCACTTCCTTCAGCGATACCGGTTCCTGAAGATGCTGATCCACGTACTTCAGCGCTTCCTGCACCTGGACGCTGTATCCCTTATCCTGCTGCGCCGCCTCCAGCAGCTTGGGGTCGACCAGTTTCTCCATCCGCTCAATCCGATCGATCTTTTCCCGCCGTTCCAGCGCCGATTCAACCGCGGTTACCAGCTTCCGCTTATCCAGCGGCTTCAGCAGATAATCCACGACCCCGTATTGCAGCGCTTTGCGGGCATAGTCGAACTCCGAGTAGCCGGATATGACGATAATGACTGGCGGATGCTCCAGTTCATGCAATCGCTCAATCAGCTCCAGCCCCCCGATTTCCGGCATGCGGATATCCGTTACCACCAGATGCGCCACCTGCTCCTGCAGCCACTCCAGCGCCTCTACGCCGCTTGTAGCCGTCACGATTTTGCATCGGCCGGACGACCACGCCTCCAGGGTCTTTCTTACCCCTTCCCTCGTTCTTGGTTCATCATCCACGATCAGTATCGTTTTCATGCTTTTCCCCCTCCCCGTCGATAGCCGGGAAATCGTTCGGTATTTGAAATGAAATGGTCGTCCCCTGACCGACCACGCTGTGAATGCGCAGGCCGGCCTGCTCGGAAGCGTAATACAGCCGGATTCTCTGCTCGACATTGGCTATGCCGACGCCGCTTTTTTTAGCGGATTCCGCATACCCTTTTTCCATGGATGCATATAACGAGGCTACGGTCTCCTCGTCCATCCCGGGCCCGTCGTCGGCAATCGAAACAACCGTGTAGCCCGGTTGATCGGAGGCTTGCGCGCGCACAATGACGGTGCCTGGCCCCAGTCGCTGCTCAACGCCGTGCAGGATCGCATTTTCCACGATCGGCTGGATCAGCAGCTTCGGAATCGGCACGTTCTTGCTGGCTTCGTCCGCCTCGATTCTCCAGGATAACCGGTCGAGCATCCGCATTTTCATAATCATCAAATAACGTTCGGCATGATCCAGCTCGTCCCGCACCGATACCCATTCATCCTCGTCTTTGCGGTTGATGACGTAGCGGAATAATCCCGACATGGCGACCACGATCTGGGCCAGTTCCTCTTCGCCTTGATCGTCGAGCGCCCAGTAAAACGCTTCCAAGGTGTTAAAAAGAAAATGCGGATTGATCTGCGCCTGCAGCGCTTTAAGCTCCGTCCGGCTCTGTATGATCTCCTTCTGATACACGACCTCGATTAATTCGTTCAGGGAATCCACCATCTGGTTATACGAATTGTTAAGCTCATTGATCTCCATCGTCTTCGAGGTGACGGCAATGGGCTTCAGCGTTCCCAGCCTCACGCCGCGCATGGCTTTGATCAAATTCAGAATCGGCCGGATAATCATCGTCGTCAGTATAAAGCTCAAGATCAGAAACAGCAGCGCACCGACGGCTCCGGATACGATAATCGCGGTCCGCAGCACCGATATCCCTTCGGTCGTATAGTCTACTGGCGTCAGGATGACCAAATTCCAGCCCGTTGCCGCAGACTGCCTCTGTACGGCGATATAGTCCTCGTCGCCGACCGTGACGGTCTCTCCTTCGCGGTGCAGAACCGCCCTCGAATCCACCGCCGTCGCAAAATCCGACGAGATTTCATGGCCCGCCTGATCAAACAGCCCCATCGTTTCACGCGAATCGCTGCCCATGCCGCCGGCAGAATCCGTTAGCGCAAAATAGTCCTTCTCCAGCTTCACGAGCAGGTATCCGCCATGCGCAAAAGAATGGTCGATCAGCCGGATTCGGCGTACCGCTACCACCACGTCCGGATCCCGGGGATCCTGGCCGAACCATACCAGCTTCCCCATGCCCTTGTCAGCCGCTATAATCCAATCGACCCCGACCCGACTGGTCAAACTGCCTTCGTCGAGCGGGAACAGCCGCCGATAATCCGTTGTATACAATTCAAGCGACCGGATGCCCGTAGCGTATGCCTCATACTTGCGCACTTCCTGCTGCAGGGACTGCCGTTCTCCGAACGTAATCGGATGACCTGCGGTCTCCTGCGCGAGATAACGCTGAACCGTTGCGTTCGTGGACACTTGGGCCGTCAGCGTATCCACCTGCTTAAGCAGCGCATCCAGCTTGCCCGTGGCCTGCACGGCCGTCTGCTGGATATGTTTCTCGGCACTGTTGCGCAGAAGGGCGGAAACCTGGTCATATACAAAAACCCCGACTAATGCCAACACGATGATCATCACCAGCATAAACCCGAGGAAGATTTGATTCCGCAGCGTATTCAGCCTGCCAAACCTGTTCACGTTCTTACCCTCCCTTTCGCTTGGAACTGTAATTCACTATACACAATCTTGAAGAAGTTAGGGAGTCCTCGCTCATCTGCAGGGGCGGAAGCTATATGTACTTTATTACTATAAAAAAGAGGAAGTGCGGGCAGGTTATTTTTCCCTCGCACTTCCTCTTATATACCGCTGAAACTTCCGCTATACGGGATACAATTTCTGATGACGACCCAGCTCCTTTTTGCAATCGGTGCACAGCCCTCTTACGGCACCGGAATCATCCGCATAAAAAGTCAGCGGGCGCTTGCGGCGGCACTTGCTGCAGGCTTGTCCACGCTGCCCGCTGCTCGTTCGCGTTTTGGATTTCAGCTGGATGACATTGCCCTTTCTTCCGCTGCTTCGCTTGCGTCCAAACCCAATCAATACCAAGAGGACCAAAACGGCGCCGGCCGTAATCCCGATCATCCACCCCATGTTTATTCCACCTCCGACATGTGCAGGCTATTTGTACAAAACAGCTACAAAACGAAATGCAGGGTTGCATTCCAAGCTCGACCCAAACGATCGTACTGCCTCCAATACCAACTGCGAACATTTTACCATATCTTCATTGTTAATAGAGGTTCCTGCTGCTTATCCGTCACCATCGATAACCGGATTCTTGGAGCCAAAACACAAAAAAGCCTTCTCACTCCCGAGCTAACGGGAAGGAAGGCTTTCGCTGTGCTTTCGTTCATGCAACCGGCATGGTGTCAGATCTTCAACTCACCGAGTTTTATCAACTCAACGACAGCTTGCGAACGGCCCTTGACGTTTAATTTCTGCATGACATTGGAGATGTGGTTACGCACCGTCTTTTCGCTAATAAACAACTGCCCGGCGATATCGCGAGTCGTTTTGTCCTGCACAAGCAATTCAAACACTTCGCGTTCACGGTGGGTTAACAAGAACTTGCTGTTATGGTCGGTCCCCTTCAATGGTGTCACCCCTCCTTGCCCGGGTATGTGTGGTCTAACAAGGTTAAGGGATACAGTCAACTCATCTTATGTCAGATCAGGGGGGAAGGTGCGAAAGAGGCGAATAAATTGGGCGTTTGGCCCGTATCAGCGATTTTTATCCTTGCTTCCCACCGCTTGTTGGTCTATGATGGGGGTGTTAAAATTATTTTCTTCATTTTTTCATTTTTTTTAAAATAATTTTCAGAACGGAATCCCATTCGTTATGCCCAGGCAATAAGCTCACCGGGAACCTTGAAGGAGGCTTGTGATGACACCAATCTTGCATATTATTTCTGTCGAAAAGGAAAGTCTGCCCCGTCAGGAACGACGGCTCGCGGAATTCATTTTGACAGCCCCATCCGAGATTGTGCATATGGGCATTAAGGATCTTGCCGATCGGTGCGAGGTCAGCGCTGCCACCGTAACCCGTTTTTGTAAGAATTTTCAGTGTAAGGGGTATCCTGATTTTAAGCTCAAGCTTGCGGCCGAGATCGCTCATGCCGAAATGGCCTCGCGCACGGGAAACACGCGCTATCAGGACATCGTGGCGGGCAACCCGCTGGCCGGGATCGTCGAGGCGATCGAATCCAATCATCTGACTTCCATCCGGGATACGACGGAGCTGCTTGATCTGGGTCAGCTGGAGCGTGCCGTGGATGCCCTGTGCCGCGCGAAACGCATTGATCTGTACGGCGTGGCGACCTCTTCCATCGTGGCGCAGGACTTTTACCAGAAGCTGATCCGGATCGGAAAAAACTGCACCGCTTTTGCGGATTCCCATATGCAGATCACGTCAGCCTCCACACTGACCTCAAGCGATGTGGCCGTTGCCGTTTCTTACTCCGGCGAAACGCCGGAGACCATCGATGCATTGGCCTGTGCCAAAGACGCCGGCGCCTTCACGATCAGCATCACCTCTTACCGGAGCAGCGCGATCTCCGCCCTCGCGGATATTACGCTGTATTCATCGTCGCTCGAGGAAGGAATGCGCCGGGGTGATATGGCTTCGCGTATCGCTCAGCTTCACATTATAGACATCCTATTCATGGGAATGGCCAGCCGGGACTTCTCCACGTATGTCCCCCGACTGGAGCAATCATATCTTAATGTTCAAAATTATCGCAAAAGCCGAGGAGGACAATAACCAATGAATATTTACACATTCCGCGACGAAGAACAATTCGTGCAAACAGGCGCTAACCTGATTTCCAGCCTGCTGCACACCAATCCGCGCGCCACGCTGGGACTGGCTACGGGAAGCACGCCGGTCGGGCTCTATGCCAAGCTGATTGAAATGAACCGTCAGGGACTGGTCAGCTTCGCCCAAACCACGACGTATAATTTGGACGAATATGTAGGCCTTCCGGAGAATCATCCCGAGAGCTACCGCACTTTCATGAATGAGAAGTTCTTCAATCATGTCGACATCCAGATGGATCGCACCCATGTGCCGAACGGCAATGCTGCCGATCCGGAAGCAGAATGCCTGAATTACGACAAAATGCTCGAAGAATACGGGCCGGTTGATCTTCAGCTCCTCGGCCTTGGACATAACGGACATATCGGTTTCAACGAGCCTGGCGAATCCTTAAGCGGCGGTACCCATGTGGTTGAGCTGCAAGAAAAAACACGCAACGCGAATGCAAGATTCTTCCCAACCCTGGACGATGTCCCGACCCACGCGATTACCATGGGCGTTGCCACCATCATGAAGGCCCGCCAAATTCTCCTGCTCGTTCGAGGAGAGGATAAAGCGGAAATCGTACACCGCGCATTGACGGGGCCGATTACCACAGAGTGTCCGGCATCGCTGCTTCAATGTCATCCGAACGTTGTCGTCCTTCTGGATCAAGGCGCAGGGAGACTGCTGGTATGAGCAGCGAACGCAAAGATTCGGTCCAATTGTTGTACGGTCAAGTCTTGACGCCAGACGGCTTCTGTGCAGACGGCGTGCTGGCGATCCAAGGTGAGGACATTGCTTACGCCGGCGATGTTTCCGGGCTCCCTGCCGAGCTTAAACAGGCTGCAGCGGAAGTGATCAACCAACCCGACGGCTACATTATTCCCGGATTTATTGATATCCACGTGCACGGCGGCAACGGCGAAGATTTCATGGATGCAAGTAAGGATGTCCTGGATAAAATCACGTCGTTCCACAGCTCCCAGGGAACCACGTCCATGCTCGCCACCACGATGACGGCGCCGAAGGCAGCCATCGACCATGTGCTTCGGGAAGTTAACGACTACCGCAGCCA
Source organism: Paenibacillus sp. BR1-192 (assembly GCF_029542445.1). NCBI lineage: Bacteria > Bacillati > Bacillota > Bacilli > Caryophanales > Paenibacillaceae > Paenibacillus > Paenibacillus sp. BR1-192. The sequence goes on along the minus strand of NZ_CP120718.1, from coordinate 1,859,636 downwards.
AGGCATGCCTTATACCAAACTGGTAGGCGCACATCTGGAAGGCCCTTTCATCAGTCCGAAATGGCCAGGCGCACAAAATCCGGAGCATATCGTCCATGCCAATATCGACTGGCTGGAAGAATGGGTGTCCACATACCCGGATCTGATCCGCCAGGTGACCCTGGCACCGGAGCGCGAAGGAGCGCTGGAGGCCATCTCCTGGCTCAGCAGCCACGGGATCGTGGCCGCACTGGGTCATACGGATGCCACCTACGAGGAAGTGGAGGCGGCCGTTGAGGCAGGACTTAGCCATGGCGTGCACACGTTTAATGCGATGACAGGACTGCATCACCGCAAGCCTGGCGTGGTGGGTGCGATGCTGGGCGATGATCGCCTAAGCTGCGAAATCATCGCCGACGGCATCCATGTTCACCCGGCTGCCATTCGGATTCTGGCCCGCATGAAACAGGACGGCAACCTGATTCTGATCACCGATGCGATGTCCGCTACCGGAATGGCTGACGGCGAATATACGCTTGGCGATTTGCCGGTCGTTGTCGAGAACGGCATCGCCACGCTCAAGAGCAACAGGGAGAGCCTGGCTGGCAGCACGCTGACGATGATCAAAGGATTCCAGCTGCTGGTCCGAGAGGTCGGTTTGAGCATTGAGCAGGCCTCCCGGGTCGGAAGCCTCAATCCCGCCAGAAAAATCGGCATCGATAATCGCACCGGTTCCCTTGAGTCCGGCAAACTTGCCGACGTCCTGGTGCTCTCCAGCGACCTGGAGCTGCAAGGCGTTTGGATTCAAGGAGTACGCAAGCATTAATCCGCTACCTTAACACGCATTGCAAATAAGCAAAGGAGCTGCCTTAGTTAGGATGACTTCAATCCTAATGGGCAGCTCCTTTTGGTATAAGGGTTTTACCGGCTGTTTCGATTGCCGCCAAACCAACCGTCGTCCGTATCGTTTTTCATCAGGTTGCCGCGGGTGTCGTTCATGCCGTTTCGGCCGCCAAGGTTCAACGGGAAAACGCGGTTGATCCAAGAGCCGAAATCACGCGAAAGCGTTCCAACCGTGTTCGCCGCATTCCCGTCCGTTCCAAATCGATTGGCATGCTGATAAAATTCCTCATCGGAGGAAACATATACTTGACTGATATGCGGAGCGGTCTTGCGAATTTTGCTCGTAATTTCCTGACGAAGGTGCTGAGGCACTTCTTCACGATTGTTGCTCATGATGCCCATATTATTGTTGTAGGTCCCATAAGGAACGCCATTGATGCCTGTTCCCATGTACGTGTCGTTGGTTGCGCCGTTTGTTCCGGTAAAGGTATTGGTACGCGTGTCGTTAGTTCCCATAAGACCGTTCGTGCGCGTGCCGTTTAACGTATTATAATTGCTTCCGCCAAAGCCGCCATTGGTTGTCGTTCCGTTCACACCGAAGCCGCGGTTATCGGCATTGCGGCCGAGACCTGTCGTGTTATCTACCGCACGTCGGGTGTCATTAGCCATACCACGGAGAAGACCGACGGTACCTGTGCCCGAAGTACCGAAAGTACGGTTTCTGACATTCGTTGTGTTTGTGCCGTTCATCGTGCCGTTCATGGTGCCGTTCATCGCGCCGTCAGCGGAACGATTCGCCCCAGTGCTCATGCCTGTCACGCGACCATTGATGTTGCTCGTGTTCATGCCGTCCCTGGACAGCGAAACATAGGCATTGCGGTTCGTTACGAATACATGCGCCGATCCTACGCCGCTGATATCCGAAACTTTTTTCGACAGCGCCTTGCTGTATTTCAGGTTGGACAAGTCATGCTGCTGCGTGCTGCCGACGTTCTGGTTGTTACGTACGGAATTCACGCCGATACGGCCACCGTCCACATTGTTCGTACGAGTCGTGTTGCCGTCGTTAGCGTTACCGCACCCTGCTACTGCAGCCATACTGAGCAGCAGTGCCGTGGAGACGGTCAGGTTGAGGGCCTTGGATTTAACCATGATTCATCCTCCATCTCTATAATGAATGTAATAACATCGTATAGGATGACCTCGGGACAAAGGCGGTATGCTGAAAGGTTTTAACATGGAGAAAAATGCGCTACAGGCCATTTATGCACAAAAAACGCCGATGGAATCATCGGCGATCATTTCATTAACTAACTAATCCATTCAATTAAAGAAGTCCTTCTTAATGACCGCTGTCTGCTGACTTTTCAAGCACTTGTTCCACCCAAGCCAGGTTCTTCTGATACCATCGAATCGTCTCACGAATGCCGCTTTCGTAATGATATTGTGGAGCCCAACCGAGTTCCTTCCTTATCTTATCTGCATTTATCGCATAGCGGCGATCATGTCCGGGACGATCTTGGATATGCCGAATCAAGGTTTCGGGTTTGTTCAGTTCAGACAGGATCGTTCGAATAACCTGCAAATTATTCCGTTCATTATGTCCTCCGATATTATATATTTCGCCGTCGACGCCCTGGCGCAAAACCAGGTCAACAGCTCGACAATGATCTTCCACGTACAGCCAATCGCGAACGTTCAAACCGTCGCCGTATACCGGAAGGGGCTTGTTATGCAAAGCATTGTAAATGATAAGCGGTATTAGCTTTTCAGGATACTGATATGGGCCGTAATTATTTGAACAGCGCGTGATATTGATCGGTAATCCAAACGTCTCATAATAAGCTCGAACCATCAAATCGGCGCCTGCTTTGCTTGCAGAATACGGACTGTTCGGTTGAAGCGGTGATTCTTCGGTAAATAGGCCGGTGGCTCCCAGCGTGCCATAGACTTCATCAGTAGAGACCTGGACAAACTTGCCGACTCCATATTGCCTCGACAGATCGAGGAGCGTCTGAGTTCCTGCCACATTCGTCAAGACAAACAATTCAGGCTGCAAAATGCTGCGGTCGACATGGGATTCAGCCGCAAAATTAACGACCGCATCAACCCCCTCCTTAAAGAGGGGTTCTAAAGCTGCCCGATCTCTGATATCCGCTTTCACAAAACGATATTTGGGATTCGTCCGCACTTCGCTCAGATTTCCTGAATTGCCGGCATACGTTAGTTTATCCACATTAATAAATTCGTCATTCGGATGTTGAGACAGCATATATCGTATAAAGTTACTGCCTATAAACCCCGCACCGCCTGTGACAACGATCTTCATGCGACCTCACCCCTCGTATACATAGTTATTTTCTGCCAAAGCCAATCGAGGATGCTTTGAATCTTTGTCAGAGAGAACAGGTTTGTTCACAGGCCAATCGATATTGAGATCCGGATCGTTCCAGGCTATTCCCCGATCATGCTCTGGCGAATAGTAGGCATCGACCTTGTATATGACCTCCGTATCGTGAACAAGAGTACAAAAACCATGGGCAAACCCTTTGGGAACGAGAAGTTGAATGAAATTGGCTGCGGATAAGATAAAACCTTGCCATTGTCCATAGGTAGGGGAGCCCGACCGAATATCAACGACCACATCATAGATCGCCCCGCTTACAACGCGGATCAATTTCGTCTGTCCCTCGGGAGACAGTTGGTAATGCAGCCCTCTAATAACACCTGCCTCACGTGACATCGAGTGATTGTCCTGAATAAAATGGTCGTTAATGCCGCATCCTTTAAGAACTCGATCATTGAAACTTTCCATAAAAAATCCCCGATGGTCTTGGTGAACGGCCGGTTCAATCCGTTTCACGCCTTGGAGCTTTGTATCCGTGATTTTCATCTGCTGCCTCCGGTACTTGGATTTGAGAGAGCTTTACCGAAAACATCGGTTGCCGCTCTCCCGATTATTTATATGTCTAATCCCCAATTAGGATATAGGCATACGCTCCCCCATGCAAAAATCCCGATCGCCGCTGCAGATCGAGATTTCGATATGATATATATAAGATCTAACCTAAATCGATTCTTATCTTCTCTTTAACTTCTTCCAGCAGGCTCAGCACTTCTTCCAAACGGTCCCCTTTCACGATGATCTGGCCGATTCGGTCAGTGCCAACCCTGAATTTATTTACCTTCTCGCCTATATGATAATCAAATGATATTTGAATAATATTCTCATGCTGTTCATTTCCGTTCTCAAGTCCAGTAATATCCCCATCTTTATCGGAGATCAGTAATTCACACGCACAAGGCTGTGAAGTATGAGAGGGAAATGACGGATTCATGCGAAGAGCAGCCTTGATGATCTGCTCATAGTAATCGAATCCATAGAAAGTGGACACCAGTTCGGGCAAGCATGTAGCTCCTGCTCTGCCTCCGATTTCAAGAACATACACATGCCCGTCTTTCAAAATAAAATCCGCATTGATTGCGCAATGATTTAATTCCAACGCTTCGATACTTTGTTTCAACTGGGAAAACAGATCTTGCTGCACTTCTTCGGGCAATTCATATGGGACATAGTGACCGATGGGAACACCGGTATCCCCATAAAAGACGAAATCCCCGTGCGGCATGATGAATTGAATTTGGTTATCGTAGACGAATGCCTGTGCGCCAAACTCGGTTCCTTCAATAAACTCTTCAACGATGAAAAAATCCAGTTTCGTATCCTTGCGCACGGTTTCAAATGCGTATTCCACATGGGCCATATCGGCAACCTTCACAATGCCCTTGCTTGCTCCCCCGTCCACTGCCTTAAAGATAAGCGGCGGCGACAATACTTCGAAAGCGCTGTAGGCTTCCTGCAAGGTTTGGACTTTCAGAAATCGTGCCGTTCGTACGCCATGTTTCATAAAAGCCTGTTTCATCTTCCATTTATTTGAGGAGAGCAGAGCGGATTCATAACTCAATCCGCTTACTCCCAATTCATCCACGACTCTGCCGATCGACTTGACGGCCACGTCCGTACCCGTTGTACAGATTCCATGAATTCCTTCATGCCGGGCGATTTCGACAATCTTATCCATATGGGTCGTATCCTCGTAGTAAACCTTGTCTGCCTTGGCAAACCCGGGATAGTTTCCTTGTCGGCTCACAACAATAACGTATAATCCCATTCTTTTCGCGGTTTCAATTAATGGGAGCTGGGAGATTCCCGCACCTAGAACCAACAGTTTTCTCATGGCTTAAACTCCCTTATACGGGTTATGATCCGATCCAAGTCCTCCTCCGTAATGTTCGGATGAATAGGAAGGGTCAGAATTCTTTTCCAGATCTCCGAGGAGAGCGGCACGATCGCTTTGAGATGCAGGTAGCTCGGATGCAGATGGCACGGATAATAATGGACGCCCGTCGCGATATTGTGTTCCTGCAAGTGTCCAATCATACGGTCCCTCTGGCTTTCCTTGCTGAATTTAACCTGGAACAAATGCCAGGAGCTTTGAGCATACGGCTGTTCACGAGGAAGTTCCAGCCATTCCAAATCCTTCAGTTCGGATTGGTAACGAGCCGCTATTTCTTTTCGTCTTCCGTTCAATTGGCTCAGCTTATTTAACTGAACGAGCCCGATGGCAGCCTGCATGTCGTTCATATGATATTTGTATCCTACGTCATCAACGAAATACTGCCATGCATACACCTTCTCATGTGACGACCGTATCCACGTATCGCGGGAAATGCCTACCCACCTCTTCTCACGCAGCTTACGGTTCATCCACTCGGTATTGCAGGTAATTGCGCCGCCTTCACCACTCGTTAAATTTTTGACGGCATGAAAACTGAAGCATGTGATATCGCTGACGGAGCCGATCTTTTTGCCTTTATATTCCGCGCCGCATGCGTGCGCAGCATCTTCTACTACCTTGATTCCATTGGCATGCGCCAACTCATGGATGGTATCCATATCGCAGGGATGCCCGCCCATGTGAACGACGATAATTGCCTTGGTTTTATCTGTTATCTTCCGCTTGATATCTTCCGGCGATATGTTCATCGTATCGGGTTCAATATCCGCAAAAACCGGCGTTGCTCCCACATAGCTAACCGCATGGACAGTGGATATGAACGTGATGGAAGGCACGATGACCTCGTCACCCGGCCCAATACCCAAAATGTCCATGGCCAGATGGAGCGCGGCCGTACCGGAATTGAGCGCAACCGCGAAACGGCTGCCGACATACTTGGCAAATTCCTGCTCGAACTGTTCCGTTTTGGGGCCAAGTCCAAGCCATCCTGACCGTAAAACATCTGCCACAGCGTCGATCTCCTCTTGACCTATACTCGGTTGAAGAACGGGTATCAGCTTATGGTCCAAGTGAACCTCTCCTTTCATAATCCCTCGTCATTCCGACATTAGAATTTGTGAACGCCATCGTTCGGCGCAAGCTTCCACTGAAAAATTCGCCCATGCTACTTGTTCGGCATGCTCCGCGATGCTCTGCCGTAGTTCCGGCTGTTCGATCAGTTGGACCATGGCTTCGTACCAATCATCGCTCTCACCGGATACAATCAGGCCGTTTTCCTTCCCGGCAACCCATTCCTCGTAAGCCGGAGAAGAAGAATATATCCCCGGAATCCTGCAAGCGGAATATTCGCGAAATTTATTGTTGCTTTTGCAATCATGCAGCAGCGTTCGCTCCAACGGCGCTAACCCGATATCCCAGTTGGAACGGTAAAGGCGCTTCAGAAAGTTTTTATAGTTCTCATCGTAGGATTCCGTAAACACCTGCGGCTTCTCCCTGAGTTCATCGGGAACATACCCGCAGAACTCGATTCTGAGTTTATCCCCGTACTTCCCAATGATTTTATGCAATGCCCCGATAACAGGTTCAAAAGCCACTTGTTTTTTTCCGCCTTCATACCCGATTACGACTTTCCCTTCTTCTTTACGGTTCTTTTTCAAACCGGAAAAAACGGAGAAATCAACGCTTCCCGGAAAATAGATTATTTTTTGGGGACTAAAATGCGTTTCAAGATGTTTGGCAAAAAAACTGGAAGCAACCTTTACGCTTTGGGCGTTTTTCAGAAATTTAACATACGTCTTTCTTCGTGAAGAATCATGATAATATCGTCCCATATCCGAACCCGGAGACATCGCGATAAAATGGTCGTCGATCACGTACACCGTCTTTTTTCCCATCTCCCGGGCCATCTCCAGATACTTATAAGCTTCGGGCTGAACCGTTCGGAAGAAGAGGACGATATCCGCTTCAGCCAGCCTTGATCTGTCCATCTCATCATCGGATCTGACGTCAAAGTCGCAAACTCCCATCTTCTCCAGATGGCGGAGGGGCTGCTCAATGCCGATTTTATAGGAAGCGATTTTTTCCGATCCGACGATGAGTACGTTTATATCCCCTCTTTTCCCTCTTTTCCCCATTTTCCCGCTCTCTCCCCCGATTTTACGTTTTGAAGATATATCTCTTCCAATTATCGATGCATGTCTGAAGCGAAAAATGCTGCCGGGCTGACCTATGCGCATTCTCCTTGATTCTCTGCCGCATCGTCGGATCTTCGATCATGGCCTTGATTCCCTCATACCAATGCTGCTCGGTATGCTCAACCAAGTAGCCGGTTTCGCCCTGCTCGACCCAATGCGTATAAACAGGAGACTTCGAGTATATGCCCGGAATGCCGCAGGCACCGTATTCACGGAATTTGGTATTCGTTTTCCCCTTGTTAAATGAATTGTCGGCAAGCGGCGCAATCCCGATGTTCCAGTTGCTCTTATTAAGCTTTTTCAAAAACTCCTTGTATTCCATCCCCCCGCCTTCATATTTGACGCTTGGATGATCAGCCAGCGAAGGCGGAAGGTAGCCGTAAAATTCTAATCTCACGAACCCCCCGTAATAATCCAAAATTTTGTTCAACGCTGAAATGACGGGCACGAAATCTTCCTCTTTGTCCCCTCCTGCATAACCGATGACCACTTGCCCCTGATCCTTATCCGCCTTCTCGTTCTGGTCCAGCCACTCGAAATCGATGCTGGCAGGGAAGTAAATCACGTGTCTATTGTACCGCTCATGAATATAGGTGCCGAGATCAGGAGCATCGACTTTAATGATTTGCGTATTTTTCAAAAACTTAATAAACGTCTCTCGACGGATCGGATCGTTGTAATATTCGCCCACCGGAGTTGTTGGCTGAATCTCCAGGAAATTATCGTCAATAACATAGACCGTCCTTTTATTCAGCTGATGGGCCAGCTCTAGTAATGCATAGGCCGCCGGTTCCACATTGCGAACGAATACAATCGTGTTCGCGGCCGCAATCATTTCGTGGGTCACGTCGGTTTCCAGTTTCACGTCGAATTGCAGGTTCTCTTGTTTATTCAGCGTTTGGAGGGGCTGGATAACGCCGATTTCAAGCGACGGTATCATGCCTGCCGCGATAACCAGAACGTCCATCTTGGGCAGAGCCGTCTCGATGACGGCAACAGCGGTTTGGGATCTTTTCTGAGCATCGGCGCGCCCTTGAGCGAGCCCTTCCTCTTTTCCCCGCTGGAAACCGTCTAAACTGCCCTTTTGATATGCGCTAAGACGAACAGGATGGTGTTTTCGTTTTCCAGCTCGCTTTCGAGGCCTTATTTTTTTTTCTTAAAGCCATCTTATCCTTCTCCTTTATAAGCTTCTTGATGACCGGCCTCCATACCCTCCGCATAACCAACGTTAAATCCTTCGTTATACGCTTTATCAAACCCCGCATCATAGGATTGATTGTATTCGGCAGCCGTTTGTCGCGGAGCTATTCTTCCTGGACCTTTTCTTCTCTTTCCCCCAAAAACTCGATTCGCCCCCTTCCCTCTTAAGCCTCTTCCACGGATTCCTTTTCTCTTCAACGCAGCACCGCCATTTTTTTTCCTTGCTCTCATCCGTCTCACCCTTTTCTCTTTAATTAAATGTTATCCGCCTTAATCACCGGAGGAGAAATGATTGGAATTTCCTCCCCATATTGCTGGATTTCGTGCTCGTTCACTAGCAGCGGCTCGTAAAAATCAAGGCGCCAAGCCGCTAAGACGAGCCGATTCAGGAATCGCTGCAGCCGATTCCCCTTGTACTGATAAACGCTGCCGTTCTTATGCTTGATCAGTTTGCCTTCTTGCTCCCAAGATTCCGTGGATGGAAAATACACAGTCCTCATACGCCCAACGGCTTCCTCCGCAGCCATGGGATCCCCGAGCGGCCAGCAGCGGAGATCAACCTGTGAAACCCGTACTGCCTGAATGCCGACGGCTCCATGAACCGGGTGCCTGATTCCGTTCTCAATCCAATAGATTACCGAGTCTGCCCCTGTCACGAAGACACACGTCGGATACATATCAACGGTCCGCAGCTTCATGTCCCGGTTTAAGCTCCGCTGCCACTTCAGGGACAACATCTCATGAGGATCTTCCCACTTGCTGGAGTAGAAAGAAAGATTATTCGCATACACTTGTTCGAATCTGGAATTTAACGTCTTCATGCTGACGCTGCCATAATGGTGAATAAACGTATCCTTGGCGATAATGAGCTGCATTCCAAGAAGACGGGCACGCAGCCCATAATCGTCATCTTCACAGTTGCCGATCTCAAAGCCCTCGTCAAAATAACCCAATCGGTAAAAATCATCACGCCGAATCAACATGCAAAAACCTGTCAAGCGTTCTGTAACGGTCCAGCTGTGCGCATTAGAGTGATTGTATGATTTGGAGAATTGCTGCATCTCCGCGGTATCGTGGTAGCTGACATGAATAAGTTGCTCTCCGCTGATATAATTTGTCACCGGACCGACAATCCCGAACTGCGGGTCGCTGTGCAGACAGACGAGTAAATTCGTGAGCCAGTTGGTCGTTACAACGGAATCATTATTTAAGATCATCAACGTTGTTCCTTTTGCCATCATCAGTCCCTGATTTACAGCTCCTGCAAAGCCTAAATTTTCTTCATTGATTCGAAAGCGAAGCCCTTGGGAAGATTTGAGAAATTCCGCAGTTCCGTCATCGGATGCATTATCAATAATAATGAGTTCATACGGCGTGCCGGTATATTGAGCGATACTTTCAATGCATTCTTTTAAATAAGGAAGCTGATTATAGGTCGGTATAATGATACTTGTACCCTCAAAAACATTCCTGAATTGGGATATTCCCATATTCCGCCCCCGGCTGTATCCATCCTTGTAGCCGGAATGGAAGCCTTTGTTAAACCCGTCGTTGTAACCGTCCGTTTTATGATGGCTGATGCGGTTCATAAGGTTGCTTCCCCGCTTGCTAAGGAATCAGCCAGATGCCCGAAATCGACAGCGACCTTTCCGAGCTCGGAGGCAATTCGCTCTGTAATGATAACAGCCGGAATGCCGGCGCCCACCAGCGCGATGTCGAATGGATGCCCTCGAATTTCATCCATGATTCTGGGAATATCGTGGATACCTTCCACGGGGGCCACCGTGCCCGCCACCTTGATTCCGCGGCCCGACAGCACCCGTGAAAGACCGGGAGCGGAATTGCCCACCACGAGAACTCGACGTCCTGCAAGGATCCCTCCCAGTAAACCTTCCAAATGCAATGCATAGTTGACCGTCGATAACGTTAGTTGCAACTTTCGATAATCAATGCCATGCGCTTTAAAAACCGAAAAGCCCAGAGGTTGAAAGTTCGGCAATCTTAGTTTGGGAATGCCAACGATATCGGCCTTTCTCACGGAGGCTGCCAACATATCTCTTGCTTTTAGATCAGGTAAACGAACACCGGCATAACTTAAAAAATGTCCTTCTTTACGCACTTCGTCCGTGTTCAAAACCAACTCCTGCGCAAGCGTAAGCAGTTCCCCATCCCCTAAGCGGATAACGGACAACGGGGAGCTTGAATCCAAAGCTTCGTTAAGCCTCCTTGCAACCTCCGCCGCGCTTAGAAGACGATAATATTGAGAACTCATTTGTTCCATACCAGCTTCGATAATCTGGCGAACCGAAATTTCAGGAAGAATCTCTAGCTCCGGGAGTATCGAGTCCACGATCCCTTCTCCTCCTTCATATAATCCCTTCGCGTACTCCTCTCCCGAGTTTGGTTTTGCCATCGTTTCGGGTTCCGAAGGCCGCGACCTCATCATCGCCTGGTCGTAGCCGGTATCAAAGCCTTCATTAAACGAAGCTGCCGCTTGTTCCAGCAATTTCTGGGTACAGTCGCTTGGCGTTTGGCCTTTTGTTCTCTGAAGAATAACTTTTCGCTTATGTCGCCTCTTTACCGGCCTGTGTCTTCTTTTCTCTAAGTGCTGCCGTATGATGATCACCCCGTCTTACGCACAATATATTCTTTGGAACTCATTAGGAAACGGGTATAACAATCCAATTTGGCTTGACTCAAGGAAAAATGATACGAAGCATCGTGCTCAATCGTTTATGGTAGGTATGATCCTTTCTTGTTCTTATCAAGCCATTTAAAGCAATTCGCTGTCGCTCTTCCTCATGACGCAAGTAATAGTCGATTTTATCCATCAGTTCATCATAAGAGCCGTAGGTTTCTATTTCCGTACCTGGGGAATATAACTGATCCATATCGTGGCGGATATCCGATAACTGAAGCGTGCCGCAGCCGGATATTTCAAACGTGCGGGGATTGACGGAAAGCGCCTTTACCTTTCTGCTGTTGGCGTTGATTGTATCGTCATCGGATGAACGGTGATGGTTGATGACGATCTTGGCTCCATTGTAGTAAGTTGCCGTGTCCTCCGGCGTCATCCAATCGCCGAGCTTAATCTTGTCGGACAGCTGGGCGTAATGTTTCATCCGGTCCCACCACCATCCGGAAATGACGACTTTTTTATTATTCAATATCGGGGCCAGATGATCCATTAACTCCACTCTGTTCCAATAGGCCGTTCCGATAAAACAAATATCGGTCTGGTTGGAGGTCGGCACATGCTTCGGATAAAATACGTTCGGATTGACTGCAAAAGGCAAGTGATACACATGCTGACAACCTAAATCGCGATAAAATGATACGCAGTTGGATTCAAGCGTAAAGATATAATCGTAGCGGGGAGCGATCGAAACCGTCCAGTCCGTATAGTACGGGTCATCCGTAAACCAAATGGCTGTTTTAAATCCGCTATCCCGGAGCGCTTTGAGCGTATCGGCTTCCAAAACGACACCGTTTAAAGCAAGTACTAGGTCCGGCTGGAATTTCTTAGCCAAAAGGACGATATCTTCTGAAGGGCTCGCAACCGAGAGACTTCGAACCAGTCCCTTTAATGCGTCAGTCACCGCCTGATCCAGCGCAGGATAAGGAACGCCAATGCCTGCAGTGACATAAAGAATACGGAGATCGCGGACCTGCTCCTCTTCCTTGGGTAAGGACCTTATTACCGCATCGGAAAAACCGAGCCTGTATCCCTCTCTCCGTCCCACTGAGTAACCTTTTCTGTATCCTTCCAACTGGGCGGATTGCTCTCCCCCTGAAGCAGCAAATGCTCATTCATTGTTCTCATGCGGTCAGGCCTCCGGATTTATTCATTCCCGAAATAGGGTTCACCACAATCGCCCACTGGCTTGGTACAAGGACTGGAAGGTTCCGGCGTCCGTCCACCATCCGTCTAATATGTCATAGGTAAGCTGCCCCTTCGATGCATACACATTGTTCACGTCGGTAATTTCCAATTCGCCTCGTGCCGATGGTTTTATGGTTCGGATCGTTTCAAACACCGTCGAATCATACATATAAATACCGGTTACGCAATAATCGGATTTAGGCTCCTCCGGTTTCTCTTCGATCAAAACGATGTTGTTTTTCTCCAAGACGGGAACACCGTATCTCTTCGGATCAAGAACTTTCTTCAGAAGTACGCGCGCTCCAGCGGCCTGTTTTTCAAAAGCTTGCACAAAGGTGATTAGATGATCCTCAAACAGATTATCGCCAAGAAGCACAACGAACTTTTCGCCCGGTGTTATGAACGGTTCGGCAAGGTATAATGCTTGGGCAATCCCCCCGGCTTCTTCCTGGATTTTAAATGTGACGCTTACCCCCCATTCTTTTCCGCTGCCGATCAGGTCTGTATACAGACCAGCCGATTGCTTGCCGATCACGATGAGAATTTCCTCGATGCCCGCTTTTTTGAATTTCTCAATTCCGTGACATATCATCGGAACCTTCCCGACAGGCAGCAGATGTTTATTTATGACTTTGGTCAGTGGATAAAGCCGGGTCCCCGTACCTCCTGCCAGAATGACGCCCTTCATATAATCCTTCCTTTCGCAAAATAGATGATTATACATAGATCGTTGGATCGACGCCCCATTTATCCATGAATTTTTGTTTGTTTGTATCGATAAGATGCTTCACTTGACCCATGTCCTGCTTGGCAAAGCTGGCACTCCCATGATGAAAAACGAAAACATCGCCCGCGATCCTGAACGTATATCCCGCATTCCTGGCCCGGTAACAATAGTCATCGTCTTCAAAATGACCTGGTGAATATCGTTCGTCCAGCAGTCCGATGCGATCCATCAATTCCCGTTTAAACAGGAAACATAAGCCTACGATTCGATCCACTTGAAGCCACTTACTGGCATCCGGCTCATTCAGCTGGTTCGACATCTCTTCTAAACTGGTATAAGGCATATCGATCTGTTGTTTCCCGCTTGCATAGTTGGTGAGCGGCCCGACGATTCCGATATTGGTTTCGCTGTTCAAACAATTCAACATATTCTGCAACCAGTTGCGGGTGACGATGACATCATTATTCAGCAGGAGCAGCGTATCGCCGGTTGCAATTTTCAAACCCTTGTTGCATGCAGCTGGAAAGCCAATGTTGTTTGCCAATGAAATGAAGGTAATCCCCTCCTGACGGCAGATGTCAACGGTGCCGTCGGAGGAACCATTATCAACAACGATGATCTCGTAAGGCTCATTCGTATGGCGTTTAATCGAATAAATGCAATCCTTTAGCAGCTCCCTGCCATTGAAAGTCGGAATAATGATGCTTGTTTTTTTCATAGCTACCACCTTCTAAACCTTGGTTAGCTGCCTTTGTCTAATCTGATCCATAAAAGATAGCCGCGGCCCCTTTATGTCGATTGCCGTTTTGAGAGCTTCGATGTGGTCTCCAATGATCAAATCGGAAACTGCATTTTGTTGTCCGACATTTCGAGCTCGGAGCCGATTTTTTGTAATGACGTCTACACTGGCCGGTGCATTTATTTTCAAACCCTTTTCAAGGGCGATGACTTGCGCTTTCGGTGGGACAGATAAATTGGCGTATCCGATGATTTGGGCAGCTTCCTTCCTCATCGCGTGAGGTACCGCGGTAAGCGAATTGGCTTCGAGATCCGCCCTGCCCATGGATCGGTTAATAAACTCCTTCACTATGGTTACGTAGTCTCTGTTGGAAAACATCCCGATCAATGGAGAAATATCATTTAAGGCAATATCGCTACCCTGTTCAATGGCATCAATGAAAGGTACGAGATGCTCTGCTAATATCGGAACATCTCCATCAAGGAACAGCAGAATTTCAGAATCGGCTAACCTCGCCCCGACCGCTCTGCCAACATCGTGTCCCAAAGCTTGTTGGTAGTGCACAATGATGGCTTTCGATTGGTTTCGGATCATTTCAAAGCTTTCATCGGTTGATCCGTTCACCACAAAAATGATTTCATGAAGCGGCAGCCGATGAAGCTGCTCCAGCAATTTTATAATCGTGTCTTTCTCGTTCATAACCAAGACGATCGCCGCTACCCTTTTGTCCGTCGGCAGGAGAACGGCATTTCCTAGATATATTCCAGAATGCTTACTGTGTCCTTCCACAAATTTAGACGCCGCCGCGTGGTAAACCGTCCATGGCAGTGGTTTGACTGAATGGTACCAGCGATTCCAGCTCTCGTTCACTTTAATATGGGGAGGTGTATCCGCTGTTGTTGAAACTTCATGGGCCGCTTGCTGATAGCCGGCAGCATAAGCTCTCTCTTTCCAATTGTCGACCGCTCCGTTTGAAATCCGACGATTCTTGAAAATAAGAGCCCCCAATTTATGACCGCTCCGTTTTCTCTTGGTCCTTGCTCTTTTATTTATGGGTTTCATTGCTCTCCTAAAAGAATTTGAGGCGGGTATCATACCTCGTCTCCGCTTTCTTCGCACCATCTCATCACCACACGCTTTCTCTTTTTCGTGCGAGATCCGATCGATTTCCCCGCATGCCGGATTGAGAGATTAACCAATCTATTGCCTCCAAATGGTCCCCCACAATCAGGGTTTCAAGAGGATCATTCCCTCTGGTTCTACCCCTCCTGGGATTTCTTTTTCCTACATCCACGTAATGAATCCCCCGTACCTTCAAGCCATTAAAAATAGCCATTGCTTGAGCTTTCGGAGGAACAGCCAAATTGTCGATACCAATCAAATGTACCGCTTTCCGGCTCATTGCATGTGGAATGGTTGTAAGTGAAGCTCCTTTCAAATCGGGATTGGATACCAAAATGTTTAACGTATGCTTAGCGAGGATAACGCTGTGAACGTGATGTTTATCGGTCGGACCCAAATACTTGTTCAAAGCCACGTCCACCCCCTCTTCTACGGCTTTTGTCAAAGGGGTCATATCACTTGCTTTGATTACGATGTCTGCATCGGTAAACAGCAAGATGTCTCCTCTAGCCGCTGCAGCGCCGATACTTCGTCCCACGTCATGACCGAGCGGAAAGGGCAGGTGGATCACCCTCGCTCCGGTGCTCTGAGCAATTTCTGCCGTACCGTCCGTTGAACCATTGGCAACAACGATAACCTCTGTGTTGGCGTGCACTTGGTTGGCTTGCCGAATGACTGCCGCAATGGTCTTTGCTTCGTTCATGGCAGGAATGATGACGGATACCTTCGGAAGCTCGGCATTTATGATCGGGGACAGGGATCTTCTCCTCTTTTTTCTGTTAACGGGACTCGCAGGACTTCGTTTCGACATGTTTCTCACCTGCCAAGTAGGGATTAGGAACACTTCCTCCTCATTTTATGTATAGGTTTATTTACTGTAACGGCGTTCGTACCTTACACCGAAATAAAATTGGGTTGTGCGGATGGACCGATAAACATACCAACTCTATCGAAATTGAATAAACTAGAGCATTTAAATAGGAAGGAAGCGATCCGTGAATTCGAGCGTGGCAATGCCTATGTGAATGTTCATACGATCCAAAATCGGAATGGTGAAATTCGCGGGCAGGTCCGCCGATAAAATCACATCATCATATTTGTATTTACGTTTTATGAAGAAAACCCTCCACTGTGCATAGTGCGGAGGGTTTTACACTTGGTCGGCTTTGGCAGCGGGAACATAGGTTTTCATCTATCTGTTCTTCCAACCTCTCGAAAATGTGCGTTTCAACTCATCCATCTGCCTTTACATTACTCTCTCCCATTGCATTAACTGTTACTAGATTAAGAATACAAAACCTTAATCAATTCTATATAAGGAGGTAGACGTGATGGCCATTATTTCGGTCTTCCCTTCACCTACAGGGACGCCAATTGCAACTGCGGTAGCTTCAGCTGTCGCTGGTGATGTCGTATTGGTTAATGATGGAACGTATCCAGAGCCGGCGGTGACTGTAGCGACTTCCAACGTAAAAGTTATAGCTAAAAATGAAGGTGCGGCGATACGCCAAGGACTCAACGCTGCGGCAAGTGCGTTCATTGTCACGGCAGCTACGGGGGTTGAAATTAACGGATTCTCCATTCAAAACTACACGGCCGATGCGATTGATGTTACCGCTGGTACCAATCACCGCATTATTGGCAATACCATCAACAACACGCTTGGTATTGGCATTGATTTAGCTGCCGGTACCGGACATGTAGCCTGGAGAAACAGTGTTCAAGACGCGGGCGGCGCTGCAGGAATCAACGTAGCAAGCACCGACAGCTGGATCGTACAGAATGTATTCTTCAGCAATACAAGTGTGGGTATTTTGTTGGCCGGCGCCAATAATGCGGCTATTGGTAATACTGTCTCTCAAAACGGCACAATCGGCATCTCGAGCACCGCAGCGAACAATCTGTTATTCGGCAACACGGTCACGCAAAACGGAACAAGCGGAATCACCGTTGCAGCAGCAAACAACGTACTGATACGCAACAACGTGGAAAATAATACAGGGATCGGCGTTTCGATCACAACCGGCGATAACGGATATCTTGGAGCCAACGATTCCGATGGTAACACTCAAACCGGTATCGCAATCGCCACAGACTTTAACAGTGTGGAATTCAACGAGATGGAGCTCAACCAGAATTTCGGACTCCTCATTTCCGGCGATGAAAACACCGCATTCGGAAACCGGTTCACCGGCAACACGCCAACTCAAATCTCCGTAACAGGTACGGACAATAACTTGTTCTAAATTCACTGTTTCAAATATGGCTTTTACGCTTGCTCTCCTCGTGAGGGCAAGCACTATTTTTCAACTGAGTTACCCGCAAGGGCATCCCGTAAACATGATGGTTTGGAGGTCATTTGATGAGAAAAATTCTTGTGGTCGGCTCAGAGGAAACCGCATCGTACCAAATCATTCTTCTCCCCCTCTCCGTTATTTGGAAGGACAAGGATATTGCAGTTTTAAGATCCTTCCACATAAACAAGTAACCCGTTCTATCATTTCTTCATATGATATTATTTTGTTTTTGAGAAGCATTGAGCCTGCAGCGCTCCAATGTTTAGAATGGGCACACCGTGAGGGAAAGAAGACCGTATACGTCATTGACGACCATTTTCTCGCGATTCCTCAAACCACTCGTCTTGGCCAAATATACTCAAAACCCGCTTATAAAGAAACCTATACTTACTTTCTAAAAAACGTACACACAGTCAAAGTGGAATCACCCGTCTTTCGCGATCTGATTAAGATGCATTTCACTCCTAAAGTGGTCTATTTTCCAGGAAGCATTGATGTTTCCTATACACAATTGTCCAACAGTCCGAAAAAGGAAGATCGACTCGTGATCGGATATGAAGGTGCCAAAAAGGAAAGTTCTTTCCGCCCGGTTATTCCTGCATTGCAGCGCATACTTAAGGAATACGGAGATTTTGTTAGACTGGAGTTCTACGGGTACTGTCCTGAAGAATTGAAGGGACATCCTAATATCTCCCATTGGAAACATAATGAAAATTACAGCAAGTTCATGCAGCAGCTGTATCGGGCCAATTGGGATATCGGTCTTGCACCCATGGATGATGGTCTGTTCTACCACTGCAAAAGCAATGTGAAGTTCCGCGACTATGCTGCCTGCCGCATTCCCGGCATTTATTCATTATCCCCCATATACCGAGATTGCGTATTCCACAAAAAAACGGGTTACTTTGTTCCTCAAACAGAGCAGGGCTGGTATGTCGGGATTCGAGAAATGATCGAGAATCCCAAACTTCGAAAAAAAATTTCACAAAAGGCCGCAAAGGCCGTGGCCAAGAACTTTACGATCAAACAGTGTGCGAAAAATTGGAAGTCTCTTTTTCAAGGCCTGCTCGACGTACCATAGAACCTGTAATAGATGATGACCTATTATCTGGAATGGAGAGTGATAGCATGCCTACTCTTCAAGAGGCAGCGTTGGTTCTTAACCAGTATTATGACATCAAAAAGCCGAAAATCGAATGGATTCAGAACGAGCCGGATAAGGCAGTGTGGAAGGTAATCGATAACAAAGAATCCTATATCCTTAAGTCGGATTACAGATCAAGTAAAAGCTTCACCCCTTCTATCACTCTACAATACGCACTATCCCAACAAGGGTTGAAGGTTCCTGAGGTTATCGCCACGAATCAACGGAAACTATGTACGAAGCAAGGTGAGCATCGTTATTATTTGTCTAAATATATCTCTGGAGGTCCTGCATCGATAATTGACCGCGTAAAGGTCATTGGGGATTTTCATCAACACGCTACATGGCCAAGTTCACTCACATCCAATCAAAAACCGAGCGCCTTGAAGAATGGAATTAACAGATGGATATCTGAATATCAATTAAAATTAAAAGATTTGATGAAATGGAAAAACCAGTACGCCTTGCCGTATATTCAACCCTGTATACAATTAGCTGAAAAATGTATAAGAATTTCTTCCCGAAGAGCGCCCCTCCTCGCTGATCATCTCACATCCGTAAACAATAAAAGATGGCTTGTACATGGGGATTTAACCCATTTGAACGTAATAAAAACGCCATCAGGAGATTTATGGATCATTGATCTGGAGCATTCAAGAATTGACTCTCCCATCAAGGATATCCGTTATTTATTGCCGAGGGTCGTGTTGTCTTCTTATTATAAAGAGTATTTTGCGAGATTTCCTGAAGGGACGTCCTTTAAAGAACTCTATTATATAGACGCGATTTTTTCCTCACAGCCTTCACTTCTACCTCGGCGGATCGATCAGGCAAGGGAAACTTCCGCTGAAGAGTTCTCAGATACAAAAGATCGTATCGGACGAACTAGCGAAGGATGACATGATAAACAAGCTGTTAGGCGGCAGTAAATAAGGGAAAACCGAAGGGGCCGTTGTACGACAACAGCCCCTAAGATACATATTAGCGTTTCAATCTTTTCATAACAGGCTTCTTGTGGTGCTTGCTCCAATTAAAAAATTCATTATTACGGATATTGCCATTGATCGCCGTAAAAGGAACCTTGTTCTTCCAGGCCACGTAATTAAAACTGATTTGGTCTCTTTTGCTATAACTTATAATTTGTCTCCACCAAGTGGTCATTGCCCCCATAACGATAGGATCATTATGGCGTCTTAGGATCACGCCGGACTCAATCAGTCCGTTATCCCTCGGATATCCCGCATTCTTATACAAAGCTACTTGCTTTAATATGACTTCCTTGTTATCCTTCCCCAAGGCAATGCAAGCCTCAGCTTCTTTATAAATACAATTCCGATGTGAATGTTTGTAGAACACGAGCGGTGAGGCGCTATATTTTTCAATAAACCGATCGATATCTCCGACAATTCTGATATTCCCGTCAACCCAAACACTGTGTTTGTAGGTCGGGAATAATAAATGTGGCATAACTTTTACCCATCTTGCTTGACGGGCCGAATCAGCGAATATTTTATCTAACTTGATAATTTTCCAGGTTCCGGACTTTAATTTCGGATTATCCGTAAAACAATAGTAATCACAATGCTTGCTCATTTGTAAAGGATCCTGCAGCTTATCGTAATTGCCGGTTATCGCTGTGTATACTACGTTTTTTCGTTGATTACTTGTGATGATTTGTCGTCTGCACGCTAAAAGCCACTTTAATTTTGCCCTTGTTTCTCTGAGCGATTGATGTGCGGCCATTTTTTGTATCGATTGTTTAACCCTTTCCTCGCCATGCTTGCGATAGAGAGCAGCTTTTCCATTCTGCACTAATTTCTTTCTTCTATCGGTTCCGAAGCTTGCCGACTTTTGATGATAGATATAACAGTGGGTGGCAACCTTTAATTTAAAGTTGGCAGCGCGGGCCCGAAGACAATAATCATCTTCTTCCCCGTAACCTACCGGAAAGTTCTTCTCATCGAAATATCCGATTTTGTCTAACACTTCTTTCTTGATCATTAAACAGAAGCCGTTCAAAAACATGACTCTCGGAAAAATCTTATCCGAGGCTTGATAGACAAGCTCGGCCATCTGTTCGATCGTCAAGTCGGGCTCCAATCCATTACGGTTCCAGTCCCGATGGGGAATGGATTGCCAGCTGGCTGCATTTGACAGCGGACCGACGATACCGATCCTGCGGTCGGATTCCATGGTTTCCGTCAGCCTTTCCAACCACTGACCGGTTACGACCGTATCGCTGTTGAGGAGGACGCAGTATCGTGATGTTGACTGTTTTAATCCTTGATTCGCAGAAGCCGTATAGCCTAGCGGCTTATCGTGTCGAATTAATTGATGGTGAAATTGTCGTGTGTACTGTTCCAGATATCGCTTTGTGGTTTGATCGCTTCCATCATCTATGATAATTAAATTAATTTTTTGCGTCGTATTGTTTTGAATGGAGCTCAAGCATTGTTTTACCGCATTCAAACCGTTATGCACACAAATGACAACATCAATCAATCCCTTCCCTCCCTTCCCCGTTATCTTTGATCGACACAACCGGGGATGAGCTTTTCTCCAATCGCTTATGTCCGCCGAGCAAGACGATGTTTCCTTTAATCGACCGGGTCACATTTTTCGTGTCATACAGCAAAGCGGCATGCTCAGCAATAAACTGGTAATCGATCGTACTATGATCGGTAGTAATAACGACCAGGTCGGCGGAGGCAATCAGATCCGGCAAAAGTTCTATGGAGGATATCCTGTGGCCGTTGTCCATAAACCATGGAATGAGCGGGTCATAATAGGTTACCGCAGCCCCCTTCTGCTGTAGAAGCCTGAACACTTCGAGTGACGGCGATTCCCGCATATCGTTGACATCCTTTTTATAAGCCATGCCGATCAATATAATGTTGGAGTTTTTTAGCGGCTTTTCATGGTCATTGAGTATGTCGGTAATCTGCGATATGACATAGCGGGGCATATTGCTGTTGATATCGCTGGTCAATTCAATAAATTTGTTATAGAAGCCGAACTTTTTAGCTCTCCATGACAGATAGGTCGGATCGATCGGGATGCAGTGGCCGCCGATCCCCGGCCCCGGGAAAAAGGGGATGTAACCAAACGGCTTGGTCGAAGCAGCGTCGATCACTTCCCAGATGTTAATCCCCATTCGGTCACACATGAGCGTCAGCTCGTTCACAAGCGCGATGTTAACGCTTCGAAACGTGTTCTCGAGCAGCTTAACCATCTCGGCCGCTGCCGTTGAGCTTACCGGAATCACGTTATCCAAAAAAGAACGGTAAAATTGAATGCCGAGATGTGTACATTCCTCCGTGATTCCTCCTAAGATTTTAGGTGTGTTTTTTACATTGAATTTACGGTTTCCAGGGTCCACTCTTTCCGGAGAATAACATACAAAAACATCCTTACCCACTTCCCATGGCGTATTGGCCTCAATCACATTCTTAATTAATTCTTCGGTCGTTCCGGGATAGGTGGTGCTTTCCAAAATAATGAGCGTATCTCTCGAAGCATACCGGATGATGGAATCAACCGCTGACCGAATCATGGAAACGTCAGGATCTCTGTTGATGTTAAGCGGGGTGGGCAAGCAAATAACGATGATATCTGCCTCAGCCAGCGCTGAAAACTCATGAACGGCATACAGTCGCTGATGGATCAAAGAATCGATATCTTCATCCTTTATATCCGTAACATACGATTTTCCGCGTTGCAGCTGTTCCGTTTTATTCTTATCAATGTCAATTCCGTACACCCTGTAATTGGCTCTTGCTGCCTCCACTGCCACAGATAGTCCGACGTAACCAAGACCGATCACGGCCACCGTTGCCGTCTTGGTTTTTATTTTATGCAAGATTTCGCTCATCCTGGTTGTCCATCCTTTCTTGAAGAGTAAGTCCTTGTTCAAAAAACACCCATGATGAAATTACCGGGCGATCATGAATTTCCTTCTCCTGATAAAATATGAAATACGCCTGAGAGTAGCAACGGCGAATTCACCAGACATATTACCCATGTCATTCCTTCTCGTCCGGTACATACAGAAAAGACAGCGAACGGTTTCGCTGTCGTAGTATACAAGCCATATTGTCTTTCATCCCGAATGCATATTAATTACTTTCCGGATTCTCCCCGAGCAGACGCTCCGCTAAAATAGCGGGCTTCTCTAAACGTTGTTGTACCGTTGGCCAGTTCTCCTTCGTAGCCGTATGAATAACCATATCGTAAGGGACTCCCCTGATCGTCAGGCCATTGCGTTCGATTCCGGTTCGCGGCAGCCCGCAATGATCATGAAAAGAAACGACGCTCGCATTCTCGATGACCGTATTGGAAAACACACTGGACAAACCCAGAATATCGAACGCAACGTGAAAAATAAGCCATACGCTGGCAGGAGCGGCTGGGATCGAATCGGAAATGATCCATCTTCCCCAGTTCCCGGCTTGACCATCAATATCATAGATCGCGATGGTTCCGATCGGCACTCCCGAGAGAAGCTCAATGCAGAAGTAATAATCGCCCTCTCTATGAAAATATTCTTTCAACCATGCTTCATGCACAGCATAACGAGAGTCGATTTCTCCGATGTACTTCGATAACTCAGGGGACCTTCTTAGCTTGAAAATAAATTCGGCGTCGTCCATCGTAATCGGTCTTAATCGAATGCCGAAACGTTCAACGGTGATGTTGTGGTTCACGACTTCACCTCAATGATCCTGGCGATGTCATCCAAGCTTTGAATACCCGCTACTTCCCTGATGGAAAAGCGAACATCGAACTGCTCTTCAAGGCGAAGAATGAGCTCCATATGCTTTAAAGAATCCCAATTCGGCAATTCTCCCCGCTTTGGATTACCATGAGGCGGTATCGGTGTGTTCAACACCTCGGATAAGATCGACCCAATTTGTTTGCGTATTTCCGTCATCGATTTACCTCCACTCTGGCAGGATGGTTCCCGCAAGCAGCTTTTACACGTGCATAGAGATCCCTAAGCGGCAGCTGTTCTGGCGAGCCCTCAACAAAACGCTTAATCCAGTCCAAGGCGGGGGCATTCCGCGGCCCCTGGGACATCTCAATGTGGATACGCTGCACTCCGCGATCCATCAATTTCTCCAAGATCCAGGCAAAGGCTACCGTTTCAATGTCACGTCCAAGCGCCCTGCAGCTAAAAAGCGTCTCGATGAGATGCGCTTGTTCGCCATCCAACCTGCATACAAAGGTGCCGATAATTCCGCTGTCTGACAGTATATCCGATAGGCCAACCGTAATCGTAACGTATTTGGAGGCGTCCATAACGTCATTTGCTTCATTTTCTGTCATACGCCTTAGAGCCAGGTTAAACTGATTTGTTTTATGACTTAGATCATACAGCCGCTTGACATGGGAAGCTTCATTCTGATAAATGGTAATGACCATGTTCAAGCTGTCTAAATAGGAATGGTAATCCGATGCTGTTTGCCTGATCTTCTCTCTTGCCTGATTGGCCTGGATATCCGTTGTTCGGGATACGGCAATGTCATCCCGGTGAAGCTGATACAATCCGGGAAAATGACATAAACCCAGCATCGTTTCTTCACCGTTTCGTTTGGCACGGAGAAGGCGCACCTCCGGTAGTTCTGCAGCCATCTTCACCAATTCCGCCGGATTGTCATCCACAAACAAGAAGGCAGACGGATCGATATTCAGTATTTGAGAGAGCCGATTCAGATTTTCTGCTTTTGTCTGCCAGTTTGCACGAACAGCGGCAAAATCGTCCCATCTCAGCGGAAAATCGGTGCGCGCATCGAATAATGCTTTAACATCTTCCTCCTCATTGCGGCTGCACAGCGTTAGCATAATTCCTGATTGTTTTAGTTGAAGCAGCAGCCTTTGCAACCGATGATGGCCTTCCGTTAACGTTACCCCTTCAGCTCCTTCTTCTCCCAGGACTCCGTGATATAGCGTATCATCTAGATCCAGTGCAATCGCTTTAAGCCTCGGAACCAAGGAAGCGGGCAAGAGCTGGACGCCAAGGTGACGGGAAATCATCGTTGTTGCCTGATTGGAAAACGGGTAGTTGCTGATTTCTTCGTTCCGATAATCATAGAAGGACTCGGTGCCTTCATGGGCCAATTGGGCTAAATCGATCAGAACACAGCCCGTGTTGTTCTCAACCGCCCCCAACAAAAACGAATTTAACTTCCGGAACCATCCACGGTCGCTGGCACGGAAGCTGAGCACCCTATCGGCATCTTCCAAGGACTCCGGCCAGTTATTTATCCAGATCGGTTTATCCGTTACCATTCGCAGTTTAACGATCCGTTCATTCAGCCATTGTGCAGCTTCTTGTGCACTCATAGAGCGGGCGTAAATCCGCCAATCTAACCAGATGATATATACATCCGCCTGAGCTTCCCCTCCAATACCGGACAGAGCGCTATCATAATCCGAGTAATCAAAACAGACATCAGCCTCCCATAATCCGCAAAACGGAGACATCAAATTGGCAACAAACTCAAAGGGCATCGTTCTGTCAACTCGTATTCGGAAGGTTCGAATGCTTGGAAGCTTCAGGCTTCCTGCAATCCGACTCCTGGAGGGAATGGAGCACAGCAGAGAATCCGCTAAATCTAAACGGGTTAACACATGATTCATTCCTATACCTCCCTCCTGTTTTCAGAGCTTTGACCTGGCCATCATGCCAATGTTTCTGATACTCCCGGATCCCTATCCCGCTAAAACCATTGGCATTAATATAACCCGAGCTCCTTACCCCACACATTGATTCTTTCTAAATAATGATCCAATAAATGAACCGTCTTCAGATCCTCCACGCCCCAAAAAAGCTGCTGGAACAAGCTGCGTTCCAAAACGCGCTGCAAATAGGCCATTTTGTACAACGTAACCGGGTCGGTATCGAACCGGATTCCATATTTGAGCATTTCTGCGGCATATAAAGGTGCACAGCGTTCAATTACGGCATATTCGTCGCCTCTCCAGTCCTTGCGGTATGCAAAAAACACACCCATTAAATTAAACATATCGAACCAGCAAGGTGAGAAACGTGCACCTTCCCAATCGATAAACTTAATGTTCCAGTTCTCTTCGGCTACATTGTGGCAGCCGATATTCGGTGTTTGCAGATCATTGTGAATGATGCTTTTACCTGCCTGCATAAGTTCGGGAAAATAAATAGGTCCCTTTTGTAACATGGTACGGACATTAGCGTAGCTAGACTCCAGCCTTGCCTTTAATTCGGGACGTTCCATTGCCTTATCCAGATATTCTATAGTTCTTTGATGCGTCTTCTGGCGTTCTTGCGTTGAGGTGGGGGAATCGTAAAGCGGGAGCCATTCCTCGAATGTTTCCCAATGACTATAAAAATTGTCGTTATAGGTTAGCGCGTGAAGTTTCGCCAAGGAAGGGATGATCCGGTCGAAATAATCAGGTGTAAAGATAACCTGACCCTTTACTTGAGGGACAAACTCCATGAACACCCATACATCATCACCATTCATACCTTCCACGATCAGATATATGTTAGGTATCAGATCCGATAAAATATGGGTTGCTTTTCGGTACATGTTTAACTCGATAAGTTTCTGTTCGTTCACGGGTGCTTTGAATATCTTTAAAATCATTGGATATTTTTGTCCGTTTGCCGTAATTTCGAGTTTCCAGATTGCACTCTTGAATGTTTCTTTCAAACACTCCATATTTCCGTCGTTCAAAACAACGGGAGATCCGAAATGTTTTGCAATCTGATCAGCGCATCCAAGCTCCCGCCACTTCAGACTTATATCGTTAAGAGGCGGGTTTGCCAATAAGGCTTGTGCATCCTCAAGCCCTTTATTATATCCATCTTCTTTTCCCTTTTTAAATCCCTCCGCACGACCTTGCTCGAACCCTTCCGAATTTCCTGTTTTCACCATATCCGCGATCCTCCACTCCGTATTCCTTTTATATCCTATGTGGAGGACCTCCGACATGACATTAAAAAAACGCGATTTAACATTCCGTATACACGATTTTACATCCTGCGAATAATTGAATCTTTTTGCGGATGGGCGCTGGATAAACATTGTAAAGCAACGCAAAATAACCCGCAGAACACGCGGGTTAACCGTGTAGTATTCAACTTCGTATTCATAGGACCGAATGTTCCTAGCGCTAATAAAGCTCCAAATTTTTTCCTAAAACCTTGATTTTTTCTAAATACACCGGCAGCAGCTTCGCCTCTTTTTTTCCGGTAACAGCCCAATTCAGCTGAAGATACAGCCCTTTCTCGAGTATTCGTTTTGCAAATGCCATCTGATACAGTTTTAGTGGATCTGTATTAAAGATAATTCCGTGCTTTCTCATCTCATTCGAATATAATTGAACGCAGCGGCGGGTTATATCCTCTTCCTGATCCCCCCATTCTCGGCGGTATGCCAAGAAAACCCCGATCAAATTGACGAGATCAAACCAGCACGGGGCATATTTTGCGCCTTCCCAATCGATAAACTTGATTTTCCACGACTTCTCCTTAACATTGTTGGTCGCTATGTTTGCAGTGTGAAGATCTCCATGGATAATGCAGCAGCCTTCATGAATGACCTCCGGGAAATAATCCGGCCCTCTCTGCAGCAGGCCCTTCACGAGTGAGTAATATGGATTAATCATATCTTTCAACTTGCTGTTTTTCATCGCTTCATCTAAATAAAATAAGGTTAACTTATTTATGTTTTTTCTTTCTTGTCTCATAACATTGGAATTATATCGAGGCAGCCAATCACCGAATAGTCCCTCATATTGTATAAAGCGTTCATTCATCGTAGAGGAGTGGAGCTTCGCTAATGTCGGAATGATTTTGTCAAAATGATCCGGATTATACTGAACTCGCCCTTTAAGAGGCTCAACGTATTCCATGAATACCCACAAATCGCGTCCGTTCATATTTCGTTTGGTCTTATAGACCAGTGGCATGTACGGTTGAAGCACTTTTCTTCCTTTACGGTAGATATTTTTCTCAACCGTGCTTTCCGGCCGGTCTTTTTTGAGCGCTTTCGAAATTTTAAGAATGACGGGAACGCGCTTTTGGTCATGTTCGATTTCAAGTTTCCATATGCTGCTTTTGTAGGAGTCTTTTAAACATTCCATGGTTTGATGAACCCATCTCGCTTCGGCGCCAAAGGACTTGAATGATTTGGGGAAACCCATCTTACGGCATGTTCTTCGAATGAATCGCTTGTCTATTCTGCTGGTTCGACTCATTAGTCCTCACCCCATTTTTCGCTTTTAACCATCGTATGTCGAACATAGCGATACG
Organism: Paenibacillus sp. BR1-192; assembly: GCF_029542445.1. NCBI lineage: Bacteria > Bacillati > Bacillota > Bacilli > Caryophanales > Paenibacillaceae > Paenibacillus > Paenibacillus sp. BR1-192. Next base: position 1,831,914 of record NZ_CP120718.1, on the reverse strand, counting down.
AATCCATTCATACGCCTACCAAACGGAAATGTGCTCAGGCTCAAATTGGTCCGCGGGGTTCTTTCATAATTTTGTTTCTGTAAACGGGATCGTTCTTCAGCCTTAGTTATATAAATACAGAATGCTACCTGTGTCGTCTAGGCTAAGGTAACAGCCTGTCTCCCATCTTCATAACCTTTCGCAAATCCGGCTTTAAAATCTTCCATGTAGGAATGATCATACCCTTTGTCATGGATTTGGTGGGATAAAGGCCGGGATCTGCCGGCCTCAGACCTGGAGCTGTAGCGGCCACCGGCTCGATGGCGCTTGACTGGCTTGCCATGGCGGCGTTTAGTACCTGATGACTTCAGGCTTCTCAGCCCTTTGGCGAATGACTTCTTCCGTGCCATGGGTGAAGCCTTACGATGATTCCTGACCGTTAATGCCGTGTTCATGCCGAATCCTCCTGCAAGGTTCAATTCGTAGCTTCTAACCCGGCCTCATTGTAAAACAGCTGGCACTCGGATGTTATCCAGGGCGATGCCGGACAACCTAATTTGTACTGATTTAACGGAATGCCTGTCAACATTTCAGCCATCACGGATTGATAGCCGACAAGCAGCCGAATATTCTCTGCAAGCGTGCGCGCGGTTGTTTCAGAATGTGCCGTAACCTCTGCGATACTTTCCAAAATACTTGCCAGCGCTTGCTGACTTCTAGCAATGGATGATACCATAGCAATCTTGGCCTCGTGTTCCCGTTGTATGCGCGCGATCATGAGTCCGTATCTCCGAAATCGAATGCATCAAATCCCATGGCATCATCTTGTTCAGCGTCCGTTCCGAGAATAATCCGCAGATTCCGGCACAGACCGGAGCCTATTTTCGTCAAGCCCTCGATTTGCTCGACAATTTGCTCGTGAATGGATAACGAATCCTTCAACTCTCCCTTGGAACGAGGAAATTGTGTCAAGACCCATTGACAAACCTTTTCGGCTTCTACCGCTTTCCCTTGAAGAATGAGATAGGTATTATATTGAATAGTCACGGATGCATCGAGAATCCGCATGAACGATTCCTCTTTACTCACATACATTCCCCCTTAACCAACGAAGTCGGATCCCATTATTCTTCGCCTTGCTCGTTCGCTCTAAGCTCTTTCATTACGATTTCCAAACTGTCTGCCGATGTTTGTTGCAGGTCGGCCATGGCGTTCAAATAAGCAGCAATGCTGCCATTGACTTGTTCCACCTGGGATCCTGACGACCGGCCTCCTAATAATTGTCCCCCTAATGATGATCCTCCTCGTGAATTCGGTTCTTCGGAGGCTTGGATTTCATGATTCGGTAAGGAATGTATAATTTGAGCCATGCGGACTGCTGCATGACGCTGAGCTTCTAGAATGCGCGCTATTTGCTGCTGGGACTGCGATAGGTATTCGACCATGTCATCAATTTTTTTCTCCACGACATAACTCTCCTTCGCTCATCATATTTTTCAACATATGCTTCGACAAGCTTCCTGGTGCCATGAATAATGCCGTCTTTCGAATCAGGTGAATAGATCCTTAGCTGGCAGCATCGTTCTATATTGCTGCGGAACTCGCCCTAACCATTCGCTTATGCTTTCCTGTAATGATGGAAGCCCCTCATCTAGTCCTCCAACCTCCGTTAACAGCTCGGGGCGGAACAGAGCACAGCACGCATTTAACCGGTTATGGATATCCGCTTCGTTCCCGGGAAGTACGGGGGTTCCTGACTGTGCAAAACTAACGCAAACCGTTTTGATAGCGGGTGCATGTTCCAGCTCATCCATCAGACCGCCGATCCAGTTATCCATAACAGGTGTACAGCCATATAGAATAACTAACTTCTTCCCGTGTGCAGCACGAAGTGCCTTATTAAGAACAACCGCTATGCCTTGACCACTTCTCCCCGTAATGTGTCGTACCGCTCCGATCCGGCCGCGCACATATTGCCTGGTTCCTTCCGAGGAGCCGGCATCCGCTATGAGCAGCTCATATGGATGCGGCGTTAAGGCTTCGATTCTTCTAATCTTGCCAATGGCATCTTCGTTTGGTTCATGAATGGGGATGATGATGCTGATGCCCTCAAATGAGGCTTCTCCGTTTTTTTGTCCGTGTTGGACGCCATAAGAATAGCCAACGATAAATCCATCCTTCCGTCCTTCAACCGGATCAGCTTTGGGAAGAGTCGCCGATAAAGATGTCCGTAAGCGAGTGCCGCGTCTCTTCATCGTAAAAAGTCCTTCATATACATTCCGCCTCCCGTTTCTCATCACTGCGTGAGGACCGAATAATCATTTGGCAATTCATTTCTATTGTATGTTGACTTTCTCGCTTCGTGACGGCATCCACAGGGACCATTCCATTCTCTAAACGTATGATCATCTTCCATATGTAAACAACACTTGATTGGAGTAACATGTTCGTAAATGAGAGTCATTCGGGGAACTCCTTAGTATTCACTTCTGCGGATGATCGCACTAAGGCTCTTCCGGAACGGCATCTCCATCATGTTGACGAATGGGATCCCCCTGGTTACAAAAAGGATGGGTGGAATCTCGCTTCCCCCATCCTTCTCCTTCATTATGTTGCCATCCGGCCTATTGAGATCCAGTACAGCCAGCCTTCCGAGATCACAGTGCCTGCCGGCCGCGTAATTCCGATGGCTACCTCCGCATGCTCCCGTTTTCGAATGCCAGCCTGAAACACCGGATCACTGCACGATGCCACCACTACATAATGTTCATCTTGATAGGAGGTCTGAAGCGGTATTGTAATTTCGATCGTTTCTTGTTCATCAGAAAAGATGAAGGGGAAATATCCAAACTGCTGAAGTAAAGGCATATCAGGAATCCCTTGAACCGGATTAAAGGAAAGATGACTCGGTTGAACCGATTCGAGTGCCAGTTTGGAAGAAATAATGGATTCGGATGACAGATGAATACTGTGTACGGCATAATCCTCAATCGCTTCACTTCTTACGCTGCGATGCTGCAGATGGGAAGCACTGATTACATCATCAGCCAACGCGTGATCCATCACATCATTCTCTAAATCTGACCACTTGCCGGAAGTTCCTCTGATGGCTATCTTCTTATTAAAGCCATCGTACCGCCGAAAGGGCCTTCCCCTTCTTATCCTGGTGATCCTTCTGGCTTTGTTCACTGTCAGCTCTCTCCTCTGCTTCTAATCGTTACCTTCATCCTATTCAAGAGAAGGGGCTACTGCCACAGTCGGTTAGATGGTTTGCATCAGGTTAGCCCATCGTTCTGCCGTATGATCCCATCTGAAACGCTGACGCACCGTTTCACGACCAGCCATCCCGATTCGGGTACGCAGATTCTCGTCCTGAAGCAATCCGTTAATCCGTTCGGCAAGCCCGCCAGGAAAATCATCCCTTTGAACCAGGTAGCCCGTCACGCCGTTCTCCACGATCTCCGGGATACCGCCTGCATTCGCAGCGATGACAGGAACTCCTGCAGCCATGGCTTCCACGTTCACGAGCCCAAAGGCTTCCCTCGGCGCTGAGGGAACAACCACAATATCGGCAAGCGAGTACCAGTCTGCAATTGCGGGATAAGGGATAAAGGGGCGGAAAAATACCCATTGGGTATAAGGTCCGGCCGTTCTTTTCAGTTCCCGTACATATGCGGTTTCCCGATCGGATCCGTAGGCTGCACTCCCGATGATAAGCAAAAGAACATCCGGATGCTTGTCAATGATATGAGGCAATGCGGCAATCAGATGGTGAACCCCTTTGTCAGGGATGAGCCGTCCCGCAAACAGAATGATTCGCCGTCCGCTCCAGCCGTAATGAGCAAGCTTTGCCTCTCTTAGTGCCTTGGCAGCAGGACTGAAAGCAGGAGTAAAATGATCAAGACTCACACCAAGATGATTAATCGTGATCTTTTCCAGAAGCCCAGCATGTTTTGAAGTGATATCCTCCAGCAGGAAACGGCTGTTCACCACAATGCCGTCCATCCAGCGAGCAATGGCCCCAAAACGCTGCTCGCTCATATACGGAGGCGAAATAAATGTATTGGAGTGAAGATTCAATACGATTTTCACATCCGGCAGATGCATTTTGAGGCGCTGCGCCAGCAGCGGCCGATTGTGAACTTCGATAATATCCGGTCTCCACTTCTGAAGCCTCCGCAGCAAGGAAGGATAATAATTCGTTCCAGATGGCAGGCGGTAGCACGGAACGCCGTTGATCGTGTCTTTTGAAGGGAGCCCTTTTCCCAGTACTCCGAATATGCGCACATCCATGGTACCCTGCGCTAATGGAATGGTCTGCTCTACTACCCGCTCGACGGAGCTGCTCCTCCCCGATGGAATGACAAACGATCCCGGCGTCACGACCGCCACCTTCCGCAAACCCATAACTCCACATCCTTCTCACATCTTATCTATATGAAAAACACCTACTGATATATCAAAGGTTCCCCCTTGACACGTAGTGTTTCGTTGCCATATGCGCATACCTGTTCATTTGTATGGTTAGATACCTTAACATATACCGAATCAGGGCCTGTTGGTGACTAATTCCCGACAAAGAATAGGCCAACCACGGGCGACACCCGTCCATCCGGGACAATCATCCTCACGCATACGATATGGTACAAAGACTACAGGATTATGGTGACAAGGAGGGTGACCATGCATCTGGAATATGTCGGCATTCTGCTCAACAACAATACGTATCGCAGAATTTCCAGCGGGAGAATCGGCACGGAATCACTGGCCAACTACGAAGAAGCTGCTGCCATGAATGGGTTGGTTCCTTGTTTTTTTACAATCCATCATATTTCACTAGAGACTGGAAAGGTGACTGGTTTTGTTCCGGCTCCAGCTGGATATTCGCAAGTGCATATTCTCATCCCACGCGTTATTCATATGCGGGCTATTTATCATAAAAAACAGGAGCAGGCGCTGATTGATCAACTGATCAAGCGCGGGGTATTCGTTTATAACGGGCGTACGCGTTACGGTAAAAACGTTATACATCATATGCTGGAACAGGACCAAGGGATATTACCATCCCTGCCTCATACGGTAGAAGCTACCCCTGCCTCGATTCGCTCCATGCTGAGCCAGCACGGGGATCTCGTTCTAAAACCATGCAATGGAAGCATCGGGGTTGGTATCATGCGCTTAAAAGGTAACTCTTTACGCAGTCATTTCACTTACTCCCGCTCATCCCCATCGGCCAAAGGTTGGAGAACGGTTACCTTGCCACCCGGAAAGCTCCATCCTCTGATCTATCAGCGGATTAGGCAAGCTCCATTCGTTGTACAGCAGCGCATACCGCTTGCCGAATATGATGACCGCCCCTTTGATATCCGAGTTACCGTTCAGCGCGGGGGAAGCGGGCGCTGGGAAGTCGCCGGCATGTTCGCCAAAACATCGGCTCCACGAACGTTTGTCTCCAACATTGCTCAAGGCGGCTCAGCCTATCGGGTCCCGGACATACTCGCCCGCTGCATGCCTGACTTGCCTGTAGGACTTACCATCGAACGAATTGCTGAGTTTTCCCTCCATATCGCCAAGACGCTGTCCTTGTATATTCCGTACGCAGCTGATTTTGGAATGGATGTCGGCATTACCCAGAATGGAAAGATCTATTTCATTGAATGCAATGGCTGCGATCAACGTTATGGATTTCGGGAAGCCGGAATGGAGGAAGTTTGGAAATACTCATACTACAATCCGATGGCTTTTGCCCGGTATCTTTATGATAACGGGGTCTGGCCGCATTATTGAATGAAAAAACCAGCCTCCCCCTGAGAACGGGAGAGGCTGGTTCATGACGATTTTAATGGGGAACCTGGGATTTGAAATCCCCTTTACTGGATTGATCCGCATGGTAAAATACGACATCCCCATCCAGCAGGGTAAATCTTTTGCCATACGGATCGGTATAGGTTCGGCTGTACCCTTCAAGCTGCCACTGATTCATGAGCGGTGCATGAATGTATTGCAGATGGGTCTTGGCCGTATTGCCCTCCCGGATCGTCTCGATGTTGAAATTGACCACGATATACCCCTTCTTCAGAAATACAGAGGACTTCTCGTCCAATCGGTTACTCCGCCCATAAGCCGCCAGATCCGTTCCTTTCTTCACCACATAGACGTCGGAGGGAAGGCTGTATTCACCGTACCAGCGCTGAACAGCGGCGTTGGCCCGCTCTCCGTCAACGGAGGTTGGCAGCCCCGACTTTGGCCCAATCAATGTTCGAATGCCGGAAGGCAGCAGCATCCAGTCGAGCCGGCCTACCCAGGTCTTGCTCTTGCTGATCTTCTCCATATACTGCTTCGCGTAGGCCGCCGGGGACATTCCCGCCGGTGCCCCACCGTGGTTGTATAGATACGAAGCGGTATCCTGCAGTTCCTCTTGGGGTACATTGCGCAGCCTTTCATTCAGAATGACGTAACGCTTCTCTGTATCCTGCGGGGAACCGATGCGAATGAACTTCCGGTCTCCACTGTGGTAATACAGATCGACAGGCTGACGTCCGCTGCCGTCTTTATTCACGAAATAAAAGCTCGGCGTAACCGAAATGCCGTCCTGCGCCCCGAACATATTGCCCTTAGTCTTCAAATCGAATTTGAAGTGGTATCCTGTCTTCACGGACGCATTCTTATACCCCTGTGCCGGATGCTTGCCCGGAGCGATGGGAAGCGTATAAGGCAGCGCGTTCCCCCGGGCCTCGCCGTCAATGCCGCGGAGTCCTGTCCAATAGGACGCCCCGCTTGGTGAGGCATTCCCTTTTTGTTTGCGGAAGACCGTCTGTAGTGATAGGTAAGCCTTTGAGATAATCACCGGCTTTTCCCCCACTCCACACCGTACGTGAGACTTTCACCTCATACGGCGTTCTATCTATTTGAACTCATAATTCATAGGTTCCAAGTTACACTTATTCCGATACTGGTTAATTTTGTTGACCATACTCTCAGTCAGGTCCAGTCTGGACATGAGTGTTTCAATCGTCTCTGTATTAACGGCATGAATAAGTCTATGGACGTCTTTGTGTAGGATACGTAAATTATTAAATTTATCGTCTCCGTTAAGATGAACCGGTAGATAGTGATGGCATTGAACATCCTCTACGCATAAGAATGTTCCAGTGATTTCACACCTGCCCATTTTCATACTGTATCTACTAATACGGTTGTCCATATATTCAAGACTTCGACCAGGTATGTTAGAATTCATTAGTTTCACGATCTCCATTTGTAAATCTGGTCTAAGTTTCTTGTGTACCAGTTCCCTACCCTCATACGTAAACGGCGTTAGATTTTGACTAAAATTAAAATTATTTACCGTTTTTATGTCGCCTAAAGGATATAGGTATACACCACCTATTTTAAATGTTCTATACGTTCCTTTATAGAATTTTAAGTAAGTGGGTGGTGGTCTCACAGGGCGTTCATATCGTTTATACTTGAGACGGTTGTAAATGAAAGCACGTAGGTCATAGGCAAGTCGTGAGAAATCAACATTGACATGGGTCGCCTTGCTAAAATAATTGTGTATTCCCAGGACAAAACTATTGAAGAGAAAGGCGTTCAAAGCCACAGGGTTCTTTTGTATTTTCTTGATGCGTTTCTTGGCCTCTTCTTTGATTTGAAGTTTTTTCTTGTTGCTAATACCTGTGTACGCCACTCTCTTTTTTCCCTTTTTTCGCCGCCCATATCGTGAACCCAAGAAATTCAGACTTTCGTTTTCTCAAGTTCACGATCTGCGATTTTTCAGGCGAAATATCCAGTTTAAGACGATCCTTCAGATAGAGCCTTACGGCGTGGAACCACTTTTGTGCTGTTCTCCAATCCCGGCAAAGAACTTTAAAATCATCAGCATAGCGTACAATGTAACCCTCTTTTAAGTCCGTTCTTTTGAGAGGTATATATTTGCTGTAATCGAAGCTATATGAATGATTTGTTTTAAAGTTTTCCCATTGTCCAGCTACCCATTGATCGAGGTCATTCAGTACAATATTGGATAGCAGTGGAGATAGAATTCCGCCCTGTGGTGTTCCTTTTGTGGGAATTCCCTCGCCCTCAATTTCGGCTTTAAGCATCTTACTAATGACGCGTAAGACTCTTCTGTCTCGTATGCCCATATTCCATAGTTGTTTGGTAAGCAAAGTATGGTTCACATTATCGAAGAATCCAGTTATGTCCACATCAACTACGTAGTGTAGATTTACCTTATTAATAAGGGATTGCACTCTTGCTAGTGCATGGTGCGTTGACCGTAGTGGTCTAAATCCATAACTGTGTTTGAAGAAATGTGCTTCAGCAATGGGTTCAAGAACTTGCTTGAAGCATTGTTGAATGATTCTATCGACGATACATGGGATACCTAGTGGTCTTTGTTTACCATTTGGTTTGGGAATAAATACTCGTCTAACTTTCTTGGGTTGATAGTTCAATAGTTTCTGCTGAATGAGTGACACAATTTCTTCGTCAGTTTGTACCTTTATATCGTCAATGGTCTTGCCATCTGTTCCGGCAGTTTTGGAACCTTTGTTGGATTTGATTGTCCGAAAAGCTAGGAGGATGTTTTCCCTTGATGTTATGGTATCGTAGATGTTCGGAAATAATCCTTTACTCAAAGCTTTCTGGTGTAGTTCCGTAAAAGTTCCTGTCATGCCATAGTAATCCCAATATCGTAGTGTTTGCACTGTGGCATCTCTCCTTTCTGGAAAGATGTTCCCACGTTCCTACCTGATCGGTGCAATTCACTTTTTGGAAAATGAATGTTTGTTCAAATAGACTTGGGGCTGTTCCTCCTTACCCGTTACAGGTAGTTCATCAGTCGTGCCCCTACCCTCACAAAGATAAATGCCTTTCAGCATATGCCTTATAGCAACCGCCTAGGATGTGACAGTCCATATTGCGACGTTCTTTGTTTTCCAAGTCCCTTGCAACTTTAGCTATACATTCTGACCTTAGGTGCTACCTATGGGCCTGTGGGCTGGATACCGCCATAGTTCGGTATAGCGAGTTTCCTAACTGGGATTCGTACTTATCGCCACCCACACTAACTTTTGTTAGCACACATGTTTCCATATGCCCTTTTATCTAGACCCGTACATTCGGTAGTTCGTCAGTCTTTTTGGACATTCTCACCATAGTCAGTTTTTCAGCCGCCCGGCATATCCGTTGGCATACCTTCTCTTAACGAGTGGCTTTAGCCTTCGTTCTGCCGACTCCACCTGTGCTTCGCACCCTGCAATCTGTCCATTGCAACGCACGCAGGAGTATTGTCGGGATGGTTTTGGAATACGTGGTTTCCTCATTCCCATCACTAAGTTGTAAAGTTAGGTTTGAATTTTCAAACCCCTACATTTCATGCAAGTCATGCATTTATAGTAGAACTTGTCGCACCCCAGTTATAATCGGCAATATCCGTGATATGAAAATCATACACGCGCCCGATCACTTCCACAGGTTCTATATCCGTAGCCACATGGTGGGATAAATTCGTGTTGGCATCGGGCTGCGTCGTATAGTCGGGCGGCGCGTTCTCCGCAATCGTACGGAAGTACACCTGGTAATCGCCCTCATCTACCCACACCGGCAGAAAAAACTCCGTGTCCAGCTGTGCCGTCGGGATCGTGATCCAAGTGTCTTTGGGATAGAAGGTGCGCTTGTCGCTGCTGTACACATCGAACGGAAAATAAACCTGCTTCGATCTTACATACTTCGCATAGTCCCGGTTTCCGTATCCCTGAATGTTCCGATGCTGGCCTGAGGTAGGGATGCGTACCGTAAACGGCCGATCCAAGATGAAGGCGGACCGATTCGGATTGGGGGTCGTCTTCTGGTTGTGTGCCTGATCATCCGTTACGGAGGAATAGTTGACGACCGGGGTGTGGACCGTGACGGTGTTTATGGCGTTGACCGGGAACGATTGAGGGGACCCGCCATTAATGTTGCCCGGGATGAGCTCGTAATCAATCGTACCGGTGCTCGCCGTATTTGCTTTATTCAACAGCGTACTGCTGATAAGATAGTTTCTGCCGTACAATACGTCTCTTTGAATCGTCGCTGCCGGAGGGATAATCCCTGGTGATGGCGCCGCTCCCTGTGCCCAGCTGTCACTCATGACGGTAGATCCGTTAAACAGGACTTTGTCGTTTCTTACCTGGTTTTGGCCCACGGCCGACTCGGCTGCGGACGTAAAATCCGTTGTCGGCACCGCCGGCCTGCTTGAACCGCCTGGAACGGTTTCCGTCCCTAAATCCACTTCTTCGCATGAAGCAGGCTCCACATGATCGTCAAGACTCGTGCTGTGATCGGACGTAAGAACGGGAGGTGTGTAACCGGCTGGAGTGAGGCTCACCGAACCGCTTGGCAAAGCATAGTTGCTGACAGTCGTTTTGGACAGCTTATAAACCTCCAGGTTATCGATTTGCCAGTAGGAGTACGGCCTCGTTATCGTCACCTGTTCTTCTACCGGAACCTCTTCTTCCATAGGTTCATCGGGCGTGCCGGGATCATCCGGTCCTGAGCTTGGCGTTCCCGGGATCGTCCAGGTGAGAAGGTATGTTTTTTTGACGGGAACGGTGTAGGTGATCTCCCCCGTCATGTTCGCCCATTGGTTCTTGTACAGATAATTGAGGCCAAACACATTGACGTACAGGGATTCCGAAGTCGGTATCCCGTCAAGAACATCAAACTTTTCTGAATCCCGGTTATCCGCCTTAATGACGCCCGTTGCCACGGGGTCCATTACCGTGTGCGAAGTAACAGTTCCCTTTCTCGCAGCACCGATTTGGATCCCGCATGTGTTGGGCGGACCGCCTGAGCCTCCATCTCCACCGCCGCCGCCTCCTCCGTTATTTCCGCACGATGACCCTGTCCCGACCTGTATCATGGCATCGTCGGTTTCGTCCAAGGCTTGGGCCGTGTCCTTAAAATGAGCCGTAATCGTCGCTTGCCCCGTCGTTGCCACGGCTGTAACCATACCGGAAGCGTTCACGGACATGATGCTGTTATCCGAGCTTCGCCAAGTCAACTTATCGTGTCTTTGCAGATTATATGTACTTCCGTCTACCTTCGTTAATTTCGCTGTAAGTTGAACGGTACCCGCCGGTGGAACACAGGTGGAGCCGGTAATTTCCAGGCTTGATGTTCCATCTGCAAAGGTGGCTCGGAGAAGTTTGTCTTTGTACACGTAGGTGTAGGTATCAAAATCCACGAAAAATTTGGCGAAATACCATACCTGCTTGGCTCCTGGGTTGGCCCAATATTTATTATAGTCATCATTATTGAAGGATTGACTATAGTACATTCTAATACTATCTAAACTAATAACCTCAGCCACTTGTCCGACTAATGTACTTGGATCTGTTGTTCCTGAAGATCCATGTACATCTGGTATCGTAGATTGTCGATCTACTCTTGTGTTAGATGATTTAATTTCACTTGTATCAATTGCTCCGTTACGAATCCAAGTCCCTTCCAATGGGTGGCCAGGTTCATTAATTAAAAAAGCACTTGTCCGAGGAATTGGTAAAGACAACTTGTCATCCGTACATCCAGGATACTTGGGTAGCTGATGCCCTTGAATAGTTTCTTTCTGGACATTTCTGTTACAACTAGGATGCGTATTGTCCATAATTGTTCCATTAGTACTTGAAGCTTTCCACAACTGTCCATAGCCATGCCCTGCATCGCTTACTGACCATCTATCCCAATAATACACTCCTCCATAATTTGTGTTATTACTTGACTTAACTTTCAATCTTGTACCGCTAAGAGTATCCTTTCCATTCCATGTCGTAGAACCAGGTTTAAATCCTATAACTGATCTTATTGGATTATTGGTTGTTTTATTAACCCATTCCAATTTCTTGATTACTTTACCTGCAGGTGCGCTTACAGTTATCCTTGTTGTTTCCAATTCTTGCTTATCAGAAAACAGATACCCACTATAATCATAATCATCAGAATCTGTAGTAAAGTCATATGTTATATTTTGTGTAGTCTCAGCAGCATCAACTGAAGCAATTACTGGTCCAACCAATGATAACAACGATATTAAAATAGAATACATCGCAACAAGACTAATGCTCTTTTTTAAAGTCATAGTTACCACCTTAACGGATAAGTTTTGACCTTGAAAGAGTACTTTGATAAACTTTTGAACCCCTCGAAATAGTCTCTACCAAGATATCAACTGTACCTTCCGTACTAAATCCATCTTTCGGAATAGCTATGCCATAAATCTGCTTCCTAGGATCTCTTGATTCTAAAGGATAAGGCATATTTAACATCGCTGAGTTGGGCTGACCATTAAAGCCTAATATTATTAAGTTAAGCCGATCTATTGGATATGACTGTGGTTTCTTATTGACAGCTAAATGAGATTTTAAAAGAATGATGTAAACCTCTAAATCATCAGTAAGAGCATTTGATTTTCCTCCAAATTTCCATACCAGTTTATCTTTACTTGGAAGTAATTTGCGGTTTGGATCTTTCGGATCGTTCCAGTCAATAGCTATTAATTCATCCACCTGAGCAACAACAGACCCATCCGGTGCACCGAATTGCAGCTTAGACAACTTCCATGAATCGATACCTACATTTTTGTTATGGTTATCAGGCCCATTAAAAATCTCCGGTGCCACCGAGAAAATATTCGTCTTGTGCCAATACACCTCAGCAGCAGCTACTGCATATTTATCCACGGGAAGCTCCTTGCCGCCTTTTACCTGAAGCAGTCGCTCAATGACCGCAATCGCTTGAGCTCTTGTGGTAGCGCCTGTTGGTGATATTACGCCCGGGGCGGTCCCGGATATGATGCCATCCTTGGATGCAAGATACATCCACTGCTTATCCTCTACATTTTTGTACCCCAGTGCTTTTACCGCCAGTTTGGACATTTCTTCACGCGTCATCCGTTGAGTCAGGTTACCGTCGGCATAATCGCCGACTTTATAGATCCCTGCCGATTCTGCCGCCGTCACGTAAGGAGCATACCAGGAACCTGAACTTGTAGAAGCTGCCTCAAGCTCCAGGGCCGACACCGCCATTTTGATGAATTCCGCTCGGGATACCTGTTGGTTAGGCAGGAATCTTTTATCCGGGTACCCATCCACATAACCTCGTTGTACCGCATCTTGTATAGCTGCCTGGGCCCAGTGGCCCTGAATATCCGTAAACTGGACAACCGGGGTCTCACGAGACTCCACCGCTTTGCCGATCGTATTGTCTTGGGCCGCCTCCGCCACGGCCGAATTCAAGCTTCCGACGATTACGGTTAGCACCGTTAATACACTCATCAAAATCTTCTTTTTCATGCATATCCTCCTGAAAATCGTTATAGATAAACCCTATGTCATTGCTTCATATCTCCTTCCTACGCCCTTGCTTAGGGACATCTACCGCCAACTCTCACAATTACACAACGCTTACAGTTTTGTATGGATGAGAGAAATTGTAGTCATTTTATCATATAATCCTCTATTTTGGTATAATATTCCTAACCTGATTCTAGTTGACTAGTTGATTCATCATCTCTATTCACGACCGCAGTTGCACCCTAAACATGACAAAACCTCGACGATAGTCACATGAATTTGTGTCCATTCGTTCGAGGTTTAATTGTTACATGTAGTGAAAGTGTTATAAACCGGTAGTGGATTCTTCCCGGTCCCCGGCTTGAATCTCAGCCTTCTCCGCGCTTTGCTTATATACAGCAGCCAACACCTTTTCATAAGCGCTTTCAAATTCATACGGCAGGATCGGCTTGATTTTGTCCATTACATTCAGCAGTTTAAATAGTGCCTGTACCTCCTCTTCCGTTAAACCAAGGGGGTACATTGCAAAATGTCCAATGAAGGTATAGCCGCGGCCGCGGCCTTGGTGAGTGATGGGGATATGCATGGCACTGAGGGCATCCATATCCCGATAAATGGTTCTTTCACTGGTTCCACAGCGTTCGGCAAGCTCCCGAGCAAGTATTCCTGGTCTTGCTTGTACAAGGGTAATGATTCTCATTAGTCGGATCAGTCGGTCTGTCATATGGCATTCTCCCTATCTTTCTAGTAAATTAGACATATTTTTGTTGACTGCTAAATAGTACATTCGACCCTGATATCATTTTTCCTTTTTTATATAGGGATTCTTGTTTCCTGGTTATGACTTAAGTCTAAAGTCCCTTTTCCAGTTCGCATTTTCAGAATAAAACTGCTGATATGTATTCTTATATAGAACACTAAGTTTATAAAGGACTTCGGCCTCCTTTAAATATTCCGGATCTCGAAATCGGGTTGCGTATAAAAGCATCTCATCTGCCTGTCTACGAATCAGATCTTCACCTTGAGTCAAATTCCCCTGTTCCAGCTCTTCTCTTGCCTGCTCCAGGATGAAAGCATTCTGGTATAATTTCAGTACTTTCTCTACCCGGTAATCTGCTTTTCGGTATCTCAACGTCGTATGATTGCTGAATTGAAGCGGTATCGTTCGGGACGGCTGCAAAACCACCTTCTGCTTTAGAACATCCATATAGGTCCATAAAGCAGTAACGATCGGATACACCCCCGATTGACGAGCACCGACACTCAGCTCCAGAACCAATTGCTTGGTTCTCCCTTCCGACAAAGAGCCTAAAGACAACGAGATGTTGCGATCATTCAGAATCTCTCCTTGGCAGCCATACATCTGTTCCACTTGAACGCCTTCTCCTAATTGAAGGTGCAGCTGGACTTCTTCGGCTATGCGCCGACGAAGGCCATTGGACTGCGTTTTCTGCTTCTGGACACCAGCCCTCCACTCGATCAGCAGAAAGACTTGACTAGTGCCGCCAGCGAACACATGGCTGTGGCTCCATGTATAATCCGAATACAAGCCTGACTGCAATACATCCACCTCTTTCCTCTTCTTCTAATAATGTACCAATAGAGAGGGACATCTTACTGTCACGGAACATATGTTTCCATTCCAATTTCGACAAAAAAAGACCACAGCCCTTTGAGCTGCGGTCTTTCGTGGATATGCTTTACGGCAGTTCGCGTACAAGGAAATCTGCGGCTAACCTCAGAATGCCCTTCCTTTACAATAAAATGGTGTTGACGACGGCAAGCAGCACAACATATATCCCTAAAGCGATCCCAATGAATTTGACCAGCTGGGTTGAGCCGATCCGGTACAACTCGATTGCGGCGGCGCTGTTTGCTGCCAATCCGGTCATTAGAGCAAAGACAAGAAGGAAGAAAGCCGGCTTTACCAACAAGAAGCTGAGCAGTCCACTAACGATAAGCACCGCTCCGAACGGCAGCTGGAACGAGCCCATTTTGGCGATGTAATCCTTCATGTCGAGCTTTTGTTTGGTCATTACGTTCCCGGCAAGCCAGAACGAACCCAGCAGGATGACGGTTGAGAACAATCCCAGCAAAAGAAAACGGCTCCCCATGCCGAAATCGCTTAACAAGGCGGACATCATGCCCAGTCCGGAATAGAACATCCGCTTGACTCCAAGGCCGAACAACCAAAAGCCGAGGATGCTGGAGGCCATCCCGATCAGGCCATAGATCATGCCTGTTTGATCCCCCCGCATATTCAGGGCGCTCATCGGATTTTTCAATAGATTCAGCAGCACCTGACCATCGACTTGAACGGCCGAGGAAGTTTTGGCATGCGAGCCTCCGGCCGATGCGGAATCTTGACGCCCATGTTCCGGCTCCGCCGCTGCCGCGGTGTATTTCGCCGAGATGTCGTTAGCGCATTGATGTGCGACGCCATCCGTTAATTCTTTACCGCAATGAATGCAAAAGCCCATTTTCTTCAAAACTCCTTTTCTCCTGTTATGGATTATGTATACTGATTCAAGTTACAACCTAGTATAAAGGATAAATGTATTATTTTGTAACTGTTTCTGCCATAAAACGTCATATTCAGACGATATTTTCTGTTTGTTTAGGATACTCCCCTCCCGCAGCAGAATGAAAACGACTTCGATAGATTAACGCCAACCAACGCAAAAAAAGCCCGGAGCGTTCTCCGGGTTTTAAAGGCTGCTTATTTGAATATACGGGATCTACTAACCTATTGCCGCTGCCGAAGCGGACTTCGTATCTCCCATAAATCTTTCGGTGCGTTGAATGGGCGCGTACGTGACTTTATCGATTAATAAGCCGTTGCCTACGGGCTTTCCATTCACCGTTATCATAATTTTCTTCACGTTGTTATCTTTCATCATAATCGCAATCTCCTTTTATCTGCTAGTTCATTTTATGTTCATTTCGTATGGGATGGCCTCTATGCGCTTGCTTGAATACATTACCCGCCGCATTGGCAAGTTAAACAACTTAGCTGCGAATGGATTCACTTCCCATGCGAATGTGGGTAATGTATATTAATAGAAACCTGTCGAAATCTGATTCGTATTTACTATAAATAATCGAATGGTGGTGACCCCGCATGTTTAAGCCGTCAAAATCCAGGCTCATCCAACTTTCTTTTATTCTGCTGGTGGCAGGAATCGCGCTGCCGGCCGGAGGACGGACCGCCGACGCCAATTATTTCAATAATATGTACGATAATATCCAGCAGTTCACGGGACTCCCCGATGAAATAAACCAGCTTAAGAGCAACTATAACCAAGCCCTGCAAGAGCTTGATAAAGCCAAGATCGCTTCCGAACGGCTGCAGCAGCAAAATCTGACCCTGGCGGAGCAGAACTCCAATCTTGCAGAGCAGAACCAGCAATTAACCCAAATGGTAAGCCAGTTACAGGAGGCTGAAGCCGCACGAAAGCGCGGGGCGGAACGTTTAAAAACGGTAGCGATCACCGCCGTGGCGTTGGCTGCCGGATACTTTGTCATCATTCGCGTCCTGCGATTCGGCATGCGCCGAACGAACCGTTCGAGATAGGACAAGCTCTTATTCAGATCCATACCATTCAACCAGGCAAAAGGAGGCGCGGCGATGATTATCCGAATGGAAGATGCGGCCGGCAGCGGAGCAGGTCAAGCGGTTACGTTCTCCTTGACGGAGGGGGACACGGCGCATGTCCTTCATCCCGAGCAGATCGTTGCCTATCGGGGGCCCTCCTCCGGGCGCAGCGATCGACTTATGAACGTGAAGGGCATCTACCGCAAAAAAAAGCTGATCCGTGCCGACATTACGGGACCCAGCCAGTTTACGGCTGCGCTTCCCCCGGGCTTCAACATGCATGAAATTCAGCTGGAAGGCGAACAGGACATGCTCTATGATTTTCGTCATGTTTTCTTTTACACCCGGTTTGTTACGATGCAGACAAGAATACTGAAAATCAAAAACATGCTGGTCACGCGAGATGCCATTAAGATGAAGTTTTCCGGGAATGGCAGCATCGGCATTCTGACCCAAGGCCCGGTATGCAAAGTCAAGCTGCATCCTACCGAGCCGCTGTATGTGGACGCCGGAAGCATCATCGCCTACCCCGAAGCCGCTAAGCTGGATCTGACCGTATACGGCAATCATCTGGCCAGCCAGCACATGAACTATCACTGGAAGCTCACCGGCGACGGTTATGTGCTGTTTCAAGCGGGACGCCAGAATCAGCGGCTCGTGAACGATTTAAACGACGAAGGCATCATCAAGCGATTCCTGCGGGAAGCAATTCCCTTCGGCGGAGTGTTTATCAAATAATCCGGCCGTGTTATAATGGAGGGCGTAATCGGACTGCATGCCGGTCACGGCTCTCCATGCGGTCACAAGGACAACAGAAGACAATCCATGCGCCTGCATCGGTGCGTGGGAGAGGTTCGTGAACTCCCTCTATAAAAAACTATCGTGTCTTATTCGGTGTTACACCCTAAGAATAAGGCTTGTTTTTTTACGGATTCAGTTCAATGAACTTCTCTTTCTTCTACGGGATCGGCCCTCTGGGGCTGCTCTTAAATCATGAAGGATGAGAGGTTTTTTTATGCTTAAAAATGAAAAAGCAGTCGTTGTTTTCAGCGGGGGGCAAGACAGCACCACCTGCCTGTTCTGGGCGAAGGAACGCTTCGCCGAGGTGGAAACCGTAACATTCGATTATGGCCAACGCCATAAGCTTGAAATAGAATGCGCGGCACAGATTGCCAAGGAGCAAGGCGTGAAGCAGACGGTGCTTGATATGAGCCTGCTTAATCAGCTGGCACCGAATGCATTAACGCGCAGCGATATCGAGATCGCCGAAGGCGACGGCTTGCCTACGACGTTTGTGGATGGCCGGAACCTGCTGTTCCTCAGCTTTGCCGCCGTGCTGGCCAAGGGCGTCGGAGCGAAGCATCTGATCACGGGCGTATGCGAGACGGATTTCAGCGGTTATCCCGATTGTCGGGACAGCTTCATCAAATCGCTCAACGTTACGCTGAACCTGGCCATGGATTACCCGTTCGTCATTCATACTCCGCTCATGTGGCTCGACAAATCCGAAACCTGGGAGCTTGCCGACCAGATGAATGCGCTCGAATATGTTCGCGACCATACGTTAACCTGTTATAACGGCATCAAGGGAGACGGCTGCGGGGAATGTCCTGCTTGCAAGCTGAGAAAAGCGGGGCTCGACAAGTATATGCAGCGCCGCAGCAGCATCTCCGAGAGGGGGCGCCTGGTATGAGCCGCGAGCCCGGGGCTTTCCGCATTGTAGAGCATCTGCAGAAGCTTGGCGAAGACATCGATGCCGGAAGCCTGCGTTACCATCGGAAGCGGGTGCTTGTTTCCAAAGAGTTTACCTTCGATGCTGCGCACCACCTGCATTGCTATGAGGGAAAATGCAAAAACCTGCATGGCCACACGTATAAAGTGGTTTTTGGTATCAGCGGAACTCCAAACGAGGTCGGCATTACCGTGGATTTTGGAGACATCAAGGATTGCTGGAAAACGAGTATCGAACCTTACCTGGATCACCGTTACCTGAACGAGACCTTGCCGCCGATGAATACGACAGCAGAGAACATGGTGGTCTGGTTGTTTGAGAAAATGGAGGAGGCCCTCCGCAGCAAAGAATCCTACGAGGAACAAGGCATGCGAACGGAATTCGTTCGCCTGTTCGAGACGCCGACCAGCTATGCCGAGGTCAGACGGGAGTGGATGATCCATGAATAATGTGCATGAAACGCCTGTTACGGATTCAAACGGGGGCTCCTCCCCTGCCATGACGGTGGACCGTCCGATTCCCGTGATGGAAATTTTCGGTCCTACCGTTCAAGGCGAAGGCATGGTCGTTGGCCGCAAGACGATGTTCGTTCGGACGGCGGGCTGCGACTATCGCTGTTCCTGGTGCGACTCCGCATTCACATGGGACGGTTCCGCTAAGGACTCCATCTCGCTGTTGAGCGCTGATGAGATCTGGCAAGAGCTGTACCGTCTGGGCGGAGAACGCTTCGATCACGTCACCCTGTCCGGCGGCAATCCGGCTCTTCTTCCCCAGCTTGGAGCGCTTGTGGATGAGCTGCATCGGCACGGAATTACCGTTGCCGTGGAGACCCAGGGCTCACGCTGGCAGGACTGGCTTAATCATATCGATGAAGTCACCATTTCCCCCAAGCCGCCAAGCTCGGGCATGGATACGGACTGGGGCAAGCTCGACGATATCGTCTCGCGTTTATCCGCCCGTCCGCCCGGCAGAACCTTCAGCTTGAAGGTTGTGGTCTTTGACGATAAGGACTTGACCTACGCGGAAACGGTCCATGAACGATACCCGAACGTGCCATTTTACTTGCAGACCGGCAATCCCGATGTAGGCACAGGCGATACGACTTCGCTTGTCTCCCATCTGCTGGATCGGTACGAGTCGCTTGTTGATGCGGTCATGCAATCCGACCGGTTAAACGATGTGCGCGTCTTGCCGCAATTGCATACGCTCGTCTGGGGGAATAAACGCGGCGTATAGCACGGCATCAAGAATTTACCGATGATTGGATTGAGTTTGAATTCATATAAATGAAGGAGTTATCATATATGGCTGGAAGACAAAAAGAAGAAATGGAAGACGTTACCCTGCTCGGCAACCAAGGCACGAAATACACCTTCGAGTATGATCCCGGCATTCTGGAGAGCTTTGACAATAAGCATCCCTACCGCGACTATTTCGTCAAGTTCAACTGTCCCGAATTTACAAGCTTATGCCCGATCACAGGCCAGCCGGACTTTGCGACCATCTACATCAGTTACATTCCGGATATCAAGATGGTGGAGAGCAAGTCCTTGAAGCTGTACCTGTTCAGCTTCCGCAATCACGGGGACTTTCATGAGGACTGCGTCAATATCATCATGAATGACCTGATCAAGCTGATGGATCCGAGATATATCGAGGTATGGGGCAAATTCACCCCGCGCGGCGGCATTTCCATCGATCCGTACTGCAATTACGGTCGCCCGGGCACCAAATACGAGGAGATCGCCGCGAATCGTCTGATGAACCATGACCTGTACCCCGAAAAGGTGGATAATCGGTAAGAAACCACCTTTATGGGTTGCGTCATGATATTTTCCGTGATGGATTAAGAAAAGGGATGTCCGCGCATGGCGGGCATCCCTTTTTGTCGTGTCGATCCGTATATCAGCCTTGATTACAGCGGATATTCCATATTCCGAAGCCGGTAATGAACACGCCGCTTCTTGTACAGCATTTTCCCGGCTTCGGCCACATCGCTTATGGTGCCTTTGTTGCTGATCGAACCGAATACGATCCCGGCGATCGGAATCAGCTGAAACAGCTTTTTCATCCCGAAGTTATCGGTATACGACTGGACGACTTCACGCCAGCCCTGCAGCTGCGAGAAGACCTGCTCCGTTGCCTGGACGTCGTCAAAACTGGCAAGCTCCTCCAGCACCGCTTTCTTTCCGACGATGTCGGCGGATGCAAACTGCAGGCATTTCACGATAAACACCCGCTCCCGGGGATCGTTCGGATCATACCCGTAACAAAGGGCCATCTCCTGAAGCACCTTGAGCGATTGACCGAGCACCATGGGCAGATCGGCCGCTATCGTAAATACGCCTCCGATTCCCGTTGCCGCCCCTTGGGCCGCCGCGAATTTGACCCGCTTTACCGTCAGCGTATCCGCTGCCGCATCCATGGCCTGGAGCGGCAATTTCGCGGCTGCTGCCAGCGTAAGTCCGGAAGCCACCGCCTGCTCCTCTCCGTTCCCAGCGCCGCCCGACTCCGCCTCGCCGGATTTCGCGGAAGGGTCGTTCACCGCGGCTGAACCTTCCAATCCAGCGGTCTGAGCCAGTACGTTCATGACCGACTTCTCGCGAACCAGATGCTTCCCGCCGCTTTGAATAAATCCGCCTACCTCGTTCAAGGCGCTTCCGATTTTCTCTTGAACAGCCTTGGGCGTGAGGCGATCCAGCAGCATAAAGGGAATTCTTCCGAGCTTCTCCCAGAACATGACGTCCTTCTGCTCCTTCTCCCATTTCAAAATCTCTTGAAGCTGCGACTCCAGCTGTTGTCGTGATTCCATCTCTGCCATCCTCACTACTCCTCTATCCGAATTAAAACGATCTATGAAGGTTATACGCACAAAATTGAAGAAAGGCGCAATAAATTTCAAATTGAATCTTGCAACAGCATTCGCAAGGCGAACAAAAAAAAGAGATCGGCCTTATCAGGTCGATCTCTTTTTGCTTATGTTAGCCGTCATGAAACGGCAGCAACGGATATGAACTTTATTTGCCCAAAAATGCGTTCAGCATCCACGAATGCTTCTGCACAGCGCTCGCCATGCCGGTCAACAGATCGGCTGTCGCATCGTCGCCCTCTTGGTTTGCTGCCTCGATACCGGACTTGAGCTCTCCGGCCACTTTCTCGAAATCCGCAACCAGCTGTCCGACCATCTGCTCGGCCGTGTTTTCATTCGAGACCTCCTGCAGCGTCGTCAGCTTCAAATATTGAGCCATGCTGGCGGCCGGTTTGCCGCCGATGGCCAGCATTCGCTCTGCCAGCTCATCCACATAACCAGCGGCCGTGTTGTACATCTCCTCGAATTTCTCGTGCAGCACGTAGAACTGAGGACCTTTCACATACCAATGATAATGGTGCAGCTTCACGCCAAGCACACTCCAGTTGGCTACCTGCGTATTCAGAATTTGTTGAAGTTCATCGGTCGTATTTCCTTGTGCTTGTTGGGTTAGGTTACTCATCTATATCGTCTCCTTTGATATTGTATTTAGACTTATTCTAAATCCTTGAATTAATCATAACAGATTCTTGTCTCTTTTGCAAAGGAAATCGAAACTTCTCGGATGAAGATAGGATGAAGAAATTACCTCCGATTTATACCTATCCTAAATTATTTTTAAGACCGTCTGCTGTGATGGGCATCATATAGCTTCAGCTGCGAAATCCCTAGGATAACCCCAGAATCGATTTCATTTCCTTCCGTTTTTGCTTCGGATTCATCACGTACAAGGTGTCCCCTGCCTCAATGACGGTGTTTCCTCTCGGCGTGATGATGCGCTTCTCCCGAATGATGGCCGTAAAGAGAATATCGTCCGGCAGATTCAGCTGCTGAATCTCCTTGCCGACGATGGGCATATCCCCATCCACCAGCACGTGGTTGATCTCGGAATCCGTTTTTCCTAGTGCCATCAGCTCCAATAAGGACGGGGCCTTTGCTTTATCCTTCTCCACCAGCGCAAGCCTTTGCGTGAGCGGGGAGATGGTGGTGCCCTGGATCACCGCTGAAGTCAAAACAACAAAGAACACGACATTAAAAAACAATTCCCCCTGCCTGATTCCCGCCAGTACGGGATATGTAGCCAATACGATCGGTACGGCCCCGCGGAGGCCGGCCCATGAAATCAATATTTTCTCGCGGACGGCAAATTTGGCGAACAGCAGACTGCTGAACACGCCGATCGGCCTGGCGATGAAGATGAGAATCAAGGACAACAGGAGTCCTTGCCATACGACCTTCGACAGCTCGTTCGGGAAGACAAGAAGCCCGAGCAGCACAAACATCACGATCTGCATCATCCACGCAAAACCTTGGTTGAATGCTTGAATCGTCTTACGGTACGTCAGCTCGGTATTGCCGAGCAGCAAGGCCATAACGTATACGGCAAGCAAACCGCTGGCTCCAAGCCATGCGGCGGCTGCATACGTCAGCACGGCAAATCCTAAAGCGGTCACGGGGTATAGCCCCGAAGAATCGAAGTTGATGCGATTGATCACATACACAGCCAGCATGCCGACAAGAATGCCGACAACCAGTCCCAATCCCATTTCCATGACAAAGGAAAAAATAAGCCCGAACAAATTTAGGCCCGGATGTTCTATCCATTCGATTAAGGACACGGTTAGAAACACCGCCATCGGGTCATTGCTTCCGGATTCGGCCTCGAGCGTCATTCGAAGTCTTTTCTTCAGATTCGTTCCGCCAAGAACCGAGAATACGGCTGCCGCATCCGTCGAGCCGACGATAGCGCCGATTAACAGCCCTTCTTTCAAAGAAATATCAAGCACGAAAGAGGCGCATAGTCCGATTACAACGGTTGTCAGCAGGACGCCTATCGTGGCAAGCGAAATGGCCGGACCCAGAACCGGCTTGATTTCTTTGAAATCGGTCTGCATCCCGCCCTGAAATAAAATGACGATCAGTGCGAATATGCCGACCAGCTGCGTGAGCTCCGCATTATCGTAATAAATGAACCGGCTGAGAATCATCCCGATCGCGATAAACAGCACCAGAGCGGGCATGCCGAAACGGGAAGAGAACTTGGTGGTCAATACGCCTGTCAGAAGCAAGGCGCCGCACAGCAAAATCATGGAATCAACAAAACTTGGCAAGCTCATCCCTCCGGCGTCAGATTCGTTCATTTATTATTACCCGAAAAACACCGCCTTTTCGCATACGCCTAAACCGTAAAACGCTCTGCTGCAGGGCTGGCTAACTCCGCCAACCGGACAATTCCGAATAGCCTTAGAAAACGTTTACTGGAAATTCCCCGCCCAATGACTTTATACTGGTAATAACAAGCGACATACATAGGGGAGGCGTCAATCGAGTGAAAATTTCTATGATGAAAAGCGATCAATTGCAACAAGCCGTCGAGCTGTCCGACCGTATTTTTCTTAAGCAGCCGGAGCAGCCTTCAATGGGGGTATCCTTCCCTCCGATATTCTCGCCGGGTATCAGCCATTCCTACGGTGCCTGGGATCAGGACAAACTGGTGTCTTTCATGGGATTCGTGCCGTTCACCATCCAGACTCGCGGTGCCCGATTAAATATTTTCTCCATCGGCTCCGTCTGTACGGACCCGGATTACCGGGGACAGCGACTTGCAGGCAATCTCCTGGAACAGTGCATGCGGCATGGCGAGGCGTCCGGTGCATCCCTCATCCTTATTTCCGGCGGCAGATCCCTGTATACCCGGGCAGGCAGCCGTTTATTCGGCCGGGCGCTCCGGTTCCGTCTATCTCCGGCCGTCGTGGAGCCGCTGCGTGCTGCAACGGAAAAAAAAGTGAACATCCGGGCCATGCAGCCGCACGATTTGTTCCAGATCCAAAGACTGATGGAACAGCGGGAGGCTGGATATGTTACGACGGCTTCGGAGCTTAACAAGCTGCTGGATGCAAGCGCATACTCCAACGTGATCCGCCTTAAGCAGCAGGTGCTTGTCGCCGAAGAAGACGGGGTGTTGACCGCTTTCGCCATCATCGCCGTACCCGGAGACACGATGACGCCTTCCAGGGAGTCTACCCTCGTCGAGTGGGGAGGAAGCCCTGAAGCAGCCGCACTGATTATAGCCGATGCCGTCGCGTCCTTCAGCCTTTCGGAGCTTACGGTTCCGCTGCCATGGCAGGATAAGGAGCTGGCCGCTTTAATCCAATCTGCCGGTAACCTGCCTGAGTATATTCGCAACGAGGGAACCATTTATTTGGTAAGCGGCCCGCAGCTGCTTCGTCAGCTGGCTCCTCTGCTTCCGGAGGGGTTGATCCAGGCGGAAGGCGAACATGGTCCGTACCGTCTTACCCTGAGCCATGAAACGTTGGAGCTGGATGACGAAGGTTTGCTTTCCATCCTGTTCGATCCGGAATCCCCGTATCGGGCTAACGGGAGCGTAACCTTCGATACTGTCCCTCTCCCTTACACAACCGGACTTCAATATATATAATGGAAGAACGAAAGGTGCATCTGATCCTTTTCCCTACGCAGGGGAGGTCATATGCGCCTTTTTTACTTTCGCTTGAGATTGAGTAACCTGGAACCTGTTCATCCCAAACAGAACCAGCGTCGATACTGCATCCCGAGGAGTAGCCGTCCGCCTATTTTTCCCAGGATAAGTGCCCTTCCTCTCCGCTTCCACATAGGATGTGATAACCGATCTGATAGAAAGAGGTGCAAGGCCTTGAGTCATCAACCGAAAAGAGGGCTTCAATCCCAAACAAGCCTCGGTATCCCGGGTCTCATCCCTGGATACCCTTACTATCCTTATCCATACTATCCACCGTTTTATCCGCCGGTCTATCCGTTTCCTCCGTATTACCCGGGGTATCCCGGATTTCCCGGACATGGGCATGGGCATGGGCACGGTCCTTGGCATCCGGGACATGGCCCAGGACCGTGGCATCCGGGTGGACCTGGACATGGCCCCGGTGGACCTGGCGGTCCTGGACATGGGCACGGCCCCGGCGGTCCCGGGTACGGGCCGAGGGGTGCGAGAATGCAGCGCAACAAGCGTTAAACACGACTTCAAGCAAGCCCCATGAAGCCGGATTGTCGCCGCAAACAAACCGCCCGGAAGAATCCGGGCGGTTTGTTCATCGTTCATGATGCATATGAGAATAACCCTTATCGTCTTTTCGTGGTTTCTTCACGATCCGGGCTTACAATGTTAGGACTCACGGCGCCGCCATTGCCATCGCCATAGCCTTGATACAGGTTAGGGTCCGGCACGGCATCCTCGGTGGCAGCAGCCGCTTCAGAACGCGAATCTACCGGTGCTCCCGTACCGCTGTAGGTACCTTCTTCGCGGTAATGATGTTCATTGAGCGCGCTGTTGCTGCGGAATATATCATATACCTGGCCACCGTTCGACTCATCGGCATCCACCATGACCAGAATATGCCCTTCATCGACGTAGCCCCCATATTCCTCCGCTTGATCTTCCGGAATGCCAAGGCCGATCAGGCCTCCTACCAACCCGCCTGCACCGGCACCCACGGCGGCGCCCGTCAGCGTTGCCGCGATCGGTCCAGCGGCAATGATCGGACCAATGCCCGGAATGGCCAATGCGCCAAGACCTGCGAGCAATCCGGTGACGCCGCCCAGCACGCCGCCGGTAGCCGCTCCGGAGGCCAATCCCTCGGGCGCTTTGGTCCCGGTCTCGTCCTGAATATGGGAAGATTCGCCGCGATCCTTGGCAATGACAGAGATTTCATCGGCTCTGAATCCTTGCTGCTTTAGTTCCTCAATGGCTCGGGTTGCTTCCTGCTCCGTCCGAAAAGCTCCTACAATTTTCTGAGTCATATGAATTCCTCCTATTTGGTCATTTTCGGTTATCGCTGTACATCCCTAAATTAAACGCCAACCGCCATAATCAAACAAGGAAACCGAATAACCGCTTGTAAAGAACCCCGTCGCAGAGCCGAAACTTCCACATATCGCCATGGAATGGGACTGGTAATATTTAACTCCATAAGCATTCATGTTAATATAGCAAGTAAGCACTTGTACCTTAAAAATTGAATAGGTTGGTGATTCCATGAACTGGTTCAAGCCTTTCGAGGACGATCTTGCCGCCGCTTTCTCGGCCTGCGAAGCAAGGCTGTCCGAATTCCCTGCTCCCCTGAACCAAATCGGTCTTTCATACCTCAGAAAGTTTGACGTCTTTGAGCAGGACAGTTCCAAAAATTACATCTGCTATCTGCTTCCCTTCTGGATGAAAGAACGGACCGCACTCCCTGCCGATATTTACCGTGATCTCTCCACGGCCAACATTATCGGCATGTTATACTACTTCATTCAAGACGACATCATGGACTCGCCTCATGACGGCCAGTCCTCTATCGATCCGAAACACCATCTCGCGCTTGCCAACCTGCTGTATTACGAATTTCTCACATCCTATCAACCCTACTTCCCGGCAAATTCAGAATTCTGGTCTTATCTCAAACACTATACGCACGAATGGTCGGAAGGCGTCATCCATGAAACCCGGGAGGATTACTTCAAGCACGACAGGGCCATGGTTGCCAAAAAGGCGGCTCCCGTAAAGCTGGGAAGCACCGCCGCACTGCTTCTATCGGATCAAGCAGACCTTATTCCACGAACGAACGATGTGATGAATCATGTGCTGCTTACCTTGCAGATGATGGACGATTGGACCGATTGGAAGCAGGATCTTGCAGATGGCAGCTACAACTGCCTGCTCTCCCTCATTAAATCGGAACGGGGTCAACCGCAGGACGCTGTTCTAACGATATCCGAAGTACAGGAAGCCATCTTTATCAACAACATGCTGAAGCCTTATGCAGAGATTGCCGCTGCCACCCATGCCCATCTCTTATCGGTTGATATCGAGGCTCCGCACCTGATTTCCTTCCATCAAACCATGGTGGATGAACTTCAGAACGAAGCGAATCATATCGAAAACAGTAAAAAAACCTTGTCTTTTGGCGGGTTAAATTACCATTTGTCTATTCTAAACAAAAAATAATAGATTTTATATTTGTTCCATGGTATTCTTTAAGAGTAAAAAATAACCAATTTATTTGAAAGGGTGATTCTTATGACGACAGAAGCCATCTTTCAAACACAATTGATTCAAAAAGCCTGGGAGGATCCTAGCTTTAAGGCAAGACTGCTGAGCGATCCAAAGTCCGCAATCAAGGAAGTTCTTGGTGTACGGATTCCCGACCACATCGAGATTCGAACGCTTGAAGAGAATCCGGGCGAGCTGTATCTGGTCATCCCTCCGAATCCGACTAGCGTGATCAAATCGGAAGCCAAGGAAAGAGCCATCTGGTAAAGACTACATAACAGCCTGGACATTTCATAAATAGATGAATAGGTAAAAAGAGTGGGGACGGTAACCGCCATCGCTGCCGCAGCTTAGCGAATCATTCGCAAGCTGCGGGAAGCGTAATGACGGCATCGGTCCCCACTCCTTGTTTACTCGTAAAATAAATGTCCCCATCCATGGCCTCGATAATTCGGAAGGTCACCATCAGGCCAAGGCCCGTACCCTTCGTTTTGTTAGAGAAATAGGGCTCTCCCAGACGTGCCAGCACATCCGGCCCCATCCCCTCTCCATTATCCACCACATGAATAAACACCTGGCCTTGCTGGCGATAGCAGCGGATATGAACCAGCCCTTCGTCGCCCAGCGCCTCAATGCTGTTCTTCACGATGTTAATGAAGGCCTGCTTGAATTTCGAGGAATTGCCCCGAATCGTAATATCCTCCGGAATATCGACGGTAATTCTGCCTCCTTGCAGATGAGCCAGCGGGCCGAGTATGCCTTCGATATGCTTGAACTCCTCGGATATCCGCAGCACCGTGTCTTTCCCGAATTCCGGCTTGGCAAAGGTTAAGAAATCCGTAATGATGCCCGAGGCACGGTCCAGCTCGACTAAGGCCAGATCCAGATACTCCCGTTCGGTGGACTGGGCTTTTCCGGTGAGGAGCTGCAGGAATCCCCGCGTCACTTGCAGCGGGTTGCGAACCTCATGCGCGACCGATGCCGCAAGCTCACTGATGATCTCCATCTTCTCCGAACGCTGCAGCTCATTGTTGAACATCTCAAGCTCTTTGGAGTATTGAAGCATCTGTTCGTGATTTTTGGCAAAATGCCGTCCGAGAATAACGATGAGCGCAATAATGAAGCTGACGATGCCCCATTTCCAGAGGAACAGATTGTAGCTGCCCCGGGTCAGGAAAAACTGCAGCAGCTCGCCCAAACCCACAATGGCAAACACCGCAAAGCCGGCGTTGAAAATAATGGCGTCCTTATTTCCCTTAACGGCATAGTACATCGAGCTTCCGACCAGCAGTACGAATTGAACAATCATGACAAAACCCAGGACCTGAACGGAGAAAAAATAATACAGGTCGAACCATTGATTAAAGGCCCATTGATTGAAGATCAGGAACAGGCCGCAGAACAGCGAATAGAACACCTGGAACTTCCGAAGTTTGCGCAGCACGCCCCTCCAGCCGGGGCCGAAGATTTTTTCAAAAAAGAGACTGAACGAAGGAAGTAAAATAAATAATGAGATGTCATATAACTGAGTATATAAATTTCCATATTCATCAAAAATCGTATAAAGAAACGGGGAGTATGTAAATACCAGTATGCCAACGGATAAAATAATAAACGATAAGGACAGGACGGTAATCAAATATTTTCTGTTCAGAAACACGGCGCAGATCAGCATCACCAATGCAATAAAAACAAAGGCGCTCCCGAGGATGATATCCACCAGATTCGACTTCACGAATTGGTTCAACAGATCATGATAATTGCCGACCAGTATTTTCCCTTCCATCGTCACATGATCTCGCGCGGTTTCCAGCCAGATGTACAGATCCTTCCCGATTAAGTCCTGATGAAGGGGAAGCAAAATGTAGTTCAGCTCATAATTGTACGTACGAGTTGATTCGTAAATCTTCTCATGGTCCGCATATACCGCAACCTGCTGTCCGTGCAGCTTGTCAATCAAAATGCCGGGGGATGCCGATGATATTTCGGGAATCTTCATTTGAATCCATGCGGATGCCTTGGCATGCGGCTTGGAAGGCGTCGAAGCTCCGGTCGAAGTTACCAGCCAGTCATCCCTGTGGGCCGGTACGCTGTCCGGTACCCCTCGGGTTTCGGACCAAAGGATTTTCCACTCCTTAATCGCTGCCCGAGCTGCCGTTTCTTCGGTGGCAAAGACAAGCCCAGGTAACCCCTGGCTAAAAGCTATAACGATGATCAGGAACACAGCGATTCTCCATCCAGACCTCATGGACGCACCTCAAACATTATAATGGGTGATTCTCTTACTGTGTTATTCGCTGCGACAAAACCTTCCACCTTCTAATTTTCGGAAAAATGATAAAATTTTCTATTATTGATATAACAAAGAGAGATGCAGCGCGGCATCTCTCTCGATTGGAAATCTAATCTTCCACTGAATCAGGAACGGACGGAAAGCGAATGATCGCCTCGGTGCCGCTTCCTTTTTCACTGATAAAATGAATGGTTCCTCGCATCGCTTCGATGATCCGGAAGGTGACCATCAGGCCAAGCCCCGTCCCTTTCGACTTATTCGAGAAATACGCCTCGCCCAGCCTCTCCAGATCTCCAGCCTCTATTCCAATGCCGTCATCTTGAATGTGAATCACGACTTCACCTGATTCGGCATAGGCCCAGATTCGAATAATGCCTTCTCCATCCAGTGCCTCGATGCTGTTCTTGACGATATTAATCATCGCTTGCTTCAGTTTGGACGAATTACCGGTGATGTATAATTCCTTGGCGTCATCCAGTTCGATCGTGCCCCCGCTCAGATTCGCAAGCGGCAGCAGAATGCCTTTCACATGCTTCAGCTCCTCATACACGTTCAGCCTGGTCTCATGCTCCAATTCAGGCTTGGCAAACGTGAGGAAATCCGTGATGATCCCGGAAGCCCGGTCCAGTTCTTTCAGCGCCAAGCCAAAATACTCCTTTTCCGTCTGCTTGGAGTTCTCGGCCAGAAGCTGCATGAAGCCGCGCGTCACTTGCAGCGGATTTCGAACCTCGTGCGCAACCGAAGCGGCGAGCTCGCTGATGATCTCCATTTTCTCCGATCGCTGAAGTTCGTGATTAAACATCTCCAGCTCCCGGGAATATTGCAGCACTTGCTCATGGCTTCGGGCGAATTTACGCCCCAGCAATATGATCAGGGAGACGATCAGGCCGATAACGCCCCATTTCCACAGAAAGAGCTCATAATGCCCGTCATGGTAATAGAAGGCCAGCATATCTCCGAGCGTCGCTATCGCCATCATGCCGAAGCCTGCGGTAAAAATATAAGCGTCCTTGTTGCGCTTGGCAGCGTACAGAATCGTGGTACCGATCAGCAGCACCATCTGCAGGATAATCAGGATGCCGAGAATCTTCACGGAGAAGAAATAGTACATATCATAAAACGAATGATGGCTCAGAACATGTACCGCAAGGAAAACCAGGCAGATCCCGGAGTAGGCCATCTGAATTCTTCGGCCGTAGCGAATGATCCGGTAGGGACCGGGTCCGTAGATTTTCTCGAAATAGAAATACAGCGCCGGCAAAACGGTGAAAAGCGAAATATCAAATACCGAGACCCATACGCTGCCGAGTTCGCCATAAAAGGTGTACAGGAACGGCGAGTACGTAATTAGCAAGGCTCCGCTTGCCAGAATGATCACGCTCAGGGACAGCCAGCTGGATACCGTATGCTTCGGAAGGAACAAGCAGCAGAAGAACATGACCACCGCAATAAACAAAAAGGAGCTGCCTAATATAAAATCCTCCAAATCCTTCTTGATAAAACCTCTACGCAGATCATCATACTCGCCGAGCATGATCTCGCTATCGATGCCTAACGTCATATCGCTAGAACCGTTTGTCCATATATAAACGGTTTTGCCGGCATCATCCGGATGAAAAGGAAGCAGCAGCGAATGATTCGTATACATATAGTCCCGCTTGGCTTCATACACCGGTTCGTCGTTCAAGAAAGCCAGAACATCCTGCCCCTTGATCCGGTCAATCATAATGGCCGATTGTTTCCAAGGAAGGTCGGGCAGGGTAAAACGATTCCATGCTGAAGATACCCCATCTGACTTTGGGGGTTCTTTGTTCTCTGGTGTCCCTGTCAGCCAACCGCTTGAATTCCGAATGCCGGCCGGCGAAACAACCTCCTGTTGTTCGTTATCCCACATAAACTGCCAATCAGGTATCACGGTATGAGCACGCTCAGCATCCGATTGTCCCGGTGATAAAATCGATATAATCAGCAGCAGCGGCACGACCAGCAGAAGCAGGAATATGGATTTGGGCATATCCTTCATCTAGTCAGCACCTCTAACCGTTATTGTCAATATAAATCCGTCTTCTTCTCCATCCTTTGCATCGATTCGACAAACTTCGTGTTCATTTACAATCAATATAACATGAAATGCCAGGTATCGTTTGTAAAATTTTATTTACGTTCATAGCGACAACCGGCCGAAAAGCAAGAATGGCGGTGCAAGGATCATATCCTTGAGCACCGCCATTTCTTCATTTGGCATGTTTTTCATCTGACAAACCTTACCTCTATTGAGCACACCTGCTTACAGAATGACTAATGCTTCTAATGCGTAGAGTTTGAAGCAAGGCCGATTTTATCGACCATCCGCTGGCTTTCGTCGTTCAACCCTATGAGCGTGAGGTCTTTCCCCGCTTCCTTGTACTTATGCCATACCTTCGAAATGGCATTCGTGGCTGACTGATCCCATACATGGGATTTGGAAAAATCAATCACGACATGTTCCGGATCATCGTTCACGTCAAACAGATTTACAAAATACATCATCGTTCCGAAAAACAGCTGTCCCCGGATTTCGTATACCTTGGTGCCGTTCGGCTGCATATGGGGCACGGCGTGAATTTTGGCCATCTTCCACCCGAAATTCAGGGCGCTTAAGATAATCCCGATCATGACCCCGATGGCCAGATTATGAGTCGCTACCACAATGATGACCGTTGCCAGCATGACGATGGCATCCCCTAACGGCACGCGGTGAAGCGTGCGAAGCGATCCCCATTCAAACGTGCCGATCGAAACCATGAACATGACCCCGACAAGCGCCGCCATCGGAATCTGTTTCACGACATCCCCGAGCACAATGATGAGGAACAGCAGAAACACGCCGGAAACCAAGGTGGATAACCGGGTGCGCCCTCCCGATTTCACATTAATCACCGTCTGTCCGATCATGGCGCAGCCCGCCATGCCGCCAAAGAATCCGGTGATCACGTTGGAAACGCCCTGACCGCGGATTTCCCGGTTCTTGTCGCTGCCCGTCTCGGTCATCTCATCCACGAGCGACGCGGTAAGCAGCGATTCCGTCATCCCGACGACAGCAAGAGCCAGGGAAATAGGTAATATCGTCATGATCATGTCCAGGCTCACGGTTACATTCGGAATGTGGAAGAACGGGAGTGCCTGGGTAATGTTGCCCATGTCCCCGACCGTTTGCACCGGGGCTTTGAACCAAACCGCAACGATCGTCATCACGATGATCGCAACGAGTGCCGATGGAACCGCTCTGGTTATCAGCGGCAATAAATAAATGATCAGCAGCGTGCCGATCACCATCAAGTACATCGGCCACGATTCGCCCTTGAAATTCGGAAGCTGGGCCAGAAAAATGATGATGGCCAGGGAATTCACGAAGCCGGTGATAACCGGCTGGGGAACAAACGTGATAAAACGTCCGAACTTGAGCGCTCCCATCAACCATTGCAAGATTCCCGTCAGAATCGTTGCCGCATACAAATACTCGATCCCGTGCATAGCCACAAGCGGTCCCATCAATGACGCCATGGCCCCTGTCGCCGCTGAGATCATGCCGGGACGGCCGCCGAAAAACGAAATGCTGACGGCAATCACGAAGGACGCATAGAGTCCCACCATCGGATCAACGCCTGCCATGATGGAGAAGGCGATCGCTTCCGGGATGAGAGCGAACGCTACCGTCAGACCCGATAAAATATCTTTGCGCGAGTTGCCAAAGAAGCCTTGTCTAATCCATTGAAACAAAGTCCTGATCACTTCCTGTTCTGTTGTTGGTTGTTGACAATCCACTCTCAGAATTGTCCCGGTCCGTTAGTCGCTTTTTCGATTATAACGGGATCATTTTAAAATTTCATTGTTCAATTTAAGGGAAATAATCCACGAAATCATTCATTTTCTCTCATTTATCTTGTGTTTGGTCCATTTTCCTTATTTGAAAATTTTCATAATACGTCAACCGACAGGGAAAGATAGAGCTTGCTTGGTTTACCATAACCTGATTGTTTCGGGATTCATTCTTGATTCAGCGGGTAAAGTCGAAGTATAGAAACCTATTGTAATTGAAAACAAGGAAGGAGATGGACACGATGCGAGACGAAAACAATCGGAATACGCTGGCAGATTTGACATATTTGGAATTCGAGGCCAAACGGAAAGTCGAGGATATGGATTTGATTCCGCAAGACGATCTGAGAGACGTCAACACCTATACGGAGCAAAGCCTAAGCAGCGAAGACGCGGATCATATCGCGTACGATCAGAATGAAGCGGCTCCTGCGGATGCAAAACCGGAGGAGCGGATGAACCCCGATCACAGCGCCATTGATGCATGGGAAGCTACAGGTGCCGATCCGGATCAACGGACCATTGCCGATGAGCGGTTATCCTTGTCATCCGATGCCGGAGAAGCCGACGAGGTGCGGCTGGACCGCACCGCCGACGAAACGGTTATTCGCGATGTCGCGGACGACGAGACGGACCGGGAATGGCGGGCCATCGAGGGTGAGCCCCCAACTCGTCCGGGTGACGAGGTCATCGCCGAGTACACCGGCGATGCGAAGCAGAGAGTCGCAGCCGACGCCGCGTTTTCAGGCAGCGGTACCGCCTTTCTGAATCAGGACATTTTTATGAATTACCCTTCGGGTGAAGAGGAGTATACGCCGCTGGAGGACGTGCCCGACGCGGACGCGATTGCGGCCAACAGCCCGGTGGATCCCGCCGCGCCTCCGACGGAACAGATGCACGGAACCGATCTGCTGAACGGCAGCAATGGCGAGGACGACTAAAACCTGCAAGACCCGCCTCTCCTTATAGGAAGGCGGGTCTTATACTAGCACTGTATGATCCCTCTATTTTCCGAATATGATATCCAGCCAGCCGAGAAATGACATCCACAACAGGATGCCGATCAGGGTACCCCATATGAGTGCCGTTAATATGTTGCCCTTTCTTTCCATGCCTACGCCTCCCATACAACCGTCTTTATAGTAAAACAGTATGGGTCAAGCTATCAGTTCTTATACCAGCCGTTCATTTCAAAGATTCGATTTCATAGGAGGAACAGCCGATGAAGAAACAACCTGACGAGAAGCACCGTTTAGTGACCGAACGCGACATCGATGAGGAATTCGGCCTGTTTGTCGAGGATTCCTATCCGGACAGCATTCCGATACCCGACAGCATCAAACACGAGAAGCCGGATGGCAGCGGTACGAGTAACCGCGGAAATCCTCTGTCATCCTGAACAACACCGGGCAGGAATCGTGATCCTCTTCTTTCACCCATGCCATACCTTCCAACATACACTACACCATACGACCCTGGAAGGATGATGCCTCATATGAAAGGATTGCCGATCCATCCCTGCAGACATAAGATCACCCTGCAGCAGCGACTGGCCTCGTTGACCGGACATCTGGTGGAAATCAACGCGCCGAACACCGGGTTGGAACCCGGACGGCTGCAGCGGGTATTCCCGAAAAATTTCATCAAGGTGCAGGGCGAGCTTTTTGTGCCGTCCAGTCTCAACTCGGTTCGGGTATTCGATGTCAAGCCGCCGGGCAAAACGGTGCGGGTTGGGGTGCGGACCACCTTCCCGACCCGCGGCGCCTTCGACCGGATCCGGCTTGTCAGAATCGGAGCCGATTTCATCGAATTGCTTGCCAAGGACAAGAACCGTTCGCGGATTCTGCTCCCTTTAAACAAAGTGGAGGGCATATTTCCTGCCAAGTAAAGACGTACAATGCTCCCCATTTCCTGAAGCTTCCGGACTTGTACAGGTTCGGGAGCTTATTTTTTGCA
Source organism: Paenibacillus sp. BR1-192 (assembly GCF_029542445.1). Lineage (NCBI taxonomy): Bacteria > Bacillati > Bacillota > Bacilli > Caryophanales > Paenibacillaceae > Paenibacillus > Paenibacillus sp. BR1-192. The sequence goes on along the minus strand of NZ_CP120718.1, from coordinate 1,796,108 downwards.
TTCTGAGCCGCTGGCCTTGATTCGTTAATCGCAAGGAAAACATCCTCTATACGCGGTCGGTCTTCTGTGACATGACGTTGATAACGGTTTCCTTAATGTATACTCCGCTATTTCGATTTTCAGTACTTGTCCAACCTGTGATAAAATATGATACAGATTACATGCTTAAGACCTGATAAGGCAAAGCACAGGAGGAGTCAATGATGTTGAAACGCAGAACACGCTGGATGCCGGCCCTGCTCGTCATTCTTGGGCTGTTGTTCGTGATGACGGCATGCGGCCAGAATGACAAGGAAACCGAAAGCGGCGCAGGCGGCGGAACAGGTTCGACGAACGGCGCCGCGGCGCCCGAAGCGGAACCACCGAAGGAAACCGAGGTCAAGCAGAACGTGCCCGACCCGAATGCCAGCCACCCCATCGTCACGATTGAAATGGAGAACGGCAAAACGATAAAGCTTGAGCTTTACCCGGAGGTTGCGCCGAATACGGTGAACAATTTCATCTCTCTGGTGGAACAAGGGTTTTACGATGGCACAGGCTTTCACCGCGTCATCCCCGGCTTCATGATTCAAGGAGGTGATCCTGACGGGAACGGCACGGGGGGACCCGGCTACGCAATCGCCGGAGAATTTACGTCCAACGGGTTTCAGAATGACCTGAAGCATACGACAGGCGTATTATCCATGGCGCGCGCGCAGGATCCAAACTCCGCCGGGTCGCAATTCTTCATTATGGTCGCGGATGCGCCTTCGCTGGATGCCCAGTACGCCTCCTTCGGTAAGGTCATCGAAGGCATGGAAACGGCTGAGGAAATCGTGGGCTTGGAGCGGGATCAGATGGACAAGCCGCTTGAAGTGCCCGTCATGAAGAAAGTGACGGTCGATACGCTCGGGAAGGATTATCCGGATCCCGAAAAGCAGGAATAGCTTTTTTGGGATAAGCGCTGCGGCACAGGGCGCTGTCAGCGAACCATTTTCCTTCCTCGCTTGTGAATGAGCACAGAATCCGGACGGCTTACCAAACAACATGCGAAAGAGGACCGAAGCACGCTTGAAATATAGCTGCGTTCCGGTCCTCTTTTTTATAGATTACAGCAGGGTATGGCCTTTACGGACGAGTCGGCTTCTCGATCACGTAAAGGCAGGTGCTGTCCGGCAAAGTTACCGCCTTCCCATCCTCATCCATGAATTCGATGCGGTCAGCCAATGCCTCGGCATATCCTTCCTGAAGATAATGCTGCTGCACGCGGATCAGCGCTTCGGGGCCCAGCGTTCGGCGGATGCACTCCGCATACTGCGTAGGCGTGAAATATCCGAACTGCTCCTGCACTTCATGAACATACGCTTCGGGGCCCCAAGTATAGGTATACAGAAACTCCATCGCATCGTTGACAGGCATGCGCACCTCCGCGTCAGCCAGCTGCTCGTAGGATATGACCCGGCCTTTGAAATCCGAGGCATACCGGTTCAGCCATTCCATGCCGTCGGCCTCAAGGAAACGGATCCTTCTCCAGGTATCCTCGGGCTCGGTCATGATTCCGTCACGGATAATAATGCGGCCCCCGGGTGCAAGCACCTCATAGGCACTGAGCAAGGCTGCCTCCACGGTCGCCGTATTGAAGCGCGCACCGTCTGTTTCAATGTACGAATACAACTCATGCAGTATCGAGGAGAAGATGACCGTATCGACGCTCCCGGGTTTCACATAGTTCCTGAGATTCAGCGCGTCCCCCTTCAGGACCTCCCATGTTTTGTGCTCCAGACGTTTGCGTTTCTCCAGCGCTTCAATCACGTTCGAGGAGATATCGATCCCGACGGGGCGCGCGTGCGGCAGCCGTTCCTCGATCAGGTCAAGCAGCACGCCTCCACCGGGACCGATATCCAGTACCGCCGTTCCCGTGATATAATCCAGAATCACTTTCTTGTAATCTCCCGTGCTGTTCATATCGTTTAAATAACTCTCTTCGTTATGAAACCGGTCATAAGCATCCCGCCTCAGGCCAAACAGATCAAACAACAGCAGCACTGCCTTCTCGTAGAGCGGGGATTTCTCCGCCTCGATGCAAAAATCGATTAATTTCTCCGCGGCCTGCGAGAATTCGAAGGTAAAGAATACCGTATCCGGCAGCTCCGGCTTTCGTTCGATGCGGTGGCGCAGATGCGGGTTGGCACTCGCCTGACCTTGAAGGCAGGCCTCCCAATCCGTCTGGCGCAAATATTGCTCGATCATTCTTTTCTTGTACACGTTCAGCTTCTTGACGCCCTTGTAATCGTAATACATATCGTTCATCAGCGGCTCAAAGCTCAGGTGGCTCACCGAATCCGAAGACCATTGATCCTCCGGGCTCTGTTTCTCCGGATGGAGAGCCAGCAGCAATACCTTCACGAACTCTTCCAACGAGAAATCCTGCAGGGCCGCTTCCACATACCAAAGCGTCATGTCCTGAAACCCATGCAGGGCAGCAGGCAGATCCGTCTGCCTCCGAATCTCCTGAAACTGCCTGTCGAAATCTTCTCCCCGGGCAATGGAAGCGGTCCGAAGGCGGCGCAGCCTTTCCTCATAAGTCCACCGATCCGGGACGCTCCCTTGGGCAAGCTTGCGAATCAGTTGTTTGATTTCCTCCTCAACGGAATGCCATAGCTCCTCCGATACGGCAGCAATGATGCAGTGATTCAAAGGGATCAGCAGCCGGATCAGCTCATCTTCGGTGAGCCGTCCTTCCTCCGTAAGCTTCATCAGCGGCAGGTTTTCCTCGAAGGCGACTTCCCCCGGATGTGTTGCCCGAGCAGTCCATGGGTAAGTATGAGAGTATGTACCATCTCTTCGTGCGGTGACAGGGTTCCCCTGCCTTGCCGGATATGTCTTTCATACAGCTGCGCGGACCCGATATTATGCAGGAACAATTGGATGCCCGACTGCTGCCAGCGAAGGCGATCCCTCATCGTTCCGCCCTTGGCCGTTTCCGCCCACACCAGGACTTCTTCCAGCAGCTCTTTGATCCAATAGGAAACAGGCAGCGAATCCAGTATCTTCAATGTGCGTTCTACATAATCCAGCACGGGGTTGGCATGGGTCAATTGCCCGATGGACGTGATCCGTTCCAGATTGACGATTCGTTCCTCGGCCGATATCAGCTTCAATAGCCATGGATGCGTTCCCGCAGCCGATTCATCCCCCTGACGAAACGCGGTTATGATATTCAGCGCTTGCAGCATAGGTTGTTCCTCCACTTCCTGTTAAAAATGAACAAAGGTTATCTTTGGTTTCGCTGCTACGATTATAACAAATTGTTTAGGGTGGATCGCGGGCATTTGGTAGTTGCGGATGGTACAGGGTATACTGGTCAACGAAACCATATTTTTTTATCAATGTGAAGGAGTGAATGTACATGAGCCTGAAAAATAAAACAGCCCTCATCACGGGTGCAGGCAAAGGGATTGGACGTGCCCTGGCCATCGCACTTGCCAAGGAAGGCGTGCACGTTGGACTCGTCGCCCGCACGGCAGCAGACCTGGAGCCGCTGAGCGCCCTGGTTGCCGAGCAATATGGTGTCAGAGCCGTCGCGGCGGTGGCCGACGTTTCCGTGCAGAGCGAGGCAGAGGCTGCTTTCGCGGCGGTAAACATGGAGCTGGGCTCGGTGGACATTCTGATCAACAACGCGGGCATCGCCCAGTTCGGCAACCTGCTGGAGATGGAACCCGAAGCCTGGAAGCGTATCGTTGACGTGAATCTGATGGGGACTTACTATATGACCCGCGCAGCGCTGCCCGGCATGATCGAGCATAACCAAGGAGACATCGTCAATATCTCTTCTACGGCCGGAGAACGCGGCTTCGCCACGGGCTCAGCCTATAACGCTTCGAAATTTGCGGTTATGGGACTGACCGAAGCCGTGCTGCAGGAGGTCCGCAAGCACAACATCCGCGTGACGGCGCTGACCCCGAGCACCGTGAACACGGATCTCGCCGTCAATGCCGGTCTGAAGATCGGGGACGAGGACCGGATGATGCAGCCGGAAGACGTAGCCGAGCTTGTACTGGCTGCGCTCAAGCTGCCGCAGCGCGTATTCGTCAAATCCGCCGGGATTTGGACAACCAACCCGCAATAAGGACGCGTCGACAGACGCTCCCATTGCAATAACCAAATTCAAGGGTGTTCTTTGGTCAGGGGCCAAGGAACATCCTTTTTGCGTGCAGCTTGCGTGTAACGCGATGGTCTGCGCCAGCGAATCCTGCGCAACCCTTCCCCCAAGGTTAGGTTCCGATGAAGTCAAGAACGTTTCGCTTAAATACCCGGCAAGATGCGCGTGCTTTGTTCTTTTTTCCATGCGGAATCAAGTGTCAACCATCCGTTGTCATGATATAATGACATGGCGTCATACGCACAGCCAGACCATTACCAAGCTATACTCATGGAAAGAAGATGACAACAGCATGATCGCCGACATTTTACTTGAAGTGGTACTTCCCATCTTTGTCCTGATAGGCTTTGGCATTATTATGCAATATGCCTTTAAGCTCGATTTGTACACACTCGCCAAAATCAACTTTTACTACATTACGCCTGCAGCCGTATTTATGAGTATGTACGAATCCAAGATGTCACCGCAGCTTCTGGGCATGGTGGCGTTATTTTATGCGCTTTATATCGGCGTTCTCTACTTGATCAGCATGCTGGTTGCCAGACAGCGCAAGTTCAACCGGGGGATGAGAGCCGCATTTACCAACAGCCTCCTGCTGGATAATTCGGGAAACTACGGCCTTCCGATCAATGATCTGGCCTTCAAGGGAGATCCGATGGCCGGCTCGGTGCAAGCGCTGATCATGTCATTTCAAAGCCTCCTTACGTTTACGTACGGAGTTATTTCCATTCAGGGAGCCAAGACGGAGGGATTATACAAACAGGCCATTATCGGATTTCTGAAAATGCCCGTCCCCTATGCCCTCGTCATCGGCATTGTGCTGCATGCCCTGGCCTTGCCGCTTCCGGTCTTTATCTCGCAGCCGTTGACCTATGCGGACCAGTCCATGGTGGCGATCGCCCTGCTGACGCTCGGGGCACAGATCATTAAATATCCGCTGCGCCTGCGCCGGCTCGATGTTTACCTCAGCGTCCTGCTGCGACTTTTGGTCGCGCCGGCTATCGGCATTCTGATCGTGCTGCTGCTCGGGCTAAAAGGCGTTCCGGCGCAAGCGCTCATCATCGCTTCCGGCATGCCCGTCGGCGTCAATTCGTCCATCCTGGCGGAAGAATATCAGAATGAGCCTGATTTTGCTGCACAAACTGTCCTTATATCGACCATACTAAACGTAATTACGATTACCGGCCTGATCACGCTGGCCAAATTCATAGCCTAAAGACTAACTCAACTCAGCTAGGAGGAATTACATATGAATTTTGATCTTGCGATTGACCGCACCTGTACCAACTGTCAGAAATGGGATAATGTCCCCACCGTCTTCGGCGTGCCGGACGCGCTTCCGATGTGGGTGGCCGACATGGATTTTGCCGCGCCATCCGCCGTTGTAGAGGCGCTTCATAAACGGGTGGAGCATGGCGTGTTCGGCTATACGTTCCCGTCCGACTCTTACCGCGAAGCGATTAGCGATTGGATGAAGAAACGCCACAGCTGGAGCATTCAGCAGGAGTGGATTCAGTTCTGTCCGGGCGTCGTCCCGGCTCTCAGCCTTATCGTGGATGCGTTCACCGAGCCGGGCGATCAAGTCGTCATCCAGACGCCGGTCTATCCGCCGTTCTACAGCGTCGTTCAGGACCATGGCCGTGAGCTGGTGCATAATCCGCTTCTTCTTAGCGAAGAGGGGGATTACACGATGGATTTCGAGGACCTGGAGAAGAGCTTTTCTACCGGCCATGTCAAAATGATCATTCTGTGCAGTCCGCACAACCCGGTGGGCCGGGTGTGGAGCCGAGCGGAGCTGGATCGTCTGGCTTCCCTCTGCCAGCAATACGACGTGCTTGTCGTATCGGATGAAATCCATGCGGATCTGGTGTTTGAACCCGGCGCGCATACGCCGTTCGCCGCGCTGTCCGAGGATGCCGCCGAGCGTTCCATCATCTGTACCGCTCCTAGCAAGACGTTTAATATCGCCGGCCTGAACACGGCGAACATCATCATCCCGAATGCGCAGCTGCGCAGCAAGTTCCGCAAAATATTGAACCGTTACGCCATCGGCTCCATCACGCCGATGGGTGCGGCCGCCACCGAGGCTGCTTACCGTGAGGGCGAACCGTGGCTGGATGAGCTTCTGGTTTACATCCGCGGGAACATGGAGCTGGTAGCCCAATATGCACAGGAACATCTGCCCGAGCTGAAGGTGGTTATGCCGGAAGCCACCTACCTGTTGTGGATTGATTTCCGCGGCATGGGCATGTCCCACGAAGAGCTAAACCGCTTCCTCGTTCAAGAGGCGAAGCTCGGATTGAACAGCGGCGCGGCCTTCGGCAAGGAAGGCGAAGGCTTCATGCGCATGAACCTGGCCTGCACGCGCGCCACCGTTCAGGAGGCGTTGTCCCGCCTGAACAAAGCTGTCGGGGAATGGCGGAAGGCTTAAAAACATACAAGATCCCGGAATGAAATGATAAACGGAGTCAAGCCCATGGCTGACTCCGTTTATTTTTGTATTTTACGATAACGGCTCTTTTATTAGATAATGATCTAAAATTATTATTGACCATCATCTAACAGTTATGTTTTACTTCTATCTAGAAAGGTGGTTAGATGATGGTGATACAAGAAAACGCTCGAGAGATTCGTTATCGGGATCTGTCATCCCAAAAGGAGTATCTGAAGTTAATGATGGCCAATGCCGTGAACCGGTTCGGCGATTCCATCGACATGATTGCTTTTTCCTTGATGGTATACCAGCTTACCGGTTCCGCTTCATGGGTAGCCGTTATTTTCGGCATCAATGCACTCCCTTCCATCCTGTTTCAGCCCTTTGCAGGCGCCATCGTTGAAAGACTTCACAAGAAAACCATCATGATCCTTGCGGATATCGGACGAGGAGTGATTGTAGGCGTCACTGCCGTCCTGCTTATGCTTGATCTGCTTCAGCCCTGGATTCTGCTTGTGCTTACGTTCATGAATTCCACACTGGAATCCCTTCGCATTCCCGCCGGGTTAGCCATCATTCCCCAAGTGCTTGATAAAGCCTTATATACCCATGGCATATCCTTAAATTCAACCATCAAGAAAATCGTGGAGTTAGCCGGTCTTGGCGCTGCCGCAGCCATCATCGGATTATTCGGCCTTGGGGTGGCTATTTTGATCGACGCCGTCACCTTTTTACTGTCCGCCCTCTTCATTCTGGGCATCAACAGCAAGGAAACATGGCAGCGGAGCCCGATTCGGCTGGATTTGAAAGGCTATCTCCATGCGCTGGCCGAGGGATTCATCTATCTAAGAAAGGCAAAAGTCGTATTCGCCGTCTGCATATTAGGCGGCATCATGGGCATCTTCCTGATTCCCATTAACTCCATGATGGCTCCATACACGACGGGAGTGTTAGGACTGTCCGCCAAGGGGTTGTCCGTTGCCGGCATTTCCTCAACGATCGGTCTTGGCATCGGTGCCTTCTTGTTCCCTTACTTAAGAAAACATTTCTCTGCACGCATTCTGTTCATCACTGGCGGGACGTTCATTGGAATCTGTTATCTGGTATGGTTCTGGATATCGCACTATTCCGGACAAGTCATGCTGACCTATGTCATGTTGGCTTCTACCATGCTGATATTCGGTTTTTTTGCTTCCTTCGTGGAAACGGTGATCGGGGTAGCCTTCATGGAACACATTGAGGAATCCTACTTGTCTCGCGCCGGTGCCATTTTTAACGCTATCGCAAGCTCAACCATTCCGCTCGGTTCGCTGATCGTCGCCACCGCGATGACGTTTATAACCCTTGAACAGCTATTTGTCGCTACTGGTATTTTTACAATTATATTGTTTGTTGGTATGCTCTTCATAAACACATTACGCCAGCTGTAAAGGAGTAATCCCATGAACATAACGGTATTGGCAAGGCCGGATATTCTCCGTGAATGCATCGAATTGCTCTATCGGTATACGAATCATGAAGACACCCGGTCCGTGAAGAATGAACTCACGATGAAATATAATCTGGACTCGCCGGACCTATTGCAAACCTTCGACCCCATCATCGAGATAGGAGAGCTGGTTTACGGCCAACTGGAAGCAGCGCCTGATCGCATGGCTTTTTTCTTCGAAAGCCGGGGACAAGCGGGCTGGTGCTGCGCCAAGCTGCTATTGGATGAATATCTCCGCTCAGCGGGTACGAATGCGAATATTCTTCGGCTGTCCCCTGTCATGCAGGATGAACGGCGGCGCAAATACGCGGAGTCTCTCTTCCGATTATTTATGGGGGATGCCGAAAGCCACGAATGCCAATCGACTCATACCGATGCCGATCTGACCAACATGATTGACGGACTCGAACTGGACGTTCAGGAAAAATGGACGTTACATCTCTTATATCAGAACTTCGAGATATACATGCAGGAATTGCAGAGCATCCTTGAACAGGCCGTGACCCTGTATGAGGAACAATTGCCCTTGCTTGAGCCTCTGCTGGACCGCTTTGCGGCAAGATACCATCAGGTGGTTCAAACCGAACCGCTGGAGTACATCAATAACCGATTCCAAATCAATCTCTTGGACGATGAGGAAATCCGAATCGTTCCGCAAATCATGGGTTTCAATATGGTCACGCTCCATCCTCAAAAAAGCGAGAATTCAATAGAGACGCTGTATATCGGCATTCTCTTTGAAGCTCTTCAAGAAGCGGTCAGCCGGGTCATCTCGGACGAGAAGATATGCAAAACGTTGAAAATGCTGAGCGATGCCAGCAAATTTGCAATTCTGAAGTCAATTTACCGTGAGCCGGCATACGGTTCGGAACTGGCAGACCGGCTGAATCTAACCACGGCTACCATCTCGCATCATATGAACGCACTCATACACCAGGGATTCGTCATGATGGAAAAGCGGGCAAACCGAATCTACTACCGAATGAATCGGACGGCTGTCGAGACTTACCTGGAACAGCTGCGATCCAGCTTATTGCAGCAGGAATGAGCAGTCGTCCTTGCATGCCCGGTATGGGATTTATCCTCTCCGCATAAGGAAAAAGAAGGGTGAGCCAATGTCTCTCCTTTGGCTCACCCTTCTTATGCAACCCTTTCTCTTCCGCAGCCGTTAGTCGCTTCGGTCCCGCGATCCTTCCAAACATGCTTACATCATCGTTCCGCTGTCGTCCGTGCTTGAAGTCAGTTCCTCGATAGCCACTGCCCCGTTCAGGCCGCCGCCGGCCGTTTGCGCCCGTTCCATTTGGTACCCTGCATCCAGCATCGAGCCATCCAGATGATGCAGCTGCTGGCTGACTTGATCCATCTGTTTGAACAGCTGGCGATACTGATAGGCTTGCGCATAGTCGCTCTGCTGCGCGGCCTCGTCCAGCTGCTCGAACATCGTTTTATTCTCGCCCAGCACCTGTCGGTACTGCTCCGCCGCAGCGGTTCGGATATCCTGAGCCGCCCCCATCATCCCATGCAGCACCATCCTGCAGTTCACCAGCTCCTGGCGCACGGCGGAAGAAGTTTCAGGCGTGACCGCAGCCTGCGCATTCTGAAGCTCGGCGTGGATCCCGCCGAGCTCGTTCACGATCATCCCGACTTCGTCCATGCGGCCGTTCTGTCCTGCAGCAGCCAATTGGCTGGATAGCTGATTGAGTCTCATCGACATGTTTTGAATATTGCTCATTCGTTATTCCCCATTTCCGGACCAAGTCCTTTTTATGAACTAGGATGCGATAAACCATGGATTGCTATTCATTCCGGTATCTGGGCGTGATTAACGGTCTGCTGGAATGCGGGGCGGGATGCCGATATAATAGAGTAAGCCATCATATGAAAGTAGGTAGATTAAAGAGTCCGCATGATCAAACGCAAAAAAACGACGCTTTTCCTTGTTGTTGCCTTATTGCTCGCCATATTCTACATGCAGCTGCAAACCGCCATACCGGGATTTATCAACGATCTCGATTTTGATTTTAATAGCAAAGAATCCCCTGAAATCACCCAGCTCCACCCTTATGTACTGCAGCAAAAGAATGAGCTCGTCCGTCTCACCAAGAAAAAAGGGATCACGATTGTCATAACGGACGGTTACCGAAGCCACGAAGAGCAGACCCGCATCTACAATCAGGGCCGCAGCACCGAGGGCAGCATCGTGACGAATGCCAAGGCCGGGGAATCTCTTCACAACTACGGGCTCGCCATTGATTTTGCGCTGAGGCTGAAGGATGGCAGCGTCATCTGGGATATGGAATACGACGGGAACGGAAACGGCAAGGCCGACTGGATGGAAGTCGTGGAGATTGCAAAAGATTTAGGCTTCCAGTGGGGCGGAGATTGGGCCAACTTTCCGGATTATCCGCATCTGCAAATCGATTTTGGATTGTCGATCCGTGATTTGAAACGGGGAAAGCTCCCTCCCATGGACGCTTCCCAGTATTCGGAAGCCAAATGAAATGATATTGCTATTTGTTTTAATTGAGCATCGAGGTTCGCATAGCATACTTTAGTTATACTCCAATACGACTAACGCATCAGGTAAATAAATCAAGGCCGACCAGATCCTTCTGGTCGGCCTTTTTTGACGTTGTTCGCTGTTAAAGCGTCTCGATGGAGGTGTGATATTCAACCAAATGCTTGACATGCCGTGCACGTTTTGGTTATATAGTCATATATATAAGCATATAACCTTAACAGGACAACGAAGGCAAGGTGGTGATTCTTATTGAGCGGTACCGTGCATCCAGATAATAGGCCCCTGTTCATCCAGATCAAGGAAAAGATCGAGGACCAGATCGTCAATGACCAATTGCTTGAAGGTGAACAGGTTCCTTCCACGACGCAGCTGTCCCAATTTTACAAAATCAATCACATTACGGTGTTGAAGGGAATCAACCTGCTGGTTGATTCCGGACTCATCTATAAAAAGCGAGGTGTCGGCATGTTTGTTGCTGAGGGGGCCAAGGAAATGCTGCTCCGGACCCGCAAGAGTGCATTTGCGGAACATTATGTGGTGCCTATGGTACAGGAAGCGGACAAACTCGGTTTGTCCACGGATGAGCTTGTTCAAATCATAACCCAGTTAAAAGGACGTGACCCCCATGAATCTTGATGTACAGTTAGATCGGGTATCGGTGACATACGGCAGCGTCGAAGCCGTCCGCGATATTTCTCTCCGCCTCCCGGCCGGCAAAATTTACGGTCTCCTCGGTCGCAACGGCGCAGGCAAAACCTCGCTCCTGTCGATCCTGGCTTCATTTCGCGAACCATCGTCGGGATCGGTTACGATTGGCGGCGAGCAGCCCTTCGAAAATGCCAAAATCATGAGGGAAGTTTCCTACATCTACGATGTCGACTATAAAGAGGAGACGGACAAGGTCAAGGCCGCGATTGAATCCGTTGCCAGGTACCGGCCCCATTTTGATACGGCTTATGCCCTGGAGCTTGCCCGCAAATTCAATTTGCCTCTGGATAAACAGCTCAAGCAGCTCTCCAAAGGCATGCAGTCCGCTTTTAACGTATGCATCGGCCTCGCCAGCCGGTCGCCGGTTACCATTCTGGATGAAGCTTATCTCGGCATGGATGCGCCTTCGCGCGAAATTTTTTACCGGGAACTGCTGAAGGACCAGGAACGCCATCCGCGTACGTTCATTCTTTCCACCCACTTGGTATCGGAGATGGATTATTTGTTTGAGGAAGTCATTATCATCCACAAAGGCCGGTTCATTCTTCAAGACGATTATGAAAGCCTTACGTCCAGGGGTGTATCCATTACGGGTCCCGCGGCCAAGGTGGACGAATTCATCCAGGGCATGAAGGTGCTCAACGTGCAGCAGCTCGGTTCCACCAAGGCCGTCATGGTCTACGGGGATCTGGGCGAGGCATCTCAATCAGCCGCATTGAAGGCAGGACTTGAGATCGGGCCGATCTCGCTCCAGGACTTGTTTATCCATCTGACGGGGGAGGAGTATTCCGCATGAAAAAGACGTCATCGCCCGTAAGCAAAGTATCGACGGAAATGTTTATTCAACAAGGCAGCTGGGCTTTGGGTTTTCTAACGATTGTGCTGCTGATCTATATTGGAGCCGGCATCGGCAGCAGCATTGGCATCAATGTTCGGGAAGGAATATCAGATGAGGACTTCTTCTCCATCGCTTACCGCTCCACCAAAGGATTTATGCTTGTCATCGGCATCATTTCAGCTTACGGTTTTCTGAGCTATTATGTAAGACACGGCATTACGCGCCGGGATTTCTTTGGTGGTTCCGCTTTAGCGGCCGTCTATCTGTCCCTGGCATTTCCGGTTGCCGCGGCACTGATCCAGTGGATTGTCTCGCTGTTTGCATCACAAGATGCGGGAAGCACCCGACTGCTGCAGGAGTTCGACAACAGCTGGCTGCTGACGCTCGTTTCCTACGGTATCCAAATCTTCATCTATTATTTGATGGGGTGGATGATTGGATCCGGATTTTACCGGTTTGGCTGGATTCGCGGCTTGGGATGGATCGCCGTTGCCCTCGTGTTGATCGGCTTCATGGATGCATTGTGGCAGTTCGAGCTGGCTTCCATATGGGAACAGTGGTTGCCGGTCACGACAGACTTTTCCGTCACGCTGCCGGTTTCGCTCGCAGGCTCCCTGGCCGTCATCCTGATTGCAATGATTCTGATTCGGCTGATCACCCGAAGAGTTACGATCAAAATGTAACCAATACGCAAAATAAATGGCTGATCCAGGGTAGCACCTTCTACCCCGGAATCAGCCATTTTATGATATAACGCCACCGTATAGATTAAGCGGCACTGCTCTTCTTCTTATTATAAATGTCGAAGGCTACCGCCGCGAGGAGAACCAGGCCCTTAATGCCTTGCTGCCAGTCGATGCCGAGACCTACGAGCGACATCCCGTTATTGAGGACGCCCATGACGAGCCCCCCAATGATCGCGCCGAAGACCGTCCCGATCCCGCCGGTGGCCGAAGCGCCGCCGATGAAGCTCGCCGCGATGGCATCCAGCTCGAAGTTCGTACCGGCTCTCGGCGTCGCCGCGTTCAAGCGGGCGGCAAAAATCAAACCGGAGATGGCGGCCATGACGCCCATATTGACGAATACCCAGAACGTGACCTTCTTGGTTTTCACGCCGGACAGCGCCGCCGCTTTTTCGTTGCCGCCAAGCGCATAAATATGACGGCCCATCACGGTTTTGTTCATCACGAAGGAATAGATGATAATGAGCACCAGCAGCAGAATCAGAATGTTCGGCAGGCCGGCGTAACTAGCCAGCATGAACGTAAAGGCATTGATCACGGCCGCAATGAGCACCAGCTTCAGGAGGAACAAGCCGCTTGGCAGAACGTCGAAGTTGTATTTTTTGTGGGCCTTTCGTTCCCGCAGCTCATTGATCAGGAAAATAACCGTAAAGATGATGCCAGCCAGAATCGCGATCAGGTTGGTGCCGGTGTTGCCGAAGTCCGGAATGAAGCCGGAGCTTAGCTTCTGGAAGCCGCCCGGAAACGGCGCAATGGATTGGCCCTCCAGCACAATCATCGTCAGGCCGCGGAACAGGAGCATACCGGCCAGGGTTACGATAAAGGCCGGTATCCTCACGTAAGCCACCCAGAATCCCTGCCATGCTCCGATCAGACCGCCGACGATCAAGGATACGATGACGGCAATGACCGGATGCAGCTGCATATCGACCATCATGATCGCAGCAACGGCGCCGACGAAGGCGGCTACCGAACCGACCGACAAATCAATATGACCCGTAATGATGACAAGCACCATGCCGATGGCCAGTACGAGAATATAGCTGTTCTGGAGAATCAGGTTCGTGATGTTGATCGGCTCCAGCAGCAGCCCTCCCGTGATGATTTGGAAAAAAATCATAATGACAACAAGGGCGATGATCATCCCGTATTGGCGGATGTTGTTTTTAAACATTTTTTTGAGCGTCTCCATGCTTAAGCCCCTCCATTCTTGGTCATGTATCTCATCAAGGTTTCCTGCGAAGCCTGCTCTCTGCCAACTTCTCCGGTCATCCGTCCCGCGCTCATGACATAAATCCGGTCGCAGATCCCTAAAATTTCAGGCAGCTCCGAGGAAATGACAAGCACCGCCTTCCCCTCATCCGCCAGCTGGTTGATGATCGCGTAGATTTCGTATTTGGCCCCGACGTCAATCCCCCGCGTCGGCTCATCCAGAATCAGGATGTCGGGCTCGGCATAGATCCATTTACTCAGCACAACCTTCTGTTGATTCCCCCCGCTGAGGTTCCCCGTCTTCTGGAGAATGTTCGGCGTTTTGATCTTGAGCTTCTTCCGCATGTCTTCCGCCACGAGGATTTCTTCCCGATCATCAATGACCATGTTCTTTGCCAGCTTGGACAGTCCGGTCAGCGAGATGTTGCGTTTGATATCGTCCATGAGGATCAGCCCGTATTCCTTCCGGTCCTCGGTCACGTAAGCAAAGCCGTTTTCAATCGCCTCGTTGATGGATTGATTCCGGATTTCCTTGCCGTCTTTCCGAAGCGTACCCGTGATGTTCCGGCCGTAAGCCCTGCCGAAAATACTCATCGCAAGCTCGGTCCGGCCGGATCCCATCAGCCCGGCAATGCCCACGACCTCCCCCGGCGGATATTCATGCTCACGTTGTCAATCACTTTTCGGCCTGCTTGCAGCTCGTGATATACCGTCCAATCCTTAACCTCCAGGATGACCTCCCCGATCTTCGGGCTCCGCTCCGGATAGCGGTTCGTCAAATCCCGCCCGACCATGCCGCGGATGATCCGGTCCTCGTTCACCTCGCCGCCTCTCATATCCAGCGTTTCAATGGTCTGGCCGTCGCGCAGGATCGTAATGGAATCCGATACCTTCGACACCTCGTTCAATTTATGGGAGATCAGGATGCAGGAAATCCCCTGCTTCTTGAATTCCAGCATCAGCGCAAGCAAATTCTCGCTGTCGTCCTCGTTGAGCGCCGCCGTCGGCTCGTCCAGAATAAGCAGCTTCACCTTCTTGGATAAAGCCTTCGCAATTTCGACCAACTGCTGCTTGCCGACGCCGATGCTGCCCACCTGCGTATTCGGGTTCTCGCTGAGCCCCACCTTATCCAGCAGCTCTTTGGCCCCCGTCATCGTCTCATTCCAGTTCATGATGCCCTTCTCGGCGCGCTCGTTCCCCAAGTAGATGTTCTCGGCAATCGACAAATAAGGAATCAGCGCAAGCTCCTGATGGATGATGACGATGCCCAGGTCTTCGCTTTGCTTGATGTTTTTAAATTCACAGACGCTGCCTTTGAACAGAATATCTCCCTCATAGCTGCCGTAAGGATACACGCCGCTCAGCACTTTCATCAGCGTGGATTTGCCTGCTCCGTTCTCCCCGCATAGGGAGTGGATCTCGCCTTCGCGAACCTTCAGATTCACCTGGTCCAGCGCCTTTACCCCGGGAAACGCTTTCGTAATGTTCCGCATTTCAAGAATGTACTCTGACATCTGGCTTCACCTTCCTATCCTTTCGTGTTCGCTTGACTAAAGACTATTTCAATCCGATTTCTTCCTTGGAATAGTAGCCCGTCTCCACAACCTCTTTCTCCACGTTGGAAGCATCAACGGATACAGGGGGAAGCAAATAGGCAGGCACGACTTTGATGCCGTTGTCGTACGATTCCGTATCGTTCACCTCGGCCTCTTCTCCCTTCAGCACGCTCTCCGCCATCTTCACCGCCTGCTCGGCGAGCTGGCGCGTGTCCTTGAACACCGTCTGGGTTTGCTCACCGGCCACGATCGACTTAATGGAAGCAAGCTCCGCATCCTGACCCGTGATGATTGGCAGAGGCTTGCCGGCCGTCCCGTAGCCTACGCCCTTGAGCGAGGAGATGATGCCGATGCTGATCCCGTCGTAGGGCGACAGCACCGCGTCCAGATTCTCGCTGGAATAGTTGGCGCTGATCAGGTTATCCATCCGCGACTGCGCCAGGGCGCCGTCCCAGCGCAGAGTTGCAATCTGGGCCATCGTGGTCTGTTTGCTCCGAACGACAAGCTTGCCCGAATCCATGTAAGGCTTGAGCACGGACATCGCCCCGTCATAGAAGAAGTAAGCATTGTTATCGTCCGGCGATCCGCCGAACAGCTCGATATTGAACGGCCCCTTCCCTTCCTTCAGGCCAAGCTTCTCTTCAATATAGGAGGCCTGCTGAACGCCGACCTGGAAATTGTCGAAGGTGGCATAATAACTCAAATGCTCGGTGTTGCGGATCAACCGGTCGTAGGCGATGACCTTGATTCCCTGATCATGGGCCTTCTTGATCACGTCGGTCAGCGTATTGCCGTCGATCGAAGCGATGACGATCACGTCGACCCCTTTCGTAATCATGTTCTCGATTTGGGAAATCTGGTTTTCAATCACGTCCTCGGCGAATTGAAGGTCGGTTTTATACCCTTTTTCCTGAAACAGCCGCTCCATGTTCTTCCCGTCAGCCACCCAGCGTTCGGATGATTTGGTGGGCATCGCAAGGCCGACGTAACCCTTCTTTGCATCGCCGGTTTGGCTTTCGGCGAGGTTGCAGGCCGTCAGGGCCAAGAGCAGCACCGCGATCAGCAATCCTGGCAATCCTCTCTTCATCGGTAGTTCCCCTTTCCGAAAAATGAAATCGAGAGCGCTTACAACCGAAGGTTCGAAAAGCCTCTCTGTACTAAAAAGGATACCTCCGTTCGGGTGGAGGGGTCTTTCCACGAAAACAACCTTTTTTATAATTTTCATACTTTTGTTGTTCGGCATTCTTGCGAGATGTGCACAATATGCTCCATGGGAACCGGCCCGAATGACTTTATCGTCGTCAAAAAGAGCCCCCGGTTTGTTGTTTGCCAACGAACCGGAGGCTCTCTCCATGCTGCAGCGTATATCCGCCCGCCCGCAACCAGATGTTCTCTTTCCGTGCGGAAATAAAAAAGGCCGGCGGGCACTAACGCCCGCCGACCATACTGCGATCACATGCCCGATTGCAGCATTCTTGCCAGGATGGCCGCCGTTTCCGCGCGCGTTGCCGCCCGCTCCGGCGCCAGCCTGTTCGCTTGGTCGCCCGTCAACAGTCCT
Organism: Paenibacillus sp. BR1-192; assembly: GCF_029542445.1. NCBI lineage: Bacteria > Bacillati > Bacillota > Bacilli > Caryophanales > Paenibacillaceae > Paenibacillus > Paenibacillus sp. BR1-192. The sequence continues at coordinate 1,778,908 of NZ_CP120718.1, read as the reverse complement.
GCCTGCGAAAGCCGGTCGACTGCCCCGCGAGCCCATGCTGCAAGCTTGACATCGTCGGCATATTGCAGCGGCGCTCCCTCGGCCTCCTTGCCAAGTCCCGTCGCTTCCATCGCCCTTGCGATCATGACGATCATTTCCTGACGGGTCACGGCCGCATCCGGACGGAAGCTGCCGTCCGCATACCCTTGGATCAATTCCGCCTTATAGGCGGCTTGAACGTCGGCTGCAAACCATCGGCCCGCCACGTCGTTGAACGAAGCAGGAACCGCGGCCGCTCCGCTCGGATGGATCCCCAGCATCCTGACCAGCATGGCGGCAAGCTCCGCCCGCGTGATGGAGCGGCCCGGCTCAAAACGGCCGCCCTCCGTCCCCTGCACGATGAGTTTGTTCGCGAGCAGTTCGGCGTCGGCTTTAGCCCAATGCCCGCTCATGTCGGTGAATGCGCGGCGGCTCTCCAGAACGGTATAGGTTCCCGATGCCTTCAAAGTGAGAAGGGCATTCTCGGCCGAAGCGAAACGGGCCGGAACGTGTTTCCATTGTCCGGCGGCTTCATCGAGATAAGCTGCCGTCAAATACCGGCCGTCGGCCAGCATTCGCTCTGAAGGCGCGAAGGTTGCGGATAATCGGCCATCTGCCAGCGGCTGCGCCGTTCCGTCCGGCTTCCACGCGTTCAGCGACACGGAGAACGGCTTAAGCCGCATACTCGCTCCCGTTTTTCGCGAGAGCTCCACGAGTCTCGTCTCCGTCTCGTCATCGGCCGTTCTGATCGTGAGCCCGATAAAAGCCGCAGATAAATCCGATGGCAGCTCGCCAAGTTCAGCCAGTGAGAAAACTAATACGCCCTGCGGCGTGCGCCACTCCAACACCGCGCCGCTGACAAACTCCTGCAGCCGCTCCACGACGGCAGGCTTCATGAGCAGCGACCATTCCTTCGTTCCGCCCCTCGTTTCAATCACGATGCGGCCTGAACTCAGCTGTTCGTGCTCGAGCGTGATCGTCCGGCCGGATTCCCCGTCGAGCACCAGATCGACGGTGAGACCGCGATCTTCCCCTCCGGGCGGTTTCACCCCGCCGGCATTGCCCGGCAGGCCGACGGCGTTGCCCGGGCTTCCGCCGGAACCAGGATCACCGCCTGAGTGAGCCGGCGGCAAAACGGCAACCTCGGCCGTGGTGCTTAAACCTTCGTAGGTCACGGTCATGGACGATTTCCCTGACCGGATGCCGTGCAGCCGGCCCGCTGCATTCAGGGATGCATAGCCTCTGTCTGCAAGACGGTATGCGGCTTCCGCGGTCACATCGGAGGACGTGCCGTCCGAGTAATGTGCAGTTACCCGGATCTGGCGATATTCGCCCTCCCTCACTTCATACCGGGAAGCATCCAGGGTCAATCCGGTCGGCACGGCGTAAACCGTGACGGGGGCGGCGGCTGTCAGCCTTCCGGCATCAGCCTCATAAACGGCCTGCATGACGGTACGCCCGGTACGAAGACCTGTGACATACCAGGAACCGTCCTCGGCCCGTGCCACCCGGATCAGCCCATCATCATATTGAAAGCGGGCATCTGCGGTTACGTCCGAGGTAGCATCCCCGTAAGTCACCTCGACGACCGTGCGCACCGATTCGCCGATTTGAAGTCGGTACGAGGGCGGCGTAAACCATATGCCGTCGGCAAAGGTCACCTGCACGCCATCCCGAATCGGCTCGCCGCCGATCCAGGCGCGAATGTCGGCCACTCCCGGCTCGGTTGAACGGACTTCCGCCGTATACACGCCGTTTTCGCGGTACGTGGCTTCCGTCACGGTGCCAAGCGTTGTTTCAAGCCGGATATCGGCCCCGCTCCCCGTGTTGTTGCCAAAGGCATCCCTCACCGAGATGGTAATCGTCGAGGCAGCAGAGCCGTTAGCCGGGATTGCCCCGCTGTCGGCGGACAGCTCCGATGCAGCGGCCGAAGCGGGACCCGGCAGAAATTCGACCTCCGCCGTGTCTGCGAGCTCGCTATCGTCCACGGATGCCGTAATGACGGCAATGCCGGCCTCGGTTGAGACCAGCGATGCCGTGTACCGCCCCTCGGCCTCGTATACGGCCGCAGAAACGGTGCCGATCGAGGAATGAATCCGAATGTCCGCGGGCCCGCCGTCATCCGGAACCGTATTGCCCGCGGCGTCCTTCAGCTGCACCGTAATCCGCGCGGATTGCTTGCCGTCGGCCGTCAGCCCGGTCCGGTCCGCATCCACCGTCGAGCGAAGCGCCGAAGGCTCGCCCGGCTCGAAGGATACCGTCACTGCCGAGGCGATCCGAATGCCGTCCAAGGTTCCGGTAATGACGGCTGTTCCGGCCCTATTCGATGCAACGCCGGCCGTGTAACGGCCATCCGCTTCGTACTTCGGCTCCGTCAGCAGGCCAAGCGTCGACGCCAGCTTAAGCTGGAGCGATCCGGCATCGGAGCGGAGCTCGTTTCCGTAAGCGTCCTTCAGCTGTACCGTCACGATTGAACGGCTTAGCCCGTCAGCGGTGACGACTGCCCGGTCGGCTGACAATATCGTTTGATCCGCCGAAGCCGGGCCAGGCATGAACTGCACCGACGCCGTGTGCGCCAGCGGCACATCGTTGACACTTCCCGTGACGACGGCCTCGCCTGCCGCCGTGCCGGCCGTCAATATGGACGTGTACGTACCGTCATGATGATCCGTCATCAGTCCCAGCGTTCCGGCCGTCGTCTCCAGCAGGACCTTGTCGCCTCCTGCGGTCAACGCATTGCCGAAGGCATCCTTCAGCCGAAACGTGACAACCGTTGACGTGCTGCCGCCCACGGTGATTGCTTTGCTGTCCGTCTCGATGATCGATTCGGCCGCGGATGCCGCCCCGGCGAGAAGATCCACCGATACGGGGTGCTCCAACGGCAAGCCGTTTACGGCACCCGATACGACGGCTGAACCGGAAACCGTGCCGGCCGTCAGCATGGCTGAATACGTGCCGTCGCCATGGTCTTGAACGCTGCCCAACGTTCCGGCCGTCGTGGTTAACACGACCGTATCACCGCCCGTCTTCAATTCGTTGCCGAAGGCATCCTTCAGCTGCAGCGTCACGGTTGTTGTGCTGGCGCCGTCAGCCGGCATCGCCGGGGATGCTGCCGTCAGCAGCGATTCGCGCGCCGAAGCCGCTCCGGGCTCAAAATCAGCGGACGCGGTCTGCAATAGCTTCGCACCGTTCACCGTTGCGGTGATCGTTGCCGGACCGGCAATCGTCGGTGCCGTAAGCACGGCCGAGTATGTGCCGTCCCCATGATCCGTTACCGCTCCGATCGAGCCGGCGGTCGCGCTCAGGCTCACCCTGTCGGCGCCGGACGTCAGGTTGTTGCCGTAGACGTCCTTCAGCTGCACGGTCAGCGCCGTTGTGCTTGACCCGTCAGCCGGGAGCGCGGACGCCCCCGCTGTGAGGAGCGATGTTGCCGGGGAAGCGGCGCCCGGAACATACGCGATGTCCGCCGTCTGCGTGACGGTCTTGCCGTTCAGCTCGGCCCGGACGACGGCCTTGCCGGCGGTCGTCGGCGCCTTAACGGTAGCCGTATAAGTGCCGTTACCGCGGTCCGTGACGGCGGAGAGCGTGCCTCCGCTTGTTTCGACGGATACCGCGTCGCCTCCTTGCGTCACCGGGTTGCCGTAGGCATCCTTCGCTTGGACCGTAATGACGGCCGTACTGACTCCGTCTGCCGTAATCGAGGCCGGGTCGATCGACAGGCTCGTCGCTGACGGCGATGCCGCTCCGGCAACGAAGTTCAAGCTTGCCTTGCCGGCAAGTGCCGAGCCGTTGACAAAACCCGACACCGTTGCGGTTCCGGCGGTCGTGGGCGCCGTCCAGGTCGCGCTGTACGTCCCGTCGCCGTGATCCGTTACCGCACTCAGGCTGCCTGCCGTAGCCGACAAGGTTACGGTACCGCCCGAAGCAGTCAAACGATTGCCATGCGTATCCTTCAGCTCCACGGTAACCCTGGTCGTGCCGGTTCCGTTAGCCGGTACGCTTGCGTTCGCGGCGCTGATCGTGGATGCCGACAGAGACACGGGGCCGGGCACGATGCTTACGTTCGTCGTTTGCGCAAGCCTCACGCCATTAACCGATGCCGATACGACCGACATGCCCGTTGCCGTCGGCGCCGTCAGCGTCGCGGTATACGTTCCGTTGCCTTGATCCGCAACGGAACCGATGGAGCCGAGGCTGGCCTGCATCGTTACGGCATCGCCGCCCGTCACGAGATCATTGCCTCGCGCATCCTTCAATTTTACGGTTAACGTCGTGGTCCCCGATCCGGCCTGGAGACTGCCTGAAGCAGAGTCAAGGCTGGACTTGTCCGCGGAGGCGGCCCCCGGGACGAACGAGACCACGGCCGTTTGTTTGATCATAGAACCGTTCAAACTGGCCGATACTTCAGCGGTTCCGGTCATAGAGGCCGAGGTCAGCGTCGCGGTATAGGTGCCGTTGCCTTTGTCGGACACGGCCCCGATGGTGCCGCCGCTTGTGCTCATGGACACGGTACCTGCTGAAGCCGTCAACGCGTTGCCGTAGGCATCCCGGAGCCGTACCGTCAGCATCGTTTTACTGCTGCCGTCGGCAACGATCGAGACGGGAGCAGCTGACAGCTCCGAGGTTTGCGTGGACGCTCCCGCGGGAAGAATCTGAATCGCAGCCTTCTGCTGCATCGCCGCCCCGTTCACCGCGGCACTGACGGTCCCGCTGCCGGCGGCCGTGCCTGCCGTCAGCACAGCCGTATAGGTCCCGTCCCCATGGTCGGTTACCCTCCCGGCCGTGCCGTGCGAGGACTGGATCGTTACCGTGTCGCCTCCCGACACCAGCGGATTGCCGTGCGCATCCTTTAAGCGGACGGTCACCGCCGTGCTTCCGCTTCCGGCCGTGAGCGTGTTCTGCCCCAGGCTGATCGTGGATGCCGAAGCCGATGCGGCTCCCGGGACGAACGTGACCGCTGCCTTCTGCGCGATCGGCGTTCCGCCCAGCTCCGCCGTTACGGTTGCCGTACCGACGGAAACGGGCGCTTTCAGCTGTGCCGTGTACGTCCCGTTCTTCCGGTCCGTCACGCCGGACAGCGTACCGGCGGTCGTCTTCATTTGCACGGCACCGCCGCTCGTCGTCAACGGATTTCCGTTGCTATCCTTCAGCTGCACCGTCACGGTGGAGATACTGCTGCCGTCCGCCGGAATCGATGCCGGGCTCGCGGTGACCGTTGAAGTGACGGCCGAAGCGCCAAGCGGATTGAACATCACCGTGCCGCTTGCGCTCATGGGATAACCGTTAATGATGCCCGTAATCGTTGCGGTTCCGGTCGTCTTGGACGACGTCAGTTCAGCCGTATACGTCCCGTCCCCGTGATCGGTGACCGGACCGAGCGTGCCCGCTGTCGTGTTAAGCTGAACGGTCCCTTCGCTCCTGCCGATGTTATAGTTGCTTCCTTCCTTGAGCGTTACGGTGACCGTCGTCTTGCTGGTCCCGTCCGCGTCGATGGAAGCGGGACTGGCGCTGATTTGCGTCCGGGCCGGATATACTTGCAGCGCAGACGTGTAATATACCAAAGGGCTGGCATCCGATATGCCCAGTTCTCCCCTGCTGGTCCAGCCTGCGCCCCATACGGTACCGTCCGCTTTAATCGCAAGGGCATGATTGTCGCCGGCAGCGAATAGATCTGCGTCGCCGAGCAGCTTTGTCGCGACTTGGAGGTTCCGGTTCTGCATGCCCCACCACCACAGGGTTCCGTCGCTTTTCAGAGCCATGCTCAAGCGGCCGCCGCCGGATATCCGGACTACATTCGTAAGCGGCAAGGAACCTGCCTGCTGAACCTGAATCGCCGTGTTGGAAGAGGTCAGTCCCGGGTTGCCCAGGTTAAAATTCTCATTGTATCCCCAAGCCCAGACGGTTCCGTCTCCCTTCAGAGCCATGCCGCCCAATCGATTGCCTTGGATATCGGCAATGCCGGTTAAAGGCTGTCCGGCAGAATCGATCACCTGTACCGGATAGTCGGAGTCGGCCGTTGATCCGTTGCCTAACGCTCCGAAGCCTCCGTAGCCCCAGGCCCATACCGTTCCGTCGTTCAGCAGCGCAACGGAATGGTAATCGCCCGCCCCTATGGCCTTCACGTCGTTGAGATAAGATCCGCTTGACGCCTTGATGCGTACGGCCCGGGGATTGCTGATGTCATAATAATCGGTAAGCGTGCCGCTCGAATTGGATCCCCATCCCCAGGCCGATCCGTCTTCCTTGATGGCCAGGACATGGTCGAAAGCCGCGGCGATGCTGCGTACATTCGTTAGCGGCCCGCCGCCGGACTCCGTTACCTGTACGGCACGATGCTGATTATCCGATGCACCGTTACCCAGCTTCCCATAGATTCCCCTGCCCCAGGCCCATACGGTGCCGTCATTCAGCAGCGCGACCGAGAAATAGCCTCCGCCCGTCACGAACTTCGCGTTTCCCAGCGGCGTACCGTCGAATTTGGTCACCGGTACGGGTCGGAATGCATTATCCGTTGTGCCGTTGCCCAGTGCTCCCGCACTGTTGTCCCCCATCGTCCAAACCGTGCCGTCTCCGGCAATCAGCAAGGAATGAAGGTATCCCGCTCCGATTCCTTTGATGCCGGCGGGGGCCGCGGATGCGGCATGCGCCGGCTGCGGCAGATTCGGCATGATCATCAGGAATGCGAGCAGAAGCATCGCGATTTTTTTCAATCTGCGCAATGGAATCCCCCTTCTTGAAATAAATAGTAAGTAAATAGCAAGGAATAGAGACTCTGGTGCATGTTGTCCATGATTCCACGGTCCTGACCGCCATTCTAGCAAAAAAGGATGTCAATAATAATTAACAAACGTTAACGATTCGACAAAAAATTTATCTCGAATGAGTCCCCCCTCGGATTGCAAGAAAAAAAAAGCGGGGATTGCCATGGAACGCAATCACCGCTTCTAACGCTTCTTATCGCTACCTACCGTGGGCTCCGCTCTTCGTTTCGTCTATTCTTCCAGAAGCGCCGCCCCTTTGCGGTACCGGTTCGGCGACACCCCCATCACCTTCTTAAAGGCCGTGCTGAAATAATGCTGGCTGTCATACCCCACCCGCTCCGCGATGTCCAGGATGCTCAGCTCGGTGGCGTTGAGCAGCTGGATCGCTTTCTGAATCCTCGTCTGGGTCATGAGCGTGATAAAGGACGTGCCCAGCTCTTTCTTTAGCGTCCGGCTCAGATAGACCGGCGATACCTGCAGGGCCTGGGCGAAAGATTCCAGCGTCAGCTCCCGAACGGCATACTGTTCCTGGATGAGCTGACGGGCACGCCGTACCAGCGGAGACAGCTGCGCCTCCTTGAATACCCCTTCCCGGCAAGCCTCGTAGGCGGCCGCAACCGCGCCGTCCGCCCCTTCAGAAACCGGCTCCAGATGTACGTTCACGGCCAGCTTCAAGTACTTCTGGATCAACTGCTCGGCATCGGCCGCAATCTCCGTATCCGCTTCTCCCCAGCAGCAAATGCCGATCCAGCCGGTATGGTCCCGGAACAAAACGCAGGGTGCGGGATGAAACAGCTCGGCGATTATATTTTCCATCGCGAACAGATACAGCTGGCGGTCGCTTTCCTTCATCAACGGCTGCGGAGCCGTCATCTCCGGCCATCTGGCGATGCCGATCCGGGTGGGACGGCAAGGCGGCAGTCCCAGGAACTCCAGCTGCTCGATCGCCTCCTCCTCATCCAGCAGGCCATGCATCCATTCGAGGCAGAATCGTTCCCGAAGCAGCGGAATGTTCTTCTCGATTTGCTCCGACGCCTTCTTCAGGTAGCTTTCCTGGATTTGATGGTCGTTCAGCTCATCCCGAACGCTGCGGAGCACCTGGATCAGATGCTCCGCATTCACCGGCTTCAAAATATAATCCTTTACCCCGAGCCGGATCGCTTCCTGCGCATAAGCAAATTCGTCATGGCCGGTAATAATGACGAACCGGCATGCGGGGCGTTCTTCCTTCATTCGCTTCATGAGCCCGATGCCGTCCAGGAACGGCATATTCATATCGACCAGCATAATGTCAATCGGCTGGCTGAGCGCAAGCTCCAGCGCTTCCTCGCCATCCTCCGCTTCGGCAGCCACTTCCATGCCGAGTGCCCCCCAGTCGACCGCATCCCGAATCCCTTCGCGGATAATCGGCTCATCGTCGGCAATCAAGACTTGATACGCTTTCTTCATCGTGAGTCTCTCCCATCATGATCGGAGGACGAAGGAACGGCATGCAGCAGCGGATGCGTAATCCGTACCGTGGTTCCCTCGTTCTCTATACTGTCAATCATAATTCCGTACGTCTCCCCGAACGTTAACTTGATACGGGCCTGTACATTCAGCATACCGTAGCTTCGGCTTGCACCCGGCCCTTCTTCGGGAGGCGCCTCCATGGCCGTTACCGGATCGGCAAGCTGCCTGCGAAGTGCCTCCAGCCGCTCCGCAGGCATACCTGCCCCGTCATCACGTACGGCAAGCACCAGCGCATTATCCTCAACTTGTGCTTGGATCCAGATTCGCCCCGGGCCTCTCCGGGCCTTAATGCCGTGGTATATCGCGTTCTCCACCATCGGCTGGAGGATAAGTTTCAGGACGTGCAGTCTCTCGGCTTCAGGGGATAGCTCCATCTCAACCTGCAGCCGGTCGCGGTAACGCGTCTTCTGGATCTGCAGGTAACTGCTGATATGCGTCCATTCGTCGGACATGGGAATGATATCATCGCCTTTGCTGAGCCCGATCCGAAACAGCCGCGACAAGGATTCTACCAGATCCGATACGTCATCCGCCCCTTTCTTGCGGGCCATCCAATGGATCGTATCCAGCGTGTTGTACAGAAAATGCGGCTTAATATGCGCCTGCAGGCTGCGCAGCTCCGCTTCGCGCTTCTGCCTCTCCCGCAGCTCGCTCAGCTTCATCAGCTTGCGGATCTGCAGGAGCATGCGGTTAAAGCTGCGGCCGAGCATGCCCACCTCATCCTGCCGGTTTCCCCAGTAGCGGATCGTCAAATCCCCGGATTCGGCTTTTTGCATGAAGGACATAAGCTGCCAGATCGGCCTGGATATGGACTGCGAAAGCGTGTAGGACGCCATAACCCCAAACAAGCACACTATAAACAAGAAACAGATCATATAAAAACGAATCTCCCGCACTTCATACACCGATTCGCTGGTTGGAAATACGCCGATCGTCCGCCAGCCGGTAAAGGAGGACGTGCCGTATATCAGTTGCAGCCGTTCCCCGTTCACCTCGCGGATCAAAGCGCCGCTCTCCTCTTCCGGAAACCACGATGGCGGAATGGACGGGATGATGGAATCCTCCGGGGTATAAATGCTCGAGCCGCCGGCCTCTGCCACCATCAAATATCCGCTTTTCCCGAGCGTGACATCCCGGACCGCCCTGGCAACCGCCCGCAGCTTCAAGTCGATCAATACCGCACCGGTCACTTCCCTCGTATCCGGATCCACAAACGAGCGTACGACCGACACCAGCTCCTCGTTGGCGTAATGAACGTGGGTGGTGACGTTACGGTCTGCCGGATGGCCGAGCACGGTAAAAATCCCTTCGTTTAATACGGCCTCGCGGTACCATTCTTCCTCCGTCAAATTCGCCGGACTGCGCGCGTACATTTCGTTACTGATATAGGCTCCTTCGCGATTGACCAGAAGAATGGAGGCGATTTCCGGATACAGCGTCGTGAAGCCTTGAAGGTATCGCTTAATCTCGTAATTTTCCTCATTATCCTGCTTGACCGGGGACGTTTGCGGGCGATAGGTTCCCGAAGGAACATCGGCTCCTGCCGCCGGCTTATCCCCTTGAATGTCCCCTTGCAGAAACCGTTCCGTGCGAGGGTCGAAGCCGATCAAATACGTAATGTTCTGCAAATTCTCCATATCATTGTCCAGGGTCTGGTTGACCTTTCCGATCAGTTGAATGGTATTCGAGGTTACCTGCTGGTCCACAATGCGGTTTACCGTCCAATTGACAAGAACGCCAAGGGCGATTGAAGGCAGGATCCCAACCATGAGGAACAGGATGACCAGCTTGTATCTCAGCGGCAAATCCCCGAACCGCAGCCAACGGGAAATGCCTTTGCGCCAGGATTCCACTCTGTTATTTCGCATAATAATCATTCACATTCTCTCGGGTCACAATCGAGATTCCGGTGTCCACCCTCACGGGAAGCGGCGACACGTCATTCCCGAGCGTCGGGGCCGGTACGGTAAGTCCGTGATGCAGGTGAAATAAATACTGCAAGGACCAGTAGCCCATGTTCCAAGTACCCTGGGCGATCGTTGCCGCGATGGTTCCGTCGGAAATCCGGTCCAGCGTCCCCTTGTTCGTATCGAATCCAATGATGGTTACCCGGCCCGCCTTACCCGCGCCGATAACGGCATCCGCCGCGCCCATTCCGCCGCTGGCCTCCGTCACGAAGATCCCTTTGAGATCCGGGTGCTTGCCCAGCATGTCCGCCGCAGCCTCTTTGGCAACGAGGGTATCCCCTTTTCCTTCCCTGATCTCCACCACGGACATGGAAGGATATCTCTGCGCCAATGTGTCCCGGAAGCCCTCCGAGCGGTCGTCATGGTTCTGCTGCCCGGGCTGGGTCACAATTCCGATTTCGCCTTCCCTGCCGAGAAGCTGCGCCATCTTGTCCGCGGCCGCAACCCCTGCATTGTAATTGTTGGTTGCAAGAAAAGAATACGCTTTGCTGTCAGGTGCATCCGCATCGAACAGGACGACCGGAATCCCGGCATCTACGGCCTTATTGATCGTGGACGTCAGCGCCTTCGAATCGATGGCCGACAAGGCGATGCCGGCCGGACGCTTCGCGATGACCTGCTCCAGGACGGTAATCTGTTCCTCCACGTCATATTGCGTGGACCCGCGATAATCGACGGTTACGCCGAGCGCGTCCCCTCCATCCTCGAAGCCCTTCAATATATTTTTCCAATATTCCATCCCGGATTGAAATGTGACCATGACGTAATTCTCGCCCATGCTGCCGTGCAGCCCGCCTTCCTCCCAGGCCGAGGAGCGCTTGTCTTCCAGCCTGTACATGAACACATAGGTGAGAAAAGCCAATATAAGAGCGCCGTAAACCAGCATCATCTTCTTCATGAATGAGTCCCCCGATTCTTGATCCTTCGTGTGCCATCCACCAGTTGCAACCGGTTACATATCGTATAATGAATATACTGCAATTCTCTGAAAAAGATCAAACGCTTGCTAGAATTTGGCAGCGTACAGCAGCAAAAAACAGGCTGTTCCAGGTTTCCCTTAACCATGTTCACAGCCTGTTTCTATGATTTCAAGCATCTGCATTTCGTTCCTGCATGAACGAGGCTTGGATTGCCCGTACAGCTCACTTAGCCGGATAGATGCTAATGCCGTGCATAAATAAACTCACCACGTGACGCGCAAGATCCTCAGGAGTCCGCTTGCCTGTCAGCAGCTGCTGGGAGGTCAGCCTTTCGATGACGCCGACCAGGCACTCCGCAACGATGTGCATGTCGGAATCACGGTCAAAGTACCCGTCCTGCTGCTCTCCCTTCAGATTTTGCTCGATCATGGCTGCCATTTCAGCCTTTACGATGACGGAATCATCCCCGATAAAAAAACCGATTTGCGTCAAATCCGGGTCCTTGCCAAGAAACGTGAACAACCCCGTAAGCACGCCAAGCAAACGCCCGGTCACATGAGCCTCATCGATTCCGCTCTCCAACCGGCTTCCCTCGATCAGGCCTTTAAGCTCCGAACGAAATTTCTCCATCAGCTCCCTGAAAATCGCCTCTTTGCTCTCAAAATACAAATAGAATGACGGCTGCGTCAATCCTGCCCGGGAAACGATGGTGCTGATCTTGGTCTGATGGTATCCTGACTTCGCAAATTCATTGGCGGCAACAACCAGTAGTCTTGCCCGGCTTTCTTGTCCGTTCGCACCCTTCTTCCGCAAAGCTATCCAACCTCCGAATCTACCCATGATGTATGTATGCTAGTTACCCTTCATTATACTCTATATCGGAAAGTTGCTGCTACACATAAAGTGTCCCGCCTGAACCGAAGACTTTACATCGCCCCCGGAACGTTATAACGTAAAAGGGATGAGATGCTTAACGTTTCAGCCAAAAAGGAGATTACTCACATGCAGGAACATACCCAATCCAACTCGGTAGATACAATCGAGTCATATAGCTCGGCCCCGCATTCCTCCAAGCGCGTGCTTATCGTCACGGCGGTTGATGCCGAAAAAGATGCCGTGTTGCGCGGCCTAAAGAATGCGTCCGGATTCGAGGTTATCGCGGGAGGAGTCGGTCCGGCGGCAACGGCGGCCGCGACTGCCCGACGGTTGATGCAAACCTCCTACGATTTCGTTGTCAGCGCAGGCATCGCCGGAGGTTTTGCCGGTCAAGCTGAGGTTGGCTCCATCGTCATTGCGGACCTCATCCTTGCGGCGGATCTCGGATCCGAAACCGAAGACGGCTTCAGCAGCGTTCAGGAGCTCGGCTTCGGAACGGATCGGATTCCGGTCGATGCTGCCGCGGCCGGCAAGCTCGTCGAGGCCTTGGAGGATGCCGGCGCCGCCGTGACCCATGGCCCCGTGCTGACCGTATCCACCACGACGGGAACGGCGGCGACGGCCGCCAGCCTTCTCCGCCGGGTGCCGAACGCCTGCGCCGAAGCGATGGAAGGGTTCGGCGTAGCCACCGCTGCCGCTGCAGCCGGGGTACCCGTGCTTGAGATCCGTACCATATCCAATCAGGTCGGTCCGCGGGACCGCGGCGCATGGAAGATCAAGGAGGCGCTGCAGGCGCTTGAGACAGCAAGTTCATTACTACCGGAGGTGCTACGATGAAAATCGCTTTTTCCCCTTGCCCCAACGACACATTTGTATTTCATGCCTGGGTTCACGGTCTTATTCCCGGTGCTCCCGAGCTTGATGTATCCTATGCGGATATCGATATCACCAATCATTGGGCGGCCGAGGATCGGGAACATGACATCTTGAAAATATCCTATGCCGCACTGCCCTGGGTGTTGGATGAATACGCCCTGCTGCCCTGCGGGGGAGCGCTCGGCCGCGGTTGCGGGCCTCTCGTTCTGACGGCGGACAAGCTGACCGACGGAAAGACCCCGGACAGTCCGGCAGCGCTGTCCGGCCGGCGAGTAGCCGTTCCGAGCGAGCGCTCCACGGCTTATCTGTTGTTTCGCCTGTGGGCCGCCCAAAACGTACCCGGGGGACTCGGCGAAATCGTGGTGATGCCGTTTGACCAGATCATGCCGGCTGTCCGCGACGGTGCCATCGATGCCGGGCTGGTCATTCACGAAGCGCGATTCACGTACCCCTCCTACGGATTGAAGCTGATGACCGATCTCGGCAGCTGGTGGGAATCCGATACGAATCTGCCGATCCCGCTGGGAGCGATCGTGGCCCGAAGGTCGCTGGATCTGGCCAGCATCTCGAGCTGGATCCGCTCCTCGGTCGAATACGCCTGGGAACATCCCGGGGAATCCCGGGATTATGTCCTCCGGCACGCACAGGAAATGGACCCGGACGTCGCCGATGCCCACATTGACTTATATGTCAATCCATTTACCGCAGAGCTGGGCGAAGACGGCTATGCAGCAATTTCCGCCCTGCTGAACCGTGCAGCCGATGAAGGGCTCGTGCCGCGGATCGATCCCGCGCTGCTGAAACGTCCGGAATAGCCAGAAGATAACCATCTAACGACATCTTCTCTTGAAAGACCGACTGCATGGCAGCGGAAGTCTTTCCAGCGAGAGTAGGAGGGGCTCCCTCCGAAGTCAATACTATATTTCTCTAAAAATAGAGGAACGCCCCTGAGCCCGGCCAACCGTGTCCGGCTTCTCTTTTGGCGTTCCTTTTTTTCCTGCCTGCGAATCGTTTCATCCGAACTTTCCAAGTCAGAACTCGTTCCTCGATATCCAATCATGCAGCTGCCTGTAAATTCCGATAATTTCATCCATGGGCATCCTCACCAGCCCGCTGGACGATGGAGCTACAAACTCATGGACGCCGTCTACGACGGAGTCCGGCTGGATTCCCCAGTCCGCCTTGGCCTTGCCGCTGTATTCGGTATACACGCCCTTGCCGACAAAACAGGCAACCTCCGGTCTGTATTCCTCCAGCTTCTTCCGCAGCGTCTCTCTTCCGAGCCTATACTCTTCGCGGGTAATGTCTTCCGCGCCCCGGGTGGGCCTGGCTACAATATTGGTGAATCCATAACCCAGTTTAAGCAATTCCCCGTCCTCTGCGGCTTCATATAAGCGTGGAGTCAAACCGGACTTATGCAGTATCCTCCAAAAATTGTTGCGCGGGTTTGCGTAATGGTGCCCCACTTCGCCCGATCGCAGACTCGGGTTAAAGCCGATAAATACAAGGGTTAATCCATAATCCAGATGATCGCTGACTTCGTCCAAGCTTAATTCCTCCTCATCATCTAATCTGGGTCCCCTTAAGTTTAATGAGAGCTCGATGCGGCGGCGCTGTTGTTGCGTTTGCGTATTTGGTGAATGCCCATCACGACGGCAACGAGCTCCCAGTCATCGAGAACATCGCTCTCATTCTGCAGCTGATAGGCTCCGGCTTGGAGCCAGCCGCTAATGCGGGAAAATTGGGCGATGATCCTTCCGGTCTCATCCGTTATTTCATATTCATTGGAAAAGGCAGGCGAAGTGATCTCATACACGCCACGCGCCCCCGCATCGTATTCGAATTTTTTCGTAAAGAAACTCATCCGCATGCGCAGCAGACCCAGTTCTTCCCCATTGCCGCCCGTGATATTCCATTTGTTCGAGAAGAATCGGAACGAGCCGCTGCATACGGCCTCTCCCCCGGCGTTATACACGTCCAGCGAGGAGCCGAAAGCGCTCTTCAAGTCCAAGCTTCCTATTACGCGGCCTTCCCTATCCATAATATCTGTTATCCCCGAGCTAAAAAAGTTATCCTTAAAATACAAATGCATGCCCCTGCTCCCCTTCCTCGATTTCCTGCATCCCTGTTATTCATACAACGATTTGCAGGTTAAATTGTTTCAAATTTTTGCGGGAAATTCGGGAACCGATCCATGTTTCAATTGTCTAATATTCGAGGTGATGCTATTGGAGACCCTTAAATCTATGGTAGCCGTGAATGATCCAAGCACGCTGCTGAGCGGCTGGATGGAGTCCTTCGGCCAGGACGTGTGGAACTATGCGTTCTTCTTAACGAAACGCAAAGATGCGGCGGACGATATCAGTCAGGACGTGTTCCTTAGGGCTTATAAGCACTGGAATGATTTTGAGGGCCGAAGCTCGGTCAGAACGTGGCTGTTAACCATCACCCGCAATCTTTCCCTGAACTATCTCAAATCCTCCTTCATGACAAGGGTGTCTTTAACCGGCTGGATCACCTCCAAGCAGACCGAGCCTTCCGCGGAAAAAGAGTTCATGGATGCTGCGGCCGTCTCGCAGATCTGGAAATGCGTGATGGAGCTGCCGCCCAAATACCGGGAAGTGCTGATCCTGGAATTCCACTATCAGCTGCCGCGAAAAGAAATGGCCCAACTGCTCGGCCTATCCGAAGGAACGATCAAGTCCAGACTGCACCGGGCGCGCGCCCGGATGGAAACGATGTTGAAAGGAGCGGATATCCCATGAAAACCGAACAAGAGCCGCAGCCGGATTGGATGCAGGAGCTTGCTTCCCCTCCGTTCAACGAGCCGATGTTCACCGCGAAGATGAAATCCGATGTATCGCAGAGCGCCGCAAACGGCGCCATAAGCCGTAAACGACGAAGAGCTCCAGGGCGTCTTATCAGCATGACCGCGGGCGTATTGGCGCTGCTTCTCATAGCGGCGGTATGGGGATGGCGCGAGTCCCCTGCGCTTCAACGGATGATCCCCATCCAGGGCTGGGGATACGCTGCCAAGTGGACTCCCCGAAGCGTATACACGGTGGATGGCGTGGATAAACTTCAGGTTTTTCCGGGCGGGGAAGCTGCCGCGGGCTCTCCGGCCGGAGCCTGGTGGAATTTATTAACCCCGATCCAAGAGCTTGAAGGGAAAACGATCAGCATATCCGCCGTTCACCGAGATACGGGAACTATCATCGAGGAGCTTGCCGAGACCAAGATTACCTCCGATATGGCTTACAATGACTTAACGCGAGTTTCTTCCCGCTTCGCTCTGCCGCTTTCCGGTTTATGGCGTTTCGACGTGATGGTGGATCATGAGAAATACGGCGATATCGTTATTGATGTGCCGGATAGCAGCTGGGAGCCGAGCCCGAGCTTCGTGTCCGGCAGTTATGCCATGAGCGGCGTCGAAGGGCGCTTGGGCTTTATATATCCAGACCTTATCGCTGGCAAGCCGAACAAATACATGTGGCATTTCTGGGGTCGTGACGAAGAATTAACGGGGGATCTGGTCATTACCGCGGTGAAACAAAATTCGTCCGAGATCATCGATGTATTTAAGGTTGCCGGTTTAAGGCCTTCCCCCTTAAACGGTGCAGATGCAGCCATACCCACCTCCATGTCACTTCCTTCGCCTGGACTTTGGCGCATTATGGTCTCGATCGACGGTCAATTGTTCGGCAGCGTCATAGTCGAAGTTGCTAAACCTTAAATTTGGCGATGCCGCAAGATATATGAGCCGCAGACCGTTAACACAAGCACGCCTCATGGCAAGCCTCTTGCAATCATGGAGGAAACCGCTGCCTTGACCCTGCCGTTGAGATGAAACGAATTTCATTAAATAAGGCTGCCCCGGTCCGTAGAACATCTACGGAGAACCGGGGCAGCCTTTTTCAAGAGGAATATGACGGTTCATATTCCTCTTGTTCCATCAGCCGAGATGCATTATTTCGCTTCCAATGCTTCCTTCGGCACTTCGATTTTGCTGATTTCGTTATGCTTGGAGTATGCGCTCTTCATTTTCATATCCAAGGATACCTTCTGACCCTCGGCTTCCATTGCCATCACCATGTCCAAATCCGTTGTTACAGGCAGGTAAGATTCCTTCTGCACGCCATAAGTAATATGAATGCTCTTGATATCCATTTGGTCCATCATGGCTTCCATCTGCGGATCGTTGCCCGCTTGGCTCATCATAGACTTGGCAAGCTCCTTCAGATTGTCGCCGGAGACATCCGCCGTCAGGACGTATGCGTCTCCGTCCTCCGTTACTTCGAAGTCCTTAGCGAGGGTCTTGAATTGCTCTACCTGCTGCTCAGGACTCGCGCTGCTCGGATCCAGGCTGTCGCGGATCTCCTGCTCCGATTCCTTCGGAACCTGCATCCATTGACCATCCATGAGCATGTAAATGCCGTCTTCCGTTATATACTGCTTCATCTCGACCTTGCCTTCCGGCGAATCCATCACGACGTTCTGCATCATTTCCACCGGCTCGAGCGTAAGCTCCGAATCGAGCGACATATCAACGTTTTGCTCCTGTTTCTCTGCGCCTTCAACAACGATGTGCTGCTTGACATCGGCTTTCATGGCAAAGCTCTTCAAGTTTTTCGAAGCTTCGGCCGATTTTTGAAGAAGCTCGTCAGCGGTCGGCAAAGCCTCCTCCTTCGGCTCTTCTTTAGCCGGCGGCGTCTCTGCCGGAGTCGTCGTCCCTTGTTCCGCTGCAGGCGGTGTTGCTGCGGCATCATCTGCTGCTTTGTTGTCTTTGCCGCATGCCGTCATGCTCATTACCAAAATTGCCCCTAGTAATACTGCTGTCCACTTCTTCAATCGAATTTCCTCCTAAAATATGTATTCCGGATTACTTACCCATTCTATACGATTTGTAACATCCGTTGATCAAAATTTCCGAAAAAGGTACACTAGACCTAATTCTGTTCAGGAGGCGTGCTCGATTGGAAAACATTCTGATTACCGGATATCGAGCCCATGAGCTCGGTATTTACAATAACAAACATCAAGGCATTCCTTATATACGCAAAGCGATCGCCAATCGTCTGGTTCCCCTTCTGGAGGAAGGCCTCCAGTGGGTAATCACCCCCGGCCAATACGGCGTGGACCTGTGGGCCATTGAGGCGGCAATAGAACTAAAGTCCCATTACCCTCACCTGAAATGCTCCATTTTGACGGCGTACCAGAATCCCGAAGAACAATGGAACGATGATAAAAAAGCTTATTTTCAGGAAGTCATGAAGGGGGTAGACTTCTATGCGCCGGTCAGCAAGAGTCCGTACCAGGGGCCATGGCAGTTCACGGCCAGAGACGATTTGCTCCTCCGCAAAACCGATGGCATTCTGCTCGTGTATGACGAAGACGGCGGGGAAGCCAGTCCCAGGTTCATCAAAGAACGCGCGCTGAAGAAGCAGGCCGCGGACGGCTACCGCTTCATCAGCATCGGTTCCGAGGAAATACAAGCGGTTGCCGACGAAGAGAGCATGTCGCAGGATGATTACTAGGTCGGCTGCCCTCCGGTTACCACTTCGATCCACCGGAGGAATTGTTATTGTCCCAGCTTGATCCGCCGGACGAATTTCCGGATGACGAATCCCCCCAGCCGGAACCGCCCGAGGAATGCGAGGAACCGGAGGAGCTTCCCCAACTGGAGCCCGATGGCCGGCTGCTGTTCTGCGCTGCCGCTTTGCGGGCGTCCGCCGCGGCTCTTCGCGCTTGATCGGCCGCTCTTTGGAGCTGCTGGGCCGCCCTGCGCTGCTGCTCGAGCATTTCCTGATGGCGAATCTCCCTTTCTACCCGATCGATATATTCCGCGATATTCAACAGTTCATGCGAGGCTTCCGCATACATCCCCTGCCCAAACAACTGCTCGACCCGGAGCCGATAAGACTTGTAATTTTTCTTGAATCCCCTGCTGGCCCTCCGCGAAACTTGTTTGAAACGCTGCTCGACCTGCACGGATAATTGTTCGGCTTCCTCCTTCTGACGTACAATGTCTTGGACCCCGTAGGCAAAATGCTCGGCATCCTGGGTACAGCTCCTCGCTGCGCTCTCCAGATAATCCAGATCATACAACGGAGATGAGAGCGAACCGCCCACGGTCTGTACATTTCTCCAAAATGAATCAGGCAGCCCCAACAGAAGCGAGTGGTTGCTCGTGACGACGTTGTGAATCTGCAGGGTCTTCTGCTGACTGACAAACACTTCCTGAGCCGCCGCCAATTCATGGCGTACAGCTTGCAGCCGATCATCCAGGCCTTCCAGCGTTTCCTTCATTTCCCGTACCCATTGCAGCACGCGGGCCATCGTCATCGATTCGTTCTCAATGATCTCGCTCGCCTCTTCGAACTCCTGCACCTCGTCGTGCGTCAAGCGTTCGGCCTCCGGAAGTTTACCGTCCGCCATGCGGACCTCCTGGGATTCCTTCGCCAAAGCCTGCTCCCAGCTTTGCCAATGTCTCGGTACATACTGGCTTCTGCAATGATTCAGCATCGATTGCAGCACGGAGCTTTCGTTATGAAATTGTTGTATTTGCCCATACAACCGATCCAGATCGTTTCGATTCTGCCTTCTCAGCTCCGCCTGCCGTCTAGTCATGCCCAGCGCCTCTTTCAGCATAGCGTGCGCACGTTCCGAAGACTTGCGGACTTCCCCCATATTCCCTTGACGGAGATAATTTTCCAGTTGGTTCATCTGCTCCCGGGCATCATCCAGCCGCTCAAAAGGCCGGACCTTGATCCGATACAACTGGTGGGTTTCTATGATCTTAACAATCTCGGCGCGAATAGCCGCCGACTGATCCAAAAATTCATGAGCTTCCTTAACATAAACAGCCACGTCTTCGATGTTGCTCTTGCTCATGGAGTACTTCTGCTCGGCTGCCTTTAGAACCTCCTGCGCCTCCAGCGGGTCAAACAGCTGAAGCTCGACGGCGCGCTGAATATCTTGTTCCAGCCCTTCAAGCTCTTGGTACAAGATCGGGAAGGGATATCCCGTATCGGCTGCTGTCCGGTCAAGGGTTTGCTTAAGCACCGTGTAATCCGCGTGCAGCTCCGTGGTTCTCCCTTTCGCCGTTTTATCGGCATGCTCGATGACGGTAATCCGGTTATCTTCGGCCTTGATCCCATGCTCCAGCCGATCGGCGATTTTCGAAAACCGCTGGATGGCTTCATCCATGGAAGCATAACGCAGGATCAAAATCCGGGTCTCCTGCAGCTCGGTTTTACTCTCTGCTGCAGCCACCATAAACTCGGACAAACGATCTGCGATTTCCTGCACCGCTCTGCCTGTCTTGCCTTGAGCAATCCCCTGATAGGCGCCTACCTTCTCGAGACTTGCGTTGCATTTGACCAGCAATTCAGCGAACTTCTCCGAAATCATGGACAGTTTGCGCTTTTTAAGGTAACCCCTGATCAACATTAAGATCAGCGTGATTCCCAATCCCCCAGCAACCATTTCGATCCATGGGAGCTTCGGAAACTCGATCTTCAGAGGAGCGGCGGTATCTGCCGTGGACATTGACCGGGTTGTTTCATCCGTGGATTTGACGCTCCCCTTGTTCTCCGGTGCCGGTGATACCGCCTCGGCCTTATGATCATCTCCCTGAACGGGATCTTCACCGGCGGGCAGAGCTGCCAGGCGATGGACCTGGTGGATCATGCTCGCGCTGGCCTTCGAGAAACTTCCCTCCTTCGCATGCGGTATGAAATAAGCGTCCAGCATGGCGGTTATGGCGGAACTGCCGGTACCCTTCCCCTTACTGCTGCTCCATTCGTCGATGGCTTGCTGCAGCCGCGGATTGTTAAAATTGAATTCCACGCTCCGGTCTCCCGAAGAGATCAGCAGCAAAACATCCGCCGTGCCCAAATTCCAGGCATCGTACGCTGCATTGGCATAATCCGTCGGACTTTGACCTTCCAAACTCGGAACCGTCAAAACAAAGACACGGATCTGCTCCCCTTTGGCGATTTTACTCAAATACTGCCGCTGCGACGAATCAAACAGGCCGGCCGTATCTCGCACCAGCCCTTGTTTGGACGGAATATCCGCAGCCCATACCGATGTGCCCGTCCCTATGATCAGAACCAGCAAAACAATCAACCATCGCATACGTTTCATTTCAAGCCTTCTCCCCCATTCGCTACAAACCAAAGACCTTTCTATATATATCGGATATCTAGGCCAACATAAAAAGCCATCTTTCAATTTTGCTCACGCTGGCTAAATCGTTCATCCCCAAGGTTTACGCAATAAACCTTGGTATCGTGTCAAATTTTTGAAAAATGGCTCTTTTCATGTTTTCTCTATGCTAGCAGATAGTCGTCAATGCTGGTATGCGCATAACCATGAGCTGCCGCCACGGCTTCATAGGTCACTTTGCCTCCGATGACATTGATGCCCTTGGCCAGCGCCTTGTCATGGCGGGCGGCAGACCGGATTCCGTTGCTTGCTATTTTCAACCCGTAGGGTGCCGTTACATTGGTCAATGCCATGGTGGAGGTACGGGCTACGGCGCCCGGCATATTGGCAACGGCATAGTGGATGACGCCATGTTTTTCATAGGTCGGATGATCATGGGTGGTGATCCGGTCGATCGTCTCGATCGAGCCTCCTTGATCAATCGCCACGTCCACGATGACCGATCCCGGGCTCATCTCTTTCACCATCTCTTCCGTGACGAGGCGAGGAGCCCGGGCGCCGGGAATCAACACCGCACCCACGACGAGATCGGCGGCCTTAACCGTTTTCGCAATGTGATACGGATCGGACATGATCGTTTTGACCCGCCCTTGAAAGAGATCATCCAGCTGACGAAGCCGGACGGGATTAATATCAAGAATGCTGACGTCCGCACCGAGTCCCAGCGCAATTCGTGCCGCGTTGGTGCCGACGATGCCGCCCCCGATGACGGCGACCTTGCCCGGAGCTACCCCCGGGACGCCGCTTAGCAGCACGCCTTTGCCGCCATGCGCCTTCTCCAGGAAATGCGCCCCGATCTGAATGGACATTCTTCCCGCCACTTCGCTCATCGGGGTCAGCAGCGGCAAGCTGCCGTCCGCCAGCTGTATCGTTTCATAAGCAACGGCGCTCACCTTACGGTCCACCAGAGCTTTGGTTAGCTCCGGTTCGGGGGCCAGGTGCAGGTAAGTGTATAGAATCATTTCCTCCTGGAAGTAGTCATATTCCTCCTGCAGGGGTTCCTTTACCTTCACCACCATCTCGGCTTTCCAAGCCTCCGCAGCCGTAGCAACCACTTTGGCTCCGGCCGCCTCATAATCTTCATCAGTAAAACCGATCCCCAGACCGGCTCCGGATTGGACAAGCACTTCATGCCCGGCATTCCTGAAACTGATAACGGTACCCGGCGTCATGCCTACGCGGTTTTCGTTATTTTTGATTTCTTTGGGAACCCCAATAATCATTCCCATGGCCTCCTTCGTGGTCAGCTTTGCCTATCTAATTGCATTGTACCCATTTTTACCCAAACTGTGTACCTGTCTAAGGTCAGGGATTGTCCATCCGAATTTTCATCTATATATCCGTAGTATATGCCGGGACAAGAGGAACGGCATACAAAAAATCACTCCCGGCAGACGGATTATAACGGATTTTTGTCCGTTATACCATCCTCTGCCAGAAGTGATACCAT
The DNA here is from genome assembly GCF_029542445.1 of Paenibacillus sp. BR1-192. NCBI lineage: Bacteria > Bacillati > Bacillota > Bacilli > Caryophanales > Paenibacillaceae > Paenibacillus > Paenibacillus sp. BR1-192. Next base: position 1,756,299 of record NZ_CP120718.1, on the reverse strand, counting down.
ACTTGCATATATATGAAAGACTTCCTTGTAATCTCTGATTGCCTTCGCTGATGTGCAATCAGCTTACACTTTTTCGCGATCTTTCCCTTTATCGGATTCGCCTGCGTTTTTATTCGCTTTCTCCCGATCGAGCTGCATCTCCTCCACCGTTTTCACCTTGAGTCTGGCTGCGCCTTCATACGAGCGGGTCGGGATCAGATTGCCGGCCGCCAGGCGTTCCTTCGCCTCGACGATCGAAGCCGAATACTGAGGAAGCCATGCTTCACCGGCTACCAGCATTTCATCAACCAGCTGCCAGATTTCCTTCGGATTGCATACCGCCCCGACCAGCGGATCCATCATAAACGCCTGCCGAAGCAGCTTGTCGTCTCCATGAACCGCCGCTTCAACCGCCAGCCGTTGAACGGATATGCTTACGCTGCATACGGCAGCCGGGCCAAGAGGCAAATTCCCGACAAGCGGCATGGAAATGCCGTTGCGGTCAACGTATCCCGGCGCTTCGATGACGGCATCCTCCGGCAGGTTGGCGATGATGCCTTCATTCACCACATTAAAGTGTCCACGGTATACCCTGCCGGTCTCCAAGCCTTCAATGATGTAGGAGCCGTGCTCCTCTCCCCGGTGCTCCGGCTTGAATTCCATTGCCGGATCCTTCATCCAGTTCGGGAAATCGGTCTCGAACCAGTTGCGCCCCTCGGTGCAAACTCGCAAATATCCGCCCGTCTCTCCGTTGATCCAGCTGCTGAGATCAATCCACTCCGTAATTTCCTCCGGCCGTTTGCGGTACCAAGGCACGTATTCGCTTAGATGGCCGTTGGATTCGGTGCTGTAATATCCGAAACGCCGGAGCATATCGATGCGGACCTTCTCCGTCCTGCTGTATTCGGGATGGCGCTCGAACGCCTCCAGCAGCCCGGCCGTCAAGTCTTTGCCTTGATGCGAAGCTTGAATATACCAAGTCTGATGATTGATGCCGGCACAGACAATATCGACGTCCTGTTTCTTTAAACCGTAAACCTCGGCAATCTGGTGGTGCCCATGCTGCACGCCATGGCATAAACCCACCGTCCGCACGCCTCCATACCGATTGCATGCCCATGTCAGCATGGCCATCGGATTCGAGTAATTCAGCAGCAGGACATCGGGCGCGCACACCTCGCGAATATCCCGGCAGATGTTCAGCATCTCGGGGATTCCCCGCTGGCCGTACATGATGCCTCCTGCGCAGAGCGTGTCGCCCACGCACTGATCGATGCCGTATTTCAGCGGAATGTCCACATCCGTGCGGAATGCCTCCAGACCGCCCACGCGGATGGTGCAAATGACGTATTTGGCATCCTGCAGTGCCTGCCTTCGATCCGTGGTGGACTGGATCGCAATCGACAGCCCGTTCTCATTAATGTCCCGCTGACATAATTCCGTGACCATCTCCAGGTTATGCCGGCTGATGTCGGTGAAAGCGACCTCGATATCCCGGAACTCCGGTACGGTCAGCAAATCGCGCAGAATCCCCCGGGTAAAGCCGATGCTTCCCGCTCCGATAAAAGCAACCTTAAATGACATTTCATCCTCTCCTAAGCTACTAATTAGATTGTACCCATTGTAGCAATGGAGGGACGGTAAGCGTTATCAAAATCATGACCTCTTGGACCCTTCGGAGTCAAAAATCCTCACTTCTTATCTTCAACATCGTCTTCACCGTAGTTCCAGGCATTCCGGTCTTTCCGAAGACGATATTCCACCGGCGTGCTGCCCGTATACTTCTTGAATAACATATGAAAATACTGCCTGCTGCCCACACCCACATAATCCGATATTTCATGGATGGGGATATCCGTCTGCTCCAGCAGCATCTTGGCCTTTTCCATTCGGATCGTTGTCAGGTACTCGGTTATCGTCCTGCCTGTCCCTCTGCGGAATACCCGGTGCAAATAACCGGGATGCAGATTCACTTCCGCGGCTACGTCCTTCACCTGAATCTGGCGGTCATAGTTCTGATGTAAATAATCGACGCTGCGTTTAATATAGAAGTCGCTCTGCTGCATGTCGCTGCGTTCTCTTTCTTCATACAAACGGGCGATGCATACCAGCAGCTGTATAAACAGCGCATGCGTCATCATCCTGCCGTCGGTACCTCTCTGATCGAGCTCAAGCACAAGGCTTTTCAGCACCGGATATACCTCCTCCTGATCAGCCAGCACCAAATAGCGGAACGGCCGCTTCAAGAGAAAAGATACCTCTTCTTCTTCTCCGGCGATATGCCTTAAAGATGGCGCCTTCCCTTCGCTTTCCATAAAACCGAATTCCACGTTCAGCATTCGGCATGAGGCGGCCTGATCCACGATTAACCGATGCGGAACACCGGCATCCAGCACCATGAACTCTCCTTTCTTCAAAATGACGCTCTTCTCCGTATCGCCTGCCTTCACGTCAATCCGGCATACTCCGGAAATCATATACATGATTTCGGTTGAATCATGCTGATGGTAAGGCATTTCATAATTCATCCACTGTTTATAATAATAGGCATAAAAGCGCGGGACATAATCCCCCTCTTCCAGCATTTGCTGAAATAAGCTGCCGTTCACAATCACTCCTCCTCCCCTTTGTCATAAGCAGAACAGCATTCGGTTTATAAAAAACGCCCATCGGCGCCATAAACTTACAGAACTCGGTGACCACGGTACGCGCATATAAAAAAGCCTGGCCCTTAGGCCAAGCTTATCATCATTATGGCAGTGGTGCTACGAGATTTTGAAAGCGGAGACGGTATGGTTCAACTCTTCGGCAAGCTCGGCAAGCGATTGTGCCGTTGCAGCCGATTCCTCGCTTGTAGCCGCCGTTTCCTCCGTGGAAGAAGAGATCGTCTCGATAGCCGTCGCCACCTCTACAGCCTGGGCCGCCTGCTCCTCGCTGGCGGCGGCAATATCCATGACTTTGCCTGCCGACTCATTCACCATGCTTGTAATATGGGCAAAGGCTTCCCCGGCTTTTTCCGTATGGATGACGCCCTGATGCACCGCCTCCACGCTATCGGCCGTATTCTTCTGCATGCCTTTGATAATGTCGGCAATCTGCTTCGTGGCTCCTCCGCTTCGTTCGGCAAGTTTACGCACCTCATCCGCCACCACGGCGAACCCTCTCCCTTGATCCCCTGCCCGTGCAGCCTCGATCGTGGCGTTGAGCGCAAGCAGATTGGTCTGCTTGGCGATATCGTCGATTACCTCGATGATTTCGCCGATCCGCTGGGAGTCTGTCTCAAGCTTGGCAACATGCTCGCGTATCCGATTCATGCCTTCCACCGACTGCTGGACGATTCCGCTGCCTTCCGCTGCAATCCCGGAAGTCTGGTTCACGAGCTCGGACGCTGCCGATGCATCGCTTGCAACGGAATTGATGGCATTGGACCATTCCTGGAACAATTCGCTGACCGTTTGCACGGATTCAGCTTGGCTGCTGCTGCCCACCGCAAGCTCCTCGGCACCGGCCGACAGCTGCTGCGAAGCGGCGGCAACCGAGGATGCATTCATATTCACTTTGCCGATCATTTCCCTCATGCTTTCCAGCAGCTGGGCGAACACCCGGGACAACGTTCCGATCTCATCCGCCCTGCGAAGATAATCCGCGGGAACCTCCTGCGTGAAGTCTCCCTTGGACATGGACTCGCCGATCGCTACGGAAACGCCCAGCGGTTTCACGATGGATCTCGTTAACAGGATCACGATGACCGCCAAGGCCGCCAAAGTGATCACGCCTGCCGCTATGATGGAGATGATCAAGGCATCCGAATTCGCCGTAATCTCATCCATCGGGATAATGATGGCGGCCGACCATGGCGTTTCGGTCAATCCGGTCTTAATCGGCGTATACAGCTTGTACAGCGCGGAGTCTTCCTCGGTATAGACATCCCCTTCCCGAATGGCATCCAGTATGAGGGGAACCGTCTTGCCAGGATATGCTTCTTCCAGCTTCTGTCCCATCAATCCGTCCTCCGGCGACGTTACGATCACGCCGGTATTCGAATAAATATGCGCATACCCCGTATCAAATAACCGGAATTGCTCCATGACGCTTTGCAGATGTGCGAGGGATATATCGACGCCCACTACGCCGACGGTCTTGCCGTTATCGATAATCGGCACGACGAGCGACGTCATCATGACATCCTCGTTGCCTACTTTGAACTCGTACGGATCCATAATGATCTCTTTGCCGCTATTCTTCGCCAGAAGATAGAAGTCGCCTTCCCCTTCCTGATCGTAATCCTCTATAATCGTACGCTCCAGACCCGCTTCTGTCCTTGCCCAGTAGGACATCATGCGGCCCGAATGGTCGCTGCCGAGTTTGTTTCGGTAATCGTTGTCCCGGCCGTCAAAAGCATCCGGCTCCCATAACGTCCAGATTCCTTTCCAGGACGGATTATCCTCCAGGTTTCTTCTCAATATTTCATTAACGGCTTGACGATTCGTTGTATCGGTCTCTTTCATGCCAACGAAGCTTACGGCCAAAGTACGTGCAGAGTTCATGACATCGTCAAGCTCGGCCTGAACCAGCGCGCCGATCTTCTCACTCGTTGTCACTGCAAGCGTCTTGGCCGAATCCAGAGCTTCTTCCGTTGTCGTCATGCTGATATAGGTCATCATACTGCCTAAAAATATCGTGATTGCTCCCAAAATTATAAGCAGCATGCGACTTTGAAGTTTCATCGCAAACAGAGATTTCCATCGTTTCATTATGAGTCACCCTCGCTTCTTCCGGCTGTTAAATTCATTCCACTCTTCTTCAAGCTGCGCCAAAACTTCCTCAATCTCTTCCCGTGACAAGAGATCATCGGCGCCATATTCAAATAGGTCCTTTGTCATGCCGCAAGTTACCACCCTTCCTACTTACAGACTATATCCATCCAGTAAGATAAGCATATACACTTGCTTACCGTTCGTAACCGAAATTCTCTTGCGTGCTCACGCAAGAATTTTGCGGGATGCCTTGCGGTTTATTGTCGAATCTTTGCGAAATGAATCGGAGTCATGTCGAAACATGCTTTGGATATCGTCTGAACTTATAGAAAAAAGACCGAGTTATCAGCTCATCTGAACAAAATCGGAATCCGACAGAATCCCCATTTGCTTCGCTTTCAGCGCAGCCTCTATGCGCGACTTCACATTCAACTTTTGAAACAGGTTGGTTAAGCAGTACTCCAGTGAACGCTGGCTCATAATAACCGTCCCCGCAATTTCCTTGTTGCTCTTTCCTCGAGCGATCTCCTTAAGAATGCTGTATTCTTTATCGGTTATAGACTGGGCTGCCGGCGCACCCGTCGTCCGTTCCGGGCCACTCGCGGTCACGCGGCGGAGCTGCTTCACAAGTGTCAATGGAAGAACCACTTCGCCTCGCAGCGCACATCGAACAGCCGTCACCAGCTGCTCTTTGCCTGACGTTTTCGAGACAAAACCAGCCAGTCCCGCCTCCATGATCAGGTTAAAATGATTGCTGACTTCAAAGCCCGTATAGATCAGCATCACCGCGTTCGGGGCGATCCGGAGGATCTGCTTGGCCAAATCGATTCCGTTCATACCCGGCATATGCATATCGATCAGCATCACGTCAAAGCGCTCCGCATTGACCAGCTCCAGCGCGCGCTCCGGCGTATTTGCAAGCTTGACGAACATATCCTTTTCCTGTTCGAGCAGCACCTTGGTTCCCTCCATCACCGAGGGATGGTCATCCACCAATAAAATATCGATCTTCATAACCCTCATGACTCCTTTAGTCTGGTATCTTGTTTGCTGCTTTGCCGGCATCCATGCTTACTTTGCCGTTATCGATATATAGACAGCCAGCCCCCCGCTCTCCGATGAGTCGAACTGGATTTTGCCGTTCATGCTTCTCACCCTTTCCTTCATGCCGCCGATTCCCATACTGTTGAATTGATCCGGCTTTTGGCTGGGATCGATTCCGACTCCGTTATCTTCATAACTCAGATTGACCTCATCCGACTGGGTGGACAAACGAAGCTTTACCTCCGTCGCATTGGAATGCTTCGTGGCATTCGCCAGCAGCTCCTGAACGATCCTGTACAACCCGATCAAATGGTCGTCACTGATATCATCAACGAAGTTCGAGCAGTCGAACTGTATGGAGTAATTGGTGCGGAGCTGGGTGAATTCAAACAATGCCTCAAGCGAACGTTCCAGCCCCTCTTCCTTCAGCAGCGGTGGGCGAAGCTCATTGCAAGTGATTCGGATCTGATAAATGACATCCAAAAGCCCCTGCTCAATCTCCTCCAGCTGTGGACGCAGATGTTCCGGCAGATCAAGATCGGATGTAATCTGATTCAATTTCCTGTACCAGATAATCTGTTCCTGGAGCGCGGCATCGTGAAGATCCTGGGACAGTCGCTTCCGCTCATTCTCGGAGAGATGCAGCATCAGCCGCAGCAGCCAAAGGGGCATGATCTGCTGTGAGGATCCCAGCTTCTCCAGCTCCCTCGTCAAGTCCTCAATCACGCGAAAATTATCGTACAGGACGCTTGCATAGCGGGTAATCGTCTCCAGCCATATTTTCTTGGCCTGAATCATGAGCAGCGGGGCCTCGCCTGCGATGCAGACGATGCTGCTGTCACCGTTCATCTCCCCGATCTTGACGAAATATCCGTCGCACGTCTCAAACAGCTTGCAAAGCGGAACATGCTCGGGACCGCATTTATGGATCGCGTGAAGCACCCTTTGCGGCAGCTCTTTGCTGCCGCCTTGAATCTTGATATGCAGGCTGTGGTGGTTGATCCGGATCAGGCTCACCCGGTCCGTTCCCAGCACTTTCCTGATCTCCTGCACGATCCGGGCATTCAATTCGCTGATCTTCACCATCCCGAACAGATCCGAGGAGAATTGATCCAGGCTCATCTGAAGCCTGAAATACCGGTCCTCGCTCTCCCGGACAAGCCGCTCTGCCGCAATCCGCTCGCGTTCGGCCTGCTTCTGTTCCGTTACATCCCGAATAATGGTAAGCGCCGTATTATCGCCTATATAAGGGATCGGCGTCGTGATGGCCTCGATATCGATGATCATTCCATCCAGCCGGACCAGCTTATTTCCCGCGAGCTCGGAGGTAGTCCCGCTTTTGTACACATGTTCAACCTCAGACGCCACGAACTCGAGCTGGTCGGAAGGAATCACGTCCTGGAAGGAGGTGCCGTCCAATTGCGCGATGTCCGTAATTCCCAATAAGGATAAGCCAGCGGGATTGGCATAAATGTAAGAAAAATCGGAGTGCAGGAACATCGCGACCGGTGCGATATCCAGAATGTGGCGGTTGATACGGTCGCTCTCCATCAGAGCCCTTTCCGCTGATTTACGGGCGGTAATATCCTCGAAGAAAATTTCAATGGCGTCCGATTCCTCGTCATACAGGGCCGTCGCCACGACATCGACCCGCTCTCCGTCCACCCGCTTTATGGATAACTCCTCGGGAACGACCCGCCTGCTGCGAATCAACTGCGTAAGCCGTTTGCGTGCCCACTCCTCATAGGGATCAAACACCCAGTCCCAAGGATCGGTGCCCAGGATCTTGTCGGGTCCAGCGGCTCCAAGGATCCGAAGTCCGGCGGGATTCACGTACATCAGCTTGCGTTCTTTGCACACCGCGATGGCAATAGGCGATAATTCCACGAGGCGGCGATACCGGTTCATGCTTTCCTTGAGCGCCTGCTCCATCTTCTTGCATTCCGCCATATCATACAGCGCCTCTTCCATGCGGAATCGGGTGGTGATGTCAATGGCAATGCCATCGGTACGGACGATTTGCCCGGACTCATTCATCGTCGGAATCATTTTCACCTGAACCCAGCGTACGTCGCCCTCCGCGTGGAGGATGCGGTATTCGGTATGGACCGCCTCGCCTTGCCGAAGCTTGTCAACCAAGGTTCGGAACAGCGCCATATCCTCGGGATGAATCATCGTTTCCCAGGAGAGCCCGTCCGAGAAATCGCGATGCGAATAACCCGTGATTTTATGAAAAGCCAAGGATGTATTTCGTATGGTCCTGGTGCCGACATCGTATGACCAAATCCCGACATCCAGCGTAAGCAGCATATCGTCAAGCATGCGGAACCTGCTCTCGGCCATGTCCAAGGCCCGATGGCTTAACTTCCGCTGATAACCACATCTGTATAAGATAATCAAGAAAAGAATCGTCATGGCGGCCAACACCAAAACGGTTGCCCCCAAGAAGTAGCTGTGCATGATGTTTGATAGTCTCCTTATGAAGCATACACGCAAACCACGTCAGGGGCTTTGCGTTATGCCGAATGCAGGCTGCGGGACGAACCCAATGGCAGCCATATCATTTATCGGCAGATCCTTCACAAATGCGAAGATCAGGGACTAAGAAATTTTATGTCACGTTTCTGAGTGTCATATCTGCGAAAATACACGAAGCGCCAGCGGTCCTATGCAAGTGCATGCCCTATGTGAAATGGTCGATCGACGTACGTGCCAAGATGACAGACTACGTATCAAAGGGAGTTTTATTGCGTGTTCAGGAGGGTAAACCTGTGGAGATACTCCCGTTCCTTGTCTCTTGCCAAAAATAAAAGCTCGAAGCGGTTTCTCGCTTCGAGCTTTCCATAAGCGTTCCATAGCTAACGGACTTATGCCAAATCCCACTCGGAATGAATCTTGGGCACATCCGATATCAGCTGCTGCGTATACGGATGCTGCGGGTTCAGGATAACCTCTTCCGCCGGTCCGCGCTCCACGACTTTCCCCTGTTCCATAATATACAGCGTATCGCTTACATAATAAGCAAGCCCTACGTCATGGGTTATAAAAATAATCGTCATGTTATTCTCATCCCGCAGCTTCAAGAGCATGTCAAGGATCGTGGACCGCGAGCACGCATCGACCATGGAGGTCGGTTCATCCGCAATAAGCAGCTTCGGATGAAGCATGAAAATCCGGGCGATCATCAGGCGCTGCATCTGCCCGCCGGACAATTCGAACGGATATTTATTGTGCAGCTCTTCGAATTTTAGATTGACGAAGGAACACGCTTCCTTCATCTTTCGGAATTGCTCCTCCTTCGTCAGTTTATCTCCCTGCAGCTTAATGCAGTCGAGCAGCAGCTTCTCCACTTTGTAGAACAGGTTGAACGAAGAGAACGGGTCCTGGAAAATCGCCTGAATGTTCTTCCAATAGCGCTTGCGGTCCCCATGCCGCTTCAGCCGTCTCGGCTTGCCCATATATTCAATCGTCCCGCTGCTCTCTTTCAGCAAGCCCATGATCATTTTTGCCAGCGTCGTTTTGCCGCTTCCGCTCTCGCCGACAATCGATATGATTTCGCCTTCATGAAAGGTAAAGCTGACATCCTCCACGGCGGTTGTCTTCTGCTTCCCGTAACCGAACACCTTCGTGAGATGCTCTCCCCGAATCAGTACGTCATTCCCCTTCATTCGCATACCACTCCTTAAGCACATCAGGCTCCACGATGCACCGATAGATTCGATCCCCCACGGTCCGGCTCGTTATCTTGCCCTTCCGGCAGGCATCCTGCACATAGGAGCAGCGGTCGGCGAACCGGCAGCCCTCCGGCACGTTCTTCAGATTGGGCGGGGTCCCCGGAATGGCGGCAAGCTTATGGCCCTTCATGCCCTCCTCGGGCACGATGATGGAGCCCATCAGCTTTTTCGTATAAGGATGGATCGGGTCAAATATCATTTGCTCCGCGGTTCCCCGCTCCACGATTTCCCCCGCGTACATGACGATGATGTCATCCGTTACATGATAGAGCAGCGGCAGCTCGTGCGTGATGAAGACAAGGGATTGGATAAAGCCGCGGTCCAGCAGGCTCTTCAGCAGCTTGATAACCGCTTTCTGCGAGGTTACGTCCAGAGCCGAGGTCGGTTCGTCCGCAATCAGCACTTTCGGATTCAGAATGGTGGAAATCGCGATGACCGTTCTCTGCTTCATGCCCCCCGACAGTTCGTTCGGATAGGAGTTCAGCACCTTGGTCGACAAATTCAAGGTCTCGAACCGCTCCGCCGCCATATCCCACACCTGCTTCTTGTTCAGCTCGGGGCGGTGCTCCTTCATGATATCCTCGATGAATCGAATGATTTTGAGCGTTGGATTCAGGGCATTCATGGCCGCTTGCGGAATATACGATATCTCTCTTCCCGACACCCGGGAACGAAGCTGTTCCTTGCCGAGCTTCATAATGTCCGTGCCGTTGATGACAATCGAGCCGCTGCCGAAATGCAGCGGCGGAAAATAGAATCCCATCAGGCTGAGGGCAAGGGTCGATTTGCCGCAGCCGGATTCGCCGGCAATGCCAAGCGTCTTCCCCTTCTCGAGCGAGAAGCTCACGCCGTCTACGGCATATACATGCTCCTTCAGCCGGGTACGGTAAAAGGTTTTCAATTCGTTAACTTCCAGTATATTTGTGCTCAAGGCCCCATCAGCTCCTAATCTTCGGATTGAATATTTCATCCATGCCGGTGTTCATCATGTACAAGGAGAAGGTAATGATGGCGATGGAAATAGCCGCCGGGATAAAGGCCCACCAGGCCCCGGCAACCGGCGCTTCGAAGACGAGCGCCCAATTCATGATGATGCCGAGGGAAATCGTGTTGTAAGGGCCGAGTCCCAGCATCGAGATGGAAGCCTCGGAGAGAATGCCCGATGCCGTCTGCAGCACGAAAGCCATCACGACATAGGAGGCGATGTACGGCAAAATCTCCGAGACAATGATGCGCGGCGTACTGTACCCGGAAATTTTGGCGATGTTCACGTGATCCCGGTTTCGCAATGAGGAGGTTTGCGCCCTTACGGCCCTGGCCGTCCAGGGCCAGCTGGTGATACCGATGATGACCGCCGTGACAAACGAGCTGCGCGAATCGATGCTCACCGAGATCAAAATCAGGATGACAAAGGAAGGAATCACGATGAAAATGTTGGTGATCGCGGTCAGCAGATTATCGATCATGCCTCCGATATAACCTGAGGCTAAACCGATCACAAGGCCGATGACGGTAGCAAATACGCCGGCAATCAGCCCCACCTGCAGGGAGGTCCGAATGCCGTAGATCAATTCAAGAAATAAATCCCTGCCGAAGTTATCCGACCCGAGCAGCAGCTTCGAGTCCGGCGGTTGATATGCCAGCGCGATCATTTCCAGCGGGTCATTGCGGTTAAAGAGCGGGTAGATCAGCACCATGCCGATCATGGCCAGCAGCATGCAGGCTCCGAACATAAACTTTGGCGATTTGATCAATATGCGAAAGGAACTGTTCATATTATTGATCCTCCATCTGAGCGGCCTTGATTCTCGGATCGATCCAGCCGTAGATTAAGTCGATCGTAAAGTTGGCCAGCAGCACAGCCAGGGCGATCAAGAGGGTGCAGCCAGAAATTAACGGATAATCGAGCTGACGGATCGCCGTGAACATCCAGGTTCCGATCCCCGGATAACTGAACACGATCTCGCAAATCAGAGAGCCGCCTACCATCGTGCCGATGGATAACGCCAGTCCCGTTATCTGGGGCAGCATGGCATTTCGGAATACATATTTCGCGATCTTGGAATCCCGTATCCCGAGCAGCTTGCTGTACAGCACATAATCCGAATTGAGCTCATAGATGGACATCTCGCGCATGCCGATGGCTTGGCCCCCGATGGTCACCAGCACGATCGACAGGAAAGGAAGCGTGTGATGCCGAAGCACCGAAGCGAAGAATTCAAAGCTGAGCGTCGGCACCATCTGATAGTCGTAGCCGCCATGCAGCGGAAACCAGTTCAGGGACAGCGCGAACACGTACAGCATGATGATGGCCAGCGTGAAGAACGGAATGGAATTCACGAATAAAGCCACCGGAAAAATCACTTTATCGAACACGCCCTTGCGGTATGCCGCAACGGCGCCCAGCACGTTGCCGATGATCCAGCCAACCAGGATGGCCGGAAGCTGGAGACCGATCGTCCACGGCACTGCCGAGGCCAAAATCTCCGTGACCGGTTTCGGATACAGCCCGAACGAAGTGCCCAGGTTGCCGGTCGCCAAATTTTTCAGATAGATGAAGAATTGTTCCCATAAAGGCTTGTCGATGCCGAACTCCACGAGAAAGGTCTCATAGACCCGCTTGATCGTATCGCTGTCGGTCATCCCCTGCGTCATCTCGGACACGATCATGCTGACCGGATTCCCCTCAATCATCCGGGGCAACAGAAAGTTCAGCGTAACGGCGATTACCAGCGTCAGAAAATACCAGAAGAACTTCTTGACGATATATTTTCCGTAAACACTCAAGCAGCTCACCCCCATGAATCGCACCTTCGAATTTGGTGGAAAAGAGACCTATATCAGGGGTGCTAATCCACCAATACAGGTCTTCGTTCATTGAGTTATATCCTCAGTTATGAATCTGATACAGCGACTTGATGCCGGCCCCATCCATCGAAATTTGAGGAGGGATGTTGCTGCCGTCCCCTTCGGTCGGGAAGCCCTTCCAGACCGATTCATTAACCGTATCGAATACCCATGGACGATACATGAGCGGAATCGACGGGATATCCTTCAACCAGATTTGGGTCAGTTCGGTATAGAGCGCTTTCAATTCGGCTTCGTCCGAAATGGTAGGAATCTTCTCGATGATGGCATCCGCCTGATCGTTCTTGTATCGGCCCCAGTTGTAGAATGCCATTTCGCCCATTGGCGCAACGCCTTTGGAGTACATGATGGTCATGGCGCGGTTCCACGGCTGGCTCGGGCTGACTCCGCCCGCAGGCGTGTTCATGATAATGTCGAACTTGCCGGTCTGAAGATCATTGGTCCATACCGGCGCTTCCGGGAATTTGGTCCGAATCTCGATGCCGATCGCTTTCGCGTTCTGGGCGACGATCTCAAGCGCCGCGTTCCAATCCGACCAGCCGTACGGACATTCAATCTCAAACGGACCGAGTCGGGTACCGTTCAGAACGCGGATGCCGTCTTTCCCTTTCGCGGCGCCGATGGAATCGAGCAGCGCATTGGCCGCCTCCACGTCCGTTGTCCACTGGAGCGGTTTGATGGCCGCCTGGTCCACATATTTCGCTTCGGCCTCCGTATTGAGCGTCAATGACGGCTCCATCGGGGCGGAGTAGCCGCTGATGGCCAGCTCCGAGATTTTGCCGTAGTCAATTGCCATGGCAATCGCTCTGCGGACATCCGCATTGTCGAGCCCTTCCTTTGTCATGTTGAAGAAAATCGACGGCATGGAGCCCGGCACATAATAAGGTGCCTCTTTGATATAGGTTTTGACCGGAGCCCCGCCTTCCCACATTTTCCATACCTGAGGAATAAACTGCTGCGACACGTCGACCTGGCCGCTCTTGAACGCCAGATCGCCCGCGGCATTATCTTTATAGATGACATGGGTGATGTACTTTGGAGCCGGCAGCTTGCCGAAGAGCGCCTGGCCCCAGTAGTTATCGTCCCGTATAATCGTGATTTTCTGGTCATTGTAAAAATACATTTTATAAGGCCCCGTTCCGATCGGGTCCTCGTTGACTTCCTTCCGAATGGTGGCAAGATCGTTGTTGGCTTTCTTCTCTATCTCTTCCCAGACATGTTTAGGCAGCATCGGCATGATCTCAATGCTGTCGAGCACCGTCAACTTGTTCGGATTGTCTTTGTTGAGTGTGATGTTCACCGTTTGCGGTCCGTCTGCCGTTACGTCCTCGATGTACGTCCAGAAGCTGCTCCAGTTGATGTCATACTTTTTGCCAAGCTGGTAGGTATAGACGACATCGTCGGAGGTGAACGGCTTGCCGTCGCTCCATTTGGCATCCTGGTTCAGCTCGATCCGCAAGTTGAGATCGTCGGTCCATTCGTACTTGGTCCCAAGCAGCGGCTCTAACTCGCCTGTGAGCTGGTTGACCATAAACAACGTTTCATACACCAGTTCCCTCGAATTTCCGTAGTTGATCGGAAACGCCGGGTTTCCGCTAAGCAGGTTGAAATTCGTGGGCGCTCCCCATTGCAAGCCGTTCACGTAAAGCGTTTCGTTTCTCGGCGTTGCTTTCGCATCGCCCTGCGGTGCTGGTTCTTCGCTTCCTCCGGGCGTCTTAACTTCTTCATTAGGCGGCGGTGTTTCTGATGCTGTCGGCGGCGGCGTTACGCTTTGGCACCCCGCGACAAAAAAAGACGCGGCCAACAATAGAATGAACATGGGTCTCAGAACGGTTTTCAGCTTCACTTGTGAACCCTCCCATTCATGGAAATGTGTTCTCACTTAAGTGCTGAGTATCCGAGTCGAACATCGGTTGTCTGCAAGCGCTTTCTTGATGGATTTATATGTACCTCGGTTCAATCTGAGTACGAATTATTTTTTTTGTCATTTTTATTCAAGCCTCAAGGATTTTTCCATTTGACGTCGAACTTGAATGGACATGGTAATCTAGCGGACGATCCGATACTCTTCAAAGGGGTGGGCCTACTGCCTGTGATCAAAGATGTTTTGCTGCAGCTGTTGTTTGCATTGATGCCTTTTGTTGCATACAACATCTATTACAGAAAACTGACTGTCAACTATTCCCGTAATTTCATCATTGTCATTTGTTCGCTGTGCATGCTGCTGTCCATGACCTTTGCTTCGTCTGTCCAAAGCGGTCTGATCTTTGACGTACGGTATGTCATTATGTTCTTCGGCATGCTGTTCGGAGGGTTCCTGACAGGGGCAATTCTGCTCGTGGAATTTCTAATCTACAGATAATACATTGGCGGATCCGGCACGATCGACGCCATTATAATCTTGATCTTTACGTTCCCGCTGTCCGTTCTGCTGTCATTCCTGTATCACCGAAGCAAACACAAATTATGGATCATTTTTATAGCCGGCATCAGCTTCTCGGTCCTTCCGCTCCTGGTGCTCTATATAACCAAGCCCGACTACATCATGAATTACTTTGTTTTTAATATTTTAGCCATGCCGGTTCATAACTCGCTCGGGATATGGCTTCTCGTGACCCTGTTTAACAAGTCCGTATCCGACAAGGAGCTTTATCTGCGGTATATCCAGAATGAAAAAGCCGAAGCCGTGAATCATGTCGCCGCCTCCCTTGCCCATGAGGTCCGCAATCCGCTGACGACCGTGCTGGGGTTCCTGCAATTGATCAAAAGCGGCACGTTCCCTCCGGAAAAGACCGAACGATTCCTAGAAATCAGCATGGAGGAAATTCGCCGAACCGAACAGATCTTGTCCGAATACCTCTCGATCAGCAAGCCTCACTTGCCGTTTCAGCAGCGAATCGAGCTTACCGCCCAAATCAAGTCCGTCGTTGAGCTTATGACTTCATATGCCAATATGAGCAACGTCACCCTCAGCACGGACTCTCCCCAGTCGAATCTCTACATTTCGGGGAGTCCCGCAGAGCTCAAGCAGCTGCTGGTCAACTTTATTAAGAATGCGATCGAGGCGTGCAAAGACGTCGACAACGGCATGGTCAACATTACCGTCTATGAAGAAACGGACCAGGTGGCCGTGGAAATCAAGGACAACGGGATCGGCATGACCCCCGAGCAGCTAAGCCGTCTCGGTTCGATCTACTATTCCACCAAAATGAGCGGGACCGGGCTTGGGCTCACCTTCTCCTATCAAGCCATCCGCGCCATGAACGGAAGCGTCTCGGTTCGAAGCTCGCCAAGATCGGGAACCGTGTTTCTCATCACGCTCCCGCGCGCGAAACTGAACCCGTAAGGGATGACGCACGAGGTCCGTTAACGAAAAAGAGAGACGTCTTTCGCAGCGAAAGAGCGTCTCTCTTTTATTGGGCTTGCAGCATAATTTCTTTGGCCTCAAAACTTCTGTTGTTTTTGCTTATGTTCAACGGCTTTTTTAACGTGATGCGGATAAGATCGCCTTCATTTAGCTCATCCAGCGTGATAGCTCCTCCTCCACTTGCCTTCAGGGAAGTCGATTCGGTGACCAGCACCTCACAGTGGTACCCCTCATCCGTGTGATTCTTCCGGTTACGATTCACTTCGTCGGAGCAGTCCACGGCAATCCTGTCGTCTTCCAGCGAATAAACCGCGGACTCGAACACCGTTACATCACGGGCACATCCCGCCGTAAACAGGAACAGCAGGCACATAAATAGCCTCAGCTTCATACCGCGCCCCCATATACCTGCATAAGCAGTTTTCATTAACATAGAGTGACAGGCAAAACGAGTCATCATTAGGTTTAGTGTAACATCGGCCCATCCATTGCGCTTCAAAAAAAAGCAAGGAGCGGGGAGGATCCCCTGCTCCTTGCGTTACTTTCGTTCATCCATTCTTCCTTACTGGTATTTAGGAAGCCAGTCTCCGTGCGCTTCGATCAAGTCGTCGCACAGGCTCTTGATGTCATCCATGGACAATTCGGCTGCCGTATGCGGATCCAGCATCGCCGCATGATAGATATGCTCCTTCTTGCCGGTTGCCGCGGCTTCCAGCGTCAGCAGCTGGGTGTTGATATTGGTGCGGTTCAGCGCGGCACACTGCGGAGGCAGATCGCCAACATAGGTCGGCGTCACGCCGCTGGCATCGACCAGACACGGAACCTCGACGCAGGCTTCCTTCGGAAGGTTCGTGATCAGTCCCGTATTCATCACATTGCCGCCGATTTTGAACGGTTTATTGGTCTCGATTGCTTCCAAAATGTAGGAGGCATATTCATGGGAACGGTTGTGCTTCAGATCCTGGTTGTTGACCAAATCCTCGCGCATCGCCTTCCAACCCTCGATTTGGTTCACGCAGCGCCGCGGGTATTCATCCAGCGGGATGTTAAAGCGTTCGATCAGCTCCGGATAGTTGCGCTTGATGAAATACGGATGATATTCGGCGTTATGCTCGGACGATTCGGTAATGTAGTAACCGAAGTTCAGCATCATCTCGAGACGGACCATATCATGGTGCTTCTCCTTCTGCTTCTCCGCCGCGCGCTTCTTGATTTCCGGATACAGGTCCACGCCGTCCTTCGTTACCTCAAGCAGCCATGCCATATGGTTGATGCCGGCGATTTTGGCCTGCACGCCTTCCTTGTCTATTCCCAAATTATCGAACAGATGCGGGATGCATGCCTGAACGCTGTGGCACAATCCTACGGTTTGCACGCCGCCCAGCGTGTTCATGGCATTGGTCAGCACTGCCATTGGATTCGTATAGTTGAGGAACAAGGCGTTCGGACAAACCTCCCGCATATCAGCCGCGAAATCCAGCATGACCGGGATGGTGCGGAGGTTGCGGAATATCCCGCCGATTCCCACGGTGTCCGCTATCGTCTGTCTTAGCCCGTATTTCTTCGGAACCTCGAAGTCCGTGATCGTGCACGGGTCATAGCCTCCAACCTGAATCGCGTTAATGACGTATTTTGCTCCGCGAAGCGCTTCCTTGCGGTCGCCGTATGATTTTACGACACAGGTGCTGCCGCTGGTTTTCTTTATGTTATTCAGCATGTTCTCCGAGTCTTTCAAACGAACGGGGTCAATATCAAACAAAGCAAGTTCAAACCCCTGCAAAGCCGGCGTCTGCATGCAATCACCCAGGACGTTTTTGGCAAATACGGTACTTCCTGCTCCGATGAATGTAATCTTAGACATCAATAAATGCCCTCCTTAAACTCCATAAATTAATACGCTTTCACATGACTAACTATAAGATAATCAGCCTTTTTTGAATATGGAGCAAAACAAGTGCCATATGGACATTTGTCGTGCGATTATGTAATCTAACTCTATCTCATATCCGCTCATCGATCGATTTCGCACACGTTTAAGGAGGAGCCAAAAAGATGTCCATTTTGCCGGACCATACCCTTTACACGATTGGCATGAACCCTTCGCCCGGCGGTCATGACCTGAACATTCTGTTCAGCGGCGAAGGCATGCCCGTACCCCGCCACAAAATCGGGCCCATCATCCATGATTACTGCCTTATTCACACCGTCCTGACAGGCCAAGGCGTGTTCGAATGCGCTGGCACGGTGCATCACTGCCGGGCAGGCGATACCTTCGTGATCCTTCCCGGCGTTCTGTTCAGCTATGAAGCGGACGACCGGAATCCCTGGCACTACAACTGGGTGGCTCTGCAGGAGAAAGGCACTAACCTGCTGCTGGCTGATATGGGCGTTACACCCGTCAGACCGATTATCCGCTGCACGGAAGAAACCGAACTGAACGACCTAGCCGAGATGTACCGTCATCTGCGTCTCGGGTTTAACCAATCGGATCACCCTTGGCTGGAGGATCTTCAGGCATCCGGGTGGCTCCGATTGCTGCTCCATAAGCTGGCGATGTTAAACCGCGAGTTTCTTCCGTCGAGCTCCAATGACGTGCCGGATATTGAGCGGGGCGTGAGACAGGCGGAGCGCTGGATTTCGACCCAATATCACCAGCAGCTGTCCATAGATCAGATGGCGAAGGCTCTCGGCTATCACCGGGCCCATCTGTCCAAGATGTTCAAACAGCATACGGGCCTTTCGCCCATGCAGTACCTCATGAAGGTACGCATCGAGAAGGCCAAAGCACTCATGAGATCGTCCTTCTCCATCCATGAAATTGCCTCCTCCGTCGGTTTCAACGACGCTCTCTATTTCTCCAAGCAGTTCCGCAAATGGACAGGCATGACCCCCAGCGAATATAAGTACAGCCTGGAAAAAAGCTCGAATAAAACATGATCCTGCAAATGAAAAGAGCTCCCGGCATGAATGCCGGGAGCTCTTCTATAAATAACACAACTGCCTTTTAACTTATGCCTGCGCCTCATACAGCTGGACAATCTCGATAATCGTCTGGACGGCCAGTACCATATTGTCGGCGGACACGTATTCATATCGTCCGTGATAGTTTTCCCCGCCCGTAAAAATGTTCGGTGTCGGCAGGCCCATATACGACAGTTGGGAACCGTCGGTCCCCCCGCGGATCGGTTCGATGATCGGCTTGATTCCCAGCTTCTCCATCGCGGTCTGCGCGATGTCGACCACTTCTTTGACCGGCTCGATTTTCTCCCGCATATTGTAATATTGGTCTTTCATCTGAAGCACGATCCGCTCGGCTCCATACTTGTCCTGAAGCTCTTCGACGATGGAAGCCAGCTTGGCTTTCCTGCCTTCGAACAGCTCCCGGTCATGGTCGCGGATAATATAACGAAGCTCGGTCACCTCCACATCGCCTTCGATGGAAGTGAGATGAAAGAAGCCTTCATACCCCTCGGTATGTTCAGGCGCTTCTTCCGCAGGGAGCATGCCGTTCAGCTCCATGGCGATTTTCGCCGCGTTGACCATTTTTCCCTTGGCCGTTCCGGGATGGACGTTCTTGCCTTTGCAAGTCACGAGCGCGGCCGCCGCATTAAAGCTTTCGTATTGCAGCTCTCCCAGCGGCCCCCCGTCCATCGTATACGCGTATTTGGCGCCAAAGGCCTCCACGTCGAATTTATGCGGTCCTCGACCGATCTCTTCGTCGGGCGTGAAGGCCACGCGGATTTTGCCGTGCTTCAGCTCCGGATGCTGGATCAGGTAATTCATCGCCGTCATGATCTCTGCAATGCCCGCTTTATCGTCGGCGCCCAGCAGCGTTGTGCCGTCCGTTGTCACAAGCGTATGTCCTTTGTAACCGCTCAGCTCCGGAAAATCGCGCGGGGAGAGGATCACGTTCTGCGCTTGATTCAAAACGATGTCTTGTCCGTCATATTGTTCGACGATCCGCGGTTTGACGCCGGCACCCGTAAAATCGGTCGCCGTATCGATATGTGCCAAAAAGCCGATGGTCGGGACGGGTTTATCCGTGTTAGCCGGAAGCGTGGCCATCACATAGCCGTTCTCATCCATGGTGACCTCCTGCATGCCGATGCCCTTCAGCTCGTCCACCAGCAGCCGGCCCAGCGTCAGCTGCCCCGGGGTAGAAGGGCAAGTGTGGCTGTTCTCGTCGGATTGCGTATCCATCTGCGCATAGGTAATGAGTCTGTCGATTACTTCTTTTTTCATAAATTCTCAACTCCAATACGTATGGTATGTAAGGTGCACCTCTCAAATCCATCAAGAGTATACCATATTTGCCTGCGCTCAAAAAAATAACCGCTCCCCGAAAACCAGGGGAACGGTCAGGCTATGGCCAAAATGAAACGTTGATTTATTCAAAAGCCGGCAGCGCGATCTCGGAATAGTTCTCCTCGAAGAATTTCTTCACTTCGGGGCTGGTCATCGCCTGGGCGAGCTTTTGAATCGGCTCGGAATCCACGTTATCCTTGCGGGCCACCAGCGTAATGGTGAAATCGGAGTCGTTGCCCTCGGTTACCAGGGCGTCCTTCTTAGGCGTCAGTCCCAACGGTTTGGCATAGGCCGGCGTCATGGCCACCATATCGACGTCGTCGAGGGTGCGGGCCAGCATCAGCAGATCCACCTCGGTGAACTTGTATTGATGCGGGTTCTCGACGATGTCGGCCTGCGTCGCTTGGATGCCGACGCCTTCCTTCAGCTTGATCAGACCGTTCTTCTCAAACATCACCAGGGATCGGCCGATGTTGGAAGGATCGTTGGGAATCGCTATCGTTGCGCCGTCCGGAAGCTCTTCGATGATTTTGTATTTTTTGGAGTACGCGCCGAAAACGGCATTATAGATCGGCGTGACCGGAACCAGTTCCGACCCGTTGTTCGCATTGTACTCTTCCATGTACGGTACATGCTGGAAGAAATTCGCATCCACCTCTTTATGGGCAAGCGCATTGTTCGGCTGCACATTATCGGACAGAATCCGGATGTCCAAATTGATGCCCTCTTCCTTCAGCATCGGCTTCACCAGCTCAAGCACTTCCGTCATCGGCGGAATGAGCGTTGCGACCTTCAGCGTCACTTCTTCTTTCGCTTCGGGCGCCGCGCTCTCCGGGGCTTCGTCCTTGGCCGGCTGCTGTCCGCAGCCCGCAAGCGCAAGCATGAGGATCAGCAGAAGCAGCGATAATTTCTTATTCATTTTAGGTTACCTCCAGGTAAAAAATAATCTGTGCAAGCATGTTCAAAACCGCAATTATACTTTTCTTTTGTCCAGCAGCCTGGAAGCCAGGTTCCCGCCGAACTGGATCGATTGTACCAGAATGATCATGATGATGATCGTAAACGTCATGATCTCTTCCTCGAATCGCTGGTACCCGTAGCGGATAGCGAAATCCCCGACGCCGCCCCCGCCCACGATCCCCATGACCGTGGAGTACGAAATAAAACTGATCGTGGAGGTTGTCAGTCCGAGCGCAAGACCCGACCTGGCCTCCACATACAGGAACTTGAATATCATCTGGATCGTGGAGGCCCCCATGGAAGAGGCGGCCTCCATCACTTCCTTCGGCACCTCCAGCAGGGATTGCTCAACCAATCTGGAGTAGTAGGCAACCGCTACGACGGATAGCGGCACGGCAGCGGCCACCGTGCCGAGCGATGTACCGACAATCCACCTTGTGACCGGAATCATGGCAACGACAAGCAGCAGAAACGGAAATGACCGTATAACGTTGACCAGAGCATTCAGAATGGAGAACAATAGCCGGTTCTCATACTGCTGTCCTTTTCGGCACAGAAATAGCAGTGTTCCGACCGGAAGACCCAGTATTATAGCGGCAGCAATCGAAATGCCCACCATAATGAACGTCTCGCCGATCGCCCGCCATATTTCATGCTGATACTGGAGGACATAGGCCAAATAATCGTTCACGTATTGAATGATGTCATTCATAGAAGCCCAGTCCCCCCGTTTCTTCAGCACCGTTAGTTGGAGTTCCGGTACCTCGAGGCACCTCTCCATCCTGTTGGCGATTACGGTACGTTCGGGTCAAGCGGCCGTCCTCCATCACGGACACATGGTCGCAAATGCCGTTCACCACGTCCATTTCGTGCGAGACGATGACGATCGTAACCCCCAGCGTCCGGTTAATATGTCTTAACACATCCAGAATATCCGCCGTCGTCCGCGGATCCAGGGAAGACGTCGGCTCATCGCACAGCAAGACGGTCGGCGAATTGGCCAAAGCTCTGGCAATCGCTACCCGCTGCTTCTGGCCGCCGCTAAGCTGAGCAGGATATGACTTCGCTTTATCCTCCAGCCCGACAAAGCGCAGGACCTCCTGAACGCGCTCCGCACGGGCAGACTTCGGTACCTTTGCCAGCTCAAGCGGCAGGGACACGTTGCCCCATACCGTCCGGTTGCTGACCAGTTGGAACAGCTGAAAGATCATGCCGATGGACCTTCTTGCCTCCCGAAGCTCCCTGCCGCCAAGGGCGGTCAGCTCCCGTCCATTCACCGAGACTATGCCGGCGTCCGGTCTCTCCAGTACGTTCATGATGCGCAGCAGCGTCGATTTACCGGCTCCGCTGGCGCCGATGATCCCGTGTATGCTGCCCTCTTCAATATCGAGAGAGACGGCATCGATTGCCAGGTAACGGTCCGCGCCGTTGCCATAGCTTTTACTGACCTCTTGCAGCGAGATCATCCTAAAATCCCCCTCCTTGCCACATGAAGAAAGCCCGCGTGGCGATACCGCCTGCGAGCACATGATGCTGCAACAACAATTGAATCATACCATAATTTTAGACAAAATGTGACACCCCTTGCCCACTGCCAGAAAGTGCATGCTCTCAAGATAGATAAAGCTGATGTCCATACATGCCCGTTAAGCGTTCAACCGCCTTATCCAGCAAACCTTCCTCAAAACCCTCAAGGCCTTCGATGGCTTGAATTTTCTCCGCAGCCGGCATCTCCTTCTGAAGATGCAAACTCCAGTTCACGATCGCCTGCACCGCATCTTCATGCTCAAACTGGCCGTAATAGATATGCGCTTTGTACAGATAGCTTTCGGCATGCTCCGGCACCACCTTCAGCACCTCGTCAAATGCAGCCAATGCCGCATCTTCGTCCTGATCCTTGTAATAAATCTGCCCCAGCCTGAAATATGCCCCGGGGTGACCCGGCGAAAGCTCCAGCACTTGCAGCGTATCCTCCTTCGCGCGCGCGTAGTCTCCCATCGAATAATAAATTCCGCTTCGCAGGCTGTACAGGCTTCCCTGCCCCGGGTTCAAGCTGAGCCCCTGAGCGCAGTCCGCCAGTCCCCGCTCGAGCTGGCCGGTCTCCACGAAGCAAACGGCGCGGAATTCATAGAATCGCGGATTGGACGGATGCGCTTGAATCGCCTGGGAATACGCATCGATGGCAAGATCCCACATGCCCATCTCCTTGTAAATATGACCGCTGGCCGCCAGGTACGTCGGGTGCTCGGAGAAGGCTTCCTCCTGCTTAACCGCTTCCTGCAGCTCCAGCAGCGCTTCCTCGTTGCGTCCTTGAAGATAGAGCACGTAGCTGAGCTTGTTGCGGATCTCGGTCCCGTCCTGGAGCGCGGCCGCTTCCTTCAAAGCCTGCTCCGCAGACGGCAGATCGTTCATCTCCATATAAATATCGGCACGCTGCACATAATTGGGCGCGTCATCATGCTCAAGCTTAAGCAGCTTGTCATTGATCGCCAGCGCCTCCTCCTGGCGACCCAGCCGGTAGTAGCAGTCGGCCATCCAGTAGCAAGCCAGCGGGGAATCCGGCTGTCTCGCATACAGCTTCGAAATCAGCTCGAAGGCTTCCTCTTCCCGGGCATCCTCGCGGTAGATACGGGCCAAATCGAAATAAGCGCGGTAATCGTCCGGTTCCGCCTCGATCGCCCACTCCAAATCGGCTTTGGCCGCAGCTTTGCTGCCGGACCGGTTCAAGACCTCCGCCCTCTTTAAGTAAAGTTCGTACGTATCCGGATACCGTTCAATGGCCTCCGACAGATAGTGCTCGGCCTGCCCCAAATCCCCCAGCTGCACGTACAGATCCGCCATCGGCTTCCGGAAGGAATACGCCTCGCGCGCTTGCCGCTGAAACGTCTGGAATGCGCCATAGCTGTAGTTGGTGCTTCCCGCGAACAGCGCATATCCGCCATCCGCTTCTGCTTCATACCGGTCAGCCAGCTGGATTCCCTCCTGCAGGACGCCCACGGCTTCCTGCACATGATCCATCAGATCCAGCGACACCGACAGCATGTAGTAATACATCGGAATGGCGCGCTCCGGCTTCTGGATGCTTAAACGAAAATAGCGCGCCGCTTCCGCCGGATTCCCGCTCTCGTAATAAGCCATGCCCAGTTCATAGTAGGTTGAAATTACCGTGCTGTCGTCCTCCCGCTTGATGCTTTCCTTCAGATCCCGGATCGCCTCGTCGTACTGGTTCAAATCCTTGTGCGCAATGCCCCGGGTATACCAATTCATATAATTGTCCGCATTCAATCGAATCGCTTCATCCAAATCCTCGATGGCCTCGCGCTCCCGGTTCAGCTCGCGCAGAATATGGGCGCGCCGCTCGTACGCGCGATGGCTGCCGCTCGTTTCGATCACGCGTCCCAGATAAGCCACGGCCTCATCCGAATAGCCGCTGTTGTGCAGCAGTTCCGCATAGTGCAGCTTGTCATTAAAACTTGTAATGGCGCTCTCGCCTTTTCTCATATATTTAAGGGCTTGCTCAAAATCCCGCTTCTTCCTGTAATGGTTACCGATACGGAACCAGATCCGCTTCATCAACTTCATGGTGGCTCATCCTTTGTATGTAGATGTTATTCTTGGGTTTCTAGGGCTCGCATGATTAGAGCCGGGGCAGCTTTCGCCTTATCTCTATATTATACTTCCTCTATGTCCATTTGCACCCAAATTAAAGAGGAACCTCCTGCAGGCTCCTCTTTCGGTGTGTATCCTATTATATTGTATAAAGATACCAAAAATGTGCAATCCAAAATATTACTTCCGATTATTTAGTGAAATATTCCTCCGTTTTCTGCCAACTGGTTTTTCCGGCATGGTATGCAGCCATGCCTAGCGAAATTCCCCAGACCAGAAAGAGCGCATACCAGAAGTATCCCCACGCCGCCATGGGGCTTGCATCTTGAGCAGCGTGCATCGGGGCCGACTGAACGCGTCCAACCGCTAACAGATACTGCAGGGCGAAATAGATAAATCCCCATAATGACAACAACACCGAACCGGCTGTTGCCGGAACAACTAACATCCATTTCGGCAGTCGTCTCCCCCAAGGCCTGGCGAAAGCAAGCGCGAAGACGGCAGCCAACATAGCGATGGTTCCCATTCCCCAGTAGCCGATCGCATGCGACCAAAAATCATCCGGCGTCTCCTGGAAATCCCCGGGGAATGCAAACCCGAAGCCAAGCCCCCACCAATAATGGGGAAGGGCATACAGCACAGCAGCAATGCAGGCAACAACCCCCGCTTTTTTCATTCTTGATTCATTCATTTCATCACCTCAAGCTCATCATACCTATCTAAAGAGAGCATTAAGTTGACTCGGAGTTTAAGTTTCGTTTAAATTTCCGCCCAAACCATAGCTGAGGTTCGGCTAAGAATGGACTTCACTTCCCATTGCAAGTTCATTTCCTTTGTCTGAATAAGCGAGCGACCCACATTCATGAGCACACCCGGTATCCGACCCCCCGGATCGTTTCTATAATTTGAGGAGAGCTTGAATCGATCTCGATCTTCTCCCGTAAATGGCGAATATGCACCATAAGCGATTTGTCGCCATGAATATACGGTTCCCTCCATACGGCCTCGTAGATTTGCTTTTGGGTCAATATTTGATTCAAATGATCGATTAAATACATGAAAATGTGAAATTGCTTGCCCGTAAGAACGATTTCATCCATCGTTTCCGTATTTAATATACGGTTCGTTCTCCGGTCAATATTTAAATGCTTCACCTGGAGGTTATCCGAAGCCATTGAACCAGAACGTCTTAACAGCACCTGAATGCGTGCAGCCAGTTCGTCGGGATGAAACGGCTTGGTCATGTAATCGTCGGCAAAGGATAGCCCTTGCAGTTTATCCTCCATTGACGTTCTGGCAGTCAGCATTAAGATCGGTACATCCGGACGGCGCTGCTTGAACCGCTGTCCGATCGTATAGCCATCCAATCCTGGGATCATGATGTCCAGTATGACCAGGCTGCACTTTTCAAAAGATTCCATAGCATCATGGCCTGAAGTCCTCCAGATCACTTTATAGCCAAGTTCGATTAAAAAATCTTTGGACCAAGCGCCGATCTCCTTATCGTCTTCTATGTATAAAATAGTAAAACTCATCGTCTATGTTTGACTCCTTATGAGGGATATACTGGTAGTTTAGCATATTGGAGTGAAACGAGGGCTCCTATTTGAAGCCCTCTCTTGATTTAGTCAGTATACCTTATGAATCACGTCTTCAAAATCGGGATCTTCCATATCGATATCATCCAGCTCGCCCCAGCGGCCCAGCTCTTTAAAAATATCAAGCGTGTTCATCTCGCGGCGGTTCACCTCAATCGTGACGGTGTTATCCAGAGAACCTGTCACGCGGATCGGGACGGAAAGATTGCCTTCCCCCTGAAACTGCTCAGGGATAACAAAAGGTCCGCGGAAGGTCACGGTGATGACCGTAGGCAGCCCGATCGTCTCGCGCAGGGACTTCACCGTTCCATCATAGGAAAGCTCGCCGTTGTTAATGACCATTACGCGATTGCAGAGCTGTTCGATATCGTCCATGTCATGCGTCGTGAGCAGGATGGTCTTGCCGAATTGCTCGTTGACCAGCTTGAGAAAATGGCGGATGTTCCGCTTGGCGTTCACGTCCAGGCCGATCGTCGGCTCATCCAGGAACAGCACGTCCGGATCATGCAGCATCGCGGCCGCGAGGTCTGCGCGCATGCGCTGCCCGAGCGACAGCTTGCGCACAGGCGTTTCCCAGAACGCCCGTAAATCCAGAAGTTCGGCAAACTGTCCGAGTCTGCGCTCCTTGTCCGCCTGATCCACGCAGTACATTTTCGCCAAAATATCGTAGGAATCCTTCACCGGCAAGTCCCACCACAGCTGGCTGCGCTGACCGAATACGACGCCCAGATTGTTCACGACGCTGCGCCGTTCCTTGTGCGGATTCAAACCTCCGATCGATACGCGGCCCGAGGTCGGGTGGAGAATGCCGGTCAGCATTTTGATCGTTGTGGATTTGCCGGCGCCGTTCGGACCGATGTAACCGACGAATTCCCCCGGCTCCACTTGAAAGCTGATCCCCTTCACGGCTTCCTTCGTCCGGTATTCTCTCGTAAACAGGGTTCGCAGACCGGAGAAGCGCCCCTCCTTCACGACCGGCGTTTTGAACTCCTTGCGTATGTTGCTCACTTCAATCATGGACGCATTCCTCCTTTAGCTCCCTGTACTTTGATATTTCGTCAAACCAAACTGCCAGAACCTCAGGCTTAAACCGAGACATAACAGGGCCGCTCCAGCCAACGCAGGCAGCACCCAGGCTCCGAGCTCGCCCCGCAGTATGTATAGCGATGGGACATAATTGACCAAACCGACCGGGACCACGATCAGCAGGATCGACGACATCCATTTGGGATACAGCGTGAGCGGATACTGGGCCGCCGTCCGGGCTGCGTCCTCCGTCAGGTTCTGAAGCTCGGTGATCCGGGTCGTCCAAAAACCGAAGGTTGCGGTCGCAAGGCCGATCGAGAACAGGATGACGGCACCCGTGACGATAATGTACAGCGATTGCGGCACCGCGCTCCATCCCACCTGACCTGCCGCCATCATGCCATGCAGCGACCACCAGAGCAGAAAGCCGCCCTCCAGCACTTCGCCCAGCATGATTCGGAATTTCTGCGGCATGAGCGCCAGCAGCACCGGCATGGGGCGGGTCAGCAGCTGGTCAAGCTCCCCGTTGACCAGATATCTCTCAAGATGATGCACTTCATCCGCAAGCGTCCGGTAGAGCGTCTTCGACAGCGTCATGACGGCAAACAAATACCCGATTTCATGCATGGACCAGCCCTGAATGGCTCCGAACTTGTAGAGGACGATGGCGACCATGAGAAACTCGGAAATTTGGATCAATGCGGCAAGAAACGAAGCCAGGATGAAATTGAATTTGTACTGCATGCGGCTTTTGATGCTCGTACGGATCAGCAGCGCATACAGGGATAGCCAGGATCTCGCGGTCATCCTCCCTGCACCTCCACTTTCCGCCTTAGGAATCCGGTAGCCAGCAGGCTTGCCAGCGTCAGCAGCACGCTCCATGACAACGTGCCCCACAGATGGGAAACGTCATCGAAGCCCAGATAGATCCGGGTCGGCACATAGAGCAGATACGGATACGGCGACCACCAGGCAATCGCCTGAAGCCAGCCCGGCAACCATTCGATGGGAATGAAGAAACCGGCTAGGAGATTGATCATCGCGTGGTTGCCCCAATACAACCAAGACGATTCCGTTGTCCATAATGCCGATGCGCCGATGAGATAGTTGATGCAAATCGATAAGTAGGCGGCGCCTGCGAGCGCAATGGCAACGTAGAGGAAGGTGACTGCTTTTCCAGGCAGCTGCAGCGAGAATGCAAAATAATACACCAGGTAAATCGGGATTGTTTTGTAAACGAATTGGTAGGCGATTTGACCCCATTCCTTGGCCATCAAATGACTGAACAAATGAACGGGACGCATCAAATCCAGGGAAATATGGCCGGTTCGCACGGCTTGGGGGATGCCGAGGCCATTCGTGACGAAACTGGAAACCCAGAGCGCGGATTGCGTAAAGGCGATGTAGCCGACCATTCCCTGCGTTCCGTAATCTCCGAGCGCGTAATCGGCGCCGAGTCCGAGCCAGATACAGGCATACATGAAGCCGAACATCGCACTGGCGACATTGTGCACCATGTGGGCGCCGCGGTACTGCAAATTGCGGGCATAGGCTTTGGAAGCCAATGTGAAATAAAGCATGAAGCACCTCCGATAAGCATTTTAGATGGCGGACCCATCCACTTCAGACAAGGCGAAAATGAGAGAAGGACAATAGCATACCAGAACGTTCCATTTCAGGCAAGGATTTTTTCGCAAGGGATATCAAGTGAATATCAGGCGGAAGTTCCGGCGTTAAAAAGAAGCCTTCTTCTCCCTAAGCCGGTTGAGAACAAACGTCAAGGGCGTGCGAAGACCTCATCGTCATGAAGAGTAACCAACGGGCGTGGCAATCTACTTCTCCCTGTTCTTTGGTCTAAAAAACGGTATGAAGGGAATGCTCGGCTTATGTAGAAGGGAGGCGGCCGGACAGAAAAAAGACGTGATTTGTCAGATCACGTCTTTATGCTTCATCGGCTCCTGAAACTCGCCGAAATAGTCTACCAGGAATGACTGGAACTCCGTTGCGGCCTTGGACAAGTAGCGCCGCTCCAGCCAAGCTATGGTAAAGGTGCGGTAGCAGGAAGGCTTCTCGATGCGCACCATCGCGTACGGGGGCATGTCGTCCCCTTTGCATCCGGGTACAAATGCGGCTCCAAGCCCGGCCGATACGAGGCTGGACAATGCCGCCGGCTCATCGACTTCACATACGACTTCCCGGCTGATCCCGGCCAATCGGCAAAACTCTTCGTTCATTTTACGAAACGGATGGCCTGCCTTGTACTCGATGAAGGCCTCCCCCGCCACCTCCTGAAGGGAAATGCGGGACCGTCCCGCCAATCGATGGCCGTGAGGCACCGCCAGGAACACCTCCGCATGGAGGACCGGAATCTCCCGAATGTGGTCTTCGTCCAGGGCCGCCGCGGTAAAGCACAGATCGATTTCTCCGTTTTCCAGCATCTGCACCATCTCCATCGTGGAGTCGGGCGGAATCTGAATGATGCGAAAATTCACGTCAGGATATCGCGCGCGGAAAGCGCCCAGGGCTTTGGACAGCCGGGGCAATGCCGTCGTTGCTATGCGGATGCTCCCCCGCTCCATGCCTGCCAAATCGGACACTTCCCTCCTGCCTTCCTCTAGGGCCGATAACGCCGTATCGACGCTTTTCAGAAAAGCCTTCCCGAATGAATTGAGCTTAATTTGCCGGCTCTGCCGATCAAACAGAGGCACCCCCAAATCTTCCTCCAGGCGGGCAATCGTCTTGCTGAGCGCAGGCTGGGCAATGCGAAGTTCCTTCGCGGCCTTGGTCATATGCTCCATTCGGGCCACCGTCTGAAAATAATGCAGCTGAAGCAGTTCCATGGGGTTCTTCCTCCTTTATTGATATCCTTGAGTATATGAATGCATGTCATAATATATATTTTTATTTATTAACTATCGATTGTAGAATAAATCGTAACCAAAGGAAAGGGGGAAATCACATGAACGAACATCAACAACCGCAACAGCCGCCGGCTGAAAAATTAATACGCATTCTGGCGTTTACGATGATTCTCTCGTCGATGAGCGCAACCATGTTTAATATCGTGCTTCCGGAAATCAGCCAGGAATTCCGGCTTTCCTTCGCCCAGGTCAGCTGGGTATCGTCGATTTACATGCTCATCTATGCCATAGGCTCCGTCCTGTACGGAAAATTGGCCGACACCTATAAACTCAAAAATCTGGTCACCTTCGGATTGCTTCTCTTCTTTGTCGGTTCCATCACGGGCTTGGCCGCACAGGCCTACTGGATGGTGCTGCTGGGACGGATCCTTCAGGCAGCGGGGGCAGCCGTCATTCCGGCAATCGCCATGATCATTCCGGTCCGTTACTTCCCTGCGGAAAACCGGGGCCGCGCACTCGGCATAACGGCGACCGGGCTCGCTATCGGCAACGCGGTCGGGCCAGTGGTTTCCGCATTGGTCGTTAGCACGTTCCATTGGAGATGGCTCTTTTTCATTCCGCTGCTCATCCTGGTCACCCTCCCTCTCTATCGCAAATATCTGGGCAATGAACAGGGCGAGGGCGCACGGATCGATTGGCTCGGCGGCGGCCTTCTGGCCGGAACGGTCGCGCTGCTGCTCCTCTCGGTGACCCAAGGCGGCTGGATATTCGGTTTAGGCAGCCTGATCCTGTTCCTTGCGTTCCTTCTGCGCATTCGTTCGGCTAAAGCGCCTTTTGTCCAGCCCCGTTTATTCCGCAACCCAAGCTATACAGTCGGACTTGTCCTCGGCATGTTCATCATGAGCGTCGGGTATGCGCTGCCCTTTCTTACTCCGCAGCTGCTGTCGGATTTGAACGGTCTGGCTCCGGGATGGATCGGATTTGTCATGGTGCCCGGTGCCGTCGTCACGGCCATGCTCGGCGGAAGAGGCGGCAAGCTCGCGGATACCAAGGGAACCCGCTATTTATTCTATACGGCTTCCACCCTGCTGCTGCTGTGCTTTGCCCTGTTGTCCACCTTTGCTGGCGTATCGCCGCTCCTGATTGCACTGTTCCTGATCTTCGGCAACGTCGGTATCATGTTTATGCAAATCTCGCTCTCCAAGACGATTTCCTTATCGCTGCCCAAAGAGCAAACCGGCGTCGGCATGGGACTGTTCTCCCTGCTTAACTTCCTGTCCGGCGCGATTGCCACCGGGGTTTACGGCAAAGCCGTCGACCTTGGCGCCGGCTCCCGCTGGAACCCGCTGAACATGGTACAGGGAGCATCGACCTACAGCAACATCTATATCGTCTTGGTGGCGTTGCAAGCAGGAATCCTTCTGCTGTTTATGCTGCAATTTGGCAGGACTGCACAGCATAAGCTGCAGGTTCAAACCACCGGATCCAAATAAGGAACGGCAGCCAATGCGGGGTCGTTTGATGAAAACATGCCTGCCCATCCGACTATGATCGGGGCTATTCGCATACAGGCTGCGCAGATCTGAATCCGCGCATGCCGACAAAAAAACCACCGGAGCAACGCTTGGCTGTAAGCCGCTCCGGTGGTTTTGATGATGTCCTGATGCCTCTAATTTGTTAAATACGATGACGATGCTATGGATACTTATGGTACCTGCCTATACCTGGTAACCCTTATACGTCCAAACGCGGCTGCGGGCAGAGAAGAACATGCGCTTCTTCCTCTTGGTGCCACTCTAAGGTTACATGGCGGCGCGCTTCAGCTGTCCATGATATAAGTCGCTGTAGAACCCTCCCTGCTTCAGCAGCTCATCATGGGAGCCCTGCTCCAGCAGGCGTCCGTCTTTCAGCACCAGGATGCGGTCGGCGGAGCGGATGGTATTCAGACGATGGGCTATCACGAAGCTCGTCCTGCCTTTCATCAATCGCTGCAGCCCTTCCTGGATCTTGATCTCCGTTACGGTATCGATGCTGCTTGTCGCTTCATCCAGCACCAGCATGGAGGGGTTGGCCAGAATCGCCCTTGCGATCGCAAGCAGCTGCTTCTGCCCTTGGCTGATGCCGCTGCCGTCAGGCTTGAGCATTTTGTCATAACCGTCCTTCATGCGCACGATGAACGAGTGGGCGTTAGCCAATTTTGCGGCTTCCTCCACTTCTTCGTCGGTCGCATCCAGCCGGCCGAAACGGATATTCTCACGGATGGTGCCCTGAAACAGGAACGAATCCTGAAGCACGAAAGCCATCTGCGAACGCAGGCTTTCCCTGCGGATCGAAGAAATGTCCCGGCCGTCCAGGGTAATGCTTCCGCTGTCCGGATCGTAGAACCTGGAGAGAAGCTGGATCAAGGTGGTTTTTCCCGCACCGGTCGGACCGACCAGCGCAATCATCTCGCCGGGCTTTGCTTCAAAGCTGATGCCTTCCAGGGTGTCCCCGTCTTTATCGTAAGAGAACGAGACTTTGTCGAACTTGACCGCCCCCTCTACGCTCTTCAGCGTGACGGCCGCTCCTTCATCCTTCGCTTCCACCTCTTCGTCCAGCACTTCGAATACGCGTTCCGCACCTGCAATGGCGGAGAGCAGCGTATTCCATTGGTTCGCCAGATCGTTCAGCGGTCTCGTAAACTGCCGCGCGTAACTTTCGAATATAATGATGACGCCGATCGTAATATGGCCCTGAATCGCCAGAATGCCGCCAATGCCTGCTACGATCGCAAAGCTCAAATTGTTGAGCCCGTTCATCAGCTTCGGAATGAAGCCCGATATGCTCTGCGCCCAGAAGCCCGATAGACGAATCCGTTGATTGCGCTCATCGAATTCGCGGACCACCCGTTCCTCCTGGGAAAAAGCCTTGATGATTCGCTGCCCGGACAGCGTTTCTTCAATGTAACCGTTCAGATCCCCCAGATTGCGCTGACGCTCTTTAAACAGCGGGCCGGTTCGGCGGGTAATCCAACGCATCCCCATCATCATCAGGGGCACGACCAGGAACGTCAGCAGCGTAAGCAGCGGGCTAAGCCATAACATGACGGTTAACGTGCCGATTAAGGTCAGCACGCTCGAGAAGATTTGAATGGCCGAGCTGTTGAGCGTCGAGCTCACGTTCTCGATGTCATTCGTCAGACGGCTCATGATTTCGCCCTGCTGGCGCTTGCCGTAGAACGGAATCGGCAGCCGGTGCAGATGCGTGAACAGATCCATCCGCATCCGGTACACGGTCTCTTGGGCGATGCCGATCATCCAGACGTTGTGCAGCCAGGTGGTTAAGGCCTGGAGGACATATACGACGGCCAGGCCAACCAGAAAGTACAGCCAGGCGGAATCGATGGAGCTGTCGGGATTTCTTACATCATCCAGAAATTTGTCCACCCCGACGCCGAGCAGATAGGGACCCAGCAGCGCCAGGCCCGAGCTGAACATCACCATCAGCAGCACGAGCGCGAGTTTCCCTTTGCGCCGGGCAAGATAGGTCCATATCCTGGAGAGGGTGCCCGACCAGTTTTTGGCCTTGGCTTTCGGCTTGCCGCCACGGCTGCCGCCATCCTTGTTCTTGTCAAGATCCAGCTTCGGTTTCGGGTGACGAAACGGTTCAGTGAATGCCTTGAGCATGATGCTGCGCCTCCTCTCCATACTGGGATTCATAGATGCGTCGATACAGAGCGGAGCTTTTCATTAAAGCGTCATGATTCCCTTTTCCGATCAAACGCCCGTCATCCAGCAGCAAAATCAAATCCGCCGAAGTGGTCGAGCTGATCTTCTGCGTAATCAAAAACGTCGTGCAGGATAAATCCTTGAGGGCATCCAGCAGGGCGCCTTCCGTTCGGACGTCAAGAGCGCTGGTGCTGTCGTCCAGAATGAGGATGGCGGGCTTTCGCACGAGCGCCCGCGCAATCGACAGGCGCTGCTTCTGTCCGCCGGACAAATTGACCCCGCGCTGGCCCAGCATCGTGTCATACCCGTTAGGCAGATGCTCAATGGTCTCATGAATCTGAGCTCGGCGAGCCGCCTCCTGAATTTCTTCCATCGTTGCATCCTCGCGTCCCCAAGCAATATTCTCCCGCACCGTCCCGGAGAAGAGCAGCACTTCCTGCGGCACATAGCCGATGCTGCTGCGCAGGTTCACCTCATCGATCGACGCGGCGTCCACGCCGTCTACGAGCACGGTCCCCTTCTCTTCCTCGTAAAGCCGCGGAATCAGCTGGACCAGCGAGGATTTGCCGGAACCCGTGGCTCCCATGATGGCGATGCGCTCACCGGGCTTCGCTTCAAAGGAAATATCCGTCAGGACGTCGATGTCGCTGCCCGGATAACTGAAGCTCACTTGCTCGAATTTGACGCCCCCCTGAATATCCACTTTTCCGGCTTGGTCCTTGTTTACGCCTGCCGCCGTATCCTCCGTGCCCAGCACCTCCTGCGCACGCTGGGCGGAAGCCCGTCCGCGGGAAAAGGCAACGACGACCCATGACAGGGCGGACATGGCGCCGATGCAGCGCAGGGAGTAGTTGACGACGGCGACCACCTCGCCGACGCTGGCACTGCCGGACGCAATATCTTTGCGGCCGAACCACAGGACCGCCATGATCCCGGCGTTCATAACGAGGAGAATAAACGGCATCGTGGTCTCCGTTAATCGCAAGGTCGAGACGGTGGTGCTCATCAGCTTGCCGGAAGTGCGGGCAAAGCGTTCAATCTCATGACCCATGCGCACGAATACGCGGATCAAGCGAATCCCGGTCAGATTCTCCTGGATGACGCCGTTCACCGCATCCAGCCGCTGCTGGACGCTGCGGAACGCATCGGCAGCCCGCTTCATGATCCAAGCGATGAAAATAAACAATACGGGCACGGTCAGCACAAGCAGCAAGCCCAGCTTCACATTCACGACCAGTGCCATGATAATGCTGCCGAGCACCACCAGCGGAACGCGCGTCATGAACCGCAAGCCCATGAACACCGTGTCCTGAATCTGGGTGACGTCACCCGTAAGCCTGGTAATCAACGATGAAGTGGCGAACCGGTTAAATATCGAATAAGAGAATGACTGCACCTTGTCATACATTTGATCGCGAAGATCATAACCGAGCCCCTGACTCGTATGCGCCGCAAAAAAAGAGCTGGATATCCCGGCGATGAAGGCTATAATAGCGCTTCCAGTCAAAACGGCTCCCCACATCCATACGACGGACATGTCCTGCTTCTGTATGCCGTCGTCGATGATTTTGGAGATAAGCAGCGGCTGAATCAGCTCGACGGTGAGCTCGATCAGCATCATGGCAAGTGCCGCAATCGCTGCAACGCGGTACTTTTTCAAGATCGAGAAGACAATTCCCATATGCATTCCTCCGAGTGTCGAAGACCCTTATCCTATTTCTTACATCATTTACCCACAGGTCTTCATGTAGTAGCAATATTAGTTCGTACATTGGCTGGATATGTCTATTATAATATATTTTCTCCTAGATCTTGCCGGCGGATGAAAATTATCGCCGGAAATCGCATTCCATTACCTCTTCACGCTGGCGCAACATAAAAACCAGGATGAACAGGCAGCGAAAAAGAGAGCCCGTTCACAAGGATCGTCTCCCGCGAAAATGGCTCTCTTGCCGAACTATATGTTATTCCACGGACTTCAGCGCTTCGATCATGTCGATCCGCTTCAGCTTGTAATGCATGGAAGCCATGACGATGGCCGAGAACAGCAGCGTCAGCAGCGCCGCGTAGCCATAACTGATTTCATGGATGGTGGGACTGAACATCATCGCATCCACTTCTGCGGTCAGGAGCACGAACCGATGCAGGAAAATGCCTGCCAGATTGCCCGCTATGATCCCGAGCACGGTCAGGATCATGTTTTCGCGATAAATGTACATGGTTACTTCCTTGTCGTAGAAGCCAAGCACCTTAATCGTCGACAGCTCGCGTATCCGTTCGGATACGTTGATATTCGTCAGATTGTACAGCACGACAAACGCGAGGGCCGCAGCGGACACAATGAGGACGACCACCACGACGTTCATGCTGTCCATCGTATCGCTGAAGGCGTCGCTCACGCCGCTCGTGAAACTCACCATGGCGACCCGTTCGCTTGCGGTTAGCGATTCCCCGAGCCGATCCTCCCAGCCCGGATCCTTACGGTCATAAGTCAATAGCTGGCTGTTCGCTTCGGGCGCTGCGTCAAAAATGTCTTCGTAGTATTTCGGCGTCATGTACACGTAGTGCAAGGCATAGTTCTCCGTAATCCCCGCCACGCGCATTTCAAAGGGTTCATTATCGCTGTTCTGAACCGTGAATGTGCTGCCAATGCCGAGATCGAACAGCTTGGCCAGCTTCTCGGTAATGATCGCGCCGTCATCCGTCAGCGACAGCGTCTGCTCCTGTTCGCGGGGCTTCAGCACGATAAACGAATCGATCTTCTCCGGCGATTGCGGCACGAACAAATTCACATCCTGGCCGTTCACGCCGGGGGCCGCCGCGGTCATCGCCTCCTGGGTCACGTTCAGGATTCCCGTAATCTCCGGAACTCCCGCTAGGCGCTTGTTATAGTCCTCCAGCCCGCCGCTCTCGCCGTTATCTTCTTGGAATACCACGGTCGCCTGGTGCTGCATGATTTTGCCGTATTGCATCGGCGCGATATCCCCGATGGAGTCCTTAAGACCGAAACCGGTCAGAATGAGGGCCGTGCACCCGGCCACGCCGCAGACCGTCATGAACATCCGCTGCTTGTAGCGGAAGAGATTTCGCGCGGTTACTTTTCCAATAAAGCCGAGCCGGTTCCACACCCATGGCACTCGCTCCAGCCATATGCGGGATCCGTTTTTGGGCGCCCTTGGACGCATCAGGACCGAGGCGTTGCTTCGAAGCTCCACCCGCACGGCCACATAAGCCGTCATGGTGGTACAGAGCACAGCCACGACAACCGAGACGATGCTATAGCTGAGATAGAAGCTGGTTCTTACATCGGGCAGATTATACAAAGCGCCGTAAGCATCATAGATGATGGCGGGAAACAGGGTAAAGCCGACGGCCAGTCCGGCAGCCGATGCGGCAACGCTCGCCAGCGTCGAATAGACCAGAAACTTTTTCATCACGTCCCGGTCGCTGTAACCGAGGGCTTTCAGGGTTCCGATCTGCAGCCGCTGCTCCTCAACCATCCGGGTCATCGTCGTCAGACTGACGAGGGCCGCGATCAGGAAAAAGAAAACCGGGAACGCGGTCGCAATGGAAGATAAGCGGTCCGCGTTATCGCTGTACTCGGTATATCCCGGGTTGACGCTGCGGTCCATGACATAGACCTTGGGAAGCTCAAGCTGATCCAGCTCCTTCCGGCCCTCGGCCACTTCCTTCTCGCCGTCGGCGATCTCCCGCATAGCCTTTGCTTTTTCCTCTTTGAATTTCTCCTGACCTTCCCGGTAGTCCGCCTGTCCTTGGGCAAGCTCCGCTTTCGCATTCGCGAGCTTGGCTTCCCCCTCCCGTCTGGCGGCTGCAAGCTCTTCGGTTCCTTGCTTCAACGAAGCCTCGCCCTGCGCGAGCTGACGCTCGGCTTCCCGAAGCTTAGCCTGCCCGTCCTTCAGCTCTGCTTCGCTTGCATCCAGCTTCTGCTCAGCCTGATCCAGCTGCAGCGAAGCCTCGCCCAGGCCACGCTGGAACGCGGAAGCCGCCTGTCGCAAAGCAGCGCCGTCCAATGCGCCGTCCATGAAGCCGCCGACGGCGACCGCTAGTTTCGGATCGGCTGACTGAGCTGCCGAGAGCAGCTCTTGCCTCTGCTCGTCAGGAATGACCTCCGGGTCCAAGCCGGAGATTTGCTGCAGCGCCTTCGCCAATTGCTGTCCTTGTGCCAGCTTCGGCGCAAGTTCCGCCTTTTGCTGATCCAATTGGCTCTGACCCGTCTTGAGCTGATTCCGGCCCTGTTCCAGCTTCTGCTGATTGCGTTTCAGTTCCGCTCTGCCTTGCGAAAGTTCTTTTTCCGCCGCATCGAGTTTAGCCTGCCCTTGGGCCAGCTCGGCCTGAAGCTTGTTCACCCCATCGCGGTACGCTTGCTCGCCTTCATTCAGCTTGAGCCTCGCATCCGTTAACTCCTGCTCCGCATCGGCAAGCTGCCTCTTGGCATCCTCGATTTTGTGCGTCGCCTCGTCCAGCTTCTTCTGACCTTCTGCACGGATTTCCGCCAGCCGCTCCTGCGGCATGGCCTCCAGCGCCAGTTCAACCGCTTCTTTGTGCCGGCTGATTTTCTCGTCATACTCGGCTGTATAAGGAGCAGGTTCCGCCGTGTCATGAAAGGTCAAGTAGACTTCCGTATAAACAGGCAGTTTAAAATCCTTCTCCGGAATAACGGCAAATACATCCGCCGTTCCTTTGCCGATACCGCTCGTTCCCCGGCTCATGCTGCTTATGAACAGCGGGCTTTTCGCTCTTCCAACGACTGTATACGTCAGATGATCAAACGTTTCCCCCAAATCCACTTCCTGATCCGGATTGGTAAAGGTGACCTGATCCCCTATTTTAAATTCGTTTCCTCTCTCTCCTGCATCGATGACGATTTCGCCTGCTGCCTCTGGCATTCGCCCCTCTGTAAGCACATATTGATTCAGATTATTTCCTGGGTCATAGGAGAGCACCTTCGCGATCCGCCCGCTGTCGCCGAGAAATACGTCCGCGCCGTAGCCCGGTTGAACCGCATCCACGCCGGCAACCCGTTTCAGCTTTTCAATATCGCTTGGTTCGAGACCCAAGGTCGATTGAACCTTAAGGTCCATCAGTTTTAAATCCTTATAGTAGTGATCCGCCGTATCCAGCATATCAGGCCCGGTGGCCTTGATCCCCGCGAAAAAGCCAACGCCGAGCATAATAATCGCAAAAATGGACAGAAACCGTGCCTTTGTCCGCGATATTTCCCGGAAAATATCAGTCCATAACGCTTTCTTCCTCATCATCGATGTCTCCCTACCACTCAATGCTGTCTACGGAAACGGGATTCGGATTCACCACCGTCTTCCGAACCTTGGCATTGTTGATCTCGATGATTCGATCGGCCATCGGTGCCAGGGCAGAATTATGCGTAATGACGATAACGGTCGTTCCCGTGTGGCGGCAGGTATCCTGGAGCAGCTTGAGCACCTGCTTCCCGGTATGGTAATCAAGCGCACCCGTGGGTTCATCGCAGAGAAGCAGCTTCGGCTGCTTGGCAAGCGCCCTGGCAATCGCCACCCGCTGCTGTTCGCCGCCGGACAGCTGTGCCGGAAAATTGTTCAGGCGCTGCTCCAGGCCGACATCCCGCAGCACTTGCTCGGCATCCAGAGCTCGGGGCGAAATCTGCGAGGCTAATTCCACGTTTTCTTTTGTCGTCAGATTGGGAACCAGGTTGTAAAATTGGAACACAAATCCGACGTCATTGCGCCGATATCCCGTCAGCTCCTTGCTGTTGAACTTGGCTATGTCCGTTCCATCCACCAGCACTTGCCCCTCATCGGCGGTGTCCATGCCGCCCAATATGTTCAGCACCGTGGATTTTCCTGCCCCGCTGGGACCGACGATAATCGCGAACTCGCCCTTTTCGATCTCCAGGTTGATTCCGTCGTTGGCTACAATGGTGGTCTCGCCCATCCGATAGCGCTTATATCCATCCTTAATGCTCACAAAAGCCATGTCACTCCACTCCCAACTCATCGTTGCCTTTTCGGCCTGGAACGTTATGTAGAAAATTAGGTAACCCAAGCGGTCTATAAGCGCGTCAGCTGCAGGATGGTCAATGTCTATACGGATACGTACTGCGGCGTCTACCTAAACCTGTGCAGCGGACTATTCTATTTGCGTGTTCTTCGTTGTTAGATTCACTTGTTTGGCTTGTCCTGATCCGTGAATCCATCCTTAAAACCAGTGTAGCATAAACAAATCCGCCAATGAAAACACTGAACCGCCCCAGACGGCTAAGTCACAGAATGTTCCAAATTCGGCATGCACGAACGGCACAAAAAACGCTCCTTCACCCGGAAGAAGCGCTCATAATAAAGCCATGATAAACATCCTATGATTTCCAGAAGATCGCCCGGTCCTCCGCACGAAGCTTCGTTACGAAACCGGAAGGGTCCTGAGCCGTGTACTCGATCGAATCCACGATCCATCTGCCCCCTGCGTGCTTGTATTGAATCGTGGCCAATCCGGTATCCCGGAGACGATGTTCGCTGGTTCCCGTCTCATGGCTCGCGTCGGTCATGAGCTTAAAATAGGGATCGATCCGTTTGACTTCTTGAGCAAGGGCTTCTCCTGGAACCAAAACATCAAACTCGCTCCGCTCCGGGAGGCGGCTAAGCCGCCATTGATCCGTGAGATGTCCACCTCGGGGATAAAAGAACGAAACCAGCTTGCTGCCATCCGCCATTTCGTGAATTTCATACGTATAGTCCTGTTCTTTTCTTACGATTTCCGGTTTGCCGTATTGGCTTTCTACTGTATATGAATCCGGGGCATACGACATTAGCAATCGATATAAAAAAGGAATGTTGATCTCGTTCTGAAGCGTCATATCCTCATCGGCTTTTCCGGCACAAAGCAGCAGGAGGACTAATAATGCCGCGATTGCACCCAAGCGCAATCCTGCTGCCCGAGCTTTAAACACGCTGTCCGTCCTCATATCCATCGATATGTCCCGTCAACGCCGCTTCGGGGATATCTTGTCCCCGGATCCACTCCCTGAACGAAAAATCAAGCACGCCGCCCTGAGCAAGCGAGGTCATGACCCTTCCATCTTCGAAGGCGTACGAAAAGGTATGCAGCGTTCCGAACAAATCGTCGTAATCCGTAAAAAACAACGGGGACTTTGGATCCTTAAACAAACCGAAAGCCTCGGTTTGGGTTAACCGTTCCGCATCCAGGCTGTCGAGGTAACGTTTACGCCGCAGGGAATGCTCGATGGCAGGCCTGTTTTTGCCCGTCAACGCCTCATAATGGTTAACGCAGGCAATTGCCGCCTCCCCGCCAGCACGGGGAATCACTTGGTCCGGGCTTGCCTCGACAACGGCCATGTTGCCCCGTGCATCTCCTATTGAAAAGTTATAACAAGCCGCATGGGGAATATGGCGCAGCATATAAGACGCTTCTTCTGCCGTACTGCACGATTCCAGTATCATCCGAACGCCGACCCAAGGCGACAGTCCCGTCCGGTATCCGTCAAAGCTGACAAAATGCAGCCCGGCGGCAAGCCCTTGCTCATTCACCCCGTCATGCCTGCCTATGGCCTGCAAATTATAGCCCGCGGTTGCCAGGCCTTGATCGGCTTGAGCCACAGTAAAATAACCATCGTAAAACGCAGGCGTAAAATCGTAATTTCTTACGTAATACGAGGCCGTGATCATCGCCGAGCAGCCCATGGCCGCGATTTTCGGGACGTCGTATCCGCCCAAAAGCGCCGCGGCTTTGGGAAAGGACATTTCCAAACCTTCCGCCAGTCCTTCAAGCTCCGTTAGCAGCTGCGGGGCAAACTCGTTATAGATGCTCTTCAACTGTTCCGTGTCGATCTCCGGTTTGGTGGCCGCTTCGAAAGCTTTCAATATGGGCTGATTTCGCAGGCTGCGGCCCAGCTTAAGCCCGTTATAATAGTTATCTTCTCTAAGCTGCAAGATGTTTACCTTGTAATCCGGCATTTTGATCCCTCCACCCAGACGGTATTCCATATGGGAATATATCCCTCATCCGATTATAGATGGAATTCACCCTCCTTCCAATAAAAAAAGCTCCAACCCCGCATGTTTGCATGCTGGGAAGGAGCAAAATTTATGCTCGGGGCAATTGTTCAAATACGTGAACGTATTGCTCGTATTTTTCGGACCAGGCGTCTTTGCGCGATTCAAGCGTCCTGCCATCCAGCAGTGCCTCAATGACGTCCAGGCATACGTCCCAACCGGCAATATCCTTCGGCGTATGATCCGTGATGTTCGTTATCGTCTCGATCAACACCAGACGGCAGCCTTCGGCCTCGGGATGCAGCTCAAAACGCACCCGGTCCTCTCCCCACGTATACTCCAGTACCGATAACTCCCGATAGTCCGTAATCTCAAACTCCTCGAACGTTCCGTCCTGCATGTCAAAGGTAATTCTTCCGCCTTGGCGCAAATCCTCCACCTTCAGCTCCGAAAACCACTGCTTCAGCTTGTCATTATCCGTCAGATAGGACCACACCTTCTCAACCGAATGCTTCAGGCGGCGTTCAAATCGGACGGTCGTTCCGAACTCGTCTTGCCGTACAACAGCCAGCATCACTCATCCTCCTCATGGAATGTTTGATTCAAAAATGGATCATCCAATCCGGCGGCCTTAGGAAGATTACGGAGCTTCATCCTCATCCAGCAGCCTCTCCAGATCATCCAGCTTGTTCGTCCAGAACTGCCGATAGGGCTCCAGCCAGTCGTGGATCTCCTCCAGAGGCTTGGCATTCAGGCTGTACACATGCCTCTGTGCTTCTTTCCGCAGCGAGACAAGGCCAGCGTCCCGCAAAATGCGCAGATGTTTGGACACGCCGGGTTGGCTGAGCTGCATGAGATCTACAATCTCCCCCACCGTACACTCTTTCACGCGCAGGTAGTCCAATATCGTCCTGCGGTTCGGCTCTGCCAATACTTCAAAAAGGTTGTCGTTCAACATGTTTATTATATTACTATACAGTTATATTTCCGTAAAGTTATATAATAGGCTCACGCCGTCTTTGAACAAACATAACGCCTTCTTTATAATGTAGCTATTGATGTCCGGTTTTAACACGGTAATACGGGAATGCCACAGTCAAAAAGGAGGAGTGACGAAAATGCCCGATATTATATTTTTGCGCGACCCTGCTCTGCCGTTTTTGGAAATCAAACAATGCGATGCTTTGGATCATCTGGCCTACAAAAAGCATTTTCACGAAGAAATCTCCATTGGTCTCATTGAGCAAGGGGCTACCCGCATATGGTCTGCCGGGAAACGGTATGAGGCTGCTCAGGGACATATTGTGCATTTCCCGCCGCTGCTCCCTCATGCTTGCCATCCCGAGAATCCCGCCGACTGGAAATATACGATGGTTTTTATCCATCCCCGGTGGCTCGACCCTGCGCCTGCCCGCTATCATCCCTCCCAATCCGATATGCCCATCCTGCTGCCGAAATATCAAAACGATCGCTGCCGAAATCTGGTTCATTCCTGCAGAATTGGGCTTCAGCAAAAAGCCACTCCATTGGAGATTGAATCCATGCTGATGGCATTAATGCGGGAAACCGGCCTGCTTCAGGAGGAAAGCGCCTCGGTGCCTGGCGGCAATGTGCATGAATCCCGGGCTATGCTTCGAGCGAAGCAGTATTTGGATCATCATTACAAAGACCGCATTACACTCGATACCCTGCAGGACATATCCGGGATCAGCAAATTCCATCTCATTCGGATGTTTACGGAAGCCTATCATCTTGCTCCGCATGCCTACCAAAATTTATTGCGCATCAATTACGCGAAAGAGCAGCTGTTGCAGGGGAAAGCCATCGCCGACGTTGCTACCGAGTCCGGGTTTTAC
Source organism: Paenibacillus sp. BR1-192 (assembly GCF_029542445.1). NCBI lineage: Bacteria > Bacillati > Bacillota > Bacilli > Caryophanales > Paenibacillaceae > Paenibacillus > Paenibacillus sp. BR1-192. Next base: position 1,712,604 of record NZ_CP120718.1, on the reverse strand, counting down.
GATCAGAGCCATTTCACGAAAGCTTTTGCCGGGTGCGTGGGGACAACGCCTCTTCGGTATGCAAAAGCGGCATCATCTTAAACTAACCGCTATTTTATACAATACCGCCTCGCGCAGACGCTGATAGAATCATGAAGATCCCAATGTTGCGAGGTGTTTAACTTGAACGATTCTTTATCTGATTCTTTATCTGAACGGGCTTTTGCCGACGCTCTGAAGTCAGTTGCCCGTAACCTTCAGCTCAAACAATACGTCCGGCAATCCGCCGAATGGTATCCGATCCTGCTGCGTGCAGCGGAGCGTTTTGTCGCGGGAGACGTGCTGGAACGAGGTTTGTTCTGCCGGGATGCGCTGGATGCCCGAGGTTATCAGACTTCGCTGGAATATATCGGTGAGAATACCCTGAACGAAACCGAATGCACGCAGGCTTTCCAGGAGTTCTCCCGGTTAATCGAAGCCTGCTCGAAAGGCCGGCCGGGCACCCGTATTTCGCTCGACCTGTCCCATATCGGATTATCGGTAGACGAGGATTTGGCTTACCGGCATCTTGAAGGGCTTGCCAGCCAAGCAGAGGTGGCCGGTTTGGAGCTGGTCATCAGCATGGAGGAGTCCGCCAAAACGGATGCCATCCTTGCGCTGTATCGCAAAATATCGGCCCGGTTCACGAATGTCGGCATCACGCTGCAAGCCCAGCTACTCCGAACCCTGGAAGATCTCGAACAAGTTCTTACCTACGGTTCCGGCACGATCCGCATCGTAAAAGGCGCCTATCAGGAACAAGAGGGACACTATATTCCTCGTTCCGAGACGCTTACCTCTAGATATATTCAAATGGTGGATGTATGCGTTCAGGCAGGCAGGCCGGTATCGGTCGCCACTCATGATGAATCTATCCTGCGGCATATGACCCGCAACGAAGTGTATCGCGGCGCAGCCGTTGAAATTGAAATGCTGTATGGCATACGAACGGACCTTGCCAAGCAACTGAAGGACGACGGCTTCCCCGTCCGAATCTACCTGACATACGGCGAGGAGTGGTTCCTGTACTTGTGCCACCGAATCGCCGAGCACCCGCCGAATATCTATGATGCGGTGACCCGGTCGATTGCGGGCGGCACCGAGCCCATCACCCAATATTGATCAACAATTAACGAGGGAAGAAACGGCGAATATGCGCTGTTTCTTCCCTTATTTATAATCTGGTACTAAAAAATATTTTCGGAATGCCGATGTAATAGATGAAACTTTATTCTGGACGAATGCGTCATATTGTAGAGGAAAATAATAACAAAGCGAATTCAGGAGGTTGAGTGTGTGAAAAGAATATGGACTGCCTTGCTAGCAGCTATACTGTTAATCCCCATGACATTCCAATCGCAGGCCCAGGCGGCAGTGAACATCAGCGTCTTGATTGACGGCGTCAAGCTGTATACGCCTCAAGCGCCTGTCATGATCCAGGGGCGCGTCATGCTTCCGATGCGATCCATCTTCGAAGCCTTGGACGCATCGGTCAAGTGGAATCAAAAAACGAAAACCGTCACGGCGGTCAAGGATGGCACAACCGTCATCCTAAAAATCAACTCCAAGACGGCCACCATCAATAGCAAGACGGTAGCGCTGGATGTACCGGCGAAGAACTTAAAAGGCAACACCATGGTGCCGGTCCGCTTCGTAAGCGAAGCCCTCGGCCAAAAAATCGGCTGGAATTCCAAAACGAAAACCGTTACCGTCACCACGACGAACAATTCCGGCGGGAACAATACCGGGATCGCACCGGTGAATTACGTGACCCTTCGGGATATCGGCAATGCCGGCGACGGCCGTGATTTGCAGGTCAGCTTCTCCAAATCGTCGACCGAACCTTTAATCTCGCATTACCGCGTCATGATTGTGAAGCAGTCCAAGACGTTAAACCAAACCGAGGCACAGCGCGTGTCCTCCGCTGCTTACGCCACGGTATATCCATCCGGCTCGGATCCGACGCTGACTCTTACATCCGGCTCAAAGGATGTGGACGGTGACCTTATCCGCGATAATCAAGCTTATAAGGCTTATGTATTGGCAGTCAGCAAAACAGGCGGCACGTATGCCCTTTCCTCGGCTTCCCCGTCGTTGACGCTGACCAACACCAATTCGGTGAACGGCGCAACCAACGTAAAAGCGAGCGATGTGAGCGACTACGGCGATGGCCGTGATCTTCAGGTCAGCTTCACGCGCGCCCAAAACGAGAGCAATGTAAGCAACTACCGCGTGTTTGTCGTAAAAACGAAGGATGCAGCTAACTTCAATCTGGCCGCAGCCAAGTCTGTATCCAGCCAAAATTACTCAACGGTAAGCAAAACTAGCACGACGAACACAACGCTGTCCACGACGCTGAGCTCTTCCGCCCGCGATACCTCAGGCGAGCTCATTCGCAGCGGAGTCGCTTACACCGTATTCGTTCAGTCTGTCAGCAGCAACGAGAGCGTGCTTGCAAGCAACCTCTCGTCCGGTTCGGCTAGCATCACCCTCAGCACGGGGAATACAACGGTTCCTTTCATCACGCAGGTAACGGATATCGGCGATGCCGGTGATGGCCGCGATCTTCGCGTAAGCTTCAACAAGGTGTCCAACGAATCCAGCATTCATTCTTATCGCGTGTTTGTCGTAAAGGACAGCAATTATAGCAGCTTTAACCTAAGCAGAGCCAACACGGCTTCCAGCTACAACTACTATACCCATGTCAATAAAACCGGCAATAACATCACGAACCTGACGCTGTCATCGGGCGCCAGAGACGTGGATGGAGCAACGATTCGCAACGGCGTGTACTATCGCGTATTCGTCATGGCGGTGGACAACAATAACGCCAATAACAACGTGCTGTCCGCTCCATCAAGCTCCATCATCTTGAGTTCCAGCTACAATGTGGGCGCGGTTACCAGCCTGTCCGTCACCGACGTGAACAACTACAATGACGGTCGCGACCTGCAGGTGTCATTCTATCGCCCGTCCGATCAATCGAATATTAGCCATTATCAGGTCTTCGTTGTTAAATCATCGAATAGTTATTTTGATCTGTACAGGGCAACCAATTTAAGCAGCTATTATTATACGCAAATCAGCAAGAACAACAGCAGCAGCAACTACATGTCGCAGGTGCTGAATTCAGGCAGCCGCGATATTGACGGAGAACTGATTCGCAATGGCGTCAGCTATCGCGTTTATGTCCTGTCCGTAGGATATTCGACCAGTAACAATGCATTATCTGACTATGCTTCCATTACGCTTGGGAACGCCAATCAGAACGTTAACCCTGTTTCCACGCCGTCCCTGACGCTAAACGGCAATAACGGAAACGGAAGCGACCTGAGAGTCACCTTCAGTCCTGCTTATGGCGAAAGCTACATCGACCATTACCGGGTGATTGTCGTAAAGTCAAACCAAAGCCTGAACGTGTCGCAAGCTTACAGCAACGGGTATTACACGTTGGTTAACAAAACCGGCGGTACCATCACTCGGGATTTGGTTAACACGACCAAGGATAGCGATGGAGCCCTCATTCAAAGAGGTTCAAGCTACCGCGTGTATGTCCTGTCTGTAGGCAACAGCTATTCGAATTACAGCAACGCGCTTTCGGCGGTCTCTAATGCGGTTACGATTCAAGGCGTGACCCAGGTAGCGGCAGTAACGAACGTTACAGCAGCGGATGTGGGAGACAATAATAACGCAAGCGACTTGAAAGTATCATTCGCCAAAGCCGCACATGAAGCCAATATCAAAGAGTACCGAATCATGGTCGTAAAACAAACCAACGCCGGCAGCTTTACTGTAGCTCAAGCTAACAATGTAGGTAATGACAACTATGATAGTGTACCGGTCGGTTTCGATTTCAGTAAAGCTCTGAGAGCTGAAACAAGAGACGTCGAAGGTCAGCCGATTCGCAATTCGGTGGATTATCAAGTATTCGTACTGTCCGTAAGCAATAATGGTTCCATAAGCAATGCCCTGTCTGCACCATCGGCGCCTATCAAGCTTACGGGTACGGCCGTCACGGTTCCTTCGGATGTGTATGCCGGGATTGAAAGCACCAACGGGAATGCCAGTGATATTGTTGTTAGATTCACTCCAGCCTCCAATGCAGGCACCATCGCAGAATACAGAATTATGGTGGTACCATCTGATCAAGGATTTGGATTGGATGATGCCAATAGAATAACCAATGTGGATTGGTACACTAAAGTTGAACCAACAAACAGTAAGGTAGAGAAAACTCTGTCAAATAAAGTTAAAGATATCAACGGTGAGGACATTAAATCCGGATATAAATACAAAGTATTTATTCTTGTCGTAGCCGATGGTACAGTTTCAACCACAAATGCTATGTCTAAATCGTCCAAAGAATTCGAAATCCCGAACCCGCTCCAAACCACGGCCGTTACAGCCAAACTGGATGCAAACGGGAAGCTTCAAGTCGATTTCAAGAGGGCGATCGATGAGCGAGGCATTACGGCTTACCGCCTGTTGTTTGTAGAGGAAGACAACATCAAGACCTTCAATCTTAAAGCAGCAACGGACGCCGCTGCCAAAGAAGATAAGAATGCAACAATAAAACCGGATGGCAAAGATGTCTCGACCCTCATCGATATCCCTGCCAAGGATGCCCTGGGTAAAGACATTAAAGACAATGCGAAGTACGCCGTTTATGTCCTGTCCGTGCAATCCCAGGATAAGAAACTTGCTTCGAGCGCACAATCCGCAACGCCTTTATCCGAAGCGTCCAAAACGCTTGTTGTATTAAAGAAAACGCCTTAATCCAAGGCGCATCAAAATAAGCTTTAATATAGGGAGCCGTTCCCTCATCACTAAGACGATGAGGTACGGCTCTTTTTTATCCGCTTCTTCCATCAAGCCCCCATATCAGAACTCTTTCTTGCATCTCATAACTAATTTTCACATGATTTTAAGATGAATTATCCGGGTACTTCCCCATGGAAAAATATGATAATTTATTATTAGAAAGCGCTTTCAAAAACATCGTTTGGAGGTGAAGCCTAACCTTTATAGCCAATGTTGCAGCTAGGTCCTCAACAACGGATAACGGTTATTGAATGAATCTAGTGAAAATACCGCTTCACAACTTCATGACAAAGGAGATGCTAATGATAAACCTCAATAAGAAATCCATCTGTTCCTTGGCTCTCATCGTTTCTCTGGTCATCTCATTGTTCCCTTCATACGCATCCGCAGCGAAACACGAACATCCAAAGCATCCAAAGAAAAATCTCCAAGCCTACGTCAATGATATGCAACCCGGCTGGAACCTGGGCAATTCGCTGGATGCCGTGGGAGCTGACGAGACGGCATGGGGAAATCCGCGCATCACCAAAGCGCTGATCGACCAAATTGCGGCACAGGGATATAAGAGCATCCGCATTCCGGTAACCTGGAACCATCACATCGGCAGTGCACCGAGTTATGCCATCGACGCCTCTTACATGGACCGGGTCGAGGAGGTTGTCGATTGGGCTCTGGACGCCGATCTGTACGTCATGATCAATGTCCATCACGATTCGTGGCTGTGGATCAGCCATATGGAGAACAACCGCAACGAAGTCATTGCCAAGTACAACGCCGTATGGACTCAAGTTGCCCAGCGCTTCCGTACCCATTCGAACAAGCTGATGTTTGAAAGCGTCAATGAACCCCGCTTCTCGGATGGCGGGACCACCGACGAGTCCAAAGCCTTTCAGATGCTGGATGAGCTTCAAACGTCGTTCCATCGGATCGTCCGCGGATCTGGAGCACGCAACGCGACCCGGCCGCTTGTGCTCTCTACTCTTGAGGCATCCCCGACTCAAGCTAGAATGAACGAGCTGTACAACACCATGACCAAGCTGAATGATGCCAATCTCATCGCCACCGTCCATTATTATGGGTTTTGGCCGTTCAGCGTGAACATCGCGGGGTATACCCGTTTTGAGACGGATACCCGAAACGATATCGATCAGACGTTCAACCATGTATATGACACCTTTATCGCTAGAGGGATTCCCGTTATCCTTGGCGAATACGGGCTGCTTGGCTTCGATCAAAGCACAGGGGTCATTGAGCAGGGCGAGAAACTGAAGTTCTTCGAATATCTGACCCATTATCTCAAACAGAAGAACATTACCCATATGTTATGGGACAACGGCCAGCACTTTAAGCGAACCGCCTTCACCTGGTCCGATCCGGAGCTGTACAATATCATGAAGGCTGGTTGGAGCGGACGTTCTTCCACGGCTGATACCGATCTGATTTTTGTGAAAAAAGGAGCGGCGGTCCAGGATCAAAGCATCCCATTGAACTTGAACGGCAACGCATTGGCCGAAATCCGCTCAAACGGACAGTGGTTAGTCGCCGGGCAGGATTACACGCTGAACGGAAATACGATTACGTTTACATCCAGCCTGCTGTCCAGGCTGACTTCATCCGGACAATTCGGAGTGAATGCCGTACTGACGGCCAAGTTCAACCGAGGCGCGGACTGGAACTTCAGGGTTGTTTATCATGATACGCCTGTTCTGCGCAGCACGCAGGGAACCACTGATTCGTTCAGCATTCCCGCGACGTTCAATGGGGATCAGCTGGCCACGATGGAGGCTGTTTACGCATCGGGAGGCAATGCAGGGCCGCAGGACTGGACCTCCTTCAAGGAATTTGAATACACGTTTTCCCCATCCTACGCAAGCCATGAAATCAAGCTTAAACCTGTCTTTTTTAACGAGGTCAGAGACGGAGAAGTCATCCTCAAGTTTCATTTCTGGAGCGGCGAGGTCATTACCTACAACCTAACGAAGAACGGCAGCAGCGTGACCGGCAGCACCTCATAGGTTATGCTGCATGGGAATAACAAAAGCTCAAGTGAAATCACTTGAGCTTTTGTCTATTTAGGCTTGCGCAATATTTCGTTCAGCCAGAAACCTATCGATAATGGCCGAGATGACATTCAAGCTGACAGGCTTGCTGACATACTCATCCATGCCCATTCCTAAATATTTCTCGCGATCCCCCTTGATCGCATGGGCCGTCACGGCCACGATATAAGGCTGATGATCGGGCGGGGCCGATTCCTTAATGAGCTGGACCGCTTCCATGCCATCCATGAAGGGCATCTGTATATCCATGAACACCATGTCATACGGATATCGCTTAAAGGCCTCTACCGCCTCAAGCCCATTGAGAACGGTAGTCGAATTGTACCCCAGCTTCTCAATCATCTTCTTGAGGACTAATTGGTTCACCTCATTATCCTCAGCAATCAAAATTTTCAGATCGCTGCCGTCGGAGTGATTCTCGTGAACCGTCCCGGCCTCCGGCATGTTGCCCGCGTTTGCATTAAACGAAAAATCGACCGTAAACGTAAAGACGGACCCCTGCTGATTCGGATTTCGCTCATACCAGATATCCCCGCCCATCAACTGAACGAGTTTTTTGCATATGGCCAGCCCGAGTCCCGTTCCTTCCACCTGCCGCGTCATATAATGATCCACCTGATAGAAGGGTTCGAACAGCTGCGCAATCTTCTCGCTTGGCACCCCTATGCCCGTATCCGTAACGGAGAATTGTATGAGCTTCGAGTTAACTTGGTTCCTGACACACTGAACCGAGATCGAAACGGCACCGTTCGGCGTAAATTTAATGGCATTGCTGAGCAGGTTCATTAATACCTGCCGCAGCTTCGTCACGTCCCCATAAACTTGATTCGGCACGTCGGACGCTACAGAGGTGGTCACCTCAATATTTTTGTCCAGCGCCTTCGGAAGAATCATATTCAATGTCTCGGACAGGGCCGTTCTTAGGCTGAATGTTTCCTCCACCAGCTCCGTTCTGCCCGATTCGATCTTCGAGAAATCCAAAATATCATTTATGATGTTCAGCAGGGTTGTCCCGCTCTTCTTGATGATCTGCACGTACTCCCGCTGCTCCTCATCAAGCTCGGTTTCCAGTATCAAATCCGTCATCCCGATTACGCCGTTCATCGGCGTACGGATCTCATGGCTCATCATCGCCAGAAACTCGCTTTTGGCTTTATTCGTCTTCTCGGCTGCTTCCTTCTCGATGATAAGCCTTTTTCTGCTCCGTCATATCCTTGGCTATAATGTAGAACCCCACATTCTTGCCATGAATGACAATGGGAGCAAGCGTCGCGAGCACTTCAACCTGATGCCCGTCCTTGTGATGGATACAGTTGATCCCCTTCTCGGCGGCAACATAATCGGCCGCAGAAGAGAGCACTCGGGCGAGATTGCGTTCGCCGATCAAATTCGAGATTTTAGTTCCAATTAACTCCGGAATCTTAAAACCCGTCAGCTGCTCCGCCATCTGGTTCCCGTTAATAATCCTGCCTTCCAGATTGAAAGAAATAATCGCATCATGGTTATACTTCTTCAGCGAGGTGTATCGCTCAATGCTCTCCTGGAGCTTCTGCTCGGCTACCTTGCTGTCGGTAATATCAACAATTTGCGAAATGAAGAACAAGGGAGTTTGATCCTGATCGTCGCGAACCAGAGAAACATGTATCGACGCCCAGATGACATTGCCGTCCTTATGTACGAGTTGTTTCTCCACCGCAATGGTTGAGGACGCCTCATCTAGGGACCGTAAAAGCTTGTCTTTATTGTTAATGCATTCAGAATAAATATAATCGGTTGCCGGCTGTGCCATCAATTCTTCGTCCGTGTAGCCAAACATTTTGCACGCCGCAGGATTTACGCTGATCCAGCTTCCTTCTATCGTAACCAGGGCAATGCCAATTGGAGCACTTTTGTAGACATGTTCAAACAGAGCCTGATGGCCGAAAATGTTGATATCACTCATACTCTGCACCTCCTGATACCGCTTATTATACATCAGCGTCTTCAAAATAGGAGTTTTTTCAGAGTAATTTTATATTGCTAATCATTAGTAGAGTCATCGGTATACCATAAGATAGATTTAATCCATTGTTAGCTGAACTATGTTCCGCATTACCAAGCGATCCGTTGCCGTTCACGAAAAAAACTCCCGCTGGGTCCATCATCCTCCATCGTCGCCAGCCATACCGCCGTATCGGCCCCTTCGGCAACGGTTAACGGAGCGTCTGTTCCTCCCATATCGGTCTGAACCCGGCCCGGGCACACCGCATTCACCTTTATTCCGGTATTGGCTACATCCTGCGAGACGAGACAGGTTAACGCGTTCAGCATCGTTTTGGAGATGCGGTATGCCGCGGATGCCCCTTGTAAACCGTAACCGCCCTGCATGATTTCGAAGGCTCCGAGACCCGACGAGATGTTTACGATACGCCCGTATTGATGCTGCTTCATCAAGGGTATTGCAGCCTGCGTCATTCGGAGAGCCCCGAAAAAATTCGTCTCCAGCGTGGCGCGCACGACCCACTCCTCTACATCGAGCACAGAAACCCCTCGATCCAAAATCACCCCCGCATTGTTCACCAGCACGTCAAGGCGCCCATAGTCAGACTGTATTCGATTCATCATTCCTGCCACATCGCGGACCTCATGGACATCCGCTACATGCAGTATCACACGGAGCCCCTCGTTAAGCAGTTCTTGGACTGCCAGCCTCCCCTTCTCTTCGTCACGGGATGTAATCAGCACCTGAAGCCCTTTGGCAGCGAGCTGTCTTGCTATCTCTTTTCCAATCCCGCGGTTGCCTCCCGTCACAACGGCCACTCGCTGTACCTCTTCCCCGCTAGCCTTGTTCACGACGCCCGTCCCCCTTATGCAAAATAGCCTCCCATGCCGCAATGCTCTTCTCCAAATGGAGTTCCGCCTGTTTCAGCATCTCCATCTGCAGCTGGATGTCATCCAGCTTCCGCCTTCCCACCTCAATGGCGTTAGGAAGACATTCGATTTTGATATGCTCATCGAACGCGCATTGAAAAAAACTCATAATTTCCTTCACCGTCAATCCCAGGCTAAAATACATCTGGATCAAGCGGACCCGCTCGATATCCGTTTCCCTGTATTCGCGATAGCCATTATTCAGACGCTCCGGGCACAGCAGCTCCTTCTCCTCGTAATAACGCAAGGAACGCAGACTTACGCCCGTTTTTCGTGACAATTCACTAATATGCACGCCAAGCAGCTCCTTTTTCATCGGTTATCCGCATTTTAAAGCATCACATCATGTGAGGGTCAATCCGTCATTTTACAAGGCTATCCAGGGAGCCCGAAACCCTACACTCAAATCATCCCGAACAGCATCAAACCGATCGCATTGATCGCAAAATTGGCAAACATATGCACCATCCAGGACGCGTAAATATTGCCGTTTCGCTCATTCAGCCAGTTAAACAGCAGTCCCGCCACAACCAGCCCCGCGATTAACAAGAGGAACAGTCCTGCCGAGAACCAGCTGGACATCATCGCAACATGATACACGGCAAAAGCCCCGGCACTGAATACATATGCAAACCTCCGCCCGACCTGCTCCTTCAGCGTAAAAAAGGCGAATCCGCGGAAAAAGAACTCTTCCAGCAATGAATTCACGATGGATATGTAAAGGGCGACCAATACGAAATTGCCTGCATTGACACCCATATTATCCTCCAGTGCCCCTGTCACCTGAGTAAAGTCGAATAAAGGCCCCAGCCCAAAATAGGCGCCGAGTATGAAGGCGAATACGCCGAGTCCCAGCAGCAGGGAGGTTAGGAGCCCCCTTCTCTCGAACGCGAACAGCCTGCGAAACGGAACCCCGCCCGCGAAGATGGCGTAGCCAATCGGCAATGTCAGAAAGAGGATGATTTTGATGGCGGATTTGACGGCGTAATCCGGACGGATCACCGCGTCGACCAAGCTCATGGCTAGACAGCTAAATACGATGATGGCCATAAGAGAAACGATTTTCCTTCTTGATCTCATTTAAAGTATCTCCTTTAAACAGGTTACATCCCTTCATCTTCCATATATTAGAGTTCGATACGCCGGGCGTAATGCCCTCTACTCCAAAAGAAAACGCCCCTGACATCATGACATCAGAGGCGTTTTCGCTATTCATTCATTTTATGATACATAACGGCCCAGCGCCGCTTGGTATACACTCTTCGGCCGGAGCCCTATCAGTTTATCTGCCGGTTCTCCGTTATGAAACACAATCACCGTCGGCATGGACATGATGCCGAATTGGGCGGCAAGCTCGGGGGATTCGTCACAATCCACCTGATAGATGTCCAGGCGACCCGCCTCCTCCCGGCTCAGCTCTTCCAGAATGGGAAGCAGCACTTTGCAGGGCGGACACCATGCCGCTCCGAATTCAACAAGCGTGACCCCGTTCTGGTTGATCGAGCTTTGAAAGCTCCCTGCGTCTAATCGTGGTAAACTCATTTGCATTCCTCCGCTTCCTCCGATTCCCGTTCATCCAGAATCGATTGCATGCGTTCCTCCAGATTCATCTTGATATGATTCAGCTGGTGAATCTGCGCTTCGATCTCTGCGATTTTTTGACGAAAAATCGGGAACACCTCCGCACAAAACGCCTCTTTGTTTTTCAGGACGCAATGCAGGAAACCGGCGATCTGCTCGGTGGTCAATCCAAGGTTTAGATATAACTGGATGGTACGCACCTGCTCTTCCGCAAGCATCGAATATTCCCGATAACCGTTCTCGTTTCGGACCGGCGTCAGCAATCCTTGCTGCTCGTAGTACCGTAGCGAACGAATGCTGACGCCGGTACGGGCCGCGAGTTCTCCGATTTTCATGCTTTCACACCTCCTGGACGAACGATTCGATTTCATTGTAAACCCTGACACTAGTGTCAGGGTCAAGAGGATTTCGCGATTTTTTTCAAAAAGCGAGAATTCGAAGTGTTGGCTAACGCTTCAAAGTCGCTTTCTTTTCTTGGACTTGTTACCGGCGCCCTTGCGAAGCTTCGGCCAGCAATTCGCCGGCACATGCTGGAGCATCGTATGAAAAACGGTCCCCCACTGCTCTTCGTTCAGCCGACCGACGGGGAGCTCTCGGTCCACTCTAAGCACTTTAACGAGCTTCGCCATCTGGGGAGGTGTAAACACGCCCGATAGAGCCGCAAATAACGGCAGCCGGGCATCCCGCATCCCATAGGCGGCCAGCGCCGTAAGCTTGGGCTGATGCGATGCGGCAATGAGCGGCTTCTTCCTCCGATGAATGGTCAGAATGGCTGAATCCACTTGAGGAGGCGGCGCAAAATGACGGGGCGAAACGGTCCGCACGAGCCGAATGTCGTACTGCATCCTCCAGCTGAGAATTCGCGGATCTTGAATGGGAACGGCCGTAAAACGTTTGGCTGCCCCCATCTCCACAAGCAGTACGGCCCGCTGCAGAGGGAGCCCGGGGCACTCCAAAAGCTTCCCCATGATCGGCGTGGTGATCGAATACGGAATATTGGCCACGACGGCAAATGGATTTCTCGGCAGCGGAATTTCCAGAAAATCCGACTGCTTGACGAGAATGTTGCTGCTATCCTTCATCTTACCCAGCAGTTTAGCCACAAATGCCGGATCCGTCTCGATTGCGAGCACGCGTGCCGCTTTCTCTGCAAGCGGAAAGGTTAACGCCCCTGTACCCGCGCCGATATCAAGAACGGTATCGGTGGAGCGAATCCGGGCCAAGTCGATCATATCATGAATCAGCCTTTTGCTGATTAATAGATGCTGCGCGGAAAAGTTGGACGGTTTCTTCAGCTTTTCACGATGGGTTTTATGATATTTGGACACAAAAAAGCACCTCATTCATTCGTATAGTAATGAAAAAGGCACAGCACAAATAATCCTTCGCATTTTTACATGAAAATGGATGGATGTAGATGTTCTGTACCCTCATTAACGAATACGTATGAATGCGATGCAGCACATGTCAGGACAATCCTCCCTTAGATGAAACGGATAAAATAACAATGACAGTATAACATAGCCCCCCCGCGGGCTCACGGGTACATTCTGTTAAAAGGATTTTTTACCGCCGGTACATGCAATACATATGGTATGTTGAGGAGGAGAGCTAGCATAACCCGTATTCGAATCCGGCAAACACCTCGCATCCGGCATACCAGAAGGAGTAAAACGATATGAATATCTATTTCACGAATGAATCAAACGAAACCGATAGCGTGGACAAACATTACGTAAGAAACCAAATGATTGCGTATAATCTGAAGCATTTCCCTGACGATTTAAAAGGCCGTTACCAGGAAATCAACTTGTTGCTAAGGAAGGAGGACGGTCAGATTTTGGGCGGAGTCGTTGGGGAAATATGCTGGAACTGGCTGGAGATCCACTATTTGTTCGTGGATGAACCCTTCCGTCAATCGGGGTACGGCGCCAAACTGTTAAACAAGGCCGAAGACATCGCGAAGGAGAAGCAATGCGAGTTCGTTAAATTGGATACGCTGAGCTTTCAAGCCTTGGATTTTTACCTTAAGCAGGGTTACGAAGTGTATGGCAAAATCGAGAACGCCGGGCGGCATACCCACTACTATATGAAGAAAACTCTATAAGATAAAAGAAGGCAGCAAGGCTGCCTTCCCCTCCCGAGCACTTCGCCTACCTCTTCTTTTTCGCTTTGCTTTCTGCCTTCTCCAGGTTTTGCTGAACCCGATATTGGACGATTCGGCGTATCAGGTCATAAGGCAGCGGCTGATCGATCGGAAATTTCAAGGTTCCCTTGGACGCATGATATACCTTCAGCTCATCTTGGAACGCCTCGATCCCGCTGGGCGCGGGGTAAAAGCCGATATGTTTCTTGAATGCCGCAAAATGCACGAGGTTCCCGTGGAGGTCGAAGGTTGGCATCTGGTAGCTGATTTTTTCCTTGGCTTCCGGGGCTGTTTCCTGAATCACATGCCTTAATGTCTGCAGGATATCCTGGACCTCCGGAGCAAAGCCGGAAATGTAATCGTCGATCGACCCGTATACGATTTTATCGTCTTTCATCAGATATAACAGCCCTTTCGCAGGTTAATACGTTTCATAAACGAGATCCCCGTTCATTTCAAGCTTGTCGTTAAACAGGACGTATATGTATAGTTGTCCGGCCGGCGTATCGCCTGCATCATACCCTAGCCGAAACGTGCCGTCCTTGTCGAAGGCAAGCTCGGATAGAACCAACTCGTTCACGTCTTCGCCGGGGTGCATCCCGGCAATCAGATCCAGCGCCCGATCGTTCAGCTCCCCAAAATTCGCCCAGGCATTCCGGATGACCGGGGACAGCCGGTTCATATCCGCTTCGGCAGAGGCCTCCGTGCTGACGGAGAGCTCCGTCTCCTTCCATTGAAGCCTGGCCCCGTAGAAAGACAGCGAGACATCGTATTCGAAGGTCCCAACGTCCTTAACGGTATGGTCCGGCTCCATGATGAGATTGTTGGAATGGTTCAGCCGCTCCAGCTTGGGATTACGATGCGTATCCAGTTTGGAGATTTTGTTCTCCGAGCAATAGAGCTCCGTTAATAGCACATTGCGATTGAGATCCAATTCGGTGATGTGATTATTGAAGCATCTCAAGCTTTGCAGCGAAGGATTTCCGGTTACGTCCAGCTTCGTCAGATGATTGTGGTTGCAGCGGATTTCGATCAAGTCCGGACAGTCCTCCAGGTGTAAGCTCATTAAATAATTGTTTGCGCAATGGAGATAGGTTATCCGGGGGTTCTGATGCAGCTCCAAAGCAAACAGGGAGTTGTAGCTGCAATCCAGCTCCGTTAAATCCACGTTCTGCTCGAGCCGCAGCTCCGATAGAATATTCCAGTAACAGACCAGCTTCGTCAGCTTGGCGTTGTGACTGACATCCAAATTTCGAATTCGGTTAAATCCGCAATTTAGCGTTTTCAAGTTGCTATTCTTGCTGAGATCAAGCTCCGTCAAGCTATTGGACGAGCAATCCAGCTCTTCCAGCGACGCGAAATGCTCGATCCCATTCAGGCTTGAGTATCCATGATTTGAAAGCTGCAGCGATATAATATGTTCTACATCGCCCGCCTGAATCCGTTCACGGTTCCCGCAATAGGTTTCGAGCACATAAGCTTTGAATCGTTCATCTATGAAATCCTGGGTTATATCCATCGCGTCCTCCTTAGGGCAAGCTCCTGATCGATTCATGCTTAACCGGGATTCCGATGTCCGACTTCCCGCAATTCCATTATAGGGTTCCCTTTTGAAAAGATCAGGGGTCTTTCTACCTACTTCCCAGGATAATTATGGAAGAAATCGACGGGTAAAGAGCTTTCCTCTGCCAGCGCGGATTCCGATCAAGGGCATTAACGAAAAAAACGGCAATTGCTTCCCGATATTCGGGAAGCAATTGCCGGCAGCAGAAGCTACATAGCCTCCGGTTGTTCCGACTGGACTTTCGGCGTTACCACCGATACAAGCAGCTCGTTGGCCGAAGAAATCGGCACGACGCCGTCGGGCAGCTTGAGATCCCCGACATGCAGCGAATTCCCGATCTCTAGTCTGCTGATTTCAACGGGAATCGTGGCAGGAATTTGGTCCGGGAGGGACTCGATCTCGATGAACGTGCTTTGGATTTGGACGACTCCTCCCAATTTGGCTCCTTTTGCGGTGCCGATGTAATCGAGATTCACTCTCGTCCGCACAACTTCATTTATATTGATACGTAAAAAGTCGACATGAATGTATTCACGAGTTACCGGATCACGCTGAACGGACTCCAGCAAAACCGGAATCGGCTCCCGATCTTCAAAATGAAGCTCAAGGATCCCTCCTTTGCCGTTCCGTGCCCATTTGCCGAACTCTTTGGCGGACAGTTGAATCATCATATTGTTTTCCCCTGTGCCAAATACAACCGCCGGAATTCGTCCCGAAAGACGAAGCTGCTTCAGTCCGGTTTTGTTCATCGCAGCGCGCGTTTCTGCTCGTAAATTTACTCTCATCTCAACAACACTCCTCAGATTATCGTTAATTGGGTGCACTCTCCATCGATCGTCCGTTATGAACTACGGATTTCTCCCCCGTAGCGGGGAAATCAGGAGCACCATTGCATCACCTCCAGATAGACATTTAATGTAAAAACCTTTTATATATGCGAGAAGGCACCTCGTTCCATGGGAACGAAATGCCTAATTACTTGCTACCATATCATAGAAAGGGGGCGTTGTCGACCAAAGCGAAAATGGAAACTCGCTTACATGAAGCCATCATATGGCTTCTATGATTTCAGCTTCATCAATAGGACTGCCTCCACATGGCTGGTTTGAGGGAACATATCGACCGGCTGCGTCCATTCAAGCTCGTAGCCGCCGTCCAGAAGCACCTTGCAATCTTTGGCTAAGGTCGAAGGGTTGCAGGATACGTATACAAACCGCTTCGGCTTGGTGCGGAGCACCGTTTCCAGGAAGCGCGGGTCCAGGCCGGTGCGCGGCGGGTCGGCAATGATGACGTCCGGCTTCATGCCTTCCTTGACCCAGCGCGGCAGCAGCTCTTCGGCTTGGCCGACGTGGAAGCTGGCGTTAGCCCTTCCGTTCCGCTGTGCATTCGCCTTGGCGTCCTCGACGGCTTCGGGAATCGTCTCGATTCCGCGCACCTCCTTGGCATACGGCGCAAGCCACAAGCCGATCGTGCCGGTGCCGCAGTAGGCGTCGATGACGGTTTCCTTCCCGGTCAGCCCCGCTGCCGCCCGGACCGACTCGTACAGCTTGACGGTCTGCTGCGGATTCAGCTGGAAGAACGCTCTCGGCGAAAGCGAGAACTGCAGGTCGCTCAGCGATTCCTGCATGCTCTCGGTGCCCCATAGCGAGATTGTCCGGTCTCCGAAGATGAGCGAGGTTTTCTTCGGATTGATATTGAGTGAAATTCCGCTTACCTCCGGAATGGTAAGGCGCAGCATACGAACGAGATCGTCCTGCCTTGGCAGCTTGCTTCCAGCCGTGATCAGCGTCACCTGCAATTCCCCGGATTGGAAGCCGTGACGGACTACGATCGTCCGTACGCCATCCTTGGCACCATTCTCCTTATAAAGCGGTATCCGCAATTCCTCGAGTACGGATTTGACCTTCTCCACCGCTTCATTGACCTTCGGATGCTGAATCGGGCAGCCGCTGATATCCACAATCGTATGGCTGTCCGCTTCATAGAGCCCTGCGATCACTTCACGGCCCTTCCGTTTCAGCTGCAGCTGGGCTTTGTTCCGGTAGTCCCATGGATGCTCCATCCCGAGAATCGGCTTAAACTTGACATCGTCCAATCCCGCGTAGCGGCTGAACGCTTCGCGCACGATATCCGTCTTCGCCTGCAGCTGTCCCTCATAGGAAATATGCTGAATTTGGCATCCGCCGCAAATGCCGAATACCGGGCAAGGGGGCTCTATCCGGTGAGGCGAACGCTTCTCCACTTCCAGCAGCTGCGCCTTGATAAATTTAGGCCGAACCTCCCTCACCTCGGCTTTGACCACCTCATTCGTGATCGCTCCATCGATAAACACCGCCTTGCGGCGGTAGTAACCCACTCCCTCGCCGTTAATGCCGAGGCGTTTGATCGTAACGACAATCACGTCCCCGGCCTGCAGCTCATCCGCATGCTCGCGCCCGGATGACGGCTTCGGTCCGCGTACCCCTTGCTTATATTGATCCGCTCGTCTCCCCTTCGCATGCGGGGATGCCGACGACGAATTGCTGTTCTTCATACGGTCACGTTGAAAGGTCGGCTTTGCCCCTGCTTTGTTCGCTGCAGTCCGCTCACCAGGCTTCTTCCCGTATGCCGCTGATTTGCTGTTGTTGGTTCCTTGTCCGGAACGCCGTTGTTCACTCATGCCTTGATTGCTCCATCCTTAATGGTATCGTGTCCAATATACCATGCCGGACCCGCGAATGCGAACGAGCCATGTACTTTTTCCCGGTGTCATACGGGGATTCTTTCGCTTCATTGGCGCCAACATCTTGACTCCGCAAAAAACCACAAAAAATATTTTTTCGATATGGAAACCAGAGACGATCCTCCAGCGTATAATTCCATTATCATACATTCTCTTATGGAGGTATCTTTTATGTCGTTTTTTAACAAAATGCTAGCCAGTGTAGGAATTGGAGCCGCCCAGATCGATACGCACCTCGAAAAATCCTCCTATTATCCGGGTGAAGAAGTACGCGGAATCATTCACATTAAGGGAGGCAACGTAGAGCAGACGGTCGACCGCATCTATTTGAAATTGATGACGGAATATACCAGGGAAAGCGACGACAAGAAATACATAGAATCCTATACCATTGCAAAAGTCAACGTCTCAAGCCGCCTCACGTTGAAGCCTGGCGATCAGCAGGAAATTCCGTTCGCCTTTCCTTTGCCGCTGGAAACGCCGCTCACCATTTCGCGGCAGCCGGTCTGGATCCACACCGGACTCGATATCGATAATGCCATCGATCCGAAGGACCGCGATTTCATCGACGTCGAACCGAACGAGGACGCATCCATTGTGTTCGACGCCGTCGAAGCGCTTGGCTTCAGCTTCAAAATAGCAACATGCGAATATCATCCGCGGCTCGGCCAGGGTGTTCCATTCGTGCAGGAAATTGAATTTTATCCCGGCTCCTCCTATGCGGGTCATATCAAAGAGCTTGAATTGATTCTCTATCCGGAGCAGGAGGGGATTTCCATCCTGGTCGAAGTCGACCGGAGAGGCAGAGGCGTTTCAGGCTGGCTCCAGCGTTCGCTCGATATGGATGAACAGCACTCCTGGGTAACCCTCGACAAGCAGGATCTGGCCCAGGGGCCATCCCACGTGGCCCAAATTCTGGACCGTGTCATCCGCAGATCGATTTAATGAAAAATGGCCCGCAAGGCAGGTCGCTAGATTCCAAGGCGACTCTCCTGCGGGCCATTATTTTTGAATGATGAATGTATATCGATGCTTAAATGAAATAATGCGGATACTTCTCTCGCAAAATATCCTGCTCCACAACGACGAGGCGCAGATGACGCTCCATCACGTTCATGGCTTGCTCCGCCTGCCGATTGACGATCAACTGATACATTTCTTTATGCTGCGAGATAATATTCTCCCAGTTGGAGTCCTTGGACAGGTGAAGCAGCCGCAGACGGTTGAAATGGATGTTCAATTGCTGCAGCATCTTCCAGGTCCGTTCTTTGCCCGTCCCCTCAAACAGAATTTGGTGGAACTCCTCGTCCAGCTCAAACAGCTTATAGAAGTTATGGTTGCCCGCGCACACGTCCTGCAGCGCAATATTGGTTTCCAGGCGGAAGCGGAACTCTTCGGGAAAAGAACCGCAGGCGAGGGCCACGATTTCCTTCTCGATCTTCTCCCTGATAAATCGGCCTTCCTCAACATGCCGAAGATTAATACGGGATACGATCGTCCCGCTTTGCGGAATGATGTCCAGCAGCTCTTCCTCCGCAAGCTTCATGAACGCTTCCCGGACCGGTGTCCGGCTGACGTTCAATTCATCCGCAATTTCTTTTTCCGAGATTTTCGTACCCGGCTCCAGCTCCAGATGAAATATCCGATCCTTCAATAGCTGATAAGAATACTCTCTGGTAGAGCCTTTAATCTTTTGCTCTGTTGACATATATATCGCTACCTCTTTCTTAAATGCTCTATGTTCTCTTTGCTTAAAGTTACCCTTCCCTCTATATTACCCGAATCAAAGGCCCGGACGGTATATAATGTATAGGAATCCCCGGAAAAAACTCCCGCAGCCTATTGGCCACGCAGGCCATGCCGGGCTCCTCGCTGGCAGCATGGCCGAGCAGAAGCAGGGACGGGCCCCTCCCCTGCGCCGCCGCATCGCCCATGTATTCAGGCGTCTCCCATTCCGGACCTTCCCCTGCGATGAGAAGATCCAGCGACTCCTTCAGGCAGAGGGGAATGGCATGCGCGCCGCCGCCGCGATAGCCCACGGTTATGCCGATTCTGGAGCATATGCTGCTTCGATTACCGACATAACGAAGGTAAGGAAGATTCAGCTTTCTTTTTACATGCTCCGCAATATCCGGCAGGCTCATCTCTTCCGGCAGCGTGACAATGACCGCTGCCTTAAGATGCTTATCGACATAAACTTCCCAATCCAGCGCCTGAACCAGTCCTTGCGTCATGATATCGGGAACGTATCGGTGAGGCGCATCATGGAACCGGTAAATCGTCAGATCCCCGGACTCCATCAAGCGGAGTTTATCCTGAAAGACAGGACTCGCCTCCACCCCCTCATATCCCTCCTCCTGATGGCTGTAAAACGCCCCTTCATGGGTAATGACAAGGTTGGCCCCAACTTCGACCGCTCTCTGCAGAACCGAATACGATGCCGCAAACGTGACGGCAATGCCGTGAACCACCGCTTCGGCGCTTCCTGCCGTAACCCTGTCCACCTTGGATTCAAGAAATCCTGCGGGCTCTGTTAAGCGGTTGATGATGTCTTGAACGGTGACTCGCAATCTGGAATGCCCTCCTTGGGAACCAACGCAAACGGCCGAACCGAAAAACAGGCTGCCCTTCCATCAAGAAACGGCAGCCTGTCGATCCGTTGGTTATGGTTGCTCTTTATATTTTTTATACGTTTTATTCGCAATCTCCAGGTATTGCCCCACGCCCTGGCTATCCAGCTCTTGCACGAACTTGTCGTACTCGGCGAGATCGCGGTCGCCCAGAATGAACTTCAGCGTGTTCTGATCCGTGTAGTCCTTCAGCGGCGTGCTCAAAAGCGTCACTCGCTCGCGCTCTTCTACCGAGTATGGAATCGGCGGTTCCGGCTTCACAACCGTTTTTGTTTCGCTCATGCTCTTCTGGAACTGCTGCTCTTCCTCGCTAAACATGGATTGCAGCAGCTCGGTCGTGCCGCCGGGAACCGTGATTTTGCTGATGGCATACTTGCCTTCGCCCAGCGTTTTGTCCATATCGGTGCGGTGCTGGACCACGGTCTGGGAGTTGCCGTTGATGATGAAGGATTTGCCGGTCACGAATTTTTGCACGGCCTGATCGTCATCCTGGGTAAAGCTCTCTTTGTCCAGCAGTCCTTCGTCCACCAGCTTGTGCAATTAAGCGCTTACATATTTGACTTAAAGAATAGACTCCCTCATTTGGAGCGTTAGATTCAATAGATTCCGCTGCTGCTTTCACTTATGTAGAGAGTCGTAATTTTGTATACTAGTATAACTAGTATGGCAATTGGTTTCATTGTAATGGACGTTTTCTTCAATTTCAATACATTTTTTTCTCATGTATAAAATTCGGATCCCAAGCTGCAAAAAAACCGTGAGCATTCAGGCTATGGCCTGCTGCTTCACGGTTTTCGGGTTCCATTGCTGCCCGAGGTATTCATCATGGATAAGGGGCAGAAGCCTTCGCTTCTGCCCCTTTATGGTTTCCCCATGCCGGCTTTATATTTATTTCAGCTCCGTCACGTTGCCGTCAATGCTGACGCTTTTGATGTCCATATCCCCCAGAAATACGAGGTTATTCTTGCTGTCCAGATTATACAGCCACTGAAATCCGCTCTTCGTGGTGCTTGTCGAGCTGGCGTGAAGCTTCAATTCCGATCCGTCCGCGGCGATGACCTTAACCTCCGGCGTATAGTCCGGCAGTTTATCCAGCTCACCGTCGGTACGCTTGCCTTCGATGGCTACACCGATGGATGAAACACTAATGGTGTGGAGAGACAGTGCTTCCTTACCCTCATCAATTGCCAGATTCAAACTCTGTTCTCTTTGCTTGCCCGGAGAAATGGTGAATTGCACATTCCAAGGGCCTTCAACGGCTTGGGCGTTGTCCGCTGACATGATTCGATCGGCTGTGATCCGTGCCTTCAGTCCCTCGAGGTCATTCATCGCATCCATCTCAAACACGCCGACAAGCTTTTTGTTGTCGTCAAGAAGCTGCTGCCCCACCATATAATTCACACTCTGCTCCGTTTTCAGTTCAAGTAGGGGGATCGAAGCACCCTCGGGGAATGGCATGCCGTCCTCTTTCATGAAACTGACCACCAAATAACCGCTGTTGCCGACATAAACCCCTTCTTCAACATTCATGGTTACCCCGGATGCTGTATCCGTCCCTTGTATAGGTGACCGTTCGTCTTCCGCAATGGACGCGGATTGACCGAAGAACTGCTTCAAGCTATCCATGTATTGGCTCGCAAAAGCGGTCGTGCTAAGTATCATAATCATCGCGGCAGCGATAACGATACTGGCTTTATATTTTTTCACTTTCCTGTTTTTAAACACCATCGTTTCCTCCTCTTGAATACGCTTCATCGCTCGGCTCTTGATCCGTTCCATACTGATCTGCTGCGTTAACTCGCGTTCTTCTTCCTCCGTAAGGAGGAGATTGTCCAGCTCCTGATTGTCGATATTGGCCATGATATCTACAATTCGCCGCTTCACTTGCATCCATCCCCTTTCGCAATCGATTTGAAGCTTCACTCCTATAGACACGGTCTTTATAGAAATCCTACGGATTCTCGGTTTCATAATGTATGCGCAGTTTGTCCCTTGCCCGGCGGATCCGGGCGGTGACGGCCTTCTCCTGCATATTCAGCCGGCTTGCAATATCGCGGACTTTCTCTAAATAAAAGTACCTGCGGATGAATATTTCGCGATCCGGTTCGCCCATCCCCTGTACCATGCCGCTTATCGTTTCCTTCTCCTGCCGCAGAATAGCCAGTGCCTCCGCAGAGGGACAAGAAACGGCGTCATCTTCCAATTCGGATTCAATGACCCGCTGCCTCTTTCGCAATGCATTCAAGGTATGATTACGCGCGGCTATCGCCAGATAAGGCTTGAGACTATCTCCGCGCAGCATGATTTTTGTCCCGTCTGTCCACAGCTTGACCATCACGTCCCCGGTGATCTCCTCCACATCGAAGGAATTAAACCGCCCTCCTGCCACCTTAGCAACCACCGCGGCTATGTAGCGTGAATAGCGGTCAACCAATGTTTCAAAACATCGCGGATCTTTCCTCGCTAGCCCATCCAGCAATGTCTGATCCTCCATGGGATCCTCCCCCTCTTATATAATCATCTCTGTTGGTAGAACCAAGCCACAAATCCCGTGCTACTATATAAGACACCTTTAATTCCGGAAACCCTACACATCTTTTGAAAAAATAATCGTTTCGCCATGCAAACGGATTGGAGTAGCTTTGCTTGGAGTAACGGCAAAAAAAGCCGACCCCATCGGATCGGCTTTTTCTACAAACGTATGATTTTATTGCAATTGCGGAGAAGCCTCGGATTGCTGTCTCGATATGATGAACAGCACGATCCAAATCAGCAGGAATCCTAGGAGCTGAGGCCCTGTCACGATTTGCTGGAATACAATCCAGTTGATGAGCACGCCCACCATGGGAAAACTCAATTCAGCCAGCGTTGCGACAGAGGCTTTGGTCGTGGTCAGCCCTTTATAGTACACCAGCAAGCTCAGCAGACCCGGCAGCAGTGCCTGCCCGATCAGGTTCAGCGATACCAAGGCAAAGGCGCCTGTGCCCCATGCCGGCATATTCCAAGCTGCCCCTTCGCTCCAAGTAATGACGGTCAGGAGCGGCAGCGCGAGCACGAAACGAAGCGAGGTTACCGTCTCATACTTCAGTTTGCCTACCATCAAGCGTCCCATGACCGTTGAGCCGCCCCATAAGGCTGCTGCGCCTAAGGACAGGAGGCTGCCGACTTGAACAAACTCGTTCCAATGGCCGATCGGCAGGGTTAAGCCGAAGGTGAGTAAATACGTGCCTGCCAAAGCGATGATAAGCAGGATCCCGAAATGGCGCGGAAGCTTCTCTTTCAGAAGCAGGCTGGCCAGAATGATGGCAAACAGCGGCTGCAGCTTCTGCAGCAGCAGGACGGCATTCAGATTGCCGCTCGACAGCCCCATCGTGAACAATACGGTAGCCAATGCCGAACCGCCCCAGGATATAAACAGCAGTGCGCCGACATGATTCCAGCCCAGGCTCTTAAGTTCCTCCCGGTTCTTCCACAATACAGGAATCGCAATCAAGGAAATAATGATATGTTCGAGCAAAACGATCTGAGCCGAAGTCAGATTCTTGAGCAGAATGACCCGAAATAACGGGTCAACGCCCCACAGGGCGGCCCCCAAAACAACGAGCCAGAACCCTCCTTTAAAACGTCGACTTGCCTGTGTGTCGGAACCATAAGGTTTCACCTTGATCCCGGTATTCATATTACTCATCTTGCCCTCTCCTGTCTTGAATACGGAGGTCTTACTAGCAGAAAGCCCCCGTCATCGGCATGGCCGACGTATACGGGGGCTGATCAAATAAGCCTGCGCCGAATGGAATATTCGCATTCACGGCAAACTCATCTTTGATCTTCTCCCATCCGGACTTTACCGTCGGCCTTGGAATTGCACCAAGTCAGTCGCTGCATTCATGTTGGATACAGAACGCAGAGAGTCGCGGGCTTGGGTTCGTTCGCGAAGGAACGAACCATCACCGCCGGTCAGGAATTTCACCTTACCCCGAAGATCCATATTCATGTTTTATTTTGTAATGCCTTAATCACTAATTAACCGATAATTCCTATAAACTTTAGTTGTTATATTGAAATTATAACATGAATCCTTTCATGTAAATACATCTATTTTCAAAATAAACGAAATTAGACTTGAATACAATGAAAAATCTCACGTTCATCCAATACTTACTGAGAATTATACAGCAAGTATCAATTTGTTACCAGCATGATTTTTTACCATCTTCATGGTTATCTCGAATACCTTCTGACTTGAACAGCGGCCGCTCCTGCTGAAGATTCAGCAGCTCCAGCGCTTCCTCGGTATTAAGGCTCATTCCGTTCCCATAAGGCTTAGATACCAGCCGAGAACACTCTCCGCAACTGCTTCCTCCGATTCCTTCGTCTCACTCAGCAATACTTTGCTTCCAATATGTATATTCAGATTCAATGCGCATGAACTCCATCCTTATCAGATCCTTATCAGATCGTTATCAGGTCGTTATATCCATCCCTTAATAAATGTATCGGATGCCTGATCGCTTCGCTTTAACCGGTTGCCATCTGCCTGAGTATGCAAAAAAGACCGCCCTCAAGGTTTCAATCCACCTTAAGGACGGTCTAATCATGAAATGCTATCCTGCTTCGATCAGTTCATAAACTTCAACGCTGTCAAAGTACGCTTCAGTACGAGTGCTGCTTGCGCACGTGTGACCGAATCGAGTGCTCCGAAATTGCCTTGGTTGTCACCCTGTACGATGCCTTGCTTAGTAAGACTGGCCACATGGGCAGCCGCCCAAACCGGAATGGATGCCTGATCCTTGAATCCGGCAACGGCATTCGCACCCTGGTTGGATAGGTCTGCCGGATTCACCGCCTCCATGGCCCGGGTGATCATTACAGCCATTTCCGCTCGGGTCATGCTGGCATTCGGCGAGAAGGCACCGCCGTTGCAGCCCTCGATCAAGCCGTAGCGCGAGGCTGCGCCAATCTCGCCGGCATACGCGGAATGATCCTGAACATCCTTGAATGCACCGCTCTCGATGACCGGGCTGAGACCCATCGCACGGACGAGCATGGCCGTAAATTCAGCTCGCGTGATCGCCTTGCCCGGTGCATAGGAGTCCGCGTTGACTCCGTTCACGAGCAGCTTGGAAGCCATGGATTCGATTTCCGATTGCGCCCAGTGGCCGTCAAGATCCGCAAACGTCTTCTTGTATTGCAGCAGCGCATAAACGCCGTTTCCGGCATGCTTGACTTCGATCGCCGCTTTACCGTTCCATGTCGTCCTTACGGCCGGTACAAACCGGAAAGTCCCCGCCGCTTCGTCATAAATGACGGCAGCAAGCGAATCCGGATTCATCCCTGCCGGCAGCGGCATGATACGGCTGATGACGCGCTTCCCGAAATCCTTCAGTTCCTGCTCTGCGCCAGGCGCTCCAACCGCTGCGCCGAACCGCAGTCCTCCATTGGCTGCCAACGAGGCGCCCATGGAAGTGGCCTTGCTTGTCATAGCGTCCGCTACCTTGCCTGCTGCGGGAGCCACCGACATCTGCACCTGGATGTTGCCGGACCCTTGTGCCGTCTCCAGAGCCTCATCCAGAGGCAGAGCCGTTATCGGAAGACGGAAGGCTCCAAGTGCGGTCTCCAGCACCAGGGTTGCCTTCGGATTCCGTTCCATGGCCTGCTTCAGGCCTGCTGCGGGAAGGGACAGCTCCGCGGCACGGTTCAATTCAGGAGCCCGAATAATCAATTCCTGCTGCCCGTTCGCGGACAAGCCGCTTACGGCCTTTTTCCACACCTCTTCCTTTACCGTAATGCGGTCCATCGTTCCGCCTGAAGCAGCGCTGATATTCAAACTATTGCCTGTCATCACGTTTGGCTCGGATGCATTTCCGCCAGTAGCAGGAGGAGTAGGCTGCGTTGTAGGCTGCGTTACCGTGCCGCCTCCCGAACCGCCTGATCCTGATCCGGGAGAAGAGCCGCCGCCAGGATTCGCCGGCTTCTTCTGCTCCGTAATTCGGCCCTCGACCTTCGGCGATACCTTACCGCCCAGCTTGTTCACATACTCCATGAAAATTTCATAATCCGGGTAACCCAAATCCTCGTTGTATTTCCCTTCGGCAATCGCATCGGCAAAGGATTTATATCCATCTCCGCCCTTGGCTACAAAGCTGTTCGTTGCCATCCGGTACGTTTCGGTCAATACCAGAGGTTTGTAGCTGCCGTCTTTCATGATCTGTACGTCGAACACTTTATCTCCTGCCGGAGCGCTAGGATCCCACTTGAATTTCATCCCGGCGATTTGCGGGAACTTCCCTGGCAGATCCGCCAGTTTGGCACCGCTTATTCCGTTTTCCAGCCCGTCTTTCAGCTGCTGTCCGGTGACGTCCATAACAAACAGCGTATTTCCGAAAGGCATCACCGTACGCAGCTCGCCCATCGTTATATCGCCTTCATCAATCGCGGCGCGGATGCCTCCGCCATTCGTGAGGGCAATATCGGCGTTTTTCAGCTCTTTGGCTTTAGCCAGCATGCCGTCGGCTATCAGATTGCCCAGGTTCGTCTCCTTGGAGCGGACATTCTCGCGTTTGCCGTCAAGCTCGACTCCGGCAATGCCGATAACCTGCTTCATCAGTTCTTCCAATTCCGCTTTGTAAGGAGCCAGCATATCCTTCGCTTGCGTGTCTTCCTGGACCGTGTTGTCTACCGGGATCAGCTTCCCGCCAAGTTCGCCGTCTCCCACGAGAACAACGCCGTTTTTATCAAACTGCAGATCTACCCGGCCGAGGAACTTGCCCCACTCATTCGCTTGGACGATGACGGTAGGGGTATGATGCTGACTGTCCGTCACCACTTCCGGCGCGTTTAGCGTCGTATGGGTATGACCTCCGACGATGAGGTCGATGCCTTCGACGGCTTCGGCCAGCGTCAGATCTTTGGCGTACCCCAGGTGGGACAGGGCGATGATCTTGTCCAGCCCCTCCTTCTCCATCGCCTCAACGGTAGCCTGAGCCGAGGTCACCGCGTCACGAAAGACCACGTCTTTACCCGGGCTGGAGGTTTCCGCGGTATCTTCGGTCGTTAAGCCGAACACCCCGACCTTCTGGCCGTCAACCAGCAGTGTCACGTATGGGTATACCCCGCTATTTGCCGTTGTCTTGGGCTGATCGGTATCGATAACCGCCGGCTTGTTAATCAAATGTGAAATGTTAGCGTCGCGGCTAAGATCCACGTTCGCGCTGACGAGCGGGAAATGCGCCTTGCTCACGAAATCCGCAAGCGTCTTGGTGCCTTGATCGAATTCATGGTTACCGAACGTCATCGCGTCATACCCCATATAGTTCATGAAGGCCAGATCAGCCAGCCCAAACCATTTGGTGAAATACAGATCGCCGGAAAAGACGTCCCCAGCATCCAGCAGCAGGCTGTTTCCGCCTTCGCTGCGGATCTCCTGAACCAGCGTAGCCCGTCTGGCCACTTCCGCCAGATGCGCATGGGTATCGTTGGTATGCATCACCGTTAACTTCCACGGTTCTCCTTCCGGCGAACCGTCCGTTACGTTAACCGATACTTCCGCCGAACCGTAGCCATCCTTGCTCAGGACGGTGATCACGGCTTCACCTGCGGATAACGGCGTAACCAGGCCGTTTTGGTCCACGACGGCTACCGTTTCGTCGGAGGAACGCCAAGCCAGCTCGGCCGATCCGCCCTGAACGGGCTCAACGCTTGCTTGCAACGGTTCCGGGGACCCGCCCGTTTTCAACGTGAGCGATGGCTTATCCACCGTAATTTTGGTCACCTGAAGCTCCAGCAGCACCACCGTTCCGCTAACTTCATTCGCAACCAGCAGCAGCGGGCGTCCTGTTTGGCTGTCCGAAGCCGGAATAAAGTCCAGTCCCTCCGGTCCGGAATCCGATTGGATGCCTCCGTTGAAATCCCGCGAGTTGAAGTAGTTCAGGAACGCCGGAGCGCATTGGCGGCGTCATAGGTCATGACGCCGCCAATGCGCTCCAGTCCGACAAAAGCCAGCGTCTTCTGTCCGACCTTGCCCACGGCAACATATTCCGGCTCCGGGCCTTTCTTGGCGCTGCGGCTGTCCAGATCGGTTTTGTCATTGCTTGCATTGAAATGATTCGGCAAGCGCTCCGCCGTAATCTTCTCAAAATCACTGCCGCTGTCGTATGCCTGGGACAAATCCGCCGCATTCCAGATGGAGAAGGAACGCCCCCCGTACAGATACAGCCCTTCATTGCCCATATCGCTCGCAACTTCAACCTTGTCATAGGTTGTCCCTTTGCCAGCCAGGAATTGGGCTGCCGGCGACGATGGATCCAGATTGGATTTCATTTTGCCGATGTCGCTTTCATTGCTTCGGTCATCCCAGCCGGTAGCGTCCCCTTCGTTCGCGGACAGGATATACTGCTGCCCGTTCACGCTGTAGGTCGCAATTCCGTCCGGCATATACATGCCGTAAAAAGGAACATTCTCAAACTTGATTTGTCCATCCTTGAGCAGATCCAGTTGATTCTCTGGCTGGCTCAAATCCTTATATCCGAGCCCCCGGACCGATTGAACCTGCTTCGAGGCGATATCGACCACGGCTATCGCATTGTTTTCCTGCAGGGCCACGTACGCTGTCAGCTCGTCCTCCGACAATGCGATGTATTCGGGCTCCAGATCATGGACGGCATCGTTTTTCGTTCCGGTGCTGCGAATTTGGCCGTCCGCTTCCACATTCCCGCGAATATGCACCCGATCGTCAATGATCGACGGGTCATCGAACTTCAAATGGCTTACTTCGCCAGCCAAAGTATCGATAATCGTGATGCTTCCTTCCGGATCCGGTGCGGTCTCCGTGCGGGGCTCGCCTTCATCCGCCGTCAGGATATAACGGCCATCGGACGTGTACTTGACCATATCCGGCTGAACGCCGGTTTCATAGGATCTGATTAAGCCGCCGTCATAATCGAGCACCAGGACCTTGCCGGTTTTCGTATGATCCTGCTCCTGAACGGCAGCCACGACCTGCTTCGTCTTAGTGTTGATATCCACGCTGGTCAAGTCTCCATACAGGAAACCGCCCGTGTTCGCCAAATCTTCTACATGGATCTGCTTGTCCTTAACCAAGCTGCCATCGGCGACTAGAGACACGATTTCGAGACTGGCCGGCTGGGTCGATCCGTTAACCAAATAGAGCTTCCCGTTATCTTTGTTGTATTTTACAATCTCCGCAACGCCGCCATCCTTGTTGGAAGTACCTACGGAATAATGTCCGATCATCTTCATGGCCAGCTTGTCGGCCACAGGTGATGGACGCTTGCCCAATATTTGCAATTTCACAACCGATTGGACCGTAGCAGGTAAGGCTGCACTATCCTGCACCGTTACCTCAACCGTATGCTCGCCCTCTTGTCCAGCCGCAGGCGTACCTGAAATGGCTCCCGTATCGGATGCAAGGGTCAAGCCTGCCGGTAAACCTGTCGCCGAGAACGTATAAGGCGCTTGTCCGCCATACACATCTACGGTGACCGCATACGGCTCTTCCGCATATGCATCCGGAAAGATCATATCGGTCATGCCCAAATCCACGGCAGCAATAGCTGCATCTTGTGATGTCGTCTCCATGCTGGCGGTCTGGAGCAATTCCTGCCCCTCGCCAGCATACACGCTGCCCCCCGAAAACAGAGAGGCCATCGTGATTTCCGCTGCCATCAACAGCGAAACTACTTTCATGCTTTTATGCTTCAACTCCATATCCCCTCTTCTACCTTATTTACATTCAAGTGTAAGGAGGAAGTGTTAACGGATGCTCAATATCAGTCGCGGTTTATGTAAAATGGCTCCATGCAACAAAAAAAGCCTCGACCTCCAAGTCGGGCTTCCCAGAGCAGCAGCTGCATTCGAGCTGGCGGCTTGCTTATTCTTTTCTTCCATATGTATTCCGGTACCTGTTTATAACATGCGCCAGCCTCGGATCATCTCATACTTCAATCAAAAACCCCGAAATGCCGCATCGTTGCAACCGTGATCAGGATGAACCACCGAATGAGAATGATCCCCCAAACGATAAGAAGACCTTGGAACAGCCGCTCAACCAACCATTCGATCTTCTTGTTTGACGTATATCTGCGCCTCTGCTTAAAAAACCACGCCGCGAACCCTTTGGGAATATCGCTGAAAGTCGTCTTTGGCTCCATTGGCTGCGTCCTCCTCCATTTTCTATCGATTAGCATGTCGGATATACAACGCAAGTCTTCGGTTGAACACGTTTCTTGAATTTTATCATGTTTAATGGAAAAATTCACCATGCATTATGTTTCCTTGTCACATTTCCGACAATATTGTAGTCAAATCGACATGATGTCTGATAAACTAACATAAAGAATTGCTATTTGTAACACAAACACTTCACAAGAAAAACAGCCGAAGATCT
Source organism: Paenibacillus sp. BR1-192 (assembly GCF_029542445.1). Classification (NCBI taxonomy): domain Bacteria; kingdom Bacillati; phylum Bacillota; class Bacilli; order Caryophanales; family Paenibacillaceae; genus Paenibacillus; species Paenibacillus sp. BR1-192. The sequence continues at coordinate 1,681,747 of NZ_CP120718.1, read as the reverse complement.
ATTCATGACTATTCGAAGGCCATAACGTGTGCATATCATTTATGTTTGCCTAGGAAAGAGGAACCAACATGAATCGTAACTGGTTTACGCGGATGCTTATGCTGTATATCCCTGCTTTTCTGATCGTCCCCGCCTTTTTATTTTTCGTCTTTTTCCAATCATTGAGCGAAAGCAACCGAAAGGATGCCGAGCGTTCCAATGCTTACGTAACCCAGCAAGCGATGCTGATGATCGATACGTCGTTGTCTTCCCTGGATCAGAAAATTTCGCTTGAAATGCTGCGCAATCGAAAGGTCATCTCCTTTTTCTCCAGAAGCACGGAAAAGGATTTGCCCCTTCAGGTGGACGTGATGAATCTGTTGCGCGATTTAAAAATGACCAATCCCCTGATTCATTCCATTTACATGGTTCAAGCGGATCATAATCAAGTCCTCAATGAAAGCACAAGCTATTCCTTGGATCAATATGCCGATAACGCCTTCATCCGCTCCAAGCTGGAAGCACCCAACAGCCATTGGTCGGATACCAGGCTGTACAAGGAGCTGCCGTCCGACAAAGGGGTCCCCGTCGTCTCATTGACGCGCAGCGTTTCCATCTTCTCCAAGCATCATGGGTTAATCGTCGTTAATGTAAGCGCTGACGCCCTGCAGGGAATGCTTCTTCAAATGCATGACCCGTCTTCCCGCATACTAAGCCTATATGATACACAAGGGAACAGCGTGTTCGATATGGCAAAATCGGAGACTTCCGTCAGCAGGAGCGGAGCCAGCAACGGCGCCCTTCAGTCGGAAGCGAATTCCGACTATACGGGCTGGCGCATCGTTAGCAGCGTTCAAGGAGCGGATACCTTCAATTTCATCATCAGCCTATCGAATATTTGGTTTATTGCCGGTTTGCTTCTCTGTGCCGTTTCGGTCGCCTGGATCGTCTACGTGACGCTGCAAAATTACAGGCCCATTCAGCACCTGGTCAACCAGCTGCAGCAGCTATCCTCCAAGGAGGACGCCCCGGAGGAAATCCATAAAAACGAATTTACGTTCATCAATTCCAAATTGCAAAACATGATTGATCAGAACGCAAGGTTCCAGCTTCAGTTCGAGGAGGATTTGAAGGCCCAGCAAAATTTTTTCGTGTACGAGCTGCTGGAAGGGACGCGTTCCTTCGATTTGAAGGAATGGGAGAAGGAATCGGCCAAGCATGGCCTGCCCGTGCTGTTTGGCAAGCAGCTGGTTTTTGTCCTGGAAGTGGATCACCGTTCCGAGTGGAGCGCAAATTACGGTCAGATGCAGCATGGCACTCAGCAAAAAGCCATCGAAACCATCATCCTGGAAGCGGCGTCGGATCATGCCTGCGAGGTGAAGCTGCTCTGGGTATCCTTGCACCAGCTTGCTTGGCATTCTGGTCATATCGCCAGAAGCGGAGAAGCTGGCATTCGAGGCCCTCTCCTTCGCGGAAGAATGCCAGCGCCGATTTGCCGATGCCTTATCGTTCACCTTATCCGTCGGCCTCGGGGAGCCGGTCGAGCATCCGGACAATCTGCATGATTCATACCATGAGGCATTGGATGCGCTGCAAACGAAGCCCGTCAATCGAAGTGCCATGATCATTCCTTATTCGTCCGATCCCTTGTCGAAGGATCATAGTTTTCATTATTTTCAAAAGGTTGACCGGATCGTTGACGCCTTCCGACTCCAAGAAGCCAAGTGGAAGACGGAAATGCAGGCGCTCTTTCAGAACATGCTGGAAGAAGGCATATCGCGCCGGGGCGCAAGCAGCGTGCTGCATTACCTCACCTACCATCTGAACAAAACGGCTTCCGGAATGAACGACGAATACTACCTGCTCTGGAAAACAGAAACGATGCCGGCACTCGACCGGGTTCAAAAAGAAATCGACCTGCCGGAGGATTGGACGCAGATGGTGCTTCAGCTTCTGGAGCAATTTGCCGAACGGCTGGATACGCAGCGGAATCTGCGAAGCCAGGGAAACCTCGTCCAAGAGGTTAAGGCTTATATTGAAAAGCATTATACGAAGGCGGAACTATCCCTTGATTACCTGCAGGACAAGTTCGGGATCAGCGGCAAATATTTGAGCAGATTGTTCAAGGAAGAGTACGGCTTGAAATTCGTGGACTTTTTGATTGATTTACGAATCCAGGAAGCGAAACGGCTCCTCACGGAAAGCGCATTGTCTGTACAGGAAATTACGGAGAGGGTCGGTTACAGCAGCCCGATTTCATTTGCCAGGACCTTCAAAAAAATTACCGGCGTCCCCCCGATGGATTACCGCAAAGGCAAATAAAACGGCGCAGAACCTAAACATCAAACGAAGGCCGAGAAGGACATCATATGGTCCCTCGGCCTTTTCCCGTTTATGCCGTAGCGGCTCCTGCCCGCGCAGCCATTCCCATCGGGCGCAAAGTAGAAAATAGTTCCGGGTAGAGAAAAGTTTTTTGTGATTTATATTACATACATTTTCCAGTGTTATTTAAATTGCCATCGCGGTAACGTTTACACTAACACTAGATTCGCCTTTCGGTTTGTTAAGTGAAAAGTGTTTGTTGTCTGGCCTGGCAGCAGGTGTTTTTATTAAGGGCAAGGAACGGCGCCTCACCGCGCTTTCCACCATAACTAAAAAACCAGAAGGGGATGAACTAGCAATGGTAGACAGAAACAGAAAGAAAAAGAGATGGACGGCGCTGATCGCTGCAGCCGTTACGTTATCAACCGTATTAAGCGCCTGCTCGGGTGGCAAGGAACCGGCCTCCGCAAGCAACGCCCCGTCCGACGGCGATCCAATTACGATCTCGTTCGAGACGTCGGTATACGCCGAAGAACCTCATAAGAAGGCAATCGATGCACTCATTGCCAAATACAATGAAACCCACCCTAACGTCACCATCAAAGTTCATGGAACAGACTACGAGAATTACTGGGATAAACTGACCACCGAGATTCTGGCAGGTACGCAGGGCGACATCGTTCAGGTATACCCGGAGAATATCGCCACCTATAATGCGCTGCAGAGCGGGGGCACCTTCGTGAATCTCGACGAGAAGATTCAAGCGAGCGGACTTGAGGACAAGCTTGTCGGACAGGAACTGAGCAAGGTGGACGGCTCTTATTATGCCTTATCCAATTACGCATGGGGATCAACCGGCATTTTCTACAGCAAATCGATGTTCGAAGCCGCCGGAATCGATCCGGCCTCCATTCAAACGATGGATGATTTCAAAGAAGCCGCCATACAGCTTGGCGGTGTTAAAGACGGACAATACGGGTTCTCCAGCGTCATCGGCACCCATCCCTTTATCGCCTCGGAATGGTACCGGCTGCTCGCTCGTCCCGTATCGGGAGGCATTTACTTCCCGGACGGCGAAGCTGGCCCTTACGAGGCCGACCGGATTAACGTCAATTCCGCACCAAACGTTTGGGCGGCGGAGTGGTGGCAGGATCTGATCAAGAACCCGCAGGCCACGCCTCCGGGAACCCGCGACAAGAAGGTCAGCCGCGAGATGTTCTGGAACGGCCAGGCCGGCATGATGATGGATGGTCCCTGGTTTATCGGCATGACCAAAGAACGCGATGAAGCTTTAATGGACGACCTGGGGCTCATGCCGCAGCCTTCCGTCGTATACGAAGGTCAAACCTATAAACCAAACCCGCACAATTATCCGATCGTGTCGATGATTTCCAAAGACAGCAAGCATCCTGACGAAGCTTGGGAATTCCTTGAATGGATGACCTCCCGGGAAGCGCAGCAAATTATCGCCGGTTCCGGCATGATTCCGAGCAGCAAGGAATACGCCGAATCCGAAGAATACAAAACGGAGAATCCGCTGGCTGCCCAATTCTTCGATTTCCAGGAGAATGTATACGCCCCGGCCGTGATGGACCCGCCCATCCCTGAACTCGGCTCCCTGTCCCAAATCCTGATCAATGCCGCGCAGGAGATGTTCGTCGGCATGAAAGACGCCAAGACTGCGCTGGATAGCGCGGCTGAGCAGATGAAAGACACGATGCATTAAGAGGCATTCGAAAACATCAAACGATTGAAGCTGCCCCGGCCCCACGGCCGGGTGGCACTTACATCATAAGGAGGTGGGGGAATGAATCCAACGCGAACGGATGTGACAAGCAGGCAAACTCCCTTGCCGTTGAAGAGAGCTTCGAAGGCCAAGCGATTATGGCTGGAGGAAAAACGGCATTTCAAAAAAAATACAGCCGCCTATTTATTTATTGCGCCGCTGGCCATTACCGTTGCTCTTGTACTCCTCTATCCGATTTTGAAATCGGCGCTCATGAGCGTGCAGTACTGGAAGGTTGCGAAGCCGATTGCCGAAGGCAATCCCTTCGTAGGCTTGGACAACTATGCAGCAGCCATCCAGTCGGGGCATTTCCTGAAATCGTTGGGCATTACCTTTCTATACATTATCGTGACGGTGGTTCTGCGTTTCCTGCTGGGAATCGGTACGGCCGTCCTGCTGAACATTCCCTTTAAGGGCCGAGGGCTCGTAAGAGCGCTGGTGATCATCCCATGGGCCGTCCCTGAAGTCGTTGCTTGTCTCGTATTTATTCTGATGTATGATTACCAATTCGGCGTGATCAACGATCTCCTGCTGAAGCTCAACCTGTTGTCCAATCCGGTCGCTTTCCTCGGCGAAGCCGACACCGCGCTCTGGGCAGCCATGTTCGTCAATGTATGGAAGGGCTTCCCGTTCGCCGCCATCATGCTGCTCGCCGGTCTGCAGAGCATATCCAAAAGCTTGTACGAAGCGGCGGAAATCGACGGTGCCTCGAAATGGCGCCAGTTTCTCAGCATTACCTTCCCGATGTTAAAGCCCGTATCCGTCATCGTCTTCCTGCTGCTGATCATCTGGACCATCAAGGATTTCGGCATCGTCTACGTCCTCACCGGGGGCGGACCGAGCCGGGTAACCGAAATACTGACCATTTTTATCTACAGGGCAGGGTTCAAATCGTTTGACTTCGGTTTGGCTTCCGCTGCGGGGATGATCCTGCTGGCCATCTCCATCGTATTCACCGTGATGTACATGAAAGCTACGAAGGCAGGTGAGATGTCATGAGCAAAGGGATCAGCAAAATCATCGTGTATGCATGCGCCGTTCTCATTTCGTTGTTTGCCGTATCTCCTTTCCTATGGATGATCCTGACTTCGTTGAAGCCTCAGGCCGAAATCTACAGTACGCCGCTGACGTATCTTCCTCAAGAGCTTCATTGGGAGGGGTACAAGGGCATGCTGAATCCTCATGCGGACGACAGCGCCAACTTTATGAAATGGTTCGGCAATACGGCGTTTGTCTCGCTGCTAACGACGGTATTCTCTCTTATCATCTCCGCCTTTGGCGGCTATGCGATGTCCCGGTTCGGTTTCCGGGGACGGATGTCGCTCGGATATATCATCTTGTTGACGCAGATGCTCCCCGGCTCGCTGCTCATTATTCCGCTGTACCTGATCATGAAGGATTACAATCTGCTGAACTCCCATCTGGGTCTCGTCATTGCCTATACCACTTTTGCGGTACCGTTCTGTACCTGGATGCTGAAGGGCTACTTCGACAGCGTATCCCAGTCCATCGATGAAGCTGCGAGCGTTGACGGTGCCAACCGCTTCACAACCTTTATCCGGATTTTGCTCCCGCTCACGCTTCCCGGACTCGTGGTAACCGGCATCTTCTCTTTCTTAACCAGCTGGAACGAGTTTATGTTTGCCCAGACGTTCATCAGCGATTACGACAAATGGACGCTGTCGGTCGGCATCGCCAGCTTTCAGGGACAGTATGTCGTCAACTGGGATTACCTCATGGCGGGCTCCGTCATAACCACGCTTCCGATCGTGATTGCGTTCTGGCTGCTGCAAAAGCATCTGGTCAGCGGAATGACCGCCGGAGCCGTTAAATAAAGCTAACCATTCAAGGAGGGGTCACAATGATCAAATTCGGAATCGTAGGCATGGGGATTCGCGGCAGCATGTTCGCCGATACCCTCAGCCAAAATCCTTATGCGGAGCTGGCCGCGGTCAGCGACGCTTATGAAACTACCCTGAACGCGAGCATAGAGAAATACGGGGTTCCCGGCTATTTGCAAGTTGAGGATATGCTCGAAAGCGAGGCTTTGGATGCCATCGTGATTGCCACGCCGGATTTCCTGCATAAAAAGCCCGTTATGCTCGCGGCTGAGCAAGGCATCCATATCATGGTCGAAAAACCCTTCTCCACCTCCGTCGAGGAGGCCGAGGAAATGTACGCCGCGGTAGAGAAAGCGGGCATCAAATGCCTCGTTGCATTCGAGAATCGCTGGAATTCTCCTTTCGTTGCGGTTAAGGAAGCCGTCCGGAATGGGGACATTGGCCATATTCTGACCATCAACACCCGCTTGAATGACACCATCTACGTGCCTACCAAAATGCTGAAATGGGCCGGGGAATCCACGCCGGGCTGGTTCCTATTCCCGCATGCGACGGATATTGCCTTATGGCTGAAGAGCGGGGTTCTGCCGGTCAGCGTCTACGCGGTAGGGACGAAGAAGAAATTGGCCGGGATGGGGATCGACACCTACGATTCCATGCAAACGATCGTATCCTTCGACGATGGCACGCATGCAGCATTCACGACCAGCTGGGTGCTGCCCGAATCGATGCCGCTGATCTATGACTTCAAAGTCGAGATCATCGGCGAGGACGGGGCATTGTATGTCGACTTATCCGATCAAATGGTCCGTAAGGGCGGCAGCGTCTACAGTCATGTCCATACGCTCGGCACGCCCATCAACGGCCAATATACCGCGGCGCCCCATTACATGCTCCATTCCTTTGTCGATCATATCCGCCTGGATACGATGCCCGAATCGGGCGCAGCTGCCGGCTTGCTGAATACCAAGCTGGTACATGCCATCCATCGCTCCGTCTTAAGCGGACAGGTTGAGCAGGTGTGACATGGAGGCATGCCCAGCGGTTGAATCATGCACTTTTCTTGACATGCCTGCAGTGAGGGCCGAAAATGATCGCTTATCCATGACGGTGGTTCCGGGATGGGGGAGCAGAGTCATCTCGCTGCGCTGGAAACCATCGGACACCGAATTGCTGCGCACGCCGCCATCCATGACGGAATATGAGCGGACACCCTTCTTATACGGCATGCCTGTCTTATTTCCGCCCAACCGGATCGAGAACGGCAGCTTTACCTTTAAAGGCCGCCCCTATCAATTCCGCATCAATGAGCCGCAGCATCACAATCATGTGCACGGACTTGTTCATGACGAAGCATGGGAAGTCGGACGCTGCTGGACCAAGGGGAATCGGGCCGTGATCGAAACCGTGTTCTCTTCGAGAGGCCGCCCTGCGGTCATGTCTCAATTTCCGCATGAGTTCTCGATCCTTCTGCGCATGAGCATTGACGGCGCTTCGTTCAGGCAGACGGCAGAAATCCGCAACAAAAGCAAACACTCTTTTCCATGGGGATTGGGGTATCATACCACCTTCCGCTTTCCCTTCGGGGATGCGGAAGCTCAGGAGCGCTGCACGCTGCGGGCGCCTGTCGGGAAACGATGGGTTCTTAACGACCGGGTGCTGCCGACCGGGGAGCTCGTTCATGACTTCCGCAGCAGAGGCCTGCGGGACGGCATTTCCGTCAGTCAGTTCCCGCTCGATGATCTGTTCCTTGCCATGCCGGAAGACCGTAACGAAGCCGTATTAACCGATCCTGGGGCTGGCCTCAGGGTTACCTACCGCGCGGATGACGCCTTCAAGCATTGGGTGCTGCACAATGGCGATGGGGCGAGCGGTTATCTATGTCCCGAGCCTTATACTTGCGCTACCAATGCCTTCAACCTGGGGATGGATCCGGAAATCACCGGCATGCAGGTGCTGGGGCCCGGCAGGAGCGCCCTGCTGTTCTGTACCATCCATGTGGAAGAACTCTGATTCACCTCGACTAAAACCATGACAAAAGCGGTCCGCTAGCAAGGATGTTTCCTTGAACGGGCCGCTTTCCCAGCTTGTTGTACGTTTGATCTTCACCCCTTTTGGGATTTCACCAATTGAATAAAAAAACGCGATCCGGGAATCCCCCGAATCGCGCCCTGGATTTATATATTTTTCGTTTACTCCGCCTGATAGCGCTCATATGCGGCCTGGTAAACTTCCATGTATCGGTCCAATCCCATCTTGTTGAGCGTGTTCACATACTCTTCCCATTGGCTGAACGAGGCCGAGCCGTTCACGAATTTCGCTTCCATTTCCTTCACGTAATCCTCGATATCTTTACCGATCGAGGTCATGACGTCCGTTTCCTCCAATGTAAAGTTAAAGTTGTACAGGATCTCCTTCACGGCATACGGCTCTGCTTTTTCGGCAGCGGCCATGGCGTTAGGACGCGTCTCCGAAGCTTTGAACCATTTCTCCCGCACAAAGCCCGGATAGCTGCCCCCGAGCCAAGTGAAATTCTTGGCCAATGCCTGATCCTGCGTTAATCCGTTTGGATTCTCCGTAATCTCTTTCACATATTCCAACTGACCGTCCGCGTTCTTCGTGTAAGTCTCGCCTTCTTTACCCATGAAATAGAATTGGGCTCCCTCATCCCCGTAGAAATAATCCATCCAACGGATCGTTGCTTCCGGATTCGGGTTCTTATCGGTAATCGCAAATGCACCCACGTGAACCATCGGCACTTTGACGTGGGAATAGAGCTGGTCTCCGTCCGGTCCCTTAAGCGCCCCGAGCCCGATGTATTCTTTGCGTCCCATGACCATCTCCGGATTCGGCACGATCGTGGCACCGAGCAGACCCTCCTGCCCTTTCGCATTCAACGCGCCGCCTTCAATCGTGAAGATCTCTTTATCGAGCAGCCCTTCCTGGTGCAGCTTGTTGACGAATTGAAGCATTTCCTTGTACTCCGGCAAGGCCTTGGTAAAGCGCAATTTCCCAGTGTCTGGATCGACATCCACCAATTTATGGCCAAGTCCGCTCGTGCCAAGTCCCCAAGAGCCTTTCAAATGATCGATGATCCCGGTAATGCCTGTGGAAGAGAAAGGTATCTCGTCATGCTGTCCGTTGCCGTTCAGATCGGTTTCCTTGACCGCCTTCAAATAAGCATAGAATTCTTCGGTTGTCTGCGGTTCTTTCATCCCGAGCTGATCGAGCCATTCCTGATTAATCCATATCGGGGTGCCAATCAACATGGAGAGCAGTTCTGGATCATAGAAAGAAGGCAGGGAATAGATATTGCCGTCCGGCATCGTCAGTCCTTTTCGAATATCCGGGTACTGATCCATCAGCTTTTTGAAATTCGGAGCATATTGATCGATCAGATCGTTCAGCGGTATAAATACTCCTTGCTCCCCATAGCGGGTCAATTCGGCGGAGCTGACCCTTGCGGAATAGAACACATCCGGATAATCCCCGCCTGCAAGCGCCAGGTTCCGCTTCTCGGTCAGCGTATCGAATGGAATGAGGTTCCAGGTCACATTTACCTTCGACATTTCTTGGTAGGTTTTCCAAACAAGGGTTTCCTCGAATTTGCTTCCGTTCGTTGGCGACTTTCCTGTGAAAAACGTAAGGTCGAGGGGCTCGTTCACAATCGGCATTCCGGTCTCGTTAAAATTAGCCTGCGGCGTTTCGCCCTTATCGGCTGCGCCTTCCCCGCTCTTGCTTCCACAACCAGCCAGCAATCCGGCTGCCAGCACGGCAGCCAATGTAAGCGAAGTCCATTTTTTCATCACCATAAATTTCATATCCCCCTCATCGATTGTCCGTAATCAACCTTTAATTGCACCAATCATAACACCCTTCACAAAATACTTTTGCAGGAACGGATACAGCAGCAGCATCGGCAGATTCGTCACGATGACCGCCGCATATTTGATCGCTTCCGCATCCATCAGGCTGCGTGCCAGTGAATCGTCGCTGATGTCCACCATCTCCTGCATTTGCCCCTGAACCAGAATTTCACGCAGGAACAGCTGCATCGGATAATTCGCACGGTCTGACAAGTAGATCAACGCGCTGAAATACGAATTCCAGTGGCCCACGGCATAGAACAGCACCATCACGGCCAGAATCGGACCGGATAAGGGCAGGACGATGCGCCATAGCACCCGCATGTTGGAAGCTCCGTCAATAAACGCCGCCTCCTGCATCTCCTTCGGAATGGAGCTCTGGAAGAAGGTCCGCATAATAATGATGTTCCACACTGATACCGCCGAAGGGATAATAATGGCCCAAATCGTATCCAGCATCCCCAGTTCCTTCACCAGCAGGTAATTCGGAATCATTCCCCCGCTGAAAAACATGGTGAATACGATAATCGCCGTAAAAATGCCGCGGCCGTTAAAATCGGCTCTGGATAACGGATAAGCAGCTGCGATCGTCATCAATACATTCAAGGCCGTTCCCGTCGTCGTATACAGCAGCGTGTTCATGAATCCCCGCATGAGATCCGAATTGGCAAATAATCGCTCGTAACCGACAAACGACAATTCCTTCGGCCATAACCATACTTCCCCCCGCATCACCGTTTCCGGGGCGCTGATGGAAGCAATCAGAACAAAAAATAAAGGATAGAGCACAAGGAGCGTAATAAATGATAGTATAATGTAAATAAATACTCCGGCTATTCGTTCACTGCGGCTTTGCGGCATATGCCATCATTCCTCCTTACCATAGGCTGTTCTCGCTGACTTTTCGGGCAATCCGGTTTACGGTAATCAGCATGATAAAGTTGACGATGGAGTTAAACAGGCCGACCGCAGCCGAGAAGCTGTACTGAGCACCCAGTATGCCGCTCCGGTATACATTCGTGGCGATGACGTCGGACGCTTCCATATTAAGCGAATTTTGCATCAGGAAGATCTTCTCGAAGCCGACGCCAAGAACGGAACCGATGTTCAGAATGAGCAGTATCGTCATCGTGGGCGCGATCCCCGGCAGATTGATATGCCAGATTCGCCGGAGCCAGCCCGCACCATCCACCTTGGCCGCCTCATGCAGCTGCGGGTCGATCCCGGCGAGTGCCGCCAAATAGATGATGGAGCTCCAGCCCATGCCCTGCCACACGCCGGACCACACATAGATGCTCTTGAACCAGGAGGGCTCCGTCATGAATGCAATCGGCTCTCCGCCGAAGGAGGTGATAATCAAATTGACGAGGCCGCTTACCGGCGACAGGAACATCATGATCATTCCGACAACAACGACCGTGGACAAGAAATGAGGTGCATAAGTTACCGTTTGTACGAATCGGCGGAACCGGCCCGATCTGGCTTCATTAATCATTAGGGCCAGAATGATCGGAATCGGAAATCCGACCGCCAGCTCATATAACCCGATACCCATCGTATTTTTAATAATGCGCCAGAAATAAAAGCTGTCAAAAAAGCGTTCAAAATGTTTGAAGCCCACCCATGGGCTATCCATGATCCCTTTGTTAGCTATAAAATCCTTGAATGCAATCTGGACGCCATACATGGGTACATAATGAAATACAATGAAGTACAACAGAACCGGTGCAAATAAAGCGTATAGCTGCCAGTTTCTGCGCATCTGCATCATTGAACTCCGCCAGACACTTTTCTTTTGAATTTTTGAATGCGCTTCCACATCGTTTAGCTGACGTTGCAAAATCGGCAATCCCCTCTCTTTCGTCTATGCGTCTTCGTGTGTCCCAAGGTCCACGTCTGCATCATATACGACCCGAACGCATCAGGGGTATTGACCATTTTAATGATGTCTCGCCTTTCATTGGATGGAAGGGCGGAAGCGGCGTTTTCCTAAAGCAATGCTTAAAATCTAAAATATTGACTATCCCATTTTTACGAAGGATTAACACGATTCGGGCACATTCCTTAATACTTGTCCTATATAATGTTATGAAACCTTGAATGTCAGAAAAATACAAAGGGGGAAGACTGTGAATTGGATCCGGCATAAAAGCCACAGTGTATTCTTTAAAATTTTTCTGAGCTTTCTGGCCATCATCGTGTTATTCGGATTGTTCTATGCGGTGATCTTCCAGCTCTTCAAGACCAGCCTGCAAAAAGAAATCATCGATAACAGCCAACGGTCGGTTCACGATACGGCAGAACGGTTCAACAACCAATTCAGCAGGCTGCAGGTATTAATGTTCGATATATATAACCAGTCCGAATTAATCGGCTTCAATAATCAGCTTCGCCACCAGACCGGAAACGAAGTCAATTACTTGAAGGCCCGAGACGTGATGATGCAGATGCGGAGCGATATCTATAACCCGCTGTTCTTTCTGGAGGACACCCTGATTTATCTTCGCGAGTTTGATTTTGTGCTCAGCAAATCCGGGAGCGGCGATGCTGCCTATATGTTCAATCGTTCCTATACGAGTCCGATGTACCCTTATTCGTTCTGGAACGGTTATACGGGTGATCCTGAATCCTTCAAGCTCCTCCCTGCGTCAACCTATCGAATCAACAACGATTTGTCCGAGAAAACGCTGATGCCTTTTGTTTACAAGCAGCCGGACAGTCCATATGAGGTCATTGCCCTCATCGATATCGATAAGGCCGCCCAGTCCTTCTTCGGCGAGTCGAACGATCGCGCGCTTGCCATTCTGAATGCCGAAGGCCAAGTGCTGTACACGCTGGGCTCCATGGACCAGGATCAGCTGCCGCCGTTCGAGGCCGGTCAAAAAGCCGTGCTGAAGGATGGAACCTACTATTTTGCGGAAGCCGGATCCGACGGATTGACCTATGTCTCGGCCGTACCTTACAGCCATGTCTCTTCCCAGCTGAGCCGGTTAACCGGCGGTTTGCTGCTTATTTTCTGCCTATCGCTCGGGGTAGCGCTGGCTGCATCCTATTTCCTCAGCCGGCGGCTGCATAAGCCGGTAAAGCAGATCCTGACGACCGTGCTGAACAGAGCCAGCAGCTCGGCGATGCCGGAAACCGGCAGCGTCACGGAATACGACCTGATCCAGAACCGCATTCAGGAGCTGTTCCGGGAGAAGGAAGAGATTCGGGACCGCATGAACAAACACAAGTCCGTCCTGACCAGTTACTCTTATATCAGTCAGTTGAAAAGCATTAATACCGATATCAGCGAATGGGAGGATTTCCTGTCGGATGACGGAAGCTTCATCGTGGTTCTGTACCATATCCGGTTCCGGATGAATCCGGTCTATGAGCTTCCCCTCCAAACCGATCAGGCCGTCCGCCATATGCTGGAGCATATTCATCTGATCACGGCGGAGCGCTATCCGGGCTCCCATACGTTCCAGATCGAGAAGAACGAGATCGTCTCCATCTTCAAACGGGAGGAAGCGGCCCGCCTGGAGGAGTTGCTGCTGGAGATCAAGGATATGCTGAACGAGGAGAAGGAATTGTTCCTGGTCACGATTGCGGTCAGCTCCCAGGTAAGCGATTCGTCCGAATTCAATCAAGCCTACCATCAGGTCAAAGGATTGACTGCCCAGGCTCCGCTGCTCGAGGAATCGCAGATCGTAACCATGCAGCGGGTACTCCCTACTACCGTCAACCTGAGTCCGCCGCAGGAAAAAGGACTGCTCGACGCGCTGCAATCCGGCAGCGACGGCCGCTCCTTGCAGATCATCGACCAGGCGCTTGAAGCCATGCAGCGCAAGGAGGCCGGCATCGCGCAATTTCGTTTCTTCGCCGATTCCGTGGCTTCCAAAATTCTAAGTTATATGGAGATGGCCCAGATTGACAAAACCTCCGTCCAATCCTTGAAGCAGTGGAGCGCAAGATTGGCGGAATGCCATTGTTTATCTGATTACCGAGGCGTATTCCGTCAGCTCGTCGAAGCCTCCTGTGCCCTCATCCGCAAGAAAAAGGATACCGGGGAAGAGCCGCTTATCGCCATGTTCATGAACATTGTCCATAACCAGTATGCCGAAGATTTGTCCCTGGACTATCTGTCAGCCAAGCTGAACCTGTCGAGCGCCTACCTCTCCGTTTATATCAAGGAGAAGACCGGTCTCAACTTCAGCGATCACCTCCTCGGCATCCGCATGAACAAAGCGAAGGAGCTGCTGGCGTGCACCGACCTGACCGTCAATGAGATCAGCCAGCGCGTCGGCTATCTCAACATCACCTCCTTCAACCGAACATTCAAGAAGGCCGTCGGCATGACGCCGGGCGCATACCGCAGGCAGCATGTGGTGCAGACCCATGCAAGCGGATCCTAAAGGATTACGGTGACAAAAAGAAAAAACAAAAAGAAAACCTTCTCTTTCTCGGCATGGACCGGGCGTATGCCCGGCCGGTAACCCGGAAGAGAAGGTTTTTTTGCGTTTCATTGTTCGCTCACACGATGGAGGTAACCGTATTTGTATCTAGTCGGCCTTCATGGTCTGTTCCGTTTGTATTTGGCCCTTTCGTCCTCTCAGCTTCCCAGACGTGAATAAAGCTTTGTTCCACCTGGATAACCCGAGCAGAATCCGGGCATCCACGAGCCGGTAAAACCAATGGGTCACCGCGGCGATAACCGCAAACGTGAGAATCGTGGTAAGCAGCACGCGGGGACCATAACTCAGAAACGGGCTGAGATGCAGAAAGACATAGCTCCCGAACGAGCAAATCACCGTAAAGTGTACGAGGTACAGCGAGAACGAGATTTTACCCAAATAAGCAAAAAAACGATGGCTGAATATCGCCTGCATTCGGCTCGAATGCAGCAGCACCATCAGGATCAGGAATGACCCGATTACATGATAAAACACAAAGAAATCGAAATTGGAAGCCCCCCATTGGAGGATCGAATATACCGTTCCTTGCGGTGCGACATAGGGATAGGAGCCTAAGTAAATACCGGCGCAGAGCAGCAGAAGCTGGATCCAAGACCGATGAATAAATGCCGGCCGCTCCCTCCCGCTGTTCTTTACATCGCTTATCAGCATGCCCAGGACGAATCCCAAATAGTAGGAATCGATGAATAAACAGATGAGGATTGCATACACGGCATAACGAATCCGATGACGGCCGCAAACAATCAGAAAAACAAAGATCATGAACGAACCGAACAACTCGTACGTCATCGTCCATAGCACGGGATTGTACTGCGAGCCATAGGTGAAAAAGGTATGGAACAAGCTTTCCTTCAGCATGACCAGCAGATTGGCGTCCGCGGCAAACGGATCCGGCATCGAAGATAACGTCATCCCGCGTATATTGTCATAAGCCCCGAGATCCAATACGAGGATCAGATAAGCAAGGAAAACGGATGCCAAAGCCGGCACGGCCAGACGAAAATAGCGGCGGATGGCGGAAGAATAAACGATGAACCTATCCCCTGTCCCAAAAAAACGATAGCTGAGCACATATCCGCTGAGCACAAAAAACAGACAGACGGAGAAGTTGCCGTTAAACAGCAGATTGAACGGCGTTCGCGCGGCAATCCCCTCAAAAGCGAAATGCTCGATCTCCTCCCTCCCCTCAAAAACCGACGGTGCAAACACTTGAAAAAAATGAGATACCACTACAATCAAGGCAGCGAGCCCTCTCAAGCCGTCCAAATATACGATTTTCATAAACAACCCCGCGTTCCCCTATGAAATAGGCTGATAATGTGACCTATATTTCTTAGGGAGGAGGAGGAATTCTGTACACGATCCGGATGTTTTAGGGATAATCATGTTTAAGAAAATGGCTGTCACCTAAAATGAAATCGTTTTCTTAAACTAAAGGAAATCAATAGGGGAGGGAATTTATTTGAGTATTTATTGGAGTCAGGTCGATATTGAAGAACTAACGGGATCAGGTGTCGTTTATTTTAACTCAAAGATGGAGATGTTGGAAGGTCTTCCATGCAAAATGTATAAATTGACCTATCAGCAGAGCCTATGGACGCATTGCCATGATTATTTTCAGATATGGTATGTGGCAAAAGGCGCTTTCCTGCACACCGTCCAACAACAGGTATACGAGATACGCAAAGGCGATATTTTTGTTATTCCTCCTTTTACCCTGCACAGCGTAAGCATTTCACCCGATGAGGACATCGAAATTTACGGATGCGAATTCATGCCCTCCTTCGTGAACGAGAGATTTCAGGAACAGCCGACAGACCACGCCTTTTTCGATGTGGCCTTTCTGGAATACTTTCTGCGCAAGGAAACGAATGCCCAATCCCAAATCACGCTGGACAGCGTTACCGACGTAACGGTCCGAAATGTCCTGAAGGATATGCTGATCGAATACGAGAGACGCACCCCTTTTTTCAAATCTCGCTCAAAGCCAAGCTGCTTGTGCTTCTCTCGATTCTGGCACGGCAGGTCAACGGCGAGCTGCTGCGTGAAGGATTCGAGAAATCGGAGAAATACCGGAAAATCATGACAAGAGTCGTTGATCACATCCATAACCACTATCAGGAAGATATGAATTTGAATGACCTATGCAGCCTATCGAATTTATCAAGGTCCACGTTCTGCATCCTCTTCAAAGAATGGACAGGCAAAACATTCAACCGTTATCTCACCGACCTACGGATTCTGCAGGCCATGATGATGCTGAAGCAGCCGGAGTTATCCGTAACGGATGTTTGCTACTCCACCGGATTTAATGAACTCTCCTATTTTTGCAGAATCTTCAAAAAGTATACGGGCATCTCTCCCACCGACTTTCGTAAGCAAGCGATGAAATAGAGTGTTCAATACCATACGATAATCCTATTTTTGAACACGATAGTGAAATGAAATGATTTTTTTACATGCTACGATATCCATAATTCTTACAAATAACTGGATCAGGGCCGGTTGTTTAGTCAACTGTGTTGGGGAGGGAATTGATAGAACTTCAATGAATGACGTTGCACGATTGTACACGATTGCTCAAGGGGAGGAAGAGGAATGAAGAAGAAATCTTGGATCTGGAGCCTTATTCTATTGTTCTCTATCGTAACAGGATGCTCGGGCGGTAATGCGCCTCAATCGGGCAGTGATGCTGGTGACAAGCCATCCGATAATCCGCCTGCCCAGGATGCCGTAACGCTCGACTTCTGGTACGGATGGACCGGACCGGAAGCGGAGGCGTTGGAAGCGTTGATTGCCAAGTGGAACAGCGCCAATCCCGACATTCAAGTGAAGGGGTTATCCCAAAGCGATTACCAGAAACAGCTTACCGCGATCACCGGGGGCAATCCTCCGGACATCGCATCCCAATTCGGACAAAATGTCGTGCCGTGGGGACTCCGTGGCGCCATGATGCCGCTGGATGATTATATAGCGAAGGACGGCGTCGATCTTAAGGACTTCGTGCCGGCTGCCCTAAGCACTTCCCAGCATGAAGGCAAGACGTATGCAATCCCGACGGCCATGCACGTGTCCATGCTGTTCTACAACAAGGATATTTTGCAGGAAGCCGGTTATGACGGTCCGCCGGAAACGATAAGCGATTTGAAAGAGTATATCAAGAAGCTGAGCGTCGCTCAGGATGACGGCCGCCTCCAGCGGCTTGGATTGTGGCCGGGCATGGATGCTTATACGTTCAGTTATGCCTTTAACGGATCGTTTTATGATGAAGCAACGCAGCAGGTGACGCCGGATCATCCGGGGATCCAATCGGCCATCAAGCTCTCGAAGGAGATCTGGGATCAATACGGTTCCGATAATTTGGATCGATTCTCCTCCGGGCTCGGCCAATACATGTCGGCACAGAATCCGTTCTTCTCGGGCAAATATGCGATGACGATTGACGGAGAATGGGTGCCCACCTTCATCAAGCAATACTCGCCTGATCTGAACTACGGCATAGCTCCCATTCCTTATGATGAGAGCAACCCGGAACTTAAAAACTCCGGAAATGTAACCACGAGCGTATTCTATATTCCGAAAGGCGTCAAAAACCCGGACGCTTCCTGGAAATTCATTAAATGGATGACCGAGCCGGAGCAAATGGCCGAATTTACGGCTGCCCTCGGGAATCTCCCGACGCGAAATTCGGCCTTCTCCAACCCGCTCTACGAGGATGTGCCAGGGTTTAAGGAATTCCTCGACTATTCGGGGAGCGAAAACCTGAAGTCCTTCCCGGCTTCTTCCTACGCGAACGAGTACATGACGGAGTTCAGCGCGCAATTTGACGCTATTCTCCGAGGCACCGTCAGCATGGAGGAAGGCTTGGACAAGGTAAAGGCCAAGATTCAGCCGCTGGTGAAATGATGAACCAAGCAGGCTCTGTCCAATGCAGCGATGGGTTGGGCGGGGCCGCTGCCTAAATATTTTGAAGCGGAAGGAGAATCGCGAAGATGAGAGTCTCCACAGCAAATCAACGAAAGCCCGTATCAGGCTGGTCCAGGAAGGAGCGTCATTATGTGTATCTTGGCCTGGCGTTCGCCTCTCCTTGGATCATCGGGTTTCTGGCTTTTACCGTCTATCCGTTCTTCGGCTCGCTCTATCTGAGTCTGACCGAATACGATTTATTCAGCCCTCCCCAGTGGGTGGGGCTACAGAATTACGAGTTAATCCTCGCGGATGACCGCTTCTATAAGTCGCTCGGTAACACCTTTTTCATGGCGTTCATATCCGTGCCGATCACGCTGGCCGTCTCACTGCTGATTGCCGTGATGCTCAATTTCAAAGTGAAGGGGATCAATTATTACCGCACCATCTTCTACCTTCCGTCCGTCATACCGATCGTTGCAAGCGCTCTATTGTGGACATGGATGCTGAACCCCGACTTCGGGTTGGTTAACTTGGCACTTCGCACCCTGGGTTTAACGGACCCGGCGTGGCTGCTGGATCCCCGTTATACGAAACCGTCTCTTATCCTGATGAGCCTGTGGGGCTCGGGTGCGGGCGCTTTAATCTTCCTGGCCGCCCTTCAGGGCGTGCCGAGGCAATATTATGAAGCGGCTCAGGTGGACGGAGCGAACTGGTGGTACCGCTTCTGGAAGATCACGGTCCCTGCCCTGTCCCCCATCATTCTTTTTCAGCTCATCATGGGGTTGATCGGCGCCTTTCAAATCTTTACGGAATCGTATATTTTGGCTGGCGGCAAGGTGGATGGAAGCGGCTCATTGGGCGGGCCGGAGCAATCGCTGCTGTTCTATGCGGTCAATTTGTACCAGGAAGCCTTTGTCTTTCTGAAGATGGGTTATGCCTCGGCGCTCGCCTGGATTCTGTTCATCATCGTGCTGCTGATTACGTTCATCCTGTTAAAAACGTCGGGCCGCTGGGTCTATTACGGAGGTGAGTAACATGGCTGTCAAGTTGCGGGTTATCTTACCGCATGCGGTCCTTCTTCTATTCGCTGTGATCTTCCTGTTTCCATTTGTATGGCTGGTGATGACCTCGCTGAAAACGCCGGAGGAGATACTCGAGTTCCCGCCGAGCATATTCCCGGAGACGTTCCAGTGGTCCAATTATAAAGAGGCGCTTTCTGCCATTCCGTTTACCCGATACATGATGAACACGTTTCTGATTTGTATGGTGAATATCATCGGCCAGCTATTCTCTGCACCGCTGGTGGCCTACTCGATATCCCGCATCCCCTGGAGGGGCCGGAACATCATCTTTACCATCGTCGTGGCAACCATGATTCTGCCGGCTCAAGTGCAGATGATTCCGCAGTACATCATCTTCACCAAGCTCGGCTGGGTCAATACGATCATGCCGCTTACCATCGGCGCATTCTTCGGGGCGCCGTTCTTCATCTTTTTGCTTCGGCAGTTTCTGCTTGGCGTGCCGACCGAATTGTCCGAGGCAGCAAAGATCGACGGGGCTTCGGAGCTGCGGATCTATATCAAGATCATTATGCCGATCCTGAAGCCGGCACTGGCCACCGTTGCTTTATTCTCTTTTGTGTGGTCGTACGTGGATTTCATGGGACCGCTCATCTATCTGAACGATTCGGCCAAATGGACCATCACCGTCGGCCTGCAAAGCTTTCAGCAGGACCACGGGGCACAGTGGGAGAAACTGATGGCGGCATCCACCATCATGGCGATTCCCATGATCCTGATCTATTTCTTCGGACAGAAGTATTTCATGAAATCGGGATCGGCGTTGACCGGGTTTAAATAATGGGTTGAATGAAACCTTCTCTTCCATGGCAGTTAGGCCGATCAGGCCCGCTGCGAATATGGAAGAGGAGGTTTTTGTGCTGATCGTGCAGAAATAAACGATGAAGAAACGATATCAATAGACATAAAGGATGAGATTAATGACTTATCATATCACTGCCATGACGGAGGCGTTTGCCGATCAAATCATGTCTTGGAACTATGAGCCTCCCTATGACTTCTACGACAGCGGACAGGATGAGGAGTTTCGAAGAGAGCTTCTGGAATGTTCGTATTACGCCATACTGGACGATGAGCAGCAATTGATCGGTTTTTGCTGCACGGGTTCATCAGCCCAAATACCGATTGCGATCCCGTTAGGGGCATACGATGAGGATCTGCTCGATATCGGACTCGGCATGAAACCGGAGCTGACGGGAAAAGGCTTGGGACACAAGTTCCTCTCCTGCGTGCTGGCATCCATGGGAGAACTTCACCAACGCAAATCGTTTCGGCTGACTGTAGCCCGATTCAACGAACGGGCCATTCGCCTGTATGCCAAGCTTGGCTTCTCGGAGGCTGCAATGTTCGATAAGGGCGGCACCTCCTTCATGACGATGGTCAAAAAGCCCGGGGCATCTTCAAACAGCAAGAAGGGCATCTCGCAAGATCCAGGATCTTTTGAGACACCCTCTATTTGATGTTGACAACCATCGGTTGGCCCGGATCGGATCGTATTCCCTTTGGATCGTCTTATCAGCTCCAGGCACCCGAACCGGTCTTCCGATGCTTCGCGGCTATTCAATTGCGATATATACGTTCACCACAGTATTCGCAGGATCAAACTGCTGCATGTCATAGCGTTCGTAATCGCCCGTATAGGTTCTTTTTTCCGCCGCTTGGTCGAAGTAGCTCCAAATTTCATGCCATACCTCAGGCACGATCTCCATTAAGGGGCCGCGTCTTGTCCGGAATACCAAATACCTGGATGCAGGGACGGAGGCTTGCTGAAGTTCACTGGAGGTTTCGGCAGCCACGTCTTCATCTATCCTGTTGCCGATTATTAAGGTATACGACCCGGATGCGTCGCTTTCGTAATCCGTGTACAACCCATAGATGGCTTGATCCTTATCAGATAATCGTGCCTGCAAACCGCTTTGGAAATACCGATCCCATAACTGCGGTATTTTGCCTTGCGGTCCTGCCTCCGCTTCGTTTGTCGTTCGGACGCCGACGCCCTGAATGGACATGGCGGGTCTAGTTTCGATCCATCGTTCACTTTGATTCTGCTGTTGACTATGACTCATAGTTGTTTCCTCCTTGAGATGAATATATCTCTATTCTAAAGAGGTAACGTGGACATCTATCTGTCCGGGTTATCGTAACGCAGCAGCATCCGTTTCGCCCTTCGCTTCACTTCCTCGGCTGCTTCGCCCGGAAACTCAACCAGCACTTGATCCCCGAAGCTCAGAATCATGCCGTAAAACCACTCGTCCAGCTTGTATAACACATGAACGCGCAAAGATCCGTCCGGGTTGACGGTCACTTGTTCCGGCGGAAACATATCCGCCACCCGCTGACGCGCGGCAGCCTCGAATAACAGAACGGTCTCCTGCTCCCGAGCATTGGACCAGGAGGAGTCCCATTCCAAACGTTCCTTGCCCGGCCATGGCCTTGGCTCATACGCTTCGCTCAGCATCTTGATATCCTGCATGCGCGACAACCGGAAGAGGCGAAAATCTTCCCGCTCCAGGCAAAAGGCCTGCACATACCAGACATTGCCCTTCAGAAACAAGGATGCCGGTTCAATGGTTCTTCGCTCCGCGCTGCCTTCCGCATCGATATATTCCATCTGCACCCTGCGCTTGTCATGAATGGCTTGTTTGAGCAAGCCCACGGCGGGTTTCAGACCCTGACGCTGTCCCCAAGGCTGAAAGTCCATGACTACGGGCTCCTTCCGATATTCATCGCCAAGTCCCTGCTCTACCCTGCGCAGCAGCGCTTTGATCTTCTCCAGCAGCATGCCCATCTGCGGATCCTCCAGTGCGCTGCTCAGCCCCTTAACGGCTGTAACCAAGGTGCTCATCTCCTCGGCGGACAGCCAGTACTTATCGATCATATAATGCTCCATGATCTCAAATCCGCCGGTGATCCCCTGGCGGGCAACAATCGGAATGCCGGCTTGGCACAGCGTATCCATATCTCGGTATATTGTCTTGCTGGATACCTCGAACCGATCCGCCAGCTCTTTGGCGCTCAGTCTCCCACGGTTAAGAAGCAGGACGGTTATGGCTAACAGCCGGTCTATTTTCATGATCAGCCATCCTTTCGTTCTCGATCATTTCATCAGCTTTCTTAACTCAAGCTTAACAGAATCGGGATGTGTTCATGCAACCGTTAGGTCGGGTTCAGATGATCGTTAATCTGTTATGCTACAATGATAAGCACGGCAAGCAAACAGGGGCGGAATGAAACGCAGTTTTCCCAAGCAACGTAGACATACATATAGGTAAGGAATGATCGAATCTTTAACATCAAGGAGGAACCTACATATGGACCATCGGCTTGACGCCATGCGCAAGTGCCACCCGGACTCCGTCACGATCTCCCGCATAACGGGCTTCATCACGGACGGAATTATTATGCTCGCTGCAGCAGCTTATCTGATCATCGCGGCTATACTCGGATGGACCCTCATTCCCGGGTGGATCACCATCGGACTCCTGGTTCTCGGAGCCTGGTTTACTTGGGCCGTGCCCTCTTTCACTTACAAACAATTCGGCTTTAAAGTCAGCGAGGAGGAATTGGAGCTTCGCTCCGGCTGGATCTGGCTCAGCGACACCCTCGTTCCCATGACGCGGGTCCAGCATGTCGAGCTGGAACGGGGGCCGCTCCTTCGCAAATACGGGTTAGCCAAGGTCAAGGTGGTCACGGCGGCAACGACCCATGTCATTCAAGCGCTCAAGCTGGAAGAAGCAGAGGAACTAAAGAAACAGATCGGCGAGCTGGCCAAAGTGGTGGATCACGATGAATGAACCGACAAGGCTGCACCGGCTGTTCATCCTGTTCCCGCTCGCGGACAGCGTAAAATCGCTTATTCCGATCGCAGCCCTGGTATCCATCAAATTCCTTAACGGTAAATCGCTGCGCGACATCCCTTGGTATTGGCTGTCCGCCGCCATCGTCATCCTGGTCTTCCTTCTGCTCCTATACGGGTATCTGAAGTGGAAACGCTTCGTCTATACGCTGGAAGAAGACAAAATCCTCATCCGCCGCGGCGTGCTGTTCCGGGAGGAATTGTCCATCTATACGGGCCGCATCCATTCCATGAATATGGAGCAGCCCTTGCTGCAGCGTTTATTGGGGCTTACCCAGGTCCGGATCGAAACGCCGGGCAAAAAGGAAGGCGGCGGCGGCATCCTTCCGGCCGTCACCAATAGCGAAGGCGAACGGCTGCAGCGCTGGCTGCGCGAGCAAACCCAAACCAGGCAGGCGGATCGCGACGTTCACCCAGCTGCGGAAAACTCCGGCCGATCCGGTCAGAGCCTTTCCTCTGAGACGGAGAGAACGTCCGTTCCTTCTCCGGGGACCCCGGAGGCTTATGAATCCGTTCACCACCCGTCGTATCATAACCGGGACTTTGAGAGCGTCCCGTTGATGGATTCCGAATCCACCGCCGCCGGCAGAGAAAAGGCAAGCCGTCCCATCCCGGCCGAGGAAGAACGCAGGACGCTGCTCCAGCTATCCTCGGGCCGTCTGCTCATTGCCGCTCTATCCTCGCCCAACCTGTCATTGGCTTTAGCCTTTGTGGGCGGTATCGTGTCTTTTGCCGACGACCTGCTGCCGGATCGGATGTACCAATCGCTGTTTCAATCGGCAGGAAAGCTGCTGCCCGGCAGCTGGATCAGCATCGCGGCATTGGCGCTCATCGTGTCCTGGCTGCTCTCGGCCGTGCTCTACACGATCAAATATGCCGGATTTACCGTCGAGCGTTTCGGGAAACAAATCTCGGTCAGCTGCGGTCTGCTGGAGAGAAAAAGACTGCTATTCTCCCCGGAACGCGTATTGGCCATAACCGTAAAGGAAGGCGTATTCCGGCGATGGTTCGGTTACGCCGAAGTGAAGGTTCATGTGCTTACGTCAGAGTCCGAGAAGCATTTCATGCTGCATCCTCTGCTGAGGACCGGGGATATCCCGGCGCTGCTGAAGCGGGTTACGCCTCAATTCAGCGCTCAGGCCATTTCGGCTTCGCCGCCGCCCCGCGCCAGATGGATGTACGTCCGCTGGAAGCTGGCTTTTGCCGCAGCGGTCAGCGCCGCATGCATTTGGTATTTTGACAGGCTCGGTTTATTATCGCTCCTGCTGCTTCCGCTCTCGTTGGCCTGGGGACTTCTGTCGCACCGGGATTCCGGACTGAACGTCACGGGTAAACAGCTTACGATCCGCAGCCGCTTCATAGCAATGTCCACCAGGTACATACGCCGGCCGCAGATCATTGCCATGGAGGTCAGCGGTACCCGCAGGCAGCGTAGAAAGGGGCTTCTCTCCCTTCAAGTGAAGATGATATTCAGCGAAATCAACGAGAGTTTAAGCGGAATGGAACAGCAAGAGATCGAGGCCGTACGGGCATGGTTCCAACAGAAAAAAGGCGAGACCTTAGCACCTCCGGAGCGAAGCGGTCCCACCTCATCGATCGAACGCCTATAAGCGTTTGGCCTCCGTTCTTCCCGAACGGCCAAAGCCCGACAAGCGGTAAACCAGAAGGGTTACGGCAAGAAATACGCCATATACGCCTATGGTTATTAGGATATGGGAAGGATTGGACATCAAATTGTCTCCTACCATCGAGAACAGCAGCATGGCGGGAATTTTGCCCAATGCGGACGCCAAGCTGTACGATACGAACGTTACCTTGCTGAGCGCTGCGTACACATTGATGACAATGGAAGGAATAAACGGGATCAACCGGGTAAACAGGATGGTCAAAAAGGCGTTCCGTTCAAACATCGTGGTCACTTTTCCCAGGCTGTTGTAACGGTGAAGCGCCCGGTTGCCCCATTCCTGATAACCGTAGCGGATGAACATGAACATCAGGATGGAAGCAGCTGTGGAGCCGACCCAAGTAACCATCCCGCCGATAACCGGACCCAGGGCCGCCCCGATTACGCCGCCGACAACGGGATAAGGGATCACCGGGAACAAAGCCATGGCGACAGCGACGAGCATGATCAGCATGATGCTGTCTGTCGATCGAATCCATGCCAATATGAACTCGCCTTTATAGTAAATAAGACCACCCACGGCAACGTAGACAAGTGCCATTCCTAATTTTTTGACCATGCACCACACTCCAAGACATAATGCCTCTATTGTACCATGGAGCATGTCGATTGGAACAAGCAGCAAAAGGGACGTCCTAAGGCATTATGCCTAAGGATGTCCCTTTTTTACAGGTTCTACAATTTCAACAGGTTGTGGATGATGACCGCTGCCTGAGCGCGATTGGCGATTCCTTTCGGCATAAACCGGTCATTGCCGGTGCCTTGTATCACGCCTTTCTCGGCCAAGAGGGCAACCGCGTTCCTTGCATAGCCTGCAATGCTGCTGCCGTCTTTAAACTTCGCCAAGGTGCCGTTCTCATCCTCTGCCTTCATATCGGTGAATAATGTCAGCGCGTTGGCGCTCATGATCGCCATTTCCTGGCGGGTGATCGGCCGGTTCGGATCGAATTTGCCGCCACCGATTCCTTTAGCTAGGCCGGCATCTACTGCAGATGTGATGACGGTATAATGCCAATCGGTCGGCTTCACGTCAGTAAATTTCAGGTCGGCCGCCCCCGTCAGCTGGAAAGCCCGGACAAGCATGGCCAGGAATTCGGCTCTTGTCACCGATTTCATCGGCCGGAACGAATCCTGTCCCACCCCCTCTACGATGCCAAGCGCCGCCAGTTCCTCAATCGCCGCTTTTGCCCAGCCAACGCCGTCCACATCGCGGAACACCGGAGGTTTCGGCGGCGTCGGCGGGTTGACCGGCGGTGTCACCGGAGGCGTTACGGGTGGAGTCACCGGCGGTGTTACCGGTGGATTCGGTTTCCCAGGCGGAGTGACCGGCGGTGTCACCGGCGGGTTCGGATTCCCCGGCGGGTCAACCGGCGGCTGGCCGTGGTCCCCCGCTTTAATCGTTACGGAAGGGCTCGGGGCGCTCTCGTTATGCAAACGATCGATAGCCGTCACCACATACGTGTAGGTTTGTCCCTTTACAACGGTACGATCAACAAAGAACTGCGTCATTCCGGCGTTTTTCCTGAAAGTCCCTATTAAATTCGCCGGTTCCTGAACGCTGCCGGTTTCCCGACCGTCAAAGCGATAAACCGCGTAATACGTCTCGTCGTCAGACGAAGACCAGCTGAGCTTCACGCCTTCCTGTACTTGGTCGGCCTTTGGCTTCTTGGTCGCAGCCGGTGCCTCCGATTCAATCCAAGGCATGGCCGGGATGAGCGCCGGGTATCGGTACAAATCGTTTTTCAGTCTGTCCGTAAATCCAAGCGCGTTGTCCTTAAACCATTTGGAGCTGAAATACATGCTGCCCCGAACTTCCTCGAAGTTTCGATTGTATTGGATCTGGTTCGGCATTTCGTCGGGATTGGACCAGTCGGCATTCGACCCGATTCTATATACGGCTTGTCCGCTGTACAGATGAACGTTCTTGCCGGACACGATCCCGCTCCACCAATCGATCAGCTTATCGTAAGCCGCTGCGGAGTACCCGATGTTCCAATAAATCTGCGGCGTGATATAGTCGATCCACTCTTCTTCGACCCATTTCTTCGAATCCGCGTAATTCGCATGATAACTCTCGAGTCCCGTCGTTTCGGAGCCGGACGGATCGCTGGATTTGTTTTTCCAAATACCAAACGGGCTGATGCCGAATTTCACGTAGCTCTTCTCCGCCTTGATGGCTTCCTTCACGTTTTGAATGAAGGTATTGACGTTATTTCTTCTCCAATCGCTCTTGTTCGTAAAGGAGCCCTTGTACTGATTAAACGTATCCGTATCCGGGAAATCCACGCCCGTTACGGGATACGGGTAGAAATAATCGTCAAAATGCACGGCGTCGATATCGTAATTCCGAACGACCTCCATGATGCCGTCAATGATGAACTGCTGCGCCTCCGGCACCCCTGGATTGAAATACAGCTTGCCGCCGTATTCCTCGACCCATTCGGGATGCTGTCTGGCCGGGTGATCCGCCACCAGCTTGTTGATGTCTCCCTGCAGGCTGATGCGATACGGATTGAACCAGGCGTGGAACTCCATGTTTCGCTTATGCACTTCCTCGAGCAGGAATGCCAGCGGATCGTAACCCGGATCCTTGCCTTGTTCACCTGTCAGCCACTCGGACCATGGTCCGTATTGGGACGGGTAAAAAGCATCCGCCGTCGGTTTGATCTGCATGATGACCGCGTTCATTCCGGCATCCTCCAGTTGATCGAGCAGCTGAATGAATTGCTGCTTCTGCTGCTCCGGATCGGTAACCCCTTTAGCCGGCCAGTCGATATTATCGACGGTGGCGATCCATGCCGCCCGCATCTCGCTTTTCGGATGCCGGGAAGCTTCATTCACGGTGATATAGAGCGAATCGGTCTTTCCTTGGAACGCGGCTGTTATTCTAGCGGAGCCTACCTTCAAACCGCTCACCACCCCTTGATCAGAAACCGAAGCGACGTCCGGGTTGCTGCTGGTAAACGTAACGCCTTCCTCTATGGTCTGCGGTTCAGCCATCCATGAGTACGTGGCGGATACCACCGTTTCAAAAGAATCTCCAACCGTCACGGACGTAAGCCCCTGAAGTTTAATGCTTTGCAAAACAGGAACCGGATCCGTTACGGTAATGGTATGATGGGCGGATGCTCCCCGGTAAGACGCCGTAATGGCAGCCGTCCCTTCGGAAACCGCGGTCAGTCGACCCGCTTGATCGACCGATACAACGCCAGGCTGATCGCTTGTATAGCTAATGCCTTCGGTCATCCACACCGGATCCGTCTGGTTTCCGTAGACGGAGTAAACCACGCTGGTTCTCATGTTGTCGGTAACGCTAGTCTCCATATGAAGCGGCCCGGACAACAGCAATTCATGGGGAGCCGGGGCATCCGCCGCCACATGCAGCTCCAGCTGGGCTTTTGGCGCATCGCCGTACTCGGCCGTGATGGTCACCGTTCCCGGTGCCAATGCTTCAATGGTGTCGTATGTAGCGCCCGTCACGGTGGCAACGGATTCGTCGCTGCTGGTCAGTTTCACGCCGGATGTCAGCAACGTTGGCTCCGACTGTCCTTCATAGGTTGCATACACTTGCGGTTTGACCGCTTCACCGACGCCCATAGGCGTCAGTCCGCCGATGTCGAGCCCATATACCGGA
The DNA here is from genome assembly GCF_029542445.1 of Paenibacillus sp. BR1-192. Classification (NCBI taxonomy): domain Bacteria; kingdom Bacillati; phylum Bacillota; class Bacilli; order Caryophanales; family Paenibacillaceae; genus Paenibacillus; species Paenibacillus sp. BR1-192. Next base: position 1,653,334 of record NZ_CP120718.1, on the reverse strand, counting down.
GAAGCCGTATAGAAGGCGGACAGCCTGTCGAAGTATAAGGCACCTTTGTTTTTATTCGTGTCTTTTAATTCGGCTACGTAGATTTGATTCACTTTGAGAGGAGCCTGAATGGTAGAGGGAATGTTTAATTTGACGTATTTCCAGCCCTTCCAGTTAAGACCGGAGGTGGCTGTAAAATCAACGGTATGCTTGCCGCCGGAAGAATCCTGAAGCTGTGCACGGAGCCAGTGGTTGCCGCCGTCGCCGTAAACCCACAAGCCGAGTGCCTTCGGTGATCCGGGAACGCTCCTGCCTGTTGATCCATCCGGGTCTCTGAAATTGAGATAAGCCGCCGAGGTGCCGGATTCGCTGCCCACAAAATCATAGCTTAAGGCTGCAGCGTGATGTCCGTAATAAATCGGCTCCGGCCTCCCCGCCAAATCCAGCTGGGCCTTCCCCCTTGCGGAAGACGCAAATAAATTCGTTACCGATTCGAAATCCTCCAGCACCGCTGCTTCCGGCTGTCCTGCGCTTGCGTTCGTTTCAACGGAATTGCCCCAAACAGACACGGCCGAGCTGAGCATCACGGCGAATGCCAACGTCATGGACAGAATGGACTTACTGCTTCGATAGACACGCCTTTTGGTTATCATTCATCAATTCACTCCCTATGGTATGAGTGCTTGCTATCCGAACCGAAGCCCGATTTCCAGCGAAATCGCTGCCGCTCACCTCCGATCATGCGACTGAAGTAGATGACGTCCTGCTGTTGTACCTGTGTTCATCTCTATCACTATCATATTGAAATTTTATTTCAAATTTCAATAGTTTTTGTAAAATATAATTTTAAATCTCCGGCAGGAATTTTAGTCCGCATGACGTACAATGACCAAAAAAAGCCAATACGAGGCAAAGCCCGTATTGGCTGCTTCAAACCATTCTTTTATTTCGTATACTCAAGAAGCCCGATCATAAGCGTCACGGCTTAACCTTCCGAAGGATACTTCAATCCCCACTGCCCCCGGATATGATCCAGCAGCCTCATGATCGCAAGCGATTCGTCCAGCGTCATCACATCGCTCTCGAGCCGCCCTTCCAGCAGGCAGCGTCCCACTTCGTAAGCCTCGAAGCTATAACCCTTCTCTTGTCGGTCATCCGTCACAACCACCGGTTCCTCGCCATCGACATGAAGCGCAGCGGATGTCGCGTTCAAGAAGGACGGAATGTGGATATGCCCGTTGGTGCCATAAATATAAGCTTCATTCGTCAATCCCAGCCGGATCGCCCCGTTTAACGATGCTGTCTTGCCTGATTCATAGGATAGAATAACGGAGAACTGCTCATCTACGCCCGTCTCGCCGATATGCGCCGTACTCCAAATCTTTTCGGGCTCGGCTCCAAAGATCATGGCCGCAAACGACACCGGATAAATGCCCGCATCCAGCAGCGCGCCCCCGCCGAGCTCCAAATTCAGCAAACGGCCCTGCGGATTCCAGCCGCTCCGGAAACCGAAATCGGCCTTCACCAGCCGGACGTCGCCGATAAGACCGTCCTTCAGCCATTCGCGCACCTGCCGGATCGGCGGAAGGAAACGCGTCCACATGGCCTCCATCAGGAACAGCTTATGCTCCCGTGCTGCTGCGACTAACTCCTCCAGCTCATCCCCGTTGATCGTAAAGGGCTTTTCGCACAGAACGGATTTGCCTGCTTGGAGACACATCAGCGCATGGTCCCTGTGCATCGGATGCGGAGTCGCTATGTACACAACGTCGACATCAGGATCCGACACGAGCTCCTCGTAACTGCCATACGCCCGCGGTATATCGTATTTCGACGCAAACTCGCCTGCACTGCTGGCCGTACGGGAACCGACCGCCAGAAACTGAGCATTGTCCACATACGCCAAATCGGCTGCAAACTGCTCCGCAATCCAGCCCGTCCCCATAATTCCCCATTTGACCTTGCCCGGATTCTGCACCATAAAACTCCTCCTCTTCCTCTCCATGATCTGGCCTTGCCTAAAGCTTATAGAAGCTGTCCCGCTCCACCTTGCAAATTCGCAAGCCAAAGCTTTCATACCACTCGTTCTTGCCCCGTTCCTGGGCTACCTGATGAGCCGCGTTCTCCTTCCATAAACGTATGGACTCCAGGGAGTCCCAATACGAAACCGTGATCCCGAGACCCTCGTCCCGAGCGGATTCCACCCCGAGATAACCGGGCTGCTGCGCAGCGAGCTCCGCCATTTTATCGGACATCGCTCCGTAACCCCGGTCGCCCTCCGTTCGTTTGGACACAAAAATGCAAGCATAATAAGGCGGCTTCGGCGTATTCGCGTATTCCGTCATCCTCTTCCCCCTTTCCGGTTACTCAATAGGTGTAACTTCGGCTAACGTTCGTTCATTGACCTTGTATATCATTATATCGGAACTTCCGCCATACTTTAACCTAAAAAAAGCCTCTCTCCTCTGCGAAGTTCTACAGTGGAGAGAGGCGATATTCGCCTAAGCTTTACTTCAGCTTATTCAACAGATTATGGATGACCTGCGCGCTTTCCGCACGCGTGGTCAAACCTTCCGGTGCAAAACGGCTCGGCGCATGGCCCTGAACAAATCCGAGGGCATGCGCGGTTTCTACCGCTTCGCGAACCCAGTCCGGAGACTCGGCGAGATCGGCAAATCCGCTTCCCGCGCTGATGTTCTCCTGCTGTTGTTTCATCGCGTGGGCATAAGCGCGCACCAGCATCGCCGCCATTTCCTGGCGTTTGATCGGGGCGTCCGGTGCAAAACGGTCTTTGGCAGTTCCGTTCACGATGCCGGACTGGGCGGCCGCCGACACGGCCTCGGCGTACCATTTGCCTGAAGCTACATCGGCGAACGGCGCAGGTCCTTCTGCCTTAAGATCCAGCAGACGAACCAGCATCGCGGCAAACTCGGCCCGGGTCACTTGCTGAGCCGGTGCGAAGCGGTCTGCGCTAACGCCTTCGATGAGCTGCTTCGCGGCCAAATCGCCGATCACCTCCGCAGCCCAGAACGAGGCTGGCACATCCGCAAAGGTTTTCGCGTAATCCAGCAAACCGTAAGCACTGAAATGGCGGATTCCTGCGGCCATGCGGCCGTCTTTATTCACACCGCCGATATACTCCAGCTCTCCGCTGCCCGATACATAGTACATGGAGATTCTTTTGCCATTAGCATCTGAAGATAAAGGCAGTTCCAGCATGATCGGATGATCGAATTCGGTTAAGCCGTGGACTTTGCCGTCCGCTGTCGTCAGTTTAAGCTCGAACTCCAGCATGGCTCCGGCTGCTGTCAGCTTAGCGCCGGAGACGCGGGCAGCTTGCGCGATCCGCTGCTTCATCTCGGCCTCCGTTAATGTGGCGGCACTCAGTTTTATCGTGCCCTTCTCAAGCTGGCCGGCATCTGCAAGGGCGCCCAGCTGGCGAAGCACTTCGGCCGGGATCGTTAGGGACAAATTCTTCCCTTCAAGATGGATCGAACCATCCTTGAGGATGTCTGCTGCATTCCCTGGCAGCGTGATATCCGTAAAGTTTCCATCTACCGACAAGGTCACTTGCCCATTCGACAGTTTAGCTGCAAGCTCGTTGGCGGATATGGTGATGCTGCCTGATGACGGCGGTGTCACGGGAGGCGTAACCGGTGGTGTTACCGGCGGCTGCACGGGCGGGTCTACCGGCGGCTCCGGTCCCGGATCGGGATTCCCTCCACCACGGGTGATCACCTTCAAATCATATTCCGACTTAAACCCTTCATAGGTTGCCGAAATAACGGTTGCCCCTTCTGCCAAAGCCCGTACCGAGCCCTGTTCATCAATGGAAGCTACGTCCGGCTTACTGCTCGCATAGGTGATGCCTTCGATTAAACGGATACGGCTGCCGTCGGTATATACCGCCTCGGTTACCGTCTTATTCGTATCCCCGACCTTCAGCTCGGATTTGCCGCTTAAGAGGATCGATTCGATGCTGCCGTTCGGGATTCGGTCTACCGTAATACTCACGTCTGTATAAACGTCCGGTGCCGCCGTGCTGGTCGCTCTGACGACGGCATTGCCCAGCCCTTGAGCCGTCACGATGCCGTCTGCGGATACGCTGATGACGTCATTCGACGGTTCGGAATGGTAGACGGACCATACAACGGTTTGTTCCGCCCTGCGTGGTTTCACTTGAGCCAGCAACTTTTGGCTCTCGCCTACAGCTAGCGTCAGCTGGTTTGGAGTTACTTCAATCCGCTGCGGCTCCGGCTTCGTATCCGATTTCGACAACGTAAACTCATCCACGACGCGTCCGTCAACCGTTTTGGTTACGTAATAAAGCTCGTCTCCCTCCACTTCGATAGAAGCATACATCTGTGTTGGTTCATCGTCGACCACCTCATGCCAGCCCCGCTCCGTGTGGGAGTAGAATTTAGGACCTGACGATCCCGCCACGACGTAGGTCGTGCCCTTCCCGTCCGCGGCGATCTGGTTGTTCATCATCGGGTAGGAACGAATATAAATATGATCATGTCCGTTTAACACGAGATCCACGCCGAATTCCTCCAGCACCGGCGCCCACAGGCTGCGTACCTCGGCGGAATCGTAGATGCTGCCGTATGGACCGCGGTGGAACATCGCGATGGTCCAATCCTTGTCATTGCTAGCCAGATCCTGCTGGAGCCACTTCTTCTGCTCCTCCAGCTGATACTCGCTGTTCAGCATAATGAAATGAACGTCCTTGTAATCAAAAGAGAAGTTCGTTCCCTTCAGGCTGTCCAAGCCATTGCCCGGCTGGTTAAAGTGAGCCAGGAAGTCTCCGTTTTCCTTCGTCCCCATCACTTCATGGTTGCCGATGGCCGACACTAACGTCGTATTCAGGAAATGCTTCTGGGCTTCGTCGAACCAATAGTTCCACTGCTCCTCCAGGAAACCCTTGTCCACCATATCCCCGGCATGGACCATGAATTCGGCGTCCGGATGCTCGGCTGCCGCCTTGTCGATCGTATTCCCCCACAGCTCGAACTCTTTGGCGGTGGATGCCTGGGAATCCGCAAAGTATAAGAATTTCGTTGTATCTCCCGCAAGCTCTGTCGTTTTAAACGAGCCTTGTACACTGTAATGGCCTTGGCCGTCACCGACACGGTACACATACTCTGTCCCTGGGTCAAGACCGGCCGCCGTCGCTTTATGGACGCGGACCGTCCCCAGATCCAAGGTATGGTACAGCTCGCTGGCACCATTGAACTTCTGGACGTTCGGCGCATCGAAATCCGTGAATTCGGATTGCTTCGCTAGTTCCACGACGGTCCCCTCCGTCGCCGGGTCCGTGTGCCAGTTCAACATCCGCGACGTGGCCGGATCTTCTCCCATGCCCACGCTGATGTTGAAAGGAGTCGGGCTTCCGGCCAGCGGCGAAACCTTGAACTCCAATGCCGGACTGTATTGATTGCCTTTGACGGCCTGCACGGTATACGTCTTGACCTGGGACGTCAGCGCCCCGGTCTTCAGGATACCCGCCGCATCCGTTGTTCCCACCGCTGCCGAGTCTGCCAAGATCTGTACGCCTTCCACAGGCTGCCCTTGGGCATCGGCAACTTCGAACACCGTTTCGTATCCCTCTACGATTCCTTCCTCATTCCAGCTCAGCGCATAATGCGTTGCGATCTGCGATTCGATCGGAAGACCATAGAACGAAAATTCGGTATTGCCCGTATCGGTGAAGGATACCGCCCCGGACGTGAGCGCTATGATGCTGCTGCCGGTTGCGTTCTTTTTCACGTCGTACCGGATTTGGCCGATCCAATCCGTATCCCGCAGGGATGCGGTATGGATGTCCTTCCAGGTCACTCTTACCTTTCCTGTTGTACCGTCGATGCTTGCGCTAACCTGGGATGCAGTCAGCTTGTCCCCCGGTATGAGCTCCAAATTCTCCACTTTGGTGGGATCGAATTGGAAATCGACATGGCCGCTGCGGATTTGGGATGTCTTCACGCCCCCGATATCCAGCGTATAACTGCCGCCAACATAGATCGTATCCGGCGTATCGTACACCACCTTGGCTGCACCGGTATTTACGGTGAAGTTCCATTCCTCGGTCGTTTGGTTGCCCGACAGATCACGGACGGTGACTTTTGCTTGATGAACGCCATCGGCGAGCGGGACGCTCGGCGTGTAATGGATTCTTCCTTCCGGCGGATACAGGGTATGCTGCACCAGACTGCCATCCAGATAGAATCGGATTTTGTCCGGATCGATCAGCGTCGTTCCCGGGTGTGCGACAGGATCATAGCCGGCATCCTCGGCATACACGGTAATGGTCGGCGTGTTCTCTGTAATCTCCGCACCGTCGGCCGGGGAGAATTTCTTCAGAACCGGCGGGTCGATATCGTCGTTGGCAGGACCGTACAACGCCCGAATTTCGTCCACGTAGATGGCACCGGCGTCTTTTTTCGCGGCCTGTGTTTCCATATATCGAACCGGCATGTCCATCACCAGCGGAAGGGTTCTTCCTTTGGGCACGGACGCTTCGAGATACTTCCATCCCTTGAAATCGACGCCGACCGTCTGATCGGTGAAATCGAGCGGGATCGCACCCTTGCTGTCACGAATTTGGGCACGGAGCCAGTGCGCGTTGCCGTCTCCGTAGACCCACATGCTGATTTTCTCCGGATAGCCCGGAATTTCGATATTGTCCGCGGTGCCGTTCGTCTGCAGATAAGCACCGGAGGTACCGGTCATTCCGGTAAAATCGTACTCCAGCTTCAAGGCGCCATTCCCGGAACGAATATAGGTCTCGTCGGTTTCAATGGATACCTGGGTCGACTTGAACTGCGCACCGGCGCTTGGTTTATAACGGCTAAGGCCGTTCTCGAAATCTTCGAGCATGACCGGCGGAAGACCGACGTTCACTTCGATTGAGGTCTCGATTTGACCGTACTTCACGAAGATTTTGCCGCTGACGTCCTGCTTGTCCGTAGCGGTAAACGTTCCGTTGCCGTCAATCGTCCCGATATCGCCTTCGGTACGCCACTCCAAACGGCTATTGTCGGCCTGTACCACTTGACCGTTGCGAAGCGCCGTGACCTTGAGCGTCTCGGTCGAGCCGGAAGAGAAGGTCTTCACGGCGTCGGAGAACTTGAGCTCAGTCAGCTCATCAACGACTTCCAATGCGGCTTTCCCTGTCAGATTACCGGATTGTACGGATACCTCGGTCAATCCAGGTTGGTTGCCTGCCGTAAACGTGCCGCTGGCGTCGATCGTCCCATAGGCTGGGTCAACGCCCCAAACCGCGGCCTCCGTCATTTTCGCCGGATGCAGATTCTGGTCCACGGCCGCCGTTTTGAAGGTAGCGGATGAACCGGTCAGCACTCTTTCCAGCGTCGGTGCAACGACAAGTTTATCCGCCGCTCCTTCAGGCGCTTTGTTCACCAGCAAAATGCCGTTGGCCGTTTTGCGTTCCCCGCCGTCAGAAGGCGAGTTGAGCACCTTGCGCTCCGTTTCTCCCGGCAGGCGGGCAACGAAGGTAGCTGAACCGCCTCCGTCCAGATTCAGTGCGTTAACCACGCCAAGTTCCTGCAGCATTTCGCCAAGCTCAATGTAGTTAAGCCCTTCACTGAACCCCGGCTGGCGGCCATCAACCTCGAACAGCACAACGGAGCCGTCCGCTTTGGTTCCCACCACCGTTCTCGGGTGTACAGCCGGATCGGTATGCTGCTGCACGACGCCATCCTTGACCAGCATCACGGTGCCGCCAATCGCCATCGTGACGTCCTGCCATTCGTTATCCAGCTGAAAACTCGCCGTCACTTCATCCCCTGCCTTCAGCCCGGCAAGCTTGCTCCGCTGCGAGCCCGAAGCGGACAGAACCACTTGACCTTGGCCAATCGGCGAATTTCCCTGATCCTTAAGAACAGAGGCCACCTTCATCGTCAAGGTCTCTCCACTGGCGGCCCTGCCGCTCACGATATCCAGAATCACTTCGTCTCCCAGATTATTGGTCATCGTGGTGGCATTGAATTTTTCGGTATAAAGCACAAGTGCGTCCGTCCCTCTTAGACGGTTGATAGAGGACAGGCTGCTGACCGTTCCGCCTATCGTCACGTTTTTCGTTAATTTCGGACTGCCGTAGAGGCTCGTTCCGTCCTGTTTAATGCCAAAGGCGTTCCGGCCGCTGGGCGGATCCGTCAACAGCTCTCCGTCCCCCATGAACAATCCGAGCGGAATTCCGGTGGACATATCGTAGAAATCTCCGTTCACCGCCGCGATGACGCGATTGCCTGCCTTATCGGCATCCGACGCCATTTTGCTGACTCCCTGCATGCCGTATACCTTGCCATCGGTGAGACCCGGCTGAAGCTCCAGATTTCCTTGCGATGGATCAAATTCCACCATATGGACCTTCTGCTCGCCGCTGCCTTTTTGCATATTCGCCCACGTGTATGTAGCCCCCGGCCCGATCTCCATCTGCCGCATATCAATGACCGATGCAGCGGCGGCGGCTGTGCCGGCAGCAGCTTGTCCTGCGGGAAACAGCAGCGATAGAAACATCACACCGCTGAGCAGCGATGATATTCTCTTTTTGCTCCTTAACATGTACATGAATTCCTCCTTCTCTATGCTTGGACTCTGGTTCCTCTCGGTTGTAAGTCCGCTCATGAACGAAAGACCTACTCGGGAGTATAGCGCTCGCTTGTTAATTCCACCTCCAATCTGTGTTAAGACGAGGTTAACTCTGCCGGTACCGGCTTTACATTCAGTCATTAGCTGGAAGGGCTGCAAAAAAGTATGCTGCCGATTCGTATTTACCGCTTCCGACGAACGAAAATAACCCGTCTTCTTCCCTTCATCATATTGAAATTTTATTTTAAATTACAATACATTTTGTAAAATTTTATTTTATTTTTTCGGCAGGAATTTCCGGATGGGTGGCGTAAGCACAGCTTTTGTCGGAATGCGGGGAATGAAAACAAACGCCTAGCCGCCAGCTTCCGACTTGTTTTTACGGCGAGCTTCCAAAAAAGCGCACAAAAAAACAACCGCAGCTTACAGCCGCAGTTGTCTTTGAGATTCCCTGTTATTTTTTGGTGACGTTGCCGTTGGCATCAATTTTTGCATTGTAGGAGAGTTTGTTCAGTTTCGCGATGATCTCTTTGTTGTACTTCTTGTCCATCAGATTCGGCTGGCCCTGAAGTATCTTCACCGGCGTAATCCGGCTCGTGATCTTGGAGCCCTGAATCTCAACATGCACCATCATCGACAGCAGGGTTTTGTCTCCGCCTCGGGTAGAGCGGTTGAACACGAAGTTGCCGAGCGAATAATAAATCGGCTTGTTCTTGTAATATTCGATGCCCATCAACGTATGGCTGTGCGATCCGATAATGATATCGGCCCCGGCGTCAATCATCTTCTTGGCCATCGTGCGCGCATACTCTTCCGGATAGTCGGCGAATTCCTGGTTCCAATGGATGTATACGATCGTATAATCGTTGGTTTTGGCCGATTTTTTGATATGGGTCAGCATCGGCTCCATCGTGTAGGCGGAGGCAGCACCCGGGTGATTCTTGCCCGCAATCCAGGAATTGTCCGACAGCACCCGGCTGACGCCCAGCACCGCGACTTTCTTCCCGTTAATGTTCTGCACGTAAGGCTTGAAGGCCTCGTCTATATTTCGCCCGGCACCCGTATACCCGATCTTCTGGCGTTTCAGATGCGTGATCGTGTCCAGCATGGCCTGCTGGCCATAGTCCAGGATGTGGTTGTTCGCCAGCGTGACGCCGTCGATTCCCGCATATACCAGGCCCTTGAGCGTGTCCGGCTTCGAACGGAAAGCAAAGGTTTTATCCGCAGCCTTGCCGCGAATGGAAACCGGCGTCTCCAGGTTGGCAAACGCCATATCCGCCTTTTTCAAGATGGGGGCTACCTTCTTAAAAGGATATAGGTTACCGAATCTATCAATCTGGTTTCCCACGTATCCGTCTAATAGAATGTCACCTGCAAAAACAAGATTTATCGGTTTGTCCTTCGACTTGGCTTGAGTGGTTGTGCCCGCCGCCGAGACGATGCTCGCCGGGATCAGCATAACGATAACCAGAATGAGGCAAAATAATTTCTTCATATCCATGCCGCCTTTCCAAATGAAAATCCTGAGAAGCTAGTTATTCACCTCGTTTATCCTATCATAAATTGATATAAAAGGGTAATTATATAAAATGAACCATTTAATAGAATTGTGAAATGGATTCTAACCAGTAGCCCTTTCAGCACTACGCATGCGGATTATTCTTCCGATCCCTGTTGCCCCCAGATTATTTTCCAACAGATTACAAGTGGTGAAAATCCAGGGTCAAAGGGGACCGCTTCGCTTCTCCGGAATCATTCCGCCTTCTCCATTGAGGCATGTCAACATCCAAATCATTCAAATCTATCTTTTTCTATCCATAGTCTTAGACTTGAAATGCGGAGAAAAAGTTTCAAATTTTGCAAATCATATTGAAAACAATATAAAGAACTTATATATTTAAACGTATCGTAAGTGTAACTTTAATCTTAATTACGTTTTGTAATATACACACGCGGTTAGTCTTACATATAAGTAAAACTAAAGGAGCTGCATTCCATGAATATTCACGCTGCCGGCGAGAACTCATCTCCCCTGATTGATGATACGGACCGTAAAATCATTGCGATTCTCGGAAAAAACGGACGAATCTCGTACACGGATTTGGCCAAGGAGATCGGTTTGTCCCGCGTGGCCGCGCAGGCCAGGGTCAATGCCCTGATCGATGACGGCGTTATTGAGCGCTTCGCGGCCGTCATTAATCCGGAGAAAGTGGGGATTTCGGTGTCCGCTTTTTTCAATGTGGAGGTTGAGCCCAAATATTTGCAGCAGGTGGCGGACACACTGGAGAACGAGCCATATGTGACCAGCCTGTATCATATGACCGGTCCCAGCAAACTGCATATGCACGGCTTGTTTGCCGATCATAAGGAAATGGAAATGTTTCTAAACGAGAAGCTTTACCCGCTTCCGGGCATAACCAGCGTGGACACGCAGATCTTAATCAAGCGCTATAAAAGCCGAATGGGCATCAGACTCTGATTTTCGACAGAAAGGACTCCTACCCTTGGATGATAAAAACAGCAATCCATACATGGAATTAACGTTCGGCATGTTCCGAACCGGCATACTCGGTTATGGCGGCGGTCCCTCTGTCATTCCGCTGATCCGGCATGAGGCCGTCGTTCGTTACGGCTGGCTCAGCGACGATGAATTCGGAGAGGTGCTGGCTCTGGCCAATGCGCTCCCGGGTCCGATCGCCACGAAGATGGCCGCCTATCTCGGTTACCGGGAAAAAGGGGTGCTAGGCGCGGTGGTCGCGGTTCTTGCGCATATCCTCCCGACCTGCATCGCGATGATCGCGCTGCTGTCGGCGGTGACGTTCCTCAGCAGCTCCAAAGTCGTGGCGGGCATGATTGCCGGCGTTACGCCGGTCATTGCGGTCATGCTGGGCACGATGGCTTACGAATTCGGCGAGAAGGCCGTGAAGGGACTTGGCATTTACGCCGGGATCGGTTTTTTTGTGGTGTCGTTTCTCCTGCTAGAAAGCATCCAGATCCATCCGGCCCTCGTCATTATGCTGTTCCTTGCCTATGGCACCGTGCATTTTAGAACCGTAGCCAAACTCAAAAAACAAAGACGGGATAAGGAGGGGTCCGCCTGATGGAAGAATGGCTTCAGCTGCTGGTCAGCTTTTTTGTCTCCAACGTGCTCGGTTATGGCGGCGGCCCTGCTTCGATCCCGCTCATGTACAAGGAAATCGTCACGAATCACGGCTGGCTGACCGACCCGGAATTCTCCAACATGCTTGCGCTTGGCAACGCGCTTCCCGGGCCGATCGCCACCAAAATCGCCGCTTTTGTCGGGTACGGCGTATCCGGCTGGATGGGCATGACCCTCGCCCTCGCGGCGACGATCATCCCTTCCGCGGTAGCGCTCATCTGGCTGCTGAATCTGCTGCAAAAATACCGCACGTCGCCCGTGGTCAAAGGCATGACCCTGCTGGTTCAGCCGGTCATCGCCATCATGATGCTGACCCTGACCTGGCAGATCGGCAAAAGCTCCGTCATCTCCATCGGCCTCCTGCAATCCCTCGGCATCGCCGCCGTCGCCTTCTGGGCCATGAACATCCGCAAAATCCACCCGGCCTTGGTGATCCTGGCTGCGTTCGCTTACGGAGGCTTGGTGCTGTCGCAGGTGGTATGAGGGGGGATTCTAGTAGAAAACAGTATACCTGCCGGAAATATCGCCATGACCAAAAAAGCGAGTATGAGGGGCTCACTCCCACCATACTCGCTCTTTTTTCAATCGAGAGCCATCCAAGCCGTTACCGGACTACGCACCGTACCTATGCCCCCGCTTAGACGAACAGTGCAGTGAGCAGAAGTTACTGTGAACCGGACGTCCAAAAATATGATCGCCATATCATTCCATATGTCCCTAAGTCCTCTTGCTCTATGGTCGTGAGGGCTTTCGGCTTTCTTACGGACTCAGAATACCTTATTTCGCACAAAATAGCCCTTTTGGTATCTTTAGCGGACACAGAGGACCTTATCTGCTGTTTTTATTGGTATTGGCACCCGTAGTTCGCACATTAGCGGATCTGGAGTCCGGTACATTGTAAAAAATCGAGTTTAGATCTTAAATAACGGATCTAGGGTCCGTTAAAAGCTGACATAAGTAACTTGAGGGCCCATGGCTAGTGATGATACCTTCAGCCCCATTGTTACCTCCCTTCAATTCCCCGCCTATTTCCTCCCCATCACCACCCCGATCTTGCCCTCTTGGACCTCCACCTTATACTTCTTCACCCGGATGCGGTCGCTAAACAGCGACTTGCCGGTCTGCAGGTCGAACTCCCACCCATGCCAGGGACAGCGGACAATTTCGCCTGCCCGGCCGTATTCGTAGTCGTATACCTCCGAAGGAAGCGTCGTACCGGAGACCAGTCCTGCGCAGATTGGCGCCCCCTGATGCGGGCAGTAGTTCAAAATCGCATGATACTCGCCGTTGACCCGATAGATGCCGATTTCGCGCCCCTCTATGTTCACGACCGCGTGCCCGCCCTCCGGAACGTCCTCCTCCGCCAGCACGTAATGTACCGCCATACATGCCACCTCCTTGCCTATGCGCCCAGCTTTGTAGGGTTTGGCTTTGAGTTTGGTTCAACTTGGGCCCAACCTTGTTTTTGCCTTTGTTTTTGCCTTTGTTTTTGCCTTTGTTTTTGCCTTTGTTTTTGCCTTTGTTTTTTAACCTTCTAACTTTGTTTTCGCCCTTCTTTTCGACCTTCTCCTTTCGCCTTTGATTTCGACTTTCTTTCAACTTTCGTTTGTCTTTCGTTCGTCTTTGGTTCGTCTTTGGTTTGACTATGGTTTGCCCCTAGCCCCAGCTTCAATTATTCATGCTAGGTTCATACGGATACCGTTCATCCATTCATCCGTTCGTCCATTCATCCATTCATCCACTCCCTCAATCCAGCCGATACAGCTGCTTCGCATTCTCATAAAAGATCTTCCGCCGCGCCTCCGGCTTCAACCCCCGCAGGATATGGCCAGGCGAATCGAAGTCCCAATGCGGGTAGTCGCTGGAATAGAGCAGCATGTTCTCGGCATCGATCATATTGAAGAGATCGATGAGATGCTGCGGATTGTCCGGCTCCTCAATCGGCTGCGTCGATAAGTAGCAGTGATCCCGGATGTACTCGCTCGGCATTCTTGTCAGCCAGGGCACGGTTGCGCGCAGCGCCTTGTAGTTTTTGTCCAGCCGCCACATCAGGCCCGGCAGCCAGGCTACGCCGCCTTCAACCAAAACGACCTTGAGGTTCGGATACTTCACGAACACGCCTTCGCAGACCATGCTCACCAGATGCGCCATGAACATCTGGGAGAGACAGGTATGCCATTCGATGTACCGGGTCGGGTAGCCGGCCGCGGTGGGAGCCGTCGAGCTCCCGCCGCCTTCCGCTCCCGGGTGGATCGCGACCGGTAGGCCGTTACGCGCCGCCGCTTCGTAGATCGGGTGATAGTGGCGCTGTCCCAGCGGCGACCTCGCCGCACTGGAGATCATCACCTCCACGATATCCGGATGGCCGCCGATCCTATCGATCTCGCGTGCCGCCAGCAGCGGGTCCTGGGTAGCTACCGCCATGGCTCCCTTAAAAGCTTTATGCTTGCCAAGCCACTCGGCGATCAGATAATCGTTATAAGCCGAGCATATCGCCGCCGCATAATCCGGATCATGCGTGGAGGAGATGTTGTAGACGACTCCCGTCAACACGGCATAGTCCAGATTGTAGCCTTCGATCAGCTGCTTGATCATATATTCGGGATCGGAGCCGGCTTTGCCTCCCCCGGAGGGATCGAGTCTTTTTTCATCACGCCGATCGGCGAGTAGTACCCTGAGCCTGCATAACCGATGCCGGATGCCGCTACCCGGGAGCGCCAGGGCTCCTGCAGATATGGCAGCAGCGCCCTGTCGTCCTGCTCGTTATGAACGTCGACATCGATGATTTTGGTATCGTCCATTGCCTGATTCCCCCCATCTCCATTAAGAATTACTTGCCGCCGTATGTGCGCGTATATGCGGTGTTATACATGGCAAGGAGTTCGTCGGAGCCGAGTTTTTTCGCTTGATCGATGAATTGCTGATACGTGGAATCGTTGATCGGCGTTTTGCCGGTTACGAATTCCGTTACCTTCTGTTCAAGGAATTTATTCAGATTGTTCAGCTTCGATTTCTCGAGCTCCAGCTCCTCTTCCGTCTTGACGATCTGCTTCGGTGCAGGGACGATATACTGCTCATACCTTGCATTGATATCCTTGCTCTTCTCGCTTAAACCACGCTCCCACACTTCCCGCGACTTGGCGTTATTCAGCGTGATCAGGTCATACCATACGCCCCAATCCTTGCGCAGCGCATTAAACGGAGATTCGCCGAACTCTTTGTTATATACCGCTTTGCCGTCCTCCATCGTATACGTTTTGCCTTCGATTCCTAAGGACAGATAATTCGTTCCCTCTTCGCTGACCAAATAATCGAGGAATTGGACGGCGCGCTCCTTATCCTTCACTTTGGCCGATATCGCTCGGCCGACGGTGCCAACGACCGGACGGGAGAACTGATAGTTCTTGATCCCTTCGGCGGCAAAGGATGGAATCGCGTCCAGCTCATATTCCGCCGTGCCGGCCCCCCTCGCCTTGGCAACCAAGGATTCAAGATCCGCCTTCCAGAAAAATGTCACCAAGGATTTGCCCGTCAGTATGCGCTCCTCCCACTGCGCTTGCGTCAGCAGCGAGAATTCCGGATCCAGCAATTTTTCCGCATACAGCTTATTCAGGTACACCAGCATATCCTGATAATTCTCATGATACGGCGCGAATGCGTATTGATCCGTGGTTGGATCCAGGTTGTAAAAACCGCTGATGCCGGTAAAGATACGCCCGAAGGTCGTATACAGCCCCGTGTCGCCTACGATCGCGTTTGATATGAGCGGGTAGGAGTCCGGCACTTTTTCTTTCAACGTTTTCAGATATTGATAAAATTCATCCACGGTGGTCGGCGCCTGTATCCCGTGCTGATCCATAATGTCCTTGCGAGCATACCAGATAAAGTTAAAGCCCTTGCCTTCCGCATCCCCTTCCAGGACAGGTACGGTATACAAGCCTCCGTCCGTGCCCGTTGCCAGCGCCTTGGCTTCAGGATATTTCTCGTAAAAGGCTTTCAGATTCGGTGCCCGATCCAAATAATCATTGAGATTCAGGAACACCTTCTCCGGCCCATGCTCCCGGCCGTCCTGCGTCGGCACCTGGATAAAATCCGTGGCGGTGTTCGTGGCAATCATGATCTGCCTTTTCTCCTCAAGCCCTTCCTGACTGACGATCTGGAATTTTACTTTGACGCCCGTCTTGGCCTCGATCTCTTTGAAAATCTCCCAGTCATCCCGAACCTTGCCCTCCACCCGGTCGTATACGAGCCATGAAAAAGTAACCGGTTTGTCAGGGCTTAACGTCCCCGAATCGTCCTTGCCCCCGCTGGTGCAGCCCGTAACCAGCATCGCGCAGAGCAGGATCATGGCAAGCGCCGTTCTGAACCCCTTTTGCCGCATTCCATAACCTCCTTCTTTTTTATCATCACATCGTATAGAAATGGATTCCCGTTAAATCCATGACTACCCCTTAATGCCGCCAATCATCGTGCCCTGTACAAAATATTTTTGGATAAACGGATAGACGCACAGGATCGGCAGCGTCCCGATCATGATCATGGCGTATTTCAGCGTTTCCAGATGCGTCAGGTCGCCTTCGCCCTGCACGTTCGTGCCGGCGATCAGGATGTTGCGCATCATGATTTGCAGCGGGTACATTCCCCGGTCATTCAGGTAGATCAAAGCGCTGAAGAAGGAATTCCATTGATTCACCGCCGTGAACAGGCCGATCGTGACCATTACCGGCACGGATAGCGGCAGCACGATCCGCACCAGAATCTGCATGGATCCGCATCCGTCGATGGCAGCCGCGTCCTCAAGCTCCTCCGGCAGCGCCTCGAAGAATGTCCGCATAATGAACAGGTACCATGTGCTGATCAGCGACGGAAGGACGATCGCCCAGATCGTGTCCAGCATCCCCAGCTTCTGAACGATCAGGAAGGTTGGAATCATCCCCCCGCTGAAGAGAAGCGTGAACGCTGCCATGAGCAGAATCACTCTTCGGCCGGGCAGCCACCGCTTTGCCAGCGGATACGCCATCGCCGAGGTTGCAATCAGCGTCAGCAACGTATGCAGGAACGTGTACCGGATCGTATTCCAGTAACTCACCCAGAGATCGGGATTATAGATGAGCTGTTCGTACGCGATCAGCGTAATCTTTTTCGGCCATAGCAGCACCGCGCCGCTCGCGACCATGGCATTGTTGCTGATGGAAGCCGAGAATACGTACACCATCGGGTAAGCCATTACCATGATCAGCACAATCATGAACAATATATTGAATACGTCAAACAGCTTCGAAGCGAAGCTTTCCTGCTTTTTCATCGCGCACCTCCCTTACCACAGGCTGGTCTCCGAATATTTGCGTACGACCCGATTGGCCGCAACGACCAGAATGAAGCCAATCGCCGACTGGAACAGGCCTACTGCGGTCGCGAAGCTGAAATCGGCATCCAGGATGCCCCGCCGGTACACAAAGGTATTAATGACATCCGCGGTTTCGTAATTCATCGTGTTGTAAATCAAGAGGATTTTCTCGAAGCTGGCCTCCATGAAATTACCGAGCGACAGCACGAACAGAATAATCATGACAGGCACCATGCCGATGAACGTAATATGCCGGATCTGCTGCCACCGGTTGGCCCCATCCATCTTGGCCGCCTCGTACAGCGTCGGATCGATGCCGGCAATCGCAGCCAGGTAGAGAATGGTCCCCCATCCGACCTTCTGCCATATTTCGGAGCCCACGTACACCGTCCGGAACCACTCCGGCATGCCGAGAAACATGATCGGCTCGATGCCGAACAGCTTGACGAGCAGATGGTTCACCACGCCCGTGGTCGGAGACAGGAAGGTGACGAGAATGCCCGCGATCACGACGGTCGACAGGAAATGCGGCATGTAGCTGATGTTTTGCACAAACCGTTTGAACCATTTGCTCTTCAGCTCATGGAACAGGATCGCCAGAATGATCGGCGCCGGAAAATGAAACAGCAGATCGTACACATTCAGCATGATCGTGTTGCGAATCAGCTTCCATGCATCGGGGGTGACATAGAAAAATTCAATGAAATGCTTCAGTCCCACAAATTTGCTTCCCAAAATGCCCCGGCCGATCGAATAGTCCTGGAAAGCAATGATGATGCCGTACATCGGCGCGTACTTGAATATCAAGTAGTACAAGATGCCGGGCAGCATCAGCAAGTACAACGCTTTATGCTTTTTCAGAACGTAACCGATCCGTGATAGCTGCGCCAATAATCCCCACCTCCGATTGAAAGCATTTACATTCGTTTGTTGTTGTCCCCACTATACGAGCCGTGCCTCCTTCGCGTAAAGCAAACATCTTTTCCTTAAGACGCATGTTTTGTTATGCCTGCGCCGCAAGGCTTTCGGCCTGTTCCATGCAAAAAAAGAGACTTCAGAAAATAATGCAGTCTCTTCTTTCTTATTGATGGGAACTCCGGTATTTGGCAGGCGTTATGCCTTCATATCGGCGGAAAGCCCGAATCAAGGAATTCCTCCCCCAATACCCCACCTTTTCGGCGATTTCGTCTATTTTCAAATCCGTTTCAAGCAAAAATTGCTTCGCCTTCATCAGCCGGTACTTCGCGATATATTCCACGTACTTCTCGCCGACCTCTTCCTTGAAGGTTCGACTGAAATGCCCGATGGACATATTCATCATGCCGGCAAAATGCTCGATCGACAGCTCTTGATCGTAGTGCTCGTGAATGTACTCCAGAATCTCCATAAATTGTTGGCTGCGGCTGCTGGAGGCCGGTTTCCGGAACAGAAAGCCATGAATGTCCTGAAAGCATTGCGTCAGCTCGTCCCATGTCATGCAGCGATTCATTCGCTCGAACAGACCGGAATAATAGGGAACGTTCAATTCATTGCGCTCCGACTCCACCGCCCGAATCCAGGTGTTGAGCACATCGGCGAGCAGATATTTCATCTGCACGGCTGCAGCATCCTTGCGCCTCCCTTCCTCCAGCAGATCCAGCACGGATTGGAGCAGCTTGTCATACTCCCGGGTTTTGCACTGGTTGTGGATCCGCTGGACCTCCTGCACGGACAGGAAAGAGTCCCATTGCTGCAGCTCCCTTGAAGGCAGACTGCCGCAAATCTCCACCGTGGAATGCAGCCCCCGGTAATTCAGCATAGCCAGCGCATGCTCATAGGACTGATGCAGCTCTTCGATGGCATGAACGGTTCTGCCGATGCCGATCGTCGCTTTATAATAGACACCGTATTCCAGAAACACGTGCCTGATCTGCTCCGCTGTTCGTTCCGGATACCCCTCCGTGATGTGATCATGCTGGACGACGCAAGCCATCAAATCCGGCCTTGTCTGGCAGATCCAGACCATGCCGGGCGCCAGCCGGTGGATCTTATCCTTCAGCTCCGTCAGCAAAAAGATTTTGGCGGATTCCGAAGTCGAATCATAAAACGACCGGTCATAGTGGAAAGAGATGCACAGGACGGTTCTTGCCGCCTTATGGCTGTAAGCAAACTCAATCTCCTTGGCGTAGTACTCAATCGATAAGGCATCCCGGTATTGCCCCAGCAGGATTTTCGTGAAAAACTGCTCCTGTACGATCGGCAGCATCCCGTTCACCATCTGGTACAGCTCTTTATTCTCGGTCATGATGAACTGGGAGTAGCGCTTGATGACGTCAAACTCGTTACCTTCGTAACGGCCCTCTTCATTCGGAGCATGATGCAGCTTCAAGCCATCCTTGATCTCCCGAATCGGCCGGTACAAGCGCCGGCTTAAATAATACGAGGCGAGCGCGCCGACAATGAGGAAGAACAGGAGGAACAACCAGCAGATTAAGCGGGTAATATGGACCGGCTTCATCAATGTGCCTAGATCAACCATGCTGATATAATGCCAGGACTCGTTGAAGCCGGACGCCATGAAGGACAGCCCCATCTTGTCCGATATCGTAAATTGCGAAGCGAAACCATCCGTGCGTATTCGCTGCTGCAGGGCATGCTGGTCCTGCTCGGTCAAACCGGTCCGGGCGATCACTTGGGCAGTATCATCCACAATGGCCGTGCCCGTGACCCAGCTCTCCGGAATATGAATCCGCTCCTCAAGCTTGTCTCGCTTCACTTCGACCAGGAGGTAAACTTCAGGGGCGGCGGTATTGAACGGGTAACTCATGGAAGCCGTCACGGAAGCGGGAGAATCCATGAAATCCATCATTTTCTTGCCGGATAATTCGGCTTCCAGCTGGTGGCGGCGGTTCAGATCCAAGGGATAGCGGGAACGGAAATAATACGCTTTGTTCGTATAGGTTTCGGCATCGATCATTAAATCCTGATGGACAAAATAATAATAAGCCTTCTCGACCAATTCATCCGATTCCAGCTGCTGCAGCTGCTCCCGCAGGGAATGAAGCAGCTCCGGAAGAAGCTGGCTTTCCGGCGACGAAGACATGGGAGCGAGCAGCACGCTCCGTAATCTGGATGTGCTCAGGATATTAATCATGCTTGTCTTTAGCGATTGAAGCTCGGCATCCGTCTGCTCGGAGAACCGGTTCATCACCACTTGGTTAAAACGCTCGGCATCCTTTTCGATGATGCGAACGACAAGCACCTGAGCAAGAACCGAAGCAACAATGACGGGGATGAGAATAAGGAGAAAATAGTTCGCGAACATTCTCCAAAACAGGGTGTGCCTTCTGGGAGGCGGAGTATCGGCCGCCCCCGGCTCAGACAATCGGTCAGGCGGTATCCTTCGCTTCATGAATGTCCCCCCTTTGTATTTAAAATTGCAAGTAACAGGGCTTGCATTTACGTTTACTATATTTTGATGTAAGTTATAATATTCGCCGCATAAGGGAGACGGATGGAGCTTGCAGTGGGATGGTATTCGTCCACGAGAAAGGATTGCTTCCATAGCAAAAAGGGCCAGGAATCTCCTGGCCCTTTTCCGAAACGAGAATATCTTTTTTGCTTGCTCGCATTCGCTTACTCGTATTCGAATACCGCATCCGGCGTAAGGGTTACATTGGGTGCATAACTCGGCATCTGACCGGTCTCCTGCAAATACTGCTCAACAATCCGAGCGGCATCTACCAAGGAGCTAAGCAGCCAGTCCTCATAAAGTCTTCCGAACTTTTTGTGAAGCCATTCTGAGGTGTACTCATTCGAAAGGGTGAACCGCCAATAGCAGAACCAACATTTTCTTGAACATGAATGAACCTCATCTCTTATCAGAATGTAAGTCTTTCAAATCTAGTAAATTTGAACCAGGAATATTATACCATTCAATAGAAACGAAACAATATCAAAATTCGCAAGATAACATAAGACCAAAAAAACGCCCCCAGCATCTGTTTCCAGACACCAGGGACGCTTATCGTTCATCTGCATTTACTCCATGCGCTCAAACACCTTGAATCTTCGGCCTTCCTGCAAAGCCACCAACGTATGTTCATCGACGACATAGATTTCCGTGCCTTCGGGCAGCTCGTTCGAGGATAAATGCGTATCCGGATATTGATCAGGCTCGAGCCGCTTCTGGATCGTGCCCGCCAAGGTCAAATCCGCCTCCGCAAAAGCCTCGGCACCCTCAGTGCCTTTTCCGATATACTCTTGGTCATCGTATTTTACCAAAGACGCATAACTGGCCGACTGCTTGCTGCCGCAGCCCAAACATAGGATCAACAATAGGCTGATGATCGGAATCCATGCTATCTTAAGCCTCTTGCCCATAAGTCTTCCTCCTTTGCGGACGTCTCCCTACCCTACGGTCTTTGTCATCTCGATACAAGCTATAACAGCTCATCCAAGCGTTCCTTTAACGCTCGGGCATCATAACGAATAAAAGCTCCGTTGACCGTGCCGACGAGCACTTCCTGATCCGTTACGTTCAGCGCGCCGTTTTTGGCATAGGTCTCTCGCAAATCGACGTTGCCGGTGATCACGTCATGCAATCTGCCCAAGCTTCTGCCGTCTTCCTTGTTCAACACCACAAGATCGCTTCCCAAACTTATCAGCAGGTACGGATCCATGATTCCGTAGCTGCTCCCAACCAGATGGGACAGATCGTCACCCGCTTTGGAAGTGGTCTCCATCTTCCATAGGATGCTGCCGCTCTCTATATCTACCGCAGCCGGAATGCCGTTCAAGGCAAGATAGACTCGCGCTCCCTCGATGACGCCACGGGTGGCCTTCCCTTTAATTGTCCATAGTTCCTTATCTTCAAGGCGGTCATACAGTACGCTTTCGTAAGCGGCGGCCCCGCTGAAATACTCCCCGCCAAGCGCACGCTGCACCAGCAGATACCGCTCATTCAGCACCTCGAACCTTTCCATCTCAAGTGCCGGATACGTGTCTTCGCGCTCGCCGGTTTCCGTATTGAGCAGAACCCATTCCTTGCCAAGCAGCATCCATCGTGTTGTCATATCCGCTGGCGCAGTTGGATCGTAACGATAACCTCCGGTAAAATACGGATCTCGGGAGGGATCGTCCATCACCCTCTTGCCTAGCTTCACATGCCATGCCGCTTTGCCGGTGACCGGATCGTAAGCGGTAAGCTGTCCGTTCTGCTCGATGAGCACGTACGGATCGTCCGTTCCTGCATTCAGCAAGCGGTGTTCGCCGGACAAGGTCTTTTTCCAACGCTGCTTACCGGTATCCTGATCCAGGACGCTCAGCACGCTTTTGGTTTCGTTCATGTTCAAAGCTTCGACCAGTACGATCGCATCGGCCGCAGCCGTCATCGTCAAACCGAATTCGTTCTTGGGCTTAACCTCCCATAACACCTTGCCATCCGACAACCGGATATGCCGCACGCGGGCCACGTAATCCTTAACCTCCGGGTTATATGCCGAGTACATCGTGACATGCTGCCGCTCCCGATCTGTAATGGCCGTATACCATCCGAATCCCGCATCCTCCTGCCACAGCTTCTTGCCGGTGCCCCGGTCAATTGCGTACAAGGAAGAGTTATCGTGCATCCCGCTGAACCCGCCGTCATCTCCCTTGAGAAGCAGGACATCCTCGTTGGCCTCCAGCAGGAAGGTGAAATTCAGATTACCCTGATTTCGCCAATCGGGATCGGCTGTTATGGTCTTGCGCAGCGGCAGGACGTCCAAACGATAGGTAAACTCGTAATCATCGCCAGGATTGTAACTCCGCTCGAAGGATCCCGCCGAAGGGATTACCCATTCGCTGGAACTCAGCTTTCCGGATGGGGAGAACGTCACGGTATAATGGGCATCCCGCTGCTCGTATCTCCAGGTCTCCCCGAGTATCATCGGTTGATTGGAGCTCGATTCCTGATTCCGCGATGTCTCCCTCGCCTGCGGTTCGCCGAGCAGCTTTTTCACGTACGAAGAAGGGGTCCCTTTCTTAAAAAGAAACTCCGTCAAGTTGCGCACCACATCCGTCGCTACTTCCGAATTGCCACCGAGAAGCGCTTCAGGCATCGCCTTCTTGGCTGTCGTGTCCTTCCCTTGTACCCACATCATCGCCGGGCGGTAGATCCGGTAATCTTCCTTCCACTTGGAGGGAGCGACCATAACGCCGTACCAGTCCTTCCACTGGGCTACGGCGATGAGGGACGTTCCCGTCTGGGATACCGGCCATTTCACCGCGCTTCCGGGAGCCAGGTATATGCTGCCGCTGCTGCGCAGTTGAAGCGAGAGCGGGGAAATTTCGTTCACTTTGGCAGCTTCCTTGGAAACATACCATGTCGGGAGCCACAGGTCCCCACGGGAATCGGACTTGATTAATGCCATTTCCCCCTTCACGGAGTGAAGCCGGAGCGATTCTCCATCGGCCCCGTAATAGCTGGCCTTGAGATTCCTCAGATGGCTGTTCTTGCTAAGCGCATTAGGGAAAAAAGCAGTCCTCTGCTGAAGCGTGACGCGTTGACCGGATGTAAAGCTCCCGGTTCCTTGCAGCATCGGCGAATACGGGACGAGTGCCCTCCTGCGCCTGCTGAGCCGGAATTCCGACGAGTGAAATGCAGGCGGCTGCCGTCATTCCGATGAATAGTCGCTTACGGATCGAAACGCGTGTACTCACAAGAAACCATCCTCTCCCATACAAGCATATATATTGTAAACGCTATTATAAGACAATATGTTCCAAAATCAAAACAAAAAAAGCTCCCTTTCAGAAAAGGAGCTCTTTCTAACGCGTGTATGAACGGCTATTCCTGTTGTGATGCTTCCGCGGCTGATCCGATGCAGGCTCGCTCTCTTCAGCATCATCGGACATTCATTCGCCAGGCTGAATCAGGTACGCTGCGGCTCTGCGTTTGCCTGCCTGTCATGATTCTGGCGCGATTAGACACGCCGTCCGATAATTCCCCCCACACTTGACCGATAAAGGATGCGGGGGCAATAGACGAGTCTCGATTGCTTTCTGATGCCGCCCCGCCGATGGATCGCTCCTCAATCTGCATATTAGCACGGAATGCACTGAACTCTGCGCATCCCGATAATAAAATGACACCAACCATCACAATCATAATCTGCCACGCCACCACGAGCCTGGCGTTCCGTTTCGAATAATCCAAGGATTCCATCCGACTTCCTCCTTATGTACGTTCTGAAGGAAAGTATAAGGAACATATCTTATCAATCAGCGGGGCAAGTTCTTAACGAATGCTTAAATAAAACTGAACAATTCCATAGGGACCCTTGCAGCAGCGATCGGGGAGCCCTTCTCAGGATCATATAAAAACGCTCCCTCGAAGGGAGCGTTCGCTTAGGCTGCCTCAATTGCTTCGCAATGCAGAACGACCACCGTTCGGCAAGCGAACTGCTGCTATACGACTTGGGGAAAGCGGGTTTCAAAGGTCGTCCGCTGCCGGTCGCTCCGAACCCGGATTTCGCCGCCCTGGACCTCCACGATGCTCTTCGTGATCGCCAGTCCCAGTCCCGTGCCCCCGGTCTGCTTCGAACGGGAAGCCTCCACGCGGTAGAAGCGATCGAAGATGAAAGGCAAATCCCGCTCCGGAATCGGATCGCCGTAGTTGGTGAAGCTGATGCTCACCTGACCGCCCACGCTGCGGACGGCGATGTCGATCCTGTGTCCCGACTCTCCGTACCGGATCGCATTGGATATCAGATTCTCGTAAGCCCGGACAAGCTGGGCGCCGTCTGCCCGAATAACGAGGCCTTCATCCGCCGCAAGCTTGCATTCCATCCCGGCTTTCTCCAAGGACGGCACGAATTCCTCGATCAGCTGTCTCATGAACTGAGCCATATCGATCTCCCGGATATCCAGCGGAAGCCCGTTATTGATCCGCGTGTATTCGAACAGGTCATCGATCAGCTTCTTCAGATTCTGCGCTTTCTCATAAGCGATATTCACGTAATACCGCAGCTCTACTTCATCCTGGTACCGGTCTTCCTCGATAACCTCCAGAAACCCCAGTATCGATGTCAGCGGCGTCCGGAGATCATGGGATACCCCCGTGATCAGATCATTCTTCGTTTTCTCCGCATGGCGCTCCTCCAGAATGGATTGGTGAAGCTGCCTGCTCATCTGGTTGATGCTCTCGGCGACCTCGCCCAGCTGGCTGCCTGAACGAACAGGAATCTCGGTATCGAAATTCCCCTTGGCAATCTCGCGAAGGCCATGCGTGATTTCCTCCAGGTACGCGTTCAGCTGCTCGGTCATGCGGTTAATGCCGGCAGCGACGGCGCCTACTTCGTCCCGGGTGTCGAGCTCGATTCTGGAATCGAATCGTCCGGCCGTGATGTCCTGAAGACCGGTCTCTACCTTCCGCAGATCCAGGGCAAACCACCTCGTGCTCATATAATAGCTTGCCAAAAAAAGAATGACGCCCGTGACCAACATAACCGGCTTTGAACCGAGGTTATTGACGATCCAGACTAGCGGCGGGTTGATGGCCGGAATGGAGAGCACCAGCGTGCTTAACGCATAGAGTATGATAAGCAGGGCGGCCGCGATGCCGATGCTGGCCAGCAGCATAAGCAGCATCTTCAGGCGGATGCTATGAAGCTTCAATCCTTTCAAGTCAGTCACCTCTGGTTAAGTTTACTCTATTTTGTAACCGATCCCCCATACCGTCTTAATGTATTCCGGCTGCTGCGGATCCTTCTCGATCTTCTCGCGCAGCTTGCGAATATGGACCATGACCGTATTCTTCGATTCCATGAACGGCTCGTTCCATACCTCGGTATAAATCTTGTCCATGCTCAGCACGAGTCCGCGGTTGATGGCCAGCGTATGCAACAGGGAGAATTCGCGCGGCGTCAGCTTAATCTCCCTGCCGGCCACCGTTACCCGGTGGGACGCGACATTGAGGATCAGCTCATCGATCTGGATTTCGTTCTCGTCCCGTACCGATTGATTGTTCAGCTGTTTGTACCGGCGGAGCTGCGACTTGATCCTTGCGACCAGTTCCAGCGGACTGAACGGTTTGGTCACGTAATCATCCGCGCCGATGCTGAGTCCGGCGATCTTGTCAATCTCCTGGCTCTTGGCGGACAGCATGATAATGGGCGTATTGTTCTCCTCCCGGATCTTCATGCATGCCTGGATGCCATCCATCTGCGGCATCATGACATCGAGAATGATCAAATCCACTTTATGGTTTTTTAGAATCTCCAGCGCTTCCAGGCCATGAGATGCGGTGAGCAGCGTATAGCCCTCATTCCTGACGTAAATCTCCATCAATTTCAAAATTTCGGTTTCATCGTCAACCATCAGTATCGTAACTCCAGACATGGCTCCTCCTTGATCATAAAGCGGCAGTCAGCATAACGCCTTTTACGTTCTCTTCTCCATGGATGTTGTCAGGCCGGGCGATGCTGCTGTTTTGGTTTCCTTTCGCCATGGCCATGCCTCGTCGGGTATACGTCCTATTCTTGCGAAACAGGCTAGGAACCGGAAAGCGGCACAGCCGGCGCATCGGTTGGTTTACCCGATCTCTTCGCCTTCGGAATATTACCGAAAATCACCCATGAGCCCGGTATATATCGAACCGTCAATTCCACGACGATCCATGAACAGCCTAAGGCTGCCGCAAAACCGCCTGCATACCACAGATGGGTCAGGATCGAGTTCCCCGTGGTTAGCGGGAATTGACGGTAGACGAGCAGAAAGAACGGATGAATGAGATAAATCCCGAAGGATACGGCCCCCAGTCTCTCCAGCGCGGGCGTCCATCCGCGTACCCCGGCCCGGTAGAACAGAATGGCGAACTGGAGCAGGACAAGCGCCCCAAAGTAAGTATGCATATTCCACAGCAGCTCGTACAGCGTTGAATTATATCCGGTTCCGTGAAGACGGTTGTTGTAATAAATATACACATGGCCGAGACCGGCAGCTGCCCATGCGATCCACAGCATCGTCCAAGCCGCGATGCGGTAAGGCTGTGCGTTGGCACGGCTGATCACAAGCCAGGCCTTCAGTTTCGGATAATAGATGCCGATAAAAGCGCCCAGCATGAAGTAAGCTATATAGGACAGGGCCCAGCTTCCCTTATTCGGCACCTGCCAATAATACTTATTCATCAGTATAAACGTCCACTGGATCACCAGTCCAATCGGTATCGCCCATTTTGCAAGCTGCGGCATCTTCTTGAACAACCACAGCACCAGCGGAAACAGCACATAAAACTGAATGCTGATAAACACGAAGTACAGATGCGTATACGCTTTGCCGGTCAACAGCTTTTGAATAAAACTCTCCATCGTCTCGCCAAACGGCCTGCCTTGATAATGCAGATAGTGCAGCAGCCCGAAGTAAAACACGGAAAAGAGCGTATACGGGATGATGATGTACAGCAATCTTTTCTTGTAGAATCCGCCGATCAGCTTCTTGGTCGTAGGGCGGTCATAATAATTGTAGAAGAGTACCAGGCTGCTCAAAAATATAAACGTCGGCGTTCCGTATTTCATGAAGATGTTCATAAAATTGTAGATGAAAAAGTATTTGGAGTCCGTCATGGCCGATACGGCATACGATGTCGAGTGAACGGACAGCACGCCGATAATGGCGAATGCGCGGACCAATTGCAGCTCGGGAAGACGCTCCCTTGGCAGAGAATTCATTTTGTTCATGGCAGTACCCTCTCATTTCAAAGTCCGAATTTTTCTCGTTCCTAACCGAAACGAATTCAATCAGTATAGTAGACATTTCTTAACGTCTTACTTCCAAATTCTTAACAATTGCTTAAGATTCTGGTTCATGCTCCTAATAAAATTCTCCTTGATCCCGAAGAATCCCTGGTCTTACAATAAGAAAAATATCTATCGACGTACTTTCTCAGAAGACAGACCGCGTATAACGGAAGTTTTTCTTGCGAGATAAGGATGGTAAGACTCTGAAGCTTATACTCTCTTATCTCTTAAAATAATCTTTAATTGGGGTGAATTGGATGCTGATAAGGATCCTTGCCGTTCGAAGTAGCTGGGCCCGGTCTGTCATACTGGACCGGGCCTAGCCAGAATCACAGTAACTGAGCGAACGAATATGAGACGATCTGTTTTCAGCATCCCATTTTATCTCAATTGAAAAGGTGAACCATATATATGAAATCACAGGAATACAAGTCATTTTATGATATCGTAGGAGCCTTAAACGGCTGGGATTTCAGCAAGGTCAGATGGATCTCGGAAGGCGTGGAGTGGAATTTTTACGATGAGGTTAGCAAGCGGTGCACATCATCGGGCGTTCTGTTGGATATCGGCACGGGAGGCGGAGAGAACTTGTTGTCCATCGCCTCGAAGGCGGCATTGCTGGTTGGAATCGATCTTTCCCATGCGATGATAGAGACTGCCCGGAGTAATAAACGGAAGGCTGCGGCTTCCAACGTACGCTTTGTCCAGATGGATGCAGGGGTGCTTCAATTCCCGGAGGCGTTTTTCGATTTGATTTCATGCCGGCACTCCCCTTTCCGTGCTTCGGAGGTTGCCAGGGTATTAACCGATGATGGCGTGTTTCTAACGCAGCAGGTTCGGGAATGCGATAAAGCTAATCTGGCCCAAGCCTTCGGCAGAGGACAATCCTCCCGCGAAGACGGCGCTTTAATGGAGGAATACAAGAGGGAACTTCAGCTGGCAGGGTTTCGCGATATCCAATGCGCCAAATATGATGCCGTCGAGTACTATGAGCGTGAGGAGGACCTTATCTTCCTGCTTAAGAACACGCCCATCATTCCCGGATTCGGACAGGAGGAATCGGATTTTCGCATCCTGCAGCAATTCATCGAGGAGCATCGCACAGATCTCGGAATCCGGACGAATTCCGCACGGTTTATGATCGTGGCACGGAAATAGCCGGTCCTCCATGGTTATCCATAACCCGTAGCTTACGGCTATTAAACAGAAAAAGCGCACAAGGGACACAGGACTGACCCCATAACGTGAGACAGATTAAAAACACCTTCAAGAGAATGCAACCATGTCGTAAGATATGGGGACAACTTTGGAGGTGTTTTTGCGTTGGCAACGAGAGTCAGCTATCCAGTAGAAGTGAAAAAGAAAGCTATTGAAATGAGGTTGGATGGCATTCCAGTGAAAGAAGTCATGGACCAACTGAACATACGAAATAAGACACAAGTGGAGACCTGGATGAGATGGTATCGCAGCGGCCAATGGAACCGGTTGAAGCAACCTGTCGGTAAACAATACAGCTACGGTAAAGGCCCTGAATATGCATCAGAACTCGAGAAGGTGCAGGCGGAAAATCGGTTTTTGAAGCAACAATTAGATCTGCTAAAAAAGTTCGTGGAAATGCAAAGGAGGTGTCGCCAAAGGCTGTAGTGGAGTGGGTTGAGTCTGTTCGAGGAGAAGTCAGTGTAACTCAAGCGTGTGCATGGATCGGGCTTTCTCGCTCCACCTACTATCGCTGGAAGGACGCCTACGAGAACCCATGTAAAGATCACATGGTAGAGAAGATTCGAGAACTCTGTAGTCAGCATAAATTTCGTTATGGATACCGGAAGATCACGGCTCTACTTCGGATGGAGCGTAAGATTAACCATAAACGCGTGCAGCGGATTATGCAGCGTGAGGGGCTCCAATGTCGTGTCAAGGTGAAGAAACGCAAACCTACAGGCCAGCCAGCTTATATCGCAGAACACTTGTTAAAGCGCCAATTTGCAGCCGATGCCCCCATGCAAAAACTCGTTACAGATATTACGTATTTACCGTTTGGCGGAAAAACGTTATACCTGTCGAGTATCTTGGACTTGTTTAACGGTGAGATTGTGGCGTACAGTATTTCTGACAAGCAAGACACCGGGTTTGTCCTGGACACGCTGGGTCAGCTGCCCGCTCTGCCGGGCACCATGCTCCATAGCGATCAGGGCAGCGTCTACACATCTCAGGCTTATCAAGAAGCTGTAAAGGGAAAAGGCATTACCATGAGCATGTCCCGCAAGGGTACGCCCGCTGATAATGCCTCCATTGAATCGTTTCATTCCACGCTAAAGTCTGAAACGTTCTATCTCGAAGGTTTAACCTGTACGACGACGGCCATCGTCGAGCAGACCATTCGAGACTACATTACTTACTATAACTCAATTCGCATTCAAACAAAACTAAACAACCAGTCGCCGTTTCATTTCCGGCAACTGGCTGCTTAAACTTGCAAGGTGTTTTGATCCCTGTCTCACAAACGGGGGGCAGTCCCGCACAGCCCTTGGCGCTTTTTTTTTAGAAATCGGCATCGTATATTATCTCAGCATGATGGAACCGCCGTCCACCATCAGCGTTTGGCCGGTCATGTAATCGGAATCGGAGCTAGCCAAGAACACGGCCACGCGTCCGATATCCTGCTCGGGATCGCCCATTTTTTTGAGCGGAATCTTATCGACCATTTCTTGATACGCTTCCGGAAATGCCTGCTTCCACTGCTCCACGCCTGGCGTCAGGGCGATCGGACTGATCAGATTGACATTGATGCCGTCCGCTCCCCACTCGTTGGCAGCCACGCGTGACAATCCCCGGATCGCTTCTTTCGCTGCGGCATAGGAGGCCTGGTTCACCATGCCGGACAGTCCCGCACCGGATGCAAAGTTGATCACCTTGCCCTTGGCTGATTTCAGATGAGGATAACATTCCTGCATGAAATAAAACGTCGGATAGAATCCGGTATTGAACGACAATGCCATCACTTCATCGGTTGTTTCCACAATGGGTACCTGCTTGGACACATGCGCGTTATTAACGAGAATATCCAGTCTGCCGTAGGTGCTCACAACGTCATCCACGATTCCTTTAATCGAGGCTTTATTCGTAATATCGCCGTTAATAAACATCGAATCGCTATATACCCTCAGCGCTTTCTCCGTTTCACGCCCCTTATCCTCATTCACGTCCACGATGACGACCTTGGCGCCTTCCTTGGCCATGGCCAGAGCCATGCCGCTGCCGATCCCGCCGGCACCGCCCGTAATTATAGCTACTTTGTCTTTCAATTTCATGCTGTACACGCCTTCTTTCCCAAAAATGATAGCCTCACTATCAAAGATAGATCATTTCGCGAAAAATTTCAAATTTAAAGGATCCGCGCAAAAAAAAGCAAGCCCCTCACCCATGGAGGAGCTTGCTGCTTACGTGTTACGACAGGATCAACTAAAGACCTGTGAAGCTATTCGTTATTAGCCGTTGACCAGCAGTTCTTTCAGCTGCTTGATCTGCTTGCGCTCGCCCGCAAGCACCAGCGTCGATCCTGCTGTCAGGATGTCGTCCGGACCCGGATTGATTTTCTGCTCTTTCTTGTTCACAATCGCTAATACATTAGCGCCAGTACGTTGACGAACCTGAAGCCCTGCAATGGATTGTCCCACGCATTTGTAATGCGGCTCGATTCGCGCCCATTCGATGATCAAATCTTCGAGCGTCACTTCGATGGTCTCCAGCGCTTTCGGTTTATACGTCATGCCGCCGATAATGCCTGCGATTTGTCTTGCCTCGTCATCCTCTAATGTAATCTGGGAGATGGTCTCCTCAGGATCGTCATCTTCAAAGTGGTACAACTCTCTACGGCCATCGTCATGAATAACAACAACCAGCTTATCCCCTGATCTCGCCTGAATAAGGAACTTCTTCCCGATACCCGGCAGATCAGATTCGCGAATAATACTCATGTGTAAATCCTCCGTTCTGGGGTTAATTCAATCTCTAGATTATATAGATTAGTTGGAAGAAAGTAAATCATCCCGGGCTTCCCTATGCATTCCTTTTTTTCACTTTCTCCACTGGATCGCTCCATTTGAATATTTTATTCATTCCACGGTACACGCGCTTCGACTCCTTGGCCAATAAGGGCCCAAGAATCGCGAGAATCAGGACATAGAGTGCCGAGAATGGTTTCAGCATCGCGGACAGTCCGCCGGCAAGTCCCAGATTCGCAACGATAATCGTGAACTCCCCGCGCGCCATAATAGTCAAGCCGATGTTAAGCGACGATTTATGCGATAGTCCGGCCTTGCGTCCCGCTATCATGCCTGCGACCAGGTTGCCGATTATGGTCAGTACCACGGCGCCAAGAGCCAGCCATAACGCATTCCCCAGCGTGGTCGGATCGATGCCGAGACCGAAGCTGAAGAAGAAGATCGCTCCAAAGAAATCACGGAAAGGTATGACCAGCTGCTCGATCCGTTCGCTATGATCCGTCTCCGATAAAGCCAGTCCGAACAGCAGCGCGCCGATCGCTTCGGCTACGTGCAGCGTCTCCGAAAACCCGGCAATAAAGAACATCGACGAGAACACTACGATAATGAAAATCTCGCTGGACGTAATATTCAGCAATTTGTTAAGTATGGGTGGACCTTTTCTCGCAATAACAAAGAACAACAGCATGTAACCTATGGAAATGCAAACCGAGAGGATCGTTGCCCCTATCGATGTAGCCCCGCCTAACAGCAGTCCCGACATAATCGATAAGAACACGGCAAGGAAAATATCATCGAACAAAATCATGCCGAGTATGAGTTCCGTCTCCGCATTCCCCGTGCGCCGCAGATCCACAAGCACCTTAGCGACGATGGCGCTGGAGGAAACCGACAGCATCCCTGCAATGATCAGCGTCTCGTACAGAGGCATGTTGATCACGAAACCGTAAGCCACACCCAGCACGAAGTTCAATACTACATATACGGTTCCGCCTACCACAATGTTTCGTCCGGACTTGATCAATTTTTGAACCGAAAATTCAAGACCAAGGTAAAAGAGCAGGAATAGAATACCGATCTGTCCCAGAAAATCGATGATCCCCTGGCTCTCAATGAACTTAAAGTCAAGAATCCCTATCGTTGGTGCATGCGGACCGACAAGCATCCCGAGCACAATCAAGAACGGTATGATCGAGAACTTGAGCTTTCCAGCAATTACGGAGGCTATAGCAACCAGAATCAGAGCAGTTCCAACCTCAAACATCATATGGTCCATAGAAGACCTCCTCCTCCTCAAATTTGACTTCTGGCAATCATTACTATTATACATAAAAATGCATACATTTACAAAGGAACTGCAATATATTTGCTTGATTGCCTTTTATGCAGGAAATGGCATCATTTAAAAACAGGCTTATTTTTATTAGCGATTTCATTGTTTCCAAAAAATATAAAATCTATCCACAATCGCATTCAAGCTTCATTAAATGAATAAATATACATTTTAATGCATACAATACCAGGTAAAAAAATCCATTATTTTTAAGCGGCATATTCACCTTCTTCCTGTTTTTCGTTTTTCTTCTGCGCACGCAAAAAAAGCCCCGCGGCTGCAACCGCGGGGTTTTGCTTCTTCTTTGTACTATTTAAACCAGCCTTTTTCCTTGAAACGCGTGATCGCTTCGATCCGGTTGCTGACGCCAAGCTTATCGAGAATAACGGAAATGTAATTACGCACGGTTCCCGTGGTAATGAACAGCTGATTGGCAATTTCCTTCGTATTCTTGCCGTCCGCGATGAGGCCCAGCACTTCCTTTTCCCGCTCCGTCAGCGGATTCTCTTCACCGGAATACGCTTCATCCACCAGCTCGGAGGCGTAGATTCGCCTGCCTGCCATAATGCTGCGAATGGACGCGGCCAGCTCCTCGCTCGGGCTGTCCTTAAGCAGGTAAGCGTTGGCGCCCGCTTTCACGGCACGTTCGAAATACCCGGGCCGGGCAAAGGTCGTTAAGATCATCACCTTGCAGCCATAACCCTTGATCTCCTCGGCGGCTTCAAGCCCGTTCATGATCGGCATCTCAATATCCATGATGCAGATATCCGGCATATGAAGTTTGACAAGCTGTACGGCATCCTTGCCGTTGCCCGCCGTCCCGACCACCTGCATATCCTCTTCCAGATCCAGCAGTGAGGCCAAGGCTCCAAGCAGCAGCCGCTGATCTTCGGCAATGACGATTCGGATCATATTCCCGCCTCCTTATCCGGCATTCTGAGCACATTAGGGACTCGAAGGACAAGCGTAGTCCCCTCGCCTGAAGCAAACTCCATGCTTCCGTTCACGAATTCAAGCCGCTCTCTCATTCCCCGCAGCCCGTTGCCGCGGTTTTTCGCGTCCGTCACGAACCCGGTCCCATTGTCCTTCACCCTGGCAATCAGATCCGTTTCCGTGGATTCGATCACAATGGAGCAGGCCGTGGCATTGCTGTGCTTCACGATGTTATTCACTGCCTCTTTCAGGCACATGCTGATCACATTTTCGTTCATCAACGATAGATTCTCCGGCTCCAGCGTACCCTCAAAGGTCAACTCGATCTGCGCCGCCTTCAGGATTTGCCGAATACGGAAGATTTCATCCGCAAGCCGGGTCCCCCGCATCCGCGTCACCATCTCGCGCACTTCCTTCAGTGCGGTTCGGGCCGTCTGACGGACATCGTTGATCTCGGCTTGGGCCCTTTCCATATCCTGCTTCATCAACTTGCCGGCCAAATCGCTTTTGAGGCCGATAAGAGACAGCTTTTGCCCCAGCGTATCATGCAAATCCCGGGCAATGCGCTGGCGTTCCTCCAGCTTCACCAATTCCGAAATCCGTTTGTTGGCATCCTCCAGCTGGCCCTGCAGCTGATCGTTCTTATTCCGGTTATAATTTGTCACCGGGAGCAGAATAACCCCTACCACACTCACAAGCACGAATGGCAGCTGCGTGATGAAGAACGGATTCCGCGTTAACAATCCATAGTTCACCGTAATAATGGTCGTAACCAGATGAATGGAGTACAGCGTAATAAATCCGGCCTTATTCTTGATGTTCCCGATGAAGAAGGCGAGGAACAGCGAGAAATAGATATATCCGAATACCACGGACATCGCAATCGATATCAGAATTTGCAGACTCGTCCAGAAATAGACGAGCCATCCTTTGGACAGAAATGACAACACATAAAAAGCGAAGAACATCACGATCATCAGAACGCCGATCACGATCTGATAGGTCGAGGTCGACCGGAAGATGAAATAGAACGGAAGGATGTAGAAGACGACCCATACGTAAGGGCTCAGTCCCGTGCTTTTATGAAAGATCTGATACCATTTCTGCATGGAGTCCCACCTTCTGTCGGTTCAAGCTTAAATCCATTTACTAGCCTTAGCGAATCCGTGCTCTAATATAGCATCATGACTCAGCGGCCTATTCGCCCTGCACCCTGGGTCTTGGGCTCGCCAGCTTCTTCTCCGCCTTCGTCAATGCCGGCTCCTGCGGCTTACGAAGCGACTGACGCGCTTCCTTAAAGGTGACGAACACCTTTTTCTCTTCATCCCACAGACGGAAACGAATGGATTTCAAACTGGTCTTCAGCGTAATCGTTGTTGCCTTCTGCAGCGGAGGAGCGGCTTCATGCGCCTTCTCCAGGTTATAGTTAGGCACCTTCGGGCTTAAATGGTGGACATGATGGAAGCCGATGTTGCCCGTGATCCATTGCAGAAGCTTCGGAAGTTTGTAATAAGAGCTGCCTTCTACGGCTGCATTGATATAACTCCACTCTTCATCATGCTCGTAATACGTTTCCTCGAATTGGTGCTGCACATAGAACAACCAAATGCCAAGCATCCCGGAAACCATGAAGATCGGAGCCTGAACGAGCAAAAATGCCTGCCATCCGATCGCCCAGCACAGCAAGGCATACAGCGCTACAATCGAAATATTGGTTATATAGTTACTGATTTTCTCCTTGCGTCTCGCACCTTTGCGGTTGAAACGATAGGATATCAGAAATATGGCGATGGGACCCAGACCGAACATCACGATCGGGTTACGGTACACGCGGTAGTACAGACGCTCCCAAAAGGAGGCCGCACCATATTCTTCAACGGTCAATACCCACATATCGCCGATTCCCCGCTTATCGAGATTGCTGCTCGTCGCGTGATGGATCGCGTGGGTGTTCTTCCACTGCTCGTAAGGGCACAGCGTAAGCACGCCCGTAATTGTGCCGAGAATTTGATTCGCCTTGCGGCTTTTGAAGAAAGATCCATGACAGCAATCATGGAATATGATAAACGTCCGGACAACAAACCCCGAAGCAATCACGGCTATGGGAATGGTAAGCCAGTACGATACCGATAAGCTTAAATAGGCTGCATACCATAGCAGTATCAAGGGAACCAGTGTATTGAAAAGCTGACCTATACTCGCCTTTGTGTCAATTTCTTCATAAGGGGCAACGTTCTTTTTCAAGCTGGACAATTTGTTATCGGGTTTAGCCATAGTTGTCTTCCTCCTCGAAATGAAGCGCAAGGACGTCATCAAGCTATCACGCACTTGTCTAACTTAAGTATAGATAGAATGTCATGCGCGTCGTAGTCATAAACGTCATTTCGGGAGTATGACAAATATCATATATCGGTGCGGGAATCCGCCGGGAACCGCAGTCCGATCTGGCTTCTGGCTTCCTGCATAATTTCGGCCGTAATGAGCGAGTTGGCATGGGTGTTGATTGAACTTTCCCGTTCGCCGCACCGGATCAAATCGATAAATTCCCGGGCTTCGTAATACATCGATTCATGCGTTTGCAGCTGGGTCACGTTCTCGATGGTGCCGTCTCTGTAACGGATCTTCACATCGTACGGCTGATTGATTTTGTCGATGATCATCGTGCCGTTCTCGCCCTGAATTTCGGTTGGAGCGTAGGAATCGCTGATTTTGGAATGCATGATGACGGCATCCATCTCGGGATAGGACAACAGAAGACTGCCTTCGCCGTCCACCCCGGAAGACAGCATGTAGCCGGAAGCCTTCACCGTGTCCGGTTTTCCGAACAGGGTCACCATCGGGTACAGGCAATAGATCCCCAAATCCATCAAAGAACCGTTGGAATATTCAGAGTTGAACGCATTCAGCACCGTCCCCTGCTTGAACGCGTCATAACGGGAGGAATATTGGCAATAGCTCGAAAAATAACGCCGTATCGGGCCCAGCTTGTACAGGTTGTCCCGGACGGTCTTGAAGTTCGGCATCAGCGTCGACTTCAACGCTTCCATCAACAGAACGTCATTGTTCTTCGCAGCTTCGATCATTGCGGCCACTTCAACCGCGTTGGAAGCCATCGGCTTCTCGCAGAGGACGTGTTTCCCATGGTTCATGCATAATATCGCCTGGTCCACGTGATAGGAATTCGGACTCGCAATGTATACCGCATCAATTTCGTCATCCTGCACCATCGCCTCAAGATCGGTGTAGACCTTGGGATCCGCGTACTTAGCCGCAAAAGCCCTGCCCTTCTCTTCCGTACGGGAGTATACGGCAGCTAGAATAAATTCTTCCGTCTCCAGTGCCGACTGGAGAAACCTCTCGGTGATCCAGTTTGTGCCGATAATGGCAAAACGGATGTTCATCCCTTATCCCTTCCCTTCATGGTTTATCCTGATTGATCTTTATCGTTGGCTTACATCCATCCTTCAAAAGCCGAAATACGTTCGCGTGCCGAATCCGGAATCGGCGTGCTCTTGCCTGAAGCGGTCTCGATGAGCACGATGGTTCCGCGGCCGGCTGCCTTCAAGGCGCCGTCCACCACGATCGCATATTGAATGTCCATGGAGGAGCGTCCGATCTCAGCCACCCGCACATGAAGCCTAAGCGGGTCCTTCAGATACATTTGCGCCAAATACTGGCACTCCAGATCCGCAACAACCGACACCTTTTGATCGCCGAACAGCTCGTCGGTCAATCCCAGATTCTCGAAATATTCAATGCGTCCCTGCTCAAAATACATGAAATAACTGACGTTATTGACATGACCCAGCATATCCGTTTCGCAATACCTAATCTTTATCGGAATTTCAAAGTGAAACGTGTCCAGCCAGGACTTGGGATCCGGTTGTATGAAGGTTGTTTTTTTCATGATGAGTCCCCTTTCTCTTTATAGGAGGGAAATGTATGTACAATGCTAAACCAGTCTTCTACAGGATAATGAATACCCGCTGCGTCCGTCAACTAAATAACCAAATGATGGATATCTTGCCGGATTCGCCCTTAGAATAAGTCTTTGAATTCATTTCCCTCCCATAGGTTGCCACCCATAGAACCGATCCATGAAAAAAACCATCCGCCCCCGATCAGGATCACGGGAGGGATGGTCTCGATAGTATGAATGGAACTAGCTGGGTCAAAGCACGTGTCGCTTCGTCATCAATGTCTCTTCTTATAGTAGGTTAAGGCCAGCGCCAACGCCAGCACCGAGCCCTTGACGATATCCATCGCATAATACGGCACGGACAGCATGATCAGACCGTTTTGCAATATACCGATCAACACAGCGCCGACAAAGGTCCCGAGCGCGTTCGGCTTGCCGGCTCCGAATACGGAGTATCCGATGAAGGTCGCGGCAACGGCATCCATGAGATAGGGCCCGCCGGAGTTGACCTCGGCCGTCATGACGCGAGCCCCGAGGATAATCCCGCCGATGGCGGCAAACAATGCGGAGACCAGATAAGCGATCAGACGGTATTTACTCACCGGGATCCCGGATAAAGCCGCCGCTTCGCGGTTGCCCCCGATCATGTACATGTACCGTCCGTGTTTCGTATAGGTCAGGAACAGATGGACCACGAGGACCACGAGAACCATAATGATAATGATCCATGGCACCTGCCCGATCTTCTCGAACAGCGCCGGAATTTTACCGGTGGCAAAGTCCCCGCTCGGCATGATCATATTCTGGGAGATGGTAGCGCCCCGGGTATACGTCAGGGCAACGCCCTGGAAGATAAACATCGTCGCCAGGGTCATCAGCATGTCGTCGATCTTGAAATTGATGACCAGAAACGCGTTGATCAGCCCGACGGCCAGGCAGAACAGCAGCGTGAGGCCGATGCCGATGCCGATGTTTTGCCCGTGCCAGACGAACATGGATATGACCAGCGCGTTTGCCAGGGAGGCCGTCGAGCCGACGGACAGGTCAAAGCCGCCAACGGCGAGCGATACGGTCAGTCCTACGGCAATGATCGTCACGATCGAGATCGAACGGAGAATGTTAATAATGTTGCTTGTATTCAAAAAGTTGTCGGCAACGGTCCCGAATACGAGAATAAGAACGAATACCGTAATCAACGTGCCGTATTTATACAGAAAATCGAATGCGAAGCTAGCCGCCGGCTTCTCCTTAACAGGTCTTGCTGTATTCATGTCAACCCGCCTCCTGTGCAGTAAAGCAATAATTCCTCTTCATTCGTTGACCGCGTTGTCAGCTCCTTCGTGATGCGGCCGTCATACATCACATACACCCGGTCCGTGATGCCCACGATTTCCGACAGCTCGCTTGTAGCGTACAGCACGCATTTCCCTCGCTTGGCCAGCTCGGCCACCAGTTTAAAAATATCCCGCTTCGCGCCAACGTCTACGCCCTTGGTCGGCTCATCGAAAATATACACGTCCGCGTCGGCCAGCAGCCATTTGCCGATCGCCACCTTCTGCTGGTTGCCCCCGGACAGGTTTCTCACCCGCGCTCTCTCGCTCGGAGTTTTGATCCCGAGCGACTCGATCATCTCTCTCGCCGCCTGTTTCTCCCTGCCAAAGCTTAGCCAGGAACCCCATTTGGAAAATTGGGACAGCACCGCGGCCGTTAAATTGACGGACACCGGCTCTTCCACGAACACGCCTTCCCGGCGGCGCTCCTCGGGTACGAGCGCAATGCCGTTCCGCACGGCATCATGCGGCGAGCGGATGCGCAGCTTTTTTCCATCCAGTATCATCTCGCCGGTTGACGTGCCGGAAGCCCCGAATACCGCCCGGCACAGCTCGGTTTTCCCGGCCCCGACAAGGCCTGCCAAACCGACGATCTCCCCTTGGCGAAGGAACAGATCAACGCCGTTGATTTTGCCCGGGTCGTACATGCCTTTTACCTCTAACCGCGCAGGACCGATGTCTCGCTCGATATGGGGAAACTGCTGATCCATCTTGGAGCCCAGCATGTATTCCACCACTTTCGGCTGATCGATATTCGCGATGCGGTCGCTCTTCACCAGCAAACCGTCCCGCATGATCGTAATGTCATCGCAGATTTCGTACAGCTCCGGCAGCCGGTGCGATATGAAAATAATGCCGACTCCGTCCTGCTTCAGCTTGCGCACCAGCTTGAACAGCTGCTCCGTCTCGCTATGGCTGAGCGGCGCGGTCGGCTCGTCCAGCACCAGAATGCGGCACTGTTTGGAAACGGCTCTGGCGATCAGCACCATCTGCTTCTCCGCCAGCGTCAGCTCCGAAATCAGCTTTTTGACCGGGACCCGGATATTCATCCGCGCAAGAATCGATTCGGCTTCCCGATGGAGCTCCTTCCAACGGATCAAGTGCCGTTTGCCCATATCGTGAACCGTCCGGTCGAGCATGATGTTCTCGCCGACCGTCAGGTTCGGAATGAGCGCGGTATCCACCTCTTGATAGACGATCTGAATGCCCAGGTCCTTTGCTTCCTTCGGTGAGCGGATGTCCGCCCTGCTTCCGTCGATCCAGATCTCGCCCTCGTAATGGGTATACGCTCCCGATAGAATCTTCATTAAGGTAGACTTTCCCGCGCCATTCGCACCGATCAACGCATGAGCCGTTCCCGCAGTCGTCTGAAAGTCAACATCGGTCAACGCCTTAACGCCTGGAAAAGAGATCGATATGCGCTTCATTTGAAGTAAGGGTGCCGCTCCCGAAATATCGGTCGAGCTGGCAGTTGTTGGCTCCATCACGCTTCGCAAGTGTATTCTTCCCTTCAAATAGGATAGGGCGCCCCTATCGATGACCGACAAGAGCGCCTGTATGAATATTGCTGTTTATTTGCCGCCTGCTTCTTTCAATGCCTTCATCCAGTCCTCTTCGAATTCCGTGCTTGTTCCCCAGCTCGGGATAATATCGGCCAAATTAACCATGTTGACCGCTTCAGTAGCACCCTCAAGGCCGGAGCGCTCGATCAATACAGGCTCCAGATTATACGTAGCAGGCGTTTCCTCGCCTGCAATCTTCTTAGCCAGCAAACGAACGTTGATGGCGCCGATCATCTTCGGATCTACGGCTGCGGTAGCCACCCAAGGGCTGTCCGGTTTCTGGATCAGCTCCAGGTCCGCGTTGGATACGTCGATGCCGTAAATCTTAACCTCGCTGCGTCCCGCTTCCTCCAGCGCTCTGGCAGCGCCGATGGCGAATGCATCCCAGGTTGCGAAGATTGCATCGATTTCGCCCTTCGGATATTTCGTCAGGATAGCGGATACCGCATTTTGCGTTTCCAAGGAAGTCTGGTCACTTGCTACGCCGAAACGCTCCACTTCCTTGATGCCCGGGTTGTTCTTCAGCGTTTCCTGGTATACGGCATTACGACGCACCATCGGCGGGAATCCGTCTACCCAGAGGTAAACGATGTTGGCCTCCGGCCCTTGCTCTTCAATCAGCTTGTCCAACGCCAGCTTTGCGAGCTGCTCGTCATCCTGCGATGTCTGGGTTACCCCTGCAATGTCACCGATCTCCGGCAAGGAGTCGAAGGTGACGACCGGAATTCCCTTTTCGGTAATCTTCTTCACGTCCTGAACCGATGCAGGATCGTCGCCATGCGATATGATAAATCCATCGTAGTCGCTGTCAATGGCTTGCGCGATCGCGTCATGGAATTTAGCGGAGTCTCCATTCGCCGAGAAGGTATCCACCTTAAACCCGAGAGCCTCGCCTTCCTGCTTCGCCCCAGCCAAAAATTGAGCCGTGTGGTCATCGCCTCCGATTTTCCGAACGACCATCAATTTCACCGGATCCTTCTCGGCAATGCCTGCCGGCAGGTTCTCGACCTTGTCCGCCAGATTGCCCGACGCGCTGCCGCCGCCGCTGCCCGATTCGGCGCATCCGGTCAATACGATCACAAACGCCAGCGCCAGCGCCGATAATTTCCTTACATGTTTCATGGCTTTCATGTTCTCTCTCCCCCTGTTTTCCGTAAAAAAGACGAATATTAATTAATACAAGTAATCCTATAGGATTTAAAAGGAGGCGTCAACCATTATTTTTTCGCTTTAATGCATTACACCACATACGCAAAAAAAATGAAAGTGATTTCTAACATTTCTAATTGTATCGGCAGCCATGAACCCATATTTCATACCTATAGCTATTCTCATTGAAAAAAAGAGATCGGGCACGACATTCGCGCCCGATCTCTTTCCATTAGGAGCACGGATTCCGTGCATCCAGCGTTTGTTGCTTCCAGCTTCAGCTCTAAGACCAACCGTAAAGCGTTACCCTAGAGAAACGCCCATCGTTTCGAGCCATGCCTTCGCGATCAGGCCGTGTCCGGCCGGTGACGGATGCACGCCGTCCGGCGCCCAGAAGGCAGCTTCGCGCCGCACCGACGCCGCTGCGAACAATCCGTCCAGCGGCACCAGGAGGGCACCGTATTCCACCGCCAATTCGCGGACCGCCGTGATTTTCGGATCCAGATCCTCGCGCCAGGCTCTCCGATCCTCCGGATGAGGCAGCACGAACGGTTCGACCAGAATCAGCTTGGCGTCCAGCGCTTCTTTCGTCCGTTCGATCAATTTGCGGTACCCGGCTTTATAATCCTCGGTGCTTGTCGGGTCCCCGCTATCATATCGGCGCCAAGTGTCGTTGATTCCGATATAGATGGATACCCAGTCCGGCTTCAGGTCCAGGCAATCCTCCTGCCATCTGTTATTCAAGTCGACGACCCGGTTTCCGCTGATCCCTCTATTCAAAAAGGTAACGTTCAACTCAGGAAATTTCATGCCGAACAACGAGTCGATCAATAGCGGGTAGCCGTTCCCCAAGCTGCCGGAAAAGTTGCGGTCGCGACCGCAATCCGTAATGCTGTCCCCTTGAAATAATACGACATCCCCTTGCTGCAAACGATTCATTCCACTTCCTCCTCATCGGTATGTTGCTATTGTGCGTACACTTGGAAATTCGTAGGCTCATGTATCGTGAGAACGCTTCCTAACATTTAAATATTTGCCGTGCAGGGCTCAATTCCTTTTTATGAGCACTGCAAATCGCCAATTCGGATCGATTTTTTTGGATAAAAAAACCTGCCCCGACTCCGGGTCAGGACAGGTTCTATTATTCAATTAGGCTCCGGTCGGCATGGCCACCCAGTGGCCTTCCGATACTTCCACAAGCTCGGAATGCTCCAGATTATATTTATCCTCTCCGGTGCGTTCTTCCAGCAGGACCCGTTTCTTCTTGGATTCGATCTTCGGATCGGGCACCGGAATCGCCGCGAGCAAGGACTTCGTATAATCATGCTGCGGATTGGAGTAGAGCTCCTCGCTTTCCGCGAGTTCGACGATCTTGCCCATATACATAACGGCAACGCGGTCGCTGATATGCTTCACCATCGACAGGTCGTGGGCAATGAACAGATAGGTCAAGCCCAGACGGTGCTGAAGCTCCTCCAGCAGCTTCACGATCTGCGATTGGATCGACACGTCGAGCGCGGAGAGCGGCTCATCGCACACGATGAATTTCGGCTCTACCGCCAGCGCCCGCGCAATCCCGATCCGTTGGCGCTGGCCGCCGGAGAACTCGTGCGGGTAGCGCGTCGCATAAGCCGGATCCAGTCCGACCATATCCAGCAGCTCCTCGACCCGCTTCTTCCGCTCCTGCTTGCTGCCGGTTAACTTATGGACATCCAGCGCTTCGCCGATAATGTCCACGACCTTCAATCTGGGATTCAGCGAAGCATACGGATCCTGGAAGATCATCTGCATATGGCGCCGCATGGCCTTCATTTCCGAAGGGGAGAGGCGATTCACGGACATCCCTTGATACAGCACTTCTCCGCCCGTCGGCTGATGAAGTCGAAGGATGGCTCGTCCCGTCGTTGATTTTCCGCTGCCGGATTCGCCGACGACCCCGAGGGTCTCCCCCGCCTGAATATGAAAGCTGATATCATTCACCGCTTTAAGCACATTCCCTTTGCCCATATCAAAATACTGCTTCAGGGATTTCACCTCTAACAGCGGTCCTTTGTAATCCGTGCTTGGCACGATGATCGGCGCCGGCTTCGCTTTCTTCTTCTCGTCGAGGCGCGGTAGCGCGTTTAACAGCTTCAAGGTATAGGGATGCTGAGGATTCTCG
Organism: Paenibacillus sp. BR1-192; assembly: GCF_029542445.1. NCBI lineage: Bacteria > Bacillati > Bacillota > Bacilli > Caryophanales > Paenibacillaceae > Paenibacillus > Paenibacillus sp. BR1-192. Next base: position 1,609,092 of record NZ_CP120718.1, on the reverse strand, counting down.
AAGATCTCCTCCGTCGTTCCCGTCTCCACGATCACGCCGTCTTTCATCACGGCCACGCGGTCGCACATGCCCGCCACAACGCCGAGATCGTGCGTGATCAATATAATGGAGGAACCGAAGCGCTCCTGCATATTTTTCATCAGATTGAGGATTTGGGCCTGAATCGTTACGTCAAGCGCCGTCGTCGGCTCGTCCGCAATCAGCAGCGCAGGTCGGCACGCCAGGGCGATGGCGATCATCACCCGCTGCCGCATGCCGCCCGAGAACTCGTGCGGGTATTGATTATACCGCGCTTCGCTGTTCGGGATGCCGACCAGCTTGAGCATGTCAAGCGCCTGCTGCTTCGCTTCCTGCTTGGACAGCTTCTGGTGTTTGACCAGACTTTCCGATATTTGTTCCCCGATGCGGATGGTCGGGTTCAACGAGGTCATCGGGTCTTGAAAAATCATCCCGATATCGCGTCCCCGGATGCTCTCCATCTCCTTCTCGGTTTTCTCGGCCAGGTTCTGGCCAAGGAACAGGATCTCTCCATCCTTCATATAAGAAGGCGGGGAAGGCAGCAGCCGCATGATCGAGCGTGCCGTGACGCTTTTGCCGCTCCCGGATTCTCCGACGATACCGAGAGTCTCCCCTTTCCTCACTTCAAAGCTGACCCCACGCACCGCGTGAAATTCTGAATCACGGGATTGAAAGGCCACGCTCAAATTTTTAACCTGCAATATCGGTTCCAACTCTGCTCACCTGCCATTATGCTTATGTCATTAAAGTAATATACTCTACAACTCTTATAATCTATTGACTTTTAAAATAGGCTAAAATAAAATATACTATATCACTCGGAATAATGCAATTTGAAACAAGGAGGAAAGGCACCTTATGGGGGGGACAGAAGCAGCAAGACCAAACAGACTCATAAGTTCGATAAGCAGCACATACAGTAAGATCCTTCTGAATCCTTCTTATAGATACTTACTATTATTATTGGGAGCGCCCGTGAATCTCGTGGTCTTCCTATTTTATTTGGTCCAGAGAAAGAAGGATGACTACGCGGCGGCTGAGAACCGCATACGCAGCGAGATGCTGGCCGCCGGATATCTGGAGGCCCTTCGCTCCGAGATGATGGAGCAGCAGAAACGCAAGCATGAGTTTTTCAAGCAAAAGATCAGCGAGGCTCAGCTCAAGCAGGAAGTCGACAAGATCGCAGAGGCAAGGTTCCGTGAAGTCCTCAAGGATCGGACCGCCAAGGACCTGAAGCTGAACAATCGCAAACGGCTGACTCTGGCCGATACGTTCGGTTCTCTCATCGAGAACCCGTTGTTCTTCATTATATCACTTATTCCGGGCTTGCTGATGTACATCCTTATTTTTTTGTACAGCAATCCCTATCTGAAATATATTTTGGAGAGACTCGTGATGACGGTATTCGTTATCTTTGGCGTAGCGGTTCTCGTCTTTACGATTCTTCACTTGTCGCCGTTTAACCCCGCGGCCAACATATTGGGCGAGACGGCAACGCCGGAACAGATCGCGGCTTTCAACAAAATGCACGGACTCGATCAGGGCTATCTGACGCAGCTGTGGAACAACATTAAAGGCATCGCCTATTTCGATCTCGGCAAATCCTTCTCGGGCAACGAAGAGATTACCTCCAGCATCGCCAGAAAGTTTCCGATCACGCTGACGCTTACGGTCATTTCGTTGATCATCGCGATTGCGATCGCATTGCCGATCGGGATTATCTCGGCCACGAGACCGAATTCGTTCTTTGACTATACGTTTATGTTCATCGCGCTGATCGGGCTGTCCATTCCGAACTTCTGGCAGGGACTGATCTTCATCCTGAATTTCTCGATCAAGCTGCAGTGGCTGCCCGCCACCTTCAATCCGGAGAACTGGCTGTCCATGATCATGCCGGTGATCGTGCTCGGGACGGGACTTACCGCTTCGGTGGCCCGAATGACGCGCTCCTCCACGCTGGAAGTCATTAATGAAGATTATATGATCACAGCCAGAGCGAAGGGGCTGGGCAAGCGCACCATTCTGATGAAGCATGCTGTCCGCAATGCCATCATTCCGATCATTACCGTCATCGGGCTTCAGTTCGGCGGGATGCTCGGCGGTTCCGCCGTTACGGAGAAGGTATTCAACATCAGCGGTATCGGCAGCTACATCGTGGATAAACAATTTATCCCTGACATCCCGGCCATCATGGGCGGCGTGGTTTACACCGCCATCACCATATCGCTGGTGAACGTCATCATCGATATCTTGTACGCATTCTTCGATCCACGGATCAGGTCCAAGATGAAACAATACTAAAGCAGGTGTACTCATGATTAAGAAGCTTCTTTTCAAACCAGAAACCAAACACCAGCTGAAATCCTCACACGAGTACAGTCAAGCCAGCTTCACATGGGTTATCTCTCTGACCTTAACGGTGATCCTGCTTCTGAACAGCTTTGATTTCACTGGGGGAACCATCAAACCGTGGGTGTTCACCGCCTTTGCGGCATATGCACTGTTTACGATCATACAGATCATCATTACGCTGCTGATCCGAAGGGATCTTCAAAGGGACGGAGAAATCCGGCGCTCGACCAGGATCCTGGGTTACGTTCAGCTGCTGAGCATCGTTACGGGGAATCTGTTTACCGTCACGTTCGGTTTCAATCTGATCAAAAAACAGAAGCCTCCCGAATATACGATTGCCGTTTACATGCTGCTAACCCAGCTGTTCGCCATCGCGATATCGGCGCTGAATCTGTTCAAGCCTTACGTCTCGAATACGTTCCTGCCGGCCATGGCCGTGCTTCTGGTTATAGCCGTCGTTCAGCTGATCGCGCTTATCCTCGTTGCCAGGTACGTAAAATCGAATTATGCGCATCCGGCATTGACCTGGCTTGCTTTTCCGATCATTCTGACTGCGGCAACGGGCAATATTTTTGCTCTGGTGCTCGGCATCAACCTGCTTGCGAAGATCCGCAAGAACGGCAATCCCGCGATGACCCGCTGGGGCGACGTATGGGTAAAGCTTACTGCCAATTCGACGGCCATGTCCGGACTGTTCTTCGTGATCTTCCTGTTCTGCCTGTCGGTGACCAGTCTGTTTACCTTCGATTACAGCATTGCGATCGATAACAACTACAGCGCCATCCTGCAGCCGCCAAGCCTGGCATACCCCTTCGGTACGGATAACTTCGGCCGGGATTTGTTCTCCCGGATCGTATTCGGGGCCCGCATCTCGCTGATCGTCGGATTCGCTTCTACGGCGATTCCGGTTGTCATCGGCGGCATTCTCGGTGCCGTCTCCGGCTACTATGGACGCCATACCGACAACGTCATCATGCGATTGCTGGACGTGCTGTACGCCATTCCGGGCATCCTGCTCGCCATTGCGATCATTGCCGCATTCGGAGCCAATACCGTCAACCTCATTCTGGCGCTCAGCGTAGGAGCTATACCGACTTATGCAAGAACCATGAGGGCGAATGTGCTCCTGGTCTCCACCTTTGAGTACGTCGATGCGGCCAGAGCTTTCGGCTCGAGCAATTTTTCGATCATTTTCAAGCATATCGTTCCCAACTCGCTCGCGCCCATGATCGTCAAATCGACGTTAACCATTGGTGCAGCCGTCATCTCGACGAGCAGCTTGAGTTATCTGGGTCTCGGCGTCGAGCCGCATATCCCGGAATGGGGGAATATCCTGAAGATCGGAAGCACGTATCTTGAGACGCATTCCTACTTGGCCATTTATCCGGGTCTGGCCATCATCGCGCTTGTCCTGTCCTTCAACTTTCTGGGCGACGGATTGCGGGATGCGCTCGATCCGAAGCTGGATTAAAGCTTTTCGTGCCCTGGGCACACTAACGTTGGTTTCAAAAAATATTTTATATATATATACAACTCAGGAGGGTATCACCAATGAAAAAGAGTTCCTTGCTGTTATTGTTCCTCTCGCTAGTCATCGTACTGGCCGGATGCAACGTAACAACCAAAGATGATGCACAGCAAAATCAGCAAGAACCAGCGGATACAGCTACAGACACATCCGCTGTTAATATTGAGCTGCTTGGCATGAGCTCTAACGAATCCGATGTCAACATCATTCGCGACCAGCTCACCAAGAACGGCTTCAACGTGAAGCTGAATCTGCAGCCGGACTACGGCAGCTTCAAGGCACAGCAGGATGCCGGCAATTACGACATCGCGCTGTCCAGCTGGACAACCGTAACGGGTAACCCTGACTATGCCGTTCGTTCCCTGTTCAAAACCGGCGGCGACTACAGCATCATGTCCGACGAGGAAGTGGACAAGCTGATCGACCAAGCGGCCACGCAAACGCCGGAAGACGCCGCTCAGACTTACAAGCAGCTGGAACAACGTCTGGTAACGGACAAAGCTTACATCGCTCCATTGTACATCTCCCTGAAGAGCCAAGCGTTCAACAAGGATGTGCTGGACGAGAATTCCGTTCGTCTTTCGAAATCCCGTTCCCTGCCTTGGGAAGCCGTTGATTTCAAAGACCAATCCAAGCGTGCGACGCAGCCGCTGATTCTGTCCCAATCGATCTCTGAACTGACTTCGCTTGACCCGATCAAGGGCAACGACGGTTCCATTAACATCATCAACACCAACATGAACGTACGTCTGATCAACCTGACCGATGATGACAAGATCACGTCCGAAGGCTCGCTGTCTTATAACCATGCCATCGGCGAAGGCAACTCGGAGTACTACTTCATTCTTAGAGACGACATTAACTTTGCAAAAATCACGAACAAAAAAGCGGAAGATTCCGGCGAACGCGTAGGCGCGGACGATGTCATCTTCTCCATGAACAGAGCGAAAGACAAAAATTCGGTGCCTGATCATCGTACCTACACGCTTCACGAGCACATCAACACCGTTGAAGCCGTAACCGACCTGAGCGTACTGGAAAACACCAAGGTTTCCGGCGGCAGCGAAAGCGTCAAGGAAGCGCTGGAAGCCGGCTTGGATACCAAGATCGCTTCTCTCGTGGGCGACAAGAATCAAGCAAGCACGAAAGACGGCAAATACCAAGTCGTCAAATTGACGACAACCGAGCCGTTCCCGCAAGTATTGAACTACCTGGCTCACCAATCGGCCGGTATCGTATCGAAGAAGCAAGTTGAATCCATCAATACGTATGACGTTGAGAAATTCGACGTGAACAAAGACATCCCTTACGGCGACCAGAACACCGTAACCGAAGGCGATAAATACAACAACACACTGTATGCGAGCGGTCCGTATATCCTGTCTTCCAAGAATGACTATGAAGCCACCTTCTTCAAAAACCCTGGCTACATGAAGGGCACGGAGCACGAACCGAAAATCGAGCAAGTGAAAGTACGCTTTATCAAAGATGCGGACAGCACGCTCTCCGCACTGCGCAGCGGCGAAATCCACCTGTACTACGGCGTGCCGGAAACGAAATACGACGTAGTGAAAGGCGACGGCAAGCTGAAGCTGCAAACGATCGAAAGCAATGCCGTATCCTACTTGCTGTTCAACACGAAGAACCGCGATGTGGCAACAAGCGACGATCTGAGAAGAGCGGTGCTTTACTCGATCAACCAGGATGAAATCCTGGCCTACTACAACAACAACAAAATCAAAGCCTACTCCACCGTCAGCCCAATCGTCAAAACCGGCAACGAGCTGGTAGCCGATCCGGCGAAGGTGAAGGAATTCTTGAACGCATATAAAGCGAGCAAGTAAAAAAAGAGGACGACATTAGCGAAAAGCTGATGTCGTCTTTTTTTGATGGAGGTTTATATGCGCCACTTCTTGCTCCCATAACATCGCAATGGGAGTGAGAAATTCTTCTGCATCGCTCTGGCTGTTTTTTTGCATCGCTCCGCATGCGGATGATTCTTCCGATCTCTGTTGCCCCCAGATTTCCATGAATGGATTTTCTAAATGTAGAAATCCGGTGGCAAAGGAGCCCGCTTCGCTTCTCCAGAATCATTCCGCCTTCTCCGCTGAAGCAGTACTTTTAAGTAGAGGGCATCACAGGCTTGTGCTTCGATGCGCTTCACATAAACCATTTAAAAGGACGAAAGATCAGCCGCGCCGCAGCTACTGTCAGCCCTTTTTTATATACGCTTGATATCGTCCACAAGCTCGGGCAAGCCCTCGCGGAAGTAGTGATCGTCGCCCTCGTATGCCCGGGTGACGGCCTGGGGAAGCTGCTTCGCGTAGTGCTGAGCATGCGCGAACGGTACTACTGGATCGTGTCGGCTGTGATATAGATATAGGTTCTGGAGATGCGGCAGCTTGGAAACAAATGAATCGGATAACGCATATTCTTCGTTTTGCCAATCGTCGTCTTTGCCCCAATAAGGGGCGGCGATCAAAAACAGTCCAGAGACGGTTAGCTGCCCGTCTTCTTCCGAGAGGTATTTCAACAGAATGGAACCGCCGAGGGAATGACCTACCAGCAGCACCTCCCCATCCAATGCCTTGATTTCATTGGCAATCTGCGCTTTCCACAAAGCGTAATCCGAATCCGGCATGCCGGGAGATAAGACATGATAAGCTTCACCGAGCTGCTCTTGTAAATGGTCGATCAAGCCGCTGCTTCCTTGGCGGTTGCCTTGCGGGCCGGCACTATGAATGAACAAAACTTGTTTTTTCATGATCCGTCTCCTTCCTGATCTTTGCTTATGGGTATGAGCATGTCCAACAGGATGTGTACCAACCTAGAATAACTGATAGCAGCATACCGGACTTCTTTTCGTTTGCTGACATCTGACCCCATCCGACCTGTATCAGAAACTCACGGCATACCCTTTATCACAGAATAAAGGTATGTCGATATCAAAGTGTCGCCGCCCGGGATCCCCGGCTTATGATGAAGCCGACAAAGAAATGGTTAGCCGTTTCAGTATCAAATTCTTGGCTCCATTAAAGACTAACAAAGCCGCCCCTGCACCGGAATTGAACTGTGACCCAGTTTGTGGACAGTTTGAAATAAACCGCCTAGAGCTTAGCTAGCAAGCAGATGACCTCTGAATTCATCGGGGGTCATCTTTTTTAATGTCCACTGGTATCGTTCTGAGTTGTAGTAGCTTATGTACTCCTTCACTCGCACTCTCACTTCATCAATAGTTTGGCAATCGCTAAAATCAACGTCGTCTTTCAAGTGACCGAAGAATGATTCCATGGGAGCGTTGTCCCAGCAATTGCCTTTGCGCGACATCGACTGCTTAAATCCTGCCTCAGCCATAAGAAGACGAGTTTTAGGATGCGTGTAGTGCATCCCTTGGTCGGAGTGCAGGATCGCTTCTGGATGAATGTTTCCATCTAATCGCTCTAAAAGACCCTGTATTGTCCGCTCGACAATCGGAAGCTCGAGTGTTGCTGCCACGCTGTCGGCAAGGATCTGCCTGGTCGCCCCGTCCTTCACACAGGAAAGGTATGCCCAGCGTCCGCTTCCATAGCGCAAATAAGTGATGTCAGTGAGAAACACTTTCTCAGGTTCACCTTGGTCAAACTTTCTCTTCAGCAGGTTCGGGCATGTCTTGTGCTCTTGAGTTGCCTTAGCCATCTTGCGGTAGGGGTTCGCCTGACGGATTACGGCCACCAAACCTGCCTTTCCCATAAGTCGGCGAATCTTCTTGTGGTTCATGACAACGCCGCTTATCTGTTCCAGCCGCATCTTAATCACAAGCGCACCTGCTTTGCCGCAAAGCGCGTCAAAGTGCTGCTTGATGAGAAGGATGTCCTGCTCGTCCGCAGCCGCACGAAGTTCACGATCTTCTTCCGCTCCCAGCCACCTGTAATAGCCGCTTGGACTTACTTCCACGAGTTCGCACAGATAGCGTGTCATTCGTTTCAGGGCATATGCCCGAATGGTGCGATTTATGATCTCATAGCGCTCAGAGGGCGTCAGCGTTTCTTCTTCTGCCGCTCGAGCGCTTCGAGCTTTTTTAGCATGTCCACTTGAGCTTCAAGCAGTTTGATCTGGGCCCTAGCCCGTTTCAATTCTTCTTCTGCTGACAACTGACCGGCTGGCTTGCGCCCTGTACTGCTCTTACCGCGCCGCTCTGTAGCCAATCCTTCCTCACCGTACAGCTCGAAGGTTTCACGCCACCGTTTTAAGCTGTCTTTGGGCTTCTTATGACCAATAATGTCCAGGTCGAAGCCGGCACGAATAAAGATTTCTGAAGGTGTCTGCCCCTGCTTGTAGGCTTTCAGCGCCTCCAGCTTGAATGCAGGTGTGTATGTAATGGCCGCCTCGGTCACATGATGTACGTTTGGATTCTCCTCAAGCTTCCTCATTTGCTCCTCGGTAAAGAGTACCCGTTTCAACTTCCCCATTTCGTATCACTCCTCGTCACATACCTTGATTAAAACACAAATGACCCACAAGAAGTCACTTTTTTCAAAGTGTCCATCTTATGGGTCACAGTTCAAATCGGTTGTAGGGGCGGCTCTTTTTAGCGATTGATTGCAGGATGAATTACACGGTCAGCACCATTGACGGATCGATGCAATCGGCCATGGACCGAACCTCGGCCCGGCCCGGCTTGCCTGGTACAAATGCCTGCTCTCCGTTATCTCGGCGGCTGAAGGATACGGTCACCGGGATGCCCGGAATCAGGTCAAAGAAGTTATCACTGTAGAAGCCTTCCTCTTCGGCGGACAGCCATACGTGGCGGGCAAGCACGTTGCTCTCCAGCACAAACGCCGTGCCATCGCTTCCTTCGACTTCTTTTACGCTGATGGCCGGACTGTGCAGACGAAGATGCTTGTCATTCACGAAATAGAATGTTTTGCTGTCAACCACGACCCCATCCTGAAGCCATTGCGCCACCAGTACGACCTCGGATGGATCATGTCCGCGGAGCAGCTCATCGGCCGCAGCCCGGAATACAACGAGCGACGCTTGCTCTTCCGCACGGATCGGCTGCTCGGATCCATAGAGCTCTTTTCCGTTAAAATCGAATAACTGAACCTTCAGCGTGCCCTGGACCGCTTCTGAAATATCGGATACGAGATGAACCCGAATCTCCTGTTCCTTGGATTCGACCGAGAGACTGACATCCCGGAAGCAGCGCTTGGCCGCGTACTGCAGCGCCTTCCATCTGCCGAGGTAATCCATGCCTGCCCACGAAGCGACCGGCCAGCAGTCGTTCATCTGCCAATACAGCGTGCCCATGCAATACGGCTTGTTGCGGCGGTGGGCTTCGATCGCCGTCTTCATCGCTTCGGCCTGCTGGATCTGGCTCATGTACAGGAAAGCCTCGAAATCCTTCGGCTCGTTATAATATTGATCCATGTAACTCTTGATCAAGCGGTTGCCGGCACCGTTCTTCTGATGAGCCAGCATGACCTTCGACTCCAGCTCCATATCGCGATCTTCCGCATATGTCCGCACCGTTTTCGGTTCCGGGAAGGACTGGAACCCGTATTCGCTCATAAATCGGCCGACGTAAACGTTGTAGTTGTCAAACGGCTCCGTGTTATGCCACACGCCCCAGTAATGAATATCCCCGCTCGTTGTGGAAGGATTGGCATGCTGCTCCTTGTCATGGCTGAGCGATACCAGCGGGGAGGAAGGCCAATACTCCGCTCCCGGAGCATAACCGGTTACGGCCTCAGGAAGAATTTCGTGGAATATCTTTTCGTAGTCGCTCCAGATCTTTTCGCGGAGCTCCTCGGTATAGTCCTGCTTCCAGCCCCAGCCGCCCTTCTCTTCATAGTGCGCCCAAGCGGAATCAATCTCGTTGTTGCCGCACCAGAGCACGATGCTCGGGTGATTCCGCAGACGGACCAGGTTCTCCTCCGCTTCCAGCCGAACGTTCTCCAGAAACGCCTCGTCGCCTGGATACATGCTGCAAGCAAACATGAAATCCTGCCATACCATGAGCCCGTATTCATCACACAGATCGTAAAAGACGTCTTCTTCATAAATACCGCCGCCCCATACGCGCAGCATATTCATGTTCGATTCCGCAGCGGACGCGATTTCATGGCGATAGCGTTCCGCCGTCACTTCCGTTATGAAGCTGTCGTTCGGAATATGGTTCGCTCCCTTGGCAAACACAGGCGTGCCGTTGAGCTCGATGTAAAAGGAAGTGCCGCGGCTATCCTGCTCCCGTACCAGCTTGACGCTGCGCAGGCCGGTTCGAACCTTTTTCTCCGCAACGGTCCGTTCCGCTTCCGCCAGCTCGGCATGGAACGAATAGAGATGGGCCTCGCCCAGGCCGCGGCACCACCACAGCTTCGGCTCGGCAAGTTCAAGGCTCAATTCAACCGAATGACGGCCTTCTTCCAGCCGAACATCCTGTTCCCATGTCTGGCCGCCCGCACTTACCCGAAGCACGCCTTGCCAAGCTTGCTCCGCTGCAATGGTGGCAACGGCCGTAACCCTGGCCATTTCTTCCGTAACCTCATCCTGGCGAATAAACAAATCATCCAGCCTGAGTTCGGACCAAGCCTCGAGCCTGGCCTCCCGCCAGATCCCGCTGGTCACGAAACGCGGCCCCCAATCCCAGCCGTAGTGATAAGGCGCTTTTCGGGCAAAAATACTCACTTTCTGGTCGCCCATCCCGCCAACCTCGGACTGGTCATTCGAAGCAGGCAGCGGATATCCGAGCTTCTCAAGCTTCGGCAGATCCTCCTGGATAGGGGAACGGAAGCGGATCTTCATCACATTTCCCGAATCCTTGAGCTGTGATTTCACATCGATCCGCCATGAACGAAACATATTATCGGCGGAAAGCACCTTGGCCCCGTTCACGAACACGTCCGCGTAGGTATCCAATCCGTCGAATACGAGTTCGATGCGGGATTGTGCGCTCAGATTCGAATCCAAATCAAATGACGTCTCATATTCCCAATCCTTCTTATCGATCCACTGCAGGTCATGCTCATTCGTCCCGTAGAAGGGATCGGGGATGATGCCATTCTTCAGCAGGTCGGTATGAACGCAGCCCGGCACCTGGGCCGGAAGCCACTCGGATTCGTCGCAAGCCTTGAATTTCCATTGATTTAAAGTCATAACGTTAAAATTCATGATCGTCTCTCTCCATCTCTATATATTGATTTTGATGCGGTTCGGGTCATACCTCATACAGACGTGACTTTTTTCGCACTTCAGCTCGTTCTCCACGCTACGATCAGCTTCCCGGCGAGCGGCAGCGGCCTATAATTGGCATGCCTTACAGATCAAGCCGTCAGCCTTTCAGATCCGGAAGTTCATCCAGCGTGACCGTAAACGGATGATGATAGGTACGGATCAGCTGCAACTCATCCGTATACTCTTCTGAATACCTCCGGTTATTTCCTTCCCCTGTGAACACAAAGTTTCCATACCATGTGCAATTCCATGCCCACGGGCATCCGTCCTCCTGCATGAGATCGGGGTCGGGTATGACACCGTTCTCGGTCAGGGCAATGATTTTTGCCGCATCCGTATACGATGCAGCGGTGCGGAACCGCTCGGATTGCGAGCCGTAATCCCGGGCAGGCGGATAAATGTCCTCCCCGATGATATCGACGTAGGAATCGCCCGGATACCAATCCTTGTGCTGCCCGTTCCATACCCAGATCAGGTTGTTCAATTCGTGGTGATGCGTCATGCGCTCGTACATCAGCTTCCAAAGCGCGATGCAAGGCTCGGGGCCTTTGGCCCCCCACCAGAACCATCCGCCCGATGCCTCGTGAAGCGGTCTCCACAGCACCGGAATGCCGGCATCCTGCAGACGCTTGAGCTCGGCAGCGATCGCATCGATATCCCGGATGATAAGGCCGTACTCTTCCGACGAAGGCTCCGACATCGCCCCTGCGATATCAAAGGTTGTCGCATTGGTATAAAAGCCTCGGCCCCAAGTCCGGTCCGGCGGCAAATCGATCAGATCCTTCGGGGCATTCCAATGCCAGCAAAAGGTGACGATCCCGCCGCGGTCCCACCACTTCATCGCCAGATCCGTATCTTGACGCTCGGCTCCGCGCTCCACCCGGGATGGGGAGTAATTCATGAAATCGAACCCGCCGACGGCCGGGTATTTTCCCGTGACCTCGCGGATCATCTCGAACTCCGGCGTTGACACAACGCCAATCTGCTGCCCGGTCAGCATCCGCTTGCCGTAAATGCTGCACAGATAACCCATTAACCGTTTCGCTTCATTCGAAGCGGCCGGGTTGATCAAGTCCGGCCGGACCTCATAACGGCTGCTGTTTGCTTTTGTCATGCGATTCACTCCTATCCTGTAATTGCTTTATGGATGAAAGATTCTACACATTTCCTCCATCCGTCACACCCAATGGCACAGCCCGATTCCTGCGGCATATCTAATCAGGCAAGCACAACATCTGTCCTGCGGCATGTTACGCATTCTTCGGGATTGCACCTGCCCTGCAGCAGCCTCTACCCGACAACCCCCGTACGCTCCACGCTCTCCACAAAATGGCGCTGCACGAACAGATACAATCCGATCAGCGGCAGAATGGCCAGCAATATCCCCGTATCCACCACAAGCGCCACATAGTTCGGATCGGCCTTGGCCGATGAGCCGAGCCCCATCAGAGCCGGGAGAAACTGGTTGGCGTCCGCCGGCAGCGAAGCGATTTTCAGCGGCATGAGGGACTGTTCGCTCATAAAGAGCGAGGTATAGAAGGTGTCGTTATACTGCCAGACGAACGAGAACAGCGTCACCGTAATGAGCGGCGGAATCGCATTGGGAAGCATGATCGCAAAAAACGTCTTAATCCCGCCTGCCCCGTCAATCAGCGCCGCCTCCTCAATCTCCTTCGGCAGCCCCCGGAAAAATTGGCGGAAGATATAAATGAACAGTCCGGCCTTAAGCCCGGTGGCCGTGGCCGATGTAATGATCGATGGCCAGTAGCTGTTCAGCAGGTTGATGCCCTCTTTTTCCGGAAAACAAGTGAACCAGTCCCAGAATGTCAAAGCTGCGGAAATGCAAATACATCGGCACCATCAGCGTGCTCATCGGGATCAGGATCGTCAGCACCACCAGGCCGAACAGCAGATTGCTTCCCGGAAAGGTGAACCTTGCAAAGCCATACCCGGCAAGCGCCGTCGACACCGTGGTCAGCAGCATCGTGATGAATACGTAAATCATCGTGTTCAGCAGCAGCGGCCAATAATCCAGCAGGTCGAGCACGATCTTGAAATTATCCAATGTGAAATGCACCGGAATCATGTAAATCGTCGGGTTATAAATATCCTGTTTGTCTTTGAACGCGATCGAGAATTTGGTGATGATCGGATAGATGATGATGAATGTGATGCCGATGATCAGCAGATAGCGGAACACTGACCACAGAATCGGCAGCGCCTTGTTCTTGAACCGGTTCAGTCGTTCCTGAGCCGTTTCGTCCGAGCGATCCCGAATCGATGCCATAAGGACCTCCTTTTTTTCCTGCACCCGTCAGTCAGGAATCTCTTTGCCATTAGTTTTGATAAAAGGTTTTCCTTGAGACGATGATTCCCATCAACACCAGCAGCAAGCTGATAACGATGGTATACAGCCACGCCATCGCGGCACTGAGCCCGAAATTCTGCGTTTTGAAGGCCGTCTCATAAATCGTTCGGGTCACGGTGCTGTCCGCGAACGAATCGATGATGGTATAAATCATGTTCGTCAGGATGAGCGGGCTCACCATCGGAAAGGTGATTTTCCAGAACGATTCATAAGCGGTAGCCCCTTCTATCTTCGCGACCTCGTACATCGAGCCAGGGACGGCCTGCAGGGCGGCAAGAAAGATCAGAATCTGCACGCCCGAGCTGCTGATAATATCGTAGATCCTCATGACCGCCCCGATAATGTACTCGGTTACGGTAATGGGAAATCCGGCTTCGGACAAGATGCGCACCATCGATAGCACGTTGAACTGCCCGGAGGCTTGCCCAAGCTCCTCCGCCACCGTCGCATTTCCGACCAGATTGATCAGACCCGAGGTTTCCGCTGCCGAAATCGCGCCTGACGCCAGGATGACCGGCAGGAAGAAGATCGCTCTCGCAAGGGCTCTCCCCCGGAATTTCTGATTCAGCAGAACGGCCGAGAACAGACTGAAAAACAAGATCAGCGGAACGTCCACCACCATGCCCAGTATCGATTCCGTCAGGATCCGGTTGAAGTTCGCGTCCACGAACAGCGCGGTGTTGAAATTGCTCCAACCTACCGGCTCCAGCTCATAGCCCGTGGGAGAGATGTTCAATTTACTGAAGCTGAACAAAATGGACTGAAACAGAGGCCCGGCAAACAAAAAGATAAAGCCGATCAGCCATGGCGCGATGAAGAGGAGGCCGAGCATGGATCTTTTCTGAGTCAGGGACAATCTCATTTTCATGCCCGGTCACCACCTACAGCGTAATTTTGCGGTTCCACTAGGACCCCGTTAACATCAACCGCTTGATCGGTATAATTGATCAGAATCGAGGCGCCGTTCTCGTACCTTACTTCCACCACGCCGTCTTCATGCCGCTTATGCTCCACCATTCGCTGCGTCCGGATCGGCGCCAGCACCTCGTTTAGCTCGTGGTACAAGGAAACCGCTTCTTCGAACCAATCCTTGTAATGCGTGGAGTACATGTCATCGAAACGCGTATACTTCAGCTTCGAGCTTTGTTCATAAGACCATAGGAAATGCGGAGCCGTTCCCAATTCCAGCGACTGCAGGAGCGCTTTGCGCAAATGTTGTTCATTCAGGTTATTGACCGCTGCTCCCGCATAATCCAGGTAGCCGTGAATGACCATTTGATAAAACGGCACGGCTTCATCCGTCAGCCCAAATCCGCTGCTCGACGCCGGGACATCGAGCACGTGGCCTGCATATGGCCAGCTGTAAGCATTGGCACCGGAAACCATCGTATCCGGGTATGCCTCGTGCAGCACCTTCAGCTGATCGGTCACGATAAACTTCGCGGTTTCCCGGAAAACCACCCGCTGCACCCGGTAATCGGAGCTCAGGACATCGCCCAGGTCCCGCAATGACACGGCCCCCATGCCAAACCGTTCATATTGCCCTGTGAATCGGTCCACGTAATAGGGAAGCTTCGCCGGCGACATCAGGTTGTACGTTCCGTAATACGAGTTCATCCGGTTCGTGTTCCGGTCATACGGATGCAGCGCTGCCGTTTCCCTGGTTACGAAACGGGAGGCATCGGATGACGGCGTAAACGCCCCATCGTCATGGTAGACATGCTGGAAGGCAACATCCGGATACAGCCCGCCGCCGGCGTCCTGCAATTGCTTGGATAGTGCCTTAAGCTCGGCGGCGTTTCCGACAACGCTGTCCGTCTTTACCTTCACCGGGGTTTTGTGATGGACGCCTTGGCCAAACCAGCCGAGATAACGCATTCGGAGATTGGCGATGCCCTCGCCGTTCAGAAGAGCGGCGATCTCGCCTGCCTGCTCGAAGGTGGTCATCGAGACGACGGCATCATACGGTACGCCCAGAAAAGATCTCCGTTTATCCACGCTTCCCAGCATATCGAGATAGAACGGAATGCCCTCCGCTTCTTCCAGGGGAACCAGCTTGTTTTCCTTCGCAAGCGTTTCCTGATACAAGCGGGCCATGCCGGAGTAGCTGGCCTCTTCGCCGGACAGGAAACGGTATTTGACGGACAGCTTCCCGTTGTACAGCTTGTCATTCAACAGCTGGATTTCCTGCACCGTACTTCCGGTGTAAAGCTCCAGCATATCCTCGCCGCGCACGGCAAAGCTGCTGAATACATGATTGTACGAATTCTGCTTCCCGCCAATGTCCGCTGACACGCTCGCGATGGCGTCGCCTTCTTCAATCACGGCAAACCAGCCGCCGTCCCCGTTCTTCATGCCGAATACGGGCATCCGCGCCTGCTCGGCCACCTGTCCGCGGCTGCTGCTGTTATGATTCGGATCGGTGCCGTATATGCGCTGCACGTACTGTTCTTCCTTCACTTTGCCGTTATTCAGGTGGATCAGGCTGCCGCTGCCGTCCGGCACCAGCATATAACCCTCGGCCTTCGTTCCCGCCGCGCCGAAATAGCGAAGCAGCTCCACGCTGCGCAGGCGGTGACTCTCGCTTTCCGTTACCTGGTCAAGCGGTATCGTAACGACAAGCGAATCCTCTTCCAGCCGGTATTCGAGCGGAATCTTGAACTGCGGCTTCGAAGAGGCGCTTGCGGCGGCTCCTCCGCCCGCTTCGTTATCATAGGCAAGATCCTCCGCGGTGTAGCCCGCCTGCTCGAAAGCGCCCAGCATTTTTTTCAGAACCAGCTCTTTCTTGATCTGGTCGTCCAGGCGCTCCAGCATCGCAGGGTTATCCTTCATGGGGTAATACCGGGCCTGCACGTATCTGGCCAATGACGCATCCAGCTTGCTGACCACCTTCTCCTGCAGCCGGTCCTGCGAGATGTATTTCGGCAAGGCGTCGATCCCGAGCGAGACATCTCCCAGCGTATACGTGACGCGAACGCCGTTGTCCAAGGCTTCCGCCGTATAGTTCCCGTTCATCACGCTCCACGTATAATTCGGATAAGTCTCAAGCGTGCCGATCCCATCCCGGAACGTCAGCGTCAATTGCGAAGACAGCACTTCTTTCTCGAAAGGCGAAGCAATTCCATCCTCCATCCGGTCTGGCGGATTGCTGTACCATACCGTATCGCTCCGCTTATCCCGCACCGCGACCTCGGTCGTGTCCGGATGGTAGTACAGCGCAAGCGCCTCCGTTTCCGCTACCAGATCCATGCCGGGCACGCCGCCTGTCAAATCGTTCAGGGCGGAGAGCTCCCTGCCCTGCGCCGTCTCGGTCGCCGCAGCACTGTACGCAGCGACGTCGACCGCCGGCGCTCCCCGGTTCACGTAGATCAGAAAGCCCGCAGCCATGCACGTAATAACGGTACATGCAAGCACCGTGTACAGCCATTTTCTTTTTTCACGGCCCACGGCCTCCTTATTGCCTGAAAATGATCTCTCGGTAAACGTTGACAACGAACGTGTAAATCTGCTGCAGCATGCTCAGGACGAGCGTGCCCAGAAATACGATAATGCCCATGACGATCAGGCTCAGTAACATCGTGACGACCGTTTTGCCGGCCGAGTATTGGTGGACCGTCATCGTGCCGACAAAGAGCAGCCCGATAAACCAGATCGCTGCTACCGTCGTTAGCAGATAATAGAACACGGTCTCTTCCTGGACCATGAACCGGCTCGCCAGCGTCATGGGCGGATAGATCAGAACCATCGGAATGAGGGCATATGCGCTGGCCATCACGATCTCCTTAAACTTCCCTTCACCGCCCATGAGCGTGGTGACCGACCAGTTGGAGACGCACCACAGGAAGAACGGGAGGACGATAAATATCAGTTCGTCGATGCTGCTCAGCGTCCGCGGATCATTGTAGTTGACCAGAAATCCCGCATACTGCCGCTGCAGAATCATGGCAATGACCACGAGCGCCAATACGAGATAAGCGACACCGAGCCGCCCCCGGTTTTCATACTTCAGGTCCCAATATCCGTCGAAGGGGTGAACGATCAAATGAAGGGGGAATTTAAGATAGTCCTGCTTCATGCTTTCCTGCCCTCCTCTGCTTTCGGGTTCTTACCGTTCTATAGACCGCGTAGAGCAGCAGGCCCCCGGTCCCTGCCGATAAAAAGGTGCCGAAATGCTCCTTCATGACCTCCCTGCGATATCGTTTATACGCCACGGAATAATTCTTGCGGTCCATGCCCAGTTCAAAATACTTAAGGGCTTCCTTGTTCTCCCCCTTCATGAGCTTCGCTTTCCCGATGCCGATATAAGCGATGTCATAGTTCGCATTGAGCTGAAGAACCCGTTCCCAGTAACTCTCCGCCTCCGCGTCTTCTCCCCGGTAATGATGGCGGACGGCAAGGTTAACCTGCTTCCCAAACTCGGTCGGCTCGAACATGATGATGCTTGCCTTTCCCCGGTCCAGCACAAGCTGACGGTCCCCAAGCCGTTCAATCGCCGCCGGCGTCTTAAATAGGCCCAGCTGATTCCCGATGCCGCCGTATACGAACAGCAGATTGCCGGTCTCGTCGTATGTGAAGACGCGACCTTGGGTAGAGTCCAGCGCGCTGTACATCCCGTCGCCGAGCACCTTAATATCAACGAACTTGGATGGCCCCACCGTTCTTCGATAATAAATATCTCCCGCAACCGGAAAGTAGCCGAAGCGCTTTAACACATCCTCTCCCGACGGATTGAGGCGTTTCATCGGTTCCCTGGATCCGACGTCAATATTCGTGGCATAGACGAACCCCTTGCCGTCCATATCCAGATTGGAGAACTCGGTCGGGATGAACAGTCTCATCTGGGCTTTCTGCGCGTTCGTCGATACCAATCTCCAGAAATAATCGCCATAATCGCGCTTTACCTTAATCGTTCCGACGTACCCGAGAAAGGTACCGTCCTCCTCGAACTGCATAATGCCTTCGTAAACGCCGCGGGCGACAACGAATACCCGTTTGGCTTCATCCACCGCTACTTTCAGGGGAATGAATTGAAAGCCTTGTGGCAGCACATCCGACTCCGGCTGCTCCATGATGCGGACAAGCGACCCTTCCGTCGTCAACACGACAACCCGTTGATGGTCCGTATCCGCGACATAGATTTGCTCATCCCCGTCAATGAAGATGCCGGCAGGATTTGCAAAACCGTCCTCTTTCCCTTCGTTCATGAAAGAATCAATCACACGGATCACGTTCCACGTGTCGTCCAGGACGACGATCCGTTTGTTGCCGCTGTCCAGCACGTAGACGTTTCTGGCTTCCGACACATGCATATCGCTCGGATCCAAAAAATCCCCAATGCCCAGCTCCTTCCCCGTAACGGCGCGTTCCGGCAAATAAGCGGCAGACACGGCAACCGTTTCCTCCCAATAATTGTAGATATAGCTCTCGTACGGAGCACTGGCGGAGACGCTCCCCGGCATTAGGCCGGTAAGCAGCAGGGAGGCCGCCGCGAGAGTTAGCAACCATTTTTTCGCTGACATCTGATCCCCTCCCTAATCCTTCATCCCGGAGGTCGCCATCGTCTCGATGATCCGGCTCTGCGAGAACAGAAAGAGCACAATCGGCACACTCATCAGGATGACTGCCACGGCCGCGCCCGCGCCGGCCCGGGAAATACCGCCCAGAATGATCTGATTGGATGCATAATGCAGGGTCTTAAGCTGTTCGCTGTAAATAAAGCCGTTGCCGTCGGTTCCCCACAGGATCTGGAACAGCAATATGATCAGCGTGAGCCACGCCGGCTTCACGTTCGGCATCACGATGGACCAGAAGATCCGGTATTCGCTCGCTCCGTCGATTTTGGCCGCTTCCAGCAGGGCATCCGGTATCTGTTCCATGAACTGCTTCATCAGATATAACCCTAGCGAATAGCCGAAAGCCGGTATAATGACGGCCCAGTAGGTGTCGATGAGCCCCAGCCACGACAGGATCATATAATTCGGCGTCGCCGTAACGACCGGCGTGAACATCAGCGAGAGCACGACGACCTGGAAGAGGAATACCTTGCCCGGAAACTTGTGTTTGGCCAGCGGATAAGCCGCCGCGGATGCAAAGATCACATGACCGACAATGCCGACCCCGGTTATGAAGACCGTATTGAAGATATACCGCGAGAACGGTACCCAGGACTGGCCGAGCAGATTGATCAAATCGGAAAAGTTATTCCATGTCGGATTGCGGACAAACAGCGTCGGCGGGAACAGGAAAATTTCGTCCAGCGGCTTGAACGCGTTGTTGATGGCGTACACCAGGGGCAGCGCCATGAAAGCGCCGAACACCGCCAGCAGCGCAAACAGGGAGAAGGTCCCCATGAACGAGCGGTTTACCCGTTTGCTGCGAGCTTTAAGCCTGACGTTCAGCAGGCGGCCGTCCCGTTTTTTCGGAAGTTCGTATGTAACCCTCACGCGTCTACTCACCTACCTTGCGCAGCAATTTTTGGACGATCAGGTTGGTTCCCACCATCAGGATGAACAGCACGGTCGCAATCGCCGACGCAAAACCCATCTCAAAGCGCGTCGTCCCGAAATCGATGAGATGCGTG
Organism: Paenibacillus sp. BR1-192; assembly: GCF_029542445.1. NCBI lineage: Bacteria > Bacillati > Bacillota > Bacilli > Caryophanales > Paenibacillaceae > Paenibacillus > Paenibacillus sp. BR1-192. The sequence goes on along the minus strand of NZ_CP120718.1, from coordinate 1,589,034 downwards.
ACGATGGTTTCCGCCGCGTAGTTCACGCTCGGGAAACCGGCCAGCGCAATCGATACGTCGGCCACGGCAAACGATGTCGTAAGCTGGATGACCGCGCCGAACATAAGCTGCGGCCGCATCGAAGGCAGCGTTATGAACCACAGCTCCTGCCAGCGGTTGCGGACCCCGTCCACGGCACCCGCTTCGTAGAGTGTTTTATCCACGGTTTGAAGTCCGGCGATAAAGGCCAGGAAGCCGGTTCCGAGGCTGAGCCACAGCTGGACCAAAATGATAATCGGCATGATCATCGCTTCGGTTTTCAGCCATTGGATCGGCTCCAGGATGATGCCCAGCTTAATCAGCATGCCGTTCGCTATGCCGTAGCGGTCTCCCGAGAAGATCATCAGCCAGATGAAGTAAATGTTCCCCGAGATCGAAGGCGCATAGAAGATCAGGGTCATGAACGCCCGCAGCCGCGGACCCAGCTCATTGATGACCCAAGCAAACAGGAAGCAGGCCAAGTAACTGATGGGTCCCGTTATGGCGGCAAAGAGCAGCGTGTTCTTCAGCGCGACCAGAAAGATATCGTCCTCCAGGAACAGGCGCGTATAATTATCCCAGCCGACAAACCGCGGAAACTCCAGCATATTGAAGTACGTAAAGCTGAGAATCATCGAAATGACGACCGGAAAAACGGTAAACAGCGTGAACAGGATCATATAAGGCGCAAGCAAAATATAGGAATGCTTGCTGGCCTTCATCTCCGCCAGCTTCCGCCTCCACCAGGATTGCGGCTTGACGGGGCGGATTGCGGCTGACATCGTAACTTCAGGATCCTGAAGGCTGGCATTATGCAAATTGGACTCCCCCTATTCCTGCAGCTCGCCGAATTCTGCTTGCTTGGTTCGGATTTCGTCGTGAATATACTGCACCGAATCCATCAAGGCCTCCCGCGGCTCGATGTTGCTGATGACCGCACGATAGAAGGCATTGAACAAATGCCTGCCCGTCGAATAACCGCCCGGCACCTCGGGTATTCCCTGAACCCATTCGAATTGGGATTTCAAATTCTCGTAGTCGGCTACCGGCCACGGCAGACTATCCAGCGCCTTGATGTTGGCGGTCGGATAGCGGGCCGCCGCGCCCATCAGCCCTTCCATTTCGCGGCCGAAATTCGTCTGCGTCGCATCGCTGGTCCACCATTTCAAGAATTCCCAGGCCGCATCCTTGTCCTTCGCATCGTCCAGCATCAGCACGGCGCTGCCGCCGCTCGGTACGGTGCGGTCAATCGTGCCGTCCGCCTGAACGGTTCCCGGAACGGGGGCGAACCCCCATACGCCGCGGATTTCCGGCGCGAACACCGACAGCTGGTTATAAGTGGTGTAATCGGAAATGCCGATCGGCATCTGTCCGGTACGGAACCGGTTCGCAAAATCGTATTCCCGTTCCAGCTTGTAGTCGGTGTAATACTCCGTCCACTGTTTAAATGCTTCCAGCCCGATCTTGGAATCCAGATCCGACTCCCGGCCGTTGTTGCGGTAGAATTGTCCGCCGGATTGCATCAGGAGCGCCGCATACATCGAATTCGGCGGCAGCGTGGTCCACTGATCCGGTGCCTGCGCCACGACGGGAAGACCGAATTGCATATGATTTTTGTTCAATACGGCAAGCAGGCTGGCCACATCGTCCCAAGTCTTCGGAACTTCAAGACCCAGCTCCTCCAGCACGTCCTTCCGATAGAACATCATGTTGAAGGTTTGCGTCTCCGGCAGCGCATATACGCCGCTGCGGTATCGGTATGGCACCAAGGCGCTGTCCCGGAATCTGGCCGCTACCGATTCGAAGTCAGGGAATTGCATCAGGTCCGCTGCGGCATTTCGCATGGCAAAGTTCACGGGGAGGTCATTGCCGATCTGCATCGCGACCTCCGGTCCTTGTCCCGACAAAGTGGCGGGGAGCAGCGTCCCCATGTTCACCAGCTTCAGATTGACGTTGATGCCGGTCTCCGGCGTAAAGGTCTCGTCGATCATCGCCTTGATGGTATTGGCCTGATCACGGCCGCTGCCGATCCATACGGTGATCGAACGCTGGTTCTTCTCATCCGTGACGTTACCGATATTGTTGTAATCGATGAAGAAGGAGCTGAAGAACGTCGACGCCTCATGCTTCACCTTATCGGCAGCCCCCATTCCGCTCTTCGGCAGCTTGGCATCGGCTGATGCAACATAGAGGGCATCGATCTCCAGCGGCTGCTCCCTTGCCTGCTGCAGCCATGTTCCGAGTCCGCCGGTATTCGTCTTGTAGGCCTCCAGCCTGCGCGGAATCGTATCCGGCTTCTCGATCATCTCATCCAGCTGAAGCGCCATGGTCTTCAGCAGCGCCTCCTGGTCGCCGGATTGACCCGACAGCTCAACCAATCTGGCCGCGACCGCTTTCAGTCTGCCGCTTTCGTACCGGAAGGCTTCCAGCAGTTCCGGTATCCGCTGCTCTACGCGGTAATCCCTGAATTCATCCGGATTCGTGCCGGTGATCATCAATATTTTGCGGTACATGGCATTCAGGTTGAGCAGACTGTCCTCCACCTCATGAATGAGGGGAGCGAATTCACCCAGACTCGCCTCGAGGCGTAACACATGCTTGCCTTGCTCCAACCGGAACAGATAAGGTTCATCGCCCCCAAGCACGTCCATGCGATATCCGTTCTTGAAGCGGAAAGCGACGTGGTTCATTTCTTCAAACGGAACCTTCCCGTCGATCGTCAGCTTTCGCGTCGAGTACATGCCCCTCACAAAATTTTGCTGCGATTTGAACGCTATCTTATAGAGCCCGCTCTCCGGGACGTCCAGTTCCCATTCGATCCACTGTCCGGGCAGCCGCCAGTTGAAGCCGCCGATGGTGTTGATTCGAACTTTCGACGCACTGTAAGGGCTGACGCTCGGACTCGAACGCTCGCTTAGCGGATACAGGGTCGGCGAGGATTTGGCGACTGCGTCTTCTCCCTGAATCGCCAGCAAAGCGCCTTCGGTTCTTCGAATCCCTTCAGCCTCATACTGCCGGTACAGCTCGGCATACGTCGGCGGACTCTCCTGCTGGAACAGCTTGAGTTCCCCGATAACCATCGGTTCCCGCGCGGCCGTTAAAGATACGGTATGCTCCCCCTCCTCAAAGTAAAAAAGAAGCGGCTCCGTGATGTAACCATCCGCATCCTTCAGCACCGCCGTGGTCCAAGCGGGGCGTTCGATTTGCTTCGGCCTCAGGTCATTGCCCTGGTTATCCTGATCGATGCCGTCCTTGGCGTTATCCCATATGCGGTCGAATTGCAAATAAGCGGCCTCTTGAAATGGTACCTCCCCGTCGATGCGGATGGAACGCTCAATGGAGGAACTCTTTCCTTCCACCGGATAATAGAGCAGGGACAGATTGTACAATCCCTCCTCCTCTACATGAACCTTCCATTCCACCTCACCCTTCTCCCCCGTGAACAACGAGGTTCCGGGATGACCCTCATAGGCTTCCAGCCTGCGGAATTCCCCGCCCTCGGCACGGCTGTAATCCGCCGCAGGAATCGTGATCTCACGATCAGGTCGACCTTTTCCGTCATGATCCGACAAATATTGGACATAGGAAATGCTTTTCCCCGGCTGCGTGCTGAGATTGACCAACGATGCGGGACGTTCCAATGTAAGCCCTGTCCCGCCGTGTTCCGGCCTCCCCCGGCTCCGGACTCATTCCCCCCTCTATTAAAGAACACCGTCAAAGCGGCGAAGATTGCAGCAAGAACCAATAACCGGGTCATCCATTTTTTTAGCTGCGTTTGATGTGTCAATGTTCATCCCCCTGTTCAGGAGAAGGGGGCGCGGCTTAAGCTTTAACGCCCCCGTCCATCTTATTTGCCCATTTTATCGACAGCAGCCTGTGCCTGTTGCTTATATTTCTCGGCCGTAGCGGTTACCGATTGATTGTTCACGATAATGTCCTCAATGAAAGCGCCCGTAGGGTAATCCGTGTAGGCTTCGTCTACCGTGATGACGCCGGTTCCGGCAATATGCTCGCGAATCATGTCGATGTCTTCCTGATTGGTATAGATGCTCTCCAGGTAATCCTGTCCCGGGTATTCCTCGGTCGGCGGTATATCGAACGTCTCTTCGTAAATTTGGTAGACGATGGCCGGATCTTTCACGCCCTTGGCAATGAACTTCGCGGACGCGGCGGTATTGGCATACGTTGTTTCTGCCGATCCCTGCGGGCCGGCAGGAATCGGAACCACGCCAACCTCGAACGTAATGTCGCCAAGCATCCATTCCGCCGCCGTAAACATGGCTACGTCGCCGTCTTTGAAGGTGTTGGTTTCTTCCCAATTCGTTTTGTTGCCGCTCTTGACTTTCACAACCTTCTCCACGTTGTAGAGGCGGTTCACGAACTCGGCTGCTTCCAATGTCTTCGGATCGGACAAGCCTTCTTTGCCGTTGGAATCGTCTACGATTTTGCCCCCGTTAGCGGCGGTGAAATGCTTTACCGCATCAATGGCCCAACCGGAGAAGCCCCATACGTCCGTTTTTCCGTCGTTATTCGTATCTTTGGTTGCCTGTTTGGCAAGCTCCATGAATTTATCCCAGTTCCATTCTCCCTTGGCATACAGCTCCTGAAGATCCGGAAGCCCGTTCTTCTTAAACAGGTCGCGGTTGTAATGAAGTCCGAGCCCGATGGAGGTCGGATTATCGAAGCCGTATTCCCCTCCGCCAATGGATGGATATTTCGTCTGCAGATCCGCTTCGTTATTGATGTTGTTTTTGTCCGTGGTAAATTCGCTGATCGGCAGGATCTGTCCCTTCATAATCGCCGGCAATGCCGACTTGTACTCCAACTGCACGATATCGGCGAACGGCTCGCCTGCCAGTACGCTTGTCGTGAATTTATTCATGTACTCCTCAAAGGGAACGTTGACGAATTCGATTTTGCAATTGTATTTCTTCTCGATTTCGGCGATCTTCTCCAGGCGTGCCTTCTCACCGGCCGTTGTGCCTGCCGGCTTCAGGTCCCACCAAGCGGCTACCTTAATCACGCGGCCGCCCAGATCAACAGGTTCTGCTTCAGGTTCGGCGGGTTCTTCTTTAGGAGTCTCTGCCGCGGTTTCCGTGCTGGGAGCCGGGGTCGCCGGCGGCGCCTCCGCCTGCTTGGCCCCTCCGCCGCTGCAGGCGGTAATCAAAAATAACAAACAGATAAGCAATAAAGAAAGCCCTTTCATTTTTCTCACGCTAAAAACCTCCCCTATTTGTTTAACGCCCTGTTAACGTCATGCAAGTACCCAAGTACCCCCAAGATGATGTCGATGCTTCATTCCCGGCAATCCTGTTGTTCCCCCGCCCCCAATCCGTTATCCCTGTTTGCCAAAAAATATAACACCAGGATCGTAATTGCGTCAATATATTTTATGATAATAATAACAACTAACCTAAATATTATTTTATAAACAACCTAAATAATTAGCGACAGCGTTTACATTTTAATTCAGAAAAAATCGGACTTGTTCGCTATAAATCCCTATATATCAACTGAAATTTCTGTTATTCTATCTTAATTGACTATCATAAAATCCGTACATTTGTTATTTGTTTGTTATGAATACAAAAAGGCCCCGATGTCTTTAAGACATCGGGGCTAACTTAACATTACATGTACAGCTTATGGTTCGTCCGTATCCCGCGCAGCGTTATTCAATTCCCTAACAATGACATCGGCTTGAATAAGGAGACGCTCATAATTGGAATCCGGGTTCACGATCCGCCAGAGCAATTGATCGACGGCACGCATCCCCAGCAATTCCTTGTCGATGTTCACCGTTGCCATAATCGGCAGGCTGTCGTACGTATTATCGAACCCTGTCACCTGTACGTGACCCGGTACGTCGATACCCTGATTCCCGAGCGCCTCCATGGCAAACATGGCGGTGATATCATTAGCGCAAACGAACACTTCCGGAAGCTCGTTTCCGGCAAGAGCCTTGCCTAACGTTTCGTGTATGTTCTCTATCTCCGGGCTGATCAGAGAAGGCAGCTGCCGATGCTCGATTTTGTAATCGGCCAGCGCGGACGAGAAACCGATCCAGCGCTCGTAAAAACTCTGGGCATCTTCGATGTTGCCGATGAACTGATATTTTTTATATCCTTTGCTGATCAGTTTGGTCATGATTTGTTTCATGCTGTGCATATTGTCGGTGAACACCGTGTCCGATTGGAACGCGGGGTCCATGTGGTCTACCATGACCACGGGAATGTTCAGCTTCTTGATATCCATTAAATTTTGCGTGGACACGGCTCCCACCGTTACGATCCCGAGAATGCCCTGGGGATTCAGGAGGGAAAACATGGGGTCATTCGAAGGCTCCGTCAGCGTCAGGATGTCGAGCCCTTTCTGATTAAGGCGGGTCGATATTCCGTCAAAAACCGGCCCCCAATAGAGCGATTCGCGATTCTGATATCGGACATTCGGGAACAGGACCAGTACCGCCCCCGCCCATTTTCGGTTCTCCGGCTCCTGGAGCTGCTGGTTTCTTCCTGCCGCTTGGCCTGGCTGATCCTTGAAATACCCAAGCTGTCCGGCGGCCTTCAGGATCATGTCCCTGGTCTGCGGGCTGACGCCGGATTTCCCCGACAAGGCCCGGGATACAGCGAATTTAGACACGCCTGTGAAATCGGCGATTTCCTGAATCGTCACTTTCGTTTTCATCGTTATCAACCTACTTAAGTGCGAATTTGTCGTTCAGCTTCCGTGTTATTTATGTTAGTTTTTGTTAGGTTACTGACATAATATTATGTGAAATAATCGTTAAAGTCAAAGAATATCCTGCATTTTCTTGTTTTCATTTTTACAAAAACAAAAGCTGCCCCTATGGTCATGTTAGGACCATCTGGGGCAGCTCTTTTTCTTGTAGGCTTAAAAATATAGATAATTACGGTTTCTCCACGAGCAGCGCTTCCCATTTCAAGCCTTCTCCGGCAATTTCGATCCGCAGGTCGGAGATGCTCTTCAACGCCTCCTCGCGACGTGTCTCAAGTATAACCACCGTTTCCTTATATAGCTCGTCTATCTTCTTCTGCGTACCGCTTGCCATTTTCGTTATTTCGGATTTTCTTGCAGCATTGCCTTTGGAGATCGCGGTTGTCTGTTCCTTAAACAGCTTGCCGTATTGGCTCTTAGCTGTTGCTTTGCTGATTTTCCCTTGTTTGTACTTCCACATCGGACTGTTCAGGTACGACGTACTGGATCCGTTACGGAGCTTCCACATCGGGCTGTTCAAATAGCTTTCACTGACCGTTTTGCTGAATTTCCATGCGGAACTGTTCAAATAGCTCGGGGTGATCGTCTTCTTGTATGTCCACATCCAGCTGTTCAAATAATCCTCGTTCATTTCTTTGCTTAGTTTCCATAGGGTACTGTTCAAATAATTGCGGTTAGCGGCATTCGCATACTTCCACATCGGACCGTTTAAATAACTTGGATTGATGAACCGTTCATATTGTGCCAGCTTATCCCTTAGGTCGCGGTTTCCCTCATACTTCAGCTTCAGCTGCTCCAAATCGGCTCGAAGCTTCTCGTCCCACTGCTTTTGATCCTCCAGCACTTTTTTCTCGAGCTGGTCCAGGGAGGCATGGCTGGCATTATAAAACGCCTTATATTTCTTGTCTGCTTGTTTCTGGTAATTGTTATACGCATTTACCGTCTTCTTGTTATAGGATTTATACTCGCTCCATACTTGATTGATCCATTTCTGATCCGCTGCATGAACCGTTGTTAGCGGCACCATAACCGAGACGGCAAGCAAAAGGCTGCATAAGGTTAATAACGATTTTCGCATCAATCTCATCGATTTTCGCCTCTCTTCTGTAGATAGTAAACAAGGGATATTTTACCTAATGGCAAGGCATCTTCCAATAGGAACTCCGAACCCCTAACTTTTAGACTAGAGCCGATTTCTGGAACCTCCGGATATTTTCGCACGGCAGCGTGTCTCACTCCCTGGATGCTTCATGAAAAACATGTCTTCCCTTCGTATATCCCACATCAAAAACGGAAGATTTATGCACTTCCTTGGTCCTGTAGTCCCTTAGTATCGCTAAAGTTAGTTAGCTAGTTATAACAGCCCATCTTTGTTCGGAACCGCTTTCTGATGCTTGACCGCCCGAAAAATAGGCCTATACAATGTATTTTGTAGTATTTTAGCAAATTATAGATGGAGGATTGCAGATGTTGAAGTTCAGGACACTATGTGCGCCTATACTCCTGGCTGTCTCTTTGTTCGTAGGAGCTGGCAGCGCTTTTGCCGGGGTTACTTTTCGGGATATTGATAACCACTGGGCAAAAACGACCATCGAATGGGGCGTCGACAAGGGGATTGTCAATGGCTATGCGAACGGAATGTTCATGCCTAATCAGAATGTGACCGAGGCCGAATTCATCCGCATGCTGGTTGTCGGCATTACGGGCAAGGACCTGCAGGAGAACTATTTGACCGAACTATGGTCGGATAAATATTATCATTTTCTGCACTTCAAGAACTATCCTGTACACGGATTCGCTGACAAAACCAAGCGCAGCCAATACATAACGCGGGCCCATGTGGCCGAGCTGATATCCAGCGCCGACGGCGTGAACTACGGCGGGAATCAGGCCATTCAATACGTTCTGGGGAAAAAGTACGCGCAGGGCCGGATCAAAGGTGAAAATACGATTGAAGGCTATGTAGGCAGCGGCACCATCACGCGGGCCGAAGTGCTTCAGCTGATCAAAAACCTGACCGATCGCGGAATGTCGAACCTGTACGACCGCCCTACCGCGCCAAGCGCGGAGGCCATGCTGCCGAAGCTGCCAACCCCTTGGGACGTTTACCGGGACGAGATGTACCTCGTGATCCGCCAGAAGGTATTTCCGAAGTACAGCGGCTACCGCATTTATGACGACGGATCGAATAAAATCGTGATGACCAGCACGAAGCAAACCGGTGAGACGGATTACGCCGTGTCCGTTCAATTCGAGCCGCAGATTATGCAGTTCAGCGGAATCGCGCTTTCCAATGCCGCCGATAAAACCCAGCGCGGCATGCTGATCGAACTCCTCCAGCTGTATGGCTTCCAAGTCGATTCCGCCTTCCTCGCGAAAATAGACTCCGCGGAGAAGAACAAGAAGGTGATCGAGTTGAAGGTGAGCGGCAAAACACTCGTTATCGATCCGCTCGTGGCAAGCCCCGCCGGGCATGTCCATATCTACTATAAGTGGTGGGACGGATCTCGGGCATAATTCAGGAAACTCGACTGCGCTGCAACCGAACAAAAAGCCCTGACGGCAAATCGTCAGGGCTTTTTGTTCATTTATATATCAGCTTCTACGCTTCCGCTTCCGTGGAGATATTCCAGTTCACGCCGAATTTGTCAGCCACGATGCCGTACGCCGGGCTCCAGAACGTCTCCTGAAGGGGCATAACCACTTGACCGTCCTCCCGCAGCGCTTCATATATCCGCTTGGCCTGTTCGGCCTGATCGGTCATGATACAGATCTGAACCTGATTGCTGGATTGAACCGGTTGACCGGGAAACGTATCGGAGAACATCAAATCCGTCTCTCCTACCTTCAGCAAAGCGTGGGAAATGCGATCTCTCGCGCTATCCGGCAGCGGAAAATCAGGGTTCGCCGGCATCTCGCCGAAGGTCTGAACCATGACGACCTGGGCATCCAACGCCTTCTCATAGAATTGAATAGCTTCCTTAGCATTCCCGTCCATCACGAGATATGGATTCATTCGAAGTTACATATGATCGTCAACCACCTTATTTTCATATTTACAACGTTACTCCTATTATCGCCCAACTGGATCACTTTAGCAAAATATGAGGCATTTTCGGCTGAAGGACCGTTATGGTTATCCCTCATTCCATCCATACAGGATTTTGAAGTCCGCCGTGACCTCCATCGCTTCATCCAGCATTTGTCCGATGGCCTCGGGCGAAGCGCTCCAGGATAACGGCGTCATGCGAATCAGCTGTTTCATCTGATCGTTATCCAGGACGACTCGATACTGCACCCGCTCGGCTTCGATTTGCTCAAAGTGGCGGCTGAATAGCTCTATTGTGCTGTCATTGGAGTAATTCTCCTTGCCTGTGCCTGTATAGAACAAGGTTCTAAGCTCCTGCAAATACAGGCTGTCCGGGATTACCTTCACCAATGATCCGCCACTCGCAAGCAGCCGCCTGAACTCCGAATAATTGGACGGGGACAGAATGTTCAGGATGTAATCGAACTGTTGGTCGGCAAACGGGCTCCGGGACAAATCGGCCACGCACCATATAGAGTCAGGGGATATCTTGGCGGCCATAACGATGCCCTCTTTGGCAATATCCATGCCTACGCCGAGAACATCCGGCACCAAAGGGTGCTCCCGAAGCTTATGTCCGATGGCGGATAGATGGGAGCCCTCCCCGCAGCCTGCATCAAGCAGTTTTACAGGCTTCACGGATTCCCGGGACTTCAGCTCCTGGATCAGGCGATTCGTTACCGCTTCTACCATGGGGCCGAAGAAGCCGCTGCCGCTGATCGTGTTTCGGGCCTCAAACAAAGCCTTATCATATTTGGTTTTGGATGAATGGTTCAGCAGGTTTACGTATCCCTGTCTGGATATATCATAGCAATGCCTGTTCTCGCATTCCAGGCTGGCCATGCGTTCCTTCATGGCACCGCCGCAGATCGGGCATTGAAACATCTTCTCGTGTATCGAAAATTTTTGTGCTTTTTTTAACAATTTTTCGTTGGTGGACACAGCAAATCATCCTTTCATTCGATTGATCGCAATAAAAAAGGCACAGATAAATAAACTCAAGCCGCAGTTGTCAAAAAAAAGGGCCGAGCCTACTTGGATCTGTACCTCACATTAGCGTAAACGAATGAAATGGATCATGAGAAAAAACACGCTCCCGACATCAATTTGGGCAAGAGAGATGCCCTAATTCAATTCTAACACGCGAGCACAGAATGTAAACCTTCAGGGCAAGCGTCCGGTTCAGCAAAATATATCAAGAATAAGTTCCTCCTATAGACTATGATGAGTGTTTGAGACTCTTTTATCCACCTTCTCACCTTAAAAGACAAATATTAAATTCAAAATGACATATATATATTGCAAAAAGACGTAAATACTATTACAATGCATGTATCCAGAAAATCTCAGGAACGTATCTCTAACCAAAAGGAAGGAATGATGAGCTTGAATTGGTTTAAGAAAAACTCGGTTGAGGATGAGCGTATCGTCAATTTGAAGAACAAGTTATATAAAGAGGTGTATACCTTGATCATGGTCATTTGCAGCATTTCCGTCATCATCAAATCTTTTGTGCTGCCGCGAACGGAACCCGTCTGGCTGGAAATGCTGATCATTCTGGGAGGAAGCTTATATTTCGGGATACGCAGCGTGGCGCTGGGGATTTACTCGGATGAAGTGGAGGTCCATGACCAGCGGAGCAAAATTTCGTTCAGCATGCGTACGGCGATATGGGGGCTTGTTATCGGTGTCGCACTTGCTCTTTTTTTCGGTATCCGCAGCGCGGTTCTGTTTGGCAATGACAACAGTGCGACCGAGCTCAAATATTTCTTTAGCGTTTTCCTCGTCTCACTGATCATCTACATCCCGCTCTTTGTCGGGGGGAATTGGTTGATCCACTACGGCGCCAACAAGGTAAGCCAAAAAATGTCGCAGAACGATCCATTCGACTCGTAGAAAGGGATATTAGGGGGACTGCCGCATGAAAAACATCAAATTGAAGATGGCCCGCGTCGAGAAGGATTTATCGCAGGAAGAACTGGCCCAGATCGTCGGTGTCTCCAGGCAGACCATCGGCCTGATCGAGCTTGGGAAATATAATCCGTCCCTCAGCCTGTGCGTTGCCATATGCAAGGCATTATCGCGTACGCTGAACGATCTGTTCTGGGAAGAAGACTAGGGCAGGGCTGCATTTCAATTCACTAACGCCGCCAGACAGCAATTGCCGACAAGGTTAAGGAGGTGACGCCAACGTTTCAAGGCAAGAACTAATAACCAATCATCATATAAGGAGTGACCTAATCTATCATGCCATTACATAAAGCTAGAAAAGCATTCACCGTGTTTTTGCTCACCGCTTCCCTATTGGGAACCACCTTCATCCCTGAAGGAAAAACATATGCTTCTGCCGCCGATCCCATCCAAGGGCAGGTTACCGAGGTTACGACTGCACGAACGTCGGATGAAAAAATTGCCGAGTGGGAGAATTGGGCCAAAGACCATGTATATCGACTGGATACGATTCACCCGGCCAACACAGCCAACGGCACTAACCAGTATAGGGATCTGGCTATGCTGAAGCCCTTGCTGCATGACAAACGTTTCGTGTTTCTAGGGGAGAGCTCCCACGGGGTTGGCGAGTTCAATCTGGCGAAGACCCGCTTGATCCAGTTCCTGCATCAGGAGATGGGGTACAACGTTCTGGCCTTTGAGAGCGGCCTTGGCAACAGCTCCTTGGCTTACGGTAGGGCCGGGCAGCGGAGCGCGGAACAAACGATGAAGGATTCCATCTTCGGCGTCTGGTGGTCCAAAGAGATTTTGCCGTTGTTCGACTACATTAAAACAGCACAACAGAGCAAGCAGCCGCTCGTGCTGACCGGTTTTGACATGCAGCTGCAGCATCCGCTGTTGGACGGACAATGGCTGCAGGATCAGGCCATGGCTAAGCGTCTATCGGAAGCTGAGAAGAAACTGTCCGACTACTCTCTTGGTACGGATCTAGACGCTTACCGCAAAGAGAAACATCAGCTGATTCAAGTGTACAAGGATGCTCTGGAATCATTAAAGACGGAGGCAAACGAAGCTCATCTGAAACGGCTGTACCCGGATAACCCCAAACTGTCCATGCTGCTCGAGCGGACCCTGAACGACCGGATTCGGGTAGCCCGGGAATATGTGGAGCTCTCCATTCAATCAACGCTTGGCATGGAAAGCGGGGATTATGTCCCGTTCCTGGAATCGATGGAATGGCGGGACCAGGCGATGCATGACAATCTCATGTGGCTGGCAACCGAAGTATACCCGATGGAAAAATTCATCGTGTGGGGACATAACGACCACATCCGCAAAGCTCAAACCGAGGTGATGGGTACGCCATATCCGGTGACTTTAATGGGAGAGAAACTCTCGGATGAAATGAAGAAATACAGTTACGTGCTTGGCCTGTATCCGGCCAGCGGCCAAACCGCGGATAATATGGGGAATGTGCATGACGTCCTGCCGGCAGAGCCGGGCTCCATTGAATCGATCCTCTCGGCCGCAGGCTCGCCGTATACCTTCGTTGACCTGCGTTACCAAAAACGCGAGGCAGGCAACTCGTGGATGTTCGAGCCGCGTTTTGCCTATAGCTGGGGGATGATTCCGGAAAGCTTAATCGCCCGCGACCAGTACGACGGTATTCTGCTGATCGATGACGTAAACCCGCCCCAATATATGAGATCCTCCGCTTCATCCAAGGCTTCTGTGCCTGCTGAGGAATAAGGTGCTATCATTTCTTTATAGTCATATGAGAATTTTTCATAGGTTAAGATGACAAGCATCCTCTGACGATCTGCTCCAAGAGTCCGGAAGCAATGAACTCTTGGAAAGGACCGAACGGGGATGCTTTTTTTCTTACGCTCAGTTCCGCATGGTTATTTTATCGAGATGTTCCCCGAGGAGGTTTTGAGCTTCACCTCAAACTCCCCGTCACCGGTGCGCCCTTCCGTCTTCCGGTTGCTCTCGTTCCTGTCCTGGATCGGAACGGCAATGGACCTCCGTCCGCTCCCGGATTGCAGCACCCATGTCGCATCAGGCGTCTCTTCATCGAGCTGAATGTTCACGTTTCCGCTAGTCGCCGATACATCCACATCGTTGTTCAAACGGGCGAACGCAAGGGAGATATTCCCGCTTTTACCCTTCACCTGAAGGCTGTGATTCTGCAAGCCGGTTCCCGTTACCTTGCCGGAAGAACCGTCAATTTCGACCTTCCCTGCATAGTCCGCGGGAATTTTCACGCGAAGCTGCGGCATCCGGCCGATATTGAACATCCGAGTGATATCGTTATCTAAAGAAATCTTCACCCGATTATCTTTTTGATCGACAACGGCTCCTGCGGAACTGCCGCTTCGGAGCAGCGAAACCTCCAATGCTTCCACATCCGCTGTCTCCACGAACAAGGTCGTGCTGCCATGGTCGATCTCCAGCACTTCAACCTCCTCCAGCGTTACGCGTTGGAGATCCTCTTCTTCATCCCTTGAACCGCATGCGCTGAGCAAGAACATGCCGAGGATCCATAGGATTGCAGCTGGTGCATATCGTTTCATTGCTTTACCTCCACCCCTTTTCAACATTGAAGTCATTGTACAGGATGACGCAGCGTCACTTTCAAGCGATTTTTCAAGTTTGGTAAACACCAGAAAAAAGACACCGCCATGTGGCAGTGCCTCCTGCTAGGTCAAGGTAGGGACCCTATGGTTGTCCATCTTTTTTGTCGTACCACGATAAAGTTGGACGGGTTGGAGGGTATCCGTGCTGCTCCCTGAATTGCTTACGCACTTCGGTAAAGTCATGCCAGCTCTTCCCGCTCCCCGGATGATTGGCATGATGTACGATGCAGCGAAACGCATCCTCCACGCAAGGATCAACCCAGAAACCGCTGCTCGCTTCCATCCGGTCCGTTAAAGAGGCAGCGTCTTCATCCTTGATATCTTCCAATGCGTAATACCCTAACTGGACTACGCGTTCAGCCACTTTTGGTCCGATTGAAGGAACCGTCTGAAACTGTGCCAGTCCCCGGATATATTGGGCACGGCTATCCGAAACACCAAGCACGCCGGACAATAACTCGATATCCATTTGCGCAATATCGATAAGCTTCATTTTGTTTGACCGCAGCTTCGCCAGCTCCCCGCCGGTTAACGGCAGCTTCGGCGATTTTCTCGATACATGCCGCTGCATCCTTCTCCCCCCTGTTCTCACTTTTGCATACCTGACGTTAATATAAATCGAACATATTTACTTCATAGCCTTGGGCTTTCAGGTAATTGAACATTTGCGCCCGATGATGCTGGGCATGCGTGACGATTTCAATCAGCCACTTGGCTTGGGTTGAACCGTGCTCCAAATAGAAGGGTCTCGTAGTCTTCTGCATAAATTCTTCATCTGTCAGCCCATTCATGTAGGATTTTACATCGGCAAGTCCCTTTGTCATCCAAGAGATCAGCTTGTCCTTGTCCGTGCCGTCAGCGGCGATGCTTGCCTCCAGTTCCCGGATCTCCGCTTCGCTCTTCTCTTGCAGAATCAACAGGTCCGTCGCAGGCACCGAAACCAGATGATGCACGAGTTCCTGAAGCGATCTCATATTATGGGCAGGCCTGTAATCCCAATGCGCTTCTGAAATTTTGCCGATCAGATTCGAACTGGTACGAACGATAAGCTCCAGCTCCTCGAACAACAGCTGCTTCATTTCATGCAATTGACTCACGTTCCATCACTCCATTTATTAGTTATGTGGGGGCTCTGGGTTCTACGGCAAGTATAGCGTATAATAGTGACAACTATTGTCATAGTCATTCCACGATTCGGAGCTGATCCTATGTCCAAATCCAAACGTCTCATCGAGCTGATGATGACCGTTAACCGAATGCGAAAATTCACGGTACGAGAACTGGCCGATCAATTCGGCGTGTCGTCCCGCACGATTTTGCGGGACCTGCAGGAGCTCAGCGAACTGGGAGTCCCCCTCTATTCCGAGGTAGGACCGCACGGCGGCTACCAGGTGCTGAAGGAACGGGTTCTCCCGCCGATCGCCTTCAGCGAGGAAGAAGCCGTCGCGATGTTTTTTGCCAGCCACGCCCTGCGTCACTATCTATTTCTTCCCTTTGAAGCCGAGTCCTCTACCGCACTTCAGAAATTTTATTATTACATGCCCGGGGATGTGCGCGACCGGATTGACCAGATGAAGAACCGGGTGGATTTTCTGACGCATACCAGACAGCAGAAGGCTGAATCTCTCGGGGCTCTGCTGGATGCCGCCGTCGACCAGCGGGTCGTTACGGTGTTATACGAGAGCAGGGACGGCTATGCCGCGCGAAGCATCCAGCCCGTGGGCATCTATGCAAGCAACGGCTTCTGGTATTGTCCCGCTTATTGTTTTCTGCGCGATGATTTCCGTCTGTTCCGCTGCGACCGCATGCAGTCCGTGGCTGAGGATGCAACCGGCATCGAGCCGCGGGATCACCGGCACATCCATCTGGGGAACTGGAGGGAATACGGAACGGAGAAATCGGTCTATGTCCGGATGGTCGTGGATTTGAGCCGGGAAGGCGTTCAGCGCTGCGAGTCTGAGTTATGTCCTGTCCCCCATATCGCTATGCGGCCGGATGGAAGCGGACGGCTTGATCAGAACGTCCCTGCCAGCGAACTTTTGTATTTTGCTAAATTTTTTATCGGATTAGGGAATGAAGCCACCGTGAAGGCGCCGCAGGAGCTGGTGGTTCGCATCAAGGGGATGCTCGCGGAGATGATGGCGAAGTATGGTTAAAGGCAGCTGACTCTCCTTTGGGCTAAGAGTATGGATTATTTTATCGGAACCTTGCACCCGCGTACGTTGACGAAAAGAACACGCCTTGCTACAATTTCATCAACAATTAGGAAAAGGATGAGGACGATGGTTCGTCGTTTGATCAGGTTTAAGAATGTAGCTACTGTATTCAGCTTCTAAGTAAAATTGATCTATTCTACTTAGAAGCGAGGAAATAGAATGAAACAACATCGATTTGAACACTGGTCCGAGATTAAGTATCTGAAGGATATCGTCACAAACCCGATGATAAGCGTAGGAGAATACTCATACTATTCCGGTTATTACGATCATCATGATTTTGAAGATGGCTGCGTTAGGTATCTATGGGGGGATGCAAAATCCAGAAGGTTGTTTAATCCCATTGAAGACTATGGTTGGCATATCGATAAATTGATTATCGGAAATTACGTATGCATCGCAAGCGGCGTCATTATTTTAATGGGTGGAAATCACAACCATCATCCTGAATGGGTAACCGTGTACCCGTTTGTCGATCAGATTGAAGCTTCTTTCGCGCCAAAAGGCGATACCGTCATCGAAAGCGATGCTTGGATTGGAATGAATGCCATGATTATGCCAGGTGTGACCATAGGCGAAGGCGCCATTGTTGCGGCTGGTTCGGTTGTTACTAGAGATGTCCCGCCCTACAGCATCGTAGGCGGTAACCCTGCCAAAGAGATAAAGAAACGCTTTGCGGACGAAGACATCGAAAAGTTAATGGAAATGCGATGGTACGATTGGAAACGCGAGCAAATTGAACGAGCCGCACATATCTTGTCCAGTTCTTCCGTCCATCGATTATATGACTATTATCAAAAAGAAATAAAACCCTGCGTTTAAATTTCCGATGCCTCACTATAAATAGGAATGCAAATATCCCTTCTTGAATTCAAGAAGGGATATTTGTTGTCTTGGCCTCAAGCTTGTCGTTCATCGTTCAAAACTCATAACATCCTGTTTATGATTTCAACATCGATCGATCCGCCCGGTAAACCGAACGCCCTCCCTTGACGGTCTCCACGATGAGAAGGCCCTCCTCGCGCTTCTCCAGAAGCACGAAGTCGGCCTGGGCTCCTTTCTTCAGCCCATAGCGTTCCCCTTGCCCCATGGCCTGGGCGGGCAGCACCGAAGCCATGTCCCAAGCTTCGGAAAACGTGCACAGTCCCGACCGAGCCAGCCGCCAAACCGCATCGGCAAGCATCATGGCCGAGCCGGCCAGCAGCTCGGGCTTGCGGGCGAGATGCAGTCGGCCTTCGGGAGTCAAGACGACATGACCGCCGATATGGGTCTCGTATTCGCCTGGCGGCATTCCGCTTAAGTAGACGGCATCGCTGACCAGCACCGCTTTGGATTGCTTGGCGCGGAGCATCACCTTGATGACCGAATCCGGCAGATGGTACCCGTCCGCGATCATGCCTGCCCACAGCTGATCTTGCGCAAGCTGCTCCCATATATAATTCGGATGCCGCGGCAGCGTCAGATGCGCGCCATTGCCCAGATGGGTGGACATCGTCGCTCCTGCTTCCACGGCTTCCCGGATTTGCTCGGGTGTAGCGGCGGTGTGCCCGATCGATACGATGATTCCCGATTCGACGCACGCCCGGATAAAACCCGCAGCTTCCGGCCACTCCGGCGATAGGGTGACGATCCGAATCCGGTTCCCCGATGCCGCCTGCCATCTCGTAAACAATGCCCAGTCCGGTGCCTTGATGTGCCGGGAATCATGGGCTCCCCTGGGCCCCTCCTCCGGAGAAAGAAAGGGGCCTTCCAAATGAATCCCGCCTATGGTTGAACCGACCGCTTCATCCTCCAGGCAAGCCGCGTCGATAACCCTCAGCAGTTGTTCGACCTCTTCGTCTCCGTTGGTAATGACGGTGGGGTAGAACAGGGTTAGACCCTTCTCCCATAACCGCCGGGTTGCCTGGATGACCGTATCCGTTGTAAGCGGCAGCGAATTGAAGTCATATCCGTAACCGCCGTTAATCTGAAGATCGATCAATCCGGGAGCAACCCATATTTCCTCGTCCGCGCCGCGTGGAAGGACTCGCTCGATCCGGCCGTCCGGATTCCATGCCAGCTCCATTGGCTCGCCTGTTGCATAATGGCGGCCTGCCCGAACCCGATCGTGGCTATCCATTCCGAATTTCCCCGTACGACTCCAGGTCGACGTACAGCGTGCAATCCGGATGCCGCCGAAGAATGCTGGCAGGACAAGCCTCGCTTATCTCGCCTTGCAGCGTCCGCTGCACCGCTGCCCGCTTGCTTGCGCCCGGCACGACGCAGAACAGATGGGCACCCGACATTAACGCCGGAACGGTGAGCGTAAGCGCGTATGCCGGAACCTCCTGCAAGCTCGCAAAACAGCCGTCATTCACCTGCTGAAGGCGACAAGCCTCGTCCAGCTTGACCCGCTTCACCCATAAAGGGTCGGCAAAATCGGCAACAGGCGGATCGTTGAAGGCGATATGCCCGTTCTCGCCAATGCCCAGGACCACCATATCGATCGGCGCGGCGGCGACCAGTCGGCTGTATCTATCGCACTCAACTTCAGGATCATTCAAACCGTCGATCAGATGCACCTCTCCCGGAGATACCCGATCAAACAGCCGCCGGGATAAAAAGTTCCCGAACCGCTGCGGGGCCGACGGGGGAGGCCGATGTATTCATCCATATGAAATGCAATTACCCGGCTCCAGTCCAGTCCTTCCGCTTGAACCAGCGCCGCCAGGCACTCATTCTGGGACGGGGCGGCCGCAAAGACGATGCGAATGCGCTCTTTCTCGGCCAGCAGGCGCAGCATGGTCTCGAGGATATCGGCGGCCGCCGCTTTCCCCATCGCTTCGCGCTGGTCATAAACGCGGACCTTCAGTTGATCTTGAGCTTTTTCAAGAACAGGCTTGATGTTTCCCTCAGTCCTCATAAAGTCACCTCCATCCCTTACAACGCCGGCGTTCCGGTCAACAGTTGAATTTCCTTGCGCTGCCTGGAAGCCTCGTAGGTACCGAGAATGATCTCCAGGGAATGCCGGCCGTCCTCCCCGGTGACGATAGGCTCGCGGCCTTCGCGAACGGCAAGCGCCATATCTTGAATTTGCAGGCGGTGGCCGTCAGGTATAACTTTGAACGCATCGAATTCAGGCAGCTGAACTTGTTCACCATCGATTTCAAAGGATACGATCGTATCTTCTTCCATGACAAGCACGCCCTTCTCTCCATGAATGACCAGCCGCTGCCCTTTGCCGTCGCAGGCCGTCGTCGTGATCTCCATGACCCCGAGCGCGCCGTTCGCAAATTCAAGGGCGGCGATAACGGTATCTTCGACTTCGATATTTCGCAGCACGGCTTTGGCCTTCGCCGACAGGGATGCTACGGGCCCAACGAGCCATTGGAGCATATCCACCGTGTGTATTCCCTGATTCATCATCGCCCCGCCGCCGTCCATCGCCCAGGTCCCGCGCCAGCCCGCACTGTCATAATAGGCTTGATCGCGGTAGAGCATGACATACGCCGAGCATAAACTGAGCTTCCCGAGGCGTCCTTCTTGAATGACCCGGCGGGCATACCCGGCCTGCGGGGACATGCGCCTCGGAAAGACGGTGGCGAGCAGCACCCCGTTCTCCGCACATACCTTGATCATGCGCTCGATATCGTCAAGCTTGATCGCCATCGGCTTTTCCACCAGCACATGCTTGCCCGCCCGGGCAACCATCGCCGTTTGCTCTGCATGCATGCCGCTTGGCGTGCAAATGCAGACCACTTCCACATCCTCGCGCGCCAGCAGCTCCTCCAATGTGTCGCAGACATCTCCTCCATACGTTTCAGTCAGCTTGACCGCCGATTCCCGTTTCGTATCGAACACGGCGGCAAGCGCGGCTTCCTCCGTGTTCATGATGCCCTTGGCATGGATATCCGCAATAATTCCGCAGCCGATGATCCCGAATCGAACCGGCAGTTTTTCCTTCGTCATGTTCCCTAGCCCCCTCATTCCCGTTCTGTTTGCATCGAAGCCCGTGCTTTCTTCTATTCCCTAATCAGGATCCGTGCTCCCTCATCGGCCATCACCGTAGCCTCCGAGGCTTTGTAAATATCGTCATGCGTGATCAGGCCCGCTTCTCCCGCCACCCGGTTCAGAAAATCCTGCGAGAGGGAGAACGCCGGAGCCGTTAAAGGCAAAGAACGCAGCTCCTGATCGGTGATTACAAGCGCTACCTCATCGCTGGACAGCAAGGGATCGCCTTCCAGCCGAATTTCGGCAATGCCGCGCGTCCCCGTAATGAATATCCGGCCGTCTCCCCAAGTCCAGCTGCCGGCGGGCGTGTGCCAGTCCGCGTATAGCTGTGCCGTGATCCCGCCAGCCATGAATACCTGCACGCCGGCCGCATCGTAAAAGGTCGGGTATTCAGGCAGAATATGCTTCGCCAGATAACCGGATGACGTCTCCACTTCCCGGCCGGTCAGCCACCTTAACAGGTCGAAGTCATGCACGAAAAGATCGTTGATGATGCCGCCGGACTGCCCTCTGTCAAAATGCCAGGCCGGACGGGTTTCCGGATTCAGCCGATGCGGCTTACGCATCGAGATATGGATGATGTCCCCCAATTCACCAGCTCGAATCATCCGATGGACGGTGTGTAGAGAAGGACGGAAACGTTCGGTCAGCATCATGCCTACCTCGATTCTTCCTCGATCCAACAAGCCGCGCAGCCGGATGAGTCCGGCCCGATCCGTTACGGCAGGCTTATCGATCATGACCGGCTTGCCGTGCAGCTCGCACAGCTCCATGACATCCATCTTCTCATCGTTGATGGCCGCGCAGCCGATGATTCCTACGCCTTCGTCTGCCAGCAACGACTCCCGATCCCCAGTCAGCTCCAGGCCGTACCGGTCGGCGAGGGTACGGGCTAACGTCTGATTGTCCGGTTCGTACACTCCTGCACATTCGTAGCCCAGAGCCAGCATCTCCTCGATAAACATGCCGATGTGGGCATGCTGGCAGCCGATGATTCCAAATTTCCGTGCGTTCCCCGTCATCCGGTCGACACCTCCACAGCCTGCAGCCACTCCTTAAAGACGAGCAGATCATAAGCGAGCCGTTCCTTCGGCGGATAGGGAGCTGCGCATTCCAGCGTAAGCCAACCCGCGTACCTCTGTTCCCGTAATCCCCTAAGCAGCCCGCCGTGATCCACTTCTCCTTCGCCAAGGCGGCACTGCAGGAAGAACTCTTCCCCGTGACGGGTCAAATTCTTGAACGTTCCCGGGGCGCCTCCTTGCCCGATCCGCCGTTCATCCTTGATATGCACATGGAACAAACGGCTTCCTAGCTGCCTTACCGACTCTTCCCCAAATTCCGTGTCCGTGATGTACATATTTCCTGCATCATGAATCAGGCCAACCTGATCATCGCCAATCAAATCCAAGAGCCGCAGTGCGCTGTCCGTCGTCTCCACCAGGCTCTGGTTGTGAATCTCCAGGACGATCCGTTTTCCTGCAGCGCGGGCTTCCTCCGCGCATTTCCGAATCCAGAAAGCCGCCTTGGCATAATGATAATCCTCCGCCAGGAAGGCATTCGGGCCTCCCTGAAAGATCCGGATCATGCCGGCTTCAAGCATCACCGCGCGTTCAAGCAGGCCCATGAACTGATCATAGGCCCCGGCACATTCGGCATCCCCGCTTGTCGAGAAATGCCCCATGTAACCCGCCAATGCCGGAATCTCCAAACCGTGCCCATCCGCAAGTGCCTTCATTTCGCGAACCCGGGGAAGCGATGCCTCCGGGCTCAAATGCGGTTCGCGGCAGGCGATTTCGATGCCGTCAAAACCGAGTTCGGCCGTGATCGACATCGCTTCATGGATGCTGTAATCGATGAGTGATCCGCTGAATGCCGCTATTTTCATCTCGTCTTTCATCCTTTCGTCTGCATTTTCGCCTTCTCAAGCGCTGAATACGCCGTTATTTAATCCCGGCCATATTATGGTTCTGCACAAAATATTTCTCGGCGAACAGGAATACCAGCAGGATCGGAACGAGACTGACCAAGGCCGCCGCAATCATGAGCTGTTCATTGCCGGTCCACTGTCCGGACAAGGAGAGTATGCCGATAGGCAGCGTATACTTCTCGTTCGAGGTCAAATAAATGACAGGCGTCAGAATCTCGTTCCACTTGCCCATGAACGTAAAGATCGCCAGCGTCGCCAGCGTGGGCCTGGCCATCGGAATGAAGATCCGCAGATAAATCTGGAACGGATTGCAGCCCTCCATCTTGGCCGCTTCCTCATACTCTTTAGGTATATTCATAAAAGCTTGCCTCATGAGGAAAATGCCAAACGGTTGAGCCAGCCATTCGATGATCCACAGCGGCGTGAGCGTATCCAGCATGTTCAGTTTGTTAAAAATGATGAAATGCGGGATGATGATGACCACCGCCGGTATCATCATCGTCCCCAGCACCATCACGAACAGCGCGCCTTTCAGCGGAAAGCGCAGTCTCGCGAACGCATAGCCGACCATCGAGCAAGAGATTAGTGCGCCGATGACGGACAACGCGGCCACGAAGATGCTGTTTAGCGTGTAGCCGCCAATATTCCCAAGCTGGAACACCTGGGCGTAATTGGACCATTGGAATACTTCGGGAATCCAACGGGGCGGAACCGTTGTATATTCCCTGTAGGTTTTCAATGAATTCATAAGCGCCGACAGAAACGGCACGATCATGATGAGCGAGCTGATCCCGATCAGTACGTATCCGATACTTTTTCCCAGCAGTCTTCTTCTCATTTGAGGCTCCTCCTTCCCCCGATGCCGTTCCGCACTTGCAGTAGTTCCATCTTGAACGCCGGATCAGTCATAATGCACCCATTTCTTTTGAGCGCGAAGCTGGATGAGCGTCAGCAGGAACAGGATCATGAACAGCACCCAGGCAATGGCGGAAGCATAGCCCATCCTCATAAACGTGAACCCTTCGCGATATAAATACAGCATCATGACCAGGCTCGAGTTATTCGGGCCTCCCGCCGAGCTGATGTCGCCCCTGCCGGTCAGCACGTAGATCTGTTCGAATGCCTGGAAGGTAGAAATCGTGCTCATGATGACAACCAGGAAGGTCGTCGGCGAGATCAATGGAACCGTAATGTACCGGAATTTACGCAGGGCTCCTGCGCCGTCGATCTCCGCGGCTTCGTACAAATCCCCTGGAACGCTCTGAAGTCCCGCCAGATAAATGACCATGATATAACCGATCCCTTTCCAAACCGCAATGAAGACGAGCAGCGGGATGGCCAGCTTCGGGTCCTGCAGCCAGCCTTGCCCTTCCAGCCCCAGCTTGGCGAGCAGCGTATTGGCCAGGCCGAAGCGAGGATTGAATACGGCGTCGGCGACGTAGAGGATGACGGTCCATGAGGAGATCACCGGGATGAAGTGAGCCATCCGAAACCATTTAAGCCCTTTCAATCGCTGGTTTAACGCGACGGCCAGCACGAGCGCGAGAAAGGTCTGGAGCGGTACGAACAGAACCGCAAAATACAGGGTGTTCCACAGGGAACGCCAGAACATCGAATCCTCGGCCATGCGCCGAAAATTATCCAATCCGCTCCACTCGGGCGGATTCAGCATATCGTAATCGGAAAAGCTGAAGTACAGGGATGCGGCGAGGGGACCCGCCACAAAAATGATAAAGTGGAGAAGATAAGGGGAGGCCATGAGCAGCCCCCATCTCCCCTCATGATCCCATTTCCGTTTTCGGGCGGGCTTTCCATGCGGCATCGGATCGGCTTTGAGTGCTGCATTGTCGTTTAGCGTATTGTCCATTTCACTCCCGCCTTTCTTCCACCCTTGATTTATTTTTTATAAAAATCATCGAGGACCGCCTGAACGGCTGCGTCCGCTTCGCTTAACGCCTGATCGACGGTTGCATCGCCCAGGAAGGCTCGCTCCGCATGTTCGTTGAATTTGCCCACCCATTCTTCCCATACCGCGTTGTTGTCGAGCGTTTGGGCGAACTCCAGACTGTCCAGGAAGGCCTGGCGGTTAGTCGGCTGCTCTCCCGCCTTGAGGAACACTTCGGATTCCGCTACGGATTTTTTCACGGGCACGGCTTCGCCAAGCTCCGTCCACTGCTTCTGCACATCGTCTTCCGTAGCCCAGTATTTAATCCACTCCCAGGCAGCTTGCGCCTTCTCGTCGCTCGACTTCTGGTTAATCACCCATGAATTGGCGATGACCGGGGACACCCGCTTGCCGTCAGGTCCCTTCGGCAGCAGCGTCACGTCGTAATTCAGGCCGGCTTCATTCGCTGCCTGCACCCGGGCATAAATGCCGATCCGCATGGCGGCCGATCCGCTTGGGAACACGGCGGTATTGCTCTGGAAGCTCTTCAGGTCGACCGGATCCGTAATAATGCCGCGCTGCATGCCGTCGACCATCCATTCGAACGCCTGCTTGTTCTCCGGGGAATTGATGATCGAGTTCTCCGCCTTCTCGTCAAGGGCACCGCCGCCGTAGGATTTCATCACGGAGAACCAGCCCTCGGTAATGCTGAAGAAGGTAAGCCCGAACTGATTCACGCTGGCTGCGTCAAATCCGCTGTCCTCCGCTGTTTTTCCGCCGGCGTCCACCGTCAGCTTGGCTGCCGACGCTTTCAGGTCTTCCCAGGTCCATTCGTCCGTAGGATACGCTACGCCTGCTTTATCGAACAAATCCTTGTTGTAAAACAGCACGCCGACCTGAATGCCCTGCGGCACGCCCCAATAGCGTCCGTCCGCGTCCTTGTTGAAATCGAGGCCGTAGTACTCGTCGGCTTTCAGATCCTTGGCAATCCAATCGGTCAGATCCTTGGCGGCACCGCGCTGGGCATATTTCATGACGTAGACGCCGTCGGACAGCCATACGTCCGGCGCCTGGCCGGCCGCGATCTGCGTATCCAGCTTCTGATAGAACTGCCCGTAAGGGGCGCTCTGCGTCTTCACCGTAATGTTCGGATGCTTTTCCTCGAACTGCTCGATCAGCTCCTTCATCTTCGCATCGGAGCTGTCGCTCGAATAATATCCGAGCAGGATTTCTACCTTCTTATCTTCCTCGCCGCCTCCGGTGCCGGGAGATGCGGTGCCGGTCTTACCATCGCTGGCATTGCCGCATCCGCTTACAATGATGGATATCAGCAACAAGGCCGTTACCCAGCTGTAGAACCCTTTTCTCTTTTTCACTAATCGTCGCCCCCTATTAATGTTGAAATGGATTAATGAGATTGTAGTTGATTACGACCGTCAGCGCCCATGTACTTTCTTATCCCACTTGTGATTTCTTGCCGCGGCATCATGGTTTTTTATTTACAACTTGTGTTTTTTTGCTACAATGTTCCTTACATTCCCTACTTCAAAGCCAGGAAGGCGGAAGAGCGATGAACATCCAAGGCGTTTCCATCGGTAATCTGACCATTAACCAACGATTGTTCGTGCTGATCATCCTATTCATTGGCCTCCCTTTCTTTCTGCTCGGCAGCTTCTGGTACCAGTCGTCCACCGAAGCGATTGAACAGTTTGCCGCAGGCGCCAACAAGCGTATCATCGAGCAAACCAACGTCTCGCTGGATTCTTACATATCCAATCTGGAGAATTCCACCTATCCCTTTATCCATAACCCGCAGATCCAGCAATTTCTCTCGACCACGGAGCTCACTCCCTATGCCTATTTTCAGCTTGCCAAAAAAGTGGAGGACGACTTGTTCGCCCAG
This sequence comes from Paenibacillus sp. BR1-192, assembly GCF_029542445.1. Taxonomy (NCBI): domain Bacteria; kingdom Bacillati; phylum Bacillota; class Bacilli; order Caryophanales; family Paenibacillaceae; genus Paenibacillus; species Paenibacillus sp. BR1-192. The sequence continues at coordinate 1,562,683 of NZ_CP120718.1, read as the reverse complement.
ATGATCTACGGAAGATCGGATATCATCGGGATCTCGCTCGTCGCCGAGAACAAGCGGCAAATTACCGATTACGAAAGCGCGCCGGGACTGCTCGATATGAGCGAAATCCGCAAACGCAACCGCTCCTTTCAAGCGCAGCTGGACCAATACAACGATTTTCAGATCATCGGCCTCAGCCGGGTAGGAAACACGCCTTCCCTCACCGTCGCCCGGAAGCTCTATGACAATTCATCCTTTCTCTATAAAGGCTTATTGATCGTCGACCTCAATCTGAAGCAGATTGGCGCCATCTGCTCCAACGATTCGCTGGGCGGCTTTGACGTCTGGATTATGGGCGGCGACGGGCATATGATCTACCATCCGAATCCGAAACAGATCGGGGCCGAAGTCGAGCCCGGGCTGTTATCGCGTATTCAGAACCGGGACTCCTCCTTCTTCCGGCATCAAGACGCGGTATCGGGCACCGAGAAGATGGTCCTCCATGAACGATCGCAGATCACCGGCTGGACGGTTGTCGCCGATCTGCCGCTGAACAATCTCATCGGCGATTTAATCACCCAGCGGAACTACTCGCTTGCGGCCGCGTCGATGCTCTTGATCATCGCATTGGCGCTTGTTGGCGGTTTTTCCTTGTCCTTGACAAGGCCGCTCTCCATGCTGCAGAAGTTGATGGCCCGCGTCGAACGGGGCGATTTCGTTCTTCCCACCCATATGAACCGGTTCCGCAACAATGAAATGACGGCCGTGTTTCAAAGCTTCTACAGCATGACGGGAGAGCTGAAGCGGTTGATCCGGGAGGTGCAGGATTCCCAGCTGAAGGAGCGGGAGCTCATAATCAAGCAGAAGGAATCCGAGCTCCGCTCCATGCAGTCCCATATCAACCCGCACTTTTTGTACAATTCGCTGGAGATTATTAATTCATATGCCATCGCGGACGATCATATGGAAATCAGTCGCATGACGCGGGCGCTGGCCCATATGTTCCGCTACAATATCGGCCATGCCGGATCCGTTGTGCCGCTCCGGGAGGAAATGACGCATGTCCAGTATTATCTGGATCTTCAAAGCGCCCGCTTCCGCAAGCTGCGGATCGATATGGACGTGAACGAACGGGATCTGGATCGCGTGAACGCCGTCAGGCTGACGCTGCAGCCGATCGTGGAGAATGTGTTCATCCACGGATACAGGGGCAAGAAGCCTTCCTACCTCGGGATAAGCTCACGCGCGGAGGCGGGTTATTATGCGATCGTGATCCGGGACAAAGGGGTGGGCATGACGGCGCAAACGCTGCGGCAGATCAGGCGAATTCTGAATTCCGGCAAGAAGCCGGAAGCTGGCGTCCTGCGAAACGACGGGGACGAAACCACCAGCGGCATCGGCCTCTTGAACGTCCATCAAAGGCTCCAGCTTACCTTCGGGGACGAGTATGGACTGTACCTTGTGGAATCCGTGCCCTCGGAAGGCACGATATTTGAAATCAGACTGCCATATAGGACTAGCGAGGAGGGACATTATGTACCGGATCATGATGATTGATGACGAATACGCCATTCATTTGAGTTTGCGAAAGCTTGTCGAGAGGTCAGGGCTTCGGATTGAGGTTGCCGGCGAAGCCGAAGACGGGGTTGAAGCCTTAGAAATGCTGGAGAACAGCCGGCCGGACATCATCGTGACCGATATTTGCATGCCTGAAATGGATGGGCTGGAATTTATCCGCCGTGTCCGGGAATCCCATGCACAGATGCATTTCATTATCCTGTCGGGCCACGACAACTTCGAATTCGCGCGTCAGGCCATGCGTTATGGCGTATCGGATTTCCTGCTGAAGCCCATCGACCCGGCCCAGTTCCATGCAACGCTGGAACGTGCCTGCAGGGAGCTGGACGAGCGGAAAGCGCGATTCTCCCAGCAGACGAAATGGACGCTTGCGCAGCAGCGCCATAAAGCCAGGCTCGCCGAGCTGCTGTGGTCTGCCGAGGAGCGGGAGGCCTTGGAACAAACCCATGAGATCATGGCCCTTTTTGAGACGATGGGACCGAAAGAGGTCAGCCTGTCACGGTACGCCCATATGCTGATATCGGAACTGCTGTCTGCGCTTGAAGAACGCGGGTTGATGCTGAACATGGACACCGGCGAGGAGCAGTGGGCGCAGGATGATCCCCTTGCCTGCCGCCGCCAAACAGAGGATAAGGTCAAGGAAATGCTGGCATTGATTAAAGGCTCCAGAAATCTGGGATCCCGCCATAATATCCAAAAAGCCAAACGATTCATTGAAGAAAACTATGCGATGGAGGATTTGTCCTTGCAGGAGGTAGCCGATTCGGTGGGGATGTCGGTGACGTATTTAAGCCGTACCTTCAAAAACGAAACCAATATGAACTTCGTGAAATACCTGGTGCAGGTTCGCATGGAAAAAGCGAGGGAATTGCTTGCGGAGTCGAAGCTTTCCGCTCAGGAAGCAGCCTACCGCGTCGGCTTCTCGGACTATGTCCATTTCAGCAAGACGTTCAAAAAATTTCATGGCCTCACCCCTTCGGCGTACCGAAAGCAATGCAAGGCCATGGAAGGAGAATGAGACAGGCAGGAGTTTAATTAGCTTGTTCTCCTGTTCTCCCGTTCTTCCACTCCTTCGCTCTGGCAAGAAGCTGCTCCATGAACGCATTCTTCTCATCGGAGTATCGAAGCAGGGTCCAGGCTCCTTGCGAAACGATCCTTTGTTTGATCTCGCTGTATCGCTCGGCTTCCACGGCATGAGCCCGGAGGTAATCCCGAATTATGATGTTATGGTTCCAGATGTCGCCACGGTACGACACGATATGAACGTTATAGGCAAGCTCTCCTCTTTTGCGGAGGTAAATGCGGCCGATGATCCCGGATTCGCCCAAGTTCTCGTAACCCATAGCGGCCAGTTTGGGAAGGATTTCATCCGTATGCCGGGCGTTCTCCACGCCCACCAGTATATCGACGATGGGTTTGGCCGTCATGCCCGGTACGGACGTGCTTCCGAAATGTTCGATCGCAGCCGTATAAGGACCGATCTCCCCGATCAAGAGCCGATGTTCGTCGTTAAACCGATCCGCCCACTGCTTGTCATAGGGCTCCAAGTGGATGGCTTCGTCAATGGTCATGAAGGAACCTCCTTCGAATGGGTACGTACGTGCTGGTGAAGCCCTCAAGCCAAAAGTAGCGGGCCACGTATGACTCCATCATGCCCTATATGGTTTTAATCGACAAGAGCCAGTGTGCTATGGTTTATGGTCAAGCATGCCTTAATATCGACTTTCCACGACGGCAGGTGCTAGAACCTGCCGCGCATACCTTCCGGCCTCCGCCCGAAGTGTTTCATCGCTTACCCGTTCTACGTTATAGGTCACGAAGGCAGGCAGATAATGGGCCTTGCACCGCTTCAACGTGGCTTGAATCGGCCGCAGCAGCTCACTTGCGGTGTACCAATTGTCCCCGCCTGCCTGATACCCTTGCTCCAATCCTGCCGCCGTCGTGGCCAGCATGAATTCCTTGCCTTTCAGATTGTTGCCTTCCGGCCCGAACGCCCAACCGAAGGTCAGCACGTCATCCATCCATTTCTTCAGCAGAGGCGGGCAGCTGTACCAGTAAAACGGGAATTGGAACACCACCCGATCGTATTGAAGAAGGAGCTGCTGCTCGCGCTCGATATCGATAGTCCAATCCGGGTACTCCTTGTAAAGATCCCGGACATCTACATTTCCATTCGCATACAGCCCGTCGTGCTCCATCAGCATCCGATTCGCACGCGAGTTGTCTAAATTCGGATGAGCCACAATCACCATGGTTTTCATACTCAGGTCTCTCCTGTCTCATTTGATTTGTTTGACACCCCCATTATGTTTCGGATCGGTTTCGTTGAAAAGTACGCTCTTTTTCTGTACTTAGTCCGCTCTGGCGTACCTAATCATCCCATGCATAGTACGATAAAACGTACTAAGTACGAATAAGAATAGTACTGGGTTTAAACTGAATCCTGTGCTACATTACTATCATCCAAGAAACAAGATCGATCACACACTTCCAAGCGGGAGATGAGAATATGAGAACAAACGATCAACGGCCTAACACCGACGGCATCCTGACCACGCTGCAATTAATCGGAGGCAAGTGGAAACCGCTGATTCTGTTCATTCTGCTGCAGGACGGAACCAAACGGTTCGGGGAGCTTCGGCGTCTGCTTCCGGGCGTGACCCAAGGCATGCTGACAAATCAGCTCCGTGAACTGGAACAGGATGGGCTGGTCGTACGCAAGGTATATCAGGAGATCCCGCCCAAGGTGGAGTATTCCGTCTCGGAGCACGGGAAGAGCTTGGACAGCGTACTCACCGACATGTGCACCTGGGGATTTCAGCATCAGGAATATGTCAACAAGGTCAACGAACAGTCTGATGAGAGCCCAGGAAAAAATGCAGGCGGACTGTAACGAAAACAGCAAGCCGGAACAAGGGGCCGGGGATTGCTCAAAATATCGATCTCTTCGCATTCTTCAAGCCGTTCCTCTTGGGATCGGCTTCACCGGCTGCTCCTCTGCAGGCTGGTATTTCGTATAGTGCGTTTCATCATAAAACTCCGTTTTAACCCGCAAATACTCCCTTACCTTTTTTTCGTGTATCTAAAAAACATTTCAAACCGCTCTCTGCTTATCTTCACCTGTCACATGTCTGAATGAATAAGGGGCAAGCGGGTGGACCGCAGCTTGAAAATGAATCACGGAAAATTCACTTCCACGCATTGCTTTTTTGTGTCGATACGATATATATTTATATCGTATCGACATATCGTTGGAGGCGGTCTGTATGTATGAAATTTTTGTTCTGGGCGAATTAATGACCGGGGACAAACACGGTTACATGCTTCAAGAGATTCTTAAAAATGCAGGCGGGCCTTACCGCCAGATCAGTTCCGGAACGTTGTATCCCCTGCTCTCCCGGATGGTGGATCACGAGTGGATCCATCTCAGTCTGGACGGGTCCGGCGGAGGCAAACGCCCCCGAAAAATCTACGGGATTACCGATTCCGGCCGGCGGAAGTTTTTCGAGCTCATGGAGAAACCACTGGAATACAACATGGATACGGAGCAGATGTTCCATTTCAAAGTGGTCTATTTCCGGTATGTTCCGAAAAGGGTTCGACTCGACTGCCTGCAGCAGTATTTGATTTATCTGGAGACCAACCTGAAGCATGTGACGGATTTTGAAGCGGAGATCGCGTTCTATAAACCCGAACCTGAGAAACAGCGATTACAATTGCTGAGGGTGCTGGATCACCGAAAGCAGATGGGGAAAACGAATATCGAATGGATCAAGAAAGAAATAGCGGCTGTTAAGTCCGAAGAGGACTAGCGTTCAAGCGTTGTCGCATTTGATATCAAGGAGGGGATTACTGGATGGAACGTTTATGGACGAAGCCGTTTATTCAGATGACGGTCGGAATGCTGTTTCTGTTTACGGGCTTCTATCTGCTGCTGCCCACGCTTCCGCTGTATATCAAGCATCTGGGCGGCTCCGAGACCCAGGTGGGCTTGGCGGCCGGCGCGTTTACGCTGACGGCGGTGGTCTTTCGCCCGATGGTCGGGGGATTGGTGGACCGGTACGGCAGAAGAGCTTTTTACGTTTGGGGTCTTATCTTCTTTGTTCTTTCGATGTACCTCTACGATTGGGTCGGCAGCATTCTGCTTCTGCTTGCGCTGCGGATCCTGCACGGCGCGAGCTGGGCTTTCTCGACAACCTCCATCGGGACGGTCATCACGGATTTAATCCCGATCTCCCGCCGCGGGGAAGGCATGGGCTGGTACGGTATGGCGATGACGGTAGCGATGGCCATCGGCCCGATGCTGGGTACTTATATCGTGAGCGGGTATTCGTTTCGGACGTTGTTTCTGGTCGCTACCGGGCTCTCCCTGATTGCCTTCATACTGGCCTACATGACCAGAGCCCCTTACCAAGCCAAACCTTCGGCAGGGCGAATTCAGCTGGTCGAGAAATCCGTTCTGCCTGTCACGGCCGCGATCTTTTTCCTGGCGGTTGCCTACGGTGGAATTACGACCTTTCTCCCGCTGTTTGCCGAGTCCATCCGGGTCAATCCGGGAACCTTTTTCCTGGTGTACGCCGTCGCTCTTACCTTGATCAGGCCCTTTGCCGGGAAGCTGTCGGACCGTTTCGGCGAAGCGGCCGTCATCATTCCGTCCCTTGTCATAACGGCCGGTGCCCTGATCGTCTTAAGCCAATCGAGCGGATTGCCCGGACTGATTACCGCCGCCATTCTGTACGGCATCGGTTTCGGTTCAGCCCAGCCCGCCCTTCAAGCGGCCACCCTGCGCATTGCGCCCGAGAACCGAAGAGGCGCAGCCAACGCCTCGTTCATGACGGCGTTCGATCTCGGCATCGGACTTGGCGCTATCCTGTTGGGCCTGGTCTCCGAGCGCATCGGCTATGCCTATCTGTTTACGGTTACGGCAGTGTCTGTTGTCGTATCCTTGGTCATATTCGCGGTCTTTGTAAGAAGACTGCTTACGTCTGTCGCTGCAGAGAAGGAGTGAAGGCTCCCCGTTCTCAAGCAGACACGCCCGCAGACTTGGACCGCCGCGTCGTATTGGAGCGTTCTGTCGCAGTGGAGCACTCTGCCTGACCGAAGCCGTTCTGCCGGGTTGACCGGACTGCCGTCCCTCTAAACCCGCCAGCCTCGGAAATCCGAACTTCCGCCCCCTCCGGCTTGGTAACCTCCGAGTCCGCTTCCGAATAGGCTAACGTATCTGATGTTAGATTGGAGCGATGGTACGCATGGCGCAATATGTACCGCCGGTGAGCATCCATACTCTCACGCATACGGCACCCGGTCTCGTGATTCATTATCCGCAGGTATACGGCCGCATGAATCCTGGAGCAGAAGAAGCCATCAACCGGGCCATTATTCTTCAAATCCAGGATATGCAGCGTGAACAGCAGCAGGTTCAGACCGGCACCAACCCGCAAACGACGGGCACCTTTGAGATTAAAACGAACGAGCGCGGCATTCTTAGCCTTGTGCTGACCAACTACACCTACTCCGAGCATATGGCGCACGGGTATACGGTGACAAAAGGACTGACCTTCTCCACGGCCACCGGACAATCCTATGCCTTATCCGATCTGTTCCGGCCAGGCTCCGGCTATCAAGCCGTCTTGGCCGCCGAAGTGAACCGTCAGATCAAGGAACGCGGCATTCCCGTGCTGGAGAACGTTCCGGTTACCGTTTCGCCGAATCAAGACTTCTATCTTGCCGATAAGTCGCTGGTCATCTTCTATCCGCTGTATGCCATCACGCCATACTATGTCGGCTTTCCGATGTTCCCCATATCGGTATACGACCTCTTGGGCTTGGCGCCCGAGAACGGATTGTTATCGGATCTTGCTGCGGACGTGGCGTAGGAGCAGCAGCGCATTCAGGCGATATGCAGCAAAAAAAACAAACCCGACTCCCTGGCGCCTTACGCCAAAGCATCGGGTTTGTTAGTTATCATCGCATGAGTTTGCTACTACGGTTTACACCATGATTTTGCAAATATCGTTCGTGAATTCCACCGGATCGGCAATCGGCAGGCCTTCGATCAGCAGCGCCTGATTGTACAGCAGATTCGTGTAGAGCTTCAGCTTATCCTGATCCGCTTGCAGCGCCTTAAGGGACTGGAACACCTCATGGTTCGTGTTGATCTCCAGCACCTTGTCGGCTTGGATATCCTGCCCGTTCGGCATCGCCTTCAGGATTTTCTCCATCTCGATCGAGACTTCGCCTTCCGTGGACAGGCACACCGGATGGGATTTCAGTCGTTTGGAGGCTTTGACGGACTTCACTTTGCCGGCCAAGAGGCTGCCCATGGCTTCAAAGAGCTCCTTGTTGTCGCTCTCCTCGGCTTCATTCTCCTGTTTGTCGGCCTCGGAATCGATGCCGAGATCCCCGCTGGATACCGATTTGAATTCCTTCTCCTTGTATTTCATGAGCATCTTGATCGCAAACTCGTCGACATCGTCCGTAAAGTACAGGATTTCATAGCCTTTGTCCAGCACCATTTCGGTCTGCGGGAGCTTCTCGATCCGGTCGATGGAGTCGCCGGAAGCATAATAGATATACTTCTGATCCTCCGGCATTCTGGACACGTACTCATCCAGCGAAACCAGCTTCTTCTCCTTGGAGGACGTGAACAGCAGCAGGTCCTGAAGATCTTCCTTGTTCATGCCGTAATCGTTGTAAACGCCGAATTTCAGGCCTCGGCCGAAGGATGCGAAGAATTTCTCGTAATTCTCCCGCTCGTCCTTCATCATGCCCTGCAGCGCGCTTTTCACTTTGTTCTTGATGTTCTTCGCGATCAGCGTCAGCTGGCGGTCATGCTGCAGCATCTCCCGGGAAATGTTCAGCGACAGATCCTCCGAATCGACCATCCCTTTCACGAAGCTGAAATAGTCCGGCAGGAGGTCTCCGCATTTATCCATGATCAGAACGCCGTTGGAATAGAGCTCAAGCCCTTTTTCGTATTCCTTGGTGTAATAATCGAACGGCGTATTCTCGGGAATGAACAGAATCGCGTTATATACCACGGCACCATCCGCTTTGACGTGAATGTGTTTGAGCGGTTTATCGAAACCGTAACGCTTCTCGTTATAGAAGTTGACGTAATCTTCGTCCGTCAGCTCGCCTTTGTTCTTGCGCCAGATCGGCACCATGCTGTTGATGGTCTGCTCTTCCTGAACTTCCTCGAACTCGTTCTCGGCATCTGCCTTCGGACGCTGCGTTTTCACGTCCATTTTGATCGGATAACGGATAAAATCGGAGTACTTCTTAATGATCGCTCTTAGGCGGTATTCTTCCAAATACTCGTCATACTGATCGTCTTCCGTGTTCTCCTTGATCTTCAGCACGATCTCGGTTCCGACGGAATCCTTCTCGGCAGGCGTAATGGTATACCCGTCCGCGCCTTCGGATTCCCATTTATATGCCTCATCGCTGCCCAGGGCACGGCTCGTCACGGTAACGACGTCGGCCACCATGAAGGCGGAGTAGAAGCCCACGCCGAATTGGCCGATGATATTGTGTCCGTCCTTCGCTTCATTCTCGCTCTTGAATGCAAGGGAACCGCTCTTCGCGATGACGCCGAGGTTGTTCTCAAGGTCTTCCTTGGTCATCCCGATCCCCGTGTCGGCAATGGTCAGCGTGCGGTTGGCTTTATCCGCGGTAATCTTAACGTAGTAATCCTCTTTATTAAAGGTCAGGCTGTCGTCGGTCAGCGCTTTATAATAAATCTTGTCGATTGCGTCGCTGGCATTCGAAATCAGCTCGCGCAGGAATATCTCGCGCTGCGTATAGATGGAGTTGATCATCATCTCGAGCAGCCGTTTGGATTCAGCTTTAAACTGTTTTTTCGCCATGAAAAAATCTCCTTTCCAATCTGAACGAGGTTTCTTTTAGCACTCTTTACAATAGAGTGCTAACACTTCTTCTATTTAAACATGTACCAATTTTTGATGTCAATATGTTTGGAGACTTTCATGACTCAAACGCGGCAGCAACCTTCGATCGGCGATGCAGATGATTTCGGATGAATCTCTGGAGAACGGGCAGCAAGCGCCGAAAGGGCCGTCTAAAAAGGAATCCCCTTTTTAGACAGCCCTCCACATTCATGACTCGATGCTGCTATTTAATCTCTTGGATAAAACCGGACGAATCCACCATACGTAATACAAACCGCATAAGAGCAGCACGCCGGCGGTGGCCAGAAAGGGAAGCCGGTAATCCTGCCGGGCCAGGATCAGTCCCGCGACAAAGGTTGCCCCGGACGAACCTAAACTCCGGAATACCGACCGCATGCCGGCGTACAGGTTTCGTTCCTTCTCATTGAAAGCCGACATCAGCAGACTGTCCAGCAGATTGGACAGCATGGTCACGCCGCCGCCCCGCAACAGAAACAGCCCGACGAACAGCCATACGGGGAGAATCATGTACAGCGCGGCAAACAGCAAAATATTGACGATAAATACCGAGATAATGGCCGTGTTATAACCGAACCGCTCCATGACGTACGGCGTCATCAATGAGCATATAAACAGCAGGATCGCGCCGATGGCCAGAATCAGGGATACCTGGTCGTCCATCCAATCCAGGCGGAACTTCACGATGACGTTCAGGAAGGAGCCCGTCATGGCGATACAGCCGCCGAGCAGTGCGGTAAACACGGCGAACAGCCATAAGGTCCCGGACGATAGAGGTCCCATTAACCTGAACCATCCTCTTGAAGGCGAAGCTGCCGGCGCTGCCTCTTCCAAAGCCTTGTGCTCGGCAGGCAGCCAGAACGCCCGGATGACGCCGTGAAGCACAAGCACCAGCCCGGTCAGCAGAAGCGACACTTCATAGCCCCTGCTTCCTTCGAGCCCCTTCGAGATATATCCGGCCGCGAGCGTTCCGAGTCCCGTAAAAGCCGTAAAGACGGCAAACATCAGGGAGAATGCACGGGCTTCCTCTTTACGGGACCGGCAATAATGGAAGAGAAGCTGGATCTCCGTTGTCTCCACCAGCGTCAACCCGGCAGACACCATGACTTGAGCGGCATAGAACCACAGCAAATCATCGCTGACGGCAAACAGCACATTGCCTGCGGCGATAAAGAATACGCCGGTAACCAGCAGTTTTTTTCTTCCTGCCCGGTTGGCGAGCAGGGATACCGGAATGGCGAGCACGCCCATAATCAGAATGCCCATCGACACCAACGCGCCGATCTCGTCTTCCCTTAGCCCCCGGAAGAGCAGATGCAGATTCAGGACGAGTGTATAGAGGCCGATCCCGATGCCGTAGAAGGCCTCGCTTATCAGGAACCGGCGCACCCCCGTAGACAGCTGCAGCAGGTCTTTGATGTAAAAGGACATGTTATTCCCCTTCTCCAGAAAATCCGGTAACGATATGAGATGAACATCACCGGGTTACTCGTATAATCCCGCTTCCGAGCGCATCCGCCTGCTCAGCCGTACCGGATCGGTATCCTCGGCAGCGTAAGGCTTCAGCAGCATGCGGAACGAGAAAGGCTCCGGCTTGATCGAGTGCTCGGGTGCCTGTGCCGGACCGCAGCTGTTGCTGCCAAGCCCGTTCTGCCGGTAATCCAGATTCAGCGTAATGAAACGCTGCGGAACCAGATCGCTGGCATGCGCGGCAGACTCCACGTCCTGATCGGCGTAGCGGCTCGCACTGAAATTAAGGGAGGGCTCGCCTACGGCAAGAAGCCCCAGCCCCGCACCATCCGCCAGCGAGACCCAGCGGACATCCGAGCGGTTCCCGTTTTCCTGCGGATAGATATAGGGCGTAAACAATCCGTCCACGGTGCTGCGGTATTCCCCGAACCGTCCCGCTTCCAGGCTGTCCGGGTAGCTTTCCCCAGGTCCTCTGCCGTACCACCGGACATGTTCCATGTCGCCCGCGACTTGCATTTGCAATCCGATTTTGGGCAGCATGCCGGGCGGCGTGCCGATCGGCTCACCCTTCACGTCCATGATGATCAGGCCGCTGGAAGTGATCGTATAGGTCGTTTCGCAGCGGAAGCCCCAGTCGTATACCGGCGGAGCGATGCGGGAAACCCGCTTTACCTCAACGCATTCCCGGTCCAATCGCTTCCATTCGAAATGATCGACCCGCTCGGAGAGCCGGTCCAGATGGGCCTTGCGCCAATCCGGAAGCACGTACATGTCGTTATCGATCGGCGGACGCCAGAAATTCAGCGCCGGTCCGCCAAGTGCAATTCTTTTGCCATGCATGGACAAGGTTTCGAAGCCGGCATGAAGGGCGCTGAGGGACAGCTGAAAGCTTCCATTCCCGACGTGCAGGCCATGCTTCTCCTCGCTAATCTGCAAAGCTCCCCGCCGTAAGGCAGCCGTCGGCTCGAATTCGGGCTTTGACGATTCCCGCAGCAGAAGCTGGGACCATGCCACTTCATGCCCCCGTTCCGCCCAGCGGCAGTCCGCGGCCAGCGAGAGGGATACCTCCAGCCACAGCTCGGCATAAGGATTCACGCCTATTATCGCTTGCTCCAAGGCCTTCAGGAGGCTTAGCTCCGCGCTTGTGCCTGCTTCGATGCGGGGAAGCTGCAGGACTCCGCTATGGACAAGCTGTCCATCGGACAGCACCCGGTAATGGGCCTGCAGATGATCCAGCGAAATGAAATCATAGCGGTTCATGATATGAAGCACACCGTGTCTTCGCATCGACATGCGGACAGGCTCAATGACCTTTTTGTATTCCAGAAGTCCGGGTGAGGGAGTCCGGTCCGGACGAACCAAACCATCGATGACGAAATTGCTGTTGTTCGGTACATCGCCATAATCGCCGCCGTACGCATAATCCATGCTGCCGTCCGGCGTCCTTCTGCTCAGCCCGTGATCGATCCATTCCCAGACGAAACCGCCCGCCAGGCGGGGATGCGCTTCAAAGGCATCGAAGTAAGGACGCAGTCCGCCGGGCCCGTTGCCCATCGCGTGCGCGAATTCGCACAGAATATGCGGCTTGGGATGATCGGTCATTTTGCCGAAGCCCTCCATCTTCTCGACGGAGGAATACATGGTGCTCACCACGTCGCACACCTCGGCTTCGCGGTCCTCCTCGTAATGGATCAGCCTCGTCGGATCATGCTCCCGACACCACTCCGCCATCGCGCGGAAATTGCAGCCGAAGCCGGATTCGTTGCCGAGGGACCAGAACAGCACGGACGGATGGTTCTTATCCCGCTCCACCATCCGACGGACGCGGTCCACGTACGCTTCCTTCCAATCCGGATCGTCGCTCAGGCGGGAAATGTTGCCGAGCGGCTCAAAGCCGTGGGTCTCCAGATCCGTCTCTTCCATCACGTACAGCCCGTACACGTCGCACAGCTCGTAGAACCGGGGATCATTCGGGTAATGAGCGGTCCGTACGGCATTGATGTTGTGCTGTTTCATCAACCGGATGTCCTCCAACATCGTGGACAGGGTGACGGTTCGGCCCGTATCCGGATGATGGTCATGGCGATTGACGCCTTTCAGCAGGATTGCCTTGCCATTTACCAGTAGCTGTCCGTCCTTCACTTCGATGGAGCGGAAGCCGACGCGCTGCGCCACCGTCTCCAGCGTCTCCCCCTGATTATCCCGCAGGGTGATCACCAGGTGGTACAGCGCCGGTGACTCGGCACTCCATAAATCCGGGCCCGCCACCTCGATCTCAAAATTCTCCACGGAAGAGTGCCCGACGTCTTTGCCGGTTGACCCCGCTTCCGCTCCGGCGCCATTCAACAGCTGCAACTGGACGAAGCCGCGCTCCGTACCTTCCAGCTCCAATTGCACCTGCAGCTTCGCGTTCAGATACTCCGCATCCAGCTCGGTCGTTACGCGGAAGTCGTTGACGCGAAGAGCCGATGGCTCCGCGATCAGGTATACGTCCCGGAAAATGCCGCTCATCCACCACATGTCCTGGTCTTCCAGGTAGCTTCCATCGGACCATTGGTATACCCGGACGGACATCTTGTTAACGCCGGGCTTCACATAAGGGGTCAGATCGAACTCCGAAGTCAGCCGGCTCCCCTGGCTGTAGCCGATAAACGACCCGTTCAGCCACACATGGAACGCGCTGTCCACCCCGTCGAATTTGACGCAAATTTTTCTGCCGTCCCAATGCAGCGGAAGCTCGAACTCGCGGACATAGCTCCCGGTCGGATTCGCATTTGGCACATGCGGCGGGTCCACGGGGAACGGATAGTACAGGTCCGTGTAATGCGGATGCCCGTAGCCCTGCAGCTGCCAGTGTCCCGGAACCGGGAGGTCATCCCAGGCCGCTACATCGTAATCCTCCTCATAAAATGCTTCCGGAGCGCTCTCCGGCTCCTCGGCATAGTGGAATTTCCACACCCCGTTCAGCGATTGGTACCAGGCCGAGTTACCTCTGTCATAACTGAGCGCTCCGTCCGCATCCGCGAACGGAATGAAATAGGCCCGGCTTTTTGCCCGATTTCGTTCCAGCACGCTCAGGTCATCCCAGTCGCGGCCGATACGATGGTCTTTCATCATGTCTCTCCATCCTTTCCCAAGCGGTCTAAGCTTCTAGAGGTCGTTAAAATAACCCCACAAAGTGGAGCCTATGCTACGATGCTTATTCCAAATACTTTGCGGGGACCCCAAAAACTTATAAATTCTATAATGTTAAGAAAAACGTCTATCGACGTACTTTCATAGAAGACAGACCGCATTTAGAGGTAGTTTTTCTTGCGATTATAGAATTGTTCAGCGCAGCAAGAAAACTTATAAATTCTATAATCTTCAACAAGCCATCTTTCCATGACTTTTTGAACACGTACTTTCTATGTTCTGATGCTGTTTCAAGCTCCATATCCATTGTGGATGCCTCTTATCGTCGGCATCGTTTACCCCTTGATCCCCGTTGTGGCGATGCCGCCAACGATATAACGCTGCGCGAAGAAAAAGACGGCCAGCGGCGGAATCGAGATCAGGCAGGTGATGGCCATAATGGATTGCATGTCGACGCCGTGCATGCCCTTGAATTGGGATAACCCCAGCGTCAGCGTATATTTCGTCTGGTCGTTCAGGAAGATGAGCGGGCCCAGGTAATCGTTCCAGCAGCTCATCATATGGAACACGGCCACCAGGATGAGCGAGGGACCCATCAGCGGCACGATGATCCGCAGCAGAACCGTCATTTTGCCCGCCCCGTCAATGGTTGCCGCTTCATCCAGCTCCTTCGGCAAGGTCATGATGAACTGGCGCAGCAGAAAAATGAAATAAGCGGAGCCGAACCAGGACGGAACGATGAGCGGTTTGAGCGTATTGATCCAGCCCAGGTAGTTGAACTCCATATACTGCGGGATCATGGTCACTTCCCACGGAATCATCATGGTGGCAAGCACGATCAGGAACAGCGCGTCCCGCCCCTTGAATTGAAACCGGGCAAACCCGTAAGCTACCAGCGTGCACGAGACGAGCTGCCCGAGCGTCGACAGCAGCGTCACGATCAGCGTATTTTTCAAAAACAGGTTAAACGGCTGAATGCTCCAGGCCTCCGCGAAATTGCTGAACCTCCACACGGAAGGAAACCATTTCGGAGGAAACAGATACAGCTCCTGCTGCGACTTCAGCGCCGTCGTGACGGCCCAGAAGAGCGGAGCAATGAACAGCAGCGAGCACAGAATGAGCAGTGCGTACGTGATCACCTTTTTCATACGGAACCTCCCTCCCTGCTGGCTTGAACCCCTTGCTTGGCACGCTTTGGCTTCGCCTTCTCCTTCTCCTTCTTTGTCTTCATCTCGCCCTCATAGAACACCCAGGCCTCCGAAGACTTGAACACGAGGAACGTCAGCGTCAGCACGATCAGGAACATGAACCAGGCGTTGGCTGCGGAATACCCCATCTTGAAATATTTGAACGCATTCTCGTACATGTACATCGCATAGAAAAACGTCGACTTCAGCGGGCCTCCGCCCGTGAGCAGAAGCGCCAGCGTCAGCTGCTGGAACGCGGCGATGATGGACGTAATCAGGTTGAACAGCAGCGTGGGCGTGATCATCGGAATGGTCACATTGAAGAACTGCCGAATCTTGCCCGCCCCGTCCATCGAGGCCGACTCATACAGGTCCTTCGGAATTCCCTTGAGACCCGCCAGAAAAATAAGCATCATCGAGCCCTGTCCCCATAGGCTTGCAATGACCATGGCGACCAGGGACCACTTCGTATCGTTCAGCCAGTCCGGCCCTTCGATGCCGACCAGCGATAAGAAATAGTTCAGGATTCCGTAATCCCCGCTGTATACCCAGGACCAGATCATGGCGAGGGCGACGCCGGAAATGACCGACGGCAGGTAGAAGGCGGTGCGGAAGAACGCGCTCCCTTTTACCTTCTGATTCAGCAGCATGGCAAGCCCCAAAGCCACGATGATGTTCAACGGCACGAACAAAGCCGCGAATTTCAGCGTAACCAGCAGCGATTTCCAGAACAGCGGATCGTTCGAGAACATCTCCACATAGTTGTCGATGCCGACAAAGGTCACTTGGCCTACGATCGGCCAATCAAAAAACGAAATGACGAGGGAGAACAGCAGCGGGCCAAGCGTGAAAACCAGGAATCCGAATATCCATGGAAAAATGAAGAGGTAGGGCACGGCCCCACCCCAACGTTTTGGTCCAAGTCGCTTCGGGGCCGCTGTCTGCTGTTGTGGGTAAGGCACTTGCGTTTGGGCCATTTTCGCGAACCTTCTTTCTTCGATTATTTCAAATAGCGTTCGCTATCCTTCACCGCCTGGTTCAGAACCTCCTGCGCATCGCTGCCGAACATGACGGATTCCACGGCTGCCGACAGCTGGCGGTTTACTTCGTTCCATTTTGGATTCAGCAGAAAGGCCGGCGTATTGTCCGAGCGCTCCAGCATCGTGTAATACGGCTTGTAGAGCGGGTCCTGGTCCTTCTTCAGCTCGTTGACCACGCTGACCCGGACCGGCAGGTCGGCCACGCGCATTTTGATCGCTTCATCCGATACGTAGAACTTGATGAACTCCCACGCCAGATCCTTGTTCTTGGAATCCTTCGCTATGGATAATGCGGATTCGGCCAATACTCCCTTCACTGGCTTGCCCTCGAAGGCCGGCATTTCCACCGTGCCCACATCGATTCCGGCTTCCCTGAAGGATTCCAGCGGCCAGATGCCGCTCTCCCACATGGCAATCTTGCCGGCTTTGAAAATATCCTCCCCGCTCTGCTGCCCTTTGCCTCCGGTCAGGACCGCCGAGCCGTTCTTGAGCATATCGCCCAGCATCTGAATGGCTTCCGCCGTTTCCTTGCTGTTCATGTAGCCTTCGATCGTTTTGCCGTCCTCCGAGATGAAGGATCCGCCGTTGCTCCATACGAACCCTTGAAGGTCATACGTATCGTTCTCGGCCCGCACGCCGAAGCCGTACTGCTTCTTCGATTTATCCGTCAGCTTCTGGGCGATTTCCTGGAATTCCGCCCATGTCCATCCATCGCTCGGGTAAGCAATGCCCGCATCGTCGAACATCTTCTTGTTGTAGTACACCACCCGGGTCGTAAAGCCCGCCGGGATTCCGTACAGCTGATCGTCGATCTTGCCGTAGTTGAACAATCCTTGGTAAAAATCATCGATGTTCAAATCCTCGTCCTTGGACGCGTAACCGTCCAGCGGCTCCAAGGACTGGTGATACGTCGGAAAATCCCACATGTACATCACGTCCGGCGGATTGGCTGCGCCGAATCCGGCGGCCAGCTTCTGATCGAATCCGTCGGCATAGGCCTCGACCTGCACCTTCGTGCCGGGATGCGACTCTTCGAACTTCTTGGCGATCTCCTGCTCGATCTTCAGCGCATCTCCCGTATCCCATGTCGCGAAACGAAGCGTGGTTGCCGCCTCCGACGAGCTGCCGTCCGGCTGCTTCGCGCTGCCGGTCCCGCCGCTGCCGCCGCATGCGGCCAGCAGCGATGCCATTAACGTCATAACCGAAACCATTGCGATCCATGACATTTTCTTTTTCATATTGTCAGCTCCCCTAAAGTATTGAGTTGATATGAATTGAACCGCTTTCATCATAACTCGGATGAAAGCGGTTCAAAACGTGCGCTGATTCGCAGATGATCGTATTTTTGTTCGAACTTTAGCCCGCGGGTGTTCATTTGTTTACGATGATTCCCCTTTTTGTTCGGCACGGTATTGGCTTGGCGTCTGACCCGTGCAGCGCTTGAACCATTTGCTGAAATATTTGCTGTCTCCGAGTCCCGTCTTCTCGGCGATCTCCTGCATCGTTAAGGAGGTTTCGCGCAGCAGGCCGTAAGCAAGGCGGAGCTTGCGCTTATATTGGAACGCGATGAAGCTGTCGCCGACCGTTTTCTTGAACAGGATCGAAAAATGGCTGCGGCTCAGCCCCACCTGCTGGGCCAGCTCCGCTGCCGACCACTCGTCCGCGGGATGTTCGTGCAGCAGATGAACCGCCTGCAGGATCGGCTCCGGCCACTGCTCTCCGCTCAGACCGTACACCCGCTCCAGCTCGGCTTCCTTGTGCAAGGATTGAAAGGCTTTCTGCACATCCACCGAGTCCTGAAGACCTCCCCGCCAATTCCAGGCAAGCTTCCCGCATCGGCTCTTAATCTCCACCAGCAGCCCGTCCGCCGCTTCCTTATATTCCTCCGGCACGGCCCAATAGCAGCTGTCCGCGCCGTACGGGACCCGCTTGCTGCTGCGCAATCCCGGCTCCTCGGAGCCCTGCTCCTTCAGCAGGTGCTCCCAACTGCCGCTGCAGCCCGCCGTTTTGATCAGATACAGCGAAATGCGCTTGCCCTCTCCCAGCCCGGCGCGGCTGCAAAGCTCCCGGAGTTCTCCGGGGAAACGGTCGCTGTGCCCGTTAAGCCAAGCAAACAAATGGGCGGAAACCTGTTCTTCCAGCCCGTACACGTTGGCCGGCGCATCAGACAGCTCGCGTTGAAATTTACCCAGCATCGCTTCGAGCTCTTCGTCCTCGAAGGCGGTTTTCAGCAGATATCCGGACGCGCCAAGCCGCATCCCTTCCTGGGCATATTCGAAATCTCGGTGGCAGCTGAGCAGAATGATCCGGGTTTCCGGCGCAGCCTCCTTCACCTTCCGGGAGAGCTCGATCCCATCCATCTCCGGCATGACGATATCCGTAATGACGACCTGCGGCCGAAACTCCAGAAAAGCCTCCCAGGCTGCCTGGCCGTTGGGGCTGTCCGCCACAACCTCCATCCCGAACCGTTCCCAGGGCACCGTGGAGCGGAGTCCCTTGCGCACAATGCTTTCGTCGTCGGCAATCATCACTTTAATGTTCCCTGTATTCATCATCGAAAGACTCCTCCCTTTTCGGCCAGCGTATGATGATCGTTGTTCCTTCTCCCTTAACCGAATGCACCTTCAGTCCGTAGAGCGGACCGAAATGCAGCTTGAATTTCTGGTCGGCGTTCCGCACGCCAAGCCCGCCGCGGCCCTTCCGCTTCGTCTCCGGCGAAAACAATCGCGCCAGTTTGTCCTCCCTGATGCCGGCTCCGTTATCGTGGAGCGTGAGCACAAGCTCGTCATGATCCTCCTCGACCTTGACATGGATCTCTCCCTGCCCGTCCGTAAAGGCATGGAAAAATATATTCTCGAACAGCGGCTGAAGCGTCATCCGCGGAATCAAATACGGCAGAAGCGAATCATCGCAATCCAGGCGATAACGAAATACTTCACCGTACCGGATTTCCTGAATCTTCAGGAAGTGGCCGATCATGCGCAGCTCCCTGTTTAGGGTAACGAGCTCCTGGGAAATATCCAGATTTCCCTCCAGCACCATCGTCAGATGGTACAGCATCTGGCGAATGTCCTCCGCGCCTTGCAGCCGGGCCTTCCACTGGATGGAATTCAGGGTGTTGAACAGCAGATGGGGGTTGATCTGATAATGGAATGCGCGCAGCTCGGCCTCTTTTTTCAGCCGCTCGCTCTGCTCCACCTCGCCAATCAGGGTCTGCACGCCCGTTACCATCCGGTTAAAACTCATGTCGAGGCTGCCCAGCTCATCCCTCCCCTCGATCGGCGTACGGGTATCCAGCTTGCCGAAGCTTACCTTCTGCATCGAGTCCTTCAAGGTCCGGATCCGCGAAGTGAACCGGGAGGAGAACAGATAGGCGATGCCAAAAGCGAGCAGGCAGGAGACGATGGCAACAACCATCGTGTTCGCCCGGATCACGTCCGAGGATTGATAGAACGCCTTGGCGGGAATTCTGGCTTCCATGGTCCATTGGTTGGCGTCAATCGTCCGGGTCCAGGCCACATCGCTGTCATGGGGCGTATACGGAGCGTCCGTCTCATACACGACCGTGCCGTCCGGCGATGTAATAAGCAGGTGGGCATGCGTATCGGCCTCGAACTTGGCATAACTTCGCAGCAGCTCCTCGGCGTTCTCCTCGATCAGGATGACGCTGCCGTCCTGAGCCTTGTCCGGGTGATGGATCGGCACCGCCAATCCTAGGACAGGCACGTTGTCGCTATCGCTGTTATTAATGGAATGATCCTGCGGATAGAAGCCCAGCCAATAGGTGCCGGCATAGGCTTTCGGCCTGACGTTCCACGCCGGGATATTGCCGAGTTTATTCACGTCCAGGTTGTTCTCCCCATAGTAATAACCGGAGCTCGTTATGATGTAGATCCCGGCTGTCAGCTGCGTCCGCAGGGACTTCAACAACGATTCGAAATCGTTCTTCTCCATGATGTCGCCATAGGTGGACGGCGTCCCGTTCCCGATTCCCGAATGGCTCGGGTCCAGCAGGTAGGAATAAATCGTCTCCGCCGTCTGCTTCATCCGCCCCAAAGCCGAACTGGTCTGCTGCTCCAGCTGCGCCACGGCATTATCGCCGTATTTGCCGAACTGGGAGTTAATCACTTTAGCGGATTGCACATAGGAAAGTCCGCCAAGCGAGAACAGCGGAATCAGGGTGACGACTAAAAAACAGGTAAGCAGCTTGGTTCTTATACTGTGATAGGTGCCGGTGAACATCCGTCCGGCTCGGTCTTTGATTCCCTGAAAATTCATGGTTACTCTCTCCATTGTCGTATCGAATCGTATCGTGAATATGCATCCGATCGTTCGCCATGCGGCTGTACTGCTTACGAGATCCCGTGATACCGCTTTCATTATAAACCTGAACAAAGGGCTTGTAATTAGGCGGCAACTGGAAAATGAGAGGAAACGGAAAAAGCACCTCCTCCGCAAGGCCAAAAGCCCGGGAAGAAGTGTGATTCCGTGACAGTTATAACGTGTATTCATGTCCCAAAATCAAAAATACGCTGGAGGTCCAGGTGAAAGCCCGATCGCGCAGCCCGGCTCCGGTCAGGGCATCAAAATTCTCGGCCATGCCGCTGAGACTGACCATTCGGCAGTACCGCTGCGCAATCTCCATGGCCAGCTCCTTATCGCCGGCCGCCGCCACCCCTTCGACCAGCAGCATCGTGGAAGGAGCCCAGATCGGCCCGCGCCAATATCCGTCCGGCTTATAGTATGGGCTGCTTACGCTTTCGGTCGCCCAGCCGTTGCTCGTCAGAAATCGGCTTTCATCCCGAAGCCCTTCCAGCAGAGCCGTGCGGATATACTCGGGAAGGCGTTTACCCAGCAGGATAGGAACGAACAGCAGCAGGCTGTCCCCTTCGGACGGCTCATGCGTTCCCGAACGGCAGGCCGTAAACCGGCCGTCCTTCCAGAAGTGCCGAATCATGCGGTCCAGCGTATCGTCCGCTCTCCGTCTCCATCCGGCCGACTCCTCCGACAGGCCCAGCAAGCCCGCGATTTCGGCCAGCGTCTCCATCTGGATAATCAGATAAGCGGCAAGGTCGGGGCTCTCGACGGGAATGCCGTTATTGAACGCCGTGCTGTTGTCCCAGCCCGAGTCGTTGCCGTGGTTATACTGGGGAATGCCGTCGCCGTCATGATCTCGGTGCGTGAACCACCACTGCGTCCATTTCGCTAGAGGGCCATAGACCTCGCGCAGCTGGGCCTCCTTGATGTAATCCGTCCGACGCATCATCCAGGCCAGCGTCCAGCCGTGAATCGGCGGTTTGTTGCAATTCCAAAGCTCGTATTTATCGTTCACGAAGTCCGGGATCAGGCCGCTCTCATCCTGCCGGTCAAAAAAGATCATGAACTGGTCCCAAGCCAGCTCCGGCTGATGCCGCACGAGAGCCATCGCGTTAAAGCAGTTGTCCCAGCTCCAGATGTTGGTCATCCAATTCTTGGACATGTACATGGCCGGGCGAGTCAGGCAGCCTTCGGCGGGAACCACGCAGGACCAGGTAATATAGGCGGCCAGCTCCCTGGCTTCCTGCCACTGCTCAGAGACGGCAAGGGTATTGTTCAGCCATCTGGCGTAATCCTCGCGAGCGCTTACAACCGCATCGTCGAAGGACTCCCATTCGCCGCGCGGCTTCAAGACGGTCATGAACTCTTCGACCGCAAATTCGGCCACATTGGATGCAGGATCCACGGAAAAGTCGGCGGTCACACGCGAGCTCTTGATCTCGTTCCATTCAACCTCCATGCCCATCTGGCCCGCAAGCCGGGTCAGCATGAAGCGGCAGCCATGCGTGAAGCTGTTCACCTCCCAGCCGTCCGGATGGGTCTCATAGGCATAATCATACGCGGCGGGGAAAAAGGTAAGCCGGATGCCGCAGCCTTCCGAGCGGAATCGCACGGTCCGGGAGTCCGACATGCAAATATCCGCATGGCCTAACGAATCGGAGGCCGTTAGCCTGATGTTGTCGGGTGATGCAATAGGTTCAAACGGAACCGGCTCGCTCTGCCGGTTTAGTAGTTCTATCAGAAACGCCTCGCCAAACTTGTCATCCCCTCCGCGGACGGTTCGCAGGTAAAGACCTTGTCTGCGATCCTTGGCCGCTGGCAGGAGGGATATCGCCAAGAAGGACTCCCTTCGGCTGAAAGGTACGATATTCAGATCAAAATTCATAGGACATCTCCTTCGCTGAGGTATCGCTTTCATTGTAAAACTTCTCAAGGAAGGAGAGGACTGACGGATGTCTTGCCGATAGAGGGATATTGTTCGGGGCACGCTTGCTTTAGCGAGGGAGGTGTCATTTTGTTCGATATGAGGGGATACAAATGTGCGGGCGAATGTCTGGGGTGACCGCAGCCGATGACGTCATCCCGGTCGGAGGATTCAATCTCCGTCCGGGATCGTCCGTTTATCGGACCAGCCAGCCCTCATGGTTGCTATGCCTGTTATGGCTTCTGCCCGTGCTGACGCCAATATTGTCTTTTTCCGTCATCGCGCACGGTAATGCCCAGCTTCGAGAGCTCCCGGCGCAGATCAGCCGCGTCCTCTCGATTCTCGTTCTCGATGGCCTTCTCCCGTGCCAGGAAGAGCGCGTTCATGCTAGGCGTCAGTTCCGGCGAATCGGCAACCCATCTGACGTAATGGTCGGCGAACGGATCGCGGTCTCTCCAGGAGTAACCGTGCCGCTTGAAGGCTTCGGCCACCGTTTCCCGCTTGGCTTCGGGTTTCTCGCGATAGAGCTCCTCCCCCATGTTGCCCAACAGGACCAGCTGCTTGCCGTCCATAAAGGCAGCGGAAACTTCTTCTCTCGTAAAGGTTTGTTCAGCTTCATGTATGCGGAGTGTAATCTCCTTGTCCGACAGGCGAACCGCAAGGCTTTCTTTAATGGCTAAGTGAGAGAGCACCGTCCCAGCAAGCAGCCCCACGAGAGCGGTTACGATAACAACCCATGGGCCCTGGATCGATGCGATCAACTCCAAGGGGCCTTGAAATGGCACCCAAGCCAGGCCCGTTGCCCAATCCGCAATGGCAGGCAAAAACCAGCCGACCACCGCGCCTAATAAAGGCGGCACCGCCCATACCAGCATCCGGTCTGCCCATGATAATCCGAGATCACTGTATTCCCTCTCGTTATTCAATGGGGTCCGCTCCTTTCCTGAGAACGCTGTTCACCGCTTCTTTCCAGACCGCTTGATAGTCCAGCGGAATCTCCATCATGATATAACTCGTGATATTATCGATGACCAGAGCCAGAACATAGGCCTTGGAATCCGCATGCTGACGATCGACGATCCCGAAGTCGACCCCCAGATTCATGAATTCCCGAAAGCCGTCCAGGAACGATTGCTGCATGGCAGCTACCCGCTGGCCGTAATTGGCATTCCGGTTTGCGGTCAGCATGAACTCGCTCAATAGGCGCATCACCGGCACGAAGGCTTCTTCCTCCTCGGGAAACATGCGCAGCCCGCCTTGGTACAGCTGCTCTGCAAAGTTAAACGCATTTAGCCCAATCAGGGAGAAATAATGATCGAAATGATAATCGCTGAACATGTATTCAAAGACCCTCTCCACCAGTTCATCCTTGGACGCAAAGTGATAGTAAATCGACGGTTTCGTAATGCCCACTTCGCTGGCAATCATCGCCAGGCTGGTCTTCTCGATGCCATGTGTCGCAAACAATCCGATGGCAGCCTCGACGATTTGCTGCGAGGTTAAATCCTTCTTTTTCACGCTGTCATCCGCTCCTTTTTTACCTACCGATAGGTAGAATTTTAAGATGGATGATGAAGGATGTCAATATTTTTTAACTACCGGTAGGCAAAAAAACTAAAAATCGCCGATGCTTATCGCATCGACGATTCATAAGAATTAGGATTTGTCGCTTAACCGGCTCAACCGATTAAAGCATTCTTCTTCCCATCATGATGATGGTTTCAAGCAGCGCCTTCCACTTTCCTTCGACCGTGCGTGCGGTCTTTGCGGCGTGGGCCGCTGCATTGCGTTTCGAGCGCAATTTCGTTGCCATCCGGCATCGTTCCAGTTCCTGACGGAGATCGCGAACATGCTGTTTGGCAATATCTTCATTATTGATATTCATGTTTCATTCCTCATTTCTTTTTATAGCGACAACATTCCGACATTACCAATACCTGCAAGCTCCTCTTCCGTCCCCTTCACTATAATACTTCCATTGTTTGCCCGAAGGTAAGGGTACAAAATGCCTTTAATTCTTTTTTCCCCTACAACGACTTCGCCGAAGAGATCCAGGGAGGACATCGAAGCCTTAATATCTTCCTCGGTGACGTCATCGTCAAAGGTCAGCGTCCCGTCAACAATGAAGCTCGCCGGCTGGCCCAAAGCCGCCAGCTGATCCCTCGACCAGGTCTCCTCGCCGCTGATGAACACAAACAGCCGCTCATAACTTACGATTTCCGTATTCAGGTTGGGGCAGCGCTCCCAGACCAGATCTTCGATCTCTTCGCCGCAAATGATGAACGAAGTTGACTGTATCTCCGACACGGCCTGGCTGAAGGCGTCCCGGGTCACGTCCGCCTCGAGAATGAGCGGCTTATTCGTGTAGAGCTTATGGTCTTTAAAGCGCCGTACGCTTCTTGCGTTTAGCCGTAACGGTTTGGTTACATACTCGAATCCTGCCGGGATCACCTCGACCAAGCCGTTGATCTTTTTCAATTTATCGTAGAAATACGGAGATTGATGTTCATGGATAATCGCCTTGCCGTTGACTTGGATCTTTTCAATCCGGGCCGAGAACTGCTCCATATCCAGCTCCTTATCCAGATGAACCATGCCGTTCAGGACCAGCTCCATAGGCTCGCTGTTGGAGGCCAGATATGCATTGTTCAGCTGCACTTTCCCGGACTCGAACCGGGGTTCGTATTCGTAAGCGTGAATCTCCGCGCTGGCGCCTCCCACTTTGAGGAGTGCAGAGGTAACGGCAGCGGCCAGATGCCGTGGAGCATAGACCTCGCCGTTAACCACCAAGTGCAGCGTGCCGCTCTGGAATGCTTCAAGGGATACTCCTTTATCGATGATGACCGTGCCGTTAACGAATACGCGGTCCGGCTGCTCCAAGAGCTGAAAATATTCCTCGTTCAGCCGCAGCGTGCCGCTGTAATAACGGTGTCCCTCGGGGATTTCAATCGTCTTGCCGATATTGCCTGCGTTTTTCAACAGCGTGAGGAGGTGTGCCGTCTCTGCCCGGTATATTACGAGACCTACGTTTCCGATCCGTTCGATGCTTGTTACGGTTTCCTCCGTAGCCTGCGTAAGATCCAACATCCCTACATTCTCGATGATTCTGCTCATTTCATATCTTCCTCCCATAGTTTTCTCAATTTTTTGATGGCGGTTTGCAATTTGTAACGAACCGTGGCTGCCGGCATACCCAGCTGCTCGCCGATTTCCTGGCTGGACATCCCGAGCCAAAAGCGCTTAAACACGATATCGCTCTGCGATTGCGGCAAACGGGCGAGCCATTCCGTCATTTCTATATTGCGGCTTGAAACGGGGAGCTCGGCGAAGACCAGATCATCCTCCCACGATACGAGCCGCTTCTCCCGGCGGCTAATATCGATCATGCGATTTTTGACGACTCTGAAGAACCAGGCCTTTTGCTTGTGAAGGGGCAGCGCTGCCAGGTTCGGCTCCTTGATGGCTTTCATAAAGGCATCCTGGACCAGATCATCCGCTTCGTAAGCATGCTTGGCGATGGATCTGGCATAACGCTGGACATCGTCCTTCAGGTTTTCATAGAGATCACATACTTGCATTAGCCAACCTCTCACTTTTCGTTTTGTCTTTTCTGTTAATATAACGTTTGGGAAAAAGAAACTGATGGATATTCTCGAAAATTATTTTTCAACCAATCAGAAAACACGCCGACCGTCTTCGCGGTCAGCGTGTTAACGAACATTAATCCCACATGGAGAACAGCACCAGCAGTACGGCTACTGCGCCCAGCAAGAGCGAGTGCCTGGAAAACCATATCGAACGCATCTCTTCCTTCATGCTTGCATCCTCCTTCTATTTTCATTCAGCCGCTAACAACTCCTCTTCCCTGATGCCTTAATCCCACCAGCTAAGCATGCACACCAGCATAACCGCCGCAAAGAAACCGTCCATAAACTTGAGCTGAAGTTTAGCCATATTGGATTCACCTCCTTCTAAGAGACAACAACTCGAGTAAGAAATCCTATTTTATTATTGATTGATCAATTACTAATATCTAAAAAATAATCCCTTCGCATATCATGATATCGCTGCTGCGCCACTCTTCATGGCTTCCGCTGCTCATGCGCGTTTTTTCATTAAACCCCTCATGGTCGCCGCAATCGCCTGCTCATGAGGCGTCCATTGAATCGGACCGATCAGGCGCTCGTATTTCTCGCCGCTCAGCACCAAAGGCTCCTCGGTCAAATACAGCATCTCAACCACCTCTTTCATCACCGGATTGAATAACCCGATCAGGGAGAGCCCGATTCGTCCGAGCGGCATTACCGCCTTGCGCTTTCCGGCGGTCTGCTGCGCAATCCGCACCAGCTCATGGCCTGAAATCACGCCCGGTCCGGGGATATGCCAGTTCTGCCCGTAGGACTCCTCTCTCTCGGCAATCTCTACGATCATGTGGGCGGCATCCGGCAAATAGACGTATTCGCGGGGAACGCTCATGTTGCCGATGAAGGCGGTTGGCTTCCCGGCCGCAATGGCTTCCATCGTGACGGATAAATAGGATGCCTGCGCGGAAGGGCCATAGTAGTCGGGCAGCCTTACGATAAGAGGGTTTGCTTTATGCCAGCGCGACGAGAAGATCAGCTGCTCGTAGGCCAATCTTATTTTGCCCTTACGGGTATGCGGTTTTTTGGGATGCTCCTCCGTTGCCTTTTCCATTAAGCGTCTGCCATAAGGATAGATTCCATCTACCACCACAACCCTGGTCCCCAGCTTCTCCGCAGCCGTCATGACCGATTCCCCCAGCGGCAGCAGCCTGGATTCCATCTCGTGGTAAGGAATATTGGCACTTTGAAAAATAACGTCGGCCCCATCCGCGGCTCTTCGGATATCCTCCGGATTAAAGGCATCTCCCGTTTCCAGCGTAAGCAGAGGAGAATAGTCCAGCTGCTCAGTCAGCTCATTCAGCTTCTTAACGGAACGGCCGAAGGCTACCGTTTGAATTCCGCGCTTCACCAGCTCCGCCGTCAATGGGGCCCCTACGCCGCCTGTCGCACCCAAAACAATCGCTTTTTTCATCATCAAGCTCTCCTCATATTAAAATAATTGATTGATCAATCACAATTGATTAAAAAAGAAATGCCCTTTCTCCACCGCGCACAACCTGATGCAGTACGCGGTGCGGCACATCGACGCGCGCCTTATCTTTTGGGCATCATATTCGGCATATCCATCGCCATGGCTACATTGCACAGCATCCCCCGGGCCAGAAAATCGGAGGTTTTCTTGTCGGCATCCTCGAATCCCGCTTTCACGAAAGCATTCTGAACCAGGTCCTTCACCTCGTTCATTCCCTGCTGCATCGCTTCGCGGATGGGCGCTTCCTGGATCGTCTGTGCCTGCATCTGCAGCAAGATTTCGCTGCGATGGGATTGCACGATCCCTTCGTACGCCCGGATCAGGCCCGTCTCCAATTCCTCCGGAGCAGCGGACTCGATGACCCCCTGAAATGCCTGCACGATGCGCTTCCAGGAGACCGTCAGCGATTCCACGAGCAGCGATTCCTTGGTAAAGAACCGATAGACGTAAGGCTGGGATATCGCTGCCCGTTCGGCAACCTGAGCCGTGGTCGCGCGATAGTATCCGATCTCTGCAAACACTTCGATTGCTGCTGCTACAATCTCATTTCGCCGATTCGCAGAGGTTGAAGCTCTAGCCATTCAACCACCCTCCTCTCACTCGTTATGATTTATTATTGATTGACCAATCACTAATTGAACTCAGTATATACGGTCCGTTTTCCTTTTGCAACTGTTTTCTTCCAATATTATTGAATTCAACACCTGGGATAGCTTGAGCATAGGGGAGGAATCCGCTATTTCTTATCGAATTGTGTTTATGAACCGCAAATAAGACGGGAGCCTATTCCAAGACTTTATCCTGTAATCGATCAAGGAGGATCAACCATGAGTCATGAAGGTCAACAGCAATTCGAACGATGGCATAGACACCGTACGGTCTTGCTTCAGCTGCTGCAGGACGTACAGAGCGAGCATTTGGATTATAAACCGTGGGAAAATGCCTATACCTTGGGCGTATTAGCTGTTCATATTGCGGCAGCCTCGGATATGTTCCTGCGTTCCATCCAAAACGGCTCGTTTACTCCACCCTCGATTTCCACCCAATTCGAGACTATCGATGACATTCGAAATATCGTGCAAGCGTCGACCGAATCGACCAAGGCCCTTTTTGCCGAATTGTCCGACAGCCAGCTTGAGCAGCCGCTCGACTTCAATGGGTTCACAGCGCCCGGCAACGTGTGGTTAAACAATATGGTCGACCATGAAATCCACCATAAAGGACAGTTGTTTACTTACGTGCGGGCTGTCGGAATCGAGAAGGTTCCCTTCTTCACGCTTCAGCCGGCCAAGCAGTAAAAACAAGACACGGCTGGATTTGCTGTTTTAAGTTATCAAAAGGAAGTGCATCTTACTCAAAATAGAAAGCCGGATTTCCTGCAGCTTACGCTGAGGTAAATCCGGCTTTCTTCATCCCTGGCTAGCCTTGCTTCGCCAGCTTCACCACGGCCTGCAAAGCGGTGTTAATCTCGCGCTCCACCGCGTCGGCAACCACGTTTGTGTTCGGGTCGTACTCGGCCGCAAGGTCGGCGTCGGCAAAGCCGTCCATGGCCACAATCGCGCCGGCGCGAACGCCGCGGATCGCCGCAACGACGTACAGCGCCGCAATTTCCATCTCGACGCCGAGCGCGCCCGCCGCTTTATATTTCTGGTGCGGCACTTCCTCGACTCCGTTAAAGAACACGTCCAGCGTGACGGTTATGCCCTTGCGCACGACGCCTTCGCCGATCGCGAGCGCGGATTCGTACAACGCCTCCGCCACCTGGCTGTCCGCAACCGCCGGAAAACCGTCCGGTACCAGCTGCTTCGTCAGACCGTCCGTACGGATCGCCGCGGTGCTGACCACAAGGCTCCCCGCAGGGGTGTCCGCCCGATAAGACCCGGCGGTGCCCACGCGAATCAAGGTCTTCGCGCCCGCGCGGATCAGCTCCTCGAAGCAAACGGCCGCTCCCGGGCAGCCGACGCCATGGCTGGTTACCGCCAGCTCAACGCCTTCATGCGTCCCCACGAAAGTGCGGTACTCGCGGCTGAACGCCAGCTCGCGCGCATTTTCGAGCTTACGGGATATCGTCTCCGCGCGTTTCGGATCGCCGCAGACGATCACAAATTCAGGTATATCCTCCGAGTTCACTTGCAAAATAGGCATCAACATATTAGTCAAACTCCTTACGTGTCCATTCGTCTTCGGGTATATCCAGCGCCTCGCCGCTAAACCGCTCTTCCTTGAACGGGTCCGCTTCGTTGTGGAAGCCGTTGCGTTCCCAGAAGCCCGGGCGGTCTTCCTTCATAAACTCGATGCCGCGCAGCCACTTGGCGCTCTTCCAGAAATAGCGATGCGGCACGACCGTGCGCAGCGGCCAGCCGTGCTTGTCCGTCAGCGGCTCGCCGTTGAAACGATAGGCCAGCAGCACATCGTCACGGAGCAAATCCTCGATCGGCACATTCGTGTCATAATCGGGATCGGCATGAAACATGACGTATTTGGCATCCGGCTTGATTTTCAAGCCCGCCAGGAAATCCCGGAACAGGATGCCCTCCCATACCGTATCGAACTTGGACCAGCGCGTGACGCAGTGAATGTCGGTGTTCACGGTTACCGTTGGCAACGCCAGAATATCTTCATACATAAAGGTCCGTTCCTCTTCCACTTCGCCGAAAACCCGGAGGGTCCATTCCGACATGTCGTAATGGGGAACCTCCCCTTCATGCAAAATCGGGAACTTCTCGGTCAGCGTCTGCCCCGGCGGCAGCTTGGCCCGCTGC
The DNA here is from genome assembly GCF_029542445.1 of Paenibacillus sp. BR1-192. Classification (NCBI taxonomy): domain Bacteria; kingdom Bacillati; phylum Bacillota; class Bacilli; order Caryophanales; family Paenibacillaceae; genus Paenibacillus; species Paenibacillus sp. BR1-192. The sequence continues at coordinate 1,532,248 of NZ_CP120718.1, read as the reverse complement.
TCTTCGGTCAGGTTGCCCACCGCCACCGGCTTCATTTTTTTCAAACGTTCTGCTTTTTTATGCACATGTTCATCTCCTTTACGCTTGATCGCTTTCGCATCCGCTTATCGACGGGATGACTTCAATCACAGGTTGTCGCGTAGCGGACTACGCGCTTATCTGGAACTGGATCCCTGCTTCAGCGCGTCCTGCTGGAAGCTTTTATCCTTAAAGAAGAACATCGCCAGAATCGTTACGACATAAGGCAGCATCTGCGTAAAATGCGTAGGCAGCGCCAGCCCCTGGAACCGGATGCTGAGTGCATCCATAAAGCCGAACAGCAGGCTTGCCGCCGTTACCCCAAGCGGACCCGATTGGCCCAGCATCGTGGCGACGAGCGCGATAAAGCCGCGGCCGGCCGTCATGCCTTCCGTAAACATCGTCACCTGTCCCAGCGACAGCTGCGCGCCTGCAAGCGCACATAACACGCCGCTCGCGAGCACGGCTCCATACTGATACCGTCTTACACGGATGCCCACGCTTTTGGCAGCGAGCGGATTCTCGCCTGCAGCCAGAAAACGGAAGCCGTTCTTCGTGCGATAGAAATAATACCACATGAGGCCCGCAATCAAAAACGACAGATACACAAGCGGCGTCAGGCCCGCCAAAATGGGACCGATCACCGGAATATCCTCGATAATCGGAATGTTCCATTTCGGCAGCCCGACCATCGTATTATCATAAAATGCACCTTTCACATCAAAAATAGCCCGCAAGCTGAATGTGGTCAACCCTGCCGCCAGCGCATTCATCGCGATACCGACCACGATGACGTTGGCCTGCAGATTAATGCTGAGGTAAGCAAAGATAAAGGAAAAGATCGACACGATCGCAATCGCGAACAAAATCGCGTAAAACACGTTGCCGAAAAAGTGGTTCCCCACCACGGCTGAGAAAGCCCCCAGCAGCATAAAGCCTTCCAAACCGACGTTGAACAATCCGACGCGCGAACACAGGGCACCGCCGAGAGCCGCAAGCAGGATCGGAGTGAGCACGCGGAGGGCCGAGTTGATTAAAGCAAGGTCAAACAGCTGTTCCATCGGATTTGTTCCCCTTTCTGCGCTTCAGGAAGCTGTATGTGAATCGGGCGGAGATAAACAGAATCAGCACGGCTTGGATGATCGCTCCTACCTCAAGCGGCACTTCCGTATTCCGTTCCACGCCCATGCCGCCCGTCTGCAGCGCGGCCAAGAAAATCGATGCAATCAGCGTGCCGATCGGATGCGACCCTGCCAGCAATGCTGCCATGATGCCCGTCCAGGCATAGTCGGCCGTAGATAACGCACCATCGATATAACGATACTGGGAGCCCAGGATTTCAACGGCCCCGCCAAGTCCGGCCAAGCCGCCGCTGAAGAACATCGCGCCAAGCATCATCGGCCCGCGCTTAACCCCGCCGAACAGGGCAAACAGCGGATTTCCGCCTAGCATCCGTACTTCGTAGCCGATCACGGAGCGCTTCAACAGCACGAATATAATCAACGCGGCCAGCACCGCGAGCACAAAGCCGACATGCAGCGGCATGCCGGAGATCAGCTTCGGCAGCCAGACGCTGTTATCGAGCATTTCGGATTGCGCCATCGCGGCAGAACCCGAGCGGTCCTTCAGCGGATAGGCGACCAGATACCCTGCAAACAATACGGCCACATAGTTCAGAAGCAGCGTGGAGATCAGCAGGTTCACCCGGAACCGGGCATCAAAATATCCGGCCATTACCGACCATAATCCCCCTGCGACAACGCCGGCAAGAATCGCAACGATGCACACCAGCCAGCCCGGACCCGGCATATACAATCCGACCAACGCGGCGGAAAGCGCGCCAAACACCATTTGTCCTTCCGCGCCTAGGTTAAAGAAGCCTGCACGGAAAGCAAACGCCGCGCCCAGACCGATCAGAATGATCGGGGTCGCGCGGGACAGCGTATTCGTAAAGAAATACATCCCGCCGAAGGCACCCTTCCACATCTCCGCGTAGGTCTGCAGGATATCGCCGCCGGCAATCATGATCGCGATGGCTCCGGCAAGCAGCCCCACGATGATTGCGGCAATCGGCTGAAGCAGCGGAAGCGTAAATTTAGTCCATTTGTTCATTACAGAGTTCCTCCCGCCATCAGCAGTCCCAATTTCTCTTCTGTCGCTTCCTTCGCCGACAGTTCGCCCGCGATCCGGCCTTCATACATGACCAGAACACGGTCGGACAGCTTCAAGATTTCCGTTAATTCCGACGATACCAGCAAAATTCCCGTGCCCTCTTCGCGCCGCTTGAGCAGTTCGCCATGAATCGTCTCCATAGCACCGATATCGACGCCTCGCGTCGGTTCCGCCGCGATCAGGAACGGAGTTCCCTGCTCCAGTTCCCGTGCCACGATCAGCTTCTGCAGATTGCCGCCGGACAAATACTGCGTGCTGGTCTCCAGAGAGCCCGTCTTGATGGAGAATTTCTGAACCCATCCGGATACGAGCGAACGAATGTCCTTGAGTTTGAGGAAGCCGCCCTGCTGCAAGCGACGTTGGTGCCCCATAAGCCCGGTATCCATCACGGTTGCCGTTCGATTGGCACCCCATACGTAGCGATCCTCCGGAATATGGGCTAACCCGTGTTCCCGTATTTCTCTTGTCGACATGCCGGTTACGTCCTTGCCCGACACGGCAATCCGGCCGCTGTCCGGCTGAGCCAGGCCCGAGATCACTTGAAGCAGCTCGGATTGCCCGTTGCCTGAAATACCGGCGATCCCGACAACCTCGCCGGCCCGTACCTCCAGGTTTACGCCGTCCAGAACCGGCTTGCCTTTCGTTCCGCGGATCGAGACGTCCGATACTTCCAGCACCTTCTCGCCCGGCGTGATCGGCTTGCGGTCCAGTTCCATCAGCTCGCGGCCGACCATGAGACGGGAGAGCTGGTGGGCATCGGTGTTCCCCTTCTCCACCACGCCCGTGACGGCACCGTCACGGAGCACCGTAATGCGGTCGGCCACGTCAAGGACCTCGTTCAGCTTATGGCTAATCAGGATAAAGCTTTTTCCCTGTTTGGAGAGCTGTTTAATGGCATCCAGGAGCTCCTGCACCTCGAGCGGCGTCAGCACGCCCGTCGGCTCATCCAGAATGATGATTTCGGCTCCCTGATACAGCACCTTCAATATTTCAACCCGCTGCTGCACGCCGGGGGCGCTGCTGCTTACGGTGGCGCGCGGGTCCACCTTCATGCCGTATTTTTCGCAGAGTCCTTCCACGATCTTCACGGCTTGCTTGCGGTCAAACCCGGCACCTGAGCCCGGCTCATTGCCGATCACGATATTCTCGGCGATCGTAAACGTAGGAAACAGCATGAAGTGCTGATGCACCATGCCGATTCCGCCTTGAATCGCGTCAAGCGGGCTTGCAAACGAAACTTCCTTGCCATTCAGCCGAATCGTACCCGAGGTTGGCTGCTCCATCCCGTACAATATCCGCATCAGCGTCGTTTTGCCTGCACCGTTTTCCCCGACTATCGCATGAACCTCACCCGCGCGCAGCGAAAAATCAATGCCGCGGTTTGCGCTGAACTCGCCATACTTCTTCGTAATATTGTCCATCTGGAGTAGCATCGAGTCATGCCTTCCTTTCGTTTCTGAATGAAAGACCGACTGCCCATGTGCAGCCGGTCCAGGTAAGAACTAATTTTGTTCCAATGCGTTCGTTACTTTAATCTTTCCGGCGATGATATCGTCGGAAATCACCTTAAGCTGATCCACGATGTCTTGTCCAATGAATGGGTTAAGCGGCGTTTTGCTCTCATGCGTAACGTAAGTGAGACCTACGGCGCCTTCTTTCAGGCCGTAGTCGCGAATATCGAAAGTATAGTTGCCCTCTGCAAAATCCTTCACCGTTTCGTATACGACAGCGTCGGTACCTTTCAACTGCGCAAGCACCACATGCTCAGGCTCGGTGTTGTCCGTATCTTGTCCGGAAGTGTAGAAGCCCTTCTCTTTCGCTGCTTCGAACACGCCCAGATCGCCAACGGCGGACATGCCGGCTACGAAATCCGCGCCCTTGGAGTTCTGCAGGAGCGCAAGCTCCTTCGCTTTTGCCGGATCGTCGAATCCGCCTACGAAGTTAACGAAAATTTCGATGTTCGGATTGACCGATTTCGCGCCTTCCTCAAAGCCGGTCATATATTTATGCATAATCGGAATGTCGTTGGCCACAACGTTGCCGACCTTGTTCGTTTTCGTTGCCAATCCTGCAGCCGCCCCCAGAAGATAAGCAGCCTCATGCTCGCGGAAACCGACGCTGCGGACGTTCGGCAAATCCACGACCGTGTCAATGATCGCAAACGGCATGTCCGGATTCTCCGGTGCAACCTTCTTCAATGCATCCTCCATCTGGAAGGTGGATGTGATGATCAGATCATACTTCTCGGCAACCGCCGTGCGGAGGTTCTGCTCGATCGAAGCAGGGTCTGTCGATTCAATCGTTTTGACTTCAACGTTGAAATCGGCAGCGGCCTTTTGCAATCCTTCGTCCATCAAGGCAAAGAATGGATTCACGCCGATCTTCTCAGGAAGAACTAGTGCAATGCGTTTCTTATCTTGAGATCCTTCGGAACCGCCATTAGCTGCACCACTGTCAGTAGACTTATCATCGTTGCCGCAACCTGCAAGCAATCCAACGGATAATACGAGTGTTAATAGAATTGACCATGTCTTTTTCATTTCCTGACCTTATCCTCCTAAGTGAGCACTTTTTATACTATTATCCTATGGTATAGACAAGCAGATGTCAAAACAAAAATTTTAGCGTTTTATGTAGTTTAATGTGTTTTTTAGCAAAAATTTGGTGGAAAACTGCGTATATCACAGAACATTACCTTATCAAAATGTCGATAATGTTCGGAAATTGCCAACATTTGATCAAACGCTTCCGGCATGGATCCGGGTTGAAAACGCATTATTTTCAAATTCCTGGCCATCATGCAAACCTGGATTCTCTCTATTTATATTAAAAAGGATGCCGTTAGGCATCCTCGCTCTTGCATGATTTCTATTTAGATGAAGCAGCATACGAAATGTTAAATTTCTTCAGCCCAGCCTGCTTCCACCGCCGATTCAATCGATCAGCTCTGAACCTTTCAATAATCGCTGCAGCATGACCGCTGCTTCGCCGCGGGATAACTTCTGGAGCGGCTTAAGCCCTGCACCCGATCCCAGGACAATTCCTTGCTTCACTAGGGCGGCCGCAGCCGGTCTGGCCCAGTCGGACAGGTCTTCACGGTCCTGGTAAGGGGAGAGGATGGCTGCCGCCTCCATCTCATTCACTGCACTCGTTGTTCCCGCCAGCTTCATCACTCTCGCCATAACCGCTATGGCCTCTTGACGCGTGATGCCTTGGTTCGGCTTGAAACGGCCGTCCTCATACCCCTGAAGAAGCCCATACTGCACAGCTTGCGTTATGACGCCGCCATGCCAGTCTTCTGCGTCGACATCCCGGAAAGCAGGAGCTCCGTCCTGCACCTCATCCAAACCGAGCGCCCTCACGATCATGGCGGCAAACTCGGCACGGCTCACTTGGGCATTCGGCTCGAAATGAATCGCCGCGGGCTGATTCGCGTTTGTATCTGTTCCACCTTCGACAAGTCCGGTTCCGTTCAGAATCATTCGCGAAGCAAGATCGTCCACCGCATCCTTGGACCAGTGGAACGATGCATCAGCAACTCGCACTTGATGAGAGATGAAAGCAATCGTACCTGCCGATAAGGAATGCAGAATCGCCTCGCTGCTTCCGTCCTCCTTCAGCTCGAAGCGCGTCGGGATCGGGTAAAAGCTGCCGTTCCGATCCAGCAAGACAGCCGTTGTCATGCGGCCCGGCATTCCCTGCGGCCAAATGATTCGCTGCTTCATATATTGCGGGAACGGATCTAACTGCAGTGCCGTGTCCTGAGCTTTAGCCGTGATTTCAAACTCGATAGGCAAGCCGATAAGCGTACTGCCGGATTGCAACGCGGCCTTCTTAACGGCCTCTACCTTGGCAGCGTCGCTGGCAGCCATCGTCAGGATTACCGAAATTTGATCCGCGGCCGGCAAGTCCATGCTTCCTGGCGCCCTCCAGCGCGATGATGCCATCACGGCCGCAGGAACGTGGAAATGACCAAGCGCCGATCGGATTTCAATGGCGCCCTGCTTGGCGTTAAGCAGGTCAAGAGCAGCTCCGCTGGTTTCCAGGGAGACCTGATCCGCGGGCCGTGCCAGCGCGATGACGATTACCGGATTGTAGTCCACGCTCTCTAAACGGGCTTCCAGCTTAGCCGTATCCAATTTCATCGATACGACGGTATGTCCATTGGCCTCATGGAACAAACCTGTGACCATCCCTTCCTGAGATTCATCGTTTATCGTAACTTTGACGTCCACTCTATTCGAAGGTGCGGCATTGCCTGATGGGCCCGGTATAGCCGATCCTTGGCCGGAACCTCCTGGCGACGAACCTTCCGGTTCTTCAGGCGTTCCGCCACCGCCTCCGGATGAAGCTCTAATTACCGTCGTTCTGTATTTCATATGCTGGCCGTCAGGCGCCGTCACCACGACCTCGATGGCCTGGCTGCCTACGGCGACGGGGAAGGACGGGCTCTCCTGGCCGGAGAGGAGAGCCATCGGCCCCCATACCAAATTCCCGGCCTCGCCGTACACGCTGGCCGTTACCGACGCCCTCGCATCATATACCTGTGCCGTTACCGTGAGGCGGTCCGTATCGCTGGCGACCTGCGCTTTGTAATCATAGTGATCTCTGGCGAACACAGGGCTCAGCGCGACTTCTCCGCTCGACGATCGCAGCCCCAATGCTTGCAAATCAGCGTCGTAGGCCGGAGCCTCATGTTCCCTGACCGTAAAGCTCCAAGCATCCGCCCCCTGAATGCCGGCAAAGCCGGTACCCGAATGGTTACCGATAAAAGCACCCGGCTCGATCTCGACGTAATAGGCTGCTCCCGCATCAAAATCATTCAGCGGATCTATGCTCGCCGCGTTCCCGAGAATCGTGACGCCCCCTGCATTGACGGTCTCGACGACGCGATGATCCGAGGCCAGCCTAATCGCAATCGATTTACCGGACATCGCCGTCACTTCTTCATTAAAGACAACCTGCAAGGTTACATCTTTTTCCACGCCGACAGACTGGTGGGATGGCGTGTAAGATACGGCCTTAAGCTCGGTCGGTGCCTGGATCGCCTTCCATTGGGCATACAGCGTGACGTCCTGCGTACCGAATATAAGCTTGCCACCGGCAGGATAATCGATTCCGCTTCCGTCGGCCTCCGTATTCCAGCCGTCGAAGACATGTCCATCCTTGCCCAGCTGCCCCGTATTGCCCGCCACGACCGCTTCGTCGCCTCTGGCAAACAAACCGCTGCTTACCGGAACATTCCCTGCGGTGTGTCCGTTGCCGTCATAGGTTAACGAGTAGATTTGCGGCCATAGGGTTGTCACCTTCAGCATGCGGTATGCGCTTTTCCTGCCTACGGCATCTTTGACCATGACGTTAAAATAATGATCCGTGCCTGCGGCAAGCCCGTTCACCACCATCCCGGTGTGACCCGCCGCGTAGTTTCCGAGGGGCTTCCCGTTCCTCTCCATTTGGCTGACGTTCCCGATATTCGGGCTGCCGGACGAATATAACAAATACTGCAATTCGTGCTGCTCCGTCATATTGTCCGAGGCTTTCGGCCATTCCAATGCAACGGAGTCTGACGTGATGCTGTGCGGATTCAGGCTACCGCTGCCCGTATCCGGAGACGTCGTATCCAGCACGGCTTTGGTCAGGGTAGGTATTCCCCTCGTATTGTTGTACGTCCCGTCTCCGATCTGTCCTCCGGAGTTATAGCCCCATCCCCAGACGGTCCCATCCTTTTTCATGGCCACGCTATGAAAGCCGCCGGCGGAAATTTCGCGTACATGCTCGATCCCCGGCACAGGGACCGGAATGAGGCTGGAAGCATTCGAGTTTAGGCCCAGCTGCTGTTGACTGTTATCTCCCCAGCTCCATACGTTTCCTGCCCGGTCCACTGCAAGGCTGTGATAACCTCCACCCGCAACGGCAACGATATGCTGCAGGTTTCGAACCTGCACGGGTCTCGTCCGGTGCGTTCTCGTACCGTCGCCAAGCGTACCGTACGTATTGTTTCCCCATGCCCACACGGTGCCGTCTTGTTTAATGGCCAAACTATGGGAACCGCCGGCGGCGATCGCCATGACGTCCGTCAGCCCGGCAACCTGTACCGGAACGTGCCGGTCCGTCGTTGTCCCGTCTCCAAGCTCCCCGCTTCCGTTCACGCCCCAGGCCCATACGGTGCCGTCCGATTTTAAGGCAAGACTGTAGTATCCTCCAGCCGCAATCGCCGTCACATCGCTTAGACCGGCCACCAGAACCGGGGTGTTTTGTTGTATCGTCGTTCCATTTCCCAGCTCGCCGTTGTCATTCTTCCCCCAAGTCCAAACGGTGCCGTTCTCTGAAAGCGCCATGCCGTGATAGGCCAATCCGCCCGATATTGCCTTGATCCCGCTCAGACCCGGAACTTGCGCGGGCGCGTTCACATTCGTTATCGTTCCAATCCCTAACTGTCCGTTCTCATTTGCCCCCCAGGTCCATACCGTTCCATCCTGCCTTAGCGCCATCGAACTGCGGACGCCGGAGTGAATGTCAATGACATGGTTCAAATTCTTCGCCATGACCGGAGTCGTCCGGGTATTCCAGGTGCCGTCACCCAGCTGCCCCCTGTCTCCGTATCCCCATGAGTAAACTTCACCGCTGCTTACGAGCGAAGCGGTATGATAGTACCCGGCTACAAGCTTTGGTGGAACGGCCGCAGCCGCAAAGGCTTGGCGATATCCCAATAACCCATCCAGCTGCAGCAGCAGCAAAGCCGCACACAGCAGGATTTTTACTGAACGCCTTAGCATAATCTCCTCCTTCGTTTCATCAGCGTTATGATAGCTGCGGCCCGGTTAGGACCGCGGCACCAAGGATGCTATCAAATTTATGGGAGGAAAACGATTGACAAACGTTAACTTTTCATCTTTTTTTTCATATAATCTAGTTATCGCGACTCAATTTCCGTAAAAATAACGTTTCGTATATTGCGAGGGTATCCTATGAAACTACTGACCGACTCACCCATTCTGAAAATGAAAATAAGCCTTCCCGGTCTGAAGGAGCATCTGATTCGCCGGGACCGGCTGCTGCAGGATATGGCAGCAGGCCATAGGGGTCAGCTGACAACCATCATCGCGCCTGCCGGATACGGCAAGTCGACGCTGCTCGCCCAATGGGCTCACGAGACCGACGAACGAAGCGCCTGGGTTTCGCTGGACGAGCGGGATAACGATCCCGTCCGCTTTTGGAGATACGTGGCGGCCTCGCTGGCCTCGATTCTTCCCGAGCCGCAAGGAGCTCGTCTCATGCACCATACGCAGCTGCTGCCAAGCGCCTCGATTGAAACCTTTCTGGATACGCTGATCAGTGAATTATACGAGGATACCGAGCCCCTCAATCTCATTCTTGAGGACCTGCACAGTATTCACTCTTCAACCATCCATGGAGGGATTTCCTACTTGGTCGACTACCTCCCCGAACATATTCATCTTCTCATCTCGTCCCGGACCGAGCTTCCATTCCCCACGATCAAGGGCTTGGTAAACCATGAGGTCCATCTTATCGGCATGAAGCAGTTGGAATTTACTTACGAGGAGACGGAGCGCTTGTTCCGCCATGCGTCAAACGGCGGCCATCCCATTCTGACCTCGATGGAGCTTGATACGTTACGGAACCAGACGGAAGGCTGGGTTACCGGGCTCCAGCTTGCCGTGATTACCATGCGAACCGGCAGCAGTCTGGAAGGATTCGTGGAGGATATGAAGGGGAATCCGCTTCTCGTATCCAAATACCTGTTTCAGGAAGTCGTAAGCAAGCTGTCGCCCGACGTGTTCTCCTTTTTGCTCCAGACCGCCGTCCTTTCAGAGCTGCATCCGCAGGTTTGCGATGCCGTAACGGATCTCAGCGACAGCCGTCCGATGCTGGAGGAGCTGCAGAAGCTGAATCTGTTTCTGGTTCCGCTGGACGAACATCAAACCTTCTTTCGTTATCATCACTTATTCTCGCAGTTTCTGCTCGACCTGCTTCAGCGCGAGTTTCACGGGGAATATACCAAGCGCCACCGGCTCGCCGGGCAGTATTATGCCTCCGTCGGCTCCATGGATGAAGCGATTGACCATATGTTGTCAGCGCAGGACTTCGGGCATGCCCTGAATTTGCTCGAGCAGCATATGCAATCCGTGCTCGAACTTGGAGAGATTGCCACCTTGCTGAAATGGTTTGACCGCATCCCCCCCAGCTATCCGATGACACCCGAAATGTCGCTGGCGCATGCTTTTGTCTTGGTACTTACAGGAGATCTCGAACGTTCCGAGCGCATGCTGATCCTTATTGAGGAAGCCTGCGCTGCGCTAGAATCATCGGACCGAAGGGAGCAGCTTATGAGTTCCATCCTGTTCGTGCGGTCCAATCTTGTTTTTCTGAACGGTGACTTCGGCAAATGGTTCGCCTTCAGCGAAGGCATCCTCGACAACCTGATGCCCGACAATCCGATGTACTACCAGTTCGATTACAATCGGCGGGAGCCTTATGTCAGGCGTACCTCGCTCGGCATGAAGGGAACTCTCTCCGCCGATACGGAAAGAATCGCGCATCTGTTTACCGGTGTGCTGGAATCCCACGGGTGGGCGCATTCGCTCATGAACTTATATGTTAAACAATCCTTGTGCGAGGGATATTATGAATGGAACCGGCTGGCGGAATGCCGGCAGCTGCTGGTGCAGATCCGTAATGCGCCGCCCGCCAAAGAAACGATGGGGCTGTTCGTGCCGCTGCATATCACCGAAGCCAGGCTGTTCGCTGCCGAGGGCAAATTCCATCTAGCCCATTATGCTTTGGATGAAGCGTGCTCCGCTGCGCTTGCCAGGAAATCGAGCCTTTGGCTCGCCCCGTTAAAGGCCGTCAGAAGCTTGATCTATATCCGGGAAGGGCGCATAGCCGAAGCACGGAAGGAAGTGGCCGAGCTCCCCGTTTCCGTCAAGGACAAGCCCGCCTATAGCCGGGAAACGGAATACCTGGCGTTGGTCCGCATGTTAGGCAGACAGCGCAGGGAAACCGAGGCGCTGCGCCTCCTGGACCTGTTGAAACCTCAGGCGGAGCGCGAACAGCAGCGATCCAGCATCATTGAAATCACAAGCCTGCAGGCGCTGCTGGAACATCAGCGCGGCCAGCGGCAGCAGTCGCTTCATCTTCTTGGCGAAGCCTTGCGTGTCGGGGCACAGAACGGTTATGTCCGCACCTTCCTCGACGAAGGGGAGGACATGTGCCAGCTGCTGCAGCTGTATTCGAGCCGACTCGGACAGGAAGACGGCTTAAGCCCGGAGGAGCTTCATACGCTTGAATATGCACGCATGCTCGTGAAGTTTTTTCCGGGTTATTCCGAAGCGGATATTTCATCCGCCGAGACATCCCAGCCAACTCTTCCCGAACGGCTGAATCGGAACGAAATGAATTTGCTGCATCTGATACGCCAGGGCGCCGCGAATAAACAGATGGCCGCAGCACTCGGCCTGTCCGAAGGAACGATCCGGGTGTATTTGTCCAGACTGTACGGCAAGCTCGGCGTGACGACACGCACGCAGGCTCTGGTTAAAGCCCAATCGCTGAACCTGCTGGAGGATTAATCGATAAACCTACAAAAGAACCCCGGGACACGCTGGTCAAGACCCCATTTAGTGGACATTGAAAAAACACCTAGGCTGTAAACTGGCGTCGGTACTCTACCGGCGTCAGTTTATTTAATTTGCGCTGTGGTCGTCTTCGATTATAAAATCGTATGTATTTCTCAATTCGGCTTTGTGCCTCCGCTAGATTTCGGATATCATAAGGATAGAGCCCTTCCGTTTTGAGATGCGAGAAGAAGCTCTCCATGGAGGCGTTGTCTAGGCAATTGCCCCGGCGAGACATGCTGATTTGGGCGCTAACCTTTGGCAGCATGTCGTGATAGGCATGAGACGTGTACTGGAACCCTTGGTCGCTGTGAACGACCAATCCGGTCACGTCTTTTTGCTTAGCAAACGCTTTGGCGAACGTCTGCAGAACCAATTCATTGTCGTTACGCTCGCTGAGCTGGTAGGCCACAATCTCGTTGTTGAATAAGTCTTTTACCGCCGAGAGATACAGCCAACGCTCACCCACCCGGTATTGGGTTATATCCGTTACCCATTTTTGGTTTGGTCTCTCCGCCGTAAAGTTACGCTTAAGCAGATTCTCCGCCACACGCTCCGCGGCCTTGTATACCATGTTGAATTGGCGCTTCTTGCGAATGCTAGCTTGGAGCCCAAGTTCTTGCATGAGACGTAGCACCTTTTTGTGATTCATCCACACACCGTGATCCTGCCACAGGAACAGTTGGATTTGTCGGTAACCATACTTTCCTTCGTAGCGTTTGTATACTCTGCGGATCAGCCGTTTGTCTTCGGCATCCCGGTCGTTCTCTTTACGCTTTAAATAGGCGTAATAGCCACTTCTAGAAACACCAATGAACTGGCACAGTTCAGCTACTTGCCCTGATTTTGCTGCTTGTTCGATCATGGCGAAGCTTTCTTTCTTACCTCCTTCATCCAGATTTCCAAGCACTTTTTTAGCATTTCATTCTCCCTTTTTAGCTTTTGGACATAGCGATCTTGATCCAAATATTCTTCTCGTCTTCCTCGCTGATCCAATAATCCAAACTCACCTAATTCCCGATACTTTCGCATCCACTTTTTTACACGATCTTTATCTTGAATCTCAAAGTGCTCGGTAATTCGCCTATATGTCCACTTTTCCTCAACATGAAGGCGAATCGCCTCTTTTTTCACTTCATCTGAATATGATTTATACTTTTGACCTTTCTTTGCCATAAAAAATGCACCCCTTAGAATTTATCGGAATAACCAAGGGGGTTTTCCAATGTCTATTCTAAGGGGGGCACTTCACGCGTTCCCGAGGTTCTTTTTTTACGCTATGGATTTACCTTATAATACCCGTCCGCACCATCATGAGCTGAAGGATCGGATCCATTTGAACCGGTTCACCTTCACGATCGCCACAAAACACTTCAGGATTTGATCCGATTTCAGGCAGATGAACACGGCAAGCGGCGATAAATGGAACACAAAAGCGCATAAGGCGGATGAGGGCAGCACGATCAGCCACATAAATATCAAATCGTTGTACAGCACAAAGCGGGTGTCTCCGCCGCTCCGCACGATGCCCGTCAAAGCCGGCATCTGGTAGGCCGTTCCGACCACGGTGATCGACAGCACCGTCATGAAATGCAGGGCAAGCGTTTTGGCCTCATCGGATATCGAATAGAAGCCCAGCACGAAATCCTTGATCACAAACAGCACGGCCCCCGTCAATAAACCGAGCAGGATATACAGAATCTGCAGCGTTTTGGCATACGATATGATTTTATCCATCATGCCCTCGCCGATGGTCTTCCCGATCAGCACGGCCGTTGCGCTGGCGGAAGCGTACACGATGACCGTCACCATCTGGAAAATCGTTGTAGCAATGCTGTTGGCGGCGATCGCGGATTCCCCCATATGCCCCAGGATGGCGGTTTGCGCCGCCATGGCGAGCCCCCATATCGTATTGGACATCAGAATCGGGGAGCCTACGCGAATGTACTGCTTGAAGAGCTCCATATCGAACTTCAGGAAATCCTGCAACTTTAACAGGATCTTGCGATCGAACCGCTTAACATACACGATGACGATCACGCATTCAATGATCCTCGCCGTCAGGGTAGCGATAGCCGATCCGGACACGCCCAGCTCCGGGAAGCCCATATACCCGTAAATCAGGATGTAGTTCAAGCAGATGTTGATAACCAAGGTGGACAGCGATACCACGAAGCCGATTTTTACCGTTTCCACGCTTCTTAAGGAAGCCAGCAAGGAGCTGGTGACCGCAAAGAAGATATAAGAGAAGCAGATGATGCGCAAATATTCCACGCCGGCAGCTATGACGTTCTCTTCCTTGGTAAACAAGGACAATACCTCGTGCGGGAAAAAGAACACGATGACCCATAACACGATACTGAGAAGGATGGCCATTCGCATGCCGATGCTTGCCGCTTTTTTGATCAAGCCTAAATCCTTGGCTCCCCAGAATCTGGACGACATGATGACCAAACCTTCGCATACGCCCAGAACCAGCATGTGCAGCAGGAATTGGATCTGGTTCGCCAGCGCGACGCCCGACAGCGCCGATTCGCTGTATCCTCCCAGCATGACGTTGTCCGACAAATTCACGCCGACCGATATCAGGTTCTGCATCCCGATCACAAGCGTCAGCCAGAAAAAACTTTTGTAGAATCCTTTTTCCCGAACAAATAAACTCATGTCAGCTAACCTTCTTCGACTATAAGATGATGAATCTCTAATATATACGAAATTATGCAAATGAACAGAACCAAATGAAGTGAAGCATCCTTCCCGCCGTATAGTAGATTCATAGAATCAAAAACATAATAACATTATAATGTTTTTACGGTAAAAAACTAGTCGTCTGGTTGCACTACGTTACGAAAGCCGGTTATCGAACTTCGACGGCATCCTGGAGGATTCCGCAGCAAATCCCCTGACCCTTGTCTCATCTCTCCCCGCTTGATCGCCCTAAAGATCATGTAACATGCTAAATTCGCGTGATGCCGTGGGATTTCCTGACTATGTACAAAAGGACATGCCGTATATATGATGGCAATGTAATTCCATCCCAACGATATAGAGGAGAATGTGTATGACCGTGTGGAAATATCCGTTATCCCGCAACATGGTTCAGCGCAGCATGATTGCAGCCCTCAGCGCTGCCCTCCTTATGACCCCGCTTCAAGCCCTTGCTGCCGATGAGGCGCCCCAAGCCGAGGCATCGCCAATGAAAACGCCGTCCAGCATCCCGACCGACACCACGGCTTTCGCACAATTCACGGGGAATCCAGCCGATTCCCTGGCGATTGGGGAGCACCGTTTGATCAGCCGCAAGGAGATCGACCGGCACTGGGAAGGCCTTGATCCGGATTACACGCCGGAAAAGTCGATCGAAGCGGTTAAAGCGCTGCTGTCGGAGGAAGACTTCGAGGCTTTATTTCCTTACAGGCTAGGTTCGGCCGCATGGTTTAACGTCGCCAAGGGAAAAGAATACTATAAAGCCGATCAGACGGACTATTTCTCTTACGACAACCTGATTCGCGCGGTGGCCGAGGTGTCCAATCTGAAGATCAAGATCCGCACGCGGCAAGGAGCCCCTTCTGCCCAAGAGATTTACCGATTGGACAAAGATGCCCGGGTCGAAACACTCGTCGTGCGTTCGGCGGATTTCCATTCGGCCGAGAACCTTAACCAAGCGATTGAAACCGTTATCATTGACGGCGGCACCTTTCTCAAGGAAGGGTTCAAGAAGGACCGCAAGCGCGAACTGGCCGCCTTCCTGGCCAATCTCTCCCACGAAACCGGCGGGGGCTGGGCTGCCGCTCCCGGCGGTCCGCTTCGCTGGGGATTGTTCTGGAACGAAAACATCGCCGGCCGGACAGGGGTCAACATGGATGCCTTCGTTGATCCGGCAAGCGCAGAGCTGTATCCCGGATCGCCGGACAAGCGCTATTATGGGCGGGGACCGATCATGCTCAGCTGGAACTTCAACTACGGACTCTTCAGCTCCATTATCTATGGGGATAAAAGCGTGCTGCTGGACCATCCCGAGATCGTTGCCGCCGACGGCAAGATCGGCTACATGACCGCCATCCTCTTCTGGATGACGCCGCAGGACCCGAAACCTTCCGCCCATGACGTGATGGTCGGCAGATGGAAGCCTTCCCCGCTCGAGAAGTTCAGGGGACTGGGCAGTCCCGGCTTCGGCACAACGGTGATGGTCTTGAACGGCCTGGAAGCGAACCTCGGGGAAACCGAGGGCAGTCCCGTGCAGCGGCGCGCCGGACATTACCGCGATATCACGGGCCGTATGGGCGTCGATATTACCGGAGAGAAGGTCGATACGTTAGGGATGAAACCGTTCTGATGCGGAACCCGCCTGAAGCTCGGATCCATCACGTTTGATGGATCATGCAAAATCGCCCTTGGCGGATGGATGGCTTGCGGCCACCACGCTGCCATAGGGCGATTATGTTTTGGAGCAGCGTTCATACCAGCCGCTGGGAGATGGCAACGCGCTGCGCTTTCGGCAAACTCTTCAGCACCAAATCGTAGGAATGGTCGATCATATCGCGCAGGTCTGCTTCCGTTAGGGAGCCATCGACGGTCACCGTGTTCCAGTGCTTCTTATTGAGATGGTATCCGGGCTGCACGGCGTCATGCTGCTCGCGCAAATTCTCCGCGATGACCGGATCGCATTTCAGGGAAATATGGCTGACCTTCTCCCCTGCCGTGGTGGTAATCAGGGCAAACATTTTGCCGCCGACCTTCATGACGATCGGAAGCGGTCCGAACGGATAATCCTCGGCTGCGGCTTTCTTCGAAAGACAATAAGCAATGAGTGGGCTTCGCACCTGGAAATTCTCTCCTTCAAGATCAGATCTATTTGATTATAGTAGATGATGTTTCCCTGTTCAATTCCGTTTGATATGTTGTTCATGCTCCGTTCATACAACTCTTGTATATTGGGACTGATTCAAGATGCAAGGGGGAATTTATCCATGTTGAAATACAGCAAATGGCTGATGCGCATCGCGGCCATTTATATGCTCATCGGCGCATTGATCGGAGCGGACATGGCAGGCAGAAGCAGCTACAGCATGGTTGCAGGGCACGCCCATATCCTGGTGGTAGGCTGGCTGACCTTGTTTGCCTATGGCATGTTCTACTACGTCTTTCGGGACAAGCTCAGCATGAAAAGAACCGCCGCGATGCACTTCTGGACGAGTTTGCTCGGGGGCGGGATCATGCCGCTGGGCATGCTGATGTATTACCAAATGCAGAATACGGCAACCCTGCTGGCCTTTATCATTCCAGCGTCGATTTTGCTTGTCGCAGCAGTTTTATTTATCACCTTATTGTTTTTCGATAAAAAATTGTTTTCGAGCACATAGCTTGGCTCAAGGCCATCGTGGAGGCTTGCTCTACTTTATCGGCATATGCTGAACAAAAAAGAGAGGTGAGCCTCTTAACTATGAGCTATAAAAGCAGTACCATCAAAAGCAAGTGGAAGAAAACGAAATGGTTGAACGAAGATGCTTACTTCAGGCAGTACGTGCCCCACACGCTGCCGTTCAGCAAAAAAAACCTGAATGCTATGCTGGCGGACTACACCACGGTTTTCTTCAAACCTACGGATGGCTCTGGCGGCAATAACATTATCCGGATCCGCAAAACCGGCGGAGGCTACCAAAGCCAGCTGAACACGACGAAAACGTCGTACTCGAGCTCATCTCAGCTGTACCGCGACCTGAATCGCTTTGCAGGGAGCAGACCTTATCTGCTGCAAAAAGGAATTCGCTTGGCCAAAAGCAATGGCAAGCCTTTCGATATCCGGGTGATGGTCCAGAAAACCCGGGAGGGCGCCTGGGTCGGCACCGCCCTGTTCACGAAGGTCGGCAACCCGAACAAAGTGGCCACCAATTATAATCAAGGCGGCTCCATCGGCACGTTCAAGAAAACGATGAGCGGCGCCAATTTCGACTCGGCCTTCATCCAGCAGCTCGAGTCTGAACTCAAGGGACTCGGCGTTGCCGTAGGCAAAAACTTTGACCGCCATTATAAAGGATTCAAGGAACTCGGCCTGGACGTGGCTGTCGATTCGAAAGGCAGACCGTGGATTCTCGAGGTCAACACCCGACCGCAAATTTATCCGCTCAAAAATCTAAAGGACCGCAGCCTCTACCATAGAGTGCTGTCTTACGGTAAGCATTATGGGCGTACGAAATAAACGAGGATACTTCAGCCGCTTAAACCAAACGGCCGGGCATCATGCCCGGCCGTTTTTTGGCTGTAATCTCATTTTAAAAGCTTATTATCAGGATACCTGGAAGAGCGCTTATTATTACGGCTTTCTGGCTACCACTTCAATCTCAACTAAGCCATCCTTCGGCAATCGGGCTACCTCTACGGCGCTCCGTGCCGGATACGGTTCTGCAAAGAAAGAAGCGTACACCTCGTTGACCGCTTGGAAATCGTTCATGTCCTTCAGGAACACGGTCGTCTTGACGATGTGCTCCATGCCGAAGCCGGCAGCCTCCAGGATCGCTTTCACGTTGAGCAGGGAGCGCTTCGCCTGCTCTTCTACCGTCGGCGCGAAATGCCCCGACGCATCCATGCCGAGCTGGCCGGAGGTAAACAGCAGATTTCCGTATTGCACGGCTTGGGAATAAGGGCCGATTGCTCCTGGAGCCTGCTGGGTTGCGATGGTTTTTCTTTCTTGTTGCGTCATGGTGTTCTCTCCTCTGCAGCGCATAGTATTACGCATTTATATTTATGGTTGGTTACCATCTTCCAAAACATCATCATCTGTATTAATGGGCCGATGCAGCTTCTGCAGCGTCTTTTCGGCTTCCGTGATGCGGATCATCGTATTCCTTCAGCATTTCCTTTTGCTGCTCAGGCGTAAGTTTGGCAATGCCGAACCCGGTAAAGCCCCAAATCGTTGCAAAAATAATGCCTGTCCAGCACAGCACCGCCCAAGGCAAATAGGATAGCGTTGCTACGCCAAGCGTTCCGGCCATATAGGCACCGGCTGCCGTCCATGGCAGAATCGGTTCGGTAATGGCGGCGGAATCCTCCACCGTCCGTCCCAGATTCTTCGGATGCAGACCGCGGCGGATGTAAGCCTCGCGGAGCATCTCGCCCGGCATCAGGATGGAGACTTGTCCGTTGCTGGTTACGCCGATCATGGTTAGCCC
The DNA here is from genome assembly GCF_029542445.1 of Paenibacillus sp. BR1-192. Classification (NCBI taxonomy): domain Bacteria; kingdom Bacillati; phylum Bacillota; class Bacilli; order Caryophanales; family Paenibacillaceae; genus Paenibacillus; species Paenibacillus sp. BR1-192. The sequence continues at coordinate 1,513,254 of NZ_CP120718.1, read as the reverse complement.
CGTTGCAATCGTCGCCAGGATCAAGGAGCCTGTGGAACGCACATGCTTCAAGAGCCTGTCCACGATCAGCTCCAGCGACTTGGTCAGCGATATCGTGCCGGCGAATGTGATTGCGCTGAAACAGATAAGCAAGGTTCCCATCATGGAACTCATGCCGCCCCGATTAATAAGGCGAGGTATGTCCGCAATGACGGTATTCGGATCAAATCCGCTGACATGAACCATCGCGATATCGAATCCGCTGACAACCGAGGTTACCACGTCATGCAGCGTGAAGCCGTGAAAGATCATGCCGTTCGCCATCGCCACGATCGACGACAGCAGCATGACGGGAATCGTAGGTTTCTTGGTGATCGAGCCGTACAGCACAATCAGCACAGGCAGGATCAGGAGCAGGTTCCAGTCGTATATCGTTGCCAAGGTGTTCATGATGTCGGTTACCTTCTCGGGAACTCCTGTACTGGACACATGCGTATTCAAGCCCGTGACCACGTAGACGATCCCCGCCACGAAGAAGGACGGCAGCGTCGTGTACAGCAAATGGCCGATATGCTCATACAGGTTAACGCCGGTCGACAAGGCCGCGATGTTGGTTGTATCCGAAAGCGGCGAAAGCTTGTCCCCGAAGTAAGCCCCTGCTACAACCGCGCCGGCCACAGCCGCGAGATTGGCGTCCATGCCGGCGCCAACGCCCATGAAGGCGACCCCGATCGTACCCGCGGATCCCCAGGAAGTGCCCGTACATACGGAGACCACGGACGTAACGAGAAAAGCGGTGATCAGCAAAAACTGCGGATCGATGATTTTCAGGCCGTAGTAAATCATCATCGGGATGGTTCCGCCGACCATCCACGCGCCGATCATAAATCCGACCACAATCAGGATGAGGATGGCGGGCATGGTTTTCGCTATTTTCTGCGAAATGGATTCCAATATATCGTTGTAGCTGTACCCCAGCTTAATCGCGATCAAACCTGCGACGATGGCGGATACAATAATCAGCGGCTCGGGCGGCAGCTCGAACAATACGTAACCAAGGCACAGCAAGATTACCATGGTGAAAATCGGAAGCAGCGCCAGAAACATGGTCGGCTGCTTAATCATTCGTTCCTCTGTTGGCTTAGCCATTATGAATTCCCCCTGGATGTAAATAAGAAAACGTCAATCGACGTAACCTTCTGTAGAAGACATACCGCATATAGCGGAAGTTTTTCTTGCGTGATAAGGTTGGTAAGCCTTTGAAGTTTATTCCTTCTGATCTCTTAGACTTTGATTGTTAACGCTTTAGTGGATAAGCCGCGGCAAGCCGCTTCAGGCCTTCCTGCAACACAGGGCGCGGCGCAGCCACGTTGACCCTGATATAGCCTTCACCGCCGGGACCGAAGGATGAGCCGAAGCTGACGCTGACGCGCGCCTTTTCCTGGATCCACTCCACCAGATCCTTTTCATGACGGCTCACTGCCTTACAGTCGATCCATAGCAGGTACGTTCCTTCAGGTTCGATGACGTTCAGCTCAGGCATATGATCGACAATGAAGGTTCGAGCATAAGCAATATTGTCTTTGATATAAGCGCGCAGCGCCGTCAGCCATTCATCGCACGAAGTATACGCAATTTCCAGCGCGGGCACGGCGAAGAATGTGGGATTATGAATCCCCGCCTGCAGCAAACCTTGTTGAAACTGCTCCCGCAGCGCAGCATTGGGAATGACGATGTTGGCGATTTCGAGACTCGCCAGGTTAAAGGTTTTGCCCGGCGACGTGCAGATTATGGAACGGTTCGCAACCTCTTCGGACAGCTTGGCGATGACGGTATGCTCGTGACCTTCATGAATGAAATCGGCATGGATGTCATCGGACACAATCAGTGCGTCATACCGGATGCAAAGCTCCGCCATGCGTTCAAGCTCCTCCCTCGTCCATACGCGGCCCACCGGATTGTGGGGGGATATGAGCAGGACTATCTTGATCCCTTCCTGCATCCGTCGTTCCATATCGTCAAAATCGATCTCGTATCGCCCGTCCGCAAGCACCAGCGGACTTTCAACCAATATCCGGCCATTTAGCGTAACCGCTTTCGCAACAGGCTGATAAACAGGCGTGTGGACAAGAATCCTGTCTCCGGCTTCCGCGAATTTCTGAACAATGACCGAAACGGCCTGCACAATGCGCGGACAAAACACGATCCATTCGGGCTCGACCTGCCAGTCGTAGGCCTTATCGAGCCAAGCACGGACCGCTTCGAAGTAAGGCGGAAACGGGTCGGTATATCCGTAAATGCCGTGACGCGCCGCCTCCGCTACCTTGTCCACCACCATGGGCGGTGCCGGCAGATCCATATCCGCCACGGAGAGAGCGATCATGTCGTTCCCCATGCTCTGCGCCATGCCGTCCCATTTGGCGCTGTTCGTTCCATACCGGCTGACGACCTTGTCAAAGTTATATGTCATGATGTCACCTTCCATTGTCTCAGGATGCAATGCATGTTTAACAGGATAAAAGGCCGCTTATTTCAGCTTCTGCAAATAACGATACACGGTAGGCTCCGATATGGATAAAGCAGCGGCAACCTTGGAAACCCCGCCCTTTAGCAGGAATACGCCCTGTTCGTTCAATTCCTTCACAATCTCGATCTTCTCGTTCGAAGATAAACGGTCCGCCGGAATGCTGATTTTGCCTAGGACGGTCTGGATGATGTGCTGAAGCAAATCGTCCACGTTCCCCTGCAGGTATTCGGTGGAAGGTTTGTCCTCCTTGGGTGCATCCAGGGCGGCCGGCGGCGTAAGCGAGCCTCCCCGCAAAATGCTGTTGATCCAATCAGCGGCAACCTCCATATGCGTGATGTCGATGTTCAGGCACATAAGACCGACCAGCTCGCCGCTTCCGTTCTTAATAAAGTACGTAGACGACCGGAAGGTTTGCCCCCGAGCGCCGGAAGCTTTGTAGTTCGCGATGAACTGCTCTTCGCGGTAGGCCTCCGCCTTCAAAATCTTCAACACGAGGTCGGTGGAGGCATCGCCGACCCGGCGTCCACTAATATGGCCGTTCTCGATAAAGATGATAGAGCGTTCCGGATCGCTGATATCGTGCACGACCACCTCGCATTGAGGTCCGATGATCGCCGCGATAAACGAAGCGATTGGAAAATAGCTTTCAAGCAGCTGCTGGTTTTCATTCATAAAGAGCCTCTCCCTTCTCTGATACGCCATCATTTTTATGGATATCGTCCATTGAAGAATAATAATTAATTATCATGATAATATTATATTATAACAATAAACCGTTTACAATATTTTTGTCAAAAAAAGTCGATGACTGTCCGAATGCTCGAATAAGCAGGCATCCGGCGAAGGTGTATCTCGATAGCTGCGCGCTCTGTTTGCTGCATGCCATAGTAAAAGGCTCTTGCGAACCTGCCGCAAGAGCCTTTGTTCCAACCGTATGGTGAGGGCGTTGCCCCCTCATCTGAACTGACCGCGCTTGTCCCAAGCGCCTGCCGCCCTATTCGAGCCCTATTCGAGCCCTATTCGAGCCTTATTCCGCTCAGGCTTCCCTGCCTGCTTGAAGCTGCAGATCCCGCCATACCTTTTTGTTGCTGTATTGTTTGTCCGTGCTGATATCTCGTCCGAACCATGCCGGCGGCACAAAGCCGTCAGCGGCTTCCAGGGAAGGAAATTCGACTTCCAGCACTAGCAAGCTTATCTGCGCATAATCGTCGATTTCGATGATCGTGCTGCCCCAACGGGCGGTTACCCGTCTCTTGGTCAACGGAATCGCCCCATGCGCCTTGACTACCTGATCGTAGAGACCTTCGGAAATCGCATATTCAACTTCTTCCCGGGCAATTCCCCACCCTTTTTTGAACGTATGGGTGAATTCAAGCCGACCCGATGTCAGATCCGTTATTTTCCGGACCCGCAGCTCCTGGTCCCCATCCAATGCCAAATACGTCTGCTCGATGAACTGCTCCTTCTCGACCACGATGCTTCCTTCCTGAATCAACTCATCGGGATAAGCCTCCAGAAGGTATTTGCGTTCGATTTCAATCGCCATGAGTGTGATGTCCTCCATTCGTCATTCCGATTCTGCTGATTCCATTATAAGGACCCACAGCCCTAGCGACAAATCAAAAGCGATAGAAGGTATACGCTGGGCATACTTCTATCGCTTCGAGTTCATGCATTACTTTATCAATTTTCTATAAACCTTGATCGTCTGCGTGTGCATGCCTTCGTGGTACAAGCTGAACGTAAGAAACTCGCCGACGGTTTGGAACGTCACGGGACCGATCGTCAGCGGGTGGGCAGAGGCCTGGTCCAGGCGATTCGAGAAGGTTTCGCGGATTCGGGCGGTTTGCTCCTGCAAAAGCTCTGCCAGCTCGGACAGCGCAGGCGGCTTCGACGTCCAATCGGCCGGCTTGGTTCCGGTTGCAAACCATGCCTCGAATCCTTCCGGAAGACGCGGCTGCTCGCCCGCGGTCGCAAAAGCGAACTGCTCGGTTACGGTGTAGATGTGCCCGAGATTCCAGCGAATGCTATTCGCGAATCCTTCCGGGATGATATCCGCTTCCTGTTCCGTTAGTTGTTCCACCGATTTCAAGGTTGCTCCTCTGGCAAAATCCAATTGGTTGAAAATCGCTTCATTCATATCATAATCCCCCTTCCAATTCGTACGTAACTATCCTATCGTACTATTTTGCCTATCGCAAGGAGTCCTAAGACAATTCGCGTTACCTTTAGAATTTAGTCACGAATCGCTTCATCGTTAGCTAAAGAATATAGTAAAGCCTGGAGCTATGAATGAAAGATTCACTCAGTTCCAGGCTTTATGCATGCAAATAGAATTATGCCGCTCTAGCGATGATGTGGTTGTTTTCAAGAACGGCTCTAGCTTCCTCCGTGGCAGGACGGTAGCCTTTCTCCAACATCTCCTTAATATATATCTTGTTATACACGAACGAGAATATGATTCCGCTGATCCAAGCCCCGATTCCCAATGTAAAAGGACCGACTACGGCAGAGATAATAAACATGATGACTGCCCACTTCAGATCGCCTCGGAACAATGCCGGGAAGAATGCAAAGAATAGCGTCGTCCAGCTAAAACCTACCTTCACTTGTTTCGTTACCCCAGCATCATTTTTCAGATAAATCTTCATGATTCACACTCCAACGATTAGTGAAAAAAAGAAGTCGTACTCCAACATCCGAAGTAGTTCTTAAGCAGTAAATCTCATGGTTAATCCGAATCTTTTCTCCTACGACTATATTACCATTTCATGGTATGGAAGTTAATCACTTTTTTTAGATATTGTCGAAAAAAGATGTAGAATCTTACATCTTCATACCTTTTATGCGTTCGATCCATTTGAAGCGCCTCTTGGATCATGTTTATACTATAGGAAATCTATACATAGAGGAGTGGGATTAAGCATGAATTATCGCCGTCTTGGCAGCAGCGGCCTCAAGGTTTCGGAGCTGGGGCTCGGCACGAACGCTTTTGGCAAAAGAGCCGACCAAGAAACATCCACCCGGATCCTGGATCACGCGCTGGACCGTGGCATCAATTTCATCGATACCGCCAATATTTACGCCGGATCGGAATCCGAGCGCATCATCGGTGAGGCGCTGGCCGGCAAACGCCATAACGTCGTATTAGCCACGAAAGCCGGACTCGTGAACGGCCAAGGACCGAACGAACGGGGCTCCTCCCGCTATCATCTGCAGCAAGAGCTGGAGAACAGCTTGAAGCGGCTGAAAACCGACTATGTAGACCTATATCAGATCCATACGTTTGATCCGGACACTCCCCTTGAGGAGACCCTGCGCACGCTGGACGACATGGTAACATCGGGCAAGGTCAGATATATCGGCGCCTCCAACTATGCCGCTTGGGAAATCATGAAGGCGCACGGAATCAGCGAATTGCGCGGATATGCCCGTTATGTATCGACCCAAACGAGTTATTCCCTGGCAGACCGTACGCCGGAGCTGGAGCTTGTCCCCCTCTGTCTCGATCAGGGCGTTGGCATCATTCCGTATTTCCCGCTGGCCGGCGGCATTCTCACCGGCAAATACGGTCAGGGCGCAAGCAAGCCTGCCGGCTCCCGCGCGGAAACGGACCCGAACTTCAATCGCTTCCTTGAAGAACACAATCTGAAGCTCGGTCAACAAGTAAACCAGCTCGCAGCAGAGCACGGCCATTCTCCCAGCGCGCTATCCATTGCCTGGCTGATGGACCGCCCTGCCGTCTCGACCGTCATCGTCGGGGCTACGAAGACCGAACAGCTGGACGATAACCTGAAAAGCCTCGAGATTAAGCTGGACGAGTCCCTGCGTTCGAGCCTGGATGAAATCAGCGACGGCTTTGTTCATGCCAAGCCGTTTGCGACGTATCGGCTGGGGTAAGCTGCGATGTTCCGCTAATACAAAGAGCTGCTCCGGGACCAACGGCCCTTCGGTGCAGCTCTTTTTCTTCTATACTCGAAAACCACTATTTAGACGGCATATCTCCGATCATCCCCGAAGCTGATAGCATCCGTAGAAGAATCGTTGCCGTTTCCGCCCTGGTCATATCACTCCGTGGTCTCAGCTTGGCATCGTAACCGCTCATGAGTCCGCTGTGAACCACTTCGGCTGCAGCCGCCTTCGCCCAGCTTGCCAATTCGGCACGGTCTTGGAAAGCAGCCAGCACAGCCTCCGAATCCATGGCCTCTACCATTGGGGAACCCTCAGCGAACTTTAACGCTCTTGCGAAAATAACCATCGCCTCCTGTCTGGAGATCAAGCCATTCGGCAAAAAAGTCCCGTCGGCATAACCGTGTATGAGTCCGCTCCCGCTTGCTGCCGAAACGGCCCCCACATACCAGTCCCGGGAAGTTACATCTTGAAACGTGCTTGTATTGCTTTGCTCCGTTAAACCGAGCGAGCGTACCATCATGGTGACGAATTCCGCACGGGTTACCGGTTCATTCGGATGGAATCCGGCGCCGCCTCTGCCGCCAACGAGAAGACGTGACGCCATCTCGTTCACCGCCGCCTCGGCCCAATGGCCTTTCATATCCGATAATTCTTCGTCGTGGCTGATTAAAGCATACGTCCCGCTGTATAAACCTTTTATTATGGCGTAAGTACGGCCTTCCCGCGTAACCAGCCGGGTTGGTGCGTGATGAACCTTCCCTTGATCATCCAGCAGGACGGCCGTTGTCACGATGGCAACCGCCCTCTCTGCCACGGGAACTTCCAGCTCCACATAATAGGAATAGGTATTTCCGCTTAGCCGTTTTCCTTGATCATAGGCTGCGACGCTAACGTCTATGGAGCCATAATGTTCACCAAAATACTTCCCGTTCCCGACCCGCTTCAGCTTTGCGCTGATCGCGGCGTTGCCATCGGCTAGCCCAAGTTGAATCGTGCCTTCCTTCGTTCCGGCAAGACTGCCGATCTGTTCGGAAATGGCCTGAACCGGAATACGGACGCTGCCTGCCAAGGTCTCGAAGGCAATCATCGCTCCGCTTGCTTCAAGCGCTTTGGCTGACTTGCCATCCAGAACCGCCACGGCTTGATCAAGCCCCTCCGTGGCGCGCAGCCGGACGATCGGTCGGCTGTTCTTCTCCTGTGCCAGCAGCGATTGGAGCCTGTCTCCGTTCATCTTGACGGTCAGCACGGTCTGTCCATTCTCTTTCGTTATCTCCGATGATATCAAGCCGGTCTGCAATACATCATTGAAATACGACGTGACGTGGCTGCTGCCTGACGGGCTCTGCCCTGAGCCTTCCCCTTGACCTGCTTGAGAACTCCCGCTTACGCCAGGTCCTTGACCTTCCGAAGATCCTGATCCGCCGCCCGGCGTCCCCGGATTGGAAGGATTTCCGGGTTCAGGTTCAGGAGAAGCGGCTGCCTCTCTGGTCACATCCACCGTGTAAGTTTTCGCAGCTCCGTTCTGAGCCGAAACCACAAGATGAATGGTGTTGCTTCCTACCGCTAGGCTGATCGGATCTGATGCCTGTCCGGCGGAGACAGCCTTACCGTTTATCGTCACCGTTGCCTGAGGATCGGAAAGGATCGGCGTTATGCGGATCTCCGTTATACGGTTTCCAACATGGCTATTGTAGCTGGTGACAGCAGGGTTGAATGCCGGAGCAAGCGTTCCATGCGATAATGCTAATCCGCTTAAATCCGCATCGCCCGGAACGGGTATCTCGGCACCGGCCGGTCTTGTGCTCACCTCTTCCGAAAATGCGCTGGAACCCCCGACGTTACCGGCTTTCACCGCAAAATAATAAGTCGTTCCGTTCAGTAAATTCCGTGCCGAATACGTCGAACCCGTAACCGTTGCGATCGGTGAGCTCCCGTATACGCCGGACTCCGTCCCGGAATAAATATCGTAATAGGTCGCACCCGTAACGGTGGACCACAGTATGGACACCTCACCATCTCCTGCTGTAGCCGTCAAATTTGCAGGTGCTAACGGTGCTGCGACAGGCCCAGCCTCCGTTGTAAAGCTCCAATCTCCAGGGCCCTTCATGCCTGCATAGAGGTTGCCTGCTGCATCCTGAAATGCACCCTCCTCTATTTCGATGTAATAACGCGTAAGATACGACAGCTGTCGCGTCAGACTTACCGCAACCCTCTCGTCGATCACGCTGACGCGGGAGCTATCGGTTATGTCGATCGACTCGATCTTTTGATGGTCCGCCGCTCTCATAATCGATATGTATTTGCCGCTGCTTGCGGTTACGGGTTCATCGAACGTGAATTCAAGTTTCGTCCCGATCGGCACGTCATCCGCCAGATGCAGAGGAACCCGATCCACCACGACAGGCGCATCCGCATCGTTCCATTTGGCATACAGCGTCAGGTTAGCCAGAATGGGTGTCTTAAAATCAAATGGAAGCTGAAAGATTCGATCCATATACCACCCCCCGAAGGCATAACCGGGTTTTACCGGATCAACGGGCTTCGTTGCCGTTGTATGATGAGGGACGACCTCATCTGCCACGGGAGACCCCCCGTTGCTGTCGAACGTCACGGTTTTAGGGAAATAGATCGAGAAATGAACCTCAGCCTTATTCCCTGCACGGTCGGTTACGACGAGATCGAATTCCCCTTCCGTGTTAACCCTGTCTCCGCTTCGAAACGCTTGCTGATTGAGCGTTGCGCTCCCTTCATTGAAGAAGATTTGCAGCTCCCGATCGTATTGGCCTCCATCTGCCACGCCTGAAACCAAAGGCGCCGTTTGGTCGATCTCAAAATCGGCCTTGACCGTTTTTCCGCGAGGCGACTCGACGATCAGTCTATACTGGCCATCTTTGCGGATGGTCGTACCGCTGGCAAAGGGCTGCCCGTCCAGCGTTCCCGTGCCATGGGTATAAACAGGCGTCACTTCGTGATTATAAATTCCTCCATCGGTTACACCGCTTATCCGGGGTTCAGGCTCTGCCACGTGGATGGTAACGCTGGTTACGCTGCCGCTCTTGTTATTGTTGCTAGCGATATATGTAAATGAATCTGTGCCAACAAAATCGGCATCCGGCGTATAGGTAAAGGAGCCATTCTTATGAAATGTTATCTTTCCATGAGCAGGCAGATCCACGATGTTGGCGATCATGGCATCGGAATCATTTTTCAGAACACCCGGTGCAGGAACGCTTAATACGGTGGACTCCGCCGTCGTGTATTGATCCGGCACGCTAACGGGCTGAACCTGCTGCAAGACAGGAACGATTCCCGTTTGGAATACATAATACGTTGTCAGCGGATCGACTCCAAGATCGGGAATCGCAAACGTTTGATCCGGCGATCCCCCGAAAGCGTTGCCGATTAAGCCGTACAGCGCCATGTTCGAGGCAACATTCAGCAGTTTACCGTCCGCCTTAAAAGAAGAGAGGGCAGGGATATCCAGAGGAAACAGACGTGTCTCGCCCATGTATACGGCACCAGCCGTACTGGGTTGGATCCCGGACTTGGCGGCGAAATACCGGATGTTGGGCTGCACAGGGTCAATCTCCGGCAATTTAAAGCTGCCCTGCCAGTCTTGGCCGAATGCAGTGCCGTAGATGCCGTACAGAGGGTCAGAATTGCTTAAAGCGCGGCCATCCGTCGTCACCCAGTTATCATTCATCTCCATATAGTAGGGAAAGAGTCGAAGCTCCCCCAGCATCGTATTGGAGGTCAATCCACTGCCTCTCGGAAACAATCCCTCAGCCGCGATATAGTATCCCATGCCCGGTACCGGTTCTTCCTCCCGTAAATCAGGCAATGCAAACGTCCTGGTGCCATCCCCGCCAAAGTTGCTGCCCAATAGAGTAAACAAAGGCGAATTTACCTGATTTATCGTTAACACCTGCCCTGCACAGTATATCCACCCTTCGGGACCATCCCGGTAAGGAAATAGACGGATCTCCCCCAGATATTGAGCGTCTGGAAGGTTCGCCTTAACCGTCTTAGGAGATGCGAACACACCCAGTACAACCTCCAAACCTATTAGAATGGACAACATCACCTTCAACCAATTCGCGTATGCCATTCGCCTTCGTTTTTGCATATTGCAACTTCTCCCCCTAATGCATTCGTCCTATTATAATACTAATCAGTATTATAATATTACTAGAGAGTATTATAAAGGACAATCGGTATTTTTCAAGCATCTAAACATACGCCAAGCTGAGTGAAGAAAACTTCATGATCAGGAGTATGCAAAAAAAGATGGCCCTGAACCAAGTCAGAAGCCACCTTATTAAACCAATCTATTATGTTATCCCCGGGTTCTCTTGTCTCCCGGATCACCGAGATAGGGTGCATTCGATTCCTATTTCAGAATCTCCTCGATGCGAGTCTGAACATCTTCGCTAAGCTCGATACCGGATGCCTTCGCATTCTCGGTTACCTGCTCCGGACGGCTTGCGCCGACCAGTGCGCTGGCTACGTTCGGCTGACGCAGAATCCACGCAAGCGCCAGATTGCCCACGGACACGTCAAGCTCTGCCGCAATCTTCTCCAGCTCGCGAACCTTCGCGATTTTCTCCTCGGTAATGCCTTTGCGCATCCATTCCAGCTTCGCGGCACGGCTGTCAGCCGGAATATCGGAGGCAGAGGTATATTTCCCTGTCAGCAGGCCTTGTGCCAGCGGGGAGAATACGACCTGCCCAATGCCGGAGCGCTCGCTGAGCGGAATGATTTCCTTTTCAATATAACGTTCAAACATATTGTAGATAGGTTGATTGACCACGATGCGGTCGAGGAGGTAACGATCCGCTACCGTCAATGCCTCCGCAATTTGCGATGCCTGCCACTCGCTGACGCCGACATAGAGCACCTTGCCCTGGCGAACAAGGTCGTCGATCGCGCGAAGCGTCTCGTCCAGCGGCGTTTCCGGATCATGGCGGTGGCAGTAGAAAATATCCACGTAATCATGGCCAAGGCGCTTCAAGCTGGCATGCGCCTGCTCCATAATGTGCTTGCGGGACAAACCCCGGTCGTTCGGGCCGTCACCCATCGGCCAGAAGGCCTTCGTGGCCAGCACGTACGATTCGCGCGGATACGCTTTCAAGGTTTCGCCTACCAATACTTCGGCTGCGCCCTTCTCGTAAACATTCGCCGTATCAAAGAAGTTAATGCCCAGATCATAAGCCGTTTTAATCGCGTTAACCGCATTCTCGCGTTCAACGTAACCTCCGTATGTAAGCCAGCTTCCCAAGCTGACCTCACTGACCTTGAGACCTGTGCGTCCTAATCTTCTGTATTTCATGGCAAATCCTCCTTCAATAGATTAACTTGGATGCTACATGAACTATTCTAAAGTAGTTCCTATTCCCACGGAAGAAGTGAAAAGTTCTTCACTATATTATAGGAAGGATAGCTGATATACTGGAGTATAGTTAATAGAATACCGGAAGGAGCCTATGGTTGTGGGAAATAAAGCGAGCAGTTACATACCGAAAACTCCCGAACATATCGAATGCAATATCGAAAAAACGCTGCTTGTCCTAGGGGGAAAGTGGGCTTTTCTCGTCATTCGGGAGCTCTTTGGAGGCACGAAACGATTTGGCGAGCTGCAGCGGCAAATCCCGAATGTCAGCCCGCGGGCGCTGACCACGACGCTTCGCCACTTGGAAGAACAGGGCGTGCTGGAGCGCGAAGTATTCCCTACCGTTCCGGTTACGGTGGAATACACCCTAACGCCGAAGGGCATGGACCTGCATGTCATCTGCAAGGAAATGAAGCTGTGGGCAGCACGGTGGACTTAAATTCAAGATAGCTGACAGCGTCCGGCAAACGATCCGAACCCGACGGTTAGCTCAAAAAAAGCAGCGGCGGATTCCGTTTAACGGGAACCGCCGCTGCTTTGTTAAAAGCTTGCTATTTTTAGATTGTCGACTTCATTTAATCGTTATTGTTTTGATTGCCGCGGGATTCTCCGCCTTTGCGGCCGATTTCCTCGTAGAACTCCTTATCGTGGGAATCCGATGTGGCCTCTCCGCCCTTACGGCCGATTTCTTGGTAAAACTCCTTGTCGTGATTCTTGGCCGTTGCTTCGCCGCCTTTGCGTCCGGCTTCTTCTCTGCTCATTTTGTTGCCGTTGTTGTTAGCCATTGTTCATCACTCCTAAGTTGTTTTTTGTTGCTGCTACGTCATCTATTTAACCCTTCGGAAAAAAATTAAACATTACTTTTCGATTCCTTCGCTCACCACATAGGGACCTGTTCCCAGCGTAAAGTGCTGGTTTGGAGGGAGGATTTAATACAGGAACGTCGCCATAAGCCGCCGGATTCGCCACGTATTCGAAATTGCCGGTACCGTCTGGCAGCAGGCCGTTCGCCCAACGCCATTCGCGGCTCTCCTCGCCGCTGAAACCGTACCGGCTGGTTCATGCGGAATCCATGTATGCGTCAGAAATGACAAAAGCCGCGGCTCGCGCGGCTTCATCATAGGATTTACGTCAGATTCGCATACGCCTCTGCAGCCGCATGCAGATAATAAGCCAGCCCCGTCTGCTGCTCTTCCAGCATCCGAAGATGGAATTCATCGTGCAGGAAAAACTTCGTTTGCCCGGCAAAATCGGCGGCGGTAAAAGCGTGGCCATGCTCGTTCATAAATCGCAAATGTTCGTGGATCGCATCTTGAACACGCTCATCATCGTGCCTGATTCCCGTTTTCAAAGCATTGGCCATGCCGGCCATGAAGCCTGCCGCTTCCTTCGCTTGCTCGTTCACATTGGGAACATCCATCGGTGCACCGTCAAGCAAATCCACCTCGTACCGCTCCTTCAAATGTTGATTCTGCTCAGCCAAGGCATCCTTCCACTCTTCTTCGCTATCAAACCCTTTGAACATTTCTTCCGGCTCCATTCGTCTTCCCTCCCCAACGTATTCTATGGACTGCCTCAACGTCTGCAGAACGCGCTCCAGCCGATTCCACCGGGCCAGGAGCAGCTTCTCCTGCTCCTTGAGAATGGAGAGCCGATCCGGCGTTTCCTCCATCAGCTCTTTAATTTGTTCCAGCGGAAAATCCATCTCCCTGTAGAACCGGATTTGCTGCAAGCGCTCCAGTTCCGCCGCGCCGTACAAGCGATACCCCGCATCGCTGATCTCGGCAGGCTGCAGCAGTCCGATTTTGTGATAATGATGCAGCGTCTTGATGGTTACCCCGGACAGTTCCGAAACCTCTTTTACCGTGTACAGCATGCTGTTCCCTCCTTCGATCTACAGTCTAAGGCCTCCCCTTGGAGGAGAGTCAACATGATCATGGATCCCGGATCTTTCGAATCTCCGGAATCGCTTTTCTCAAGAAAATATGATTTTTGCTCATTATTTTGCTAGAATGGTCCATTATGCAATCAGTTTAATAGAAAGGATGTTATAGGAAACGATGAAAAGGAAATGGTTCAAATACGCCATGCTCTTATTATCCGTTGGAATCTTGGGGATTATCTCGTACTATACCTACGCTATCATACAATTCTCAAACCAAATCTCGACCGCTTCAAATCCGGTGAAGCCAACGGGCAGCACGGGGGCCGCACAGGAAGAGGTCATTGAAATTCCGAAGTGGGAGGGCAAAGAACGCGTCAATATTCTTCTGATCGGAGGAGACTCCCGGGGAGACGATGCCGGAAGATCCGATACCATGCTGGTGGCCTCCATCGATCCCGTTACGAAAAGCGCCCATTTGTTCTCGATTTTGCGGGACACTTACGTGGACATCCCCGGTCATGGCAAAGGAAGGCTGAATTCGGCTTTTGCTTACGGCGGCATCGAGCTGACCAGACAGACCATCGGCGATTTGTTGGACCTGCCCATACATAAATATGTTTACACCGATTTTGTCGGATTCATCGCCCTGGTCGACGCCATCGGCGGGGTCGACATTGAAGTAGAGAAAGACATGTATTACACAAGCAAAGCCGACAAGCATATGTACGACATCGATTTAAAACAAGGGCTGCAGCACCTCGACGGCAAAATGGCGCTGCAGTATGTCCGGTTCCGGCACGATGCGAGGTCCGACTTTGCCCGTACCGAAAGACAACGGATTCTCATGACGGAAGTCGCCAAGAAAATGCAGACCACGAGCTCGCTCATCAAGCTGCCCGGCATCCTGGATTCGATCGCGCCTTACATCGAGACGGACTTAAGCCCGAAGGAAATGCTGAAGCTGATGGCGCTCGGGTTTGACGTGAACCTGGACAAAGTCGATCAGCAGCAGATCCCGCCGTTCTCGCTGTTGACCAACGAGAAGGTCGGACGGGCCCAGGTGCTCGGCGTGGATAAAAACAAATTGCGGCAGTACGTGAAGGAATTGTTCGAAAGCGATGCCGCTGAATAAAGCCGGCAAGCAAACGAAGAGGGCGTATGCCCTCTTTTTTTCGGCTAGACCGTCCGCGGACGCTCATGCAGCAGCTCCGACGGAGCACTGCCTGTGAACCGCTTATAGATTCTGTAGAAGTAGGAGAGGTCCTGATAGCCGAGAAATACCGCAATCTCCTGTACCGTCAGCTGCGATTCCGTCAACAGATAGGCTGCCCGTTTCATCCGCTGGGCGTGCACGTACTGGCTGATCGTCTGTCCCGTGACGCTCTTGAAGAGCGCCGCAGCGTAATTGGGCGTTTTGCCGATGGCATCGCCGAGCTCCTCTTTCGTTATTCTCTCCCGGTAATGCCGCTCAATGTAAGATTTCATCCGTTCCGCATGCAAGTGCTTCTCAGGCGTGATAACGCCCCGATCCAGCTCTCGGCTGATATAAATCAACACTTCTGTCAATAATGCTTCTATCATCATTGCATAATAAGACGGGCGCTCCCGCCACTGCTGGTGGATCGCCTTCAAACGTTCGTGGATCAATTCGTAACAGCCCGGCTTATGCTTCAACGCTTCTTCCCGTTCAAGCGCGGATAAAGCCGTGGACGGCTCTCCCGTCCATTGAACGACCATTTGCGTGTGCGTCACGGTAGGGATGCTTTTGCCGTAATACGGAACGCCGGCCGGAATAAGCAGCAGTTCCCCCTTCTCCATAATCTGCTTATCTCCATTCACCCAATATACGCATTTTCCATAGGTCGTCACGCTTAGCCGCCATGCGCTCTTTCCATGGTCTGCTTCCTCATACCAATCGACGCCGCTAATTTGCCGAACTTCAACCGGAGTGACCATAATTTCACCTCATATGCATTACTATAATCCATTCATTGTACTATAGTTCATATCATGATTCGACAAGACAGGCTACAATGTGATCATTAGGGTAGTTCATAAGCTTTACATTTCTAGAAGCCCGAGTGCTGCAACATTGCCGCAGGGTGCAAATACAAAGGAGGAACAACCAACCATGCTTAAGACAAAAATCATCTGTACGATGGGGCCGGCATGCGATTCCATCGAGCTGTTGAAAAATATGATTCAGGAGGGGATGACGGTCGCCCGATTGAATATGGCACATGGCGAGCCGGAGGATCACGTGGCCCGGATTCGGAATGTTCGCCAGGCCGCATCCGAATTAAACACGTATGTCCCGATCATGATGGACATTAAAGGTCCCGAAGTCCGGATCGGCAAGCTGAAAGAGGCTTCCTGCCTTCTGAAACCGGGTGAGGAACTGATCCTGACGACCGAAGAAATTCTGGGAGACGCCCAGCGCATCTCGGTCAATTATGCCGAGTTGAATCTAGTCGTGAAACCGGGAGACCGCATCTTGATCGATGACGGCCTCGTGGACCTGAACGTCATTCGCGTCGACGGACCGGACATTCTTTGCAAAATCGTCAGCGGCGGCGTGCTCAAACCGCGCAAAGGCGTCAACCTGCCCGGCATCAAAACGACGCTGCCCGGCGTCACCGAGCGTGATGTCATGCATATCGGCTTCGGACTGGACAACGACATAGAGATCATTGCCGCATCTTTCGTGCGCCATGGCGACAACATCCGCGAAATCCGCAGCATCCTGAAGGAACGCGGCGCGGAGCATGTGCAGATCATCTCCAAGATCGAAAACGGAGAGGGCATGGAGAACCTGGACGACATCATTGAAGCCTCCGACGGAATCATGGTTGCCCGCGGCGACCTTGGCGTCGAAGTGCCGATCGAAGAAGTGCCGATGATGCAGAAAGAAATGATCGATAAATGCAATCTGGCAGGCAAGCCGGTTATCGTGGCAACGCATATGCTGGAATCGATGCAGGTCAATCCCCGCCCTACCCGCTCCGAGGTGAGCGACGTGGCGAACGCCGTGATCCAGGGCGCAGACGTGGTCATGCTGTCCGGAGAATCCGCCGCTGGCAAATATCCGGTGGAATCCGTGCGTACGATGGCGGCAGTCGCCCGCCGCGCCGAGACCATGATCGATTATAAGGACCAGTTCGCTTTCAAATCCAGACAACAAGTAGCCGATATTACCGAGGTCATCAGCCAAGGCGCGGTCAGCTCTTCCCTCGTGCTGAATGCCAAAGCCATCATTACGTCAACGGAGAGCGGATTTACGGCGCGGATGATTTCGAAATATCGTCCGGAAGCACCGATCATCGCCGTCACGCAGCATGAAGAAGTGCTGGCCAAAATCTGCCTGCTCTCCGGCGTCATCCCGGTAAAAGGCGACAAGGTTACCACAACGGACGAAATGTTCGAGTCCGCGACCCGCAACGCCATCAAGACAGGCTACATCGAAAAAGGCGACATTATCGTATTGTCTGCCGGCGTGCCGATCGGTCAATCCGGCAACACGAATCTGATTAAGGTTCTGCAAGTGTAACGAAACACGCAACAAGACCTCTCCGATGATTTAAGCAGCGCCAATCCGACCCTCCGGGCATATAACGAACTCAGAGGAATAAGCTCGTAAGGAAGGCGCTGCCCGTTTCGGGTGAACCGAACACGTTACCGGAGGTCTTGCCAGAATGTATATACCTTACCATCCTATGGGGATGCAGCAGCAGACTGCCCTTCCCCATGCAAGGAAAGCTCATCACCCAACAAGTCCTTACCAAATGCTGTTCCACTGGAACCGCTTGGACTGGAACTTTCCGAATGCTGCGATGAAGCAGCGGTTCGAGCTGCATCAATACTGGAAGCACTGCATGCCTGCAGGCGTCAAAGTGGACCGACAGGGGCGTTTCTATGTTTCGGTTCCGCGCTGGGCGGAAGGCGTTCCCGCTACGCTCAACACCATCGTGATGGTGAACGGCAAGCCGGTGCTGAATGCTTTTCCAAGCTGGGAGTGGAATGCGCCGGGAGATGTGCGAGTGCTGCAATCCGTCCTGGGTTACGAGATCGATGAACATAACCGGATGTGGATTCTGGATCAAGGAAAAATCGCATATAACACCTCCCCCGAAGGCTCGCAAAAGCTGGTCATCTGGGACCTGAGCGCAAATCGCCTGATCGACTCCATCGTCATCCCGGATGATATTGCACCGCCCCGGACATCGTTCCTGAACGATATCGTGGTGGATAACCGGAACGGTTACGCTTATATCACCGATTCGGGCTCCGGCTGGCCGGATCACGAGGTATACGGGGGCATCATCGTCTACAATATGAGAACGAAGAGATTCCGCCGGGTCCTGGACAGCCATTACAGCACGCAGGACGTGCCAAGGTTCCGGTTCGAGATCGATACGGAGCCGGTCTACCGCAACAAGCCGGTCCGGATCGGCGCGGACGGCATCGCCCTGGCGGCGGATCGCGAAACGCTCTTCTACTGCCAGGTAACCGGACGCAATCTGTATGCGGTCGATACGGGGCTGCTGCGTAATTTCGATACCCCCGATCCGCTCATTCGAAATGCCGTTCAAGCTCTGGGCAGCAAAGGAACGACGACCGACGGCATGCATGCCGACAATCAAGGCCATGTCTTCTACACCATGCTGGAAGGCAAAGGCATCGGTTATTATTCGCCCTGCACACGCTCATTTCACAAGCTGCTGTCCGATGACCGAATGCTGTGGGTGGACGGGGTGGCTTTCGATCAGCGCGGCTCGATCATCTTCAACAACAACCGACTGCACCGCATGTTCGGGGAGCCGCAGAACATCGACTGGGACGATCCTTACAATCTGATTATATGGCGAGCCTACATCGGCCGGGATGTGAAGTCGTATTTATATGGTTGACGGTTATGAAAAAGGGTTAGGCAGTTCGGGCTATCAAGCCCTCTGCCTAACCCTTTTCGTATTATAACTGCAATGCCTGGCCGCAGCGGCCGCAGTACCGCGTCCCTGCAGGCGACACGGTGCCGCAACCCTCGCAGGTTAAAGACGGCGGGGCAGTGCCCGGTCCTTCGGAACCGCCGAGCTTCGAATCGGAGCCGACCGCTTGCCGGAGCCGTTCCTCTACCTGCTGGGCGGGATTGACGGCCCGATGCATCGCCCTTTCCTCCTTCGTGCCTTGCCGAATGAGCGAAAAGAGCAGCGCAATGCCGATGCCCCCGACCATGACCATGCCGACCATTTTCCACAAGCCCGCCGCATAAGGATAGTCCCAAGCCGCATGCAGCAGAATGCTGATCAGCAGCAGGGCAGCCATCCTCAGGAGCCGATGCGCGGTCGAGCCCCGTTTAGCGGATCTCCCTAGGCCATACCACAGTCCGGCTGCGGCAATGGCCGTCCAGGTGCCGTGCCCGAACGGGGACAGCAGCGCCCGGACCCACAGCACGGCCAGCATCCCCGAAGTCGCATGCTGCTGCAGATACATGAAGCCGTACAGAATGCTCTCAACCGCGGCAAAGCCCATGCCTGCCGCAGCTCCGAATACTACGGCATCCATCAGGAATCGCTGCTTGCGGCCGCGGAGGAAGAAGAAGCATACGAGCAGCTTGGCAATTTCTTCGATAACGCCGATCAGAAGCGCTGCCTGCACATGCTCAATGGTCGTTGTCTCCAGGCCGCTGCCGACGGACCAGTAGCGTTCCAGCACCCACGCAACCGGCACGGCGATGATGCCGGAAGCCGCGAATACGGCTGCCAGCCGAATGGGCTTGAATCCGAGCAGCTGGGAGCTGCGCATATAAGCAACAAACGAAACCGGTCCAACGAATCCGCCGGATATCAAAGCGGCATATATCCAAACCGGCTGTTTCAGCCAAATGGCAAGCCCTGTGAACGCAACGAAAATGCCGCTGAGCGCCAGCAGCACATCCATCCAGCGATCTTTTTTGGGAGGGGCCGGAATAACGGCCTCCAGGGTCGCGGCAGCCTCGACTGCAGCTTCCGGCACCTGCTCCGCCTCCGTGAATTGCAGCTTCGCCGATACCTCATCATTGAGAAGCTCGGGTCTTCGAATCCGCAGCACCTCATGAAATTGCCGCCTGACCGGTTCGTACTGCTGCAGGACAAAATGAAACTCATCCCGGCCCATCACCATCAGCTCGCCGTTCTCAAGCGCCGTCACCGTGCCCGTATGGGCTTCGCCGCTGAGCAGGTCCATCTCGCCGAAATAATCCCCGGGTTTATAGACCGCCTTCTTCCGGCGCCCGCTGCGCACTTCGAACCGTCCTTCGGCAATCATATAGAAACGGTCCGCCATGGTGCCTTCCGCGACAATGACGTCCCCTTTGTATACTTTCCGCCTGACCGTGACCTCGGCAAGACCGCGCAGCTCCGCGTTCGGAATCGCGGCCCAGATCGTCGCCTTGCTCAGCATCGCATGCATCGTGCGGATTCGGGCCGAGAACGACAGGCTCTCGTGAAACATCGGGCTTGCCGCGGCAAGCCGGCTGAACGCGTTCTGCTCCAGCCGCAATGCCGTTACCTCGCCGATCGCCTGGGCACCCGAAGTCCTTTTTTCCTCTAGAAACAGGGAGACCTCCCCGATCAACGCGCCTTCGCCCAGAACGTCCAGCGTCACCGTGTGGCCGATCAGATTCCTCGAAACGATCTGAACCTGCCCGCTCATGATGAAATAACAGGAATTGCCGTAGCTTCCCTCTACGATCAACGGATCCCCGTCATGAAACAGCTCCTCGTGCATGGACTGGACGGCACCTTCCAATTCATGCAGCGGCACCCCGCGAAACAGCGTATGATTACGCAAAAACTCCATCGCCTTCGTCGTCATCTGCATTCTCTCCATAGACGAAAAGAATCCGCCCGACGGCAGATTCCTCTCTATTCATTATGTACGACTCTATTATCGCATATTTCCGATGATGCTGCTGCGTGATTCTTCCATTTTCTTAATGAAATTCGTCATGACGTCAAAGGCTTCATTGCGCTTGTTGGTCATCGACTGCAGGCGAAGCATGTCCATTTGCTGGGAGTTCGATAGACTATCGATCGATCCCTTCAGCTTCTCCGTGGCTTGATTGAGCTCCTCGGCCGTATATTCCTTCTTGGATGCATCTGCGATGCCTTCCGCTGCCAGCTTGCCGGCAAGATCGTCCGGTATCGAATATTTGCCGTCCACCGCTTCTCCGGTCAAGGCGCTGTTAATGCCTGCCATGGCGTCGTTCTTCTTGGCGATTTCCTCGTTCCGCTTCTGCACGTCCTGAATCTGGTTGTTAAGCTGCGCATCCAGCATCTGGGTCCGCTGCTGCTGCACGACCATCAATGCGCTCTCAATATCCATGCTGGACAGATCGATCTGTGCGACGTTGCCGATCCCGCCAATGGCATTGTTCGTTGCGCTTCCTCCTACGGCCTGCTTGACCGACTGGTAAGCCTGGTCGTTCATCATGATGCCCGTGCCTGCCACTACCCCGACCAGAAGAGACGCGGCCGTGGATAAAATCATTTTTCGATTCATCGTTTCAACTCCATTCCTCTAATTCTTTGTGCCTAGTACGAAAATCATAGCAAATGCCTGAACGGCGAACAAAGCAATATTTACCATTTCTCGACAATTTATATAAAATTGAAGGGGTTTTTTTCGCTTCCGCCCGCTCGCTGCTTGCCCGATGCCATCCATGGGGATGATTTCGGCTGATGCCGCCTTGAAGCCGCGACAAAAAACCACACCGTGCCCGATGTGGTTTTCCTGGTTCGATTAGCCCACTAAAGCCGTCCGGCTGCTAGCAGCCAGCATCCAAGCTGCGCGTCATGGCTCGTGCGGTTACCACGGTTCCCTGAACCCCTGTCTTTCCTGCTCACAATCGCGCAGCAGCTTCGTGCGAAGCCCCTCATACCAAGAGGGGACATCGGCCAACTCGCTGTCCTCCAGGGAACGCAGCACGCTGGCAAAACGGTACAAACGGCTGAATCTTTGAAATCTTGAAAACTCTGCCTCCAGCTCGTGATCCAGGCTTCGGATCGAGCGATACCCTTTCAGAAATGCCTGCTTGTCATGCTCCGACTCGGCATCGGCAAGAGCCGTGACGATATCCGCCGCATACCAATGGTACATGGCATCGTCGAAATCGATCACGTGGAATGAACGTTCCTTCGCTTCATAAAAGATGTTATCCAGCTGGAAGTCATAGTGGATCAAGCCGTACGTCTGTCTCGACGCGGGCTGGAACTGCAACCATAGACTAACCCGATGAAGCTCATCCATAGCATCCTGCTCCCCGGGATGCCGCCGCAGCACCTGATCGATCAAACGCAGGATGTCCTCCACGCTTCTTCGCCTTACGGCTCCAGGTTCATATCGGCTGGACAGCGTATGCAGCCTTGCGAGCGATTTCCCCCAGTCCCTGCATTGGCGCGCGGTGGGAGTGGCATGTAATGCAATCCCTCCGGCGGCGCTAAAGACGACGCCGTGATACTGCCCCTCCGGTACCTGAATCGTCTCGATCCATTTCCCGTTCACCGAAGGAATCGGCGCGACGCAAGGGTACTCGTGCTTAAGCAAATACTGCATGAATTCCAGCTCGGCCGCCAGCTGCTGGGCCGTATGTTCTTCCTCAAAATTAAACCGGAGGAAATAACGCTCTCCATCGCGGTTAAACACATATACGAAGTTGGAACTGGCCCGCCAAAACTTCAGCGTTCCCTCGTCAAACTCCCAGTTGCGGATCAGCTCGCGGGCGGCCTTGTCACCAGCAAGTCCGCGAACCATCGTCGTTAACTTCATCATTTGCTCTTTTTCCTCCCGCTACAGCGTGAGAGGACTTAAACCTCGACTTATCCTAAGTAACAAGTCCTCTCATCTGTATCCCATTGTGAATATGAATCGTATTCAACAACGTCACCCCTTTCCCGCACATGGACGCAAGAATTGGTCTTGCCCAATCCTATTCTAACGGAGGCGCCAGCCATGCGGGTGGGAGAGAACGGGTATAGGTGAAGTTTACGGCACTATCCTTCTCCCCCGCCTTCTTCCTTAGATAATCTTTTGAATGCGAACGCCAGAATCAGGCTCATGACGATATACATCAACACTTTGGAAGCTGTGCTATACGGGGAGAGCAGTATCCCTGCCAGAAAAAACAAATTCGCTACAAGGTACAGCAGTTTGATTATCATAAGACGGCCTCCATCCGTTCCCTACTCAAACAGCCCGGCGAATTCACCGTAACCTTCCCGGACCAGCGCTTCCCCCGGTATAAAACGCAGCGCCGCGGAGTTTACCTGATAATGCAGGCCGCCCGGCTGGGGCCCGTCATGATACAGATGTCCCAGGTAAGAGCCGGACAATCTGCCGTAGAGCGCGGTGCGTACCTTGCCGCCGCGGAGATCCCCCTTTTTGCTGATATATCCTTCGTGCAGCGGCTTCCTAAAAGCCGGCAATCCCGTACCCGCATCATATTGATCGGTCGAGCTGAACAGAGGGTCGCCGTTCACCACGTCCGCGTAAATTCCCCGGCTTGCGTGATTCCAATACGGATTATCGTAGGCAGGCTCGTCCAAGCCTTCTTGCGTCACCGCGTATTGGATCGCGGTAAGACGCCTGCGCAGCTCATCCTGATCCTCTTTGCGCCTCCAATGCCGCTTCGCAAAAGAATCCCGGCCGGAACCCTCATAATACCGGTTATAGTCATACCGGTGGGTATTATAGTAGTTCTGATGGACATCCTCCGCGGGATAAAAGGGAGCCTCCGGCAGGATCGGCGTCACGATCTTCCCCTTGAACCGGCCGCTAAGCTGCAGGCTGCGCTTGGAGGCTTCCGCCTGCTCGCGCTGCGCTTCGTCATGCACGAAAATCGCCGACCGGTAAGACGCCCCGCGGTCCATGAACTGGCCTTCCGCATCCGTTGGATCAATCAAGCGCCAATAGATGTCCAGCAGCCGTGAGTACGGAAACACATCCGGGTTAAACCGGATTTGCACGGCTTCGTAATGCCCCGTCGTTTCCGTTCCTACTTCTTCGTAGGTCGGATTCTCCGTATGGCCGCCCGTGTAGCCGGAAACCAGGGAAAGGATGCCGGGCAGCTCGTCAAACGGCTTCACCATGCACCAAAAACAACCGCCCGCAAATGTCGCCAATGAGGTCTTGCCGCTTCCATGCTTCAAGGCTATCCGCTCCTTTCATCCATCGTTGTCTGTTTCATGATGATATTAGTGTAGCCTTGAGGCCGCAATGGCAGCAAGTCTCATAACGTTTAATTGGTGTGTTAATCGGCTATATCTCCTCCAAGATAGCTTCAGGAATGAGAAAGCAACCCGCTTTGGCGGCAGCCTTAGCGAGCGGGTTGCTTTCGTCGTTTATCGAGGTACGTCAGCCATTTTATTCTTTAACCGTTCTTTAAGCCGCCCCTTTTAGGCCGCTCCAAGCAACAGCTGGTACCCTGCTGCATCCGGATAGAGCAGCCATGGCCTCTGCGGGATATCGTGGTACTCATCAGAGTTACCTCTCCCAGCTGTTTCTCCTCTATGAGGACAAGTGCCGCACGGGACCAAATCCTGCACTCGCCGGCTCTATCAGCGCGGATCTTCACTTCGGTCAGCTCGCCTTCCTCCCAGCGCATGTCGACAACAAAGCCGCCGCGGGCCCGAAGCCCCTTCACCTCGCCGCTGTTCCACTGTGGGGGCAGGGCGGGGAGCAGCCTTAACTCATCCATATGCGACTGCAGCAGCATTTCGGCAACGCCGGCAATCCCGCCGAAATTACCATCGATTTGAAAAGGCGGGTGGCAATCCAGCAGGTTCGGATAAGTCGAGGAAGCCAGCAAATTCACGAGATGCTCGTGCGCTTCCGCTCCGCGCTGCAACCTGGCGTAGTAATTGATGATCCAAGCGCGGCTCCAGCCCGTGTGGCCGCCGCCATGAGCAAGCCGCCGCTCCAAGGTCTTGTAAGCCGCCTCGGCAAGCTCAGTGGACCGGTCAGGATCAATCTGCTCTCCCGGATACAGGGCGAACAACTGCGAGATATGCCGGTGCCCGGGATCGGCCTCCTCGTAATCGTTCAGCCATTCCATGATCCCTCCATGCCTTCCAATCTGCGGTTCCGGAATTTCCTCCAGCGCCGTTTGAAGCTCCTCCAAGAAGGCAGGCTCATCTCCGACGAGATGGCCGGCATCCAGGCAGGCACGGAATAAAGCCGTCGCAATCTGCCCGTCCATGGCGGGCCCCATGCAGAGGCTGCCGACGGCTCCGTTCGGAAGCACGAATCGGTTTTCCGGCGACACGGAGGGGCCGGTGATCCGTCTCCCTACCTCATCCACGGTCATGTAATCCAGCAGGAATTCTGCCGCTTCCTTCATGACCGGATACGCCCGCTCCCGCAGGAAATCCGCATCGCCGCCAAACCGGTAATGCTCCCACAGATGAAGGCACAGCCACGCGGCTCCCATCGGCCATACGGTACAGGTCATCAATATCCCTTCGGGCCGGGTTTCTCCCCAAAGATTCGTATTATGATGCGCCGCGAAGCCGCGGCAGCCATACATCTCCCGAGCCGTATCGCGGCCATTCGGGAGCATCCGGTCGATCAGGTCGAACAACGGCTCGTGGCACTCCGCCAAGCCCAACAGCTCTGCCGGCCAATAGTTCATCTGAATGTTCACATTGATCGTATACTTGGACTCCCAAGGCGGGGTGAAACTGTCATTCCATATGCCTTGCAGGTTCGCAGCAAGAGATCCGGGCCTGGAACAGGAGATGAGCAGGTATCGCCCGTACTGCACGTATAAGGCAATCAATTCGGGGTCGCTATTCTCTGCGGAAGCGCCTTCCGTCTTCACTCTAGCCTTCAGCAAATTCAGCCGCCGATCGGTGGGCAGGGACGGCTGGTCGTCTTCTGTTCCATTAGGATATTCGACTCGATCTGAAGCGCGGATTACCTCCGTCCCATTCGAAAAGGCAGTTCCGCTATCGGAACATTCCGCCCTGCTCGCTCCGTTCTTGCCTGTGCCGAGCGTAAGCGAGAACCGTTCAAACTTCTCCCGATACTCCGTCTGATGACGGTTTACCAGCTGCTCGTACGACATGCCTGCCGCACGGTCCAGCTGTTCCAGACAGACCTGGGCCGGCTGCCGGCATCGAAAGGTCGTCTGGGCTGACAGCAGCAGCGTAACAGAATCCGCTCCTTCTACCGAGAGAAAATCACCGATGGTTCGAACGGCTCCTCCCACAGCAGCAGCGCGCAGCGCCATGCCAAAGGAAATGCCGTCCGCACCGCACTCTCCCTCCATCAGCAGGGTATCATAACGCAATGATACCGTCCCCCCATCAAAAGGACGGCGCATCAGGTTCGCCGCAAACGTCAGCGCCCCCGGCCTGTCGGCAGACAGGCGAATGACCAGCACGCCATCCGGCGCACTGGCAAAATACGACCTGCGAAATCGGATGCCCCGGAACGAATAGGATACGGTCACCATCGACCGTTCCAGATCCAGCTCTCGTTCATAATGCTCCACCGTTTCCTCCCCGTCCAGGAATTTGAGCAGCAGATCGCCCAGCGGCTGGTACGGCTGCTCGTATTTCGGGGAGGAGGTCATCGCCATCCGGGCTAAATGCTCGGCCCCGGCTTGGCGCCCATCGAAGAGCATCTGCCTGATCTCGCTCAAATACCCGGAGGTGTCAGGATTGGCTCCCCTCCCCGGACCTCCATACCATAGAGAATCTTCATTTAGCTGCACGCGCTCAAGCGAAGGCTTGCCAAAGACCATGCCTCCCAGGCGACCGTTCCCGATCGGCAAAGCTTCATTCCACTCCGCTGCCGGGGAATCGTACCACAACCGCAAGCCCCGATTTGCGGAGATGTCAGGCCGCCGCGAAGCGGTAACATCTATCCCCCCCGTCACCTCTGGCTGCCCCGCAAGATCACGACCTCCCAGATGCCCTTCAAGAGAATACTCGGCATTACTTCCTGTTGTCTCCCTCTCCATAATCCAACACGTCTCCTTCTTCAAGAAAAAGGGGATGCTCAGCGTTCTCCCTGAACATCCCCTGTTCGTTATATATGATTAAGGCTGTTCCGGTATATCCAACGCACCGCCGCCCACCGGCGTTCGGGCCAGATGATCTACCGCATGCTGTCCCAGGCGATCCTTCAGCTGCTGGATGAATAAGCTCTGGAGCGCCACATGCCGATCGGCATATTCCCAATAGCCGTCCTCGCGAGGTCTTGGATCGTAGGCACTCGGAACGAGCGGCTTCACGTTCAAGCCGTCTTCGGTAGGGATATGCCCGATGACATAGTTTTGGGCAGTTGGGGGCTTCTGGGCGACAAGCCCGCCTTCGGTATTCCACATGACGTAATTCGCGCCGGCCCACCCGTGTCCGCTGCCCAGCCATCCCCGGTCGCGGACGCTGATGCGCGCGCTGACGTTGTCGTACAAACCGCCTGTCGACCAGCGGTGGTGCGGCTCGCTTGTATTGTATTCGCGAGTGGCCTTATTGTCGTACATCACGTTCGGCCCTTGCACGCGGCTTTCAATGACGTAAGCATGGCGTGAAGTCTCCGTATAATTGCGCTGCACCAGATTTAACTGCCCCTGGATAAAAAAGCTGTAACGCCGCCCGCCGGTAATAATGCTCACCATGTCGTGCATTTCGCTGTCCTGCACCGTGACCCACTTGGCCTGCCGCCCGACCTGCACCAAGGCATAGGAAAAATGGTAGCCGGCCACCTCTCGTACCCAGGCATTCTTCACGCTGTTCATCATGATGAAACGTTCCGCATGGTCCTCATCGGAGTAATACGGAGTGTCCAGAACATCGTTATCCATCTTCGTGTCGGTCTTGCTCGGATCAAAATCGGATATGGCGCGCATGTTCTCGATCCCTACCTGTTCGATTCGCGATTCGTCCGTCGCCTTGAACAGCTTGCCCCCGCCCCATTGACGCTCAACGGCATTCGCTAACGGAGCGTCCACCGTAATCCGGTTGCCGTCGATCGCCGTAATCACGCGGTCAAAATCCAGATTGAACGGGGACCACTGCTGCGTTCCTCCGGTTCCTGGCCGCATGTAGATATGATCCATGCCGATTTCATGAATCCAGCGGTCGTTGCCGATCCTCCGGACGATGACGGAATCGCCTACCTGATAGTCAGAGGCATCCTGGACATGGAAGGAACGCGAGCCTGCCGGAACGTACAGATCCTGGATATCGGTCTCCGTGCCGTCCACAATCGTTGCGCCATTCGTTCCGCCCACGACGATCAAATTTCTGGCCGTTGTTCCCGTGCCGCGGATGATGGTCCCGTCCTCGCTCTTCCCCTCGCCCCGGAGCACGACGCCGCTCGCCTGGATGTTCAGCGATCCGCCGACCAGATACGTGCCCTTCTTCAGCAGCACGGCCCCTCGGAAGCCGTCTGCGTCGCGCGGCAGCTGCGACACCTCGTCGATCGCCGCTTGCAGCATCGCCGTATCATCCCCGCCGGTTGGCTGCACGGCGATCCTCGCCTGCACGTCGGGAAGCTTCACCCCGCCGCCCATATAACCGACATTCGAGAAATCGATGATCCGATTTCCTTTATAATCGGGAACATACGCCATTCTTCCGTCCTTTCCTGTATATGCGATATGACTCTGACCGTCAGGTATCCCTTTCTTGGGCATGACGGTGTAAAACAAGCTGTCGTAGTAAGTTCCCCCGTCCGCGGCTTGGAACGTCATCCTCACTTCGTGCGTGCCCGGTACCTTCATCCCGCCCGGAAGAGTGATCGATTGACTTATCCCCGTTTGCAGCGTCTTTGTGCCCAGCGAACCTCTGGATTGGCCGTCCTTGAACCATCTGGCGCTAACGGTCCCATCCGTATTCGGAGCGATCGTGACGACAGGCAATGGCTTGCCGTCATCCAGGATCGCCGCCTCGCCGATCTTCTGGACTAACGTCGGATGCGTGAACGAGCTGAAGGCAATATATTTCGCATCCCGGAATTCCTGATCATCCTTCACGACAAACCAGAAATCCGGCGTCCCAACCGTTTGGCCATTAACGCTGATTTCCGCATACATCCGCGTGGCGCCGACCTTGACTCCGGTTACGGAACCAGTTGCATCCACGGCCATGCTGCTCCCCGCAGCATGGTATTGTACCTGGCCTAGAGGGAGCGCAACCCACTCTCCGTTGGCTCGTTTGCCGCGCACCTCCAAGGTCGACGTTTCTCCAATGTCCAAGGTCCGTTCATCATTGTTGTTATAAGGAGTACCATCCGGCTTCACGAAAGCCAGCTCCGTTACGTCCGACGGAATCCCTTGATCTCCATCCTGCATATAAACCTCCAACTCCTTAAGCTGAACGTTGAGATTTCGGCTGAGCTGCAGAGTCACCCGCATTTGGGAAGCGCTTACGGAATCAAACGCCATGACTTCCTGACCGTCCGCTCGAATGCCCCCGTTTTTCGCATAGGCTCTGGTCCAAGACTCGCCGTCAAGGGAATAATCAATCTCGATGCTGCCCAAATTATCTCCCCGGTTTAAGTCCAGGACGACCTGGTTGAAGGACTGCTCGCTCCCCAGATCCACCTGAACGTGCACACTCATGTCCTCACGATCCGTGCTCGCCGGCTGCCAATAGGTATCCTTGCTGCCATCCACGGCTTTCCCGGCTTCACGCCCGCTGATCTCCGAACTGGCCGTTGCCGGCCTATTCATTGCAAGGTTAACCCGCTCCAACCCACCGGCTGCCGCCGTTTCCCCCTGTATTGGCGGATTGCTGAACGAAAACAGCAGAATACCCAGCAGCAATATAATACTCCCCCTTCTTACCTGTCCGTTACGCCTGCGCACCTGTCTCATCAATCATCACCCATCCTTTGTCCTAGTGTAGTGATTAACGATCTACCCGCGATTACAGGATACCCTCCTTTCAGACGCCTCTTGATGCTTCCATGTTAAAACAGCGGCCTCCCGCCAGACCATGCCGTAACTTGCGGAAGGGCCGTGTTTTTTTACGGAGTAACACAACGTAAGAAAACACAACCCGGAGCGAACGGAGCCGTATGCTAAGCCTTCCCTTTGTCCGTTACAATGAGGCTGCAATGGGTACGTCATTTTGGTAGCGACAAGGAAGGAGTTTCGTTTATGGATCATGAGCTGTCCCCATCTCTGTCGGCGCCGTTTCATGCTCAGCTTTTTTCCCCTGACGGGAATTTGCAGATCACCCTGGAGCAGGCGCATAACGGTCCCCTCTTGTATACGGTTATGAACAAGGGATTCCGGGTTCTTGACAGATCCCCGCTCGGACTCATCACGGACAGATACCAATTTCAGCAAAACATCCGCATCCAGGGGGTTGAGCACAACACGATCACGGAGCGTTACGAGCTGATGACCGGCAAGCAAAAATCGCAGTCTTACGAAGCTAGCGAGCTGGTGCTCCTGGCTTCCGTCGAGCATCATCAGGTGAGGATTCGATTCCGCGCTTTTCGAGACGGCGCTGCTTACCGTTATGAGCTGCAAGGAGAAGGTGATATTCGCATCGAGAACGAGATCTCCGGATTCCATCTGCCGGAGGATCGGATGCTTAACGTCTGGGCGCAGCCGTTCATGCGGTGTTATGAACGAACCTACGACCATGCCATGCCGAACGATCTTCGGGGAGGGCATTTCGGCTTCCCGCTTTTGGTTCAATCGACAGAGGAGCAATGGCTGCTGCTGACAGAAGCTGCCGTGGACGGCGGTTATGGCGCCAGTCACCTCGCAGCCGATGAGCAAGACGGCCGGAAGCTTCGCATCTCGTACGCTCCGGATCAGGAAACGCCGATTGCCGCGCAGCTTCCGCTCTCGACGCCTTGGCGCGTCATGATCATCGGATCGCTCGGGGATCTGGTGACTTCATCGGTAACGACTCACCTATGTCCCCCGCCCGTGCTGAAAGACACCTCTTGGATCGCTCCGGGCAGAGCAGCCTGGTCCTGGTACGCGGAGGGCGGTTCTTGCGGCGATATGGATATTCAGCGGCAGCATATCGATTTTGCCGCCGGGATGGGATGGGAATACGTCGTCGTAGACGGCGGCTGGGAGGGTGTGCTGGATGCGCCTCAGCTGATCGATTACGCGAAGGAGCGCGGCGTCGGCATCTGGCTGTGGACGCATTATCAAGGGCTGAACACGGAGGAACTCCGAGAAGAGAAATTACGCCTGTGGGCCTCCTGGGGTGCGGTTGGGATCAAGGTCGATTTCTTCGACAGCGACAATCAAGAGACGCTCCAGGTCTACGACGCCATCGCCGAATCCGCCGCCAGACACCGGCTAATGGTTAATTTCCACGGATCCACCAAACCGAGCGGGGAGCACCGGACATGGCCTCATGTGATGACAAGAGAAGGCGTTTACGGCGCGGAATACTACCGGGCGCAGAGTGAAGGCCCGAATGCGGTTCATCTCTGTACCTTGCCGTTTACGCGAAATGTGATCGGATCCATGGACTTTACGCCAGTCACGTTCAGCAGGAAGACCAACACGACCCAGGGGCTTCAGCTCGCTCTGGCCATCCTCTTCGAGTCCGGCATCCAGCACTATGCGGATGCGATCTCCGTGTTCGCTGACCATCCGGGCAAGCCGCTGCTGGCCGAGGTTCCTGCCGTCTGGGATGAGACGCGGCTGCTGGAAGGTTATCCGGGCCGGTACGTTACGATCGCCAGACGATCCGGTACGGAATGGTTCGTCGCCTCCATCTGTGCCGCAGGAGGACGAGATGCCCGAATCCCGCTGGATTTCCTTGACGATCATACGGCATACCAAGCAGTGATCTATCAGGAGCAGGCAGAGCCGGACGAATATCGTTATCGTTCCGTTCTTCCTCCCATTGAGATTCGCACGGAAACCTGCTGCAGCACAGATACGATCACGAAGCGCCTGAAGATATATGGAGGTCTATCCATCCATCTCACGCCGTTTTGAAAAAATCGGAGAATGATTGCTTAGAATACGATAGCGTATATGCTCAATCAATTCGTCAATAACAGAGTCAGAGCTATTTGTTTGCCATCCCCATGAATAAGATGGTGAACGATTAGGCGACAAACTGTCAAATAGAGATCGATAAAGAATCACTAAGATTGGAGGACGGAGTTGGTGCTTCTGTGATCCTTATAGAATCGATGAAGGCTTCGAGATTCCATAACCTAAGTTGGATGTTTTGGATGTTAATTTTCTCAAATCAAAAGTAACTTTTATCGATAGTTTATTTACCCATTTTAATTATACGAACAGCCTCATAATTATTATCTCCATCTGATTTTTAAATTCAGTCAGGTTATGCAACAGCGCTTCAACATCCTGTATTACCTTTTTTTGAGTTAAACGCTTGGTTATTTTTGTTTCTGGAATATCTCAAATTAAGCTTAAGATCATCCCCTGATTTGCTTTACTGAAAATAAAAGATGCGCAAAGTCCAGACTGCTTGAAGATAGCTAATGTAGTATAAAAGAATAGTAAATTTCAATTACCGGGTATGGAATTAAAAATGATTAAAAAATGAAACAACAAAATAGAGCTCTAGGCAGATTCGCCCGGAGCTCTTTAGCTGATACTTTTTGGATTAAAATCTGAACAATTAGACAATAAAACACCTAAGAGGCCAAAGTTCAAACAGTAAGGGTGCCATCTAAGAAAGGAGCAAGAATCGGCTTGCCCTCTAAAGGCGAGGCAAAGGAAGCTATAAATCACTCTTGATCTTGCCTAGAGCTTATATATACTCCTTAGTGAAAAAACCAGTTCCCAATCTTGTGTGGATTCATTTTTTGCTACTTTCTCAAAAAACTATTTTACATTTTTGCTGAACTATCCTGCATTAAAACATTTCTTTTGATGGCCATAATGATGCATGCGACACCTACAGCAGATAAGCTAAAAATAATTAAAGAAATTACTGAGGCTGAAATGTATTCCGATAAAATCAAATATAAACTAGCTAACGAAGTTGCAACAGTATTGGATAATGCACTAAGGGCTGAATATGATGCCCGTTTATCTACTGGTATTAAAGCAACTTGCTCCGATTGCCAATATGGTGAGAAAATAAGTTCACCAACACTAGCTATAACCATGAATACTAAAAGAATAAACAGTTGGTCGCTATATGATATCGCAGTATACCCTAATATATAAAGGGATAATCCTACAATTAAGTTGTTCAACTTATTAAACTTTTTGATCTTATTTTGGATTACAAATGTAAAAAACACCACTAGTAAAGTATTTAATATTTGTAGAATAGAAAACCCTATAATCCCGTCAATGCGAATATTATATAAATTAACTACTTCAAAATTTTGAGACAACCTTACGTTAGTGTAATTACTCAGTGAAAATTCAGCAGAAAAAACTAAGGCGCTTCCTAGTACAAAAATTACCCACTTGGTATCTTTTAAGGCTATTGCATACTGATTACTTAAACCTTTAAAAATATTATTACTTTTTGCTGTGTATACCTGTGAATGGTTAGTCAAGTATAACTGCAGAATTATAGAAATGGTTAAAATAATAATGGCCGCTACGAAAGTTAATTCAATTAGATAGCTTTTATAAAAAAAACCTCCAATACCTGCGCCTACCGCCATAGACAAGTTCATCATCCAATAATTAAATTTATATATATATTCTCTATTACTGGAATTTGTAGAATCCATAACCAGCGCATTATATGCTGGTTTGTATATATTGCTGCTTATGCTTTGAAATATGAAAAATACATATAAAGCTATAGTAACGAAAATGTTTTGTATTACTTTTTCATGTATAAATAGTGTGGTCGCTAAACCTAGTAAACTAATAATCTGTAAAGCTTGCCCCCACAAAAGTACATGCTTGCGATTATAAAGATCTGCTAAATATCCTCCAATAATAGAGGATATAAAACTACCAATTAAACTTACAATTAAAATTACTCCGGTGAGAGATTTACCAACATGATTAGCAAGATAAATAATGAAATAAGGTGTAGTTGCCAATGAAATTGTTCTCGTAAAAAAAGAAGTGATAAGTCGAATTTTTATATTCGTTGAGAAATTTTTAAACTTCATGTGATCATCTCACAATAACGATAATATTCAATTAAGGCATCTATGACTCCGCTCATCCCACCATAATAGGATAAATCTAACATATTCAAATTACCGTTTGGGAAATAAATCTGATTTTGAAAAACAAATGTGAATCTTAGTAAAGTACTTACTAATTTATTTAGGGATTCTTCATCTAGGGACACAAAATTATATTTTTGAAGAGCCAATAGTATCTTAAGATTACCTGCTAAACCATCTCCATAGGAAATACCTGTTATATATTGGTTATACATCGGCTTTATTAAGGCCTGCAATAAAAACAAATGTTCTTCTGATGGTTGAAGATAGATCAATTTTGCTAGTGTCAAAGCAACTCCACCATTCCCAAAAAATCCAATGTGATATTTAGAACTTTTAGGAGAAAACGGTACATACAAAGCATCATTAATAGTAACTGTTGAATTTATACAATGTTCAAGGACTTGGTATGCCGTATCAAAAAACACTAGATTCTTAGTATCCTCATACAGTTCTAAA
The DNA here is from genome assembly GCF_029542445.1 of Paenibacillus sp. BR1-192. Taxonomy (NCBI): domain Bacteria; kingdom Bacillati; phylum Bacillota; class Bacilli; order Caryophanales; family Paenibacillaceae; genus Paenibacillus; species Paenibacillus sp. BR1-192. Next base: position 1,478,958 of record NZ_CP120718.1, on the reverse strand, counting down.
AGGAAATAAGAGATTCCAGATAAGCCATTGTAAAAACCCAGTTCTTGTACACTAAATTGTTTTTCTTTAAAATTTTTTAATCCCTTTACCACTTCTTTTCCTATCAAAGATGCTTGTTCTAGCAGATGATTGTCCGCTTTATTGAATCGGTAAATATGAAGATAGGCTAACCCAATTCCACAGATACCTTCATAAAGATTTAACTCAATGACGTCTGTTATTAAGATTTTATTTATATGCTGGCTTTGAAGTCTTTTGCTTTTATATGTACCAAGAGCTATGCCAGCGTTACCATCAAAAAATGAAGGATTAGCAATGGAGGTTTGATTAATGAATCGATTAAGCTTATCACCTAATTCGTTTATTTTGCTGGATTTCAATGAAAGGACATTTTCCAGTTTTTCAATGGTTAAAAAAACACCTAACGATCCGCGCCATAAACTTAATTGTTTTTCTTGATTTACAAAACGAAAAATTCGTCCTGAACTATCCAAACATGCGTTATTTAACAAGCATTCATAAGTCTTTTGCAATGTAATCTTTACCGAGTTTCTGATACCAGCAGTGGTATAAAAAGTATTTGTTTTTGTTTCAAGCATCATCCCTTGAGTTGACAATTCTTGAATTGCTGAATCAAATTGAAAGTGATGAGCACTAAAAATCATTTTTTCTAGAATTTCAAATATCCCCTTCGTAATTATCGAATCTTTAAGAAGCCCGTCCAGAATCTTCTTAACATTATCGGGGGAAACTGAATAGAAGCTTCCTGTATTATGGAAAAAGGATAAAAATAGCAAGCCAACTCCTTCTATATCAACTTCAAATCGGTTTGCTAAATCCTCTCTAAGTTTATGATAACGAAATCCACGTGTTTCCATGAAATATGATCCATCAAATGCCATTTCCTTATTTGTAGCTGATTCAAAATCGATAAACTTAGCTTGGCCAGTCGGTGTAATCATTACGTTATATCCTGAAATATCCCCAATACTCACATCGCACTGATGCACTGAACGTAATGATTTTAAAATTTCAATAAATATTGATACACCAAGCTTTAAATTCAATTGGGGGTTAGATTGTTTATTATCAATAAAGACAGGATCAGTAACTATCTGATGAAATGTCTTCCCTTGAATATAATCAACACTAATGAAGAAGTGCTCCCATTCATAAAAATGATCTCGTAGTTTAGGTACTGCAGGACAATCGGCTAGTACATTTAAAATTTCCATTTCATTTTTTCTAAGTCCTATCGCATCTACGCCATTTTTTAATAGCGCTAATGATGGACGTGCCTCTTTTAAAATGACTGTCTGTTGTGTATTTTCCTCTTTTGCAAGATATACTCCTCCGCTATTTGACATGTGTATTACATCATTAATTGTATACTTACCGTTACAGAATTTTCCCTCTATAGCATTTTTACCGGTGCATTTTTCAAGAGGATCGATAATCCAGCTAGGCTGATTATAGCGCGGCATAGGGTCATCGATATATACTTCCTTATTAGGTCCTTCAATTACATGGCGCCACTTATTATTGATATATCGTTTTTCCTTAATATTCATTCTGCCGTAACGATAATAAAGAACTTTACAATCTTCATACCGCTTATCAGATAAAATATATGGTCCATTATAATTTTTCAATTTTTCCCCTAAAGCAATAATGGTATTAACAAAATCGTCTTCGTTTATGGGGTAAATTGTAATAAACTTTCCAGAAGAACTACGCTTTCCAGACTTGGAAAGATTCCGAGCCAGTACCTCCGGATCTAGTATAACTTTAAATGTTATCTGATTAGTGTGACAATATGTACTTACCTGATCTAGAATCATTTCTGCGTTCGATGGAATAGCAGATACATGTATCTTCCAACCATAATCAGGGAGTATCCTATCTGAATACTGCACTTTCAAAAAAATTTTATCTCTAACAAAATTAATCTGGTTCTTAGTTAATATCTCTTTATAAACTTCAAGAGGTTGATAGGCGTCAATATCATTCTCAATATATAATAAATTTAATTGTTTATCGCTAATAATAAAAATCACCTCATGGTAAGATAAAAATATCCGACTAACTCAGAAGTTAGCCGGATATTTTTGTTTTGTTTACATCAAAGTCCAGCTTGTACCAGGATACCCTTCAGCAACCAATGTAAATTGGTCTTCTTCAGCTTTCAAAGATTGTAAGTTCAATACGTTTGACATTTTTATCTCTCCCTTTATCATTTTTATTGTCTACTATTTAGTAGATAATCCTATTAAAGCAGATTATTTAATATATGACATATTTTGTATCCTATTTTATACTATATTTCAATTACTATATTTAATTGGCGCATCTATGTGCAAAATCTCTTACATAATTTATGAACATTCTTTAATGCTTTTAAAATAAGTTTACCTTTCATAGAACAAGAAAAAATATAACGGAGGTCTCCATAATGCAAATTCATTTCAGGCAATCAACTTTCGATGACATTCCAAGATTACTCAGTATTCAAAAAGCTGCATTTCTAGAAGACTTATTAAGATATGAAGATTTTGAAACAAACCCTGCTTGTGAATCTTTTGAAACATTAAAAGATAATATAGAAAAAGCTCATCATTTTACTATTTTGCACGAGCATTGCCATATTATTGGTGCTATTGACATTCGAGGAAATAATGAACGTATGCATATAAGTAAAATATTCGTGGACCCAGAAATTCAAAATAAAGGAATTGGAACCTATTCCATGAAATATATAGAGTCTATTTTTCCAGATACTAAGCTTTGGACTTTGTATACGCCATGTTTAAGCTTCCGTAATCATCATTTATATGAAAAACTTGGGTACAAAAAAGTTAAAGAAACTCCTGTTAATGACAAACTTGTTTTATTTAAATATGAAAAATTGGGGGGAGATATAAAACAATTATAATCACAGTTTATTATCGATAGAATTACTCTCAATACTTTAAATGATAGCATTGCTCTGTATCCCAAAATGTTCATGCGGCTTTTATATAGAGATCAATCGATTTAAATGCTAGATAGATCCATGGAATGGGGGATCAAAGCCGCATACATTTGGATTGAGTACCGTGGGCACCACAAAGCGATTCCCCGCGATACATCTACGTTTCTAATACTCAATTAATAGATTTGTAACTTTCTTATAATGGCTAAAATAAATATCATAATAATTTTCGTGTCCTAAATGTTGAAATATTTCTAATGATTTCCTGCACTTTATAGATCCTTCTAGATGGTGATTAAGAATTTCTAAGAGACCTTCATAAAATAACAATATTGTCTCTTCAAAAAAAGAAGTACCGTTATTAAAATACCCTTTTGCTTGTTCCAATAAATTCTCTGCATACTTATATTCTTTGATATCTATTGCGATATAAATCAAATTAAATAATAAATATGACAACAATTTTTGATCAGAATTCATCTCTTTGTATGTATACGCTCGTGATATCAATCTTTTTGAAAGCATTAAGGAAGTTTTGGGATTAATCATGAATAAAAAACTCGTGAATAATGTTAGTTCGTAGTAGCACCATTCATTCACATCAAATAAATAATCAGTAATGGAGTCTATGTAAGAAGCATCAACCTTTGCAATGTCAAAGTGATGTTGGATGCAATGACAAAGAATCCAAAGATGATAATAAAAAATATCGTTTGTTTGACTATACTTTTCTTCTAATAACTCTTTCACTTCTTGAATTGGTTTTTGTTTTGTTTTTAAGTAGTGTTGATTTACAGTTTTTAACATTTTCATTTTTTCAGAAAGTTGAAAGTCATTGATCATAAATAAAAATTCATCATAATTCACGTTACAATAATCTAAGATATCCGTTAAGCGTTCTGAAGAGATAGAGTGCTTTTCTGCTTCAATTTTTGCTATGTACGGTCTACTCATACCAATAGCATTTGCCAAAGATTCTTGTGTAATGTTTTTGCTGATTCTAATCCTTTTAATTGTTTTTCCGATTCCCATTGTGTTCACCTCAAATAAAATCAGTTGTTTAAGCTCACAATCCGCACCTTTGGCACTACATGGTAACAAACAAAATGCACTTATCAGTAAGCTTCAACTATGGCTTTTGATCCGTTCGTTTCCCATATATCCATTTCGAGAGTGTTCAAAGAAGTTTTGTACTATACGCACCCGTTAAATAAAAGCATAAGGAGGATTGTGAGTAAAAAGGAAAAATAAACCTTTTATTTTATTATATAACAACATTTTACTGTTTCCAACTTATAGAAATTATTTACTTATTCTTCCTATAAATTAATCCGAAATTTGTTCTTTAATTTTGTTATCAAATTCACCTACTCAAATTCATTTCCTATGTTTTACTCAGAGATATTTTAAAATACTTAGCTACCTAGCCGGCCAAATTTATTATTAAAAGAATAGAATATCCGTAGGCCACTTCTTATACTTTGATGTATGCATTTATTGTCATCTGCCGAGAACGGGAAAAACGCTGCCCTTACCTTAAGGACAGCGTTTCTATTTGCACTTCGAGCACAGAATCTGCCCTCCATGACCGGGAGAGGCAGGACTTGGCTAAATACGCGGCGGACTCGGCATAACCATGCGGATGGTGGTTCCTGCCCCCTCGCCCGCGGAGGTTACGCGGAGTCCGTAACTCTCGCCGAATACCAGCTGAATCCGGCGATGCACGTTAAGCAGTCCGATGCCTCCGGTACCGCTAAGGTTCAGGGAGGATTCCGGCGAATGATTCGTGTGGCCGTGCTCGTAGGACAGCCGTGCCGCAACCTCGTGCAGCTGTTCATCGGTCATGCCGATGCCGTTGTCCGTCACGCTGACCCAGAAAGCATCGTCGCTGCATCCGGCAGAGATGATGATGTGCTGCGAGGCTTCGATGCCGTCCGGAAACGCATGCTGGAATGCATTTTCGATTAAAGGCTGGAGCGTCAAGCGCACCATTTTGTACAGGAGAAGCTCGTGGGGAACCTCGACCCGAAGATCGAATTCCATGTCGTGCCGGTGCTTCATGATGGTCATGTAATTCAGCACATGGTTCAGCTCGTTCGCAACCGTAATCTCCTCCAGCGAGGTCAGTAAGGAGTATCGCATCATAAAGCCCAGCGAAGACACCATCTCGGTAATCTCGGACGAGCCTTCAACCTCGGCATAACAGACGATGGTCTCCAGCGTGTTGTACATGAAATGCGGATTGATCTGCAGCTGAAGCGCCTGAAACTCGGCCTTCTGCCGTTCGATGGTCGTCTTCTGTTGCTGCAGCTCGGTCTCGTATACCCGCTCGATCAGTTCCGACAGCCGGCTCACCATCAGATTGTACCGCTGCATCATTTCCGTCAGCTCATCCTGCCGCCGTTCAGGAAGGTCCAGGGGAATCCATCGGCCCTGCTCCGTCTGCCGCATCCCGCGGATAATCGTCTGGATCGGCTGGGTAATGGAACGGGTGAAACGGTAAGCAAGCAAACAAGCGGCGACAAGACTGATCAAGCCGATCGTCCAGGCCGTCGTGCGAATATTGGCAATCGGCTGGCGCCACTCTTCCAGCGGAATCGAGGCTACCAAGCGCCATCCGGAATAAGGAGACATCCGGGTCATGAATACCCGCTGCTCTCCATCGACCGTCGTATATTTAAAGGATTCCTCGTCCGCGCCCATAATGGCGGCGGTCAGCTTCGAATCCCGGGCGGGAGACGAGGCGTTGTCCTCCAGCCCCTTGGGCTGGTAAACCACATGACCGCTGGCATCGGCAATATAGAAGTATCCGCGTTCGCCCAGATCGATGCCTTTCCAGAGGGAGGACAGCTCCTGGGAGCGCACCTCCATGGCGAGCACGCCTTTTTCCGCCGTGGAAGACAAACCCTTCATCTGTCTAGTCATGCGTATCACGCTGCCGCTGCGTCCCGGAATAATGCTCTCCGTATGAATCATGAGGCCGCTTTCGTCTTTTGTGGCATGGCGGAGCTCCGTCAGCTGCTTCGACTTGTCCTCTTCGCTGAACACCGGCGCCGTAAAGTCGGAGCCGAAGCTGTACGTCGCGTTTCCGTTGTAAGACAACAGATACATCGTCAGCAGCTCGGGCCCCCGGTCCATCAGGGGACGGAACACCGTATCCTTGATCGTGGAGCTGATGTGATAGTATTCGTAATGGTCCGCCGGGTTCGGCAGATCCACGAATTTCTTCAATTCCCGGTTGGTCAGCAGGGAGATCATCGTCCGGTCATAGGATTTGATGTAAAGGTCCGTGTGATTCAAGGCATTCTGCACGATTTGCGACAAATGCCGATCCAGCTGCCGATCCAGCTCCGCGGAAGAACGCGCGTACGTGACGATGCCGATCAATAACGAGGACAGCGCTATGATCGATACGCAGTACAGGAAAAGCTTGCGATACAGTTTATTCTTCATCCGTTAAATCCCAGCATCGTCCGATATTCCGTCGGCGTGTGTCCCGTTACCTTCTTGAACATCTTCGTAAAATGGGGATAGTCCTCGTAACCGACGTTTGCCGCCACGTCGATGATCCGCATATGCGGCAGCGCAAGCAGCTCCTTCGCCCGCTCCATCCGCCGGTGAATGCGGTACCGGACAAAGGTTTCATTGGTCATTTTCTTAAACATCGCGCTAAAATAGGTCGGCGTATACCCCGCCATCTCCGCCACTTCCTCCAGCGTGATTTCCTCGGACAGATGCGTGTCGATGTACGCTTTCACTTCATCCAGCGGATTCTTGAAATTCCCCCAGCGCTGGGTCACCAGATCGGCCGTCATCCGCTTAACCCTCAGCTCGAATTCATTCAGCAGCTGTTCCTGGGCCGCATGATGGCCGATGGGTTCGATCACGGAAACCTCCATATATCCCTTCGATACCAGCCGCCGGAAAATCATCCCCACTGCATCGTCCAGCAGCTGCTGAAGCTGCGGGACGCTAAGCCCCGCTGCCTGCAGATGCGCCCTCCAATCGAGCAACAGCTCATCCAGCCGTTCGGTCTGCAGCATCCAAATTTCCTGCCCGATGTTTTCAATCCAATCGACGTAGGAAGCCAGGGAGACAATGCCTTTATTGCGATGTTTTACGATCGCGTCAAAGGTTTGGTGCAGCACCGCGCCCGTCACCGGCTTCAGCAGATAATGCTTCACCCCGTAAGCCAGGCACTGCTGCGCATATTGGAATTCGCCGTAACCCGAGATGACGATGATCTGAATATGCCCATACATCTCATGCAGCTCCTGGCACAGCTCCAGCCCGCCCATTCGGGGCATGCGGATATCGGTCAGCAGCACATCCGGCTCGGTCTCCTTGATCATCGAGAGCGCATGCTCGCCGTTCACGGCCGTATCGATGGCGTCAAACTGCAGGCGATAGGTTTCCGCCATCTTGACCAGCCCTCTTCGGATGACAGGTTCGTCGTCAGCAATCAACAACCGCATTATTTTCAGCCTCCTGTATGTAGAAGAATTAGGGATGAGGCAATCATGAAATGGAACAAGAAGGTATCCGCGAGCGGCTGCCTTGCATGGCAGACCGGCGGATACCTTGAACTTTCGCATTCATTTATTTATTTAAAACGCTTACATGTCGGATTCATTGTACAGGATTTTCGGGATAAACTGGAGATGTCCTACTGCCTATCTTGCATGTTATCTTGTACGATCCACGACGTTCTCCTTGTTCTTCCAGCGTTCCGTCGCTTCCCTGATGATCTCGTCCCCGCCTTTGGCGCGATATTCCTCGAGCACCTTCGGCCATTCGGATATCGGCTGCTTGCCGTAAATCATCTTCACCATGCTGTCCAGAATGAATTTCGGTCCCGTATCTCCAGTCGAGGCCAAATCCGGGAACTTGGAGAAGCTGTTCAGGTTCGCCGTAAAGGTAATGCCGCCGCGGCCTTCATTGCTGAGCACGTCGCTGAACGCCGTAATGACATCCTGGCCGTCCTCGGTCAGGGCCGTCTGCTTCTTGTTGTAGGTCAGCTCATGCACGAACCACAGCTGGTTGGCCCGGAACCCCGCTTCGTCCACTTCTTCCTTTTTCACGGGCCATGTATAGTTGACCTTGCCGTCCTCCATCGTGTAGTTCTCGCCCTCGATCCCGAAGGAGAAGAACATATCGGCTTCCTCCGTCAGCATCCAGTCGAGGAATTTAATGATTTCGATCGCTTTTTCCTTACCGACCTTGTTGTTGATGTAATACGTGGTCGAGATCGAGCTGTACAAGCCGAGGCCGCCCTTGCCGTCCGAGCCCGTTGGCGAAGGATAAATATCCACCTTCATCGAAGGATCCACTTCCTTCAGCTTGGCGCGGAACCCGATCAGCCCCTCGCCGTTGGACGCCCACATGCCGGCTTTGCCGGAATTGATATTCCGGCCGTAATCCTCCTGGGACAGGGAAGCGAAATCCTTCGGAATCAGGCCTTCGTCGTACATCGTCTTATACGTCTCCAGTGCCTTGGTCATGTTCTCCACATCGAAGAACTTCGGCACGACTTCCCCGTTCAGCTCCATGAACTGGAACGGCAGCACGTCGTATGCCCCCAGGAAGGTATCCGCGTATTTAAAGCCCTCCCGGTATTGGAACGGATGCTCTACTCCCAGTCTCTTGAAGGCACGCAGCATATCCAGATACTCTTCCACCGTTTTCGGCGCTTCCTGGATGCCTGCCTTCTCCATCAGATCCGTACGGATAAACGTGGCGCGGCGCGACGGGTTCTCCAGCCAAGCCGGAATGCCGTAGATTTTGCCGTCGTACGATACTTCCTCCCATGCCGCCGGGGTGACCATTTTCATCAGATTCGGCGCATGCTCCTTCAGGAGGTCATCCAGCGGCATGAACACGCCCGCTTCCACCGAGCCTGACATGGAGCCCGTCGTCGGCCCCCCGCGCATATTGCCGACCACGTCCGGAATTTCGTTGCCTGCAAACATCAGACTCATCTTTTGATCGAATTCCTTATGGGACATCAAGCGGATATCGAGATCGGTGTTCGTCATCTCCTCCAGCTTCAGCACCCATTTGTCCTTGTTGATGTCGGGCGACGATTCGATGTAGGTGTTGCCGCCCGTGGAGAATGAAATCGAGAATGCCAGCTTGCTGGAAGCCGTGCCCTGCTCGTTCCCTTCCGGCTTGGTATTCCCTGTTCCTTCTTCCGCTTTCCCCCCGCACCCCGCAAGCAGTGTCATCATCATGACGCCGATCAGTAAGACCGTCCAACTTTTTTTCATCAACCTCTCCCCTTTTCGCAAAAATAGACAAGTGGTTCATTCATGAGGTAAGCGCTTTCGTAAAATCCATTTCATCGTAGCTCATAACCCTCATGCGCAGAATTGGCGTTCTTATTATGGATTTGTGTTCTTTTACGATCAGGATTTGATCGAACCGATAAGCATGCCCTTGATAAAATATTTCTGCAGGAACGGGTATACCAGGATGATCGGCAGCGTAGCGATGACGATCGTGGCCATCTTGATGCCCTCCGGGGACATGTTGGCCAAGTTCTCGAACGTGGTGTCCATCTCTCCCATCTGATCGGTGATCACGATTTCCCTCAGGCGAACCTGCAGCGGAAACAGCTTTCGGCTATTGATATAGTATAGAGCGGACGAGTACGAATTCCAATGCGCCACGGCGTAAAACAGTCCCATCGTCGCCATCACCGGCTTGGATAGCGGAAGCACGATGCTTGATATGATCCGCAGCTCTCCGCACCCGTCGATCCTTGCCGAGTCGATAATCTCGTTAGGCAGATTCATGAAGAACGAGCGCATGATGAACAGGTTGTATGCGCTGATGGCGCCCGGAATAATGAGGGCCCAGACCGTATCCAGCATATTCAGCGATTTAATGAGCAGATAGTTGGGAATGAGCGGCGCGCTGAAAATAAAGGTGATCAGGACGAGCATGAGAATGACCTTCCGTCCCCGATATTCGTTGCGCGACAGCGGGTAAGCCAGCGAAGCCGTTGCGATTAAGTTGATTCCCGTCCCCACGACGGTCACGAATACGCTGATCATGAAGGAACGCCATACCGAGGTATCGTTCAATACGATGGCGTAGTTCGAGAGCGTAAACTCAACCGGCCACAGGCCGACGTCCCCCCTGGAGATGGCCAGATCGCTGCTGAGCGATTGCGCCGCTACGTGCAGGATCGGAAAGATCATGGCGGCCGACACGACGGCCAGGAAGATATAGTTGAACATTTCGAATACGATTTCGCCTGTTGATCGTTTTATCATGTTTTCGGTCACCTGCCTAGTATAAGGAATTTCCGGTCGTTTTACGGCTGATGGCGTTACCGCCCACAATGAGCAGCAGCCCGATGAGCGATTTGAACAGCCCGATGGCCGTGGTGTAGCTGTACTGCTGTCCAAGCAGACCGACGCGATAGATGTACGTATCCAGAATGTCGCCCTTGTTCTCGTTCAAGGCGTTCAGGAACACAAACACCCGTTCAAACCCGAAATCGAGGAAGTTGCCGATGTTCAGCAGGAATAGAATCATGATGGTTGGCAGAATCGACGGAATCGTAATAGCCAAGGTCTGGCGCCAGCGGTTCGCGCCGTCTACGCGTGCAGCTTCGTACAGGTCCGGATTGATTCCGGCCAACGCCGCCAGGTAAATAATCGTTCCCCAGCCCGCTTCCTTCCAGATGCCCGAGCCGATCAGAATGCTGCGAATGTAGCTTTCCTCGCCAAGGAAGTAAATCGGTTCGAGTCCCACCCACATCAGGATCTGATTGATGATCCCCGTGGTCGGAGACAGAATGCCCACCGCAATCCCCCCGATAATGACCCAGGACAGGAAGTGGGGCATGTAGATGACCGTCTGGAGCACCCGCTTGTACAGGACAAGGCGAATCTCGTTCAATAGCAGGGCCAGAATGATCGGTACCGGAAACGCGAATGCGATGCTGTACATCCCGATCAGCAGGGTGTTCCAGAAAATCCGCAGAAACTCCTCGTACTGAAACATCCGGTAGAACTGGTCCAGCCCGACCCAAGGGCTCTCCCATATGCCTTTGAATAAGTTGTACTCCTGAAAAGCCATGGCACTGCCGAATAAAGGGACGTATTTGAATACGAGAAAATAGAGGATGCCCGGAATCGAGATGAGGTATATCGCCTTGTACTTGCGAAAGCTGGATAACCATTCCCGGCTCCGCGCTGACGGTGTTAGCCGCGTGCTTGGGTTGATGTTCGCCATAAGGACCTCCCGTTGTAAGTTTGCCTTCGTATTCATCCTATAAGCGGAGTGCTTCGCCAACAATGGCGGCATTTGTTTGTCGATGTGTTTTTTTACGATTGTGTTTGTAGAGGGCACGGCGAAAGGGGTGTGACACAAAAAAGAACCCTTTAGGGAACCCGGTCTAATGCGGCCAAGTTTCGCCAAAGGGCTTATGCTTATGGGGCATGGACACAGGCCTACTGTGTCCATGGGAACAACCTTGCCGTCGTGTGACGAACCTCGCTCGACTACGATGCTCGGTTCGGTGTTGCAGGACGGCGGTCCCCCGGTTATCAGGAGAGATCCGATGGATCATCTGGATCGTAAATATATCACATGCGGCTTCGCGGGAAAAACAAGCTCATCCATTCGTTTGCACCGGAAAAGGCTGCCCTATTCGTGCTCCTTCTCCTCCATCTCCCGAATCGGAATCGCCATATTCCAGGTTTCCGTGCAGTCGTGAAATCCGTTGGTTCCATTCGAGGTCGCTGCGAACATCCAGGCCGGACGACCGTCCTCCATGAGCAAAAACGGCCGTTCCAGGTTGCCCATCAGCCGCTCCGCGCCATCGTCCCACAGTACCCTGCGGGAATACGCCGGCTCCCCTGGCCGGGTTGTCATCTCCCACTGCTCTCCGTTTGCCGACCACGCATGGACCCCGCTATAGCGCTCTCCGCAGATGGTGCCGTCCATGTCCTTGGCAATCATCTCGTACCCCCGTGCCGTACGCCAAATGAAGGGATCTTCAATATGAATGGCAGGCGGAAACAGCGGCTCAGGCTTGCGGGCGTATGGACCGTATACCGATTCAGCGCTGGCCAAGCCCAGCTGCATGTTGCCATAGGTATGCCCTTCGTAGGGCCGGGATTTATAGATCAGCTGCACCGAGCCGTCGGCATGAACACAGGGTGCCGGATTGGACACGAAAAAGCTGTCAAACTGATTCGGGCGCGGCAGCAGAACCGGAAGATCCCTTCGTGTCCAAGGGCCGGTTACGGAAGGGGCGGTCGCAACGCCGATCCGTTTGTTGGCCCTAGCCACCACGGCGAGCGGATCGTGCGGCAGCAGCGCCTCCCCTTCGTCAGGCAGCGGAAACGGGAACGTCGTGCCCATATAATAGAGCACATATATGCCATCAACCTTCACGATATGCGGATTGTGCACGCTGCAGCCGTCCCAATAGGCCGGAGACCTGGCCCCAAGCACCGTCTCCTCGTACACGTACGGTCCTGCCGGATGATCGGCGGCGGCACGGACGATCTCCGAGGCCGCGAGCCATCCGGGGTGCATGGGCATGGATTTCGGCCAGCGCGAAGCAAACATATGGTAGCGGCCATCCTCGCCTCGAATGACGCTGCCGCACCATACCCAATACCCCGGCATTCGAAAGCCTCCTGCAACCGGTGCAGGATCAAATACGATTTTCATAAACTCCTCACTCCCCTTCCATTGGCAGCAGCGTAACCTTGCGCAAATTCATCAAAGAATCCGATGCCAGCGATATTCCGCGGACTTCAAGACGGTGTAGGCTTGCCGAATGAATCGTCAATTGACCGATCTCAAAATCTCCCCAGCATCCGTCCCCGCCCGTATCGTAAACGGTACAAGCCAGCTTCTGTTCATCCAGGGACAATTCAAAGCGTCCCCCGCCTGATCCGCTGAGGCGGACAAGGTGACGATGATTCGGCAGTGGACGGGCGCTTCTTCTTCCGAACGAAACGCCCATTGAACAGCCGCATGTGGAGCGGTCCACCCGGTAACGCCGTCATGCCCTCTTTTTCCATTGTCGCGGCGCAGGCCGTCGCCCTCGATAACACCATCATATGCCCAAAACGTATTCGGCATTGAAGATATGAATCTAGGAGTCCCGTTGCTCTCCAGCTGCTCCCCGCTTAGCTTCAGCTCTAGCACAGTCGCATAGGCGTCCTGAGGTACCGAACGCACATCAATTTGCCAGTCCCATCGCCCAAGCTGCCGGATCGGCAGGCGGTCCTCCTTGGCCTTCGAGCCGATAGGCCTCGCATATTGAACTCCGCTTGCGAGACCGGGCAGAATCAAATAACCGTCCTGTGGCCAATCTCTAACCAGCAGATACAAGCTGTTCTCTTCAGGCTTCCAGGTGCAGTAGCCCCACTGCGGCGTACCGATCGGACTGCCGCTCGTGCCATATATGGCCTCGCCGTTCCGCTCCAGGAAGCTGCCCACCGTCTCCAGCAGGCTTCTCGACTTCTCGTCAATCGCCCCGTTTCCGAGCGGACCGACATTCAGCACCAGATTGCCGTTCGCCGCTGCCACGCGCAGCAGCTGGTCGATCAATTCCTCCGGACTCTTCCAATGGTCATCGCCATACCGGAATCCCCAAGAATCATTCAGCGTATGAATCGACTCCCAGTCCTGCTGCACCGGATGAAATCGCAGCTGGTTATCATGCGGATTCCCGTAATCCGCAAAGCGGTCATCCCGAAGCCGCTTGTTAATCAGGCAATCCGGCTGCAGCCGGCGTACCCGATCATGGAACCACACGGCGTGTTCGTCGCTGATCTTATGGCCGCAATCAAACCACATCAACCCGATCGGGCCGTAATCGGTCAGCAGCTCCTCGACCTGGGGAAGAGCCTTCTCATGAAGATAACGCTCAAAGCGTTCCCGCTTATCCTGATCGTCGATCCAGTCCTCCAGCAGATCCCATGCACCGATATTCCCCGGGTAATCCAGCGTGTTCCCCTGCGAATTCGGATGATGCCAGTCCATGGCGTGAGAATAGTAAATCCCGAGCCGAATCCCCTCGGCCTCGCATGCCTCTGCCAGCTCCTTGATCGGATCTCTCGGGAAATTTGCATGCCGGGTAATCGAATAATCGCAAACCTTGGAATCATACATGGCAAACCCGTCATGATGCTTCGCCGTCACGATGAGGTATTTGGCCCCCGACCGCTTGGCCAGCGACACCCACTCATGCGCATCGAACGCCTCCGGATTCATACCGGCTGCGGCTTCTGCATACTCAGCTACAGGTATCTTCCCCCTAAGCTGGATATGCTCGGCATAATTCGCATCCACTCGCTCGCCCTTCCACATTCCGCCCAGCATCGAGTAAGGCCCCCAATGCACAAACAGCCCAAAACGCGCTTCCCTCCACCAGGCTATCCGACGATTGTGATCTCGGTCGTTCACCAATAGATCAGTCGGGATAATATCCGAGCGTTCCTGCTCCCATCCGGCCCCATCCATGTATTCATCCCGCTTCATGTTTGTCCCTCCCCACCTGCCAGTTAACGGTCCGACAGTCTAGTAACCTCCATTATAGAAGGTACGCTGTTGCAGCCTCTTTGTTTTTTTGGGTTGAGGTTGTGTTTTGTTGAGGTGGGGGGAAAGTATGGTTCATTCGATAGATATGTAAACTGTAAATGAGTTGAATTTTCTTAGATTACATTCCTTTTCAGCCTGGTTATAACATAAAAAGAAGCTGCGCTCCCGAATAGGAAACGGCTCCACTTTACTTTATTTCATGAAGTTAGTAATTTGCCGTCATGCTTTCGTCAAAATCATATCCAGAAAAACTTTATTACAACAATTCTGGCGGCAAAACTTTTCTCCAATTCTCTACTCCTACTTTAGTCAGTATCAACTCATTTTGTGTTGAATCATATGGATCAATATCAATTCCAAGGTTACTTTCAAACTTTTTTAGATACTGCTCATTATTTACGTCAGTAACATACATGTAATAAACGTCTTCGGTTCGATCTCTGCTAAGATACTGGAACTGAAAAACGAAAATACGATTTATAACACCGAATTCCGAAGGCCTGCCGGGTAAACGGCTGGCTTTAGTTTAATGGAAATTAATTCGCTATAAAAAAGGATCACCTATTATTTTGTCATTTGAAAATTCAATTGAAGAACTCTCTCTAATAGTTGCCCATCCGTGATACTCATACATTTCAATTCATCCGCTCATGGTTTTAAAGGTTTAGTATCAATGATTATCTTTCGGCGTACTGTCGAGTGTCTGAATTCCGTTGTTGATCTTATATTCCACTGGTGTTATATTACATATGTGAAATATTAAAAGACAAGGGGGTTCTTCATGCACCCTATTTCAAACGTCGAATTCATGCTGCTGCAAATGATCGCAGAATGTCGTCAAGCTTCGGGGTACGATATCAAGAAGTTAGTCGATCAACGAGGCTATCGGGAATGGGCCAACATCGGCACGACTTCAATCTACGTAGGACTGAGGAAACTGAGCGATAAAGGATGGATTGCATCCGAGGAATCCGACGAAAAATCCGGCAAGGGACCCATGCCGACCCGGTTTGTCCTCACCGAAGCCGGTATGGTCAAGCTGAAAGATGAAGTCCTTGACAGTCTTTCGTCAGCACGGGAACGCGACAACCGCTTCGATCTCGGTTTAGCCGCATTGCCTCTTATCGGGAACGACATGGCCATGGCTGCCTTGCGGAAACGGTTGGATTTTCTTCGGGAGGCTTCAACAGGCTTAAAGCAAAAATTCGAATCCCAGGGCGGCGTCCATTTGCCGCTGAACGTAAGGGCGCTGTTCTTGCATCCGATCAGCCTAATGGAGAGTGAGCAAGCGTTCGTTGCCAGTCTAATTAATGAATTGTCGAAGGAGACCAGGGAAGATGACCACCATCATTGAAGGTTTTGTTCCTTACCAAGGCGACCATTGCGAAACGACCACCATGGGCAATTTAATGCAACATGCAGGAGTCCAGCTATCGGAGCCGATGCTGTTCGGACTCGGACAGGGGCTCGGATTCATTTATTGGGACTCGAAGGGAATGGATTTTCCGTTCATCGGAGGAAGGGTGAAAGTGGATAAGTTAACAGCCAACCTCGCCGACAGGCTGGGTTTGACCGTTAATGTTCAAGAAACGTCGTCCGTCGACAAAGCATGGCGGAACGTACGAAGCTGCATCGAACGCGGAATTCCGGTTGGTCTGAAATTGGATTCCTATTACTTGGACTATTTCACCAACAAAGTGCACTTTGCCGGTCACTATGCGGTCCTATACGGCGTGGATGACGAATATGCCTACATGGCAGATACCTGGCAACAGGGCGGACTGGTGAAGACGCGTTTGACAAGCTTGGCCGCAGCCAGAAACGCAAAAGGAGCCATGAGCTCCCGAAATCGCTCATTTACGCTCAAGCCAATCGACGCCTTACCGCCGCTCGCTCCCGCATTACGCGAATCCTTGACCAAGAATGCGCATGACTATCTGAACCCGCCCATTCGCAATATTGGGAATAAAGGCATTGTAAAAATGAGCAAAGAGATCCTGAAGTGGCCTTCCCGCAGCAACCATTTCGAACATGATTTATGCCTGACCGCATTGCTGATGGAGCGTGCGGGAACCGGCGGTGCTTTGTTTCGGAATCTGTATCGGGATTACTTGAAGGAATGCGCCGATCGGTTGGAAGACCCGAAAATCGAACAAGCCTACCTTTTGTTTACGGAGATCGCGCCAATGTGGGCCAGTGTCTCCGCATCGATCGACCTTGCGGGAAGATCAGGTAACCACCAGGAGCTACAGCACGCGTCCAACCTCTTGCTGGAGATTGCGGATAAAGAACGCGCAGCCATGGAGTTATTGCTGTGAAAGCGATTGGCATGGCGCCGGCTGACAAGCAAATCCGTGGATTTTGCGGAAGTAAGTCGAGAAACAGACAAAACCAGCCCCGCTCATTTCTGTGCGGGGCTGGTCTAGGTGAATTCATTCAGTCTCTTGAATTAATGCACCTGATCGAGCAATTGATAGGCCTCTTCCTTCGTTGTCACCGCCAAGAGCGCTTCTCTGAATTCATCGTCCATCAGCTTGCGGGACAACATTTGCAGCACTTTCAAATGCGCATTCTGTTTACTATTACGCGGCACGGCAATCATAAAGATCAGTTTGGCTTCGCTGCCGTCCAGACTCTTCCAGTCAACGCCCTCCTGCTGGATACCAAAGACCACGCTTGGCTTCAGGACAGCATCCGATTTACCGTGAGGAATCGCAATATTCATGCCGATGCCTGTGGAGCTTTCTTGTTCCCGGGCTAATATGGCCTGTTTAAAATCTCCGTCAGCTCTTACCGCCCCATTCCGCTCCAATATACCGATCATTTCGTCGATCACAGCATCCTGTGTCGTTCCGACCAAATTCAGGTTAATGAGATCCGGTGTCACAATATCCGTCAATTTCTCAACGCGGATAGCAGAAACTTCCGTTGCTGTACCATTATGGATCACGGTTGAATCCACTTCAGCTGAGTCCGCAGCCATGGGTGCAGCCGCGTCTACTGTCGACGATTCACCTACTCCCGCAGGATCCTCTATCGCTTCTGCTCCTTCTCCAACAACTGCCGGAGTCACAGCTGCAACATCTTTCTTGAGCAGGCTCACCATGATAACCGATACGGCTGCACCGGCAATGACCGCTATGAAGAACATCAACACATGATCCACGGCACCGAGCACGGCTACAATTGGACCGCCATGGGCTACGCTGTCACCGACACTGCCCAACATGGCAATCACCGAACCCGTCATGGAACCGACCATGATACTCGGAATGACGCGTAGAGGATCTTGCGCCGCGAATGGAATCGCTCCTTCGGTAATACCGAACAATCCCATCGTAAATGTTGCTTTTCCAGCTTCACGTTCCGCAGGTGTAAACTTCCTTTTGTTCATCATGGCTGCCAATCCCATGGCAATCGGAGGAACACAGATGGCAACGGCAATTTGGCCCATAATTTCATAGTTGCCTTCACCGATCATGGCCGAGCCGAACAGGAACGCAACCTTATTCACGGGCCCCCCCATGTCAAAAGAAATCATCGCGCCCAGAATAAGCGCGAGCAGAATCGAACTAGTACCCTGCATTCCCGCGAGCCAGACGGTTAACGCTTCAAACAGATCCGCAACCGGAGCGCCAATCACAAAGACGAAGATTAATCCTACAACCAGTGAAGCCAGTACCGGGATAACGATAATGGGCATAATCGGCTGCAGCGACCGAGGAACCTTGATCCTTTTAATAGCAAGTGCGACATATCCCGCCAGGAAACCGGCAATAATCCCCCCGATGAATCCAGCTCCTGCTTCACTTCCATAAAAGCTGCCGTTCGCAGCAATGAACCCGCCGACCATACCTGGTGCAAGCCCCGGCCTGTCCGCAATACTCATGGCGATAAATCCGGCAAGGATCGGAACCATGAAGGTAAACGCAGCCGCGCCGATACTCTCAATCGTTTTCCAGATGGAATCTTCCGGTATAACCAGACCACCCGGCGTTTTCACGCCGCCCATCGTCAGGGCGATTGCGATGAGCAGCCCACCGATCACGATAAACGGCACCATATAGGATACACCGTTCATCAAGTGGCGATAGATCGGATTTTGTTTGGGTTTGTTCTCTCCCGTCATAGCTTCAGCCGACTTGGACTGTGCCTGATAGACGGGCACATCCCCTTCCATCATCCGTTGGATCAGCTCTTCTGGACGACGGATACCATCCTGCACCCCAACGACAAGCAGTTTTTTACCCACAAACCGGTCCTTCACCACCGTCTTATCCGCTGCGATAATAATGCCATCGGCTTCGCGGATATCCTGCTCCGTGAATTGGTTCTCCACGCCAATGGAGCCTTGGGTCTCCACTTTCATCTCAACGCCAAGCTTCGCGCCTGCCTTCTGCAGATTCTCAGCGGCCATATACGTATGTGCAATTCCGTTAGGACATGAAGTAATCGCTAATATTTTCATGTTCGTCATTCTCCTTCGCTGTCATGTTCCCGCTTACATTTATAGTGTACATGCTGAAAACGCTGTTATCGGATGAACTTTTTACCGGAACTTCCGGAAAAACAGGTTTATTTCGCAAACAAATATCCCCACAAAGTGGAGCCTATATGCTTAATCCAAATACTTTACGCGGGACCCCAAAAAAATGTAAAAAGCAGGACGGTATACCGTCCTGCTTCATCATCACAGTTTGAAATAGTGCGTGTTCAAAAAGGTCGATTTTCAGCACCGAAGCTTATACTTCCGATGTGCGTTTTTTCAAAACGCTTCAGTTGGATGAAGCTAGGGACGTCAGGAGCGGAGCGTACGTTTTGGGTACGTGAGCACCTGAAATGTTTCCGCAGGAAATATGACTTCGTAAGCATCCGCTTAGGCCCGGCTGAATTCAAGATTCGATGCCGAGCTGCTTCCTGATTCGCTTCGTGTTAGATATAGAATTTATGAGTTATCAGTGGAACTGATGAAATTCTATATCGCAAGAAAACCTACCTATGCATCGCGGTCGCTCATCCTTGAAGTGGCCTCGATAAGAGGTTTTCTTATCAAAAGCGGACTTTTTGAACAACCTCTACTACTCATTTTACCCTTTTAACGTATTCAGCAATCGCATCGCGTCCGTCTCCTTAGACAACGCACGGACCAATGCCGGCTGCTCACTGATCCGTGACAATTCCCTGAACAGCTGCCGCATCTCTTTCCGCTCATCATGCTTGATCGCAAGTAAGAACACAAGCTCTACCTTCTCGGTTCCCCAGGTAATCGGCTGCTTCAAAGTAATAACAACGATGCAGGACTGTTTAACCCACTCCGAGCTGCCATGAGGGATGGCAATGCCTCCTCCAATGGTCGTAGCAGACATATTCTCACGATCTAGCACACTCTCCGTATATCCTGCCTGGACATACCCTTTGTCCACCAGCATCTGCGCAAACTTGGAGATTAACTGTTCTGGACGCTCGACCTCCTGCTGAGGAAAGATGAGAAAAGGTGTCGTATATTTCAAAAAGACCGATTCCTCAGGCGCCCTGCTGTCCGGCTCATCGAGCCCCCGGATCGCTTGCTCCAGCTTCCGCTCGTCACTGGCCTCGAGCAGAGGGGAAACGAGGATATGAGGTGTTTTTAACTCGGGCAGATCAACGGTCGTAATGACAAGATCCACCTCATGAGCTGCCAGATAATCCTCAACTTCCGCTTTGGACATCGTTGTCTCTACATGCACGGACGGGAATCTTCGTTCCACCTTCGCGAGAAGCAATTGGGACATCCCAACGCCCATATGACACACGATTATGACCTTCTGAGGGTGGCTTTCGTTCTGGTGAAGCCGTTCTACGGACGCCTGAAAATGCAAAGTCAAATACGCGGCCTCCTCTTCTGGAAAGTACAGTTGGAGCGCTCCCCCTACCTCCTCCAGGACCATGATGACGCGATCGAACATATAGGGATACATCTTTTTGATCTCGGCCAGCATCGGATTGGACACAGCCAGACCATAATGAAGACGGTTCATGGTCGTGTACAAATGCACTTTCAACCCGTTCAATAATACCGGGTCCTTGGAAAATGGGATCATATTCAGCTCCGACATCCGCCGAATCAGTTGCTCAACCAACTGTGGCAGCAGGGGGTGGCTGTCTGCCAGATCGCCCCGCCGGGCACTTCCATCCTCCTGCGTGTATCGGAACTTCCCGCCAAGCAGGTGCAGGGTTAGATAAGCGGTTTCTTCCTTGGAAAAAGGGACGGCGAACAATTTTTGCAGCTGCTTCAAAAAGTCTATCGCCCATGCAAATTCCGCTTTATTCTCCAAAAACGCTATGTCCTGCGCAGAGAGCGAAATCGGCTGTCCCAGCTTGGTCCGTTTGACCATAAGCAGTATATGCAGCATCAAGCTTTCAAAGGCTTCATCGGTGAAGCGGAGCTGGTGCCGCTTTTGCAACGCCTTCAACTCATTGTATACGGCTGCGATCTCGTGCGGTTCATACTGGTTACGCATCATCTGTCCCGTCAATTCCGGACGGTTGATCAATTGGTTCAACCGCGCCAGCGCCATCCGTTTGTTCTTCTCCGAGCCCTCAATCATGAAGCCTACTCGCTGCTTCGTCATTAAGCTCAGATCAAAGCTCCGCAGCCAGCCCTCAATCTTTTCCATATCCCGACGGATAATCGCCTTGTTCACGTAAAACGGTGAAGCCAGGTTCTGCAGGGTTACGGGCTTCGCGTTCATCAAGAGCCGATATGCCAGGTGCAGCACCCTTTCCTCATCGGATTCATCCTCGGCGGTACTCTCGTTGGAATACAAGCGGCGGAATAAATCAGCCTGATCCGCTTCCCCGATCTCCAGATAGACGCCAAGTCCCGGCCTTTTCACCAGATGGCCGCCGGAGTGCTTAGCTATATATTCTTCAATCACCTTCAGATCGTTTCGGATCGTCTTCTCCGAGCACTCGGTCTGATCCGCCAGATCCTGAACGAGCCACAGCCGGTTCGGTTCCATTAACAAATTGCGAAAAATCTCTTTTTGCCTATTATTCATTCCGATCCCCTATTCAACTTAATGGGAGTGCTCACTCATCGCAGAGCGGGTGCATTGTCCTACGTATATCATATCCGGGTCTCTATGGCAAACTGATCTGGGAGGTTACACGAGAGTGGATCAAAAGAAATGGCATATTGACGGAAAAGCTGAGCATATACAGTATTCTAAAATCCAACGTAAACAAAACAAGGGTGCCGCAGAAGTCGGCCCCCTTGTTTCATGATCCGATTTTAATCCCTCTTACATCTTAAGAAATTCTTCCGGTCGTACATCGTATCTTACCTATAAAAGCCTCTACAACTTCCCGCGCCGACTCCGCTCCCGTCACGGCGGATATCACCGCCACGCCATCCGCACCCGCTCCAATCACTTCCTCCACGCGCTCCACGGTAATCCCGCCGATCCCAACGATCGGCAGGTGGATTCCAGCTTCGCGAAGCTCATGGAGAATGGCCGGGCCTTGCGCAGTTTTGGCATCATCCTTCGAGCGGGTCGGATAGATCGGCCCGATGCCAAGATAGTCGGCGCCGTGGAGAATCGCGCGCCGCGCTTCCTCCACCGTGTGGGCGGAAACGCCGAGAATCCGGTTGCCGATCCGCTCGCGGACGGAAGCCGCGGATTCGTCGCCCTGGCCGACGTGCACGCCGTCGGCGTTCAGCTTCAGTGCCAGCTCCACATCGTCATTGACGATGAAGGGCACGCCCGCTCGACGGCACTGATCCTGAATCCGGCAAGCCAGCCGAATCATCGGCTCCCCGGCGAGTGCTCCATGTCCCTTCTCACGGAACTGGACCATGGTTGCGCCTCCAGCCAATGCTTCCTGCACGACCAAGCTTGGCTCGACGCTGCAGTTCACGCTGCCGAGCACGAGGTACATCCGCAGATGCCGCCTCATCATCTCGGGTGCCACTCTGCCCGTCATCGCAGCACCTCCTGACGGCGGCGATTGTATGCCCAATGATTGGTCGGGCCCTGTCCCTGCCCCAGGTTCAATCCGTCCTCAATGGCCGCTTGAATGAATAAGCGCCCGCTCTGAATCGCATCGAGTGCGCTCAAGCCTCGGGCCAGGCCTGCGGTAATGGCCGCAGAGAAAGTACAGCCGGTACCGTGCGTATGAACGGTATGGATTCGTTTGCCATATAATTCTGTGAAGGCCGTACCATCGTATACGAGGTCGATGACCGGGGGATTTTCCGGATTACCGTCATCGTTGGAAAAGAGCGAACGGACCCCTCTATACTCCCCAGCAGGCATGGCAGTGCTCGTTTGACCGTACGTCCTTTCGGACTGAGGCAGCTCTTCCTGCTGCATACCCGTCGATATAGCCGGTCCCCTGTCTCTTTCGTGATCCGTACCTTCATCGCTTCCAAGCATTCCCTCGTCATGACCGCCTTTGATCACAACGATCCTGGGCCCCAGATCATGAATACGCCTCGCCGCTTCTTTGCGATCGTTCATCGTGCGGATACGCATCCCCGCCAATACTTCGGCCTCCGGTATATTGGGGGTGACGATCAACGCCAGCGGCAGCAAATCTTCTCTTAAAGCCTGCACCGCTTCGCCCTGCAGCAGCTCCGCTCCGCCCTTGGCGATCATCACGGGATCGACAACGACCTTCCCCCAGCCGAATGCCCGAATCCGGTCAGCAACCAGCCGAATGATCTCGGCGTTGAACAGCATGCCCGTCTTCAATGCATCTATCCCGAGGTCCGATCCAACCGCTTCAATCTGCTCCGCAGTTGCTTCGGGCGGCAGCGGATATACGCCGTGAACCCCCAAAGTATTCTGCACCGTGATCGCGGTAATCGCCGACATGCCGTACACGCCGAGTTCCTGGAAGGTTTTTAGATCGGCCTGAATGCCGGCGCCGCCACCGCTGTCAGACCCGGCAATCGTCAGGGCACGGGGTATGCGAGCCTCGCTCATCGCGTGCCTCCGGCAGCCGCCGCTCCCGCTTCCAGCACAGCGGCATACCCTTCCAGCGATCCTGGATGAAGCTTCGCCAGCTCGTCCAGGAAAGTTATCTGGAAGCTTCCCGGTCCCAGATCTGCCGTTCGCTCAGCAGCTTTCGCCGCCGCGGCCCCATAGAAGGCCAGACCCGCCGTACCTGCAAGCAGCAGGTTTGCTTCCACCGCGGCAAAGGCACCCAGCACCGAGGTCAGCAGGCAGCCTGCGCCGGTCACCTTCGTAAGCAGAGCATCCCCTCCGGTAATGATGCGCACTTCCGTTCCATCGGTAATCACGTCCTCTTCACCGGTAATGGCCACGATCGTGCCTAACTCGCGCGCCGACCGCACGGCCAGCTCGGCATGATTGCTGCCTGCGCTATTGCCTGCGTCTACGCCCTTGATCTCGCGGATCTCCCCGATAAGGTGAGCGACTTCAGCCGCATTTCCGCGCACGAGCGAAACCTTCACCTCGCTTAGGATCCGCAGCGCCGACTCCGTCCGAAAACGGGTCGCTCCCGCGCCGACCGGGTCCAGCAGCACCGGCACGCCATGGGCATTCGCCGATTGCCCGGCGATAATCATCGCATCCACCAGCTCGCGGTTCAGCGTACCGATGTTCAATACGAGCGCGCCCGCGATGGCGGCCATATCCGCCACTTCCTCCGGCGCGTAAGCCATCACCGGCGACGCGCCCAGCGCGTACAAGCCGTTAGCCGTAAAATTCGTAACCACCACGTTCGTCATATTGTGAACGAGGGGGCTCGTCTGCTGTACCTTCGTTAAAAGCGCCGAAACCTCTTTTTCCCATGAATGCATTTATATCAGCCTCTCTTCGCTATAATGGAATTCCATGTGCTTGCGAACATCGCTCTTTACAGCACGGCAGCCTCCAACTGCACCGGCCATTCCTCCTGCTTATAAGCCATGTCCCAGAACAGATACTCCAGCTGGCAGCTCAGCATGAAATGCTCCCTCATCCGTTCCCGCTCGGCTGCCGTCGCACGATCCGCCCATGCATCGAGACGGTCGCGGAATTTGGCTGTCGCGTCTTCCCCCCGGTTTCCGTAGAAAGAAATCCAGTCGTAAAACGGATGGGAGGCATCCGGCTTCACCTCATTCAACAGCTTGCGGCCAATCTCCAGGTACGTCCATGGGCACGGCAGCAGCACGGCCATAATCTCCCCCAAACTACCCTCGTGCGCCACCGTCAGCATATGACGGATGTAATGATGCGCGGACGGAGCCAGCGGATATCCTTGAAGCTCCTCATAGGTCACCCCGGCAGCTGCGCAAAAATTCTGATGCGGGTGCACCTCGCTGTGCAGGATGAATGAAATCTGTTCGTTAAAGGCCGCAATCTCTTCCCGGCTGGTCGATTTGGAAATGGCTATTCCGTATATCCGCATGTAGGCATTCAAATACTCAAAATCCTGCTTCACATAGTGAATCAACTGCTCCCGCTCCAGATTCCCCTCGGCAATGCCTTTTACGAAGGGATGATCGAAGATTGCTTGAAAAATGCCTCCCGCCTGCTGACGGAGCTCTTGCGTGAAACTCATGTTTGTCCCCACCTCCAACATATTGAAGAGCAGGAAGTCCGTAAGACACGACTTTTCAGACAACGCTAAAAAGCCGCCCCGAAAACTGGAGCGGCTTCGTCAACAAGCCCGGGTGCGCCAAAAAAACGCACCGAGACCTCATATTCGAAGGCTCCACTTTCCTACGCTAGTACGAACTAGATCAGGTTCAAAGGGTCCAAGATACGCTCTTGTCTCAGCCGCCAACGGCTCCCCTAGTGGACTTCCTATTCTTTTGTCTAATACTGTACATAGGTTTGAGGGTAGTGTCAAACGTTAACAGTTTGTGGACGGAACCTCAAGCTCGAACCTTCCTCCGACCGCGTGATTGTGACGATGTACGGTGGCGGCTGTCTTTTCGCAAGATAAAAACGCAGGCTACCCCAAACTCATTCCGGAAACACTGACGCTCAGCTGTCATATATGCCCCCGCATAATGAGTGCATAAGCACAATTCAAATAAATGAAATTTAAAGGAGCGAGCGTATTTATGACGTACCGATTGAAAACGGTTAAACCCATTCCGGATGGCTACACCTCCGTGACGCCGTGGATCATCTCAAGAAACTCCGCAGCGCTGATCGATTTCCTCAAGCAGGCTTTTCGAGCCGAAGAGTTAGCCCGCGTCTATGTTGGCGATGGTGTCATCGGCCATGCCGAGGTGCGAATCGGGGATGCCGTCGTCATGATGTTTGACGCAAAGCCGGAATGGCCGGATAGCCCGGCATACCTCCGTTTGTATGTTGAGGATTGCGATGACGTGTATCGGCAAGCGCTGGCCGCAGGTGCGGTCTCGGTGACGGAGCCAACGACCTTGTTCTTCGGCGATCGGGTGGGACGGGTACGGGACCCGTTCGGCAACTTATGGTGGGTACAGACACGAATGGAGGACCTCACTCCGATGGAAATGGAACAGCGTGCCCAAGACCCGGAATACATCCAAGCGATGACCTATGTTGCAGGGGCGGAGATCGTGGTGAAGATGTCGTAAAAAGTTACCGTGAAGCGAGCGTTATTACAGGGAGGACATGGGTGGATTCGGTGTCCCAGGGGTGTGCATGGATGGCTGCTGACCAAAACAACTTAGAACACCATAACTTAGAGTAGCTTTGGGTTAGAGGTAGAATCCGGTATATAGTTGGTGCTACTACTGGTCCTGGTACTACTACTGGTCTTGGTGTGACTACTGGTCTTGGTGCGACTACTGGTCTTGTGCGACTACTGTTCTTGGTACGACTACGGTATTGATGCTACTACTGGTCTTGGTGCTACTACTGGTCTTGGTGCGACCGCTCGAGGACTAGCGGACTGAGGATACGTTATTTAGCTGAATAGGCGTAATTTTTGATGGCTAACGGACACCAGATACGTTATTCATAGAATATGATGGCAAAAGGACAGTCTATTGCGGTAATAAGGGATCCTGTGTCCGTTTGATCTAAGAATCGAGGGTTAATCAGGGAAATAAGGGATCTGGTGTCCGTTAACTGGTGGTCTAGGTGCGACTACTGGTTTTGTTGCTATTTTTTCGTCTTGGTGCTACTGCTCATCTTGGTGCGATTACTAGCCTGGTGCTGCCTCTCGTGTCTAAATGCTACAGCTGGTCTTGGTGCTACTACTGGTCTTGTGCGACTACTGGTCTTGGTGCGACTACTGGTCTTGGTGTGACCGCCCGAGGACAAGCGGACTGAGGATACGTTATTTAGCTGAAAAGGCGTAATTTTTGATGGCTAACGGACACCAGATACGTTATTCATAGAATATGATGGCAAAAGGACAGTCTATTGCGGAAATAAGGGATCCTGTGTCCGTTTGATCTGAGAATCGGGGGTTAATCAGGGAAATAAGGGACCCTGTGTCCGTTAACAGGTCATGGTTAGCGGCATGATGCCCGGAGTTGGTTAGGCTGTACTGGCGAGCGATGTGACATACAACTGCATACCGGCGGTACTTCGACGTTGCGATGCTGGCGACGCGCGATGTTAAAAAAGGAGGCATCCCAAAAGATCCCAGATCTTTCGGAGTGCCTCCTTTATCCGCTTGTTCCTAGCATCTTCCGCTATACGATGATACTAGCCTTCAGCATCCGTCTTCATTCCTTACTGAATGCCGTAAAACTCCTGCAGCTGGTCGATCATCAGGTTGGCCGCCAGAATGCCGCCTGCCGTATTCCAGATCGCGTCATCCACTTTGTGGGCTTGACCGTTCTTCACAACGTTCAGGTTCTTCCACAGCGGATCGTTGATCCATTCCTGCTCGGTCTGGTTGGCGCCGCCATCCCCTGTCTCATAAGTGAAGTAGAACAGTCTGTCGGCTTCCACCTCAGGCAGACGTTCCTTCGTGATCTCGTCCACGAAATCGTCCTTGGCATTCTTAGTCATGTCGTTGCGGGCGATGCCGATTTTATCGAAAATAACGCCCGAGAACGTATTGGTATGGTACACCCGGGTCTTGCCTGCCATGAAACGAACCACGGAGACGGTTTCGTCAAGCTTGCTGCCGGCCTTCTCTTTAAACTCCTGGATCCGCTTGTCGTAGGCTGCCAGAAGCTCTTCGCCTTCCGACACTTTGTTCAGCGCCTTGGCATACAGTTCAAAATTGTTCTGCCACTCGCCGCGAAGATCCTCGGCAAAAACAGTCGGCGCGATCGCCTTCAATTGCTCGTATACTTTTTCCTGACGCATCTTGTTGCCGATGATCAGGTCAGGCTGCAGACCCGCGATCAGCTCGATGTTCGGCTGGCTCTCTTCCCCGACAACGGTAACGCCTTCCATCTGGTCTTTAATATGCGGATACCAAGGATCCCCCGTCCAGGATCTAATGGCACCTACCGGCTTCACGCCCAAGGCCAGAAGCGCCTCGGTTCCTTCGTTCGTGAGGACGACGACCTTTTGAGGCGTTCCTTTGATCGTTTCCGTCCCCATGGCATGCGTAACTTCATACGATTCGCCGCCGGCAGCAGCGCCGCTGTTGCCCTCTGCGGTATTCGTCGTGTCGCCGCCCGCGTTGCTTGTCCCTTCTTGCGCCGGGCTTGCTCCGCACCCCGCAAGAATCACGATCATGATCAGAGCCAGCAAGCTAAACTTGAGGCCTCTTCCCCGTTTCTTTGCCATTCCTGTTCCCATTCCTATCTAAATCCCCCTTGTGTCATATCCCGCTATTTGAAAACCATTATCAATCACTGATTCAAAACTATAAAGGGTTTCGTGAAAAATATCAATATATTTGTGAGAATGATTATCAAGCTCATTGACAGATAACGTCCCTTCACCTAAAATTCATATGAACTTAATTATTCATGGACTTAAGAAAGTGAGCATATATGCGCGTATTCGGACTATTGATATCGCTATTGGCGCTGGCCGCTGCCGTCATGGGCAGCATCGCATTCGGAGTAACGAACATCCCTCTTCATCAGGTATGGGAATCGTTCACTCACTTTAACGGAAGCAACGAACATCTGATCATTCTCACGGCAAGGCTTCCTCGAGCGCTCATTGCCGTCGCCGTGGGGGCATGCCTTGCGGTTGCGGGTGCGCTCATGCAGGTCATCACGCGCAATCCGATTGCATCGCCGAGCACGCTGGGCGTGAACTCCGGCGCGGCTTTCTTCATTATTCTGGCATCGGGCTGGCTGGGCATTGGCGGACTCCAGTCCCTTACCTGGGTCGCGTTGATCGGAGCCGCCGTCAGCGGCGGTATCGTATTTTTCCTCGGCAGCATCGGCAGGGACGGCATGACGCCGGTCAAAATCACCTTAGCCGGGGCTTCCATGGCCGCTTTCTTCCATTCCCTGACCCAAGGATTCATGCTCTCCGACGGCAAAATGTTCGATCAGGTGCTGGTATGGCTGGTCGGTTCGGTAGCCGGACGCGATTTGAACCAGCTAACCGCCGTATGGCCGTACATGGCCGTTGGCATGCTGGCTGCGCTGCTGCTGGGACGGCATCTGAACGCCCTCTCCATGGGAGACGACATCGCCCAGAGCCTCGGGCAAAAAACCGCACTCATCAAGCTGTTAGCTGCTGCAGCCGTCATCCTGCTGGCCGGCGGCTCCGTAGCGGCGGCGGGACCCATCGCATTCGTAGGGATCATCATCCCTCATATCGTTCGGTATTTAATAGGAAATGATTATCGGTGGATACTACCTTACAGTGCGGTGTTTGGCGCACTCCTGCTGGTGACGGCCGATCTCGGCTCCAGATACATTGCCATGCCGAAGGAAGTCCCTGTCGGCGTGATGACTGCAATCATCGGGGTGCCGTTCTTCGTGTACATAGCCAGGAAAGGAAGGCGAGCACAATGAGTAAACACCGCATATTCCGTTCCCGGAACGCCAAAGTCTCGTTTATGCTGGAGCGAAGAACCCTATGGGTGTGCCTGATCCTATTCGTGCTTTGCATTGCAACCATGATTATCAGCACGGGAACCGGCAGCCAGTTTGTTTCGCCGCTGCATGTCGTCAAAGCGTTATTCGGTGACGCTCCCCCGATGGAGCAGGTCATCGTCATGCAGCTAAGGCTGCCCCGTATTATCATTGCTGTGCTGATCGGCGCGGCTCTCGCGGTGGCGGGGGCTATTCTGCAAGGCGTCATCCGCAACCCGCTTGCTTCTCCGGATGTCATCGGCATTACGGAGGGAGCATCGCTGGGGGCGGTTCTCTTCATCTTCATATTTACGGGCGCCGTATCCATCCATTGGTTGCCGCTCTTCGCCATTCTCGGCGCTTTTTTCATTACCGGACTGCTGTATGTGCTTGCCTGGAAAAATGGCGTATCGCCACTGCGACTCGTCTTGATCGGAATCGGGGTATCGGCCGCGATCAAATCGATCTCCTATATGCTGATCATCTCCGGACCGCTGCAGCTGGCGGACCGTTCGCTTACCTTCATGGCGGGCAGCATTTACGGCATGTCCTGGGATAAGGACGTAATGACCTTGCTTCCTTGGGTCGCCGTTCTTCTTCCGCTAACCTGGCTGCAAGCCAGAAATGTGAATATCCAGGCCCTTGGAGACGACGTGGCCAGCAGCACGGGCGCGCAGGTTCAGAAGCAGCGGCTGATTCTGATCGGACTCAGCGTTGCTCTGGCCGGAGCGGCCATCTCGATTGGCGGCGCCATTGCTTTTATCGGATTAATGGCGCCGCATATGGCCCGCAGGCTCGTGGGACCCAACTTCGGAAGCGTGCTTCCGGTCAGCGCGCTGATCGGTGCGATTCTGCTGCTCGTCGCGGACCTGGTGGCACGGACGGCCTTTCTGCCGCGCGACGTGCCGGCAGGCGTATTCACCGCCGCGATCGGCGCGCCGTTCTTCCTCTACCTGCTGTATCGTAACCGCAATCGATTCTAGAACCGAAAGGAGCTAAAGCGTCATGAATACGCTGGAAGCAAAGGGATTGGGTCTGTCTTACGGGGGAGACTTTATATTCGAAAATCTGGATTTAACCGTGCCTATAGGTAAAATCACCGTGTTTATCGGCAGCAACGGCTGCGGCAAATCCACTTTGCTGCGCTCCATGGCCAGGCTGCTGAAGCCGCAGCGCGGCTCGGTAGTACTAAACGGGGCCGACATCGCAAGCCTGTCCACCAAGGACGTGGCGCGGAAGCTCGCCATTTTGCCTCAAGGGCCAACGGCTCCCGAGGGGCTGACGGTCATGCAGCTGGTGAAGCAAGGGCGCTATCCTTACCAGAGCTGGCTGCGCCAATGGTCGCGGGAAGATGAAGAAGCGGTCACAGCGGCTCTTGAATCCACGGGACTGACCGAGCTGGCTGATCGTACAGTTGACTCGCTGTCAGGCGGCCAGCGGCAGCGGGCATGGATTGCGATGACGCTGGCGCAGGAAACGCCGCTCATTCTGCTGGACGAACCGACCACCTATCTGGATTTAACGCACCAGATCGAAGTGCTGGATCTGCTGTATGACTTAAACGCCAAAGAACAGCGGACCATCGTCATGGTGCTGCATGATATCAATCTGGCCTGCCGTTATGCCGACCATATCGTGGCCATCCGCGACGGGAGCATCAAGGCTGAGGGCAAACCGGGAGATATCATCAATTCCGACTTGATGCAGACCGTGTTCCAGCTCCCATGCGAAATTATTCAGGACCCGCTGTACGGGACTCCGATGTGCGTTCCGTGCGGGAAAGGCAAACGCCGACCTTCGGCTGTGCAGCCGAATACGGCAGAACCGAATCAACCAACGACAACTCCGGCGCCCGCCCCTGAACTGGCAACGGTCTAGCATATACAAACATACAGCCGGCTTCGTTTTCGCTTTATGCGGGAAAGCCGGCTTTTTTAATTATTTGGATCTTTGAATCTGTCGTATCTGTATTATCTGTTGGGTCTCTTTGTTCTCCCTCCGGTATGGAACTCTTTCAAAATCGGCACGTGAACCAAGATACGGTAAGCAGCCGGGGACAAAGCCGATCATCGGATAAATGGAAGGCAACATAACCTCCTCATATTCAACAATCCATTGCGGGTGCAAAGAGACTAAAAGGCATGTGGAGAGACAAAAGAGACACATTCAGGACGCAGAGACATATAAAAGGCATACAGAGAACATCAGGCCCGCAGAGACACTCAGGCTACAGAGACAAAAAGGCCTATATAGACATATCAAGGCCTACAGAGACACAGCAGGCATGTAGAGACATATTAAGGCCTACAGAGACACGTCAAGGCCTACAGAGACATATCAAGGCATGTAGAGTCACAAAGAAGGCCGCCCCAAAACGTCGGGGCAGCCTTTTATATTTGTAATAAACGCTAAATACATAGGTTTCGTCTTCCATTGCACCACTTGCACACATGCTGTTCCGCTAACCATTCGGTTACCGACCGCTTATGACCATTTGCCTGCACGCGGGGGTTTATGCTTCTGTCGAAGCGGAAGTCCTCCGAACAGCTTGGACTTTTCACGCTTCCGTTGTTCCAACAGTTTCTTTACCCCTCGCATCAACATGCGATACCTCATCTCATCCTCGTGGCCGAACTTGCGCATTTCGTCAAAGTACTCGTCTGTCATCCTATCCCCCTGTTGTATAAGTCTATAGAACTAGGATATAAGACATAACTATACAATTTCTCAACAAGAATTGACCACGTTACGCCGTCGGTTCTTCCTGTTTAAGGAGGGTGAGTGCCGTTATTTTATATGTACAAGGACAATGCAACCGCCTGCAGACGCACCCAATTTGTCCATCCTTTCCAAAATTGAAAATACGCTTCACCTTAGATGGACTGATATTATAAAATGAACAACAAAGGAGGGGATCGCACATGCGGGGTATATGGAAGCTGAACAGGCCGGTCTGGGCAGGCATCGCGGCGGGCATTCTTCTCGGGCTGTTCCTCAAGATCATCGAGCACATCACCTCGCTGGAGGTCTACACGCTTCTCCTGAACGTCGATTACGTGCCTCTCCTGAATGAACTGAAGCTCTCCGAACTTGTCGAGTTTGCGCTGCATCTCGTCATCTCTGTCCTGCTGAACATCGCTCTAGCCATCTTTTTGAAGCAGAAGAACTGGTCCCGCCGGCGAAGCTTGTTCTGGGTTTCATTGGCCTGTTTGGCCGTAGGACTTCTCCTATATCCGACCACCGTCTTGTCTGACCGTACCCCGGAATTATCCGACCCTGCCGCCCTTCTATTCTGGCTGGCCGGTCATCTGCTGTACGGCATCGCTTTGGGCTGGCTGCTGACGAGTTCACGTGGAGCCTCTGCCTAGTCCGGAAAGCAGTCTTTCGAAAAGGCCGGTTTACAGATTAATGCAAATATCCGCTCCACTTGAATGGAGCGGCTTGAGTGTAAAGTATTATTTTAGAATTAATTTTCCAAGGCTTTCAGCTGATTAACGATAGGTAAAACCCAATTTGGCAAATTAAATTCCCTATGCTTAATTACCCCGAATTCTACCTCCAGCACAATTTCTCCACTCAGTGCGCTATTATCTATCACAAATAGATGATCAACCAGGCTCATGTATTGGAGAAGATTTTGCATAGAAGAATGATGCCGATGCATGATATCTTCGGCAGGGATGTGGTGACCCCCATTACGTACTCTGCCGGCTACTCGTTCGACATTTAGATTTGGATCACCAAGGCCTACATAAAACATGGTGACCTGGAAACCATTTGCCTTTGCTTCCTTCATAAGCCTAATAGCGTAACCACCCGAGAGCGTCGTTTCCATGGAGAAATCCCGTTGAAATTGAAGGCATTCTCGAGCTAATTTTATCGCCTCTTTTCCTGCAGAAACGCGAGCTGCTTCCGGTTGCCCCGGGCTCAGACGCCGAGCCAGAGCATCGGGATCAATATTTACACTTACTCCAATCCGGTCGATGATGAGATTACGAATCGTACTCTTCCCACTCCCGTTGTTTCCGGCAAAAACAAACATCGTTGTTGGTTCAACTGTCTTTTCCCGAGACATATTCCTTCTCTCCATTAGAATACTCCCTTACCAGTTTGCCAAAATCATCTTTATATACAACATAAGATTCGTTTACTTTGGCCTCAAGTCTTGCCCTTTCGCCAGTCAGCCTAATAAGTTTGGTTAATTGTTTATCCTTTTTCATAACCACAACCTCCAACTTATTGTCGTTGAATTCCATTTCTCTTTTAAATCATATCACAAACTGATTAATCCACCATATAGGCTTAACTTGTATAAACAACTTTGGAATTTGATTGGGTCCTTCAACGCAAAATGACCGCCCCCCTTGTGGGAGCGGTCACAGCTATGAAACCGAATGCGTAAATGCTGTACTTATGCTATGGATCTTTCACTTTGGCTCTTTGGCAATTAACGACCCAAGGACAAGTCCTTATCCTCTTCGCCAGCGGATTCCTCGTCCTCGGCGAACGAGTCGTCTGCGGATGCCGCTACGCCATCCATGAAATCTTGAATCTGGCCGCTGTTGCGAGTCAGCGTGGCTACCGAAACCTCGTGTTTCTTCGCGATGTCGGACTTCGTTGTTGGAATGTTAAGCGATGAAGTTACTATATATTCGATCGCACTTGCATATCCACCCTGTTTGCGGTACTTCGGATTGGCTTCTCTGGAGAAGCTGTTCCAGACCATCAGGAGGCTGAACACTTGAAACAGCTGCCGCTCATCCTGCAGTTCGTAATCCCGGCAGATCTGAGGAAACACAGACTCTGCAAGCTCGCGATGCTCATCGGCGATCCAATCCATCCACCCCAGCTTGTCGTTGATCATCTGTCGCAACTGATCGACCTGTAGCTTAGGCTCTGCTGCTTTCGCACCAGGGAACTGGATGACTTTACCGTATACCGTGCGTTCATCTCTTTCAAGACAACATCTTTTGTACTTTTTCCCGCTTCCGCAGTGACATAGATCGTTTCTTCCTAGCTTTTTCATTTCCTAGCTCCTATTTGAATGATTTCTTCTATTATACATGGAAAATATGAAAATGCGCACCTCAAGCCTGTAGACCCTTAAGGTATGCCGGCCTTCCGCGTCGTTACACTCTCTTACAGGGGGGCTTCCGATAAGAAGGTGCCGAGGCAAGCCAGATAGCAAAAAAGCGCGGGTTCCCTCTATGAAAGCCGCGCCCCTTCATATTATTCTATAATATCGTCATAACGCAAGTAGGATGTAACAAATTTGTTAGAACCTATAATAGACTTGTGCCATTTTTGGTAAAGATTCCATAGATATAGGTCTTAGCGCTTATTGATCAGCTAAAAGTCACAGATAGCCTTCCAGCATGTCTGCCACCGAGTCGGCGCACACCCGGTATCCTGCCTCGTTCAGGTGAAGCCGGTCATCCGACAAGTAACCCGAGAGATCCCGTTTCACCCGGGCGTTCAGGTCGTGAATCGCAATGCCGAGCGGCATGAGCGCCTCGATGGCTGCCTTATTATAGGCATCGATCTCTTCATTGCTTCTGCCCTCGGATTCCGGATGCACCGGCGTCGTCGTGGCAAATACGATCTGTGCTCCCGTTCGCCGCAGCTCATGGGCAATGCGCTTCAGATGGGCTGCATATTCGCTGAGCGGCGTCAGTGCTTCAACCCTCGGAGCCTCGCGGTGCACATCCCACAGCCCATTGTTCCAGTGGACGATATCCGGGATCCCCAGCTCACGGATCCAGAGGTTGACGCCCCACAGCGTAAAGAACGAGAACCGCCCGTTCTCTCCCGGTGCCACGACTTCTGCCCGGTCAGCCAGCCGTTCTCTCACATAAGGCTCGTAGCCCTCCCGGATGGAATCGCCCAGCAATAAAACTCTTTTCATCTGTCCGTCTCTCCTTCCATGCATCTATGCCTTGCAATGAAAAAGCCTTACCCCCATCACCCCAGGGTAAGGCCGCTCGAGCTCATGATGACGAACCCGTTATTATCTCCGAATTAATAGCCCAGTGCGGTTTTGGCTTCCTTCCACTTCGCGTTCAGCTTGTCGAATGCAGCCTGCAGATCGTCGGCCACGATATATTCCTGGACGTAATCGCCGGTACCGATGCCAATTTGCGCCTTGTTCGCGATCTCGTTAAACTTCGGGTCGGTCGCTTCGCTCTCGATCAGCGTCGGATTGAACGATTGGAATTCGGCGAGCTGCGAGATGGAGGACTCCGCCGATTTGATGATCGGCATGAAGCCGGAATCTTCCACGTAGCCGGATTCCTTCACGAAGAAATCGACCCACGCGGTAGCAAGCTCTTTGTTCTTGCTGTCTTTGCTGACGGCGATGAAGTAATCCGAACCGAGCGGCGCGTTGTACTTGCCGCTATTATCGTACGGGAGCGGGAAGAAGCCGATGTCCTCCGAAGCCGCGCCGGCGCCGATCACCTGCGGAATCACCCAATTGCCCAGGAAGTACATCGCGGCTTTGCCGGAAGCCATTTCGCCTTTCGAAATCTCCCAGTTGTTTGTGTACAAGTCTTTCTCTACCCATTCCTTTTGCACGAAGGTGCGTCCGATATTCGCAAGGATGCCCCAAGCATTGTCCACCTGGAACGGCGCTTCCTCGGCGACCTGCTTCGAAGCGAACTGCGGATCCCCGTTCACGTACCATGCGGAGTTATCCGCCCAGTTGCCCATCGTCCATTGGGCTCCGAAGTTCATGTACAGCGGAATGATGTCCGCCGCTTTCAGCTTCTCTGCTGCTGCGTACAGCTCATCCAGCGTGGTCGGCACTTTGTCGACGCCTGCAGCCTGGAACGCTTTCTTGTTGTATACAATGCCTTGCGTATTGACGCCGGTGGAGATTCCATAGCGTTTCCCTTCGAAGAGAGTATTGTCCGCAAAATAAACGTCCTCGAACATCGTATCCGGCAATGGCTCAAAATACTTGCCGTACTCCGAGGTGGCAAGGCCTGTCGGAATCATCAGCACGTCGCCGGCTTCGCCGGTGGTCAGACGAACCTGAATGTCCGTCGCATAGTTGGTCAATCCTTCGAATTCAATCTCCGCCTTCGGATATTTCGCTTTGAAGGCTTCCACGTATTTGTCCAGCGTGCCGTCGTTCACCAGGTCGGTGCGGTGCGTCAACACCTTCAGCTTGCCGCCCAGCTCCGCTTCGCCGGACGCCTCGGTCGGCTCGCTGCCGGCGCTGCCGCTCGGCGGTGCCTCGGTGCCTGCGTTATTCGTTTTATTTCCTCCGCAGGCGGCCAAAATGGATGATACGGTTAAGAGCAAAAGCAATGCCATCGTAAATCTTTTTTTCATTTCGTCTTCCCCCTGTACGTTGAATGTACTTGCGTTTCTTCGCATCTTCATGAAGCGCTTACTGATATCGCTTACATTTCAAATGATAATCGCTAACACGTTCAAAACAAATGAATTGTTTTTGTTTTTATTGTCATAAATTATGCTAACATATCATTTTCTTGTTAGGCTCGAAATAACCTGCTTCTCGGCAGCCGACAGCAAAAATCGCACCGTACGTCCTAACGAACGTGCGGTGCGATGTTAACCCTATGTTTATGTTAAGCTACCTTGCGCACAGAGCCGGTACGCCCGTCCGATCCTGCATTAAACCCGGATGCCGGCCGCATAAAATGTCTTCACCGTCTCCTCGGCCAACTTGCCGTACATGCAATAATCATCGTTCAGGGACGCTTCCTCCACGCCATACAGCCGCGCCGGCCAATCCCACAGCATGTACCCCTGCATCCACTCCCGCTGGGCGCAAGCAGCGAACATCGCTTCATAATACTGCCGCTGCTCCTCCTCCGACGGTCCGCCGGGCAGCGACCAATCGTTCGGGCGGGCCGCGGAGCCCTCGCGGCTCGGACAGCCGGCTTCCATGAAGAAGAACGGCTTGTTCCATCGGCGGACCGTGCCTTCGATCCGATCCAATTGCTCCTCCCACTGGTCGATCGGATAATAGCCGCTGGAGGAGATGATATCTACCGCATCCCACCAGCCCACGCGCTCCTCCTGATATTTATCGCAATTATACGTCACCAGCCCGCCGTAGACGTTTCGTACATCCGCAATCAGGGCCCGCCACTCCGCGTCCCGCTTGTCGGCCTGCACCATCTCGCAGCCCACGCACAGCATCTCGCATCGCTCTTCCTCCGCGATTTCGGCATAATGGCGAATGAACTCCCCATAGGAGCGGAACCATTCCGCCCAGCTCGGTTCACCCGGAACCTCTTCGTCGAAGAAGTTAATATGGGCCCGCCACGTTCCGTTCGCGACGTTCACGACCGGCTTCAAGCACACCTTGAGGCCCAGGCTCTTCGCCTTGCGGATCGCCCATCGCACCTCATCGTCCGTCACCGTCGGTTCCTCCCGGAACGGGATTTCCGTCGACTGCGGCGTTGCCTGCACGGCCGACAGCGCGATGGCCACCCAATTCACGTCCATGTCCGCCATGCGTTCCATGGAGAATTCCGCCTCGGGTCCCGTCCAGGAGCCCCGTACGCCGGTCCACCCCCAGGTCATGCCGCATACTTTTTCCGTCCACGTGTTTGTCGAGTTCATATATCGAGTCTCCTCTTCTTCATCGTCTCGTGTTCGTTATTTGACCGCTCCGTTCGTAACCCCCGCAAAAATGTACCGCTGCATGAACAAGAACAACACGACCGTCGGAATGAAAATAATGAGAATGCCTGCCGAGATCACGTTCAGCTGCGCCGCGTTCGGACCGATGAAGGAATAAATCGCGGTGGATACCACCTTCAGGTCTTGGCTCGGCATATACAGGTACGGCGTGTAAAAATCATTATAAATCGAAATGCTCTTCAGAATGACCAGGGTCGCCGTAGCCGGCGCAAGCAGCGGGAAGATGATGGAACGGTAGATTTTGAACAGGGACGCCCCTTCCAGCATGGCGCTCTCATCCAGATCCCGCGGGATGCTGTTCACGAATTGCAGATAGATGACGATCTGGAGCACGTCGGCTCCCAAGTACAGCAGAATCGGCGCAAACATCGTGTTGTAGGCTCCCAGGCTCTGGATGACGCTGAAGGTAGCCACCTGCGTCGTGACCATCGGAATGACCTGAGCGACCAGGTACATGCCCATGATCGCTTTTTTCATCTTGAATTCGAACCGTCCGACCGCATAAGCGACCATGGTACCGAACAGGATGTTGCCGACCACCGAAATGACCAATACGATCAGGATATTGCGAAATCCGAGCCCCAAATCCCCGATGTCGATCACCCGCTTGAAGTTCTCGAAATTAAAGAAATTGTCGGGCAAGCTGAGGCCGGATTGATAATACTCCACCTGGGTCTTGAACGCCCCCACGAAGATCGAGTAAATCGGGAAGAACACCACGAACAAAGCGACAACCAACGTGAAATAATTGAAAATCCTAAAGCCGATCGAGCCTTCCCTTCTCATGATTGCTTCTCCTCCCTGAACAGCAGCTTCCGTTGGATGACAATGAACAGCAGCACGATGATCAGCAGCACGACCGCCATCGCCGAGGCCAGTCCGAAGTTCTGATACTTGAATGCCGTATCCACCGTCTTGATGACGAAGGTCGACGTATCGTTCGCCCCGAGTAACATCACAAACGGAATATCGAACGCTTCGAGCGCGCCCGTCAAGGTGAGGATCAGCATCAGCTCCAGCACGCCCCGGATGCTAGGCAAGGTAATGTAACGGAACTTCTGCCAGCCCGATGCCCCGTCGATGGAGGCCGCCTCGTACAGGTCGCCCGGTATCGACTGCAGCGCCCCGATAAAGATGACCATGTTCAGCCCCATGTACTTCCACATCGAGATGAAGGCCAGCGCAAAATTCACGATCCCTTTATCGCCCAGCCAGCTCTGCTGCCAGGATTCGAGTCCCAGCGCGCCAAGCAGCGTATTCAGCGAGCCGTATTCCATGTGGTACACGTTCTTGAACATGATGACCGTAGCCACGCTGTGCAGCACATACGGCAGGAACAAGGCGACCCGGAAGCCGTTTCTCCCCTTCAGCTTGCCCGTCAGAATAACGGCAAAATAGAGGGCAAAGACGACCTGGATGAGACCCCCGATCAGATAATACAGATTGTTCTTGAGTGAGCTGAACACTTCGGGCTTCGTAAAAATCTCGACGTAATTGTCAAAGCCGATAAAGTTCATATCCCAGCCGAGACCCGACCAGTCCGTCAAGCTGTAATACAACAGCGAGAGCGCCGGATAATAAGAGAAGGTCAGTGACAGGAGCACGGGAATGGCAAGGAAACCGAACAGAATAAGATAGCGCTGCGTTTTATAACTGAAATTGAACACGTTCCCTTCCTCGCTTTCTGGATGAAATGGTACCGTTTTCAATCATTATAAAAGACAGCGCCTCGAAAAATAATAGACTTTGTTTGCTTTTATTGTCCTCAGTTTAGATAACAGTCACCTAACAAAATCGCGGTACTCCTTTGGCGTTTTTCCGGTCATTTTTTTGAACACTTTATTGAAATAAGCCGGGTCCGGGTAGCCCACGCGTTCGCCGACCATATACGTCTTGAGCCCGTGATCCTCCTTCAGCAGCCGCTTGGCATGCTCGATTCGCACGGCGATGCAATAGTCCGTAATCGTCTCGCCCGTTTCGGTCTTGAACAGCTTGCTCAAGTAGCTCGGAGTCAGATAGACCAGGTCGGCGAGGTGCTGAAGCTCCAGCTCCTCGGTGTAATGCTGCTGAATATAGGCCTTGATCGTCTCGACAGCCCGATGCTCGCTCTTTCCTTGATCCAGAAGCCCGGCAGCAGCCTCTACAGCGCGCTTCAGCCGGCCCGCGAACGAACGCCAATTCTCGCTGTCCCCCGGCTCCAGGTTCCAATCTGCATCCCCTGCGTCAATGCCGCGCTGCTTCATCTCTTCCGCCACATGCGACTCCAGGGTTAGGCAAGCTTCCCTCAATTCAGCCCAGCCGGGCCGCAGGGAAGCCGTCTCTTCCAGCCAAGTGCCCATCGCCGCCGACAAGCGTGCATACTCGCCTGCACGCAGCGCCGGAAGCAGCTGTTTATCCAAGGAACGGACAAGCCGGTAGCGCTCTTCCCGGTAAACCGCCGCTATGCCTTCGCCTCCGCAGTTGCGCCGTTCATCGCTGTACCAAGCCTGCTCCAGGACGCTCGCGGCTTCCCTATAGGCTTGCGGGAGCCAGCGGCTCCCGCTGAATACGCCGCTGATGCCCAGCTTCGCCGAAGTGCCCGCGGGAAGCTGCTGAAGCAGCATGGCCGCCCATTCTCTCGCCATATCCGCATGGCCGGACTCGGCGATGGACGCCAAGATCGCTTGCCTTCCTCCTTCGCAGCCGATGATTCTCCGCTCCGTCCCCCAGACTGACGTCCACGCCAGCAGCTTCTCTTCCGCGATCTCCGGAAACGTGCGAAGCAGGAGCACCGCGTAATGTCGGTGGAACAGCGCCTGCCGATCCAGCCGGTCGCAGACTTCTTCGAACAGATGCTCCGGCATTGTTCGCTGATCCGTGCCTAACAGGAAGCTGACCAGATCGTCCGACTCCAGCTTGCGCTCGTTCTGCTCGCCCTTCACCAGCTCGTCGACGTTCTCCAGCATGCGGAGCAGCTCTTTCATGTTGACCGGCTTAAGCAAATATTCCAGCGCTCCCTGACGCATGGCGGTGCGGGCATACTCGAAATCGTTGTAACCGCTGAGCACGGCGAATTTCGTGCGGCAGGCCATCTGCTTGATATTCGCCATCAGCTGAAGCCCGTTCATTTGCGGCATTTTGATATCGGTAATGACCAGGTCGGGCTGGAGCTCATGCCATTGATCCAGCAGCTCCTGGCCGCTTGCAAACGTCCCTACGACCCGATATTGCTCGCCTGCGTCCCGTATCAGCTTGCCAAGCCCCAGCCTGATCCGTTCCTCGTCGTCCACCACGGCGATGTTAAGCATTTGCAAGTCCTCCTGTCCTCGGTTCTTCTATATGTTCCGCGGGAAAGGTAATCCGAACGGCGGTTCCTCGCCCTTCCTCGCTGTCTACGGTAAGGCCGTAGGGTCTTCCGTATCGGAGCTGCAGCCGCTCGTGCACGTTTCGCAGCCCGACTCCCCGGCCGTCCGTTCCTGGGGACTGCGCCTGATCGAGCATGCTGCGCAGCCTCGCAAGCGCTTCTGCCGACATGCCCAGCCCGTCATCCGTAACGGTAAACACATGGTTCATGCCATCCATGGCATAGGTAATGGTCAGATGCAGCACGTTTTTGTTCTCGTCGAAGCCGTGATTGACGGCGTTCTCGATGATCGGCTGAAACAGCAGCTTCATCACCCGAATGGAATCAGCCCCCGGATCATCCGGCAGCGTCAGCACGAACCGCTCGCCGTACCGGTAATTCAGCAGCTCGATGTAGGCTTTGACATGCTCCCACTCGCGCTTCACCTCCACGACCTCGCTGCCGGCATGAATGCTGTAACGAAGCT
The DNA here is from genome assembly GCF_029542445.1 of Paenibacillus sp. BR1-192. Classification (NCBI taxonomy): domain Bacteria; kingdom Bacillati; phylum Bacillota; class Bacilli; order Caryophanales; family Paenibacillaceae; genus Paenibacillus; species Paenibacillus sp. BR1-192. The sequence goes on along the minus strand of NZ_CP120718.1, from coordinate 1,436,990 downwards.
GCTGCCCTAACAGCTGAACCATGTCCCCCACCTCCTGATCGTTGTGAAGGACGGCCGTCATCCGGATCGTTTCCAGCGTATTGTAGATAAAATGCGGATTGATCTGGTGCTGAAGACGCTCCAGCTCCGCCTCCTTCTTCCGCTTCTCGATCGCGTAAATATCGTCGATGAGCTGTTTGATGCGTGCCATCATCCGGTTGAACGAGACCCCGATCAGCGAGGCCTCGTCCCTCCTTCGGACCGGGAACACCACATCCAGCTTGCCGGTCTGCACCTGCTTCATCAGATGGACGATGGACCGCAGCGGCCTTGTCAGCGCATAGATCAGAATCAGGGAAATGATGAGGGCAAAGCTGGTAACGCCGACAGCCGCCGCGATCGTTATCTTGCGGGTCTTGAGCGCATCCTGCATCAGCTGCCGCTCCGGCACCGTAATCAGGATCAGCCAGCCGGTCTGCTCGGATTTCCGGTAAACGACAAGCTGCTCCTCCCCGTCGACCTTATGGCGAAAGCTTCCTTCGTTGCCGGTGGCCTGGGCAAGCGCCGCATTGTCGGTCATGCTGCGGGACAAATATTTCTTCTCGCTGTCATAGATCACGGTCCCGTTGTCATCCAGAATGAAGGTGGTGCCGTGCGTCGTCTCCTCCAGGTCGGTGACGATGTTCTCGATCACGCCGATGTTGGCATCCACCACAATGGTGCCGATGGAATGGTACGATTTATCGATGATGTCGCGGACGACCGTGAACATGTACTGCTTGCTGCCGGCGGACACGGCGATCTCCTGCGTGCTGACCAGCACGGGCCGGCCGCCGGCCTCCGTGGCCAGCTTGCGCCAGTTGTCATAGTACTGCTGCAGATTCGAACGGTTGCCGCCGCTTTTGACCACGTAATAGGGGTTGCCGAAAAGGTCGAACAGGTACACGTTGCTCGTGCCTTCTTTGATGTTGTTCATGAAATAGATGCTCCGCTCGACCTTGCGGGTAATCTGAAGCTTCAGCTCGCTCTCGTTCAGGCTTGCCGATTCCTTCGGCTGCCCTTCCGCCTGGTAATGCCGATTGGACATCTCGAGCCCGGACTGAATTTCATTAAGGTACGAAGGAATGATCGAAATTTTCATCATATCGGTCACGTAATCATCCAGCTTGCCCATCATTTTGCTCGACAGCTGGGACACGTAGGCGACCGTATTGTTCTCGATGGTGGCCGTATAACGCTCTGCCGCAAAATACGTGATGAGTCCGATCGGCAGGATAATCAGAAACAGAAAGACCACAAACAGCTTCCGGTCCAAGCGTCCGGCCGGCCGCTCCTTCCATAGACGGGTAATGTAGCCGCGCAGGTTCACGTCAGTCGACCTTCTTTGCATAGGCGGTGGATTCGCGGAGGATGAAATCGCCGGCCAGGAGTATTTTTTCCAGCGGGCTGTCTGGCTGCTCCACCCGTCTCGCCAGCATCTCCACCGCCCTGCGTCCGAACGCCTCCTTGTTGACGTGGATGGTGCTCAGTGACGGAGCCGCATAAGCGGCATCCTCAATATTGTCAAAGCCGGTAACCGAGCAGTCTGCTGGCACCTTGGCGCCCAGCTTGCCGAGCACCGTCATGATGCAGATGGCAATGGAGTCGTTCGCGCACACAAAGGCGGTTGGCAGTTCCTCCATCCGGCTTAGTATCGTCTCGAGCGACTCCGTCATCTCGGAGCGGTTATCTCCTTCGAAGCTAAGGAGCTCCTCGTTCTGATCCAGCGGGATCCCCTGCTCGCCGAGGACGGAACGATAGCCTTGATAACGATCGGCGAAGCTGCGCGAGAACCGGACGTTCCCTACGAACTGCAGCTTCCGATGCCCGCACCCGATCAAATAATTGGTCACCCGTCTCATGCACTCCACATTGTTCATGAACAGGGCATCCGACGGTATCAGCGGATCCTCATGATCGATTAAGACGAAGGGAATATCCAGGCTGCGGATTTCGAGCAGCAGCTGAGAGGAGATAAATCCCACGCCGATGATGCCTCTTACCCCGCTCGGATTAATCAAATTCGCGAAGCTGTCCTTGAACTGATCGGTCACGATGACCATCCCCGTGTCCCTTGCCTCAAGCTCATTCGTGATGCCGTCGATAATCCGTCCCCAATACAGGGAATCCCGCGTTTGGTAGCGGACATTCGGCACGAGCACGATGACGGTCTCCTTAGCGGCTTGGCTGCCGTCGGCATTGGCTTCGTTCTTCTTGCCTCCGGCCTTCGGCGACTTGTTGGCAAAATAACCGAGCTGGGTCGCGACGTTCACGATTTTCTCCCGGGTCTCGAGACTGACGCCGGATTTACCTGAAAGCGCTTTAGAAACAGCGAACTTCGAAAGGCCGAGATGATCGGCAATTTGCTGCATCGTGACTTTTCCTGCCATAACCTGTACACATCCTTTAAGGTAATCGATAAGTTATTAGTTAATTGTTATCATAACATTTCATTTATTAGGTAAACAATTAAAACTTTTGAATGCAGCGACGGCGCAGACAAGAGCCCGTTCCAACCTGGAACGGGCTCTCTCACGATTGTAGCTTATGAACGTTTCATGACGCCTTTCGTTACTCCATTAGCACGCTAACCGTTCACCCCGTTAACGGTTCTATCGCCTTGCTGCTGCAGCCATATCGCCGATCACTTGCCTTAGCACAGGCTCAAGCCGGTCCGCCATCAGCTTGAAGCCGAGGTCCGTCGGATGAACCCCGTCAACGGTCGTTTCCCCGGGATCGTCGCCTAACCAATCCGATCCGTCCACAAACGTTAGGTTATGGTCTCCGGCCACCGTCAGTTCCCGAATGAGCTCCATCTGAAACTTTTTCCGTTCAAGCCGTCCTTCGCGAAATTCCGGCATGAACGACTCGGCTCCATGAGGGATGCGGGATACCAGAATGATGGGAACCTCCGGATGGAACTTCCGGTAGGTCTCGATATACCGCGGCAAGGTCTGACGATAAGCTTCGGTCCCTCCGCAATTCGCCTCATAATCAATCACGAGACAGGCCGGCTCCGAGATTTGGGCGGCCAGTTCGGCAAGCTCCGGCTCTCCCTTGCCGTTCCCCGAGAAGCCCAGGTTGATAAACTCCAGATGGAGCCTGCGGCTCAGAATGTTCGTATACGACATGCCGGGCCGCGACGCGCATCCGCCTTGCGTGATGGAGGTTCCGTATATGACCACTCTCGAGCTGGAATCATAGGGCTCCGGCGCAAGGACCTCGGCTCCCGGCTCCATTCCGATCCATATCTCCTCAACGCCCTGGTATAAGGGCATGTTGAGCAGGAACGAGCGTGCTTTGCGGTCTTCGACAGTGAAAAGGCTGCTCTCATACTCTGCCTGACCTGGCTGGAAACGGGCGGTTCCTGCATGTTTCCACTCGCCCGGGCCGCCGATATACGCATCCACTCCGCACTCCCCGGTGGGGGGCATATGGTACATGCCGGATCCTGCCGTCAACCGCACGCGGACGGATACGTTCCGCGAATCCGTTCGGAAGCGGATTTGACCGCCCGATGTGCAGTTCGCAAGCGTATCCACCTCCGGTCGGACGGGGACCTCAGGTACGGCGGGCAGCCTGCGATAGATGCGTTCGGTGTCGAACCAGGCAAAGCCAGATACTCGGAATGGCTCTTCCAATGGGGAATACCATAACCATTCGTCCGCTTCGACGTGATCGATCTTCATGTTCTGATCCAATTGAAATGGAGACACCTTCTCAGGTTCAGGGCTATTGTTCTGCACAATGTATCGCCTCCCTATGTAAGCTCGAATTGAAGTACATTGCCTTAGAACGGCTTATCTGTCCCATGCGGTGGCAACCTCTTCCTTGAGCTCCTTCAGCAGCTCTTCCTTGTCATCCCGGTAAAACATGTTATAGGTGTCGAACGGGATCATCCGCCCGTCGGGATGCACGATATGCACGCAGGATTTCTTGACGGACCGGACATCGAAGTTATGGGCATCCAGGAACTGCATGATAATGACCCGGAAGACGTTGTCGTACGTAATCTGCTCCGGCACGGCGGCCAGCGGCAGGCAGCAGAGCAGGCTCTTCAGGGAAAGCGCCGAGGATTGCGGCGAGTGGCCCGTCGACAGCAGCTCAAACATCTTGCCCCGGATGACCGGGTCCTGTTCGAATACAATCGTGTTGCTGTCGCCTTCAAGCAGGATTTCCGGGTCGATCATCCGCGTCAGCGGGAGCACTTCCCCGCCCAGCTTCAACGCATAACCCATGGCGAGGCAATCCGGGTGGCAGGGCACCGGCAGAATGTCCGCGTCCGTAAACACCCCGGACTGGTCAATGATCATCCGCCGGACTTCGCTTACGGTCAGGCGATCGGTTGCCGGATCATACCCCTCCAGCCGTCCCGCCGCCTGAATCGGCTGAATGGTGACGCCGCGCACCGCCTTTTGCTGAAGCCCGTATTGAATGATGTCGCCGATTTCGCCGTCATTGAGCCCTTTCTTCAGCGTGACGACCAGCGTCGTGGAGATGTTGAATTCATTCAGGTGCTCGATGGCCTGCCGGCGGATGCGCCGCAAGTCGGCCCCTCTCAGCTCCTTCAGCACATGTTCCTCAAAGCTGTCGAACTGCAGGTAAATCTCGAAGCCGGGCATATACTCGGCCAGCCTCCGCGCAAAATCGCGGTCCTGGGCGATGCGGATGCCGTTCGTGTTCACCATGATATGCTTGATGGGACGGCTTTTGCACATATCCAGGATGTCGAAGAAATCCGGGTGCGTCGTCGGCTCGCCGCCGCTGATCTGCACGATGTCAGGCTCCCCCTCGTTCTCCACAATCCGGTCGAGCATGAATTCGATCTGTGCCAGCGACCGATAGGAGGTGCGGTGCGGCGACGATTCGGCGAAGCAGATCGGGCACTGCAGATTGCAGTGATCCGTAATCTCCAACAGCGTGAGGCAGCTGTGCTGCTCATGGTCCGGACACAGTCCGCAGTCGTAAGGGCAGCCGTAACGGATCGGCGTATTCCAGACGAGCGGCATTTCGGACGGCTTGATGAACTTTCGCGTCTGATGGTAATACTCGGCCTCGGTTGCGATCAGCACTTTTTCCGGACCGTGCACGAGGCATCTTTTGAGCATATACACCATGCCGTTCTCCTCGATGATCTTGGCTTCCACTTTGCGATAACAGGTGGTGCATATGCTGTTGGTCAGTTCATGATACAGATAAGGCCGGTTTTTTGGCATAATCATACTCCTTTGGTCAGCTTGGAAGACGGGAATCCGGCGTGAAGCGGCGAAGCCGGTTTCTGCCGCCGATCAGCCATGCGTAATAGATGAGGCCCGCGATGCAGGCCAGCTGGATATTGTTCAATCCCAGGTAAGGATGCGGCGTCGGCTTGATCCATTCGATCGCCAGGCGGAACAGCAGATACCCGGCCATGAACCATTGGAACATCCGCCCGGACACATAGCCCTCGCGAGTCGATCTGCCGCGGCTTTGGCGGTACAGCGGCACCAGCAGCAGGGCCAGCACGATCAGGAAGAGGATCTCGTACAGCTGAGTCGGGTGGCGATAGATCCCGTCTCCGAAATCCACGCCCGTGAACCAGGTTGTCGGCGTGCCATAGGTGTGGTCGTCGAGGCCGGTCAGAAAACAGCCGATTCGCCCAAGGCCCAGGCCCAGCATCAGCGGGTACACGAAATCATCGCCCGTGGAATGCTTCCAGCCCACCCAGCGTTTGGTCAGCTCGACGCCGATCAATCCGCCGAGAAGACCGCCGACAATCGTCTTGCCACCCCAGAGGAGATGGAATTGGCGCAGCTGTTCCCAAGTGGCCGCCGGATCCTCAAACCAGTACAGCAGCTTGGCCCCAATGGCAGCCCCGGCGATGATGCCGGCCAGAAGCTGCAGGCTCATCAGCTTTGTCATGCCGCTCGGCCGACGGGTCCATAAATATACCCGAAAGCCGATAAAGTAGGCCAGCGATTCAAATAACACATGCGGATGAATCCGCCAGGAGCCCAGGTACAAATAAACAGGAAATTCCATCCGCCCACTCCTTGAATGAAAACTTGAGTTGAAAATAAGACCTTGTTCGAGTTCGAAACGCGTACTTTAATAGGAAAACAGGATCGTTCCGCAAATCGCGAGCAGCAGCAGCGTAAGCCCGCCCAAGATGGCTAGTATGGAGACGATCACGGTCACCCATATGTTCCTGGATCGTCCGGGCATGCCGGGAGCGGGGGGCATTTCGCCGCAGCGGTAGCGGCAGCGGCCCGTCTCCGGATTATGGCATTCGTCGCACACCGGCTTCCCGCATCGCGTGCACTGCGCGGCGGCTGCCCTTTCGGGATGGTTCATGCAGCGGTAAAATTCCATCGAATCACCTCATTTGGCATTTAACCCTTATATTGCCTATTGTAAACGCTAACGGAGAATTAGACCACCACCTGCAAACGACAGATGGTCCTGGGGTGAATATTCATAAGACGTCATAAGATGCCGCCGTTTCCAATCGGAATCGCGGAAATAAAAAAAGGCAAGCCCTCTGACTCATTAAAAGCCAGCGCTTGCCCTTCCATTCTTGCGGTTCGATGGGTCAGCTCGTGGGTGCATCCTGCCAAACATTAAACTTGTTGCCGTCGGGATCCTTGAATTTGAACTGCAATCCGCAGGAGCCGTGATCTACCAGCGGCTCGACCTGTGCTCCATTTTCCCGCAGCCGCTTATGCAGATCCGTAATATTCTCGACCTCGAAGGTTAACGAGAACATCTCATAATTCTCCCCTTCCCATTGGTTGGTTATGAAGTTGGCTGTTCGGTTATCCAGTGTTTCCAGCAGGAATAACCACTGTCCGTCCCCTAAGATCAAGATGGCGCCTGTATCGTCGCATTTTCTCACCGTAAGGCCAAATAGCTCCGAGTACCATTTTACCGCCAGCGGAAGATTCCTTACCGGGAGATAATTGCAATGAACCTTCTTTAGCAGCGGCTTGTTCAAGGATTGGAGCTTGGGTGCTTCGTTTAATGGGTTGTCTATCGTCATTCGATTCACCTCTTGTTCAATGTGGTTTCAATATATAGACGATGGAACCGGACCGATTCCGTCACGGAGAGCCATTTTTTTATCAATTCGGTTCAATAGCATGATACTTATTGCCGTCAGGATCGTAGAATACCAGCAATTTGCCGAATAAAGCATCTTCCCGGATCGGCTCCATTCCAATCCCCAGTTGATGCAGCCGCTGCTCTAACTCCCCAACGCTCGCTGCTTCGAACGTGAGTACAGGCATGCTCGCCGGGGCGTGGCGCTGACACTCGAGCAAATACAATTCCTGTCCGGATTCCAGCACCGGATTGCCGTGCCTGCTGGTTCCCAGATGAAAATGCAGGATAAACCAGGCGGTGGCCTGCCCCTTATCCGTGACTGGAATATAGAAATGACCGGCTCGCTTAAGGACATGTTCCGAGACCTGCTGCTCGAAATCCCTCCCCAAACGATGAGTAAGGAAATAATGCTCGAAGTCACGGGCTAGATGCTGTTTCAAAACTTCTCTGGCACGTCGTATTCGGCTTTCAACCGCAGATACCGACATGTTAAGGAACTGTCCGATCTCTTTCATGGACCACTCGCTTAAGTAGTGCAGCACGACAACGGATTTACTCTTCTCCTCCAATCCCTGCAAGGCTCCCCAGATGGAATCATGGATCACATATTGTTCCAGCCATGGCGTGATATTGTCCGATGCTGGAGTCGTTTCGTGCAGGGGGAGAGCCTGCTTGCTTCGTTTGGCAAAATCGAGGCTGGTCCGGCGCGTTATCGCATACAGCCAGCTGCCCAGTTTCGCTGGATCGTTCAGCGTATGGAGGTTCCGATAGCACTTCAGAAATGCTTCCTGCACCGCATCCTGTGCCTCGTGGAAATCTCCCAGCACGCTGTACGCAACGGATAACAGGGCGTTGGAATACTCGTTGACGATCATCCGGTAGGCATCAAAATCCCCCGCTTTGGCATCCTCGATCCGTTGATGGGTTAGCGGCGAATGTTCTTTCATTAGGACAGATCCTCCCACCGTGCCCACATCTTCTCCGGATTGAGCTCATACACCCCATTGTCCCGGAACATGAAGTGATGCATGATAAACTCCCTCCGGATCGTCGCAAAGTCTTCATGATAAGCTTTGATAAACTCGTTCATTTCCTTCTCGCTGTACTTCCGTCCCTTCTCCAACCGGGATACCATATGCGTAAGCACGATGAGTTTCTTCTTCAGCTGGGCAGGGATGCTCTTCAGCTTCCCGTCGGAGGTGAAGAAGTTCTTGATCACGGAATCCCTCATCCGCCGTTCTTCTTCCTGCAAGCTTTCCGTTACGCCCTCGGACCGGACTCTTTGGTAAATCAGATTCTCCGTCGCTGTCGCATTGTTCTTAATAAAATAATCATTCAGCGAAAAAAAGATCGTGTTCTTGTCCCTGCGTTCGTTGATGAGGCTCGCTTCCCGCAGCTTCGCCGCGTGGTGCGTAATCGTAGCCGGCGTGACGCCGATCTTCTCGGCCAGAAGCTGGCCGTTCATTTCGCCTTCCGCAAGCAGGATGAGCATCTTGATTCGGGTCGGGTCTGCGAGCGCCTTGTGATAACTGACCACTTTATCCAATTGCACGGTTATCGACTCAACTCCTTATATAAATTTAACATTCATCTAATTTATAAGATATTAAATCAGATAATATCCCATCGGCAATGAAATGTAAACCTCATCTTTTTTTGTGAGAGGCTGTAACGAAATCAACTTCGATTGCGACTCATATATAGAACAAACTGATCAAGCAGTCCTGGGGACTTGCCGACTTGTAACATGGATGAACGAACACTTATCAGGTTATGCTCAAGCGTCATTGGAAAGGGGGCAGCAGCGGACTTTGCTTAATATAGAAAGCCTGTACATGCAATATAAACAGGACGTATATCGTTATCTGCTCAGCCTGACCCGCCAGCCCTCCCTTTCCGAGGATCTGTTATCCGAGACCTTCCTGAAGGCTATTCATGCGCTTCCATCCTTCAAGAGCAACTCCTCCGTGAAAACCTGGCTCTTTGGTATCGCTCGCAACGTATGGCTTCAGCATTTGCGGCGGACGAAGCCGCAGATTGAGTATGGCGATCTGCTTCAGATCTATATTGCCGATAGCATCGAAGAGCATTATTGACCAAGGAGGCTGCCAACCGGATCCTGGCGCTCTTGGACACGAAGGATGAACGAACCGGGACCATCGTGCGGATGAGGGTGGACGGTTATTCCTACAGCGAGATCTCGGAGACCTTGAGCATTTCGGAGAACTCGGCCAGGGTCATAGATTACCGCGTCAAAAAGTGGATCAAATCCGTGCTGGAACAGGAGGGACTGCAATGAAGCAAGAACAATCGACGATTCACTGCGATATATGCCTGGATCTGATCCCGCTCGTACGCGACGGCGTCGCAAGCGACGGCAGCGTCGCCGCCGTTATGGAGCATATGGCCGACTGCCAGGCATGCCGTTTGGAGTACGGGGAACTGGCTCATGTAAGCGAACCCGTGCCCAATGACGGCAAAATCCTTCATTCCATCCGCAAACATCTTATGCTGAGCGCGCTTGCATTTCTAGGAACCGGCGCCATGCTGGGCATCTCCCTCACCAATTCCTTCGGCATGTTTTACAACCTGCTGATCATGCCCCTGATCGGCGGCCTAAGTTATATCGTGCTGCGGAGGAAATGGTATATGGCTCCGCTTGGCATCTTTACACTGAGTTATGTTTGGCAGTTCGTCCACAGCCTGTTTGAAGGCGCACTCGCTGAAGGATGGAGGTTTGCCGTAATTGCGGCCCCGCTTCTATTCAGCATCATCTATGGCTGTCTCGCGGCTATCGGGATATTGATTGCCTCACTTCTTCATTACGCATTTCGAAAGGAGACCATGACATGAAACGACGCAAACGCATCCTGAGGATAGGCAGCCTCATTCTGGCTGTCTCCCTGATTGGGATCATTCTGTTTATGACCAACGAATTAACAGGTAATCCGGTTTCATCGCGAGCGGCCGATAAAGCCATTCAACGGCATGTGAAGGAGCACTATCCGGACCTGAAGCTTCAGGTTGGAAAATCGAAGTATAACTTTAAATTCAGCGAATATTACGCGGAGGCCAAGTCGGAGACCAGCCCCGACACCGTCTTCAGAATCTATTATAAGAATGGGCAAGTGGATTACGACGAATACGATAGCAACGTCCTCGGAAAACTCAACACCCTGCAAAGGCTGGAACAGGAATATGCACAGGCAATCACGCCGATCTTGGCTCAAATTCAAGGATTGGAGGAGCCCCGTGCTACGGTCATGCTCGACGATCCTAAGGAGGAGGCGCGGGAGAAACTGACGCTCGATATGCCATTCCGGAAAGACCTGCCCTTGAACGTGAAACTTGCTGTCCACGCCGATATGCCGGAAATCTCGCTGGGCGCGGTTGCCGATAGGCTGGAACGGGTTCACGAGTCTTTATTGGAACATGACTACCGGTTTGTAGAGTATAGCCTGTCTGCCGAAGGAGACGGCTCGCTGATATCGGTCAGCTTTGTAAAACCGACCGATATTGAGAACGGACAGCTGGAATCCCTCCTGGAGTCGGCTTTAAGAGCTAACGATTCAGGCGATGGCCGGAACGAGAACAAGGAAGACATGGCAGAGGAGCCTGAGAGTCAAATCCATGTGTTCATGAAAAGCGGCAAGTAATGCCTGACCCTCACCACGCAAACGCAAAAGCCCGCTCCGGTATCGCAATGGAGCGGGCTTTTGCATCTCTGCCGTTACTCGGTTTTCTTAGTCGCATGCCTCAACCACTTAGGCTGCGCCACGTTTACACTACTGCTGCGTCCACTCTGGACTGATCGGCATCCTGGCATCGCTTGCATACCTTCAGCGCCGTGCCGTCCGACTTGTTGGCGACGTAGAGGAGCTTGATGCGAGACGTGCTGCATACCGGACATGTGCCGCGGCCGCGCGATGGCATGTTCCATAGTGCGCGGCCCCGTTTTGTTTTGGCCATGGTTCATATCCCCTTTATTTCATGATCTCTCCAATGGTATTTCGAACCCATGCACGCCGCTTGCCTCCGCCGCGATTATTCTTTGTTATGCGAAGCTCAATCCATAGGATGGACAAGCCGGATATCCGTGCAACTCCATTATAGGGGACGGACCGTCTCCAAATATAGGGAATAAATGCTTATGAAGTCTTTTTTACATACGCCTTCTTTAGTGGGTTATGAATTCCATATCCGCTGGATTTCCGGTACATCTGATCGGAAGCTGAGCTCATATACGTCGGGATTGGAGAAAGCCTCCCACTCGTTAAAGCCGATACGGTCATCGTAATGCTTCAGCAGAAGCGAGATCAGATTGCCATGGGATACGATAACGGCATTCCGGCTTGAACTCTGCAGGACCTCATGGACTACACTTACCGCACGATGCATGGCTGTACGACTTGATTCTCCGCCTTCAAAGCACAAGTCCAGATCCTCATAGGTTCTGCGCAGCATCTCCCGCCATTCAGGAACATTTCGACCCGACAGTATTCGCTCGGTCAACCTCTCATCCAGCACAACGGCCACGCCAATGCGTTCAGCCAAGGGTGTAATGGTGTCGTGAGCCCTGCGATAAGAACTTGAAACAATACGGTCAATCCCTTTGTCGTACAGAAATTCAGCAAGTTCAAGCGATTGCAGAAGCCCCTGCTCGGTTAACGGAGCATCCGCCGCTTGTCCCACCGCTTGGCAATGGCGCACGATGTATATCTTTTTCATAGGATCGGCACCTCCTTATAATCCAATATTGCGCTTGAGTCCTTGATAGCTTCCTGACTCCGGAAATCCGCGCTGAACGATCGTCTTAAACTTCTCGGAAAACCCGTGGTTGGCTAAATCTGCGATCGGGACCATGACCACATCGCCGATAGGATTGAGATCGAACTCATTCGTCGGGAGGCGAATTTCCCCCTCCAATCGTTCCAGCAAAAACGTAATGTGCAAGAGAGATGGCGATGAATCCGGCTTATCGCATAGATACAGAAGCTTCGTCACTTTTGTAACAAGCCCGGTCTCCTCTTCCATTTCTCGAATCATGGCTTCCTCCAGCGTTTCCCCTTGCTCTACCCTTCCTCCCGGAAGCGACCAGCCGCGTTCCGACGAAACGCTCTGTTTGACCAGCAGAATCCGTTCGTCTTCGATCAAAATCCCGGTGACTCGAGCCTGCAATAGACTGCTCATATCCTTACCCCGTTTCTTAGGATTTTTCTTTTCAATGAAAGCCATCCCTTATTTGAGCTTCCTTCGCGCCTCCTCCACCCGAAGCATGCTCTCCATCGTCCACGGCGGTGTCTGGGGATGATCCCTAATTTCCGGCAGCGTCATCCACTGCACCGAATCGACCTCGTCCTGGCTTTTGCAATATGGGGTTCATTAACCTCTTCCATCTTACTTTATATGATCATACCATTGACTCTCACCTTACAGGAGACCCCAAAATAGGTTTCAGCATTGAATCTGTAAGGAGGAATCATATCATGCCTAGCTCTATACGCTTGCTTCGCAACGGCTTTGTTCGAGCCGTCTTCATGTCGAATCTATTCTCACAGCTCGGAATATGGATTCGGAATTTTGCCGTTTTGCTGTACGTCATGGACATGACGAGCGGGGATGCCTTTGCCGTCTCCATGATATCCGTTGCTGAATATGGTCCGATCTTTCTGTTTTCGTTCATTGGAGGGGTATTCGCCGACCGTTGGCGTCCCAAAGCAACCATCGTCTGGTGCGAGATGCTTAGTGCCTGCTCTGTCTTCATCGTGTTTCTGATGCTCGATTCCGGCTCATGGGGTGCCGTATTCTTCGCGGCCTTATGCTCTTCCGTCCTGTCGCAATTCGCGCAGCCTGCCGGCATGAAGTTATTCAAAATCCATGTCAAGGATGAGGATGCGTCGATCGGAATGTCCTTACTGCAAACCTTGTTTTCCATCTTCATGGTGATCGGTCCGGTTCTGGGCACATGGGTGTATCAGCAGTGGGGAGCTTTGACTGCTCTCTTGTTAACCAGCGTTTCTTTCATGTTATCGGCCTTGGCCATGCTGTTTGTCCCCCAAGACCCGAAGGCAGCTGCGGATACTACTGCGCCAGCCCCTTCCATTCGTCGCGATATGGCGGATGGCGTTCGTTATGTCCTGTTCAAAAGAAGCCTGCTGCGGCTAAGCCTCTGCTTCCTGGTTGTGGGCCTCGGGGTGGGATTGATCTCCCCGCTCGGCATATTTCTGGTGACTGAACGCTTAGGCTTGTCCGCACAGGACTTGCCATGGATCACCATTCCTTACGGAGTAGGCGAAATACTGGGTGGAATCGTTACGTTTACGCTAGCATCCCGAATAGCTCCCGCGCGGCTGCTCATGATGGGGCTGATCGTGAACGGCGTTGGCATTCTCATGCTGGGCCTGTCAACGCTTCTCTGGCTAACCATGCTCTCGCAATTCATCATCGCGCTCCTTCAGCCGGCGATATTTATCGGGAACCACACCTTGGTGATGCAGCAAACGGAACAAGCCTACATCGGACGGGTCACCGGCATCCGAACGCCGCTTATGACCGGGGCGATGTTAATCGCAATGGGATGCTCGGGTGCAATGAAAACCGCACTCTCCCTGCCCTTCGTTTATGGATTGGCCGGCACATGCTTCCTGATTGGATTGTTGATCATTCTTCCACTTCTTCGTCATCGGAATCACTCGCTGTCCGGACGTGGCGAAGCCACCGAAACTTAAGCACGCCCCAGTTAAAAAACCGAGCGAAACGATGTGCTTCTCCTCGTCTCGCCCGGTTGCTTTGTTTTTCAGCCTGAAGACCTTAATCCTCGTCGTCTTCTTCCTCCACCTTCAAGATCCTTCCCGATTTCGCGAGGACCTCCACTTCGAACAGCCTGTTGTCGGAAGTCATAATAAAAATTTCATAAACCAGCACGCCATGCTCCAGCTCCATATCGACATGAACGATTTGGCCCGGCACGCGGGCCAGCGCAATTTCTTGGGCCTGCTGCATGGAAACTCTCTGCCTGGTTACCCGCCCCGGTACGTGATAGTAATTGCCGTACATCGGAAATATCCCCTTTCAAATGAAAAAGTCGGCTCATGTACCATATGAAGGGGAGCCATGATTGGTGCGATTCATCCTTGGCCACCGCTTCATTTTTGCATCATGAAGGATTACCTGAGATAAGATTTTTTTCGCCTTATTCGTTCATGTCGTATCTTCGTTATGGTACAGTACATCAAGATGGATGCAGGCTGATATCCGAAGGAGGGACTTATGAGCTATCACGGATCCGATTTTTACGACAACGACAAGAATTTCGAGAAATACATGGAACGGCGGCAGTGGCAGGAGAATGCCAACGATACGTTGGAGAAGCCCGTCATCCGGCAGCTGCTGGGGGATATCGGGGGCCTTCATGTATTGGACCTGGGATGCGGGGATGCCGGCTTCGGCGTGGAACTGCTTCAACAAGGGTGTGCCTCCTATACCGGAATCGAGGGCTCCCGCAACATGGTGGAAGCCGCTTCGAGCAGCCTGGCCGATTACAAGAGCGGAACCGTTCTGCACATGCAGATGGAGGACTATGCTTATCCGATCGATACCTATGATGTGGTAATCTCCAGGCTCGCTCTTCATTATCTGCAGGATATCGGGGATATCTTTCAATGCATTCACCAGAGCTTGAAGCCAGGCGGAAGGTTCGTCTTCTCCGTCGAGCATCCCGTCATTACCTCCACGCTGCAGCCGTCCGGCACCAGAACGAATTGGATGGTGGACAACTACTTCATCCAAGGCTACCGGGAGCAGCAATGGCTCGGCGGCACCGTTCATAAGTACCATCGAACCGTCGAGGATTACTTCCGGGCGATGCAGGAAGCCGGCTTTATCGTGGAGCACTTGAGGGAGTCCCACCCTGTGCGAGCGTATTTTGTAAACGAGGAAACCTATGAACGCCGGCGCAGAATTCCGTTGTTTCTGTTTCTTGCGGGGAGAAAGAGCGAGTAGCTCACATGCGGCATCGAGAAAAAGCACCCTTCCACTTCACAAGTGGCAAAGGGTGCTTTTTATGTGTAATGGGTTCGTCGGAAACGGCTGCATAATTCATGTGCATGGTGCGTGGTGGTTTGGGGCATGCATGAATGGACTGTTGCCCATGATAAGAAGTCATTCCCATTCTCCGCTATCGCTTATGAGGGTCTGCCGGCTCTGTTTCCCTTGTTGAATCCGCCGGACTTGCGTTTCCGAGCCTGGCCGTTGTTAGGATTCGAGGCTGCTTCCGAACTCAGCTTGCGTGCCATCTCTGAATATGGATTCGTGACGGCTTCCGTCATGGGTTTACGCGCCGAGTTCGTCTTGGATTGGCGGGCGGCGTCCGTCTTCGGCTTGCGTCCCGCATCCGGGCTTGATTGGCGGGGTGCACCCGTCTTCGGGTTACGTGCCGCGTCGGCCTTTGGTTTGTGGGCCGCATCCGCCTTCGGCTTAGCAGGTCTCGATGCAGCTGACTTGCCTTTGCCGGGCTTGGACGACGAGCCGGATTTCGGCGACGGGTCCACCTTGGCGGCCCTTAACGCCCCGGACATCGGGAAGGCATGGTCCTTCACTTCCGGAATGGACTTTCCGATTAGCTTCTCGATATCCCGAAGAAAAGGAACCTCGTCCACTTCGCAGAACGATATCGCCGTCCCGCTCAGTCCCGCACGGCCCGTGCGCCCAATCCGGTGCACATACGTTTCCGGAATGTTCGGGAGGTTGAAGTTAATGACATGCGACAGCTCGTCAATGTCGATCCCGCGCGCGGCAATATCCGTTGCCACCAGGACGCGGGTCGCCCCGCTTTTGAAATTGTTGAGCGCCGTCTGGCGGCTGGTTTGCGATTTGTCGCCGTGAATGGCCTGAGCCGTAATATTCACCTTGTTCAGTCCGCGCGCAACCCGGTCCGCTCCCCGCTTCGTACGGGTAAAGACCAATGCCGACACGATGGACGGGTCCTTCATCAGCTCATTCAATTGCTGCTGCTTATTCCCGGTTTCCAGCAGGTACACCGATTGCTCGATCCGTTCGGCCGTAGAGGAGACCGGCGTGATCTCGACTTTTACGGGATTGTGCAGCAAGGTTTGGACAAGCTGGGTGATTTCCGCAGGCATCGTGGCCGAGAAGAACAGCGTTTGTTTTTTGCTCGGCATTTTGGCGATGATTCGCTTCACGTCATGGATGAAGCCCATATCCAGCATCCGGTCGGCCTCATCCAGCACCAAAATCTCCACATGCTGCAAATCGACGTGCTTCTGATTCATGAGATCCAGCAGCCTGCCTGGGGTCGCAATCAGGATGTCCGCCCCTTGCTGAAGCGCGCGTTCCTGCGTCTTCTGCGAAACGCCGCCAACTATGGCCGTCGAACGCAGCTTGGTGAACTGGCTGTAAGCTTTGACGTTATCCGAAATTTGCAGGGCAAGCTCCCGGGTCGGCGACAATACCAGTGCGCGTATGCGGCGCCCCATGCCCGGTTTAGGGGGTTGCTGATTCAACAGCTGGATCATCGGCACCGAAAAAGCGGCGGTCTTCCCCGTTCCGGTCTGGGCGCAGCCCAGCAAATCTCTGCCGGCCAGCACAGCCGGGATCGCCTGAGCCTGTATAGGCGTCGGCGCTTTGTAATTCTCCTTGGCCAAAGCCTTGAGAATGACAGGGGATATATTTAAATCTTCAAATGTCATGGGATCTCCTTTATGGTAAATATCTATATTTTCGCATCACGTAAGATGGGGCATCTCATCATCGAGTTTCCACAAGCCGTACCTTTACGTCATAACATATAACGATACCACAGATCGGCATAAAAAAAGAAGCGGAATTTTCCTCCGCCTCCTCATACTAGCCATTTACTTATTCAAGAAAAATATTAAGAGTATAATAAAAAGTGCTATCAAAGTAGTTAAGCATCCTGTTTGATGGCCAATAATTGCTCTTCCAATGGATTGCGAAAAATTTAAAATTGCGTTTTTTTCATATTCCTTCGTTTGTTTTTTCTCAAGTTCTTCTCGCTTATGATCGCGGTTGTTATTCACATTTACTCCCCTCCCCGAGTTCTTGGATCATAAGTTAATCGGTAAATTATCCCAAAATTATAATTATCACTAATTTATCAGACTTAATGCTGAATATTCCATAGTATCCTAATTAATGGACATAAAAAAAACGATCCGATGATGGATCGTTTTTTTGCGGATCGCTGTTCGGTACCTCCTCATACCATCTAAATATCTAAACTACGCATGCTCATAACCCGCCTCCCGTTTAAGCCCCAAACCGCTGCCGATACCCGCATTTTCTGCATAATTCCTCAACCGCTTCCCGGCGCGAAAATCCGTCCACGAGGTTGTTCGCCCGCTCCCCATCCACGATGTCCGAGAAGGACTTCTGATGCAGGTTACCCAAGTTGATGACCCCTTCCCCGTCCAGACAGCAAGGCACGACCGTCCCGTCCACAAGAATGGCCGCCTGACTGCGCAGCGCGTGGCAGAAGCCCTTGCCGTCATCCTCCGGGGCCGACAAGCTCGGCCACTGGAACTCATAATCCTGGTTCAGGTAGACGCGTTCGGCTACCCTTACGCCACCGCCGGGTTCAACCTTTTCCTCGATGCGGTAGTCCAAATTGAATTCCTGCTCCAAAATTTCAAGCGTCTGGCGGTTTCGGCTCTTCTCCAGGTTCGTTTGGTTGTCCTGCGTCAAATTCCATAAACGGAAGGAGAAAATGACCTTATGCTCCTCCGCATCCCGCACAAAAGAAAGGATGTCCCGCAAATATCCCTCACGGTCCGTGGAGCCGACATGTCCGTCAAAGCTGTGGAGCGAGAAGTTCATCTGTCTCAACGCCGGCTTGCCCAGCAGCTTATGCCGGTTCTTCGCGATCAACGTGCCGTTGGTTGTGATATTGACCTTGAACCCCTTCTCATGGCTGATATCCAGCAGCTCGTCGATCTTCGGATGAAGCAGCGGCTCTCCCTTCACATGCAGATAAATGTAACTCGTATGCGGCTTGATCTCATCCAATCTTCTCGCAAAGTCCTCCACTTTAATGAAGTTGGCCTTGCGCTCCGTCGGCGGACAGAACGTGCAGGCCAAATTACAAATGCTCGTGATTTCTATGTAAACTTTCTTAAACGTCTTCAAGATGTTATCCCCAATCCCATGTCTATGATCATATGACGATTTGCCAGCTTGCTCGCTTGCCAATCCTTCACATCGTACCATAGGCTGGCATTTACAGCTACAGCTATAAATGCGATCGGATGCCATTCTATATAAAGTGAAAGAAGAGGGAGTACCCTCTTCTTTGGTTTTTGCTCTAATTAATGTTATGTTCATCGTTTGCGTTTGAATGCCGTCAGCATCAGCATCAATCACACTCAGCAAATTCTTTAAGCGTCATGGATCTTATCGTAATGGAAGTACTCGGGGGGTTTCGTTTGGATGAGACTTATAACCCTGGTCGACAGGACGAGCTTCTGTTGGAGGAGCTACAACTTGGTTTCCTTCACTCACAACGACCGCCTCCGAAGGGGCAGCTTCTGTTGGAGGAGCTACAACAGTGCTTCCTTCATTCTTAACTTCAGCCACAGGACGAGCTTCTGTTGGATAATCAACAATATCATTTCCTTCATTCTCAGCTACAGCTACAGGACGAGCCTCTTGGGGATAATCCACGACATTGCTTCCTTCAGCGACAGCCACGAGACGAGCTTCTTCTGGCTGAGCTACAACATGGCTTCCTTCATTCTCAGCTACAGGACGAGCCTCTTGGGGATAATCTACAACATGGTTTCCTTCATTCTCAACTACGACTTCAGAAGGTACCGCTCTAGGAGCCGCTTCTGTTGGTTGAGCTTCAGCATGACTTTCTTCATTTTCAATGACTTTAGGCGTATTGCCAGAAGCCCATGCCGCTGCAGATGTGCTAATTACAGCAACCAAAAACACCGCTGTTAACGTGAGATACATTGTCTTCTTTTTTTGTTTCTTTACATTCAGCATCATCATTAATCTCCTTTTCAATTGTTTGCCGTCACCGGATAAGGAGGCAATAAATTGCACGGGTAAATTCCTTGACCCTGCCATGACGCTTAAGATCGTCTCCCCATAGCGTTTCCGCTCGGCATGGGACATCTCTTTTACGACTTCTTCATCGCAAGACAGCTCGCTCCATATATGAATGTCCTTGCGAAGAATGTGCACCAAAGGGTTAAACCAATGTAAGGCGCTTGCTCCGAGCGTGAACGCTTTGACCCATAGATCTTTCCGTTTCAGATGGATCAACTCATGACGGATTACCATGTCCATGTTCACGGTATTCTCTATAGGGAGATAAATGGTTGGTTTCCACAGGCCCACAAGAACAGGGCTCCGAATGATGGAGCTGTAGGCAAGCCCGACGCTGCTTTTCACACCGAGGGCTTCCTTGATGAAGGAGAGCTGTTTCGCTGCTTCGCTGCTTATCGGAATGGTGACACGCGTATGTTTCAGTTTCTTTAAAAATCTGTGATAACAATACATCTGCCATGCAGCAAAAGCGACAGCGCCTATTGCCCATAGGACAATAAGGGAAAGGGCTGCGTTTGCCGATATGGTCTGATCTGGGAGGAGCGGCTCAGGATGAATCCCTGAATATGGACCGGGCAGCGCATGTTGCCCAGTTGAAGACAACTCGTTCGCGAAGGGGACGGTTGCTGATGCACTAAATGTAAACAGGGGCGAGATCCACTGAATACCAAGGACAACGGGTATAAGATAAAAACCTATTGCCATTTTGCTAATTCGATAACGCCACTTTGTAGGCAAGGCATGGATGGATACGATCCGCAGTACAAGAATGCAGGCTACAACGGCACTTCCAGCAACGGTAAGGGTTAATAGCAATTCAAGAATAGTATTCATAAGCCCCCCTACTTTTGCGAAAACCATTGCTTCAGCTCTGCAATATCTTCATCTGAAAGCTTTTCGCCGTCATACAAAGCCGAAATTAGGTTTTTAACCGAGCCTTGATATAA
This sequence comes from Paenibacillus sp. BR1-192, assembly GCF_029542445.1. Lineage (NCBI taxonomy): Bacteria > Bacillati > Bacillota > Bacilli > Caryophanales > Paenibacillaceae > Paenibacillus > Paenibacillus sp. BR1-192. Next base: position 1,416,855 of record NZ_CP120718.1, on the reverse strand, counting down.
TCCGTCCAGGACGTGCTGCGCTTCCATCAGCTTATAATCTTCAGGCGAAATGCGCGGCGTATATTTATTGGTCCGTCCATCCCTCGCAGCCGTAAGTGCCCCTTTGTCCACCAAACGCGACAGGAAGGTGGACATGGTCTGTGCCTTCCATTCTCTTCCTCTCTGGGCAAACAGTGCGAGCAATTCGGTGGATGTGACAGGCGGCGTACACTCCCAAATCACCTCCATGAGCTCCATTTCAGTATCCGATAATTTTTGAACCTGGTTCACGGTGAACACCTCTTTACGTCGTTATGCGTCCATAACGAACTTATTACTACACGATGTAGTGATTATAAACTACTACATCGCGTAGTGGTATGTCAAGCGAAGGGAATTGAAGTTTACAGCTGCATAGAACTTATATGTAAAATGAAAGAACCGCGCAGGAGCGCGGTTCTTTGTCCAACCATACAGCAAATAATTTAGGGCACACCGGATTCACCAGGCCCCCTTATTTTTACTCGTACAGATGGTAGTTTAACGCCGTTTATTTTGAATCGTTGTCGTCATTTTCTGCAGCCTCGCCAGCTTTGTTACCCAATGCTGCGCCTGCGATACCACCGGCAATCGTGCCGATCGGACCCAGTATGGAACCTACAGCAGCACCCACGACGCCGCCGCCCGCGGTTCCCATAGCTTCTCCAGCGTCAACTCCCATGTTGGTCGTGTCGCGGTCAGCATCAGCCTTATGATTACGATCGTTTTTATTAGCCATCCATCTCACTCCTTCGAAATTTGTGACAGGAACAGCTCCATCTTGCCGGACGTTGTTCCAAACCATATCTTGCCCTAACGGATCTAAAAGAATTCTTTAAAATATGCCGGTTCGGATTCCTTTCTAATCGAAAATAGGTTGCGAATTTTAGACGATGTTTGCGGATTATGGGATTATGTAAACGGTACCAAGCTTGCTACAATGAACATGCAATTACGAAACGAACATTTGCTCAAGGGGGATTATTCATGAAAAAGCTGTCGATTTTACTGTTAACCTGCGTGCTCATTATAGGGGCGCTGAGCGGTTGTGCAAGCAGCGAGTCCGATTCGGGTTCGTCGAATAAGCTCGTGATCTACAGTCCAAACAGCGAGGAGATCATCAAAACCATCATTCCGATGTTCGAGAAGCAGACCGGGATCACGGTTGAGCTTGTAACGGCTGGCACCGGAGAAATTATTAAGCGCTTACAGTCCGAGAAGCAGAACCCATACGCTGACGTAATGTTCGGCGGTTCCATGGCCGGCTTCCGCGAAAACGAAGCTTTATACGAGCCTTACGTATCGCCTGAAGACAAGAATTTAATGGAAGGACACCGCAATACGTCGGGCTTCGCTACCCCTTATATCTCGGATGGCAGCGTGCTGCTCGTGAACAAAAACCTGATCGGCGATATCAAAATCGAAGGTTATGCGGATTTGCTGAATCCGCAGCTTAAAGGGAAAATTGCTTCCGCCGACCCGGCAAGCTCCAGCTCCGCTTTCGCACAGTTAACGAACATGCTGAAAGCCATGGGCGGCGATTATGAGAGTGAGCAGGGCTGGAATTATGTCGGTCAACTGATCGAGAACCTGGACGGCAAAATCGCCAGCGGTTCCGGCGCCGTCCACAAAAGCGTGGCGGACGGAGAATACGTGGTCGGCCTTACTTACGAAGACCCTTCCAGCACCTATGTAAAGAACGGCGCACCGGTAGAAATCGTGTATCCGAAAGAAGGCGCCGTATTCCTGGATGCGGGATCCGCCATCATCAAAGATGCGCCGCACATGGACAACGCCAAGAAATTCATCGACTTCATCCTGTCCCAAGAAGCGCAGGATGCGTTCGGCACGCAATTAACGAACCGCCCGCTTCGCCAGGATACCAAGCTTGGCGACCACATGAAGCCTTATGAAGAGATCCACATGATCGATGAAGACACGGACTACGTCAGCGCGCATAAATCCGAGATCGTTGAGCGTTATGTCGATTTGTTCACTAGCGTTAAATAAACTATAGAATCAGGTGACAACCATGAGCGTAACCATAACCATTCAAGACTTAATCAAAAAATACGGCGACACAACCGTCATTCCCGAGCTGTCCCTGGAGATCAAGAAGGGTGAATTCTTCACCCTTCTCGGGCCTTCCGGGTGCGGCAAGACGACACTGCTGCGCATGATTGCAGGCTTCAACAGCATTGAAGGCGGAACCATACATTTTAACGAGCGCGTCATTAACCAGGTGGAACCGGGCAAACGGAATATCGGGATGGTTTTTCAGAGCTATGCGATCTTCCCTCACCTAACCGTCAAAGGAAACATCGCGTTCGGGCTGGAGAATCGGAAATTATCGAAGGCAGAGATTAACGCCAAGGTCGATGACATCCTTAAGGTCGTTCAGATCGAGCCCTATAAAGACCGCATGCCGAAGAACCTGTCCGGCGGCCAGCAGCAGCGCGTTGCGCTAGCCAGAGCCATCGTCATCCGGCCGGACGTCCTGCTGATGGATGAGCCTCTGTCCAACCTGGATGCCAAGCTTCGGGTCGACATGCGTAACGCGATTAAAGACATTCAGCGGGAGGTCGGAATTACCACCGTCTACGTCACGCACGATCAGGAGGAAGCCATGGCGGTTTCCGACCGCATCGCGGTCATGAAATCCGGCGTGATTCAGCATCTGGGAACGCCGCAGGAGATTTACCAACGTCCTGCAAACGTATTCGTTGCAACCTTTATCGGTCGGACCAACATCCTTGAGGGCAATATAACAAAATCCGCAGGCAGCTATGCCCTGGCATTCGGCTCCGGCTATTCGGAAGAGATGACGAACATCGAGGTGCCGAAGTCAGATGCCAAGGCTGATACGCTAAACGTTCAAATCTCGGTTCGGCCGGAAGAGTTCATATTAACCGAGGACCAGACCGGCATGAAAGCAACGATCGTACACAGCGTATTTTTGGGGCAGAACACCCATTATTTTGTGGATTTGGCATCCGGTCAACGCGTGGAGATTACGCAGGAATCGAAAACGTCACAGATCCTCGAGCCGGGTCAAGACATCTATCTCAAGGTGAAAAAAGATAAAATTAATGTCTATGATGCGGTCGGCGAACTGAACTATACAAGGGGCGTCCGGCTATGAGAGAGACGCGCAAACGATTTGATGTCTGGACCAACATTTCGTTACTGATCTTTGTGTTCTATATTCTGTTTCTGGCCCTGCCATTGTTTACGATGCTGTTCAAGAGTGTGTACAATGGCACGACAGGCGATTTTTCCCTTGCCTATTTCACGAAGTTTTTCAGTAAGCCCTACTATTTGAACGCCCTCTTCAACAGCGTTAAGGTGACCGTCAGCGTAACCTTGCTTGCCGCGATTATCGCAACGCCGCTGGCTTATATTATGGCTACGGTGAAGATCAAAGGCAGCTCGGCCATTCGCGTACTGATTCTGATCTCGTCGATGTCGGCTCCGTTCATTGGCGCTTACTCCTGGATCCTACTGCTCGGAAGAAGCGGCGTCATTACGAAATTCGTCAGCAGCACATTCGGCATTACGATGCCGGATATCTACGGATTTACGGGGATCTTAGTCGTCTTAACCTTGCAGATGGTCCCTCTGATCTTCATGTATGTATCAGGCGCACTCAAGAATATGGACCAATCGCTGATGGAAGCTGCCGAGAGCATGGGCTATACAGGCTTAGCCAAAATGCGCAAAGTGCTCCTCCCGCTTATTACGCCAACCTTGCTGGCAGGCGGCCTGCTCGTCTTCATGCGCGCGCTTGCCGATTTTGGTACGCCGATGCTGATCGGCGAGGGATATAAAACCGTGCCCGTGCTGATCTTTAACGAGTTCATCAGTGAGGTCGGCGGCGATGACGGCTTTGCGGCGGCGATCAGCGTCATTGTCGTTCTGTTCGCCACCACGATATTCCTGCTGCAAAAATTCGTAGCCAATCGCAAATCCTTTACGATGAGCGCACTGCATCCGATCGAAGCCAAGAAGAAGAAGGGCGTCGGCAATATCGCGGCTCATGCGGTTATCTATCTGTATACGTTAATCGCGCTGCTGCCGCAGCTCTATGTCATCTATACTTCGTTCCTGAAATCCAACGGCAGAATTTTCGTTGAAGGTTTCTCGCTCCAAAGCTACCGGGATGCTTTCAGTAATATTGGCGGCGTCATTCTGAACACGTTCTTCCTGGCCATCGTGTCGCTGGTCGTCATCATTCTGTTAGCGATACTGATTGCTTACGTAACCGTTCGAAGAAAGAATGCGTTGACGAATACGCTGGATATCTTCACCATGTTCCCGTATATCGTTCCCGGCTCCATACTGGGGATCGCCCTATTGATCACGTTCAACAATAAACCGCTGGCGTTAAGCGGTACGGCCGTCATCATGATCATCTCGTTTGTCATCCGGCGCCTGCCCTATACGATACGATCCAGCGCAGCCATTCTGCATCAGATTAACGACGGGATCGAAGAAGCGGCGATCAGCCTGGGCGCTTCCCAGATGAAGACGTTCTTCAGGATTACGCTTCCGATGATGCTGGCAGGCGTCGTCTCCGGCGCGATCCTGAGCTGGATTACCATCATTACCGAATTAAGCACTTCGATCATTCTGTATACAGGCAAAACCAAGACCGTCACGGTCGCCATATACACCGAGGTCATTCGCGGGAACTACGGCGTGGCGGCAGCGCTCTCCACGATTCTTACCGTCATTACGGTCGTGTCGCTGCTCGTTTTCCTGAAGCTTTCCGGACAAAAGGAAGTTTCCATGTAAATGTAATGTAATCATAACGTAGACCTACATCCAAGCCGGCGCCTGCAGCATGCAGGGCCGCTTGGATGTATTTGGATTATCTGCGGTTAACCGCGAGTCGGTATAATAGGATCGAGGTTCTTATCGCAGATGGAGGGCAGCATGAAACCAACACCTTATCGTAATTTCAAGGAATCCACCCGTCATTTGTTTCGCGTCTATACGATGATCCCCTTCTCCATCTTAATCGTATTGTTCTTGGCGTTCACGATTATGAACGGGCGTTTGAACTTAACCCAAAAAACGACCGAAGCCGCCCAGTCCATCAGCCAGTCCATATCCGGCGTATATCGGCAGTATGACGAGGAGATTCATCGGATGGCCGAATCTCCCACCGTAATCAACTATGTAAGCTCCCATCTGGGCAGCGAACAAGTATATTCCGAGTTCTATGATTTCAACAATCGACAGAAGATCAAAAGTATTTTTCATATCGTCAATACCGATGGCGTCTTCCTGGCCAGTTCAGCCCCGGCGGATGCGCTGTACTCCAATTTTGCCTTCGGCAACCTCATTCACCGGATTGAACAGCGGCCCGGCGACACCCTAACCGAAATGAACAGCTTCCGCTATTCGCATGACCGCGATACGAGCTACACGTTCGGCAAAGCCATCGTGAAGGACCAGCAGACGATAGGCTATATCATCTATCAGCTGTACGAATCGGACATCCAGAAGGTGATTTTCGAGCAAAATAATGAAATCGCCCTGATCACCGATGAACACAACACCATTATTGCCACGACAAGCAATGTGACCAAAGGCTTGCTCAATAAATTCAACCCCAAGGTCGATAACAAGGGACATGTTCTGCTGAACGGGGGCAAGTACTACAAATATTCCAAACGAATTCCTGGCACGCCGATCCAAGTCATTACGCTGAATTCCTACAAATCGGAGCAGTACACCTATTATACGGTTTCTTTCTTTGTCCTTGCGGCCAGCCTGCTGCTCTGGGTCTTGATCCAGTTCCTGGCGAACAAAATGTCGGCGCGCAATTCCGAATCGATCGATAAACTCATACACGCTTTAGCCCAGCTGCGCGAAGGGAACTTCAACGGCTATGTCGACATTCAGACGAATGACGAGTTTCAAATACTCGGCAATGAGTACAACGTGATGCTGGATCGGCTGAAAGAATTGATCGAGAAAAATAAAGAGCTGTCGGAGCTCCGCACAATTATCGAGGTGAAGCAGCTGCAATCGCAGTTCCATCCGCATTTTATTTTTAATGTGCTCGAAACGCTGCGCTATGCCATTAAGATTGACGCGAATCAAGCCCAGGAGATCGTGCTGATCCTATCCCGATTGCTTCGATACAGCATCGGACATGACCGCAGCGTCCAGCTGAAGAATGACATGAATTATGTCCGGGATTACCTGAAGCTGCAGCAAATCCGGTTCAATGACCGGCTGGACTATCGGATTACCGTAGCCGAGGAAACGCTGGATGTGTACGTCCCCAAGCTTCTGCTGCAGCCGATTATCGAAAACGCTATCAAATATGGGTATGAGAATCAAAGTGATGTGCTGATCGAGATTAACATCCACACCTCCGCCGGCAAGCTCATTCTCGAGGTTCGCGACAACGGGCAAGGCATGAGTAAAGAGAGACTGCAGGAAGTGAACCGGATTCTGCAAAGCCAGACAAACACGACGCAGCATATCGGGCTGTACAACGTTCATCGCCGTTTAGTGCTTCTATATGGCGAAGCGTCCGGCATCCACATTGACAGCACGCAAGGAACAGGCACCTGTGTCGTCCTTACGATTCCTTACGAATGGAGTGAATATCATGTTTAAAGTACTGCTGGTCGAAGATGAGGATATGATTCGCCGGGGCATCCGGTTCAGCATCGATTGGGTTCAATACGATTGCATCGTCATTGAAGAAGGACTTAACGCACAGGACGGCTACGAGAAGATCTGCGAGCTGAGGCCTGATATCGTCATAACCGACATCACCATGCCGATCATGGACGGCATCTCGATGATTCGGGAAGGACTGCGCCAGCATACCTTCAGCAGCATCATTATCTCCGGTTATAATGAATTCCACCTGGCGCAGCAGGCACTCCAGTTAGGCGTCACCGAATTCCTGGTGAAGCCCTTAGAGGATGACCAACTGGTTGCGGCACTCGAATCAGCCAAAGCCAAAGTGGATTTAATCCGCAAATATGAAGTAATTTCGAATCATCCGCAGGAAAAAGAAGAGATTTTGAACAGCAAATTTCTGGAGAAGGAAACCAAAACCTCGAAATACGTGTCCAAAATGATCGCCTATGTACAGGAGAACTATGCCAAGAAGATCAGCATTCATGACCTCGTGGAAGAGCTCGGCTTAAGCGCCTATTACCTGAACCAGAAGTTCAAGGCGGAGACAAGCTATACCTTCAATGAATTTCTTAACCGTTACCGCATCCAGAAATCGATCGAGTTACTGAAGTCAGGCGACAACAAGGTCTACACCATCGCGCAGGATATCGGATTCAGTGATTACAAGTATTTTATCAGCATCTTCAAGAAGTACGCCCACGTCACGCCGAGCCAGTATCAGGAATATTTCGAGGAGAAGAATGGATAGAACGGGGAATCTGGTTACTAGAGGTACTCTATCGCACTTATATTTGCACACACACCCCTGCTAGGCATGAGCAGGGGTGTAGCATCTTTATCTATGATTCCTGTCGTTCATACAGCCGGTACATGGATAGCTCACCACTCATCGCCACCGCTTGCGCAAAGGCTTCCTTCACGTCCCGTCCTTGCTGAACGATCTCATAGAACAGCCGGAGAACGAACATCAGCGCATCGTTGCCGTCCGGGTAGTCATCCGGCCCGATATACATCCTGCAGCCCCGCTCCAGGAAAGCGTCGGCCAGTGCTGGATCCCCCAGCGAGCAGCCGTTCGCGATCACCGTCTTCCCGTCCAGCTTCGCATATCGCATAATCTCGCCTGGCCCGAAGCCGCCCCTCGGCTCATCCTCCTCGTATACCTCTTCGCCGAGCTCCGGCATGATCATGCTGCCCTCATCCCCGTGAAAGTTCAACAACATCATATCGGTGCCTTCATATAGATCATCGCCTGACAAGACGGAGATCAGATCATTCGGCCTCCCGATCCAATATGTAAAGACGCGCACCCCGAAATACTCCAGAGCCGCCCTTACGGCTTGGCTCTCCATATCGCAATCCGGTCCGACGACCAGAGCGACCTGCATAACCGGCTTACTCACTACTAAATCCCTCCTGACGATGACTTCGATAAGGAGCTCATACTTTTCTCCATATCATCCACCATCGTTTATCATACGAATCGACTTCGATCTCTTCCAGACCTAGATTCGCTTCGCTGATCCAACTTCTAGCCAGTTGTATATAGTCGTTGTGAAATTCGGACGAATAACCCATTTCATCATATCCGGCATAGGTAATGTTATCGAATATCATGAATCCTCCGCTTTTTAACTGCTTACAGCTTGTGTCCATGATTTGGATAAACGCCTGATACGTTGCATCTTTTAGCGTACCTTTGCGGTGATAATCCATAACAGCTTGCAGCATTAGAGGCTCGATCGTCCACCAATCTTGATTTACTGTATCAATGCCCTCACGCTCAGCGATAATGGTCTGGATGATATCGTTAATAGCGTGATGAAAAGCGACAACGTCAAAAGAGGACTCCGGATAATATAAACCGATATTGGCGGCATCGTCCTCAACAACCCGTATGCTGACGTCCATTCCTTTTGTTTTCTCCTGAAAATGTTGTGTCAGCTCCCTGTTGAGGTTGGCCGTCACATAGGACCCCGCTTCATGGGAATAGGCGTCTACAGCCTTGGGAATGTAAATGACATCGCCTGCACCGACTTCCAAAAGACTTAAAGCACGGGGCACATTCAGCTCCGTGAAGAGATTCTGCCAGGATGCTGAATAATACAGTTGAAGATATTCGAATACCCTCTGCTTGGATATATCTATTGGTACTGCTAATATGTCTTTCAATTTGTTTTCCAATTGGACTGCGTTCATCTGTTCCAATTCCGATATCATGTTCTGCGAAAAATCACGTTGTAGGATATCGTTAAACAAGCCGGCACTCGTTTTCTCGGCTAGCGTCTGCATATTCATCAGCGTATCCCTCTCTTCTTATGGTTTCTAGAGTATATTCGAATATATGGTGTTTTTTCCTCTTTTTATGATTAACAAAGGGGTCTATTTCACGTCATAAAAACGTGAGTGGACTGATCGTTCATAGCAATGAGGGGTTCCAGTACACATCCAATGCCTATCATGACATGCTGCCAAAGGTTGGCGCCCGAATCAGCATGTCTCGCCGAGGCAATTGTGATGACAATCCTCTATGGAGGGCTTCTTCTCGCATCTCAAAACGGAAGGACTCTACCCTTATGACCGAAATATGGATGAAGCATAAAGAAGAATTGAAGAGTATACGATTCTACAATCAACATCGGCCACAACGAGGACTAGATAAGCTGCCTCCAATAGAGTATCGGAAGCAGCTTAAAGCCTAGAATAATATTGAGGAAAGCGGTATTCTTGTCCTTCAAGTGATCGATAAACATAAAAATTGTACCGTACCCATCAACTACACAAAAAGCATGACCTTGAAATCTCGGATCACACCAGACGCGGGTCCTTTTTAGCTTTTTTAAAGAAAGTAAATAACCACCTCAGCTTGGCGGCATCCGAGACAACGCTGAATCTCTTTTCTCCATCCTTTTCGTTCCATTTTCTGAAATATATATATAATTTTCTGAAATAAATCAGACCTATTTTTCTAAGACAAGAGACCGACATCCACTTTGCCAGACTAAATCGGACGAGGTAAATTCAAGAGGAATGGGGCCTAATTATTAACGTTTTTGTAATCTTTAGACCCAAATTTATGACACTGCTGTCATTTATAAAGGATTAATATCCAGGAAATGGTCGGTGCACTTTTTCAAAAAGTACGATAGTCTAATTGCCGAGATGCTAACCAGTTCACCCAAGAGGGATGCCGCGGATCAATCGGATGGACTCCCGGTCTTGCTTGACCTCCTTATATCCTGCAACCTCCAATATAGGTTGACGGGGCACAATACCTTAGATCATCAGCATGTTACGGCCAACATAAACAGTGAAGGTGCTAGCTATTTTCCATTCTCCAACTTACCCCATCGGAAAATATTTAATTTAGGATGACAAGGCCGGGTAAGGAATCTCAACTTTGACGCCCCTCTGATTACTTGATATCAAGCGACCAAGAATGTGTCTGAGTACATAGCACGGCGTATGCAGGGGCAAACGCTAAATTAAGGAGGAATTTATACCATTGAAGCTAAAATCTCGATTTTTCTCTAAACTAGTTGCACTTACCGTTATTGGTGCCATCGCTGCCGCTCCGCTGCAGATTGCAAGCGCTGAATCGAATGACGGCGGATCGCGTCCGTGGATGGATACCTCTCAATCCGCTGAGAAACGCACGGAGCTTTTGCTTGACGCCATGACGCTTTCCGAGAAAATTGATTTTGTTACAGGCAACGTCAATAACTATTACGGGTTTTATAACGCCCCTATTGAACGGCTTGGCATCCCCGCGCTGACCATGGCAGACGGGCCAACCGGCGTGCGGGTCGCCAATCCGGATATTCAGGATAAAAAATCGACGGCTCTCCCTACTCCGATTGCGCTGGCCGCAACCTGGAACACGAAAACCGCTTCGGAGTACGGGGACCTGGTGGGCAATGAATCCTTCAACACCACCCATAACGTCCTGCTCGGCCCGGGATTCGATATTGCCCGTCTGCCTTGGGGTTCCCGGAATTTTGAATCCATGGGCGAAGATCCTTTGCTTCAGTCGAAGATGGGCGTTGCTTATGTCAATGCGGTTCAAAAATACCCGGTTATCGCGACAGCCAAGCATTTTCTGTTGAACAACCAGGAGACCGAGCGTTTCACGGTGAACTCGATCGCAAGTGAACGCGCAATGCAGGAAGTATACCTGCGTCCATTCGCCGCAGCCATCGAGAAAGCCAGCCTGGGTTCGGCCATGTGCTCCTTTAACGAGATCAACGGCACACCGGCCTGTGAAAATAAAGACGTTTTGACCACGATGCTCAGAGACCAGCTGAACTTTAATGGTTTCGTCATGAGTGACTACGGCGCCAACTTGAGCACGGCTCCTTCCGCCAACGCGGGCCTCGACTTGGAAACGCCCGGAGACCCTTACGGATTTTGGGGTTCTAAGCTCATGAACGCCGTTCAAAAGGGTGAAGTTAGTGAAGACGTCATTGATGAGAAGGTAAGTAACATTCTGTTCCAGATGTTCGACAAAGGGCTTTTTGATCACCCTGTGGTAAATAAGCAGATTCCGGCAGCTGAGCACGGCGCGAAAGCGCAGCAAATTGCCGAAGAAAGCATGGTGCTTCTGCAAAACAAAGACAAGGCTCTGCCGCTGAAAGCAAGCAGTCTGAAATCCATTGCTGTCATCGGTCCGGATGCGGACAACTACGCAACGGTTGGCGGCAGCTCGCTTGTGAAGCCGACTTATACGGTAAGCCCGCTGGAGGCCATCCGCAAACGTGCCGGAAAGGGCGTTGAAGTAAATTACGCGGCCGGTACCGATCCGATTTCCACAGCGGATATTATGAATGGGCCATCGGCCATTCCATCTTCGCTGCTGAGCCCCGTTGATGAGAACGGTAATGTGATTAAAGGCGAGCATGGACTTCGCGCGGAATATTTCAATAACACGAATCTTGAAGGCCAACCTTCCGTGGTACGCACGGATGGCCAAGTGAATATGAACCTTGGTTTTTATAATTATGACGGATTAAACGGACAGTCCTCCAAACTGACTCCCGTCCCTGGCGATTTGAACGGCAGAATGTCGGCACGCTGGACCGGCGCGATTGCGGCTCCGCAGGACGGCGAATACACCCTTTCGCTCTCGAGCTTCGGCTCCAGCAAGATGTATTTCGACGGCAAGCTTCTGATCGACAATAAAGGGGAGAAAGTGGCTACCGAGAAAGCGGCGGTGCAGCTGAAAGCCGGCGAAAGCCACAACGTGCGCATTGAATACCGCACGGATTGGACAGATGGCGACAGCGATTTTGGCGGACTGGTCCGCTTCGGCTGGGAAGCGCCGGAAGAGGTGACCGATTCGAAGATGCAGAAGGCGGTTGATCTTGCGGACAAATCCGACGTTGCCGTCGTGGTGACGCGCACCTATGAAAGCGAAGGCTACATTGACCGATCCGACCTGGATCTTCCGAATAACCAGGAACAATTGATCAAGAAGGTGGCTGCAGCCAACCCAAATACGATTGTGGTTCAAATGAGCGGCAGAGCCGTGCAGATGGACGGCTGGAAAGATGACGTTAAATCCATTGTGCAAGCCTGGTATGCCGGGCAGGAACAGGGCGACGCCATCGCCAGCGTGCTATTCGGCGACGTGAATCCATCCGGTAAACTGCCGGTGACTTTCCCTGTCGACGAGCATTCCACTCCAGTATCGGATGAAAAGCAGTTCCCAGGGGTAAACGGAGACGCGAATTACTCCGAAGACATTTACGTAGGATATAAGGGTCATGAGAAAGAAGGCATCCAACCGGCGTTTGCGTTTGGGCACGGTCTTTCTTACACGAACTTTGACTATAGAAACCTGAAGACGAAAGCCAAAGGCACCGGGCAGGACTCCACGATTGAAGTCTCGCTTAACCTCCGGAATACCGGAGCTGTAACCGGCGCCGAGGTTGTACAGGTCTATACCGGGAAACTCCCAACTAGCGTAGATACACCGTCCAAACAGCTCGCCGGCTTTGCCAAAATCGAGCTTAAACCAGGCAAACAGCAGCGCGTTACGGTTGAACTCGATCCTAAGGCCTTCTCTTATTGGGATGAAAATAAAAAGGCTTGGGTCATGCCTTCCGGAAAAGTGCCGATTTATGTGGGCAGTGCCTCCGACGACATTCGTCTTACAGGCAGCGTCACCGTTAAAGGCTCCGGCAAGTAAATCATACGACTCATTTTATATTTCAGCCTGGGGCGTTGTTGCCCCGGGACTTTTTGTTTAGGAGAAAGGAGGAACGAAAAATGGAAGACAAGAACAAAGCCGGCACCAAGCTCCATGCGGACAGAGCGATGAAACCGGAAAACGTACAGCGGCGCAAATGGATCCTGCTAAGCGCACTGCTGGTTCTCACCTTGCTGTTCTGCTCCTTGGCCGTCCCGTCGGGGACGGGAAGCGAAATTTCTGCCGAGGTATGGCTAACAACTGGGGACCGGACCAACCTTTTAACCAAAAAGGCGCCGGTCGTATTCACGGACCAAGATTCAAGCGAGGAAATGCTCACCGTCAAGGTGAGTCCGGAGGTCCGTTATCAAACCATGGACGGGTTTGGCGCAGCGATTACTGGCTCTTCGGCTTATCTGATCAACCATAAAATGACCGAAGCTCAGCGGAACTCCCTTCTGGGCGACTTGTTCACGGAAGACGGCATCCGCCTCAGCTTTGTCAGACATACGATCGGCGCTTCCGATTTTTCCGTGGACGATAACGGCCAACCGAGCAGCTATACGTATGATGATATCGAATCGGGAACGGATTACGGTCTGGAGCATTTCTCCATAGACAAGGATGCGGATGTGGTCTCCCTGCTGCAAAACATGCTGAAGAACAACCCTGCGGTCAAAATACTGGGAAGCCCCTGGACCGCCCCGCCGTGGATGAAATATGGGGAGAACACCTACAACGGCTGGTATCTGGATTATAGCAATCCCAAGGTTTATGCCGCCTATGCGGATTATTTCGTGAAATATATTCAAGCGTATGAGGCAAAGGGAATTCCGATTTATGGCTTGACGGTTCAAAACGAACCGGAGTTCACGTCCCCGGGCTATCCAAGCATGAGCATGGGAGCCGAGGAGCAGGCCAGGTTCATCCGGAATTATCTCGGCCCCGCCTTTATCCAGCAAGGGATCGAGACTAAAATTATCGCTTTCGACCACAATTGGAAGCTTGGCGAAGCGTACGCCGGGAAAGTGCTTGGAGACAGCGGGGCCGCTTCTTACATTGACGGGACTGCTTACCATTGTTATGAAGGTTCACCAGAGGCCATGTCGGCCGTTCAACGTGATTTTCCGGACAAAAACATCTATTTCACGGAATGCAGCGGCGGACAATGGAGCCCGGACTTTGGCGATAACTTGAGCTGGCAAATGAGCAATCTTATCATCGGTGCGCCGCGCAACGCTGCCAAAACCGTTCTGTTCTGGAACCTGGATCGGCTACACTGGGTTGGACAATAAAAATAAGGGCTAGTAGAATGAAGAGAATAATACTAGGAGCGGATCTACTATGCCAAAACAAAGACGTACATTTACAGCAGATTTTAAAAGACAAATGGTCCAATTATATGAAAATGGAAAGCCAAGGGCAGCGATTGCCAGAGAGTATGAACTTAGTCCGTCTGCCCTCGATCGCTGGATTAAGCAAGCGCAAACGTCAGGCTCGTTTTCTGAAAAAGATAACCGAACTGCTGAAGAGAATGAACTCATCGCTCTTCGTAAGCGAGTTCAGCGGCTTGAAATGGAGAATGACATTTTAAAGCAGGCCGCGCTGATCATGGGACGAAAGTAAAGATCATTAAGCAAAACAGTGATAAATACTCGGTATCAGCATTGTGCGAAGTCCTGCAAATCTCCAGAAGTACCTTCTACTATGAAACGAGAGCAAAAGACAACGATGACGAAATAACGACGGCTATCGTAGAGATCTTTCATGCCAACCGAAAAGCGTATGGAACGCGCAAATTGAAGGTCAAACTTCAGGAACAAGGCTACACGGTTTCAAGACGCCGAATCGGACGGATTATGAAAGAGCAGGGTTTGGTGTCGACGTACACCATAGCGCAATATAAGCCGCACAAGACTGCTTGTAACGAAGCTACAACAGCGAATGAATTAAAACGTGAGTTTGATCAAACTGAATCTAAACGATTTGTAGTCAGCGATCTCACTTATGTCAAAGTCCAGCATAAGTGGCATTACATTTGCGTGCTGATTGATTTATTTAACCGAGAAATCATTGGTCACAGTGCAGGTCCACACAAGGACGCTGCTCTGATTTCCCGTGCCTTTGCCACAGTAGAAGGCGATTTAAGCGACATTCAGTGGTTTCATACGGATCGCGGAAGCGAGTTTAGGAATCAAACCATGGACGATCTATTAGAGACGTTCAAGATTGGTCGCTCCCTGAGTATGAAAGGCTGCCCCTATGACAACGCCGTTGCTGAAGCTACTTACAAAGTGATGAAAACAGAATTCATCAACCAGATGAATTTCCAGAGTCTTCATCATCTAAAACTAGAATTATATGATTATGTGAACTGGTTTAATAAGCATCGCGTTCATGGCACATTAGGCTACATGACGCCAGTTCAGTACAAAGCAGAGGCCCTTAAAAAAGTTGTCTGATTTACTGTTGACAGTCCAACCTGGCCCTTGACCCGGATGGGGGCCCGACCAACGGGGGCTGCGAGGACTGTCGCGGTGTGGTTACGGTGGATCCAGCAACAGGAGACGTGGAGAAAAACGTGGAGTATTATGCCCTCGGGCATGCCAGCAAATTTGTAGATCCCGGAGCTGTCCGGATCGCATCTACCCGTTACGAGGGGAAATTGGAACCCGTGGCTTATGAGAATCCCGACGGTTCTCTCGTTCTGATCGCCGCCAATCCGGGAACCGCGGAGCTGACCTTTAACGCGGAATGGAACGGGAGATCTTTTTCCTACAGCCTGCCTCCCCAAAGCGCTGTCACTTTTAAATGGCTGCCGGATTCCGGCAGCCGCTCCCAGTTGGGGAACATTATAATTTTACAATTCAGCAAATGATGCTGACCATCTATACTAACCAGATCCTACATGAAGAATTTCAGAGGTTTTCCCCTCCTCCAAATACTCCTCGTGTTGAATGAAGTGACACCATAACTTTTTTTCTATTGCAGTGAAGCTTATATAAGTAAGTCGTTCATAACCATCTACGATTATTTTTTCAATTGTACCTACAAGTTTCATAAGCCATTACTCCTTATTACAATTTTCCACAGCGGCCCGAACCCTCAAGGGCTTCGATGATCTTATCCCTTATCCCGGATAGCAAGACCGCTTCATTGAGCGTGAAAAAAGCCCATTCCTAAGTTGGAATAAGCGTTCATCATGTTGATCTTCTTACTGTTGTTCTACTACATAGACTTTACTTACTGTATTATCCTCGTTAAAAACGTAAATTCTATCACAATTAGTACATCTCCATACTTCTCTCTTAGGATCAGGTATTAATAGCGGGTCTATAGAATCTCCCATGTTTATAATCTCGTCCCATTCCCTATCTGTATAGACATGCAATTGAACATCGTTCGGAGCCTCAACCGTGGATAAGTGCTCCCCACACTTACATTGTAATCGAGCCATATTTTGATTCCTCCTAATTCGTTACCTTTCCATTGTTAATCCATATTTCAACTTTCCCTGGAATCTGCTTATCGGCGTAAGTCCCCTTAGCACGTTCAAGTACTTTTGCTCTAGATTTCCTTCAAAATTATCTTATTTATGTTCATTAATATATTATTGACACTCAATATTCTCCAAACCCTTAACTTCTTTCAATTTTTGCTCAATCCCATTCATAGCAATTTCTGCTTCCTCTAGAGCAATAACTCCCTTTCTCCTTTTATATTTATAGATTTCATAAGCCCAAACTAATATAATTTTTACAAATTCAATTGTTTCTAGTTTACAGATCGGTTCAACCTCATCTTCATGTTCGTCGTAAAATGGATCCTCAATTATGGTCCAATCCCTATAAGATATAACGCTTGAAGCATTTCCTCCATGTCTATATTCAGGTATCTTCCCCTTCAATAAATCAATATAGTGATCAATATCATTTTTTAATTCCTTAAATCTCCAAGGTATATCAGATCCTAAAGGATCACTTATCATATTGGCATACTCCAATGATTTTTCTTCATCAAAATCCATTACAACGATATTGAATTCGTCCATATATTTCAATTTATACTTGTACTTAATCATAAACAGGCATCCTCCATCTTTGCATCAGACAACCGAAGAGTCGTAGATACACACCAGAATCTGAAAGAATTCAACACCTTCAATTAGGTGTAATACAACAATGAAAAACAAGGGCTGTCCCAATCCCTTATAACTTACAAAAAAAGCTTATTCCTAACTCATCGTCAAGTTGGAATAAGCTTTTGAAACTTTCACGTATTTCTCAAGTTATATTACAGATTAATCTTATTCAAAAAATTGGTTAACAACTCATTGAACTCGATCTGATCCTCTACACTACTCCAATCTAAATTAGAAAGATTATTATTGATCTTCTGTAGAAGAAGTTTAAGCTGGGACAAATCTTTAAATTCATCTAAATCGACAGCACTAAGTAACCACAGCAATTGACCATCATAAAATACGCCAGCAATCGGATCCTCCGATAAGATTTCCATCGCTTTTTTTTATGCCAAGGTCAATAAATACATTCTGAGTTAACATCCTCGATACATCTTCCAAATCAATCTCGTCCGCTGTTTTATTAATTAGTCTAGCATACCATGTATCCAATGCATACTCGGGTTCAGCATTCTGATTGTTTTGATTCAATGAATAAATCTCTTTAATGGTTTGACTCATTTATTTCAATCCTGTCAATTTTTTTAGTGTGCTTGGATTGTTGATTACTCACTCTAAGTTGCATAATAGTCAACTTTTAAATTCCCTTTTAATCTTAGACTTGCCCCTGTTTCTACATTAACTTTTTCTTCAAACTCCACGACTATGTTTCTACCCAACCCTTCAATATCACAAATCAATGTGTAATCATCTTCTTTCTCAATAACAGTAGCTGAAACTATACTATGGGAGGATTCACTTATAGGTTGTAGCACATCTTCAATAATTCCCGATTCCTTAGTAATAACTGAATAATCATTAACTAAGTCAATTCCAACAATAAAAGTTAGATTTTGTCCTACACGAAGAATTTCAGAGGTATTCCCCTCCTCTAAATACTCCTCGTGTTGAATGAAGTGACACCATAACTTTTTTTCTATCGCAGTGAAGCTTATATAAATAAGTCGTTCATAACCATCTACGATTATTTTTTCAATTGTACCTGCAAGTTTCATAAGCCATTACTCCTTATTGCAATTTTCCGAATGATTTTAGATCACTTGGCATCATTGACTGGATTTTCCCGTCTCTAACGATGACTACTACACCCTTTTTCGGATTTTCTGCTCCATCTAAGTAGTATATTTGTTTCCCATTTACCTCTCTTAAATGTCCCTTATCTATTACTCTTTCTACCTGGGTAGTAAAGTTCTCAAAACCTTTAGTCGAGTACTCAAATTGTCCTTCATCCACTCCAAGTCTTTTGGCAAGCGAAGGTATTCGATCCGGGTACTTTTCCCAATAGTCAGCAAAATGTTTTAGGCCTTGATTTGTTCCGTCCTCAAGAACACCCCATTTTTCACTATACGGACTATTCAACATATCTTGTTTAAGTTTACTCTTACCCTCAACAACCTTCCCCCCATCCCCACCCGAATCATGCTTCAGGTGCGGGTGAGTCTTCACGCCGATTCGGCGTGTCGCCAGGCCGGCCAGGATCATGGCAGCCTGCTGCCCCATATAATTGGACGCGCCGCCCGAATCCTCGATGTCTGCGGCGAATTTTTCCCGGGTATCGGCATCAAAAATCATTTTTCCTCCCCAGACCGCCGTGTCGATGATCTCTTCCGCCGTCCCGATAGTTGCATTATAGGCCATGTCCTTGGCAGTGCCAAGCGGGTCTTCTACCAAGGATGTAGCCGTATCCTTTACCGAATTTGCTACGGATTTCGCCCCGGTCTGCAGCCCCTGCCAGAAGTCCCCCGCATGGTCCCAGAACGTTTTGGGTTCGTTCGCAGCGCTCGCTGCAGCTGCCGCGATTATGAGATCTTCGTGCATATCGGCTGAGATGAACCGGAAAGCAATGGTCTTCAATTCCTGGCCGATGATCCGTAGATGCTCAATCGTTTTATTCATTTCGCCGTAGGCACGCTGAAAATCTTCGAAAAACCGCGAACGGGTAGTTCCTTCCCACGAAGACATCATATACGTAATCTGCTGGTCCAGCCGATTCTTGGTCGTCTCCAGTTCTTCCGCTGCCCTGGCGGCTTCCTCCGATACCCGAATCAGTACCTCGGGCGGGACAAGTATTTTAGGCATTTGCATCCTCTCCAACGTTTCATTGGACCTTATTGTATCCATCTTCTAGGATATGGAAAAGGTTCCAGAGTCCTTCATATCAAAGGCATTGGAGTATGCAAGTTGGATGAAGCGAAGCCTTCATGCTCCTATATGGTTCAGAAGCCCCACAGCGCTCTGTTTCTAGTATCATGGTAATTTCCGTTTTAGCAGCAGCGTAAGCATCTCTAAAAATGGATCACCAAAAACGCACCTCCTAAAGAGATGCGTATTTCGCTTGTCCTATGCTGCAACCCGTGTAAATGAACTATGGGATCCTACAGCTTAACTACGCCTTTACTATGCGTGCTCAGAATCCGGACCTCATCAAATCGCTTAGCACAAAAGCCAGATGTTTTTCGGCCAAACGCATATGACGGTAAAAGGTGGCTCTGCTCATATGAAAGGATGCTGCGAGCTGGCTTTTGTTCCGCTCCTTGCGCAGATAACTTGCGATGAGAATTTCCTTCTCCAATAGCGTCAAGGGTTCCATCGGACGTTCGTCGGCCAGAATCCCTTGAATGATGTCCCTCACCTGCATCCCGTCCCAACCCAATCGTCGAACGACAGAGAGTTCCTCCAGCTTGTCCGGATCGAACAGCCGTTCCAGCATTTGCTTCATTACGCTTCTATCAATGGCCCGGGGATACTCATCCTCCCGTTGATGTGCCGGTTGTCCTGCTGCTGTCTCCGTTTGCCGGATGATCCGCTGAATCCACTGATCAAAGCTCGTTTGCCTAAAATCCAGCTCCCATGTCGTCAATTCGATGCCCGCAAATCCCGTCGCTTTCCCGCACGCTTTGAATCCCAGGATCGACAATAAAGAATTCAACTGCGGATCCCCCGCCGCCAAAATCCCCCGCAGACCGCCGGTCATACGAACCAGCCATTGCTGCATCAGCAAAGCTCCCAGCTCTTCGGGACGATACAGGGAATGTTCGTAATTTACCGCAGATAACAGCACAAATATCGTATCGGCCGCCTCCGGAGGAAGCCGATGCAGCGAGGAAGCCTCCTCTCCCAGCATTCCCCTGCACCCAGGCGCATATCGTTCCAACAATGGCATACTTAAGGCATGCAGCCATACGCCTGCGCAGAACGCCAACGGCGTCCCTTTTTCGTCCCGCACGATAAAGATTCCTTCGGAAAAATGAGCTGCAATCTCCTCCAGCAAAACCGGGTAATCGGCAGAGTCGACCAGCTCGGACTGCCAGTCGGAACCCCGAATAGACGCCTGCAAAAAACGCTGCAAATACGGCATATCCTCCTGCCGGAACGGCTTCTGTTCGCCGGGTTTCAGGCTTGACGAGAAATTGGCATATGCATGGGCCGAGGGCAAAAATTCGCGGTACAGCTCCAAGATGTGGGCGCTCAGGCGCATCTGCATCCGTTGATCGACCGAATGGAATCGTTCCGCCAGCAGGACGAACGCCTGATGGCGAACCGCTTCGAATTGTGCGGGGTTTCTGCGCGCAAAGTCATCCCGTAACATCCGAGCAACGACCTGGTGCAGCGTTATCCCATCCACCGTATTCCGTACGAACGAAAGTGCCCTCAGATGGTAATAGTCCGCCCCTTCCAAGGGTGTATCCAACATCCGGTTCAGCATGTTCTCGTCGGCTGCAGGCAGAAGCGACAAAACCGTCAGCGCGCGGTACACGCCAGGAGAAGCCGCTTCCCGCAAAAATTCGGCGCTCAATACAGCCGGAACCTCTTGCCATACATCCCACTGCACCACAGACTCGGATAGCAGCATATCCACGGTCAAGGCAAGCGACAACGGATGGCCTTCCGTCTTCTCGGCAATAGCCCTTTGCCATTCCGCAGACAATCCGCTGCCGTCTAAATAATCGTAGACCTCTTCTCGCGTAAACAGCCGCAAAGGGAACCTTTGGATTTGGGACTTCCATTCCGGATTCGTCTGCCACTTGAGCGGCAGTCCATTGCGCGAGGCACATACGATCAACACGCGGGCGGACTTCAACTCAGGAAGAAATCGGGAGAACAGCCACCCTTCCAGCTTTTCGGTCTCCTCGCCATTGTCTATGAACAACACGGTACGCTGCAGCTGAAGCTCGTTAACGATGTATGGCAGCAGCGCGGATTCCGGAGCCCTGGTTTTGCCGTATTCGGTTGCAAGACTCATCTCCAGACTCGCCAAAAAAGCGCCCGACGTCGTTAAGCCTCCTTGCCCGTCCAGCCAAAGGGAACGCACGGAGGACTGCCTTGCCGTGCGGGCCATTTGCAGCAGCAGCGTTGTTTTGCCAATGCCGCCAATTCCTGATATTGAAAAAATGGATGTCAGCGCCCGGGGATCCGCCAGCCAATCCGTGAAACTCATCATTTCCCGATCCAAACCGATGATGCGATGTTTTGCAATCTTCTCCATTCGTTACATCTCACTCCATCCGCTCTTCGCCCGTTGAATCTTACAACTAGTAAACCTGCTATTTTTTTTATACTATACTACGTTTCGAGTCTACGAATAGGCTCCATTACGGAATAAACGCAAAAAAAACGCGCACATTCTCGGTTGGAATGTGCGCGCCAGCTATTCAGCTGCAGTCAGTTCATGAAATTCAAGTAGAGCAGCATTCGGTTTAAGAGAACGGTGCTTTGGGCGCGCGTGGCAAACGCTTGAGGAGCGAACGCAGCCTTCCCGACCCCTTCGATCATGCCCGCGGCCAGCAGGTCGGCAGCCGATTCCTTGGCCCACTCGGATACCTGGGCATGGTCCGGGAAGCGTTCCAACGCAGATGTGTCCTGTCGCGGAAGCTCGCCGGCATATCGGACGGCTCTGCCCAGCATCACCGCCATCTGCTCTCTCGTGATCCTAGCGTCCGGCCGGAACGAACCGTCAGCGTAGCCTTCAATCAAACCAGCCGCGGATGCGGCCCCTATCGCACCGTCATGCCAAACTTCGTTCGGCCCCACGTCCGAATAGGAAGAAAGCTGCGGCTTCTCGGCTAGTCCGAGCGCACGCACGACCATCGCGACGAACTCGGCGCGGGTCACCGTACGGTTAGGATCAAACGTGCCGTCAGCCGAGCCGTTCACGATCAGCTTGTTCGCCATCCGCTCGATGTCGCTTTGCGCCCAATGTCCCTGGATATCCCCGAAGGTTCGGTTGGAGCGAACCGCGGTGAACACGCCGTTATATGCGCCATAAAAAGTCGCTGTCTCTCCTTCAAAAATGGAAGGGACGAAGCGCGGCTTCCCTGCGCCATCCACCCGCACGACGGTGGAATGGTCGGATTCTGCCGCACCGTTCATTGAGAATGTGCGCTCCAAATACGTGCCTTCTCCTTCGATTTTTACATTGCCGTCGCTGTATAACTCAAAGCTCGTCGGCCTTGCCAGCATGTCATAGCCTTGACGGGTCAATTCCTCATCCAGCTCACGGCTTGCAGAATCCGTCATTCTGGCGATGACAACCGTTACGGTCGTTCGGTTCGGGAGGCCACTTAGCACGTGCAGCGGAACGCTGTAGCTTGCCCCGTTCACCCCAATCCGAATGGCTGCATTCGGTTTGGCCGCAAGGAGAACCTGCAGCGCTTCAGCCGGAAAATCGACCTTCACCACCGGATCCTCATTATCGATGTCGATAACGATATCCTCCCCGCCAGCGGCCCATGACCGAACCAGATCGGAGTCCGGTATCAGTCTCAGAACGGTGCGCCCGTCATGATCCTGCTCTTTTTTGGCGGTGACCCGAACTTGTTTGCCGTTGATCGTTACGATCATTCTTGGATCCGGCGCAGGAGAAGGAGCAGGAACTGGAACCCAGCTATAGGATGGGAGTTCCGGTTCTGGGGTATAGGCAGCTCTCATATCGATGCGTCCTACGTCGACCGTCTCCCCAGCTAAGACATTTACGGTTGTCGCATAATCGTTATACGTCGCTGCCGTCACCGTGAGTTCATGACGGCCTGCCGCTACGTTGTTCAGCGCAAATCTCCCCTCGGCGTCGGTCATATCCTTCATTCCGCCCACCGATACCGCCGCACCGGCCAGCGGTGTATTCCCTGTACCGTAGACTGCGCCGGTCACCGTCCCCGTATCCGTTGGAGCCGAATGTACCGTCACTGCTGCGGTGGCCGTGAACCCGCCGTCGACGGTAGTCACCGTAACGACCGCCGTACCTTCAGCGACCGGCGTCACCTCGCCGCTCTGGTCCACCTGGGCGACGCTTGAATCGCTGGAACTCCAGGATACCGCCTGATTCGTCGCATTCGCCGGCATAAGGACGGCTGTCAGCTTCTGTGAAGCACCTCCTGCCGTAAGGGTCAAAGCCGTCTGATCCAGACTCACCCCCGTAACGGGGATGGTGTTACGAATATGGCTCGCTTCCACTTGGATAACGCTCCATGCCTGGATGCGCTGCTGTGCATCCAGTTCAAACACCTGGAGATATTGACCTGGGATTGGATCCACAATGTCCGTACCTAACGAATACAAGGCTGCTTCGCCAGGCAGAGCATCTCCCAATAGGGGACGCTCACTGGCATCTGGCCCGAGCAAATAAGCAAACGTATGCCCCGGATTCCCCGGAACCGCCGTCACGCTCGTCGAACCGTTCGCGCTACCTGGACGAATAGCAAGCCCGTCGATGACCGGTGCCGGTTCATCCACATACAGAGTCAAAACTGCGCTAACGGTGTTCTGGCCCGCATCGGTCGCAGAAACTGTAACCGGGAACGTACCGCTCACCGTAGGTCTGCCTTTGAGCATGCCGTGATCCGTCAACGCCAGGCCGTCAGGAAGTCCGGAGGCGTTCCAAGTCAAGCCCCCCCTTGCGCCGTCGAAAGCTTCAAGGACCAAGGAATAAGGAGCGTCCTTGTCCGCCCGCGGCAGATCGGTTGTCAAAATGTCCGGACGAAAATAAGGATATCCTCCATTAATACCGGCATTGACGGCCCAGATATCGGTGAAATCCCAGCCTTGGTAATTGAATGCTTCCCTCATTTCGTTGGTCGTAAGGCCCGTAATGTGAATCGAGCCGCCGGTACCACTACCATCTCCTACGCCGCTGGTTTGCATGGTAGCAACGGAATCGAAATACGAGGCATGGATCGAAGGATTCGTCGCGTCGAAAATGAAGCCGACAAAGCCGCCCATCCTGCCATATCTGAATCTTCCGGATTGGGTGACAGCTGTCGACGAGTAACTATTGGCAATAGCCCCATATACTAGGTGCGCCACCAATCCGCCTCCAAAGAAAAAGTCATCATCTCCCCAGTTGGTAACCGATCCCGTGGCATATGAGTCACTGATGGAGCCTGCACCTTGGGAACCGACAAGCCCTCCGGCATATTGGTTGGAGGCATCACCGCTCTTGACGGCAGCGGATGAAGATGAGCGAAGAATGGTCGAATCACCGTATGCCACACCGACCAACCCGCCTGCTACACTCACGCCTGTATAACCGGTATTGCCGCTCGTAACAGTGCCCTGAGAATGCGAGTTGATGATGATGCCGCCGACCAGATGGCTGGTCAATCCCCCGGCATAGCTGCCGCCGTGAACTTGAACCGTGACACCCAGATAACGAATCGTACCCGACACGTGGCCGAAGAATCCGACATCCTGCAGTGCGCCGCCCTCGATCTTAAGACCTTCAATCCGGTATCCCCCACCGTCGAATATTCCACTGAAGGCTGCCGCTTCATTGCCCATCGGGACCCAATCGTATCCGGTCATATCGATGTCGCTGGTTAATCGGATATTCCGATCCAGGTAGGACGCTTGATTCCGATTGATATAGGCCAGTTCTTCGGCCGTACCTACGAGAACCCAACCGGACTCTTCAGCCGGAACAGAGTCGTAACCAGCCCGGACCACGGGCTGAGCGGAAGCCAAGGGAGCAAGCACCATCGAAAAGATGAGCATTACAGCCAGAAGGATGGACATTTTTTTCATAAACAGGTTTCTCCTTTGCATCAGTACAGTCATCGATGAGTCATAGAAACACGACGTGATCTGATAAATTTCAACCTCTTTAATTAAGTGTAATATAACAATGGAACAGAGACTGTCTCAATTTTGTTTCAAGTTCATAGAGAAACTGTCATAACGAAAAACCGAGCGAATACAGGGAACGGCCCTGCGTTTTCGTTCGGTTATTTTTGCTTGCTTACGGAATTCATCAAATAATATACCGTGTTTAAATCGGAAATCATCCTAGAGGCTGCTTAACTTCTCTGGATTCCCGACGGTATAGATCTCCTGTATGGTGTGAGCCGGTTTTCACTCCATCCTTGCACAGGTCGAATTACCCTAAAACAAAAGCTTTTGTCGGACTCCTGCATGAAAAAAACGAGCCTTTAAAAGGCTCGTTAAATCATCCATTATCAGATTTATCTTTGTATTCTTTTAGATGATATCTTATTATGAATATTCCAAGAACTAATGCTAATATAGGGACTAATGTAAGCCAGTAATGTCTAGTATTCGCAACAAGAATTATCCCTAAAATACAAAGCACCAAATAAACAACGTCCGATATAAGCCGTCTTCTCAAATATGTAGTTCTGGATGAGTTTTTCATGACGAAGACCCTCTCTTTTAACCTAGAATAATTACATTATAAATGGCATCATCTATCATTTGATCATACGTACGACCATCTCCACCATCATGCACTTGTTTTGGCACTCCGTTTACTTTCGCCTCTAAAATATATTGTTCACTTCTTAATCCGAGTTTGCCTTGTGAAAACACTTCGATTTGCGTCAAGTACTTAGTAGCATCAAGAATTCCATACCATGCTGTATCGATAACAGATCCTGTTATTGTAATTGCAAATGCTTTTAATAGGGTGGTCAGTCCACCTTTTGTCCAAATAATATCGATAACTGACAAAATAGTGGAAACTGCTGTACCCGCAGAGAATTGTACATCAATGTAGGTGGTGTCGGATACTGTAGTTTTTTGATTTGTTACTACTATTATTCTTCTGAAATAAACCTCGAAGGAACACTGTCAGCTAACCATACAGCATCATTGCCTTGATAAAAGTTACATCCTTCATTTGAAGCCTGCTCAGCTCGAACTACTAGCAGGACGGGACTAGGATCTTTACGCTTTCCGACCAAATATGCTGTTTCTCTATCAACGGATAGATGAACATACTGTCTACCCATTGGTCGAAGTCCCTCGTGCAAAATTTGTTCGACTAAGTGTCTAGCTGTCCCATGATAAAGTAATGTTGGCGGAGTTCCAATTACTTTCAATATTTTTTTGGGTGCAGAGTGACCATACAAGGCTCGTATTTTTCCATTCAAAATTTCATGCCGTGCTTTATCTGATTTATCAATCATTTCAACTAAATCATTTTCGGTTATAGTTCCCATTGTTTATCACGACGCAGCGCAATTAGAATCTGTTCAATGCTTACCCATCCTTCATCATCTAATTCTAATTCATACTCCCATGGTGCATGTCTTAAGGCATATGATACTTCTTTACTTAATTTTGTAATATCCACTACTCACACTCCATACTTATTAAATCTTCGCTGAAAGCCTTTAATCAATAATCAGTAGTTTTAGTTAGTTGTAATGTATGATCTTGAAAAATAAAAAATTATAAACTTAGCTCACGCACTTTATTTTTTAATAATTGAATATTCTCGCTACTTAATAGTTGAGGATTTGGAAGTTTATCAAGCGTATCCATTTTTCTATCCCCAAACTCCATTTTAAACATCAAAAAACATTTGTTACTGTTGGATTAATGGTCACAATAGATTTCCTTGCTAAGAAGCAAATATATAAGTTACTTTAATTTTGCCTTTTAGACCAGTAACCTTCGATTTCATTGATCGCATTTATTGCATCTGCTCTGACGCTGCTGTTTCTGTGTGCTAAATACTTGGTTAGATAGGGTAAATACTCCTCTTTAAAAGTAAAGCTTAGTATCGTCAAAGCGGAATGGAGACACTCCTCAGGCAGACGTTCAAGATTGTCAGCTAAAATATCGAAATTTATCCCCTCAATGTTTTTATAAGTTGCTGCGGATAGTACTGTACTAAATATTTCTTCCTTCATATCTAAATTCTCTTCTTTAATACCGAAATGGAGTAATACTGTAACAATATCATTGAAATTATCAATCGAATTGTTATAGGATTCGAAAATATCACAAAGGTGGCTTAATATCTCTGTTTTTTCCTCGGTATTCGATCCAGAGAGTGTTGCCTTTAGTTCTTCTATATTCAATTATTTCACCTCATTCAATATTATGGAGTAAAAGGAATATGCGTATCATTAGCAATTGACTCATCATAATGAGGACTGTTTTCTCTTAGGACATTCTCTTTATGAAAGTTCCCTTCAGAATCCATTGTCCATTTCCATTTTGGGTTAACTTGCTTAACTTCTACTCTACTCAGGTATGGAGCAGGAAGCGGTCAAAATTTTTTTGAAATTCCCCCCACATGGATCAAACAAGATAAAATACACTTCTATAGATTGCACGTGCAAAAAGACTTATGCCTAACCATTTTGCGGCGCAAGAAAAGCGAAAATAAAAAAACAGGTCACATCATTAACCTGTTTTATGTAAGTCTATTGCGTAAATTTTGATAGTGATGAAGTAAAGCGGTTCATTCAGTACTGGACAGCCAACCAAACTTTACCAAGGGGTAATCGTTTTTTCAAGCTCACATATAGTCTACTACATTTATTATAGTGTCTCTTAGTGCAATATAATTCGGTTCATCATAAGGCAATGCTTGTTCGTAAATTTCCATAAAAGCATTTTTCAATTCCGATTCCTCAGCCAAATCATCGTCCATTTTCTCAAGCAATTCAAAAAAATTGCAAAGTTTTATACATAAGTCTGCGTTAACAGCTTCATTTTCAACTACTTGGTGCATGCCATCTGGTAGTAGATGTTTACTAGCATTATATATTACAATCCCCATCATCTCATTATTCTGTAGAACAACCGAAAAGTCTGAGGTCAATTTTATTTCAATGGATTGGCTTGTTCCGTTCCATTTATCTGAATATGACAGTAATATATCATCTTCAAAATAGTACTCGGCAAAATCCGATAACTTACAATTAAAATTCCTCTTCTCACTTATTTTGATGTTCCCAACCTTCTCTTCAACCAAGTTTATATCCATTCCACCTTTTTTTACTGCTATCGGCTCATTTAACTTTATTACTGCTCCTATAAAATCCAAGTCGTCCTCATTAAATAATATAGTATCCGCATCAGACCACAACCAATTAAAACTTCCATAGCTTGTATTTTTTAGTTCTTCAATTTCATTGTAATTCTTCTCCTTACCAATCCATACAATTTGACTCGACAGGTACCATCTAACCTCTGTATTACTTAAAGACTGTTTAACATCAATATTAATTTTCATATTTTTCATGGTAATATTTGAGTAGCAGGGGGCAAAGCCCCTCCACCAGGAGTTGGAATGGTTCCATTTACAATTGCCTCATTTGTGACGGGCATTCCTGGTTCTGTGGCTTTACCACCAAAAATTGCAGCACCACTTTCTCCTCTTGCTCCATCCGGTCCATAACTGGTAATTGTATTTCCTTTGGAACTCCCTTTGCTTTCTACTATTACCACATTTCCTCCCTTCCTATAGATATAGTTCTGTGAATTATTACCTGCTACATAAACCGCATCAGGATTAGATAGTATTTCTAACTCCTTTTCTTTTCCGAGTCGGCCATGATAGTTACTTGCGTATTTAATTTTTCCTTCTTTGGCTTTCTTGCTAATATCATTTGCTGATTTTGCAAGTTTTTCAAAACCTTTTGGTATACCGCCATTCCCCGACCTCTCAACCTTCCCCCCATCCCCACCCGAATCATGCTTCAAGTGCGGGTGAGTCTTCACGCCGATTCGGCGTGTGGCCAAGCCGGCCATGATCATGGCCGCCTGCTGCCCCATATAATTGGACGCGCCGCCCGAATCCTCGATGTCTGCGGCAAATTTTTCCCGGGTATCGGCATCAAAAATCATTTTGCCTCCCCAGGCCGCCGTGTCGATGATCTCTTCCGCCGTCCCGATAGTTGCATTATAGGCCATGTCCTTGGCAGTGCCAAGCGGGTCTTCTACCAAGGATGTAGCCGTATCCTTTACCGAATTTGCTACGGATTTCGCCCCGGTCTGCAGCCCCTGCCAGAAGTCCCCCGCATGGTCCCAGAACGTTTTGGGCTCGTTCGCAGCACTCGCTGCCGATGCCGCAATCATGATATCTTCACGCATATCGGCTGAGATGAACCGGAATGCAATACCCTTCAATTCCTGGCCGATGATCCGAAGATGTTCAATCGTTTTATTCATTTCGCCGTGGGCACGCTGAAAATCTTCGAAAAACCGCGAACGGGTCGTTCCTTCCCACGATGACATCATATATGTAATCTGCTGGTCCAGCCGACTCTTGGTCGTTTCCAGTTCTTCCGCAGCCCTAGCGGCTTCCTCCGACACCCGAATCAATACCTCGGGCGGGACAAGTATTCTAGGCATTCGCATCCTCTCCAACGTTTCATTGGACCTTATTGTATCTATCTTCTAGGATATGGAAAAGGTTCCAGAGTCCTTCATATTGAAGGCATTGGAGTATGCCAGTTGGATGAAGCGAAGCCTTCATGCTTCCATATGGTACAGAAGCCCCAATATATGCGTGCTCAGAATCCGGACCTCATCAAATCGCTTAACACAAAAGCCAGGTGTTTTTCGACCAAACGCATATGGCGGTAAAAGGTGGCTCTGCTCATATGGAGGAATATTGTGAGCTCGCTTTTGTTCTGATCCTTGCGCAGATAACTTGCGATGAGAATTTCCTTCTCCAACAGCGTCAAAGGTTCCATCGGACGTCCGTCGGCCAGAATCCCTTGAATGATGTCCCTCACCTGCATCCCGTCCCAACCCAATCGCCGAACGACAAGGGAGTTCCTCCAGCTTGTCCGGATCGAACAGCCGTTCCAGCATCTGCTTCATGACGCTTCTATCAATAGCCATGGGATACTCATCCTCCGTGCCGGTTGTCCTACTGCTATCTTCGTTTGCCGGATGATCCGCTGAATCCACTGATCGAAGCTCGTTATTATATCATGGAGCAATAATTGAATCTATCAGTGTAACTCAACCAATAATTTTTCCTTTTAAATGTACGCATATACTTCCAAGTACATCTTCGATAAACCTGCCATTATCTAATCAGTCAAGCCTCTATGAGACTCAGAGCAAATTAGGATGTCACAATTAACCTTATAAAAAACCGTTTCCCAATAACTAGGAAACGGTTAAAGACAAAAGCTATCTTGGATTCATACTAAAAGAAAAATCCCACGACGAACTTCCATTAGAAATCGTTGCAGTTGTTTTTGTTCCGACTCTTGAAGCTAGGGCTGGATGATTAACAGGGGTCCAACCATATTCTCTTGGCAATATTGTTCCTGTACCGCTTCCAATCAAAGATAACCCTGATTTTGTTTGATTACTTTTTGGATAACCGTCAATCCCCATCCCATTTTGATGAATATCCATTTTCCGATTAGATATACTATAAGAAGAACCCGAACTGTTTTTTTCGAATCGATAATTAACTTTATTTATGCTTACATAATCATAAAAAGCACTATCTTGAACTGAAGTATAGTAAATTGTCTCGTAAAATGTTATACCACCCGTTTTGTCTGAACTATTATCACTTGATTGAAAATCTGCAAATATTTCAAAATCAGTTCTGAAATGCTCTGCTTGTTGTCCGGTGGTCATATTGACTAGATCGTAAAGTTTTTGTGTACTTGAAGATTTAATAGTTGCTTCCATAACTTCGCCAGTTTCAGAATTCATTATTCTGGTTTGGGCTAGGGAGGCGATATCGCTAACCGGAACAGATGTGACATTCGCAGCATAACTCTTCACAATTTGGTATTTATCATCTTCATACGATACCGGATCCTCTGAAGTCGTCGCAAAGGAACTGGTATTAACGCTAAGAGAAGTAATAAGTAAAAAAGCAAACAATATTAAAAACAGCTTTTTGTTCATCGATTTGATTCCTCCCTATTAATTATCGCGGATTCATTGTAAGAGTGAAATTCCATGATGAATCGCCTCTTAAGATTTTTGCAGTTGTTTTTACTCCGATTAGAGATAATTGATGATCAGTTCGGACAGGTACCCATCCGAAATCCCTTACCAGTACTGTTCCCCTGTCGCCTAAAGTAGTGGTCTTTCTTTGATGTTTAGCTTGATTATTTAAATCAGTTCCAATCTGCATGATATCCATGCTTCTATCAGTCACTCTATAAGTGGAATCACTTATTTCAAAACGATAATCTATTTTGTTCATGGATAAATAGTCAAATAAATCTTTAGTCGTAATCGTGTAATAGATTGTTTTATAAAATGTCATGCCTTTTCCACTATCAGAAGCATTATCACTCATTTGATGTTCTGATAAGATTTGAAAATCCGATCTATAATGTGTTGCTGGCTCTCCAGTTGTTTTATTTACAAGATCATAGAGTTTCTGGGTACTAGCATGTTCAATTTTTGCTTCGATAATTTCACCGGTATCCACATTTGTTAAACTGGCATTTGCATATGGAATAGATTCATCGAGGTTAGTTACTTCGACACTACTGCCAAAAAAACTTCTCACAATCTCGTAAGTTTCATCGTCGTATGTAACTTCCTTCTCTGAAGCAAAAGCGCTGATGGTGAGTCCTGATGAAATCAAAATTAAAACAGTCATCATACAGGTGAATCTTTTGAGTACTCTCATTTAATTACCTCCTTGGATAATTTCCAATATATTGTAACACATAAATACAATATTTGGTATATATTATTTCATTATTCCTTTAAAGCAATATAAATACATAAATGTAAATATAATTGATTTCAAACCAAAATAAAGTTAGAATATTTAATATCGCTTCTGTAAATTAAGGAGGTAAAATGAAAAAAACACTGTTGTTTATGTCACTAGTAATGCTTATCCTATCCGGATGTACATCTCATGCTTTATATGAATTAAAAGGTGAGAGTAATCATTGGAAGACTGAATTTATCGTTACAAAAAGAATGGAAACAGATAATGGCAGCTCTATTACTAAATATGTAATGGAAACCAAAATTTCTTCCAAGGATCCTAAAATGGTTGTTTATGATGCATCTTATGAAATAGATATGGCTGGTCTACATCAATCTAGTGGAAAGATGAGTGATCCAAATGGAAAAAAGGGGGCTTCTTTTTTCCCAATGTCAGAAATGTATGATGAACTGCAATCAGGAGATGAAATTACTGTAAAAATAAAATGGAACAAAAATAATGAAGAAGAAATCGTAATGAAGGTGAATTAGTTGAACAAATCTTTATCCATTTCATTGTAACTAGTTCGGCTATTTCTAATGGTTCTATAAATACATTTAAACTGTCGTCATTCCATTTTCTGGTTTCATAAATAAGAACGCTTTCAGTCAGGTTTTAGTTATGCAAAACTTAATCTTTTCCGTGTTCTCCGACAGGACTATCCATTATCCCACCCGTAATCACGACCTCGTAACTAAGGTGTACCTACGTACTTCAGCGGCACCATCTTCCTAATTCGTTCTATGATCTTCGGAGGGGTTCGCAAACGAATAAACGGCTTCCATCGGGTGGGTGGTCGCCCGTCATTGATTACGCGCGGTCGCGTTTCTTTGTTGAGCCGTCATGATTTGAACAATGTTATGACGAATTATACAATAAGAAAACGTATAATACGAAAAAGGCAGGATGTGGACACTCTCCCGATCCCGCCTTTTTTAGGTTTGTCCGTTTATTTCTAAATCAGTGCTTCTGAAGAGGCATCACTATTCTCTTTAACCTATCAGGAACTATCGCCCCAATTACTCACTAGAATACTGCCTCACCTCACCTATCTATTACATCCTCAATTTCACTCCAACAGTCCTTGTATGGGCTGTACTCGCCAAAGACTAATCTTACTGCTCCATTTTCAGGATCTTTATTTGATCGAGGAATCTTAATTATCTGGTATTGAATAATTGTGTGCTGCGGAAATCGATTTAGATGCTGATAACCTGTAAACCAGAATCCGTTTGGTGGTTTCAAAGCCTCGTTTATGAAAGGAACAATATATCGAGCTAAGTTACCCAGATCAACCTCTTGGGTTCTCTGAGGAACGTAGAGTATGGTAAGATTCAAATTAATCAACAACGGGAATAACGCTGCATATTTGTCCCGTAACTTCTGCATCATTTCCCGTATAGTATCCTTAAATTGTTGAGTTTCTCCCGGTAAAGTTGGTAATCCTTCTGTCTTTAGTGGTGGTAGCGAATATGTTATTATCATGTTTCTATGCTCCTCAAAGATCTGTCCCAAAATATCATCGGCATCGGCAACAATCTCTTTGTTTGGATATAGTTGCATGAGATCAGTTGGGGTGGTTCTTTCCATTAAGAAAAACGCAGACTGGTAATCTCGCAGTTTTAATTTGTACATTTGCTCAAAATGATTATCCGCGGTGAGTCCCTTTAATTCGTTAAATTCTGTAAGCAACTCACGAACACTTTCAAAATATTTAATTGGATCTTTAATCCCCCCATATATAATTTCTTTTTCATCATAACTCGTAAGGTCTTCATCCTTAGAGAAACTGATTTTCGATCTGAATTTTTCAATCAAACGGAGATCTTCAATAAAATCCCTCATAGGTGCAATTTTAATATCAATACGAGGAGTTCGGTTTATATTTTGTATGTGATAGTTCACAATAAGCATACTGATTTGCCGATCGTCTACAAGTAGAAGTCTAGGATTCCTCAATCCCTCGATTGGTCTCCATGGTAAATCTAAGTAATTTTTAGCTAATTGATGAATGCTTGGAGGGTTTCCTTTGCTAAGAAGTCCATTTTGAGGATTACAGCACCTTTAAAGGCTTTTCTCTGGCTATTCTCCAAATAATCAGATATCTCTTTCTGGAACTGTAACTTTTCGGTTAATTTCATGCTTTTCTTACTATAGGTTTCTTGGTTAATTGAAAGCTCAAGTCTTCTTGCAAAACGAAACATGTATCTGTCATAATTTCCTCGGCTTGTCTTTAATAGATAATCCAGTTTTCTCATGAAATATCTCCATTATTTTTTCTTATTTAAAATGAGGTATAGTAGCTGTTCGAATGGTGAAGGGATTTTCCCTCCACAAAATCCTACATGTGTTGTTGAAAGATAGTTGACTTTAAAACATGCCAGTATAACATTAATAGTCCCTGTTTTAAATTCGCTACTCATCTAATTGGAAGGTATGAAGGCCTTATCAAAACAACGCGGCTGCGTAACATAGAGTAAAAATTGATTGAGATCTGTTGGCCATATATATGGAGGTGCTTTGGGAGCACTCTCAAAGGATTTACGATATAATTTTCTCTCCTCATCTAATACCTGAGGGGAATCCAAGTAATTCAAAACCCTTTGAACTCCTTTGATCTCTTTTTCTGATATGAACATAGTTTCAGAGTGCTTATTCGCTAATAAATCGAAACCAAAACCGTCTATTCTTTCCGTATGCCAGACGCTAATTTTAAATAGGTAAATGAGTCTGATCAACTGTAGTACCTTTGGATCCTTTTTATAATTATAGCTTGCGAAGAAGGAACCCGTTTGGTCGTTAAGACTTCCTTGTCTTTTTATAGCTCGCGAACCGCATAAAGCATTCCTGATCATGTTTACGGTAATTATCATCGAACCTATTTCGATTGATGTCCGAGATATCCAGTGTCATTCCTGGCCTCTATTCTCTCTAGTATAGTGACAGGTTTGGTTGGCATCATGGTGTATCCCTAATAAAACAGCCATAAAAGGGTTACCTTCCATGACTGTTTGCACTTGCTCTTATTCAGTTTCCTTTAGCGCTCGACTAGCTCTTAATAAACACAATTTTCACGCCAACCACCCGATCCTGCTCATTCACGGCCTTATACACGCTGTATGCACCATCACCCCTGCCGGTACGAGATACGACGCCCCCATCCAGGACACCCGCTTCTTCCCCGCTCTCGGTGATGTCGCAGCAGGCATAATACCATTCCGTATCCGTGTCCGAGCTATCCGATGCTGAATTCGCATCCGGAATTCGGTACTTTTGAATATCAAAAATCCCCGCCTGTCCGCTATCCACTCCAGCCACAAAAGGACACTTGATCCACTCCAGGAATGCCCCTTGTTCTGCTACCGAGTGATGGTAAGCCGTCAGCTTGGCGTTGGCTTCGCCCCAGTCCGGGATCTCCACCTTCTCTACTTCTCCTACCCACGATCCATTCATTACGGCTTCCAACACGCCCATGATAATAATGTTCGTATCCAATTCATAACAAGGATCGGCCACAACCAATTGTCCGGAATTCACTTCAAAATGGCCCAGTTGAATGTTCAATGAAGATACCTCCAATAACAGCGTATGATGGTTCTATTTTAGCACGTATCAAATAATCAGACTCCATTTTCAACCTAGCCCCTCATGAGTCCACAACGACAGCTCCTAAAACATAGCCAGTCACCTGATTTGTCCCACGCACCTATTCGTCTTTAAACTATGGACATCTCTTTTTTAACGGACTATAATGACAAAAGCGCTCCAAAAAACGAACATTAAGGCGGTAAACATGAGTAAATATATGTTATTATTTCAAGGGACTTCTTTTTCAAGCAAATCTCCCAAAGAAATTCAAGTATTGAGAGACTATCTTTACTGCGTCAACACGGACGGCATGATTGAGCGAGTCGTGGCACCGGAAGACGCCGACTATCAATCCTTGCTGGATGCGTATCAAGGCACGGACAGCTTTCACCGACTGGAGGAAGGACAGTATTTCCTGCCTGGCTTTGTCGATTTGCATGTTCACGCCCCCCAATGGGCTCAATCCGGAACCGCATTGGACATTCCGCTCTACGATTGGCTGAATACCTATACGTTCCCGCTGGAATCGAAATTCTCCGATCTGGAGTTTGCGCAAAAGGTTTACGACGATGTGGTAAGCACCCTGCTGGCCAACGGAACAACGACAGCCCTTTATTTTGCCACGGTGCATAAAGAAGCCAGCTTGTTGTTAGCCCAAATCTGTGCGAGCAAAGGCCAGCGCGGACTTGTCGGAAAGGTCGTCATGGACGACCCCGAGCAGAATCCGGATTACTACCGCGATGCGGACACATCCACGGCACTGGCGGACACGGAGGAATTTATTATCGCTGTACAGGAGCTCGCCAAAACCACAAAGCAAGGCGTGTATCCCGTCGTCACCCCACGCTTCATTCCAAGCTGTACGGATGAGGGGCTGAAGGGTCTAGGCGAGCTGGCAGCCAAATACGACACGTATGTGCAATCCCACTGCAGCGAAAGCGATTGGGCGCACGGGTATGTGAAAGATCGATTCCAGAAAAACGATGCGTTTGCCCTGCATGATTTTGGCCTGCTGCGCGATAAATCGGTCATGGCTCATTGTAATTTCCTTGATGACCAGGATGCCGAATTGTTCGCTGACACCGGCACCGCAATCGCCCATTGCCCGATATCCAACGCGTATTTCGCCAACAGCGTCATCCCGGTCGCCCGCTTCCATGCCAAAAATGTCGAGATCGGTTTAGGCTCGGATCTATCCGGCGGCTTCTCTCCAAGTCTCTTCGATAACATAAGACAAGCCGTAATGTCCTCGAGAATGCTGGAAGATGGCGTGAATACCTCCCTTCCTGCGGAAGCTCGCGGCGTGCCCGACTCGCGGATTACGGTCCATGAGGCATTCTATCTGGCTACGGCCGGGGGCGGTGAAAGTCTGAGCCTGCCAATCGGTCGCATTCAAGAAAACTATGCATGGGATGTGCAGGTGATCGATACGAGACTTCCATCCGCGAAGCTGCCAATTTTTGACGAGTTTGAAGACATACAAGATATTTTTCAGAAAATCATGTATCTGGCACGGCCTGAGCATATCCGCGAGGTGTGGGTGCAAGGGGAAAAGGTTCATTCGCGTTAAGAATAATAGAGGTTGTTCAACAAGCAATTCATCCTAACATTCGAGGTGTCCAGCGGAGTGAAAACACAAGCAGAAGAGCTAAATGACACGCAAACAAAATCACAGCATTTAACGGTTCCGCCCGACGGCAAAATATCTTTCGGTAAATCCGCCATTCTCGGTTTACAGCATGTCGTCGCGATGGACGTCTATGTCGTCCCTTTCCTGATTGCCATGTTAATCGGCTTAGCGCCCAATCAGTCCAGCGCATTGATTCAATCCACGTTTATTGCGGCCGGGCTTGCCACGATCGTGCAAACGTATTTCTGTATGAAGCTGCCGATGGCGCAAGGTCCTTCCTATGTTCCGCTCGGCGCGATTGTCGCCATTTATGCGGCCAGCGGCGGCGGGGAGATGGGCTGGAGTTCCGTGCTGGGCGCGAGCTTGATTGGCGCGATCCTCGTGATTATTTTGGGGTATACGGGAATTTTCAATAAAATCGTTACTTCCTTCATCCCGCCTATTGTCGGGGGCACGATCATCTTCATCGTCGGTCTGTCCTTATTGCCGGTTGCCATCCGAGACAATATCTACGGCGCCACGGACGCAACCATCAATCAGAACGTGCTGCTGGCCCTGATCTCGGCGGCTGCGCTCATTCTGTTCGTCATCCTGGGTTCTTTGTTCCGCACGAGAGGCGCGATATTCCGCGTTACGTCTGTAATGGTCGCACTGATTATCGGGTGTATCTCGGCCAAGTTTATGGGTGTGCTGGATTTCAGCGCTGTCGGAAATGCCAAGTGGTTCAGCATGCCGCAGATCCCGTTTAAGGATTTTGGCTTCTCGTTCGACTTCTCGGCGATCATCACCATGATCATTATTTATCTCGTCCTGCTGGCAGAAACGACGGGTACATGGTTTGCCATCAGCAATGTCATTGATAAACCGTTAACGGATAAGAACATTAACCGCGGGGTGATTGGTGAAGGGATTAGCTGCCTGATTGCTTCGGGACTCGGCTCCACGCCGGTTACCGGCTATTCCACCAATGCGGGCATTATTTCTATCACGGGTGTGGCTAGTCGCCGGGTATTCCTGGCGGTAGGCGGATGGTTTGTCCTCTTCGGCTGCTCCGGCAAATTGGCCGCGCTGATCTCCTCGATCCCAACGGCTGTCATCGGCGGCGTATTCGCCATCGTCTGCGGCATCATCTCGATTAACGGGATCCAGGTCATGAAGAACGTAAAAATCAGCGAAAAAGAAATGTACATTATCGCCATCCCGATGATTTTGACGTTGGCGTTAGTGCTCATTCCTAAAGATTTCTTGTACACGCTGCCTACGTTCGTGCAGTATTTACTCGGATCACCGATTCTGGCTGCTTCGCTTGCAGCGATCTTGTTGAATAAATTGCTGCCTAGTGCAAAGTAAGTTGTAGAGCGAGGCAATTGGAGTTGTATGTAAGGTTTACGGAGCTACCCCTAAAGAGACTACGTTTGTCGTAGGCTTTGGGGGTGGTTTTTTTGTATATGGGGGACACTGATCAAATCAAACATGTGTTTACTGAACCTGTGATTGCACTCACCTCCTCTTGTTTCTCATCGCGGCTAGCAGCTTCACATTCCCATAGGATCCTTCCACGAAGCGCCGATAATCAGGGGATTCCACCGGAACGATCGCGATTTGCCCCTTTGCATTGAAATGAATACCCCACCCGTATTTCTTCGGGAGCATCGATGCTCTCAAGCATGGTTGCGGCTTCATATAAAACTCGTGTCGAATCTGGTCCCCTCTCTCGACTAACTCTGCCTCCGGAATGTTTTTGTGCCGGATATGCACTTCGTACAAGAGCTCCTTCTGGGTATAGCCATACGGATGATTCGTGATTAACTCAAACTCGATGCCCGGCTTGGTTTTTCCGTCTTTCTTGTCTGGCGGCTGCGTTCCAGTCTCAACGGGGCAATCTGCGGCAACGGTAATAAACGTATCATAGTAATTCCAATCCATTTTCGTTCCTCCTAATCCAATATATATAGTACCGCTCATAACACATCGACTTATTTATAACCAATTATAACCCCTTATCCCTGACAGAATCGGTCAGTCATTCTGACCGTTTTTTCGTATTTCCCCCTAATTCGCGGATTGCGAATTGCCTTCTAAGCGGTATATCGCGTGTGGTATACTTAGCACAAAAAATTAGTGCGGGTGACGAAGGGAGTTAGTATGAACCATCATAGGATAATAGAACAAGCATTGATTCATATTGAGGAGAATTTAGAACAGCCTTTATCCGTGTCATCCGTTGCTCTTACTTTCAATATGTCTAAATATTATTTTCATAGGCTTTTCTCTGCCATGATGGGCTGTTCGTTAAATCAGTACATCCTATCTAGAAGATTGAATGCCGCTTTATCACTCATTCATAACAACAACTTGTCGCTAACCGATATTGCTTATCAGTTAGCCTTTGGTACGCAAGCCTCATTCACCCGGGCATTCAAACAACATTACGGAGTAGCTCCGAGTTCGCTAAGAGCAGGGTTCAAAAAAATCTCTCCGACTCCAATACCTACTGTGGTTAAAAGACCATTTAAAAATATGAATGGTGATGTCGTCACGGATTTCACACTGACAGAGTTCAAAGAGACCCGAATAAGCGGGATTGCCTTTGAAGTAGACCTAGCCACTGATGATTACAAGAAGAAGATTCACTCCCATTCAAAAATGCTGTTGAATCATATTGATGACAACATAAATGGTTCTTGTTTTGTCATTTATTCAAACTGTCAACCCAATTCAACCCGGTTCAAAGTTCTGTTCGGAATCCCAAGTGACATTCAAATTCATGAACCCTTTTATTTCACGGTTGACGTACCGACTATTTTTTGTGCGAGGTTCAACTATTCTGGTGACCTGCTGGATATTGGAGAAGTGCTCAAAACAGACTATGCAAGATTCTTAAAGATTTCCAAGCAAGAGTCTGATCAATCGGATATTGAACTTATCCAGGTTTTTAATGACGTCCACAATCTGGATTCAACCTACCATATCTATGCACCCATCAAGAAACTCCCTGACGATCTGGAAATTTAATGTTGCCCGAGGAGCCAAACCGTCAGAGGAACTATTATTTCATTCAAATAGGGAAGATCAAGACATCTCTAGTTCGATGCTTACTTACGTTCCGACCAAACAGCATATCCCATCCATATAAGAGCTAATCCCATAGGTATCGCCAATGCCCGATCAAACGGATGGGGGATGATTGCCGCAGCAATGGTCACTACAGAAGCGAAGGCCAGCAGAATTGCTGCTGGGCGAGGGAAGACTCTGGCACGTAATGTGGCGATGCCTAGCAACAGACCTCCTAGCATATATAATACTCCCGCGAGCGGTGCTAATATTGGGAAGATCCCCAGATGAACCTCGCTAACCGTTCCTCCAAAGAGCCCAACCATTCCTTCCACAAACTTCTCAGCATCACTTGTCAACAACGGCAAAACGAATGCTTCGATGAAACTAAAAATGATTGAGATTAACCAGAACAGATTGAACAAAAGGAAACCGACCAAGCCAAGCCACCCCGCTTCTTTCGCTTGGCTTATATAGAATCCCGTAATTCCGATCAGGTTAAAGAGCGACATAGCCATAGTCAGGCATGCAACCACTACCCAAGAGTTTGTGTGCACAGAAGAAATATCATCTGTCGGGTGGATAAACTGAATGACGATATATAGTATCCCTGCTATTACTGCCATAAATCCTGACCACCGTTTGAGAACATGTGGTGTTATTATTGATTTACTTCCCTCTTTATTGTGCTCTATATTCACGATGATTCCTCCACTTCTAGGTATTAATAACAAGATCGCCAAGTCTTTTCTCGACATGACAGGTTTTCGACTCCAACCATCCCATTGAGGTTATTCTGAATATTTTTACTACGTCCCCTTCCTTATCTTTGTCGAATATAACTTAACAAATATAGCCTCACCTTACTTTTCAAATCTTGCTGTAATTGGTGAAGAGATCGTAAGGAATCTTGAAACGAAAAAAGCACCTCTCTCGAGATGCAAACGAATTTATAATTTATTTCCCAAATCAAGACCGTAACAATATCAACCATTCGCCGTTACTTGTGATACGGTTCACCGCGCTGCCTGTAACGGCAAGTTTAAGGGCCATCCTTATGCGGGACGGCCCTTCCATTGAATCACCGAACTAACCATTCGGTTAGTCTATTCCTTTGAAGTAATCAATCGGACGAATTTCTATCCCCCATCCAAACTGCTCCCCCGCACTAACCTGGACGGTCGGATGTAAGGAGGCGATTCGAATTGCTTCCTCCATGTCCTGCGCTTCTATCAGAAAAGCGCTGCCGATCATTTCTTTCGTTTCGATAAAAGGACCGTCAATAACTTTCACCCTGCCGTTCGCCCGACGCAGGCATTTCGTTTCGGAGGAAAGACCGGCATCGACAATGACTTGGCCGCTGTTGTAGAAGTTCTCCAGATGAGGCGGACATTCATGCATGATCGCTTCAATCTCGTCTTTGGGGCGAGAATCCATTTCCGCTGCATCCAAGTAACCCAAACAAAGAAATTTCATTTTCATATCTCCTTTTGCAAAAGATTGAAGCATTTATTTTTGCCTCTATTTATTCGACGAACGACATGCAACAAAATCGACACACCTTTAAAATTAACTTTTTAAACAAATTAACTACCCTCAGCACACCCAGCGGCACGTTTCAATAGAAGCACCTGCTCACGGGAAAGCCTCCTTTATCCGCTGAATAAAAATCTTGCCGTTACTTGTGATACGGTTCACCGCGCATAATCTTAAACTATCCTGCCTGTTAGCTTAATGAGGTCGAATAACATTAGACATATATCTTACCCAGCTATGATACACGTCCTTTTCTAATTCAACTAGCAATGTAAGTTCTTGTCCTCAACTCGGGACTAAATCTTGTGCTATTAATTCCTGTTTATTGTCTGACTTATCTATAGAATTTAATAAAACAGACAAAAACTAAAGCAAAAGACAACAAATATTTTGTTCCTATACTTCAAAATCACCACTCCTTATCATTTTATTGGAACACATATACTCTAATCTCAACTCCCTCCAGTATGTGCATTAGAAATAGTATCACTCTAACTCTTAAAGGTGTCGTGTTTCTTTCATTCTTATTTTTGGAATACAAAAAAAGCTATAAAAATCAAAGGAACATATTCTGATGACTATTAAAGATATTTTTGCATCACATAAAAATTGAGAAATTCCGAGAAAATAATAATAACCCATCTCTATGATACGAATAGATAACTAGAATAGCCCTTCGTCAATAGAACGTTTGATCTTCCTTCCCCTATCTGCAAAAGGATCTCTAGCATCCTAAAAATTTTTTTATCTAAACACGTAACTTCCAGTCGCTTTTGGTTGTTATTAAGCATTATTGGAGAAATTAAGAAAAGAGCATGGTATATTCATTAAACCTAATAATATACAACTCAAAAGGAGTGTTGGTCTTGATTCAATTCAAGAAACTATATGTGATGGCCTTAGCAACTTTTCTTTTTACTTTTGTTGGCATCATAGGCACCAATTCTGAAATTCATGCCTCAAATTCAGATCAATTTGTAAAAAGTCCCGTACCAGAAGTGATAAAAAAATATGTTAACTCGATTAATAATAAGGATTGGGATAGTTACGTTAATTTATATTCTCCTGATAACCGGTTAACAGATTTCCCAGGTGAAGAACAACAAAAAAACCGTACCGGAATTCTTTCGGTCGATTCTATTGAAATAGCAGAAATTAAAGAAATATCCAAAAAGGACATAAATGAAATTCAACCCTATTTTAATGATATCGATAGGGAGTTATATCAAGATATTAAATATTTTTATATCGGGTTAGATTATAATGTTCAAAACGAAAATGAGTTTTTCTACAATGGAGCTAGGTATCAAACATT
Source organism: Paenibacillus sp. BR1-192 (assembly GCF_029542445.1). NCBI lineage: Bacteria > Bacillati > Bacillota > Bacilli > Caryophanales > Paenibacillaceae > Paenibacillus > Paenibacillus sp. BR1-192. The sequence goes on along the minus strand of NZ_CP120718.1, from coordinate 1,373,701 downwards.
TGCTGTTGGTAAATTAAATGGAATGGAATACATTTTAGGAAATGAGTTTGTTTATAATTTCGACAAACTTGAGACACTCGGATATACTTTTGATTCAGCTGCTGAGTATGAAGCCATAATCAGGGAAGAAAGAAGGCTTGGAGGTAATGATAATCCCATGAATAATGGTGGAATACAACCTCGAAGTGCGATTAATTCAAAAATTGCATTACCATTTTATATTACGGCCACAGGTCCTTTGAAAGTCCTTGTCTCGACTATAAAAAAGATGCACATCACGTACCTCCTGGTACATACCAAGTAATGGTGACTAATTTGAACGATTTTGGATTACTGGAAATGGATATATTGATGGTATTTTCTAAGTTTTTTAACAATTAATAAAATCTTAGAAGGGGTGATGATCATGAATAAGAAGCGTTTAAGAATATTTATAATCATTACATCATGTTGTCTTGTACTAATGGGCGCATTTTTTTTAATCAGAGAACTTATAGATACTAAGCAAGTTGTAGACTCGACTATTAATGACACCACTCCTCCAAAAGAAGCATTACCAGATTGGAAAATGGAATACGATAGAAAAGCTCGAACAGAACCGGTGGAAAGTGTAGTAACTGAACATGGAGAATTTTATTATGCACCTTTTCCAAAACAATTTCCACGAGAGGAAGTTGTTAGAGGAGATATTGGTGAGGAAGTGACCGAAGATACAAAACAGTTGATAATAAGAGGATATTACTACGAGAAAAAACAAGAATAATATCATCGTATACGGTAACAGCCCAGGAAGGCGTCGACGACGCGATTGAACCGCTTGAGCAGGTACGGTCCTTACTTGAGATCTGAATGCCACAGCAGATTACGATGGCGCTGTTGTAAGCGTCTACGGTATCAGATACATGATCATATGACGTGTCTTGTAGCCTCGCTGAGCCGTAAAAACGCGAGACAAAACTTTTAAGTTTTGGTCTCGCGTTTTAGTTTCAAAAACCAAACCGGGACGGCACCTCTACTCCAATACGGTTCCCAGCTTGTCAAAACAAAAAGAAATAGGCCGCCCTTTAAAGCGGTGTTGTCAGAAGTGAGGATGTTAGCAGCACCCTCACTCCACTTATATACCATAAAATTATCCATCAAATAGGTTCGTTCTATCCGCTACTTCTTACTTGTCTCCTCTTACTTGCTCCCTCAATCCCTCACTGAGCTGACAGATTCGTTCGAAATGAAGGTAAGTCAGTTGCCTTACTCATCTCGTTCAGCAAATTCTCCATGCTCGCTCGCTGAAAGGACGCCAGGTATACAGCCAACAGTTCATCCGTCTCCTCTTCGGATACGTCAAGTTCAAACACGATCAGCACATCGTCCTTCAGATAGATTTTCCATGCATTCAGCTCTGACCCTTCCTCCATCTCAAACTCCGGTACCTCCAGACGCATGCATCTGCGATAGTCGAACAAGCTCCACATGCTCTCATCGAAAATGGACCAATACGGCAGCCGATCCTCCACGCCCAACTGAACGAGTCCCTTGCCAGCGAGAAAACGTTGAAGCGATCGATTTTCCAGCTGCCAGTCGGGAGAGTTCCACGCGCACAAATAGACCGGTGGATCTTCCTGCTCCAAATCCTGAAGTCGGATCCCGCAATATATTACGGACTCCTCTACTTGATAGAAGATCAGAAATGCCTTATCTGTCGTAAAAAATGTATCGTCGGGAATAAACACATCCTGCAGAGGGAGCGGTTCATATTGGTTATTGCACCCTTGCGTGATATATGGGGATTGTCCCAAAATCTTATAATATTCCCGCAGCACCGTCGGCAACGGGAAACCCAAGCTTTGTTCCTTTGCTTGAATGTCCGCCTCCGGAATGCCGTGGGCCTCCTTGTGATGCTCTCCTAATACGAGGAGAATTCCTTCGATATTTGCTTTCATTTAGTTGGGTCAACCTCCTCGATGTATATCGTTCAACAATATTTCTGCGAGTTCTTATAGAGAATATTGATACGCTTCGCAACGAATACAATCTAATTTATTCAATCTAACAATCATGAATTGAATAAGTCTGATGCTGAAACCCTTTTCCAGCCTTCAAGTCCGACTATATTTAGTATCCGTTCTTTTTCGGAAGCATCAAATGTGTCCGTATCTTTTTTAAGACTCCCTTCAAATTCCTTCATGTACTGCTCATTACTCGTGTCGGTAACATACATATAAAAGACATCTTGGATCGTATCTCCGTTGCGAAATTGAAACTGAAAGACATACATTTGTTTAATTTCTTGAATATTGGGCAGTTGTTCGGGTTCTCCACTCCGTGCCCATTGTGCGGCATTCCTCAGCAAATCAGGGTCACTTTGAACATTGATCAGTTCGGGTTGAACGCGATGGGTATCGTTACGGTACAAATAGATATTTGCCATCTCCAACGAGCCGGGTTCTTCTATTCGATCCGGGTTTCTTGGCGAACAGGAAGTTAGGAGGGAAGCAACAAGAACAGCATACAATAGGGCTATTTTTTTGTTAATATGAAACACTCCTATATATCACTTCAATTAAGAACGTATTTTCCGTATGGGAGAATATACATTACGCCATATTTTAACATAGCCTCTTCCATAGACTATAGACTCGCATATTTCCGGTTGACGAAACCAAAATCGGGAAGTATAATCAAATCCATATTAAACTTATAGGAATTATTAAACATTAAATGATACCGACCATTCAAATGGAGGTCACAGCCTCAGCAGATATTGTGCTGGCGTTGTGGCCTTTTTCTTTTGATCCTATTTTTGAAGGCTAGGTGAGTTGAAGTGATGAGAAAGCTCATGTCCAATCCCATCATCGGAAAATGTTTGCCTTGGGTTCTCCCCATCTTACTGATCGTTGTGTGGGCTATATTATCCAATCTTGACGTGATTTCGAGGAAAATCCTCCCTCTGCCTCAAGACGTTTTATTTTCTTTCAGGGATTTGCTGTTATCTGGAAAGTTAATCGAACACATCGCCATCAGTTTCCAAAGAGCGTTCATTGGTTTCTTAATCGGCGGGGGGATCGGTCTTGTACTGGGCTTTATCAACGGCTTATCGTCCATCGCCGAAAAATTGTTGGATACCACGATTCAAATGGTACGCAATGTTCCTCATCTGGCGATGATTCCCCTAGTCGTTCTATGGTTTGGTATTGGCGAAGAGTCGAAAATATTCTTGGTCGCGGTTGGCGTGTTATTTCCGGTCTACATCAATACCTTGCACGGCATCCGCTCCGTGGACAACGGATTGATCGAAATGGGCAGCGTATACGGACTGCGCACCGCTTCGCTCTTCTGGAAAATCGTTCTGCCTGGCGCCCTGCCTTCCATTTTAGTCGGACTCCGCTACGCTTTAGGCATCATGTGGTTGACCCTGATCGTATCCGAAACGATTGCTACGAATTCGGGCATCGGCTTTCTGGCCATGAATGCAAGAGAATACATGCAAACCGATATCATTCTGCTGACCATTGTGCTGTATGCCTTATTTGGAAAGCTGGCCGATTCCATCGCTAAGCTCTTAGAGAAGCGGTTCTTACGATGGAACCCGAATTATCACAACTAAGCTCTGAAAGGATGTGTCGACCCTGAAATCCTCTACCCATGGTGTGCATCTTCGTATAACCCAATTACAGAAAAGCTTTGGCGAACAGCCTGTACTTCGAGGCATTGAGCTGGACGTGAAGCCGGGAGAGTTCATAGCCATCATCGGGCGAAGCGGCTGCGGGAAAAGCACGCTATTGCGCGTGATCGCCGGATTGGAGCCCGCCACGTCGGGAGGCATATGGATCAATGACCATCCGGTCCACCATATTCATGCCGAAACCCGGATGATGTTTCAAGACGCCAGGCTGCTGCCCTGGAATAAGGTCATCGATAATGTAGCGATCGGACTCCGAAAAGAAGACCGTCATAAAGCCGAAGCCGCTTTAGATCAGGTTGGGCTCGGTGCTCGGGCCAATGAATGGCCGTCCGTGCTCTCCGGCGGTCAGAAGCAGCGCGTCGCCTTAGCCAGAGCGTTAGCCAGCCAACCTAAATTATTGCTGCTCGATGAGCCTTTAGGCGCGTTGGATGCATTGACCCGTATTGAAATGCAGCAATTAATCGAATCGCTATGGCAGCAGCAGCCATTTACGACCGTTTTAATTACGCACGATGTCGAAGAGGCTGTCGTCTTGGCCGATCGCGTGGTCCTCATTGAGGAAGGCCGGATCGCGATGGATCGAGCCGTCCCTTTCCCGCGCCCCCGTCAACGGGGAAATGCCGAAGTGGCCGCATTCATCGATCACATCCTGAAACGGGTCTTGGGCATAACCGAAGTGGCAAGCCGGCATGAAGCAGAAGACCTCCCCTATCCATTAAAGAAAGGTTCATAGGTGTCTGACACCATTCCGCTTGGGAGGGGATTTCGATCACCATTTCTTGAAGGAGGTGGATCACAAGCGAGCGTTTGACCGGACGTGAAATCGTAAGAAAAACGTCTATCGACGTACTTTCAAAGAAGACAGACCGCGTTTAGCGGTAGTTTTCCTTACGATATCAGGCAGCAGATTCTCCGAAGTTTATACTTTCTGATATCTAGAAAAAGAAAGGAGCCCAGAAAGCATGCCCAACATCGATAGTCCGCAAGAAATCGTAAAAGAAATTAGGATTACCCGCTGCCCCGTTCCGACAGCAGCCAGTTTGGCCCTTGACCTCGGGCTTCTTAATCAAGAGCTTGAAAAGTCCGGATGTACGGCAGCTGAACTAACGAGAGACACCCGTCAAGCTTTGCCTGATGCGCATTTTAATCACACCTTGCCATTCCTGGTGCGGGAAGGCGGCAACATCCCTGCTTTATGGGCACGCTCAACTGGAAGCGATACGCGGCTGATCGGACTAAGCTGGGTCGATGAATATCAAGCCATCCTTACCCTTCCCGACTCGGATATTCAGGAGCCTGGCGATCTCCGCGGAAAACGAATCGGAATTCCTCGTCATCGTTATTTAGAGATCGATTTTCGGGCGGCCCAAGCGCTTCGCGGTTTTCATAATGCCCTCTCGCTTGCGAATCTAGCGCTGAATGACGTCAACATCATTGATCTTGAAGCCGTTCGCGAAGGAAGACGGGATTCGTGGAATACCGAAATCGAGGCGCTGCAGCGGCGTGAAATCGATGCTGTTTTTGTCAAAGGAGCTACCGGGCTGGAGGCCGCCCGTACGGTCGGCCTGAAGGAAGTGATCGAGCTCGGGTTCCATCCGGATCCGCTGGTGCGAGTCAACAATGGCGTGCCCCGAACTGTAACGGTCGATACGGCTTTAACGGAGCAGGAGCATATCGTGGAACATATTCTCACCTCTCTGCTTCGCGCCGCCGATTGGTCCAAAGATCATCCCGAGGATTTCATTCGGGTCGTTACGAAGGAAACCGGCGCTTCCTCCGAATATGTAGCTTCCGCTTATCGCAATATTTCCCTTCGACCGGCACTGCGTGAAGACTATTTAAGGGCACTTGATGCCCAGAGCAGGTTCCTGTTCGAGCATGGTTTCCTCCCGAATCCCGTGAATATATGGGACTGGATTTTGCCAGAACCGTTAGCCGCAGCTGAACAAAACATTGCCAAAGGAGTGTCCCTCACATGACTCAAACGAAAGCAGACGTAACCATCGGCGTTCATCCTAATAATCATTCGTTATTCGTATTGCGGCGCTTAGGCTTTTTGGAAGAGCTTCTTAAAGATCTTAACGCAACCGTTGCTTGGGTTGATTACACCGACGGAGCAAGGACGCCACTGCGGATTGCTTCCGGCGAAATCGACTTCGGAGGTACAGGGTCTACGCCGCCCTTAACCGCGCAGGCTTCGGGAATCGATATTGTGTACGTTGCGGTATCGAATCCTCGTACAGCCAGCGGCGCCTTAGTCGTGCGCAAGGAATCGCCGGTTCAATCCGTTGCGGATTTGAAAGGCTTGCGCATTGCGCTGTCCGAAGGGTCCTGGCATACGAGTTTTCTGGCAACCGCCCTCGATAAGGCAGGCCTTCTATATGATGATGTCGCCCGTGCGGATATAGGCAATGAGGGGGCAAAGGCACTGCTGGCCGGCGAAGTGGAGGCTTGGGTCGGCAACGATCCGCAGCTGACGGAGCTGCATAACAAAGGTCTCGTTCGCACGCTGGTGCCGCTTGAGTCGCATATCTCTCACCGTTCCGTATGGTTTGCCAGCCGGGATTTCGCGACGAATCAGCCGCAGCTGCTCCAGGCCGTAGTTGAAGCGCTGCAGGAAGCAGATCAATGGATTCAAGACAACACGCGCGAAGCGGCAGAGCTGTTTGCACGGGACTTGCCCGATTGGCCTTCCGTGGATTCATGGGAAGCTGCGCTTCGGCGGAGACCTTGGGGGCTGCAGCCGATTACCGAGGAATTCATATCTGAACAGCAGCGGGTGGCCGATCTGTTAGCACGCCAGCACATTTTGCCGAAAGAAATTGTCGTTTCAGATGCCGTGTTACCTGCACCCGTAGAAATTGGAGGAGAATAGAATGGCTGCACATAACGAGAACATTGAAGTGTACTGGTATTTAACCGCGCCGGATGGCCGCAGTCCTTGGTCAACGGAGGGTGCACGCAAAATCGATTTGCCTTACCTGAGGCAGATTGCCTCGGCTGTCGACCAATTGGGATTTACCGGCGCATTGCTGGCAACGGGCCCGCATGATACGTGGGTGCTTGGCTCCTCCCTGATTTCCAGCACGAACAACATGCGTTTTCTCATCGCTGTGCATCCGCCGCTGATTTCCCCCGTGCTCGCCGCGAAAATGGCGCAAACCTTCGATGATTTCTCCGGAGGACGCGTCCTATTAAACATCGTGAACGGGAACACGGCGCAGATGCGCGCTTATGGATCAACGCTTGGGCATGATGAACGTTATGCCTACACGGAAGAATGGATTCAGGTGTGGAAACAAGCGGTGGCCGGAGAAAGCCTGGATTTCCATGGCAAGTATATTACGGCCGAAGGCAAAGCTTTGCAGCTCTCTTCCACGCAGAAGCCAACGCCGCCCCTATGGTTCGGCGGATCGTCGCAAGCGGCTCACCTCACGGCAGCCAAGCATATCGATACGTACCTGAGCTGGGGCGAAACGCCTCCGCAAGTTGCCGAGAAGATCAAAGATCTTCAAGCTTTAGCTGCCGAGCAAGGCCGTACGATGCGGTATGGCATCCGGCTGTATCTGATCGTGCGCGATACGGATGAAGAAGCATGGCAAGAAGCGGATCGGCTGCTTAAGACGATGGATCCGCACACCGTGGAGCATATGCAAAACGTTCTGCGAAACAGCGATTCGGTGGGGCAGCAGCGCATGCTACGCAATCACAACGGCCAAATTCCTAAAGACGCGAGGGAGCTCGAAATTTATCCGGATTTATGGGCCGGGATGAGTCTGGTACGACCAGGTCCGGGCACAACGATCGTTGGCAGTCCGGCAACCGTTCTGGCGCGCTTAAGAGAGTATCAGGATGCGGGCATTTCAACGTTTATTTTCTCCGGCGTTCCACTGCTTGAAGAAGCTTACCGTGTCGGAGAATACATCCTGCCCCATCTACTCGATAACCGTCAGGCTGTGACCACACCGAAACAAGAAGAACAGGAGAAGGTCTTCACGTGGGCTCATAACATCCACTAAATGATCCGGCGAAAAGGGAAGTGTCCTATGCGAAAAATAAGCTTACATGTACTATTAGTAATTCTGTTAGTTACGTTATCGGCTTGCGGTAACGCCGGCCAAGCGAAACAAGCCACTGCTGAGGATGACGCCGTACCCGTTCGTCTTGGCATACTGCGCAGTGCCCAGCCATTAAGTTTATCCGAGGAAGGCGGGCCGCTGTATAAAAGGCTGGAAGCAGCCGGGGCGAGCATTGAAAAGACCGGCGGTTTCGCCGCCATGTCGCCAGCGATCGAGGCGTTAAACGCCGGTTCGATCGATATTACGATCGGCTCCATTACGGCAGCCATCAGCGCACTTGTCGGAGGCTCTTCGGAATTTACGATTTTTACGAAGCAGCCTGGCGATCAAGATAATCAAGGCATTGTAGCCAAGCCGGAAGCCGGCTTCAAGGGTCCTTCTGATCTCCGGGGTAAAAAGATCGCCGTCAACCGCGGCGGCACGGGCGAATACTTACTATATAAAGCGCTGGAGAAAGGCGGACTCGATGCAAGCGAAGTCGAGATTGTCTATCTTCCGCCAACGGAAGCGGGACCCGCCTTTGAGAGCGGGCAAGTCGACGCTTGGGCGACATGGGGTTCGTTCACGGCCGTGGCGCTTGTCGACTTCGGTGCAGAGCTGGTCATTTCCGCAGGCGATATCGATTCCGATAATGATACGGTGTATATTGTGCGAAACGGCTTCCTGAAGGAGCATCCTGAACTCGTCCATGATGTGTTCGAAGGCTTGAATGAAGAGTCCTCTCTTCTATCCGACGACGTCGATCACACCGTCCAATTAATTCAGGACATCCAAGGCGTCTCCGAACCCGTCGCTCGTCAGCAGCTAGAAGGCTCTTTATTCCCGTTTGACCCGATTGATGACACCGTACGCCAACGTTGGCAAGCGGTCGCCGATTATATGTTTGATAAAGGGATTATTCCGAATGAAGTGGATGTCCTGCCCAATACGGTGGATGTGAGGACGTTGAAGTGAAGCCGCTTGAGGAAGGCTAGAGGAGCGGTGAGCTTCGAGCATTGCTCGGTGTAATAATTCCAATATGCTACCCTTCGAGGGCACGAGGTCTGCTTAGGACTTGGTGTCCTTTTTTTCATGTTCATAATATCAATCGGACGGTCCATGCAGAAAGTTGTGATGGATCTTCAAGTTCTGGATTTGGCTTTCAATTAAAGGTAACTTTTCACGCAGGCCATTAAGGATTTTTGATCCGTCTTCACTTTCGCCCGTCCCTACGTATCGTCTAGCTTGCATTATACAATGAATTCCATTAACTTAGTTTTGATAGCTTCATATATTAACCATGATTGTACATGCCGTTGTAAGGAGGATTGGGAAAGGCGTGATTCGCAAAAAGAACCGATATCTCATAGCCATCTTCATGGCCTTCGCTGCCCTTTTTACCGGTTGCAGCACGTCCGTCAAACAAACTGTCCCGCTGAACACGGACCCCGAATCGATATTAAGCGTAATCTATGATTTGGAAGGGATTAAATCCGCAGGATCCGTGAACACGGAACCTTTGACCGAAATCTCGGAGATCGAAGAAAATATCAGCATCCGCTACCAATACGTTTTCTTGGTGAAAGATGCCGTCAATCAGAATAATCAAGCCGTTCCAGATCGGCTGTATGTCGTTTCCGCGGTCGAGAATACGAGGAAGGATCGGGAAATCAGCATCCAGTACATCGACGGCTCCATCAATGGGGAAATAGTTAAGAACAACCCGCGGCACCTTCCCATTACCGTAAACCTATGCACGGATGATTCCAAGTCTCCTTGCGGGGCTGATGATTCGAAGACTTATCAAGCGAATGCGGTTGTTTTTTCGTTGGACCAATTCCCCGCATTTCGTTCGCATGGCAATGTCGTAGATATTAGTGTTAAGTATGCATTAGGCAAAAATAAAAAAGAGCTTCGCGAGCAATTTCTAAGTGATTCGGGGTTGCAGGATACTGGCAAGGCTGTCGTTTCCCTGAGGCTGCCGGACACATTCGTGAAATAACAAGAAGTACGACGAACAATATGAATCCGTTGATTCGAGGGCACGAGGTCTGCTTAGGACTTGGTGTCTTTTTTTCTGCTTTACGATTGACCTAGCATTGAACAAAAAATAGTCACCCATTCAAATTTCAAGCGACGTCACTTTCTAAGGAGCTTATAAATAAAGATGATCAGGGCAATGAACGAGAAACCGGAAACTATAAAATATAAAATTGCATTTCCTGAATCAGGTTCAGGTGGCTCACCTACTGGTCCAGTTGCTGGTATGGGAGGATTAAGATTTAAATATCCTACCCTTAAACTTAAAATCATGATTAAAAACGTTAAGATGCAAGCAATTAAAAGTTTAATCTTATCCATAATACCCCCTATATTTTTAATATTTATAGTAGGAAAATGCTTAAGTTCATCGCCTGGAGTCTAATTTTGACGATGGGACTATACAGCAGAGCGGCAATTATTTTTCGACTATTTTTTCGCCCTCTCAACACTACTGGCCTTCTCTACATGCTCATCCCGAATCTTCGGATCAGTGATATTCGCTACATTCAATGATTGATAGAACTTCTGAATATCCGACTCTGTTAGAACCGGTTCCGTCTTCTCGGCTTGAATCCGGTTCATTTTACGCTGGATATATTCGGACAGTTCAACGTCGTACACGATCAGCTCGTCCGATTGAATTTTTCTTAGCTCAGGGTCAACACTAAATCGGCAACGCATCGTGAAAGAAACGAGTGATATATATCGACTCTCTTGGTAGTCGGGGAGTAAGCTTTTAATTGCTTGAATATGACCGTAATTCTGCATAAACGGGTTGTACATTTTAAACCGGTTGCTCACTGTCCAAGATTTATTGTTTCTGGTCCCCTTAATCTCTCCGTTGTAGTTCTTTGTCTCGATTACAAATATTCCTTGCGGGGTAATGACCACGTGGTCGATCTGCGAATACCCGGTACGAGACTTCGGATTTGCCACCATTAAATCACTTACGTATTTACACCCTTTAGGGAGCTGATCTAGCTGAATGTTAATCTTATGCTCTCCCAGCTCTCCGATACGGGTTGGCCGAACTTTAGGCTTAGGTTTGCTGCTGGATGTCTTGGTTTTACTAGGTTGGGTAGGCTTTTTATCTGGAGTGTTGGACTTGAACATCGACATTAATTTCTTTATCATGTTGAAGCTCCGTTCTTATATGATGTTGAGAATAAGCGCCTTCAAGCGATTGCACTAGCAAGGGCGATTCATTTTAAATTATCAAACTCCTCTTAATCGTTTCAGAACATCAATCGACGATCCTCGTCAACATATACATCCATTCGCCAGAAATCTATGAATCCCTTCTATAGAATCATTGTAGATTATTCTTTAACTTCACCATCATTACCAATGACCTGTTATTAATACGAATTACAGGGAACCAAATCTTTATGTTGTTTAATCCTCTTATGTGTATCGGGATCGCAGCATTCATCAGTTTTTTGCCTCCCTTCCCGTACTTCTCCTTAATTTCATCATAAAACTCTAAAACTTTATCACTCGTTAAACCTAGCTTCTCAATGACTTGTTTAACGGCCGGCTAACCGCAAGCATATCTGCAAGTTCTTCCAACGACTCCTTTGAACTTTGAGCGACAAAGTATCCCTACGACTCTTCTTTGAGCTTTATGATCAATTCTTTCCTATCTTACACCCACAACAAAAAAGACCCCGAATTCCAACCAAGGTTGAAATTCAAGGCCCCTCCCCCTACGAATAAATCACGCGATGATGCTCATCTGCTATCCCCGATTTTCGATAAAAATACGTATTGATGACATCGCGCCATTCCTTTGCACTCTCCAGTTGTTCCAGCAAGCGCTGTTTAACATGCAGGAAGCGCTGCCGATCAAGCTTAGGCTCCAAGGCATCCCAGCGTGCGAGCCACCGCTCCACCTGCTCGACCCCTGCAAAATGAGTGTCATAAATATGCTGAATGACCGTCTTGCCGGACTTTAACACATGAGTATATGGAACATGGTGGAAAAATAACAGCAATTCATCCGGGCAAGTCTCCAGTCGTTCATATATCGACGCATTGGCGCCAATATATTGGCCGGCGTACCCCGTTCCCGTCGCCTGCGTCCTGTCAACGCCGATCCCGTCGCGGTCCGCGAAATGATACGTTCCCCATTTGGAGTATTCATAGCCGTCCACGTCAGGGCCGTAGTGAACATGCGGCACGACCATCCAGCCCACGCCAAGCGGAGAGGTATAATTCTCGTAGACCGGCCACGATTCCATCAGAATGTCCATCACGTTCCTCGTCACATCCGGATCGGGTCCAAAGGTCATCCGGGTCCATTCCTCGCCGATTTCCTCCGCCGTCAGCTCCGGATTCCACAGCAAGCGGCCATAGCCGTAAAGATTGGACTGGGCAAGGTAGTGACCGGTCCAGTTGAGGTCATCCCCAATATTGGACACGGCTGTTATGCCGCTGTGCTGATAGGGATACACTTGTCCGGCCACAATATCTTTGACCTTGCTGCCCTCCCCTTGGCATAGCGTATCGAATTCCAGCACCTCTTTCCATTGCGGAATCAAATAGCATACATGCCTTTGCTGTCCCGTATACTCCTGCGTAATCTGAAATTCCAGCAGTTGATTCGTTCGCTCCATCGCTCCAAACAATGGCGATACCGGCTCTCTGACCTGAAAATCCATCGGACCGTTCTTGATCTGCAGGATCACATTGTCCTTGAATTTCCCGTCCAGCGGTTTGAAATGATCATATGCGGCTCGGGCGCGGTCCGTCTGGCGATCCCGCCAATCCTGATGGCAATCGTACACGAAGCATCTCCATAAGACGAGTCCGCCGTAAGGCTCCAGCGCTTCTGCCAGCATATTGGCTCCATCCGCATGATGGCGTCCATAAGTAAACGGGCCGGGACGGTTCTCCGAGTCTGCCTTGACCAGAAATCCGCCAAAGTCAGGAATGGTTCGGTAAATATCGGCCGCTGTCTGCTTCCACCAATTCTGAACGGCCGGTTCTAACGGGTCAGCCGTGGACATATCCCCCAGCTCGATCGGCGCAGCAAAGTTCACGCTGAGGTAGAGGCTGATGCCGTAATCGCGGAACACATCCGCTACGCGTGCCACATCCGGTAGCAATTGAGGCGTGATCAGCTTCGTCTCGGTCTGATGCACATTCACATTATTGATCGTGATTCCGTTAATCCCGACAGAGGCCAGCATTCTGGCGTACGCCCGGACACGAGTCAGATCGGAGACAATTGCATTGTCCTTATAAAATATCGATCGGCCCGCATATCCGCGCTCAATGGTTCCGTCCATATTGTCCCACTGATTCACCATGCGAAGCCGGTACTTCGGATGTTCGATCAGATCAAGCGCTTCGTTCGCTTGGCCCGTCTGCAGCAGACGCATAAAATGAAAGACCCCGTACAGAAGTCCCCTGTCCGATCCTCCTGCAATGAATATGTAATCCTGGTCTCCTCTTACGACGCGACGTATGATGTAGCCTTCATCTCCCACACGTCCGGCTTCCTCGGCTTCCCGCGAGCCGTCAAGCAAAGTCCTTTCAATGCTCCCCAGCGTCCCTGCGATCAAGCAGCGGCCAGTATCCATCTCTTCACGAAGTAAGGGCTGCTCACCTGTCAGCAGAGCAATGCCTGTGGTCAACTCCTCAATCGCTGTACGAAATACTTGCGAAGAAACCGCCTGCGCGGTCACGATCTTGCCCAAATAGCTTTCCAGCGGCTTGATTGCCGCAGCATGCTTCAGCGAGCTCCCATCAACCTGCAACCATGCCGGATCATAACTGCTGTTCATAATGCCTCCTCATGATCATTTCACGAGCTCCGTCGGATTCATGCCCGTGAATTTCTTAAATACCGTGCTGAAATACGGAATGTTTTTATATCCGACCTGTTCTGCCACTTGGTACACCAATGCATTTTTCTCCATCAGCAGCTCACGGGCCTTCTCGACCCGCACTCTGGTCAAATAATTGTTGAACGTTTCTCCCGTCAAATTCTTAAAAATCATCGACAAGTAGTTTCTCGAAATATATACCTTATCCGCCAGTCCCCCAAGCGTGAGATCTTCGGCATAGTGCTCGTGAATGTACTCGATCATAAAGTCGACAGCCTGGCGGTGCTTTCCGTTCCCGCCCCATTCGCGACTGCCGAACACGAGCCCGATCTTGGTGATCAGCCATTCCGCAAGCTCGGATGGACGCTGCAGCTTCGCTATTTCGCGCGTAATGCTGTCATTTGGGAAGAAATCGTCAACGACGGTCCCCGTCTCATAGAAAGCGAAAGCGATAATTCCCCACAGTTCCCCTGCCAGCATGCTGACATATGGTTTGGTGATGCCCTCTTGCTGTTCCAATCGCTTCATATAGTCCCTGATGATCGTTTGTGCTTGATGTTCTTGCGAAGTTCGAATCGAACCGGCCAGCTCCAGGTAAAGCTTAACAGGACGCACGGGAGGCTTGGCCTCTGCATTGCCCGGCTCCTGTGCACAGTAGACATACAGCTCATACTCCGGAACCGCCGGCTGCGTATTCACATCGATCGCACGAAAGGCTTCTTCTGTCGAGATACCGATTTCCCTTATACTGCTCTTACGATCACCGATGCCGATTCGGAGCTTCAGCTTCAAGTAGTTCTGCACACAGTCGATTAATCGGACACCCAGCTGCTCCAGCTGCTGCCGCACTCGCTCGGCAGACTCCGTTCGATCATGATGAATAATGACCACGGAGCGGTTGGTGTGGAGATCCGTATGGTCGAAGCGGGGGAATGCCGCCTGGGTAATTTCGCACACCATATTGCTGATTGCAAATCGAAGGAGGCTCCAGTCCGGCAAGCTTAGATTAGCTGCCCGTTGATCGGAGATCAGCTCGATGCCAATGACCGTATGATCGAAATCGGACCAATACCGATAAGGCTCCGGGATTTCCGTTTGGAGACCTGAATGTTGCAGTGCACCTGCTGCGGCCGATTTGACCCACTCCTTCTCCACGAAGGGCTCGTAAAGCTGCAGCTTCTGGAGCAGTTCATCCTGCTTCATGCGCAGCTCTTCCTGCTCCTCCAAATCGGATATGGCTTCATTTAAAACAGACTTCAGCGTCGGAAGGCTGATCGGCTTGGATAAGTAATCGCTCACGTTCAGACGCAAGGCTTGACGGGCATACTCAAAGTCCGAGTAACCACTCAGAATGATCACTTTTCCTGAATAGCCGGTATTCTTCCGCAGCTGCTCGATCATATCCAGACCATTCATGACAGGCATATATAAATCGGTAATCACGATGTCGGGGCTGGCCGATTCAATCATTTCAAGCCCTTCTTCCCCGTTCAAAGCTTCTCCCGCCCACTCTGCATTCAGTTCATCCCAAGGGATGGCTTTTCGGATTCCCTGCAGCACGGCGCGGTCGTCATCAACGATTCCTATCTTCCACATCTGAAGATCCTCCTTCTTATTTGCAAAAAGGCAATGCCTCACATTAACGGTAATACGCCATGCCCGATCGGCGATAAAACCGCTTAGGCATGACGTAAACCGGGAATAGACCGGAAACTATAAGCTGAAATAATGATTTGGATGCAGGGCAAGTACGTAAAATGTTCCTACGATCGCTGTTGCTCCCGGATTTTTGGATTTTATATTAAGCGGTAAAAATCCGGTCACAAAGGCGACCACTTCCGTTTCTTCGGAATCATTTTACTCCCTTGCTTGCATCCATCTAGTTCTCATCTCATTTTATATGATCTATTCATATTCCTGCGCGGCCTTCTTCAACGATTCATAGGCCTTCTCCGGTGTTGTTCTGCCGAAGCTCAGCTCATCCCGGACGAGCGGGAAGTCTTTGTCGATGAAGTTCACCCATCCTTCCGGCCCTGTCGTAAATATCTGTCCGTCCGGCGTCGTTGCGTCAATCAGTTTCATCCCGACCTTTTCGCCCTCCGGAAGATTCGGAATGAGCGACTCGGCGATCTTGGCATTGGCAGGCACACCACGAGCGGTTCCAAGGATAGCCCCTGCCTCCGGATCATTGATGAACCAGTCGATGAACTTTGCCGCTTCTTCCTTGTGCTTGGAATTAGGCGAAAGACTGAAGTACATGGACGGCTTCAGCCAGCCTCCCGCTTCCTCGGCCCGCGGCATCGTGACCAGATCGTACGCCCCTTCCTTCATGCTGTCCCATGTGGTGTAGTTATTGGAGAAGGAGTAGCGGAATAAGATCTTGCCGTTGACCAGCAGGTCTGCCGTCGGATCCATTTCCTTGTCGGATGCGTTCAAATCGGCTGGAGGTATAAGTCCGTCCTTGCGCAGCTGTTCAAACTTCTTGGTCCATTCCAGGAAAGTCGCTTCATCAATATTGAATTTGCCGTCTTCCGTAATCAAGGTACCTTTACCCTTGGCATAGTGATACGCACTGAACATAAAGTAGTTGCCGGCATAATCCAGCGTGAAATATTGGCCTTCCGCCAGTTTAGGCTTTACCTCTTCCGCCAATGCGAAGAAATCATCCCAGGTCCAGCCGTCTGTCGGCATCGTTGCGCCCAGCTTCTCAAGAGCCGCCTTGTCGTAGATCATCCCAAAAGCAACCGATCCCAGCGGCACGCCATATTGCTTGCCGTCTCTCTGCCCGATCGGCAGCAGGCTCGGCGTCAATTCATCCAGTTTAACCTTGGTGTCGAGCTCTTCGAGTTGGTTGCGGGATGTCCAGTCCGAAACCCAGCCCGGGTCCATTTGGAAAATATCCGGCTCGTTATGCGCCGCTGCCTGCGTGGAGAGTTTATCCAGGTAACCGTCCATCCCGGAATATTCAGGCTCGAAGGTTACGTGCGGATTTTTCTCCGTATATACCTCCAATGCCTTCAGTGTAGCTTCGTGACGCGGCTGCGAACCCCACCACATAATCCGCAGCTTGACATTTTCCGCCGCCGAACCGCTTTCGGCCTGTGTATTGTTCTTGGTTGAGGTTGTGCTTTCCGTGCTTGAGTTGGTGCTTCCGTTACCGCCGCATGCCGCCACCAGCAAGGAGAACACCATCCATAACGCGACAATCTGCAATCGCTTCCATTTGTTCATGCCGACTTCCCCCTAAAACAATATATTGTGGTCAATATGTATCCTATCAATTCCGAGATGACTGGAGTATAAGAGAGATGCACAATTTATTATAAAATCGTCTGATTATGCTTTACCGCTGTGCTTCCTCAAGCCTTGGAAAGGCGATCGATACAACCACTCCTCCATTCTCTCCATCTTTAACGAGGATCTCATAATCATCGTTGAAGAACGCCGAGAACCGCTCTCTCACATTCCGGATCCCGTAACCTCCTTTGCGGCGATGGCTCCCTTTGTTCTGAGGAGCAAGCCCACTTCCGTCGTCGATAATCGTCATTCGGATCCGGCTGCCCTCTTCCTCTGCCTTAATATGAATTCGGCCGTTTTGCCTTGAATTAAATCCATGAATGATTGAATTTTCGACGAAAGGCTGGAGCGTCATTTTGGGAATGAATAAGTTGCGGATTTCCTGGGAGGCATGCACCTCGTATTCCAGACCGTCTTCCCACCGGATCTGCTGGATTTCCAAATAGCATGCGACGTGAGTCAGCTCTTCTTCAATCGTAATAAAGCTTTCTCCATGCGATAATCCGATGCGGAACATGCGGCCCATCAGCTCCAAAATGCGACTCATCTTCTCCTGTCCCTCCGCAATCGCCATCCAGTTCAGCTGGTCCAAGGTGTTATATAGAAAATGCGGATTAATATTGGCTTGGAGCGCTTCGATTTCCGCCTTCCGCTGCTGCTCGTAACGCTGCGCAAGGGATGCGTACAAAGCCTGGATTCTCTCATTCAGTCTGCGAAACCCTGCAAACAGAATGCCGAATTCATTCGTGTAATCACCGGCCAGCTCAGCTTGTCTCCCACCGACATCGTAATTCTTCATAGCTCTCACTAACTGGGCGATCGGCTTCAACAATTGCCTGCTTAGCCATAGCGTTAACAAGAACGCCAGCAATAGGGCTCCGATGCCGATGGTAATAATGGCTCCAGCCAGCTTGACGCTGCCTGACGTAATTCTCTCCCACGGGGTAATCTCCACCAGCATCCAGTTGGAGTCGGCGACTTTGGAATAGACGACCAGTGACTCGACGCCATGCTGCGTATGCAGCCGTGACACACCGGATTGGTCCGTGAACCGCAAATCCTGCTCCTGCAATCCGGCATCCCTCATTGATTTCCCGACGCTCAGCAGCTCCCTGCCGTTCAGATCCAGCAGCATCCGGTTGGAATCTTTGGAATATCCCTCGAGAATCCCGCGGATCCAATCGGCTTTCACATGGACGACAAGAATGCCCAAGTACCGGGAGTTGTTGTACACCTTGCGGGAAAAGCTGAGCACAGGCACGTTCCCATTATAGGTCGTTAAATCATGCTCCTCTGACCAGGAAAAGTCATTGTTCTGCAGCAAAGGATACCATGGCTTTGTCGCAGCCTCCGTTAATCCATGGAACTGAATATAGCTCTGCCGATCCCCCCACTCCGGCTGTTCCATATATAAATCGATGGCCTGAATTTGCGGAATCGAATAGGTTAGATGAGCCAGCGCTTCTTGTATGCCCTTGGACCTCCTGTAGTGGTTGAACTCATCTTCTTTTCCCGACAGAAACGTAAGTAAATCATTGTCCCTGGACGTGGTCAGCGATATCTGCTCGATCGACGTCAGACGGCCCGTAATTTCGTTGTTCAGCTCCTCGAGCAGTCTTTTTTGATAATAAGACGTGTTTTCAGCCAATTCCCGCGAAGTCATGACATAACTGGTCCATACCGTGATCGCCAGCACAATCGTGATCAGCCCTGCAAAGCAAATAATAAACAGGGAATCGATCCGGTATCTTTTGAAGGGATTGATCATAATTCTCATCCTCCATGCTTTACATTCCTATCAGAAAAAAACATTGAAGCTGTGCGGCGTACCGCTGCCTCAATGTTTCCTCATTTTATAATATAACGGTAGAGCTAGCTACTACCCTTTTAGTCCTGTGGTAGCTACACCCTCCACAAAGTATTTCTGGGCAAAGATAAACAGCAATGTAGCCGGTAGAATGGATACGAGAGACATCGCCAGCAATTGTCCCCATTCCGCGCCGCCTTGCGAATCGTTAATCATCCGTAAAGCCAAGCCAACCGTATATTTGTCGACGGAATTAATGTACAGGAGATGGCCAAGGAAATCATCCCAGTTCCATAGGAAGCAGAAGATAATGACCGTCACGATGGAAGGCTTCATCAAGGGCATCACAATTCTCCAATAAATCCCGAACCAGCTGCATCCGTCGATCTTGGCCGATTCATCCAGCTCCCGCGGGATCCCGCGTATGAATTGAACGAGCAGGAAGACGAAGAAGGTTCCTCCCGCTCCTCCCGCTAATGCATGGGGCACGATAAACGGCAGGTAGGTGTTGACCCAACCAAATTGGTGGAACATCGCATATTGCGGAATGATGAGCACTTGGCCCGGCAGCATCAGCGTAAGCATGAGCAGCGAAAACCAGAAGCCTCGAAGCGGAAAGTCCAGCCTTGCAAATCCGAAGGCAACCAGCGTACAGGAAATCACCGTCACAATGATCACCGCAGTAATTAAATAGAACGTATTCAAATAGAAGTCGGTAAAGGTGAACCCCGGAACGGAATTCCATCCGTTGATGTAATTGGACCATTGCGGCACGGACGGGAAGATGGATGGGGAACTGAGCTCCTGATTCGTTTTCAGCGAAGCGCCAATCCACCAAATGACCGGATAAACCATAATCAAGCTGAACATAATGAGGACCGAATGGCGGATCACGGGGTTCCATTTGCGTCTGGTCATTTTCCTTTCCCTCCTTGGCTCTCGGATTCGTAGAATACCCAGTATTTCGAAGTCAGGTTAATGATCACGGCGGCAGCCACAATCAAGATCAGCATGATCCAGGCCAAGGAAGAAGAATAACCCAACTGATAACGGCTGAATGCCCGTTCATACAGGTATAACGCATAGACATAGG
The DNA here is from genome assembly GCF_029542445.1 of Paenibacillus sp. BR1-192. Lineage (NCBI taxonomy): Bacteria > Bacillati > Bacillota > Bacilli > Caryophanales > Paenibacillaceae > Paenibacillus > Paenibacillus sp. BR1-192. The sequence goes on along the minus strand of NZ_CP120718.1, from coordinate 1,353,894 downwards.
TAGAGTTCATCGGCCCGCCGCCGGTGATAACGTAAGCAGGCGTAAACATCTGGAAGGAGTTAATGACCCCCATGATGAGATTGAAAAATAACGTGGGTGACAGCATCGGAAGCGTGATTTTGAAAAATTGCTTTAGCTTGCCCGCGCCATCCACCGCGGAGGCTTCATATAGATCATTCGGAATCTGCTTCAGGCCCGCGAGGAAAATCACCATCGATGAACCGAATTGCCATACCGACAAGCCAATGAGAGACCATAATGCGGTATCCGGGTTCGTGACCCAGCCCGTTCCGGGAATTCCGAAGAATCCAAGCACTTGGTTGAAGAAGCCGTCCACGCCGAAAATATTTTTCCATAGCAGGGAAACCGCGATGCTCGCCCCGATCAAGGAAGGGAAATAAATGGCCGTTCGATAGACGGATATCCCGCGCACGGCCTTTTTTAGCAGGAGAGCAACCATCAGCGCGGCAATTAGCTTCAGCGGCACCGAGGCGAGTACATAATAAAACGTGAGCTTGAGTGATTGGGCAAATTTGTCGTCCGCCGTAATGATGCGCTCGTAATTGTCTAAGCCGACCCACTCGATCGGCTTCATGAGGGTGTAATTTGTGAAGGAATAGTACAGGGACAATAGCATCGGATAGGCTGTCAACGCCAGAAATCCGATCAGCCAAGGGGAAATAAACAGATAACCTGCAAGGGGAGAGTCCCAGCGCTTGCGAAATGGCTTTTTGCGAACAGGTGTTTCGGATGCTAAAGATGTTGCTCGTTCCATGAATTCACTCTCCTTTTCCGTACCTTAAGTATAGAAGGAGAGCCGCCGGGAACTACATGAGACAATTGCTCAAAATCATTCAATATTTTCAGAATGTGTCGTCAGAAACGAATACGACCAAGAACCCCACCGCGTCGAAGCAAGTAATTCAATTTTATCTTGCGGCGTTAATTCTCCAGGTGCACTTGAACCAGCATAACTTAACAAAAAAACGCACCTCTCCGTGGAGATGCGTTTTTCACTGAATCTCATATGCTGCAAACGGATGCACTATCAACTTGCCAGATTACTCGGGTATATTCCCGCCCACCACACGGTCGCCGGAATTGCCCGCCGGGTCGATAACATTGTCATCCTCGCCGGCATGAATGATCAGCGAGCGCCCCAGCACCGAGTTCGGCTGGTTCTTTTCCAGCGTGCCATGCTGAATGATCGTCTCCGCTTCCACGGTGCCGTCTGCGCCCACGACCAGGTTCGGCATGTCGCCGACATGGCTTCCTTGCGGATTCTCCAGGCCATGATGCTTGTGGGTCGGATTAAAATGCCCTCCGGCAGATTTGAAATCCGTTCCCTGAATCGCATTCTCATGCACATGGAACCCATGCTTGCCTGGAGTGAGGCCGGATGCGGAAATCTTCACCTTCACCCCGTCATGGATCTGCTCCAAGGTAGCGGAACCAACCGGCTTGCCCGCCGCATTGTACAGCTTGACTACAGGCTGCCCCAAGGATTCTTTTCTGGAAGCCTCGCCCCAGTACACGGGTTGGTTAACCGGATCTGAAACCATGCGAGCTGGCGCATCGCTGCTGTCGGTAGGAATCTTAGAATCCGAGGTCGCCGTCCCTTGTTTCTCAGATGGGCCGTCAGCGGTGGCGTTGTCCTTGCCGTTAACGAAGTGGCTTATTTTAGACATCGCGTGTTGAATCGTACCTAAGGTCCCTTCGGGATTCGCAGCAGCGAACATAATCCCTATAATCAGCAGGGCTCCGGCCAGAAACGCTCCAGCCATATATTTTAACTTGTTGGTCAACTTTTTCACTTCATCGCCTCCTGAATGATGATATCATTCATCTCCCAATCGACTGATTTTATACATCCAAATCGTTATTTTATGGGATATGAGGCATTCGGCGTTTGGTCAAAGAGAGGGGCTCGATAAGGGCTTTAACGCCCCTCTGGCAAAATAAGCTCTCTCATCCGATCGGTATGTTTGGCGGAAACCACATATACATCTTCTCCCCATTCCTTGAACCCGTAGCTGAACACACTTTCCTGACCCTCTTCCCCCAACCACAGCTTGATGGCATGGATCGGAGATGGCTGGGCATAGACGACCATCACGTCGTAATCCGGGTCCGTTCGTTTGGCATCTTCCGGCTGCTTGCGGGCGGTACGGATCGCTTCCTCAAACGCTCTTACATCTTTCGCTTCCTTAAAGGACAACAGTGTATCCCCATTCATCTCGTCCCATGTCTCGAACGTTGAAATCCGAATCTCGGCAACCTTTTCATCAAGTAGCTGCATCGTCTCCCAACCGGGTTCCTTCTCGCAGCCTACCAATAGAGCCGTCATGTAAAGCATCATGAACATGAGTAATCGCTTCATTAAACCGTCCTTCCTTATCTATGAAAAATATTATGGGATGATCCCATGCCGCTTCAGCTTGTCCATTAGCATGGTTCTGTACGTCTCTTGGTCATAAAGGGAGTTATTGATTAACTCCTTGTTCAGTTCGAGCTTGTCCAAGATCCTGTGCTCCAACTCGCGCCGGGCTTCCAATACTTGCAGAGTCCCTTCGATGCCTTCCAGACCGTGATGTTTGCCGTACCCCTGTCCAGTGTAGTAATGGGCGAATCCTGTGGACCATGCTTCCGGGCGTTCCCGGATGGCCTTGCGGAATGCGTATTCCAGGTCGTTCTGCTCAATGTAGAACAGGAGGGGATTTAGCGGAAGGACCGCTTTTTCCAGCCCCAGCACGTAGTCCGTCACTTGATCTTCCGGCGCATCATGCTTCACCATGCCGACGGTCACCGGATTCTGAATGAAACAGCACTCAAAAATCGCGACGGTAGGCTCATGCAGCGCCTGATCCGCAAATGCCCCCCACCGATCGGTGATGAGCCACCGGTTGAGGTCCAGCGGGAGCTCGTAAATATCCTTCTTAGCCAACGAATGATATAGATCATCCGGAAAAGAAGCGCCATATTCGTTCTTCAGCTTCTGGTAGGGCAAGAGGTTCCAGCTGCCTTTTTGGACAGCCCGTTCGATCCATATTTCTTTAAAAGGGCTTGCGACTTCCAGCAACTGCCCGAATTCCTCTTCCGTCAGACACGCGGTTCCCTCATAATCCGCCGGGTGGTCTGTATCCCCCTCCATCACCAGCCGGGCCTCAATGTTGTGCTCGGAAAGAATATCATGCAGCATACGCGACGTCGTCGATTTGCCGAACCCCGGCAGGCCCTCAACCATGATTAATTTCGTCTTCATTTCAAATCCCCTTCAAATCTCAAAAAATGTGTGCAGCTTCATGTTATTCTGTGGGAACCTGTGAAAATCCTTTTCTCTATCTATTGATTAGGACCCAAATTAAGTTATGATAATGTTAATACTTATAGAGAGGTGTTCATACATAAATGAAGAAGACTTTAGCCCTTTTGTTGATGCTCGCTATCTTAATTCTCCCGTCACAGGCGTATGCCGCTCCACCCTCCATGAAAATGTCGATCTCCGAGGTTAATAAGATCTACTTTGAGGATTACAGCAAGAGGTTAAAGGAAGTTAAGTCTGCTATACAGACTTATAAAGCTCCTGTGTGCTCCGATGTAACCACCCTCACGAATCAATCCAAGCAGCTGACATCCAAGTACAACAACCTTAAGAAGTCCAAAGCCAGCAAAACGGAACTGAGTCAGATGAAGGCAACACTTGATAAGGCTAAGAAAAGTCTTAGTGAAGCAAAGAAAGTCTGCAATAAGGAAACAGCTGAAACGAAAAAAGAACTCAATGGACAAGTTAAAGAAATTTCTTTAGCCAAAACTTCCGGAGTCAAGCTGAACGTCGACTCTTATAATAAAGGAACAATCACCAGCTCAACGTTCGACAAAGAAATACGCAGTATCGTGAAGCTTGTAGACGATGTTTTCACATACATTCTAGAGGATCTTAAGTAGAGCAAGCGGCAGGGTATACCCTGCCGTTTTTTTATTGAACATGTTGAGCAAAACAAAAGACCGTAGACATTACCATCTACGGCCTTTCCCACATTCAACCTAACACTCTACTCCAAACTACTAAACTCATTCATACGGGCAAGTTTTACAAGATCAGACTTCGGCCATCCGATTTCTCTCGATTTCATTCTGCAATAATAACAAGAGCAATGAATCTTCCCCTTAGCAAACTCACCTGTAAACTTGGCATGCCAACCAAGCTGTTTAGCAAGCCTGCTCTTACGCTGGATCACTCTCCGTCGATGATGACGGTAATACGAACGAGTACGATTGCTGCCTTTGCTTTTCATTCCATCACGCCCCTTGGGAAAAGGCCCAGCCTGCAAAGGAGCCAAGAGGGTTATGTCATCCTCTACAGGCCGAGCGTGATGAAACTGCTAAGTTGCACGAACACCATGGATCACCTCAACGGGATGTAATTTAAACCTGCATACTCTTACCAACTCGCCATAATTTCCACATGCACCCTATGCGGAAACCTCGTCATGAACCTTGCTTCAAGATAGCGAAACCCACAAACTCGCTAGCCGCATTGAACAGCCTCACCAGAGAGATGCCTTCTAAGCTAGCGTCCTTGTTATGACAGAACATTCACCCATCAGGTCGTTACAATAAACCCTTCCGTTTGGTCCCCCATCAATTGAGGTCTTACATCCACAAACCCCTCGCTCGGCTTACGCAGGGCTTCCAAAACAACCTGCGCGTTATACCCGTCATGGAAATCATAGATGAGACCGGACTCTCCGTTTAGAATCTGAATGATTTGCTTCAGGATTGGCAGCGGACTGACGACATCATCTACAGATACAGGCTGCAGATCGGCATGCTTGCTGCTTCGGTACAGATTGCACCAGTTCTCCAATGCCAAGGTGCCTTCTTCACCGTGGACCACCAGGGAGACACGCTCCTCCCCTTCCCGTTGGTCGGTTCCCGACAGGCGAATCTCGATATCATTATGTAATCTGAGTACGGCCTGGACACGGCTTTCGGACTGATTCGAATCCGGTGGAAACTCGATCTCGCTCTTCACATGCGTAATCGGACCGAACACCTGCTGGATCAACTGGATCCAGTGAATGCCGACCTCCAGCAGGTATCCGCCCTGCTGCCTTGACGTAATCCATGGATTCTGCTGCCAGGCCCTCGGCCACTGCGGAAACTCCAGGTACAGATCCATGCTTTGGATCCGGCCGATCGCCTGCTGCTCAAGCAATCCCCTCAGCTTCAGAACAGCCGGGTCGAGCGGAAGCGAGAAATGAACCGCATGGAGCACATCGGCCTTCTCGGCCAGTTCCACCAGACTCCGGGCTTCGGTCAAGCTATTGGCCAGCGGCTTCTCGCAGAAAACGTGGACGCCTTTTTCAAATGCGATCCGGGCCACGTCATAATGCAGGGACGGCGGAACCGCGATATACACCAGGTCAAGCGTCACCTCATCCAGCAGCTGGCGATAGTCGGTGTACAGCCTTGGGCGAATCCCAGCTTCCGCAGCTTCACGATGCAAACTGGATTCATCACTGTCGCAAATGGCGACCAACTCGATCTTCTCCGTATATTGGGGCAGTAAGCGGTGAATCATATGCCGGCCCATATGCCCTAAGCCGATAACGGCCATTTTTTGTTTGTTCATTCTGTTCTCCTATTCCATTCGCGATTGAATTTTGCCATTGCATGCACGTCCCCTATTATAGATCAAGGTGCTGCAGCCCGTACACTTTGATATACGATACTGATCCGTTATTCCTTTGGATTCAAAGCACAGGGCACTTTCTTTCTATGCTGGTAGCTGTTTAAACCATTATTTTTAAAGCCTTTTTCAATTTCTTCTTCGCTCGTTGAACTCGTTTTTTACAAGCCTCTACAGAAATCCCAATTTCTTTAGCCGCCTCCAACATCGAGCACTTATCAAGAGCAATCTTCTTGATCAATTTATAGTCCTCACTATTGGTTAGGTCAGAGTACATAAAATCAATATCGAGTACATCACAATTCCCAGGGATTATATTTTCATCTAACTCCAAGGAATTTCCGTGGTACGCCCAACTGCGAACTTTGTTTTTAATAACATACTTTAGCGTATTTAACAGCCAACCTTTCGGATTGGGACTACATAAGAGTTTGTCGGCTTTAGCACACGCAATTCTAAATGTGTCCTGAACGGCTTCTTCAGCTAGTGAACGGTCGCTCAACATGTTTTGTGCATATGAAAACAATAAAAAATACATTTCCAAATATAATGCTTTAATAACACGTCGTTGGTCATCATTTAGAACCACCCTCTCACCACCTTCCCCGCATACCAATTCTCCAATTCAGGGATTATTTTATATAATTTCATAATATTTGGTATTTATAGTTTAATCGATAAGCGGATTAAAAGGGGCGATTTAACAATTTCTTCAAAATTCGAAAAAAGGGCTGAGGATATCAAGAAAGGCAGGATGAGAAATTAAGCGGTGGCGAAAGAGCAGGGAATTGACTCTGCTATAGTGGTGCGGGATAGTATAATCCTTCCACACAATATCCTGAAAAAATGAAAGCAACCTAAGTCCGAACGAAACTGGACTCAGGTTGCTGAAGATGGTTTTAAATGACGGTTTATTTTACGGTAGTCAGTTCAACAAAGTTGCCTTCTCTTTATTTATGACTTGAGTTTAAATTATTTGCGTAGCGGCGCAGCGATTCTTTGAGGCGGGTTACTTCGTTATCCATATGGCTATCGCTGTCATAAGACCAAGTAACAGTCTCAATAGCAATAGATGTTTGCGGGTCATCTGCATTAGCTTCATCGGTCAGCGCGGAGCCGGTCCATAGAATCCCCACCAGCGCCAAACAAAAGAGTAAAATGCCCGACTTCTTCCCTTTTTGGTCCATAATGAGAGATATCCGATTTTTCAAGTCTTTTTTTCCTCCATAAAAATTAGTTGATAATGCGGTTCGGAGCTTCGCCCCATTCCTGACAACGGCAATAATGGTTTCCCCATATTGCACTCGGCGTTGATGATCTGCATTCTGTAAAACCAATGCATCACAGGAAATTTCACATTGTTTCGCAGCCGCTTTTGCCATTAGATAGACCAACGGGTTAAACCAATGTAACGCGGTTGCCGTCAGAATCATGGCCTTATACCAAAGGTCGTGCCGTTTGTAATGAATCAACTCATGCCTTAGAATAAGTGACAATGCATCATCTGACAGTTTCATAGGCGGAAGTAAAATGACAGGTCTGAAAAAGCCAACGAGCATTGGGTTTGTAATACTCTCACACATGCTCAACCCTATAGGTTTGGTAATCCTCAGTTCCGATCTTACACGGTCCAAAATCCCCAAAACCTTCACATCGATAACAGGCTCACTCCATCGGCGTACCCTCTTTATGAAGCGACCATGCCTCAGAGCATGATACAATACGACGCTTACAACACCACATCCCCAAACTGCTGCAAGCACCCACAACAAGACTGTGGCCTGAGTGTTCCCCATATCGCTTACGTCCATGAACAGCTTTGATTGGACAACAGGATTTCCCGGGATGGACACATGGAAATTTAACTGATCGATCTGTGGACGAAAAGGGATTATCCAGCCTGCCGCAATCAGGAGCCACATCCCATACATCCACTTTGCGGCATATCGTTTTGATAAAAGAGGCTGTATTGCCGCATATACAAGCGTTATCAACGTCATCGAAACAGAGCATTGAATCAGGGTTACTAACAATCCCTGCATATCACTCCCTCTTTTCTTTCAGCCACTTTTCCAGTTGGTCTAGGTCGCTGTCCTTTACTTTATTACCGGAATACAGCGTAGCAACCAGGCTGAAGAAGGAGTTCGAATGAAAACGCTCCATAAAGTCACCTGTTTCAAATTTCAGGTAGTCCTCCTTGGTGATAAGTGGAAAATACATGCGCTCTCTTCCTTTTTTCTCAGTTCGAATGAAACCTCGTTCCATCAGCCGTAACATTAGGGAAATGACCGTCTGCGCTTTCCATCCCCTTTCGTTTCCAAGCTGTTGCATAATAATATGGGTCGTTACAGGCGGATCATTAGCCCAAACCACTTTCATAATGTCAAACTCCGCATCAGGCAGCTTTTTCATTGTTTTATGAATCAACTCCTTTAAGACAATTGTCTACCTAATATTCTACATTTGTCTTATATGCATGTCAAACCTAAACAAACCAGATAAAATCTGGATCACCAAAAAAATGCTCTTGAATAAATGAAGAAACTTGTCCCCAGACCGATACCGTAGAACATATATGTAATGAAAGCCCCAACAATGTAACACTTCATGAACTGGAGGTGATTCCGTTGGATAATTAACGTACATCTTCACGTGGACAGCATGATACTTCACTTGATAATACAACACTTTTTGAAACCCAAATTTTCAGTTTTAGAATGGAGGTTATCCGCAATGAAAAAAAACGCTCTCTTATTTTTTTCGGTACTGACTCTTCTCCTTCTCCTCACTCCAAGCCTTGCTCTGGCGAATGATCGACAGGACCACTTAGCTTCCATGTCACAAGAAGAACTCGCGTATCAGAACCTTGACGTGGCGCCTGAGGAATGGAAGGACGAAATTTTGGAGGCAAGGAATTCTATCATTTACAGCACTTCTTGGACCGTTGATGGCCAGGTTGCGTATGAGCTGCCGGATGGAACCATTGAAGAACTTCCTGAATTTTCGGACCTGTTCCCGGACTGGGACGTGCCTAGATTGAAAGAGGACGTGCGCAAACAACAGTTAGCTAATCTTAAGGCTTATGATTTTCAGATCCTTGCCGCGAATTATGTAGGGTTTGTCTACCTATTTGAGCCATCCGATTCTTCAGCGACACTGCCGTTCTACACCTTTTATAGCAGCGCCAAAAGAGTTACAATGACAGCCGACTCTTTACCAGGGACAAGCTATAATGGTGGGTTCACAAACATTGACACTGGTGCGGACCTGGGTTATGTAAATAACGTTAGACAAGGTGGTAAAATATATCTTACTAACCCGGTTCGTAACACGGCCTATGGGGCTCGTGCGAGTACGTACAGTACAACCGGATATGCGCAAATGAGTGTAGTTGATGGTTAATTCCTCATAAGTTCTCTTTGCTGTTAGACATGCGACTACACCCCAAGTAGTTATATCTACTAAAGCGATGATTATTAGGGATGTCAACGCATCGCCGCTAGATTTATAAAAGCGCCACGTCTCATGAAAAAGGCGTGGCGCTTTCTTATGTCATGGTGTCACTCGCAATACCCTCATTTTATATCTAACAACCGATATTTTAGCGGCCTGGAGTACTCGGTGCTTGCGGGCATCCATTTCACTCCACACCCTTCAACGACTCGATCATATGAATCCGCGTCACTTTCTTCCGCAGCATGAGGTTGGAGAGGAGGGTCAGGATGAACGCCAGCACAACCGATGCCAGCATAATCACAAGGTTTAATTGATCCGGAATTTGCTGGTGCGTACTCGAAAGCGCCTGGATGATGATGGAATAGACATAACCGCTGTTCAATGGCCTGGCCTAACTGGTCCATGTCGTAACCGTCCTTGGCATCAATCAGGATCTCATTGTAGAACATGCCGCCAGCGATTTCAGGAATGGTCTCTTCGGGGATATAAGCGATTCCATAAGCTTGGTGGTCCTGGGTTTCGTTCTTCTTGGCATGCTCGACATTCTCATTCAAGCCGCTGATCGTGAACGTCATGTCCTTGTCATTCACACGGAGGAGGATGGAATTACCAACACGGTAATGATGCGCTTCGGCATAGTGGGAGTCCAACAGGATCTCATTCGGCCCTGCTGGCATCCTGCCCTCCATCATCCTGGACGTGTTGATTGTATTAGGTACGGGGATCGAATGCACCGTTAATGAAGCCTTATCATCCTCAAAAGCCTGTTCGGCCTGGACGGTATAACGCCCTTCGATATGTTGAATGCCATCAATGCTTCGTAAATCCGCCACATCCTCTGCGGAAATTTGACTGTAATAGACGTTCAAGTCGCTTAGATTATGTTCTTGAAAATACCCCTTCGTATAGCCGCTAAGATTGTCGCTCAAGGTGACCAGCCCCGTGTAGAAAAAAGCTCCCACCGCGATGACCAAAACTATGGCTATGAATTGTCCCACCGACTGTTTCATGTCCCTTAATAATTTTAACGCTAAAATCTTCATCACCACTCGATCCCTTCAACGCTTTGTTTGTGCTCATTGATCGTGATGCTCTCGATCTTCCCGCTCTTGACGCGGATCACTTTATCCGCCATCGGCGCGATGGCCGAGTTATGGGTGACCAGCACGACGCATGTCTTCGTTTCCTGGTTCAAATCTTGAAGAAGCTTTAAGACCGACTTTCCTGTCACATAATCCAGAGCACCGGTGGGTTCGTCGCAGAGGAGAAGCGCGGGATTCTTGGCAACCGCTCTTGCGATCGCAACTCTTTGCTGTTCGCCGCCAGAGAGCTGGGAAGGGAAGTTCTTCAAACGATCCGTTAGTCCAACCTTATGTAAAATATCTCGTGCATCCAGATGGTCCTTACATACCTCTGTCGCAAATTCCACGTTCTCCAGCGCATTCAAATTCGGAATCAGGTTATAGAATTGAAATACGAAGCCAACCTGCTCGCCGCGGTATTCGGTTAATCTCTTCTCGCTCCATCCCGTAATCTCTTGGTCTCCAACAAACACTTGTCCCGAGGTTGCCGTATCCATCCCGCCGAGAATGTTCAAAATCGTGCTTTTCCCTGCCCCGCTAGCCCCTAGGATCACGACGAATTCCCCCTCTAATATGGAGAAGTCAACTCCCGCAAGAGCTTGAATCGTCACTTCGCCGATTGGATAGGCCTTGGTTACCTTTTTGAATTCGATTAACGTTGTCACTTCGTACATCTCCCCGTATTGGATTTTCAGTTGGCCTTGATGCGTTTAATCTCATCATTACACCTTACAGTACAAGAGACACCCGACACGCGATGTATTCCATCATCAGCCTCAGGAAGGATTTCGCTTTAGCGACTGCAAAGGGAATGCGATGACTGACTCCGGACGCAATTTTCCAAAAGGAAGAAAAACAAAAAGACCGCCATCCAACTGTGGGATAGCGGTCTGTTCCTGCGTACGATACCTGATCTTGTCTAAAATGGAACTGATTTAACTTAAAAGCGTTTCTGAAGCCAGCGTAAATCCTTCAATCGCGACATCTTCGTCGACTTCAATCATGATGTTGCGTTTACCTTGGAAATTCACCTGTTTGACATACCTTAAATCCTGCGGGCTCACCGAAATCGTAGCTACCTTGGTTTCGATCTTGATGGATTTGGTAGTATACTTCGGCATGACGCTGGTTGCTTTCATCTCATAGTTCTTGTTGTCCACGATGGTTTCGAATGCCCGCTCCACCTTCTCGGTCGTCACGTCCTCTACGCCGCTTGCGTTCAGTACGCGCTCCAGATCTTTATAATCCAGCTTCGGAGGTTCTTCCTCCTTCGTCTCTTCGTTCATTTCGATCACCCGGTTGATTTCCTCGTACACCTGGGCAATGGTGGCTGAATCGAGCTGTTCGCCGGCCACTTCCTTTACGATATCCTCGAAGATCGCCCGCTCTTCAAGTGCCGTCACGGATCGTTCTCCGTTCAAGACCTGCTCGACAAAATGCGGATCCGGAAAATTCGATTTTCCCGTACAATACAAAATACGATTCACATCGGAATAATTGTCCGTCACGCTAGGGTACAGGAATCCTTGCTCAGGCGCGCTTAACTTGATAATCGGATCCACGATGACATTGTACTTAAACTCCCGCTCCACATAATCGAACAAGAGCGTTTTCCGTTGTTTCTCCGTAGAATTCACGCTGCATAGAATGAACGGATGGGCGAACACCTCGTTCTTCTCGCTCTCTTCCGCTTCATCGTTTCTCGCCTTGGTCGGCAAATAATACTGTCCCCGAACGAACGTGACCACCATATCCCGCTCATATTGGGCATCCTTCAGCATTCGATCCACCAGCATCAGCATCAAGTCCTGCCATTCTTCCGGATCACCCGACACGAGCGCTTGGTGAAGCATGACCTGCGCCGGTTCCTCCGCTGCTTCCTGGAACCTCAATTCGAACAATTTTTGATCCAGCTCGCCGGTCAGCAGTTTTTTGAAATTTCCCATGTATAACTCTTGCTTCTCCCGGTCCACCAGCTCGAACGGCAGGCGCTCCCAGTGATAGATTTCATTCGTTTCCTTCGTAATATAGACATTGAGAATATCGTAAATATTCATTAAATCGTGATCCAGCTTAAATTGCTTGCGTATATTGGCGACTTCTTTTTTGTTCATATCCGATTCGGCAGCTCCTTCAATATAATCTGGCTTAATTAGTTTGAACACTCCCACCGCTTAGCCTTGCTTGAAGTGGGGGATTCTTGGGTAATCGAACCTCTTGGTTCGAAGTGGACCAAGCTATCCCTGTGGTTCCCACAGTTCTCAACGATATTACGATCTATATGGCAACATCCTTAATGTTTTGGGCTGCATTTACATCCCGATCATGGAGGGTCTTGCAGGATGGGCACTCCCATTGCCGTACCGAAAGATCTTTAACCTCACGATGTAGCGCTCCACATACATGACAGGTTTGACTTGTCGGAGCAAACGTATCCGCAATCTTGAGGGTGCGCCCGTACCATTCCGCTTTATATGTGAGTTGCCTTCTGAACTCGCTCCAGGACGCATCGGCGATAGATTTGGCCAGCTTGTGATTCATGAGCATGTTTGACACCTTTAAGTCCTCGATGCTGATCGTTTGGTTTTCACGAATCAGCTTTGTGGACAGCTTATGCAAAAAGTCATGGCGGATATTCGTAATTCTCTCATGAATCAGGGCGATCTTCAGTTTAGCTTTTTGCCAATTGGAACCGCCTTTCCTACGCCGGGCCAACCTCCGCTGCCAGCATACCAACTTTTTTTCATATTGGCTCAAGGCTTTCGGATGAGAAACCCTCATACCATCGGAGGTTACCGCAAACGTTTTAAGTCCGAGATCGATCCCTACCGATTTATCGTTATCCCACAAGGGCTCCATCTCAACTTCACAGACGAGCGAAGCAAAATACTTACCCGCTGCATTTCGCCGCACCGTAGCCGAGAGAATGCGTCCTTCACACTGGCGAGAGTTTGCAAACCGTAGCCACCCCAGCTTGGGGAGTTTCAGCTTACTTCCATTCACAACGATATTTCCATTGGTGTATCGGGTCGTGTAGCTTTGCACCGGATGTTTACGGTTTTTGAAACGTGGAGCTTGCGTCTGCTTCTTGAAAAAACGATCAAAGCTATCAGCTACATGCCGAACAGCCGATTGTAGGGCAATACTATCCGTTTTTTTCAACCAAGGATGTTCTTGCTTTAGATCTGGAAGCTGTGTGGCACAAGCATTGTATGACAAGCCCTTGCCCGTGGCGGCAAACGTATCTTTCCATTGTCCCAGAAAATAGTTGAACACAAAACGGCAACATCCAAACATCTGATGGATCAACTGCTGCTGTTTACGATTAGGGTAGATCCGATACTTGTACGATTTATGGAAGAGCATGCCATACACCTCCGTTTCTTTCAATTATTTTAGCACATATGTTCGGTTCTGAATACAAAAAGATAGCGATTCATCTCCCACCTAAAACTGACGCTTTTGAGGAGGGAGTCTTCTCGCCTTCAACGATAAATTATTGGAACGCAAATTGGTAAGTGATCTTGGCTTGCATTGTCCGTGCCTAGAGTCCATATCCCTGTGGCCCTGATCTTTTATTGTGGCATATTTAAATACCTGAGTCGAGGAGGTTCCTAGTGAGAGCCCCATACCAAAAAGAGATATCCTTACTCGAAGGATACCTCTTCCGGAAACTCAAACCTATTCATTCAAACAATCTTTGATGTTTATGGAAAAATCGATAAAAGAATTGTACATGGTCCAGCTCAAACCATTCGGCCGTTTGCAACATCTTGGCATCGAGATTGTAGATCTTCGCATGAAGCGTACCCAGGACAAAAGGAGAATGCGTAGCAATAATAAACTGACTGTCGAAATAACGCGCCAAATCGTTCATTTGCTCGGCCAGCTTGATTTGATTCGGAGGAGAAAGCGACGTTTCCGGTTCATCCAATAAATACAGTTTCCCGGGAAGCAAATATTCCTCAAAAAACTGCATCGAGCTTTCCCCGTTCGAATACTTCTCCTGAGCGAATTGAATAATGCCCATCTTCTTCTTGAATTCATACGACTGCTCCAGCTCTTCTACCTCGGCCTTGCTTTTTCCCTGAACGAGCTGCTCATGCAGCAGCCCTTCGCGAAGCACGCTTTCCTGCTGTATTTTCTTGATTTCATACAACAGATCCTCTGACTTGATGTACCGGCTCCCGTCGGGAAGCTTATATAGGGGACGCTCCTGTTCATCATGCCCGAGCTGATAGCTGCTTTCCTCGATAAACCGCTGCGCGTACGCGTTATGACCATAACTTGTCATTCGCTCAGCGCCCGCAATACCCAATTTGTTGGCGATCAGATTCAGCAAGGTGGATTTGCCGGAGCCATTACTGCCGTATAATACCGTGATTCGATCAAACAGCAGAACCTCCCCTGCCATGTGCCTGAACACATGATCGGGATAAATATTCGGGTTGCTCGAAATGGTAGAAGAGAGTTTGAAATTACTTAAATATAGCATCGCCTCGCTCCCCTCATTCCAGCACGGTCCAAATATCCAGTGCCGCCAGACGGATTACCTCATGTTCATGCTTCCGGTATGCTCTCAAACGGTCGGTACAAGCCTGGTTCCACAATAAGGCTGTCCCCGCAACCTTCAGCAAAGAAAGACCGAGATATTGGGCCGCAAACGACTGCTGATCTCTCAAATAATCCACCAGCTCCAGCATCGCCTCCGGGCTCCAATACGCCTTGCTGGCATTGGCTGCCTGAGCGATCTGTCTGTAAACGTAATCCAGCAGATGTGGTTGAGTGTCCACCATTTGAATTACAGGGTCCACATGCAGGGCCGCCTGATCCGCCTGGCTCCATTCAACCATCGCCAAATATAACTTGATCACGGCGGGTTTCATGGTTTCTTTGGACTTAAGAGCATCGATCATGCCCGTATATAAAGGAACGAGCATCCGCCTTGCATGGTGAGGCAACGAGGTCAGCTTGTCAATCAATGCCACCAGACGCTGCCGCTCTGGGAGGTCCCTCTCCGGTGCAGCATTCCACTCGGCTTTCGTCTCCGTGTCCGCCAAATGTGTGCAAACATCAATGACCTGCTCATTCACCTTCCCGTCACGGCAAGCCACAATGAGGGTATCCATCGCCGCCTTCCATCTGGCGTTATCCTCCAAATCAAGAATTGCTCGGCTGGCGGAAGCCGCTACCTTCTCCTCACTTCCATTCACCCAACGGCTCATGGCTTGGAAAGCCTCTCTTGCCACAACGGGATCGGCATGCCCTGCAATCTCGATAATCAATTGCAAATACCTTGGCCGAGCCTCCACCGGAAGTCCGCCAGCATACTGGTTAAGCAGGCTTCTTGCGATATCGCGCTGCGATGAAGCAGCCATGGCACGCATCAGGGTCCAACTGCGTTCGTCATCGAGCCATTGTCTGGCAGCGTGTCCTATGGCGATCATCACGTCTTTGTGTACATTCGGTTTCTCGAATTCACGGATGAGCAGCGCCATGCCCTCACTGCTTTTATAAGCCCCCAGCAGCCGGATGGCCTCTTTTCTGACCGTGATTTTCAATTTCTCCCGGTTCAGCAGGTCCGACAGCATGGACGTTAACAAATCCGGGCTCACCCTGCGCATGCATCTGGGGATCGAGTACATGGCGACCCGAGCACGGTCTCCATCCAGGTTATCCAGCAATACAGGAAGTGCCTTCTCCGGCTCTTCCCATAACGAATAGGCGTAGAGTGCCGCCTCAACAACATGCACTTCCTGAACCTGCAGCAGGATCTTCAGTTGATCGGAGAGATAATCCGGCATGACGGCCAAGCTTCGAATCGCCGCCGCACGTTCATGGAAGCTTCGTTTGGCATCCAATGCCACCCGTTCCAGAAGGGAAGCTAATGCCTTTTGCTGGCGCGGCAGCCACCGGTGAAACCCGTTATGGGCGGGCACAACATAAATCGTTTTTCCCGATAAATGCTTGCCATCGATGATTGTCCCCGAGATGAACGGGTCTAACCACTCCTGACGCTTCAGATGCAGATGCATGAATACGTCGTGGAATGAGATGAAGGATGGGTCTCTGTCCAGCAGTTCCCTAACCCTCGCATCCCGGGTTCTATACGGTGCCAGCCAATAATGGACTGCCTGCGGCGATACCGTCTTAGCCTGCAGCAGTTCCTCCAGCAGAAGCTGAAGCTTCGGCAGTCGATCCACGGCTTTTCCGAATAGATCAGCCATTCGCAGGACCACATTGACGTTTTCGCGTTTGTTCGCTTCTACGCCAAAAGCATAAATTTCATCGAACAACGCTTCCAGTGCGGAACTTGGTATGCTATCCCAATCCATCGAGAAGAGCGCAAACTGACCGTCCCGCATCGTCAATCTTCCAAACGTTCGCAAAGCGAACTTGAACAGCTCGCCCTTCGGCTCCCATGCATGTTCACGCAGTATAGCAAAAGCCAGCTTCTCCGTGGCGGACCTTGTCCCGTACGAAGTGTCCCTGGCTTCCACCACGCTATCCACCAGCACCGTCAGATCGTTCACATGCTCTTCCTTAAACATGGGAGCAGGACAGTTCGAGAGCTCAACCATCACTTGCCAGCGCACCGGATCCTGGTCGTTCTTGATTCGAGTCAGGAAGCGCAGCGTCTCATCCATTCCGCTTCGGGATAGAGCCGTACTCCGAACAAGGTGGGCATAGGCCGCAGCACGTTCATCGCTATTAGACACTTGGACGGCTTGCTCCAGCTTCTCCCTGGCGTTACCAATGAAACGGCGCGCCGTCGTTCTGAGCATGTCATCCCGATGGTCACGAATGTCGCGCAGCTCCAGCATGCGGGCAGCTTCCTTGTCGCGCAGCCGGTGCGGCAGTACATCTAGCAGCGGCATCGGGAAAATGCGCGTCTTCCGCTCGTCTTCCTTATAAGCGGCATCAAACATCGCTTCGCGATAAGACGGCGCAAGGGTATCCAGCACCTTGGCCAGATGCTCGGGCTGATCTGCGAGCAAGGTCGTCAGCGTGGTCCACTGCGCTGTGGTGAACCATTTTCTCTTCTTCAACACGCCTTCCGGAACGCCGTGATTCAGAAGATATTCCCGTGTCTCCTCGCGTGTCAGCAGCTCGAATACGCCCTCAGGGCTGGCCTGAATCAGAATGCCCAATTGCTGCTTGAGTACAGGATGAATCATATCCGTCGGCCCAAGCGTAATCGCACATTCCAACACGATTGCCGGTCTTGTAACACTGAGTACTTCAATCGCCGATGAGAGCGTCCACCATACAGTGACCTTTTCCCGATGCGTTGCGTTCTGCAAAGCATTCTTGACATACGCTGCAACCAGATCGGGATAGTGCCTCGTTAGGAGCCGCCAATTGCGTAACGCATATCCCAGCTCCGGAAGCCTGCTGCGAACCGTCTCTTCGCTGCACACGGCTAATAATAAAGAAGCTTCTTGTGCCCCCCACCGGTCAAGCACGAGCGGCAGCAGCCGTTCCGCCCAATCCTGACGATATGTACTCACGATGCTCCGCAGCAATTGTCGACGGCAATGATGCGACATCAGAACGATTTCGGATTCAACCGAAAAGCCCGGATCTGTCACCACTTCTGGCAGTAATCCAGCCGCCCGGCCTCTGACGCCTGCCTTAGCATGCTTCAGGGCTAACAAAACCGCACGAGCATCATGCACGACGTCGGCACCGGTCAAAGCCAGATGCGCCTCATAGGCGGTGCCGCTTTCGAGCAAGGATACGAGCAGCGCGGAATAATCCGCATCTCCTTTATGCTGGCGCCCCAGAAGCGCCATCCGCTTCATCCTGTCCGAGTAACCCAGCGAATCCAGCTCCATGAGCAATTGCTCTTTGTTCATCAGATCATGATTATATGTCAATATTTCCTCTCCCCTCATGTTCTAAATAACCGATCAAAATTTCTGCGTAACCGATTTGCACAGGCTCTCCTGGAAGTATATAACTTCTTGATAAGCTTAGGCTACTACTTTGAACGGCGGAAAAGGCTGCATACAAAAAGAGATGACTCTCGGGGTCAATTAGCGGCCCTTTGAGTCATCCCTTTTAGCTCATAATGATGTTTATCCGAATTTAGTTATTCCAGTATTGCTTGGCAATCCGTTGACCTTGATCGATTTTGGCCCATTGCTCGGCTTCGCTTAGCTCGTTCCCGCCATCGCAGGATGCAAAGCCGCATTGATGCGAGAGCAGCAGACGATCCTTATCAATGATTTTGGATGCTTCGTCCAGCAGACGGATGACGCGTGCTTCATCATCCAGCGTATTGGTTTTGGAAGACAGCAGGCCCAGAACAATCTCCGTCTTCGGTCTGTCCTTGAAAACCTCCAGTGCTTCAATCGAACCTGCACGATCATCATCCCATTCCAGGAAGAAGCGATCATATTTCAATTGCTTCAGGAACAGGTTGGCGATTTTCGTATAAGATCCGCCGCCCATGTTGCGGGAATCATAGTTCCCGCGGCAGTTGTGTGTCCACATTTTCAAGCCGAGGCTATGACCGAAGTCAATCACGGTATTGTTAATCTCAATAAACTCGGTGGCGAGACCCTGAACTTCCGCTTGATTAATATGCTCCCCTGTAAACGGAGAGTTCGGGTTGTCGTCTGCAAACAGCTCCCACAGGCAGTCGTCAAATTGTAGAATCTTACCGCCAGCCGCAGCGAATTCCGCCACGAATTCCTTATACGCGCTCACAAGGCCCGCTTTGAGCTCCTGTTTGTTCTGATAAACCGCATCCGTGCCGCCAATGTTATCCGACCAGGAAAGTTCACCGTAGATATGGGAAGGAGACGGTACGCAAAGCTTCGTTGGTTGATCGCCAGCCGTTTCTTGCAGCTGTTTGAACAACTTAATGAAGTGATGATTCTTTCCGCTCAGTTTGCCTGTAATGCGCAGGCCGATATCTTTGCGCGTTTCATATTTCGAGGTTCCGTCCACATCCCGGAAAAAGTAGCCATGGTCCGCGATATAACGCTGGGCTCCGTCAAAGCCCCATACAAAATCCAGATGCCACATCGATTTGGAGAATTCGCCGTCCGTAACAACCGACAGGTTATGCTCGATTTCCTTTTTCACGACCTGTTTGATCGCCTCGGTCTCGCACTCGGCATACCCTTCGAAGCTATCATAGAACGGATATTGGATATCATCACGATGTTCAATTTGCGTTTTATATTTCAGCAGCTCTTCGGGCCGCAACAAACTTCCTACGATCTGGAACTTATCAGTCATGTACATAACCCCCTCGTTGTATAGCGATATCATATCACGACGAGCAGAGTTATAAGGCATACCAAAATCTCATAACTAGTTATAGCTAAAAGCTATAGCAAGCATGACGGCTGAGATTGTCCAAAAGAAAAAACACAGCCAAGTCGGCCATGTTTTCCAAAAGTGTTATTTGTTCTCCTGAAGCGCTGGTGTTCTCCAGCCTGTCCATTTAATTTCCTCGTTCATCTGCCTCATCAGAATGCTTGCTTCCAAACTCATCGAGCAGCGCACGAACTTCACTTGTTGACTTTGCGTTCATTAAGTGATTTCGGAGTTCGCTTGCCCCTCGGAATCCGCGGACATAAATTTTGAAGAAGCGGACAAGTGCGCTGAAGGAGCGCCGCATCTGTGCCGAATATTGATCATGGAGATCCAGATGCAGCCGCAGCAGACCAAGCAATTCCTCACTGCTATGATCCTTCGGCTCCTTCTCGAAAGCGAATGGATTATGGAAAATCCCGCGCCCGATCATGATGCCATCCACACCGTATTGTTCAGCGAGCTTCAGGCCGGTCTGACGGTCAGGAATATCCCCGTTAATGGTCAGCAGTGTATCGGGCGCCACCTCATCACGAAGTCTCTTAATCTCCGGAATCAGTTCCCAATGCGCATCGACCTTGCTCATTTCCTCTCTTGTCCGAAGATGAATCGACAGGTTCACAATGTCTTGCTTCAAAATATGGGTCAACCAGTCGCGCCATTCGTCTACGGCAGTGAAACCGAGCCTTGTTTTTACACTGACGGGCAATCCCCCGGCTTTGGCGGCCTGTATAATGTCCGCTGCGATGTCGGGACGGCAGATCAGCCCGCTTCCCTTCCCATTCTCGGCTACATTCGCTACAGGACATCCCATATTAATATCGATGCCTTTAAACCCTTCTTTCGCCATGCCGATACTCATCTGACGAAAGTATTCCGGCTTATCTCCCCAGATATGGGCTACCATCGGCTGTTCATCCTCCGTAAAAGTCAAACGTCCGCGCACACTGTGGTTCCCATCCGGGTGACAATAGCTCTCGGTATTCGCAAACTCCGTAAAAAACACATCCGGTCTGGCTGCTTCACTTACGACATGGCGAAACACAACATCCGTCACATCTTCCATGGGCGCCAGTATAAAGAAAGGCCGTGGTAAATCACGCCAAAAATTGTCTTTCATATTAAAACTCCTCTATACATACCAGGAATAATCTTTATCCCGAAATAGTAAATACAACCTGTTCAGGTCCTTGCTTTTTCTTCACTTATAGCATGTTTAAGCAGCGTAAATCAAACGGCAGTATATGTTAATCGCAGAACCTTATTTTATCGCCATATGCATTGCCGCGACACCGCCGCTATAGCTTTTTACATCCACCTTGGAAAATCCCGCTTCCAAAAACATTTGTTTCAGCACATTTTTATTGGGGAAATGACGGGCCGATTCTTGTAACCATGAGTATTCCTCATAACTTTTGGCAATAAACTTTCCAAGCAAGGGCATGATATAGCGAACATAAAAGAGGGAAGCTTGTCGATAACCGATTAATGTGGGTTGGGATGTTTCTAAACAAACGGCTTGTCCGCCCGGTTTCGTTACTCGATACATCTCCCGCAGCACGGTTGAATAATCGGGTACATTTCTTAAACCAAAACCAATGGTTACATAATCAAATGAATCATCTTCAAAAGGAAGCTCCATGGCATTTCCCTGAATAAGGGTAAGCTGCTTTAAAGCTTGTTGCTCCTGCTTATCTTGTGCTATTTTCAGCATGTTTTGGCTAAAATCCAATCCAATGACTTCTCCATGCGTTCCAACAGCATTTGCTAAAGCAATCGCCCAATCTCCGGTTCCCGTGCACACATCAAGAGCTTTACTACCTTCTTTCACATTCATCCGTATCATAACATCATGGCGCCATGCGATATGTCTCCTAAAAGTGATCACCGAGTTCATCGAATCGTATTGATCCGATATCTTTTCGAATACCTGATGAACTCTTTCCGACTTTGTTTGTTCAGACATGATATTCCCTCTCTTCCACAAGTGCAATATGATTCTTTCAACGAAAATGATTCATGCTCATCACGCACGGCGCCGCAGTTCATAAAAATATTGCACAATCGGATGCTTTAGCTTCATCCTGTCTGCCATGTTTACAATCCGCTTTTTGCCAACTCGTCTGTCCACCAAAGCTAGAATATTCAATAAGATATCATCGCTCTCCATGCTTTCTTCTATAGAAGTAGATAAGAACTTATTCGCCGTAGCGACAAAATTGGATTTACTTAATGCAGCCTGTGCTGACAAAAGCTCTTTTGCGAGGACCGATACTTTTCTATTTCTTGCAATGACGTTGAGACGATCTTCTGGAACGGTCCCTTTGGTTTCCTTTCTGACGGCTTCCAATTCATCGTCGCTGATCGGAATTTGGATATGGGGATCATTCTTAATTTCCAGCTCCGTCTGATACCACCTTATGGAGTTGGTTTTATCACTCATATGGAGTACGTTCTTTTTATCTACCGATATATAACAAAGCCCTGCTTTATCAGGTAAATAACGATAACCGGTTGCGCGATATTCAACTCTTCCGGCTAATGCAGGACTGAGAAAACTCTCCAGCTGTTGTTTCAATTTGCTCCAGGACATGGTTCCTCCTATGTTTTCAAACCCTGAGGGGCGCGGGGTCAATCTGCATATCTTATTCAGTATGAATAAACCCCTGCCAAAAAACAACCCGTAACATTAAATAACAAAAAAACAGACTGCCGTGGCAGTCTGTTCTTGGTTTTACTAATTTCATTCCACGTGATATGCAGCCAAATTGCGGATCAAAGGCTGCTCCACGCTGGAAAGAATACGAACCCGCAATTGATCGGTTTCGACGGTGTCGAAACGGTCGATTTTTTTATGCCCGATCGCACTTCCACGCACTAGCTCTTTCCATTCGCCTTGACTGTATGCTTCGAGTACGTATTCACGCACACGCTCCCCATGAGCAATGTCTTCCATGATGATGACGTGATTGACTGGCTGAATATAATCCAGCTTCAGCAGCAGCTCGGTTCCTTCTCCACTCGTTTGGCCAACCGGCTGTCCGAATCTGCGGCGGATTTCATCTCCGAATTCGATGACGCGCTCCACATCCACTTCAGGCAGCAGCCCGCGGTTGTCCGGGGATATATTCAAGAGCAGCGTAGCGCCATGGCCGACCGAGCGGTAATAAATATCCAATACTTCCTCCAGGCTTCTTAAGCTTGCTTCATCGTCAGGATGCCAGAACCAGTGAAGCTTGCGGATCGGAACATCGCATTCGGCCGGTACCCAAGACGGAGTCCCTTCCATCCAGGTCATCATATCGCTGGTGAACATGCTCTCCTTCGCCGTGGTGGCCGTATTCCAGCACGGATAAGGCGCAACGCCGTCTTCATTCCCTACCCAGCGAATCGTTGGGCGCCCCATATTAAAGACCATCGCATCCGGCTGGTATTGATCCACCAGACCGATGATTCTGTTCCAATCGTATTCCCTGCCTTGGGAACCGGCTCCGTCGAACCATACTTCGACCAAAGGTCCATACCCGGTCAGAAGCTCCGTTAATTGCTCCGCGTAAAAATCGTCATAAGCCTCTTTATCGGGATAGCAAGGTTCATGCCGATCCCAGGGGGACAGATATAATCCGAACTGGAGCCCTTCCTCTCTGCAGGCATCGGCAACTTCCCGGACGACATCCCCTTTGCCGCCCCTCCATGGGCTGGACTTCACGGAGTAATTGGTCGTTTTCGTCGGCCACAGACAGAACCCGTCATGATGCTTTGCGGTCAATACCAGATACTTGAAGCCTGCGCGTTTTGCGGTCCTGGCCCACTGCCGGGCATCCAACTGCTCTGGATTGAAGATCTCCGGCGAATCCGTTCCGTCTCCCCACTCCTGATCGCAAAACGTGTTCATACCGAAATGGCAGAACATACCCAGCTCCATATCCTGCCATGCCAGCTGCTGCGGAGATGGCTTTGCAAGTTCATTCATTGAATCACACACCTGCTTTCTATGAAAATGATGATCCCCTGCGCAAGGGAGACCCGTGCGCAGGGAACCGATTTAGCATTATTTTCCGGCATCCAATGCCTTTTGATAGATTTCCAGGTACTGGTTCAGCTGCATGCCATCCAGCCCTTTCACATATGCATCCCATTCTTTGTTAATATCTTTGGAGCCTGTAATAAACTGGGCCATATTGGATTTCACGTAGTCGACAAGCGTTGTCTTGATCTGAGCTACGAGCTCGGCATCTTCAAGCGCGATGAACAATCCCGATGGATATTGCTCCTTGGATTGATACGGTTCATATTCCTCGGAGACTTGATTCAGACGGGTACCGTATCCATCGGGAGCGAGCGGATCCTGAGGAGCTGTCCAGGACGCACGATAAGCGTAGGTTCTCAGTGATGGACCGATCTGCTCCCAACCGTCATTATGCGTCGGCTTTTTGTCGGGGATAGGAATAGCTGTATATTTAGCCTGCTTCCCATCCATACCCTTTTCTCCGGATTCAGCTTTCTTCCAACCTTTGCCTTCAGGGCCATGTTCCTGCAACACGATCGCTTCTTCCGTATACATATAATCCGCTAACCGGATGGCGGCAATCTGCTGCTCTTTCGTCGCTTTATTCGTTATCGCAAATTGCGAGACACCGATTCCCGCAAAATTCAGCGTCTGCTGCACACCATTCGGGCCTTTCAGCGGCGGCAGGGCAACATAATCTTTATGACGCGGCGCCTTATCATCCATGCTGTAAGCATAACTGATTAAAGCAGTTGATAACGTACCCATAATATTGTCCGGTTCCCGGTTGGCCATTTGCTGAACCGCATCGGCATTCTGGGTAAAGGCTGCGGGATCAATTAATCCCTCTTTGTACAATTGATTCAGATAAAGGAGGCCTTGCTTCCACTCTTCTTTGTTTGCCGTAAAATCAACTTTGCCATCCATGACGCGGAGGAACGTACCCGAACCCTTGTCGACGTAATCATCAAGGATAAACGAGTTCATCAGGAAGGCGGAGACGTTGCCTGCCCACATTTCATCCGAGCCTGTCAGCGGGATTTCATCTTGTTTGCCGTTGCCGTTCGGATCCTTCTCTTTGAACGCTTTCAGCACAGTATAAAATTCGTCAGTGGTCGTTGGAACAGGCAGTCCCACTTGATCGAGCCATTTTTTATTGATCCACATTTTGAGCGCATTGTCACAATGGTAGCATTCATTGACCTGCGGCAATGCATAGATGTTGCCGTCCGGAGTCGTGATGGAGGCTTTCATGTATGGGATATCCTCCATCGCTTTCTTGATATTGGGTGCATATTGGTCTATCAAATCATTCAGAGGGATAAACACGCCCTGCGACCCATACTTCATCTGCTCTTCCTTGGTCAAATTCGCTTGGAGAATGACTTCAGGATAATCGCCGCCGGCCAGCATGAGCTGCTTGCGGTCGTTCAAAGCATTTTCCGGTACTAGGTCCCAAGCGATATTGATGTTCGTCTTCTCTTCAAGATGTTTGGTAAATAGGTTGGTATCCATGTTTTCGATTGACGCAAACTGAGGCGCGAACATTTTAATGGTCATCGGCTCCTTCACGATCGGATAGGAACCAACGGCATTAAATAAATCTTCATTGGCAGCACCGTTGTCGTCCGTCTTGCCAGTTGACTGATTGCCGGAATTGGTTCCGCCGCAGGCACTAAGCAGCAGCATGCAAGCCATTAGGCAGCTAATGACACCTAGCCAGTTTTTCTTCTTCATGCTCTTTTCCATCGAATATACCCCCCGTTTATCATCCGTATTTCGGGCGTTTGGCCCTTTCCTATGCTTTTGTCTCCACCAGCTTTTGCCGTATCTGAATAATGTACGGCCTCACCTCCTTGAAACCATGATCGCTCTGTCATGATCAGCCCTTTAGCGAGCCGATCATGACGCCTTTGACAAAATGTTTCTGGACGAAAGGATATATGATAAGCACAGGCAAGCTGGCAACAACGATCAAGGAATATTTCAGCAAATCCTTGAGCCCCTGCTGCGCCTGCATCTGGCTCACATCCGCCATCATGGAAGCATCGACTGAATTCAGAATTAGAATGTTTCTGAGAATGATTTGAAGCGGGAACAAGTCAGGACTCCTTAAGAAGATCAGTGCATCAAAATAAGCATTCCAATGCCCGACTGCATACATCAAGGTCATGACCGCAATAATGGGTTTGGACAGCGGCAGGACAATGCTGAATATGAACCGGATGTCACTGCATCCGTCCAGCTCCGCGGCTTCCGCCAATTCATCGGGTATCGTGGTTTGGAAAAACGTCCTGGCAACGATAACCTGGAATACCCCCAGTGCCCCCGGTAAAATCATGGCCCACCGCGTATCCAGCAGATGGAGATTCTTTACGACGAGGTAATAAGGAATCAGTCCTCCTTCGAACATCATCGTGATCACCAGCAGAACCATGAAGAAATTGCGGCCGTAAAGCGACTTCTTCGCCAGCGGATAAGCCAGCATAATCGTGAGCGTTACATTGATGAGGGTGCCGACAACGGTATAAAAGAGGGAATTCAGATAGCCGACGCCGATCTGCGGATTATTGAATACCGCCTTGTAACCGTCCAGCGTAAAATCTACGGGAAACAGCCACACCTTGCCCGATGTAACCGCCTGAGGCGAGCTGAAGGACGAGCTTACGATGTAGATTAATGGTACAGCTACGGCAATAAGAACCAGGGTCAAGAACAGATAGATCAAGAACATGAAGAGGCGGTCGCCTTTCGATTCACGTATAGCGGCTTTTTTGAACATAGGGTCTCCTCTCTTTCCAAAGTTGCTATTGTTTACTGGCTGCGTAGAACAGGCCTACCACAAGCTGCTGTTCGACAGCTTTCTGGCGATGTAATTGACGGACACCAGCAGAATAAGATTGATGACCGAGTTGAAGAGACCGATCGCCGTTGAGAAGCTGAAGCTGGAGCCCAGCAAACCAACCTTGTACACATAAGTGGATATGACTTCCGACGTGCTTAAATTAAGCGGATTTTGCATCAGGTATATTTTCTCGAATCCTAGCTTCATGATGTTGCCCAGATTGAGAATGAGCAGAATGACCGATACGGGAATAAGGCTTGGAATATCGATGTTCAGAATCTTCTGGATGCGGGACGCGCCATCTACCTTGGCTGATTCGTACAGCTCAGGGTTAACGCCG
This sequence comes from Paenibacillus sp. BR1-192, assembly GCF_029542445.1. NCBI lineage: Bacteria > Bacillati > Bacillota > Bacilli > Caryophanales > Paenibacillaceae > Paenibacillus > Paenibacillus sp. BR1-192. The sequence continues at coordinate 1,327,140 of NZ_CP120718.1, read as the reverse complement.
GACAGTGCCGCGATGTAAATAATCGCTCCGTAACCTGTAAATTGCCAAACATCGGACCAGACGTAAATGGACTTAAACAGGCCCGGTATACCCATAAAATTCGTGTTACTCATACCTAACATCTCGAAAAATTTACTGATCATCCCCACATTTGGCGTCAAGTTGACGATAATGATCGAAACCATGATCACCGTAGATATGAAATAAGGGGCATATGAAACCATCTGTACCGTCTTCTTGAATAGGCCGTTGCGGATTTCATTCAGCGCGAGTGCCAGCAGGATCGGTGCGGGAAAGCCTACGATCAATCCGTAGAAGCTAATGCCAAGCGTATTCTTAATGTAGAGCCAGAAGTTCGGCGAATCGAAGAACTGGCGAAAATATTTCAGCCCGACCCAGTCGCTGCCCCAGATTCCCTGGATGACGTTATAATTCTTGAATGCGATTACAATACCGGCCATCGGTATGTATTTGAAAATAATCAAATAAAGCACGGGTAACAAGAGAACGAGATACAACTGCCAATGACGCTTAATTTGTTTTCCTCTGGACCTTCCTTTCTTCACTTCTGGCAGCGCTTTCAATGTTATGGGAGGTTTCGGTTCCAGGCTTGGTTCGGTTTGAAGCCTAGCGTTCAGTCTCGGCATGCGGGTTAGCTCCTTTCGTCCACTCCTACTTTCAGGTCCTTGCGATGTAAACCGAGTGTATACAACAATGTCATCCGGCAACAAGAAACAAAAATAAAAACGACTAACCGTTTTCGCCTGGGCCTCCTCATCGAAAGCGAATCAGGGTTCATGCAAGGCGGACGGAACGCCTTAACAGCGGGTTCATTCTCAATCAAAAAAGGCAGCGATCCATGATCGCCGCCTTAACCGTTTTCTACTGCTGAATCATTTTCTCCCGGTTCCTTGGCCTTCCGGCCATTCCTGTATTCGCCCGGGGTAACTCCAGCCGTCCTCTTGAAAACGCGGGTAAACGAAATAGCATGGGCATATCCGACCCGCTCTGCGATCTCCTGCACGGAATAATCGGTTTCCGTCAGCAGCCGCTTCGCTTCCTTCATACGGATATCAATCAGGAAATCAACGAACCTTTGTCCGGTATTTTCCTTAAACAATTTGCTCACATATTTGGCGTTCAGCTGATACCGATCGCCCAGCATTTCAAGGGACAGATCCGGATTCGCATAGTCATACTCAATTAAATCGCATATGTTTCTAATGATGCTGGAGTATTGGTTGTCATTATGAATCTGCTTCATCTGTTCATAATGCTCCGTCAGCACTTGTTTAATTTCCTGTCTCAGCTGTTCCAGGGAATGGGAATTATCCACCTTAACCGTCAGCTTCGGCAATCCTTCCTGTATCCACTTGTTGTAGATTTCCTTGCCGAGTCCCGACATTTCGCGGCCGGTGTAATAAACCAGATAATTCATCAGGCTGAATATTTCATCATTGGTCAAGAAGCTGTTCTTCAGCTGTTCAAACCATTGATCGTAATCCTCGCTCCACTGCTCCTTCTGCATTCTGAAGGACTGGATGATGGCACGAATCTCACCTAAATGCGTATAGACCTCGACAATGCCATGTCTCGAAATATCCTCGCTGCGGATCAAACGATTCTCACCGAGCACGATTTTATACTTTAAGGCTTGCATCGCATCTTTATAGGATTGCGGAATATCGCCAATCTGATCCGTCGACCGACCCATTCCCATCGTAATTGTAAATTTCAAGTTTTGGTGCGTCCATGCCAGGAGTTGTTCCGCAATCGGAACCAGTACGGCCTCCTCAAACTTGTCCTGATCCCGTTCTTCAAACAGAATAATGGACAGGTTGGAAGGTGATGTCCATTCCGACCACAGCCGGCAGTCCCATTTCGAAGCGATCTCATCCACGACCGTCCGCAGAGTGAATTTAAGCAGATCTTGATCGGTCTTGGAATAATCCCGGCAGAAATCCCCGTACTTATCAATCTCCAGGATGAGCATACGATATCGATCCAGTGGCAGCGGCAAATTCAGTCGAGCCGCTTCAGACTTCCATTCGGATACAGATAGAGGCGAGTCCCCTTCGATCAGCTGGCGGAACATAAACCGGGTCCTGACATGGAGATCCTCCCGGTATTTCTCCTGATATTCCTTGGATTGTTCCAGTATGTTGTCAAAGGCGGATTCGATAAATGCGAATTCATCCAGCTTCCCCTTACGTCGGTTACTGCTCACCACCGGAAGCGAATAGCTGCTGAAACGGGCAGCGATCTCCTCAATTGGCTTGGAATTTCGCCTGGAAACATAAATCATCCATAGGAAGCCGATGGCAATCATGCCAAGACCTATGATAAACCAAAGATTATAGAGATAAGAGATAGCGCTTACAAAACCGTTGTTCAACAAACCGCTTCCATAGTTCCAATTCGTATAGCTTGATACATACTGGGAATTGACTTGGGATGGCGGACGATCCGCTTTGGTGCCGAACAAATGATTTCCGAAGGTATCCTGAACCTGAATGAAGCTCATGTTGGAATCCAGCATCTCTTCGGTAAGCTTGTTCAAGGATTCCGTGCTCACATTGACAACGATCATGCCTAAGTCGTTTTTCATGTAAGGCGATCCTCTGACCAGGCTGACCACCTGTTTGCCGCCCTTCATTTTAAATTGTTCGAAATTTTTTCGCGCCTGTCCATTTCGGCGTTTTCGATACTTGATATTGTTCAATAAATTCATGGTCCGGATATGTACTTACGTATCCATTGGTGGCATTGCTGAGCACATAGCCGTCCGAATTCCTCACCAGATAAATCGAATCGATCAAGGGATAATAATTAATAATCTCCTTGAGCTTCTGAACAGCTTGAATATTAATATAGGGATCGCCAACGGCAGATGATTTGAAAAAATCATTCAAAGCCTTGCTGTTGATGCTCTCGAGAACGATCATATTGTCGATCACCTTCAGGGACGTGTCCACCATGCGCATCGCTTGCAAGGAAAGCGATTTATTGGCATTCAGCGCCTCCCGCCGGCTCTGTTCGCTGAACAGCTGGAAGAAAACAAAAAATATAAAGGTAATCACAATGACAAAAATAGGCATATAGGAGAGCAATAGACGCTTGTACCAGGATCTCTGCATGATCAACCCTCCCACCGTTTTTTCACAAATTTTTAATTATTATAACTTAAAAAGCACCTTTTGGGTTATAGTTCTCCATAGTCATAACGATACGCCCATACCTAATCAAAAAAAAAAGAAGCGGGACAATACCCGCTCCGTTGTTTAAACCTGGTATGCTAATTTGAATATTTTATAGCAGCGGGTTCTCGTGTTTCGCTTTCAGAATCGACCAGCGCCGCTCCACTTCTTTTTCAAATTCGCCAAGCATTTCTTTGTTTTCTTCCTTGAGCAGATGTCTTGATTTGCCCATGTATTTCAGCCAGTCGCTGAGCGGCACCTGTTTTTTCTTCGCTTCAGGATCGTACGTAATATTCGTTTCTCCCTGCTCCACTTCATACAGCGGGAAGAAGTTTGAATTCACGGCCGCGCGGACGATGTTCTCCCCATCCTTGTCGCTCGATTTCCAGTTCAGCGGGCATGTGATCAGCAGCTTGCCGTAGACGGTACCTACATTCTGAGCGTACCACTGCGCTTTCGCCGCCTTTTTCACAAGATCCTGCGGGAATGCTTCCGTCCCCGTGAATACATATGGAATATGTGCCGCCGCCATCATTTGCACCGTATCTTTATGATGGAACGCTTTGCCCTGCTGCTGTTTGCCGACTCCGGACGTACTGGTCATATGCCCTAATGGCGTAGAATACGAAAGCTGTGCACCGGTGTTCATGTAGCCTTCATTATCATATTCCAGAATAATCAGGTTATGGCCCCGCAGCGCCGTCCCGATGGCCGAGCCCATCCCGATGTCCATGCCGCCGTCGCCGGTCACCATCACAAAAGTGAAATCCTCAGGAACTTCGATTTCCCCGCGGCGTTTCTTCTCAAGGAACGCTTCTACCGTGCCGGATAAAGTAGCCGGTCCGTTCTGGAACAAATTATGAATAAAGCTCTGCTTATGCGAGTTATACGGATAACCCGTTGTTGTGATATAGGCGCAGCCGGTATGGAATAACGTAACGACATGGCCTTCAATCCCTTTGAAAAAGAGCTCCAGCGCCGGGAAAATACCGCAGCCCGGGCAAGCTCCGTGACCGGAAGCAAACCGTTTCGGTTTCGCGGCAAGCGCACGCATCGGCGGTACTTTAACGGCTAGTTTACTTGTCCCTTCATCCACCTTTACGGTGATCAGGCCAGATTTAAAGCTGTCTCCATTCATCGGGGCAATGACCGGCTCCAGCCTTTGCTCCTCAGCTCCCGGTGTTTGGCCGTAATAATCAAACGGCGCTTTGGCATAACCGAGCTCCATGGCCTCGATCGTCGAGGCAAAAAAGGCTTCCGCGTCATCCGCGTAATAGTCTTTCCCGCCAAGACCAAATATGCGGGACAGCACAATAGGCTGCGGACCACGGATTTCCTGGAGGGCCGCTTTGACCTCATGGGTCAGATTGGCCCCGTGTGCGCCGTAAGAATCGGCACGTTCGCCAACCAGCAGTGCTTTGACACCTATAAGCGCTTCGCGGATTTCTTTTGCCGGGAACGGCCGGAGAATATTCGGGCTGATTATGCCCGCTTTAATTCCTTTCGCCCGCAGCCGATCCACGACGTCTTTGGAGGATTCGGCCGCCGAATTGAGCAGGAATAAAGCCACCTCTGCATCTTCCATGCGATACAGATCAAGCGGCGAATAGGATCTTCCGGATACAGCTGCGTATTCCTTTGCCACTTCCTTGAACACCTCGCCCGCACGATACATGGCGTTTGACTGTTGGAAGTGGTTGTTCATCAAATCGTCGCCGTTCATGTAAGCCCCAACAACGATCGGGTTGTTCTCGTCCAGCACATGTGGATATTCAGGCGCCTGTTCCCCTACAAATCCCTGAACGGTTTCCCGGTTCGTAAATATGTGTACCCGGCGTTTCTGGTGCGATGTAAAAAATCCGTCATAAGCTACAATGACCGGCAGGCGTACGTCTTCATGTTCAGCGATTCGCAGCGCCATGATATTCATGTCATACACTGCCTGCGGTGAACGGGCGCTCAAAATCACCCAGCCGGTGTTCAGGCCGTAGTAAAGATCCGAATGGTCACCGCGAATATCCAGCGGTCCGCTGACTGCACGCGTCACCAGATTCATGACCATCGGGAAACGTGTGCCCGCTTGCACAGGAAGCTGTTCGATCATATACAGGAAACCATTCGCGCTGGTAGCATTGAATACCCGTGCTCCGGCTGCGGCCGCACCGTAGCAAATCCCCGCCGATCCATGTTCGCCGTCAGCTGGAATGAGCTTGATGTCATGTTCGCCGCGTGTACGCATCATGTCAAGATATTGGGCGATTTCCGTAGAAGGCGTAATCGGAAAATAACCCATCATGTGATAGTTAATCTGGGCAGCCGCCATGGCAGCCATTTCGTTGCCCGATTCGAAGACTTCCGTTTGAGCAGCCGCCAGCTTGTTCTCCGTTGTTTCTTGAATTTGCATATTCATGATCGGACTCCCTCCGCGGTTAAATAGGGAAAAATTTGCGGCACACGGTGCTGCTCCGCATAATGCGGCTCTTCTAACATGGCAGCCAAAGCGGTGGTCGGACAAGCTTCGATACACTTCAAGCAGCCTTTGCAATACTGATAATCGATACCTTTCATAAACATCTGCATATTCCCGCGCTTATCCGGCTTCGTCTCCCACACGATGCAGAAATCCGGACATACCGTATCGCAGGCGGCACAGTGAATGCAGTCCTCGATCTTGTACTCTGGCAAATATCCCTGCCGAGAGCCGCTAAGATCCTTCAGGACACTGTTCGCCGTAACGTTCAGAATCCCGCCCAGCTCCTGCGTTTCATATCCAAGAATCGGCTGCGGCCTTGCGAAAGCGATTCGGTCTATAAGCTCTGATCCGTTTCCCAAGGAAAGGAACCGGACTTCGTTATATCCTCTGTCAAAGGTCCTCACATTCGCTTCCACGAGGTGGGGCAGCTTTTTCTCAAATGTTGTGCGGATCACCTGCCGCATATCGTCCGGGTTCAGGAAGCTGCAAATCCGGAACAATGCCCCCAGCATGGCCGTATTCACTTTGGTTTTTTCCTCAACGGAAATGTTCAGCGCATCAACGACGGCCAGCGTTCCCTGGGTCATGTTCAGATCAACGGCCACTTCGGACAGCGCTCGCGCCGTATTCACAAGCACCGTTCCATCAGGCCGTAATCCGCTTATGACATCGATCGTCTTATACAATGCTTCATGAAATACGCCGACGACATGCGGCTGCTCAATGGGACTGTGATCGCGGATTTCCACCTCGGAATCGCAGAACCTTACGAAACTCTTCACCGGCGACCCTTTTTTCTCCGAACCATAGCTGGAAAAATTCGAGCCGTTAAGTCCGGAGCCGGTAACCCCGGCTTCGGCCAGCATTTTTCCGGCCAGATTGGCGCCAAGCCCGCCGATGGATTCGAGACGGATCTCGAAAAATCCCAGTTCATTCTTTTGAGGTAAAATCGACATGTTCTCTCCTCATTTCTTCTTAGGTCATTAATTCCAGTTTAAAAGAAGAAACGGACCGGGTTTGTGATTAAACTCACTACTCAAGAAATTGTGATTCCAATCACTATGTCGGTTGTGGGAGCGAAGTATACTGTCTTCAACAGTCCAATTGCGAGGCAATCTTATACTGACCTTACGACAAATAATCACGAAATTGGAGGAGAAATTATGAATAACAACGCCCAAGAGACCTTACAGCATCAGCCGTCCATGTTCTGCTTTCAATGTCAGGAAGCATCCAAAGGAACAGGCTGCACCATTGTCGGCGTATGCGGCAAACCGCATGATGTGGCAAACCTGCAGGATTTGCTGATTTATCTGCTGAAAGGCATCTCTTTTCTCAGTCTGGATGTCCGGCTGCCGGAGGTGCTTGAACAGCGCGTATCGCTGTTTATGATGGACTCCTTGTTTGCAACGATTACGAACGCCAACTTTGACCGCGAGGTGTTTGTGGGAAGAATCCGGGAAGCGATCGAGCTCCGCGGCGAGGTGCGCACCTATTATAACGAACAATATCCGGAAGGAACCGCCAATCTCCCTGATGCTGCCGTCTGGCAAGCGGATAACGAAGCTGCTTTTGATGAAAAAGCACGTACGGTGGGTGTCCTCTCGACCCGCAATGAAGACATCCGCTCGCTGCGCGAATTGATTACGTACGGCTTGAAGGGGATGGCTGCTTATACGTACCACGCGCTGCATCTGGAGAAGGATGATCACGAATTAAACCGTTTTATGCGCCGTGCGCTTGCCGCCACGCTTGACGACAGCCTGGAAGTGCAGGATCTGGTCGCTTTGACGATGGAAACCGGGAAATACGGCGTAAACGCCATGGCGATGCTGGATGAAGCGAACACCTCGGTTTACGGAAATCCGGAAATTACGAAGGTCAATATCGGGGTAAGCAACCGGCCCGGCATTCTCATCAGCGGCCATGATCTGAAGGATTTGGAGGAGCTGCTGAAGCAGACGGAAGGAACCGGCGTGGACGTGTACACGCACAGTGAAATGCTGCCTGCCCACTATTATCCGGCATTCAAGAAATATGAGCATTTTGTAGGCAATTACGGGAATGCGTGGTGGAAGCAGAATAGCGAATTTGCAGCCTTTAACGGACCGATATTAATGACGACCAACTGTATCGTTCCGCCGAAAGACAGTTATAAGGACCGTATCTATACAACAGGCAACACGGGGTTTCCGGGTGTCCGCCATATTCCAGAAGGAACAGACGGTGCTCCCAAAGACTTCTCCCTACTAATCGAGCAAGCGAAAGGATGCCCCGCTCCAACGGAGCTTGAAACGGGTGAGATCATCGGCGGCTTCGCTCATGCCGCTGTGATGAATGTGGCCGATCAAGTCGTCGATGCCGTGAAATCCGGGGCGATCCGCCGCTTCTTCGTCATGGCCGGCTGCGATGGACGGATGAAATCCCGCAGCTATTACACCGATTTTGCGGCTGAACTTCCAAAAGACACGGTCATTCTAACGGCAGGCTGTGCCAAATACAAATACAATAAACTGGATCTAGGCGAAATCGGCGGCATTCCGCGGGTACTGGACGCTGGTCAATGCAATGATTCTTACTCCCTCGTCGTGATTGCATTGAGGCTGAAGGAAGTATTCGGCCTTGAGGATATTAATGATTTGCCGATTTCCTATAACATTGCCTGGTATGAGCAAAAAGCGGTGATCGTGCTGCTTGCCCTGCTGTATCTTGGCGTTAAAAATATTCATCTGGGCCCTACGCTCCCCGCATTCCTGTCGCCTAACGTTGCCAAAGTCCTCGTGGAAAACTTCGGTATCGGCGGCATTACCAATGTGGAAGATGACATGAACATGTTCCTTGGTGCCTAAAAAAGAATGCCCTCACCGGGGCATTCTTTTTCTTAAATTCAGTAATTGTGTAGGATGAGTGCACATCAGCCGCGTTGAACAGATAGCATACTTCTCAATCGACTTCCCGTGAAAATGCTGCTCACTAGCAGTACGAATCCGCCAAACAGATAGGGCAAGTTAAAGTGGACTTCAAACAAAATACCTGCCAGCATCGGTCCAAATATCGTACCGAGACTCGTATAAGCGTTATTCATCCCTGCAACAAATCCCTGTTCATCCCCGGCCACTCTGGACAGCAGCGTATTGATCGTGGGACGCAATATATTATTGAACGTAAAGAACAACATCGTAACTACCATGACATAGTAGAAATGGCCGGAGAATAATAAGAATACAAGGGATACTGCGGATAACAATAGCATGGCAACGATGATTCGTTTTTCTCCGAATCGTCGTGTGATCCGGTCGGTGAACAGCAGTTGGTTCAACGTGCCGATGAGCGAACATACGGTAAGCAGTATAGCGATTTGACGCGTCGTGAATCCGTAGACTTGTACGACAAAAAGCGGGAAAATCGCTTCAAAATGCGTTAAACCGAAGGTCATGGCGAACACAATGAGCAACAGGACAAAATAGCGAGACCGAACCGAAAGCACGATTTGCCGGAATACATTTTCCCTCTTCTCCTTCACTTGACGACGCATCCGGTGAAGGTCCGCCGACAGCGATTCAGGCAATCCCCATAGACTGCAAACCATGGCCAGCAGCCCTACGCATGCGGATACATAGAAGGGCATCTTAATGCCCCATTCCGCAAGCAATCCGCCGACACCCGGACCAATAATAAACCCGGATGTCATCGACGCACCTAACCATGACATGGCCTTGCTGCGCTGCTCATCTGCTGTAATGTCGGCAATATAAGCAATAATGGACGGGATTAAGGCTGCTGAGCCTACTCCGCCAATTAACCGTGATACGAATAATAAAGTTAGATCGCCCGCGAACGCTGCGAGCAAGTTGGAGATCCGTTCGCTCTAAACTGCTCAAGAAGTTCCGGTATGATTGGTATGACAAGACCCATACTAAGATTAGCGAGAAACATGTTGAGCAGTAGTAATGGAAACGCTGACTTCTTTAACATTTAGGACCACCTATATCGAATGGATAAAAACCATGAATCGGAAACTGAATAACAGTCCCCCCTCAATCTGCATTTGTATATGTTAGCATGCGGCTATCTATAATAAAAATATGAAAAACATATACGGGATGAATCTTTTTGATATACATGGAGGATGCTCCTGTATAATTCGACCGACATATCAAGTCCAGAAAATCGTTTTTTGAAAAGTATCTACATTAAAAGAGAACGCCTCTGAAGTTGATGGGGCGTTCTCTCGATTCATGGATTCATGTGATGATCCGGCACTAAATTGGCTCAGTTTTGACAAAAGAATACTACCTGTCGCATCTCATCTATTCCTTTGCGAACCATCAATATTAGGCACTCCACATGGGACGAATACTTACTATTGATAGAAGGTTTTCCCTCGATCTTTCCTCGATCTTTCTTCGAAAAAAACCTGATAAATAAAAAAGGGCATAGGTTATGCAAGCAATGATCTGCTTGGCAACTCATGCCCTTTCTAATTAAATTAGCCGCCTCCACTCAACAAGCAAATCCTTCACGTCTCGCTATTTTTCAATTTACATCATCAATGTAACCCCTTAATTCTTACCGCCATAGCCCTTATAAGTAGCGTACACTGCATCTGCATATTGATCTGCCAGAATCGGACGGCCATAAGAATCCGTAGCTCCCGGATACCAATTATCTCCACCGTTGTAGTGTAATAATCCGTTGTAGATATTTCCAAACTTCGTAATCTTCTCATTTAAAATCAACGCGCCCAGATATACCTGATCTTGTTCACTGCTATGATTATACGCACGGCCAAATTTTGAGCTGAATTGAGATAAATACGCATTGCGTGTGTTTGGTTCTACCTGCATTAAACCGTCGCCGGCCGATGGATTACCCGGTAAACCTGCTCCAAAGCTGCTTTCCTTTTTGATAACGGCACTTAGCAATAAAGCAAAATCTCCGTCTTTCCCATAGGCATTGTCCGCATTCATAACATATGTCCATATATGGCTTGGAACCTCGGCAGGCTTTGTTACTGTAGGAGGAGGTGAACCCGTATAAATTTTGACCGATGACATTTTGTCATTGATCGTGTTGCCAACCCAGGAAGAATCTGAAGTGAAGGTCCACTTGGTTCCTCCAAAATTATCATTCTCATATACTTCAACCGTCCAACCGCTTGGAACCTTAAGGGACGACATCCAGTCGTTCGGAATTCCGTTTGCGTTCAACTGAGACAGTGTATAATTGCCTATCCCGAGTGTCACTGCTTTTCCTCCATAGTTTATATCTGCATAGAATGTTACTCCGTTCGTTGCCGGTGGTGTGGTTGGTGGCGTAGTTCCGCCGCTACCGCCTTTCTGCCATAAAGCAGGGACATTGGACGGTTCCCAACCTACTTGAGAAGTATGTGCCTGAAGACAGGTATAAGTGCTTCCACTATAGGTTACTGTGTCATTTACTGCATATGCCGTATTTGGAGCCCATGCCCCTCTAGCAGCTGCGTTTACTGACGGTAAGGCTGCGCAGAATGTGGATAGAAATACTGCTAAAACTACCAAAAGTGATAAGGGCTTAAAAGAAAACCTTTTATTAGTCATTTTCAAACCTCCTTGTTTCTTTATGTATCTGTAGCGCTCCCATGAGACATGCCACAGGTTTAAAATGTACTATTATCTTACTTTATTTCCATTTTCTAAATTAATTCCACATTTTTTAATGTAGGAGTATGTGAAAATCGGGACCCAAAACGCAATTAATGTCGAGCTAAACAGAAGAAAGACTATGGACTTGAAATGATATAATCGATATCTTTGTTCGAGAGAAATCCAGTAAGTTATCCCGCTTGTTCAGCACCAATCGCACTTAATTGAGTGTTAGGAGCTTGTCCGTCTGCTTTATAATGTAGAACAACATAAATATTTTTCATTCATTTTTCCTCCCTATAAGCCAATGTTGCTTGTTAGATCTTTGTAGCTTCCTGACTCAGGAACGCCTTTTTGAACAATCGCCATCAAATTCTCAGAGAATCCATAAGCTGCAAATTCTTGAATCGGAACCATCTTCACACCACTTATAGGATTACTATCAAACTGGTTCGATGGCCGGGTTTGTGATCAAACTCACAACTTAAGAAATTGTGATTCCAATCACTATTTTGGTTGTGGGAGCGAAGTATACTGTCTTCAACAGTCCAATTGCAAGGCAATTTTATACTGACCTTACACAAAAAATCACGAAATTGGAGGAGACATAATGAATAACAAGGCGCCAGAACAGACCTTAAAGCATCAGCCGTCCATGTTCTGCTTCAATGTCAGGAAGCATCCAAAGGAACAGACTGCACCATTGTCGGCGTAAGCGGCAAACTGCATGATGTGGCAACCCTGCAGGATTTGCTGATTTATCTGCTGAAAGGTATCTCTTTTCTCAGTCCGAATGTCCGGCTGCGGAGGTGCTTGAACAGCGCGTATCGCTGTTTATGATGGACTCCTTGTTTGCAACGATTACGAAAGCCAACTTTGACCGCGAGGTTTTGTGGGAAGAATCCGGGAAGCGATCGAAATCGGCGGTATTCCGCGGGTCCTGGACGCTGGTCAATGCAATGATTCTTACTCCCTCGTCGTGATTGCATTGAAGCTGAAGGAAGTATTCGGCCTTGAGGATATTAATGATTTGCCGATTTCCTATAACATTGCCTGGTATGAGCAAAAAGCGGTGATCGTGCTGCTTGCCCTGCTTTATCTTGGCGTTAAACATATTCATCTGGGCGCTACGCTCCCTGCATTCCTGTCGCCGATCAAGTCGTTGATGCCGTGAAATCCCGGAACTATTACACCGATTTTGCGGCTGAACTTCCACCGGAAATTCACTTTAATGACATCCAGGAGTTCTTTAGATTTCAAACCTTCTCTGGCCAACATTTAAACGACCGTTTTCAGTGGCAGATCACAGACGTAAGTTATCCTGGCGACCTGCTCATAAGCAGTGCTGGATTCAAAACAAAAGAACCTCGATTTTAATCAAGGTTCTCTAAGGTATTGTTAATCGTTAATGTTCAAACAGCTCTCCGCATCGTCCGACCCAATTAAGAATGTAACGATAATTCGCTGCATCTTATTCTGCAGCTCTAATTCATTCCATTCACCACAAATAAGATCATGAGGATGAATCTAACCCTGTGACAGCCCGCAGCTGCAGGCTGGCCGAACAATTCCGATAGCGATTTGCTAATCTATTTTTCTTATTTATTTAAACGATCTGAAAACAATTTGTACACAGTTAAGAAAAGTATGCTCAGAACAATTACTGTGATACTCAGTCGGTCAACAGCGAGTTCGTAAAACACTTCATATCCATTAATTATTCTGCCATGGGATACTGTTGACCATAACGGCGCAAATTTATATCCAGCAATTTCTTGTTGCGGTCCCCAAACCAATTTAAAGGGCACCAGTAAGATACCTACTACAATGAGAAGAATCATGTAAATTAAAATAATTAAACGTTGCGTATTCAATAGAACACCTCCACATAATGATTTAATTCTATATTATAAGTGAAACAAACAGTAATTTATGTATTATCCTAACATTTTTATCTGTAGTAACCAACATTATATCAAAAAAGGCGTTTTTCTCTCTTTGTAATTAGATAACCATATTGTATTTATTTGAAATAAAATCAAACATAAAGATAAAAAACAATATTTTAGAAAACTATTGAAAATAATGGAATTTAGGTGTACCCTAATTTATGTAAACAAATACATAGAAGGGAAGTGTATTAAATTGTCTATTGTTAAAAAACTAGTTTTAACTGCCACAATTGCTTCTTTTTCACTAACCGGAACTGCCTTAGCTGATGCTAAGAATTACATCGAAATTACACCGCACAATGTAACAATTCAGGAGTCCTCTAACAATCTTTCTTCTGATGCGGTCAGTAATGCAGATAATGATCGGGCAGTGAGAATTGAAAAAGTAGCAGAATTAAGCGGAGTGGATAAGCAAACTGGGAAGATATCTGATGAAGCGTTGTTTAAAAAGTCATTGCTAGAATTCTTTAATACCGATCCAGTGAAATATGAAAGCAGCATCAAGAATATTGATAGTATTATAGCTAATATTTCATCTAACAATGTTAAATCATCCGGTGTGATTACTCCTACACAAGTTATTATGGAAGGGTGGTCCAAAGAACCTACTCTTAGAAGCTCCACTAACTATGTAACATATACAACAAATTGGATTACAGAAGATAATTACCGTTCTTCTGTACCAATTAAAGCCACCTATACAAAATCATTAAAGACAACTCAGTCATTAGGTTTTAATGGAGCATCAGAAATTAAAAGCAAGTTTGGATTCAGTGCTTCTTATTCAGTCGAACAATCTGCAAGCATTACCCAAGGTGTAGATGTCCCTGCCTGGACAGTATGGGGAACTCGTCCATATATAAAATTCAGAACGGATACCTATCAAGGCGAATATTATTTAACTATCTTTAATGGAAGTTATATAGAGACTGTTTACTATGATAAGACTGGTAGCAATAATGTTCTGTTAACTCGATCTAATGAATATTGGTCAAGAGAAAATTCAAGCAAAAACACATCAGCGACAACACCAGCACCACCAACTGGTGCTCCAAACGTATAAGTGATTTTAAAGAAGGTCCGTCCAAAGTATACTCGTTGGACGGACCTTCCATAATCTTATCTGCTGTTGTCAGCTAAAAACTTGGACTAGGCTTTCCTGATTAACAGTGCGCAACATTCCATATGCCTTATATTTCCATAGGATTAACTCTGTCGCACGTATTTTCCTGAACCTTTGTATTTATTGGTCTTTGTATTCCAGGTGAATATTCCCTCTGCCAGATCCCAGCCGCCTTCGATTCTGTGGTTATTCCAGTACTGATGTACTTTACCCTTTGAATCAATGTAAACTCCCTGATCCCCCATTAATAGAAGAGCTTTACTCAATGTCCCATACTGAAGTCGATATACATAGAGTTGTGTATTTGAGGGGAAATAAGAGTACGTAACAGCCACATGCTTCTCATTCTTCGATACGGTAAACACTTGGATCGTCGGTGGTTCAAAGCTTTCATCACTTACAATCCCTGTGTTAATTAAAACAACATGTCCCTTTGCGTTAATCAGATAAAAATTACCTGATTCAGTGAAAACGATTCTTTTTTCTTGTCATTGTTAATGTCATCGGTTTTAACGATCTTAACCACTTCATTAGGGTACTTTTCAGCAAGGATATCCTTAGGTTTCTTTGCTGCAGCAGAGACACTACCCGTAAATGCAAAGAATACTGCGAAGCTGAGCAATAATGCCATTGAAGAAAATTTGCCTTTCATAAAATAAGCCCTCATTTCCGGTGTTATCATATCTTAAATTGACCCTAAGCTAAATAACCTTTCATTATTGACTTTAAGTCTAGAAGTGCAAGACTTTCATCCTCATAGTTAATAGCGTAAACAAGCAATCTTTTATCTGATCGCCCCTCTACATACCATGACTCCAATGGTGAGTCATCTGTCCTATTGATTCCATCGTGATTAGGATAGAGCAAAATAACAGTCTCTACATGCTCATATCGGGTCAGGTAGGCATACGTCTGATAAAAGTCTTCCCTTTTCACACCATGACGGCTATACGAGCTATCAATCACTTTCCACTTTGTATCTATAATCATAGACAGGCCATGGGTTCCAGAGATCAATAAATCAGGCTCTAATTGAAATACACCTCGATCAGTGCTCTCCTTGATTAACAGTTTATACGAACGATCTTTTATAACAACATGAGATGTTAACTTTCGGACCAGATGCGCTATGTAACTTTCAAACAGGTCATTCATCTTAAATAAAATTGAACTCGCCGTTTTATTTCCCTTTTGTGGTGTTGGAGCAGACTGTGACAATAAGAGCATGGCAAGTCGATAGCACGCTTCGTATCTACGATTGTTACGATCAAAATAAATAGCCGAACGGAAAATTCTCTGGTCAATGGAATCAGTCACTTCATTTAGATACAACATGGCGTGACCAGCCCGTTTACGAGTATTCAATTGATTCGACTGCCTCATAATCTTTCTTAGTGTAGCTTTCAGAATTCGATTTAGTATATGGTCAGGATGGAATTCATCAAAAATACAACTCACTGCTGTCGATTTAAGATGAGCACGCTTCATTTGTGAGGTTGTATCAATTCTACCTCTCACAGTGTTCAGTTTATCTTGCTGAGTAATGTACGTTCGAAGAACCCCTCGTGTTAGCTCTCTAAGAACCTTATCTGTAAAAAGCGAGGCAAGAATCTCAAACAAGTTCATTTTCTCATATTCAATTTGCCCAATCTGGCTATCGTGAATATCTAGGTAACCTGTTCGTTCCAGCATATGCAATAATACCCGTCGTGATTGTGAGGGTTCATTGCTAGATACTTTCGGAAGTATTTCAATAGAGCAAGAAGATAATTGAATGAAGCCAACATAATTAATGAAAGTAACACTCTTCCTTGATATTCGGATCAGATCCTGATCCAAACGATTCATTGATATATAACTGGATAGTTCATCCGCCTGTAATGTAGATAAGGCTTCGCTCTCATAATCGGATATGGGAATTGAACCGTAGCATTCCGTTACAGCAAAATGCTTCATTCGACTGCTTCCTGCTTATCAGCATTTTCATTCTGTTTATAAATGCGAGTCAATGCCTTCAGGGTTGGATTCGTTTGTATGATATAACGAGTTTTCTCATACTCTAGGAGTTTAGATGTGTGGACAAACAATTGCTTAGCAGAGACTGTTTTCTTTATAATCAAAAAATCCGTATCCTTTTCGTTCTTTCCGGCTCCACCTAACACAAGCTCAATAGATTCCCAGTTATCATAAAAATACTCCTGCAACAATGGAATGATTCTTTGTTGCATTACGCTAATATAGAAGTCTAGTGTTGGTTCCTCAGTAATAAAGTAAGCATGTCCAATGACATGATCTCGATCAAATAAATATTCGATTCGGTCGTTCAACGTTTGAAGCAGAAGTCGTACATCCAAGCCTTCAACATCTGATGGCAGCACATTATAAGCGGGCATCATCTCGATAAATTCAAACCGTCTGCGAAGTGCGGTATCAAGCAAGGCGATGGAACGATCTGCCGTATTCATTGTACCAAGAATATGAACATTAGAAGGAACGGTGAATTTGGAGCCTGAATAAGGCAATGTAACGGATATTTCATTTTTTTGCCCTAAGCGCTTATCCGGTTCAATAAGTGTAATTAGTTCACCAAATATTTTAGAGATATTACCACGGTTTATCTCATCAATCACGATAACAAACTGGGATTCTCCAGTCCCCTGTTCATTTCTGCCGGTAATTAACTCTCGAAGGCTCTCAATATTCAAATTTTCCTTTGCCAGCATATAAATCGCCTGCTGTGAAAATATCTTATCAATCAGAATCCGTTCTACTGGAACGATGTCAGCATCATCTTTACTAACCCATAGCCACTCTACGCTGCGAAAGTGATGATAGTCAATGACTCCTTCCTCATCATATTCATATTCGCCAGTGACTTTGCCGATCGCTCGAGCCTTAATGTTACCGTTGGAAACGATAACGATATCGCCAATATCAATACCATGTTTGAACCGGTCAACCGCATCTACCCCAAATTTCCTTTTATCATTAGCAAAGTCAAAATATTTTTCACGAATTTCGTCCTTATTGCTGCACAGACTATAATCAACTTGGTTTCCCCAGCCCATAGCAATATGATTGTTCTGTATACAATAATCATAAATATCATCATCGGCATCCTTCGTGTTTCCCAACGATATTTTATGAAAATTCGTAGTGCTTAGATCAAAATCATATGTATGCCTTCGATTGGTTACAACAGCTCTAGCTGCATTACAAATACGCTTGAACACGCCATCCCGGACCTCATATCCTTCGGATTCCTTCACAAAACGAATACCTTCTACGAAGTCCTCGTAGCTGTACGACTGATGAAATGTACAAAACACGACTTGATTGCTTTCAATGTACCGGTTATACATTTGAACAGCCTCATCACGTCTTGCTGGATCAGTAATTAAATCAAAATCTACATCTGGATTAAGAATTTTTAATGCTTGAGTAATAACACTATAGGTCTTTCCAGTACCGGGAGGGCCATAAAGAATCCGGTTTTTTGCCACAGTTTTATTCATATCGTCAGACTTACCTCCAAGCCAATTAAATTCATTATTTATATCCGTTGACTTTACCTTTGTTAAAAGATCAAGTAAAACTTCATCACTATCTTTTTGCCAAGGCACTCCGCTTGGACGATCATCTTTATAGTGAACCATGGTTATATCCGAAATTCCAGCACGGGAAAAGTGACGGTGAAGCATTTTCATACCAGCTTGCTTAGCGGCATCCAACCTGCCGTTAATATCAGCCGATTCAACCTCCTCATGATGATCTAAAAGCTTAACTCCATAATGGTTCTCATTATATTTCAAGGTCAAGATGTAATAGCGCGTCTCTTTTCCTTTAATATATTCCTGATTTGCAACACTGTTCTTAATCCTTTGGTTTATCTCATCTATTGTCATTCCTCTATGACCTCTTTCAAGTGCGATATCATAGCTATAAATAATATAAAGACTATCCGAGCGATAGGTTGGTCACGAAAATTGGGCATTGGCTTTACATCTGTGCAGTTACTT
Source organism: Paenibacillus sp. BR1-192 (assembly GCF_029542445.1). Lineage (NCBI taxonomy): Bacteria > Bacillati > Bacillota > Bacilli > Caryophanales > Paenibacillaceae > Paenibacillus > Paenibacillus sp. BR1-192. The sequence goes on along the minus strand of NZ_CP120718.1, from coordinate 1,308,752 downwards.
CCCCTTCCCAGCACTCCCCGCCTTTTCCACATGCTCAGCTCGAATCTTCGGATCAGTGATGTTCGCCTCAATCAAGGATTGATAGATCTTCTGAATATCAACTTCCGATAGAACGGTATCCACTTTCTCCGCTTGAATCCGATTCATTTTGCGCTGAATGTATTCCGAAAGCTCAACATCGTACACAATCAGTTCGTCCGATTGGATTTTTCTCAACTCCGGATCTACGCTGAATCTACAGCGCATTGTAAAAGAAACCAATGAGATGAACCGACTCTTTTGATAGTCAGGGAGCAAACTTTTAATCGCTTGAATATGGCCGTAATTTTGCATAAAGGGATTATACATTTTAAACCGGTTACTTACCGTCCATGACTTATTCTCTCTTGTTCCCTTAATCTCACCCGTGTAGTTCTTCGTCTCGATGACAAACAATCCTTGTGGCGTGATTACCACATGGTCGATCTGCGAATAGCCCGTGCGGGACTTCGAATTCGTCACCATTAAATCATTTACATATCTACATCCTTTGGGGAGTTGGTCTAGTTGAATATTAATTTTATGCTCACCCAGCTCACCAATTCGAGTAGGCTGAACCTTGGGCTTAGCGTTGCTTCCTGATGTTTTGGCTTTATTCGTATGTTGAGCCGGCTTTTTCTTTGGCTTATCAGAAGATTTGAACAAGGACTTTAATTTTTCAAACATAAGAGAGCTCCGTTCTACGTGTAATGGTGATTCATCCGATCCGTTTCTACTTTTTCCAGGCATTCAACTTGTTCTCAAGTGCACTCCCGTTAATTAATTGAATGTTTAATCGTTCAGCGTCTCTTCTGGCGTCCTTGGTAAAATTACTGGTCGTGACCACCCATGCATCATAACACCCATGCACTTGCTTTCCTGCCTTTAAGCGAAGAACAATATCATTACCGACATTCTGCTTCCATCGTTTACACTGTACTGCAATTTTATATCCCTCTTTACCGCGAAGAATGAGATCAACCTCGCTATCCCCCGATCCACCAACTCGTTCAACGGCATATCCTTGGTCTTTATAGTACAACTCCATCAGTCTTTCAAAATCCGGTCCGGATAGTTTATGGACATCTGCAGTGATGAGCTGAGCATCCGTAAGTTTTGTCAGTGCCTTCGTTTGATGTGATCGTGATTTCATATTGTTTGAAGTTGTGGTAGAGGCTGCTCTGGTTGCGGGACGTTTCATGGATTTCTTATTTGCTCGTCTTTTTCTAGTCCATGCAGCGCCCACCCATTGGGCAACGACCAACCCCAAAATAAACACTCCTACAAATACACCCCAATGTAATTTAGGATTAATAAAATATAACGAGAGGGCTCCAATCGTAAACAAACCTCTTAGTACATAAGCAAGCTGTTGCCCTTCGGCTTTATAAGTTTTCGCCATGCGTTTTAACTTCTCCTTAGATTCATTTCATCTGAACCATGAATTCCTAGCACCCGCTTAGCTAAATCCACCTGCTCATGATCCAGTTCCACCCTTACCGTACCGGTGCGTCTATGCTCACGCCACTTTATCAGATCTTCTTCCGTCTCTAATTTCAGTTCCGCTATCTCTGCAGCCCGGTCGAAAATATACTTCGATGTATACAGAGCCGTGTAGATTCCTCGCCCACCTGAAACAATCGGTTTATCCCGTTTCATCCACCTATCGATCGTAAATTTAACATACAGCTTTTCCTCAGATCCCCGCCTTGCGGGTCGTTCGGTAATTTCCTTGCGACGAAGTACCTTCCAGTCGGCCACTCGTCCGTACCAGTGAATGCCTGTTTCTCCGGTAGAAGCGAACTTTCCCTTCGATTGATAGAGGGCAATATATTCGATCTGCGTTAGAATCTTGTGATCCGTCACATTTTCAAGAGGGATATGGTAAAAGTCTAATTCCAGTGCCTGTTCCAGCTGGGAAAGTTCTTTTAGTGAACCTACACGGCCTGACAACTTTCATTTTAGTCCCATTCACGTACAACAAACTGATCATAGACTGACAGCTCGAACAATTTCCTTGTTATTTCAGACTTGTTGTACCCAACAGTCTCCCCAATCTCCTCTGGTTTTCCACCAAGCAAATAGATGGTCTGTAAACGATATATAGTGTTCTCTTTGTCAAACCAAAGATCATAACACTTTCCTTCTCCGTCAGATTCGGTATAAGTGATGGTATAGGCAGATCCATAATCAAGCTCGGCAATAATTTTATGTATCGTATCATCCATTTCCTTATCCTACCCCCAACGCCTTAAACACAGCATCGGTCGGATCCGAGTAAAATACGGGCTGAACCTTTATCAGCAGATCAGCAGGTACCGTTTGAAAGTCCACTACGGAAGAGGCTGGTATCAATACCTTCTTCGCTCCTGCATCTACGCACACTTGAAGTGTATTGGCAAATTCATCGACTTTAGCGATCGTACCGCCAACCGTCATGTTCCCCAATACTACCAGGCTTTCCTGAACAGGTCGTTCCAATGCCCCAGAACATAATCCGATCAATTCAGCAATCGCCAGTTCATCCGTTAATCCGATGCCCTGCAAGTCGCTTATATGCATCAAATAATCCTTGGTCTTCGTGGTAATCGAGCCGCTGATACTTTTACTGTTTGAAGTAAAGTAACGAAAGGCAGTATCCAGGCTTTCTTTAGCTCCTCGATGAGATCCGACACCCGACTTCTCGAATTTCCCTGACCCCGAAACGACCTGGTTCTCAAGTTTGTATACCCCAATCATGCCAGAATCGCCATGCCCTACAGTATAAACATGTCCAGCTTTCCCAAACCCTTCAGGTATAAGTTTGCCTCCGCCTTGCTCTGGAACGGAAACATACTCCTCACTCAACGTTTCCTTATTAATGTAGGAGAAATGAACATCGTAGAACTCCATGCCTCCGATTTTCTTGAGCTGTTCTTTTACTCGTCTTCTTCCTTCAAGGGCATATTTCAAAGTTTCCTCGATGTCATCTCTTGTATACTCTCCGTTTGGATAAAGGAGCTTCACCAAGCCTGAAACTGTTTTACGAACCGCTATTACATCTCGTTGATTCAGATTATTACCCAGCTTAAAGTAGCGATCAATGGCATCTGCAAACGAGCGTTTTCGCATTTCCCTGAAGTATTCAGCCATGTAATCAACAATGAAACCGTACTTATCCGTAAAGAAGTCAGGACGCATCTTCGGAACTTCCCAGCCTGGCAAGTAGTAATGCATCCGATCAAAAAACGCTGAATCGTTTGCCATTGCTTCTGGGAATGGTGCGAACAAGTGCGAAGTCTTGATCAACGAATCAAGGCTCTGGTTGATATTGCCGACGAAAACCATCGAAGCAGAAGCCGCCTTCTCTTCTCTGCCACGTGCAAAGGATCCTGAAGCCATGTAATCCTTCATGATCTGAATGCCGTCTTTATCCTTAAACGTTATGCCAGCTACCTCGTCGAACGCCACCGTGTCCCATAATCCTACAAGCCCAACCTTCTTACTGGACATGTTGTAGAACAGATTCGCTACCGTCGATTGGCCACCAGACACAAGGATTGAATTAGGCGAAATCTCCTTGTAAACATGCGACTTACCTGTCCCTCGTGGACCAAGTTCACACATGTTATAGTTATTCTCAACGAGCGGCACAAGGCGAAGCAGAAGATGCCATTTTACTCTCTCATCAAGCTGTGTTGGCTCCATACCTGTCGAACGAATGAGTACATCAATCCATTCCTCTTTCGTGAAACTCTTTCTACCCTCAAACACTTCGTTCAGATCCATGTTCGGCATTTGAATCGGCTTCAAACTATTGATGCTAAACGGATTACTATTCTTGACCTCTTCATCAAAGAAATATTCCATCTTCAGCATGCACCAGATGCCACCGGCCAAAAGCTTATCGAATTCTTTGACATAGCTCGGCGAAATGGGAACTCCTTTAAGCCCCAGATTCGAAAACTCCGCAACATAGGAGTCAATCTTCTCATTGAGGGTGACGGTGATCTTATCGATAACTGAATATTGTCCCAGTTCTCGAATTCTTGATTTTACCTTCTCCGCCTCATCTGGTCTTACAAAGTTATCTGAGAGTATTTTCTTTACACGCTCAATTCCTTCCCGAATGTTGTCCTCATCATCTGTTGCCGCATACATGCCAAGCAAATATTCAAGAACATAAACAGGTACATTTGCTCCTTCTTTCATGAGCTTCGTTAAGTCCTTCCGAACTACCCTACCTGAAAACACATCATTGAGCTTGCGGTCTAAATCAAGTGTTTGTCCTTCATTTATTATCTCCATTAGGTTTCCTCCCCTCCTCTAAAAATCAAAATCACTTACGATGCCCAAATTGATTGTGAATTGTGTTTTTTCAATGACGATATCCGTCTCAATGTCTTTCGTAATGAGGTAATAGTTACTATTCTTGTCATACGGAATCGACTTCAACGCAAACCGAAGCTTAAATGTACGCTCGTCTGGCTTATCAGATGTGCGATCACAGATGATCATTTCCTCGTTACTAATCACGTTATCGGCATCATCCACCATGTAGATCTTCACTGTTCGAGGAACTCGTTTGTCCTCTACTTTCTCCGTCTGGAAGAAGGTAAGGTTAAATAGGCTATTCGTAATCTTTCTGGAGTTGTTTGTGAGCTTAACGTCTACCTTCTCGATTTCACGACTGTTCTTCTGTCCGCTACGGATATTTTTAAATTGAATGAGCGGCACAACGATCTCTTGAAGACTGGCTCCACCGTGAACAAAATTAGCTCCAGCTCCTTGTATCTTGAAACGAATTGTGGCTTTCGGAACGTACGTTGTGATCTGATGTTCATTCTGGACCAGCTTGTCCATATTAATATCGAGAAGACCGCTCCGCTCTCCTTTTTCTTGCGAGAACAGATATCTCCGTTTGACTTCAAAGGCTTTAATGCCTTCCTTTTCGATCTTATCACTCTCTTCCAACGCATCACGTTGATATACGAAACCATGATCCGCAGTGATGAAAATATTCGTACCGCTCAAATCATCCTTGATGATTTTAACTATATCGTACAATTCATCAATGGCTTTCTCCGCCGCTGAAAACGTATAAATCTCAGTCGATGCCTTGTCTCCTGTCGCATCAATGCTATCATGGTAAATATAAACCAGTTTTTTGCCCTTGAATGTCTCCCTACGACCCGCTTTATTCATATTCTTCAGCTCTTGAAAATGAATTGCCGTGCTATCAGGTACTGCTGATTGGAGAATTCCAATTCGTTTGTCGATGCCACTTGAAGACTTGCCATTCACTAATACATTACCACTCAAATCGATCTCTAAGTTTTTGTACGGCAAAAGCGATGCCATACCCATTTTCGTTACGGATGGAAGTACGCCTAACAATGGCTGAATGTCGCAAGCTCCCGTTGTCTCCGAATTCAGCTTATCCGCCAACTCCGCCGCTATCTCATAACGCATGGCATCTGATATGATAACAAATACCCGATCTCCATTGGAGATTTTCGGATCAACAAAGCTTCGATAGAAATCCTTCTGGCTTTGAATACCTGGCAGAACCCAACTTGATTTCATCTCATCGTATACAGCGGCGGACCAGTGCGAGTTTAATTCGCTTATGTACCAGTTGGTATATAGGTTCTCAACCATCACTTTGAGCTTCTTCAAGATTTCGCTGTTCGAATCATTGTCATATGCGAAATAGAATTTTCTGTAGTACTTATCCATTTGATGATAATCATTCACATACGCTTGGTACATGTCCACAGCTTGCGTTCTCGGAATACCCATGCTGTACTTCTTATGAAATTCGAACATCTTAACGGTATAGAACAATGCTTCATAAATGGATTGATACCGCTCATAATAGTGCTTTGCTCTCCGTAGGTTAATCAGCTTCGTATATGCATCATAATCCTCCAACCGATCTTCCAGACTATTGACGATATAGATGATGATGGCTCGATCAAAATACGGGAACGTATCCGCCGCTTTAAAATCCTCAACAGGGAGTTGATTTACGATATCCGATAGCTTGATTTCTCTCTCGGCAATTTCAGCATACTGGTCATAGATGTGATAATCCGTTTTATGATGCATCCAGTGGTCGACGAACACTAAAGCATTAGACTTGTTTCGAGTAGCAATGTGGCCTTTAACCAGTGAAAGACGTTCCTCATTAACCGCATGGCTCAGAGCAGTGACAGTCAAATGGATAAATAACATCTTGAGTGACTTTTGATTTTGCTCATAGCCATAACGGTCGGCAACCGCACTCCAAAACACCTCTATCCCAACATACTTCGCAATCAAATCCAGATGCTTATTTTCGCTGTCATCAAGTGAATCCATCAGTACAACCTTTAGAACATCCTCGAAATCAGGAGTTTTCAGATTGCACAACGCACTTATCATCATTAGTTCAATTGTTCCTTCAGAATTCGCCTTAACCTCGAACCCTTTGAACTTCCTGATCCGATCCTTACTCCCAAAGAACTTCTCATACTTCTTCACCGCACCTCGAAGTGAAGGATCAATGTTCAGCTCATTCATAATGAGTGATATCCTATCCGCATAGAAGATCTTTGAGTACAGAATTGTGTCCAACAACCAATTGTCTTCCATACTCACATCCAGGTTCGAATAGATCAAATAGTTCGAAGTGGGATCCTCTTCTTCGAGCAACACCTTAGTATAGAAGCTATTCCCCTCAGTCAGCGTATGTACTTTGACATTCTCAAGGGAAATCTCATATATGTATTCAGCAAACTCCTGGTCTTTATCGAACCAGAAGATTATCTTTCGTTGTTCACCTTCATTTAGCGGCTGAAGAAAAGCCTCTTGGAGTGCCTTTGTAACTTCATCCATATTCATTATTTATCAACACCTTTTTCACCAGGCTAAAAACAGGGATACACCAATAATTACTGGCATATCCCCATTGTAACCAAATTATTTGATCGGAGCGACTAAACCTTCAAATTTGGCATAGTTAACAGCAACGCCGTCATCCAAATCAATCTCGATTTGCATATCAGCCATGTGGTGAAGTTTCTCATCGTATGCTCGAAGTTCTTCGATCTTTAAATCAAGCGACTTGAGTTCTTTCTTCGCATTACTGATTTCTTTCGCAGTTCCATCTCCATTAATAATATCAAGTAAAGATTTCCTCTCTGCATCCATCCGAATCTGAATTTCATGTAAATAATCCGTTCTTATTCTCGACAGAGTAGATTTGTCATAACGGTGCATATAGATTAAACAGTTAAATGCTTTTTGTTTACCAGAAGTGAAAAGCCAAAATATTGGTCTCTTTTTGTACGTTTGGATATGATCCATATAGAATTGGTGTAAGAAATAACCACGAATTGTTTCCTTTGCCGTCTCTCCTTTTTTCCTTCCAATACTATCTGCAACAAAATCCAAGTTCTCCTCTAACATTTCCTCACCAAAAGCCGCCTTAATAAATTCTACAAATCTTGTAACAATGTCGTTTTCAAGGAAATTATCAGGGGTAACTGGTAATACGTTATCTTTCTCGACGTTGATTGATTTATAACGAGATGGTTCAAATCTTCCACCTGCAAAAATAAGACCTTCTTCGTCTAAAGAATATCTACCGAATGAACAGCCAACGAAATATGACATAAGAGACTTGATTAACTCCTCTTGTGAATCAAGAGTGAAATTCAAATCATCATCACTAAAATTAATCTCTACTTCATCAGAAAGTCCATAGGAGGCTAAAATATATTTGTTAATTTCAGTTTCGTTTTTTTCAAGGTTGTTTCTTATATGGTTTGTTTTTTCCAAAGTGGCTAAACAACTATTTTCAAGAAGAACTTCATGCTTATTTATTAATGGATTACTGGAGAAATCCCAAGATACTTCATTGCTATCCCAATCAGCTTTTAAATACAGAACATTTTGCTTCACTATATTCGCAACTTGTTCCATATTATAATCATAAGAAGGTAGTGGAATTCTCTTAACATGTCCGACTTCAAAGCCTATTGTAGGAGACAAAATCTTCAAAAATTCTTCTACAACTTTAGAGTTCAATAGTCCCAGTGTCCAATAAGTTGTACTTTCGTCATTATTCTTAAAAATAATAAATGGACCTTTGTGGCCAGACAAAAAGTTTTCACCAAAATATCTGAAAGAAGCTTTACTTGAAGAAATTAAGCCCCATGTAATCCCTGGAATTAACATATGTTCTAAACTTTGAGGTCTGGATTTCAATTTCCCATTCGAGTCCTTAAAGTTCCTAATTTCTCTACCGTTATCTTCCCAGTCAACAACGTAAAGATTATTTCCATACCACTTTCGATATTCACCTCCTTTGTTGTAGGGATACCACTTCTCACTTTCTTTATTTTTCAAATTAAATTTATTAATATCTATCTCATACCAAAACCTTAAAAACTTTTCATTATCACCACTATAAAAACCTTGTCTTGGTTCAAATACATCACCAAATTTTTTATTGGTTCCGAAAATGTTCCTCACATTGTCACTAATCCAATAAGCGATCGGCATACCATCTATTTTGCTGAATTCCTTAGTTATAACCGTAAATCTATAATCAACATTAGGATCTATCACTGCTTGTAGTGTTTTAATTGGCTGATTCTCACTACCAGTAAAGTTCGAAAGTTTTATATACTCACCTGAACAATTTATACTGTAATTTCTAAGCGTAAAACAACTGACTGGCACACAAGCCTCTGGAAATGCATTATATTCTAATTGTACAAGCGAACTTATATTCTTTTTTAAAACAATTAACTCCCTTATTTGTTCATACGCAGAGATAAACATCCAAACAAAAGGTGTTAAGAAACCCAAATGTCCATTTGGCTTCACTTTTTTCATGCAGTAATACATAAAAGCGGAGAATGTATCTGACTTGGCCTCTGGATAATTAAGCTTAATAAACTCAGTCAATTCTGAATTCATATATTTTGCCCCCATATAAGGAGGGTTTGTAACCAAAATATCATGTGTTTGGTTCATTAATTTAGCTTGAAATAATAACTTTGGAATCAAATTTAGTAATTTGTTTCTTGAATCCTCGTGAAATATATCTACTACTGGGTTTTCTTGAATAAATTCTAACCTTTGAAGTATATATTCAAAATTAAGGTCTCCAACATCAATTAGAGAACCAAAAGTTTTAGCATTTTTGAATTTATCGATAAACCATTTTGTCTGTTCATAGTATGATCCATTACTATTACCGACAAAATAAATAATATCTTCTTCTGTTATTTTATTAGTTTCTTGGATAGATCCTAAATTAAGCTGTAAGCCTTCTCTCTCAATACTTCTAAAGAATCGAGGATAGTATTGCATTGCCTTCATTACAACAGAGAAACACGCAAGCTGATATGCCCGATCATCAATATCCAGACCATACAGATTATTTTCAATAATCATTCTCGGAATTTCTCTCTCGCTATATCCACACCTACTATAGATCTCAAACAACACATCAAACATATATACAAGGATATGTCCACTTCCCATAGCAGGGTCAAAACATTTAATATCTTCTACTCTTAACTCTTTATTGATAAACTGATCCAGTTTCCCCTGAAAATCAATATAGTTATTACTATTTTCGAGATAATATTCCCATTCCTTTAATAAATCTCTATCTTCAGGATGTGATTCCACCCAATAACGCCCCAAAGAGTTTTGCACCATATACCGCACAATCCAATCAGGAGTAAATAATTGAGTTGCAAATGGGATTTCTTCAGTTGTGTATTTTTTCTTTGCCTTAATTACCCTATCTTTCTCCTCAGCAATATAATACTGATAGAGCCACCCGACAATTTCTACCTGTTTCCAATCTTCTTCAGGGAACTTTTCAATATCCGTCATTTCACGTATAAATGAATCTTTCGCAAATACCCCTTCTGGAAACAAAATCTCTTTATAATCGTCGATGGTCTCAAACATAAAGGGAAGAACCTTATTCAAACTGTTACACTGCTTGATAACTAAATACTTGAAAAGTTCTTCTGTTTTATTGTTTATCTTCAGTTCATAAACCAACTCTTTATCAATATCTAAGTCAACCGTCAATGCGTCTTTAATAATATCAGGCTCAGAGCTATCGGAGTTACTGGATGACAATACTCTTACCTTAGTTGGGAGATAGTTATTTACTTCCATAAAACGTAGTGCAGTAAAACGGTTAAACCAAGTATACGCAACTTCCTCTACAACCTGGTTATAACCTATTTCCTTGATTCGGGAAATGAGCTTCTCACGTTGTTTCTTTTCGGTTGCTGAAAGTTGTTTGCCATCAATATATACCGCGTCCGAACTTTCAAATTGAGTCTTCTTGATATTTTCTTCCGTAATTCCTATCCTAAATGCTTTAGATTTGATTTTTTCAATCAATTCTTTACGTGCATTCGTCGCAAAGTTTTTCAATGCTGTCTTATTCATGAGCCAATTCACCAACCTAAAAATGGAATGTGTTATAGTAATCAGAGTGCCGCGGCCAAAGCCACGGCACATTTTTTTAATCAATAAATTCGATTTGTTTATTACTTTTAATAATCTGTTTCAGCTTTGCCGACAATGTATCCAACAACATATCCACGTCTGCTTCCGTTTTCAGGGTCTTTGTGGAGAGTAAGGCATTTACTTTTACACGTTCACGCTGAGGAGCTGTTTTAACTACTACATAAGGCTCTCCACCTTCAACTACACCTTCTGGTTGTTTTTCTTGTTCCCTCTTCACAAACTCATGAATTTCACGATTAATATTCGTTTCTTCCCTGTCTTTAAAAGCCGAGCTTTGGGTTATTGTCGCATCCACCTTAAAGATATCGACAAGTTCATTCATACTGCTATACAAATTTTCATAATAAGCCTGGATTCGTTTTTTCGTTTCTTCGGACACACCATCTTCATTAGCACGTAACGTAAGATGATTAATATCCAATTGAATAACGTTTTTCGCCGCTATTTTCTTCTCTTCAAGAACACTTTGGATATGCTCGTCGATTTTATTAACTAATTCAGGGATGTCTTTGATTTTCTTATACGGCTGAACGTCCGTTAAGATCTCTTGCAGTTTATCCGCATAGCTTTTAATCTCATTGCCCGATAAATAGACATCGTTCTCTTTGTACTTCTCAATTGCACGTAGCCCTTTGTCAAAGATGTCTTTTTGTGAGGCAAAAAAGCTCTTTACAAAAGTCACATCTTCTTCCCAATCCAATAGATTATCTTCCAAATCACGTAGTTTGGTGAAGAACGACACATTGTCTAATCCCTTTGTGAATTCACCGAAGTATTCAAGACCTTTGTTCAAAAGACTTCCGCCAGGATACTTCCTTCCCTCATATCGACTCTTCAGTGCATTGATCTCTTTTACCTGAGCTTCAATCAACCCTCGAATATCCTTAATCAGACCATCCTCATCATCAGCAACATCCGTTTTGTTGAACACTTGCTTGCAGATGTTCTTCGCCACTTTCAATAGCGATTCGTCAACGATAATCCGCTTTACGACAATAACCTTATCGATCTCGCTTGCTTTGGTCAATGCATTAACAGCATTACCATCTTCTGGTTCCAAATACTCGGAATTAAGCCGTAAGCGAATACGCTGTTCTTTCATTAACTCCGCAATCAAACCTGATATGTCGAGATCCTTCCATCCATAAGGCTTATCCTTGTAGCGATCCAATATCGTTTTTACTCGTATTTGCTTTTGGATACTATCCTGCAAGCTGATAAAGTCCATTACTTCTTTTACTGCCAGCTCATTTGCATTTGACGATCCGCCATCAATTGTCAGTTGCTCATTATTTCTTCTCAAAATCGAGATGAGATCCTTTTCTGATTCCAAGAAGTTCTTCACGTATCCAAGTTTTGTGTAGACGTTCTCAACCAATGAAAGGAATCCAGCGTTAACCCGCTCTTTAACCGTCGAACCCTTGATCTCCGCCTTATTACCGTTGATGAAGAACGTGCCGCCTTTGATCGCCTCTTCCAGCATATCCCGAACCCGACGCTTACGATCTCTTGCTTCGACTTGTTTATTGTTCAGGATGTTCTGAATGCTCTCTGGAAGCTGTGTCGGATTTTTCTTCTTCCGATACTCCTCGATTTTGAGGACCTCTTCCATTTCCTCAACATAAGCCTCATTCGCACCCAATTTTACAATCATCTCGCCTGTGCCAGAAGACATGAGCATTAGTTCTTGTTCGGATTTGGCATAATGATCAGACAGCGGCGAGAGAATATTGATTCCGATACTCGATGTTTGATTACCGATGTTCTTCTCGTCCATCTTCTGATTATAGGAGAACTGGTATTGTGCCGAATAGCGGTATCTCTTGTCATCATACAGGTCTTGATAAACGTAATTAGCAAGCTCACGCTTGATGACATCCTCTTCAATCTTCATCGTCTTAATCTCACGGTTAATATCTTGCTCGTCATCCGTCAGGAATAGGTAGAAATCACCGTTCTTCTGGATGAGCGTTTGTGAAATCAGCTTTTTAAGTGAAACCTTAATTTTCTCCTTCAACGCCAACTTATCTTCATCGATCTGCGTGACCATAAGTGTAGCAATATTATCAATATTGGCAGGAATCTCTTTAATATATTTAATCATGAATAGCAATTTAAGCAGATCCATATTAAACTCCTCGTCTCGCAATGCGGGGTTTTCATATGCACCTTCAATAACCCTTGCAATAGAAGGGGTTAAGAACTCTTTAATCGTATCGTAAAACGCATAGAAAGGAATTAATGTCCCTTCCTCCGCATCTTTAAATCGCAAGCCAGCTTCTTTAAATGCAGAGAGCATAGAACGCTCACCTTCAGATAAGTGCTTGCCTGAACTCCCGTGTTTACGTACTTGCTCAAAAACGTTTTGTAGAAGTTTAAACTGATAAGGAAGGAATGGATATACATCCGCAAATTCCAGATCATTCTCATACCCTCTCAAATCCGCTGTGCTATCCTTGAAGCTCATAAGGTTCTTGAGTGTTGCACTCTTCTCAAGATGAAGAAGCTTTAGTTTGTCAACCACATGCTCCTTCTTTTCAAGTATCCGTTTCTTAATAACCTCATCGACTGAGATGGAGGAAAGCGACAGCCTTGTATCGAATCGTCCTTGAATGCGAGAGAAGTCATCGCCTTTTACCTTTACAATGCTATCGATGCTTTCCTGGGAGGTAACCATGATCCACACTTTGCCCTGACAATGGGTTCCAAGATCCTCTGCCAATGTTTGTAGGTTAAGCATCAATTGTCTACTGTCACCTATGTATTGGCCAATCTCATCAACCAGGAAAATAAGGTGGAAGTTGTTCCCCTTCTGTGCGATGTATTCCTTTACATCCTTCGAGAACTTCTCAATACTGATTTCAAAGTTGTTAACACCATTCTCGAACCAGTTTCTCGCTGTTTCTTCGGACATAGAAGTAACCTTCGTCAATGCTCCAATGACATAATCCGCATCAAAATAGAAGGTGTTTCTGCGGTCTACCCACTCTTCGCCTGCCGCCGCTCTAAACTCCCTCTTAAAGTCTTCATACACGCCTTCTTTGGTCAGATACTTTTCCATCTCCGCAACACCAGGGATATCACCGTAGAAGCCCTGATGCTCGTAAAATACTTTAGAGAATACTCGAAGGATAGCATCTTCCTTAGACTTATTGTCCAAGGAACTTTTTGAATCGATATTGAATAGGATAACCTCTGTTTCAACGTTTGAAGTTCTTTTCATATTAGCGAGAACGATTGGATCTTGAATTTTGTCGGCGAAGAAATCAACTGCACGCTTGTCTTTCGCCTTCTTGTTCTCAAGCAAGTACGCAAGAATTTTCAAGAAATGCGATTTACCCGAACCAAAAAAGCCTGATATCCAAACACCCATCTTATCGGTAGCACCATCAATACTCTGCTGATAGTTCTCATAAAACTTGGATAAATGCTTATTTAGTTCTCGTGTTACTACATATTCATCAAGTTCTTGGTAAATATTATTTTCATCGGTTTGTGCAACCTTTATAACCCCTTTAATGCTACGTTCGATATCTTTCACAAACATATCTTTAATACGCACAGAACTGCCCCCTCGAAGTTAATCCACTAAACGAAATGCCCTGTAGTAGTTGTCATCTTTGAATCGATCAAACAAGCGAAGTGATAAACCGTCATACTTTCCTGGAAAGAACATAATCACAGGGATCTTATCCAGAACTTCTTGAAGATTGTTCAATATATTATGGGAACGCACAAACGGATAAACCTTGCCAACCCCCGTGAGAAACACAACATTATTATCGTCTATTTGCTCCTTGATCTTTTGAAGAAATATATCAGGTTTAGCGAAATTAGCCATTGCTTTAAAAAGAGCATCTTTCCCCTGTTTCTCTTCCATCTGGGGGATACGATCGTAAATCCTCTTTTCCTTCGCGATCTCGATTAACAATTTATACAGATCAAACTCAATAATCTTACGGTTAGTACCATCATAACTGAACTCCTTCAAAATATGGGAGATATAATCCCGCACGAGCAGTTCCTTCTCCGGCTCATAATCAAATACATAAAAGCTTATTTCATTCCCAAGTCCTCTACCCTCAATAAACTTATCTTCCTTGATCTTTGGGATAATCTTATCCAATCTGCTGTTCAAATTCGCCATACTTCTACCCTCACTCACCCATCGCTCTTACATATGCGACGTCTCCGATATGAATCAAGTGTTGCTTTAACTGGTCATCCATGAGAATACGACTTAACTCACCTGTCTGTTTATCTTTCAATATGCCTGACTCAAGCAGTATCCGTTGGATGACATTCTTTAATTTCGTAACAGTTTGCTCTGTCCAACCTGCTACCCCTGTATCTTGTTCAGCTTTGGACACGAAATAAAGGTTCAGATCTTTTCTCTCCAGCAAGTAATGATTTGATTCCAGCTTCTCACGAATAACTTCGTTCATGAATTCAAAGAAAAGTCTGTCCGTTTTCATGATGGCATACATGTTAACGAGTTTACCCGCTTCCAATGATTGCTCTAAAACCATTTGACATAACAATTCATCAAGGATCCTTACTCTCCGTAATACTGAAGGCAAACTACGTTTTAGACTTGCATTATCCTGATATTGGAATAGGTTTTCGGAAAGAACTTTCTTCCTTATTTCCTGCTCACTAAAACCACTTAATCTAAGACTTATGACCTGCTTAAATTCATAGAACATGAATGAAGCACCAGTTAAAGTGGCACTATATTCTAATTCTGTAGACATAATTCAACTCCCTGCTTTTTCTCCAGTGGATTTTTCATCCTCTAAGATTCCAGTTATGGATAGTACCCGTTCAACAACCTCCAGCCGTCGTTTGCCACATTGTTGCTTGAGAATTGTGGTGAATTCTGCTTGTTTCAAAATCTTCTGTGGGTTGTTTATATAGATGTTCGCTATGTTCTTTTTCAGCAAATCCTCGCTTACATTATCATCCCAATAGGCATCAACAATCTCGTTGATTGCTGTAGCGAGTTCCCTTTGTGTTCTATAGAAAAGCTTTAGTTCCAACGTGACCACCTCATAAGTATCACCATTTTTACTCGATTCTTACTTTATTCTTATTCCATGATTATACCTTACTGACTTAAAAAAGAAAAACCGCTTATTCAGCGGTTTGTTTCGTTCTTTATCTAAGCCCTGCATACAGCTCTGGTCCCATGGCTTTCAACATCTTATCAAGAAGTTGAGATAGGTTTCTGATCGTAGTATCCAAATCATTGTCTGGCTTAAAACTAACTCCTATTTTTCGAACCTCAGCTTTTAGCATGGGGTGTATATCCTTCTGAAGTTCCTTAATCCTGCTCTCGAAGGTATGGTACAGCTTCTTCTGACATTCCTCGAAATGTAGGTATATCGATGCATGTCCATATTTGTTTCGAGCACTCACTTTAAAGTTAACTCCGCCTCGGCCACCTCCAATTGAAAGTTGGCAATCATTGCTGTTATGCTTTTTCGATTTCCAGACGTTAGTCAGGTAAGGAATGTGTAATCTAAACTTTTCAAGCATGTATTGTTTTACATCCTCAATACGCTCAAAATCATAGCTTACTTTCGCTATTGCCCGACCAGTATGAGCGGACGGAACCTGTGAATATGAATAATATGTTTCCAGCGGCGGATATTGAGAACTCCCAATACTGTGTAAGTTATTCCACACATCAAGCTTATAGAGTTTGTTAACTTCACTTGACCGCTCGATAGCTTCCTGATTTAGACGTAATGCAAAAAAATCAATATATTTATGTTTCTGACTTTTTATATATCCACTCACTTCTTCAAGATGATAATCCTGAAAATCAGAAGCAAGCCAGACAATAGTACCTTCTGATGTCGCATCGATAATCTCAAGTACCTTCTTTAAATGACGATTATCAGATGGATTAACCTGACTTTCAATAAATATTGGCAATCTCCGTGATAAATTAACTGCATACATATCGACTTTTCGTCTGCCAATCGGAACCTCTGCCTCACATTGCTCCAGCTTCTGCCCGATGATACTCTCCAAGTGTTGAGGGTACTTCAACAAGAACAGCGTTAAAATAAACTCTTTCTCGGATCCATATTTACTCAACCATCTTCCCCCCAATATAGAGAAAAAAGGGAAGGCGAACCTACCCTTTCTCTCTTCCAATTAAATCGCCGCTTTAAACTCGTCCAGCATTTCGGACAGCATGTACAATTCCTTGACTTTTGTGTTAGTATTCCATTCGCAATCAACCAAGAATTCGTTAATCATTATCAGTATGGAGCGTGCTTCTTTGCTTAGCTCTTGATTGTTTAAGAAGAAATTACTTTGGATTAGCACATCAGAAATTGATGGTTGTCCATTACTTTCCGACGTTTGGAATAAAGTCGCCATGAGAACACTGTATGGGATTTCCAGGCTTTCAGCCAACGAAAATACAACAGGTAAGCTGGGCGACGTTTTTTCGCCTCGTTCCAATCTGTTGATGTACGAACTTGATACCTGGCTCAGTTCTTCAAGCTGTTTTAAGGACAGATCTTTTACTTTCATTCTGTACTGTCGAATCAAAATTCCGAAGCTGTCTGCAACAGCGAATCCACCGCCGGTTTTCACCTCTTCATCTGCAATACCTAATGCAGAAAAACCCTTTTTTTGTCATCCATGTTGATTGACTCCTTTCTAATTATCTCAAATTGAGAATCCTATATTCTTAATGAATTCTATATCATAAGCGTTTGTTTACAGATGATTGCTTTTAATTTTATTTGGATTTTCGATCAAGTGAATTGTCTACAGGTGATTAGTAGTTCTCAAAGGTCTTAACAACAATTCACTATTAGACACGGTTCTATCAATAACCCAAGGGGTATAGCATTAATATCTTAGCTGTTGTTATAAGACCACAGCATTCAACCATACATGGTGTGATTGGGAAAATTTTAATCTTGGTTTCATTGAAAACCTATCGTGGGAATGGTAATCCAGAAATCAGATCAAAACTTAAAAGTTGTACTGAATTACAACCTTCTTCTTTAAAGAAGATAAATTAAATACAACTTCTCAACCAATAGACTAACGCAATACACATTTAGGTTTACCAAAGCGAACACCCAACTACAACTTATAGAATGAGCAATGTTCACACTTTTTCGCACAATTCTCTATACTGACAGCTCTCACAGATTTCCTGATGTTTCGTCTATAATGGCTCCGTAGTCCAGAACTTGCTGTCTACACTGTAACAAAGGCATGATCTGTATTAAAATCTCGACATACTCTACCCCATCTTCTTCGGAAAACCAACTCAATACCGTTCAGTTCTTAACTATAAAGAAAAGACATGCTCTCCATTTGGTTGTTGGAGGCATGCCTTCGTTAATTGTATACAATTTTTAAACCGCTACTGAACATATCTCTTCCAATCCATACTTCTATCACCTCACATAGGAACATTCGTTTGTATTTTAGTATAGCAAGATGTAATTAAAGGCACAATGCTTGCCTAAATGAATTTTCAAGCACCCAATTGACTGCGGGGCAACGTCAACTATGGAATGTTATGCATAGAGTTAAATACTATGCAGATTCATCCTAAATCATTTTTCGATGTTTATTTAGCATCAAAATCAGCCAGCACCAAGTCACTCTCATAAACATTAAATATCCCTGGACTGTTCAGAAGTTTGATCGGTTACCCTGTATAAATCTGCTTTATTGATCCCCCCGAATTTCAGTCATTAACTCCCCTAACAACCTTCAACCCAAGATCCCTATTACTTTGTAACAACATAAAAATTCCTGTCCATACTCCCCACTCTCTTCCAAATCCCCCCACCCCCTTGCCCACAAGGCATCCGAGCCATAGTCGAGTCAAATTCGGGATAATAATTCGTGTCCCCTCATGTCAGATATGGGCCAAAGAACTGGAAAGGAACTGGGGCAATTGTGAACGAAAACGAATAAAAATTGGTGTCCAGAAGGGCAGGAGAATGATAGGGCTTTGAGGGTTAAAAACAGGGGAAAGGCTTGGATCAGTTTTTTTAAACCAGAGTATAAGCTTGGATAAAAGCTTGAGAAAAAACCCTCTCCACTGTACAAAAATCCTTGAAATGCCTGAGTTTCTGCTTGAGTAAAGATTCGGGATCCATCAGAGAAATCCTGTATTTGTTGGCCGCGGCGGAGAAAAAAGACTAGAGAAACGCTTGGGGAAATTACCCGTGCATTTTTCAGTCTTTCGTCTTGTTTGGGCAGCAATTTTTATTCAGGGACAGTTATTTGGGGCTTGGACAGGAAATATTGTTGTCTGAAAACGTAGCACAGGTTGCTTTTTGTTGAAAGGCAACATTTGGTATGATAGTGACAAAATAGACTAATTACGAAAAGGTGGGGCAAACAAATGGAACTTCCTTTTGAATCTCTAAAGTATAAGTTTGGGCTTGCAGGGGCAAGGGAGAAATTCGAATCAATCTGTGTTGAGTTAATTCAAAATATATATGAGGAGGACTCCCATACGGTAGAAAGTGCTGGAGGGGATGGTGGTATCGATATATTTGTAGGGAATTATGACGGCGATTTAGATGTATACCAATGCAAATATTTCATTGATAAAATTGATTCAAATCAAAAAAAACAAATCATAGATTCCTTCAACAAAGTCGTTTCAGAAAAAGGCAACAACATCATGAAATGGCATCTATGTGTTGCCAAAGACTTTAATAAAAAAGAGCACGAATGGTGGGCCAACTGGAAAAAGGAAATGGAAGAAAATCATAATTTTAAAATAAAATTGTGTGATGCCAGCCAACTGACAACGAAGTTGAAAAAAAACGGATTATTCGATCGCTACTTTTCACATGATAAGACAAAGAAAGAAGAACTAAGCAATGATTTTCGTTACGCGATTTCAACCTTGAGTGAGAATTCCGTTTGTTATGAGCTTGATTTTCTTGACCATTTAGATGAGCTAAGTAACAAATGGCAAGCAGATAGGTTTATAATAAATCAAAAATCGCCAATATTCTCTTATTTGAATAGTTTGCGGATGATTGTTTCCATTAATAGTGGAATGTTAATGAATAATGAGGAAGCGAGAGATAGAGTTACTGAACTAATCGAATTGATTATAGACGAATACAAAAAACTTATTAAAGATTAGAAAAGTACCTGAAGGCTGAGTAAATGCCTAAAATATCAAGTACATTGAATATAATAGAGGTGATAATATGGCTGTTAATAACGTAGTAGTCAAATGTGATGTGTGTGAAATTAAAGTCTTGATAAAATTCCAAGTGGGAATATTAGATCAATATCCTGTATATTATTCTTGTCCCTCCTGCTCCACAAATATATACGGAAATATCTTGATAATTCGCAAGGAAAATAGACTGGATTTTCAATTGCATAATGCTACATATGAAGGTGGAATGGATGGGGAATATATTTTAGTCCTTTCAGGCGAATTCCCTTCTTTCAAAATGCTTCCATTTACAAAGGAAACCCTTATGATAACCAGTTTTTCACCGTTCATTCGATACTCGCCTCATAGCGATCAAGCAAAACACGCTTATGATGTTTTGGTCCAATTATTACCTTCCTTTATTGACGATGAGTGGAGAAAAATTGAAAGAATTGCCAACCTATATTTTAATGATAAAGAAACCTATTTAGAAAGTGAAATTGAAAAGCTAAGAAAAAGCCCCAGAATTGATATGAGTCCCTATGAAAAAGATTCAAGCGTTAGCAAACTGGTTACTACAATCTTTAGATCGATGTCTTCAAACAATCCTTTACAAAACATCACAATGACTGACTTAGATCAGCGATTATCAGTCATTAAACAAACCAATTTGAATTCATATGAAGAACTTATTCAATTTTTTTCTGTAGAAGATTTGTTATATATACAAAAAGAATTGTTTTCAGTTTTTAATGAATTCGCTAACCACTATCGATATTTATCCCCTGTAGTGTATTTGGAAGGAATGGGAAGGCAACTTTCAGAATTAGAAAATCACGAAGGTTTAAACACTGTATCCTTTGACCGCTTAGATCGGTTATATCAAAATATGTACGAAACCTTATTAGGCAATTCCACAATTTCCATCATGTTGGATAACTTAATAGTAAGAGGGGCAATCAATAGTATGAACCCTTCTATAATTCGGGGAAGGAATTCGGCAGGAAATTTACAAGATTATATATCTTTAACCAAGGGTCAAAAGCTAAATTACTTATCAGATAACGACAATGTCATTTCCCATGTTTTTGCTGGTCCACTTAGCAATGATTTAAGAAATCCCATTGGTCATAATAGTTATTCGTATGATCCAAATACACAATTAATCACTTTCCGTTCAAACCGTAATAGTCAGCCTCCAAGAAGAATGTATTTAATTGAATTTGCCGATAAGTGTTTTCAAGCAATGAAAATTAACCTTATGCTTTGGGATCTTACAGTTCTTATCAAAAAACTTATTAAAGAGGAACAATAAATTAAAACCACGAAAAACCGTCCTCTAAAGAAAAGACGGTTTTTCTTCATATTATCTACATCATCTAATATAAATCCAAATACAAGAACGGAGTGTATCTAAATTATTCGACACTTATTTTATTAGGTTGGATCGGCTACACTGGGTTGGACAATAAAAATAAGGGCTAGTAGAATGAAGAGAATAATACTAGGAGCGGATCTACTATGCCAAAACAAAGACGTACATTTACAGCAGATTTTAAAAGACAAATGGTCCAATTATATGAAAATGGAAAGCCAAGGGCAGCGATTGCCAGAGAGTATGAACTTAGTCCGTCTGCCCTCGATCGCTGGATTAAGCAAGCGCAAACGTCAGGCTCGTTTTCTGAAAAAGATAACCGAACTGCTGAAGAGAATGAACTCATCGCTCTTCGTAAGCGAGTTCAGCGGCTTGAAATGGAGAATGACATTTTAAAGCAGGCCGCGCTGATCATGGGACGAAAGTAAAGATCATTAAGCAAAACAGTGATAAATACTCGGTATCAGCATTGTGCGAAGTCCTGCAAATCTCCAGAAGTACCTTCTACTATGAAACGAGAGCAAAAGACAACGATGACGAAATAACGACGGCTATCGTAGAGATCTTTCATGCCAACCGAAAAGCGTATGGAACGCGCAAATTGAAGGTCAAACTTCAGGAACAAGGCTACACGGTTTCAAGACGCCGAATCGGACGGATTATGAAAGAGCAGGGTTTGGTGTCGACGTACACCATAGCGCAATATAAGCCGCACAAGACTGCTTGTAACGAAGCTACAACAGCGAATGAATTAAAACGTGAGTTTGATCAAACTGAATCTAAACGATTTGTAGTCAGCGATCTCACTTATGTCAAAGTCCAGCATAAGTGGCATTACATTTGCGTGCTGATTGATTTATTTAACCGAGAAATCATTGGTCACAGTGCAGGTCCACACAAGGACGCTGCTCTGATTTCCCGTGCCTTTGCCACAGTAGAAGGCGATTTAAGCGACATTCAGTGGTTTCATACGGATCGCGGAAGCGAGTTTAGGAATCAAACCATGGACGATCTATTAGAGACGTTCAAGATTGGTCGCTCCCTGAGTATGAAAGGCTGCCCCTATGACAACGCCGTTGCTGAAGCTACTTACAAAGTGATGAAAACAGAATTCATCAACCAGATGAATTTCCAGAGTCTTCATCATCTAAAACTAGAATTATATGATTATGTGAACTGGTTTAATAAGCATCGCGTTCATGGCACATTAGGCTACATGACGCCAGTTCAGTACAAAGCAGAGGCCCTTAAAAAAGTTGTCTGATTTACTGTTGACAGTCCAGGTCCTTCTTTTCAACTAAGGATAACCCTCGCTACAAATATTCCGAAAAGACACGTTTTCAGGATATTTGTTGCTAACATATCTTCTTGACCTATTACACTAAAAAATCTACTCTTTACAAAGTATCGGCCAACCATTAAGGGTTCTCCAGTATTGTTCAACTGCTACCCTTCCTCTTTTTGTTTCCATCAGCTTTTTTATGATCATTCTCCATCATCTCTTAAAGAAATTATGATTTATACTTTCCTGAAAATAATGCTTTCTCTTGAGCCAGATAAGACCATCACCTTTAGTAATTACAGCAACATCTATGGGACCACCAACAGTCTCTTGTTCATTAGAGACTTTTTTCTTGAATGAGGAGAGATTTACCAGGGTTTCGGCAAAACTCCCAAGTTCATTATGAGGTAAATTCGTTATAATATCATGCATTGGTGTAATGTAACTTTCTCTTTGATACTCCGATATTCCTGCGTAAAAAGCATCAACCGCACTATTTTTTAAATCAGCAAGAAAACTTTCTTCACTCTCAATGTTATAACGCTCACTAATTAACTGATTATAATGATCAAATAGATCCGCCAAGTGATTACGTGAAAACTGCTGTAAATCTGGGTCGAAGCCCAGTAGGTACCTGTATACAACATCCTGTTGAGCAAATGGAACTACAGACGAATTTGTAGTAATTCCATCGATATTTACTGATTTATTGTTTTGTATTTTTAAACGATCTCCGAAAACTAATCCAACAGTATACGAGTACAATGCAGGAAATATCTCTTCGTCCCCAAAACCTGTGATTACTAATCCAGTGTGATCCTCATAAGAGAAACTGTCAGTGTAGATATAGGTAGAAACAATTCTTTTTAGATTAAATCGGTCACCTTCCGTTAATTGATAACCGTTAAATATGATATTAATAGCTTCGTTCAGGAGATCCTCATTTTCTATACAAAAAAAATGCAATTCATCCGTCGAGCAGTTGGGGGAAAGTGTCCAATTTTCCAGTTGACTTAATGTATTAATATAGTCTGAAAATAACATCTCATTATTCAATTGAGGCTCGCTGTTTTCATAGTTAATTAGGAG
This sequence comes from Paenibacillus sp. BR1-192, assembly GCF_029542445.1. Taxonomy (NCBI): domain Bacteria; kingdom Bacillati; phylum Bacillota; class Bacilli; order Caryophanales; family Paenibacillaceae; genus Paenibacillus; species Paenibacillus sp. BR1-192. The sequence continues at coordinate 1,285,280 of NZ_CP120718.1, read as the reverse complement.
ATCTTGAAAAAGATTAAGCACGGTAAAGCTCAAACGATTTTTTTGGAGGGATATTGGAACAATACCACTACGAAGGTAGCCAATAAAATCATCGCAATAATCTTGTACATAATCATAACTTGTATCATCAAGCTGTTTTCTGTAGGTTTTAATAATTGTTTCCCATGGTATTCCCATAAAGGTCGAGTTATTGTATATCATTATTCCAATCGGATGCTTGTGCGACAATGGTAGTATTTTAATAGCAGAGTTGTAGACCTTATCGCCAATTGTAACAGCACTATCTGCCGCCAGTGCCACCGCAGTCCTATTAAGAATGGCTATTTCCGCAGTCATTGCTCCTCCTTAAAAACGGTATTTATAGGAAATATCATATCATTATTTATTCAGAAAAGGCATGTTTTCTCTATAAATAATGAAACCCCCTCCGATTACTAACGGAAGGGTCCTGGACATCATCTTCATTTTATTTATCCTTTTTTGTCAAAAGGCTTAGTAGCAAACTTATTTTGGGTGAGTGTGTGGGATAGTTGGAGGCTAATTATGTTGCTAAGTTTATGAAATGCTATTAACAAAATTGATTGATCTTATCAGCCAATACTTTACGATCCCATAAGGAGACTTTATTGGAGTTAGCTAATTCAATCGCAGAAGTCGTGAAGTAATTATTAGTAACTACAATTCCTTTATCAAGTCCATAATGATTTAATCCGGCCGTTACTTCTTGAATTGCTTTATTTCCGACTGCTGTTGAGTAACACTTGGATTGCACACCAATTTTATACCCGTTTTTTTCGAGGATTATGTCTATGCCTTGATCTCCTGATAACTTTGTTAATGTACATTTATATCCCATTCCAGCAAATATATTACATAGAAATTCCTCGAATTGTCGTCCCGACATCAAATCCACATCATCGATTGTAATCCTATCGAACAACTCATTTCTCATAAGCATTAATTCAAAATCATCCATACTTTTTTTCTTCTGCATTTTTTGAAGTAGTTCTATTAATCTCTTTAAACTTTCAAAGATCATAGTTTCCTTAACATCTATTTTTTTATATAGCATTAATAAAAATAATAGTTGTAATCGGTATTCTTCTTGAGATAGATCAATGGTAGCATCCTCAAAATAACTTTGAATAATCTCTTCTGTAGTTGATTCAATTAATTTCGCTTCCGACAACCCCGAAGTTTTCTGAGCCTTCTCTGCAAAAAGTATGATTAAAGCTCTTCTGATGATAACCCAAACTGCATACTGATCTCTATGATAATATTCAAGCATGCCTTTGGCTTCATAATCCAATTCTTCGTCATCTTGCATGACATCGATATATATGTGCTTTGTTCCGATAAGGTACACAAATTTTAAAAAATAGTTATTATAAAAACTCTCAATTAGTTTTGAACCATTAAATTTCCCCTTTCTTGTTACCTGGAATTTTTCCTCATACGTTAAATGTTGTAGATTATCAGAAGTTCCCACTGCAAGTAGCTTAACTCCTGCTGTCGATACCAATTCATAAAGCAGGTACTCGAATTGTTTTATTGAGGAAGAAGTATTAAATATATTAATACATGTTTTTTTAACAAATTGTAATGCAAGGTCAAATATATTTTTATCTGTTAGTAATTCCTCAACAATTTCGTTTACATCGTTCTCAAATTGATTGGGAATATCTTCTCTCCAAACTTTATTAATATACGTTTCTTTATTATTTAAAACATCAGTTATGTGTTTTGATATCCTGTCAAATTGAAGTGAAGTTACCTTGCAACGTAATATTGGCACATCACTATTCAGGATTTCCAACTCAAATTCTTCTAAGTTATTTATTACCTCTTCATTAGATTCATTGGCAAAACACATTTTAGGTTTTAATATTATCTCATTGTATTCCCGAAGTAATACTGTTCGCACCTTATATTTCTTTTTATAAGTCTCAGAAATCACATTTTCAATAACGGACATATTTTGGGGTTTTTCTGAAGTTTCTTTGTGTATTTTATTTTTGAAACCAACTAAAACAACATTATCAGATGCCACAAGTGGTTGCCCATCTTGAAGCCATGCATGTACAGTGACTTTCTCCTCTTTTATTTTCGTTAAAATTTCACTCCATTTGGAGTTCAATAGTTCTGTATCCTCTATTGTGTAATCCAAATTCTCTTCAAAATTATCATTATCTACTTTATTATTTTTGTATTTAATTAAACCTATATTGGTTTTCATTATATGTGAGCCAAAAATGAAATAATCCTGAGTTTCTTCATATTCATTCACAAAAAAGAGAACATAATCCTTCAACACTGCATTAGCGGTTTTCCATTCTTTTTCTGAATTGAGGAACTCTATAAGACCAATATTATTTATTGTTGGTGTGTAGCTATTTGTCATACATGCATTACTCCTTATGATTTATATTCTCTGTGGTACATCAAATCGTAACAAGACGAAAGTCAAGACGGCTGGTAGCAACACACTTGAATTTGACGAGTGGAAATTCCAAGCTCTGAAGACTTATTAAAGTAAGAATAGAAAACTGGCTTTCCTAACAGGTATATACCAACTGTGATTCGAGAACCAACACCCCATCGGATGATGTGTGTAATTACATGGCTCTGGACAACGCATCGATTATATTGGTCCATTGCATGCAATATTCAGTAATTTTCACTCTCACTTTTTTGAAAAGAATATATTTATATATCGGAATATGTATCATCTTTTAACATGTCTCTCCATATAATATATTTTACGTTAATGGTTGGAGGAAATATCGGGAATGATCTCAGAGAACGGTGTTTTTGGTGTTAACATTCTAACCACTCCTCCCCCTCCAACCACTGAAAGCGGACTTGTAATTGTTCTGAATCACTTTTCACTCCCTACTATGTCAAAGTCCTAAAAAGTCATATCACGCATGTCACGTTTCATTTCTCTCTCTCCGCCTCACAACCACAAGGCTTCTCAGTCTTTTCTACTCCCTCATTCCAATCCCTTCGAGCAATTAAAGTCGCACTACAAATAGGGAAAAAACAGGGACTACGACCGAGAAAATCGGGGTCAACAAAGCAATTAAAGTCGAACTAAGAACAGGGTAAAGGACAGGGAAAATCTGGGGATAGGAGCAAAGATTATCGGATAAAATGATCGAGAAAAACAGGAGGAAAACTTCCTCAGCCCTTGCCCCACAAGGGTTCTCCTGCATTTACCGCCCCCTTTGAAAAAGAGATAAGAGCCGAGGAAAAACAGGAGTGGATCCCCGCTTCTCGCTCGGCTCGTAACACAACTTTTTAGGCTTTAGTACGACTATTTAGGCTCTGAGATGACTTTGTTTGCGTTCTACATAACTTTGTTCAGAACAAATAAACCCTTGCTAAAAAACAGCCCTCAAACCCGTATTCCACCGTTGTTCAGATAAATAAACTCATGCTACAAATCGATAAATCCCCCAATTTTTATCTCCACATTTTATATCACAACTTTATTAAAATCTGAATAAAGTCATGATAGAAAAACAGGGGAAAGGCTTGATGGATCTGGGTTTTTCCCCTTCTCCATTCTTCCTCTCCCCGATTTTATCACGTCTTTATTCGATTTTTAGCACAGGTTTATTATGAATAGCAGGGGTTTATTAGTTTTCTACACATCCCTAACCATCACCGCCACACTCTCCACATGTGTTGTCTGGTGAATGGGGACATGCATCATTCCTCTCTGCTACTGCCAGCTTTTTTTGGCTTTGTATTCCGCCCTTGCCTTTAATACTGCTTTTAACGCCGGTTTTAAATACAAAGGTTAATTGATACGGCTCTACGCTACCGTCATCCTGTTCTTCACCCATTACAACCTTTTCAATGACACTTTCGAAAACACTTCGATCGAATTCAGAAAGAACTGTATTGCTTTGAAGCACGTTACGAAATTGCTGCAATCTTTTTTCAACGTCGATTTCTTCTTGAGCCGATGCCTCCAGTTGTTCTCTCACTTCAATTAATTTTGTTAACGTGGACTCCAGTTCATCATATTTGCGTTCGTAAGTGGAGCGATCAACTTTTTCATCCAGATGGAGATCAATCAGATTTGAACGCTTTTGTTCAAGTGCCTGGATTTCGTGCTTAACTTTGCTTAACTGCTTGTGATGCTGCTGCTCACCAAGCACTGACTCCATCCTTAACAGAAGCTCATCCAGCACATCCTTATGATTGCCGCAGACCCGATTGTACGTTTCGACAAATGCGCCCTCAATTATTTTTTCCTCAACCCCTTTGCTATGAGGACAATATTTCTTTCCTTTTTTCGAGAAAGAGACACATTGCCATATGACTTTTGCGTAGGTGGTTCTGCTATTCCAGCTTCTCCGAGAGTAGCTTTTCCCACAGAATCCGCACTCAAGCTTACAACTGAACGTGAACTTCCGACTGTATTTCTCTCGTTTACCTCCGTTTTCAAGTTTCCCCCGCGGCTTTCCCCGTCTGTACAAAATATCCTGAGCTTTCTCAAAAATTTCATTACTTATGATTGGCTCATGATGATTCTTTATGTAATATTGATCCTCTTCGCCACGATTATCTAATCTGCGCTTAGATATAGGATCTAGAGTAAAGGTTTTCCCTTGAAGAAGGTCCCCCTTATATTTCTCGTTCTTAATAATACCGAGTACCGCAGTATCTCCCCACTCCAAATTCCCACGCTTCGTTTTATGTGGGAGTTTGGTTAACTCCTTGGCGATCACTGAGGCTCCTATCCCAGAAATGTAACGTTCAAAGATATATCGAACAACCTCAGCTTCCTCTTCATTTACTGAAATTCGTTTAGTTTTGAGATCATAGTCGTAGCCAAGACAGCTTTGGAAACCAACAAGCTCACCACGTTGCATTTTCATCTTCAAGCCCATTTTTACAATAGATGAGATATTCTCAACTTCTTGCTGAGCTACTGAGCTTAAAATGGTTAGCAACAATTCACCGTCCATAGTTAAGGTATTAATGTTCTCTTTCTCAAAAAACACAGCCACATTTTTTTCCTTGAGCATGCGAACATATTTTAAAGTGTCTACCGTATTCCGGGCAAATCTTGAAATGGACTTAGTGATAACCATATCGATCTTCCCATCCAGGCAATCGTTAATTAGTCTCTGAAAATCATCACGTTTTTTCACCTGAGTCCCAGTAATGGCTTCATCCGCATAAATATCAGCAAGCACCCAATCGCTACGCTGGCCAATCATCTCTTTGTAGTAGGAGACTTGGGATTTGTAGCTATTTAATTGCTCTTCTGTATCTGTGCTTACCCGCGCATACGGGGCAACCCTCAAGGCTTCTTGTTTCCCTCCAGTACGATCAGACAACTTTCGATTTGCTTTAATAATTTCTATAGAAAATGACATCGCCTATTCCTCCCCTGAGTTTTATCTACGTTTTTAGCGTAATGGATTCAGGTGAATTCAACAAATGTGCGAATTTGGTTTTAAAGCCCACTACAGGGCAACATCAAGTTAATCTTCTTGTGCAGTGCATGGCTTATCCGGAAGTAAGGTCTGAACAGATTCCGTAGTCACTCATGGTTCTTTTTTTAATCAAATTGAATTCTTGTACACTTATTAAGGATAATCTCAGTAGCTGCGCTAGCATTGCAATTTGCATACTATACCTCAACAAATCTGCTTTCAAGATACCATCCCCTCAACATGACTTAAGGTAGCAATATGGCCAGCAGAATTAAGGCCTTCTAATAACCATTTCATCTTGAGGTTCAAATCGGGCACTTCCATTCAAAGATAGATTTCAAATTTTGATAGCTCCGCGTAGATTAACCATTTATTGTTAATTTTTTAGGGCTGAATTGCTCTGCTTATCGTGATAACATCTCTGGACGGAATCAAATGCTGACCGTACCGGAGCTGTATTGATTAACGTAGCTGGATTTCTAGCCAGGGTTGGGGATCTGAACAACCTTAAAAAGAATAGTCCAGGCAAACGCAAGGACGTTTCAAAATAATGATCGACATTTGCACCAAGAATAAATATAGTCAACTAAAAAACCACTCCGATGAGTGGTTTAATAAGTGCTTCCCTTTCTTGCTTATTTATCGGGAAATAAATATGCAAAGATTCCCTTTGCGATGGTTTAATATCAATGATGTTGCGACTACTCTTTACTTTAGCCTCAGCTTCGTCAAGTGAGCCACTTAAGCCCAGAGTAAGCAAGGTACCTGCGGCTACTGTACTGGTTTATTTCATAAAGAGAATTTATCGACCTGTTCATGTCTGATCGATTCTCCAAGTCTCGTACCTTCCAAATGGATGTCAATGAGGTGCTGACGGTTGTCTTCGATGTAGAGGAGCGACAGCTCCTGACCGAAGCAGCTGCACGAATGAAGCAGATATATGATCAGGATGTCGACCATTATCTGATCACCGCGTGCATAAGCGGAGAATACCAGCGCACACAGCAATTTGAAGAGGCGTACCGGCAGGTGCAGCAACTGCTGCGGCAACGAATGATGATTCAAGAGACACAAATCATCTCGGAGCTTGCCACTCATATCGACTTTCCGTTATATCGGGAAAGCGATCTAGAGATTCTGTTCAATCATCTTGAGCAAGGGAATGCCTCCGCCGTCATTGAGCTGACAGACCGCTGATTGAACAGCTAAGGAGGAAGAAAGCTCCTGCCTTACAATATAGACAGCTGGCGGAACGAATCGTTATTAAACGTGACGAGTTGGCGTTCCTTATCCAAGGTCAGTATCAATCAGACCGCCTCATGGATCGAGACGAAATTAATGGATGTCTCTCTGCCGAGGAGCTATCCGCTTATCTCAGAGGTGTCATTTATGATATTTGCGTCAAAATCGAGGAGCGAAAGCTGGCAAAAAACGATATCATTGATTTTTGCTTCATTATGTGGAGCATCATTACAATGAAGATTTATCGCTGGACTCTGTTGCGAGCAAAATCAACTTATCTTCGGGTTAATTGTCCAACTATATCAAACAAAAGACCGGTGTAACCTTCAGTGAGCATATTATGGAGGTGCGAATTCGGAAGGCCAAGGAGATGCTGAGGGATTCGTCACTACCTATAGGTGTTATCGATGAGAAAATCGACTACTATTGTGCAACATCATTTAATCGATGATTCAAGAAGGCAACCAGTCTGTCACCAGGAGAATATCGCAGACAGTCTACGCTAAAGCACTGAATGCAAATGGCACCAGGTATACAAGAAAAGCAGCATCTTGAATATATTATAAGTCTGTACTCTTCACCGAGATGCATACGATATAAGACGGTGTTCTGGTCTATTCTTTAAGCTACTTAAGTCGTTGAGTCTAACATACTCAACGACTTAAGGGGAAACCGCACAAATTTTAAAGGTGAAAAGCTTTTTTCAGTCATCGTACTTGCGATGCTTGACTAGCTGATGACCGTTCATAAATATTATTATATGAATCGTGACCTTCTTCTACTTGTAATTCAATCGGCTCCACGCAAGCGTTGTTCTTGGTCTTGAGTCAGGTGACGAAGAAATATCCCTTTCATGTTATCGATTGAATACAGCATAATTAATGTAGCCACTCTCAATAACAAAAGTGACGACACACATCGAATAGACCATAAAGGTAGGTTTGGTCATTCTTCACGGGATTCCCAAGATTACTTTGATATTAGCAAATGATCCATTATAAACGAATTCCCGCTTTGTGGAGCATCCTCCCACAAGTTGAAGCTGATGGACTTGATTTGGGCCGTCGACAATCCGTTTGTCGCTCCCCAATAGCCGTCAGCCCCAGACGTTTGGGCAGGCGAGGCGCCGAAGCTGCCGAGCGTAATGGTGCGAGAAGCATTGGCATTTACGGTAAAATAAAACGTTCTCAGCTGTCCATTGTTATCCAGCACGTTGCATCGGAGCTGTATCGGCAATGCGGTTGGGTTGGTCACATCTGCCGTGATGGATGGCGCAGCTCCCAGATTCCATGGCGAAGCAGGTTTGAACTCTACTCCGGCATACACCGTATCGAGAGTGCCTACATTGACCTTCATGGCGCGAACGCCATCGGTTGCGCCCTGTGACACATATTGAATAGTCGCTTGATTATAAGCGCTGATCAGGGATAGATTCTCCGAGGCTTCGAAGGATATCTTCGTATTCCCTGTGCTGCCGAATCTTGTGGCATAGGCTTGAGCGTGAACCGTTTTAGCGGCTTGGACAAGAGGAGCATACGGAACATCGGCCACATCCACAAAGCCCAGATTGTAATTTTCGCCGTCCCAATGACGGCCAAGCAGCGGTTCATCCACATATTGGAACCAATGCGCGCCGACAAAATAAGGATTCTGCAAGGCGGCATTCATATAATTCGTAAATTTGGACGCTCGATCCTGCTGGCTTGACGCGGCGGATTCCGAGTTCGGACCCGTTCCGAACATACCTCTATCATTGGATCCGAAGGCAAACTCTCCTACAATAGCAGGCTTGTTCAGCGCAGCGATATCCATCCAGCTATGGCCGTTAACAGACTCCTTATAGACGTTGTAGCTCACCACATCCACGTATTCAGCGGCGGCCTCTTGAACCTCCTTGCTAATGCCCCATTCCGCAAACCGGGAGCCCAGATACAGAGTATTGGGCAGTGCTTGTGTCAAGGCGGCATCTACGATGCTGAAATATTTTTTGGCCAGAAGCTTCAGCATCGCTGAATAGTCGGGAAGCATGCCGTTTGAGATTTGCGCCGGCTTGAACGGCGCGTCCATTGCTGAGAAGGAAGCGAATGAAGTGCCCCACTGGGCGTTTAATGCTGCAATGTTGTTGCTGTATTTGGTCTTCAGATGAGCGATCATGGCACGTTTGGCATAGCTTTTGCTGTCAGCAGCATTCATGGCTAATAGGTTGCTGATAAGCAAATATTTGCTCTGTGTAGTAGCAGGACTGCCCCAAGGGATTTCATTATCTACATAAATGCCGATGAGCCACGGGTCCTGCGCGACGCCATACGCAACAATCTGATTCTGCACCATATCGTTGACACTGACCGTGAACTGCGGATCGTACGGGTCGGCAACCCCTCCCCACTCCCCGCTTGGAATGGTAGTGTGGGTTCCCCAGCTCGTCCAGCCATTGGCCACATACGCCAGCTTGTGCTGGGAGCCCTTGCCGAAGAACAGCGTTGGCTCCGACCAATTGCCAAGCGAGTTGAAGCCCCAATTTTTGAAGCGGGCCACGGATACATCCTTCCACTTATTGAAATAATCGGTTCCGTATTTGCGTTCCAGGTTCGCGGAATAGTGATTGAACAGCCAGCCCTCGGTTTGTCCCAGCGGCGGGCTGCCTACTGTCGTTGTATAACGGAAGTGCTCGCCGAGTGAGCTGTTTTTGGTCGGAAGGTCCTTGAACATCGCATCCCGTCCCGAGATCCAGGTGTGCATATCATCTAAGCGGACGACGTCCACACCAGTCGAGAAGAATAAGTACCCTTCAGGATCAACCAATGTCCACTTGCCCCCATATTGAGCAACCCTGAATCGACCTGTCGCTTGCAGCTTGGGACCGTTCTTCCACCCTCCGTATTGGCTTGTAGCAATGGGCTGTGAACCGTTAAGCGCAAGCGCCTCCTCTGCTTTATCGTTCAAGAGATCCTGGTCACTGTTGATCTTCTCGCTCCAGCTTGCCCCTGAACACTGACCATACTTATCGACAATGCCGTTCAAGTAGCTTAGATTGGAATTGGGGTCCTGGATCACTCTCAAATTGTCAATCACCAGGGCTGTAGCAGTGCTGGGATACATCTGAAAAAATTGCAAGGACACAACATTGGCGGGATCAATGGACTTATCTCCCCATGCATATCCCATCTGTAAGCCGGCAGGATTAGGCGGCAGGAAGCGCATGCCCAAATCCAGCACCGCGGAGTTGAGACTCAGAAAATATTGGTTAGTCGTCCCGGCCTTCGCTACCGCCTGACTAACGATAGAGTCCTTCACGCCGTCGGCTTGGGCGCTGTCATCCACACGCAGGTAGAATGTAATATCCTTATTACTTGCATTCGTCAGCTCGAAGGCAATCGCATTGCCGGAGCCTACACTCCATGGCGTAGCGGGCGCAAACTTCACGGAGGGGAAGTCCGCAACGGCGTAGTTGACCTTGAGCGCCTTAGACCCTGTCGTATTCGTTACAATCTGAAGTGTAGCGTTCGAGCCTGTTACATAAGAGGGGATTACGCCATTATCGAAGTTCAAAGTAGGGAACGGGGTTGCTGCGTTGGCTGTGCCAGGCTGTCCCGCCAGCCCGGCAATCATAGCCAAGGTAAGCAGGCCTGCAAATAGTCGCTTCAAATTTTATTACCTCCCAAATTCATGTGATATGGTTTGCCCGTTATTGTTAAGCTGTCCTCCTCTCCCCTTTACTCGCAATTCTTGGATGCGCTTTCATTGTAAAGGATTGGCATTCCAATCCAATATGAAAATTTTAGCTTTTTTATATGGAAAAACCATGTACAGTTCGTCAAAAGCAATCATGATATAATGTATCCCGTACGTATTAGGAGGGGATCATTCTTGCGCGCCGCGATGAGCTTTCGAATTATAATGATCGCTATTTTTTGCTTTCAGATGATCTTGAATATGACCCGCCCCATCGTGACCTTGTACGGAGCCGAGCTCGGCGCTTCTACTCTTGAAATTGGATACTTAACCGCAGCATACGCATTGATTCCATTATTCCTCTCCATCTATGCAGGAAGAATTGCGGACAAGGTCGGGGACCGGCTTCCGGTATTAAGCGGCTTTATCGGAGTTGGGACAGGTATGGCCATACCCGCGCTGATTGATTCGCTTTGGGCGCTTTATCTTTCGCAGATTATTGTGGGGATCTCTCATGTTCTCATTGTAATTTCCTTGCAAAATCTTCTGGGGAATGCTGCTCCCCCGCATAAGCGGGATTACTATTCAGCATGTTCTCAACCGCCGTTTCGGTGGGAGCGGTGGCTGGGCCTGTAGCTGGCGGCTATATGGCGGAGCATATCTCCTATCCGTCCGTCTTTGCAGCTTCTCTAGTATTGTGTATCATTGCGTTCATATTGGCCTGGCGTCTCCAAGCTTCTGGCAAAACAACAGCTCCGGCTGAAGCCACTTTAATATCCTCCCTGGGACTTCTGAAGATTCCGCAGCTGCGCAAGGCGATGATTTCGAGCGTGCTAGCACTATACAGCCGCGATATCTTTGTCGCTTATTTCCCCTTGTATGCCCAAGGAATGGATATCTCGGCTTCATCTATTGGCTGGATATTAACCCTTCAAGGGTTGATGATGGTAGTCGTGCGCTTCTTTCTAACCAAACTGACGAACGCCTTCGGACGTGATTATGTGTTTATGGCCTCTATCTTCGTCGCCGGCATCTGCTTCCTGCTCCTGCCGATCTGGGATCATATTCTGGTACTCGCGATGCTGAGCGCTTGTATGGGAACCGGGCTCGGCTGCAGTCAGCCTCTATCCATGACGACGACTTATAATGCGTCTCCGAAGTCCCGCACGGGAGAGGTGCTTGGTCTTAGATTAACCGTCAACAGAGCCTCCCAGATCGTGGCTCCTCTCTTCTTCGGCTTGATCGGTTCCTCAGCAGGACTTCTATCCGTATTTATACTTAGCGGGGTATTCCTTGTCGGAGGAACATGGGTTGTTAAGCCAAGCAAGAGGCCTAATGTGGAGGAGGCATTATGAAAGAAAGCTTTTTTAATTTCAAGAAAGCGGAGGCTCCATAGGGGCCTCCGCTTCGCTGAACTGCAGTTGTATGAATTTAAACTAGCTATGCTGTGATAGCGCTATTCGCTCCAGGAGCTCTGGATAAGCTGAATCATCATCGCCCACACCCTGCTTTATCGCAAACAGCTTTTGTCTCGCTTCTTCAATAAGCTCCTTGTATTCGGGACGATCATACACATTGTTCATCTCATAAGGATCCTGACGCAAATCGTAAAATTCCCATGACGCGGGGGTTACTTCATCCAGCGCGCCTGAAGCGTCCAGCGGCAAGCCATAGAAGAAGATCAGCTTGTATTCTCTCGTCCGCAAGCCGAAGTGCGCCGGGTTATCATGATGCGTTAGATGCATCCAATAACGATAATAGATGGCGTCCTTCCATTCCATCTGTGACCCGTTCAACAGCCCTCTGAAGCTGCTCCCGTCCACTTGGCAAGTATAGTCGGTATCGGCATAATCCAGCAATGTCGGTCCGATATCAATATTGCTCACGAGCGACTCCATCACGGTGCCCGGCTCGATCTCCTTTGGATACCGAATGAGGAACGGCATTTGCAGCGCTTCTTCATAAATCCAACGCTTATCGATATAGTCATGCTCACCGAGAAACATCCCTTGATCAGATGTATAGATGACAATCGTATGCTCCAATTGACCGCTTTGCTCCAGGTAGTCAAGCAATCGACCTACATTGTCGTCTATACCCTTGACAACTCGAAGATAATCCTTCAAATATTTCTGATACGCCGCTTTGGTTCTCCCTTCCGCATCCAGACCCGCAAGCTCAAGAGGACCGGTCGGGTAAGACGGATCGCTCTGTCGCAGGACGGCATTCCGCTTCGGATTACGCTCCGACACGGACGTACCGTAGTCTCGAGAGCCTTCCGAACGATGCTCCCGATTCTCCCACAAACTTTCCGGCTCCGGAATTTCAATCCCGTCGAACAGGTGCTCATAACGGGGATGATATTCGAAATCGTCATGCGGCGCCTTATGGTGACAATGGAGCATAAAGGGCTTGGATGGATCTCGTGCTTCCAGCCACTCCAGACATTTGTCCGTAATAATGTCCGTCACATACCCAGCAAGTCTCGTCCCGGTGCTCACATCATGAACATCGGATATGGATGACCAGTCAAAGCCTGACCTTATAAAGCTGGGATTCCAATACGTGCCCTGCCCGGACAGCACATCGTAATGGTCAAATCCCTGCGGCTCGCTGTGCAGATGCCACTTGCCGATAACGGCCGTCTCGTAGCCCGCTTCCCGCATCCTTCGAGGATACGTCTCCAGCTCCGTGCTCAAGCTGTCGCTTAACGTCTTCACACCATTATGGTGGGAATACAAACCGGTCAGAATCGTCGCGCGACTAGGTGTGCATATGGCGTTTGTGCAGAAGAAATTGCGGAAGAGCGCCCCTTCCTTGGCCAGCCTGTCGATGTGGGGAGTCGCGCATACCTCAGCCAGCCTGGAGCTATAAGCACTAATGGCATTGGCTGCATGGTCATCTGACATAATAAATAATAGGTTGGGTCGATCATGAGATTGTGTCATATCTGTTGTCCTCCGGTACGTTTTGGAATGCTAGACAAGAGAATCGTGCAGCTCCCTATCATTGCCGATCAGACACCGCCGTCGGCTGCATCTCTCCGACCCGTGCCCGTTGGAATCAGCTCGGCAGATCTCAACGCGGACGCAAGCGATGTTTTATCCGAAGGCTCAATGTGAATAGTTAATTCTCCACGCTTTACGCCTTCCGCTTCAGCAATCAGACGAATGTCACCGCCTGCTCCGTTGGCCCGTACCAGCACCTGGCACAGTCCTTTGAAAGCTCTTCGGCAGGGCGACTTGTCATCCTCATGGCTTTCCGGGTTGCCATTGCCTGTACCAATTAACTGACCAGGTCCTTCTACAGAAAACGTCAAGAGCGCGTCTGCATTCGGAACGATTCGACCGGCTGCATCGGCAATCGCTGCTTGCACGATACATACATCTTCATTATCGGCTATAAGAGCGGTCCTCTCGGAGCTCAGGAGGATCTGGTCCGGCTCGCCTGTTGTCGCAACAACCTCCGTCAGCACTAGCTCGCCATTGCGGTACCCACACGCCATTAATTCACCCGCTTCGTAGACAACCTGCCATTCGGCATGGCCATGCTCAAGAACAAGTCGCCTCCCTGCACTGTTCCCGTTCAAAAATAATTCCACCTCATCCATGTTCGAGAATGCCCATACATCGATCAATTCCCCTTCGCTTCCCTGCCAATTCCAATGCGGGAGTAGGTGCAGCACGGGCTGACTCGTCCATCTAGCTTGATAGTAATAATAAATATCCTTCGGGAAGCCGCACAAATCCATAATCCCGTATCGAGAGATGACGCTAGGCCATTCATAAGGGAATGTTTCTCCTCGGTAGTCGAACCCCGTCCATACAAACAATCCCCCTACAAAGTCATGCTCCGCCGCCGCCTTCCAGGCTTCCTCCGGCTGAGCTCCCCACAATGGATACGTTTCACCATAAGCACTAATAAGGCCTTTACGCTCCGGATTCGACCAGATGACTGTTGCTTTGCCATGCTCGGAGATGTTTAACGAGCGATCGGCGAATGACTTCCTGTAGACACCGCGGGTGGACAGCGTCGAAGCATTCTCGGTACCGATAAACGGTTTGTCCGGATATGCCTTGTGAAACTGATCGTACGCATCCCAATTCCTTCTCATCATATAGTTAAAGCCATGAACGTCGATATGGAAGCCGTTCTCTTCATGATACTGCGTAAGCGGCAGCCAGTCGGCATTCATACCGTACGTGCACTTGCGGGTTGGATCAAGTTTATGCGCAAGTTTTTGCATGGCGTGCAATATACGCACACCTGCGTCCTTCCCTTGAATATTCATTTCCTCATTGCCTAACGACCATAAGATAATGGATGGATGGTTCCGGTCCCTTCGGATGAGACTTCTCAATTGGCTCAGCCCTTCACTTGTTGCATCCGTTTGACGCACCTCATCAATGACGAGCATGCCTAGCCGATCACAAGCCTCAAGGACGGAAGGAGCGGGCGGATTATGCGACGTTCGGTACGCATTGCAGCCCATCTCCTTTAATCGCTGAATACGGAATTCATTAACGGCTGCAGGCACCGCCATGCCGACGCCGGCATGATCCTCGTGGCAGCATACACCCTTAAGCTTCAGCGGCTGACCATTCAGCAGAAATCCTCGCTCGGCATCAATGGCAATCGTCCGCACTCCGAAGACCGTTTCGTATCTATCAACAACTTCGTCTCCAATGAATAACATACTCTTGAGCGTATATAAATTGGGTGAATCCGTGGACCAGAGACAAGGAGCCTCCAGAGTAACGGACTGCTTGAGCGTTAAACTATTATCCGCGGAGATATCAGCAGATGTAACGGCTTCGCCAGCCAGCTCTCCATCTGGCCCCATGATGACAGATTGCAGCTTAAATGCTACGTCCTTCTCGTAATGGCTGTCTACCTCCGTCTCGATGACAACTAGCGCTTTGTTCTCAATTGAATCGAGCTCAGCCTTTACGAACGTTCCCCAATGCGATATTCTCAGCGAATCCGTCATTACCAGTCTAACATCGCGATATATGCCGCCGCCTTCATACCACCAGCCTTCGAATTCACTTGCATCCACCCGGACCGCTACTACATTCGGCTCTTCGGCATGCACCACCTCTGTAATATCATAAGCAAAGCTGGTATACCCGCTTAAATGACCTCCTACATAATGGCCGTTCACCCATATGGAGCAGTTCCGGAACACCCCGTCAAATTCAATAGTTAAGCGTTTCGACGCGATATCCTCGGTCAGCATAAATGCTCTTCGGTACCAGCCAACACCCTTCTTCAGTGAGCCGTGTGACGCAGGCACCTGCGGGTCATAATCGTTGCTCTCCAGCACGAAGTCGTGTGGAACCCGAACGTCACTCCAAGCTGAATCGTCATACCCCCATTTGGCAATTCCATGATTGCCGGACTTGATCCAATGCGGATTTGAATATCTTTCCTTGTGTACAGCGTCGTAATTGGTATTAACAAGGTCCCCGTAATAAAACTTCCAATCCGCGTTTAAGCTCCATACTTGTCGCATTCTTGTCCTCCCCTGAACTCCTTATTTTCTCCTATCATACCGACTTGATATTCGAGTTGTAAGCGTTATACTCGACTTATTATAATACGATACCGACTAATGCAGATAAGTAAATGTTCATTGACAGAATGGTGAATCGTACCCTATCGTTAAGAGATAGAAAGCTAATGCAGGAGGAACCGCCATGAAGATGCTGGAGTTCATCATCCCGCCTTTGCCCCAGTTTATAACTGTCGGTCATTCCTGGTGGAAGCAAGGGAAAGCACATTTCCGACGCAACTGGGACATTTACGATCTCATTATCGTCACCAACGGCACGCTGTATATAACGGAAGACGACCAGCCCTATACGATTTCAGCCGGCAGCATGCTGCTGCTGGAATCGGGTCGCACCCACTTTGGCCATCGTCCCTGCGAACAGAATACGGAAACCTATTACGTACACTTCAGCCATCCTGTTCCTCCTCGCGAGTTGAACAGCGGCGGCTTCGAGTGGTCGCAAGCCCTGCAGCCGCCAACGGATGACGATGCCAATCCACGAGCGCATACGATGTACCTTCCCAAGCATGCTGAGGTTGGCTTGCCCCCTCTACTTCAGATTCTGGATCGGATGGTAGAGATTCGCAATCATATCTTTATACGGAATGCTCTGGAGCTTCATAGCCTGACCTCTCAGCTATTGCTGGAGCTGCAGCAGGTCATCCATCAGACAAAACCAATGTCCCGATCACTGGAGCTGTGCACCCGAATGGCGCGATACCTGGAGTCGCATATGCGGGAACCCTATAGCTCGAAGAAGCTGGAAGACGAGTTTCACTTCCACATCGATTATTTGAGCAGATGCCTGAAGAAGCATACCGGCATGACCCCTTTGCAATATCAGCACCATATTCGATTGGAACGAGCCAAACAAATGCTTGCCCATACGATGACCAGCGTCCAGGAAATCGCATACGAACTGGGATACGAACATAGCAGCTATTTTATCCGCACCTTCCGCAACAAGGAAGGAATCACGCCGGGAGCCTATAGAGACCGCTTTGTTCCTGGAACGAACTAATCGCCATGCACGGTCCTTGGACTAGCGCATGGCGATTCTCATTGCTCACTGTATGATTTATGGCTACTTCCCTTTTGTAACTACGATATCCGCTTCTGCTGTTTTGTGGTTCCCCGCATGATCCGTTACCGTGTAGACAACCGTGTACACCCGCTTTTTCGCCTTTGGAGAAAGCTCTGCCCGAAGCTTGAATTCCAAATCATGGGCACCGAACTCCGCGCCCTGAATATCACCAGGGCTGTCCCCACCGAATAATCCGCTGTCCAATTCGCTGCTAGTTATGGAGGTTAATTGAATATCCCTTATCCCGGACGTTTCGTCCAATGCATGCAACTTGACCTTTATATCGACCAGCTTCTTGTTCGACGCGCCCAAATCGATACGATCTGGCTGGATGGTCACATCAGGAGCCGTTTTATCCACTGCAATCGTCCTGCTTTGAACAGGCTCGGCATTACCAGATTTATCCTTGCTGTAGAAGGCTAACGTGTGGGTGCCTTCGGCCTGAATCTCGAGTTCGTGCTCATACCTGTTCCATTCACCGTCATTCAACCGATAATAAATGCCCGCAACACCTGAATGATCGACAGCTTCCAATTGTACGGTTACGTCCGATCGGTACCATCCATTCTCATGAGCTCCTTCAATATTCGCGACGGTTTCCGGCGGACTCGAATCTGCTGAACCCTCCATCGCATAATAGTTAATGAACGCTACCGTACTGACCGTACCCCCTTGTTGAGGAAGCGAAACGACGACCTGGTTCATCTCCTTGATCTCCCCTGCAGGAATGTCGAAATCGACATACCCGAAGAAACGCCCCGGTTTATTCGTGTAACTGATATCACGTTGATAGTTTTTGCCGTTCAAAGTGACGCTCATCGGAACGTTAAAGCCATTCTCACGGCCAAATGATACCCGCAAGAAAGCCGATTGCAATTGCTCGACAGGAGCAGCGATCTGGAAAGCAGCCGGTTGACCCGTGGCCTTCAGCATCTCATCCGCGTAATACGTTTTTTCCAGTAAAATGTCTTTCACAACAGGTGATTTGTCCAATGTAATTTTAATGATGGAGGTTTCCTCCACTGCCATAGGCAAACTCTCCAGATCAGCCTGTTTCTTCGTCTCATAATGCAGCTTGCCGTGCTCCAGATAGAGCCTTCTCTGCTCAATATCATAAATTTTGGCGCCGCCGAGTTCAAGATTCAATTCCAGGCTGAGACGCTGCGGGTTCTTGTTGTTGACAGCAACATAAATGACATTATCCGTTTGCGTGGCATGCACATAAACCTTGTCGTCATTGGCCTCTACCGGAAGCAGATCCCCCTGGTAATCCTTCCAGAAATCCAAGTAATGTTTCAGCGGAGTAGGTACTCCCAGACTGCCGTCTTCTTCATATCGGAAGAGCATATCCGGCGAGCCCTTATCCCACCATTTGATCGGCAACAAAAACGGCACGATCATGTCAAATTCATTCGCCCGATTCATGTATCGAATCATATAGGCATTAAAGTTCTTCAACTGAATCCAATAATCAATATCCGTCGCTCCCGAATGCAAGGTTCCAGTTTCCGAGATCACCATAGGCTTGATGTTGTTGGTTAACGTCATATGATTTCGGAGCAAATCAAGCACAGCCTCCAGGCGGCCTGTCAAATACCCGCCATAGTTGGCGTCAGTTTCATTTAAAATCAAGTCCTTGCCTTCGTAGAAATGATGGGAATAAAAGTCAAGATGCCCCTTCGTTAAATCCATAAATCTCATTTGCTCCCTGGCGCTCGCGAAAGCGCTAGTATCCAGCGTCATATTCGCGCTAGTCGGTCCCCCTACCAGAACCTCGGGACTGCGTTCCTTGATTTTATCAGCTGTTATATTGTGAAAGTCAGCGAGAAGCCCCCAGGAATCATAGGTGGCATCATTATGGTAGATCCACTCCGAACGAATGGTTGATTCGTTTTTCACTTCTATATAGACAGGTCCTCTGCCATCCAGCTTGCGATTATAGGCTTCCGTATAGAGGGAAGCAAGCTCGGCTTGCAGCTTTGAATTTGTCAACTGCCGGCGTCCCCCTTGGATTATTGGGCGTATTGGCAGGCCAATTCCAAGTCGGCCAATTGTCGTAAGCGATGATATATTTCATGTCCGGCGCATACAGCTTGTCATATTGTTCAATTAATTGTGAGTCCTTCTCATAATGTTGATCGAAAAACGATTCATCGGCATATCCGTCCCGAAGAGGGTCCTCCGTTAATAAAGGATCGCTAGGCTTATGACCGATCTCCAGCGCGTCCCGGAATTTGAACATTTGCCTTCCCGGAAGGAACCCTCTCTCGGACAAATAAGGTGCTATTTCATAGGTGACCGGTTCTCCTAACGGATTGGCATACACTCTGCGAAACTTTTCTTCTTCCATGCGGGTTATTCCATCAATGCTGCGTCGCGTGGTTGCGTCCACATGGACCTGTACAGGTAATATCGGTTTGTCCTCTCCCAATACCCCCACGCTCTTACATCATAAGTGGCCGATAGACCGTTCGGCTCATGCAAGACAAGATTCGTTACAGTACCCGTTCCTTTCAATCTGAGCTTAAAACCGTCATATTGACCCGGCTGAACCTTTATATGAAAGGGGCGTCCCATAATGACCGTCTCCGAGCGGAAATATTCGCTTAACTTCTCCTTGCCTGTCGGACCTTCCCAGTACACTTCCAGGTTTTTAATCTGGCTCCCATTAATATTTAGCTCTCGAAAGAAACCAGCGACTCGCATAATTTCAGGAGGGAGTTCGATAACTTTCTCACCCTCAATCATTCCGATCTGACTTGCAATCGTAATGAGCTTAACCCGTTTCTCACCGTTATTCACTTGTGTGATATATTCAATTGGATAAGTATCAGCCAGACCCGCAATAGAATCATAGTTATCCTTCTGCAGTTGCACATCGGCAGGCAGCTCGTATGCCATTGCAACGCCGCCTGTTTGCGGTAAGACCAATAAGCAGCACATCATCAACATGATCAGATATTTCATCAACTTCATTATCGAATCCCCTCTCCAATATAAGTAGATTGCTCGGCCTGCACGGAATCAAATAACCCCGACACACTCATCCTTGTTCATGGCAGCAGATCTCTAGATGGTTGTCGGGGTTGTTCATCATTCCTTACTTCTTGTAGCGAATATCGTACGCCTCCTGCATAATTTCCAGGTAGCGCTTAATATTCATATTACTCAGCTCGTTCAGGTAACCGTCCCAGCCGGCTTCCAGATTGGCATCGCCCATGACGAACTGGACAAGCATGTTGTCGACGTAATCATTGATGGTCTTCTGCAAGCCCAGCAGCTCTGACGACTGCGCTTCGTTGAAGATGAGCGGCGGAACCATAACCGTCTCGTTACGGAACGGCTCATAGCTTTTGGTCGAGGCATGCAGAATGTACTCTACATTGTTCACCGGATCATTGATAGCTTCGCCAATTCGGAAAGCAACAGTCCGATTCGTCGGGTTGGCCTGATTCCAGCTGTGATTCGCGACTTCACTCGTTTTCTTCAAGCGTACGAACGTCGCTGGATTGCCCTCGAGGCCTTGTTCGCCACCCTCAGCTTTTCTCCAGTCCTCTCCTTCAATGCCGAATAACGAAAACATCTGCACCTCTGGATCGTAGAAAGCATCAGCCAGACGTATAGCGACTTCGGGATGCTTGCTTGTCGCACTCACTACAAATCGGCCGTTGACATTGCCTCTTCTATTCTGTGCATTCACATATTGCGTGCCGGATGGGCCTTTGAGCGGCGGAACAACAACATAATCCTTCCATCTTTCATTGTCGGATATCGGGATTGGACTTCCATTTGGAGCAGCGCCCAGAATCACAACATCCCCATTAGCTCCCAGCTGCTTCAACTGATCGCCATCCTGTACGAAAGCCTCTGCATTAATTAATCCTTCGTCGAACAGCTTCTTCATATACCGCAGCCCTTCGCGGTATTGCTCCGACATAAACGCCGCATCTATGGCTCCGTTATTCATATACAATCGCCGTGTTGTATCACCGTTTATGAAATCGTAATAGACGAATGCATTCATCAAAAAGCCCTCGACAGAGCTGTTCCACCCTTTGGGTGATCCGGACAGCGGAATTTCATCGGCGATGCCATTACCGTTCGGATCCTGTGTCTTGAATGCCTTCAGTACTTCATAGAATTCAGCCGTTGTTGTTGGCATCTCCAGTCCCAGCTTATCCAGCCAAGGCTTGTAAATCCATAGCTTGCCGGAGTAATAGCAATGGTAGCATTCATTAATGTCCGGCATGGTGTAGATATGACCGTCATTGGAGGTAATCGCCGGTTTTAAGTGCTCCTGCTCTGCGAATATATTTTGCGTATTCACCGCATGCTCTTCAATCAGATCCTCAAGAGGCAGGAATACCCCCTGATTGCCATAGATCTCAAGCTGTGCATCCGTAATGCCCATATTCATGAAGATGTCAGGATAATCGCCGCTTGCCAGCGTCAGATTCAATTTTTCTTTCACATTGGATTCGGGAACCGTCTCCCATTCCAGATGTACATTTGTTTTCTCTTCCAGCCATTTTGTAAATTCGTTGGTCCGGTAATCCTCTACATCCGGACGAACTGCAGCAAGCACCTTTAAAGTAACCTTCTCTTCTACAATTGGAAAGGTACCCGGCGCAGAAACAGCGCTCGTATTCCCCGCTTTGTCTCCCTCCTTATTGTCCGGCTTCGCATTGGACCCGCTTCCATTAGAGCAAGCGGCTAACAGTAAACACATCATTACAAACGCAAGAGTCCATTTTTGTTTCACTCTGTTTTCCTCCCTTTTTTAAGTTAACCCGATTCAAATGGATGACTGCTATGCAGGGCCTCTGACACCTGGTGCCAGGAATATTAGCAAATACGCATCACCCCTCTCCATAAGCTGTCTTTTCTTGAAGATGCGCTACTCCTTTAACGATCCGATCATGACGCCCTTCACGAAATGCTTCTGAACGAACGGATACAAGACCAATACCGGTCCTGCGGCGACTACAATCAAGGAATATTTGAGCAGCTGTCGCAGGGCATCCTTCTCCGCCATTTCAACGGCATCGGCCACCATGCTCATATCCACCTTGTTTTGTACCAGAATATCCTTCAATACAATTTGCAGGGGGTAAAGCGATTGATCCTTCAAATAAATAAGCGCGTTGAAATATTGATTCCAATGGCCGACGGCATAAAACAAACTAATGACAGCGATAATCGGGGCGGACAGCGGGAGCACAATCCTCCACAGGAACCGGAAATCGTTGCAGCCGTCCATCTGTGCCGCCTCCAACAGCTCGCTGGAAATGGTTACGCGGAAGTAGGTTCGTGTAATAATGACATTCCACACGCTAAGCGCAGCGGGAATAATAAGAGCCCATCGCGTATCCAGCATGCCAAGATCTTTGACGAGCAAATATCGCGGAATAAGTCCACCGTCGAACATCATCGTAAATACGAGCAATACCATAAACAACCTTGCTCCATAAAAGTCTCTTCGCGACAACGGATAAGCGGCCAGCAGCGTAAGAACAACATTAAATAGAGTGCCTACAATCATGTAATAGAAGGAATTCATGACAGAGGATACAATCAGCTTGTGCTTGAATATCGCTTCGTAGCCATCCAGTGTCGGTTGAACCGGCCACAGCCATACCTTCCCGGAGACGACAGCCTGACTGTCGCTAAAGGATGCGCTTACAATATAGATGAGAGGATACAGTGTAATAATAACCATCGTAAGCAGGATACTATAATTGATCCAGGTGAACGCCGCATCCCCTTTTGATTCTTTGATTCTCTGCCTTGGACTTCCCATGTGGCTCATATGCGACCCTCCTACCAAAGACTTTCTTTGCCAACCACACGCGCAATCTGATTGACGGTTACGAGCAATATTAAATTTACGATAGACTTGAACAAACCGATAGCCGAAGCATAGGAGAAATTTAATCCATCCGAGATCAGCCCGACCTTGTAGACATAAGTATCAATAACTTCAGAGGTTGTAATATTGACGGGATTCTGCATGAGGTAAACCTTCTCAAACCCCGTTTGCATTAGATTGCCCATCGACAAGATCAACAGAATGATCATGACCGGCATAATGCCCGGAAGGTCAATATGCCAGATGCGACGCCACTTGCTTGCGCCGTCAACGACTGCAGCCTCATGCAGCGTCGGGCTTACGCCTGCCAGCGCAGCCAAATAAATGATGCACCCCCATCCAGCATTCTGCCAAATATCAGACAGAACGTAGATGGTTTGAAACAGCTCAGGCTTCGCCATAAAGTGAACGGGGGCTGCACCTATTAGCTTTAGAAACTGGTTTACAATGCCTGTTCGCGGATCCAGAAACTGAAGCAGCATACCGACCATAACAACAGTGGATATAAAGTGCGGCGCATACGTAATCATTTGCACAGATTTCTTGAATCTGGCCTGCCTGACATAGTTCAGTCCTAGCGCCAGGATAATCGGCACCGGAAATCCGACGATTAAATGATAGAAGGCCAGGCCAATCGTATTTTTCAGCACTCTCCAGAAATCGTAGGAACCAAAAAACCTCGTCATGTGCTTCATGCCGACCCATTCGCTTCCCATAACGCCTTTCACGGGAATAAAATCTTTAAATGCGATTTGAGCTCCATACATTGGCCAATATTGAAAAATGATTAAATATGCAAGCGGCAATGAAAACAAAACAAGCAGCTGCCAGCTGCGTTTTGCCTGCTTCAGATGTTCTGCCGGCAGGCGCATTCTGACTTTTGGATTGGTTTGTATGGATGAAACCGTTCTCATTGTTTGTTGTCCCCCTTTTCTATTGTTGAGCCTCGTCGACAATTTGATCTTAGCTAGGAAAGCATATTTACGCTATCTGCATTTGCCCTTTCTTTATACAAATGATTAAAAACGCTTTCATCCATTTGATTTTTCATTATGCATTTTCAAAATAAACAAAAAAAACAGCCGCTGTAAGCGGCATACAAGGAAGGAAATTCGACCAATCCAATTATTGCCCGGAAAATGTCCGATAATGCGTAGGCGTCACACCATGCATACGCTTGAACGCTCTGCTGAATGAATTCAGCGACGAATAACCAACATGATCAGCGATTTGTTCAATATTGAGCCGGGACTCCGATAATAGCTCCTTGGCTGCATTCATCCGCTTTCTGTTCACGTATTCCGTGAATGAGCAGCCTGTATGTTCTTTCACCAGCAACGAAAGATAAGTCTCTGATATTTGGAATTGATCCGACAGCATGGGCAGACATAAGGAAGGATCTGAATAGTGGAGGTTCAGATAACCGACAATATCGCACATCAGCTCTTCATTACGAATACGCTTCTGGTCGCTGATCTTGCTCGCAATGTGCTGGTACAACTTTGTGATTCGATGAAAGCAGGCTTCCGCTTCACCTGCTCCTTGAGGCAATTGCAGAAAAGACATCATATCTATACTTTCATCCTCAAACATCTGCCTGCCCGACTGATCCATAAATTTGAGTGCCGTACTGACCAATTCGGACAACAAGAGCCGTAAGACAGGTTCGATTAACGAGCGCTCAACAAAGTTTTCGACATACAAGCTGTCAAAGGTATTGTCAAGCTCCTCCATGTTCCCGCTGCGCAAATAGTTAAGCAGCTTCTGCTCCACATCGACCGGATAATAATACGATTGCGGATGTCTGGGCAAATCATCGTAATAGGGCATGGGACTAGAGGATGGCATACCGAAGGACAAGGCAATGGAGGCCTCTTCGAAGGATGCCGACACATCCATTAACGAAGAATAGGGTCTTCCTATTCCGTATAGCACGGCATGCTGGAAGCGTTCAAGAAACAGCTTCTGAATGGCAGCCAGCTTCGCAGTCAGCTCTTCCTTCCATGCATTCTCACTGACCGTATCAGAGGCATAAATAATCGCCAGCTTGTTCTCGCCAATATCCAGCATACAAGCATGATTTCCCTCCAGCTCCGCGATACATTCCCTTAAGCCCGCTTTTTCCAGATCCAGCTTCTCCAGTGCTCCCTTATCGATCGACTCCAGGATATATGGCAATTGAATGATGATGACGGAATATCGCTCGCCGTTCAACGGAATGTCCAAGTAATGCATCACCGACTCCATTTCTTTCTGGCCGGAATAAGCGCCATCCAGCAGGCGCTGCAGGAATGCCGCCTGCAGCATCGGCTTTTGCTCTTCCATGCTTCGAAGCAGCCGCACATTATGCGACTCTAATTGGAACACCGTCTGAATGAGCGCTTTCAAAGGTCTGCTGTTGCGATAAGCGAACAGAACGGAAGCCACGCCTCCAATAGCCAGCATGCCGAAGATAATAACCGCAGATATTTTTTTGACATAGTATACCTTTCGCAGCACGATATGCTCAGGCTGTACCGCAACGAGCCTCCAGCCTGCCGTTGTCGAGCCCAATGGAGGTGACGAATTGACCGGAAAGCTGCTCCTGTCCACTATGGCTGGTTCGAGGAAGGAATTCGCCGCTGCCGGTGACACCGGCAATAATGTCACCCTCCTGGTTGGCCAGATAGGCATAACCGCCCTCCGACAGGTCAATCGAACGCAACGCATTCCTTATTGACGTGCTGTCGA
Organism: Paenibacillus sp. BR1-192; assembly: GCF_029542445.1. Lineage (NCBI taxonomy): Bacteria > Bacillati > Bacillota > Bacilli > Caryophanales > Paenibacillaceae > Paenibacillus > Paenibacillus sp. BR1-192. Next base: position 1,259,673 of record NZ_CP120718.1, on the reverse strand, counting down.
TGAACATCACAATATGTGACAAATAATAGCTTGGATAACCAATGGTATGAATGTAAGGAATCAGCGGACGTTCACCTTTAGCGCTGCGGAAATTCAGCTCCGGCATCATCTCCTGATAATAGTACCGATCCTCAAGACCCTCAATAAATGTATGGACGGAATCCGACTGCACTTCCGCGCTGGAAGCTCGGGATAATAAGCTATGCTTGTCAGGAGATATGATAAACCGGCTTTTTATATAATGGATATAGTAAGTATCAATGGATGATGTAATGGCCGAATAGCTTCCCAGCTGCTTTTGCAACTCCAGCAGACGTGTAATGCTGCTTCGCTCATACGGATTCTCGATTTGCTGCATAGCAAGCACCTTCGGATTCTGACTCAGGCTGAGGGCAAGCTGATTGGTCTCTATAATCTGCCGATCCAAATGCTGCTTGGCCAGCTGCAGGACGGCCTGGTTGCGGCTGGACACCTCCTCCTTCACCACCCGGCTCGTCTGTTGATACATGATGACAGATACCAGACTGGCAAGCAGCAGCATGCTCAAATAAGGTATAAGAAATTTGAACACCGGTCTCCCGCGACGATTGGACATGTTCTCCCCCTTGGCTCGTTCCATGTACAGTTTAATTGAAAGCGTTATCATTTTATTGTATCATAATCTTTCTTCACTCTGGAAGCGCCCCCTTGCTTCTTATTTCCGGATTTTTAATACTGCTCCACTTGATCGTTGACCATTCCAGCCCATAAGCGCCAAGAACAGATAATCGGGTTTTCCGTTCCTCATGAGCACTTGCGGCCTCTCAAAGCGTTACTCTGGTTCATCAAAATAATAATGACTTGGGTAATAACCAATCGTTGGCTGGGACCATTGCAAGCCGTCTTCCGACTCCAGATAGATTCCACCTCGTTCGCTGAACACCCCCATATCTCGCATAAGCATATGGTATTTCCCATTTTCTTCAAAGACATAGGCGTCCTCTGCTTCAGCCGGGATGCAGGAGAAGTCAACCAGCGGATTAGCGGGATGCTTGATATAAGGGCCTTCAATATGCTTCGCAATGGCCACCCCCATTTTACGCATATTGTCGTTGTACCGATCCCATGCTTTGTAATAAAGCCAGAATTGTCCGTCTTGATGCTGCAGCAAAGCCGGATTTACTGTAATGTAGCTGTCCCACATCCCTTTGTCTTCACTTACATCTAATATGGGTTCATTGCCTACTCGGCTCCAGGGACCATACAATGAATCTGCTATAGCCAGCCCAATACGTTGGGTATGCACAGTTCCATCGGAATTGCCCAGGTAGAACATCGCATACTTTGAACCGATTTTTTGCACCGTTGGATTATGAATGGTCGCTGCGTCCCAGGCTTTCCCCTTCCTACCAGTCATCACTGTACCCAACACCTTATATGGGCCTCCAGGCTCGTCGGCTACAGCATGAGCAATTTCACTTACCTTCAACCATCCTTCATGTCCTGCATCTAGCGGCCATCTGGAGAAGAACACATGCACCTTACCTTCCTCGTCGTAGATGGGTGAACAACACCAAACATGATAATGACGGTCCTCCAGGATACGTCCTATTGGTTCGAGTCTGTGGCTGAATAGTGAAGCTTCTGCTGATTCCACACCAAAACCTCTCATATGTCTCCTCCTAAGCGAATGAATCTTCACGACTTGAATGTGCCTGCCTCTATTCGGCCCCGACGAATAGATTTCATCTGACCGAGGCCTGTAACCGGCGCATATACACCGTCCGATTCCGGCAAGACGTATTGGCTAAACCAGTTGCCCAGACGTAATTGCATGTCCTCAATGGTTAGCGCGCAGCTCGTATCTTGAATGCGATTAACATTCTCTTCCGGATCTCTGCTAAGCTGGTACAGCTCATGCGGTCCATACGGATATCTGTGCACATACTTCCATTCCTTCGTTCGAATCATACGAACGGGACCATATTCATCATATACAACGATATGTTCATTATGATTTCCCTCTGTCCCTAGCATTAGCTTCGCAAAGCTTCGGCCTGGGCCTATCTCGTGATGATGAAGCTCAATGCCTGCATACTCCAGCAATGTCGGAAACACATCATATTGGCTTACAAGCTCCCGAAGCACTTGTCCCGCTGGAATCATGCCCCGATGATGGAATATAGCTGGAATCTTCACTGAAGTATCGAACATATTAAGTGGAAACGTTCCGTTTCCTTTGCCCCATATACCATGGTGTCCCATATTCATTCCGTTATCGCTCATAAAGACAATCAGAGTATTATCTCTAATCCCCTTCTCATCCAGCTTCGCAACGATTTGTCCGATACCATGGTCCATGGCCGTTATAGCTGCATAATAGCCCTGCAGCAGCTCCCGTCGTCTGTCCCCTTCTCCTCGTGGACAGGTTGGAATTTGATTGGGGTGCGCTGGAAGCTCTGGAACAGAGTTGAACTCACAATCGTCATACATTTGCAAGTACCGTTCAGGATGCTCCGAATGCTCCCATGGGGAATGTGGTGCCGTATAATGTACGCTTAGATAAAATGGATCAGCCGTGGTCGTCAATTCCTCAATAAAATGAATGGCATGATCTGTGATGAGATCAGTCACGTAGCCATCCTCCATACGGAATTCATCTTGCTCCACAACGTCTGGCTTCATGTAGGAGCAGCCGCCTCGCACAATGGTATACCAATGATGAAATCCATGCTGGGGTTTAGAGCTGTTGCCCAAATGCCATTTGCCGCTTAACGCGCAACGATACCCAGCTTGACAAAGTAAGTCGGTATAAGTGAGTTGACCTTCCAAATAAGACTCTGCCTGATGCTCCTCGTTGAAGACTGACATGCTGCTCATCGAGTTTGGAAGCTCTGATTTGTTCACATTCCCTGAACGAATCCAATCATGTACGCCATGCCTTGAGGGGATCGTACCCGTTAGAATGGAAGCCCTTGCTGGGGAGCATACGGGTGATACACAATAAAACTGATCAAACCGCGCTCCCCCTCCGCCAGCTTATCCAAATGCGGGGTTTTTATTTCCGAATTGCCAGCACAGCCTAACGCCCAGGCTCCCATATCATCAGCTAGAATAAATACAATATTGGGCTTCGTGCTACTTTTATGCATTATGATCGCTCCTATTTTTCTTGTTTGGCAGCAACTACTCCATTCCAATTTTGAAGCCTGTAGGATACGGAGTTACAGCCAGTGAAGAAATATCGATCTCCAACCCCTCATCAGAAACTGTCCATTCAAGCGGCAGGTTGCCATCAAGAGTGTTTACACTTGAAACGACACTGCGGAAATGACGTGAATTCGTGGACAGGGATCGGATCATAACGGTTCCGCTAGGGGGCAGCTTCATAACGAAAGCATATAACGTCCCGTCCTTGAAGGTGAATCGGATATCTTCTTCTGTATAGGCACCCCGCTTGCCTTCCGTGTGCATCTCTTCTCCCGATTGGGTCGGTCCTTCACCATATATCTTCCAATGTGTCGTATCGTAGATGCCTTCCCCGTTCACGGCAAGCCAATCACCTATCGCAAGAAGGATTGACTCGTCTTCCTGCGGAATCGTTCCGTCCGCCTTCGGTCCAATGTTCAACAACAGACAACCGTTCTTGCTCACTATATCGATCAGATCACAAATCAAGTCCGCCGGGTCCTTATATTGATTATTGACACTGTGAGACCAAGAGTTGCGAGCAACAGAAGTGTCGGTCTGCCACAGCTCGGGACGAATGCCATTCAATTGACCGCGTTCAATATCGAACACTGCTGTGCCATGCATATAAGCGTCCAGCTTGTAATTGATCGCAACCTCCGTCCCCCACTCCGCTGCCCGATTATAATAATAGGCTGCGAATTTCTTGAGATATGGCTTGAAGCGGATATTCATGATCCACCAGTCGAACCAGACGATCGATGGCTGGTATAGGTCAACAAGCTCGCAAGTTCTAAGCAGCCAATCGGTCAAGAACACTTCGTCCGGTCCTTCCCCGTGAATCGTCCATTCCGGATCCCTTGGCTGAGCCGGACCATATAAGCCGCGGAAGCTGTCGTCCTGGACATCCGAATGAAAGGTCATTCCACCGTCGTAGAACCACCAGTTCTCCGCTCGATGTGAAGACACCGCGAATTTCATTCCCTTCTCCTGCACAGCTTCCTTCAGCGCTCCGATGATATCGCGCTGCGGCCCCATCTTCGCGGCATTCCATTGCGACAATTGGCTGTCGTACATTTGGAAGCCATCATGATGCTCAGCGACGGGCATCACATACCTTGCACCCGCTCTTCTGAATAAGCTTGCCCAAGCCGCAGGATCAAACTTTTCTGCCTTGAACATCGGAATAAAATCCTTATATCCGAACTCATGCTGCGGACCATAGGTTTGAATATGGTAATCAAACATGCTGACATCCTGCCGATCCCGTCTGGCGCTATCCTTCAAGTACATTTCACGAGGATACCACTCATTCCCATAAGCAGGGACCGAGTAGACTCCCCAATGAATGAAGATGCCGAACTTGGCCTTCTTGTACCAATTCGGCACGGTATAGCTGCTTAACGATTGCCAGTTATCCTGAAACGGTCCATTCCTAATCACTTCATTTATTTGATCTATATTTATCATAATTGTTCATCTGCTCCTTGCGTGTGTCTGTCGATATGCGACCAGAACTGTTGTCCTGCCGGATGCTCGCGGTCTCCTGAACGATAGCTGTGCTCTAACAATTCTTTCATTAATACTTGCTCCATATGGGAGAAAGCCGGATCTCCAATTAGATTGTATCGCTCCAGGGGGTCCTCGCTTAAACGGAACAATTGGGAGTTATGGTGATAGACGATGAGCTTGTACTCTCTGCTCTTCACGGCTCGGACAAGGTCGGCATAGGCGAAATACAGCCTATCCCGATCCGGGATTGCTCCGACGCGAGAGAACAAAGGGGCTAGACATGCTCCTTCGACTGACGATGGAATCGGAACTTGCGTTAATTCGCATAAGGTAGGGTAGATGTCGGATAAATATACAAATTCATCTCTTTGCTGGCCTTTCGGTATCCCCGGCCCAGAGAAAATGAGCGGAACCCTTACGCTATGCTCATAGCAGCTTTGCTTGCCCATTAGTCCATGCTGGCCTACCGCCAGTCCGTTGTCTCCTGTGAATATGATAATCGTATGATCGAACAGGTCCGTTTCCTTCAACGCATGGATAATATCGCCGATTCGATCGTCCAGATGTGTAATCATGGCATAATATTCTGCCAGATGCCTTCGAATTTCTTCCTCAGTGCGCGGATATGCTGCCAGTTGCTCATCTCTTATACCGCGTATGCCATAATCGAAAGCATGCTCGCTGGCGGCATTGTCAGGCAGCTTCAATTGCTCTGGATCATACAGGTCCATATACTTCTTCGGCATGCTTCGAGGATCATGGGGAGCCATGTAGGACACATAGAGGAAAAACGGCTCCTCCTCCTTATGCTGACGAATCCAGTTTACGGCGGTATCCGAGAACAGGTCCGTGGAATGAACACCAGCCTGGACCTTGTCTGCAGGTCGATATTCTACTTCATTTGACAACATACGGTCTCTAATTACAGGAATTGAACCCGAGTAGTTTCCATCCGCGTGATAATGGTAAGCGGGGACATTCCAATGATCCTCCATCCCTCCAAAAAAGATATTCTCTCCGTCGCTGAAGCTCCGGTTAAAGGAGGCGGCGCCGTTATGCCATTTGCCAATGCCGAAGGTGGCGTAACCCGCTTGCCGGAACGTTTCCCCCATTAATACATGCTCCTCAGGAATGCTTCTTCCGTCGTCATGAATATGGAACAATGTTCTTCCTGTATGCAGCATCGCGCGGCTGGGCATACAGACTGCACCTACCGTGCCGCCTGGAATATGAGCCTGCCGGAAGACGGTACCGTGCTCCAGCAGGTTATCCAGATGCGGCGTTTGAATGTCGGTATTGCCCAAAGCACGCAGGGTATCAAATCTTTGATCGTCTGCGAACAGGAATACAATATTGGGCCTCTGGTCAATCATGTTCACGAACGACCCCCTTCTTCAGAATCAGGTTGCCGTATTGTGCCCGTTCACCAGTTGCAACAATAACATACGCTGAACTGCTACGCTCATAAAAGCTGAATCTCTCCAGCGATTCCAATGAGGATGACAATCCTGTCTTTCTATTCAGAATCGCTTCATAGGAGTCCCAAATCGTTGTCTCTACAGGATCGCCCGGAACAACGGCCATAACCGCTGCAGGTTTCTCCACATAATCGTCCAGTGGAAGCACCTTGACGATCGCTTCCAGCAATTCAACAATGCCAATTCCATCGCATCGGACAAGTCGTTGCGCATGGCTTGCAGCTGGAAAGTTGGCATCCCCCAGCACCAGCTCATCACCATGTCCCATCTCTCTCATCCATTTCAACAATTCCGGCGGTAATAATCCGGGAATTCCGATCAGCATCTGTGTTCCCCCTCATGCTGTCCTCTTTTGCGAGACGATTTTTTAAAGCTCGCATGGGTTGAAGGACTATGACATTACTTCTGTAATCAGCATAGTCCTTCAACGCTGTAGAGAGAAGATGCAATCTCGACTTGCAATGTTCAAATATCGACTTCTAACACATACTTAGACAGAAGCCAATGGATCCAGAGCGCGCTCTCTTCTCGGGTTAAGTAGACGGGAGCGTCATCTTGGAGAGGCGGCTGGGTCTTAGGGGCAGCCACGCCCGTCAGCTTGATGGCATTGTCCAGCATTTCAAGTCCTTCTTCTATGGTCAAGACTTGCATCGGTCTGAACGTATGATCCCCATAGCCTCGAATCAATTGATGCTCATGAGCCGTACTGACGTAAGCGCCATACCAGCTGGATGCACTGACATCCTTGAACGGCTGTTGGTTCGACTCCAGTCTCAGTCCAAGCGCCCGCACCAGCATAGCGGTAAATTCAGCGCGGGTAATCTGCCCTTCCGGTCGGAACGTTCCATCCGGCAGCCCTCTTACAATCGTTCGAGCGGCAAGCCTGCGAATGATTTCTTCAGCCCCGGATTGCTTGATATCGAGCAGTCGTACTTCATGCCCGACAAGTGTATACATACTGTTGGTCAAGCTTCTGATGCTAGCATGCCACTTCCCTTCCAGGGATACCATGCACGTGGGCACATGACGGACGCTGCCATCCGGCTCCACAACGACGGCAGTAGCTACTTGCGCCGGATCAAGCCCACTCGGCAATGGCATGATTCGCTCTACATAGGCGTCGAAGGATGTAAGCTCAATGACTTGGGTGCCATACATCACTTGAATGACAAATGAGATGGGCTCACCGATCGACTTTAAAGACTGAGCATCCGTTGCAATTACGACCCTTCGTTTCTCTTCCTCTGTCGGCTTCCCAATCCGCAGCTGCACCTGAACCTCAGCCAGGTCTATATCTCCCGAGTCCGACTGCTCAAGGATGGATTTCCAGCTCTCTGATGCGATGACTTGCCGAACAGGCAGCCTATAGCTTGCCATATTTGTTTCGAAAGCAAGGATCGCTTGCTTGTCGGCCAAAGCGGTTAACAATGAACCATCAAATTGCCCAATCACAATATCTGCGCTTTCGTTGACCTCGATTGATACAACCGCCTTTTCATCAAGTGAATTCAAGACCTTCAATAATCCCTTTCGGTCGGGATAGACTGTTGCTGCCGATTGACCTTCAATCAGGGATTTCACAACCGTTCCACCTGAGATCAACTGTCCGTTCATGGTCAACTTGACTAGATCTGGAACGGGAGACGGCACATAGGTATATACCGGCGGCACATTTGCCGCGACTGAGCTTAGCTTCAAATCACCCGTCATCCCCATGTTCTGCCATACTTGATCAAGCGGATCGTTCCAGCCCAAATATCCTTGTCTCACCCCGGAGGGCTGTCTCGCATCATTCACTTGTATATCAAAACCGATCGTTGAGCCCGCTGGCCTAACGATGGACATCCACGGGACAGCCATCTCTACAACGTAACCATCATTGGTCCGATGAACAGATTGTTGAGCGCCTTCAGGTACGTTGATGCCGGAGCTGCGGCCCATGTAATCCACATTCCACTTGATATCGTTCCCGTCATAGGGCTTGGCTTTCTCATTGCCGCCATCCACATACACTTCAACGGAATCGTTCTTGTACGTCTCGTTGGGTTCGGTTCCCGTAAGATCGGCGTCCTTCACTTCCGTTCGTATATACAGAAAGCGATCATCCCACAGTGTCTTCGCGATTGCTGTGATCGAGGTGCTCCCGCCTTTCACACGCAAAGAACCGATTTCCTTCGCTTGGCTCCACAACGGATCTGGACTTGAAGCGTTCAGCGCAGGTGTGCCGCGAAGCGCTTCCGCTTCCTTAACCGGCGGCAGCTCCATCTCCGGCTCATCCGACACGGGCTCGTTAGACCGCCAGACCCTCACATATTCGATGACATATTCTCCGTTTGGACTCGCCATGGACGCTTCCGACGGGAGTCCCGCCCACGTAAACGTTTCCATATCCATAAATATATATTGATTCTCGTGGAAAACATCATTCCGAATTTCACGAACCAATACGCCATCATAATAGAAACGGATCCACTTGGCATTCCAATCTAGCCCGTACACATGGAAATCTGCCGTCAGATCATCCTTTGAATGGTAGACGCCAGGGTTAGAGATATCCTTGGTCCAGTCCCCTCCAGCGTAATAATGTGTATTCATAGGCATTTCATATCCGCTGTCTGGATTGACGGTTGATCGTCCTACCGTTTCATACACATCTATTTCCGTCTCGTTGCCCTGCAACCAGAAGGAGCTCGTAATCGAGACAGGTGCGGCTTTTGCTTTAATTTCATAGTATCCATAGCCCGTTTTTGTTTTGGACTGGACAGCAGCAGTCGTGTATTTCTCATACTGCGGGCTATTGGGGCCAAGCTTCGCATTGGCTTCCGCCATCTCAGGTATCGTTTCATATTTGGCTGTCAATATTAATTGACCGTTCTCTTGCCTGATGTTGCGCGGCGAGAAGATCGAGGGCTGCCTGCCTAACCAGTACGTATGATGATCGTTCCATTTATTCGTGTCTAGAGCTGCGCCCCCGAATTCATCGGAATAATCCAGGCTGTACTTCCAGCTTCGGACATTGTCCGAATCGGATAACGGATAGATGGAATTATCAACTATATTCTCGTTAATGACCGGAGGCGGCAGTACTTCAACCAGCAGCTCAAAGTCATCGGCGTAGACTGTACCGGAACCGCTTTCGTTATACAGATAGACCTTTGCGGAAGTTTCTACAGCGCCTGTCTGGAAGCTCACTTCGTATAAGCCGTATGTTGTCCCTTGAATAGGGATATAGCTCTCCTCAGCACCGTTGTGCTCCTTAACCCCAAGAGTGGCTCCAGCGCTAGTCCCCAGCTTGGCATACACAGCTACCTTGTATTCAGTATTGGATTGTAGACCAGACACCGGAAATTCAATCGCGCCTTGACCAGAATACACAAGCGCGTAGGTTCCGGTATAGGCATACTCCGTCATAACAGTTGCCGAACCACTTCCCCATTTGGAATATCGGACAGGCAGCTGGCCCGATTCAAAGCTCCCATTCTCAAACGCATTCACCCTGCTCGTCTCCTCCGCTTCAGCCTGAGAAGCAGGCATTCCCAATAAGCTTAGAGTGACTACAACAAGGATAAGGGAATGAACCGATGCATTGCCCCTTTTATTCATATAAATTTTTCCTTCCCACAGTTATTTGTGCCAGGCACGAATGTAATCCACCTCGAATAGGGAATTCAAGCTGTCTCCCGGAAGTCCGTCCCATTCAAATATTTCAGTATCCAAAAAAATATATTGATTCTCGTGCATAAATGAATGAGGCTTTGTACGAATCAATTGACCATCGAAATACCATTTAATCTGTGTTTGGCTCCACTCCACACCATAGATATGATAATTAGCTGCAAGCCTAACGTTCGTTTGATAGTCGAATGGATCTGCAATATCATTAGCCCAACCATTGCGGAAATCATGAGTGTTAGTGGGCATGATTGTATCCTTATGAGTGTTCCTCGTTGAATTCCCTACCGCTTCAACTACATCAATCTCCGAATAATTACCCTGCAGCCAGAAGGAGCTTGTATGCGAAGCGTCTGCCGCTTTCATCCTTACCTCATAATAACCGTAAGGCGCTTTTGTCTTGGACTGGATAACCGCCGATGTAATATAATTATCGTTGAGCATCGTCTCCCCAGATGCTGCATTTACCTTTCGGACAACTGCTACTTCATCTCCATATACAATACCGCTGCCTCCGGCGTTATATACGTACACCTCAGCACTGGTATTTGTTGAGCCCGTCGTGAACTCCACAGTACCCAACGTCCAGCTTGAACTGGTTACTTCCTTCAGCTTTTCTGTGCTTCCATAATTTTTAACGCCTACATTCACTTTGCTGCCCGATCCTTTTTTTAACCACGCCGAAAGCTTGTAGGTCGTATTAGGCTTGCAGTCCAGTAATAATCTGCTGAACAGCACCTTGACCATTAATGACCACCCCATATAGGTCGCGGTATTTGGCTGAGACAGATGCTGATTTCGCACCTGAACCCCAAGCAGACCAATTGGACAGATTGCCTTTTTCAAAGCTTCCATTTTTTATTAGGTTTTCATTTTTCGTTCGAAGCTTTGCTGTACCATTACTTACCCAGACGTTCGAAGGATCGAACTGAGAAGGATTGCGTCCACTCCAATACGTATGCTTATTTAACCATTTCGAAGTATTTAGTGACGAACCGTTAAATTCATCGCTAAACGTCTCGTTTACACTCCAGCCTCCCGTATTGCTGGGATCGGAAGCCGGCCACGATACCGCCGCCTGAGAGGATTGAACGCCGTAGCTGACAGGAGCAGTGATTATTACCATAATAAAAAGCAAGAAGACGATCTTGCCCTTTAAAACCTTTGCCATTGTCATCACTCCATTCATCTCATTATTAGAAAGCGCTTACTCGAATGGTATCACCCCATTTCTTAGTTCATGTCATTCATTGTAAAGGAATCAACAGGGATCCATAATTAACATTTTCGACTAGTAATAGCAGGATAACTACTACTATTGGACAACGGAGTTTTTTGTCATCAGAAATAAATGTGAAAGAGGCCTCCATGTAGAGGCCACTCATAAATCTAAGCATCAAGCGCTAAAAATTGGTTGCTATAATTTAGAAGCATGGTCGCTCGTAATAAAATCCATTGCCGAAATGCCGAATCGTCCTTTGGTATTAGTCGTGAAAAAGCTGGTTACTTTAGGATTTATATCATTCTTGATTTCACGAATATTCGGAATGCCGAACAAGCCTGGCTTGTACCCGCTAGTATAGCCGACTGTTATCTTTGCCGCTACGGATGATATGGCGGTTGGGGTGCTTAATGGCGCTCTAGATCACGGTCTACGCGTTCCTGATGACATCTCCATTATCGGCTTCGACGGCAGTGCGGTTGCTGAGATTGTTCGTCCGTCCATAACCTCCATGCAGCAGCCTATGGACGAGCTTGGCAGGAAATCGGTTGAATATATTCACGAGTTAATTGTCCATCCTGATTTGATCATTGATGAAGACATTATCCTGCAGCATTGGCTAGTGGAACGCGAGAGCTTCAAGCCAAGAGTTTAAGATGACTCCTCCACCCACATACAAGTCTCGAACGTCACACGCTCGCCAGGAGCAATGCCTCTTGCTCCCGTCATCTCCGGGGGATAAGACAGATTGAAGGCGTCAGTCAGACAGGAGTATGGCTCCAGGCAGATCGACTCTGACCAATTGGGACGGAAGATAAGCAGATAGGGGAAGGTGTTCCCAATGGAATAGGCGATCGTATAGCCTTCTTCTATCATCCGCAGCCGACAGACACGCTCCTCACACTCCTGAAGTTGCACCATAGCTGAGCCAAGAGGAGCTATACGATCCAGCGAAAGCCCCTCGCGCAGCTCACCCGCGCGTTCGGTATTAGCTGGGACACCTTCAATGAAGGTAAAGGTTGAGATTGGCCATTCCTTGACTGCCGGAGCTTGCAACAGAGCTTGTCCGCCCGGCAGATTGAAGTAAGGATGAAGGCCGAAGGCGAACGGGGCCTCGTCCTCTCCCTCATTGACGATGACGCCGTCCAGTCGAAGACGTCCACCTAGCAAGGAGATCGTCACGTTGAATATGAGAGGATGCGGGAAGTACGCCAGCATATCCTCATGATCGGAATACCGAAACCGAAGCACAACATAAGCCCCTTGTTCTTCCGTTCCTCCCCATTCCACGGCCTCCCAGCTTCTTCGCGCCAGCTCGCCATGCAGATGGCGGTCCGGCTGCTCATTGATAGGCAGCTGGTAAGGTCTTCCCTTGAAGGTAAAGCTTCCGCCTTGCACGCGATTTGGCGGGAATAACAGGGGGTGCCGTACATGAATTCATTCCCTCTCAAATCATGAATAGAGCCCGGCGCAGCTAACAGCTCTCGCCCAGATGAATGAAACCGAATCAGATTCCCGCCAATCTCCGGCACAAGCTGCGCACAATCTCCACGCTCTGTATCCCGCAGCTCGACAAGCGAATACCCATCCTGGACTTTACAAATAACCTCAAATGGATTCATACTTCCTCTCCCTCTCTTCCTAATCTCTTCCTAACATGCAAGAGACCTCCATAAAGAGGTCTCTCCAAAAAATAACTCACTAATAATCTAAGTTCAAATAGTAATCTAAGTTCAAAAAGTTCGGTTTTCAGCACCGAGAAGATGGAACGAAAGTAGAAACTGAGGAGCGGAACGTAGTGGAGCTACGTGAGCACCGGAAGTTTCGCTTGCGTTCCATATTCGATGTCGAATAGACTTCCCTGTATACTTCGTGATCAAAATTGGACTTTTTAAACAACCTCTATTGATTAGATTAAGTTAGATTGCTCCAGAAGTCTACTAACAACCTCCGCGACTTCCGCTCTTGTGATAGCTGCTTTCGGAGCAAGCACTTGCTCGCTTCTGCCCAGCACGAGACCTGCCTTGATGCTGGCTGCGATACCGCTCTTGGCGTAGGCTGCCGCCTCTGAGCCATCCATGAAGCTGGACAACAGCTCATCCGCTTCTATCATCTCGGCTGCAGAATCAAGTCCCGTGAGCGCCATAGCTCGTTCCATGATGCTCATAACCTGTTCACGCGTGATGAGAGCATGAGGCCTGAATTCACCATTGTCATAGCCGTTAATCAAGCCATAATCTGTCGCCGTATTGAGATAGGCTTCATACCAGCTGCCTTGGGCAACATCGGAATACGCAGACTCTCCTGCCTCTGCCTGAAGTCCCAGAGCTCTTACCAGAATCGCGGTAAACTCGGCGCGGGTGATGGAGCGATCCGGCTCAAAGCGGTTGCCGTCAACCCCAGCTATGATTAATCTGGAGCCTAAGTCATTTACAGCCTGCTCCGCCCAATGACCGGATACATCCTGGAAAGCCACAGGATTCCAGATCACCGCGTAGGTGCTGTTCGTCAAGCTATTCAACACAGCATAATAGCTGCCATTCTGTCCCACCACTTTAGTTGGTATCCCTCTAACGCTTCCATCCTCTTCCACTACTACCCCCGTGGTGATCTCATTGGGATCCACGCCTTCCGGAATAAGAATCGTTCTTTCCACGAAGGAGTTGAATGTGCTAATTTCTTTTGTCTGATCCTTGTAAGTGTAGGTAATATGGAACTCTACAGGAGCGGCCACTACCGTAAATCCATCTTGCTCAGCCGACTGCTCCAGCGCCTTCCGGGTTTCTTCATCGGCTTGACTGATTCTTACATTGATAATCAGGTCCTCCAGCGACACATCAGAGCCAAGCTCCTTGATCATATGATCCATTTGAAGCTCCTCAAGAGGAAGCTTATAGGAGTTAGCGGCTGTTCGAAGCTCAAGCACCACATTTTTCTGCTGCAGATCCTTAACGATTGCCCCATTAAGCTTGCCATTCACAACAGGGGAGCCGCTCTCGTCAGGAATGGTAAGAACAGCGTTATTCGTTATAGTGCTCAGACTATTCTTAAGCAGCTGCTGGTCGACCGTAATCGTTGTCACCTTGCGCCCCGCCTCGGTCGCGGTAACCTCGCTTGCTATTTTGTCCAGCTTCTTGCCATTCACGAGAACCTCAGTGCTCGCTGCAGGCGGAGCTGTTGGACCTGGCACATGAATGATTGGCGGAGGCGGAGACGGAGTCGCAGCCTGCTCCAGCACAGTTACTGTAATGGCCTTGGTTGCGCTTGCCGCTCCAATAGTAACAGTAGCAGTCAGCGTCACAACCTGATTCCCGCTTCCATGCTGAGGTCGAACCACCGTCCCGTTAGCCGCCACTGTCGCAGGATGGCTGGAAGCCCATGCCACGGTTGCTCCATGCAGGCCAGCAGACGGCAATACAATAGCTCCTGTTACGGCTTGCGCTGTGTCTCCCTCCGCGAATGTTAACGAGGCTGCCGACAACGTATCGGCCGCATCAGCTGCCAGCTGCTCATCTGTTGGCTGGACCGGCCCGCTGCCTATCATCATATTATCGATAGCAAGCTTCGCATGTCCCACGGTTACAGCTGTAGGCTCAAATACATACAAGCGAATAGATTTCAGCTTAGTGGTGTCAATTGCCGCCGTTCTTGCGAAATAGCCGTCTGCCAGCCAGCTGGCCGCAGAGACGCCAAATTGGGATATCGTAAGCGTTCGTGCTTGATTGGGCGCTATGGCAAAATAATAAATGCCTCTATTCCCCTGAACATCGGCAACCTCCACGCGAAGCTGGGCTCCTGTGCTCACGAGATTCGCAACATCCAATTGAAGCGGCTTGCTGCCCAGGCTCCAGCCCTCCTCCGGCGCAGTGAAGTCTATGCTGCCGGAATATTTGCCGCTCGTATCCCAATCGAATGCTGTGAAGGTAGTAAACTCCGCTTGGAGCGCCTTGCTGCCATGTGTCGCTCCCTGCTCCGATCTGGAAGCGGTAATGGCCTGATTATTGTACGAATAAGGAATCTCTTCCTGGTCCTCGAAGGATACGAATAGACCATTCGGATTAACAGGGTCTGGCCCGGGATCCGGTGCACTGCCAATGACTATCTTGTCAAAGGCCAGCGCTGCATTCGTAACCGATGCAGCCGTTGGAGAAAAGACATACAATCGAATATTTTTAATATTCTCCGTGTCAATTGCTGCGCTTCTCGGGAAATTGCCGTCGCCGAGCCAGGTGCCTCCGGCAACGCCAAAATCGGCAATGCTGATGCTGCGGGAAGCATCTGCCCCAAGCGTAAAATAATAGGTGCCTCTCACATCAGAGGTATCCGTAATTTCTACTCGCAGCTGTGTCGTGTAGCCCCTTAGATTCGTGACATCGAAGGTGAATGGAGCAGCTCCCAGGCTCCAGCCCTCCTCCGGCGCCGTAAAATCAAGGCTGCCTGAGTAGGTTCCCGTCGTATCCCACGCGTAAGAAGTGAAGGTCGTAAACTCCGCTTGAAGCGCCTTGCTGCCGTCCGTTGCGCCTTGCGCGCCTGTCGATACCGTCACAGCGTCTACATTGTGGGTATAGGCTGCCGCTTCTCCGTCCTCGAAGGAGAATTGGGCCCCTCGACTGCCGGTAGGCGACGATTTTGTTTTTGTATATTGATCAAATATACCAGCCGCCTTGGCTAGGTCTGCCAAAGCTTCTGTCACTTCAGCATTTGTCGCCAAGGCATCCTGTGCAACAATCTCCGCTTTGGTTACTTCAATATTGAGCGTGTCTAGGTACTGCTTTTTCACCCAGCTCTTGCCTGGCTCAACCTCATTGCCTGTGGACGAAATGATAGTCGACGCAAGCTTCGACTTAGCGTCCGCAATAGGACCAGCAAGCGCACTTGTAGCGACGCCTGTCGGAGCCGACTGCTCGTGGTACTCGATGATTTGTACGCTTGTGATATATCCATCTTCATCCGGGAGCAATATTTCAATGGTATTGCTCGCCAGAAGCTTGCTGGCATCCAGCTCAAATTCCGCAAAGGTCAGCAGATTGCCAGGCTTGTTCGTGTAGGCCAGATCCTTGCTGAAGCTCTGCATATTGGCCGTATCACCCGAATTGACAACCACTTGCATATCCTCTGCAAACCCGCTTCCCGTCTTGCCGAAGCCAATACGGAGAGTCGCTTTCGCGAGATTCGCAGGCCTTGCTTGAACCGTAAATGAGGCCGGCGCGTTTACGCTCGTCGGCACAAGCTCCTGAGGCGCATATGCAAATTCTCTCTCCCACGTTTTGGTGAACGCCGGATTGGAATCCAGCGTAATCTCGAATACGCTCATTTCCTGAACGCGCATGTACACATTGTCCAGATCCGTGACATTCTCTTCCTCATAGGTCAGCTTGCCCTTCTCCAGGAAAAAATGTTTGCGCGTTACGCCTGCAATATCGGCGTCGCCCGCGAACACATTCAGATCCAGGTTAACACGCTGCGAGTTCAGATTGTGAACAGCGACATATACCTTGTCATTGTAGCGAACCGCATTTGTGAAGACACGCTCTTGATCCGCTTCAGCCGGAAGGAACGCGCCGCGGTAATCCTTCCACATATCCAGATAAGCTTCCATTGGCGTCATTTCTTCCAATAATCCATTCTGTGCCTCATTATATTTGTAGAACGTATCATTGGAGTTGGGACGCCAGTTAATAATAGGGTACAAATAAGGTACCAGCATACCAATCGTATCGGCGTAATTCATAAAACGGAGCATATAGCCGTTATATGCGACCAGCTTCTGGAAGTAGTCCGCGTCGCTTCCCGCCGTATTATAAGTGCCTTCTTCTGTAATATAGATCGGCTTCACATTATCTGTATTCACCATATGTGCATTGAGCAGGTCAAGCACGGCTTCCATTCGTCCACTCAGGAAGCCATCCGAATTGTTTTCTCTGTCATGAATGAACAGATTGGCATTTTCATAGAAGTGATGCGAATACCAATCCAGTGAATCCTTTGTGTCATCCATAAATTTCAGCTGCGCTCGCGCTTCATTGAAATCATTTTTCTCCAGATACATGAACGCGCTTGACGGTCCGCCGACCAGCACATCCGGATTCAAAGCCTTTACCTCTTCAGCCACCTTGTTGTGGAACTCCGACAAGTAATTCCACGCTTGCTCCGGCTCCGATTGGAAGAACCACCATTCCTGCGGAATCGTTGACTCGTTTTTAACCTCCACATATTTGGGACCCAGCCCGTCAAATCTGGTATCGATGCTCTTGATCAGCTTGGCTGACGCATCAGCCGCCGCATCGAAGTTGGCGCGGGACGGTGTGCCAAAGTGCTCCGATTGCCCGGAATCAGGGTCCTCCCACATCCACCTCGGCCAGCCATCCAGCGTCAGCATATAATCCTTGCCAATAGAGGGATACAGACCTTCGAACTTATCTATGGCAGGCTGACTCTTGGCATAAACCTGGTTCGTCGCGGTAAAGTCGGCATATCCAGGGCGCGTCGAATCCTCCTTGAGACCCGCCCAACTGGTCATCAGTGTGTAATGAAAAGCGCCGCGACCGGGAGTAAAGCCGTAATCATGAGTCGTTCTGTGATACGCCTCGTCCAGCACCGTAAATTCGCCCCCGGCTTGCTCTAAGCCGATGGGACCGCTGTTCACATGATAACGCTTGAACACTTCCTCGGGCAGCTTGTTCACGCCGTCCATGCTTAGATTGGTCAGCGCATCTATATCGACGGAGACGTCCAGTATAGCCTTGTCTCCTCCAAGAACGCTCCATGCGGAAGTATCAAACTCCAATGGAACGCCTTCTTCTTCCCAGTGATAAACACTGCGAAGCGTGCCATTACCGACGATTTTCATCTTGTAGCCTTCGTAGATAATATCGCCGTTCGTATCCTTAATCAGCCAAGGATGGGTGATCCCCTCCGTAGGATTGGATTCCTGGAAGCCCATCTTCGTATAGTTCGTATACAGCCCGGTTATACGGTCATTCCAGCCACCGTTCTGGAATACGGTCCATTCCGTTTCGACGCCTTCAGGATCAATGACATAAAGCTTCATCGTCTGCGCAACGGAGCCCTCGAAACGCACATCGCCGAACAGACGCCATATTTTTGCGTTCATAGCAGGAATATCAAGCGTTACTTCACCATTAACCTGCAAATACTGTCCATCAGGATATTGCAGAAAGTTAATGCGCTGAACGCGGCTCTCGCCGTTAATGCTGTTGAAATACGCTACCGCATTATTGCCGAACTTATTTTTGTAATGCTCGGCAACGGCTGGTATCGTATCGAAATCTGCCTTGTCCGTTCGAATATTTACAGGAAGCTCGTCGCTTGCCTCATCTGCATAACTAACCCCCCTGCACCTGTGAGACAAGATACGGTCAGTACGGCCGCACTCAAAAAGACGGTCAACCATTGTTTAATTTTTGAATACGTTTTCAAAATTGATGCACCATCCCTTCTATTCGTGTGGTGAAAGTGGAGAGCTTCCCCCGGGACCAAGGATACCAGGGAAAGCTCTCAGTTGTTTGCGATTATTGTTGGGCACTCTTAAAGCGGTCGTACGCCGTTTGATAAATGTTGATCAACTCGTCAATCTTCATTTTTTCCAGATCGGCCAGATATTTGTCCCATTCGCCGTCTACTCCACCTTGAAGCAGCCACTTGGCGCTTGTTTGGTTCACGTAGCTGTTAATGTCGGTATCCAGCACTTTAATTTTTTGAGACTCCTCAGCCGTGAACAATACGCCAGGAAAGGTCTCCGATGTCATATAAGGCAAATAATTCTCTTTAATGCCATCTGTCTTCACTTTATCCTTGTCAGCCATCGCAAGACGAGTTCCATACGTATTTTCTAAAATAGCATAAGGAGCTTCAACTGGCGCCGTCTTGAATACATATTCGTCCGTTGTCATGCCAGCCGGCGCTTCCTTGAGCGTCAAGGTTCCGCCTTTGTCTTCCAATGTTGTTCCAATTGGTCCCCAGCCTGCTTCGATCGACGTATCCGTTGCGTAGGACAAGTCAATCCACTGCATCGTAAGCTCTGGATGCTTGTTAGCGGCTGTCATCGAGAATGCAAAAGGATTCACGCCTTGATTATTATTCAAAGACTTTCTCCACACTTGATCGCCGTTTGGTCCTTTCAGAGCTGGAACCACCACATACTTCGGATCATTGTCTACGCCAACAACCGAGAAGGCGTTCCAGGAGAAGAAGCCGCCCAGACGCTGCTCTGTACCGCTGCCCTTGCCTACCAGCTGATTGCGGTCCTGCGCCAGACTTTCCTTATCGAACAGCCCATCCTTGAAGTAGGAGTGGTAATATTGAATCGCTTCCTTATACTCCGGCTCCTTGGCGGAGAATACCACCTTGCCGTCCTCAACGAAAATATGGTTGGCGGAATCCGCTCTTCCGAAGGTGCCGAACAATGAGCCGATGCCCATTACGTTATAGTTCGCGAAGTCCCACAGGAAGGAGAACGGAATTTCGTCATTTTTGCCATTGCCGTTAGGATCCTTCGTCTTAAAAGCTTCCAGAACGGTGCGCAGCTCATCTGTTGTTGTCGGCACGGCAAGCTCCAGCTTGTCCAGCCATTCCTTGTTCAGGTACATCATGTCGGGAGAGAGCCACAGCATCAGCTCGCGGATGCTCGGCAGCGAATAGATATGGCCATCCGGTGCTGTCAGCATCGCCTTGTACTTCGGATTCTGTTCAATCAACGCCGTCAGATTGGGCATCGTTTCCTTCGTGATGTATTGCTCCAGGGGAACCAGCATGCCTTGGCCGCCATAGTTAATGACGTCATTGCCTGTCAGCGCAAGTGTGCCATAGAAGGCATCCGGCAGCTCGCCGCTGGCCAGAATCAGGTTGCGCTGCTCCTCGCATTGCGCAAATTCAATATCTGTCCATTCAATCTGCACATTGGTTTTCTCTTCATATTGCTTGAAGAAATCCATTTCCTCGAACGGCCCATTGTTAGGGTGCTTACAGGTTACCATCTCGAGCGTCACCTTCTCCGCTATCGGGAATACACCTTGCTCCCCTCCTTCACCCGTTGCTTCGGGCGTCTGCGACGCTTCCGTTTGATTCGGCTCCTTGGAGGGCTCCACACCATCATTGTTGTTTCCTGCACAAGCACTTAGAACAGAAACGCTCATCATGACTGAAAGAAAGGATACCAGCATTTTTTTTCTTCGAATGTTCAAATCGATGACCTCCTATTGTTGTATTCGTATGCGCTTACATGAGATGCAGCAAACCAACAAAGATACCCGGCATGCACCTCCCATCCGTAATGACGGCCGCATCCATTACCCCTTGATGCTTCCGATCATGACGCCTTTGACAAAATAGTTCTGCAAGAAAGGATACAGAATGAGCAGCGGGAGCGCCGCAATAATAATCATGCCGTATTTGATCAGCTCCGCCGCTCGGAGCTGGTCCCCCATGGAGGACAGGTCCGTCATCATGTCGTTGCTAATCTGATTCTCGATCAGAATGGATCGAAGCACGAGCTGCAGGGGGAACAGCTCCTGATCCCGCAGGTAGATCAAAGCGTTGAAATAGGAATTCCAATGCGCAACGCCGTAGAACAATACCATAATCGCAATAAGCGCCTGAGACAGGGGAAGCACCATTTTCCAAAAAAACTTGGCATCAGAGCAGCCGTCTATCTTCGCCGCCTCCAGTAGCTCATCCGGAATCGTGGACTGGAAGAACGTTCGAGCAATGATGAGATTCCATGCGCCAACCGCGTTGGGTATGACCATCGCCCAGACCGAGTCAAGCAGGCCAAGCTCCTTGACCGTCAAGTAAGTAGGTATAAGTCCACCGCTGAAGAACATCGTGAACGTAATAAAGAGCATAATCGTACTGCGGCCCTTCATATCCTTCCGCGACAGGGCGTAGGCTGCGGGAAGAGTTAGACATAAATTGATAATGGTTCCTAAGATTGCGTATACAAAAGAGTTTTTGTAGCCCACCCACAGGTTGTCGCTGTCCAGTATCTTCTTGTAACCCTCCAGACTGAACTTCTCCGGCCAGAACAGGGTCGTCTGAACAGCCCCAGGGTCTGTCACAGAGGCCAGCACCACGAAGTAGAGGGGATAGACAATGATGGCCAGTCCGGTCACTATCAACAGCATATTTACGCGATCGAACCAGATGTCTGCTAGACTGCGTTTAAACATATCGAACCTCCCCGCTTCTTACCATAACGATGTATTGGAAGCTTTTTTGGCAATTTGGTTAACTGTGATGAGAATGATGAAATTGATAATAGAGTTAAACAATCCTACAGCGGTTGAGAAGCTGTATTGTGCGCCAACCAAGCCCGTCTTGTACACATAGGTGGAAATAATCTCCGATGAGGGCAGGTTAAGCGGCGTTTGCAGCAGGTAGACCTTCTCGAAGCCGAGACTCATAATATTGCCCGTGCTCAGAATAAGCAGAATAACGGCCGTTGGCATAATGCCGGGGATATCGATATGCAGAATCCGCTGAAATTTGTTTGCGCCATCCACAACCGCCGATTCATGCAGCTCGGGACTAATCGTCGTAAGCGCTGCCAAATATATGATGGTGCCCCAACCTGTGTTCTGCCAAATCTCCGACAGCACATATACGGGTCTGAACCAGTCGGGATCCCCCATAAAAAATACCGGCTCGCCGCCAAACAATCCGATGAGCTTATTGACCATGCCCGTATCCGGCGACAGGAATAAAAACAGCATGCCCGCAATTACGACCGTTGAAATAAAGTGAGGCGCATAAATGACGGTTTGCACAAACTTCTTGAACCTCTTGTGCATGAGCTGATTCAGCATCAGCGCGAGTATGATCGGAGCCGGAAAGCCTACAACGAGCTGCAGGACGCTAAGCTTGATCGTGTTCAGAATAATTTTGGTAAATTCGAAGGACCGGAAAAAACGTTCAAAATGCTCCAGACCCACCCATGGACTGCCCGCAATGCCCTTGAAGGCCAGGAAGTTCTTGAAGGCGATTTGAATGCCGTATAACGGCACGTAATGAAAGAGCACGTAATACAAAACAGCGGGAAGCACAAACAAATATAGCTGGTAGCTCTTCAGCAGCCTTGAGGCCCTTTGCTTCAATGGCGTCCCGCGCTTGATGTCGGGTACGTCCAGCTGCCGGACTTCATTCACATTTTCCACAACAAGCACTCCTTTTTCTGTATTTATCCTGCGATAAGTCCATACCCACCCTTCTCTTGCAAACGTTTACAACACCGATAAAGAAAATAGAGTTTTTGAAACAATCATTCATTATTAATAATTAATAAGTGTTAATCGAAACTCGTTTCGTTTTTATTATAGGTTTGCCAGCAATTCCCGTCAATACCTTTTTTAAAGTGGAACAAAAAAGAGGCTGTCCAGAAAAGTGGGGGCACCACTCTTCCAGACAGCCCAAGACAGCTCCTTACGCTCCCGTTATCCGAAGCGTATCGAAGCGATCGGTTCGAATCAGCTCCCGCAGAAGCTGCTCTGTCAGCTTGTAACGAACCTGAGCATATGCATGATCATTCCATAAATTGTTATGCTCGCGAGGATCTGCGGCCAGATCAAACAGCAGCCCCTCATCGGAATTGATAAACACCGTTAACTTATATTGCTCCGCGACAAGCGTGCGCATTCGAGTCGTCTCGGGCGCATACCAATCCTCATCGTATTCCACAAGCGCCGGACGGGGAGGCAGCTCCTTGCCCTCTTCAACGGCAGCGCGCAGACTGCGGCCCGGCAAGCCTAGCGGCGGCGCGCTGTAGATGCCGCGCGTATCCATGACAGCCTGATCTATACCGGCAAAGTCCAGAATCGTCGGCACGAAGTCCAGCAGGCTGACGACGCGCTCACGATAGACGCCCTGCGCGGCAGCGCGGGGAGCTCTCCAGATATAGGGAACATTCAGGAGCTCCTCCCAAGGCCACTCTGCCTTGGTCAGCAGCCGATGGGAGCCCAAATATTCTCCATGATCCGCCATGAAGACAAGAATGGTGTTCTCATAGAGTCCACATTCCTTCAGCTTGTCCACCACGTCCCCTATACAGCTGTCCACATGTGTGATCATGCCATAGGTTTGCGCTAATATGTCACGCAGAGTGGCTTCATCAAACTGCGAGTGCCCGGGATGAACGGCTCTTAGACCCTTCAGCCAATCTATAGAATCCGCTTCATCATTCCACCCCTCCGGCAGCGTCAGCGACTGCGGATCATACATCTCGCTATAAGGACGGCAGGCTGCGAAGGGATGATGCGGATCTGGGAAGGAGCACCAGAGATAGAAGGGTTCCTCTTGCCCAAGCCCTTCCAGGAAAGCCGCTGAGCGGCGAGCGATCCACCGGTTGTAATGCAGCTCTTCAGGCAGATCGATCTTCCAATGCTGCTCGTACAGGCTATTTTTCTCATAGGCTCCCGCCCGCAGCAATCGCTCCCTTCCTCCCGGCAGCTCCTGCTCCAGCCATGTCAAATAATCGCCAAAGCAATCGACATGCCCGCCAACATGCTCCGTCGTCTGGTAGCCGTAATAATCGCTTGGCAGTGCTGTAATCTCTCCAGCCTCCCAACGCGCTCTGCTCTCCCATGAGAAAGCCATCTCCTCGCCCATGCTGACAGAGCCGATTGGCTGATGATGAAGCTTGCCTACGGCATGTGTCCGATATCCGGCCTCGGCGAGCACCCTCGGCAGTGTAGGCAGCCCTTCAGGGACAGCGTTGCCATTAGTCAAGCAGCCATGCTGGCGGGGAGTAAGTCCCGTCAACAGGGTCGCGCGCGAAGGCATACATACGGGATTGTTGCAGTAGGCTCTGGTGAAGGACACCCCTTCTAGACCCAGCTGATCTAAATTCGGCGTCCGCACGTCCTGATGGCCATGCAGAGACATCGTGCGAGCTTGCATCTGATCCACAACAAATACAACAAAATTAGGTTTCATCTATTGACCCACCTTCCGTTAGCCTAGCTCTAACAATATTTTGGCTACGGCGCCTGGACCGCTCAGCAGCTTGTCGAAGCATGCTTTCCCGTTCTCCAGCGGCTCATGCACGGTCCATGTCTCCAGCCCTGTGCCGCTCTCTTCAATCCACTTGAGCGCAATTTGAAAGTCGATTGGATTGTAGCCGAAGGAGCCCAGCATCGTGAGCTCGTTGCGAATAGCGGTATTGACGGGCAGAGCGCTGTCTGCCGCATGAAGGCCGGAGAACACCACTCTGCCGCCCGGTCTGGCAATACCCATACATTGCTGCCTGGTGGCATCGATGCCGACAGCATCCACACACTTGTCGAAGCCTCGCGCCGGTGTCACTCGGGCCAGCTCCTCCTCACAGGAGACAGCAAGTCCTCCCATTGCCCTGACTATGCCAAGCCTCTCCGCATTCACATCCATAACCACGGTATGCTTCACCCCATACCTCTGCGCAGCCCGGAGCACAAGCAGGCCAATAGGACCAGCGCCGGCAATGAACAGACTGTCCGATGGCTCAAGCGCGGCCAGGCGGGCAATACGAACCGCACAGGCAAGCGGCTCCGCAAGCGCGGCAGCGTCTAATGACACGGCTTCAGGTAGCAGGTGGATATTCCCGGCAGGTACAACGGCATATTCCGCGAACGCCCCAGGCCTGCCTGCTCCTACAAGGCTGCGCTGCGGACATAGGTTCGCCCGCCCGCTGCGGCACTCCATACAGCTCCCGCAGGAGATCAGAGGATTGGCTGTCACCCGATCACCGGACTGAAGCCCCTCCACTCGGCTGCCAACCTGGTGGATCACTCCCGCAAACTCATGCCCCATCACAAGCGGAGGCTTGCGGAGCGAGTTATGTCCCAGATAGCCGCTTAGCTCTGAGCCGCATATGCCCGCCCAGTGAACACGCACAAGCACCTCCTGTTCCCCGGGCCGGGGAATCTCCATGGTACGAAGCTCCAGCTGACGAGGACCTTCGTACACTAATGCACGCATTGTTCCCCCCATAGTTTCCCCCTCCAGTCCTTGTTGTCTACCATTCCGCGTAGGAGCCATCTTCATTGCGCCAGATAGGGGAATGCCAATTATGCCCCTTCTTGGCCGCTTCTCTGACAGCTGCTTCATTGATTTCAATGCCGAGACCCGGCTTGCCGGACATACGCACATAACCCGCTTCATATTGGAATACATCGGGATCCTTCAGGTAGCCGAGCACATCGCTGCCTTGATTATAATGAATGCCTAACCCTTGCTCCTGAATAATGAAGTTCGGCGTGCAATTGTCGACCTGGAAGCAGGAGGCCAGAGCAATCGGTCCAAGCGGGCAATGGGGCGCAAGACTGACATCGTATGCTTCCGCCATAGCCGCGATCTTCTTTGTCTCCAGAATACCGCCGGCATGAGAGAGATCCGGCTGGATAATATCCACATAACCCTCCTGCAGCAGCTGCTTGAAGCCCCAGCGCGTATACATGCGCTCGCCCGTCGCAATCGGCGTATTCGTCATTCTGGCAATGTCTCTCAGCGCTTCGTTATGCTCCGGCAGCACAGGCTCCTCAATGAACATCGGTCTGAACGGCTCCAGCTCTTTCACAAGAATCTTGGCCATCGTCTTATGCACTCTGCCGTGGAAGTCAACCGCAATGCCAACATCCGGACCGACCGCAGACCGCACAGCTTGCATCCGTTCTACAGCCTGATCAATCTTCCGGTAATCGTCTATATAATGAAGCTCTTCCGTGGCGTTCATCTTCAGCGCCTTGAAGCCCAGAGCAACCTGCATCAGGGCATGATTGCTCACATCGCTTGGCCGGTCTCCGCCAATCCAGGCGTATACCTTAATCTTGTCGCGTACCGAGCCGCCAAGAAGATCGTAGATCGGCGCGTTGTAGTATTTGCCCTTGATATCCCACAGAGCCTGCTCGATACCGGAGATCGCGCTCATAAGGATGGGACCGCCTCGGTAGAAGCCGCCGCGGTACATCACCTGGAAGTGATCCTCGATCTTCAGCGGATCCTTCCCTATCAGATAATCCTTCAGCTCCTCCACCGCCGCTTTGGTGGTGGAGGCCCTTCCCTCCAGAATAGGCTCCCCCCAGCCCTCAAAGCCTGTATCCGTGCTGATCTTCACAAACAGCCATCTGGGCTCAATCTGGAACAGCTCTATATCCGTTATCTTCATCGTGCGAACCTCCCTTGGAATGCGGCCCTTCCCGCATAATGACTGCCGATATCCTCATGTATACGAAGCAGTTGATTATATTTGGCGAGCCTAGAGGAGCCGGCTACTGAGCCGATCTTAATCTGGCCGCCGTTCAGGCCTACTGCAAGATCCGCGAGCGTATAATCCTCGGTCTCGCCGGATCGGGCGGATATAACGGTCAACATGCCCGCTGACTTGGCCAGCCTGATCGCCTCTACCGTCTCCGTTAACGTTCCGATTTGGTTCATTTTGATAAGCACAGCGTTGCCCGCCTTCTCCAGAAGCCCTCTCTGAATGCGCTCCCGGTTGGTGGTGAACAGATCATCGCCCACCAGTTGGACCTTATGACCCAGACGTTCCGTAAGCTTCACCCAGCCGCTCCAGTCCTCTTCGGCTAATCCATCCTCAATCGAGACGATGGGGTATCTGTCTACCCATGTCTCCAGCAGGGCTGCCATTTCGTCGGACTGCAGCATCCGATGATCCGCGCCCAGTCGATATATGCCCTTATCCTCATCGTAGAAATGGGAGGCTGCGACATCTAATGCGATCGCCATATCATCCCGAAGCTTGTAGCCGCATGCCTCAATCGCCTCGCACAAAATATCCAGCGCCTCTTCATGGCTGCCCAGAGCAGGACCGAAGCCCCCCTCATCCGCGAGCAGACGGGATTGATAGCCCTTGGCGGCCAATAAGCGCTGCGTCCGGAAGTACACCAACGAAATCATCTCCAGCGCCTCCGGATAGGAGGCAGCGCCTACCGGCATAATGAGGAAATCCTGAATATCTATATGGCCTCCGGCATGCAGACCACCGCTAATTATATTGACCATAGGCAGCGGCAGAACGGGCGTATCTCCCTCAGCGAGAAACCGATTGGCGAAATAGCGATACAAGGGCAAGCCTTCCGCCGCCGCTTGGGCATCAGCCGCCGCAAAGGATACGCCAAGAATCGCATTGGCCCCCACTCTCGACTTGTTAGGCGTGCCGTCAAACTCAATCAGAAGCTGATCCAGGGTATGATGTTCTCCCGCCTCGACACCTGCAACAGCCTTAGACAGCTCATGATTGATATGGTCAACGGCCTTCCGCACACCCTTGCCCTGGAAGCGTGTAGGCTCGCCGTCCCGCAGCTCCCATGCTTCGAATTTGCCTGTCGATGCGCCCGACGGGACCATCATACGCCCGCGATGTCCGCTCTCCAGGACAACATCCACCTCTACGGTAGGGTATCCCCGTGAATCCAGTATTTCTCTCCCAATTACGTGTTTAATTTTGGCCATGGCCGCCCCTCACTCCCAATCCTTCCGCAATTGCCTCTCTTGCCTGCTCCTTGCACGCGCCTAACAACCATTGCTTGCCCAACCGACGTACACGCTCCTTCATTGCGGCATCCGTAATGTATTCCACTGGCGATTTGCCATCTATCCTAGCCAGCAGCATAAGGCCCAGATGCTTCATGAGTCCTGGAGGGACAGCGCCGTAACCTCTAAGGAACGCTTCAATACAGCGCTGCGCGGCCTCCTCGCGTCCATAGGCTATTCCCTTCAGCACGAGATGGCCGATGCAGAAGGCCAGATCGAACACCGAATTGCCCCAATGCCCGACCTCATAATCCAGCAAAATGACCTCATGATGGCCCGCAACTAGAATGTTTTTGGGTGAGAAGTCGCCGTGCACGAAGCAATGGCCGACCTCCGTCACCTCTCGCTTCAAGTCCTCAATAGGGAGAATCAGCTCAGGATACTTCCTGGCCAATTCATTATGGAACGGATCGACGCGCAGCTCCTGGAAGTACTTCAGGTCGCGGAGTGAATCCACACTCTCGCCCGGAAGGGCTCGGCTGGCTACATGCAGTCTCCGCAGCATCCCTCCGACAGCCTCCGCTGTCGCGGTGTGGAATTGTCCCTCCTGCAGCTGTGACTTCCAGGTTACCGCTCCTTCAGGCGCGCAGGCCATCATATATAAATACGCATTCTCATCCTGATAGACGATAGCTGGGACTTGTCCGGCATCCAGCAGCGGGTATAGGGCAAGCATCGCCACCTGCTCCCGCTCGATTCTAGCTACATCGGAGAACCATTCCGACTTCACCTTCAGCTGCGGAAGCGCTTGCTTTAACACCCAGCGTCCTTTGCTCGTTACAATCTTCCATACCTGGCAGCTTACGCCTCCGCTCAGCTCGGTAATGGCACACGGCTCGCCATCGGCCAGCCACTCTGCATGCAAGAGGTAAGCTCTCACCTCGTCTGCAGTACCCAGAATCATGGTGACAGCTCCTCTCCATCATGAAGCATGACGATTTTGACTGTTGGCTTCGTCTTGTTCCGCAGCGCTTCAAAGGCCTCCTCGTATTGGTCGATAGAGAAGCGATGCGTAATAAGCGCCTCCAGCTCCAGCTTGCGGGCTTCCAGCAGTCTCAGCGCTTGATGCCAGGACTTGGTCGTATAAGAGAATATGCCATGCACAGTCAAATCTCTCAGCATCATATAATCGCTCTCCACGACCAGCTTCTTGCCTGTTCCAGCGATGCCAGTCAGCACAATATGGCCTCCGCTGCGCGCCAGCTCCATACTGAGCCTGACCGCCTCTTCACTGCCAGATGTCTCGACAATGAGGTCAGCGCCTTGTCCTTCTGTCCATACTTGAATAGCGGCGTGCACGTCCATGATGCGGCTATTGACGAAATGGGAAGCGCCGATCGCTCTCCCCAGCTCCAGCTGCTCATTTCTCCGTCCAATCAGACAGATGGCATCCACTCCGAACGCCTTCAACAGCTGTACAGTCAACAAGCCAAGCGTACCGGGACCAATAATAACCGCTTTCACACCTGGTTGAAGCGGCGTCTTCATAATGCCGCGAAGCACCGTCGCAGCCGGTTCGATTAAGACCGCTGCTTCATAGGAGACCTCATTCGGAATGCGATGGACGGCCCTTGCAGGTACAATGACCAGCTCCGCCCCGCCGCCAGGGCGGGTGAAGCCAAGCTGATCATATTGATGGCAGAGATTCGTCCGGCCTTCTCTGCAGTAGGCGCAGCTGCCGCATGACAATAAGCCTTCGGCAATGACTCTGTCCCCCGGTCTTACGCTTGTCACCTCGGAGCCGCATTCTACGACCATTCCGCTCCATTCATGTCCAGGCACAACGGGATACTTCACGAAATCGGAGGAAATCTGTCCTTCATAGATTTCGAGATCCGTCCCGCAGATGCCGACAGCCTTGGACCGAACTCGAACATCATGAGGCCCTAACGGCTGGGCCTCCATCTCCTCTAGCTGCATATGATGCGGGCTGCGGATAACCAAGGCTTTCATCGGTCAGCATCCCTTCATGACATTGGTCAAAGCTCCAAGCTTCTGGATTTCAACGGTAACGACGTCTCCGTCCTTCAGCCATACCTGTTGATCCTCCGGATAACCGGCCACCACGCCCTCAGGCGTCCCGGTCAGAATAAGGTCGCCAGGCTCCAGCGTCATATATTGTGTAATGTATTGAATGATTTCCGGAACAGTGAAAATCATGTCTCTTGTATTGGAGCTCTGGCGAAGCTCTCCGTTCAGATACAGCTTAATATCCAGGTCGTTGGGATCGCCCACTTCATCCGCCGTGACGAGATAAGGGCCAGCCGGACAGAAGCCATCTAATATTTTGCCAAGCATCCACTGGCTTGTACGCATCTGTAGATCACGCGCAGACAGGTCATTGACGTTGCAATAGCCGAATACGACATCCAGCGCCTCTTCCTGTTTGACGTTCCTGGCCGTCTTGCCGATTACGATACCGAGCTCAGCTTCGTAATCATATTTGAACGCTTGGGCGGGAAGGCCCACTACCGCTCCATGTCCAACGGGTCCATTGGAAAACTTGTTGAACAGAATTGGCACCTCAGGTACGGGGAGTCCCGCCTCCTCCGCATGCTTCTTGTAATTAAGACCAACGCAAATGATTTTTTTGCCAGCCGGTATGGAAGGTGCGAACACTACTTCCTGCTCCGACAGCCACTTACCGGGGCTTGCTGCAGCAAGCTCCGCCGCATCAGCCCTTCCGGCAATCACGTCCTCCAGGCTCGCTTCAATCGGTAGAATCCCTTGCTCTCCTGCAATCGCGCAGGTTAACTTACCCTCGAATTGAATGTGTACCAGCTTCATCCTTGTTGCCTCCTCATGGGATATCGACTTCACTTGATATTAGAATCGTATCACGGCTTACTCCACAATAAAATGAACCAATTCGTCATGTTATTGGACTTTTCCGATCTCTATTGAAACAAGTTTCTATTCATTCCATTAGGGACCTATTCGACGACCTTCACCTTACATATATTAGATACGGCATGGATAGCAGCGCATGTCGCCTTAATCGCAAGCTCTCCTGGCTTGGTCCCCTGTACAAGGAGCAATCCTCTGCCCAGCTCTGTCATAAGGCTTGTGCTCTGGTAAGGCTGCACATTGTCAGGGCTGCCATTGTCAACTCCAAGAATGCGGCATTCCCCCTCCACCTCGAAGGCAAGCTCCACATTTTGGTTCGTAATGGCATGCCCCTGCGCATCCAATAGCTGAACAGTAACATGAACGACATGATCGGGATGAATCTGGAGGGTGTCCTTGTCCCCAAGCAGCTGAATGGAATGAATAGGGCCTACCGTATGGATACTGGCAGAGGTTGATTCACCGGCTCGCTTGCCGACAGCCCTCAGCTCTCCTGCGGCATAAGGCACTGCCCATTTGTAGATATGGTCCTCGAACTGCTCCAGGCGTTTGGCGGCAACCAAGGTGTCGTTCAAATATAAGGAAACCTCTTCGCAATTGGAATATACCTCGACCACAACCAGCTCTCCATCCCTATAATTCCAATGAGAGTTCACATCATGCCAGAACCACACTCTCTCCTGCCAGCCGCCAGGCACCTTCTCCACCAGCTCGCCGGCCTCATTCAGGCGATACAAGGATTCCTCCACAGTCTGCGTGACGAGATGGACATGCGCCTCTTCATTCCATAAGCTTTTGAACATATGGTAGGAAGGCTTCTGGAACCCGGCGAAATCCAGCAGACCCAGATTGGAGCCCTTCCGCGGCCATGGCTTCTGTATGGCTTCACCCATATGATCGATGCCAGTCCAGAGGAAGATGCCAGGAATATGCTCTCTCTCCAGCACCGCCTTCCATTCATGCCACTGGGCTACATTCTCCGTTCCCAGTATCGGCTTGTCGGGATAATGCTGATGGCCGTAATCATAAATCACCCTGCGGTAGCTGTACCCTGCAATATCCAGCTCGTCGATATAGCCCGATTCGTAGCTGGCGCTGGGCAGGATGCAATTGGCTGTAACGGGTCTCGTTGTATCCAGCTCCTTGGTCCAGCGTGACAAGAGCCGGGCTGTCTTATCAATGTCATAGGCGTCTCTTGGCAGCCCCTGAATGATCTCGCGAATTTTATCCTTGCTGTTCGGCGGCAGCGTCCAGAAATAATTGCCGGAGGCATTCATGCCGAAGTAGCCGGTTGCCTCATTATATTTGGGATACGTCCATTCAATTTCATTGCCTATACTCCACTGGAAAATACAAGGATGGTTCCGGTCCCGCAGCACCGTGTCCTGCAGATCCTGCTTGGCATACTCCCGGAAAAATTCAGCATGCCCCCGGGTTATATCATCCACCCGTTGCTCCCCGCCGTTGCTGCGCTTGTCCTTCGGATTATCCCATTCATCGAAGAACTCCTCCTGCACCAGGAAGCCCATCTCGTCGCATAGATCCAGGAAGTCCTCCGAGGCTGGGTTATGGGCTGTCCGGATGGCATTGCATCCGCATGCCTTCAGCGTCTCCAGCCTGCGTCTCCATACATCCAGAGGCACCGCCGCGCCAACAAGCCCGCCATCATGATGCAGATTGACCCCTTTAATTAACGTGTTCCTTCCATTAAAATAGAAGCCCTTGTCGGCATCGAATCGGAACTCTCGTATGCCTATACGATCCTCTACCGTCTGGATGGTCCGTCCGTCGTCCACTACCTCAACAATTGCGCGGTACAGCTTGCCATCATGAATTTCCCATCGCTCCGGATTCGGAATCTTCCATTCCATCTGAAGCTCCTCTGATTGATTACCTGCCAGAGAGCAGCTCACTCTCTCCTTGGCTGCAAGCTGGCCATCCGGTCCGAAAAGGCTGCAGATCAGTTCCGCTTGCTGCGGGCCCGCTTCATCATTCCGCAAGGTGATGACCCCACGTACAACAGCAGAAGTATCATCGACGTCCGGCGTCGTGTAATAGGTGCCCCACACGGGGATATGAAGCTTAGGCATAATATGAAGGGCTGCCTTCCGATAAATGCCGGAGCCCGTATACCATCTGCTGTCCGCGTAACGGGAATGATCAACCTTCACCGCAATGAGATTATCCTCGCCCTCAGCATGCAGGCAATCCGTTATATCCACCAGGCATGGCGAATAGCCGTAGGGATGAAACCGTACAAGCTGCCCGTTGCAATAGATGCTTGCACGATTATAAATGCCGTCGAAGTTGATGATGACCTTGCTTCCGGTCATCTCGGGCGTGGACGTGAAGCGCTTGCGATACCAGCCAATTCCGCCAGGCAGATAGCCGGTGCAGGCTTCCCCCTTCTCCTGATCAAACGGGAACTCCACGCTCCAATCATGGGGCAGATCCAGTGTGCGCCATGAGGTATCATCCGTTGCCAGCAAATGGGGAGACTCCGGCTCGCCCAGTATAAACTTCCAGTCCTGTATAAAAGGAATTCCTCTCATCTCTCTATCTCTCCCTTGGTTCATTCTCATTCTTGAATGCGGAGCTCGACACATAGAGGAAGCGTTCCCCGCGCGCCAGCAGATGACACTTCTGCTCCGGATACTGCTCGTATACATATTGCACGAACGAGCCCGGCTTCTCTGTATTCCAGTCGAACGTATCATAATGAAGAGGGATGACGGTGTCCGCGCCAATCTCCCAAGACAGCTCCGCTGCCTCCCGATAATTCATATTGCCGGCAATATTCCGGCTGGCGCGATAATAGTCGCGTCCATTAATAGGCAGACAGGCTACATCTATGCACGCACTCCGCAGCCGTGCGGCCAATCCGTCATAGACCAGCGTATCTCCCGCATGATACAGGGTCACGCCATTCAATCGGATGACGTATCCGACATACCGATGCTCCCCGTCAGCGTCAACCTCAAACTGCTCATGCATGGCCGGTATTGACCATACTTGAAGCCGATCGCCAAGCAGCGACAGGGGCTCCTCTGTATGGGCATGGAAGACACGATGAGGCGCAAAGCCAAGCCCCTAATCGTGCTGGCGCAATATTTGGGAGCGATAACAAGGCTGTCCGGGCTGCTATGGCAGATAACCTTCATCGTGCCGGCATCCAGATGATCCTCATGATCATGCGTAATGAGACTGACAGCAGCATTCGTAATATCGGCTGGAACAAGCGGCGGCTCATACAATCGCTGGAGGCCCAGCTTGCTCCTCACATCATCGGATACGAAGGGATCGAAGTAGAGAAGGATGCCGTCCCCCTTCACCACAATGCTCTCCTGGCCCAGCAGCCAGATCGCAAGGGTGCCATAAGGCGGAGTTGTTGCATTCATTTCGTCAATCAGCCTCTCATTAGCTCGTATGCGCGAGCCCTGCGAGCCTTGCAGCATTTATCCCCCACCACCTGTTCTTAAAATAAAAATTCTACCTCATAAAAATACAAGTTCAAAAAGTTCGGTTTTCAGCACCGAGAAGATGGAGCGAAAGTAGAAACTGAGGAGCGGAGCGTAGTGGAGGCTACGTGAGCACCTCAAAGGTTTCAGAAAGAAACCTACATCGTAAGCATAAGCTTAGTTTCGCTTGCGCTCCATATTCGATGTCGAGTAAGCTTCGTTACATACTTCGTGATCAAAACCGGACTTTTTGAACTACCTCTCAAAATAGGGAAGCAGCCTGCGGTCGGTAAACCGCAGGCCCCTCTCCTTACTTATAATTCAAGTACACTACACGCTTCTGCATATAGCCTTCCAGTCCGTATTCGCCATCCTCGCCGCCCAGTCCGCTCAGCTTATGGCCGCTGTGGTAGCCCTGCATACAGCCTGACATACCTTGATTGACGAAAACTGTTCCCACCTGAAGCACATCTATACCATGCATCATTTTCTTCATATCACTGGTAAACAGGTAAGCCGACAAGCCCAGCTCACTGGAATTGACGATGTTAATGGCCTCCTCAAAGCTGCTGATGGTTACAATCGGAAGCACGGGACCAAATATCTCCTTCTGCGCTGCGGCCATGTCCGGCTTCACATCAACAAGGACAGTCGGCTCATACCAATAGCCCTTATCGAAGATGCCGCCGCTAGGACGCTTGCCTCCAAAGGCTACCTTGGCGCCTTGGGCTACCGTTTCTTGAACAATGTCGTCAATTTTTTGCAGATCATTGCCATTCGCCTTAGGCCCCATCGTTACAGTGCTGTCGAAAGGATCGCCCACCTTAATAGCCTTCATATGCTCCAGAAGCTTCGCTGTGAAGGCCTCCGCCACCTTCTCGTGAACAAGCACCAGCTCATTGCACACACATACCTGCCCGCAGTTCGCGAATCGGGCTGTGACAGCCGCTGCCGCCGCTTGGTCAATATCCGCATCCTCCAATACGATGAACGGGGCTTTGCCGCCCAGCTCCAGAGACAATGCGGTAATGTTGTCGGAAGCCGCCTTGTAGATCTGCTGACCCGCGCGTACGCTGCCGGTTACCGTTACCATCTTCGTAATGGGGCTGCTCACCAGAAGCTGTCCCACCTCCGCGCCTGTGCCTGTCACGAAGTTTGCAACGCCAGGAGGGAAGCCAACCTCATGAATCAGGTTGAAAAACTCGGCCGAAGCGATTGGCGTAAGCTCATGTGGCTTAATGATCATCGTATTGCCCGTCACAAGCGCCGGTCCCAGCTTCCTGCCGATCAAGGCAAGCGGATAGTTCCATGCGCATAAGCCAATAGTGACGCCATATGGCACCTTGCGAATCTGCAGCATCTCGCCTTCCTTATTGGAAGGAAGAATATCGCCTTTAATTTTGTTGGCGGATTCCACGGCAAACATCATATAAGCCATCGTATCTTCCACTTCTCCGAGCGCCTCACGATACGTTTTGCCCTGCTCCATCACCAGCAGCTTGGCTAGGAACTCGCGCTTCTCCTTCACCTTCTCCACCAATTTGACCAAATAAGACGCGCGCTTCACGGCAGGCAGCGCCTGCCACGCCTGCTGCGCCCGCTCGGACGATTCCAGCGCCTTCTGCACATCCTCGGCCGAGGCATCGCTTACCCGTCCAATCACCTCTTCATTCGCCGGGTTCTGCACCTCAATCAGCCGATCCGAAGATGCCTCCACCCATTGGCCGTCTATATATAACCGATAATAGTCTTGTCCATTGCGGTTGCCCTTCATCATTGTGCTCCATCTCCCTTTCGCTTCTATTATTGTCCCTTGAATTGCGGGGCTCTCTTCTCCTTGAAGGCTGCCTTACCCTCCTGCGCGTCCTCTGTCGTGAAGCAGAAGGAGAACAGGCTGTTCTCATATTGCAGGCCTGCGTCAAGCGGCATATTCATGGCCGCTCGAAGCGCAAGCTTAGCGTTTTCGACAGCGATTGGACTATATGCCGCGATGGCGCTTGCCGTCTCGTAGACCAGCTTCTTCAGCTCATCAGGCTCCACGACCTGCTCAACCAATCCGCAACGCAAAGCCTCCTCCGCTGACAGCAGCCTCCCCGTCAACACCATCTCCGCAGCCTTGCCTGCTCCTACCATTCTCGGAAGCAGCTGCGTGCTTCCGCTGCCTCCGATCCAGCCCAGCTTAATTTCTGCTGCGCCGAATCTGGCGTTGGATGACGCCATACGAATATCGGCCTGCAGCGCAAGCTCCAATCCTCCGCCAATGGCATACCCATTCACCATAGCGATGACTGGCTTGCGAATGCTGCGAATCGCCATACAGTAATCATCTCGATTACGCAGATCCCATGGACTTCCGTAATCATCCAGCACTTCAATGTCGCTGCCGGCGGAGAAGCTCTTCTCGCCTTCGCCGGTGAGGACGACGACTCGAACGCCCTTGTCCCTGTTGATCTCCTGACAGAGCTCGCTGAGCCGCTCGCCCATCGCACGTGTGACGGTATTCAGCTTGCCCGGTCTGGCAAGCGTAATCGTCCCTATATAGTTGTCAACCTCGTACCGAATATCGTTGTTGTCCATCGCCTTACCTCCCTCCATCGTTGTCCACCGAACCGTCAAGACCGAAGTCCCTATTAATTCGTATCGTGTGCTCGCCGACTGGAGGTGCTCCCTTCTCATGCTTGAGCAGCTGTCCGTTCACCCTTGCGGGGTAACGCGTCGTCTTGAACACCGCGCCGCTTGGCCTAACGACCTCCTGGAACATATCCAGCACCTTGATGCCTTCATGCTGAAGAGACTGCTCCCAATCGAACACCTCAGCGCACCAATAGTCGGCCGGCTCCAGAAGATCAAGCCACTCCTTTGTCGGCCTCGTCTTCAGGTGACGATTCAATATTCCCTTAATGGTGTCCCGCTCATCGAACCAAGCCGACTGCTCCGTATAGACAAGCAGCTCCTCGCACTGGAGCAGTCCGCCTAATGCCAGAATGGAGCCCATGGCCAGCGCGATATAGCCATCCTTTGTTTCATAGATGCCATATGGCGCGCCAAGGTAAGCATGGGCATTCCGGAACCCGCTTCGCTTGGGCAGCTCTCTCGGCTCTTTGTTCATATAAGCGCTCAGCACTTCAAATTGGAAGTCCAAAGCCGCCTCCATCAGGCTGATCTCCACTAGTCCGCCCTCACCGGTCTTCTCTCGCTTGTACAGCAAGCCAAGCAAGGCCTGAACAAATACGGAGCTGGTATGCAGATCAATCGTTGCCAGACCGAAGGGAACAGGCGGCTGCTCGCCGTCGCCGTTCAGCCAGGCTAAGCCGGACATGGATTGGACCAGCAAATCCTGTCCCGGCTTGTTCTTCCAGGGGCCTTCCACGCCATAACCAGTAATGCTGCCGTATATCATGCCAGGATTCAGCGCCTTGACGGATTCATAATCAAGACCGAGCTTCTCCATAGCGCCGGGGCGAAAATTTTCTATGATGACATCCGCCTGCTGAATCAACCGCTTTACTTTTGCGAGATCAGAGGGGTCCTTCAGGTTGGCAGCGTAGCTTTCCTTGTTCCGATTCATAGACTGGAATACAGTGCTCTCTCCGTCTACCCTTAGATTCGACAATGTCAGCTGGCGGCTTCCATCACCGGCGTTCGGCCTTTCGATCTTGATGACTCGCGCCCCCAAATCGGCTAATCGAAGCGCGGACACAGGGCCTGCCAGATATTGGCTGAAATCCAGTACAACAATACCCTCCAGCAGCTTCATTCTGCTCACATCCCCGTTTCCTGATGCTCTCGTCTAACCTGCATATGCATTTCGTTTAAGGTTTGAATAACCGTTCTCCGCTCCGGCGCCTGATTCATCAGGCGGTACCGAATCAGATTGCCAGCCTGCTCCTGGAAGCTGATATAGCCATGGAAACGCGGTCTCATGGAGCCATGTGTCAATGTGTCCAGCGTGTTCTTGAAGAAGCCGCCGGAGAGACGATTCACCTCGGGGTCCAGCCATGCCTCCCGATGGCCCGGCTGACCGTCATTCAGGAAAAACGAGGTGCGCTGGAACTCTGGTGAAGCGACCATAACGGCAAACCGGGCGGCGATGTCAGCATGCCGGCATTGCGACGAAATCGCAAGCCCTACACCGCCAATCATGCTGCCGCTTGGCACGCCGCTGTCGGACGGAATATTGCCGAAGCTCGCCAGGTACGGCCGAAAGCCGACTCTCGCATAATTGGAATACCCGTAGATAAGCGGAATGTACGCTATTTCATTGCTGGCACCCATAAGATTCAGCATATGAATGGGATCCTGATGCACCGATTCCGAATGTACATACGGCATCAGGCTTTCCATAAGCGCAAGCGCCTGCTCGCCTATCTCCATAGGAAGATCAAGTTCTTCACTCCAATAGGCCCGGTTCGACAGCTGGGCGCATAACGTGAAGAAGGTTGAATACGCATGCACTGGCACAAGCGGGAGGCCGATTGACTGCCCTTTGGGCAGCTTCTTGGCGATGGCGAGCACGTCGCTCCAGCTTCGGGCAGGCGATAGACCAGCCTGATCCAGCAAATCCTGTCTGTAGGCGCTGACTTGAGCCGCCGCATCCACAGGCAGCGCCCACTGCTTGCCTTCATACGTATAGCTGGCGTAGCTTAATCCTGTCGAATGAAGCTCCTGATCCTTCAGAAAAGCCTCCTCCACCCGATCATTCAAGGGCAGCAGCAGTCCCTTCGCAACCGCTGTTCCTATATGGGGATGATCAATCATAATGAGATCGTAGGCATCTGCAAGCAGCTCCAGCGGGTACAGCTCGAAATCAGACAGGGAACGCGCGTCCCATTCAATCTCGACGTTAGGCTCCAGCCTGCGGAACGCCTCTGAGGCCGCTGCCAATGGGTTCAAGCCACGCTCATGAGACCATGTCATTCCTTTTAATTTCAACTTCATCACCATCTCTTCAACGTGTAATGTTCCATTCCGATTCAACAACGGCGTTATGCTCTCCAATATGCGGCGCTCCTCTAGAGGACTGCAGCCGATGGCCGTTCAGCCTGATGGGACAAGAGATTGCCGTCATGCGGGCCCCGTTGCTTCGATAGATGTCCTGCGTCATACACAGCTCGCTGAACGCTTCCTCCTGCAGAAGCTGCTTCCAGTCCAGCAGCTCCTCGCAAGGGATGCCGGCCTTTTGCAGTTCTTCGCTCCAATAATGAGCAGGACGTGTTGTCAGCAGCTCCTCCATGCGGGCAGCCGCAGCTTGGCCTTGGCCGAGCGCATCCAAGGTGAAGTGAGGGGCAAGCGCCTGGGCCAATGTGTGAAGAGGCATATCGCCGAGCGCGATATAGCCTGCAGCAGTTGGATACAGCCCCTTCAGCCAGCGGATGGACGCCGAACCCTCTGCTCCTGAGGCAGATAAGCTGGAGCCCTGATTCGGCATCCACTTCTCCTCCCAGATCTCCTGCATGGCATCCAAGGTGGATGCCAACATATTGACCTCTACATATGCGCCGCTGCCTTGGATGGATCGACGCACAAGAGCCGCCAGCATGCCTTGCACAAGGTGGGCTCCGGTTATCATATCTGCAATGGCAAGACCAAATGGGATAGGCCCCCGTCTCGACTTGTCTCGGTGCAGCCAGGGCAGTCCCGTGAGCGCCTGGAGCAGCAGATCCTGTCCGGGTCTGTCACGGAGCGGACTGTTCCCTCCATAGCCGCTTATAGAGCCATAGATGAGACGCGGATTAATAGCTTTCACCTCTTCATAGCCGAAACCAAGCTTCTCAATGACACCCGGCCGAAAATTCTGAACCATCATATCCGCATGGCTCAGCAGCTTCCGCACCTTGCATCGATCTGCCTCGGACTTCAAGTCGACAGCATAGCTTTCCTTATTCCGATTGATGGAGTGAAACAGCGTGCTGTCCCCATCCAGCTCCAAATTCGAAATATACAGCCTTCTGCACAAATCCCCGCCGTCCAGCCGCTCAATCTTTATGACTCGCGCGCCCAAATCCGCTAATCGCAAGCCTGCATAAGGACCAGACAGGAATTGACTGAAGTCAAGCACAAGCAAGCCCTCCAGCGGTCTCGGCATCATGATGGATCACTCTCGCTTCAACTTAATATGCAGCTGCTACGGCTATAGCAGCTGAAATTCCGCCTCAAGCCTAGCGTTGTCCATGCCCGCCCGCCCAACTCCACGGCGACTTCCCATATAGTTGTTGTCGAAGCGAATGGGACAATAAGGCGTAAGGAATAAGCCGCGCTCCTCCGCTTGCACCTGCTGTATATTGCGCAAGGCTAGGAAGCCTTCGTGCTGAAGCAGCTCGTCAACCGTCTGAACCACGGCGCACCAATAGCCGCCCTCGTCCAGATCCTCCGCCCATTCCGCAGCCGCTTTGGTTCTGAGATGATCGGCGAGCAGACCTTTAATTTCATCCCGCCTCAAGAACCAGCTGGCAACATCCTCATAGCGGGCCAAAGCTTCGCATTGCAGCAGAGCGCCCAGCTCCAGCACAGAGCCCATGGCCAGAGCCAAATACCCATCAGCCGTTTCATAGATTCCATATGGAGCCGCCAGATAAGCATGGGCATTATTTAACAAGCTTCGCTGCGGCAGCTGTCCACCATCATTAAGATGAGTCGTCAGCACCTCGAATTGATAATCAATCGCCGACTCCAGCAGACTAACCTCGACAAGCATCCCCTCCCCCGACTTGGAACGGTGCACAAGAGCGGCCAGAATGCCTTGCACGAGATTGGCGCTTGCGAACATCTCCACCGTGGACAGCGGGAATGGGATTGGGAGATCATTGGCATTCCCGCTCAGCCAGGGCATGCCCGTGAGTGATTGGACGAACAAATCGTCATAAGGCTTCGCACTCCAGGCTCCTTCCCGGCCATAACCCGTTATACTGGCATGGATCAGCTTGCCATTCAGCGCTTGCGTTCTCTCATAGGGGAGCAGCGTTGTCTGCAACCCGCTTGCAGGCGGCCCTTCGATGAGAACATCAGCCTCCGCAATCAGCTTGCTCACCTTCGCATGCTCTCCAATGGCGGCGCGGAACTGAAATCTCTCCTTGTTGCGGTACAAGCTGACAAGCGGAAGCGGCTCATCCTCCGTC
This sequence comes from Paenibacillus sp. BR1-192, assembly GCF_029542445.1. Classification (NCBI taxonomy): domain Bacteria; kingdom Bacillati; phylum Bacillota; class Bacilli; order Caryophanales; family Paenibacillaceae; genus Paenibacillus; species Paenibacillus sp. BR1-192. The sequence goes on along the minus strand of NZ_CP120718.1, from coordinate 1,218,665 downwards.
CCCTCGATTCGGATGACACGCGCCCCAAGATCAGCCAGTCTTAACCCCGCGAAGGGACCGGCAAGCCGCGTGCAGCATTCCACGACGAGCAGACCCTCTAATGGAAGCAAGCCATCCCCTCCCCAGCCGTAACATTCTTCCAAGAAACATCCGCTTGCCGATATTATTCCAGCTCCCAAAGCTCAGGGTTGTAGCGGTAATAGCTGTGGCCATATTCATCGCGCAGCTTGTTGCTTTCGTCCAGATGCTCGATACAAATGCGCTTCGCCTCGGCCTGATCGCCAATAAGCAGCTTGTAGGCATTGCTGGCCAGCACGCTGCCGCCTTGCTTCAACGTCAGCGCAACCGAGAACTCGCCTGCCGCGTCAGCATCCACCTTCCATGCGATGTCGCTGAATTTGGCGGAGCTGTTGGAAGCCACCTGCGCCTCTACCGTGCCGCTTTGTACAACCTCGCCTTTATGATTGCTCAGCGTCCATTCCAACTCGGTGTCCCCGTAGGCCTCATGGTAGTCATTCACAATCCACAGCTCGCCTTGGAACGTCTCGCCCGGGTTCCATCTTCTCTTCGCGAATGCCAAGCTTGGCAGAAGCGGCTGATAGCTCCTCTTGACATAGTCGAAACTGATTTTTTTCTGACCATAATAATCGACTAGCCCCCACTTGATGTCAGGCCAGTGCGTAATGAAGTGACAGAGTGACACACCGCTCATACGCGGCTTCCGTCTGCGGTACAATTCAAGGGCAAACTGCAGAATCGTGCCGTGGGCGATTTGAGTCGATTCCACGAATTGCTCCAGCGAATCCATTCTCTTATCCCCGAACACCTCTATGTTCAGTCCTTGGAGAATGTGGATATCGGCCCAGTGGTAGCCCCAGCTTGGTCCAATCGGCCAAAGCTCGTTCTCCGGAATGAACTTCCTCAGGCTTTCGATAGATGGCGCCGACGCCGCCGTCAATTCCGGAATGATGGAGCAATCCAGAGCCGGGTAATATTCCTCCATGAAGCTCCGGCCGCCGCCGTAATAATGTTCATTGGCGTGCTGGGACTCCTTGGGCTTGAAGCCCATGCTCTGGCCGAACTCATTGCTAAGCGGCGATGCCAGCCCGTAAGGAACGGAGGTGTATGCCCCAATGGCAACGCCAATCGCTTCCATGAGCTCCTTGTTGCCGCTCTCAATATGTGCATCTGTAAAAAACACTTCTTCTCCGCCCATCCAATAAATATTGGAGGGGTGATTGCGGCGAAGCTTCACAATTTCAATACATTCCTTCGCAACCGAATCTACAAATGCAGGCTCATTGGAGAAGGCTTGTGTTGAGAACGTGAAGTTCGTCCACACCGTAATGCCCAGCTCATCGCACAGCTTATAGAAGGTTGGAATTTCCGGCGGATGCCAGCCGAAGATCCGCAGATTGTTGATATTGCTCTCCTTCACCAGACGAAGCAGATGCTCATATTTCTTCGTGCTGTTCCGTCCATACAGGAAGGACGGCTGGCCGCCCCAGCATGCCGAGCGCAGGAATTGGCGCTTGCCGTTAATAACGAAGGTCCACGGATATTCCGACTCCGCTTCGGTGAAGCCTGGATTCTTCTCCATCTGAATCGTACGGATACCGATTCTGTCCTCAACACGATCCTGCTCCGAACCGTTCTTCCGGACTGTAATTGCCATATCGTACAAATTCGGAGTGCCCATATCCCAAGGCCACCACAGCTTCGCGTCCGCAACATCTACACTTGCCTTCACAGTATGGCTGCCGGCTTGAACCTCTGCCTCCACCGTACGAGTGATCGTCTCGGATTCGAAATTATGGCCCTTCAACGCGATCTGAAGCTGGACGGTTGCCGACTCTCCAGCCATATTGTCGAGCTCAACCTCCACATGAACGGCAGCGCCCCCATCCTTAAGCTCGGACTCGTTGCGATAATTCACAATGCGCACATCCTCAGTAGCCACGAGGCGTACGGGACGCCAGATGCCGATTGGCACCAGGCCGGTGAAATAATCGCCAGAGAAGTTCACCTTCTTGCCGCCGACATTGCGGAAATTCTTCGGCGGCGGGTCCAGCTTGACCGCCAGCTGATTGGAGCCGCCAGCCCATTCATCAAAGTTGAGGTACTGGCTGACCTCGAAGGAGAAAGGAGAGAACATGCCCTCATGACTGCCCAGCAATTGGCCGTTCAGCCATACGGTGCAGCTGTAGTCAACGCCTTCAAATTCCAGATGCACCTTCTTGCCCTTCATATCCTGCGAGACGTTGAACCTGCGAATGTACCACCACTCATATTCCTGCACCCACTTGGCCTTATGCATATTGCGGCCGAAGTAAGGATCCTCCAATTCACCGGCGCGCTGCAAATCCGTGTATACATCCCCTGGCACAGAAGCATAATTCCAGCTGAATATAACACCTTGCCGCTCTGCGGGAAGGATATGGAACCCTTCTCGTTCCCCTTCGCCTACTCTCATCTTCTCCATCTGCCAGAGCTTGCCGCTTAAATCCTTCACTACACGTGACATGCCATAACCTCCCATTATAAGTCCACATTTTAATACAGAACAATAACCCGAAAATTTTATTTATTTAATTATTTTCGGAACATTGTTCCGTTTTGAGTTGATTATACAGTTGGATAGGCTAGGCGTCAATACGTTTTTACTCATCTTCCTTAAACACAGGTCTTAAGGTGAATTGGAATTCGAATTGCTTCTCCTTCAGCTGGTACTTATCCATCAGCTTGGGACCACAGGAGTGCGAGCCTACCCCGCTCATCTTGTAATCGAGCTGAACGATTGTCTCCTTCCTCTGCTGAAGCTCATACGTATGCTTGGCTGCCGTCAGATCCTGAGGCAAATAGCGGGAAGCGTTCAACGAGAAGGGTTCTGTACCGTCCAGCAGCAGCCCCATGCCCAGCTCATTGGATACGACAGCCCATTCCGTGCCCCATCTGGAGCCGTTCTCCTGCGGCATAATATAAGACTCGCCCATTTCCTCAACGCGCTGTACATATCTGCCCTTGCGTACGCTCTGACGCTTGTCCACATAGCTCTCATGCGGTCCATAACCGACATACTCCACCGTATTCATGGCTGCCGGCATTCTTAGCTGTAAGCCGAAGCGAGGCAGGAAGTCTATCTCCTTCTTCACCTCTGCGCTTGCCTTCACCGTTACCGCGCCTTGGGCATCGAACAGCCACTGGGCTGACCCTCGCACAATAGGCTTACGCGTGTAGAGACCCAAGGAAAACTCAACGGTCACGACAACCTCGCCCTCGGCGCGCTGCTCCCAATCACAGCGATACACCTTCATGCCGGCATGCTCCAGACCTTCATATTGCCATCTCGCCACCAACGGTCTGTCGTTATCTAGAGGCGCTCGCCACATATTGAAGGATAGAGGCTGCTCCAGCAGCGCCACCCCGTGCCTTGTCAACTGATCCGGCATACCCTTCCGCAAATCGAAGGAATGGCTGAAGTCAAAGCCAGTAATAATGAGCTTACGGTCCTCCTCCAGCACTTGGATGGAGGTATGAGAGGCCTTGTTGTCAAATCGCTTGGAAGCACCGCTGCCATCACTTGTCGTCAGCTCAAATTGGTGGAACATGATTTCATGCCCACGCTCCGCCCACGCGTTCTCCTCCTCCAGGCAGCAGGATATGGTCAAGCTAACCGCATCCAGGGAGAACAGCTTCGGTTGCAGCGGCAGCTCCACCACCTCTCCGGTATGCGGAGCCGTTCGCAGGCCTCGAAGCTCGCCTTGCTGGAGGAGCACGCCCTCACGCTCCACCTTCCAATAGAAGACCAAATGGGAGAGGTCCACGAAGTCATACAGATTGCGAATCTGCAGCCGACCCTTCTCCAGCTCAACGGCATCCATCCGAACAGGCGCTATGACCTGCTTCAGCTCCAGCAGGCCGGTATGCGGCGTACGATCGGGAGCTACCAGGCCATCAATGCAGAAGTTACCGTCATGCGGCTTCTCGCCGAAGTCGCCGCCGTACGCATAATACGAGTCGCCATGCTCGGTTTTCCTCTCAATGCCGTGGTCGCACCATTCCCACACACAGCCGCCCATCAGCTTCGGCTCGGCGTAGATGACATTCCAGTAGTCCAGCAGGTCGCCGGGGCCATTGCCCATGGCGTGGCTGTATTCGCACAGGAACAGCGGCTTCAGCTTCGATTCATCCTTGGCATAGGCTTCAATCTCCGGAACAGATGCATACATGCGGCTTTCCATGTCCAACGCGCTTGTATCGGGATGACCCAGGTACAGGGAGGCCGCTCCTTCATAATGAACAGGCCTTGCGCTGTCCCTCTCCCGCGTCCACTTCGCCATGGCAATATGATTAGGGCCGTATCCAGACTCGTTACCCATCGACCAGATCACCACGCAAGGGTTGTTTTTGTCGCGCTCCACCATACGAACCGCCCGATCGACGAAGGCTTCCTCCCAATCAGGATTGTTGGACAGCTCATGAAAGTCCGTATAGGATTGCATGCCAAGCCCTTTGGCCATATTGTCCCAGTTATCGGCGATAGCCAGCCCATGGCACTCCAGGTCCGCTTCGTCCACCACATAGAAGCCATATTCATTGCAGAGCTCCAGAAATCTGGGATCATTGGGATAATGAGATGCCCGAATAGTATTAATATTGTGGCGCTTCATCACCTGAAGATCCTGAATCATATGCTGCAGAGGAATGGTCTGGCCAAGGCTTGGATGGGAATCGTGACGATTGACGCCCTTCAGCTTCACGGGAACGCCATTGATCTGGAACACGCCCTCTTGAATCTCCACTCGGCGGAAGCCAACACTGAAGCGCAGCACCTCTTCACCAGAGGACAAGAGCAGCTCATACAGCACCGGCTGCTCCGCACTCCAGAGCTGCGGGTCCAGCACCTGCATTGGAAGCTGTCCCGCTTGCCCTATTTCACCTTGCGCCGCAGCTATTTCAATACCGCTTGGATCTCGCAGAACAGCTTGTACAACGGCACCGCCGGCCATCTCCAGCTCGATATTCAGCTGAGCCTCCCGGTCGCTGTTCAGCAGCGTTGTACGCACGAACACGTCGCGAATATGCGCCTTATCCCTCGCCAGCATATAGACATCCCGGAATATGCCCGTATATCGCCACAAATCCTGATCCTCAAGGTAAGTGCCGTCACAAAATTTCAGCACCATAACCGCCATCCGGTTAACGCCAGAGACAAGGTGCTTGCTGATATTGAACTCGGCAGGCACCCGGCTTCCTTGGCTATAGCCGACGAAGCTTCCGTTCACCCATAGATAGAAGCACGCATTCACACCCTCGAACACCACATATTTGTCCTTCTCCGTCCAATCCGGCGAGAGGTTGAACTCCCGAATATACAGCCCTGCGGGATTGTCGTCCGGTACAAAGGGAGGATCACATGGAATGGTGTAGTTCAGATTGGAATAATGCATGCCGTCGTAGCCGTTATTCTGCCAGCAGGAGGGTACTAATAGGGAGGACCAGCTTCCTGCATCATAATCCGCTTCATAGAAGCTGTCGCGAACCTCCTCCACACTGGCGTAATATTGGAATTTCCAAGCGCCATTTAAGGTCTGATAATAAGGAGAGCGCCCTCTCTTCCGAGAGGCAGCTCCATCGGCATCCGCATGCGGAATATAATAAGCTCTTGACTTCTCGCGGTTTATGTGCAGCGTACGGGGATCTTCCCAATATTTATCGATTTCCAGCACAGGTATCACTCCTATAATAGTTAGGCTGTTCCCTTAAGGGAGACGAAGAGCACCCGTTTCCGAAGGAACCCGAGTGCTCTATGTGTTATTCAGCCGGGCAAGGCATCAATTGCTATTAGCAGCAATCCAGTCTGGATAGCTGGATCTCACCCGATTGGCGATCCATTCATTCACATCCCATAGATCTGCAACAGGCTGCTTCGTAAAGGCAAGCGTCGGCATATAGGGAACTGGTCCAAATTCCGGTGTCATCGTGCTTACAGTTTCCCCCTGCGACTGGCGGCGGCTGAACATCCGCTTCCACCAGCCCTCGAAGCGCTCCCGCTCCATGCTCCATTCCGGTGCTGCAGGATGGGGAACCTGCGGGCCTTGGGAGAAGCCGATTCTGCCATGGATATGATGGGTGTGTGCGATGGCAAGCTCTATCTCCTCCTCCATGTCATGAAGGAGAGATTCACATACATTCGTCCAATGGCTGAAATCTGCCGTAATTCGCAATTCCGGGAACTTATGCAGCAGTCTTGCCGTTGTCCACGGCGAGAACATGGCCCGATGCCTATGTGTCTCGTGTGCAACTGTAATACCGTTGTCCCCCTCTATTCGGAGCGCCGCCTCGAAGAAGCGATCCTGCTCATCATGGCTCATACGATCCCGGGCGCTGTGCGAAACAATGAGCCGGGGCTCGAAGCCGGCAGCTCTCTCCACCTGCTCCTTGAAGGATTCAATATGATCTTCACCGCCAGTGAAAATCTGGGCGATATAGGCAAGCGAATAGGTCTGAAGCGCTTCGCGGAAGGCCGCCTCCTGCTCTGGCAGAGGCATGGGCGCTTCAATGCCGGTATACCCCGCTTCCGCTGCTCGCTTGAATTGCTCGCTATAGGTGCCTTCCATCCCCCAGAGCGCTTTGTATAATTGTAATTTCATGGATTTCTCCTTTTCTCAGCTCTGCAGTCGCAGCTTGTATTGATCAGGCTGGAGGGAGCCGGCTTCCGTTATAGGATCGTATATAGTCACTATGCGTCCATGGAATTGGTCCGCCAGTCCCTCCGCCAGCTTGTAGGCGCATGCCGGCGCTTCTTGAGGATTCGCGGCGCCATTACGTATCCATTCCTCCATATCGGGGAAATAACGTTTCCCTTCCGGCGTTACTCGCAGAGCTCTTGTCATCTCCGAATCATTTAGTCCTGGATTCAACGCAAACACCTTAATAGAAACTCCCGTCTCATCCAGCTCCTCCGCCAAATTTTCTGTAAATCTGGCAACCGCCGTCTTTGCCGTTCCATAAGCATTACTGTTCTTCATCGCATGAGTGGTTCCGCCGCCGATTAAGTTGACAATGCGGCCGAAGCCCTGTCTCAGCATCATGGGGACAATGGCATGGACGCCATAGAAGGTTCCTCTAAGATTAATATCCACATCTTCTCCCCACGTCTCAGGGTCCACCTCCCATGTAGGCCCAATCGCTCGATTCACGCCTGCATTATTGATCCAGACATGAACAACCCCAAGCTCCGACTCCAGTTGACGGACAAGCTCCTTCATCTCTTCATACCTGCGAACATCCACTTGGAAGACTCTTCCTGGCGTCGGAAAGGCTACAAGCTCCGCTTGAAGGGCATTCAAACGATTGCGATCCCTGCCCGTACCAATGACTTGATAGCCTTTATTCCCAAAATACAGCGCCATGTTGCGGCCAATGCCTCTTGTAGCTCCCGTAATGACAACAGTTTTAGTCTCACGCGTCATGTGGGATCCCTACTTTCATGTCAGAATGCTATCTGCCCATCCATCCGCCGTCCACCGTAACAATCGTGCCGGTTACATAATCGGATGCGGAGGAAGCCAGATAGATAACAGCTCCATTGAGGTCCCCCGGTCTTCCCCAGCGAGCTGCAGGTATCCGGCCTAGAATGGCCTCATAACGGACAGGGTCCCCTCTCAGCTGCTCCGTATTATCCGTCTCGATGTAGCCTGGAGCTATCGCATTCACCTGAACGCCGCGCGAGGACCATTCATTCGCCAGCGCCTTGGTCAGCTGTCCAATGCCGCCCTTGCTCGCCGCATAACCAGGCACGTTAATGCCGCCCTGATACGTAAGCAGTGACGCGGTGAAAATAATTTTGCCCGCTCCACGCTCCAGCATGCCTTGTCCGATCTCCCTGGCCAATATGAATTGCGAGTTCAGATTCACTTCGATAACATGATCCCAATAATCATCGGGATGCTCAGCTGCCGGCTTGCGCATGATGGTGCCGGCATTGTTCACCATAATATCAATATCAGCATGCTCTTCCTTCAACTTGGCGATGAACGCGTACAACGCGTTGCGGTCGCTGAAGTCGCAGGCATAACCGGCGAAGCTTCGCCCTGCCTGGCGCACCTCCTGCTCCACCTCGCTCCCTGGCTCCAGGGTTGCGCTTACGCCAACAATATCCGCGCCAGCCTGCGCCAGCGCAATCGCCATAGATTTGCCGATGCCCCGCTTGCAGCCCGTCACCAATGCTTTTTTGCCCCGCAATGAAAATAAATCCAATATAGCCATCCCGCTACCTCCCGCTTAATTGCACTGAATAAGAACCTTCATCACGCCGCTGCCGGATTCCATCTGCTGAAAGCCCGCTTGAATCTGCTCGATAGGATAGACCTCGCTGATCAGACGATCAAGCCCAAGCTCGCCGCTTGCCGCAAGCTGAATCGCTTGCTCGAAGTCCTCATGCTCATACACGCGCGCGCCGAACAGCTGAAGCTCTCTCCAGAAGAAGCGATGCAGATCTACCGGGACAGGCTTGCTGAATATGCCAACAATGACAATACGTCCTCTAACCTTCGGCAGCTTGGTCATAACCTCAGCGCCAGCCAGAGAGGAGGTCACCTCGAACACGACATCGGCGCCTTTGCCGCCAGTTGCTTCCTGCACATACTCCGCCAAATCCCGCTCCTTGGAGTTGCATGTTTCGAAGCCAAGCTCCTCCAGCAGCTGGAGACGATAGGGATTAATCTCCGCCACAACAACCCTTGCTCCAGCAGCACGGGCAACAAGCGCTATCAACGTACCGATGGGTCCTCCGCCGATTACAACGGCATATTCGCCCGGCGCTACTTGACCCAGTCGAACGTCATGACAAGCTACGGCCAGCGGCTCAATCATCGCACCATGCTGCAGGCTGAGCTCATCTGGCAGCCTATGCAGCGTGCTCGCAGGAACGGTCCAATAGGCTTGGAACGCGCCGTCCGTCTCAATGCCCATGAACTGCAAGCGATGGCAGATATGGCTGCAGCCATCCTGACATGCCGGACATTCCCCGCATGGTCCCAGCGGCTTCACCGTAACCTTATCGCCCGGCTTATAGTCCGCAACCTCGCCGCCAACACGTTCGATGACGCCCGACATCTCGTGCCCCATCACTTGAGGCAGCTTCACACGATGGTCCATATGGCCGTGATAAATATGCAGGTCCGTTCCGCATATGCCTGCATAAGCGACCTTGATCTCTACCTCGGCAGGCCCTGGCTCTCTGCGAGTGCCTGTGCCTACAACAATGGTTTTGTTCCCCTCATAGAATGCCGCTTTCATGCTATCCACTCCCTGTTAGATGATTAGAATAATTGCTTATAAGGCTGAAGTAGCTCCCACCGGAACTCTACACCTGTGCCTGGCACATCCGGCGCGACGGCTCTTCCATCCTGAATCACAAGTGGCCGCTTCGTATATTGATCGATCGGGAAGCTGTGCACCTCCAGATACGACGCATTCGGCATCGCCGACATCAAGCTGACGTGCAGTTCCTGCATGCCATGTGTACACACAGGCAGATTATAAGCGTAAGCAAGATTCGCAATCTTCAGCCAGCCCGTTACGCCGCCAATATTGGACGCGTCCGGCTGCGGGAAATCAATCTTGCCGCGAGTAATCATATTCACGAATTCATAGACGGTATGGAAGTTCTCGCCTGCCGCGATAGGCAAGCCGCCTTCTGCGCCAATCCGGCGGTAGCCGTCATAATCGTCTGGAATGGTCGGCTCCTCCAGCCAGAAGATATCATGTGAGGCTAGCAGCTTTGCTGCCTTGATGGAGGTCTCGACCGACCATTTCATATTGGCATCCACCATAAAGGTGCGGTCCGGTCCAATCAGCTCTCTAACGGCTACTACACGCTCGATGTCCTCTGCCAGACGCTCTTGTCCCAGCTTGATCTTCACGGCCTGGAAGCCTTTATCCATATACCCTTGAATATTAGCTAACAGCTTCTCCTTGGTGAAATTGAGATCAATCGCTCCGGCGTAAGCCTTCGTTGAAGAGGCATGGCCGCCAAGCAGCTTCCACAGCGGCTCGTCACAGCTCTTCCCGCGCAGATCCCACAGGGCGATATCAATGGCCGAGATGGCGAACGACGCAATGCCGCCGCGCCCGACATAATGAATATTCCAATTCATCTCTTCCCAATGCTTCTCGATGCAACTGGCGTCCTTGCCCAGCAGGAACGGCTTCAGATCATGCTCGATCATCTGACAGACCGCTCTTCCGCCTACGCCGCCCGTGTAGGTATAGCCGACACCTTCACTGCCGTTCTCCAGGCCAATCGTGACGGTAATTAATTCGAAATGCGAATGAATGCCGTGCCGTGCATCTCCCAATTGCTCCGCGAGCGGCACAAGAAAATAATCGGTTTGAATATGAGTAATTCGTTTTCCATTTGCCATTATGTTCACCCTCTATTATCAGTGATCGGAACCCAACCGTTCCAATTAATCAAATGTTATTACACTTAAGTAGATTCGTCAATACAAAATCGGAACAATATATCAATTTATAATTGAGATTGACTCGTATCAAAACATTATTTAAAATAACGGAATAGAGATGAAATGAAAGAAGGTGCTTCCTTTGAGCATGGAAATGAACAAAACGAATTCCACATTAGAGCGCGCACTGTTCCTGCTTGAGCAGCTCGCCTTGAACAAGGGCGGGACCGGGATTGGCGAATTGTCGGAAGCGACTCAGCTGCCCAAGAGCACAACACACCGCATTTTGGAAACATTGATGAAGGCGGGCTTTGTGATGCAGGAGCCCTCAACGGAGAAATATTTTGTAGGATTGAAGGCCATTGAGATTGGGATGGCGGGCCTCCATAACATCGATCTGGTGGAAGCCGCCATTCCCCATCTTCAGGATCTGGCAGCGCAGACTGGCCAAACGGCCTTCCTCGCGGTTTATAATGAAGGGGAAGTTATCTACATCTATAAGGTGGACGGGAGCGCTTCCGTTATCATGAATGCGATTCTCGGCTCCAGAAACCCTGTACACTGCACCGGTCTGGGTAAAGCCATCATGGCTTACTTCTCGCTTGAAGCTGTCGACAAGATCGTGAGCGAGAAGGGGCTGCAGCAATATACGCCAACAACGATTACGGACCACCAGCAGTTCCTGCAGGAGCTGAGCAAAATTAGACAGTCAGGCATCGCCGTCAATCGCGAGGAATACGATGATGGCTTAAGCTCCATCGCCGGCCCTGTCTTTAATTACACCGGCAAGGTCATCGCGGCTATCAGCGTAGCGGGACCGACCGCTCGTATCTTCGATAAGCAAGATGAGCTGGAGGCGCATGTGAAGGAGAAATCCTCGCTCATCTCCAAGCGCTTGGGCTTCGTACCGTCCATGCGCTCCGTCTACCTCTCCTAAGCTCCATTCACATCGTCATGAAGGGACGCTGCCCGCGGGCAGCGTCCCTATGTTTCTGGTTACGAACTGCAGAACCTACATTTAATTTCAAGGATTTTGAGGAATTTCCCCATTTGGACAGCTTTTAAGTGTAGGTTTTGCAGGTAATCTCCTAGTCTGGGCATGTTTGGTCAAAAATAACTGTACGTTTCGCAGCTAACGTTCCCTCTCAACCAGTTGGCAGATCCGAATGCGTGGTTCTAGCTTCCTCAGCCCTTCCTGCTGCGTACGTCAGTACGTCACTATGGAATCGATCTCAGTTAATAGGAACGGCTAGATGAATGGCAAGAAGCCGAGCGTCCATAGCAGACAGCTCGGCTTATACCTCTTAATCTTTCTTTTGATTCGCTTTTTTGCCTAACCAGAGCACCTCAGGATTCACCTTATTGACATAGTGATGCTTGTAATCCTCCACTGTTCTGAATTTCAGAATGTGGTTCCACTTGGCATGGACGTTATGGCACAAGCCCCAGCGAATACCCTCTAGCGGGCTGCGCTCTGGATCCTCGGTCCGGAATGGACCAGCAGCCTCCGGCGGATTTTTAATAACGGCCTCGATCTCGAAGTTAATGCCGTCATGTGCATATTGAATCGTGTTCTTCTCCGGACCGTCTGTCGAGAGAAGCCCGGCCATACCGCCGCGATAGTGCCAGAGCAGCGTCTCGTGACCGCTGTTGGTCACCGGATTGTATTCCGACTTCACGTAAGGACCCTCCGGATGATCGGAGATCGCAACGCCCCACTTTGTCGTCCGTCCGCCGAAGGTCATCTCTTCGCCCTTCTGTTCTCCCTTATAATAGAGCCAGAATTGGTTATTATAATGGAAGAGAACAGGATCATGAACCTTCAGGCTGTCGAAGTCGCCCTTATGCTTCACAGTTAAGCGATTATCGTCATCGCCGAACCATTCGCCGTTCATCGCAGGACGAAGAATCGGCGCATCTACCTTGCGCCAAGGTCCCTCTGGCGACTCAGCGATTGCCATGGCAATATTTTCATATTTTCGGAGCAGGTACTGGCCTTCAATCACTTGATACACCAAATAAAACTTGCCGTCATGATGCAGAATCTCAGGGGTGAACACGCTTCGGTCATCGTAAGAGCCCTTGGGGCCCCGGCCCACAGCAAGCCCTTGCTCCGTCCAGGTCTTGGCATCCGGAGAGGTGGCATACCACACCTCGGATTGATCCCATGGGAACACCTTGGCTTCGGGGTCGCCTGTGTTGAACCCTACCGCTTCGCCAACGGACTTCGTATACCATACATAGTATAGCTCTCCCACCTTGATTACACTGCTGGGATCACGGCGATGAACGCCCTCTTCATAGCCCAGACCTTCAACCGGCTCATACGTAAACTCACAGAACCAGTCGGCATTTTTGGTATATTGTTTGCCTCGAATCGTTGCAGCGCTTTCTTTTTTCATGTTTAAACCTTCTCCCTCCTGGATGATATAAGACAACAAACCGTTTAATTAATAAATTACATTTAAATTCGGAATTCATTTCATTTTTATTGATACTTGAATTATAACCCTCTCTTGTATTTTGGTCAACAAGCTAGTTGGGAATACAGAGCAAATAGCCGGTAAACATCCAATCCCGCTTTTTAAACAGCAAAACCAACGATCTCACTATTGTGTGATCGTTGGTTAAAGCAATTCAGCCATACAGTCCTAAGGCTTAGGCTTAACCTCCAGCAGGAGAACACCCTCCGAGCCTAAGCTAAAGCTGGAGCCCATACTCTGGCCGGTCATCATATTTTTAACCGTCACACTTTGGTTGTTCGCCATCTTCAGACTAATGTTTGAGCTCGTTTTTCCTACATTTACAATCGTCATCAGGTACGTATTGTTGCCGTTAGGCACGACGCGCCAGAAAGCGCCCTTGGATGGCAGCCCGTTGTTTTCAGACAGGCTAACTGGCGGCGTTTGGTTACGAGCCTTCAGCTCGGTCGTCACCGTGGCGGACATATTCGTTACCGAATTATCCATCAGCTTAATCAGCTTGCCCGTCCCTTTGGTGAGCGTCTTGGCACGAGGCTGTTTGTACTCATTGAACTTGAGGCTGACGTCATCGATGATGACGATACCGCCATTATTGAGATATATTTGCAGCGCGTTAAATTCGGCCTCTGTCACTTCCTCTGTCTTGCGGACGACAATGACATCCCAATCCGAGTTCGGCTGTTTGAAAATAATGTTCTTCGTGGCGAAGCCTAGAGGAACTCCGCTGAAGTACATGGATTCATACATATCGAATAGATCACTCATATAGTTCGAATCGTTAATAGCAGCCGCCTCAGAGTAGAACAATCGAACCGGCTTACGCTCTCTCTGAAACTTGACAATCTCGTTCGAAAAGGCGTTCAGATCCATCATCGTCTTCGTCAGCTCCTGAGCCACTTGAGGCTGCTGGGCAACTGACGCAGCGTACGATTCTCCCAGACCTCCGGATGCATTCTGAAGCCTCTCCTCGATCGATCCGTCCGGATTGCGGCCCCAGAACCAAGTCAATCCACCGTTAAGTCCATGTACCGTCGTCTGCCAGTACGTCGAACGAACATACTCCGGCTTCATATACAGGTCCCGGTATTGAGTGGTGGAGAGCAAATGCACCTCGGAGTTAAAATGCGGCTTATTCGGACTGACGGAATCCATAAAATCATACGACATGGCCATCTCTTCCCAGTAGTACGCATACTTAGACTCCCAGCTCTCTGGACCGGCACTGTTCATATTCCGCTTGCGAATCTTCGCATCGTCTCCAATCATCTCCGTCAGCTCGGTTAATGCTTCGAAGTCAATGCCGTGATCGCGGTTACCTTCCACGAACAGATCCGGCATAAGCTTGAGCTGTGTCCTCGCCGCCGGATCGTATTTCTTAACCTCGTCATGAAGGAAGGTCAGCCATTCGGTTCCGCGATCCATATTGAAGCGCGACCAGTCGTACCAGATTGGCGTGTTCTTGTAGGACAAATCCAGCGGAATCGCCAGATTCACTAGGCTGAAGTTTGTATAGCTGGTTCCCCAAAGCGAATTCAGCTTGGCAATCGTGCCGTGCTTCGTCTCGAGCCACGTTCTGAACTTGCTCATCGTGTATGTGGATACGTTCGCAATTGCAGCCCAGTGCCCTTTGGCCGTGAACCAATGCGGCTCATTCGCAAGAATGTAGCCGAGCCTTGTATAATTCTGGCCAGCTGTTGTCGGAATCGTCCCCTTGAAAACGTCCTTCCATATCTCTCTTACTTGGGGGTGATCAATATCGTATTTGGTGAAGAAGCTCTGACCCTTCAGAATCTCAGGACCGTACTTCGTCACCGCCCATTGCGGCAACGGATCGTGCCACAGCATCGTATAGCCTGCCGTATTCGTCGGACGATTCTGCAGGTCGACCATCTTCGTCTGGCCTATCGTTCCCGCCTCGTCCAGCGCGAAGATCGGGCTGATTGCCTTAGGGTGATCCAGCTTGCCGAGATAATCATTGTACAGGGTTGGATCAGATGTTGAAATATGAAGCGGCTTAGAGAAATAATCGTACAGGAAGACAGGCTTCCCATTGGACATGAACTGATCGTTCTGAACCGTAATGTTGGACCAATTCACCTTCGGAACCGCACGTCGCGTAACGGCTCCGCTCATGACTTGCGTCAGCTCGGCCTTTGCCTTATCCAACATCTTAATCACTTCATTCCGCTCGAAGTCGGGCAGATTGTTCGCCAGCTGTTGCGCATTGCCCTGGAACATGCTGACTCTCTCGAATTGCACCTTGTTTTTGGCTACATTCGCCGCATCCCAGTCTGCATACTTGAGGAATTCGCGAGCCATCCAGGCCGCACTTTCCTCTCTTGTGGTGTCATGCCCGCTTCTTTTCGCTTGCGTAATCAACGCATTCAGCTCACTTAGCTTTCTTGTCGCTTCCTGCTTCGGAGTCTCCGCACCAGATACAATCGTAGAGCCGTCTGCCGCTGCCAAGCTCAGCGCTAGTGCGATACATAGGACCAAGCTGCCCAGCCTCTGTTTCATTCCCATAAATACACCTCCAATTTAATATGAAATGCTCGTAGTCATTGAATTGTGAACGCTTACATTTCATCGCGGTAACCAATCATTGCTGCCCTCTTCGCCCAAACATGTGTTAGCGCTTACAGATGTCGGGTAAAAAACTCATGGCCACACTAAATACATGAAGGTGACAAATTGGGATCACTCATCGATAACTAGCAGCCACTGCATATTCTAACCCTCCTGTTTTAAATTTAAAATTGTATTTTATATAAGATAAACATATCCATTTTCACTCCATAAGTCAACAAAAAAAGTGTTCAATCCGAGCGCGGCGGTCCTCAGAGGCTTCAGGCTGAGTTTGCTTCATTGTCCTTCGTATTTGCATCGGAGGCTACCATGCAAGATCAGAGAAACAGCTGTTACGCTTCATCATAGAAAAAAACACCCGCATTCCGCCGTAAGTGACAAAATACGAGTGTTGTTATAGAATCGTTGACGACAAATTGCGCCATGTGTTTACATTTCTTTCTTATAAATAATCGGATTCAGCTTGCTTGCCGCAAGATCGCCAGGCGCCAGGCCAGGCAGCCATTTCTGCAGATCTGTCTTGCGAGCGTTCGTGTCGGGCTCAATAACCTTCGCGTCATCCGCGTAATAGATAACGGTCATGACCTCGCGCATCGTGTTTGTCGGATTGCCCGGCGCGCTATGCAGCGTCCACCCATAATGCCAGGTTGCGTCGCCCGCTTCCAGCGCGCCGTAGTTTTCAACCTCAAGGCCCTTGGCCTCAATATATTGGCTCAGCGTTTTCTGGGATTCGTCGGAGATTGCCAGCTTGCTAATATAGCCATACTTGTGGGAGCCGTTCGCAAAGTTCATCGAGCCTACTTCCTCCGAAACAGGAACAAGCGGCATCCACATCGTGATGAAGTTGTCCGTATCTACAGGCCAGTAGATTTGGTCCTGATGCCATGGCGTAATTCCGCCGCCCGGCTCCTTGAACAGCGCTTGATCGTGGTAGATGCGAACGCCGTCTACTCCCAGCAGCTCAGCAGCGATTTTGGCGAATCGACGCGCAAATACGAAGCGTTGGATTTCCGCCGATTTCTCCCAAATGTTCGAAACCTGGATGAAGGCTTTGCCGTACGTGTCCCGCTCTTCAATCGGCTTATTATGATAATTCAGCTCTTTCACTTTCTCGCCGATGATGGAACGGTATACACCCACCTCTTCGCTGGACGCGACTTGATTCAGCTTAATATGCCCCTTTTCCTGGAACTCTTGAATTTGCTCCTTGGTGAGCTCATAATCGCTTGTTAGTTCTGGCAGCTTATTCAAATCCGACATTCCAATCACTCCTCATATTGTTGTTCGACTCTTGATATCCCTTATGTTATCATGGGTATACTTGTTTGTATTTGAACGATTGAGGTCAATAGTTGGACTTTACCGACTTATGAAACAGGGAGGAATTCAACGTGCAAGCAACAATGGAGAGCAGACGATTGAACCCGGTTGTCCATTGGGCGCAGCAGCATCGGCAGGCCAAGGAACGGGTAATTGAGCGGCGCATTCGAGATTTCGAAATTCTGCTGCTGGAGCATGGCGAGGTGGAGGTTCAGATTGAATCGGAGGCGCCCTTCCGCGTTCAGCCTGGCCAATTTTTCCTGCTGCCCGCGAAGCTTAAGCATCGTGTTGAGGTGCTGTCGGAGCCAGACGCGCTGTTCCTGGGCGTTCACTTTGACTTCTACAATGAGCTCCTTATCGCGAAGGACGAAGACATTATTGTCTCTCTCGACCATCACGAGGGCGGTGATCACTTTGGCAGCATGCCTCAGACGCCGGAATTTCTGGAATGGATGAACGCCGGTAGCCTGCATGCGACCTCTGAGGTGTACAGCCTGCTGGAAGCCGTTATTCATGAATTCACCCATCGACCGGCAGGCTATATGATGTGCTGTCAGGGCCTGCTGCTGCAGCTGTTCGCTCATTTGTCGAGAGCTATTCATCAGCGTCAACGGGCAGGCGCCAGCGCCGGTATGCAGCTGGCGATTGCTGAACTGGCGGCTGCTATTGAGCAGAACGTTGGAGAGCTCTGGTCCAATGAAAGAATGGCGGACATGCTGAATATTAATGTGGATTATATGGGTCGTCTGTTCAAAAAAATCATGGGCACCAGCCCTAACAAATTTGTCCAGGGGATCCGTCACGCCCAGGCGAAGCGACTGCTCCGCGACACCAACGACACGATCGAATGGATCGGCCATACCATTGGCTACACGGATGTTCATTATTTCGTTCGAATTTTCCACAAATGGGAGGGCATGCCGCCAGGCGAATATCGCAAGTTTTGCAGGCTCCTGTAGCGTAAATATCTAGTGATTACATTTGTTATTGCACAAATGTTTTGTCCTTTCATCCACCTCGAACCTCTGAATATAATGCCACGGGCTGTTAATTTCATGACTGAGTCCCCAGCGCAGCCCTTCCAGTGGATGAATATCAGAATGCTCCGTACGGAACGGGCCTCCCGCTTCCGGAGGGTGCTCAATAAAGGCTTGAATTTCGAACTGCAGCCCGTCCTGAGCGAATTGAATTGTGTTGCGTTCCGGTCCATCTGTCGTCAGCAAGGCCGCCATGCCCCCCTTGTATGGCCAGAGCAACGTCTCATGCCCGCTGTTCGTTATCGGATTGTACACCGATTTGGTATAAGGTCCCTCCGGTCGGTCAGCTACAGCGACTCCCCATTTGGTTTCCCTGCCCGCGCAGGTGAGCTGCTCACCCATAGGATAACCTTTATAATAAAGCCAGAATTGATCCTTATAGAAGAAGAGACATGGATCATTGGTCTTATGGCTGTCGAAGTCGCCTCTATGCTTGACTAGGTGGCGGTTGTCCACCTCTCCGAACCACTCCCCATTGCTTGCAGGCGACAGGATCGGCTCATCAGCCTTCATCCATGGACCGTCAGGAGAGCTCGATTGAGCAAATCCGATATACTCCTTGGAACGTCTCAAATAGGGATGCTTCACGACCTGATAGACAAGGTAATACTTGCCGTTATGAGCCAGCACCTCAGGTGTAAATACGCTTCGATCATCATAAGCGCCGGGCTCTCCTCGACCTACTGCGAGACCCTGTTCATGCCAGTTCACCCCGTCGTTGGATGTTGCATACCAGATCTCGGACCAATCCCATGGCCATACCTTGGCATCCAAATCGCCAGTATCATAGCCGACGCTTGAACCCGAGGATTTGGTATACCAGACATAATAGACCTCTCCGATCTTGATTACACTACTGGGATCGCGCCGGTGAATGCCTTCCTCATAGCCCAGCCCCGTTACAGAAGCATATTTGAACTGGCAATACCAGGTGCTGTCCTTCCCATACTCGCGTTCTCTTGCTCTGCGCATAGCCAAGCTTTCTTGTCTCATGTGCTTAACACTCCTTGTCTGCTTAATGAATTCTTATTCGTACACGCGAATCTCGAACAATTCCGCACAGGCGGAGCCGTTTGTAGACTCCATTACAATTCGCATACGTTTTGCAGCCATGCCGGCCTGCAAGCGGTGAACCCTCTTGCGCTTGCGATTACCCTTTTCCATATGCACAAGCTTCCAAGCTCCGTCAGCCCCCAGCAGTTCAATACGATAGTCCTTCACAAGCTCCGGAATCACGTCAAACGGAGTACGATGATGATGCAGATTAATTAAGTCCTCGTTGACATCATCATTCCAGGTCAGGTGCACTTCTCCCACTTCTACGTCGCTCTCCCAGCTAAGCTCCAGCCAAGCCTCCCGTCCCTCCAGCGGCTCCGAACGCCATAGATTGGGACCGCCATAAGGCCTTACGAGCCCATTCAGCACCTTCGATGCTGAGTACGCATCGGTTGCCGTATGCATACGGAAGCAGAATGGATGGCGATCCAACATCTCCGTTCTCCATTGCAGCACGGGCTGATCCGGCTGATCCTCAAGCCTAGGATCAACAATGGGCTGATTGCCCTTGCGGAACCCAAGCACACCGGTGTGCGGCAGAATGGACCGATGCAGGAGCACACCCTTGGCTGCCTTGATAACAACAAACGCATTTTGAGCCGTATCAGGCTGCCACTCCAGATGGAACCGAACCCATTGATTTTTCCCGGGAGCTGTCTCAACGGTACAGGAATCAATAAGCTCTTGAGGCACATAATTTTGCGGCTTGCCGGTTGCATACAGCTCTACCGTAACCGACGCAGGGATTTCAATATCGAGCAGCAGCTCCAGTCCATTCAGGGAAGGCTCCACAGGAAACAAGATGCCCAAATCGGTATCGGCCGCTTCCGTCCTGTAAGCGTGTTCAACTGCAAGACGTGCTGTCGAGCTGGATGCCGTTACATGAGCCACTCTCGCCAGATCGCTGCTGTCGGCGTTGCGAATGCCAAGGACAGAGGCGTCTTGACGAAGCAGGGTTTGCTGCAGCTCCTCCAGATGGTGCTGATGCACTTCTCTTGGTGAGATGCCATATTGAACAGAAAGCGCGGCGCCGGTGCCGGCAGCTTCACCAATAACGGCACAGGTGGCCATCACTCTAGTTGTTCCGAACGCAACATGCGTGGCGCTAATGTCCCGTCCCGCCATCAGCATGTTGCTTACATTGATGGAATAGAGAGAGCGGTACGGAATATGATAGTTGCCGTCTGCATGCAGATGCTTGGAGCCGCTCTCTTGCGAATACACGCCTTGCGGCGGATGCAGATCAATCGACCAGCCTCCATAGGCCACCCGATCCTCGAACGGCTCCTGCGCCAAAATATCGTTTTGATTCAATATATAATCACCAACAAACCGCCGATATTCCCGTTTGCCAGGAACTGCGCCGACCCACTCCAGCGTCATGCTTTCGGCGTCGAAGCTTCCTGAGTTTTTGATATAATCCCAGATACCATATATAACAGCCCACAGCTCATCGCGAATACGTTCATTGTCATGAACCGTATCCAATTCGCCGCCCCATTCAATCCACCAGTAAGCGCATCCATTATCGCCGCTGCGGATGACTCGGCGGATGGGAATAGAGGTCTCCGTGATATCGATCGCAAAGCTGGGCTTCACGTATTTGACAGGCTTGCCGACATCCTTTGTGTAGAATAGAAGCGTGCTGCCCAGTGTAATATCATCCGGAGTCTCCGGTGCCCAGTCTTCATTAAATTCATCTCGCGCTTCACGGCCCAGCCTATACTTGGCCCCAGCCAGAAAACCGACCAGACCATCTCCCGTACAATCCACATACGTCTTGCTTTCGAAGCGGATTCGCCTCTCCGAGCCCATCATCCAGCCCGTAACGGAGCGGATAACACGGTTATCAGCATCTCCATCAGCCTCCACCTCATGGACATCCGTGTTCAGA
Source organism: Paenibacillus sp. BR1-192 (assembly GCF_029542445.1). Lineage (NCBI taxonomy): Bacteria > Bacillati > Bacillota > Bacilli > Caryophanales > Paenibacillaceae > Paenibacillus > Paenibacillus sp. BR1-192. The sequence continues at coordinate 1,197,817 of NZ_CP120718.1, read as the reverse complement.
TACAGCCCAATATTGGCTTCCCTCTTCACCGTCTCATGCACAACCATGTCCCAATAATAGGGATTGCCCTCCGGATTCATATATTGATTCTCAACAAACATCTCTCCCATAATGCCGGTCTCTCTCGCAAAGCGATGGGTCCCATGGCCGGTTGCGCCGCACACCCATACTCTGACCTCACTGCTGGAGTTACCGCCCAGGACCGGGCGATTATTAACCAGAGCAACCGTATGGCCAAGTCTTGCTGCCGCAACCGCGGCACATACACCAGCCAAGCCGCCGCCGATGACCGTAATATCTGTTTTGACTGTTTCCAATTTCACCAGACTCACCTCATATATACTTTTATTTCATCTTACCTTATTCACTTCTCTTAATACATGCAGTAAAATAACAATAAACATATACTTTATTTCAAAAGGTGTGTATCTAATGTCTGAGCTTCAGAATGGTGTAATCAAGCTCTACCACTATTACTATTGGCATAAGAAACAAAGCTTTCAATACAAAGAAGACATCTACCTCCATTGGGTCGCTTTTGCAGTGCAAGAGGGCCGCTTTCGATACGAATTAGGCAGTTTGGAAGCGGGAGAAGCCGTTAACGGTGATTGGGTGGTCTGTCCGCCTGGAACGCCTTTTCGGCGTGAAGTTTTGCAGCCGCTCAGCTTTTTTTATCTGGGCTTTGAATGGTCAACACCTCCATCCAACCTGCCGCTGGGCAAGCTGACCTTCGCCGACCAAGAACGCCTTGCCTCTGCTTATCGATACATGCAGCAGCTTTACGCTCTTCCTCCCGAACAGGCCATGTTGTGGCGCAATCGATTCATACAAGAGCTTTGGGACGGTTACGTTCTGCAGCAGTTGCTTCCAATGGCCGATTATTGGGGAGCAGGAGATTCACTTATGCTCAGCGCGCGACGCAAGCTTCAAGAGTTGGCCTTCCAGAATGTATCGATGAAAGAGCTTGCAGATGAATCAGGGCTAAGTCCCGTCCAGTTTACCCGTCGCTTCAAGGCTGCATTCGGCTGCTCAGCCTCGGAATATGTACGCCAGCTTCGCCTTGACCACGGGAAGCGACTTTTAATTGAGAGCCCCCTTACCGTGGATCATATCGCACAGGAATGCGGGTATGACAATGGCTTCTACTTCAGCCGAGTTTTTTCCCTGCATATAGGGATGAGCCCCTCGGAATACCGAAGAGCTCATCGATTATAAGATTCAGATTTTTGAATGGAACCTTGGCCGCTTTATGATTGAAGGCCTTTCCGGCTGGATGCTATAAAGAGGGGTTCCTCTCTCTTTTTCAATTGATGACCTTGACAACGCTCAGCCAACGGACATGTCGCTTGACATGTCATGCTTGCACAGGTATGACTATGCTCAATGGACCGTTTAGGAATCTGCACCAACTCATTTGTTATATCCGACATATCCACAGCTCCTGTTCGATTGGAGTTTGTTCTTATATTCCTTATCATGAATTGGATGCCTTGTTGCTGTTTGTTCGCTTCGATTAACCAGCCCTTCAGCAATTTTCCCCTTGAACCTTCAAATGAAGTGACATACTATGTAGTTATGTATGAATCGGTTAATGATGGAGGCAATCCGCACTCATGACGAACAAGAAATATAAAGCTCCAGCAGCCGAGAAGGTGCTGGATATTCTGGAGCTTATGGCCAAAGAGAACAAGCCGTTCTCGGTTACCGAGATCAGCAATACATTATCCATTACGACAAACTCTGTCTTCCGGATATTGAAGGAACTTGAGGAGAAGAAGTATATTCAGAAGAAAGAAAGCGACAGCACCTATCAGCTGACCGGCAAGCTGTATTACCTTGGCAGCTCCATTGCCAACCGCATTACGCTGAAGGAGGTCGCTGAGCCCTCCATGCACGCCCTCAGGGACGGCACGAGGGAAACGACCTTGCTGACGAAGCCGGGCTCACTTGGCAGGACGCTCGTTGTCGATCAGCTGGAGAGTCTGGAGCCAATCAAGTTCCTCTCGACTGTCGGTCTGGAGTATCCCTCCCATACCTCCGCCATGGGCAAGGCGATGCTGGCCTACAGTCCGGACCTGCTGGAGCTGTATCTGGCCCATCATGAGCTCGAACCTGCAACTCCAGGTTCTATTGCCGATCCGGTGAAGCTTAGAGAAGAAGCGGAGAGGATTCGCGCACAAGGCTACGCGCTCGACATGGAGGAATCCTGTGAGGGACTTCGGTGCATCGGCGTGCCGATCATGAATGCGGCCGGGCAGATCGAAGGAGCCATTGGCGTCTCTGGTCCCATCTTCCGTATGTCGAAGAAGACAATGGACCGCTATATCGGGCTCGCTCTGGAGCAATCCCAAGCTATCTCCGAGCAGCTGGGCTACAGGAAACCATAACATCGAATATAAGGAGGCCCAGACTTCGACGTCCGGGCTTCCTTTCTTCTTTCCTACCATCCATCCGCTAAGGCGCGAGAATGGCGGCAAGCACCTGTGCTGCCTCTTCCCGTCTCGTAATCCCCAGCGGAGCAAATACGTCTTCACCGCGTCCTTGCATCCAGCCAAGCTTCAGCATATCGGCAATCGCTTCTTGCGCCCATCCTGCTGCTTCGTCCAGATCTAACGCCGTTTTGGCCTGCCCATGGGCCGGAATCCGGTCGATATAGGCCTTGGCGCGATAGAGCATAACCGCCATCTCTTGCCGTGTAATCGAAGCATGCGGCAAGAACCGATTGGCTGCTGCACCTTGAACAAGCCCTGCCTCATAAGCAGCCGCTACAGCCTCTGCATACCAATCGGATTCCGCTACGTCCAAGAATGGAGTGGAGGCGCTGGCGCTTAGCCCCAGAGCGCGCACAAGCAATGCGGCAAATTCGGCGCGCGTTACGCTTTGCTTCGGCTTAAATTCATCAGCGGTCACACCCGTTACAATCCCTCTGGCAGCCAGCATCTCAATGGCAGGCGCAGCCCAATAGGACGCAGGCACATCCTTGAAGGTTTTCTTATATTGCAGACCGGCATAAGTGCTGAAATGCTGTACCTCAGCAACCAGCATCCCGTCGCGAACTTCTCCTCCCACATACTCAAGTTGGCCGTCTTCCCTGATGAAGTACATGCCGAGCTGGGAGAGCTCCGCCCCTTCGTTCAGTTTCAAGGAAATCGTGATAGGCTCCTTGAAGCTGGACAGCTTCATCTCCTTGCCGCTCTGATCCACAACACTTAACGTGAAGTCGATCATAGACGTCGCCGCCTTGAGCTGAACCTTGCCCGCCTGCATCGCCGCAGCCACCAAGGACTGGGACTGAGACTCGGTCAACGTATCGAAGGCCACCGATACAACAGCTCCTTCCATGGAGGCTTGCCCCAGGCTTGAGGTCAGGTCCTTCAATACGGAAGCAGGAATGTCAATCGCAAGCTGATCGGAGAGCAATTGCAGCTTGTTCTGACCTTGCACGCCGGATGATTGAGCTGGCAGAAGCACCTTGTTTTTGTTCGCCGGCACATTCCATTTGATCACGCCATGATCTGCGCGAGGATTGCTTATGACTTCAGCTCTTGGGTCTTGTGTCGACAGAGGTGGAGCTGTAGTTACAGGAATAACAGGCGGAGCTGGCTGCTCCTTCTCATGTACCTCAATCTCCAACAACAGAACGCCTTCCGATGGAAGAGTGAAGGCTGTGGCCAACTCCTTCCCTGTCATCATATCGGTAATAGTCACGGAAGACTGATCCGCCATCGCAATTTCCAGATTGGCGGTATTTTTCCCTACATTAATAACAGTCATGACATACCGATCGTCGGCTGCCTGGACAACGCGCCATAATGCGCCCTTCTGAGCAAGGCCGTTGGATTCCTTCAGCTCCACTGGAGAGAGCTTGTTGGCCTCATCAAGAATGTCCAGCGCCTCGCTCGCCATAGCCGTCGCATCGCCAGGCATGGTGATCAATGTGCCATTGCCAGGCATAAGCGAAGCTGTCCGAGGCTGCTTATACTCATTGAAGGCCAAGCTTTCTTCATCGATAATGACTGTACCGCCCGCATTCAGATAACCCTGCAGCGCGTCAAACTCTTCGTCTGTCACACTCGGCGTCTCACGTACCACAATGACGTCCCAAGTAGAATGCGGCTGCTTCTTGATCATGCTTTCCGTCGCAAAGCCAATCGGAACGCCGTCAAAGTTCAACGCCTCATACAGCTCGAATTGATCATCCACATAATGCTCGTCATTAATCGCGGATGTCTCGGAGTAATAGATGCGTATCGGCTTCTCTTGCGTCTGGAATTGTACAATCTCCTCGGAGAACGCATTCAGATCCATCATGGTTTTGCTCAGCTCATTGGCAACACGCGGCTGCTGGGCAACCGTTCCCGGATAAGATTCCAGCAAGCCCTGCACCGTAGTATTCATCAGTCGGTTCTCGATGGAGCCGTCCGGATTTCGACCCCAGAACCAGGTGAAGCCAGCATCCATGCCCAATACAGTTGCGAGCCAGTAGGTGGAGCGGACATATTCAGGCTTCATGTATAGGTCTCTGTACGCTACTGTGGAGAGGAAATGCACCTCGGAATTGACATGTGCCTTCTCCGGGCTGACGGAATGCATGAAGTCATAGGACATCCCCAGCTCCTTCCAGTAGTACGCATAATGCTCCGTCCAATCCTCAGAGGAGCCGGTTGCCTTGAAGTTCACCTTCCGCGTCTTCGCATCGTCGCCGATGATCTCCGCCATCTCCGTCAAGTCCTCGAAGTTGATGCCATGCGTGCGATTGCCTTCGGCAAACAGGTCGGGCATCAGCTTCATATGCGTATTGGCATCAGGGTCATTCGCTTTCACCTGATCATGCAGGAAGGTCAGCCACTCCGTGCCTCTCTCCATATTGAAGAGGGATACATCATACCCTACCGGCGTTCCCTTGTACGATTTGTCCATTGGAATGACGCCTCTTGCTGCTGCATCGAAGCTGGCGAAGCTGGTGCTCCACAGCGCGTTCATCGCGTCAACCGATCCATGGCGATCCTGCAGCCACTCGGCGAACTGCTGAAGCGCAATATCTGATATGCCCTCCTGTCCGTTCGCCTTCTTCGCGACAGCCCAGTGACCCTTCTCCAGGAACCAATGCGGCTCATTCGCCAAGAGATAGCCAAGCTCCGTATAGGGCTTGCCGGATGTAATAGGTCCGGTCTGGCTCAGCACATCCTCCCATATCGAACGAATAGCGGGATGATTAATATCATATTTGGTGAAGGTTGTTATGCCATCACGCATCGTATCCCCATTCTGACTGACTGCCCATGCCGGAGCTGGATCATGCCATAGAATGGTGTAGCCCATGTTGCTTGTTGGGCGATTCTGCAGATCTCCGTATTTATCCGGTGCCGGCGTACCTGAATTGTCGGTCACAAAGCTTGGATTAATGGAGCGCGGCAGATCAATGCTGCCTAGATAATGATTATAGAGCGTCGCATTGTCCTTCGGAACATCCAGCGGCTTGGAGAAATAATCATGCAGGAACACAGGCTTGCCGTTGCTGTAGAAGTTGCTGCCCTGCAGCGTTATGCCATCCCAGTCTACAAGGCGAACCGGTCTTCTGGTTACCGTTCCGTCCAGTACGGCGTTTAATTCCGCAATGGCAGCCTCCAGCATAGCGATAATTTCGACTCTTTCGAATTCAGGCAGCTCCACGGCCAATTCCTCGGGAGAACGTCCTCCCGGGCTATAAGTCGGAATGACAGCGAACATTTTTTTGTTAACAGCTATGTTCTGCTCATCCCAATCCGCGTACTTGTCGAATTCACCCGCGAACCATAGCGCTCCCTTCTCCCGCTCCGCATCCAGGCTTCTGGATTCTGCCAGCGTAATCAGCTCTTCGAGCTCATTCGTTCTAACTCGAATAAGAGCCTTGAGCTCGCTCGGGGATAACGCGCCATACTTCATAACCGTCTTATCGATAATGGCTCCGCTTGCCGCGATGACATCAATGTACGCTGCCTTGCCGTCTTCCGAGGTTAATGTCACTCTCGCCTGTCCTGAGCCTGCGGCTCCTGGCGTCAGATAGACACGTCCCTCCACCAATTCCGCCGTCACAACAGCTTCGTTAGAGGAAGCCGCTTCCACAGCTATCATACCCAGCTTGGCTTCCGTATTCTGAATGCTGGCGTCAATTATTTTGCCATAGGACACGACGTTAATTTCCTTTGGAATGGAAGCGATAACGGTAAGCGTCGTTCCCTCGGCAATAACTGCATCATTGGTCAGGGCGACAATAAGCGGCTTCAGCACCTTGGCCGAGCCCTTGGACAGCTCCAATCTGTTCTTCGCATACAGCGACAGCACCGATCCGGCATCCAGCGCCAGCAGCCCTGTAGGACCAACCGTCTCTCCTTTGCCTTTCATATATAACGCGCTGCCCGGCATGAATTGTACGGCTCCAATACCCCCGGCGCCTACCGCGCCATTGCCGATAATAAAGCCTTCATCACGGAAATCCTGCAGTTGTCCCTTCACCGTTATGACACCGTGCACCGTCATCTGAGCTGTATACTTCAAACGAACGTTCGCTGGCACCGTCACATTGCTAGGGATGGTCACCGGCTTGAACACTTCGATGACCTGGTAGGTGACACCGTTCACAACCTCGTTATTAAGCGCTCTGACAACCTCCTCCCCACCGGTCTGAAAGGCTTGGATGGCTGAGAGCAGCTGCCCCGCTGTTGTGATCTCCGCAACAGAAAGCGCTCCTGGCTGCTTAGCCGCAACAAACGATGTGGTCGCAGCCTCCAGCTCCGCCCGAGCTTGGCCGTAATCCGATTCCGTAGCATCCGGATCCATACGAACGGCAGCTGCACTTTGAATGGCAGCCACAAAGCTGTCCTTAACAGCGGGTGTTACCCACTGGGTGTCGGACCCCACATCTTGCCCGTCCACGCTGGAGCTTGTGAAGTCGCGATGGGCCTCTGCGATGGCCAGCGCCTCTGTCAGCTGCACCTTGTTAAGCCCCGCCGGGAAATAGGCGACTCCCTCTCCGATATTGGCAATGGAGAAGTTGAAGGTTGCTTCGTCCGATACTGTAATTTTGCTAAATACCTGGCTTGTCACCGGCTTGGCCAAGGTGACCATGCCTGCTGCAAGATCCAGATGCTGATCCGCTCGAACGGCCACTCTCGTGTCGGCTCCCAAGCGGAAGATACCGTTAACGCCAATTACCTCTGTTCCTTGCTGGTAATAGCTGCTTCCTGTGTGGAAGTTAACTTTGCCTGTGCCGGCTCCAATTAAACCGCCTGTACGTAATTCCGGAGCTCGGCTGTCCTGCACGATGCCATAGATGTCCAGAGTGGTGCTGACGGTTGGATGTGTGAAAAGCTGAAGCTTCACCCCGCTTGCAATGGACATTGCCTTATCCAGCACAACTGGCTCATACAGCTCGGCCGTGTTGCCATTCAGCTTTACTTTGGTATCGTCAATTGTTAGCGTTTGCAGGAATGCCACTAGTTCAGATGCCGACGCAATACGAATGACCCCATTGCCTGTTCCCTGCGCCTTGGCGGCATTAAAGCTGCTTGTAGCTGCTGCCAGCTGGGCAACGGCGTTATCTACCTCCAGCTGGGTCGCGCCAGATTGATCCCTTACTGCGGCCGCAGCTAGAATAGCGCTTTCATATTGACTCATTACAGTGGAGCTTACCCATATGCCGGGCGCTGTTACATCGGTTCCATCCACGCTGATGGATACGGATGCCCGGTTCGTATTGGCTTCATGGATGGCTTGGACTAATGCCGTCGTGTCGGCCTGGCCCGGTGGAGGCGTCATCTGCAGAATGCCATCCGCAATGGTCCCGTTGACCACCAGCGTCGCGCCATCCGCGACAATAATTGTTTTGGCCATATCTGCCGTTACTGTCTTGCCTGCCGCAACCGTTACGGTCCCGGAGGTAATCTCAAAATGATTGCTGGCGGATAACGTCACACTGGCGTTTGCACCCAGCATAAAGTGTCCATTTGCGCCAACCACCTCTACGCCTTGCTGGTAATAGCTGCTTCCCGCATGCAGAACGAAGGAGCCGGCACCCGTTCCCACTATGCCGTTTTTGCGGAAATCAAGCCCGCGACTGTCCTGAAGCTTGCCATAAACCTGAATATCGCTTTGAATATTCATCTGAACAAAGCCTTGCAGCTTGATGCCGCTCGGAATGGCAAAGGACTCATTCAGTGTGACGGGAGTGCTGACTTGAACCGTTGTGTTGGAGTCTGCCAATATAATTTTTGACGCATCTCCGCCCTTTGTTTTCAAATAGTCCGCCAGCTCCTGTGCGGTAGATAGCTGCGGCGAAGCAGCGGCAATTGGCGGTACTGCCAATGCGCTGATCATCACGATACATAACCATAAAGCAATTGTCTTCTTCATTATAGACCTCCTTGAATCGATGGGCAGCCGATATCGACGCTTGCGCGATCTCAGGCTGCCATCGCTTCTATCTCTTATTCGTCTTCCTTCATAACGGGAGCAATCTCCAGCTTGAAGGCAAATTCCTTGTCGCTCAGCTGATAAGCCTCCAGAAGATCCGTTCCACAGGAGCTGGAGCCGATACCGTTCATCCGATGATCGAGGTGAACAATGGTCTCCTTCCGACGCTTCAGCTCATACGTATGCATCGCCTCGGTCAGATCCTCCGGTGTATAATGCAGCGCCTGGAAGGAATATGAACTTCCCGGGCTTGTAAACTTCAGTCCCATGCCAAGCGCGTTGCTTACCGTCGCCCACTCTGTTCCATAACGAGAGCCGTTCTCCTGCGGCACGACATAGGATTGATACATCTCATCGACAGTCAGCGCATATTTCCCTTTGCGTACGCTTCTCCTCTTGTCGACATAGCTTTCATGAGGACCATAGCCGAAGTACTCCACCTCTTCATTGCCCCCCGGCATCATCCACTGCAGACCGATTCGCGGCAAATACGGCAGCTCCTCACGAACCTTCATTTCGGCCGCAACGGTAATGACGCCTTCGCCATCAATCTCCCATATCGATGTGCCCCTCAGGATCGGCAGCTTAATGTAGCCGCCCAGCGAGAATTCGACCTCGAACCTGACTTTGTCAGCGGCAGACAGCGTCATCTCAGAGCGGTACACCTTCGTTTCGATTCGATCGTAGCCCTCCTGCCTCCAGAACACCTTAATCTTGCGGTCATTATCTGCCGGTGCCCGCCAGATGTGGAATTTCGGCATACCCTGCAGCAGCAGCGGTACTCCATGCTTGGTCACCCTTGTGAAGGTGCCGGCCTGCAGATCGAATACATGCAGGAAATCAAAGCCCTCGATCGTTACTTCCGAGCCTTCTGTCCGCACCTTCAAGGATGGCTTCCAGGCAATCGTCGTTTCTTGATCAATAGAGGAATGAGGAGCTGGCAGCTCGAACTGCTCACTGGTCAGCTCATGCCCCGCAGCCGCCCAGCGCGTATCGCGGCTCTGCATGACCGTTATTTGCAGGAACCAGCGTCCTCCTTCAGCCGGTATTGTATAAGGCACCTCGATAACCTCGGACTGCTTCGGCGCGGTATGGAGAACAGGCAGTAAGCCTTGCTCCATCGTCTCGCCATCCCGTTCTACCTTCCAAGCCATTACGCAATCCGATAAATCGATAAAATCGTAGCGATTGGTGACACGGACCAGACCCTTCGACAGCTCCTCCGCCTCCAGCAGCACTGGCGCATTAACCTTCTTCAACTCCAGCAGGTTCGTATGCGGAATTCGGTCTGGGCTGACCAGTCCATCGATACAGAAGTTCCCGTCACTCGGCTTATCACCGAAATCGCCGCCATAAGCGAAGTAAGCTTCGCCCTCCGGCGATACAGCTTTAATGCCGTGATCGCACCATTCCCACACGCAGCCGCCCATTAGCTTGGGATACTTGTAGATGACATCCCAGTAATCCTGCAGGTCGCCGCAGCTATTGCCCATGGCATAGCTGTATTCACACTGCAGCAGCGGCTTGTTCAGACTCTCATTCGTCGCGTAATCCAGCAGCTCCTGAACCGTCGCATACATACGGCTGTTGACATCCAGGCAATCGGTATCGGGATGGCCGTTATATTTAAGCGCAGCCCCTTCGTAATGAATGACTCTGGACGAGTCCCGCTCCTTGGTCCATCTCGCCATGGCAATATGATTGACGCCATAACCGGACTCATTGCCCATGGACCACATGACGATACATGCATGGTTTTTGTCACGCTCCACCATCCGAATGGCGCGCTCTATGAAAGCAGCCTCCCATGCCGGGTCCTTCGTCAGCATATGATAATCACCCGCGTGCAATACGCCGTGGCACTCCAGATCCGCCTCGTCGATTACATAGAAGCCCAGCTCATCGCATAAATCCAGGAAGCGAGAGTCATTGGGATAATGAGAGGTTCTGACTGTGTTCACATTGTGTCGCTTCATGAGATGCAGATCCTGAATCATATGCTTAAGTGGAATCGTCTGGCCAAGCTCCGGATGCGAATCATGCCGGTTAACGCCCTTCAGCTTCACCGCTTGCCCGTTAATCAGGAACACGCCATCCCGAACCTCAACCTTCCTCATCCCCACTTTGAAATGAAGCACCTCGCCGCCGCCGGTGACGAACAGGCTGTAGAGATAGGGCCGTTCCGCATGCCATAGCTCCGGCTGCTCCACAGTCAGGCTGAACGTGGCGGAGCCATCGATGGTTCCCGATGCTTCCCCCTGCTTCACCCCGGAGGCGTCTACGAGCTGTATAGTTACGTCTACGGAGCCAACCGTGTCGATTGTGCATTGCACAACAGACTGATCCAGCCCCTCCGACAGGTCCGCCCGATAGAAGACATCACGCACTCTGCTTTCGCTGCGAGCCAGCAAGTAGACATCCCGGAATATGCCGGAATACCGCCAGGCATCCTGATCCTCCAGGTACGAACCATCCGACCACTTCAGCACCATAACGGACATTCGATTGCTGCCGTCCCGAAGATAAGGCGTCAGGTCGAACTCTGCCGGCATGCGGCTTCCTTGGCTATACCCGACGAAAGAGCCATTCACCCACAGATAGAAGCAGGAATTGACGCCCTCGAATACAACGTGCTTCTGCTTGCCGAGCCATTCCTCCCGAACCTGGAAGTCCCGAATATACAAGCCCGCCGGATTGCGATCGGGAACGAATGGAGGATCACAAGGGAAGGGATAATTGACGTTGGAATAGTGCATCTGATCATAGCCGTTAGACTGCCAGCAGGAAGGCACAAGCAGATCATCCCAGCCGCTGACATCGACCCCGTCCTCATAGAAGGCATCCTTCACTTCATGCACGCTGTTATAGTACCGGAACTTCCACTGCCCGTTTAACGTTTGGTACAGTGGCGACTGGCCTCGCTTGGCTGACTGCGCCGACCGTTCATCCGCATAGGGGATATAGTGCGCGCGCGGTTCCTCTCGGTTGACATGGAGGACATGGAGATCGTCCCAATATTTTGTTAAGTGCAGCATCGCTTTTTTCACCTCAAATGAAACTTGCTTACTTAGGATATAAAGGGAACCTGGAGAGCAAGCTCCAGGTTCATATGGCTGACTGACCGTTATTTACTTCGCTTTGTAAGCGTCGTAATACTTTTGGTAAATGGACACATACGTATCAATGTTCATCTTCTTCAGCTGCGCCACGTAGTTTTCCCAATCCGCATGCGTGAAGCCGTTCATTACAAATTGTGCGAAGTTTGAAGAATAGAAGCCGTTTGGTCCACCCAGGTCAAGCTGGATCGGAGCCAGCGTCTCGATGTCCTCCGTTGTCATCAGCATGGATGGCAAAATTTCTTTTGGAGCAAAAGGATCGTACATATTGTAATAAGTGCGCTTCTCATCCGCTTGAGCATCGATATAACGATCTACCATATCTTGAAGAACAATCGTCACAGCGCCGTTGCCAGGTGCTTCGGAATGCTTGAACGCTCCGAATGCCACGCCCTCTGGAGGTGTCAGCTTCTCGATTGTGCCGTCAGCATTTTCCTTGGAGGTCAGACCGAACGGACCGGATTCGAACTGGAAGCTTTGCTTCTCTTCATAGATGCTGTCGATCCATTTCATTGTAATTTCAGGGTTTTTGTTGCTGTTTGTAATCGCGAAGGAGCCGATGCTGAAGCCTACAGGCATACGCAGCCACCCTTGCTCGCCATTAGCGCCTTTGAGAGGCGGTACCGCTACATAATCATTTTGAACATTACCAAATACGGAGCCAAGGGAATAGGTGAAGAATGCGCCAACCTGCGGCACTTCACTGCGAATCTTCGTCTGGTAAGCGTTCAGGTTGTGCGTGAACACCTCTTGATCCATCAAGCCTTCCTTGTACAGCTTGCTCATGAATTGCACGTAGTTCTCGTATTCAGGCTGCTCTGGTGCATATTTCACCGTACCGTTGTCGATGTACAGATGATCGCGGTTGTCGTCATTCGGGATGCCGAAGGCACCTGCCAATGCGTTAGGACCATTCTGCGAGTTATTGCCGAATACGAAGGAGAATGGAATTTCATCGGCCTTCTTGTTGCCATTCGGATCGTTTTCCTTAAACGCTTTCAGCGCATTGTAGAACTCGTCAACTGTTGTTGGGATAGCCAATCCCAGATCATCCAGCCATTTCTTGTTAATGAACAAGGCGGAAGGAATACCATTGAAATCACGCTCTACCGTTGTAGGCAAGGAGTAGATGTGACCGTCCGGCGCAGTAATCTGCTTCTTGAATTCCGGACGCTGCTCGAATACCTTCTTCAGATTTGGAGCATGCTCCTCGATCAGCTCCTCCAGCGGAATTAACGCGCCTTGGCTGCTCAGCTTGATTACCTCTTCATCCCTCAGCACACCTCTGCCGAAGAACGCATCCGGAAGCTGGCCGCTCGCAATCGTAATATTCTTTTTCTCCACAAGCTGCTCTGTGCTCACCATAGTCCACTTCACGTTAACATTCGTCTGCTCTTGAAGCTGCTTGAACATTTGCATTTCGTTGTAATCCTTCTTCACCTGTGGATCGGTTGCTGCGAAGATGCTCAGCTCAATCGGCTTCTCAAGAGGGAACTTGATGCTCTCCTCTACTGGCGCAGTGCTCTACTGGCGCAGTGCTCTCCTGAGGCTTTGCCCCTTCATTGCCGCCATTATTTACGTTGTTGCCGCCATTGGAGCAGCCTGCAGCAAGCATAGTCATCGTGACGAGCATTGCCGTACCTGTTACGAACCATTTTTTTCTCATTTTTTTTGACCTCCTATATGGTAGTAAAGCATCTATTCATGAAGCTCAGTTAGCCTTTCACCGAGCCGATCATGACACCTTTGACGAAATAGCGCTGCAGGAATGGATACAGCACAAGAACGGGAAGACTGGAGACAACCACCATACCATATTTGATAAGCTCGGATACCTTCTGCTCCTCGGCTGCATCCCCTGAAGCATCGATGAGATCCAGCTGCGCCTCGCTAATAATCAATATTTTGCGAAGCACGATTTGGAGCGGGTGAAGGCTTGCGTCATTCAGATAGATGAGCGCCTGGAAGTACGAGTTCCACATCGCTACCGCATTAAACAGCACCATAACCGCGATAATCGGCAGAGACAGCGGCAGCACCATACGCAGGAAAAACTTGAAGTTGCCGCAGCCGTCCATCATAGCCGCCTCCAGCATTTCCTGAGGAATGTTGGACTGGAAGAAGCTTCTTACGATAATGAGCTGATAGACGCTGACCGCACCGGGTACAATCATGGCCCACATGGTATCCACCATTCCAAGCTCCTTCACCAGGAGGTAGGTTGGAATGAGACCGCCATGGAAAAACATCGTGAACAGGATCAGCAGCATCAGCGTGCCTGCCATAGGAAGATCCTTTCTGGACAAGGCATATCCCCCTGTAATAATTAGGGACACTCGAAAGATGGTGCCGAGCACCGTATACATAATGGAATTCTTATAGCCATTCCAAATTTCTGCGTCTCCAAAAATTCTTTCATAGCCGATCCACGAAATATCCTGGGGAATAAGCAGCACCTTGCCTGCGTTCACCAGATCCGGATCGCTGAACGAAGCGATAATAATGAAATACAGCGGATAAATGACGATCCCGAGAATAAGAAGGAAGAACATAATGTTCGTCCAATCGAATAGCTTATCTCCTCTGCTGCGACTCCAAGTTTCCATCGTGTTGACTCCTCTCTACCACAAGCTGTTCTGGCCGAAGCGCTTCGCCAGGAAATTAACCATCAGGAGCAATAGACAGTTAACGATGGAGTTAAACATGCCGATTGCAGCGGAATAGCTGTATTGCGCGCCTATTAATCCTGTTTTGTACACATATGTCTGAATGACCTCTGCCGAGGATACGTTAAGCGGATTCTGCATGAGATACACCTTCTCGAAGCCAACGGACATAAAGTTGCCGACACTGAGAATGAGCAGCACGATGACCGTAGGCATAATGCTTGGCAGATCAATGTATAGGATTCGCTTGATTTTGCTGGCTCCATCCACAACCGCGGATTCATGCAGCTCCGGATTGATGGAGGTAAGCGCGGCCAAATAAATAATCGTTCCCCAGCCCGCATTCTGCCACACACCCGACCATACGAAGATCGAAGCGAACCAGTCCGGCTTGGCCATGAAGAAGATCGTCTCCAGCCCTAGCGTCTCCAAAAGCTGGTTAATGATTCCGTTTCTCGGAGACAGGAACAGGTTCAGCATACCTACGATAACGACGGTTGAGATGAAATGAGGCGCATACGTTACCGTCTGAACCAGCTTTTTGAAGCGCTTGCTTGTCAGCTGATTAATAAGCAGTGCCAGTATGACTGGTATCGGGAACAGCAGCAGCTCGTACACGCTAATCGTCAGCGTATTCACAAGCACGTCCCAGAACTTATAGCTGTCAAAGAAACGAAGGAAGTTGTCGAATCCGACCCATGGGCTTCCACTAATTCCTTTGAAGGGAGCAAAGTTCTTGAAGGCGATTTGCAAGCCGTAGATTGGTCCGTATTCGAATACGGCGAAATAAAGCAGTGTTGGAAGCAATAACAAGTATAACTCGTAATGTCGTTTCCAGCGGTTCAACACATGATTCCCTCCAATTTCGAAAAATGCCGATGTTGTAAAGCGCTTTCACCAAGGTGCCCATTCATCGTAACAAGCAGGGCAGAAGAGTACAATCAGCGAGATTTTCACCTATATGCGAAAAATAAAAAACGCCCAAAACCATTGATACATCAAGGGTTTTGAGCATTTTCCACCTATTGCGGCGGTCTTTCGTGCGGTTTCTGCATACGTTTTCTATACTCGCCGGGAGTGAGCTGAAGCTCGGATTTGAACTTCCGAATAAAGCTCGACGGATCACTGTAGCCAATTCGCTGAACAATGTCCGTAACCGTTAGATCCGTCTCGATGAGCAGGCGCTTTGCTTCATCAATACGAATGCCATTCAAATAATCCGACACCGTTCGACCCGTCTGCTCCTTAAAATATCGGGAGAGATAGGAGGGCGATTGCGAGAAGTGGCCCGCCATGCCTTGAATGCTGAATTGCGAATCCGCATATTTGGCGTGCAGCAGCTCGATAATTTGCTGAAGCAGCATATCCTCCCCTGGCTGCTCTTGCTTCTCCAGCAGCGGCGCAATTTCGTCCAGCGTCTTCCACACGATGGCATCCATCTGGGAATAGGAGGTGCACTGCGTCAGCTCAATAATATCGGGATAAGAGATCGCAATGCCGCGATGAAGCGCTTCATTGGACACAGCTTTGAGAATCGTATGGACAATGTCGAAATAAATGTATTTGGCCGTCAGCAGCGACTGGCTCCTCGCCCGTATCTGCTCCAGCGTATTCTCCATATACCGTCTCGTTTGCGCCAGATCGCCTTCCTTCAAATGGAAGCTGAGCATGTCCAGCTCGCGCGCTGGATAAGCCAAAAACTTGTCGTCACCGGAAGAGAGCTGATCCGGCAGAATGACGCGATCGCTTCCCGCTATAAGATGGAATTGTAGCGCTGTTAACGCGCCGATATAGGACTTGGGCAGCTCGCTGAGCTCATTGCATTTGTCGCCCACGCCGATCGTCCATGGTATGCCAGTTGCCGCGTCCAGCTCCTTATGCCATGTGGACCAAGCTTCCCCTTCCTGCCACTCCTGTATCCAGATCCAGCGATGCGGCTGTATCGTCTCCACCTGATACATGTCAATCTCATCGGGAATCATCAGCCTCCATGGACATGAAGTCGCCGGCGCGGAGTCAGCGGAATCGAGCCTTTCATTTGGATGCGCTTGCATACATACGACCCTGTATTGACCGCGAAGCCTGATGCCCAGCTCCTCGCAGGCTTGGCGGAACGCTTCCTCATCACCCGTCCCGCCTTGCAGCAGCTGGGTAAGCAATTGCTGTCTGCGCGCCGGTCGGCTAAGCTCGACCTGGTTCTCCAGCGTCATGCTCCGAGTGCTCATATAATCGAATGCCGATTGCAGCTTGTCCAGTCCTTGCCGTGATCCGCCGTCTGACTGCTGCAGCTTCTCATCCACAATGCGAATAAGCCTCCGCAGCGGATTATAATGCACATGCATATTGATGTAGATGATGCTGGAGCCAATAATAAGAATGAGAGCCAGTACAATGGTTGCTTTATATTTCAGCTCATCAACCGGCTTCATTAGCTGGGTCTCCGACACCACGGTAATATACGTCCAGTCGCTGGATGCGGAGGTGATTCTGGACACATAATAAGTCTCGCCGCCCAGCTGCCTGATTCCGCTAAGCTCTGTTTCTGAATACAGCAGCTCCTTCGGAAGCTTCAGCTTATCGGACAACGACGTAATCAGCTCTCCCTGCTGATCCACGATATAGACATTGCTTTGCACATAAGGAAGAAAGGACTGAAGCATGCGTTTCATTTCATTTTCCTTGATGAGATAGATCAGCATTCCCTTCGTATCAATGGGAGAGCCAATTTCCGGCACGGGAACGGAATAGGAGATATAAGGATCCCAGGAGCTGTCCTGCTCACTCTTCAGCGAGGCGGCCGCCTGGACATGAACCTCGTCTAACGCCAGCAGCTTTTCAAATTGCTCATAATCCATCTGTTCCTTGAGATACATCTGATGAAACACGGAGGGCAGATACGTGCTCTTCGACGAAATCAGCAGCGGCACCCCATGGGCTTTGTATACAACCTCCGAGAAAAACGTATTGGCTTCCGCGTAGAGACTGATCTTCTCCTTCGCCTCGTAGACGGCATAAGCTTCGCCAAGCTGCTCCGGATCGAATTCCCGTTTGGCCGACAGCTGAATCGCGATATTCCTCATCTCGGACAGCTGGGTGTCCATCGTATCTCTAACCTGCTCCAGCATTCCGTGATTCGACTGAAGCACTTGCGTCTGAAGCATTCCTACAAAATATTGATAAACAAAAAAGCCGGTAACCAGCACCGGAAGTATAAGCAAGAGCGCATAGGAAATCAGGTATTTGTAGAACAAGGACATCTTGCCCAGCTTCATTCTCATGCTCATGCTGCTCCTTTACTTCGAGAATGGAATCATGGAAAAAAGCGCGATCCTATTAACTTAACACAAACAAATCGCATCCGTACAGCAGGCCTCAGAAATAAGGATATCCAGTGCGGGGAATCCTCACACTGGATACGGTAAATACGCTCATGAAGTTCATGGTTTTAAATGTCCGGCGTTCCCACATTCCATGGCACATCGGACTTCGGAATCGCCCTGTACATATGATCGACGATGAAACGATAGCCTTCCAGCTTCTGCGCCATATAACGGGGATCATTCCACAGGTTGCGCCGCTCCAGCGGGTCATTGTTCAGATCGTACAGCTCTCCGTAGCTTCGGTCCATGTAATGTACCGTCTTCAATCCCTGATGAATACAGCCCTTGATCGTGCCAGCCTCCATATAGACGGCTTCGCGGACCTTCTTCTCTCTTGCCTCATCCCAATATCCCGTGTAGGAATAACTCGACAGGGAGCTCGGGACCTCCCCTCCGGCCGCCTCCAGACAGGTTGCCGCTATGTCGATATTGAGCACGTCATCCTTCACCTCGAAGCCTTGGAAGCCTTGAATGGGCGGCTTAACAAAGAGAGGCACGCGCATCAGGCTGTCCGATAGACATTGCATCTTCTCCACCATGCCGAAGTCGCCCATAAAGTCGCCATGATCGGAGGTGTAGATGATTAGCGTGTTATCATACAGATTGTGCTCCTTCATGATTCGGATCAGGTCGCCGATCTTCCGATCAATGAGGCTGACATTGGCATAATAAGAGCGTTTCGTCTTCTTGAACGTTTCTTCCGAGAAATTTTTGAGATAAATATCGGCGTAGGAGCCCATCTTCTTGAAATGTGGAGGCTTCTCGTCCAGATCGGCGTAAGTGGACTCCGGAGCGGACAGCTTATCGTGATCATACAGCTCCGCATATTCCGTTCCTTCGCAGTCATAGGGATGATGCGGTCCGGAGAATGACAGGGTGAGGAACCACGGCTTATCGTCCGCTTGGGCGGCACGTCCCTTCTTATCCATCCATGCTTTGCCAAGCTCGCCTAAATAATCATCCAGATGATATTGGGACTCTACATTCCATGTGCCGCCGCTGATTAGCGTCTTGCTCATAACCGCTTTTCTATCGACGCCATGCTCCGCCAGATAATCCAGGTAGGGCTGAATCGTATCATCCGGATAGAAGGCGCTATGGCCGTCAATAATCATCTCTTCGTCATAGCCCCGCTTGATGGAGGAGCCGGCAAAGTGCTGCTTGCCAATAACAGCCGTATGGTAGCCCGCTTCCTGCAGACGAGTCATAAAGGTAGTCTCATGAGCGGGAAGCTGCGTAATAAAGGTCGGGCATTCACACTCCGACGGGAATTTGCCCGTCATAATCGCAGCCCGGGACGGCACGCAGGATGGATTGGCGCAGCGGGCATTGCTGAAGAAGACGCTGTCTCCAATCAGCTCATCCAGGTAAGGCGTCAGCACCTCCGGATTGATGCAGGAGAACGTATCGTTCCTCTGCTGATCCGTCATCAGAAACAAAATGTTTGGCTTGCTCTTATGGGCCATCTTACGACTTCCCCTTCCGTATCGTGATCCGCTTCACCGTATAATATTCTTCCAGACTGTAGACGGAGCAGTCCTTGCCAATGCCGCTTTCCTTCACGCCGCCATGCGGAAGCTCCACGGAATAATGGGGACCATTGACACATACCGTGCCCACCTCAAGCGATTCGGCAATATGAAGGATATCGTTAATATCGGTGCCGAACACATAAGAGGCAAGACCAAATTCAGTATTATTCGCCTCTTGAATAACCTGCTCCCGGTCCGAATAGGGCATAATAGGCATAACTGGCCCAAATATTTCTTCCTTGCAAATCCGCATGGACGGCGTCACATTCGTTATGATGGTCGGCTCCAGGTAGTAGCCCTTGTCGATGCCGCTCGGAATGCCTCCGCCTGCCGCAACTGTCGCGCCTTCTGCAACTGCGCTCGCGATGAGCTCCTGCACTCTGGAGCGATGCCCCGCCGAGATCATGGGGCCCATCCCCGCCTGGGGCTCGCGGCCCCAGCCCAGTGTAACCCGGTTCGCCTTCTCGACAGCCTTGGCTACAAAGGTCTCATATAACGATTCGTGTACGAACACGCGGTTCGGCGATACACAGATCTGGCCGGCATTGCCGAA
The DNA here is from genome assembly GCF_029542445.1 of Paenibacillus sp. BR1-192. Taxonomy (NCBI): domain Bacteria; kingdom Bacillati; phylum Bacillota; class Bacilli; order Caryophanales; family Paenibacillaceae; genus Paenibacillus; species Paenibacillus sp. BR1-192. The sequence continues at coordinate 1,178,119 of NZ_CP120718.1, read as the reverse complement.
CTTCAGATTCACCAACTGCTCGCAAGCCGCCTCCACATCGGCGTCAGGCAGCACAATGGCAGGGGCATTGCCGCCAAGCTCCAGGGAGAAGCGTTTGATCGAGGTCGCAGATTGGCCTACTATCGCTTTGCCTGCGGAAGTGGATCCGATCAAGGTCAGCATACGCGGAATGGTGCTCGTGTTCATAACCGACGCCAGCTCGATCGTATCGCCTGTAATCAGGTTAATGACGCCCGCCGGGAATCCGATTTCCTCCGCGATCTCGCCGATCAGCAGCGTGGTCAGCGGCGTCAATGGCGACGGCTTGATAACGCAGGTACAGCCCGAGGCAAGCACCGGTCCAAGCTTATAGCCCAGATTCAACAGCGGGAAATTCCAGGCCAGATACCCGACCACAACGCCAACAGGCTGCCTCTTCATCAGGCTCATGATGCCTTGGTCCTCATCCTCGATTATACGGCCATGCAGCCGCTTGGCTTCCTCATAATAATATCTCAGGCATCTGGGCAGCATTTCCATATCCTCAGTAGCTTGAGGAAGCGGCTTGCCTGTCTCGCTCATGAGCACCTCCAGAATCTGCTCACGCCGCGCTTCAATCGCTTGGGCCAGACGCTCCATCCATTCTCCACGCTGCTTCAGCGAATAGCCGGACCATATAGGGAAAGCCTTCTGCGCCGCTTCCAGCGCCGTTTGCGCCTGCTCCTCCGTCGCTTTCATCAGCCTGCCCGCTTCTTGCTCAGTTGCCGGATTGTGTACAGCTAATGTCAGCCCGAGACCTTGAACCAAGCTGCCGTCTATATAATGTTTGTACATGTCATCTCCAGCTCCATTTCATTTATAAAATAATAATATATATTTAAATGATATCGACGCCACGTGGAGATGTCAATGTGTTTTTTGAACGGTATTGGATTGCCGAATTCACGAGCTCATTTTATATTTATTCAAATTGATTAAATATAAATTATATAGTATATTTCAAGTAATACCTTACAAGGAGTGATATCTAATGGCATCCGCCAATCGTCCCCATGTGTTTTTTCTGATGTGCGACGAGCTTAGAGCTGACAGCCTGGGATTTATGGGCAATTCAATCGTGAGAACCCCTCACCTGGATGAGCTTGCGCAGGATTCCGTCATCTTCGAGCAAGCCTATACAAACTGCCCGATGTGCGTGCCCGCCAGAGCCAGTCTCATGACCGGACGCAATCCGCTTAGCCATGGCATCCTAGACAATGCCATGCGTATGGTTGAAGACGAGCTGCCGCTGCCCGAGCTGCTTCGCGAGCACGGCTATACAACAACGATGTATGGCAAGCTGCATGTACACCGGACACCGGAGCAATGCGGCTTCGATGAATTTATGAACGGCTCCCCCGATCCCTATACCAGCTTCCTTGGAATCAAGGAGCCCGAGATGCGCCGCAAGTCCTCCTTCAAAAAAAATGAAGGCGACATCCCTCTGGTTATTCATGGCAAAAGCCCTACTCCTCCCGATCAAACCTCCTGTTCCCGGCTAACGGAGGCTTACATCGATCGAATTCAGGACGTGCCTCATTCGGATCATCCTATCTTTCATTATTTATCTCTTCTGGATCCCCATACGCCATATATGCCAACTCAGCCTTACGCGGATATGTACGATCCGGCGGAGCTGCCGCTGCCCGACAATGCCGGCCGAACGCTGGCGGACAAACCGATTACCCAACGCTACTTCCACAAGGTTCGCGGCTTCGACAAGCTGGATGCGGAGGATTACCGCAAAAGCATGTCCAGCTATTATGGCCTCGTCACTCATGTCGACGATCGGATCGGCAAGGTGATTGCCAAGCTGAAGGAGCTGGAGCTTTACGACAACTCGCTTATTATCTTTACCTCGGATCATGGCGCCATGATGGGAGAGCATGGCTTTATTGAGAAATGGGGTCATATGTATGAGCCGGTGGTCCGGATTCCGCTTCTGGTGAAGCTGCCTGGCGGCCACAACGGCGGCATGCGCCATCAGAGCTTTGCCGAAATTATCGATATTATGCCAACGGTACTGGATGCGGCACACATTCCAATTCCCGAAGGCGTGCAAGGCATGAGCCTGCTGCCGGTATGCCGGGGCGAGAAGGCGATTCATCGCACGGAAGCGCACAGCCTCTATTATTGCGGGTCTATTCATACCGAGCCTGCCCTTATGATCCGAGATGCGAGGTGGAAGCTGACGCATTACCCCGAGCAGGAGAATATTCACGACAAGCTGTACGGCGATCATTATTTGAAGTATTCCGCCTTCTTCGACCAGCCGCTGGTTGAAGGGGAATTGTATGATCTGCAGCGGGACCCCTACGAGCAGAACAATCTGTTCGACGATCCCGCATACATTGAGATCAAGGAAGGTCTGCTGAGCAAGCTGCGGAGCTGGAAGGAAGGCCTGGGGCCGCTCGCGGATTATCGGGGACTGGAGCAGGCGAATATGAACACGGTGTATAAGTTTATATTGGACCAAACCAATAATTGGACGAAGGTCGCCCATGCCATTCAAGGACAGAAGGGGCTTACCCAGTGCAAGAGGCAGCAGCCGGTTAATGTGGAGCAGTAAGTGGTAAAAAAGGTACTACTTTTGTATGGTATAGTGCATGGCTGTCCATATCCGGAACTCGTTAAAATAAAGGCAGCAGGACAATTCAGACTTAACTGGAGGGTATACCGTGGAACAGGATATGAGAAAAGTAAAGCCATTAAATATGACCGACGCCAAGTGGACAACAGGCTTCTGGGCGGATCGCTTCCACCTCTGCCATGAAGAAATGATTGATTCTATGGAGAAGGCCATTCATGTCAAAGAAAACGGCACCTATATGCCCAACTTCGAGGTAGCTGCTGGACTCAAGACGGACCGCCATTACGGAGAGGACTGGTCCGACGGCGATTGCTATAAATTTCTGGAGGCTTGCGCGCATGTGTATGCCATCAACAAGGACGCTGCGCTTGACCAGAAGATGGACAAGTACATTGGCTTTATCGCCAAGGCGCAGGATCCAGACGGCTACATCAGCACCAACATTCAGCTTAGCCACAAGAAGCGCTGGGGTCAGCGCATCTATCATGAGGACTATAACTTCGGACATCTGTTAACCGCGGCATGCGTGCACCACACCGCAACCGGCAAAACCAACTTCCTGGAAGTCGCGATCAAAGCGGCAGATTACCTGAACGAAACCTTCAATCCTTGTCCGAAGCATCTCATCCATTACGGCTGGAACCCTTCCAATATTATGGGCCTTGTTGATCTGCATCGCATCACAGGCAACGAGACCTACCTGAAGCTGGCCGATATCTTCATGACGATGAGAGGCGCCGGCTACGGAGGCGAGGATCAGAACCAGGACCGTACACCGCTGCGTGAAGAGACGGAAGCAACGGGACATGCTGTAACGGCTGTATACCTGTATGCTGGCGCTGCAGACGTCTACTCCCACACGGGCGAAGAGACTGTGATGCATGCGCTTGAGAAAATTTGGGACAATATGTATACCAAAAAAATGTACCTGACGGGCGGCATCGGCTCCATCTACAACGGCTTGTCCCCGAATGGCGACAAGATCTGGGAAGCGTTCGGCACCGACTACCATCTGCCTAACCGCTCCGCTTATACGGAGACCTGCGCCAATATCGGCAATGCGATGTGGTCGATGCGCATGTTCAGCCTGACTCAGGATCCCAAGTATATGGACGTGTTCGAGAAGGTTGTGTACAACAGCCTGCTGGGCTCCATGACCCTGGACGGCCACCACTTCTGTTATACCAATCCGCTGGAGACCAGAAACGGCAAGCTCTTCAACCACCACTCGGCGCAAACGCAGCATTTCAGAACCGAGAGATGGTTCACGCATACATGCTACTGCTGCCCGCCTCAGGTGCTTCGCACGCTGGCAAGATTAAATCAATGGGCATACGGTCAATCCAGTGACGGCCTGTATATTCATCTGTACAGCGGCAATGAATTGAATACCGTGCTGTCCTCAGGCGAGACGCTCAGCCTGACGATGAAATCCAGCTTCCCTGCTGAAGAGACGGTATTGATGACAATCAACAGCTCGCTGAATGCGGAGACCTCCATTCATCTTCGGATCCCGCAATGGGCTGACGGCGCAACGGTCAGAATCAACGGGGAAGAACAGGCTCAACCAGCGGCAGGCACTTACTTCGAGCTGAAGCGCAAATGGCAAGCCAACGATCAGATCGAGCTGGTGCTGCCTATGCGCGTGAAACGTATTGCGGCCAACCCAATGGTCGAAGAGGCTCGCGGCCAGGTTGCCTTCATGTACGGTCCGTTCGTCTACTGTCTGGAGAGCATTGATCTCCCTGAAGGCATGGCCATTGATCAGATTCGAATTCCGCTCTCTACGCGGTTCGAGGCCCGTTACGATCATGAGCTGCTGGGCGGCGTCACAACCTTGCATGGCACGGCGCTGAAGATCCCGCAGGAGGACCATTCCGACACCCTCTATAAGCCATTTGAAGCATTAGACATGGCAGAAATCGATGTAAGGCTTGTGCCTTATTACGCATGGAACAATCGTGGTCAGACCGATATGTCCGTCTGGCTGCCGCTGATCTAATACGCTTGATCCTGCCGGCCTTGGGCGAGTCCTCTCGTTCAAGGCCCGATTTATTGAAAGCTGCCCTTGTCATAATACCCCTTCTTGAGATAATCCGTAGGGCTGTAGCCGGTCACCTGCTTGAATATTCGGGTAAAATAATACGGATTGTTGTAGCCCAGCTTCTCGCTGATCTGCGAAATATTAAGCCGGCTTTCACTGAACAGCCGGATCGCCTCCTTCACCTTCGCCTCCATAATGAAGCGCCGGATCGACATGCCCGCTTCTCTGGAGAACACTCTGCTCATATAGGAATAGTTCAGCTGCAGGGACTCTGCCAGCTGCTCCGACCGAATATCCTCGTGCAGATGCCGCTGAACGAAGGCTTTCACATCATCATACAGCTTATGGCGTTTCCCGCTGGAGTCCGTCACATCCCGGTGCAAATCCAGCAGCAAGTCAAGAGTACCCACATTAAGCTTCAGCCGGTCGTAAGCCGTTCCCATCGCATAGTGATGCAAGAGCTTATTCATTCTGACGCAGATGCCCTGAAAGTCGCTCACCTTGAGACGTTTCAGCTCAATGGTTTGGGGCAATTGGCCCCTCAGCAGGCTCATTCCCTTAGCATCCGCAATCTCTGCCTCTGCTTCTGTCTCCGTCTCTGCCATCTGGTGATCATGCTCCTCCGTCTCCGGAGCGCCGAACGTAATCCAATACCATTCGGAGCCTGGCAGCGTTTGCGGCAAGCCATAGTGGCGCACGCCCCGCTTCATCAGGAAAACCTCGCCGGGCGAAATATGATATTCCGTGCCATCTTCAATAATATGGACAAGTCCTTCCCTGACAACAATCAACACGTCATGAGGCAGAACGCGGTCCATATGGGCCCACAATGCGGTTGTCCTGAACAAGCCAATATTGTCCACGGCGGGCACACGATCCGTTCGGAATTTGACGGTATGCTGCATAATCAGCAACGCCTCCTCTTGTTCCATTCCAACCAAAAGAGGAATCGCCGGAACGATTCCTCCATAAGCTTATCTATTCATCCTACCATTGATACAGGTCAGCCTTCAATATGCCTTACAAGCTCACGCGCATTGGACGTTATCGCGGCATAGTTATGCGCCATAACATCGGCATGGGAGACCAGACCGCTTCCGGCTCCGACCGCAATCGCACCAGCCTGTATATAAGCCGCCGCCAGCTTGGCTGTTATGCCGCCGACCGCCATGAATTTGACATGATTCAAGGGCGCTAACAGCTCCTTCACATAGCTCGGGCCAAAGGTCGTGCAAGGGAACAGCTTCACGTACGGCGCTCCCGCCGTTACAGCACGCACAACCTCCGTCGGCGTAAGCGCTCCGGGGATTGGGACGCTGGAGCGGGATAACGCCGCCTCAATCACTCTTTCATCCGTGTGGGGCGAGATTAGAAATTCGGCCCCTGCATCCGTCGCGCGTTCCACGTCCAGAGCGGTAATAACTGTCCCGGCGCCAATCGACATTTTCCCCTCGTACATTTTCCTCATTACCCGAATACCGTCAAGGGCGCCATCCGAATTCAGCGTAATTTCGGCCACTCGAATACCGCCCTCATAGAGAGCCTCCATGACTCTCGGCAAACGGTCGAGCGGTACATTGCGAAGAATCGCTACGATCTTGCTTCTATTAATCTGCTGCTGTACGGTTAACATCCCTTCATCTCCTCTTTATATTGTCTGTATAGGCTCGCCGCTCCGTAGACGCTTAACCAGCCAGACTCTTCCTCCGGAACAACCCGAATGGCAATACTCGGGTAAAAGTCCTTCAGAATAGGAACAACGATGGAAGGAAACAAGTTTCGTCCATATAAGACGATTTCTTCGACACCGTACAGCAACTCTTCCGTCAGCATAGCTAAGTCCTGGCCAGCAATGACTCCGAGGAAGAAGCTTGTTGACGCTTGTTTATCTTGCTTGTCCAACACATTAAGCGTTCGAACTTGGAAAAGGGCGCGGCCCGCTCCATATTGCTTTACCGCCTCTACCCCTTTCCGTACCCAATCCGGATCCGGAACCACATCTTCTAGATGGAGTGTATTGTCTCTTAGCAGCGTATGGTTCATGACAGCCATCATTAGTTCGCCTGAGATCGACGTGCTGCTGCTTATGATGGAGCGCTCTCTGGTTCTGATCCATTTGTGGTGAGAGCCATAATGCATGAACAATCGTTCTTTATTAACCTCATTCCCTGATGTTAGTACCTCCAAAAAACCAAACAGCTCGGTCTCCTCGCCTCGTATCATATCGTGATTCGCCAATGCAGCTCCTATAAATTTCACACCAGGTACGAACAGAACAGGCTGAGGGAATAACTCCGGAAACAGATGGCGCCTGATCGAGCCGGTCAGATCAATTAGATTGATTGGTCCCATCAGATGCTCAATCTCCATCAGCCCTGCGCTGGAGGTTATCATACCGGATGCGACAATGTCATAAACCTCCCGCATAGCCACCGGTTCAGCGGCAGCTAGCTCTTCGTAGCTCTCCTTCAGCGCCCGCTTCAAGCTAGAGTTGTTACCTAATTGCGCTGAGTTGCCCGCCCCCGTTTGTTTTGTAACACTAGCCAATAGCCTATCCCCATCAAGCAGCCTCATTCTGCAGTTGGTTGTTCCGCAGTCAATAACGATTACTTTCAAACCTAGTCCCCCTCAACAGCGCGCAAGAATTCGCCTGCCCGCTTCAAGCAGTCACCGCATATTTTTCAATAATGTCGCGATTAATCTCCACACCAATACCAGGTCCATCCGGAATCGCCACCATACCATCCTTCATCGTAATGGCATGACCAATCAGATCCGCGCGGAATGGATGGGACGATTGGTCGTATTCCAGCATAGGCTCCTCAGGGAAGAGGCCCAGCGGGGTCGGCGTCAATGACGCAATGAATTGGAGGGAGGCGGCAAGGCCAACTCCCGAGCCCCATACATGCGGAACCATCATCGTATTCCAGGCTTGCGCGAGCGTCGCAATCTTCTTGCATTCCGTGAAGCCTCCCGAGGAGCAGAGGTCCGGCTGCACAATGTCAAGCGCGCCTTGCGCAATCCAGTGACGGTAGCCCATCTTGCCGAACAGATTCTCACCGGAGGCAATCAATGTTCCTGTAAGATGGCGGATCGCTTTGTAGCCGTCAATATCCTCAGGAGCCAGCAGCTCTTCCATAAAATACAGCTTAGACGACTCCGACTCCAGCAGCAGCCTTCTTGCCAGTCCCGTGTTATAGGCGCCATTGGCATCCGCCATGAGCCGCATTTCCGGTCCCACCGCTTCCCGGACGGAGGTGATCAAGACCAGATCCTCGTCTATGCCGAAGCCGATCTTAAGCTTCATGGCGCGAAGACCATTCGCCTTATGCTGCAACGCCTCTGCTACGCCATCCGCGGGGTAGCTGCCCTTCGCCGTCCGGTAGAAGCCGGTCGCATACGGCATAACCTGCGTGCGGAACGTGCCGCCGAGCAGCTTGCTGACGGGAAGGCCGCAGCTTTTGCCCTTAATGTCCCACAATGCGATATCAATGCCGCTTATAGCATTCACCGCCGCGCCGCCTTGGCCGTAAGGACGCGACAGATTGTACATTTCCTCCCAGAGCACATCCGTGTCATGAGGATCTCTTCCTATTAGAAGTGGCGCAAACGCGTGTCTAATAAAGGCGGCAGCAATCTCCGGCGGCTGGAGCCCATGGCACAGGCACTCTCCCCATCCTGTAATACCGGCATCCGTCTCGATCTCCACCAGCACCGAAGAACGCTGCTTCACCCAGCCTTGAGAGAAATAAAAAGGTTCCTCCAGCAGCGATTTCATGACGTGCACTTGAATGTTTGTTATCCGCATCCCGCATTCCCCTTTGCTTTCGATTACTTCAATTATACCCCCTTCGTTTTTTATGTCAAATATAATTTTATATATAAACTTTGAATGGAAAAATAAGACACTCCAGCTTTCAGCGCTGAAGCGTCTTGTTCACGCGGTCAATAATCATTATGCAGCCGGACCGAAACCCCGCCGTCGATCACCAGCGAGGAGCCCGTCATATAGGCTGCCTTGTCGCTTGCAAGAAAAGCGACCAGCTCGCCGATCTCGACAGGCTCCGCCATTCTCCCCAATGGGATATTGCGGGTCAGCTCGGCTTCTCTCGTCTTGCGTTCATCAGAGGCAATGCTGCTCAGGTAGCGGTCCATGCCTATGTTCCGCGTTAAACCAGGCAGCACACAGTTGATCCGGATGCCGAAGGGCGCCAGCTCCAGCGCAAGACTTCTCGACATCGCCGTAACTCCGCCCTTGATCGCTGCATAGGAGCTGAAGCCCGGAAGCGTAACATGGGCATGTACGGAGGCAATATTAATAATAGCGCCGGACTGATTCCGCTTCATATGGGGCAGCACCTGTTGAATCAGGAGGAACTGCCCCTTCAAGTCCGTACGCAGCACACGGTCCAATTCCTCCGATGGCATCTGCTCCACCGGCCTGTAATAATGAGTCCCTACATTATTAACCAGTAGGTGCACATCTCCGAATCGGGAGACGGCCTGCTCCACAGCCCCCTGCAGCTCCTCCTCCTTGGCTACATCTGTACGTATGAACAGCGCTTCACCGCCGGCGGCAGTCAGCTCCGACATGGCCGCTTGGCCGGCATCCTCGTTCCAGTCCAACATAGCGACGCGGCAGCCCTCGCGAAGCAGCACTTCGACGATGCCTCTGCCAATACCTCCTGCTGCGCCCGTCACAATCGCAACCTTCCCAATCATATCGGCAATTCGCCTCCTTGTTCTGAAGCTGCTTAACCCTTCACACCTGAGAATGCCACACCCTTCTCGATATACTTCTGTGAGAAGAGGAAGATCAGCAGCAGCGGGATCATGGATACAAATGCGCTGGCCATCAGCATATTCTGCAGCACGCTTGGCTGATTCTGCAGGTCATTGAGCGCAACGGTAAACGTCCAATATTTCGGCGAGCTGTTGACGACAAGCGGCCATAGAAACTCATTCCATACCGGAATGAAGGTCATGACGCCGACAGTAGTAAAGATTGGAATAGAGAGCGGCGTCACGATCTGCAGGAACGTTCTAAGCTCGGTAGCGCCATCAACCCTGGCCGCCTGCAGCAGCTCCTTGGACACTTGGTCGAAGAAGCCCTTGAATAGGAAGATGATAATCCCCCAGGCGGTATGCGGCAAAATTACGGCGAGTAAGGAATTAACGAGACCCAAGTCCTTCATGAGCAGATACATCGGCAGCAATAAGGAAATATCAGGAATCATGATTGTAGCCAGGAAAAATATGATCCAGAAAAACTTCCATTTCTTACTCTCGATGAGATGCGCCAGCGTATATCCCGCAAGTCCGCCAAGCACCATCTGCACAAGGACGCTCGCCACTGTAATAATAGCACTGTTCAAGAAATATTGGGCGAAGCCCAGCGCCCCGGCCGTATCCTCCGCGATTTTGTTGAGCGCCATATAGCTGCTGAATACACGAACCCAGTTGGATTGTTCGCTAATGGCAACAACTTGACCCTTTATTAATTCATTGGATTGATAGAAGGCAGAGAAGCGGCTGGACAGATCGGACTCCGCAATAGACGGCGTTACCGCTATACTCTTCCCGCTGTCACCCTCCCATTCGAACTTGGACAGCTTGTTCTCCTGGATGATAGGCAGCTTCTTATCCATCATCTTGTCATTGAAGATCGTGGTTGGCACAACCTTAGGCTGTCCGACAAAGAACATAGAGGAGACGGTCTCTGCTGTATAGAGCTTACGACCGTCCTTCACGCCTGTGATGGTCACATCGCCAATGCTCTCGCGGATATTTTTCATCCACGGATACCACATCGCTCTCATGGCGTCCTTCTCGTAGAATGCCGGATCAGTCTCATCCATTCCTGTGTAATCAATTGTCACTTGAATGGATTGGGGAATCGTCGGCAGCCACTTGGGTGGATAGGAGTTAATATCCTTCTCCGTCTTGAGCGAGGAGGCGAACATCCACAGAATAGGGATTAACGCAAAGATTACGAACGATATTGTCACCACATAGGCCGTAATCTTTAGCGATCTTCCCCCTTTTTCCCTTATGCGAGTGCGTTCCATATGATCAATCCTTTTCTGCGGAAATTTTATTCTGAATGATGGTCAGTAACGCAATGACGATAAACATAAATACGGATACCGCACCGGATATGCCGAATCGAGATTGCTGGAAGGCTGAGTTGACAACAAGCATGGACACGACCGTTGTGCTGCCTGCTGGTCCGCCTTGCGTCATAATGTAAATATGGTCATAAGCAAGCAGGACGCTTGACATGAAAGCCACAAATTGAATGACAATAATAAATTTGATATTGGGCAGAAGCATCGTCCACATCCTTCTCCATGGACCTGCTCCATCCATCTTCGCCGCCTCCAATATTTCCGTTGGTATGGACTTCAGTGCGGAATAATACAACAGCAGTGCTATTCCGTTGCCGGCGAATACGGCAGGCAGAACGATTGCAAGCTTCGTCATCGTGGCGTCATTGAGCCACAGGTATGGACCTAATCCTATAAAACCAAGCCAGTAGTTCAGCAAGCCAAAATCCGGGTTATACATCCATTTCCATACGAGCACCCCGCCTACAAGAGGCATGATGGTTGGCAATTGATACATGAAACGGAAGAAAGCATTGCCCCGTCGAATATCATACAGGAACAAAGCTTGAACAATGGGAATCCAGAATGTAAGGACCAAATATAGACCAAAGAATATAAACGTATTCGAAATCGCTTGCCAGAACGTAGTTGATTTCAAAAATTCCGTATAATTGGCGAAGCCGATGAATTTACCAGGCGGATTAACGATGCTATAGTCAAAAAAACTAATATAGGCCATATTCATTAATGGATAATACTTAAACATCACATAACAAATTACAGAAGGCAACAAAAACAAAACCGGCACCCAGCGAATGTTTAATTTACGCAACATATGTCTCCCTCACCCCAGGAACGGCTATCGGGATTCCCCCGGCCGGGGGAATCCCAATGGCTATTATTTTTTAACTTCTTGATTGTATTTGTCTACGACTTCACGCTGTGCCAGATCTTGCGCCTTCTGCATAACCGCCATTGGATCCGCCTTCTCATCCAGGAGCACCTCTTGAACAGCTTTGACCACATAAGGGCTCAGACGTGCTTTCAGGAAGTACTCCAGACGGCCTTCGCCAGCTGCTGCCTGCACATTCTCGATCAGCTCTTGAGGCATGCCTTCCACAAATTGAGACGCATCCACGTCGCTTCTTACATTCAACAGGTTCGGGAAGATACCGTTATCCATCTGGTACTGAAGCAACCCATCCTGTACTTCCTTGGACATCAGGTACGTTGCGTACGTGAACGCCGCTTGCTGCTTCTCTGGTGTTGCCTTCGGATTAAAGATCCACACCGCGCCGCCCACCTGTGCTGGGGACGTGCCGCCAGGGCCCGGAGGCAGTACGGAGAAGCCAATATTTTCAATATCCATGCCCGAGGATACCATACCGCCGAACCAGTTGGATGCCGCAATCATCGAAGCTGCGCGTCCTTGATAGAAGTCATTGGTATTCTCATCCAGGCTTTGTACCACATTTTTTTGTGTCGCTTTATACTTGAATTTCAGATCTTGGTAGTATTGAAGCGCCTTTACGGCAGGCTCAGATGTGAAGGTCAGCTTAGCGCTTCCATCTTCCTGCTGCTCGGTCAGGTCGCCGCCGGCTTGCCATACATAATATTCGAAGAACCAGTCCGCCCAATCCATACCCAGCAGAGCGTAGCCATATTGATTTTTGGAGGCGTCCGTCAGCTTCTGCGCCGCTTCTCCAAAGGACTCCCAGTCCTTCAAGGCTTCTTTTTCATCCAGGCCCGCGTCAGCAAACATTTGTTTGTTGTAAGCCAGTCCCGTTACATACATGAAGTTCGGAATGCCGTAAATTTTGCCGTCTCTTGTAGCTGCCTGTGTAGCGGATGGCAGGAACATATCCTTCTCCGCGTAGTTGTTCCACAGCTCCGTAATATCAGCCGCAATGCCTTGGTCGATGTAGGATTCCATATCCGGGAACGCATTTGCGTACAGATCCGGCTGCTCGCCGCCTACAACGGCTGTCATGAACTGCTCTCTTTCTTTGGTCAGCGTCTGCATGACGTGTTCAACCTTGATATTGGGATACTTCTCGGCGAAATCCTTGAACACCTGCTCCCAATATGGCTTAGCCGGGTCGCCGTCCTGCGGCATGTCCCATGATACAATCTCAACCAGTTCATCCGTAGCAGGCGGTGCTGACGCGGCATCGTCTCCGTTGCCGCTTCCATTATTGCCGCCGCCGTTGTTGCCGGAGCATGCTGCCATGAACAGCGATACAACAAGAGTCAGGGCCAGAACAGCCATTAGCTTTGCTTTCTTTTTCACTGATAGTTCCCCCATTCGAGTGATGTGCTTAAACTTTGCTTTGCTTTGCTTTACACTTCTTATTGTAGAAGGAATGGGGGCGTGAGCTGTAAGAATATATTAAGCGGTTCATACGAAAATCTTAACCATACATACAGAAACGAGCGGAAGCCTTGGAAGGCTGTCCGCTCGCCTGGATTAGTCGAACTCCATATTATAAGCGTCAATGACCTCGCGCTGAGCTTTCTCCTGCGCTCGGGTGAGGGGCATCATATGGCTTTGTGTTTTCATTCAGCAGAACCTCCTGAACCGCAGCAGAGACATAAGGGCTTAGACGGGACTTCAGGAAATATTCAAGCCGGCTCTCCTCGGCCGCCCGCTGAATACTGCGGACAAGCTCCTCCGGCATCCCTTCCGCGTAAGCGATGGGATCAACGTCCTCCCGCACTGACAACAGATTGGGCAGCATGCCTTGCTCCTTCTGGAATCGAAGCATCTCCTCCAACGCGTATTTGGAGGTCATGAAGGTCGCGTAGGTGAAGGCTGCCTGCTGCTTCTCTTCCGACGCGTTCGGGTTCAGGATCCAGATACCTCCGCCCACCTGCGCAAATGACACGCCAGCGGGACCCTTCGGAAACGTCGTCACTCCGATATCATCCATATCAACCCCCGATTCCAGCATTTCACCGAACCAGTTGGAGGCTGCAATCATCGTTGCGGCGCGTCCAGCGTAAAAGTCTTTTTTGTTGTCATCCAGACTTTGCAGCGTGTTGGGCTGCGTCACGCCATAGCGGAACTTCAAATCCTGGTAATAGCTCAGCGCCTGAACCGCGGCATTGGAATTAAAGGTCAGCTGCACGGTTCCATCAGGATTCTTGCTGGTAAGATCGCCTCCAGCTTGCCACACATAATATTCATAGAACCAATCCGCCCACTCGGTTCCCAGAATGGTATAGCCATATTGATTGCTGGAGCGGTCGGTCACTTGCTCCGCCGCCGCTGCGAAGGAGTCCCAATTCAGGAAAGCTTCCTCCGGGTTGATGCCATTCTCCTCAAAAATCCGTTTGTTATACGCCAAGGCTGTCACATACATGAAGTTAGGAATGCCATAGATTCGTCCATCCTTCTCCGTTGTTGCCATAGCAATGGAGGAATAGTGTGCGCTGTCCGGATATTGCGCCCACATCTCTGTAATATCGGCAGGTATGCCCTGATCGATGTACGACTCCATATCGGGAAACGCGGCATTATACAAATCCGGCTGCTCGCCCCCCGCGACTGCTGTCATAAACTGCTCGCGCTCCTTCTGGAAGGCCGCCTCCATATGAATGACCCGGATATGGGGATAGGTCTGCTCGAATTCCTGAAACATCCGATCGTAATATGGCTTCTCCGCCGAGCCCGCGAATGGCTTGTCCCAGACAACAATTTCGACAACAGGGTCCGTCAAGCCGTCTTCCAGCTTCAGATGGTTATTCCCGGAGCACGCGGTCAGAGACAGTATGAACCAAAGGACAGCGACCGCCGCTAATGTCGCTCTTGTCACAATACCTGCAACCATCTTTATCCCCCTCCTTTCTATGCATGCGGAGCGCCCTTATCCCTATATTGGCCTGGCGTTGCGCCAAAGCGCTTGCGGAATACGCTTCCGAAATAAGCCGCATCGTCGAAGCCGACCCTCTCGCTGATATCGCGTATCTTCAAATCGGTCTCCACCAGCAGCCGAGCCGCCTCCTTCATCCGAAGCCCATTCAAGAAATCGACAAAGGATTCCCCGTATTTCTCCTTAAAGCGCTTGGAGAAGTAATTGGGATGAATAAAGAACCGTTCCGCAATCATCGCCAGCTGGATAGGCTCTGCGTAATGGCGCTCCAAGTAGAGCCTAACCGCCTCCATAATTTCTTTTCCTTCAATATTATTGGATTTGGACAATAAGCCAATCATATTCGTAACGAGCCGCTTCATCTGCTCGACGATCTCATGCCATGCTGTTGCTTGCTGCAGCTCTCGCTGCAAATCTGTCAGCTCGCCGATCGCCCACTGTGAATCCGTGGCATGGTTGATCCAATATTTGTTGAGGAATAGATACAAATCCACGCAGAACCATTCCACCATCACATAGCTGGAGGCGGGCTCCTGCACAATGGCGCCAAGCCGCCGCTCGATCCACTTGTGAACCTTGTCCTTCTCCCACTTGCCCAGCCAATCCTCCAGAAGCTTGACATCCTCTTGGCCGATAAAGGACTTCCGTTGCGCCTCTTGGTCCCCATTCGCTGCGCCCTGGGCCTGATAGATCCGATTCCCTCCATGAAGGATCGCGTTCCTGGCGATCTGCTTCGCTTCCCGGTAACTCTCCTGCACCTTCGCCATTGTGGCTGATAAGGCCCTACGCCTATCGTGACTCCCAGCTTCAGATACTTCCGAATGCCGAACGAAATCGCTTCCAGCATATAGGTCACTCCCGCGCTGTCCTGCCCCTTCTGAAGTCCAAGCACGTACACCAGCTCGAAGCGCCTCAGCGAATGATGCACAAGGATGCCCCTGATAGCATTGGACAGGAAGCGCTCCGTTACAATATTTTTGATTGCGAACCAGAGCAGCTCCTCCTCACCTGGACCAAAGGAGCCATGAGGCACCTTGAACGGCTCCAATTGGAGGACAACCGCCGTAAAGGCAGCTCCATTTTTCGCAAGCTCATTCAGCTCGCTGCTGGCCTCCGCGAAGTCCTCTTCCTGCAGGAATTGGGTAAGCGCCTGCTGACGGGAAGCCTCCTGGCTTGTTTCAGCCACGCACTTCAGCTCCTGAATCATCTGATCCGTCTGCTGCTCCGCCTCTCTGCGCTCCAATAGCTCCATCAGCGTAGCATACAGCTCATCGTCCTCCAGCGGCTTCACCAGATAATTGCTGACTCCGTATTTGATCGCTTGCCTGGCGTAATCAAATTGATCATAGCCGGTGACAATGATCAGCTTAACCCGGGCATCCAGCTCCAACGCGTGTCGGATAAATGTCAGTCCGTTCATGCCAGGCATATGAATATCCGTTACAATCAGGTCCGGCTTGGCTGTCTTCATCAGCTCCAGCCCCTTGAGCCCGTCCCCCGCTTCCGCTACGACCTCTACAGGCAGACCGGTCAGACGAATCTTATGGATGATGCCTTGTCGAATAATGGGCTCGTCATCCAACACCATAATTCTCATATCGTTTAAACCTCCTGGTCGGGCAAATAGGTCTTGATCGTAATGGAAAAGGTTGTCCCATATTGCTCGTCGCTGCTGAACGTAATGCCGCATTCCGGACCATATAACATGCGGATGCGGGATTGCACATTGTGAAGGCCAATAGAAGCTTGTTGTTGCTCAAGCCCTGCAGGAGCATCCTCCAGCTGCAGCAGCTCCCGCAGCCACTGCTGACGCTCCTCATCAATGACCAATCCATTATTCCATATTTTCACCTGCAGCTCGTCCTGGTCCAGAGAAATCGCTTCAATACGAACGATACCGCCATCGATGCTGTGGCTGATCCCATGATTGACACTGTTCTCCACTAGCGGCTGGAACAGAAGCTTAGGGATGGGCACCCGCTCCAGACCCGGCTCCAAATAAATGGTATAGTCCAGCCTGCTGTCGAACCGGATTTTCTGAATGGACAAATACAGCCTGATTTGCTGAAATTCCGCATCCAGCTTGGACACATCATTGCCGCTTATATTATAACGGAACATCTTGGCCAGCGAGCGGCTGATCAGAGATACTCGATCGTCCCCGTGCAGCGAGGAGATACTATCGATAATGCCTAAGGTGTTGTACAGGAAATGAGGATTAATCTGCGATTGCAGCGATTTGATTTCCGCATTTTTTTTCACTATTTCCGATTCATATACCTTGCTGATCAGACGGTTGATCTCCCTGGTCATACGATTGAAGGATTTGCTCAGATACCCGATCTCATCCTCCGTACGCGCGGGAAGCACGACGGAATAATTGCCCTTCTCAATCGCTTTCATGCCTTTGCTGAGCAGCTTAAGCGGCGTAATGGTTCGGGACGATATAAATCCCGCCAGCAGCATGGAGAACAGCAGGGTGAACACGCCAATCCAGATCGTCCGCTTCGTGAAATTGTCGGCAGACTCCGTCAGCACCCGAGTAGGCACCTCCGTAACGACAAGCCAGCCCGTATGCCCCAGACTGTCATATGCGATCAATTGGTTTTCTCCTGAGCTGGAACGGTAATAGTGGCCTTTGCTCTGGCTGCCAACCATCAGCAGCTCTTCGGCTGTCAAGATACGCTTTCCCCGCTCACCAGCATTCCTGGAATACACGACGGTGCCAGAAGCCTTTTCCACCAGATAGGTTCTGCCCTCTCGGCTCCCCTCGCTTTCCGCCAGCCACTGCTCCAGCGATTCCGATGACAGCGTAAAATACATCACACCAATAATGGGACCTGGCGATGTCAAGGTAATTTGTCTAATCGCTTGGACGTACGACAACGTGTAACCGACCTGCTGTCCTGACGCGCTGGGATTGTACATATCCGTAGGCAGCCACAAGCCTTTGCCATTGGCTTCAATCGCGACATCCGTCAAGCGCTGCATTTCACTCGGGGCAATCAGGGTGGATACCAGACCGCCTACCCGCATAGCGAAGCCGTCAAGCTGCGAGATCACCACATTTGAAACAATGGGATGATTGTATACAAAATTGGATATTTTGCCTCGGTAGGAGCTTTGTCCCTCTGGATCTGTGCCCATACCGCGCACAAACTGATGAAAGTCGAAGTCTCCAAAGTAGTTCCAGGCAAAGCTTTTGACGTTCGTCATATTCGCGTTCAGCGTGGAAGCGGATTGCTGCGTCAGGCGAAGGTGACTATCTACTGCCTGTGCTCGCAAGTCATTAGCCGTTCGGAAATAGAAGTCGAACAGGAGCACGAATACAATTAAAGCGATTATAATCAAATAAGACAATAATATTTTGCGATACAGAGACTTGCCGATGTATCGGCTTATAGCATACAAGATCCGCAATGCTCCACCTCTCCTTCCCAGTATCACGTCCTCTTATTGTAAGGGATGAGATACAAAGTGGAAAAGAGCACCCGTTTCCAATTGGAAACAAAGTGCTCAAACCAGCGGGACAGCCTACTTCTGTGACAAGCGAAGGTTATCGATCACGAACGAATCTCCGCTCTCCGGCGCATCCTCCCACAGATACAGATGAATGGAGGCGATTCCCGAAGCGTCGAGCCCCGTCGCTTCCGCTCCCCAGAAGCCCTCTTGCTCCCCCCATACAGGGTCGGATGCCTTGAACTGGGCTATCGAAATCGTGCGGGATTCCTTGGCCCCAATGGCAAAATAATAGGTACGAAGCGCGCCCTTCTTATCCGTTACATTCGCGCGAAGCTGGATCGGCAGCCCATTGGGATTGGTCACATCGGCGACCACGAGCGGCTTGCTCCCCAGCTGCCATGGGGCTGCCGGCTTAATCTCCACTCCGGAGTAATCCGCGTCTAGCGTACCTACGCTAACCTTCATCGCCCGTTTGCCATCCGTTGCGCCAGCGGCTCCATAATGAACAACAGCTGTTTTGTAGGCTGTAACGATGGACAAATCCTCGTTCGACTCAAAGGACATCAGCCACTCCTTGCCTGGCTGGCCGCCTCCTGTACCCGTGCCCTTGCCAAGAAACCGGATGTCATATGCTCTCGCATGCACATCCTTTGCAGCGCTAACCATTTCCTCGTAAGGCACATCGGCTACATCCACAAAACCTAGGTTGTAATTTTCCCCGTCCCATGCGCGTCCAAGCAGCGGCTGATCCACATATTGGAACCAATGCGCACCGACAAAATAAGGATTGTTCAGTACAGTCTCCATATAATGAACATACTTCTCGCCGCGATTCTCTTGATCCACAGCCGACGTATCCGCGTTTGGTCCCGTTCCGAACATGCCTCTGTCATCCGAAGCGAAAGCAAATTCACCGATAATCGCCGGCATATCGAGCTCCTCAAGATGCATCCAGTTTTCGCCTTCCACATCCTCTTTATACACATTGAAGCTGATGACGTCCACATACTTCGCCGCTGCCTTCTGCACCTCTTCGCTTGTGCCCCACTCCGCAAATCTCGAGCCCAGATAAAGGGTATCGGGAAGCTTCGCGCTCACCGCTTTATCCACAATGCGGAAGTACTCATCCGCCAGAAGACTCAGCATGGTCGAATAGTCAGGCAGCATGCCCTCGGACAGCTCTGCCGGCTGATAAGGCTTGCCAAGAGCGTCAAAGGAGGCGAAGCTGGTGCCCCATTGGCTGTTCAGACTTTCAATTTTGTTTTGATAAACAGACTTCAGGTGGGCAATCATTGTGCGTTTGGCATAGCTGCTCTTGGCTGAGCTGTCCATGGCCATAATGTTGCTGATCAGCGCGTACTTGCTTCCCGTATTGGCGGGATTGCCCCAAGCGATCTCGTTGTCGATGTACACCCCAATCATATACTTGTCATCTTCAACGCCATACGCCAATATTTGTTCGTCCAGCATGTCGTCCACGCTTGTCTTGAACGCCGGATCGAATGGATCTGCTACCGGCGCCCAGCCGCCTCCGCTTGGAATGGTGGCATGCTGTCCCCAATGCGTCCAGCCATTGGCAACATAAGCGATACCATGCTCATCGCCCTTCCCGAAGAATAATGCCGGGTCCGACCAGTTACCGAGCGAGCTGAAGCCCCAGCTCTTGAAGCGATCCACAGAGATGTCCTTCCATGCCTTCACGTAGTCCTGTCCGTATTTGCGCTCCAGATTGGCCTGGTAATGGTTGAACAGCCAGCCCTCTGTTTGCCCCAGTGGAGGAGCCCCTACTATGGATGTATAAGTGTAATGCTCGCCCAGCTCTCCATCCTTGGAGGGGAGCTCCGTGAACATATTTTCCCGGCCTGAGATCCAGGTATTCATATCATCCAGTCGAACGATATCAAGACCATTGGAGAAGAACAAGTAGCCCTCGGGATCCACCAGCGTCCACTTGCCTTCATGCTTCGCCACACGGAAGTGCCCGGTAGCTTCAAGCTTCGGTCCGTTCAGCCAACCGCCATATTTGCTTGTTTCCAACGGCTTGGCGCTGGCGAGCGCAGCAGCCTCTTCCTTCTTGTCAGCAAGGAAATCCCCATCGGTATGTACCTTGCCCTCCCAGTCCAAGCCCCTGTATTGGCCATAGCCATCCACCAGGTCGTCCATGTAGCTGAGATCCGTATTGGGATCGCCGATTACGGCAATGTTATCGAATAGGAGAGTGGATTCCTGCTTCGTATACATTTGCCACAGCTGGAATTCCACGATATGGCTGCTGTCCAGCCCCTTCTCTCCCCAGCCGTAGCCAAGCTGGCTGCCGGCAGGATTGGGCGGCAGAAACCGCATCCCGAGATCCAGCGCTTCCGAGCCCATGCTGAGAAAATATTTTTGTGTACTGTTTGCTTTCGCAACGGCAGCGCTTACAGTGGAATGCGCCACGCCGTCCGCGCTTTTGTCATCATCCATACGCAGATAGAAGGTAATGTCCTTGTCCGTCGGATTCGTGACCTCGAAGGACAATGCTTTGCCGCTGCCGAATTGCCAAGGCGTAGTCGCCGTGAATTTGACAGTCGGGAAGTCCGCAGCGGCGTACACGACCTTTAGCGCCTTGGAGTCCGTTGCCTCGTTGTGGACAACCTCAATCGTGGAATCTCCTGTCGTTACAAAGTCTGGAATTGCACCATTCTCGAAATCAAGAGAAGGGAATCCATATCGATGCGAGATGACACGGTCAAGCGCTGTCACCAGCTCTGCGAACGTAATTTTCGCTTGAGGGCGCAGCTTGCTCCCGTTGCCTACGAACACTCCAGCACCATATACGGTCTTAAGCGCCGCCTTCCCTTCAGCGCTCATACCGGCAATATCCCGGAAAATCCGGTCCAGCTCAACGCTTCCTGCAGCATCATCGCTTATGAATGCAGAAGCGACAATGACAGCTTCCTCTCGAGTAACTCCTTTATTGGCCTGATCAATAGACTTACCTTGGGACGCTTGAACAGCCCAAGCCGCTGCTCCCGCATTCGACTGTCTCGAAGCATCCATGGCTTCCCAGCCGATGGAGCTCCCAATCAGCTTCGCCGCATCCTCGCGAGAGAGCGCGCGATTCGGATTTTTTACCTCTTCTGATGCCGCCTCAACATATCCCGCCTGCACCCAAGCCTGTATTGTGCCATCCGCCCAGTGCTTGGAGGACATGCCATACGCCTGCGATGAGAACGCTCCCATCATGAGGAGGAAGACCAGAATCATCAAACTGTGTCGCTTCATTCCTTGTTAACCCCTTTCCGATTCATCTGCCCCTTCATTCTATCGAACTATGCTGGGCCAATCGCATAAATATCTTAAGCATTTGCATGGCAATCCTATAAAAATCGTAAGCGTTCTCCCAGCCTGTACAAGAAAGAGCAGCGAGGGCTTAACCTTTCAGCCCCGCTGCTCCTATATGGCTTCTTAACCTCTATTAGGCATAATTCAAGTAAACAGTACGCTTTTGGAGATAGCCCTCAATACCGTATTCGCCATCCTCGCCGCCGATGCCGCTCAGCTTATGGCCGCTGTGATGGCCCTGCATGCAGCCTGACATGCCTTGGTTCAGGAATACCGTTCCCACCTCCAGCACCTGGATTGCCTGCATCAGCTTGCGATAATCATTGGTGTACAGATAAGCCGATAAGCCAAGCTCGCTGGCATTAATGATGCTCACCGCTTCCTCGAAGCTTCCGATCCGAACAATCGGCAGGACCGGTCCAAAGATCTCTTCTCGTGCTGCAGCCATATCAGGCGTAACATTCGTGAGTACCGTCGGCTCGTACCAGTAGCCCTTCTGGAACCCGTCTCCTGTTGGACGTTTGCCGCCGGCAGCCAGAGTAGCGCCTTGTCGGACCGTCTCCTGCACGATAGCATCAATCTTCTCCAGATCCCGCCCGTTCGCCTTCGGCCCCATCGTCACCGACTCGTCGAAGGGATCGCCTAGCTTAATGGACTTCACTCGCTCCAGCAGCTTCTCCGTAAATGCATCGGCAATGCTCTCATGCACAAGCACCATCTCATTGCAGATGCACACCTGCCCGCAGTTCGCGAAGCGCGCGCCAACAGCCGCTTCTACCGCTTGATCCACATCAGCGTCCTCCAGCACAACAAACGGCGCTTTGCCGCCCAGCTCCAGAGATAACGCCGTAATGTTGTCCGACGCCGCCTTGTAGATCGCCTGTCCCGCTCTAACGCTGCCCGTAACAGTGACTAGCTTCGTAATGGGACTGCTGACCAGCGCCCCTCCGACCTCCACGCCTGTGCCCGTAACGAGATTGGCCACTCCAGGCGGGAAGCCAACCTCATCAATGAGACGGAACAGCTCGGCAGACGCAATCGGCGTGAGCTCATGCGGCTTAATGATCATCGTGTTCCCTGTCACCAGCGCCGGGCCCAGCTTGCGGCCAATGAGCGCGAGGGGATAGTTCCAGGCGCACAGCCCTACAGTGACGCCGTACGGCACCTTCTGAATCATAAGCATCTCGCCCTGACGGTTAGCCGGCAGCACATCGCCCTTCAAGCGGGTAGCCGATTCCGCCGCGTACATGAAATAAGCCATCGTATCGTCGACTTCGCCAAGCGCCTCGCGATAGGTCTTGCCTTGCTCAAGCACAAGCAGCCGGGCGAAATGCTCCCGCTCCTCTTGGATGCGGTCCACCAGCTTGACCAAATACCGAGCCCGCTCAACAGCAGGCAGCAGTTTCCACGAGCGCTGAGCTTTCTCCGAGGAGAGCAGCGCCTTCTGCACATCCTCCAGGTCCGCATCGCTGACATATCCAATCACTTCTTCATTGGCCGGGTTCAACACCTCAGTCAAGCGCCCGGAGGCCGAATCCATCCATAGTCCGTCTATATAAAGTCGATAATAGGTCGTATTCCCTTTTGTCCCCGTCATCATAACCTTCACCTCTTAATTGTAGGATTTCATCATTTTAAACTCTTCCCTCTTTTAAGCAGTACGAATATATTAATGAGGCTCTATAAATATATTAGCTTTTTTAAGCTTCATTATTCCGCTCAATACAGCCTGAATATACCCTTATTATGTGATCACGATCGATGTCTCGCGTTTGGTGGATGAGATACCTGAGAGGGTCGATAGCCAGGGAAACTCATCCGATAAATGAGGACTTGGCACCAGGTAAGTCGGGTCCTGCTCCAATTGATTCGGCCAAGCGATCGTAGAGATTTATCACTCTAGAATGCGCATAATGATTGTGCATGGTGCTTTTGTAGTTATTGTATAGTTTCTACCGATTGCCACTTGTGGCCTCACGTAATCCTGCATTTTCGGAGCATTATGGTACATGGGATTCTGGCATATTAAACGAGTCAAAAAACGGTTCGAAAAATTATGTTTTTTATGAAAACCGTACAGATCATCTGTAAAATGACCGAAGGGCTGCAGGGCTGTGATACGTTTACAGGCCACTTCACAAAACCTCGTTTAATAAATTCCGGTTTTCTCCCCCTGAAAATATGGCCTGCCATACATCACTTGAAGTTCGGCGTCGAATACTTTCCGATATACAACCTGCAAGCGACTGGAGGATGCGTCAATGACCATGCCGTTACCGGCATAAATGCCGACATGCGTTATATCCATAAATCGCCCATTTTGCTCGTAGCTCCAGAAAATTAGGTCGCCAGCCATTAGTTCATCAGCAGTTAGTGTCAGTCCGATTTCTACGATAAAACGCGCCTGCTCTGCCGCCGTTCTTGGCAAACCGACTTCCAATTGCTGATACACCCACTGAACGAGATAGCTGCAATCTGTAAAGTTGCCCTGTCCTGCCTTTAGCTGACTGTAAGGATCACCCAGCCGAGTCAACGCCATATCAACAGCCTGGCTTCCAAGCACCCCCGCTGGTAAGTCTGTTCGGACCGCCTCAAGCTCCCCGGATGACAAGCCTACATGCTCGTCCTTGCCAAGTAGCGCAAGCATCATGGGACGAAATTCGGCTGACAACAATTCGTTTATCATATCGGTCTGCTCAGAATTAAAATCATAGAAAGCCGCTTGCTGCTCTGCCGTTCGGGCTGTAATCGATAGACGCAAGACACGTTCATATTGTGTCACCTGTTGTTCCTCTGTACTTCCATCCTCCTGCTCAATGACTACCATTTCCGTAAGCTCCAGCGTCTCCACATGCGAATCGAGCTGATTCATATCCCAATAAACCGTTTGCAACAGTTCTACCCGCTTGCGATCCATCGTTGCCACGTCGATGCCCACCGTGGACATGGACGTTTTGACCGAAAAAACGGCCAATACCTCCGGCCAGTTGTCGATACGGCTGTTGTCCGCGCTGCCAACGTAATGCATTTCTACGCGATCTACATTTCCAGCCGCCTGACGTTCCTGCACCAATCGAGTCTTAAATTGTTCATCCAACTCCTCTACAATCAACGATAGCTTCTGTGTACCGGGTTCTGTATTTTCATCTGCCACGAATATGGCAAACGGGGAGGAGAGAAGCGCCGCGATGATCATAATGATGCATAGCAGGATAATAACGCTACTGCTGACTCCCATTAGAGCAGCCATTCCCTTCACCAATAGTGCTATGGCTCGAACGAGTATTTTCATCAAACGAAGATTCATGTGAGCGACTGCTCGTGCCGCATGAATCGAATGCCGAGCCTGGGTTACAGTCTGTAGCATTCGCTTCTGCTGAACATCATGCTTTGCTTCCTTACGAGCATGACCTGCCTCTGATGCGGAGAGATGAACAGACTTAATCGTGCGATCCACCATCTTAAGCGCTATCCTCTGGCGAATTGTTCCTTTCTGTTTCATCTTCTCCGCTAACGGAGAAGCCGCCGCAGCGGCCATCCGCCGCGGCGCATATCCTTTCACTTTTACGTTGTGGGCCGCTTTGATACTGGCTGTTGCATGTCCAACCCTCTTTTTCCCGGCTGGTTGCCTCTCAGGCAGGTGTTGACCCACCGCCTTTCCAGTTAAGCGCTGCGATTTCCGCCTTGCGTTTCGTGGTTTCATCCCGTTAATTGGCCACCGCATTAATCGGATAGGCATGCTCGCCCGCGAATCTCGGTCGGCTTCTGGATGAGAATGATATGCCTGATCGACAAGGTGCCATCGCTTTCGGATAATGGTTGCAGCTACCATTGATACACGTACGATGCTTCCTATTGCTCGCTGCATATTCGCATCATTGCGGTCCTGTATCTCCTCCGAAGTAGAACGAGGCCGCTCCTGCTCTCTGTAGCGGGCGGTGTTGTTCCTTCGAAGTACCCCTCTCTGGAGTACGCGAGCCTGCTTGTTAATCTGCTTGATCGACTTGACGATACGTTTGGTTTTTAGCTTTTTCACCGCTATTACCCTCCCTACCTACCGGCTGCGTTCTGCTTTGAACTTAACGGGAGGGATTTGAACCTTGCAGTATTCGGGATAGCGAAGACGGATTGCTTCAACAAAGTAAGGAGCAAAACCACAATCGAAAAGCTCGTGCGGAGTGGAATATCGTTCCGCTCCAGCCTGGCTCCAGCCATTCCAGAGATTAAATGCCAAGCGGCAAGTACGAACAGAACTGCCCGTTTGCCACGGGGCGGACAAGCCCTCCGGTTTAATCCCCCCGTTGGAAAAATCGAATACGTCGTGAATGTGCGCGCGGGTATCCTTCGATAAACCCAGCGTGTAAAACAATGCGCGATGGTAGGCGTCGGCGTTCTGACATTCATTCAGCATTCGATAATAGAATGCTGCGTGTTCGGAGTCTAGGAATTGAATAGGCTTCATGGGCACTCTCCTCTCAAAATAATCGATAGTAGCAAGTAGGCAAAAAAAGTCCTTCTACTATCCGTTTCATTTTGGAGGTCAAATCGGGCACTCTTTGTTCTATTTATTATGTTTCAAATGCTGTTCTTTCTACCGACCTCACAGCTTATCTACTCCGATTTCAATAACCGTGCTAGTCGATGAAGTCCCCGTTCAATCGACTTACGAACGGTACTTTCATCAATTTGCTCCGATCGCGCGATCGCTACTTTGCTCATACCCAACATATAAAGCGCATAAATGCGTTGCACCCATTTGTCCGGCAATTGACACAGGGCTTTGTACAATTCTTCACGGGAAGCCTTATATAACAGCAGCTCCTCTGGAGAAGCCGTATTGTACAAGGCTTCTTGCTCAATACCATCCTCCCGATTCAGGGAGAAATAGGCACGATTACGATATCGCTTTAAAATATATGCGTTTTCATCTAATTCAAACTGTCTCAGTTCACGAGCCATCTCTTCTTCTACCTCCACCCAAACATCCGTTTGATAGAAGGGATAGATTTCGCGCAGGTTGACTTTTAGCTTCATTATTACCGCCTCCAGATTGGTTTTTTTGATAAACCAAACCGGAGGCGGAGAACGGCAGCCCTTGCTGCTTGCCCATCGCTTCCTTCGACGTTCTGGCAAACAAAAAGAACCTCCAGCTTGAGAGGTTCCGGCACCAACATATTTCGGCCAACGAATAACCGATTGACTCAAGAAAGCAGACTGCCCACTACCGGCAGCAAGAAATCGGAAAGTAACTAAACGATCGTGCGTTCGAGGAGATCGCATATCTATCAGCTCCTGCCTGCAAGGCAGCACCACTGTGATTGCTTGTCTCGAGTTGTCTTGGCGCTAACCGAGATGCAAATGATGGATGATCGAAACCTCAAGCCTGATACTCCACTTAAATTATTTAGTTCTAAAAGACTATTGGTTGAAGAATCTAAATTAGGTTAATATTCCCTTATATATAATGTCGCTTTATAGTCGCAAAATCACATAAAACGTCAAAAAATTATTGCTCTATGACGAAGGGATTAGGGATTCGACACCATATATCGGGAGTGTCCGCTCGCAGGAGGCACTCCATCTAGGAATGAACAACGCCTTTGGAACCAATTTAGATTACGGAGGGGATTTGCCAGCCGCTCCGTTCCATTAGTCGTTGTCTTTGTACCTGAATTAGAAGGAGGACGCGAATTTGATGAAGCTCAGGAGTAATGAAACGTTTTTCGTGGATGTGTTTCGCAAGTATTTCACCCGAGTTTTGAACTACTGCAAGAGGCTAATGAGGGGACAGGCTATCGAGATGGCCGAGGAATGTGCGCAGAACACCTTTGTACAGGTGCAAGAGAATATCACGGCCTTGCAGGCTCATCCTAATCTAGCGGGATGGTTGTGCAAGACCGCGAGGAATCAAGTGAACGCTTATTACCGGAAGCTCTATCGACGACGAAAGTACGAAATTGCGATCAGCGACAGCATAGCCAATCAACTGACAGCCAATAGTTGTGAATTGTACGAGGTTTTAATCGGCACATTGGACATGAACAAAATGGTTCGTCATGTCTTGCAGCAGCTCAGCCGCACGGAAACGGAATTTTATGTGATTACTTCAAGGATCACCTTTCCATACACGCGCTCAGCCAAAAATACAACCTCTCGAAAACGGCTGTCACAACGCGAATCTATCGCTTGCGAAAAAAGATCAAGCAAACGGCTCGCCAAACTCTCTTTGGATAGCTGGAATACTTGATTCTACGATAAAATGGGAGGAACCTAGGCCCAGTGCCACAGTTCCTCCCTTTTGAGGTTTCATCATACTTTGAACTGATTGTTACTTAGCGAGCGCATTGGCATGGCGGGCAGCTATCTAGCTCAAGTAGAACGCGGCGAAATCAGGCATGTTTATTCCCCTGGCTTCGTCGTCATCAATTGATACAGCATTGTGTCCCGCGGGAACTGATCGGCGAAGGGTACCAACGAGTTGCCGATCTTCATCAATCCGTTTCCGGCGTCCACATTGGTAATGTAGGAGAGCTGCAAGTCCGAAATGTTCAGCAGCTCAGCGAGCTCCTTCCGATCGGTGCTGGACTGGTTAAGCATCACGATAAATTCGCTATTAGCCAGCATCGTTCGGGCGGTATGGCTTTGCAGCAAATCGTCCACGTTCTGCGTAATGCCCGTACAAAAAGCACCATACTTTCGGACGCGCTTCCACAAGGCGTACAGAAAGTTAGCGCTATATTCGTGCTGGAACAGCAAATAGATTTCATCAATGAAGATATACGTGTTTTTGCCCTTTACCCGGTTTTGCGTGATGCGGTTGATAATGCTATCTAGCACAACCAGCATCCCAATCGGCAGCAATTGTTTGCCCAAATCCAATATGTCGTAGCTGATCAGCCGATTATGAACATTCACGTTGGTCGGTTGGGCAAAGGTGTTCAGGCTACCCGACGTGAACAATTCTATCGCGAGTGCGATGTCCTGTGCCTCCGGCTCCGCTTGCCTAAGCAGCTCCGCATGGAAGTCTCGTAGCGTCGGAGGCTCCCCCTTATACTGGCTCTGCAAAAAACTTCGATAGACACTGGCGGTGCAACGGTCGATCAGCGATTTTTCCTTCGCCCCGAGCGGATACCCGCCCATCAACTGCTCACACAGCGACAACACAAACTCGGACTTCAGAATGATCGGATTGGCTCCGTCGCCATACTGCCGGTTCAAATCCATGGCATTAATGTGGTTCGGCGATGTGGCCGAGATATGAATCGTCTCGCCGCCAAGCGCCTTCACCAAGGCGGAATATTCCCTTTCCGGGTCGATCAGGATCACATCATCGTCGCTTGCCAGCACCTGATTCACGATTTCCCGTTTTGCCGTGAAGCTTTTGCCGGAGCCGGGAACGCCCAAAATAAAGCTGTTTCCGTTAAGCAATTGCTTGCGACTGGCAAAGATCATGTTTTTGCTGATGACGTTCTGCCCTTGGTAAACGCCGCCGGGATGCATGACCTCCTGGGCGCGAAACGGGATGAAGACTGCCGTGCTTTCGGTCGTGAGCGTCCGCAACGCCTGTACCTTGCGCAGCCCATACGGCAACACTGTATTCAGGCCGTCCATCTGCTGGAAGGTCAGCGGAGCAAGCTGGCACAGATGCTTGCGGGCTGTCGTCAGTAAGGCTTCGGTATCCTGGTCAAGCTGCTCCTTGCTCTCTGCAATATGCACCATCGTGAGTAATCCGAACATCATTCGCTGATCCCGGGTGGTCAGGTCGTCCAGAAACTCCTTGCTCTCCTTGCGCTGCTGCTCCATGTTATAAGGGATAACCGCCGAAAAGTTGTTGTTCTTATTTTGCCGCCGCTGCCAGTTCGTAATGTTGGTCTCCACGCCAAGCAGCCGGTTTTCCACCTCCCTCACCGCCTCGTCGGTCGGGATCGGGATGACATCGAGCGACAGCAGCAGGTTTCGATTCAGGTCGCACAGCTCGGCAACCATGCTGTCCTTGATATAGCTGGCGTATTCCCGCAGGAAGATCACGCGGCCGTAGAAACGCCCCATCCGAAAATGATCCCGCTCAAACTCCAGCGTATCTGGACAGATATAGTCCTTGAAATCATGCCCCTTGCGCATCGTTTCCGACAAATCGAAACGAAATCCGCCCTCTTCGCCTATTCGGTAAAAATCATGTAGTCTGCGCAAGCGATCCGTCGCATTCAGCTCCGTACATTTGGAGCCGAGCCGTGTAAAATGCCCGGACAACTCGGCACCGATCCGCGCAAAATATTGCCGCGCTTCCTCAATGTTCTTTTTTGCAATCGAGACGGTGATATATTTTTCCTGATACGTTTCATTGGCACCGGTCGCTTTGTCGAGCAGCATACGATTATATTCTTCCCGGTACGAGTCTAAGCCGTCCTCCCGCAACGGGATCAAAATCGAATCGGCCAGGTCCGTCCGGTTCAGTCGGCGGTTGTTGATTGTAATTTTCGTCGTTGCACCGCTGTCCAACGAATTAAGCAACTCTCCGTATGCGAGGAACATCGCTTCCTTGTCCTCTCGTGAGGCCACAGCATAATTAATATCCTCAAAGCAAAAAGACTTAGAAAATTTGTTGCCAACCAAAAAAATCCCGTCCGGCCACATGGCTCGAATCGGGATCGCTTGCTGAACACCCTTTGGAACGACAAAACGTTCCTTGTCTTGGCTCAGGATGCGCTTGAGCGTTTTAATCATCGTGTCTCCTCCAGACCACGCTGCCGTAGCTTCACCCGCAACGCTTCAACATAATGGTTGGTCGAATGGAAGACGAGCCGCTTCGGCATCAAAAACTCCGACTTTATATACGCCCATAACAATTGCTCTGCGGTCATGCCGTGATACTCAATGAAGCCCAGCGCGGCGTAAGGAGCAGCCCCCAGGATACACATCCAACTCACCGTTTCGATTCCAAAATGGTTGCGTAAGCCAAAGTACAGGCCAATCGCCGCTCCTACAGCCAAAACAGAAAAAAAGAACTGCCGCAAGGACAGTCCAAAGAATAAGCTTTCCGTATACGCCCGGATCTCCCGGTTAATTTTGATCTCCATCTGCATCACTCCCAAGCTAACGATTAATCAGACCACGAGCCCTAAACCTTGTTCATCTTGCTGCTACTCTAAAAAAACTGACAATGGGGCAGTAACTCAAATGCCCCTGCCCCCTTCCTCCCTTTATCTCACCGTATGACGTCGTTTGGCCTTTCTTTGTTGATATTGAGCAACCAATTCATCCACAATACGGCTTTGTTTCTGAACCTTTGGATTTTCTGCCAACGGAATCGATTGTCTTAACGATTCTGCTCCAAGTTGGTTCAGTTTTTGCCGTTCCTTTTCCAATATTTTTTGAAAGCGGCTCATTCATCCACTACTCCTCTTTTCGGTTTACATACCCATTCGTTTGTTAATAGTAGACAACGAAGGGGGATTTTAATGCGATTATCGGTTTATTTCATTTTAATTCGATATTCGCATTAAAACAACCATGCCATTTCGTACAATGTAAACCATTGTGAGGTGTCCACCATGAAGCATCGAAAAGACCCGCCTGGCGATAAAAATATTATCGGTTCCCGGGTGGTTGCCATTCGCAAAGCAAGGAAGATGAAGCAAAAGGAATTTCTGGCTCGACTGCAAACTTTGGGTCTTGATCTCAGCCCGACCAGTCTGTCACGACTAGAAGGTCAAGATCGACTGGTACAAGACTACGAAGTACTAATCATTGCCAAAGCCTTGGAGATTACTGTCGGCCATTTGCTCGGCGAGGAAACGGAGTAAGTTTCCGTTCTCTACAAGCCCATCATCTCTCGCACGACGCGATCTGCCATTTTGACAACGCCAACTAGTACGAGCATGTTAAAGATCAATTCACCAATATAGGTCCAAATCATCGACACAGCCCCAGTTCCATCCGCAACGGCAGGTGGCGCTTCGGCAAAGGCGGAATAAATGATGCAGGCCAGCA
Organism: Paenibacillus sp. BR1-192; assembly: GCF_029542445.1. Lineage (NCBI taxonomy): Bacteria > Bacillati > Bacillota > Bacilli > Caryophanales > Paenibacillaceae > Paenibacillus > Paenibacillus sp. BR1-192. Next base: position 1,146,712 of record NZ_CP120718.1, on the reverse strand, counting down.
CAATAATGGCACCCTCTAGGCATGCCGCCGCATATCCCTTAAGAAAGGAAGTCCCGATGCTTTGGCTCGGCTCCCCCGCGTAAGCCGATAACGGAACCGGTGCAATCGCGGTATACAAGTAGATGCGGAAAAACCGGCCATATACGGACAGAATCATAATGAACGACAGCACGGTAATAAACAGGCTGCCAAGCAAGGAGACAATCCACAACGGGATGCTCTCCCAAAAACCGACTTCCTCAATCGCCTGTGAAATCGTGCCCGGCAGACTGATTCCTTCCATCGCTCCGAAGCCGGAGTTCCCCATGATGGTCGATATGACGCCCTGCACAATCGTGAACAGCCCCATCATCAACTCCAGCCCATAGGTCACAACCGCCTTGGCGAGAATAAAGCGAATAAACAGCTTGACGGCCAGTTCTGGCCGCTTGATTTCGGCAAAATTACCCGCCGTCTTCATCACGCCGACCACAAAAAACAGCACCAGCAGCGCAAGACCGGTCGCCTGCAGCGCACCGTGAATATCCGTGACCACCTGCCAGATTGCACCACCCTTAAACTCGGCTGGCGACTGTGTGACAAGCTGCCAAATCTCGTTCATCTTGTCGTTCCAGGTGTTCAACGCGTTCTCCAGATTTTCTTCGATCCAACTGTTTTTGGACATGCACTCACCCTTTAGTCCTGAAGGGAAGTAGCGAGCGCTCCCCTCCGGCATGATCGGTTATCCCGCGATTAAAGCTAGAATTTCCTTCGTAAATGTAATAATGACGCCGCCCGCCAAGGTTAAAAATCCGTTGGCTCGTTGTGATGGGTCATGCGACTTGAGCGACAAGCCAATTTGAACGATGCCGAATCCCAAAATAATCATCCCCACCGCTCGAATCAAGCCAAAAATGAAATTGGAGAAGTTATTGACTGTCTCCATCGGATCGCCTGCGGCATAGGCTGTCGAGGCCCATAGCGTTCCGAGCCCAAGCATCATGCCGAACGTCAGAAACCCTTGCGTTTTACGCTTCAATGCCGATCATCTCCTTGTAAAATCAACTCTTCCAGCTCGCTCTCTGACAGCAATTCATAGTCGCCGTGCTCATGCAGCACTACTTTCGTCCAGTCCACCACATGCTCCGCCCCGCCGTGACGATAGGCTTCTCCTTTGCCGTCCAGCGTCAATGACACGTTGGGATGCCGAAGCACGTCATACTTCTCATCCAACACTGGCCGTTCGCCGCGGATAAACAAAATCGCATAACGGTTGTCCAGCAGCCGAACCTCATCCGGCGTCAGCAGCTCCCGGCCTGTTTGCTGATAATTAATCGAATAACTGCCATTGCGTCCTCTGCTGAGTCCATACGTATTCGTGTCGAGCGTCTCCTTGCCCAGCAACTCCGAGACATACTTATGCGTGGATTGCTCATTGCCGCCGAGATACAGGAACAGGTCGCAGTTGCCGACAATCGATTCCCATTCATCCTTGTACAATGCCTTGAGCTGCGCCAGATTTTGCAGGATGATGGACACCGAAATTTCCCGGCTGCGCATGGTCGAGAGCAGCTTGTCGAATTCTGTTGGCAATGCGACGTTCGCAAACTCGTCCATCACGAAATGGACATGAACGGGCAAGCGCCCCCCATGCCGATAATCAGCTTCATACATCAAACTCTGGAACAACTGCGTGTACAGCATGCCGACGATAAAGTTAAAGCTGCTGTCGTTGTCGGGAATGACAGCGAAGAGCGCCGTCTTTTTCGTGCCCATACCGGACAAGTCCAGTTCATCCACCACACTCATGCCTGCAATGGTTGGCAGATTGAACTTCTCCAGCCGTACGCCGAGACCGATGAGGATGGACTTGGCCGTCTTACCTGCTGCCAGCTTGAAAATGTTGTATTGCTTGACTGCCAGATGCTCCGGCTCGCGCATGGCCAGCCGCTCGAACAGTTCATCCAGCGGGCTTTGATACGATTCATCTTCTTCGCGAACCTCCGCTGCGGCTATCATCTCCATCACCATCGGGAAATTTCGCTCCTCCGGCGGCGCTTCGTAGAGCAGGTACAGCACAAGCGCCTCCAGCAGCGCCGTTTCGGAACGCTCCCAAAACGGATCATTCGTATTGCTTCCCTTCGGTGTCGTGTTGCGAATGAGGTTCGTTACCAGCTTTAGTACGTCCTTGTCGTCCCGTAAGTAGGCAAACGCATTGTAGCCGTGCGACAGGTGAGGGTTGATGAGATCCAGCACCTTGATATCGTATCCTTCTGTCTGGAGCAAGCCGCCGGTATCCCGCAAAATTTCTCCCTTGGGATCAAGCACTACAAAAGACGTTGCGGCCTGCATTACGTTCGGCTTTGCATAAAAGCGCGTTTTACCGGCTCCCGAGCCGCCGACCACCAGTACATTCACATTTCGCCGATGCTTGCGGCCGTCAAGGCCGATCCGAACGTGTTGCGTCAGGATTTTGTTTTGCTCCAGCTCTTTACTTCGGTATATGGCATTGAGCTGCTTTGCTTTTCCCCAGCGGGCGCTTCCGTGTTCTTCGAACCTTCGATAATTACGCTGTGAGGATACATACACGCCGATACAGAGGGCATACGCCAGCGTAAAGAGCAACAGGCTGCGAGGCGTATCCTCCATCCAGCGAATATGGAGGGGATGCTCCATTGCCGTGCTAAGTTGAAGCAGAAGCGCGGGCAAGCCGCTGGAAAGAGCAGGCGCGGCTTGCAGTGCCAGCCAAATGACCGGCAATAAAAAAAACACAACGAGTATAAGCTGACTCGTTGCGGAATTAGCGCGCCGCATGCGGGCTCCGATGCTTCGCTTTTCTATAGGGGGCATCAATCGTTTTCAGCAGCAGATCATCGACGGCATCTGTCGGCCGCCGCTCTCCGATCAAGCCATTACGCAGATTATTCAGGGCGTTGATGACAATGCCATGCTCATAATGATCCAGGTTAAGAATACGCTCGTCCTCTTTCATCGTCCTTCCTCCCGCGTCATCGAAATGTTCATTTGTCAGGCATAGCGTTAACGAGCCGTGTCACTGCGATTCGGCTGCTGCTGCCGCAATTGGCCTAGCAGATGGTACATCCGGCTATTCATCGTGAGGGCCGTGTCCCGGATAACGGCAAGCTCCGCACGTATCTGTTGCGGCTCCAGTCCTTTCAACCCTTCTACCGACCGGTTAAAGCGAAAGCCCGCTGTCTCCACACCGAACTGCTTACTTAGCATATAGGCCACGCTGTACGCTTGGGTCTGATGCTCCGAGCGGCTGTAGTCTGCCTTGCCCTGGTCCATTTCCGCATGCGCCAATTCCTGCGCAAGCGAACGAAAAATATCTCCGGCTGACAGCCCGCGGCGAATGACAATCTGCCCGGCATCCGGCTGATAGAGGGCATGCTTGTCTGCCGGCAAGGCATCGCCCATCTGAACCGGAACCGGTGAACGATGCATCAGCGCCTTGATGCAGGTGCGTTCGTCTGGCAGGGATGGCAAAGCCGGCTTCTCTCCAATTACCTGGGCAACATCAAACATTTTTTTCGGATTATAGCTTATCGCTGTATGGCCATCCTCCCGTTTATACGTCTCGCCTGGCTCCAAAATATAAAAGCCTGTCTCTTTCCGCCGAATGTGGTAGCCCATTGCCTTCCAGCCTTCAAAATCGGCAATCCGCGTTGCCTCTGGCCGCTGAGCCATGATGAGAAGCGCATTGGAAACACTGTACCGGCCAAAGCGACTTTGCACATCCAAATACTGTTGAAGCTGTTCGCCGGTTTGCACGACCGCAACCGTGGTCGCGTCAATGGTTTCATATGTCCATTGACGTAGCTCCTGCTTTTTCTGGACCCAGCTCTCCTTGTCGAAGGGCTTGTCTTGTTCAGTAGTGGTCATGGGTGGAGCTTCCTGATGGAACAAATCATCCCACTCGCTCATTTGACTTTCCCTCTCTTCCGATTACTGCGCTTGGGTGTTTCGACCGGAGCATTCACGGCAACAGACGCTTTTCCCCGATCTTTTCGCTTGGACAAGCTCGGCTCCTGTTCCTGCTGTTGCTGCCGTCGCTTCTCTGCAGCGCGGTTCTCTTCACGGATCTCGCGTAGCAATTGCCGCACGGACACTTTCGGCTTCGGCTGTTCAAGAATCATTTCGGATGCCTCGCTGTGCGCGGAGGTAGGCGCGGACGGAGAGAGGAGTTCCGTCTGGTTCTGGCTCTCGGCTTTGTTGGGTAGGTGGAGCTGCTCCGACTCCGCCGCTTCGGCCACCGGCTCCTCCTCGTTTCCCGGTGGTTCGCTTTTCGGCACCTCGTTTCCCGGCTCCACCCCTTCCGGCGGTTCCGGCTTTCCCAGCAGCTCGTCCAAAAATTCCTCGTTGATCGCCGATGCAGGAACCTCTGGTTGCTCGGCTACCGGTTCTTGATGCTCCACAGCTCCCATCGCTCGTTCCGCTTCCATGCTACTCGGCTGCTTCTCCTGACGAGCTTGTTCTATTTCCTGCTTGATGCTGGCCGTATCCACGGTAGCCAATTGGAAGCGTTCTACAATCCGGTTAATCTTGGAGGCATCCTCGGCGCGCACCATCACATCGCACAGGCCATCCACATTCTTTTTGTCCCGCAACGCGCAATACAGGACACCATAGCGCTTCGCTTCCTTGCAAAAGGTGGGCAAGTCCTCATTCCGCACGGCAAATACCTTCAGTTCCTTCCCGCTACGGAGCAGATTCTCCAGCCGCGTGCGGCCTCTCGTCTGTTTTTGCCCTTGCAGTACGGCGAACAAATAGGCCGCGAGATGCTTTGCGCCTTCGCCAGATATTTTCGCCATCATTTCAATGCCGCGCAGGCTCATGCTGACGACCTGATCGGCCGCCTCGTTTCCGCTCATGGGCTTCTACCTCCTTGCGCCTGAATTTTTCTTCATGCTCTTCTTGCTGTTGCAGCTTGTTCTTGATGGTATCGGAGCGCGCCAAAATGCCCGTGCAAAGCTTCACCTCCTTTCGAAGCTGCGCCAGTTGCCGGGAATACGCGGCGACCTGCTCCCGGTACACCGCAATCTGCTCGGGTTGTCGGCAACTACGCAAGCGTCTGCGGCAGCTTTTGCGATCAAGACTCAGCCCCTTCATCTCAGCTTTTCGGGCTTCAATATAGCTAGTCAACTGCCCTCGGCTGGCTATCCGATGACGACTGAGCAACTTGGTTTGTTCAATGATCTGCGTCAAGTGACGCAAATCCTCCCTCAACAAAAAAGACGCTCGTCTCGGAGACGAACGGTAGCGAGGCACAATGCCCAACGCATACAGATAACGGAAATACAATGCATGAAGGCCGGAAAGCTTGCGATGCTTGACCGGGCGTTTTCTACGAACCACCAAGGCGCGCTTACGTTTTGGAAGCGGAAGAGCTGATTTTTTCTTGGGCAACGCACTGCCCAAAATACGTTGCTTGATCCCTTCCTCCCCGTAGGCTTCGCCCAAGGTACGTAAGCGAACAAATCTTTCTTTACCTGGTGGACGAATGGCCACATGCTTGACATGGGCCTTGATTTCGTAGCCCCTTGCTTGCAGATGCGCATAAAATTGACTCATCGTCCTTGCCCGCGCAATAGCGGCGTCCATGTCCTCACGAATGACACCGCGCCATGTCGGCTTGCTTTCTTGATCAGCTCGCCATTCCCCGTACTGCCTGGCTTTGCCACGCTCCGGCTGCTCGATAACGGATAAGGCATGCTCCCGGCATAGCTGGTCGGAGGTTTGCCGCATCAGCGCATAGGAAGCCATATTATCGTAATAACGTTTGCCATCCATGAAGGAGACGGAATTGATAACAAAGTGATTGTGTAAATGATCTTTGTCCAGATGGGTGGCTACGACCACTTCAAAGCGTTCCCCCCAAAGCGCTTGCGCCAGCTTCACGCCAATGGCGTGCGCCAGCTCCGGTGTCGTTTCCCCCGGCGCAAAGGACTGGTAGCCATGAAATGCGACGATGCCGCCTGTTTTCTGAAACCGCTTCTTGGTTCGCTGCATTTGCTCATGTGCGCTGATGGGATCACAATTGATACCTCTCACATAAAGTTGCCGCTCTGTTTTCGCATTCGAGCTAGTGTAGGCAAGTGTCTGCTGCAAGCCATCCGCTTCCATACGTCTCTGATCCGTTTTATCTGGATTGACGGCGTAGTTCAATACACGCTTCAGACGGTCAGTCACGTCCCATATCGCGGTCGTAGCCATATTGCTTATTCCCTATGTGGTTCAAGAAGGTGCACTGCGCGACTCCGGCGCAGTCACCGCCTCTTGAATCCGTTGGACAGCGCGGCGCAAATCATCCGCTTCACGCTGGAAGGAAGCGTGATCCAAATGACCAGTCGTATGCGCCTTCACTGCAAGCTGATTCAGATTATTGCCGATGGCGTGAAGCTCGCGCAGCATGGTGTAGTAATCCAGAGGTGGCAACGTTTTGGGGACATAGCCGTTAATCAGAGAGCGAAGGTAGGCTTCCCGTGACAGACCCGACTGTTTCGCTTGCTTTTGAAGCCTGCGAACCTCTTCCTGATTGACCCATACTTGAATGCGAATGCTTCTTTTTCGCATGTTTCAGCTCCTTTCAGAAATAAATGAAGGTAGTCTTGAAAAAAGACATCATTTAGAAAAGACTGTTCCTGATGCATCCATTCGACAAGTAAGCATGATGAACCGCCAGGCGGGGGTATTAGGGGCAAGCCCCTAACAAGCGAATTTGGGAGACCAAATTCAGTGCTTGCTGCAACGTTACACGTTGCCCCAAGGCACCTGCCGGGAAAAAGAGGGGGACCGCGAGCAAACAAAACATTCATGACCCAGCCGGGTCACAGGCTATGATGAATATCTCATCGTAGCTTTTTCTTGTGATTTTTAAGATACTGAAGTTGACCAGGTCAAGTTCGTGTTCTTTTGCGGTGGATCTTACCCCGAAAACAAAACTGAATGGACAACCTTCGAAGCACAGGCTATTGGACTGCGAGTCCGGATAAAAAAATTTCACGTTTCAGGTTGTCTTCCTGGTTTTCATGATGGAAGGAGCGCATTTGTATGCTTGAAGCCATTCTGGAGCGTTGTGCCGGTCTGGACGTACACCAGGAATCCGTCGTCGCTTGTGTGCTGTCTGGTCCGCTCGACCAAAAGCCCAAGTGCGAAATTCGCACGTTTGGCACGATGACCGACGAACTTCTGGCCCTTGGCGAGTGGCTGTCGGAACAAGGTTGTAGCCAGGTCGCCATGGAAAGTACCGGCGTATACTGGAAGCCCGTCTGGAACGTGCTGGAAGCCTTCGATTTCGATCTGCTGCTTGCCAATGCGCATCATATCAAGAATCTCCCCGGTCGCAAGACCGACATCAAGGATGCCGAGTGGATTGCCAAGCTACTTCGCTGCGGTCTGATTGAGAACAGCTTCGTTCCTCCAGTCGATATTCGCGAATTGCGTACCGCAAGAAGCTGGTCCAGGAAGCGACAGCGGAGAAAAATCGTATTCACAAGCTGCTGCAGGATGCCAATGTGAAGCTGACCTCGCATATGTCCGACATCTTCGGCGTTTCCGGTCGCCTGTTGCTCCAGAAGATCGTGGATCACGAGGTCATCACGATGGATTTTCTGGAGACGCACATGAAGGGTGCGCTGAGGCATAAGTCTCCCAAGCTGCTTCAATCGCTTAACAGCCGCCTTCGCGCCCACCATCGCAGCATGATCCGTATGTCTTGGGAGCATTTGCAGTACATCGAGTCTTCCGTCGCTCAGATGGAGGCGCATATTCGTAACTACACCCAAGACAAAGAGGAGAGCTTCAACCTGCTGCTGACCGTACCGGGAGTCAACGAAAACGCGGCGGCCGTGATCATCGCCGAAATCGGAACGGACATGAGTCAATTCAAAAGCGACCACAGTCTTGCAGCTTGGGCAGGTATGAGCCCGGGCAATCACGAGAGCGCGGGTAAAAAAAACGACAGCGGGCAAGGTCCGGAAACAGTCAGCTAAAAGCGATTCTTTGCGAATGCGCATGGGCGTCCTCCATGACACGAAATACAAGGCTTTCTGCCCGTTATTGGTCATGGGTCAAACGATTGGGCAAGAAGAAAGCGCTGGTTGCACTGGGCCATACTTTGCTTCGAATCGTCTATCATCTCCTGCTTCATCGCCGTCCGTATCAAGAGTTAGGACCCGATTACCTGGATCGACATTGCGCTGAACGTCAGCTTCGCAAGCAGTCTCAATGGATTAAACAGCTTGAAGAAAGCGGCTTTTCCGTCACCAAATTGGCTTAGGGAATACTGATTTTATAACCCCCCAAGAACTTCCATACCGGCAGTTCTATTTTTGCATGCTTTTTGAAGACAGTACGTGCATGGAGATATTCATAAAAAAAGACGCCGTGCGAACAGCGTCTTCGTGAAAGCATCATTCCATTCAAATCGGCCATAACCGACTCAACGTTCCTTCAGATTGATCTGGTTACGTAGATCACTCATGACCTGATGATGGTCATATCGCGTCTTGTCGCTCAGCACTTGCTCCTCTGCCTCCATAAGTGCTCGGACAATCTTTTCCTCATCCAGACATGGCTCACCCTGCTCGTCCGTCGGTTTCATCCGCTAACCTCCAATCCCCTGAAATGGTTACCTTCTTATTATGGCTTGCGAGGAAATCACAGGCCATTGTACGACGCCCTAACGAGAGGCAGCCTCACGCTGTTTTCTATACGCCATCAAGTCGTCGTTTACATCTTTCCTTGCGGGCGGCGCATTCACAGTCAAATACGTCTGACCAAGCTGTTGTTGAATCATCGCCGCAGCTAATCGCCCCGGCTCGTCATTGTCCAAATGAAGCGCCAGCCGTTTGATTTGCGAATAGCGCTTCAAATAGGAAAGGAGAGCAACTGGAATCGCTGACTCACCCTTATCTGCTGCGGGGCCGTGAATTCCGGCAAGCGACAGGAGATGGGCTTGCCTCCAATCCTTCCCCTGGAGTTGCGCCAGCGTACAGTACGACAACAGGTCAATGGCGCTTTCAAACAAATGCAGTTCGGTACTGTCGCCATCAGCCGGAAGCGAAAATGCATGCCGCTTATCGCTGCCCGGCACTTCCCCCATATAGCGAGTGCTCGTCGTTCCGCGAATTGCGGCGTAGCGGGGGGTGAGCTGTTCATCGAAACCGACGAATACCGCATTGTGATAATTTCGGCTCTCATACAAGCGGCCTGACTGTATGCAAGCCTCAAGGATGTCATGGGCAATACCGCGCTTTCGCAAATAGGCCATGACCCGCTTGGCATCCTCATAAGGCTCGGGAAGTTCGAATTGGGCGGAGGGACTCACCTGTAAATCGGCTAGCGGTTCGGGGGAAGACACCGGAATCTGCTCGTCGATATGCATCACAGCCTCGGGAAACGTCATCCCTCGCACCTTGATGAAATAATCCAAGGCCGAGCGCCCACCAAAGCCGCGGGACCACCAGAACCATTTTCCGTTGGATATTTTCAAGCTGCCGTGGGTGCGCGTCGTATACGCATTCCGTGAACAACGCACCAATTCGTAGGGCTCGAAATATTGCAGGTACGTCAGCAAGTCCCATTGCTTCGCATGTTCAATCTGCTCCTTGCTCACATAGGCCATCGACTCGCTCCTTCCGTCAACATCTTTATTTCACACCAATAAAGCCTGCTACCGGACAGCAACAGACTTGTTAAATTCAGCTTATTCGTTTCGACGGCTATAAGGCCCCCATTTTTTTCAGGTAGGCATAACAGTCCATGTGTCCTTGCCAATAGAACGCCATTCGCTCCATTCGCTCGGTTTCGTCCAGCGTCTTGCGAACCTCCAGCCATGCCTGATAGTCCGCATCGCTCGGAAAAATACCGGCATCGCCGTCCGTCATGCCTTTGATAAAGGGATGCTCCATTTGGATATCCACTCTGCGCTGCACCCACATCATGTAGGCCGTTTCGCTTCGCAAACGCCGAACGACTTCATTGTCCAACTCGTCGTATTCTTGCTCCAATATTCTCCATACCCCTTGCTCCATGCGCGCTCCTCCCTCCCTAAGAAAAACATAACCGATCGGGACGGAGCGAGCGAACCTGCAATCAGGGGATCGTTCGTCAAGAAACCTTAGCGTTCAGGTTCATTCGTTCTTCTACGCTCCGGCTGCTCCTGCTCGTCCTCCGCCATGCCGGAATCTATCGTCTCGTTCTCCCGCTTATCCATATTCAGCAGCGCATTCAGCTCGGCAAGCCGCGCCGACTTGGCTTGCAGCTCCTCCTCCTGCTTGAAGGGCGTTGCAATCTCCGCCTTCGCCGTTTCCACCTGCTTCCGAAGCGTGACAAGCTGATCTTGGCTGTAAGCCAGCTTCTCCGGCAGAGCAACAAGCGCATTGTTCAGTCTCGTAAGGTTGCCTCCTGCATCCATCCCCAAGGATACAGCATGACCCAGCGCGCCGCGCAGCGTCGCCTTGTATTCCTTGTTGAAGCTGTCAAACGATAGCCACAGCGAAAAGCCCTGATAATGGCCAACCTCCTGCGGATCGGGAGAGGTCATCCCCTTGCAGGCTTCGAGCAGCGCTGCGCCCGCCGATGCCCGTTCCTTATACGTAAACTCCTTGATCGTCATCCCGGCAAAAGCGGCTTCCTCGCCGCTATCTTTTGAGTCGTCCTGACGGCCATACAAGGCCGCATCCTGCTCGTACCCGGCAATCCGTTCCTCCGTCGATTTAATCTGCTGCGGCAACAGCTTGAGCAGCCGGTCCTCCAACGCATACCGCTGGCTCAGATGGTTGGCTTTGAGCAGCTTGAGCTTGGAAACCTGAATGTCCAAATCCATCTTTTCTTTGATATACGGGTTACCGGTCGCCAGCGCCTTCACCTCAGCATAGGAAAGAGCCGCCTCGTCGATGTCTTCGGCGGAGCGAACCGGCGACTTGCTCGTCATGATTTGTGAGATAAAGCGCTGCTTGTTTTCAAGCGTCTGGTAGAGATAGGCATCGAACGTATTCTCTGTGACGTAGCGATATATATGGGCTTCGCTGTTCTGATTGCCCTGACGAATCACGCGGCCTAACCGTTGCTCCAAATCGCGCGGTCGCCAGGGACAGTCAAGGTCATGAATGGCAACCAGCTTCGTTTGCACATTCGTACCGGCGCCCATTTTGAACGTCGATCCCAACAAGATGCGAACCTGTCCGGCTCGCACCTTGCCAAACAGCTCTTTTTTCTGCGCGTCCGTATTGGCGTCGTGAATGTAGACGATCTCCGCCTCCGGAACGCCTTTCTCCATCAATTTGCGTTTGATCTCATCATAGACGTTGAAGGTGCCGTCCGCCTTGGGCGTAGACAAATCGCAGAAAACCAGTTGCGTGAGCCGCTGCTCCTTACCTTCCTGCCAATGCCGATAAATGTTATCCGCGCAGGCGCTGATCTTGCTGCCCTCGTCATCTGGCAGCAGCGGATTGGTCAGCCGTTGATCAAGCGCCAGCTTGCGCCCGTCGTTGGTAATGAGCAGCATATTGTCCTCATGCGGCTCGACAGCCTTAGCTCGAACCTGCTCCGCGCGGCGGGCAAGATCGGCGACCATCTCCCGTTGAAACTCGCTTGGCGGTACCGCGACATTATGAAAATGTGCCTGCGGCACCGGAAGCTGGAGCATATCCGCCGTTTGGATGTCGGCCGCTTCCTTGAACATATTCATCAGTTCCGGCAAATTGTAGAACCGGGCGAAACGCGTTTTCGCCTGATACCCCGTCCCTGCCGGAGCCAGCTCAATGGCCGTAACGGTTTCGCCGAAGGTCGAAGCCCAGGAGTCGAAATGCTGCAAGCCTTGCTTCTGCAAGCTCGCATACTGCAAATAGCGCTGCATCGTATACATTTCCGTGATCGAGTTCGAGATCGGCGTCCCGGTGGCAAAGATGATGCCCCGGCCATCGGTTAGTTCGTCCAAATACCGACACTTCATGAACATGTCCGACGACTTCTGAGCTTCGGTTTGCGACAGTCCGGCCACGTTGCGCATTTTGGTATAAAGAAACAAATTCTTATACGAGTCGGCTTCGTCCACAAACAGCCGATCTACACCCAGTTCCTCGAACGTCACCACGTCATCCTTGCGGCTCGTATCAGTCAGCTTTTCCAGCTTGATCTGCAGCGTCTTCCTCGTCTTCTCCAGTTGCTTGATTGCGTAGCGCTCGCCCTTGGCTTCCTTCAATTCCCGAATACCGCTGGTAATCTCGTAAATCTGTTCTTCAAGCTGCTGTCGTTGGCGCTCCATCGAAATCGGAATCTTCTCGAATTGCGAATGCCCGATAATAATCGCGTCATAATCCCCGGTGGCGATGCGGGCGCAAAACATTTTACGGTTTTTCGTCTCAAAGTCCTTTTTCGTCGTCACGAGCACATTGGCCGACGGATAAAGCTGCAAAAACTCGGCGGCCCACTGCTCAATCAAGTGATTCGGGACAACGAACATACTTTTGTTGCACAGGCCCAAATGCTTGCTCTCCATCGCCGCGGCGGTCATCGCGAACGTTTTGCCCGCACCGACGCAATGGGCAAAGAGCGCATTGCCGCCATAGAGCGTGCGGGCGACCGCATTCACCTGATGCTGTCGGAGCCGGATTTCCGGGTTCATTCCGGTAAAGCGGATGTGACTTCCGTCGTACTCGCGCGGCCGAATGGCATTGAACCTGTCATTGTACAGGCGCGTCAACCGTTCGCGACGCTGCGGATCTCGCCAAATCCATTCGCCGAACGCCTCCTTCATCAGCTCCTGCTTTTGCTGGGCGATGGCCGTGTCCTTCCGGTTCAGCACCCGCTTTTCGACGCCGTTTTCGGTCACGGTATCGAAAATGCGCACATCCCGTAGATTGAGCGTATCCTCCAGAATTTTGTAGCCGTTGATCCGGTCGGTGCCGTAGGTGACGTTGGCCTTGATGTTGTTGCTTCGGTCGTCGCTCTTGCCTCGCACGTTCCACGCCGCCGTATAGTCGGAATATAACACTTGAATGGAGGGGCGGAACATCGGCGGCGTATCCAGCAGCTCGAACATAAAATCGCGAATCACGTCGGGAGGTAGCCAGGTCGCTCCCAACCGGACATCGATCTCGGAGGCCGTCAAATCCGGGGGCTGCACCGCCTCCAGCGCCTTGACGTTTTCGGCGTACCGCTCTGCATCATAGCTTGCGAGCTGCTTGGCGATAAGCAGCTTGTCGCGTACAGGACCGGACAAATACGCGTCAGCCGTTTCGTAGAGTGGCTCTCCGTTCTCGTCCATTTGCTCGGGATTGGGGAAGATGACACCGCGCAAGTCCTGTACCAGCTTATCCTCGGGAATGCCGGTCAACTCGCTCATATAGGGCAAATCGACCCTGGCCTTGACGCCAATGGACACCGCCAGCGCCTCGGAGGCGGTATCCACTCGCTCGACCTGCGTCCGTTGCCGAATGGTGCGTTTCGTGAACATGTCCGCCTTGCGCAGCATACGACCTTCATCGTCGAGAATTTCCAGCGAACAGAGCAGAAAATAAGAGCTGTCGTCCGAAAAGGCGAGACTGTTGGCGCGGCTGTTTATCAGCCCGTACTGCGCCGCGAAGCGATCATATTGCACGTTCAATTTGCGCTGCTGCTCGCGGATCGCTTCCTCGCTGCCATCCTCGGTCTGGTATTCGATCAACTCGCGCACAGTGTCCCGAAGCTGAATCATGCCCTTGATGCGACCCGCCGCCGTCGCGGAGGTTTCCACCGGGTGCATGCGGCTGTTCTCGCGAAAATAGATACGCCCCTCCACCAACGCAAAGCTGAAATTGCGCACGTTCGGATCGGCCGGCAGCGAGACGACTTCTTCCTCCGGCTGTTCCTCGCGTTCCGTTTCCACCCATTCGGCGTGGATGTTGGATAGCGCTTCGCGCAGCAGTTCGTCGAGCGAAGCATCCGGGAACGGGCGGCAGGTGGTTTCCTCGCGATTGCCATACATCCGATCATCGAATGCCATTGTACCCAACACCATATCCGGTTGGGCGGCAAAGTAGGCGTTGATCGGTACGCCGTCAGCCGTCTCGGCCAGCGCCAGCCACGGCTCGCTTTGCTCGCTGACGGTCACCATGCGGTCCCGCTTTTGCAAAAATAGAAGATCAGCGGTCACTTCCGTTCCGGCATTGGCTAGAAACGCATTGCTTGGCAGACGAACCGCGCCAAGAAGTGCCGCCCGTTCCGCGATGTACCGGCGCACGGCCGGATTTTGCTTGTCCATTGTGCCCTTAGAGGTAATGAAGGCGATAATGCCGCCGGGCCGCACCTTGTCGAGCGTTTTGGCAAAAAAGTAATCGTGAATCAAAAACTTGTGTTTATCATGTTTTTTGTCCGCGACGCCATAGCCGCCGAACGGCACATTGCCGATGGCAAGGTCAAAGAAGCTGTCCGGCAGACTCGTCCGCTCGTATCCGCTGATCGCAATGGACGCCTGCGGGTAAAGCTGCTTAGCGATGCGCCCGGTTAAGCCGTCCAGCTCCACGCCAAACAGCCGCGAATCCTGAAACGATTCCGGCACCAATCCAAAGAAGTTACCAATCCCGCAGGAAGGCTCCAAAATGTTGCCGTTGCGAAAGCCCATCTGCTCCAGGCATTCATACATCGCCTGAATAACGGTAGGAGACGTATAGTGGGCGTTCAGCGTAGAAGCACGGGCAGACGCATATTCCTCCGGGTCCAGCAGCGCTTGCAGCTCGGCATATTCGCTCGTCCATTGGGCGTTTGCGTCATCAAACGCCTGCGGGATACCGCCCCAGCCCACATAATGCGCTAGTACCGCTTGCTCCTCCGCATTCGCTTGGCGGTTGTCCTGCTCCAACTGTTGGAGCAAACGAATCGCTTCCACGTTGCGGCGGAACTTTGTTTTAGCGCCCCCGTGGCCCAAGGCATAATCCGTAATACGGTAATTGTTCGCCGGTTCGTGAAGGCGGGCAGCATTCTCGGAAGCAGGGGCTTCGTCATGTACCGTTTGCGCCGACGTTGTTTGCTCCGGTTTTGCTGATTCTGCTGGTTCTCTCGGCTCTTCCGATTCATCCGTTCGTGCATCTTTTTCATCGGTTTCCCAAAACGCTTCCGCTTCGGACAGTGATTCATCCGTCAGCAAATGATCGTTGAGCGGATTATCGCGCAGCAGGCGTTCCAGTTCCCTTCGGCTCAATTCCTTGGAGAACAGCGGGAACTGCTTATCCTGCAACCATACCTTGCGCGCCTCCAGTTGCACGATCTCATATTCATCCGCGCCGATGAAAACCGAACTGCCTTCGGTATACGCATGATGCAGGCTTTTCCGGTCGCGCGGCGGGGCATCGGGCGGCGGCGCGAGCGGCGATTCCGGCGACGGAAGCCGCCGGTCGCTCATTTCGCCTTCGCGCTGCCTGCGTTGCTCCCCCAGCCGCTCGGCATAGGCGGGCAACTGCTCCGCTTCCAGGCGATTCAGATAACGCCCCGCGGCCAGCAACTCGCCGATCCGCTTCTGCACCTTCGTCCAGGGCAGCACCAGTTTGTCTTCCTGGGCCGCTCGAAACCCGCGTTCCAAGGCAATGCCCTTGCTGTCGTGATGCTCGTGGATATGTGTACCCGTCAACGCGGGAGTGCGACCTCCTGTCCCGTATTCCCGTTTTAAAAACTCGATATTGTCCTGCGCCGACAGCGATTGCTGAAAATGAAGGGCAATCCGCAGCTTGCCGTTCTCAACGCCGCTGCCGTTTTGCAGGACGGCATCAATCACCGCCTGCGGCCAGACAAAGGAAGCGGCTCGTTCCTCCGCGGCTTCCTCCAGCCACATCGTTTGCTGTTGAACGGACGGCTCCGGTTGCTGAGTTCGGTCCCATTCATTCAGCAACAGCATGCTGCGGATATGACCTACGATCACGCCCCAATCGTAGAAGCCTTGCGCCGTCTGGTCGTCCGCTCGGCCCGTCCACATATGCAGCACATTCTGGTAAGGCTCCACCCCGAGCCAGTTGTCCGGCTCCAGCTCCAGCTCTGTTCGTCCCGGCGGGAACAGGCTCCTGACATACAACGCGCGTTCGCGCGGATCGTCGCTGCCATCAAAAAAAGCTGCGATCTCCGCCTTGCTCTGTAAGAGCGGCGCAGTTCGCAGCATGTCGTTGATCTTGTCTGTGTCATGAAAGAACGGAAGACGGTGGTCCTCCGTTCCCCGGTCGTGCCAGCTTAACGATACACCAGCTCGGTCAGAATCAGTTCCTCCGCCTGTTGCTTCAGATTGTTCATGTGGCCCGTCCAGCCCATCGAGTCGTTCGCTTTGTCCGGGGCCGGGTGCTGCTCCAGCAGCCTTGTCAGCGTCCGCTCGATCTGCTCCCTCGCCGTCCGGTCGATCTCCGCCAGATGCGGGTTCAACTGCTCCGAGAGCATAAGGTGAGCGTAGGTGCCCTTGCGCTCGGTTTTCAGAAACGTCTTGCGCAGCAGGCCGTATTTCCCGATGCTCATCGGCTCGGGCTGCGCCAGATCCGGCAGCAGGTAATCCCCGTTCTGCGTGTAAGTCAGTTCCATGTTCGATCATCCCCTCGCTTGGTTTATCCTCATTTTGCGGGATCGGTTCCGGCGTTGCAACGGTGCGGGGAAGCAGACGTTCTCTGTCTCGGTGCAAGGCCCGCACCGTGGTTTCGATTTCCCGCAGCATCGTTTCCGCCACATCGCTGATCGCAGCACCTAAATGCGAAAGGGCGGGCAAGGTATTGAAATACCCGATTCCGGACAAGTCGTCGGTACTGATATAGGGTGACGGCTCTTGCCCGCAACGGGCTATCGCCATATAGGCGACGGCATGCTGCGCGGCTTCCCGAAACAGCAGCTCCACATGCGAGGCATCCAGTTCTTCGAGCAGGCTGTTGTCGCGCTCGGCGAGCAGCAGCCGCACATAATCGGCGCTGTGATCCTCCACCGCGTTACGAGCCGCAGCCAGCAGGGAGGCGGGCAGTTCCATACCCGTCTCCCGTTCGTAACCGAAGGCGTTCTCCAGCGTTTCCAGAACAGCCTCCGTATCCGTTTCGTCCATGCGCCAGAGCGGCACGGCGAGCGACTGGCGGCTTTGCGTATCCGATACGTCAAACACATGGCGCAATCCCAGGCTGCTGCCCCGATCCTCAATTAGCGCGATACCCTTCGCGCCTCGCTTGACCCATCGGTTCAGCTTGTGATTCCAAACCTCAATCGGGGCGCAGGCGGTGGCGTCGGGGCGCTGCGCGTAGATCAGCAATTGATCCTGAAACGGATACTTGTAGTTCCATGCGGCGGTCCGCAGGAAATCGGCCCATCGTTCGGTATCGCTCACCACCGCATGCGCCGTGCGGGCCGACAGCTCGACCATGCGCTGCAGCTTGGCTGTCACATGGGCACCTCCTTCACAGAAGCGTAATTTTGTTGGTCAGCCGAATGCCCTCCTCGGAATACCGGGAGGTGCGATGAATCAGTCCGCTCTGCTCCAGACGATACAGATTGCGGCGAATGGCAGAGGTGGAGAGGCCGACTTCGGATGCCAGACGGCGGGAGGACAGCCACACCGTGCCGTTTCGACCGCCCGCCAAATCGAGCAAATAACTGTATAACAGCTTGGCCGCCGGAGGAAGCGCGGCTTCTGCCAGCAGTCGGTAACGCGTCAGATCGTTCATGGCGTCCTCCTATCGCTGTGTCTCCGTCTTGTTCTTCTGCGCGGCGGGCGCGGAAGGGGCTTGCCGCTGCTGCTCGGCCACCCGCTCCGGGCGCGCGTAGCAATACAAGTAGAAGTTGTAGTCCCCGGCAAAGGGAAAGCAGCGCAGGTAGTAACGGTGCTCAGGCGTCTCCATGCGGAAGCCGTATACGTCCGTGCTCCATGCACCCTTGATGCGCGCTTCCGGATGCTTGCTGCAGAAGCGAAGCATTTGCTGACGGCTTTTCAGCACGTCCTGGTCGCCGATGGCTTGAAACACCTTGCCCAATTCTTCCTTGAACGCCGTCGTTTCAAAGGGAGATCGCCGGGGAAACCAGGTCACCCAAAATTCCTCGCCCGAGCGCCCGAAATCCCCACGCAGATGGCCGATACAGCCGCGTCCGATTTCTTGCTCCGCCGAACCGGAATAAAAATAAGCCGCTTCCTCGGGAGCGGCGCTTTGCAGCTTCTCAAACATATTCATTCCTCCCGGCTGATGCACGTTAATGGGTGCCGCCTGTTCCAAAATCGTCGTAGCTGGACAAGTCCGCATGATAGAACGCCACATCGCCGTCCAGCAAGGAGAACCTGGCTCCATATGGATCGACAAAGCTGCGGCTAAAGCCCTCCAACTGCCATTGGTTGTTCAGCGGCGCATCCTTATACTGCAAATGAGGTTGACTGGTATTCCGGTTGCGGATCGTTTCGATATTGAAATTGACGATCAGGTAGCCGTCGCGCAGGAAGATCGGGGACTCGTCATCCAGCTTGTGCGTGCGTCCATACTCGGCCACATTGAAGCCCGCAGGCACCGCATACGGCGCAGCGGGCAGGCTGTATTCTCCGCGCCATAGCTGAGCGGCCGCATTGGCCCGTGCTGCATCGACGCCGCTTGGCACCTGCAGGCTGCCGATGAAGGTCCGAAGCTGCGGCGGCAGCAGCATGCCGTCATAGCCGCCCACAACAATCTTCTTTTGCCCCGCATCCTTCAAGAATTGCTGCACATACGCAGCCTGATTGCCCGTCGCGCCATTCAGCATCCAAAGTGAGCTTGCGGTATTCGTCAGCTCTTGCTTTGGCACGTTGCGCAGCCGGGTATCCAGCGTCACCAGCCGCTGCTCCGTGTCCTCGGCAGAACCAATGCGAATAAAGCGTTGATTGCCCGAATGATAATATAGGTCTATCGGTTGTCGATTCTGGCTCTGCTTGTCCACGAAATAGAAGGTCGGCGTGATCAGGATACTGTCGCCCGAGCCGAACATGTTGCCGAGTGTCTTCACCTCGAACTTGAAATGATAGCCCGTCTTGATTGCCACGTTTTTCTTGCCGCTCTCCGGGTGGCTGCCCGGCCGGATCGGCAATACAAAGGGGGCGGCATTGCCCCGCGCCGCGCCGTCAATGCCGTTCGGCCCGACCCAATAGCTGTTGCCGGTTGGCGTGGCGCTGCCCTTGGCCGCGCGGAATACCGTCTCCCACTGGTAGTCTGCAATGTCCGTGATGCGGAAATCGAACAACCGTCCAATCACCTCGACCGGCACGACCTGCGTCGCCACATGATGGCTCACATCCAGATTGGCATTCGACTGCGACGTATACGAGGACGGGCTGTTTTCGGCAAAGGAACGGAACAACACCTCATAATTGCCTTCGTCTACCCATACGGGCAGAAAAAACGTCGTCTGTAACTGACCGACCGGAATCGAGGTCCAGGTTTCCTTCGGGACCATCGTGGTGCCGTCGGCTTTGTACACATCGAAGGGGAAGCGCACCTGCTTGTCCCGGATATATTTGGCGTAATCCCGGTTGCCATAGCCCGTAATGTCGCGATGCTGTCCGCTGGTCGGAATCGTGACGGTAAATGGCCGGTTCAGAATGAGCGCCGAGCGTCCGGCAGTCGGCACCGTTTTCTGGTTATGGGCCTGATCGTCGGACACCGAGGCGAAATTGACGACCGGCGTATGCACCGTCACCGTGTTGATGCCGGAAATCGGAAAAGTTTGCTTGCTTCCGCCGCCAATGCCTTTAATCAGGGAGTAAGCGAGCGTTCCGCTGCTCGGCTGAGACGATTTGTTGCTCTTGTTCGAATCAATAATAAAGCCGCTGCCATACAGCACGTTTTGCCCGATCATTGGCGCAGCCGGAATCGTCCCCGGAGTTGGAGCGGTTTCTTCTACCGCGCGATTGTCCATAATGGTTTGCCCGTTAAAGACAAGCGAGTCGCTGCGCACCTTAATTTTCCCGATTGCCTGCTCCGCTTCCGCCTTCCAATTCTCGGAGGGCACGGAGGGACGGCTGGAGCCGCCGTTCAGCGACTTTCCTGGCAAAATGACATTGCGATAAACCGGATCGGTTACATGTGCGGACGGAGAAGCCTCATGGCTGGCCGAAACGGTTGGCGGCGTGTAACCGCTCGGTTGCAGCGTCACCTTGCCGCCCGGCAGGGCATAATTGGAAACCTCCGCTTGCTGCAGGCCGTAAACCTCCAGCCGGTCGATCAGCCAATAGCTGAACTTGCGTTCTACCGTATAGCTTTGCGTGACCGTTTGCGTAGCCGAACGCGGCACCGAAACGGTTGTCGAATGGCCCTCGCTGTCCGGCGGGCCGGGGACACGCTCGGTCCAAGACAACGAATACGTGCGGCTGACGGTGATCGGATACTGCTTCGTTCCCTTCATCTCCGTGAACTGGTTGCGATACAGGTAAGATCTGGCGCTCGCGTTCACGTACAGACTTTCGGATGTCGGGATGCCCTTGGTCACATCGAAGCGCTCCGTCCCGCGCGCATCCGCCTTGATGACTGCCGATGCGGAGGCATCCATGGCTTCGCCTTGCTGTTCGGAGCCGGTCTGCGAGGTATCCTCGCCGCCATGGATGGTCACCGTGTGATCGGAGGTGGAGTCGCCCGTTTGGCCCGCCGTATCCGTCACGACGACCGTAATCTTCACCGTGACGCTATCGCCGCTGCCGAGCGGGATACGGATCGGCAGCGATTGGCTGGCCGACTTGCCGTTCAACGTGCCGGTTTGTTGACTTGCGTTAACCAGTTGCGCATTTTCGATGCGCGTGATTTGGTACGACTTGAGCGGGTTCGGCGATTTAGCTTCGAACACAAATTCGCCGGTGACTGCGGTTTCCGAGGACGATGCCTCGGTCGGCGCTTCGATACGGGAGGTCACCGTCACAGGCGAAGGCACCTTGTAGATGCCGACAAAGTTGGAGCCGCTCGGATCAACGAGAATGGAGCGCTCCCGCAGCTTGCTATCGCTTTTCTCCTGAATGAACAGCTTCTCCGACGGATTGCTGTTGCTGGTAATATAGGAGCGGATGATTTCATAGGTTTGCCCGCCCTTGGTGATCGTTGCCTCAAAGGTGTGATTGGCTTCCGCTCCGGCCGCAAATTCGCCCTTATCCACTTCCTGCAACACCGTGCCCTCTTCCTTTTGGTAGATGGCCTTTACCGGACTGGCGGCTTCTTCATATTCGGCAATGACGTCCGAACCGCCAAGCGCCACAGTGAAGCTGCGAATCCGAACCTTATCGTTGGTCTCGGGGTTTTCCTGCACCCACTTTTTCTGCGTTGCATCCTGCTTCGGAGTCATGTAGGAGCGAACAATCCGATACGTTTTCCCGCCATCCTCAATGACTGCGGGAAACTCATGGTTAATTCCCTCGCCAATTTTGTATTTGCCTTTCAGGAATGTGACGTCCGGATTTTGAATGACCCGGCCATCGACGGTTTGGGCCACGACATCCACCGGAAATTCAGCACTGCGGTATGGAATATGGAGACCGAAATAATCATCGAGATCGTCAGGATGCAGCCAGCCCTCGGCTTGCTTGATGCCCGACAACGTATAGAAGGGACCTTTGCGGACCGAGCCGTCGCCATTGATGGAGACCATGACCGCATAGAAATACAAATCGTCATTGTCCTGAATACCGTCCATGCCTGCCGCCCACAATTGCTGAGTGACGATATCTTCGGGCACTTCGTAGAATGAGGTCAAGGGCTGCCCTGGGATAGGGGGATCGGGATACTGTCCTTTCTGCTTGACCTCCTGATCGAGAAACAGCGCATGCGGCAGTTCACGCGGATCGCTGCAATGCTTGGGCACTGTCGAAGAGCATGCCTGTTCTCGCGTGACGACCCAGCCTACCGTTTTGTATCGGATGGAAGTCGTAGCGGCCGTGCTGGTGATTTCAAATTGGATGGCTCCTTCCTTAATATTGATTTCAGGAGCAGCGGCAAATAACTTCTGAGGCATCAGCGACATAAAAAAAGTACATGCCAGCAGCATGTACAAGATAAACTTATGCGGTTTGGAAAGCTTCATTATATCTACTCCACCTTTGATATGGTGTGATTGAAGAAAAGGCTTGCGGTAGAAGAAACCTTCAAGGAGTTGCCCCAGTCCCCACCAACACTGGCTTTCATTTTTATATCCGAGTAGCCTTCATACCACACATTCTTTTCAAATTTTGCATCCTTCGGGAACCACTCATCGTACAGCAGACGGTCCTGTTTGTCGAACGAAACAAATCTGATTCTGAACTTGGCCCGGATGTAGTCGCCGCCAAAGCCATCATAATAGATCATGGAAGGCTCCGGATCAAGGTAGCCCTCAACCCGAATTTTGTTTTCCTTCACCCACTCGACATACTGGCGAATATATTTCAACTCAGCGTCCGAGTTTTGCAGCTTGGTTGCAAACAGTTCCTTCGCCCATACGTCATCTATCGTCCGGTAATCCACATTCAGCCACAACGCGCCAAACGTTTTCAGTCTGCTCAACCAAATGTCCACGTTCTCTTTGTTGTACTCTGAAATAGTCGAATAGAGCGTAGAGGATACCTTTCGATCCTCCGGGTCGGAATACGGATAAGCCAGCTCATACATCTCATTCGGAATATCCGCCAGAATGTAGGGATAATCCGCTGCGTTGCTCGGCAGGTCGGTGGTGCGAATCAATCGGCTCCACGGGTCGGTCTTGCCATCCAATAACTTGGTAGAAAGCAGCACCGTATTCGTTTGGTCGTCCCATTTCACCGTCACGCCGAGAATCTCGCTGACAAATCGCAGCGGGACAAAGGTTCGACCGCCCTGCATCACCGCCTGGGTATCGAAAGCCACTTCTTCGCCATTCACCGTCGCAACCTTGCTGCCGATGGTCAGCCGGATACGCTGATCGTCCTTTTGAATCGGAACCGCTTGGCCCACCGCCTCCCAGCCGACCTTTGCGCCAAGCGCCTCCGCTACAAAGCGCACCGGCACCAACGTCCGCTGATTGTCATCCACAAACGCCTGCGCATCCGGGAACCAAAGCTTCATCCCATCCATCATTACACTGACAAACGTGGGCGGCTTGGATGCCGCGCTCGCCGTCAGCGCAAAACCGTTCACCAGCACGACCATCACCAGAAAAAGCAGGATTCGTTTTTTCAACCGCTTCACTCCTTCGCATATAAATCTCCCATTTGGAAAAACTTTCTTGTCCCTACATGATAGGGGATCACATTGTAGCTTGTCCAGATTGCAACCGGAATACGGCTCCCATTCTATTGAAGGAACAGGAGCCGTCCGTGCGCCTTATACGCCCGAGCCGAGGGTGAAGGTCAGTGTTGCCGTATAAGTTGTCGCTACTGTGCCGACCGTATCGTTCACCTGATAGCTGCTGGAGCCGCTGCTGACCGAAGCGACCGTAACGGATTTCGGCACTGCCAGCGAATAGGAGACGCCTGCCGTATACTCGCCCATGCCGTAGCCCGGATCGGCTTGCAGCAGCTTGAGCGGCGTGGAGGACAGCGTACCGTTAACGGCCAGCGGTCCGTGGGTCGGATCAACGGCTTGACCGCTCAAGGCCACGACCGGAGTGCCGACAATGATCGAAACGGCGCTGGCCGGAATTTTGACGGTATACGTCCCCATAGTCGTCGGGTCGGGCAGGGGCTCGCTCACAAAATCGGTCGACGAAACGGATACCGACCAACCGGCGCCGCTGCCGCGGCTGTCCCGGACTGTAATCGCATTGGAGGCCGTCGAAATCTGATTCGCGGTTACGTCCAGCGTGACCGAACTGAAGGAAACGGTCGTTTGCGACGATTGATTCGTGCCCGCGATGATGGACACCGTTTCGGCATGGGCGGCGGCAGGAAGCAAAAGAGCCGTTGCCAAGGCGAGGGGAAGCAGCTTGCGCATCAATTTGAACATGGATCAGTTCTCCTTTACCCATAAATAAGTGTTGTATGTGAACATACCGCGTCCGGACGCAGCATGGAATTTTAGCGTTGTTCCTTGTTCCGCTTGTATGCCCGCCTGCGCCGCCACGTTACGATTCCCAGCAGAAGCAGCAGTCCGGCATACACATAGATGCGCGGCGAGCCGGGCCACGGCGAAGGCAACGGAGAGCCATCCTCCGCCACTTGGACGATCTCGCCCGAGGATGCCGTGCCCCAATGGGTACGCTGTGCCTCATCCGACACCTCGAAGGGCAGTTCCTTTTGCTCCGTCCTTCCGTTGACCGTCGTGATGACCTCCGCCAAATAAGCGCCAGGAGCCAGCGGCCGGCTCAGCTCGGCCCTGTGCTGCGCCACCGTCCCCGCATAGATGGAATCAAAGCGGGCCTCCAGCTCCAGCACCGGCTTGTCCTCCTCCGGGCGTTTGACCTGCACCGTCATTTCCGGCTTGGACAGGCTGCCTCCCTCGTTCATCAGCAGGATGGATAGAAAGGCCCGCCCATTCTCCAGCCCATACGAGACCGAATGCGGAACCGCCTGCGGCGGCTTTGCCTCGTCCAGCTTATAGCTCAGCACAACCTGCAAGCCGGTCTTGCGAACCATGCGGGTCACAAATTGCGTTTGTTCGTTGTCCGAAGGTGTGCGCGTCTGCCCCTGATCGTCGTAAACACCGATCACCGAAACGTATTGACCCGGCTCGACATGCTCCGGGATACGCATGCTCACGGTATAGCTTTGCGTCTCGCCCGCCCGCAGCGTGATCGGACGATCCGGTGTCGTATACCAGGCCGACGAGCCAAGCTCCGGGTCATCCGGCAGCGTAAAATCCTTGCCTCCGCCCAGCGCAGGGACGGCATCGGCCGTGTAGAGCAGGGCCGTGATGTCCTTGTCTGTTGGATTGGTGACCTCCACCGTATACTCGCGTTCGTCTCCGGGGACGATCTCTTCCAAATAAGCGCCGAGCTGCGGTTGGATGCGCGCCGGGTCGCCGCTTACGATTAATTGCTGTCCCTCCGCTGAGGCCGAAAATCCCGTCGCAACGCAAAAAACCGTTGCCAGCAGCAACAGTCGAATCCACATCATGCGTCATTCGCTCCTTCGGTTTAGAGTCCGCTGGTCAGCGTCAGGGTGAGCGTACAGGTATACGTTCCGGCCAGCAGGCCGATCATGTCGCCCTGCTTGTAAAAAGAGGAATCCGCAGCCTGCACAACCTCTACGGTCTCCGGCACCGCCAGAACCAGAGACAAATTCGTAATATAGATTCCCGTGCCGTAACCGGTATCTGCTTGCATGATTGGGACTGCGGTCGCCCCCAGTGTTTGTCCCGGCAGGTGCCTGGGGCCGTGAACGGCGTCAATCTCCATGCCCTGCAGCAAGGTAATTGGCAATTGCCCGCTTACGGTCAGGCTAGAGGCTGGAAAGCTTACGGCCAGAATGCCGTCTCCGGTTGTCGGATCAAGTCCCGACCTGTAAAACGGCGTGGCGGACACGCTCAGCGTCCAGCCCGAATTATAGCCGCACAAATCCGCAACCGCTATCGGCAAGGCGGCCGAGCTGTTCAAGGAGGACGGCAAAACCACCGGCAAAAACGAAGTGTCGCCCTTGGAGAATGCAAGCAATCCTATCACCAGACCGGGGACGGATCGGGAACCACCGTTGTATCCAAGCACACTGCCCGAGTTATTTCCCCAGCTATAGAGCAAATCGCTTGTTGTCCCGGCCAGCACAAAGTCGGACTTCGTGCTGCCGACAAATTGCACGTCCTCCAACTGAACGCGAACCGGCGCGTGGCGATCCGTGCCCGTCCCGTCTCCCAGCTTGCCTCCCCAATTCGAGCCCCAGCCCCACAGCTCGCCGTTGGCCAGCCTCGCATGGGTGTAATCGCCACCGGCGTGAATCGAAGCGACATCCGACAACGCGGTAAGCAGCGTCGGTTCATAGCGTCTGTCGGTATCGCCAAAGCCCAGTTGCCCATATGTGTTCACGCCCCAGCACCAGATTTGACCGTTGCTATCCAGGGCAAAGGAGGAATCGTTTCCTGCCGACACGCTGACGATGTTGACCAAGGCGCTCTGCCCATACGGCGTCGTCACCGGAGGCCCGGCTCCGCCGTTGCCAATGCCGCCATAGCTGTTGCTCCCCCAGGCATACACCTGACCGCTCGTTGTCACGGCCAGACTGTGAGCGCCTCCTGCCGCGACGGCCCCTACCGCAGCCAGCCCCGATACTTGTACCGGAGACGTTTTGCCGATCGTTGTCCCGTCGCCAAGCTGCCCCTGCTGATTCGCTCCGGTTGCCCATAACGTTCCGTCCTGCCGGACAAACAGCGCAAACTGGATACCGGCGTCCACCTGCGTCACGCCGGAGAGTGAAAGCATTGTCGGCTCATTTCCTTGCTTCATGTCGCCAAGGCCAAGCTGCCCCTCCGCGCCGCGTCCCCAAACCCACACGGTACCACCGGGTTGCAGCGCATAGCCCGATGTCGCGCCGCAAGCAATACCCGTGATCTGATGCAAGGATTGAATGCGGGTTGGAAACGAAACGTATGAACCGCCGGAATCATAACCTAATTGTCGCTGCTGGTTGCTGCCCCACGACCAAACCGTTCCATCCGATTTTAGCGCCAGGGCAAAATCGCTGCCGCCGCAAGCCTGGGTATATACAGGCCCAGCTGCTTGCGCGGCGGGCATCGGGACGGCAAGACACAGCAGAATCGCGATTAATAGACGGATATACACATCCGATTGCCTCCTTTCTTGAGTGCGAGCTAAGGTGAACAGGGCAGCGGCATATACCCGTTGCGTGCCGCCGCCTGCTCGCTGGCAAAGACCTCCTCGCGCGGGTAATCATAGCCGCAGGAGCTGCGGAAATATACCTTCATCGCGCCTTTGCGGGCGCCGATGATTGTCTCCTGCTTGAGCACCCGGCTCCCTCCCAGCGCGTAACTGTTGTATTGCTTCGCGCCCATCGGAACGCCCTGCAAAAATGCGAGAACGCCTACATCGTCGATGCTGTTGCTCCAGTCCTCGTCCGGGATCAACGGCAAGGTGAATACATATGAAAATCCGGATCGGGAGACGGCCTCGTTGTATTGGTTGATCCGATAAGCCAACTCATCCTGAATGGCCCGGACAATCGTGCTGCGGCGGACCTGTTCAAAGCGTTCGGCATCCTGCAGAAGCGGAATCGACGTTTGCTGCCGAATGTCCTGCCGCAAACCCTCGTACCAGCTTCGGCTTGCCGCGTCGTAGGCCAGCACCTCCTGATCCAGCGTAAACGACAGGGTGTTGCCCGCCTTATCCGCATAAGCATACGGCTGCTTCGCTCCCCAAACCGCCTTCATGATCGTCTGGCCGTCCGCACCCGTCCATTCCTGTTCGCTGTAAACGTAGAAGCCGTCATATCCGACGATGACAAGAGCGGGAACGAATCGGTGCAGCGTCCCCTGCGCCACCGGATCGCCCGTAATGCCGAAGCCCGCATCGAGCGTCCGATAAAACGCCGCGACCGCATCTTCCTTATTAAGCGCCGTTCGTTTGTCCGAGCCGTACTGCGCCTCTTGCTGCTGACTGGCGTTGCCGATCAACTGGCTGGCCGCATCGTCCACCGCTGTATCCAACGCGGCATCATAGCGCAATTCGGTCAGCAGCGTCTTGCGCAGCGCATCCGTCTCGATGCGGTTGATCGTCGCAAACGGAAGAAACAGCAGCGCGCCGACAATGGCCCATTCAATCCATCGCATGGCGCACCGTCCCTCCGTAAGGAATGACAATCTTTTCATTCGGGCTGATCGTGTTGCTCAGCATGTCAAAGATCAGCGTCCCCGCCGTCCGGTTCGTGTTGCGCACCGTAACCGAGAAGGAATCGCCCACCCGCATCCGGTAGCGGCGGCTCGGATCATCCTTGGCCAGCGTATTGCCGGGGAACAGCACCGGTAAAATCTGTGCGTTGTAGTACGCATCGTAGTGAATTTCGTAGGTGCCACGGAACGTTTCCGGCCGGGTCGGGTCCTCGTAAACCGGCACATAGGTTTTGCTGCCATGCTCCATCTCGACGGCAAAGCTGTTGCCGGTTGCCGCCAGAGCGGCCATAAAATCGTTGTACATCACGGGCGTAATGCCGCCCTTGTCGCGCACCGCGTCCACAAACGAGGTCGTCGCCCGCAGCGCCACCAGCTCGGAAATGTCGTCCTGCTGGTCGAAGGCTGCGGAGAGGGGATACAGGTAGAGCAGCAGGAGCGCGATCAGCACCGCGAACAGCTTGAGCAGCGTGTTCATGGCACCCGCCTCAAGACCAGACGCAGCAAATGCCCCGCCGCATCGCGTTCATATTCAGGCACATATTTCGCCTGCAACGAAATGCCTGCCATGCGAAGCTGCTCCCGTTCCAGCGGCGCTGCGTAGCGAACACCGTCCACAAGCATGTCCGCATCGCCTTCCTCCAGCCGCGCAAGCGCGTGGAGCACCTCCGCGCCGCTCATGGTGCCGTCGCTGACTATAGGGCTTGCGGTCTGATGCAGGCTGCGCTCCTGAGCTTGGCCGGAGACGTAGGCCAACGTGTTCAGCGAAGCCCCGTTTTCAAACAGCAGCAGCCCCGTTCCCGCCGCCATCAGAAATGCCAAAAAAGCGACACTCATCTCCATCATCGTTCTCGGGGCGTAATCCATCCGGTTTTCCTCCCTTCAGACGGAAAACGTCCGGGTTTCCCGGACGCTTCCGTTCCTTCCTCCGGTCTTACTGCTGCCGGAACACAATACCGCGAATGACATTGCTGCTGTCCAGCACCAGATTCGCGCGGAACTTGCCGCTCGGGTTCACGTAGTTGATGTCCGCCTCGTCCACCGTCTGCGCGATCAGGCCCGGAGCCACTCCGACAACCGTGCCGTAGGTCACGCTGTCCAGCGGCACGCTTGTATTGATCGTTTTGCCGTACCATTGCCCGGCCGGGTTTTTACCAGTGTAAATCTGAATGCCGAATTGATCGACATCGCGGAATTTACGCAGCGCGTTGACGACCTGGCTGCCTGACAGCGTTGTATTGTCGTATACGGTAAAGGCCGTTTGCGACAGCTCGGTCTGGATGTTGCTGAAATTGCTTTGCGCAGCTTTGGTGGAATCCTGCGCCGAAACAAACAGCACCACGGCCAGGGTAATGAGAGCGATGGCGAGGAAAATACCCGCTGCCATCACTAATGCTTTTTGTGCATTCGACATGGAATTCGCTCCTTATGATTGGGATCAACAAAAAGCCTTCCTCGTGAAAAAAGGAAGGACGCTTTTACGGCTTAACTTACTGAATGCGTTGAAGCTGCTCGTAGTAAGCCGTCATTTGATGCAGGCTGACGACGAGCAACGGGATGACCAAATACCCGAAAATCAGCGTCATCAGGGGAGTAAAGCCGATCCAGCGCCCCCAGCCTGCCTTTTGTTCAATCAATTGCTCATACTCCTGCTTGCGCTGCTCTCGCGCAAAGTTCTGTTCCGCTTCGAGATCGTCGAACGCCTGACGGATCGTCAAATGTTGTGACGCCAGCTCCAGCTTCTCCACCGTCCGCACGAACGGCACAAATGGTGCGTCCTCCTTGAGCTGCGCCAGCGCCTGCTCCTCGCCCTGCTCAAAGTGGAGCAAGCACGCCTGCAACGGCTCCTTGAACAAACGGGCAAACTGCTCCATCCAGATGAGCAGTTGCTCGACCGACATGCGTTCCATCCCGGCCAGCATGGCGATCACCGCCTGCAGCTGATCGACCTCGTGCTTCATCTCCATCCGCCGCATGCGCCGTTCAAACCATCGGATGCCGACGGGCAGCGCATACCCTCCCCAGCCTCCGGCGATGGCCAACAACACCTCCCACCACAGCAGCCGCGGCTGCTCCAATTTCTCCAGCTTCCCGATCACCCGCCGCGCGGTCAGGCGAAGCTCTTCCTCCTGTTCGCCGTTAACGGCCTGCTGACGGAGCAGATTCATGACCATTTGTTCGTTGCGCGGCCTCACCTCCTTTACTTGTTCGATGATGCGGCGATCCAGCGCTGCGGCTTCCCGCGCCTTGGCTTCTTCCTCGGCCGACAACTGCCCGAACAGCATCCCCGGCTTGACAGGCGCATACAGCAGTTGATGACGCTCTGCGGCGTGCAGGGATACAAACAGCCCCAGCACGGCGGCAAAGGCCAACGCGCCTGCGACCACCCGCTGCACATAAAACCATTCCAGCCGTAGCGGCGAAGCGGTATCCTTGAGCAGCTGCGTCACCCGCTGCGCTTCCCGCGAATCGGGAGCCGGCCCCAGCCGCTGCACAAGCCAGCGCATCCAGGGCCAGCCATACACCCGCTTTTCCCATCTTTTTCGGCTGGTAGATCGGGCAGCCCCATCCAGCTCCGACAGCGCACGGAGCAGCACATAGGACAGCCAGACGACCACGAGCAGGCTTAGCTTCGCCAGCCAACCGAGCGCCCCGGCGTAGAAGGCATCCATCGGCGGGAAAAAGCGGCTTGCCCAGGCTTCAATCGGGCGGGTAAAGAGCAGCGGCACCAGCGCAATCACCGTCAGCCCTTGCAGCAAATAACTGAGCTTCTCCCGTCGCAGAAGCTCCAGACTCAGCTCGCCGGACAGCTTTTCCAGCCCCTTGAGATACACTGAGCCGCTTTCCGTTTGCCGGTCGCCATGCTCTTTAATGAGATAAGACAATCCGGCCAGCCCCTGCAAATAACGATTGGGGGCCAGCTCCACGTATTGCGCCAGCTTGTCCTCTGCATTGCTGTCCGTCAGCATGTCGTACAGTTCTTGTCCGTGCAGCGCCATTTCATAGAGCGCGCCGTCCGCCGCCTCATAGATCGCTTCCTCGACCATGCCGTGGCGATGGTAGTGATGCCGCACATCGCCGAAGAACGTGCGAAGCTGCCGGAGCAGTCGCAGCTCCAGCCGCTGCACGCCCATGTCCGCGAGCACGCCGTGGCCTACCCAAAGCCCAAGCAGCAACATGCCCCAGGTGAACGGATCGCGCACCATGACGGCAAGCGGGATGACGAGCAAGAGAAGGATGCTCCATACCCGCAAAGCAGACTTGATCGTTTCCAGTCGCAGCTTCCACTCGTCGCCCAACCGAACGATCAGGAGCCGCTTGCGCAGATGATGCAAATAGGCACGCAGGATCGGCACCTGCTCGCACACGCTGTACAACTGTTGCAGGAAACTGTACACCGCTTGTCTGCGCGACGCCTGTCCAGGCTTGCGCAGCGATTCGTAGCGCCGAATGGCGGCAATATCCGAATCGCGTCGGGACAGCCATAGGAACGCCGCCACTGCCATCAGGAACAGAACCGTCGATATGCCGAGCAGTGGAGAGAGCCATTCCCGCATCATGACTCCTCCTCCCAATGGCTGTCCAGAAAGGCATCGAAGACCGCCTGATCAGGGCCGCTCAAGTATGTCGCTATGTCCCGGCGACTTTGCTCGGACAGCGGATGGACGGCAACATACCGTCCGTCCCGGTATTCGACCAGGTTCCGTGCGGTATACAGCGGGCGATCCGTCGAGCGCCGGAAAAATTCCAGCATCGTTTCCATAAAAGCGGCCTGCCGCACATCCTTGGTCATCTTGCCGGTAAAATCGGCCGGATAATCCGCTTCCTGCGGCACCGGCATACATTCCGTAATTCGTTCAACATACCTCCGCCCGTCCAAGTCACGACGTAAATGAATATCGAAATTGACGACGCTGACGACTTGCTGCTCGGCCACGCGCTCGCTACTAAACACGCCGGTCTTGAGCAGCGAATTGCGCAGCGACAGCACGAGATCGCGGAACGTTTTGGCGTGGTGGGTGAACAGCGTAAACAGGGATGCGACCTGCGCCATCTGCACCATCCAGGCCGCAACCGGGTCGGTCGCGACCTCACCCAAAATGTTCACCGAGCCGTCCGTTTTCTTCTGAATGTCCAGTCCTTGCTGGCCGGTAATCGTTTCCGTTTCGCGCAGGCTGACGATGTTGCGAGTCGGGTAAATTTTGCGAAGCTGCAGTTCAAAACTCATCTCCTGCACCCGAATCGGCAATACCGCCGGAATATGGCGCACCATCGCCATCAATAGGGTGGTCTTGCCGCTGCCCTGTGCGCCGGTGATTGCCGTAATCCGCGCGCCCGCGACCAAGTAGCGAATGAGTCCGATCGGCAGCTCCGCATTTTCGTCTTGAATCAACTGCTCCAGTGTAGCGCTCTGCACATCGAATTTGCGCACAAAAAAAGCCCACGATTCCGCAAACCGGGGGCGCAAGACGACGACGCGGGAGCCGTCGCCCATTTCATTGACCTTATAGCCGTTCGCCTCGGACAACTGGCCGGGAAAATTATGCTTGTAGATGATCTGACACACGCGGCGCA
Organism: Paenibacillus sp. BR1-192; assembly: GCF_029542445.1. Taxonomy (NCBI): domain Bacteria; kingdom Bacillati; phylum Bacillota; class Bacilli; order Caryophanales; family Paenibacillaceae; genus Paenibacillus; species Paenibacillus sp. BR1-192. The sequence goes on along the minus strand of NZ_CP120718.1, from coordinate 1,114,433 downwards.
GCTCCTGCTCCGAGCCGAACGAGAGGAAACTCAAATGAATGGACTTGCCCTTGTAAAACAGCCAGACGCTATCATGCGAACGAGGCAGTGCCTGCCATTGCGCGTCCTCTTCCAGCGCCCATTCGCCCTCCCACATCAGCGGCGGCAAACCGGACACCCCGCCGGATACGCCGTCGATTCGCATATCGCGCAGCTCGTCGATGACGCTAAATCCCTTGTAGTGCTGGTAAATCCGCTGCACGACAACGCGGAGCTTATCCTCCTCCGTCAAGCGAGGGACGCTTTGGGCATAGATGCTCCGAATTTCTTCCTCCGAGATCCGGTAAGCCTCCAGTTGCCCTTCCTCATCGAAGCGCTGCCGATCCAGCTCATACGCCTGAAGCATCTGCTCCAGCGCCCGCAGCCCGAATTGCTGCCTGTAGCGATCCAGCAGGATGTCAAACTGATCCTGGGCAGTGAGGGCATCCGGCTGCTGGAACGGCAGCAACAGGTTCAGGTGTTCATCATCCAATTCGTATTGCTGCATCAGCAAATCGGCGATCACCTGCTTCACGTATTCCTTGTCCCGGAAATCCCCGGAGGTGCAGCCGCGCAGCGCCTTCTTTAGCTCCGCCCGCTTGTTCTTGCGACGGCGGTATTCTTCCTCGGACAAGCCGAAATCGCTGAGATGGCTCGTTGTCATTTCGTGCAAGGTGTCTTTGATAAACGCCGTCATCGCCTCCAGCGTGTACACGGTCTCGCCACCCGTTCGCTCCGGCAGGCGGCTGCTCATGCGCAGATACAAGAAAAAGGCCGCCAGCAGCAGAAGCGCAAGCACAAGCAAGGTATTCAGCAGCGTCATCATGGCGTGTCCTCCTTGCCGCCAAACAGGGGCCGATTAGCGCCCGCGCCTTCCATCAGCCCCTGCGCCAGCGCGCGCACCTGCCGGACAAAGCGATGGTTCTCAAGCTGGCGCGGTAGCTTGCGATTACGGAACCAATACGGGATCGCCTCCCCTTGCTGCACCGCATCCAGCCAGCCGGTATTATGCGCGACCGGAAAGGCCGGCTGCTGCCAGCGGAAACGGCGCTGGAGGTTGTTTACTGTCAGGGCTGACGCCGGATCGAACTGTCCAAACGCCAGCAGCGCGTTCCGTCCGTTTAGCCGCTCGCTTTCCGGCAATTGAAAAAAGCGCTCCAGCAGCAAGCAATTTTGCGGCAGGCATACGACGACGAGATCCGCCCGATTTCGCAGCGTCTTCCGCCAGCCCGAAGCCTGCCCGCTGCCGCCGTCCAGCAGTACCAGATCGTAGGCACGCTTGGCCGTATCCAAAAGCGGCTCCAGCCAGCGCTCCGCCAGCGCGGCAAAGCCTTCGTTCGGCTTCGCCGAGCCGGGCAGCACGTCCAGCCGTTCCCGCAGCAGCGGCTGCGCGTAATCCCGCAGCATCCTCGCCTCCAGCTTCCGGTTTTGCAGCAACCGCAGCAGCGCGTCAATGCCGCTATCCGGCAATCGGGTCGGATTTTTTTCCGGCCGGTAAAAGGCGCGCTGCACCGCCTCATCCTCCTCGCTAAGAAGGCCGAGCAGTAGCAGCCTTGCCGAATATTCCAGCCCCAAACACGTTGCTGTCGCCAACAGACTGGTTGTCGTTCCGGCCTGACCGGGGAACGGACTCCAAAACACGACGATCATTCCCATGTGCGTTCTCCTTTCTACCAGGCTCGCCATCGTTTTTGAGCCGTCGCCCAAGCGCGCCGCGCGGCCTTGGCGTCGCATTCGGCAAGCTGTTGCAGCATCGTGAGCAGCCCCTGCCGAAACGCTCCGCTCACGCCGCGAAGGTCAAGGCGATGCTGATGCTGGTTATGCACATCAACCGTGGCATCGCGTTCATCCAGCGGAAAATGAAAGGAAGGCTCCAGCCACTTCACATGGCGCATTCGCGTTTCCGCCTGCCACGCGGGCAGTCTGCCCGGCAACGCCGGAGACAGCCATTCATAAAAAGAGAGCAGCGCTTCCGCTTCGTGCAAGCACAAGCGCAGTAGCAGCTCTTCATTTTTTTGCAGCGACAGCCGCTTGCCGTCCCAGCACCATACCCGCTTGTCATAGCCGGGCAAATCGCGGCCCGTTACCATTTGCGTATGGTCGGTGTCGAGCAGCAGCACATCATATGCGCCTGCGGTTCCCGCTTGTTCCAGCGCGCGATCCAGTTGTGCGGCGGTCACATAGCCGTAGGCCACATCCATGCCCTCAAACTCCTGCACGGCGCTGCCGGTGAACGCAGGCGGCAAGTAGCCTTGCACAGCTTGTCCCATCGTAGAATCCACCAGCAACACCTTCTGTCCCAAGCCGGTCCATAGTCGGCCGAGCGCCAGCAGCACATGGCTTTTGTCCGCCGAGCCAAGAAATACGATTTTTTTCATAGCCGTCTCCCTTACTGATTTAGAATATCCGCCCACCGGTCTTCTCCCGATGGGGCATTCGTTTCCGGGGGCGATTCCGTTCCCGTTGCAGCCGGAGGAGGTGTGACGGAAGCTGAGGGAACCGAAGGGACTGACGGTAGCTGCGATACCTCCTCGGATGTCGGTGGCTGTTCCGTCCTCGATGCGGTGGCGTCGGGTGACGTCGTCTCCGAGTTCTCGGCTCCTGATGGCGCCTGCGCCTCAAACATTGCATTGCCTTGCCGGGTGGTCGCCCGCTCGTTTTGCAATTGCTGCTGGACCGTGACATTGCCGCTGGACACCCGCAGCTTGTCCGATTCGCTGACCGCCTTCAAACTTGCATCCAGGGTTTGGCGCAGATTGCGAGCCAATTCCGTTTCGGCCGTTTCGAGCAGATTGGGGTCGATCTTCATCAAATCCAGCACCTTCGGATTGGCCGGGTAGTTGACGACAGCCGCCTCCTGCAAGCCCGGCTCGATGTAGGGCAGTGCGTAAAGGCGCGCGCCTTGCAAATACGCATCAATAATGGCGCTGGAGGCTTGCAGGATGTCCTTTTCGTTCATTTCCAGCCAGACCACATTGCCCGCCAACTGCTGCACCTTCTTTTTGGACAGCAGCACAAAGTCTTCGCCGGTCGGAAAACTGATTCGGACATCAATGAACTGTTCGGCCTGGAGATTGGAGGGAAGCTGGATCACCTGAAATTCCTTGAGCCGCACATCCTTTGGAACCGGCTGTCCTTCATACAGCAAGGAAGCGAGCAGCGGCGTTCCCAGCTCCAGCGCCACCTTGGCATGCTTGCCGATAATCGCTTCCTGGTTGGTCAACATGCCGGATGGAAGAAGATCGGCGGGCATCGAAACCGCCTTGAGGTCATCCGCTGTCAGCACAGCTCCGGCCGCGACAGCCCGGCTTGCCACCCACGCCTCGCGACTGCTCCTTTCCTGTTCCTGCTTCAATGCTTCAAGCTGCTGTTCATAGTAGTTTTGCAACTCTTGCTGCTGTTGCTTCTGTTCGTCATGCTGCATCAACATGTAAACCGCCGCCGCTACCAGCAGCGCCATACTAACCGCAATGGCTCCAATGACGAACGCCTTGCGGTTGCGAGAGGTCCATGACATCGACAACGACTCCTTTCTTCACTTGGAAGGGATTGGTCTAACTTAGCGAGCTTCGTCTCGCGTCCGCGGCTTCTGCTGCTTCTCCGCTTGAAGAAGCGCCAGCTTCTCGGCTGCCCATGCCGGTGTATGCTCCTGCTTCAGGAAGCCCAACAGGTCTTCGCGATTATAGCGGCACTCGTCGCCGGAATAGAGCCTCATCGCGAAAACGGCACGTCCGCGCGAATGTCCCGATGCGCCGAAGCCGCCCGTCACCCGGACCACTTGATGATCCGCCGTGCGAAACTCCGGTCGCAGCCTTTCCGGGCGAATCACGACAAGCTTGCCGTTCAGTTCATCCTCGCCCTTGATGGGCAGGCAATGGGCGGATGGAACCGGACCCATCGGTTCTGGAAGGGCCGAACGTTCGGTCTGAAGCTTTTCGATCTCCCATTGCATCAGCTTGGTAAAGTCCTGCATCGCTTGCAGATAGTCCCCATATCTCTCTGCGCCATAATACTGGTCGATGCCAAACAAATTGTTCTGGTCACAGTAGCAGACCAAATAGGGCTTCTCGGGATTTGTCGCGTCGATGCCCAAAATGACCTCGACCCGGCCAACGGGCAGCGCCTGATAAACCTCGTAGTCGCCGGCCATTCGTTTCTCCTGCTCCATCGTCAGTCCCCCCGACTTCGTTTGCGTTCAGGCTTCTTGGGCACCGAATCCATGCTCTGTGCCTGCTTACGTGGCGACCGTTCTTCCTCTTCGGACGGCTCACTATTCGTAAAGCCGGGCTTTTCCTTCATCAGCCGCTCATATTGCCTCCGTTTTCCTACAGTAAAGTCCATCTGGAACGCTCCTTTCAGCAAAAATGGGCATAAAAAATCCCTCTGTCCGAAAGACAAAGGGCTGTATCAACGCTCGTGATCCCGTTCCCGCTGTTTCCGGCGATACCAGGTTTCCACCAGTTGCATAATGACCTCTTCCATTTGCAGTGCGCTATAATCCTGGGGAAAAAACCGGCTAAGTCTATCCTTGGGAATCGTCAGCTTCTCCTTCTGGTTCGGCTTTTCCTCTGTCATAATACCGAGGATAACATCGCCGTTCAGCTTTCCGTCCTGGCTCAGCTTCTTCATGCGTTGCGCCTGCGCCAACGAAGGCGTACAATCCTCGGCCTGTATCGTTTCGAGCAGGGCTTGCTGTTCTTTCTCGGCCAAGTAAGAGATTTCAACGGCCGGGCTAAATGCGATTTGCTTGTCGTCTACCATTTCGAGAATAGGGGGAATCAGTTCCGTCAATCTAATGAAGCGTTTAATTTGATTACGGCTTTCGCCTACTTGTTCCGCCAAAATCTCGACGGAATATTTTCCATTTATATCCTGCCCAACTTGGGCAGCATTTTCTTTGCTCGGTCTGCCTGCTTGGCGTTTCATTGCATTAAGCTTCATCCTATATGCAAACGCCTTTTCACTAGGGGACACATGCTCCCGTTGCAAATTACTGTCCACCATAATAATGGTCGCCTGATCGTCGTCCAGTTCGCGTACAATGCAGGGGATCGACTCTATCCCCGCCAACTCGCTCGCCTTTTTCCGACGATGCCCGGCAACCATTTCAAAGCCGCCGTCCGTTTTGGGCCGTACCAGAACGGGCACCAGCACCCCGTATTGCTTCACACTTTCCGCCATTTCCAGCATCGCATCGTCCGCCTTTACCTTAAAGGGATGATCGAGAAAATCGCTAATATCCGACAGCGGAATATCCTTGATCTGTTCCTTCTGCTGGCCCTTTCGATCTTCTTCCGTCGTAAACAAATCATCGACTGTGGTCAGCTTTATGCTGGCGCGCCGGTCTTCTTTCGCCGTCAATATCCTGCACCTCCCTCGTTAACGCCACATAAGCCTTGGCGACTTGCCCGTTCGGGTCATGCGCATAAATGCTCTTGCCGCGAGCGCTCGTTTCCGCCGCGCGAATGGAAAGGGGGATTTCCGTTTGAAATACCCGCAGCTTGTCCCCGTAGTCGCGGCGCAGGACGAACGAAATATCTTTTGCAAAATTGGTGCGGTTGTCCACCATCGTGAGCAAAACTCCATCCACCACCAGCTTTTTGTTGATCTGACGGCGAACGCGGGCAACCGTGTGCAGAAGCTGCGTCATGCCTTTTGCGGGCAAATAGTGGGCCTGAACGGGAATAATGACGCTATCTGCCGCTGCCAATGCGTTGATCGTCATCATGCCCATGCTGGGCATGCAGTCGATCAGGATATAATCGTAGTGATCAGTTACCGAGTCGATATACGTGCGCAGGATGGTTTCGCGGCTCATCGTGTTGACGAGTGCCACCTCAACGGCCGACAACTCGATATTTCCCGGCATCAGGTCAATCCCTTCGTGATGCTGCAAAATGCCTTCTTGCGGATCATAGCTTTCTTCCGCCATACACTTTTGCAGCATCGTCGCCAGCGATACCGGAAGATTATCCGGCTCCTGAAACCCGAGCGAATCCGTCAGATTGCCTTGCGCGTCGGCATCGAGCAGCAGCACCCGCTTCCCTTCCGCCACCAATCCGATACCCAGGTTGACCGCAGTTGTCGTTTTGCCTACGCCGCCTTTCTGATTAGCAAGGGCGATCACCTTGGCCATGTGTTCAAAGCTCCTTTCAAATGGAAAAAGCCGATTGCTCTGAGCAAATTGAGCAACGGCTTTTCACGAGTATCTATATAAAAAGAGAACACCTGGTAAGCATGTCCTCTTGGATATTCGACCTTAGCGTTTTTTACATGGTTGCCTGACAGAATCATTAAGTTTATGGACAAGCTTGAACGATGATTTTACGGCAAAACATTCAATATATGAGAGGTTTCTTGCTTGTAAGAAACGATTGTTCAACTCCAGTTTGATTGAAGGCTGTTCCATGATCTCCAATCGCGGAGTAGCCGATTCGGATTTAAGTATAGAAAAATTTATCCGGCGGACAGCGGCTGACTGTCCTCATAGGTGCAATATTACACCTCCTCCAGGATCGCTGCAGGCCGCCCCCATTGCGATGAGCTGTGGCTGGACGGAAGTATCATAATCCCGCCATGCAGGTCATCGCCGAAAATGGGACCACCATTTCGCTATGCTTCACGGAATCGCTCTCATATTATTCTGCGTCTTGAATAGACGAACAGAAACAACATGGTCATGGCGCGCTTGCATACTGGCTTTCCTCTGAGGCTGCATGGGGAATGTACCGGACAAACTTATATGTGGTTTTCAAGGAACAGAGCGGAGGGACAACGCTCCCTCTACAAGCCGTTTCATTTTTGGGGCAAAATCGGGTAGCAATGCGAAAAAAAATAGGGGATTAATCAAATAAAGATTCTCATCTACTTATTGGGGTTGCAGGAGGTAGAAATAAATAGAAAATCATGGACTTGAATAACGGAAATGTAGGGGGGATTTCTGAAACATGGTTAATAGCCCATTCCTAATGCCACTGGATGAGCAGAAGACTATGAGTGTCATAAACGTATAGTTAGGTGGGAAGAAATTCTATCGGATTTGCCAAGTTTGAGGAAGGCAAGCATATCTTTATCCACAAGAAGAATAATAGATTGCACTATAATACGAACGTTGTCGAATTAAAGGACTTTTCCAATTGTCTATAGAAGTATATACCATAAATAGAATAGGATTGAGGTGTAGGAATGTCAGCTAACGGAAGATACAGGGAGCACGGTAGCGTCACTGAGTTTTACTGGAGAGATCTGGAAGTGAGTTTCGATGCTATAAACGAATTGAGCGCAAATCAGCAATTAAGACGCTTTGAGGCTTTTTTAGATGCAATGTCTTTGGAAGAACTTAAGGACCTAGCCGATGTAACTGAAGTAGTATTAACAGACTCAGCAAATAAAGAGCAATGTAAAAATGACTTGTCCCTTATCTCTGAGGGAAGGGTGTTGCTTGCCCTTCTACTGCGCGACTTCCAAAACCGTAAGAAGCGTAGTATTCCTATTTTTTATGAAAATAACTCTGACGAGTTAAAACATAAAACTCCTTTGGCACAACTTCATCATCTGTTTGGACAATCTCCAGCATTGTTATTTTCTTTGCTGACTTATCATTTATGGACTGTCCGTGGAACAGGTGATTTATTTGCATTAGATAAAAACATTGCTCCGGGCAAAGCCAAACAAGTTCTATCAGAAAAAGGCTTTGAAGATAAGCTTCGCAATTTGCTCTATAAAGGCTCAAAAGAAACTAATGAGTATCGCATATTTTCATACTCAATCGTAAGAGAAAACCGCTTTATTTGTTTAATTTACAAGCAAGTTAATGATACCTCCATACCTGACTATAACCAAGGGATTCGGCATCAGGAAGTTAATACACTTATGTTTGAGTTGAACTCCGAAAGTGGTACCGTTGAAATAAAGACCAAAGTTCAATTCGAAAGTGTAGCTATCAAAAAATATATCGAAGAAACTTTTGACGGTGTGCTGTCTGCTTATAAGACTGAGGTGTTTCACGAATTCGGTATTTGTCAAGATAGTTGTCGCTTAGCTCGAAAATAGCAACGTTAAGATTTCACTTTTGCTCAGTTTGAATAGACGTCACATTGTCTGGATTCAGCCACACTTCTTCTGCCAGACTCCAGTCGCGCGTAGCACCTGACCAACGTTTTGGATGAGAAGCTTTTGCCGTTTCATAAACGCTCCTTCGCTTCTCGAAAATCTGTTCAGCCAGGCCTTGATGTCTCTGGCTAGGCGTCAGAAAGTTAAGCCCACTATGATGGTGCTCATGGTTGTACCAATGGACAAAACGCAGCACCCATTCACGCCCCTCTGTACAGTCCTTAAAGCCTTGTGCGGGATACGCTGGACGGTATTTGCACGTACGAAAAACAGACTCGGCATACGGGTTGTCATTACTAACTCGCGGCCTGCTTCTCGACGGCGTTATCCCTAGGCTGTACAGCGTTTCCAATAACGTTGCTCCCTTCATCGGGCTACCGTTATCGGAGTGCAGCACAAGCGGATGTTGGCGAATGACGCATTGTTCCCGGATCACCGTTTTGCGAATCAATTGACTGGCATGTTCAGCCGACTCTTCTTCCCAGATCTCCCATCCCACGATCTTTCGACTATACAAATCCAACACCAAATAGAGATAAAAGAAGAGGCCTTTGACGGGTCCTGGCAGCCAGGTAATGTCCCACATCCAGACTTGGTTAACCCCCGTTGCAGAATGGCTCGTTGGCGGTTTCATGCTTCGCTGCTTGCTCCGTCCGCGGTGCTGCTGTTGTTGGTGCTTACGCATCACGCGATAAAAGCTTGATTCGGATGCGATATAGGTGCCTTGATCGGCGAGGGAAGGAACGATTTGACTCGGCGGCAAGCTCTTGAACGCCGGCTGATGAATGGTGTTCAGGATTTGCCGTTCTTCTTCCTCGCTTAGCTTATGAGCAGGTGCAGGGCGCTTTGCATGCGGTCGTCCGTCTTCACGTGAACCGCTTTGGCGCCAACGTTGTATGGTTCGCTGGGTCAGTCCGAGTTCGATACAAGCTAGCCTTTCTCTTGCTCCAGCTTCCACCGCTTCTTGGATCAGTGATAGAGCTAACTCACGATCTGGGGCACTGATTAGTCTTCCCCGGGGTCCCCCCAGATCGCTTGGGCCTTTTTTCGCAGTACCAGTAACGCCGCCGTTTCCGCTAACGCCGCTTCCTTTCGTTGCAGCTCTCGGCTCAGTTCCTTTACTTCCTGTTCTTTCGAGCGAAGCTCTTTTTGTAGCTTGCTCGATTGCTCGGCGATCCCTCCATTTGCTTGCATGCAGGCGTCACGCCAAGCATTCACTTGCTCAACGTACAACCCTTTTGCCCGACAGTATTCCGACAATTCAATCTCACTCAATGCCGCAGTCTCCACGACGATGGCGAATTTATCTCGTGTGCTCCAACGCTCAGAGACTTGCGCGCCAGTCGGCATGACCATCCCGCTCGCTTTAGCGGCATGCTTCCACTTGTACAGCGTCGTTTCGGATATTCCACTTTCTCGGGCAATCTGGCTTACAGGTTCATTGTTGAGCGGCATCATGCGTTGCAAGATGCTTTCCTTCAATTCCTTGCTAACTTGGTTCATTTGTCCTCCACCTCGACTTCTCTGTCCTCTCACTGTACATTCATTTGAGGGGTACGACAACTATTCTGACAGAGGGGGAATTCAACAAGACAATATTTATTGAGTCAATCTTGAACGGAAAAACTGCAAGTGGTAAACCAGTTAATGATTTCCTTGTCGAGAAGGTAGTGTTTCGCTCTAGTCCGATAAAAAACTCACCTGAGATCACTATCCAGTCCAAAAATATGGATGTGTGGCCATCTGTTATCGATGCTAGCGATAAGGGCTGTGTAAATATTGAAAGTATAAAAGATTTAGCATCAATATCATTCAAATCGTCAGGGGTGGGACGGACAATTCGCTCAATTGTGAAAGATGATGGGCATGTTGTTTTCACTATGGACGATAGCTTAATTGAGAAAGATACACTGGAGTCAATTAAAACGAAGTTTTTTGAAAAATTCGGAGTTCCAATGTTTCAGGAGATTGCAAACAACAAGTTTGCTGATGGACAAGCGGACTTAATTGACTACGTTATGGGTCAACGTGATTATAGAAAACACAGCCAAGGAGATGCGAAGGGACTTTACGAGGCACTTATGAAGAAAAAACTCCTCAAAAATATTACAGAAGCTTATGCAGAGTGTACAAACAGTGACTGTCCTCACGAGACAAGGATTGATGATTCAACCGTGATACTTGGCGAATGTCCCATCTGTGATAGTCCTCTCAGGGTTAGAGAAAACATTTCGACTCAAATTGGAATTAGCGAGGTTAGGGCTGAGGTTAAAAGAAAATTAAGAATTTGGTGTGACGATGAGAGTTGGATTATGCTTGGAGACTCCAATTTAACATTCGGTAATAACACGTTAAAGTTAATTAAGCTGGAGCGATCTGGTGATCAACGACCACTTCAAATCCTTATTACTGAGCACACTCTTGATGGAAGACTCTTGTCCAAGCTGCATAAAATGATGAACCCGCTAATAGCAGTTTTCGTAGGGCAACAAGAAAAATTTATAGGGAAGTATACAAGTGAGTGCATTCAAGCTATTAGTTTTGGAAAACTTTATGTTCAAAAAGATGATGATCTTAAACTATTTTTCGACAGCATCTATTCTAACCTAGAGTTAAGAGCAAAAAATTATTTGGCTTCTGCTGCGAACAAGTCCTACCACTCATTATGTGGTATCCACTGTCCACCAGATAGTCTTGACAAAACACTGTATACCCCCGGCGATCTTGAGGATGATGGGTATGCACTATTGAAGGACATGTTCCCCAACTCAGTTAAGTGGGGGAAACAGCAGAGTGGTAAACAACTTCCGGAAGGCGTCTTTTCGTTATCTTATGTCAGGAATGATAAAGAAAGATACGCATTTTCATTTGATTTCAAACTTGCATATAAAAATGAGGGTTATCCTTTAGAAATAGCGGAGCAAAGAAAGGCTGTACAATATGTTAAAGATCTTAACGACTCTGATTTAATTTCCAGTTACGCTAAACAAAGAAAACTGAGCGGACACATATTCATCTCAAATTGTTTTAATGCAGCCCAAGTTGATACGACTGTCAAGTATTTTGAAGATCAGCTACCTAGTTCAGTTATTACTAAGCCCATCTTTATCACAACAGATGCTCTCACACATCTCCACTTAAAATATAGAGAAAACTTCGAAGAAGTCGAACTGGCTAAAAATTACTATATGCACTGGCTTTTCGAAGCACTCGTTAACAAGTCCAACTACGTGACCCGTGACCACGTGGATACAATCTTCAAAAAGCTGCTAACTAAGCAGTATCGAGAAGTCGATGTAATGGATATGACTCTTCTTACTGATGAAGTAACTAAAAAAGATGCTATTTAGTTTGGTTCAGCCGTTCCGTTTCTCTTCTTGGTCGATTCTTATTGCCCCATTTTCTAGTCATGGGGGTTTTGTCGAATTGTAAGTTAATCACACTTGAATTTTTTCTCATTTACTGGTAAGGTAAACTTGTCCGAAAGCATCGGCAGAGTCCTCTGTGGGAAGCACCCACGAGGACTTTTTATTTATGACTACATATTGGGTTTGATAAGACCTAAGCTATTATACTAAAATAATTAGATACAATTCGCAAGCAAGAGGTGCAAACATGGCTCAACTATTAGATGCCGTTGATCAGGAACGGCTAGCGATAAATCCTTCTCTAAAGCGTAAATCTGAGTTAGGTCAGTTTTTGACCCCATCAAGTATTGCCAGCTTCATGGCTTCACTATTCGACAAAGATACGATGTCCCATCCCAACATTCTTGATGCCGGAGCTGGAATCGGATCTTTGACTTGTGCTTTTTTGAGTCGCCTTGTTTCCGAAGGCTTAAGTAATCAAGCTGCAATCACAGCCGTCGAAATTGATGAGATTCTTAGAGAAAAACTTTTCAATACGCTTTCGTTATTCGAGGACACCCTGAACCTCAACAGTCAAGTCATAGCTGCGGACTATATCGAATGGGCAACAAATGTTTTGCTTGATGAAGAGAGCTTACTTTCAAGCTCGAACAATAAAATACGCTTTTCTCATGCCATATTAAATCCACCTTACAAGAAAATTATGAGTAATTCGAGACACCGCAAACTTCTTCGAGGCGTCGGTATTGAAACCGTTAATTTATACTCAGCCTTCGTAGCACTGACAATTGAATTGATGGAAGACCATGGCCAAATCGTAGCGATTATCCCGAGAAGTTTCTGTAACGGACCCTACTTCCGTCCTTTTCGCCAACTTCTGCTTGAGAAAACTGCAATAAAACACATGCACTTATTCGATTCCAGAGACAAGGCTTTTAAGGACGATGAAGTTTTGCAAGAAAATGTGATCATGTTGTTAGAGCGCGGCGAGATACAAGGCGAGGTTCAAGTATCTACTTCTAGGGACGACAGCTTTAGTGATTATGAAGTTAATTGTTACCCGTTCGAAAAGATTGTCCAGCCAAAGGACTCTGAATTCTTCATTCATATACCTACTTCTAACGAAGAGAGTTTCATTGAGAGATACCCATCAGTTTGTTTCTCACTTAAGGAAATAGGTGTTGAGGTTTCTACAGGACCAGTAGTTGATTTTCGAGTTAAGGGGCATTTAAGAGATATGCCGGAAGATGGTACTGTTCCTCTCTTCTACCCTAATCATTTCGTGGGAACATTAACAGAATGGCCAAAAGTCATGAAGAAGCCCAACGCAGTTTTTGTTGATGACGAGATGAAAAAATGGCTGTATCCGAACGGATATTATACAGTAGTAAAACGGTTCTCCTCTAAAGAAGAAAAACGTCGTATCGTAGCGGGGGTATTAACTCCAAGTAGCGTCAACTATGCTGAAGTTGGATTTGAAAATGGACTTAATGTTCTCCATTATCAAAAGCAAGGCATACCCGCTGAGTTAGCTTTTGGTTTATACGCTTATTTAAACTCAACAGAAGTCGACAAATATTTCCGAGTATTTAACGGACATACACAAGTTAACGCAACCGATCTTCGTACGATGAAGTTCCCAAGCAGAGAAAAACTTGAAAAGTTTGGTAGATGGGTGATGTCAAACTCTGATACAATAGGTCAAGAGGAAATAGACCAAAAGTTGGAGGAGATACTGTGACTGAGGACACCCATCCTAATATTGAAGGAGCCTTGGAAATACTCAGAGCGCTTGGCTTGCCAAGAGCCCAATTAAATGAACGCTCAGCACTTTGCCTACTGGCAATATTAAATCTGACTGCTGAAAAAACTTGGTCGGAAGCAGAGAACCCCTTAATCGGTATTACCCCGATGATGGATTTTAGTCGGGAACATTACGGGAAAGAGTATGCCCCTAATACACGGGAAACATTTAGACGGCAGACCATGCATCAGTTCATTGATGCTGGGATTTCACTATACAACCCTGACAAGCCAACCCGACCTGTTAACAGTCCTAAAGCCGTTTACCAGATTGAACCCGAGGCCTTGATGCTCATAAAGTTATATGGCACCTCTCGATGGGAGCCTGCTCTAAAGGCATATCTAGCGACAAGACAAACGCTTGTGGAACGGTATGCCAAAGAACGGGAACAAAACAGACTCCCTGTACAAATTGCCCCCGGAAAGCAAATTATGCTGAGTCAAGGTGAGCATAGTGAGTTAATAAAAGCTATTATCGAGGATTTTGCCGCGCGGTATGTACCAGGGGGTATTCTGATATTTGCTGGTGATACAGGCGGTAAATATTTCGATGAGGATTTGTTAAGTAACCTCGGAGTTGCGGTTGACTCCCATGGAAAGATGCCGGATGTCGTTATTTATTATCCTGAAAAGGACTGGTTATTACTGATCGAATCAGTAACAAGCCACGGCCCTGTTGATGGAAAACGGCATGATGAGTTAGCGCGGTTATTCAATGGCTCGACTGCGGGCATCGTATATGTAACTGCATTCCCGAATCGTTCAGTAATGGCTCGATATCTGAGTGTTATTGCTTGGGAAACAGAAGTTTGGGTTGCAGATGCTCCTTCTCACCTTATTCATTTTAATGGAGTACGCTTTTTAGGACCATACTAATAGCAAAAAAGTGTACGTAGAATAGCTCCCGCCGCTATAGGTGGGAGCTATTCTACGTACACTTAAAAGTTGCTCGTCATATCTACCCACTTCAAGTCCAAAACAACCGAAACTTTAATTGTGTCTCGCAATTCCTTGTTCTTATAATCGCTCTCATCCTTCGCAAAGGAGAAATACTTCGCCGAATGCTGAAAACTATAGACTTCTAGGTATCGACGCGACATATCCCCACCACGCACTCCACATGCACCGTATGCGGAAACATATCCACCGGCGTAACCTCCACCGTCCGATACCCGCCATCCTCCAACACTCGCAAATCTCTTGCCAGCGTGGACGGATTACAACTCACATACACGACCCGCTCCGGCTTCATCTCAAGAATCGTCTCCAGCAAACGAGGGTCACAACCTTTACGCGGTGGATCGACCACGATGACATCCGCCTCGATGCCCTGTTCTTTCCAGCGCGGAATCACATCCTCAGAAGCGCCGACTTCAAACTCCACATGTTTCATACCATTGAGCTCCGCATTGGCACGCGCATCCTCGATCGCTTCCTTCACGATTTCGACTCCATACACCTTCTTGGCATGCTGTGCCAAGAATAGAGATATCGTTCCGATGCCGCAATAGGCATCGATTACAGTCTCTTCTCCGGTTAGTCCCGCATACTCCACTGTCTTGCCATACAGCACTTCCGTCTGAGCCGGGTTTACCTGGTAGAAGGATCGCGCAGAGATAGCGAACTTCACATCGCCTATATAGTCATGGATGACCTCACGCCCCCACAGGACACGGGTCACATCCCCGAAAATCACGTTCGTTTTACGTGTATTCACATTCTGACAGACGCTCACAACAGCCGGGAGCTCCTCACGGATCGCCGAGATCCACTCGTTCACGCGTGGAATGCGTTCACCATTCGTGACGAGTACAATCATCATCTCTCGTGTAGCAAAACCGATCTTCACCACGACATGGCGAAGCAGGCCCTGTCCTGTCTCTTCATTGTAGGCGGTGATGCCTAGCTTTCGCCCGATGGCTTTGACTCGGCTGACGACCTCGTCGTTCTGCTCATGCTGAATGAGGCACGTCTCCATGTCCACGATCCGGTGGCTGCCCCGGGCGTAGAAGCCGCCGACCAGGCCGCCTTCCGTTACGCCGATAGGCACCTGGGACTTGTTGCGGTAGCGCCAAGGCTCGCTCATGCCCAGTGTCGGACGTACGAGGATCCCTTCTTGATCTGAATCAACGCCGGACACGGCAGGATTCGCCCCGTTGGTTTCAGAAATCTCATTGTCCACTCCACCATCTGTGCCACTCCGCTCGTTGCCCACACGCGTCTCTCCAGCACCTGCCGCCTCTCTCACCACCCGCAGCTTCCCGATCCGCTCCAGGTTGTCCACCACCAGCTGGCGCTTCCACTCCAGCTGACCGGCATAACTCATATGCTGCAGCTGGCAGCCGCCGCATTGGTCGTAGATCGGGCATGGGGCTGCAATGCGGTTCGGGCTCTGCTCAACCAGCTCCAGCAGCTTGGCATAGCCATACTGCTTCTTGGTCTTGAGCACCTTCACCCGTGCCTTCTCACCCGGCAGGGCGCCCTGAACGAACAAGGTGTAGCCGTCGGCACGGCCAACCCCTTCCCCGTCATGGTTCATTCCTATAATATCGATCACGACCTCGTCGTTCTTCGCCACTGGCAGGTCCAGGAGGGCCGCCGAAGCCGCCGGCTTGCCGCTGCGGCGCGTGTCGCTTCCCTTGCGATTCTTCTTCATGATGTGCTGTTCACTTCTTTCCGTTCAACTTGTCCCTTACCACTCTATATTCCCAATCGGAACACCATCCATAATAGAAGTTGTTCAAAAAGCTCGCTTTTGATAAGAAAACCTATATCGAGGCCACTTCAAGGATGAGCGACCGCGATGCATAGGTAGGTTTTCTTGCGATATAGAATTTCATCAGTTCCACTGATAACTCATAAATTCTATATCTATCACGAAGTGAATCAGGAAGCCACTCGGCATCGAATCTTGAATTCAGCCGGGCCTTCCGGTGCTCACGTACCCAAGCGTACGCTCCACTCCTCAGTCCCTAGCTTCATTCAACCTTCTCGGTGCTGAAAACCGACTCTTTTTGAACACGTACTTAATAAAAGCGGATGATCTTCCGTTAACCTTCATTCGCTTAAACAACAAAAAGCTCCCCCAAGGGAGCTTAGCGCACAAGCTCACGTCCATCATTATACGGGAGCCTCGTATGTTATTCAATCCATTCCGCCTGCAAATCCAATCATTTACTTACAAGAGCCTGGAGCCTAAGCGGCGATCCTCGGCCTGTTCCATCTCGTTCCATGGCCCATCGCCATAATCGCCTATCCATCGCTAATGCGATCCGTCCCCGCTGAGCCATCGGCAGCAACCATCACGCCTTACGCGCTTTTCCCATGCCTACCGCCTCTCTACCAGCCAAACATCTCAGCCAAAAATCCGCAAATGCTGCGGCAGCACGCGGAACGTGCCCGGCAGGACGCCGCCGAACTCGCCGTCCAGGTTCAGCTGAACCGGTCCCGGAGAGACAACCTCCATATAGTCGGTGCGGAAATGAACGACTCGCTTGTCGTTGATATGCTCGCCGCGAAGAGCTAGCGTAGCCACACGCACGAACTCCGCCAGATTGCACTTGCGCAGGGCAATGACGTCGAACAAGCCGTCGTCGATGCTCGCGCCCGGCGCGATTTTGTCGAAGCCGCCGACCGAGTTGCTGTTCGCAATGAGGAACACCATGAATTCGTCATGGATCGCCGGATGACCGCTGGCATTGATGATGAGCTCCTGCGGCGTCAGGCTGACCATTTTCTCGATCCCCTTCAAATAATACGCCAGCTGCCCGATCATCGTCTTCAGCTTGCTAGGCACCTCATACGTAAGCTCGGTCAGCGTACCGCCGCCCGCGATATTGATGAAGTAACGATCATTCGCTTTGCCCACGTCAATCGGACGCGTCTCGCCCCGAATCACCAGATCGCAATACTCCTCCCAATTCTTCGAGATGCCGAGCGCCCGCGCAAAATCGTTCGTGGTCCCCAGCGGGAAAATGCCCAGCGGCGGGAGGTTATCCCTGCCGGCCATCCCGTTGATGACCTCATTGAGCGTACCGTCTCCGCCGGCCGCGATCACAAGATCGTACCCGCGCTCGACGGCATCCGCCGCTTCACGGGTCGCATCCCCCTCTCCGGTCGTTGCATGACAGGAGGTTTCGATGCCAGCACTGTCCAAACGGTGCAATATATCAGCAAGCCGACGCTTCATTTCCTCCCGGCCGGAGGTTGGGTTATAGATTAACCTTGCATTTCTCATTAACGATACGCCACCTACTTATGATTTCAAGGATTGAAGAAGACGTTTGGCCTGCGACTCCATCCACTGCGGCAGCAGCGAATGCGGAAGCAAGGTCCTGCCGGAATACCGGCATTCCAGCCCCTGGAGCCGATCGGGTATTACCTTCTCCGTAAAATACCCCTCACTCAAAAAAAGCGGAGCTACGATCACATCGCAGCCGCGCTCCATCCATGCTGTCACCTTGTCCCGCACATCGCCGGGACTGAGTAAGGCATAATCCGCGCCGGTTCCGCTTACCTCGCTAACTCGCTTTGCCAAAGAGTTAATACCCTTTTCCCAACGGCTGCGAAACAGATCATGCCGGCTGCCGTGTCCGACGAGGAGAATGACTTCCTTCGCCGGGGTCACGGACAGCTCTTTCACCTTATCCCATACCATGGCCGCAATCTCGGAATCGTCGTCCATCGGCGTACCGAAATGAACCCGGGACCGGACCCGAAACGGCGCCAGGTCCGTCTCCATGTCCGGAACGGCCTTCGCTCCTATAGCATAAGCTATTTCGTCGACATGTGTGCTGCCGGACGAGACAAATAGAGGAATGACCACAATGTCGGTGACACCCTGGTCTTCCAAGGCCGTGATGCCGTCCTGAATCAGACGGCCCTCTACCAATTCCAGGTACGAAGATACGACCGGTATATCCATACGGGATGCCAGTTCGTGGACGGCCTCGTCCACAAGCGACACCCATTTCCGTTCACGTGAGCCATGACTGATGACCAGCACACCCGGCTTCGTCATGAATTAACGTCCCAGACGCTCCAGCGTCATTTTGTAACCGTCATTGCCGTAGTTCAGACAGCGCTTCACGCGCGAGATCGTGGCGGTGCTGGCTCCCGTTTCTGCTTCAATCTGGTTGTATGTGCATCCCTTGCCCAGCATGCGCGCCACTTCCAGCCGCTGCGACAAGGATTGAATTTCGTTCACGGTACAGAGATCGTCGAAGAATACATAACATTCCTCCACGCTGTCCAGGGTTAATATCGCTTCGAATAATTGATCGATGCTCTTATCATTTAGCTTCTTTAATTGCACTGGATGATCATCCCCTATTGTTACTGTGTGTATAACACTCGCACTCCCATTGTACCCGAGCGGAACTAGTATTTTCAAGCATTAACGATTTCACGCACTACAGGACGACCATCCCTTAGGGGGACTCATCCCGCATAAACGCTCTCATTCACGTCCGAAAGAGGCGCGCTAAAATCTTCCTGGGCCATCGCCCGATTCCGCTCCTATCCCGAAAATCGGGACATCCGCCTAAACCCATCGCCCGCCCGTATCATACAGTATAGTATCTTAACTCAAAAAGGAAAGTGATATCATGACGCGTCATTCTCACTATTATCATCGCCGACCCACGAATAACCATCGCTCCCTCAATTCATATGAATCACTGCCGCAGGATCCAACACCGTACCCTGGCATCACGCCATACGGCGATTATCCGGAAGTCGGTGAAACGGCGTTATATCCATATACCGACGGCGTAACGGATCTGGAGGCTTCGGCTTCGGCTCTCGCTCCCTCCACGAATTCCGGCGGCGGCGGGCTGGCAGGTCTCCTCGGCGGAGGAGGCGGCAGCGGCGGTGGATTAGGCAAGCTCCTCGGCGGGCTCGGAGTCAACAATATGAGCGACATCAAGGGTCTCATCGACCGGATGGGCGGCATCGACGGCATCGTCAACAACATCGGCAAGGTACAAAAGGTCATGCAGGGCTTCCAGCAGCTTGCGCCTATGTTCTCCGTGCTGGCAGGCGCACTTAAGAAGAAGGGCAGCGGATCGTCTTCGACTGCTTATACGGATCAGAATGAAGACGGCTACGAATACAAACCGAGAAGACGGCGGTCCTCGGGAAGCAGACGCCGCTCCGGCTCGCGTAAATCGTCCTCCGGCAAAAGACGGCGTCGTTAACCTATGTAATCGGTGCACACGACACTTTATATGCCGTGCAATTCTAATCAAACAGTGCAGGTTCTGATCAGCGAATGAGATCAGATCTGTCAGGATGGGTCCATCAGATACGTTAGGGCCCACCATGGCCGGATGCACGGAACCCTCATACATCACGCAGGCTCCAGTCTGTACCCCCAGACTGGAGCCCTATCTTTTTTCAAATTATATATCCCATCAGCGCGTCCAGTCCCCTTCGGGACCGGCTTCTTTATTCTCGACGTTTTCCAGCGATTTTAACCGGAACCAATACGAACCGCGCAAACCGGAACGCAGCAGCATCGTAATACTGCCGAGCAGGTACAGCACCGTCGGGATTCGTTTCATCTGGGGATAGAACATCATGATGCTGCCTGCGATGAACAGCAGGCCCGTGGCGATCTCGCTGATGACCATGCCCGCCTCGTAACGGTTCGTGACGGCGAGCTTTCGTTTTCGTTTCCAAGCTAAGCGAAGCATCCGGCGCAGCAGCCGGGAACGTTTAGGCTCGTCAGGTTGGCGCGATAAACGCTTCTTGGGATGTCGTTTGAGCCCGAGTTTCATATGCAGTCCCTCCTCAGCAAGCCTTTACCCCTTACGGAAGAACAAGAAACGACAGCGATTTAGCATTCACCCTCTGATAGGGGACAACCTTCCCCGCTCATCTCTCTTCAAAGTTACCGCTGACCCAGAACTTCGACCGACGCAGATGGTCCCGACTGGAATCTCTGCTTCGGTTGGCTTAACAGTATTTACCGCCTTAGAACCTCCTTATTTAAACCAGCCTCTGCGCATAAACCACAACACCATGCCGCCGCCCAGCACGAACATGAGAAGGAGCACGAAGAAGTATCCGTAATGCCACCCCAGCTCCGGCATGTTCTCGAAATTCATCCCGTAAATCCCGGCGATCAGGGTGAGCGGCATAAAGATCGTCGTGATGACGGTTAACGTCTTCATGATTGTATTCATCCGGTTCGAATTCACCGATATGTAGCTGTCCCGTAAATCTGCTGTCATCTCGCGGTCCGCCTCGATCATGTCCGCCAGCTTCAGCAGATGGTCATAAATGTCGGAAAAATAAGCATGGTGCGCGTGATGCTCCATATGCTGCGAGTTCACGATCCGGTACAGCAGATCCCGCATCGGCACCACCGTGCGCCGCAGGCGGAGCAGCCTTGAACGCAGGGCGAAGACCTGATTCATCAGGTCCTCGACCGAATCCTTCTCCCCTTGGCTTTCCAACTCGGCCAGCTCGTCCTCGATGGCGAACAGGCTGGGAAAATACTGGTCCACCAGCTTATCCATAATCGTATACGCCGTGAAGCTTGGGCCGTCCTGGCCCAGCGGCCCCTTGCCGGCAACCGCGAGCACTCGTTCCCAAGCCTCGTCCATTTCCGGCAGTGCCTGCTGGTGGAAGGAGACCACGAACGAAGGGGCCAGGAATACATCCACCTCGACCGCCTGCAGCGTATCCGGCTGAAGGGCATGCAGGACAAAGAACTGCATCTTCTCGTAATAATCCAGCTTGGGACGCTGCAGGACGTGCAGGCAATCCTCCACCGCCAGCGGATGAAAGTGAAAATAAGTGTCCAGCTTCCGCGCTTCCTCCGGCGTGGGATTGCTGAAATCGGCCCAGATCCAGGCATAGTCCTCCATCCGGATCTCTTCCAGCGTAAGCCCGGTCACCGGTTCATAGCTTGGCGTAATCGCCAGAACGCGTATCATGATTGGATGTCCCCTTCCCCTGCTACCATCGATTCTTTTAAACAAAAAAAGCCAATCGATTCCTGATTGGCCCCACAACTATCCGTTTCTCTATGTGTAATGATTCATGTCTAGAAAAGAATTTTAAAGATGACTCCTGCCAGTACGGCCGTAATCGGAATCGTAATAAACCAGGTTACCACGATGCGTCCTGCCAAGGACCATTTTACGGCGGAGAAGCGTTTCGCCGAGCCTACGCCGAGAATTGCCGACGTAATGGCATGCGTCGTACTGATCGGCAAGTGAAGCAAAGTTGCCGAGAAGATAACGGAAGCGGCCGAGAAATCCGCGGCGAACCCGTTGATCGGCTCGATTTTGAATATTTTCGTACCCATGGTCTTGATGATCTTCCAGCCGCCTACCGACGTACCGAGCGCCATCGCTGTTGCTGCAGAAATTTTAACCCAGAGCGGAACTTCCATCTCCGTCAATTGACCGGAAGTGACCAGAGCAAAAGTGATAATCCCCATCGCCTTCTGTGCATCGTTGGTACCGTGCGTGAAGGATTGGAGTGCTGCCGTAAAGATTTGCATCGTGCGAAAGCCTTTATTTACCGTATGCGGGCTGCGTCTGGCGAATATGAGCTTCAGCAGCTGCATGACCAGATAACCGATCACGAACGCGATAATCGGTGACAGGATCAACGCCAGCACGATGTCCTTGAATCCGCCGTAATTCAGCATGTCGCTTCCCGCGCCGACGAATACTGCGCCGGCCAATGCCCCGATCAGGGCATGGGAAGAGGACGAAGGCAATCCGAACCACCAGGTAACCAGGTTCCAGATGATGGCTGCAAGCAATGTTGCAATAACAACCTCGATCCCGTTATCCAGCTTGGTCGGATCCGCGACGCTGCCGCCGATGGTTTTGGCAACGCCCGTGAACATCATCGCGCCGATGAAGTTCATGCTCGCTGCGAGCAATATGGCTACTCGAGGCTTCAAGGCCCGGGTCGATACCGACGTTGCAATGGCATTCGCCGTATCATGGAACCCGTTGATGAAGTCAAATGCAAGCGCCAAAAAAACAACTATTACTAATACTAACATCGTTGTATCCATTGTTCAGGACTCCCTTACGAGTTGCGCATAATGATGGATTCCAGCATATTGGCCACGTCTTCGCAGGTGTCCGTGGTTGTCTCAAGACGTTCGTAAATCTCTTTCTTCTTGATCAGCAGAATCGGGTCAGAGACGGTGGCAAACAGATCCTTGATGCAGATCCGCAGCAGCTCGTCGCCTTGGTTCTCCAGATCGTTCAAGCGGATCGTGTATTCACGAATCGCCAGAAGTTTCTTCTGGGAGAGCAAATGAATGGCTTTCTGAATTTCATAAGCCGATTGACGCAGAATCTCTGCAAACTGCACCATGTACTCGTCAGGTTTCCCCAGATTATACATATAGAAACGGGATGCGGTTGCTTCCAATCCGTCCATCACATCGTCCATGCTGGTTGTCAGGTCCATGATGTCGTCGCGCTCGATTGGCGTAATAAATGTTTTGTTGAGTTCAGTAATGATGGTATGCGTGTAGGTATCACACTGCGACTCGTATTTCTTCATTTCGTTGGCAAATTCAAGCACATCTTCAAGATTGGAAACGTGCTGCGAAAAATAGTCTGCGGCTTGTACCACCGTATCGGCCATATTCTCCAGCGTTTGGAAGAATATATCCTTTTTCTTCATTTTCATACTCTTAACCCCTTTTTTCGATAAATTGCCGCGAACGCCCTGAAAAGATAGACAACCTTGACTATCTTATCACATCCATAGCAGGGTGTGTATAGAAAAGTAACACTCAAAAATGTAAGGAACTAACAAAACAGAAGATGCATGGATATCCCTTCAATTCCCTTGCCTATTAACATCTCCGTATGCGTGCAAATTATCCCGAAACGGCAGGCCTGATTCGCTGCCTCGAATTCTAGGGATTCGAGATCGTTACATGGCTTTCAAAAGAAGGCGTGTTGGGCACAATGTTGAAATATGTCGTTCCCGGAACCAGCGGCACTTCCTTGCCGTCCTTCACGAAACGGATCGCATCGCCCGCAGCGCGTACCCACTGTCCCTTGATGACTTCCCCGCGCTGGAACAGCATCGCTTCCCCGCCCGCTTCCACGTTCACGGCAAGCCGGCCCACGTCATCCAGCACCTTATGGTCCGCCCCCAGCACGATCACATTCGCGGCCTCCAGCTGAACGTTATCGTTGAGATCCACATGCGGCGATCCGTTGATCGACCGTTTGTACGTGTTGGAGGAACCGTCATACTGATAATCCACGACATAGCTGTCCAATAAAAATTTGATTTCTACCTTCTCTGCAGCCTCCCCGGAAACAACCTCAACCGGTTCAGTGCCCTCTTCGCCATCGGCGCTTGCAGCGATCGCCTCCGGATAGAACGAATACTCTGGCACCTTCACGTCGTTGCCGTAATTGAGCTTGGCCGCTCCTTCGCGGAGCTTCTCGTCGCTGGAATACAGATTATGCGGCGCTTTGCGGTCCTTGGCCCTCCAGAAGTAGGCGCCTGCATTCCCGATCTCATCCATGTCCTGCTTGCCTTGCCTTTGAATGATGCTGTAGGCTTCCGGGCTTCCTCCCGCATGCACCAGAACGCCGCCATAGCTTTCGCCAAGATTGATCAGATACGGTCGAATGCTGCGAATCGGCCCGATCTTCTCAATGTCGCTCTGGCTTTGGAAAATGCCGATCAGCCGCGTGATTCCTCCTTCCGCCAGCACTTCATACACCATGTCGGCTTGACTGAGACCCGACTGCGGCCTAGCAGCCGGTGCGTTATTGATCATAACGGCCAGCGGACGCTGCGTCAGTGACGCTTCTAACGGCAATCCCGTCAGAGGTGCCTTATATGGAGAAGAGGTTTCCTCCTGGGGCACTTCGACCGGCTGCTCGACCGGAGCCTCCACCACCGGTGCCGGCGTTGGCTCCGCCTGCTGTTTACCGCCGCTGCATCCGGACAGCAGCAATACTGCCGCCATGGACAACAAGCTTGTCCTCCACGCGATTTTTTGGAATGACAAAGACCCTTTGCTAAACATATTGTTTCCCCCTATGAACGCTCCCATTACTTATTACCCTAAATTTCCAGACCGTTTACCCGTAATTTCCAACAGACGTTTCAACTTTAATTTACATTTAATCACAAAATCCGTGCTTTGTCTGTATTAAGAAGAGATGCATTCGGATCATGGTTCCCCTTGACGCCGTTGAGTTGGCAGCGCTTTATGGATATAGCAGCAGGCGGCTGTTTAACGATCGAAGAGCCCTCCAGACATGCTCGGGACCACATGTCATGCGTGCAGGCAGCACCCTTCCCGAATCACGCGCCTTGCGTATTGGGAACCTCGCCACGGACCACATACCTTACATAAGGGAACTTTGGCAGGGAATATGCACTTGCGTACTGGAACCACACCTCGGTCCACGATCCATGTGCCGCGCGCATGAGTCTCATTAAGAAGTACGTATTGTGCGTACCGAGAGCCTTCGCCGAATCACGCACCTTGCGTACGGGGAGCCTTGCCACGATCTAAGTGGCGCCCGCAGGTGTCTCATGCTGGACCACATGTCGTTCGTGCAGGCAGCACCCTTCCCGAATCATGCGCCTTGCGTTTGGGAACCTTGCCTGACCACGATCAGCGCGTGCAAAGAGCCTTACCACGGTGTGCAGAATCCCCTAAACGAGAGTTCATTTTGAAATGTTCACAACTTTGTGATATTTATCACATTTATTGTGAATATTTTCACTTATAATAAAGACATAGAGAAGGTGATCACTTCCCAAGGCAACATGAACACACATCATTGACATCAGAAACAAAGCAACATGTTAATCCAAAAAAATTAAAACTCATTTAAGGAGTGGTTTATATGTTTAACAACTGGCTGAGAACAAACAAAGTGGCAATGTGGTTACTGACATTCATTAGGGTCTACATCGGGTATGAATGGATGACGGCAGGTTGGGGTAAATTGACGGGCGGTTTCGAAGCAGGCGGCTTCCTGCAAGGCGCGATTGCCAAAGCAGCCGGCGATCACCCCGCCGTCCAAGGCTGGTGGGCAGCGTTCCTGGAGCACGCGGCACTGCCGGGCGTAAAGCTGTTCAACTTCATCATCCCGCTCGGTGAGTTCCTCGTCGGTGTCGGCCTGATCCTCGGTACCTTCACTACCTTCGCTGCTCTGATGGGACTTGTGATGAACGCCGCGTTCCTCTTCTCGGGCACTGTGAGCACCAACGCCCAAATGCTGCTGCTTGAAGTGCTGATCATCGTTGCTGCTGCCAACGCCGGTAAAATCGGTCTCGACCGTTGGGTTCTCCCTTACCTCCGCGGCCTGTGGAACAAAATGACGCACCGCGATCATGAGCCTAAAGCGCCGACAACT
Organism: Paenibacillus sp. BR1-192; assembly: GCF_029542445.1. NCBI lineage: Bacteria > Bacillati > Bacillota > Bacilli > Caryophanales > Paenibacillaceae > Paenibacillus > Paenibacillus sp. BR1-192. The sequence goes on along the minus strand of NZ_CP120718.1, from coordinate 1,088,749 downwards.
CGTCTGAAAAAACGCACAGCTTAACATCGTAACGATCCATGCAAGACGATGGAGAACTCCGGTTCTCCATCGTCTTTTTTCCATGCCAAGAACCTATGCCAAATCACAGCCTATGCGAATACTGTATTTAAATACAGATTTTTGCAAATATGAATAATTTGTGCTGATGCGACATTATATAGATCGTTGCTGTTTTTTCAGCTTCCGTCGCGCTTATGAATTTCAAATTTGCAAAAATCTGAAAACAAAAAAGAGAATGATTATTCATTGGAGGAGTGGTGTAGATGTTTATTCAATGGTTGCAATCCAGCAAAATCGCGATGTGGCTGCTGACGGTCATTCGGGTGTACGTCGGGTAAAAGTGGTTGTCGGCTGGCTGGGGCAAGTTAACGGGAGGCTTCGATGCGAGCGGATTTATGCAGGGAGCCATCGCCAAATCCACCGGCGAGAATCCGGCGGTTCAAGATTGGTGGGCCGTATTCCTCAAGCATGCCGCGCTCCCCGGCGTCAAATGGTTCAACGTCATCATTCCGCTGGGCGAATTCCTTGTCGGGCTAGGCCTGATCCTCGGCTCGTTCACCGTGTTCGCCACGCTGATGGGGCTGGTGATGAACTCGGCGTTCCTCTTCTCCGGTTCGATCAGCATCAACGGTCAGCTCCTGCTGCTCGAATTCCTGATCATCCTCTCAGCGGCCAACAGCGGTAAGATCGGCATCGACCGTTGGCTCATGCCTTATCTTCAGAATAAATTCACGCGCAAAGCGAAAATCAGCAGCGACTCCTCCCCTCTGCAGAATCAGGCAGTCTGATTTACAAGTAATGCGGGAGTAAATTAGAGTTCAAAAGTAATTTAAAGTAATCTCAAACCTCTTGTTTTCTTGTCATGCGAGATTTCTGACTGGCTGCACCAGTCCCTTCAACTCGTTTCATCGCCAAATTGAAACATTTGAATCCCTCTCTCTCCAACCACTTAATGCTTGCCTTCATCAATAAGCCATCGGGTGACCGCGGCCATCGGTACCGGTCATCCGTGTTTTATAAGCAGTTATGCCTAGTAATACATTCACGACGAGCCTCATGGTCCAGGGATATGGTATCTCCCAATGCGTTGCGCATTATCTACTCGCTCCAGGTACTAGGAGATGCTTTGCGCTTACTGCTTATATAGCTTGCTGGATTTCCGCCGACTATTTACTGCTCTGCTTATTACATGCTGGCTTTATGCGTAAAACTTACTTATGCTCTGCTAATTGATATTGGATGTGCGTATACTTCTTGCTGTTTGAACTCTTTTGCTTATTCTATTGCGGCTGCCATTTGCGTACTGCTTCCCACGTTCTCCCTGCCCCTTTTCAATCACTTCCCCCTGCCAACTCACAAATTTAAAGTTTTTTATGATTTTTATCACTAATGTGATTTAAATCACATATATTGTGATTTTTTTCACTTATAATAAAGACATGAAAGAGATGATCATCTTCCTAAAGAACAACATCACAGAACTTCAACATCGGAGAATTGGCAAGGAAGCTTTCATAAAAAAAGAAAATCATACTTATAAGGAGTGGTTTATATGTTTAACAACTGGCTGAGAACAAACAAAGTGGCAATGTGGTTACTGACCTTCATCCGGGTCTACATCGGGTATGAATGGATGACGGCAGGTTGGGGTAAATTGACGGGTGGTTTCGAAGCAGGCGGATTCCTGCAAGGCGCGATTGCCAAAGCTGCCGGCGATCACCCCGCCGTCCAAGGCTGGTGGGCAGCGTTCCTGGAGCACGCGGCACTGCCGGGCGTGAAGCTCTTCAACTTCATCATCCCGCTCGGTGAGTTCCTCGTCGGTGTCGGACTGATCCTCGGTACCTTCACCACCTTCGCAGCCCTGATGGGTCTGGTCATGAACGCCGCGTTCCTCTTCTCGGGTACGGTGAGCACCAACGCCCAAATGCTGCTGCTTGAAGTGCTGATCATCGTCGCTGCTGCCAACGCTGGTAAAATCGGTCTCGACCATTGGGTTCTCCCTTACCTCCGCGGCCTGTGGAACAAAATGACGCACAGAACAACGAAAGGCGACGGCACCACCCACACACCTTTCAAAAAACAAACCGCATAACATTGTAAGCAACTGCAACTGAAACCTAAACAACTAACCTATTGATTAAACAACCCGACTTGAGCCATCAAGCCGGGTTGTTTTTGTTGTGGCACGTTGGAGTTACGGCATATCACCTCGTGTTTTCGCATACGTTTGGGATTTGACATACTGCTTGTGTTTTGGCATGCTGCTCATGCTTTGGCATACGTCTGAGCTTTGGCATATGTCTCAGCTTTGGCATACGTCTGAGCTTTGGCATACGGCTGGAGCTTTGGCATACGTTCGAGCTTTCGCATACGTTCGAGCTTTCGCATACGTTCGAGCTTAGGCATACGGCTGGAGCTTTGGCATACGTTCGAGCCTTAGCATAAGTTTGAGCTTTAACATACGTTCGAACTTTAGTATACATTCGAGAGTATACGTTCGAGAGTATACGTTCGAGCGTTGTGCTTACGTTCGAACGTTACTTTATACGGCACTAACTAGCTACTTACCATTTTAGCGGACTCAGCGGACCTTATTTTGACCAAAACCACCGTTTCTCTAATACTAACGGACCAGAGATCCGTTATTCACCGAATTTGGCCTTCATTTTACGTGATATACGCAATTTAACGGATCGTGTGTCCGATAGATCCCCCAATTGCGAGCAAAAAGCAAAAATAGCGGATCTGAGGTCCGATACGGCCAGGCCGTAACTCGTGTGACATACAACTTGGGAGCCTACGAGCTCTCTTTAGAGCGCTGCCATGAAAGCCAGGCCTTTTCATGTAATCGCATTTTTGGCATTCGAATCATGATTTTTGACCGCTAATTAAGCCAATGGGATCAGGTTTTCATTCGTCACAGGATGTCCCGGATCGGAAGTGATGCTATATGACTTGCCGTTTTCAATCCAGAAAAGCAAGTTGATTATATATTCCTTTCCCAGTTTGGATTCTCTTCTTTCGGACTCCACAAAAATCATGATCAACAAAAGAACCCATGCAATCCTATTTACAGGACTGCATGGGCCTATCGCGCCAAATAGCTTGCTCAAAATGTTATTTCTGCACCGCTGCTTTCAGAATTTCAATCTTCTGTTCCTTGGACATATCCCATGTGGTTGAAATGCTGTATTCAAAGCCGCCTTCATGCCAAAAAACGTATTTTGGATAGACATGCGCCGGGAAGTCATCCTCAAAGAAACCGTTCTTCTTACTTCCTTCTGAGTCCAACGTATATTTAGAAATGGCCAGGGTGTCTTTCCCGTTCGTATATTCAAGACGGATGGTTGCCGCCTCTTTCCAGTCTATCTTTTTCGCGTAGACGGGTTTTCCGCTCTTCTTGCCTTCGGACCTTACTTCATCAACGAACTTTCCTTCGGTTGGACCTTCAATTCTCGCTTTGGCAAACTTAAATCCTTCCGGCAGGTTGGCAGGCTGCTCCAGGATGGAACCTTCCAGCGTGGAAGCTCTTTTCAGGTAGTCCTCGTAAGCAGAAAATTTTTCTATTCCTCCCCAATAACTTAGGTCGAATCCGCTGTTAAGATCCTTATATTTATGATACAGAACGTACATATCGCCAGTCTCTTTACTTAGTTTCTTCACTCGATTGGTCTCATCCTCGATATACTTCTTTTCCTGTGGAGTTAGAGCCTTGGCTGCGGCTTCTGCTTTTTTTCGGGCCTGTTCCCGTTCTTTCTTGTAAAGCTCGCGGTCTATATCCCCCTCCGGATAGATCACGGCAGCTTTTGAATCCTGTTCCGATTGCACTGGAGCTTTTTGCGGTACGTTCCCCGCATTGCTTTCCTTTGCATTAACCAACGTCACGCTACCAAGCGCGAGAATCATTCCCAGCCCCAAAATGGACAGGCGGTAGGATTTTTTGTTAAAATGCTTAATCATTTTAAGTCTCCTTTTCATTTGTTTATGCGTGGCGGACAGGCCGGCAAGCCCCGGCTGGCGATGGTATCCTGAAAAATGCTCCAACACATGGATGATCGTTTGTCCGTATGCATTGTTTTGCTGCGGGCTCATCCGATCCAAGACGCATGCATCGCAAGCCATCTCCTGGTCTTGCCTTGCCTTATGTACGGCTAGCCATAATAACGGATTAAACCAGTGGATGATCAGGATGATATGCATCAACCAGTTCACTGCCACATCCCGCCGCTGAATATGCGCGAACTCATGCGCAAGAATATACTGCAGCTGCTCCTGTTTCAATGTGATGAGCAGGCTTGGCGAAATGACGATCGCCGGCTTACTATAACCGACGACGGCAGGTCCGGGAATTCGCTCGCTGGCGACAAACTGCACGTTTCGCTTCACGCCTAATTGCTGTTTCGTCTCGTGAAACACTGCCGATAAAAAAGGCGTGTCCATTTTTCGGCCCGCGCGCAGGGCTTGTTTCAATCGCAGCTGGTCGTAGACCGTTTTCGCGGCAAGAATCAGCACGCCCGCAAGCCAAACCGACATCAGTATTTTGGTGAAACCTATTTGCTTGAACCCATTCCACCAAAAACTGCTCTCCTGCACGGGTTCTGATTCAAGGGATGGAGCAGGTACTTCCGAAGTTCCGCCTGCTTCCAGATTTAAAGAACTCTCAGCGCGAACCACCGCTTCGCTTATTCTCCCCGTTTCCTTCCAATGCGGTGGAACTTGAGTTTGTTGATGAATGCCGGGCACGATGGCCTCCAGAGACAACACATTGTATAAGCTAAGCGAAGATTCCGGGGCCCAAGGGAGCAGCAAGCGAATGGCCACAGGAAACCAAAGCCAGTATCTCCATCTGGCTTCAATCTTGTTTTTTAGTAGAAATTGCAGGATCAGGACAAGGACGATCAGGATGCCGGCCATGAACGATCCGCGAATGACCCAGCCGAAAAACAATAATAAATTTTCATGCAATGTATGACTCATCAGGGCTCTCTCTTTTCTGCTTCCCCGTCACTGCTGTTCTCGTCAAACAAAGCCTTCAGATCCTCGATTTCTTGCGCATTCAGTTTTTTATCCTGCAAAAAGTTGGCAAGCATCGGCTTTAAGGCCCCCCCATAAAGTTTTTTCATGAAGGATTTGGTTTCAGACTGCAGATACTCCTGCTCGCTGATGATCGGATAAAATAGTTGGGTGCGCTTTGAACCCTTTTCCAGTTTCGCACCCGCTGCTTCCTTCTGCACCAGACGACTGAGGAGCGTCCGAGTTGTGTTGGGGTTCCACCCCATCAGATCCGTCATTTTCTTTACGACCTCGCTGGAAGGGCAGTCCGGATTAGCCCACAATACGCGCATAATTTCCAGTTCTGCATCCGTAATCGGTGGTATTTGATGATTCATGCATGAAACCTCCAATGTTAATTCAATCAAACTACATGTGTAGTTATGTTAATGCTACGATTGTAGTTTGATAATGTCAACATGTTTGGCGAAGAAAATTTTCTTGGTTTAGTTACATGCAGTATACTTGTACCGCTTGTGGGCATGTTGATCTGCAAAAGAACTCATGCCATCCTATTTCTAGAGCTGTATGGGCTTGTCCGCAAGACCTATAGCTGACGCAGAAGTTATTTTTTCACCGCTGCTTTCAGAATCTCGATCTTCTGTTTCCTGGACAGATCCAATGAGGTTAGTGAAATACTGTATTCAAATTTGCCGCCATCATTCCAAAAAACGTATTTTGGAAAAACATGCGCCGGCAGCTTATCGTTAAAGAAACCTTTTTTCTTGCTTCCCACCGAATCTGCCGCATACTTGGAAAAGCCCAGCGTGTCTTCTCCGTTCGTATATTTAAGACGGATGGTTGCCGCTTCTTTCCAATCTATCTTTTTCATGTAGATGGGCTTTCCGCTCTTCTTGCCTTCGGCTCTTACTTCATCAACGAACTTTCCTTCGATCGGGGCTTCAATGACCGCTGTTAAGAACTTATATCCCTTCGGCAGGTTCGCAGGCTGCTGCAGAATGGATCCTTTCAGGGTTGAAGCTTTTTTCAAGTAGTCCTCGTACGTAGTGAATTCATGCACCCCTCCCCAATAGCTAATATCAAATCCGCTATTTAACTGTGGGTATTTATGATACAAAACATACATATCACCCGACTCTTGGGTTAACTCCTTTACTCTCTGGATCTCTTTTTCGATAAACTTTTTTTCCTCTGCCGATATAGACTTGGCTGTTGCGGCTGTTTTTTTAACAGCGGATGCTTGGGCTTTCTTGACGGATTGTGCCTCCGCCGCAAGGTTTGCGGAAGAACCCAGTAATAGAATGCTGCTTAGGGTCGCGATTGCTACTTTCGTTGCTGCTTTCATTCGGTAATGCTCCTCTCCTATAATCTTTATTAATAAACTACAGCTGTAGTTACAAATAAATACTACAATTGTAGTTCAATAATGTCAACACGGTTTGTGCAGAAAAATTTTTGGGTTTGGTTGAATACAAAAAATAGCCGAGGCGCCTGCGGATCATGGCAAAAAAACCATGCAATCTTATTTCAGACTGCATGGGCTTGTGTATAAGACCTATGGCGCTACGTTCTTGTTCTCCGGCACCCGCACAGCGGGTGTTTTTTGTTTCGCGCGTTTCACGCGCTCAAACGGCCCAAACACAACAAAAGCCGAGCTTGTGATCCAAGCTCGGCTTCTCATTATTCGAATGACCAGCAGTTCAGACTCAAACTGCCATATTGGTAAGATTGAAACAATCGCTTTGCCTTGCGGCCGTTGTCCGCAGCCCCCATCGCATAGAATAAGGGGACAAAATGCTCCCGTCCGTAGGAAGGTACAGCGTCGCTGGCATGAGGCGCTTTTTTGTCATACGCAAACAGATTGTGCAGGTCCCAATTCGACAGCTGCTCCGCAACCCATTCGTCGAATTCAGCTGCCCATGCATCCGGCTCATCGCTCTGATGCACCATCCGCAGATTGTGCACCAAACCGCCGCTGCCGATAATCAGAATGCCTTCATCACGCAAATCGGACAGCATCGCACCGATGGAATATTGTTCGCTTGGCGAGCGCTTGGAGTCCACGGACAAGGCCACCACGGGGATATTCGCATCGGGGTACATTTTGCGCAGAATGACCCATACCCCATGGTCCAATCCGCGGCCGGTTACGGCTTTGGCGTGCAGATTCTTTGCCTCAAAACGCTGACGGATCTGAGCTGCCAGCTCCGCACTGCCTCGGGCAGGGTACGTGATCTTGTACATCTCTTCCGGAAATCCGTAAAAATCATGCATGGTTCCATGCTCGGCGTCCTCGGTCAACCGTTGATCCGGATCGTCCCAATGGGCTGAAAATACCGCAATGCCTCTAGGTGCAGGCAGCTCCCGCCCCAACTGCTCAAGGAAGCGGGTGTACTCGTTGTCCTCCAGGGCCATCATCGGCGAACCATGGGCAATAAATAAAGCAGGTAACGTCATCGATGCCACCTCCAGCTTCAAAATCAAGGGACAACTCTATTGTACCGTTAAATCGCCCATTATGCCAAATAACTCCCTTAAATCATCCAGTGCTGCCATTCCTGCTGAATGTTCTCCTGCCCGTTCAACCAATCCCGCGTCCGCTCAAGGAGCAGCTGGCGCTGGGGTCCGGCAGAGTACGTGTGGTCGGCCTGGAAAATAATCTCCTTGTCGCAGCGGCCTTCCTGACGCATCCAGAACACCTTTTGAAACAGGAAAGCGTAGTCCACTGGAATCACCTCATCCGAGGTACCATGAACGACCAGCACATTGCCCGTAAACTTGATGGCTTCCTGGAATGGCTGCCCCTGAGCCAGCGAATCGAAAAAGACCGGGGTAAACGAGTATCCCAAATAATCGGCGGATCCCGACTTAACCGAGGTGTCGTACACGTCGCGACCGGTGATTTTGACGATATCGTTGAACGGGTATCCTACCGCGGACCACAGAATCAAATTCTTTACCCGGCGATCGCGAACGGCCGTCTGCAGGGCGACGGCGCCGCCCAGGCTATGTCCGAGGAGCGTGATGCGCGTCGGATCGACATCCGCGCAGCTGAGTCCGTAATCAAGAACGGAACGCGTCTGGGCAATCATCGAGTCTAGACCTTCGCTGCCGTAATTGCCCGAGCTTTCCCCGCATCCGATATAGTCGAAACGGATCACCATGTACCCGTCTTCGGCAAACTCGCGCGCCGTTTTGACAAACAACCGATCCACCCCGATCCGGCTTCCCACAAAGCCATGGCAGATGATGACCAGCGGGACCCGATTGCACCGGCTTCCGTGAGCCGATTCCTTCAATGGGTAGTGGATAGTTGCCGTAAGTTCCTCTTGATTATGCCGGATTGTAATTTGCCGCTCCATGCCGATTCCTCCTTGCGATAACGCGCCGTAATCATAATATTAATAATTCCGATAAGATTAATATGAATTAATTAAACTTATCTTAGCATCGTGATTATGGATTGTCAACGCAATGGAGCACCGGCAAACGCAAACTGAGCATAGGTGTGACGGTGTAATGAACATTGAAATGGAGTGTGCAGCGAGATTCAGCCTATTTAAAGCTGGCGGTTAAGAAACGGTCCATTCTGCCCTCTACCTGTATTACGGACTAACACGGCATCAGTTTGCCAAGTCGTTCATCCCGCTGACGCCCGCACCTCTAGCCCCACTCGCGGCTCCGTAAATCCAAGCATGCGCTTCTCTTGTCCGCTTCAACGTTCATCCCTTACGCACCACCGCACCTTCAGCCTTACTCGTAACTCTGGCGAAACATCGCATGGGTTTCTTCGCGCCCGCTCCAATCGTTCATCCAGGTCTTCCCGACCGGATCATTCTCCCATAAGGATGCGGCGGAGAGATCATGGTCCTCACGCTCGGAGACGAATTCTCCTTCAGGCTGGGCCGGTGTCACATCCAGAGCACCGCTGTTTGCGATTACCTCCTGCCCTTGTGCCGGCACAGCGTCTCCTCCGTGCAATTCATCGTCAAAAAAGCTAGCGCTCATCTGAGAACTCCTCCTTCTTATCCCTGAATGATCAGGGCGTCGTGTATAGATTCAGAATGCTTATTATTGTGAAATAGGAGCCGGAGAATTATACCTTGTTCACGAAGGTGACAAGATTCAGCAGCACTACCTTGCATTGCAAGCATGTTGTCTGCTATCATATATTGCATAACAAGGTAGTCTGCTATCGTGCCTACTCGCAGCCCAGCCCCACGTCCTACTACCTTGCATTGCAATATACCTGAAGGAGGAATTCCCACATTCATGACCACCCAAAGTCAAATGCTAAAAGGCATTCTCGAAGGCTGCATCCTCTCGCTCATGGAGCATCGGGAGGTTTATGGTTATGAGCTCAGCACGCTGCTGGAAGACAGCGGGCTGACGTTTGTGAGCGAAGGCAGCATCTATCCCCTGCTGCTGCGCATGCAGAAAGAGCAGCTCATCGAAGGCACCCTAAGGCCCGCGCCCGGTGCCGGGGGACCGCCACGTAAATATTACAATCTGACCGATAAAGGCCGGCAGGTTCTTCAACAATTCAAGGAACATTGGGGAACGCTTAAAGATAGTGTGGACCACATTTTAACCCGCGGAGGACAGTAAAGATGAATACCAAACAGATGATCAAAGAGAACAACCGACTCCAGGATGCCATGAAGCCGAACAACCTGAGCTATTACCAAGACATGGTGGTCTATATCCGCAGCAGCTCCGTACAGGAGCAAAAAGGCGAGGAGCTGCTGCTCGAAATCGCCCAGCACCTGCTGGACGCGCAAGCCAAAGGCAAAAGCGCCGAGGAAGTATTCGGAAGCGATCCCGAATCCTACTGCAAGGAGCTGGTCGAGCAGCTGCCAAAAATGAAAGGCCTCAGCAGTCTCCAATTTCATCTCATGATCCCGTGGGTGGCCTTAACTTGGTTTTTCTTCGTTCAGGCTCTGGTCGGGTTCATCACGATGTGGGCCGGAGGGCCGGTCGAGCGCATGACGCAGGTTCGCATATCGACCCTGATTCTGATCGCAGGCGGTTCCTATGTGCTGATCCACGCATTGCTGAGATGGATGAAGAACGACGCCTTCAAGCCGGAGGAAGACAAGCGCAAGGTGAATGCTCGCAACATCGGGATTTATGTCGCCATCACGGTATTGATATTGGTAGCGGGCGTGTGGCTGGGACGGCTGCTGCCGGTACTGACGGTTGCGCCATGGATCAGCCTCGTCATATTCCTGATCGGAATCGCAGGGACCAAACTTCTTTTTTCGAGCAAATAATACAAACTCGTCATGAATTCGCGGGCGGCGCTTAACAAAATCTTTAATATTTTTTCGTTCTTTGTAAACTAATGTTCTATAGAAGATGATAGGATAAGGGTAATGTGTGGTAAGGGAGGAAAAACCATGTTAAAGTCGAAAAAATCCGCGATTGCTGCCATCCTTGCACTTATTCTATCGATCCAGACCGGCGTTATCGTTAGCGCAGCACCCGCATCCCAAACTGGCTCAAACGCAGTTTCAAGCAAAGCTGCCGCCTTCGGCAATGCCGTGTACAACAAAGCCAATAAACTGCTGAAGGAATCCGACGTGGCTTATGCCAAGTCTTACATCACCAAGCATATCCGCAGCGTGACCGCGTATCAGGCGACCATGCTGGTGCTTAAGCTGGAGAATGCGATGAATGATGCGCTCCCGGCAAAAACCGACAAGGTGTACGAAATCGGCATTCAGGATAAACTGATGAACTTGTACAAATTCGGGGAGCCGATTAACACCACCATTAACAAAACCAAGGATGAAACGCTCCGAAAGGTGCTCATCAACCTGCGCGACAGCGGCTACAGGCTCTATACGACCGAGGGCGTGATCTTCCCGATCATCGACTATACCACGCTCAAGCCATACAAGCCTTATATCAACAAGGATATTCAAGCCTATATCGACATCATGGTCGTTGAATCCGAGAAGCCTGCCGTCAGCGATGCCGCTTTGGTGATCCCATGGAGCGAGGTCATTGATCGGGGACTAACGCAAGAGGCCTTTATCAGCGCGTATCCCAAATCCAATCGGACTGCGGACGTGAAGCTGAAGCTTCGATTCACCGAGCTTAGCCTATACTACGGTTATAACAACACGCCGCTGTTCAAATACGAGGACAATCTGCTGGACCCGGAAGTGCGGCAAGCATTCGATAAAGCACTGAAGGACAGCGACGCTGTCTCCAAAAGCGCGCTCCTCAAAAAGCTCAAGTCCTGGTCCGACGTGCTGGAGAGCAACAAAGACAAGCTGAACCAGGAAGTAGAGCGGTACCGTGCCAAGGCGGTTCCGATTGAATGAGAGCCATCTGAAGTTAACAGCGGATGACGCCCTGGACCGCTAGAGGGCCATACCATGAAATAACTGGAAAAGCCGGAGTTCCCGTTAGGGGAATCCGGCTTTTTATGGTGCTTTCGTGTACCTCTTAAATCAGCAGATTGAACAGGTTCATGTTCTTGTTCAGCTCCGTGTAATCCAGTCCCTTGCGCTGCATCCGCTCCACCAGCGGGCCGTAATCCTCCGGCCTCAAGAGCTCGATGCCTACCAGGGCAGGTCCGTCTTCCTTGTTATGCTTCTTCGTATACTCGAAGCGCGCGATATCGTCGTCGGGACCGAGCACTTCCTCCAGAAACTCGCGGAGTGCGCCCGCGCGCTGCGGGAAGTTGATCATGAAGTAATGCTTCAACCCCTCGTAAATCAAGGAGCGTTCCTTGATTTCCTGCATCCGGTCGATATCGTTATTGCCGCCGCTGATGATGCAGACGACCGTTTTCCCGCGAATCCGGTCCCGGTTCATATCCAGCGCCGCTACGGCCAGCGACCCCGCCGGCTCCACAACGATCGCATTCTCGTTATACAGCTCTAGGATGGTGGTGCAGGCCTTGCCTTCCGGTACCGTCACGATGTCGTCCACCAACTCGCAGCAGATGTCATACGTCAGCTGCCCGACGCGCTTCACGGCGGCGCCATCCACGAATTTGTCGATCTCATGCATGGTGACGACTTCGCCCTGCTTCTTGGACTCGATCATGGACGCTGCCCCAAGCGGTTCGACGCCAATGACTTGCGTCGTTGGGCTGACGGTTTTGACGTAGGTTGCCACGCCGGCCGCAAGACCGCCGCCGCCGATGGTGACAAACATATAATCGGCCGGCGCGTCCAGCTCCTCCATAACCTCCATCCCGATCGTGCCGTTGCCCGCGATGATCTTCGCTTCATCGAACGGGTGGATAAAGGTCATGCCGTACTCGTCGCATGCCTTAATCGCTTCGGCATATGCATCATCGAAGGTATCCCCTGTCAGAATGACCTCGACGCTGCCCCCGCCAAAACGCTTCACCTGCTTCACCTTCTGGTTCGGGGTCGTGCTCGGCATGTAAATCTTGCCTTTGATATTCAACGCGTTGCAGGAGAAAGCCACCCCTTGCGCGTGGTTGCCCGCGCTTGCGCACACAATGCCGTTGCTGCGTTCTTCCTCCGACAAGCTGCGAATCATATTGTAAGCGCCGCGGATCTTGAAGGAGCGAACCACCTGCAGGTCCTCGCGCTTCAGATACACTTCGCAGTCATACTTGGCTGACAGTACTGCATCCCGCTGCAGCGGCGTGCGTACGATCACTTCGCGAAGCACGTGGTGTGCGCGCACGATGTCCTCCATGCTGACTGCCCGTTTTGCCGTATACGTCTCTTCCATTCTCTCGATCACACTCCCACTTCGCTGCCAGGTAAACGTTGATCCATCCGCTACCCTTATTTACGTATTTCTATCATTGTATCACTTTTCATGAAAATATCCCGCCCTTTTCTGGCAAGCTTTCGCAAAAGAGTTTTTTCGCAACAAGCATAACCCGGATGCACAGCCGTTACCCGTATACGGCTATGAAGGATCGGGCCTTCCCTTTAATGAGGGTTGACTTCCTTCATACACTTTAATACTATAAAGCATGAAAATTAACCTAAATTTTGGGAGTGATTTTAATGAAGAAGAAAGTATTGTATGGGTTATTGGCGGGTACACTCACGCTGGGGATTGGTACAGGCGCTATGGCGTCGTCAGCTTTGGAGCCAATCAAAGCCTATTTGAACAGCAAGATTTCCCTGAAATTAAACGGTACGGTGGTAACGCCGAAAGACGCAAACGGCAAAACCGTGCTGCCGATCACTTACAACGGCACGACGTACTTGCCTGTGCGAGCTGTAGGCGATCTGATGAATATCGACATTCGTTATGACAGCGCAACTTCTTCCGTACTGATTGGCGGCAATCAGGGATCCCCATCCCAAACCTCCAGTCCGTTATCATTAAGCTCGCTCGGAGCCTCCGTATTGGGGACATCTGCCTGGCACACCAAAGATTCCAGCGATACGGTCTACAAAGGCAAAGATTATAAAGACGTTTATTTACATACCGATTCGGCCAAACAAGGCAACAGCTTCCAGATCATGACGGGTAAAAAATATGCCAACCTGCATCTTGAGCTGGCCGTGACTGGCGGTGCGCAAGAAATCGTAATTATGGACCACAACAACTCAACGCTCAAAAAGGTGTCCCTGGGTGCTGAAGATGGCCTGGTCGGCGTAGACGTCGATGTATCGGCTGCCGATTTTATTTTTGTGGAGATCGTTGATGAAGGTCCGGGTACTTCCCTGTTTGTTCCTCTGACCAGTTCCTATTTGACAAAATAAGCCCTTGCGATGATTCGCGCGGGCGGAAGGCCATGATATTGAAAGCCGGGGGGTTAATGACCCCCGGCTTTATCTGTATGATCTATATTAGCTCTGACAAACCACTGCTTCATAACACATACCTATTAGGGTGAGATCACCTGCCCGTTAGTCCATCGGAATCACGATCACGTTTCCCGTCTGCGTGGTGATTGTAATTTGATGCTGCAAAATCTCGACGCCCAGCCTTTCATTCACGTCTTCCATGGAAGGCTCCTCAATGGCGGGAGTGCCGGGAGCGCTGGGGGTGCCATGCACGGCCGCGATGAGCCAATGGGTCCCGGGTTCAAGCGCCGCCCTCAATGTAGGAATGACAGTGCGGGGATGCAAAAGGTTCGTATTAGCATGAGGATAGATGAGCTCTGCCGTATCGTAACCGAGCATGCCATAAATAGCACTCGTGCCGAAAGTGCCGGAAGCCGATGCTGCCTCTTCTCCCGCCATGGAGCTGTTCAGAGATCCCAAGCCTAAAGCAAACCCGCCTTCTGCAGCATCAAGCATTCTCGCCGTGCTGATCCGATGGATGCGAATATGCCATGGCAGCCCTGCCGCTATCCAGGTCCTTACCTCGACGTCTCTCCACGGCTTCCATTTCGCATACAGCACATGCTCCTGAATCCGGGCCTCCTCGCATAAGCGCTTGACCCGGAACAGCCGATCGCCTTCGCTAAGCGCCAGCATGGAATCAAAAGCCCCTTGGGCCAGTCCCCATTCCGCCCTCGGCACGCTGAACGCAAAGGCGGTAGAGTAGACGAACTTCTCATACTTGGCGGAAGTATGCGTATGCTCGTTGGTAGACGGGTGGCCCGTATTGAACGCAGCCACATGGCCGGTGTTCGGCTCGCGGCAAAGCACCAGATGTGCAGGCTCCTGCACCGAAATACGTCCTGTCTCCGCCAGCTCCTGCTCCTCGGCCGTCCAGAAAGGATCCCCATCCGGCAAAGCCAGGATCAGGAACGTCTTCAGCGACCAGTACACCGAGCCGGCCGCGTTATAGTTCTCCGACATGATTCGGTTCGGGTAAGCGTAGCCCACCGTCAACACGCCGTCCCGGTCGAATATAGGCTGCTGAAACCACCATCTGAGATTTCTAAGGACCAGTCCCTTCAGCTGGCCCGGACTAAACCCGTCCAGCCCGGCATAAGCCGCAGCCGACCAGAAGGCCGACTGCGCAAAGCGGTACGTCAAGCTGCGTCCGTAAGGAACGGCCGACCCGTCGGGAGCAAACCAGTGGATGAAATCGCGAGCGAACAACGCTGCCCGCTCCCTGTAGCGCCCGGCGCGTTCCGGATCCTCGTCTCCCATCAGCTGCGCATAGATCAAGCCATAGAAATGAAAAGCATACGGCACGTAATAATCACAGTGCCCCCCGATCCCGTCGCTATACCAGCCTGCATCCAGATAAAATTCCTCAATGCGCCGGAGATTGTTCTCCAGCTGCCCGGCATCGTATGGTAAGCCTGCTTTGCGGAAACCAACGTTGACCAATACATGGAAGAACAGCCAATTGCAATCATAGCAAGGATGATGGTTGATTTGATCGAGCCACTGATAGAGGTTGGCCTTCTCCTTCTCGCTCAGCGGCTGCCAGATGCGGTCCGGAATCAGGGCAAAGGCCAATCCGAATACCGCCATCTCCACCAGCCGTTGATCATAGTCGTTCACCTGCCCCCAGTACTCCGCATGCTCCGGATCCGTCCCTGCGCGAATCCCTTGCAGGCACAGCTCCCACAGCCCGTCATGGGAGCCGCCGGCAACGGCGGGAACGAGCCCCCACAAGACGCGAGAGAAACCTTCCATCTCCGCAATATCGGCATAGGCATCGGCGCCCGAACGCTCAAGGATTAAGCGTGCGCGCCCCTCGCTGTAGCATTTGCTTAAAGGCTCCAGCAGCTGCGAGAGCGCCTCCTGCACGTCCCGTCTTGTTCTCAGCGGATTCCGGGCAACCGGATGGATCAAGCCTACCTTGGGATTCCCAGTAACCTGTATGCTCATCTAACATTCTCACTCCATTCCCGGAATGCTTCTTCTAATTTCCATATCCTCTTCCTTGCTTTACTTCCACTATTTCCTTCCCGAGCGCCGCTTCAATCTCCGTTATTCCCAGTAAAACGGCCCCTTCCCTCTCAGCCGCGCCAGCCCTTCCACAAAGAAAAAGTCGCCGTAAATCAGGGGCACGTCGATATTCTTGCCCTCCGGATAATGGCTGGTTCCGTGGAGTATCAAGCCTTCCTCCCCGTCGTTGTCCCATGTGCCGTAATTCCGGTACAGCGATTCCAGAATCCGGACCGCTGATGTCCGGTATACGGCATCCTGTCCCGGCCTCACCTTGTCAGCCAGCAGCAGCAGCCCGCTGGCGGCGCAGGCACCGGCGGACGAATCCCGGTAGATGCGGGCCTCGTCCGGCGCGCGGAAGTCCCAGAACGGCACATGGTCTTCCGGCAGATTCGCCAGAAAGAAATGCGCCACCGTTTTGGCCGTATCGAGGTAGAACGACTTGCCCGTATGATGGTAGGCAAGCGTCAAGCCGTAAATCGCCCACGCCGTTCCCCTGGACCAGGCGGATTCTGGCGCAAAGCCCTGCCCGCCGATCCCTTCCAGGCGCTCACCGGTAACCGGATCGTATCGTACGATGTGATAGACGGAACCGTCCGGCCGGACGAAGTCGCGGACCACCGTATCCATATGCGCTTCGGCCATATGCCGGTAGCGGGGATCGCCGCTGATCTGCGACGCCAGGAACAACAGGGGCGTATTCATGGCGCAATCGATGATGGCGAGACCCGCGTTATCCTCCCCTTCCGACCACGGATTCCAGGCTCGGATATACTGTCCCTTCAGGTTGAAGCGTGCAGCCAGGTAGTTGGCTGCTTTGAGCGCGCGCACCTTGGACTCTTCGCTGGCGGTTAGCTTGTAGGAAGCCATGCTAGTCAGCGTCCACATGAAGCCGAGATCATGGTCCAGACGCACATATTGGTTCAATACGTCATCCAAAATGAGCTCGCACTGCTCGGCGGTTGCTCTAAGCTCCGCCACCCCGCTATCGTTGTACAGTAGCCACAGCAGGCCCGGCCAGAAGCCGGCCGTCCACCAATGCGGCGGCTCCAGCTGGTAGACGCCATTCTGGCTGGCATGCGGAAACCTCGCGCCGATCCGCGCTACGTTCCGCCGCGTCTTCGCAAGCGATTTTTCCCATGCCTCCGTCAACCAATCCAAAGCGACCTCCGTTTTCATTCCTCTCCACTCCTCTGTTCATATGAATTGAAACCTGAAATCGATATCCGCATGCAAGCCAAGGGCCTTCACTTTAAAATCCACGGCATACCAAGCCGCTTCCTTGCCGAAGTGATCACGGAAAACATGGCGTGTCAGCTCAGGCTCCACAAGGTCGTTATCATAGTGGATCAGCAGGCCGGACCTGTCGTCCACGGAAAAGGCAGGGTCCGGCTTTGTATCCTGTACCTTAGGCTGCTCCCCGGTCCCTTCTTCAGCTGCAATCGGCTCCTTCTTCTTTTCTAAGGCCTGAACGACTTCCGGTCCTTCTGCCTCTGCTTGCTCATAAGTACCCGGTGCCCGCAGCCTAACAGCCCGCCGGCCATCGATCAGTACCAGCTCGGGCCGTATCCTGGTGACGATCCGCTCCACCAGACTCTGCGGGGGCGAACCGAACGTAAACCGGTCGCTCAGCGTCAGTTCCGGCCGCTTCCGATTTTTGTTCCATTCCAGCGTCCTCGTGAATGACTGTAGAGCAGGAGCCCGGTAGGCCGAGGTCAGCTCAAGCGCAAGCCGATCCACGGCTTCACCCGTCACCGCTTCCCATACAACCGCGGCGCTATCCGGGCCCTCTTGCTGAACATGGCCGTCGATGATCGGTACGGAGTGGCCTTGGGACCCGTTGCAATCATAGTCATATCGTCCTTCGCCGAAATACTCCGCCGTGTACTCGCCGCAGCCGAGATCCGAGCACCAGGCTTCTCCGGCGCCATACAGAATAAAATGCCCAAGATCATTATGGTTGTGCGGCTCGCCGTTGCTGCCGCCCTTGGCGGCAAACGCGTAAACTTCGCCCCCATGGAAGCTGCGGGAGATCAGCCATTGGGCATCGGGCAAATAATAACTTGCCTCTTCCCAATCGCCCCCCGCCAGCAAGGGGTTCCGCCAGATCAGGTTGCGCAAAGCCGGAGCCCAGCGGCTGCAATGGTCGTCGCGGTAGCCCGACCGGAGAGACTGCGGCGGAGACTCAAAGTCTGCGTACAATGCGGACAGATAATGAGACAAGCCGATATGTACCGTGCTTTCCGGCTGCGAATCGGAGAAGTTGACGACGGCCTTTCCTCCCAAAAAGCCCTGCTGCTGAAACAAGGCGATGCGGCCGACCTTCTCCACACGGAACCAATCCATCTCGCCCCGGGTACGCTTGCGCAGCAAATCGGCATAATACACGAAATACCCGAACCCATAATTCCAATATCCCAGCCCTTCCAGACAGGCTCCATCGGGGCCGAAGCCCTGCAGGTAATAGTCCATGCACCGCTCCGTCTTCAGCAGAACCTTCACAAGAGATTCCCCGCTTTCCATAAGCAGCAGCGCCGCGGAGCCGATGGAACCGGCACAGACGGCAGACCAATTATGTGTCGCCGTCTCCCAGCCGTGCTCACGGCTTAGGAAAGGAATGAAGAGCCGTGCTTCAACCTCTTCTCCGATTCTCGAGATCAGCAGCGAAGGCAGACGGTCCCGCAGCAGCACGCGGATTTCGCTGAGGGTAAACCCGGTCTCGGCGCTGAACAGATCAATCGTCTCCTTGATGCAGCCGGGCGATTCCACGTTCACATGCGCCGGCAAACACCAGGTATACTCATCGCAGATGGACCAGATCATCTCTTGGAGAGCCGTCCGGTACGCTTCCTTATCCGGCTCAAGAAGGGTCAGCAGGGCAAAGGTATTCAGCCGGCGCCGACGGTCGAAATACACCTTCTCATAATCCAGCCTCGTTCCCTGCCGGGCAAACCGGGTGAATAAGTCATACGTCAGCGGCGGGTTCGGGACAGACAGAAGCCGCTCCCCTTCCTCGCGAATCTCGGATATGTCCTGCTCGTAATCTTCGCTTTGCCGGATCCCTTCCCAGAAGGAACTCTGGTCCCCGCTTTGGTAATACAGCCGCAGATCGGCGGGAGCCATCCCGTTCACGATCGTTGTCAGCTCTTGTATCCTGTTCATCGGACTAGGACCCTCCTCCTTCCCATTTCAACGCCTGTTGGTGACGCCGGTTAGACATCCTTTCAACCGTTCCGGAACTCTACGGGGGTTACCCCCGCATACGCTTTGAATGTTTTGCTGAAATAACTTACATTGTCGTAAGCCAGACTTTCGCAGATTTCCCCGACCGTGCGGTCCGTCTGCCGCAGCAGCTCCTTGGCGCGCTCCATCTTCATGCGGGTGACGTATTCGATGAAGGTCACGCCGGTTTCTTTTTTGAACATCCGGCTGAAATAGCTCGGATTCAGGTGCAGGCAGCCCGCAACGTCATCCAGCGTGATCCTCTGGTCAAGCCGAAGGGACACGTATTTGCAGGCCTCCGCCACTTCCGATCGTCTGCTGCCCCCGAATCCCCGGTCCATAGCCTGCATGGTGGATTCCAAATAATCGTGAAGCCAGGATTTCAGCTCGTTCAGAGAATCCATGTCCATGATCTCTTTGTGAAGCGCATCGGCCGTATAGGCGGGTGACAGCGAATGCAGTAGATGAAGCCTCAGCTTCAGATCCAGCAGGAGCTTCAATACCCAGTCCTTGACCGATTCCGGTGCGTACCGCTTCTCTTGAATCCATGAGATCCACCGATCGACCGCGTCGCGCACCGCGCATAAGCCCTCTTTTCCGAGCAGCGATTCCCGCAGCTCCGAACTGGCCCGGTCATAATAAGCAAAGAGATCAGGATCCCCATTAAGACTTTTCTGTTCAAGCGCTCCGTTCAGTTTGGATATCTCCTGCGGCTCCAGATAGAATCGTTGATGCCGGCAGGCCAGCAGTTCATTGAGCCCTGCCTTTAAGCCCTCCGGCTCCGCGCACCCCCAGCCGATCAGGAACGACATGCGGATTCGCAGCACGCGCTCGAGCGTCCGCTGCACCTCCTTCAGGCAGGCGGCGGCCTCATCGTATATGTTGCTGCCCAAGCCGGGTCGATACGCGAACAGGAGCAGCGAAGACTTTGCATCATATAGGACATGCACCGCATCCGGATTCAGTTGATCCAGCACCTCCCGCAGCACGTTGCCCAGGGCAAAATGCAGCGTCTGGTTGGAAGCGAAGCGGTGCTTGATCTCCCGGACATCCTCCAGATGTCCGACCACGGGCAGGCAGTGATAACCCGGCTTCAGCACGCCGTATTCCGACAGCTCATGCCGCCATGTTTCGGGGGACAGGAGGGGCTGATGGATGAAGTTCTTGAGGCTCTGCTCCTTCCGCAGCTCCTTGGATTCGTCCACCAGATGGATCATCCGCGACCGCTCCCAGCCCTTCTGGGCTTCCTCGTCCATCGCCTGCTTGAACCGCCTCAGCAGCTGGGCCAGCTCCTCGGGGTCGAGCGTATCCTTCAGCAGATAATCCTGCACGTTCAGGCGCATGGCCTGCTGGGCATATTGGAATTCGTTGTGGCAGGACAGAATGGCGATCCGCACATCGGCCTTCACTTCTTTGATGCGTGCGGACAGCTCAAGCCCGTTCATTTTGGGCATGCCGATATCCGTAATCAGAATGTCCGGGGGCGAAGATCTCGCCTTCTCCCAAGCACTCATTCCGTTCTCATAGCTTCCCATCAGGTTCAAACCCAGCTCATTCCACGAGATGGCCTCCGACAACAGCTCAATGACCGGATAATCATCATCCACCAGCATCACGTTATACATCCGCATTCCCTCTTTCCGGTATATACATCTCGATCACCGTTCCTTGGCCAGGCTCGCTGTAGACGTGGCATTGAAAAGCCTCGCCGAACACCATGCTCATCCGTTCCATCACATTTTGCAGACCGATATGGGAGAAGCTGCCTCCGCTTGCCTCCTCCTGCATCGAGGATCCGGCGGATCCGCCCTGGATTCTCCGGACAATCGACTCCCTCATCGCAGCATCCATGCCGATGCCGTCGTCCTTCACGGCCAACACAAGATGCCTGCCCTTCATGTCGGCTGCAATCCGAATCGTCCCTGCCTGCTGGTTGAGCCCATGGATTAATGCATTCTCCACGATCGGCTGCAGAAAAAAAGCGCGGTACTTTGAAGAGAAAAGCCTCCGGCGCGATATCCAACTCCAGCCGGACCTCCTCCTTCTGCCGAAGGTTCATCAGGGCGACGTAATGCGAGATCAGGTCGATTTCTTCGTGAAGCGCAATCTCGTCCTCTTCGCGGCTGATCGTCATGCGGAGCAGCACGGACAGGGAGCCGATCATCTTGGCGCTTTCGGGATCGCCCCGTTTCATGACCTTCATCCGGATCGAATTCAGGACATTGAACAGGAAATGGGGATGGATCTGGGCTTGGAGCATTCGGAGCTCCGCTTTTCGTTTTCTCGCCTGGTTCTCGGATATTTCCGAGATCATGGCTTTGAACCGGTCCAGCATGTCGTCGAATAAATGCCCCAGCCGTCCAACCTCATCATTGCCATGAACATTCGACCTCACTTCCAGGTTTCCGCGCTGCACGGAGGTTGCCACTTTGCCGAGCTTGACTAACGGCTTGGTAAACGCGCGGACAAGCGCAATGAGCAGCAGCAGAAAGATCAGAAAGAAGCACATCTGAAACCAGAACACCCGGTTGAAAATCGAGTTGATATTGACGATCGCATCCTTGTACGGCTGCATCAGCACCAGGCGCCACCCGGCAAACGGGATGTCCTGGTGTACCATCAGCTGCTTCTCCCCCTTCACCGGCACGATCGAATACGGCTTTTCTTGATCCAAGTCATCGAGATATGCAAAGGTCGTTCCGATCTGGCTCTGATGACTGCCGGAAACGATGGTTCCCTTGGCATCCAGCAGCACCATATCGTTGCCTTCCGAAAGGGAGTTGAAGATCCCGCTGATCTGATCCTCCATGAATGTCACGATCACGTAACCGTAAATTTCGGAATCCGGCAGCCGGAGCGTGCGCACCACCGATAATTGCGTCGGATGATCGATCTGGTCCGAGCGAAACATCGTGGCCTCCGGCTCCGTCCACAGGGATTCCAAGCCTTGCAGCTCCGAAATTTGGCCAAACCAGGGGCGCTGCCTGTAATCGAGCGGATTGTAATCGCTTACGGAATAATTCATGTAATAGGAGCCGTTCTCCAGAATGACGGTGACATAGCTTTTCTCGCCGACGACCGTCAAGCTGTCCAGATGCTCCAGCACCCGGTTGGATTCCATGAACCTGCGATAAGGATCGGGGTCTTCGTTGCCGGATACCACCTGCTTGAAATAGGAATTCAAACCGGAATTCATCTGGATATAGTTGGCGATATTGATTTTGCTTAAGAGCAGATTCGTCACCGATCCGCGGACCAGCTGAAGGGCATCGCTTGCGTTGGATACCGCCTGCTGCCTCAAGGCTTCCTTCGTTAACGAATTATACAGAATCAAGCTGACGATGGCGGGAACCACGATGCAGGTGACGGCAGCCAATATCAGCTTATGCCTGATGGAGCTGGGAATCAGGCTCTTCAATCGTGCGGGCATAGGATCCACCTCGGGTATGGCGTGACGGGAATAATGTACGCGAATTCAAAAAAAGGGACGAAGAGTTTCGTCCCGATTTTTTTGTCTATTATACCAGATCATTTTTTGTTGGATTCTATAATTTTGTTCACTCGCTCCTGCGAATTCGCGATGGTCTGGTCAATATCCTGATTGCCCAGTATCAGCTTCTCGTATTCCTCGTTCACCGCCTCGTACACTTCCGCCTGATAAGGCGCCGGCGGCACGATGGCCGAGGCCTTCGAGGCAACCAATGTGTCCACGAGCGATTTTTTGTCTACCTTCTCCGGACTCTTCGTGCCCGCCAGAATGGTGTCGATGATCTCCTCCACCTGCTCGGTCTTCACCTGCTGCCAGGCCGGAATGTTCTTGCCCTGCACGATCTGCCCTTCCGTTGTATACCAGCGGACGAATTGATAAGCCTCTTCCTTATGCTTCGACTTGGCCGCCACCGCCACGTAATCCGTGGTTACCGGCGTAAGTCCCGTCGGATCGCCTGCCTCGTTTTTCGGGAATGGGGCTACGGCGACATTGAAGTCCAGCGGCACTTTATCCGTTCCGCCGATCTCCGTGTTCATCCAGCTGCCGATCGTGATCATGCTCGCGGATTGATTGAAGAATTGGGTCCGGTAGTTCAGCTTCTGGGAGATCATGTCCGTGTAAGGTACCGAGGATTGGTCCTCCTTCTCCATCCGCACGCGCAGCTCCAGCGTCTGCCTGAAGGTCGGGTTATCCAGATTGGAAGAGCCGTCGGCCTTCAAATAGTCGGTATCCTGAGGCTGATTGGCCATCATCAGCTTCAGAAATTCCAGCCATCCGCCCCCTTGCGGACCATGGAAGTACGTCCCGTAGCGCTTCGACGCTCCTTCGCCCTGGGTCAATTTTTTGGCATAGTCCGCATATTCGTCCCAGGTCCAGTCCGTCGGAACCGGCAGCCCCGCTTCCTCCAGGTGATCCTTGTTCAGCAGCACATACCAGGGGTTGAACTTGCCGGGCAGCGCATAGACCTTGCCGTCGAGGCGGGTATCCACTTTATAATCCGTTTCCACGCTGTAACCGTCCTTCGCGATAAAGTCGTCCAGCGGCTCGGCCATGCCGAGCGCCACCCGCTGCGCATAACCCGCCGGATCGCTGAACATCAGAATGTCCATCTGGGCCGAGGATGCCGCCTCCAGGTCAAGCTTCTTGAACGCCTCCTGCGTATCCCCCTTCTCGCTGAGCTGGACCAGCTCAATGGTCACGCCCGGGGTTGCCTCTTCATAGGCTTGGATCGTTTTCTTCCAATTGTAAGCTTCCTCCGTGCCATAGGTGTACAGCCTCAGATTGGTCTTGCCCCCGCCTTGCGCGGAATCACCTTGCGCCGCATTCTCTTTCGCTCCGCCGCAGCCGGACAGCAAGCCGATCACCATCGCGGCCGTGAGAACGCCTGACCACCATTTCTTGTTCATCATTGTCTATAACCCTCCCCATTGATATCGGTATGTAAGGTCGTGACGATTCTAGCTGTGACTATTCACATTATATAGAGCGCTTACATCTTAACCATAAAACAATCTTTACTGATGTTGGAACTATTTTTACCCCGTTCATTCCCGAGGTCCCTAGCCCTTGACCCCACCCAGCGCAATGCCTTCGATGACGCTCTTCTGGCCGATGATAAAAACGATCAGCAGCGGGAATATCGCCGACACGGCAGCCGCCATGATCAGGGAATAGAATTCTCCGCTCAAGGAGGTGAATTTCTGCATCGCCAGCGGAATCGTGAACAGCCCGTCCGTCCGCAGGAAGATGAGCGGATTCTGATAATCGTTCCACGTCCAGATGAACCGCAGGATCGCATACGTGGCAACAGCGGGCTTTACCAGCGGCAGCGCAATCGACCAGAAGATCCGCGGGTGGTTCGCGCCGTCGATTTTGGCGGATTCGATGAATTCCTGATGCACCCCCATGAAGAATTGCCTTAGCATGAACGTTCCGAGCACGCTGAAGCTTCCCAGCATAATGAGGCCGAAGTGGTTGTCGAACAGCCCGATGTTGCGGTACAGAATAAACTGCGGGATCAGGATGGCCTGGCCCGGGATCATGTAGGTCACCAGCACGATGATGAACAGCCAATTGCCGGCGGCAAACCGGATTTTGGAGAAGCCGTAGGCCGCCAGGGCGGATACCATGGCCGAGATGATCGTGGTCAGTATGCTGACCTTGACCGAGTTCCAATAATAGAGGTAGAAGGGATAATCCCCGAACCATACCTCCCTGTAATTCTGAATCGCGTTCCACTCCCGCGGAATCCATTGAATCGGATATACGAATACGTCACGCTCCACCTTAAAGGATGTCACCAGCATCCAGATAAAAGGAAGGAGAAACAGAATGCTCACCGCGAACATCGCGATCGTGACGATAAGCTTGCGCCAGTCGACGCCGACTCTTGTCCCCATATAGCACCCTCCCTCTTAGTAGTTGACCCACTTCTTCTGAGCGGCCCACTGCCCCAGCGTAATCAGCATAACGAAGCCGAACAGAACCGCGGCAATGGACGATGCGTAACCGACCTTCAGGTTGACGAATGCCGTATCGTACAAATACCACACCATCATGGTCGTCGAGCCGATCGGTCCCCCTTGCGTCATGACAGCAATGATGTCAAAGACCTTGAACGTGGAGATGATCCCCGTCACCAGCAGGAAAAATGACGTCGGCGACAGCAGGGGCAGCGTAATGCGCCTGAACTTGGTCCAGCCGTTGGCTCCATCGATGTCCGCCGCCTCGTACAGATCCTTCGGAATGGATTGCAGGCCGGCGATATAAATAATCAGATTGAAGCCGATGGAGATCCAGATCGATATCAGCATGATGGAAATCAGCGCGAAATTGGGATCCGCGATCCACTTGGGCGGATTGGACATCCCGAGCGTCCGGAGTATTTCGTTGATCGGACCGTAGGACGGCTGGAACAGCACCTGCCATACGACGGCCACCGCCACGATGTTGGATATGTAGGGCATGAAGTAAGCCACTTTAAAATAGCCCTTCATATAGACAAACCGGTCGATCAAAATGGCCAGCGTCATCGAGATCATCATGTAGACCGGAACCGTCAGGAGAAACAAGACGTTGTTGCGTACCGACTTGATAAACATGTCATCCTCCAGCAGCTGGCGGAAATTCTGAAACCCGACCCACTGGATGCCGTCCCAGCCCTGCACGAAATTCCAATCGGCAAAACCCAGCACGAGCGTAGCCAATATCGGGAACAGTACCAAAATAATAACGCCGATCAGCATCGGGCTTACGAATGCGATCCCCCATAGGTTCTCTCCCCGCTGCAAGGATCCCCTGGACTTGTCCTGCCGTGTCGGCTGGGCGCCAGGCTTCTTCATCGTCTCCATTGTCTGTGCCATGTCGGACCCCCTCGATTCTTATTCGATGGGTTAAGTATAAAAAAAATACCGCCAACGTATTGACGGTATTTTGATCATATTCGCTTTCATTTTTACTTGATTAGACAGGGAACGCATCATGGATCTTGGCATGCCCGGTATTACAGGAACTTCTCCTTAAACCAGGCAGCGGCCATCCCGACCTCTGCACGGCTGAGCTGATGTCCCCCGTTCTCCCAATGCAGCTTCACGTCCGCGCCTGCCCCGCTCAATAGTTCGTTCAGATCCTCGCTCTCCTGCGGCGTGCACATCGGATCGCGCCGACCGGCCGCGATGAAGACCGGAACGCCGGTCAAATCCGGCAAGGTTTTATCCCGCAGCGGAACCATCGGATGGTGGAGGATGGCCCCTTGCAGCGCGTCCCCTTCGTGGAACAGCAGGCTGGCGGCAATATTGGCGCCGTTTGAATACCCGACGGCCACGATGCGGCTGCGGTCAAAATCGTACTCGGCGGCTGCCCAGTTCAGAAATTCATTCAGATCATGCGTGCGTTTCACGAGATCCTCTAGATCAAACACCCCTTCGGCCAGACGCCGGAAAAATCTCGGCATGCCGTTCTCCAGCACGTTCCCGCGGACGCCGAGCACATTCGACGTGGGCGAGATCATCTCGGCCAGCGGCAGCAAATCCTCCTCGTTCCCCCCGGTGCCGTGCAGCAATAGCAAGGTTGGTGCCTCCGGAGAGGTTCCCTGGCGGTAAATATGCGTATGTTCCATATGTTTATAGTCTCCCTTCGATTGGTGATATGCTTCAATTTCGAATCCGTTTGACACCATTAATGTTCGTTAGAATGCCCTGGAATAGCTCAATAGGACCAAAGTCTGCCCTGAAAAATCACATCATAAACTAGGCGGCGATCCCATCATAGGCTGCCCTAAAATCAAGCCTAAATATCTTAAATTTAAGATTCTTTAAATACATCATACCATGGATTTTGAAAAATGCAACAGCTGCCCTTCCGCCTCGCCTCCCCGCTAGAGCTGCAATCGGAAACGCTATGTCCCCATTCTTCGCAATTCTTGACGAACGAAACGAAAAGAGAGGAAGCCTCCGATATGGAAGACTTCCTCTCCTGTTTGTATTTATTCTCTATATATGATTCCGTACGTGTTCCCCCGTAACATCACTCATTATATCAAAAGATAGGTATAATGTCAGTGGATGTTTTGGTATTTCTCACAATTTTTTTGTGAGAATGTTAGCGATTATTCCAGTTGATTGGATGAAAAACCATATATTTAGAAAAATTGTAACCGTTTGGTCAACGCGCCTCTCGGAACCGCGAAGGCCTGCGCGCGCTTGAAGTTCATCGGAGCTCCCCGTACGATCGTGAGCGCCTTGTAGTATTCGATGAACGGGAAGCCGTAGGTTTCCCCGCGCGCATAAGCGTATACGTTCATGGCTCTCACCCACGTTTCATAGGCTTCGTCCGGAATGTCGATGAAGACCTCGGGATGGAAATCGTACGGGTCCTCCCAATTGTCCGCATAGTATAAATGCTGGGCATAGTGGGACGGAAGCTCGCGCTCAATCGTCTTCAAGCCCGCGTAGAAGCGGGCGTCCTCCACGATATAATGCGTATTGGAATGATCCTTATGAATGCTCTCCTTCCAATGCGTGATGATGATATCCGGCTTCACTTCCCGTATGACGTCGGCGACCTGATACTTCACTTCCTCGTCCAGCGGAAGCTCGGCATCCTTGTAAGCAAGGAACCGCACATCCGCGCCGACGATATCGGCAAATTGGTGAGCTTCGTCAATCTTTTGCTTTGCGTACTCCTCCGGCGTCAGACGGGGGTGTCCCTTCTCTCCCGGCGTTAGATGAAGAAACGTCGCTTTGTGGCCAGCCTGCGTGTATTTGGCGATCACGGCTCCTGCCGTAAGATCCATATCGCCCGCATGCCCGCCAATCGCCAAAATGTGATGCTGCTTTGCTTCCGTCAATGTAATCTCTCCTTTGTATATCCATGTAGTCGAAGCTATCTATTGAAGCGGCTTGCTCATAATTTCGAACCGGCGCGTCACGTCGAAGCCGGCTTTGCGGTACAGATGGCCTGCGGGACTCTGCTCGCCCGTCCAGAGGAACCAGGCACCATGCAGTCCTTGAGCACGCATAAGGGCAAGGCAGTCATACAAAAGTATTTTTCCGAGACCCTTCCCTTGCATCGACGGATCCACGCCAAACGGACCGAATCGTTCAGCCACGCTCTCATATCCGCCATGCAGGCAGAAGCCCACCAGCTTCCCTTGATCGCGCGCGATCAGAATCTGATCCGTTGTTAATCGCTGGAGCAGTCCCTCGCGAATCGCCCGGCCCCAATCCGGGTTAAACACGTCCGTCGCGAACTCGATCAGCTCCACCAGATCGCTGTCCTGAGCCGACTTGAAAGTAAAGCCTTCATGCTCCCGCTGCCGCTTCAGCTCCGCCACCTCCGGCGGCATATGGAAACCAACCAGGGAGCGGTCCATCGCAACCGCCGTGTAATTGCGGCTAAAACCGCTGGCCGCAAGCCACGCCAAGCCCTCCGGATAGCGCTCCCCATCAATGCCCGGAACGATATAATTCGGGGCATACGAGGAGAAAAAGACTTTGCTGCGCCCATGATGACGAAGATAATCTTCGCCTTCCTGCAGCAGCCGCGACGCGACCCCAATTCTTCGAACCGATGGATCGGTATAGAAGAAGGTGATCCAGCCGTGATCCGGGTCCAGCTCGGTGCCGATCATCGGCAATCTCCGGCGCACCGCATACAGGACGCCCACTATGCGGCCCTCGTGCTCCGCGATCCGCAGTCCCTGCGGATCAAAGTTCGGGTCGAGCAGCACCAGATTTCGAAAACGAAGCCGGGTGACGGGATCTCCCGGCAGACAGGCGTTCCACAGAGCCGTGATCCCTTCCTCGTCTCCAGGCCGGTAAGACCTGTAGGTAAAATTCGCCATTGTGTTATCCCTCCTTGTAATCGTAAGCCTTGGATCGGCGGCGATTGCCGCTTAACGGCATGCGACCGGTTGATCTCCATTCACCAATCCTCCATGTCTGGACGAATTATCTATGCAGCAGCTCCCATAAATGTACCGACATCAGGAGGCATTGCTTAATGTCCATCCGGCGTTAGCTCGGCTTCGGATTGCTGCCGCTGCGGAATCGATATTTTGTACATCGTGCGCACTGCTCCCTGTGCAAACGGTGCGTGAGTCGGGGCATGCTTGGATGGCAGGACAACCATATGCCGTATTCCAGTCTTACCATGCCACGGCTCCCTTCAAAGCGTTGTGGACCTGTGCGCGCAGCTGAGCCACGCTGCTGCTCCGCCCCCCATATACGCGGTTAGTCAGCAGAACGACCGCAAGATCAGACTCGGGATCGATCCACAGGCTGGTTCCGGTAAAGCCGGTATGCCCGTAACAGTGTGGGCTCATCCAATCTCCCGAGGCGTCCATTTTATCCCCTTTCAGCACCCATCCCAAACCACGGCTCGTGCCCTGAATATGGCTCGTATGGGGACGGGTGGCGGCAGCGGCCGCTGCCCGAGATAGAAGCCTCGATTCGCCGGCTCTGGCCTCCGCAGCCTCCGCAGCCTCCACCGCGGGAATCGCGCCCTGTGCAAGCCACATTCGGGCATACTGGAGCAGATCACCTGCCGTGGCAAACAATCCCGCATGGCCGCACACGCCGCCCAAAGCCCGCGCCTTCTCATCATGCACGATTCCGCACAGATGATCCTGGATGGATTCTTCATGCTCCGTTGCGGCATAGCGGTGCGCCTGACCCGGCGAAGGAGTCAGCGTTGCGTGATGCATGCCCAGCGGATCCGCCACCCATCGCTTAAACGCTTGGTCCAAAGGCAGCTCGAGCGACCGTTCTATGATGCGACCAAGCACCAGATATCCCAAGTCGCTGTAAATCACTTCGGTATTCGGCTTCGCCGCAAGCGGCGCTGAAAAAACGGCATCCCACATCTGCTCCCTGTCCCAGCCATGGGAATGCAGGTTCATATCCGCCTGGAGCCCGGAAGTATGCGTCAGCAGCTGGCCCACCGTTATTTCTTCTTTGCCTGCCGTTCCGAATGAAGGCAGCATATCGCTCGCTTTCGTGCCCAAGGTCAGAACTCCATCATCGATCAATTGCAGAATCAACGGGAGCGTGACCGCCACCTTGGTCAAGGATGCACAATCGTACAATGTATCCTCGCTAACAGGCACAGGCTGGCCCTGCACCGGATTAGGATTGGCATAGCCTGCTGTGTAGAACCATGTCCTGCCTTCATGCAGAACGCCCAGTACGGCACCCGGCGTCGTACCCGCGGCTATTTCGCGTTCAATGGCGGCGCACGCCGCCTTCACTCCCTTGATTCCCAAGCCCAGCTGCTCTGCGCCGGCCTTCACATGAGTCTCCACTGAACTTCCCTCCTTTTTTCCAGGCCTTGAGTTGGATGAACAACAAACACGCCATTTTCATATGAACATGCTCTTCAATTTGTAAACGCTTGCTAAACCTATTATATGGTCTGTAAAATTTTGTTTCAATAATAAATAATAACTATAAAATTTAATTTCATATCAAGCATATCAATCCCCTATTATTTGGATATTACATATTGACACCTGAATTCGCTTTCATTTACAATATTGTTGAAATCAAACACTCGCATAATTTAAGGGCCATGCATTCCGTCACCGCACACCCGGTATGGAACAACCCCGGTTTCTCTTCAGGAGATGCCGGGGTTTTTTGTTGCCCTATATTTGGTACAGGAGGTGATTCCCCGCAGCTTCGGTTTGCTCATTGAACCAACCCCCATTCAATAACTGTTACATAGGAGGAATACGATGAAAAAATTCTACAAACTGACAACCGCCCTTGCCCTTAGCTTGTCCCTGGCGCTGAGCTTGCTCGGCCCAGTCCATGCAGCTCCGGATACCTCGGTATCCAACAAGCAAAATTTCAGCACGGATGTCATTTATCAAATCTTTACGGACCGTTTCTCCGACGGCAATCCTGCCAACAATCCGACCGGCCCGGCTTTTGACGGTACCTGCACCAACCTGCGGCTGTACTGCGGCGGCGACTGGCAAGGGATCATCAACAAAATCAACGACGGCTACCTGACCGGCATGGGTGTTACCGCCATCTGGATCTCCCAGCCGGTCGAGAACATCTACAGCGTCATCAACTATTCCGGCGTGAACAACACCGCATACCATGGTTATTGGGCCAGAGACTTCAAGAAAACGAACCCGGCGTACGGCACGATCGCCGATTTCCAGAACCTCATCGCTGCCGCCCATGCCAAGAACATCAAAGTCATCATCGACTTCGCACCGAACCACACGTCTCCCGCTTCCTCGGACCAGCCGTCGTTCGCGGAGAACGGCAAGCTGTACAACAACGGCACCCTCCTCGGCGGATACACGGGCGATACGCAGAATTTGTTCCATCATAACGGGGGCACCGATTTCTCGACGACAGAGAACGGGATTTACAAAAACCTGTACGATCTTGCCGATCTGAACCACAACAACAGCACGGTGGATACCTACCTGAAGGATGCCATTAAAATGTGGCTCGATCTGGGCATTGACGGCATTCGGATGGATGCGGTAAAACATATGCCGTTCGGCTGGCAGAAGAGCTTCATGGCCACCGTCAACAATTACAAGCCGGTCTTTACCTTCGGCGAATGGTTCCTTGGCGTGAACGAAGTGAGTGCCGAGAACCATAAGTTCGCCAACGAATCCGGCATGAGCCTGCTGGATTTCCGTTTCGCGCAGAAGGTTCGCCAGGTATTCAGGGACAACACCGACAATATGTACGGACTGAAATCCATGCTGGAGGGCTCTGCGGCCGATTACCTCCAGGTGGAGGATCAGGTCACGTTCATCGATAACCATGACATGGAACGATTCCACAATAACAGCGCCAACCGCCGGAAGCTGGAGCAAGCGCTCGCCTTCACGCTCACTTCACGCGGCGTGCCAGCCATCTATTACGGAACCGAGCAATACATGTCCGGCGGGAACGATCCCGACAACCGGGCTCGAATTCCTTCTTTCTCTACCACGACTACGGCTTATCAGGTAATTAAAAAGCTGGCGCCATTGCGCAAATCCAACCCGGCCATCGCTTACGGGACGACGCAGGAGCGCTGGATCAACAACGATGTGCTGATCTACGAGCGCAAGTTCGGCAACAACGTAGCCGTCATCGCCGTCAACCGCAACGTGAACACGCCGGCTTCCATTACGGGATTGGTAACCTCACTGCCGGCCGGCAGCTACACCGACGTGCTGGGCGGCCTCCTGAACGGTAACAACCTGACCGTCGGCTCCGGCGGATCCGCTTCCAACTTCACGCTGGCAGCGGGCGGTACGGCCGTATGGCAGTACACCACGGCCGTGACTACGCCAACCATCGGGCACGTAGGACCGATGATGGCCAAACCGGGCGCAACCGTCACCATTGACGGCCGCGGCTTCGGCGCAACCAAAGGCACGGTATACTTTGGCACGACGGCAGTTACCGGCGCTAACATTACGGCTTGGGAGGACACGCAGATCAAAGTGAAAATTCCTGCCGTTGCCGGAGGCGTATACAATATCAAAATCGCCAACAGCGCCGGAACCTCAAGCAATGTGCACGACAACTTCGAAGTGCTGAGCGGGGATCAGGTCAGCGTGCGCTTTGTGGTGAACAACGCCACCACTGCGCTCGGCCAGAACGTGTATCTGGCAGGCAGCGTAAGCGAGCTCGGCAATTGGGACCCGGCCAAAGCCATCGGTCCGTTGTACAACCAGGTCATCTACCAATACCCAACCTGGTACTATGACGTCAGCGTTCCCGCCGGCAAAACCATCGAATTCAAATTCCTGAAAAAACAGGGCTCGACGGTAACATGGGAAGGCGGATCGAACCACACCTTTACCGCACCAACGAGCGGCACGGCCACCATTAACGTGAACTGGCAGCCGTAAGTTCAAGAACGACTAGCTCTTACCGAAGAACGGCACCTAAACAAAACCAGCTCCGGATATGATCCCGGAGCTCGTTTTACTCATGCAATTCATAATTCCAGCAGGCAATAGCCCGTTACGCACAAAGCACCTCAACATTCCCTCTGCACAGCATGAGCGATTCCCAAAGGGAGAGCGTCTCAGCAGGCAGTAACTCAACATTCCTCTGCATTGCATGAGCGATTCCCAATGGGAGAGCGTCTCAGCAGCAGTAACTCAACGTTCCTCTGCATTGCATGAGCGATTCCCAATGGGAGAGCGTCTCAGCAGCAGTAACTCAACGTTCCTCTGCATTGCATGAGCGATTCCCAATGGGAGAGCGTCTCAGCAGGTAGTAACTCAACAAGCAGACGGGACAACTCAACGATCCTGCACTTGCGCTCCCGAGCAACACGCCCACCAACAAAAAAGGCCGATGAAGATGTTCCCCTTCATCGGCCTTTTTCTTCCCCCAAACCCAGGCGTAAATGGTTGTGCGTTTAGCACGCAGTAGCGGAGAGGACGAATCGATTCCGGAAAAACGATAGTGGTCGCCTTTGCCCCCGATTTTCTACCGAAAAATCATAATCCAAAGAAAATTGGGGGCAACAGCGATTGGAGGAACGATACGTACTCGCAGCGTCTCGCTTCAACGGAGCTTGCGGAGTGTTGCATAACCCACATCATTTTCACGCAGCAATCGAAAACCATTTACGTCCTAAACATCACCAACGATTTACGCAACCCCTCCGACAGCTCCTCCAATCGCGACGACAGGCCGACCAGCTTCTCGCTCACCTTGAACTGCTCGGACGACATCGAAGCGACCTCCTCCGTGGCTGCGCTGGTTTCCTGGACGATCGAGCTCGCCTCCGAGATGGAGTCGGTCAGCGCCAGCTGGGAATCGATCAGAACCTCCACCGCATGCGTAGACTCGCTGATCTCGGTTAAGAGCGCATCCATCTCATGACGCACGTTATCAAAGACGCCCTGAGCTTCCTGCACCGAATGCAGCTGTTCGTCAAAGAGCGGCGATGCCGACGTCAAAGCATCCACGGAGCCCTGCACCTCGCGCCGAATGTCCAGAATCATTGCGCCTACGGTCTGGATCGACTCCTTGGAACGATCCGCGAGGCTCCGCACTTCATTGGCAACCACCATGAAGCCGCTGCCTGCCGCCCCGGCGCGGGCCGCTTCAATCGTCGCGTTAATGGACAGCACGTTGGTCTGATGCGTGATCTCCGACATCAGTTCCAATATTTTGTGAATCGATGCGGTATTATCCTTCAGCTTCTCAGCATTTTGGACGATCGCCCGGTTCACCTGGTTAATCCGCGTCGATTTCTCCACCAGGCTGTCCATATGCTGCGCGCCTTCTCCCGTTACCCGCAGCACGCGATCCGCCGCGGCAGCGATCACCTGATTCGTATCGGACACCTTGCTCATCCGGACGCCGATGTTCTCGGCCAGCTGGTTCTCGCGTTCGGCCTCCATGGCCAGGCTTCCGCTTCCCTGCGCAATCTGTTCCATGGCGGCCGCGATTTCGCCGGCCGTAAGGGAGGTTCCCCTTGAGGCTTCTGCCAATTCCTCGGCCGTAACCAGCACTTCCTTCGCCGACGCATTCGTCTGATCGACCAAAGCCGAGATTTGCCCCATCATCCGGTTGAAGCTCTGACCCAGACGGCCAATCTCATCGGCACGGCGGAATTCCGTCCGCACCCTTAAGTTCCCCTGCTCGCCCTCTTCCATCAGGCTGCACATCTGGTTCAGCGGACGGCCGACGGTACGCATCATATAGTAGCCGATCAGAACCGCCACAAGGATCGCTGCCACAATGACCGCAAGCGTCACGGCAAGCAGTTTGTCAGTGGCCTGCACGAAATCGCTAACGGGAGCAAAGCCGACCATATGCCATGGCGCGGTCTTCAAAGGCGTATACACCACCATCTGCTCGTCGGCGGTATAGTAGATCCCCCTTCCTCGGCATCTGGAGGAACCGTAATGGCGGACGGCTGCATCAGCTGGGCCGGGTCCACGTCGTGCACGATCCGGTTATCTTCGGCCACGATCCGCATCTGTCCGTTATTCCCTATTTTCAGATTCGCCAGCACCTCGCCCACCGCCGCATCCTTGACATCCATCAGCAGGACGTACTGCGCATTCGGATTCTTCAGGTTTTTCAGCAATCTCCCCATCGTCATGGTGGCGGTATTCTCGTTCCCCATAAAACCCTTGATCTCAGTCGGGAACCATACCGGTTCGCCATCGGCCTGAATAATCCGGTCGATCTTCGCCTTCACCCCGTCCGAAGAAGACATTCCGGAATAGCCCGTGGAGTTATAGGAGCTTTGGGCCTGAAGATTGGGCGCGACCAGACGCATGCCCTGCAGGCGTTTATCCGAAGATGCCATCCCGTTCAGCTTCTCACGGATCCGGTTCTCGGCCTGGGTTTTGTCCCGAATGCCGATATCCGCCGTGCTGACCGTCACCAGATCTTCGCGAAGCACCGTGTCCAGCGCCCACTGGCGGGAGGCGGCTTCATACTGGGCCAGCAGAAAATCCAGCTTGTCCGCCGCCTGCATCATCTGCCCCGAAGTCGCTTCGGATACCTGATCCATGACCGTGTCCTTGGAGATGAAATACGACAATAACCCCAGCGCCGAAGATAACAGGACGATCGTTGTAAAAAAGATAACAAACAGCTTCATGCCGACCGCCTTGAATTGAAAACGCTTTATCATGTTCATGTTATGTACCCCCCGATTGCAAACATACATGCAAAAAGACACAGCAAGGCAATTACCGGCTGTGTCTCTTCGCTGTTCTCTCTATCTATGTGTCTTATGATGATATCGTGCGTTTGTCTCGTTTTTTGGCTTACCCTTTGCTTGCGCCGGCCGTCATGCCGTCGACCAGCAGACGCTGCAGGAACACAAACAGCAGGGTGATCGGCAGTGCGATCAGCACCGATGCCGCCGCGAATAACGTAAAGTTGCTGTCCTGGGTGGAGTTGACGAGATCCCACAGGCCGACGGCGAGCGTCCAGTTTTCCTTGGTCCGGAGCACAAGCCGGGCAAAGATAAAGTCTACCCATGGGCCGACAAACAGCGTCAAGCCCATATACGTAATCATCGGCTTCGACAACGGCAGAATGATTTTGCGGAAGATCTGGAAGTTGGTGGCTCCGTCTATCTTGGCCGCTTCATCCAAGCTTCGCGGTATCGTATCCAGGAAGCCCTTCATGATGAGGGTTCCGCCAAGCGGTGCCCCGGCCGCATACACGATGATCATCGCGGCATGCGTATTCAGCAGGTCCAGGGAGTTCAACAGGATATACAGGGCGATCATGCTCATGAAGCCCGGGAACATCCCCAGCACGAGAATGACCGATAGCGCATTCTGACGGCCTTTGAACCGGAAGCGGGATACCGCATAACTAGTAAGCAGGACAAGAATGGTCCCGATAATCATGGAGAACACCGCAATTTTCAACGTGTTCATGTACCATGTGCCAAACAGGAAGCTTTGGGACGTAAACAGCTCTTTATAATGACTGAGCGTGAAGGATTCTGGAATCAAGGATTTGCTGTACAACGACTTTCCGGGACGGAAAGAGGCCAGAACAATCCAGAGCGCCGGGTAAATACAGCCGATCGCGATGATGACAAGCGTGATGTAGCTTGCCGTCAGGCGGATCGCGTTTCTCATTTTAATTCCCATTATTGGATCATATCCTCCTCTTTGAATGATCTGGTACGACGATAATTGTAAATCGAGAAGGTCGCAATAATCATGAAGATGATAATACCGATGGCCGATGCCATGCTGTAACGCTGCTGATCCAGCGTCAGTTTATAGAGCCAGGTGACGAGCAGGTCCGTCGCTCCCGCGTATTGATAGTCGCCCACCACCGGGTTACCGTTCGTCAGGAGGAAAATCAAGTTAAAGTTGTTGATGTTACCGGCAAATTGCGTAATCAGTACCGGTGCCGTCGAGAACAAAATCATCGGCAGGGTTATGATCTTGAACTTCTGGAAGCCGGTCGCTCCATCCACGTCCGCCGCTTCATAGAGATCCTTCGGAATCGTGGTCAGAACGCTCATCACGAGGAGCATGGAGACAGGGATACCGACCCACATATTAACAACGATAACGGTCACTTTAGCCCAGACCGGATCGGTCAGCCAAGGCAGTCCTTCCAAACCGAAGTACCTTAAATACTGGTTGATCGGGCCGAACTGTCCGTTAAACATATTACGCATGACAAGCAGCGAGATCAGCTGCGGGATCGCATATGGAATGATCAGGATGACGCGCCATACGCCTTTGAAGCGAATTCCTTTTTGTTGGATAAGCAGCGCCACGAGCACGCCGCCGAAATACGTGGTAACCGTTGCGAGCACCGCCCAGATGATCGTCCAGGTCAGAACCCCGAAAAAGGTGTGGCTCCACGATTTTAGTGCAACGAGATTGGTAAAGGTTTTGAAGCCAACCCAATCCACCAGGTTTGCTGGCGGCAGATTGTTTGGAGCGGAATAGTTCGTAAACGCCAGCAGGACCATGAAGATGATCGGCATGACCGTAAAAAACAAAATACCGATCGCCGGCAGTGTCAGGAAAGATTGCGCGAATTTCCATTCGAAAATATAGTAAAGGGTCTGTCTGAAATTGTTGGGCGTTACACCCTTTTCCCTTAGTTTTCCAGCGTTATATGCGTTTTTGATATTGGCATAGTAACCAATAAGAAAGAGCGCAAACATAATTAAGGTGATAAGTCCTTCAATCAGGAGATTGATGGAATGGTCACCCGCTACCATTTGGGTCAAGCCGTTGACTTTTTCTAAATGGCTCCCCTGTTCTCCCAATGTTACCATTCCCCAGATGGCATCACCCAGGTTGTTAATGAAGTAATACAGACTGAATACGCCTACGATAAGTAAAATAACGCCTTTGATCCATTGCCGATTGTAAAGCTGACCCAGACCCATGCAGATGGCTGATAATACGGCCGCTGTGATACGATGTTGACGCATGCTCCCTCCATTCTCCTCTCCGTATAATCGAGGAATCACCCGCCGGTTGTTCGGCGGGTGAACTTCTTCATCTGTCTCGTATTATATAAGAACGCTATTACTCGCCAGCTCCACCACTGTTGAGGTCTTTCACTTGAGTTACAGCTTTATCCAGCGTTTCTTTCACGTCTTTGTTATTGTCCCAGATCTCAGCCAGCGCAGCGCCTACTGGAGACCATACGTTAGCCATTTCCGGTACGGAAGGCATCGGCTGGGAAGATTTGAACTGCTCCGTGAATGCCGATACGTACTCGTCGTTCTTGATTTGATCGTCTTCTTGAGCTTCGTTGTTCGTCGGAACCGAACCAACCAATGCGCTCAATTGCAATTGTGCTTCTTTGGACGTTGCGAAGTCGGCGAACAGACGAGCTGCTTGCGGATACTTCGTGAACGAGCTTACGTACCAAGCTTTGATACCGGAGAACGATACGGCAGGCTGACCGCCGATCGTCGGGATTGGAGCAACGCCGAGCTTGTCGCCAAGCGCTTCTTTGTATCCGCCAAGCTCCCATGGTCCGTTAATGTCCATCGCCAGATCGCCGGCCGTGAACAATCCGCGTTTGATATCCGGCGTAATATCGCCGGATTTAACCGGAAGGATTTCCTTAAGGCTTGCATATACTTCCATGCTCTTCACTGCCCCTTCGTTGTTCAGGCCGATATCGTTGACGTCGGCACCGCCGTTACCGAAGATGTATCCGCCGTTGGAAGCAAGGAACGGATATGCGAAGTACAGGTTGCCTGTCTCGAACATGAATCCATACTTGTTCTTGGATTTGTCGGTGAAGGTTTTGCTGAATTCAATAACCTCTTCCATCGTTGTCGGAACTTCTTTTACCAAGTCCTTGTTGTAGTACATCAGGTAAGTTTCCGCAGCGCGAGGGTATCCGTACAGAACGCCGTCATAGCTTACGCCTTGGATGGCTGCTTCCGTGTTGTTGCTTTTCGTTTTTTCTTCATAAAAATCGTTTGGCAGAACCAGGTTTGTCGCTACGGCTTTACCCAGGTTATCGTGAGGGAACAGTACGACGTCGGCAGCCAAGCCGGATGGTCCGTCTTGCGCAAGCTTGGTTACTTGATCAGTTGGGGACAATTCTTCAATGGTCACTTCAACGCCGTATTTCTCGGTAAATTCTTTGGCAACCGCATCGGTGTAAGCTCTTTCGTCCCGGCTTTCCCATACGACCAATTTCGCGCCTTCTTCTGGCTTAAGTTCCTGTGTCTCTGTATTTTCGGCCGGCGTTTCCTGTGCTGGCGGAGTCTCAGCAGGTGCCTCCGTAGCTGGAGCGGCCGTATTTCCTCCGCACGCTGTAATGGAGAACGCCAACGTGAAGGTTGCAGCTAGCGTAAGTAACTTCTTCATCTTCATTCCATGATTACCCCTCTCAATAAATGATCAGAAAATGTTGGAAATCTGCGCAAACGATTTCAGAAAATTTTCAGCGTCTCTTTTTCTATGTAGCATCTGGCGAGATACTCAGGAAAAATCCCGTTGAGAAAGCGCTTCATTCACTGAAAACATCATACAACATTTAATATCGAATATAAAAACGTTTGCACAGATCATTTTTCCCCGTTTTTGGAATATAATCCTCCGTTATCTTCGATATTCACTGTATTTCGTAAGTTATCATAAAAATAGTTGTGCAGATCCTGTGCAATCCTGTCATTTTGCACGTTATTTGAGACAAGTAGCCATCATAAATGCCTGCTTGTTGAACAAACGTTTGCACAATCGAGCGAAATAGAAACAGATGTGCCCGTGTTTGCCAAGAGCAGATCTTGTATCTAAGTTGGCTTCCCCATATATTTCCGATAACAGCAAGAAAGGACTACCGCTTGTGATCTTTGAAACCGATCTGCGGCAGTCCTTCTATTTTGAAGCAGGGTTGTTAGCCAATGAGTTTATCTTACTGCAGTGCTTTGAGCGCAATATCCGTTCGGTTAAACTTGCCTTCAAACGCAATCGCTTCCGCACGTTCATAGGCTTTCGCGCGTGCTGCGGCGATATCCGCCCCTAAACCGACAACGCCCAGGACACGTCCCCCATTCGTTCTCCAGGTGCCATCGGCATCGCGAGAAGTGCCCGCATGAAATACGATCGTCCCGTCCTGCTCGTTGTCCAGGCCGGTGATCGCGATTCCTTTCGGATACGATGCAGGATAGCCGCCGGAAGCCAGAATGACGCAAACGGCTGCTTCATCGCTCCACTCCAGCTCAAGATCGGCCAGGGTCCCGTTTACGGCAGCAAGGAAAACGTCAAGCAGATCGGTCTTTAGGCGCGGCAATACAACCTGCGCTTCCGGATCGCCGAATCTGGCATTGAATTCAATGGTCTTCGGTCTGCCGTCCGGCGTGATCATCAATCCGGCAAACAAAACGCCACAGAACGGACGTCCTTCGGCAACCATCGCTTTTGCCGTAGGCTTGATAATCGTCTCAATCGCCTCTTCGATAATGGACGGCTGAATATGAGGCAATGGCGAATACGTTCCCATTCCTCCGGTATTCGGCCCCTGATCCCCATCATAGGCCGGCTTGTGATCCTGCGCTGCGGACATCGGCTTCACGGTTTCGCCGTCCACAAAGGCGAGGATCGACATTTCCTGGCCTTCCAGGAACTCCTCGATAACCACGCGGCTTCCGGCATCGCCAAACACCTTCGATTGCATGATGTCGCTGAGCGCCTGCTCGGCTTCCTCGATCGTCCGCGCAACGGTAACGCCCTTGCCTGCTGCGAGCCCGTCCGCTTTCACGACGATCGGCGCGCCTTGCTGGCGCAAGTAAGCAAGCGCCTCCCCGTAATTGTCGAACTTCGCGTAAGCCGCTGTCGGTATGCTGTATTTATGGAGCAGATCCTTCATGAAGGTTTTGCTGCCCTCGATTTCGGCCGCGTTTTTGCGCGGACCGAATACCGGGATGCCCGTAGCGTCAAACGCATCCACGATGCCTTCCGCCAGCGGATCATCCGGACCGACAACAATGAGACCCACCTGCTTCTCTACGGCGAAAGCCGCCAGCTTATCAAATTCCGATACCGCAATCGGCACGTTTTCGGCCAACTTCCCGATTCCGGCATTGCCCGGCGCACAGTAAATGGTGCCTGCTTTCGGGCTCTTTGCCAGTGCCCATACGATGGCATGCTCTCTTCCGCCGCCTCCGATAACCAAAATATCCATGGTTTACCCCTCCCGAATCATTTCATATTGCCCGCGATATCGTTTCATTGCATGAATCATTTACGGGGCAAAGCGATAAGTCGACCTTTCGCCCCTTAAACGTAAAGGCGGCGCGCGCTAAACGCGGCGTCGCCTCTATATGCTGCTGAATGAAAGGGGAGATTACGAATGCAGTCTGATGTCTGCAACCAAACCCCCGTCATATTTTAACGAATGAATTAGTGCTTGAAATGTCTCACGCCGGTAAAGACCATGGCGATCCCGTATTCGTTGGCAGCCTTAATGGATTCCTCATCCTTAATGGAGCCGCCCGGCTGAATGATGGCGGTAATGCCGGCTTTCGCCGCAAGCTCCACCGTATCGCCCATTGGGAAGAAAGCATCGGAAGCGAGAACCGCGCCCTTGGCCTTCTCTCCCGCCTGCTCCACCGCAATGCGCGCGGAACCGACACGGTTCATTTGACCTGCGCCAACGCCGACGGTCATGTCGTCAGCCGCCAATACGATTGCGTTCGACTTGACGTGCTTGACCACCTTCCAGCCGAAGAGCAGCTGCTTCAGCTCGGCTTCGGTCGGCTCGCGGTCCGTCACGACCTTCAGGTCAGCAGCATCGAGGGAATGCACATCGCTTTCCTGCACGATCATGCCGCCTTCGATGGTTGTTACGGCAAGCGTGCTTTGGCGCTCCTTGGCCGAGCCGAACTCGCCCATCTTTAGCAGGCGGATGTTTTTCTTTTTCGTCAGAATCTCCAGTGCCTCCGGCGTGAAGTCCGGTGCCAGGATAATTTCAAGGAAAATATCCTTCAGCAGATCGGCCGTCGGAGCGTCAATCGTCCGGTTTGCGGCCACGATGCCGCCGAAGATGGACGTCGGATCCGCATTGTAAGCTTTTTGATAAGCTTCTAGGACATTCGTCCCGATGCCCACGCCGCAAGGATTCATATGCTTCACGGCCACCACGGTCGGCTCGTCGAATTCCTTCACGATCTGCAGGGCCGCGTTGGCGTCATTGATATTGTTGTAGGAAAGCTCTTTGCCGTGCAGCTGCTCGGCGGTCGTCAACGTTCCCGCAGGAGCCAGCGGCTTCCGGTAAAATGCTGCCTTTTGATGCGGATTCTCGCCGTAGCGAAGATCCTGGATCTTCTCGTAGGTGACGCTAAAGCGCTCAGGAAGCGGATCCCCTGTCACATTCGACAAATAATCGGAAATGAGCGTATCGTAGGCAGCCGTATGACGGAATACCTTGGCTGCAAGGCGCTTCCGGGTTTCCAGCGTTGTGTCGCCACCGCCGCGGATTTCCTCGATCACGCTGCCGTAATCCGCCGCATCGACAACCACGCTCACAAAAGCATGGTTTTTCGCAGCCGAACGCAGCATCGTCGGCCCGCCGATGTCGATATTTTCGATCGCATCTTCATACTCGACATCCGGCTTCGCGATCGTTTCCTGGAACGGGTACAGGTTCACCACGACCAGATCGATGTAATCGAGGCCCAGCTCCTGCATTTGACGCTGATGCTCCTCGCTGTCGCGAATGGCAAGCAAGCCGCTGTGCACCGCTGGATGAAGGGTTTTGACGCGACCGTCCAGAATTTCCGGGAATCCGGTCACATCGGAAATGCCGATGACAGGAACGCCTTCTTTTGCGAGGAGGTTCTTCGTTCCTCCTGTCGAAATGATCTCTACACCCAATGAAGACAACTCGCGGCAAAATTCCACGACGCCGGTTTTATCCGACACGCTGACCAAAGCTCTTTTGATACCCACGTTCATACCCCCTATTTTGAATGAAAATCTACTAAGTTAGGCCTGTCTTGATACCGTAGATGCTGTCGAAGATCCATAATTGCAAATTATTTCCCGAGAAATATCGAACATGTCGATTCACTGCAAGACCTTGTCCGCTTTTATTACAAAAGCCTATTAGGCAATCGTCACATTCCGCCCGTTCAGCGAAATTCGCCCCTGGGCAAACCAGGAAACGACCTCAGAGTATAACTTCTGCTCCACGGCGTGAATGCGTTCTGCCAGCGTTTCCGCCGTATCGCCGTCCTTGATTTCAACGGCCTTCTGAGCGATAACCGGCCCAGTATCCATGCCGCCATCCACGAAATGCACCGTGACGCCGGTCATCTTCACGCCATACGCAAGCGCTTGGCCAATCGCGTCTTTGCCTGGAAAAGCAGGCAGGAGCGAAGGATGAATATTGATAATCCGCCCGTTATAGAACTCGACAAAGGAAGGACTCAATAACCGCATATATCCTGCAAGAACAATCAATTCG
The DNA here is from genome assembly GCF_029542445.1 of Paenibacillus sp. BR1-192. Taxonomy (NCBI): domain Bacteria; kingdom Bacillati; phylum Bacillota; class Bacilli; order Caryophanales; family Paenibacillaceae; genus Paenibacillus; species Paenibacillus sp. BR1-192. Next base: position 1,045,265 of record NZ_CP120718.1, on the reverse strand, counting down.
ACACCGCGCTGCAGAAGCTCTGCCGCAATTTCCCGTTCGTAATCTTCCTTCGAGGCATATTCCTTCGGCTGAAAGGCGAATACATCCACATTCGCCGCTTTAGCCAGCTCCACGACGGGAGCCTGAGGCTTGTCGCATACCAGAATGCTGATCTCGCCGCCCAAGGCTCCGCTTTGCTGCGCATCGACCAAAGCCTGAAAGTTGCTGCCTCTTCCGGAAGCGAACACCGCCATCCGAAACGCTCTCATTACACCTCAGCTCCCGTGAAGGTTACGATGCGCTCGCCTTCGGTCACGCGGCCGATGACATAAGCCTCTTCGCCTGCGGAGCGCAGGAATTGAAGCGCCCCGTCAGCATCCTGCTCCTTAACGACAAGCACCATGCCGATTCCCATATTGAATGTCGTAAACATGTCCTTGTTCGAAATACTGCCTTTATCCTGCATCAGCTTAAAAATCGGCAGAATCGGCCAAGCGCCGTATTCGATGTCGACGTTGACGCCATCCGGCAGCATGCGCGGAATATTTTCGATGAATCCGCCGCCCGTGATATGCGCCATGCCCTTCACTTCGATCTCTTTCAGCAGCCCGAGCAGCGGCTTCACATAAATCTTGGTTGGTGCGAGCAGCACGTCGCCAAGGCGTCCTCCCAATTCCGGAAGCTCCTGCTGCAGCGAGTAGCCGGCATCCTCCAGAAGCAGCTTGCGGACGAGCGAGAAGCCGTTGCTGTGCACGCCGCTGGAGGCAAGTCCAATCACGGTGTCGCCTGCCGCGATATTCGACCCATTGATCATTTTGCTTTTGTCGACAATCCCCACGGTGAAGCCCGCGATGTCATACTCGCCTTCGCTGTACATGCCCGGCATCTCCGCCGTTTCCCCGCCGATCAGCGAGCAGCCCGCCTGGTTGCATCCGTCGGCGATCCCTTTGACAATGGACTCGATTTTGGACGGAATGACCTTGTCGCACGCTAAATAGTCGAGAAAAAAGAGCGGTTCTGCGCCCTGCACCACAATATCGTTCACGCACATCGCTACCGCATCGATGCCGATGGTATCATGTTGGTCCATCGCGAATGCAAGCTTCAGCTTTGTGCCGACGCCATCCGTGCCTGAGACGAGTACCGGCTCTTCATATTGGTCTTTATTCAGCTTGAACAGTGCGCCAAAACCACCGAGGTCCGTCATGACTTCCGGCCTGAAAGTCGTTTTGACATGCTTTTTCATCCGCTCTACCGCTTCGTTGCCTGCAGCGATATCGACGCCTGCTTGTTTGTAAGTATCCGACACGCGCTCAACACTCCTTTTTCGTTATGACGAAAGTATCAGTTCAGTTCACACATCATTTATGGGCTTAATCAATAATCAGCTTAAAGGGGATATCCGAGAAAAAATGGCTGTCCGCTGCGCAGAATCAGCAGCTGCAGCCCATCTTCTCTTCCCCGTTGAAATCAATCTGCGTCGGGTAATCATTGTCAAAGCATGCCATGCACAAGCCGCCTTTATGGCTGTGCTCATCATAACCGCCAATGGCGGATATGAGGCCCTCCGGACTCAGGAACGACAGGGAATCCGCATTAATCTCCCGGCAGATTTCCTCGACGCTTTTCTCGGAGGCAATCAGCTCCCTGCGGTCCGGCGTATCGATGCCGTAGAAGCAAGGGTTCTTGAACGGCGGCGACGTAATCCGCACATGCACTTCGGTCGCGCCCGCTTCGCGAAGCAGATTGACGATCCGGCGGGACGTGGTTCCCCGTACGATGGAATCATCGATCATGACTACCCGTTTGCCTTCGACCACGCGCCGTACCGCGCTCAGCTTCATCTTCACGCCCTGCTCGCGCAGCTCCTGGCTCGGCTGAATGAACGTCCGGCCCGTGTATTTATTCTTGATCAATCCCAGCTCGTAAGGGATGCCCGTCTGTTCGGCATAACCGATGGCGGCCGAGATGCTGGAATCCGGTACGCCCGTAACCACATCCGCATCCACGAACGATTCTAGGGCCATTTTGCTGCCCATCCGTTTGCGAGCCGAATGCAGGTTGGAGCCGTTCAGATCGCTGTCCGGACGTGAAAAATAAATATATTCCATCGCGCACAACGCTTTGCGTCCCGCTTCCGTGTAACGCTCTTCCCGAAGCCCGTTCCGATCGAGGATCAGCAGCTCGCCGGGAGCGACGTCGCGAATCGCCTCAGCTCCGATAACTTCAAGCGCACAGGTCTCGGAGGTGAAGATGTACGCATCGCCCAGACGACCCATCGTGAGCGGACGGAGTCCGTTCGGGTCCGAGGCGACGAGCAGCTTGTCATTGGTCATGAGCAGAAAAGCGAACCCGCCCACCAAGCGCTGCAAGGCATCCTTGGCAGCCTCGACAAAATCCTTCGGCGAACGCGCGATCAGATGCGCGATGACCTCCGTATCGCTGGTCGTCTGGAAAATGGAGCCCTCCATCTCCAGCTCGCGCCGAAGCTTCGGCTCATTCACGATGTTGCCGTTCGTAGCAATCGCCAGATTGCCCTCACGATATTTAAAGACGAGCGGCTGCGCATTCGTCAGCCTGCTGTCTCCGCTGGTCGAATACCGGACATGCCCGATCGACATGCTGCCCTGCAGCGATTCCAGCTTGTCTTTATCAAACACTTCTTTTACCAGCCCCATACCGCGGTGATAATTGAAATTCTCGCCGTCGGCCACGCAGATTCCCGCGCTCTCCTCGCCGCGGTGCTGGAGGGCGTGAAGCCCGTAATAGGAAAGGGAGGCGGCATCGGGATGCCCAAACACCCCGAATACGCCGCACTCTTCTTTTAATGTATCGAAAATATCGCTCTGACCTGTTCCCTCATTGTAGTAATCCCCTGTCCACAGTCCTTCGGGTATCAGTTCATGAGACATGGAATGGCATCCTCCCAGACGGATTTCAAAGCCTCCACGGATTCTTCCAGCGCAGAAGCACCGTTAATGTTAATGCTAAGCTTGTTTCCGCCGACTACGCCAAGCTCGGTAAATGGAACGCCCGCTTCTTGCAGGAGCTTCTCCAGCGCATTCTTGTGATCAGGAGACGCGGACAGCACGATCCGGGATTGGCTCTCGCTGAATAGCGCCACGTCGTTGCGCAGCTCGGTTGCCCATTTCACGCTCGCACCGATGCCGCCGCTGATGCAGCTTTCCGCAAGCGCTGCTGCAAGTCCGCCCTCCGACACGTCATGCGCCGATTGGACCAGACCCGATTGGATGGCCTTCAGTACGCCGCCGAGCAATTTCTTCTCGGTATTCAGGTCCAGCTCCGGCGGTCTGCCTTCCGACACCCCGTGCAGGATCGCTTGGAACTCGCTGCCTCCCAGTTCGGCACGGGTATCGCCCAGAACGTAGATGGCATCACCCTCCGCCTTGAAGGCTTGCGTCGTAATATGATCCGTATTATGGATCAGGCCGACCATGCCGACAACCGGCGTCGGATAAATCGCGCCTTTGGCATTCTCGTTGTAGAGGCTGACATTTCCGCCGATGACCGGCGTTTCAAGCTCACGGCAAGCTTCCGCCATGCCGTCCACGGCTTTTTCCATCTGCCAGAAAATTTCCGGCTTCTCCGGGCTTCCGAAGTTCAGGTTATCCGTAATTGCCAGCGGTTCGGCACCGGAGCACACGATATTGCGCGCCGCTTCGCTGACCGCGATTCTGCCGCCGAGCTCAGGGTCGAGGTAGACGTAACGTCCGTTACAGTCCGTTGTCATCGCAAGGGCTTTGCGCGTTCCATGCACCGTTACGACGGCTGCATCCGAGCCCGGACGAACGGCCGTGCTGGTGCGAACCATATAATCATATTGGTTGTATACCCATGCTTTGCTTGCAAGGCTTGGCGAACCGAGCACCTTCTTGAGGGCGCCGCCCAAGTCCTTCACTTCTTCATAACGGAGCGTGTCCACCGCAGCCTGCTCTTGATAATAAGCCGGTTCTTGGGATGGTTTGTTATAGATCGGGCACTCGTCGACGAGCGCTTTAACCGGCATGTCGCCAACCACCTCGCCGTGGTGGATCAGCTTCAGGCGGCCATCGTCCGTTACCTTGCCGACTTTGGCGCAGATGACGCCCCAGCGCTCGAAGATTTCGCGCGCTTGCGCTTCATGCTTCGGCTCAACGACGAACAGCATGCGCTCTTGGGATTCCGACAGCATCATTTCATAAGGCGTCATGCCCTCTTCGCGTTGAGGCACCTGATCCAGGTACAACTCCAGGCCATTGCCTGCTTTGCTTGCCATTTCGGCACTGGAGCAAGTCAGTCCGGCTGCGCCCATATCCTGAATGCCCAGCACGATGCCGGAATCGATCAGCTCAAGGCAGGATTCCATCACGAGTTTCTCCATGAACGGATCACCGACCTGAACGGCCGTACGGTTCGCTTCGGATTCCTCCGTCAGCTCAACGGAAGCGAAGGTTGCGCCGTGGATGCCATCGCGGCCAGTTGGAGGCCCGACATAAAAGACCGGATTGCCTACCCCTTTTGCAACGCCGCGCTGAATTTTGTCATGGTCGATAACGCCGACGCACATCGCATTGACCAGCGGATTGCCTTCGTAGCTCTCGTCGAATACCACCTCGCCGCCTACCGTCGGGATTCCGATGCAGTTGCCGTAGCCGGCTATGCCGGATACCACGTGTTCGAACAAATATTTTACGCGATCGCTCTCCAGCTTGCCGAAACGAAGCGAGTTCAGAATCGCTACCGGTCTTGCCCCCATGGAGAAAATATCGCGGATGATGCCGCCTACGCCCGTAGCTGCGCCTTGGTAAGGCTCTACAGCGGAAGGGTGGTTATGACTTTCGATTTTGAATACGACCGCTTGGTTGTCGCCGATATCGACGATCCCTGCGCCTTCGCCCGGTCCCATCAGGACCCGCGGGCCGCTTGTCGGGAAGCGGCGAAGCAGGGGCTTGGAGTTTTTGTAGGCGCAATGCTCGGACCACATGACGCTGAATACGCCGATTTCCGTGTAATTCGGCTTGCGTCCCATGAAGGAACAGATCAGCTCATACTCGCTGTCCGAAACTCCCATCTGCTTGTAAATCTGATGCTCTGCGATCTGTTCTGCCGTCGGTTCCTTAACGGACGTTTGCTGCGCCATGAGTATCCCTCCATGCCTGTAATATGGATGTAAACATTGCTTTACCGTCATCCGAGCCGAGCAGGCTGCTCACCGCGCGCTCCGGATGCGGCATCATGCCGATTACGTTGCCGCGCTCGTTGCAGATGCCCGCAATATCCTCGATCGAGCCGTTCGGATTGTCTTGATACGTAAATACGATTTGCCGGTTGTCCCGGAGCTTTTGAAGCGTTTCTTCATCACAGTAATAGTTGCCCTCGCCATGCGCGATCGGAATGACAATCTCTTGTCCCTCCGCGTAATCGCGGGTAAACGGCGTTGTATTATTGTTCACTTTAAGCACCGTGTCATGGCAGCGGAATTTCATCGAATCGTTGCGCCGCAGGGCTCCCGGAAGGAGTCCGGCTTCCGTCAAGATCTGAAATCCGTTGCAAATGCCCAGAATATACTTGCCCTCTTCCGCCGCTTTCGCCACTTCGTTCATGACCGGGGCGAACCGGGAAATCGCACCACACCGCAGATAATCTCCATAGGAGAATCCGCCGGGCACCAAAATACAATCGTATGGGGAAAGGTCCGTTGCCGTATGCCATACATAATCCACCGGCTGACCGATCGTCTCTTCTACCGCCTTATAGCAGTCAATGTCACAGTTGGAGCCAGGAAAGACCAGCACTGCAAATCTCATTGGTTTAGCCCTCCAATTCATAACGGTAGTTCTCTACCACCGTATTGGCCAGAAGCTTCTCGCACATTTCTTTCACTCGCAGCTCGGCTTCCTCACGGTTGTCCGTACCCAGCTCAAGTTCCATATATTTACCGATCCGCAGACTCTCCACTTCCTTGTACCCAATCGAATGAAGCGCCCCCTGCACCGCTACCCCTTGAGGGTCCAATACGCTCTGCTTAATCGTGACGTAGACCTTTGCTTTCAACATTGTATCCTGTTCCTCCTCGGTATATATGAATGAAATGGTTTATCAAAGCTTACAGGCTAACACCCGTGATTCGGCTGTAAATATCGCTGTAGCGGCGGGTCGTCTCCTCCACCACGGCTTGCGGCAGCGGATCCGGCTCACTGTTCTTATCCCAATCGGACGAAGCAAGATACGTGCGTACCGGCTCCTTATCCATACTGTCGATCTCAATGTCGAGCGCATAATTCTTCTCATCCCAGAAACGGGAGGAATCCGGCGTGAAAATCTCGTCGATCAGAACGATCTCTCCGTCGATCAATCCGAACTCAAACTTGCAATCGGCCAAAATAATGCCTTGCTTGCGGCAGTAATCGCGGGCAAACTTGTACAGCATCAGGCTTTTGTCCTGCAGCTGCAATGCCAGTTCCTCGCCGACAAGCTCCTTCATGCGGGAAAGCGGGATGTCCTCGTCATGACCGACATCGTTCTTGGCCGCCGGCGTGAAGATCGGCTCCGGAAAGGCCTCGTTCTTGCGCAGGCCCTCCGGCAGCTGAATGCCGTTGACCTCACCCGACGACTGATACTGCCTCCAGCCTCCGCCGGTGATGTACCCGCGCACGACGCATTCGATATCGATGCGCTCGGCCCTCCGGCACACCATGATGCGTCCGTCCAGCAGGTCCTTGTCCTTGACGGCATCGCCCAGCAGGTTCACGTCGGTATGCACGACATGATTGCGGATTAGCTGCTCCGTTTGTTCGAACCAGAAGGCGCTCAGCTTGTTCAGCACGGTTCCTTTAGCCGGAACGGGCGGCTCCAGCACATAGTCAAAAGCGGAAATACGGTCGGTTACTACGATGAGTACGTGCTCGCCCAGGTCGTACAATTCACGAACCTTGCCCTTGTACAGCAGCGGTACGTTGACCAGATGAGTGGCGGTCGATAATGCCGGTAATGTCATGTGTTCCTCCCCTTAGACTAGAGATTGTCTGCCTGTCATCACTACGAATGCGGATTATTTTTCCGATCTCTATTGCCCCCAGATTTCTATTACATAAGATTTAATGGTTGAAATCCGGGGGCAGCATATGCTTTCGATGCTAGCTTTCCGATGGAAAGCTTTCAGGAGACCGCTATCGCTTCTCCAAAACAATTCCGCCTTCTCCGTTGTAGAAATTGAATTTCTCTAGATCTTTTATGAATGCGGATTAATTTTGGTATCTTAATTACTCCAGTCCCAGCTTGGCAAAAATCGTATCCACATGCTTCAGGTGCCAGCTTGGATTGAAGGCATCTTCGATCTCTTCGGCGCTGAGCACCTCGGTGATCTCAGGCGTGGATTCCACGATCTCGCGGAATTGACGCTGCTCTTCCCACGCCTGCATGGCGCGTGGCTGAACGGTGTCGTACGCTTGCTCGCGGCTGAAGCCCTTGTCGATCAGCTTCGTCAGGATCCGGCCGGAGAAAGGAACGCCATATGTGCGGGCCATGTTGCGCTTCATGTTCTCCGGGAAGACCGTCAGGTTCTTCACGATATTGCCGAAGCGGTTCAGCATGTAGTTCAGCAGCATCGTAGCGTCCGGCAGGATGATACGTTCTACCGAGGAGTGGGAAATATCCCGCTCATGCCAGAGCGACACGTTCTCGTAAGCGGAAACCATGTGGCCGCGAATGACGCGGGCAAGGCCCGAGATGTTCTCCGAACCGATCGGATTCCGTTTATGCGGCATTGCGGAGGAACCCTTTTGTCCTTTGGCGAATGCCTCTTCTACTTCGCGAACCTCACTCTTCTGGAGCGCGCGTACTTCGGTAGCGAATTTCTCGAGCGAAGTAGCGATAAGGGCAAGCGTCGCCATGTATTCCGCGTGACGGTCACGCTGCAGCGTCTGGGTCGAGATCGGCGCCGCCTTCGTGCCGAGCTTGCGGCAAACGAATTCTTCGACCGAAGGATCGATATTGGCATACGTGCCGACAGCACCCGAAATTTTGCCGTACTGCACGCCATCAGCCGCATGGCGGAAACGCTCCAGATTGCGGATCATTTCTTCATGCCACAGCGCCATTTTCAAGCCGAAGGTCGTCGGCTCTGCATGCACGCCATGCGTTCTGCCCATCATCGGGGTATGCTTGTAAGCCAGTGCTTTCTCTTTCAAAATACCGATAAAGCGCAGGATGTCCTGCTCCAGAATATCGTTGGCTTGCTTGAGCAGATATCCCATCGCGGTATCCACCACATCCGTCGAAGTCAAGCCGTAGTGGACCCATTTGCGCTCCTCGCCAAGGCTTTCCGACACTGCACGGGTAAAAGCGATGACATCATGGCGGGTTTCCTGCTCGATTTCATAAATCCGATCTATATTGAAGGTCGCATTCTGGCGAAGCTTAACGGTGTCCTCCTTCGGAATGACGCCAAGGTCGGCCCATGCCTCGCATGCGCACAATTCCACTTCCAGCCATGCTCTGAACTTGTTCTCCTCGGTCCAAATCGCCCGCATTTCCGGTCTGCTGTAACGTTCAATCATCGTTTAATCCTGCCTCCAAATATTAGTTTTCTCTACCCATTCGAGCGCGTCATCGACGTCCCCGCACAAGAGGTTGATATGTCCCATCTTGCGGTTAGCCTTCGCCTCGCTTTTGCCGTAAAGATGAAGCTTGGGCACAACGCCGAGAGACTCTGCAAGCGCGTCGTGCTCTCCAAAACGCCGTACCGCTTCCTCCAGATGCTGCCCCAGGAGGTTCACCATGACGACCGGGCTCAGCAGCGTCGTATCCCCGAGCGGCAGATCGCAAATCGCTCTCACATGCTGCTCGAATTGAGAGGTTGAGCATGCCTCCATCGTGTAGTGCCCCGAGTTATGCGGACGAGGCGCAAGCTCATTCACGAACAACTCCCCCTCCTCGGTCACAAACATCTCGACGGCCAGCAGGCCAACAGCTCCCAAACCTTCAGCCACGCGTTCCGCGAGCTGGCATGCTTTGCGCTTTACTTCGCTCGGCACGCGCGCAGGCACAATCGACAAGTGCAAAATATTGTTGACGTGCACGTTCTCTGCCGGCGGGAAGCTCTTCACGATGCCGCTGGGCGTACGCGCCGCAATGACGGAGATCTCGCATGCGAACTTGACGAACTTCTCCAATACCAGCTCAGTCCCGCTGGCAGCCAGCTCCTTGTAAGCCGATTCGAGTTCATCTTCGCTGCGGAGAACCGCTTGCCCTTTACCATCATAACCTCCCGTGGCGGTCTTTAGCACGCATGGAAGTCCAAGTTCGGAGGCGGCGGACAACAAATCTTCCAAGCTTGTTATTTCACGATACGGTGCAACCGGCACGCCGGCCGCTTCGATCGCGGCCTTCTCGCGCAAGCGGTGCTGCGTAGTGTACAGCAGCTTGCTTCCCTGAGGAACATAAGACTGCTCCTCCAGAAGCTGGGCCACGCCCGCATCGACATTTTCGAATTCGTAGGTAATGACATCGGCCTTCGCCGCGAGCTGCCGGGCAGCCTCGACGTCGTCGTAACGGGCCGTAACCTGCTCTGCCATCTGGCCGAGCGGAGAGTTCGGCGTCGGATCAAGGGTGACGAACGAATATCCCATCCGGATTCCGTCCAGCGCGATCATTCGTCCGAGCTGCCCGCCGCCGAGAACGCCAATGACGGAACCCGGCAAAAGCTTTCTGCCGGATGCTCGCATCTGCTGTGCTCCGTTCTCCATCATAGGTTATCGCTGCTTTCCAGCACTTCGTCCCGGATCCGGTCCCGGCGCGCTTGCACTCTTTCGCGAATCCCTGCATCCGAGGTGCCAAGAATTTGGGCTGCGAGCAACCCGGCGTTCGTGGCTCCGGCTTTGCCGATCGCTACGGTTGCCACCGGAATGCCCCCTGGCATCTGTACGATCGACAGCAATGAATCCAGACCCTTCAACGCTTTCGATTTAACCGGAACGCCGATGACCGGCAGCACCGTTTTCGAAGCGACCATCCCGGGCAGGTGGGCAGCTCCGCCGGCTCCGGCGATAATGACGCGAAGCCCCCGGCCCTCCGCTTCCTCGGCATAACGGAACATCAGGTCCGGCGTCCGGTGAGCGGATACGACTTTTTTCTCATAAGGAATTTCAAGCTCGTCTAGCACCTGGCATGCATGGGACATCGTATCCCAATCTGATTGGCTTCCCATAATGACTCCTACTTGTGCTGTCATGAGTTACCCCCGCTTTCTGCGAAATTCGACATTCATATGACTGCTGAAAAAAAAGTCCGATCCCGTAAACACAAAGTTCTGTGCAGGTCTCGGACATACAAGGATTACGAACGCTGCCGCCTGCGTCAAGCGGAAGAGTCTTGCGCATCCGCCGCCTAAGAAGCAAACATGAAGCCAAGCCCCGTTGTTGCCGCACCGTTTGTATTCCCTCGTAGTCCGAAAATTTACGGTTTTCGGGTAGAGACTTCCGGGCCATATCCCCGGCTTTATACGAGACATATTCAATTTCATCAATCATGCTTCATAAGTTATTTTGAACCTCAACATCCTCAGTTTATCAATTTCTGACACCCAATGTCAACCTAAACACGAACAATCGGATTTACAGAAAAAATAATGTTCGTATCTAGGGAGTAAGCAATGCTGCAGCAAAAACTTCTTGGAGATTGCGGGCTTTATTGAAGGCACGGGCAACGGCCGTACATAAAAATGGTATGGGCAGTGATGGCAGCGCTGCGCTGACGCATCGTGATTCCGATCGCTGTTAAACACGGGAAACTGGATTGAATCATATTGGGTTGTTTCCCGTGTTTAAAGGCGAACGCTGGCGCTTCTCCATCCACGATTCGTCCGCTCCGCTGGAGTTTCTTCAATGAAGAATTTTATGCTGCTGCATTGAGGGTAAGGGAAAAGTATTATCACAGAATAAAATAAGACCACATTCTGCTCTTTAATTGTAGCTACTTGCAAGGAAGTTGGGGGCGAGTGTCGAAATCTTAACATCCGTCATTAGAATTTAATACGACGAATCATCTAATCCGACGTTTAAATTTGAATCTCGCAAAATCAGAATCTATTTCTAAGGAGGAACCCATGGCTATCTATTTCGTAAGGCATGGTCAGGACGAAGAAGGATATCGCGGAGGATGGAGCCAGCGCGGTCTCACCGATGAAGGGATCAGGCAAGCGGAGAAGCTGGGGCAGTACTTGAATGAACACAAGCATGAATTTAATATCCGGCGGATCATTTGCAGCGATCTGCAAAGGGCTTGTCAGACAGCCGCAATCATTGCTGATAAACTTAGCCTGCCGCTGATCGGCTCCGAGGAATGGCGGGAGACCAACAACGGTCTGCTCGCTGGAATGCCCCACGCATTAGCGGAAGAGAAATTCCCCGGGCTGTATTTTTCCAGCTTACGGATGGACGAGAAATACCCTGGAGGTGAGAGCCCGCTAGAAAATTTCCAGCGGATCAAGGATACCTTCACCAAACTATGCCAGGATCAGGAATCGGCGGATCATCATGAGAACGTACTGGTTGTCACACACGGGGGAGTGATCAACATCATTTATCATCTAATTAAAGATACGGCTTGGACCAATAAGAATCCGTTCTTCCCGGCGGCGAACACCGGGCTGCACCGAATCGAGTATCGCGACGGGCGTTGGGAGCTTACCATCGAGAATGCCACCCCTCACTTATAATCGAGCATCGTACATTCACGTCATGCCTGTTCTACCGCTCCCCATGCTTGATGGCATCTACATATTGTTTGGCTTCAACCAGAGACAATCCCAATTCTTCCCTTACGGTTTTAATCGCTTTAATATCCTGCCCTTCCTGCAGCAGCCGTTTGACTTCCGCAGGCACCGGCGGCTCGGGTATTCCTAAATGGCTTGCGATTTGGTTCAACGCGGCCTGCTGCCGTTTCATTCGCTTCTCTATGGCCGTCATTCGGCTTGAAGCCATAAGTCCGACCAGAACGACCAAGATGATAAGAAGTATAATTTCCATAGGACCTCCTTTGACCAAATAATCACGAACACCCAACATGAACTGCGCTATAAGAAAAAAATCGATCGACGTATCTCATAAGAAGATAGACCGCATTTGACGATTTTTTTCTTGCGAGATCAGGAGGGTGAGTCGACTGAAGTGTATACGTTCCTATCAAAAAGGGACGCCTTCGCGTCCCTTCCACATTATTTTACGACAAGTACCGGAATCGTTGCATGCTGCACCACGTTATGGCTGACACTGCCCAGCACGAACTCGCGGATGCCGCCAAGACCGCGGCTGCCGATGACAATCAGGTCACTGCCGTTCTGATCCGCATACTCCAGGATGACCTCGGCCGGAGGACCCTGGATCATCTCCACTTGACCGTTAACGCCCGAATTCTCGATCCGCTCGCGGATTTCCTCCGTCGTCTGCACGGCCAGATCGTAAACATCTTTATTGAGTGAAGCTGGAATCGGGGCAAGCCCTTCCCCAACGAAGAAGCGAGGAAAATCGTAAGCATGAATGACATCCAGCGTCGCTCCCGGCGTTACCTTGGCAAGTTCCACTGCACGTCCGAGCGCTTTATTCGCTGCTTTGGAGCCGTCGTAAGCTAGAAGAATTTTAGTAAAAAGCATACAGGCCACCTCTTTCTGTTGTTAAAAGACCTACTACTTATTATTAAACAGCTTCATACCGGTATGAAACGAGCTTGCCGACTAACTGTCGGCGACACCCCTATGTAAATCATGGCAACAAACAAGCTAACCCCAGAAATACGTATACAATGCAACGTTTACGACTAGCAGCAGCGGTACTCCGACTTTAAATGATAAATGCCTCGTCTTATGACGCTTGCGGTACATCGCGATCCATACGCCCAAAGCCCCGCCTATGGCGGCCAACAGAAAAAGCGTCCTCTCCGGAACGCGATCCCGCCCCAGCCGGGCACGCCGTTTATCCTCGGACATGACCAGATAGGCTACCGCGTTGATAAAAATAAACCAAACGATCAGTGCAGGTCTCACGTTGGTTCACGCACCCCCATTTCAACTGATCGATCTTGCCAATCAGCCATTAGCTATACGTTCTACCGCTATTATAAAACCGCAGGCTGATGAAGACAATGCCCGGCCATGCCTTAGGGGCATGACGCCAAGCGCTGTCCCTGATGCCATTACGAGGACACCGGCCGGCGGTTGTAAGATCCGACCGGCCCGTGCCCGGCATAATGACAACCCAAACATTTCTTAACCGCCACGAGCCATCAAGATTCGTTCTTGGATATTTCGTTCAGGCTCGGAACATAGTCTGCAGCCTTTTTCGGCTTGAGGGTTTTGCTCTCCTCCAGAATGCTTGATTTGTTTTGCTGGTTTTCGGTCTTTCTCGCTTTATGGTTCGGCATGCAAATCACCCCCTGTCCGTAGAATGGGCCATTGCACCCGAGGTTATGCTAACAACGGCAAGAAAAACGCAATCCATCTTAGCCCTATGAGATTAACGCTCGAGAGACTATTCCTTCCCTTTCTGCTCAAGCGCTGCCTTCAACAGATCGCCCAGGTTGGAACCGATCGACTCCTGCTTGCTGTACTGCTGCACGAGCTTCCGCTCCTCGCGTTTGTTCACGTGCTTGGCGTCCTTCTTCAGCGTTTCCGTAATGCCGCAGCCAAGGCACTGCACGAACAGCCCCGCCTTGCCTTCCTTCATCTCCATCTTCTTATGGCACTGCGGACAACGGCGGTTGGACAGGCGTTTCTCGCCTGAGCGCTTGTACCCGCAATCGTCACTCGGGCAGACAAGCAGCTTGCCGCGCTTGGTCTTCTTCTCGAGCAGCCGTGTGCCGCAATCCGGACAGTGGCTGTTCGAAACATTATGCGGCTTGTATTCCGCTTCGCTTCCCTTCACGTCCGTGACCAGCTTCTTGGTCATATCCCGTATGCCGCGCAGGAACGGTTCCGGCTTGCCCTGCCCCTTCGCGATCCGCTCGAGCTCGGCTTCCCACCGCGCCGTAAGCTCCGGCGTCCGGAGCTCCGGAGCAACCAGCTCGATCAGCTGCTTGCCTTTGCCTGTCGGATGGAGGGTTTGCCCCTGCCGTTCGATCGTGTCGGAGCTGACCAGCTTCTCGATGATGTCGGCCCGGGTTGCCGGGGTTCCAAGGCCGTGCTTCTCCATCTGGGAGAGCAGCGCCGCCTCGTTATACCGCTTCGGCGGCTGGGTCCGTCCCGGCTTCAGCACGCAGCGGACCACCTTCACCGATTCTCCTTCTTTCAGCTCCGGCAGGAGCTTGCCCGAAGAAGATGGGCCTTGACCATCGTCACTCTCGTCGTCCGTGTCATCCTCATAGTCGCCACCATACACCTCGCGCCATCCGCTGTCCTTGATCGTTGTCCCTTTCGCATAGAGCTGTTCGCCTTCAATCTGCACGGTCACCGATACGTTATCGTAACGGGCAGGAGGATAGAACAAGCTGATGAACCGGCGCACGATGAGATCGTACAGCTTGCGTTCATCGACCGACAGCTGATTCAGCAGCACGGTCTGTTCGGTAGGAATGATGGCATGGTGATCCGTAACCTTGCTGTCGTCCACGACCCGTTTGCCTGGCGACAAATTCTTGCGAAGCAGCGGGCGCGCAATGGACGCATACGGTCCGATCGCAATGCTCGACAGCCTTTCCTTCAACGTCCCGACCATATCGGATGTCAGGTAACGGCTGTCCGTGCGCGGATAGGTGACCAGCTTATGCTGCTCGTACAGGCGCTGCAGCACATTCGAGGTCTGCTTGGCCGAGAACCCGAATCGGCGGTTGGCATCCCGCTGCAGCTCGGTCAAATCGTATGCCAGCGGATGCGGTTCGGTTTTCTCGCTCTTTTTCACGCTCACGATTTTTCCCGTGCTGCCTTCCAGCTTCTGCTTCAGCTTGGCGGCCTTGTCCTTCTCGAATAAACGGCCGTCTCCGCCGGCCGGACGCCACGAAACCTCAAAGCTTCCGAGATCGGCCTGCAGCGTCTCGTATTCCTGGGAGCGGAAATTCACGATCTCCTTCTCGCGGTCCATGATCATTCCGAGCGTCGGCGTCTGAACCCGGCCTGCGGACAGCTGCGCATTGAATTTGGTCGTCAGCGCGCGCGTCACGTTCAGTCCAACCATCCAATCCGCTTCCGCCCGGCAGCGTGCGGACTCGTACAACCGGTCGAACTGCTGCCCCGGCTTGAGGGATGCGAAACCTTCCTTGATTGCCTTATCCGTCTGGGAAGAAATCCATAACCGTTTGAACGGCTTGTTCCACTTCGCCATTTTCAGGATCCAGCGTGCAAGGAGTTCCCCTTCGCGGGCGGCATCGGTGGCAATAATCATCTCCCCGACGTCCGAACGCTTCATCAGATGCTGCACCGTCTTGAACTGGTGGCTTGTTTCCTTCAACACCTTAAGCCTCGTGTTGTCCGGCAGGATCGGCAGATCCTCCAGCGCCCAGGTCTGGTACTTCTTATCATAATCCTCGGGTTCGGCAAGCCCCACCAAATGTCCAAGCGCCCAGGTCACAATATATTTCGGTCCTTCAAAATAATTCTTCTGCTTCTCGCGGCTGCCCATCACTCTCGCAATTTCCTTCGCAACGGACGGCTTCTCAGCCAATACTAATACTTTCATAGCCCTCCCCTTCCTCTGTTCCCCTATTATAACCTCCCAGCGATTGTTTCCACAAAAACGAATCAGATCATTTTCTTCGCCAGCCGGGTGAACGCATGATGGGCACATGCCGGACAGCCCTGCTTCTTCAAATCCTCGATCGTGGTAAAATCGCCCTGCACGCCCACCTGCAGCTCGCTCTGGCATTGGGTGCATCGGTAGGTTCGGACCGTCCGCCGAACCTCGCCTGTATAAAGCTCATCCTCAAAAGAGCCCTTAATCGGCGGCTCCGTATATTCCGTCGTTGTCAGCACGATCATTTGGCCGCTATTGCCGATCATCTGCGCTCCGATATATTGATTGAAATGAAGCTGCACCTGTCTGACCGACAACCCCATGCGGACGAATTCGCGCTGCATGGACCATGTGAAGTCGGGTGATTTATGCGCAAACGAGAGAAAGATGGGGCAGCCCTTCTCGGGCTTCAGCGCGCTAAGGCCACGGGACAAGAACAAGGTCAAGCCTTGGAGCGTATACGGCGGATCCGTGAAAAAGCAATCGTATTGCCCTTTC
This sequence comes from Paenibacillus sp. BR1-192, assembly GCF_029542445.1. Classification (NCBI taxonomy): domain Bacteria; kingdom Bacillati; phylum Bacillota; class Bacilli; order Caryophanales; family Paenibacillaceae; genus Paenibacillus; species Paenibacillus sp. BR1-192. The sequence continues at coordinate 1,029,072 of NZ_CP120718.1, read as the reverse complement.
CATTCCTGGGGCAGAGGCCGTCTGAGATCGGCATGCCTGCATGTAACCGATACATCTTCCCTTGCAGCCACGTCACCGATAAACCGCAGGAAGCGTTCATCGATATCCATCACGGTGAGGCCCGCTCTCTGCCCCTTGGCGTTCGGGAAGAGCCGTTTCAGCAGCAGGCCAAGCGAAATGCTCACGAGATCGTCGTCGCCCACGCACAGGATGTTTTTCCCGATCAGGCTGTGCTCCCTCAGGCACAGAATCGCCCTCCGGAGACTCGTCTCGACTGTGCATTGGGATTGGTCGATTTGAACATCGACCTGCGGGCGCTGGTCCAGAATCTCCGTGAGCCTCGCCAGCACATCGGAAAGCTCCGTCCGCCAATCCGCTTCGCCGGCCAGCAGCGTATGATACAGATCGATATCGATGCCGCCGTATCCCAGCTGTTGTTCGACATAAAGCTTTCCGGCAGAGGTGCAGCGCACTCCCCGCTCTTGAACGAGTGCTCCGGCTTTGATGAGCTCCTTCTTGATCGCGGCAGCGACCGGAAGCGGCAGACAGGTATGGCGTGCCAGCTCCTTGGTGGATATGCCCGGGCGCATATAACTTGCTGTCAGCAGCTGTTCGATCACCTGGGTACCTTCCTGCAGGGAAACCTTCTTTTTTACCTCTTCTATATAATGGATCATGTGAAATCACGCTCTCTTCCTGAGTATGGGTTGCACTTCCCCTGGAAAAGAACACACACGACCCCCTGCGTGCTGATAAACCGACATGAAAAAGGGACAGAAGTCCATGAACCATCGTCCACCTTCTGCCCCTTGAGCGGGAAGCCGTACCCAGGGTACGGCTATGTACAGTCAATATGATTATGGATGGCTGTTGTGTTCTTAACCAGGTGGACTCCAGCCTTCGAGCCATCGCAAATAAACCTCGCATCAGTAAGGTTTTTTCGCAAAGCGCTTGCCAGAGTCCTATAAAATTTGGTTAGTTAAGAACACGCACCGACATCAAGACAACTCCCCTATTTCAATCGAATTATCAAACCGCTTAAAACTTGTTGGACATAAAAATAATGTCCTGCTTCACTTCAAAACCATGCTTCCGATAAAAATCTTCGGCCGGAAGCCCCTTTCCCGTTAGCAGTACCATGCAACGAATGTTCATCGAATGTAAGTAGGCCTTCATTCCATTCATGAGCGCCGAGCCTAGACCGCTGCGCTGCAAACCGGTATCGATGAAATATTCCTGGATATGGTACTCCTTGCCGCTGTACCAGCTCTTTGTATGGCCAAAGGAGGCTCCCAGGATGCTGCCCTCCTGTTCGATAACGAATCCCAGGAACACCGGATTGTCCATAAATTCCTTAAGGTATTGCTGTACATGCAGCACAGAGTCCCACTGGTCGAACCAGGGTTCGCCGTTAAAGACCTTGAGCATCAGCTCGGAGCATGGCTCAAGATCGGATTCGTCCATCCATCTGACATTCGGATTCTTTCCCATTAAGCGGCTGCCCCCCATGATCCTTGCATCTTGTTGAAGTCGGCAAGCCTTCCCGCCGGAATCGCATTATATATAGGAGCAAAGTCATTCAGACTCGACTCCTTACAAACTATCGGGTGATGGCTCACGTTCCTTTCCGTGGAGGATTCCAGTCTTTCCGCCAATATGGCGCGCGCCCGGTGCAGACGGGATTTCACCGTTCCTTCCGGTATTCCTGCGATTTCGGCGATAGCTCTGATCGGCATATCCCTGTAATAGTGAAGCTGAATGACCCTGCGTAAATCGTCTTCCAGATGTGCTACGGCCTCCTTAAGCTCGATCGCTTCATACGGCATTGCATCGGCAACCTCATCGACAGGCGCAACGGTACGCTGCCGCTGCTGGGAGCGCAGCAATTGCAGGCATTCATGAATGAGAATGCGGCTCAGCCATGTTTTGAAAAAAGCAGGCTCTTTCAAGGAAGGCATAGCTGCGAAGAATTTTACGATCGTTTCCTGTACGGCATCCGCGCAGTCCTCTTCCCGCTTCAGATATAGACGGGCCAAACCGTACAAATTACGCTCGTTAGCAAGGATCAGCCTGCTGAAGGCTTCCGGGTCCCCCTGCTGGGCAAGCCGAACATCGCGCTCTATATCGGATTTCTTGTTTTTGTTCACGTTATGAGACCTCCTTTGTGGCGCTTCCTCGGGCCTTACATAAGTTAGATGCCTGAGAGCGCACCCAGGTTCACGCACTTTATTATTTTTTTTGAAAAAAGCGGGTGCCGCGATCACCTACATTTTCGCACAGTTCCGTTCATTCTTTCCATATTGAATCTTCAACATATGAAAAGACACCGCAAGGTCGTTAACCTCACGGTGTCTCGTTTAGCCTATAAATCGTTCATGCCATGAAAATTAAATGCTGCCCTCGATTCACTTTCCATCCGCATCCTTATCCACATACCGACCTTGCTCGGGAACGGCCAAACGGTCAAAGTCCCGGGCCAACCGCGCAAGCGAAGTCGTTAGTTCTTCACCGCGCATGGAGACGCCGTGCCCCGTGACCAGAATTTCGGGATTCAGGCTTGCCAGGCGGCGAACCGATTCACGCGCCAGATCCCAATCCGGAGTAAAATACATCGGCGGACCGTGAAGCTCCTTCTCCTGCCCGATGACGGCAAGCGCCGACTCCTGCTTCACCGTAATGACCGCGTCTCCCGCTACGAGGACCCGATCCCGTTCGCGGAACAGGGAAACATGTCCGGGGCTATGCCCCGGCGTCGGCAGCCATTTGAATTCGGGAAGACCGGGTACGCTTCCGTCCTCCGGCAGCGGTCGTATCCTCGATCCCAGATCGATGGCTTTGTTCGGATACATGGGAGCAACGCGGGCCATCAATCCCCCGCCTACGCTCGGATCCCCCGGAGGATAGTCTTCTTGTCCCGTAAGAAACGGCAGTTCGCTCGGGTGTGCGTAGACGGGAACGTTCCAGCGATCGGCTAATTCCTTCACATTGCCCACATGGTCGAAATGGCCATGCGTCAGCACGATGGCCACTGGCGGCTTGCCGAATCGGTTCTCCGCTTCTTCCGCAATGGAGCCTTCGAAATTTCCGAGTCCCGTATCAATCAGCACCCAGTCACCGGTTCCCGGCGTACCGATCATTTGGACGTTCACCATGACGGTACGCAAGGAAAGAATATCGGTCGTAACCTCTTCGGTCTCTACGGCACCCGTCTTTAACATGCTGTGATCATTCATTATGGAATCGCCCCCATTTCTCGTTGTTGAGTGCTTCTTGTAATAACATACCCGTTTTGGCCCTTTTCAACGAAGAAATGGCGGTTTTTACTGAATGATTTTGTTGAGACGCTCCAGATAACGCCAGCGAGTAATAAAGAAATACATGATCTGGATGCTCAGGAAGAAGATGAAGATCTTCAAACTATGCCCTACGATCGAGAAGTCTACCAGCTGCTGAAGCGCAACAAAGGCAACGCCGCTATGGATGAGTGCGATTAACATCGGCAAAAAGAACATAATGACAAGCTGCTTGGTAATGATGGTGCCAAGCTCTTTTTTGCTGAGTCCCACCTTGGCAATCATGCGATACTGCTGTTCGTCCCGGGCAAGATCCGCGTATAGCCGGAAATATACAAAGCTTGCCGCGAAGGTAAAGAACACGATGCCGACCAGGCCGCTAACCATAAGCAGAATGCCGTTCTGCTGCTGGGCGCTTTTCCAATCCAAGTACAATGACTTGAGATAATAGCTGTAGTCTTCCGGCTCTTTAAGACGTTCCTGAATCGATCTGGACACATCCCCCGTATTCTTCCAATCCTGCACGTAAAACGTATGGAATGCCGCATAACCGAATTCCTGATCCTCTTGTGCCTGGAGCACATCCTTATACAGGCGGTCGGATACGACCAGCGTATCGCCGTAGGTCGCGGGCACCGCAATGAACGTTTCGGCTTTGAGCACCTTGACGATTTCCGATGTTTTCCCGTTTATCACCTCGAATTGATCATTCCCAGGACCATCGATTCGGTAGCTGTTCTTCTCCGTGACGGTCCCCGGGGTCAGGATGCCTTCCAGGTCGCCCAATGTTTCTGACGGGTAACCCATCGACTGAATAAGACTGTTATATTCGCTGAGCTTAATCAGATTGATCCCGTTATCCGAAAATATCGGAGTAACCTCCGCCTCCTTGTACTGAAATCCGCCCTTCTTGAGCTCCTCCCTGATCATATCAAGATGACGATTCCCTTTATCAGCGTTCTCATCATTCATAGTGTACGTATAGGCATAAGGATTCTCCATGGCCGACAGGCCGGGATCCCCGATTGCAAGCGTGGTGCCGATCCCGGTAAAGGCGGATGCCGAGATGACCGATACGAGGAAGAACATCACCGCATTGTCTTTGATTCTGTACAGCAGCTCCGAGATCGTCAGCAGGTTGGTTCGGCGAAAGAAGAACCGCTCTTTCTTCTGCAGATACCGCATAAAAAACACGCTGAACTGAGTGAAGAGAAAATACGTGCCGATAATGACGAATATAACGCCGCCAAGCAGCAGGAACAGATTGAAGATTTGGAGAATGGCAAAAACCAGGACCATGCCGTAACCGGTTCCGATCAACAGGACAGCCAGCACGGCCAGCCAAGGCGATGCTTTCGGCTGCGGCTTGGGGCTTTCCTCTGCTTTCACCAGGGCGAGCAGCGTGCCCTTACGCAGCATGAACGAGGAGAACAACGCAATCAGCAGGAACAATACCGCATAAGCCGCAGCCGTAACGATCAGCGATTCGAGCGGAAAATAAAACGGAAGTCCGGTATCCACGGCCAGCAGCTTGGCGCTGATTAACAGAATCAGCTTGGAGAACAGCAATCCCGTTCCGATGCCGACTACGATCGCTGCAGCGCCAATCAGGATATTCTCGATGAACAGCATCCGGTTCAATTGCTTGCGGGACATGCCGAGGATCAGCAGAATGCCGAACTCCTTTTTCCGAACCTTGATGAAAGCCCCCACCGAATACAGCAGGAAGAAGAAGGAAAACACAAACACAATGTATTGCGATACCGTCATGCCCATTGTGCCCAGCATGGACATGGTATCGCTCGAGGAGACCAGGCCGTCCTTCAGCTGTGGGTGAAACGACAGCAGCCCGTAGGTAAAGAAAATCATGACGGAGAAGGCACTGCTCAGGAAATGGGCAATATACGTGCGCTTGCTGCGCAGGACATTGTTAATGGCGAACTGGCGAAAATTCATGTCCCGAACCTCCCAGCAGCGATAACACGTTGATGATTTTTTGATAGAAGGCCGATTGGCTCTCGCCGTACGTGATTTCGTTGTATAACTGTCCGTCCTTGATAAACACCACCCGATTGCAGTAGCTTGCTGCCACCGGGTCATGGGTGACCAGCAGCATCGTCACTTGGTCTTCCTTGTTTCTCCGGTCCATCATTTCCATGACGTCGCGGGCCGACTTGGAGTCCAGGTTGCCTGTCGGCTCATCGGCCAGAACCAGCTTCGGTACGTGGATCATGGCCCGAGCTATCGCCGTCCGCTGCGCCTGTCCCCCCGATATTTCATAAGTCCGCTTATCCAGTATCGATGTGATGCCCAGTTTATCGGCCAAAATGCCGACACGGCGGTTCATCTCATCCAGATCCACGCCGTCCAGCGCCAGGGGGAGCAGGATATTCTCCTTCACCGTCAGCGTATTCAGCAGGTTGAAGGACTGAAAGACAAATCCCAGCTCACGCCGGCGGAACATGGCGAGTTTATCCTGGGATAATCGGAACGGATCCTCCCCGCCGATGGTGATCTCCCCGGACGTAGGTCGGTCGATGGTGGAGATCATGTTGAGCAGCGTCGTTTTTCCGCTGCCGGAGGGGCCCATGATGCCGACGAATTCCCCTTGGTTGATGCTCAGATTGATATTGGAAAGCGCCTCGTGGGACACCGCGGCCTTATAGACTTTGCCCAGATTGCGCACGTTTAATATTTCCATCTTGTTGTAAACCTCACTTTCGTTATTTCGTTCTTGTAAGGTTAGTGTATAGCATCCGGCAGGCCATCTCCTATCGATCACTCTTTCGCCAACCTTACATCGGTGTAAGATTCATGCGCAGACCCGCTCTGGGTACGTCACGGTCGCAATCTAAAGGGCGCTTCGAGTGCGTACGGTTGCGATTCCAGAGGCGCTCCTGTACGTCATTGTTGCGATTCTAAAGGTGCTCCGTGTACGTCATTGTTGCGATTCTAGAGGCCGCTACGAGTATGTCACTGTTGCGATTCTCAGGCCGCTACGAGTACGTAACGTTCCTACGATCGCTGTTGCCCCCAAATTTTCTGAACGATTACACCGAGGTGAAAATTCGGGTGCAAAGGCGACCGCTTCGCTTCTTCGGAATCGTTTCGTCCTCTTTCGCTGGTGCGTGCCAATACCTACTCATGATTTAAAACAAAAGAAAGAACCTTACATCAAGGCTTTATGATGGGTCAACATCCATCATTTACCCGAGATAAGGTGCTTTCGGTAACGTATTTAGGTGACTCAATCCAAAGTTCAATAAGAGATCAAACCAAATCTTACCCAGCCCATGCTTTACTGCCTTATATAATTTCAATGTCGTGAATGTCACCTGTAACAGCCATAATTGAACTCTGCCTCCATGAGACGTCTGTACAAAGCAGATCTCACCCCGAGAAAATCAGCCTCACGGTCGTTCCTCTTCCCGGCTCGGATTCCAACTCGATTTGGTGGTTCATTTTATGGACCACTTCTTTGACGAGATACAAGCCCATGCCGGTGGATTCCTTCAGCTTGCGGCCGTTTTCCCCGGTATAGAACGGGTCGAACACCCGCTTCAAGTCGGATGGCGGTATGCCCATTCCCCGGTCCGTGATCTCCAGCACCACATGGCGGTGGTCCTCCGTCCGGCGGGCCTGGATCGTCACCTTAAGCCCGGTTCCGGCAGAATATTTAATGGCGTTGGACAGCAGCTGCAGCATGATGAACCGAAGCCATTTGGCATCCGTCTGAACGGTGAGATCCGAATCGATCCGGACCTCCGGATACACATGACTGTGAATAAAATAACGCTTGTTCTCGTGCACCGCCTCGACTGCCGCCTGATGAAGCTTCACGGGCTCCACGCTGAAATCCTGCTCGAAGGTTTCGAGCCTGGACATGTAGAGCACCATCTCCAGCCCGCGCCGAATCCGGTCGGATTCCTCGGATAAACTCTTGAAGGCGTCGTTATCATCCTCCTGCGTGATCATCTCAATGACGGACAGCGGCGTTTTCATCTGATGCACCCACTGATTCATGAAGATCATATGCTCTTTCCGCCGGCGCTCCCACTCTTCCATGACCGTGCGGTATTGACGGTACTGCTCTTCCATAAGCTCGCTAAGGGCCGTAGGCAGCGGGGCCGACTCGTTATGCTTGATCGATTCCTCCAACGACCTGATGGGCTGCGACAGCCGCTCATAGAAATCCCGGTGCGTGAAATACCGGAATGCCAAGTACCCGCCAAGAATGGTCAGACCGAGGAAAACGGCATAAGCCGCTGTCACCGGATGATCATAGCCGTCATACCAGAATACGAGCAGCACCACGAACAAGGCCGCGGTTACAAACAGAATGAGGGGCAAATGCTCACGCCAAAACAGCTTCTTCATTGCCTACCTCTTCCATACGGTATGCAGCCTGTACCCCGAACCGCGAATCGTTTCCAGCGCATTCTCAATCCCTAACTCCCCTAGCCGTTTCCTCACCCGGTTAATATTCACGCTGAGCGTATTATCGTCCACGAACGTATCGTCCCACAGCTTCTCCAGAATCGTCTCGCGCGTCACAAGCCGGGGGCTCCGGCTCAGCAGCGTTTCCAGAAGGACCGTTTCTTTTTTCGTGAGCACGGATGTCTGATCGTGAAGAGTCAGCTCCATCCGTTCGGGATAGAGGACAAGCCCGTCCTTCTCCACCGTACGCTCGGCGGATGCTGCCGCATAGTCGCCGTATACGCGGCGCAGCTGGCTGTGGATTTTGGCGATGACGATATCGTAAGCAAACGGCTTGGTGATATAATCATCCGCGCCGTTCTCCAAGGCCCGGAGCTGATCCGGCGTCCCGTTACGGGCCGAGATGAATATAATCGGGCAGGTCGATACCGACCGGATCTGGCGGCACCAATAATATCCGTCAAAGCTTGGCAGGTTCACGTCGAGAAGAACGAGATGCGGCTTCATCTCATGGAACTGCTCCAGCACATGATCGAAATCCTCGACGATGTTTCCTTCATTTCCGTACCGTTCGATATGCGATTGCAGCAGCCCCGCCAGCTTGGGGTCATCCTCAACGATCATGATTTTGTACATCCGTTCACCCTCCATGAAGCGTCAGGCCGCTCTCTCCCCTCCGTAAGAACAACCTGATGGTTTATGATCCCCTAACGATAGCCGCTTCAAAAAAGTTGGTTCCGTCCGGCGATGTGCCCTGCACGTACACCCGATTGTTCTCCTCGGCCGAACGCTTGATCACCATCGTATCCTTCAGTCTGGCCTCGTTATGGTATGTAATTTTGAAGCCGGTCACTCGCCCTTCCCGAAGTTCCTGCTCATCCAGCACGTCAAAGCTCAAATCCGCATACCGGGCGTTATTCAAATGGCCGTTCGTATCGATTCCACTATACCGGACCGTATACGTATAAACATCATCCAGCTGTACCCCTTCAGGCAACACGGCTTTGCTTGGCAGCTCTCCAACCGTTTCCTGACCGATCGGCACCTCGTACGGAAACATGGACGGACGCAGAATTTTCCGTTTATGAATGTCCACCAGCGCCCATACCGAGCGGCCCTCGCCCAGCAATTCCCCATCGCCGTTCTTGATCCGATAATCCCGATGCCACAGCGCCCCTTTGGACCCGCGGCTCCAGGTGTCCACATATACGGTTTCCATATCCCTTGGCATCCGCCGCATCTCAAGCTCCAGCGTAATCAGCATCCAGCCCATGCCCCGCTCGATCATTTCCTCGCGGCTGATTCCCAGCGCCTCAATATGCCGGTCAGCCGCTCTCTGCAAAATACTGAGCAGCGAAGACCATCGGCAGTCTCCCTTAAAATCTGCGTCAACGGATTGAATGGTATATTCTTCTGTCCATTTTTCTATCATGAGTCCCATGCCAGCTCCTTTATTTTCTCAACCTAACCACTCTCTTCAAGCATAATCAAAAAAATCGCATTTATCAAAGAACGAAGCAGCCTATCACTACGTTGGAAAATAATGATTTTATCCAAGTTGCTGGTCAATCCGGTTTAAAAGTCACGTCTTTGGTTAATAGTAAGGCACAAACAACTATAACTTATACGAGGTGATAAACATGAGTTTTCTTTGGTCATTAATCGTTGGCGGTATCATCGGATGGATTGCTGGTTTGATTATGGGCAGAGACATCCCCGGCGGTATCATCGGTAACATCATTGCTGGTTTCGTCGGTGCTTGGCTGGGCGGACTTCTGCTCGGATCCTGGGGACCTGAAATGGGTGGATTCTACATCCTGCCGGCGTTGATCGGTGCCGTCATTCTGGTCTTTATCGTCAGCCTGATCATGGGTTCGATGAGACGCGGCCGCTCATAACCACTTGAAATTGAACGTTGATGCGTAGTTTCTGCGATGTTCCGCTATGACATGGTTTAGACGTACTTACAGCGGTATTCGCAAGTGCAACGGACAATTTCCGTAACAAAACAGGGTGACCTATTCGCCATCATGGCATAGGTCACCCTGTTTTACATGTTTAAGTAATGGGAAGTCCCTGCTTCTTCGCGTAATTGCCCCAATGCGGCTTACTCCCGTCAATGTCGCTAAACCCGTATTCATCCGATAAGTCCCAGCTGGTCAGCGCCTTCCCGCTCTTGTCGGACACATCCGGATCGGCTGCCAACGCCGCAACCGCCTGCCCAAGAAAATATGGAGTCTCCGATTCGATGAAATGCGGTTCTTGTGCCGTGGCATCCCGCCAATTTTCTTCCGTAACGCCGAAGTGATCCAGCATTTGCTCCGAGCGCAGAAATCCCGGCGTCACGGATAGTGCGGTTACCTGATAGGGACGCAGCTCTTCCGCCATGGCTGCGGCCAGATGAATCGCCGAAATTTTTGCCAGGCTGTAATACAAATTCCCGCGATACCGGTACGTCGAGCCGTCCGTGACCTCAATGACCAATCCGCCGCCGTTCTCCACCATCAGCGGAACGCCGTAATAACTCGTGATCATATGCGTTGTCACTGCCCGCTCCTGCATCAGCAGTCCATCGGACAGAAATTGCTCCCAGAACGGAATATTCCAATGCGTCAGGTTCTCGCCGCCCCATATATCATTGACGAGGATGTCCAGCCGGCCTTGCTGCTCTTCACGAATGCGTTCAAACAACGCTTTCACTTGCTCTTCCACGGTATGGTCGCATTGCACGGCAATGCCGGTGCCGCCCCGGTCCGTCACCATCTCCGCCGTGTCGTCAATCGTCTCGGTCCGCTTGATATCCGACGCTTGGCCGCGTACGCTCCGTCCCGTGCAATACACCGTTGCCCCCGCGGCACCCAGCATCACCGCAATGGCGCGGCCTGCTCCCCGGGTCGCTCCGGCCACGACGGCGATTTTTCCTTGCAATGGCTTAGGATCATTCTTATTCATAGCGCTACCTCCAACTATATACTGAAGTATCTCAACGCCTTCATCGTATCAGACATATATGACATCCGTTGTCTTATATCCATGCTACAATACAATTAACTTCTATAGATACAGAGAGGTGACATAACTTGAGGGCGGATCGTCTATTATCCATCATGCTGATGCTTCAGAACGGGGGGAAGAAGAACACCCGTTATCTGGCGGAGCAGCTTGAGGTATCGGAGCGCACGATTATACGCGATATGGAAAGCTTGAGCTCGGCGGGCATCCCCGTGTATGCGGAAAGAGGATCCCAGGGCGGGTGGGTGCTGGAGGAGAGCTATCGAACGAACCTGACCGGCATGACGCCGGACGAGCTCATCTCCCTGCTGGTTTCCAGCCACAGCCCGCTGATCGGGGATTTGGGGATCCGTAAACAGTTTGATGCTGCCTATCAAAAATTATTGGCTTCCTCCCCACGCTCCATTCGGCAGGATGCCGAAATCATTCGGGAGAAGATCCATATCGATGGCGCAGGCTGGCACTCCTACCGCGAATCGCATCCGTATCTTACGGTTTTGCAGGAGGCGCTGTGGTTGGATCGCATCATGGATATCCAATACATGAAAGGAGAGGAACGAGTCGAAAGAAGGATTCATCCGCTCGGGCTGGTTGCCAAACGGAGTACCTGGTATGTGGTGGCCGAATCCCAAGGCGAGCTGCGAACCTATCGCGTATCGAGAATCGTGGATGCCGTCATGTCCGAGGATACATTCCAGCGTCCGGCCGGTTTTAATCTAGCCGAGTATTGGGAGGAGTCGCTGGCACGGTTCATGCAAAATCTCCCGCAGTATCCCGCACAGGTTCGCATGACCGTCGATCTGATCAAACGCTTTGAGCGGGAGCGGTACGTAAAAATACTCCGATGCGATATGGATAACCAGCACGACGGGTGGATAACGGCCGATTTGGAGTTCAACACCTTGGAATCGGCTTCGGCATTTCTTCTAAGCTGCGGGGCGGAAATCGAGGTGATGGCCCCCCAAGAGCTTAGGGAGCATGTCAGCATGGCGGCAAATGCCATATCGCGGCTATATGAATAGATCAAATTAAAACACCGGGCAATCGCCCCAAAAACAGAGGCTTACCCGGTGTCGTGTGTATTGCGTGCGCGATGTGCGCCATCTTCATTGAATCGTATGGAGAGGCTTCAGGTTGGCTTCGATCTGTTCCCGCTTCGGCTCCAGAAACGGCGGCAGCGCAAGGGACTCGCCGAGATGGTCGATATGCTCATCCGTGTCAAAGCCCGGACCATCGGTAGCTACCTCGAACAAAATACCGTTAGGCTCCCGGAAATACAAGGAACGGAAGTAAAAGCGATCGACAAATCCCGAATTCGAAAAGCCCACATCACCGATCCGGTCAATCCAGGACCGAAGCTCTTCCTCGTCCTCGACGCGGAATGCAACGTGATGAACGCCGCCGCGGCCAAGCCGCTCCTGCGGAAGATCCGTTCGTTCCTCCACGTGCACTTCCGCTCCCGTACCGCCTTCTCCCGTCTCAAAGACCAGGATATCGGGCTGCCCGTCTACTGGCGAAGCATAGTGCCCTTTGTAGCGGAAGCCCATCAGCTCCGTCAATACCTTCACGGTCTGCACTGGATTAGGCACGGTCAGCTGCACCGGGCCTAAACCGATGATGGCGTATTCCGCCGGAACCGGCCCCTTTTCCCATGGAACGCCGCCTGGAACTCCCTCGTTATGTTCATCCGAAACGAGAATGATGCGCTGGCCCTCGAAATCCCTGAAGAGAAGGGTCAATCGGCCCGCACGTTCCTTGATCTCCTCGCGTTCTACGCCGTGCTCGTCCAATCGCCGGGTCCAATATTCCAAGGCGCGGTCGTTCGGCACGCGCAGGGATGTCGCCGAAATGCTGTTGTTTCCCTCACGGGTCCGGCCGGCCATCGGAATTTCGAAGAAGGTAAGCTCCGTGCCTGGATTTCCTTTTTCGTCGCCATAAAACAGATGATATACCGAGACATCGTCCTGGTTCACCGTCTTCTTAACCAATCGCATGCCCAGAACCTTTGTATAAAATTCGAAGTTCCGCGAAGCCGCAGCCGTTAACGCGGATACGTGATGAATTCCTTTAAACTTCATGACTTCAACCTCCATTTATCGTTTTTTTCGTTATTAATAGCATGTTAACCATCTTCAATATTCATAGTTGCCTTCTGATTCGGGAGCAGCTTCGTTCTTCGCTGGCTTCTTTACGTTTTGCTTAATCTCAGTTTAGTATTTAAACCTTAAAACGTCAAGTCTTAATATTAAGATATTTAATATAAAAATAACAGAACTCCTTTTCCCCGATCAAACCCGGAAAAATGGATCTGTTATTCATTCCCTCCTATGTTGAATACTATCCGCAAAATATCCGATTTCAATATCATGGGATCAAGGTCCGTTTTATGTTTTGGAGACCGCCTCTTCCCGATACTCCGATGGCGTTTTCCCCGTGATTTTCTTAAATACCTGGGTGAAGTATCGCGGATCCTGATACCCTACCAGCGGCGCTACCTGGTACACCTTCACGTCCGTATTCAGCAGAATGCTCTTGGCCTTCTCGATCCGGCACTCCGTCAAGTACTCCAGAAACGTATAGCCAGTCGTTCCCTTAAACAGCGTGCAGAAATGACTGATGCTCAAATCCGCCAGCTCCGAAACCTCTTCGATGGTCAGATCCTTCTGGTAATTCTCCGCGATATACTCCTTGGCTTTGCCCATCACGGCTTGAACATTGTCTTTGGCCTGCCCGGACCGGCTCTCGGCAATCCATTTGCTGAAGTGACTCTTGATGACGTCCATCAGCTGCTGAAGCGTGCCGGATGCATGAAGCTCCTGCAGCAGTTCCTCCAGCGACCACTCAAACAGCACCTTCATATGCTCAAACTGCCGATACAGCACGACGCTCATCTCCAGCAGCACCCGCTCGGTCATCTCCCTGCTGAACGCATGCTCCTCGATATAAGCCTTGGTTTCGTCAAAAAGCTCCAGAAGCCGCTCCTTATGAAGCGTGCGGATGCTTTCCACCATGAGCGACTCGAGATGCTTCGGATACTTCGCTTCGCTGGCCGTTTCCAGCACCGAATCGGGCGCACCGAGAAACACGCCCTCTTCCCCGGAATAAAACCGCTGGTACAATGCGCGCACGGCCGTCTCGTAAGCCGTTCCCAAGCGGTCGATGCCGGCCATGCTGGGACTGAAGCCGACCGAGCAGGACAGCTTCGTGTTCCGCTTGATCAATTGCACCAGATCCCGGCCGATATCCTCCTGCCGCTCCTTCGTCAGGTTCGGAAACAGCAGCACCCATTCCCCGCTGCGGAAAGGAAATACCGTCAGCCCGCCATGCTGCAAGGACCACTCCTCGAGGACGTTCCGTACGGCAAACAGCCACAGGCGCTTCTCGTCCATGCTCCACAGCTCGTTAAGCCGCAAATATTGATCCAATTGAATGACGGCCATCGTGTATCCATGCTCCAGCTCGCTGTCCTCCAGCCACTGCATATGCTGCAGGGGACTACGGTTCCCTTCGATGAATTCGGTCAGCATCCGCTCCCGGGCCAGCAGCGACAGAACCTTGATCGAGTGGAGCATCTGGTCATCCGCAATCTGCTTCTCCAGCGTTCTGGCCGCCCTGGCAATCGTTTCGGTCAGTTCATCGTGGTCGATCGGCTTCAGCAAATAATCGAAAGCCCCTTCGCGCAGCGCTTCCCTCGCGTATTCGAATTCGCCGTACCCGCTGATGAAAATAATGATTCGTCTTGCCTGATCCGCCTTCAGTTCCTTCATGAGCGTAATGCCGTCCATCCCCGGCATCCGAATATCGCTGATAATGATATGCGGCGACACTTCGCGCGCCAGCTTCAATGCGCCGTCTCCGCTCTTGGCCTCCCCAACGACCTCCAGATCGAGCTCATCCCATGGAATAGCCGCCTTCAGGCTGCGCAGTATGATCGGCTCATCATCGACCAGCATGACTCTGAATTTGCCTTCCGATCCGCCCATGACGTTCCCCCCTGTCTCCTGTTTACTCTGCTGCCGTATTCCGCCTAAGCTTCCAATACCGGACCGAGGACTTCTGAATTTGCTCCAATGCGCCGGCAGCATCGATCCGTCCTCCAATCATATCCTCGATCACCTTAAGGAACGAACTGTTCACCTCGGGTGATAACGTGTTGTCGTAAGGCAGAAAGGTGCTCGTGGATTCCTCCATCAATTCCGTGACTTGGGCAAAAACGGGCCCGGTTTTCTTCGAATCATAGTCAATCTTCATCGAAGGGACGCGCAGCCCTTCATACACCAGCCGAGTCTGCACCTCCGGGGTATAGAACATGCCCAGCAGCTCCAGAGCCGATTGCTTTTTCGTTTCATCCAAGTCCGATGACAGCCCGATGCCGATCGTATATCCCCCTGCCAAGGAGCGTTCTTCGCCGGGAAAAAGCGACGGAAAGGGAATGACGCCGATCTCATTCTGAAAATCCGGGTAATCCTCATTCTGCAGCAGCGTGATATCCCAGCTGCCGTTCATATACATCGCCGCTTTTCCTTCCGTGAACTGGGCAATCGCTTCTTCCGTGGAAAGATCGTTTGCGTTCGGACTGAACGCCCCTTCTTCGATCCACAGCTCCAAGTGCTCAAACGCCTCCAAATACGACTCTTGCACAAAGCTGGCCTGATCATCGCCTTCAACCAGGCGGTCAATCAGTTCCGGCCCGGCGTAGCGATCCATGAAATAATGGGCAAAAATTCCCGCCGGCCACCTGTCTTCGTTGCCGACCGCAAAGGGGATGATGTCGTTCTCCCGAAGGACACGAATAGCTTCGTCCATCTCTCCCAGCGTCTTCGGAGGCTCCAGCTTCAGCTGCCGGAATAAAGCCCGGTTATAATAAATCGGCTCTGCGTGTCCCTCGAAGGGCAGGCCATAGATCCTGTCCTCGAAGGTCCAATGGTGCAGATCCTTGAACTGCTCCTTCAATCCGGTATCCTGCAAAAAATCCGTTAAATCCATCAACCGGTTGGATCTGGCATAAGGCACGATCTCGGCCCCTCCGAACAAAACAAACATATCCGGCGGCGTGCCGGTCACCATCTCGCTCTTCAGCTTTTGTTCCCGGTGAATCGTCTGATCGATGCTCTCGAAGTTCACCTTTACGTTTGGATGCGCTTTCTCATAAGTGCGGACGATGCTCTCGAATACGGCCAGCACCGGCTTGTCATGCTCTTTGTTCCAGAAATGCCGGAACGTTAGCGTGATTTTCTCGGGCTGTTCCTCCTGAGCCGGTCCCTGATTCTGTACCGTCACCCACAAGACAGACAGCGCCAACAGAGCGGCATATCCGACGATCCAGCCCCAATTCCAAAACCATCTCACCCTGCAGCCCCCCTGTCATGTCAGTATTTTCGGTATTCGAATTCGTATCAAGGAGCCGTAACCTGGAGAGGAACAGATCATCAGGCCGTAACGGCTGCCAAACCGGATCCGCAGCCTTTGATGGACATTCTTCAATCCGACCCCGTTCTCGCGGTACTTTTTGAGCTGTCCCGGATCCGAATTCCACAGCTTCATCAGCGTTTCCGGATCGAAGCCCGGACCGTTGTCCTCCACGTCAATCACGATATCCTCGCCGTTCTCGGACACCCGGATGGAGATGAGTCCGCTCTCCTCCATCGGCTCGATCCCGTGATATAAAGCGTTCTCAACAATCGGCTGAACGATCAGCTTTTGCGTAACGTAGTGCCTCAGTTCATTCGGAAGCTCAATGCCGTAATCGAATTTTTCCTCGAACCTGAATTTCTGTATCCGCATATAATGCTGGACATGCTCCAGCTCCATGCTGAGGGGGATAAGCTCATGATGCTCGCTGATGCTGATACGCAGCAGCTTACCAAGCGAAACCACCATCTTGCTGATATCCTTATTGCCCTGAAGCACGGCCATCGAATTGATCGATTCCAGTGAATTATAGATGAAGTGCGGATTGATCTGAGCGACCAGCGCCTGCAGCTCCGCTTCCTTTTTTCGTGCTTGTTCCGTCTCGACCTGCCCAATCAGCTCCTGGATCTGGGTGCTCATCCGGTTAAAGCCGTCGATCAACAAATCCGTCTCGTCCTCCGCCACATTATGCGACGGGATCGGAACGAAGATGCCCTGCTTGACGCGCTTCATTCCGTTCACCGCGCTAATGATGCTGCGCACCATTCTGCGCACAAAAAAACGGTCGAACAGGAACGCCGACACGAGCGAGATCAGTCCCAGGATCAAGGCTAGGTTGCGAATCGGGACCGATTCGGCCGAAATCAGTTTGCTTGGCGTGATGGCGACCAGAAACCAATCTTTATTATGGGAAGGTGAATATGTGATCAGCGATTTTTCGCCTGCATATTGATCGATGTAGTAGCCTTTTCCATTCGTCTTATAACTATCCGAGAGAAACGGGAATTCCGTCCGCTCCCCGATATGCCCGCCTGACTTGCTGAACACGATGTGCCCCTGCTGGTTGACCAGCAAAATATCTCCCTGCTTCAGCGTTGCCGCCTCCCAGAACACCTGATCCAGGAGATCAGGCTTCACGTAGATCACCACGGTTCCGATATCCTCCAGCGAGTAATAGTCCTTGATGACCCTGGATTGAATCAAAACGGGAGCGCCGTCAGCCGCAGAGCCGTTCTCGCCGGGTCCGACCCATACGGGACGCCCCTCCGCCTTTTCCACCGCTTCATACCATGCCTGCTGCCTCAGTTCCTGAAGCTCCATTCCGCCATTCGTGTTATACATCAGCCGGTCATTCGAATAAAAAGCAAACGACGCAATCATCGGATGATTGATCAGATTGTTGATCTCCTGCCGCCGTTCATAGGTAACCGCGTATTCCGGCTGTTTCAGCATCTGCTGAACCGATTGCTGGGTAATCGCCGAGTTCGAAATCGTCGTGATTTCGTTCAAGGCGAACTTCAGTTTCCGATCCGTTTCCAGGAGCGAAATCCAGTAGAAATCATTCGACTTCTTCTCCATCGCTTCCGAAAAGCTGTAATAGGATACCCCGCCCAGCGCGATAACCGGAATGAAGACCAGAAGAATAATAGCCAGCAATATCTTTCGGCGGAGTTTCATGGATCCTTCCTCCCTCCACTCTACTATGTCTATTATTCTTCATGACAGGCCGCATTCCTTGTCGACTTCACCTTGCTTGTTAACTTTTTATGGCGCCTGATGTCAATCCGGCGATGACCCATCGGCTGAACAACAGAAATACGATGAGAAGCGGCAGCGTCGCCGTGAAGGTGGCCGACATGATCATGCCGAAATCAAGGCCGTCCTTATTGGTGAACAATTGCTGCAGCGCAATTTGAATGGTGTAATTCTCTCTGTTTTTCAATACGACGAGCGGCCAGAAGAAATCATTCCACACGTTCATGAAGTTCAGAATCCCGAGCGTAGCCATCGCCGGGGTGACAACGGGAATGGCAATGTTCCAGAAGATCCGGAAATGCCCGCCGCCGTCGATCCGCCCCGCTTCGATCAGCTCGGTATGAACGGCAGAGGCGATGTACTGCCGCATCCAGAAGATGCCGAAGGCATTGACCATGGCCGGCACGACCAGCGCTTTGTAGCTGTCGATCCAGTGCAGCTTGGCCATGATGACGTATTGTGGAAGCACGCCCAGCTGGGCAGGCACCAGCATCGTGGCAATGACAAAAACAAACAGCGTCTTTTTCAGAGGAAACTCATACTTGGCAAAAGCATAACCCGCCAGCGTGCAGAGGAACACAACGGACAGGGTCACGGCCGTAGACACCACCACCGAGTTCATCAAGGCCCTGAAAAAATCCGTCCGCTCCAGCACGCGCGCGAAGTTATCGAAAAACTGCGTGCCGGGCGTAAGCAGCGGCGGAATGTGAAATGCCGCATCCTTGTCATTGGTAGCCACGACAAACATCCAGTAGAACGGGAAGACCGAGACCAGCGCGCCAAGGACCATGAAAAGATAGAAAAAGAATTTCGCGACGACACCGGGTTCATCCGGCTTTTTTCGGCTTATGGCGACTGTGCTCATGCTTTTTTACCTCCCGAATCTTTGCCTTCGCGGCCCAATATCATATTTAATACCGAGAACAGAATGGTGGCGATGAACAAGAGAACCGCCGTTGCCGCAGCCGTACCGAAGAATCCGTTCTTAAATGCTTCGTTATACAAATAGGTGACCATCGTGACCCCTTCCTGACGCGTAGAACCCGTGCCGGACTGACCGAGGAATACATAAGGCTCCGTAAACAATTGGAGCGCGCCGATCGTCGATACCAAAGTGACGAACAGAATGAATGGGCGAAGAAGCGGCAGCGTGATATAGAGCAGCTGCTGGCCTCGGGTGGCCCCGTCGATTTTGGCCGCTTCATAAATATCGGTCGGAATGCTCTGCAGCCCCGACAGAAAAATAATGGCGTTATAGCCCATCCACCGCCACATGACCATGGACGATATTGCGATTTTGACTCCCCACCAGCCGGAGTTGAACGGCACGCTTTCCGCACCGAAGGTGTTCAGCAGCCAGTTGACCATCCCGTTGTTTCCGAACATCGTGCTGAACACCAGCGTCACCGCAACGATGGAGGTGATGTTCGGCATAAAATACAGGATGCGGAACGTGTTCTTGAATCTGTTCAAGGCCGAGTTGAGCATAACCGCAACAAATAATGCCACAATCAGCTGCGGCACGGTTCCCATCAGAGCCATTATGAGCGTGTTGCTAAATGCGATCCAGAAGGTCGGGTCGCTTGTAATAAGCTCGTAATTCTTGAAGCCGACGTATTTCATCGGTCCGAGCGCATCCCATTTGAAGAAGGACAAATAGATGGTAAACAGGATCGGATACAGACCGAAGATTGCGAACAATATAAAGAATGGCGATATAAACGTATAAGCCGTAAACCGGCTTCGCACGGTCTCCGTCAACAAGCGCCGCCTTTGCGGCACCGGTTGCGGCGATTCTGCCGTTGCTGTGTCAGCCATGATGCACCTCCAGGTAGGTAAGGATAAATCCGAACCCGAGCGAAGGGCGCTTTATCCCTTCTCGGGTTCGGACGGTTATTGGATATGAACGGGCTAGCTGGAATGATCCTTCTGTTTAACCTAGCTGCGATCGACCAGCGTCTTGATTTGCTTCATTGCGCTTTCCCATTCTTTTTGCGGGTCGGCCTTTTTCTCCAGCACGTTTTTGAGCGCGTTTTTGATGATCGTGTCGGTCTGGTCATGAAGCGGTCCGTAGTAAACCGGCTTGATGCGTTCCGCCGATTTGGCATACGCTTCGGAAATGACCTGGCCGCCGAAGAATTCGTCCTTCTCTTCCGTGAACGAAGGCTCGCTGTATACCGCCGGGATGGACGGGAACAATCCGCTGTCCTTAAACGATTTCAGCTGATTTTCCTTGTTCAGCACCCACGAGATGAATTCGTAAGCTTCCTTCGAATGTTTGCCTTCCTTCGGCAGGGTCAGGAACGAACCGCCCCAGTTGCCTGCTCCTTCAGGAAGCTGGGCAATCTGCCATTTGCCTGCGGTGTCCTTCGCATTGCGGATGGTACCGGCAATCCAAGCCGGGCCGAGCATAACGCCGAAGTCGCCGTCATTGATCGCTTTTTGCCATTCAGGAGACCATAGAATCCAGTTGCCGATCCAGCCTTCCTGAATTCCTTTTACCGTAAAGTCGTAAGCTTTTCTCACTTGCGGGTTCGTATCTCCGATAAAAGAGCCGTCCTCTTTGTTGAAGTAGATTTGATCCGGGGATTGGTCACGCACCCCGTTGTAGACCAGGTCCGTCAAATCGGCGAAAGGCTTTCCTGTTTTGCTTGTGAAATCCTTGGCCACGCTGGCGAATTTGTCCCATGAATCGATCGCAGCGCTGAAGCCGTCCGGATCGGTTGGCAGTCCTGCTTGCTCAGCCAGATCCGTACGGTAATAGACGACCGTAGGGCCGATGTCTGTTGGCAGACCGAGTTGGAAGGTGCCGTCGACCGATGTGGCCTGCTTCCATTTCCACTCCAGGTAGTTGCCCTCTAAGTCTTTGGCGCCGAGGTCGTACAGGTTATAGAACTTATCCTGGTTATTGATGAAGCGCTCCATGAAGGCAATTTCCAGCTGGAAAATGTCGGGTGCGCCAGAGCCCGCGGACAACGCCGTCGTCAGATTGTTGTGGTGCGCCGTTTGGTCCGACGTATTCTGGAATTTGAACGTGATGTTCGGATGCTCTTTCGTATATTCCTTTGCCAGATCTTCATAGTTGGTCGTTCCGAGCGACCAGAAGGAGAGCTCGATTTTCTCTGTGGACTCGGTTCCTTCTTTCGTATTGTCCGTTCCTTCATTGCTGCTGCCTCCCCCCGGAGATTCAGCCGTACTGCTTCCGTTTCCGCCACCGCCTCCACATGCGGCCAGCGTGAACACCATGATGACACTCAGGAGCAGCAAGCTCCATGATTTAAACCTTTTCATTCTTCTACCCCTCTTCCATGGAACGTATTTTTCTTCTTTAGTCTAATGAAAGCGGCGCCAAATTTTGAGGAGGCAAACTTTCGAATTTGAGTTGAATATATTACGATTCACGTTCGTCCGCTCGAAAAATTGCAGCACTAAAAAACCGCATATCGAATATCGATAGCGGTTTATATAGCTTAGATTTGTCATATCGTCCATTTGACGATGGAACCCGCGTAGGTCATGCCTCCGCCGAATCCGTAGAGCAGTGCGTGGTCTCCCGCTTTCAGGCGCCCTTCGTCGACGGCCAGCTGAAGCGCAAGAGGAATGGAAGCTGCCGATGTATTCCCCCGGTACTCGACGCTGGTCAAGGTGCGGTCCATTGTAAACGGCCCCCGCTCGTTAATCGCCTCGATCATGCGGAGATTGGCGCTATGCGGAACAAACCAATCGACTTCGTCCGCGGTCATGCCCCCTTTGGACAAAAGGGCCCGGACGCCGTCCGGAATGTTCCGAATGGCCCACTTATAAATCTCGCGGCCATTTTGGACAAGGCATCCGCTCTTTAATTCCGTACCGTCCATTTGCTCGGAGAGAGCGGTTTTATACAGATGAATGCCGCCTTCGCCAAAAGTGCCCGAGACGGAAGCGATGATCCCCGCCGAAGACTCGTCTCTCTCCAACAATACGGCACCTGCGCCATCCCCAAACAATACGCATGTCGTTCGGTCGGTGTAATCCGTAATCTTTGATAGCGTTTCCGCGCCGATAACCAGAATTTTACGGTAGGCTCCCCCGGATATCAATCCGTCAGCCATCTGCAGCGCATATACGAATCCCGCACAGGCGGCATTCAGATCCAGCGCACCCGTGCTTGCGATGCCCAGCTTCGATTGCACTCTAGAAGCGGTACTGGGAAAAGAGTACTCCGGCGTGCTCGTGGCCACAAGAATCATATCCGCATCCTGCACGGTAACGCCATACCGTTCAACCATATCCTCCACAGCCTTAATGGCAAGATCGGACACGTACTGATCGGGAGCCGCAATCCGGCGTTCCCGCATGCCTGTTCGCTGGACGATCCACTCATCGCTCGTTTCCACCATCTTCTCTAAATCCGCATTCGTTAAGATCCGTTCAGGAACGTACGTCCCGATTGCCGTTATTCTCGACTTCGATTGGCTCATCATTCCCACCTCCAATTTTATAACCATTATAACACCAAGTATTAGGACTTGGTACTAATTAATTTTTTATATATGATTATTACAGCCTTCACCATCTTCGCCCCGATCTAAACACGCGGTCCCTCTTACACGAAAAAACCTTTATCGCTTTAAACGATAAAGGTTCTCTAATTAGAATCAGAAACAGACTTCCTCACCAATCGACATGGAATGTATCTGGATGCGGGGATCCCGCAATTCGTCTGTCAGACAGGCTTGCAGACGGTCTGTTTCTTCCTTGTCCGCATGGACAAGCACGGTATGCAGCGCCGGCACGCCGGTTATCATCCGACGAACGTCCGCCAAGCCTTGATGTACCTTATACCTGATTTTCCTGACAGAGCAGGCCCCGTACGACGCCGGATGTTGAAGGAGACGATGTCCAAAGGTCCCCTGTGAAACATGACCCGTCAGCAGAACCAGATTTCGGATATCGCCCGACATCTGCTGATAGTACCACTGCGCAAGCTTCGACTGCATCATCCCGTCGGTTACGAACCATAGCGAGGCCCCGTGCGTCTGAAGCAGCGACTCGCGTTCCGTTTCGCTGGCAGGCATGATCCAATCGTTCCGGTTCAGCACAAGCTCCAACTGCTTTCCTAATTCCAGGCCGGAATCCTTCTCGCGAAGCCACTCCGAACGACGCCGCAGTCGCTTCATCCCTTCGATCAGCGGCGCTTCGATCACGATCGGCACGTTTCTCCAATTTCGGTATGCCCACACAATCATTTCCTGCCCTCGGCCTGCGGCCGGAACCGGCAGCAGCACCTTCCCGCCGCTATGCAGCGTGCTCTCAATCTGCTGCTCCAATTGCCTCAGCTTATCGGCCTGGGAGTTTGGGTCGGTCCCGTAAGCCGCGTCCACGATAGCCAGGTCCAGCAGCGTGGAAGAAGGCTTATCTGCCAGAGCCGGACTATCATCCTCAAGCAGCAGAGATTCCGACGTATAATCGCCTGAATAGAAAATCCGTTTTCCTTCCGCCTCTACGAGGAACCAGACGGCCCCGACCATATGGCCGCTTCGCCCCCACATGACCTTTACGCCGGGAAACGCTTCAAACCATGTCAGCCTATCGCCCTCTTCCTCCAGATACCGATAGCGGATCGCCAGCTGATCCTCCTCCATATAGGGAAGCACCGCGCCGACTCTGGCGGTATACTCCTTCCAAGAGGCAAAATAGGCGGTTAACTGCGCCGCCGTCTCCCGGGTCGTCCATACCTCCCCTTTATATCCAAGCCGGTAGAGGAGCGGTATCGCCACCGAGTGATCCTCATGGGCATGGGACAGAAAGACCGCATCCAGCTTTGGCACCTGCTCTTGCTGGATCATGGGATAGTCTCCCGCTCCTTCTTTTTTGACGCCGCAATCCAGAAGCAAATGTACCTGGCTGCCGTTTAGTAAATAGGCGGAGCGGCCATGCTCTCCCGCACCGCCCCACACCGTCAGTTTCATCATGATGCATTCCACTTTCTTTTAGAATTCAAAGCTTCGACCAGCAGCAACAGCAGCACCGTCATGCCGACGGAGACAACGGCCATGGCCATCCCGAGCGATACCTGCCCCTGCTCGAACTGGGCAAAAATATACGTAGCCGATGTCTGCATCGACGGCGGCAGAATGAGCAGTGACCCGACCAGCTCCCGTGACGCTATGGTGAACGTCATGATCCATCCCGCCAGCATTCCGGGCATAATCAGGGGCAGCAAAATTCGCCGCAGGATGAGCAGAGGGCCGCCGCCGAAGACTTGACCCGCCTGGAACAGGGTGCCGTCAATCTGCGTAAAGCTGGCTTTGACGTATTGGACCGTGTATGGAAGAAACAGCACGACGTATGTCAGCACCACCATCCCGTACGTATTGTAGAGCGTCACCGGCATCCAAGGCGCATTCCAGAGCAGGATCAGACCGACTACCATGACGATGCCGGGCACCGTATTGGGCAGGAGGCTCAACAGATCAATGACCCGCTGCATCCGCGCCTGGGACTTGCCGATCGCCAGGGCAAAGCCGGTACCCAGCAGAACGGCAACCGTTGATGCTGCAAGCGACAAGCCCAGACTGTTACCGAGCGCCTTCTGGCTGACGGAACCCCAGGCCAGCAGTTCCTTGTAATGAGCTAGCGTCAGATTATCCAAGGACAATCCGGCTCCCCTGAGCTTCATCAAGGACGCCGCAATAACGGAAAAGTAAGGAATGCCGACGGATAATATCAGCAGCAAACCGATATATAGCGCACATATGGCACCTCTGCCCCCGCGCAGCGAATACCGTTTGGCACGTTGGCCTTTGCCGCCGACCAGACGGTAAGTAAACCTTCGGCTGATCGTAGACTGCATGTACCACATCACCAGGCATACCGACAGGAGAACGGAGGCAAGCGAGGTCGCTTTTCCGAAGTCGATCGGCCAGCTTGAGATGTATTTGTGAATTTCCGAGGTCATTACATAATAGCCGATCCGGCGGCCGAACGTTGCCGGGGTGCCGAATTCCGCAATCGTTTTGACAAACACCAGCATGGCACCCATGCCGTAGGAAGATAAGAGCAGCGGCAGTATGATTCTTCTAAACCGGTATCCCGCGCTTGCGCCATGAACCGCGCCGGCCTCCTCCAGATTCCCCCCGATCCGGATCAGGGCGTCCCGCAGCAGCAGGTAGAGAAACGGGAACAAGTGCAGGCTCATGATCAGCACCATTCCCCCGAAGCTGAAGAAGGAATCGCTCCATCCGGCTGCTCCCGGAAGCCGCTGCTGAAAATATCCGCCCTTTTGCATAAACAGAATCCAGCCCATCGAACCGATATAGGGCGGGGTCATGAACGGAATCATCAGAATCACGTCAACCCAACGATGCTGTCCCAGCCGGGTTTTTGCCATCATCCAGGCAAGCGGCAGCGCGAGCAGCGTCGATCCTGCCACCACGCATACCCCCAGCCAGATGGATTGCAGCAAAATGCCGGACAATTCATGGCCCGCAATCGTCCGTATCGGTGCCAGCCAATCGAAGTGCTGATCGGGGTATACGCTTTGCCAGAAAATAAGCAGCAGCGGCAAACCAATGCTAAGGCTAAGAAGAAAAAGGGCGAGAAGCACGCCCATTTTCCATAAAAATCGCGGACTGTCCATGATGACTGGTCTCACTGCGGTTCACCTCACATTGCCTTCCTGTGGTTCGCATGTATGCGATCTACTTAAATACATCGGAAAAACGGGCCGCGGTCTCATCCCCATGATCGTTCATCCAAGCCCAATCCACTTCAAACACCGGAATATCCTTCAGATTGGTCCGGCCTTCGGCCTCCACATCTTCGCGGCCCGGGATCAGATAGGCATCCGCCACCAGCTTCTGGGCTTCGTCCGACAGCAAGTAGTCGATGAAAGCCTTGGCATTATCCACATTCGGGCTGGATTTCAAAATTGCCGCCGGTCTTGGGCTTACGACGGTCCCTTCCTCCGGATATACGATGTCAAGCGGCTCCCCCTTGGCTTTGGCCGAATACGCCATGTAATCCACGCCTGCGGCAACCAAACTCTTGGCACCGGTGATCACCGGGTCCAGCGCTTCCTGATTCGCTCCTGCCATGGCGGTACCGTTCGCTTTATAGTTTTCGAACAGTTCCCAGCCCGCGTCGCCCTTCACGCTCAAGTAGCCCGTGATAAAATCAAGTGCCGATCCCGACAGCGTCGGATCCGGAATATTGACCGCATCCTTCCACTCCGGCAAACCCAGATCCGCCCAGCTTTGAGGCGGCGCAGAGACCAGATTGGTGTTGTATACAATCCCGAGCGCCGATGCGCTTGTGCTGAAATAGTTTCCTTCCGCGTCGGACCAATCCTTGTTCAGCTTGTCGGCATTGGCTGCTTCAGGATAAGGCAATGTCAGACCATCCGCCTTCAACGCCTGTGCGGAAGGGAGTGAAGCCAGGATGACCACATCCGCGACCGGATTCGATTTTTCCGCTTCCATCCGTGCCAGGATTTTGCCGGTTGTCCCTTGGAACATCTCTACCTTCACACCCGTCTTGGCCTCAAAGCCGCTCACGATATTGTCGGCCAGCTTTTGAGGGCCTGCGCTGTACAGAACGAGCTTGCCACCGGCAGCAGATGCATTTCCAGATACCGACAGGCTGCCGCTATCCTGTGCCGGCTTGGCTGAATCGCTATTCGTCGAGCTCCCGCATCCAAACAAACTCAGGCTCATGACGGATGCCAACAACAGCACCGCGCCTTTCTTGCGTAACTTCAATCGACTCATTTTTCCCCAACTCCCCTTCATCCTAAGCCTGCAGCAGCAGGCGCGCGTTTTGTTTTATTTGGCTGCGCATTCTTTGTGTTCCTATCATGAAACGGTTCTTCACCCATCCGGCAGATCGACCGGGGAGACACGTACAGATTCACGCGTTCTCCAACAGTTGTCCGCTTGTCGAGATAAGCGGTCCACGGATCCAAGCCGTCCACCTGCAGGCGAATTTCATATCGCTCGCCTACATAGCTGACGCTTAGAACGGTTGCCTGAAAGCATTCGTCCTCCTCGCTTGTCCTTTTCCAGGCCACATGCTCGGGCCTCACCATCGCCTGATCGTCCGTCAACCAATTGGACTTGCCGATAAAAGAAGCTACAAACGGATGGCTGGGTGCTTCATATATCGTCTCTGGGGTTCCACGCTGCAGTACTTTCCCCTTCCGCATCACCACGATTTCATCCGACATCGACATGGCTTCCACCTGATCGTGAGTGACATAAAGCGCAGTCAGCCCCATGTCCTTTACCAGCGACATCATTTCGATCCGCATCTCCTCCCTTAGCACGGCATCCAGTGCACTTAGCGGTTCATCAAACAGAACCAGGGCCGGACGGATCGCTACCGCTCTGGCAAAAGCAACCCGCTGCTGTTGCCCGCCGGACAGCTGGTGCGGGTAACGGTTCTCCATCCCTTCCAAGCGGACCATCGCCAGCGCTTCGGTTACTTGCTGCCTGAGATTCGCTTTAAGCTTGGCCGCCTTCAATCCGAATGCCACGTTCTCGTATACCGTCATATGCGGCCAGAGGGCAAAATCCTGGAATACCATCCCGAAGTTGCGTTTATGCGCCGGAACGTCAATCTTTTTGTGCTTGGAATAAATACACTGATCTGCCGCATAAATTTCTCCTCCGTCCGGCTGCTCCAGCCCGGCGATCATCCGTAACAGCGTGGTTTTGCCGCAGCCTGACGGCCCGAGCAATGTGGTGAATCGACCATGACGCAGCTTTAAATCGGTAGGAAGCAGCGCGGGTGTGCCTTCAAATGATTTATGAATCCCCCTGATTTCAATATCCATTTTTGATCCCTGCCTGTCTTCTTAAGCTGTTTCCAGTGTAAGGCTCACGTTTAAGCGTTGTATTAGATAAATGTAAAACAGGAATTAACTTTTTGTTTGAATTCTGTTGATACTCATAGATTAAATCTATATAGAGAGATAAATAAGGAGCATACAGGGGAGAGATGAACGAATGAATCTGATGAAGCTGCAAATTGTGGAGCTGATCGAACGCCATCATCATATGACTGCCGTGGCAGAGATACTTGGCATTAAGCAGCCGACGGTTACTTTTCATATGAAGTCATTGGAGGAGGAACTGCAAGTAAGACTGTTCGAGTCCCGAAGCGGAAAAACATTTCTCACCGAGGCCGGACAAGCCCTGCTCCATTATGCGATAAAAATAAACGCGCTGGCCAAAGAGTCTGAGCGGGTCGTCCGTGAATACGACAGCTTATATCGGGGAACGCTGCACATTGGAGCCAGTTATGTCCCTGCAACCTATCTGCTGCCAGGGATCTTGAATACCTTTTCGCATGAGTTTCCCGGCATACGG
Source organism: Paenibacillus sp. BR1-192 (assembly GCF_029542445.1). Lineage (NCBI taxonomy): Bacteria > Bacillati > Bacillota > Bacilli > Caryophanales > Paenibacillaceae > Paenibacillus > Paenibacillus sp. BR1-192. The sequence continues at coordinate 1,000,814 of NZ_CP120718.1, read as the reverse complement.
ATTTCCTTGTCTGTCAAACCTTCGCCGGTCATCCGCGACATGTTGGGAAAGCACCAAATTGACCTGGGCATTATATCATCGGAGCCCTTCACGGGTCCGAGCCTGCAGGCCGAGCCCTTGTGCAAGGATGATCTGTCCCTGATATGTTCACCAGGCCATCCGCTGGCTTCATCGGATAACCCGCAGCCCGAGCAGATCATTCGCGGCCCCTTTGTCCTTCATGGAACCGAGTCCAGCACAAGGCAGCTGACCGATCTGTGGCTGCAGCAGCATGGTCTGCATATGCGGAGTCCCGTGGAGCTGGACTCGCTGGAAGCGATAAAACAACTTGTGTTTTTGGGGAATCATGTTTCCTTTATGTCGCGCATGGCAGTGCAGCGAGAGTTGCGGCAAGGGATGCTTAACGTCATGCCCATTCCCGGCCACCGGGCATCCAGGCATATATACTGCGTCCATAATAAGGACCGTCTTCCTTCCGTGCAAATTCAGCGTTTTCAGGAGGTTTTGCGGGAGATGGGCCAACAACTGGAGCAAGCTATGTGGGAATAGGAGATGCCTTCTGGTTCCAAGCAGAGGAATTAATAAAAAATGTATGCAAGTATTCAATTATTCTATATAGATTTGATACAGTCAGCCCTTCCCGTTAACAGCTCGTAATTAATCGGCGTTTAAAGTTAGCTGTGTACCTAAATCCATTTCATGGGAGTGATGGAATTGAAAAAATGGAAACAGCTGACGTTGTCATGTATGGTGGGATTTGCGATGCTGGGAAGCGGATTATCCGATTTTAGCGCCTCCGAAGTTTCGGCCGCTG
>NZ_CP120718.1:75000-992500 GCF_029542445.1 Paenibacillus sp. BR1-192 | reverse complement strand
TCAGACCCGACAGATCGGTAACGCCCATCGGAATACCGATCAGCGTCGTCAGCACGATACCGATAAGCAGTGCGCCTTTCAGCTTCAGGACCATCAGGATGGCAATCAGGAACAGCCCGATGATCGCAAGCAGCGTATCCTTGTTTTCAACGAAATTTCCAAGACCAAGATTGAAGGCACCGCCTGGTACCGGATGAGAGATATCCGTTCCCGGGTTGATGGAAGCCGTAACGATATTGCCCAGCTTCAGGCCAACGATCGTGATGAACAATCCGATACCAACGGTAATGGCGATCTTCAAGTTGTTCGGAACCGCCGTCAACAGCATTTGGCGGACTTTGGTTACCGTAAGAATGATGAAGACGATACCGGAGATGAATACGGCACCGAGCGCCGCCTGCCAAGTAATCGCACCGTTCGAGCTTAATACAACTGTCATGAAATACGCATTCAAACCCATGCCTGGTGCCAGCGCAACCGGAATGTTAACGAAAAAGCCCATGGCCATTGTCACGAGACCGGCACCAACAGCGGTAGCGAAGAATACGCCTTCCTGTGGAATGCCCGCGCCGTCAGGACCCAGGAACAGATTGTTGACCAGCAGGATGTAAGCCATGGTCATAAAGGTCGTCAAGCCTGCGATAATCTCGGTTCTTACATTCGTTCCGTGTTCCTTTAGTTTAAAGAAACGCTCCATTGTAGAGATATCCCCCTTAAATTAATGACCGGCAACATACAAATAAACCCTAAGGATAGATCCCTAGGGCCGTCGCTTGAAAAAAGAGCCGCAAAACAATCTTTCGCATGCTGCCGGGCAGCATCCTTATCGAATAACCGGTCTGCTGCATTGGAGCGTTGTTGCTCCTGCTTGCAGGCCGATCTCGAATGCTGGACGAGTCCGCATCATTATATTGCCGCTCTTCTTTTCGTAGCGAGATCATTACGGTGACCTGTAGAGACTCCCGGGCCCATTCCCGGGATTATACGAAAAAGCTCGTTATTTGTAGTTGTCGTGTCGGTTTCTACACATATTCTAGGACGAGAAGCCCAACCTTGTCAACAACAAAAACGAATATTAAACTTGTCAATTTAAAGAAACGTTCGGGAATTACCTTTCCAAAAGCTTTCCACTCTAGGACAACTGACCTACATACGACTAGAAACAACCCAAAAACCTGGGAAGATGCGCACATGATCATCGAAATCCGCCCGGTGAGGTGTTTTACATCCGATGGTGGCAGACGCGGGTCGAAACCGGACAGGCAGGATGAAATCGGATCGTCTATCTCCTTAGGAGAAACTTATGGCTATTTTACCGACAGCATGGTGGGTCTCACTTAATGCGTGGGCATCGTAGAGCCCTTTTCGCGAAAAAGGAAACGTAGCTCCCACGACGGCTCTTACCTTTTTTTGCTCTAACATATCGGCTATTTCCTGAAGCTGCTGGCCATTGGGATCCAGCCATATATTTTTGGCGGTCACGTCGTATTTTCTTACCAGTTCTTCATCAAAATCGCTGACAATCGATATGATTCGCCCGGTATGCTGTTTCAGTACTTTAAAGCTGTTCTTCTGCACGTCACCGCCCATCGTATCGAACACAACGTCCACATCCGATAATTCATCTTCAAATCGGGTCGTCCGATAATCGACCATCCGATCAGCACCGAGTGAGGCCAGCAGTTCATGATTGCGTTCGCTGGCGGTCGTTATGACGTAAGCACCCGCTTGTTTGGCAAACTGGATAGCGAACATGCCGACGCCGCCAGCGCCTGCATGAATCAATACCTTCTCTCCTTTGGTCAGTTCACCATGTGTAAACAGCGCCTGCCAAGCAGTGAGTCCCGCGAGCGGAACGGATGCCGCTTCCTCCCATGAGATAGCAGCAGGCTTGCGTGCCAACAGGTGGTCATCTACCAAAGTAAATTCGGCATATGTGCCAAAACGGGTCGTTTCCGGGCGGGCAAACACTTCGTCCCCCACTTTCCAATCCGTTACCTCGCTCCCGATTTCCGAAATGGTCCCGGCAACATCCCATCCTAAAATAATGGGAAAGTCCCAATCCATCATTTGTTTTAAATGGCCTTCTCGAAGCTTCCAGTCAATTGGGTTGATCGAGGTGGCGGCCACTTTGACTAAGACCTGATGCGCTTGCGGTGCAGGAGTAGGTACTTCTCTTTCCTGAAGCTCTTCCTTGCCACCATAACGGTCAATGACGATAGCTTTCATTCTTTTCCTCCTCAAAGGTTCGGTCTTGGTTCGACTTCCCTAAAGCTCGCTCACCCATTGCACCTTAACGTATTATTTATCTTATTGGACAAAAGATGCATGCAATAAACCAGGGCCTCAATCCATTTGTTTAAAGAGGAAAGCTCGTTGACCAACACAAAAAAAACCTTCAATCCCACGGATGTGGATTTGAAGGTTTTTATGTTTAGTGCAGCAGTATAAAAATTACTCCCACTCGATCGTTGCTGGCGGCTTGGAAGTCACATCGTACACGATGCGGTTGACGTTCTCGACTTCGTTCACGATGCGGACGGAGATTTTCTCCAGCACATCCCATGGGATGCGCGCCCAGTCCGCTGTCATGCCGTCGATGGAGGTTACGGCGCGGATGCCTACGGTGTAGGAATACGTGCGCGCATCACCCATAACGCCGACGCTCTTCATGTTCGGAAGCGCCGTGAAATACTGCCAGATTTCGCGATCCAGACCAGCCTTCGCGATTTCCTCGCGCAGGATGTAGTCGGAGTCGCGGACGATTTGCAGCTTGTCCTCCGTTACTTCGCCCAGTACGCGAATCGCAAGACCCGGGCCAGGGAAAGGCTGACGATGAACGATCTCGTCCGGCAAGCCAAGCTCTTCGCCGACTTTGCGAACTTCGTCCTTAAAGAGGGCTTTGAGCGGCTCGATGAGCTCGAATTTCATGTCTTCAGGCAGCCCGCCGACATTGTGGTGGGACTTGATCGTATGTGCCGTGTCCGTTCCGCTCTCCACGATGTCGGTATACAGCGTGCCTTGAGCCAGGAATGCGAAATCATCGAACTTGCTGGATTCCTCATCGAATACGTAGATGAACTCGTTGCCGATGATTTTACGTTTTTTCTCCGGATCGTCCACGCCCTTCAGCTTGGACATGAAACGCTCCTGAGCGTCAATCTTGACGACCTTCATGTCGAACTTGCCGACAAAGGTCTCCATTACGCTCTCGGCCTCGCCCTTGCGCAGCAGTCCATGATCGATGAACATGCATGTCAGCTGATCGCCGATGGCTCTGTGAATCAGCATGGCCACAACGGAGGAATCAACGCCGCCGCTCAGCGCGCACAGCACTTTTTGCTCGCCGACCACTTCACGGATTTCGCGAACCTGATCCTCGATGAAAGTCTCCATGCTCCAGTTGCCTTCGCAGCCGCACACTTCGTACAGGAAATTCTTAATCATTTCGTTACCATGGACGGAGTGGCGAACCTCCGGATGGAATTGCACGGCGTACAGCTTCTTGTCTTCGTTACTCATCGCGGCGATCGGAGCGGACTCCGTTCCTGCATCCAGCTTGAAGCCGGAAGGCAGCGATACCACGTGATCGCCATGACTCATCCATACGGTTTGTTTTTGCTCAATCCCTTTGACAAGCGTCGAGTTCGGAGCGAACTCCAATTCGGCTTTACCGTATTCGCGCTTCGAAGCACGCTCTACTTTTCCGTCCAGCTGCTGAGCCATCAGCTGCATGCCGTAGCAAATGCCGAAGATAGGCAGTCCCAGATCGTAAATGGCAGGATCCACATGCGGTGCATTCTCGGAATACACGCTGGAAGGACCTCCTGAGAAAACAATGCCGCGCGGGGAGAGATCTTTAATCTTCTCGACGGGCGTATTGTATGGCAGAAGCTCACTATAAACGCCAAGATCGCGAATGCGTCGTGCTATAAGTTGGTTGTACTGTCCACCGAAGTCCAAAACGACGATGATTTCATTAGGCTTATTCATTACCGGGCCTCCCTTGATTAATGAAATTAATTATACGCAACCCCAATTCATACCGTCAAGAAAGAGGGCCCTTTGTTTTCATGCCAGTTTTTTGACAATTCGAATGCATTGGCGCAAAAAGAGTACTTTTTCCGTACGGGACCACGGTTCATCCTGGTACGCCGCACGCTCCCAGCGCGACGCGAATGCCTCCAGCTCCGCCCTGAATTCGGCATCGGCAATCGACAGGGCGCTGACGTATTGACGCATGGTCTGCCCTCTTTCCAGATCCCCATACCTGCGCTGCAGCTTGTCCCAGACCCATACCGCCGCCGATACGAGTCCCTCCCGCCCGCTGACCGCTATCGTCCGGGCCATCCTCATGAAGGCCCAACTTTGGCGTACGGCCGGAATTCGGTAAATGACGGCCACAATAAGAGGGAGGATCAACAAAAGCGCGACCCCGAACATCACGGGACCGATGGCGGATATCACAAGGAGCACTTTAACGGCAGTGTAGATCATGGTACTCCACAAGGTATGCCATGACATCATTCCGGCGGAGCCGGAATCGCCGGCAGCCAGAGGCGGGGACATCCCCTCGACCCCAAAGCCCGGAGTCGGATCAAACAGGACCCACCCCTGTCCCGGGAAAAACACTTCCACCCACGCATGCGCATTCTTTTGGGCGACCTCGTAACGATCCATCGTGCCGGCCACCCGTTCGCCAGGCGCGAAGCCCGTCACATAGCGTGCGGGGATGCCCTCGGATCGGAGTAAGACGGTCATCGCCGTAGCAAAATGAACGCAGTACCCTTCCTTCGCATCAAACAAAAAATGATCCGTAAAATCCCGGCCCTCCGGTGGCACGGAGGTTTGCAGCGTATACGTATAGTTCTGCTCCAAATAGGATTCGATAGCTTGCGCCGTTTCATACCTGCCCGCGGCGTCCGATGTAATCTTCCGCGCTAAATCCTTCACCCTGGAAGGCAGCTCCTCGGGAAGCTCCAGATACATTTCTTCCATATATTCGGGATCGTCCCCGTTCGCACTGCGGAGCGCTTGCTCCTCCGGCTGCGCGTATAAAGTCTCCACGGTATAACCGGACACCGTCCTCTCGCCTTGCAAGGAAATCGTTTCGGACAGCCTGTCGACGGCCAACCTTGGCGCACCTCGCTCTTTGGAAGAATGCATCTCCTTCACACGGGTAATAATACCTCCCGACAGCAAAGATGGGACGGGGGTCTCCCTTACAAAAGTCAGCGACTGCACGATCGTCTCTCCAGAAGGACGCTCCCAATACGGCAGGAAACCGCTCAGGTCCTCCAATAGCTTGACTGGCTTGCGGATGGAGGGATCTGCATCCCATTTCCGGCCGTCATATCGATTATACGTGTCTCCGCGCCAATACGTCGGTACAGGCGATTGCGCCGTAAAATACAATGCATCGCTGAGCGTCAGAGGGCCTCCCAAATCTTCTCCTTGGGAAGCATATCCCGCAACCTGGGAGGCAGGAATCGACGGTTCCGTATTTCCGCGGAGCCGATCCCCCCATCCCGCCAGTCGTTCCGCCATTTCCGCCACACTCAATCCCATGCCTGGCGAAGGCTCGCCCAAGCCCCCTCCTACTCGGGTAATCCCCGCGATCAGAACGGAGGCCAGCAGCACAAACAGGCTCCAGCGCAGCACTGGCAGCCCGGACAAGCGGCCGGTTCGCATTGGTTCGGGGAGGACCATTTCCGAAGAGGTTCCCTCCACGGTTTCCTGCTTCAGCTTAAGGATCAGCATCATGCCCTGGGCCAGCAACATGTACAGCACCGCGCGCAGCATATCCCCATAGACGCTTTCTTCCATGGCAGACTCCAGAACCGCCAAATAAACCAGCGTCGAACCGCCAAACAGCCAAACGGTCCGGCGATACAGAGCCAGCATATGCACTGCGGATACCATGATGCCCCAGCCGACAAGCAGGATGATCGTCCTCGTTTCCTGGCTTAAGATCGTAAACTTCCACGCATTTCTGAAAGCCGAAGCGTCGCCTGGAAGTATCAGCGAAGCGTAATCGGACAGCCATGCGAGCGGATCGCTATATTCAAACAACCGGGAACAAAGCCAGACCACCAACCCGGCATTCAGCGGCAGCCACACCCAGCCTCGCCATGTAAACAACCCTTGAAGCAGCAGAAACAAAGCCCATAGGAATAAGGTTTCCAGCACAAACCGGCCGCCTGTTTCACCCGCATTCCGAAGGGGCAAGAGCCACTCTGACAGAAGTCCCGTCACCGGCAGCGTGATTAATATGCGATGAAGCAGCGTTCCGTGCGACAATCTGGAAACGAATACCGAAGGCACATTCCTTGATCCGAATGACCCGGTTTCCCGATTGCCGCCAGCCCTAACGGGCGAGCTGTCCGGTCCTGTCATGGACGGCACCTCCGATCTTGATAGGGTGCTCTGCCTCTACTGCTGGTTTTTCATGTACATACACCAGCTTCCCGCCTTTGCCGAAAAATTCGTGCGCCCACGGCGGATGCGCCTGACTCTCCGATGGGGCCGCCGCTGTGCTTTCAGCCGATTTCAACCGGCTTACGCTTTGAATGCAATAAATGGTCACCTTTCTGCAGCCCGCATTCAGGAGGCTTATGCCGGTGACAGCGGCACCCTGATGGAAGTACCCGGTGATGATAGCCCAATCCGTATTCTTTTGCGAGGGATTGAAGGATTGCTGGAATCTTCGGTTCCGCATCGGATCATTCCCGGTTAGCTGAACAGAGGCCAGAGGCACCAACGAATCCGGCTGCCCCTTGGACCCGCCTTTGCGTTCAATCGATGAACCCTCTAAATCCGTCCCATCCATGCATAATTGATAGGGGATTCTATAGCGGATAAGCCGGGATACCATTCCCGCTGCAGCCGATACCGCTTCTTCAAATACTTCCCGAGGTTTCCGGGCTTCATGGCCCTCATACCCTTGGAGCGATGTATCCAGCACAACGCCCTGCCTTGCTCCAAAGCCCTCATGAGGCATAAAAGATTGCAAGCGGCCAAGCTTCGCGGAATTCTTCCAATGAATCCGATTCATGGGATCCCCTGGAACATAATCGCGCACACCCGATCCTCTCATTTCATTCCAAACGTTGAAGCGTACGCGTTCATCTTCCGTATCCATATCGCTTCTATGCATGGGCATCTGGGCCACAGGCCACTCCGCGGGCTTTGGCAGCACGATCAGGCCGCCCGAATCGCTGAGCAGACTTCGGTTTGTCCTGAACCAGCCGAACAGATCGCCCCATTCCATCTCGCTATAGATCGAAGACCAGACTCCGCGGGGAACCTGGTTCAGTCGGTAGGTATACTCAAGTCGTCGCCGCATGCCCGGGAACAGCAGTTTGCGATATGTCCTGCTGCCGATGCGGTCGGTGATGATAAGCCATGGCAGGGGAAGAATGCAACGATAGGCAACATGAACCGTCATCTGGACGGAGTCCCCAGCCTGTATGCACAAAGGGGAGCTTGTGTGCGAGATGGTGATTCGGGTCGGACCGAGCAAGCTCGTCATAGCCCCTCCAAGCAATAGAATCGTGGATGCCCACCAAACAAGCCGCAGCGATTCCCCGCCTAACCAAAGATAGAGCCCCAAAGACACCGACCAGATGGCTATGCCTCTCAACCATTCCAGCAGACGCCGTCTCATGAGGTGCTTCCCTTCCGGCTGCGCTGGCGCGGCAGATCAAACCTCGTAAGGATGGATTCTACCATTTCATAAGGAGTCACGCCGGCTGCGCGTGCATCATGACCGAGGTGAATCCGGTGGGTCAGCACCGGTACGGCAACGCGCAGGCAGTCATCCGGGATGACATACATTCGTCCTGTCAAAAATGCTGCTGCCTGCGAAGCACGGAGCCACGCTAATGTCCCTCTCGGACTGATGCCCAGGGATACGCCCTGCTGCCTTCGGGAAGCATCGGCCACACTGACCATGTAGCGTTTGATGGTGTCATCCACGAAGACGCGGGACACGCTCTGCTGCATCCGGATGAGCTCGGAGCCCATCATGATCGGTTTCAGATCCTCCAGTCTGGAACTGCCCATTCCCCGCTCCAGCAGCTCCAATTCGCCTTCCATGTTGGGATAGCCCAGCGATAATTTCATCAAAAATCGATCCAGCTGCGCCTCCGGCAGGCGGCTTGTGCCTTCATATTCGTACGGATTTTGCGTTGCCAGCAGGAAGAACGGGGCAGGCAGCGGATAGGTATGGCCGTCCACGGTGACGCGCCCCTCTTCCATCGCCTCCAGCAGCGCGGATTGCGCCCGCGGCGATGCCCGGTTAATCTCATCGGCCAACACGATATTGGACATCACCGGTCCGGGCCTAAATACAAATTCTCCCGTGTGCGGATAATAGACCGATGCGCCCGTAATGTCCCCTGGCATCAGGTCATAAGTGAACTGAATGCGGCTGAAATCGCAGCCGATTAACGCAGCCACCGACTTCACCAGCATGGTCTTCCCGACTCCCGGCACGTCCTCCAGCAGCACATGGCCCCCGGCCAGCAAGGCAATCATCGTTAACGAAATTTGCTCCTCATGTCCGACGATAACGCTGCCGATCCGTTTGGTAACCCTCCCCAGAAGATCTGGCGCCCACTCCGGATGATCGGCTTCTTCAGCATGAACGGATGAACGATACAAGTACATCAACCTCCAACCTATATTCATAGATTATTTAATAGCGCTAACTTAGAATCTTGAATCTATGAATAGGTTTTCCAAGAAAGCACGAAGATAGACGTCTTTTGCTAGAAAAGGATTCCCCTGTCCCGCATGATTCATAGCGCGCCGCCCGCCTGGCCTGGAGGAACTGCACGAAAAAGGCCAGCCCGTTGCAACGGGTGGCCTCCATCTCATTCATACGTACATGCTGCTTTTCATCGTTCACGTCCGATCATCGCATTAACGATTCACGGCCTTAATCAGTTCCCAATTCCAAATCCGGTCCAGAATCACGGCTGCCTGGGCACGCGTAAAGTAAGCCTTCGGCGCGATTTTGCCGTTCATGCCGTTCACGATGCCCGACCCTGCAAGCAGAGCTGCACTCGATTTGGCATATTCGGCAACCTCATCCCCATCGGCAAAAGCATCCAGCGCCCCTTCGCCCTCCAGCTTCCTGCCTGCCGCCTCCAGGGCACGCTGCGTGATCAGCATCATGTCCTGGCGCGTCATCGGCGTGTCCGGCGAGAAACGATTTCCGCCGACGCCTTGAACGAGCCCAAGCTCTGAGGCGATTTGCACGTGTTTGTAATAATAGGCCGAAGACGTAACATCTCCGAATGCTGCCCGGCCTTCGCCCGAACCTTCCAGTTCCAGCACGCGTACGAGCATAACGAGGAATTCGGCCCGGGTGATTTCGTTCTGCGGATCGAACATCGTTTCGCTTACCCCTTGGATAAATCCGCGGGATGCCATCGTTTCGATCGCATCGATCGCCCACGGCACATGCTTCAGGTCATGAAACGTCTTGAATGCGGAAGCGACTGCAAACGTGCCGCCATGCGGCAGCGCTGCGCGAACGATCCCCTGTTTCGCATCATAACGGCTGTTAGGAAGAGGCCCGCCTTGCCCGTTGGCATCGATCTCCCTGACAAAGATATGGTCCGGTTGTGCCAGCTCTTCCTTGGTTGGTGTGTAAGGCACCGACCAGATCAAGCGAGCTTTGCCCGATCTCCACGACAGGGCCCGGTCGCCGGCAAGAGCCTCTACCCGGAACACCGGACGATCACCGATCTCCTCGCGAAGGGTTGCACCCAGATTGCTGCCCGAAGCTTTCGCCAGACGCAGCGCGACGGTTTCCGTATCCTTTACTCCGGCTCCCCGAACCCATGCGCTTGGCAGCTCCAGTGCGCCGAACTCCGTTTGGAGGATCAACACAACCTCCGAGTTCCCCAGCAGCCACTTGCCCGGCAATTGAATTTCGTAGGACTGGGCCTCTGTTTGAGCCGGGATAGCCACGATTGCTCGCTTCGGTCCTTCCACGCCGGCTGTCGCCCTGTCCAATGCCTGCTGAAGGACTTGGCTCGAGACTACAGCGAGAATCCGCCCGTCATTGTTCCGGATTTCGAGTGAAGGCGTGTTCGGAGCTGGACTTGTACTGCTTCCGCCACCGCCCGCGTTTGCACCGCTTCCTCCGTCACCGCCGCCGTTATGTTCTCCGCCGTTTCCGTCTCCTCCACCAGGAGCGGAGCTCTTCGTGAATTCCAGCACGCCGAACCTGGACGTGTTCTGATAGGACTGACCCGACGGATCCGACCAGATGGCCACGCTGTCTCTTGTACCCTGGCCGTCTTCATCGTTGTTCACCTGCAAATCGAATCCGATGACCGTGCCTTTCTCAGGCTTGATCTTATCCAGGCGGATCGCGGCTTCAACGACATATCCCCCGTCGGTCACCTTCGCTGCCGAAGTGAAGTTATCCTCGCCCGCATAACCGCCAAAGGAACGCAGATTGTTGAAGTTCATCCGGTACTGTCCATCATCTTCTTGGTAAGCATCCGTCTTTCCATTATTCTGGTCCACAAAAATCTCTACCGAATCCTGCTCCCATACGTTGGGACTCGCATCCGACAACAAGCTGTCGCTAACCATAGCGTAAACATACAGGTAATTCTCATCCCATAGCGTCCGGAATGTTGCGGTTGCGCCGCTGTTACCCTCGACCCACACGTCGGTTGCCAGTTCCGCGGCGTCCTTCCAGACACGGTCCAGCTCGCCGTCCACCTTCGGGGTCCCGTAGCCGGCTTGGGCCGATTTCGGCGCAGCAACGAGCGTAAGAATGCCGAGTCCGTCTTGATCGCTCTCCTGGGCATGCCTTGGATCGCTCCAGGACACCACCGCTCCGTTCTTGCCATGCTCGGAACCGTCATCCGAACCGGAATCCGTTACCCTGACATCGAAATAAATGTCACCGCCCAATGCCCCTGCTCCGTTTAGCTGAAGAAGGGCCTCCCCTGCGTAACCTCCTACGGTCTCTGCCGTGTTGGCGGCTCCACGCTGAATCCGGGCCTCTTGCAGGGTACCGTTCACCACCGCGAAGATATCAACCTGATCCCCCGGGGCTATCGATCCGTCCTTCACGTCAACCCTGACATAGATATGGTCCTTGTCCCATAGCGTCTTAAATTCGGCAGACAACGCTCCTAATTGGTCCGTCTTAAGTGCAGGAACCAGATTCCAGGTTGCATCCGGCTGTCCGTCGATGACCGCCTTACCCTCCACAGCCGTTCCGGTTTTTCTCACAATCGTTAGCCTGGAGGGATCGACCATTCCCCAATAAGCCGGCTTGGCCTGATATTGCTTGTCAAAAGGAAACGGGGCATCCTGGCGGCCCGTCCCGGCGGGGCGGTCATGCAGCCAGGTATGGTCGTCTGCAATCCCCCAAAGGGTGACATTGCTGATCCAGCCGTCCTCCACGCCTGCATCAATGCCCATTTGGTCCAGCCGCTTCAATTCTTCGAACAGCTCTTTGTACCGATAGCCTTGCTTGTCGAGCAATTCCTGAGGAACGGTCTGGAAGGCGTCGGTATTGTTCGTGTACACCGAGACGTCCAGCTCGGTAAGCTGATTATCAAAGCCCGCCTCGCCGAACATTCGGATGGAATCCGAGATTTGCTGGATGGAGGGCCCGCTGATATTGATATGCGTTTGATGGCCCACGCCATCGATCGGAACGCCTTCCGCCTTCAGCTGTTTTACGAGATTCAGCAAATAATCGCGTTTCTTCGGGTTGTACGTGCTGTAATCGTTGATGTACAGCTTGGCCTCGGGGCCGGCTGCATCTCGCGCCGCATGAAATGCGGTCCGGATATAGTCGAGTCCCGTTATCCGGTACCACTGGCTGTCCCGCATGCCGTCCGGACGCCCTTCGTCAATGACCTCATTCACGACGTCCCAATCGCGGGCATCTCCCTTGTAGCGGCCGGCTACCTCATGGATATAAGCTTCCAGCCTCTGAAGGACAAGCGCTTTATTCTCCGGCGTGGCTTCGAGATATTGGCCCTGATCATCCTTCAGCATCCATTCGGCGCCCTGCTGATGCCACAGCAGCGTATGGAACCGGAGGTTCATATCATGATCCCTGGCATAATCCCTGATCAGATCCGCGTTGGTAAAGTTATAGGTTCCCTCTCTCGGATTGAGAGATTCCGGTTTCATCACGTTCTCGGCAACAAGCGAGTTGTAATGGTAATCCAAAAGCTCCTTGTGCACGCCGGACAGATGCTTGGGCTCCACGGCTGCCCCGATCTCGAAATACTCTCGATACACATCCTTCAGGGCGGGTATATCCGTCTGAATGGAGCCCGGCAGAGCGAGCTTAATGTCATCGACATAGAAATTGGAAAGATCCGAGGTTTCCACGTACAGCTTCAATGTTTCCATATCCGAGCTGAAGCCGAAGGTTCCTTTCAATTCCACCCACTCCGTGCCGCTCGCGGAGGCTGAGGCGAGGGTCGTATAGGACGTCTCTGCTGCGCCCGCCGCTTTATTCTCCATCGAAAGCGATAGTTTGACCGCAGCGGCAGGAGCCTGCTCAAGCCTGGCATAGGCTGAGATCGTATACGTTTTTTGGCTCACCATGATGTCCTTGACATCCTGGCTGGGCCCGTTCCAGCTGTTCGTCCGATCATGGACCTTTAAGCCGTAGCCGCCGCTACGGGCTGCTTCTGGCACAGCTTCTACGGTCTCCGAATCGCGAGGTCCCCAATCCATCGTCGTTCCGTCTTCAAAATCCCATACGACCGTATTCTCTCCTCCCGGCACCCCATTGCCCGGGTCCGGTGCCGGCTCAATCAGCCGGACTTTGAATTCGTCCATATAATAAGCGACGTCCGGACTGCTCGGACTCTGCAGATACACCTGCAGGGCTGATGCATTGGCATCGTATTTATAACGGCCTTTTACCTCCACCCACCCGTCGGCGGTTACATCGACCGGGCTGCTGAAGTTCACGTATTCCGGCTCGGCTCCAGTTTGCTGCATGGCAAGCTGAAGCTTCTGAGACCCTTGGGTGCCCTCCTTCAGATGGACATAAGCGGAAATTTCATATGTCGCTCCCTTGTCCAGCCGATTCGTGGCGGCCAGATTAAACCCCGGTCCGTTCCATGTCGCCGTCCTTCCCTCCGTCAATAAACTCCCTGTCCCTTCATAGGCATAGGTCGCGGAAGTCACCGTCTCCGTCCCCCGCTTAAACCACCCCTCCGTCCCGCCATCGAAATGATGGTGTATCACAAGATCCTGATCGGCGGGCGTATGTGCCGCCGAACTCCAGCTGGGCGGAATGAGCAGCATGAACCCGATCAGCATCAGGCTGATCTTTCTAAAGATCGTTCTCTTAGACACGGAATGCTTGCCTCCTCATCGGTTGCATGTATGATCTGTCCACTAGCAAAATCCTGGTCATTCTTTGACGCTGCCTACGTTCAACCCAACGACAAAATATTTCTGCATGAACGGATAAACCAGCAGAATCGGAACCGATGCCACGACAGTTACGGCAGCGCGAATCGAAATCGGCGTTACCATGTTCACCGCAGAGTCCTTCGTCATCCCTGCGCCGGCAGCTACTGCCGGGTTGCTGTTCGCGTTCATACTGGATGACAGCAGCTTCATCAGCTCATACTGCAAAGTGCTCAGCTCTTGGCGGGAGGAGGTATAGATGAATGCATCGAACCAGGAGTTCCAAGCCCCCACGGCCACGAACAGCGCAATGGTTGCCAGCACCGGCTTACACAGCGGGAAGATGATCCGGATGAAGATTTTAAAATCTCCGGCTCCGTCAATTCTTGCCGATTCGACCAAGCTTTCCGGAATCGTTCCGATATACGTCCGGATAACGATCATATTGAATGCGCTGATCATCGACGGGATCACATATACCCAGAACGAATTCAGCAGGTGCAAGTCCTTCATCAAGAAATATCCAGGAATCAAGCCTGCGTTAAAGTACATCGTCAGAATAAAGATCAATGTAATCGGCTTGCGGAATACATATTCCCGACGGCTCAGCGTATACGCCAGCATCGTGGTCAAGACCAGATTCAGCAGCGTTGAAAGCACTGTTCTTGCCACGGAAATCCAGAACGCGTCATATATCGTTCCCGAAGCGAATACCGCCTTGTAGTTCTGCCAGGTAAATTCCCTCGGCCAGAGATAGATTCCGCCCCGGATCGTATCATTCCCCGCATTCAGGGAAACGACGATCGTGTTCAGAAACGGATATAATGTGACAACGACAAGACCAATCATAAACAAGGTATTGAACGTATTAAAAAGGATCGGCTCTACGCTTTTTTTCTGACAGGTTTAGTCGCTGCGGCAGCAGTTGCTGGCCCAGGGCTGATTGTTTGATTTGCCATTATAGCAGCCTCTCTTCCCCTAGCCGTTTCGCGACTCCGTTTGCAATCAATAACAGCGTCACACTAACGACCGTTTTAAATATACCGGCAGCCGTTGCTAATGAGTAATTGCCTTGGGCAAGCCCGTACTTCAGCACGAAAATGTCAATCGTTTGCGACCAGTCGACAACAAGACCGTTGCCCAGCAAGTATTGAACCTCGAAGCCTGCTTCCAGAATGTGACCGACCTGCATGATCAACAGAATAATGATCGTTGGCTTAATGCCCGGCAAAGTAACATGGAACATTTTCCGATAGCGGCTTGCCCCGTCCATATCGGCAGCCTCATAAAGCGCCGGGTCGATGGATGCCATCGCAGCCAAATATATAATCGTATTCCAGCCAACTTCTTTCCAAACATGCGACGCTCCGACGATTCCCCAGAAGTATTTGCCTTCACTGAGCCATTGGATCGGCTCCTTGATGAGATGCAGCTTCATAAGGACATCATTGATGATTCCGTCCGAAGCCAAGCTCGTCGCCACAATCCCGGTTACGATGATCCAGGATAGAAAGTGCGGAAGATAGGAGATCGTCTGTACGGTTCTTTTCCAAAATACTTTCCGGATTTCATTCAGTAACAATGCAAGGATAATTGCAGTCGTAAAGCCGAGAATCATATTGATAACACTCATTGCGAGCGTATTGCGAAGCACTTGCAGGAAACTATCGTCCTTAAAAAGAAATTCAAAATGTTTAAAGCCTACCCACTTCTGTTCACTAAAGTCTCTAGCCGGCTTGTAGTCCTGGAAAGCCATGGTCCATCCCCAAATAGGAACGTAGGCAAACAAGATGATGTAAGCCATTAGAGGCACCGACATATAGATCAACTGTCTCTGTTCTTTGAGTACGGCCCAGGTGATTTTCTTGTTTGTCTTAGGCTTGCGGACGGCAGAGTCTTTGACTACGGTCTCTTCCATAAGTTTGTTCTCCCCAAAACCCCATATTTCGTAAACAAGGAAGGCAAGAAGCCTTCCCGTTTCCGATTCATGTACCTTCCGCTGCTTTACTTAACAGACCAAGTGTCTCTTCTCCATTGCAGCACTTCATTAATCCGATCCTCATAAGCCTTGATGTTGAGCTTGCGGATATCAGTGACGTACTCATCCCAGACGCTGTCGAATTCTTCCGGTTTAGCAAGAATGGCTTTTGGCAAGTACTTCGTGGACAACTCATTTTGCTTCGTATTCACGATTTTCGCCTCAGATCCGTCTACCAGGTCGACCGACCATGCCGGGTAAGCAATCTCGTTCTCAGGAGCTGGACTGAAGAAGTCAACATAGCTGTTGAAACCGTATTGGGCAAGGAAGTTCTTGTCATACTCTCTCAAAGCGGCTACCATTTCTTCAGGCTGTGCAGCGCCGTCCGTAGCGTTGCCGTCCGAGAATAAACCTTCCATTTTTGGTGCTTGACCGTGGAAAGAATCGGCTTTATTCGCGAGCTTCCAGGTTGCATCGGTAAACAGATCGCGCTGCTCTTGCGTTTTCATGAAGCGGCCGTCCTTGACAATGTAATCTTCCCCTTCGATCCCCCAGGACAAGATTTTTTGCCAATCTTCTTGAATCAGCGTATCCAACAATTTGATAATTCTGATTGCCTGCTCTTCGGATGCGTTGACCGTGATCCCGAAACCGTTGTTGAGGTTCAGAGCCGGACGATCTTTGTAATGATCCTTGATACTTTCATCAAATACAAGCGGAAGACCGACATACGTTCTTTCATCTTTCTTCTGAGTAATCAGCGCGTCCTCTGCGCTTTGGAAGTTCCAGTGCTGGTCAAACATGCCAAGAACTGCACCGCTGGAGATTTTCGCCATATACTGGTCAAAGTTCTGGGTGAACGTTTCCTTATCGATGATACCCAGGGCATTCATTTCGTTCAGCTTTTTATAATAACGTTTGGCATAGTCCTTATCTGCAAAAATTTCCGCCTTGCCGTCTTTAACAACTACACCGCCGTCATTCGGATGACCGATCAAATGCTGAGGAGCATTGAACAGGCCCCAGTTTTTCCAGTCATAGTTCAGAATTTCAAAGCCGATCGTCGGGGTACCGTCGATGGTCGGATGCTTTTCCTTGTATTGTTTAATGATGTCAAAATATTGATCCAAGGTTTTAACCTCTGGATATCCTGCCTCTGCCAATACGTCCTTCTGAATCCAGAAGGCTGGGCCCGAATAATAAGACGAGGTAACATCAGCATTCGTTACACCGTAGTTTGGAAGATTGTAAATATGACCGTCATTCGGGTCTTTCATCATGTTCCAGTACTTCTCATAATGCTTCTTCAAGTTTGGCGCATGTTCTTCAATCAAATCCTCGAGCGGGATAAAGGCACCGGCAGCTGTCAGCTTTTGATTCGCTGTCATCATGTCCGGATAATCGCCGCCTGCAATCATAACGCCGAGCTTCTGGTCAATATCGCCTGCCAGGAACTCGAATTTGAAGGATGCTCCTGTCTTTTCCCTGATTAATTTATAAATCTTGTTGTCAGGTGTTGGTTGCTGGTCGGGCTGACCGATAAAAACACTCACCTCAAATGGTTCGATCTTATCCCCGTCCGTCCCGGGTGTTGTTTGTTCTGCGGAGTCCTTTGCTTCCGGCTGGGCCCCGCTATTCCCGTTTCCGCCCCCGCAGCCCGTAAGGCCGATGCAAAGCGACAACAGCAACACCGTGCTGAGCCGAAGCCATGATTTTGTCTTACCCCCCATAAAAGCACCTCCGTCATAATGTGGTTACATCGTTGGTCGATACGCCTCTTCATGTAACCTTCCTTTATTTTAAAAGCGCTTTCAAAGGCGGACTATACTATAATTAAAGCATTAACCTTAAAAACTTTAGAACATCCTCTTCTTGAACTCATTCGGTGCCATGCCCCATCTTTTTTCGAAATGCTTAAGGAATTGGTTGTAGTGGGTGTAGCCGACCCTTTCGGCGATTTCGCTGTTCTTCAGCTTGTTATGCTTCAACAGCGCGGCCGCTTCCTCAATCCGCAAATTATGTATGAGTTCGTTGAAGCCAATCCCATTCTTACGCATCAGCAGCTGGCCGAGATAGACGGGATGCAGATAAAAAAGCTCCGCCAATCGCTTAATGGTCAGATTCTCCCGGTAGTGCTGCCGAATATAATCGTTAATCTCCTGGATTATGCCTTGCGAATGCCGGGCCTGCTCCTTGAGAAGAAGCTCGATGCACTCTTCCCCGAAGCGCAGCAGCTCTCCCATCAAGTCGTTCAAATGGAAGGTTCCGTCCGTTAATCCAGCTGCATTGGATTTGGCTGCAAGGATTCGAGCTTCCGCACCTTCCGCCTCCCTCACCAAATCCATGATTTTATACAAAACATGGATCACCATTTTCTTCACGATCCCCGGCGCGATACGCTGCTCCGCAAACCTGGACGCAGCCAATCCGGCAGCCTCGCGGTATCCCTTCTTGTCGAGGAGTTCCACGGACCTGATGACATCATCCATCAGGTTCGTGGGGTAACGATAATGAAACGGCCGATCCCGTACCTCTTCATATGAAATCATCCCGCCGTACGCCGGATCGTAAAATTGATGCTCGATGGCTTCCTTGGCGGTTTCGTAGCAGCGACGGATATGCACCAGAGACTGCTGGCCTTCTCCTACAGCCATAAACAGCCGCTGTCCTGCATAATGGCGGACCAGCTCGCGGATCGTGCCTGAGGGTACGCTCCCGTTGTCAGGGGAATAACCGTTCACCAAACCAAGCCGGTTCGATTCCAGATCGATGACATACTCCGAATTCGCGTGGGCTGACAAGCGGGCGACGGTTTCCTTGACGTCAGGAAACAAGGCAGACTCTGCTTGGATCAGACATACGTTCCACTCTTGATGGGCGGAGGATAAAACCTGAAGCCTCGACAGGCCGCTAGCCCTAAGCGGCATCTCCAAGAGCGTTTGCATGATCAGCGAAACATCCTCTTCCCTCTTAGCAATCGCACTCAGGCTTAATCTGCGATGCTCCTGCATCAGCTCAGCATGAATCTTGCCGAGCTCCTCCTCGGCTTCCTCTGCAATAATAGGCTTCAGCATGTAGTGATGGATGCCGTGCCGCAATGCCTTCCTTGCATATTCAAATTCACTGTAGCCGCTCATGATGGCAAATTTCACACTGCTATCCCGGTGATGCTGCTGCCAGGTTTCAATCATATGAAGCCCGTCCATTAGCGGCATGTTTACATCGGTAATGACCAAATCCGGCGCAAGCCCATGAATCATCTTCAAGCCTTCCACTCCGTTGCCCGCGGTTCCGCAGACGCTAAACCCCAAGCGTTCCCAATCGATCCACAGCGCCAGCCCTTCCAGCGCACCCGGTTCGTCATCGATCAACAGCACTTTGAAAGGCATGGTTCTCCCCCTCTCCGCCTTCATGCTCTCGAGACTCCAACAGCCGGATCGGAATCTCGAATGAAACGGTTGTCCCTTGATTCGGGGTGCTGGCAATGTTGAAAATGACATGATCGTCGTAGTACAGCTCCAGCCGCCGATATACGTTTCGAATGCCGAAGCTGTTGCCCGAGAACTGCTCGTTGCGAACCGAGAGAATAATGTCCCGTAGCTTGCTTTGCTCAATGCCCTTACCGCTATCCGTAATGACGATGCGAAGATAATCACGGGCAACCGAAGCGCTTATGGTCACCAGACCCGCTCCATCCATCGCCTGCAAGCCATATTTGCATGCATTCTCAACGAGCGGCTGAATGCTCATTTTCGGAATTTTATAATGAAGCGCTTCCATATCGATGTTGAATTGATATTCGAATTTATCCCGAAAGCGGAATTTTTCGATTTTGAGATACATTTCGATAAATCTGATTTCCTCCTCCACGGAGACCAAATCCTCTCTCCAGCTCAGGAGTCTGCGAAGCAGCTTGGACAAGCTTTTGATAATATCCGTCACATCCGTGTATCGATTCTTCGTGCAGACCACCAATATCGCATTCAGGGTATTGAACAGAAAATGGGGATTCATCTGGCTCTGCAAAAAGTTCAATTCAGCCCGAACCCGCTCCATCTCCAGGCTTTTCTTCTGAATCTCCAGCTTGTACACATTGTTGATCAGGGAGTTCATCTTCGCTGTCATCTGATTGAAATTCCGGATGAGTCCGCCGATTTCGTCCCGGCCTTCGTCCAGTTCAATCAAGTCGAATTTCTCGTTGCTCACCTTCTGCATATGACGCGCCAAACGCTTCACCCGGTAATTGTAGGATCTCAGCATGACCGTAATAAAGACCGCCGCAACCAGCGTAACAACCGCTGCCAATACAACGGTAAACAGCTGCATATCCAGCATGGCGCTCGTAATCCGGCTCCCCCGGTTGATGCCGATCAGCTTCCACCCCTTCACGTACCTGGCCGTTCCGATCGAGAACACATGCCGATCCTCTTCGTCGTATTGCTCCAGGTCAAGCTTCGAATATGCGCTGTACTTCCCTCTTTCATAACCGCTGCTGGCCGACATAATAATCTCATTGTTCTCGTTCACCAAATACATATCCAGATAATCGCGTTCCCGTACAATGACGTCATAAATCTTGCTTAAATCGATATCGATTCGAAGCAGCTTCTCATAGGTGTCATAGGTATCGTAGTAATCCATCTTCTCAATCACGCTTAAGTACGGAACCGTCGATGCCGAGTTGTTCGCTTCTGCCGCCCTGTACGCCGCCACCAGCACCGGATGGGCCGAGCTGCTCCATAATGCATACCAGTCGCTCTCGAGCACATTATCGTTGATCACATGATAATTGCCGCCGGACACAATGGTGGAATTTTCGGTGAAGATGCTAATCCGCTGAATCTGGTTGTTAACCGGTATGTAGCTCGTTACCCGATTCCGGAGCTGCTCATCAAAGGTTTCGTAGAAGTCCAGCTGGGACTCATACTCGCGATCAAGCATTTCGTAAAGGGTCTTATCCGTACTCAGCGCATGACTTACAGCCACCCCGCCGTCGATGAAATTATGAATATCCTTCCTAGCCCGCTCCATCGAGATATCGAGGTTCTGCTCCTCTCTCTCCCGGATCAGCTCCGACATCCGATCCATAAAGATGAGGTTGACCACCAGAATAGGCAGCAGTACACCAATGACAAAAATAAGAAAAAATTTAGTTTTCAACGGAATATCGTTCACGAAATTCCCCAGCCTGAACATTCTCTTCATGAAGGCACCCTCCCGGTTTAGCGCTGCTTGCTTTCAACATGATTCTTGTAATTCGAGGGCAGAATCCCGGTTGTCAACTTAAACTTATGGATAAAATAGTCCGCGTTCGGGAACCCGACATGGAGCGCAATCTCGGAAACCTTCATTCCGCTCCGTTTCAGCAGCAGCTTGGCCTCCTCGATCCGCTTGTCATTCAGGTATTCCTTGAACGGCTTGCCAGCATGCTTCTTGAACAGCTGCCCCAAATAGGTGGCGTTCATATGGAAATGTCGTGCCAAATCCTGAAGCTGAAGCCTGCTCCGGTACTCCCGGTCGACATACTGAATCACTTGATAAATGGTGTTGTGCTCGTTAAGCTTGCTTAACTCTTCCAGCTGCGAAGCGGCCTCAAACGCGAGCAACCGCATATAATTCTTCAACGGCGCTTTATGGCAAGCATCACTCAGATGACCAAGCTTCCTTTGCAGCCGGTTCATGAATAGATGTGGATCCCCATTCATTTCCGCGATTCTTCGACACAGCTTCAATTCCAGATCGGCCACATCGGCTTGAAAAGCCCTCAGGTGGAGGAGATGATCGGGCATGGCCGTAAAAATCCGCGCCAAGCATGACTCGATGGACGCATGCTCCCCCGCCATAATCATGGAAAGCAATTCGTCCATCCATCCGCAGGGAAGTCCCCGGAGCCGCTCCGCTCCTCTCGGTTCTTGGCAACAAAACACGCCGCTTCGGCCTTGGCTTCGCTTATCGTCGCGCACCTCCGCGCTTTGCCTGTAAAGCTTTCCGATCGCCTGGATTCCCTCCCCTGTGCCGCTTAACGCCACGATAACCGGCCCTTCAAGCTCCCGGGCCAGAGCAGACTGCAACAGCAGCGCAGTCTCCATGACCTCATCCGGAGTCGAATGCTCGACATGCAGCACCACTCCTATGCTCCCGCTATTGTCCTGGAAGCATCCCAGTAAGCTCGGGGGCCCGTAATCGGTCATCCATTCGATCCAATCCACTCCCGTTTCAGTAATCCCTGTTTCAATCAATAGGCACTGCAGCAGCGGCTCGCCCTGGATTTGCATCGCATTGCTGGCTTGCTCGGCCAAATCAGGACTCAACTCTTCCCGAATGAGCCGGTTCAACAAATAATGGACGGCAAGGCCGGCTTTCTTCCGGTTGCTGCGTTCAGCGTCTCGTTCGTCCTGGATCTCATGGCTGAGCTTGGCAAGCACTGCCTCGATCTCCTCGTCATCAATCGGTTTCAGCAAATACTCGGCAACCCGTTGGCGCATGGCTTGATGCGCGTATCCAAAATCATCATATCCGCTCAAAATAACGAATTTCGGAGGAAGAGGCATTGTCCGATTGCTGTGCTCAATCAATTCCAGGCCGTTCAGGACAGGCATATGGATATCCGTCATCACCAGTTCAGGCTTCCATTGTTCCATTAGCTTTAGCGCTTCGGGAGCGCTCAGGGCTTCCCCACATATTTGGAATCCGAACCGTTCCCAGTCGATCATCGTTCTCAATCCCTCCAAGACCCATGGTTCGTCGTCCACCAGAAGCACATTGAACATCGCCCTCGTCCTCCTTTACCAAGCGAATAATGTAAGCGTACTCATTTTTACTTATACTACCATACTAGTATATCTATGAGAATATACTACAGGAACACAAACACAAATAACCGTAAGCGGGGTTCCTTTGTACAAAGGAACCCCGCTTACGGTCTGCTCAAGCTGGCCTATCCCTTAATCCCGGATAACGTAACGCCTTCAATAATATATTTCTGCCCGATGATATACACGATGAGCACCGGGACGAGCGCAATGGAAGCCCCCGCCATCATCAGCGTCCAATCCGTTGCATACATGCCCCGGTACAAATTCAGCATCATCGGCACGGTAAACTTATCCGTGCTGCTGAGAAAAATCAGCGGGTTAAAGAAGTTGTTCCACATCCCGAGGAAGGTAAATATCCCAAGTGCCGATAAAGCCGGCTTGATTAGAGGAATCATGATCCGGGCGTAGATCGTCCAGCGATTCGCGCCGTCCACGATGGCCGCCTCTTCCATTTCCTTCGGAATGCCCCTGAAGAATTGCCGGAGCAAAAATACCCCGAAGGCGTTCAGCAGCGCAGAAGGGACGATAATCGCCAGATGCGTATCCAGCCATCCGATATTTTTCATGATCAGATAGAGCGGAATAATGGTCACTTGTCCCGGAACCATCATCGTTGCCAGAAACAAGACGAACAGCGGCTCCCGGAACGGGAACGTGATTTTGGCAAAAGCATAAGCCGCCATGGAACAGGTAACCAGCTGTGAAACCACCACGATGATATTGATGTAGAAGCTGTTGAAATACGCGCGCCCGAACGGCAGGGCCGTCAGCGAATCCTTATAATTGGACCAGATGAACGGATCCGGAATCCATTTGGGCGGCACGACGAATACTTGCGACAAATCCTTGAGCGAGCTGAGCACCATCCACACAAACGGCAGGGCCATCAGGCAGGCGCCTAAAATCAGCACGATATGCAGCACCACGGTGGACATCCTCAATCCCCGATGTATCATTCGTTTTCCTCCTTCCTAGGTTCGAATCGTCAGTCTTCGTAATGCACCCACCGCTTGGACATCTTCATCTGGAACAAGGTGAGCGACAGGATCATCACGAACAGGATGACCGCCGACGCCGTGCTCTTGCCAAAGGTAAAGTCCGCAAAGGCCGTCTCGTAGATGTGATAGACAAGCGTATAACTGGCCTTCGCCGGTCCGCCGGAGGTCATGACAAACGACTGGTCGAACACCTGAAAGGAACCGATGATGGACATGATCGTCACGAAAAAGGTCGTCGGGGACAGCAGCGGAATCGTAATATGGATCAACTGCTGCCATTTGCCGGCGCCGTCAATCTCGGCCGCCTCGTAATAGCTTCTCGATATGCCCTGAAGTCCGGCCAGGAACAGCACCATGTTGCCTCCCAGCCCCATCCAGACGCTCAGCAGGGCAATCGAAGGCATCACGTACCTGGAATCCGTCAGCCAGGAGGGGCCCGTTATCCCGAACCACTGCTGCAGGTACATGTTAATGAGGCCGAAGTCGGCGTTGAACAGCCACATAAACACGACGGCCACGGCGACGGACATCGTAATGTTCGGCATGAAGTAGATCAGCCGGTACAGAATCTTTCCGCGAACCCGGTTTAAGCCCACCGCCACCAGCATGGCGAGAACGATGCCGGTCGGTACCGACAGAATCGTGTAATACACCGTGTTCACCAAAGCGATGTGGAACTCCTCATCCTGAAGCTGGGACACGAAATTTTGGAGTCCGATAAACTTCTTCGCCCCCATGCCGTCCCAGTTCATCATGCTGATGACAAAAGCCGAGATGAGCGGAACCAATGAAAAAGCGATCAAACCGATCATCTGGGGAAAGATAAAAAAGTACCCCCACAAACCGTCGGACGTCTTGCTCTTTAAGGTTGTTCTCCTCTCCGGAAACCGCTCCGGAGAAGGAGCGGCTCCGGAGCTTCCTTGCAGGCTGCGTGTTCATTTCATCTCACCGTTCCTCCCCAGAGCTGGATCAATTATTGCCGCTCTTGTAATCCTGAATTTTCTTGTTGGCCATATCCTGTATATCCTTCAAGGAGCTTTCAAGCTCCTGATCTTTCAGCCACAGCGCCTCGAACTTGGACGTTATATCCTGGCTTAGCCCGGGAATGCCCGCCTCGAACGGAGTCAGGGAATACCCGATCTCGCGCGCGTCCAGGAATAACTGGGCGTGCTCCGGCAGATTCCCTTCCAGCACCACCTCATCCGTTCCCTGTACCGACGGGACGGCATTGCCGCCGCCCTGCAGGCGGAAGCGTTGGCCCTCTTTGCTTACGTACTCTGAGAAGAAGGTGTATGCCGCTTCCTTATTCTTCGATGCCTTGTTCATCACCATGTAGGCGGTCGGAATACCGGCCGGCTCGATCTTATTGCCGGTATTGGTTGGCCATGTGACTACGTCATATTCAAGTCCTTGATTCTTCTTGAACAGCGGCAGGTACCAGCGGCCTGCAGCAACGAATCCGACCTGGTTGGACATGAACATGGCGTCCCCGCCTTGCCCTTTCGGAAGCGTGCCGGAGAAGGTGATGTTTTTGGATTTCACGTTGTCGTACAGGAAGCGGAAAGCCTCCATCGCCTTCGGATCCGAAGCCGCTACGAAATTCCCTTCGTCGTCGTACACCCGGCCGCCGTTGGAAGTAACCCAGCTGTGGTAGCTGTTCCAGGAGTTATCCAGCACGTAGCCGTACTTTTTGCTGTCCCTGATCTTGTCCGCCATCTCCTTGAATTTGTCCCAGGTCCACTGTCCGTTCGCCTGAAGATCGGCCGGCATCTCGGTTATTCCTGCTTCCTTCAGCACCTTCTTGTTGTACCACAGCACCATCGGGTTACAATCCACCGGTACCCCGAAGATCTGGTCATCCCGCACGGCTGCGCCCCACAAGCCTTCGAAATAATCCTCTTTCTTGATCACGCTTTCCGGAGCTTCCATATACGTCGTCAAATTCTCAATGCTCTGATTCTCGATCAGTTTCACGACCAGGGCGTCGCCTGCATAGAAGATATCCGGAGCCGTCCCGCCTGTTAATTGGGTTAATATTTTCTGATCATACTCGCCCGGAATCGGAATAAATTCGACCTCAATGTCCGAGTGATTCTTATTAAATTCCTTCGTCAGCTCCTGAAAGCGGCTAAGCTCGCCGGGATTTCCCCAGGTCGCCCATTTGATCTTGACCTTCTCCCCGCTTCCGGACTCCCCGCCTTCTGATGTTCCGCCGCCTCCACACGCTTGGAGTATGGATGATAGTAGAAGAATGATTGCAAGCAATGACCCTCTCACCTGTTTCCTTGTCATTTCATTTCCTCCATTCAAACCAGATTTGGACTCGCTGGCATAGCTTTTGTAAACGCTTTAATTATAAAATTTTGGCAAAAAGCTTTTGAACGGATTATGTTCCGAAAAAGTGGTTTCTTTTCCGATCCTATGAAATCCCGCTTATTTTCGATGCTGTCCCTGGTACTCAGCTGGCGT
The DNA here is from genome assembly GCF_029542445.1 of Paenibacillus sp. BR1-192. Classification (NCBI taxonomy): domain Bacteria; kingdom Bacillati; phylum Bacillota; class Bacilli; order Caryophanales; family Paenibacillaceae; genus Paenibacillus; species Paenibacillus sp. BR1-192. The sequence continues at coordinate 966,818 of NZ_CP120718.1, read as the reverse complement.
CATGCCTACCATTTTCTTGAACAGCTTGCTGAAGTATTTGACGTCATTGAATCCGGAACGATCCGCCACTTCATACACACGCAGCGATGTTGTGGAAAGCAGCTCCTTGGCCCGTTTCAAGCGGAGATCAATGACATAGTCAATGAAGTTGTGTCCCGTGACGCGCTTAAACAACTCGCTAAAATAGTTGCGGCTGACGGCCACTTCGTCCGCCACCTCCTGCAGGGAGATCGGCTCGGTAAAGCGCGCCTTAATATATCGGACGGCCTGCAGCACGATCCGCTCATGCAGCGTGGATTCCGGTACAGGGTGGCGCATGGCTTCCTCCCGCAGCGCATGGAAGCCTTGGAGCACCAGCTTCTTCACTTCCTCCACCGAGCGAAGCTTGCCCACCTCCCCGATCTGCGGAAGCGGCGGGCCGCCGGGAAGATGAAACATAGCAAGCAAGCTCAGAAGCTCCTCTGCTTCCCGGAGGACCGCCGGCTTCTTCATCCGTCCGGGACGCCAGCGCTGCATAATGGACTGCAGACGTTCCTCGCCTATGTCCATGTTCCCGACGGTCAGCGCGGCCCTTAAGGCATGCAGCTCGGCAGCTTGTCTCTCCTGAGCCGAATCGGCATCGGTCAGGGGAAGCTCCTCTGCCCGCAATATCTGTTGATCTCGATGAAAGAAGAGGCCCTCCAGGCTTTCAACGGCTTCTCTAAACGCTTCTTGCAGCTTATCCATGCTGTTATATCTCCTGCTGAGCCCCATCGTGCTCCGGATCGGCAGGCGGATAGCTCCTTCGTGCTCTGAAGCCTGCCCGTTTGCTTCATCCCTTAACGGTAAGCAGACTGCGATCCGGTCCGTTTCCAGCCGAGCTGCCAGCGCCTCCGGCGCCTGGTCGTATAACTGTCCCATGAACCGTTCGATCTCCTCCTGCCAATCCTTTGGCTGTCCCCCGGCCGCGGCACCGCCCAGGTCCGAATCTAGCTGGAGCACGGCCAGCAGATACGGGCCGTTACGGTTCCATGCTTCCAGCTTCGCGAGCGCGTCCGGCTCACCGGACAGCGCCTGAAAGAGCATTTTTCCGGCAGCCTTCTTCTTATTCAGCCGCTGCTGCTGCTCATGCTCGGTCAGAATCCGCTGCATCTGCTTCTCCTCCTCCAGCTTCAATCGCATGTGATCAAGCACGGCGACCAGGGAGTCCGCGTCCAGCGTCGGCTTAAGGATATAATCCGATGCGCCAAGCCTGATGCCTTCCCGCACGAATTCGAAATCGCTGTGACAGCTGAGCAGCAGTACCTTCACCCATGGACAAAGCTCCCTTGTCCGGCGGGTCAATTCCAGGCCGTCCATGACCGGCATCGCGATATCCGTGATCAGAATGTCCAGATCCCCGTTTACGATCCATTTCATGGCCCGTTGTCCATTGGAGGCCTCCCCGACAAGCCGGTAACCGTATTTCTCCCAATCGAAGGTCGAGCGCAGTCCCGTACGCGCGATCGCTTCGTCATCCACGAGCAGCACTCTGTACATAATCGTCCCCCCTTTGTTTCGCAAACGTGACCGTGACCCTCGTGCCTCCGCCTTCCGTGCTTTCCACCCATACCCCGTACCTGCTGCCGTAATACAGCTGGACCGTTTGGTGAACATGACGCAGGCCGATATGGGTCATGCCATGCTTGGAATGATCCTGCTCATACGACAGCAGTCCCTTGATCCGTTCAGGCTTAATGCCGATTCCGTTGTCTTCGATCCGCACCATGACATCCTGCTGCTGCAATGTTATCCGGATCTGAATGACGCCCCCTTCATCAAGCGGGGCAATTCCGTGAAAGATCGCATTCTCCACGATCGGCTGCAGCAGCATCCGGGGAACGTGGAGGTCCTCCATTTCCTCGGGGCAATCGATCCGCAGCTCGATTGGTTGGTCATAACGGTAATTCTGGATGATCATATATTTCCGAAGCAGCTCCAATTCATCTCCAAGCCTTATAAACACACCGTTGCGCTCCAGGCTCCCCTCCAGCAGATGAACCAGGGCCGTGACCGATCGGTCCACGTCATTCGTTCGATTCAGCTTGGCCATCCAGCGGATCGAGTTCAGCGTATTGTAGAGAAAATGGGGATTGATCTGATACCGCAGCGCGCGGATTTCGGCTTTTTTCTTCTCGGACTCCTCCGCGGCGATCCGCCTGATGAGCAGGTCGATCTGCTCTATCATTTTGTTGAAGCTTCGGCCCAGCTGACCGATCTCGCTGGGACCTACGTTCTTGCTGCGGACCGATAAATCGCCCGCCTCGCTTCTGCGCATCAAGCGGCTCAGCTGAACGAGCGGATTGCCGATTCTCCTCGTCATGAAATATCCGATGCCGATCGCGGCCAGAATCGATCCGAATACGATCCAGACCGTAAAACTCCGGATGCTGGCGGAATCGGCCGTCAGTTCCTTAAGCGGCACCATGCCGACCACATGCCAGCCGTTGTTCAGGCGCGAGGGGATCATCAGCGTTTTGTTGTTATTCAGGTTGTATTCCGTCAAACCCGAGGGCAGCTTGATCCTGGACTGCTTCCCGTACATCGATGGATCGGGATGGTAAAAGTAGCGATTCTCGTCATTCGCCACGTACATATACCCCGTGTCGCCGAATTGGACATGGTTTAATTCATCGATCAGGACATCCCCCATAATTTCGATGAACATCACCCCGACGATCTCCCCCGTATCCCAGCTCCGGATTGCCCGGCCCAGCCCGAACACGGGAAATCCCATTCCCGTTTGCTTCAGGTAGGAGGTATCCGACAAGCCGAACCATACCGCCTGCCCGTTCGCCTCCAATATCGCCCGATACCAAGGCGAATCCCACTGGTCCGGGATGGACATCAAGGAATCCGCGCTCAGGACCGAATTGTTCCGCTGCACGTCAAACACGTATACATCCAAGATCTCCGGCGAATTAATCATGATGGACGTCAGCAGGTCCTTCCCCTCCTTCACCTTCAACGTCAGGTCGTATTTACTGATATCCTGATCCTCCAGTATGCCGTGAACCACTTTACTGTTCAGCACCATCATCGAGGAGTCGTCCAGTTTCTTGAAGAACATGTTCAGCTTGTCGCTGACTTGGGTGATCGTGAGGGAAGCCACTTTACTGACCTGCTCCTCCACGATCGAGGCCGATTTGTGATACGAAAGGAAACCCATGATGAGAACCGGGAGTGTTGTGCCGATGAAAAAAAACAAAAACAGTTGAATCACGATCGAATGAAGACGACGGTATCCCCGCATACATGCTCCCTCCTGTTTCATGAAATGAAAATTGCGAACATTTGAGATAGCGCTTACATAACTATCTGACCTTCTTTCTTCTTCGCTCTGGACGCTCATCCATTCTGCCCTTTCTTACCTCCTTCTCCCACATCCCGTCGGGAGCGGCGCCCGGGAATCCCTTCCCTGCTTGCATCCTCGCTTCGGGTGTATCCATCGTATTATGTTTTCCTGACGTTGTCCCTAAGTCCATGCGCTTATGTTTGGGCTGCGCAATAAAAAAAGATGGACCCGAATCATTCCGGGTCCATCTCTTGTATTTGGATATAATGTCGCCTTCCAGGCTTAGTAAGCCAGCGTGAACAAACCGTTGATGTGGGACAGGTAACGCATGTTACTTGCTTCCTTCATCAAGGTTGCAGGCAGACCTTTCAATTGGGTTTTGTTGGCGCCGATGGTGCCAATGGCGTCTTTACGTCCCAAGCTGCCGAGCGTACCGGAGAATACCGGGTTGAAGGAAGCTGGTGCGCCGCCGTTCAATTGAGCGAAGATGTTGTAGCCGATCAGCTCGCCCATTTGCCATGCCAGCTGTGCCGTTGGCGGGTATGGACGGCCTTCCGGTCCCATAACAACCGCGCTGTCGCCGGCAACGTATACGTCAGGATGGGAAGCGGATTGCAGGAATTCGTTGACAACCGCACGTCCGCGGTTGACTTCGATGCCGCAGTTAGCCACAACGGAGTTGCCCTGTACGCCGCCAGTCCATACCAAGGTGCTGGTTTCAATCGTGCTGCCGTCTTTCAGTTCAACGGTCGTGCCGTCCATTTTGGTAATCGGCAATCCGGTCAGGAAGTTCACGCCGCGTTTTTGCAGGCTTGTTGTCGCACGGTCAACCAGTTCTGCAGGAAGCCCGGCAGAATGGAAGGAGCTGCTTCAACACAATAAAGCGTGATTTCTTGTGGGTCGATACCGTATTTGCGAGCCAGCTCGCTTCTCATATCGGCATATTCGCCAACAAGCTCAACGCCTGTCAAGCCGCCGCCGCCAACCACGATGGTAGCGTCCGCTTTGTTTTTGGTTTTGCTGTATTCCGCAATGCGGGACTCCACATGAGCACGCAGACGGTTAGCATCGTTCACGGACTTCAGAATAAAGCTGTTCTCTTGCAGTCCCGGAATGCCGAAGAATGCCGTTTCGCTGCCCAGTGCGATAACCAGGGCATCATAGGTAAAGTTTCCGCCGTCGTCGAGGGAAACCGAACGCTCATCCGGCTTGATTTCCTTAACGTTGCCGATGCGCAGGTCAACGTTCGCGCCGCGCAGAAGCTTGTCGAGCGGCAAAGCTACTGCCTTCTCTGCGATGTTGCCTGCTGCCAGACGGTGCAATTCCGTAATGATCTGATGGGTTGGGAAACGGTTGATCAGCGTGATTTTTGCGGCAGCACCAAAATGCTCGCGTGCAGAAAGCGCACTAAGCAAGCCGCCATAGCCTCCGCCCAAAATTAAAATATGTTTAGACATGACCATCCTCCGTTCTTCGTATGATTTATGGATTAACGCTTGTTTTGTTGGTCGCGCTCGTTAAGAACGTCCAAAAAAGCCTGAGCATAGCGAAGACCCTTTTGAACCTGAGGATCTTTCAGCATTTTCATCAGACCAAATACGCCGATCTGAGCTTGGTCGCCTTGAACGTGTACGCGGTCTCCGGCTTCGATGGCTGCAGATGCAACGCTTTTTGCTGTTGTCGTGATCGGCTTCGCGAATCCGCTCAGGGAAGCCATGGTGTCTTCCGCTAGCACGGGATCCGTAGCTACGGATTTACCGAAGTCATACGCCTTAGTCATGACGGTCAGCATTTCCGTAAGTTTTGGAAGATTGTCCACGAGAGTTGTTAGGGATTCTTGAACCTCGGGCTTGAGCAGTTGTTCGAGCAGCACATCAGGACGGCTGGACGCCGCAGCTTCTTGGTTTCCTACAACATTTTCCGGAGTTTCGGACGGCTGTGGAGAAGATGTTTCTGTCATAATGAATTGCCTCCTTTTCTTTAAGTGAATTCCCAAGATGAACTTGGCGACGATCGTACCGGCTAGCTTTAATTTTGGGATAACCGGTATCTATTATGCATCACTTACAAAAGTGCGAACTTATGGGTGACTCACTATCGCCAAAAATAAAGCAGGGGGAAACTTCCCCCTCCTTTATCTGAAACAATCTTAGGGATTGTGATAAATATCTCTAAGTACTAGTCTATAACTTGTGAAGCATAATTACAAACATAAAATACATTTTTCGACTACAAAGTTAGAACGCGATACTCGCCTTCTTCATATGTCACTCTTGTAACAGGTCGGCCGGAAAAGTCAAGCGCTTCCCGAAGCGGAATCCAAGCGGTGCCGCCGATTAAATGAACATCGGAGGACACCGGTTTGCCGCCGGTTTGCATGGGGAACAGCAAGCCTCCCACCGGATCGGCTTCCCAGCGATTCCCTGCCAGCGTCACCTGCACGGTCTTGTTGTGAGACTTCCAGGATACGCTTCCGCCAAGCCGCTCCACCAAAGCGCGCAGCGGAACCATCAGCCGGCCGTCGACCAGCTTGTATTCGCCTGCCGCAAACGCGGTTTCAAGCCCTCCGAATTCCACGGCCAGCGTTCGCCCGGTCCCGAATAACGCGGCGTTGACGGCGACGTGCTCGCGAACCCACTGCTGTGAAGGCTGTGAAGCCTTGCGGGCGGTCTGCTGAGCACGAAATTGAACGGGCTCGGTTTCCGGAGACAGCACGTCAAAGGCATAGCCCTGCTTTTTATAATAAGAAATAATGTCAGGCAGAGCCTTGACGCTTTCGGCATGGCCTTTACCGTCATGGAGAAGCACGATCGCCTCCTTGCCGTTCACTTTCGTGGTCGCCCCCTTTACGATGTCTTTAGCCGGGACGCCCCTATACCTGGAATCGCCGCTGTCGACATTCCAATCGAATACATGATATCCCCCCTGCTTCATGTATTGAAAATAAGCTTCGTCGAAATGTCCGGCCGTCCCCCCGGGAGCTCTGACCAGCTGCGGCCGTTCCCCTGTAATCAAACGGATGATTTCCTCGGTTTTCTTAATCTGTCCCCAGAAATCCTGAAAATGCCCGTAGAGCTCGTCATAACGATGATCATATGTATGATTCCCGATCACATGGCCTTCCTCATAGATGCGGTTGATAATTTCGGGACGGGTCTCCGCCTCCTTGCCCAGTACAAAAAACGTGCCTTTGATTCCTTCCCGCTTCAAAATATCCAGCACGTCGAGCGTTAAATCCGATGGTCCGTCATCAAATGTCAGGTATACCGTTTTGTCGCTAGGCTTCTTCTTATATTGAACAGGTGCGGCGTTCACAGCCGATGGTTTCTTGATTGCAGTGGTGACGACCGGCTTGCTTGCCTCCCGGGTCTTTGCTTGAACATTCTGCTCTGGCACTGCTGTCAGGGGTGCCGCTGCTAAAGGGGCCTGCTCCGCATAGTCTGCCATCGGCGCCTGAACCTCAAGTCCCATGCCGATCATGATCAGCACTGCCACAACGCCGAAGAATACCGCTATCGATGTAACCCGCACCATATTTTTCATTATCAATTCTACCTCCATCGTTTCTATGAGTTCGGCTTCCTGATAGATTATATGGAGGGCGAATCAAAAAAAGACTAGAATCTGATATTTTCTTACGTCCCTTGATTCCTATTCACATTACTAGTAAACTGAATTCAAATCCAGAACTCGGAAGGGATGATAGACATATGAATCACCAAGCGGTCATTCAGCGTGATATTACGGAAGTCCGGGATGTCGTTCTTCGGCGGCACAGCTCCATCCATGCCTCAGGACCCGTCATCGAATTTGGAAACTGGAGCAAAGCCGATCCGTTTCTCGGGATGATGGAGGACAAGTTCCAGGCCGGTTCATTCGACGACCATCCCCATCGGGGAATCGAAACCGTTACTTTTGTCATCGATGGAACCGTTGAACACTATGACAGCCTCTCCAAGGGCGGCGTGCTAGGGCCTGGAGACGTGCAGTGGATGACGGCGGGAAGCGGCGTCATCCACAACGAAGTGCCGTCAGAAGGCATAACGGCCCACGTCCTGCAGCTCTGGATCAATCTGCCCCGCGAGCAGAAGATGACGACTCCCCGCTACCAGAACCTGAAAGGCGCGGATATGCCGATCCGACAAGAGGATGGCGCGGTTGTGCGAGTCTTCTCCGGTTCTTCCGGCGATGTCGTATCCGCCACCGAAAATCATGTTCCGGTCACGATGGTCGAGGTGCTGCTGGAGCCCGGCGCCTCCATCGCGCAGGACCTGCCCGGCAGTTATAACGGCTTCATCTACATCCTTGAGGGCAGCGGAACCTTCGGAGGCAATGGCGTAAACGCGGCTAAAAGCCAGGTGTTGTGGCTGGGCGCTGGAATCGACGGAAAACCTAGCGAAATACGGGCAGCGGCTGCGGAGCCTCTTCGCTTTGTTCTGTACGCAGGCGAGCCGTTGCGGGAGCCCGTGGCGGCCCGCGGTCCCTTTGTCATGAACACGGAGGAAGAAGTGAACGAAGCCTTCCGCGAATATCGGACGGGTACGTTCTTGAAGTTCTGATTCATTCAGCTTGGCCAAATCCTCTGATTTAGGTGATAAGCCCCTCATTCGAGGTTCCCTGCTTGCAAGATATATTCAAAAAAAACGGTCCCTTACCATGCCTGTTCAGGCATGCCGAGGGACCGTTCTTCATATATAGCTATGACAGCACGGCTGCGAGAACCGCTTCGACATGGCCTTTCACTTTCACCTTCCGCCACTCGCCGGCCAGCTTCCCCTTCTCATCAATCAAGAAGGTTGAGCGTACAATACCCATATATTCACGGCCGAACATCTTCTTCATCTGCCATACGCCGAACATTTCGCTTACCTTATGCTCCTCATCAGACAAGAGCAAATAGGGCAGGCTATGCTTATCGATGAATTTGGCGTGGGATTTCAGCGGATCGGGGCTGATCCCGATCACGACTGCGCCGGCTTGCTCCAACGCACCATAGTTGTCCCGGAAGCTGCAAGCCTCCTCGGTGCAGGTTGGGGTCATATTTTTCGGATAGAAGAACAGCACGACTTTGCGCCCACGAAAATCGCTTAATGCTACCTTCTCCCCGTTCGAAGCCGGAAGTGAAAAATCCGGCACCTTGCTTCCAATCTTCAACTGCTTTTGGTCTGCGATAAGGCTCAACTCCTGCTATACGGACTTTAGGCCCGTAAAATTGATTGTCTTTTCGAAAAAAATTATAATAGAATGAATGTCGAATGTTCAAATGTTCTATCGAATTTATTCATCAGCGTAATCCGAAAGGAAGAACCCAATGACCAAAAAAACAAAGAAGACGATTATATGGAGTGTCAGCATCATACTGGCCGCCGTCATCGGTTACGGCATCTATTATGCGGCCTCGTTTTATGACGGCTTGCAAAGTCTTCAGAAAACTGGCGAAGCCTCCCCTTTTCGGGAAATCGAGAAGGTGGATGCCAAAGTCCCTGCCCCGCCGGAGTGGGAAGGCAAGGAGACGGTTAACATTCTGCTGATGGGCGTCGATGCGCGCGGTTTCGAGGAAGGGGAAATTCCTCGTTCCGACAGTATGCTTGTTGCCTCGATTGATCCCGTAAAAAAGAAAATGCACTTATTCTCTATTCTGCGCGATACTTACGTAGAAATACCCGGGTATGACAGAAACCGTATCAATACGGCCATCACGCACGGCCCGAACACGGCCATGAAGGCGGTAGGCGATCTGCTGGGCATACCGATTCAATACTACGTCTATACGGACTTCCAGGGCTTCATGAAGCTGGTTGATTCCGTCGGCGGGGTGGACTTCTACGTGGAGAAGGACATGAGTTATTCAAGTAAAGCCGACAAGAACGAGTACGACATTGATTTGAAGCAAGGCATGCAGCATCTGGACGGCAATGCGGCACTGCAATACGTCCGGTTCCGCTATGATGCGATGGGCGACTTCACCCGCACCGAGCGGCAGCGCGAGCTCCTGAAGGCCGTAGCCAAGAAAATGCAGACCACCACTTCCATCATGAAGCTTCCGGACATCCTGAAGTCCGTCAGCCCTTATATTGATACGAATCTCGATGTCGAGGATATGTGGAAGCTTGCGAACGTCGCCTACAAGAGCAAAATGAGCGGCAGCGAGCAGGTGCCTCCGATGAAACTCCTGAAAGAAGAACATATCGGCGGCGCGGCCGTCTTAACGGTCGGCAATCCGGATACGCTGAAGCAGTATATCCAGGACATCATGAACCCGCCGACGCCAGACCCTGAGACCGAAGGCGGCGAAGGCACGGAAGGTGATTCCGGGAATACCGATACCGGGAACACCGACTCCGAGAACAGCGACTCTGAAAGCTCCGCAACACCATCTGCGACAACGGATCGCAACTAATACACTTACAGCAATCAGGACAGGGCGCTACGTCAATCTAGCTTCCTGTCCTGCTTCATGAAGAAAGGAAGTTTTACTATCATGTCAACCTCAAGAAACCGTTCCGAAGCCCTGTATCAAGAAGCGCTGCAGCATATCGTAGGCGGCGTAAACAGCCCCTCCCGTTCGTTTAAAGCCGTAGGCGGCGGTGCCCCCGTCTTCATGAAACGCGCAAGCGGAGCCCACTTCTGGGACGAGGACGGCAACCGTTATATCGATTACTTGGCGGCTTACGGCCCGATCATTACCGGACACGCCCATCCGCATATTACGGCGGCGATCACGGCGGCTGCCCAAAACGGCACCCTATACGGAACGCCGACGGAGCTTGAAATTACCTTGGCCAAAATGCTGAAGGAAGCCATCCCGTCCATGGACAAGGTACGTTTCGTCAATTCCGGCACCGAGGCCGTCATGACCACGATTCGGGTCGCCCGCGCGTACACCAAGCGCAACAAAATCATCAAGTTCGCCGGCTGCTACCATGGCCATTCCGATCTGGTCCTCGTGGCTGCAGGCTCCGGGCCTTCCACGCTCGGCATTCCGGACAGCGCCGGCATCCCGGCCAGCATTGCCACGGAAGTCATTACCGTTCCTTTCAACGATCTGGAAGGCCTGCGCGCTGCCCTCGACGTTTGGGGCGAAGATGTGGCCGCCGTGATGGTCGAGCCGATCGTCGGCAACTTCGGAATGGTCATGCCGAAGCCGGGATTCCTCGAAGGACTGTGCCAGATGACGCACGACAACGGGTCGCTGGTCATCTATGACGAGGTTATCAGCGCCTTCCGCTTCCATTACGGATCCACCCAAACCTATGCGGGTCTGGCCAATCACGAGGCGATTCAGCCGGATCTTACGGCTCTTGGCAAAATCATCGGCGGCGGACTGCCGATCGGCGCTTATGGCGGCCGGAAGCACGTGATGGAGCAGGTTGCCCCGCTCGGCCCGGCTTATCAGGCGGGAACCATGGCTGGCAATCCGGCCTCCATCGCGGCCGGAATCGCCTGCTTGGAGGTATTGCAGGGCGAAGGCGTGTATGAGGAGATGGAGCGCTTGACCATCAAATTGACGGAAGGCCTGCAAGCGTCAGCAGACCGCCATGGCGTTCCGCTCACGATCAACCGCATCCGGGGCTCCTTCTCCACGCACTTCTGCGATCATCCGGTAACGAACTATGACGAAGCGCAGGATACCGACGGCGAAGCCTTTGCGGCCTTCTTCCGCCACATGCTGGACCGCGGCGTGAACCTGGCCCCTTCCAAATACGAAGCCTGGTTCATGACCACGGCCCATACGGATGCGGACATCGAGGCAACGCTTGAGGCCGCGGAGGAATCTTTTAAGGCCATGAAGAATTAACCTAGATAAATTCAAAGAACGCGAAAGGAGATTTCCTCATGAAAAAGCTGTTGAACAAGTTATAACCAGCTCCACATCCATGCCATGCTTCTACGATCCGGATCCGTGGACCTCCTTACCTGTTCGATTCGAATCGTCGGTAGTCCAAATACGAATACGGAGGCTACGAACATATGAGAAGCGAGCAAGAAATGATGGATTTGGTATTGGGCTATGCAGCCCGCGATGAGCGGGTTCGGGCCGTGACCCTGGAAGGCTCCAGAACGAATCCCAACGTGCCTAAGGATATTTTTCAGGATTACGACATCAGCTTTCATGTTACGGATATGGAGAGCTTTATCCAGGATCCAAACTGGATTGACGTCTTCGGGGAACGGTTGATTCTGCAGACGCCGGAAGATATGGACCTGTTCCCTCCCGACCTTGGAGGCTGGTTCTCATACCTGATGTTATTTACCGACGGGAACCGGATTGACATGACCCTGATCCCCATCGAGGAGAAGGAGAAATACTGCAAGGAAGACAAACTGATCCAGATCTTAATGGATAAAGATCAAACCTTTCCCAAGGTTCCTTCTCCGTCCGACGAGGATTTCTGGGTACAGCGTCCGTCAGCAGCCTTTTTCGAGGATTGCTGCAACGAGTTCTGGTGGGTATCCACGTATGTCGCCAAAGGCTTGTGGCGGGAAGAAATCCTGTATGCCCAGGACCATCTTCACAACATCATGCGTCCGATGCTGATGAAAATGCTGGAGTGGCAGGTGGGCACACAGACCGATTTCTCGCTCAGCGTGGGCAAGAACGGCAAGTACCTGAAAAACTATATGTCTGCGGACAGCTGGAACGAGCTGATGTCCACCTACCCTCGCGGAACCTACGAAGAGGTGTGGGAGGCGCTGTTTACGATGGGAGCGCTGTTCCGCAGAACAGCGCTGGATGTCGCCAAGCAGCTGGGCTTTGAATACGATATGGGGCAGGATCAGCGCGTAACGGGCTTCCTGCAGCATGTCCGGCAGCTGCCGGCGGATGCGAGCGAGATCTACTAATCGATTCCACGGTCATCCCTATGAAACAGAAACAACCCGCCCAAGGATAATCCTTGGGCGGGTTGTTCTATTACGTTTATTTACTAGATTCACGGGACATCAAATGGCCTCTTTCCTACTTCTGTTCGATCTTATCGAAGAAATTCTCCTGAACCAGCTTGGCCGTTTCGTCCAGCTGCTTCTTGGAATCCGTGCCTTCCTTCGAGAACGATTCCTGCACCACGTTGGACATCGCGGCATAATAATCCTGCGTGCCGAATTGCGCTTCAGGCTTTCCTTCCAACAGGCTGAAGAGCTGCGGATCGTATTCATAGACGTTGTCGTACTTATCGTAGATCGCCTTCACCTTCGCCGCATACTCCGAATCGTCGCTGAAATATTCCAGCGGCGTCGGCACAAAATATTTGCCCTCGGCTTTGCGGGCATTGATCGTATCTTCCACCGATTTCAGCGCATCATCCGTAAAATAATCAAACGTGATATAGCGGAATGCCATTTCCTGTTCTTCCTTCGTGGCATTCGGATTGATGACCAGATAGTTGCCGCCCAAAATGCCGTGGTGCGCTCCGCCTTTCTCCATCGCAGGCATCGGATACGCAAGCACGTCCGCAGGCTTCATGCCGCCCTCGTTCAATGCCGGCTGGATCACGTCAAATGCGCCTGCAATGACCATCGCCGTCCGTCCTTGCTGGAACGAGCTGACGGCATCGCCCCAGCCGAGGGCCCAGTCCTGCGGAATGGCGTTTGCTTCCCATCTCAGCTTCTTGTAGAAATCCAGCGCCTTCACGCCGGCTTCCGAGTTAAACACCGCTTTCACTTTGCCGTCCTCGTTCACTTCGATATCCCCGCCGGCTTCGAACAGGAAGTTGGTCCAGTTCCAGCCTGCCTCATTGCCCTTGCCCATCGGCGCGATTCCGGAGATGCCGGCCTTCGGGTCCGCAGTGCCTTTCGCCGTGTTGTACATGTCGTCCCATGTCCAATCCATCGGCGGTACGGGCACGCCCTTCGCGTCCAGCAGCTTCTTGTTCACGATCGTAGACGTGATATAACCGTTCTGCGTGACGCCGTACACCTTGCCGTCCACGATGAACTGATCCTGCAGCACGGGATTCATGTCGTCCTTGTACTCCCATTCGTTCCAGAACTCCGTAATGTCGGCCACCCAGCCCCGCTCCACGAGCAGCTGTGCCTCCGTGGCCCAAGTGTTATAAAATGTCGGCGCTTCGTTCGAAGCCATCTTCACCCCAATTTCGTTGACGCTGTACTGCCAGTCGTCCTTCACGATGGTCACGTTCGGATATTTCGCCTGGAAGCGGGCGATTTTATCATCCTCCTGCTGACGCAGCGTTGTATCATCCGGCAGCGGATAGTGAATCTTGATCGTGATCTTTTGATCCGCGATATCCTCCTTCGGCTCCTCCGTTTGCGTCGTGGCCGTCCCGCCCGAATTGGCGGTCCCTCCCACTGTATTCGTGACCTCCGGCGCCGCTTTGCCGCCGCCGCATGCGGCGAGCAAGGAGCTGAACAGCATAAGGCAGATCAGTAATGCTGGGAACTTGCGCATGGATACTCCCCTTTTCCTTATTGAAATAATGATGTCCTTTCCTCTCTCCATCATAAAAGCCAAATCCGGAAAGGACGATGTGCATTCATATGACGATCGTGTGCAGGGCTACGATGTGTACCGCTGCTGCCCTACCCTTTGACGGCCGAGAGGCTGACGCTGCGCATGATGAATTTCTGGAACGCCAGAAATACGAAGATCGGCGGCACCATCACCATGAACAGGATCGAAAATTTAACGCTGCTGTCCAGGCTCCTTGCGTTGATGACATACTTGTAAATGGCCGTAGCCAGCGTATATTTGTCCTGGGTCTGCATGACGAGCGACGGCCAGAACCAGTCGTTCCATGCCGTGGAGAACGTAAAAATCGCCAGCGTCGCGAAGATCGGAACGGATAGCGGTATGGCGATCCGCAGGAAGCTGCTCATCTCCGAAGCGCCGTCGATGCGCGCCGCCTCGAAGATCTCCGGGTGAATGCCGTCGAAGAAGTTTTTGATCAGCAGGAAGAAGTACGCGTTCGCTCCGGCCGGCAGCCAGAAGGCCCAGTAGGAATTCAGCAGGCCGAGCTCCTTCAAATTGACGAAATTCGGAATCATGTAACTCGACGCCGGAATGAACAAGGTCATCAGAATGAAGAAATAGATGGCCCGATGATACGGAACCCGGATGCGGGAAATGCTGAATGCCGCCATGCCCAGCACCAGAATCGTGACCAACAGATTACCGCCGAAAATCAGCAGCGTATTCTTCAGAAACATCGGCAGATCGATGTATGCCCACCCCTTCGGGAAGTTCTCCCAATGCCATTCCGACGGGAAAAAGCGCGGCGGAAACGTGTTGATTTCCTGATTGCTCTTCAATCCGTTGAACATCGTCATGCCGATCGGGTACAGCATCGTGAAGGTCATCACGGCAATGCACAGCACCATAAATCCGTAAACCGCCTTATTCCACGGTTTTCTCAAATCCGAAGCGGACAGAATGCCTCTCTCTTTCATCCTAGTACTCCTCCCTGTTCATCTTGAATTGCAGGATGCCCAGCAAACTCAGCACAAGGAACATCAAGATCCCCATCGCGGTTCCGGCCCCGTAATCCAGCTGGTTAAACGCATATTTTACGGTAAGGAGCGCATAGGTGAGCGTGGCCTTGTTCGGTCCGCCGTCCAGCATCGCCAGCTGCGATTGATACGCCTGTGACGTGCCGATCAGCTGCAGAATCAGCATGAGCACAATCAGATTGCGCATCGAGGGAAGCGTGATGTATTTAATCCGGGCCCACACGCCGGCACCGTCGATTTCGGCGGCTTCATACCAATCCTTCGGTATGCTCAGCACTCCGGCCAGATAGATCAGCATCGCCGAGCCGAATTGCTGCCATGTCTCCATGACCACCAGCGATACCATCGAGAAGCGGCTATCCGATATGAACGATACCGGCTCTGCCCCGAAGAAGCCGAACAACGCATTGACCGGGCCCACCGGATCGTACATCCATCGCCACATGCCGTAGAGCACGACCCCGGGCACGACAAACGGGAGATACGCGGCAATCCGGGCGAACCCTTGAAACAGCTTCAGCTCCGAGATGGCAATGGATGCGGCGATGGGCACCCAGAAGCCGATGACAAGCGTTAACAGCATGAAATACAACGTATTCCTGACCGATAGCAGCAGGTCGGGATTGCTCAGAACGTTGGCGTAATTATCCAAACCGACGAAGGTATTGCCTTTTACGAAATCGATATGAAAAAAGCTGTAAAAGATCCCTTTGAAAATCGGCACCCATAAAAAGACGATAAAGATCGCTATGGCCGGGACAAGGAACAAATACCCCCATATATACTTCCTCCACAGCGGCTTGCGCTTATGCTCCTTCCGGGCGCGGCGGCCGGGCTCGATCAGAGCCTGGCCTTGTGACATGATCGTTTCTTCCATCCGACTCCCTCATTCCTTTATTCAATGTCTAGCTTTTATTGTAAAAAAGCCGGGGAGCCTTCGAACATGTCTAAAACTATGTGAAGTATGACGAATCTTACTTCTTTAGCTCGCTTGGGCTGACGCCGTAGTACTTTTTGAAGATTTTGCTGAAATGCTCCGGGGATTCATACCCCACCCGCTCGGCTATCTCGTACCGGCGGAGATCCGTGTTCAGGATCAATGCCCTGCTCTCCTCCATTCGCAGCTTCACCACATACTCCCACAGGCTGCTGCCGGTATATTTTTTGAACAGGTAACTCAAATAGTTGGGGCTCACGTGATTGTTCTTCGCTACATCGTGAATGGTCAATCCCTTCTGGCGGTAATGCTCGTCGATATATTGCCTCGTATTCTCCACGATCCGGTTGCTCTGGCTCGAAAGCACCTCCTGCGACGTCTCCTGGGCATAATTGTGCCAATTGAAATCCCCGTAATAAAAGACATGGAAATCATGCAGCTGCTCGCTCCACAGCATCGCTTTGTCCGCCTGGCGGCTGAGCACGCTCAAGAATTCCCGTCCCCTCAATATTTGGCTGATGCCCACGGTACAGCTCCGTTTCAGGTGCAGCTCCACATGGTGGTGCAGACTCCGGCCGATCATCTCCAGGTGATGGATTTTCCCGCTGGCGTTCTCCTCCATTTCCTGCTCGCTCCATTGAAGGATGATGTTGACGTCCCGTTCCGGCGAATAGAACACTAAGGTGTGCGGCTCCTGCTCCAGCAGCTCCTTGGCGATATTCAGCGCGGCATATTGAATCAGGTTTATATCATGACTGGAAAAAGAAACGCTGCGCTCTTCCGCCAGTCCCAGTTTCATTTTGATAACGGCAAAATAGGGGCCGACCAGGCCTAGCTCCGACTCGTCGGCACCGGCAGCAGCCGATGGATCCGGCTCCATGGAGAGCCGCTCGTTCAGCCGCTCTATTCTTTCGGACGGCGGCTCCTCCATCCGGAAATGCTCATTATCGGCCATGAGAAGCGGCTCGACCTGGGGCGCCGGCCGGTCCATCTTGAGCAGCACGCTGCGTACCGAATCCAGAAACTGCTCGCTGTTCAGCGGTTTGATCAAATAATCCTTGGCTCCTAGCTGAAGCGCCCGCTGCGCATATTGAAATGTTTCATGGGCTGAAATAATGATCGTCTGTACCCAAGGCTTCACGATCTTCGCCTGCTGCATCAGCTCAATGCCGTTCATCTCGCCCATCTGGATATCGGTGACCAGCAGGTCGATGTCCCCCATCCGTATGTAGTCCAGCGCTTCCTGCCCGCTGTAAGCCGTGGTTATGCCATCGATGGCAAGGCCCGAGGACGTTAACAGCCCTGCCAAGCCCTTGCATATCAAAGGTTCGTCATCTACCACCAAAATGTTGTACATCAGGAAACCTCCTGTCCGGTTGCTGTAATGGTTGCTGCTTCTGTTCGCGGTATCGTGATCGTCACGCGGGTTCCCCCTTCTTCCCCGGGCTCATACTGCAGCCCGTAGCGGCTGCCGAAATGCAGCCGGATCCGCTCCTGGATATTGCGGATGCCGTAGCCCAGCGAATGATCGGGTGCATCATCATGGAGCAGCCGGTGAATGGATTCGTAGTTCACGGGGCGGAAGCCGTTATCTTCAATGACGATCCGGCATCGATCACCCTCCAGATGACCCGATACGCGGATCATTCCGTCCTCGCCCATATTTTTAATGCCATGAATGATCGCGTTCTCCAGCAGCGGCTGGAGCGTGATCTTCGGCACATGATTCGCCAGCAATGCCTCGGGAACGTCCCATCGGATCGTAAACTGATAATCATAACGGTTCAGCTGGAGATTCATATAAGCCCCCGCATGCTCAAGCTCTTCCCCAAGCGTGATAAGATCCCGGCCCCGGCTGAGACTAATCTTCATCAATTTGGATAAATCCTTGATCATTTCGGCGGACTCGGTATTGCCCTCCATCGTGCTCTTCCAGTAAATGCTCTCCAGGGTGTTGTACAGCAAGTGGGGATTGATCTGCTGATAGAGCAGCTGCAGCTGCGCTTCCTTCTGCTTCAAATCCATATTGTATTTGTAATGGATCAGGTCATTCAGTCGGCGGGCCATGTCATAGATCGTGGAGATCAGGACGCTGACTTCGTCTTTTCTGCGCCGATAAGGAGTTTCCGGCACGACGTTTCCCGGTTCGTACCTCCTCACGAAATGCGCCAGCTTCTGGAGCGGCGTCATCAGCGACTGCCAGAAGTAAAAGACGATAATGAGGCCCACGGCAAAATAAGCGACGGAAATGACCTGTATGACGCGCTTCATCTCGCTTTGCTGGGCAAGCAGCGTTTTGACGGGCACCTTGTAGACCAGCTTCTGCTGGAGCACGTAATTGTAATCGATGACATAGATGAAATCCGACGTGATCACGTCCATGACGCCGATCGTGGAATGGCCCGGATCCGCTTCGGGCGGCAATTCCAGCTTGCCCGCCATGCCCTGTACCGACGAGGTCAGGATATTATCGTCCCAATCCGTAAAATACAGCTCCCCATCGGGAATCGAGACCGTCGATAACGACTCGCCGATGCGCGCGTCCAAATTGGTGACCAGCAATACGCCGATGGTACCGCCCCGATAGATATTGTTAACGGCCCGCACATAGCTTAAAGTCTCTTGATCCTGTCGTCCTTGCACCGGCGGCGACAGATTGGCCATGCGCTTCAGGTACCCGTTCCCCTTCATCGCCACGGCTTCATCGAACCAAGCGGGCTTCTCCTTCTCGTCGGAGAAAAAATATACCCCTGCTTTTCTGCGGTCTGGGTAATACGGGGCAAAGAAGTAGCTGTTGTCCGGGTCGTACACATAAAGCGAGTAATAGACCGGTTCACGCTCATCCGTCTCTTGGGAGAAGGAAATCAGCATCTTTTCGAGCCGCTCGTAATTTTTGACGCGTTCCAGTACTGTAACCTCGGCAAAAGGATCCAGCTGCTGGATCTGCGAGTTCTGGATGACCGTGGAGGTTACTTTGTTGACGGTTTCAATGTCCCGGTTAATCAGCTTGAAATTTTGTTTGTTCAGTTCGATATAAGCATTGGTCACATGGCGCTTCAGGATTTGCCCGGCCATGGAATTCCCGTAGGCGTTCAGCCCGAATAACGGAATGACCAGCACCAGGAACAGCAGAATCATCTGCTGTTTGATGTTCATGCGGCCCAGCGGATTTTTGAAGCGGTTCTTCATCGGCCCTTGCACCTCCGGCTTTCTCAAGCATAGCAACAATCCAGCGGGATCTGCGTAGTCATTTCTACGGAAATGATGCGCATTTTTACGATTAGGCAGGATGCCCTAAGTGGATGTATTAGCCCTGCGGCTGGCGATTTCCTGCAAAAGGGGCAGGAGCGTCTGGCGGGAGTCGATCTGTCGAGGTATGAGGGAGTATTGACCGCCCGTCTTCCACGCTATCTACCCTCAAAATGGAATAACACCCGCATGCGCGATCCTCATCGGATTGAACATGCGGGTGTTAGGTGGCGGTTCCCTTTTTTAAAACGGAAAGAACAGCGGCAGTACCGCCATCATGACGAGCCCGATCGTCAGTTGAAGCGGCAGGCCGACCTTCACGTAATGGCTGAATTTATAACGTCCTGCCGACATGACGAGCGCGTTGGGCGGCGTGGAGAACGGGGACGCAAAACACATGCTCGCTCCAATCGAAACGGCGAACAGAAACGGATACGGACTGGCTCCCATCTGGATCGCAGCCGATAACGCAATCGGCGCGAATAATACCGCGCAGGCGGTATTGCTGATAAACAGCGTTAGCAGCGAAGTGGTGAAATACACCCCTGCCAGCAGGGCAAGCGATCCATAGCTGCCCAGGGAATGAACCAGCATATCCGAGATCAGCGTGGCGGCTCCCGTCTTCTCGATGGCAATGGACATCGGGATCATCCCTCCAATAAGGACGATGCTCTCCCAGTTGACCGTCTTATAGGCTTCCTCCATGTTGCGCACGCAGCCGAACACCACCATCAACACCGCGGCAATCATCACGGAGGCCACCGCCGGAATCCATTCCGTCACGAGCAGGATCACCATCAGCAGCATGATCCCCGCCGCGATCGGCGCTTTGTGATCCATCGTCAATTTGCGCGACTCCTCTGCAGGCTGCCCCACCACCACGACATCCGTCTGCTCCGCTGCCAGCAGGGCAATGTCCTTCCACGTGCCCTGCACGAGCAGCGCGTCGCCAAAGCGCATTTTCTCTTCCTTCAGATGATGCAGCAAATACTGTTCTTTACGCTGTATGCCCAGAATGTTCACCCGATACTTCTCGCGGAATCCCGAATGCTTGACGAGCCGGCCGATCAGACGCGAGGACGGCGTCAGCATCACCTCCGCAATGCCGACGTCGCTTGTGGCGTACTGCGACTCTTCGGCATGTTTACGATGCTCGGGCACACCCTGGTCCAGCATGACAAGCCCGTATGTCTCCGCAAACTCCGATGCCCGCTCGAATGGACCATTCACGTACAGAATATCCTCTTCCTCTATCACGGTCCCGGGACCTGCGATCTCCTGGTTGATCGTTTTGAAGAATTGATTCTTGGCCGACATTTTACGGCGGATTTCAATGATGTTGATTTCGAACTGTGCCGGAATATCCAGCTCCCGCAGCGTCTTGGAGCGAATGGAGGAATCGGCTCCGACCTGAATCCGATACAGGTTCTGGGTCAGCCGATACTGCTTGGCCAGCTCCCTGAGCGAGCGTCCGCCCTGGTTCCCCGTTCTTCCTTCTTCATTGCTGGGAAGATAACGGCGAAGGAACAATATCGCAAGAATCCCGGTTGCCAGACACACCAAGCCGATCGGCAGAAAAGCAAAAAACGACAACCGTTCGTACCCTGCGTTAATCAGCGTCTCCTGAATCACAAGGTTCGGCGGCGTTCCGATCAAGGTGAGCATGCCGCCCAAGCTGCTTGCAAACGCAAGGGGCATCAGCAGCCGCCCCGGATTGATCTCCGCGCTGTATGCCAGGCTGACAACGATGGGCAGCATCACAGCTACCGTGCCCGTATTGCTGACGAATCCGCCGATGAGCGACGTCACCAGCATGATCATGATCAAGAGCCGGGTCTCGCTTCCTCCGCCCAGCTTCAGCAGCTTCCCGCTGGCCATCTTGGCCAGCCCGGTCTGGAAAATCCCGCCCCCCACAACAAACAAACCGATCATCATGATGACAACCGAATTGGAAAAGCCCGACAGGGCTTCAGCCGGACTTAAAATGTCCGTTAGCATAAGTACCATCAACACGCCGATCGCGACCAAATCCGACCGCACTTTTCCCGACATGAACAATACGGATGCCACGGCCAAAACAGACAACGTAATGATCATCGGTCCATTCATTCCTTGATCCCCCTATAATGCCATATCTATGTTTCTTCCAAGATTCGACATTCGATAAGCCTTTCCCTGCCCATTTCACGGATCTGCCACTTTCCGGTCCGGAGCGGGCGGCCAATCTGCGCCAACGTCACACCACCCATTCAAGGGAAATGATGTAGTATTGTAACACCTGCCGGGAGCATCTCATGTTAAAAACGTCACAACGCTGTGTGCAAAAACATCTCTAGACGATAACAGCCATCCAAGCATGCCCCGAACCACGCATCGTGCGCACAGGGAGCAGTGTGCACGATATCCCCATCCGATCCTCTATCGAACCGTCGACCATAACGAGGGGTAAACAAAGAACTTCTCTCGTAGGCCGTCACGGGGGAATCACAAAAAAAGCTGCATCGGCTCCTTCCAGCCGGTGCAGCTTGCTCATGGAATTACAAATTGATGAATGCGGTACGCAATTTGGAACTGTACTGAACGTCAAAGCCCAGGCCGGATGCAATCACGGCGAGCGGCACGTAGGTTTTATCCTCTTTTCCTACTTTGTGCAGGAAAGCCGGCGTATCGATCGGTACGGCCGTTCCGTTGACTTGAACGGTTTTGGCGCCGATCTTCACCACGACCGTCTGGTCTCCGAAGGTAATCGTTGCGCTGGATGTTTTATTCTCCCATTTGGTAGTCGCCCCCACCGCGTTCACGATGTCTTGTATGGCTACGTAATTCAGGTTGTCGCGGAGGATCGGCTTGTATGGCGTATTCAGCTCCTGCCCTTTCACGACGATGCGCATCGGCTGCCCCTCATTTTGTACAGGAGGTTTCTGATAGCTGCCCCAGATCGTCTCGGCAAACACGCTGGCCATCGTTTCGTATCCGTATTGGTTCGGATGGATGTCATCCTTCAGGATATGGGTCATCGTCAGCTCGGAGCCCACGAATTTCTTCGCGACATGCGCTACCTTGATGTCTACGCCCTGGCTTGCAAAACCGCCGGCCACCCCGTCCACCAGCTTCGTGAACTCACCGGATGCCGCAAGCAGTTTCGCGTATGCGACGTCGTCGGCGATTTTGGGAACCGGATTATACTGGTCGGCCACGACGATCGCGGCATCCGGATTCAGGGAATGCAGGCCTGTAATGACGGATGACACGTTGTCCTTATAGATCTGGAACAGTTCCTGCATCTTGGCTTGCAGCTGCTCATCGCTTAACGTTTCCACGGTGCTGACAAGACTCATCATGTCATTGCCGCCGATCGTAATGGTGATCAGATCGGCTTCGGCGATAATCGGCTTGGCTTTCGCTGCATCGGCGCCTATCTGCTTGGTCCGCGGATCGATGCTGCTGAGTCCCGGCTGCAGCTCCTCCGGCGTGATCGCCCGTTCATCCAGGACGGCCTTGACGTAGTTGTTCAGCCCGTCGGTCTTCAACCCGCCGATCCCCAGATTCGTGACTTCGGTCCTGCCATGGAACAGCCCTTGCTCATACAGCCGGTCAACAAAACCGTACGGTTTGCTGTTCAGATCCATTCCCGGCTCATACCCGACGGTCAGCGAATCCCCCAGCGTTACGATACGATATGTATGCTTAGCCGCAGCCTCATCGGCATAAGCCGGCGCAACGCCCGGTCCGACTAGCGCCACCGCGAGCGTCAAGCTGCCGGTTACTGCCGCCAGCCCCTTCTTCCATTGTTTGAACATGACTTCACTCCCTTAACGTCGAATATCTTGATACAGCCTTATTTTACCACCACCATCAGGCGAATGGTACCGAATCAAGCCGGACGAGTCGGCTTCATGAGAAGATAAGCGAATAGATAACCTATGGAGGTAACTCCAAACCAAGCAAATATCCCTGGCGTGCCTGCCATATACAGGCTTGGCAGTATCGACCATCCAAAAGCAATCAGCAGCAGCATTCTGTACGAATACACCATCGCAATCAACGCCAAGCAGCCTGGCACATAATGAACGTATTCAGGGCCGGACTCCAGTTCATAACGTCCGTATACGGATTAAAGATGATAAGTATGCACCACAACAGGATGGAACCCACACCTGATAATCCTGCCAAAAAGTGAGAAGCCTTCAGCTGAACCCGCATTGTTTCTCCTCCCCCTATATGGACAAGGTCGCACATCCTGACTCCGACATTCACCGTCTTGAAGAGTCTTATCTTGATTGCTGCACAAAAAAATGGACAGCCTGTTTCATGCTGTCCATTCCTGATACCGCGAACTAGGATGATGTTACGCTCCAATACCGCAATATTCCTTGAAGCGCTATCACACGCCTTCGCCTGAATCCTCAGGCTTCTCCTTCTTTACCGCCTTATCGATATACTTGTCATAGCGGTCATCCAATTCCTTTGCCATGCTGCGGTATTTGAGCGTCTCCTCCACGATGGGGTCGAGCTGCGTCTGAATCCGGATCTCATATTTCGGAGAGAGCAGCCTGCGCTCCTCCTTCTCCCGATCCTTCTTCTCCATTTCACCGTCCGTTAACATCTCGCTGAGCTGGCGCTCCAAATCCTGATCCGACTTCTCATTCATCGTACGCACACTCCTTTTATCAAACGGTTAATAGTGAACGGCATTCTCTCTGCGGATGGTGACCGTTTAGCGGACCAAAGCCTCGCCCGCATCTTTTAGCGTATCCAAAAAACGCTGATGAATCAACCCGTTGGTTGCCGCTAAATGACGCACCGACAGATCGTAGGGACGTCCTTCCGTATCGGTTACTTTGCCGCCGGACTCCTGAACCAGCAGCGCGCCTGCGGCAACGTCCCAGGCACTCAAGCCGTGCTCCCAGTACCCGCTCAGCCGGCCGGCCGCCACATAAGCAAGATGAAGCGCGGCTGAACCGCCCGCCCTTACATTGCGTACCATCGGCAGCAGCGCCTGAAGCTCCGCCATGTTGAGCGGCAAGTTGA
Source organism: Paenibacillus sp. BR1-192 (assembly GCF_029542445.1). Lineage (NCBI taxonomy): Bacteria > Bacillati > Bacillota > Bacilli > Caryophanales > Paenibacillaceae > Paenibacillus > Paenibacillus sp. BR1-192. Next base: position 942,822 of record NZ_CP120718.1, on the reverse strand, counting down.
CCTTGCTGTCCAGCGGGAAGCCCGTGGCCAGCAAGCTGTCCGACAATTGTTCCTCCGTGGAGACATAGGTCGGATTGCCGTGAACGTAAGCCCCTTTGCCTTTTTCCGCCACGAACAACTCGTCCCGGGAAGGGTCGTAGATAACGCCGACAATCACTTCTCCATGATGAGCCAGCGCGATGGATACGGAGTAAAACGGAAATCCGTGAACATAGTTCGTCGTGCCGTCCACAGGATCGATAATCCAAAGATACTCTTCATCTTTAGCTTCCTCAAGCGCCTTCGCATAGGCATCCGTACCCGGGGCAACCCCTTCTTCTCCCAGGATCGCATGATCCGGGAAGTGCGTCAGGATCAGCTTGCGGATCATCTGCTCCGCGCCTTTGTCGACCTCGGTTACGATATCCTGTGCCGAAGACTTGGTGCTCAGCTGCTTGACGGTGCCCAGTTTGCTCTTAATCCATTCTCCCGCTTTCGCGGCGCAATTAATCGCAACGGCGGTATAGCTCTTACTGCTGACAACATAAGGAATCTTTTCATTCTCGTTCAAAGCACTCACTCTACTTTCTATATAAATCTAGTAATCTTGGAAATCTCTACATCCTATTCCGTCATTACGGTAGCCGAAAGGGCAGCCACGCGAAAATTCCGCCTATTTCAATAAAAGTCCGTCCTATGCTGTGCACCTGAATGCTTGGCGAGAACGAACTTTTTAGTCCAATGTCATTATCTTAAGGGGAATCCCTGTTTGGCTACTTCCAACGTAACCCAAAACCCATCAACTTGCAAGTGTTAACAAGCTCAACTTATCGGTTAAGGGTTCACTTCGATGGAAGCACCGTCGAGTATGGTAATGCCCTCTTCCGTATAATTTCCCAGATCCCTCATCAGGTCAAACAAGGCGCCGTCCTTCATCTTCGCTTCGATCATCACGTCCACTTTCGGTGTAGATCCGGCAATATTCCTTAAAAAAGCCAGCAGCGGCACGACATCCACCCCGTCCGCATGGCTGCGGATATCGGTCTTGCTCTTGGGGCTGGAGACATGAATCTTAGGCGGGAGCGGCTGAGCCGGCTCCGAATCGGCCTGCGCCAGCGGCGTCTCCCAGGTGCGAAGGATATCCGGCCACAGCTCCCAGGACGCCTCGCCGTCGTTATTAACCCACTGGTGATGGATGTCCAGCACCATCGGCAGCCCGATCTGCTTGCATACGGCCAGCGTTTCCTGCGCCGTAAAGGTTTTATCGTCATTTTCAAGGGTCAGCCGTTCCTTGATGTGCGGGTCAAGCTCATGAAAATGTTCAACGAATCGGGCCGCTGCCGAAGGCTTGTCCCCATAAGCTCCCCCAATGTGAATGTTATTCTTCATGGAAGCAGGCAGTTCCATCGCCTGCAGCATGCGGACGTGCGACTCCAAGTCGCGAACCGAATTGACCAGCACTTCGGGACGTGGCGTGCTCAGCACCGTAAAATGATCCGGATGGAAGGAAACCCGCATCCCGTGTTTTTTCACGAATTCCCCAATGGCCTGAAAGCCTTCCCGCAAAGCCGGGAACGGGTCCCAGTCCCGCATGTCGTTATGCGTGGCCAGCGGAATCAGCTTGGACGAGAAGCGGTATACCTTGATATCGTGAGCCGCATTATGCTTCAGAAGCCGAAGGGTATTATGTAGGTTCTCATTCGCGATCCGCTCCAGTTTGTGCAGGCCGGCCTCACGGTCATTCAGCTTCATGAAACTCTTCATCGTCATCGTCTTGGAAGGAGAAGCATTCTGCACGACCGTGGACATGGCCACATAACCGAAACGGACAATCATGCATGGTCTCCGAAGAACATCTCGTGCGCGAGCGCGGTCTGTACGCGCGCTTCCTCATCCGTCAATTTGCGGATGAGCTGCAGCTCGACCGAAGTGACCTCCCGCCCCTGGAAGTTGATCTCCGATACGCATGCGGTGATCAGGACGATGGCCACCGCCCGGTTATCCGGCGTATAGGCAATGACCTTCTGTCCCGTCGGAAACACCCGGAGCCCGTCCTTCAGCATTTTGCCGCGGCCGTATTCCAGCAGCTCGTAGAGCTCCTGCTCGCTTTTAAACTTACAAACGGAATTGAACTCGGTTTGAAATCCCATATCATGTCTCTTCCTTTCATCCCAAAATATTAGACTCAAGGGGAGCCGTAATGAATAGCGCGGACTCCCCCTGGTGTTTCATATCCTATTGTGACGGCTTACGCCTGGTTCTCATAAATCAGGGATTGCTTGCGATGGTACCGCTCAAGGCCCAGCTCGATCATCCGGTCAAGCAGCTCGCGATAGGAAACGCCCGTCTCCCGCCACAAGAGCGGGTACATGCTGAACGGCGTGAAGCCCGGCATCGTGTTCACTTCGTTGATCAGTATCGCACCGTCCGAACGGCGGACAAAGAAGTCGGCGCGGGTAATGCCCCCGCCCTCAATCGCTTTGAAGGCGGCAATGGCCAGGTCGCGCAGACGATCCGCCGTATCCGGGTCGATCTCGGCCGGGATTTGCATCTGCGATTGTCCATCCGTATATTTGGCCGCGTAGTCATAGTATTCACTGGAAGAGACGATTTCACCCGGAACGGACGCCATCGGCTCGTCATTGCCGAGCACGCTGACCTCCACTTCGCGCGCATCGACGAACTCTTCAACGATGATCTTGTCATCGAAGCGGAGCGCGGATTCAATCGCTGCCTTCAGCTGCTCCCGGTTCTTGGCCTTGGAAATCCCGACGCTCGAGCCGAGGTTAGCCGGCTTCACGAAGCTCGGGAATCCGAGTTTGTCCTCGATGTTCTTGAGCACTTCATGCTGGCTCCGCTCCCACTGGGTGCGGTTGAAATAGCAGTACTCGCATTGCGGCAATCCTGCCTGGGCAAAGAGCTTCTTCATGACGACTTTGTCCATCCCGGCAGCGGATGCAAGCACGCCGGTTCCCACGTAAGGGATGTCCGCCATTTCGAACAGCCCCTGGATCGTCCCGTCCTCGCCGAACGTCCCGTGAAGCAGCGGGAACATAATATCGACCGCCTGATTCTCTTCCCCGTACAGTCTGCTGAACACTGCGTTCAGCGCCGTTTGCGTGCCTTCCCCTTCAGCCAGCTTCAATTCCTCCTGCCGGGCGAAAGGAGCCGACATCTTGCTGCCGATTCTCCAGGTTCCCTGTTTTGAAATATAAAACGGGACAATCTCGTATTTATCAAAATCAAAAGCGTTCATGACCGCGAATGCCGTGGATAGCGACACCTCATGCTCGCCGGATTTTCCCCCGTATACTAAACCAACCGTCAATTTATCCTGTCCCATGTTAACCTCTCTCTTGTCCGTATTGCAGCATGACATGCTGTCATCTTAAAAATAATCGGGTATATGGTAAAACCGGTATTCGGTGTTATCGTTCCAAGCATAGGAATCCCGGTAGTCCCAATAGCGGTGGCGGCTTGACACCGTATGCGCATTAACCAGCGGCATCCCGCCCGCGTCAAACGCCGTCACGATGGTGCTGTGCTGAAACGCGCCGTCGCCGTCCCAGTCGTACACGATGACGTCCCCCAGCATCAGCTGTTCGGGACGCTCCACCCGCTCGGCCCGAAGGCCCGTGGTACTGGCATTCAGATAATGCGCGAAGCTGTTCGACACCGCCCAGCTGTAGCTCCACCACTCCCGTTTGTTGACGTATCCCTTGTACCACCATCCCGTTTCTCTTTTACCAGTATAGTGGATTGGGGCTTTGCCTGCAAAGAGGCATTGGGAGATATAGTTCGTGCAATCCACGTCGAATTCCTCAAACTCCGGATTCCCCGAATCCCACCAACGGTCGGCATAGGCAGCCGCGGCTTCGCGTTCGTAACGTCCCGATCGCGGACTGCTGCCAGCGGCGTATACGCGTCCGTTCATGAAAGGAGTGGACGGCTCCCTTCCGGCCGCGTCCGAGCCTGCTCCCGGAATATCGGCCCTTTGCAAAGGATGGCGTTCATCCTGCAGACGTTCGATGCCGACGATCAGCCAGGCATCCCCGTCCCGAATCAGCGTCAGCCGTTCCCCGACAACCGTGTCTTCCCGATGCGTCATCCCTCTTTTTTCATAATAAAAGACGCTGTGGAGCCGCACGTCGGCGACCACATCATCCTCCGTTTCCCTCAGTATGCGCTGAAGACGGGCACGGGTCTCGCTCTTAAGCGGCGTTGCCTCCCGCTCCGCATACCACGATTGCAGGCGAAACTGCCTCTCTCCTCTCTCTACCAGGTAGTTCAGGTCCGCCACAATCTGCTCTTTCAGGCCTGAGGAATAGTCCACGCGATTTTGGTTATATTGATTGACGTAAATATATAGAGCTTGCTTCCAAGGCTTCTCGGCTTGCTTCAAACTGTTCATCCTCTCTCCTCCTCTAACCTTGCCATTCACGCCGTTCCCTATCACAACTATATGAAGCAAATCTTCAGGCTATGAACTTCGGTCAAGAGATTGCAGAAACACGGGATTGCACCGGCTGTTTTCCGGTAAGAAAACAGGCTTGTTTTCACCTTTTTGAAATGCGTTTCTTCTATAAAAAATGCTTTACGCGGGGAGTTGAAAACGTTATACTTAAAGTAGTTAATTTATGAAATTAGGTTTCATCTAGTGAAACCAAAAAGGATTTAACCCTAACTGTCTTTATTCGATTTATGAAATGACTTAAGGAGGTTCATCAATGCCAGCAAAGGATCAATTCTCCATCTCTCGCAACCTAGAGGTGGGCGGTAAAAATTACCGCTATTTCAGCCTGCAGGCGCTCGAAGAGCAAGGATACGGCAGCGTGTCCAAGCTTCCTTTCTCCATTCGGGTGCTGCTTGAAGCTGCCGTTCGTCAGTTTGACGGACGCGCGATTACCGAAGATCACGTAAAACTCTTGTCCAAGTGGAACGAAGGACGCGACAACAACAAGGAAATTCCGTTTATCCCTGCCCGTATCGTACTGCAGGACTTCACCGGCGTACCCGTTGTCGTAGACCTTGCAGCCATGCGCGACACCGTTAAAAAATCCGGCGGCGATCCTAAACAGATCAATCCGCTCGTACCGGTCGACCTCGTTATCGACCACTCCGTCATGGTCGACGCTTTTGGTACCGACCAAGCGCTTGAAACGAACATGAAGCTTGAATTTGAGCGCAACGAGGAGCGTTACCGTTTCCTCCGCTGGGCTCAAACGGCATTCAACAACTTCCGCGCGGTTCCTCCGGGAACAGGTATCGTTCACCAGGTTAACCTGGAGTACCTGGCTTCCGTTGCGGCTACGAAGACCGTTGACGGCGAAACGCTGGTCTTCCCTGATTCCCTCGTAGGCACGGACTCCCATACAACCATGATCAACGGTCTTGGCGTTGTAGGCTGGGGCGTCGGCGGCATCGAGGCGGAAGCCGGTATGCTCGGCCAGCCGCTGTACTTTGTCACCCCTGAAGTTATCGGCTTCAAACTGACAGGCAGCCTGGCAGAAGGCGCTACCGCGACTGACCTTGCCCTCACGGTAACCGAGCTTCTCCGCAAGAAAGGCGTCGTAGGCAAATTCGTAGAATTCTACGGTCCAGGCCTCGCCAACATCAGCTTGGCTGACCGTGCAACGGTTGCCAACATGGCTCCGGAATATGGCGCTACGATCGGCTTCTTCCCGGTTGACGACGAAACGCTGGCTTATCTTCGCAACACGGGCCGCTCCGATGAGCAGGTTGAGCTTGTGGAGAATTACTATAAAGCGCAAAACATGTTCCGTACGGCCGATACGCCGGACCCTGAGTTCTCCGACGTAATCGAGCTGGACCTGGCTTCGGTTGTGCCGAGCTTGGCCGGACCGAAACGTCCGCAGGACCGTATCGAGCTTACCAGCATGAAACAAAACTTTAACGACATCATCCGTACACCGATCGATAAGGGCGGATATGGACTCAGCGACGAGAAAATCGCAGAGACCGTTAAAGTTAACCATAGAGACGGCTCTACCAGCGAAATGGGTACGGGTGCGGTTGTAATCGCGGCCATCACCAGCTGTACAAACACGTCGAACCCAAGCGTTATGCTCGGCGCTGGCCTCCTGGCCAAGAAAGCCGTTGAACGCGGCCTGAAGAAGCCTGGCTACGTGAAGAGCAGCTTGACACCGGGTTCCCTCGTCGTAACCGACTACCTGGAAAAAGCCGGCCTCCTGCACTATCTGGAATCCCTCGGCTTCTACGTGGCAGGCTATGGCTGCGCAACGTGCATCGGTAACTCCGGTCCATTGCCGGATGAAGTGAGCGAAGCGATTGCCGACAACGACATGACGGTAGCTGCCGTATTGTCCGGTAACCGTAACTTCGAAGGCCGCGTGCATGCTCAAGTCAAAGCCAACTACCTGGCTTCGCCGCCGCTGGTTGTTGCTTACGCCCTGGCAGGCACGGTGAACATCGATCTTCAGAACGATCCGATCGGTTACGATCCGAACAATGAGCCTGTATATCTGAAAGACATCTGGCCAACGAGCGCGGAAATCCGCGAAGCGATCGGCCTGTCCGTCAGCGCTGAAGCATTCCGCGCCAAGTACGAGAACGTGTTCACCGCCAATGAGCGTTGGAACAAGATTCCTGTGCCTGAAGGCGAGCTGTACGAGTGGGACGATCAATCCACTTACATTCAGAACCCGCCGTTCTTCGAAAGCCTGGGCAACGGCCTGAACGACATCCAGGACATCAAGGAAGCGCGCGTGCTGGCTCTCTTGGGCGATTCCGTTACGACGGACCACATCTCTCCAGCGGGCAACATCGCAACGAACAGCCCTGCCGGCAAATATCTGAGCGATCGCAACGTGGAACGCAAAGACTTCAACTCCTACGGCTCCCGCCGCGGTAACCACGAAGTCATGATGCGCGGTACGTTCGCTAACATCCGGATCCGTAACCAGGTAGCTCCAGGTACGGAAGGCGGCGTTACGACTTACCTGCCAACGGAAGAAGTGATGTCCATCTATGATGCATCGATGAATTATCAAGCAGGCGGACAGAACCTGATCGTTATCGCAGGTAAAGAATACGGTACGGGAAGCTCCCGCGACTGGGCGGCAAAAGGTACGTATCTCCTCGGCGTCAAGGCTGTACTGGCGGAAAGCTTCGAGCGTATCCACCGCTCTAACCTGGTGGGCATGGGCGTTCTGCCGCTCCAGTTCCAGGAAGGTCACGGCTGGAAGAGCCTCGGTCTGAACGGCCGCGAGACATTCGATATTTTGGGCCTCAGCAACGACGTGAAGCCAGGCCAGGAATTGACGGTTGTCGCTACGCGCGAAGACGGAACCCAATTCGAGTTCCCAGCCATCGCCCGTCTCGACAGCATGGTGGACGTGGATTACTACCATAACGGAGGTATCCTCCAAACGGTACTGCGTCAAATGATCGCATCGAACCAATAAAGCATTCTTATAGGCGATTTGGCCTTAGTCAAAAATCCCCATCATCCACGCGTGGATGATGGGGATTTTGTTATTTCCCGGTACTTTTTTCCTGAATATTGGAAATTCCGTTTCGAATAAGGCCGCACAGGTTAATGGGTACAAAACATTGCGGAAACCCATATCCAGGAGGAAGGTACCGATGATCAAAATACATACGATGGCTTCGTTCCACTATCAATACCAGCGGCCGCACCAGGTGGCGGCGCCTAAGAAAGAGGAAGCGACGGACAAACCCCTGACCTTTCAAGAAATCCTTAATCAGAAAATGAAGGAAAAGAACGTGAAGCTGACCTAAGTTGCGCTTACGTGTTACATACTGAGCTGCAACGTCAAAAGGACCGTCCCCGCGATCACCAAGATCATGGGGACGGTCCTTTTCCATCCTATAAGAAATAGCGTTTATGGGCGAGCCTTCTCCGAAGACGGCCAGCGCTTGGACGGTTTGTTATGCCGGACGGCTGTATCACCCGCAGCCTCCCGGTCATTCAATAACTTATAGTGATGCTGTCTCTGATCCGGCAATAGAATAAATTAAATCATCATTCCCATTTCCCTTGCCGCTTCCATCAGGATTGGAGCATGCTCGCGAAGCGTTTCGGCCGACAGGCGGGTTACAGGCCCGGACATCGACAACGCGGCGGCGACGCGGCCGCTGCGGTCGAAGATCGGCACCGATACGGCAGCCGCTCCAGGTTCGCGCTCTTCGATGCTGATCGCGTAGCCGTTCTCCAGTATTTCCGCCAGCTGCTGCCGGTACGCGTTCTTATCGACCGCCTCCGGCCAATCCGGCGCATTCAGCAGCTCCTCCTGGTCCGCCTCAGGCGCAAAGGCCACAAGAACCTTGCTGGACGCGCCCACCGAGAGCGGCAGCCGCACGCCGACCTGGGCGACCCGGCGGATCCCCTGGTTGCTCTGAACCGCTTGAATCCGAAGGCGATCCGAACCGTCCCTTAAATACAGACTCACCGTTTCCCCAAGCCGATCCCGCAAGGCCTCCATCGCCGGCTGAAGGCGAATGGCAGGGTCGTCGCTTTGGGACAGATGCATCGACAGCTCCCATATTTTCAAGCCGAGCCGGTATTTCTCCGTCTCTTTGTTCCGCACAACGAATCCTTTGTCTTCCAGCGTTGTTAGCAGCCGATGGACGGTGCTTTTATGTAATCCGATAAGGGAAGAAATCTCCGTGAGAGCAAGTTCGCCATCCTTCGTAAAACACATCAAGATATCAAGGGCCCGCTCTACGGCGCGTACCGTCAATTTGCGGTCTTCCATCCCGATCAGCTCCTCTCCTGTTTCATTGTATGAAACCTGGTTACAAGAATTATATGAGAATTCTTCTCAAAAGTAAACCATGGGGACAGGGACTTTACAGTTGTCTTACAATCTATGGTTTTGCATTGACTTTATAGGCATCCGGGCATACGATTATTATAATTTCAACTTTTTCATGTTCACGAAACGCACTCAGACTATATGGTAAGGAGGGGCCACTTATGAGCACTACAACTGGTAGTAATGCCCCACTCTCCCAATTGAATGACGCGCCGGCCGAGCTGTCCACGGGCTTGGTCCGTCTAAAGCATATTATATTAGCGCTGCTATTATCTGTCGTTTTTTTCCTCGTTTTCTGTTTTATTGCGCTTCATGCCTATATCGCTTGGGTTTTGTCGAATCCGACGGTGGCTCCGCTCTATTCCAATCCCAAGCTTGCGAAAGATATGAATTACGAGAACGTCACGTTCCACTCGATTGACGGGAAACGAAATATCAATGGATGGTATATCCCGGCCGAGAATTCCTCGAAAACCATCGTGCTCAGCCATGGTTACGGCGCCAACAGGGAGGAAACCTGGGTACCGATGTACGATATTGCCCACTACGCGCACAATATGAATTTCAATGTGCTCATGTTTGATTACGGTTTTGCCTCCCAGACCAGCAAGGAAGTGGCGACCGGCGGCAAGGAGGAGAAACGCCAGCTTCTTGGAGCCATTGAGCATGTGAAGCAGCGGGGCGCGAAGCAAATTGTCGTCTGGGGATTCTCCATGGGGGCCGGTACCGCGCTGCAGGCAGGACTTGAGACCAAGGACGTGGATGCCATGATTCTGGACAGCGCCTTTTTATTGGAGCCGGACACGCTTTACCACAATATCCACAACCAGATTGATCTCCCCCGTCATCCATCGCTGGAGATTCTGGAGCTGCTCTTCCCTGTGCTTAACGGCACAAGTCTGGACCAGATCCCGTACAATGAGGTGAAGAAGCACGATTACCCGTTCCCGACCTTGTTCATCCACGGAACGAAAGACGATAAGGCTCCTTACCCGATCGCCGAGAAAATCGCTTCCAACCAGACGCATGCGGATTCCGATTCCTGGATTGTAGAGGATGCCCATCATGAGCTTATTTTCCGCGAGCATCCTAGGGAATATCTGCGCAAAGTATCGACCTTCCTAGGCAAACTCGAAACGCCGGACGAATCCTGAGGTTTTCATCAGTTGTTTATATAGCGAAGAGGCCGTGCCTTTCATGATACGATTCTACTCCCCTGCTGCCTGATGCAGCGGGGGTTTTTTATTTTTCCTTCATAATACAGGCCGCCAAATGAATATAGTGTGTTTAGTGAACCTGATACTGGAGGGAACGGACATGTTATTTCATTATGGAGCGAAGCTCCCGGTACGATTACTGGAGGAAATTCGCTTTTGGAAACATCAGGAAAGAAAACACCTCGCGCTGATCAAAGCCGTGGTGCCCGATCTGGAGCCGGTCTACGTGAAGATGCTGGATCAATGGGCCATCGTGTTCTCCGACACGGAGAAGGCGGCAGACGAACTTCTGCGCCATATTCTAAGTTATAATGCTTCTCCCACACCTCAAATGCTGGCCCAGGTCGAGCAGCTCTTGCGCGCTTCCTGCGAGCAGTCCAGGGAGTTCATTCGCCAGCTGCACAGCTTAAAAGAGAACAGTGAGGCCGTTCAGAAAGTACCGCTTGCCGGTACGGTCCTGCACCATGTGATTCGGGAGTCCGAATATTTCCTGAATGCACTCGAAACACTGAACGCCGCCGGAGCGCTGGAGAGATTCATGGATGTGGATATGCCGCTGCAGTCGATGACGCTGCACGAGGCCACGTCTCCTCCGCCGTCTACTCCCGAAGCCGAGCTGTCCATTCAAGGCATGGGAGACAACGGCGGCAAGGCTGTGCCGATTGGCGGACACCGCCTCCCTCCACTGCCTTACGCTTATAATGCGCTCGAGCCTTATATCGATGAGAAAACCATGCGGATTCACCACGACATCCATCACCAAAGCTATGTCGACGGCTTGAACAAGGCAGAGAAGAAGTTGGAGGAGGCCCGAAAAAGCGGCGATTTCGAGCTCGTGAAGCATTGGGAACGCGAGCTTGCGTTCCACGGTGCCGGGCACTATCTGCATACGATCTTCTGGAACATCATGAACCCGCGGGGCGGCGGCGAACCGGGCGGAGAGCTTGCACAGCAGATCAAGAAGGATTTTGGAAGCTTCGATCGATTCAAGAAGCATTTTACCGAAGCAGCAGACAAAGTGGAAGGCGGCGGCTGGGCGATCCTCGTCTGGAGTCCGCGCAGCCATCGGCTTGAGATTTTGCAGGCCGAGAAACATCAAAATCTCTCCCAGTGGGACGTCGTCCCTCTCCTCGCCCTGGATGTATGGGAGCATGCATATTACCTTAAACATCAAAATAAACGCAAGGATTACATCAACGATTGGTGGAACGTGGTCTACTGGCCGGAAGTCGCAGAGCGTTTCAAGCATGCCAGCAAGCTGAAATGGAAACCGTTTTAACTCTCACTCCGGCATTAGCTGCTTCGGATTGGTTAATATTGGGTATGAAGTCTATAGCCCTCCTTACTTCCTTTAGGGAGTTTAGGGAGGGCTTCCTGTTCAGAGGGGTACTTGGTCATGAGCCCGGATTCGAGCAGGATTATTCAAGTTAAGGAGTAACCCAACCTTATTGTTAGGTCTTTTTTACCACATATCTGGTTATTTATTCGGTTGATCGCTACCATATGCTGGATTATGATATGACAGTAAGCTTGGTACGCAGCCTCAGCATTGGTCTAAGGCAACAACCGAAAGATCCGGCGTGCCTGTGGGAGCAGGACATCACGACTGAAGGGATGGGTCAGTGTGAACAGTAGGTTCAAATCGCGTATTTTCATTTTTGCTTTTGTATTCATTATTCTAATTGTTGGAGGATGCCAGCCCGTGAACCATAATCAAAACGAAGCCACTGCAAACGGCAGCTCGGACGAGGTTATAACAAAGGCGAAAACCACGGCCGTTCAGCATTTTAAGGAAAAATACAATTTGGATGTAGAGATTACCAAAGAAGAGATGATGCCTTCGATCGTAGCGGACAAGGTCAACCTCGAAGGGTTTGTTGTGGATCATCCTGAACAAACCTTTAAAATATCCGTAGATTTCAACACAGGCGAAACGTCCAATTTCGTGATGAACCCGGAGCTTAGAAAAGCTATTAAGGGCGAGTGACGGGCCTAGGTTTCTCTTTGCAATAACCATAGGCTCTGAACCTGATAGATCACGTTAAGGGAGGGAATATATTTGAGTTCACCGCAAGTGGATGACGAGACATACCGACTTATGTCGGAAGCGGCATATCTCGATCTGGAAAAAGAAGATACCGTTGAGGACCTGCCGGGATGGGAGGTTCTTGAGGACTATAAGAGCAACAGCATATCCGGTTTTGACGCGGTAACTTTCTACAACAAGGAAACGAACCAGGCCGTTATCGCATACCGCGGCACCGAAGCAGGCAGAGATTTATCCCATGCTCTCCCCGATTATCTGGCCGACGCGGATATTGGCATTGAAGAGATCAAAAGGAAAATTCCGGAGTTCCGGGCTCCTTGGGCCGACCATGTAGACAAAGTCAAAGAAGTGACGGGCATTAACGATGTCACGGATTGGTTCGGCGAACAATCGAGGAAAATCGATAAGAAAACGGATATCTTGGGCACCAATCAGTTGTATCAAGCCGAGGATTACGCACTGGAAATGAAGGAGAAGTACAAGGGCGTTGATTTTTCCCTTACCGGTCATTCGCTGGGCGGAGCCAATGCGCAATATGCTGCCGCTTATACGGGCATGTCGGCTGTCACCTTCAGCGCCCCGTCCGTCATCGGAAGCCTCTCCCCTGAAGCCAGAAGAAAAGCCGAGAATGGGGAATTCGACTCCCAGATCATTAATTTCGCCCATCCCGGCGACATTATTGCCAGCGGCGCGCTCGGAGGTTACGACGGTCACGTCGGCTCTACCTATTACATAGACTCCAGTTACAAGGATGCCAATGACGGGCTCAGTATCAAAGAAAAAATCGATAATACGCTGGGAGGCCCCAACTATCACCAGTTGGACCGCTATCAATTCGAGAATGGTTACATTTCGAACCGTCTGTATGACGGCGCTACCGGTAAATCCGTGGATTCGCCCAGAATCCCTTCCCATAGCGGTCTCTTGTTTGGTCTTGGCGGGCCGTTGAGCAACTTGGGCTTAGGTTTAGGTTTGGGCGGCTCGATGGGAGCCCTGGCCGGCTCCGCAGGAGGCTCCTCCGGCACCATCCAGGTTACCCCTGCCGAGCTGCGAAGCGTAGCCGAGAAATGGAGAGCGCATGCCCATCAGAGCGATGCCGAAATGCAGGGAATCCGGCAGCGTCTCTCCAAATACATGTTCTCCAGCCACAGCCGGCGTCTGCAGCCGATCGTCCAGCAGCTGGATACATCCATCATGTCGATGAGTCAGTGGCATCTGCAGCATACCACCGACATCGTGCAGTACATTAAATTTAAGGCGGATCTGTTTGAACGTACAGATAACAGCGGGTAAACATCTATTAGCAACCACCGGGAGGAATGGGGATGAGTCGAGAGATTCTGCTGGAGCTTGATGATTTGCTTCAAGCCGAACGCGAGCTGACGGGGCTGCTTGCAGCCCTTCGGGCCGACGAACAAGAGGCGCGGGTCATGTATGCCCGCCTTCAGGATTGGAAGGGACAATCGGCCAATGTGCTGAGAGATCAGATCGAAGTCTTTTTCATGGAGATGTCTCGTCGAATCCGGGAGATCGAGGAGCAAAAAAGCGCCCTCGTCCAGTATGTGCAATATATGAAACAAGTCGATGGCGCATCTTGAGCCTTCCCGGCCTGTGCTTGGATGATCAGATGACTTCATATTGCTACAGGGATAACAAAAAAAGGCTTCGCCTCCGTGGGCGAAGCCTTTTCGATATCATATGATCCTGCTCAGTCTTTAATCAAGGACAAAAACTCCGAGCGCTGCGCGGAATCGCTCTGGAACGTACCGCGTACAGCCGACGTTACCGTCTTGCTGCCCGGCTTCTTCACGCCGCGTGCGCACATGCACAGATGCTCGCCTTCCACCACGACCATAACGCCGTTAGGCTGCAGCGCCTCCACCATAATATCGGCGATTTGCGAAGTGATGCGCTCCTGCACCTGAAGACGGCGAGTTACCGCCTCTACCAAGCGTGCCAGCTTGCTCAAGCCGGCGATTTTACCGCTCGGGACATATCCGATATGGACTTTGCCGAAGAACGGCGCCATATGGTGCTCACACTGGCTGTAGTACACGATATCCTTCACAATGACCAGTTCCTCGTGATTCTCGTCGAAGGTAACCCCGAGAACGTCCTTGGGATCGACTTCATATCCCGCAAAGATCTCTTCGTACATCCGCGTCACGCGGGCCGGTGTCTCAAGCAGACCCTCACGCTTGGGATCTTCACCGATCAGCTTCAATATTTGCTCAACATGGTACTCGATCTGCTCCCGGTTTTGGCCTACTTTATGGTTCACATAGTCCTTTACGCCCGCCACAGTACAATCCCCCTTTCCGTTCCAAAAAAAAGCAAACGGTTAACTTATAGCCGCTGTTAGCGGTCTTTTTAAATAGAAATGCCCCTCCGTCGTTCCATTTAGACGGGAGCGGGCTTTCTTGCATTATGATTTGCGTTTGCGGCCTTGCCCTTTGCCCGGCATAGGCTGATTTTTCATCATTTGCTGTGCACGCTGCATCTGCTTGCTGTTCATGTTATACCCCATTTGTTTTGCCATCTTCTGCAGCATTTGCGGATCGTTCTGCATCTTCTCCAATTGCTTGCGCAGATAGAATACGCCGATGAAGAATCCGCCGACCAGACCCACGATCAATGTAATAATCGGAATGACAATATCCATCACTTGACCACCTTCTACTAATATCTGCCATTTCATGGCGCATACACGAACCTATCATAGCATGTCCTTTTCGTCACAGCAAATGAAAATAACGGATGCTTGGCAGCAGGCAGTTCCGATGATTACGCCTTGCTCAACTACGACCCTTTACGGTCCGGCATGGCTCCTTCGATCGTCAACAAGGTGCGTTTGATTTCCGGGCCGCCGGCATAGCCGATCAACGCTCCGTCGGCTCCTACCACCCGGTGGCACGGCACGATGATCGGAACGGGGTTCTTATTGTTCGCTCCGCCTACGGCTCGAACCGCTTTCGGACGTCCGATGGATTCGGCTACATCCTTATAGGAGCAAACCGCTCCATAGGGAATGGATTTCAGCGCTTCCCATACCTGCAGTTGGAATGAGGTTCCACGCATGTCCAGCTGTACGTCGAAAGCCTTCAGTTCCCCGGCAAAGTACTGCTTCAACTGCGTGATCGCAGGGGCTAGTCTGGCCTCGTCCCGTTGGTAGCCGCCGTTGCCGGCCCAAGTCCGCGACCACTGCTGGATGACCGCTTCCTTCACATAGAAGCTGCCGAATTCAATGAGACAAAGCCCCTTCTCCGTGGCGCAGACCGTCAGCGGTCCGATCGGAGATTGAACTTCATCATAATACAGCATTTCCGGTCCTCCTTCAGGGATGGCCATCGGCTCGACCCCCTGAATGACAGAACCCTCCTGCTCCGGATTGCCCCCACTAGAGGAACTCGGAGCCCCGGCGGATGAAGCCTCGGCCGCGGCTTGCGCTTCGGCAGGTGCTTCATTCCCAGCCGGTTCAGGCTTTAGTTTATTCAAGGCTTGCTGCAGCATATCTCGTACTCGGGAATCCCCTTCTGATTTCATGCTTTTCTCTAAGTTGTTCAACGCTTCTTCGCCTCCAATACGGCCCAGAGCCCATGCAGCGGTTCCTCGCAGCTCCGGGCGCGGGTCCTTCAGCAGTACTTCGCTCAGCTTCGGTACGGCTGAAATATCTTTAAAATTGCCGAGCGCGATGACGGCATTGCGCTGAATCGGCTTACGGCCGCGCCAAGCGGCGGACGTATCTCCGAAGGTCTCCTTGAATTCCCGGTTGCTCATATCCAGAATGGGCAGGAGCAGCGGCTTGGCTTTTTCAGGATCGGGCTTGAAGTCCTCTTGATGGGTCCAGCTCTTGCCCCGGTTCTTCGGACAAACAATTTGACAGGTATCGCATCCATACAGCCGGTTGCCGATCTTGCGCATGGCTTCTTCGTCCAGAAATCCTTTGGTCTGGGTCAGAAAAGAAACGCAGCGCTGGGCATTCAGCTGCCCGGGACCGACAAGGGCGCCGGTTGGGCATGCATCGATGCATTTGGTGCAGTCCCCGCAATCCTCGGTTACCGGCGAATCCGGCGGAAACGGGATATTGGTTACCATTTCGCCAAGGAATATCCAGGAACCGAACTTCGGAGAGATGATGGAGCAGTTCTTGGCACTGAAACCGATGCCGGCCCGCTGCGAGACGGCCCGGTCGACAAGCGCGCCGGTGTCCACCATGCTTTCAAGCTTTGCATCCGGCACGCGTTCCTTGATGTACGCCTCCAGGCGGCTCATCGCCTCCCGGAGCACATGGTGATAATCCCTTCCCCAAGCGGATCGCGCCATGATGCCCCTGTACTTGCCAGGCTCCGATTTCGGCGGGTTCTCCATCTTGGAGTGGTACGTTATCGCGATGGCGATCAGGGACTTCGGCTCGGTGCCGGGGAGTGCGGGAGTCACCCGCTTATCCAGGTCCGACTCCTCGAACCCGGACTCATATCCCTTATCCCGATGGGATTGCAAAATCCCCTTCAGGGATTGGAACGGCTCCGCCGAGGCGAAGCCGATATCATCAATGCCGAGCTCGGGTGCAACGGCTTTTAGCTCCTGCTTGAGCTCCTCCCATACCGAAGGCGGAGGAGCGTACGAGCCGAGTGTGTAGGTCATTCTCCAGCGCCTCCTTTTCTGGGATGATGTTCTGTCTTAAGCTACAGCTTTTTGATCTCCGACAACGGCCAGAAAATAAATTCGGCCCTGCCCACGATGTCGCTTTCCTTCACGCTGCCGAACATGCGGCTGTCCTTGCTCTTTCCGAGGTGGCGGTTATCCCCCATAACAAAATACCTTCCCGCTTCCAGGGTAACGGGCTCAAAGCCAGGATCCTCGATCGGTACATCGGTATACCCTTCCTCTTGGGCCACGCCATTCACGTACAGCTTCTGATCCTTTACCTCAATGGTATCCCCGGGTACGCCGACGACACGCTTAACAAGAAACTCCTTCTTGTCCGGGCCGTCGCTCGGATCCTTAAGCACAATGACGTCGCCGTGGCTCGGTTCCGAAAAGCGATAGACCACTTTATTAATAAAGAGCCGCTCCGATGCCACCAGCGTCGGCTGCATGGATTCGCCCTTAACCATAGACAGGTTAAACACAAACATATTTAGAAGCACCATAATAACAAATGCAATCGCAATCGTCTTTACCCAATCCCACAGCTCGGCGGCCCAGCCGTTCTTCTTGGCCGGTTGATTCTGAGGCCCGTTGTTCTCGCCATGATCAGTCGAATCCGGAGGAATCACTTGTCCCATGCTACACCTACTTTACTTCGATTTCACCTTCGAGCATCGAGGGTGGCACCTTCAAAAACAGGTACATTAATAGAAAAGCATATCTCCCACCCATTTGCAACGGCTGAAAGATATGCTTCATATCGAAAAAATGTCGTTTCTTATCTCTGTCGAAGCTTAAGGCCGCCGTTTTGCGCTGCTCGTATGTACCGCTGTAGTCGCTGCAACTATTGACCAAGGATACTGAGCTTCTGGAACGACCGCAGGATTTGGCTGGCACCGTATCCCATGGCTTCATAAAATGGCATGGCTGCGGCGTTGTGCTCATCTCCGGCTACCATGATCCGACTGACTTTCCGTGATTGAAAACGCTGTTCCATCGCTGATATCAAGGCTTTGCCAATCCCTTTCCTGCGATAGTCGGGATGAATGGCGATGCGGTAATAACAGCCATGATTGCGCTCGATCGTACCGATTAAGGCACCAACGATTTCACCGTTTTCTTCTGCCACCATAATCAGATCGGAGTCCCAAGCGAGCTGCCTGGAGAAAGGCTCCATCGTGTTTTCGTAGCATTCTTCCGACAAAGCAATCTGTAATAGCTCGGTTACGGGGTTACAGTCACTCAACTGAAAGGAACGAACATGCATTTCAAAATCTCCCTTTTCGTTAGCATGATGCGGTTTACCCGGTTTACAAAGATCTAGTATTCCGTTAACGCAAACCTGACATTTAAGTTTACTACAAAAAACCCGAAAATCCTGTTTCCTTGTCCATTAAACCACATCTTTCTCGTAAATTCACGAGTTTTCTTCTGAAAGCGCTTTATATGAAGCGTTTTCATTATTTTTGATGGATAAAATTCCATATTTTTGTTGAATGAACGATTCGTTTCCTGCCGTTAAACCATTAGCTCATGGTAAAAATTGCTCCATTAATTACCAATGAGTTTACATCATTCATTGTCTCCATGTATTTTTGAAATCACCGGGCTACCTTTCCTGTGGCGATACATGCTGTAATGAAGGAACTTGATGAAAAAAAACAGCGCCCCCCGGCCATGTGCCTTTGGAGGAACGCTGCTTTCGTACATCCATGTTTACTGGAGAACGACGGTATCTCCCGCTTTCAGCCCTGACAAAACCTCGATTTTATCAAGCGTCTGCATCCCCGTCTCAATATCCTGCCGCTCGATCTGGCCGCCTCCCTTGTCCACCATGACATAAGAGCTATCTCCCTCCGTCATGACGGCCAGCTTGGGAACCACCACCGCCTTGTTCTTCCGTTTGGTCACGATCTCTCCGTTCAGCGTCAATCCGCCGATCAAGCGTTCGTTCTTCGGCAGCGAGATGATGACCTTGAACTGCGGCGTCTGGGACGTCTGTTTCTCCTGAGCCGTCGCCTCGGCGAATTTGGCCACTTCCAGCACCTTGCCCTTTAGCTTCAAATCCTTGATGGACGGCAGCTTGACCTCTACCGCCATGTCCGGCTGAATGCTGAAGATGTCGTTTTCCCCGACGTATGCCACTAACCGCAGGGAATCCAGGTCGACGATTTTGCCGATATACTGGTTGGCCGTCACCGATTGCGGCCGCTGCTGGGTCGGGTCGAACAGGAACAGGCCTGCTGCCGGAGATACGTATGTCGATTGCCTCAGCCTGTCGTTCAAATCGGCAAGCGTCTGACGTTCGATATCGTTGTTCACCTCGTCCAGCTGACTGCTCAGCCGCGCATTTTCCTGGTCTGCCAGCATTTTCAGGCGCCCCGCCTCCGTTGCGCCTACAGGCGCGTTGTCGAGATCCTGATTCAGCGTAAACTCCTTCAGCTCCTGCTCCAGCTTCCGCTTCTGCAGCTCGGCCTCCTTCTGCTGGAGCTGCTGGCGAATCGCCTTTTGCTCCAATTTGAAAAGGGCGTCGCCTTTTTTGATCTGCTGGCCGTTCTCGACGTTCCAGGACTCCACCTTCGCTTCAAAAGGCGCGTATACGTTCGTTTCCTTTCCGTATTCGGACGTTCCCTTGACCTGCACGGTCGATAGGATCGTTTCCTCGGTTACGGGGAATGAGATGACCTGCGGCTCTTCCATCATGGGAATCTCAGGTTCCTTGGGTTTCACCTGCCCATATCCCCAATATCCCACCAGACCCAGCACAGCAGCGATAACCGTCCATTTTATGATTTTTTTTATCATTCCGATTTAGCTTCCTTTCCGAAACTCATGATCCTAATCCCGCTTGATGGCCAGCAGCGCATTCGTTCTTGCTGCGCTGATCGCCGGGTATATCCCCGAGAAGATGCCCGTCATTACGGCGAAGGCAATGCCGATCGGCAGCGTCTCCGCCGTCACGGCGATTTGCAGTCCCGACATGCCTGCCGAAGCCATGATGAATGAATTCAGCCCTTTGATGATCAAATACGCGAATACGATGCCGAGCAAGCCGCCAAGCAAACCGAGCAGGCTGGCTTCCACGATGAACATGTTCCGGATTTGCGGCATATTCGCTCCCAGAACCTTCATGATGCCGATTTGCCGGCGGCGCTGATGCGTCGACATCGTCATGGCGACGATGATCGAAATCGAGGCCAGCAACAGGATAAATACGCCTACGCCGAGAGCGATCGCCTTGAAGGTGTCCAATTGGGAAGCAACCTGATCCCGCATGGCCAGATTGTCGCTCGCATTCAGCGCAAGCTTGGAGATCAGGTCCTCGAGCGGTTTAATATATTGCAGATCCTCCACTTTGACCGTTAGATTATCGTAAACCCGCTGTTTCGAAGCTGGCCCTTTTTGCAGATTCAAGCTGTCCGTCAGCCAATCTGCCGTGTCAAAGGATATGTAGGCCTGACGGTCATAGAATGCAAACTGGGCATCCCGCCCCTTGGGCACATCCAGCACGCCCCCGACGTAGAGCTGCGGGCTGAGCAATTTCTTGTCGTTGTCCATCTGCTCCAGCTGAACGTTCTTTCCGATCATTTCCGAAACGGCGCTCTCATACTTCTGGAACTCTTCCCATAGCTGCGGATTGTTGGGATCGGAATTCATCATATTGTTCAATCTTTCGCTCGTCTCCGCGTCCTTCCATCCGGTTGTCGCTCCGTAATTCAGCACCACGGCACCGATCTGCTCCAGCGGGCCGCCTTCCTTGAACCGGTTTCCCTGCTCTTTAAGCTTGGACAGGTCCACGGCCACGACGTTGATGCCTTCATGGATCAGGTTGTCGGACGAAATGGTCCGGAAATAACCGAGCTGCTTGGTGGCTACAACGGATTTGACGTGATTGAAGCCCTGAATGACCTGAACCTTATCATCCGTAAGCAATCCCCGTTCTCCTCCCGCCGATTGGCCGCCGCCTTCCCCGGGCCCGCCCGTGCTCTGCGGAGTCACCGTAATTTCGTCAAGTTTCATGCCGCCTATGATTTCCGTCTCCAAATAACTCTGGGCGCCGTTTCCGATGCTGATCGCTACGATGATAGCCGCACATCCGATCGAAATGCCCGTCATGCACAGGGCCGTTACCACTTTACGGCGTTTGATCTGTCCCCATGCCAGCCGTATGCTGTCTAAAAATCTCAGCTGACCTCACCTGCCTCCTCCGAATGAACCGGGACCCCGGACAGGGGCGAAGGGGCGCTCGGCCCCCGCTGCCCTCCCGTGGAAGTTGCGTAGTTCTCCGGCTGAACCAAATAACCGTCGCGGAGCATAATCGTTTTTTTCATTTGGGCGGCGACTTCCATCTCATGGGTAACGATGACAAACGTCGTCTTCATGGACTCGTTCAGCGACATCATGATTCGGATAATTTCCTCTTCCGTTTTGGTGTCCAGGTTGCCCGTCGGCTCGTCCGCAAAAATGACGGAAGGCTCGGTAATCAACGAGCGGGCAATACTGACGCGCTGCTGCTGTCCGCCGGACAGCTGGGATGGGTACAGCGAAGCCTTATCGCCGATCCCCGTCATCTCCAGAAGCTCCATCGCTTTCTTGCGGCGCTTGGACGGAGAAACGGATTGAAAAACAAGCGGAAGCTCCACGTTCTCACGAACCGTGAGTGTCGGAATCAATTCGTAAGCCTGAAAAATAAATCCGATATGCTTGCGCCGAAAAACGGCAAGCTTGTTTTCCCCGTATTTGACGATATCCTGATCCGCAATATAAATATGGCCTTCGGTCGGTTTCATCAGCCCGGCCATCAAGTTGAGCAGCGTGGACTTGCCCGATCCGGAGCTGCCGAGCAGTGCAATCATCTCGCCCTTCTGGACTTCGAACTGGATGTTATGAAGCACCTTTAACACTTCGTTGCCGTTCTTAAAGCTGTGCGATACATTTTCCAAACGCAGCATGTTCGCTATTCCTTTCCGGTTCTTAGTCTATCTCTCCTCGTTCGGGTCCAGAAGGGGCTGGAACGTCAGGTTGTAGCTCTGGCTGCCCAGCGTGATCCGCTCGTTCTGGAATTCGTCCACAAGGGTCAAGTTAAACCAGCCGCCGCGGAGCTTTTTGTACTGCTCGTCCGTCAGCTCCATCGATATCGACCGGGTGCCCGGCACTTGGATATCGGTGCCTGGCGTAAGCGTCCGCTCCTGTGTTTGTCCGAGGCTGTCCTTGATGATGAGTATCAGCTTGCGGCCGGAATCCGCGGCCGCAATGCTCTCGCTCCGTTTCACATCCAACGTGGCATTGAGCGATATGGTGGAACTGCCCTCCTGTAAATGCCCAGCCGCTTTCGTGACCGAAACGCTGTAAGGATACCAATCGAGCTGCGTCAGGCCGGAGCTTGCCGCAGGTCTGGCCGGATTCAGCATCAATTTTTTCACGCCCAGCACACCCGTAGCGTCCTTGCCCGTTTCCGCAAGCTTGCCTCCGGACATCGCCGTGCCGAGGGCCAGGCCCAATTCGCTGGCAGCCCCTTTCGGCACTCGGGCCCAAAAGACGATCGACTGCCTGGATCCCGGCTGAAGGGCCGCTTCCGGCTGAAGGGTCTCCGCTTCATAAATCCTGCCGTCCGCGCTTTGGAAGTACCCTTTCAGCACTGCGGCTTGAACGCGGCGCTGTTCGTTGCTGGTCAGCACGAATTCCGAATAGACGATATCGGAGTCTGCTCCTTCATAGATGACCGTCCGCCGTTCTTGTGCCTCCGCACGTTTACCCGCAACCGTGACCGTATACGGCTTCCCTTTCTCCAGAACGCCGATCGACTGCATCATCCCGGACGTGGTCATGGTCAGGAACGACGTTTTCGCCGTCTCCTGCTGCGTAAACAGCTCGAAACGGAGCGAACGGATATCCTTCGTATACGGGATCCGCGCCATGACGTACACCTCGGTTGATGCCCCCGGCGCAATCAGGGAGCCCTGCTCCTCAGCGATGACCTCCGGGCCGGCCAAGCTTGTTTTTTCATCCGCCGTGACGTTCGCTTTAAGCTCTGGCAGCGGCAGCGATTTGGATTCCTGGGTATTCCGCAGCCGCAGCTTCGCCACGATCAGGTCCTGGTCCTGCCACGGAAGGCGCTGGATGGATTCCAGCGTGTACGCAAATCCTTTGGCCGACTGCGCGCCGTATTCCACGCCGATGGATGACTTGCGTTCCGTTTGGTACGGGATGGCAAAGTATGCAATCGGCAAGGTCAACGGCTCCTGGACCTCGGAGGTCGGCTCGCTGCCCGACTCACCCGGATTCGCGGGCGGTTTGGATGAGCCGGCCGTGCCTGATGCCCCGATCATTTGCAGCTTCAGCCGGTCCTGCTTGAGATCAAGCGGAAGCGCGATTTCCATCACCATCGTTTTCTCTTCCCCGGGGCGGAGCGTCAAGCCCGCTTTGGCGTCCGGCGTATAAGGATGGAAGGAGCCTTCGGATGCTTTAATCGCGAACTCGTAGGCCGGAACCTCCACCGATTTTTTACCCTTGTTCTTGAAGGCCATCTCGATGGTCCATATGCCCTGTCCCCCGGAGGCACGCAGCGAAGACTGGCGTATTCTGGCATCGACCGGAATCCCCCGGATGGTCAACTTCTTGGCTTCGCCCGCCTTGACGTCCCACTTCGGAGCTGTTGCCGCCGGCAGCTTGAATGAGGCGACAGGCAGGGACAGCTTCAGCGTGTCATCGTTTTCGGTCCATAAGAAACGCAGGCCGGCCGTCTTCAGGTAAGAGGGAACTTCCGTTATGTAGTAAACCAGTTTCTTTTCTTTGGGCTGGACAGGCACCCCCTCTGCCCCCGCCTCATGACGCAAAGGGAACGAATTGCCGCTTGCCGTTACCAAATGCGGCTCGAATCCCCGATCGTTCCATACCTTGCCGCCATGATTGGTCATATACATCCCGACTTTGGCGATGACTTTGCCGTCGTACTTGATGATCTCCAGCGATTCCGCCTGTACGGTAACCGGCGTTCCGCCCAGCTTCAGCTTGGTGCTTGAGCCCGTTGGGACGGCAGCGGAATAATTGGCGGGCATTCTGTACGTTCCGACGCGCTGCAGGTAGCCTTTGACCTGCGGATTCCATACGTCCATGACCAGCTTCATGCCGGCCAAAGAGCTGCTGTCGGTCTTCGCATAGTAAGTGACGCTCACGCTTTGCCCGGGCTCTACCTTTTTCTTGGCCAGGTCCTTGGAAATGGGATTGGCCGCGCTCACGGAACCGCCGGGAAGGACCACCTTGGGAAAGTAAGATACCAGGCGCGCCGCGCTCTTGCCCCCATTTTTATAGGTCAGGGTAAATACCGCCGCATGCGACCCGTTTTGCTGCCATACGTCGGCATGGTCGAGCTTCGCCGTGACGTTGCTGCCCAGCTTCACGCTCCAGGCCAGATTTGCATTTTTCTGCACGGCCGACTTCGCGATCTGCGATGTCTCCGTCTTAGATGCAGCAGCTTCGACTTGCGGTGCCGCAGCCAGAATCGCAGCCATCAAGATGGCCGTCACTCTGAACTTTGTACTATTCATGTTACGACTCCTTTCTACCTCGATCTATCCCTTTCATGCTCCATCTATAAGTACAGATTTCTTCAAGGCTATATATATAACGACAACTTTCTTAGGAAAGTTTTTCATCATTTTCCATTGCGGCGAAACAACATTCTTTAAGCGTTAAAACGGCTCTCGCGGACTTTTCAAACATAAAAGTTGATTTAATCACCCAAAACGGTTTAATATATGTAGTGTAGCCGGATTACATATTCCATTGCTCCGGGATGATAAAGGCTTCCTGATGAAGGAAGGCCTTTCATCATAACCAAAAACTAAATTTACAGGAGGTTTTTACTATGGCATTTCAATTACCAGCACTTCCTTACGCAAACGACGCGCTCGAGCCCCACATCGACGCACAAACGATGGAGATCCACCATGATCGCCACCATAATACCTACGTAACCAACTTGAACGCTGCTCTTGAGAACGCTCCTGAGCTTCAAGGCAAATCCCTTGAGGATCTGATCGGCAACCTTGATGCTGTACCGGAAAGCATCCGCACAGCGGTTCGCAACAACGGCGGCGGCCATGCTAACCACTCCCTGTTCTGGGAAGTGATCGGACCAAACGGCGGCGGGCAACCAACCGGCGCTTTGGCTGATGCCATCAACAGCGAGCTCGGCGGCTTCGATAAATTCAAGGAAGATTTCGCCAAAGCGGCTACAACTCGTTTCGGCAGCGGCTGGGCTTGGCTCGTTGTTAAAGACGGCAAACTGGCGGTAACCAGCACTCCTAACCAAGACAGCCCGATCATGGAAGGTCAAACTCCTCTCCTCGGCCTGGACGTTTGGGAGCATGCTTACTACCTGAAATATCAAAACAAACGCCCGGACTACATCTCCGCATTCTGGAATGTTGTAAACTGGGAAGAAGTCGGCAAACGTTACGACAACGCGAAGTAATATCGTCTGACTACAACCGATCTCATATCACAAAAAAGGCTGCTCTCCGCCGTAGACCCTGTCTACCGCGAAAGCAGCCTTTTCATTTTCATTGAATTCTCCTACGCATCGTTTGCCGCTGCCGCAGGGCCGGTCTCATAATAACGCGCTTTGGACGGCGAGTAGATGACCGCCAGCAGCATGGCCGAGGACAGAACCGCTGCGCCTGCACCGATCAGGCATACGGCCTGCAGCGACCAGGCATCGGCGGCAAAACCGAGCAGGAGCGTGAAGAGAATCTGCAGCATCCCTTCCAGCAGTCGGGTCACGCTCGTAAAGCGTCCCATGAGATCAACGGGTACCTGGTTTTGAAAAAAGGTGGTATAGCCCGCGTTGGCATACGAAGAGAAGAAACCAAACACGATAAAACCGATTACGGCCGTCATGAGGCCCGATGCCGCATAGAAGATCATATAGCCGATGCTCGACAGGAGCATCCCTGCACCGATAAACATACGCAGCGACAGCCGTTTAACGGATAAAGACGCAGCCATCGAGCCTGCCAGATACCCTGCTCCCGCAACGCTGACAAGCAATCCGTAATCCTCGTCGCCGAGGAGCAGCACCTGCTTAATGAACGTGGCCTCCTGGGAATCAAGCGCAAAACCAAGCAGCGTGGCGGATTGAAACAGCACGTATACGAGCATAAAATACTTCGCGGCCTTTCCGAAATCGATCACCGCGGCCCAGTCCCGAAGCAGCATTCTCATCGTCATGGCCTCCCGCTTGCTGTCTGCCGCCTCCTCTTCATCCACATCGGGAAGGAAATAGATGACAAGCGCACAGATCAGGAAGGATACCGCATTGATGACGATGCTGACCCGAATATCCGTGTAGGCGATCAACAGGCCGGATAAGGCGGGTCCAAGCAGCACCGCGCCGGAAGTCGTAAAGCTGGACCATGCGTTGAACCGCTTTCGTTCCTCTGCCGGAATCAGCTTCGTTACGTACGTCATGGACGTAGGCCCAAAGAAAGAGCCCGCCACGTTAATCAGAAACATGATGCCATAGATGCCCCACACCGAGGACATGAAGGGAATCAGGGCGATCAAGGCCCCCCGGATCACATCGGTGATCATCATAAGCCTGCGCTTGTTCGCCCTGTCGATGATGCTGCCCGCCCAGGAGTTGGTCAACAGGGTAGCGAGCGGCCGGATGATGAACAATCCGGCCACTGCCGCGGGAGACCCCGTCATGTGGAGCACGAGCAAATTGATGGCAACCAGATAGATCCAGTTCCCGAGATTGGAGATCCCGATGCCAAAAATGTACAACAACGCATTCTTCCAACTATGCAAAAGCTTCACGACTCCTTACAAACCTCTTCTGCATTACATCCTAATGAAAAAGGCAAAAGCGGCTTCAAGATGAGAAATAGGCATTCAGAATCCGGATGAATACATTGGGAAATGCGTAACGCTCCATATCCTGAACGTGAATCCACCGGAAATTCTCTTCTCCCGTCTCATATGCAGCCGCGCTTTCCGCAGCCTGCAGGACTGCCGGCGGCACATCCTGCCACTTACAGCGGTATACGCTTATATTCCATTGAATATGGCTAAAGGTATGCTCCGCGTCCATCACATGGCCGATCGGCTGGACCGGGACCCCATCCTCCAGCAAGGCATCGCGCAAGCGGACCATCGCCGTCTCCTCGGGCATTGCAGCCGGTACGCTGCTCCCATCGGCCGATACGATCACATGCGGCAGCTCCCACATCCCGGCCAATAAACCGGCGGCTGGACGCTTGCGGATCAGGATCTTGCCTTCGTGCACGCCGGTGCCCTCTACAATCGCGGTAAGACGGTATTCAGGACGCGGCGGCTTGGCCTTCGTTTTAATAGGAAGCGATTCCTCTTTGCCCTCCAGCCGAGCCGAACAATGCTCCATGACCGGACATACCAGGCATTTGGGCGACTTCGGCGTACAGATCAAGGCCCCCAGCTCCATCAGCGCCTGGGTGAAATCCGAGGCCCGTCCATCCGGAACCAGCGTCAGCACCAGATCCTCCATCTTGGTACGGGTTTTCACTTTCATGATATCTTCCTCGATCAAAAAATAACGGGAAAGCACGCGCATCACGTTGCCGTCCACGGCCGCGGCCGGAATGTTGAACGCGATGCTGCGAATGGCGCCCGAGGTATAGGGCCCTATCCCTTTCAGACCCGACACTTCGTCTTTGCCGCTGGGCATCACGCCATCGTACTGCTCCGTCACTTGTCTTGCGGCAGCCTGAAGGTTGCGTGCGCGGGAATAATAGCCCAGACCCTCCCAGCATTTCAATACATCGTCCTCCGGCGCGTCCGCAAGCGATTGGATCGTCGGAAACCGCTCGATAAACCGATGGAAATACGGGATCACCGTATCTACCCGGGTCTGCTGCAGCATAATTTCAGATACCCATATATAATAAGGATCGCGATGCCTGCGCCATGGCAGATCCCGTTTATTGATTTCATACCAATCCAGCAGCACTTGGCTGAAGTATCGTTTGTGTTCCGTGTTAAGCATCTATTCGTAATCTCCTTCGTCTTCCTTACTTGATCTTCTCCACCACGGCGAAGGCGGAAGCCAGCGTGGCCTGATGGGAAATCGTCAAATGAATCGCATAATGGGCTGGGCCCCCCAAGCCCAGGCGGTCCCAGGCTTCCTTGGACAGACTGGCTTCCGGCCTGCCGAGAGCACCCGGCATTACTTCCATGTCATGGAATCCGATCAGGCGGCCGATTCCGCAGCCAAATGCCTTGGATATCGCCTCCTTGGCAGCAAAACGCCCGGCAATAAACTCCGTCCGTCTTGCCCCCTTCTTAGCGGCAACGGCCTGCTCTTGCTGCGTAAGCACGCGCTGAATGAACTTCTCTCCATGCGGGCCTGTCATCAACGTCTCCATTCGCTTCATGTCCAGCACATCATGCCCGATTCCGTAGATCACAATCGTCTGCTCCCCTTCGTTGATCCAGTCTTCCTGTTCCAAAAAAATAAACACTCCTTCTTATTGTAGCAGTCGATGTCCGCCAACGCGAGACTACGGTGTTACAACAGCATGAATTAAATACATTTGTTGTATTTCAAATTTTATCCATATAAACTGAACAAAACAGCATATAAAACAAAGGAGGAATCATGTTTTGGGTACATTAATTTATCACGTTGCCGTTTCGCTTGACTATTTTATCGCTGATCAGGCCATGATGGAGGGAAGAATCGATCAGACCCTTTTTTTATTCGATGGGGAACATGTTCCGGACTTTCTAGCGGAAATCCAGGACTATGAGGCGGTCCTCATGGGCGGAAAAACGTATGCGTTTGGTTTTAAGATGGGGGCTAAGCCGGGGGAGCCAGGTTACAAAGGTCTTAAGCATTATATATTCTCACGTTCGTTAGAATTCGAATCCAACGATGAGGTTGAATTGATCAAGGAGGACGCCATCCCCTTCATCCGTCATCTCAAAGAGCAGGCAGAGGGCAAGCTGTGGCTGTGCGGCGGCGGAGAATTGGCAGGAAGCCTGCTCCAGCATAAACTCATCGATCAGCTGGTTTTAAAAATTAATCCAGTGATGGTTGGTGACGGTGTTCCGTTATTCGGCAGTGTCAAACCCAGGTTGAAGTTCGATTTGATCGATATGAAGCAATATGCCAACGGCGTTCTCAAACCGACCTACAACATCATATATACCTAGTCTCTATAAAAAATATAAAGCCTTCCGGGGGATGGGATATCCTCCGAAAGGCTTGTTGCGCTTGGGATATGGTTATGTTAGATGCCTGGAATCGTATTGCGCTTGTGCGCCGTTTTGACGTAATAGCTCTCAAGCTTCTGCTGAACCTCGGGATTGATCGTTTTGCCTTCCAGATAGTCGCTGTTATCATCATAGCTGATTCCGAGCTCTTTCTCGTCCGTCTGTCCTTCCCAAAGTCCGGCAGAAGGCGCTTTGTCCAGAATCGATTGCGGTACCCCCAAATAGGATGCAAGCATGCGAACCTGACGCTTGTTCAGGGAACTCAGCGGCGTAATGTCCACTGCGCCGTCCCCCCACTTGGTATAGAAGCCGGTAATCGCCTCGGATGCATGGTCCGTGCCGACAACGATCAAATTCTGCTCGAATGCCAGCGCATATTGTACCACCATACGCACTCTGGCCTTCACGTTGCCTTTGCCGGGGATACTCATATGTTGATGGACGCCGATATTCTTCAGGCCATGCTCCACTTCCAAAGCAACCTCGTTCACCGCCTCCTCGATATTGGTCTCGACGGTATATTTCAAATCGAAGGCCTTCGCCGTTGCGTAGCTGTCGGAAATATCGGCCTGTTCGCCGTATGGCTGGAACACCCCGAGCGTCTTGTATTCCTTGCCGTTCTCCTCCGTGAGCTCGTCTGTAGCCCGCTTGCACAGGCCGGCGGCCACGGCCGAATCGATCCCGCCGCTAATGGCGATCAGCAGTCCGGAAGTGCCGGAGTTCTTCACGTAGTTTTTCAGGAAATCCACGCGCTTGCGTACCTCTTCCTCCACGTTAATCGTAGGCTTGACACCCAGTTCAGCGATAATTTGTTCTTGCAGGCTCATGATAGATGACTCCTTTCAGTATGTTCTCTCTAACTTAAGTACTTCATTCATACAACAAAAGCCCCGCGGCTTCGGAATATGCCGAATGCTTCGGGGCCTATGTAACTGCCGAATTACTGGCAGTAGCGATTGAATGCGTCGGTCAAATCTGCGGCGATTTCCTCGGCGGAACGGTTCTCCACTTGATGACGCTCAATAAAGTGTACCAATTCCCCGTCCTTCAGCAGCGCAATCGATGGGGAGGACGGAGGATACGGAGCAAAATACTCACGGGCTTTCGCCGTTGCTTCCTTATCCTGTCCGGCGAACACGGTATACAAATGATCCGGCTTCACCTGGTTCTCAAGCGCAATGGCTACACCAGGACGTGCTTGCCCTGCTGCGCATCCGCATACGGAGTTTACAACGACCAGCGTTGTGCCTTTCGCCTCCGGAAGCACTTCTTCCACCTCTTCAGGTGTTGTGAGCTCCTTGATTCCCAAACTGGTCAGTTCATCCCGCATCGGTTGAACCATATCGCGCATATATCGGTCAAAAGACATACCCATAACTGCTTCACTCCTTATATAAACAAGATTGTTCGAATTATAACAGCTCATCGATATCTATATTATACAATCCTAAAGAGTGAAAGCAAGAAAATACAAAACGAGCAGCATCACAAAATGGGATACCGCCCGTCTTCTTGCTTCAATCATCATACTAGGTAGCAGGATAGTTTACCCCGTCCTTTTTCTTGTCAACGATGGGCTCGCCACGGCGATCTTTGTTTTCACGCTCCTGCTGCTCCTGTTGCTTGGAATCGTTCTTACTCATCCGAATCCCTCCTTTACCCTGAGCTCTGCCTTATGATGCGTAATTAACAGACCGTTTATTCGGAAGCGGCAGCGCTCTGGGATTCCGTCAGGCCGTGCGGGTACGAGCGGACAGGAAAAGAAATGATGAACACCGTGCCCTCGCCTAGGTGCGATTTTACGTCTATCGTTCCATGATGACGCTGTACAATGCTCATGCACAGGGCGAGTCCAAGCCCCGTCCCCTTGCTCTTCGTGGTAAAGAAAGGTTCAAACAAGCGCTCCAGCTCATTCTCCGGTATGCCGATTCCGGTATCCGCCACATACAACTGGGCGAGGTCTCCTTCCAGCCGGGTTTCGATCGTCAACGTCCCCTTGTCATCCATGGCCTCCATCCCATTGCGGCACAAGTTCAGAATGAGCTGCTTCATCTCCTTGGCATTCAGATACAGTTCGGGAATGCCGGTTCCCAGTTTCAGCTCGATGTTCTGTCCGCGCAAATTGGCGTCCGCCCACAAGAGCGGGCTGAGCTCATGGATAATGTCATGAAGGTGGCACTCTTCTTTCTCGGCTGCCCGGTTCTGGGCCAGGGACAAAAAGTCGCTGATGATGCCATTGGCCCGATCGAGCTCTTCCATGACGATCCGGTAATAATGATCCAGCGTATCCGGACTCTTCTCTTTCATAAGCTGCAGAAATCCGCGCACGACAGCCATCGGGTTGCGAATCTCGTGGGTGATGCTTGCCGCCATTTGGCCGACCAAGCTTAACCGTTCTACATTAATAAATTCCGTGCGGAGCTTCTCAAGCTCCGTAATGTCTTCCATAATGCCTACCGCACCCATGATGTCGCCGTTCCCATTATGTATAAGCGGATAAATGCCGGTAGAATACACTCTAGTAGCGCTGCGCATAATTTCCCCGGTGCTTTCGACACCGTTTATGGCTCTCTGAAATCGGCTGCGCAGATGTTCCTTTTGAATCATGCCCTCCAACAAGTCGAACAACGGCCTGCCGATGACATCCTTGGTGGTCAGATTGGGAAACACGCTTCGAAAGCTGCGGATAAGCGGTTGATTAAAGGCGATGATATTGCCGCTGCGATCCACCGCAACCATCCCTAAAGGAATCATCTCCATCATTTTCGTTAATGAAGCAATCTCTCCGCCCTTCACGTCGTACTGGCCCGAAGCCAGACGCCCAGAGGTTAATTCGATCCAATACACGATCACGCCCGAATAAAAAATGCCGATCAGCATATACAGAATGGTCACCAGAATCGTGTCCGGATTCAGATCGTCATTCCTAGCCTTTCCTTCCATCGCGTGGCAGGCTACAATAATCAGCATAGCCGGAACGAGCGCGCTCCAGAGCCAATAAATCTTTTCGGTCATGGAGCCTTGCTTGAAATTGGAGGATACCCTAGGTAATAGCGAGTATCCCAAGACAAGCAAATTCAGAACGAGGCCGGTCGTTGACCAGCCGTTAATCAGCCCATGGCTTGTGGCATAAATTACTGCAAGACATAGCCCTGAACTCCTGCTTCCATATAATATGCCTAAAAATAACGGGATCACGCCAAGATGGATCGGAACGTAATAATCGCTCATTGCAGAAATCAAGACGCACAATACGGTGCTGATTCCGCTGGCAATGACAATATGCTTGCGAAATCGAAGCAGATCATCCGGGTTCTTCTTGTTCAGGCACTTTAGATGTCTGTCGAGGAGAAGCGGCAGATGAAAGATGAGTGTACCAGACAGCAAAACTTGCAGCAAAATATCTTTCCATAGGCTCAGCACAGTGATCCATCACCTCAATTGGACAACGCATCTAATATTTCTGATTAAAGCACAGGCGACATCATATTACAATATCTTGTAAATTCCTGCAGCGGCGACGGAGTCCCACGTCTTATGTCCTATCCATGAGGTTTGGGATAATTCGTGAATATCCTATATAATAAGATCCATCTATTAATTGATATACCCCCAAAGGAGCTATGAGCAAACATGCTTGATTATGATATTATCGTCGTCGGAGGCGGACCTTCCGGATTGATGTCCTGCGTGGCTGCAGGGGAAAGAGGAGCTTCTGTCCTCTTGATCGACAAAGGGGACAAGCTAGGCCGTAAGCTTGGCATCTCGGGCGGCGGAAGATGCAATGTCACGAATGCCAAAGAACAGGATGAATTGATTGCCAACATTCCGGGGAACGGACGCTTTTTATACAGCGCTTTTCAGCATTGGAACAACAGGGACATCATGACCTTCTTCGAGGGTCTTGGCATTCGGCTGAAGGAGGAAGACAACGGGCGCATGTTCCCTGTTACGGACAAAGCCTCCAGCGTGGTGAATGCCCTGATCGGCAAAGTGAAGGAGCTCGGTACCGATATCCGGACGAATAGCCCGGTGAACCGCGTTCTCTACGAGAACGGCCGGACGTGTGGGGTCGAGCTGAAATCCGGGGAAGTGATCCACTCTTCCTGCGTGATCATTGCCACCGGCGGGCAATCCGTGCCCCAGACCGGTTCGACGGGAGACGGTTATCCATGGGCTGAAGCCGCAGGCCATACGATAACGGAGCTGTATCCGACCGAGGTGCCTATCGTGTCTACCGAGCCTTTTATTGCCTCTAAAGAGCTGCAGGGCTTGTCACTGCGGGAGGTGGAGCTGTCCGTCTGGAATCCGAAAGGAAAAAAAGTGATTGCCCACCGGGGAGATATGCTGTTTACCCATTTCGGGGTGTCCGGACCGATCGCGCTTCGCTGCAGTCAGTTCATCCGCCAGGTGCAGCGGAAATTCGATGTCGTCAACGTGGACATGGCCATCGACATGTTCCCCGAGCGCTCTCAAACGGAGCTTGCGGCCGAGCTCAAAGGACGATTGGAGGATGAGCCGCGAAAGAGCATCAAGAACGTGCTTAAGGGCATGCTGCCGGAGCGGATGATCCCGCTGCTGTTATCCAAATCGTCCATCGATAGCGACATGATCTGCAGCGGCATATCCAAAGCCGCGCAGGAAAACCTGGCCTCCGTTCTTAAAAAGTTTACGTTCCGCGCTTCAGGCACCCGTTCGCTGAAGGAGGCCTTCGTGACGGGCGGCGGCGTCAGCCTCAAGGAAATCCAGCCCAAAAGCATGGAATCGAAGCTGATGCCCGGCCTCTTCTTCTGCGGCGAGATAATGGATATACATGGATACACCGGCGGCTACAACATCACGGCCGCCTTTGCGACCGGATATACGGCAGGCAAGCATGCCGCCGAGTCCGTATCGCACATAGCCGATTAAAAAAGCGCGCCGGAATGCCCTGTAGACGGGAGCATTCCGGCGCGCTTTGATTATTCCTGAGGTTGGCGTTTCTCCTCCTTGTATACCGGCCAAGACATGAGCGATGGCGCGACCATGAGAGCAAGCACGGTCAATGCAAGCACGGCGAGCCATCCCATTACGCCCTGAAAAAGCGTTAACCCTGCCACGAGCGAATAAAGAAATGCGGGAACGGCGAGCAAAGCTCGTACCGCAACAATGCCGGCGGCTCGATGCTGCTGATTCGTAAACGGAAGCACATGCATGAATTCGGCTTTGGCAAACAATGCCCATCTTGTGTTCAGCCAATACGACATCATCAAGACAAGGGCGGCATAAACGATGATTTTGATGATCAGCGGCGGCAGCCAGACGGCCGGGATGCCGACCAGCGTAATCTGAACGTACAATAACAAGCTCTCAGGTTGGCGCAAAATCGCTTTAAGCCCCGCGTCGGCGAGCCTTTTCTCTGCCGTGCCTTTGAACAATCGGCCGGACTTCCGCATAAACCAGGTTTTGCTTCGTATGCTGGGCGGTTTCCCGACGGCTTGAACCAGCAGCTTCTCCGTCAGCTGGACCCGAGTCTTTGCATCTTCGCGCGCATCGGCCAGGAAGGTCCCCTGCATGGCCAGACGCTTTCGGCTGAGAAAAAAAAGCAGTATGAGTAGAAGCAAAACCGCCGCCCATATCACAACATAGGACTGAAGCCAAAACGTAACAAGCAGCGTCAGCAGTCCGAATGATAGCCAGCGTACAACATACGTCATCAGATGCTTCCGCCAGCCTTTATAACGGGAACGAATCATGGCCGTCCATAGGTTGGCGCACGAGGCGCATACGGCTGTAACCACAAGCAATGTCATCAGGGCAGTTCCGGTAATTTCATGTTCCCTGACGAGAATCGGCAGCGCCAGCACCGAAATGAACAAACCCTTGATCGTTGAAACCGCATGACTGTACGCCATGCCTCCGATCATTAATCCCTTCATCCATTCCCGCTGCTGGCGAAGAAACAACGTGTCGGCCTCTTCAAAGAATAGCAGCACTCTGCCGGAAAACATGAAGAGCAGGATCCCTACCACCGCTTGCAGCGGCAGGAATTGTACCCATCCGGGAAGCGGGCTCGTCCATAACTCGCGGTATAACCCGCCTCCCAAGAGAAGGCCGGGGACAATAATGTAGAGCATCACGACCCAGTCGACCACCGTCGCCAGATTGTCGCGCTGATTCTTCCAATGAGCGGTCACCCTTCGCCATAAGAGGGAGCCCGGATGTCTGAAGTGATGTGATCGTTCCATATCCATCATCCCCCTCATGTCAGCGCATCGAAGCAGTCAAACAACGATGCGCCGGGAAGTTCAGCGGACTGCCGGATTTGGTCCAGCGTGCCCTCCGAGGCAATCCGTCCTGCGGAAATGAGCACAAATCGATCGCAAATTCTCTCCGCGGTATCCAGCACATGGGTAGACATCAATACACCGGCGCCGCGGCGCCTCTCCTCGAGCAGCAAATTCAGGAAATCGCGCGTTGCCCGGGGATCCAAACCGATAAACGGCTCGTCTACGATATAAACGTCGGGTTTGGAGAGAAAGCCGATCATCAGCATCATCTTCTGCTTCATTCCTTTGGAGAAGCCTCCCGGCAGTTCATGGCGAACCGACTCCATGCCGAACTGCCGAAGCAGCTGGGCGGCCTGCTCCTCGAAATGCTGATCGTCCATTCCAAAAGCAGCGGCTGCCAGATCCAAATGCTCCCACAGCGTCAAGTCCTCGTAAAACACGGGCTGCTCGGGAACGTAAGCATATCGCGGAGGACTGCCCGCAATATAGACGTCGGCCTTGCTATCTTTAAGAAGCCCCAGCACCGTCTTAATGGTCGTGCTTTTCCCCGCTCCGTTCGGTCCGATCAAACCCAAAAGCTCGCCGGGCACCACTTGAAACGATATATCCCGTATGCGCGGGCGGCTTGGTTCGTATCCTGCCTCCTGAATATCCACCTTCAGCACCGGTTCAGGCCCAAGTCCATTCTCTTGAATCTTATGCATCCTAACACCCCATCCGTTGTCTCTATTCCCAGTATTACGCATCAGGGCAAGGATTAGTTGCATTTAGCGAAACATTCTTGCATTATATCGTAGTCGTTTCAGGGACCATATAGACACCTTTCCCTGCTGCAGCGGCAACATCTT
Source organism: Paenibacillus sp. BR1-192 (assembly GCF_029542445.1). Taxonomy (NCBI): domain Bacteria; kingdom Bacillati; phylum Bacillota; class Bacilli; order Caryophanales; family Paenibacillaceae; genus Paenibacillus; species Paenibacillus sp. BR1-192. The sequence continues at coordinate 906,738 of NZ_CP120718.1, read as the reverse complement.
TCCTGTCGATTCTGCCTTTGCACAGCAGCAGCGGTTTGAGCCCCGCGGATTCTGCGGTTTGTGCTTGCTTCATGTCCCCCACCCTTTTCTTCCCATTTGAATTTCATTATAGGATCGGCGCGCGAAGGGCGTATCGGGCTGGAGGCATCGTGGCTGCCGGAGCCGGAGGATGAAAAATGTTTCGTCCGCATTGTGACAAATCACATGTTGCATTTGTACATTTCAGCGTAATCTTAGATTTGAAGTAATTCAGGACATGAGTCCATACCAAAGGCGGGAGAATGTATGAAGGTGTCACATGAACGCGATACACAGCTTGCGATGCACCTGTATCGGGTGTTTGCCAAGTCATTCAAGAGCGTCAACGAACATGTCGTGAATGGCAGTAAAATCGAAGGCTTTAATCCAACCTCTTTTGCCGTAATGGAAGTACTGTTCTATAAAGGCCGCCAGCCCATCCAGCAGATCGGGGCACAGCTGCTCCTGCAGAGCGGAAACGTAACTTACGTGGTCGATAAGCTGGTTGAAAAAGGCTACGTGCGCCGCAGACCCTGCCCCGAGGACAGACGAGTGATCTATGCCGAGCTGACTCCATCCGGAGAGCAATTGATGCAGAAGCTGTACCCGCTGCATGAACAACACATCCAGCATGCCTTGGGAGGATTGGACGAGGAAGAGAAGCGCCAGCTGATCGGACTGCTGGGCAAAATGGGAAAACATGCGGAACAGGTGCAGATCGTGCGCCAGCAGGGCTGAAAAAAAAAGAGAAGAACCCTTCCTCCTTCTCGGAAACAGGGTTCTTCTTGCTCAATATACCGGTTAGAACGCTCAGTCTTTAAAGCCTTCCAAGGCAATGGTCGGCTTCCCGTCAGCCTGCCAGGCTCCCTTGTTGTATCCCGCATTGTATCCCGGCGTAGCTTCAGGCTCCCAGTAGAACACGCCCAGCCCGGTACCTCCCGCTAAGCCTCTCACCTTGGTCTTGATGCTCTGGATAAAGCTCTTGGCTGCCGCCGGCTGATTGTAATCCATGCCGATTTCGCTGATCATGATGCTTTTTCCATATCTGGCGGTCATGTCTTTGGCATTGGCTATCGTCTGATCGACCTTCGATGACCAATCGCCCGCTTCCGGGTACAGCGACATGCCGATAATATCAAAGTTCGCGCCGTTGCTGATCAAGCCGCCAATATTCCACTTGAACAATTCATTGTCGTAGCCATTCGATAAATGAACGATCGTCTTGGTCTGGCTGCTGACGGACTTCACCGCGTTATGCCCCGTATTGACGAGCCATGCGTAATTCTTCATGTTCGCTGAGGCCTTGCCGTCCTCCCACAACATTCCGTTGTTGGTTTCGTTGCCGACCTGTACCCAATCCGGAGTCACGCCCTTGTTCTTTATGGTGTTCATCACATAGACGGTATGGGAATAGACCGCATCCATCAGCTGCTGAAAAGTGAAATTACGCCAAGCATAGGGCTTGTTCTGCTGTCCCGGATCCGCCCAGGAATCGCTGTAATGCAGCGTAAGCATAATGCTCATGCCCTTATTCTTGGCACGCTGGGCCAGCTCGGCGGCTTTTTCCGCATTCAGATAACCGTTCATGTAATCATTCATGTTGGGATTGACCCAGACACGGATCCTTGCCGAATTGATCTGGTAATCGTTCTTCAGAATGTCCAGAATATCGCGCTGAACCCCTGTCTTGTCCTTCCATTTATACCCTTGAGCTTCCATACCTGGAACCCAGCTGATGTCCGCACCTTTTGCAAAGGCAGGTGCCGCCTCGGCGGCGTCGTTACCCGAAAAGCCGAACGTTAATGCAAGCATTGACATGCAAAGAAACATTCTGAACCAAACTCCTTTCGCGACTCCAGTCATTACGATACCTCCTTGGTTTTTCGTTCACTGCGCAAGCGACACTCTAATTGTAAGCGTTTTCCATATGAAGCAACAGGGCATAATGCCAACATATCCGGTCCTTTTCCAAGCAAAATGAACCCGGCGCAAGGGGCCGAAATGTCAGATCCGGTGCGGAAAGGACGATCACATGGAATAGGCAAATGAGCGGCGCGGTGCATGATGAAGGGACAGGCTTCGCACGAAGGCACCTGTCCCTGGAAGAGGCATGTTTTGAAACGAATCGGAACATTGGAAGGCTGAGCCGGCTTACGCTCTCGCTCCTTTTTTGATCACCTTCACTCCGTAAGGCGCCAACTCTAGCTCTGCCCCTAGGGCTTCGCACGAGATAAAATCACGGTAATCGGCTCCGTCCAGCGTGACCCGCTTCGCTTCGACAGAGAAGTTCATCACAAAAATGTAATCCGACTCTCCATCCGTACGTATGGATGAGCTGACGCCAGAAGGCAGCTCCACCGGCAGCGCCCGGCGGACGCCTGTCTCTTCAATGAGCTTCCTGTAAAAATCGGAATGAAAAGGCTCCTTGTTCCGGGAGGCGATATAATAGGCCCGGCCCTTCCCAAGCTGATTGACCGTCAATGCTGGCCGTCCCGCATAGAAATCGGACCGGTAAACGGCCAGCGCCTCCGCCGTCTCCAGATGAATGAGGTCGCACAGCTCAACGGCTTCATAGGCCTCGGCCAAGCCAAGCCCCCCTCCGTCACTCGTTACGATCCCATTGACATCGTGATCATGGAGAGCATCGATTTCCTCCGACCATATGCCGAGCGTCTTACGAAGGGGACCCGGAAATCCGCCAAGGAAGCAAAGGTCAAACTCGTCGACGATTCCCGACCAATACGTCGCAACAAATGTGCCGCCCGCTTCCACAAATTGTTGAATCCGTTCGCCCACGCCTGGGCGCACCATGTACAGCATGGGGGCGACCACCAGTTTATATCCGGAGAAATCCTGCTCCATATCGATGACATCCATCGGGACTCCCTGCTTCCATAAAGCCCGGTAATGCTCTTGCACGGTCTCCTCATACTTGACTCCCTTATTCCGCGGACCTTGCGCATCGTTGATGGCCCAGCGGTTCTCCCAGTCAAAAATGACCGCCGCTTCCGCCGGAATGCCCGTTCCTACAACGGCATCCATCTTGTTGAGATAGTCCCCGACCTCAGCCACGTCGCCGAACACCCGCGTGTGTTCATGACCGACATGATCGACGACGGCGCCGTGCAGCTTCTCGCTCGATCCCCTGCTCTTGCGCCATTGAAAATATTGCACCGTATCCGAACCATGGGCAACGGCTTGCATGGAAGACAGCAAATGCATACCCGGACGCTTCAGCTTGCTCACCGGCTGCCAGTTCGTCAAACTTGGGGTGCTCTCCATCAGCATCCACGGCTGCCCGCCTTTGATCGAGCGGACGATATCGTGCATCATGGCAACGCGGGCTGCCTGCGCGGCCTCATCCCCGCCCTGATCATGCCAGGTCGGATAGCTGTCCCAGGATACCACGTCCAGCAAATCGGCAAACTTCCAGTAATTCAGTCCTTCAAAATATTCCATCAGGTTGGTCGTCACCGGAAGGGATGGATTGACCCTGCGGAGGGGTTCCGTTTCGTGCCGGATGAAATCCGCCGTCTGATCGGTTACGAACCGTCTCCAATCCAGGTTCATTCCATGTACCTGCGTCTCCCCGTGCGGCGACGGAGATTCAACCTGGCTCCAATCCGTAATCGTATGGCTCCAGAATGCGGTCCACCAGGCATGGTTGAGGTCATCCAGCGTGGCGTACTTCGCCTGCAGCCAAGACCGGAATGCGTCCTGACAGTAGTCGCAGTGGCAATCGCCGCCAAACTCATTAGAGATATGCCAGCCGATCACGGCCGGATGGTTGCCGTACCGCTCCGCAAGCTTCCTGTTGATCGTATGGACCTTCTCCCGATAGACCGGCGAAGTATAACAGTGATTATGACGAAAGCCGTGCAGGTTACGAACGCGCCTCTCGCTTACGCGCAGCACCTCGGGATACTTCTCCGACATCCAGGCCGGTCTTGCGCCGCTTGGCGTTGCCAGAAAAGCATAAATTCCATTGGCGGCAAAGCGGTCCAATACGCCGTCAAGCCAATCAAACGTGAATACCCCTTCCTCGGGCTCCAATGAAACCCATGAAAATATGCCGACGGACATCACGTTGCAATTCGCCAGCTTCATCAGCCGGATATCCTCTTCGAGCACTTCGGGATAACGGAGCCATTGCTCCGGATTATAATCGGCGCCATGCAGCATGTGCGGAACCCGCGAGCTAATCGGATTAAACGTTCGTTTCATAGTAAGTTAAACCTCCTGTTTCCTGATAGGATCGCATCTCTTATTCTTTGACAGAACCCAGCGTCATCCCTTTAACGAAAAAACGCTGCAAAAAAGGATAAACCAGCAGGATGGGCGCCGCGCCGATAAAGATCTGTGCGGCATTCACCGTCGTCTGGGACAACAGCTCCATCTCCTTCGGGCTCATGCTCATCGAGCTCATGTCCCGCTGGATAATGACCGTCTGCAGGAAGGTCGCCAGCGGGAAATCCTTGGCATTGTTCAGGTACAGCAGCCCGTCAAACCACGAGTTCCAGTGGAACACCATGCTGAACAGCGCAATCGTGGCAATCGAGGGCAGCGAGATCGGCAAATAAATCTTAAACAGCGTTTTGAAATGGCCGGCTCCATCGATGAAAGCCGCTTCCTCCAGTTCTTTCGGAATTCCCCTGAAGAAGTTCAGCATCAGGATCACCAAAAAGGTGTTCACGGTGCCGGGGATCACCAGCACCCAGAAGGAGTTGATCAGGCCCAGCTTCTGAATCACGATATAGAACGGCACCAGGCCTCCATTGAACACCATGCTGAACACAAACAGCCAGGAATAAACACTGCGGCTGCGGAAGACGCGGTTCTCTTTGGACAGCGGATATGCGGCCAGAAACGTCACGGCAAGCGTCAAAGCCGTTCCCAGTACGGTACGTGCAATCGAGATCCAGATCGAGTGTAGAAATGCCGGGTTATTGATCGTTTTCTTGTAAGCTTCCAGCGAAAAATCGACCGGCCATAATCCCACCAGACTGGCGTCGGCAGCGGCTTTGGAGCTGAACGAAATCGCCAGCACATGAAGCAGCGGAATGATGCAGAGAATGGCCAGCGCGACAAGCAAGCAGGTATTAAACACGTTAAATATGCGGTATTCCATCGTTTTATGGTACATGGCTCTCCCTCTTTCGCTCTGCTAGAATATACGGTAGCCCGCCCACTTGTAGGCCAGCCGATAGGATACGAGAATAAGGACCATGCTGATCACGGATTTGAACAAGCCGATAGCCGTTCCGAACCCCATCTCGCCATTCAGGATCGCTGTCCGGTATACAAAGGTATCGATGATATCGCCTTTCTCGTATACCAGCGGATTGTACAGGTTGAAGATTTGGTCAAACCCGGCATTCAGGATGTTGCCGAGCGCCAAGGTCCCGACAACGATCGTGATGGGAATCATGGAAGGGATCGTGATATGAAGCGTTTGTTTCAGGCGTCCCGCTCCATCGATTTCCGCGGCTTCGTACAGGGTCGGGCTAACGCCGGCCAGCGCAGCCAGGAATACAATCGTATTGTAGCCAAACTCCTTCCAAACGTCGGATACGATCACCGTGAACCGGAACCAGTTATTGTCTCCGAGAAAAAAGATCGGATCGATGCCGACAGCGGCCAGAATTCGATTAACAAAGCCGTCGACGGCGAGCATTTCGATCAAAATTCCGCCCAGGATGACCCAGGACAAAAAGTGGGGCAAATACACCATCGTTTGGATGCTCCGCTGAAGCGCCGTTTTTCGGATTTCATTCAGCAGAATGGCAAACACGAACGGAATCAGCAGATTGAACACGATTTTCATCACCGCGATGACAAAGGTGTTCCATATGACCTGCATGCTGTCCTGCCTTTCAAACAAGTATCGGAAATTGTCCAAGCCCACCCATGCGGAGCCGCGGGCGCCCTCCCACGGCTTATAGTCCTGAAAAGCCATAATGATGCCGCCCATCGGCAAGTAACTGAACAAGAACAGACAGATAAGGGCCGGCAGCAGCATGACGTGGAAAGGCCACGTTTTCTTCATCCTCTTCATCCAAGATCCTCCCGTTAAATCAATCTACCTCTTGATTATAGGACCCGTCCCACGGGGCGCAGTAGCCCACAAAACCAATATTCATGGCACGATAGCAATCAATTTGCAGCGTCTCTCATGGAACAAAAAAGACGGCCTAGGCAGGCCGCCCTTCATTACTCGGTAACCACAACTACTTCACGCTTTGATACCATTCGTTAACCTCTTTGGTGATCTGTTCCCCGCCTCCGGCTTTCCACGTTTCCACAAACGTATCAAACGATTCAACGGGCTGTTTGCCGTAAATGATCTCGTTCAGGGTTTGGTTCTCGATCTTCAGGAGATAATCCCACTTCGATTTCATGGTGGCGGTTACCGGTCCCGTAAACATGTTCTTCTTGGAGATCTCCTCTTGGGAGAGCAGCACTTCCGCAGCGGCAGGCGTATCCTTGCCATAGTTGACCGCAACGTCCTTTTCGAGGCGGCTCTCCGGCTTCCCGCCTTTCGCCAGCTTCAGCAGCGCTTTCATCTGCTCGTCCGGAATGCGGGCACCGTCGCGGACCAGCAAGTAACGGACGACATTCACGTAACCGCCTTGGATCTGATCGTTGGGCACCATTTCGCCATTGGCATCGAGCTCGAAGTCGTAGCCCTCGAACAGCCCGTTGGCAAATTCGCCGCCTTCCTTGGATACGGCAAAGTTATCGAACAAGTAGTTTTGATACGTGAAGAAGGCCTCAGGATGCTCCATATCTTTATGGATCAGGGTAACGCCGTTCGTATACTGCGTTCCATGGCGCATCGCAGTGCCGTCAGGGCCAGCCGGAATCTGGACAGGCTTCCAGACGGCTTCCGGCGCATTCTTCACGGTATCGATCAGCGGCCAGCCGCTCATCCAGTAAGGCCCCGGAATGATGCCGGCCGTTCCGGCTACAGCCGGCTCCGCCGTTTTGTTCTCATCCCACAATGCGGCTTCCTTCGGAATGTATCCTTTATTCATCCACTCGTTCAGCTTCACCAAGCCCTGCTTCATGCCCGCATGGACCGAGCCGTATTCCAGGCTTCCGTCCTCAGCCACGTTCCACTGCTGCGGCAGCGTTCCGTAAGCGCCGAATATCCATGACGGATCGCCCATCCAGGTGCTCATGGACGTTTTGAAGCCGATGCTCAGCGGCGTGACTTTATCCGGAGCAAGACCGGACGGGTTCTGGTTCTTGAAAGCATCCATCACCTGCTCAAGCTCATCCATCGTTTTCGGTGCGCTCATCCCCAGCTTGTCCAGCCAATCCTGCCGGATCCATAATACATAGTCGTGATTATAGGCAAAATCCAGAACCGGAAGCCCCATTCGCTTACCGTCCCGGCTGTACTGATTCCACACGTTGGGATCCAGATTCATCGCGTTCTTCCACGTTTCCGATGCATACTGGTCAAACAGCGTGCCGACCTCGGCAAACATGCCGGAATCGATCAAATCCTGGGCCAGCTGCTGATTTTCGGTGCCGAGCGTGACGATATCCGGCATTTCCTGTCCGGAGGACATGGCCAGCCGCAGCTTGGTTGCAAAAGCGCCGTTGGTATCCGTAATGGACCACAACGATTTGATGTTGATGCCAAACTTCTCCTTGGCCCACTTCGTAGCCACGTTGTTCTCGATCGTTTCCCCATTCTTGAATTGAAGCGTCGGATCGACGCCCCACACCGTCGTAATCGTAACTTCCGGATCGTATTTCTCTTTGTAGACGTTTTCAGTTTTGGATTCGGCCGGCTGCTGCGCCGCTTCCGGTTTCGGCTCGCCGCCGGAGCATCCGGCCAAGGATCCGGCCAGGAGCAAGGACGCGGCCAGGATCGGGAACCATTTCTTTCTTCTAGCGGTCATCGTTAAATCCCCCTTCTACCACCTTATGGATTACATGTTTAATTATAGAGGGGCCGGCAGCCGCATCCTATGTCACGAATCGAAGATTTCTGCACCTTTAGCAACATCCTTGGTCTCTGTATTCGTTCGGGGTCATTCCGTAGTGCTTCCGGAACATCTTGCTGAAATACTGCGGATTCTGGTATCCGAGCTCAGCGGTAATTTCATAAATCTTCTTGTTCGTATGCTTCAGCAGATATAACGCCCGCTCCATTCGCTTGCGGATGATATAATCGCCGAGTCCCTCTCCGGTTTCGCTCTTATAAATCTTGGATAAATATACCGGATGCAGAAATACCCGGTCCGCAATCGTCTTGACGGACAGGTCGTGACCCGAATCGGCAGTCACCATCTCCTGGACCTGCTTGATGATATGGCTCTTGCCCGTTGTCTCCTGTTCGGACGAGATATCATGAAGTTTATTCAGCATATCAAGCGACCAGGAGCGCAGCTTGGCAGCCGACTGAACCACCTGCTGAATATATAAGGGGTCCCAGCCGGCCTGGTCCAGCTGATGAATGTAATGCCCCTGCTTGTGAGCAAGGTACATGTAGGCATTCGCAACCGATAAAAATATTTCATACAACGCCGTCTGCCCGATGAATGCGGTTTCAACTTCTGCAAAAACTTGTTCTATTTTGTCCCGGGCGGCATCCCACTGCCTTGTTTCCAGCAGATGCAGCAGGCTGGGCGGCTTTGCAAACGCCTGGGTAACGTCCCATACAGGCTCATGCAGCCGGTCATCTTGGTCTTCGGCGAATCGGATAGCTTCATGATCTCCGTTTCCCCAGAGGTAAAGCGAGCTTAGTCCCGACCGGTAAACGGATCCCAGTTCCCCCGGAAAATCAAAGGAGTCTGACACGAAAACCGAAATGCTTCCCTTTAAATAGCTGCCCACATCCTGTTGAAACTGGGTTATATACCGTTTCAATTCGCGGGAATCCGCGAATGTTTCCATATCTCCAGCGTTCGGCACTCTCTTGGGCTGAGCCAATAGAATCAAACAATGATGCGGCGTTTTACAGGACCACACATGGAGCAGCTCGGCAAATACCTCCTCGGCAATGTTGCCGATGGCATATTCCATCAGTCCCACCGAATAGTCGTCCATTCCCGTAAACCTCTGCCCTAGCTGGATCAGCAGCATGATCGTCCGCTGGTCTGTTCGGAGCGGAATTTCATATTCATGAAGCTTGTGATCAAGCGAATGACGCGGCATCTCGCGTCCCAGCAAGAGATCATGCATGAGGCTGTTTCGCAGAATGCCGAGATCCGATTTGCGGCTGTACATCAGCTGATGGTAGTGCCCAAGCTCCTTCCGCTCCTCCTGGATCGACGCCAAGGCGGAGCTCACGCTCCGCATGAATTCACCATCGTCCACCGGCTTCAAAATGTAATCGGATGCCTGCAGCCGAATCGCCTGCTTGGCATATTCAAAATCCGAATAACCCGTAAGTAAAATGCAGCGGATATGCGTCCAACGCTCGGTTATGGTCTCCATCAGCTCCAGGCCGGTCATCACCGGCATCCGAACATCCGTAACCACCACATCGATGTCCTGCTCCTCCAGCAGGTCGATCGCCTCCAGGGCGGAAGAAGCCTGATACACTTCTTCAATATCCAGCTCACGCCATGGTATCGTCTGATATAAGCTTTCCGTAACATAACTCTCGTCATCAACCAATAAGATATTCATCGACTCTTTGCCCCCTGCCCTGACTTTGATTGATTCTTCCCAAGCGTTCCGGCAATGGCCAGTAGAGTACAGCCCGTACGCCGCCTTGCGGAGATGCCGCAAACCGCAAGCCGGCTTCTTCGCCATAACGCAGCCGCATGCGCTGGTGAACATTCCAGACGCCGCAGCCCATCTCCTGATCCATCGGCCTGTTCAGCCGGGCCTCCAGCTCGGCCAGCTTCTCCCCGTTCATGCCGATACCGTTATCATCCACTTGAATGCAGGCCAGACCGTTCACAATCCGGAAGGTTACCCTGATTTCACCGTCGCCCGAGTGAGGTTCAATGCCATGCAGCACGGCATTCTCCACCAAGGGCTGAATGACCAGCGGCGGGATCTCCATGCCTTCCGCTTCCTCCGTCAAATCAAGATGATATTGGAGACGCCTCATCCGCATCTGCTGGATTTCCAGATAATGCGTAACGAACTCCACCTCGTCCGACAAGGGAACCAGCTCCCGTTCCTGACGCGTGGTATATCGGAAATACCGGGACAAGCTGTGCGACATCGCCACGACGGCTTCGTATTTCCGAAGCTTCGCCATGCTGGTAATAAACGAGAAGCAATTGTAGAAGAAATGGGGATTGATCTGGGACTGCAGCTGCTTCAGCTTCGCTTCCCTGACATGGATCTTCTCCATGTATACATGCTCGAACAGCTCCTGAATCTGCTCCACCATCGAGTTGAATCTCGTGGCCAGAAAACTGAACTCGTTACGGCCCGCTACCTTCATCCTCACCCCGTAATCCCCGGCTTGGAGCCTTCGGAACACATAAACCAGCTGCTTGATCGGAACCTGAACCTGGGAGTACAGCAGATATGCGGCGAGGCAGCTCATCAGGAGCAATGCTGCGATCGAAATATAAAAGAGCCTGTTCGACGTATGGATCGGCTTCATAATGTCCGATAGCGGAATATAGTCTATCAAATACCATCCGGTCGTTTCCGATAATACGATGCTGACCGAATAGGTTTTGCCGCCCACTTCCTTCACGCGGTTCTCCACGTCTTCGAGCGGCTCCCGATCCAGCTCCGCCATCATATGGTTAATCAGTTCCTGGTCCGCGGTACGGTTGTAGATAACGCCCGAATCCGGTTTATAGTAGAACGGATCGCTCCTTCCGTCGCTCTTAAAGCGGTCCAGCATATCCTGGATGTTGGTGCTGTCGAATTCAACCTTGATCACGGTATTCGACTTGCCCGTATGATGCTGGGTGGAATACGGTGCCACCGAATACCAGACAAACAGGAAACGCCGGTCGCTCCCCTCGTAATAAGGAGTGACCTGCCACCCCGGCTTCACGTCCTCCGCGAGCTCCTCGGGCGAATAAAACCCGGCATCGCTTTCGGTGACCACCCGCCCGAGGGATGGGGAATAAATGGCCAGATGGCTCCGCCAGTTCGAAGAGCTCTCCTGTATGCTCAGCTTCGTCTGAATTTGCTTCACCAGATTAATCGCGTCCAGGTTCAAATACTTATCCTCCAAATATATATCCCGAAAGCTTGAGATGTCCGGGTCATGCAGGAGCAAATTCGGCCATGATGCCAAAATATCGATATTGGTATTCACCTGATTCTGAAAAAAAACAAGCTGGTTCGTATTCGATTGGCTGAGCTCCTTGCTGAGCACGTTCGTCGTGGTTTGGTTCGAATAGAAATAGAGGCCGACAATCGGAATCAACATCAGAAAAATGAACAGGACGATTTTTCGGAACAGATTAAATTTGGACATACATCGGCAGCCCCTTGGTTTATGTAGTGTGAGAAGTCATTTATAGCGAAATATGTTTATTATATCGGAGTTCGCCCTGTGCCGTGTAGGGCATAAAAGCAAGATTTCGGGCACTTTCGAAGGGATTGTTACGACATGGACGTTTGCGCAGCCCCCAAAGAGTGCATCCAACAAAAAAACAGGATCACGGCCTCAAAGAGACCGGGGTCCTGTTACATTTTTATTATGAAATATATGCCTTACATGCGTCCATCGATCAATGGCCTGACGGTTGTTCCTCTCCCGCCTCCGGTTCAGGGGGCGCATTGCGGAAGGCGGCCACGATCAACATACAGATCACCGCCATCACGGCCATCACCACGAACAGGGAATTAAGGCTTCCCTCCAGTATTCCGCTCAACAGGCTGCCTGACCCTTCCGGCAGTTCGGCCATTCCATGCGGGGAGAGCAATTTGTTAATGTCGTCGCTCGTAATGCCGGCCGCATCCGGCTCAGCGGCAAGCCTGCCCGCGATTCCCGCATTGACCCATAATCCGAACACCGCTACGCCCACGGTCTGACCGAACGTCCGGATGAAGGAGTTCAGCGCCGTGGAAGCTCCGCGAACCTCATAGCCGACCGAGGATTGCGCAATGATCTGAAACAAGGTGGAGATATAACCGAAGCCGACGCCATAAATGAACGTAAAGACCAGCAGCACGCCCAGCGCCGTATCCTTATGCATGAACGCCAATCCCACCGCTCCGATGATTAGAAGCACGACGCCGATCAGCGCCGTTTTCCGGGAGCCGGATTTAACGATCAGTCGACCGCTGATGATCGAGCCGATCAGCCATCCGATCGACATCGGGGCCAGCGTCAGACCCGACAAGGTGGCGTTGCCGCCACGAACGCCTTGAATCCACAGCGGCAAATACGTGGTCAACCCGATGATAAGCGCACTTACCAGAATATTGGCTATCGTCGATACCGTAATATCCCGGATCTTGAACAGATGGAGCGGCAGCATCGGCTCCTTCACCCTGCTCTCCACCACCAGGAACGCAGCGAGCAGCACCACGGAACCGATCATCAGACCGAGCATGAACGGAGAATTCCAGGAATAGCTCTCCCCGCCGCCGACCGCGAGCGCAAACAGCAGCGCGGTCATTCCCACGGTAAACAGGGCCGCCCCACCGTAATCGATCGATACTTCGCGGGCGTTGCGCTCCTCTTTGAAATAACGGAAAATCAGCCCTATCGATAACAGCCCGAACGGAACATTAAAAACAAAGATCCAGTGCCAGGACAAGTAATCCACGAAATACCCGCCAAGCAGCGGTCCGATCAGCGATGAAATTCCCCAAACGGAGCTGATCATCCCTTGAATCTTCCCTCGTTCCTCCAGATTGTAAATGTCTCCGACAATCGTGAATGTCACCGGTATAACCGCACCGGCTCCGATCCCTTGGATTGCCCTGAAAATGATCAGCTGCGTCATGTTCTGCGACAGCCCGCACAGCAATGAGCCTACGAGAAAGATCAGCGAGCCGTATAAAAATACGGGCTTGCGTCCATATAAATCGCTTATTTTACCGAAAATCGGCGTCGTAACGGCCATCGTCAGCAGATAGGCCGTAAAAATCCAGCTCATCAGGCTTACGCTGCCGAAGCTGCTGATAATGGCCGGACCCGCCGGACCGACAACCGTTCCTTCGATCGCAGCCATAAAGGTGGATAACAGAATACCGACCAGGATATAACTGCGTTTGTCTTGTCTTAATACACCCACGTTCCTTCGTCCCCTTTACTCTAGACGGCCCCGGCATGACTCCTGTCCCTGCCGATCCTATTAGGACAAAACCGGGGCCAACAGCATAAAAGCGCCTCCCGATACCAGGAGCGCTTTCACATCATGTAACATTTCTATTATAAAGGTTACCGCGAAGGTTGCACAGACATTTTCCCGTTCCGCAGATGAATAAAGGAAGTGGCATGCCGCTTCATGAGTTCGGGATCGTGCGTGATCATCAGGACGGCCGAGCCTTCCCCGATGACATAACGGCACAGATCGGTTACTTTATCGATGGCGGCATAGTCCATTCCCGAGGTCGGCTCGTCCAGGATATACAGCGGTCTTTCCAGCATCAATTGGCTGATGATGCTTAAGAGACGCTTCTCGCCCTGACTAAGCAAATAAGGAGACATTTGAAGACGATCCGTAAGTCCCGCCATCCCTAATAGAAACCTCGCCCGCTGCTGCTGGCCGGCCGTCAGCTCCGGACGCTTCTTCACGGACATCCCGCCATGGAGGCTGTAGATCAGCTCCTCCCAAACATTCGGGGCCGTAAACATATATTCCGGCTGCTGGAACACGTAGCCGATCGACTCGGCCCTGCGGTAGACGGCCATTCCCTTCGTATCTTCCCCTTGCCAGCGTATGCTGCCTGCCGGAGACGGCAGCAGGCCCATGATCAGGCGGCTGAGCGTCGTTTTGCCCGATCCGTTCTCCCCCGTCAGCAGCACCCAGTCGCCGGGATCAATCTTCGCATTGATATCGCTCAGCGCCTCCCGGCCGCCGGGATACGCAAACGTCAGCGAATCGATCCGGAGCAGCGGGGAGACGGCAGGCAGCCTGGCGCCTTCTGCATGGGATTCCGCCGCAGGTACGGAACCTGCAGGAACTGGCTTGCCCGCATGGGATACCGCCGCACGCGCGGAACCTGCGGGGACCGGCAATTCCGCATGGCGCGCTGCCGGATGCGGGGGAGTTGTTGCCGGGACAGGCTTGTCCCCGGCGGCGGCACTCGCTGCCTCGCCTGCGGGCCGAGGCAGCAAGCCCAGCTGCACCAGCTGCTCCCCGCAGCGGTGCAGCAGCTCCTCCGGCGGCCCGTCCTGCACGACGGTGCCGCCGTCCAAGACGATGACGCGCCCCGCGGCGCGCGCGACATCGTCAAAGCGGCCGGACGCGGTGATCAGCGTCCGGCCCTCCGCCTGCAGCTTATGGCACAGCTGCAGGAAGTTCGCCTGCGCCGCGGCATCCAGGCTGGCGCAGGCGTCGTCGAAGACGAAGAGCCGCGGGCGCAGCGCCAGCACCGCGGCCAAGGCCGTGCGCTGCCGCTGTCCGCCGGACAGGCTGCGCACCGGATCGGTCCGCCGATGAAGCAGCCCGACCGCCGCAAGGGACTGCACCACCCGCTCCTCGATTTCCGCGGGCGGAACCCGCATATTTTCAGGGCCGAAGGCTGCTTCGTCCTCTACGATCCCCTGAACGAGCTGGGCATCCGGATCCTGAAACAGCACCCCGACCGCATCCGCTACGTCGGCTATCGGCGCCGCTGCAGGATCCATGCCGTCCAGCAGCACTTCCCCCGTTCTTGCGCCTCCGCCGCTCCGCGGAAGAAGGCCGCATAACAGCTGGCACAGCGTCGACTTCCCGCTGCCGCTGGCACCAAGAATCGCGACCCAATCGTTCTCCGCTATGTCCAGATTCATATCGTGGATAACCGGACGTTCCTCTCCGTCATAGAGGAATCCCAGTCCCCGGCATGACACCCTTGTTCCCGACATCGGGCTATCCCTTAACGGAGACGGCGAAACGGCGAAGCAGGCCCGTCTTCACTAACGCTTCGCCTAAAACCTTGGTTAACAGGCCGCAGAGGAGAACGCCGCTCAGAATACGCACCGCCAGCGCAATGCCAAGCACTTCGATCGGCCAGGACGTATACCCGAACATGTTGGCCGCGAACAGGAACCAGAGCGGTACCATCGCCCCGCCAACCAGCATGAGAGCGCCGGCGCTCCATTTTTTGTATCGGTAGATCGCGAAAATCGTCTCCGCCACGATCATGTAGCAGCCCGCGGCCACAAAACACGAAGCAATGCCGTATACCGTACCGGTCAGAGCCTGAATCGTGCCGCCGATCGCAAACGTGACAACCGCCGTTCCCGGTTTACGAATGATGTAGTAAGCCAAGAGTCCATAAACCATGTAGATTCCCGTCGTCGTTGAAGTGGCGATGGGTCCGCCCAGACTGTTCAACAGCTTGTTAACCGGCCCTATGTATACGGTGAGAACGGCATTAACGGCAGCAAGCATCGCCATCAGGATAATCTCCTGCGTCGTAAAAGCAAACCATTTTTTCTGTGATGATGAATTCAAAGGTAGTCCTCCTTCATACCAACCGCCCTCGGCGGCTGTGCTAGCGTTCGTCAACGCTTCTTTTCATATTTTGCACACTTCCGCTCTTAACGTCAACCCATTTTTTGTTGATTCAGGTTAACAATTCAGGCAATCCACCAGACGAAAACCGTTGCCAGTACATACATAACTGCCGATGCGACCGCCCATGAAGGAATGTTAACCTCCGTGCGATAGGTTCGGTCCGGGTATGCGCCAAATCCTTTGGATTCCATTGCGCCCGCCGTTTGCTGAACACGACGCAGCGCATTAAGCAGGACAGCCGAAACAAACTTCAATCCGTAGCCGATGCGGCTTCCGAGTCCCTTGGGCGGTCGATGGCCCCTTACCTGCTGGGCAGCCAGAATATGGGCACCCTCCTCCTCCAACAGCGGAATGAAGGTCAGCGCAGCGGATACGCCAAACGCAAACCGGTAAGGGATTCGAAGACGTCTGGTCAGCTCGGCAACCAGTTCTCTTGGATCCGTCGTCAAGATATACGCCATCGAGGTCAGAAACAACGTAAACATCCGGAGCGACATGGCACCCGCGGCGTTCAGAGCCTCAACCGTCAGGGCGATGGGCCCCCACTGCAGCCATACGGTGTCCCCTTGGACCGTCAAGCTGGTCAGAATGAAGTAGGGTACCGCAACGATTGCAATGAGCCGGATCCCTCCCAGCAGACGCTTGAAAGACACCCGGCCGGCGAATCGGGCTTGGCCGATGCATAACAGGAGAAACAACGCCTGCTGCCAGGCTTGGTCGAGCAGCATGGCGATTACCGCTGTACAGAACAGGATCACCAGCTTGCTTAAAGGATCATATCGATGAAGAAGCGTGCCGCCCTTCTCATATTGAATCAGCATATTCCACCAACTGCCTCTCTTATAGCGTGTTCCAATCTTTTCTCAATCGCGAAAAAACGACGGCATCGACATAACCGCCGGACGTATGGCGATAATCGCGAAGCACTCCTTCGCGCATATAACCGTGCTTCGCGAACCATCGGCATGCACGCTCATTTCTTGAATCGACGAAAGCCTCGATTCGGTTTAGTCCCATGGACGCGTACCCGAAAGCCGCAACCAGCTCGGCCGCCTCGGTCATATAGCCCTTCCCCCAATAACGGCTTGCCAGCTCACACCCAAACTCGCCCTTGAACGCGCCCTCCAGCTGCCAAATATTAAATCCGCAGCTGCCGATCAATTGGCCTGTTTCGGTGATCTCGATGCCCCAGCGAATGGCTTCGTCCTGCTCGGCAAGCCGTTGCAGCCACTCAATCAGTGCCTTTGCGTCCTCGGCTGAATCCATGACGGGCATATCCAGAAAGGCGGCTACGGCGGGATCGGACCAACAGCCCAGCATCGCTTCCGCATCCTCCGTCTCCATCCTTCGCAGCCGGATCCGCCGCCCCTTCATTCCCGGAACGATTCCTTCGCATCTGTACATGGTATTCCACCCTCTCGCAAAAAAACTGACTTGCATCGGCTGTTTCCGGTGATACTATGTGCGTGTATAAAAGAGTATAGCGAAAATCAATCCGTATCCTGGTCCCCCATCAACATCTTAGAGCTGGATGTATATATATTGATGGATTCGGGAGGCTTCCGTCAATATGCTTGTCACGGCTCCCTTGTACAGTGCGGAAGAAGGAGGAAGTCATCTGAGTATGTATATCGCGATTGTCTTGCTGTTCACCGTCGTTGTCATTGCCGCTGCCATTACGCAAATCGGATATCTGCAGATTACGCGGATGCGCGTAAAGAATGACCTCAAGCTGTTCACGGTGCTGGAAAAAGCCGGACTGTACAGCAGAGAGAAATATGAATCGCTTCAAAAGAACGAAGTGGCGATCAAGAGCTTTGACGGGTTGAAGCTGTGCGGCGCAGCCATTCTAAACAATCCCGGCTCCAAGCACTGGATGCTTCTTGCCCACGGCTATACCGGTTCGCGAGCCGTATCCACCCAATTCATTGATTTGTTTACGGAAGAGGGGTACAACGTGCTCCTGATCGATCAGCGCCGGCATGGACGAAGCGAAGGACGCTATACCACCTACGGTTATTATGAGAAACACGACGTGCAGGCGTGGGTGCGCTGGATTACCCGCAAATACGGCGAGGATGTGGCGATCGGGCTTCATGGACAATCGCTGGGAGGCGGAACCGTGCTGGAGTATTTATCCATCGCTGATCCGCAGGTCAAGCTTGTCATCGCGGATTGCCCGTATTCCGATTTGACGGATTTAATGCGGCATCAGCTCACGCGCATCAACAAAATCCCTTCCGTGCCGTTCCTGTCCTGGGTGAACGCCAGAATTCGGCGTAAAGCCGGGTTCAGCCTCGATCAGGTCAGCCCGATCCGTGCTGTTCGGAACAGCACGCTTCCGGTTATGTTCATCCATGGCACCAAGGATAATTACGTGCCTACCCGAATGAGCATCGAGATGTACGAAGCCAAACCGGACCCGAAAAAACTTCTTCTTATCGAAGGCGCTATCCATGCGAACGCTTATCATGTGGATCCTGAGCAATATCGGGAAGGCGTGCACTCTTTCCTTCGTGAACATATAGATCAACCCGTTCAGGCACCGCTGCCGGAAGCTGCCCGTGCAGCGCAGCCGGAAGCAGCGCCAGCCCAAAGCACCTTCCAACTGGAGCTGGACGGATCCCTTGAGACAGTATAGGACGGCGGCTCAAAAAGCCCCCGCACTGCACGCTGGATCTGCGTGAGTCGGGGGCTTTTTTCAATTGTTATGCTGTTATCTGCCCTACGCCATGGAATCGGCCTTTTTCGGGTTCACCGGTTTAAGCACTTCATCGCAAAGCTCCTTAAGCCTGATCTGGATTTCCTTGAACTCCTCGATCCCGGCTCCCGTGAGGCTGTACCCCTCACCGTGCGCCGTTAGGAAGTTCTCCTCGGTCAAGCGTTCGAGTTCATGCTTAACCTCCCGATCGCCGACCTTATATCCATGACGCTCCAGCTCGGGCTGCATCTCGCTGATCGTAAGGTCCCGCTCATGGGCGTGATAGAGCATATGAATACCGATAAACAAATTTTGAACGTCTGCGCGCATTCGATCTTCTCTCCCTCCACCTGATTGAATTGATACCTGGTCATGTCATACATTACCCCTGCGACATGGTCAGGAATCAGCCGGATTCGCCGGAGCCTTTCTTCCCATGGCTTGTCCCTTGACGAATATCATATACTTATACTAATGTGAATGAATCAACGCAAATGAAGGAAGGGCGGATATCCAATGTTTCAAAACACACCCTATGAAGGCACTAGGAGCGAGCAATACGCCCAGGTCCTGAATCAGTTGAAAGCACTTATCCACGACGAGCCGAATGCCATTGCCAACTTGTCCAATGCATCTGCGCTGCTCAATCAGTTTCTGTCCGATACGAATTGGGTCGGCTTCTATCTTTATGATGGCAAAGAGCTGGTGCTCGGGCCATTCCAAGGACTGCCCGCTTGCATCCGGATTCCGATGAATCGCGGAGTTTGCGGAACCGCTGCGGCTAAACAGCAGACACTGCTTGTAGCCGATGTACATGAGTTCCCGGGGCACATTGCCTGCGATGCGGCTTCGAACAGCGAGATTGTGGTGCCCATGATGGTGGATGGCGCATTATATGGCGTTCTGGATATCGACAGTCCGCTCAAGAACCGTTTCGATCAAGAGGATCAAGCCTTTTTGGAGGAATTCGTCCATATATTGGAAGGCCAACTCACATTATAATTCAGGATGATTTGACGTATTCTTCCGTACACTAACCAAGGATTGAAACCACAATTCTTAGGAGGAATACACAACCATGTATCCAATGAATAACAACAACTCGCAAATTTCGCAGCAAATTCGTCAGTGCGAGCAAATTCTTCAGCAGCTGACCCAGCAAACGCAGCAGGGCTCGGCTATGTACCAGCAGCTGATGCAGCAAGAGCAGCAAAATGCGGCCCGACTCGAGGAACTCGCTCAGCGTGAGCGTCAAGCGGCGCAGATGATCCAAACTGCCCTTCAAGGCCATCAACAGGCGATGCAGCAGTATCAGCAAATCTCCCAGATCGTTAAACAAGTGGAGTATTCCGTACAAGCCCACAACCAAACACAGCATATTCAGCCTTCATACGGCCAACAAGGTTTTCCTAACACACATCAGGGCCAAGGCTTCCAATAAGCATGCTAAAAGGGGTAACCCGCAGGTTCCTAGAACCTGCGGGTTACCCCCCCATTGCTTTATTCCTTCTCTTCGTTTACGCTGAATTCGATCTCGGCTTGTATCTTATAGCGCTTTGGCTCTTCCCCGTTCGAACCGCTCTGACTCGCGCCCTGCGACATGGAATCAATCACGAAATCCGCGGATCCGTAGACGACGTAGCGCCCGCCCGGAAAACCATCCTTCAGCGAACGGATGAAATCTTTGAATGTCTTGTCGTCCCTGCTGTCGTATCCACCGCCGATTTTGTAATATTCGCGCAGCGGCTCGCCCTTTTTCAGCTTGGTTGTAATATAGGGCTCGTTCATGGCATAACTGATGTTGTAGTCTCTTGTGAGCTCTTTCATCGGGAAATAAAAAGCGGAGGCCGCATGGCCGATCGTAATCTCATCCTCTTCGCCGATATACTCCAGCTCCCCGTATACTTGAACTTGATCTCCCTGTTCATGCTCTTCTTTCTCGCTAACGAGTCGATACACGAAGTCCCCGTCGGTAATTTCCGCCTGATTTCCCCTGGCAGCTTTATTCAATGAAGGTCCAGTCGGATCTGCCCCCTGCATCTCCTGCTTCGCGCAGCCCGTTAACATCAACATCAAGATAAACCCCATATAAAGGTATCTTCTCATCTTTTTTGTTCACCTCAACCTCCAGACGGATGGATTGGGAGCAATGTTGCATAGAAATGCAAAAAAGCCGCATCCAAAACTCCTCAGATTTGCGAAGTTTTGGATGCGGCTTTTGGTTTGCTATATCCCGCAGCCTATGGCCGCAGTCGCGGACTGCATCGAATGTTATGTCTCGTAAATGTTCTTTACCCGTCCCACTTGGCCGTCCTGAAGACGTACTTTAATGCCGTGCGGATGGTTGGGCGAATTGGTCAAAATATCTTTGACCACGCCGCGGGTTAATTTGCCCGTTCTCTGGTCCTGCTTCAGTACGATATCAACCTCAAGCCCCGGTTTGATATTGGAACGCTGCCCACCGTTCATCATCGTCCCTCCTGTTCCTATCTTCATGCTGTTGTCCCGTTCCTACTGTCCACCTTACTGAAATCGAGAGCGAAATGCAAATCGCATAACACAAAGGACTGCCCGTTAAAGATCGTTCAGATCTCCCAACCGGACAGTCCTTCTGTTTTTATTCTAACCATGGATGAATCTTATCCATGGAACGATGTTTTATAGCACGCTTCCGCCGTGCATGAAGCGGTGTTTCCAAGAATCGCCGAAGTTACCTACGAGGACGCCGCCCGATTGTTTCGAGTACGTATGCAGCAGCTTGTTGTCTCCCAGATAGATCGCTACGTGCGTAATCCGCTGTTTGGACTTGTCCAATCCGGCATAAGCGGATGCCGATGAACCTCGGTAACTCATGAAGAATACCAGATCCCCGCGCTTTAATTGATTAACGTTGTATACAGCCGTTCCTTTATCTTTGACGTACTGCCCTTGCTTCCGGGAATCGCTTGGCAGCGTAATGTTAGCACCGTCCATGAATGCGCGGCGGACAAATGCCGAGCAGTCAAAGGTGCTCGTTGAATTGCGGTTAGAACCGAATTCGTACGGCGTGCCCAGATACTTCATGCCTGCACTGATTACTTTTTCAACGCTTGCGCTCGCAGAAGGCGCCGTGCTTCCCGAATTGCCGGAAGTGTTAGAAGATCCGCTGCTTTGGTTAATATATTTAGACGAAGCATATCCTTGCTTGCCGTCCGAAGTCTTGATCTTATACCAGCTTGAGCTCTTGCCCAGAATTTGAACGCGCTCACCCTTATGCACGCGGTCAACGACTTTACCCGAAGTCGAAGGCTTATTGCGCATATACACATTCGAGCTTGCTACACCTTTGGTTACAGACTGCACGCTGGCAGCAGACACTTCATTCACAGACCCATATCCGTAAGAACCAAGAACCGCTGCTGATAACAGCGCTCCGGCCATCAATTGTTTAAATCTTTTTTTCGAGAAAATAACGATCTCCCCCATCTCGTTTGATTGTGGAATCACGAAAATGTCATTTTCGTGATCCCGCAATCATTATAGACAGGCTGTGTCTCGGGACGCATGCTACCATCCTCACAAAAACACATGCCAACTATTGGTAAAGAGGAGGACTTTAGTCTCTTATTATACTTGAATTTAGTATAAATAGATTATTATAGCAAAAAAACATGCCAAAATAACCCAACCGGTCCGGCCTAAAGAAGTCCGGATTTCTTTGTTGGGTCTTTCTGCTTACCATATATATGTATTTTTCCTTGCAATTGCTGCATGAAAGATGAGCTTTGGTTCCCTGCCACGCTTTTTAAAAAAGCCTGTACAGACGGATACCCCATCTGACAGACTCTAGTTTATCGTACCTTCTAAATTTCATTCCACTACAATATTGTAAACTTTTGACCCTATGGCCGCTTGGAATAGAGCGGATATCCAGGGTTTTCCGGTACGTCAATCAGGATGACCCTGACATTCTCTTGCGCCTTAAGGCTTATCGTCTCACCGAGCACCGTATCGATTACCATAAAGTCCCGATGTTGAAACAGGAGGCTATCCTCTTCCGTGCTAAAGCTGCCGGCTCCCCTTACGGCAAGCGCAGCCGCACGCCTGCCGGTTTTCAGTTCATATCGTGCTTCGTGCCCGGCCAGAATTTGAATATCCAGCATCCTCACGTCCACGGACAGATCGGTTGGCGCGGAACCGCCGATCATCGTTTTGACCAATCCCCCCTGGATACGGGTTACCGGATAGGAGTCCGGACGATACTGACGACAGGCAGGGTTTTGCTTCAATGAATCGCGAAGATACGGCTCAAACCAAATCTGGAATCCTTCTGCATCCGGCCCGGTCAGAAGTTCCTCATGCGTAAGTCCGGAACCGGCCCTCATCAATTGCAGGCCTCCTGGCCCGATTATGCTGTGCGTACCATGCGAATCCTCATGGTCGCACTTTCCCTGAATCATATAAGTCACGATTTCAAAACCCTGATGGGGATGAGGCGCGATATAGCCTTCGACGGGCGAACGAAACCAGGACCAATAGAAAAGCGGCCCTACCCGGGTCACGGCTGACCCTTCTCCGGAGAAACCGATCGGCTTCAACTCCGTTATCCTTCCTCCATCGAGTGAGCCCTTGCCCTGATTCTCGGGTGGATATACATTTCCTATCATGTCCAGTCTCCTCCTTTCACCCATCCATGATGGATCTTGAACAGGTGCTACATTGATTATCTTGGCTTTAAGATAGTATCAACGATAACCGAACAGATATCAACATCCTTAAATTCCCTGATTTGAGAATGCATATTTGCGAATCATTTTTCAGTTTATTTTCAGTTCGCGTTCAGATTTCATTCAGCTACGGCACGTATGATAAAGTTGAAGGAATGAAAGAAGAGGAGTTTTGTGTCATGGGATCCATGCATCGTATTCGCGTTTTGCTTGTGGATGACGAGCCGCACATACTGCAATTTCTGGAGCTTGGTCTCCAAAATGAAGGGTTTGAGGTGCGCACGGCCTCCGATGGGGAATGTGCGTTAAGGGAAGCAGCCAGCTTCGAGCCGCATGTCATCGTTCTGGATGTGATGATGCCGGGAATGGACGGTCTTGCGGTGTGCAGACGCTTGAAGGAGGAAGGCAGGGATGTTGCGGTCATTATGCTTACCGCGAAGGATGAGATCGATGACCGTGTAACGGGCCTTATGACCGGAGCGGACGACTACATGGCCAAACCCTTCAGTTTCGAAGAGCTGCTGGCCCGCATTCAAGCTCGGCTCCGCAATCAGTTCCCGAGCCTACTGGGCGAAATCCGGCTTGGGCCATTCACCATCGATGACCGCAAGAAAGAAATTTCATACCTGGGGGAAGCCTTGGAGCTTTCCCCTACGGAATATAAATTGCTCAAACTGCTTGTGACCAAACACGGCAGCGTTCTGAGCAAATCGAACATATTGAATATTGTGTGGGATTATGATTTTGGAGGAGAGGATAACATCGTGGAGGTCTATATCCGATCCCTGCGAGAGAAGCTCGGAGACAAGGAGCATCGGGTCATTCGCACGCTTCGCGGAGCCGGCTACCGGGTGGATTTGCCATGAGTTTCCGAAACCGCATACGCGCATCTCGGCCAACGTCTCTGCGCACGCAGCTCCTGTCGCGTTCCCTTCTCGTCTTGGCGCTTCTGCTCGTGCTGATCGGGGCGCTGCAATATGTACTGATGAAAAACGCCCTGTTCCGCAATCAAGCCGAGGCGCTTTCGCTTCAGGTCCGCTCTATCCCCGTGGAGATGTGGGAGCCTGATCGCGTGCAACATAACCGGCCTTCTGTTCCGAATAACGACGCCCATGCGGGCATGCCCCGCCAGGAGAATAGACCTTTGCTCTTTCTGCCGAATATGTCGCTTGCCAAGATCGCAACGAACGGAAGTTACACCGACCTGGCCAGTGACAACGGTCTGTCCGCTCCGCAGCTGGCAGCAGAGACTTATACCTCGATTCTGGAGCAATTCAAAAAGCGTATGCCCGTTCCGTACGAAGTGACTGACGATGCCCAAGGTACCGAGCAGATCGTTGTCTTTCGCCCTTACGGCAGCCCTAACAGCCCTTCCGGTATACTGCAGCTTGGAATGGATACGCAGCCGCTCTATGCCGTTCTGCTGCGGCAGCTGCTGATATTTGCCGTGCTGGCTTTGCTTGCCATGGCTGGCGGGATCGCATTGTACCTGCCTTTGCTGCGCAGGACGCTTAACCCGCTAAGCCGAATGGTCGAAACAGTGGAACGAACGGATGCCGGAAACTTGGCGGAGCGATTTCCGGCCATGCAGGGTCAGCAGGAGATTGACCGCTTGGCCCAATCGTTTAACGGCATGCTGAAAAGGCTTGAGGAAGCGTTTGAAGCGGAACGCGAGGCGAAAGAGCAGATGCGGAGGTTTATTGCCGATGCTTCCCATGAGCTGCGCACGCCGCTTACTTCGATTCACGGCTTTCTGGAGGTGCTCGGCCGCGGTGCCGCCGACAACAAGGAGCAGCTCCATGCAGCACTGTCCAGCATGCACGGCGAATCGAAGCGCATGAAGAAATTGGTCGAGGATTTGCTTCTGTTGGCCAAACTTGACCGTAAGCCGGAGCTTCATCTGCAGGATACCCGGCTGGATCGGCTGCTGCTTGAGATGGAGCCTCATCTCAGGATGCTGGCTCAAGGCAGAAACATAACGATTCAAGCGGCAGCCGTGCTGTGCCGGTGTGACTCCGACAAGATCAAGCAGGTCATCTACAACCTGTTTCATAATGCGGTACAGCATACTGATTCCGACACAGGGCGGATTACCGTTACGGTGGATAAAACCAAGGACCATGCCGTACTGCTGGTCAGCGACAATGGAGCCGGGATTTCAAAGGAGCATCTGCCCCATCTGTTCGAGCGGTTCTACCGCATCGATGAATCCCGGACCCGGCAGCACGGCGGTGCAGGTCTTGGATTGTCCATCACCCAGTCCATCATGAACGCGCATGGCGGCCAAATGAGCGTGGACAGCACGGTTAACCAAGGAACGGTTTTTCGTGCAGAGTGGCCGGGCATCATTCCTTAGCCTGAAATACTCCTTCATGCACCAGTTCATTCAAGGATCGTCGGTCCGTAGGGACCTCCCGTTCCTGCAGCGTCTCCGGCAGCGCCGATTTATCCCCGTGGTATCCAAGCGTTATGACCGCATGCAGATCATATTCTTCCGGAATATGCAGGGCTTCGCGGGCAAGCTCATGGTCGAAGCCGCCAATCGCGCGGGTATTCAGCCCAAGCAAAGCAGCCTGCGAAGCGATTGTTCCCCAAGCAGCCCCCGCATCAAACGCGTGGCTGCCGCTCGGTTCCCCATTGGCATTCAGCGTGTAGGAAACGAGGAGGACAAGCGCCGGCGCACGATCGCTCCACACGCGGTTTCCGGGACGGATAAAAGACCGGAATCGCTCCCGCTCCTCCTCTGTTCGGGCAACGATAAACCGCCACGGCTGCCCGTTGCCCGAGGAGGGTGCCCAACGGGCCGCCTCCAAGACGGTATACAGCACATCCGCTTCGACCGGACGGGAGTCAAAGGCCCTCGACGACCATCGATTCACAAAGTGGGCATGCACCGGATATTCGGGACGGCGCGTTTGTTCCGCCACCGTCTTCTTCGACAGGGCTGATACGATTACGGTTGGATCAGGTCTGGTCATACGATCATCTCTCCTTACCCTTTGCGGGTTATTGTAATACGGCTTGGTCTAAGGCTTGGTTTAAGGCTTGATCAGCCAATCGTCCAATTCAAAATCGGTTTCCGCCAGCTTCTCTTCGATCAGAAAGGCCTTCGTTCCTTCCAGCAGCTGCAGCCCTTGTTCGGTAAAAGGAACCTCTTTGATCAGCTCGATCGGGCTAACCTTCTTCACGTACTCCACCTTCGTGCTCTGCAATTCGGCCAGAAACGCATAGTACTCTTCCTCATGCTGCTTTAAATCCTCTAGCGCCTTGGAACGGGCTTCATTCCACGCCTTGGCGAAATCCGGATATTTCGCCAGATAATCCTCCGACACTACGGTTACGCTGGTTCCATACAGCTCGGGATGCTTGGTGGCATCGTCCAGCAGCGTATAGCCTTCATCGATTTGTTTGAGCGTATAGACGCCGGTATTGGTCATCGCGTCGATTTCCCCGCGGGCCAGGGCAGCCTCCGCATCCACGCGAAGCAGGTGGATGACCTTCACATCCTCAGCCAGCCCCTCTTTCTTCAAAAGACCGGCCAAGTATCGGTGGTGGAAGGAACCTTTTTGAGTGGCTACCGTTTTTCCCTTTAACTCTTCCAGGGAAGCCGGGCCACCCTTCTTCGCCACGAGGTACCCGATGCTGTCGGTCGAGCCTTGGGTAATCACCTTGGTCTTCGCTCCCGTTGAGCGTGACAGGATGGCCGGCGTATCGCCCAAACTGCCAAAGTCCAGGCGACCGCTGATCAGCGATTCGCTCAAATCCGGACCGTTCGGAAAGGCGGTCAGGTTTACCGTTTCAATCCCGTGCTTCTTGAGCTCTTCCTGAATAATGCCCTTATGGAACCCCCAGCCCTCGGCGCCTCCAGGCACATTCAGGGCATTGGTTCCTATATATCCGTAATTGAGCGTCTTCGGCACGCCGGAGCTTGATGCTTCCGTTATTTGATCTTTGGTCCCGCAGCCCTGTGAAAAAGCAAGCGCCGCCGCCACCAGCGTCAATAAAATCGCGTATCGCTTTCGCTTGTGTTTTTTAACGTTTCGATTCTCCATTCGATTTCTCTCCCCTCACAGATCCCATCTCGATATGACATTGCCTCGCTTTCGCTTCTTACGCCTCTTGCTTCTTACGGGGCTTCATGGAATCCCCGGCAAACCCTGGCATCAATGAGCCCGCAGATCGTGCTTCCCATGCAGACGGGAAAAGTGGAGCTGCCTGAAAAAGGGGGAGACTGACGATCAAGGAACAGAACGCTTCGCGAGCTGAGCCAGAAACGCATGGCTGGATATGGACGTTCGGCCGGGTCCCCATCCCACCTTCTCGCGGTAGCCCCCCAACAGCTCGGCCTGCTCCAGCTCCGCCTCGCTTAGCCCGCTGAGCCGGTCCGGATGAGGCGCGACGTACATCGCGTCCGCCGGACAATAGAGCTCGCACATAAAACAGGTTTGGCAATCGTTCTGGCGCGCAATGACAGGCACATCGTTATCGACTTTATCAAATACGTTGGTCGGACATACGGAGACGCACAGATTGCACTGCACGCATCTGGCATCGCTGATCAGCTCAATCAAAGGGAAACCGCCTCCTCGCTCACGCGCTGCGCCCGGACGCTGATTTCATCCAACCCGGATGTAATCAGGCGGTAATGCTGCGTCTCGTCCAGCTCCGGATAATCAACCCGTTTATGCATTCCCCGCGTTTCCGTCCTGGCCTGCGCCGAGCGGTACATCCAGCGGGCCGTTGCAGCCATGGCCGCTGCCTCGCGTTTCTTCACCGCCTGATAATCAAGATGGATGGGTTCCTGCCGGATCGATTTCCATACGCCGTCGAGCCGTTGCAACGAATCCCGAAGTCCCTCATCCGTACGGAACAGGTTCCGGTCATAAGGCATGACCTCTTCCTGCACCGCCCGAATGTATTCCTCCGCGGCAATCGGCGGCTTTTCCTGCAGCGATCCGTAGGTACCGGATGACACGAGCGGAGCCGAAGACAATCCGTGCACCTCGCGTCTAGCGGCATGCCGTCCCAGCGATTTGGCATAGTCCGCCGCGCCTTCGCCCGCAAAGCTGCCGGAAGACATCGCCCAGGCGGCATTGTGGCTGCCGCCTCCGGTGAATCCGCCGCAGATCAGCTCCCGCGTTGCGGCGTCTCCGGCGGCATACAAGCCGGGGACCTTCGTGGCGCACGTTTCGTCCACGATATGAATGCCACCGGTCCCGCGCACCGTCCCTTCGAGCCGAAGCGTGACCGGGAACATATCCTTGAACGGGTCGATGCCCATGCGGTCAAACGGCAGGAAAAAATTCGTCTGCCCCACCCGGAGCAGCGGCTGCAGATCGGCGGGCGCCTGATCCAATCGGGCATATACCTGTCGGTTCTCCAGCAGTTTTTTGGCAATGACGGAACGTCCTTTGGTCGAGCCCGCTCCCTCTACCACCGTGCCGTCCTCGTAGTAAAAGCTTGCATAACGGTAATACGCCGTTTTGGTCACCGAGGAGAACGTTGGCGATATGGCGTAGGCGTTGGAGAACTCCATGCCCGACATTTCGGCCCCGGCCTCGGCCGCCATCAGATAGCCGTCACCGGTCAACACGTTGCATCCCAGCGCTTTGCTCAGAAAGGCGCAGCCGCCGGTTGCGATGACTACGGCACCCGCCGTGACTCTCCAGGGATCGCCGCCCTGCGTGCTTACGCCAGCGGCGCCCCCCACTCCGTGTTCATCCGCCAGAAGTTCCAGCGCAGGGCTGTGGTCGAGTATTTTGACGCCGGCTCTTTTCACCAGCTTGCGCATGAGACGCATATACTCCGGTCCCTGCAAGCCGCGCCGGAATATGCCGCCATCCGGATCGACCGGGAACGAGTACCCCCAGCCGCCAAGGCGGTTCATATTCTCGTAGGTTTGATCCAGGACCCGATCCATCCACTCATTCTCGGCTAAGCGTCCGCCCATAAAATACCGGCTCATCTTCGCTTCCTGGCGCTGCCGCCCTTCAGGCTCCACGTACCATACGCCCGTGCCCGACGGCGCAGTTGCCCCGCTTGATCCGCAGAAGCCCTTATCCGCCAGCACGACATTGCTGCCTTTCGCCGCGGCCGTTAAAGCCGCCCAGGCTCCGGCCGGGCCACCGCCAATGACCAGCACATCCGTTTCCAACTGAAGCGTGCTGCCTTGAATACGTGAACTCATGCATGTTCCCCTCCTAATCATCATTGTCCCTCTGTTCTCTCATTCACGAAGCCGGATCATCCCTTGTAGCTATCCCGCCACTTCAGCAAGCGGCGTTCCAGAGAACGGACGAACAGATCCACCATCATGCCGACGACGGCAAAAACCAATACACCCACAAAAATTTGCTCCGTTAACGAGGATTGCTTGGCAAGATTGATGAGAAACCCGACCCCCGACTGCGAACCGATCAGCTCCGCAACGACGAGCCCGAGCCAGGATACCGCCAACGATAAGCGGAGTCCCATTAACAGGTTAGGCAGCGAAGACGGGATGATCAGCTTGATGATCTGCTGAACCCGGCTGTACTGCAGCACCCTCGATACCTCGAACAGCTTTTTGTCGACGCTCCGGATGCCGAGAAACGTATTGACGTACAGCGGAAAAAAAGCTCCCTTCGCAATGATCAGCACCTTCGACGTTTCTCCGAATCCGAACCACAAAATAATAAGCGGGGCGATCGCCAAATGCGGGATCATCCGCAGCATCTGCACCGTCGGATCCAGGAATATTTCCGACTTGCGCGAGAAGCCCGTCAGCAGGCCGAATATCAAGCCCAGGCTGCCTCCCAGGGCGAAGCCCGCAGCGGCGCGGCCGATGCTTATGCCCAGATGGGTCGCCATCTTGCCCGAGGCGATCAGATTCCAGAGGGATTCGAAAATCGCCGCCGGCGTCGGCAGGAAGAACGCATCGATCCAGCCAAGATTGCCTGCCAGCTGCCATATGGCCAGCACCAGAACCGGAAGGGCCGATCCGAGCGCAATGGCCCGTAGTAAGGATGCACGCCGGCGATTGGAACGCGCGGCAGCAGGATTGGGCGGCTGCGATACAGCGGGTGGCTGCCCCGCCGCAGG
This sequence comes from Paenibacillus sp. BR1-192, assembly GCF_029542445.1. Taxonomy (NCBI): domain Bacteria; kingdom Bacillati; phylum Bacillota; class Bacilli; order Caryophanales; family Paenibacillaceae; genus Paenibacillus; species Paenibacillus sp. BR1-192. Next base: position 876,610 of record NZ_CP120718.1, on the reverse strand, counting down.
CAGCGCAAGTTCGTTCGCGTTATTCATCGTGTCTCCTCCTCTCTCTTGGAATCAGAAGCCGTGCTTTAGCCCTCATAGCTGTCGTTCCATTTCAGCAGCCTGCGCTCCATCAGCCTAACCGCGGCGTCTGCTGCTTTGCCGATGACGGCAAACAGGACGATGCACACGAACACGGTTGCGGTTTTGCTGAACTGTCTGGCATCCGTCATCAAATAGCCGATGCCGGACGTGGAGCCCATGGTCTCGGCAACGACCAGCCCGAGCCAGGCCAGCCCGAGAGACAGCCGGATCCCGAGGAAGATATGCGGCAGGGAGGACGGAATGACCAGCTTGAAGATTTGCTGGATACGCGTGAAACCCAGAACCCTTGTTACTTCGAACCATTTGTTATCCACGCCGCGGATGCCCAGATAGGTTTGGATATAGAGCGGAAAGAAAGCCCCTTTGGCGATCAGCAGTATTTTGGACGACTCCCCGATTCCGAACCAAAGCACGAACAGCGGCGCAACCGCTAAATGCGGAATCATGCGGACCATCTGAATGGATGGATCGAGCACCCGCTCGGATATGCGGAATACCCCGACCAGAATACCGAAGGCTAGGCCGAGAGCCCCTCCAAGGGCGAAACCCGCCGCGGCACGAACCAAACTGATCCGCACATGACCGCCAAGGTCACCCGAGCCCGCCAAGTGGACAAAAGCCTCCGCAATGCGAAGCGGCGTCGGGAAGAGCAGCTCCGAGATGTAACCAAGGTCGCCGAGCACCTGCCATAAAACCAGCAGCGACACGGGAAGAACCGCGCCCGCAGCAAAGGTGCCCAGCGACTTCCTCCATATCCCGGCACCTGCTTCGCCCGGGGAGAGCATCTGCCGCTGCCCGGCGGCGGGCTCCGGTACCAGCGACTCGCTGCCGTGGACCGGAGCCGGAGGGTCGTGCCGGTACAATCGTGCATGGTCACTCATTGCGATCACGCTCCGGCTCGGGAAACGCAAAGCTTTCATCATCTAACCTGAACATCAGCCAAACCCGTTTCATAAGCGCACCTCTCTCCTCGAATACAAAAGAAGACATTCTTCGAAATACCGAAGGAATGTCTCCATTAGAATGGTTGACAGTATGAATGCTATTGGTTTAGTTCCTGCTTTAACTTCGCCGGGGGAGAATCCGATCGATGAACGGGGTCTCGTCGATCTCGGCCAGCCGGGTCCGCCCGCGTCCCCAGCCGACCGTCTCCCTCCAGCTTCCGATGATCCCTACCGCGATCAGTTCTTCTTCCGTCACCTTCTGCTCCATATCCGCAAAGGGAGAAACATACAGAGCATCGGCAGGACAATAAGCCTCGCATATAAAGCAGGTCTGGCAATCCTCCTGACGGGCAATGACCGGAAGCCCCGTCTCCGTCCGGTCGAATACATTGGTCGGACAGACCTTGACGCACAGGCCGCACTCGATGCACCGCTGCTGACTGACAACCTCGATCATGAGCCTTCCACCTCCCCGGCCGCTGCCGCGATCCAGGCAGCAGCCCCCACGGCTTCACTGCTCCTATTTCTTGAACCACCATAGTGTCGGCAAGCGTCCATGGTACCTCGGCTTGCCTGCCGGGGCGGCCGCCCCTCAGGATATACCTGGATATGATCGATCCCCCTTACGGTCAGACGATGCTGCTGGTCCGGATTCGGATCCGGGTATTCCAGAAGGGTATGCATCCCTCTGGTTTCCCGCCGGGTCAGCGCAGCCGCATACATCCATCTTGCCGTTGCCGCCATGGCCGCCGCTTCCCTTGCCTTGATCCGCTCGCGCGAACCCCCGGTTACCTTCGCGTACACTTCCGGCCATAGCCCGTTCAGCCGTTCGAGCGATTGCTGCAGGACCGGTTCGCTGCGAAAATAATTGATATCCAGCGGAAACACCTCCCGCTGTACCGATTGAATCAGGCCGGATGCATCCATTCCCTGCCCATGCGCTGCGGATGGATCGGACATTCCGGCCCGCCCCGCACCTTGCAGGCGACGGCCGTCCGCAGAAGAACGCGTACTCAACGCATGCTTCGCCGCCGATTCGCCAGCCCACGTTCCCGAGCAAATCGCCCAAGAGGCATTAAAAGCCCCTCCGCCCGACTTGGCACCGGTCACCCGCTCCCGGGTTGCGGCATCGCCGGCGGCGTACAGACCCGGTACCGTCGTCGCGCAATCTTCGCCGGTGATCCGGATGCCTCCGGTTCCGCGGACCGTCCCTTCATAGCGGAGGGTCAAGGGAAAACGCTCCTTAAAGGGATCGATTCCCGCCCGATCATACGGAACAAAGAAGATGGCGTGCGATTGCCTTAAAATGCGCCGTTTCTCTTCCGTGTCGGCATGATTCAGCATGGCGTATACCGGTCCTTTGCGGAGCATCGTCGGCAGAAAATCATGCGGCCTGGGCCCTCCGGGGCTGTACAGCGTATTCCCGTCTTCGTCATAATACGTCGCCCAGTTGAGAAGCCGCCCCCGGGTCACCGTGCCAAACGCCGCGCTCGGCGCATATTGGCGGCTGAATTCCATACCGGATAGCTCGGCGCCAAGCTCCGCCGCCATGAGCAGTCCTTCGCCTGTGAGCACGTTGCAGCCAAGGCCCTTGCTCAGAAAGGCGCAGCCGCCGGTAGCTATGACAACCGACTGTGCCCGTACCTCCCAATTCTTGTTCTTCTGCCTGCATATGCCTCGTGCTCCTCCGACCCCATGCTCGTCGGCAAGCAGCTCGAGCGCCGGGGACTGATCCATGATCCGTACGCCCGCCCGGTTGACCGCGCTTCGCATCAGCTTCATATATTCCGGGCCCTGCAAATGGTCTCGCATGGGGACCCCGTTCTCATCGCGGCGAAACAGGTATCCCCATTCCTCCACGCGTTCCAGGTTGATGTATACCTGATCCAGCACGCGATGGATCCAATCCGGTTCCGATAAATAACCGCCCTCCTTCATCCGCTGGGCCACGGCTTCATCGCGCAGCTTATGGTCAGGGGGCAAATATAGCAGATTGGTTCCTCCGGGTGCCGTTGCCCCGCTGGAGCCCAGAAACCCTTTATCGGCCAATATGACTTTGGCACCTTGGGACGCCGCGCTCCAGGCTGCCCAAGCCCCTGCGGGACCGCCGCCAATGACGAGGACATCCGCCGTCAGTTTCAATTCATCCTGTGCACGCAATCGTTGATCCCCCCGCTCCTTGGTTGATAGTAAATCGAGGTCCGTACGACAAAAAGGAGATCATGAAGGATGCTCATGATCTCCAGCAGACTGGTCGATTCAAATTTATTTATCATAGTTATTCGATTGGAATTATCAAGTATATTATCAGCTGATGGCACAAGCGTCAAGATTATTTTTCGGAGGGATCGCTTAACAAAGCGAGACAAGCCCCGCTGTCTTCGCTCACGCAATTTTTCCTTATATCCTGACAATTTGGTACAATACAGACGGTACGAGAATGTCAAATGAAGGGACTATGATCGATATGTTCAAAATTTTCATTGTCGAAGACGATGCCGGGCTGGTCGGCCTGCTGAAAGAATATCTTCATAAATTCGGTTATGCGACGCAGTCCGTTCATGATTTCGAGACGGTGCGCGATCAATTTGAATCGTATGACCCTCATCTTGTGCTTCTGGATATCAATCTGCCTAAATTCGACGGCTATTATTGGTGCCGGCAGTTCCGCAGCCTCTCCACCTGCCCGATCATCTTCATCTCGGCCCGCGACGGGAAAATGGATCAGGTGATGGCGCTGGAGAACGGTGCCGATGATTATATAACCAAACCCTTTGACTACGAGATCGTCATGGCCAAAATCAAGAGCCAGCTCCGGCGGGCCTACGGGTCCTATGCTGCCGGTCAGAATGAGCGGGTCCTCAGCATCGCCGGACTCACGCTTGACGTTGAGCGTCTCTCCGTTTCGCTCGGACCGACCCAAGCGGAGCTCAGCCATACCGAAGCCAAAATATTGGACGAGTTAATGAAGAAGCCCGAGCAGATCGTCAGCAGGGACCGGCTTCTGGAGAAAATATGGGATGATCAGGCCTTTGTGGACGATAATACGCTGAATGTGTACATCACCCGCGTCCGTAAGAAACTCGCCGCCCTCGGAATCGAGGATGGCCTTCAAACCGTGCGGGGGCGCGGCTACCGACTGGTACCGAGCTGGAGGGACGAAGCATGAGACTATTTTTGCAAGAACAGCGTCCCTTAATGATTGTCTACATCGCCCAGCTTCTTGTCGTTACCCTGATCTATAGGCTGGACGGTTATCGCAATTTGACGGTCAGCCTGTACGCGGGCATCATCAGCTTGCTGCTGCTCGTCGGCTATCTCGCCTTCCGTTTCATTGCCAACCGTTCCTTCTATAAACGGTTGGAGCAGCCGCTTCCGGGAGAATCCCTCACCGGCGAATCCTCGGCAGAATCCTCCCACACCCCGCTCGCCGAAGCGCTTCATCAGCTGCTGAAAACCCAGTTCCGGCATTACACCACGGATCTGCATAACTATAAGCATAAAATTGAAGGCCATCTGCAGTTCATCAACCAATGGGCCCACCAGATGAAAACGCCGATTTCGGTCATTCACCTGATTCTCCAGGATGATGACGACCCCCGTTTTGCCGCGATCGGCGACGAGCTGGACCGCCTCAAAAAAGGGCTCGATCTCGTGCTGTATACCGCCAGGCTCGATACGTTCGAGCGCGATTTCCATGTGGAAAACCTGCCGCTTCAGCGAATCGTCCGAAATGTCACGTCCGAGCAAAAGCGGCTGTTTATCCGGCGGAGAATGTACCCGTCCATCCGGATCGATTCCGGATTAACGGTGGCCACGGACGAGAAATGGCTCTCTTTTGTGCTGACGCAGCTGCTGACCAACGCGGTTCGATATACGCTGAAGGAACAAGGCACCCTCTTTTTCAACGGCTACACCCGGGAGAATCAAGTCGTGCTTGAGATAAGGGACGAAGGCATCGGCATTCCCCAAAGCGATCTCCCGCGGGTGTTCGATCCTTATTTCACCGGAGAGAACGGGCGCCGATTCCAGGAATCGACAGGCATGGGCCTGTTTCTGGTCAAACAAATATGCGACAAGCTTGGACATGCCTTCGAAATCGAATCCAAGGTCGATGAAGGAACGACGGTCCGCATCATTTTTGCGGATGCTGCAGGCCATATCGCACAATGAATTCCACCGGCAGATGGCAGGGTTCGGCAGTACAAGCTATTTAAGTCCGCTGCGGCTTATTCCCGATCTGCTTACGCGGGCAAAAGAAACCTTACAAGGTTGTAAGGTAACTGTAAGTTACGAATATGGCATGGACGCAAACGAATCTTTTACAATGATAACATCGTTATAGAGGAGTGAAGATATGCCCATCCTGAGCGTCAAGCATCTATCCAAAATCTATGAGGGCAAAGTGGCGTTCCAAGCGCTGAACAATATTCACTTCAACGTCTCCAAAGGCGAATTCGTCGGTATTATGGGACCTTCCGGCAGCGGAAAAACGACGCTCCTCAATCTGATTGCGACCATTGATCAGCCCACGGCCGGGGAAGTGATCATAGGCGGACGCAATCCCCATCTGCTCGGCAGGAGCGATACGGCTCTGTTTCGGCGCAGGGAGCTGGGCTTCGTCTTCCAGCATTTCAATCTGCTGGATACGCTGACCGTTGAGGAAAACATCGTCCTGCCGCTGACGCTGGAGGGCATGCCGCTGGACGAAATGGGCATCCGGCTGAACCGGATCGCAGACCGGCTCGGGATCGGGTCCATTCTGCACAAGCACACCTATGAGATTTCCGGCGGGCAGATGCAGCGCACCGCCATCGCGAGGGCGCTCATTCAGGAGCCCTCCCTGATTTTGGCTGACGAGCCGACGGGGAACCTGGACTCCAGAGCCTCCAAAGAAGTGATGCAGACGCTTTCCGCTTCCAGCAAAGAAGCTTCCGCAACGATTCTCATGGTCACTCACGATCCGGTGGCAGCCAGCTACTGTGACCGCGTCTTGTTCATCAAGGACGGTCAACTATATAATGAAATGTATTGCGGTGACAACCGCCAAGCCTTTTTCCAGAAAATCATCGACATGCTGGCGCTGCTGGGAGGAGGAAGTCATGACCTTTCGACAATTCGCTTTTAGGAATGTCCTGAGGAACAAGCGGACCTACGCGGCCTATTTCTTAAGCAGCGCATTCTCCGTCATGATTTTCTTTGTGTGCGCGCTGTTCCTGTTTCACCCCTCCATCACGGACGAGGTGTTCTATCCGGTCGTGATCCAGGCGATGGTTGGCGCTGAGCTGATTATGTACGTATTCTCGTTTTTCTTCGTGCTGTATTCCGTCGGGGCTTTCTTGAAGACCCGCAAGCGCGAGTTCGGCATTCTGTTCATGCACGGCATGACGGACCGCCAGTTTAACAAGATGGTGTTTCTTGAAAATATGATCATCGGCGTAAGCGCGATCGCCACGGGCATCCTGTTCGGCATCATTACAGGCAAGCTGTTCCTAATGGCAGGCTCGGCCTTTCTCGGAGTCCCGCCCCTGCCGTTCCGGCTGAGTCTGCGAGCGCTCGGGCTGACGATCGCCAGTTACGCGCTGCTGTTCCTCATCATCTCGCTGTGCACGTCCTGGCTGCTGCGGCCCAAAGCGCTCATCGACTTATTCCAGTCCGGACAGCGGCCGAAAACCGCGCCCAGAACATCGCCGTGGTTATCCATATTGGCGGCTGTCCTGCTGCTTGTCAGCTACGGCCTGGCAGCCACGACAAGCGCATCGACCCTCGCGCTGCGCATGTTCCCGGTTACCTTGATGACGATGATCGGCACTTATCTGATTTATTCGCAGTTAGGGGTTGCTCTCGTCCGCAGGCTGAAAGAAAGCCGCCGGTTCACCTGGAGAAGAACCAAGCTGATCTCGCTATCCAGCCTGCAGTACCGGTTGAAGGATCATGCCCAGATGTTTTCGATGGTGACGATCGTGCTGGCCGTGTCTTTTTGCTCGGTAGGCGTATTCGCCTCCATTCCGGTGCTCACGAAGCAGTTCAACGAGGACTTCCCGGCCGCCATCGGTTATCTCGCCAAAACGGGGGATACCTCCGAAGAGCAGCATTTGAACGAAATCCGGCAGGAGCTGGAGTCGAGGAAAATACCGTTTGAAACGCTATCGTTTCGCGTTAAATATACGGATGCCGAACCAGCATCCGCACAGGCCGGTCCATCGGAGATTCCGTTGACGCTGATCGCGTTCTCCGACTATAAGGCGGCCGTCGTGATGGCGGGACTGCCGTTTGACGAACAGCCGCCGAGCGGCGAGGAGGCCCTTGTCCTCATTGCTTCGCAAAACGACAGAGCTTATACCCGCAACCGGGATTACGCTTCTTACCGGCTTCGGGATTCCGGCATCCGGCTGCGTGAAATCGGTTATTCCGATCATGTCGGCGTGCCGGAATACTTGCTGCCGGAGATGGATGACGATTCCCGTTTCGGCGGTCTTGTCGTCAGCGACGACATCTTTGCCGCCGTCACGGATCCGGTCCGTCAGGAACGGTACACCGGCTTTTACGTGGACGATTTTACGGAGACGGAGGGGATCGTTCCCCATTTGGCTCCGGGCGGTGCCGTGCGCTATGAGATGGACCGGACCTTTGCGCTGGCGGTCAGCGGAACGCTGTTCGCCCTTCGGGACAGCCTGTACAACATGCTGCTCTTCGCGGCATTGCTTGTGGGCACGGTGTTCTTTATCGCGGCAGGAAGTTTCCTGTACTTCCGCCTCTATGCCGATCTGGATTTTGACCGCAGGCATTATGCCACGATATCCCGGCTCGGCATGACGGACAGGGAGTTCAGGCGAATCGTTACAGGACAGCTCGCGCTGCTGTTTTTTGTACCGATCGGACTTGCGATCGTGCACAGCATCTTTGCCTTCATCGCGCTGCAAAGCTATTTCTATTTATCCATTGCGGCTGAAATGGGCATCGTGCTGATCAGCTTCCTGATGATGCAGGTCCTGTACTTTTTCTTCATCCGCAGCCAATATCTGCGCAAGCTGAAGCAGACCCTTATATAAAGGATGGCAAAGGCCTCCTTATCTTTTGAAAGAGGTGTAACTTTTGGAAAACTGGATTACGGACATTATGGAGAAGTTCGGCTATGTCGGCATCCTGCTGATGATTGCCCTGGAAAACGTGTTCCCGCCGATTCCCTCCGAGGTCATTCTGACCTTCGGCGGATTCATGACAACCTACACGAAACTGACGGTGCCCGGCGTCATTATCGCAGCTACCATCGGCTCCGTGGTCGGTGCCGTCATCCTGTACGGGATCGGACGCCTGCTCGATGTCGAACGGCTGGAGAAAATCGTGGACCGTTGGGGGCATATCCTCCGCGTCAAAAAAGAAGACATCCGCAAGGCGGATGCCTGGTTCGATAAATACGGCTACTGGACCGTGCTGTTCTGCCGCATGATTCCGCTGATCCGGAGCCTGATCTCCATCCCGGCGGGGATGTCCAACATGAAGTTCGGCATGTTCCTGCTCTTTACGACCATCGGTACCTTGATCTGGAACGTCATTCTGGTATCCGTCGGAGCCGCCGTCGGCGATTCATGGGAAAATATCGTCGCCTTCATGGACGTCTATTCCAATATCGCTTATGCTGTAATAGCCGTGGCCGTGATCGCATTCCTGTTCTTCTTCTTCCGCAAGCGGAGAAAATCGGCTTAAGCTGGAACCACGCATTTCATGCCATGCATCATTCATATCATTACATTTTACATTTTTAAGTAAGGGAGAGACCGCAGGTCATGGATTTTTTAACCATCCTCAAAGCAATTATTCTGGGAATCGTCGAGGGACTGACCGAGTTCGCTCCTGTATCCTCTACCGGCCATATGATCATCGTGGATGACATGTGGCTGAAATCCGAGGAGTTTCTGACGAAATACGTAGCCAACACGTTCAAGGTCGTGATTCAGCTCGGCTCCATTCTCGCCGTCATCGTGGTGTTCAAGGACCGCTTCCTAGATCTCTTGGGACTCAAACGCAAAAAGCCCGAAGCCGGCGTACCGGCCGGTACGGGCAGACTGAGACTCAGCCAGGTGATCGTCGGTTTGATTCCGGCCGGCGTTCTGGGCGTCTTGTTCGAGGACCTCATTGACGAGCATTTATTTTCTACCGAAACGGTGCTGATCGGTCTTGTGATCGGAGCCATCTTCATGATCGTTGCCGACAAGGTCAGCTCGAAAAAAGAGCCGAAAGTGGTGTCTGTCGATCAAATTACGTACAGGCAGGCATTCAGCGTCGGGCTGATTCAGTGTCTGTCGCTCTGGCCAGGCTTCTCCCGCTCCGGCTCCACCATCTCCGGAGGCGTTATGCTGGGCATGAGCCACCGCGCGGCGGCGGACTTTACGTTCATCATGGCCGTGCCGATCATGTTCGGGGCCAGCTTCCTGTCGCTGCTGAAGAACTGGGAATACTTCACGCTGGAGGCTCTTCCGTTCTTTATCGCCGGATTCGTGGCGGCTTTCGTCTTCGCTTTGATCTCCATCCGCTTCTTCCTGAAGCTGATCAACCGGATCAAGCTGGTGCCGTTTGCGATCTATCGGATCGTGCTCGCTGCCATTATTGCGTTGGTGCTTTATCTGTAATTAGTAGCTCAGCCTACAGCACCATTAGAGTTTGGGAGACGCTCCGCTGCTTCGAGCTGAGCGGCACTTCATAATAGCAGCTGTGTTTGGGGTAAAAAAGGCAGGTCAAGATTTCATATCTTGACCTGCCTTTTGTTATCGGCGTTGCTGCACGCTCGTTATTAGTCGTGACACCTGCTGTGGTTTCGACCCGGAGCCGATTGGTTTAGTCTACGGCGGCATGACAGCACAGGCCGTTTGGTTTAGTCTACGGTTGCATGACCGCACAGGCCGATTGGTTTTGCCACGGTGGCATAGCGGAACAGCCTGTTGACACGGATGCGGGTATCTCAACTGTTTTTGGCTGAGTTGGCGACGAAGGAGTGAAAACGGATGGTATAAGGCGAGCGGCTAGACGACAGACATCCAAGCAGCATGCCCGGGACCACGCACTGTGGGCCAGGGAGCAGTGCGCATGATGCGGCCGATCCGGACCAGAGATCCGTTATTTTCAATAATTCGCCTGAATTTCAATAAAAAGCGGACACCAGATCCGTTATGTTACGAATTCCGGTTCGATATCCGCCTGTTTTCAGAGAATAACGGATCTCATGTCCGAAACATTTACGAATCCCCTTATTTCTCATCAAATAAGGTCCGCTGTGTCCGCTAGCGATGCGCAATGTGAGATATTCCGCTATTTTGGTACGTTATGATCAAAGATACGGTTACTTTAAAGTACAAACCATCGATTATTTAGTTACTTTAAGGTTATACTCCATTTTATTTCCCTTATTGGTACCTGATGAGCGTGCAACAATCCCATATAAGCTACATCAACTATTAATCCATTCTCCTGCAGAAGATCACGATCTTCCTCGCACCGTGACCGAAGGCAGCACGCGCATCATATCGGCTTAAATATGTATTGGCGCCTTAAACCCATGGAGCGTGCAACAATCTTTAAACTGACCGCGTTATCGAACTGGAGCACGTCTTCGGCGTGATTGTCGACGCGCATCCACAGTCCGCAATAGTCCTTCACGTTGTCGGTTTTGACGAACCCGGAGAAGCGCATCCGCTTGCCCGCATACTTGCCGGCTTTGAACTGCTGCATCATGGTTGCAAAAGCGCCATCCTCCATCGACGTGAGGGCTCTTAAGTAAGGCATAGGATGCAATATCCGCGAGGGTCAGCCGCTCCTCCAGATGCTGCTCCATGTACGCGATGCTCTTTTGGATAATACGCTGGGTACTCAAGGTCAGGCCCTCCTTTGTTATTAAGGATACCAAAAGGGAGCAAAGCGTTTTTGATCTTTTTTGCCAATTTAAGAAAACCGTCGGTCCGCGCATATTCTCGGAGGTCTTGCCGGAAAATTGCGGAGATAGCGGAGACCCTTGCTTGCGATTCAGGGACGCTCATCCTTTGAAGTCCCTTGAAGTCCCATTGTTCTCATATAAAAAAGCCCCCTCGATTTCGAAAATCGAAGGGGCTTAAATTGCAAGGTTCTCTGCCATCACTCCATCCTCAAGATGGAATGACTTCATATCCTAAAGAGGCCGGACTGCGTCTAACAAAGGCATAGACCCGCACTTCGCAGGCATCGGCGCTTCCGGCCGGAGGCAGAAGTGTCATCCTAAAGACGATTGCGCTGCTGCTTATTCTTCAAGGACGAATCCCTGCACGCTCACATTACATAACGGGAATTTCCCGCTCCCCGGCTTTATCGGCAAAACCGCACTATCCCTGCGGCTTCAGCTGAACGGTGCGCTTGGTGCTTGCAGACTCGTACGCTGCAATGGCAACCCGGGCGGAGAGGTAGCCGTCTTCCCCGGTAATTTCGACCGGCTTGCCGTCGCGGATGCTTTCGACAAAGCTGTTGACGAGGCCTTCGTCCATATCATCGCCCCAGAAGCTCCACGACGCTTTACCGGTCACATCGCTGTATACATCGTTCTTCTGGGCAAAAGAATCAATGTTCAGCACGCCTTTGGTGCCGATGATCTCAAGCGTTACGTCCCCCCATGTCGGGAAGGTGCGGTTGCGGGACCAGCTTGGGTCCAGCACGGCCACGACGCCGTTCGCGAATTTGACGTGGACCATGCCGGCGTCGTCAATCTCGGTATCGTTGAACAGCGTTTCCGCATGGGCGTACACTTCCTCGGCCTTGCTGCCGGTAAACCAGTGCATCAGGTCCATCACATGGACGGTATGATCCAATACGGCGCCGCCGCCCGATTTCTCCCGTTCAATAAACCAGCCGCCCGGCATGGTTCCCCGGTTGGTTCCCTTCATAGCCAAAATGTCACCGATCTGCCCTGCGTCAATCGCTTCCTTCGCCTGGCGTACGGACGAAATATATCGGCAAGGAAAAGCGGTCATGAGCTGAACGCCGTTATCCTTGCATGCCTGAATCATCTCCAGCATCTCGGCTTCCGATAGGCCCAGCGGCTTCTCGCACAGCACATGCTTGCCCGCCGCAGCGGCGCGTTTGGTAATTTCCGCATGACGCGCGTTCTCCGAACAGATGACTACGGCATCCAGTTCTTGTGCCAGCAATTCATTATAGTCGGCATAATACGGAATCCCCCGATCCACGGAGTAAGGGCGAACGCGCTCCGCGTCTTCGTCCGCGATTCCGATCACCTCGACGTCATCCCGCTTCAGCATGCCGAAGAGATAGCTTGCCGCATGCATATGGGCAAAGCTGATAAACCCTACTTTCACCTTTTTCATGAAACCGTCCCTCCGATCATCACGGGCTGTCCAGTTTGTGCCGATTGCTCCGCTGCCTGAGCGATTTCAACGGCGTAGCAAGCATCCTTGATGCTGACGAGCGGCTCGCTGCCGTTTCGGATGCACTCGATAAAATGCTGCACCTCGTTATAATAAGGGTCATGGAGGCTCGGACTGGAAGGAACCTGCACAGCGGCTCCCTCCCCGGCCTCGGCGCTAGCCAATTTCAAGTCCAGGGACTGTACCTGATTGCTGTCGAATCGTACGATGCCTTGGTCTCCCGAGATCTCGAACTGCGTCGTAAATGGACCGGGATACCCCCAATATCCGGTTAGACTCGCGATGGCGCTATTTTTAAAATGAAGCGTAAGCTGGGCGTACTCCATCTGCGGCTCGGTCCGCTTCACGGTCGAAGCATATACCGACTCCACTTCCCCGAACAGCCAGCAGGCAAAATCGATGTCATGAATCATCAGATCCATGATGACGCCGCCGCTCTTGCCAGGGTCGTTGTACCATCCATCCATTCCCTGCGGGTAGGAACCGTACCGCTTCAAGTGAGCCATCTTCGGCGTTCCGATATTCCCCGAGCGGGCCTGCCGATAGGCATCGTGATAGTTCGGGAAGAACCGGACGACATGTCCGATAAACAACCGGACTCCGTGCTTCTCGCAGGCCGCCTTCATCTCCTGCGCATCCTCCAGCGTTAATGCTGCCGGCTTTTCGCAGATGACGTGCAGCCCTTTTTCGGCCAGTTTCAGTACAAACGGTTTGTGGAGATAGGTGGGCAGACACACCGCAACCGTTTCCAAATCTTTTTGTTCAAACAGCGACTCTACATCCGTGTATGCCTTCGCCCCGGTCAAAGCTGCAGCGCGCTCCGCTCGTTCGGCGTTTATATCGACCACGCCCGTCACCGTTACTCCCGGCATTTTCGCCAAATTGTGCGCATAGGCCGTCCCCATCGTGCCGCAGCCCAATATCGCTATGTTCATGCTTATCCCTCCAGTATGCCTATAATGACATGGATCATCAGGTGATGCCGTATCCGCCGTCCGCGATACCGCCCACCCTGTTACATTCTTCATGTAACATGACATTCCTGCCTGTATTCCTCAGGATTCGTGCTTTTTTGAACTTATGCCGCTAACTTGGTAAAGTGTATATATAGAGCAGAGAGAAAGGGTGTAGCGAGAACATGTCAGAACTTGTCGTACAAACGAAAGACGGGCGCATTCAAGGCCTTACGGAAAACGGAGTGCGCGTATGGAAGGGAATTCCCTATGCGAAGCCACCGGTTGGCCCGCTGCGGTTCCGTTCTCCTGTGCCCCCCGATTCATGGGACGGGATTAGAGAAACCACCGCTTTCAGTCCCATGTGCCTTCAGCCGCTTGAATCCACATCCAGCATGCTTGGCGGCGGCGTGACCAAGACGGTATCCGAGGATTGCCTATATCTCAATGTGTGGGCACCCCGGAACATGCCGGCGGAGCCGCTGCCCGTCATGGTATGGATTCACGGGGGCGCTTTTGTCACAGGCTCGGGCAGCTTGCCAAGCTATAACGGCGCGCCCTTCGTTCTCCGAGGAGACGTGATCGTGGTTACCCTCAATTACCGGCTGGGCCCCCTCGGCTTTCTCCATCTCTCTCCATACGGCGAAGCCTATTCCTCCAATACCGGTTTATTGGACCAGATCGCTGCCCTGGAATGGGTGCGGGACAATATCGCGGCCTTCGGCGGCGATCCGGAGCGGGTTACGGTATTCGGGGAATCAGCGGGCAGCATGAGCATTGCGGCGTTACTGGCGATGCCTGCAGCCAAGGGACTGTTCCACCGGGCGATCATGGAGAGCGGCGCTGCCCAGGTCATGGTTCCGGAACAGGCACGAATGATAACGGCCGGCCTGCTTAAAGAGCTGGCCATTACGCCAGACAACATCCATCAGCTGGATTCCCTGACAGGCGAGTCGATATTCGAAGCCGGGGAACGGCTGAAGAAGCAGATCGGACCCGGCGTCAACATGATCTTTCAGCCGGTTCTGGATCCGGGCACTTTGCCGCATGATCCGCTGCAGGCCATCCAATCGGGATGGGCCAAGGACGTGCCGATCCTGATCGGGACGAATCTCGATGAAGGAGCTTTGTTCTTCCGGCCGGACATGCCGCTTGTGAAGGAAGACGTTCTAGTCCGCACCGTGGAGATGATGACCGGCATTGAGAATGCCGCCCCCATCACCAAGGAATACCCGTACAGCATCGACGGACATGCCCAGATTATGACCGATCTGTACTTCTGGCGCTCGGCCCTGCAATTCGCTTCCGCACAGAGCAAACACGCGCCGGTATGGATGTACCGGTTCGATTGGACCTTGCCGGACCATCCGGTGCTCGGCAAAGCGATGCATGCCCTGGAAATCCCGTTTGTATTCAACACGCTGGCGCTGTTTGAGAACATCGGCGTTCAAGTCGATGCGGCTACGCAAGCCCTGTCGGACCGGATCCAGGATGCCTGGATTGCATTTGCGCGGAACGGCTCGCCGGATACCGAGGCGCTGCCGTGGCCAGCTTATGATCCGGCTTTGCGTTCAACGATGATATTCAACAACGACAGCAGGATCATCGAGGACCCGGATGCGGAGAAGCGGAACATGCTGAAATTATAATAAGGACACGCCATAAACCAGGGGATCCTTCGCCGATTGGAACCCTGGCGGCAGCAAAAAAGCTGTATTCCAGGCATGACATCATGCCGGAATACAGCTTTTCGTTATGATGGGTCGCACAAGGACATGCTGCTGATTGCGGGCTCCGCAGCCCCCTGCTGCAGCGAAGGGCTGAGAGGACTAAGTGCTCCTAGGAAATGCAAAGCTGCCTTATTTTACAGCCCCCTGCGTAATGCCGTTGATGATCCACTTTTGCGCAAACAGATAGATGATGATCATCGGCAGCATCGCCATCAGATAGGAGGCAAAGGCCAGATTGAAGTCCGTATTGAACTGCCCTTGGAATATATACTGCACCAGCGGCAGCGTGTAGGAATTCGTATCGCTGATGATGATGAGCGGCAGCAGGAAGTCATTGTAGGTCGAGAGGCAGATCAGAATGCCTACCGTCGCATTGATCGGTGCCATAATCGGGAATATGATTCTCCAGAATGTTCCCCAAGTCGACGTGCCGTCCACTCGGGCCGCTTCCTCCAGCGCAACCGGGATGGATTTGATATAACCTACGTACACAAATACGTTAAACGCCAAGGCATAGACGGTATGCAGGATGGTGAGCCCGACCAGATTCGTCATATGGAACCCGGCCGTCAGCTTGACCAGCGGCAGCATAATGATCGGGAACGGAATAAACATCGCGCTGATGAAATAGAAGTACAAGCCTTTGAAGAACTTCCGGTTCATATTGCGGGCAATGGCATAAGCGACGAGCGAATTCGTCAACAGGGTCAGCACCACCGTTGCCGTTGTCACCATGGCGCTGTTGCCCAGCGCATGGAAGAAATTCGTCATTTTTATGGCGTTGGCGAAATTCTCGAAATGCAGGTCTTTCGGCAGGCCGAACACCGATGCCAGCATGTCCTCCGGCGTTTTGAGCGCAATCGTGATCGTCATATACAGCGGAAACAGGATCAATATCGTACCCAATGTGATGAGAATCATCACCGTCCAGTTGGTTTTCGTCCGCATTACATGTCCCCCTCTCTTCTCTGCAGGAACCGAATCTGCACAATCGATATCGTGGCAATCAGGATGAAGTAGATCACGGAGTTAGCCGATTGGTAAGCAAACTCGCCTCCCTCGAAGCCGCCGGTATAAATCAGGTGGGAGATGGACTGCGTTGCCCGCCCCGGGCCGCCGTTGGTGAGGGCTACGATCTGATCAAAGACCATCAGGGAATTCTTCATCGCCAGCACCATGTTGATCGTAAAGAACGGCGCGATCAGAGGAAACGTTATTTTCCAGAACTCCTGCCAGCGGTTCGCTCCATCGAGGTTGGAAGCCTCGTAAAGCGTACCGGGAATGGTCTGGAGTCCGGCAAGATACAGAATCGTGTTGTAGGCAATGCCCTGCCATACCGCGACCACCACGATGCCGATCCAAGCATGCTGTTCACTGCCCAGGATATTGGTCGACAGCCACCCGATCCCCAGGTTCTGTCCCCAAATGGTGAACACATTCGAGAACAGATAGTTGAATATGTAACCTACAATCAGCACGCTCAGAATATTCGGAAGAAAATAGATGCCCCGAAAGAAATTCCTCGCCTTGATTCTGGCGTTCAGTCCCATGGCAATCAGCAGACTGAAGATGTTGATGAGGATGGTGACCACGACCGCGAATTTGAATGTGAACCAGTACGCATTGCCCACGTTGCCATCCTTAAACAGATTGACGTAATTCTTGAAACCGATGAAGTCGAAGTTATCGCCGAATCCGTTCCAGTTCGTGAAGGAGTAATACACCCCCTGCAAAGCCGGCAACGTCAGAAATACGAAGAACAGCACGACCGCCGGCACGGTCATCAAGTAATAAGGCATAAGCCGCTTGTTCATGTTGGGTCCTCCTCAATGCTTCTTGGATATCGTGTGAAGAAAATACCGCCTTCCGCCCGTTAACGCCTGTCAGCTACCTTGTCCCATTCGGTGTCCAGCTTCTTCAGATACCCGTCGATATCCCGGTTCTGGAGGAAGGATTGGATCACCGAGTTCAGCTGCACCGCTGCGGGAATGTAGTGGTCGGCAAAATCGATGACCTGGCCCCGCTCCAGGTAAGGCAGCAGCTCTGCGACGGCGGGATCCTCCTGCTTCACGCCCTCCACGGTGGAGAACAGCGTTTGCTCCGTTATATATTGCTTGCTATTCTCAGGCTCCAGCAAAAATTGAATGAAACGCTGAGCCTCCTCTTTATGCTTCGAATCCTCGGAAATAGCCAGTAAGGTATCTACGCCCGAAATCAGTTTATACTCCTCCGGACGATCGCCGGTCGGCAGCGGAAAGAAGCCGATCGGCGCATCCGGATTCGCCTTCCGGATTTCCGGTATGGCCCAGGTTCCTTGGATATACATGGCGGATTCTCCCCTCGCGAAATCCCGGTTCCCGTCCGCATAGTTTTTGCCGAAGTTGTCCCCATGGCCATAATCCATCAGCGCGAGCTGTTTCTCCGCAATCTCCCGGTATTTCTCGGCAAACGTTACGGTGCCTTCCCGCCGATCCATGTAAAATTCAATGCCTTCCAGGTTGGAAGCCAATGCGTTAAACGGCAGCACCGTCTGCCAATCGTCTTTATATGTGAAATAAAACGGGATTCTCCCCGCATCCTTGGCCTTCTGCGCCGTAGCCAGCAGCTCGTCCCAGGTCTTGGGAACGCTGAGCCCCAGCTCCTTGAAAATTTCCTTATTGTACATGACGCCGTTAGCGTTAGTGGAATAGGGAATGCCCGTAACCTCGTCCATGCCAGCTACGTCCTTCAGCATCTGGACATAAGTCTCATCCACCCGGCTCAGCAGCGGGTTATCCGTCAAATCCGTAAATATGCCGCTTTGGGCCAGCAATGAATACGTATCGGTTGCACCCATGCCGATAATGTCGGGAATGTCATTCTTGACGACTCTTGTCTTGAGCACCGTCTCCGCATCCGGCGGATTTACCTGAACCACCTTGATCTCGGACTGGGATTCGTTAAATTTCTCGATGAGTGCATCAAAGGAGCCTTTCGCTTCAGGCTTGTTCTGAAAAAACTCAATCTGCACGCGTCCTGAGTCCTCTTGAGCGCCGCAAGCGGTCAGCATCCATACGGTCATCAAACACGCCGCAATCCATTTAGCTAGCTTCATGGTCTGCCCCCCGTTTCCTATCCTGATGTTATATGGTCGATGTCCATGTTAATTTACTACCCTATTTGCTTGGTTGGTAAACCTCCCGGACGCCGAGGCGGCGCTCTCTTCCCCTTATTGAACACAACAAAAAAGCCAGCAGATCAGGTTCTTCAACCTGATCTGCTGGCAGGGATTGGCTATCTGTTTATAGCCTGATCCAACCTACTCCAGCCATTTTTTATGAATGTCCGCAAACTTGCCTTGCAGCTTCATTTCGTCGATCCACATTTCCAGATAGCTTGCATATTCAAAGTCGCCGCGAGGGATCATGTAGCCTTTTTCGCTGTTCGTGAACGGCTTGTCCGTCAAAGCGGCATACAGTCTGGAATCCGCCTTCGCATACGTGATCGCTTCGATTGTATCGGTGATCATCACGTCATACGTACCGTCTGCTACCAAATGCGGGATATCCAGGTTGTTCGGTACAACCGTCACATTCGCTTTGGTCAAGTGCTCGCGCACGAATACTTCGTTCGTTCCGCCCGGATTCACGCCGATGCGAACGGAAGGTTTATTGATATCTTCAACCGTCAGGTATTTGTCTTTGTCTTCTGCACGGATCAATGGAGCTTTGCCGAAGGAAATGTACCCTTGGGATACATAAGCCGTTTTTTGTCTAGCCGTGTTGCGGGTAACGCCGCCCACTGCGATGTCGAACTTATCAGCTTGCAAGTCCTTCATCATGTTGGACCAAGTCGTGTTGACGTAGCGTACTTCCACGCCAAGGTCTTTACCGAGCTCTTCCATGGCGTCAACGTCATAACCTTCATACTCTTTTGTAGCAGGATTCAAATATGTAAACGGTTTGTAATCCCCTGTCATACCAACCCGGATGTAGCCTCTTTCGATAATTTCGTCAAGCTGGGAAGCCGCTTGCTTCTTCAGTTGACCAGGTGCATTGGTCGAGGCGGATTTAGCCGATACCTCCGGTGATGTGAGGACCTCGTTTGCCGCAAAGCCCGTTGCTACCAATGATAAGCTGACTACCCCTGCCAGTAATACCTTTTTCCAATTTTTAGCCATGATTTCGTTTCCTCCAGTTTTCTTCTAGTTGTACTTCGTGATGCCCCTTAGTGGGCAGCGGCATCGATCTGCCTTGAAACGTCAAACCTCTTCTTGCCGGTACTTCCTCTGACTTACTGCCTTGCACGCTTGCGATTTGAGCCGTTTTCCTTCCAGGCATCCCCCCTCTCAAGTACCGTTACGCGCGGTCCGTAAGATCCAGGGAATGTTAGAGACTGAATTTGCCGAGCTCTTTGCTGAGCTCCTGGGCGACCGTCTCCAGTTGTTTTACGGAGTTTGAAATCTCCTTGATGGTTGCAATCTGATCTTCCATGGCAGCCGTCACGTTCTGTGCATCATTGGAAGTCAGATCCGCAATGGATTTCAGCTCTTCAACCGAAGCGCTGACCTGTTCCGATCCAGCGGACATTTCTTCGGATGCCGCCGATACTTCCAGAATGTGATCCGCCACGTTGCGGGTCGCATTCAGAATGTTATCGAATTTCTCGCGCACATCTTCAATCAAAGCAATGCCGTCCTGTACATCCTTACGGCTGACGTCCATGACCTGTACGGCGTTGATTGTGTCCTCGCGAATTTCCGTAATCAGCTTCGCTATCTGATCGGTCGAAACCTCCGACTGTCCCGCCAGCTTCTTGACTTCTTCAGCCACGACCGCAAAGCCGCGTCCATGCTCGCCCGCTCTGGCAGCCTCGATGGAAGCGTTCAGGGACAGCAGTCGAATCCGGGAGGTGACTTCCGTGATAAAGCTCAAAATTTGCTCGATTTCCGAGGAACGCTCATTCAAACGCTCGATCGCCGTGCCGACTTTGGATGTACCCTCGCCGATGTTGCCGATCTGTTTCACGGCTTGCTCAACGACAACCGATCCGGTCTCCGCTTGGCTGGCAGCTTCCTGCGCGGCTTCGGACACCATCGAGGACGTCTCGGCGATTTTGACGATCCCGCTGGCCATGTCGCTCATGGACGTAGCGATTTCGTTGGAGCTTGAGGCGTGAGCTTGTGCTCCGCTGGCAATTTGGCGAATGGAGGATCCGATTCGGTCCACGCTGTCCATGGCCGTATCGACCCCGCTCGAGACGGTTTCCGTCACCGACATGACCTGGCGGGAGGAATCGTTCACGCCGAGGACCAGATGCTTCAGATGCGATACCGTCTGGTTGAAATCGCTGGAAAGAACGGCCACCTCATCCTTGCCGCTAACCTGAATGGTCTTGGTCAAATCGCCTGCTGCGACTTCCTTCACAGCCGTGTTGAGCCTGCGGATCGGCCGGACGATCTGGGCCGTGAACCAAATTGCTGCAGCGGCGGATACGACCAGGGCCGCAACCGAGATAATGACTAACGTAAACGACATCTCCTTGATTGGAGCATTCAGCTCATGGGTCGGTGCCGTCACGAAGACCCCCCAGTTCAAGTTGGACGGTGCATAAGCCGCCGAATACTCGGTACCTTCCAATACATAATCGAACTCGCCTGGTCTGCCCTGGCTGACCTCTTCGTAGGCCTTCGTTAATCCGGCGCTGTCAACGTCCTTCACGTTGGATTGAAGTACAAGTTCCTCTTGCGGATACCACATGAACGTCCCCGATTTGCTCAGAAGAAAGGCATATCCGGTGTCTCCGAACGTTTGGGACGATACTGTTTTCTGAACTTCGTTGATCGGAAGGGTGGAGCCCATGTAGCCGTACTGTTTTCCATCCTTCATCAGCGGAATGATCATCGTAACGATGTTATTGCCCGTCCGTTTGGAAAGCACCGGCTCCGACACGACCAGCTTGCCTTCGCCCTTCCCGGCTTCCTGATAATGGACGCGGTCGGACACGTCGGTCACCTCGCCCAGAAAGTTAATGACGTTCTTCCCCGTCAAATCGTACGAGAAGAAGAAGGTCTCAAATTCCTTGTTCACTTCCTGCGCAGCCTGAATCAACTGCAGATCCTGCTCTTTGTTGCCCGTAATGAATTTCCCGATGCTTTCCACCTTGGCAATCTCCACATCAAGAAATTGGTCGATCTGAAGCGCAAGCTTCTCCGCGCTAAGCTGAGCTTCCTTGTCCAAGCTCTCCTGCAGCAAGTCAGATGACCGACTGTAAGTTACGGCAAAAACGGATCCAAGACTGACTAGCAAGAGCAAACAAATCATTGTAATCATCTTTTGCTTAAGACTCTTTAGCATGCTGTAAATCCTCCCCCAATAAGTAGCGCTTTGGTCCTATCCGATCATTCGTCCAAAATTTTTGCAAGTGCTCTTTTTTCTGTAAGGACTTTCTCTCTACATACAAAAACGAACAGGCAATGTCGAAAAATGTTGGTGTAAAATGGGGAGATAAGACTCCGCTTTATAAGTTATCGGTAGCATTTGTCCAATATTTGAGAGTTTGGCGAAACTTTTTACATAATTCGACTTTTAGGTCGTTTATGTAAAAATAGATGGGTAATAGTTCTAAATGCCTATTCAAATGAAATAAATTACATATATCTTTAGACCTTGTTGGCGATCGGCAGCGGCGGCACCCCCTCAGTCTTTGGGGCGCTGGCCGTCTTCGTAAGGCCGGACGGAATCAAAGCACAGCTGCAGAAAAGCCAAAAAGGCTGCCCCATTGAAGCAGAAGGATCTGCTTGAGGGACAGCCTTATTTCACTCGTCGACCTTTAACCTGCCTTAATGGACAAATAAGGATCTTTGTTCGTTGTAAGCATGGAGCAGCGTGTAGCGGCTGTATCGAACCTTGTGGGCCTCAGCCAGGCTCCGTTCCAGCAGCCCATCTCCGATCGGAAGCTCCGACACCCCGGCCGGTCCGCCTACCATGCGCATCAGATCGCCCAGCACTTCCGGCTCCGGGAGATGCGTAATATGAGACCGGATGTCGTTCCAGTGCAGCGCCATTCGCCGTTCTATATCTTCCGCACCCGGGGAGGAGCCTCCGTTCAGCTCGATCCCCTGCTCTCCGATACGATGATACAGCTTCGAGATTTCCACGCAAGCGGCTCCAACTTTGGCACCGTGCAGCAGCTGTTTCTTCCCTAGACGGATAAACTCCATCTCCCAATAATGGGACAGGTGATGCTCCGAACCCGAAGCCGGATGGGATCGACCGAACAGCAGCATCGCCAGGCCGGATTCGACGAGCGCCCCCATCAAGATGCGTACGCCCTCCTCGCTCCGCTTCGCAATCTGTTCCACCGCGTTCACGCACTGGCTGAGCGCGGATTTCGTTATCTCCGCCGAAATTTGCAAATATGGCTCGTCGGCCACCAAACTGCCAAACCTCCAGTCGAACAGCGATGTGTACTTGCCCAGCATATCCCCGAATCCGGCGGCGGTTAACTGGGAGGGAGCAGCCATAAGAATATCGACGTCCGCGAATATCGCGCTCGGTCCGATGGCCGGAATCGTTATCTTCTCGCCCCGTATAATGATCGGCGCTCCCTTGGAATTAAATCCATCCACCGATGCGGCCGTAGGTACGGAGATGAACGGAACGCCCGCGGTATAGGCGGCGTACCGGCTAATATCGTGAATCGTCCCTCCGCCTACCGCCAGCACCGCCTTCGCCCCGCTATGCTGGATATCCAATATGACCTGGACCAGGGATACTTCATCCGCGATGACATCTCCCTTCCGGTCCGGAAGCAGCCGGGTGACCTGGACCCCAATCGATGATTTCGCGAGGAGATTCGAAAGCCTCCGGCCCGCCTGGCCATAGGTATTATCGTCCACGACCATGACCACCGAGGTCCACCGTTTCGTCTCAAGGTAGCCCGCCACCTCGTCTAACGCTCCGTGCTGGATCTGAACCAGCTCTACTTCGTCCAGATTCGCAAGCTGATGGGCCGGTAAATCCGCCGCTAGACTCCGGACATTCGATAAAATGGAGGTCATATCCGCGTACCCTTCTTTCCGGTTACCGCCATCGCCGGCAGCGGGTCATTGCAGGTCATGCCGGTAACCCCGCACTCCAGCGAATACCGGACGCCCTGCTCATCGTCCGGGCAATAGCTCCAGACCAGCAGCCCCTGTGCCTGGAACCGGGCAACGAGTTCCGGCGTAAGCAGTGACATCTCCACGCCGATCCCCCACATTTTGGCGTAGGTGCCCTCCTCCCCGAAGTCAAAGCCGGACATTTTCTCGCCCGGAAACCCCTGAGTCTTCTGGCCATGCGTTTCATGGATATAGGTCAGAACCTGAGCATCGAAGCAGGTGAATACGCAGCGCGGCAGGTACCCGTACCGGTTCAGCATGTCAATCGCCAGGTCGGCGGCCTCTTGGGCATCGGGACTGGGCTTAATCTCCACGTTGCACAGAACCTCGGGGTATTCCCGAAGCAGTTCGCAAAGCTCCGCAAGCGTCGGGATCTTCAAGCCTTCGAATTCCAGGGCAAACCAGCCGCCCGCATCCAAAGCCTTCAGCTCCGCAAGCGTGTAATCCCTTACCTCGCCGGCGCCATTGGTCGTACGCTGAACCGTTGTATCATGGATAACCACCACCTCCTTATCCTTCGTCAGCCGAAGATCAAACTCCAGCATGTCAACGCCTAACTCCAGTGCCTTGCGAAAGGCCAGCAGCGTATTTTCCGGATAAGCCGATTTATACCCGCGATGTGCAGCCACCATCATAGAGGATGGCTCCCGTAGTCGTTCGATCATATGTCCTGCCACTCCTTTACCTGTTGTTATTGGGCCAAAATCCGTTCCGTCTCTTTCTTGAAGGTATCCAGCGTCGCCGGGATATCCTTGCTGTCATACATGATCGCTTCCATGGCCGAGAAGAACTCATGCATAATCTCAGGCCATGCCACATCCTTATTGGTATCCATAGCGAATTCCAGCTGATCATAAGCGACTTTGCGGTTCGGTTCTTTGGCCCACAGTTCTTGGATCTTCTCCGACTCCACCATCTTCTTCGTGAAAGGCAGGTAACCGGATTGCAAAATAAATTCAAGAGCGCCTTCCTCTTCCATCTCCATCCACCGAATGAACTCCCATGCCGCTTCCTTGTTCTTGGAAGAAGACAGCATCGTGACGTTCGCGCCTCCGGTCGGATTCGCATATACTTCGTCCTTAGGCAGGAATGCCGTCACGTAATCGAAATCCACCGCGCTGGACAATCCGCCGATCGATCCCGTGGATTGGTACATCATCCCGACTTTGCCTTCCACAAACATGCTGTTTACGATGTTGCCGGAATCCTGAGCAGGCGGATAATACAAAGCGCCCGTGCTTTGCAGGTCTTTCAGGTAAGTGAACATTTTGGCTCCGGCACCGTTATCCGAAAAGCCGATCGACGTATTGTCGTCATTGAAGAACGTGCCGCCGGCTTGCGAAATCATGGCAATCGGATACCATGTGTCGTAGGGCATCGTGACGCCGTATCGCTTATACTCGCTGCCTTCCTTGACGACCAGCGCGTTCGCGACCTCCTTCATTTCCTCCCATGTCGTCGGGATTTGAAGCCCGAGCTCATCCAGCAAGGTTTTGTTCACGTGCAGGATCGGGGTGGAACGGTTCAGCGGCAGCGACACCAATTGATCATTGAAGGTGGAGTGTCCCATTAAACCGGCAGTGAAGTCGTCTGGGCTGATGCCGGAGCCTTCAAGAAAAGGCGTCAGATCCTCAAGGACCTCCGAATCGGCGAACATCTGGATGTAGGCTCGCTCGAGCATGCTGACATCCGGGCCGGTGCCGGATGCAATCGCCTGCTGCAGCTTGGTTACCGTTTCGTCGTAGCTGCCCTGGAAGGTGCCTACGACTTCGATATCCTCATGGGATGCATTAAAGCGCTGAATGAGCGCATCCATGTATTCCCCGTTCTTGCCTCCCAGCGAGTGCCAGAACTGCACCGTGGTTTTCCCCTTGTCTCCGGACGGGGCTTCGGTTCCCCCGCTTCCCGGTGCTTCGCCGGGCTCGGCCGAACCTCCTCCACCGCATGCGGCAAGCAAACTGAACAGCAGGATGACGGATAGGCGTGTATACCATTTGGATTTCATGTGATTCATTCCTCCATTAATTATTCGATTATGAATGGCTGAAACCTGTCATTTCCTGTAATTATTTAATGCCCGAATAAACAAAAGCCTTCACGATGTGCTTCGAACAGAACAAATATACAAGCAGGATGGGCACCACCAGAATCACGTTGCCGGCCATGATGATATGCCAGTTGCTGATGCCCTCGGTCTCCCGCAGCATGGCGATCCCCAAGGTCAGCGGCCGGACGGCTGCCGAATCGGTCATGACAAGCGGCCAGAAATAGTCGTTCCAATGACTGACGAAGCTGAACAGCGCAATGGTGGCGAGTGCCGGCTTCGACATGGGGATCATGATCTTCCGGATGATTTTGAACTCGCTGGCGTTATCCAGACGGGCCGCTTCGATGATTTCCTCCGGAATCTGCATGAAGTATTGCCGCAGCAGGAAGATGCCGAAGGCATTCGAAACGAACGGAATGATCTGCGGGAGCAGGGTTTTGACCAATCCCCAATCCGCCATCATCAGATAAACCGGAATGAACGTAACCTGCCCCGGGATCATGAAGGCCAGCAGGATCATGCCGAACAGCAGCGTTTTTCCCGGGAATTTATACTTGGCAAAAGCATACGCCGCCGGAATCATAATCAGGAACTGCAGTACGATGATGGAACCGGTGACGACAACAGAGTTCCTGAAATAGGTCAGGAAAGGCCCCGCATTCATCGCTTCCGCGAAATTCCCCCACTGCGGCGAAGCCGGAATCCACGTCGGCGGAAACGTCATCGTCTCCCGGAATGTCTGGAGCGATGTGGAGATCATCCACAGGAACGGAAAGATGAAAATCATGAGCACTGCAGCCTTCAGCAAATAGCCCAGCGCCGTCCATACGATTTTTAAGTCAAAGGTCTTCAAACCGTGCCTCCTTTCTTCGTGGCCAAAGCCTTATAGCCTTATTGATAGTGGACCTTCTTGGATAACAGCCGGAAATAGATGAACGTGAGCAATCCGATAATGGCCATGAGCACAACGCCTGTCGCCGCCGAATAACCGATATTGGTCGTTCGGAATCCGTATATGTAATACACAAGCGTCGTCGTTGCATTGTTTGGTCCTCCGCCTGTCATCACCTGAACGGTATCGAATACCTTGAAGGAGCCGATCGTCATGATGATGAGAATAAAAAACAGCTGCGGCGAGATCATCGGCAGTGTGATTTTGTAAAACACCTTGAACTTGCTCGCATTATCCAGCGCGGCCGCTTCATAAATGCTCGGCGATATGCTCTGCAAGGCTGCCACGATAATCAGGGTATAATAGCCGATGGCCTGCCAGACCGACACGATAATGACCGATATCAGCGCGGTCTTGGAGCTTTGAAGCCATGCCGACGGCGGGAGTCCAACCAGCTTGAGCAGATAATTGAGCAGTCCTTGATTCGGCTCCATCAGCCACAGCCAGACCAGCGAGATCGATACGATGGATACGACGTGCGGCGTGAAAATCCCGGCCTGGACGATCGAATTGAAACGGCCTTTCTTGTTCAGCCATACGGCGATCAGCAGGGACAGCAGCATGGTCAAAATGACGACCCCGGCCGTATAGACGGAGGTGTTCCAGAGTGCTTTGTAGAAATCCCCGCGCCCCAGAATCTGCGTGAAATTGTCCAATCCGACAAACTTGCTCTTGTCTTTGTTCATCAGGTTGTATTTGAACAAGCTTAAGTAAATCAAATAACCTACCGGATACATCACGAACAGCAGGATACCCGCCATGGCTGGCGCGATCAGCACATAGGGCCTGATCCCTTCCCAGATCCTCCTCTTATCCATGGGCCAGCCCTCTCAGCCGCTCCATGAACTCCCTGTGGCGGTTGTCCTTCTCGTCCACCCGGTTCTCATCCGGACCGAAGAAAAACAATTGGTCGGCCGGCACGCCGAGACAGACCTGCTGATCGACATGGTATCTGTCATCCGGACATTTCACCATGAATGCATGACCATCGGTCGTCTTCACCTGATAAATCGTCTCGGAGCCCAGCATTTCTCGCGTGATGATCTCGCCCTTGGCCGTGTAGTGAAACGATTCCGGTTCCGTGCCGATCACAACGCTTTCCGGACGGAACCCGAACGTCGCGCGATCGTCCCCCAGCGGCGCAATGTTCATGGGAGGAACCCCGATGAACTGGGCCGCAAACAGATTGCTGGGCTTGCGGTACACCACTTCGGGCGGCGCCTCCTGCTGAATGACCCCTTTGTTCATCAGCACGATGGTATCCGCCATCGACATAGCCTCGATTTGGTCATGGGTCACGTAAACAAAGGTCGTCCCGAGCTTCTTGTGCAGCTCGATCAGCTCGATCCGCATCTGAACCCTCAGCTTGGCGTCCAGATTGGACAACGGTTCATCCATCAGGAAGACGGACGGATCCTTAACCATGGCCCGGGCTAAAGCCACCCGCTGCCGTTGTCCGCCGGACAAGGTGGAGGGCTTGCGGTCTAAATAATCGTTCAGTCCCACGGTTGCCCCTATGGTTTCCACCAATCGCTTACGCTCGGCTTTGGGAACCTTATTGTTCACGAGGCCGAATTCGATATTCTCGCGGACCGACATCGTCGGGTAAATGGCGTAGTTCTGAAACACCATGGCCACGCCGCGCTTCCCCGGTGCGATGCGCGTGACATCCTTGCCGTCGATCAGAACGGAACCAGAGGTTTGAGGGTCTATGCCCGCAATCATCCTTAGGAGCGTTGTTTTCCCGCACCCTGAAGGGCCGACCAGCACGGTGAATTTTCCGTCCTCGATGGTAAGATCCAAGTCCTGTATGACGGTTTGACGATCAAACGACTTGCTCACTTTCACAAATTCAATGGATGCCAAGAGCGATCCCCCTCACCAATGTGTAATGATGCTGTCATGACAAGCGAAAAAATGAACGATTCCATAACATGAAATCCCTTACATGCACCTGATAATAAGTACGCATCAAATGCACATGTAATGATCACTTTTGTTCATTTTTATTTAATTCGATTGTAGATCTGCAATATTAGGAGAGTGTTAGGCCTTCGTACGGATTGTGTAAATTCGCTTCGCAGCAAGGGATTTAACATGGCATTAACATAACGGGAGTACACTAGATAGATATGGAGCCCATAAGCATAAAAAAGCAAAAGTGCGCATTGTATGTACAAACGCACTCTGCTGCTCATTGTCCAATTAGGAAGGGAGAAATTATCGATTGCTGGCACACGAACGAAAGAAAAGGATCATTGATTACGTAAGGCAATACCGTACGGCAACGGTTGCCGCCCTGGCATCCGAATTCGGCGTCCACACGGCCACCATTCGCCGCGATCTGGCGGAGATTGAACAGGAAGGCGCTTTGAAGCGCACGCATGGCGGGGTCATCATGGAGCAATGGACGCATAACGAGCCATCCTTTAATGAACGGACCAACTTTCATCGGGACGAAAAAATACGCATCGGCCAGCTCGCGGCTTCACTCGTGGAAGACGGGGAAAATATCATCATCGATTCGGGGACAACCACCCTTCATATTGCTACGCATCTTGTGCACCGCTCGGACATTACCGTCATAACCAACGATATGAACGTTGCCGTCGAACTTCGCGATGCTCCGGGCATCAAAGTCATCCTGACCGGCGGGGAGCTGTACCCCTCGAGCTATATGCTAAACGGCATGTTTACCGACCATGTGCTGAAATCCCTGCATGTTGAGAAAGCGTTCATCGGCACCCCTGCCCTGCATCCCCAGCATGGCCTCATGCACCCGGAGGCGCTGCTCGTCCCGGCCAAGCAGAACATGATTCAGGCCGCCGGCGAAATTGTCGTAGTCACCGACCACAGCAAGATCGGCAAGCTGTCCCTGCATACGGTCGCTCCCAACAGCGCCATTCATACACTCGTTACCGGCAGCGAGGCTTCCGACTCGGATGTCAAGCCTTTTCAGGATCGGGGCATCACCGTTTACAGGGTTTGAGGCTAGCAATCTTTGCATGCCTTTGCGGACCTTGGCACCTTTGCGTACCTTGGCGTACCGGCATGCCTTTGCATACTTTCGTACCTTTGCGGAACTTGGCGGACCTTGGCATGCCTTTGCATACCTTTGCACCTTTGCGTACCTTGGCGTACCGGCATATTTTTGCATACCTTCGTACCTTTGCATACCTTGGCATGCCTGAACATACTTCTTGTAGAAAGCACAAAAGGCACCCCGGGGGTGCCTTTTTCAAGCTGCTGCTCGCCAGCGGCTTGCTTATTTATATTCCACTGCTATGTTTACCATCCATACTCGCTTTTTTTCGCGATCACCGGCTTAGACCAAAAGAGCAAACAGCAGAAATTCACTGAACGTCTATAGACACAATCGCCATGTCATTCAATATGTCCAAAACTCAACGGTCGACAGCCAATCCAAGCATGCCCCGGACCACACACCGTGCACGCAGGGTGCACAGGGTGCACAGGGTGCACAGGGAGCAGTGCGCACGATGTACTTGTTCTTTGGTATAAGGACTTCCTAACGGACTCAGAATACCTTATTTCATCGAAAACAACCCTTTTAGTAACTTTAGCGGACCCAGCGGACCTTATTTGCTGTTTTAATCGGTATTTGCCCCCTTATTTCTCATAATAGCGGATCTGGAGTCCGGTACATTGTGAAAAATCGGGTTATGATCTTGAATAACGGAACTAGGGTCCGTTTAAGTTGGCAAAAGCCATGAAATCATACAGAAGGAAGAACATCGACAGTCAGTGAACCCACAATATTTCTTTAGGTAAATCCAAGCTATCAGGGTCAATGCGCAGCCGACGGAAGCTATCTTCTCTACGCTTATTAGAAGCTATCTCCTCTGTACTTATTAGTGGAGGTGAAAAAAAGGAAATATACCACCGCCCACTCTCTCATTCCCTCCATCCGCATAGCGGGTGGTTCTTTGTTTCGCGCGGTTCACGCACGCAACTGGCTAAAGCCTAAGAAAAATCCGGCAGTCATTAGACGCCGGATCCGGTCAAACGATCGATTTAAGGGATAACCTTCCAAACTTCGGCAGATCCAGGTGTTTCGCCTTGAGTCCACCATTTTGCTTCATAGTTCACGCCATTGTGGCTGACTTTGCTGCCGCCTAAATAAACGGCTGTTGCGCTCCATGCCGGATAGGTCGTGGAACTTCCGAATGTTGAAACCGTAAGCGGAGCCGATGCGGATGATTTACTGCCTGAGCTGCTGACGGCTACCACAGTGTACGTATAGGACGTTCCTGCGGTTAGCCCCGTGTTGGTATAAGAGGTTGAAGTCGATGTACCCACAAGGGATCCGTTACGGTAGATTTCATAACTGGAAGCCCCGGTGGAAGCTGTCCATGCCAAGGATACGCTGCTGCTTGTTTGGGATGGGGAAGTAAGTCCTGTCGGTGCAGGAACGCCTGGGTTCGGAGTTCCGCCACCGCCGAAGTCTACATCGATGACGTTATAGAAAGCGTTAGCCGTGTCAGCTACTTCCCATACCGCCAGAATGACATGGTAACCGGACTTGGCAGGAACGTTACATGTGGATGCATAGTTTGTCGGAGGTTTTACGCCGCCGTAGTTAATGGAGCAGAAAGGCGTCAGATCGAACGAAGCTCTGCTCAGCGGAGCATTTTGATCCCAGCCGTCTTTCGTAATGTAGTATTTCCAGCTTGCCGTCGCATGGTTGGCCGTCAAATGCCATTGGAACGTCGTGGTTCCCGGGGAAATGCTTACTTTGCTCCAGCGAGTTGCGGACTGCTCATCGAGTTTAGGGAACGCGCCGCCTGCACTCGCGATTTTGCCATCGGCGGGACCTGCGTTCGGCCAGCCTTTAGGAGCTTCCAAGCTCTGCGGCTCATACACGATGGCACCGCAATCGGTGTTTTGCCCCTGCTTACACAGAATGGCGCGGCTTCCTGGAGAATCGACATATCCGTGGGCAGAAGCTTTATCCGCAAATAAAACCATGAACAAGGTCATCAACAACATCGTGGAACCAGCAATGATCAAATTCTTGAGCCAAGCTTTGTTCGGCAAACTTAAAGTCATACAATTAATCCTCCTTTAATATAAAAGATAATAAATAAAGCGTTTACACAACCTCCGGCTGCTCAGGCCACCTCCCCTTCTTTGATACAGTAGTTGCCCTCTTAACTTACAGATAACTTGACTGAACTTGGAAATCTTCCACAATCATCGTCCAAGCTTTACCAGTACTATCATTATTTTAAAGCATCTGGAAGTCGTATCCCATAACACTAATCAACGATTTGTTACACATTTCAATGAAATTGGATAAATATGTAACCTGAAATGTTATGAAAACACACGGAACTTGCAGAAAAAAATCGCAAAAAAAGCATGCCTCCCCTGGGGGAATCATGCTTTCATCCATGCTGTTCGATCCGTTCAGACCGCGCAGCAGCTCTATTCCACGCCGTCCCTAAAATGCTTCTGGTAATGTTTATCCCCTTTATGCTCCAAATCCTCGATCGTTAGCTCCAGGGTATGAATAATCTGTTCCTTGACCTGATTCAACGTGTCAAAGTACACGTTCTCCTCCGCTCCAACGATGCGTGTGCCACTAAGTGCCTGAACGGCCTGGTAAACCCGGTGCTGTTCGGCCAAATCGTCGACGGCCTGCAGCGTATGTTTCATTTGAAGGAACAGATCCTTATGATGCTGGGTGGTCAAACGTTTTTCAAGCTCCTCGATTCTGGCATTCATGGCAGCTCTCTCCTTCGCAATAAGATGCTTTCGATTATACTTCCTTGGAATCCCCTTTTCCAATAAATTCTTCTTATATATATCACGGTTTCTTTACGGTGAAACAGGAAATTGACCACTGCTCAGCGAACTATGATAACGTTAACATTTTGCATAACTACATACACTGAGAATGACGAAATCGATCAAACATTTGGAGGTAACAATGGAAAACAACGGACTCGGAGGAAAGAGCATTATCCTCAGACTAGAAATGAATACTCAAGAGATCAAATTCGGTGAAGTTGCATCCGCCATATTTGAAGCCGGGGGAGACATGGTTGCCATCGACGTCATTCAAGCCAGCGGCCACATTACCGTACGCGATATTACCATTACGGTCACCGACAGCGTCGATATCGAAAAAATTACAAATACAGTAAAACATTTAAAAGGCGTTCGGCTCGTCAATGTTTCGGACCGCACCTTCCTGCTGCATCTCGGCGGCAAGATCGAAACCCAGCCCAAAATCCCCATCCAAAACCGCGATGACCTATCTCGCGTCTATACGCCTGATGTCGCCCGCGTATGCTCGGCCATTCAGGAGGATCCGAAAAAAGCCTACACGCTCACGATTAAAAGAAATACGGTGGCCGTTATTTCGGACGGAAGCGCCGTGCTCGGTTTGGGCAATATCGGCCCATATGCGGCCATGCCGGTCATGGAAGGGAAGTCGATGCTCTTCAAACAGCTGGCCGGCGTAGACTCCTTCCCGATTTGCCTTGACACCCAGGACACGGAAGAGATTATAGCCTGCATCAAAGCGATGGCGCCGGCATTTGGCGGCATTAACCTGGAGGACATTTCCTCTCCGCGCTGCTTCGAGATTGAACAGAGACTGCGCGACGAGCTGGACATCCCTGTATTCCACGATGATCAGCACGGTACGGCGGTCGTTCTGTACGCGGCGTTGATCAATGCCCTTAAAATCGTCGGAAAATCCATCGATAACGTTCGGGTCGTTGTGTGCGGAATCGGGGCTGCCGGGGTGGCATGCAGTAAAATCCTCCTGTCGGCCGGCGTTAAGGACATCATTGGCGTCGACCGCGAAGGTGCGCTGGTTGCTGGAAAAGAATACAGCAATAGTATGTGGCAATGGTACGCAGAGCATACGAACCCGAACAAAGTCGAAGGTTCCCTGCGCCAAGTGATCCAAGGTGCCGACGTGTTCATCGGTCTTTCCGCAGGCGGCCTGCTTCGCCGCGAAGACGTACAAGCCATGGCTGATCAACCGATCGTATTCGCAATGGCCAACCCTACGCCGGAGATCAGACCCGAAGAGGTCGAAGATATTGTGGGCGTTATTGCGACGGGACGTTCGGATTATCCGAACCAGATCAATAACGTCCTCTGCTTCCCTGGTATTTTCCGTGCAGCCCTAGACTGTAGAGCAACTACGATTAATGAGGAAATGAAGCTGGCCGCAGCCGAAGCCATTGCATCCGCCGTATCGGACGAGGAACGCAACCCGTCGTATATCATTCCGAGCGTGTTCAACCAGAACGTCGTAAAGGCCATTCGTGAGCTTGTCGTGAAAGCAGCGGTCAAGACAGGGGTTGCCCGGAGAATTCCGCGTGAATAAGAATTCCCTCATCCGAAAGTTCAATAAACAAGCTCCTATATATGAAAGGAACACCAGACAGCGCAGACTCGGAGAATGGAGACAGCGGCTGCTCCATGGAGTGGAGGGCAAAGTGCTCGAGGTAGCTGTCGGCGCCGGCGCCAACTTCCCCTTCTATCATCCTGATAAGGTGGACGTAACGGCAGTCGATTTCAGTCCCGAGATGTTAACCCGGGCGCGCCAAATGGCATCCGAGCTTGGCATTCGGGCCACTTTCCTGGAACGGGACATCGAGACCCTGGAGCTGCCGGAACGTTCCTACGACTGCGTGGTTTCCACCCTGTCGCTATGCGGCTATGAAGATCCGGTAAAGGCATTGAACAACATCAACCGCTGGGCCAAACCCGGCGGCCGCATTTATTTGCTGGAGCACGGCATGAGCACGAACCGGCTGCTCGGCGCCGTGCAGCATTTCGTCAACCCCGCGGCACGGCGGATATCCGGGTGTCATTATAACCGGGACATGATCGATATCGTGAATGCCTCGGATCTGAACATCGTCAAGACGGAACGCTATTGGAACGGCATCATCCATCTGATCTGGGCCCAAGCAACCTGACCGTTCATACATACATTCATTTGGACCTGGCGGCATAATTTTAATATGAGCTCTTAATCATGGATATGGAGGAACTTGTTATGAACACAAGGCCTAATGCTAACGAATATTTGCCCCTCGGCGAAAAATACGTATCGCTTGTCCCTGAAGGCCATATTGCCGAGATCTTGCAGCGGCAGCATGACGAGACGTTAAGATCGCTGAGCGATCTGACGGAAGAACAAGCTAATTTCCGCTATGCGGAAGGAAAATGGAGTCTCAAGCAGGTGATCGGCCATATCGCCGATGTAGAGCGTTTATGGAGCTATCGCATTCTCTACATTTCGCGCGGGGATGCCCGTGAATTTTCAGGGTACGACCGGGAGATTTTTGTCCAGAATTCTCCCTTCGGCCAGCTTCCTCTGCGGGAAGCCCTTAAAGATTACGCTGCCGTCAGGCAGTCCACCATTACGCTGGTTGGAAGCTTGACGGAGGAAGCGCTGCTGCGTCAGGGCACGTTCAACAACTACCCGCTCTCCGCCCGGGCGGCCGCCTATGTCATTGCAGGGCATGAGCTTCATCATATGAATATTTTGCGGGATAAATATTTAACGTAATATAGATAAGCTGCTTAGCGGCATGGACAAGTATTACTTATTCTTAAACAAAAGGGGGACCCAAAAGATCTTAGATCTGACGGGAACCCCTTTTTCTGTTAGGAGACGCTCCGTGTACGAATGGTTCCTCCCAATGTTGCTCCCAATTTCTCGGAATGGTTCAAAGCATGGAAGAAATTTGGGGACATATGCAAAGGATGACAGCTCAAGCTGGCTTAGCTCCAATTCCACACCTCGATGCGGCCCAAACGGAATCCCCAGAATTCCGACTCCTCCTTCAGCTTCTCCAGCTCCCGCACAGGTCCCGTGACGGTTGCCCCATAAACTTGAACTCCATTTTTCTTCAAGTAGGCCAGCCGTTGTTTGTCATCATCTACACCGTTGTATTTGATATTGTTGGTCATCCATTCAACGTCGACGATCAGCTGCTGCACATCGTCCGATATTCCTGCCTCCAATGAGAAAAAAGTATGCCATGCAGAAAGGAAATGGTTATCGTCAAACATAATTCTGGGCCTCAATGTAAGATGGGGGATCGTGTGACCAGCGCCGCTAGAGCTATAAGTACCCAGTTTGATTTCCCTCAGTTCACCAGCATAAACAGCCATATTGGTCGCTCTAACATCATAATCCGACAGGAGCTCCAAAACCTGCTCCGGTGACTTCAACGCTCGAAGCGAGAAGAATAATTCCGCTACGTTGCCGTCCTCCAGTTTCTCTAACTGGTTCATTGCACCATTCGGATGAGAGGAGTCTGTAATCTTCCCACCATCCAGAAGCGCAGAATGCAGAACATAAGGGTCCCTTACTTCGCGGTTCAGGTAAGGCCCCTGTTCTTCAACGGAATAGGTCAGTTCTCCCCATAACCTCTTCTTCGCGTGAAGCTCTCCGACAATCAACTGCCATTCCCCCACATCCTTATACACTTTCAGCGATTTCTTCTGTGTGAGGAAGGGCGTCACTTCTACCGAAGACAAGCCGCGTTTATCTACCATAAGTCCACTCTCATGCAATTCAACCGTCGTCATGACAGACCTTATAAATTTATCGTTCAGGCCATTTTTTTCATAATAAATTTGGACGGCTATATAATACATGACATAAGTAAGAAACACGGCCAAAGCAGCCAATAAAGCATTGAAGAGCAGCCTTGCCCTTGTCCGCCAGGTCATCCGATTAACATGCAGCATTCGTATTTTCTCCCCCTTCTCACTTAGACAACGGTTTGATTCCGCAAAGGTTACGGTAAAATCAAAAATCGCTACAGCAGCTAGAACAACAGCTACCGTAGCGATTCCGTCCACGTTATTCGATTATGGCGCTTTTCGTGGTTGGGCCGTCATGTCCATCCCAGCACTCCACATCCTGAAGCCCCTTGATGCTGTCTTTAGTGAAGACCGGATCGAGGCCTGCCCGCTTCTGCTTCAAGTAGTCATTCAGTGCGGCAAAGGCCGTTCGGGATAGCAGCGCGATGGCAATGAGATTCACGATTACCATCAATCCCATGAAGAGGTCGGCCAAATCCCACACCAGCTTCACGCTGGTCACCGAGCCGAAGATGACCATGGCCAGCACGGAAACCCGATAGATCCATACCCAAACCCGATTCGACTTCAAAAATTCGATGTTGGTTTCCCCGTAGTAATAGTTACCGATCAAGGTACTGAACGCAAACAGGAAAATCATGACCGCCAGGAAGTCGGATGCCCACGCGCCCATCTCCATGGCCAGGGCAGCCTGCGTCAGGGCGATTCCATCAAGTCCGGTCTGCTGGTATGCGCCGGTAAACAGAATAATGAATGCCGTGCTTGTACATATGACCGGCGTATCGATCAGGACGCCCAGCGCCTGAACCAGTCCCTGCTTCGCCGGATGGCTTGTCGTTGCGGTCGCCGCTGCGTTCGGTGCGCTCCCCATGCCGGCTTCGTTGGAGAACAAGCCTCTTTTGATCCCGTTCATGAGCGCGGCACCGATCGATCCGCCGACCACCTGCTCATAACCGAACGCGCTTTTGACGATTAGCGCAAAAACCTCCGGCAGCTTGGTGATGTTCGCCAATACGATAAACAACGCGGCACCGACATACAGCACAGCCAGAATCACGACGATCAGCTCCGACATTTTGGCAATTCGCTTCACTCCGCCAAAGATGATGGCCGCAAAAACAACCGCCATGATGATTCCGAGGGTTAAACGATCCGTGCCGAAGGAATTCTGGAAAGCAATCGTAATCGTGTTGGATTGAACCGCGTTAAACACAAGACCGAAGGACAAGGTGATCAGGATCGCAAACAGCACGCCCATCCACCGCTTTTTTAAACCTTGCTGCATGTAATAGGCGGGACCTCCGCGAAATCCGCCCGCTCCATCCTTTACCTTATAAATCTGCGCCAATGTGCTCTCGATAAAGCTGGAGGCCGATCCGATGATCGCAATGATCCACATCCAAAATACGGCCCCCGGCCCCCCAAGCGAGATAGCCAGGGCAACGCCGGTAATGTTCCCGGTCCCGACGCGGGCCGCCATGCTGATGGCAAACGCCTGAAACGGGGAAATGCTGCCCTTCGTTTTGCTCTTGGGTTCGCGGATGACCCGGAACATCTCGCCGATCAGGCGAAACTGCAGGAACTTGGTGCCCACCGTAAAATACAGGCCAAACGCTATCAGCAATACGATAAGCAGTTTAGACCATAGAAAATCGTTAAAGATAGTAACTACCTGCTGTACAATTTGATCCATTCTCTACCCTCACTATATAAATGTCATCACCCATGGTGTAGGTTTGTGAAAAATAGCCCATGTTACATCTAACCATTACTCCCTACGTGGAGACAAGAGGTTAATTGTGGAAGGGGAGGCAGGGTGAACAGATCCAGCTCCTTCAATGGATCCCCTATAAAAAAAGACCCTCTCCTCGCGGGTGAGCGCAGGAAAGGGTCTTATCCGTAAGGCTGCTTGCCTCAGCTTGCTTACAATGATGCAGGATTCGTGCCCGTGTAAATCAGAATCGCATCGCGGAGGAACTTGGCGGTTCCAGGCTGCTTCTCGTCATAATGGGCGGTAAACCGCTCATCGTCAACATACATCTGGGCAAGGCCGGCATGGGCTTCTTTGCTGTAATCATTCCAATAATAGGTGAGCCAACGCTTGTGCAGATCGGCTGCCTTCTGGGCGAGCTCGCCGGCAGGATCGCCCTGCTTAAACGCTTCGGCCAGCGTTTCGTACAGCTCCT
Source organism: Paenibacillus sp. BR1-192 (assembly GCF_029542445.1). NCBI lineage: Bacteria > Bacillati > Bacillota > Bacilli > Caryophanales > Paenibacillaceae > Paenibacillus > Paenibacillus sp. BR1-192. The sequence continues at coordinate 838,563 of NZ_CP120718.1, read as the reverse complement.
CCGCCAGACGCGTTACTTCATCATGCTGCGCTTGCGTCATATTTTTCAGCTTGGCATTGGATTGATTTACAGTTTCGTCGCCATACTTCTCGCGAATTTCCTTACCGTATTTCTTCTCATTATCATCAATCAGCTTCTGCTTGAATCCTTCGAATTTCTCTTGGTCACTCATCGTTTTTCTCCCTTCGGCGGAGGCTATCGTGTTCTCCACATTGGTAATCAGCAAATCCAGTTGCCTTCTCTTGTCTAGGAGCTGCGCATGGTGTTCCTGGAGCGCCTTGGTCCGATTGAAGGATGGTGAGGTCATAATCGCTTTGATACCGTCCAATTGCAGCCCAAGCTCCCGGTAAAACAAGATCTGCTGCAATTGGTCAACCTCCTCCTGCCCGTAAATCCGATACCCCGACGAGTTGATTCTGGCCGGCTTCAGAATCCCGATCTCATCGTAATAACGGAGGGTTCGCGTGCTTATTCCCGCCAACTTCCCAAGCTTCTGCACCGTGTATTCCATGGTTTCACCTCCTGACAAACTCAATGTACACCTTTACGTAACGTTAAGGTCAACACTTTGTGAGAAAAAAATGTTGAATTTCTTATATATAAAAAAAGAAACTGAATGTATTCTTAATAGAATACCATCCAGTCTCTTCAGCAATCCAATCTCGATTCAATCGTTATTCCGTATCCTCATCCGTTTCTCCCGCAGCCGCAGTCGACTTATCAGCGTCCGTATGCTTCTCGTTCACCCATTGCTTCAAGGGCTCGGTCATTTGATCTTTCAGCTTCTGAATCAGTTGATCCTCCGTCACTCCCTTCGCCGCCGCGATCTCGGCCAACGATTGTCCTTCTTCCATTCCGGCCTTCAGCTCGTCCTCCGACACTCCGAGCAATGCCGCGATTTCCTCCGGATTGCCGAATTTGCCGAACCCTCGTCCTCCTTTGCCATGACCTTTCCCCAAACCGGCGTCGCTGCTCTCTACGATTTGGGTAAGACGGTCGCTCAGACCCTCTTTCCACTCGGCTGCTTCGGTTTCCGTAATGCCGCCATCGCTCAGACGCTCATCGATCTTGGCGGTTTCCAGCTCGATCAGCTTCTGAACGAACGCGGATTGGGCCATTCCCTTGCCTTCGGCAATTTCGGCAAACGTGCTGCCCGCTTCAAGCGCCGTCCGGATATCGGCCTCCGTCAGCCCAAGGATTTCGGCCGTTTCCTTCACGATGCTGCCGCCCCGAGGTCCGCCCGCCTTATGACCCATCCACTTCCCTTCCCGGTTCTTCGCTGCATCCGAAGCCGTTGTGTCCGTTCCCGTCTGACCGTCCTGAGCTGCCGAGGCTGCCGTATTCGTGCTCGCCGCGGCAAAGGTTTTGTTCTGAAGATACCCGGCTCCCCCCAGCACGATCGCTGCCGCCATACTGCTTACTAATACTTTTTTGCTTATCGGATTCATCGTCATCTCTCCTTCTAGAATCATGGTTTGTCTTGCTATTTGAAGTATAGGGACGGAATCTGAAAGCAGTCTTAGGGGAAGGTTATGCCAGGCTTAGGCTAAGCTGAAGGTTTGCTGAATGTGGCGCTATGCCAATCGGCTTACGTACATCATGAAGCTGCGGGGTACATCCAGATGCTAGTCGGAAATGGGTGCGGGAGCTAACAAGCGAAAGAAGGCGGGACATGCCAAAAAACCGCGCACATCTGGATGGCGAGCGCGGTGTCAGCAGGAACTAGCGAAAAGACAACGTACGGGAGGAGGCCAGCTTGCGTACCGTCAGCCACAAGGACAAGAGGAGCAGCAGCTCGAATACGTTTGTGGCAGCCGAGCTTTCGATCGGGATCGGTATGGCGCTCCCGGCAGCCATCAGCACCGTGCCGATGAACAGCAGCGGCGTCTTTTTTCTCCGCCATACGATAATGCCTGCCGTCAGCAGCGGGATCAAAATCAGGATCACCATGAGCGGCGGCCCCCCGGATTCGGACGAAACGTAACGCAGCGCTCCGTACTCCATGGATGGTTGGAGCTTGAGCGGCAAGGTCTCCGTCACCACCTCGAGCACGATCAGCGCTGCGGTGAAAAGCCAGGCCCCCCATGCGGCGGCCGGCCTGCTGGTCCAAGGGCTCCCGGCCTTGCGTATCAGGTCGAACGACACGAGCACAAGCAGCGGCGTGGCCAACGCATGCACCCAGAAACGCGCAACGTTAAGCCCCTCCAGCAGATCTCCTTCCCCCATGTATTTTCCGATGCCGATCACGCCGTTATCCCAGACCAATCCGGCCGTTACGATCAGCAGCAAGTACCGAAGCCCCGGTGACGCATCCCGCCTCAGCAGCACGCACCCATACAGAAACAGCACGGCATATATAGCGGCCAAGCCCAAATACAGCACAGAATCCATGGTTACATACCTCCTGTCATCCTAATTCCTCATGAGCGGATTTCGATCGACTCGTATAGTACGTACTGATAGGTTTTATACCCGTTAGCCCGCCATCCTAACCTAAGTGTATGTATATGAAGCGGAGGCTGCTGAGGATGCCGCGATTATGTAATGGAGCCGCAATAAGGAATGTCCGGCGCGCGAAGCGCAAAAAACCGCCGGAGCCAGCTCTCCCGCGGTTTCTAGCCTAATTTCCTGCTAAGTGTCCTATTCTCTCGTCCGATCAGATCAAGGCTCCTGATTTTCCTTCTCCTCCGCTTCCGAAAGGGCCCGTTTGGCCAAATTCGTCAGCACGACATCATCCATCGGCGGATTATGAAGACCTGCCCGGACATCCCGGTACATACGCTCCAACGGGAGCTTCCGGGAGAGACTCAATCCCCCAACGATCCGCATGGCCTGATCGACAATCCGGACCGCCGCATTGGTCACGACGTACTTGGCAAGCCCAAGCTCGGGTTTGAGCGCGGCGCGGTTCTCCGCTTCCTTGTCCCAGCGGTCGGCGGTTTGGTACAGGTAACTGCGGGCCGTCAGCAGGTCCACTTCGATTTGGGCGATCTGCCTTTGGACATTCGGCAATTCGGCAATGGGCACCGTCAAGGAGTTCGGTTGATGACGACGGGCAAAATCGATGGAGAAATTCCGCGCGGCATAAGCAATCCCCATATAACATGCCGGGATATGGAGCAGAATGCCTTCCGTAGGCACGGGAAACTCGGGCTTCTCATAATCGGGTCCCCGAATGACTCCCGTGTCCGGCACGAATACGTCCTCCAGAATCACGTCATGGCTTCCCGTTGCCCGCATGCCCATCATATTCCAGGTCTCTTCAACCTTGACCCCTGGCCCGCTGCGAACGAGGAACGCGCCGACCTTCTCGCTATGCTCGATTCCGGCCGTAACCACGAATTGCTTCAAGATCGGGCTTAACGTGCTGAAGGTTTTGCGTCCGGCGATGCGCCAGCCGCCCGACACCCGCCGTGCCGTCGTCTCCGGCCTTCCGCCCCGGCTGGGGCTCCCCGTCGCAGGCTCGCTCGCCAGTTCATTAATGACCGTGCCTTCTGCTACAACGTCTCTGCACAATCTCTCAAATAACGGCTCCGGCCAAGCCCCGGAAAGGCGCAGCTGCAGTATCTGCCCGATATGCCAGCCTACGGCCAGCGCCGTAGACCCGTCTCCTCGGGCGAGCCGTTCCTGGGCAAGCACCATTTCGTATACGGAGGCTTCTTCTCCTCCAAAGGCTGCCGGAACGGTCAGCTTCAAATAACCGGACTCCTTCAAATCATCGAAATTCTCGAACGGAAACGATCCCTCCAGATCGTGCTGAGGTGCTCTTTCCGCGAATATCGCTCCCAGCTTGTCGGCCCGGGCCGCGATCACCGCTTCGCGTTCATTACGTATGAATGGATCTGTGGAACCGAATCGATTCAAGTTCGTCCCCTCCTTGATAACCCTTGTATTCCGATGGATATATGCCTAAAATTGTAGCAACCCTGTTTTGGGGTGTCAATGAAAGAGCTCAGATACCGCTAGATCGCGTGCTCCGACAGAAATGAAGCGATCGCCTCGTTCACCTCGTCGGGGTTATCCAAATTCGTTGCGTGATGAGCGTTTCGAATGATTTTCAACTGCGCGTTCGCGATTTGTTCCTGCATGTATGCCTGCTGCCTTCGGATCATCGTGTCGCTTTCGCCTTGAAGCAGCAATACCGGACACTGGATTTTGTGCAGATCATGCGTGCTGTCCATTCGGGTCACCGCATCCCATATCCGAATCCAATCGGAATGAGCAATGGAGCCAAAAGCTTGCTCAATATAGGCTTGATTGTTCTTATTAAATTTGGATAACATCCTGCCTTGTATTTTTCCGGATAAGGACATCGGCATCAGATAACTTGTTAAACGGTTTACCGGCACGAACATGCGCTCGAACCAATTAAACGCATTCGTGAACGGCGTGCCGATCAGTACCAGGGCCGCAACCTTCTCCGGATAGCGAACGGCAGTCTGCAGCGAAATATGACCGCCCAGGGACAGCCCGCAAAGCGTCGCTTGTTCAATGCCGAGTTCGCTTAGCAAATCCGCCAAATCCCTGCTGAAATCCTCCGAATCCACCTTGCCATTCGGCAAGGAAGAGAAGCCATGCCCCCGGATATCCCACACCACGGTTTGATACCGACGGGAGAAGGCATCGACTTGAGGCTGCCACTGTTTATGATTCCAGGAAGCTCCGTGCGTAAATACCAGCGGCTTCCCTTCTCCCTTCACTTCATAATACAATTCGACTTCCCTTCCTTTGTAAACCGGCATAGCCCTCCACCTCTCCATAATAAAATGGGCATTATTCCGTACCGCCTTGAACGAGCGAGGCGAATATGACCTGAAAGCACTCGTCAAACAGTTCGTCCAAGCTTCGGTCCGACTCTTTGACCCAGATCAGCATGGCGCCGCTGATCGCGGCTTGCAGCACCCGGCTGACCCGTGCCACGTCACATGGCACGATCTCTTTGTTCGTGATCGCCTGATCCAGCATCTTTCGGGTAAACTCATCGATCAGCTGCAGCCGGTACCGGGTCTTCTCCAGCAAATCCGGATCATTCGTCCCTTCTAGATAGAAGGAGGTATGATTGGCCAATTCCACAGGATCCTTCATATGCGAGACGGCATCCCTGAACACCGTTTTAAGCGCCTCGATTCTGGATTGGCCGGACAAGTCCGCATCGTGGAAGGCTTGTTTGGTTAATTCAATGACATAATCGCTGTAGGCCAGGAGCAGATTCTTCTTCGACCCGAATCGCTTCATTAAGGCTGCCGGCGAGATGTTCATTTCATGCGTGATGTCGGTTAAGGCCAACTGGCCGTACCCTTTTTTGCATAGTGCCCGGTAGACGCCGTGGAAGATCACCTCGTCTTGAAATTCGCGAGGCCTTACCATGCGCGTTCCTCCCATCGTTAGTGAATGATCATTTACTAACCATTATTTCATAAACATTATTCCATGTAAATGTAATATTGGTCATGTTGATGGCGCTGGACATAACCAACGGCTTCCCTGGCAGCAAGATATGCAAATGACCTTCTAAGTGATCGAAATATCGCTGTTTTGTTGATCGTTTGATAGAAATAGCGCAACTTCCTTATACTCTTGGGCGGAATTAACCTCTATACTGTCAGTAGAAGGAAGGAAACCATAATCTAGGAGGAGCTGAGCACATTGCGTACCAAATTCATTTACCAGGCACCTGCAAACGGTTATCCCGAATGGAATAATAATCCGAATATTTTTCAGTTGAACCGTCACAGAGCCCATGCTTACATGATGAATTTCCCGACGGAGTCCGAGGCGCTGAGCCTTGACCACGCCATGTCCCCCTGGTATCAGTCATTAAACGGGACCTGGAAATTCGCTTTCGCCAAAACGCCTGAAGAGCGCATTCAAAACTTCTACGAGGCCGATTACGATTCCGGGAGCTGGGCCGATCTTCCCGTCCCTTCCCATTGGCAGCTTCAAGGCTATGACTATCCTCAATATACGAATGTAAGATACCCCTGGGCCGAATCGGAGCCTGAATTGAAAGCCCCCTTCGCACCGACCCGATACAATCCCGTGGGCTCCTACATCCGTGAATTCACGGTACCTGAAGCATGGAAGGAACAGCCCGTTTATATTAGCTTCCAAGGTGTTGAATCCGCTTTCTATGTATGGGTGAACGGCGAGATGGTCGGGTATAGCGAGGATACGTTTACGCCGGCCGAGTTCGACCTTACCCCCTATCTGATTGAGGGCAAGAACAAATTAGCCGTTGAGGTATACCGATGGTGCGATGCGAGCTGGCTTGAGGATCAGGATTTTTGGAGGCTTAGCGGGATCTTCCGCGAGGTCTATCTCTATTCGGTCCCTGCCGTCCATATCTCCGATTTCTTCGTGCGCCCGGTTCTTGATGACGAGTACCGGCATGCCGAGCTGCAAATCGATGCAGCCGTCACGAATTATTATAACGAGACCATCGACAAGGACACGCTCCAGCTGGAGGCGCTTCTCTACGATCAGGACCGGCAGCTGGTCCAGAAACAAACGCTCACCATTGCGGATTACATCATTGACGAGGGCAGCTTTACCCTGAGCATGAACGTCCCCGAACCCGAGAAATGGAGCGCGGAATCGCCTTATTTGTACACCGTTGTCCTGGCATTGAAGAATACGGACGGAGCTTGCCGCGGAGCCGTAAGCTGCCGCACGGGATTCCGCCGCTTCGAGCTGAAGGACGGGCTCATGCGAATCAACGGTCAGCGCATTCTGTTCAAAGGCGTGAACCGGCATGAATTCTCCCCGGATACCGGGCGGGCCCTCAGCCGTGAAGACATGATCACCGATATTGAGCTGATGAAGACACATAACATTAATGCGGTACGGACTTCCCATTACCCGAATCAATCCGTATGGTATGACCTCTGCGATGAATACGGGTTATACGTTATCGATGAAACGAATTTGGAGACGCACGGAACCTGGACGTATGGGCAGCAGGAGCTGGAAGAAACGGTGCCCGGCAGCAAGCTGGAGTGGCGCGACAACGTATTGGACCGCTGCAATTCGATGTTCCAACGCGACAAGAATCACCCCTCGGTCATCATCTGGTCGCTTGGCAACGAATCGTTCGGAGGCGACAACTTCATTGCGATGCACGATTTTCTGAAGGAAGCCGACCCGTCCCGGCTGGTTCATTACGAGGGAATCTTTCATTACAGGGCATCCGAAGCGGCCAGCGACATGGAATCCACCATGTATGCAAGGCCGCAGGATGTGGAGAAGTATGCCAACAGCAATCCGGACAAGCCTTATATCATTTGCGAGTACAGTCACGCGATGGGCAATTCCTGCGGCGGCCTTCACCTGTATTGGGAGCTGTTTGAGAAGTACGACATTTTGCAGGGGGCTTTTATATGGGATTGGATCGATCAAGCAATCCGCACCCAAACGGCGGACGGAATACCATATTTGGCGTACGGCGGGGACTTCAACGAAACGCCGCATGACGGCAACTTCAGCGGGAACGGCCTGATCTTCGCGGACCGAACCAAAACCCCTAAGCTGGACGAAGTGAAAAAATGCTACCAGAACGTCAAGTTCGAAAGCCTGGATCCTGCCGCAAGCCGGATTCGGGTCAGCAACCGCTTCTTGTTTACCAGCCTCGATTCGTATCTTGTACAATGGGACGTAACGCTAAACGGCAAAGTCAGCCAATCCGGCACGCTCGGGCTCTCGCTTCAGCCTGGTGAGCAAACGGAAATCCATGTTCCGTACTCCCCCGTGGAGGACGAAGCAAAAGAAGCGATTCTCACCGTCTCCCTCGTTCGGAAGGAGAGCACCAAGTGGGCGCCTGCGGGACATGAGGAGGCTTGGGAGCAGTTTGTGCTGACGCCGTATATTGCCGAGCAGCCCGAAACGGACGCTCTTGCAAGCGTGCAGGCTCTGGAAGCTGCCGAGTCGGATGAAGAGCTTATCATCAGGGGTTCTGCCGTCTCGTTGCGTTTCCATCTTGGCACCGGCGATCTGACATCCTACGCACTGTCCGGCAGGGAATGCCTGCTGGCGCCGGCAAGACCGAATTTCTGGCGGGCCGTCACCGACAACGATCTGGGCAACCGGCTCCCTGAACGCAGCGGCGTGTGGAGAACGGCCCATGATCGGAGAAAGCTGCTGACTTTGCGCTGGCATGCGGAAGGCCCTGCCGTCGTGGTATCCAGCCACTATCGGATCGAGACCAATCCCGCATCCAGCCTGACGCTGGAATATCGAATCTATCCGGACGGCACCGTCCGCGTGCATGAAACCTTGATCCCTGGCGCCGGTCTGCCCGACATTCCGGAAGTCGGCATGCTGTTCTTGCTTGATGATGGACTCGATACGCTCAGCTGGTATGGGCGGGGACCGCATGATAATTATTGGGACCGGAAGACAGGAGCCAAAATCGGCCGATACGAGGGCAAGGTCGCCGATCAGTTCGTCCCTTATCTAAGGCCTCAAGAGTGCGGGAATAAAACGGATGTGCGCTTCGCACTGCTAACCGGGGAGAATGGAGGGGACGGACTGGAATTCGAGAGTTCCTCCCTCATGGAGGTATGCGCACTGCCGTGGACGCCGGAGGAGCTGGAGGGCAGCGACCATGCGTACAAGCTCCCGCCAAGCGATAAAACCGTCCTGCGCATCAATTACAAGCAAATGGGCGTCGGCGGCGACGACAGCTGGGGAGCGCCGATCCATGAAGAATTCACGCTGCCCTCCAACCGCACGTACAGCTTCGGCTTTACGATGGGGGCAGCACGCTAGCACGCTGACCTACTCGATAGGACACATGCAAAAAGAGCAGCTTCGTGTAGAAGCTGCTCTTTTTATGTTTCGGCAATTCCATGCCCTCTCACCACGGAGGGGTGGGCACAAGGACGTTTAGCCCTATTCCTGAATCGTGCCCGATGCTAGTTCGCCATCGCTTAGGCGTGCGCCCCCTGCAGCTCGCGGCGATCCGATTCGTCCCGAATGTCGCCCACGATCTCCTCCAGAATGTCCTCCATCGTCACCAGCCCGATCGCCGTGCCGGATTCGTCCGTCACGACGGCCATATGCACGCGGATTTGCTGCATCTTGATCAGGACGTCCTTGATCGAAGACGACTCCGGAAAACGCGGCATGTCGTGAATAAAGTCATTCACGCTGCAGTTTCTACCCGCCGCTATGCCCGTCAGCATCTCCTTCGTATGGATAAACCCGATAAAATCCTCCGCGCGTCCCGATTCCGTCACCGGGTAACGGGTATAGTCGTACTCGCCCAGAACCTCCAGGATATTGGCAAGCGGCCACCCTCGTTCTACCGTAACGATCCGATCTCTCGGGACCATGATTTCGCGCAAGGTGCGCTCTTCAAAAGCAAATATATTGGTCAAATATCCCATCTCGGTCTGGTTTATTTCGCCGCTCTCGTAGCTCTGGTCCACGATCCACTTCAGTTCCTCCTCCGAATGGACCGTTTCATGCCCTGCCGGCTTTACGCCGAATACTCGAAGCAGGAGACGCGAAGCTCCATTCAATGCATAGATGAACGGATACATGATCTTCCCGAACCAATACAAGGGAGACGCCAGCAGCAGCGTCATTTTCTCGGCAAATTGGATCGCCAATGTTTTAGGCGCCAGTTCCCCGATGACGACATGCAGGAACGTGATGATCCCGAGGGCAACGGCATAAGAGAGTACCGTTGCCACCGCCGCCGGCACGTCGAATCGTTCAAACAGCGGATGCAGCATCCTTTCGACGGTCGGTTCGCCCAGCGCGCCCAGCACGAGAGCCGTAATGGTGATTCCAAGCTGGCAGGCTGACAAATAGTAATCCAGTTCATGGGCTACCTTCCTGGCCGTGACCGCCCGTTTATTCCCTTCGGCGATCAATTGATCGATCCGGGACAGCCGCACCTTCAAGATGGCGAATTCGGCTCCTACGAAAAATGCAGTCAGTCCGATGAACACGGCTACCAAAAATAAATTCAACGCGATTATTCCGTCCAATGATTTCCCTCTTGCGAGGGATTCACCTCCAAAAAAGTTATGGTCTGAATGTACACGGGATCATGCCATGCCCTAGATCATCCGTGTCTGAGAATGACGTGTTTGATCTGAAAATTATCGGTTTCCGCTACGGCCCATATATGCTCGCCATGCTGGATCTCATCGCCGTCTTGAGCCGTCGTGCCTTTCTGGTACTGTATCCAGCCGCCGATCGTATCCATCTCCTCGTTATCCTCGAATACCAAGCCGAAGCGCTTCTCAAGCTCCTCCAAGAGAACCCGTCCGCTTATCAGGTATTCGCGTTCCCCGATCTTCCGGATATCCGCTACTTCATCTTCATCGAATTCGTCTCGAATTTCCCCTACGATCTCTTCCAAAATATCCTCCAGGGTCAGGATCCCCGCCGTACCGCCGTATTCATCAATCACCAAAGCCATATGCATCTGCTCCTGCTGCATCTTCAGCATGGCATCCTGGATCGGCGTAATTTCAAGCACGACCGGGAGGTCCCGAACGAATTCTTCCAGCTTGCGGTCTCGTCCGGCCACGATGTGGGGCAGCATCTTCTTGACGTTGACGACGCCAACCACCCGATCCTTGCTGCCGTCCTCGATGACAGGGTACCGCGTATAGTTGTGCTCATCCAGGATACGGACGATGTCCGGGTATTCCATGCTTTTATCCAGGGTGATCAGATCCGTTCTCGGTACCATGATGTCTTTGGCCACGCGCTCATCAAACGAAAACACGTTTTCCATGTAAGCCAGCTTGGTCCCATTGATCTCGCCGCCCTGAAAGCTCTGCGCCATGACGATGCGCAGTTCCTCCTCCGTATAAGCCTGCTCATGCGGCGCAGGTTTTACGCCGAATGCACGAAGCAGCACGCGCGAGGCTCCATTCAACGCCCAAATGAACGGATACATCGGCTTGCCGAACCAATACAGCGGGGCTGCAAGGAGCAGCGTCGTCTTTTCCGAGAATTGAATAGCCAAGGTCTTGGGCGCCATCTCTCCTACCACGACATGCAAAAAGGTTACGAGAATGAACGCTATGGCGTAAGAGGCAATCGAGGCCGTCGAAGCCGATACGTCAAACCAATCGAATACCGGGTACATGAAACGCTCAACGGCCGGCTTGCCGATGGCCCCGAGCCCCAGCGCCGTCACCGTAATGCCGAGCTGGCAGGCCGAGAGATAGTAATCGAGATCGCCGGCTACCTTTTTGGCAACAACCGCCTTCTTGTTTCCTTCCGTTATCAATTGATCGATCCGCGACATGCGGATTTTAACGACGGCAAACTCGGACGCCACGAAAAAAGCGGTCAACGCAATCAGTATGGCAAGTATGATTAAATTAGTGATGGTAATAATGTCCAATGATTTCCCTCTTCAGAGGGATTCACCTCCAGATTGAATTAAAGGCCATGTGCTTTTGCATCTGAACAGGTCATTCTATATACGATATTTCCATGAAAAAGAGGTAGTTCGCAGAAGAGAATATTACAACCTAATTCCGCAATTTGATCCATTTGCAATAACGCCTTCCCAATGTACTACCTCCTCTCCTGGAATCTATTTTTCATATTTATGAAAAAATTATATCATGACTGTAATCAAACCCTCCAGTTGCACGTTATGGTTTGCAGGCGAATTCCAGCACGAATTCACATAATTCTCACTTGTTTGATGAGGTATATTCCTTCTTGGTGCTAAATATGCCCTGTTATGTATTAAAGTGCCCCCCCATCCGGTGCTCATCCATTCATAACCAACACGGGATCCGTCTTGAAGGATATGCGCGCGGGTTCGGCCAACATAAAAAACCGCAGGATCGTGATGCTGGATCCTGCGGTTCTGCCACTGCTAATGAACGAATTTCGTTATCAATGGAGATCTACGGTTTTGTTTATATCCGAGTCGCCCCTAGGCTCTTGGCCCACCATTTTCTTGAAGAAGGCTTTCACCGTTTTCGTTTTGTTTCCGGTTTCCCAATACTCCGCGGTGTCCGTGTCCACCTTGATCAGAATAATGTTGGGATCGTCGTAGGACGTCTGCAGAAATTTTTCGTACGCCGCATTCCAGAGCGACTTCTTCTTCTCCAGATCATCCACGACTTCGGCTTTGCCTCGGATCGATACGTAGGATTTGCCCACATAAGCGACATTCACGTTGGGATTCGCCAGGATTTCTTCGTATTTGCTGGTATCCCGCTTCGTTAAGAACCACAAGTCGCCGTCGAATTCGATATCCTGCGTCTGCATCGGTCTGGCATTGATCCCGCCCTCCGATATCGTGGAGAACATGGCCGTTTCGATATCCTTGATAATCTCCTTCACGGTTTCGACCGCTTCCTGGTTTACAACGGTTCCGTTTGCCATCTCAATCACCCCATCCTTGTATTTAGTCTCTAATTACACTTCCCATAAATAAGTTAAACGATGAATCATGTAACATTTCGTGTCCATTCGTACGGTCTTCCTGAATGGATTCAGGCCGGAACGGAACCGTTCCCTGCGCAAAAAAAAGCCGGAACTGCAAGCGCAGTCCGACTTTTTCGCACGAAAACATTCATTTTAAAAAGAACAGCTTCATATCATCACACCTGCACTCTGAATTCCAGCGCGTAAACGGATGTAGGCCGTAAGTCGTAGCCTTGGCTCCATGCCTCTGCCGGAACCCTGCTTTCCTTGCACATAATACGTTCCGGCTGGAAAACGGAGTTAATGTCATCGTAAGAATCGCCGGTGATTTCGTAAAGGGTCGTTTCCCCGGAAGCCTCGAAGGCCTTCAAATCCAGCACGGCCCTAACCGCCTCCAGGCTTCGATTTACGATCAACACGGTGACGATGCTGCCGTCGTCATTCGTCCCCGCCACGATGTCCAGGTCTGGAAGCGCGTCAAGTGCCATAGGCGTCTCCTTCCTCGAAGCCACGGAGAAGGTTCCGCATTCCGCTTGAACGGGAAGGACGCGCCGAACGTCCCGATTGGCGTAAAGCTTCAGCACTTCATAGGTTGGCGTCCCGTAGATCGTAAGGGGATGCCCGCTCCAGCCGGGCTGCTTGCCGCAGTACTGGTCCGCATAATAGTCCCCGACGCGTATGCAGCCGCCCAGCCAGCCATTCACCAGGTCAGAGAAGCTGCCGATGTGCACCATGTCGCTGCAGCGCATCATTTCATTCAGGTTGGCGGCATTGGCCACCGCGGCTCCCAGCGTGTGCTCGTTCGGCAGCCCTTTTCGCACCGTATTCGGATAATACATCGTGTTGTATTCGGTGATCGCCAGCTTGACATGGCTGTGCTCCGGGCGGGACCGGATCAGCTCCGTCGTCTGCCGGACATGGTGCCGGGTCCACTCGGGATAAGAGGCAATCGCCTTATAGCGATCCTCCGCCGGCGTATCCCGGTTCATGCCGAAAGGGCCGTAGCCGTGATACAAATGCAGCGTCAAATAATCGATGCTCTCGCCGGCCCTGTCCAGCACGGCCTTATTCCAGTTCTGCTCGTAATGACCGCAGGCCAGCAGCACGATGGAGGGGTCCGCCTCCTTCATGGCCTTGGCAAACGATATCGTCCGCTCCGCAAACCGCTCTGCCGTGCAAGTTCCGACCTGCCATTGGCCCCACACTTCGTTGCCGATCTCCCAGTACTTGACGTTATACGGCTCAGGGAAGCCGTTCCGGGCACGTAAAGCCCCCATCGGCGTATCCGCGCTCCCGTTGCAGTATTCGATCCACTGCGCGGCTTCTTCAGGGGTGCCGGATCCGTCGTTCACGCAAATCAGGGGCTCCACCTGCAGCTCTCGGCAAAAGCGGATGAATTCGTCCGTTCCGAAATATTTGCTGGTCCACCCTCCCCAGGCCTCATTGTACATGACCGGCCTTTCCAGGACCGGACCGACGCCATGCTCCCAATGGTAAGCGCTGATGTAATTGCCTGCGAGTCTCATCATGCCCGCATTCAAATCTTTAGTCATCTCGACCACTTCGCGTTTGACCATGGCGATGCTGTCGACGGGCAGCAAAGAGACGTGATCGATCCAGAGCATGCCGGTGGACACGTGATCGATCCACCTTGGATGCTCAGCCGGAACATATACCCGGATTTCGGCATCGCTGCAAGCGCGCGATATCGACAGCTGCGCCTCGCAGTGCTGCCAGTTATGGCTGCCAAGCTCCATGCGAAGCCGTCCAAGCGTCTCCTCCGTGCGCCGGTCAACGGCTTCCACCGTCACGTATTGAAGCTCGACGGAGGCCCGGGCGACAAGACGGACCGTATAGTTCATCGGCCCTTTTAATGCCGCCTTCTGCGTTATGCCGGCATAAGCTTCATCATCGCTCAGGATGCGGATGCGCTGGGCTCTCCCCGAATGCCGGGGCGCCGGCGCTTCCATCGCGTACCGGGTGTTGCGTCCGTTCGTATACGCGCGCCAGCTTCCCGATACCGGCGTCTTCGTTTCGGCATCGCTCTCAAAATCCATGTCCTTCAGCGGAAACGCGAGCATCGCCTCCATATGGTCCCGGATATCCTCCACAAAATGACCGAACAGATACGGATTAATCTCATGCTCGCTCTTGCGGCTGCAATCAATGGTAATCGTTGCGTTCGTATTCAAGAATATAACCTCCAATGGAATTTTAGGATGAGCCGTGCGATCATACCGGCATTACCCCTTGATCGAGCCGATCATCACGCCTTTCACGAAATGCCGCTGCACCAAAGGATACATCAGCAGTACAGGCAAACTGGATACGATAATGACCGCGTATTTGATGCTCTCGGCCAGCAGGATGCTTTTTTCCAGTCCCACGCTGCCGTCCACGGCATCCGATTGGCTGATCAGCAAAATTTCGCGCAGCACCAGCTGAAGCGGGTGCAGATCTTCGTTTCGGATGTATATGAGTGCGTTAAAGAACGAATTCCAGTGGCCGACCGCATAAAACAACACCATGACCGCCAGGATCGGCTTCGATAAGGGCAGGATGATGCTAAACAGCAGCCTCCAATTGGAGCACCCGTCGATATGGGCCGCCTCCTGCAGCTCCCAGGGAATGCTCGATTGGAAATACGTCCTCATTACGATCAGATTGTACGTCGCGATTGCGCCGGGAATGATCAGCGCCCACATCGTGTCGACCATCCCCAGATCCTTGACCAACAGATATGTCGGAATCAGCCCGCCGTTGAAGAACATGGTCAGCGTGATCAGTACCATGATCCCGTTGCGTCCGGGAAGATCGGGTCTCGACAGCGGATATGCTGCCAAAATCGTCATGATGATATTGATTGCCGTGCCGACGGTCGTATAAAGGATGGTATTGCGATATCCCGTCCAAATCTTGTCGTTGTGCAAAATATTCTCATAGGCATCCAGCGTCACGCCCTTCGGCAGCAGCCAAACTTCGCCGTTCAATACCCGTGCCGGATCGCTGAACGATGCGCTGACGATAAACAACAGCGGGTACAGCACGATGACGATAATGATAGCGGCGATCGCGTAGATCAGGATGTCGAATAGCCGTTCACTCGAGGCTTCCTTTACTGTCGATGGCTTGGACATGTCGGTCCCCCCTTTACCATAAGCTCGTCTCCGACGTCTTGCGCGCAATGCGGTTCACAAGCAGGAGCAGCACCAGATTGATGACGGAATTAAACAGCCCGATCGCGGCCGTATAACTGTATTCCCCTTTTAAAATGCCTGTCGTGTAGACAAACGTGGAGATGACGTCGCTTGATTCCAAATTCAAGTTGTTCTGCATCAATAATATTTTCTCGAAGCCCACGTTCATGAAATGGCCGATATCCAAAATAAGCAAAATAATGATGACTGGCGCGATGCCCGGCAAGGAAATATGCCAAATGCGCCGCAGCCTTGAAGCCCCGTCCATCTTCGCCGCCTCGTACAGCTGCGGGTTCACCCCGCTCAGCGCCGCAATGTAGATAATGGACTGCCACCCCATGCTCTGCCATATGTTAGAACCGATAAAGATGGTCTTGAACCAGCCCGCTTCCTCCAGAAAGCGGATCGGCGTGCCGCCGAGTGCCTCGATCAACAGATTGATGGGACCGCTGGTCGGCGACAGGAACACATTCAGGATGCCGACGATTACAACTACCGATATAAAATGCGGTATGTACGTAATGTTCTGCAGCCATTTGCTGAAGGTCTTGCTTCGTATTTCGCTGATGATTAAGGCCAGCAGGATCGGAATCGGAAAGGCAATCAAGAGCGAGAACAAATTGATGGACAGCGTATTCCACAGCAGCCGCCAGAAATAATACGAGTCGAAGAAGCGTTCGAAGTGTCCGAAGCCCTCCCAGCTGCTGCCGAGAATGCCTTTGGCCGGATTGAAATTTTTAAAGGCAATCTGCAGCCCGTACAACGGACCGTAGTGAAACACCAAATACCAGACGATGGGCAGTAGCAGCATGAGATACAGATCATACCGCTTGGCCATTTGCTTTAAGAGGCGGGGGCCCCGCCTCGAATCGCTTCGAGGCAGAACCATCGCTTTATCGGCGTTGGCGCTCTTCATGGGCATCCACTCCTTCACGATGATGTGGCAGCTTTATTTCTCCATCTTGTCATAAGCATCCTGATACAATTTCTCCAGTTCGCCGATCTTCATCTTTTGGAGCGTGGATTGGAATTCCCCCACTTGTCGAAGCTAAGCGCGCCCGCAATGAATTTCGTGCTTTGCTCTTCGTAGTATTTGTCGATGTCGTTGCGCAGAATGTTGACCTGCTGCGCGGTTTGCTCGTCAAACATCGGGGCGGCGTAACGAACCTTCGGCATGAACGGATCCAGCTGCTGCTGCGCCTCCTGCACCTGCGGCGGGTTGATGAACGAAGCAACCTGTTCGCTGATGATGTGAGGGGCCCCTCCTCCCGCATAAGGCGTGATTTTGGCCTGATTGGTAATATCCTTCAGGAAATCCTCTGTATAGTACGGGATCCCATCCTTGAGTTCGTAATGCTCTCCTTCTCTGCCGAACCGCAGAAGAGTAGATCCTTCATCGCTGTAAAAATAATCGATCCAGCGCATCGTGACTTCCGGGTACTTGTTGATGGACGTAATGGCAAAGGCTCCAAAGTCCCGCGCAATCGGCAAGGCCTGGCTTTGCATCCGGTCTCCGTTCGGGCCTGCCGGCGGCGCGATTCCGGTATACTGATCCTGGATCGACAAGAAGTTATTGTTGGTCTGGTCAAAGAAGAATCCCGTATTTCCCGACCCTTGCTTGGCCAAATACTGAGCTTCCGTGTGGGAGAATATCTCAGGGTCCAAAAGCTTTTCCTTGTATAGCTTGTTTAAATACATCAACATCTCTTTATTTTTGTCGCTGCCCATCCAGATGCTCACTTTGTCATTTTCGATATTGATGTTATACCCGAGCTGCGTATCCAGTCCGAATGATCCGCTCATCGCGGCCACGATCGACAATCCGACACGTGCCGTCATCGGAAGCTCATCCTGCTTCCCGTTGCCGTTCGGGTCTCCGTCGCGGAAGGCCAGCAGCACCTCATACAGTTCGTCCGTCGTCTCCGGCACCTTCAGATTCAGCTTCTCCAGCCACATCTGGTTGATCCATTTCTTATCCGTACGCGCCGCGCCCAGCGTCACAATGCCGGGAATCGCATAGATGTGCCCCTCCGGCGTCGTGATGCCCGAACGGATTTCGGGATATTCCTCCATCAATTTCTTCAGGTTCGGCGCGTATTCGTCGATAAGGCCTTCCAGCGGAATCAATTGGCCTGCCGATCCGTAGCGAACGGCTTCAAGCGGCGAGAGCCCGGAACGGAACAAGGCGTCAGGCAGCTCGTTGGAAGCGAACAGCAGGTTTTTCTTCTCCTGGAAGCCGTCCGTCGGCGCCTCGATGAATTCAACCTTCACATTGCTCAATTTCTCGTAATCCTGGAATACCGGCATCTCCTTGAACGGACCGTTCACGGGTGCAATCCGGGTGAACATTTTCAGTTCCACCGCTTGATCCACGATCGGAAACCCCGTGGTATGTACGACATTCTCCGCACCTTCGGGTGCGGCTTCCTTCTTCGATCCTCCATCGGAACTGCATCCGGCCAGCATCAAGCTGGAAACGATCATGGAGATGACCGCGTTTCTTCCCCAGCGTCTACGCATGTATCAGCTACCCCCATATTTTCTTATTCACCAACCTTATTTGTAAGCGTTTACCGTTGGTGTGTGTGATTATTATAATTCAGCCGCCTTGACGGCCCGTTACAAAAATTTGACCATTTACTCCACATATTTTACGGTTTATAACAAGGCGGCTTTCGAGTTCGTTTCCCTGCCGATCCGAATACTCGGTTTTATCCTTATCCTCTTCCCAGGCGGTTCAAATACTCCTGCGGGGTCAGGCCCGTCATTTCCTTGAATACTTTGAAAAAATAATTATGGGTCGTAAACCCCACTTGCCCGCTGATTTCCTTGATCGAGTATTTGCCGCTTTCCAGCAGCTTGCGCCCCGCATCGATCCGAACCCGATTCAGATACTCCGAGAACGTCCGCTGCGTCTCTTCCTTGAATATTCGGCTCAAATAGGAGGAGTTCAGGCCGATGGCGCCCGCGGCAAGCTCCAGCGTCACGTAACCCGGGTACCGCTCCAGAATAAAGTGTATGGCCTGCGTGACATGCCGGGAATACGGCCCTCCCGCCCGGTGCTGCTTCAGCAGTCCGAGCAAGCCTGCATAGAAGGATTGCAGCCACTGCACCAGCTCCCCGACGCTGCCGATCCTTCCGAGCTCGCTTCGGGAAGGGAGCTTTTCCTTGGCGTCTTCCGTCCCTGGCAGCCAGGTTTTCAGTGCCTTGTCCCCGGTTTGCATGAGCTCGCTGACCATCATCTGGACCGTATGCGAATGGATCGGCAGGTGGTGGATGGAAGCAAAAACAGAGTCGATTAAACCGTGCACGCCTTCGATGTCCAGTCGTTCAATCGAAAGCAGCAGCTGTTTGTGTTCCTCGATCGTTAGAGACACGCGTTGGTGGTATTCATCGGCAAGCCCGCCGGCCCGGCCCGGCATCCTGGGGGCAGCGCTGCTGCCGGACGGCTCCGAGCGGGAAGCATCGAGTAACCGTTCGGCGGAGCCGTAGCTTGTTCCGAGTTGGGTCAGGCTGGTGCACACATGTCCGACGGCGCTTACGCATTTTAAATTGAGGAACAGCTCAAGCGCATGCTGAAGCTTCCTCATCTGTCCGTCGATTTCGCTCTTTATGGCATGCTCGCTCCGTTCCTTAAACGCAAACACGATCATGAACCGTCCATCCTCCACATAAGCTGCCGTCCGCTCCCGGATATCGCCAAGGCTCTGCTGCATCATATCGACCACCTGCTGAACCAGCCGATTCGTCTGCACGTCGCTGTATGACTCCGTCAACAGCAGGAATGGAACAATCTGCAGGGCCGCGGCCGCATAGCTTGACGCACCGCTGTACAGGCTGTTTTCTCGCGAAAATGCCTCAACCTCCAGGGTTGCCTCCTTCCGTCCCCTGACCAGATGCGCGATATGGTCGCGGATGTGCACGGGATTTATCCGCTCGGTCTTAACCTTGCGGGCCTCGCTCTCTTCCAGCAGCCGATCCGCCCGGCGCAATTCAAGGACCGCTTTGTTAAGCAAGGCAGCAAGCGTCGCACCGTCCAGCCGATGCTTCAATAAATAATCGATGGAGCCGTTCTTCAGGCACTCCCGCACGTAGTCATAATCATCAAAGCTGCTGAGCATGATCGTCTGAATGGACGGAAACCGCGCCTTAATCGCCCGATTGAGCTCCACGCCGTTCATTTCCGGCATATTCACGTCAATAATCGCGATATGCGGAGGAGACTGCTCGATCATCGCGAGCGCCATGATACCGTTATGGGCTTGGCCGCATAATTCGAATCCGTGCTCATTCCAGTCCAATAGCGTTCGCAGATCATGCCGCACCAGCGGTTCGTCGTCAACAAGCAGCACTTGAAACATGGCTTTATATCACCTCTTGTCGGGATTTATCCTTATTCTCCACTATGTTCGGAAGCCGGATCTCGGCCTTCGTGTATAAACCCGGCTCACTGTACAATTTGACGCCGTAGCCATCTCCGTACATGTGAACGATCCGCTCATGCACATTGCGTACCCCCATGCCGCTGAAACGGGATGTATTTCCGTTCTTGCCCGTCTCCCCCAGAAGCTGCGCCTGCTGCCCCGCCGTCATCCCCTTTCCATTGTCGATCACTTCAATCTTGAGGTCGCCTCCCTCTTCACATACGCGGATCAGCACGAGTCCCTCCTGCTCCAGCGGTCCGATGCCGTGAATGATGGCATTTTCCACAAGGGGTTGCAGCATCAGCTTCAGGACCCGGCATTCCAGCAAAGTTTCGTCCTCCACCTGGGTGACCATCCGGATCGGCTCCATATACCTGTACTTCACGATGGAGATATAGCGTTCCACATAATCCAGTTCCTCCCGCACCGTCAAAAATTCGCTCGAATTGCCCAAAACGCCGCGCATGAGCTCGATCAACGATCCGGACACCTCTTCGATATTCGGCACGCCGTTCATCTTGGCCAAATACTTGATGGTATTCAGCGAATTGTATAAAAAATGAGGATGAATCTGCGCCTGAAGCGCCGTTAATTCGGCCTCCCGCTTCTCTTTCTCGCTGACCCGGATCCCTTCCAGCAGCCGCTTCAAATCCTCCACCATGCTGATGAAGACACGGTACAGCTGTCCGGTCTCGTCCTCGCTTTTGATTTCCTTTTTCGGGAACGTCAGATTCCCTTCCTTCACGAACATCATCAGGGATTTCAATCGCCGGATGTTGAGGGTGATTCGGGAAGATACCTGCAGCGAAGCGATCAGGACAACGATAAACACGATGATGGATACCTCCGCCAACAGTTTGCGGAGCCTTGCCGATTCGCTCAACAGCGAGTCCATTGGTATCAGAGCCAGGGTGCTCCATCCCGTATACCCGGATTGACGGCTCACGACGATATAATCTCTGCCGTCTATGCTTTGCTTGATGGCATCCCCATTTCCTGCAAGGTCCTGATGGATGCGGAGAATCTTATCGAACGAAGGGGCAAAGGCCGGCGCCGATTCGGCTTCATAGACGAAACCGCCCTGCTTGTCCAGCACATAAATCATGCTGTCGGTGGTCGGCTTCACGCCGTATGTTTTTTGGATAAAATCATAATTCAAATCCACCATGACCACTCCGATCGTTTCGCGGTTATATCGAATCTCACGGCCGATCGTGATGGCATCCGATACGCCCGACTGCTTGAAATACGCATGGCGCGATCCGTTGTGGAGCATGTAATCCATCATGGGGCTGCCCAAGACCGTCTTGTCCAGCCACGGACCGCCCGAGAAATACACCTTCCCGTTCAAACCGACCACCGCAATCCGCGAAATATAGGGCTTGTAATCGATCAGGACGGAGAGAAACTCGTCGATCCGCTTCTGTTCCTGAAACCATTCATAACTAATCTCTTCATGGGGGCTCAGCAGCGTGTCGATCACCGTGTTTTTGTTGGTCACCACGACGGTGTTCAGCCGGTCGATTTCCTCCAGCATCATATTCAGCGATTCATCCGCCTGCCGGATGCTGTCCGAAACCGAGGTGACGGCATTTTGCATGATCGTCTCGCGCATGCTCATATACACGATGACCGTAATGGAGACGATGGACAGGAGCGTCACCGCACTGAACGCAATGAATATTTTCCCTTGAATGCTTCGTCTGGGCGATAGCCATCTTTGAATCGTAGAGAGCTTCATGGCGAGTGTCTCCTTTTTTAGGTTCAGTAGAACCGGCCCGTAACCGTTTTCAAAAGTATATAATGCTTCCTGGAATCAGCATGGATTTTCACGCATCGTTATGGGAGGCACCTTGAAATAAATCTTGAACGCCCGGGTGAATGAATACAAATTGGGATAACCCAGGGACAGGGCAATCTCGGTAATCGTGGCGTCCGTTTCCGTTAGTAACCGTTTGGCCTTGTCCATTCGGATGCGCTGAAGGTATTTCAGCGGGGGCATTCCTACCTGGCTCGTGAACATATTGGAGAAGTACGAGCGGTGCACACCCGCGAATTCGGCAACCTGCTGAACGGATATCCCCTCGGTAGCATGCAATTCCATGTAATCCAAACACTCGTGAATCCATCCCGCAAGCTCCGTCGGCTCTGCGGAAGCCGTGTCGGGAACCATGCCGGCGAGCAGACCATAAACCAAACCGTGCAGCTCGAGCGATACCGACGGCTTCCAGCGCTCGACGCCGGCCAAGGCATCAATCACGCATTCGGCGGACTTTTCGACCCGGGAGGAGATCATTTGTCTGCCGAACGGGCTTTCCGGCACCAAGCCGGCCAGCTCGAGCAGCGGCCTTACCCTGTTTCCGTCCAATGCCAGCCAGCTCATCCGAAGCGGTGCATCCGAGGGAATCAGGTGATAGTAATAAGTCCGGCCCGGAAACAGGCAGAACAGATCATTCTTCTGCAGATCCACTCGTTTGCCGTCGAACTCCAGCCGCACCGTTCCCTCATGCACGAAGTGCAGACTGTAACACTCGATCCGTTTCGGCCCGACCCTGTAATTGGGCTTGGCTAAACTTCGCCCCGCCCGGACGGGCCAGATCTGTGCCTCTTTATCCAAATATCCCGGCGTATAGTAGATAAACTCGGCATACTCGTATTCGTACTCCTGCAACTCGACTTCCCCTCTTCCCTTCATTTTTTCATCAAGAATAACAAAATGACAACAAAAATATAACACGGTGCTATTTTGATAACCTCTATTTTTCAATATCATCATACTAGGAGGGGATTACACTTGTCGAGAAGACCTAACATTTTGCTAATCACTAGCGATCAGCAGCATTGGAATACGATCGGCGCGTTTCAGCCTGAAATCTCTACGCCGAACCTGGACCGCCTCGCGCGCCAAGGGACGACGTTCGATCGGGCATACTGTCCCAATCCGACCTGCACGCCGAGCCGGGCTTCCATCATTACGGGGCAGTATCCGAGTCAGCACGGAGCCTGGACCTTGGGGACCAAGCTGCTGGAAGACCGCCATACCGTCGGCGAAAGCTTCCAAGAAGCCGGATACCGGACCGCGCTGGTGGGAAAGGCACATTTTCAGCCGTTAACATCCACGGAAGACTACCCGTCCGTCGAAGCTTACCCGATCCTTCAGGATTTGGCGTATTGGCGAAATTTTCACGGTCCTTTTTACGGCTTCGATCACGTCGAGCTGGCGCGCAACCATACGAACGAGGCCCATGTCGGACAACATTATGCCCTATGGCTGGAGGAGCAAGGATGCGCCAATTGGCGCGATTACTTCCTGCCGCCTACGGGAACCATGGACCCTACCCAAACGTACACATGGCCCATCCCGGAAAAATACCACTACAATACCTGGATCGCCGAGCGGACCCATTCGCTTTTGGACCAATACAAGAAGGCGGAAGAGCCATTCTTCTTGTGGGCAAGCTTCTTCGACCCGCACCCGGAATATTTGGTGCCCGAGCCTTGGGATTCGATGTATGATCCGGAGAAACTCACGATCCCGTCCCTGACGCCCGGAGAGCATGACCGCAATCCGCCGCATTTCGGATTGACGCAGGAAGAGGAGCCCGATTTTTCGCATCTCGCTGAGACCGGGTTCGGCATTCACGGTTACCGTTCCCATCACTATTACGAATACGGCTCGAAATCCAGGTTAACGGAATACGACAAGAAAAAGCTGGTCGCCGTGTATTACGGCATGATCAGCATGATGGATAAATATATCGGCAAAATACTCGATAGACTGGACGAACTGGGACTGTCGGAGGATACGATCGTTGTCTTCACCACCGATCACGGACATTTCTTCGGCCAGCACGGCCTTCAAGCCAAGGGCGGGTTCCATTACGAGGATTTGATCAAGCTTCCGTTCATTGTGCGTTATCCGGGACGGGTGCCCGCCGGGAAAAGGTCGAATGCGATACAGTCTCTGGTCGATCTGGCCCCGACCTTCCTATCCTTCTGCGGCATACCCGTCCCGCACGCGATGACGGGCATCGACCAAATGGACGTGTGGCTCGGGGCTGTCGATACCGCAAGGCAGCACGCCCTCTGCGAATTTCGGCATGAGCCCTCAACGATTCATCAAAAAACGTACATCGAGCAGCGTTATAAAATCACCGTTTATTACAATCAAACCTACGGCGAATTGTTTGACCTTGAAGCAGATCCCGGAGAATTGCACAATTTGTGGGACGAACCGGGATATGAGCAGCTGAAGGCGGAGCTGCTGCTTAAATATATCTGGGCCGAGCTTGGCAAGGAGCCGATGCCGATGCCGAGAATCCATCACGCCTAATGGAAAAGCTGAACGCGTTCTTGAGCCGGGCGAAGGAACGGTTCATGCTGCTTACCCGGCTATTCTGGACCTTCTTTCGCATCGGGCCTTCCACCTTCGGAGGCGGATACGCGATGCTGCCCATGATTGAGCGCGAAGTGGTGAGCAAGCAAAAATGGGTGAACGAGGAGGAAATCGGCGAGCTGATCTCGCTTGCCGGTTCCGCTCCCGGCGGCGTCGGCGTGAATGCCGCCGCCATGATCGGCCACCGCCAAGCCGGCATGGCCGGGGCTGTTTCGGCCGTGCTGGGCGTGACATGTCCCACATTTATCATCGTGCTCCTGATCAGCACGGCTGCGGTGTTTTTCCGGGATCAGCCCAAGGTTGAAGCGGCTTTAAAGGGGATGCACGGCGCCATCATCGCGCTGATCGCGGTGGCTGCTTACCGGATGGCCAAATATGCCGTCTTTGATGCCACCACAACGATCACCGCCCTTGCCACCGTATCCGTGATGCTGTTCACCGGCGTCCATCCCCTCTATCTGATTGCGCTTAGCCTGCTCGGCGGCATGGCCGTCATCCGGATCAAGATACGGCTGGGACTTCGAGCGGATACAGAGAAGAAGGCTGCGGCCGACAGCTGCCCGGAATTGGAATATTACATTTGAGCGAAACGAATCGGGGCGAAGGAAATGTATTGGGACTTGTTCATGATATTCATTGGTGTAGGCCTTGTGTCTTTTGGCGGCGGATATGCGGTGATCCCGGTCATTCAGAAGGAGATCACGGAAAAAGGGCTGCTGACCGCAGCGGAATTCCAGCAAACCGTGGCGCTGGCCGGCATGGCGCCCGGGTCGATCGCCACCAATGCCGCCACGCTGATCGGCTATCAGACCGCCGGCTATGCCGGGGCCGTCGTCTCGACCGTCGGCATCATCCTGCCGTCGCTGGTCGTCATCGTGATGCTCTCTGCCTTCTTCTACCGCATGCGGGGGAATCCATGGGTGAAATCTTCGTTATACGGCTTGCGTCCGGTTACGACCGGACTCATCGTCTATGCGGCCATTCATTTTGGTTATCCCGATGAGGGCGACGGGGCTTTAAGAGGACTCATTCCCACGCTGCTGATTTGCGGAGCTTGTTTATTTCTCCTGCTCAAATACAAACTCCACCCGTTGCTGATTCTCCTTGTGGCCGGCGCTGCCGGCATCGTTTTATTCTAACGCTTGACGGTGAAGCGGGAAGCTTCAGATGGTGCTCCAACGGCATCCCAGTATGGTTCTCTTGTGCATCGTGCGCACGGGTCCCTCCCTTCGGGCCTGGTGCGTGCTGGGGCATGCTTGGATGGCTGGCTGCGGGTGTATGAGTGATTCGACAGGGATGGCTTTCCCAAAGAAACGAACAACAAGCCGGAACCTTTATATGGTCCGGCTTGTTCTCGTTTCTTATTTATGGCGCCAACCGTTCCGAAATGCGTTTGGCCATCCACTCGTTTACGTCCCAGAGATCCGCGACGGGAGCCCCTGTGAAAGGGAGGGTGTGCATGTACCCGGGCGGACCAAATTCAGGCGTTATGCTGGTGTGACCGAGCCCTTGCTCTCTTCGGTATTGGACAATGCGTGACCACCAGGCTTCAAAGACTGTCAGCTCCCGGCTGTATTCAGGCGCTCCGGGATGGGGAACCTGCGGGCCCTGAGCGTAGCCTACGCGCGCGTGAATATGGACGGTCCGCCGTATGGCGGCTTCCATGTCTTCCGCATAGTCCTCCAGCAAGGACTCGGTCACGCAGCACCAGTGGCTGAAATCGGCCGTAATGCTCAGCTCCGGGAACTCCTCCAGCAAGGTGCGCGTCGTCCACGGCGTGAACATCGCCCGCGACCGGTGGGTTTCGTGCCCGATGGTGATGCCGACCTCCTGCTCGATCATCAGCGCTGCCTCGAAAAAACGCAATTGCTCCTCGATCTTCATGCCATCCCGGGCGCTATGGGACACGATCAGCTTCGGACCGAAGGCTGCGGCCCGGCGCGCCTGCTCGGCAAAGGTTTCTTGATGGGGGACGGATGTAGTCACTTGGGCAATGTAATGGAGCTGAAATTCCTCCAGCAAATCCTTAAATTCGGCTTCCCGATTCGCTGGCGGCAGCGGAGCTTCAATCCCGGCGTAACCGGCTTGTGCAGCCCTCGTCAATTGGTCCCTTGCAGCTTCCCTCCATGCCCCACAGAGCCTTATACAGCTGAATGTTCAATTCATGCACGCTCCTTTATCCCCTCCGGGTTATTCGTTGACGAATTTCGTTCCGGCGATGTTCTTTCCACGGGCCAGCCACACCTTAAAACCGGGATTCTTATCCGGATAAACCAGCGCGTCCGTCGAGAAATACCGCATGGTGTACCCGCAGCGCCGGTACGGGCTTGTATTCGGCGCCGCGCCATGAATGATGCGCGAATCGTGAAGCGAGCATTCCCCTGGCTCTAGTTCGAAATAAACCGCCCGGGACTCATCAACCGAGCCGCTCTTGATTTGGGTGTCGAACAAATTCTTTGTCCCGTCCACCTCCTCATAGTCCGAGAACCCGCTATGATGCGTGCCCGGAATGACGCGCATGCATCCATTCTCCTTCCAGCTGCGGTCGATCGCCAGCCATACGGTGATAATCTTATCGAAGCTGCTTAATCTTCCGTTCCAGTACGCCGAATCCTCATGCCAAGGCGTAGCGCGTCCGACATGCGGATCTTTGCAGATAAAATGGCTCGACCACAGCCCGATATTCGGCCCGATGATCGGTTCGACCAGATCAAGCACCTCATCGGCCAATAGGAAATCCAGCAGCCTTTCGTCACGGAAATGCGGCGTATCCAGTTCGTCCGATAGCTTGCTGCCCTTCTCCTCCAGCTGTTCTTCAAAGATTGAGGTCAGTACCTGCATTTTTTCGGCGCTAAAGAGCGGTTTCCGGTATAGGTAATACCCGTTCTCCTTATAAAACTCGACTTCCTGCTTCGAAAGCGCTTGCGTTGTCATCATCATAACCTCCAGTCAAGTAAGGATTTCACGAACTGAGGCCATTATATCCCGGACGGTGACACCATACTGCGCATTCGTTAGGAAAAATACTGCATATCTTCGGCTATCCCTGCATGATGGCGGTACTGCCTGGGGGACATCCCTTTTCGCTGACGAAACACCCTCTCAAAATGCCCTAACGTATTGAAGCCGGAGGCGTAACAAATTTCGGTGACGGGCAGCGAGGAAGCCCGAAGCAGCGATTCGGCAAATTGCATTCTGACATTTTGCAGGTAACGCTGAAAGGACTGTCCCACGGACTTCGAGAAACACTCGCTGAAATACGTTGCCGAGTATTGGGCCTGTGCGGCGGCATCTTCCAATCTCAAATCTTCCCGGAAGTGGTGGTGAATGTAGATCAAGGCCCTTTGCAGGTTTACGTTGAGCTGCCGATTCCCGGGCCCGTTCGTGGGCAAAGCGCGGTTTGCGGTACTGCCCCGATGCAGATCCACCAACAGCCGCTGAAGCGTAGCCCGAATCGCGATCTCGCTGCCTTCGCGCCAAGCTCCGGTTTCTTCCCTCATCCGTTCATAATCGGCGAATATCTGCCGGTGCTGCATCTCCTCGAGCTGTGCATGCAGCACCAGCTTGCCTCCGAACAACCAGTGATACAGGTTATCCTCCATCATGGCCTCGGTAAAAATGACATTGTATATTTCAAGAGGCTTGTCTTCCACGGACACCAGTTCATGGAAGTCGGCCGGCGTCAGCAGGAAGAGGGTTCCGGAAGACAGCGGATACGCGGAGCCGTTGAGCCTATGCTCCCCTTCTCCCCCAACTACATAACTCAGCTCGTAAAATTCATGCCAATGCAGCGGAATCGTCCCCGGATGAATGCCGTGAAATACTTGAACAGGCGCGCGAGGCTGCAATCGGTAATCCTCATTGGTTAGCCTGGGAGGCTGTTTGGTTTCCACTTGTGACGCTCCTTTTCGCTTTCGAATTCACTAAAATCTCACGCCGGAGACGGTCAGGTCGGTACCGGCTAGAGCTCTCCCCGAGCCATGTTCTGCCGGTGCGATTCAGCCAGCCGAGCAAAGTACCGAATGGCGAAATCCCGGAACAGTACCGCCGTCTGCATAAGGTATCGGTCCTTGGGCCAAGACAAGGAAATCGAGCGCTTGCACCAGCTTTCTTCGAGCCTCAGCTGGACGACATCGGGCCCGGTTGATCCGCCCCATGTCACGACCGGCAGGAAGGCGACGCCCTGACCCGCTCGAATGAGACCGCGGACGGTGGCGGGGTCGTCGCTCTCGAATCGGATGCGGGGGGTAAAGCCGGCAAGACGGCAGAACGCATCGGTCGTTTCGCGCAGCGATTTGCCCGGAGGCAGCGTAATGAAGCTCTCTTCCTTAAGCTCCCGCAAGCTGACCCGATCTCGATCCGCAAGCGGATGGTCGGCGGGTACCGCAACCACGATCTCCTCTTCGAGCAAGCACACCGAGGTCGTTCCCTTCGGCGGCTCTGCGCCATCGGACAGGCATAAATCGAAGCTCGGCATCCCTACGGATGACAAAACGTGCTGCTGCAATTGGAACTCGGCATTCGGGCATTCTTTGCGAAAATCGGCCAATAGATCCGGCAGCAAATGCGAGGAGACTCGCACATCGAGCGTGATGGCGGCGGAGGTGCTGCCGCTGGCATCCTGCAGCTGCAGCTTTCCGTCCTCCAGCGCCTGCAGCGCAATATCCACTTGATGGAGAAACAGCTTGCCATGCTCGTTCAGACGTATGGATTTGCGTTCCCGCTCGAACAGCTTGGTTCCCAGCTCGGTTTCTAGCGATGCGATCATTTTGCTTAATGCCGGCTGCGATATATGAAGGCTATGGGCTGCTTTCGTCATGTGCTGCATTCGGGCAGCAGTCTGAAAATATTTTAATTGCAACAGTTCCATCTCATTCCAACTTTCTCTGATACATAACTCATCAGTTATCATTTATATAATCTAATATATATTAGGGCTCATCATAGAAACAAGATATAATAATCTCATCTTGTAAGGATAGGAGACGGTCAACTTGATCGTGCAAACATTATCAGGCACAGTGGAAGGCGCCGATTTAAACGGCGTGCATGTATTCCGGGGCATCCCCTATGCTGCCGCACCTGTAGGCAATCGCAGATTCAAGCCTCCGGCCCCTCCGCTCGCTTGGACGGGCGTAAGGCCGTGCAAGCAATTCGGGCCGATCGCCCCCCAGCAGCATCAGCCGAACGGGAACGTGCCCGGACTTGCACAGTCCGAGGATTGCCTAAACTTAAATGTGTGGACAACGGGCGTCAGTGAGAAATTAAAACCGGTCATGGTTTATATCCATGGCGGCGGGTTCGTGTCGGGGAACGGAGCGGAGTGCGATGGATCCCGTTACGCAGCAGAGGATGGGATCGTCTACGTATCGATCAATTATCGGCTGGGCGCGTTAGGTTTTTTGTATTTGGGAGACCTGCTCGGCAACGGGTATGAAACCTCCGGAAACCATGGCATGCTTGATATCGCGGCTGCCCTCCGGTGGGTTCGGTTGAATATTGCCGCTTTTGGCGGCGACCCGTCGCGGGTAACCGTCATCGGCAATTCTGCCGGGGCCAAATGTACCGCCACCCTCTACGTGATGGAAGCGGCACAGGGCTTATTTCACCGGGCCATTGCCCAAAGCGGCGCAACGCAGTCGATACGGGATTGCCAAACCGCCAATGTCACGACTCTTAGGCTGCTTGAAGAGCTGGGGTTACCGCAAGCACAGGCGCATCAGCTGCTTGAACTTCCTGCCGAGAGAATCATCGAAGCGCAGTCGGCGATCGGCTGCGACACCTCGCGCAGCCTGCATATGTTCGGCCCGGTTGCCGACGGCCATGTCATTCCGTTGGATCCACTGGCGAGTCTGGCCGGGAACGCCGGCCTCCCGCCGCTGCTGATCGGCACGAATGAGAATGAAGCGGCTATTTTTATCCATAACGATCCGGCGCTTCAGTGCCCGGCTTTCGAGACGCTCGAACGTTTCTTCGGAGAGAATGCCGCTGTGGCGTGGAATGCTTATGCTTGTTATGAGCAATCGATGGCTTCGGGTGAAGCGTGGAGCAAAACATTGACCGAACATCTCTATACGATCGGAGCGATGCAGTTTGCAGAAGCCGTGGCATCGTCAGGAACTCCTGTATGGATGTATCGGCTCCAATGCGGCGGCTCGCTCGGCGCGATACACGGGTATGAAGGCAGTCTCATCGGCGCAGCATTCAACCGAAATGTGATGCCCGCTGAATGGCACTCCAATGAGGATCCCTATTCCGTAGCCGCCGAGAGCTATGCGCTGGCACGCGCCATGCGGGAAGCATGGGTCGCATTCGTACAAAGCGGAGAGCCGAATATTCGTGCGTTGCCGGCTTGGCCCGTCTATGGGAGCGGGCACCCCACCATGGTACTGGACCAAAACAGCTGCGTTCGAGAGGACCTGCCGGTTCCCGCCGGAATCGGCGTGCCCCATCAGGTTTGGAGGATGGCCTGATGTTGTTGATCAAGATCGCCCTCGTTATGGTGCTGCTCGGACTACTCCTCGGTTTCGTGGGCGCAGGCGGATCGGGTTTTATCATCTCCATCCTGACGGTTGTATTCGGTTATCCCATCCATACCGCGCTGGGTACCGCACTGGCGGCGATGTTCTTCTCGTCGCTTTCCGGTTCGGTCAGCCATTATCGGGAAGGGAATATGGTGCTGAGAACGGGTGCCGTCGTCGGCTTAGCCGGTGCGGCGGGGGCGTGGGTCAGCTCAGGCTGGTCCTCGCTGATTCCCGAGGATCAACTGGGCTTTATGACATCCGGGATGCTCTTCGCCTCCGGACTGGCCTTATGGTTCAGGATGATGTACGTCTCCCGGCGGTCCAAGGCTTCCGAGGTCTCGGCTCCACCGGTTGTCCAGGGTTTCCGATACTGGCTGCAGGCGCTGCTCATCGGACTGATCACCGGTGCCTTATCGGGTTTGTTCGGAATCGGCTCCACCCCGTTCATCCAGATCGGGCTCATGCTTGTCCTCGGCATGTCGATGCGCTTTGCCGCCGGCACGACCATGCTGGTCATCATGCCGATTGCGCTGGCCGGAGGCGCCGGATACTTCTCGATCGGATACCTGGATGTTCAACTGCTCGCCGCCGTTGTGGTCGGGACGATGTCCGGCTCGTACGTCGGAGCAAAATTTACGAAGCGCGTACCCGTTGTCTGGCTGAAAACCTGCATGGTCCTTACCCCAATGATCGGCGCTGCCATATTGCTGCTGTAAGGGCTGTTCGAACAGCTTCTAGTTATTTAATAATAAAATACGGAAACAACAAAAAACCTTCCAATGATCGTCATTCGATCATTGGAAGGTTTTCGCTTTTTGAATGTTAGAATCGAGTCATAATTCGCAAGCGATGGCTTTTATCTATTTACGAACGACGGTATAGCCTTTATCCTCAAGCAGTTTCACGATGCCATGCTCACCCAGATAGTGGGCTGCGCCAACCACGATGAAGTACTCTTCTTTTTTGCCGTTCTTCAGGTATCCGTCGATTTTCTCGGCCATGCCGATGTTGCGGTCAATCAGCATCGCTTTGTTGTATTCCTCATCAACGGCCATGCTGTTGGTGAACTCCAGCAGCGCCTCATCATTACCCGTCTTCCACATTTCAGCCAATTGCTCCACACCGTCATCCAGCACGTCGAAATTATCCAAGGCGATGTTGAGATTCTTTTCTTGCAGCTCTTTGGAGAAGCCATTAAACATGCCGAGCTGCAATTCATAGGATTCTAGCTCGATTACCGGAATTTTGCGCTCGATCGCTTTCTGGACGAAATACAGATCGATTCCAGCAGCGGCTTCGTAGCCAGCCTTCACCGCTTTCAAGCTGCTGATCGTGGTTTCCACTACCCATGGCTTGAATGCATCCAAGGCATTCGGCTTCATGCCGCTCTCCGTCAAGATTTTGCCTAGCTTGGCGTACGTCTCGCCGGACACATGATCCTTGAGCGCTGTTCCATCCTTATACATGCCCATATCCATGATCAGCTGCTGCTGCGCTTCGTCAGCTGCTTTGCTGACATCAACCTCGACGCCGAGATAATCTGCTTCGGCGAAGGCTTCCTCAAATTCCGGACGCAGCGGGTAGAAGCTGTCATCCGCGATATGCATGGAGCCCACCAGATACACAGTATTCCCATTGCTCTCTACTTCCCACATAAACCCGCGGCCGCCGGTCTGTGCGGTTTCCGTCGCCTTGGAAACCAGCAGAACGGTACGGGTTGCTGCATTCCATTTGACCTCATAGCCGGCTGCGTCCCCGACAACCCGAATGGGTGCATAGGTTACGCCATTGATTCGTTTCAGTTTGCCTTTCAGGGTAATGGTCTTACCGTCCACCACCGCAGTAATGGTGTCATCTGCAGCTCCCGTCAGCTTCACGTCCAAAGCCTGGAGCGTGCTTCTAAGCGGAACAAGCGTCGTGCCTTTTTCTATAACCGGTGTGCCAAGCGAATATTCGACAACTTGGTTATTCACTTTCACAGCCGGCTGCTGCGGCGCTGCCATGGCAGGCACTGACGTGGCGAGCATTCCCGCCGAAATCGTGAGAGACAAGAGCATGCGTTTCCAATTTTTCATGTATGTAAGCTCCTTTATGTTGGTGTGGTCTTATGCGGCAAAGAATAACCGTGCTGTACTCTACTTATTTTATGGGGTTATGTCCGCCATACCGATGTCGGTATGGCGCCCCCCTTTAACTCTACTTTTTGTTCCGGCAGCCCTAACACTACTTCCACCGCTTTACATCTTATAAGCCTTCATTGCTTTTCTGAGCTCTTTGAACGTAGGGCGTTTACCATACATCAGGACACCGGTGCGATAGATTTTCGCAGCCAGCCAGCCGAAGACGAGAATGGCCGCGATCAGGATCGCCAGCGAGAGAAGAATCTCCCATACGGTAATGTCGCCTAGTCCGATCCGTACCAGAATCGTGGTCGGCGAGATGAACGGAATGTACGAGGACACCTTCATCAGCATCGAGTTTGGAGCGCTCAGGCTAAAAATCGCGATATAGAACGCCACCAGCGACAGCATCGTAATCGGCATGACCGCCTGCCCTAAATCCTCGGTACGGCTGACGATCGAACCAATGGCCGCATAAAGCATCGCATACAAGAAATAGCCAAGGATGTAGAAGATTAAACCGAACACCAGCAGCATCGGGTCAATCGCGCTCAGGTCGAGATTCATGTCCTTCAATGTATCCAGGTTGTGCGGAAGCATCAGGTTCACGGCGGCCACGATGCCGAATGCGGCGATCTGCGACAGACCCAACAGGAACATGCCGATGACCTTGCCAAACATTTGGCTCAGCGGAGATACGCTTGTAATCAAGATCTCCATAATACGGGAGCTCTTCTCTGTCGTCACTTCGGAGGCGATCATGTTCCCCGTACCCATCAAGGTGAAGAAGAACAGAATAATCAGAGCGTACACCACAATGTAGTTAATAACTTCGGAAGCCCCTTCCTTCTCATCCGAAGCCCCGTCTGCATTGCCAGACGGATTCGTGCTTATGCTGCGTGCGTCAATCTGAACCGGCATATTCAGTTCATTGATCTGGGCATCGGACAAATTGAGTCCTTCTACGATGCTGCGCGTCTTCGCCACCTGCAGCGCTGCTTGCAGATTGGATTGCAGTTCCGGGCTCATGGCCTCGTCTTCGGAGCTGTAGACCACGGTTGGGAACGTATTGCCATCTTGTGCTTCAAATTTCAAATAGCCTTCGATTACGCCGTCTTTAATGTCTTGATTCAGGGCAGCTTCATCTGCCGTTTCGTATTTGACGAATTCGTAGGAATTGGCGGGTAAGCTGCTCCAAGTGGTCTCCAATTGTTCGGCAAGCGTTTGTTCTTGTCCATATACCAGCCCGATGCGGGTGGTCTCGTCGGATCCAGCCTTATCCCCCGTAAACATTTGGATCAGAAAAGGAAGATTGATCCCGATCGTAATAATGAGTGCAAATATCAAGGTAGAAACGAGAAACGACTTCGTTCTTACTTTATTCATGAACGTAAATCGGATAACGGTCCACATATTATTCATTGGATTCACCTACCGCCTTTATGAAGATTTGATTGAGTGTCGGTTCCTTCACTTCAAACCGATGGATCGTGCTTTGCGACATGGCCGTATTCAAAATGTTCTGCGCTGCATCAACCTGACTGATTCGGATGGAGTAACCGTCCTCTGTCCGCTCCACCGCCGTTACGCCAGGCAGGGCTTCAAGACCCCGAACTTCACCGGACGTACCGAGCACCACCTCTTCACGAGGATACTTGGATTTGATATCCTTCAAATTCCCTTTTACCACCGTATTGGAGCGATGGAGAATCGTAATGTTTTTGCACAGTTCCTCAACGTGTTCCATCCGGTGAGTGGAGAACAGAATGCTCGTTCCTTTGTCTCGGAGTTCTTTTACCGTTGATTTCAGAAGTTCGACGTTAACCGGATCCAGTCCGCTGAAGGCTTCGTCGAGAATGAGAATCTGCGGGTCATGGACAACCGCTGCGATAAAGCCCATTTTTTGCTGATTGCCCTTGGACAGCTCTTCGATCTTCTTGTCGTAATAGTCGGGAACTTCAAACCGTTCCAGCCAGTATTTCAAACTCTTATCCGCGTCTTTCGCGGACATGCCCCGCAGCTGAGCCAAGTAGGAAATTTGCTCGCTGACCTTCACTTTCGGGTATAACCCGCGCTCTTCCGGCAAGTAACCCATAATGTGACGCAGTTCCTTGTTGTACGGCTTTCCGTTGTACAGGATCGTTCCGTCATCCGGGTAGATCAGTCCAAGCACCATCCGCATGGTGGTTGTTTTGCCGGCGCCGTTCGCCCCGAGCAGCCCGTAGATTTCACCTTCCTCAACCTGAAGCGAAATCCGGTTTACTGCCGTTTTGTCTGCATAAATCTTAACTACATTGTCTAATTGCAATCGTTGCATCTCCTAAAAACCCCTCTCTATCCTAGTTCTGCACATTGGCAGGCATGTTTCCGTCAATCCATAATCGAAGCACTTCATCCAGCTCCAAGGAACGGGTCTGAATAAACGGGATGCCTGCAGACTGCAGGATCTTCTCCACTTCCAAGCATTCCGTCGTTATAAAAGATATCGTGCTCGCTGTCTCTTGCTTGATGCTCAGAATACCCGGCAGCTCCTTTACAATGGAGGCATCTCCCTGAATCCAGCATTCCCTCCAGTTGTCCAGCAGCGAATCCTTCTCCACCATGCCGAGCATCTTCCCGTGATGGATGAGAATGACATAGTCCGCCAGACGCCGGATTTCATCCACCACATGGGTGGAGAGCACGATGGTCGTATCCATGGACTTCATCACTTTGTGCAGCTGATCGATCATCAGCTTCCAAGCGAATGGATCCAGGCCCGAGGAAGGTTCATCCAGCAGCAGGAACTTGGGCCTTGGCGCCAGCGCAGCGGCGATCTCGAACTTGCGGCGTTCCCCCTTGGACATCTTGCGCAGTTTGACGCCCCGCGGGACATCGAACCTGGATAAAAGCTCATCGAAAAAATAACCGTCCCAATCGTCATACCAGGATGCGCGGAAGCTGGCCGCTTCATCCACCGTCATATGCTGTTCTTCTATGCTTAGCTGTTCAGGAACGAAGCCCATCTGTTTACGGATCGAGACCGGAAGCTCTCCCCGGTAAGACTCGCCGAACCAGGTGATTTCGCCTTCGTCCGGAAACACGGTCTGCATCATCATGTTCAGCAGCGTGCTTTTTCCCGAGCCGTTAGGTCCCACCAGGGCAACGATATATCCTTGAGGAATCGATAATTGGATCGGGCCGATGGTTTTCGTTCTTCGCCGTTTAATGACATTACGAAACTCAATAACATGCGGTTCCATGGAATGTTAGCGACCTCCTTTGGCGTCATATTTTTCCCGGACAACTTCCATGAACATCTCTTTCATCTCATCTTCATTGAATTGAACGGCAAGCCCTTTATCTACGGCATCCCTTAATGCCTCAATGACCGCATCGCGTTTATATTGTTCTCGGGCTTGGTCGCCGACGCCGGCAACAAAGGTTCCCGTGCCTTGCCTCGTTCGCAGCAATCCTTCATTCTCAAGATCCTGATACACCCTGCGCACCGTAATGACGCTACACTTCAGATCTCCGGCAAATTCCCTAATGGATGGCAATAACGTTCCCTCCTCGATTTGACCGCTAATAATGAGCGAGCGCAGCTGTGTTTCAATCTGGTGATATAAAGGCTCTGCGCTATTTTCATTGATCTGTATCAGAAGTCGCACCTTTTACCACCTCGCTTTTCTTTTGTGCATAAGCCCGTGCCATTGCATGCCGTACGGATTCATCTTTAGGTCCTTCATGATAAATCCCTGGTCTGCTGCCGCGTGTAGGTTAACTTGCTCATAAGCAGCATGGACGCCAATCCCGCAATCAGCGAACCCCACATCACCGGAGATAACAGGCTCCATTTCATGGCGGCGTTCGCTGCGAATTCGAAAATGCTGTAACCCAGCAGGCTCAGTACAGCGATCAATCCCGAAAGGAGCAGACTCATAAGAACGGTATTCCTTAGATACACCTTGCCGCTGCACATATTTTCCCAGTAGATATAAGGTCCCGTTAATAAAAATCCAACCCCGACCCATGTCAGCATAAAGGCGATATAGCTTGGAATATCCATCACGCCTCTAAGGTGATTCCCGATAGCATAGATGATTCCGTAAAACACGATGCTGTTGATGGCAAAAGCGATCAGGGAATTAATGATCCGACTAACAAAAATCGCGGAAGCCGGCACCGGTATGCTCCGGTAGAAGTACAGCATTCGGGTGTATGAATCCTCGTTCAAATATTTGAAGGACTTCCGGTTAAATAAAAATCCTACAAAAGGAGCAAAAAGCACCATGATAAAATCGACAAACGGGTTATTGTATTCGTCTAGATGCTCGAACTGAACGTTTATGACGACGCTCGTGGCGAACCCCATGTACAGCATGAACAGTATGTTCCATATGATTTGGAGCTTATCGCTTGCGAAGTCTTTCTTTACGATCTTCATCGCATTATGGATAACCTGTTGCAATGCGT
This sequence comes from Paenibacillus sp. BR1-192, assembly GCF_029542445.1. Lineage (NCBI taxonomy): Bacteria > Bacillati > Bacillota > Bacilli > Caryophanales > Paenibacillaceae > Paenibacillus > Paenibacillus sp. BR1-192. The sequence goes on along the minus strand of NZ_CP120718.1, from coordinate 801,036 downwards.
CTCACCCTTTCATTCCTTCATGTATTCATTTCGTTTTATTATCGCAGTCTGATCTCACTGTGCTTAGTGTGATTACTGTGCTCACTGTGTATATCTTTATACACAGTATATAGTGTGTATATAAACAGTGTCAATAGAATTTGTAAAATTTTATGATTATCCTGGTATCAACAGCGACCGGAACGGATACACTCCCCCATCTGCCCACACACTCTCTAAACAGCCGTCAGAGGTTTTCTGCCGGGTGTCACCATCCCTGTGCTGGCGGCTCAATCAACAGCTTCCCTGCTCAAGGGGAGTTCAGCCGTGGAGGAGACCTGGCGTTCGCCTTTGAAACCGGGAAACTCCCCTTACATCTCATCCTAGTTTCCTGGTTTCAACAGCGACCGGAATGGATACACTCCCCCATCTGCCCACACAATACACCCGGCTGAGATAACCATCGGGTGTTCCCTTCCCTGCTGCGGCTCAATCAAGGACTTCCCTGCACCAGGGGAGTGCAGCCGTGGAGGAGACCTGGCGTTCGCCTTTGAAACCGGGAAACCACCTTTTCATCTCATCCCAGTTTCCTGGTTTCAACAGCGACCGGAACGGATACACTCCACCATCCCCGCCCTCACACTCTCTAAACAGCCGTCAGAGGTTTTCTGCCGGGTGTCACCATCCCTGTGCTGGCGGCTCAATCAACAGCTTCCCTGCTCAAGGGGAGTGCAGCCGTGGAGGAGACCTGGCGTTCGCCTTTGAAACCGGGAAACCACCTTTTCATCTCATCCTAAGTTTCCTGGTTTCAACAGCGGCCGGAACGGATACACTCCCCCATCTGCCCACACAATACACCCGGCTGTGATAACCATCGGGTGTTCCCTTCCCTGCTGCGGCTCTCTCAAGGACATCCCTGCACCAGGGGAGTGCAGCCGTGGAGGAGACCTGGCGTTCGCCTTTGAAACCGGGAAACAACCACTTCATCTCATCCCAGTTTCCTGGTTTCAACAGCGGCCGGAACGGATACACTCCCCCTCCTCTGCCCACAATTGAGCCGCCAAAACAAAAAAACACCCGCCAGATTTCTCTGACGGGTGTTCTCCTCCAATTACATTCCAAATATGACTTTCCATACAGGCTGGGTATGCCCGCCCGGGTACAACAGGTACAACAAGGTATACACGGCAACGCCGGTGATGGCCGTAAAGAACCAGATGATCGACGTAACCTTGCCCCACTTGCGGTGTTTGGAGAACTTCTCCTTGAAGCCGAGGACCAGCGTCGTGATCCCGAACACAGCGGCTACGGTAGCCAGTACAATGTGGAAGATCAGGAATACCTGGTAATACGGCTTCAGGTCATCAGGTCCGCCCCATGACGTGTTGCCGATGAATACGGTGCGCGAGGAATAGATGATAAAGAAGATGACGGCTGCGATGGCCGCCCAGATCATCACTTTCTTGTGGGCCTCGCGCTTCCCTTTAATGATAAGTCCCCAGCCAATCGCCACCAGCACGGCGCTGATGACGATGAACGTTGTACTGACCGTGGGAAATATAAAAAACCAATCCATATGGATCCCCCTTCAATAATCCTGTTACGCCTGATTGAGTTTACCTGGAGGAATCTCGCCAGGCAAAGGATCGTCTTCCTGATTTTCTCGTTTGTACCAGTGAAAGAACACATAGGCCAGCATCGAGGCAAAAATGATTTCCTGGAAAAACTTCATGATGATCCCGCCCACTCGCTGGTCAATCGCGGGCTCCAGGTAGCCGAAGAACTCCGGCCCGCCGAACTGGCTGAGCAACGCGGAGGTATCGCCGGCAACGCAATAGCCCATCGCCTTCGCCCATACCACTGGATCGCTATAAGTTGCGTACATCGGTTCGCTTGAGAAAATAATGAGCCCGCATGCCGGTGTCAGCAAGACCATGTTCAGAAAGATGTATCCCATCTTCATAAGCCCTGACGACTTGTCCTTCTCCGGAATCGGTTTAATGATGGCCCACCACATCAGCAGCGAGGCGATAAACAGGATCAAGTAATACAGACGGTGCACCCAGAAGTTTAACATGACAAAGTCATGGATGACCGGGATGTGATAAAACGAAAACAAGCCGTTAAACAGAACCGCGGCAACAATCGGACGCGCAAGGAAACCGAGCTTCTTAAACGGATTGACCTTGTCGAAGGCGCGCCACATCCAAACAGGAATACCCAGAATCAAGAGCGGCACTGCCATTAGATAGGACATGGCCATACTGACCATATGAAACGAGAACATTGTATGCCCGAGCAGTTCAATAGGTCCACCTTGTGCGAGATAGAACGTTAGCATACCGCCTACAAACAGTGTTTTCCTTCCTGCGGAAACCGAAGCACTCCCTTCAAAGCGACTGCTTAGCGGCCCGGTCAACAGGAAGTAGCCTGCCGTAACGAGCAGCATAAATGCCAGGAACAAGGGACTCCATTTATCTGCAAAACTAAAATATTCTAAGCCCAGCATGCAAAAACCTCCCCTAAACGGGTTAAATTCTGTCGAAATTGTGACACCTTCCTACGACTTAAAAAAAGAGGGGGCTGAAGTAGCCCACCTCTTTTTCATTTTACCACCAAACCCAGAACAGTGCCATGACAATACAGGTACTAGCTACGAAGAAGCCGCCAATCATGAACAGGATTGGCATCAGATGCCCTTTGTCCTTCAAGTGCATCCAGTAACCCATTTGCACGAACACCTGCAACACAGCCATAACCAGCAAAAGGATGATCGTAAATGCTGTGTTGATGCCTCCGGCTGCGACAGCCGCAAAAGCAATCGCAGTCAAGACGATGGAGAAAATAAAGACGACAATGTGTTTCTCAGGACCTTCCACACGATGGCGGTGTTTCACAGTAGGCCCCTCATTGGATTGTTGATTCGCAGTCATTCCTTAGCCCACCTTTCCAAGAAGGTATACGACCGAGAAGATGAATACCCATACAACGTCGATAAAGTGCCAGTACATAGCAGACACATAAACCTTAGGTGCTGTAACCACGGTTAACCCTTTTCTGTACAGCTGAGCAATCAACAGGCTGATCCACACGACCCCGAAAGCAACGTGGGCGCCGTGGAAGCCAACCAGCGTATAGAATGCAGACGAGAATGCACTCGTCTTCATGTTAAACGATTCATGCACAACATATTCATAGAATTCATAAATCTCAAGGCCAAGGAATCCAAGACCCAGGACAACGGTCACGATCAGCCACAGCTTCAGCTTCTCGATATTATGACGGTGCAGCGCCTGAATGGCGAACACGCTGGTCAAGGAACTGACAAGCAATATCAGAGTTGCTGCTGCCGTGATCGGCAGTGAGAACAGCTCAGCAGCAGTTGGACCTTCGTTGTTCTGGCCGCGAAGCGCCAGGAACGTTGCAAACAACGTACCGAAGAGCACGGCCTCTCCACCGAGGAAGAGCCAGAAACCAAGAACCTTATTACGGCCTTCGAGTGTTGCCTTCTCGGGCTCGTGAGGAAGTTCGCCGTTTACATGTTCAGCGTGACTCATGCTTTACCCTCCCCTTCCAGTTCTTCAACTTCGATGTGATATCCATGATCATCGTACAGGGAACGAGCGATCATTGCCGCGAACGTAATCAGAAGACCAACAATCAGAACGATATATTTATTGAAGATTAAGCTCATGAACGAATTCGAGAAGTCTTCCGTGCTAAACATGAAACCAAGACCCGCGATAAACAGACCCAGTGACATCACAAACGGAAGGATGCTTGGCGAAGGCATATGGATCGGACCAACCGGCTCGGATGGTGTCATCTCTTTATTGCCTGCCATCTTTTCTTTCCAGTAAGCGTCAATGCCGCGAACGAGCGGAATTTGCTTAAAGTTGTACTCTGGCGGTGGAGAAGGAATGCTCCACTCGAGCGTGCGTCCATCTTCCCATGGATCCGCTGCTACGCCAACCGGTTTTCTTGTAGTGACGGCAATGTTAGCCAAGAAGAGCAATACGCCGATCCCCATCAAGATTGCACCGATGGTACTGATGAAGTTAAGTTCGTCGAAATTCTGGTTCGGCAAGTACGAGACAATCCGCCGCTGCATACCTAGCAATCCAAGGAAATGCTGTACGAAGAATGTCATGTGGAAGCCGATGGCAAACAACCAGAACGTCCATTTGCCCAACGTTTCGTTCAGCATACGGCCGAACATTTTTGGCCACCAGTAGTGAAGGCCGGCAAACAGACCGAATACCAGACCACCAACGATAACGTAGTGGAAGTGAGCTACAACGAAGTACGTGTCATGGAACTGGAAGTCTGCAGGAGCAGAAGCCAGCATGACGCCGGTAACCCCACCCATTACGAAGGTCGGTACGAAACCGATCGCAAACAGGTTTGCGCTGGTGAAGCGGATTTGGCCGCCCCACATCGTGAAGAGCCAGTTAAAGATTTTGATACCGGTAGGAACGGCGATCAGCATCGTTGCGATGGAGAAGAGCGCATTCGCTACAGGTCCAAGACCTGTCGTAAACATATGGTGAGCCCAAACCATGAAGCCCAAGAAGGCGATCAGGATGGTTGCAAATACCATGGAGCTGTATCCGAACAAACGTTTACGGGAGAATGTAGGGATAACTTCTGAGATAATACCGAACGCCGGCAAAATCAGAATGTAAACTTCAGGGTGACCGAAAATCCAGAAAATATGCTGCCACAATACAGGGCTTCCGCCTGCCGCAACATCAAAGAAATTGGCACCGAGCAAACGGTCAAAGCTGAGCAATACGAGACCTACCGTAATGGCAGGGAATGCGAACAGAATCATGGCCGAAGTGATGAACGCCGTCCATGTAAACATCGGCATTCTCATGAAGGACATGCCAGGCGCACGCATCGTAATGATGGTAGCCAGGAAGTTGATACCACCGATCAACGTACCGAGACCTGCAATCTGAAGTCCTATCGTGTAAAAGTCTACGCCGTGCGTGGACGAATAGTCGTTGGTGGAGAGCGGCGTATAGGACGTCCAGCCCGCATCAGGCGCGCCGCCCATAATCCAGCTCAGGTTAAGCAAAAGTCCACCGAACAAGAACGTCCAAAATCCGAGCGAGTTCAGAAACGGAAACGCGACGTCGCGCGCGCCGATCTGAAGCGGGATGACCGCGTTCATCAAGGCGAAGATAACTGGCATTACGCCAAGGAAGATCATCGTCGTTCCGTGCATTGTAATCAATTCGTTAAATACTTGAGCCGATACCAGATCGTTCATCGGCTTGATCAGCTGCAAGCGAATCAGAATCGCTTCGATACCGCCTATCCCGAAGAAGAAACCACCCGCGATCAGGTATAATATACCGATTTTCTTGTGGTCGACGGTTGTCAGCCAATCCATGATTCCCGTGTAGCGTTTGACGCTATGGCTAGAAGCATGAGCGTGAGCCAAGGTTTGTACCCCCTTTTAAAGTTCTTGCTGTATTAATAATCCAACTTATAATTGGCCAAGTAATCGGCAATCTGCTCGATTTCTTCGTCACTGAAGCCGAGATCCTTCGGATTAGGCATCGTGTTGCCAGGTTTTACAGCCTGAGGCTCCATCAGCCATTCCACCAGGTTGTCTTTCGTCGGCTTAGTGCCTGGTTTGCCGCTTATGTCGTTCAGCAAGATACTCGCAATCGTCTCACGGGATCCAATGCCGGTCAGGTTAGGACCCATCGCTCCGCCTTGGTCGCCCACAGCGTGGCAGGAAAGACAGTTGGTCTTGAATTTCTCGGCGAGTGCCGCATCCGCAGGAAGCACGGCTGGCTCTTTGAATGCCGCCACCCATTTGTCAAATGCCGCATCGTCAACCGCTTTCACCCGGAATTCCATGAAACCGTGGGAAGGACCGCACAACTCCGCGCATTTACCAATGTATGTATCCGCTTTGTCAGCAACCAGAGTCATGTAGTTAACGCTGCCTTCCGTGTTTGTATCCATCTTGCCGCCGAGCGATGGTACCCAGAAGGAGTGAAGCACATCATTCGTTTTTAATTGGAATGCAATCTTCTTGCCTACGGGAACAACCAGCTCTTGAGCCGTTCTTACGCCGTAGTCTGGATAATTGAACTCCCACCAGAACTGGTGAGAAGTAACTTCCACCTTAACTGCATCTGGATTGTTCCAGTCGTTCTCTCCGTAAGCAAATACCTTTTGAATAGTAGGAACTGCAAGCACGAGCACCAAGAGCAGCGGAATCGCCGTCCAAATGATCTCAAGCTTATGGTTACCTTCCACTTGCTCAGGAATTTCATCTTGTCCCTTTTTTCTACGGAATTTAACAAGCACGTATGCGGCAATTCCAAATACCACAACCATTACGACGATCATAATCGAAATGGAGAGCTTAATTAAATCCAGTTGACCTTGTGCTACCGGACCTTGTGGTCTTAAGACCGACAAATCCTCTCGGCCGCAGCCGGATAACACCAAAGCAAACATGGCCATCAAAGGAAGAAGACGCTTTACAGCCTGCCACCGTTTCATCATTGATCTACCCCACTTTTCCGATTTTCGTAGACTACCATCCGGCGCAAACAGCGGTAATCTACCTGCACAATCACGGATGAAGTAATCCTGTCAATTAAAGCAATCACTTATTAAATATAAGTTCATGGGTTGCTTTTGTCAATCATTCACAGGGAGTTCACAAATTGTTCGAAAAGTCGTCAAAGTCGCGCCGTTACTGATTTTGCAATCGCTTTCAAAGCACACCTTCCACCCCGCGCCCCTCATTCGACATTCTTCACATCCCGTCAACGACAGCCTTCATAGCTATATATACAGTCATTTCCGCCTTTTTGAATCTGTATGCAGCCCTCCCCCTTTCGATCCTAAAAAACATGATGAAGGAGGTGTTCCTCGAAAGCCGCAACCGGCCCTGCAAAGAACGCCTCCTATTATTATGGTATATTTTCGGCATCTTAATCCGTCAGAATAACAGCATCTCCACGCGTAATGGCAATCGTATGCTCATACTGGACGCCCACCGATCCATCCGCGCTGGAGATGGTCCAGCCGTCATCCCCCCAGAACACCGCCCCTGAACGGCCCAGGGTAAATACCGGTTCGATGGTAATGACCATGCCTGCTTTGAGTTTGAGGCCCCTTCCGGGATTTCCATAGTTCGGCACATCGGGCGGCTCGTGGATGGCGCGGCCGATGCCATGACCGACAAGCGGTTTGACGATCCCGTAGCCTTCCCTCTCGGCAACCCTTTCGATCGCATGGCCGACGTCACCCAAGGTTGCGCCGTGCCGCGCGGCCTCGATCCCTTTAAACAGAGCTTCGTGCGTATGCTTCATCAGCTGCCTTACTTCCGGGGAAACCTGATCCACCGCATAAGTCCAGCCCGAGTCGGCCAGCCAGCCGTTCTTGTTGACCACCATATCAATGGTGACGACATCCCCGGATTGCAGCGGCCGCTGGTCCGGAAATCCATGGCACACCACCTCGTTGACCGATGCGCAAGTCGCGTAAGGAAAACCTTTGTATCCTTTTTGCTCGGGGAAGGCCCCGTTCTTCTCCAGAAACTTCTCGACCCTGGCATCGATCTCGCCGGTCGTGATCCCCGGTTTGATGACTTTCGCTATTTCACGGTGACAGGCGGCCAATATGCGCCCGGCCTCGCGGATATGTCCGATCTCTTCCTTCCGTCTAAGCTGTATCCTCACATCTGCCCACTCCCTTATATCCTTATCGGATCGATTGCTAACAATATATGTAGGGACCGATGCAAAATGCCCCGAGAAGCAGACTTTCCGTGTAACACGAAGACACCATGATTGAAAAATGGCTAAACGCAAAAAAACCGCTTTCGGGACATTTGTCCCAAAAACGGTTTAACCATAGGCTCTAAAATGGTTCATGTCATTAGTCGTTAACAAGGTGAAGATGCGATGCGTGTCTGTGATATTTCTATAGACCAGGTGCTGTTACAGGTTACGAAACGGAGGAATTCAGCTTGCCAAGTTCATGCTCAACAACAAGAGTAAGCTCTTCTTCGTAGCCCCCCATAATATGGTACTTCCGGACATACTCCTTTACAAATTTTTTCGGATCTTTAGGCCGGAAAATTCGTGTCATTTCCCGCAGACTTTCCTTAACCTCATTGTGACCTTTCGTTGCCATGATGGATCCCTCCCAAAACGTGTGGAATAAATTACTCCGTTTAAAGAGAATGCCGAAAAGATCTACCTCATTAAGTTGAAGCCATATTGCAGTTCTTACGGTGACCATTAGGTTGATATTCAGCAACTTACCAATGCACCTGACACTATACATACCCTAACAGCATGCAACTGAATCATTAATATATTATATCATATTCCTCTGTTTGTTTCATCTTTCCCAAAAATTGTTTTTCTGTACTATGTTTTTTCGCCGCGTCATCGGTTGCGCACAGAATTGGTTAAGATACTTTTAAGCGATCCTGCCGGCTGCAAGCGGCGAATGCCGTCACCGGAATCAAAGATTTGAGAAGATGATACAAGGAGGCCGTTATATCATGGTGAAGTCACAGACTATCCTGCATTCCCCCGTTGCCTCAAGCCCGCCTATTCCCGTTGCGGAGCCTGAAGACGCAGGCCTTCGGCGCGACGCGCTCGATCGGGTAGACCTGATCATACAGAAGCAATATCCGAAAATGCGGAGCTTTCTCCTCCTTCATGCCGGCAAACTTATCTACGAACGCTACTACGGCGGCCACGGCATATCCTCGCTGAATGATTTAAGGTCGGCCACAAAGAGCTTTACGTCTGCGCTTTGCGGCATCGCCCTCTCACGCGGCGAACTGCCTGAACTGAAAGCCTCCGTGACCGATATCTTTCAGCGATACGTTCCCCAGCGAGCTCATCCGTTATTGCGCAACGTGTCCCTTCATCATCTGCTGACGATGACCTCGGGCTTTGCGTGGCAAACCGGTAAAAAGCTCGGGGAACCGCTCATCCACCGTTTCCACCGCAACCGGAAATGGACGAGCTTCGCCCTATCCCTCCCTGTCGTCGAACAGGAAATGGGCCGATTCCAATACCGGAGCACCGATTCCCACCTGCTCTCCGTTGCGATTAGCGAGGCCACGGGAATGGACGCCTACACCTATGCCCGGAAATATCTGTTCGAGCCGCTCGGCATTCGCCATGCCGCCTGGTCCCCGAGCCCCGAGGGACACAGCATGGGTCATATCGGCCTGTATCTTACCTCCCGCGACATGGCCAAATTCGGTCAATGCTGCCTGGACGGGGGACAGTGGCAAGGCACGCCCGTCATTCCTGAAACCTGGCTTAAGCAGGCGCTCACTCCGCAGGTGAAAGGCTATCCGGCTTTCGGCGATTACGGGTTCCAATGGTGGACCGGCATTCAGAACGGATCGGTTTATGCGCTCGCCCACGGCCATGGAGGACAGCAAATCTACCTTTTTCCCCAGTTGGATGCGGTCATCGTATTTACGGCAGACAGTAAGGTCAGCCGCTGGAAGAACCCGCGGGTACTGCTGGAACGCCATATCCTCGAGACCCTGAAATCCGCAGCGGCTTCCGCCGAATAGCTGGCAAATCGCAAACCTCGTTCTTTCTTCGCAAGAAGCGTTTGTGCCTTTTCCAAGCCTATTCACTGGCTAACATGCAAATTTCGGCGGATAGTCCCCCCTCTTTCTGGTTACTTTATGCCATATGAATCATTTCTTAAAATCAAGCTGAGAGGAGCATGCGACATGTCCGGTAAAGACAAGAATCTTCACCCGATTTCGAGAGAAGGGGTTGACGTGGACGGAACGTACACGAATGAATGGGGACGGGAGGAATACCTGAAGCGAGGAGAGGAATTCCCGTTCGATCCGCAGATGGGCTCCACGGAGTGGCGGCTGGCGGAGTATGACTTCGACAACCACCATCAAGGCAGAACAGACGAGCGTCTGGTTCCGAAAGAAAAAGGTCCGGATAAACAGGTGAATGCCGAATCTCCGCTCCGCCATGACGTGGAAGTAGATTAAAGCCCTTGCATACGGCAGCGAAGAGATGATTCATCAGACCTGCTAATAAAAGGGTGATTTGATATGCGAAAATCGAAGCGGCTTCTGCTGTGGCTGATCCCGATCGCCATCGCGGCAGCCTTATGGCTCATAGCTAATGTCGTGGAACCGGAGTATGCCTATGTACCGCCTGCGCATAAATTGGAAAATTCCAATTCCACGCAAATCCAAGTCCGGCAAACCGATGTCATTCGCCAGTATGACCTGTGGGGCAAGACGCTTACGGTCCCGGGAACCGCTTTGCAGGATCAGCACCCCCGTTTGACAGCGGCCAATGGCGCAGTTGAGGTAAACAAAGAGCTGCTTGCCCTGGGGCGCCGCACGATGTATGAGGAATCCTTTGGCAATGAGGTGTTCTTGACCGATATTTTGGGAATCGTCGACGGTCCGATGAAGCTCAAAAACGTTGCTAAAGCCCTTGCCGAGCTGAAAGGACGGGGAACCACCAATTTGCGCGTCGAGCTTGATCAGGATGTGACCATCGGCGGCAAAACCTTCCGCAAGGGGGATAAAATCGATACCGGCTTTGACGTAGCCAAAGGAGCTTATTCCCCCATTGGCGTAACGTTCAAATATGCCGAAGGCAAAACCCGCATCGGCGTTAGCTGCATGGCCTGCCATGCCACCGTGAACCGTGATACGGGAAGGGTCGTGGAAGGCGCGCCCAATTCCGATCTGAACCTCGGTTTAATGCTGGCGTTGGCCCCGAATAGCGCAGCGTATTTCACCCACACGGACGTTGCGAACCTCGTGGATTATGTCAAGAACGGGCAGCGTACCGTCATAAATTCCAAAGGGCAAGCCGAAGCCCTCCCGGATCCCGCCCTGCTGGAAAAAGCCGTTGACGACAATCTGATCAAATGGGCGCCCGGCAATTTCGATACCACCGTCGATAAGGTCAGCGACGTGACCCAAATTCCCGATATGTTTACAAAGGGCGACCATCCGTACAGCTGGAGCGGCTTCGCCATCGCGGGTCCCTTCAAAGGACTCAGCACCTTCAGCAACAATGTTCACGCCCAAAATACGGATACCTTGAGCCAAACCGAGGTCAGCGAGCCGCTAATGGGGATCGACAAAGAGATTTATGTGGGCACCATCCTGCAAAATGCGGCCCATCGCAAGTTTCGCTATGATCCAAGCAGCGGGCTGAAGCCGACCGAATTCTTCGACCGCCTGGACCCGAATCCCGGAACCCCCGGCGTTAATGAGGTCATCAAGATTCCGAACTTCCCCAAGGTTTCGGCCATAGCGCCGAACGGGCTGTATATCAGTTCGCCGGGTTTTAAGGCCGGGGAGCAGGTTAATGCCATGTCCGCTTATCAGAATACCGTCCATCCGCCTGAAACCGATAAGGCTGAAACCTCCGATGCCAAGACCCACAGCCTCGGGGCGGAAGTTTTCAAAAAAGCGCAGTGCATCACTTGCCACGCAGGCGACTATTTTACCAACAACCGCATTCTGCGTGCGGCAGAAATCGGCACCGAGCCTGCAAGGGCGAAGGCCTTCCATTTTACGCAGAACGCTTTTGGCGAGGCGGAGTTCTACCCGCCCGACACGCCTGTCCCGATTCCTCCGGACGCCAAGGCGACTAAAGTCCCGCTGGATGGAATAGATCCGGAACAGATTCAGCTGGGCTTCGGCCATAAATCGGGCGGCGGTTATAAGGTCAAAGGATTGATCGGCCTCCGCTGGTCGGCACCGTATTTGCACGACGGGGGCGTCGCGGTCGGGCCGGAGCTGTCGCAAGCCGGAGTGCCGGCAACGCTTATGAAGGGCATTCACCCGGATCCCTACAACAGCCTGAAAGCCCTGATCGACCGCAAGCTGAGACTGCGGGTCGTTGAGGCGAACCGCAAGGATTCGAGACTCAGGGACACCCACGTCACCGGTCAGGGACATGAGTATTGGGTCGACGAAAGCAGCGGGTTCACGCAGGAGCAGCAGGATGCGCTCGTGAAATATCTGCTCCAATTGAAAATGAAATAAGTCCGGGATATATCCATCATACTTTGTCCCATCGGCTCATAAGGTAAGGTATATAGCTTGCCCTACCCCAGAACCGGTCTAAGACAAGGAGTTGATGAGATGTCCCCTTTCAAATCGTCCACAGGACTTCCCGAGAATCTGGCCGCGACGCTGTGCTATCTTCTTCCGATGGTCGGAGGAATTCTGTTTCTTTCATTAGAAAAGAGAAGCCGATATGTCATATTCCATGCGCTGCAGTCCTTGCTGGCCTTCGGCCTTCTGGCCGTCGCCCACCTGCTGTCGAGCGCGGTGCCCATCATCGGCCTTCTGGCCTCCGCCCTCCTGGCGCTGGTCGGCGTGCTGATGTGGCTGGTGCTTATGTTTAACGCCATTCAAGGAAAATGGTTCAAGCTGCCATGGATCGGCAATTTCGCGGAGAAACAAATGCAGCGCATCTAAGCTAGGTCATGCAAAAACGGCTTCCTCCCATGATTGGGAGGAAGCCGTTTTTTTGGGCTTTAGCCCTAGACCGATCAGGATCAAAAAAGCAGCCGGAACGGATCCGGCTGCTTTCGAAGATCATCTTAAGCTGCGTGCCCTTCTGTCGTCTCGCCTCGCTCAGTGCGGGTCGGCTTCGTATATTTCAAGCCGTTAAAGATCAGATTCAGCACAATCGCGGTCAAGCTGCCGGCCACGATGCCGTTATCGGCAAGAATGCGCAGGTTGTCGGGCAGGCTGGCGAACAGGCCCGGCACGGTTGTGACGCCAAGACCCATGCCGACGGAACACGCGATAATGAACAGATTCTCATGACGGTTAAGGTCTACTTGATCCCCTAACATCCGAATGCCGGAAGACACCACCATGCCGAACAGGGCAACCATCGCCCCGCCCAGAACCGACGTCGGCACAAGCTGCGTCATGGCGGCAATCTTCGGCACGAATCCGATCAATACAAGCAAACCGCCTGCCACTACGATGACGTCGCGCGTCTTCACGCGGCTCATCTGAATCAAGCCAACGTTTTGGGAGTACGTGGTATACGGGAACGAGTTGAAAATACCGCCTACCACAATCGCAAGACCCTCCGCGCGGTAACCTCGGGACAAGTCCTTGGAGGTGATATCGCGATCCACGATTTTGCCAAGGGCCATAAATACGCCCGTCGATTCGGCAACGCTGACGATCGCTACCAGAATCATCGTCATGATCGGAACGATTTTAAACTCCGGCGTGCCAAAAAAGAAAGGCTGCGGCGCGCGGAACCAGCCGGCTTCGCGCAATGGGGTGAGATCGACCCCGCCGTATAACGCGGCAACCAGGGTGCCGAGAATGAGACCCAAAAGAACGGAGATCGAACGCAAGAAGCCTTTGGCAAAACGGTTCATGATAATAATGAAGGCAAGAACGCCGAAGCCAAGGGAAATGTTCAGTGCGCTGCCAAAATCCTCGCTGCCTTGGCCGCCCCCAAGGTCGTTCAAGGCTACGGGGATCAGCGTCAGACCGATAATCGTAACAACAGAGCCTGTAACGACAGGCGGGAATACCTTAATCAGCTTACCGAATAAACCGGAGAACAGAATGACAAATAAACCGGAAGCGATAATCGCTCCATAAATAGCCGACATGCCATGCTGCTGTCCGATAATGATCATCGGACCTACGGCTTGGAACGCGCAGCCGAGCATGACCGGAAGGCCGATACCGAAGTACTTGTTCCCGAATACCTGCAGCAAAGTAGCGACCCCGCATGCCAGCAGGTCGATGGCGATGAGATACGTCAGCTGCTCCGTCGTTAAACCGAGCTGCCCGCCAACGATAAGCGGTACGATGATTGCCCCTGCGTACATTGCCAATACATGCTGCAAACCCAGCGAAAAGGTTTTGCCCGGACTCCGATTTTTATCGAAAATCGGTTCTTGCACCGCTTGATTCTGTTGTTCCATGGCTTTTTGATTCCCCCCGTTAATTTGTTAGCTTTCGTTCTATGCGAATGTCACAACGCCGTCTTCAAGTGATGCAATCCGTACGAGCGATTCTACCCGGTAGCCCGCTTCGGCCAGCAGGCGTCCTCCCGGTTGAAACGCCTTTTCAATGACGATCCCGATGCCCACCACTTCGGCACCCGCCTGCTCGACGATTCGGGCAAGCCCGAATGCCGCCTCGCCGTTGGCAAGGAAGTCATCCACGATCAGTACTTTATCGCCCGGCTTGATGAATTTCTTAGCGACCGTAATTTCGTTGGTCTCCTGCTTCGTGAAGGAGTACACCTTCTCCACGAATATATCCTCACGGAGCGTCAGCGATTTCTGCTTCCGTGCAAAGATGAGAGGCACTTCCATCTCAAGCGCGGTCATGATGCCCGGTGCGATGCCGGAGGATTCGATGGTCAATACGCGAGTCACGTTCGCTTCCTTGAACAATCGCGTAAATTCCTTTCCCACCTCTTTCATCAATACCGGATCCATCTGGTGATTCAGGAACGAATCCACCTTCAGTACCTGTCCGCTTAATACAATGCCTTCCTCTTTCACTTTGTTCTGCAGTAATTGCATGATGCTCCCCCTTAAATTTGTTGTCCGCATTCCAAGCAAAAAAGCCCACTTCCTCCCTTCACCGAATCGCCGGGAAAGAAACAAGTGGGCATAAGCAGCAAAAACGCACCGTTAGCCGTCCGATCAAACGGAATTGACCTGGCTTGTCCGCTGCTGCTATAACCCGTAGTCCAATCATTTCCGGTGATCGGGTAGAGACATGCAGGCCGATTCCTGCACCTATACGAGAAAATGTATGATATCCGAATTCCTTAGAATGCTTACGTATAAATGTTATATTTCCGAATGAATGAAGTATAACGCATTCCCTATGAAAAAATAAAGTGAAAATTTACGGAAATAATAAACTACTGGTCAATTAAAGAAAAAAAAGGCTGCCCCATACGATTAATGGGACAGCCTTCCCTTGCATCAACTTGTAGGTGTCACTTCGATTATCCATTCCAGGGGCTCACCGATGGGCACCGACATATCGCTGTTTATATCAACCAGCTGGATACGGAGCGTATAAGTCCCGACATGAGCTTGCTGCCAGCGGAACAGGATATCGCTCCCATTCCCTCCCAGATCCATATCCCCAGCCGTTAAACCTGCATTCACTCGGTATACCCCTTCACGATCCGGAGTTGCGATCTCATACCCCTCCGTCGGAACCGTTCCCGGCTCATGCGGCTTCATCCGGAATCCGAGTACGCCCAGACTTACCGGCTGACCATGGTCATCGAGAATCGTCAATTCGTAGCCAACCCGGGTATCCTCGCTCAGTCCGTACGCTTTGGAAGAAAACCCCCAATACATATCAAGGGCTGCCGGAAACGGCCCTTCGCCAATGAATTCGAACTGCGAGAAGGGACTGACCTGGATGGAACGGACGCCTTCTCCAAGCACAGTCAATTGTCCTTCCTTGATCTCAAGCAGCTCAATCTTCTCCGTATAGCTGCCCGGCTCCAGCAGATCGGCGTAGAACTCCAGCGGAATATCCGGCGAAGCGACCTCGCTTAACTTAAAGCCGTTACCATCAACAGACTGCAGCGTAAAGCTTCCCTCTGCGTTGGATTCCACCGTCTGCTCGCCATGACGGACAGGCAGACCCACGACCGGACTTCCATCCCTTGTCAGCGTCACCCTGACTTGAACTTCCATGTCATCGGCATAGCCTTTCGTCTCGAAATGAATGGATCCAAAATAATTGTCTGGGCGGGCCGACAGTTCACTGCTCATATCATCGCTATATATAACCTTCACGAAAGGGTCGGTCACAGGCGGCTCCGTCGTAGGAGGTTCCGTTACCGGAGGCTCAGTCACTGGGGGCTCGGTCACAGGCGGACCGGTTACAGGCGGCGATACGCTGCCTCCTGATCCCGAGCCGCCGCCAGGACTAACCGGCGTCGGCAGCCGAGCGCCTTTCTCCTGCTCCGCCTCTTTCTTGCCCTGGAGAAAGCGTGCCTTCTCCTCTGCGCTTAAGGATTGAAGAAGCTGCTCTTCGGCCTTCTTTTTCATTTCCTCCTGTGCTTTCCTGTTCGCTTCCTCCTGCTGCTTCTTCTGCTGCTCGATCTTTGCCAGCATATCGCCGAGTTTCTCCTGCAGCTGATCCAACTGATTCTGCTGCTGATCTTGCTTCTTCTGTACCTCTTCCTGCTTGCGCTTCAGTGCTTCCAAGCGCGCCTGCTCCAGAGCGGGGTCGAGGCCTGCTTGTTTATCCAAATCTTTCACTTGGCCAAGATCAAATATCTTCCCCGAATCCGGGTTTGCTTCTTTAATCAGTTTATCTAATTCTTCTTGGCTGGCTTTTTTCTTATCAAGCGCCTCTTTCGCGATATTTCCGATGAGGTTATTCAAATTATTCGCGACTTTTGCCAAATCGTCCGGCGATTTCATAATCAAGTCCTGAGTGCCGGTTCCGCTTTGTCCGGACTGTAGTTCTTGCCGCGTCTTCTCGAGAAATTCCTCGTTCTCCCGGTCGATGTCGTTCTTATTCTTAATTATCTGAGCAATGATTCCCGGCGTAGCGTTCCCAATCAAATCCTCAATATCGATGAATTGTACAGGGGGGCGTTCCTCCTGTGAACCGCCTAGCGATATTTGTTGCGCGGGACTAATCATGACCGGGCCGGATGGCAGCAAGGAACCTTCTGTGCCTGCCGGCACCAGCGAAGAGCTGACTTTCCCGCTAGCCGTCACTACGTTTGTCATTCCTGTTAAGGGATTGACGGTGATTATAAAATGCGTGCCTTGTACGCTATTGTCCGCATAACCGGTCCGCACGTCGAATCGATCCGTCGACCGGGCCAGGTCGGTAACATCATAATAAGCCTGCCCAGCCTCCAGATTCAGCCGAGTTACGTTGGAGATGCCAATCTTGCGAAGCTGCTCGGCCACCAACGTCGTGTCGTTGCCTAACGTGATGACATCTTCCGTATCCAGGATCCGAAGCTTGGCGCCTCCCGTGCCGGAGCCGGTAACAATTTCATCGTCTTCGCCCAGCATCATCCCCTTGTAGGCATCCACCTGCGCATACCCGCCGTAACGGATCTTGGCCGAACCGGTGATTTCCACGATCTGCATGCGTCGCGGCGTAAATTTCGAAGTGCTGAAGCTAACATTCCCCGGCTTCGTTTCCCGTTCAGCCAAGTCCCGGATGATAACCAGCTTGCCGCTTTCGTTCCATTGGACATCCTTGCCCATCAGTTCGGCCACCGCTCGCAGCGGAGCCATCATCTGGCCGTTGGCGATATACGGCTCAACTTCCGTCGCCGCTCGGGAAACTTCTTTGCCCGCCTGATCCCGGGTCATATAGGGATCTCCGGCTTGCAGCGTGATAACATCCTCGCCAAGGGTTAATGTCATTTCCTTATTCTTGGCATCGTAACTCATACGGGTTCCGAGCAGCGTGCCTAACGTTCTGACAGGCACCACGATCTGGCCCTCTTTCACAACGGCCAAGTCGCCCAGTTGGGCCGCCTGATCTCCGTAAGCTGCGGCGATCCCTTGGCCTGGTTGCCAGGCATCGGGCGTCTTATAGCCGGACCATGCCCGGACGGCCCCATTGCGTTGGTCCGCGATGAACAGTTCCCCACTATCCGAAGCGACGGCAATATCCGCCGGCGCGTTGAATCGGACCTCGCTTTCAATTCCATCCGCGTAACCTCTGGTTCCGCCGGCCATGGTGGATACGCGTTCGTCTTTCAGTTGACGCACGGCATGATTATGGGAATCTGCAATGAGAAGTCCATCCTCCGCGCTCCATGCCAATCCCCGAGGCGAGTTGAAGCGGGCTGCATCCGCAGCTCCGTCCAGATAGCCAGGATCTGCGTATAACGCGTCCTTGGCGTAGCCATCGGATGACGGACCGCTGCCGGCGGCCGTCGAAACGGTCCCTTTCCCGAAATCGATATAGCGGATCGCGTGGTTGCCCGAATCGCTGACATACAAATTGCCTTTACCGTCAAACGCAAGACCTGCCGGCTCGTTAAATTGCGCTTCAGCAAGCGATCCGTTCTTGTAGTCCCCTGCCAAAGCGATGACTCCGGCGCGAACCTGGACAGCACGCGTCGACGGGCTGCCAATCGTCGTTACTTCCCCATCCGGAGAGATCCGCCTAATGACGTGGTTTAGGGTATCCGCCACAAACAGAATGCCGTCCTCGGTAACCGCAACGTCCTGCGGCTCGTGGAACAAGGCATCTTGAGCCTTCCCGTCCTTCAGCCCCATCCGTCCGTTGCCCGCTATGGTGGTTACCCTGCCCGCTTGATCGATTTTACGAATCGCATGATTGCCTGAATCGGCTATGTACACCTGACCTTTTCCGTCAACGGCAATCCCGGACGGCCGGTTCAAAAACGCAAGCTCGCCCTGGCCATCCAGGAGCCCGCCGATCGGAAGTCCCCCGCCGTCCCGCTTGTAGGACAAGGAGGCACCTGCGAGAATGCTGCTCTTCCCGTCTTTTATTTTGCGAATCACATGGTTCTCCGTATCGGATACGATAACGGAGCCGTCAGGCAGCCAAGCCACACTGCCCGGTTGTCGCAATCCTTCCGAAGCCAGTGACGAGGATAGACCGGCTGCATGCCCCGGCCCCCCTGCAATCGTAGTCGATTGACCTAAAGGTAATCCGTTGCCGGCGACGAGCCTCTCTTTGCTCGGAAGAGGCGCAATTGATGCTGCCATGGCGTCGCTTGCTCCCCCAAATACACTCCCCGCAAGTACAGCGGCTAATGCGATCATGCCCATCTTTCTAAACCTAATCGAAACCAAACCCTTCCCCCCTATTCCTAAGTGATATTTCTAGCAAAAATCATACAATAATCCGGTCCTATCTGGATACATAATTTTCCCAATATATCTGACATCAAAAAAAAAAGCCACCTCAACGGTAGCTTTCTCCGACAATTTCATCTATTGAAACGTAACGTGGATCTGCACGATCTCGGAACGGGAGCCCAGCCGAATCGGCGGTCCCCAGAAGCCGTAGCCCGAGGACACGATGGAGTGCATCCGGCCTTTTTGCAGATATCCCCAATCGTTCTCGAATATGGCCCTCGTAATCAAATGCGCCGGGAATACCTGGCCGCGGTGCGTATGCCCCGACACGATCAGATCAACGCCCTGCTGCTGTGCTTCGTCCAGCGCATTCGGCTGATGATCGAGCAGAAAGACCGGCTTGGATAAATCGGCCCCCTCCATGATCGCGGACAAATCGGCGCGGTCCTGATCCTGCTTATCCCGCCTGCCTACCAGCGTCAAGCCCTCCACCGTCAGTTTCTCGTCATACAGCACGGTCATGCCGCTGTCCTCGAGAGCCGATATCAGCTCCGTAATCTCCCCTTCGAATCGGTCATGATTGCCAAGCGAAGCATATACGCCATAGGTCGCCTGGATATCTGTCAAAATCCGATCCATCCCCTGGCTTAAATAAGCATCCAGATCATCATCAATAATATCGCCTGGAAACAGCACCAGATCCGGCTTCAAGCCGTTGATCTCCTTCACCATGCGCTCAGCGTGCGCCTTGCCAGACAGGACGCCGAAATGCATATCGGACGCCATGACGATATTCAGCTTCTCCATGGTACCCGCATCCTTGTCCACCTGAATATCGTAAGCACGTACGGTTGGACTATAAGCGTTAAAGGAGCCGAAACCGATCGCGATCACCATCAGCACCAGCACGACGGATACCGCCGCCTTCTCCAGTCCATCTCTTCGCAATGCCGTCATCCTCAGCAGCCATAACACGATGTGCATCAACGGGAGAAGGATAATCAGCACATAAAAAATAGTCATCCAATACGATCCTATAATATTCAGCACGGTTGGATTACCGAAAAACCGTCCTGATATAAACGATGTCGATACCACGGTCAGCACGACTATGTATACCCATTTGAGCGCCATGGACGGTCCCGGCCTCAACCAGCTCCATACGCTTCGGCCAATATAATAAACCAGCAAGCCGTATATCAAAAGCGCCACGATTCCTGCAATAATAAACATCGCCATCCCCTTCCGTACATCCATTATAGCAAGCGGATTTTACAAATCCCAGCGGACGTTGGCGGAAGGCGGAGGGCTTATGATCTTCGCATGGTTCTAAATAGCATCAAGAAGCCGTTACAAACCCGTGCGTTGTTTCGGCAGCAGCTCGTTCAGCAGCGCCTTCAAATTACGGTCTTCCGTATATCGCTCCTGCCCCATATCCAATTCATTCACGCGTATATACGTATAACTTTCCGCGCCGTTCTCCGGTTTAAAGAGAAGTTCATCATGCGGGTCAGGCACCACCCGGTACTCCATTTCATGAAACATATCGAGCAGCTGCTCACCTGTAGGAGTTTCTCCCTTATCAACAAAAATCAATCCCCGCAGCTTCTTGGGGCCTTCTTTATGTCCGACTGTAAAATGAACGATGCATTCCATGCTCATCCATCTCCCTTCTTGGTTGTTATGTTATCGGTTCACACCCGTCTCATTCATGTTCTCCTGCCATCTCGGCCTTCATTCAAGCCTGTTGCCGGTCTTAAGCAAATAAACGCCAAGATGAATCCCGGCGTTCCTAATCATTATGTCTATTCCATTCTACGATGAAACATGATGCTTAACTGTGACAAAAGTCACTTCCAGAAAGGTATTGATCTACAACGTGCCCCTAGGCCGTATTGCGATTGGAGTCCCCGTTCACTTCTTCTTCGGGATCGCCTTCACGCCCCGCCAGCGGGCTGGTTATCGATGACGCAGCCAGGTCTTCCAGGTCTTCCTGGTCTTCCTGGTCTTCCTGCTCTTCAGCCTCCGGCTCCGCATTAAGATACTCGCTTTGAATCAGGCCAAAGTGTTCTCCGTAACGCGCTTCCAGCTGCTCGCCCATATCCTGTTCCAACTGGAACAATACCATCTCCTGGGTAAAATGATGCAAGAGCAGCTCTGCCATGACCGGATGCTCCGTGATGACCGCTCCCGTATCATAGTCCCCGCCGCGCATCCCTAAGATGCACCATTGCCGATCGACGACAAACGAGAACTTCCGGCCGCCGGCCCTGCGATTCGCAAGGTCGCTCCACCCGGGCCACGCCAAAGTTCTTGAGAGTCCCTGATCCGGACCGTCGCAAGCCCACAGCACCTTTACCCCTCTGGCCTCCGCTTCCGCCAGCGGCTCACGGAGCAGCGACGCCTCCTCGCGCCAGACGTCAACGACGATCTCCCGTTTCGCCCGCTTCAGTTCCCGTACAAGCACATCAAGCACCGCCTGATCCCCCTCCATGCTAAGGAAGGGAGCGGCCGTGCCGCTGCTCCGCGGCAGGCTCTTCTCCACAAAAGCGAGGGATGCCTCCACGCGCCCGGATATCATCCGCGTCAATTCCTCCGGCTTCAGCGAGCGGTAACGGACAGGTTCCCCGTCCATTCGCTCAAGCGCTCCCTGCCGCTCCAGACGCTGCATGGCCGCATAGACGTTGGAACGCGAAGCGCCCAAACGTTTAGCTACCTCATACCCGCCTGCAGGCCCATGCTCGGCAAGGTCCACCATAATCTTCGACTCAATTTCCGTAAATCCCAAATTGCGCAAATGATGCAGCAATTGTTCCATAATATTAGTCCTCCCATAGATGCTCGAACGCTTGCTCTATCATTCACACTGTCCTTTATTCATCGCGCAAGGGCATGATCGTCCGAATCCCTATCTCTTAAATCTGTTCAGCTCCGCAGCGCGGACACCATTTCGAGCCTTTCGGCAGGTCGACGCTGCAAATTTGGCACTTCACCATGTCGCGGGTCGCTTCATCGTCTCCGACGTAGTCTTGACTTTGATTATTTTCCTGCCAGAAACGAATGCGGCGGTCCAGCTCCAGCTGTCTCTCCCGCTCGCGCTCAAGCTCTTCCCAATGGCGGCGTTCCCTCTCCTGCTCCTCCTGCTCGAGGCGCAGCCGTTCAGGATCAACCTCCGGTTCAGACGATCGCTCGATGATCTCCTCGCGCTGGCGTTCCGGCTCAGGATCATAGAGGTCGGGCTCGTAGGGATCCGGATTCGGACGATAATCATAGGTCTGGACATCGTCCTGTTCCTCCTGGATTTCTTCAGCCGCCGCATATTCGCGTTTATCGAACATGCTCTTGCGCTCGGGCTCCCGCGACTCTTCCGGCGCTGACTCCTCAGGGTCAATCAAATTGGCAAGCTTGTTTCCGCAATACGGGCAGAAATTCGCGTCCAGCGCGACCACGCGTCCGCATTCGCAGACCCGTTCATTCTTGAGCACCGCGATGCGGTTCCGTATCGCTTCGATTTTCTCCTGCAATCCATCGCAGGTTTGCGCGAGCTCGACCATCTCCTTTTCCGCAATCGTCATATCCTGCTGACGGTAGCCCTCATAGAATACTTTACCCATCTGCAAGTAATACGAGTTCTTCTGCTGTTCGATTTCGGAAATTTGGCTGTTGAGCTTATTCACTTCGACCACGTGCTGCGCCTTTTCCGTTGCGCGGTTAGCTCCATCCTTGAGTTTCTGTAAAATCTTCATTTATGAATCCTCCTCTTTCTCATATCCCGATTCACCGGCGGTACGCCGGCACATTGTCATATCTCTTCATCAAGGTTATAAACGATTTATAGCCAGCCATAAACCGGCTGCCCCATGTTTCTTTGCAGTTCGCAGATTTGCTCATGTGTCATGATATGATCCTCATCGTCCAGTATACTGCCGTCATGGTGATTCTATCATACCAAATTCCTTGCCCCATGTGAAAAAGGAAGCCCCTTCCAGCTTCGCTTCTGATTCATCCGGCCCCCGAACGTGTATATGATTAGAAAAATGCATAGCAAGGGGCGGCGGCCGGTTTAAACCCCGTATCCTATTCCGTGCAGCCTTGAGCTGCCGAAGTCTGGAGGGATTTATCATGACAAACGATAAAAAGACGTATTATGTTTCAGTCAATCACAACCTGATCCAGGATGTACCGAACGATACGAACGAATATGTCGTATATATGGATGATGAAGAGGTCTCGAAGCTGAGGGGGCTGCTCCATGAGGTCAGCAGCAGCGACCGGTATGCATTTAAACGGACGTTCGTCCCATATAAATCGGCAGATCATGACGATGCCGCCGAGGAATACGATGAACGGACGATTAATCTTTACACCTTTCTCCACGAACATGGGGATGAACGCACCCGCAAAACCATCGAGGATATGAACATCATCGGCAAGCTGAACGATACCGGCTACGATGATCCCGGTTATGAAGACTCGCCACTGAATAAGTAATCCGAATGCTTCAGTCCAAAAATAAAGGAATCCCGGAGCGAGCCGCTCCGGGATTCCTTTGTATAACTAGAACATCGCCCGGTCTTGCACAGGTCCTGTTCTACTTTATAGATTCGCAAGCCGCGGTACAAGGATAAAAAGTCCCGTTTATCCTACGACTATTAGCACAGCTTACAGTTTAATGTTCGCTTCGTCGAAATACTCCTCCAGCGTCAGGCCGCTGTCGGCGATATCCGGTGCCAAATCCTTTCCTACGTAACGGATATGCCAAGGCTCGTATACATAGCCGGTAATATCCTCGGCCCCTTCCGGATAACGAATGATAAAGCCGAATTCCGGCGCGCGGCTCGCCAGCCACTGCCCTTCCTCCGTATGGCCGAACGTTTCCTCCAGCGCATTGCCCGCGCTAGGGCTGGATACGTCGATGGTCAGGCCGGTTTGATGCTCGCTCGTACCCGGCACAGCGCTTACGCGGTTAGCCTCGGCTTCCCCCTTGGTACGAACATTGTTCTCATATATGGTTTTTTGACGGGCATAAGAACGGTATCCCGATACGGCCCGAAGCTCGATGCCGTCCGCTTTGGCCGCATCGAACAATTCCTCGAGCGCATCCGCCGCTTCTTGTCTCAGGTGCCGTTTCTCGTGCGGCTCGTCAAAAGAAAACGGAACGGCCGGCTCCACAAGATCACTCGGTTCATAGCCGTCCGGCAAACTCCGCTGCTTGTTCACGACTACCGTCACGGCCTCCGCATTGGTCACGACCTGCTTGCCGCCGCTCTCCTGGATGGTGGCCTGGAGTGCATTCTCGCTGCGCTTTGCCATGACCGGATCCGCCGGCTGATTCTCAGCCCCCGTTTCCCCATTCTCCGATCCGCCTTCAGGAAGCGTGCTGCCTTCCTGGCCCTCGGCCGGCGACTGCAATTCCTGCCCCTGTTCCTTGCCGGAGCCGGCATCGTCGGATTGGCATCCCGCCAGAATGGCCCCTGCTAACAGCAGGGATGACAGCATTACGCTTGTAAACCGGATTCCTCTTCCCGAAAATGCATTCATCTCTGCTACTTCCTTTCCCACAGTTTGTCCTGCCCCCATTGTACCTTATTCGGAATAAACAGGACAAACGAGCCGCTGACGAATCATGACGGATTTACACCGTTTACGTCAGGTATTCGGCAGCTTGCCTCGATTTACGGCGCCGCTCTTATCGAATTCCATACCATTCTGCAATGGATGTCCAAGCTATGGCGAAGGCGGCTCCAAGCTGCGGCGCTTCTGGTCCGCTTGCTTGGCCGCCCCGCGAGCGATCAGGGCAAGCGCTTTGGACGCGCCGCGAACGCCCGGCAGCAAGCCTGTCCAGTCGCCCGCCGGGCCGAGCTGATCCGCCGGAGGCGGCGGCGACAGCTGCACCGCCAGCTCGCTAAGCTGCGGGCCGGGCCGGTGCAAGCGGCCCTCGGCCGCCGCTTCGGCCACCCATTCGCCCGGAGAAGGACCGGACGGTCCCTTCTCCTTCGCGCGGGCGGCCGACTCCGCGGCAGAGCCGCCTGCCGGCAGCGGGGCTGCTTTGGCCCAGGCGTCGAAGACACCGGCCAGCAGCGCTTCCCGCGGCAGCCCCAGCAGCGTCAGCTGCTGGAGCGGCTCTGCCGCTAGGCGCCGGGCTGCGGCAGCCAGCAAGGCTGCGGCATGCCCGCAAGCCGCTCGGCCGCATGTGCAGCGCGCTTCGGCGGCAAGCTCTCCGCCCCGCAGGGGGGATGGCGCCAGTTCATCCAGCCAAGGGGCGTCCTGACCTGCAAGCAGGCGGTACAGCGCCTGCGGGTCTTCCTCCAGATAAGCCAGAACCGCCTCGCGGGCGGCAGGATCCAGTTTCTCCACCTGAACGCTGACCTCATAAGTCTCCGAAGATTCGATGTCTCCATCCGCTTTTCCCTTCAACCATCCCGGTTCGATCTCGAGTCTGAGCCCTTCGGCTAATCCCGCAGTTTCCATAGCCTGCACCTCCTTACATTCCATTCGCTTACCGGTCCGCCTGGTAGGCATGATGCCATCCGCGGACCGGCATTTTCGGTTACATCCAATCCTGCTCCTGAAGCTCGATCAGCTGGCGGAGCTCGCCGTCCGACATCTCCGTCAGCCAGGTTTCGCCCGACCCGACCACCTGCTCGGACAACGCCTTCTTCTGTTCGATCAGCTCGTCGATCCTCTCCTCCAGCGTTCCTTGGGAAATCAGCTTGTGCACCTGAACGTTGCGGTTCTGCCCGATCCGGAATACGCGGTCCGTCGCCTGATTCTCGACCGCCGGGTTCCACCATCGGTCATAGTGGAGCACATGGTTCGCACGGGTCAAATTCAGGCCTACGCCACCGGCTTTCAACGACAGGACAAAGAACTCCGTCCCCTCGCCTGCCTGGAACGCCCGTACCATCTCATCCCGTTCGCGTTTTTGCACCCCTCCATGAAGGAAATACGGCTGTTTTCCGTATTTACGTCCAAGCATGCTCACCAACAGCTCGCCCATGCCCACATACTGGGTAAAGATCAGCGCCGATTCTCCCACGTCCGCGATGCTGTCCAGAATTTCGAGCATGCGCTCCATCTTGCCGGAGGACTCGGGACGTACAGCGCGTCCATCGTCGCGTCGAAGCAGCTGCGGATGATCGCATATCTGCTTCAGCTTGGTGAGGGATGAAAGCACAAGCCCCTTGCGCGCCATGCCCGTCCGGCTCTCGATCTGTCCCATCATCTCGTCGACGACGGCTTGATACATCGCGCCTTGAACCTCGGTGAGCGGACAATACGATTTCAGTTCCAGCTTCTCCGGCAGATCCTTGCGGATGTCCGGATCGCTCTTGAGTCTGCGCAGCATGAATGGAGAAACCAGCTTGTGAAGCTCCCGGAATCTCTCCTGCTGCCCTTCGCCCGGCGCATAGCGCTGACGGAAGCTGTTAAACGATCCGAGATATCCCGGATTGAGAAAATGGAAGATCGACCACAGCTCCGCCAGACGGTTCTCCACCGGCGTCCCCGTCATCGCAATGCGGTGCGGCGCGGATAATTTCATGACGCTCTGCGCCTGCTTCGTACGATAATTTTTAATATACTGGGCTTCATCGAGCACCACGCTCGACCACTGGATCGCGGATAAGTCCCCGCCGTCTCTTCCGGCCAAGTGATACGTCGTCAGCACGATATCATGATCGGCAGCCTCCTGCAGGAAATCGTCTCCGCGCAGACGGCGGACGCCGTGGTGCACATGCAAGGTCAGATCCGGCGCAAATCGCTGAATCTCCCGCTGCCAGTTACCCAGAAGCGAGGTCGGGCAAATGATCAGCACCGGGTCTCCCGCGGCTTCGGTATTGAGGCGCTCCAGCAGGCAAGTGATGACCTGCACCGTTTTTCCAAGCCCCATATCGTCGGCAAGGCAAACGCCAAAACCCAAATCGCGCATCACGCTTAGCCACTGATATCCCCGCTCCTGATACGGCCTCAACTCTCCGTGAAGCGAGGAAGGGATCGGGCGGGACGGAAGCTTGCGCACCGTTTCCCCGTCCAGCAGGGAGGACAGCAGGCCCGTTGTCTCCACTTCTTCGATGAAGAGCCCCTTCCACAAGCGTTCTCCATCCATTTCGGCGCTCAGGTGCATCCATTCGGCAAGCTCCATCTCGCCCTTCTCATGGCGTTTCATGAAGCGCAGCACCTGATTGATCTCCTTCAAATCCACCTCAACCCATTCCCCGCGGAACTGGACGTAAGGCAGATTCTGTTCGGCCAAAAATTTCAATTCCTCTCGCGTCAGGGTATGGCCGCCCATCGCGGCGGATATTTGGAAGCTGACCAGATGCTCCATTCCGAGCACCGGCGTCGACTGTGCTTCGCCTGACGATCTTGCATCCGGCATCATTTTGAGGGATAAGCCGACGCGGCGGCGTCCTTCCCTGCTCCAGCGGGACGGCATTTGAACCGTAACGCCGCTCGCCGTTAATCTCGGAACCGATTCCTTCATGAACGTCGACAACCGCTCCAGCGGCAGGGTGACGCTCTCCGGAGCGCGCCCGTACAAGCCTTCCGCCAGCTCGGGAGCCAGCACCGCGGCTTCTCCCAGCCTCATGAGCAGCTGCAGCTGGGCCCCAGCATACATCCGTCCGCGCAGCAGCTGATCGGATTCCGGACTTCCCCATACGCTCCGGACCGGCATCAATAAGCCTTCATCCTCCTGGCTTCGTGCCCAGAAGGTTACCTTCCAGTCCTTCCGGCTCTCTTCCAGCGGCGGTTCGAGCCGCAGCCCAAGAGCAAGGGTTCCGTTCTCAGGAGGCTGATCCTCCCCGCCGGCGTAAGGGAACACGGTCCCCCCGACCCGTTCTACGGCTTCCTCCAGCTCGCCCACTTCCTCCGCCGTTCCTTGAATGGGAATATCCCGACTGACCGTCAACAGACTGTTCCACCACAGCTCGGTAAGCGGGGATTGTCCCCTCCGGTAGTTCGCCAGATAGGCCCTCAGCTTGTCCTCCGATTCGCGAACGGCAGCCCTGGCTTGACTGTCGATCACGCCGCACAGGAAAGAATACAGCACGATCGCCCCCGCTTCCTCCCGCGTGGAAGGATCGGTTCCGGCAAGCGCTGCAGGCGTCCCGATGGCAATAGGAGGAATATTCGCCGCCAGCTGCAGAAAACGGGCCGTATCCTCGGTATTCAGCTGCGGTTTCCATACCGCTTTTATCGTGTGCATCGACGTTTTGCGCCTTCCGGCGGAAGGCACCTCCGCCGTCCCTGGTGCAAACCTCCCCTGCAATAACAGCTCCAATGCGAATCTGCTCGCTTGCACCCAATATTCCATTTCTTCGCCGACGGCCAAACCCTGAGCTTGGGTATGCTCGGGATCCAGCGAAACCAGCATGGAGAATGCGTCTCCCGGTGTCAGCGCAAGCCCTTCCATCGTCCGTCCGCCAAGCGTCTTCCGTTCCGGACGCCGCGCGCTTTTCGATCCGAGGACTTTGGCCGGATATCTGAGCTCGGCAAGCCGGAGGGAAGCGTTAGCGAAGGGACGGGTTCCATCCGGTTTGCGAAAGGTTCGGACCACTCTGCTCCATGCATCCACTCGGGGCTCCGAAACCTCACCGGAAAAACAAAAGAATACGTCACCTAACCATACGCCATAGAGCGGTTGATTCATCGTTGTCTCCCGTCTTTTCCTGCTTTATAGATATTATTACTATCTTATACGATAGCAACCTAATTTCAAAACGATACGGATTATGGCCATCGCCAAAATAACGTCAACCTTTATCATACCATGTATTTACTATTTCGTTATGATCTATGTATTGCATAGCGAATTCTTCTATTATATAGAGTAATGAAAAATCCTTGTTCTTATGCAGTCTCCCGTTGATTCTTGCCGCCCAAATTTTCGAAGCGTGCATTTTTTATGCGACCCTTCCGCTGATCCGGCGTATGTAGATCATACATTAAGAGTTCGGGAGGTCTTGCATTTATGAGTTTTATAGGCTTTGGTATTTTCGGGATTGCGGCTTTATTGCTGGGATTGTTCTTCTTTCTTCTTCACATTGCCGTCTGCGTATGGGGTTATAACGATGCCCGGCGGAAAGGGCGCAGTCCCGAGTTCGCGATTCTTGTTGTGCTGGGTTTATTGTTCTTCCCTGTGGTAGGTCTTATTATTTACCTGCTGATTCGCAATAATTATTAGCCTCCACAACAAAAAGACGGTGCAGGTTCGTCCTGCACCGTCTTTTTTGACGTCCATAATCATTCGGATGGCACTCGTGCCGACCTCGCGATTACTTCGCCTTTAAGCTGTCCCATGATTTCTGAATGCCTTCGAACAATTGGGTTTTGTCCACGTTGCCAGCCACATAACCCTGCATCTGGCTGCCGAATTCATTCATGCCGCCGTCCGGGAATTTGTTGAATTCCCAGCTGAGCGCTTTGTTCTCTTGGCTGTACTTCATGACATCGTTCCCCAGATCGCCAAGCGTCTCGCTGTTCGCCTCGATGCTGGTCAGTGCCGGGATGAATTTGAACTCTTCCGTAATGTAGCGTTTACCGGTCTCGGAAGTGACGAGCCAGTTCAGGAATTCCTTGGCTTCGTCCTTCACCTTCGATTTGTTGTTCACGACCCAGTTGTTCGGCACGCCGACCGGAAGCTTGTCGTTCTCTTCGGCGTTGTCATTGATCGGCATCGGCAGAAGGCCGATGTTCAGGTCCGGGTTGATCCCGTCGATCTGCACCTGCGTCCAATTCCCGTTCTGGGTCATGGCCGCTTCACCGCTGGCAAAGGTCGTGATTTCCGTGTTGTAATCCGTCGTCAGCGGGTTCTTCTGGCCGTATTGGACGGTGAGGTCGAACAGTCTCATCCATTCATCGAACTTCGCGTTGCCAACCAGCTTCTCCGTGCCTTCATTCATTCCTTTGACGAATGCATCGGGATCTTCCTGATGGGCGAACGGAATGTTCAGCAAGTGGTTGGCCAAAATCCAGGTTTCCTGGTATCCGTTCACGAATGGCGTAATCCCAGCCGCTTGCAGCTTTTTGGCAGCTTCCTCAAGCTCCGTGAGCGTCTTAGGGAGTTCGGTGATTCCCGCTTGCTCAAACAAGTCTTTGTTATAAATGAATCCGTAACCTTCGATGGTCATCGGTTGTCCGTACAGTTTACCGTCTTTTGTCATCGGTACTTTGGCAACGTCAACAACGTCCTTCACCCATGGCTGGTCCGAGAGATCCTCGACATTCTCAAACCATGTCTCCAGATCGCGGTATCCGCCGACGTTGAAAATGTCGGGCTCATCGCCGGAAGCGAATTTCGCCTTCAGCGCCGCACCGTAATCGGAGCCGCCGCCAACCGTTTGAATATCCAGCTTGATGCCGGGATGCTCTTTTTCGTACTCGGCCTTCAGTTTGTTCAAAGCCTCGGCGATTTCGACTTTAAATTGAAAAATCTTAATCGTTTTCGTTCCGCCCTCGGCACCGCCTTCAGCACCTTGGCCGTCCTCATTGTTGCCGCCGCAGGCTGCAAGCAGCGTGGAGAAAGCCAAAACCATGACCAGGAGCAGCTTACCGTATTTCTTCATTGTAAAACCTCCCTTTTTTTCTATAACATCGTGTCCAGCATTCGTTGATAGCGTTTACTTTTTCAGTATAATCAACCTATTTTCGTTAAATCAGGTATTATATTGATCTTTGAGGGGGAAGGAATTGACCGTTTGGCGGTTATCCCTTCACCGCTCCTTGCGTAATTCCCTCAATGATGTACTTCTGCATGGCCAGGAAGAACAGAATGACCGGCATGATCCCCAGCACCAGCGCCGGGAGGGCCAAATCCCACTGCTTGGTATACTGCCCAAAAAAGGCAAAAGTAGCAATTGGAATCGTCCGAAGCTCGGCAGACTGCAGAATCAGGGATGGCAGCAGGTAGTCATTCCATATCCACAAGGTGTTCAGGATGATCACCGTCACGAACATCGGCTTCATCAGCGGGAAAACCACCCGGAAGAATACGCCGTACCCGCTGGAGCCATCCACGGTCGCGGCTTCCTCGATCTCCATCGGGATCGATTTCACGAAGCCATGGAACAGGAATACGCTCAGCGGAACCCCGAAGCCCAGGTAACAGATAATCAGTCCGTACAAGCTGTTGTTAATGCCGAGCGTTGCCGTCACTTTCACGAGCGGAATCATGATCGATTGGAACGGAATGACCATCGCCGCCACAAACAGCGCAAACATGATCTGGTTAAAACGCGTGTTGCGGCGAACCATCTGGTAAGCGGTCATGGCGCTTAACATCGCCAGCAGCAGGTTGCTCGCCACCGTAACGACCAGCGAATTCCAGAACGCCTGCGGGAAGTTCGTGATGTCCCACGCCCGTGAATAGTTGCTCCATTCGAACGTGGTCGGAAGCCCCGCCGAATCGGTTAACAGCTCGCCGAAGGTTTTGACGGAGTTCACGAACAGGAAGTAGAACGGGACTAGGAAGAGCAATGCCACGATGACCATGATGATCTCGGTGGCCATGGTGTTCAGCCGGTATTTTCTTGTGGTCTCCATTAGGCTTCAACCTCCTTGCTCTTCGTGAATCGGACTTGCAGGCTTGTTATGATGGCAACCACGATGAAGAATATGACCGCCTTCGCCGTTCCGAGTCCGAGACGGTTATTCGTATAGGCCTCGTTGTAAATATTCATGGCCACCGACTCGGTCGAGCCGAACGGACCGCCTTTGGTCAGGGATAGGTTCAGGTCGAACATTTTGAATGACCAGGAGATCGCCAGGAACAAACAAACCGTAACCGCCGGCATCACAAGCGGGATGATAATGGACCGCAGTACCTGTCCTCTGCTCGCCCCGTCAATTTCGGCAGCCTCCAGAATATCCTTTGGCACATTGTTAAGCGAGGAGATATAGATGACCATCAGGTACCCCGCCGTCTGCCATACGAAAACGATTACAATTGCCCAAAAGGCAGTTCCCTTTGTGCCGAGCCAAGGCAGGTTAAAGAATCCGAGGTTCGTGGCATTGCCGATCGCCGCAAACCCTTTGACAAAGATAAACTGCCAGATGAAACCGAGCAGCAGGCCGCCGATGACGTTTGGCATGAAGAAGATCGTCCGCAGCACGTTTCGTGTCTTCAAAGGCTTCGTCAGAAAGTACGCCAGAATAAATCCTAGAAGATTCGTAAGGATGACGCCAAGCACCGTAAACCGGGTCGTAAACCAGAAAGCATCCCGGAATTTATCATCGTTGGTAAAGATGGTAACAAAATTATCAAAGCCGACAAAATCGATTTTGCTTGACACGCCATTCCAGTTCGTGAAGGAATAATAAAGACCCAGGAGGAACGGAATGATCATGATGAGGATGAAAAATATGGTGGAGGGCCCCACGAAAAGAAACTGCTGCAGCAGCGCCGAAGATTTTTTTCGATTCATCCCTTGATCTCCCCTTTTCGTTAAGTTGTTGTATGATGTACAGCTATTATGCGGTAACCTGTAAACAATAAACACGGAGAATCATGAACCGTTAGGTGTAAAATATTGACCATGCGCGCTTATGCCCATTCGATAATTCCGAGGTGATCCTTCATGAAATATCGCAGCATCCAGACCCGGCTGATCACGTTCATGCTCGCCGTCACAACCATCCCGCTCCTGCTCTCGTTAATCATCACGTTTACGCATACGCGGGAGTCCGTGAAGGAGCAGACGGTGAACGAAAATGTGCGGCTGATCTATCAAGGAGCGACCAATCTGATGAACTATCTGCGCGGCATCGACCGCGCGTCGCTGTCCGTTTATTCGGATCCCCATTTTTTGCGCAACCTTGCCCTGGATCCCGATAACCACCGGGTCGTAGCCGAGCTGTATGCAACCTTGCAGGCCATCCAAACGGGCACGCAGGACGTTCATCAGATTTATCTGCACAATCAATTGACGGGACAATCCACCCAGATATCCAGCAATCTGCCAAGAAGGGAATTCCGGCAGGCTCCGTACCGCAAAATAGAAGAGTTCGGCGAAGGCAATACAGCCATCGAGCCCGTCCATCAGGTGCATAGTTACGGGTTCCCTCCGCGGCCCGCGGACATCCTGGATTTTGAGGTGATCACTTTCTACCGATCCATCACCAACGTGCCTGCGCCGGACCAATATGCCCTCATGGCCATTGACGTGAAACTCGACAGTATCTTGGCCATATGCGATCAGTTGTATGCTAAAGGGGAAGAGGCGCTATACTTGATTGATAGCAGCGGCAGCATCATATACGGTCCGGATCCGCAGCAGAGAGGTCAAGCACTGGACGATCCTGAGCTTATGGACGTCATCGCTCAAGCGGAAAGAGGATATTATGACGGCGAGGATGCGATGATTGTCTATGAGAAGCTCGATTTGCCTTACGCACCCTGGACGCTCGTCAAGCAAATTCCGCACCAAACGCTGTACAAACATTCGACGGAATTAACGAGCATTAACGCGATTATTGCGATTTTAGCGCTATTCATTGTTATATTCGGCACATTATGGATATCGATTCGAATCACAAAACCCATTAAACAGCTCACAACCTATATGAATCAGGTGAAAACCGGGCGGCTCGACGTGAATATTGACGTGACAAGCCCGGATGAGATCGGAATTCTGTCCCGACGCTTCCGAACGATGATGGATACCATCAACAACCTGATCCTGCGCGAGTACCGGCTGGAAATCACCAATAAAACCAACCAGCTGAAGGCGCTACAGGCCCAGATCGATCCGCATTTTCTATACAATACGCTCCAGTCCATCGGCACCTTGGCCCTGCAGCACAACGTGCCGAGGATCTATTCCCTGCTCTCTTCGCTGGCGAATATGATGCGCTACAATATGCGCAACAGCGAGGGCAAAGTGACGCTTCAGGATGAGATCAACCATGTGCGGCTGTACCTTGAGCTGCAGAAACAGCGGTTCCGCGATCAGCTGGAAATCATCTGGGATGTGGATCCGGAAAGCCTCACGACCCCGGTTCCGAAGATGATCCTGCAGCCGATCGTTGAGAATTATTTCAAGCATGGCATGAACACGCACGCCGGCGTCGGCCGCATCTCCATCTCCACCCGCATCGCGGAGGATGGCCGCTTGATCGTTGTCATTGAGAATAACGGGGCTTCCATCGAGGAGGCGGAGCTCGCCTCGATCCGCGGCAAACTTGAGACGGCCTTTCATCACCCTGACCGAAACGATGCCGGCGAAGATTCTATCGGGCTGTTGAACGTATACATGCGGTTGAACCTGTACTCCAACAATCATGCTGAATTAACCATAGAGAATGCAGAGCCCCACGGCGTCAAGGTTACGCTCGATATCAAACCACGGGAGAGTGAACACTAGAATGAGAGTATTGATCGTAGATGACGAACAGCACGTTCGGGAAGCTATAGGGCTTCTGGCAGACTGGGAACGGCATGGCATAACGGAGATCGACCAGGCCGCCGACGGCGAGGAAGCGGTAAGGCTAATCGAGGAGAAGAAACCGCAGATTGTCCTGACCGACATGCGGATGCCCCGCAAAAACGGACTTGAGCTGCTGACCTGGCTGCATGCCACGAAACCGGATATTAAAGTGCTTGTCATCAGCGGATACGATGATTTTGAATATGTGCGCCATACCATCCGTTCGGGAGGCATCGATTATATTCTCAAGCCCGTGGATCCGGACAGCTTGAACGAGGCGCTGGCCAAAGCGGTTGAAACCTGGCGGCTTGAGGAAGAGAAACGGCGGCATATGACCAATCAGACTATTGAAATGAATCAGATGACCCCATTCTATATGGACCGCCTGCTCTCGGATCTTGTGAACGGTTACGGCAGCCGGGAAAGCGTCGTCTCTCAATTGCGGAACCGGATGACGCTGCCCGAAACCGGCATGGCTTGCAACGTTGCCGTGCTCCGCGACGATCAATTTGACGAAGCTTTGCTGTCCAAATTCCGCAATAGGCGGCATCTGCTGTCCTTCACCCTCATCAACATTTGCAATGAGCTGTTGAAGGATCGCGGAGTAGCCTTCCGGCATATCGACAAGCCCGGAGAAATCATCCTGCTCTGTTGGAATCCACGTCTTCCCTTTAACGACCTGCTGGATCGAATCAATGACGGGTTCTTCTCCACCCTTCGCAGGCGGAGCCATTTCGGCGCCGCCGAAGCAGGCGCTTTTCCCCAAGATCTGCCCAAGGCTTATTCGACTGCAGTCCAAGCCCTGTGCAGCCGCAATTTACTGACTGGCAAGTCCCACATCCATCGTGAGCGCGCCGTCGAAAGCGAGGGCTCCCGTACCCTGCGGCTCTCCTCCTACGAGGAGGAATTCAAGCTGGCCGCGCTCAGCGGGAGCAAGGAGCGCATCGAGGCGGCCACGGCAGAGTGGCTGCAAGAGGTTCGCGAGAGGGATCTTGTTTCTCCCGAGCATCTGATGAGGTGGAATTCGGAATGGGACTGGATCCAGTATCACTGGACGGAAAATGAAGTGAAAAGCACGCAGGAGCCCGTCGAGGACGCTGAAATTTCGCAGGACCTTCCCTCCGCGCTCCCTTACAGCGAGGATGGCATGATTTGCTGGGACCGCTGGCGCGAACAGATCAGCGGAAGGCTTTACGCGGCATCCCGGGTCCTTACCCAGATCCATTCGAAGGACAGTCACATCATTCATGACATAGCCCAATATTTGGAGCAGCACTATCATGATGAGATTTCGCTGCAGCAGATCGCAGGCAAGTTTTTTCTTAGCAGGGAGTACATCTCCCGTAAATTCAAGCAGGAATTCGGCGTGACGTTATCGGATTTCCTCGGTCGGATTCGAATCGAGAAAGCCAAAACGCTGCTGCTCAATCCCCAAATTCGGATTGCCCAGATCGCGGAGATGGTCGGTTACCAGGACGAGAAATATTTTAGCAAAGTGTTCAAGAAGATGGAGGGTTTCACGCCGAACGAATATCGCAAGAAGCATATGAATTAAGGAAACGATAACCCCCTTTCTTTTGGCTGCTGGCTCGTTATCCATTCTTTTGGGTATATTCTATATAGTCCAGACTGATATCAGGAGGAGATTGTATGTACCGCACGAACCCGTACCGCTGGTGGAACCTGCTGTTTTTCCTCGGGGTTATCACCGTGAACGTGTTATCGGGCATGCTGCCGCTGGGCGGCAGAACGACCGGGGAGATATCGGATATGTATTATACGGCGATCACTCCCGCAGGGTATGCCTTTTCCATATGGTCCGTCATCTATGTGCTGCTGCTCTTTTTTGTCATCTACCAGCTGCGCCGCGACTCCGGAAACCGGGATTCCGTCAAATCCATCGGTCCATGGTTTATTCTCAGCTGCGTATTCAATATGGCCTGGCTTGTACTATGGCACTATTTGTATATTGAATGGTCTGTCGTTGTGATGTTATTGCTGCTGCTGACCCTATGGGTTCTATATGTGCGCACGCATGCGATAGACTATCCGACGCCCGGCGAGAGATTCTGCCTGAAGCTGCCGTTCAGCCTATATATCGGCTGGGTGTGCCCTGCCTTTATCGTCAATGTCGGGATCGTGTTCCAAAAGAATGGCTGGAGCCTCTTCGGGCTGCGCGAATCCGCTTTGGGTATCGCCCTGCTCTGCGTAGGCGCTTTACTCGCCATCCTGATCGGACTGCGATACCGGGACGGCATCGTACCGCTGGTCTTCACCTGGGCTTACATCGCCATCGCCGCCGAGCATCGGGAGACCGACAGTATTTTAATGACCGCCTTCGTGCTCTCGATTATCTTGTTTGTATTTGCCATATGGCTCTTCTTCACGCGCAATCGGAGACGATCCCGGTATTAAAGCCCGGATTCATCGGCTCGTTCTTCAGAATTTTCATCGAAAGGATTTGGAACAAGCAAAAGGAGCTTTGCCGACGCAGGCAAAGCTCCTTGTACGTTCATATCGTTTAATTCTTAACGGCTATAACCTCGATCTCTACCAATCCGTCCTTCGGCAGACGAGCAACCTCCACGGCACTGCGCGCAGGATACGGCTCGGAGAAGAAACTGCCGTACACTTCGTTCACCGCCGCGAAATCGTTCATATCCTTCAGGAATACCGTGGTTTTAACCACTTGATCCAGGCTTGTCCCGGCAGCTTCAAGGATTGCCTTGACATTGCTAAGCGAAAGCTTCGCTTGTTCCTGGACCCCTTCACCGAATTCTCCTGTTTCAGGATTCAATCCCAGCTGGCCTGAAGTATATACGAATCCGTTGATTTCTACAGCTTGGCTGTATGGTCCGATGGCTCCCGGGGCTTTGTCGGTCGATATGATATGTTTACTCATGATATATCACCCTTTCTATGTATTCCTATATGTGTACATTGTAATCCGCCGCGGGTTCTCTGGCAAATTTAATCAGCGGCCTCGCCTAGAACATGCATCACTTCATTGGTGTATACATGATGGCCTTTCATATCCGTTAGACCGATGTTCACCATGGACCTGGCGACCTTCTGCGCCGGAATGGCCCGGTATGGGGCAAGCTTCGGACCCCTGAATGCAAAGTCGAGGGAAGTCATCAGAAGCGAAGCCGCCCGCTCCCCAAACCGCCGTTCGGGCCTCTCCCCCAGCAATAACGACGGTCTGAACAGATGCAGCCCCCGGAAACCGATTCCGGCCAACCGTTCTTCAACCTCTCCCTTGGTGCGAAGATAGAAATTACGAACCTTCGGATTGGCGCCTACGGAGCTGACCGCCATAAATTGTCTCACTCCGTTCTGCTTGGCCAGCTCTGCCGTCTTGATGACATAGTCCACATCCACTTTACGGAACTGCTGCTGGGACCCCGCTTTCCTGATTGTGGTCCCCAGACAGCAATACACGCTATGGACGCCGGAAAAAGCGTCGCCGTATCGTTCCAGCTGGTCCCACTCCACCAGGATGGGCAGCAGCTTGGGATGCGTGACCTCCGGGAGTCTTCGCACCAGCACGCGCACCTCATCAAGCTCCCCGCGGCCCAGCAGCTCGTCGGTTACCGAACGCCCCACAAGCCCCGTGGCCCCGACTACGAGTGCAACCTTTCCCAACGAAACCCCTCCTTTTCGTTCATCATATGAAATATCCATGACATGAAAGACATCGGCTGCCTGCCGTTCTTCTAAGCGGAACGAAGCACTCTCCGCCCCACCGTCAAAGCAATCAGTACCATCAACACGCCCACCGCGGTTTGAAAACCATATCGGGATACCCAGTCGGGCGCATGTGCAATCCCTTTGAATATGAGACCGCCCAGCATGGGACCGAGAAAAGAGGCAAACCCCGTGATGGAGGAGTATACGGCAATGAACATCGGCCGTTCGCTTTTCGGCGTATCTCCGATCATGAAGTTAAAGGCAAGCTGGTTAAAGCCGCCTACGCCGGCACCAAGCAGCATATGCGATAACAGCAGCACCGGAATTACGGGCAGGACGGACAGCAAGCCCCATGTCAAGCACGACCCCGCAATCAGCGGCAATGTCCAATAGAGCAAGGTTCTGTTGCTGAAACGCGCATTCAAATTTCCCCATACGTAGAAACCGATCATCATGATTACGGTCTGCGCAACGGTCATGATGGATACGATCGAATACGAAATATGCAGAACGTCCAGCATGGCGTACGAGTAGAGCGGAACAATCAACGTCTGCAGAAAGAGCCAACCAGCCAGAAACAGCGTAGATTTGATAAACGTGGTATCCGACAGCGGCTTGCGGATCATCGCCCTAAACTGACGCTCGCTCGAATGCTCGAAGGGAGGATCAGGATACAAGAAGAACATGGATAAGTTCGCAGCGATGGCAATCCAAGAAATCATAAACAGAATCAGGAAGCCCCCGCCGCCGGGATAACGGTCCAGGATGATCCCGCCAACAAACAGGGTCAGGGCTCCGAGCGCATTCAGGATGGTATTGCGTATGCCGAAATAACGTCCCCGCACTTTGGCCGGCACCATGTCGCTAATCAGCGAGGTCCACAGCATGCCGGATACGGTATTGGCAATAAAGGCGCCCATATAAAGGATCATAAACACCGGAACCCACCATCGTTCCGGAAAAATAAACGGGATCAGGCCCGTAGCCCCCCACAACATGCGGTGCATAAAGGTAAACACAATCATTGCTTTCTTGCGGTACTGCAAGCGCTGGATCAGGTACGCAACCAGAATCTGAAGCACGTTGAACAGCGTGGTGACGGCCAGAACAAAACCAACCTCACTGGATTCCGCGCCTAAGTACAATAAGTACCCTGTCAAAAAGGGGCCGCCCAGCAGCGTCTGCAAAATGATCGCCGGAACCCCTTCCCATGTGGCCGTCATCAAATGTTTGCGTTGATGCGAAACCTGTTTGCGCGGCTTGTGAATAACCTGGACAGCCTTGATGTTGATACACTCCTTCGATGTCTTCAAATGGGCTGATCAAACTTCCTTTTGACCTCATTCTACACCGCATCGGACCCAAGTCAATATGACTTTTGAAATATAAAACTCACATGAATTTCTCATTGCATATTACCTGGACAGACAGGCTTAAAAAGTCAAAAAAAGAGCGCAAATCAGGCTCGATTTGCACTCTTTCTCCATGCGGTTATGAAACTGGCCAGCGGTTTCCATTCCCTGCCGAGCCAGCCGGAGGACTCGGAAGATTCTTCCGCCATGAAGCCCGCGGCGGGCGCTGCCGCCTGCTGACTGTCCGTGACAGGGAGAATCTCCTCGTTCGTCATCTCATAGTATCCCAAATGATAGGTGCTGACCATGTCTCCGTGTAAGGTAAACACCTTGCCGTCACGAATATCGATCACCTTGCCGGTCACAACACGGGATTCCAACATGATTCGTACTGCCTCCCTTATCGTCTTGTGGACTAGTCGCGGTATCTTGCACTCCAATCCGTATATTCGCGCTCCGCCGCGTCCTTCGTATGCCCGTAGCGTTCCTGCAGCTTGCCAACCAATTTATCTTTCTCGCCGTCGATCACATCAAGATCGTCATCCGTCAATTTGCCCCATTGCTTCTTCGCTTCACCCTTCATCTGCTTCCATTTCCCTTTAAATACGTTGCTATCCATAAATATCAGCTCCTCTTAGCGTAATGGATGATGAATTGTATCATTGCCTGTACTTGTGTATACCCGTCAGGAGTTTCTCTGAATCCTGGCAAACGATGACAACGGGGAGTTTCCGCTCTCGAACCATACCTCAAAGTGCCGCATGCAAAAAGCTGCCGCCGTGGACTTCAACCATCCGTGGCAGCAGCTTGGATTGTACAGAGATATCCATTTTCATAGCATAAGGCAGAAATTAAACTTCCCTATCAGCCTTTCAGTTTGATGACGGCTCCCTCCCTTTCCCTCTCCTTATCCTTCTCCTCCTCTTTATCCTCGCCAACCAGCTCTCTGGCGGAGGCTTTGAATTCGGACAATGTGCGGCCCACCGCCCGGCCGAGCTCGGGCAGCTTGGAAGGGCCGAACAGAATGAGCACGACTATCAAGATCATCATCAATCCGACGAAACCGACATTTTGGAACATAGAACCCAACTCCTTTAATATGTGATGGTAACGGTTCATGTTGAAAGCCAGCCGCTATTCGATCCGCCGCTTCGCGAAACGAGGACAACTTACTTTTTCTTATCCTTATTCGGGTATACGGCTACGGCCTCAATCTCAATCAACCAATCGGCATTCACAAGACCGGCTACCCCCACGGTGGAACGCGCAGGCTTAACCGGATTCTCCTTCGTATTAAAGAATTGGGCGTATGCGTCAAACCAGCCGGTATAATCAAAGGTCCCGTTCTTCGCTGCATCCGGGGTCAAGTACACTCTCAAATAGACGACATCCTTCATCGTCAATCCCTGCTCCTTCAGCTGCTTCTCGATTTCCTTCAGGATGCCGATCCCCTGGGTTTTCGTATCGCCATAGCGTTCATAAACCGTTTTGCCGTCTTTGTTCAACAATGGCGGAACCGTCCCGCTCGTATAGAGATAAGAGGAACCCTCCGGCACGACTACCCCGCTGGAGATCGAGGATGTAGGACTGCCGTAAAATTGGGGGGCCGGCAAAGCTTTGGCCGGCTTCTTATGGGCAGAAGCACCGTCGGCATATGCGGTTACGCTTACGGCACTGAACAGCATGGCGAGTGCCAGGAACGTCTTCAGTTTATTTTTCATGGGTTATGGACTCCCTTCTCCATTATGATTTCATGACGCGTTGATGGATATCGGTTACGACCTCGCGGGCGGACTCGATGGCGCCTGCCTGCCAGGCCGTAATGTAGCTGATATGCTCCCCTGCCAGGTAAATGCGGTTATCCGGCTTGCAGAGGGTCGGGTAGTAGGTTTTCCTATCATTGGCGGAATAGGATACCCAGCCACCTTCCTGGTATTGGGTCTTCTTCCAGTCGATCGAGAAGGAGGCCTCGAACTCCTTCGGATACTGCGGATGGATCTTGGCCCCCTGCGTCAATGCCAGTTTCTCGCGCTCGGCATACGACATGCCGCCGAGTTTATCGGCGATCCCCCCGTACGCATAATAACCGAGCAGGATCCCCTTCTTCCCGAAATAGTCTGTCGGCGGATAGTAGATTTGCGTAATGTCCATATTCGTCAAGCTGCTGCCGCCGTACAGATACTCGTCTTCTTCCCAGAAACGGCGCTTGAACTGCAAACCGATTTTACCTGCGGAAGCGTAGCCTACGCTGCCGATGGCTTTGGACATCTCCGGCGAGAAGTCGGCCGGGATCTTCTTCAATACCGTCAGCGGTATGGTGCAGATGCAGTAATCGCCGCGGACTTCCTGTTCTCTGCCGGAAAGGCCGTCCGCATACACAATCCGCACGCCGGAGGAGGACTGGCGAATTTCCTTCACCTCGGCTTGGTACTTGATCCGGCTGCCTACCCGTTTCTCGAATGCCTTGACGATGGCGTCCATGCCGCCTACGGGGTGAAACATCATCATCTGCTGGTCGTAACCGTATTCGTTGCTGAAATATTTGCCGAAGCCGGAATTGATAATGGCCTTCAAATCGAACGGATCGCGGAGCACGCCGGCATCCAGGCGGCTTCCCGGTTCATCCTTATATCCGCCGCGTTCCGATCCCTTGTAGAACAGGTCCGGGTTCAGATCGCCTTCGGCCTTCAGATAATCCACCAGCTTCAGCTTCTCTTCCGCCGTCAGCGGCAGATCCAGCGCATTTTGATTCACGGCTTTGGCCAGCATCTCGGCCACGTAACCGCGTACGTCGGCTTTGGCTGCACGCTTGGGGACGCGCTGTCCGGACAAAGCCCCCACATTCTCGTTATAGTAATAACCGCTCTCGTTCACGTTGTTGAAGGGCTCGATGGCTACGCCAAACTTCTTGCAATAATCCAGCGTGACGTGAAACTGCGGAATCCGCATCGGGCCTGCATTGAAATACAGTCCGTTATCAAAACGGGAAGTCTGACGGCCGGATCCGATCTCCGACACGGAGGTTCCTTTGCGGATCGTCCAGTTACGCCCGCCGGCAAAGCTCTTTGCCTCCAATATCGTGCAGTCGTAACCTGCCAGACCAAGCTCATACGCTGCCGTCAGGCCCGCGATCCCTGCGCCGAGAATAACGATCTTCTTGCCGCCACGGCCGCTGAGATGCAGGTCATTCTTTCCGGGTGGAGTATATTCCGCAGCTTTCAACGTTTCCGGCGTAAGGAGCCCCATCGTACCCATCAAGCTGAAGACGGCGACA
Source organism: Paenibacillus sp. BR1-192 (assembly GCF_029542445.1). Lineage (NCBI taxonomy): Bacteria > Bacillati > Bacillota > Bacilli > Caryophanales > Paenibacillaceae > Paenibacillus > Paenibacillus sp. BR1-192. The sequence goes on along the minus strand of NZ_CP120718.1, from coordinate 758,461 downwards.
GATCCGCCCACCTTGCCAACGGTCGTCAGAAATTGTCTCCGGGTCATCTCTTTTGGTTGTTCTTTTGTAGCCACCCTCGTTCACTCCTTCGCTAGTTTGGGATTGGATTGGATTCATGAGCCGATCTTAGCAGAGAAAACAAAGTTTGACTTAAATATTGTTAGAATTCCTCACATAGTTTTTTATTTTTTGAAAAACGATTGCTTTTTCACTTTCTTTTTCATAAAATCATGTCATAAATCCTTCCAAAAAGGAATGGATTCACCCAAATTATTATCGTTTTATCTTCTTTGGTTTTAATCCCAAGCCATTAACAAAGCTCAGGGTTAACAATACTTACATAGGAGGTAAAGAGCATGGAGAGTAAGGTGATGAGTATTGGGGTTGTTTGCGAACTGACCGGATTGACCGAAAGGCAAATCCGGTATTACGAGGAACGCAAGCTCATATTTCCGGAGCGTACGAAGGGAGGAAACCGCAGATATTCTTTTGAGGATGTGAAGAGCATTCAAGAAATCCATCAAAAAATGCAGGAGGGATTTAATACGTTTGAACTGAAGGAATTGAACAAATCGAAAAAACAGCGCTGCACGCCGATCTTCCGATGATGACCAAAGGAGTGACGAAGTCTATGGAGTTCAAGAATACCATGACGCTGCTCGAGCACATCGCCGAACTTAGAAAGCGAATCCTTCTGGTAGCCGCCGTCTTTCTCCTAAGCATGGCGGCTGGCCTGTTCGCCGCACCCCATGTGTTATCCATGTTAAAGCACCATTCGCCCGCCTTTCAGGTAACCTGGAACGTATTCTCGCCCTGGGACGGTCTCCGCATCTATATGAGCATCAGCATCGTATTGTCTCTGCTTCCTACCCTGCCGTTCGCCCTGCATCAAATCTGGCTGTTTGTCAATCAGGGACTGAACGGCCGCGAGCAGAAAGCGGCCCTTCGGTTTATCCCCTTCTCTGCGTTATGTTTTCTCATAGGGGTCGCGTTTGCGTACTTTGTCGTTTTTCCGATGAGCCTCGCTTTTACGACGGGAATCAACAATCAGATGGACCTCGTCGAGACGTACGGCGTCGCCCAGTACTTCGGTTTCATGTTCAATATCATCATCCCGCTGTCTCTTGCCTTCGAGCTGCCTGTCATCGTCCTGTTTCTGACGCGAATAGGAATATTAAGCCCGGCTATCCTGCATACCATGAGGCGCTACGCCTACGTCGTTTTGGTTATCGTTGCGGCGCTGATCTCGCCGCCTGACCTCGTATCGCACCTAATGGTTGCCGTCCCGCTCATCGGTCTATATGAAATCAGCACATGGCTGGCAGGCTGGATGCATCGCAAGGGGAAGCATGCAGCAGCATGAAGAAGGTACGGAAATCGATACGGCTCACCAGATGATCTGATATCCTTGTTTTTTCCTGTCGGCTCCTGCAAGGAATCAGCATGATAAACGTGCTGGACTGCAGCATTTGGCAGCATGTAGACGACATACCCGCAAAAAAGAGGCCGTATACCTGCACAGGTACGGCCTCTTACTTGCTCATCAAAGAATCCGTGCAGCTGCGTTCCTTGGCCGGTCCCCCGCTAACGGATCGTAATGACCTTCTTCTCCGCTTTCATGTATTTCACGAACATGCCCGCATAATCGGGATCCCACTGGGTTCCCCTACCAGCTTCCAATATGCTTAACGCATCCGCGGATTTCATGCCGCTGCGGTACGGCCGATCCGACGTCATGGCATCATAGGCATCGGCCACCGCAATAATCCTGCCGAACAGCGGAATTTCCTTTCCCTTCAGCCCGTCAGGGTACCCGCCTCCGTCATAGCGCTCATGGTGGGAGCGCACCCCCTCCAGGTAAGGAGCCATCGCATCGGCAGGCTCGATTTGCAGCAGAATGTTCTCCCCTTGCGCCGGATGAGCCTTTACCTGATCGAACTCCTCTGCCGTCAGTTTCCCTTCCTTCAGCAAAATGTTGTCCCTGACCCCGATCTTGCCGATATCATGCAGCAATGCCGTCTTATGCAAAAGATCAACCTGCTCTTCGCTTAGTCCGGCCAGACGGCCGATCAACACCGAATATTCCGCTACCCGAAGCGAATGGCCGGCCGTGTAAGGATCTCTGGCATCCAGCGCCGCCGCCAAAGCGGCAAAATAACTGTCCAGCAGCTTGCGATTCCGTTCCTCGCGCACCTGCAGCCCGCGGACCATCATATTAAAACCCGCGATCAAATTGGAAAATTCATCGGAGTAGAGATTGGAGGTCTGAATCAGACGGCCCTCCTTGATCTCATTCATCGCCCGGTACAGCTGACGGATGGGACGCTGCAAATCCTGGGTCAAGAGCCAGGCGCCGATATAAGCAAATCCGACCCCAAGCAGCAATATAAATCCGGCCCAGCCCCAATACTGCTGGGCTACAATCTGACTAAGCCCCTCCAACCGGATCTGCACGGCCAAACTGAACAGAAATAGCGGAAAGGTGCCGATCAGCATCGTACTCAGCAGAAATTTCGTCCGAATCGCCATGAACACATGGCCCTCAAGAGAGAAATCCACGCCATAACGAAACAGCGCCTGCCGCCGAACTTCCTTGATCAAAGGGCGAATGGCGGCTATGGTGAGGAAAAATTCGATCATGGCATGACAGCTGGCCAGCAGGACCGCCCCCAGGCAAGCCAGCCATATGTAAAACGGCGGGAAATTCAGCTTCCCCTGCTCCATCATCCAAACGGTAAGCAGAATGGCCGGAAGCGATAAACCGAGCAGATGCGGTCCGAATATGCGATATACCGCCAAACGCGGCATACGGTGAATGCTCAAATACGCTTTTTCCAACGTTTCCAAATCCGTATGGCCTTCATCAAATCCCGCGTGAATCGGCCGTAAATGGCGAAGAAAGACCGTCAGCTCCGATGCGACCATTACCATGAACGAAATGGCCAATATGAGCATTAGACGCACGCCTTCCCGGGCGGGAATCTCGAGGGTCGTTACCATTAATACGCCACCCACAACAAGCACAGCTGCAATGGACCCGATCATATAGTTCCGGATTAGCTGTTTAAGAAAAGACTTATACAGTTGCATGGAACGCCTACTTTCATTAAACGGATAATAAACATCGGCAAGGCATATGCGATCCGAACGTATTCGACATGATGCTACAAGTTTAAGAGCTCGGCAGCAGAATTTGCAAGAAAAACTGTTAATATGAATATCGTAGGATTTCAGGAAAAAATCAAGCGTTTTTGCATATCATTCTAATATTCGTTTGAATATCTTTGCTTATTACATGCAGTTGTGCTATAATAATTAATTGTTACACGAAGTTTAACCCCGTAAGTTCCTCGAAACATGGTTATTTACATCTCTGTTGAAGTGCAAATTCCTATTTTATGACCCTAAAAGTATGAGTTTTATGGAACGGTTTTCTGATTCACACTGGAGCGGTCATCGGAGCCGCAAGGACGAAAGAGAGGCAGGGCTTTTGTCGTTTTAGAAGCAAAGATTCTTGAAGAAACTTCAAATACGGAACCGACTGTGCAGCCGTAAAGGCGCCAGGGGTTAAATTTTATAAGCGCTATTAAGCGCACAATGAAGGACTCGGCCTTTGCCGGGTCCTTTTTCCATGGATGCGCCGCCATTTCGATTCTTCGAATCCCAAAAGACCAGTGACAGCCGCCTAAACGGCTGCATATGATACCGGAGACGATCAGTATTCGGAAGGAGCGTGCAGTTTTGAAGAAAAAGAAAAAAAACTCGTCAACATCTTCTAACCAACCCTTCAGAGTTGACCCTAGTACCAGGGAACTCGACCTGTTAGGGCGGGGTAATGGACGCAGTCCTGAAAAAGAAAAAGAAAAAGAAACAGAACAAGATAAAGAAGCCCGCATTCTTTCAACATTACCCCTTGCGGATCCGGAAGAGGATCTCATCGGCATTTTCCAATTAAGGCAGCAAGAAAGAGAAGAAGTCATCAAACCCGTAATATTAGACGAAGCTATTTCCGTATCAACAGAGGTTACTGCATTTTCTGATGCCGTGACGGTAAATTCCGACTCCGCCGCGGCAGCAACTGACTCCACAGCATTATCTTCTACGGATTCCGTGACACTGTCTTCTGCAGATTCCGTGACACTGTCTTCTGACGATTTGACGCTATCTTCCGATCCTCTGCCGAACACGGAAATCGAGCCGGAGCAGTTGATTCTTGAAAAGGAAATGCCAGAAATTAAGGGAGCATTTATATTTACAGAGGACATAGGTGAATATGCCATAACCGAGAACCGGATCGCCTCCAAGTCGGTTACGGCTTCCAAGCTTGCTCGTGGAGCGGTCGGTCCCGAAGCGCTGCAAGACTATAGCGTTTCCAGCCTTCATCTTGCAGACGAAGCCGTGACCTCAAGCAAAATTGCTCCATTGTCGGTCACGGGCGAGCATCTCATGGATGGAATCTTATCGACGCGCAAATTCAGGGACGGCTCGGTCAACGCAAGCAAAATCAAGGATGGCAGCATAACCACCCAAAAGCTGGCGGACCATGCCGTTGAAGGGAAGAAAATAGCCGACGGAGCTATTACAGCAAGGCATCTCGAGCAGCTGCTCGTATCGACGGAGCTGCTGGACGACCAATCTGTCATTGGAGAAAAAATCGCATCAAGCGCCGTAGAAACCCGGCATATATCCAATGAGGCGATTCACACTTCCAAGCTTGCCGACAATGCCGTCACGTCATCCAAAATCCGCGATGGCGCCATCACCGGAAACAAAATAGCGGATAGCGCCGTAGACGGCTCCCATATACAGCAGAAATCCATTAACAGCGACCATATCGTCAGCAGGGCCGTGACATCGGAGCATATTGCCAAGGGAAGCATCGGCCCCGACCAAATTGCTGTTAGAGGCATTGGCGCCGACCATATTCAGAATGGATCGCTGGGCGCCCGCCATCTGGAAGACGGTGCCATAGGGCCTGATCAGATTCAGCCTGGTTCCATCGGTCCCGAACAGATCGACGTCAGCGCCGTGTCCACCCGGCACTTGAGCGATTCCAGTATAACGAGCTCCAAACTTGCCGATCAGTCAGTCCATACAGCCAAACTGGTCGAGCAGGCTGTTACGGCCTCAAAAATTGCTGATCAGAGTGTTCTCCCGAGTAAGATTGCCAATGAAGCTGTACAAACCCGTCATTTGGCTAAAGGGGCCGTAGAATCATCCCAAATCGCTTCGGAGGCTGTTCAAGCCCGGCATCTCTCTCAAGATGCAGTGAAAGCAAAACATATCGCAATCGGCAGCATCTTGCCACAGCACTTTGCTCCTGAAAGCGTGCTCGGTGCGGCAATCCATTCCAGAACGATTGGAGAGCAGCACATGGCGGACCGTTCCATCGCGAGACAGCATCTTCAGCGAGAATCGGTTGGGGAAGAACAGCTTGCACCCGAAAGTGTAACGGGCAGCAAGCTGGCGTTGGGCTCGGTTGGCGGCAGCATCATTAGGCAGAGTGGCGTGACTTCCAGCAATATCGCAAGCCAATCCATTCTGCAGCAGCATCTGGCTGCGGACAGCGTCGGAGCACATGCCATACAAGACGGGGCGATCCAATCATCGCATTTGACCAACGGCTCGGTTGCCAGCTGCCATTTACAGACCGAGAGCGTAGGAACAGAAGCGCTTGGACGCGGAGCGGTAACGAGCGACAAAATTGCCGAAGGCAGCGTAATCGAATCTTCCATCGGCGAAGGGGTTATTGCACCTCGGCATCTGGCAGACCATGCTGTAACGTCCCTGAAACTGTCACCGGAAAGCGTGTCGACCGACAAGCTGGTGGATCTTTCCGTTACGTCGTCCAAACTTGCCGAAGGCAGCATCACTGGTGACAAAATAGCATCCCAAGCCATTCGTTCCACCCACCTGTCAACCCATTCCGTCGCCAAGGAAGCCATTCAGAATGGAGCCGTTACCTCAGACAAAATTGCCCAGCAGTCGGTTGAGGGAGTGCATCTTGGACTGGAATCCATCTTGGGCAAACATATCACCCAGGAAGCAATCCACGGCTACCATTTGAAAAAGAAATCCATCACGCTAAACCATTTGGCTGACGAGAGCCGATCGCCCGATATGCTGTTTGCCGACGGAAGCATTCCAGGAGCGAAGCTTGAATCGCAATCGATTACGGAAGACCACCTTACCCCTTCATCTGTGTCGGGGACCGTATTGAAAACAAACGCCGTTAGCGGAGAAAAAATCAAACCGCTCTCCATCTCGGCAGTGCATCTGCAAGAAGCGAGCGTCCTTTCGGACCATCTTGGTTTGGAAGTGGTCAAATCACAGCATATTGAGGATATCGCTGTAACCGATCGGCATATTGCGTCAGGCTCGATCAGCGCAAAGCATATCCAGAACGAAAGCATTGAATCGTCGCACATCGAGAACGGTGCCGTTCTTTCCGAGCATATTGCCGGAGAATCGATCCATGGAAACCATCTCAGTGAAGGGGCTGTGGCATCCAAGCATATAGAATTATTCTCTATTCAAAGTCACCATCTCGCCCCTTACTCCGTCAACATGGCCCATCTGGCGGATCAGTCTGTCGGCCATGTCCACTTGCAACCGGATAGTGTGGGAGTCGATCAGCTGCAGCCTGGGTCCGTCAAATCAAGACAATTGGCAGAAGGTGCCGTGCTTCCCCATCATTTGCAGACGCACAGCATCACCACGAAGCATATTGAAGCCGGTGCGATTACAACGGAGCTTATTCAGGATCACGGGGTTACGGGAGCAAAAATTGCCCATGGAACGATCACCGGCTCAAACATTGCGGCAGGTTCTCTGAACGGCTCGAAAATAGCGGAGGGCTCTATTGAAAGCCGGCATCTCGGTCCGGACGCCTTTGATAACTTCAATCTGGCTAACGGCTCCGTTACGGGGAGCCAAATCGCCAAGGAAACCATCACGGGGGCGAACATTGCGGCTGGTGCTTTGAACGGGTCCCAGATTGCCAAGGGCTCTATCGAAAGCAAGCACCTCGCTCCGGACGCTTTTGATAACTTCACTTTAGCCGAAAACTCTGTAACAGGAAGTCAAATTGCTGGGGGAACTATCACCGGCGCGAACATCGCCGACGGCTCCTTAGACGGATCGCAGATTGCCGAAGGCTCCATCGAGAGCAAGCACCTCGCTCCGGATGCTTTCGACAACTTCACCTTAGGAAAGGGTTCTGTTACGGGAAGTCAAATTGCTGAAGGTACCATCACTGGCGCGAACGTCGCCGATGGGTCCCTGAAAGGTTCGAAGATCGCCGAAGGCTCCATTGAAAGCCGCCACCTCGGTCCGGACGCTTTTGATAACTTCACCCTGGCCGGCGGATCTGTATCCGGAAGGCAAATCGCTAAGGGGACCATCACGGGGGCGAACGTCGCCGACGGCTCCTTGAACGGGGCGCAGATTGCCGAGGGATCCATCGAATGCAAGCACCTTGCACCGAATGCTTTTGACAACTTCACCTTAGACGAGGGCTCTGTTACGGGAAATCAAATCGCTGAGGGAACCATCACCGGAGCGAACGTCGCCGACGGCTCCTTGAACGGGGCGCAGATTGCCGAGGGCTCCATCGAAAGCAAGCACCTTGGACCCGACGCTTTTGCTAACTTCACCCTGGCCGGCGGATCTGTATCCGGAAGACAAATCGCTAAGGGAACCATCACTGGCGCGAACGTAGCCGACGGCTCACTGAACGGGGAGCAGATTGCCGAGGGATCCATTGAGAGCAAACACCTCGCACCGGATGCTTTTGACAACTTCATTCTGGCCGAGGGCTCTGTTTCAGGAGGCCAAATCGCTGAAGGGACCATCACCGGTGCAAACGTGGCCGAGGGATCCTTGAACGGTTCCCTGATCGCCGAGGGATCCATTGAGAGTAAACACCTCGCACCGGATGCCTTTGATAACTTTACTCTGGCCGAGGGCTCTGTTTCAGGAGGCCAAATCGCTGAAGGGACCATCACCGGTGCAAACGTGGCCGAGGGATCCTTGAACGGTTCCCTGATCGCCGAGGGATCCATTGAGAGTAAACACCTCGCACCGGATGCCTTTGATAACTTTACTCTGGCCGAGGGCTCTGTTTCAGGAAGCCAGATCGCTGAAGGGACTATCACTGGCGCGAACGTGGCCGACGGGTCCTTGAACGGCTCACAAATCGCCGAGGGATCCATCGAGAGCCGACACCTTGGACCGGATGCCTTTGATAACTTCACCCTGGCCGAAGGTTCCATTGAGAGCAAACATCTCGCACCCGATGCCTTTGACAACTTCACCCTGGCCGAAGGTTCCATTGAGAGCAAACATCTCGCACCCGATGCCTTTGACAACTTCACCCTGGCCGATGGTTCAGTAACAGGAAGCCAAATTGCTGAAGGGACTATCACTGGCGCGAACGTGGTCGACGGGTCCTTGAATGGTTCCCTAATCGCCGAAGGTTCCATCGAGAGTAAACACCTTGGACCGGATGCTTTTGATAACTTCACCTTGGCCGAGGGGTCCATTGAGAGCAAACATCTCGCTCCGGGTGCCTTTGCCAACTTTACCCTGGCTGACGGTTCTGTTACAGGAAGCCAGATCGCTGAAGGGACTATCACTGGCGCGAACGTGGCCGAGGGATCTTTGAACGGTTCTCTGATCGCCGAGGGATCCATTGAGAGTAAACACCTTGGACCGGATGCTTTTGATAACTTCACCTTGGCCGAGGGGTCCATTGAGAGTAAACATCTAGCACTGGATGCCTTTGATATCTTTACCCTAGCTGACGGCTCTGTTACAGGAAGCCAAATTGCTGAAGGTACTATCACCGGCGCGAACGTAGCTAAGGGATCCTTGAACGGCTCCCAGATTGCCGAAGGCTCCATCGAGAGCAAACACCTTGGACCGGATGCCTTTGATAACTTCACCCTGGCTGACGGCTCTGTTACCGGAAGCCAAATTGCTGAAGGGACTATCACCGGCGCGAACGTCGCCGACGGGTCCTTGAATGGTTCCCTAATCGCCGAAGGTTCCATCGAGAGTAAACACCTTGGACCGGATGCTTTTGATAACTTCACCTTGGCCGAAGGTTCCATTGAGAGCAAACATCTCGCACCGGATGCCTTTGATAACTTTACCCTGGCTGACGGTTCTGTTACAGGAAGCCAAATCGCTGAAGGCACTATCACTGGCGCGAACGTGGCCGAGGGATCCATCGAGAGCCGGCACCTTGGTACGAATGCCTTTGATAACTTCACCTTGGCCGAGGGGTCCATTGAGAGCAAACATCTCGCTCCGGGTGCCTTTGATAACTTTACCCTGGCTGACGGTTCTGTTACAGGAAGCCAAATCGCTGAAGGGACTATCACTGGCGCGAACGTGGCCGAGGGATCTTTGAACGGTTCCCTGATCGCCGAAGGTTCCATTGAGAGTAAACACCTTGGACCGGATGCTTTTGATAACTTCACCTTGGCCGAGGGATCTGTTACCGGAAACCAAATCGCTGACGGGACCATCGAGAGAAGACATCTTAGACCGGACGCTTTTGATACCTTTACACTCGCTGACGGCAGCATTGACGGCGACAAATTAGGCAAGTCGGCTGTCGCTAGCGTTCATATTTCCGACGGGGCTGTAACCGGCCAGCAATTGGCTGAGTCAGCAGTCACTGCACAGCATCTGGCCTTCACGCCGGTGCGCAGCTCAAGCGGGAAGCCGAAACTTCAGCAATTTGGAATGACCCCCTTTGTATTGACAGGGGCCGGCACTCAGACCGAGGTGACCGTCCTATTCGATGAACCTTATGCCGGCATTAACTATGTTATCGTGGGGATGAGCAACAATCCTGGCTTCCAGATCTCACTGAAATCCCAGCGCGAGGATGCAGCAGTTCTGGAAGTGATCCGCCAGCCGAATTGCAGCCTTTCCTACGGCTTCGTGTCCTGGATTGCCCTTGGCCCTTCACTGTAACCAGAATATCAAGCCCAAAAACGGCTCTCCTATAGCGATAGGAGTGCCGTTTACACGTTATTCATGCCATCGTCATTCTAATGAATCGCATACTCTACCAGCCTATGTTTCCGAAGGAAAAGAGCGTGGATTGTTTCAAATACGGCTTACGAAATTAAAGCCTTGCATAAGGATATGGATGAAACGCCTGTTCATAACGCGAGTCCCCGTAGTATTCAAAATAAAAAAGACGAGCTTAACGCTCGCCTTTTTTATTTTCGAAATTGTCTGCATGTATGAAACTTGCAGTCATCAAGTCCGGCGGGAGGATGAACCTATATGCCAATTATACCGCGCGTTCTCCTCCTTGTGCTGCGCTTTCCCCTGCCCCCGGCCACCTCGTTCGTATGATTGCAGCGTAACAGCCCGAGATGAACAACACCGCAGCTGCAATGATATACGTAGTCCGGACGCCGTATTCGTCGGTGATGAACCCGAACAGCAGCGTGGATAGGCCAAATACCAGCGAAACCATCGCGCTTTGAGCCGCGTACACCTTCGGCAACAGATGAACGGATACGCTTCGCTGCAGAGTGGTCTGCAGCGAGACGGATTTCAGCTGTTCAAAAACGCCGAAGCCTGCCGAGAACATAAGGGCCAGCCAAGGCACCGAGGTCAATCCAAAACCGAGCGTCATCAGACTGATGCCGAAGGAAGAGCAGATGACGAACTTGCGAACATTGCGGTCGATCAGCCCCCCGCCTCTCATTCCGAACAGTCCGCCCAGCATGAGTCCCAGGAAAAAGCTTGCGTTGATATATCCCCACCACGCCTCCTCCCTGTGGAGCACATCAGCCACGTAAACGTAGATGATCGCTGCGATCCAGATCACGCCTGCCATCGTCTCCAATACATAAATCACATGAATCGCCCGAAGGGAAGGCTGCTTCCAAATGAGCGCCCAGCCTTCTTGAATGGAGCGCCCTTTCGAAACGCGCGTCTTCTCTTTCGGTTCCGGGGCGGCTTCATGCCGATCCTCTATAAGTTTCATGAAGACTGCCGCTGCCAGGGACAGCGCAAAGGTCAGTCCTATCACGCTGCTTCCGCCCATGACTGCGACCAGCAATCCCCCAACGGCCCAGCCTCCCAGTTGGATCATCTGATCCACGATGGCAACAAAGCTGTTCGCTTTCGTTAACTCGGCGGCATCCACCAGACGCGGCAGCATGGCATGGCTGGCAGGTGCAGCCCAGCCATCGAGCAAGGAGATGAGAAATACGAATCCGAGAATCGCATAAACCGTCGCCTCCTGCTCTCCCAGTGCATAGCAGGTTACCATCAACAGGAACAGCACGGCCGTTTTTCCGATCTGAGACGAAACAAGCAGCGACTTGAGGCTGTACTTGTCCATTAAAACGGGCGCAAAGCTCCCGCTGATAAACCGGGCCGTCGTCGTAACGAAAGGGATCATGGCCATCAACATGGCAGATCCCGTAATCCCATGGATCATAGCCATCAGGCCGACAACGTAAAATAAATCGCCGCTATTGGCGAGCGCCTGGCCTATCCAGAGATATCGAAAGGATTTCCGTTTCATCTTTCTACCCCAATTCTGTATTTAGTTGTGCGGGTTGGGTAGAAAAACCTACATGTTCTGGCCTCCGTTCATTTCATATGACTCATATAGTAACATCCTTCATGTCTTCTGTTAAGCTGCTCGGTATTTTTCAATCCCTCCTCATTTCAGCCTTGGATTCGCACAGACGGCGTAATCGGCCTGGTATATCCCTCCATTCGTCTATTTTTTATCCCGGACTAAAACTATTTGGCCCTCTCCACGGTCTAATGATCAGTCAAGCGCACTCAAGTACTTGAGTTGATCCCATCAATCCGGCCAATGAATGAACAGATCAACGAATTCGTGCCATGACATGTATACTAGTGCTAGTAGTTAGGAGTGAGTGAACTGAGAGCGAAAGAATCGAAGCAACAACAGTTCAGCGAACATATCGAGAAATGCAAGAACAAGTTATACCGGGTGGCCTATTGCTATGTCAAAAACGAGCAGGAGGCACTGGACATCGTCTCGGAAGCGACCTATAAGGGATACCTCGCTTATGAGCGGATGAACGCGCCGCAGTATTTTGATTCTTGGATGACCCGGATCGTCATTAACGCTGCCATCGACCATCTCGGTCGCAAGAAGCGGTTTACCTATATGGAAGACCAGGCTCAGGACTACGCGGCTGCAGAGCATGCGGTCCCGCTGGAGGAGAAAATGGATCTGTACGATGCGCTGGACAAACTGCCGCCGGAGGAGAAAACCTACATGATTTTAAAGTTTTTTGAGGACCTGCGCTTTAGGGAAATGGCGGATGTGCTGTCATTGTCCGAGAACACCGTCAAAACCAGGTTTTATCGCATTATCGGAAAATTGAAATCTTATTTAATCGAGGGAGAGGTCGATAGCCTATGACAGGAAAAGAACGCTACGAACACATTGAAATCCCCGCTCAGTTAACAGGCGTTATAGATGCTGCGCAGAAAAAGGCCGCCACCCGTAAACGATCCAAACGCATGATGAGGTATTCTTCCGTTGTTGCAGCGGCCGTCGCCCTGCTCTTCGTGGTCAATATCCCAACGGTAGCCAATGCCTTATCCAAAGTACCCGTGGTGGGCAGCATCGTTCAGGTGCTGCAATTCGGGGGCGGCGGCGAGCGGACCGACGGCGTTACCGTAGGAACGGAAGCTTCCGAGGATGTATTCAAGATTCATTTTGATCAGGAAGGCGAGTCCGTTTCCAGCGTGCCTGCCTATACCGTCGACCATAGAGATGCCCCGAACCGCCTTATTTTCACGTTTAACGGGGTTCGAAATTTTGACTATGATACCATCAAGAAAGACATGCTGGCGCTTCCGCTGGTGAAGGATGTTTATGAAAATGTGATTCTGGACGATTCGGCCATGCGTTTTGTCGTTGAGCTGAAGGACGGCGTGAAGCATTCCGTATCGGAATATAAAGATCCCGGCTATTTGGAGCTGAAGCTTACTTCCACCGGCGAGCCGGTAACTCCGCGCGAAGTCTTCTATATCCGCAGTGAGACGATGCCGCAAGGGGAATCCCTGGCCATTCTTGAAGAGATTTACTTGGAAGACGACGTGACCTTCATTAAGGCGGCCGGCGGGGACTTTATCGCGGTCATCGGCGGATTCGATACCCGCGAGGCTGCCGAGCAGAAGCTCGGCGAAATTTCGTCGCGCGAGACCTACGGCGATGATCTTCGCATCGACAGCTGGATGAGCAATGAGCGCCCGGACTAACCGGTAACACATGAAAAAAGCACCGCTCCGACAAGTGTTGGGGCGGTGCTTTTTGACGATCACATTATCAGGTTCGGTTGTACCTCCAGCTCCGGAAGCAGCTCTTCCTGCCGCAAAGAAACGTTATGCGTTTTGATGAGGATAGATCATGACTTTGACGCTGGTGTCCTTTTGCGTGCGGGCAAGCTCCACGGCTTCCTCGATCTGATCCAAAGAAAACTGGTGGGTGATGATGTCCCGTATGCGGCTGCCCTTGTTCTGCAGCATCTGAATAGCGGCCGGATACGTATTCGCATAGCGGAACACGCCGTATACATCCAACTCGGCGTCAACCAAAGCGCCGATATCCACCGGAATGGCATCCTTTGCAGGCAAGCCTACAAACACGATGCGGCCCCCGCGGTTCACATAACCGATGGAATCCGCGATGGCCCCGGCATTGCTCGATGTTTCGATGATGAGATCGATTCCCTTGCCGCCCGTAAGTTCGACCAATCGCTGGGGCACGGATTCGTCCATGGGATTGATCACGCCGGAGGCCCCCATCTGAAGGGCCAGATTGCGCCGGTAATCCACGACGTCGCTGCCGAATACCTGTGAGGCTCCGGACATTTTGGCTGCCTCCATGGCAAGCAGGCCGATCGGGCCCAAACCGAGCACCAGCACCCGGTCCTCCGGCCGGATACGCCCGCGGCGTACGGCATGAAGGCCAACGGACAGCGGCTCAAGCAATGCGCCCTCCTCGAAGGACATTTCATCCGGCAGCCGGAACAGGAAGTCGCTGCGAACCGCAACGTATTCGGCCCAGGCACCGTCAACCGGAGGAGTCGCCATGAACACCACGTCCGGGCACAGGTTGTAGCGTCCGCTTTTGCAATAGGCGCATCGCCCGCACGTAACGCCCGGCTCTACGGCCACGCGGTCACCGACGGAGACATTTGTCACCTTCTCCCCCGTTTTCACAACGACTCCAGCCAGCTCATGTCCCAGAATCAACGGCTCCTTCACCTCATACCTTCCGATCCGTCCATGCTCATAATAATGCACGTCCGAACCGCAGATGCCGATGCAAAACACCTGAATCAAGGCTTCATCCGGCTTCGGCTCCGGAATGGGCACCTGCTTCACCCCAATGGATAAAGGACGATCAAGAACGGCGGCAGACATCAAATTAGGCTGCGACAAGCTGCATTCACCTCTCATTTCAAGAAATCGCTTACCCACTTAGTTTACACGATAAACTATCGCTTCATAAGGGTTTAAGGTGAATTGGCCGAAACTCCGGTCCGACCGCTCGTAATTGGTGAGCACCACTTCCGGATGACGGCCGCTCCATTCCGCTGGAAACTGAAACTCCGGCGTCCTGCCGTAAAAGTTCAATACGATCAGATATACCTCGTTCCCTAATGATCTGGAATAAGCGAAGATCTCCGGATGCTCCTCCAGCACGGCTTCGTATTTTCCGTAGATCAGCACCTCGGTGGACTTGCGCAGACGGATCAAGGCCTTATAGTAATTCAGAATGGAATCCGGATCGGCCAGTTGATGCTCCACGTTGATCTCATGATAATTCGGATTGGACCGAATCCACGGCACGACGGATGAGAAACCGCCATAAAGCGTGTCATCCCACTGCATCGGCGTTCTTGCATTGTCCCGGGCCCGGTACGCGATTCTGCGCATCGTCTCGGACACGTCTTTTCCGTCCAACAGCCGCTCGCGGTAATAATTGTAGATCTCCACGTCCCGATAATCGCTCAGCTCCGGAAACTCGACATTCGTCATCCCGATTTCCTGCCCCTGGTAAATGAACGGCGTCCCTTGCATCAGCATAAAAAAAGTAGCCAGCATCTTGGCCGATTCCTTATGATAGTGGACCGGATCGCCAAAACGGGATACGGAGCGCGGCTGATCATGGTTCTCCATATAGAGAGCGTTCCAGCCCGTCCCTTCCAGGCCCGTCTGCCATTTATGCATGATCTGCTTCAATTCGGCCAAGTCCCAGACGGCGTAATCCCAGCGCCCTTCGAGTCCGAAATCGAGATTGACGTGCTCAAATTGAAAAATCATGTTCAGCGCCCCGTTCTCCTCCCCGATCCAGCGGTCTGCTTCGGCGATCGGAATGCCGCTGGCTTCGCCCACCGTCATAATGTCATAATCGGCGAACGCTTCGCGTTTGAATTGCTGAAGAAATTCATGGATTCCCGCGATATTCCGGTGACCGGGATTTGAATCGACATATCGAAGGTTGTTTGGATTCGGCATGTCGGGCAAACCCGGCAGCTTCTTAATATGGGTGATCGCGTCCACGCGAAAGCCGTCGATCCCTTTATCCAGCCACCAGCGGATCATCCGCACCAGCTCTTCCCGGACCGCCGGATTCTCCATATTTAGATCAGGCTGCTTTTTCGAATAGAGATGGAGATAATATTGACCCGTTAATTCGTCGTACTCCCAAGCGGAACCGGTGAACACCGATTCCCAATTGTTCGGCTCGGCCCCGTCCCTCGGGTCCCGCCAGATGTAATAATCCCGCTTCGGATTCGTTCGGGAGGAGCGGGCTTCCATAAACCACGGATGTTCATCCGAGGTATGATTAAGCACCAGATCCATGATAAGGCGCATGCCGCGCTTATGGATTTCGGCCAGCAGCCGGTCGAAGTCGGCCATCGAGCCGAATTCCGTCATAATATCCTGATAATCGCTGATATCATAGCCGTTGTCGTTATTGGAGGATCGATAGATAGGGCATACCCATATGACGTCAATCCCGAGATCCTTCAAATAATCCAGACGGGATATCACCCCTTGCAGATCCCCGATGCCGTCTTCATTCGAATCCATGAAACTGCGCGGATAGATCTCATACGCAACGGCTTCTTTCCACCATGCTTTCCGCATTGCCTGATCCCCCGTTTACAATCAAAATGCTGCCCATCGCGGTATACGGACATTAGTCGTTTATTCTTATGAACCGACTCCTGCCTAAGCCGCAGTCTGTGGCAGCATACAGTATTGCCGTTTAAACGATCATATAAGCCTGATAACCATAGAATGGCCATGCCGCGGGGATATGCGGCACAGCCATTCTAAGTCTATCCTCTCACGTATTTACCGGTCAGGGAGTGTTCCGCCGCGATCAGTTCGGCGGGCGTTCCTTCGAATATGACCCTCCCTCCCCTGCTGCCGCCTTCGGGCCCGAGATCGATGATCCAGTCCGCCTGACGGATCACGTCCAGATTGTGCTCGATCACGATCACCGAGCTGCCGTTATCGACGAGCCGATTCATCATGTCCAGCAGATGCCCGACATCCGACATATGCAGCCCCGTCGTCGGCTCGTCCATGACGTAAATCTGCCCCTGCTTGTGCAGCTCGCTGGCCAGCTTGATGCGCTGGCTTTCGCCCCCGGACAGGGTGCTCAGCGGCTGTCCGAGGGTCAGATAGTGCAGGCCCACGTCATGCAATGCTTCCAGCCGCCGCTTGATTTCTTTTTTCTCGAAAAAATCCAGCGCCTGCAGCACCGTCATGTCCAGCACCTCGGTGATCATTTTTCCATGGAGCTTGTACTGGAGCACATCATCCTTAAAACGTCTGCCGTCACAGGTATCGCACGGCGACTTGATGCCTTCCATGAAAGCCAGGTCCGTATAGATGAAGCCGAGCCCGTGGCAGTCGGGGCAGGCCCCTTTGGAATTGAAGCTGAACAGGGACGGACTCTGGCCGTTCGCCTTGGCGAACATGCTCCGGATGTCATCCATGATCCCCGTGTAGGTGGCAGGGTTGGAACGGATCGAGGCGCTGACGGCGGACTGGTCGATGACAACAGCCTCGGGATGCTGGGACAGGAAGGCATGGTGAATGAGCGAGCTCTTTCCTGATCCCGCTACGCCCGTGACCACGGTCAATACGCCTACCGGGATATCCACCGTCACATTGTTCAGGTTATGATGATTCGCATTGGCAATGCGCATATGCCCTGTAGGTACGCGAAACTGTTCCTTCATCGGCATCCACCGCTTCATATACCGCCCGGTTAAGGTGGAAGCTTGGTCGCACAGCTGCTCGACCGTCCCTTCGAAGACAATTTCCCCTCCCCGGGTACCGGCATTCGGCCCCACATCCACCACATGATCGGCAATTTCAATCACGTCACGGTCATGCTCCACGACCAGCACGGTGTTGCCCTTGTCGCGAAGCTTCCTCAGCATGCCGTTCAGACGGTGGACATCCCGCGGATGCAAGCCCACGCTCGGCTCATCAAAAACATACATCATGTCCGTCAGGCTGCTGCCCAGATGCCGGACCATCTTGACCCGCTGCGACTCGCCTCCGGAGAGCGTGGTCGTCTCCCGGTTCAGCGTCAGGTAATCCAGTCCCATATCCATCAAATGCTGCAGCCGCTCCGCTAAGCTGGCTACCATGCCGGCAGCGATCGGCTCCTTGATATCCAGGATGAACGCTTTTAGGTCCCCGATCTCCATGGCCGCACACTCGGCGATGTTGAATCCGTTGATCCTGCAGCTTAACGCAGCTTGGCTGAGCCGTGTCCCCTGGCATAACGGGCATGTGCCGTGCGTAATGAAATTTTTCACGTGATTGAAGGTTCGTTCGGACAATTCGCTGCTGTCTCGCTGAATATACAGCCGGTTAAATTTCAGCACGAGGCCTTCGAAGTCGGACGACACCGGTCCGCCTTTGGACGGGAACGTCACTTTTCCCTCCTTGCCGTACAGGAAGAGATCCCATTCCGCTTCGGAATAATCGGCCAGCTTCTTGTCGTTATCAAAGAAACCGGACATGGTGTAGTTCTTCATATACCAGCTGTCCACCGAGAAAATCGGAAACCGGACCGCTCCCTCATTCAAGGATTTGGTCGTATCCAGCAGCTTCGTCAGATCCAGCTCCACCTTCTTCCCGATTCCCTGGCATTCCGGACACATGCCCTGCGGATCGTTAAAAGAAAACGCATTGGAGTAACCCACGAATGGCTGCCCCACCCTCGAAAACAGCAGTCGAAGAACGGCGTACAGATCGGTGATCGTGCCGAGCGTGGAACGCGAGTTCCCTCCCAGCCGCTTCTGGTCGATGACGATGGCGGTCGACAAATTCTCGAGCGAGTCCACGTCCGGGCGGCTATGCCGGGGAAGCCGGTTCCGGACAAAAGCGGTGAACGTCTCGTTCAGCAATCGCTGGGCCTCGGAACTGATGGTATCAAACACGATGGACGATTTGCCCGAGCCGGATACGCCGGTAAAGACGGTGATTTTTCGTTTTGGAATTTGGAGCGAAACATTCTTTAGATTATTCTCCCTGGCACCGCGAATGCGGATATATTCTTGCGGCATGGCCGTTCCTCCTTTGTGCCCTGTAGTGCTCCTATTATAAAAGGGCATTCATGACATGTACTGTCATAATGAAGGAAAGCTGCTATGATTCCGGTCGAACCCGCGCCGGGAAAATATCAGAAGGGTTGCCGGCCTATTAATGTTATACTTAGTTTATAATGAGTCAGGGGAAAGAAATGCAACATCCTTCCATTTTTGATTTTGGTTTGCCAATATGCATCCTGTCCATTACAATTTACGGAACATCATCTTTCGAAGATTTCATGATTACAGGAGAGTAATGACGATATGAGCAAAAAAATAGTCGCCATCGATATGGATGATACGATCTGCCATCTGATTCCCAAAGCCATCCATTATCACAATTTGCAGTACAAGGATCCCCAGCTTACGCTCGATCAGATTACCGATTACAACCTGCACCAAATCTGGCATCCTGAATGCTCGGAAGAATTTTTCTTCGGAAAGCCCGGTTTGTATGAAGAGCTCGAACTATTTGACGAATATACGATTGACGAGGTTCACAGAATGACACATGATTATGATGTCATTGTCGTTACCGCAGCCCGCCCATCCTCAGTGCCCGAGAAATGGAGATGGCTGCAGAGGCATATGCCTTTTATTCCGTTCGAGAATTTTTTCGTGGCCAAGCGCAAGGATTTAGTAGAGTTTGACCTTCTGATTGACGATGGTCCCCATAATGCGATTGCTGCGAGAAAAGCCGGAAAACAGACCATCCTGATTCCGCGCCCATGGAATGCGCATATTCAGCATGAATTTATTCTGAAGGATTCCTGGAAGGGAATGAACGAGTTAGTAGACCGCATGTTATCCGATTCTAATCATCAAGGGGAAATGAAATGAATATAGACCGCAATAGCCGGTACCTGTCGCAAGACATCCATTTTTTCGCTGCCGCGCTTTCGGAAACGCTGGTTTCCGTGTGGGAGGAAGACCCCGCAAGCGTATACGTGGAGATCGAGCGAGGTTACATTGAATGCTACACGCCGGATGTCGTCCGCATCCGCAACGAAGAAACAGGTTATTTGACGCACTACAGCCGTGATACCGCGATGTTTCAGCGGATGTAAAAATACGATAAGAGCCGCTTCCCTTGCCGGGAGGCGGCTCTTTTTATTGCCCGATTTACCTTTTTTGCCAAGTTCACCTTTTAGCTGACAAGACAAGAAACAGGGTTGCGAGCGGGCCTAACAACAGTGACAGCAGAAACCAGTTTAATCCCGTTCTGTTCTTTCCTTGGGCCAGCCCGGCATTGATCAGCGCCAGCGTTCCCCATCCCACGTAAAATTCGTTATTCATCGTATCCCCTCCGAACCGCATTCTATCTGGCTTAATACGTATGGCGGAATGAATCGTTGCAGGATATGCGCAAAAAGAGCAAGGAATGCTCCCTGCCCTGCGTGGTTATAAAAATCATGGCACATTCGCTTAAAATGCCGCGATGCGCGGCTCCGGAAGAAGCCGAAGCTTCCCAGCGTCAGGACGATGCTCACGCTTGCTCCAATTCCCTTAACAGCTGAAATATCTGTCCCCTGTGATGGGACTCATGCTCAATCAGATGATAGATGACCCATTCGGGCGTCACATCGTACGCCTCCAGTCGTCTGGGTCTTCTCCAGTCCGAAAGGTCCATGCCTCGGAAATGGGCAACCAGTTCCTGACGAACCATGTGCATACGGTGGAGATGCTCAGCGAGCGGCTGATCCGGCACTTCGGAAAGACGGTTATCCTCCGTACGGTGATCCCAGGGGAAACCTGCCTTTATTTTCGGGTCCCAATCGGATTCAAGCACCTCGACGTACAGCCAGTCCGCTTCGATTAAGGCAATATGGTATAGCAGTGAACCGATGGATTGCCGGCCGGGCGCCTTATGATTCAGATGCTCATATGGGATCCCGGCCAGCCGTTTCAATATCGTCCGCCGCACGTCCTCAAGTCCCCATATCCAGCGGCCGATCTCCGGCTCAAACCCAGGCAGCGCCTCAACGGTCAACGTTTTCCTTTGCAAGTCTTTCACGCTCCCTCTCATGATCTCATGCACTTTAGGATAACAGGCGGGAGACGCAGGCTACAAGGTAACGTTCGGTTTAGACCAAAATGATCCTGGGGCCCATTGCAGCCGTTCTTACTTCTTTCTGGTCGCAATCGCCTCTGCCGTTTGTTTAACGGCCTGATGCCCGAATACGGCGAACGCTCCCGCAAGGATGCCTTGGATGATATTCTCCACGCTCCAGCCGATCAAGCCGGTTGTCAACAGGATGGATACGACCATAACCACATATACGATGCTCCAATTCGGAACCTTAGGCGTTTGCTTCAGCACGTATCCGATCACCCAACAAGCGGCAACGACCATGAACAGCCGCGGATCGATCAGTTGAAAAATGACGCTCCATTCCATGACAAACCCACCCTTTCCATTCATTTTCTACATCCTATTCCTAGAGCCTATCGATCGGCTTGTACTTATATCCTTATTCCCGCAGGCAAAATAATAGAATCTGCCGATGGAATTCATGATAGGTTCATGGATGGGCAGACGAAGCGCCAATCGCGTATTTCCGGGTGGAGGGAATACAAGAAGGTATTCTTTGAAGTGGCGTTGAAACTAAAGGTCATTGCCTGCCGCTTCAATGATCCCGCAGATCCAATCGGTCAACCGCCGATCCTTCTCTTCCTGACTGCAGTCCGTTGGCAAGGCAAGGTAGTGCTGATGCTCGGGAATCCGGGGTATCCCCTTCTTCATGACGGCATCCGCCCTGGTATCATTTTGGTATTCTATAAAACGAAGATCCCTTCCGTCCAATGTCTGATAGGCATAACAGCTGTACTCGATTTCGTCGATGACGGTCCAGTGATGTCCCTGCCTCCTGGGATTGCACAACACATGCGTACCCTTCAGCTTGTTCAATGAGTACAGAAAGCCTTGCAGCTGGGCTTCCGTTATGTGGTAGTCATCCAAGTAATACCGCTGCGAGACTCTGTCCGCATTCGTGTCGATGATCTGATAGTTTAGAATAAACGCAGCACCTTTGCGCAGCACCGGATCGAAGTAATCCTTCTGTATCCGCCCCTTATGACGGGAAAGGCGATCTGACACCAGATCATCCATGTTGCTATGGTCCAGGTTATGACCGAAAGTGATCAAGAACTTGCGATTCTTCATGCAGAACTCCCCCTTATATGACCGATATAATTCCAGTATGTTCCACCCATTATTATACAAAACAAGGCAGCCTCCTCACCAACGGAAGCTGCCTTGCTCATAAACCTGTTCAAACATCCCCAATTCCAAACCACATTGAATGTTATACCTTACTAACCTCGGCTTCATCCGCTACCGCGGCCTCGGTCTCGGTCGTGGACTGACCCTGCCATAACAGCTGCATCTCTTCGCTCGTGGCGAGCAGCTCCGCCAAGCTTCCCTCCGCTTCGATCCGTCCATCCTTCATGACGATGATATGATCGGCCTTGGACAGAGCCGCCCTGCGGTGCGATACTGCAATGCAGGTGACGTCACGCTCCTTGAACATTCCCTCCCATACCAGCTGCTCCGTCTCCACGTCCAGCGCGCTGGACAGATCGTCGAAGATGTACAGATCCGCGCCGGTCATCAGCATGCGCGCCGTGGCCGCGCGCTGGATCTGTCCCCCCGACAGCATGACGCCTCTCGGGCCGACAAACGTCTCCAGCCCTTGATCCAGATTCTCGATGTCCTTCTCCATGACGGCCAGCCGGACGGCCCGTTCCAGCGCTTCCTCGGCCCGCTCTTTCTTCCCTTGCACGATGTTCTCTCTCAAAGGATCGCTGAACAGCCTTGGAACCTGCGGGGTATAAGCCGCCCGAGGGGGCATCAGGAAGGTAGCCGGATCGACTTCTTCCCCGTTCCAGCGAATCGTGCCCGCCTGCTTGGGCAGCAGCCCCAGCAGGGTCCGGACAAGCGTCGATTTCCCGGCCCCGATTCGGCCGGTCACCACCAGAAACTTGCCGCGCTCCAGGCGGAGGTTAATATTCGATATCCCATTCTCCGAATTCGGATAATGATAGGATAAATTCTTTACCTCCAGCTCTTTGAGCTTCTCCCCCGGCTCCCTGCGAATGAGAGGCAGTTCCGGAGGATCTTCGTTCAGATACGTTTCCCTCGCCTCAATAATCCGGTCCTCCTCGCCGGGGCGGAACAGCGAGCGCATACGGTCAAAGGAAACCTTCAGCCGTTTGTGCTGGAACACCATATATCCGAATAAGGAAATGCTGAACCCGATATTGGCCAGGTACGTCGTAAACAACGCAAAATCACCGACGGTGAAATGTCCGGCCTGCATCTCGGTTGCGCACATCAACAGGATCAGCCCCGTACAAATGCTCAGCACATGCTGGTTCAGGGACCGCATCCATTGTTTGAACAGATTATCCTTCAGCGCTGCCTGCCGGCGGTCCTCATTCAGCTTCGTGAAGCGTTCATGGACATGATCTTCGGCCTGCCCGAGCTTCAATGCTTGAACCGCGCCGAAGGTTTCGGCAATGAAGCTGGTGATGCGCCCCGTAGCTTCCCGGTTCTTCAGGCCGTAACGCCGTGCGCGGTTGCCGGATAAATTGTTCAGGAGCGTGACCACCACGAGCGGCAGCACGGCCACCAGCATGATTTTCCAGTTAATGCTTGCCATGATGACAACGGATACGAGCGCAAAAACAAGGCGTCCCCAAAAATCCACCCAGGACTCCACGTATTCCACCACTTCATCCACGTCATCGCGGAAGCGACTCATCGCCTCCCCTGGAGAAGCCGGCAAATTCCGTCCCGGCCAGCGCATGATCCCCGCCAGCATGTTGGTGCGCAAGATAGCCTGGATATGATAAATATACGTTACCCATTGATAGAAGGCTGCAAAGAACGTCCCCACCCGCGCGACCCTTACAACGGCAATAAAAATCAAAGGAACGGCCAGCCATACATAATCCGTGGAATTCGATGTGGCCCGGTCGAAAAACCACTGCATTCCGAGCCCGATCAATAACGGCAGCGAATGAAAGATGCACCACAATAAACCGTTGATTAAAAATAATGAGGGCCTAAATCGAAACAGCCGCCCTATAAAACCCGTGATGGTCACGCCAGCTCCTCCTCTCTGCCTGTGCTCAGCAGTCTCGCATAATGCGATGCCGGATCTAACGCAAGTGCTTCCCGTGCGCCGAATTCCAGAATTCGTCCGTCACCCAGCACCATGATTTTATCCACCTGCTCCAGGGTAGCCAGCCGATGCGCGATGATGATGCCCGTACAACTGCTCATCAGCTGATCGACGGCTGCCTGCAGCATGGTCTCCGTTGCGGCGTCCAAGCGGGAAGAGGGTTCATCCAGAATCACCAGGCTCGGCTGCGTCAAAAATACCCGGGTTAACGCAAACAGCTGCGCTTCCCCGGCGGACAACGAGGCCCCGCCTGTGGTCAGATGCGTATCCAGACCTTCCGGCTGCGCATCGATCCACTGCCGAAGCCCGAGACGCTCCGTCGTTTCCAGGATGAATTCGTCCGACACGCCATGATCGAACAGCGTCAGGTTGTCGCGCAGCGAGCCGTCGAACAGCTGCACATCCTGCGTAACCATCCCCACCCGGCGGTAAAGCGCCGGCAGCTTCAGCTTCGTGATATCCGTGCCTCCGACGCGGATGACCCCGCTGTCGATGTTATACAGCCGAAGCAGAATGCGGCTGAGACTCGACTTCCCGCTGCCGGTACGTCCGATGATCCCCAGGCGTTCACCCGGCTTCACTTCGAAGTTAATGTCCTTTAATACCGGTTTATCCGCGTTGTAACTGAAGTTGACGCCCTCAAACTCCAAACCGAGCGCGCCTTCGGGCAGCTCTTCCTGCTCCCCGTCCACGATCTCGCTCTTGTTGGACAGCAGCTCTCTGGAACGCAGCATGCCGGATTTCGCTTTCTGGAACTCCTGCACTTGGTCGCCCAGCATCTCGATCGGATCGTTTAACATCTGCGTATATTGATAGATCAGGAACAGGGTTCCCAGCGTAATTTCATCGATCAAATAATAGCGTACCCCCAGTAACAGGACTGCGGTAACCGCTAGGGCAAACAGGATCACCGTGGTGTTCCAGGGTACGACGCGGAGCATCCAGGCTTTTCTCCCCTTCAGGAACACGCTGCGCATCAAGCGGTGAAACCGGTTCATGACGTACGGCACGTTGCCGTTCGCCTGAACATCCTCGATGCCGGCGATGCGTTCCTCAATCAATCCGAACAGCGAAGCGCTGGCTTCCCGTTCGTTCTTGGAGGAATTGACGCCCATATTCCGGATGAACACCATGAACAGAATGGACAGCAGCGTGAACACCGTCATCACGATCGCGATGGGCAAATTGACCGTAAACATGAATCCCAATATGCCGGCAAGCAGCACGAAGCTGCCGATCACCTGCACGATGAACATCGCAAAGAAATTCGAGATATTCGTCACGTCTCCGTCAATCCGCTCAATCATCTCGCCGGGCGTTTTCACATTATGAAACCGCATATCCAGCCGTAAGCAATGCTTCAAAAGATCGCCGCGGAGCCGGTTCGTCGCGCGCCATGAAATATCATTCCCCAGATAACTGACAGCTACGGTAATCAGCTGGTTCAACACAGCCACGACCAGGAATAATCCCGCAAGCTGGATCAGCGTGGCTATCACGCCTCCGCCGGCTGCCGTGTCGATAAAGCGTTTGACAATCTGCGGATTCAGCAGCTGCAAGCCGGTCGACGTCAGCAGCATGGCCAGCAGCAGGATCAGCCGTCCTTTTACCGGCTTCAAATACCGCAGCAGCCATGACATGGATACCTTTTCTTTTTTGGGCACAGTGCCCACCCCCATATGCAAGCAAGTATGTACGGACCGTCATCCCCCAAACACAGGCATGCCCGGCAGTAAATCATTACCAGTCTACATGAAAACCCCGATCATTCCTAGGTAAAGAATAATTATAATGTGATGATCGTTTATTCTTAAGTGCATAAAGAATAAACCGCACAACTGCACGGCCTCTCTGCGATTATATACAATTGAAGGAGCCTCTTCCGTCTTTTCTTCCTATATAAATCTAGCGAGTCAATACCCGCTTCAAAAAAAAGCGAATCCGATAATTCAGCATACTCGTATATGTATAATAGAGTGACGTGCAACTTTTTGGAGGTGGGCATAATGAATACTGGGATCAGTGGATTAGACGGACTGGATGAAGAGAAGCTATCAGAAATTCGCGAAAATGCCGCAAGGCTCTCGGACATGAAACAAGAGGTGCCCGTGGAAGAACTGTTCTCGGAATCATTTATTCAAAGACATACGAAGTTTTCTTCCATCGATCACTTGCTGAAGGCCGCTGGATATGAGGGAAGCACCGATGAAGATTTTGACGAATTCATACAAGGTCGCACGATTAACCCGTTTATCGTTGAGCATACCCCATTTCGCAGCTGGCAGGATTTTCAGGAATTAGCCGTATCCGCTTATATTACGAAATGGCTGGGATTGTAAATATTCCATCAGTACCGTACCCCGGGTCTTTCCTCTAATAAGGGAAGACAACCAAAGAAGCCCCTCTAACCGATGTTAGAGGGGCTTCTGATATATTTTTTTAAAAGGGGTGCTTTTATCTTATGCCCCAAATATTAAGGGAAGCTTAAATTACGATTAAAGAGACATAAATTGTTCAACATGAACGCGTCCTTGTGCATCTACATCAAGACACGGCGAGGAAGGCACTTCATCTAAAAGCCACCGGACTCGAGTCTATTCGGTCGTCACCGTAGCCGTCTTGGTCTTGTTATCCCATCCCACCTTGGCGCCTAATGCCTCACCGATGGCCCGGAGCGGTACATAGGTCACGCCATTCTCCAGCTTGCCATCTTCGATCTGCTTACCGTTTACAATGACATTGACCTTATCGCTCACCGCAGCAGCCCCCTCTTTCTTCTGAAGTCCCAGGTATTTGGCAATGCCGTTGACATGGCCTCTCGCCAGAGCGTCCAGCACGTCCGGCCGTTTCAGCTTGGCTGCATCCGCTGCCACATCGATAAACAGGTTCTCGGTCAACACCGCAGGCATTTTAGATTCACGGACCATATGCAGGTTAGCCGCCTTCTGTCCTCGATCACTTGCCCCGTAGGATGTAATCGCGCTCATGACCTCCGAATGAATAACATTCTGGAGTTTTACCGAACCAGGGCTTGCGGAGGTATATCGATATGACTCGAAGCCCCCTGCACCGCCGCCTGCGTTACAGTGGATGCTTACCAGGACATCGGCACCGGCAGCGTTTGCCTTATCGGTCCGTTCCGCCAATTCCAGAAACACGTCGGAAGATCGGGAGAGGAATACCTGAACGCCGTCGTATTCGGCTTCCAATCGTTTTTTCACGGCTAGGGACAACGCTAATACGATATCCTTTTCCTGCAGCCCGTTTCCGGTGGCTCCGGCATCCTTTCCGCCATGTCCTGCGTCAATCCAAACCTTTTTCACGATCATTCACCGCCTTTGTAGGTTGTTAAATAGCCTGGTGGCTAAATACAGCGAAGTGGGCCGCGTCCCTTCCTTCCGCTCATACTTCCACGTTTACTAGGCAAGGCAACTATAGATCCTACTGCAAGGACGAGTATAATATATAAGATACTCCAATAGGGTACGGTCGGTGTTTGCTGGAGCCTATATCGAATGGCCCGGTTACGGTTTTGAGCTGACCTCTTGTCCCCCAGGCCCAAGCTTCATTTCATCCGGAATCCCTGATATTATGCATACAATGGAACTTTCCCGGAGATTGCCTTCATGTTTGGCTAGGCGGTGATTTCATCCGTGTTACTTCTATTCTAACCGATCGGAGACGGGTTATATGTCTGGATTTGTACTTTCATCCCTTTAGGATTTAAAAAGCCCTGCCGACATGAGTCGGCAGGGCTTTTTGTTACGCGAAAGAAACGAAATTATACCCAGAAAGAAGCAGTAATGATGACCAACAAGATGAAGAGAACAAGAATCGCTCCGACAGAGTTATACCCGCCGTATCCAACTTCGCCCATGAGATTCCCTCCTTTGCTTACGATACGATATAACGTATTCAAAATTTCATGAAGTGTCAGGGCGCATGTACTGCTCATAGACAAAAAATACCCCCGCCAGCCTCTGCCAGCGATCCAAATGTCACTCGGCGACGATATTTCCTGTTCAGTCAGGCGGTAACTTATTTTCAATCCCGGTAAATCAAATTTGGCACGATACGTATATAAACAAGCTCGGCAATTAGCTCTATCACGGTTTGAGTGACGATTACCGCTGCTGCAATCGTAGCCATTTCCTCAGGCAGGGTAAGTGCTAAAGGAAGAACGACTAATGAATTCCGTGTCCCTGCACTAAATATAAGCGCTCTCCCATCCTTGGGTCCGATTCGAAAAAACGCCGAAGACGCCCGTGAAATAAACGGCGTCATGATATGGAATAGAACATAAATGGGAATAACCGCTATGATAACGCTAAGATCTTCATACACCCTCCCGATTTGTGAAGCAATGACTACAAAAAGAACGATTGCCATAAAGGGTACTGGGAGCCATGCGGTTAATTGCAACGATTTTGAACCCTTGGCACTTTTCTTGGCCCAGAACTGTGCAGCCAAAGCAAGAAGCAACGGGACGATAATCAAGAAGATAAATGCCTCCACAAATGGGCCCACCTTGACCATTTCTGCTGCTACCGAGCCAAGGAAAAGCCACAAGTAAAACGGAAGCATAATCATTTGTACTACAAAAAGGATAGGTGTGGACGCAAGAATCAATCGCTCATTCCCTTTCCCTAACTGTGTAAAAACAATAACATAATCAATGCATGGCGTCAGAAGCACAAGGCAAACACCAAGTAAAACGGGAGCCGGTTGAGGAAATACCAAGGTTAGAATAAAGACGAGAACCGGTGTCAGAACAAAATTCACAAGCAATAAAGCTCCTATAAAACGCCCGTTGGATAAAGCCTCCCTCAGCTTAAGGAATGGAATTTGACAAAACATGCTGAAAAGAAGAATGGCAATCATGAATGATATGGCAGGCTCAACAAACATGCCTATGGCGGGACTTAATAAGCCCATTACTGCACCTAATATCAAGGCTGCTGCATAAACGCCTATTTGATTCTTCTCTACACTCTCCAGTCTAAGCATCTGTCCACGCTCCACTTTTTTATCCGAATTATATCACGGGACCAGCACGGCACTGCCAAATACCGCTTTTGGGGGGCCGCGCTGCTATCAGCCATTGCATATACCCTATTTAGCTCTTAGAGAATATGCACACCCATATCAGAAAGGGTTCCTAACGTTGATTATTCTTCTTATAGCGGCATCTTTGCGTTCAATTTCGTACCAAACTTTTTATTTTTATCTTATTAGGTCTAATACTATCACCTATGATTGATAGCGCCATTTATAAGAGGTTTAATCTGAAAGGGGCAGTCCAAGACGATATCCATGTCTTAGCTTACCGCTTGTCTTAAGTTATAGGCCCTAGCCCATTTTCGAATCGTTTAATTAGGCAGCAGCATAGGATAATCGGAAAATGATGAAACGATAAAAGGAGAATGAACATGTACCGCGATCCATGTTACCCTTATCAAGTGTTTGATCCGAGATATCAATACTGGAACGATTACAACCGGCTTCATAACTTGAATCCTCATTATTTCAGTTGGTATGATGCCCGTTGGAATCGTGATGATGAAGATATTCAAATAACGGATTATGGGCGAGGACCACTTGTACTGAATATTGATCAAGCTGCGAAACAGAACAATACGTACCGAACCGCTTTATGGACAGGGGAGCACTTACAAGTGACCCTAATGAGCATTCCTGTTGGAGATGACATTGGATTAGAGGTCCACCCCACAACCGACCAATTCATACGCATTGAACAAGGTCAAGGACTTGTTCAAATGGGCGATAGCAAACATAATTTAGATTTTCAACAAATGGCCTATGATGGCTATGCCATCATGATACCTGCTGGAAAATGGCACAATGTAACCAATATGGGCAGCGTACCGCTAAAAGTATATGTGATATATGCCCCTCCAGAGCATCCATTTGGCACGGTCCACGAAACAAAAGCAGAGGCCATGTCTGCTGATTAGAATTTGTTATTCTTAGGATTTTGCTAATTTATATGCCGTTAGAAAACTGAAGCCCGTCAGCTTAATGCTGGCGGGCTAAAGTGTTATACTAAAAATATATAACAAGACTAAAAAACATAAACAACACGAAATGATGGATAAGAACAGTTTGCTATCTTCACTTTCCCCTCTTTTCACTCCTACAATGTGCATTAGGTATCCGGCACTTACAGACAGCGTTACAAACCCTAAATATAACGTTTTGTGAGAACTGAACCAAACGCATATAACAAAAATAAAGGCTATCCACGTGAATATATATCTCAAAGCTTTAAATGGTCTATCGCCCATAATATCACCTCAAGAAAAAGTTGCATTCACCTTCTGTACCAACCATTCCATCAATTTATTTCATATCATATCACGCTCCTTCGAAGAAATAAAAAAAACCGCTCCAGGAGGGAACGACTTCCGTTTACATAAAATCATTTTAACGAGGTTAGCGTTTTATGACATAAGGTGACGTATTTGAGGTCTATACTGGATGGTAGATTAACGTAACGAAAGGAGCAATAAATCATGGCACGAAGAATAATTTTAGATTTAGCGGTTACTTTGGATGGTTTTATTGAAGGAAAACATGGTGAAGTTGATTGGTGCATTATGGACTCTGAAATGGGGTTTAATCATTTTTTAAATCAAATCGATACCATTTTGTATGGAAGAAAAAGCTATGATTTATGGGGACAATTCACTCCGGAAATTGGACATGCGGATTCTGAAAAAGAGTTTTGGGAATTGGTCCATAGTAAAGAAAAGTATGTGTTTTCCAGGACGCAAAAGGGGACTGATCATAAAGCAATATTCATAAATGATCGCATTCTTGAAGAAGTAAATAAATTAAAGAATAAGCCTGGTAAAGACATCTGGCTGTACGGAGGGGCAAGTCTTATTACGACTTTTATCAATTTGGGACTTGTTGATGAATATCGATTATCCGTTCACCCTGTCGTTTTGGGAGAAGGAAAACCGCTGTTTGTGGATATAAAACAGAGGTTGAATTTAAAAATGGTGAATACAAGAACGTTCTCCTCAGGCGTTGTGCAACTAATTTATCATTTTGATGGGAACGAATAATATTGCGCATTCGCCAACACGTACAAATAACGGCCCGGTTCCCGAATGACGGAAAACCGCGCCGTTATTGACTTTATGAAGATGCTGGTGAAGGGAATTGAACCCCCGACCTACGCATTACGAGTGCGTTGCTCTACCCCTGAGCTACACCAGCACATGTGGTTCGATGACATTCCTCACGAAACAACAAAAATTATTATAATACTTCGGCAGCAAAATGCAAGCCCTATTCTAACGGGAATATCCACCGAATTTGGCGGCATTACCCGCCTAATTTCTCCTGCACGGATTGAATCTTCTGTTTGCTCGAGGAGACCTGATCCCTGCGGTCGTCAATTTTAACGGAAGTCGATACGCGCTTTGCCCCGGACAGAAAAGGCGCTTCATGCAAAGCCTCAATCGCCCGCCAGATCATGTTAAGCTCTCCCTCGATGATCGTGCTCATCGATGTCAGCTCATAGGAAATCCCTTCCTGCTGTTTCAATATTCGCTGCATCTCGGCGACATAAGCGCTTAAACTCGTGGTTGCGGTTCCGATCGGAATCACCGTTACCTCTGCTATTGCCATCTGAACAACCTCCCTCGTCATATCTCAATCATGCGATGCTCTTCCATTTTCCAATTCCGGATACGGATATCATACCAATTTCGGTCCGCCATATCAAAGCCCTTCAGTTTTAGCTTCACACAAGATATAGTGTATCCTTCCCGCCTCATCCATACGGTAATATCCTATTTTGTCAAAACGAGAATATACGCGGTATCTGCGCAGAAAAGGTCGCATTTGGTCACAATCCAGGAAATCTTATCGCCTTTTGACAGTTTCTTAACTGGCACAATGACCGCTCGTTTGCTATAATTCTTTTTGCGTTCAATTTTAAGAATATGGTTTACAAACACAATATATTGGGTTAAATTAGATTAACAACAACCAAATATAGTGTATATAGGTGCCGGATCAACCCATAAGGCAGTCCGGCTTAATAGGGAAGCATGGTGTAAATCCATCACGGTCCCGCCACTGTAAGGGCTCTTAGGCTGTTCATCATTATTTTTCAGCCATCCTCATACGGCATAGCCGCCGAAGAATCGGATCAAGGTTTTCGGGAGGCACCGTCGTGAGGCAGAAGCCCGAGTCAGAGACCTGCCTATATGCAGCAGACACCAACCTACGGGGCTTTAGGTAAGTGTTCGTTAAACTTGCGTCTGTACATAACATCATGCCCGTTCAAGGGCTTATGTCAAACGTCATTTCCGAATCACAGCGCACGGACATTTTCAAGCCTGCCCGCGGGTTTTAGAAAATGTTTTTTTGATGTCCTTTTTCATATTTCCCCCGAAGAAAGCGAGGAATTTATTCATGCCCCAGCTCGTAGTTAAACCGAACAACCGTCAGCTCGCCTTTGATGAAATTCGCCTCTCCGTCTATGCCGACCGGACTCTGAAAGGATTGGACATGCTCGATAAGGAGCGTCTGCTTCGCGGCGTCAATGCCAAATTGCGCGGTGAGCAGGTTACCGGCGAAGAAATCAGCAGCGCCTTCACGATGTCCGCCCTTGAGCTTGTAACCAAAGAGGAGCCGAATTGGAAGTTTGCAGCTGCGCGTTCGTTTCTGACCTCTTTATATAAAAAAGCGGCTACCAACCGCCGATACAAAGCATACCCGGAAGAACCATACGGTGCCTTCTACCCGCTCATTACGGAGCTTGTGCAAAAAGGCATCTATCGCGAGGACCTTCTGACCAGCTACACCAAAGAACAAATCGAAGAACTCGGCGAATGCATCGATCCAAGCCGCGATCTCCTGTTTGACTACATCGGTCTGTTGACGCTGGCTGAGCGTTACCTGGCAAACGACTTTGACGGTCGCGTCATGGAACTTCCGCAAGAACGCTACATGGTCATCGCGATGTTCCTCATGCATAACGAGCCTGCCGACAAGCGTCTTGACCTTGTCAAGGAAGCCTACTGGGCCATGAGTAACCTGTACATGACGGCGGCTACGCCGACCATGTCCAATGCAGGTAAAAAAGTAGCCGGCCAGCTGTCCAGCTGCTTCATCGATACCGTGGACGACTCCCTGGAAGGAATCTTCGATTCCAATACGGACATCGCCCGTCTCAGCAAAATGGGCGGCGGCATCGGGGTATACCTCGGCAAAGTCCGCGCACGCGGCTCCGATATCCGCGGACACAAGAACACCAGCTCCGGCGTTATCCCTTGGATTCGCCAGCTGAACAACACCGCTGTTAGCGTGGACCAATTGGGAACCCGTAAAGGCGCCATCGCGGTGTACTTGGACGTGTTCCACAAAGACATCCTGTCCTTCCTGGATCTGAAGCTGAACAACGGCGACGAGCGCATGAGAGCGCATGACGTGTTCCATGGCGTATGCCTGCCCGACCTGTTCATGGAGGCTGTAGAAGCTCGTGAAGAGTGGAGCCTGTTCTGTCCGCATGAAGTGAAGAAAATCATGGGCTGGAAAGACGAGAACGGCCGTCCGCTAGGTCTGGAGGACTTCTATGACCATACTCAAGGCGAAGGCGAATTCCGCCAAAAATACGCGGAAGCCGTAGCAAACCCGCTGCTGCCGCGCATTACGGTACAAGCTATCGACATTATGAAGCGCATCATGAAATCCCAGCTTGAAACGGGTACGCCGTACATGTTCTACCGCGACACGGTCAACCGTGCAAACCCGAACTCGGCTCATGGCATGATCTACTCTTCCAACCTGTGCACGGAGATCATGCAGAACCAATCTCCGACGGTCGTTGAGCAAGAGGAGCTGGTTACGAAAGACGGCCAAACCCGGATCGTGATTTCCAAAATCCCTGGCGATTTCGTTGTCTGCAACCTGAACTCCATCCACTTGGCTCGTGCCGTACCTGCCGGTGTGCTGGAGCGTCTCGTTCCGATCCAGGTTCGCATGCTGGATAACGTCATCGACATTAACAATATTGAAGTTCTGCAAGCTCAATACACCAACAGCCAATATCGCGCGGTCGGTCTCGGCACCTTCGGTCTGCACCACTTGCTGGCGCTGGAAGGCATCCGCTGGGAATCCGACGAAGCCGTTGCCTATAATGACAATCTGTACGAACACATCAACTACCTGCTCGTCAAATCCAGCATGGAGTTGGCCAAGGAAAAAGGCCACTACCCGAAATTCAAAGGCTCCGACTGGGAGAGCGGCGAGTACTTCACGTTCCGCGGTTATACCGACGGCGAGCATGAAGGCAAGTTCGTGACCACCGAACAGTGGCGTGAATTGCAGCAGGAAGTGCAAGCGAACGGCGTCCGTAACGCATGGCTGTTTGCCATCGCGCCGAACGGCTCCACTTCGATCATCGCGGGCTCCACGGCGAGCATCGATCCATTGTACGAGCTTCTGTCTTATGAAGAAAAAACCACTTATAAAGTGGCGAACCCTGCTCCGGATCTGTCCGAGAAAACGATCTGGTACTATAAAACGGCTTTCTTGATCGACCAGCATTGGTCCATCAAAATGGCTGCCGCCCGTCAGCGTCACGTTGACCAAGCGCAAAGCTTTAACCTGTACGTCCGCCCTGATATCCGGGCTTCGGAATTCCTGGAGCTGCACCTGCATGCCTGGAAAGCCGGCATCAAATCCACGTACTATGTACGCAGCCGCGCGCTGACGATTGAAGAGTGTGAGTCGTGCGCAAGCTAAGAGTTTAGATTAACCTTTATCGAACCCACCCAAACCCTCCCTTCCAAGGGAGGGCCCCAAGGGCTCTGCCCTCTGGACACCCGCAAGGTGGGTTGGATGTGAATGAGGCGCTTCTTAAGTTGCTTTAGTGGCTAGGAGCGCTTTCTCCCTGCGGGAACGCTGGAATGCGGCGCGGGGACTTCTGAGTTGCTTCGTGCGATTTGTTGAGTTACTGTCTGCTGGGATCGCTCTCCCCTTGGGAATCGCTTCTCATTCGGTGCGGAGACCATTGAGTTACTTCGCGCGATTTATTGAGTTACACCTGCTGGGATCGCTCTCCCTTTGGGAATCGCTTCTCATGCGGTGCGGGACTTCTGAGTTACTTCATGCGATTTGTTGAGTTACATCTTGCTAGGAGCGCTTTCCCTTCGGGAATCGCTGGAAGCTTGGTTCAATACAAACATCGAGCGGCTGCGTGCGGGGGTTCTCGCATAGCAGGCGGGAATAAGCTTTCTAACTAAAAGACTACAAGGGTAAGGGTATCCAATCGGAAGAGTTTACGTCCGCCTTTGGGAGCCCTTTGCAACCTTTAAAATACATTCAGGCAAAGGGCGGACAACAGCGGCTGGAGATGGATACCCGTCCCGGTGTGGATACCCGTCCCATGAATATGCTGGGAGGTTTCCCTCAGGCTTCGCCTATGCGCCGCCCTATTATGAAATACAAGGAGAGAAAATCGGCATGCAAATGCAAAAGATATTTAACACCGAAGCACCCAACCGCTCCACTCGCGTCATTGAAGGTGAATGCTCCGGGATCCTGAACTGGAACGACATTCGGATGCCTCATATGTATAAATTGTACAAGGTTCTGCTGCTGAACCACTGGATCGCGGATGAAATCCCGATGTCCAAGGATGCGCAGCAGTTCCCGCGCCTGGACCCTGAAGAGCAGCGCACCTTCAAAATCAACATCTCCCTGCTGGCTGTGCTCGATTCCATGCAGACGATGTTTGTCGGCGACGTCAAGCGTTACTTCACCGACTCGTCGCTCGAAGCCATCTCGGCCATCATCGGTCAGCAAGAGGTGGTTCACAACCAATCCTATTCCTACGTGCTTTCCTCCATCGTGTCGGAGCAGGAGCAGAAGGAAATCTTCGAATACTGGAAGCATGATCCGGTACTTCTGGAGCGCAACCAGTTCATCTCGAACATTTACCAGAATTTCCGCGACAATCCGTCGCCGCAATCCTTCTTCGAAGCCATGGTCGCCGACCTGATCCTGGAAGGGATTTTCTTCTACAGCACGTTTGCCTTCTTCTACAACCTGGCCCGTGACCAGAAGATGATGGCAACCAGCCAGATGATCTCCTATATTCAGCGTGACGAGAACCAGCACTGCTACTTCTTCGCCGAAGTGTTCAAGCAGCTGCTCAAGGATTTCCCTGAGCTGAACACCAAAGAGAACATCGACTACCTCTACCGCACCATTGACCGTGCCGTCGAGCTCGAAACCAACTGGGCCCACTACACGCTCAGCAATGTGCGCGGCATCGATCTGAACGAGTTGAGCGATTACATCAAGTACATCGCGAACCGTCGCATCACCATGATGGGTCTGGAAAAAGCTTACGAAGGCGTGGACGTCAACTGCATGCCATGGATCAAGCCTTTCTCCGACGAAGCCCTCAACGCAACGAAAACCGACTTCTTCGAAGCCAAATCCCGTAACTACGGCAAAGTGGGCGACGACAACGGCTTTGACGATCTATAAGTTTCCTTCCATATACACAAAACCTCCGAGGTCCCCTAAACAGGATCCCGGAGGTTTTTTTATGCCTTATATAAGACGGCTGCAATCCGCTCCTCTACATTAAGCGTTACCCCCTCGCTGCCCATACCTCGATCTCCACCTGAAGGGACGGCATCGCCAGCGCCGGCACGTAGGTCATCGTCATGGACGGCGCCTTTCCCCCGTGGAATTTCTCCCATTCCCGGTGGAAATGATCCCAGTCGACCTCCTGAACCGCCCAAATGTTGATTTTGACGATATGATCCGCCGACATGGCTTCCGCGGCCAATACCCGCTGAATATTGGCCAAGGTGTTCTCTACTTGCTCCTTCCTATCGGCCGGCAGGCTCCCCTCCCTGTCGGTCCCCACCTGGCCGGAGAATACCAACAGCTCAGCCCCTCTCGCAACCTTGGTTACATGGGTATACGGACCGATCGGCGGGGCGATGACGGACGGATTGTACCGCTGAATCGGGGACGGGACCTCCTCATCGGCTTCATTCAACATAGCCAGTGTCTGATGGTCCTCCCACTTCCCGTTAATCTTCACGTTTTTCCTGGCGATGCCTTCTTTATGGAAGCCGGCCTTCAGGAGCACTCGGATCGAGCCTAGGTTGTGCGGCATCACGCCCGCTTCAATCCGGTGAAACTTCAATTCCTGAAAGGCAAACCTCACCACCATTTGAACGGCCTCGGTCATGTACCCCTTACCGTTATGGTCCCGGTTCAGAAAATAACCGATCCAGCAGCTCTGCAAATTCCCCCGTACCACTTCCGTCAGCATGATCTCCCCGATGATCGTTTCGGTATCCCGCAGTCCAATCATATAGAGATACGCCTGATCCGCCTTGCTGGATTCCCGGGCCTTGCGAATCCGTTCGAGTTGTCCCTCAAGGGTATAGAATTCGTCGTCCCTTAAGCCCGTGAACCGTTGAAAAAAATCCCGGTTATCCACCTCGAGCTTCCATAGCGCTTCCGCATCCGATTCCTCTACCGACTTGACATAGATTTGTTTACCTTGCATGAACATGGTCTACCTCTCCTTTGCTCGTATCATTAGAAACGCAAAAAACACCACAGCGCACCTGTGGTGTACATGCCGATCTATGCAACCACAAGCCAGCGACCTGTGGTGTTTTTAATTCCACTGCTCCCTCATTTTAGTGAATAGCATGAAGGATCCTTGATCGCCGAATATCCGATTTTGGACAGACTTCTCCCGTCATCGGACCGATCAAAGAAAACAGCGGTGGAGTATCCCATGCCTTTGGACAACGACGCCAATGATCTTTTTTTCATGTGAATACTCCTCCTTTCTGACTCGTGCACTTCCAAGATTTCTACCATCTATGTTCATAACAAGTAGCTTGCCTTATGGCTCGCTAATTCCATCGTCTCGATTACCCATAGGATACATGATTCTGCATGAAGGATCAAATCCGCTAAGCTACATTCACATGACCGTTCTCTTCGGATTGCCTTTGGACGGGCCTCTGCCCTGCTTCAGATGCTTCAGCTGGGCCACAATGATGACGCTGATGACCACCAGCAGGAACCACGAGCTGATTTTTCCGATATGCACCAGACTCCATGTCCGTTCCTGTCCCGGATAGGTCCAGGCCCCGAGAAACGTGGAGATATTCTCAGCGATCCAGATAAAAAAACCAATCAGCAGGAACGACAGCACCAGCGGCATGCGCAAGGTTTTTCCGTCAACGTCGAAATACACCATGGTTCTGCCAAACACCACGAACAACAATGCGGTCAGGAGCCAGCGCGCATCCCACACGTAGTGATGGGTAAAGAAATTGGCATAGATCGCCGTGCTGATCAGCACGGTCAGCACAGGCAGCGGCCAGCCGGTGATGCGCAAATTCATTCGCCGCCAAGCCTGGCAGATATAACTGGCCACGCTGGCATACATGAAGCCGCTGTACAGCGGAACGCCGCCGATTTTGCTCCAGCCCTCCTCCGGGTAAGACCATGAGCCCATATGCACTTTATACAGCTCCAGCATCAAACCGATGACGTGAAAGACGCAGATGACCTTCAGTTCATCCCATGTCTCCAGCTTGCTGACCAGCATCCCGATTTGCGCCAAGACGCAGATGAGAAGAATGAGATCATACCGCGGCAAACCCGGAATCTCGACCACCTTGGTCAGTCCCAGCGCGCCGAAGATAATCACCGGAAATAGGCAGGACAAAGCCTGCTGATAACCGAAAACCCACAGCTTCCGTATAAATTCCATAAGCTCCTCCTAGCGCCTGCATTCGTATACTTCACCCTACCACAGACCGCGAATTGAATAAAAGAACAGCTTTGTCATATTTCATCCAGGCTATTAAGCGCAAAAACAAAATGAGAGAGCAGCCCCTGCAGCTGCTCTCTCATCGGTTAACGGCCTATCCGACGATCCTTAAGGTTATACCTGCCACATGGAAACTCTTAGGTCCAACCTTGTTCAATCGCTTGATAATATTCGGGTTCCCGGCATCTTGGGCCGCTCTCAACAGCCTGAAGGCTCCTCCTCTTCATATAGCCGGGGCATGCCCGGTCAGAGCGCGATATGGCGAGCCGATTTTTTCTTTTTGACCCGTAACAAAAATGTAAGAGGTACGGCTACCACCGCCACCATCGTGCCGATCATGAACACGTCATCAATGCCCATGGTCGTTGCCGCACGCGGAGTCACAGTTCCGGCGCCCATGTAATAGGATGTTCTGGTTACCACCAGCGCGCTGAAAATGCCGATGGATAACGAAGCCAGCCCCTGGCGCGCCCAGTTCGTAATGGACGATGCATGGCCTGAGTACTCGCTGGACACCGCGCTCATCGCGGCGTTCGTTAACGGCATGTTGCACAGCGCTATGCCGAGGCAGCGAACCAGCTGCAGCATGGAAATGTACAGAACCGACGTATTCGTGCCGATCCCGCTGAAAGCCAGCGTGGCGGCCACAATAATAAGGACACCCGTGATGACCAGCCGGAACGGACCGATCCGGTCATAAAATTTGCCGATAATCGGCGATGCCGCCGCCATGACGATCGCGCCCGGCAGCATGATCAATCCGGTATCCATCGGGGACAGCTTCAGCACGGTCTGCAAATAGAGCGGCACCAGCAAGGTTCCCGTATAGAGGGAGATCGTCACGATGCAGTTCAAGATCAAGCTGTACCGGAATCGGGGGAATCTGAATACCTTCAGCTGCAATAGCGGGAACGGGATGCGAAGCTCCCACTTAATAAAGAACAGCAGCAGCAAAATGCCGGCGACGAGCAAGGAGATCGTCTTCCAGGACCCCCAGCCCCAATCGTTGCCATGGCTGAAGGAGAGCAGCAAACAGGAGCTGCCCGCCACCACCGTCAAGAAGCCGAGGAGATCGAAGCTCTTCTTCCCGGTCAGTCGATAAAATGGAATGAATTTGCTTACGATGACGATCGATATCAGGCCGATGGGGACATTCAGAATGAATATGGATTTCCAGCCAAAGAATTGCACCAGCCATCCGCCCAGGGTCGGCCCTATCACCGGTGCCAGCATGGAAGCCAGGC
Organism: Paenibacillus sp. BR1-192; assembly: GCF_029542445.1. Classification (NCBI taxonomy): domain Bacteria; kingdom Bacillati; phylum Bacillota; class Bacilli; order Caryophanales; family Paenibacillaceae; genus Paenibacillus; species Paenibacillus sp. BR1-192. The sequence continues at coordinate 718,506 of NZ_CP120718.1, read as the reverse complement.
TCCACAAGCCCATGGCGTAGGCCTGCCGCTCGCGTGGGAATACCTGGTAAATGATCGTCATCGTAATCGGAATGATCATCCCGCCGAAGACGCCTTGCGTGATCCGGAACGCGATCAATGTCTCGATGTTCCAGGCGACAACGCATAGCAGCGACGAAAGGGTAAAACCCGTCAATGCCAGTACGAACAGCCTCTTATAGCTTAGCTGGTCCCCCATGTAGCCGACGATGGGGGCCACGATCCCCGTTGCCAGCAAATACCCGGCCATCAGCCATTGGGTTGTGCTCAGCGTGGCATGAAACTGTTCCATCACCACCGGAAAGGCTACGTTGATGGTGGTAATGCTCAGCACCGCGAGAAAATTGCCGAAAAACACGGCGCTCATAATTAGCCAGAATGAAGATTTTTCGTCTGTATTCACAAGAAGCCTCCTAAACAAAGTAACCCCGCCCGGATCTGATAACAGAACTGGAGGCAGGATTACTTCAGTTTCATATCGTTTACTCTGTTGGAAATAGCTTTCGGCCAAGCAATCGCAGCAAAATATACAGGTTATCCGCCTCGTCCTCATCCAGCTGCTTGAAGGATTCCATGACGGCATAATCCCCCTCGCTGCGTGCGTCGAGCACCAGCTGCCGGCCTTCTGCCGTAAAATTGACATAGTGGCTGCGTCCGTCACTCGGATTCGGCGTTCGAATCACCAAGCCCCGTTGTTCCAATGCATCCACCAAATAAGTAATCGTTGCAGCTTTAAGCTCCATGTGCTCAGCCAACCGGTTGGGAAGCCACGGTCCCTGCTGCTCGATCAAACTTAGGATTTTATACTGATTCATCGTCAAATCGTTCTTTCTTAAATGACTCAAGAAAGACACGACCCGATGCCTCGTCATTTTATCCGATAACTCACGATACATGTCCATGAGTCTCTCCACGCTTGCTTCTCTTCCGTTCTCCAGAGCATTTCACCTCGTTCTTATTTTAGTTCAATGATTCTAACTTGTAAACACCATTTTCATGATTTTCATTCTAATTCATCCCAATTATCGAGGTATAATGGACTAATTACTTAAATTATTCAAAGTTTATTTCGAGACATTGAACCATTCTAATTCTTAAAATCAGAAGCATCTACGGAGAGAAATCTCTTATTCATGCCTTGGCAGGAAACGGTCAGTACAATAACAGGCCCCCAATGCAAAAAGGACTCGCAAGATCTAGCGATCCGCGAGCCCTTATCTTTCCCGTTTATTCCTCATCATCTGCAAACAATTCATGAAGCATGGCTTCCCGGCGATTCACGAATTCCTTCGTGATCATGTAATGATCCGTTTCCTCCAGGGTCGTCTCTTCCACGCCTTCGGATGTCAGCTTGTAGATGATCGAATCCGGATAAGCCATGATAATCGGCGAATGCGTGGAAATAATAAACTGCGAGTCTTCATGAACCAGGTCATGAATGCGCCTCAGCAGCGCCATTTGGCGAAACGGCGACAAGGCCGCTTCCGGCTCGTCCATGATGTACAGCCCGTTCCCCCAGAACCGATGCAAAAAGGTGGCAAAAAAGGATTCTCCGTGCGACTGCTGGTGAAGCGATTTGCCGCCATAGGAATCATAAAGTCCAGGACGCTCCCGCTCCAGTGCATCCACTTCGCTGGCGACGTTATAATAGCTCTCCGCCCGGAAGAAAAACCCGTCCCGCGGTTTGCGTGCGCCCCGGACGGTTCGAATATATTCATACAGCCTGGAATGGGTCTCCTCCGTCGAGAAGGAGAAATTGAGCGTCCCTCCTTCCGGATTGAACCCGAGGGCCGCGGCAATCGCCTCCAGCAGCGTGGATTTGCCCATTCCGTTCTCGCCCACGATATAAGTGACCTTCGGATGAAAGCGAAGTCCGTCCATAGCCGCTACGGCCGGCAAATTAAAGGGGTATTCGTTAAATGACGGGATGCGATCCCTCATTAACACAACGCTTCGAAGATAGGCAAGCATAGCCGAGTTATCCAACCGCTTTCCCTCCTTGAAATCTACGTTAACCGATCATGACAAGTCTACTATATAACATTCCGGCTTCGGTTCCAATTCAGATCATCGCCCGATGCAGGCTGCACACTCTCATAGAACGCATTCCTGGACATACAACGGATCCGAGCAGCCCGCTGTTTGCTGCGATAGCAGGCAAACCGCTTCCTTGAAGCAATCGAAGATGCCCCGATATTCAAAAAAATGCGCCATCACAGGGCTTGCCGGCACCTGGAATGACGCACTTTTTCATCCGATATTGAATCTGTTGTTACGATATACTTACTATTCGCTTACGATAAATTGATAGAGCTCCTCGACCTTCTCTTCCGTCAGATCGCCGCTGTTATCAAACACCTTGATGGACGTTTGCGGAATATCCCAGTTCACTTCCGGAACGAAATCGACGCGCTTCTTGAAGTCGTCCCAATGATCCAGCTTCCACTGATCCCGCTCGGTCTGTCTGTCAATGATCCGCTCCTTCTGCAAATCCATGTCCTTGAGCGCAACCACGATGACCTTCACGTCAACGTCGTTCTTCGTTAATCCCGCGGATGCGATGACCTCTTCAATCCATTCGCGGTTCTTGAGCTCCGCCGTGAACGGCGAGATCATAAAGACATTTTGCCCGGCACCCAGGTTCTCGATGCAAATATCCTTGGTCGTATCATATTCCAGATCGCGCAGATTCTCTTTATAGAAGGAAGAATCGCGGTCGTTCGGATCCAGTCCGTTGCTCTCCAGGAACTTCTCGACAAACCGTCCCCCCACCGTATCACGGTCGAGGAATGCAGCCGGTATGCGGACTGCAAGCTTCTTCGCTACGGTTGTCTTGCCTGTGCCGGCCACGCCGACAAAAAACACTAGCTTTTGCAAATGGTATCCCTCCATATGATCTATATCGCTAGAACACCCCTGCCGTCACTCACGCTATCCCTATGCGCGTTCTGTCCGGTAACGGGTTTCTTCAATCAATTCCTCCATCGCGGAGGCCAAACGCTCCTGAAGCACTTCCGCTACGTCAAACCCGCCATCCTCGGTACGCGCCACCTGGGCATCCACGGCGTACACGCCGCCCAGAATATGCCGGGCCCCGATCGAGGAAAGCACGGGCTTGAGCGAATAATCAATCGCCAGCAAATGCGCGAGACTGCCGCCAATGAACATCGGAAGCACGATTTTGCCAGCCAAGCCTTTTTGCGGAATCAGGTCCAAAAATGTCTTAAGCACGCCGGTAAACGAAGCTTTATAAACCGGACTTGCCACAATCACGGCATCGGCCTCGGCCACAAGCCCGTTGGCTTTGACGATATGCTCGCTCTCAAACTTCGTATGAATCAAATCCTCGGGCGGCAGCCCGGCCACGTCGATCCGGCTCACCTCGAAATTGGCAGCAGTTAGTGCCTGCTCCGCAAAATCCATAACCGCATTCAATCGGGATCCGGCTGTAGGGCTCCCGTTAATAATAACAGCTTTCGCCATAATCATTGTTCACCTCAGCTTATCTTATAATGTCACCATTTCATCCACGCACCATCAGATCGCTATGTAAGGTCCTCTCGATATAGAGTCAGACCGCCATAGCCTGAATCTCAGAAAAAAAGACTTTACAGGATACGGCAAAGTCTTCCGGTCAGCAGTCGCTCTTGCATCCGACATCAACCGGCATAAATCAGAGCAAACTTGTCAGAATTAGTATCATCGTATCAATGTGTCCGCGCTTTTGTCAATCCGGCAGAATGCGTCAAACCGATGTTCTCCATTGCCCGCTCCATTTAACCGATCACGAACAGGGCTCCCCATGCGAATACGGTTTAAGATCGGCACCTGGCCCCTCCCTTGATCAGGACGACCCACTTCCTTGTTCGGCAAGCAGCGGCGAGTACATCATGAGCGCATGGTTCTCGGTAATCCACTCATCCCGAATCCGTTCGCCTTCCCTGTTGAACACTTTGCGGCCAATGACGTTATGCCTCGCATATCCTCCCCAAACTTCCTGGGTAATGCGATGGTCCCGCTCATATACTTCATAGCGATGCAGCGGAGCGGCGTTGGATCGCCATTCCCCGATCAAATCCTCCTCTGATACATATACCGACAGCTGGTATGTATCGTTCGTCGGATTATAAATCTGAAGGTCCAAATAATTATAGGCGCACGTAGCGCCGCTTCCGAACGGCTGGGTCCGGTTCGCATCCGGAAATACGTCATAGCTGTGCCGATGCCGTTCTTTCACTTCCAGAGGGGTGTGCAGCGTCATCCAGTATATGAGGTTGGACAGCTGGCACAGCCCTCCGCCCACGCCGGCCTTAAAGCCTCCATAGAACAGGACCATGCCGTCGACATACCCTTTCCTGCGGGTCGGGCGTCCAATGCTCCTCCAATAGGACAGCGTCTCTCCCGGACGAACCAGCAGTCCATCCAGATGGCGCACGGCCAGACGCAGGTTGATCACCTTATGATGCTGATACCACATATCAACGTCCTTGAGCTGGCGTTTCAGCGGGGTTTGGTGTGTGAACACCGAATATCGCAGTAGCTCAGGACTTTGCGTGCGGGCGATGCCGCCCCTCTTCCTCATCCATGCCCAATAACGCCGGTACGTAAAATACTGCTTGCCTGCCCACAGGCGGAATTTTGAACGCTTGACGGGTTTCATCCGTGACCGTGCCCCCTTGGCCGTATTGATGAATTTGGAAATATTTTACCACAATAGCCCAAAGGACATCGTAAAAAATCCGTAACCCGCGCGTTTGCGCACGACCTTTCACCTATTCTGTTCACAACCGGCACCCTGGACTGGGCGAATGCATAGAGATAAAGCATCGACGTTCCATGAATAACATCCCTATACCAAAGGAGGAATGAAATGAATCCCCAACAGCCCATTCCATACGTAGGCTCCAAAACCGAATGCAAAGAACAGCCCATCGCTTTCCCTCCCCAGCATCAAAACTGCCAGCCGGGCCTTGAAAGCCTGATGTCGCCGCGTCCGATCAGCGAAGATCCCGCCTACCGGGGCAGCGGTAAACTGGATGGCAAAATCGCCATTGTGACCGGGGGGGACAGCGGTATCGGCAAAGCGGCCGCCATTGCCTTCGCCAAGGAAGGTGCCGATCTGGTCATCCCATACTTATATGAGACTTCGGATGCGGAAGTGACGAAGCAGCGGATTGAATCGCTCGGCAGACGATGCCTCTTAATGAAGATCGATCTGCGCTACAAAAAAAACTGCGAAGCCGTGGTTAATGAGACGATCGCCTGCTTCGGCAGAGTGGATGTTCTCGTGAACAACCATGCCGTCCAGTATGTGCAGCGCAGCATTCTGGACATTACGGAAGAACAGCTGCATCACACCTATCAGACGAATATCTTTCCGTTCTTCTTCATGATCCAGGCTGCGCTGCCCCATATGAAAGCAGGGGCATCGATCATCAACACGGCCTCCATTACGGCCTATGACGGTTTAAAGGAGCTCATCGACTATTCCTCAACCAAAGGCGCCATCGTTTCCCTTACCCGATCCCTGGCCCTTTCGCTGGTCGATCAGGGCATCCGCGTCAACTCCGTCGCGCCAGGCTCGGTCTGGACGCCGCTCATCCCTTCCAGCTTCTCCGCCGATGAGGTTGCCGTATTCGGAACGAATTCGCCGATGAAGCGAGCCGCACAGCCTTATGAGCTGGCACCCGCTTATGTTTACCTGGCATCGTCCATCACTTCTTCTTATGTCACGGGTCAGGCTATTCACGTCAACGGAGGGCAGATGGTAACCAGCTAGCATGGATGCCGCAGGCATCCGAGGATTCCACGAATAACGTGCAGAGGATGTGTACAATGAACACCGGAATTCCCAAACGGTCCGCCCGGATGGACATGGGGTTTTATGCATTAAACAAGCTGGCCAGCGCCGGTATCGTCGTGCTGCTGCTGAGTCTGCTGGATTGGGCGTGGCCGTCCGGCGCGGATCAGGCCTCGGAGTGGTTAGGCCTTTACATGCCGCAAGAACACTGGGTGTACGGTTACGCGCTGACGGCCTCTCTCGCGGCCGATGCCATACTCGCGTTCCTGCCTTCGCTGCATAAGGGGAAACAGGCTGCCGTGTATGGAGCGGTCGGTTTTCTGTTCTTCGCCTTGTTCACGGGCGGTCATCCGGAGCAGCTCTGGCTCCGTGCCGCTGCCGGAACCCTGACGCTGCTTCTGTTCTTGTGGGGAAAGCATGCATTCTCCAGCAATTCGCTGGCCACCCCGTTCTTTGCCCTGGCCGTTCCCCTGCTGTGCTGGGTGATCTGATTCAAGAGCTATAGCCTCTTCCCATGGAAAAAGGGCCCTCTGATGAGGGCCCTTGGCTCTTTGCTTCAAAGCGCTTCGATGACATCCCCGGCGATGACCGAGGCGGGATGCCCCCGATGCCGCGCGGCCCGCTCGCCGGCACGGCCGTGCAGCCACACGCCAAGCGCGGCTGCAGACGGACCGGCATGCCCTTGCGCCAGCAGGCCGGCAATGATGCCGGTCAGCACGTCTCCGGTGCCTCCGGTCGCCATGCCGGAGGTGCCGGTTGTATTGATGTAGGTTTGTCCGTCCGGCGAAGCCACGACGGTATGCGCCCCCTTGAGCACGAGGGTAACCCCGTGCCCGGTGGCGAACCCTGCGGCGGCACCGATCCGGTCCCGCTGCAGCTCGGCAGTAGGAATGCCCAGCAGCCGGGACATCTCCCCGGGATGCGGGGTCAGCACCGTGGCCGCGGCACGCGGCTTCCAGGCGCTGAAATCGCCAGCCGCAGACAGCATATTCAGCGCGTCGGCATCCACCACCAGCGGCCCTTCCCACTCTTCCCACAGTCGGCGGAGCCACCTGTCGTCTCCTTCGAAGCGGCTAAGCCCCGGACCTACGGCCAGCACATCGCGGGACTTGGCGAGGGCCAGGACCTGCTCCGCGGAGGCCTCATTCCAGTAGCCGCCGCTCTCCTCCTCTGTCGCAGGGGCGAGCATCACCTCGGGCGAGGCTCCGGTCAGCGGCAGCACCAGACTGGCAGGGAGCGCCCAGGTCACCAGGCCGCAGCCCGCGCGGAGCGCCGCCCGGGAAGCGAGCAGGCCTGCGCCGCTCATCGTGCGGCTGCCCCCCACGGTCAGGACGTGGCCGTAGGTGCCCTTATGCCCGTCCGGCGCGCGGCGGCGCGACACGTCGGCGCCCAGCTCCGTCCGAAGGACATGCGGGGTAAGCAGACGCGTGCCGACGCCCTGCTCCCGGCACAGCGATGCCGGAATGCCGATGGAGCGGACCACCACCCGGCCCGCGGCCCCGGCGCCGGGGTACTGCACCAAGCCTCGCTTCAGGAAGGCGAGGCATACCGTCACCGCGGCCGAAATGCACGGCTCGTGCCGCGCGCCGGTATCGGCGTCCAGTCCGCTCGGAATATCGGCGGACACAATCGGCAGGCCGCTGTCGTTCGCGGCCTGGATCAGCGCGGCGTAAGCGCCGCGGGGCGCGCCCGTCGCGCCCGTCCCGAGCAGCGCGTCCACGATGCCGGTGTACGCGCCGTAGTCCACGGCGGCACGGCCGTGGACCAGAGCCGGGATGCCGAGCGCTGCCGCGGCATCCCGCTGCACCGCCGCCTCGTCGGCCAGCGCGGACGGCTCGGCGGCGTAGAGCAGCGTGACGCTTATGCCGGCGTCACGCAAATGCCGTGCGGCGACCACGCCGTCGCCGCCGTTATTGCCTTTGCCCACCAGAATGAGCCAGTGCTCCTGCGCCGCCAGCGCGGTGGGCAATCGCGCGTCTCCGTCGATGACAGGCGACGGGCGGCTCATCTCGATAACCCGCTCATTTCCGGTGAAAGGGCCCTCTGACGCTGCCGAATAATCCAATAAGGAAGTCGGCCGGTCGCACCTCTCATCCTCCGGCAAGTAGGCTTGATCGCTTCCGCATGTCCGAGCGGCCGCCGTGGACGGTAACTGGCTCGCGACATGACGCTCCAGGCATAATTTCAGGACTTCCTCGGCAATCGCTTTACCCGCATTTTCCATAAGCGCGATGGCCGGAATGCCGATGCGGCGAATCGCGTAGTTATCGAGTGCCCTCATCTGTTCGGACGTCACAACATACATCCAAGCTCTCCCCTTTGCTTCGATATATCCTACCCAAACGCTCTGACGACTTCGCTTGATGCCTTTCGATTAATAAGCAACGGTAAAACGGGACTGAATGAACTGCGGATCGTCCAGCTCATCAATCACGGCTACCGCAAAATCTTCAACCGAGATCCGGCTGCTTCCGCTCTCATCCGTCACCAGGCGGTCCATGCCGATCCGGAATTGTCCGGTACGTTTCCCCGGCTCGATGATGGCCGCCGGACTGATATACGTCCATTCCAGATCGCTTTCCTTATAAAGGTCGTAAGCATCCGCATGCGCACGGGCAAGCGGTCTGATCTCTTCCGGAAATTCCGGGGTTTCCATAAGCGGTACCCCGCTGTCGGCGATCAGGCTGCCTGCGCCGCCAACGATCAACAGGCGGGTTACGCCGCCGCGTCTCGTTCCCTCCACAATGGTCCGCGCGGCTGCTACAAGCTCCTCTTCTTGGCCGAACTTCGGACCGAAAGCGCTGATCACGGCATCGTGTCCCTGAACAGCCTCTTCCAATGACGAAGGATCCATCACATCCGCTTTGACTTTCTGTAATCGCTCATGCTCCGCTTCAAGGCGATCCGGATTACGCAGCACCGCCGTTACCTCGTGTCCCCGGCGCAGCGCTTCTTCCGTAATGCGTTTCCCGATCGTCCCGCTTGCTCCAATCAATGCTACCTTCATGTTCATCGCTCCTTCGTTTAAAAATTATACTACATCACCCAGGATGGGGAATGGTTCTCTTATATCTTAAGTAGTAGTATGAACACCCGGTGCCGCGTATAGCCGTACTTGGTCGATCGCACCTCCTATTTACTTATCCCCTTGCAGACCTCTTCAAACTCCACTTATTCATTTTTCCTCAAAACATTAGATCTTTAGACCTATGAATTGCGATATTGTTTTCACCGATAGAATACATAAGTGCACATTTATGAAAATATATATTTGGCGTAATGACTTCTAACGCAATACTAATGGTATACGCTTGTCGAAGATTGTCCTAATGCTTATGTTTAAATCGTAATGAAAAGGAGAACATCCATCCTATGAAAAAACAATACGTCCGCTTGCTGGCTCTCTGTCTCGCCGGCGGCCTGCTGCTGCTAAGCAGTCTGTCCCTTCATCCTGATGCCGCGGAAGCGAAACCCAGCCAGAAGGCAACCTGGTTCTGGGATACCCCGCAAATCAAAGACTCCGCCGATGACATTCTGAGCTTTGCCGGCAGCCAGGGAGTGAACGTGCTCTACCTGCAGATGAACCGCGATGTCCGTCCCGAGTATTACCGCAGCTTTATCCGCCAAGCAGGAGTGCAAGGGATCGAGGTCCACGTCCTCGGCGGGGCGCCGAACTGGGCGCTGGAATCGGAACGTCACCGGCTGGAGACGTTTATTCAATGGACCGCCGAATATCAAGCGTCCGCTGCCCCGAATGAGCGCTTCACCGGCATCCATGTCGATATCGAGCCGCATGTGCTGGCCGAATGGAAAACGAACCAGTCCTCGGTCGTTAAGCAGTGGCAAGCGAGCGTCCGTTATCTGGTCGATGAAGCGCACAAGCTGAATCTGCCGATCGGCTCCGACATGACCTTCTGGCTGCATACCTACCGGCTGCCGGATCAGTCGATGTCGATCAGCCGCTGGATGATCAAGCAGTTCGACCAGATCGTCATTATGGCCTATCGCGATCAAGCGGATAACATATACAACCTCGCCGCGACCGAGCTAAAGGAAGCCGACGAACTCGGCAAGGAGGCCCTGATTGCCGTGGAGACCAAGTCCAGCAATGAGGGAGCTTACATTACCTTTTTCGAGGAAGGCACGTCCTATATGGAGGAACAGCTGAGCAAGGTATGCACCAAGGCGGAAAAGCACCCTTCCTTCTCCGGGTTCGCCATTCACGACTACAGGTACTGGAAGGAACTTCATGACTCCGATCGATAACGTTGCGATCCTTACATTATGGCATTAAAAAAAGATGGCGTTTCAAGAGGGTGTGTCCTCTGGCGCCATCTTTTATGTTTAGATGAAGGAACTTATCCTCTCCTTCGGGTAAAAGGCCTGATCGCCTTCAAACCGTCAACATGAGAAGCAGTACATAACCGACCGTCATTTTCGCGCGTTGAAGCGGCGCTTTTTTTACCTGCACTTCCATCACCCCGGCCCCTCCCTCTCTTCGATGTCTTATTCATATACTATATGCGGCTCGGCCCCTTTTGTTACCTTGAGGAAACATTGTTTACCAAGAGAAAAACCGATCCGTCATGAATAGTAGCATACGATCAAGCTTCCTGCACTGGAAGCGAACCCGGGCAGCATGCGGCTCATTTACGATCAGCATAGCGCTCTATGACGTCCTGCAAATATTGTTCTGCTTCCATTACAAGCTGACGCTCTCCAGCGTTCCATTGATCCCGATTGTTATCGACCGCTAAAAAGGCAGCATGAATCCGTTCGTCGCCATGGGTCACACGTTGAACCATCTGTTGCCATTCTTGGGCTAAGGCCCTTGCTAAACGGGACTCGATGGGGACGTTTGAGGCCTTATAAGCTGCAGCTTGCAGCGATATTTTTCTGAACGTATTGTAAAAATCCAATACCGCCTGCTCAGAGTCAAATACTTTTTGAAACAGCCGCGCGTCTTCCTCCGAAAATTCGTATTCTTTCCAAGCCGACATATCGACCTCATTCAACGAACGCATAAGATGGGCTAACAGCTCCCAGGGTACGTTGTACCCTTCTTTCATCATTTCCTTTGCCACATGCAATCCGTCAAGCTTGGCTTGGATGCTCTCTTTCTGTGAATAAAGGACCGATGCCTGGTAATCTAGAATGTTCTCGATATCCTGCTCCTCGGTGCCCACAATCAATTGTTCTTTGATCTTTTTTAAAGAGAAACCGATGGCTCTATAGAACATAATCTGCTCAAGTACATACAGCTGTTTATCATAATATACTCTATGCCCCAGCTCATCTCGCTCCGCTTTAAGAATCCCTTCATTATCGTAGTACTGAATGGTTCGCGGTGTTATTCCCGACAATCGGCTGATTTCTTTTACGGAATATTTTTTCCCCATGAACCCATCCCTTCCTGTCCCTTACTCGATTTTCGCTAAAAAGGCTTCTATCGTTTCCAGTAACTCTTCAGGGTATTCCCCGTTAATCGCATGCGAGGCCTCTTCAAATAAAACCATCTCGCTATTAGGGTCTTTCAAGGCATCCATCCCCGTTTGATACGACTTTTCAGCATGGTGCATCGTCGATTGTCCAGCTAAAATACCGAGCACCGGTATCGTCAGCTCAGCTAATTGTTCCGGCTGGATGGCTTCCGGCATGGGCAGCTTGCTCTTGAATGTCCGCATACCGGTTTCGATTAATTTGGCGGTCGGATCGCTGTCATCGACTTCAGCCCCGCCGGATATATAGCTGAGCATTTTCTCCCGGATCGGTTTGGGCACCATGGGCACCGTCGCCGGAATGGAGGCCAGTATCATTTTCAATGGAATGGGGCCGAACACATAGACGGGGTCCAGCAATATGAGCGAGTGAATCTTCTCCGGATGCTTGAGCGCCAGATTCGCCGCACTCCACCCGCCGAACGACAGCCCTAATAGGTGGATCTCTGATTCCGGCAGCTGATCCAATACTTGCCCTAACCATGCTGCTTGGTCCGCAGCGGTTTCAATCCGTCTGGTTTCTGTGCTTAAACCCGGTTCTCCTATCAAATCAACGGTGTATACAGGCCGGTGTTCTAAAAAGCCGCTAAGATTGGCCTCCCACATGGGTGTAGCAGATCCCTTTCCCGGAAGCAGCAACAAAGGCGTTTTGTGCGGCGTATCGCTCCCCTGGAACTTGTAGAGCTGCACCACGCCAAAATCAGTATGAACCTTGATTGACTCAACCGGTTCTGGCAAGTGACTCATCGCCTCCTCATAAGCCGCCGCATATTCCTTCTGCCCATCCTCTGTAACAAAACCGCTTAACGACCCGTCATCTCTGAATAGAAAGCCTGCTACCGTCAGTATAGCTAGTATCGCAATGAGAATGCTACCCAAGATAATCCATCCTTTTCTTCGTTTCACTTTAATCCCCTCCTAAGGCGACTATAAGCTATGACGTAACGTTATACGCAACCCCCATGCGCTCTATAGCTGCCTGTTACCGAATCGGCTTGAAATCCCTTCCTTCTTGTGCAATAGTGAAAGGTAGAATATTGAAGGAGGGATCCGCTTGTCCCTTACGGAATGGATGGTTGATATCTTTGGCTCGCTGGACGGGCTCGTGGCCGCGCTTCTTGCCACTGCGGTATTTGCGGGCCTGTACATATACAGTGCGTCCCGGCTGCTCGGTGCACGCAAGGATTCGCTCGCTCGCATTCGTCAGACCTTGACGGTCTACGCCAGGCTGGCAGGGCTTCTCGGCACGCTGATCCATCGACCGACCCGGACGGCCGTCCCCGAGGATCTGCTGATCCGGCTTCTGCAGGAATGCAAATCCGCTGACCTGTTGACGCGTGAGCTCCACGAACAAATGGATATTTTTCTAAGCGATCGCGATGAATCCCGATTGACGACGCTTCACAAGCTGCTGGACCGCGAGGTCAACAGACTCATGAAGGAGCGCGACGAGCTGGTTGGACGGCTGGAGAAGCCCGGCTGGGGGATGGGCTTGTGGCTGCTCCTAAAACCTGCCGTACCTGCCCTTTCACTGGGTGCCGCGCTCCTATGGACGGCGGTCCTTGCGGAGGAACTCAGGCAAACATCGGCCTGGGCAAGCCCCGAGGTTTGGTGTTTATGGCTCTCCAATATCATTGCCACGATCTCTTTCTACCGTTTATTGATGGATTCGAGAAGAAAAACGCATGGCATGATTTATACCGTGCTGCATCTGCTGATTGTGGCTTCGGCCTTATTTAATCTGATCGGCGGCGAAGCCTCGCCTTACGTTCTGGCTACCCAATGCTTGCTCTATCTGGCGGGTTTCCGGGTAACGGCCACCCGTAAGCGGCGTGAGCGGCCCTATGCCGGCCATCCGGAGCTGATGGAGCAGTTCCTTCATCCTGCCGGGGATCACGATCCTCTAAGCGAAACAACAGGCGCAGGCGAGCCGGAGATCGGCAGCAGCCCGCTCCGGTCGCGATAAGATGCCTGATACATGAATACGATTAACAAACAGCCCGACCGATTCAACGGCCGGGCTGTTTGTATTATTCATATACTCTATCTCTAATAGAAAAGAACTCCCGCATGATTCCCAAAGCGCGTTCCCCTGGTCTACTTGGTCAACACCCGTGGTGTCTTACCCATGTCGACTGGACAGGCTGCACTTCAGTTATCTGGCGGAAGTTCTTTTTACGGTACCTGGTAGCTTTTGCTTAGTCATCTTGTATTCGTTCTTCGCTGTTGGCCGGATGCCCGGGACGATCCTGACGTCTTGACCGTTCCGGAGGCCGTATTCTCGAAACGCTTGCGCTCCGTTCGTTCCATCTGAACGATTTGACCCTCATGCACTACGATTTGCAGCGAACCGAATTCCATGTCGTTCAGCAGGCTTGCTATGCGCTCGAGCCACATTTCATCCACTTTTAATGGTTTAGCCATGGATACGCCTCCTCACCGGGCAAAGCCCTCATTTATTCACTCATCTTCATCAGCCGAAGACACATTCACAATGTAAACGATCATTATTCATTCTTTTCCAACCAATATAGTATGAATTAACCTTAGCATGGGTTGGAAACGACTGTCAATGGGCATTTTTTCGCGTAAACCAATTTTTAAGCAGCAGCGTAATCACGGCTAACAACAGCAATAAGGAGGCCACCGCGAACGATGCCGAAAACTGATACTCATTGTACAAAATCTCGACATGAAGGGGCAGCGTATTGGTCTCTCCGCGGATATGGCCGGATACGACGGACACGGCCCCAAACTCGCCCATGGCCCTGGCATTGCACAGAATGATGCCGTACAGCAGTCCCCACTTGATATTGGGCAGGGTGACCCGCCAGAAGATTTGCCAGCCCTTGGCGCCGAGCGTTACAGCCGCCTCCTCTTCCTTCGTCCCTTGGTCCTCCATCAGCGGGATCAGCTCCTTGGCCACAAAAGGAAACGTAACGAATAACGTAGCCAGAACGATGCCGGGCACGGCAAATATGATCTTGATATCATGGCTTTCGAGCCAAGGGCCAAACCAACCCTGACGGCCGAAAATAAGCACGAAGATGAGGCCTCCGATAACCGGCGATACCGCGAACGGTAAATCCAGCAGCGTAATCAGCAGATTTTTGCCTTTAAAGCGGAACTTCGTTATGGTCCAAGCCGCGATGACGCCGAATATCGAATTCAGCGGTACCGCAATCGCCGCCACCAGTAAGGTCAACCGCAGCGCGGACAAGGCATCGGGATCGGACAAGGCCGCGATATAAACCTCCCATCCCTTCTTCAGCGCTTCGGACAGCACCGTAACGAGCGGCAGCACAATAAGCCACAGAAGCACAAGGCCAGCCAAACTAATGAAGGTCCATTTCACCCAGGTTTTCTCCGCTGCAGCCGGAGAGGGCGATGTGCCTCGTTTCCCTGCCGGGACGGCAGCGGGTACGGTTCCAGCCATATAGTTCCCCCTCCCTAGCGCGCGGTTTTCCGCGTCCAGTGTTGTAAAAGATTGATTCCGAGCAGCAGCGCGAAAGAGATGAGCAGCAGAATCAAGGCAACCGCCGTAGCGCCGGCATAATCAAACTGCTCCAGCTTCGTCATGATCAACAGCGGCGCAATCTCCGTCTTCATCGGCATATTTCCCGATATGAAGACGACGGAGCCGTATTCTCCGATCCCCCGGGCAAAAGCGAGCGCAAACCCGGTCAGCAGCGGCGGAATCAGAGTCGGCAGAATGATGGTGCAAAACGTGCGCCACCGGCCTGCCCCTAGCGTGGCTGCCGCCTCTTCCGTGTCCCGCTCCGCGTCCTCCAGCACAGGCTGTACCGTCCGCACGACGAACGGTATGCCGATGAACATCAGGGCCAGCGTGATGCCCAAGGAAGAGAACGCCGCCTTAATGCCGAGCGGCTCCAGCAGCGATCCGATCCAGCCATTCGAGGAATAGATCGCGGTTAATGCCACCCCCGCCACGGCCGTTGGCAGGGCGAAGGGCAGGTCGATCAGGGCATCCCACCATTTTTTGCCCGGAAAATCATACCGCACCAGCACCCAGGCCAGCAGCAGCCCCAGTATCGTATCCGCTAATGCGGCCAGCGCCGCCGTCGTCAGACTGACCCTGTAGGATGCCAGCACCCTCGGATCGGTTGCAACCGACCAGAACTTCTCCCAGGTCAATCCGGTTTGATTAAGAAGCAGCGCCGATAGCGGCACGAGCACAACCAAACTCATATAAAGGACAGTCAGTCCCATGCCGACTCCAAAACCCGGGAGCACCCTGCGATGATTTCTGCCTTGCTTCCGTACGGGGAGTACCGTCATATCCACTCATCCTTTCCTGCCTTCGGCGGTTATGCCGATCAGCTGCCTGGCACGTAAATCTGATTAAAGATGCCGCCGTCATTAAAATGCTTGGTTTGCGTCTCTTCCCATGTTCCAAACACGTCCTTGAGCGTAAACAATTCGATGGCCGGGAATTTCTCCTTGTATTTGTCGGCTACGCTGGCAAGCGTCGGACGGTAGTAGTTCTCCGCCGCAATCGTCTGCCCCTCTTCGCTGTACAGGTATTCCAGATAGGCTTCGGCCACCTCCCGGGTGCCGCGCTTGTCAACGTTCTTATCCACGACGGCAACCGGCGGTTCTGCCAAAATGCTGACGGACGGGTTCACGATTTCGAATTTATCCGGTCCCAGCTCGTTAATCGAGAGATAGGCTTCATTCTCCCAAGCCAGCAGCACGTCCCCGATTCCGCGTTCCACAAAGGTGGTTGTCGCTCCCCGTGCGCCGCTGTCCAGCACCGGCACATGGGTGAACAGCTCTTTCACGAATTCCTGTGCTTTCGCTTCGTCGTTGTTGTTAACCTTGAGTGCATAACCCCATGCCGCCAGGTAGTTCCACCGTGCACCGCCGGAGGTCTGCGGGTTCGGCGTGATGACCTCCACGCCCTCCTTAATCAGATCCGGCCAATCCTGGATGCCTTTCGGGTTTCCTTTGCGGACGAGGAAAACGATGGTCGAGGTGTAAGGCGCGCTGTTATGCTCAAACTTGCTCTCCCAGCCTTCATTGATCAATCCGGCCTGACGGATCGCATCGATATCGTATCCGAGGGCCAGTGTCACCACATCCGCCTCCAAACCGTCGATAACCGAACGGCTTTGCTTGCCCGAACCTCCGTGCGATTGCTTAAACGTCACCTTCTGGCCTTGTTCCTTCTCCCAATGCGCCGCGAATGCCTTGTTGTACTGGTCGTATAACTCCCGGGTCGGATCGTAAGAAACATTAAGCAGTTCCACGCTCGGCTTGCTTGAACCCGAAGCAGGCGTTGCTTCGCCGGCGGTTGCGGCCGTTTCTGTTTTCTGTGAGCCGCAAGCCGTCAGCGCCGCCGTCAGCATGACTGTTAATCCGATGAGAACCCCTTGCTTCAACACCTTTTTCATATGGATCACTCCCCCTATTCTTCTCTACTAAACAGGCCCCATGGCAAAAAAAGACGGAGGAAGGCTCATCGGAACAGAGTCAAGCCGGTTTGCAACCGTGCCTGCCCTTGTTCTTCGAGCGTTCCTCCGTCGATACGGTGAGAACAATATATTATAATTCCTACCTGTTTAGTATGTTATGTTGCTATTGTAATAAGTCCCCCTTCTGCTGTCAAACCTTTTTTTCAAAAAATTTCAAGTTTAGGACCATTCGGACCATAGAACCATTTTTGGTACAACAAACGCAGTCACGGCGCGGATTTCCATTTACTGATGGTTGTATGAACCCGTTTCCAACCTTATAATTCTACCCCAAAGGAGTTGATCACGATAAGAAAGCCAATACGGAAAATCATATCTGCTTTTTTCCTTAGTGTTCTTCTGATCCTGCCGACATTCGCCCAAACGACGGAGGCCGCTCCGCTGTTAAAGCCCGGCAGTGAAAACGGGGATGTCTGGGACCTTCAATATCGCCTGAAAACGCTGGACTTCTACACGCAGCCGCTGGATGGCAAATATGGCGCAAACACGAAAGCAGCCGTTAGCCGTTTTCAAAAAGAATACGGCGTGCCAGCCGATGGAATTACCGGTGCGCAAACCTGGAGACAGCTGAAAAAATATACGTTGAATCAATCCGAAATGGACGTCATGGCCAAAGTCATTTACAGCGAAGCCCGCGGTGAGCCGTACAAAGGGCAGGTTGCGGTCGGGGCCGTGGTCATGAACCGCATTCAATCCAGCGAATTTCCGAATGACATTCGGGGCGTCGTCTTTCAAAAAGGGGCTTTTACGGCCGTGGATGACGGACAATACTGGCTGACGCCGAACCGTTCCGCCTATCTTGCCTCATTGGATGCCGTTCGCGGCTGGGATCCGACTTACGAATCCCTGTATTATTTCAATCCTAAAACCGCGACCAGCGACTGGATCTGGTCCAGGCCGCAAGTGCTGCAGATCGGCAATCATATTTTTGCTCATTAAGGATTCATTCAGTTAATCTTTCATTAGCTGAAACACACGAAGACAGAATTTTCGACGCCTTGTTCCTTGTCCGTCGCTGCGGGCAAGGAGAGACGCATAAAAGAAGCAGCTTGATTCCCTTCCCGGGTCTTCAAGCTGCTTCTTCTTTCATATAAGTTAACGTTTGTTTGCTTTGGCCTTCTCCACGGGACAAATGCACACCGGGCGCGTGACTTCCAACGTATAGCCCGTAGAGACCAGATTCCCCGTATCCGGGTCGATCCGGAAGCTTGCGATCAATCCGTTATCCTGATTCGCCGTAAGCAGGAAGCCATCCGGCAGTATATTGAAGTGGCGCGGCGTTTTGCCGCCGGAAGACACCCAGTTGACGGCACGGAGCGTACCGGCTTCCTGGTCGATTACATATTGGACGATGCTGTCATGGCCCCGATTTGAGGCATACAGGTAACGGCCGCAAGGAGATACCAGCAGATGGGCCGATGTATTGCTATCCATCACGACGTCCTCCGGCAAGGTCGAGATATGCTGCAATATTTTCAGATCCCCGAACGTTGCGTCGTTCGCGTATGCCGTTACCGTGCTGTTCAGCTCGTTCGTGCCGTATACCCACTTGCCAGACGGATGAAAAGCCACATGCCTCGGGCCGGAGCCTGGCGGCAGGCTGATCTCGCGGTGGGTCACCAGCTTTCCGTCTTCCAGCCGGTACACAATCACGTCATCCATCCCCAGGTCACTGACCAGGATATACTTGTTGACCGGGTCTTGGAATATCGAATGGGGATGCGCCTCCGATTGACGGTCATCGCGAAGGCCGCGTCCGCTGTGCTTGATCTTGGAGGCCAGCTCGCCGACCCGTCCGTCCTGCTCCAATGCCAGCACCGAAATCTGTCCATCGCCGTACCCTGTCGTAAGCAGATGCTTCCCGTCCGTTGTGCGGGATACATGACACGCGCCGGACGAGCCGGTAGACTGAACATTCAGCAGCGTCAATTCGCCGGTGACCAGATTGGCCGAATAAGCCGACACATCGCTTTCGCCCTTCTCGCTCGCTGCATACAATACGGAAATCGAGTCATCGAAATCCAGATAGGTCGGGTTCTCGATGCCTGCCGTACCGCCTAACAGGCGCAGCTCCCCGGTAGCCCGATCCATCGCCCCCCAATGAATGCGATTCTCTTCTTCCGAACCATAGGTTCCTATGTAAAATATCAGTTCCTGTCCTGCTGTCATGTGATCCACTCCTTTGTCTGATGAATGATCCGGTGGCCCGGCCTGATTCTTACTATGTATTACCCATCGGAGCCCCATGCCTACCGCCTTTTTTTAAGTCGTTCCGGCAAGCCGTCACCGCGCTGTCTCTACCAATTACTGCACGCAAAGAAATGTATTGCTACCATTGGTTTTATCATGTACGATTACCACAATTACCTCTCTATTCTATCATTCGTTGAAGGAGATGACAGCACATTGAAGAAAAAAATCAGCCTACTGGCTATCGCTTTCCTGTTCTTGATCGCAAGCGCGGCCCAAGCCGCTCCGGCAAAGGATCAAGGGAAAATCAGGGTTTATCTCGATAACCGGGAAATTCAATTTGCGGCGGCGCCGATCATGAAGAACGGAGTCACTTTCGTTCAATTCCGCCCTTTGTTCCAAGCCCTGGATTATAAGGTCCATTGGAACGGCGCGAACAAGCAGGTAACGGGTACATATCTCGATCAGAAGCTGCAGATGACGATCGGGCAGAAGACCGCCTATGTCAATGGCGCAAAAACCACGCTGCAGATCGCTCCTTTCACTCAAGGCGGCAATACGCTGGTTCCCCTTCGTTTTGTGGCTGAAGCCACCGGACTCCCGGTAAAGTGGGATTCCAAGGCGCGTACCGTCAAGATTGACCGCGAGGGTGCGACCGCCAAAGCCGAAGACGAGGTGAAGAAGCTTTACCATATCATTGAAGAGGCTGGAAGCGCCAAGAAACTGGACGAAGTTATGAGCGTATTCCACCCCGAATCTCCCGTTCTTGCGGAGGTTAAGCAAAACTATCAGGATCAATTCAAGAACGACAAACATGTATCCGCGGACGTATGGGATGTAGCGGTAGCCGGAACGTCGATCCACGCCTACACCAGTGTGAGCCTAGACCGCATCGGCGGGCCGTTTGCATGGGATGTTACGCTCCATTACGAGAATCTCCTGAAGAAGGATGCGTCGGGCGCATGGAAAATCTATGATTTGAACCTGTACGAGACAGAATATTTCCTCGGAGACAAACTGCTTGAAGCTCGTCCCGTAGTGCCGGAAGCGGAGCAGAAAGCCATCGTGGAGTCTATCGACATTCAGTACAAGGGCTTCAATGAGGAGAATGGCCCGCTGCTCATGTCCGTTATTCACCTGGACTCGGTCTTCCACGAGATGTTCCAAACCAGCATTGAGGAAGGCATCTTCGATGAGGTGAATTTCAACCTTAAATCGGAGGAGCTCCGGACGGTCTTCTTCCAAGGTGAAGACGCCGTCGTTTATGCCGAAGAAAGCGATGATGCGGACGGCGAAACGATTTATTCGACGTCGCTCTACTGGCTCAAGAAAACCGAAGGCAAATGGCTGATCTATGACGTGCTGGAGCTTGAATAGATTGCGGATATCATGAAAAGCTTACGTAATAACCGTGAATTCCCGGCAAGGGAAATTCGCGGTTTCTTTTTTTGCATCTTCTTTAATTAAATCCTCCTCCGTCTAGGTCTACTTCGCCCCAGGTGACATATATCATAATAGTAATCCATAAAGGAGGGGTTTTATGGGGATTAAATTAATCAAAATCGCTGCTGTTTACTTCGTGCTCGGGGTGCTGCTCGGCATGTACATGTCGATCACCCACAGCTACGATTACGCCTCGGTTCACGCACACGTCAACCTTCTGGGCTGGGCGTCCCTGGCTCTTGCAGGCGTTATTTATGTTCTGTTCCCGGCTGCCGGGGAGTCCACTGCCGGCAAAGTGCATTTCTGGCTGCACAATATCGGTCTGCCCGTCATGATGATCGGTCTTGCCCTGCTGATGAGCGGCATCGAATCGGTAGAGCCGGTCATTGCCGTGGGAGGCGTTCTGGTAACGCTGGGCGTTCTCGCTTTCCTCTATAATGTGTTCACCCATGTGAAGAGCTCGCAGAGTAGAAGGAAACGCTGACTTTTTTCCTTAAAAAATCGCCTATTGAGGGCGATTCTTTTTCATGTTTCAAACTGCTCCTTAAGGGAAGATGGGTCACAGTTACCGACTATTGGGTAAAAGTAGATACCTTTCTCTTTGAAGGAGGCAACATAGACATGGAAACGAACTCGGCAATTCAAGTCCAATTCCACTGCCGCCAGTGTCAAACGGAAATCGGGGTTATGTTCACATCCGAACAGTTCACCACGGTTCACTGCCCGCAGTGCGATTACAGCTATTCACTCATGCGACCGACCATCGGGGAAGAGATATTGCTTGATTGGGAGAAAGAAGCCGTATTCCAAAAAGTCCGCGCAGACCAAACCGAGCATGACAAAATGGAGCTGATGCTCCTCGTCATTAAGGTTGTCGAGCTGCTGACCTGGCGGGATGAAGGCAACGGCCATATCCGTGCCATCGAAACGCTTCGCCAATGGCTGATCCTCAACGGCGTGCCCAAAGCTCTGATCGAGCTGCTGGATGCTAAAGGACCGGCAGGAAGCTCCCCTACCGAGCGCAGGGAATAGCGGCATCGACCCATGATCCAGGATTTAAATAAATGAGAAAAAAGGAACCGCCCTCCGGCCTTCATGGTCGGGGGCGGTTCCTTTTTCGTGTCCATAGTTCAAAATGTTATTTACGATGGGTACCCTTCTGCTATTTTACATATGTTGTAACTCATTGGATGACCCTGCGTAATACCACTAAAGAAAGGAGCTGATTCACCCATGTTCTATTTCATATTTACAATGCTCATGGGTCTGGCACTCATTGGGACCGGCCTATATGCCATCCGCAACCCGTACTCTTGGTGGTTCAGAAGAACGAGAGATGACAAGGAACCCAGCGATCTGAGAATATGGTACTTAAAACTTATGGGTAAAGTAACCTTGGCGTTCGGCGCATTGGTCATTCTGATGAGCTTTCAGCATCTCTAATCTCATCGAATCGGCACCTCGAATGCATGCTCCATAACGCCAGGGTAGCTGCTTAACGTAAACGTGAGCGGCTGCGGGTAATCCCCGGGTTTAAGGTGGATATACTGCGTGATGAGGCTTATCCCGGTATCCGAAGAGGATCGGGACGAGGAACTGAGTCCCCCTGCGTCCTCGTTGATCGTATGCTTCTTCCCTTCCCCGTCCACGAATTCCGGCTCAATCGATACGCTGCCCATATGCCGGTCAGCCCGCTCTTCGTATTCCAATGTCAGCGTATGCCCCGTGTACGCTCCGAACCGAAGATCGCCGTCCGGTGCACGAAGAATCTCCTTCTTATCCGTATCGACTACAAGTTTCATCTCGGAGGGGTCCACCGCTTGGAATCCGCTCGCTTTCAGCGTGATTGATTCCGGATTCTCCAATATATTGCTGTCGAAGAAGTATGTCATGTCCCCTCCTCCCGCACCAGGCAAAAATGCGGAATCGCTGTTCAATCGGATCTGCTCGCCGTTCACCACGGTTTCCAAATACACGTCCCATAAACCGGATACCTTCATCGTATTGGTCGAAGGGATGTTCGCTTTCAAGACGATGCCGGCTGGGGATAACACGGCTTCCTTCAAATAGAACCTTTGACTCTCAATCTGCAGCATTTTGTTGAGCGGAATCGTGCGGGTAAACTTTTGGACGGTCTCCATATCAACGGATACGTCGATATCGAGAACCTGCTCGCCCTCTGCCGAGGATTGATGCACCGTATTCGTTGTATAAGGGGCGATGCTAAAAGATAACGTCATTTCTTCGGGCACGAATTGGTTCTCGCCCATATGAATATCCGATCGGGAACGGAATGTTTGGCCGGGCTTAATCTGGGTTCCACCCGACGACCCGATGCTGTATGGCAGCGACTGGCTGGAGCCCTTACGCTTCATCTCGACCCGCTTTAGGTCCGCATGATACTCCGCATCGTTTTGGATCGTATAAAACACCTCCATCTGCTGGGAGCCGACAAGTATCCCGTTCAGCGTTATCGTATAATCCCCCCGGGTCACCGATTGATTCACCGGCTGGATCATGCCGTGTTGGTTAGCCGTATTCAGCGTAATATCTTCTCCGAGATCAAACCCGGTCAATGGCGGGTACGGCCCTTGCGCCGCCATTTGCTCCTTCGGCTCCACGATGCCTCCATCTCCGCCCCATACCACGAACAGCAGTGCGGCAGCTACAGTGGCGATCACGGAAGAAAAGGCAGCCATTCGCTTCCGGCTCCGCTGCATGCCCCGTCCTCTCCGCATTCCGCTTCGAACAGCCGCTTCCAATGCTTCATCGGACACAACCGCCGTGTAGATCTCCGCATCCCTATTCATCTCGTTCAGCATCCGCTCTTCCTTCTCATACATGGAATACGGCACCTCCTGGCTCGATTTTTTGCCGAAGCAGCTTTAATCCTTGATGCAGCCGGGTTTTGACCGTTCCCTCCGGTACATCGAGAATATGCGCGATATCGCTGATCGTCATGTCCTGGTAATATTTCAAGATCAGCACATGGCGATATTTGGGCTTCATGCGGCTCAGCGCGCGCTCCAGATCCAGCTTGCTGTCGCTGACCATCTCCGCGGCCGTCTCCCGGCTGCGCACTTCTTCTACGGGAAGCATGCGCTTTTTCCGTTTCTGTTCATCCACGCAGCAGTTAATCAATATCCGAATGAGCCAAGGGACGAACGCCTCCGGATGCTTCAGCTTCCGGCATTTCATCCACGCCCGGCATACCGTCTCCTGCAATGCCTCCAAAGCGTCGCTCTCGTTATGCAGATAACTGTACGCAATTCCGTATAGGCGCCTCCGATGCTCCGTGACGAGTGCATAGAACGCTTCCTCGTCTCCCCTGCATGCCGCAGCCGCCAGCTCTTTAGTTTCCAACATCCGATATACCTTCCCCTCGTTCGACCTGCCTCGCTGTTTACTTCACTCTATATAAAGACTGCGAAGCCAATCAAACGGTTTTTTTATTTTTATGCACAAAAAAAGCCCGCCCGGGCAAGGCAGACTTGTATGTCAGTCCCAATTAACTTCGTCTTCTGCGTCCTTTAAAGAAATAATGGTATCCCAGATAACCGATGCCGCATAACAGCAGCATCAGAGCGGAGATCCAGATGACAGGAAGCAGATATGGCGTGTGCTGGCTGGCTACGTATAACAGAACTGCGGAGAAGGCATACATCACCATCAGAAGTACGATGCGTTTGAACATATCCATATCGTCCGCTCCTCACCCTTATCTAAACAACCTACATTTTTTTCCGTATATCTATCTTTATGGTAACGCAAACCGACGAAAATTGCACTCAAAATTTGGTAAATATATAAAAATTTTAGTGGTTCAAAGGCTCTATTCATGAAAATGTTAAAATCAGGCTTGCTAAAACTAATATCATTAGTTATTATACTAATAACATTAGTTTTAAGCGAAAGGGGTTCGGCTTTATGTTAAAAACGACGATTGAACAGGTGACTCAAATTTCTTTTCTTCCTCGCCTTTTTCCGATCAATGTTTACCTAGTAGAAGAAAGCGATGGGGTTACCCTCATCGATGCGGGGATGTCATTTTCCCAAAAGGGAATCCTGCAGGCTGCGGCCGATATCGGAAAACCCATTAAACGGATCGTGTTGACCCATGCCCACGGCGACCATGTCGGTGCGCTCGACGGGTTAAAGAAGGAGCTTCCGAATGCCTCGGTCTGCATCTCGCGGCGCGATGCGCTGCTGCTGAAAGGAAATGCCGAGCTCCAGCCCGGAGAGCCGCAAACGCCGATACGCGGGGATATCCCGAAGAACATGACCACCGTTCCGGACGTTCTTCTGGAGGACGGGGACTCCATTGGTTCCCTCAAGGCCATCTCGACTCCAGGCCACACGCCGGGGCATATGGCGTTTCTCGATGAGCGCAGCGGCATCCTGATCGCCGGCGATGCTTGGCAGACGCGTGGCGGATTGGCCGTATCGGGCGTCATGAAACCATGGTTTCCGTTCCCTGCCATGGCCACCTGGAGCAAGGAGCAGGCCTTGGAAAGCGCCGGAATGCTTACCGCGCTCAAGCCCGCCGTTCTGGCTGTCGGCCATGGACGGATGCTGAGAAATCCGGCGGGTGCCATGCAGCAGGCCGTTGCGGAAGCCGAATCAACGTTCAGGAGGAATGCACGATGAGTCCAAGACCCGGCATCGATCGGCTTCAACTGCTTCAAACCGCTGCCGAATTAGCGGATCGGGAGGGACTTCACGCGGTGACCCTGGCTGCGCTTGCAGCCAAGCTGGGGGTTCGCTCCCCTTCCCTGTATAACCACGTAGACGGGCTTTCCGGTCTGCATGCCGCCCTGATGCGGCATGGCCTCCAGACGCTCCATGACGAACTGCTGAGGGCTGTCGCCGGCCGGTCGGGCGAAGATGCCCTGCGCCTTGTATGCCTTACTTATGTCGAATTTGCTCGAACACACCCCGGATTGTACGAAGCCGCCTTGCAGCCGGTCCGTCCCGAAGAGCAGGAGACGCAGCGAGTAGGGAATCAGATTGTCGAGCTGCTGCTTCAAATCCTGGCCCCTTACCAGCTCAGCGAGGCGGAAGCGTTGCATGCCGTACGGACCCTTCGCAGCCTATGCCACGGCTTCTCTTCCCTGGAACGCGCGGGCCAATTCGCCATGGATTTGAGTGTTGACGACAGCCTGGATTTCATGATCCGGAGTTTCGTCACCGGGCTCCATCTTCAAGACGGACGGCGCTAGAAGGGCCGTACCTCCTGCGCCTGCCTGATTTTGCCTGGCATCAGAATGTGCTATAATCATAAGGCAGCACATTGTGATGTCATTTTATTTATGGAAAGAGGTCTGAATTGTGGTTAATTTCGATTCCCCAATTCTTCAGATAGGCTCTACGATCGCGATGCTGGTTATGGCGCTGGCCGTTATTTTCATTCGAATGAAGGCGAGCAACCGTCCCGTAACCGTCAAGAAGATTATCATCCCTCCCGTAGCGATGAGCACCGGATTCCTGATGTTCGTTGAGCCGCAGGTACGCATCCCCTTATGGTGGGCGGGAATCGCCTTTTTGGTAGGCTGGTTCATCTTCTCGTACCCACTGATCCGCAGCACCAAATTCGAGAAGGTCGACGGTCAGATCTTCATGCAGAGATCGAAAAGCTTCGTGTACATTCTGCTTGGCCTGCTGGCCGTCAGGCTCCTGCTCCATGGATATATTGAACAGCATATTTCCATCCCGCAGACCGCGGCGCTGTTCTTCATGCTGGCTTACGGCATGATTGTCCATTGGCGCATTTCGATGTACCGCCAGTATCAGCAGTTCATGACGCCGGAGGCGGCGATATAGCGGACATGTTCCAACGTAAAAACCAGTCATGAAACTTAGTTAAGCGCAAAAAGAAGAGTGCCGAAAATCACGCTATCCGGGAGGCAATTGCCCTTCCGGCCGCAAAGCTCCCTCCGAGGAGACTTGCGAAGTCGTGAAATCGACACTCTTTTATTTTTTGTATGTCAAAGGATCAGCTTTGTTCTTCGCTTACCTTCACCAGCTGTTTCCCGAGATTTTCTCCGGAGAACAGCCCCAGAAACGCCTCAATCGTCTTGTCGAAGCCGTCGACGATATTCTCGGTGTACTGAATCTTGCCATCCCTTAGCCATTCGGCCAGCTCCTGCAGCGCCTCATTGTACCTGCTGGCGTAATCGCCGACCAGAAAGCCCTTCATCAGTGCCGTATTGGTCAGCAGCAGGCTCTGGATTCTTGGGCCCGTATCCGGCTTCTCCAGGTTATAGAGCGCGATTTGGCCGCAAATCGGGATCCGCGCATTTTTGTTGATCAGGCGCAGAACCGCATCCGACACCTCGCCGCCGACATTGTCAAAATAGACGTCAACCCCGCCCGGACAAGCTTCCGCCAAAGCCGAAGCCACATCTTCGGTCCGGTAATTGATCGCAACGTCAAAGCCGAGCTTCCCGGTCAGGTATCCGGTCTTTTCGTCAGAACCGGCAATACCGACCACCCGGGCTCCCTTGATCTTGGCAATCTGCCCGACAATCATGCCAACGGCGCCAGCGGCGCCCGATACAACCACCGTCTCCCCTTCCTTCGGCTGACCGATATCCAGGAGTCCGAAATAAGCCGTCAAACCGGTCATCCCCAACACGCCCAGCGCGGTCGAGACGGGTGCCAGATCCGGGTTGACCTTGCGCAGCGTCCCGGTGCGTACGGCGGCAAAGCGCTGCCAGCCCCAGGTGCCTGCAACAAAATCGCCCTCCCGATAGGTCGGATCCGTCGATTCCATGACCTGCCCTACTGCGCCTCCGGCGATAACCTGCCCTACCTCATATGGCTTGGCATAACTCTTGGCATCGCTCATTCTGCCCCTCATATACGGGTCTACCGATAAATACACGGTCCGTACAAGGACTTCTCCGGCTTGAGGTACGGGCAAAGGCTGCTCCTCAAACGTAAAATCCGGCTCCTCCGGCATGCCTTGCGGCCGCTTGGCTAGTAAAATGCGTTCATTCACGGACATCTGAGTACCCTCCTTTTAGTAAAGCCGTCATCTTATCTTTACCCATTTTGTCCGTTTACCAATTTCCTAGCCTTTGCCGCGCCCGTCCTTCATCCCCTACCTGCTCTTTACGAGCAAATTAACGGCATCCTGCACAAGCTTCTCCGTATCCTCGCCGTTCGCTTCGGCCTTGCGCACGCAGTCCACCAGATTGGAGCTTACGACAACGCCAATGGTCCGGTCGATTGCCGTACGCGAAGCGGATAATTGCGTGATGACCTCCCTTGCAGTCCTTGTTTTCCTCCATCATCTTCAAAATGCCGCGAAGCTGTCCTTCAATCCGCTTGATCCGGTTTTTCATCTGATCGTCGTATTGCATATATGTTGTCCTCCTCATTGCGTATCTGCTTGTCAGGCTTGCCCTTATCCCTTTATTATACAACAAACGCCGGCTCTTTCCTCTTGACTGCCCCTCCCGGCAAGATCCCGCTAAAGAACCTGGTCGTTCCGGCTTCGATGCAGCACGGAGATCTGCCGCTTGTACTTAGGGCTTGAATACGCTCAGAACGCGTGGTATATTTTTAATCAGCTAATGAATTCATAAGCAACCCGATTCAAACCTCATAATTTAAAGGCAATGTTATCTTACAAAGGTACAACCTCGGCTATTCATAGTCCTGGCTGTGCCTTTTTTTAATTTCACTATTTAAGGAGGAATTATCGATGTTTCTGGAAGCCATCTATCACCGCCCGCGCAAAAACTGGTCCTACGCTTATAACGGCACGACCATCCATCTCAGAATCCGCACCAAAAAGGACGACCTTACCGAAGTGTATGCCCTTGCAGGCGACAAGTACCTGTGGGATCAAACGATGGAATACATTCCGATGACCAAGCTGTCCTCGGATGAAATGTTCGACTATTGGGAGTGTGAGGCAACTCCTCCATACCGCCGCTTGAAATACGGCTTCCTGCTGCAGCAGGGCGACGAGAAGCGCTGGATGACCGAATATGATTTCCTGACGGAGCCGCCGGCCAATCCGGACCGCCTGTTCGAGTACCCGTTCATCAATCCGGATGACGTTTTTCATCCGCCGGCATGGGTCAAAGACGCGATTTTCTATCAAATCTTCCCGGAACGCTTCGCGAACGGGGACACGAGCAATGACCCGGAAGGCGCCTTGCCTTGGGGCAGTGCCGAACCGACGCCGAAGAACTTCTTCGGCGGTGACCTGCAAGGGGTTATCGACCATCTCGACCATTTAAGCGAGCTCGGCGTCAATGCGATTTATTTCACGCCGCTGTTCACGGCAACGACAAACCATAAATACGATACCGAAGACTATATGGAAATCGATCCGCAGTTCGGCGACAAGGACACGCTGAAGAAACTCGTTGATCTGTGCCACGCCCGCGGAATCCGCGTTCTGCTGGATGCGGTCTTCAATCATTCCGGCAAAACGTTTGCCCCGTTCGTCGACGTGCAGAAGAACGGTTTGAACTCCAAATACAAGGATTGGTTCTACGTCCGCTCCTTGCCGCTGGAAGTGGTGGACGGCATTCCGACTTACGATACGTTTGCGTTCGAGCCGCTGATGCCGAAGCTGAATACGGAGAATCCGGAAGTCCGGGCTTATCTGCTCAAGGCGGCGGAGTACTGGATCAAGGAAACGGGCATTGACGGCTGGCGCCTGGATGTAGCCAACGAGGTGGGACACAGCTTCTGGCGCGAATTCCGCCAAGTCGTAAAAAAAGCCAACCCGGATGCTTACATCCTTGGCGAAGTGTGGCATGAATCCTCCATCTGGCTGGAAGGCGACCAGTTCGACGCCGTCATGAACTACCCGTTCACGAATGCCGTACTGGATTTCTTCATCAACCGTACCGCCGATGCCGAGAAGTTCTCGTTCATGCTCGGCAAGCAGCTTGCCGGCTATCCAAGACAGGCCAGCGAAGTGATGTTCAACCTGCTGGACAGCCATGACACCGCAAGACTGTTAACGCAGGCGAACGGCGACAAACGCCTGATGAAGCTGGCCGCCATGTTCCAGTTCACGTACTTCGGCACGCCTTGCATCTATTACGGCGACGAAATCGGCATGGACGGCGGGCACGATCCGGGCTGCCGCAAATGCATGGAGTGGGACGAGTCGAAACACGACAAAGACCTCTTCCATTTCTACCAAACACTCATTAAGCTCCGCAAAGAGCACTCCGCTCTCCGCACGGGAACCTTCAAATTTTTGAAGGCCGAGAAGAACGGGGGCAAAATCGCTTACCTGCGCGAGGACGACAATGAAACGATCCTCATTGCCGTCAACAACGACAAGGCGGGCAACACGATGACCCTCCCTGTGCTGGACCGCCAGTGGACGAACCTGTGGAACGGCGAAGGCCTCAGCGCGAAGCAAGGCCAGCTGACCGTGAAGCTGCCTGCTTACGGCTTTACGATCTTGAAAGCCGGGCAATAAACACGAAACTCCCTTTGAATGCCATTGAGCCCGAGTATGCGGGCCGGCAGTCGAAGGGAGTCTTTTTTATCCGAGCAAAAACTGATCCGCCAAAGTAAACAGCAGAATCGTCAGACTAATCACCTGATTCAGATTGTAGGAGGCAAGCTGCATCCGCCTGCGGCTGGAAGGCTTGATCATGCGATGCTCCACGGCCAGCAGCAGCACCGAGACGGCAATTCCCGTCAAGTAGAGCCAGCCCAAACCTTGGATAAAGTAAAGGGAAAGCAGCAGCAAGACCATAATCCCGTGCAGCATTCTGGAAATGAGCAGTCCGCCTTCGAATCCAAACGCGCGGGGAATGCTCCATAAGCCGGTGCTGCGATCGAATTCGATATCCTGCGTGGCGTAGATGATATCAAATCCCGCAATCCACAGCATCACGACCGTGCCGATGATAAACGGAATGAAGGCCAACTCCCCCGTTACGGCAAACCATGCCCCGATCGGAGCCGAAGCGATCGTAAAGCCCAGGTACAGATGGCACAGCCAGGTGAAGCGCTTGGTGTACGAGTACGTGCAGATCAGCACAATCGCTGCCGGTGATAGCACCAAGCAGAGCGGATTCAGCATGCCGGCCGCGAGAATAAAGACGGCAAAGTTAACGACCACAAATACGTACACCTCGCGAGGCAGCAGAAGCTTTCGTGGCATATGGCGGTCCGCCGTTCTCGGGTTGGCCGCGTCGAACTTCAAATCGACGACGCGATTGAAGGCATTGGCCCCGTTGCGGGCGGCCACCAGCGCAATCAACGACCACAGCACGACATGCCATGACGGCACGCCGCCGGCGGCCCAGACCATGGATATGATCGCAAAGGGCAGCGAGAACAGCGTGTGGGAGAACATCACCAGTTCTCCGAACATTTTGGTCTTATGAACGACTTTATACATCATCTGCATCCGGATCCAACCTCATTCGTTTATGTTTGGGATAACCCTGCCAGCACCTTATCCAAGGCACGGAGCATCGCTTCGATCTCTTCCTCCGGGATGATCATGGCGGGCTGAAAGGCCAGCACGTTTCGGCCCACCCCGTTTTTACCGATAATAAAGCCTTCATCCTTCATGCGCTCCAGAATAATATCCGTCCATGCTGCGCTCTCCTCGTCGGTCGCACCCCGGATTTCGGCTCCGGCCATAAACCCTTTGCCTCGGACATCGGCGATAAGCTCGTATCGGCCCTGCAGCTCCCTCAAGCCTTCGATCAGCCGTCCGCCAACGCGCCGGGAACGATCAACCAGGCCCTGCTGCTCGATGTAATCCAATACGGCAAGCGCCGTGGCGGATGATACCGGATTGCCGCCAAAGGTCGAGGCGGAGGGCCGATTCAGACTGGCGGCGATCTCATCCGTCGTGCAGAACGCGCCGATCGGCACGCCATTGCCCAAGGCCTTCGCCATGGTGAGAATATCGGGCACGATGCCGTAATGCTCGATCGCGAACATGCGTCCGGTGCGGCCGCAGCCTGTCTGGATTTCGTCGGCAATCAGGAGAATGCCGTGCTCTTCCAGCATCGCCTTCAGCTCACGGAAATACCAATCCGGCGGCGCGATCATTCCCCCGTTGCCTTGGATCGGCTCCACGATCATGGCAGCAAAGCTGTCTCCCTTTGCAGCGAGCACGCTCGCCAAGGCATCCAGGGAGCGGCGGGCAGCGGCATCGTGATCCATGCCGGGATCATATGGTCGTGGAATAAACTCAGCCACGTCTTCATCCAAGAAATCGTCGGCACGCCACATCGGAATGCTTGTCACGTTCATGGTCAGGAAGGTGCGGCCATGAAGGCCGTATTCTAACGCCAGGAAGCTGCGGCGTTTCGTATGAAGACGCGCGGCGAGCAGCGCGCCTTCATTCGCCTCGGACCCGCTGTTCACAAAGAACGTTCGCTTTAAGTTGCCGGGCAGAACGCCGTTCGCCAACCGCTCCGCCAGGTCCACCATCGGCTGGGTAAGGTAAATGGTTGACGTATGCTGCAGCGTCTGCAGTTGTTTGATCGTTCTCGCCGTAATGGCTTCATTGCAGTGGCCGCAGGCAACGACCGACACGCCCGTGAAGAAGTCGACATAAGCTTTGCCGTCATGGCCGTAAAGCGTATGCATCTTGCCGCCGACGATCTGGGGCGGTTCGCTGTAGAAATGCGCCGTGCAAGGATAGCCGTACCGCCGGCGCTTGGCAGCGACGGCTTCCGGACCGATATGCGTATGGCCTTCATGTTTCATGGAGGCTCCCCCTCTTTCGATTATTTCCGTTTTTCCATGTTCCGTGATAGAGACTGAGGAAAACGGTGCCTCGCATCGGATCATCTTCCTGCCCCCTCTCTAAGAGATCTCATGCTTCCGTCAGCTCCAGTTCCAGGGAATGGCCGAATTGGAGCGAACCGAGCGTGAACCCGGCGTGTACCGGTGCCATGCTCTGATACAGCCTGCCGCATGAATCCAGGTTCAGCGAAGCTTGACGATATAACCGCACCAGGCTGCGAAGCCGCTCGGTCGTATACGTTTTTCCTTCGATGCGGAAATGATGGACGCCGGCTTCATACAGCTCCTTCAGGATCGGCATGTAGCACAGCTCCTTCGCCAGCGCCAAGTGGTTGCGCCCTGCGGCGTCCCGGTATACGGGATTCTCCCCTTTATCCGTAAGCAGCACGAGATGACGGTTATCCACGAAACGGTTGTCCTCTTCCGCTATGGGCTCGAACTCTGCGGCATTGGCGTATAAATCATGCTCCAGATACATGACGATTGGCGAGCCGTGAACGATGATCTCAAGGGGAATTTCCGGATGACGCAGCAATTTCGTCAAATCATGGAGCTGAAGCTCTAGGGACGGATTGATTCGGGATATGCCAAAATGGTCCTGATAAAACGAAGCCGCCATATGGTTGTAGATGTTCAGGCTGAAATCGGCGATCAGCGGCAGCCCGATGGTTTGAAACTTGTGCATGGCACCGATGTTGGTCGCAAGCAGGCCGTCCAGACCATAATGGTTAAACTCCTTGCCTGCGCTGAGAAACTGATGGTACTGCTCCATCTGAAGCTCATTCATCATGCGGGGCATGCCAAGGACAATCTCCGCGTCCCCTTTATCCGCCGTCAAGGCTTCGATGTCTTTGCGGCTAAACGGACGATCCGGCTGGAATACGTCCCCCGTCAGGTAAATGACGCCCGCTCCTTCTTCTAATGCCGCACGGGCCTGCTCAACCGTGTTGACATGCACCGTAATTTGCGGAATCGACGTGTCCGGCCGTTCCCGCTTCGCATGATGAAGCGATTCTTTCACCTGGAGCACCCGTTCCTCCTTCGTCTCGCGTTCGGCGGTAGGCGTACTGAACACCTTCCCCGTACTGTAAAACTTGCCTGTTCCCTCATAGCGGCGGTTAATGAAGTCGAGTCCCGGCTTGCCGAAGGCATAAGCCGTCGTGAAATCGCGCTTGCGATGTTTATGCAGCGTGTCCGCACCCGCCTCGCGATTGTAGCCCAGCGGATCCGCAATATAACGATCGATGGCGTCTCCGTACGAATTCACGACCATCAGCAAAAACTCGGTGTCTCTCATGCGTCCTTCAATTTTGAAGCTGGTGATGCCGGACTTGATCAGCTCAGGAATGCTCTCGTACATGTACATATCCTTCGCCGCGAGCGGATACTCGGTCGGATAGAGATAGCCGTCCTTCTTCACCCGGTAATCCCAGCGGCAAGGCTTCATGCAGCGCCCGCGGTTAGAGCTGTTGCCGAACAGCATCGAGCTGTACAGGCAGTTGGCCCCGTGAACCGTGCACATGTCTCCGTGCACAAAATACTCGAACTCCATCCCGCTCCTGGCCTGCAGCACCTCTGCCGTTTTCAGGTCCATTTCGCGGGAAGCCACGATGCGGGAAACGCCCAATGCTTTGAGCGCTTCGATCATTTCCAGGTTGTGCACGTTCATCATGACGGAGGAGTGAACCGGAATATTCGTGTAATTCATCTCTTGGATCAGGGGAAACACGGCCAGGTCCTGCGCGATAATGGCATCCGGGCCGATCTCGTTCAGAAAGGCGAAGTAGCGCTTCGCTTCCTCCAAGTCCTCTTCATTCATCAGGTTGTTCACTGTAATGTAGGCACGTTTCCCGCGGTCATGCGCCAATTGGACGGCCTCGCCGACCTCCTCATAACTTAAGTTGTATCCCTTGCGCATCATACGCATGTTCAGCGATGGCCCCCCGAAATATACGGCATCGCAGTTTGCGTCAATGACGGTCTTGAATATCTCGAATGTTCCGGCTGGAGCCAATAGTTCCACTTCTTTACCGTTAAAATAACGAGCCACAGTCCGTTCCCCCTACTCCCAAAAATATATTTTTTTCGATTGTAACATAATTCACAAATAAGATTAGTGAATTATTTCACAGCGATATTCACAGTAGGATCCCAGATTTGAAAGGCAAATCAAGATACGAGTCGATTTTCTATTGACCAAACGTTCATTCAATAATAAAATAATGTTCAACAAGCGCTTCACATTATTGAAAATCGAATGGAGGTATTCTATTGGATCTGCACTATGAAGTTCATGGAAACGGTAAGCCTATCGTCCTTGTTCACAGCGGTGGAGCCGATCTGCGGGACTGGAGTTATCTTGTCCCTCTTTTAGCGGAGCATTTTTGCGTCATTGCCTTTGACGGTCGCGGAGCCGGACGCTCTCCCTCTCCCGCTCAGCCGCCGAATTATGTTGAAGACTTGTTATCTCTTCTTGATCATCTGGATATTCCGCAAGCTGCGATTGTCGGTCATTCTATGGGCGGCCGGATTGCCACGGAGTTCGCGATCCATTATCCTGAAAGGGTATCGGAACTGATTGTCATAGCGCCCGCCCTGTCCGGTTTCCCTTATTCTGAGGAAATGCAAACCTACATGCTCGGGGTAAGCGCCGCTGCCCCTGATATCGAGAAAATGATCGAGCTGTGCATTGAGCCGCCTTCTTATGAAATTACAAGGAACCGCGCCGAGCGGGAGCTGATGGTCCAAATGCTTCGCCACCATTTCGAGCGGACGTTTACCTGGTCCACCTTTGACTCGGTTTGGCCGGAGCCGCCGGCGATGGATCGACTACAGGATATCTCGGCCAGAACGCTGTTCATCATAGGAGATCATGAACTGACCGATAACCAGCAGGTAGGAGAACAATTTCGAAGGGTTCCGGGCATTCGATTTGCCACCATCGCGGGAGCGGATCACATGGTCACGCTAACGCATCCGGAGGAGTTATCCCTTCATATCACCCCATTCGTAAAGGAATGAAGATTTATGCCACGCTCACCCATCGAGAACGAACGCATACGCCAGATGGCAAAAGAGAAGATTTTGGAAACTGCCATGGATTTGTTTATCCATCAGGGGTACCATGCCACTTCCATTAGCGATGTAGCCAAGAAAGCCGGTACATCCAAAGGGCTGCTCTATAATTACTTTTCAGGCAAGGAAGGACTTCTTGCCGCTATGGTCGAGGAGCGAATCGCAAGCGTTGCCGAAGTTATGGAGAATTCCGCTTCACTCCAAGCACCAGCGGATCAGCTGAAATATATTTTGGAGCAAGCCATCGACAACGTCTATCAGCAGCCGGAGGTATTCCGGTTTTACTTGCATCTTCAAACACAGCCCGAAGCGGATCAAGAGCTGTTTCCCTACAGCAAGCGTCTTGTGGAAGAGGCTGCACGGCAATTTGAGATTCAATGCCGCATATTCGAAAGTCTCGGAGTACCCGAGCCGCGCAAGCGCTCCTTGTACTTTTCTTCTACCCTTCAGGGCATCATGTTGATGATATCCACCTATCCCCTGCACTTCCCCATTGAAGAAGTGAAGGAGCAGATGCTGAAGGAGTTTTGCCCGTAACGCCAAAAGAGCCGAGGTTTCCTGTATCTTTAGGATACCTCGGCTCTTTGCTGCACGAAACGATTATTATGGCACACGAAAGGGATGCTGATCTTTATCTATTATGAATTGCCTCTTCTACAGGAAACAGCATGTGGAAAGTATCGCTCTCTTGGTCACGCCCCTCACCGCACCCGTTCAGTCGGTATTCGATTCCCTGTTCCGTCTGCTCCGCTACCAGCTCCTTGCAGAATTCGACGGATTTTACCGGCTTCCCCAGCGGGTCATGCGTAGTATCGAGCCGATGCCGGATGAACTCGCCTTGGTAACCATGCTCCAAATCATGAAAAATGGGGCTGCCCTCTATTGTATACAGCGTCAGCTGTACAGAAGCTGGGTGCTTCTCCTCCACTTGCTTCACGAATTGATCCCATGCCTCCCGGTTGGCAATCAACCCATCTAAACTAAATACAACCTCCCCATTCTTCTTGGCCTGCTCAGGCGTATATCGCAATTGATCGATCAATTCCGTGAGCTGGGCTGTCAACTGCTCGGTCAACGTATATCCTGTGCCGGTATCCGTTATATAGGTAAACATTCCACGTTTACTGTCGGGTTCTAGCCATAGATGAATGGATGTGCTCTCCCCGTCAAGGTGAATCACCGCATCATAATCCGGTTCTCTTACATCCATGATTCCCTGCATCCTCACCGCTGTCCGGATGGCTTCATCGAACACCTCAACGTCCTTCACGCTATCCAGCGTTCCGAAAATACCCGAACTGACTTTACCGAACCCCTGACCGCGGTGGATCGTTACATAATCTTGGAGTTGGCTATCCTCCTCCATTCCTGAAGTTATGGCTCGTTCCCCTGTTTCGGAAGACCTCTTCACATCCCCATCCTTACCGAGACCGCAGCCTGTCAGCAGCATCGTCAAAACCATCACCCATAGCAAGACCGTTCCCCTATTCGCCAGCTTATATTCCCTCATGATCCCCATCGCAACATCACCTCTACCATTCAGACGTATGACAATGCCCATTTGTTACCAAAAGATGGTCGCCTTTTCTTCATCTTGTATCTCATGGCATTAAACGCGGCTGCTTGATCATCGGTAAATCATGCGGAGCGAATCCTGCGGACCCTGATCATGATTGGACTTCCTCATGATATCGATCACGTCCCCGCCCCCATGAATTACAGTAACTTTTTCGATTTTTCTCTTCCTTCATGTCCTTAATCAGTTATGCTATGAATAACAGGATCGAAACGTACGAGGAGGAAAGAAACGATGGCTATTCACTGGCTGGAACCGGATATCGCCGAATGCACCCGAAGAGGAATCGCCTACTTTACGTCGGAGCTGGAGATGGCGAATGGCCTGCCCTGCAAAATGTACCGCATTACCGAGAAGTTCGGGAGTTTATCCGATCATATGCATGACTATCTTCAAATCTGGTATGTCAGCAAAGGCGAATTCATCCATACGCTCTATGGCCAAAAATACCGGATGGTCCAGGGCAATATATTCGTGCTCCCTCCTTACAGCGTCCATCGCGTGGAGATGGTCCCCGGGAAAGAACTGGAGGTGCTCGGGTGCGAATTCATGCCGGCCTTCATTAACGAACAATTGGAGGGAATGCCGGACGAGCCGCAGCTGTTCGACCTTTCCTTCATCAAGCCTTTTGTCACGACCGAAGACCGCGTCCCGCTCAAAATCACCTTGACCGGCGGCAGTGACCTAGTCGTTAAGGAACTCCTGACCGAAATGCTGAACGAGTTCGGAGGCCGGGGCCCCTTCTTCGATATTCTGCTGAAGGCCAATCTGCTGAAGCTGCTGGCGATCGTGAACCGCGAGCATGCCGAGCAAAGCAAGCATATATCGGTAACCGCGGGCAGCGCCCCGTATCGGGAGCCCATATTGGAATCCGTTCAATATATCCACGACCACTTCGATCAGCCCCTGTGGCTGGAGGATCTCTGCGCGCGGACGATGATGTCCCGGACGAGCTTTTGCCGACGTTTCAAGGAAGTGACAGGCTGGACCTTCAGCCAGTACTTGGCCAACTACCGGATACGAATGGCGATGCGGCTGCTGACGGAGCCCGAGCTGACGGTAACCGACGTGTGCTTCAAGGTCGGGTTTAACGAGCTTCCCTACTTCTGCCGCATTTTCAAAAAATACACGGGAACGACCCCCGCTTATTATAAAAAGAACGCTTTTAAAACCGTGGACTAGCGCCTCGGTACGATAATCCAATAAATAAACACGATAGTGAAATCGAAGCGATCGCGCACATGCTATACTCGGGGCAAGCAATAACGAAGAATCAAGCGACAGGCTCATGTCATCACTGCATCATCAATCCACGATTTTGGAGGAGAACCGATGAACAAAATTACAATTGCCGTGATTGGCTGCGGCACGATTGCGAACAGTGCCCATATCCCCGCCTACATGGCCAACGAAGATGCCGAGATCAAATATTTCTGCGATATCTTGAAGGACCGGGCCGATGCCGCCGTCGCCAAATACGAATGCGGCCAAGCCATCGAAGATTACAACCAGATCCTGAACGACCCTGAGGTCGACGCGGTATCGATCTGTACGCCGAATGACGTTCATGCTTCCATCGCCATCGATTGCTTGCGGGCAGGAAAGCATGTATTATGCGAAAAACCGGCAGCCCGCACCTACGCGGAAGCGCTGGAGATGCAGAAGGTTCAGCACGAAACGGGCAAAACGCTCAATATCGGGGTGGTCAACCGTTACAATGAAAGCGTAAACAGAATCAGAAAAATGATCCAAAACGGCGATCTTGGCGAGCTGTATCACGTTTATGCCAGCTTCCGTTCCCACCGCTCGATCCCGGGTCTCGGCGGCGCCTTCACGACCAAAGCCATTGCCGGCGGCGGCGCGCTGATCGATTGGGGCGTTCACTTCCTCGATGTCGTGATGTACTGTACGGGCGATCCGAAGCCGAAGACCGTCTCCGGTCAGGCTTATTGCAAGCTGGGCAAAGACATGGAGAATTACACCTTCCTCAAAATGTGGGCAGGTCCGCCGAAATATGACGGCACGTATGACGTCGACGATTTTGTCACGGCCCTCGTCCGCACGGAAGGCCCGACCATTTCCCTGAACGGCGCATGGGCGCAAAATATCGGCGCCGAAGAAATGTTCATCGACTTCCTCGGCGACAAAGGCGGCATCCGGCTGAAATACGGCGCGGACTTCACCTTCTACACCACGGAGGACGGCGCATTGATCGAAACCACGCCGAAATTCAATCTCGGCAGCATGTTCCAGAATGAGATCGACGGATTCATCCGCTGCATTCAAACCGGGGAGAAACAGCCTTCGCATATCGATACAGTCATCCTCTCCTCCCAGATCATCCAGGCGATTTACGACTCGTCCGACCAAGGCGCGGAGGTTTCGCTGCAGCCCGTTGCCCAGAACAGCCTATAACCTATAGTTCGAACGCCAGGGAGGCCCTTTTATCATGAAAAAAATCGGATTCATCGACCTGCATTTGGACCAGTTCCACGCGAACAAATATCCCGGGTGGATTGAGCAGGCATCGGAACATGCCATGAAGGTCATGTACGCCTACGGCAAGAGAGACAAAGAGAACGGGCTCACGAACGCTGCCTGGAGCAAGGAGTTTGGAATTGAGCTGCTGCCCACGATCGAAGAGGTGGTGGAGCGCAGCGATTACCTGATCGTGCTGTCCCCGGATAATCCGGAATTCCATGAGGAGCTGTCCCAGCTGCCGCTGCAATCCGGCAAGCCGACCTATATCGATAAGACGTTCGCGCCTGACCGCGAAACGGCCATCCGCCTGTTCGATCTGGCAACAAAGCACGGAACGCCGATGTATTCGACGTCCGCCCTGCGTTTTGCCAGCGAATACACGGAGCTGGACCGAAGCGACATCCAAACGATCAGCAGCTGGGGGCCGGGCGCCTTCGCCAATTATTCGATTCATCAGATCGAGCCGATCGTCAGCCTGATGGGGACCAGCCCGAAGCGGGTGATGTATATCGGAACGCCTGACTCCCCTGCCCTGCTGATCGATTTCGGGAACGGACAGCAAGCTACCGTGAATCATCTTGGGGATAATTGTCCTTTTACCTTGGGGATAAAGAATGGCGACGGGGGCTTCAAGCAGGTCACCGCGAATTCGAATTTCTTCGCCTTGTTCATCGAGAATCTGGTGAATTTCTTCGAAACGGGCGAGCCTGCCGTCAACCCGGCAGAAACGGTCGCCGTCATCACGATTATCGAGTATGGATTGAAGGCGGCTGACACCCCTTATGTGTGGGTGGATTTGCCTCAATAGCAAAACCAAGGGTTCGTTACACATAGAAATATATAAAAAGAGCTGCTCCAACAGGCCGTAAGGGCCTGAGGGCAGCTCTTTTTCATAAAACCAAGCCAGCTTTGAAATCCAATTCTGAAGAGTTATACTTCTTTCCGCTGAAAATAGACGAAGCCCGCGAGAAAGAACAGTAGAAACCCTCCCGCCACGACGGTCATGAGGCTTTCGAACGGCAGGTTGAATGCACCGAAATCGGCTTGACCCGCGGGCATCATCGCCAGAAACGGCTGCGTCCACGGATAGTAAGGGGCATACGTCTGCGAGTTGGCTACCAGCATGTTCGGTATGGTGAAAACGACGTTCAATGCCAGCGGAGCGGCAAAGCTGCTCCAGGCCGTTGAGACTCCAAGCTGCAGCGCGGCAAGCGGCAAGCAGGCAACCCAACCGCCAAGCAAGCAGCGCAGCAGCATTTCCCACGGAATCGGAGCAGCCACCTTGTGGATCAAACCGGCTCCCAGCACGGCGCCCATGAACAGTAACTGGACGACGGCCAGCAGCATGGCTACCACCGAGAATTTCGCAAAATAGACGGCGCCGCGTGAAACCGGCAGGACGAGCAGCTGTTTCCATCCCCCGCCCGAATGCTCATACCGGCATACCATGGCACTGAATATCCCCGTCAGAATCGGGAGCAGCAGCATGGCATGCAGAATGATCATAATGCTGATCAGATATTCCCAAGGCGCCAGCTCCTCAGGCTTTCCGTTTAATATGCCTAGCAGCATGACCAGGACCGCGCACAGGAAGATTTGCGGCCACAGCTTCGATTTCGACAGCTTAAGCCACTCTGCGGACACCGCTCTTAGATAGGATGCCATCTTAGTCCACATCCTTTCGGTTAAAATGAATCAGGCCAGCGCATGCGATCACCGCGCCCAGCAGTAAACCCGCTCCGATGACGCGGGCTTCTCCCGGCCCCATGTAAGCCAGCAGCGGCCATTTTAGCGGCATCCAATCAGGAAACTGCAGGGCGAACATCGACACGACCGAAGCGGTAATCCCGATCCCGACCGCGATCCCCTGGTTCTTAAGCGTCAAAGACGTCCACAGCTGAAAGGCCAGCATGGGAAGCGCCGCGAATAACTGCACAAAGCCAATGCGCAGCAGATCGACATACGGCATTTGATCTGCCCCCATCCCCAGTATGATGCCGAGTACGGCGGTGCTGATCGACAGAAGGAAACAGGATACGCAGAGAATCAGGAAGGCCTGCACGAACTTGGCACTGAATACCGCCGTTCTGGATATAGGCAGTGCCAGCAGCTGCTTCCACGAGCTCAGCTGATGCTCCACGTTGGCCATCAGCGAGCAGACCAGCGTGATCCCGAGGAACAGGGCAATCGGCACAAAGAAGAGCACGTTCTCCAGCAGCCCGCCCCAAGGATCCGCCGCGTAGGATTTCATCAGGTAATCGTATCGAAGTCCGAAGTTCAGCCCTTGCATCGCTGCCAGCCCGACGGGACCGAGCGCAGCGAGAAACCAGATGCCTTTGCCCCGGATCTTCAGCCAATCGGCGGAAAGCGCACGGAACATCATACCCGGCTTCCCTCCCCTACGATCTGCATGAAGATATCCTCCAGCGACCTCCGCTGCTCTTCCACCCGGTATACCGCATGCTGGTTCTCCACCAGGCGCTTCACGAGCAGCGCGATTTTGGCATCCTGCATGCTCTCCAGCTCCAGCATCTGGTTCCGCAGGACGCCTTCGCAGCCTAAGTCTAGGGCTAGTCCAAGCGCTGCCTCTGGCTCGGATACCGATAAGCGGAAACCGCTGGACGCCGTGGATACCAGATTGTCGATCGTATCCTGGAACACCATCCTTCCTTCGCGGATAATGCCGACTTTGTCCGCCATCAGCTCGACCTCGCCCAGCAGGTGACTGGATACCAGCACGGTAATGCCGTATTGGCGCGGCATATTCTTGATCAGCTCCCGGATTTCATGGATGCCGGACGGATCCAGGCCGTTGGTCGGCTCATCCAGAATGAGCAGCTCCGGATTGTTCAGCAGGGCGGCCGCGATGCCAAGACGCTGCTTCATCCCAAGCGAGTATCCCTTAACCGGGCGCTTGGCCTCCTTCGTCAAGGAGACGATCTCCAGCACTTCCGCGATGCGGGATTTCGGGCCGCCGGTAATCCGGCGGATCGCTTCCAGATTCTCTACGGCCGTCAAGTGGCCGTAATACGATGGGTACTCCACGAGCGATCCGGTCCGGCGCAAAATGTCCATTTTTTCGCTCTTTAAATCCTTGCCGAACAAATGAATCGCGCCACGCGTCGGTTGAATGAGTCCGAGCAGCATGCGGATGGTCGTTGTTTTCCCGGCGCCGTTCGGTCCAAGGAAGCCATAAATGTCGCCGCGTGCGATCTCCAGGTTCAAATCCACGACCGCTGCGCGCTTTTTGTATATTTTATATAAGCCTTTTGTTTGAATGACGAGTTCCGTCACGTTCATCACCTCAGGTATACATCCTACATGTCCAAGGTTAAATGCCGGTCGGCCCCAAGTTTAAATTTTCTTTAAAAAAGCGGGCAGCCTATCCAACGTTTTAACAAGTGTCCGTATATGATATAATTAATTTGCCGAAACGCTTATGGCGTCCGTACAGGGGGGCTACCTGACGCTGATGATGGCATGCCGATCACTTTTCTCTCTCATCGATCGATTCACCGTTACGATTGGAGCGTGGTTAACCATGAATATGCATGTTTTCGTTCGCCTTGATTTCAGAATGGATCTCTCTTTGAGTCTAGCAGCTGTAGCCTGCCTTGCTTATGAACCCAGTTCACTGACGAGCTCGTGAAACTCGAGCGAAAAGCAATGGTACGAAGACGCCTTATAGGGCGTCTTTTTCTGTTATTGGCAGCAAAAAAAAGAGGAACCGATAATCGTGCCGGCTCCTCTTTTTATCTATTCAACCAAGGCCTCAGCACCCCTGATGGAATGCTTGATAGCCCAGCGCTTGATTGCTCAACGCTTCCAGATGCGGATCCTCGTTCCCTCCTCCGAGCTTTCCACATGGCTTTCCAGCCCCATCTCCCTGGTCAAGTGGTCCACGATGGCCAGGCCGATGCCCGTGCCTTTGTTGCCGGAATCGCTTTCGATCCCCGGCCCATGGTCCGAAATGACGAGGACGCCCTCAAGTCCTTCCCTCTCCTCGGTATGAATGCCGATGTACTGCCCGGATCGGGCGTGGCGAGCGACATTTTGGAACAGATTATCGAGGAGCCTCCGGAACCACAGCACGTCTACGTTCCAGTGGAGCGGCTCGTCTCGCACCTGGATGTCAGGCTCGATTCCCGCCTTCTCCCATACCGGATACCAGGCTGCGGCGCTTTCCTTGACGATTCGCAGCACGTCTGCAGATTCCATGTTCAGCTGCACTCTGCCGCTGGTCAGCAAGTTGTAGGACAGCAGATTGTCGATCAGGCCGCCCAAATCGGCGATTTTCGATTCAATGAGTGACAGCGATTCTTTCCCCTTCGGGCTCAGCGGCTCCCTTTCCATGG
The DNA here is from genome assembly GCF_029542445.1 of Paenibacillus sp. BR1-192. Taxonomy (NCBI): domain Bacteria; kingdom Bacillati; phylum Bacillota; class Bacilli; order Caryophanales; family Paenibacillaceae; genus Paenibacillus; species Paenibacillus sp. BR1-192. Next base: position 674,818 of record NZ_CP120718.1, on the reverse strand, counting down.
AGAAAATATGGCTTCGAATCACCGTCAGCGGGGTTCTGAGATCATGGGACAGATTGGCGATCAGGGATTTGCGCAGCTCTTCTTCCTCGCGCTGGCGGCGCTGCCCCTCTTCCAACTGGATGACCATATCGTTATAGCCCTCTTCCAGCTGTCCAATCTCGTCATACTTGGTTAACGTAACCGGCTGCGGTATGCCCGTCGTCGCATGGGACGACGTCATGGCCGAACGAAGCCGCAGCAGCCGCTTGCGTATACGCACGAAGAACAGCCAGGAGACCAGAATGAACAGGCCGGACATCGACGCCGTGAACAGCCCGTACAGCGCCGTTTCGCTCGCAATTGGCTGCTGGACATTAAGGTATTTTCTCGGCAGCTGCATGACCATGAAGCCTTCTCCCGATCCCTCTCCCCCGATAAAAGCCACGGAGGTGAACGGGTCGCTATCCAGGGAGTTTTTCATAAATTGCACGGTATAGGGCGCGCTCCATACCTCGGGCAGGTTAGGCTGCACCGGCAGCTGCAGCCTGGTCTTATTGCCGCCATCCACCCAGAACATGGAGATCTCCGGATACTCCTGCCGTATCGAATTCAGCTTCTGCTCAATGGCCTCCGGCGAAGCTCCGCTTAATCCGGCTGCTTCCTCGTGCCACATTCTCTCTAACGCGGCACCGCTGGTATATTTCCCGGCTGGGGCCGGCGGCCGATCCGAGAAGGTATCGTTCACGAACCAGTAAAAAATCGACGCTAACGGAAACATGATCGGCATGAAAATCATGGCCATCAAAATCAGCAGCAAATACCGGTTGGTCAGCGAATTGCGGAACCTTCCCTTCTTCCTTTTCCATCTCATGCTCTCACCCGGTAGCCAAGCCCGCGAACGGTCTCAATAATCTCCGGGTTGGCGGGGTCCCGCTCGAGCTTCTCCCGGAGATACCGGATGTGGACCATCAGCGTCTTGTCCCCTTCGATATATGTTTCTCCCCAGACCGACTCGTATATTTGCTCCTTGGTCATGACACGCCCCTGGTGCTGGAGCAGATACATAAAGATTTGATGCTGTTTGCCGGTCAGCAGCGTCTCCTCGCCGGTATCCTCGTTCACGATCCGATTCTCGTCTTCATATACCGATAAGTGCTTCACTCGGATGGGCTCCGCGGATTTCACGACAGACCGTCGCAGAAGCACCTCGAGACGGGCAGCCAGCTCGTCCGGGTGAAAAGGTTTTGTCAGGTAATCGTCGGCGAACTCAAGCCCCTGCAGCTTATCGTCAATGGAGGTTCGCGCCGACAGCATCAGGATGGGCAGTCCGGGATAGGCCTTTTTGAGACGCTGCCCGACCGTAAAGCCGTCCAGCCCCGGAAGCATGACGTCCAGAACAACGACCGCGCACGGAGCCGCTTCCTGTACGGCCTGTTCTCCGCTCAGCAGCCACCGCACCTCGTATCCCTTGTCCCTGAGAAATTCGCTGACCCATCCGCCGATCTCCCGGTCATCCTCAATATATAGAATGCATGCGCTCATGGTAAATCTTCCTTTCCGTACGAACATTCGTATCTCCCCATGAGGGGTTATTCTATAGCCTTTAAGTCAAAAAAAGGCCCTTGCAAGCTTTTATGTATGCCGTAAATTCATCTTTTGTCATTGTAACATGGGATCCCCGATGTTCATGCATCCGATTTGCTAACCTGGCCGTACTCCCTCGGGAATATCCTGTTCTCCGGCAATCCGGCGGAGCTTCTGGAGAGCCCGCATTCCGTGACGGCCAATTATTTGCGGCAGTTTCGGGCTTAGTCCTCTGAGTAGCCTAAGGGCTTGGATGTCAAACAAGACCCCGAGCACGCCTCCTTCCAGGGGCTCGGGGTCTTGTTGTGTTTTGCTGGATAAGGCAGGATCGCAGCCTATTCCAAAATAACGGTCGTATAAGGCGGCAGTGTTAAACTGCTGCCGTCCCATGCCGCGCTGTCGTCGGTGGTTCTCGCCAATGACCGGAAATCCGCAGATCCGTTCTTGGATGCCAGGTCCACGGTCTGCTCCGTGCCTGAAAGGTTATGAACCACTAAGGCCCCGCTCTCGTTTGTCCGGCGGATATAGGCCATCACTTGCTGGTTCTCTGACGCATAAGATTCAATCGTGCCGCTGTTCAGGACAGGCATCTCATTCCGCCACCGGATCAGCGTGCGATAGCGGAACAGCAGGGAATCCTCGTCTCCGGTCTGCTGCTCTACGCCTTGGACCTGATCGCCGCGGTTATGCGTAAGCGGCTCCCAGTTCGTCTGTCCCTTATCGCTGCCCGTATTGGACCAGATCATCGGCTCCCGGATTTGCTCGTCCGGCTTCGCTCCCTTCATCCCGATCTCTTCGCCGTAATAGATAAACGGATTTCCCGGCATCGTCAGCAGGATGCCGGCAGCCATCTTGGCGTGGTTCACGTCATCCTTCAGCTGGGACATGACACGGTTCATGTCATGATTCGTCAGGAAGGCAGCATCCGTAAACTTGCCGTCCGATACCTGGCTGAACAAGCCATATGTCCGCTCCAGGGTGAAGGCCAGGTTGTTATCCTTCTCGTTCATGGCGGCACCGACGATGCTCTCGCCCAAGCCGAAGTTGAATCCGGAATCGAATGCATTCTCCAAATACGGCGCGATGACCGCAGCGGAATTATCCCAAATCTCCCCGACGATATAAGCCTCCGGGTTCACTTCATTCATGCTGGCTCGGAATTCCTGCCACCAAGCCGTATTCTTGGCCGTGGTCGCCTCGCCCTTATCGGACATCAGATCCTCGTAAATATGCTTGGCTGCATCGATCCGGAAGCCGTCGACGCCCAGCTCCAGCCAGAACTTCCCGATATCCTTCATCTCCTCGCGGACCTTCGGATTATCGAAGTTCAGATCCGGCATCCCGCCCCAGAACGTGCCCATGTAATGCGCCCCGTTCATCTCATGCCAAGGGGAGCCGCTTCCCGCCGCGCTGGATCCGGAAGGCGTTTTCCCTTGATCCTCGGCCCAGATGTACCAATCGCGGGTGCCCGAGGCCTTGTCTTTCGCAGCCTGCTGAAACCAAGCATGCTCCGTGCTCGTGTGGTTGACCACCAGATCCATAATGATCTTGATCCCGCGCTTATCCGCTTCGGCAAGCAGCGCCTTAAAGTCATCCAGCGTCCCGTAATCCGGGTGAATGGAACGGTAGTCGGTCACATCATAGCCGTGATAGCTCGGCGAAGGATGGATCGGCATCAGCCAAATCCCCGTCACGCCAAGATCCTCCGAGGTTTCCGGATTTCCGTCATTCAAATAATCCAGCTTCTCAGTGATCCCTTGCAAGTCACCGATCCCATCCCCATCGGAATCATAGAATGAACGCACGAAAATTTCATAATAGACGTCGGAAGGCTGCTCATCCACCTCCGTTTTCCCTTCTGGCGCAGGCGCTTTCGTATCCGGCTGTTTCAATTCCGAAGCCGCCGGCGGCTTCGCTTCCTCTTGTGGCGCAACCGCGGTGCCGCTGCAGCCTGCAAGCAGGCTTCCCGTAAGCGCAAAGGCCGTAAGCCATATCGGCAGAGCCCTGCGTCTTCCCCATGTATTTCGTATCACGCTGTTTCCCCCTGTTCGCTCACGCAGCTGATATTCATCGAGTCATTCCGCTTATGTAATCTAAAGTATCTTCATGTATAATCAGAAAGCGCAAACGTTTGAATTAAAAAACACTATAAATTTCCAATAAAACGGTTTCATAATAGGGTCTGGCTTTAATTCCATCTTCGCCGGTTGATAACGGCCTGTTTTTGATCCCACTCTATCATAACCCACACTTTCGTTTTGTTAAATCGTTTGCACAATGCCATTTTAAGTTGTTTTCCGGTTTTTTCTGGCCATAATACCGGCCTTCCTTCCGTTTTCTAATCCTTGCTTCTTTTTTGATGCATTTGTGAAATAATTGCGTTGGACTGACTTGGATACGTATTTACAAGCCTATCGATTAACGTTAATATAGCAGTGTGAAACCGTTTAACATACCGGATCAATATGCCTTTAGATCAATAGGTATCCACGTATACACAGGGCCTGACAGACCCACAATTTAATAAAGAGGAACGGTCGGCGAACAGCGGAAAGTTACTCTTGTGAAATAAGGGAGACTCCAGTAGTCGCTTTCTTATTTTCAAAAAAACGCAAACGGTTCCACTGGAGGTCCTATTATGTCAGTAACGATAAAAGATGTCGCAAAACGAGCGGGCGTATCCCCCTCCACCGTCTCTCGGGTGCTTTCCAACCATCCAAGAATCAGCCGCGAAACCTCGCGCAAGGTGAAAGAGATCATGGAGGAAATGGGCTACCATCCCAATATTATGGCCAAGAGCCTTGTTTCCAAAACGACAGAAAGCATATGCGTCATTCTGCCGAAACCCGCGGAGGAATTGTTCCTCAACTTATTCTTCATGGAGCTGATCCGCGGTATCGTCACCCAAGCGAACCGTTCCGGATACGATGTCGTTCTCAGTTCGGGCGGCAACGAGAAAGAGGAAGTCGAAGCCGTATCCCGCCTTCTTAACGGCCGCCGCGTCGACGGCGCCATCTTGCTTTACTCCAGGCAGGACGACCAGGTCGTTGATTTTCTGAAATCGAACAACTACCCGTTCGTGCTTGTCGGCCGGAGCGAGAAATATCCTGACCTGTTATCGGTCGATACCGATAATGTGCAGGCGGCCTATGATGCAACCAAGCATTTGATCTCGCTTGGGCATCAGCGGATCGGTTTTGTCAGCGGGCCGCCAAATCTGATCGTATCCCAGGACCGGATGAAGGGCTACGGAAAGGCACTCGCCGATGCAGGCCTTGAAATGAGAAAAGAATGGATTGTCGAAGGCGAGTTCCTGCAGGAGAGCGGCTATCGAGCCATGTCCTTTTTCATGAACCTGCCCGAACGGCCGACGGCGCTTGTCATTGTCGACGACATTGTCTCTTTCGGCGTGGTTCGCGGACTGCACGAGCTGGGGTATAAAGTTCCCCAGGACGTATCGATCATCAGTTTCAACAACATCTCATTGACCGAACTATCGACCCCGCCGCTGAGCAGCGTTGACATCGGCATCTATAATCTGGGTTATACCGCCTCGCAGGCGTTGATCCAGACGATTCGCAACGATGACAACACGATCCTGCCGCACCGCTATATTATTCCGCATCGATTGATGATCCGCGAATCCTCGATGTTTTCGCCGCCGAAATCTTGAGTGTCGACGAATTTGCGGAGCATAGCAAGAAGTACTTCAAAATAAAGAAGCATCCTGGTGCTTCCTTTATTTTTGCAGCTTGGTTCAAACGTTTGCACTAATTCCTTAAGGAGGATGATCATGTCAACCCTATCCGCTTGTTTATTCGATCTGGACGGTGTGCTCGTGGATACCGCCAAGTATCACTACATTGCCTGGAAGCGTCTTGCCGGAGAGCTCGGCTTTGAATTCACGGAGCAGGACAACGAACGCCTGAAGGGAGTAAGCCGCATGGCTTCCCTCGATATTCTGCTTGAGGTTGGCGGAGTATCGCTGGATGAAGACGCGAAGCTGGCGCTGGCCGAGAAGAAGAATGCTTGGTACGTCGAGTATATTTCCAATATGGACGAAACCGAGATTTTGCCTGGAGCCCTCGAATTTATCCAAGCCTTGAAAGACCGCGGCATCAAGGTTGCGCTGGGCTCCGCCAGCAAGAACGCGATGCTGATCCTGAACAATACCGGCCTGACGCCTTACTTCGACGCCATCATCGATGGAACGAAGACCAGCCAAGCAAAGCCGGATCCCGAGGTATTTACGCTGGGAGCTCGCGAGCTTGGCGCCGACCCTGACGCCTGCGTCGTATTCGAGGATGCCGAGGCCGGAATCGAAGCCGCCATCCGCGCGGGAATGCGCAGCGTCGGCATCGGTTCGCCCGAAACCTTGGGGCGCGCCAACCTCGTCCTTCCTTCCCTGGAAGAGTTAACGGTGGACCGACTGCTGGAGTTATAAGCGTGTGAGCACATGCGTTTACAGCATTCAGCAGCATCATCCCATATAGATATGCAACCATTTTTCCTAAACCTAAAGGAGCCGATGATTGTGAAACAATATTTAAAGCTTGATGAATGGTCAATTATTGAAGAGGGCTTTGATCCTCACACGCATGAAATTTCAGAGAGTATCTTCAGTATCGGTAACGGATTCATGGGCCAACGCGCCAACTTTGAGGAGTCCTATAGCGGTTCCTCCCTGCAGGGCAGTTACATGGCCGGGGTGTATTATCCGGATAAAACACGCGTAGGCTGGTGGAAGAACGGTTATCCTGAATACTTCGCCAAAGTGCTGAACAGCACCAACTGGATCGGCATCGGCATTGAAATCGACGGCACGCCGCTGGATTTGGCCAAATGCACGGTGAAGGATTTTGTGCGCGAGCTGAATATGAAGGAAGGCTTCCTCTCCCGCCGCTTCACCGCTGTCATGGAAGACGGCAAGGAGCTCCAGATCGAGGCGGTTCGCTTTGTCAGCATTGTACGCCACGAGATCGGTGCCATCCGATATGCCGTAACGCCGCTTAATTTCGCTGGAGAGCTTACGGTTACGCCTTATCTCGATGGCGATGTGAAGAACAAAGACTCCAACTATGACGAGAAGTTCTGGCTGGAGGTATTCAAGGAAGCCGCGCAAGGCTCGGCCGCATTGACCGTAAAAACCAAAAAGCTCGATTTCCATGTTACCTCCGTTATGTCTTATTACCTTGTTAAGAACGGGGCGAAGCTGGATCTTCAAGCCGAGCTGATCGAGAAAGAGAAATATGCCGCGAACCGCGTAAGCGTCCCCGTATCCGAAGGCGAAGCCGTCACCATCTATAAATACGTGGCCAACGTCACTTCCCGTAATCATGGATTCGGCGAGTTGGTGGATGCTGCGCGTGCCGTGCTGGAACCGGCGGTGGAGACCGGATTTGAACAGCTGCTGAAGGAGCAGGCAGATGCCTGGGGCGACAAATGGAAGGAAAGCGATATCGTCATCGAAGGCGATGTGGCGGCCCAGCAAGCGATCCGCTTTAACATTTTTCAGCTGAACCAAACCTACAGCGGCGAAGACGACCGCCTGAACATCGGGCCTAAGGGCTTTACCGGGGAAAAATACGGCGGCAGCACCTACTGGGATACCGAGGCTTATTGCCTGCCGTTCTATCTGAGCACCGCCGATGCCAGCATCTCGCGCAACCTGCTGATCTATCGTTATAAGCACTTGGAAAAGGCGAAGGAAAATGCCAGAAAGCTCGGCTTCACCAAAGGGGCGCTCTATCCTATGGTGACGATGAACGGCGAGGAATGCCATAACGAGTGGGAGATTACGTTTGAAGAAATCCACCGTAACGGCGCGATTGCCTATGCCATCTATAACTATGTCAATTATACCGGCGACTTCTCTTACCTCGGCCAATACGGTCTGGAAGTGCTCGTGGAAATCTCCCGTTTCTGGGAGGAGCGCGTGAATTACGTGCCGGCGAAGGACCAGTATATGATGCTGGGCGTCACCGGCCCGAACGAGTACGAGAACAACGTCAACAACAATTGGTATACCAACCGCATTGCCAGCTGGACGATGGAATACACGCTCGACGTGCTGGAGTATTTGAAAGAGAGTGAGAATTCCCGCTATGCCGAGCTTACGGCGAAGCTTGCCCTGCAGGATGCCGAAACGGCCAAATGGCAGGATATCATCAGCAAAATGTACTACCCGGTAGACGAGGAACTCGGCGTCTTCCTGCAGCAGGACGGTTTCCTTAACAAGGAGCTGGTTCCGGTGAAGGAATTGGACCCTGCCCACCTGCCGCTGAACCAGAACTGGTCCTGGGACCGCATTCTGCGTTCGGTGTACATCAAGCAGGCCGACGTGCTGCAAGGATTGTTCTTCCTTGGCGACCGGTACGACCTGGCTACGAAAAAACGCAACTTCGACTTCTATGAACCGTTCACGGTACACGAGTCCTCCCTCTCGCCATGCGTACACTCCATTCTCGCGTGCGAGCTCGGGTACCAGGAAAAGGCGTACGAGATGTACCTTCGTACAGCCCGCCTGGATCTGGACAACTACAACAACGATACCGAGGACGGCTGTCATACGACCAGCATGGCGGGAACCTGGATGTCGGTTGTGCATGGCTTCGGCGGCCTGCGCGTGAAGGACGGCGTATTGCATCTGAACCCGTTCATTCCGGGGCATTGGTCCTCCTTCTCCTTCAAGGTGATGTTCCGCGGATCCCGCCTGAAGGTTAACGTCAAAGGCCATGAAACCCTCATCGTGAACGAAACGGATACGCCCGCCGTCCTGAACGTGAACGGCAAGGAATACGCCATCAGCGGATTTGGAGAGGTAACGGCTGCAAGATAAAAGGCACTGGAGCTTCAATGCGCCGGCCCATACAAAAACAAGAGCCCTGGAAAATCTTCCAGGGCTCTTGTTTTTACAGAAAACGGGCTCCTCTACATCATGGCTCATTCTTGAAGAACCCGTCTTCGTCCATGTCAGGCATCATCTGCAGGTTCGGCTTCAGCCATAAGCCGGGATCAGATAAATGCCATCGCTTTGCGCCTCCGTGCGGGGGAAATGCCGATTATGTATGTTATGAATAGATCAGTTGAGTATGAGGATCACGCGGAGGGCGCTCGGCTGGCTTCCCAAACAAATACCCCTGCGAAAGCTCGATCCCGATATCTCGGCAAAAATGAAACTCCTCCCGTCTCTCGATGCCTTCTGCAAGCACCATGGCCCCGAAATCATGAGCCATGTTCGTGATCATTTCGAGCTGCTTCTGCTGGGCGGGATTTCGATCGCAATGGTCGATAAGACTCCGGTCGATCTTCACATAATCCGGCTTAAGCTTAATCATCTGCTCCAATGTGGAATAACCTGCGCCGACGTCATCCATGGCAACCGAGATGCCGTGGCTTCGATATACCTCGAATATCGACTGCAAATGCTTCACATCGTCGATTTTCTCGGTTTCCACCACCTCGAATACGAAATCCCTCGGATCCAGATGGAGCCTGTCGATCGTATTGAAGGTGTGGCTCAGGCACATCTGCGCATCGTATATCGAGGACGGCAGGAAATTCACGAACCGCTTCACGCCGATCGGAAGCCACTCGGCACTGGTCTCAATCGCACTGGTGCGTGCCGCCTGGTCCAGGAATGAATGCAGTCCGGTTTTTCGGGCTGTCTCAAACAGCTCGTACGGCTGGAACCGGAGTCCCCACTCTACCGGTCGAAGGAGAAATTCATAGGCCACGATCTGCTCGTTTGGATCCACGATGGGCTGCATGTAGCTCGTAAACTGCTTATGTAAAATGACATTCACCATATCATAATGCTCCATCTGCAGTTCGAACTTCTGCATAGGGATCCACGAATGCCGGATTTGCGGAGCTCCTCCACGGGTAACACAGAAGGACAGCTCTTGACGAATCTTCAGCGGAAGGGGTTGCAGACACTCGATGATGGAGATCAGGTCCGCTCGTACCTTGTAGTTCACAGCACAACCCTCATTGTTCTCTTGTACCGCGTAGCCGTTCACTGCCAGCAATTGAATAAGCTCACCACTTGCAGGCTTCATATGAATGGTCCCCTGGTCCTCAATCGGTTCAAAGGTGCTGCAATTGTCGCAAATCATGTTCGTCCTCCTTGGCAAGCTAGCTCTCACTATGCTTCTTATCGGCATTTTGAATATGATTTCTTTGCATTTTATGGATTTTATATCGAAGTTATGACCTATTTTGCGAGAAATGCGCAAGATTCGTGCAATGATTGCGCTAAATTCTACAATAATCGACTTATATTGCTCTTAACAACACATTGTCGATATCCGAATCTTTTGTCTATTCGACTTTTTGATCCAACAGCTGCAGCAGCATCGTTCGTTCCACATCGAAATGCCAGCGGGCGTTTCGCTCTTTGGCCGCATACATCGCTGCATCCGCGCGACCGATCAGCTCTTGGTCGTTCCTGGCATGATCCGGATAGACCGCGATGCCGATGCTCGGCGTGGTTCGGACCTCATGCCCTTCCAGCTCATACGGCTCGCTCAGCATCGTCCAGATCTCTTCCGCCATCCAGATCAGTTCCTGATCCTCGCCGGCCGGATGAATCACTACCGTAAATTCGTCCCCTCCTAAACGGGAAACCAGAACGCCTTTGGATTCAAGGGTTTGAAGACGGGTCGCGACCTTGCGAATCAGCAAATCGCCGGCACGATGGCCGTAGCGGTCATTCACTCGTTTAAAACGGTTCATATCCATATATAGAAGCCCTACGCGGGAACCCGCACGGTCCGCCTCCTGCAGCGAGCTCGACAGCCTCGCGTTAAAGTAGCGGCGGTTATAGAGTCCCGTAAGATCGTCGCGATGCGCCAAGGTCTCGCTCTGCATCAGGCTTTGATGCAGCCGGTCAAACAAGCGGTCATTCTCGAACTGGATCAGGATCTGCCTGATCAGAATCAGGATGACGCACAGGGATAAGCCGGTAAAAAGCCCGTTCCACCCTCCGAACCGCTGCACCATAAGGACAAACATCCCGCCAAGCACGCTGTAGGGAAGCAGATATCTTACGATCAGATTTCCGAACGAACGGGGCTCCCTCTCATCCAACGATTGATTTCGGGCATCGGGAGCTGACCGCCCTCCTGCCAAACCAATGATGAATACCGATAACGTATACAGTGGGTACAGGTATGAACGAACTTCAACACCCTTATAATCGACGAGATACATATGCAGAACATCGGCGGCAATGTACATGCTCCCGCCGAGGCATATCAGGAAGACTGCCCGTTTCCTTAACTGTCCTGTGTTAAAATACAACACCAAGGTGAAGAAAATAAGCACCGTTGCGCACAGCGGGTACAGCATGTCCACCCACAGCTTTCCCCATAAGGCTTCATTCGCCAAACCGTTAAGCTCGGGCTTGATGAAATATTCCCAGCCTACCGTCATGACCGTTATGCCAACGATCACGATATCCAGCATAAACCGCACTCCCCGAAACGAACCTTGTACGTGCCGGAACAAATAAATGAGGGCACCTGCAAACAGGATGATTTCGAATCCCCAGAATAATTGAGTCAAAATTGTACGGGAAGCGCTCTCTTTCCCCAGCCAAAAATAACAAGCATCGATGATTCGAGCCGAGGCATCCGCCATCAGCCCGGCACTTGCGATAAGCCAAAACCTTCGAAGATGCGGCTCGTAATGCCGACTGATCCGTAGTAAATAGACGGAAGCGGCAGCGGAAGCCATAATGACTAGAACACGCTGAAGCAATAAAGCATCAGGCATCCACAGAACGGTCATTATCTGAATGAATGCATATATGATGGCGAGTCGAATCCACAGATGATCTGCTGGAGTTGGACTCATAAGCATTCCTCCTCGGCCAAAAGGCAAGCTTTCTTGTCAATGCTTGTTTGTTAGGTCTTTTGAATTAATAGTTATAGTTCTCATGATACTTTTTACCCACCTAAAAGTAAAGATGAGGAAATGAAAGAAAGACCATCGATTCTACTCTATTAAACCATCGCGCTCCAAAAGCTTTCCGTCCTCAAGACCCACTTGACGTATAGGAATTATATGATAACATTTCAGTCATATCTCATATGAATCGGAAAGGGTGTTTAGCCTTGTCACAGAAACGATTGGATCATGTCGGCATTGTCGTCCGGGACCTTGAAGCCACGATTGCTTTTTACACAACCGTCGTCGGACTTGAACTGAAAGATCGCCTTACCCATACCAATGGCGTCATCCAGCTGGCATTCCTCGGATTTAACGGCAGCGACGAAACGGAAGTCGAGCTTATCCAGGGTTACAGCGACACGCTTCCCGCAGAAGGCACCGTCCATCATTTCGCCGTCAGCACCGATAACATCGAAGCGGAATATGTGCGCGTACAGGGACTGGCCGTACCTCATCTTGACGAGGAAATCGTAACGCTTCCGAACGGGTACCGCTATTTCTTCGTCCACGGTCCCGAAGGAGAATGGATTGAGTTCTTCCAGCGCTAACCGCTGGCGAACAGGATCCTATCAAAATGCTTCATCCCGTGAATGGTTAACGGGGTTCATTCTTCCAACCGCACAAGCCATGTCCAATACGAAGACCTGCCTCGTTCGCATCCCCTTCCGAACTAGACAGGTCTTTGCGTTAGGACTATAATAACGGATGTAACGTCCGAAACTTCATAAATCCCGGGGGAGCTGGAAATTGGCCGGCTGAGAGTGTATCCGATGATACTGACCCTTACACCTGATCTGGGTAATGCCAGCGTAGGAAGTCCATGTTTGCGGCAGCTATGATTTGCCGTGGTATACACTTACGCCGTCATGCGTCCTGATATCATTCAGGGCGCTTTTTTTGTGGAGTTAACGAGGTCATAGAAAGAGAAAGAGAATTCAAAGGAGAGAAGACAAAATGAAGAAGGGAAAATGGATGGCGCTGCTTCTCGCTTGCGCCCTGCTGATGGTTGCGGCGGGATGCGGTACAGGCGGACAGAACGAAAATACAGGTACCGAAGGCGCAGACGGCCAGGCGGCCGAAAAGCTCCGCGACGTACAGCTGATGCTCGATTGGTCGGCCAACACAAACCACACCGGACTGTATGCAGCCAAGGAGCTCGGGTATTATGAGGAAGAAGGGCTTAACGTCCAGATCGTCCAGCCGGGGGCCGGCGGAACGGATACGCTGGTCGCATCCGGCAAGGTGCCGTTTGGCATCAGCTACCAGGAAGGCGTCACGCTTGCCAGAACCCAAGGCCTGCCGCTTGTCTCCATTGCGGCGATTATTCAGCATAATACATCCGGCTTTGCCGCCCCCAAGGACAAGGGGATCGTCAAGGCTGGCGATTTTGAAGGGAAATCCTACGGCGGCTGGGGCTCGCCTGTTGAGGAAGCCGTCATGAAATCCATCATGGAGATCGACGGTGCCGATGTCAGCAAAGTAAATATGGTTAACATGGGCGATGCCGATTATTTTACGGCCGTCAAACGCGATATTGATTTTGCCTGGATCTTCTATGCCTGGACCGGTATCGAAGCCGAGCTCCGGAACGAGCCGCTTGACATGATCTATGTGAAGGACTACTCCGAGCAGCTTGACTATTACACGCCGGTGATCGTAACGAACGAGAAGCTGATCCAGGAGGACCCGGAGCTTGTCAAAGCATTCATGCGGGCGACCTCAAAAGGATACGACTATGCGATTCAACATCCTGAGGATGCGGCTGCCCTGCTGACGAAGGCCGTTCCCGAGCTGGATGCCGAGCTGGTTCTTGCCAGCCAGAAATGGCTGAGTCCCCGCTATCAGGATGATGCTGCCCGCTGGGGCGAGCAGAAAGCCGAAGTATGGTCGGGGTATGCAGACTGGATGTTTGAACGCAAGCTACTCGAGAAGGAGCTTGATGCGGACAGCGCCTTCACCAATGAATTTTTACCGGAGAAACCATAGGATGCATTTAATTTGGAAGAGAGACGGCCTGTCCGGCAGGCTGCCTCTCTTCCATTACAATATAGCTTGCATGAAAGGATGAGTTTAGATGGCAAACACCCTCTTGAGCATACAAGTGATACCCAGAACGCCGGATGGAGGCGACAGCATTCCTTATGTGGATGAAGCGATTCGGGTCATTCAGGAGTCGGGCGTGAAATACGAGGTCCATGCGCTCGAAACCACCTTGGAAGGAGAGCTTTCCGAGCTGCTGAAAATCGTTGAGCGCATGCATGAGGCGCTGGTGAAAGCGGGAAGTCCCAGCGTCATATCCCAGGTCAAAATCGCGCACCATCCGGGCGGCATCAGCATGGATAAGCTGACTGAGAAATACCGTCCATGAGAAAAGGCTGGTGGAGCACCGTTTGGCCGCCCGCTGCGGCGGTCCTTTTCTTTTTGACGGTATGGCAGGCCGCGGTATCGGTATTCGATATAGAGCCGTATATTTTGCCGGCGCCGACGGCCATCGGGCATGAAGCCGCCACCGGCGCCTCCGGCCTTTTTCAGCATACGCTGGCCACGCTGCAATTAACCCTGGTCGGATTTATGATCGGTACGGCGATCGGCCTTGTCATCTCGTTGGCCCTGCATCTGGTGCCTTTTCTCAAAATAGCCCTCTATCCGCTTCTTATCCTTAGCCAGAACGTGCCGACGATCGCTCTCGCCCCGCTCCTCATGATTTGGTTCGGCTTCGGCATGCTGCCCAAGGTTATCGTGATTACCCTGGTCTGCTTCTTCCCCGTAGCCGTTGCCTCCCTGGACGGACTGGCGCGTACCGACCGAACCATGATGAATTACATGCAGATGGCGGGAGCCACTTCATGGCAGATCTTCACCAAGCTGGAGCTGCCGCATGCGCTCCCCTCCATCTTCTCCGGGATCCGCATCGCGGCCACCTATTCGGTCATGGGTGCGGTGATCGGGGAATGGATCGGCTCGGACCGGGGCATCGGCTACTATATGATGCTGCAAAAATCCGGCTACCGCACGGACCGGGTGTTTGTTGCCATTCTGATCATCGTCCTGCTCAGCCTGCTGATGGTGCTGCTGATCACCCTGCTGGAGAAGCGCCTGATCCGCTGGAATCGAAAAGGCTAGAACCACGGTGAACGGACATTTTCCAACCTATATAAAAGGAGGCTGTTTAGCGACATGACATATCAAGTATCCCTGCCGGATCATGACGGGCAGCGCCGGTCATCTACCGCGGTCCCGCCAGCGCCTGCCCTTGAGGTTCGCAGCCTTCATATCACCTTCCGCGAACGGCGCAGCGAAGTGCACGTGCTGGATGGCCTTTCGCTTCAGGTGCAGCCCGGGGAATTCGTCTCCTTGATCGGTCCTTCAGGCAGCGGAAAGAGCACGCTCTTCCATATCATCGGGGGGTTAACGGCTCCGGATGCGGGCTCCGTACTCATGGACGGTCAGGACGTGACCGGAGAGAAAGGCCGCATCGCCTATATGCCTCAACAGCCGGCCCTCTTCCCTTGGCGTACGGTGGAGGACAACGTGCTCCTTCCCGAGGAGCTGAGAGGCACCTCGAAAACCGCCGCCAGGGAAAATGCCCGCAGCTGGATGGAACGGGCCGGGCTTGCCGGCTTCGAGAAGGCGTATCCGCATACCCTTTCAGGGGGGATGCAGCAGCGGGCCGCCTTTCTGCGCGCGCTGATGAGTCCGCAGGAGGTTATGTGCCTGGACGAACCATTCAGCGCGCTCGACGCGCTGACACGCGGCGATATGCAGCGCTGGCTGCTCGATATCTGGGAGGATACGCGCCGTTCGGTGCTGATGATTACCCATCATATCGAGGAAGCGCTGCTGCTCTCGGACAGCATCTATATCCTGTCGGCGCGGCCCGGAACGATCCTGAAACGTGTGAAGGTCCCTTTTCCCCGTCCGCGCAGGGAAGACATCCTGAACGACCCGTCCTTTATCGCGCTAAAAACCGAAATCTCCGCCATCATGCGCGAAGAACAGCACAAGCGTTGAGCCGCATAGGCAGGATACAAATGCCTAAGCTCCTGTATCCATTATTCAAGAGCGCTTCTCGGAGGCGTACAAGCGAGGTGATGTAACGATGAAATCATTCACGCAGACGGAAACGAATCTCCCTCTGCTGGACACCCATATTCATCTGGATTCTTATGCCTTCTCCGATCAGCAAACGATTCTTGCGGATATCCGCAAAAGCGAAGTTCAGTCCATCATCTCCGTTTCCATGAACCTGGCTTCCAGCAAGCGAAACCTGGAGCTGGCCAGGGAGTACGGACCGTTGGTGCGGCCGGCATTCGGTTATCATCCGGAACAGCCCGTCCCTTCCCCTGAAGAAACCAAGGAACTGCTGGATTGGATGGCTAATCATGTCGACGACATGGTTGCCGTCGGAGAGGTCGGCCTGCCCTATTATGCCAGGCTGGAAGCCGAAACGGAGGGTCGGCCGTGGGATAACCGCCCTTACGAATGCCTGCTTGAGCAATTTATAGCATTTGCGAAGCGGCATCATAAACCGGTTATACTGCACGCTGTATATGAAGATGCGGATACCGCATGTGATTTGCTCGACAAATATGGCGTCACCCGCGCCCATTTCCATTGGTTCAAAGGCTCCCGTGACACCTTGCAGCGGATGGCGGATAAAGGCTGCTATATCTCCTTCACGCCCGACATTCTTTATGAGGATGAAATTCGCGATATTGCCCGTATGTATCCCGAGCATCTTGTCATGACCGAAACCGACGGCCCTTGGCCGTTCGATGGCCCGTTCACCGGACAGATGACCCATCCTAAGATGACGGCTTCCGCAGCGGCGGCATGGGCCGAGCTTCGCGGGCTGGCCGTTTCCGAGGCTCGCAGGATTTTTTACGAGAATGCGGTTAGACTTTACGATCTATAAAAAAAAGAATTCCCGTTCCATTCAAGCCGGTTGTTTACGCAATCGGTTTGTTTTCTTTAAGGAACCGGTTATATTGGTTAATCAGTTCATCGAGCACGATCGATTGCCTGAGGACTTTAGGATGGTTAAAATCACGATACCGCTGCTTCATTTTATGAAGCTTGTTTCTTTCCTGCTCGATATCAAACCTAATGCCTTCCTTCGTTTTCATGACTTTATGTCCTCCCCTCATGTAATATTTTATGCTTTAATGTAAAATTATAGGATGTTTGATGTTAGACATCAGGGGCCTAAAATCGAAAGGGACAGGTCCCAAGAAACAAAAAAACCAGCTAATACTTGTCAAGCATTATAACTTGGTTAAATAATAGAATACTGATATACTTTTCTAAACAGCACAAATAACCTTCAGTGGCGTGAAGGTTATGGGAAAATATGGTTTTTAGGCTTTGTAGGGTTCGCTTTTACTTAGGATGGCATAAATGTGATGGAGAAGCTTGTTGGCGCAAGCGATCACGACCACCTTGTAGGGCTTGCCCTCTTTTCTTTTTTTGTCGTAGTAATCACTGATCCTGCGGTTTGCACGTCTGCGAATCCCGCACTGTACGGCAAGATAGAGTGCTCGCCGTAGTCTTTTTGAGCCTCGTTTCGTGATCCGGTTGCTTGTAGCCGTGAATTTTCCTGAGCTGTAAATCCCCGGATCTAATCCTGCGTAGGCTACAAGTTGCTTCGCATCCTTGAACTGGCTTGCATCGCCCAGCTCTGCCACGATGGCTGCCGCAAGTTTGTTCCCTACACCCGGGATACTTTTGACCAATTCCACTTCAGGCAACTCCCCAGCCAGTTCTTCCATCTGCTTTTCCAAATGATTTAACTGTTTATCGAATTCCAACAGCAGGGAGACCATGCTAGTCAACGCTATGCTCTGGGATCGACTCCTCTCTTGTGTTTTCCAGCCCAACACGAGTTCTTTCAACCGTTTTGTTTTCTCCGTAATCCATCCTTTGGAGTGGGATTTACCTACACATTCAAGGATCAGATCCCCCACATCTTCGACCTTGTTCTCCAAACATCGCTCTAGCACTTTTAATGATGTGGTCGCATACAGATTATGAAATAATCCGATGAAGTCCGGAAACACCTGCTCAAGCAAAGCTCTGCTGTTTAACTTGGCCTGTACGTACATCGCGGTTACAAACTCATGTTGCCTCGTTAAGTGTTGAAGCTCGGTGTAGGTTTCCTCCCACTCTCGATGCGCTTTAACGTCCCCTCGGTAGTACATCTCAGCCAAATGCCATGCATCTGCTGCATCTGTTTTCACCTTGCGAAGTTGCGTACCTTTCGATCGTTTCGCTTGCAGAGGGTTAACGATGTAATGAGTCCATCCACTACGTTTAAGATACCCTACCAGACTTCGATGGTAATGTCCGGTCGCCTCAAGGACAACAACGGGCTCGACGCCACTTTTATGTTTGAGTGTTCCTAACAGTTCCCCTAGCCGTTCAAAACCTTCCGGCCCATGATGAAGCTTCTCCATCCTCCCGAAGGGTTTTTCGCGACCGATAAAGGCCTGGATAACGCTAACCCCTTTGGCCACGTCTATTCCTACTACTGGCTGCATAATAACCTCCTTGATTCGATACCGGCATTCCCACATGGTCTCCAACCCCATAGCTTCGCTTGTGATGCGAGGTCTAAAGCCTCTACCAGCTCAAACATAGTCGTTGGACGGTAGTGAGAGAACCGTTTTTTTGACGGGATCTGCGTCCCTAAGCCACCTTCGTTCTCCCGGCTACCACCATCGTATAATGCCTACAAAAATAGGCCAACCAGAAATCTGGTTGACCTAATAATACGAAAACCACAATGCGAGCTCACTCGCATTATGGTTTGGATTTCGGTTATTTCACAAATTTCTCCTGATACGCCTTCGAGATCTCCTCTGTAATCTCCTTCATCTTCGGATCGCTTTTAATCGTTTCGATCAATTTATCGTACGATTCAACCGGTTCCTTGCCGGTAATGACCATGACCCGCATATCCTCTACTTTCTTGGAAATCTCGGGATAGTATTTGTTATAGGCTTCGGAGTAGAGCTCGCCTGAAGGATTCGGCACCTTAACCGTCTTGCGCTCCGTAACGATCTCTACGTTTCGTTCATACACCTCGTCCGGCATCCCTACCGCATTAATAGCCATATCGTCGCTGACGAGGTGAATCATATTGTTCAGATTTCCATCTCCCGTCTTATCGGTGACGGCTTGCGGCGTTGCGACCTTCTTCCCGTTCTCCAGATTGTAATGGACGCCTTCGATTCCGTAGGTCAGCATCTCGTTTCCTTCTTGGCTGTAGCCATAGTCGAAGAACTCGAGGATCTTCTTGACCTTGGCCTCAGGCACTTTCTTCGGAATGAGGTACACGCCATAGTACGGGGAGCCTGAAGGCGTATACTTTACCCCGTTGGCATTCTCCAAGTAAGCAAGCGGCATCAAATCCGCCTTGGGATCAACGTCCTTCACGGCTTTGCCGGTTACCCAGGCATGGTTCATGGACATGCCGCCAACCCCTGCCTTGGCGCTTCGCATCGTATCCATCACCTGGGAGAACTTCATGATGGCAAAATCTTTGGGGAACAGGCCCTCGTCATAAGCCTGCTTGATCCACAGCATGGCCTCCCTTGACGCGTCCGATGTAATAATCGGAGACAGGGTGTTATCCGGCTGGAGCTTCCAGCCCCCTTGCGTTTCATTAAAGATATTATAAATATACGCGAGCGCGCTCGGATTAGCGGCATACGGAATCTCATCCGCCTGTCCGTTACCATTCGGATCCTGTTCCTTGAAAGCCTTTAACACGTTATGGAACTCATCCAGCGTTTTTGGCGTTTCCAGCTGAAGGGCATCCAGCCAATCCTTGCGGATCATCGGGAACACCCCGCCCCCATAGCTTGGGTAGTAACGCGGAATCACGATGTTCTTGCCGTCCACCTTGGTGATTTCCCACATTTCCTTCAGCTCTTCGCGATTTAAATTGGGGTAGTCTTTGAGAAAAGGGGTCAGATCCCAGAAGACTCCCTGCTTCAGCATCTTCTGCAGCTGCGGGTTCTGCATCGTTTCCACGAAAGTAACCTCCGGAAGGTCGCCGGACGCAAGCATGACATTGATTTTCTCTTCGGCCGTGGATGGGGACAACCACGTAATATTCAACTTGGTATTGGTGCGTTTCTCCAGCTCTTTCCAAAGCGGATTGGTGTTGTCTATGAATTCGGTGGCATAATTCAAGGTCTGTATCGTGATGCTTGTAGGTTCACTGCTGTCTGTCCCGCCCTCGCTGCCGCTCGAGGGACTCCCGCCGCGGCTGCCGCATGCGCTAAGCAAGAGCGAACTTGCTAAGAGCAGCACCCCCGACATTTTTAAAAACGACTTGCTCGGCTTTGCATCCATTTTTTTCATCATTAGACCTCCCTGTTTATGATACCTCTTTCCTGACTG
Source organism: Paenibacillus sp. BR1-192 (assembly GCF_029542445.1). NCBI lineage: Bacteria > Bacillati > Bacillota > Bacilli > Caryophanales > Paenibacillaceae > Paenibacillus > Paenibacillus sp. BR1-192. Next base: position 654,895 of record NZ_CP120718.1, on the reverse strand, counting down.
ACCATGTTGGAAAAAGAAAACCGTATATCGGATCATTCCTTGACGGAACCCACCATCGCCCCTTTGGCGAAGTGCTTCTGCAGGAATGGATACACTAACATGATTGGAACGGTAGCAATGACGACCGCTGCCATTTTCAACGTTTCCGTCGGAACCGGACGGTTCACCTGGAAGGCAAATCCCCCGCCGCTTCCCGATCCCATTGTCGTGGGATCCACCAGCATATTTTGGAGCAGCACTTGCAGCGGCCACATCTTCTGGTCATTAATAAACATCAGCGCGTTGAAGTACGTATTCCAATAGCCGACCGCGAAGAACAATCCGAAAGCCACCAGCGCCGGCAGCGACAACGGCAGAATGATTCGCCAGAACACGCCGATATCATTGGAGCCGTCGATCATCGCGGCTTCCTCCAGACTGTCCGGAATGCTGTCGAAGAATCCCTTCATGAGCAGCACATACCACGCGCTCGTCAAGCTCGGCAGGATCAGCGACCAGACGCTGTCGATGAGTCCCACATTTCGGACGACCAGATACAGCGGAACCAGCCCCGGCGTGAAGAGAAAGGTGATTAACACCATAATCATGATCGCCTTGCGAAACCGAAGCCGTTTTCGGGACACCGCGTAAGCCATCCCCCCGGTAACGAGCAGACTGAGCATCGTGCCGACCGTGGCCAGGAACACGCTTATGGAGATCGAGGTGACAAACAACCCGTTGGACAGTAAATGCTTGTAAGCATCCAGCGTCCAATCCCGCGGCCATAATATCAAGCTTCGTTGATAATACTCCACCGGATCGGTAAATGACAGAATAACGGTATAGTAAATCGGAAATATCGTTGCCAAACCGATGATCAGCAGCAGGCCGTTGTTGACGAAGCCGAAGAGCCCGGTTTTCCATCCTTTCTCATGCATGCTTTACTCCTCCTTGTCTTCGCCCGTCCTCTAGTACAGGCTTTCTTGACCGTATCGCCTCGCCAATCGGTTGGCCGAGACCACCAGGATGACGCCGACGATCGATTTGAACAACCCGATGGCCGTACTGTAGCTGAATTCTCCCTGCCTTATCCCCACCCGGTATACATAGGTATCGAACACTTCGGCTACATTGGTGACGGGCGCATTCATCATCAGATAGATCTGTTCGAATCCGGTATCCATGATCGTTCCCAGGCGGAGGATCAACAGAATCAGGATCACGTTGCGCATCGCGGGCAGGGTAATATGCCATATCCGTCTCATACGGCCTGCGCCATCCATGACGGCTGCCTCGTATAATTGCGGATCCACTCCGGCGATGGCCGCGAGGAAGATGATGGTCCCCCATCCGACCTCCTTCCAGATGGATTGTGCCGTCAGCATGCCCCAGAAATAGTTCGGATTGGAGAGAATATCGACCGTTCCCCAATCCATGGTAACGAGCCACTTATTGAACAAGCCCTCCGATTGCGAGAACATGAGGTAGGTCAGCCCATAGATCAATACCCAGGATAAAAAATGGGGGATATACACCAGCGATTGAATGGTCCGTTTATAGAAGGAGCTTCGTACTTCATTCAGCATCAAGGCTAAAATAATCGGCGCCGGGAAAAAGAAAATCAAGCTCAGGAAGCTAATCGCCAGCGTATTGCGCAGCAGCATCCAGAAGTCGTCGTTGGAGAAAAACCGGGCGAAATGCTCGAAGCCTACCCAAGGGCTTCCGAACACTCCGAAGTACGGCGAGTACTCCTGGAAAGCAATGACGAGATTCGTAATCGGAATATATTTGAAAATGATAAAAAAGATAAGACCCGGCAACGCCAGCATGTATAAATACTTGTCGCGAGCTACATCCGACCGGATCCGCCCCCACTTCGTTTTGGATTTCGCGGGAATAGGGGGCTCCCGCTTCCTTTTGCCGACTGAACGGTTTCTTGTGCTTTCATCGATACTCCCTCACTTTCAGCCTTGTCGTCTCGTTCAAACCTACCGTTCGCGGAACGTATCCCTAATGTAAACGGTTGCATAATTGCCTGCAATTCCACTTTTTTTCCGTCGCGGCCCTTTCGCCTCTCCCTTCGATGCACAATACGGAAAAATGCCTGCCTGCCAAGCGTTTCGCATCATCCATTTCCTCGAATTGCACTTTTTTTCCTTGGTGCCGGAATGCCGTGTTCATCGGCATCAATAGGAAAATGTGATCTTTTCAACTAATCCCCTCTTTCGCTATGATAGTATTTAATGATTTTCCCGGCTTTCTTCGATCAGGCCTTGGATTTGTCTATGCCAACAGGGGGTTAGTGTTATGAGGCAACAGAATCCTGAATCCGGTTTCAAAGGTGTTATGTATTGGAGAAGCATCGCGCTTGCCGTGTTGATGACATGCCTCCCCATCTCGGCCATTACGGCCGTTTACCTATACGTGGGGAACCAGCATATGATCAACCAATATCAGCAGCGGAACGAGGAAGCCCTGGTGGACGCGGCGAGGCAAGTGGACGAGCAGTTCACCCAGCTCGTCCACTACGCGCTCAATATGGTGGTGAAGCCCCATTTCAAGCCTTCCTTGTCCGATATGGACTTTGTGTCGAATATCGAGGAGACGAACGAGCTGTTTAATACGCTCAACCTGGTGGAAAATGCCGATCCCCTTGTGGATCAGGTCTATCTCTACATCAAAAAGCAAAATAAAATCATGGAGCCCGATCTCGGGCTGCGGACATTGGATCAGGAACAGGATGCGTTAGGCTTCGGCCGGCTCATGGAGGGAGATTCGGACATGTTCTGGGTACATGACCTGGAGCGGCCTTTCAATAAGGGGAGATCTTCCCACGCGCTCGTCATGCGGCTCCCCTTCAACGGTCATACGCCCTACGGGGCGATCGTCATCTACATCGATCCGTCGAAGCTGCACGTGATTCGCAACAGCGAGAATCTATCGTTCCTGCTCGACGATCAAGGACATATCATCGGGGAATCGGGCATGAGCCGCAGCATGCCGAAGGCGATGAGCGCGATCCAGGAACAGCTGAAGCTTCCGGAGAATGCCAAGCGTACGAATCGTCTGCGGATGAAGGTTCCGGTCGATCAGGATGTGTGGCTGGTGAATACCGTCCAATTTGAAAAAATGCAGCGGAATTGGACCTATGTATCCGGCACGCCGCAGTCCACGATCATCGCTCCGACGAAGCCGTATACCCATATCATCCTGATCTGCTTTGCTTTTGCTCTCGCGGCATCCCTGGGCGCAAGCTGGTTTGCCTCCAAGAGGATGTATCGCCCTATTCGCAAAATGCTGCATATGATTGGAGGCGATCAGGCCAAGCAGACATCGCGGTACAACGAGCTCGATTATATTGAACACGAGTGGAAGCAGTACCGGTTCTCGCATGACACGCTTCAAAATCAATGGAAGCGATCCTTGCCCGCGATCAGGGAGGCTTACATCAATCAATTCTTAAGCGGGCAAGCCGCCCACCTGACGGAGTCCGAGTATGTGCTCAAGCTGCAAGAGATGGAGCTAGACATAACCAATAAACAGTTCTCGGCGATCGTTCTCCAGCAGCATACCCACGGGGAGGATCGGACGCCGCTTACTGAGAACGATCAGCATCTTCTCACCTATGCCGCTTTGAACGTGATTCAAGAGCTGGCAGAGGACGTTAGCGCCTATATGCATCCCATCAATTTCTTCGACGGCTCCTTTGGCGTCATCCTGATCGTTCCGGCCTCTCCTAAAGCCGACGAACAGACACGTATGATGAGGCTGCTGTGCGACCAGATCCTGCGGGCCCTGCGCGATACGCTGCGGATGTCGGCAACCATCGTGCTGGGCGGGCCAAGCTCGACCTGGACCGATGTTCCCCATATTCTGGAACAGGCCAAGCGGGCGCTTCATTACCGATCCTTCGATGCCGGCAGCCAGCTGCTGGAAGCGGACACGGTGCTGTCCCAGAAAAACGACTGGATCGACTTTCCGCTGGAATTGGAGCAGGATTTCATACACACCCTGAACCTCGGGCTGCAGGGGACGCGCTGCGATCCCTAAGCCGCTTCGTCACAGCGCTTCAAGCCGGGGGCGGCTCGGAGTGGCATGTCCACCATGGGCTCATGCGTTTAATCACGAGCGTTCACCGCTCCATGCTGCAGGCCGGCTTAAATCCGTATCAGGTGTACGATTTCTCCAACCTGCAGGAGCAGCTGTCCCTGCTTCGCGATCCAAAGGCCTGCGTGGACTGGTTCCAGAAAGAAATCATCGAGCCCTATCTCGATCAGCTGACGAAGAACTTCAACAGCTCCATGAAATCGCTGGTCGAAAACGTACTGGAGCAAATCGAGCAGAACGGGATGCAGGACTTGTCCCTGGATGCCATGGCCATGGAGGCCGGCGTCAGCGTATCCCAATTGAGCAAAGCGTTTAAACAGATGACGGGCACGAATTATATGGACTATCTGACGACCGTGCGCATGAACCGCTGCAAAGAATTGCTGCTGACCACGGATCTTCGCATTCATGAAATCGCGGAGGCCGCAGGATATCAGCCTCCCTACTTCAATCGCATGTTCAAGAAGCTGGAAGGGATCACCCCGGGTCAATACCGCCAGCAGGGAATCGGCAAATGAATCGGCATGTCATCCTGATCAATTAATCTCGTATAAAAAGAGCCCTCTGAAAAAGGGGCTGTCCCTTGGTCCGTACTTCATGACCTTGTGGGACAGCCCCTATTATGTGTTATGACTTACGTTCAAGCGTCGTACGTTGCGCCACGCTTCCTGTGTTGTGACTTACTCTCAAGCGTTGTACGTTGCGCCACGCTTCCCGTGTTGCGACTTACGTTCAGGCGTCGTACATTGCGCCACGTTTCCTGTGTTGCGACTTACGTTCAGGCGTTGTACATTGCGCCACGTTTCCCGTGTTGCGACTTACGTTCAGGCGTTGTACATTGCGCCACGCTTAGCGTGTTGCGACTTACGTTCAGCGTTGTACATTGCGCCACGCTTCCCGTGTTGCGACTTACGTTCAGGCGTTGTACATTGTGGCACGCTTCCTGTGTTGTGCTTACGTTCAGGAGTCGTACATTGCGGCCACGCTTAGCGTGTTGTGACTTACGTTCAACCGTCGCCTTATTGCGTTACGCCTTCTGTGTTGTACTTGCGCTCAAGCGTCGCCCTATTGCTGCACACTTCCTGTGTCGTGACTTACGTTCAGGCTTAGCGCCGACCAGCGATCCAAGCATGCCCCGAACCACGCATCGTGTTCACAGGGAGCACGATGTACAAAATAGCTGCACATTAGCGGACTCAGCGGACCTTATTTTGATCAAAAACGCCATTTTTCGAATATTGGCGGACATGAGGTCCGCTATTCACCGAATTAGGCTCTCATTTTTCGGATTATACGCTGCTTAACGGAACACGTGTCCGATAGAGCCGGCAAACACGAGCCCATAATGAAAATAACGGATCTGAGGTCCGCTAGATACTGCTGCTGCCGTCCATAACTCGTTCCGGCTTGCGGCTTGGAAGCTACGGCAAGCTTTCGGTGCACTGCGTCGCCCACGCCACCGATCCGGCGCCAGCCGGGCTTGGCTTTATAGGCTAAGCGTAGTTCCTAGAGCTGGACCGTACAAGCACGCCCCCGACCACGCACCATGTGCACAGAGAGCACTTCGTCACCCGCGCCACCGATCCCACGCCAGCCAGGCCTGGCTTTCCCAACCAAGCGTAGTTCCTAGAGCTGGACCGTACAAGCATGCCCCGAACCACGCACCGTGCGCACAGGGAGCAGTCCGCGCGATGTACAGCGAGCCTTTGGAGTATTCCCAAGAGAGCAGCGGTACCAGCCCTCTCTATTGCTTTATGAGAGCGACGTACCCGCTCCTCTCTCTACTGGTGTCTAACGCCCCATAAACCCCTTCCCCTTCAGGAAGTCCTTCATGTGCAGCCTGACCGGCTCCGCCAGTCGTTTGGCCATAAGCTCCGACCAAGGAGCGCTGTTCTTGCCATGGGTGCGTTTGGACAAATAATCGGAAGAGATTCGGTCGTAGCTCTTCACTTCTTCCAGGGCCGCCGGATCATAGCTGTCACGGTGCAGGACAGCCTCCACCGGAAGCCGGGGACGCAGCCCCGGCTCCTGATCCGGGTACCCGAGGCACATGCCGAATACCGGATAAACCAAATCCGGGAGCTCCAATGCCTCGGAGAACTCCGCAATGGAGTTGCGGACTCCGCCGATATACACAATGCCAAGACCGAGCGATTCCGCCGCGATCGCGGCATTCTGCGCAGCCAAAGCGGCATCCACCGTGGCCACGATGAAATTCTCGGTCGAATCTTCGTACGTCTCTTGATCCGCCACATGCGCCTCTGCGCTTTTTTTCAAACGATACAGGTCCGCGCACCATACCAGAAATACCGGGCATTCCACGATATACGCCTGATTGCCCGCCAAAGCGGCCAACCGCTGCTTTTTCTCTGGTGAGGTCACGGCAATCACGCTGTATGCCTGGACGTTGCTTGAGGTCGATGCCATCTGGCCTGCTGCCACGACAGCCCTCAGCTGTTCCTCGGACACGGGCCGATCCGAATATTTACGAATCGATCGATGGTTCATCAGCAGTGAAATCGTGTCATTCATCGGGTATCACTCCTTAGGCTCTTAAGAATCGCTCCATTTATTATGAAACTTCGGCTTGGGCAGTGCAAGCTTGATTGCCTGCGACCGCAGCGCAAAAAAGCCGGCATGCTGTCGATCGCCTTCAGCAGCCGGCTCTTATTTCAGCCAAAGTTCGCGGCTAGGGAATATGGCAGGAAATCTGTCGTTAAGACACGATATCGTAGCCCTGCTCTTCAATCGCTTCCTTCAATGCGTCAAGGCTGACTTTGGTTTCGTCGTATTCGACGGCCACCGTGTTGGATGCAAGATCGACTTTGCCAGAAGCTCCCGCACTCTTCAGCGCGCCTTCCACCGAGTTTACGCAATGATTGCAGGACATGCCTTCCACCGTCAATGTCACTTGTTTCATGCTGTCGCCCTCCTATCGTAAAATGTCGTACATTATCACTTTACTATACCCCCCGTAGGTATGTAAAGTTGGCGAATTTGCTCCTTTCTGCAACAGAAACACGAAAAAAGTAGGAAGATTTATCCTTTTGATCTGTTATAATGTACATGAATCATAAGATTTATACAGGATGGGACAAGCTTTTTACTCCCCTCCGAAATTTTTCCATAAATTTTGATTATTGTTGCAGGAATTACCAATTCGCTGTCGAACTATCTTATTACAGAGATAACGAACTATGAAAGTAGGAACTCTATCATGGTATTTGACGGCATTATACTAGGGTTAATTGTCGGACTGATACGCGGCGGTTTCCGTCACGGACTGCAGCAATTCAGCAAGATCCGCCTGAAGGGCGGCCTCATCTTCCCAATTCTCCTGATCGTACAGCTGCTCATATTCCGTTTTCAAGCGAATTCCGACTGGCTGGCATCCGCAAGCAGCTACGTGTTTATGTTCATCTACGTCGCCGGCATGATCTTCCTTTGGATGAACCGGGACCAGAAAGGCTTTGGCAGCATCTTGGCAGGCGTCTTTCTCAATTTCCTCGTCATGGCGGTTAACGGCGGCAGAATGCCCGTATCGATGAGCGCCGCTTCCGTTCTGGATCCTTATTACGTGGACATGCTGAGCAACAGCACCGTTATCACCAAGCATTATCTGATGGACGCTTCTACCCGCCTTCCGTTCCTGGGTGACATTATACCGTTATCCCCGCCGTATCCAAGAACACAGGTGATCAGTATCGGAGATATCATCATGAACGTCGGCATCTTTCTCTACATTTTCAACCTGATGACCGTGGGGAAGAATACCGCCAACGTGCAAGCATTAGGACCGAAATCCGATACCAATGAACGTGTTGAACCACAAAATTGATCATACATCATACCACCTGGAAAGGAGGGAGAACTGTGAAGAAAACTGATAAAATCAAGTATTCCCGCATCGTATTGAATGCCATCATCGTTGCTTCTGTTGTTGTCGCTCTGACTTCCGGTTACAGATTCGGATAATCGACTTCCATAAGAAACAGGCTGGAAAATTCAGCCTGTTTTTTTACATCTTTTTCGTTGTTTTGCATCGCAATATACCTTAAAATGTGGAGAATACACCATTGATTTTATTGAGGAGAAATCATTTATGTCCATATTTAAGCGTCCTAGGTTCTCTCAAGGCTTTGCGGGACAGCTGTATTTTGTTTTTCTTTCTCTTCTGGGCTGTTCCACCTTCCTGCTGGTGCATCAAGGGGAAATCTTCCAATATACTCCTTCCCAGTGGGTATGGGTCTATGCGATGTTAGGCGCCGCCCTTATCTTAAACTACTTCACCTTCCAGCTGCCGCCAGAGGGTAATTTACAGTCCATGGATTCCTCTGTTTACCTGGCATGCATCTTTATCTATGGAGCACCGTTTGCGCTGTCCGTCATCCTGTTCGTCTCCCTTGCCATGGCGCTTTACGACAGAAAAATCCCCTTCTGGAAGCATTTTGTTAATTTCTCCGTGTATACCGTGATGATTGTCGGGTCCTCCTTCATTTTCAAAATGGCGGGCGGACAAGCAGGCCCTATTCACAATGATCAATTTGGTGCGTATGTTGCAGCGTTGGTTGTTTATTTTGTTATCAACGTATTCCTTGTCGGCTTCTACTATTACCTGTTATACAAGGGATCGTTATATGATATTTTGAAAACCTTCATGAAAGATACACTGCTTGTTTACCTCAGCACGCTCATTCTTTCGCTGGTTCTCTCCATACTCATCGTACATAACGGCGTTTTCGGGCTGACCCTGTTTATAGGTCTCAGCGTGATGCTGTCCTATTCCTTCAAGCAGCTCTTCACGATGTATAAACAGGTACAAGAGAAAGCTATCAAGGATCAACGAACCGGATTATACAATCACAGCTATTTCGAAAATTTGCTGGAAGACGAAATCAAGAAGGCCAAAACCAATGAAACGCCGTTGTCGCTGGCCATGATCGATATCGATGATTTCAAAAAATACAATGATCAATTCGGACACCTGAAAGGCGACATGCTGCTCGGATTTCTCGGCAATTACCTCAAGGTGGAATCCGAAATGGCCGAGGTGGTGGCCTCCCGCTTCGGCGGCGAGGAATTCACGATCCTGATGCCGGGTTATGATGACCATAGGGCACGTTCCTTCATTAACAGGCTCCGCAAAAAGCTGAACGATACCTATTTCGACGGCGTCGAGATTTTTCCGTCCGGCTGTCTCTCCTTCTCTGCCGGCGTTGCCTCGTACCGGATTGATATTCATGACAAGTCGCAGCTTGTCGAGCTTGCAGACCAAGCGCTGTATTATGCCAAGAAGCAGGGCAAAAACAACGTGCATGTATATGGAAGCGGCGCCGAAAAGGAATCCGAGATCGACTTTGCGGAGGACGTCCGCGACATCGAGCAGCAGCTGAAGCTGTTCCTGTATAAAGACGTGGATACGTTCAAGCACTCCAAACGGGTCTTCCGCTACGCCATGGACATCAGTGAAGTGCTTGGACTTGACAGCGTGGAGCGCCGCAATTTTGTGCTTGGGGCGCTCATTCACGATATCGGCAAGCTGGAGATTCCTTGGGGAATCTTGAACAAACGGGACAAGCTGACAGCCGGCGAATGGGAAACCGTCAAACGGCATGTCAGCTGGGGCAAGCGCATCGCGGAAACGAACGAGAAGTTCAAGGAACTGGTTCCTTACATCGAACTGCATCATGAACGGTATGACGGCGGCGGCTATCCTCACGGCTTCAAGGGCAGCCAAATCCCCAAGCTGTGCCGGATGCTGACCATTATCGATTCCTTCGACGCGATGACGACCGAACGCCCTTACCAGAAAACGAAAACCTTCGAGGAAGGAATTGAAGAGCTGCTCCGCTGCTCGGGCACGCAGTTCGATCCGGAGCTCGTCGAGCTGTTTATTCGTTATTTAAGGCTCAAAGCTGAAGCGCAGCAGCAGCCTGCAGCCGGCCTGGAGACCTCTTAAAGACCACCTCCCCTCTGCCTTTCTCATCTCTTGGGATGTTTGATACTTCCTCAAATAAGGTATAAAGGTAGTATCACAACGTTAAATGAGGTGAGATCGGTGGCTGACAAGAAAAAGGATCTTCCGCTTCACAATGGTCCCGGCAACATGGATCACCCTGAACAATATCCGACGGAACAAGAAAGCCTGTTCGACAAATTCGAGAGCGATCAGCATGTGGACCCGATTCCGATGGAAGACGCCAGGCTGGAGCGCCAGGAAGAAAAGCAGCGGGATGGCACGTCGAAGAAGCGTTCATCCAGCGACGATAAGTATCACAGCGGCTTTTAAAAATGGAACTGGCCTTATCACTGCAGCGTAACTTGAACTTATGGGCTCCGTTTTGGCGGAGCCTTTTTATTTCCCCGTTTTTTCTTTAGTATAGAAGGGTATGTATTCTGATCTAAACCCTAGAGATTATATAAAGAGTGGAGTGGACCCTTTGTTTTCCATATGGACTTTAAACCGTGTGCAGCGAAGGATGCTGTTGGTACTGATAGCAGCGGTTCTGGTGATGTCATGTTTGCTGGTGCTGACCGGTCTTCATGAACGTTCCCCCAGCATCAGCAGCGTGATCGAAGAACGGTATATCCAAAGTGCGGCCATGATCAGCCACCCCGGTGGAGACCTGGAAGAGCATGCCACCAGCGTCATGCCCGGTGTGCCGCTTATGATTGCCGGACTTACCGCCATATTCGGAAGCATGGAAGCTGCCCTGATCGGCTATCAGCTGCTCCAATGCTTCTTTCATGCATTTTCCGTCTACTTGGTGTTTGTGCTGTCCCGCTACATGTTCAATACGCGGATCGCTTTTCTCTCTTGCATGATTTATGCGCTATTCTGGCCGGCTTATGGCGCCGTTCGCCTGATCCTGCCGGATACGACCATGCAGACTTTGATGCTTCTTCTTGTCTGCGCCATCATCGGAGCGCTTGAATTGAAGCAGGCGGGATGGTACGCGGCTGCCGGCGCGCTTACGGCGCTTATGGCCTGCTACAATCTCCAGGCGCTGCTGTATCCTGTATTGTTCATTGCCTTCTGGATCAAATACCGCAGTCCGGTCAAGATCGTAACCGGGGGGATCCTTCTCATTAGCGCGGGATACCTGCTCATCTTGTCTCCATGGTGGCTGAACATCCCGCTGTTCAATAAATTGAGGTATATGTCCGGTCCGTGGAATCTCGCCGCGCTGTGGCTGGATTCCAGATACATCGAGGGCAATCCGTTGGTTCATCTGTTCCGAAGCATATTTGCGGGCCGCACCTCCAAATATGCGGCTGCCATCGGAAACGAGGAAGCAAGAAAAATCGTGCAATCCGCCTTGGATGCAGTCCGTCTGGTCATGCTGTTTGCCGGGGGCGCCGGCATCATCTGGTCCGTCTGGAAATACCGTCTGAAGCGGCAGCTGCCGGTACTGCTGACGCTGCTGTATTTCATTGCCGCCGAATGGCTCGTTCCGAGCCTGGACGGCACCGGATTTCCCTATGCGGTCTTCCTGCTGCTCTACGCGGCATTTCTCGCGGACAAAGCGATCATTTACGCGCATAGAACTCGCCTGCTTCGCAAATAAGCATCGCTCCCGAAGCCGGTCCGATCACGGTGGCCGCCTGCGCCTGAAAGCACTTTGATGTTGTGCTTTCAGGCGTTTTTTTCATATTTTTGTTGAACCTTTCAGATTGATAAAACGTCTATATTAGTATCGAAGCTTCCATACCTTCATGCCAGGAGGAATGACTGCATGAAATTAAACCGTAAATTCATCGCCATCCTTAGCATCGCCGTAGCAAGCGTCCTGACGATAAGCACCATCCTGTACTTTACCGATGCTTCCCATCGCTCAGGCGGGAAGCACCGCAGGAACGACAGCCTGAACGGTCAGGCGCTGATTCAAGTCGGCGCCACCTACATCACGCGTACACATTTAACCGCCTACAAGGACAACCTCACTAAGAGCGACGCCCTCCTACCTGATGACTCCGCGATCCTCAAAGAAATGGCAGCAAAGGAATTGATGCTTCAGCTGGCTGACGAAGAGGGCGTTGCGGCAAGCCTGGAGGATGGGGCTCAGAGGGCAAGGCAGCTTCGGGAAACGCTCGAGCGCCAGCCGCGACAAGTGCAAGAGCAGCACTTGCGCATGCTGGATGCGATCGGCATCAGCGAAGATCAGTACTGGGAAGATTACTCCCCGCCGGAATATCGGGACATGCTATCGATCGAACGTTTCATGAATAAACGGACGACGGAAATGAAGACAAACCAGCCTGACGTCATAACCAGTACGAAGCAGCTGAAGGAAGATCTGCTGAAAAAGGCTGTCGATGAGCAGAGAATCGTCCTATTGGATCCGGATATTCAATGGAGATAACACCGCATTGGTATATAATGGAGTAAAAGTCCATATGCGATCATGGGAGGATATTATGAAAAAACGTTTCTCTTCTGTTCCTGCTTTTGCACTCGGCGCGATCTTCGGCGTGGCGCTGACAGCCGGTACGGCCGTTGGTGCCGCCGTTTATCTGAAGGCATTTCCATCCCAATCCAAAATTGTGGTCAACGGATCGGAAGCCCGGCTGTCGGATTCTCCGGTAGTCATACAAAACAAGCTGTATGTCCCCGTGCGGGACTTCTCGGAAGCGCTTGGATATCGGGTCGGCTCCGTCGGTCCCGAGAGAATCGGAATTATTCCCCAATCCTCGAATGGAGAGGCGATCCCGGTCGGCCCGACTGCACCTTCCGAGTCCGAAGGAGCGCCTGCTCACGAGCGTCATTTGGTGAAGAACCTCGGCAAGCTGATCGAAGTCAACGGCGAATTGAATATGCAAAAGATTTATATCGTTATCGCTGCCGGTGAAGCGAGGCTGTATTCGCAAGATGAAGCCACCGGCAACGGGCTGCTGCATTATTTGATTCTAGACGGCGATTCTTCCCTTTACGCCCCGTTTGTACAGATGGACGGCCAAGCCGGCGAGCTTGATTACAACCTGCCGAATTTCGAAGGTCAGACGCCGCTTCATCTGGCGGTCATCCACAAGAATGACTTCTACATCGACAAGCTGCTGAACCAGCACAAGGCAGATGCCTCCCTTCAAGACGCTTACGGAAAGACGGCGCTGGACTATGCCGAAAAAGACAGCAAGCAGTACAAATTGCTTACGGCCTACATCAACAAGAACAGCCAGTGATGTCCGAATCTGCAGAGGCGTCGTGAGCCCCACCGTTTACGGCAGCCTCCTTCTCTATGCAGCCCTTCATATGCTATCGGAAGCCCGCTCACTTGGCGGGCTTTTGCTTTTGCTTTAGCGATTTACGGGTAAAAGCCCCGTGTCATTTTTTCACAGCCTAACTGTAACCTTATGCCCTGGTTATACGTGTGTTACATAGAGGGGAGGACATGAAACTGAACAGTCTGGAATCGATTTATCAATATTACGTGAAAGACGTGTATCGTTACTTGTACTCCCTCTCTTACGATCACCATACGGCCGAGGACCTGGTGCAGGAAACCTTTTACCGGGCTTATTTGTATCTCGAGGATTGGAAGGAAGAACGAATCAAGCCATGGCTGTTTCGGGTTGCCCATAACGCTTACGTGGACTATCAGCGCAAGGCGAGCCGCAGCATCGTCCGGGACGCAGAATTTTTCGATCAGATGATAGACCGGAATACGCCCGAGAACATCCTGCTCCAGCAAGAAGTCCACAGAGAAATCGGACGAATGCTGGCCGATATTCCGGAGAAGCAGCGGCAAGCGGTGCTCCTGGTCGATTTTCATCAATTCACCTACCAGGAGGCGGCGGATATTATGGGCATCACCTTATCCCATATCAAGATCACGTTATTTCGGGCCAGGCAGCGGCTGCGGGACATGAAACGAAAGGACGGGAATTTATGAGCGAAGAATTCAAGCAGCGGCTGAAGGACTATGCGGAGGGCAATCTGAATGACGAGAAAAAAAACGAAATCGAACGGGAAATGGAGAAGCTGGAGGAATACCAGGCTTACGTGAACGAGATGATGGATAACGAACGTTCGAGCGATGCCGCACCCCCGCATGCCGCTGACGGTCAGAACGGCCTCTCGCCCAAGAAAGAAAAGCGAATCGTTCGCCGGGGCAAATGGCGGGCTAGAATTTCCAATACGTTGACGGTGATATCGGCGTTTCTGGCGATATTCGTCATCAGCTCGATCATTACGGCGCTGTTTTACGGGGTCGGCGATCCCAGCCGCAACGATAAATATCGGGATGCCATCGCTTCCGCCATCTCGATCTCGAAGCCTAATATCGACGTACGTTTAAATAGCCAGGTCAGAGCCTTCTTCCGGCAGGAAGTGTACGGAGATATAGACAAAAAGGTAGGGAGCGAACGCGTGACCGTCGGCGAATACACCGTCAACTTCCTGTTCGGGCTGCCGTCCGTCGATGTGGATTGGAATAATGGCAGCTCGGGTTCATCGCAGATTTTCTACCGGCCGGATAGCTCTGCGGAGACTTCATCCGCGAATCAAGAAGAACCCAACGAACAGTCAAATGAGCAGAACGCTAGCCCCTCCTCTGCAAAGAGCGGCGATTGGTCCAGGCTTGAAAAGCTTCCCGAAGGCACCGTGGCCGAGGCTTATGTATCGTTTAACCGTTTCTTCACGACCGACGAGCTGCTGAAACAATTCGAAGACCGGAATATGGAGGCCGTCTGGTTTGCCGTCGATACCGGGCCGGAGGACCGGTTCGGCGATCATGATGGAGTCATCACCGATCCAGTAGGCTTTCCTTCTTATCCCGTCTGGCATCATGACGATTATACGGTGACTACTTATCAGGAGCAAAAAACGGGATGGTTTAGCAAAACCACATTTAGCGGCGGACATTACCCTTCTGTAGACACCTACGGGGACGGGGAGCTGCGGAATGAGCACTTCATCAAATCGCTGCGGCTTCTGCAGGAGTATGATCGGATTGCCGAACGGGTGGCTCCCTTCATTGACGTGGACGCTTCTTTAGCTTACGTGGAACAGAACGGCGTTCGCCTCTATGGTGCCGTCATTACCGGCCCTGTTAAAGAGCTGCTGACCTTGCGCGAGGTATCCTGGGTCCACAATCTGCGGGTCGGGGAAGTGCGGCTGTGGAATTGGATCGAGTGATGGTCGATGGCGAGTGCCGTATACTGTAATTGGCTTGCAACATGAAGTGAGGGCCGTCAGCCCTCCAAGCATGCCCCGGCCACGCTCCGTGCGTACAGGGATCGATGCGCACGATATGCAAGATGACTATTAGGGCGCAGATATCCCGGACTTCTTCCTTTATGGCAAGTCCGGGATTTTTCGTTAGTCATATAAAAGATTCAGGTCATGAATGATCCCTGCTGCCTGCGCTTGACTCGTGGGACCATTGCTCCATTTGCTGCTTCTTCTCCCGCTCCTCCCGGATTTGGCGGTCCCTCTCCATCGCGTCAGCAATATAATCGCGCGGTTTCAGCTTGCTGTTGATGTTCAGCAAAATGCCGATCATGATGAGCTGCAGCAAAGCAATAACAACCAGCATGACATCCCTCCTCCTACATGGATTATGGATACTCTTGAACATTCCTACTTAATATAACACCTTCTCCCTCTATCAAGTTGGGAGTGAAGCTTATGCTCATAGCCCTCATGAACGGTGATTCATGCCATGAATCATAAGAGCTTCGCCCATGCGCTTACCCATATCCTGCACTTTGCCAGACTTCCGAGAATCCGTTAAACTGGTAAGACGATAAACGATAAACGAAATGATTGGTGAATTTCATGACATCCATACCCTTTTATAAACGCCCGTACGGCGGTGAGCGTCAGGATATTCCGTTTGCGAAGCTGGCTTCCTTCGAGAACAGCCGGGACCTGATCCGCGATGACGCGCCGGATGCGGCTTTTTTTCGCGGCTTGGAATCCCAGGGACTGCTGCTGAACCGCGCCCAGATCCAAGCCGTACGACATACGCAAGGACCGCTGCTTACGCTTGCTGGCGCAGGCTCCGGCAAAACCTCCGTGCTGGTCAGCCGGACAGGCTACCTTATTGCCGCCAAGAGCGTCGACCCTTCTTCCATCCTGCTTGTCACCTTCTCCTCCAAGGCGGCGGCCGAGATGAAGGAACGCATCATGGCGCTTCCCGGCTTGAGGTCCAGCGAAACCGCCAAGGTAACGGCCAGAACCTTCCATTCCTTCTTCCTGTACTTGCTGCGAACCCGCGGCTACAAGCAGGAAATCCTGAGCAACGCCAGGCATCAGCAATTTATCATGAAGCGCATTCTGCGGGAAATGGGCTTGCAGGATAGCTACGAAGCCGAGACGCTGCTATCGCTGTGGTCCGCCCATCGGATGAGCATGACCGGACTTGACGAGCTGCCTGTCAAAACGCCTGCCGAGGTTGAACAGCGGCAGGTTTTTGCCCGGTATGAAGCATGGAAGGAAGAGCATGGCCAGATGGATTTCGACGACATTCTGGTCTTGTCCTATCGTCTGCTGTCCCATGATTCCGGACTGCTCGCCTCCCTTCAGAGGCGGTACCGTTATGTCATGGTCGACGAGTTTCAGGATACGGGACTGCTGCCTTATGAGCTGCTCAAAAAAATCGTCGCCCCGCACCGCAATTTAATGGTTGTGGGTGACGATGACCAGACCATATACGGCTTCAACGGGGCGCGCAACGAATTCATCCTGGAATTCGACCAGACGTTTCCTGGGGCCAAGGTCGTGACGCTCGATATCAATTACCGCTCCCTCTCCTCGATCGTCGGGCTGGGGAACGAAATTATCCGCGTCAATGAACGGCGGCGCCCCAAGCAGCTGCGGTCGACCCGCAAGAGCAGCAGCGTACCGCTCTACCTTCGACCCGGCGATCCCGATCAAGAAGCGGAGCTGCTGCTGACCCATATCACCGAGCAGGTCCGGGAGCACGGGAAGCAGTACCGCGACCATGCCATTCTCTATCGCACCGCAAACAACAGCCGGGCGATCTTCGAGCAGCTCGTGATGCGGGAAATTCCGTTCATACATTATGAGAATGGGGATCTGTTCTACGAGCAGTGGATCGTCAAGCCGCTCATGGATCATCTGCGTCTGTCGCTGGACCGGCGCAATTTCACGGCGATGGAGGGCATGCTTCATACGCTGTACATCAACCGCGACAAGGGCATGGCTTTCATCCGGCAGCAGGATGCTCCGCGGCCCAAGAAAGGGCCTCTGTCGCACCTTCTTTCCTTCCCCGGGCTGAAGGATTTCCAGATCGAGAATATAAGGGAACGCTCCAAGCTCATCAAGAGCCTGAAGGCGATGGAACCCCTTCAGGCCGTGCAGGAAATGAGGCGGCAATTCTACGATAAATTCCTGGAGGCCGACGAGCGGCAGGAGATCACCCTCCATAAGGAATTCATTCAAGAAGGGCTGGATGAACTGGAGGCTTCCGCGAAGCGCTTTGGCGATATCGCTGAATTCGTCGGATTTGTCGACCGGCTGATCATCATCCATAAGGAAATGGCGGCCATGAAACGGGATGAGCATGCCGATGCCGTCCGCTTAATGACCATCCATAAATCCAAGGGGCTGGAATTTCCCTCGGTGTGCCTGATCGGAGCGAGCGAGGGCATTCTGCCGCATACGTCCGCTTTGGACGCTGAGCGCTGGGACGATCAGCGCCCGCTGTCTGACAAAGAGGATAAGGCCTTGGATGCGCTGGAAGAGGAACGCAGATTGGCTTATGTAGCCATCACCAGAGCACGGGATGAACTGGTGATCAGCTCCCCGGGCTTTTATCGCGGACGGAAAGCGGAGGTTTCCCGCTTCTTCCGGGACGTGTTCCTCACGGATGAACAGAGCAAACAGGGCAACAGCATACCGAACAAGGGCGCAGGTTCAGCGGCCCGCACAGCCTTTACGGCGCAACGTACGATCCGCATAGAAACCTCGGCCAAGCCTTCATCGCCTTCCGCTTCTGCCGGACGAAGGACCGGGAGCGCCGTTAACCAGACGAGCCAACGTTTCGGTTCAGGTTCACGGTCAGGGTCGAGCTCTGCTCCCGAGCCGCAGTCTCCGGCTGCTCCCGCCGCGACGGAAATCGTCGACGTATGGCTGTGCACCAGCCCTAATTGCAAGGGCTGGCAGCGAGTCAACGCACGTATCCCTGTTAACACAAGGGATCGGGAGAGCAAGTCCTGTCCATTATGCCAGGCACCCATGAAACAGGGTCGCAAAGAAGTCCCGGTGCATCACAGGCGCTAGGGGCAATTCGTTCTACTAAATAGCTCGATTTACAAAGCGGTTAGGTGAAACATAGCGGTTTCTGGAATCATGAATACAATGATTATCGCAGCTTTTGCCTGCTGTGCGCCATACGATATCGGCCTGCCTTCCAAAGGCTGGCCGATATCCAAAAAGACTGAACCCTTCCGTTCCGAAGCGAACGATCGGGTTCAGTCCTTTTTCTATTTCTGGTGCTGTTCGATATAAGCATCAATTCGAGCCATTACATCTTGCGTAAGCGCAGCGATCTTAGCCTGCGCCTCTTCATACGTGCTGCCCTGAACAGCAAAATACAACTTGATCTTCGGCTCCGTGCCGGACGGACGAAGGCAGAACCAGCTGCCGTCCGCAAGATGGAATTTCAACACATTCTCTTGTGGCAGACCATATAGTCCCAGGCTGAAATCCTCTGTTTCGCTGAGTTTAATCCCCGACACTTCGCTCAGTGCCGATTCACGCCAAGCGCTCATGATGCCTGCAATCAGTTGTACGCCTTGAATGCCCTTAAGCGTTCTCGTCTCCAGCTTCTCGGCAAAATAGCCGTAGGTTCGGTATAACTCTTGAAGCACTTCATATAAAGTCTTACCTTGCGCTTTATAGTAAGCACCCGCCTCGGCTATGAGCATGGCTGCAACGACAGCGTCCTTATCACGGGCATAGCTGCCGGCAAGATAACCGTAACTCTCCTCATAACCAAAAATAAATTCAAACGCTCCGGTCTTCTCGAACTGCGTCATTTTCTCCCCGATGTATTTAAACCCGGTCAGCGTGTTGAACACGGTCATACCGTATGCAGCCGCAATGGCAGCTCCCATTTCGCTGGTCACAATCGTCTTGATGATCGCGCCGTTCTGCGGAAGGGTACCTTTGTTCTTCATGGATTCCAGCAAGTAGTGCACCATGATGGCACCGGACTGGTTGCCGCTAAGGATGAAATACTGTCCTTGATCATCCTGAATGACGGCCCCCATGCGGTCCGCATCGGGGTCGGTTCCGAGAATGAGGTCAGCCGCGCTTACCTTGGCTTGGGCGATGGCAATCTCAAATGCGGCATGTTCTTCGGGGTTAGGCGATTGCACGGTTGAGAAATTGGCATCCGGTTGTTCTTGTTCCGGCACGACATCCACATGCTGAAAACCTAGATGCTTCAGTACCGCACGTACAGGAACGTTACCGGTTCCATGCAGCGGCGTAAATACGATTCGGTAATTGCTGCTGGCTTCAGGTATGATTCCGTGATTTTGGCTTACGCCTGCAACGGCGAGGGTATAAGCATCATCGATCTCTTGGCCGAGCCATACGAGCAGGCCGCTCCCTTCCGCCTCTGCCCGGTCCAGCTTACGGATTTCTTCAAAAGAAGCGACATGCCCGATCTCCTTAATCACTCTGGCTGCCGTATCGGGCGTAATCTGTCCCCCATCCGAACCGTACACCTTATATCCGTTATATTCCGGCGGATTATGGCTTGCGGTAATCACGATTCCCGCCTCTGCGTTCAGATGCCGCACGGCATACGACAATTCGGGCGTCGGACGAAGAGTTTCAAATACATAAGCCTTAACGCCATTCCCTGCGAGCACAAGTGCCGCTTCAAGCGCAAGTTCGGGAGAGAACTGCCTGGAATCGTACGCAATCACAGCCGATGGCGATTCGGACTCCTGTTTTAACACAGCAGCAAGCCCTTGGGTTGCTTTCCCCACGGTATAGATATTGATCCGGTTGCTGCCCGCACCGATCACTCCCCGCAGTCCGCCGGTTCCGAATTCCAGTTCCTTATAGAAACGGTCTGCGATTTCGCTCTCGTTATGTGCAATAGCGTGAAGCTCATCCTTGGACGCTTCGTCAATCACCCGGCTGTTCAGCCATCGTTCATATGCCTGTACAGCTTGTTCTTGTGCTTGAATGGTCATGTTGTAAATAAGCCTCCATCCCGAAATTATCGATTCATTATGTTAATTACGCGGGGCCGATGTGGAATCACGTTCAATGAGTGTTGTCGGCAGCAGCAGCTCCATATGCGGCGCATCCGGCTGCTTCATCCGCCAAAACAGTTGCCGGATCGCCGTTTGACCGAATAGTCTCAGGTCCACTCCCATGGTGGTTGTCTTGGGCGTAGCCAATCTGGAAAGCTGTCCGTTATCAAAGCTGACAATGGAAATATCGCCCGGAATCGAATAGCCCATATTATAAATGGTCGAATTCACGATAAACCCGAGACCGTCATTCACGCAGAACCAGGCAGTCGGCTGTTCGTCCAGCCCCTGCAGCCGCTTCTCCATAAATTCCTGATCTTCCAGCGCATCGCTAAGAATCCATTTCGGGTGCAGCTCCATGCCGAGTTCATGATGGGCAAGCTTGAAACCTTCCAGACGTTCATAATAGCTTGGGGAGAAGGACGTATTGCCAACAAAGCCAATGCGTGCATGTCCCAGCTCATAGAGATACTTAACGACATGATAGGCGCTGAACCGGTTGTTCGTAAGAATGGCATCGGCTTGCACATCCGGATGGTGATGATCGATGAGCACGGTAGGAATACCGGTATCGATCAATGTGTTCATATATTCGGTACTAAGATGCGAAAGGATCAAGATCCCGTCGACTTCCCTTCCCTCGATAAAAGGGGGCAGCGTCTGATCCTTCATCATCTGCTGGGAAATGGATTGGATCAGCAGCTTCTTCCCTCTCTTCTGCACTTCATTTTCTATAGTAAGGTAGATTTCCCCGAAAAAGCCCCGCATAGAGAAGGCAAAATCCGTTGCTACTAGAGCAATACTGCCTGTAGATTCTTCCTCGTCCTCTTGATCCGAGGATCGTTTGCGATTTCCGGTATAGACGTAGCCGAGCTCATCGGCCGTTTGCATGATGAGCTTGCGCGTCTCCTCGCTGACACCGCCTTTACCTGATAATGCTTGCGAAACCGAATTCTTGGAGATTTGCAAGTAGTCTGCGATATCCTGCATCGTAACTTTTGGCTTGGTCAAGGATAACGTTCCTTTCTCTTTATAGTAAGAATAGTTGTATAGGACGAATGGATTCTCATCATACTATACCGAAAACAATCAGAGATTTGAAAGCTCACGCTCGAACATTACAAACATTATTTTAACGTTACAAAATAATTATGTAAAGCACTATATTTATGTGATTTACCTCACAGGAATTAATTGTTTGTCGTATTTTAGGGGTTAAAGCGTTGACAAACCTATGTGTAATGAACAATAATGTGAATATAACGCTTTCAGTAATTTGTAATTACATTTTGTAACGTTACAAAATTAGCAATGTCAACTTCCTTTATTGGAAGACCTATTGCATTTAGGAGGAAGGGTCAATATGAAAAAATCAAGAATTTCTTTGCTTCTAGCAATCTCATTGGTAGGTGGAACGGTACTCGCTGCTTGTGGTAATGGCGGCAGCAACGGCGGTCAAAGTGCAGACGGCGTTACCACCGTCGAATTCTGGGCGGCACCGAACCCGCCGCAGCAAGCATTCTGGCAAGAGATGGCCAAAGAGTACGAAACCGTGAATCCGGACGTAAAAGTTAACGTTAGTGCAATTAAAGAATCACCAAGCTCTGAGGCAAGTATTCAGGCTGCCATAGCAGGTGGGAATGCACCGACGGTCGCGGAGAATATCAACCGTGGATTCGCCGCACAGCTGTCCAACAGTAAAGCGCTTGTAGCTCTTGATGAACTGCCGCAATTTAAGGAAATGGTCGAGTCCCGTAACATGACCGAAACGATCGCTCCTTGGGAATTCGCAGACGGCCACCAATATGTATTGCCGATCTACTCTAACCCGATGCTGATCGGATGGCGAACGGATTTCTTGAAAGAGATCGGATATAATGAGCCTCCTCAAACGTACAGTGAAGTTCTGGAAGCCACAACGAAGCTGAAAGCGAAATATCCGGATAAATATATGTGGGCTAAAGGCGCCGACCTTGCAGACCCTACGGCCTGGAAACGCTGGTTCGATTTCTTCTTGCTCTACAACGCAGCTTCCGACGGCAACAAATTTATCGAAGGCCAAAGCCTTGTTGCGGACGATAAAGCTGGCGTGGAAATGCTGACTTTCGTTGATGACCTTCGTAAAGCTGGCGGTGTATTGGCGCAGAATGCAACCGATCCTTTCGAAACCGGTGCGGGGGTCTTCACCGATATCGGTCCTTGGACATTCGATATGTGGGCAACGAAGTATCCTGAACTGAAATATGGAGAAAACTTCACCCTGACCCTGCCTCCGGTACCGGATCATATGGATCCGGCAGATGCAAAAACCTACGCGGACGCAAAAGGTTTGGTTATCTTCTCCGCCGCTCCCGAAGCATCGCAGCAAGCTGCCGCTGAATTTCTGAAATGGGTTTATTCCAACGACGAAAATGACGTGAAATGGTTCAAGCAAACCAACCTGCCTCCGGCACGCGATGATCTGAACGAAGTGGAAGGCTTCAAGCAGATCCTCGCCGAGAAACCGGAACTGGCTCCTTATGCGGAAGCGGTGTCCAAAGGCGTTCCAGCCATGGATAATCCGAAGTTCAATGAGCTTCAAACCTTGATCGGACAAGAAGCATTTAATAAGGTCATCCGCGGGGAGATCGATCCGCAAACCGGTTGGAATAACATGAAGAAAGCGATTGAAGGTGAACTTTAATCATGATTAATAAGCAAAACAATAAGTTGGGCTGGCTTTTTGCCAGTCCCTACATTATTTTCGGATTGGTATTTTTCCTGGGGCCGCTCCTTTGGTCCTTGTACCTTTCTTTTACGAATTGGGACCTGATTGCTCCCGAATTTGATTTTGTAGGGCTGGATAATTTCCGAAAAGCCATGGCCGCACCCGGGGTGCAATCCGCGTTCTGGGTTACCTACAAGTTCATGATGCTGTTTGTTCCATTGGTAACCGCGATGTCGCTCGCCGTCGCCGTTGTTATACAGGGACTGCCCAAGTTCAAAAGCGTGTACCTGATCGGCTTCTTTCTGCCGTATCTGTCCTCTGGTGTTGTTGCATCCCTGATTGTACAGGGCTTTCTGTCCTACAACAGTCCGGTCAATGAATTCTTGAGAGGCACATTCGGGATCAATATCGACTGGCTCGGCTCACCGTTCTCGGCGCTGTTTATCGTCGGTCTGATTTTGGCCTGGAAGTTCACGGGTTATTATGCCTTGATCCTGACCTCGGGGCTTGAAAGCATTGATAAGGAAGTTTATGAAGCAGCTGCCATTGATGGGGTAACCGACAGGCAGCGATTCTGGAAAATCACGCTGCCGCTCTTGTACCCTGCCCTGTATACAACGCTCATTCTCTCGTTCGGCGTAACCTTCGGTATCTTCACGGAAGTTTACCAGCTGACAGGCGGCGGACCGAACTTTGCAACCAATACATGGCAGATGGAAATCTTTAATCAAGCCTTTACGAATTTGCAAGCCGGATACGCGTCTGCGATTGCCATTATGGCATCCATCGTAACGTTCATCTCCATCTTCGTGATTCGTAAACTGCTGGAAAGCTGGGGGAAACGAAATGGTTGGGTCTAAGAAAAATAGTAAACGTCGTCTCGCGGGCCGCTATGTACTGGCAACCCTTCTGCTTCTCGTCATGGTGTACCCCTACTTGTACATGGTGCTCAACTCTTTTGCCGATTGGGCGCAGGTGGACAGGCAGCTCGTTCCAAGCAAATTCTCGTTAAAATCCTATGAATGGCTTCTTACCGGAGGCGAGGTTGGCATTGCCCGGCCATGGATGAACGCCTTCTTCAACAGCGTCATCGTCTCGGTAGCCTCCACCTTCCTTATGATGCTGTTCGGAATCATGGTGGCCTATGCGCTGTCCAAATTGAAATTCCGGGGACGCAACACCGTGAATAACTTCGTGTTGTTCCATATGTTCTTCCCGGCGATCATTCTGCTGATTCCGAACTTTCTCATTATTCAGAAGGTGGGACTTTACGATACGTACTGGGCTATGATCATTCCGAAGGCCGTCAGTTTATGGGCGATCTTCATGTACACCAACTTTTTCAAAGCCGTACCGGATGCTTTTATCGAAGCAGCGAAGCTGGATGGGGCATCGGATTTCAAGATTTTGTACAAAATCATGCTGCCCATGTCCAAATCCATCACTACGGTGATCTTCCTCTTCTTGCTGATGGAGCGTTGGACCGAGCTTCTATGGGACATGATCGTTGTCCGCAGCGACGACATGCTGACGCTCAACGTACTCTTGTCCCAGATGTTCGGGCCATACGGCAGTTACCCGGGTCCGCTCTATGCGGCATCCGTCCTGCTCACCGTGCCGATTATTATCATGTTCGCGATCTTCGGTAAAAAGTTCAAGGAAGGCATGCAGTTCAGTCTCAAATAAAACGCTGGTGGCTTCAAATGACGCATCAGAACGTTGCAGGAAGCTCGAATATGAGGGTTTGTACTTTACAACCTGCCTATCCGGGCTTCTCTTAAATAAAGGGATGAAAACAGCTTTCATCCGGGAGTGGAAACGTATGGACAGAAACCAAAAAAAGTGGTGGCAAGAAACCGTCTTTTATGAAATTTACATGCCAAGCTTCTGTGACGGCAATGGGGATGGCGTCGGAGATTTTAAGGGGATCACCTCCAAGCTGGATTACCTGAAGGAACTCGGAATCGGCGGAATTTGGCTGACCCCCTTCTATCAATCGCCCAAGATCGATAACGGCTACGATATTTCGGATTATTATGCCGTCGATCCGGAATACGGAACGATGGAAGATTTCGATGGTTTCATTCATGAAGCCCATCGGCGGGGTATCCGGGTCATTGTGGATCTCGTGCTGAACCATACCTCATCAGCCCATGCCTGGTTCCAGGAGTCCAAATCCTCCTCCCTTTCTCCGAAGCGCGACTGGTATATCTGGAGGTCTCCCGTTAATCAAGAGACACCGAATAACTGGGAGTCCTTCTTTGGGGGCAGCGCCTGGGAATGGGATGAAGGCACGGGGCAGTACTATTACCATGCCTTTGCCAAGGAACAGGTGGATCTGAATTGGGCCAACCCGGAAGTCCGGAAAGCCATGAAGGATGTTATGGGATTTTGGCTGGATAAAGGGATCGACGGCTTCCGGCTGGACGTCATCAATTTCCTAAAGGTCTCCGGTGATTTTCAGGATAATCCGGTAGATGATAACGGCGAACAGATCCACCGGTACGATCAGAACCAGGACGGGATTGTGGAGGCGCTCGGCGACATTTGCCGTTACGTGCATGAACGGGAAGGCATTTTTATGGTAGGTGAAGTCGGTTCCGAGGATATGGACATCCTGCTCCGCTACAGCGGCAGCGGCCTTCTCGATGTGGTTTTCAATTTCAACCTGGGAAGTCAGGAGCAATTTCGGCCGGAGGATTTATATAGGGAGATTAAACGCATGGAAGACCAGCATGCATCCGATCAGCTCCCTACCTTGTTCTTCAGCAGCCATGATATGCAGCGCCACATCTCGAGATTTGGCGAAGACGATGCGCAGCTCGAGGAGCAGCGAGCCAAACTGATGGCAGCCCTCATGTTAACGGCGAAGGGCGTTCCGTTCATCTATTATGGCGACGAGATCGGGATGAGGAACCATATCGCGCACCGGATCGAGGACATGAGGGATATCCAGGGCATCGGCCACTACGAAGCCGCAATTCAGAATGGAAGAACGGAAGAGGAGGCTTTGGACTTGGCCCGGGCCAAGAGCCGCGACTACTCCCGATCCCCCATGCAATGGAACGGTGATCGTTACGGCGGCTTCTCGGATCAAACACCTTGGATCGGGATGGGGCCCGGGCACGAACAGATCCACGCGCAAGCACAACTGGAGCAGCCGGATTCCATGTATTCTTTTTATAAAAAGCTGCTTTCGCTTCGTGTCCAGCATACCGCCCTCTCTTCCGGCGATTACGTAAAGCTGGAGCAATTGGAGGGATCGGCAATCGCTTATACCAAACGATCCGGCTGCGAGGAAGCCGTCATTGTCCTTCAATTCGGTTATCAGCCGCTTCGGCTGGACCTGTCCGATTGGTCAGACCAGAGGCTGGAGCTGGCTGCTGCAAGCGGCGAGATGGTATCCCTCGGCGGATCGGTAATCGAAGTCCCACCGCACACAGCTGCGGTATGGGTATCCTAAGACGCAATTATTTATGGTTTATATAAGGAGGCATCATACGGTGGCATTAAACAAATCCTCAGTAAAAACTTGCGCAACCCTGCTGCAAGAATATCAAAGCAAAAAATCCACGGTCCAGAACCCGGTCAAGCTTTCGTTTTCGGGTGTAGGCGACAAAGACGTATATAATATCACGGCTCCCTTCAGGATTGACGGAGTCACCGTCATTGCAGGCCGGGTGGAGTCGCGAGACAGCGAGCATTCCGAAATCCGCTTCTTCGTGGAGCAGGACGGCACCTGGGTACCGAAAGAAGGCGCCCCTGTCTTTACGCTTCAGGATCCGTTCTTTACCTTCATTCATGGCGAACTGGTTCTGGGTGGCGTTGAAATCTTCCCTCACCCCACGATGGAGAATGCACTGATGTGGAGAACCGTATTCCGGAAAGGCCAAACGCTGAACGAGCTCTCCCTTTTCTTCACGGGTCCCGACGCGATGAAGGATTTGCGTCTCACGGAGCTGGCAGGCGGCGAAATCGGCGTGTTTACTCGTCCTCAAGGCGAAAAAGGCGGCCGAGGTAAAATCGGGTTTACCAAGGTGAGCTCGCTGGAAGACGTGACGGTAGAACTCGTTAACGATGCCCCCCTTCTGGGTGACCAATTCATCGATGCGGAATGGGGCGGGGCCAACGAGCTGCACTTGTTGAGCAATGGGCTTGTCGGCGTGCTTGGCCATGTTGCCAGCTTCGACGAAGCCGGGGATCGCCACTATTATCCGATGGCGTTTGCGCTAGACCCGCAGACGGGCGAGTTTAGCGATATGGAATTGATTGCCGTACGCGCCGAATTCCTGCCGGGTGAAACCAAACGTCCGGATCTCGCTGACGTCGTGTTTAGCGGAGGCCTCGTTCGCCATGCTGACGGCACCGCCGATCTCTATGCCGGCATCAGCGATGCGGAAGCGCATCGCATAACCATTCAGGATCCGTTCCTCAAATTCGAACAGTAAGAGAAGCCGTTCCCAAATAAATAAGAACATTGGATAGGGGTAAACAACCATGAATATATACAGATATGAGGAGAACCCTCTGATTACACCGGCCGACGTGAAGCCGTATCATGACGGCTTCGAAGTCATTGGCGCCTTCAATGCAGGCGTTGCCGAATATAACGGCGAAGTGCTGCTGCTGCTTCGGGTCGCGGAGCGCCCGATTAGCACCAATCCGATGATTGTCAAAGCGCCTGTATTCCATGCTGAAACACAGAAGCTGGACATTTTGGAATTCCGCACCGACGATGCTCGTTATGATTTCTCTGACCCCCGTGTCATTCGTAATGTGAACCACAGCGCTACCTTCGAATATTTGACCTCCTTATCCTATATTCGAGTGGCACGCAGCACGGACGGGCATCGCTTTACCATCGACGACAAGCCGCTGGTATATCCCGCACAGACGCTGGAAGCTTTCGGTATCGAAGACCCGCGCGTTACACAGATCGGCGATACGTATTACATCTACTTCTCTGCTGTTTCTCCGGTAGGCGTAGGCGAATCCATGGTTTCGACGCGAGATTTTGTGAACTTCACTCATCACGGGATGATTTTCGGACCGGACAACAAGGACGTCCTGATCTTTCCTGAGAAAATAGGCGGCAAATTCTATGCGCTGCACCGTCCAACGACCAAGAGCACGGGCAACCCGGAAATGTGGATCGCCGAATCCGATAATCTTGTATACTGGGGCAACCACAAACATCTCGCAGGCCTGCGCGATGGCATGTGGGACAGCGGCCGCATGGGCGGCGGCGCCGTACCATTCCGCACGGAAAAAGGCTGGCTGGAGCTGTACCATGGCGCAACGTTGGATCACCGCTACTGCATGGGTGCCCTGCTGCTGGATCTGAACGATCCATCCAAAGTCATCGCCCGCTCCAATCAACCGATCATGGAGCCCGAGGCCGATTATGAGAAGAACGGATTCTTCGGAGACGTCGTCTTCTCCTGTGGCGCATTGGTCGATGGCGATGTCGTGAGAATGTATTATGGAGTAGCCGATACCTCCATGGCTTGCGCCGAGCTGAGCGTGAAGGAAATTCTGGACAGCCTGACCTATGTATAAGGTTTCTCTGTTTGATAGCGGCAGATACATTTGAAACGATCGTTGATGAGCAGAATATGCCAAATGGATCCTCGTGTCGCCACGGCACGAGGATCCTCCCCCAAACCCGAGGCCTTGTTATCGCAGGCCTCGGGTTTTTTTGGCATCCGCATACAGGCTTCCGCTGCATGCCTGAGTGGCTCAGTCAGGATTCCGGTTTTATTTTTCCGATGCCGCAAATAAATATGGAAGCGTATACAGAATGCGTTACAATGGACATAAGAGATCATCTTATTTCATGTTTTGATACATACCGAGGAGGAATGCCGTCATGATTAAAGGAATTGCCCATCTGGCGTTCGATGTTGCCGATATGGAGAAATCCCTGCATTTTTACTGTAATGTGCTTGGTTTTACCCGTGCTTTTGATATTCCCAATGATCAGGGCGAACCGTGGATCGAGTACATTAAGGTGCGTGATGGACAGTTTATCGAGCTGTTTTACGGCGGACAAAATAAACCGGCCCGTGTAGAGCGGCCCGTCGGATTCTCCCATCTCTGCCTTGAGGTGGAAGACATCGAGCGCATCGCGGAGCATCTTCGCAAGCAGGGCGTGAAGCTGGACGTCGAGCCGGTTCAAGGAAAAGACTTCAACTGGCAGTGCTGGGCCAGGGACCCGGACGGCAACCGGATCGAATTCATGCAACTGGATCCAAAATCGCCGCAGATGAACTGTTAGACGCTACCATCGCCAGCCGAATCTCTGTCATACCTCACCCCGAGGCCCCTGTGGAAATAAGCATCCGCTTGATCTCCGTTTCATTATCCCGTGCAAGTTACCACACGAAACATGCAGAGCTGAAAAATTATCCGAACCATGCAGCCGCTTCCCGAAACGAATCTGCCGACAAAGGTCTTGACTGCAACGGCATTCCGGCGGTTGTCGCCCGATAATATCAAGGTCATCCCGTATACAGGGTTGACCTTGTTTTTTCTTGTGCAAAATGTAGAGACAGGCCTTGCATTCAACATCTTGCCAACTTCTGTTAATCCGGCTACAATATAACCACCGAATTATTCAAATTTGAATAATATGTACATAGTTGAATAAGGAAAAGGAGTATCCTTAACATGAATGCACAACAAAGCAACATCAAATTGGTCGTGGCCGGATTGCTGCTCGGCATCTTCATGGCCGCCATCGATAACACGATTGTAGCGACCGCGTTATCGACGATTATCCGCGATCTTCAAGGCTTCGACCAAGTCGTCTGGGTAACCTCGATCTACATGGTTGCCGTTATGGCCGGCACGCCGATATTCGGCAAGCTGTCCGATATGTACGGACGGAAGCGGTTCTTTATCTTCGGACTGGTTGTCTTCCTGATTGGTTCCGCCCTCTGCGGGATGGCAAACAATATGACAGAGCTTATTATTTTCCGGGCGATTCAAGGAATCGGCGGCGGTGCTCTTATGCCGATTGCCTTTACCATCGTGTTTGACCTGTTCCCGCCGGAGAAGCGCGGCAAGATGACAGGTCTGCTCGGCGCCGTATTCGGCACCTCCAGCATTATGGGACCGCTGCTGGGTGCATTTATTACCGACAGCATCGGCTGGGAATGGATATTCTATGTCAACGTTCCGATCGGGATCGTATCCTTCATTTTCATTATGACGTCTTACAAGGAATCGCGTTCCCATGCCAAACAGAAGATCGATTGGACCGGGGCAGCGACGCTTGTTGGCGCGATCATCTGCTTGATGTTCGGTCTGGAGCTGGGCGGGCAAACCTATGCATGGGATTCCCCGCAAATTCTGGGCTTGTTCGGGGGATTCATTGCTTTGTTTATCGTGTTTCTGTTCGCAGAGACCCGAGCAGCCGAACCCATTATTTCATTCCAAATGTTCCGTAAACGCCTGTTTGCTTCAAGCAATATCGTTGCCTTGTTCTATGGAGCAACGTTTATCGTGGCAACCATCTACATCCCGATCTTCGTCAGCGGAGTGTACGGTGGATCCGCAACCAATTCGGGCCTCATTCTGATGCCGATGATGCTGGGCAGCGTATTCGGGAGCCAAGGCGGCGGTATGCTGACGACCCGGACTTCGTTTAGAAACATCATGATCCTGTCCGTCTTGTGCTTTATCACAGGCATTTTCTGCCTGAGCACGATCAGCCCGGATACGCCGCGCTACCTGTTAACGCTCTTCATGGTCCTGACCGGCTTTGGCGTCGGGTTCTCGTTCTCCACGCTCAGCATGGCCTCCATCCATAACTTTGATGCCAGACAGCGGGGCGCGGCAACATCGACGAACTCCTTCCTTCGTTCCTTCGGCATGACGGTGGGGATTACAATCTTCGGGATCATCCAGCGCAACGGCCTGAACAACCGGCTCGCGGAAGCCGGAGGAAACGCGCCGGCCGGTGCCGAGTTAAACGCGGATGCCGTCCTTTCGCCTGAAGTGATGGGGCAGCTCCCACCGAACGTGCGCGAACAGATCACGGCTTCATTGGCCGATTCCATCGCGAACACGTTCATGTGGGCGCTTGTGCCGGCGGTGCTGGCGCTTGTGTTCGTCCTTATGATGGGCAACGAACGGGTGACCGTTCCCGCCAAAGCCCCCGCCAAAGCCAAGGGAGCCTGATGGCATGTCCATGAAGCTGGCCATCCTGGGCTTGCTGCTGGAAGGAGACCATCATCCGTACGAGATCCGGATCAAGATGAAGGACCGGGGCATGGATCAATATACCAAGCTCCAGATGGGCTCCCTTTATTACGCGGTGGACCGGCTCGCCAAGGAAGGATATATCGAGGCCGTGGAAACCATCCAAAGCGACAGCCGTCCGGACAAAACCATCTACCGGATCACGGAATCCGGACGCAAGCTTTTTGAACAGCTGCTGCTCAAAAAGTTCAGGGACATCGAGCCCGTGCACCACCCGCTGTATATGGCGCTGCCCTTCTCGCGCCACGCAGACCCCGCCGTTCTGGCCCCGATCCTGCAGACCCGGATCCGGGAAGCCGAACACCGGGTGAACCAGGCGTACCAACTATACGTGGAGCATCAGCATATCGTCCCCCGCAGCACGCAGCACCTGATGATCGGGATGTATGAGCACGCCAAGACCGACCTGAACTGGTTAAGACGGCTGCATGAGGACCTGGTGCATGGGAAGATCGGCACGATCGGCGAGCCGTTGTTTCCCGAGGACGACCAGGAAGGACGATAATGCCAAGGGGGCTTTCCACCTGCTATTGAATACGCAAAAAAAGCGAGCACTTCCCTCACTCAGGGTTGGTGCTCGCTTTTTTATATGAAAACGAAATTTAGAACAGGAACTCATCCGGGTTGGAGCCGAAACGTTTGTTTTGGTTCAAGCCGTCAATGGCCGCCATATCTTCTGCGGAAAGCTCGAATTCGAAGATGCCGGCGTTTTCACGGATCCGATGATCTTTAATCGATTTCGGAATGACGATGACGCCGTTCTGAATGTCCCAGCGCAGAATGACTTGCGCCGTGGTTTTTCCGTATTTTTCCGCGATCTGCGCGAGTGCCGGTTGATCGAGGTTGCCCTGCATCAACGGGCTCCAAGCTTCCAGAACGATATGATTCTCGCGTGCATAGCCCAGCAGCTCCTTCTGGGAAAGCAGCGGATGCAATTCCACTTGGTTGACGACAGGTACCACGCCGGTATCCTCAATGATATGCTGCAGGTGGCGGATTTGGAAATTGCTGACGCCAATGGAACGAACGAGGCCTTCTTTTTGCAGATGAATCAATGCCTTCCACGTCTCGAGGTATTTATCTTTACCCGGCCAGTGCACGAGATATAAATCAACGATATCCAGCCCTAGCTTCTTGCGGCTCGTCTCAAAAGCTTGCAGCGTCTTCTCATAACCCTGGTCATCGTTCCATACCTTGGTGGTGATGAACAGCTCGTCCCGCGAAACTCCGGATTCGCGAATGGCTTGCCCTACGCCCTCTTCATTGCCGTAGATGGCAGCGGTATCGATGCTGCGGTACCCTGCAGCGATTGCTGATTTTACGGACTGAATAACCTCTTCGCCTTCTTTGGTCTTCCATACGCCAAGGCCCAGCCACGGCATTTTTACGCCGTCATTCAAAGTAGGTCCATCGGTAAAAGTTTGATTGGCCATTCTGAAATCCCTCCTGTTTATGTAATGCAGCGGATTTGGCCGCTTATTCCAGTATATCAAAATCCCAGTATCCCGCTCAACGTTACAGCCCTTGCAAGGGCTGCGGACATTTTTTAACTAATCCCATCATTCATCGCCAAAAAGGGCCGTCCTATGGGCAGCATGCTGCTATAGGCTCGGCCCTTTATTAATCGTTACGGCATTTGCATGTAACCTATCGTTTTAAACCTTGCGTCTAAAAATACCGAAGGTCAGCAGCCCGCATGCCGCCAGAAACAGATACGGCCCAGCGGCCGCTCCTCTGATCGTCTCTCCAAAAAAATCAATGGTCTTGGACGACACGTACATCATGGTCAGGAAAATAGCGACCAGCGCAAAGGCGTAGGCAATCAGCTTGTTCATCTTCTTCTCGCGAACCACTTTCAAAAACGGATAGATGAAACATACGATGAACAACACGCCGCCCTGCATAAAGCCGTTCTCCGCAGCCACGCCGATATCCAGCCATTTAAAAAAGAAAGAGGCTATCGCCAAACAGGTTGCGATAAAAATAAATTTGCTCCCCAGATCCCACTGTTTAAACCGAAATTTCATCCATGTACACTCCCCTAGTGTCAATCCCCGGATGCCCAGCACCCTTCGATAAACTTAGGGTCATTATACCGGATTTTTACGGCCGGGGATAGATCAACTACAGGTCTGCAGCACTATTCAGCCATACCGTCTTGTTTGCGGCCGGTTGACGTTTCCCCTGCTTCGGCTCCATGTCCGGATATCCGATGTACAGGAAACCCAGCATTTTATCGTCAGGCTTCAATCCGAACGCTTGGTTCATCAACGCGTGGAAACACGGCTCGCCGGTTCTCCACACGGCGCCAAGACCCAGCTCATGAATTTGCAGCAGCATGTTCTGGATGCCGGCGAATACCGCTCCGTACTCTTCCAGCTCAATCACCTTCGGATCCGTCGACGGCTCAACCGCCACACCGATGACGACCGGAGCGCGGTACGCCTTCGTACGTCCCGATTCGCGCGCTGCGTTCACGGCCTCTTCGCTCGTATCGTCGCCGCCGGCCACCTGAATATCCCCCAGGGCATTGCCGAGCACGTCGCGGCCTTCCCCTTGCATGACAAAGAATTTCCACGGCTCCGTCAGCTTGTGGTTCGGCGCCCAGGTTCCTGCTTCGACGATCTGTTCGATCAACTCCTGCGGTACGGCGTCAGGCTTGACCTTGCCAAGGCTGCGGCGCGTGCGGATAGCTTCACTTACGTTCATATTTGATTTCCTCCCGAGCTCTATATAATTGGTCTTATTTGCATACTCCTAATTGAGAGTCTATCTCAATTATAACAAAAAGAGAAGGGGACACCTATCGAGATTCTCGGGCACGGTTCATGTCATAAATTGACCAGTTGAAGAATAACAAGCTCTTCTCTGTCTCCAAATCCTCGATTACAGCCTAGAATTATTGTAAATCCTCCTCTGTTTTACTAGCATTTGGATCGAAACGTTCACATCCTCACCCTCTATTTTATCTAGATTTCCATGCCATTATCTGGGATAATGAGGTTTAACTCACACAAGAAGATTAGGAGGATGATTCATGACTGATAAGCGACTTATAACGCCCGAGGATTTGTACCGGATGCACTGGGTGAATGACCCTGTCGTATCCCCCGCAAGCGGGGCCATAGCCTATGTACATAAGTCCGTGAGCGAAAAGCACGACGGTTACCGTTCCCATATCCGCCTGCTTCCCGCAGGGGGCGCTCAGGATATTCCCTTCACTTCCGGCGAAGCCGATGCAGCACCCGCTTGGTCCCCCGACGGGTCTGAGCTTGCCTTCTTGCGCAAAAAGGGCGATAAGCCACAGGTATGGATCATGCCTGCCAACGGAGGGGAAGCCCGCCCCGCTACCGACCTGAAGCACGGCGTCAGCGCATTTAAATGGTCGCCGGACAGCTCGCGTCTGCTGGTTCGGAGCGAAGCCGAAGCGGCTGAATCTACCGAAAGCGAAGAGAAAGACAAAGACGACAAGCACAAGCTGCCGGAAGAAAAAATCATTAACCGCATTAAATATAAAGCCGATGGCCCCGGATTATGGAATGACCGCCGACATCATCTATTTATCGTGAATCCGGCTACGGAAGAATGCAAACCAATCACCGAAGGCGATTTTGACGTATATGCCTTTGCCTGGTCACCAGACGGCGGCAGCATCGCATACAGCAGCACCCTCGCCACGGAGCATTTCCCGGACCCGGATCTTCGCTTGACGAACGATGTGTTTGTCATGGACCTGTCCAGCGGATCGGTAACCGAAATCACGGACGGAACCCTCTCGATCGGTTCCATTGCGTTCACCCCGGACGGGCAGCATGTACTCATGCTTGCCAGCGATCTCAGCTGCGGGTTTGCCACGCTGACCAAAATCCGCCTGGTTCCGCTCTCGGGCGGAGAAGCCCGCGTCCTCTTCACGGACATGGACGTTCAGCTCGGGCACGCCGCTGTCAGCGACATGAGAGCTGGGGCGGGAACGCCTCCCCTGTTCAGCAAGGACGGTCGATCGGTTTACGTCCAGCTCAGCCAGGATGGGGGCGTCCATATTGGACGTTTTGCCTTGGACGGCTCCTCCTTCGAGCTGGTGGTGGCAGGTGAACGCGAGGTGTACCAATTCGCACTGACACCGGAAGAGAACGTGGTATTTGCCGCTGCCGACCCGCTGCAGCCGGGCGATCTGTTCAGCTTCACTACAGGCAGCAACGAGGAACGCCGTCTGACGAACTGCAATGAGGAGCTGTGGAACGAGCTTACGTTAAGCACGCCGGAGTCCTTTACGTTCCGTACGTCGGACGGCTGGCCGATCCAAGGCTGGATCATGAAGCCTGCCGGCTTCGCGGAAGGCTCCAAGGTCCCGGCCGTGCTGGAGATTCATGGCGGTCCGCAAGCCATGTACGGACACACGTTTATGCATGAGTTCCAGCTGCTGGCAGCAGCCGGCTATGCCGTTTTCTATACCAACCCGCGGGGCGGCCATGGATACGGTCAAGTCCACGTCAATACCGTCAGAGGCGATTACGGCGGGCGGGATTACCAGGATCTGATGGAAGCCGTGGATTATGTTGTGAATACCTACACTTATATCGACGCTTCCCGTCTCGGCGTGACCGGCGGCAGTTACGGCGGCTTCATGACCAACTGGATCGTCGGTCATACCGACCGGTTCCAAGCTGCGGTAACCCAGCGCTCGATATCGAACTGGATTTCCTTCTACGGCGTCAGCGATATCGGCTATACCTTTACCCAGGATCAAATCTGGGGCAATCCTTGGGACGATCTCGACAAGCTGTGGAAGCACTCCCCGCTCGCTTACGTGAAGAATGTCAGCACGCCGCTGCTTATCCTTCACGGCGAACAGGACCTCCGCTGCCCGATCGAGCAGGGAGAACAGCTGTTTATCGCCTTGAAGCGACTGGGCCGTGAAACCCAGCTGATTCGCTTCCCCGGCGCGGACCATAACCTGTCCCGCAGCGGCAATCCGCACCTGCGGGTCCGGCGCCTCAGCCACATCGTCCGCTGGTTCGTGGAGCATATCGAAAAATAACATCAAAAGAAAAACCATCCCCGTGCGAGCTGGCGCAATGAACGCTCGACAGGGATGGTTTTTTTGTGTTGCTTCATCAAACAGGACCGTACACCCTCTCGCCCGCTACAACGGTCTCCCGGACCATCATGCCCGATCCGTCCGTATCGCAGTCGAACAGCGTCAGGTTCGCCGGGCTCCCGAGCGCAAGCCCGCCCAACTGCGGCATATCCAGCACCATAGCCGGGCGGACCGTGACCGCGCTTACTGCTTCCGCCAGCGTCATATCCGTATAGCGAATCGCATTCGCAATGCCAACCTCCAGCGAAGAAGCGGATCCGGCCAGTATCGCCGGATTCGCTACCGTATGCAGGCGCCCGTCCGCCGTCAGCTCGACTTCGCCT
The DNA here is from genome assembly GCF_029542445.1 of Paenibacillus sp. BR1-192. NCBI lineage: Bacteria > Bacillati > Bacillota > Bacilli > Caryophanales > Paenibacillaceae > Paenibacillus > Paenibacillus sp. BR1-192. The sequence continues at coordinate 618,177 of NZ_CP120718.1, read as the reverse complement.
CCGATGAGGCTGCTGTACCTTCCGGGAGCCATGCCGCCGAACATGACGGCATCGCTGACAAGCACCGCTTTGTTCCGTTTTGCCCGCAGCATCGCTTTCAGCACAGGGGGCGCCAGATGGTGGCCGTCCGGTATAAAGGTGGCCCATAACCGGTCGTCCGCCAGCTGGTGCCAGATATAGTTGGGGTGGCGCGGCAAAACGGGCTGCGAGCCGTTCCCCAGATGCGTCGAAACCGTTGCCCCTGCCTGCACCGCCCGATCGATCTGCTCGCCGGTTGCCATCGTATGCCCGATCGCGACGATAACACCTGCCTTGACTACCTTCTCTATAAATGGAACCGAGCCTTCGCGCTCCGGCGCGAGTGTCACCATCCGGATAAGCCCGTCAGCCGCATCCTGAAGCCGTTGAAACTCATCCCAATCCGGATTCCGGATATACTCCCTCGGATGCGCCCCGCGACTGCCGTCTTCATCGGAAAGATAGGGGCCTTCCATATGAATGCCGACTATCGAGGCGCTCCCGAACTGCTTGGACCCGGCATACTTGGACAATGCCTGAAATGCTTGACGCATCCGGTCGTAGCTGCCCGTGATGACCGTCGGCAAGTAGGCGGCGACCCCGCACCGATGCAGCGCCCGCGTCACGCCTTCAATGTCGCTTTGCGACGTCACGGTTCCATTCAAATCGTATCCGCCGAAGCCGTTGACCTGCACATCGATCCAGCCGCTGCTGATCCAGGGCAGCAACGCCGTCTTATCCCCCTGACCTAACCGTCGTATGGCCGCGATCCGTCCGTCTGACGACTCTACCTCAACCGGCTCGCCGGTGTGCGGGAGCTTTCCACGCCACATCATAGGTGCCCCCAGCCTAAGCCCATTGATATATCGGCGCTGCCGATGCTTTATCCAGATACAGCATCCAGCTGGAATGCGTCTTCAGGATGGTAGCCGGCACCCGGTTATCGACCCCGCCTTGAATCGTATTTTGAATGGCTGCCGCTTTCGCCTGATGAGGCACGACCGATACGATATGGCGGCTCTTCAAAATCTGCTTGACCGTCATCGTAATCGCCTGTTTGGGCACTTCCTCATTCGATGCAAACCAGCCTTCCCTTACCTGCTGGCTCTTGCAGGTATCGCTGAGATTCACGATCGTATAAGGCGAATCGTTATCAAAATCGGCCGGCGGATCATTAAAGGCAATATGCGCATTCTCCCCGATCCCGATCAGGGCCAAATCCACGGGCGCTTTGACGATTTCCTCGTTCAGCCGCTTCACCGTTTCCTCGGGATCGCCCTCCCCGTTGATGAGCCAAGCTTGGCCGACGCTCGCATATTTCAGGAAGCGCTCCTTCAAGTACTTGCGAAAGCTCGCCGGATGGGATTCCGGCAGCGCGATGTATTCGTCCAAATGGAACATTTCGATTCGTTCCCATTCCAGATTCAGCTTCACGAAGTGCGACAAAAACTCAAACTGCGACGCGCCCGTCGACAGGACGATTCGCGCTTTTCCTTTCTCCGCGATTGTATCGCGGAGAATCGCCTCGCAAGCGCGGGCCGCCTCCAAGCCTGCCTGATCCGCATGTTCCAAGATGTTCAACTGCATAATGATAATTCCTCCTTGTTGTACAACATTGTAGAAATGTAAGCCATTAGGCCAGAACGCCGCTATTCATAAATTCCTCCAGCCTCACCATGCGTTTTTCTACGCGGGAACGCTCGGCGGCAAACGCCATCAGATGACTCTGGATCGATGCTTGGGCAGAGGTTGTGCTGTTATGCTGTCCCTTGGATTGAACCGACTTCACAAAATCGGCGATCAAACGCATATCCCCGCCACCATGGCCTACATGGCCTTCCGGATCGACGAGCTGGATCACTTCCTGCTTGACGCTGCCGAAACGGCGGATCTCGATCTCATTAGTCTCCATCGTGGCCCGTATTTCGCCTTCGGTGCCCATTAGCTTGATGGTACGGTTGCATTTCTCCGTGAACGCGCTCATCGTGAACACCGCCGTAATGTCATGCTCGAACTCCATGCTGACGACCTGATGATCCACGACGTCGTTATCGCAGTGGTACACGCACCGGCCAAAAGGACCCTCCAGCATCGCTTGGTAACGCGCTTCGTAACTCGGGTCGTTGCTCGCAGCCTCGCCTTTCCAGCCCGCATTCTCGATCAAATACGTATTCGGCGCATAGTACTGGCATTCGTGCGATACCGGGCATCCATCCAGGCAGCGCTTCGGCGCGCCGGGCGGAGCCGACTCCGGACGGAAATGCGACAGGTGGCCATAGGAGGCCACGCTTAGGCATCGGCCTCCCGCCAGCCATTGCATGATGTCCAAGTCATGGCAGGATTTGGCCAAAATCATTGGGCTGGATGACTCGCTGTTATTGAAATATCCCCGCACATACGAGTGGGCCTGGTGCCAATAGCCGACGTTCTCGTTGTGCTGGATCGACATCAGGCGGCCGATTCGTCCTTCATCGAGCAGCCGTTTAAGCTCTTGGAAAAAAGGCGCATACCGGAGAACATGGCAAATCGTTAACGTACGGTCGAAGGCTTCCGCCTGCCGGCCCATATCGATGCATTCCTGCCACTCCGGGGACATCGGCTTTTCCAGCAGCACATGATACCCGGCTGCCAACGCCTTCATGGTCGGCTCATAGTGGTCCCGGTCCCTCGTGCAGATGAAGACCGCATCCGATTGACGGGGTCCGGCAAACAGCTCATCCCAGCTTGCAAAGCATTGCTCATCCGCTATCCCGAACTTCGCTTGGCAGCGGCTGCGCCGCACCTCATCCGGATCGGCAACGGCAACAATCTGCATCTCCTCCGGTCGCTGGAGCGCATATCCGCTGTAAATCATGCCGCGAAGGCCGGCTCCGACCAGCGTGACCGTTAGTGGTTTTGGTTTACTCATGTCCTTCCACATCCTTTCCCTCTAGTTGCCCGCGATATTCTACCCGTGGTTCGTTCAGCTCGGAGGGATCAAGCATCTTGAAAATGCCGGGAAACACGACGCTCATCGCTTCCTCCTCCTCAAGCTGCCGAGCCCTGACCAGATCGGCTGCGCTGCTCACAGGATGAATGGCTGTAATCGCGCCGATTCTATGGTCAACCTCCGCGGCAAGCTGCACATACAACCCTTCCCGACCTACCGTATAGAACGGGACCGCTCCCGCCTGCCACTCATCAAAGTGGGAGATAACCTCCATGCACCGGACGACATCGTACGTGCGCAGCGCAGCCAAACTGTCCCCAAGCCAGATCAAATCATCGGCAAGCTTATGCAGCACCCCAAAATAAGAACGCGCGGGCTTACCATAGATCGGATAGGGCTCATGAGGACCGACCCCGGACGTGTTCAGCACCAGCACGGCGCGGCCGGATCGGCAGGTTTCCTGAATCCAGGCCCAATGCGCTTTCAGCTGGCGGGTCCCTCCCCGCCAAACGGCAACGGTCAGCGGCCGCCTTCGTTCGGCTGTATCCTCGGCCAGTCGGAATACATAACCGCTGTTCATGATGCCCTCCTGCGACCACCACAAGCGATAATCGACCTCAAGGCCCTCCACTGCGCCCAGCCCAATGATGCGCGGGTTCAATTCGCAAGGCTTCCGGGAGGCGTAAATCTTCTCCTGCAGCCACTGCCTTGCTTGATCCTGTCTTTGCTGCGTCGGCAGCAGCGAACAGGGCTGCTGCCAGCTGGTCGCAGCGATCGGCATTGAAGTCCCGGATCGTCCTTCCGTCCGCCTTATCCCGGTACACCTGACCGCCGGGACTGCACCATAGTTGTTCCGGAGGCAGCGCCTCGATCTTCATGGCATTGTTGGGAACAGCCTTCACCTCGAGATGCCGGACGAAAAATGCCGCGGCCGCCGCGGCCAGCCGATCCGTATAGCGGTGCGTCGAGGCGTCGGTCACAAGCTGCAGGTCGCCCGGGTGACCGAGCAGCTCCCAGAAACGCCTGCAGCGATCAACGGTGCGCCGCGTGCCTTCAATCGGGAAAAAATCGTATTCCGCCGCCAACACGATCAGCGGCTTCGGCGCAAAAGCGATGAGCAGATCCTCATGGTCGTAACCCAGTCCGGACAGGCCCGACCATACCTGCTCGGCATCCTGCACGCCGCCGGCATGCATGTACAGCTGCCGGTTCATGATGAAGGTGGCGGGAGCCGCCGCCGCAATGCGTTCATCGCAGACCATCATCATGGCCGTCTGCGTTCCGCCGCCGGAATTTCCCGTTACGCCGATCCGCGACGGATCGACCTCGGGCCGTTCGCACAAGTAGTCGATGGCACGCATGGCATCGTGAACGAAATATCGGGCTACGCTGTCGCCGAGCATATGGCACTGAACGCCGTACTGCTGATGCTCCTTCGTTCCCCATATGACGCTCCCTGCCCGATCCTCGAAATCATGAAGGCTAAGGCGCTCGCCCTGCCCGATCGGATCGATGGCCAGCACGATGATGCCCGCCCGGACGAAGTGCTGGATGACGCGCTGATAATAGGCATCTTGCTTCGCCCCCAGCTCGTGCCCGCTCAGAAACAGGACGGCCGCGGAGCGTTCTTCCCGGTGATCGGGCAGATACAGATTCGACGTGACATCATACCCCGGGAGGGACTCGAACATAACCTTCTCTACTTGAAATCCGGTTCCGCGAATGCTTCCCGTTGTGCGTCCGTTAAGAAGGGAATCGGTTCTGCCACCTGACATGTTGCCGGCGTCCCCCGCCGACCAGCGCGAACGTTCCTTAAGCGGTGAGCTGTCAGGCGATGTTTCCTCCCCGAATGCCGCCCCTTCCTCCCTTTCCGGGTTCGCGAATGCATCGGGAAAACCGCCGATGGACCTCAGGAAGGCCGCCTTGATGTCCTCCTGCCGCTTTCTTGCCGCCTCGGCCGTGACGATGGAATCGCGGATAGCATCCCCGGCGGCAAATGCGGCATCGGAACGCTCGAACACATGCGCTTTCAACTGATCCCGCGTGTCGTATAACGTGCAGACATACTGCTCCAGTTCCTGAACGCTGTTCATCTCGATGAACTCCTGTTGACGAGCGTCGGGGAAACGTCCGGAAGCTTCATCGCCCGGCCTTCGGCAATGGAGCGATTGGCCGTGGCGCCGATCAGAAGGGATTCGGCGCCTACCGAGCTGTCGGCTTGTTGACCTAGCGGATCTTCGATCCCGCCTTCGAACAGCGCCTTGCGCAGCTTCGCATCCCCGCCGCCGTGACCGGCGGCCGATGTATTGACCTCGACCAGCTCTTCCGTGCCATCGGCTCTGAAAATATGAATCCAGCTGTCTTCCCCTTGCTTCATATCCGCGTTGCTGTATACATTCGAGACCTCAATCCGTCCTTTGCTGCCGTTGATCGCGGCGCGCCAGCCCTCATACGGGCTATAGGCGACGAGGGAATAAGTCAGCATCGCATCATTGTCGTACCGGACATTGACCGACATCGTGTCATAAATGTCGATCCGGCCGTCAAACAGGCAGCGGTCCCGCAAATAGCCGTCGGCTCCTTCCGCCTCGCGATAGTATTTTTCAAGAAACGGATCCTTTTCGATATCCATATAAAACTCGCACTCGTCTTTCCAGTGGCAGGTCAGGCATCGTTCTCCATGGTCCTGCCGGTCGTCCCCGTACACCCGTCTCGTCCCAAACGCATGAACTTCCACGGGACGGCTATTCATCCACCAGTTCACGATGTCGAAGTGATGCGTTGACTTGTGAACCAGCAGCCCGCCGCTGTTCTTCATCTCGGCATGCCATCTGCGGAAATAGTCCGCGCCATGCCGGCGGTCCAGAAACCACTCCAGATCAATATGGTAAACATCTCCGATGACTCCTTGCAGCAGCAGTTCCTTCACGGTCGCAAAATATGGCGCAAACCGAAGGTTGAACGTGACCGTCACCTTCTTGCCGCTCTCCGACTCCGCCTGCAGAATCTCTCGGCACTTGTCTTCGTCAATCGTCATCGGCTTCTCGCTAATGACGTCGCAGCCTGCCCTCAAGGCTTTCACGATATAGGTATGATGCGTGTAATCCGTACTCGCCACGATCACGACATCCGGCTTCGCGGCGGTGATCATTCCGTCAAAATCATCGTAGACGGGGATTCCCCCGCACTCCTCGCTCAGAAAGCGCGCCCGCACCGGATTGGCATCATACACGCCTTTAAAGGCAAGGACGCCTCTCCAGTCGGTAACCATCGGTTTAGCAAACATATACAGCGCTCTCGATCCAGCGCCGACCAGCACGTACTTCTTCATGTCGTAAGTTCCTCCTTCAGCCTTTCATCCCTGTCGAAGCGATGCCTTGAACAAATTGCTTCTGCGCGAACAGATAGACGATGACGACCGGCAGCGTCGTAATAACGGCCCCCGCCATCAACAGCGCTTGATTGACGTTCTCCGATTTCAGGTAGAGCAAGCCGAGCGGCAATGTGTACAATTCCTTGTCTTGCAGGTAAATCAGCGGGCCCAGCGTGTTGTTCCACGCGCCCATGAAGGTGAATACGCCCAGCGCGGCCAGCGCCGGCTTGCACAGCGGCAGATAAATTTTGAAGAATATGCCCGGCGGGCTGCAGCCGTCGATCGTAGCCGATTCATACAGCTCTTTGGGCAAGGATTTAATGAACTGATGCATTAAGAAAATACCGAACGCCCCGCCCAGGAAGCTGGGCACGATCAAAGGGTAATACGAATTCAACGCCCCGAATTCCTTCCAGATGAAATAGGTCGGGATCATGGTCACTTGCGACGGAATCATTAGGGTAGCCAGCATGATCATATAGATGAGCCCCCGCAGCCGAAAGGTAAACATCGCCAGCCCGAAGGCCACGAAAGCGCTGGAGACCAAGGATCCCACCATCTCGATCGAAACGATGAAAAAGCTGTTCAAGGTATATCGGCCGAAGTCGACTTTATTCCATATCGTCACATAGTTATCCCAATTCAGCGGATTCGGGATGAGCTGCGGCGGCATCTGCGAGATGGCGCCAACCGTCTTCAACGACGTGGACAGCATCCATATGAACGGGAACACCATGAAAACCGCACCGGCAATCAGCAGCAGGTACATCAGCACCTTAAGCAAGGGGTGAGTCGTCTTAGTCATAGTGCACCCACTTTTTCTCGAAATACTTCTGGAACAACGTGAAGCCCAGGATGATGACAAACAGCAGCCAGGCCGTTGCCGATGCTGGTCCCATTTTGAAGAGCAGGAACGCGTCCCGGTACACCAGCAGATTCGGCACCATATTTCTCTCCGGTATGCCCGTGGTGATGGAGCCGAACAGACCGAGGAACACGTCGAATGCCTGGAATGCCGAGATGGTAGACAAAATCATGACGAGATACACCATCGGCGTCACCATCGGGAACACCACCTTCGTCAGCTGCTTCCAGCCATTGGCGCCATCAATTTGCGAGGCTTCCAGCACCTCTTTCGGAACGTTCTGCATGCCGGCCAGAATCATGATCATGGATTGGCCCACGCCCTTCCATACCTGAACGATCGCGATGCTGGAGATGACCATCAGCCAATGGCTGCTGTCAATCCATTTAACGGGGGCAAGGCCGACAGACTCCAGCACCCAGTTAATCACGCCGTATTGATAGTTGAACATCCACACCCAGACCACGCCGCCCGCGATCCACGGAGTCACGACGGGGAGGAAATAGAACAGCCGGAACAAGCCCTTGGCCCGGATGGCCTGATTCAGCATGAATGCGATCACGAATGCCATTAACGTCTGAATCGGCACGAAGATGAGCGCAAACACAAACACGTTCCGAATGGACACCCAGAACTCGTGCTTGTTCAGGACCCGCACCCAGTTGTCCAGCCCGATCCACCGCGGCGGGTTAAACAAATCCCACTCCGTGAAGGAAATATACGTGGAGAATAAGATCGGAAATAAGAGAAAAACCACGACATTGATGACAAACGGCAATGTGAAGATATAACCCCAGTATCCTTGTTTCTGCATGACACACCTGCCTTTCGTTAACGGAGCAAAGGATGCAATCCGACACGTCGCCAAGACTGCATCTCCCTGATCCCATGAAAGTTATTTACCGGAGTCCAGCACATCCTGAACCTTGGCATGAATATCCTTCACGCCGTCTTCCACCGAAACATTGCCTACCATGATTTCATTGACCACCTGCTGCACCAGAATGCGCCATTCGCTCCAGGTAGCATTCTCATCCAGGGTAACGCCGCCTTCGTTAATGCCGTCCGTGAAAGCCGCTTTGTTCAAAGGTTTGGTTGTGCTGTCCTTCAACTGATCCAGCGCCGACTTCTTCACGGGCAGCGTGGATCCCGTCTTGACGATGATATCCTGCACTTCATCGCCGAGGTAATATTTCAGGAACTCCCAGGCGGCATCCTTCGATTCCTGCTTCGCTCTGGAGGAGACCAGCCACGTGTTGGCTACCATCGGAACATAGCGCTTGCCGTCAACCCCTTTCGGAATTTTGACGACATCCCAGTTCGTATCGGCAAAGCTCTCATTCATATTCACCTGCAGGCTGTATTGAAGGAAATACATCGCGGCCTTGCCGCTCGCGAATACTTCGAGCTCGCCGCCGTTCGCTTTCAGGAAATCGATATCGGCAAAATAGCCTTGATCCAAACCGTCATACAGCTGCTGTAATCCGGCCGCGGTTTTGGGATCGTCAAACCGCGATTTCGTCAGGGTGTCGTCCAAGGCCGAGCCGCCTGCCTGCTTGATCCAAGGAAACCAGCCGTTGGTTATGGAAAAGGAACCGATGAATCCGAATTGGCTGGTTTGGTCTCCTTCCTTGATCGTCAGCTGCTTGGAGGCTTCAATGAGGTCGTCAAAGGTCCAGTCGTCGGTCGGTACCGGCACGCCGGCCTTCTCGAAGACATCCTGGTTGTACGCTAGCGCAATCGGGTTAATGCCGTGGGGGACGCCCCAGATCTTCCCTTCCGGCGTTTTGGCGGAGAACAGGCCGTCGATGTATTCGTCCGCTTTCAGGTCGGATTCAATGTAGGAGGACAAGTCCTCTGCCACACCGCGTTCCCCGTAGCTAAGTATGGTGGCGTTCTCTTGGAACCAGACGTCCGGCATCGTGTTGCCTGCAATCTGCGTGGCGATCTTGGACGTAAAGTCCCCCCACGGCGCTTCTTGGATTTCAACGTTGATGTGGGGGTGGGACGCAATAAAACCGTCGATAATTTCTTTACTCGTCACCTCATAGCTGCCAGGGAGCCCAATCTTGAGCGTCACCTTCTCTTTGCTGCCTTCCGCTTCCCCCGGCGAGACCTCCCCATCGGTTGACCCGCCGGATGAAGAGCAAGCGGTGAACATCATCATAAACGCCAGCATCAAAGAGATTACCTTTACCTTTTTTAACATTGAAAACCCTCCTTTTTAAGTTACAAATAGAGATAACGTGTTTTCTGCTCCAGCTCATTCCAAGGTATTCATTTTATAGTAATCGATTTCTGTAACGAGTATAGCATGGAAGCCCTTTCTTGAATAGAGTTTTCTAGGCTCCCATCGATTATTTTTATAATAAAAGTCTGACTTCGAGCGTTATATAAGGTGTTCCAAGGTTTAACAGGGATTGTTTTCCACATGCTTAATCAAGAAACGGATAGGAAAAAAGTTAGTAATCGATATCTTTTATAATAATAAATAAAGCCCGAGCTTTTTGTTATGCCCAGGCTTTAAACCATCCTTGTATTCACTTGTTCTCCCGGATATCCCGGACCGATTTTCGATCCAGCAATTTAGGCTGCAGCATAACATCAAACATCGGGCTATCGTCGCCCTGCATCATATCCAGCAGCATTTTGCAGGCCATCTTCCCCATCTCGTAATCGGGCTGCTTTATCGTTGTGAGCGGCGGATGAATCATCTGCCCCACGTCAATGCCGTCAAAGCCCATTACCGAAATCTGCTCCGGCACCTGAATGTCGCGCTGCGACAATTCGTTGATCACCCCAAAGGCCATCATGTCATTGCACGCAAATATCGCCGTCGGCTGGGGCGAATGTTCCAGCAGTCTCTGCGTGAGCTGCTTGCCCGTATCGAATTCGGTGATCGCGTTATACACTTCCTCGGTCGGGGACTCGACCACCAGCGGTTTGAGACCTGCATCCTTCATCGCCGACATATAGCCCTGATGAATGCTTCGGCGGCTTGGACGATCCAGCTTGGAAGTGACGTAACCGATGCGCGCATGCCCCTTCTCCTGCAGATGCTTGGTTGCGATGTAACCGGCCTTGTGGTAGTCGAACTCGATCTGGTTAATGTTATCCTCATCGATCTTCTGATCGATGGCGATGACGTTCAGGCCAAGCTTCATCAGCTGGGTCAACTGGCTCTTATCCTTGGAGATCGAGGAGATGATCAGGCCTTTGACCTGCTTCTCCATGATCGTCCTTAAATATTCATCCTCCAGCGCCGGATCTTGCAGGGAATTGCATACGATAACCGTAAAATTATTCTGCCGGGCCACCTCTTCGATCCCGAAAATGACGGAAGAATAAAATGGGTTCACAATAGAAGGAATGATGACTCCGATCGTATTGCTGCTATTCTTCTTCAGCTGTTTGCCGAGCATATTCGGAATATAATTGGATTCCTTCGCGATTTGCTGGATGCGCTCTTTAAGCTCCTTGCTGACAGGATAACTGCTGTTGCTTAACACGCGCGAAACCGTTGCCGAAGAAACGTTTGCCATCTTCGCTATATCATGTATCGTGGTCGGCTTCTTCATAGGATCCCTCACTTATAGTAATCGTTTACTATTGTAAAGTATACAAATAGCTGACATAGAAAGCAATAAACCGATGAAAATATCCGTCAAGCTCACGCCCCGTTACATCTGCAGATCCCAATTTCTCGGCGCTAGCCCCAATGCCCGGAACGCTATTCAGTCGCTGGATGCGACGAACGCCAATGTCGATTTGTCCTCCGTGCTTGCGAACAAAAAAAGACCGCCGGGTCATCCCCGGCGGCAAATATATTGGTGGAAGGAATTTCATCGTTCAGTAGGAATAAGGAGCAGCTAAAAAATGACTGGGACTGAGATTACACTTCAGGCGTTCCGTAGGTTGCGAACCAACCCTTGATCGTATCGAAATCATCCGTAAAGGACAGGGAGAGCAGCAGCAGAATGCGGGCTTGTTGAGGACTCAGGTTGTCGCCTGAAATGATGCCCTCTCCGCCGCCGTATACGCTGCCAGAGCCTGTACGGGTCGTAGTTACGAAGACCACCCCCTTTTCGATGGCTTCTTTGCGGGCGGCGCTCATCTCTCTCGAGATGCCGCCTGCGCCGGTACCGGAGGTGACGATGCCTTTAGCTCCATCTGCCACAAAGCCTTTGATCGCGCCGCCGCCGGCCTCCTGATAAGAAACCGCAATTTCGACCTTCGCCAGATCCCCTTTCGAGATTTTGCTCAGATCAAACACCGGTTTGCCCTGACCTTCCTCTTTCATTGCACGGAGGGGAGCCCGGTAGATACGGATATTCTCGTCATCGATATATCCGACCGCTCCCAGCATAGGCGTTTCGAACGTGTCGGTGCGGTAGTCATTGGTTTTGGTTACGCCGCGCGCCAGATGAATCGTGTCATTCAGCATCAGCACCGTGCCGAAGGATTCCGTACGGCCGCTTCCGGCAAGCTTGATGGCGTTGTACAGGTTCGCTTGGGCATCGGAACCGATCACCGTCCAAGGTCTCATGGAACCGGTGATAACGACGGGTTTATCGCTTTGCACCGTCAGATCGAGGAAGTACGCAATCTCTTCCATCGTATCCGTCCCCGTTGTCACGACGACGCTATCGTACACCTCCAGCGCCTTGTCGACGGTCCGGGAAAGATCGTATAAATCGGCCATGGTATAGGCGCTCGACCCGGAGTTGCCGAACTGGAGCGTACTGATATCCGCAATCTTGTCCGTATTCGGAAGCTCGCCCACCATGTCTTCAATCTTCAGCGTACCTGCCCGATAGGATTGAAAGCTGGTAGCATCCGTCGATTGGCCCGCCAAAGTGCCGCCAGTCGCAACCACCAGCACGTTCGGCTTCGCCGATTGTTTAAAGGCCTCCGACAGGGGAGGAACCGTCGTATTCCGGCCTGGCGCCGCAGGAGTTTGAACGGGTGAAATCGCACTAACCGTCCCTTTCACTTCCGTTACCGTCGCAGCATGGGCCGCATACGTCCCAACAGGCGATAAAGAAATCACAAAAGCGGTAAATGCAGCGGTACTCCATACTGCTAACGGGCGTTTCGACTTTGGTTTCATCGTGGCACTCTCCTCTGATGTTATTGTGATATTATCTAACATAAATCTATGTATTCGTTAGAATCATTCTATTTAATGTTATTTAATATAACAAATATTACATGCAGTAGGAAAAGCGTTTACAATGATAGTTTATAGATGATATTCCCTATTAATTTGCCTTTTTTGATAGATTTAAATAAATAAAATCCAGAAATATATGGAGCCCATCATCAGACATCCAGATCATTAATGTTATATAAATTAACACTAGAAGCCGTCTGCAAACGATTCTATCCGAGCTATAAACAACAACAAGGGATAGTCCATCACCTTCCGGTCGGACTATCCCTTGCACTTGTTATCATTCATTGCGCTTGCTGCGATTATCTTGTAGAAACGCCTCCTGCTTAATCCGCCTGTCCCGGTTCCTCCACAGCCCCTGCTTCGGTGACGCGGTACGCCATAATTTCACCATCGACCACGTGATAGATGGAATAAGAGTCCACCAAATTGTTCTCGTTAAAGCTAATCATGAGCTGCGCCTTCATGCTTCCGCTATCGAGGCCCTGAACATCTACCGAAACGGCGGTTTCGGGATAATGGTAGCCTTCCTTGCCTGGATGATCATACTGCCACGAAGTGAATCCCCCGCCTTTAGCCGTCGTCTTCGCCTCCCCAAGCTGTTGCCGGACTTCTTCCATCGTCTTGCTTATCAGCGACAGCTCTTTCAGGGAAGAAACAACATCTTCTCCCTGCTCTTTCGAGGTTGAAGCGTCTGCTTGAGGGGTTGCACTTTCCGCGGAAGGTGCCGGAACAGACGGCGACGGATCGGCTGCCTTCGCTACCGATTGATCTTCTGAAGCCTCGTCACTCTCTCCGGCAGGAGTTGCCTCTTTCTTCTCCTCCGGCTGCGGCTGCTTGGATAATTCAAGCCCTTGCACGGATGTGTTCACCGGCTCGCTCTCCACCAGGGGAGTTTCGTTGCTGCAGCCTGCGATCACCAGCACGGCCACGACTGCAATCCATATCACGCTAATCTTGTTCATTGCTCACTACTCCTTCGTTGTCTCTCCATTATGATTGGAGGTAATATGGAATTCCTTCATCATGTTATGGAAGCGTGCACCGAAGCCTTCGGAGGCCTCCAGGAAGTACTGCTGCTTCACGACAAAGCTGCCGCCTTGCCCGTTATCGAACACGTAATACCGTATGACCGGATCATCCCACTCTTTGCCGCCGGTGCCGCCTACCGCACGCACCTCCCAGCCTTGAATCGGTTCATCCACGAGATTCGCCTCGACCTTCGGATACGTTTGCAGCTCCTTCTGAAGCTGCTCCGCTGCGCTCTTCGGATCAATGCCCTCCTGCGAAATTTCCATGAACACCTCCGGATAGCGGTCATCCGTCGGCTTCTCCTTCAATTCAATGCGGTCCACGCCCGATTGATGAACCATCTTAAACCGGCTCTCATCCATATAAATCACGTAATCCGCTCCCTCATGCAGCTGATCCACGCTTGTTTCCGGCATGCCTTCCAGCTCCTGTTCAACCGTCTTCTGAGGAGCGAACCATTCCTTCACCTGATCAATGAACGCTTGGACAGGCGCCGTCTGAAAGCTGACGGTCAGCACGATGGCTGCCGCAGCGGCGGTTCCCGCAATCCATCCGGCTGCTCTTCGTCCCGAACGGCGGCGCCCTTTCGATTCCCTTGGCGCGAAGCGGGTCTCCGGCTCCGCCGGCTGCTGGGCTTGCTCGTTATGAATCCGCTCCTTGATCGCCATCCAAATCTCTTCTTTATGTCGCATCGCGTCATCCGTCCCCTTTTTTCAGGCCGTCTGCAATCTCTTGATCCCATGGATCACGTCCCATGCTGATTCCCTCCCCTATTCTGCAGCATCCATTCCTTTAATTTCTTTCTCGCTTTGAACAGCCTGGACTTCACCGTGTTGACGTTCAGCTCCATCATGTCCGCGATATCCTTCTCGGCTACATCATTCAAATATTTCAAAATAACGGGAATCCGGTGTGGATCATCCAGCCGCTGCACCAGCTCATATACCTCGCCGTGCCGGTCAAATTCATAGGTGTCGCTCTCGGAGGGAAGATCCCTCTCCTCGGAAATTTCCGAAGGCACCATCTTCGCATGTTTCTTCAAATACCGGTTGCACTCGTTATAGAGAATCCGGTTGAACCACGGCTCAAAGGGTCTGCTCAAATCATAGGACCCCAGATTGCGGTAAACCCGGATAAACGTTTCCTGGACCACGTCGGCGGCGCTCGCCGAACTTCCGGTGACTGCGGCTGCCGTTCGAATCGCCCGATCCGCATATAAACGATACAATTGTTCAAACAGTTCATCGCTGTACTCCGTCTTTAATCGTTGTATAAGGTCGTGTACCAAACCGTGCTTGCCTCCTTTCACTTGGCCAATCACTTACAATACCCCGGCATGCAGGCAAAAAGTTTTCGAGTACGTTATTTTTTTAGTATGTAAAAAAAGGATACCCCGATGCCGCACGGCCGAAGTATCCTTTTTCTATATTATAACCAATCATTAAGCTTGCGCCGGGATCGGTTCCATTGAGCGTGCCTGATGGCTCACCGGCTCGACTTGCTCTGCCTTGCGGAGGTGCTTCTGCCCCCGCCAGCGGATGAAAGACAACACGCCGCGTAAATACTCGTCGGCAATCATGCAGGAGTAGATGCCGATAAGACCCCATCCCATGTGTATGCCAAGCACATAGGACAGCCCGGTGGCGACAAGCCACATCGAGCCAAGGGAAATGTACATGGTGAACCTGGTATCTCCGACGGCATTAAGCGAGTTGCCGAGCGCCATGTTGAGCATTTTGCCGGGCTGGAGAATCAGGTTCATCCCAAGAAGCGATGCCCCGATCGCAACGATCGTCTTATCGTCCGTAAACAGCCCCAGCAGCTGTTTTCCGAAAACATACAGGATGAACGCATTGACGACCACGTAAATTGCCCCGATACCCAGTGCGCGGTACGCGCTTCGGTATGCCTCCCGGATCCGGCCTGCGCCGAACAGATGCGCGATCTGGATCTGGGCCGCCATCGCGATCGACGAGCCAAGCAGGAAGCAGAAGGATTCCAGCGTATTCATGTACGTACGGGCTGCCAGCTCGGCGGCACCCAGCGTTGCAATGAAGGAGTAGATGATCAGCTGCGTAAAGACCCAGCAGGACATATTGATGCCGAGCGGCCATCCGATCTTCAGGATTTCGCCGAACAGCGGGCGGTCGAACACCCCGAATTCCTTCCATTTGATTCGGTATTCAAAGGAACGAAGGAACATGTACAGCAGCAAGAGAACGGCAAGCAATCGGCTGACCACCGTCGAAATCGCAACGCCGGTAAGCCCCCACTGCGGGAAGCCGAAAGCCCCGAATATAAACCCATAGTTCATAATGACGTGGATGATATTCATCCCGATGGCCACGTACATCGGCCCGCGCGTGTTGCCGGTATTGCGGATGACCGTGCTCATCGTTGCCATCATGGCAATCAATATCATTCCGCCGCCGACAATGGAGATATACGTTCCCGCAAGCGGAAGCAGATGCTCCGGCAGCTGCAGCACCGAGGCGATAGCCTCCGGCATTGCAAACAATATCACGCTGCACGCCAAGCCGATGATGGTGGTGGCGCTTACCGCCATGATGCCGATCGTTCGGGCATCCCCCGTCCGATGCGAGCCGATCTTTTGAGCAATGAGAATGCCGGCACCGCTGGCGACCGTCATGAACAGCGTCGTCATCGCCTGAAACAGCTGATTGGAGAAGCCGACCACGGCCACCGCATCGTCGGAAATCCGGCTGACCATCAATGTATCCACCGCTCCCAACAGAAACTGCAGGAACAGCTCGATAAATATGGGCCATGCGAGAACCCATAATGTAAATTTGTTTGTGTTTTTATCCAACATTCCAACCTCCACCCATGATGTAAGGGTTAAACACAATTCATGATGAAACGGTCTTTAACCTTTTCAAATTATAGATGGTATACTGGAGTTATAATATCATTTTCCGAACGAAAACTTTCAAAATTCAAACCTCGCGAACCACGAAAGGGCTTTCTTATGACGATCCTGAATTTTACCGTTCCGCCGCTGCCGGAATACATCAATAGCGGGCTTACCCGGGCTCCGATTCACAGTGGACATCCCAACCGCAAAAACATCGGTATCTTTGATCTGCTCGTCGTTAGGAAGGGAGAGCTGCATGTCACCGAGAACGGAAATCCTTATGAGATCAAACCCGGCATGTTCCTGATCCTGCGTCCCGATACGCATCATTTCGGTACGAAAGGATGCACCGAGGAGACCGATTATTACTGGCTCCATTTCCAGACTTCCGGGGATTGGCACCCGGACGAGGCCTGCCAAGCGCCTAGAAGAGAGGAAGTTCCGGAGCTGAAGGCGATGACGCCGAACTATTTTTCCGTCAACATTCCCCAGTTCGGCACCCTGCCTCAGCCGGAAAAGGCCATGGAGCTCCTGGCTACCCTGTCTTCGCTGGTTCAGTACGGTCACCAGGCCAAAATCCTGTGGCGGCAGCAGGTGGTGTTCCAAGAGCTCATCGAGCAGCTGGCCGCCGCATTGGATACGCCCCTCTCCTCGCCCTCCTCCGCTTGTGCCGAACGGGCCGCAGCTTATCTGCGGAAGCATTATCGCGAGGAGTTCAAGGTACAGGAGCTCGGCGACCGCATCAACTTCCACCCTGTCTATATCGCACGCTGCATGCAGAAGGAATTCGGCTGCTCGCCGGTTGAATATTTGCAGCGCTATCGGATCGAGCAGGCCAAGATGCTGCTGATGCAGACGGACTTCAGCATCAGCCGGGTCGCGGAGGAGGTCGGTTTCAATCATGCGGCCTACTTCACCTCCTGTTTCACGAAGCAGGAAGGGATCTCGCCGCGCAAATACAGGCAGCGGTTCTTCATGAATTAATTCATTTTTACGCAAAATCCAAGAAAGTGGCTTGCAACCTGGGCGGGAAGCCTTTATAATGAGAATTAACCACATGATAATGATTATCATTACCGGACAAGTGAGAATGTGTTGAGAATGTATTTATACTCAGGTTTACACGCTTTTCGCTTGAAGAGTTTATATACAAAGGAGAGCCGATTGACTTATGAAAACGACTTCCCGCCGCTGTTCTCTGCAAATGGATGATTATTTGGACCTGCTGAACCTCGCGATCCAGCTTGGAGACGTGAAGTGGCAGAAAGAAATCACCCGCAAAATGGAAATGACGCTGTCCACATTAGAGACTGCAGCTCAATAAATAACACAGGGATTACATAATCCTGCATATAGGAAAGACACCCCATCGCTATTCCGAGGCATGTCCTTGGAAAGCCGATCAGGTGTCTTTTTTCCGTCTACTATCGTTTCTTCTCCGGGTTCCGGCACTCTAAACTACTTCTTCGCAAAACCATCCAAATCATGCTTCAACCTGTTGTTAAGCGCTACCAATTCGTCGTAATCGGAGATGTCCAGATTGACTTCTCCCCCTCAACCGAATCCGAAACGTAATACACCTTGTACATCAGGGAAATCAATGCTTCCGAATCCTTCATGATGATCGCATATTTCTTGACGTCTTCCTCCGAGAACTCCCCGTTCTCCGCATAGCTTTCCCGTATGCTGTCGGACAGAGCCAGGAACTTTCCTGCGATGGGGTTAAGCAGCTGCGAACGGACGGCTTCATCCGCTGTCTTGGAATAGGCTTCGATGGCCGCCAGCTTCAGCCGCACTTCCGCAAGGCGCGCTTCATGAAGGGGCATGGACTTCAGCTCCAAAATGTCGGTGTAATGGCTCCATATTTGAAATAGAGATGTGCCCAATATGCTTTGCAAGGTCATTTTCGTTCCCTGTTCGATCTTCTTCTGATGTTCAATCAGAAACACGGTGCAGGCCAGCACCAATGCTACCATCCATACCCAGATCCATTTCGCTGAATTCGTCATAACACACCTCCGACTCCTCTATTTTACCATATTAAGGATAAAATGAGATGGAATATATCATGGTCAGAGAGCAAAATAAACGACCCAGTCGCAGGACTGGATCGTACCGATTCTTTTTAGCTGCCTCGAATTTGGCGCCACAAGTGAAAAGGGGATCGGATGTAAAATAACAGTCCCCGGTTCATATAAGAGGGAGAACCCTGCCGCTTGACGGACAAGGTTCTCCCTTCATAGACAATATCATTTTGGCGACTGGTCCTCCCAGCGTTTTTTTGAAATCATTCCTGCTGCAAGCCTGCATCCGTCTGCACCTTGATCCGGTATTCATGCGGCGAGATGCCTTCCAGCTCTTTGAAGACGCGCGAGAATTGCTTGGTGTTCTCAAACCCGACCGCTTTGCCGATGTCGGCAAGCTTCATGTCACCGTCCTGAAGCAGGTCCTTGGCTTTCGTTATTCGCAGCTTTTTGAGATAAACCACGAAATTTTCGCCCGTATGGGCCTTGAACGCTTCGCTGAAATACGAATAATTCAACGATACATAATTGCTGACCATTGCCATGTTCAGCGGCCTGTGATAATTCTCCTCCATGTAGCTGACCGCTGCCTTGATCTCGGAATGCTCGCTGTGGGCGGAACGGATCCCTTTAACGTATTCATTCACGTGCAGCAGCAGATGTTCCAGATTCCTGAAATACGTATGGAAATGCCGGTAATTGTCCATCGTCCCAACCTTGCGGTACAGCTTCAACACTTCCACCATGGAGTCTCCGTACAGGCGGAACACTTCGTCCAGCACCCGTTCATTAATCCGTTTGCTGACAAACTCCAAATAATCGATGGCCACATGGGGCATGTCATCGATATGGAAAATGTCCAGCAGCAGCGCCTTGATCTCCCGTTCCCGTTCCGTGCCGAGCATGTTGCCGAGCTTGCGGATATTCTCTTCCGGCACCGGGTACGTGTTCAGCTCCCCTTGAATGTCGTCATGGCTCATCAGTTTGACGTTGGGGTGAATGAACGTATAACTCAAAGCGGTCAGCGCCTGGTTGTAACAGCTCCGAATATCCTCGAACCGGAAGCCTTTCCGGCTAATTCCGACGAAGAGCCCGTCCATCTCCCGCTCGGTAAACTGCCGTGCCAGCTTCTCGAATTGTCCGTCCGGACTGCCGATGAGCACGACCCTCCCCTTTCCGTCCAGGAAACACGCATTGATCCGCCCTTCCACCGAAGCCGTCATGTTATCAATCAGCTGCTTCAGCTCGTCCTTGTTCATGGAGTTGCCGTCTTCGTATTTGTATTTCATCACCGCTACCCGGAATGGCTTTACGAAGGAATCAAATCCGATTTCAGCCGCGGCAGCCTCCGGCTCCCCATCCACACTTTGGGGCCGCTCCAGGAGCTCCTTCAGCCGATGGGTCTGCAGCTGTTGAAGATATGCGTCACTGGCCGCCATGCGGTCACGCACGTCCGCTTGCCGGATCAAAACTTCTTCTGTCTTTCGGAGGGCAGCGAACAGTTCATCCCGTCGAATCGGCTTAAGAAGGTACTCTTTCACCTGGTACCGGATCGCCGCCTTCGCATATTCAAAATCGTCATACCCGCTAAGAATCAGAAAGACGGGTTTAACTCCCAGCGGACCCTCCCGTTCGGCCAACGCCTCGATCAGGCGTATTCCGTCCATGACCGGCATCCGGATGTCCGTAATGACGATATCGGACGGTTGTTCGTTGTAGGCATCCAGTGCTTCCTGCCCTTGGGCAGCCAAACGGATCTCGTATTGATCCGGGAACTCCCGTTCAATCATCGTTTTCAGGCCATACCGGATATTCTTCTCATCATCCACGATCATCAGACTTCTCATGTCCACTGCCTCCTCCTGTTAACAGCACTTTAGGGAATGTCATGGTCACCTGCGTAAACTTCCCCTCTTCGCTCTTCACTTCGATTCCATATTCATTCCCATAGAACAACCGGATTCGCTGGTGCACGTTTCGAAGCCCGATTCCACCGGCCTGCACGCCGCCGCGCCCATAATCTCCCGAAGGGAGCTCCTCGTCGTCCGCCGTTCGCAGAATCTCGCCCAGCCTCCCCAGCCGATAAGGCTCGATCCCGATTCCGTTGTCCGTGACGTTAATCGTAATCTGGTCCTCTTCCCATGCGATGACATCGATCTTGATCTGCTTCTCCTGATCCGGAAACTCCGGCCAGGCATGCTTGACGGCATTTTCCACGATGGGCTGCAGCGACATTTTCAATACCTCGAGCTCCATGAATTCGGACGGAATGTTGAGTTCAAGCCGGATCGGCTCGTCGAACCGGATATTCATCACATCGATATAGTTGCGGATATGGCGAATCTCATCCCTCAGCTTGACGTACTCTCCCGACCATTTGAAGTTATAACGCATCATTCCGCCCAGGGAGGTCAGCGCGTCCGAAATCGTCCGCTGTCCCTCGATTTCGGCCAGCATTTTAATATTTTCCAGCGTGTTGTACAGGAAATGGGAATCGATCTGGCTGTGCAGCGTACGCAGCTCCGCCTCCTTGGTCACCGCCTGCTTGCGAACCCCTTGGGCAATCAGTTCATTGATGGTGCGGATCAATTTGTTAAAATGATGCGCCAGTTCGCCCACCTCGCCGCCGCCTCGGATCGCAATGGCCGCGGTAACCTCTCCCTTGCGGACTCTCTTCATCGTCTCCGTTAAACGACGCAGGCTCTTCAGGATAATGGAATTCAAGTAATACGTAATAATCGACAGCAGAATGATCAGCACGACGTTCGCGGCTATAATCTGTCCCTGGGCCTTGGATACGTTATTCAGCGCCCCTTCCAGGGAAACGATATTCAGCACGTGGGCATGAAGCCGCTCCATCGGCGTCGCAATCAGCAGGAACGAGGAACCGTCCAGGCTGAACCTGGCATGCATGGTCTCCTCGGAGTCGCCCGTCTGCAGCTTCAGCTTAGCGAATTGAAGCTCCACCTCGTCCCGGAGTCCCTCGTGACTGGTCATGAACGATTGGCTTCGATCCATGAACAGCTTCCCTTCCTGATCCACGATGACCATCTGCGAGCTGTCATCCACGATACCGGCAAAGGTCTTCGGGGCAAAATACTTGAGCAGCATATCCACCTGAATCACGCCGCTGTAATTCCCGTTATGGACTTGGCGGATCAAGGACACCTTCGGCTGCTCCTCGGACACGTCGGCGGCGTAGCGCTGCAGAATATCGGGATCGCGGTGGTTGAATACCCACATCTCCCCGCCGTCCAACTCCTTGACCTTGGGGAACCACGGCTCGCTTGCGATCCGTTTCTCATGGAAAATGATCGGCCACATCTCCGTCACGTTCGAGTTGTTGGTGTATAACCGAAGATGCGTAATATTCGGATTGTTCGTTTGGATCCGTTGTATATCCTTGAAAGGCCCCCATGCCAAATCGATCAGCCATGCCGGCTCGGGCTCTTCATTGATCCGAAGATAATCCTTGATCCCGTCATCCGAAATCGCCAGCTGTGCGGCCATTTCGATCGCCTCGATCTGGTTCAGCATGTTCATCTTCTCGATCTCCAGCAGGAACGAGTTCTGGTTAAGCGCATCGCTGATATAGGTATCCCGAATCTGCTTGAAAAAATAATTCGACACGATCATGCTCGGAATCAGCAAAATCAAAATATAGGCAGCAACCAAACGGCTCTGCATCGACCTGCGGCCAATCCAATAGGTAAACGATTGTATAAGCGATGCCATTCGTTTCATCATGACTGTCACATCCCGTTTCATGAAATAACCGTAACCGAGTCCTGGATGGAAAGGCAGCATCAGCCGATCGGATACCATCCTATATTAGCTCGTGATGCGACAAAAGGCACCCTATTTCGACAAAATCGATCATAGGGTACCTTGCGCCTGCATTCTGTTTTTTTTGCGCTCGAGCGAGAATCCTTATTTCAGGAATTCCTCAAGCTTCTTGACGTTCTCTTCGTATTCCTTCTGTCTGTATTCCTGAACCTTCGCGAACCCGAGCGATTCGCGTTTCGCTTGGTAATCGCTCCAGATTTGATCGAATTCGGCATCCGTTTTGGCAAAGATCAGCTTCGGCAGGATTTTGCCCCACTCGTTCAATACTTTGTCGTTAATGATGCCTTCCTCGGAGCCGGCATCCGGATCCAGTTGATCGAATTGCGAGAAGCTCTGGGTCTTGCCGCGAGTCCAGTCTTCCATCTGCTTGAATGGCTCTACGGCCGGAGGCGCCCAAGCCGGAGTGATGTTGGTATCCATCATCATCCAGAAGGTATGGGATGCTCCGTACTTCTTGTCGAATGCGCCGCGGTCGCTGTTCAGCAGCTCTGCAACCTCAGGCAGGAATTGGTCTTTGCCGTCAATCGTATCCCATGTCACGCCTTTTTCGCCCAAGTAGGTATCACGCTGGCCTTCTTCGGAGATCAGGTAATCCAGGAAGCGAATGGCACGTGCTTTGTCTTTTACGTTCTTGGAGATCAAGGTTACCGTCCAGCCGGAGATCGAAGGGCCCGACAAGGTCGGCTGATCCAGATTGGAGTTAGCCGGTCCGTCCACCGCGATGTAGACGGAGTTCGGATCGTTTGCATACAGCGCGTTCTGCTGGTTCGCCATATCGCTGCGTTGGTACAACATCGCGAAATAGCGGCCTTGTGCAATTTTTTCTTCCATCTGCGGACGTTTATCCACGAAAATATCCTTGGACATCAGACCTTTTTCATTCGCTGTACGTAACGTCTTCAACCATCTTACATATTCCGGATCGGTGCTGCGGTCATACAGCTTTCCGTCTTTATCCTGCGGAATGGCGAGGAAGTTCTGCAGGTAGCCCTCAAGGGAGCTGTTGCCTTTTTCATGGAAATCATGCAATCCAAACGGAATGAGCGGCTGTCCGTTCACGTCCGGGAACATTTTCTTGGCGTCCTCAAGCGCTTTCAGGAAACCTTCCGGCGTGCGCATATCCGGGCTTCCGAGCGCCTCATACATGTCTTTGCGGACCAGGAACGTTTGGTTGGAGGTAATGTTATCGCCAAACTTCTCATAGTCCTTCGGTGAAGAGGAGGCATTCGGATAACCGTAAATATTGCCGTCATCCTTGGTGTACCACGACACCTTCGCAGGGTCGGTTACTTTATAGAAATACGGATCGTATTGGTCGGCCAGTTCGTTCAGCGGCAGAACGAGGTCGCCTTCGATCATTTTTTTGACAGCGTCTTCATACCATCCCAGCGTAATAAAATCAGGCAGTGTGCCGGAAGCGATCATCGTATTCATCTTCTCGGCTTCGTTACCGGCCGGTACGATGAAGTTGACGTTAACCCCCGTCTTCTTCGTTACGTATTGCGACGTAATGTCCTCGCCCCATTTGTTCGGGAACCAGGCGAAGTTGATGTACCAATCAAACGTAATCGGGGAGGTATCGACTTCCCATCCCGGCTGATCCTGAGTCAATTTCACTTCTTCTGCCGGCTTTTCTTCCCCTTTTTCTTTTTCCGACGCGTTATTGTCACCGCCGGACGAGCATGCTGTTGTAAAGGCCATGACCAGTGCGAACATCAACAACAGAAGGCTCTTTGGCTTAAGCATCTTGCTCATGTGTTTACCCCTTTTCTTATTTAAAAATATGATTATATAGAACTCCCGCCACATTCGGCAAGAGAAGCTACCTGTAAGATTTCCCCTCCCCCGGGTCTGCCCGGGAGATGGAAAGGAAGGCTAACAACGAATCCTGTCAATCAACCTTTAATGGAGCCGATCATCATCCCTTTGACGAAGTATCGCTGCAGGAACGGATAAACGAATACGATCGGCGCCGTCGTTACGACCATGGTCGCCATTTTGATCGATTGGGAAGTGACCGTCTTGGCTACGCCGCCCGGCACCTGGGCCATCATCTGATTGGAGCTCGATTGAGCGACGACCTTATACAGGTATGTCTGTATCGGCTGCAGGTCGGTATTGTTGATATAGATGACGCCGGTGAAATAGTCGTTCCACTGATAAACTCCGTGAAATAAGGCGATCGTTGCGATAACCGGCATGGATACCGGCAGCACGACCCGGAGGAAGATCGACCAGTCGTTGGCCCCGTCAATCTTCGCCGCCTCCTCCAGACCGTCCGGAATTTCCCGGAAGAAGGTCATGAAGATGATGAGGTCAAAGAAACTGAACATGGCCGGTATGATGTACACAAGGAAGCTGTCGAGCATATTCAGATCCTTGATCAACAGATAGGTTGGAATCAGTCCGCCGCCGAAAAACATCGTTACCGTTCCGAGCAGAATATAGAATTTGCCGCCGATCAGACCTTTCCGCGAAAATGCATAAGCGACCATCGCGGTGAAGAGGACGTGGATGAACACGCCGATCACGGTTTTGGCTACGGTGATGCCCATCGCCGTCATGATGCCGGAGCTCTGAAACACCGCGCTGAAATTCTCGAAACTGAACATCCTCGGCCACCAGTAGATCCCTCCGCGCATGGCGTCCTGCCCGTCGTTGAAGGCATTTACCAGGACATACCAGATCGGGTAGATCGTCAGGAAGCATACGATCAGCATGCCGAAGTTATTAAATATATCAAAGAAGGCTTCGCCTTTGGTTCTGCGTTTAAGCATGGAATATCATTCTCCCTTCTCGTTAGAACAGCGAGGTGTCGTTCAGTTTTTTGGTCACCCTGTTCGCAATCAACAGCAGGATGATCGCAATGACGGACTTGAACAATGCAACGGCTTGCGCGTAGGAATAACGTCCGTTCTGCATCCCGGTGTGGTATACGAAAATATCGATGACGTTGCTCGCGCTTTCGTTCAGCGAGTTCCGCAGCACCAAAATCTGATCGAAGTTGGAGTTCAGCACACCACCGACCGCAAGAATGAAGAGGATGGATATGGTCGACTTGATGCTGGGCAGCGTGATATACCACATTTTTTGAAACCGGCCGGCGCCGTCAATCGTGGAGGCCTCGTACATTTCCGGCGAAATACTGGCAATGGCCGCCAGATAGATAATCGCGGACCAACCGAGCTCCTTCCAGATATCCGAAGTGATAATGATTCCCCAGAAATATTTCGGTTCGGCCAGATACGTGATCGGCTCATCGATAATATGCAGGGCCAGCAGGATATTGTTGATGATCCCGATATCCGCTAGCCAGGTCATCAGAATGCCTCCCAGGATGACCCATGACAAGAAGTGAGGCAGATAGGAGATCGTCTGGATCGTTCGCTTGTAGCGAACTGACCGGATCTCGTTCAGAAAGAGCGCAAAAATGATCGGCAGCGGAAAACCGATAAACAGCTTCAGCAAGCTGATCCCGAGCGTGTTTCGCATAACGTTGGTGAAGTCCTCGTCCGAGAAAAATTCCTTAAAGTGCGCAAGCCCTACCCATGGAGCTTCGCCGATGGATTTGACAATGTTGAATTCTTTGAATGCAATGATGACACCGTACATGGGAATGTAGTTGAAGATGATCATCCACACAACGCCGAGCAGCGCCATAATTTGAAGATGTCGTTGGCCGTAGAGCTTTCTGAGCCACCTTTTTCTGTCGAGCTTCCTCTTATCCTGCACAGAAGGCTCCATCGAGGGACCGACACCGGTTTCGGATGCGTCGGCATGAAGTTGATTTTGCATGGTTATGACCTCCAAGTTGATCCTTTCATTTTGAAAACCCTTACATTCTCTATATTTCTATTGTAAATCGTACATGGTCTGCATGTAAGGTTTCAGATTTCGTATCCAGGTGCTCATTTTTCGGGTAAACAACGGCAAGAACGAAAATTGCGCCCCCCGAACGAAATATCGTTCCCCTTCCTGACCGGGACACAAAAAAAGGCATGAACAGCAGCCTCAGTAGCTGCCATTCATGCCTTCCTTCTTGCCGAAGATGTTCTGCCCCAAGCCGATTCTCTGATCGCCGCGGCTTTCATCATCCTTGTTACTAACGTATATCAAACGGTTTCCCCGTTATTCCTGTTTGTCTTCCTCGCGCTGTTCCTGTTTGCTTTCGTGTTCCTGCTGGTATTTCTCACGCATTAGCTTCTGCATGATGAATTTTTCCTGATCGTTCAAGCCGCCTTGGTTCTCCTGAATGATCATGTTGTCAATGTTTCGCTTCAGTACCTCGGTTTGCGTGTTCAATACATTTCACTCCTTTGAATTTTGCGTCCCTTATGCTGCGAAATCATTCTGACCCAGAATGTAAGGGTACACGTATTACTAACCATTCTCCTTCCGATGAAACAGAAATAGACGGATTTACCATAAAATCCGAAGGTAGCTTCAAGAAGAATTAGTGTTTGCCCAGCGCTTTCTCTAGGTATTAGCTGCTATTTGCGCTCGATCTGAATCCCCTTAGCAAGAGATTTCTGTTGTTTATTGGTATTAACTAGCTGCGGCAGGCTTCTCGTTTCCTTGACCATAGGGGAATGACACAAATGGCATACCGGTTCCGTGTCGAACGCAAAATCGTCCCGCATCCACCCTTTGCAGTCTTCCTTCGTGCATGCCCACACTTCCGTTATTTCCTCAGGAATACTCTCCATCGAGTTTTTACGCGAATACATGAACGCTCCTCCTTATTCTCGTCTTAGAAAATAGAAACGCCGTATAAAAGAAAACTGCCCTTAATGTCGCACATTAAGGG
Source organism: Paenibacillus sp. BR1-192 (assembly GCF_029542445.1). Classification (NCBI taxonomy): domain Bacteria; kingdom Bacillati; phylum Bacillota; class Bacilli; order Caryophanales; family Paenibacillaceae; genus Paenibacillus; species Paenibacillus sp. BR1-192. The sequence continues at coordinate 591,235 of NZ_CP120718.1, read as the reverse complement.
CAGTCTTCAATTGTAATTACAATTTAACAACGTTCTCAGCTTGTGGTCCACGGTTTCCTTCAACGATGTTGAATTCAACGCGTTGGCCTTCGTCAAGCGTTTTGAAGCCGTCGCCTTGGATCGCGCTGAAGTGAACGAATACATCGTTTCCGCCTTCAACTTCGATGAAACCAAAGCCCTTTTCAGCATTAAACCATTTAACAGTTCCTGTTTGCATGGGGGAATCCTCCTTGATATATATTTACATGACCTTTTTTCTTCGCAGACGGAATAAAAAAATTCACATATTGCACAAGGTTACCAGAAATGACAACCCTCTACAATATGTGAATTCAGGTCGATTTCGATATTCATATCTTAACACATTTGAATGACGATAGCAAATACCTAAGCAAAAGATTCTGCGGAAAAATTAAAGTTGTCTTCTTCGGCATCATTCCGATTAAGCACAAGCAGCCATATATAACTCCCGGCATATACCGGGAGTTATATATGGAGTAGGAATTATGCCAGTAACACCGCTACTTCCGCAATTCCTCAAGCGTTTCCTTCCACCGTTCCAATGCTTGATCCGGCTCGTGCAGCTGAAACCTGATAGCCGACGTAATATCCGCATACTTCGCGATATCCTCGCGAACGGCGACTATCTCGGCATCGAAACGCTGCCGCGGATGCCGGGCATCGGGCAGATCAGGAAGCGCCTGGAGGCGCAGCCGAACATAATGAGCCGCACCATCATGAATGGCTACCAAGGTTGCCTGTCCGGACCGAAGGAGATTGCCTGTCGTAACCGTTCCCTGCCATAATGCAATCCGAATCCGGTTCCGGTCCAAGGCCAGAACCTCCCCCACGCTGAGCATGGCCGTATTCGGCCATCCATCTTCCGTTACGCTCAATAGCAGCATAGCTTCGTACTGCTTCGACTCCAGATCGGAGCCGTCCAGCCATTGGCACAATCCTTCTGATATTGCCGCCTGTTCCTTCACAGCACCATCTCTCCTCACCTTATCCATTTAACGCGCTTCAGTAAATTCCAGCCAATCCAGCTCGATGCGGCCCTTATTCACCATGAAGACCAGATCCACGGGGCCTTCCTCAATCGGCATCCCCCCGGCCAGCCTATGAACGTGCCACTGTCCTTCGCCCGGGCCCGACAAGGAGATGGCTTCAGGTTCCCGATCCCCGACCTGCAGCATGATATCCACCGTACCTTCCGGAATCAGGGCCCGAACATCCAGATGAAAGATGCCTGCGCCAGCGCAAAGCGCATCATAAGCAAGCCAATCGCCCTCCCGGAGCTGCACGCATACCAGGTTATCCTCTGCCCACGGCTTGCCGCCTTCCGAAGCGTAGCTCGGCTTCTCCGCCTTGCCCGTCATCATCCGCATCGGAACGCCGTCAGAAATGCGGAAGCCGATATCCTGGCTGGCCTTCGTCTCGACATGATACGAAACGCCCTCGCCCCGATACCCGTAAAACTCCGCCGGAATCTGAATGGGCAGCCGACGCAGCAACGACCGGGCTACGTTCGGGTAGGCATCGCAGGCTTCCAGCGGAAGACGGTCCAGGTATTCGCCAAGAATCGCTTCGGCTTCGGCTGGAGACGGCTTCGCACCGCCTTCCAGGTAACCCGTCAGCTTATCCCACCCTTCCGGAATGCGAATCGAGAACGGCGAATTCCGGGTGTTCATCTTCTTCCAGGTCCAGAAGTTCCAGGATATGTTATGGTCCTCGAACATCCGGAAGGCCCCCGTATACCACTGAGGGTTGTTCTCCCCGCCTTCTCCCATGAAGATCGGCACATTCCACTCCTCGCGCAGATCGATATACTTCTGAATGCTCTCCGTGTCGGGATTGTTCCAATATTTATGGAACTGCAGCATCAGGTTATCATCGAATTTATCGTCAAAAATACTCCAGTCCGTAGACCAGTGCACACCTTCCAGAATGATCATATGACGCTTGTCCACTTCGCGTATGGCCGCGGTGATTTCCTTATACAGCGGCATCACCCGGTCATTGTACTCGCTGAACCAGTCGGGCAGCGGTTCGTTAAGCAGGTCGTAACCGGCAACGATCCACTCGTCTTTATATCGTTCCGCCAGCATACGCCACAGCGCCACGGTCCGCTCCGCGTTCAGCCGATCCGTGAACAGCTCCGGCAAATCCCGCTCGGAATCGTCGATATTGGCGCCGGTCTGCCCGCCGGGCGCGCCATGCAAATCCAGAATAACATACAGCGAATACGTCCTGCACCAATCGATCACCCGATCGATGAGCCTCAGATGGCCTTCATGATAGGCAAACGGCGGATGCTGCCCTTCCTCCATGATAAACCTGGCATTGATCGGCACCCGGATGGAATTGAAGCCTTCCGCTGCGATCTGCCGGATATCGGCTTCCGAGATATACCGATCATAATAGGTCTCCCAGAATGCGGCCGCCTTCTCCTCGCCGATCAGCTCCCTGATCATGCCTTCGATGCGCCGCGGGCGGTCTCCCTGCTCCGGCATCTTCCACATGTAGCCTTCCGGCAGCAGCCAGCTGCCAAGCCCGACCCCCTGCAGCAGAATTTCCTGCCCGTCCCCATTCACAACGCGTTTGCCTTCCGCCTTAACGAAACCGCTTACCAAAGGATTTCTGCTATCATTCATATTGGCATTCCCTCGCTTCCATGTCTGTAACGAATGTAATTGACCTGTACCATCTCAACGACGACATTCCACCCATAGGCCAAACATCAAACAAAATATAACATGTCATGCAGGGCAATAAGCCTCATTCCGAAAATCAGGGAATCATCCTGAAATATCGGCCGCCGGCCAATAGAAAAAGGCGCTCTCCTCCTATCGAAGATAACGCCTTTCCAATAATCCAAAATTAAGATGACACCTCCGTCACTGGCTTGACCGGAACCGAAGGAATGGATGCTTTTCCCTTCCGCAAGCTGCCCGGCAGCTTACCGAAGAAGATCCAGGTCCAGCCTCCCAGGCGGCTAATGCCGTAGACCGCTATATACGAAACCGCGACCGCGCTGACAAGCCCGCCGGCATACCACGCAAGCAGCAGCCAGGAGTTCTCCGTCCGCGGAGGAAAGTCCCGGTAAAAGAGCAGCACCAGCGGATGCACCAGATAAACGCCGAAGGAATACACCCCGAGCCGTCTGAACCCGTTCAACCACCAAACGCTCTTATTCCCGAACAGCAGCGCGACCTGGAGCATAACCAGGGCGGTGGTTAACGTATGCACATTCCAAAAGGCATCGTAAAGCAGCGGGTGATATTCCGTCCCCAGCAGCCGCTGATTGTATCGAAGGCCGATATGCGCCAGCGCGGCGCCCAGCCATACCGCCCAGAGCAAGATCCAGCCCAGCTTGCGCAGCGCCGGTCTTGCAGCCTGCTGCGCTGAAGTCAGCCAGTTCTTAACCCGGTCATAGTAGATACCTATCCATGCCCCGAGAAAATAATACGACAGAAACGACGGCGACCAGCTGTTCCGGTTCGTTACGTCCCACCAGGCATCATTGCCGATGTAGAACAACCACTGCAGTACAATGCCGACCAGCACGCAGACCGCCGCGAAGCCGCGGAATCGCTTGAGCAGCATCAATACGAGCGGGAACAGCACGTAGAACTGAATGTTAATGAAAATGAAATACAAGTGCGTGTAGGATTTTCCCGTCGCCAGCTTGGGCCAGAAGCTCTCCAGCATCGCCGCCAGATCGGACTCGCCCCCGCGATGATACCAGGCCACCGTAAAGAACAAAACCGAGAACAGCACATACGGCACCAGGATATACATCAGCCGGTTTTTGAAGAAGCGCCCAAGGTCACGGCCCTTGAACGGGCGGTGATAATAGTTATAGAACAGCACGAAGCTGCTCAGAAATATGAAGGTCGTCGTTCCAACCTTCGAAAATATGTTCAGGAAGTTATACAAGCCAAAAAAATCGTCCCCGCGCATCTGAACTGTGGCGAACGACGTCGCATGCACCATCAGCACGCCCATCATCGCAAAGCCCCGAACCAGGTCGATTTCGGTTAATTTTGCACGTTTCTCCATGTTGCCTCCTTCATAAGATTACGCCCCCTATTATATCTCACTCCCCACCGCTTGGATACTAAATTTTCCTAAAAGTGGCATGGAACAAGCTCCCTTTGCCATACCAGTGTAAAAAGGGCCTGGCACCCAAACAGGACAATAGCTTACATGCATGCAGGCGTCCAATTCGAAGTGAATAGGAGGGGATTTCTACTGATTGAATTTAGCCGCGTCAACAAATTTTTCGGAACCTTCCATGTTCTGAAAGAAATCGACCTGACCATTTCCCAGGGGGAAGTCGTTGTCATCGTTGGACCTTCCGGCTCCGGCAAGAGCACGCTCCTGCGCTGCATCAATCGGCTTGAAAGCATTACGGATGGCGAGCTCGTCGTGAATGGCGTCAAGCTGCATGACAGAAAGATCGACATCAATACATTCAGGCGGGATATCGGGATGGTCTTCCAGCACTTTAACCTGTATCCGCACAAAAAGGTGATCGACAACATCATTCTCGCGCCCATGAAGGTGCTGGGAATGTCGAAAGCGGAGGCGACGGAAAAAGCGATGACGTACCTGCAGCGGGTCGGGATCGCCGACAAAGCGGACAGTTACCCTTCCCAGCTCTCGGGCGGGCAGCAGCAGCGGGTCGCGATTGCCCGCGGATTGACGATGAATCCGAAGATCATGCTGTTTGACGAACCGACGTCCGCGCTTGACCCGGAGATGATCGGCGAGGTGCTCGATGTTATGCGCTCGCTCGCCCACCAAGGCATGACCATGGCCGTCGTTACGCATGAGATGGGCTTCGCGCGCGAAGCCGCGGACCGGATCGTCTTTATGGACGAAGGCCGGATCATCGAGGACGCCCCGGCTGCCGAGTTTTTCAATCAGCCGAAGGAAGAAAGAGCGCGGGCGTTTCTGAGCCGCCTGCTGCATCACTAGCCGGTGACCCTTGGGATATGGCATGTGCGGACGAAGATGGAACTTCGCCAATGCTGCACCTTCGGGGCCTAACGCATGAAGAGAAAATAACTTTTTTAAGGGGGAAGCGAAAGATATGAAGAGAAGATTTACGAGGACCTTCAGGTGGAGCGCGGCCCTGCTGGCGCTCGTCATCATGCTGATCGCATCCGGATGCGGGGGGTCCGGCAGCACGGACACCCTGGAGGCGATCAAAAAACGGGGCAAGCTGGTAGCCGGCGTGAAATATGATACGAAGCTGTTCGGACTGCAGGACCCGGCCACTGGCAATGTAGAGGGCTTCGATATCGACATCGCCAAAGCGCTCGCCAAAAAAATTCTCGGCGACGAGACCAAGGTCGAGCTGAAGGAGGTCACCTCCAAGACCCGGATCGACATGCTGAAGAACGGGGACATCGACATCATTATTGCCACGATGACCATTACGGAAGAACGCAAGGAACAGGTGGATTTCAGCGATGTCTATTTTGAGGCAGGCCAATCCCTGCTGGTGAAGAAGGGCAGCCCGATCACGGGTCTGGAAAGCCTGAACAAGGATACGAAGGTGCTCACGGTAAAAGGCTCCACGTCCGCGCAAAATATCCGCGAGAAAGCGCCCGACGCGGTCATTCTCGAATTCGAGAATTATCAGGATGCCTTCACCGCGCTCAAAGCCGGACAGGGGGATGCCCTGACCACCGACAATTCCATCCTGCTCGGCATGCAGCAGCAGGACCCGAGCTTCGAGCTGGTCGGCGGCAACTTTACCGATGAGCCGTACGGCATGGCGATTAAGAAAGGAAACCCGGAATTCGTGAAGACCGTCAACGAGCTGTTGAAGGAGCTGAAGGACAGCGGCGAATACGACAAACTGTATGAGCAATGGATGGGCGTAAAGCCGGAATAACCGCCGCAAGACTTGGCCTGGCCGGGCCGAAGGAGGCGTGCCCCTAACCGGGAGCCATCGGTTTCCTCCCAGAATGGCCCGGCCTTCATTCGACCGGCCGAACGATCATCATCCCCATTGGAGGTGAAGCCTTGTGACCTTGTGGGATTTCAACATTCTGGTCGAGCATTGGGATCAATTCATGGCCGGCCTGGGCCAGACCATTCTCGCCAGCCTGCTGGGACTGATCGGCAGCTTGGTGCTGGGCACCTTCATCGCCATTATGCGGATTGCTCCATTCCGCGTCTTGAAGGCGATCGGCACCATTTATGTCGAGTTTATCCGCAATATCCCGCTCCTCGTGGTTGTCTTTTTCTTTTTCCTGGGCCTGCCCGCCCTCGGCATACCGGTCGACCCGTTCACCTCGGGCACGCTCGGGCTGATGGTGTATACGGCTGCCTTCATCGCCGAAGCCATTCGGGCAGGCATTCAGGCGGTACCGTCAGGGCAGTCGGAAGCGGCTCGCTCCTCCGGGCTGAGTTATATCCAGAATATGCGCTACATCATTCTTCCGCAGGCGGTCAAAATCGTACTGCCGGCCATCGGCAACCAATTGATCAACCTGGTCAAAAACTCCTCGGTCCTGGGCGTTATCGCCGGACTCGACCTGATGTATTATGCCGATCTCATAAACCTGAGCACCTTCAAAGGCATACCCGTCTATACGTTTGTGGCCCTGTTCTACCTGCTCCTGACCGTTCCTCTTAGTCTCGCGGTCCACTATATGGAGCGCCGATTCGCGAGAAGCAATTGATGTTACGTTCGAAGTTTGCCTAATATACAGGAGGTGGCATGAGATGGATTTTATCGGTGCATACTCCTGGCCAAACCTGCGATATCTCCTTCAAGGCTTTTGGATCACGGTGCAGGTTGCCGGCTTATCCATTATATTCAGCTTCATCATCGGAACCGTGCTCGGGACCGTGAGGTATACGAAGACCCCCTTCCTGTCGAGGACCACGGCTTTTTTGGTGGATATTATCCGCAATCTGCCGCTGCTGCTGATCATATTCTTCATCGGCATGGTGCTGCCCCAGACCGGGATTCGAATCCCGACCTTCTGGGCGGCTGTTGTCGGACTGAGCATTTTTGAAGGGGCCATGATCGCCGAGATCGTCCGCAGCGGCCTCGTATCGGTGGATAAAGGCCAAATCGAAGCGGCCCGGGCCTCGGGCCTCTCTTATATGCAGACACTGCGGCACGTCATTCTTCCGCTGGCGCTGCGCCGGATGTCCCCGCCCATGGTGAGCCAGTTCATCTCGCTCATTAAAGACACGTCGCTCGCCGTGATCATTTCGCTGCCTGAGCTGATGCGCAACGTGCAAATCCTAAGCGGTTCCAGCTATTCCTATGTCATCCCGGCCCTTGTCTTTGCATCCTTGCTGTACTTTACGCTGAATTATCTGCTGTCCATCATCGCCAAGCGGCTGGAAGCAAGGCAGATATAGCCCCTGCTAAGCGTTTGGCAACTCTCTGCATGGACTGCCACCATCATGTTACAAAAAGGGCGCCTGCCTTCCATACGCGTGTACGTCCAATCTGCTCCGCAGCCATTTATGGCTTGCGGGGTATTTGCCGTTTCTGCAGCATCCAGCCCCCTGCGCATTCTAAACCAGGCTCTCCCCCTCCCATCCATTCTTTGGCAAGCACCTGCAACAATGGCGATACTCTCCTCGTCTAAATACATAATCATCCCGAAAGGAGACGCCGATATGAAAAAAGGCTTTCTCGCCATGATGGCTCTTTCCCTTACGATTGGACTATGGCTTGGCACAGATCACTCCACGGCATCCGCCTTGTCATGCGCGGAGCCTCGCAAGGTTACCGAGGAGTTAAAAACCTCGGATGCGGTATTCAGGGGCACGTTGGCCTCATCCCACCCTAAAGCCGATATATCCAAAAGCAAATATGTATTCCAGGTTTCCGAGTGGTGGAAGGGAGAATCGGATGCCCCTGCCATTACCCTATATTCCAATGGCTGGGAATCCTTTGAAACAGGCAAGGAATATATCGTGTTCGCCGACAAAAGCGGGCAAAAGCTCAAACCCCATCTATGCGGGAATACGGGTCCTTCCTCATCCGTTGACGTAACTTCCCTGGGAGAAGGCATCCAGCCCGAGAAGCCCGCTTCATCATCCGAAAGCCCAAGGCCGGGCGGCATTCTGGCAGGTTTGATTGAACTCATTCGTTTCCTGCAGGGCAAATATTAATCCTTCCGGCAACCGGCGTTCTGTTCGAGCTTGCCTGAAAGCACCTGCCCGCTCATGCGAAAAAAATACAACCATTCTCAATGTCATCCGTATACAACGTAAAAGAACTGCGTTTTACACGACAGGAGGATGAGAAATGATCAAACGATTATTGCTGATTTCACTTGTACTGGGAGTTCTCTCCGGATGTTCCTTGGTGGACAGCGTGAACAATTCCTTGGATTATACGAAGGAAGCAACGACCTTTATCAATGAAGCTTCCCAATTTGCCGAGTCCATCCCGGAGCTCGCCCAGCAGGCAGCCACCAATACGGATGCCAAGGAAACGCTGACCCAGCAACTCGAAGCGATGAAAACCCGGATCTCGGAGTTTAACGGCATCGAAGCCCCTGCCTTTGCGCAGACGATCCATGAACAGCTGGTCGGATTAAACGACACGCTGCTGACCGACATCAACGGTTATATGGATCAAATCCAGAACGGAGTGACCGACTTCCAGAATTCCAACATCGTTCAAACCGTCAATAAAATTAACGAAACGATGGATATGCTCCAAAATCTCCAGCCATAATCATGAAATCCCTTGCCGACAGCATAGCAGCCCTGCTCTTCAGGAGCAGGGCTGCTATGCTTGCTTCGTTATGTATGTGTTTCGTTCCTCACTCAAAAAAGGATTCCAGATTGGCGGTAAGCGTCTGCTTTACGACATAACGCGTCCCGTCTTCGCTTGGGGCCATAATCCAGGACGTCCCTTGATAGCCTGCTTCATCCCGAGGGTCCCAGGCCACAATGAACTGCCAACCGTCGCCAAAGCGTTCATCGTATTCTTGGCTGTAACCGTCTGCGATATTCTCGCGCGAAACCGATTCGATGGACATATGCTGAACGCTTTCAAAAGATTTCATCCATTCCGTAAATTCCACCATGTCCCGGTCATACTGCCCTGAGAAATATCCCTCGCCCCCGCCCGATATCGCGTGAAAGGTTTCTGCATCCTCCGCCTGCGCTGCCTGATACAGCAAGGAAACGGTCTGCACCGGGTTCCATACGGGCTGCTTCGCTTTCGCGGCAAAGAATGCCCTGTCTTCAGCGGTATGCTGGATTTCTACCGCGATAAGCTCTTCCATCGTCGCTTCCCTTCCAAGCTCGTAAGCCCCCGGATAAACCGTGGATTGCTCCACCACTTTAAGCCCATCCGCGAACGCCGTCACAAACCACAGATTCTGATCGCCCTGGCTGAGCTCCTCCAGTACGATTTCGGCCTGGCTCCCGTACGTAAGGGATAACAACCGGCTGCTTACCTCATCCAGCCCTTCTTTATCAAATAGCTTGAAGCGTTCCGCTCTCACTTCACGTTTGCCCGCCTCTTCGAACAGCACCTTCAGCATGGCGGGGGACATTCGGACGCTCGGAATGTCGGCATGACGGAAATACGAAGCGGAATCGTTAGCCTGAAGCGATTCGTACATGTCGAGAACCGCTTTGACGGGATCGCGATTAGACTCTCCCTTCGGCTGCTCAGCCTCTTGCTTGACCTGGCGATGGTCCGGATCTTCCTGCGGGAATGCCGTACGCAAACTCTCCTTAGCCGCCGACGGCATTTCCGCTGGTTTCGCGGCTTCCCCTGCTCCCGGTGCGGCGACAGTCGACGGCGTTGTCTGAACGGCTATCGGCGCTTCCTTCGCGCAAGCTGTCAGCATCATCATGATGACGGCCAGAACCATGAGCTGTCCATTCCGCCGATATGGCGGCTTCCCCCTTTTCATTTCGTTCACCCCCGTTATATAACGAAAAACCGGCATAACACCGACACCGACCTCTTTATATTCATCATCGTCATTATGGAGTGGAATGTTTATCATGGACATAAAAAAAGCTCCCGCCAGGTTTAAAAACCTGTTCGAGAGCTTCTGTTCCTATCTTGCATCCCTTAAAATCGGTTATAGCTCACAAATTCCAATACCGGCTTGCGGTAGCCGCGGGGACGCGGTTTGCGCGCATCCTCCTTGCCGATCGCGATCAGCATGGCGGGCACATAAGCGTCCGGAATGTTCAGTTCCTTCTGCAGGGCATCGGGATCAAATCCGATCATCGGGCAGGTATCCCATCCCTTGTCCTTGGCCACCATCATCAATAACATCGCGGATAGGCTGGCATTCCGAATGGCTTCATCCCTCATAAAGGTTTCTCCGCCCGCTTCATAAAAGCTCGTGACCGATTCAACCGTCATGTCATATTCAAGCTTGTCGATCACGCCCAAATTCAGAAAGCCCTCGTTCATTCTTCCGATATCCTCGTAGGCCTGCTTATTCCCCAGCACCACGATGACGGCCGACGCGGTGAGTATCTTATGCTGCTTGTTGGCGGCTTCGTAAACTGTGTGCTTGATATCGGGATCCTTAACCACCACATAGTGCGTATGCTGTAAATTAAAAGCCGAAGGAGCATATTTAACCTCATTAAAGATATCGTTCAAATCCTGATCCGGGATTTCAATCCCTTCCATAAACAGATTAGCCGACCTCCGGCTCTTAATTAATGTTGTCAGATCACTCATATCTGCACGCCCCCATCATGATTAGTTAAAGATTACCGCATCGAGCGAATATGCGCCTGCACCCGTGAGTGCCAATGCAACGGCCACTGCGATCAACAGCAAATTATACTCGTATCCATTCGCTGTGGACCAATACCCGTTCCGGCCATGCACCTTCACGATTGCGCCCAGCATCGTCAGCGTGATCAGCGCTGCGCCGAGCACCGTGAGAAATCCGGCTGCCAGCAGCAGCCCGCCAACCAGCTCCATCAGACCTGACAACACCGCGATCGCGACGCCGGGCTTAATGCCCACCGATTCCATCCAGCCGCCGGTCCCTTTCGGCCCGTAACCGCCAAACCACCCAAACAGCTTCTGCGCGCCGTGCGCCATGAACGATAACCCAACCACCAAACGAAGTATCAACAATCCAATATCTATAGCCATTTTATACGCCTCCATATTCATGTTCATTATTTATAGAAATTCATTGACACGATCCATCGATATCTTAATATAAAGATATATAGGTGTAGAATGATTAACCTGGTTTACTTCGCTAACGTTTATGCACTTTACACTTACTCCTTTCAATCGACTAACTTTTATATAGTCACTTAACTTAATATTAAGATATATGATGCGGGCTCTCCTGTCAACCGTTATTTTTAAATACACGCTCAAAAAAAAAGACCCGCCAAGTGGCGGATCCCCTGAATATATGAGCGGCTGCCGCGATGGAGCCTCATGACGACGGCCGATTACTCGGCCAGCTTCTTGATTTCACTGTCGGTCAGCGCCTTGCTGTACATCCGCACCTCATCCAAGCTTCCGTTAAAGTAAGGATCGGCCGCGAACCGGCTTTTCCCTAAATAAGCTTCCGTTGTCAGCAGCCCACTTGGATTCAGCTTCATGTGATCGCCCGAGGCAACCATTTGTCCGTTCACGTATAATTTGCCCGTATCCCCCTGAAGGGTCACGGCTATATGCGTCCACGCATTCACCGGAAGCGGCGCGCTGCCAAGGAGGCTCTGGTCTCCGCCGCTGCCGTGAATCGTAAACTGAAGGACGCCGGCGTGCTGGGATGGCGTCAGGAACATATGCCTGGCAAGCCCGCTGCCGGCATCCAGCACCCGCTGCCACGGGGCTCCTCCCTTCCAGTATACCCAGGCCGCAAAGGTGAAGTCCTCTGTATCGGTGACCCGATTCGGCAGTTCAATATAGCCGTCCGAGCCGTTAAAGTCCATGCCGCCTCCCTGCCGGCTCTTCTCATTCCACCGGACTCCGCCAAGGACCTTTCCATGAAATCCGTTTTCCGAGACGTCGAACGCCGCGCCTTCTTTATTCTCGCTGAACGGATAGCTCAGCAGCAGCGGCCCTGCCGACTGCTGCAGCACGGTTACGTCAAACGCTTTGGCAGCCTTTGCTTTACCGCTCGTAATCTGAGCGGTCAGCGTAACCCTCGCGTCCCCCGCCCCGGCAGCAGGACGATTCAGCTTTCCCTCCGCCGATATGACTTCGGGATGAGAGGAGGTCCAGCGAATGACGGCACCTCCGGAAGCCTCGGACGGCAAAGCCAGATCGTAGAAAACTTCGCTCACATCCCCGAGGGAAAGGTCTCTCTTCACGGCATCCACGAGTTCCCTGTCGCTGCGATCAAGCTGACGCGCGCCCCATACCGCGGTACCGTCCGCCGAAAGGGCCGTAAAGGTCATCGTCTGCCGCTTCGCTTCGGGGTCCCATTGCGGAGTCATTACGCCTTTATAACGCTTTCCATCCAGCGTAAGCGTCACATCCCGCTTTCCGCTGATCTTCCAAGCCCCCTCGGCTGCACCTGTTACTTTGCCGTTCTTATGAAGCTCGATCGGCACCGATTCTTTGACGACGGACGAAATATCTTTCCCGTGTTGGATCAGCTTATAGTCTCCGTCCGCATCTTTCGGCGTGATTTTCTTAGCCTCCTTGGCCTCCTCGCCTGCATAACGGTATGGAGCCGATACCGGCCAGCCGTCCTGATTCATATACAACTCATGCACCCGGATCTCATGCTCTTCCCCGCGCTGCGGGAAGCGGCTGTGAAAAATAAGGAATGTTCGTTTGCTCCGCTCATCGTAATAGACGGAGTTATGGCCAGGCGACACGGCCCCGGTGCCGATCCCCGTTCCCGGATCGCCGACCAGGCGCTTGAACAAGTAGTTCCCCATCAGCTTCACGCCATACGGCTCAATCGAACGGTCGTCAAAAAGCGGAAGGGAAGGATCGGCCTTCACCTCTCTCATATCGTTGCCCTCCGCATCGTAGAAAGGACCATCCGGGTTTTTGGATCGGACCACCCGCATATTGTAGCCGCCAACCGCATCCAACCCCCCGTACGACAGGTATAGGTAGTAATAGTCCGTGGCCGGGTGATAAACCATGTAAGGCCCTTCGATCCGGCTGTGATTGCCTCCCAGCAGCTTCTTCCCGTATCCTTGCCCAGGCAGCGGTTTTCCGGTCTTGGGATCCATCTCCATAATGAAAATGCCGCCGGAATAGGAGCCGTATACCATCCACAGCTGGCCGTTCTTATCGAAGAACACATCCGGATCGACGACATTCGGGTGCTTTGTTGCATCGTAGATGGTTCCATCCTCACTGATCTCGTCCCACATGCCGGATTTCAGAATGATGCCGGTGTCCTTATACGGGCCTTCGATTCGATCGGCAACGGCGATCCCCATGGCGGATCGCGGGGAATCCCCTTTGCAGGCGTTATAGTACATATAGAATTTACCGTCTGCCAGCTGAATCACGTCGGCCGCCCACAATGTGTCGCTTTGCGCCCATTCCAGCGTTTCTCTCAATTCCTCCGTTACGTTCGGAATCAGCGGATTGCCGGTCGCGACCCCGGACGCGACCATGTCCCAGCTCATCAAGTCCTTCGATTTGGCCGCGGCCAGATGGGAACCGAACACATAGTAGGTATCCCCTGTTTTGATCACGGACGGATCGTGCACGGAAGCCTCCCGGAAGACCGGTGCCTTCTCCCCCTTCTTCAGCGGAGCCGCTTCCGCGTACACGTCAGGAACGCCGGCCGCAGGTCCTTGGCCTGCCGTACTTAAGCCTCCTGCCATTAACATTGCGGCAATTCCTGCGGCAGCCGTCTTACGCAGCATGTTCTTGTTCATACGATTCTCCCTCGCCTCGATTTTTTGTAAACCCTTTCATAAATAAAAAAACAAGATGTCCATTATGGCGATACCTCCGGCTGTTTAATTTAGTATAATATAAAACATTTTATATTTGATAAGATATTAACACTGAGCCTTATGAAATATCAATGCTAATTCTTCATGTTTTTCTCCATAAATTAATTAATGGTAGGAAAGACCCAAAAAAACCTGATCCAACACGGATCAGGTTTTTGTTTTATGTTTATATAAAATTAAAGGGCGTTATGCGTTAATATGTCCACCAATTTCCCGACATGACCATCATCGAGAACAGCTTGATGCTCTCCTCATAATATCCCTCTGCCGATGCGTTCGCCGTATAATTCCATACCGAATTCAGCCAGCTCTGGTGACTGGACGAAGTCATCGCGCTTACGCCGAACGGTGCATAGAACGCTCCGCTGTTATAAGTCACCAGCGCGGTCCCGTTCAGATTATACCCTGCCTTGATATTGGCAGGATTGCTGTTTGCAGCCGACTTAATGAACGTGTTCATTTTATTCAATTGATTCAGCGCGCGCGTATCGCCGGTCATCAGATAGTCGGTCGTAATCCGCCATGGAGTCCGGGCCGAGTTGTAGTAATATTTTCCGTCGTTCGCCCCCTCCAGGAATCCCGCTGCCGCTGGCTGATAATTGCCGCCCGACATGACGACGAAATCCGGAAGCAAACCGGTATTGGAGCTGTAACCGTTATAGATGGAGTTGATGATCGTATAGGTTTTGTTAATGACGTTATCCCAACGGGCATCGCCGGTAGCCGCACGGAACGCCTTCATATGGTTCAGCATGAAATCCGATGGCCGCGTGGCGGTATTGTAGTTGCCGCTGGTAGCCCAATCGCCCAAACGCAGCGTCCATTGCGACTGATTGACGTCATTGCTCATGATGGCATTGATGATATCCTTCGCGGCCTGCAGGTAATTGATCGATCCGCTGCTTCCCCACTGCTTGTCCGCAAGCAGGAGTGCGTAAGCAATATCCATATCGCCGTCCGTTGCCGAGTTGGCCCCCTCTATATTCTGGAAGCTGCTGTTCTGTTTCCACGCCATCAGATACGGATTGTTATCACTCGGATGCGCCTTGTAATAGCGATATAACCCATCGAAATACGACTGCGCATTACTGTCGTATCCCGCCATCAGAACGGTGAAAATCATTCCGTAACCGTGAGCCTCGGATACCGTCTCGCCCGCGGAATTGTATTTGACGTAATATTGCCCGGTTGCAGCCGGCTTCAGAAAAGACCCTTTCCAGCTGTTCCATTTGCTCTTCACCGCATTGTCCATCGCGGTCTGCGTTACGTTGTTCGGCTTAATCGAACCGCTCGTATAGGACGTATGCTGGGGAAAGGGCTTGTTGGCCGCCAGGGACAACCCGGCCGGCAAGATCAGCAGAACAGCGCAGAAAAGCGCCGCCGACTTACGGATAATCGAATTTCGGAATACTTTCATCAACGTTTCGCTCCTTTGGTTTTCGAATTGGAAAGCCATGACCGCTACAGCCTGGTAAACCGGTTTCGGTATAAACCACCACCCTTCCCATGATCGATGGAAACGAGGAGACTGCCCGTATGTAAAGTACCACGAAGTAAGCTGATGCCCGATATGCAACTGCCTCCATATATAAAGAGGTAGGATCCATATCTACTACAAGTATAATAGAATTGTATATTATTGTAAATTAATAGTTTGCCGGTCATGATTCGTCTACCAGCACGAATAGCCGTCTTTCCGCAAGCAGTATCCCACTGCCCGGAAAGACGGCTATCGTTATTTCGGTAGGCATTCCCCTTATTTCCGACAAGACGTCAAACGGCATGAACGGACGGCCATGACCGTTCGATCCCCTGTTCCGTCAATCGCCGCTGAAAAGCTTCCAAGTGGTCCGGGGTATTCCGTACTTCCCGCGGCTTCAGTCCATGCTCTATGCAGTAAGCGGCTAAAAAACCGGCTGCCTCGCCGATGTTCCATTCCACAGGATGCAGACGATAACACCCATTCGTGATATGCGTCGTGCCGATATTCTTGCAGGCTGCCAGCACATTGGCTACCCGTACCGGAATCAGGCTCCCCATCGGAATTTGGAAGGGCAGGCTCGAAATATCGATATACGTCCGCAATCCCGTGCTTGGATGCAGATCGATACGGTAGCAGCCGATGCCAACGGAATCGTGGAACGTCTCCGCCCGCCCGTCCGGACGGCATTCGGCGGCAATATGCTGCTCCTTCACGGTAAATTCGGCGCGGATCCGGCGGGATTCACGGATATAAGGGGCTTTTGCCAAGCCATCTTTCGTTCCCATCACGTCCGGCCGAAGCCGGAGTCCGGGATACCCCTTTCCTCCATCGGGCCGAGGGGCTTCCGTCTGCATCCAATAGAGCAGGGACAAACTCAGCTGCCTGGATTCCTCCAGATGCCGTTCCCGCTCTTCCGGGACGACATCGATAATGGAGCCGAGCCAATAATCGTTCTGCGGCCAGTTCACGACCGTGACGCTGCTGTCAAACAACCCGCCTTCGAAATGCTCCGGATTCAGGATCTGCCGATATTTCCACAGGGAAAACGATCGGCCGTCCGGAAATAAGCTGTAGGTGACCGGCTCCAGCGTATGCGGTACTAGCCCCGTCCAGCTCAGCATGGCATCGGGCCAGAAATCCGCCCGGTAGCTCTTCCAGAAATCATACCGAACCGGCTTCGGGATGGTATGATCCTCGCCCTCCCGGTAATCCATCGCGAAGCACCAAGTGAAAGCCTGCATGTCCGCCCGGTCCGCCGGACCGGATAATGCATGCGGTTCACCGGTCTCTTCCGCCGACTCGGAACCCGTCACGTATTCGATGCCGGCCAGCGGAAGCAAATCCCCTTCCTCGGTAGCATCGAGGAAAAATGCGCCGGTCAGCTTGACGATGTCGCCGGATCTGCTGTCCCGCAGCCGGACGGATGTTACCTGATCCCCGCCGGACTCCGCTTCCATCAGCGCATGCTCCGTAAGGATCGTTAACCTTCCGCTGTGCACGTAAGGTGCCAGCATCCCCTGCAGCACGGCCAGCGCCGCTCTCGGCTCATGGGCAATGCCGCTGACCAGTGCGCTGCCTGGATTCAGATAACGCTCTTGCCGCGATTCGGCCCGGAGCGGAAATAACTCCTTATAATAATCGCGGATCCGATTCCGGAATTCACGGTAGCTGGCCGTGCAGCCAAACTGCTCGATCCAGGGATGCTCGTCGGGCGGTACGCCCTGACTTGTAATCTGGCCGCCGAGCCAATCGCTCTCTTCGGTCATAATCACGCGTTTTCCCGCCTTCGCCGCCGCAAGCGCAGCGGCACAGCCGCCGAGTCCTCCGCCCAGAATGATGATATCCGCCTCTATATGATTCTGCATATGCACCGCACCTCGATATCGCTGTATTCTAGTCGGCCTTGGCACCAACCGTCTCATGATCGTATTTAAATATCGTTCCGAGCGTCGTTGACCCGGGGCCGTACCGCTCATAAGCCTTGCCCGCCTCATCTACGGGAACCACATGGGAGATCAGCGGTTTGATCGAGATTCTCCCTTCGGCCAGCAAACGAATATATTCCGCAATGTTGCGGCCTTCCGTCCAGCGCACAAAGCCGATCGGATAATCCGTATTGTTGAGTTCATAGCTTGCGTCGTACCGGCCCGGACCGCCGGCCCGCGATATGAGCACCTGCGCTTCCTTGCCAAACATCAGCCCTCTGGAGTAGGTTGTAGACAAATCGCCGACGATGACGATTTTCCCCTTATCCCGAATCCATCCCATTGACGCGTTGATAAGCTCTTCACCGGGACCGCTTGCGCACAGGATGACGCTGTCGGCTCCATGTCCGCCCGTCATCCGCCCAACCTGCTCCTCAAGCTGCTCCTTGTTATCATAAGCATAGGCAATATGCTGCCTCATCCCCTGCACCCGCTCCGGGTTCAGGTCAAATCCCGCAACGGGGCAAGCCGCCGCATGCGCGATCTGGGCAATGATCTGCCCCAGGATGCCCAGCCCGACCACCACGGCCGATTCGCCGAAGCGCAGATCCGCAACCCGCAGGGCATGGATCGCAATCGCTCCCAGCCCCGCAAAAGCGGCTTCCTGCGGATCCACCCCGTCCGGGACGATGGCCGTCAGGTTCGAAGGCACGGTAAGCCACTGGGCATGGCGCACGTAAGGTGCTCCATAGCAGGCCACCCGTTGACCCACGGCAAGCCCCTTCACGCCTTCACCCAAGTCTTCGACGATCCCCACCGCGCTGTAACCCATAATGACTTTTTGATCCGAAGCCTTTCGTATAAAGATCATTTCCGTACCCGGACTGACCGCCGAGTATTCGGTGCGAATCCGCACATGACCCGCCGGCAATTCCGCCGGCCTCTCGATATGATCAACGATCACGTTTCCATGAATCGTGGCAACAGCCTTCATATGGACCCTCCTGCTCCACCTTATTTTCCTGATGCTTTCCGATATTCGCTCGGCGAGACGCCGCTGTATTTCTTAAAGGTCGTCGTAAATGTGGAAGAGTTCGAATACCCTGTTTTCTCTCCGATTTCCGCAATGCTGAGGTCCGTGTTCCGCAGATATTCACGCGCATGCGATAATCGGACTTTGTTCAAGTACTCCACGTAATTGACGCCGAATGTTTTCTTGAAATAATTGGAGAAGTATTTCGAGCTGGTATCCAGCACTTCGGCCATATGATCCAAATAGAGGTTCTCCATGTAATGCAGTTCGATGTATTGGGAGATGAATGCGGGATTCAGCTTGCTTCGCGGATCGTGGTTCCGCGTATTGGCCACCACGCGCATCACTTCCATCAGCGCCTTCTGAATCTCTTCATAGGTGAAGGCTTGATCGACCTTGCGGATGAAATCACTCTCCAGCCGGAACAGCTCGTTGCGGTCAACGGACGGCGAATCCGCCTGCTTCATGACGAGGAAGAACATGCTCTTCGCAATATGCACCATCTGATGGTGATGGATGCGAAGATCCGCATTCTGCTGGAAAATATCGCTCACGATCTGCAGTCCCTCATCCACCTTGCCGCTTAGCATGCAGTTGCTCAGCTTCTCGATCTTCTGAAGCGGATAATAAATATCCGGGACGTACCGAATCTGCTCCGCATCGACCATGTCCGTGTCCGCATTCACATTCCGGTACAACCGCCCATCCTTAATATCCCGGTATGCTTCGGAGCAATTGCTGATTTTGGATTCGTACGTGCGGCTAACGCAGCCCCACACCGTGAACGTATCATGATAATCCTCGTTGCACCGCCTAACATACTCCTCGAATTTCCTGACCAGCTGCTTGCGCTCGGACGGCTGATCCAGACCGATTAACGCTAGGAATTTCAGTTCTTCGACATGATAAACCACCACATGTCCATAGCGCTCCTCCAGGCCGCCCCGGATCTGAGACGTCAGCTCTTCCAGGACAAAATCCGACTTGGCCGCCCCCTTGCCGGCAGGCTGCAAATACACGGCCGCCATCATGAAATGCCGGCACTGGAAGAAATGCGTGTAGTGCTTCTGCATCTGCATTTCCTGCTCGCGCGAATGGTGATGGCCGTCCAGCGTTTGCAGGAACACGCTTCGGCGGATATCCTCATCCACCAGATCCATCTGCTTCTTGAGGGATTCGTTCTCCCGCTGCACCTTGACGATGCCGCTCTGGATTTTCACGAAATCATTCCCTCGAAGAGAACTGCCCCCGAGCAGCTGCACGATGTTCTTCACCGGCCGGTACAGATAAATGCTGAGCAGCACCGACAGCATGACGTTTAACGCAATCGCGCCGTACATAATCCACGTATTGGCATCGGTGACGGAATCGATATTTTGAAACTTGTACGGCATTTTATTGATATATATAAAACCGTTATAGTCCGATTTGTAGAAATTGTACTCAAAATCGTCGTGCGTGAGGGAGGCTTCCTGCGACGGGTTAAAGTACACGTCGTTCAGAATGCCCACCAAATCCAGATCCTTCTCGGTGCTCAAGATGACGTTCCGGTTCGCATCCAGCACGATAAGCGAGGCCCCGGGAATCATGGAATTCAAATCGACCCCCTTAAGCAGCCGGTTTACGTTAATCAGGATCATCAGGTTTTTGTTCGACATTCTGACCTTGTTGCCGTCTACGGCAATCATCAGGTTCCGGCCGTACCCGCTGCTCTGATCCGCATAAACCTCCGCTGGAAAAACCGTAAGCTCGTGCTCCGATCGGGTAAACGTCTTCCAGAACATCGAGTTGAACTTCTGGGATTTATACCGCCTGTCAAACAATGCGTCCAGATTGCTGGTTCCGCGTGTCGTAATGGCCAAATCGTGATTGTCGAACGAAATGACCACATCTTCCACGATATCCACGTTGGATACGATGCTGGTGACGCTGTCCTGCAGAGAGATGACTTTCTCCATGTCAAGTTTGCCGTTATCCAGCTGCATCCGGTCCGAAGGAAGCGCATGAATGTTAAAAATCAAATTGTTAATGGAGGAGAAACTGCTATCAAACGACTGAATAATGTTTCTGATCACCATCCGGTTGTTCTCGCTCACCTTGTCGTAAATTCCGGTAATGGAATTCTTGTACACGATGTAATTGAATATGAACATGATGCCGATGACCAGTTGCAGAGCGAAGAAAATCTGGAGCAAGCCTCTGTTGGCGATCAATCGATTCATACGGATTCACCTCTCTTGGATGTCATCCCTTCATATTCAACATGATAGCCCCCGGCACCTTCCCATCACCCCTTTTCGGAACCGAGCATGACCCCTTTGGCAAAATACTTCTGGGCAAACGGATAGATCAGCAGCACCGGAATCATCGACAACACGATCGTTGCGTTCTTCATGGCCTGCGGAGCAAGCGCCGACGCATCCACCAGGCTCGGATTGCTTCCGTTCTCGCTGAAAATCAGCATATCCCGAAGCACGACCTGAAGCGGATACATATTCGCGTCGTTCAGGTAAATCAGCGGGATAAAGAAGCTGTTCCAATGGCCCATGAAATAAAACAATCCGATCGAGGCCAGTGCCGGTTTGGACAGCGGAAGCACAATTTGGAACAGGATGCGGTACTCGGAAGCGCCGTCGACGACGGCTGCCTCGCGCAGGGATTCCGACATGTTCTCGTAGAAGCTTTTGAGGATTAATAACTCAAAGGTCCAGATCGCATTCGGAAGCACGAGTGCCCATACGCTGTCCAGCAGGCCAAGCTCGGATACGATCAGGTAGTTCGGAATGATCCCCGGGTTCAGGAACATGGTCATGATGATTGCCAACAGGAAAAACTTGCGTCCGAAGAAATTTTTGCGAGCGAGCGGATAAGCCGCTACCGCCGTAAGCAGCAGGTTAATGGCCGTACCGAGCGCGGTATAAAAAATCGTGTTCAGATAGGCGCGCGGCACCCGGTCGTCGTTCAGCACCTGGGCATAAGCGTCGAGATTAAAACCCTTGGGAAACAAGGTGATATTCCCTTGCACCACTTCGGAGGTCGCGCTGAGGGAAACGGCGGTGATATAGACGACGGGGTACACGGTAATAATGGCAAGGCATGTCAGAATCAGCGTGTTGATAATGCCGAATAACGAGATGTTTCGAAGGCTGAATCGTTTGTTGTTTACCATAGTCCGCTACCTCCCAGTCGCTTGCTGAAGTAGTTGGAGGACAGCAGCAATATCATGGCGACAACGGCTTCGAACAAGCCAACGGCCGCGCCATAGCTATAGTTGCTCTCCAGAAGGCCCTTCCGGTAGACATAAGTCGAGAATACGTCCGCCACCTCGTAAGTCATCGGATTGTAAAGCAGCAATACCTTTTCGTATCCGATCCGAAGCATCGATCCGGTCTTCAAGACAAACATGATAATAATCGTTGGAAGAATGGCGGGAATCGTGATTTTAAAAATCATGTGGCGCCTTTTGGCACCGTCCACCTTAGCCGCTTCGTAAAGCGACGGGCTGATCCCTGCAATCGCAGCCATATAGATGATGGCTTCATAACCGACGGTTGCCCAGATATCCGATGAAACATAGATGGTTCTAAACCAGCTCGGCTCAATGAGAAAATACGTCTTCTCGAAACCTAACGTCGCGATCAGCTGGTTAATGATCCCCTGATTGGGCGACAGGAAGTCGATAATCATGCTGCTTATAATGACCACGGACAGGAACGAAGGCAGATAGCTGAGCGTTTGAACCGACTTTTTGAACCATTTCACTCTGACCTCGTTAAGGAGAATCGCCAGAATGATGGGAAAAGGAAAGCCGAAAATCAGATTGTATACGCCAAGAAGGAGCGTATTCTTGAACAGCAGCCAGAAATCCGGACTGCCGAAAAATTTCTCGAAATGCTTGAGCCCTACCCATTCGCTCTCCATGATGCCGGTAAATACGCTGTAGTCCTTGAAGGCAATGATCAAGCCGTACAGGGGCCCGTATCGGAAAATAACGTAAAACAACAGGCACGGGATAAACAGAATCAACAGCTGTCTGTCCCGCTTCATATGCTGAAAGGCCGAAACCATTCTTCTCCCAAACCCGCCGCGGGGTTTGGCGAGATTTGTCTCTGTCCCTGCACTTGACATGGTGTTCCCTCCTTAAGATGATGAGCAGCACCCGAGCGTCGTACCCGGATGCCGCCATCACTCTTATTTCTTCTGCGAATTATTTCGTGGCTTCATCCAATCTCTTCTGGGCTGCGTTGAAAATATCGACGATCTGCTTGGCTCCCTGCTTCTCAGCCTGCGCCTGCCATTGCTGCCACTGCGCATCGCCGTAGTTTTTGTTGAGAATGTATTTCGCGTTAAATTCATCCGCCAATTTCTTCAGGGAGGTTTGGATTTCCGCAATCTTTGCGGTTTCGTCATCCGTAAAGTTCACGACCGGATCCAGCGGCTCGAATTTATTGCCGTTCAGGAGCTTATCCTGAGCCTCCTGCTCCTTCTCCGTATAGTTGAAGTACACGCTGCGCTTGTCGGAATTGACATACAATCCTTGCAGCCACAGGCCATAGCGGTCCTCCAGCACGCTGATATCCACCAGCGGCACGTCGGTCAGCTCCGGATAGACGGCTTTATCGCCTTCCATCTTGAACGTCTCGCCTTCCACGCCCATCGTCACCAGCGTGGCGCCGGACGGGCTCGTCAGGTAATCGAGCAGCTTCAGGGAAGCTTCCTTGTTGTCGTTGTTGGCTACCGCGATGCTGAAGCCGTTCGTGATGCTCTCGATCGTCTTTCCGTTGCCGGTCGGTCCGACCGGATTGCCGTATCGCAGGTCATAGTTCGGATTTTGGTCCTTGACCTGGTTGTAGAACAGGTCCAAACGTCCGATCCAATCATAGGTGACAAAGGATTTATTGCCTGACGTCATTTTCGCCGTCCAGGAATCGTCGGTGTCCGTCATGAATTCCGGATCGAGGAGTCCCTCGTTGTACAGCTTCTTCATGAAATCGAGCATTTCTTTGTGCTCAGGCTGTATGGTAGCGTACTTCCATACCTTGGCCGTCTCGTCGTAATACGTCGGATAGTTGGCTCCACCGATTCCCCAGCCGAAGGCCCAATCGCGGAAAATGTTCTCTTTCGTTTTCGAGGCGTAAGGATAGGAATCCGGATAGGCTTCCTTCAACTTTTTGAGTGCCTGATAGAATTCGTCGGTATTCGTCCATTCCTTGATGCCCAGCTCATCGAAGATGTCTTTGCGGTACAGGAAGCCGTGGTTCACGTCACGGTTGATGTTTGCAACCGGCCAGGTATAGATGTTGCCGGATTCGTCTCCGTAGGACGGAATGACCCAAGGATTCTCGTCCACATACATTCTTTTGAAGTTCGGCAGCATGTCGACATATTCGTTAATGGCAACGACCGCTTTCTGCTTGCCGATCTTCTTCAGCTCCGGAGGCGTCAATCCGTGGATGATGTCCGGGAGCTTGCCGGATGCAACGGTTACTTTCAGCTTGTCTTGAAACGTAGCCGAAGAATAGGGTTGGAAATTCACTTTGATGCCGGTACGCTTCTCGATCTCCTTGGCAAGCAAGGAATCGTTCAGGTTGGTCTTCTCGCTGACGACCATCCAATTGATCGTTGTCGGTTTATCGACCAGCGGAAGCGCGAGACCGCCAGTATCCCCATATTGATCCGGATCTGCCGGTGCCGTTGGAGGTGCTGTTTCTCCGTCCGTTCCGGGAGCTGCCTCTTTATTTCCTCCACTGCATGCGGCCAAGATTGAAATGATTAATGTGAACACGAGTGCCATGCGAAACCATTTTTTTGTCATTTGCGTTCCTCCTCTAAATCCATCATTTGAATGCGGCTGACTGAATCTGTGCGATCGCTACTCTACCCCCGTCATTTCTTCTCATCTGTGTGTCTGCTTACTCATCCGGTCTACGTTTGTAAATCAAGATGCTTCCTATCATGCCTCCTTGTTGACGAAGATCCCGGCCTGTCGCAGGAATATTCTAAAATGATCGGGCATCCGCTGCCGAGGGTCCGGCACGGAATTTTCTACCCATCCACATCATAAAAACGCTTCCATGATTCGTAAAGAAGCGTATTTCTGCGAGATGGCGTTTTTTCTTCTTCAAGCGGGCGAAATGCCGAAAACCCGCATAACATCAGGCTTTTTGAGCATGTGGAAAATGCTAAAGCGGTAGAAATAGATAAAAAAATAGAGGGATTTCATCACGAAATCCCTCACGGAAGATGTTAAATTTCTTCTCTTCCCCATCGTATATTCATGAAGCAGAACGTCATCGGCGATCCATCAAAACGGGTGTGAATCCAATCACTCGTTTCCGTCCTTCTTCGCTTTGACACCCTTCTCCCGCAATTTCTTGCCTTCCTTGCCGTATAGATCCTTCAGGATTTTCTTGCCGGTCGGCGTCTGCGCAAGTCCGCCCTTCGCCGTTTCCCTGTGCTTGGACGGCATGGCCGTGCCAACCTCCAGCATCACGTCGATCACTTCGTCGGATGGAATGACGCTGCGCACGCCGGCAAGCGCCATATCCGATGCCGCCAGCGCCGTCACGGCGCCGAAGCCGTTGCGCACGATGCAAGGAATCTCGACAAGCCCGCCCACTGGGTCGCAGATAAGTCCCAAGGAATTCTTGAGCGCAAGCCCGACGGCGTGAACGGCCTGCTCCGGCGTCCCTCCCCGCAGCTCCGTCAAAGCGCCTGCCGCCATACCGATAGCTGAGCCGACTTCAGCTTGGCAGCCGCCCTCCGCACCGGAAATAAACGAGTTATTGGCAATGACGTAGCCGATTGCGCCTGCGCTGAACAGCCCCATCACCAAATGCTCGTCTTCCCAGCCGAAGCGTTCCTGCGTGCTGACGAACACCCCGGGAATAATGCCGCATGAGCCCGCCGTCGGCGTCGCCACGATGCGCCCCATGGAGGCATTCACCTCGGACACGGACAGGGCGTAGGCCAGCGCCGTGCAAGCGTCGGTACCAAGCGCGGGTACCCCGGTGCTCATATATTGATGAACGCGCACGGCATCGCCGCCGGTCAGGCCGCTTTTGGAAGGGACGGGTTCATGGATTCCCCGGTGCACCGCTTCCTTCATGATGCCGTAGTAATCGGCCATTTGCTTGAACGTCTCGTCCCGGCTTTTCCCCGTTTCCTTGATCTGTTCATTCAGCATCAGCTGGCCGATCGTCACCTGATCCTCCCGGCAGCATGCAATGATCTGCTCCAGCGTAGAAAACTTCATGACTGCGCCTCCTCTACTGTCAAATCCGCGATGACGACGCGATGCACGCTCGGCAGTCCTTCGATATGCTTCATCAATTCGGCCGGAACCGCTTCGTCCGACTCCACCACCGTCATGGCATCGCCGCCCCTTCCCTTGCGGTCCACGTCCATATAGGCAATGTTGACGCCGCCGGCCTCCAGGAGCCGGGTGATATGCGCGACCATGCCCGGCGTATCGTCATGAAAGACCAGCAGCACCGGATAATTCATCGTAAACTTGACGTCGAAACCGTTCACGCGCAGCATTTCCACGCTGCCTCCGCCAATGGAAGCGCCCGCAATGACATCGGTATGATCGCCGCCCTTTAGCCTCAGCTCCACGGTATTCGGGTGAAAGGCCACATTCTGTGCCGTCTTGAAGGTAAGTTCAATGCCTGCCGCTTCGGCAAGCTCGATCGAATTCCGGATGCGCATATCGTCCGTGGCAAAATCAAGCAGCCCGCCGACGACAGCCAGATCGGTGCCGTGGCCGCGGTAGGTTTCGGCAAAAGATCCATAGAACACAATTTCCGCCTGATCGGGGAATGCTCCAAATATGCGCCGCGCGGCTCTTCCGATCCGCACGGCCCCAGCGGTATGGGAGCTGGAAGGCCCCACCATGCTGGGCCCAATAATAGAAAACACATCTTTAAACCGCATGCGCGATTCCCCACTTTCGACTATTCTGCCCTCATTGTATCAGTCTGCCAGCCAACTTTCCAAGTGCTCCCGAATAAAATCGTCATCGTTTAAATGGGGATAATCCCGGTAGACCCGATCAATCTCTTCCGATTGTCCGGGAGACAGCGTTTCATGCGGATTCAGGCACCATGTGCCTTGCAGCAGCCCCTGTCTGCGGAGCACCTCATGAATGCCCGGGATGCAGCCCGCAAACTGATGCGCGGGATCGAAGAAGGCCGCATTGGAGTCGGTAATCTCGACGTTGCGCGTCAGCCATTCCTTCCCGAACTGCTCCTGCTTGCGCGCCTCTTTGATTTCCTCCAGCAGCTCCACCGCTTTCCTGGTCCAGACCGCCCAGTGACCGAGCAGACCGCCGACGATAGGCTTGGCGACCGGCGTTCCGTCCACCTGGAATCGATAGGTCGTCAGCAAATCGTTGACGATGTTATCGTCATTCCCCGTATAGAGCGCAATATCGTCTCTGCGGCTCGAATAACAGACCGCACGAACGACGTCAATCGTCTGGTAGCGGTTGAATGGGGCCATCTTGATCGCTACGATATTCGGAATTTCTGCGAAGGCACGCCAGAATTCGAAGGAGAAGATGTTGCCGCCAACCGATGGCTGAAGATAGAACCCGATCACCGGCATTCTTTGCGCGATCTCTTCCGTGCGCTTCAGAATAGCCTCTTCGCTCCAGCCGCTTAACCCGCCCATGCTGAGCAGGACGGCATCATAGCCGAGCCTGCGGGCGATCTCCGTTTCCTCCACGGCTTGCTCCGTGGGGCCGCACACGCCGGCCACCATCAAGAAGGGGCGGTCAAGCTCCGCCCTGCGGATCTCTTCCGCCGCGAGCCGCAGCACCGGTTCATACAAGTCGATGCCTTTATCGCGGATCTCGAATTGGGTAGAGTGAACGCCGACCGCCACACCGCCCGCACCGGATGCGGCGTAATAGCGGGTCAATGCCCGCTGGCGGCGTTCGTCCAGCTTCCGGTTCTCGTCCAAAGCCAGCGGATGCGCCGGTATGACGAGCCCTTCGTGAAGAGCTTTCAGCTTCTCGGGGGCCAACCTCTGCATTGCAGGAATCTGTCCGCTCATTAGAATTTCCCCTTTCTCTCTTGGAAGTGCGTCGGCTTGTTCCAGCTCTCGCCGCCGGATTGCACCCATGCTGCCGTCCAATCCAGCATCTGCAGCAGCGACACCTTCGGATAACCGAAGAGCTGGTGGGATTTCGAGGCGTTGTTCAGGAGTGCGGTCTCGGATTCCGTACCTGTAAAGGTCACTTCCTTGCCCATCCGTGCCGCCAATTCCTGTGCCGCCCAGCGGATCGACATCGTCTCCGGTCCGGTAATGTTGATGATTTCGGGAGGCGAGCTGCAATGCAGGAGCGAACGGAGCGCCATCTCGTTGGCATCCCCTTGCCATATGATATTCGCATGCCCCATCGCCAGGTGAATCGGCCGGTCCTCATGGATCGATCTGGCAAGCTCATGCAGAACGCCGTACCGCATATCGATGGCGTAATTCAGACGGTAGATCGCCATCGGCGTACCGTTCTGGTGGGAGAAATATTCAAAGACGCGCTCTCTGCCGAGACAGGATTGCGCATATTCCCCGACCGGCTCCGGCGCAACGGATTCGTTGACTCCGCCGCTGCCCACCGGCGAGAACGGATACACATTCCCCGATGAGAACACCACCATGCGGGATTGCTTGAATTTCTCGGCCACCCGGCCCGGCAAATACGAGTTCATCGCCCAAGTAAAATATTCGCGGCCGGTCGTGCCGAATTTGTTGCCGGCCATATAGATCACGTTTGGAGCCTCGGGCAGCTGCTGCAGCTCCCCGTCGTTCAGCAGGTCGCACGATATCGTCTGTACGCCCGCCTCCTCCAGCTCGCGCCTGGCCTCCTGGTTCGAGAACCGGGATACGCCGATGATCCGTTTGCCGCCACCGCCTTCGCGCACGGCGTTGGCGGCCAGCCTTGCAAGGCTGGGCCCCATTTTTCCGCCGACGCCAAGCACCAGGATATCCCCTTCCAAAGACGCCAAATCGGCAACAAGCTGTGCTGAAGGCTCCGCCAGCTTCGCTTCTAATGCTGCAACGGTTAACATGAACAATCTCCTCCTCCGATTGATGATTCTTCTTCATCATACGGCCCCGTTTGATATAAAGACAAATCTTTAAATCGTCTTTAAATAAACGGCACACAAAAAAACCAGCTAATACTTGTCAAGCATTATAACTTGGTTAAATAATAGAATACTGATATACTTTTCTAAACAGCACAAATAACCTTCAGTGGCGTGAAGGTTATGGGAAAATATGGTTTTTAGGCTTTGTAGGGTTCGCTTTTACTTAGGATGGCATAAATGTGATGGAGAAGCTTGTTGGCGCAAGCGATCACGACCACCTTGTAGGGCTTGCCCTCTTTTCTTTTTTTGTCGTAGTAATCACTGATCCTGCGGTTTGCACGTCTGCGAATCCCGCACTGTACGGCAAGATAGAGTGCTCGCCGTAGTCTTTTTGAGCCTCGTTTCGTGATCCGGTTGCTTGTAGCCGTGAATTTTCCTGAGCTGTAAATCCCCGGATCTAATCCTGCGTAGGCTACAAGTTGCTTCGCATCCTTGAACTGGCTTGCATCGCCCAGCTCTGCCACGATGGCTGCCGCAAGTTTGTTCCCTACACCCGGGATACTTTTGACCAATTCCACTTCAGGCAACTCCCCAGCCAGTTCTTCCATCTGCTTTTCCAAATGATTTAACTGTTTATCGAATTCCAACAGCAGGGAGACCATGCTAGTCAACGCTATGCTCTGGGATCGACTCCTCTCTTGTGTTTTCCAGCCCAACACGAGTTCTTTCAACCGTTTTGTTTTCTCCGTAATCCATCCTTTGGAGTGGGATTTACCTACACATTCAAGGATCAGATCCCCCACATCTTCGACCTTGTTCTCCAAACATCGCTCTAGCACTTTTAATGATGTGGTCGCATACAGATTATGAAATAATCCGATGAAGTCCGGAAACACCTGCTCAAGCAAAGCTCTGCTGTTTAACTTGGCCTGTACGTACATCGCGGTTACAAACTCATGTTGCCTCGTTAAGTGTTGAAGCTCGGTGTAGGTTTCCTCCCACTCTCGATGCGCTTTAACGTCCCCTCGGTAGTACATCTCAGCCAAATGCCATGCATCTGCTGCATCTGTTTTCACCTTGCGAAGTTGCGTACCTTTCGATCGTTTCGCTTGCAGAGGGTTAACGATGTAATGAGTCCATCCACTACGTTTAAGATACCCTACCAGACTTCGATGGTAATGTCCGGTCGCCTCAAGGACAACAACGGGCTCGACGCCACTTTTATGTTTGAGTGTTCCTAACAGTTCCCCTAGCCGTTCAAAACCTTCCGGCCCATGATGAAGCTTCTCCATCCTCCCGAAGGGTTTTTCGCGACCGATAAAGGCCTGGATAACGCTAACCCCTTTGGCCACGTCTATTCCTACTACTGGCTGCATAATAACCTCCTTGATTCGATACCGGCATTCCCACATGGTCTCCAACCCCATAGCTTCGCTTGTGATGCGAGGTCTAAAGCCTCTACCAGCTCAAACATAGTCGTTGGACGGTAGTGAGAGAACCGTTTTTTTGACGGGATCTGCGTCCCTAAGCCACCTTCGTTCTCCCGGCTACCACCATCGTATAATGCCTACAAAAATAGGCCAACCAGAAATCTGGTTGACCTAATAATACGAAGCCCCCTGATGTCAGGGAGCAAACGAAACGTTCAGCACGATATATCGAAGCACGAAGAAGGCAGCGATAAAAAGGGAAGCCAGTCCGAGCAGCGTAAAAATGAAGATTTTCTCTAAGCGGGAAAACGGGGCTCTCGTTCGCTTCAAGTCCATCACCTCATCTTCCATTATAGGAAACGCCTGATATCTTATTCCAAAAAGGTGAATCGGAAGATTTGCCTCGGCCTTCCTCTCGGCACCTTCTCGATCCCCGAAATCTCCACCAACCCGTTGTCGGTCCAAAGCTGAAGCAGCCGATGCGCGCTGCGGACGGTAATGTCCAGCAGGTGGGC
This sequence comes from Paenibacillus sp. BR1-192, assembly GCF_029542445.1. Taxonomy (NCBI): domain Bacteria; kingdom Bacillati; phylum Bacillota; class Bacilli; order Caryophanales; family Paenibacillaceae; genus Paenibacillus; species Paenibacillus sp. BR1-192. The sequence continues at coordinate 560,814 of NZ_CP120718.1, read as the reverse complement.
GAGCTCATGTACCTTGTATTCATATTTACCCGAACGGGCGCGCTGGTTCAGCAGCTTGCTCAAATAGGCGCTCGTCATGCCCGCATCCTCTGCCCGCTTGATCAGCCCTGCATCCGTAAAGGACAGCACCTCCAGCACGGGATCGGCCATCTCCAGCGGCCCTATCAGCGTACCATCCTCACGCACGATAAAACAGGCGTTGCCGCCAACCTCCTTGGACTTCCGCATCGCGATGCGCGCATGGGTTCCGGCCATACTGGCCGACCTGCCGAATCCCATGCCGATGCTGAGCGAAATGCCGTAGGTTTTGTTCACGTCTTTGGCCAAGGGAATCGTTTTGTAACCTCCGGTTTCCCTTTCGAAGATGCCGCGCGTCGTGAAAAACAGATACTCGTCCCCGCCCAGATGGGTCAGATAACCATCCAGGGATTCCACATAATCGAGCACCATCCGGTGAATATCGAGCTTCAGCTTCTGCACCTCATGCTCATTGTTCCGTCTCAGCGCCTGCGTGCCGAAATCGTCTATATTTATCATCCCGACCACAATCTGGCCTTCCCAGCTGCGGCGGGATGCCGTGGACAGCAGGGCTCGCTCCAGCGATACCACGATATCCTGATCGGAAGGAAGCAGCCATTCATTGGGTATTCCGAGCCGCGTCAGTTCTTGGGCCACGGATTCCACGCCCGTGAATGCAACAGAGCAACCGCCGGATTCGTATTGATGGCGATGAAACGCGATCAGGCTGCTCTTCGGGGCGTAAGCCGGCCCGTCGTAGACGACAGCCTGTACAGCAGGGATGCCCAGATCCTTCATGGTCCGAACCACCATCGTCTCGGTTAGGGTGTCCACCGATATGCCTCCATCCAATCGTTCCTGCTGTCCGGCATGGAACAGCGCTTTATATAAACCCGCGTCCGTGACGGGAACGTAATGTACAGGGATCTTGACCTGACCGAGCTCCTTCACCTTGCGCTGGGACAACGGATCCGAGAGGAACAACACTTCGACTTCGCTCCCGATCCGCTCCGCCAGTGCAGGCGCTTCGTCTTCATCCTGGAAAACCAGCGGCGCAGGGTCAAAGGAAGGAAAGGTTTCTATGACCTTCATGATCTTGTCAACGATCGTCCGGGTTCCGATAATACCGATGCGGATTTGCTGGACAGGGGGGCGGTTCCGCTCCGTCATGATGCCTTCACTCCCATCTTTCCCATTTCCGAGAAGCCGTGCATGAGCAGGCCGGTACGGATACCTAAATCATACCCGCTATCGAAAATTTGGCAAGCGGAAGCTGGACTCCCCCTAAACAGGCCCCTGCCATTTCACAGCAAAAAAGAGCCGTAACGGCTCTTTTCAGGATTGCTTCGCACCATTTATACGGCAGGGCGAAGCTGTTGTCCTTGAGACTACCAGCCCAGATCCAGGGTTTTTCCCGTCTCCGCATAGGTCTTCAAAATGCTCATGACCATCCACCAGCTGTCCGCCGCCTTGGCGCGAGACGGATGATCGGGCGTGTACTGATCATTGACGAGCGTCAGCTTGGTACAGTTCCCTACCGGCTCGAGGGTGAACGTGATGCGGGACTCCAGTTCCTCATGGTTTGCATAATACGACGGACCGGGATGCTCGGACAGGCTCAGCACCTTTTGCGGCTCATAAGCCAGAACATTCCCGTAAACATGAACCGTCTCCTCCCCGTCATTCCCCGGGCCTACATAAGCGAAAGGCTCTCCAACTCGGAAGGAAGACCTCAGCTAGCTCCCGAAAAAGGTAGCTCGAGTCCCCTCCGGCGAAATCAAGACTTCCCATACCTTCTCCGGCGAGGCTCCGATATAAAACTCATATTGCAGCGACTCCATGCAGTTTCCCCCTACCTTCTATATAATGCGCAGGAAGACCGGCTTGTCCTCCTGTGATAAGATGATGTTATCAAGCAGCCGCAATCCAAGTATTGTAAAAATGCGACGGGTTGCTTCCCGCGAACATGGCGTGCAGCAATCAAGTCCCGTACGAGGACCGTGCCGTGCCAAATCAAGCCTGCTGCGGAATTATCGGAGGTGGTTATGTCATGATACGGCGTTCTGATCAGCCCAGCCTCGGCATCTTGAACATGGGAAAAGCCGGAGAGAAATTCCAGCTCTTGCGCGTCCCTCCGTCGGAGGACCTTTCCCATTTCATCAAGCATTACTGGATCATTCATTGGGATTTAACCGGCCAGGAGCCCCATCAGCAGGATGTCGTTCCCAACCCTTGTGCCAATCTGGTCGTTCAATCCCGTCGAACCGCTTTTTACGGCGTATCGAGCACGAGACATTCCCACCATCTGGCGGGCAGGGGGCAAGTATTCGGCGTCAAATTCAGGCCCGGCGGATTCCATCCGTTCGCGAACATAGCCATGGACCGTCTAACGGATTCCTCCATAGACACCATGGAGATTCTCCATGTTGAGCCTCAAGTGCTGGAAGACCAGCTATTGACTGCAGAGCAGCCGGATCACAAGGTCCACCGCATGGAGGAGCTCTTTCGCCGCATACTGCCCGACAAAGATGAATCGATTGAACGAATCAACGCGATCGTGGATGAGATTCATCGAAACCGCGACATCCTCCGGGTGGAACAGCTTAGCGATGGGTTCCGGATGAGCCCGAGATCGCTTCAACGTCTATTCAAGTCATACGTCGGGGTGAGCCCCAAATGGGTCATCCGCCTGTACCGGCTGCAGAATGCCGCCGAGATGCTCGAAGGCCCCGATCAACAGGATATGCTGAAATTAGCCATGGACATGGGGTATTATGACCAATCGCATTTTATACGGGATTTCAAAGCGGTGATCGGTAAGACGCCGGAAGTTTATGTTAGGGAACGATAAATCTAAGGGAGGTAACAGCATGTTTACGATACAGGCGATCGGAACGATCCATAACGAAAGAAAGGCGATTCAGGATGATTACTGGGGGGATGTCATCTCGAAGATCAAGCTGGGCGAAGAATGGAATGAAAGCTCCCTGGATGGGATTGAGACGTTCAGCCACCTTGAAATCATCTATGTCTTCCATCTCGTCCAGGACGACAGCATCCAATACACGGCGAGACATCCGCGAAATAATCCGAGCTTTCCCAAGGTCGGTATCTTCGCCCAGCGCGGCAAGAACCGTCCCAACAAGCTAGGAGCCACCATAGTGGAGCTGGTAAGCAGAGAGGGCAGGTCCGTTTTCGTTAAAGGGCTGGATGCCGTAGACGGGACTCCCGTCGTTGATATCAAGCCTGTCATGAAAGAATTTTTGCCGAAGACAAAGACCAAGCAGCCCCAATGGGCTACGGACATCATGTCCCGTTACTGGGAATAATGATTAAGATTCTTCATAATTACCAAAAAACAGCGCTGCCGCCTGTCCCTTGAGGTTCAAGGATCGGCCTAAGCCAGCGCTGTTTCTGTTGATCCGCATCATGCTGCATAACCTTAATGGTTAATCAGATTAATTAGAAAGGCTCTGACCCGAGACCGGCAGACGGATCTCAACCGATGTTCCCCGCTCTTCCTCGCTCCGGATGACGATCCGGCCATTGTGGCTTTCCATGATGCGGTGAACGATCATAATGCCCAGCCCATTGCCGTCCGGCTTGGTGGTATGGAAGGGTTCCCCAATCCGCCGAAGCACGTCCTCCGTCATGCCGGAGCCGTTATCCGTAAAGGTCACGCGCTGATATTCATCCTCCACATCCATCTGAATGTGAATGTTTCCGCCATACGGCAGGGCCTCCATCGCATTTTTCAGGATATTGAGAAAAACTTGCTTGATCTGGTTCCGGTCGCACAGAATCGTTGCATTCCGGCCGAAACATTGAGTCATCTTTATGCCGCCAAGGCTTGCCTGAATGGCAAACAAATGAAGCACTTCCTCCAGAATCTCGCCGCAATTCTCAAGCTTAAACACAGCCGCCTGGGGCTTTGCCCAGGATCATGAATTCCCCTACCATCAGATTGGCCCGCTCCAGCTCGGACATGATCAGGTCATAGTGCCGGAGAGCGGCATCCTTATTGGCCAGCTGAAGCATTCCTTTTACCGTCGTGAGGGGATTGCGGACTTCATGGGCGATGCTGACGGCAACCTGGCCGGCAAACACCAGCTTCTCCGTATTCCGCAGCACTTCCTCCGTACGCTTCATCTCCGTAATGTCACGCAGGGAGCCCACGACCCGCATAAGCTGCCCTTCCCGGTCATACACCGGCTGAACATCCAGGATATAGTGGTGCATGCTTCCGGATAACTCAAGGGACAGCTCTTCTCCGATGCAAATCTCCTGTCCGTGTATCACCCGCTCATAATACTCGCCAATCGGCTTGATGCCGAACACCGGGCGGCCCACGTATTTCGTCCGGTCACGGTCACCGGCATCCGGGCACAGCAGGCTTAAGCTGGTTTCGTTCATCTGCAGGATCTGGCCCTCCGCATCGGTGATGATCACGCCGTAATGCTTCGTTCCCAGCAGCACCTGATTCAAGGTTTGCAGCTGCGTGTTCTGTTTGCGGGTCACCATCTCCCGTTCCAGGGAATCGGCCATCGTGCAGAGCAAGGCATATAAATGCGGGTGAACAAACTCCTTGTTCGTCATTAGGGAGATCGTCCCTATGATCGCCTTCCCGTCTTCGCCGTGAAAGGGAGCCGAATAACAGGCCATGCGGTGAAGAATGTGATGAAAATGATCTTCTCCTATCAACTTAAACGGCCGTTTATACCGAAGGCACAGATCTATCGAGCTGGGGCCGTCTTCTTGGGAATACCCGCTGCCCTCCATGATGCCCAAATAACGGGCCGTTTCTATGATGGTCGGGTCCCCCTCCATATCAAGAATGAAGCCCTCGTTATCCGTCATCGTAATCACGACAGGGTTCCCGGATCCGGAGGAAAGGAATTTATTCACGAAGACTTGGATCACTTCGATATATTCGTTATATTTGGCACGCCTTGCAGCCAGTGCTTCAGCATTCAATCGATAAGTATGTGTTGGAAGAAGCTCCGGGTTCATCCCCTTGTCTATACACTGCTGCTTTGCTTGTTGAATGATCTCCTGATCGGTTATCACACCAAATCGATTGTTCAAAATCACATACCCCTTTTATCATACTGCCACTTTCATGTCACATATGTTTATTCTAACACTTTTATCGGCAAATGGAGCCCAACCGTAAACTTAATGAGCATGCGAATATGCAGCCTTCATCTTATCATGGGAAAGAGCTCTATATCTCCCTCCTTTTTATGTAACTATTTACAGGAAATATCCGTTTAGACTATAAAGGAGATGAGAATCCATGTTCAAACGTCATGCAGCTTATTACGGCTTCGCTCTTGCTCTTCTGATTCTTGTAACAGCCTGTTCGAGCACCCCATCCAACGCGCCGGCTTCGTTGCCCTCCGAACCTGCGACAAGTGCAGTGACGGACCATGAGAGTCCGGCGGAGCGCATATTATCATTGTTCGAAGGGGAGGACATGAGTGCCGAGGATAAAGCCACGAACATGCTGGCTCACTTGGAGGGCATGGACTGGACGGAATATAACCGCCTGAGCAGCGGCAAAACGCTGGAAACTCTGGAGCTGCTGTATACCCACCGCTCCCTCATCCAGCCCAAGCATTATACGAGCCTGTTCCTCGCAACAACGAATCTCGACGGTGCCTCTACCGAGCAATATGCCGCCATCGTCGGTGAATTGTTTACGAAAGACAGGGAGGGCGTGGTGCAGGCACTTGCTGATTTGGGTGACGAAGCAAGTAAGCAAAGCGTCATCTCAAGCATAGCGTACCATCTCGGTTACCAGGATGTTGCCCAAGTGAAACAAGAAATCCATCAGTGGCAAACGAACAAGGTGCTACGTGATGCCGAGAAGGACGTCATCGCCTCCCTCATAGCGGCACTCGACAATCCATAAATGCAAAAAATAGAGCTGACCCCGAATGGAATCGGGGTCAGCTCTATCACTCGTTATCGTTAAAGACATCCTTATTGATTCAACAGGAACTCTTCCCCCGCAATGCCCGGCGATGTCATGTGGTAAGGATCCAGAATGACCAGAATCTGCTCCTCTGTCAAAAGCCCCTGTTCCAGTATGATCTCCTTGATGCTTTGACCTGTCTTCTGCGCTTCCTTTACCAGCCTGGAGGCTACGTCATAGCCCAAATGCGGGTTCAATGCCGTAATGATGCCATAGCTGTTATCCACGAAGTATTTGCAGCGTTCCTTATTGGCTGTAAGATCAACCATCAGATTCTTGTAGAACACGTCCATGCCGTTCTTCAGGATTTTCAGGGAGTGCATCAGATTGTTGGCGGCCACCGGAACCATGACGTTAAGCTCGAATTGCCCGGCTTCGCAAGCCAAACTGATCGTATGGTCATTGCCGATGACCTGGAACGACACCTGGTTCATGACCTCCGCCATCACCGGATTGACCTTGCCCGGCATGATCGACGAGCCCGGCTGTCTCGGAGGCACGTTCAGCTCGTTCAAGCCGGCTCTCGGTCCGGAAGCCATCAGGCGGATGTCGTTGCACATTTTCGAGAAGTTCACCGCACACACTTTGAGCGCAGCCGACAATTCCATGTAAGCATCCGTGTTCTGGGTGGCATCCACCAAATCCTCGGCTTGCTTCAGGGAGAAACCTGTCTGCTCAATCAAATGCTGGACGACGCTCTGCATATAGTCCGGCGTTGCATTTAATCCCGTGCCTACGGCCGTCGCGCCCATATTGACAACCAATAACCCTTGCGCTGCCCGCTCGATGCGGTGGATGTCCCTTGTCAGCACGTTGGCATAAGCCCCGAACTCTTGTCCAAGCCGGATCGGTACCGCATCCTGCAGATGCGTGCGTCCCATCTTGATGACATCGTCGAATTCCTTGGCCTTGTCCTGAATGCCGGCGACCAAGGTCCGGAACACGCCAAGGAGATCCTGGGTCAGACGGTACGACGCAATGCGGATCGCCGTCGGAATGGCATCGTTCGTGGATTGCGACATATTGACATGATTATTAGGATTGCAGTAGAAATATTCGGCCTTCTGTTTTCCCAAAATCTCCAGCGCCCGGTTCGCCAATACCTCATTCATGTTCATATTGATCGAAGTGCCCGCCCCGCCCTGAATGGAATCGACAATGAATTCGGAACGGAGATTGCCTGCGATGATCTCGTCTGCCGCCTCTATAATGGCGCTGCCTATCTTTTTCGGTAGCAGGCCAAGTTCCATATTAGCCAGCGCGGCCGCTTTCTTTACTTCTCCGAGAGCCGAGATGAGCTCGGCATGAATGGGCACCCCGCTAATCGGAAAATTCTCTACCGCCCGGACCGTATTGATGCCGTAATAGGCATCTATAGGAAGCTGTTTTTCCCCCAGAAAATCTTTCTCCACTCGATACTGCATATCCATGGACAACATCACCATCGCCTTTTGATTATTTTGTATCTTGCTTGTCACCTGTTATCATCCAGCTTGCCCGGATATATACAGAATTCTGCCTACTAACTTGAAATCCTCTATAGCTTACGCGTTTTGTTAGGGAATATTGAATAATATGTGTGATTGCGCAAAAAATGAGGCTTTCTCTAAGTATAAATACCCAGAAAAAGCCCCTCTTACCCCAAACGGCTTGATTTCCATTGACTTGCGTTAAGATGGATGGTTACAGTCCCTAAGCCACGGAAGCCTTCCCGTGCACCGGGAAGCCTAACGAAATCACGGCCCCTCCCTCTTGGCGATTCCCCGCCGTGATCAGGCCTCCGCAGCGCTCCACGATGGCCCGGGCAATCGCCAAACCGAGTCCCGTCTCCCCGTTCTTGCCCTTCACAAACCGATGGAACAGATAAGGCAGCAGCTCCTCGGAGATCCCTTCGCCGTCATCGGATACGGTGAGCACCACCCGACCTTTTTGGAGACCGGCTTGAATGTAAATATGCTTGCTTGCATGCCTCGCCCCGTTCGAAACGATGTTCAGCAGCGCCTGCAGCAGCTTATCCCGGTCGGCATACACCGTTAACGATTCGTTATCCCCGTACGAAAGATGCACGAACAGCCCTTTTTTCACCAGAACCGGATTGATCCTCTCGATCGTTTCCTCTACAAGCTCTTTCATATTGACTTCTGAGGCCTTGAAAATATCATCTTCGCTGTCCAGCTTGGCCAGCAGCGTCATCTCGGTCACGATATTTCTCATCCGGCCGCTCTCGCTCATAATGATATCGAGCCCTTTGCGAATATCCTCCCCTTCGAATATGCCGTCCCGAATTCCCTCCGCATATCCGGATATGGACATGAGCGGCGACTTCAGCTCGTGCGAAGCGTTCTGGAAAAATTGTTTCTGCACATGATTGTACCGCTCCAGCTCACCGGCCATTTCGTAGACGGACTCTGCCACGGCGCCGAGCTCCCCGCTTGCCGACACGCGCCGGACTTCGGAGAATTGGCGCTCCTTCACCTTCTTCAATTCTTCCCGCAGATGCATCAGCGGCTTAATCAGCCGCTTGGTGATGAATAGGCTTAAGATCACCATGACCACGGCCCCTGCGCCGAATACGAGCATCAAGCGCCCCAGCAGCGCTTGCTCAATCGCCTTGATTTTGCTCACTGGCGTAATCAGCGTCATCGTCCCTTGGGGAACTGCCGTAACCTCGGTTAGGAATTGCCCGTCCACCGATGAGGATTTAAACGAAGCTATGCTATCGGGTCTGGCTGCTGCTATGCCCATGTACTGGGCGGTAGGGGTTACAGGAGTCGAGCGGACTATATTCCCTTGGCTGTCCTGAATAATAACGCCTACCTCGGCAACCTGCGCAGAGGCAAACCCGCTAACGGTCAAAGGCTCGCTCTCGATAGGGATGCTCTGTGCAGCCGCTGTTTCCAGCTTTGCCGTTAGCGCCGCCCCAATGGACTGCATGTCCTTTCTTTGCGTGCCGATAAAGTGGTCCAGCAGCACATAATGAATGACGACGGCCGTCACGGACAGCACGAGTATAAGCGACAAAGCGAACGCAAGATTGATCTGATGGACCAGCTTCATATCGATGATTCCTCCCCATCCGTTCTCATTCGGTATCCATGTCCCCATATGGCCTCGATCGGCAGCTGCTCCACTTTCTTGCGCAGCCGTTTAATGAGATGGTCAACCGCCCGGTCGCTCCCAAAATAATCGTCCCCCCATACGGAGGTCAGCAGTTCGTCCCTGGTAAACGCACGGTTCGGATGCTCGGCAAACACTCTCAGCATCTCGAATTCTTTGTTGGTCATATCCACTTCTTCCCCGTTCCAGAACACGCGCCTCTCCTCCAGCAGTAACTGAAGCCGCCCATTGCTAAGCTCCGGGGAAGCGGCCGCAAGCCGCGGGACATTCTCCGCTCGGTTGAATTTGTACCAACGGCTCAGCTGCCGTTTGATTCGGGCGACCAGCTCGCGAGGGCTGAACGGCTTGACCATATAGTCGTCGCTTCCCAGCTCAAGCCCCAATATTTTATCCACCTCGCTGTCCTTGGCCGAGATCATGATGATCGGGACCTCGGCTTCCGCGCGGATCCGCCGACACAATTCGAAACCGTCCATGCCGGGCAGCATAATATCGAGCACCCACATATCCGGCGGATTCGTTCTCCACATGTCCCAGCCTTCCTCCGCCGTGCCAAGGCCCACCGTCCGGTAACCCTCCTTGCGCAAATAAGCCTCCACCAAATTTCGTATATGCAAATCGTCATCCACAACGGCGATGAGATAGGTTTGGTTCATATCATTACCTCCGAGCTTCATCTCCTCTTTAGTATACCAATCGGCACAAAGCGAATGGGGAATGCCATTGTTTTTCCACAAATACACCAATGTTCTGCCAATGCTGATTCGTACACTGGGTACTGTAAGACAAACCAACCCCGATAAGGAGTGTTAATACGATGAAGCACAAACTATTTGGCAAGCTCGCCCTATCCGCTGCCCTTCTTGGAACAGCAGCTCTTCCCGTCCATGCCTCGGGTGCCGAAACCCCAGCCGATGCACCGAACCAAACAGGTAAAAGCGCGCCCGTTGCCACCACGGCAACCATTTCCGTTATGCCGAATCCGTTGGAATTGGCTGAAAAACACGCGCCGGAAACGGTTCAGGACTGGAAGGATACGCTGGCGAAATACGGGAAGCTTGCCGGAACCGAGGGAACCTTCTTTTTCTCGGAGGCCGCGGCTGTCACTGCAGATAACGGCAAGGTAAAGCCGGTCGCGGCAGAAGGCGAATTCGGAATATCCATTGCCGTGAAGGCTGTTCCGGCTGAAGCTGTCAAGGGATTCGTGGACAGTGGCGATATCAAGGATATACAGATTACCAAGATCAAGGAGCTTGTCCCTCTCGAAAGTACCGCCATCAAAGCAGCGGAAGCCGTGAAAACTGATGCCGGCAACGGGAAACACGACGTGATCCGTTTCGAGACAGCCAGCGTGAAGGCAGTGAAGCTCAGCGATGCAGAAAGTTTGGAAGTGAAGATCGACGATGAGGATCTGGCGTTTATCCATGCCAGAATTGACCTCTTCAAAGCGATGGATTCCAAGGACGCCGACGCCATTAAAAAAGCGCTGGCGAAACTGCTGGACCAATACAAGGCACAGATTGCCAAGCTGGAAGCTGAAGCGAAGTAACGTCGATGCGAGACCGTACATGACAGTGCGAGCCCAGCGTACTTAACCGAAAACAAGCCCTGCCGGTGCCGCGGCAGGGCTTGTTTTTAGCATAGGCTTACGTTTTTTTGGCCATTGCCTTCATCAGCTTCACCGCCGAGCGCACGCGGGGACGCTTCAAATGCTCCTCCACGTAGCGGTAATCCGTCAGGATCACCTTGGCATCCCGCAAACCGTAAGCAAAATCATCATCAAACAGCAGGCGGTACTCCCATACCCGCTTCTCCCAATTCGGAATATTCGCCAGCATCCATTCATCCTCCGCCCCCGGGTGAACGTACGTTTCGCTGACCCCTTCGGGGAGTCTGTACAGCTTATCGATCAGCGACTGTTTGAAGCTCTCGTAGGTCTCTCCCTCGACGACGGGAAACGGATGCGAGAGCAGATAATCCGGGATCGGCACGCCGAACGTATCGGCCAGGCTGGAGGCAAGCGCCACCGGCCGCTCGATATTCGGCAGCGTGCTGAGCAGCGGATCCTCCGGATGAATATAGCGAAACAAGCGCGCGGGGAGGCGCCAGCGGGAAGTCTTCCACAACATCTGCGGAATAAGGCTCCGCCCCGTTTCCATCCCGTAAAGGCTGCCCATGTGGTTATCCGCATGGCTGATGCGGATGCCGGCCTTCTTCGCCAGTCGGTATTGCGCCTCCAACTCTTTTAGCACGGCGCCCGTCTCCGCTCCCCGTTCAAACTCCTGAACCGTCCGGTATTGATGACCGCTAGCGTCATGCAACGAAGAATGACCGGTCAAGCTCTTCCACCGCAAAGCTTCGAATTCGCTCGTCAAGGTCAGATGCAGCCCCACATTGGGTTGGCGACGGCGTGCGGCCCAGGAGGCTGCCTCCTCAAAGCCGGGGGCCACGGTCATGATGGTCGCCGATGAAACTTTATTCTCCTCCAGCAGGTGCCGGATCGCCTCATTCATGGCCTTGCTCTGTCCGAAATCGTCACAGTTGATGATCAGTCTTCGCTCCATGGTCATGCCCGCCTCCTATGGATTTTGAGAATTCGATTTTGGTTGCATACGACAGCACGAAGGAAATGGCCAACAGGCATAAGGGAACGACACTGATTAAGTACCGAAAGGTCGATTCCGGATCGCTCCCCGGGTTGTCACCGCTCTCATATCCGAATATCATGCCTACGACAAAAAACGCCAGGGCGGAGATCAATCCGCTGGAACGGGTAATAAACCCGCTGACCGCCGTATAAATCCCTTCTCTGCGAAGCCCTGTCCGCTCCGCATCCTCATCGATGATGTTTCCGCTAACCATGGCCGGCGTAACCAGAAATCCCGCCAGACCGAACCCTACCCCGATCCCTGCCAGAATGCCGCTCATCAGATCATAGCCAAACCACAGAGGGATGACGGATAACCCATATATCCCTAGCGACAAACGCCATGCCTTCACGCCGTCCATCCGGCGGATCATCCAGTACCACACGAACACCAAGGGGATGACGGATACAAACACGGCCGCCAGCAGAATCGACACTTGATTGTCCGGGATGCGGAGCACGTATTTTGCGTAAAAAGGGATCGTGGAGCTTATCAGTCCATTCACCGTCTGGGCAAAGGAATTGGAGATGTTGAACACCCAGAACTTCTTGTTTCGCAGCGTTTCACGAAACGCGTGGACAAGCTTGAGCGGCTCGCTTGCGCTGTACGCCTCTTCCTCGCGGACGCTCATCATGCACAGGAACATGAACACGCCGAACAGCAGCGCGTACAGAATCGCCATGTTCGAAAATCCCATGGCGTCATAGATGATCGGAGTCAGCGCAGTACCGATCAACAATGCCACCACTTGATAGCCCTGCTGGATGGCCGAGGCCTTCGCCCGGATGCGGTCTCCGCGGAACAGTTCGGGGAACAGCGCCCCATAATTGACCCATAATACGGTTGCCACGGCTTCATACAGGATAAGGGCAACCAAAAACCACATAAACAGTCCGTTCTCAGACAATCCTTCCGGCGGCGAGAACACGAGCACGAAGGTCAGCATGAAGAGCGGAATCGCCCCGAATACCCACGGCCTGCGCCTTCCCAGCCTGGTTCTGGTGCGATCGGACCAATACCCCATGAGCGGATTGTTTACCGCATCCCAGATCAGAAATACGGTTCGTGCCAGAGATGCCAGCCCTATGCCAAGACCCAAGGTATCGACGTAGAAAAAGATGTAAAAGGAGCTGAACGCCTGACTCGGAACCATCATGGCAAACATGCCCAGCGAAAATGAATACGGCGAATTCACCCAACTGCGCTTCATCCGTTTCCCTCCATCCGTCATGGACGATTTTGTTGTACAGTATTCGGCATGCGAAGGGAATATACCTGCGCAAACGAAGGCTTAGGTAATCTCGTCTATAGATTCGAGAAAAAGCCATGATCCAGACTTGGAATGGACGTATATACATATTTTTCATGACAACTGCCCACCCTTCTAGTTAAGGACCACAAAATCTTCGGAAAGGGTCTGTGCCATGGATCTCCTTAAGGATCTTCTGCTAGTGCTTGGGAGAATTTATACCATTTACCCGCTGCTCTTGGGCGTTACCCTATTCATGGGCCGCCGTTCCATCGCCGAGCTTCCCGTTTTCGACTACATCATTATCCTGTCCCTAGGCTCCGTGGTCGGAGCAGATATCGCGGATCCCAAAATCGAACATATCCATACCGCCTTTGCGATCATCGCCATCGGCTTGTTGCAGAAGCTTGCCTCGATCCTGCTTGTGAAGAGCCGGCGCATCGGCAAGTGGATTACATTCGAACCGCTGATTGTCGTTAAAGACGGGCAGTTCATTTATCCGAATATGAAAAAAGCACGTTACTCCATCGATAACATTTTGCAAATGCTGCGCAAGGAACAGATCTTCGATATGGCGGAAGTCGATATGGCGGTGCTGGAGCCGAGCGGTGCTTTATCCATCCTGAAAAAGATGGAGAAGACCGCGGTCACGCTGGAGGACCTGAAGTTAAAGCGGCAGAATGCCGGCCTGTCCTACGCCGTCGTCAAAGAAGGACGCATTCAAACGATTACCCTCCGAAAGTTAAACCTTACCGGAGAATGGCTGGAAACTCAGCTGGGTGAGCGGGGAATCCCCCTTGATCAAGTATTCTTCGCTTCACTCGATGAACAGAAGCGTTTAAATATCACCATTTACGATAAGGAAATTCCGCTCCCTCCCTTGTATCATTAAGGATCCCGAAAGAAGCCTGGCGCTGCCGCCAGGCTTTCTTCCCTTTTATGACTTATTGAAGAACGATTTTGATGGCATTGCCGATTGGCGGCAGACTCTTGGTCAATACCGGGCCGTAGTAGCCGATAATTTCCGCATCGTCAGTCAAGTCGCTCGTTTTCAAGGCTTTGCCGTCTTTATTCACGACAACCGTCTCGGGCGTCAGATTTAGGACGACTTCATTGGGGGATTGTTCCGTCAACCCTTTGCCCTTGATCGTTACGCGCAGGTTGCCGCCATCCGCATTGATGTCGGTGATGGCGCCGGCCGTAGCCAGCTGCTCCGTTTCTTCCTTGTCGGACTTCACGCTGATTTCGTAAGCATACGTTTGAGGAGGCAGGCTCATCGTCATCGCCAGGCTGTGCACCGCTTCGATCTTCATGCCTTTTGCAAGATCCTTAAGCTCGATCTTCTTGCCTTCCGCATCGCGGATGACCGTGTTCTCATCCACGTTCAGCACGATTCCTTCGGTGCCCGTGCCGTTAATATGAACGGCTTTGCGTTCTTCGTTATGGATAACTTCCGTGATGGTTCCAACCACGGTTTCCTTCTTAACCTCTTCCTCGGACGTGATGTTTACCTTCGTTCCATCAACCGCGACGTTAACCTGGAGCACTTCGCTGAAGAAGCTCGCAGGAACATACAGCGTGCCCTTTACGTTCACCGGAGCAGCGCCGAGGGACTTATACATTTTGTTAACCGCATACTGGTCTTTGCCCGTTTGCACGAGGGTCCAAATCGGCGATCCCGGTTGGGTTAGCTCCGCAGAGCGGTCCTGTTGATTCCACTCCAGTTCGAATCCGAGCGCCTCGGATACGCTGCGCAGCGGGATCATGACCTGCTTCGCGCCGGCATTCATGAATCCGGCTCCAGCCACTTCCTTGCCGTTAACAAGAACACCATAATCAATGACCGCCGAGATCACCACCGGCTTCTGTTCCTGAATGTCCCCGGTTTGGGGTGCCGCATAAGCCGCTGCGCCACCGGAAACCGCCATGGCGGCAACCATCAGCATGGCTGCTTGCTTCCTCCATTTTTTGTTCATGTTCATCATCCTTTCTAGGTGCCTTAGATTATCATGTACAACTATACTGACGGGCGTATCTGCCAAATGTTGCATTGAAATCCAAAGTACAAGGGCCGAACATAAACCAAAAAGCCGTTCCGGGCGGCTTTTCCAAGCTCCCGAAACGGCTTTTGCACTGTGCATGAATATATCATTTAGCGTTGTATAAATAGCGGGTCCACAAAGCTTCGGCAATACTCCTCCGCAATCTGTTCCGCGCTGTATCCCATATCGCGCATGTACAGAATAATATCGGCCCGCGGCAGGGATGCAAGCATCACGGAGGTGAACAGAGGATCCAGGGGCATCAGTTCTCCCCGCTCCGCCGCAAGCTCCAGCAGACGCTTGATCTGTGAGCGCAAATACGTGAAGGGCGGGTTCTCGCACATAATGTTCTTGGATTCCTCCAGACGGTCAGAGGTCAGCATCACCCTGAGCCACTCCAGATCCTCGTTGAAATGCAGAATCACCTTCGTCATTACCGTCCGAAGCTGGTGTGCTACCGTTTCGCCTTCGCTATTGCGAAGATAAACGTCCAGCCCTTCCATAAACCGGTCGATCTTGGCTTCCATCAGCGTGAAGCAAATCTTGCTCTTGCTGGGATACCGGCGGTATAGGGTGCCTTGACCGATCCCCGCCGTTTTGGCCACCTGATGCATGGAGACGTCCTCGACTCCGTATTTGTTAAATAAGGCCTGAGCCGTATCCAAAATCTTTTGACCCAACTCGTCATTCTCTTTCGGCAATGCACGCATCCCTTTCTAATTAAACAAACGGGAACCTTATGCGGCAGACTGTTTTTCTTCAACGGGTGAAGACGTACGTTTAACAAATAAGCCCAGCACGAAAGCGATGATTGCAAGAACAAGTCCGATTGCGAAAGCATTATGAAGACCGGCAACCATGCTTTGCACCGGATTGAGATCCCCGGTTGTTTCAACGTAATTTTTAGCACCTGCAGTCATGATGCTGATAAAGAGCGCCATACCGACAGCTCCCGCCACCTGCTGCAGCGTATTCATGATCGCCGTTCCGTGCGGATACAGCAAGCGCGGCAGCTGGTTCAAAGCCGTGGTTTGGGCCGGCATCATAACCATTGAAATCCCTATCATCATCATAACATGAAGGAAGATGACATAACCACCCGTCCATGCAGCGTCGATGCGCGAAAACAGGAAGATGGCGATGCTCAGCAGCGCCAAGCCGGGAATAATCAGAACGCGCGGTCCGAATTTATCGAACAGTTTCCCTGTAATCGGCGCCATCAATCCGTTGATGATCCCGCCCGGCATCATGACCAGACCCGCCGATAGCGCAGTCAAGCCCAGAGCGTTCTGCAGGAACAGCGGCAGCATGATCATGGTGGAGAACATGCTCATCATAAGTACCAGCATCAGCACGGTCACGAGGGAGAACATCGGAAATTTGAAGGTACGCAGATCCAGCATCGGTTCCTCCATCTTCAGCTGGCGCCATACGAAGAGCAGCAAGCTGATAGCCCCGGCCGTAATGCACCATATGACCTTCGGATCAGACCAGGTACCTTCGCCGGCACTGCTGAATCCATATACGATTCCCCCGAAACCGATGGTAGACAGAATAATCGAAATATAATCGACTTTCGGCTTGGTCAGTTCCGATACGTTCTTCAGGAACACCGCGGCAAACACGATGGAGAACGCAGCAAGCGGAATGACCAGGTAGAACAACCAGCGCCAGTTCAGCGCATCCACGATCAAACCGGAAAGCGTCGGCCCGATCGCCGGTGCCGTCATGATGACCAGACCGATCATTCCCATTGCGGCTCCGCGATTCTGAGGCGGATAAATGCTAAGTATGGTGTTCATCAGAACCGGCAGCATAAGCCCCGTTCCGACGGCTTGCAGAATACGGCCTACCAGCAGCACCCCGAATACCGGCGAGAAGCCGCATATAATCGTACCTATCAGGAATAGCGACATAGCGCCAATAAACATCTGTCTTGTCGTGAACCAAAGCTGCAGCAGCGCCGTGACCGGCACCAGAATACCGACAACCAGCATGTAAGATGTGGAAAGCCACTGCACCGTCGACTCCCCAATGCCAAACTGCTCCATCAAGCTTGGGAAAGCGATGTTCAGCAATGTCTCATTCAAGATGGACACGAACGCTCCGATAATCAGTGCGGCAACGATCGGCCCTCTTTTTTATTTTACTTAAATCAATCTTGGCCGAACTTGGCCCCACTCCCATATCCAAGACCTTATCCTCCCTGTCTCTTTTGTCTATACGGACAATTGTCCGGTAACGCGTTTTTTTATTCTAACGGACAATTGTCCGCAGGTCAACTGAAAATTTTCATTAAATTTTCAAATTCATCCGCCCAGATGAAGCCCGCGGCGTTTTCCGCTGCCATAAGCAGCCGAAGCAAGCAGGATTCGGCCATTCATAATAAAAGGATCCGCCCCAATCGAGACTAGGGCAGATCCTTTTCTATGCACATTTCGACTTTAGGTTCGCCTTGCCCCGAAAGACCCTTGGCATTTCCTAAATGCAAGCGTCCTAATAGGTCACTCCGCTGCGCGCAAGTCAGTCCCTGAAAACGCTAAGCATTCAGTGCAATCTTTTCTTTGTACACTTTGGCCCAGCCTTCCAAGTTGTTCGTTACGATCAAGAGTTCAGGATACTGGGCAAGGGATGCCAATACCGCCTCGTCATCCGGCGTCCAGACGATGAGCTGAATCCCCCGCTTGCGCGCTTCCTCCATAAACGAAGGGGTCACGTATACATATTTGACGGACACATAGCGAGCGCCGATCTGTTCCAGATAAGGAAAGACCGATGGCGTCGCCCCGTAAATCACAAGCCCCAGCTCGATGTCAGGATCAAGGGAACGGGCCCGTTCAATCGAATAATGATCGAAGGAGGTCAGGAATACCTGCTTCTCCATGCCCGTATCCTTGATCACGTCAATAACCTTCTGTTCCAAACCGGGGTAAGCGTCCCCCATCTGCTTCAGCTCGATGTCAACGATCATCCGATCCTTGGCAAAAAGCAGCGCTTCCTCCAGCGTGGGGATGACTTCCCCCCGGCCTGCATCCAGCTTGCGTATTTCCTCCAGCGTGAAGGCATTGATCGCTCCGGTTCCGTCGGTCGTCCGGTTAACCGTGGGATCATGTATCACGACAGGTACGCCGTCCTTCGTCAGCTGGACATCCAGCTCCAGGTGCGAGAAGCCAAGCTCCAGCGCTTTCCGAAAGCCCAGCATCGTGTTCTCCGGATATTTGAGCGGATACCCTCGATGGGCCAATCCACGTACTTCCATGTGCCATTCCCTCCATATATAAGTCGATTGACGGCCTCGATCACACTGCCACCGCAAGAGGACGGACTAACGCAATCGAAATGCCGTTTGCAGCTCTATAGGTTTGTTCGCCGCGGGCTTCCCGATCCCTGCTGCGCACAGCAGGAATTAGCTTGATGTCCTTCGCTCGAACAAAGAGACGGTATGGCGGTGTATCCTTGCCCACCGTCTCCACACCGTCCTGAATTCCGCATCATATGGTGTATGCGGTTATTTAAACGTCGAGTTCGCCATCGCGGCCACGATATGCTTCTGCATCACCGTAAAGACCAGCACGATCGGGATGATCGCCATGACGCTGGACGCCATAATGACGTTGAAGAACATCGCTTCATTCCCGGCGATGGAATCCCGCAGCATCGCAATACCGACCGTAAGCACGCGCATGTCGTTGTTGTTGGTCATGATCAGCGGCCAGAAATACGAGTTCCAGGACGAGATGAAGATCAACACGCCCATGGTGACGATCGTCGGCATCGCCATCGGGAACAATAGCTTGTACAGAATGGAGAATCGGCCGGCTCCATCCACGCGCGCCGCTTCAAGCACGTCGTTGTTAATCGATTTGAACGCCTGCCGGAGCAGGAATATCGCATAGGCGGACGCCCCGTGAGGCACGATGAGCGCCCAGAAGGTATTCAGCCAATCGAGCTTGGACATCATGACGTACACGGGAACGAAAATTACCTGTTCCGGCACGATCAACGCGGCAAGCACCAACAGAAACAGCGCGTCCCGTCCCCAGAACTTCCCCTTCGCGAATGCATAAGCGGCCATGAGCGCCACGTTCAACTGCAGAATAATGGTTCCGACCGCCATGAGCAAGGTATTGCCGAAGAACCGCGCGTAAGGGATAACCCGGAAGGCTTCGGCAAAGTTCTGCCAGGCAAAGGTTTCAGGCCAGAATGTAGGAACGGCCATCCGCATCTCAGACTGCGTCTTGAGCGCGCTGATCAGCAGCCAGTACACCGGAAAGAACATGACGAGGGTCACGATCACGGCCCCGATTACGCGGAGCGTCATTATGGTCTTTCGGTTCTTGGCGGATCCAGCCATATAATTATCCTTCATAGTGCACCTTCTTCCTGCTGACCACCCATTGTACCAATGTTAACAGCAATATGATGACGAACAGAATCATGACAAGCGCCGAGGCTCTTCCCGTTTTGAATTCATCAAAGGCCATCGTATAGATCCAGTACACGATCGCATTCGTTGCCTTGAGCGGACCGCCGCCCGTCATGACGTCGATCGACTGGAATACCTGCATGGAGGAGATAAAGCTGGTGATGACCAGAAACAGGGTCATCGGCGACAAGAGCGGCAGCGTAATGTTGCGGAACTGCCGGAACTTGCTGGCCCCATCAATGGAGGCCGCCTCGTAATACTCGGCCGGAATTCCGCGCATGCCTGCAATAAAGAGGATCATCGCAAACCCGACGCCCTTCCAGACCGAAACGGCAACCAGCGCCGGCAATGCCGTCGAAGGGTTGGTCAGCCATTCGACCGGCTCCATGCCGAACCAGGAAACAATGGAATTCAGTAACCCGTATTGTCCATTGTAAATCCATGTAAATACCATGGCCGCGACTACCATCGAGATGTAATAGGGCATAAAAACAACGCCGCGCAAGAAACCGAACAACCTTGACGATGACACGTTGAGCAGCAAGGCCAGCAGCAGCCCGATGACCAGCGTGAATACAACGTCCATGACGGTATACAAGAACGTGACCTTCAAGGAGTGATAGAAATCCGAGTTCGACAGCAAGCGCGTATAGTTATCGACGCCCACGAATTTCTTCACGGGACGGGTCATGTTCCAATTCGTGAAGCTGATGTAGATGGAATAACCCAGCGGATAATACAGGAACACGCCCATAAACAGCAAGGCCGGAACTGCGAACGAGAAGTCCTTCCACTTCTCGATCAACGTATGAGACATCCGTTTAGAGACCGAAGCGGTCGCCCGATCGGACGCCGCCTTGGTCATTGCTTTATTGGTCTCCATAGGCATCACTCATAGTCAGCCAGAATATCGTTGATCTTCTTGGCTGCATCCTGCATAAGTGGTATAGGATCTTTTTTGTTCAATACCATTTCCCCGATGACTTCTTTGTAGACTTCGCTGAATTCAGGATAAGCCGGATGCTGCAGACGCGGCGTTACTTCGTCGAAGTGCTCGTATACCGCTCTATACTGCGGCCATCTTTCGAAATATTGATCGCCTTCTTCAGACTCGATTGCGGATTTTCTTGTCGGCAGGTATCCTACGGATTCAGCCCACTTAATGTTATGCTCCGCCGAAGTCATGAACTCGATGAATTTCCAAGCCGCTTCTTTCTCCAGATCCTCGGCGCCGTCCATCATGACGATCCCCGCGCCGCCAATATTGGAGGTCCGCACTTTATCTCCAGGGATAAAGGATACGCCAACCTCAAAGTCCGCATTCTCGCGGTACATCTTGAGCAAAGCCGATGAATGCTGAACCATGGCGATTTCGCCGTTCAGGAACATCTGGCGCATATTGTCGGAAGCTCCTTTACCGAAGCCCATATGCATGCTGCCTTCATTTTGCCATTTGTAGAAATTCTGGAGGTACCGGAGAGAATCCTCGGTCTCGACAGCGGAAGCACTCAGGTCCTCCGTCAGGATTTGTCCGCCGCCGTTAATGTTCCACGGATCGTAGTACCACGTATCCCAGCCTGGAACGGAGAAGGCATAACGGGTCGTTTTGTCGCCTTCTTTTTTCGTTACCTTCGCATTAAAGTCATCGATCTCATCCCACTTCTGCGGCGGCTCTACACCCAGCTCGTCCAGCATCGTTTTGTTGTATACAAACACGCTGGTACTGACGATCAGAGGGAATCCATATTGCTTGCCATTGAATGCATATGCATTCAGCATCCCTTTGGCGAAATCGTCCATCTTCACTTCATCGCGCTTAATCCATGGGCCCAAATCAGAGAACACTCCGCTGTCCGCAAAGTTTGGCAAGGACGCAACCTCGACATTCGTAACAGCCGGCACGTCATTCGCAGCCACTGCAGCCGATAATTTTTTGTGAAGATCAGGATAACCGCCTTGGAACACCGGCTCAACCGTGATATGAGGGTATTTCTTCTGGAATTCGGCAATCATGTAGTTCAAGCCTTCAAGCTGGGCATCCGCGTGGGCATGCCAGTATTGGATTTTAACGGGTGTCGTGTCGTTCTTCATATCCATCGAAGCGGCTTCCACGTCATCCAGCGAAACCTCTCCTCCGGCGCTTTCACTTCCACCGCCGCCTCCGCAAGCCGTGGTAATCACCATAAATATGGTCAATAACATTAACAACCATGATTTCTTTTTCATAGATGATCTGTTGTCCCCTTTCGAATCTATTCATCATTCATCATCCAAAATTACCGTCGATCCACTTCATCGAATGCCGGTTGGAACGGCACGCGGATCCCATAGGAACGGGTGAATCCCCATCCAAACAGCCCGCCTATCCCTTAAAAAGCGCACAAAAATAGAGACGTCAAAAAGAGCGCAACCTAAGAGCCACCACCTCCTATAAAAGCTAAAGTAGCTGCTACTCGGGTTATCTCATCGTCTCCACCCCTAGCAAATATGTAATTGTGGTTAATCCGTCATTCCTACGGAGACCGTTACGTCCAAAAACGCGTGTCTCCCGTAGATACGAGGTCTGCGCCATTTGCCAGCGCCTCGTCGATTTCTTCTTCGCTTCGTAAAAAACCTCCCACTATGAGCGGACAGTGAATCTCCTTCTTCAGATCGCGGATGACGCGAGGCATAAGTCCCGGCATCAATTCCACTTCATCCGGACGTGCTTGTCCGATCATCTTCACTGCGGTTCCCAAAGCTGTCGTATCGATCGCAAACACGCGCTGTATCGAGCTGATGCCTGCTTGGCGCGAAGCCAATACCGTATTCGTCTTCGTCGTAATGATCCCGTCGATCTTGTACGAATCCGCCAAATACTGCACTGCCGAATTATCCCGGCCGATGCCGCTTACCATTTCCAGATGGACAAACACTTTTTTGCCTGAGGAGTGCAGTCGGTTTACGATATCCCTTAGTTTCATGATGTCGCCTGTCATCAGGTTCACCCGTTCCACCGCGCTGTTCACAGCCGCATCGATCTGTTCCAGCTTGGTAATCGAAGCAATAACGGGAAGACGGCGACTCCCTTGATCTGTCATAAGTGCGTGTCCTCCTTATTATGAACACCTCTTATGATAGAGCTATAAGATCATGCGAGTATTAACGATATGTAAAATCTGTGTTAACGGCCCGCTTCTAGGCTCCTGCATAATGAATACGCTTTCTATTCGGTTAACAACAGATTCTGCTATATCCCTGGTTTGGTGGATTCCCTCCTAGATTCAGGATCATGCCGTCCTGCGAAGTCTTGGATAGCGCTTTCATAATAACTTGTCGAGCTATTTAGTTTCTATCATAGAGGAATTATTTAGCTTGAGTCTATAGCGAAATTTGTTTTATTTTGTCGAATTTAAAAGAATGTCAGCTCAATGTAATAAATATCATGGCAGGAAGCTCGTTTTTATGATCGTACTGCGATTACCATCTGCAGGATTCGGGAGGAAGGAATGCCATGACCTCGAAGCTTCAATCGCCCGTTTCTATGACTCAAATGCACGGCTGCTCATAGGAAACGGAACGCGCTGCAGGCCGCCATGGATAAGCCGGCGGCCTGCGCACGTCGTGTGGCTAAACCTCTTTTCCTATATTCTTGCCACCTTCAAAAGATAACGACGCTTGTCCCACCCGCCGCGTGTAATGATGGCTTACGCACGAGGCACCGAGGCGGCTTCCAGATCACGGGCTGTGCGGAGGTTTGGACGCAGGGATCAGCGGGACTCATTTGCTCAGCAAGTGCACGATCATCTTGAGGGTTTCTGCCCTTGATGCCATACTGTCCGGACGGAAGGTGTCATCGCTGTAGCCGTTCACAAAGTCCAATTGGACCGCCTTCAGGATAGACTCTCTGGACCAGTCCGGTATCTCGCTCGCATCCTTAAAGGAGAGCCCATCATCGTATCCAGGCAGCGGGTCATGCACATACTCGTAAGCACGGGTCATCATCGCAGCCAGCTCGGCACGGCTGACCGGACTGTACGGATCAAAGACACTTTCGCTCCGTCCACTGACGATGCCTGAAGCATAAGCCGCCGCCACATCCGCGGCATACCACCGGTCGGCGGGAATGTCATGGAATGGAGGGGAGGCCAGGCCGGGCTTCAGCTGCAAGGAACGGGCAAGCATGGAGGCCGCCTCTGCACGGCTGATCGGACGCTCGGGCGCGAAGGTCGTCTCCGAGCTTCCATTCACCAAGGAAGCCGCAACCGCACCTTCAATAAAAGGCGCCGCCCAGTAATCCTCCGGTACATCCGTGAACGTCATCTCGGATTCCAGCGTTTCATAAACAGCTTTCGCTATTTCCTGTACTACCGGATTTCCGATAGCCTGGGCTTCGTCAAAACGGCTGGTCGTCGTGACTTCGGTCAGTACCGAAATGGCGATTTCCCGGCCTGGCACGAGAAAATATCCGGCATCATGGGTCACGTTCGCATTCTCCCCGGTTTTATGGGCAATCGGTGCATCGGGGAGGGCTGCTCGGAACTTGGTGTCCACCTCCTGGGCTTTCATCCAGTCGATGATCTGATCACGGGAGTTATCGGACAAGAATGAACCTGAATGAATGTAGGCAAGCAGATGGACCAAATCCTCCGCGTCGATATAGTTGTCCTGCTCCGGCGTAGGCGCGGCCGCGAACATTTTCCGTCCCAAATGCATGACATCCAGACCGAGTTCATCCATCAGATTCTGGACCTCATCCAATCCGACCACGTCAATCAGCACGTTCGTCGCCGTATTATCCGATTGGGTGATCATCAGCCTGGCCAAACGTTCGATGGTGACATCCTGCGGAAAAGTTTCCTTTTGCAAGGAGCCGGTTCCGCCTACGACATCTTCCTTCTCAACCTTAACCGTCTCTTCCAGGGTCAGTTTGCCTGCGTCCACTTCCTTCATCAAGCCCGATACAAGCGCCATCTTGATGGTGCTGGCAGGCATATAGGATTGGCGGGATCCCAGAAGCAGCTCCCGGTCGCCGGGTTTGCCGCTTAGATCCTTCAAGCCTACGGAAACCCTGATCCCCTTGTCCTCAGCTTCTCGAATAATGGGATTTACGGCTAACAACAGGGCCGGCCACGTATCCGCCGATACGGCTTCAGCCGGGGCCGGGGTGTCCATCAAGAAGTTATACACTGCCTTGGCCGCACGCTGTACGACCGGGTTGCCCAGTTCCTGGGCTTTGCCCGCATCCTCAGGCTTAGTGACCTTCGTTAATACGGTGACGGCAGCTTCGCGTCCGGGGACGAGGAAATATCCGATGTCATGGCTGACATCGCCCAGTTCCCCGGTTTTGTGAGCAATCGGTTTACCCGGCAGCGCCGCGCCGAATTTGGTCTTCACTTCCTGCGCCTTCATCCAGGCCAGGATCTGATCCCGCGATTTGGCGGTTAAGATCTCGCCGGCATAGATTCTCTCAAGGAGCGTCAGGAGCTCCTCCCCATCCACATAATTATCAGCAGCAGGGGATTTTGCGGGCGTCATCATTTTCCGACCTAACTGCATGGTTTCAAATCCCTGTTCCTCAATGAAAGCGTTAATGCGCTCGAACCCGAGGAGATCAATCAGGGCATTGGTTGCCGTATTGTCGGATTGCGTAATCATCAGTCGCGCTAAAGACTCGATTGTGATATCCAGAGGGAATTTTCCGTCCTTGAGCGAACCGGCTCCGCCTACAACCTGTTCCGGTTGAACCTGAATAGTCTGCTCCAGCGCATACTTCCCTGCTTCGATGTCCTGCATCAGCGCTGTTACGATGGCGATCTTGATCGTGCTGGCAGCATAGTATACATCCGATGATCCCACCTGGATCTTCCCGCCGCCGTATGTACCGCTAAGATCTTGAATGCCGACAGACAGCTCGATGCCATCTTCTGCTGCGGCTTTTACAATAGGCCGAAGAACGGATTCCAACCGGTCCAGGCTGCCGTTTTGCGTTCCGGCTGCCCAAGCCTTGGGGACTTGCCCCAAGGAGATAAACCAAGTCGTCGTGAATAAGATAAATGCAAGCGTGCTCTTGAAAAGGACTCCGGTTAATCTGGACATGCTAATCACTCCTCATAATTTTGTGTAATATATAATTACATAATAACTCTTTAATCGACTATAATTATAGTCCAATGTAGGGTATATTTACATAAATTAAATGTATTCAACAAAAATATTATGATTATAGCCGTATTATGTCAGTTATAGTAACATAAATTTCTAGTTTCATTATAGAAATATAAAAACCCGAATTCCGGAAGCGGAATTCGGGTCGATGAATATAGAGAGCACTAGCTATTCGAACAAAGGAACCTTCGGGTCCTTCCCGTTACAGTGAACCAGCATCGCGTGCAGCTGCCCCCTGTGGTGATACAGGTGCGCCACGATTTCGAGCAGCCATTCGTACCTCGAATAGGTGACGCCCCAATAAGAGGTCATCTCCTGATGAAGCTCCTCTTCCGTCATTTCTCGGAACGCCTGCTCCAGATATGAATAGTTGCTCAATAACTCCGCCTGTATGTCCTTCAGGTTATTTAACGACACGCCTGCGTAATAGGCGCTCATCTCCTCTTGGGTGGCTCCTCCGGATATATGAAAATCGGCCCGGCAGATGACGGCGATATGCTTGAGCAGCTCTCCGACCGAATGTTTGCCTTCCGTCGGCTTGACGAGCAAATCCCGTTCATCCAGCTTATCGATAATCGCGACAACCGAGACGACAGCCACCTCGATCTGATGTAGGGCATATGTACAATAGGAATTCATAGGTTCTCTCCAATCCGGTATGTATACAGTAATCTGTTCAAAATCACCTCATTATTATAGAACATACGTTCCTGATATTTCAACAAAAAAACAACCTGACCCTTAAGCACTAAGAGACAGGTTGTTCAAAAGCAAATCTTGTATAAGATCAGCTAACCAGGTCAAATCCGGTTGTATTCTCAAGCACTTCCACATGAAACGCGCTGCCGTCAGCCTTACGCACAACGCTTACCGACAGGTGCCCGCTTCCGATCGCAATCCGTTCGGCCTTCAGTTCGTTCATCCCTTCCGGAAGGAACGGGGACAACGCGATTTCCTTCTTCGCCGCGTTCGGATACAATCCGAGCATCGCCTGCAGGAAGACGATCGAGGTTCCCGCCGCCCAAGCCTGCGGCGAACAGGTTGTCGGGTACGGAACGGGATGGCCCAGCTTCGCATCATGACCGCAGAACAGCTCCGGCAAACGCTGGTATTCAAAATGCGCGGATGCCTGGAGCAGGCCGGAAATCACCTTGCTTGCCTCAGCTTTGAATCCTTGCTTGCCGAGACCCAGCAGGATCATGGCATTGTCATGCGGCCATACGCTCCCATTGTGATAGCTCACCGGATAGTAGCCGGTGGAGCCAGTACTCATCGTGCGGATGCCGTATCCATTGAACATGTCGCTTCTAAGCATCCGCTCGGCTTGCGCCTTCGAGCGGCTCTCTTCCGGCAATCCGCTCATGAGCAGATGCCCGGGATTCGAGGTTACGCTGCGTACCTGGCGTTGATCCTTATCCAGCGCAATGGCGTAACACTGCTCATCCTCCATCCAGAAGGCCGCTTCAAAACGGACGCGAAGCTCCTCGGCTTCCGTTTCCAGCTTGCGGGCCAGTTCCGGCTCGCCCAGCTCCGCGAAGACGGGTACCAGCGATTGCTTCGCTTGATACACGTAACCCTGAACCTCCGACAGCGCGATCGGCGATTCCGCATACTCGCCGTTCTCATGGATGATCGAGTTGGCGGAATCCTTCCAGCCCTGGTTCGGGAAGCCTTTCTCGGCTTCCTGCTTGTAGGCCATGAAGCCGGAGCCCGCTTCGAGCGCGGCATCGATATAATCCAGTGCCCGCAGCACGTTCGGCTTGAGCTCCTCCGCTAAGGAGAGATCGCCCGTCCAGCGGTAATACTCGCCGATCAGCGCCAGGAACAGCGGCGTGGAATCGATGGTGCCGTAGTACGGCGAGAACGGGGACTGGTTCGTCGTGACCAGCTCTCCATAGCGGATCTCATGCATGATTTTGCCCGGCTGCTCATCCCGCCAAGGGTCCGTCTTCTCGCCTTGATAAGCCGCCAGCGTTCTCAAGGTTCCTTTGGCAAGCTGCGGGTTCGCCGGAAGCATGAACAGCGCCGTGATCAAGCTGTCTCTGCCGAACGGAACCGCGAACCACGGCAATCCGGCTACCGTTGTATCGCCGAAGCCTGCATCCGTCGTCAGCATGCGCAGATCCTGCAATCCTCTCTGGTACAAGCCGCTGAACAGCGCGGAATCCGACTGGAGCTGCGAACTGTTTCCGTACCAAGCTTCGTACGAGGCTTCGAGTTTCTTCAGCCCCTCTTCATAAGTCAGCGTCTCTGCTGCGGGTTGCCGCTCCGTCATCGGCGTGACAAAGAACGTAATCACCTTCTGCTCTTTGGCTTTCAGGGACAAGGAGAACGAAACCGTGCCGGTATCATCCGCTTTGCCGCCGTCCGCATCCCAGGCAATGCGCGTCTGCCTTCTCAGCTTGTCGGCGCCGACGTAGGCCAGCGTCATCTCTTGATCGCCTGTCCGAATCCCTTCCATTTTGCCGACTTCGCCCGTACGGTATTTACGGACCAGGAACATATCCTGAAAATCCGCATCGAAGGAAACCCCGAACTCGATATTCGAATCGGTCACAAAGTAATTGGTCAGCGTACAGCGCTCATACAGGACGCCATCATAGATGAAGCGTTCCCGAAGCACTTCGATCGCCCCTTCATCCTTGGCATCCTTCATCAGGCGGAAGGAGGCCACATAGCTTTTATCCCCCGTGGAGGACAGAAGCGAAGGCTTCTCGCCATCGATGAACAGCTCCATACGGCTCAGAAAACGCGTATCCTTCGTATACAAACCATGGCCCTGATCGTCCCCCTGGACGATATCTCCGTTAAGCCCGGTCAGAAAAAACACGTTTCCTTCTTTAATTACGCGGTAGTCCATGCATAAATCCCCCTTTATTCAACAACCTCAAGCTCAGCCTGCAGTCCTTCCTCCGAATGCGGTCCGACCCAGACATGGAACTTTCCGGGCTCTACCGTAAATTCAAGCCTTTCATCCAGCAGTCCCAATTCTTCACGTCCCAGAGTAAAATGTACCTCACGGCTTTCACCAGGCTGCAGCCGCACCTTGGAAAATCCCTTCAGCTCTTTGACCGGCCGGGTCGAGCTTGCCACCAAGTCGCGGATGTAGAGCTGCGCGGTTTCCTCGCCGGCTCTGGATCCCGTATTCGTGATGCTCACGGATACACGGACGGATTCGTCCCGGCCGATCTGATGCCGATCCAGCTGCAGATCCGTATATTCGAACGTTGTATAACTGAGGCCGTACCCGAACGGATACAGCGGAGAATCGTCGCAATCGATATAATCTTCGTACAGATGGGGCCGCCCGGTATTCTTCCGGTTGTAATACATCGGAATTTGGCCCGTCGCGCGCGGAACGGTAACCGGCAGGCGACCGCTCGGATTGTACTTGCCCGTCAGCACGTCTACAAGCGCTAGGCCTGTGGCGGTTCCCAAATGCCAAGCTTCCACCACGGCATCGGCTTGCTCATGCAGCCATGGAGTCGCAAGCGGCCGTCCGTTCATCAGCACGGCGACGACCGGCGTGTCAGTCTGACGCTTCAGCTCCCGTATCAGGTGCTCCTGGCAGGATGGAAGCGTAATGGACGTCACATTGTAGTGCTCGCCGGTCATCGCTTCGGATTCGCCGACAACGACCACGGCGACATCGCACTGCTTGGCAAGCTGAACGGCACGCTCGACTCCGCCGTCCAGATCCTCCAGTATGCCGCTGCCCTGCTCGTATAACACCTCGGCCTTCGGTGCGATTTCCGATTGAAAAGCATCCCGCACCGTGACAACGTCCTCATCCCGGCCTTTCCAAGCCCAGCAGCCCATTGAATTATGGCGATCATCGGCCAGCGGCCCGATCAGGGCCAGCTTCCTGTGCTTGCCGGTATCCAGCGGCAACATCCCGCCGCGATTCTGCAGGAGCACGATCGATTTCCGGGCGCTGTCCCTGGCCTGGGCCAGGTGCGCCGCTGGAATGGCCCGCCCTTTCAGCAGATCTCCGGCTTCTTCGCCTTCATCGCTTACATACGGGTTCTCGAACAATCCGAGGCGGAATTTCACCCTCAAAATGCGAAGCACCGCGTCATCCAACAGCTGAAGCAGCTCGGGGTTATCCTGGACCAGCGCCTCCAGATGATCGAGATAGACGCCGGAATGCATGTCCATGTCGACGCCGGCGTTAAGCCCCTTCCACGCGGAATCCTTCCGGTCCTCCGCATAGCCATGGTAGATCAGCTCTTCGATCGACTCCCAGTCGCTGACCACCATGCCGTCAAAGCCCCACTCCCGCTTCAATATATCCCGCAGCAGATAGCGGCTTCCGGAAGCGGGAACCCCATTGAGTTCGCTGAAAGCACTCATCACCGACAGAGCGCCTGCCCGAATCCCGTGCTCGAACGGCGGCAGCACGGTTTCCCGCAGCGTCCGCTCCGACATGTCCGTCGTATCATAGTCCCGGCCGCCTTCAATCCAGCCATAACCGGCAAAATGCTTCACGCAAGCCGCTACGGTCGGATTACCGTCCCCGTTTGGACTTTGAAATCCTCTTACCTTGGCGGCAGCGGCCAGGGAGGACAGATAGGCATCCTCCCCCGTGCTCTCCGCGATGCGGCCCCACCGGGGGTCGCGCGTCACGTCCACCATCGGGGCAAAAGTCCAGCGGATGCCTTCCGCTGCCGCTTCTTCTGCCGCAATGCGGGCGTTCTCCTCCATCCCGTCGAGATCCCAGCTGGCGGCTTCGCCGAGCGGAATCGGAAAGATGGTGCGAAAACCGTGAATGACGTCATCCCCGATGAGAAGAGGAATCCCCAGCCGCGTTTCCTCCACGGCCAGCCGCTGGAGCTCGTTGATTTTTTCGGACCATGCACATTCAACAGCGACCCGATCTTGCCTTCGGCAACCAGCTTCAGCTCCCGCTCCTCGCACCGGCCGTACTGAACCGTTTGACCGATCTTCTCGGCCAAGGTCATCTGCGCGAGAAGGTCCTTCGCACGCTGTTCCACGTTATCCATGTCTAATCCCTCCCGATGCTTCTATATCAGCCTTTGACGCCTGCGTTCGAAATCCCCTCGATATATTGGCGCTGGAACAGGAAGAAGAACAGGATGATCGGCAGCGTGGACAGCACGACCCCCGCCATGATCATCGGCGTATTCTCGAAGAACATATCCTTCACGCTGTTCAGGCCGACCACCAGCACATACATTTCCGGCGTATTCGCCAGCGTGCTCGGAACGAGGTAACTGTTCCAGGTTCCGGCAAATGCAAGGATCGACATCGTAATCAGCGATGAGCGGGCCAGGGGATACACGATCCGCCAGAAAGCGCCCATCTTCGTCAAGCCATCCATCCGCGCAGCCTCCAGGAACTCGTTCGGAACCGAGATGAAGAACTGGCGGAGCATGAAGATGTACAAGCCTTGATAGAGGAAGGGCACCGTCAATCCCCAGAACGTGTTCAGCCATCCGAGCTGCGCCACGTTCACGTATACCGGGATCAGGATCATATGGTACGGCACCATCATGGTGGCCACGACGATCCAGTATATCAGTCCTTTTCCCTTGAAATTCAGCTTGGCCAGCGCAAAGCCGGCCATCGGGTTAATGATCAGGTTCCCGATGACAACGACGCCGGTCATGATCACGGTGTTCATGAACCATCTCGGCACGTTGTACGCATCGTTCGTGAAGAAGATTTTGAAGTTCTCGAACGTCCAGTTGGCCGGCGACGTCAGGGTATTGACATGGCGCATCGGGATGACGGACGTATAGATGGTATAGAGAAAAGGAAGGGCGAATAAGAGCCCCAGGATGATCGTGCCGATGTACAGAAACGGCCGACCTTTATTCGTTCGGGTCAACATTACTCTCACTCCTTCTCATCCAGGAATTTTTTTGCAGGTACGTAATCAGCATGATGATCATGAAGAACAGCACCACCGCCGCGCTTCCGTATCCAATGTTCATGTAACGGATCCCGTGCTGGTAGAAATACGTTACCACCGTGCTGGTAGCGCCGGCCGGCGAGCCGAGCGCGCCATAACGGGAAATCGCGGCAATTTGGTCGTAGATCTGGAAACCGGCGATCGTCGACACCGACACGATGAAGAACGTGATCGGCTTCAGGAACGGCACCGTAATGTAGCGGAATTTGTTCCACTTGGACGCCCCGTCGATCTCGCCCGCTTCATACAGATCCTTCGGAATTTCCTGCAGGCCCGACAAGTACACAATCATGGTGAAGCCGGCTTGCTGGAAGATAAACAGAATACATACGAATAAGAGCGCATAGCTGGTATCCGCAAACCAAGTCACGTTCCCGAAGCCTAAAGCTCCGAAAAATTTCGTCAGGAAGGTGCCCTGCTTGAAGAGCATCATGAACACGGTCGTGATCGCGATCTGCGAGGTAATATAAGGAATGAAGAACACGGTCCGGAATATCCCCTTGCCCTTCAGCTTCTGGTTCACCAGGATCGCCAAGAGCAGACCGAGCAGGGTCTGAATCGGAATCGAGATGACCACGATTTCCAGGGAGTGAAGCAGCGCCCGGAAGAATTCTTTATCTTGCAGAATGGTGACATAGTTTTCGAGGCCGATGAATTTGGCCTGGTCCAGGGCAGCAAAGTTCGCATCCTGAAAACTTCTTACGAAAGACTGGATGAATGGATACAGAAACCACCATGCCCACAAAATCAAAAAGGGCAGCGTAAACAACCAGCCCAGCGTCTTATCGGAGTCTGCCAGCGAACGGAACCAGGATTGCCTGGTCTTGTTCCCTTTCATATCAGCGTGCTTGCTGCTGTAATCGGACATAAGTTATCCCCCGCTTCCAAACTTAAATTGGTTGGTTCATGAGAAACCCCCACAAAGTGGTGTGAACAAAGGCTCCCGCTCCCCTGATAACAAGGAGCGGGAGCGGGTGTTGCCTCTTTCTTATTTGAACTGGCTTTGAATGTCGTCGAGAATTTGCTGAGCCGTTTTACCGGAGCCGCCCAGAATCAGGCCTTCCAATTCTTTCACGAGCTCATCCGTAAAGCGCTTGGTATCCGTTGGGTACCCATAGTCCGTGCTGTACTCCAGCGCAGGCTGCAGCGCCTTGAATTCAGGGTTCTTCTCGAAATACTGCTCGGACAGCGAGGATACGGCCGGATTGAAGCCAAGCTCCATGAATGCGGTTTGCGTATCGTCGTTGGTCATGTAATAAGCAGCCTTCAGCGCAGCTTCTTTGTTCTTCGCGTCTTTCAATACCATGTAAGCGTCAGAGCTCATGGTGCTTCCGTTCGTCGTTCCTTTCGGAACCGGAATGGCCACCATTTTCAGGTCCGGATTCGCATCCTTCAGGTACCCTTTGTACCAGTAACCGCCTGTACTCATTGCGCCTTGCCCATTGCTGAATACTTCGCCGTCCCAGCCGAAGCCGAGCGATTTCGGCGTAACCGCCAGTCCTTGGTCATACATGTCGATGATCATTTCCAGCGCTTTGACGTTCTCTGGGGAGTTGATGGTCGCACCATTGCCCCAGCCGCCGCCGAAGCTCTTCACGTAGTTCGTGATATGGAAGGCATCCAGGTTCACGATAATGCCCTTCACATCGCCTTTGTTCAGCACTTTGGCCGCATCGATAACTTCATCCCATGTGGTTGGGTACTCGCCGAGGCCGGCATCCTTCCACATTTGCTCATTGATGAAGAACATCGCCGGCATATCGCTGTTCGGCACGCCGTACTGCTTGCCGTCCACGTTCCAGATTTTCTTCGATGTATCCGGGAAACGGCTCATGTCCACGCCCGTGGTTTGAACCAGATCGTCGATCGGCGAGAACAGCCCTTTATTGATGTACTCGTAAGCACCTTCGTTGGACATCTTGATGAAGTCGGGCGCTACGCCCGCAGCAATTTCACCCGGAAGCGTGTTCCAGAATTGCTCGCTGCTCGGATATTGTTTAATTTTTAGTTCGATCTCCGGATACTGCTCGGAGATGGTGTCAGCCGCTTTCTGATAAATCTCCAAATCCTGCGCCGTACCCCAGAATCCGAAATTCACCGTTACTTTTTCAGCAGCGTCTCCGGCTCCATTATCTGTATTGTCAGCGCTTTTACTGCCGCCGCAAGCGGTTAAACCCACAACAAGAGCCAGGCACAAAACCAGCATGGCCGAAAACTTCTTGTTCCATTTACCCATGATGCTACCCCCCACGTTTCTTTTCGTTTTACCTTACATCTTCATGATAAAGAGCCGGGACAACAAAAAAAATTAATCAAATGATGATTAATTTTTTAAAATTGACTATTTTTTTATAAATAGATTGCACTGCACGAGCGTTTTTATGAAAAATCACACTTTCTTCTCTAATATCACACTTCATCTTTCCTATATTGTTTAGGAGAAAAGCCTGTGTATTTCTGGAATACAATGGCGAAATGGGCCTGATTATTGAATCCCACCATCTCGGCAACGTCATAAATTTTGTAGCGATAGTCCTTGAGGAGCACCTTCGCCTTCTCGATCCGAAGCTCGTTAATATAATCGAACAGGCCCTGACCGACCTCTTGCTTAAACAATCGGCTGACATAATTCGGACTGACGTGGAACAAATCCCCGAACAATTTCAAGGAAAGGCTCTCCGGGTAGTGCTCCTCCGTATATTCCATAATATTGCGCGTGAGCTGGCTGAAACCTCTCAGCTCCAGATGGCTGCGATTCTTGAGCCGCTCCTCGAACAAGGCACGGTATGCGGCCGACAGCTGCCCGAACTCATGGATCTCTTCAAAGGCCGATGTTTCTTCTTGAACGTCTCCCCCGCCCGGTACACCCGTGCCCTCTCCGATCATAAACAGCAGACCTTCGTATACCTTGCGGACATCCTTCTCTTCCATGCATTCTTCTTGCGCCAGAAACCTCTCCCACTGGGACAGCAGCTCCAGGAAGCGCTCGTTCGCCTCCTCCCTGAGGGCAGACTTCATCTGGCTTAAATAGGCATCGGCCTGTCTATAGACGTGCTCACCCTTCTGTTTCAGATGCTGATAATAAAAGATCGACGTATCCGGGTGGTAGAATCGATGGGACAGCGCTTTGCCCGCCTGCTCGTAGCCCGTCCGAATGCCGTCGAAATCGGCAAACCAGTCGCTGATGCCCAGCACGATGTCGATATTGACAAACCGCTTGAGCGCCGAACTGATCATTTGCACCATTTTATTGACGCGCGTCAACGAGGCCAGCAGGCTTTTCAGCTCGCTGTTGCTGATGAATACGGCACTGCACTGTTCATCCAGCTGAAGATATTCGACTTCCTTCTCCGTGGACAGAATCTCGCTGACGACGTTCTGCACCGTATTCGGCAGGATCGACTCGGTTTCCTTGGCGTACCTTTTGATAACCGTGTGATAATCTTTGATTCTGAAAAGGACGACGTACATATTGCCCTCTTTGAGCTCCGTTTCATGCAGATCATGAACATGGCCTCGGAGAGCGTCAAATAATATCTGCTCCTTCCGGTTGCCCGCCGTAGCCGGCCCGACTTGAGCCGGAATCCCCCGGCTCCCAAACTGCTCCCGGACGCTCTTCAGCATCGCAGTCAGCTCGCGTTCATTCATGTCGGGTTTGTGGAAATAATCAAAAGCCCCCAGTTTCAACGCTTCCTTCACGTAGGCAATATCATCGAAGCTGCTCAACACGACCGTTTGAACCGGGATCTGCCGGTCCTTAATCGTCCGGAGCACCTCGAGCCCGTCCATCTTCGGCATTTTGATATCCAGCAGAACCACGTCCGGCACCGTTTCCGTTATCAGACGCAGCGCTTCTTCGCCGTCGCCCGCTTCACCGACAATGTCCACGCCCTGAGCTTCCCAGTCAATCGCCGATTTGATCCCGATCCGAACGAGCGGCTCGTCATCTACTATAAGTATTCGCACTTTCTATCACCCTGCTTCTTCTGTGATGATCGGAACCCGAAGCCATGCGACCGTTCCGCCCTGTTCTCCCCTTTGGATACACAGGCCGTACTCGGGCCCGAAATGAAGGGATATCCGGTTCCGTATATTGTTCAGTCCGATCGAGTTGAAGGTATCCTGCGGACCTTCCTGCTCCACCTTCGCCTGTCCACCCTCCGGAAAACCGCGCCCGTTATCGCATACCTTCATGATCAGCGCATCCGATTCCTCATAAATCGATATGACAAGGCTGCCCTTGTAATCGATGCCTTCAAAGCCATGGAAAACCGCGTTCTCCACAAGGGGCTGAAGCAGAAACTTCAAGGTCCTATGATTCATTACGGCCGGATCCACCTCGTACGTGACATCAAATTTATTAAAATAGCGGAAATCGAGAATTTTCGTATAGTTCTCCATGAATTCGACTTCCTCTGCAATGGTCACGTAGTCGCCTTCCTTCTTCACCGTAAACTTGATGACCGAAGAGAAAGCCTGCAGCGCTTCTTCAATGCCCGTTGCCCCCTGAATCTTGGCCATCCACTTGATCACGTTCAGCGTGTTGTAGATAAAATGCGGACGAATCTGCGATTGCAGCGCATTCATCTCCAGGTTCCGCTTCTCCTCTTCCTCCACGTAAATCCGCTCGATTAAATCGCGAATTTCGTGCAGCATCTGGTCCACGGTATGACTAATCACCCCGATTTCGCCGTGCTGCTTTGTATCAAAGCTTACGTCAAGCTGACCTTGGGAGACAAGCTTCATTTTGCTGTTCAGCACCGCCAGCGGCTTCATGATCGTGGTGGCGATCCGGGCCGAGATCAGGATGGACAGCACGAGCAGCAGGATCAACGCACCGATCAGAATAGCCACCATCAGGTACACGATCGAGAACAAATCCTTCTTCGGGATGACCGTGACCGCCTTCCAATTCGCCATGGAAGAGGAAGAAGAAATCATGTAGGTATCCCGACTGATCTGCGTGTTGACCTGGCCGTCCGCGTTATATTGAAAGTCGCTTCCCAATACCTCGGACGCCGCCAGTCCGATTTCCTCGGGGTGAACGCTGTGCACGATATGATCGGTTTCGTCGATCAAGTAAAAATTCGTATTCTCGGAAAATGCCGACTCGCTCCACAGCGTCTTGAGTTTATCCACCGAAATATTAAAAAGGATAAACCCGAGATCCTCCTTCGTGTACGGATCCAAGATGGCCCTGCCCACTGACACGACCGGAATTCCCTTCGTTGACAGCAGTCGCTCCTGATGAATCCCTACCGGGACAAAGCCGCCATATGCTTCCCTGATCTTCCGGACAAAAGGCTCGCGGGTAAACTGCTCCTTGAAATAAGCGAAGTTCATATATTCCCGGTTGCTTCGGCCGATGATGGACCGGCTGTTCTCGTGGTAGATAACCACGGAGTCAATCAAGTCCGAATACAGCATGATCCCGCTCTGGATCAAGCCGTTCACTTTATCGAAATCCTGCCCCCGCTCCAGCAATGGATACGTCACCTTGCCGTAATCCTTCCGCATAATGGGGTACACCGTGGAGTCCTGGATCGGGAACATGGACAGCCGGAGCAGCGGCTGCAGGGAGGTATCGATATTTTTCATGATTTGTTTGTTGTTCTCCACGGCGGCATCAATCATCGTGCTCCGATTATTCTCCACGTAGACCCAGGATACGATGCCGCCGATCAGAAGGAGGGGAACGATGATGAAGGCGGAGAACGCCGCAATCAGTTTCTTCTCCAGACTTAAGTGAAGCATTTTCTGCTTTAGTTTCTTCATGGGCCGCGTCTCTCTTTTCTCGTTGTTCGATAGGATCGTCCTTTACCGCGCCGTTCCGCTTATTCGGAATTTTCTCGGCGTCATTCCCGTAAAATTCTTGAATAATTGCGTATAATAACTCTGGCTGCAGAACTTGAACGTAAACGCGATTTCGGATATCGACTGGTTCGTATTAGCCAGCAAATGCTTGGATTCCTCAATCTTCCGCCGATTAATAAAGGTGGTTATGGCTTCGCCCGTCTCCCGCTTGAAACGATCGGACAGGTAGCTCGGGTGGACCTTCAAATATTCCGCGACCCTCTGCAGGGTCAGCTCCTCGAAAATATGCTCCCGGATGTAATAGATCGCCAGGTTCACAATGTGAGAGAACGACACGTCTTCCTTCTCGGAGCGGATCATCGACACAAACTGCACCAGCATCTCATATTCAAAATGAACCAGCCGCTCCACATCGCTCATTCGCTCGATCTCGAGGATCAGCGTGTCGCTTAAATGAAAGGCGATCTCGGGATCCACGCCGCCTTTGATAATGGCCCGGGTAAATAAGGTGCAGGAGGCAATCAAGGCATTCTTCTTCGATCGAAGCGGATACGTCGCCAGCACGGCCGCTTCCAGCTCGTTAATTTTGCGCAGCATGTCCATGGCTCTATTCTCATCGCCGAAGCGGATCGCTTCCAGCAGCTCGTGCTCATAGTCGAACGGGGGATGGATAAAATTCTCGCGCAAATAATGCATGCGGGAAGAAAGGTAAAAGGGTTGGTTTCCAGAACGTGAAGGCTCTTTCATTATTTCCCCACCACCTAAAAATATTGATAAAAACCTTGATATTTTAGTATAACATAACTCCGATTGGCTCTAAAATTCAAGCATAACCATGCTAGGAAGGAAGTGTAGACCATGACCTGGAATATATCAAATCCTGATTTGTCGCAGCAAGCCCTGCTGAATATGGAAAGTATTTTTGCACTCGGCAACGGTTACCTGGGTGTGCGCGGCAACTTCGAAGAAGGCTACGGAGATCGCCTGTCCACCATTCGCGGCACCTACCTGAACGCTTTCCACGACGTGATTGAAATCCCTTACGGCGAGAAGCTCTTCGCCTTTCCCGATACACAGCAAAAGCTCGTTAACAATATTGATGCCCAAACGGTCCTGATCTATTTAGGCGACGAGAAAGAACCCTTCCGCCTGGATCACGGAACGATCACTGCCCATGAACGCCGCTTGCATATGGACAAGGGGTACTCCGAACGAATCGTGCAGTGGAAATCGCCCGAGGGCAAAGAGATCAAGCTGACCTTCCGCCGTCTGGTGTCCTTCTCGCACCGGGAGCTGTTCGCCATCGACGTTCGGATGGAGCCGGTCAATTTCAACGGCCAGGTTCGCATCGTTTCCACCGTGAACGGCAAAGTGAAGAACTACACCAATGCCAACGATCCCCGGGTAGGCGCAGGGCATGCGGAACGGATGACCGTCATCGATGCCGGCGTCAAGGGCAGCGATGCCTATGTCGTAGACGAGACGATGGCGTCCATGCTGCGTGCCGCTTGCGTGACCCGTCATCGCTTGAATGCCGATGCGGACATTCAGCTCGAAGCCGGAACCGGAGAGGTTACGTTCACGGCTGTCCTTCCATTGACCGGACCGATCCACTTTACGAAATACAATCTGTATACCGACAGTCTTCGTCACGGGCAAGAGATGATCGAGCGCGGCATTCAGCTGCAGGAGGAGTTGAAGGATACTTCGTTCGAGCAGTTGCTTGCCGAGCAGGGCGAGTATCTGAACGACTACTGGAAATCGGCCGACGTCGTGATTCAGAACGATGACCAGCTCCAGGAAGGCATCCGCTTCAATCTATTCCAGCTGCTGCAATCCGCCGGACGGGACAAGCACAGCAACATTTCCGCCAAAGGACTGAGCGGCGAAGGTTATGAAGGCCATTATTTCTGGGACACGGAGATTTACATGTTCCCTGTATTTCTGATGACGCAGCCGGACATTGCGCGCCAGCTGCTGCTGTATCGTTATTCCACGCTGGAGCAGGCGAGAGACAGAGCGCGGGAAATGGGACACCGGCAAGGGGCGCTGTTCCCGTGGCGCACGATCTCCGGAACGGAATGCTCCTCCTTCTTCCCTTCGGGAACGGCGCAATACCATATCAGCGCAGATATCGCCTACAGCTATATTCAGTATTATCTCGCCGAGCAGGACCGGGATTTCCTCTTGTCCTACGGGGCCGAGGTGCTGATCGAAACCGCCCGCCTGTGGGCCGACATCGGCCACTATTATAACGGCGCTTTCCATATCGATGAGGTGACGGGGCCGGATGAGTATACCTGCTGCGTGAACAACAACTATTACACAAACGTCATGGCAAAGCATAACCTGAAATGGGCCGCCAAAAGCTGCGCCATTCTGGAATCCCACGATGCGCAAGGCTTCAAATCCCTGTGCGGCCGACTTGGCGTAACCGCGGATGAAATTTCCGCTTGGGCGAAGGCGGCGGACGCCATGCTGCTCCCGTATGATGAAGCACTCGGCATTAACCCGCAGGACGATACGTTCCTTCGCAAAGCGGTATGGGATTTCGAGAACACGCCGGAGGACAAATATCCGCTGCTGCTGAACTATCACCCGCTCACCATTTACCGTTATCAGGTGTGCAAACAAGCCGATACGGTGCTCGCCCACTTCCTGCTGGAAGACGAGCAAAGCTTGGAAACGATCCAGCGTTCGTATGATTACTATGAAGGCATCACGACGCATGATTCGTCGCTGTCTTCCTGCATCTTCAGCATCATGGCCTCAAAGATCGGCAATATGGACAAAGCGTATGAGTATTTCATCGAGACGGCACGCCTCGACCTGGACAATACGCACGGCAATACGAAGGACGGCCTGCACATGGCCAACATGGGCGGTACCTGGATGTCGATCGTCTACGGCTTTGCCGGCATGCGTCTGAAGGAAAGCGGACTTTCCCTCTCCCCGGCCATTCCGAAGGACTGGGAGAAGTATGCGTTCCGCTTGAACTTCCGCGGCCGTCTCATCGGCGTATCCATCGAAAAGGACGGCGTGACCTTGGAGATCGTCGAAGGCGATTCCATCGAGATCAAGCTGTACGACGAGGCCATAACGCTTGAAGCCGGGAAACCTGTGAAACATGCGCTGCAGAGCAAATAACGATGTTTAGGCATTAGATGCTTGCCTTCCCTAAACGTAGGGCATCACTCCCGGTTTGCGAGGAAAACGATCGATCGTCAAATTTTTCGACATAGTTTTCTATGAAAACAGACCGCGATAAACCGTCATTTTTCTTGCGTTATCCGGAAGTCCCCGTTTCGGGCTTATACTTTCTGATATCTCAAAAAGGAGCTATAAGATATGAATGAAACACGCAAGCTGAAGGCTGTCATCTTTGACTTGGACGGCGTCATTACCGATACCGCGGAGTATCATTATCAGGCATGGAAAGCCACGGCAACCGAGCTGGGCATTCCCTTCACGAGAGAATTCAACGAGAATCTCAAAGGGGTATCCCGCATGGATTCCCTGAAGCTCCTGTTAAGCCAGGCGGAGACGCCTGTAAACTATTCCGATGAAGAGCTGGTACAGCTGGCTGACCGCAAAAATAAGCGGTACGTCGAGCTGATCGAAACGATCACGCCAGCCGACCTGCTGCCAGGGATAACGAAGTTTGTCTCAGACATCCGGTCGGCCGGCCTGAAGACCGGCATCGCGTCCGCCAGCAAAAACGCCATCGCCGTGCTTACACGGCTTGGGGTCATGGACCAGTTCGACGTGATCGTCGACGTAACCAAGCTGAAGAACAATAAACCGGACCCGGAAATATTCCTCACCGCTGCCGCAGAGCTTGGCGTAGAGCCTGCCGACTGCATCGGCGTGGAGGATGCCGCCTCCGGCGTTGACGCCATCAAGGGCGCCGGCATGTTCGCCGTCGCGATCGGCAACGCCGCGCATTTCCCGCATGCGGATATCGTGCTGTCCAGCACGAAGGAGCTGAATTTCCGTGAGCTGGCGCAGAAATTCGAAGGTTGATAAAGAAATGTAAGGGTGCTCCTAAGGGAGCGCCCTTTTTCGTATGCCCTCCCATTCTTTGCAACCACCCGCCATCTTCGTTAGACTGTAGTTGGTAGTGAGTACAGTAACCTTCCGGTATGTAAGCATGAGCATCATATCGAGAATACGATAAAGGGGACTTTCCATGGAACAGGCTGTCTTGGATCAAGGGGCCGAACGATTCGGCCGAGGTTCTTATTCGCTGAAGTTACTTGGGGGATTCGATCAGAATGTATTTGAATACAACGGTGAAGACGGACGACGCTTCATTATGAAATTCCTGGACGCGTCCAAATACCGCAAAGCCTCGATCATTCGCGAGCTGACGTGGATGGCCTATCTCGCCGAGCAGGGTCTGAACATGGCGGTGTCCATTCGATCTGCTCAGGATCTTCTTATTGAAGAGGTAACCCATGAATCCAAGCGATACCATGTCATTGCCTTTACGAAGGCTCCCGGCAGCCCGTTAACGGATGTAACATCGGATTTTGCGATAATCAAGCAGTGGGGACGCGGGATGGGCCGTATGCATAAGCTCGGCAAAAAGGACGCCACCGCTTCCTCACTCGTGCATCGAATGGCGTTTCCCCAGTGGAATGATCATGTGATTTTTACCGATGCGTTCCCGGAGGCTGCAGGTGAAAGAGTCCATACGCAGTGGACGCAGTATCTTAAGGAATTGGAGTCCCTCCCGCAGGATGAGGAAGGCTACGGCATCGTCCACAATGACCTCCACCATCACAACTTTCACGTACATAACGGGGAGATCATCTTTTTCGATTTCGGGGATGTCTCGTACCATTGGTTCGCCTACGATATCGCCATCGCCATCTATCATGCGGTTCAGACGGTTTCGGAAAACCGGAAAGCCGAGTTTGTGGCCCGATTCTTCGACTCGTTCTTGTCCGGCTATCTTCAAGAGAATACGCTGAGCGAGGAATGGATCCAGCGGATCCCGTTGTTCATCGACTTTCGTAATATCTACTCCTATGCCTACTTCGCCAAATTCGTAAATTGGAATGAGATGGATGAACGCACCCGGAAATATCTGTTATCGATGAAAGCGGATATTGAGGCAGGCAAATCCGTTGTAAAGCTGTCTATTTAATAAGAGAAGGAAGATTGCTCTGCCATGAAACCTAAATCCAAACATCTCCGCCGGCTCGGGTATTGGAGCCTGGGGCTGCTCCTCTCGTCCATCCTTCTATGCCTGCTGTTCCTTCGCCCCACGCCCATCAAGGTGGGTGGATTTACGTCCTCTGCGGATGAAAATACCATGATCTTCGAGGTGATGAATAAGGGATTCGCCGATGTGAAGCTGCTGGATGTGCGGGTGAACGATGGCATGAAGCCCGCCAAGGCCGAACTGGGCGTCAGTTATTCCCTTCATCTGGTCGGCGGCGAAGGCCTTGATGAAGATCCCGATATCGAATTCGTCGATATTCGGGAGGTGCCGTTAAAGCCCGAGCTCATGCCGGACGAGAAGAGAGCCGCCCTCGATCAAGGTTCGCGGATTCCGCTTAATTACGGCATCCGTCTTTATAACAATCAGCCCATCACGCAGATTGAAGTGAAATATAAGTATGGATGGATCACTTTTACGAGAGAGATGCCGATGGGGCGATTTTTCAATAAACCTTAATCATCATCGATATGTTGCTGATAGCTTTCCTATGATACAATCTCCGCCCAGCGGGATAACGTCTTCTCAAAAATAAGATTGGAGATTTATGGACGATAAAAACCGGGCTGCAGCAGCCCGGTTCATGATCCAACTAAGATGACACAACATAATGATTCATAAAATCCCCCAGTGCAGCCTCCATATCAGGCTCCCCACCGTCTTCGAGCCATGAATCCTGAAGAACAAGATAGCGGCAGGCGCTGCTCTGCAAATAGCTGTAGATGATTTGTGCAGCATTGATATCTTGCCGGGTAACCTCAGTAGATTCGCATTCCAAATCACTCGTGAAATAGCTGAGAATCAAGGCTTTGACCCTCAGCCTCAACGTTTCAATGTCCGCCGTGGTAGCCACAGAGCATCGCTCGCTGTGCAGCACAACGTTCCCCTTTATCAGGAATAACTTGATCGTATCTTCGTTTAAATACTCGTAGACAACGATGCTGTGTTTCTCTTCGGCGAACTCGATCACATGCCGTTTACTTAAGAGCAAGTTCACCGCCTCCATGCCGTCCCTGTATTTTGCAGCCTGCTCAAAATCGAAACGCTCTGCGGCGCCCAGCATGGTTCGCTCCATTTCATCATATAAACGTCGGTCGTCCCCTTGAAGCAGAGCTATGAATCGATCCATGATTTCATCAAATTGCCGCGCGGTTTCGCCGCCAAGACACTTGCCAAGACAGAGGCCAATCGAATAATTCAAGCAGGGAGTATTTGCCGAAGAAGCGGCAGGTGCATGATTGCAGGCGATTTTACAGCATTCCTTAACCTTCTGCACTGCATGTTCAAGACTATGTCTGCTGGCTGTATAGGGGCCGAAACAACGAGACGGTTCGTGACTGCCTTCATCCAGTGTATCCGTAAATTCCAGCCATCGCCAATCTCGTTTTTGCCGCAATACGATATAACTATAACCTAGCGGATTTTTCATCTTGCGGTTATACATCGGCTTTATGTCCTGAATGAGCCTGCATTCCAGCATGAACGCCTCAAACTCCGTGTCGGTGACGATATGCTCCAGGTCTTTGACATGCTGAACCAGCCTCTTCACTTTTGGGGAGTGCGATTTATTGTTGTAAAAATACGATTGTACTCTCTTCTTGAGACTTTTGGATTTGCCAACGTAAATGACCGTTCCCCGCGAATCTCTCATGAGATATACGCCCGGCGACAGCGGCAGCTCTTGTATTTTTGTTTTCATTTTGACTGTCGATCCTCTCA
The DNA here is from genome assembly GCF_029542445.1 of Paenibacillus sp. BR1-192. NCBI lineage: Bacteria > Bacillati > Bacillota > Bacilli > Caryophanales > Paenibacillaceae > Paenibacillus > Paenibacillus sp. BR1-192. The sequence continues at coordinate 516,495 of NZ_CP120718.1, read as the reverse complement.
ACGAATCTATTAAACATGGCGTTTTCGTCACTTCCAAGATACCATAAACACACCAAAAAGCACCACATTCACGGGCTGATTCAACTCGCTGAACGTGGTGCCTATCATTTCAATACAGCTTTTTCTAGTAAACCTGAAAGAAAAAAGACATAGCCATAATCCCTCTAGCTTCGCATTCGATTCTGCTGCCGGTATGCCCTCGGCGACTGCTGAACCGTCCGCTTGAACATCTTCCCGAAATGAGAGAAGTTGCTAAAGCCCGATCGCCAGGCGATATCCGTGATGGAATCATCGCTCTCCCGCAGGAGACGCTGCGCTTCCTTGACCCGAAGCAGGTTGAGATAATCACTGAAGGTAAATCCCGTCGTCTGCTTGAACAGCCGGCTGAGATAGTGGGGGCTGATCCGGAACGCCTCCGCTACCTCGGGCAGCGTTAAGGCCTGCCGGTAATTGTCGTTAAGATACCGGACGACCGCCTGGGTCTTCGGATGAAGGACCGGCTCCGTATCGGCCGAACGGACCGTGCCCAGATGCCGGCTGCGGTAGGCAAAGAGCAGCAATTCGACCGTTCGGTGCCGAAGCAGCCAGCTGCTTCCGGCTTGAGGATGGATCATCTCATTCACCATGTCGCCGACCATTCGCTCCACCGCTTCACTCGCTGGCGAAGGAAGTCTTAGAATCGGAACATCCCAACCGAACGGCTCCTTCAGCCCCTCGGCCAGTTCAGGCGGTACGGTCAAATCCGCGAACAATTCCGGGCTTAAGTAGAGGACAAGGCGATCATGGTCGGGCCGCCCGCTGTCCAGCGTCTTATGAACGGCATTTCGGTCCACGAAGACAAGATCTCCGGCTCGAACCCGGTAAGAACGGTCCTTGATGAAGTAGATCCGCTCGCCCGATAACAGGTAATACAGCTCGTAATGATCGTGAAGATGGTCAACCGTCATCGAGAAATATCCAATACGGCGGTCATATTCAATGTCCAAATATCCGGTGGGATCATGGTAATCCGCTCGAAACGGCTTCGTCATGTCGCTGCCCCCTTTTCTTGGATTATAGCAAAATATGCGGCATTTGAAAGCGATTACGCATAAAATGCGGCGAAAGCAGTGCTCCCTTGTTATAGGCTAGAGTTATATTCAAGGAGGCGATAGAGATGAGTGACAAGAAACGCTATGTATTGGTCGGTACCGGCGGCCGCGCCGAATTTTTTTATGGCGCCCTGGCCCAAAACTTCCGCGACAAATCCGAGCTTGCTGCCTTTTGCGATATCAATCAAACCCGCATGAATTACGCGAATCAGCTGCTGCGGGAAAAATATAAATACGCCGAGGTGCCTACCTACCCCGCGGACCAATTCGACCGGATGATCGAGAACGAGAAGCCCGACTTCGTCATCGTGACCAGCATCGACCGGACCCATCACAAGTATATTATCCGCGCGATGGAGCTTGGATGCGATGTCGTGACCGAGAAGCCGATGACGATCGACGAGGAAAAATGCCAGGCCATCCTGGATGCAGCCAAGCGGACCGGACAGAACATCAGGGTTACCTTCAACTACCGTTACGCCCCCCACCATACCAAGGTACGGGAATTGATCATGAACGATACCATCGGCCAGGTGACCTCGGTTCATTTCGAATGGCTGCTGAATACCCGCCACGGCGCGGACTACTTCCGGCGCTGGCACCGGGACAAGCGGAACAGCGGCGGATTGCTCGTTCATAAATCCACCCATCACTTCGACCTGGTCAACTTCTGGATCGGTTCCCATCCTGAAACCGTTTTCGCATTCGGCGATCTCATGTATTATGGTAGAGAGAATGCCGAAGCGCGGGGCGTTACGCAATTCTATACTCGCGCGACCGGCAACAAGGTTGCGAAAGAGGACCCTTTTGCGCTCCATCTGGATTCCGATGCGCATCTCAAAGCCATGTACCTGGATGCCGAGCCGGAGGACGGCTACCAGCGGGACCAAAGCGTATTCGGGGACGGCATCAACATTGAAGATACGATGGGCGTCCTCGTGCGATATCAGAACAAGGCCATTTTAACGTATTCGCTGGTCGCCTATCAGCCGTGGGAAGGCTATCGCATCGCCATCAACGGCACCAAAGGCCGGATCGAGATGAACATCGTCGAACAATCCTACGTCAATTCACTGGGCGACAAGAGCCTGGAAGGCGCGTTAATCGGGAAAACGCTGCGGGTGCTTCCGATGTTCGATGCCCCGTACGAGGTTCACGTCGAGGAGCAGCAGGGCGGACATGGCGGGGGCGACCCGGTGCTGCTGAATGATCTGTTCGGGGAACCGGTGGAAGATCCTTATGCCCGCGCGGCCAACCATATCGATGGGGCGAGATCCATACTGACAGGAATTGCAGCCAACCGCGCCATCGCCACCGGCATGCCTGTACGAATCGGTAATTTGGTTCGTTTCTAAGCCGTACACGGCTGCTCCAAGCATTTTTCCTTCAAAGGCTGCGTATTTTGCGCAGCCTTTTTTCACATGTCGCAGACCGCCTAGAAATCCGCTTTTCGAAAAGGAGGAAATGGATGTTCTTCTCATTAAAAAGCCGTTTGATCGCCTTTATCGTCGCACTCTTCGTCCTCTCTTTCGGCACGCTCTCCTTCCTGCTGTTTACGGAATCGCGCACCGTGATCCGCTCCTACATCGAATCCTCGGCCCTTGAAAAGATGGAGGAATACGGTTCCTACGTGGATATGGTCCAGATGCAGATTTATGACGTCGCTTCCCTGGTCTTTAACAGTGACACGGCCAAGAACTGGGATAACGCCATCGGCGATCCGCTGCTGCCCGAAGGGGAGAAAATGCTGGCCAATCTTGCGATGAGCCGATTTCTGACCCAAGCGACCAACAGCTACACCAGTATCTCCGACGTATCCATCTACCGGCGCAGCGGGCTTCGGGTCGGCGGCGAGAACCAAGTCGAAACCGACCCTGCCTTTTTGCGGGAATCGTGGTACACGAACTTCTTCGCGTCCGGAGACCGCTGGCTGCCAGCGCATACGGACCAGCATGAACGCGTCCGGGATCACGGCAATCCCGTTGTCAGCCTGCTGATGCCCATCGGAACCTTCCATCATGCCACGGCGCAAAACGTGATGAAGGTTAACGTCAGCGAGTCTTATTTTCTGGAGCCGCTCACCCGGATCCATTTGGCCAAGAACAGCACGATTTTTCTGTTGAACGAGCAGGGAAGCCCGATTCTATCCCAGCAGGCGCATGAACTCGGCGCCGGAGCCCTATCGGAGATCGATCGCATTCGAAACGGCCCGCTGAAATCGGGCGTCGTCTATCTGACCAACGATGAGGGGCAGCGGGACATTCTGGTTTACAAGAAACTGGGGCGCACCGGCTGGATGCTGGCCGGCCTGGCGCCGGAGAAGGAGCTGTACTCCTCTCTTCACAAGCTTCAGAGCACGATTCTGGTGGTCACGGTCGTTCTGATCGTGGTCTCCCTGTTTGCCGCCGCATGGCTCTCCTATGGCGTCACCAAGCCTTTAACGCGTCTGGTGCTGGCGATGAGGCAGGTGCAGCGCGGAGCCTTCGACCAGGCCGAGTCCGTTCTGCCTCCTGACAAAAACGTAAAGAGCGAGGTCAGTTACGTCATCTCCACCTTCCGCTATATGATCAGCCGTCTCCGGCAGCATATCCAGAACGAATTCGAACTGAAGCTGCTCCGCCAGCAGGCGGAATATAAAGCGCTGCTCATGCAGATCAATCCCCACTTCATGTTTAACACCCTGGAGCTGGTGAGCAGTCTTGCCATGCAGCGCCGGACGGACGATACCGTGCAGGTGATCGAGGACCTGGGCAAAATGATGCGCTTCTCCATGAATACCAGCGACGACCGGGTCCCCCTAACCGAAGAACTGGCCTATGTCCGCCACTATATCTCCATTCTGCAAACCCGCTTCGGGCATAAACTCGACATCTCCATCCACGAGGAAGGCCGGCTGGATTCGCTGGTGATGATCAAGTTCATTCTGCAGCCGCTGATCGAGAATGCGGTCAAATACAGCTTTCAGCATCAAACCACGGCACAGGTGGACATCCAAATCAGCAGGCAGGACAACCGCCTGTTTCTCCGCGTCGCGGATAACGGTCCCGGCATGCCCTCCGAGATCATCCGCAAGCTCCAGGATCCCGCGGCGGCCTCCCAATTGGAGCCGATCCTCCGAAGCGAGAGCTGGCACATTGGACTCGGCAACGTAATTGCTCGCTGCCGCTTGCATTACGGCGACTTATTTGCCGTTCATATTCGGAACGGGAGCGAAGCCGGCACATGCATCGAACTGATTCTACCGGTACAGGAGGAATATCATGTACAACGTATTGATCGCAGATGACGAGATCGAGGTTCGCGAAGGGCTGAAGCTGAAAGTCGACTGGGAAAGCATGGGCTTTGCCATTTCGGGGAGGCCGGGAACGGCCTGGAAGCTGAAGAGCTCTTGAAATCCCATTCGTATGACCTGCTCATTACCGACATGAACATGCCTGTCATGGACGGCGTCCAGCTGCTGGACGTTTGCCGGAGCCACAATCCGACCATCCAGATCATCATCATTACAGGATACGAGGATTTTCAATACGCCAGAGCGGGCGTCCGCAGCCAGGCCATGGACTACTTGTTGAAGCCCGTTGCCCGGGACGACCTGAAATCCGCCTTAAGCAAAATCAAACACGAATTGGATAAGAACCGCAAGGTACGGGACGACTCGGAAATGCTGCAGTGGCGGTTATCCCAGTATTACAAAGAAATGAAGGAACGCTTCCTGCTGGATCTCGTGCGCGGCAACCGCCTGCCCCCCGCCTCCATGCCGGAACGGATTCGACTGTTTCATTTGGAGGATTGGCAGGATGGCCGCGTATGCTTCATCACCGCGGGCATGAGGGAATCCGGCATGCAGAAAGCACCCGCAGGCCGAGCGCCCGAGCAGCTCCGCCTTCCGTTTCAAATGGTCTGCCATGAAATCGCCGAGTCTTATCCGGGCGGCGTTCAAGTGTTTCATGATGCAGCTCATCCCGGTATCATGCATTTCATTGCGCTTGACGGCATTCAGCGTGCATTCGCGGATAAACTCGCCGCGCAGGCATCCTCGTATTTAACCGTGGAGGTGCAGGTAGGATTAGGGCTGCCCGTGTCGGGACTTGAGCGCTGGAAAGAGGGTTATATCCACTCCCTCCTGGCCTGGAATCTGGCAGGACGCCAGAACGGACCGGATCAGGCACCCGTAACCGACCAAAGTCCGTTGCTGCCGGACGAAACAAGCCGCGCGCTTCATCGCTGCCTGATCCGGGGCGAATTAGAATCCTTCCGCAGCATCATCCGGAGGGAGCTGGGCGAGTCATTCCGGCTATCGCCTGCCCGCTTGGTACGGAGCCTTTTTCAAATCACGCTGATTATGGAATCCGCCGCTTTCGACAACATACGGCATTCACGGGGAGCGGGGCCTTTATGGATTTCACCCGAATGGGTTTTATGGCTGGAGACCCCGGAGCAGGCGGAACGCCTGCTGATGCAGTGGGCACAGGATTTTGTTGACAACCTCCCAGAATCCGGAGACGGAGATGCTACCCTGATTGAATCCGCCAAGCGGTATATCGAGGAAAATTATATGCAGGAATTATCGCTGACCTCGCTGGCCGAGCAGTATAACTACCACCCTACCTACTTCTCGGAAATGTTCAAGGAAGGGGCTGGGGTCTCGTTCATCCAGTACGTTACGGAGGTTCGGATGAAACACGCCGTACGCCTGCTGCAGGAGACCCGATTGACGGTATGGGACATAGCCGAGCTGACGGGTTTCTCTTCACCCGGCTATTTCAGCTCCAAATTCAAAAAAATGTTCAATCAAAGCCCTTCCGAGTTCCGACTGTCGCGATCCGAAAAAATCGAACACGATGATCCGAAGAAATGAGATTCCGCCCTCTCTCCTCCCCCGGTATGATGTGTTTACCGGGCGCACCGACATACCGATTGTAAGCGCTTCAGGCCGTCAGGTAACCGCCCCTGCTCATTCATCCTGAAGGGAGGCACATTATGAGAAAGCTGTCCAAGCCCTTATACGGCCAGCAGAATAAGACAGCCTACTTGTTTCTTCTGCCTTGGCTCATCGGCTTCTTCTGTCTGACGCTGGGGCCGATGATCGCATCGCTGTACTTGTCCATGACCAAATTCAACCTGCTGTCATCGCCGACTTGGACGGGACTCAGCAACTATGTCCAGATTTTTACCGAAGACGATACGTTTCAACGATCCTTGTGGCTAACGTTCTACTATGTGTTCTTGTCCGTGCCGCTGAGACTTGCGTTCGCGCTGCTGATCGCCATGGCCTTGAACAAGGGCATCCGCGGACTCGGCATTTACCGGACCGTTTATTACATCCCCTCTCTATTGGGAGGCAGCGTTGCCATTGCCATCGTCTGGCGCCAAATCTTTGACGGCAGCGGGCTGGTCAATCAGTTCCTCGGCTGGTTCGGCATCACGGGCCCCTCGTGGATCGCCCACCCCGACTATGTGGTGTATACGATTATCACGCTGTCCGTCTGGCAGTTCGGATCGGCCATGGTCATCTTCCTTGCCGGTCTGAAACAGATTCCGACTGATTTATATGAAGCATCCGGCGTAGACGGTGCCGGAAAGATCCGTCAATTCTTCGGCATCACGCTGCCGATGCTGTCACCCGTTATCTTTTTCAATCTGATCATGAGCATGATCAATTCGTTCCAAGCCTTCACGCCGGCCTACGTCATCGGAGACGGGCGGGGAGGACCGCTCGACGCCACGATGTTCTACACCTTGTACCTGTATCTGAAAGGCTTCTCGTTCTTCGATATGGGTTATGCCTCGGCACTGGCATGGATCATGCTGGTCATCATCGGGGTGTTCACCGGGATCGTTTTTCTTACATCAAAATTCTGGGTCTTCTACGGGGATAACCAGGAAGGGAGGTAATGGATATGCCGCTTAAGCGACAACTGGTTCAAGCCGGGAGGCATGCCGCCATTATCCTCCTCGGCCTGCTCATGCTGTATCCGGTGCTGTGGCTCGTCTTCAGCTCGTTTAAACCGAATCATCTTATCTTCACCAACAGCAGCCTCATTCCGACTGCCTTCACGCTGGATCATTACGTGAACGGCTGGAGCGGGCTCCAGGGCATTTCCTTCGGCCGATTCTTCGGCAACTCCGTGCTGATCTCGGTCATGAGCGTCATCGGGAACATCGTCTCCTGTTCCCTGGCAGCCTACGCCTTCTCCCGATTGAAGTTCAAATTCAAAGGCCTGTGGTTCAGCATCATGCTGGTGACGATTATGCTGCCTTACCACGTAACGCTCGTGCCTCAATACATTCTGTATAACGAGCTTCATTGGATCAATACGTATTTCCCGCTCATCCTGCCCAAATGGCTGGCGCATGACTCTTTCTTCATTCTGCTGATGGTTCAGTTCATCCGCGGCATTCCGCGGGAGCTGGACGAGAGCGCGACCATCGACGGCTGCGGACAATCGCAGATCTTCTTCCGCATCGTGGTGCCGCTTCTCGTCCCTGCGCTGATTACGACGGCCATCTTCACCTTCATCTGGAGCTGGGACGACTTCTTCAGCCAGATGATTTATTTAAGCAAGATTGATTTGTTCACCGTACAGCTGGGGATCCGATCCCTGTTCGATCCTTCGGGGCAATCGGATTGGGGGGCGCTGCTCGCCATGTCCACGCTATCGCTGCTGCCTGTGACGATCATTTTTCTGGTGTTTCAACGGTATTTTCTCGAAGGCATTGCCACGACCGGCCTGAAGTAGCCTCAGAAGCTGCCTGCCGACGTGCGAGGGCGTGCTGCAAATGAACCAATTATGATTAGACTGGGGGATTATCCATGTTGAAGAAATGTTTCGTTGGCATGTTGGCTTCGCTCCTATTATTCGTCACCGCCTGTTCCGGAACGGATCACACGGGAGAAGGCGGGAATGCGGACGCAGGGGCCGAGCCGAGCGGCCAAGTCGAGCTGCGCATGATGTGGTGGGGCGACCAGAAACGGGCCGATATTACGAACGAAGCCCTGAAGGTGTTCCAGAACAAACATCCGAACATCAAAATCGTCGGCGAATTCTCGCCTTCCTCCGGATATTTCGATAAGCTGAACACCCAGCTCGCTTCCGGCACCGCGCCGGATATCTTCTTCCTGGGCGGAAACGTCGTGGACTATGCCAAAAAAGATGTGCTGCTGAACCTGGATCCGTATGTCGGCAGCGAACTGAAGCTGGACGGCATGGATGCCACCATGGTGGAATACGGCCGCCTGGATGGGAAGCTGCAGCATATTTCGGCCGGCGCAAACGCCCGGGGAATCGTCATCAACAAGGCACTGTTCGAAAAGGCAGGCATTCCTCTGCCGGAGCAGGATTGGGATTGGGAGGACTTTGCCGCCATCAGCAAAGAATTGTCCGATAAGCTTGGCGACGGCGTATACGGTACCTATAATTTCACCGTCGACGGAATGGATATCTTTCTGAAGCAGCGCGGAAAACAGCTGTATGATATGGAGAACGGAAAGCTCGGCTTCGCGAAGGAAGACATTCAGGAATGGTTCGAGTATTGGGAACAGGCTTCGAAGGCCGGCGGTGTCGTTACGCCTGAACTTCAGGTGTCCAATCCGCACGATGATACCAGCAAATCCTTGTTGATTACGGGTAAAGCCGCCATGAGCCTCCTCCCTTCCAATCAGTTGGCCGCATTCCAGAGCCTGACGGAAGATCCGCTCATCCTCCATCCGGTACCTAGAGGTCCGAAGGGTACGGGCGTGGTATTCGAGTCCAGCCAAGGACTATCCGGATATGCCAACACCAAGCATCCGAAGGAAGTCGCCACGCTCATGGACTTCTGGATCAACGATCCCGAAGCGGCCAAAATCCTCGGCAACGACCGCGGCGTGCCGGTGACGGAAGCCAACCGCAACCTTCTCCAGGAGGAAGCGGGTCCTGTGGAAGAGATTGTGTACAATTATACGAGCCTCGTATCGGAAGCCACGAAGACCGAGCCTTTTGACGTGAGTTATAATCCGCCGGGATTCGCCGAGTTCTCCAAGCTGGCCCAGACGACGACCCAGGAGATCGGTTTCGGCCGGAAAAACGTCGAGCAGGCCGTTGCGGACTTCTACAACGGCACCGTGCGCATATTTGAATCGAATCAATAACAAAGCTTTCAAGGAGGCGGACATGACAGAAGCTATGCTGGACCGGCTGCGGCGGATTTCGATACCGGATCGGGTGCAGCCGGGCAAACCGGAAGACCGGAGGCTGCTGCAGGAGTGGCAGGCGACAGGCGTCCGATTCGCGGCATCGGGAGGACGGCTGGAAACGGCTTATTATACCGCGCTGGAGAAGCTGCTGGCCTGCATCGTGCCGATGAACGGCACCGATCCGATTCTGCAGGAGGGCGGTATCTATCTCGGCTGCTGGCTGGAGAGCACCGGCACCATCAACGCGGAACTGCTATCGCGACTGATCCCTTCGGTCTCGGAAACAACCTACCTCGCCTTTGCCGATCAGCAAAGAGAGGATGGGCTGCTCCCTTATAAACTGACGGAGAAGGGCGCTTCATTCCGCCAGATCCAGCTCGTCACGCCGCTGGCGCGCTGCGTCTGGAACCACTATGAGCTTCATGGAAGGGGTCTCTCCTTCCTGAAGACCATGTACCAAGCCATGTCGCGTTACGACGATTGGATCGCGCGTTACCGCAACACCCGGGGGACCGGCTGCGTGGAGGCTTTCAGTACCTTTGATACCGGGCATGATCTGTCGCCCAGGTTCTGGCATGTTCCGGACACGCCTTATAGGAACGATGCCGCAGCCTTCCACCCGGACTCCCCGGTTCTGCCTTTCCTGGCACCGGATTTGACGGCCAACATCTACTGCCAGCGCATGTATTTGGCCCGCATGGCCGAAGAGCTCGGCGAATCCGGAGCCGATTGGAGGACCAAAGCCGAAGCCAGCCTGGACAGCCTCTTCCGTTACTGTTATGACGAAGACGATCAATTCTTCTATGACCGGGATCGGAACGACGAGCTGGTCCGGGTCCAATCCGACGTGCTGCTGCGCGTGATGGCCTGCGAGGTGGGCGACGACGAGCTGTTTGGCAACATGCTGCGGCGGTATTTGCTGAATACCGGCAAATTCTTCGCCAAATATCCGTTTACGTCCATGGCGATGGACGATCCGCGGTTCGATCCGTCCTCCTCTTATAACAGCTGGGGCGGGCCGTCCAATTTCCTGAGCTTGATCCGGGCGCCGCATGCCTTTGAACATCACCACCGCTATGTCGAGCTGACCTGGGTGCTGCAGCCGATTCTGTCCGCCTTGTCCAAGGCGAAGCGCTTCCCGCAAACCTTGAGCCCTTGGACAGGTGCAGAGGGCTTTACCGAGGCGTATTCCCCCTCCATTCTGTGCCTGCTGGATTACGTGGAACGGCTCTGCGGCATCATGCCGATCGGATCGGATCGCCTGTGGTTTACGGGATTGCTTCCGGTCGATATGGACCATGGGGAAGAAGTCGCCGGCAACACGGCCTATAGCCGAACCGTGAACGGGCTGCACTACGAACTGGTGAATACCCCGGACAACGTCACCGTATACCGGGAAGGCCGCGTTCATATTCAAGGGCCCGCCGGGATTCGGCTGGTCACGGACCGCAGCGGACAATTGGATGGCGTGATCGGCATGAGCGCGCGAACCATTGAAGGCGAGCTCCGCTATCAAGGCACATCCATTCCGATCCGGATCAAAGGCAATGAAATGCAGCAGTATTCAGACGGAGATTTGAAGACGGAGAGGGATATCGGCATCATCTATCCTAGCTATCGTTAATTGAAGGAGGTGAACGCTTAAGCGTGAAAATTGCAGACATTCAGCTTCGGGACCCCTACGTACTGCCTGACCCGACACAGCGAATATACTACATGTACGGCAGCACCGACAAAAATATATGGAAGGAAGGAAACGGCTTCGATGTCTATATCAGTCGGGATCTAATCGATTGGGAAGGCCCTTATCCGGTCTTTCGCAAACCGGACGATTTCTTCGCGGACGTGAACTTCTGGGCGCCCGAGGTCTACTATTACCATGGGCGTTACATCATGTTTGCCACCTTCCGCCGAAAAGATAACGATCTGCTGGGCATTGCGGTGCTGTCGGCTGAGCAGCCGACAGGGCCCTTCTCCCTCTATAGCGATGGGCCCGTGACCCCTGTCGACTGGAGTTCCCTGGATGGTACGCTGCATATCGACGAAACGGACCGGCCGTGGATGGTGTTCTGCCACGAGTGGCAGCAGGTCGGCGACGGCGAGATTTGCGCCATGCGCCTGAGTCCCGATCTCACGGAGGCCGCCTCGGAGCCCGTGACCCTGTTCCGAGCCTCTGAAGCCGCTTGGGCCACGCCGTTCCACTCGCCCCGCTTTCCCGGATCGGGCAATTATGTGACGGACGGCCCGTTTCTTTTTCGGACAACATCGGGGAGTCTGCTCCTATTATGGGCCAGCTTTGTGGATGGCCGATACGCGCTCGGCGTTGCCAAGTCGCCAACCGGCAAGCTGACGGGTCCCTGGCTTCAAGAGCCCGAACCCTTATATTCCAGCGACGGCGGGCACGGCATGGTGTTCCGTACCTGGAACGGCCAGCTGATGCTGACCGTGCATACCCCGAACCGCACGCCGGATGAACGGCCGATCTTCATCCCCGTCGCGGAAGATGGTGATAGCATCAAGGTGGATAGGATGTATCGGACAACACGTATGCCCAAGTAAAATCCCTATACAAAAAGGCCGCTCTCCATGAAGATGGCAGAGCGGTCTTTTAATAGTTTTTTTGCATTCCTAAGCTAAGCTATGCTTTGCTTTGATTTGCAGTACAAACAAAAGGAAGCCGTACGCATACGGCCTCCCTCTACTCATTTATTACAGCTTCACGATTTTACCGGTCTCTTGGGATTCGAATGCACCCAGGATCACGTTCAAAGAACGAAGTCCTTCCTCACCGGAAATGCTAGGCGGCGTGTTCGTGAGAATGGATTCGACGAAAGCGTCGATGACGCCGCTCGGTACCTGTTTCTCATTGGTTGCCATGGCGCCAACCTTGTAGGTTTCAACCGTACCGTCGGTCAGTTCAACAACCACCTCATCGCCGTTAACGGTACCGATCTTCATGGCACCCTTCTCGCACCACAGCACCGTTCCGTTATCGCCGGATCTGTAATGCGTCCAGCTTGCCATCAACGTGCCCACGGCCCCGCTCTTCATGCGAACGATGCAAGTCGCGTTGTCGTCCACATCGGTTCCTTCTTTATGGACCGTTCCGATGAAACCTGCCACTTCCACGATTTCATCGTTCAGCAGGTAACGGATAAAGTCGGATTTGTGCACGCCGAGATCGCCCATGGCGCCCATAATCGCTTCTTCCTTGCGGAAGAACCAGCTGTCGCGTCCATCCAGGCTCCAGCTCTCCGGACCGCCGTGGCCGAAGGAAGTGCGGAAGGTAAGCACTTTGCCGAGCTTGCCGGAATCCAGAATTTCCTTCGCTTTTACGTGCGGAGGCATGAGGCGCTGATTGTGGCCTACCATCAGGTACACCCCGTTCTTGCGGGCGGCCTCGATCATTTGCTCTCCCTCTTCAGCCGTCGTAGCCATCGGCTTCTCCACCAGCACATGAAGGCCGGCATTTGCAGCCGCGATGCTCATCGGAGCATGCAGATAGTTCGGCGTACATACGCTAACGGCGTCCAGCTTCTCGTTCTTCAGCAGTTCTTGGTAGTCTGCGTAGGCTTTACCGCCATACTGGGCTGCCATCTCTTCGGCGCGTTCCTTCACCGGATCGGCAAAAGCAACCAGCTCCACGTTAGCATTGTTCGCGTATTCAGGAATATGTCTGCGCTGGGCGATCGCGCCGCAGCCAAACACTGCCACTTTAATTTTGCTCATTGATAGTCTCCTTTTTTGCTTATAGATTAAAATTGGTTCAGGTAGTTCTGCTTCAGCCAGTTCATGCTGTTCTCCACGCTTTGCAGCGGCGGATTCTGACATACGTCCTGCTCCACGATCAGCCATTCCGTGCCTGCATCGGATGCAGCCTGAATGACGCCCGGCAGGTTAACCGAGCCTTGGCTCAGCTCCAGCGTCTTCATGTTGCCATCCGCATCCTTGCTGAAGTCTTTCAGGTGAAGCAGCGGAAGACGTCCGGCGTATTTCGGAATGTAAGTGAGCGGATCTTGTCCGGCGAATTGTACCCAGCATACGTCCATCTCCACTTGCACGGCTTCCGGCGTCGTTGCGGAATACATCGCATCAAAAACGAACTGGCCATCAACCTCGGATTCGAATTCGAATGCATGGTTATGGTAACCAAAGATCAGTCCCTGCTTGCGGGCTTCGGCCCCGACTTCCTCCAGGAAGGAGAAGAGGTTCTTCCAATCCTCGGCATCTTTACGATCTTCTTCGGCTACGTATGGACACATCATATATTTAGCGCCAATGGTTTTCAGGTAATCAATTTCCTTCTGCAGGTCTGCACGAAGCAGATGCAGGCCCACGTGACTGCCGATCGCTTTCAGGCCAAGCTCTTGAAGAAGCGTTTTCATTTCCTCGGCCGGAATGTCTCCATAACCTGCGAATTCCACGCCTTCATAACCCAATTCAGCAACTTTGCGGAGCGTACCGCGGAAATCCTGTGCCGTTTCATCGCGCAGCGTATACATTTGCAAACCAATGTTCATTCTTCTCATTATAGCGCACCTCGATTCCAAAAATGAGTTACTGCTCTATCTGCTACTATCATACATGCAAATAGGCTAAAATGAACATAAACAATATTGCTGCAACATGAACTATCTGCTTATATTTTTACTGGGGGTTGTTACCATTATGGAAGCTAGGCTGCTCATCTGCGACTATTCCTATCACTTTCAGCAATTCAGCAACAGCCATCGGGGCGGCTTGACAACCTATCTGTTCCGACTCCAAACCGAGGGCTCCTGCGAAATCTACTGCAACGGCATCGAGCACCATGTGCAGGCAGGCGACCTGCTGCTGCTGAAGCCCGGAGATGAATACGAGCTGCGGGTGAAGGAAGACGGCGAGGATGGCCGCGTGTCCAGCGGGGATTATTTTATATTCTGCGACGGCTCCTGGATTGATGATTGGTGGAACCGCATCCCCCGCCCTGTCGTCAGTCACGTCGGGCTCGACGATTATTTGCTGGGATTGTGGAGACAGATGCTGCTGGAGAAGCGGCGCGGCCTTGAAGGGGAAATCGGGGAATTGACCGACTACCTGCTGCGCAGTCTCTGCCTCTGCCTGGACCGCGCCATTACCGAGATCAAGCCTACCGATCGCCTTGCCTTCACTGCCCTGCGGCTGAAGCGATTCGTGGAGGAGCATGCCACCCTAACCTTCAAGCTGGAGGAGGCTGCTTCCCATGTCGGGCTCAGCTTATCCCGGGCGGTTAAACTGTTCAAGGAGTATTACGGAAAAACCATGATCCAGTACGCCCTCGAGATCAGGCTGAACGCAGCCGTCGAGCGCATCAAATACAGCACGATGACGCTGGAGGAAATCGCGGAAACCTGCGGCTTCGCCAGCTACTCCTACTTTCACCGGGTATTCCGGGCCAACTATGGCGTATCCCCGGTCAAATTCCGGGAAACGGCAACGGTTCCGGCAAGGCCGGGGCAGGAGAAGAGCCCCCGCTGATTTTTTTCTACTATAATATAAAGAAGCAACCCATGCTCCTCCTTAAAGGCAGGGGCTAGGCTGCTTTGTACTTTAGTAACTCGAAATATTCTCCAAAATGCCATTATAGAAGTAGAGATAATGGTCTGAGCCATACGAGGATTCATAGACCCACATGTCGGTCGTTCCCCATGAGTAGATATCTTCATAGTGACGATCATATAATCCCCATGACAGATAAACCATCTCGGTCGTCATTCCTGTGCTGATTACGGATTCCCTGATTTTTTTCCAATATTTCTCCGGAAAATGAAATTGCTTATACGGACTAGTTGTCATGAAGCCGGATTCAAAATCGTAGGCATCCAGTTCGGCATAATAGGTCCTGCCGTTATGTGTAAAATAAACGTTCAACCAATCGCCAAGAACGCCGTCGCGTTTGATCTTGGTTATTTTCACCTGGGCCAGATTGCCGACGCCGTTTGCTATGCTTCCCTGGGCATTATTGATTATCATGTTGTGCTTAAAAATCCACGCTGTCTTTCCAATATATTTATGATGCGATTCGTAAAGATCGTTTACCGGCACTGTGACTTTATGTGTTTCGCTTTGGAGCGTCACGTTCTTCAAGTAGTCATGCAGCAAATCATAATCTGCCGAAACTTTGATTTTGAAGGCATCTTTCAGCAGCTGGACCGGAATCATGAGTTTGCCCTCGACCAACTGGACAGGCGCAGTATAAGACGTGGCAACGCCGTTGATTTTCACGTATTTTGAATTCTTTTTTGCGACCACCTTCATCGTACCCTTCCAGATGGAAACTTGCCCGGTTTTGTTATTCATTTCAAAATTGATATCCAATGCCTTGGTTACAGCTGCCGCCGGAACCATCGTGTTATTCTTGAGAATCACGCCCTCTTCTTTTAGCTTTGAAGCTGTGATGTTCCCCGAACTTGCTGCGGTGCCAACCCCCGGCAAACTGCACAGGGCAATCAAGAAAACCAGAAAAAACAACATCTTTCTCACAGAATAATCCTCCAGTATATGTATAATCTTTCCTCCAAGATGAATCCGGAATATTATAACATGTTTCGACAACATATATAGGTAATTTGAACCAAATTAAAATAGCCCCGGTTTCCCGGAGCCAGCTATTCCTATATCCGAACCCTCATATCTTCATTCATAGCATCGCAGCCCCAGCGGCGGCAAAGACCAGCGCGAAATAAACGCCGACCCCTATCAGATGATTGCGATTCCACTCCCGCGGCTTGATCTCGATAATGTACGGGAGCAGCCACAGGAAGCTGGCGACAAACCATGCAGCGGAGGCCAATCCGATAAACAGCAGTTTCTTTCCTTGCTCGTATTGGAAGACAGGGTCCATCCCGTTAAAACGGATCAGGGAGCCGCTGGTCAAGGTACCGGAATAAGCCAAAACCATGAACACGGCCACGATCAAAAGCGTGCCGATGGCCTTGAGACCGTCCGAAGTCAGGAAATTCGGCCGTCTCCCCTTCTTTCCGGAAAAGCCGATCAAAAAGAATACAAACCCGACCAAAATGGCCACACCTGCTCCTGAAGCGACAACGCCCCCCGAAACGGCTGCCGCCAAAGCTAGAATCGGAATCATCATGTTCTCTTCCACTCACTCTCGTACCTGCTGAACCATGCGGTCTTAGCATAAAATTGTTGAACTCTTGATCCAACACGCTTTCGATGAACAGGAACCGATGTAACAAACGTCCCGTTTCAGAAACAGGCATCTTGAAACCAGATAGGGACATTCCAAATTATAGCATAGAGCTCCTGTATCCCGGGCTTACTTTATAGCTTATCGTCACCAGCAGGATGGAGGCGATAAGCCGTGTGCTTGGATAATAATGACAGGTTACTCCAGAGAATTGGTTAGACCGCTGCCCTTAAAAATATCAAATCCGAGTTCCTGAAGAACCTTCACGGCATCTTCAACAGGCAGTTTGGGGAGATGAAACTCCTGATCGATGACCTCTTGCAGCTCGCTGAGCCCGGATAGAATCCGCTTTTCCACCTTCCCGTCTGCATACCGGATACTCAGCACATTGTCGACCAGGGACAGCGAGCGCTGCTGATCCAATTGCCACAGCTGGCAGCGTAATGTAGAGGTGAAGAGATCATTAGGCTTGAAGTACTCTCTTATGGCAGGTTGGAAGTCATCGAATTGATACGTTTCCCTCGTATCGAATGACCAAACCAACTCTGTCAGCAGTCGGCCATCTACATACCGATAATAAGTATACGTTCCCGGTTCATCCCCCGAACGCAACCTCACTTCGATTCCAGCATACTCGGAAACTCGATCTGAATCGGTCTCCAAACGAACGGGTTCGAAAAAAGGTGCGGAGTTTCCACAATCCACGTACACTTCTTCGCTTTCGTTGGGCAGACGAACAAGCAATCCGACATGCCCTCCGCCCAGCAACGTATAACGGGTTTGGAAACCAAGCCGGTTCAACAGCTGATGGAGACTGCTGTTAATCATATAACAAGTGCCTCCCGCATTCAGCTGCCACAGCTGATCTACGAATCTCTTCTCATCCTGCTCCAATCTTCCTTTTTGATGATATTCTCGATACTGCAGCAACGTGGTAACGTTCTCGAACGGTACACGCTGATGATGTGCGGTGCAAATTTCAGTTAAATATTCCAATGAAGCTTCCCTTATCGGGACTTGAATATATTGCAAATAGTTATTTGCCCACTGAGGCAGTTGTCCTTGATTCTGCACAAAGTTCACGCTCCCTTTCTTCTGATGTAAGGTATGCTCTTTATTTTAAAGATTCTATATATCATTACGTCATACCAATGACTGCACGATTTATACAAAAATGGTCTTACCTATAGGTAAGACCATTTTCTACGACGAAAGTCCACTATTCATGAATGGTTCCGGCACTCATGGACTGCTCATGATGCAGCAACCACTGCTTTCGCGATAAGCCGCCGCCATATCCGCCGAGCTCACCGCTCGTATTGATCACGCGGTGGCATGGAATGACAATCGCAAGCTGATTGGCGCCATTCGCTTGGGCAACGGCACGATACGCGGTCGGTCTTCCCATCGCCGCTGCGATTTCGCCATACGAAGATGTTTGGCCGGGGGGAATCCGCAGCAATCGGCCCCACACTTCTTGTTGAAACGGCGAACCCCGCAAGAACAAGGGCGTCTTGAATTCCGTTAACTTCCCTTCAAAATACGCTGCGAGCTCCAGCTCGATCGAACGGATCGGAGCCGTATGGCCCGGAATGATCGCCGACTTGGTTCTCTGCCGGAGACGTTCAACCTCACGCTCCAGGCCCCGGCGGTCCACGAATTCGAGCAGATACAGCGCCTCTTCATCCGCGATGGCCATCATCGGCCCGAGACGCGTGTCGATCCATGAAGCTTTTAAAATGTTATGGTGCCCCGATCGGCTAGGCGCCGCGCCCATGATGCGGGAAAATGCATCCCTAAAACCGCTGCTCGACTCGTAGCCGGTCGACAGCTGCGCATCGATGACGGCATGCCCCTCCCGGATTTGCTTCAGGGCAAGTCCCATTCGCCGTGCCCGTGCGTATTCAACGAAGGTCATCCCGAACCGTTTCTTGAACTGGCGCCTTGCCGTTGAAGCATCGACGGACAGCTTCTGGAAATCCTGGTTGGTCCACCTTTTCTCCGGATTCTCCTCAACGGCTTCTACAAGCAGCCGGACCAGGTCCGATACCTGATTGGGGTGCGATAGCGGACGGCAGCGTTTGCAAGGCCTGAAGGATGCAAGCAGCGCTTCTTGAGCCGTCTCGTAAAATTCGCAGTTTTCCATCTTCGGTTTCCGGGCCGGGCATGTCGGGCGGCAGAACACCCCTGTAGTCTTCACGCCTACATAAAACACGCCTTCGTACTCCGATTTCTTTTCCAGCAGCGCCTGGTAATACTCCTGCTGATTGGCAGCCGATATCACTTGGGTTCCTCCCCGCTCTGATGTACTTTCTAAAGGGCCATACGCTTGTTGGCCTTAATCATCATGCTCTCTTGTTCTCGTGTTTCTATTATATTTCTTTTGCCGGCATGACGTGGCCGAAAAACGTGCACGAATATTTTCGAGAGGAAAAAGTGCCGACTCCGTGACCCTGATTGACCAATCATACGAAAAGCCCCTTCCGTTGACCGGAAGAGGCTATTTTCTTTCAAGAATATGAATTTCGCTTGAAGTTTAACCTTTAATGGATCCTGCCACCATGCCCTTCATGATCTGCTCCTGCAGGATCAGGTAGGCCACGATCGTCGGAATGACCGCGATCGCCATCGCTCCCATCGTCAGGCTGTAATCCGTACCGAAGCCGTCCGAGAACAGGGACAAGCTGAGCGGGAGCGTCTTCAATGCCTGCGTATTGATGAATACGAGGGCGAAAGAGAAATCATTCCAGAATCGGAGGAATGCCAGAATCGATATCGTTGCCACAATCGGCGTACAGAGCGGCAGAATCATTCGGCCGAAGATTCCCCACCAGCCGCTGCCGTCGATCATGGCCGCTTCTTCAATCTCTCTTGGAATGGATGACATGTACGCCATCGCCAGGAAGATCGCGATCGGCAGCTCAAACGCCGTATATGGCAGGATGAGTGCGCCGTACGTGTCGAGCAAGCCGATATTTTTCATCATAATGAACAGGGGCACCAGCGTACTATGGATCGGAATCAGCAGCCCCGTCGTAAACAATACGACCACCAGCTTTTTAAACCGAAACTGGAATCTGGACAGCACATACGCCGCCAGCACGCTGAGCAGGATGGTCAGCACGACGGCCGTAATCGTTACAACCGTCGAATTGATCATCGCTCGGCCCATATTTCCGAGCTCCCATGCCCGGAATAAATTCTCGGTCATCCACTCCTTCGGCAAGCCGTAAGGGTTGTTGAAGAAATCCTGGTTCGATTTAAACGCGCTCGTAAAAAGCCAGTACAAGGGATAGAGCGTAAGAATCGCATACACAATCAGCAGCAATTTTACGAATCCGGTTAACCCCTTCGTGATGACGCGTTTCCCTGAGGTACTTCCGGTCCCGGTCGTCTGTAAATTCACATCGCTCCCTCCTTCATGTTAACTTGACTTTCTGCGCGTTGCGAAATAGTTAAGCGCGATAAGAATGGCGCTGACGATCATGATCATCGTGGAAACGGCGGAGCCGTAACCGTAACGGTATACGCTGAACGTGCTGTTGTACATATAGGTAGCAAGAAGCTCGGTCGACTGCGCCGGTCCGCCGCCTGTCATCACGATGACATGGTCAAAAGCTTTCAGGCTTCCCGAGATACAGAGCACAATGGTTACGACCACCGTGCTCCAGACCATCGGCAGCGTGATTTGCATCAGCTTGTTCCAGCCGGTGGAGCCATCGATTTTGGCCGCATCGTGGATCTCTGGCGAAATATTTTGCAGCGCTGCGATAAAGATGACCAGATAAGGGCCAATGTTCGCCCAGTTAATCGGGATCGATATCGCCAGCATGTTGACCTTCGGATCGGACAGCCAAGCACGGGTCCATGACTCCAGGCCGAGCATCTCCAGCACATAGTTGGCAATCCCGAACTGCGGGTGGTAAATGTAACCCCAGATGAGACCGACAACCACCGTAGAGAGAACCATCGGCATGAAGACGGCGGACCGGATGAACCTGGAGAAGAACGAATTCTTGAACAATACGATAGCCAGAATCAACGCGATCGGAACCTGGCCGATAATGGACGATACGACCAGAATCAGGTTGTTTCGAAGCGCCCGCCAGAAGATCGGATCCTTGAACATCTCTCTATAATTGTCAAGGCCGATGAACGTGGCGTCTCCGAACCCTTTCCAACTGAAAAATCCGTAGTAAGCTGACCAAAAAACCGGAATGATGACAAATATCAGAAACAACAGAAGCGCAGGAAGAAGAGCTATGGCTATAAATCCTTTGCTTCTCATCGCTGTAGGCATGGCAGCCTCCTCCCTCCTAATCCTTATGCAGCGGGTAATCTATTCTTATGGAGTAGCGGATCGGGCTTGCGCATCCTGCAGCTTCTGGGCCACGCCTTCGACGGCACCGCCCATCATGATTTCCTGCAGGCCGTTGTTGATGACTTCAGCCGCTTCTGCAGACAGATAAGCATCGTATACCGGCGTAATGCCTGTGGATTTCACCAGGTTAAAGGCTTTGTAGTACAAGGAAGTAACTTTCGACTCATCGATTTCGGTATCGTACATGACCATGGAGTTGCTCTCGGCAATCGCTTTTTGCGCTTCCGGTCCACTCACGGCATAAATCAGTTCGAGCGCCAATTCTTTCGCTTTCCCTTCCGTTCTGCTGCTAAGGGCCAGACCGCCGCCAGCTCCGCCGGAGATGGTGTTAGCTTCGCCTTTGCCACCAGGGATCGCAGGCAGAGTCGTCACTTCAATATCCTTCATCTGCTCTTCGGAGGAAGAAGCCGCCAAGTTGGTGAGCGTCCACGCGCCGCTGATCATCATTGCTGCATTGCCTTGGATGAAATACTGCTCGGCTTGCGTGTTGTCGATGCTGTTGGCACCTTCTTGGAATGCTTTGTTGTCGACGAGCTCTTTGAAATAGCCAAGTGCTTCGATAAACTCAGGATCGGTGAATTTCGCGCCATCCTGTGCTGCCGCTTTTTTGAACCATTCGGTGCCGGTCACGCGGTCGGCAATCGATCCGATAATGGTGGATTGCGCAACCCACGGCGCTTTGTTTCCGAGGGCGATCGGCGTAATGCCGTTATCGTTGAACGTTTTAACCGCCGCCATCATTTCTTCCCAAGTCGTCGGAACTTTTACGTTATGTTTGTCAAACAACGCTTTGTTGTAGTAGAGAATCGATGTTGCGGACATGCCCAGTGGAGCGGAGTAAATCTGGCCGTCCTCGAACTCGTATGGATCAAATGCGCCCGGCAGGAATTTGTCCTTCCAATCGGAATGGGCGTCCAACACTTCCGTGATCGGTTGAAGCAGCTTCGCTTGATGAAGCTCGGCCGACTGACTTCCCGCATAAACGAAGAACACGTCCGGCATTTCATTCGCAGCCGCAACGGTGCTCAGACGCTGACGGTAACCGTCCGGCGGAATCGCTTGCGCGTCGAGCGTAACTTCAGGATGGTCCTGAGCAAATTGATCGATAAAACTTCGGACTGATTTCGCGCGCAGGTCGTCACCGGCAAAGTTATGCCAGATGGTCAGCTTGACCTTTTCTTGATCGCCTTCGTTCCCTCCGGCCTGCTCTTTGCTTTGCCCGCCTCCGCAAGCTGCAAGAACCAGTGTCATCATCAGCAGTACAAGACCTATTTTACGTTTTGGTCTCATGGTCAATCCCCCTTTTAATATACGAAAATGATGAAGCTTCAAGATGATTAGCCCAAGTATAAAAGAGGATGTAACGCTTACATAGGGGATATAATTCAGTCCATAGAGGGACAAAATTCAGGATTCGGGATTTGTCCGATACTCCGAAGGGGTCAGTCCGGTCCACTTTTTGAACAGGCGGTTAAAATATTTGATATCCTCGTAGCCGATTTCATTCGCGATTTCACTGATTTTGGCCGGCGTTTCCCGCAGCAGGTGCATCGCTTTCCGAAGCTTCGCCTGGGTTACGAATTCGATGTAATTCTGTCCGGTCTCCTTCTTGAACATTTCGCTGAAATAGTTGGGGTTCATATGAACATGCTTGGCCACTTGTTGGAGAGACAAGCTCTGTCCCAGGTGCTCATGAATGAAGGAGATCGCTCGCTGGACGGGACTTGTCGTCGACACCATATCACGGTACTCCTTCATGATGAGACCGAGCGAATCGACCAGCACCTTCTCCGGATTCTTGGTCAACTCGCGGATATCGTACGTCTCTTCCACTTTCACCGGACTGGTATAGCCGATAGACGTCGCAGCCCGTATGAGCCAGCGCTGTGCCGAAACGATCAGGGAATGCAGGTAAGCCTGAACCGAGCCGGGCGTTGCCTGGCCCTGGCTTTGGATACGCCGCAGCAGATCCGCCACCCATGCCTGCAAGTCGGCGGATTCCCCCGAACGCAGCAGGGATGACAGCTTGGTCTCTTCTTCCATCGAACATACCGTGCGGATGCCTGTACGTCCTTCGATATCTTCATAACGGATATGCCGTTCCGATTGCAGCAGCCACTCGTAGGAGCTGGCCTCTACCGCGGTAGCCAGCGCAATGTGCAGCTCCCTGGCGCTTGCGACCCGCCGGCCGCTGGCAGCCGTGATGCGGCAGGCATGCGTGGATTCCATCTTATGCAGAGCGGAATCTACCCGCCCCCAGCCATGATTCGGCTCTGCCCGCACCAACAGAAGCAGGGAGCCGTTCCATTCCAGCCACGCGCATTGCAGCACTTCGGCCAGCTCCGTGCCGATTAATCGATGCAGCTCGCTAACGTTCGATTGCTCCGCCTCTTCTGGATGCAGCGGATATACCGACAGCATCCAGATCTGCAGCACCGAGCCGTTCGATTCCAAACACAGCTCCGGGTATCGCTCACACAATTCGGCCTCGGCATGCTCATCCAGCGGAGTGCCGGAAGCAAGCAGCCTTCGCAGAAAACCCCGGTTGACCACCATTTCCTGGGCCTTCCCCTTCGCTTGTGTAAGCCTGCGCTGCAGCAGCCGTTCCCTGGCTTGGACAGCAGCCTCGATAATTTCCCTGGGCCTGCTCGTCTTCAGCAGGTAATCGCTCACGCCTTCCCGCATCGCCTGCTGCGCATACGCGAATTCATCGTATCCCGAGATGACGATGATCTCGATCTCGGGATGCTGCTGCTTGACTTGATGCGCCATGTCCAATCCGCTCAGGCCTGTCATGCGTATGTCCGTAAATATGATTTCGGGCATTTCAACGGGAATACGCTGAAGGGCTTCCTCCGCCGAAGCCGCGGGCGTCAGCACCGTAAAGCCGTTATCCGCCCAATTGATCACGGTACTCAAACCATTTCGAATGATCACTTCATCATCAACGATCATGACCTTCAATGTCGCCATCCCCTTTGCCGGATATTTCCGATTGTTGAATTTCAGGTAAATCAGGTATCGTAAACATCACCCGCGTCCCGGCACCCTCGGTGCTCTCCACACGCAGCCCCGCATCCTTCCCGTAATGAAGGAGCAGCCGCTTATGGACGTTCCGCAGCCCGTAGCTGCCGCGCGGGGTTTGTCCCTTCTCGTACTGCAGCGGATTTTCGACCAGCTGCTCCTGGAGCCATTTCAGGCGCTCCGCCGTCATCCCGATGCCGTCATCCTCCACCACGAAGCGGATCCCTTCGGGTTCGCGGTGTCCGCGAATCGTAATCGTCCCTATCCCGTCACGGCTCAGGATGCCATGCAGCATGGAATTCTCCACCAACGGCTGCAGCAGCAGCTTCAGCATGGTGTGCTGATACAGATCCTCCTCCACATGATCCTTAAACTCGAATTTTTCCGGATAACGGATGGTTTGGATATTCACGTAATGGCGGACATGCATGATCTCCTGCTGTATCGTGCAGTATTCCTGCCCGTTGTTGAGGCTGAACCTCAGAAAATCGCTGAGCGACCCCACCATCTCGGCAATCTTCACATCCTGGTTCATCAGCGCCAGCCAATGGATCGATGACAGCGTATTGTAGAGGAAATGCGGATTGATCTGCACCTGCAGCGCATGCATATCCGCCTCCTTCTTCAGCGACTCGTTCAGCTTCACTTCATCGGTAAGCTTCACGATCCGGGAGCTGAGCCGGTTATAACTGATAATCAGCTGCCCGACCTCGTCGACCGTCTTAACCGGCAGCGCCGGCAGCGGCTCTTCCGGGCTTGAGTTCTTGAGGAATTTCGTCAAGACGGACAGAGGATTCGTAATCTTCTGGATCAGGAAAAGAACCAGCACAATGGCGAGCAGGATGGCCACCGTGACCGCAACCGCCGTCAATTTGATGAAATACTGGTTCTGGGAACGGTATTCCTGCGAGGGAATGATGCCGACGAGCTTCCAGTTCACGCTGGACATTTTCTTATAGAGAATGGTCTTCTTGCTGCTTCCCTCGCCATAGTCAATATTTCCGCTAAGCCCCTCGAACTCTCCAATCGCAGGATAATAATCCGCCAGCGTCAAATTGGTCTCCATATCCGGCGGACCGGCGATAATCCGGTTATTCTCGTCAAGAAGAAGGACGAATCCGGTCTTCTCCAGGACGGCTTGCCGGAACTGATTGGCAATGACGCCCTGATCCAGATTGATCTGCAGGTTCCCGATCGGCTTGTATTTATCCGTGCTCCGAATCGGCCTGGCCAGCGTGATGACCTTCCTGACGCCTTCAAAGGTCCACTGCCGGTGAACGAATGACCACCATTTGGGATGGTGTTCGTAATAATCGGGAACCGTTTCGGTAATATTCCGGAACTCGGAGCGTACCAAGGATTTATGCGAAATCGCATCTTTGCTGCCGAGCGGTTCAACGATGATGTTGGCGATATAATCTTTGGAAAAGGCCAGGTTCGTCAAAAAATTAATAACCGTCGTCTGCTGAACGTAGTTGCTCTGCTCGGTCTTCAGATAGGCCTGAACACCGGTATGCCCGATGAGAAACAGCGAGATATTCTCCACGTCCTTGACCATCGTATCCAGGTAAGCTTCCAGTTGGCGGAGCGTATTCATCCCCGTAATTTTGGCCTTCTCTTCGGTCAGGCTTTTGGCTATGTTAAAAGAGAAAATACCCAGAAACAGCAGCGGCACCAGCGTAGCGATAATGATAAGCAACGACAATTTATGCTTTAGCGATTTCCCAAGCCATTGCTGCATACATACACCCCGTTCAAAGTCCCCATGGTATGGGCTTGTTATATTACTTAACATTGAATGCGTTTACTTCAAAATCAATCTCCATTCTTCGCTAAAATGTGTCAGGTTTATTAACTATCTTAGAGGAATCTTAAGACTCAAGTAAATGGTAATAAAGTCCTATGAGGAGGGATGAAATCTTCTTGAAGCATATGGTATACGCCCCATTTCGGCGATCGGCTACGGAGATGAAAACGGCGTTGAAATCTATAAAAGCACAGCACAAAAAGGGCGCCGCAGCGCCCTCACATTCGGAATTCACATCATTCGACCGAAACCTTCCGCTTCTAACCCATGTTGATCACATCCTGCCAACATGCGTTTATGTGTAGTCCTAAAGCTTTATAATGAAAAACCGTTATTGCCCTCGCTCTTCCAAGCGACGATATTCCATGTCATCCACCTCAAACCGGTTCAGCTCTTCATTAAATCGGTATGTTATTCGGAGATCCCCGGCAAAACCGGCCGGGCTCATGCTTCCTGCCGCTTCCGTAAGAAGCCGTCCTTCCGCCAAACGATGTCTGACAACGGCTCCGAAGCCAAGCTTATCAAATAGATAGCTTTTATCTTTGGAATCGTCCTTGAACTTCTGGACGCTTTCCTTTCCGTCAACCGTAACCTTAACCGTAAAGTGATCCGCTTCCTTCTCGATGCTGGATTTCACATGGCTCGATACGGCCTGCTCCAGCGATTCGATCGGGATTTCCTCCAGAGAACCGGCATCCACTACATGCATCTCCCCCGCGTACAGACCGGTGCCCGTCCCGTCCACGTAGAACACAACAACGTCCGGCTTGCCATCGCCTGTGACATCCTGGTAATGAATGACCGGTTTACGCGTAGCCTCTCCTCCATGCCAGTCCTTAAAGACCCGCTTCCTGCCTTCTACCTCGACCACCATGCCTTCATATCTGCCATATTTCGATGCGCTGACCGGATACAGCTTCACATTGCTGTTCTCCTCCGCCGTCAACAGGTCAACCTCCGGCGTATAAATGTAAACCATGCCATCCTTCGTATCCAAGCGGACTTCAGCATCGTACAGCTCCGTCATGAATCGGGCGGGAGCCATGACGCGACCATCCATAAGCTGCGCGGGAACGGACAGGGCGTAGGTCTTCTCTTTTCCCTCGGCAACGTCGCTTGCCATTTTCAGGGTGACTTGATCGGTGCCCGTGTTGACGGTTAGCGTCTTATTCTTGTTATCCCAGCGGAGCCCCATAGGCTTCAAGTATTCCTTGACCGTGTTCAGGGGGACCAGCACTGTGCCGTTCACGATGACGGGTTTGACATCCGGCGTCATTACATAATGATTGACGTTTAAAAATTCCAAGTCCTTCTTGTGCGCGGCCTGGGCCTGTACCGCCGTACTTAACAGCATTGCGGCCGCTATAGCGCCGCTTGCAGCCATTTTTGTCCATTTCCGGGTTATCATGTTCGCTAATCTCCTTGGCTTGTAATATTCAGCAAATGCATCTATAACTAAGACGCAAGGTGAACGCAATTGGTTCGTGCATATCCATGAAAAATGACGAAAAACGTCTCTATTTCGATTTTTTTCGATCATCATCAGTAAAAATTGCCGCTTTTAAACTTAAATTCATGACCACATTCCAGATGATATGTTAGAATCAGAAATGATTGTTATATTATGGAACATATTTAATTCAAGGTTAATGGCATTCATTCGGGATACCAACGATCAGTATGTCATGGATCGGGCACGAACTCACCTGTATCCGAGCTCCGAGCATAAGCGGGGAGTTAAGCCATCGCCTGGTCTTAAGGATACGACAGCTGGAATCTTCGATATGATTCGTAAAACAGTACCTTGAAGGGAGGTGAGCTCCTTGAACCAGGGGATATCCTTTTTCGGCATGTTTTCCATGCTCAGCATTATCGTACACGGGCTATTCGCACTTCTCGGTTTATATGCTTTGTATCTCCTCATCAAATTGATGATCCGGGCCATAACCGCGCTTGAACTCTACATCGACGAGAAGCGCAACCGACGGTTGTAAAGGCAAACTTCGGATAAACCGAGGTTGAAACCACGGAATATCCTATGGTAAAGTCTAGGCAACCAGAAATGAAAGGGTGAACCCAAAGCCAATGATCTACTAATCCTGTCCCAAGCATTTGGAAAACACTTCGATTTCACGATACGAGGTTTTCGGGATAGGATTCGTGCGGCTTTTTTTATATGTGACGGGTGGATGTTTGAGACTTCTCCATGTAGAGTCCGCATCTTCTTTGTTCGTATTCGCCTCCTATTCCGAAATCTCGGAGTGGGGGGTTTTTCTATTTTATCAACACCAATTGAGAGGCTAGAGATTATCGATGACAGGAACTCATCTAAGCATCCAAGGGAGAGCCTTCCCCGTTCCGGGAAAGCCGAACGCGAGATTTGAACACGCTCAATCAAATGAAGAATCCGCTTTAAGCATCCTAACAACTTCTACAAGGAGGCATGTTCGCATGCAGATCACGATACAGGAGTACAAGATAGCGAACCGGGAGTCGGGACCTTATGGCATTGCGGCAGGACGAGACGGGGCCATCTGGTTCACGGAGCAAAAAGGAAACCGGATCGGACGAATCACCAAGGGAGGGGATATGCGTACTTTCGATGTCCCGACGCCGGATGCGGGGGTCATGTCCATCCTCTCTGCCCCTAACGGGGACCTCTGGTTCACGGAGTACAAAGCGAATAAAATCGGACGGATGACAATGGAAGGGGCATTCACGGAATTCGAGCTGCCGGAAGCAGGCTCGTCTCCTTACGGCTTGACGGAGGGCCCGGATGGAGCCATATGGTTCACCGAGCTAATCGGCAATCGGATTGGCCGGATTACGCCGGCAGGCGTTATCACGGAATACGACTTGCCGCGCGCAGGCTCGTACCCTTCCTATATCACGGCCGGTCCGGACGGCGCGCTGTGGTTTACGGAAAACCAAAACAACTGCATCGGCCGGATTACGGTAGACGGGGAGATCGCCGAGTACCGGATTCCAACCGAGCAATCAGGGCCTGTCGGCATCACGGCAGGTGCCGATGGCGCCCTGTGGTTCGTTCAAATCAACGGCAATCAAATCGGACGGATCACGACGGCCGGGGAGATTACGGAATTCAAGCTCCCGTCCGGGAATGCCAGACCCCATGCCATCGCGGCGGGAGCTCGCGAAGATTTATGGTTTACGGAGTGGGGAGCCAACCGGATCGGACGAATGACATGTACCGGGGACATTACCGAGTACCCGATCCCCACCCCCTCAGCCGAGCCTCACGGCATTACCGTGGATTCCGGCGGCGAGGTATGGTTCGCCGAGGAATGCGACCAGATCGGCCGTTTCATCGTTCAATATGAGGAGTCCTGATCGAACGCTCTACGCCGAAAAGTCCGTGCAGCCTGCTGCCGGGCTTTTCCAGCGCGAAGCTGCTCCGGCTGGTTTCTTCATCTAGGGGAATATGATAGATTAAATGGATACTTAGAATTATTTCTCTTAGGAGACTGTACGATGATGAACCCAAACCTAACTTTAGATGATCTGCAGTGGCAAACGCTCATTCAGCAAACTGCCGGTTATTTCAGCGATTTGACCATTAAACGGGGATTTCAATATTATAAGCAGGGCCGTGTCCACGCAAGCGAAAAGGCGGATCCGTCCGGTGTGATCGAGGCTTCCGTGGATGGAACGGAAACCTACCGCATCAGGCTTCAGCTGCATTCCCTGAGCGACAGCGAATGCAGCTGTCCCGTTAACGAGGGCTGCAAGCATATGGTGGCCGTTCTGCTTGACTATGCCCAGCTTCAGGGCCGATCCATCCATGCTTTGGTTAATGCGCATTCGACTACGTATGCCGCATCTTCCTCGTATGACCGAAGCGATTCCGGCTTGAGCCAAGGCCATGAACGGCCGCCTGCCGGAGTTTCGAAATGGAGAGTCAAGGCCGACCATTTGCCCGAGCTGCCGATCTCCGCATGGCATGAGCTGTTCGAGGTTTGCACGGCTTCGCTGGGAGCTAATACGCAGAATTCGTTTTACGCCAAAAACGCGCTGGCTTCCCTCCATCACATTAAACCGCCGCTGCCGCCGGATATGGATCCGTTATACGAGCTCCATGCCCATCTCTTCATTCTCGAGAAGCTGGTCAAGCAGCCAGCCAGCGCTTGGAATGCCTCAGGCTCTTACATCGGCTATCATACGCAGGTGGCGGCGGATCATATCCTGGCCAGAATCGAGCGAATCCTTCATGAAGGGCTGGAGGGCAACGAGCCCGAAGAGGCATTCGGACAGCGGCTGACCGAGACGATTTCGTTTGTCCGGCGGAGCATGCTAAGCGAACCGCGGAACCGTAAATTTTACGCCCAGGTCTATATGCAGCTCTGGAGGTACTGGATTCATCCGTTGGCGAAAAAAAACGACGGCTTGATCAAGGAGGAATTGGAGCAGCTGCAGGCAGCCGAATCGGAACTCGGCAGCAGCCTTTCGCGCGCCTCATGGTATATGGCGCAGAGCTTCATGTCCTTCTATCTCGGAGAAGACGAATCGTCCTGGGACCTGATCAGGGCAGCGGACAAGGTCAGCAGCCTGCCCCCGGCTTCCGTCCTGGGCTTCTTCGACATGCTGCATTCGGGACAAGACTGGGACCGCTTGGCCCGCTGGCTCCCGGAGATCGGCCCGCTGCTTGGCAGTCACCGCAACGAGCACCTCAGCAGCTATCAATTCTACTGGGATGCCGTCATAGAGCACCTGCCCGGGGAAGCGGAACGGATGTGGAGCAGTCTTGCCGACATGCTCCCTTATTCGAAGGACATCTATCAGAATGCCTTGATCACGCACGGCAGATGGCGGGAATGGATCGACTATCAATTAAGCACAGGCCGGGAGCCGCTGGAGCTCCGGGTCAGCGAGCTCGCGCCGATTGAGAAGAACGCGCCCGAGCTGCTGCTGCCTTTTTATCATCAGGCCGTCGAGCGATACATCCTTCATAAGAACCGGGCCGGCTATAAAGCAGCCGTCAAGCTGCTCAAACGGCTGGCTAAGTTATATAAAAAGCTCAAACAGCAGGAGCGCTGGGATCTGTTCATTATGTCCTTGTCCGTACGCAACAGCCGGCTTCGCGCATTCCAGGAAGAGCTTCGGAGAGGAAAGCTGATATCATGAGCAGATACACGGAAACCATCACGGTCCATATGGCATTAAGCGAATACGGAGATGCCGTGATCTACGGCTCTACCGTCATGCGGGGTTACGTATCCGGACAATACCTGAAGCACCGTTTATTCGCTTGGCATGAAGCCTCCTTCTACGGAACGGAGCTTATCGTCCAATCCGTTCAGGATATGGAAGTCATCATCTTGCCTTCCGAGCAAGTCATACCGTTCTTTGCGGACGGCCGGCTGCTCGAACATATCGAATGGGTTTGGGACGAGGATTGCCTTCCCTTCATTGAACTTGCGCCTTCGCTGGCAGCCTGCATTCAGGATAAGCAATACGCACCCAGCTTGAGCGCCTTCAAGTCGGGCAAGCTGCAATGGATCTGGGATGCGGAGGCTTTCTCAGCCGAAGAGCAGGCCCGCCTCTCCGTCTTGAATGAAGACGAGATATGGAATGAAGGCTTGCGCGCCGCGTTCTCCGCCGCCGTTCAAGAACAGTGGTACGGCAGCGAAGAAGCCGCGGCTGACCTGCGCAGGGAGTATCCCCTGCTGTTCTCGCCGAGTCGTACCGCTGCCGAAGGGATGGATGACAAGTCCTGGCTGATCGCCATCGGATGGCGGCCGGATACCGCTCCGTTCCGGCCCCTGCTGCAATTGCTGGAGCCGGACGAAGAAGAAGCCGAGTGGCGTCTTCGGCTCGTATTGCAGGACAAGCTGGACGCAGCGGCGCTTGCAGCCGTTCGTCTGGCCGAAGACGGGCAGGCATACGGATCGTGGCCGGAGGCATGGACCGCCCATATCAAGGAGCGGTCCTCCGGCTGGCTCCAAGGTTTGCGGGCAGCCCTGCCGGCCCGGGTGCTTCACGCTCCGGCTGAAGACATGCTAGGCGCCCCGCTGTCCGACGAGGCCGCGTGGCAGTTCCTGACCGTCGACAGCCAGCGGCTGCTCCAGTCCGGCTGGCTGGTGCTGCTTCCGGCTTGGTGGGAAGCCGCTAGCAGGAAGAAGCCCAAGCTGCGGGCGAAAGTCCGCTCCGGCGAAGGCGAGAGCGCGGAACGAAGCAGCGGCGGGTCCCTGTTCGGCTTGGATTCGCTGGTCAATTTCGATTGGCGCATCGCCATCGGCGAAGCTACCCTTTCCGAAGCGGAATTCGCCGAGCTTGTTGCCCGGAACGAACGACTGGTTCGGTTCCGGGGCCAGTGGATTCCGCTGGATCCCGCTCTGGTCGCCCAAATCCGCCAGATGATGGCGGGCGTAGACCGTGAGGAAGGCCTGTCGTTTCAGGATATTCTGCACTTGCATCTGCTCGGGAACAGCGATGAGACGGAGCAGGTTCATCAGGATGCGGAAGAAACGCGGGATCCGGAACGGATCAAACTGGAAGTGGAGCTGAACGAGCATCTCGTGAAGCTCATCGGCCAACTCGGCCGGCAAAGCGAATGGCCGAGCCTCCCTGTCCCCTCCGGTCTTAAAGCCGAGCTCCGGTCGTACCAGTATGACGGCTTTGCCTGGCTTGCCTTTTTGCGGCGATACGGGCTCGGTGCATGCCTTGCCGATGACATGGGCCTTGGCAAAACCGTGCAATTTATCGCCTACCTGCTGCACGTGAAGGAGACGACGATGGCGCGGGAAGAGAGACGCCTCCCTTCCCTGCTGATCTGTCCGACCTCGGTGCTTGGCAATTGGCAGAAGGAGCTTGAACGGTTCGCTCCGTCGCTCCGGGTCATGCTGCACTATGGCGGGAAGCGCAGCAGCAGCGAGGATTTCTATCATGAGGCTTACCAAGCGGACATTATTCTTACTTCCTATGCGACGGCAACGCTCGATCAAGAGATGTTAAGAGACATGAAATGGGAAACGATCGGCATCGACGAGGCCCAGAACATCAAGAATGCCGACACCAAGCAATCCGCCGCCGTGCGAAGCTTCCCGGCAAGGCACCGCGTTGCGCTGACCGGCACACCGATTGAGAACCGGCTGTCCGAGCTGTGGTCCATCTATGACTTCATCAACCCTGGATATCTCGGCAGCCTGCGGGCATTCAATCTCCGGTTCATCCAGGCCATCGAAAAAGACAAGAACGAGCAGCGCACGGCCGATCTTCAGAAGCTGATCAAGCCCTTCATGCTCCGCCGCAAGAAAAAAGATCCGGCGATTCAGCTCGACCTGCCGGACAAGAACGAGATGAAGACCTATATCCATCTCACGGCCGAGCAAGGCGCGCTTTACGATCAGACCGTGAACAGCCTCCTGGAACGCATGCAAAAGCTCGAGGGCATCGAGCGCAAAGGCGCCATTCTGGCAGCTCTGACGCAGTTCAAGCAGCTCTGCGACCATCCGGCTTTGCTCACGAAGGAGCCGCTCCCGGAACTGCCGGGGGGAGGCGGCTTGCTTGACACCGAGGCCGTGGTCAACCGTTCGGCCAAGCTGGAGCGGCTGCTGTCCATGGTGAAGGAGCTGCGGGACGAGGGCGAACGCTGCCTCATCTTCACCCAGTATATCGGCATGGGCGAGATGATGCGGCAGGTGCTGCATCAGGAGCTGGGTGAGCCGGTGCTGTACTTGAACGGCAGCACGCCGAAGCGGACGCGCGATCGCATGATCGAGCAGTTCCAGTCCCAGACCCTGCCGCCCGAAGAGCAGCCGAATGTCATGATTCTCTCGATCAAGGCCGGCGGCGTCGGCCTGAATCTGACCGCGGCGAATCACGTGTTCCACTTTGACCGCTGGTGGAACCCTGCCGTGGAGAATCAGGCAACCGACCGGGCCTATCGGATGGGGCAGACCAAGGACGTCCAGGTGTACAAATTCATCTCCATGGGAACGCTCGAAGAGCGGATCGATGAGATGCTGGAGAGCAAGCAGCAGCTAAGCGATCAGGTTATTGCAAGCAGCGAGGGCTGGATTACCGAGCTGTCTACCGATGAGCTGAAGGATTTGTTCACGCTGCGGCGCGATTGGGCGTAATCGCTGCGTTAAGGAGCGAGCTGTCAGGCGATTGTGGACAGTCGCCCCCTTGGAGCACAGTGCGGAATGCCTGTGGAACGCCTAGACGGCTTCCAGTTGTTGCTCTTTAACAACATCATAGCGCGTAGCAAAAAGCCCCGTGTGCAGACACGGGGCTTTTGTTATGTACCACGGTTGACGAGCTACGAGAAGATTTACATTGTTACGCGTTTAAAGCTCGTATGACAGGGCGATGTTTTCTATTAACGGACACAGAATACGCTATTAAGCCAAAACCCATGATACTGGAACACGAACCGGACTGTGAGTCCGTTATTTGCTCCAAAATATGATGAATATGCCGGTTATGAGCCCAATAACGGATCTTGTGTCCGATAAAGTTGTAATTAGGGCGTAATCTCGTCAAATAACGGAACTGGAGTCCGATTAGTCGGGAACAACAAGTAGTTTGGCTACTTCAAGAACAGTAAGTGCCGGCGCGGAGTCAGGAATTACTGGTGCAGCAAGCGCAAAATGCACGGAATCCATTCTTTCTGGCATAACAAGTACCATCAGTATCGCAATCCGTTAAGCAACTGCAAACGGCACGGACCCCAAATTACTTTGGTACAACAAGTATATCCAGCATCCGTTACCTCTGGCGCAGCAAGTGAACTCGGTCCGCTCCCCCGCTACCTCCCTTCACTTCTCCTCCATCAGCTGCCGCAGCTTCGCTTCCGTGGTCGTGTCGGGAGCCGGCGTATAGATGCTGCACCGCAGGTCATCATTTCCGTACACTTTGAGCGACGTGAGCTCATATACCATTTTCCCGGCCTTGGCATGCCGGAATTCCAGGTGCACCTCCGGGGCGTAGCTGACCTGGCTCTGCTCCCACATGCGGTTGAAATCCGGATGCCCGTTCTTCATTTCCTCCAAAAAATGATCATACCATTCATCCTCGACATATTGACCGTAATAGCTTCGGAACATCGACAGGAAGCCGCTGGCAAACTGCTCCCAGTTCACCGCCAGCCGCTGGAATTCCCTGCGGGTAAAGAGCAGCCGGATCATGTTCCGCTCCTCGGGCGGGATCCGGTCAAAATCAAGGAACACGTACGCGGCCGCGCGGTTCCACCCCACGATATTGCACTTCCGATCGGATATCATGACGGGACAATATTTTAGCTCGGTGATGATTTTTTGCAGGGACGGGCTGATCTGCACCGCTTCGTGTTTGACCGTATACGGCTCCGCCCCGCTCTCCAGCGCCAGGGAGTACAGATATCTGCGCTCGTCCGCGTTCAACTGCAGCGCACTTGCGACGCAGTCCAGCACGGATGACGACACCTGGATGTCGCGCCCCTGCTCGAGCCAGGTGTACCAAGTGGTACTGACGCCGGCCAACTGGGCGACCTCCTCCCTGCGCAAGCCCGGTGTTCTCCTCCGGGTACCGGGCGGCAGCCCGACGGACTCGGGAGAGATTTTGGCACGCTGCCCTTTCAAAAAAGCGGACAACGCTTGCAGCCTAACCTGGGAATTCATCTATCATCCTCCTTCCTTCAACAAGGATAGCAGTTTTTATACTAGGATAAACGGTATCTTGTAATAGGATACTACACGTGACATTATAACCTTAAGATTGACAAGTTATAAAGTCCTAAGGAGGCTGTTCATCCATGGAAAGAGTCGTTATCACCGGTATGGGCATCATATCGCCGCTGGGCCATGATGTTGATACGTTCTGGTCCCGGCTTGTACGAGGAGAATCCGGTATTGCACATATAGAAAATTTGGACACATCAAGACAAAAGGTACAAATAGCAGGGGCCGTGAAGGGGTTTGACGCAAACGCGCTGTTCGGTGCGAAGGAAGCCCGGCGGTTGGACCGCTTCTGCCAGTTTGCGCTGGCTGCGGCGGATCAAGCGATCAGCCAGTCGGGCCTTGATCTTGATCAGATCGATCATGAGCGCATGGGAGTCTACGTAGGCTCCGGCATCGGCGGCATCCAAACCCTGATGAATCAGAGCGGCACGCTGTCGTCGCGGGGTCCCGAGCGGGTCAGTCCTACCCTGGTACCCATGATGATTCCTAATATGGCGGCCGCGCTCATCAGCATTAAATACAAGGCGCTTGGCTCCACGCTGGCACCGGTTACGGCATGTTCGATCGGCAATACGGCGATCGGCGAGGCTTTCTTTAACATCCAAGCCGGCCGGTCCGACGTCATTATCGCGGGCGGATCCGAAGCCGCATTGACCGACATCTCGCTGGCCAGCTTCGCGAATGCCACCGCCCTGTCCTCCCGCAATGATGAACCGGGCCGTGCCAGCCGGCCGTTCGATGCGGACCGCGATGGATTCGTCATGGCGGAAGGTGCCGGCATCCTCATCCTGGAGTCGCTTTCCCATGCCTTGCGCAGAGGCGCCGTCATACTCGGCGAGGTTATCGGTTACGGTGCCAGCTCGGATGCCTATCATATGGTCGCAACGCCGGAAGACGGCAGCGGCGCGGCACGTGCGATGAAGCTGGCGCTGGCCGAAGCGGATCTCTCCCCGGCCGACGTGGATGTCATCAGCGCCCATGCCACCAGCACGGTCATCGGCGACCGTTCGGAGACGGCGGCCATCAAGCAGGTATTTGGCGAGGAGGCATACCGTATCCCGGTAACAGCCAACAAATCGATGACCGGGCACATGCTGGGCGCATCCGGCGGCGCGGAGGCCATTGCCCTCGTGAAATCCCTGCAAGAAGGCATTATACCGCCTACGATCAATCTCGATCATGCCGATCCAACCTGCGATTTGGACTATGTACCCAACGAGGCGAGAAGCGCCAAGCTCCGCATTGGCATGTCCAATTCCTTCGGCTTCGGCGGACATAACTCGGCGATTATCCTCAAGAGATATGAGAGCGAATAACGATGAGACTAAAAGCCCCCAGTGAAAACTGGGGGCTTTTTCTTGTTGCGATTGTTGAAGGATAAGTTGAATATGAAGACAGAAACGCCTTTAGAAATTTTTTTTCGCAGAATCAAACTTTTTGAAAGACTCGTACGTCTTGCTTCCGTAAGTCAATTGCAATTGATGGTTACCCGCGCGGGCCCAAAGGAGTGTCATATTTACATGAGAGGCGGCCGGAAGCTTGAGAAGCTTCTTATCCAATGCATAACCGAAAATCAGGACAGCGCCTACCGGCTGGCATACAGCTACGTCAGAAATAAAGAGGATGCCCTCGATATCGTTCAGGACGCGATCCACAAAGCATTTTTATCCATGGAAAAGCTGAAGCAGACGGGTTCACTAAAAAGCTGGTTTTTCCGAATTATTGTCACAACCTCCCTGGATCTCATTCGAAAACAGAAAAAAGTCCGCGTCATGGACGACGAGAACCTGGAGTTCATCTTACCCGGCAGTCATGACCATTATCCGAATCTGGATCTGGCCCAGTCCTTGGAGGATCTGCCTGACAAGTATCGGGTCGTCATTATTCTCCGGTTTTTCGAAGACATGAAGATTGACGAAATTGCCGAGGTGCTCCATGAGAATGTCAGCACGGTGAAAACGAGGCTATACCAAGGACTGCAGAGACTGCGGGTGAACCTAAGCGAGGAAGACCAAGAGGAGGCACAACGATAATGCATGACAAGCTGAATAGGATGAAAGAGCAGTACGAGAGCACTCCTATTCCCGACGAACTAAGCTCGGTGGTCAACAAAGCCATTGCAGCCAGACGAACAAAAAATAGAGCCCTGCCCTGGCTCGCCGGCGTGGCCGCTGCATGCGCACTGCTGTTTGCCGGCGTGAACGCAAGTCCCGCATTCGCCAAGGCCATGTCCGATGTGCCCGTTCTGGGCGAGATCGTCAAGGTGATGACCATCCGCGAATATGCCGAGCAGGACGGCAGCACGGAAGTGCATATCGAAACGCCCGGCATTGCCAACCTGGGCAATCCGGAGCTTGAGCAAACGCTGAATAACAAATACCTGGAAGAGAACAAGAAGCTGTATGAGGACTTCAAAGACGAAGTCGCCCAGCTAAATCATGAAGGCGGCGGGCATCTCAGCCTCGATAGCGGTTATGAAGTGATCACCGACAATGAACAGCTGCTGACGCTTTCCCGCTACGTCGTAGAATCCGCCGGTGGCTCCGCCGAGTCCAGACAATACGATACGATCGACAAGATCAACCATTTGGTGATCACGCTGCCAAGCCTGTTCAAGGATGATTCCTACATCCAAGTCATCAGCGACAATATCAAGGAGCAAATGCGCCGGCAGATGCAGGATAATCCCGAAATCACCTACTGGGTAGAGCAGCCTGGCGTCGAATCCGATATACCGGAGGATCTATTCCAATCGATCGCCAAGGATCACAATTTCTATATTGATAAGAATGGCAAACTGGTCATCAGCTTCAACGAATACGATGTGGCTCCCGGCTATATGGGCGTCGTGGAATTTACGATCCCTACGGAGGCCATCGCGGATCAGCTCGTCAGCAACGAATACATTCGATAGATCCGCCATTCATCACCAACCTACGAGTGCAGATCGTTCTTCCGATCCCCGTTGCCCCCGAATTTTCTGTTGAAATTTTAGGAGTCCGTGGGAATCCGGAGGACAAGGAGACCGCTTCGCTTCTCCAAAACGCTTCTGTCTTCTCACTTTAAAGATATCAAACCTAAACCTGGAGGTAATCACGATGAAAACAATGAAGCATACAAGCCCACTGGCCAAAACACTCGCGGCTGCCGGATTAGCGGGCGTCCTGATGATTTCCGCTTCGGGTCTGCCATCCGCTCATGTCCATGCCGAAACCAAAACTGCAGCGAGCACCGATCAGGTGAAGACTTCGACTGCTGCCCCGCAACGGATAACGTTCAAAACATTGCACTCCAAGGAAAAATGGCTCGAAACGGATATCAAGATTCCTGTATTCCAGGGTCTGGCTGATACCAAGTACCAAGATCAGCTAAATGACATCATCGAATCCCATGCTTCCAAGGATATCGCCAAATGGGAAAAGGAGGCCTCCGAGGCTGCGGCAAATGCGGAACTGAACGGCTATACCATGCACCCTTATCAGCTGACGATCACCTATGAGCTTACATCGGATGGCACGGACGACAACCTGATATCCCTTAAGGTCATCACGGAAGGCATGGGAATGAACAATGGCGATCCCCGCGTGGATACGTATAACTTCACGAACGAAGCCGAAGCCCAGCGCGTGACGCTGGAGGACCTGTTCGGGAAGAATTACAAATCGATCGTGGATACGGCGGTCAAAACCGCGATTGCCGCGGATCAGGACCATTACTTCGCGAACGAAGACGGATTTCAAGGCATAGACGCGGAGCAATCCTTCTATGTAGAGGACGGAACAGCCTACATCGTATTCCAAAAATACAGCATCGCTCCAGGATCCACGGGAACGCCGGAATTTGCCGTGAAGCTGCCGGATACAGCACCCGAAGAAAAGCCCGTTTCCGCCGTCTTGAAGCCAGGCGCTTACTACAAGGATAACAACGGCAAGATGATGGTTCCCGCGGCCCGCGTGCTGCGTCAGCTCCAATTCGACGTCAAGTGGAACGGCAAGAGCAAAACCGCGGAAATCTCCAAAGGCGCCGTCTGGAGCGCGGTGACGCTGAACAAGGATGCGTACGCTTTGGGTAAAATGGCTCCGCGCTCGCTAGGCGCGTCTCCTGCAATGAAAGACGGCCATGTCTATGTTCCGCTCGCTTTCCTCACGGACATTCTGCAGTTGCAGGCAGACCAAAGCCAATATGGCGACATTACGGTGACGGCAGCACAATAGCTATTTTCCACGCAGTCAGATCGTTTCTGCTTTCCATAAAGAGCTGGTAAAGTCGGGACAACGGCACAGCAGCATGGCGGCAACAAAAGAGGCCTCTCCTACACGGAGAAGGCCTCTTCTTATATCAATAATAGGGAGAATTGCCTTACGCGGCCTTCAGTACCCCGTTTTCTGCAATTTATGGGTCAACAATACCCCTCCGCCAAGGCTTCTCCAGCCCTGCCGCCCCATTCATCGTCCATCAAAAATCGGGCTTGGACATACTCTCCTTCACGCACGAAAGTCAGACGGTAATACACCTCTTCATCCTCGCAAATCTCAAAATACAAGGCATACCGCCCTTCTTGCAGCGGAAGCTCGATGACGGCGTCCGACATGACGGATAGCAGCTCCAGCTTGCCAGGATCCAAAACGTCAAACGGCACGACCATTCGGCGCTGCGCGTTCGGGTCTTCCGTGAACGCCTCTGTCAGGGCCAGCTTCACCCAAGCGCCGAAAGCATCGTCAGGAATCGGATCAAAGGTCAGATAACCGGGATGAATGACCGCGCCCTGCTTGATATTGATTTCTCCCCACTGGCACAACTCCTCGTCAAAATCCCGCGAGCGGATTTGAATCTGATGGTGCGAGATGGTGAGATCCACCTCTTGGGTCAATTTTGTATGCTGCATTGTACGGCACCTCGTTTTGAAAAAATTCTATTTAAGCTGCTCCATATGGATCGTGGCCAGCCTGCGCTCTTTATCCACCCGAACCCGCATGCTGACGCCCAGCTTCTCCTCGAACAATCGGGTAACATTCAGATACTTATCCTCCACCACGCCCGACCCTCCTTGGCCGTTGGAGCGCGTCATGCCTGCGGTGATAATCTCCTTCACCATATCCCCGTCCGCTTTGGCTGCCGGGTCGTATGTAAATATGGGCTCTTTACGGTCATTATAAAAGATGATGTCCTGCCGATATTCCTTTGCGTTCACATACTCTTTCCGGGTCTCGATATAGTCGTTCTCCAGATGGTCATACTGGACCCTCCCTGCCAAGAACGGATTGTCCTCCGAAGCCTCCACCTCGAACTGCCCATATGCCAATTGATACAGCATGTTGAGATCCGACCCTTCCAGTCTATAATAGAGCGGGCGCAGCTCCCCCTTCTTATCGGTTGCGGCGAAGCCAGCCAGCAGCGGCCAAGCATCCACTTGTTCACCATCCACATCAACGGCGAGCTGGTATTTGGTCAAGACGACCTCATGCTGAAAAAGCCCATACGTGCGCGCAATAAAATAGCCGGGTGTCAACAACACGGCCGCCACCAACAGGATGACTCCCCAGAGGACCCGTCTGTTGTTCATGCTGTCACCTCCCCTCGCTGGTTCTTCATCCGACTCCTAACACACCGCCTTTAGGCAAAGTTATGGGCATTAGGAGTGGTTCTATGTCTTCTGCTTCAATTAGTAGTCCACTTCTTCAATGTCGGTGCGCAGATTGCGGTTGGACGCCTGAAGCAGCTCCGTGAAGGAAGGCGCGATATAGTAAACAAAATCAGGATCATGCACGTACATGATGATCTGCCCGGACGTTCCCGGCTCAGCCGGATCGAAATCCAGCATCAGATACAATGAGCCGCCCGCCATCGTGGCAAACGGATACCATGCCTTGTGGAACAGGTACGGTTTAATTTCCGGATCCAGCCGCTGTACCTCCTCTGGACCGTAGTACGCATCGAGCCGTTCGTCCCGCTCGCAGAAATATGATTTGATTTCCCTCATCTCATCCAGGCTCATCAGATAGAACGGGGTGTATTCGCCATCTCCCTCGTTACCGGGATAGAGCACGTGAAATGCGTACCCGCTGCCGTCCTTCTTGCTGTAGAACGAACGGAAATCCTCCGGCAAAGCGATCCCGAACTCCTCTTCAAATTGCTTCAATCGATCCGAGGCCGCTCCCTCCAATTGTTTATACTCGCCCAGCAGATCCCGAAGATCTTCGGCCACCTTCTCCTCCAGCAGCTGCTCCAGCTCGGTCATCAGACCATCGATGACAGCATTCATATAAACATTCCCTCCGTTTTAGAGCATGTCCGCTCATTCCAAGCGGCAGGCTTTCCCTTTACTAAAAAGTATATAGAACCCGCCCCAATGAAAACAACATGTCCAGCGGCATGCAAAAAAAGGGACAAAATCCCTGTTGAGATGTCCGTTTTTGTTCTTTTATGAAAAAACCCCGGGTATTTTCGCTTCCGGCTGCTGCGCTTGTCATCCATACATAAAAGGCCGATAATGGAAGCAGATTTCGATCACGAAGAAAACTTGGAGATGGGGAGGCTAAACGATGGAATACGTCTACTTGGGAAGAACCGGACTTGAAGTATCCCGCTTCTGTCTGGGAACCATGACTTACGGAGATTGGGATTTGGACGAGAAGACCTCGCTCGGCATTATCGACAAGGTGCTGGATTCGGGGATTAATTTTATCGATACGGCAGATACCTATGGCAAGGGTACGAGCGAAGAAATTATAGGCAAAGCCCTTCAAGGACGAAGAGACCGGGTGATCGTCGCGACCAAATTCAAGGTACGGACCGCCGAAGGACCGAACGGAGAAGGCGCCAGCCGTTACCGCATCATGAGACAGGTTGAGGCCAGCCTGAAACGGTTGAATACGGATTACATCGACCTCTACCAAGTGCATAGACCGGATCCTCATACCCCGCTGGACGAGACGCTGCGCGCGCTCGATGATCTGGTTGCCCAAGGAAAGGTGAGATATATCGGCTGCTCGAACTTCGAGGCTTGGCGTATCGTCGAATCCCTGTGGACCAGCGAGAAAATGAACCTCGAGCGCTTCGTTACCAATCAGCCTTCATAC
Source organism: Paenibacillus sp. BR1-192 (assembly GCF_029542445.1). Taxonomy (NCBI): domain Bacteria; kingdom Bacillati; phylum Bacillota; class Bacilli; order Caryophanales; family Paenibacillaceae; genus Paenibacillus; species Paenibacillus sp. BR1-192. The sequence continues at coordinate 474,089 of NZ_CP120718.1, read as the reverse complement.
AGCATCTTCAACCGATATATCGAGCAAGAAATCCTGCCGGCTTCACAGCGCCACGGCCTGGCTACGCTGGCCTACTCCCCGCTGGACGGCGGCTGGCTGTCCGGCAAATACCGTGCCGGGCAGCCGCTGCCGGTCAATTCGCGGGGCGAGCGCATGGATTTGGATGCTCCCGGCAACCGTGCCAAACTGGACAAGGTTGAATGGCTCGCCCGGCGTGCAGAGGACAAAGGGATCACACTGGGGCAGTTCGCGCTGGCATGGCTGCTGCAGCGCAGCATCATTCCCGTCGTCGGCATCCGCAGCGAGCAGCAGCTTGCGGACAATCTGAATGCACTGAACGTGCAGCTGACCGAAGAAGATTTGAAGCTGGTGGACGAGGTGTCCCCAAGCCCATACCGGGACTTCTCCCAGGACGGCAGCTTCTGGTTCAATGAACCGCGTGCTTACCGGTTTAAGTAAGCTTAAGCGGGACCCGTAAGGCATCACCAAACCAAAAAAGCTATATTCAATGCTGCACGCCCGGCATCGTTCAATCGATTCCGGGCGTGCATGCTATGTGGCATCCACAAACTCCAGCCTTCCGAAACGCGAGGGGATATGGTAATTGACCTCTCCGGTGGGGCTCCATGCCTGATATTCCCGGTTTCCTTGGTCGTCCTCGTCAATGCGGTAAAAATTCACGTTCCAGCATCGTCCCGCTTGCGGCGGATTCTGAAAGTTCTGCGCCGGAATGCGAATCTCGTAAACCAAATTTCCCTTACCGTCGTTCTCTACCGTGGTCAGAAGGCCGGTAAGGTCCCACTCGACATCGCTGTCCGTGATCGACTTTTGCCCATCGTTACGGATCCGCGCATCAAATACAACATTGTTCGGGCTCACCTCAAGCTCGATATATTCCAAACCTTCCCCTGCTTCATCCATAAACAGCTCCACGACATCCTGCTCATACAGCGGGTCATCCCGATGCCGATACTCCGAGACGATATGTGAATCCTGGCAAACAAACTGCACGTAGAAGCATTCGGCGCTCCAGCAGGCGCGCACCTCCGTCGCTTCCTTCGCGGCAAGCCCGGTCACGGTGTCGCTCAGGGCCACAGCTTCATAGCGGCTCCAATCGACGCTTCCCCGATTCTCTCCCTGTTGAAGGTATATGGCGGGCTTGCATGGGTAAATAGCGGTATAACGCATGATCATCCCTCCGAAACATTTTCAATTGTAGTCATGATATCCTCTATGATAAGTCATACAGATTCGGTTCGCTATTCCGTGGTAAGAATAAGGAACATACGGAAATCCCATCTTTTGTTCTATGCTCCCATAGTGAAAAGAAGCGCATGCTGTGCTACAATAATAAAATTGCAAACTCTAGGGAGGGTTATGGATTCGCCATGCTCATAATTGGTATCGCCGGCGGCACCGGATCGGGCAAAACAACGGTTGCCCGCTCTGTCATTGACCGTCTTGGTTCAGATAAAGTCACGTTTATTTCGCAGGATAACTATTACAAGGATCATAAAGAGCTCAGCTTCGAGGAACGCGAAGCGATTAACTATGATCATCCGTTCGCTTTTGACAACGAGCTGCTCGTCGAGCATCTCGGCATTTTAAAAAGCGGACAACCCGCTTTCGCGCCGGTATATGATTTTACAGCCCATGCCCGCTTCACGGATCAGACCATCGAGCTGAAGCCGAACAACATCGTCATCATCGAAGGCCTGCATGTGCTGTCCGATGAGAATCTGCGCAAGCTGCTTCACATTAAAGTGTTTGTGGATACCGATCCCGATGTGCGCCTGCTTCGCCGGGTCGTACGCGATATTGAGGACCGCGGCCGGACCATCCAGTCGATCCATAATCAATACCTGACAACCGTCAAGCCGATGCATGAGGCGTTCATCGAACCCTCCAAGAAATACGCCGACCTGATCATTCCCGAAGGCGGAGAGAATGAAGTCGGCATTCGCCTGCTTTCCGTCTTGACCGAGAAATATTTGACCGGCGACCGCACGCTGTCGGGCGAATCATAAGACAAGCTTGTACGTCAGCCTTTAGGCATGTTGGCAGCATGAAAAAAGCCCGCGATCTGTAATGACAGGTCAGCGGGCTTCTTGACGTTGTCCGTTCGCTTACGCGCTAGTAAGCCAGCCTGCGCGTATGGCTTGCATTCTTCCGTTTCCGAGCGTTCTGCGGTCTGTGCGTTCTTTTTCTCCGGAATGTACGTCCGGTGTTTTTGTTCTCCGGAATGTTGCGTTATCCGCATTATCCGCGTTTTCTGCGATTCCTGCGTTTACTGCTTTTCCTGCACTTTCAGCATTCCCAAGTCTCCTGCGTCACCGGTCCCCTCAAAACATTCAGTTCCCGGCGCTTCAGCCGTCATACGCGCGGATCGTAATCCGCAACCACGAGCACGTCCATATGCCTTGAGGATCGCAGCAGGCTCCTGATCCATTTTCGCCGAGCGAACAGCTTCCATCCGTCCATCTGCGGCTGGCCGATAATGAATTGGGTCGCCTTGACCTCGTCTGCTGCGGCGACCAATCGGCCACAACAGGTGCATGCCGGTTCCCTTTTTACCGGCAGCGGCAGCATCGTGAAGGTGCCTCCAAGACGCTCCGTTAACGTCTGAAGCGCCGTCAAGCGCTGCTCGTCGTCATGAGACAGGCTGTCATGACGCTCCAGAGGGAATGCCACATACCAGGCTGCCTTCAGCCGATGGGCGATCCGGAAGCCGCGGCGAATGAGCCGCTCCGCTTGCGGCCCCCTGCCGACCACGACATAGATAATTTCCTCGCGCCGCCACGGCCCCCGAAGCGAGCCGCTGCGCTGCCAGGACTCCAGCCTTTCGTCCACATCATCCGCAATCTCCCTTAAGGCAAGCTCTCTTAGGGCGATCAGGTTTCCCGTCTTGAAAAAATGGCTGAGCGCCTGATGAATTTTCTCCTTCGCATAGATGTTCCCATCCTTCATCCGCTGCCGCAGCGACTCCGGCGTCACGTCGACCAGTTGAACCTCATCGGCCGATTGCAGAATATGATCCGGTATCGTCTCGCGGACACGGACGCCTGTAATCTGCTCGACGGCATCATTCAAGCTCTCCAGATGCTGCACGTTCACGGTCGTAATGACGGAGATGCCGGCCGACAGAATATCCTGCACATCTTCATACCGTTTCTTGCGCTTGCTTCCGGGCACATTCGTATGCGCCAGCTCATCCACGAGGACCACGTCCGGCCTCCGGCGAAGGATCTCATCGGTATCCATCTCCTCAAGGCGCGATCCCTTGTAGTCCACCCTTTTTCGCGGAAGGGCCTCCAGATTGCCCACCTGGGACAGCGTATCCTTCCGGCCGTGCGTCTCCAGCAGACCGACGAGAACCGTCAATCCCTTCTTCAGCAGATCGTTGCCTTCCCGCAGCATCGCATAGGTCTTCCCTACGCCCGGGGCGGCGCCGATATATACCTTGAACCATCCCCGCTTGACCTGCTCAATCTTCTGATCCAGCTCCTGTTCGTTCAAGCGGTGAAACGATTCGGAAGGAAGCCGCAGCGGATGAAGCCGGGCCGGAATGATCCGCTCCCCGTCATGTTCCGCCCGATCCGCCACCATAAAAATATCAATCCCGCGCGTTTTCTTGAGCAGATCCTGAATAATCGAACCCTGCCAAAGCTCTTGCATGCGCGTCTGCTTCGAATGGCCAAGCACAATGCGTGTAACGTGGTGCTCCAGCGCATACTGAACCAGCATGTCAGCGAGCTCCCTCCGGGAACGGAGGGGCAGCTCCTCCAGCTTGGCGCCGATCCGCACCGCGAGCTTCACCATGGAGCGCTTAAAGGCGGCCTGTTCTTTCGTAAGCTCTACTTCCGGCTTCACAAACGTAACAGCCAACAGTTCGCCGTTTAAACGCTTCGCGATCTGCTGCCCGCGCCGCATATAGATGGAACCGTTCCAATGGTATTGGGTGGACACCAGTATTCGCTCATCGGCTCCCGATGGGCCGACGAGTCCCTGTTCTTTGCGGTACCGCTCCAGGGAATGGCTCACGCCTTCGGCAACGAGGCGGAGCGTCAACTCCCGGAGCACCGCCAGATTGCCCTGCTTCCATAGGCTGCCGTCTCCAAGCAGGCCGCCTTGTGCCCGTTCCAGCATCGTTTCGGGCGTTACGTCAATAAGCACCACCTCGTCGGCGCTCTCCAGCGTATCGGCCGGTACCGTATGGCTGGCTTTAATGCCCGTCAGCTTGGAGGCAATGTCCTGCACATCCTCAAGCTCATACACGTTGACCGTTGTGATGACGCTGATTCCGCGGCTTAACAGGAATCGGATATCATCCAGCCGCGCAGCATGCCGCGCTCCCTTCCGGTTGCGATGGGCAAGCCCATCGACAAGCACTACCTCCGGGTTGCGCTGCACCAGCAGATCAAGATCAAGATCCTTCTTCTCTACGCCGTCCTCCATCCAATGAATGCTGGGCACCCGTTCCAGATCACGGACCTGCTCCACCGTTTCCGGCCGCTGCATCGTGGATACCGCGCATATGACGACATCGATGCCTTGCAGCCTCAAGGTCTGCCCTTCTCGAAGCATATGATAGGTTTTTCCCGATCCGCTCACAGCCCCGATATATACCTTGAGCCGTCCCTGATGGAGCTTGGAAATCGACCTTAAGAGCTCCTCCGGCGATTTTCTCCGAAAGGGATTCATGATCAGTTAAGGTTAAGAAGCTTTTGGAGCCCCAGATTCAGCTTCAACACATTCACGCGCGGTTCACCGAATACGCCCAAATCCCGTCCCTCCGTATGCTCCTTTACCAGCTGATCAAGCTCTGCTTCCGCAATTCCGGTTTGCTTGCTGATCCGCGGAATCTGAATATACGCGGCCTGCGGCGATAGGTGAGGATCCAACCCGGAGCCGGAATTCGTTACCAGATCGATCGGCACCTCGCTCACCGGAACGTCCGGGTTGTTCTCCGTCCACGCTTCAATTGATGCCTTCGTTCGTTCAATCAAATCCGGGTTGGAAGGGGCATAGTTATTGCTGCCTGAGCCGGCCCCGTTGTATTCAATGCTGGATACCCTGCCGTGAAAATATTGCGGCTCCGTAAAGTCCTGGCCGATCAATTCCGATCCGACCACCTTTCCGCCCCGATCCGTGACCAAACTGCCGCCGGCTTGCTTCGGCATGAGCAGCTGCGCCGCTCCCGTCGTGACCAGCGGATAAAGAATTCCGCATAACACGATAAATACAAGACTTGTTCTCAGGGCCATGCCCAGCGAGACACGGGCCGCGCCCACCCCGGCGCGAGGGGCCGGCGATGATTTCTGCAATGGCTTATTCATGGTTCCTCGATCCCTTCTTTCATATCTTCCTAAAATAGCAGCCTCCGGGATATCTCGATAGGACGGCTGCTGTTTCCGGCCTAAATCCAGAGATGCACGATCATATCGATCAGCTTAATCCCGATGAACGGCACGATCACGCCGCCTAATCCGTAGACCAGCACATTGCGCTGCAGCAGCTTCGACGAGCTCATCGGCTTATAGCCCACACCCTTCATCGCAAGCGGAATCAGCAGCGGAATGATAATGGCATTAAAGATCAGCGCCGACAGAATCGCCGACATGGGAGAACCCAGTCCCATGACGTTCAGAACGTTCATGCTTGGAATAGCAGCCGCGAACATCGCCGGAATGATGGCAAAATATTTGGCGACGTCGTTCGCGACGCTGAAGGTGGTCAGCGCGCCGCGCGTCATCAGCAGCTGCTTGCCGATGGCAACCACCTCGATAATCTTCGACGGATCCGAATCCAGATCCACCATATTGGCCGCTTCCTTGGCTGCGGTGGTACCGCTGTTCATCGCCAGCCCGACATCGGCCTGGGCCAGCGCCGGGGCATCGTTCGTCCCGTCCCCGGTCATCGCCACCAGCTTGCCTTCGGCTTGTTCTCGGCGGATGACGGCAATCTTATCCTCGGGCTTGCTCTCCGCGATGAAATCATCGACGCCCGCTTCACGGGCAATCGTCGCCGCGGTGAGCGGGTTGTCGCCCGTGCACATAATCGTCTTGATGCCCATCCGGCGCAGCTGGTCAAACCGTTCCTTCATGCCCGGCTTCACGGTATCCTTTAGGTAGATCAAACCAAAGATGCGGTTATCCACGGCGACCGCAAGCGGGGTTCCCCCCTCTGTGGCGATGGCGTCGCTATTTGGCGACAAATCCGAAGGGATGGCGCCTCCTTGCGACTGCACCCACGCCTTGACGGCATCCACAGCGCCCTTCCGGACTTTCCGGCCATCCCTCAGGTCCATGCCGCTCATCCGGGTCTCCGCCTTAAATTCGATGAATTCCGCCCCATCCGCCATGCCCTCATCCACTGCGAAACCTTCCTTCCTCAGCAGCTCCAACACCGACCGTCCTTCCGGCGTCTCATCCTGCAGCGAGCTCACCGCGGCCCACTGGGACACCGATGCCAGCGACTCGCCGCCGACGGGAATCAACCGGCTGGCCATCCGGTTACCAAACGTAATGGTACCCGTCTTATCCAGAATCATCGTGTTGATGTCACCGGCGGCCTCAACCGCCTTGCCGGACATCGCCAGCACGTTGAACTGCGTTACCCGGTCCATGCCGGCAATCCCGATCGATGACAGCAACCCCCCGATCGTGGTCGGGATCAGACATACCAGCAGCGAGATCAGCACCGGAACGGTCAACTCGATGCCAAGATACTTCGCGATCGGTGCCAGCGTCACAACCACGATCAGGAAGATCAGCGTTAAGACGATCAACAGCGTATTCAGCGCAATTTCGTTTGGCGTCTTCTGCCGGGAGGCCCCTTCGACCAGCGAGATCATCCGGTCGATAAACGATTCCCCCGGATCGCTTGTAATCCGGATGCGGATCGTATCGCTGACAACCCGGGTCCCCCCGTGACCGAGCTGAAATCGCCGCCGGCTTCTTTAATGACGGGGGCGGATTCCCCCGTAATCGCCGATTCGTCAACGGATGCAAGGCCCGCAATCACTTCCCCGTCCCCGGGAATCATCTCGCCCTGCGCGACCATCACGATATCTCCTTTGCGCAGAGCCGTGGACGACACGGATTGTACCCCGCCGTTCTCCATCACTTTGCGAGCCGTCATTTCCTGCTTCGACTGCTTAAGGGAATCGGCCTGCGCCTTGCCGCGCCCTTCGGCAAGCGCCTCTGCGAAGTTTGCGAACAGCAGCGTGAACAGCAGGATGACGAATACGGTCAGGTTAAATCCGATACTGCCCTCGGTACCGAAATAGGACGGAAATATCGTCATAAGCAGCACAACCAGAGTCCCGGCCTCCACGACAAACATGACCGGATTTCTCATCATCAGGACGGGATTCAGCTTCGTGAAGCTGTCCTTCAGCGCCTGACGGACCATCTCTTGGGACATCGCTTTTTTTCTCGTATTATTCATGGTAATAGGCCACCTTTTCTATTTAACGAATCGTCAGATGCTCGGCAATCGGTCCCAGCACCAGCACAGGCAGGAAGGTCAAAGCACCGATGATCAGGACCACCGCGATGAGAATGCCGGCAAAAAGCTTATTATCTGTCCGGAACGTTCCGAGCGTCTCGGGAACCCACTGCTTCCGCATCAGAGAGCCGCCTACCGCCAGCAGGGCAATCATCGAAATATAGCGCCCGATCAGCATGACCAGTCCGGTGCTGATGTTCCAGAACGGCGTGTTATCCGCAAGGCCCTCAAACCCGGAGCCGTTATTGGCGGCGGATGACGTGTATTCGTAAAGCACCTGCGAGATGCCGTGAAAGCCCGAATGGGCAATGCCCGCCTGTCCCGCATCCGTCATGAGCGCGAGCGCCGTCGGAGCAAGGATGATCAATGGGTGTACCAGAATGACAATCGCGATCAGCTTCATCTCCCGGGCCTCGATTTTTCTGCCGAGAAATTCGGGGGTACGGCCAACCATAAGACCGGCCAGGAACACCGCCAGGATCGCGTACATGAGCATATTCATCAGCCCGACGCCTTTTCCGCCAAAAACGGAATTCAGCATCATCAGGGACAGCGGCGTAATCCCGCCGAGCGGCGTGAGCGTATCATGCATGTTGTTGACCGACCCGGTCGTGGCCGCGGTTGTCACCGTCGTAAACAGGGAGGATTGGGCGATCCCGAACCGGACCTCCTTGCCCTCCATGCTGCCTTGCGAGGCGTCGATGCCCAGCTGGTTTAATGCCGGGTTGCCGTTGGTTTCCGCGGCATAGTTCAAGGACAGGAAGCCGATAAACAAGGTCATCATTACCGAGAATATGATCCAGCCCTGCTTACGGCTCTTCGCGAACAAACCAAATGTGTAAGGAAGCGCCGCCCCGAGACTCCACATGGACAGAATCTCGATCACATTGGTCAGCGGGGACGGGTTCTCGAACGGATGCGCCGAGTTGGCCCCCATAAAACCGCCCCCATTGGTGCCCAGATGCTTGATCGATTCGAGCGCGGCTACCGGACCCACCGCTATTTGCTGCTCGCTTCCTTCCAGCGTCGTGACGCTGAGCGTAGGCTTCAGGGTCTGCGGCACCTGCAGCGCCACCAGCACCATCGCAATGATGAAAGCAGCCGGAATGAATACCCGGGTATGCGCCTTAACGAAGTCCTCAAAAAAGTTGCCGACGGTCGTGCCCTTGCTGGTCACCGCCCGGATAAAAGCAATCGCCACGCACAGCCCGGTCGCTGCGGACGTAAACATCATCATCGTAATGACGGCCATCTGGGCCAGATAAGACAATCCCGACTCGCCGCTGTAATGCTGAAGATTCGTATTGGTCATAAAGCTGATCATCGTATTGAACGACAAGGTCGGTTCCATATGGCCGATGCCGTTCGGGTTCAACGGCAGCACTTTTTGCAGCCGCAGAATCAAGTAGCCCGCCGCAACCAGCACGATATTCGTTAACACAAAGCTGACGGCATATCCTTTCCATGTCATCCCCTTGCGTTCTTTCAAGCCGATCAGAGCAAAGATCGGTTTCTCCGCCCAGGAGAACCATCTGTCCGTACCATTGCTTTCATAACGAAACACCTGATATAGATAAGTTCCCAGCGGCTTGACCAGCAGCACCAGAACGAGTATAACGATGGCAATTTGTAAAATGCCCATGACGAATGCCTTCCTCCTTCAGCCGTTTCCCTAGAATTTTTCAGGGTGAATCAGCGCATAAATCAAATAGAGAAAAATAAAAATCGTGAATATCAACATGATCATCACGGCTGATCAGCCTCCGGTTCCGAAACCACGCGCCCGCACCAGGACATAAACAGCATGAGCAGTCCGTAGGTTCCTCCCAAAATGAGCACCATAACTAAATCCTGCATGAATGTAACCTCCCCTAACTCTTGTGGCGTCAGTCCAAACGCTTAGCTCATAACGGATGCCATCAGAAAGGACACCTGATGATGATTCGTATGAAGCACCACATCGGCACCCAGCCCTTTGTATATCAAGCGCGGATTGCCGGAATGGGTGATCACGTAAATCGACTCCGAGGTCCATGTCCGGCAGATCCGCAAGTAGCGGCAGCACAGATTCAAGCTGCTTTCGAACAGAAACACCTTGCTGACGGGAAACTCGGGAATGATCCAGGTCTGCTCGTCTCTTGTATCAATCAAAATGATGGGTTTGCAGCCCAGTTCTCGCAGCCTCTGCTGCTCAGCCCGGTTGTTGGCTATAGCCGCAAACGGAACACGTTTGTGAATCAGCTGGCGGACGAATTCCTCCCCGGCCTTGTTCGGCGCGGATACCAGGATGAATTCCTGTGGTTTCTCCATCTTCGTTTCTCCTCCTAAGGTCAGAAAGAGAAGGCAACAACAAAGAAGCCTGCGGAAAGAGAAGAACTCTTCCCGCAGGCTTCTTACAGGACACGGTGAAATACACCGTGGCCCAAGTCCACGACAATCGTTGCCTCTCTCGATACGCTTACGAGGTTAGCTGACGGATTCGGGCGTGAGAGTCGCCCTACCCATAGACCGTTATCTTGTCTACAGGATTCACCCCAGAGAGATCAGGTTCATCTCCCGACTGGTTCCCCCGTTCCTTTTCCATTCAAGGACTCAGCGAAAATTAAAAACGAGTAGCATGTTATTCTATTAGCCATTGACTTGTCATCCAGACTGGGCATAACAGCACAGCAACAGGAGGTTCACGCGGTGAGAGTCGCCTCTACCTTCAAATCTCAGCAAGGCCCATGGTGCCTTCGCCATCGATCCATAAAGGCTTAGGGGCAGCTCTCACACTGCCTTTAGACCTTCATGAAACGGCTGCCCGTATGCCTTGGTCGTTGATGACCGTCAATTCATAGTTCGTATCATACGTCCGGCCCTGCAGGATGTAAATGTGAGCAAAAACACATCTGGCGTTATGTCGAACAGGAACCAAGCAGTATTTCGTCTTTATCTTCCGAATACTGCTCTATACTATGTATTTCTCTTGTTTTCTCTTATTTATCGCAATCCAACGAGATACCGAGATTTTGCCACGATAATAGATGACACGGCCGATTGTACGCGTTTTCTTTTACCGTTTTCATCACATTTCGGAATCTATTCGTCCCATACGGTCATTTACTTTTCGTTTCCTCCGGCGTATGATTCATCCATCTATTCGAAACACGTGATACGCCGAGCTCCCGACAGACCGGGAGACGGGGGAACCAAAGTCACCAGTCTTCGATTGGTGAATGGGGTGAATCCGCTGCGCCTAGGATCGAAGGGCCCAGCGGTAGGGTGCTCTCAGTCCGAATCCGTCAGCTAACCTCGTAGGCGCGTTGTTGAGAGAGAATACCATCCAAGCTTTGGCATAGCGGCCGCCGGAATTGGGGCTCTAACCATAAATAGGCCTGGAGAGCGGGGTTTCTCTGCTCACCAGGCCTATTTGCCGTGCATATAACATTCTTATAAAGGAGCGTAGATCAAATCATGACGAAACTCATCGAGGCAGCGCTTACACCCGTCATCGAAACCGCAGTGCCTGCATTAGGTGAAGAGACTATCGGCCATATGGAGATATTTCGTTTCGACCGGGGCTCGGCCGAACGCTTTATCCCATGGAGCGATCATGGCTGGAACTGCGGCTTGTTCAAAGTCAGCTGCAAAGACGCGGCAGGATATGTCGAATATGCCCTGCCAAGCACGAGAGAATTTTCGGACCTGGTCCGCTGGGCATCCGTCTTCTCAAGGCTGAGAGGCATGTCCGTGACTGAGGCCATTCGCTATGCCCGAAAGCAGCAGCAGTGGGGACCCGCACGGATGCAACTTGCTGTATCGGCCCTCGCCGATCTGGAGATCAACCTGCATCGGCACATCACCCGAGAGCGGTTAGGCGGACTGCCGCTGGAGCGCTCCTTCCTTATGAATTGCTCGGAGGCGTATTATCATTTCTAGGGACAGCAGCTACAGAGAGCCACTGTCCCCGTTTCCTTTGGATTGGGCACTTCTAAGCAGCCTGATGTTTTTTGAAACCATGAAGAACCCCGTCAAAAAGCCACTTATTTCACCAGGCATTTTGACGGGGTTCTGCAATCGGATCCCGCTCACTTGAACATATTTTTGAGCACCATCATCAGGTTGGCGGGCTTCTCCGCCAGGCGCCGGGTGAAATACGGGTACCACATCGTTCCGTAAGGCATATAACACCGGATACGGTAGCCGTCCTGCGCAAGCGCTGCTTGATCGTTCATCCGCAGTATGCTTGCGGAAGGCTATAAACGTCGTCACTACGCTATTCCCACGTTAGAAACGAGATTGATAATGCGCGATAGGATTAATATTCACGTCAATTTATGACGGTGTATTACGATAATCCAAATCTACCCAAGTGATCGTGCGTTTGCAAGGAGTTAGTTGCCGAGTTATATAACATTGCGAAAATTGTTCATTAATCGCGGGATACTTTGATGTTCAAGCGAATATAAACGAAGAAAAAGACCGCCATCCTTATTGGGCGCGGTCTTCGTTGTATTTAATAAGAAGTGATTGATACCTTTCTTGCCACGCTACGCACATGTTCGAAAGGAACTCAATTTCTCCTTTAGAGAAGTTCCACTCTTTTTCAACCATTTTACACTTCTCTAATAGATCAATATTTTCCTTTTTGAGCTCGGAAATTTCTTCTTTTAATCTATGTAGTTCTTCTGCCTCTGGCTTTTGACTGAGGTTACCTTGTTTTTTGACAATCGTATTCCAGCCTTCAAGTGTTCTCTTCTCGGCATCGGTCTCTTTGGCTAGTGCCTCGGGTGTTTCCCCAGCAGCTAGTCGTTGAAACATTTCTTGTTTGAAATCCTTTGAGTACTGTTTTCTTGTTTTTCTTGTTGTCATCTCTTACATCCGCTTATCTTACGTTAACATTATGCGCGAATACGATTATACCAGCGAAAGATAAGCGTGTCCTATGCCAAACTATGGTAATCATTTAACACTGTGGAACCGTTATCCGAGGCGATAACCGCCGAAATCAACGCATACAAACGTATTGCAGGCAAAGCGATATTCGAAATTGGCCGGCGCTTGAAACACGTTAAGGAGAACGACCTGGCGCACGGTGAGTGGGTACGGTGAGCTGTGAAGAAGGTGGATTTGACGCTGCACGAAAGTTCATTGCGATATGTGGACGCATACCACTTACAAACCAGGCCACGTGGCATGATATAGGATTCCGGGCCCTCTACGAAATTGCACGCTGCCGCCCTAAGAACGTGAGCTTGAACATACGCTGTTGTGCGGTGAAGACTCCGGATGAGATGACAGTGAGGGAGCTATAACGGAACGTATGGCGGCCGTGCAGGCGTTAATCGACCGCTATATTGAATAAAACGACGGAGTACCGGATCGGACCTAGCTCGTGCCTCTGACCGACTATATAACGGACCGCCATCCGGACAAGAATACGCGGAATGAATATCCGTTTATGAGCGGTCGGCAAGAGTAACGTCGCCATGAAAAAGAATATACGATACGTCTGGCGGACAGATACGATACAGACGGAGTGAATTGCGTTAAACCAGAGTGTTGTCATCGTATTGAGAAGGAACACCGCTTTAGAAGCGCTAAAATAAGTTAATCATTTGTAAAAACAATCGTAAATTTTAATATAAATACTCTTTTTTAAAAAAAGAAGGAAATATATGTCTAATTGTATAATTACTCTATATAATATATTTTTAAGAAGGGATTGAAAATTATGAAATTTAAGAGAGTGATACTGCTTACTTTAATGATTGCTTTATTATTACCTACCATTTTAGTGAGCGCACATGATGGTCATTATAACCCTGGCGGATTTGCAGGCGCCAAAGTCTTAAAATACTGGCGTGATGCTAGTGTTCAATCTGCGGGGTACCATAATCGGGTAGACTCGGCTTATTCGAAATGGAATAACATTTCAACAAACGTTAATATCTCCCAATATACTACTGAACCACAATACGGAAGTATCGCTGTTTATGCCGGCCCTATCTCAGGCTCAACTGTTTATGCAGTAGCTGACTACTATGTTTACGGTTTATTTGGATTACAGCAAGTTGGTGTAGGAGATCCGAGAGATCGAACAAGAATCAGAATTAACACTCCTCAGATGAACAAATTATCTTCAACACAGTCATTGGATGTCATGATACATGAATTTGGACACGCCCTTAGCTTAAAACATAACGACGACTCCGGAGCATCTGTAATGAAAGAATTTGAACTGACCACATATGGAACACCACAGCAAACAGATAAAGATCATCTGAAACAAAAATGGGGTAATTAATAATTTCAATAAGGAGGTTAATCATGATGAATAGAAAATCTAAAACTGTTATTTTTACAATCGTCTTAGGTGTCATTACCATTAGTTCAATTTCATGGTATAAAATAGCAGATCAAAAAATCACTTATCAATCAATCGATGCTAAACAGGTTTCTTTTAAAACAGTCGACGAAATGATAAATTTTTCTGAACTAATTATTACAGGAGAACCGCTTGAAAGTGAGAATTTTGTAACATTCGATGAAAATGGTTATACGGAAGATGCATATACTGTAACCAAGATTAAGATTAACAAAGTCCTAGAGAATAAATCAGGCAATGAATATAATGAAGGGGATGTCATTAAAGTAGCTGAACCTACCTATGTTTTTGATAACGGCATTAAACCGGGCAAAACGATATATGCAATCAATGAATATCAATTAATGAATAAAAATAATGAGTATATGCTACTACTCACGCAAGATGTTAAATATGATGATTTATACGTTATTTCAGGTGTCAACGAAGGGAAACAAAACATTGATGTATCTGGTAATGATGGCGAAAAAACAGGAGTTCCACAGGAAGAGAAAAATTATGAGTTTAAAGAGGAATTAAAGGCCCAGTTTGGAATAACTGATTAGTCTCGGCAACGTTACTACATTAGAACTGCAGGAATGTGGATTGTATTTTGAAATTATAAACGCGTAGTTACTGATTATTTGTTGTCTCCAATACTTACTGCCTCTATGCCGCATAGCCTATCGCTATAATCGGTATAGAGGTTTTTTTATTTTTATTCATCCGATGTTACTCGCAACTGCACCGGCTCCGTTCTCAGACTCGCGCTTCATATTTGAATCGATGGCTTCCCGCATGACATCGTATTGGACGGCGAGATCGCTTGCGTTGATCCGGCGACAGGCATTTCCGATTTCGAATCCGTTATGACACGCTTCCAGGCTAAGAAGGCAGATAAAATTGCGGCATTAACCGGCTCTTTACAGTCCACGTTCGTCATCTTTGACGTGCTGCAGTATAACGGTAAGGATTTGCGCCGGCTGCCGCTAATGCAGCGCAAGGAAATACTCGCGACTATCCCGTTACCGTCCACCAGCTTCGGCATTGTTCCGCACATTGAAGGCGCCGGCGAAGCACTATTTGAACAGATTGAGACGCGCGCGATGGAGGGCATTGTCGATAAGCGAAAGGATAGCGTATACGAAACGGGTCGCCGATCGGATAAGTGGCGCAAGGTGATTAACTGGTCTTACGTGGACGTATTTATTACCGGCTACCGTAAAGAGGAGTTCGGATGGCTGGCCGCCGTGCCGGCGTTAGACAACGCAAAAATGCGCCCAGCCGGTATTATCGAACTAGACGCAAATCCTACGCATAAGAAGGCGTTTTATAACGTTGTGAAGCCGTTAATTACCGGAGAGGATCGCAATTTCGTTTACATGGAGCCGCGTATTAGAGCGCGTGTGAAGATGCGGAATTGGACGAAATCGGGAATGCTGCGAAGTCCGGTGTTTACGGAGTTTATTTTTTGTGTATATCTTTTTCAATGTTATATATATTAGTTATCTTCTCTTTATGATTCTCAATTAATTGATAAATCGAAAGGGCTTCATCGATGCTTGTAAACACCTGACTAATTTTATCGAGTTCGTCATTTATAAAATAAGTTTGGATATATTTATAATGGTACTTAAAGTCTTGCATTAATTTTAAATACATATCTAACTTAATAATTACGTTCCAGTCTATTCTTCCGATTAAATCAGGATATCTTTTTTCTACTCTATTTAGAAACAACTCGATTTGTTTTCCTAACTCGACAAGCATATTCATTTTAGCGGAATACTCGTCCATACCGTTCTTCTTAAGTGTTTCATAGGTTATTTCAGCTACAAAATTTGCGTTAATTATAAATCTAATATCTTCGATGAAAAGTGAAATTTCTCTCATTTCAATATCATATCTATCTAAGAATCTTAATCGTCTTTCGTGATTTAGAGTTCTTTTAACTCCGAACCAAGTAATAGCACCACCGATAATCGAACCGCAAAAAGCTAGGAAATCCCAACTAGTCGGAAATTTAATATGTGAGGCAATAAGAATCCATATTGATACTATAATTGAAGCTATAAATGATATACCCAACCAAATCACGATTTTTGAAGGTAAATCCGCAACCTTATACAAACTCTTAAGTTTATTCTTAGCTTCTCTAATCATATTAATTATTCGCATATTTTATAATACAAACCTCTCGCATAAACCACTCGCCCCCGATCTTTACGCTATTCTCCGTTATTTCCTGTATTTTCCGCTACCTACCAGCTCGCCCGCGATAAACACAACTATAGGCGTCCGATCGAGCATCGCGGTATAAAAATGAATATCGGCGGTCAGCGGTTTCATAAATCGTCCCATAACCGAAATTTTACCATATTGCGACATGATTGTCCGTATGAAAAAAGACCGCTAGGCAACTGGCCGCGGTCCTTGATCATAGTTCTTCTGATAAACTCCTCTTTTAAGCATTGTCCACTTTCCACTCCGTCGTAATGCCCACCACATTGCACTTGACCTGGACTTTTTCAAGGAATCAAATTCCTGTCTGTCGTATCCGGACTTCTTAAATGCATCGACTAATTCTAAACTTGTAATAACTTTTCCCTGCTCGATCGATTTTTCGTAATGCTCTAAAAATTGATACAATTGTTCGTTAAGTACAGGTTTCTTTACCATACTTAGCTCCTTCACCGTTAGAATTTTACGGCTATACGTCGACAATAACGACCTTCTGATCCGAACCAAGAACGATATCTGCAGCGTTGTCGGTGCAGGTATCTCGTCTCCGTCCGTTTCCATTCCGTAAAGATGCAGCGCGAGACAATCCTTCGCCATACGTAGCGCTTCGACCTCGTCGTCGCCGCTGGTTAATGCGCCTGGGAGATCCGGAAATTCAACTGAAATGCCGTCATCTGCTTATGTAAATATTGCGGGATACTTCACGTTACAACTATTTTTCACTGCATTCGCTTAAAGAATGAGGATATACACATTTCATTCGATGAGCATTTTATGTATAGAAACGAGTGATAAACGAGCATCCCAAACATTCACCGAACATGGTAGAATGTTTTATGCGAGGTAAGCGGCCCAGAGGTGATCGCTTGAACAAGAATCTTTTAAGTCTTATATTTACCGCAATGACCTTTGTAGTAGTGTTATTCGGGGTAATTATTGATTTAATCGCCTTAACAAAAAAATAAAGAGTAACCCATCTCTTTGGTCGGAGGTTCTGGGCTACTCAATTTAAAAATATTCTGTTATTACCGGAAGCTCCGGACCGGGATCGTCAATAATCGGCCGCTCATAGATTACCGTTTCAAGTTGCAAAAAATGGGCGGATGGCAAGTTGCGCAAGGATAGCCGTCCTCTTCGTCTGTTAATCCGTTTGTAAGGTCACTTATGTCCGTCGTATCTACGCGCATCATGCTTCATGTACAGTATAAAGTCGCGAATGATGGCTGTTGTTATTTCATCTACGTACTCTATGTCCGGATAATTGTCGCCTAACCACTTAACAAAATATTCAAAGTGGCTTTCGTAATCATTTATCGTTCGCGAACGTAATCCCTCCGCCTTCTTCGCGCTGATTGCCATGTCGAGTGCTTGCTTGGACGTTAATTGCGGGTAACTCTTATCGGTACTGATTCGTTTCGTGCGCTTCTTCAAAGACATAAAAACGACCTCCATTACGGTTATTTACCGTCATAAAGGCCGTGATCCACAATCCCAAAACGCTAATTTTAGGGTTGTTATTATTCCAAATCGCGATTGAGGACTGCGTATTTACCGGGTCAATCCGCAATCATGGCGCCTATGCTTCCGTAAGGCTTCCGTTCGTCACATCCGAAAAAGACGGAATAACGAGCGAGCTCACTTGAACATATTTTTGAGCACCATCATCAGGTTGGCCGGCTTCTCTGCCAGCCTCCGGGTGAAATACGGGTACCACATCGTTCCGTAGGGCATATAACACCGGATACGGTAGCCGTCCTGCGCAAGCGCAGCCTGATCGTTCATCCGCAGTCCGTACAGCATCTGAAATTCATAGTCCTGTTTGTCTATGCGGCTCTGCTCGGCAAATACCTTCACCCAGTCGATGATGTTGTCATCATGCGAGGCAATCGCGACGTAGGCCCCTTGGTCGAAATGCATTTTGATCAATTTCTTGTAGTTGTCCATGACCTCCCGCTTCTGTTGAAAGGCGATGGTTCCCGGCTCTTTGTAAGCCCCCTTCACCAGCCGCAGGTTAACGCCGGCCCTTAGCAGGTTCTTCACGTCCTCCTCCGTGCGGAACAAGTAGGCCTGCATTACGGTTCCCACATTCGTTAGCCCCTCCTTATGGAGGCGGAGCGTCATATCGATGGTCGCCTGGGTATACGGCGAATCCTCCATGTCCAGGCGAACGAAGTTCCGGTGCTCTTTAGCCTTTCTTACCACCGACCTGATGTTTTCGTAAGCCTTCTCGGGGTCCAGGGCCATGCCCATCTGCGTCGGTTTCAAGGATACGTTCGATTGCACTTCGCGCTTCGCTATCCCTTCCACCAGCTTCAAATATTCTTCTCGGTATCCGGCGGCTTCGTCCAGCGTCGTAATGCCCTCCCCCAAATGATCCAGCGTAACGAGTATGCCCTTCGCGTTCAGCCTCTCGATTTCGTCCAGCGCCTCATCCAAGGTATCGCCGGCAATGAATCGGCCAGCCAATTTCCGGCCGTATTTGATCGACAGCCATTTCACGAGTTTATTGCCGGACACCGTCAGGATCACTTTACGGTAAAGCTCGGTTCCGTCCATGCGTGCGCCCCCTTTGCAAGGTAAACCAAAATGCACTCTATCTAACTCATATGCAAAAATCATGACGGCATGCAGGAAGACATACATATTAAAATAGAGGTTTTCACCAGGAGATCCTAACCATGCCACCATGGCGATCCGCAGCCGGACCATTGGCCTGAAGCTTCGATTCATATCATGATAAGGAGGAGCCTCCCCATGCGAGCACCTTTTCGCAACGAACCTTTTATGGACTTCAACAACGAGTGGAACAACAAGTTATACGATGCGGCGTTATCGGGGGTCGAAGCCGAGCTTGGCCAATCGTACCCCCTGGTTATCGGCGGTACCAAAATCCATACGGAACGTACCGTAAATTCGGTCAATCCGTCGCGCAAACGCCAAGTCATCGGCGTCGTATCCCAAGCGGATACCGAGCTTGCCGAGCAAGCCATTCAGACGGCGGCGCGCGCCTTTGAGTCCTGGAAGCACATCGAGCCGGGCGAGCGGGCACGCTACCTGTTCAAGGCCGCGGCGATCATGCGGCGGCGCATGCTCGAGTTCTCCGCGCTAATGACCCTTGAAGCCGGCAAGACCCGTGCCGAAGCGGACGCGGATACGGCCGAAGCGATCGATTTCATGGAATTTTACGCACGCGAAATGCAGCGCCTGAGCGAACCCCAGCCGCTGACGGTCCACGAGGAGGAAGAGAATCATCTCGATTACATCCCGCTTGGCGTCGGCATCGTCATTCCGCCATGGAACTTCCCGCTCGCGATTATGGCCGGCATGACCACGGCGGCCATCGTCTCCGGCAACACCGTTGTGCTGAAACCGGCGAGCACCACCCCGGTCATAGCCGCCAAATTCGTGGAGCTTCTGGAAGAAGTCAGCCTGCCTCCGGGTGTCGTAAATTTCCTGCCTGGTCCAGGTCAGGAAGTGGGCGACTATTTGGTGGATCACCCATTGACCAGGTTCATCAGCTTTACGGGATCCCGCGACGTTGGACTGCGGATTCAAGAGCGAGCGGCCAAGACGCAGCCGGGGCAGCGATGGATCAAACGCGTCATCGCCGAAATGGGCGGGAAAGACGCGATCATCGTGGACAACGAAGCCGATTTGGATCTTGCTGCGGATGCGATTACCGCTTCCGCATTCGGCTTCTCCGGCCAGAAATGCTCCGCCTGCTCCAGAGCCATCGTGCATAAGGACGTCTATGATACCGTGCTGCAGAAGGTCATCGAGCGCTCCAAGAAGCTGGTGATCGGAAGCCCCTCCCATGCCGAGGCTCAGGTAGGACCCGTCATCGACGATAAGGCGTACCGTAAAATTCTCGACTATATCGAAATCGGGAATAGCGAAGGCAGGCTGGTGCTCGGCGGATTTCCGGGCGATCCGGAGGGGTATTTCATTCAGCCTACGATTTTTGCTGATGTGGACAGCACCGCCCGTATTTCCCAGGAGGAAATCTTTGGACCGGTGGTGGCTTTCACGAAGGCAGCCTCCTTCGACGAAGCGATCCAATTCGCCAATAATACCGATTATGGTCTGACCGGCGCAGTGATTTCAAACAACCGTGCGCACCTGGAACAGGCACGGCGCGATTTCCATGTCGGGAACCTGTATTTGAACCGAAAATGCACCGGCGCCTTGGTGGGCACCCATCCGTTCGGCGGCTTCAATATGTCCGGCACGGACTCCAAAGCCGGCGGCCGCGACTACCTGCTCTTGTTCACGCAGCCGAAGGTCGTGTCGGAGCGGTTCTGAATCTTTCCGGATCACAAATAAACACAACAGACCCTGGGCTGTCTGTTGTGTTTATTAAACTATCTTTTAGATTGGTGCAAACTGCCATCTTCCATTCCAGCAATTCTAGCAAATGGATGAACTTTGCGACTATCGTTTCCGATTGACCGGTTTGCAAACGAGTGGACCCACGGGTCTGTTAGTAAACACCCTGGAGGCGTTTCGAACTTTTCGAGCGAAGACCAGCGGTTCTTCAATGGCCTCCCAATGAATGTACCAGATATTCGGATTGGTAAACAGCCAGTGATTATGAAGCGCCGTAACCTTGAAGCCCGCCTTGCGAAGCTGAGAAATAAACGGATTGATTTCCCGGGTGAGTATCACAGACTCTCCGAGGCATAATGCCCTTCCGTCATTCCCCATGCTCTCAAATGAAATGCCGAAGGGAATCGTGAATAAGCCCTGGGAACGTCTGCCTAGTATTTTCACCTTGATATTGGTACGCAGTCTAGTTGCTACACAAACCCCATTGACAACCTGTGCATCACCGCCAAATATTTCGGCGAATTGTCTGCAAAGAGGACTTGGGCTCATTTTCTATGCACCTCCCAATAAGATAGAATATTGTATTGGAAGGTTCTCTCTTTCAACACGGCTTTTATACGAATAGAAGTCAAATTGTGGCATTTGCCAAAAAAGATATTCATTAAAAAATCCCTTGAGCTAATAGGGCTCAAGGGATGAATGTCTCTACCATTTCTATCTATGATCTTACCTTGCCTCGAATCTCCCGGACTACCTTGCCTTCAAACGATTGATTCATCCAGTACGCAAGTTGAATCCCGTCTTCGCCAAAGGTGCATTCCGTCGTTAAGTAGAACGGCGTCTCGGTCAGCCTGACGGTCAGCTGCAGCGTCCGGTCATCCTTCCAGGTCATGGAGGCAGCATACGCTTGATCCGTCATCATGATCAGCTTCGTGGTTCCCGACTTCCACTCGCTCCGGCCAAGTGCAATCGAGTTGACGCCATGTTCCCCCGTAAGCTCCATCACCCCGCCATCCTCTTCAAACCGGACGGAGAACGAATGCAGCTTCTCCTCGTTCTCTTCGAGATCATAGACGATCCCGGATACGTCCTTCTCCATCGGAGATAAAGCCTCCTCGCTTGGCGGATCCAGCTTAAGCGCTTGCAGCGTTCCGGCAAGGGATGAGGCCGCGTCCGCATCGGCCGGCAGCGGATCTGCTCCCATCGCCGGCAGCAAATGCTCCCATACCTCATTCAGCACGGCCTGCATATCTCCAAGGCCGGAGGTAATCGCCAGGACTGCATCCTGCTCCGGGAACACGATGCAGAATTGTCCGAACGCGCCGTCGCCGCGGTATGCTCCATGGCGGCACATCCAGAATTGATAGCCGTATCCTTCGGTCCAGTCCGAAGAGGAATCCGCAGGTCCGTTGGATATCTGCTTGGAGGTCGCTTCTTCAATCCAAGCCTCCGGAATCAGGCGCCGGCCATCCCATTCTCCCTTCTGAAGATAGAGCTGGCCAAACTTGGCGATGTCCTCGGTCTTCAGCTTAAGACCCCAGCCGCCGGTGTTGATTCCCTGCGGGCAGCTTTCCCATGCAGCCCCCTGAATGCCGAGCGGTTCGAACAGACGGGGCTGCAAATAATCCAGCAGCGTAATGCCGGTGACCTTCTGCAGAATGGCCGAGAGCATGTACGTCGCTGCGCTGTTATATACAAAGTGGGTTCCAGGTTCATGCTCGACTGCTTGCTTGAAGAAATCATCCGCCCAAATATCGGACTGGATGGCAGGCTCCTGGGCATGTCCCGTGCCCATGATCAGCAAGTCGCGTATCGTCATCGCGGACAGATTCGGGGACGGATCCTCCGGTTTGTTTTCCGGGAAAAAGCCGATCACCCGATCCTCCAGCGTAATCCGGCCCTCCTGGACCAGGAGTCCAATCGCGGTAGAGGTAAAGCTCTTGCTTAGCGAGAACAGCATATGCGGTTTGTCCGCGCCGTACGGCTTCCACCAGCCCTCCGCGACGGAATGCCCGTGCCGAACCAGCATGAAGCTGTGCAGCTCAAGCTCCTTCTCCTGAATCGAGCCGATAAAACGTTTGATGGACTGAGATGAGATTCCTTGGTTTTCGGGGGTACTTCTTGGCAATAATCGAACCGTGTTCGTGTTCATCCTATTCCGCCTCTCCCTGTATAACAAGATAAATTCATCATGACCCTTCCATTATACACCAGATATCGGCGCCGCTTCATCATATCGCACGGCACGGAAGCCCCAACGTTCGCTAATCTCGTTCAAGTCCTCCCGAGCAAGGAAAGCGGCCTCCTGATCACGCCCTCGTGCCAGCTCCTCCCCATCCACTTGAGCATTGCCGCACTGCACCATTTCCTCCGAATACAGCGCCGGATGGGACAGGAAGAAGTACTGTTCGTCCGTCAGGCCGCCAAGCAGCCTTTCAAACGACTCGGCCCCGTCCGGAACGCCGCCAGGGAAAAAGTTGTAGTAATATCGGTGGTTGATGAGCCCCTTCGCTTCCATCCAGCGGTCCAGCTCCTCTTGCAGCCCGGGAATGAAGCGCTCGGGCAGCATATGGGAATCCGCGTAAGAAATGTTGAAGCCAGCCGCAGTCAGTTTATCCAGCTGCGCTTCGCACTCCATAAGGATCTCCTGCAGCGAAGGCGAATGATGTTGAAACAAGCTCGGGTCCTGATAGAAGTACCCGGCCCGATCGACAAGCGAAGGAACCTGTTCCTTCGCGGCAACAGGCCCCCAGCGTACGTTATCCCATTCGGCGTTCAGCGTCATATGGAAGCCGAAGCAGATGTCCTTGCGATGCGCCAGCAGCTGCGCGGCCTCGGCAAGATAAGGACCGGGCGCCATAATGGACACATTTTTGATGAATCCGGCCTCAACGGTCCTGGCAATCGCAGCATTGGCGGAACGGCTTGAAGCATAATCGTCGGCTCTCGTAATGATCCGCCTCATTTCACAGCACCTGCGGCAATCCCTTTGATAATGTATTTCTGTGCGAAAACGTAGAAAATGACAACCGGGATGATCGTCAGCGTCAAGCCGGCCATCGCCTGGTTCCACACGATCGTGAATTCTCCGAAGAAATAGAAGGTCGAGAGCGGGATTGTCCGCAGCCCTTTGTCCGACAGCGTCAGTGATGGAAGCAGATAGTCGTTCCACAGCGCGATGACGTTCAGGATCGCGATGGTCACGCTGATGTTCTTCAGCAGCGGGAACACGATCCGCCAGAACACGCCCAGCTTGGAGCAGCCGTCAAGCGTAGCCGCCTCCTCCAGCGCGACGGGCACGGATTTGATGAACCCGTGGTACAGGAAGACCGCCATACTGGACGTAAAGCCGACGTTCATATAGATCAAGCCCTCATGGGTGTTGAGCATCGGAATGTGCAGATTGGTGCGAATCCAGTCCATCACCTGCATCAGCGGCATCATCAGCGTCTGGAACGGAATCAGCATGGTCGCCACAAACGTGAAGAAAATGACCTTGCTCAGCTTATTGTCCGTCCGTACCAGCATCCATGCCGTCATGGAGGCGAGCACGATGACGATGATCACCGAGATGACGGTGACATACAGCGAGTTACCTAGTGCCGTGAAGAAATTCATCTTCTCCATCGCGGATTTATAATACTCAAAGCTGAAGGAAGAAGGCAGCGCAAGCGCATTTTCATACAGCTCGGCACGATCCTTAAAGGAGTTGATCAGCATGATGAAGACAGGAGACAAGAAGACCAGCGAGGCGAGGAACAGCAGGATATCGAGCAGCCATTTGCCTGATTTCTTCATTACATCTGCACCTCTCTTCTCTTCGTGATGATGACTTGCGTCAGCGTGAGTCCGGCCACAATCAGGAAGAAGATGATCGCTTTCGCCTGACCTAAACCATAATTACCGTAAGCGAAAATTTCGTTGAAAATATTCATCGCAAACATCTCCGTCGCATTGCTCGGACCGCCCTTGGTCAACGACAGGTTCACGTCATAGATTTTGAACGCCCCGGACAGCGTCAGGAACAGACAGATCGTGAACGAAGGCATTAACAGCGGGAACACGATGCTCTTCAGTCGCTGCCACAGGTTGGCGCCATCGACCTTCGCCGCTTCCATCAGTTCATCCGGAATCCCCTGGATGCCCGCGATGTAGATGATCATCGTATAACCTGCCAGCTGCCAGGTGAATACCGCAACGATCGCATACAGCGCAAACTGCGGATGCAGCAGCCAGTTAAAGAACACGCTGTCGAATCCGGTCTTCTCGCCCAGGAAGCTGAACGCATCCGTAAAAATAAACTGCCAGATGTAACCCAGAATCAGGCCGCCGATCAGGTTCGGCATGAAAAACATCGTCCGCGCCGCATTTCTCGAGCGGAGCTTTGTCGTCACCAGCAGCGCAAAGCCCAGTCCCAGTACGTTGACGCATACCAGCGCGAGCAGAGTGAATTGAACCGTATGCCAAGCCGATGACAGGAATCGGTCGTCCTGGAACAGCTGAACGTAATTGTCGAACCCTACGAATACTTTCGGATTCGCCGGAATGCCGTCCCAATTGACGAAGGAGTACACGATCCCGATAATGAACGGGATGATGACCACGGTCGTGAAAATAAACAGAAGCGGCACCGTAAACAGGGCAAACCAGGCTTTATCCTTTCTTTTGCTCATAATCCATACCTTCTTTCCGTTCCGGATGATTCCCGCAAGGCGGCATCAAACCTTGAAGTCGTGTTAGAAAAAACAAAAGCCTAACGCTCATCATCAGAACGTCTGAGGCTAGGCTTTCGTTTTCATGGAATTGTGATGTCAGATGATTGCCTTTCGGCTTCAATTAGATTACTTCGATGCTTTCGCCCATACTTCATCGAGTTTCTGCAGGAACTGCTCGCCTGTCATGCCCGGATTCATGAAGTACTCCTGCGTAGCCGGAGCCAAATCGTTGGTGATGATACCCGATGGGAAGTAGTTCAGCGCCCAAGTGATCGTCTCGCCCTTCGTGGTTGCTTCGTGCACCGCTTGAGACAACGGATCCAGATCGCCTGCTTCAATGTTCGTTAAAGCCGGGATGAATTTGAAATCGTCCACAATGGCCTTCTTGCCTGTCTCGCTCGTGAAGAGCCAGTTCAGGAAAGCGTTTGCGGCTTTGACTTCCTCAGCGTCCGCCTGATTGTTGACGACCCAGTAGCTGGCTACGCCTACGGCGATCTTATCGTTGTCGGCGAGCGGGAACGGCATCATGCCGACTTTGGAGCCGAAATCGCCGAAGTCCGCAAGCATGGAATAACTCCAGTTGCCCTGATGCACCATAGCCGTTTTTTCCGTTGCAAAGTCGCCCATCTGGCTATCGTATTTCACTTCCAGCGGATTCTTGGTGTTGGCCTTGATGACATCCATGAATTTCGCCCATTCCTGGAACTCCTTCGTGTCGGCCATCTTCACTTCGCCCTTGTTCAGCTGGTCGATGAAGGCCAGCGGATCGGATTGAAGCGCAAACGGCGTGTTGATGATGTGTCCGATCAGGAAGTAAGCCTCCTGGGACAGGCTCAAACCGTTCTTGCCGTCAGCCTTCAGCTGCTCCAGCGTCTTGGTGAAGGAGTCCAGGTCCTTCATGTTGGCCGGATCCACCAGATCCTTGTTATATACGAGACCGAAGCCTTCTACGCCGTACGGAACGCCGACGGTCTTATCTTCGACCTTCAATTCCATGTCGGGCGCAATGTTCTTAACATACTCTTCACCGCTCAAATCGGAAAAATAGGACTTCAGCTTCTCGGACTCGGGTCCAGGAGCCACGCTGAATATCGTTGGGCCCTGGTTGCTGCTGAGCTTCGCCACCAGCTGCTGCGAATAAGCATCGCCCGCGGCACCCCATACCTCAACCTCGTTGCCGGTTTCTTCTTTATAGGTTTTAACCAAGGCTTCAAGAGGTTCCGTAATTTCGACTTTCGATTGGAAGAGGGTTATCTTCTTCAGCTTATCTCCCCCATCTCCTCCGGCTGCTGCTCCAGAATCTTTGTCAGATGTACCGCCGCAGGCCGCGAGTGTCGCAACCAAAGCCGTTGCCGTAAGTATACTCAATACCTTTTTTACTTTTTTCAAGTGACACGCCTCCCCCTCAAGGACTCTATAAAGTAAAACGTTTACAAACCCATCATAGGGCGGTTTACCTAGAATGTCAATAAAAAATGTACACGTTTTCATAAAAATACTAAGTAAAAAAACTAGTAAAATCTATGATATTTTACTAGCTGTAAAAATAAAGTTTATCTCACCGTTTTTCTCCACTGGATCGTGGCATTCAGTTTAAAGGGCTCCCTGCCCGTCGTGCCCTTGATCATCTCGAGCAGCTCCTTCGCCGCCAAATAACCGCTTTCATAACGCGGGATCGCAATGGTCGTCAAGCCGGCCATCGCCGCCGCGTCCGAATTATCGAAGCCGGTGATCGATATGTCCTCCGGCACCCGTATGCCATTCTCCTCCAAAGCTTTGATTGCGCCCAGTGCCATATTGTCGTTAGCGCAGACCAGCACTTCCGGCAATGCGTTGCTAAGGATCAGGATCTTGGCCGCCTGATATCCGCTTTCCTCGCTGTAATCGCCATGGAAGTAATTCCGCCTGTCAAACGCGATGACATTCTTCGAAAGCGTATCCATAAATCCGGCGAAGCGTTCCTTATGATCCAGGGTAAACTCCAGTCCGCCAATGTATCCAAAGGTTCTGAACTGTTTATCCACCAGCGCCTGGACCATTTCGCACATCACGGGGTAATTGTCCACGATCACGCTTTTGGTATTGGCATACTCGTTATCGATAATCCGGTCCATGAGAACGACGGGGAACTGCGGCGTGGCTACCGAGACTAAATATTCGTCCGTCATGTTCCGGTCGAGGCTTATGGTACCGCTTGCAAACTTGCTGCGCATAAAATTGGTGCTGGATTTATTCGTGCAGATGATGAGGTCGTATCCATTCTCCGTGAGGCAATGGCTGATCCCCTTGATGATTTTTAAATAATAATCGCGATCAAAGTCGCTGAAGACGAATATAATCGTGTTGCTTTTATCGGATTTGGTTGACTTATGCGGAAAATAGCCGTGCTCCGAGCATAACCTCAGCACCCGCTCCCTCGTCTCCCGCCCCACGTTCTTGCGCCCGTTCAGCACGTTGGACACCGTAGACACCGAGACCTCCGCGAGCTTTGCAATTTCCTTCAAACCACTCATGAATCCTATCCCCTCTCCAAAGGCGTTAGTAAATTTAATATAACATGGATTTATTTTTAATAAAATTTACTTATTTTGCTGGGACAAGATTTTTCTTCGATTTTCCCCTTGTCATAACTTATCGTGATACCTGCTCAGGCCAGAAAACCTTTGCATGTCATGGCAAAAAGCAGGCCGCACGAATGGCATCGTCGCGACCTGCTAAATTCGATTATATTACAATTCTTGCCCTTTATACGGTACCGCACCGCTCCTTGATCATGAATGGATCCTTTGTGGCGTCCACTCGTCCAGGCCGGTTCACCAGATAAATGCCAAGCCCAATGCACACTGTGCCAGCCAAAGTGTACCAGTGCAGCTGCTCGCCCAGTATAAGCCATCCGGATAATACGCCAAACACGGGAATGAGGAATAGATAAACGTTGGCTTTATCGGGATCGCTGTTGCGCAGCACATAATACCAAGTGACGAATTGGGCAATCGAGCTCATCAGAATCATCCAGCCCAGAACAAAGAGCTCCTTCAAGATCTGAGATGAATCCCATACAAAATGCGGCTGCTCCAGCAGCGGACTTGCGATGAGCAGGAGGATGCCTCCGATCAACATCTGATAGGCAGCCATGACCCAAGCGTCAAACTCCTTGCCCCAACGGGAACTTAGCAGCGTCGCCATGCCCCAAGCCATCCCCGCGCCCAACGCAAACCAGAATCCGCTCTCCATCTGCATCTCCAAGCCTTGCGTAATGAACACGCCGACAAAACCGATGATTACGCCCGCCCACTGAAGAAGACGGTACCTTATACCGAAAATCAGGAAGCTGAACACGATGAACCAGATCGGGTTGCTGGAGGATAAAACCGAGGAGCTGCCGGAGGAAATGGTCTGCATGCTCAGGTAGATGCCACTCATCACGAGTGCCGATTGAAACAGACCGATCGTGGCCAGCTTCAGCCAGGCAGCGCCGCTCCTGGGATGGGGCCGTCTTACAATGAAGGGCAGCATCAGAAGCCCCGCTCCCACGAACCGGATCGCCAGCAGCACGAATGGGGAACCGAAGGACAGCGCAATTTTGCCGATCGGGAAATTAAGTCCCGCGACCAGCATCGTAAATATCGTCAGTAACAGCATACGCGGTTTGCTCATGCCATGAATTCCCCTCTCCTTAACCAAGTGTATCCTCAGTTTATTCCGACCTTCGTATCATGTAAAATAATTAAATAAGATTCGAACCATCACTTTGAATGATGGATATAAGGAGGCTGCTAAGGTGGAGAGTGGGGATCTGAAGATATTCCAGGCCGTTGCCCGTGAAGGAAACATAACCAAGGCTGCCGCAAGCCTGGGTTACGTGCAATCGAACGTGACCGCTAGAATCCGGCAGCTTGAAGCCGAGCTGAACACGCCCCTGTTCTATCGGCTCAGTCGCGGCGTTGCCTTAACCTCGGCCGGCTGTAATCTGCTCAAGTATGCCGATCAGATTACGCGTTTGCTTGACGAGGCCGTGAAATCGACGCAATTTTCGGAAGAACCGTCGGGGCCGCTGCGGATTGGCTCATCGGAAACCACAGCGGCGGTACATCTTCCCGGTATCATGCTGGATTATCATAGACGGTACCCTAATGTGAAACTGTCATTGATTACAGGCCACAGGGCCGACTTGATCCGAGCCCTGAACGAATATGAACTGGACGGGGCGTTTATCAGCGGACCTCTGGATTACCCGGACTTTAACGAAATCCGGGCCTTTGACGAGGAGCTTGTCCTCATCTCGGAACCCACGGAGGCTGCGCTTCGCGATTTGCTCACCAAACCGCTGCTGTTCTTTGGCAAGGGCTGCTACCACCGTAAACGGTTGGAGCAATGGCTCCATGAGGAGAATGTGGGGCCCATGAACATTATGGAGTTTGGCACGCTGGAAGCCATCATGGGCGGTGTGGCCGCCGGGCTGGGTATCTCGCTGTTAACGCGTTCTTCCGTCCAGGACTGGGTGGATGCCGGGAAATTGCAGGCCTTCCAAATTCCCAAGCGTTACCGCAGCTCCAAAGTCCATTTTGTATTCCGACGCGACCTGTTTCGCACCAGCGCCTTTAATCATTTTATTGAGCCGTTTGAGAAGACCGAATAAATACTTCGACCGGAACAGGAAACAAAGAAACCGTGGCCCTAAGGGTCACGGTTTCTTGATGAGCCAAGCACGCTTATCCCGGAATTCGATTTGCCGAAGGCAACAGAAAATCCGACACCTCGGGAGCCAGCACTTCCGGCGCCATCACGACGGCAGAATGGTCCTGACCAGGCAGCATTCGGTGCTCGCACTGAGGGAGTAAGTCGACCAATGCGCTCGCGGCCCCATGGAACATGGCTCCGCTGTTCTCGCCCGTCATCACCATGACCGGGACATCGACATCCCAGCGATCCGTCGGCAGCGGTTGACCGGATTGCGTGCTCCCCATAATCATGCCGTCATAGGCCAATGTATGCGCCATGCCCTCCATGACCTGCCAAGAAGGATCTGCCTTCATGAATTCTACATATTCCGCCGGGATCCCCAGCGCGGCTGTCATGAAATATTCTACGGCTTCGCTGCGCCGATTTCCTGCCATCAGCGCATTCAAACGCTGCACGTATTCCGCCGGTACGGGTGCACGGCTGTCGTCAATGATAAACGGCGGCTCGTATAGAAACAGTTTACTAACTTTACTGCCGCCAAGTCTGCTCGCCGCATCCAGGGCCAGAACAGCGCCCGAGGAACTTCCGAATACATACGCGCTGCCGCCCGCCTCCTGAATAAGGGCATCGATATCTTCGATCTCACGTTCAACGGCATACGGAGCCGCATCCGTACCGCTGCCCCGTCCTCGCCGATCATAATTGTAGACGGTGAAATGTTCAGACAGAAACTCTCCAAGACGCGTTGTGTCGTTGTGATCCGAAGCTGCGGCAGCTACAAGAATGACAGCCGGACCAGTCCCTTTCTTTTCATAAAAAATACGGGTACCGTCATTAGACATCACGTAATTCATGATCATCTCTCCTTTTATTGTCCTTTATGTACAAACTTATTTCGTTCTCAAACCGTTCCAGCGTATCCGCGTATCCTTCAACCATTCCCATGCCTTCAGCAGCCTCAAGCTGCTCTTCGCTCGCAAAATGGGTGATGATGCTTAATCGGGTCCCATCCTTGACTGCTTCGAATGTAACCGAGGTCAACATGTCGCTGCCTGCAACGGGGTTCCAGTCCTGATCGGTAAATGTATCCGTATAGACGAGCTTCGATAACTCCGCCACTTCGGAGTAAGTCGCCTTGCAGAAGGCTTCTTTCCCTTCTCCCGTCGCATCGGGAGCCAGTCTGTAGCGCCATACGCCGCCCGGTCTGACATCCATCTCATATACCGTGGCATTCCAGTTTTTTGGTCCCCACCAGCGTTCGATGTGTTCCGGCTTAGTCCATCCCTGCCAGGACAGCTTCAGAGGTATCGATACGACACGCTCCACGGTCAGCTTCCGCTGCTCCCGGTCTTTCGTGATGATGGTCTTCCTGCCCATGTGAATTCCTCCTATCTGTGAAATCGGCTCTGCGTGCAGAGCCGCATCTTCCTGTGGAGCTAGTAAAAGAATTGGCTTAACTCTCCTCTCCGTTAAAGTCGCTCATATAGTCCTCGAACTTGTCGAGTCGCTCCTCCCACAATCGGCTGAACGAATCGAGCCAGACGTCCAGCTCCTGGAACGGCTGGGCTTCGAGACTATAAATGCGCTGCTGTGCGTTCTTGCGGACTTTCACGAGCCCGGCCTCGTTCAGTATCCGCAGATGGCGGGATACTTGAGGCTGGCCGATTCCCAAAGCCTCTACGATGTCGCTGACCGATCTCGACCCTTGCTTTAAGAGTTCAACAATGTTGAAGCGGTTCGGCTCCGAGATCGTGAAGAGGGTTAATTGCATAGCTGAAGTATTCATGGCTATAATATACACTAATGCGTATATACGTGTCAACGTATATACTATTTTTTCAACATGCTTTTGACATCAAAAAACAAGACAGCACATCAACTCCCTTCGCTCGCAAGCTGCATGATCTATCGGATGCCCGACGAGGATGATCATGAACCATTGGCTGGTTAACCCTATCTCCTGTCCCAGCACCGAACAACATCAAAAAAGAGGCCCCCGGATAGGAGCCTCTTGCTGTAAATCCTCTTTATATCATGACGATTCAAAGCTATAAAGCTTTCAGGACATCCTTATGGCTGAATGGACACTTGGTGCAGCTGCATGATGCCGTTCGGATGCCGCCAGAAGCCTTCCACCTTGCTGCTGACTCCGTTTAAATACTCCTGATGATGGATATACAGCATCGGCGCTAACTCAACCAGCTTCTCCTGCGCCTGTTTATAGATGAGCTTGCGTTGGTCCGGATCGTTCTCTTTACGCCCGGCATCCAGCAGTTTATCCAGTTCCGGATCCTTCGTGAAGGTACGGTTGCCCGGCTCCCCTACATTCTTGGAATGGAATAACTCATACATGCCATAGTCGGCATCGGCCGTTACCGTGGACCAGCCGAGAACAAACATGTCGTGCTTGCCTTCTGCGGTTTGGGCCAAATACGCACCCCACTCGACCACTTCGATTTTGACTTCGACGTTCAATTCCTTCAACTTGGATTGTACGTACTCGGCGATCTTAATTCTTTCCGGGTTGTCATTGGTCCAGATGGTCGTTGAGAAGCCACCCTCGTATCCGGCCTCTTTCAACAGCTCTTTCGCTTTGTCGATGTTATGTTCGATCGGCTTAACGGTAGCATCATAGCCGTTCACGTCCGGTGCCAGCGGACCGACGGCAGGAATGCCCGTGCCTTCGTAGATGCCCGAGATGATTTCATCCTTATTGATGGCCATCGACAAGGCTTGCCGCACCCGCACATCGTTAAACGGCTCCTTGTTGTTATTAAATCCGATATAAGACAAGCTGAGCGAAGCCTGGCGGTTCAAGGACATGCCGTCCGTGCTTTCGATACGGCTGATGCTGCTCGGCGACACCGGGTCGATAATATGCGCATAACCGGTTTCCAGCTCCGCGATCCGCGTTCCCTCTTCGCTCACCACCTTGAACGTGACCCGTTCAACCTTCGCTTTATCTCCCCAATAATCGGCGTTCGCCACCAGCTTGACTTCCTGTCCCGGGTTCCAGCTCTCTAGTTTGAATACGCCCGTGCCAACAGGGTTCTGCGCCAGATAAGCGCCTGCCTTCTCGCCTGCCTTCAGCTTCTCGTAATCCAGCTTGATGGCTTCCGCACTAACCATGCTGACCGCAGAGTGGGCCAGATGGGCAAGCAGCGGCGAGAAAGCATACTCGGTCACGAGTTGTACCGTATATTCGTCAACGACTTTAACCTCTTTAATCATGCCCACAAGCGAAGCGCGCGGAGAAGCAACCTCCGGATCCTGCATACGGTCGATGTTGGCTTTGACCACCTCTGCATTGAATGGAGAGCCGTCCGTAAACTTCACGCCTTGTCTCAGCTTGAACTCCCAGGTCAATTCATCGATTGCCTTCCAGCTCTCAGCGAGTCCCGGTTGAATATTCAGATCCTTATCATGAATCACCAACGTGTTATAAATATGCGTTGTCATTACGCTCGTTTGCTGGTCCGTCGACATATGAGGGTCCATGGATGGCGGATCAGAAAGCCAGGCAATCACAAGCTCATTCGCACCGGTGTCGGTTGTTCCTTCGGGAGGATCTTTAGCCCCCGGTTCAGGTGCCGGCGTATTGGTGCCGCTTGGCGGCGTTTCCGGGTTACTGCTCTTGCTTGGACTGCCGCACGCCGACAGCAGTACGGTAAGCATGACCAGAATGCAGACAAGCCACTTGAATCTTCTATTACCTGTCATGTGAAACAAACTCCCCCTTCTCAATCAAAATAGGAAAATATTTTATACACAGTTAACATATATTTTACTATTTGATATTTATACCAGAAGAAGCCAGATTTACCTCACGTTTATACGACACCAATTCTGACATCCATACTTGGAGAAAGGATGATTTCACGTGCCTAACATGACCGCTGATGCCAGAACACCAGAATCGCTCCCTAGTGGAACCCGCCTTGTACAATGGAAATCTTTCTACCACCGTCTGAAGAAGAACAAAGCGGCCTTATTCGGGGGCTATTTTCTCCTGCTGATGATCCTTATCGCGATTTTCGGCCCCCTGCTCACCCAGTATGATCCGACCAAAGTGGATTATTCTACGAAACTGCTGAAGCCGTCCGCCGACCATTGGTTTGGTACGGATCACAACGGTCGAGATATTTTCACGCGGATTATTCATGGCATGCGTCTCACGCTCTCGGTCGGCTTTATCTCGGTGATCATCGGTGCAGCCTTTGGTGTCGTGCTCGGAATCATCTCGGGCTATTACGGAGGTAAATGGGATGCGCTCATTATGAGAGTGACCGATGTCATGCTGGCGTTTCCCGGCATTCTGTTGGCATTGGCGGTTGTCAGCGTCCTTGGAAAAAACCTGTTCAACGTGATCATTGCCGTCAGTATTTTTTCGATCCCTACCTTTGCCAGAGTCGTTCGGGGCTCCACGCTGGCCGTCCGCAAGCTCGAATATGTTGATGTCATGCGTTCGTTGGGCGCCAGCGACGGCCGAATCATCTTCGGGCATATTTTGCCGAATATCACATCCCCTATCATCGTGCAGGCGACGCTGCGGATTGCGGTAGCGATCCTGACCGCCAGCGGCCTGTCCTTCCTCGGTCTTGGCGCGCAGCCGCCCACGCCGGAGTGGGGAGCCATGCTGAATGATGGGCGCAACTATATCATGGACCACCCTCATGTGGCCCTGTTTCCCGGCTTGTCGATCGTGTTCGTTGTCATCGCATTTAATCTGCTGGGTGACGGCTTGCGGGATGTCCTTGACCCGAAAATGAAAAAATAATGAAGGGAGCTGCCGGGCCATGCTCATCTATTCCATTCGAAGGCTGATTCAAACGATACCTGTCGTCATTGGCGTGACCATCGTTGTCTTCCTGCTGATGCACCTCATTCCGGGAGATGCGGCGCAGGTCATTATCGGGGAAGGGGCGCCTAAGGAGCAGGTCGAGAAGATCCGCGAGAACCTGGGATTGAACGATCCGCTGCCGCTTCAGTATTGGAACTACGTCAGCGGCTTGCTCCAGGGGGATTTGGGAGATTCGATCCGCAGCAGCCGCCCCATCGCCGATGAAATATTCAAAAGCCGGTTCTGGATCACCGTTGAGCTTGCCGTGTACTCTACGATCCTGGCCGTATTCCTCGGCATTCTGGCCGGCATCATCTCCGCCGTCAAAAAAAGCTCCCCTGCCGATATCGGCGTCATGTTCATCGCCCTGTTCGGGCTGTCGATGCCGAATTTCTGGCTGGGGCTTATGCTGATCCAATATTTTGCCGTGGATCTGGGCTGGTTCCGTCCCTCCGGCTGGGGCACGTGGTCGCAAACCGTCCTGCCCGTGATCACGCTCGGGACCGGGGGCGCCGCGATTATTGCCCGAATGACCCGGTCCAGCATGCTGGAGGTCATCGGCCAGGACTACATCCGTACCGCCCAGGCGAAGGGCGTCCGAGAGCGCGTCATCATCTACCGGCATGCCTTGAAAAATGCCATGATTCCCGTCATTACCGTCATCGGCCTGGAATTCGGAGGCCTGCTGGGCGGGGCGGTGCTGACCGAGTCCGTATTTGCCGTGAACGGCATGGGACGGTACGTCATCGACTCGATCCGGGCACGGGATTTCCCGGTCGTACAGGCAACCGTGCTTGTGCTCTCGATCATGTTTGTGCTCGTGAATCTGCTCGTGGACATCTCCTACCGGTACTTCAACAAGCGCATTGATTTCGATTGATTGGCGATTTTTCGTCGATCGCGGGTTGAGTGTAGGCGGACACGGCGGGATTCACTGTCTGCCGAAAATCGAGCTGTTCGGGGCCCATTGCGGACTTATATTATAAACGCTGATTACTGTAATCCAGCCGTTTGGGGAGCCCGTCCGGACACACGATCCGCTATTTGCCGATAATCCACCTATTTTCGAATCCACGCGGACACACGATCCGTTAATGTACCCAAAATCACGGATTAATCATGAAATATCTCGCATTAGCGGATCTGGTGTCCTCAGCCTGCTGCTAAAAGGCGGAATTTAATGAAATAGCGGAACCAGAGTCCTCAACTACGCTAATGCGGCCAACTGAGCCGTTTTCAGTCCATGCGCACCCGAGATTACAGAAGCTACGGGCCACTGCGTGCTTATAATCGATTATTTACTTTAATTGAGCCGTTCGAGGGAGCCCATCCGGACACACGATCCGCTATTTGCTGATAATCGACCTATTTTCGAGTCCATGCGGACACACGATCCGTTAATGCGCCCGAAGTCACCGATTAATCCTGAAATATCTCGCAATAGCGGATCTGGTGTCCTCAACCTGCTGCTAAAAGGCAGAAAATCAAGTAATAGCGGAACCAGAGTCCTCAACTACGCTAAAGCGGCCAACTGAGCCGTTTTCAGTCCATGCACACAAAAGCGGAAAATTAAAAATAGCAAAACCATAGTCCTCATAATCGCAAATACAGTCAGACCAATTGAAAGCGAAGGGAGCTACGACAGATGGAAGAGCACGCATCAAATCTGCTGACGATCAAGAACCTGCGCACCTCTTTTTTTACCGAACTGGGCGAAGTGAAAGCCGTGGATGATATCAGCCTAACCGTACGCAAGGGGAGGACGCTCGGGATCGTGGGCGAATCCGGTTCAGGAAAAAGCATACTGTCCCTGTCCATCCTGCGGCTGATCTTTGATCCGGGGCGAATCGTCGGAGGCGAAATCCTGTATAACGGCGAGAACCTGCTCAAACAATCGGACCGGCAGATGCGGAAAATCCGGGGCAATCAAATCTCGATGATCTTCCAGGAGCCGATGACTTCGCTCAATCCGGTCTTCACCGTCGGCGACCAGATCGCGGAGGCCTATCAAATCCATGAAAATCTGAGTAAAAAACAAGCCATGGACAAAGCCGTCGAGATGTTGAGGCTGGTCGGCATCCCCTCCCCGGAAAAAAGAGTCCGGCAGTACCCTTTTCAGCTGTCCGGGGGTATGCGCCAACGTGTCATGATTGCCATGGCGCTGGCATGCAATCCGGATCTGCTCATTGCAGACGAGCCGACCACGGCGCTCGATGTGACCATTCAGGCTCAAATTTTGGAGCTGATGAAGGAGCTGCAGCGAAAGCTGCAGATGTCGATTATTTTTATCACCCATGACCTGGGCATCGTCGCGGAAACCTGCGATGACGTGGCGGTCATGTACTGCGGAAAGGTGGTGGAATATTCCGATGTGCGGACCCTGTTCAAGCATCCGAAGCACCCCTACACCATCGGCCTAATGAACTCGCTGCCGCGGCATGATATCGATAAGGAAACGCTCGAGCCGATTAAGGGCTCGGTTCCGAGCCCCTATGATCCGCAGGAAGGCTGCCGCTTCGCCCCACGCTGCCCCCATGCAGCCAAGCTGTGTTACGACAAACTGCCGGAGCTTCAGGTACTGGATGATAACCAACAAGTCAGGTGCTGGAAATACACCGATCAGTGGGAACCGGAAAGCGAGGTGAACGTTCTGTCATGAGCAAAGAGCTGTTAACCGTCAAAAACCTCAAGCAGTATTTTCCGATCAAAGGCGGCATCTTGGGCCGTACCGTCAACGTCGTCAAAGCCGTGGATGACATTTCGTTCTCTGTGCACGAGGGGGAAACGGTCAGTATCGTGGGTGAATCCGGCTGCGGTAAATCAACCACGGGCCGGGCTATTCTGAGACTGGACGAACCGACCTCCGGCGAGGTACTGTTCGAGGGAACCGATCTGCTCACCCTGAACAAAGCGCAGATGACCCGAAGGCGTAAAGACCTGCAGATGATTTTTCAGGACCCCTACGCTTCGCTTAATCCCAGAAAAACAGCCCTCCAAGTACTCGAAGAAGCGATGGACATCCAAAATGTCGTGCCAAAGAAGGATCGTCGGTCCCGTGCCATTGAGCTTTTGGAAACGGTCGGCCTGGCCGCCTATCAAGCCAATCGGTACCCTCATGAATTCAGTGGCGGACAAAGGCAGCGAATCGGGATCGCCCGTGCCTTGTCCGTGAACCCCAAGCTGATCATCAGTGATGAAGCGGTCTCCGCGCTCGACGTGTCCATCCAGGCACAGGTACTCAATCTGATGAAATCGCTGCAAACCGAATTCAAGCTGACCTATCTGTTCATCTCTCATGATCTTGGGGTCGTCCGGCATATTTCGGACCGAATTATCGTGATGTATCTGGGGACGATCGTGGAAATCGCGGATAAACACTCCCTCTTCCGGCGCCCGCAGCATCCCTACACCCGCGCTCTGTTATCGGCCATCCCCACAATGGATCCCGACCGCAAGAAGGAACGCATCATTCTCAAGGGGGATGTTCCGTCCCCGATCAACCCGCCTTCCGGCTGCCGGTTTCATACCCGCTGCATGTATGCCACGGATCGCTGCCGATCCGAGGCGCCGTTACTTCGGGAAGTCGAAGAGCAAAGAGGTCATCAGGCGGCCTGCCACTATATTGAAGAGATTTCGGCCGGTACGTTGGAGAAGGTGTAGCTTATACGCCACCGAACTGATTATGAAGCTTCTCTATAAACGAGAAAAAAGCGAGAGCCCAAGATCTCGCTTTTTCTTTTTAATAAATTTTAGCCTGCTAACCGAAATCGAAGAATGATCTTCAGCCACCTTCACTAAGCTACCTTCATCGGAGCCGCTTCTCCCATCTCGCTTGGGATCATGTTTTTGCGTCTGTAAATGGAGAGAAGCAGGCCGACTATGGCAAAATCCAGCATGTTGTTGACGCCGCTATACGAGATAAAAGGAAAGTCCAGGCTCACAATGGGTACCACTCCCAGTCCCATCAGGATTGGCATGAGCAGGCGCAGTCCCATGACCACGATGACGCCGGTCACGATATTTTTTCCGTAGGAATCGTGAAGTACATGGGCTATGCTCCACATTCTGGCGAGGAACAAAAGAACGACCATGCCCACCAAGATGCCAAACATCCAACCGAAGCAATAAATCAGATAGGGGTATATGGAGTCGCTATAAACGTACGGGATCCCTGGATTCGGCGCAGCAAAGCCTTGACCGAACCAGCCAGCGGAAGAAACGGCATCCGCGATGACCCGCATGAAATAACCGCCATCCCCCTCGCGGTCTGCGAGTCCCTCCAATCTCCACATGAGGTATATCCTTTTAGTAAACAGAATATAGACCACACCAATAAACGACAGTAATGTTAGTACCGCAAATTGTTTAATATTCCTTTTCGTCGTCCAGGTCAGTATCAGGAATCCCAGCAAATAAATGAACATATACACCATCGAACCACTCATGCTGTAGAGTGCGATCGGCAGCCCACCCCGATACAGGATGTGGAATACAGCCTCCCATGGTCCCCACCGATTCGCAGGCTTCATGCCTGCCAAGGAGAAGAGGAGAATAAAGACGGAAACCGTTCCAAGCATGGGAATCACAATAGGCCCGACGTGAAGATAGAGGTTGGCTCCATTTATATTCGTCCCGAAAAATTCCGTCATCGCCATCAGGCATAGCATGATAAAAAACAAAGCCCCGGAATATTTCTTCAGCTTTCTGTAGTCAAAGAAATAGAAACCGATGAGAAGGATCAAGCCGATACCGAAGAACACCACTTTTCTCGCGAACATATCTGTGATCTTTTCCGTACCGGAATAATCCACGCTCAGTGCCCCGAACAACCCAATCAGCGAAAGTAAAGCCAGCAGGATAAGCAGCTTCCAATCCAATTGAGGCCGATGGGCCAAATGCAGGCTTTTGCCGATATCCCCCGGATCCCCCATCTGTTTCACCGCTTCCTGCACCGCCGGCTCCTCCGCATTGCCCTCCAGCATCAGAAGCTCCGTCCGCTCCTCAATATGGCCGAGCAGTTCTTCGCGGATTTCCGGATGCATGGCTCTTGCGCGTACCTGCTTGCACACCTGAGTCAGGAAGTCTTGGACAACCTTGTATTCTTCAACCGGTCGCACGCTAGCTTCCCTCCCCGATGACCGTATCCACCGCCGTCCGGAATTTGACCCACTCCTTGGTCTTCTCATGGAGCTGCTCCCTGCCGCGTTCGGTAATCCGGTAATATTTCCGTTTGCGTCCATCGTGCTGGCTCCAGGAGGAATCCAGCCAACCTTCCGCCTCCAGCGTGTGCAGAATCGGGTATAACGTGCCTTCCTTCATCAGGAACACCCCATCTGAGCTTTGCTCAATCTCCTTGATCAGCTCGTACCCGTACATTTCCCGCTTGTTCAAGACGGTAAGCAATAAAATGACGGTACTGCCTTTCAGCAGCTCTTTGTTAATGCCCATTTCCCTATCACTCCAATACCCAGATAATCTATGTATCGTATAACTATGTATATGAGTATAGAATAAGCGTCTCCATAATGCAACGCATGTTTTCAAATTATTGGGCGATTCGTCAATTTGCCAGAACACCGAAAAGCCCGGCAGCTTTTGCCGCCAGGCTCATGTATCAGCCATTCATTTCTTCACTTTCAATGAGCATCCGCCGCCCATAATCACCAATTGTAGTTTGGAGCATACAACCTGCCGTTTTGCCCATCATACCGGTAATCGAACCATCACTTTAGAAGACAGGAACTTTCGTTTTCATTAGTAGCCCTTATCCGGCCCTCACCGCGCCTGTCACGTGCAGCGCAAAATCCTCAGCATGACGCCGCAGCTCTTCATCTGTCAGCTGTATGGCATTATGCACAGTAAATACCGGCAAGTAGACCGCCCCTACCAGACTGGCCGTCACTTCAAAAGGCCGGGTGAGCTCTTCCACCGTGTATCGGTTATATCCTGCGTTCCCATAGGCTTCCGCTGCTCCGCCGGTCGTCACGGCCACGCCCCACTCTTTCCCCCGGAGCTTGTCGCCGCCCGGGCCATAAGCCCATCCGAAGGTCAGCACCTCGTCGAACCAATGCTTCAGAAGAGGCGGCGAGCTGTACCACCAGAAAGGGAATTGAAACACGATGCGGTCATGTCGAAGCAGCAATTGCTGTTCGGCCGCGATGTCGATGATGCCATCCGGATACCGCTGATACAGGTCATGCACCGTCACCTCAGGATGATGTCCCACCGTTTCGGTTAGCTCGCGATTGATCCGTGATCCCTCATGCAGACCCGGATGTGCAACGATCACTAGTGTTTTCATGTATGATCCCCACCCTTTTCTCGCCTAGCGTTATGTATACAAAAAGTATCAAGCCTCGGCAACGCCCGAATATGAGAAATGTCACAGGTAGCCTTATCCGTCTGTGATACTGTAGCAAGGAACATAGCGGGCGGAAAAAGTACGCCAAGGGAGGAGAATGAGAACGTGGCCCTTGTTATTCAAAATGTCAGACTGGCCCATCGCATCTATCGACTTACCGTTCAAGGCAGCTATTCGGCACGAATGGGACAGTTCTTCATGCTTCGCTGCTGGGATGCCTATCCCGTGCTGTCACGGCCGATCAGCGTTCATAACCTGACGGAGGATTCCGTTTCCTTCTTATATCGCGTGCAGGGAACCGGTACGTGGCTGCTGTCGGCGCTTCAAGCGGGTGACAAAATACAGCTGGAAGGGCCTTTCGGGCAAGGGTTTCCTGACCCCCAAGGACGGACGGCATTGGTGGGAGGCGGTATCGGAGTGGCTCCGCTGCTGCTCGCAGCTAAGGAAATTCCCGAAGCCAGCGTGTATCTGGGATACGCCGGCGTTCCCTTCGGAGTCAACGGATTCCACGAAATCAGGCGGGATGTCACGGTGAAGTCCGGCGGCACCATCGTCGATGCAGTGGACCCGAGTCGCTATGACACGATATTTGCCTGCGGCCCGGTTGGGATGATGCACAGCTTGGCGCAAAAAGCCGAAGGTACAAACGCCAAGCTCCACGTTTCCATCGAGAAGCGAATGGGCTGCGGCATCGGGGCATGCAACAGCTGCACGTTAACTGCCGCGGGTTCGAACCGCAAGGCGTGCACCGACGGCCCCGTATTTCTGGCGAAGGAGGTGAACTGGAATGATCTCCATCGATTGTGAACTGGCGGGAGTGCCGCTGTCGAATCCGATATTAGCAGCCTCGGGCACGTTCGGTTTCGGCAAACCGTATGCGGATCTGTATCCGCTTCGCAAGCTCGGTGGCATTGTCTCCAAGGGATTGACCTTGACCCCGCGGCTTGGGAATACGGGTACGCGGATCTATGAAACGCCATCGGGCATCATGAACAGCATCGGCCTGGAGAATCCGGGAATCCGGGCTTTTCTGGAGCACGAATTATCCGACATGACTTCGCACGGGACAGCGGTCATCGTCAATCTCGGCGGCGGCACTGTACGGGAATATGCGGAGGGCGCCGAGCTGCTTACCGAAGCCGGCCGCAAGCTGCGCTCAGCCGGCAAACGGGCCGTCGACATGATCGAGCTTAACATCTCCTGTCCCAATATCAAGGAAGGCGGGCTTGCCTTCGGCATCGAGAATGAGCAGGCTCGAGAGGTGGTTCGCGCAGTCCGCAATGCCACCACGCTGCCTCTGCTCGTCAAGCTCTCTCCCGGGGCGAAGGATTTGAGGGAAATGGCACGGATGTGTGAAGCCGAAGGGGCCGACGGCCTCTCGCTAATCAATACGATTCAAGCGATGGCGATTGATATTCGGGAACGTCGCAGCGTTTTTGACAGAGCCTACGCCGGATTATCCGGGCCGGCGATTAAGCCGATCGCCCTGCGGATGGTCCATCAGGTGGCCCGGTCGGTGTCCATCCCGGTGGTGGGAATCGGCGGCATCTGCAGTGCCGAGGATATCCTCGAATTCATCATGGCAGGCGCCGCAGCTGTACAAATCGGTACGTACAACTTCATCAACCTCCGTGCGGGAGATACCCTGGCTGAAGAACTGATTCAACTGATGGAGAACGAGGGCATTCAATCCCTGGATGACATTCGAGGCATTATTTGACGGATGCTCAACTTCCTGAAATTCAGCATGCTCGCCTGAACATGAAGCACCGCGTCAGTTTGTGATTTTTTTCACCGATAACTATTCTTTTTCAGAATACAATGAACTCAAGAACAATATTTGTGAAGTAATTCACAAAATTATAGGAGGAAACCAGAATGAAAAGGACACTCTCTCTATCCCTCTCCGTCATGTTGATGTTCGCGCTGCTCGTAGGCTGCGGAGGCAACGGAGACAAAGAGCCTGTCACCACGGACAAACCGGCAGAGAGCCAAAACACGGATAATGCCGGAAACGCGGAGCAACCGGCCCAAGAAGGAACGGCCCTGCAGGACGGCTTATATTACGCCGAAGGCGAATTTGCCGAGGATTCCGGCTGGAAGGAACTCGTCGCGATTAAAGTCGAAGGCGGTAAAATCGTCAGCGCCAATTGGAACGGTCTTCATAAGGACGGCGGGTTGGACAAAAAGACATTTTCCGAAAAAGGCTTCTACGGCATGAAGGAAAAAGGCGGCGCTCAAGCGGAATGGCATGAGCAGGCAGCCAAGATGGAGGAATACCTGGTGGCTCAGCAGTCGGTTGAAGGCCTCGCCTTGAACGACGAGGGCCGTACGGATGCCGTATCCGGGGTATCGATCCATGTCAACGGATTTACGGAACTGGCAGCAAAAGCACTGGCCGCGGGACCTGTTGAAGCAGGACCATACAAAGACGGCAGCTA
Source organism: Paenibacillus sp. BR1-192 (assembly GCF_029542445.1). Taxonomy (NCBI): domain Bacteria; kingdom Bacillati; phylum Bacillota; class Bacilli; order Caryophanales; family Paenibacillaceae; genus Paenibacillus; species Paenibacillus sp. BR1-192. The sequence continues at coordinate 430,624 of NZ_CP120718.1, read as the reverse complement.
CCACGCGGAAGCGGCTGACTTCGATGCCAAATCCGGCTGGAAGGAAACCGTCGACGTTACCGTAATTAACGGTAAAATCGCCGCAGTCAGCTGGAACGGCGTTCATAAAGACGGAGGCACCGACAAAGTCACCCGTTCCAAATCGGGCGAGTACGGCATGAAGAACGGCGGGGCTCAATCCGAATGGCACGAGCAGGCTTATCAAGCCGAGCAGTATTTGATCGAAAAGCAAGATCCGCAGGCCATCGTAACGGGTGAAGACGGCAAAACCGATGCCATCTCCGGTGTATCCATCCACGTCAACGGATTCGTAGAACTGGCAGCGAAGGCGCTCGAAGGCGCCAAATAAGCCACAAGTACGATAGAAAGAAGACAACTATTCCTTGAGGGGAGATTCGCATGAAACAGATTATCGTGCTGGGCGGCGGATACGGCGGTATACTTACCGCCAAGAAGCTGGCTAAACGACTGCGCAAACAGAAGGATTTGCGGATAACGCTCATCGACCGCAAGCCGTACCATACGCTGCTGACCGAGCTTCATGAAGTGGCCGCCAACCGGGTCGAGGAGGATTCCATCAAAATCGATCTGAAAAAAGTATTTTCCGGGTTCCGGAACGTGGACGTGGTGCTGGATGAAATCGGCGGCATCGACTTTGACGGCCAAACGCTCCAGGGAGAGAAACAGACCTACGACTACGACTATTTAGTCATCGGTACAGGCAGCAAGCCGACCTTCTTCGGCATACCGGGTGCGGATCAACACGCCTTTACCCTGTGGTCTTACGATGATGCGGTCCGCCTGAAAGAACATACCCTGAATATGTTCCGCAAAGCGGTTCTTGAGCGCAACCCGCAGGTCCGCAAGGAAATGCTGACCTTCGTCGTTGTCGGCGGCGGATTCACCGGCGTGGAAATGATCGGCGAGTTGGCCGAGTTCACGCAGCAGTTATGCAAGGAATTCTACGTGGATCCAAGCGAGGTTACGCTTCACGTTGCCGACATGGTCGACAAGATCCTTCCAATCCTGCCGGAGCCGTTAATACGCAAAGCCGAGAAGCGGCTGCGCAAAATGAACGTCAACATCATCACCGGCTCCAAGATTACGGAGGTTAAGCCGGACGGCGTTACCGTCGGCGGCAGCGACATCAAATCCCGCACCGTTATTTGGACCGCGGGGGTGGAAGGCTCCGATGTGGTCGGCAGCATGGATGTCGAGCAAAAAGGCCGCAAGCGGATTTTGACCAACGACAAGCTGCAAGTTCCTGCTCATCCGAACGTATACGTCGTCGGGGACAATATTTTCTACATTCCTGAGGGCGCGGCTGCACCCGTACCTCAAATGGTGGAAAACGCGGAACTCGCGGCCCCGGTCATTGCGCATAACATCGTCGCTGAATTATCGAACAAACCGATGAAATCCTACAAGCCGACGTTCCACGGCACGATGGTCTGTATCGGCAGCCGCTACGGGGTAGCCAACGTCGGCGTGCCGGGCCATATGTTCAGGCTCAGCGGCTTCCCGGCCATGCTGGTCAAACATCTGATCAACATGCTCTATCTGTTCCAGGTTTGCGGCTTCAACAAGGTATACCATTATATGCTGCATGAATTCTTCCATGTCCGGAACAACCGCAGCTTCGTGGGCGGGCATTTTGCCAAACGCTCGCCGAATTTCTGGCTCGTTCCGCTGCGGATTTTTGCCGGATGGATGTGGCTGTCCCAAGGGTGGGATAAGATTCATAAGATCATTGACGATCCGAATAAAATGTTCCTCATTCCTGCCAAAGCAGCCGACGGCGTAAGCGCAGCTTCCGCTGCAGGCGCCGATGCAGCCGGAGCCGGAGCGGCAGACGCGGTATCCGCCGCCTCCGCTTATACCGCAGAAGCGGTCACAGCCCTTCCGGTGCCGGATTTCTTGAAATCCATCGTCGACTGGTCGATGGACCTGATGTTCTATACCGGAGACGGCGGCTATACTTCGCTTGCCTATGTGTTTCAGACCTCGATGGTATTGGCTGAGCTGATCGTCGGCATCCTGCTGATCGTCGGATTGTTCACGGCACCTGCAGCCGTAGCCAGCGTCGCCATGGGCGCCATGGTTTGGGTATCGGGTATGGCGCCTAACGAGATGCTGTGGTATCTGGCAGCAGGAATCGCCTTGATCGGCGGATCGGGCAGCACGTTCGGACTTGACTACTATGTGTATCCTTGGCTGAAAAAGGTGTGGAAGCGAATACCGATCGTAAGGCGCTGGTACGTGTATACGGACTAATTCTTCTCTATTCAATAGAACGGCTGATCGTATCGCGCTTTGCCGAATCAAGCTCAAGCCCTAACCGCTCTGCCGGTATCACTCTGATCAACACGAGCCTTCCGGAAGGAGTCAATAACGATGGATATGAAGCTATTACAGGATACGATCGACCTGCTTCGGTCGCATATCGATTCCGGAACGGATATCGATTGGATGGAGATGGATAACAGACCGGTGAGGGACATCGCCGATATGCTCAATGCTTATGAACTCGCCTATTCACGCAAAATGACGGTGCTGGCTTGCTGCATCCTGATTCATACTGCGCTAAACAAGCATGGCAAGCTGCAAGCGAAGGATAACGAGAGACTGACGCGTTTGCTGCTGGACGGCGATTATTTGACCGGACTCATGTACCGGATTGCCGTCAAGCGAAAGGAATGGAAGCTGCTGTCCCGGCTTCTCCCCTTTCATAAGCGCATGCAGCTCAGCCTGCTCAGGAACGTTTCACCCGAAAGGATATTCAACGAGCTTAAGCGCGAAATCCGCAGCTATCTGGAGCAGCGGAGCGCGTAAGGGGCCATCCATGGAAAGGGGCGCGGATACAGATGAACCTTCATAACCGAATCGGAGTGGATCTCGCTTCCTTCGATCGCCTGCTCCGGGAGGTCGTCAGCTCAGACCGCGACCTCCCCCTTCCTCCGTGGTGCTGAGCAGCGTCATGGATCTCATTAATGCCGGCGGCAAGCGGCTGCGCCCGCTTATGGTCGTGCTCGGCAGCCGTTTCGGGGAAAGCGGCCATGAGCCGGCCGTCATGAAAACCGCCGTTCTGCTTGAATATCTGCACATGGCCTCGCTGGTGCACGATGACATTATCGATCAATCCGATATGCGGCGCGGCATGCCGACCCTGCACGAGACGACCGATGTCCAGACGGCGGTGCACATCGGCAACTACATGATTGCCCGTGCCATCGAATGGGCCGCCGGTCATCCGGGCGGCGACCCGGACGGGAACAGCGAAGACGTCTCCGAAGACGAGGCCTACCGATTAGCCGAGCTTGCGGCGCTGGTCACCGAGCTCTGCATGGGAGAATACGATCAGCTTCAACACCGCTTCGACTTCGGACTGACGATGGAGCAGTATTTGGAGAAAACGCGCTGCAAAACGGCCCTGTTGATGGCCCACTGCCTGAAAGCGGGCGCGGAAGCAGCCCATGCGGATGCCGGAACCGCTGAACGGCTCTTTCAATTCGGGGAGTCGCTCGGCATGGCCTTTCAAATCCGGGATGACCTGCTCGATTTCACGAAGCCCAGGGAGGCCATCGGCAAGCCGGCTGGCGCAGACCTGCGAAACGGCAACATTACACTGCCGGTGCTTTACGCCCTAAACGATCCTGCCCTTGCACCTAGAATCAGGCAGCTCGGCCCTCATTCCGCCGCGGCAGACATGGATGACGTCATCCACCGCATCGCCGCAAGCGGCGCGATCGAGCAGAGCGAAGAGCTTGCCCGTTCCTATGCGGAACATGCCCAGCGCATGATCGGCGACTTCGCGGATCACCCGGCTCAGCATGATCTGCAGGCATTGCTCCATTATTTCCTGCCCTAAAGACAGACATGAAGCCATATACTCCAAACGAACAGGGATACGTCCATCATGGATGCATCCCTGTTCGATATGAAAGGATGTTTAATAGACATGCATCGCACACGAATCTGGCGGTGGCGAATTGCGCTGACGGCCTTCCTGCTCCTGCTTGCTGCCGGGGGCTTCATGCTATTCAGGACATCTCCTCTTGCGGAACAGGAGACCGTTGACACGCAAGTGAGCTCCATCGCCATTTTTGCGCTCAAGGGCTGCGGCGGCTGTTCCAAGGCGCTGGGCGTCATGGAGCAGATGGAAGCAACCTCGCCGGACTACCGTTACCAGTATTTCAGCATTTCGGAGGATACGGAAGCCGTTAACCGGTACGGTATTACGGAGCACCCGACCATCCTGTTCCTGAACGCTCAGGAGGAAGAACTCGGAAGACTGACCGATGATATATCAAGCGACGTGATCCTACGGGAGCTGGAAGATATCGCTGCGAACGGTACACGTCAGCCCAAGGGAACGATTCTCTCGGCCATCCCCAGCACGATGCCCAGCGTAACCCTCCATGCCTATGACCCGCATACCGGTTTATTCACGCCGGTATCCCAGTACGTGCAGACGGATACCTCCGTCAACTATCCCAAAGTCAGTGCCATGACGATGCTGACCCAGCTTTCGGATCTGCTGCCGCCTGAACTTGAAAGTGCCATCCCGGCCGGCGTAAACTTCGTAGAAATCCGAACCGAACACGGGGTGACCGTGGTGGAACTGTCCCCATCGTTTCGTGCCTTTACCGGCTCCGAGGAGGGAGAACGGGCGGTAGAAGCCATTGCGCTTACGCTGCAAACCTTTGAAGGCGTGAACGGCGTTCAAGTGGTAAGCGGCGCGTATCGCAGCGACATCCTCTATGCGGAAGCCCTTGCTGGCCATTCCGACGGCAAAACCGACTACCTGCTGCATCCCGATACGCCTCTACCACATATGTCCAGCGTGAAGGAATACAATGCAGCCATCCTCCATGCCAGCCACTTGGCCTTCATGCCCTGCTTCTGCGGATGCGGCGATGCCGGCCATAGCAGCAACCTCAATTGCTACTATGCTCAAGAGGAAGACGGCAGGCTCACGCCAACCACGCACGCGAAATTCTGCCAAACCTGCTTGGACGTTACGAACATGTACCTCGACGGCAGGCAGCAGGGGCTGAGCCTGAAGGAAATTCGGCAGTCCGTGGACCGGGCCTACGAGGGGATCGAGCCGACGGATACACCGATGCCGATGAATGAATAGGTATGACAAAAACACCGTTCCGTAAAGGATAGGTGTTTTTTGTCTATATTTTCTATGAGATGCATTGTAAAACTTACAAAAAAGATCGGTCAAATCCCAGTTCACTGATATAATTCCCATATTATAACTTTACGGCAGACATGCATCTCATCTATGATTTGACTGGGTAAATCATCCACCTTATGGGATACGCCAAAATTAAAAATCGGCAGATTAGAGGAGACGTATTACAACGTGATCAGAACATACCTAAGCTTTTTTACGCTGGCATTGCTGTTTCTTATGTTTACCCATGAAGAGACGGAAGCCTCCAGCCAACAAGTTAGTTTGACCCTCCCTAACGGGGCCACCTACTATGGTGAAGTGAAGAACAACAAACCTCACGGAAAAGGTACGATGCGATGGGGACCATCCAAAGTATACAGCGGCGAGTGGTACAATGGACAAAGATCCGGTACAGGCAAATACATATCGGACAAGCTTCCCGAGGATATGAAAATCGTCTACGAAGGGGAATGGCGAAACGATCGTCCTAACGGAACGGGAATGCGGAGCGAAAGCAACCCTGATTTTGATTTTCATGTAATCTCGAAGGGCATTTTCAAGGATCATGACTTGCTGTCAGGTTATACGGTGATGCAATCCCTGGACATCCTTGGGTTTGAATACCGGAATGGGAACACTCTCTTGGAGTTTTCCGTATCGGACCAGGAGCAGGCAAATGAATTGATGCAATCCAAATTGGCCCGCGGCCGCATTCAACTGCTGAATTATTATAAAAGGGATAAGTCCACGCCTGACTACAAAGGGTTCGCATATGCAAACGTTATGGAGGACTACGGGAGTTCCATCAGCGAAGGCGTATATCGAACGGGTGACTATGGGATGATGGAGCTCCATACTGGACTGAATCAACGCTTCGAGGACGAAGAGTACTTTAGAGTAGAGAATTACAAGAACGGGAGACTCGTCTCTGCAAGAGAAGTACCGGAGAACGGACGGTTTGCCGAGATCGTTCAAGGGAAAATCAATAACAAGAAGCATGTCCTGCAGCCTTATCTAGGCGAATTCTCAAAGCTATTAAAAGACATTGAAAACGAATCAGAGCCAGAAGGCTGCAGCAACTCGTCCACCAGCGTTTGCGGGACCTTCCCTATCCAATTCGAGTAACAATAAACCACAAACCGCAGTCCTTAAGGACTGCGGTTTTCATGCTCTTCAGACCGCCGTTACAGCAGCGCGGCTGCGGCCACGGGCAGCAGAAATGCCGCCACGAATAACGTGTCCGCCCGCTTCCATACAAACGTCCTGAACCTGCTTCGCCGCGCCCCCAGGCGATAGCCCCGGGCCTCCATGGAATCGGCCAGCCCGATCGCGCGCCGGAAAGCGCCTGTCGTTACCGGGACCAGCAGGGCAATGATCAGCCGCGCCTTCTCCCTCAGCGGGCGGGATGACAGGTCCAGTCCCCGGGACTGCTGGGCCTTCCACAGCCGCTCGGCTTCCTCGAAGATGGTCGGTATGAACCGGAGGGCAATGCCGAGCATCAGCACCAGCCGATCCGTCGGCACTCCGATGCAGGTCAGCGGCCGCAGGAGGCTGCCGAGCCCCTGGGCCAGCTGCTCCGGCTGGGTCGTGAAGGTCAGCACCGCCGCCAGCATGATGAAGAGTCCCATCCGCGAAGCGGACACGATCCCTTTTTCCAATCCGCCGGCATATACCTTGAACGCGCCCACATCCAGCAGTTTCCCGCCTCCCGCATCATAAAGGATGTGAAATACCAGGATGAACAACAGCAGGAACATCAGCGGTTTCATGGCTCTGATGTAATAGCGGTACGGGATGCGCGTGGTCCGGATCACCACCGCAGTGAACAGCAGCAGCGCGAGTACCCCCATATATCCGTCCACCAGGAACACCGCCACCATAAAGAGCGGCATGGCCGCCGTCTTGGCGCGGGGATCCAGACGGTGAACCCATGAATCGCCTTCCATATATCGGCCCAGGATGATTTTTCGTTTCATGTCGGCTCCCTCCTATCTCCTCTGCCTAGCCCTGCCGGCCCTGTCCTATGATCCCAGCAGTTCCGCATACCATTCCGCCAATGCTGCCGCATCCGGAAGCATTTCCGCGGGTTCGATTCCAAGCTGTGCGGCCAGCATACCCGCCATCCGCATGGAGGAAGGAGCCATCAGACCTCCCTGCTCCAGCACCTCCTGCCGTTGTACGAGCTCCCCGGCCGTTCCTTGAAACAGGACCTTGCCGTCTTTGATTACCACGAATTCGTCGGCAAAGGCCACGATTTCCTCCAATCGGTGAGTGACGACGAGGACGGTTTTGCCTTGCGACCTCGTTAACCCATGCAGCCGCTGCATCAGATCCTCCCGGCTGGCAGGATCGAGGGAGGCCGTTGGCTCATCCAAAGCCAAAATGTCGGGATCGGCCGCCAATACGGCCGCGACCGCCGCTTTCCGCATTTGGCCCGAGCTTAGCTTGAAGGGACTCTGCCCCAGCAGCTCCTCATCCAATCCGACGAAGGATGCCGCTCTGCGGACCGCCTCTGCGGCTTCAGCTGGACTCCGTCCGAAATTAAGGGGTCCGAACAAGAGATCCTTCTCCACCGTTTCTTCAAACAGCTGCTGCTCCGGATATTGAAACACCAGGCCGACCCGCTGCCGCAGCCCGGCGGGAATTTTCTTGCCGTCGCCCGATTCAAGGCGGAAATCCAAAATGCGAATCAGGCCGTCATCCGCCCGAATCAAACCGTTCATATGCTGGAGAAGCGTTGATTTCCCCGAGCCCGGCGCACCGAGGACGGCAATCATTCGGCCTTCCTCCAGCTCCAGATTCAGGCCGTCGAGCCCAAGAATAGGACTCATCCCCCGGTCCCGGTAGCGGTAAGAAACCTCTTCGAATGATATGACCATAATGCCTCCAGCACCTCCTTCTCCCTGACCAGCTCGCCGATATCGATTCCTCTCGCTTTCAGCTCCCTGCACAGCTGGAGGGCAAAAGGCGCCTTCAGCCTGCACTGCCGCAGCAAGTCGTCCTGCAGAAGCAGCTCCTTTGGACTGCCGTCCGCTGCCACCATGCCGCCGTCCAGCACGACCATCCGGTCGGCTTCGGCCATCTCCTCCACATCATGGGTGATGGAGATGAGCGTGTACCTGCCTTCGGCGTGCATGGCCCGCATCAGGCCCAGCAGCTCATGCTTGGCCTTCTCATCCAGCATGGAGGCCGCCTCGTCCATGACAACGATGGAAGGCTCCATCGCCAGCACGGCAGCGATGGCCGCCCGCTGCTTCTGTCCGCCGGACAGAGTGGCCGGATGCCGTTGGAGCAGATGGACGATATCCAGCCGCTCCGCATAGGTTCGAATCCGCTGCTGCATTTCTTCCCGGCTCAGGCACAGATTTTCCAGGCCAAACGCGATATCATCCTCTACGGTGAGGCCGACAAACTGATCGTCCGGGTTGGCAAACACCATGCCGATATGACGGCGAATGTCGCCCAGCGTGCGGCCGTTCAGCTCCAACCCATCGATCAGAATGCGTCCCCGGCTCATGAGGAGCAGGCCGTTCAACAGCCGAATAAGCGTGGACTTGCCTGCCCCGTTTCTTCCGGCGATGCATACCCACTGTCCATGGGGGATCGCCAGCGAGACATCTTTGAGCACGTTCGTACAGCCCTGCCCGTAATATACATGCTTAAGCTTTACTGCATGCTCTGACTTATCGGTTATGCCCGCCATGCCTAACGCCTCCCCCTTAGCTTTCTGTGTGAAACATGCCGAACGGATCAATACGCCGCAGGGATTCGATCAGATATTTTGCGGCCCATCCGACGAAGATCCCGGTCACCACGCCCGCCCCGAGCAGAAAGGGCAGGTAATAATAAATTTTTGCCGTTCCCAATACCAGCGAGGCTGCCGTCAATTGCCCGATATTATGAGCGATGCCGCCAGCGATGCTCACGCCGGTTAAGCTGAAATTGCTCCCCCCGAGCCTCAGCATGACATACATCACCAGATAACTCGCCAGAGCGCCGAACATGCTGAACAGAAAGGTCGAGAAGCTGCCGAGTATAAAGGCGGTCAACAATGTTTTTAAGACAATGAGCCACAGGGCATCCCTGCCCCCAAGGCAGACCAGACAGGTCAGAACCATAATATTGCCGAGCCCCAGCTTGGCGCCGGGTATCGTGACCGCGAACGGAATCAGGGCTTCCACAATGCCCAGCACCACCGATAATGATGCGCAGATGGCGATCACGACCAGCTTGCGGAGCGCATACGGATCAGGAGACAACGGCATCCGGCTCACTTCCTTTAATTTGTTCTCCGGTCACTTCCACGAACACGCGATTAGGCAAACATACGATGGTGCCATGGATGTCGTGAACGTGGCCGAACCCGATGCAGAGCTGATCCGGACAATCCGACTCCACCATCTCGATCCCTTCGCGCGAGATCCTCAAGAGGTTGTATCCCCGCTCCGTCCGGATTTCTATGTCTCGGGGCTCTTCCGTCAGCGCCACCGTATCATAATGCTTTCCGTTCACCTCGATCATGGCATAGGTTCCCTTTGCCGTTCCGTCTTCCCCCATAAACTTGGATATTCCAAACCAGGCGACAGCCGCTATCAGCACAAGCGCTATTCCAATATCTCCGCGTTTCATCAGCATCTCTCCACTTCGCTTTGCTTATCTTCATTATCAGGGCTGCTCCAAGTGCCAGAAATGATTTTTCTCACATTCAGCGGGATAAGGGTCTGATACGCTGAGATCATCGGAACTCGATGCAAAAACAGCATCAGAATTCGAAGAGGAGGCACTATCATGTATAGGAAGTTTCTTTCCTGCAGCAGCCTGTTGATCATGCTCGCCCTGCTGATGACGGGAGCGATCGGCTGCACAACCAAAGCGGATCAGAAGACAGCCGCCAGCACCGAACCGGCAGCCGAACGTTACTTTATATTCGATACCATTGTAAGTCTCCGCGTTTACGATGAACGGATGACACCCCGGCATTTCGACGAGGTTAGGGCTCTGCTGGAACGGATCGACCAGCGTATGAACCGGCAGCTGGCCGGCAGCGAGATCGATCAGGTCAATCAAGCGGCGGGCAAATCCGAGGTCAGCGTTTCGGAAGAGACCTTCAAGGTGGTCCAGACCGCCATCGATTACGCGGCGGCTTCCGGCGGACATTTCGAACCGACCGTAGGCCCGCTGGTGGATCTCTGGGGCATCGGGGGCGAACACCCCGCAGTGCCGAAAGAAGATGAGCTCGCCGCCGCCATGCAGCGAATGAACTACAAGGATGTGATTTTAAATCCGGCATCGAATGCCATCCGGCTGGAGAAGGAGGGAATGTCGCTGGATCTAGGCGCCATCGCCAAAGGATATGCCGCAGATGTCATCGCGGACTATTTGCAGCAGCAGGATTTCCGCTCCGCCATCATTGACCTCGGGGGCAACATCCTGGCCATGGGTTCAAAGCCGGACGGCTCACCATGGAATATCGGCATCCAGGACCCTGAGAAGGATCGCGGGCAATCCCTGGGTACCCTTCAAGCCGTCAACAAGACCATCGTGACCTCCGGCGTGTATGAGCGCTTCTTCGAAGCAGAAGGAACCGTGTATCACCATATCCTGAGCCCCTTCACCGGTTATCCGGTCGATAACGACCTGCTCAGCGTGACGATCGTGACCGACACGTCCATGGACGCCGATGCCATGTCGACATCCGTCTTTTCGCTTGGGCTTACGGAAGGTCGGCAGTTCGTCGAGAGCCGGGATGACGCCGATGCCATTTTCGTCACCACCGACCATCAAATCTATCTCACCTCAGGTCTGGCCGATACATTCAAACTAACGAATGACAATTATCAGCTTGCCGAATAAGTTACGAAAAGGAGAAGATCGTATGAAACAGAATCGAGCTGCAAGGTCCGATGCGAAGGATGGAGGGCTGTTTCCTGCGGGCACTTCCTTCGTCTTTTCGCCGCCGCATCTCGCTTTAATCCGGGAAATGGCCGAGCCAATCGGTTTGTTTGCCGGCGATTGTCTGTATCAGGAGAACGATCCTGCCGACCGGCTGTACTTCGTAAACCGGGGAAGCCTGAAGGTATCCAAGCTGCTGGAAGGCGGATTGTCGGCAACCTTGTCGCTCCACATCCCGGGCGATCTGTTCGGTGAGCCCGATCCGTTCGGACGAGCCGTGCATCATTTCGAAGCCAGGGCCATGGAGGATAGCGAGGTCGGCGTCGTGCCCCAGACCGAGCTGGATAAAATCATCCGCATCAACGGTGACTTTGCCGTGGAATATATGGGCTGGATGGCGCTCATGCAGCGTACCACGCAGAGCAAACTGCGCGATCTGCTGCTGCATGGCAAATCCGGCGCCCTATGCTCTCTGCTGCTGCGGCTGTACAATATGTACGGCACCGGCGGGACCGCCAAGGATCACAGGGCTATCATCGGCAAGCGGATCACGAATCTGGAGATGGCGGAGATGATCGGCTCTACTCGCGAAAGCGTCAACCGTATCTTGAACGAGCTTAAGGATCTTGGCGTGATTTCTACCGAGCGGGGGCGCATCGTTCTGAATGACCCCGCCTATTTGCGGAATATTTGCCACTGCGAGGACTGCCCCAAAGAGATTTGCCGAATGTAACGGACATCAAACAAAAAAACCTCTGAATGGAACACGGAGTCAACAGCAGTACTCTAACCCGCATCTAAACAGAGGTTTCTTATTCTCATGGCCCCTTTCATGAATTTCATTTACACGCCAGCACCCAAGGATTTTCGTGATCACCACATGATTCCATTACCATTACCCGCTCTAGAAAGCGAATTCTCTCCTGAAATGATACTGCCGTCTGATTAACGACCTCCCTTCAAGCATGCAGAGGTTCGGCAAACATTCGAAATTTCCACATGAAAACTGCGCTAATTCTCGGTGTATCATGACTCCGCCTTGCGCGCTATGATGGAGTTGATTTAACGGTTTAAGGGAAACGCACACTTTTTGCATGTATATCTGAGAGCGTTTCCATTCCAACTCTGCTTAGAAATGAGGTTTTGCTCATGAAATATCCGTTCCAGGATCCGGATCTACCGCTGGAAGAGCGGGTTCACGATCTGGTAACCCGATTGACCTTGGACGAAAAAATCGAATTAATGTGCCAATACCAGACGGAAATCCCCCGTCTCGGCGTGCAAAAATATAAGCATGGCACCGAAGGCGCCCACGGCGTGGCATGGCTTGGCGAAGCGACCGTCTTTCCGCAAAACACCGGACTTGCGTGCACGTGGAATCCCGAGCTGATGCGTGAAATCGGCTCGGTCATCGCAGAGGAAGCCCGGGTCTATTACCAGCGCGACCGGGCCATCAACGGACTGACCATCTGGGCGCCGACAGTGGATCTGGAACGCGACCCCCGGTGGGGACGAACGGAAGAAGCCTACGGGGAAGACCCGCACCTGACCGGGGAGCTATCCACCGGGCTGGTGAAGGGCATGCAGGGAGACCATCCCTTCTACTACAAAACGGTAGCTACCCTGAAGCACTTCTACGGCAATAACAATGAAGCCGACCGCGGCAGCGCCTCGGTAAGCATCGATCCGAGGAACAAACGCGAATATTATCTGAAAGCTTTCGAGGCTCCGTTCCGGGAAGGGAAAGCCGGTTCCATGATGACCGCGTATAACGGCATCAACGGTACGCCGTGCAACCTGAACCATGAAGTGAACGATATCGTCAAGCAGGAATGGGGCATGGACGGATTCGTAGTAGGGGACGCGGGTGACGTGCTGGGTACCGTCATGGACCATCATTATGTCGCTTCCTACGCAGAGGCCGTTGCGGGTTCCGTCAAAGCCGGAATCGACAGCATCACCGACGATCAGGACATCTCCTTCCGCGCTCTCCGCGATGCTTTGGAGCAAGGATTGCTTGAGGAGCAGCATCTGGACCATGCCCTCCGCAATACCTTCCGCGTCCGCTTCCGCCTTGGCGAATTCGACCCGGAGGAGCGGAATCCCTACAGCCGCGTACCGGAGACGAAGCTCTGCGCGCCGGAGCATGCCGAATTATCTCTTCGAGCCGCCCGTGAGTCGATTGTGCTGCTGAAGAATGACGGTTTGCTGCCCCTTCCGCGTGATCCGTTCAAATCCGCGGCCGTGATCGGACCGCTCGCCAACGAAGCGTTCACGGATTGGTACAGCGGCACGCCTCCCTACCGGATTACGCCGCTTCAGGGCGTGCAGGCCAAAGCGGGAGACCGCAACGTTCAATTCCATACGGGATTGGATCAGGTGCGCCTTCGTTCTGCCGTCAGCGGCACGTATGTCGCCCTGTCTTCCGAGGAGCAGGGCATCCTGTTTGCAGGCACGTCAGCATCCGCCGATGCCGCCGTATTCGAGCGAAACGACTGGGGCTGGGGCTCTGTCACGCTCCGCCTGGTCGGCAGCGGCAAATTCGTAACCGAAACGGAGACGGGACTGCAAGCAGCGGCCGACGAAGCTCGCGGCTGGTTCGTGAAGGAGGCTTTCGGCTTCGAAGCGTTGCCGGATGGAAGCTTCCTGATGAAAAACTGGGAAGGCAAACCGATCCTGCTCGATGAGCATGGCCGGCTTGTTGTTGGCGGCATCGAGGAAACGGGAACGCCGTTTACCATCGAAACGGTAAAGGACGGCATCGCTGAAGCCGCTGCAGCGGCAGCATCGGCTGAAACCGCCATCGTCTTCGTGGGAAACAGCCCGTTCATTAACGGCAAGGAAACGATCGACCGACCCGACATCACCCTTCCGCCTGCACAGCAGGCCTTGATACAGGCGGTGTTCGAAGCTAATCCCCATACGGTGGTGGTCATCGTAGGCGGGTATCCGTTCGCGGTGAACTGGGAACAGGAGCATGTGCCGGCCATCCTCTTTACGTCTCACGCCGGGCAGGAGCTGGGCCACGCGGTGGCCGACGTTCTGTACGGAGATTATAATCCGGGCGGCCGCTTAAACATGACGTGGTATAAGTCAACCGAACAGCTTCCGGACATCATGGATTACGACATTATCAAAGGGAAGCGGACCTATCAATATTTCGAGGGGGATGTACTGTACCCGTTCGGTCACGGCCTCAGCTATTCCCGCTTCCAATACAGCGGTCTATCGCTTAGCCGTCCGCAGATCACGGCCGAAGGCAGCGTAACCGTCACCGTTGCGGTTAGGAACGAGAGCCAGCTGGCCGGGGATGAGGTGGTTCAGCTGTATGTGAAGGCTGACTCCTCCCGCGTCATTCGTCCTCTCAAAACGTTGAAGGGCTTCCGCCGCGTTCATCTGGCTCCAGGCGCTTCGGAAACGGTAACCTTTCAGCTCAAAGCCGAGGATCTGGCCTTCTGGGATGTCACCCGGGAGCGCTACTGCGTGGAAAGCGGGACCTATACGCTCATGGCTGGACCATCCTCCGGCCGGCTGCCGGTCACCGCAGTCCTTCAAGTCGAAGGAGAAACGATCCCGCCACGCACGCTGCGGGAGCCTGTTCGAGCAGTGAATTATGACGACTACCAGGGTGTCTTCCTCGATGAATGCCGCGAAGGCGGCGAAAGCATCCGTTTAATCGGCGACTCGGGATGGATCGCCTTCCATGACGCCGATCTCGGCGATTCTCCGGCCACGTTCGAGGCCAGGGTGAGCGGACATATCAAGGGCGGCGACATCGTCGTTACGACCGGCAGCCCGGATGGCCCCGCAGCCGGAAGCTGCAGGGTCCTGCCGACCGGAGGGCGCCAGGCCTGGACGACGGTTCAGGCCGATCTGACGGGGTTAGCAGGACGGTCCGACGTCTTCCTGATCATGAAAGGCGAGGTACAGATCAGCTGGTTCCGCATAGCTTAAGCCGCCAGCGATCTAGTGATAACCCTCTGTAATATGCTTAATCTACGGTTCTAACGAGCCTGTCAGCGGCACCCTATCTTACAAATATCCATAGAACATCTGCCCTACGTTTTATACGATGGGCAGATGTTCTTTTTTGTTAGAATGAAGTCAATCCGAAAATATAAGAAAATGTCTCCGCCTTCGTTATAAGGCCACCTCCGCAAAAAAATATGAACCCTTTCCAAGGGTCATTTGTTTATTAGACATAACGCAAAGAAAGGAGTGCCTTGGATTGACGGAACGCGAGTTATTCGATTCATACAACAAGGACGTGTACCGTACCTGCTACTACATGCTGCGGAACGCCCAAGATGCGGAAGATCTCTGCCACGACGTATTCGTCACCGTATTTCGCCAGGATTGGAGAAGCGTAGAGCATACACGCGCCTGGATCATGCGCATCGCGATGAATCACTGCCTGAACCTGCTTAAAAGGAATCAGACCCAGCGGGAAAAGCAAAGCCAGGTCGCTTGGCTCCACGAGCAGACCGCGGCATCGGTTAAATCCGTGGACACCATCGTATTGGAAAAAGCAGCGGCGGCGGAATGGGAGAGCCTGCTCCGGCAGCTCCCGGACAAGCTGATGGCCGTGGTCACGCTCCGCTATATTGGCGAGCTGTCGATGGCGGAAATTGCCGAAACGTTGAAGATCCCTGTAGGAACGGTTAAATCAAGGCTTCACAAAGCATTGAAAATCATGCGCAAAAAGCTCGAGCATCATAACGGCTTTTGGCTGAAGGGGGAGAAACAATTTGGAACGTTTTGAGAATACTCTGAAAAATCAGATGAACACAGCGAATAACGTGTCTTATCCTGATTTTGACCGGATGTGGAGCAGCATACAGCAGGACGAATTGAAGGTGGCCGGAGGGGAATCGACTCCGCTTCGTCCGCGTAAGCGAAAGCGAATTGCGATCATTACCGGGATATCCGTCGCCCTGATGGCTACGCCGGTCTATGCAGCCTTGAATTATGACTGGTCCCATCTTCTGTCTTACAAGGCCGGGATCCAGACTGCGCTAGAACAAGGGCTTGGCCAGGCAATTGAGAAATCCGTTACGAAGGATGGCATCACGCTAACGGTGCACACGGCGTTTATCGATGAGAACCGCACGTTCCTGCTCTACAGCCTGGATCCTGGCTCGAAGCGGGCCGGCGAACAAATCGCTTTTGATCGAATCGGGCTTAAAGATAAGGAAGGCCATTCCGTCGAGGGTCATTATTCGCATCAGTGGAGCGAGGAGTTAGGCGTATTCCAGGGGTATTTCGAGACCGATTGGGTTGCTGAGGGCCAGATCGCGGATATCGAGTTTGCGATGGAGAATATTCGTTTTACCGGCGATGGAAAACAGTCCATCCCTTACGACCCTCAAAACCCGAATACGCAAGTATTCCCCATTCAAAAGGATGGCATTGACAGCGTGACCCTGCAGTCCTTCGAGCAGGCCGAAGGCAATGTCCTGCTTCAATCGGCCATTAGATTTACGGACCCTGAAATGAACAGCAGAAGCTGGGTGCGAATTCAAGCAGCCGATGACAAGAATGAGATGATTAAGGAGGTTAAACCTTCTACTTTCGGAACTCCGGCAGCCACCGGAGAATACCTGAGCCAGCAAATATTCAAGTCCGATTCCCTGCGTGCGGAAGGTACGACATTCCAGTTGGCTTATGATCGCACGCTGCAAAGCGTCGATGATACCTGGAGCTTGAATATGGCTCTATCCAAGAAACAAATGGCCAACGGCACATGGAAGGACGTGCTGAATATCCCTGTAGATCAGGTGCCTGGCGAATCGAAGATCCATGAAATGATCGTGACGCCAACCCAAGTCCGGCTGATCCTGACCCATAAGGAAAAGCATGCCCGTTTTCCATACATGGACTATCAGCTGGACGTAGGCGGAACGCTGTTAAGCGGAAGCATGTGGCATGTGCCCGGCCAGTCCAAGAAAACGGAGCTGCGCTTTGAAATGACCGGACTGGATGCAGCCTCTCTGGCGAACCGCCCCGTGTCTCTGGTCGCCAAGCACCGCGTCGACGAATTCGCCGGAGATAAGAATCCGATCCGCTTGACCGATATTTCGGCTGAGCATCAGACCTTAACGTCCAGCATCGCCGGCTATCCGATCACGTGGACCTATTACATGAAGGACCACAACCTCTATGTGGAATCCTTGAGCTCCGACCCGGAGTTCGGCGGCGTCAACCAGACTTATTATCTGGACGGCGAAGATCGGAACTATGGCATGCCGGCCATCATCGGCCTGCTCGGCGATGACAGCAATAAACATATGGACGTGTATAAGAATTTCGACAAGACCGAGCTCGAGGTTTATATTTGGAACTATACCACCCATAAGCGGGACGACGTCCTGCGCATTCCGCTCAAAACCGGAAAATAAACCTATCCAGCGTTATAAACGATAAAGAAACCCCATGCAGAGGACGAAAACGTTACCCGAAGCGGCATTTCTACCTAGAAATGCCGCCCTTTCGGATGTTTCGTTCTCCGTCAATGAAGGGTTTCTTCTTTTTTTTCGTTCACATGTCACAATTCTGGGCGGCAGACTGTCATATTGGTGAACATCAACCATCAACCGTAAAGGGGAACTGAACATGGAACTGCGAATGAATTACCGGTCGGCCAATCCCGAAGCCTTCAAAACCCTGCTAGCCCTGGAGCAAGCAGCCCAAAAAAGCGGACTGGATCATAAGCTGTACGAGATCATTAAGCTCCGGGCGTCCCAGATCAACGGCTGCTCCTTCTGCGTGGATATGCATTCGAAGGATCTGCTCTCCATGGGCGAGAGCGTGGACCGCCTCCTTCTTCTGCCAATGTGGCGCGAAGTGCCGATCTATTCCGATGAGGAACAGGCCGTCATCGAATTGACGGAGTGCGTGACCAAGCTGTCCGAAGCCGGCGTTCCCGCCGAGGTATACGAACGCGTGCGCAAGCATTTTGACGAGAAGCAATTCGTCGATCTGGTCATGGCGATTACGACCATCAATGCCTGGAACCGGATCGGCGTTGCTACAGGGCTGTTCCCGGGCTGTTTTGATTAAACAGCTGCAATTTATCCGGATTGACCACAAGAAAGATCCGGCTGATGCGGGACAAATCGGGTTCCCACTCTGCCGTTAGCACCATGGAGACCCTGCCTTCCCGCTTCAGCAATACACCGGGCTCCCCATTGATGGAGACGGATTCAAACCCTTCCCGAAACGAGCCTTTGGCAGACAATCCCTCGAAGAAAGCCCGTACCCGCTTCACGCCCAGTATCGGATTGATGGCTGCTTTCGCTTTGCCGCCGCCATCCGACAGCAGCGTAACCTCTTCCTTCAGGAAAGAGAGCAGCGGTTTAAAATTACCCATATCGGACGCCCGCAGGAAGGCTTCAACGAAGCGTTCCTGCTTTTCCGTACGGGTCCCTTCTCCCACCGCCCTCTCCGTATGTCGGCCCATTTTTTGCTGGGCACGGCTGAAGGTCTTGCGGCAGCTGATCTCCGTCTTGCCAAGCATCTCCGAGATTTCATGATATTCGAGACCCAGCGTATCCTTGGCGATATAGATGGCACGCTCCAGCGGCGTCAGGCGTTGGAGCAGCACCAGATAGGCATAGCCGATATTCTCGCGGCGTTCCGCAGGATCGGACCGCTTTATCATGTCATAATCCGGCATCGGCTCCGGCAGCCAGGGGCCGGTATACGTTTCGCGCTGGCGCCTGGACGATTTCAGCAGGTTGATGCAGCGGTTCGTTGTCATTTTGGCCAAATATGCCTTCTCGTTTATCACCTCTCCCCGATCCATCTGCACGAATTGGGAAAAAACATCCTGCACGATGTCCTCGGCATCCGCCGCACTCCCCAGCATCCGGTAGGCCAGGCCGAACATCATCGGCTTGTATTCGATATAGATTTGATCCCATAACATCAGGCACACCTTCTTACTCTGTATATTGTCGGCAGTAAGCTACACCACATATAAGACAGATGAACACTACCGTCTGTGACATCAAGACGCCCTAATCCTACTCTATCCTATAGATCCCGATCTCTAAAAGGGGCAGTTTATCGGAGAGTTTGAGGGTCAACGAACGCTGCGTTCGCGATCCAATATGAACATTGTGGACAAGGTACGATAAATCTATCGACATTTGGGTAATTTTTAAATAACATATGGGATGACCTCACCACAAACGTAAAAGGTTCAAGAGCTTAGAAAGTAGGGAAACACATGAAAAAATCCACCCCTTTACGTCGCGTCGAATTCGGTTATTTTCTGCTGATTGCTCTTGCCATCGTCCAGCAGGCGTTATTATTTTGGCACATCCATGTAAACCAAAGTTTTACTTTCATGGAATTTATGTTTAGCGCCGGCTCGCTGGCCGCTTTACTTATCGGGTTCTTTCTGCCGGTCGGCGTTTCGACGGTTGCCGTTTTTGTGTATTTGGTCACGTATTTCGTCTGGTTGTCCACGCTGGCTCCAATCCACGCGCTTACGCTGTCCTGGATTTTGCTGCTGCCCGCCAATACCGCCATTGCCGTCTTCATTAAGCTGGCCCTCGTGCGAAGCCGAAGATTTATCCGCCGTCTCGAGCAACTGAGGAAAACCAACCCGGACATCGACATCGATACCTCGCTCGGCAGCAAGGAGGCTTTTGAAAGCACGCTGGTGAAACAAGCAAATCTGGCAAACCGGTACTCCGATCAATACGGATTCTGCATTATGATGTTCAAGCTCGATTTCCTCCCCCTGACCAGAGAAAACGTCGGCTCCCACCGCTTTGCCAGGCTGATTGTGGAATTGTCCAATACGATTCAGAAGCAGATCCGTTACGAAGACTATAAGTTCTCCATCGGCGAAGGGCGGTTTATCATTCTATGTCCGCTCACCAAGCCGGAATACCTCAAAAGCCTCATGGACCGCATCAAAGTCGCCATGATGAACGTCCCCTTCCGGGATAAAAAAGGCATGTCCCTCAAGCTAGTGGTAAGAGCCGGCGGCCTCGTATTCCAGAAAGAGCAGTTCAGCCGATACGAACAGATCGATGATGTCATCTCCGCTTTAGAACGTAATACCGAGACCGACCTCATCGGTGAATATATTTAACGAAGTTATCATCACCTTGAAAAAGGAGGCTTGCAGCCGATGTCGTATACCCATTGGTTTATCCCTCTATGCATCGGGGTCAGCATCGGGGTCAGCATCGTGTTCTCCACCGCCATCATGATCCTGACGATCGCAACCTTAAGCTTCCGTTCGAAAATCAAACGAAAGTACGATCGGGGGAAGTTTAGTGACTGACTTTTTCCTTGTTATCTCCATCATCAGCATATGGATTGCCGTACTGGAGTCGATTATTATCATGGCCGGCGCCATCGTGTTCATTCATAAACAAAGCCGGCAGAAGCTGGTGAATCCCGGCAATTTGGAGGATTATCCCACCGTGACGGTCATGGTGCCCGCGCACAATGAGGAATTGGTCATCCAGGCAACGGTCGAGCACATTTTGCAGATGAATTACCCTCACCACAAAATGCAGCTGATTGTCATCGCCGACAATTGCAAGGATCATACGGCCGAGCGGTTACAAGCGCTGAAAGCGAATGAGCGTTACCGGGACCGCGACTTTCAGATCCTGGAGAGAACGGGAACCGGCGGCAAATCGGGCGCTTTGAACGACGCGCTCAAGCAGGCAACCGGCGAATGGATCTGTGTCTACGACGCGGACGCCGCTCCCGAGAAAAATGCGCTGTTGTTCCTCACGCAGAAGGCGATGGAGCAGCCCGAACGCTACGGGGCCGTCTTCGGACGCAACAAGGCCCGAAACCGCGGGCAGAATTTCCTGTCCCGCTGCATCAATCTGGAGCTGGTGACCATTCAGCGCGTGCATCATACCGGGTTATGGCAGCTATTTAAGCTGGGTACCATTCCCGGCACGAACTTTATCGTGAAAACCGCGCTCATTCAGGACATCGGCGGATGGGATGAGCATGCGATCACCGAAGATACCGCGATTTCGTTCGAGATCCTGACGAGAGGGCAGCTGATTGCCCTGGCTCCCCAAGCCGAAGCTTATCAGCAGGAGCCCGAGGATCTGAAGGTGTACATGAAGCAGCGCGAACGCTGGGCCAAAGGCAACTACAGCGTCGTCACGGATAATATTCATCATCTGTTCGACCGGAGCAGCTGGCGGATTAAGCTGCATGTGCTGTATTACGCGGCCAGTTACTTCTGGTTTATGATTGCCATCATCATCTCGGATATTATATTTATCGCCAATATCGTGTATCAGATCATCGCGCTGTTTAATCCGGCCGTCGTCTCCCCTTTCCGGTTTGAAGGGGATGTCTACATGTATCTCGTCATTGCCTGGGCCTTAATGTATTACATCTACGTCCTGCAGATTAACCTGGCGCTCGCAACGGACATCGGCCAAAGCACCACGCGCAACTTCATTCTATCCTGCGTGTCGTACTTCACCTACGCTCAGCTGTTCCTCGTCATCTCCATTAAGGCGTTTTACTCCATGATCGTGGACAAGATTACGGGCAGGGAATCCAAGTGGTATAAGACGGAGCGGTTTGGATAGAGGGCGCCACTTATATTTGGTGTTAGAAAAATAAAAGAAGAAGGATCGCCATGTCATGGCGATCCTTCTTCTTGTTCCACTATGTTCACCATGCTGTGTAAAAGCATTTACATCGTCATGGCTATTCGATTTTCCAGTTCTTTTGCTCATTGCGAAGTTTCTCAGGCGTCACGTCATTACCGGCGGGATCCACGATGCTTAATCCCGAAAAGGTGCTCAGCACCTGTCCGCGAATTTCGCGCAGGTATTCCGTGCGCAAAACTTGCTGTTCGGCTCTTTCCGCAGCAGTGAGCACTCCTTCCCGCTGTTTTTGTGCCAATTCGTTAATCCGGGTTAAGCTTTGGATCATGATATCCCTCTTTTCCGTTATTTGTTTGTTTATTTATCTTAATATAAAGATATATTATTTAGAGGTATTTGTCAACCCCTGCCAACTTTCATTGCCATCAGGCGCATTTGTGATTATTTTCCTATCGGAAAGTCCCTTCCTTTCCTTAAACTTGGTGTTTAAGGTTTATTTATTTACAAATCGTGGTTAATGTTAGTATTGAAAACTTGGTGTTCGCAGCATAATACAAATGCAGGTCTTCATCCCTTAGGAAAAATTGCTTATGCCTTTCTGGCAGCACATGAAATATAATAGAGGAACTTAACTTTAAACAACTGGGGGAACATCTATGAAATCTCAGCTTAACAACCCAGCTTCACCGGGGAAAAGCGATCGTTTTTCCTCTGCTGGATTCATCCTGGCCGCGATCGGGAGCTCTGTCGGCCTCGGAAACATGTGGAAGTTCCCGTACATTACGGGAGAACACGGCGGCGCAGCTTTCTTCCTGCTCTTCATTATCTGTCTCATCGTGATCGGTTTGCCCGTCCTACTGGCGGAGCTTGCCATCGGACGAGCCGGCCGCGGGAGTGCCGCGACTTCCTTCGTTAAAGCGGGCGGACCGAAAGTCTTCGGACAGCTTGGATTGCTCCAGGTTATCGCGCCGTTTCTCATCCTGACCTTCTATGTCATTGTGGCAGGCTGGACGCTTCATTATGCCGTCATGTCGTTTAGCGGCAATCTGTACAGCAACACCGATTTCGGCGGTCAATTCACCGCGTTTACCGAAGGCTACATGCCGATCATTTGGCAGATTGTCGCTATTGCGATCACAGGATGGGTAGTGGCCAAAGGCATCTCCGGCGGAATCGAAAAATTCAACAAGGTCCTGATCCCGGGACTGATCATTCTGTTAATTGTGTTAATGATCCGTGCGGTAACCTTGCCAGGGGCCGGAGCAGGGGTATCGTTCTTCTTGAATCCTGACTTCTCGAAGCTGAGCCCGGAAGCGGCACTCGTCGCGCTGGGACATGCCTTCTTCTCCCTCTCGCTTGGGATGGGGATTCTGTTGACCTACGGGGCTTATGTCGATAAGCGGCAATCCCTTGGTCCGGCTACCCTCGCCATCGGCGCAGGCGACCTGATCTATGCATTTATTGCCGGGCTTATCATATTCCCGACAACCGCTTCGTTCGGGATCGAGCCGAATGCCGGCCCTTCCCTTGTCTTCATTGCCTTGCCGGCTGCCTTCTCGGCCATGCCGCTGGGTGCTTTTTTCGGAGGATTGTTCTTCGTCCTTCTAGCCATCGCCGCTTTAACCTCCGCGGTCTCCTTGCTGGAGGTTCCGACCTCGTATGTCATGGACCGCTGGCATTGGGGACGCACCAAAGCCGTTGTGGTTATCAGCTCACTGGTTCTGCTGGTCGGCTTACCCTCCGCGTTGTCATTCGGCATCGTGCCAGGACTTACCGATATCGGCGGCAAAAATTTCTTTGATTGGCTGGATTTCATCACATCCAACATCCTGCTTCCGGTCGGGGGCCTGATCACCACCATCTTCGCGGGATACTTCTGGAAGAAGGCGGCAGATGCCGCTGGTCTTAAAGCAGGCTGGTTCCGGGTATGGCTGTTCATGCTCCGTTATATTGCGCCGGTTCTCGTATTTCTGGTGCTGCTTCATACCACGGGGCTTATCACATTCGAATAATCATGCTCTCGGCAGCCCCTTGGCCCTTCCCGGCCCAGGAGGCTGCCTTTTCTATGGACTTGGCCACCGGACGGCCGCAGATGGACCGAACACTTGCAGATTGGCACACCTTCGATGAAGCGGATCATATACTATCCTAAAAGGAGGTGTTTTCTCTCCATGCCGATTCAATTGTTGGACATGCGTCTATCCGTCCATATGCCGATGCGGGCCAGCGATAGTGAACCCATCGATATTTCCGAGCCGCTCCTTATCGGAGATATCGGACTTCAAACCATCCCGGCGCTTGGAACGGTCAACGTCACGGACGTGCGCGTATGGCTGTCCGGCACGGTATCCTTGTTACGTCCGGCCACAACCGAGGCAGCGCCTTCCTCCATGACTCTATTGATTGAGCGAGACGGCAGCGGAACGCCGGGTTCCGGAACGATCATTTACGAGCAGGTCGTCGATCCCGGGAACCTCTCGTTCAATATGTTTCCCATCTCCCTGACGGCCGGTGATTTCCCTCCCGCCGCGGTCGTTAACCAAGGATGGATCCGGTATACTCTCTATATAGTCTCCCCCGGCGAAAATTCACTGCTGCTCAGCGGTCCGGTCTCCTTCAGCGGCATTGCGGTCGCCGGATCCGGTTGAGGGAAGTTTGAACGGCAAGAAGGTCTTCCCCGGTTCGCTTTGGGAAAGACCTTTTTTAATTGGACCTAATGGCCGGTACCGACGACAGCCAGCGCTATCGATCGAACCGTTTACGGCTGTACACCGCGGCAGCTGCAACGATGGAGATGGCCGACCATCCTGCACAGATCAGCAGATCCTGGGTCATTTCGCTGATAGCGGCACCTTGGCTGACGCTGCCCATCACATCGATAAACTTCTGCGTAGGCAAGTAATCCACGATGCTCATGATCCATTCATTGCCTAACATGGGAGCGAACATCGGGCCCATAACGAAGACAATCAGTACCGGCAAACCGATAATGGAGGACTCCTGTACGGTACGTGACATCAAGCCGATGATTAAACCAAGCGCAATGAACATGACGAGCGAGACGAGAATCAGCAGGGACGGAATTCCCCAGTTGACCTCCGGCACCTCCGAAACGGCTACCGAAGCGACCACCGCGATCAGGGTCAATACGAAGGTGAGGAAGCTTTTGCCCATCAGAATCTCGGTTGTGCTCGCAGGCGAGAGCATCAATACGCGCAGGGTATGCTTTTCCTTCTCTTCCGCCACCATCATCGCCAGCACGAATGCGCCTGTCATCGATAAGGCCAGCAGAATCGGGAAGCTCAAGATCATCATGTCATTGCCCTTTGTCCCATCGCCCCCCATCTTGCTGAACAGGAAGGCAAACATGATCGGCATTCCCATCATCAACAGGATTTGCGGGTTGCGGATACTATCTTTCCACTCTTTGTTTATGATGGCTTGCAGTCTCTTCATGGAAAATGTCATTGCAATTCCCTCCCAGTCATTTTTACGAAAATATCGCCTAACGTCGGTTCATTGGAATGGATCGATAACAGCCTGCCTTCCAGCATCCATTGTCCGATGCGCTGCGCGCTCTCTTCATTCTGCTGCAGCACCCGCTTGCCCTCGCCCTTCACCAGAACCGTCATCGATTGATCGGCATGCGCCAGCCGCAGTTGCTGCGGGGTATCGATCGCTTTGATCACGCCATCATGGATAAAGGCTACGCGATCACAGAGGCTCTCCGCTTCCATCATATTGTGGGTCGTCAGAAAAATGGTGGTTCCTTCCCGATTCAATTTCCGCAGGCCCTCATGAATATGAAGGGTGTTAACCGGGTCCAACGCTGACGTCGGCTCGTCCAGGAATAACAGATCCGGCTTGTGGAGAATAGCACGTGCCAGCATCACTCGCTGTTTCATCCCTTTGGAGAGCTTTTTCACCATCGTCTGACGATCATTGGCCAGATTAACCTCTTCCAGCACCTCGGCAATCCGTTTCGATTCCACGTCATACAGCCTGCAGAACAGTTCCAGATTGTCTTGAATGGTGAGTCTCTCATATAATGCGCTGTTATCGGTCAGTATCCCGATCCGGCGCTTATGGATGGCATCGTTCATTTTATTTATAGGTTGACCGAACACCTTCACGGTGCCGGAGGTTGGCAGCAATTGGGAAGTCAGGATCTTCACGGTCGTTGTTTTGCCCGATCCGCTTGGACCCAGGAATCCGAATATTTCGCCTTGATAAACATTAAATTGTATATGCTGTAACGCACTCTTATTTCCGAAAGCTTTCAGCAGCTGATTGACTTCAATGATTGGTTGCACGTTTGATCCATCCCTTCAGGTTGTCGTTGTCGCCTTACACCCTTCATGTTAAGGTAACGTCGAAAACGCCGCATTATAATAGGGATGAAAGGAGTATATCCGCTATCGAAACCTGCAATATCAGCCTTGAACGGAGCAAACATTCGGATGAATGCAACGCAAATCAAATGCCAATGATCTTTTTTAGCTCATCGTATTTGCCTTTGGATAACGGGATGGAACTCTTGGAATGGTCGTCCAGAATTAAACTGTAGCTGTTCCGTGTCCATGTGATGACTTCACGGACCTTCTGCAGATTCACAAGGTACGAGCGGTGACAGCGATAGAAGCCGAACCCCTTGAGCCTCCCTTCCAGATCGCTTAACGACATGGAGCAGGCATAGATCCCTTGGAGGACATGGAGATTCGCGACGCCTTCATGGCTCTCGATATAATCAATTTCTGTCGGATCAAACAGAATCAGCTTGTCCCCCACCTTGGCCGGAATCTTCTCGAAGCGTACGGGCTGGACGAAGGCCGGCACTTGAGCTCCCGCGGGGACCGATTGTCCTCCAGTCCCGGCTTCGTCAAAGGTTTCGGAAGATTGCGAATGATCAGGGAAAGCGCTTAGCTCGGCGGATTTGGGCTTAGCCTCGGCGGATTCCGTTTCTGTTGCGGTCTTAGGCGCAGTCAACGGAGCCTGTGCTTCTGTTTCTTGAATTACAGTCTCCGCAGCAGCCTCAGCGGGCATTATATTTTCAATCCGGGAATCCGCTGCTGTATTTATACTTTCCTGGTCCTCTACCTCTATTGAATGGAATGTCTTTTGATTTTCATCTCTATCGCTAAGGAGATCCAACTCTTCTTCAGCCGTCTCCAGTTTTTTAAAACCGGCATGGCTATATAAATACACATCATTGGTCATCGATATGGCCTGTTCCAGCACCATGGTCGTGATGACGATCGCTTTGCCTTCCTCTATTAGAGCCGGTATCAGATTAAGAATGATATAACTTGTCTCAAGATCGACATTTTGCTCCGGGTCTTCCATGAGCAAAACCGGCGGATTATGTACGAGTGCACGTGCGATGGACAATCGGCGCAATTCCGAAGGCGTCAACTGCAACACCCGGCTGTTTTGCTTCTCTGCTAGTCCTAAACGCTGCATTAACAGCTCCATGTCCGGCTTCGTCTCATAGAGACGAGCATAAAAATGGAGAAATTCACGAACCTTCAGACGCTCGTATGCCGTATCCGATAACAGCTGAATCCCTATTTTTCCTCTAATATTCCGTGTATGTTCCGGTGTCAGCGCCTCTCCCTGAATCCGGATGGAGCCCTCCGATATCGGCGTCTGCCCGATCATGGCTAGCAGCAATTGATGTCCTAATTCGTGATTGCATTGAATGGCAACGCATTGACCTGCGCTCACCTCAAGGTTGATGTGTGGAATTAATACGGTACTGCCGGATGTCTTCTGCACGTGTCGTAGCTGTAATGCGCTCATCTGATTTTGTATCCCCCTAGATTGTTGATTCAACAGTCCTATTTTAATGGAATGATTTGGATGAAACTACTATTTATTTCGGATCATTCGCTAGCAGATGCTATTTCCCGAGAAATAATGACAAGGGATAACCATGAATGAAACAAAAAAGGACTTCTAATTAAAGAAGTCCGAATTACTTATTTTTACATACTAAGTTTAATAATTACAATTAATTTAAATGCAAATCGACGATCAACTTGTCTTCATGATTACTCCGGTTTCTACAGGAATATCTTTTCTTCTGATCCGTAACTTTAGTTGACCTGTTAGCCATTGTTCTATAAATTGATAGGATAGATGTGAAACGACAAGGGATAAGAAAAGGGATAAGACTGCATATATCGCAAAGGACAAAGATGAACTGCCAATCATACTACTAAGTTTAGGAACAAAGATTTTTAACGGAAACATAACCATCGTATGCCACATGTACAAGCTATAGCTAATCCTGCCTAAATAATTCATAAAACCAGTACGAAGAACGCGAGATAATAACCCATATTCCTTAATGATTGGAATAAACAACAGGAAGCTTAACAGGAGAGCGACAGCAATTGGCACAGTAAGTTTATGATAAGCGACATACATGAGTATGAAACATATCAATCCATTGAAATAAAAGATCTTATTAGGCTTCCACCTATTTCGCAGCTTATTTTGACATATAAAGAGCAGAACACCTACTGCAAAAAACAGGAAATTACTGTGATAAACCACAATGACTATGCTCAACCCGATGACTAAAGCATACAGAACCCATTTAGAAACCATAGAAAGTCTCTCATTACGATAACCAAACCAAGCCAAGCCCGCAATGATATAAAAAAACAACTCATAACTTAATGACCATGCAACAATCTGAGCGATAGGCAAAGGAAAAATGCCGGGAAGTAACAGTGCATTCGTTATGAAGTTAGTAATATAATCTACGAATCCAATGCCATCCATCCATTTGTATCCGATAAAGGGACCTACAGCGAAAATAATGATGTGGATCGTAATAAACACGGGATAGATACGCCAAATACGATTAAGAGCAAATTGCCCCAATGTTCGCTTGTTCAGCAGACTTTGCGTAATTAATAATCCACTGATCACGAAAAATAAGTTAACTGAGATAGGTCCGGCATAGTTGATCCAATACAGAGGGGATTCCTTTGCAACCTCCGGCAGATATCCTTCTAGTATGGCTGAACCGAATATATGATAGATAACGACAGATAAGGAAAGCAGACCTCTAAGCCCTGTCAAAGATTGGTTTGTACCTTTCATTTCTAATTCCTTTTCAAAAAATGGAAGTATGACTCCGTCCGAAAGATTCGTGTTCAACGGTATCGCCTTAATTATTACTTCTATTGATTAGTTTAGCAAGAATAAAAACAATGGTCACAAGTAAAAACTCAACTGGTGAATTCTCGTTTACCAATGTTCACAACATCGCCTGAAGCCGGACGATAGCCTGTGCCCGATCGACAACCTCCAATTTACTATAGAGATTGCTAATGTAATTACGGGCTGTGCCTTCCGCAATATGCAGCATATCTGCGATTTCCCGGTTGTTCAACCCTTGGACCATCAGTCTTGCCAGTTCTTCTTCCCTTTCGGTCAACCGGATTCGATCCAACCGATTTCTTAGCATACCAGAATGCCCTTCTGACATTCTGTTCATTCTTGCCGCCAATTTAGCAGCAACCGGAGCAGGAAGAATGAACTGTCCCGCAATCGTATCCCGAATCGATGCAATCATTTTATCCGCATCCATATCCTTTAACATGTATCCGTTCGCTCCGTGCGCCATTCCTTCTACGATGTAATCCGTCTCAATGAACGTAGTTAAAATAAGAATAAAGATATCCGGATGGCTCTGTTTTATATGCTTCAGCGCTTGGATTCCATCCATGACGGGCATTTGAATATCGAGCAGTACAAGTTTTGGTTGGAGGGCATCCGCCAATTCACAAGCTTCTTCCCCGTTCTTGGCTACCCCTACAACCTCCATGTCGTCTTCCAGATCCAGTATCGTCCGTAGCCCTTCGCGTGTTAACAGCTGGTCGTCAGCCACTACAATCGTGATTTTTTCCATTCCTTTTCCCCAATCCATTGCTTTTGGTAAGGCAAATTAATCCGAAGCAGACAACCTTGACCGGGTCTGGAATCCACCGTCAAGCTGCCTCCCAATTGTTCAACGCGTTCTCTCATTGTTTTCAGTCCAAAACCATTAACGATTGTGCGAACCCCGATACCTTGGTCTTGAAGCCTGAACTCAAGCTCCGACCCCACGAGCATCAGATTAAAATGGAACACCTTGCTTCCACCATGTCGTATTCCGTTAGTTAATCCCTCCTTGCAGCGCATGATAGATCGTCTTCTTACATGCTGTAGACAACCATTCGGGCAGATCATGGATAGACGCATGGATAGTAACTCCAGCGTTTCGCTCCGTATCCCGGATTAATCCCTGAAGCATATTGGGAAGATGGGCATACTTGTCCTCCCTTAACATGTGTACCGAGCCCCGGATTTCATTGAGGCTGTGGCGCACCAAATCTTGTGCCTCGTTCAGCCGCTGAACTCCGGCTTGCATATCCTTATGAAGCAGCCTTTTGCCTGCTTCAATCTGCAGAATCGTCGAAGTAAGCGTATGCCCAACAATATCATGAATCTCTTGCGCGATACGATTCCGTTCCTCATAGACTGAGGCCTCAGCCTGCGCGGCCGATGTTTCCCTCATCGATCGCTCCAGACTTCGCGTTCGCTCTTCCACTTGCAGCTCCAGATTTTCCTTCAAATATTGAATCCCGGTATACAGCTTGGCATTTTTGATCGAAATTGCGCATTGAGAGCCTAGCAATTTCAATATATCGAGCCGCTGGGGCGTAAATATGCTGCGCGATAATTTATTCTCCATATATAGAACGCAAGTCAGTTGATTCTGATGGATAATCGGTAGACACAGCACCGATTTTAACCCTTTGTTCCTGACATACGTATTGCGTACAAACATTCCTTCATTCGACGCGTCATGGAGAACAATGACCTCTTGCGTTCTGGCTGCATAACCGACAATGGGGGCAGGTACGATTTCGGATTCCTCCCCCAACGGCACGGACTCGATCAGGATATCCGCTGATGTGCCCCAAGCCTCAATTGTCCATTTGCCCTCATCGTCGAAAATAACCGCTCCATACTCCGCGCCCGCATTGTGCAGCATAATTCGCATCAGCGAATCCAACAGCCGGCTCATCTCCATTTCACCCGATAAAGCCTGTGCGGACATCATGACCGAGAGCGTATCCACGCGTTCCAATCCAGACTCGGGCCTCAATTGCAGCAGATGAGGGTGCTCCTGCTTAAGGACCGCAGCCTTCGCCAAAGCCCCCCACTGCACGTAAGCTTCATAAGCCTCCGCCATATATATTCTGGCCAGACGCGGCTTGCCTTGACGCAAGCCATATTTGCCGTAACACTCCGCCGCCATCGCCATATCGTGAATATGTCCATATTGGCGGGCAGCCTCTATCGATTGCTCGTATAACTCCTCGGCTTGACGGTTCCTCCGCATCAACCGAAATATCTCCGCTTTCATCAACAAATATTTATGCTGATAATTTTCTGGGCAGCGAATGGCGTATTCTTTCATTTTGCTTAGCCGCTTGCGCAATTTCCCCATATAATCGTTCTGCACTTCCATCGGCGCTTCTTCGTAAAGCTTTGCCCATACCAGCGACTCGTAATAGTATTGAAGAATCGGATCACCAGCCGTTTTCCGCTTTTCCAAGATAACAGCTGACCTCGCTAACGCTTCATTCGCTTCCCGATACTCGCCAAACAGATACCCCGGCAAATATCGGTAAATGCATACTAACTCTTCGATCACATGGAATGAATCCCCGTGAACCGACTCGGCAAACTCCGCATCCGTAATCTGCCCGGTATCGAAGGGATCATCAGGTGATCGAACGCCCGTCAACCGAATGAGAAGCGCAATAA
Organism: Paenibacillus sp. BR1-192; assembly: GCF_029542445.1. Classification (NCBI taxonomy): domain Bacteria; kingdom Bacillati; phylum Bacillota; class Bacilli; order Caryophanales; family Paenibacillaceae; genus Paenibacillus; species Paenibacillus sp. BR1-192. The sequence goes on along the minus strand of NZ_CP120718.1, from coordinate 399,106 downwards.
ATACTTTAAGCTGCTTGGAATGAAGATGATTATGATGTCTTAAGATATTCCCTGAGCTTGCGATTAGCCGGTCATATATCTCACCTAACGGATGACCAAACTGTAAGAGGGAACCACAATTGATCAGCACGCTTTGACTCCCTTGCCACAAGTCGCCGGATTCTAACCCGATCTTGCCTGCCTTCTCGGTAAATACCCCGAGCAGAGCCGGGTCGTATCGCCGCCAACTATCGGAACACAAAGTAAATGCGGTCAGCGTTCTCACATGCAGCTGCGGGTATGGTTTCGACAAGCGATATGCGAGCATTCCCCATTTAAATGCCTCTTCATGACGAAAGCGATAATACATGAACAGGGCGTAGCCCATAAACCCGATGGAGGCCTCCGGGGTCATGCCGTAACGCAGCGTCATATCGACGATCGTTAGAGTATAAGAAAGCCATCCCTTCCGATTGACATAGAACGAGGCATTGCTCATATGAACCAACGCGGATATGGCCAGCTGCCGGGACGCATCCGTCATGGGAGGCAATTGATCCAGTTCTTTCATCGAATACTTGCCTAATTTCCGCTTTAGCCGTAACCACTGGAGAGTCAATCCGAATGAACCGAAATCAGACGGAAAATCAACTTGCAGCAGCCTTAAGGCATCTTGACCTAACGAGATCACTTCCCCATAATGGTCCTGACTTGCCTTCAGATGCATCTTCAGTACACAAACCGATGCTTTGTCCAAAGGGGTAACCGCCTTCTCCATCAAAGATTGGAACAAGTCGTGGGCGAGCTGGAAATTTGCACATAAATATTCCAATTCGGCTCGTTCCCGGTTAGCCTGAAAAGCGAGCTCATAATTTGTCCCCCAGTTATCCCCGTCCGCCTCCAAATAAGCCGTTGCAAGGCGCATATATCGCAGAGCAGTCTCATAGGCGGTCGATTCTTTTGCCTTCAAGCCTGCCCTAAGGTTCAGCTCCGCCATCCTTGTTCTCTGTTCAGGTTGACGGTTCCCCTCCCCGGCAAGGTTCATATGATTAACAGCTTCAAATAAAGCCTCCGTACCTTCTCCCTGACCGAGATTCATTCGGTCAAGGAAGAGCAAGCCGATGCTCCAATGCAATTCCGAGCGTTCTTCTTCCGGAACAAGCGTGTAAGCCACCTGCTGGATGCGGTCGTGTTGAAATTTATAGGAGCTTCGGCTACCGTCGTTGATGAGCTGCACCAATGACATCCTTTCTGCCATCTCCAGTTCCTTCGCCAGTTTCGTTATGTGGAGCCCGGATATAATGGAGAGGGTTTCCAGATCAAATCGGCTTCCGAGAAATGAAGCATAGCCCACTACAATCTTTGTGGATGGTGGCATTACTTGCAATCGATCCGTCAGATAGGAGACTGCATTATCGGGAATGTTCATTTCGGCAATAAACGGCAAATCCCATGACCAGCTTTTGCTCGATGGATCAAAGAAAACATGGCCATGGGCAATTAAATCTCCAAGAAACTGCTTGAGAAAGAAGGGATTGCCGTCTGTCTTCCTAAGCAAGGCAACAGCCAGCTCCTCTACATCGTCATCTTTATGACGCATGACATCCTTTAACAGCTGGTTTATATCCTCCAAGGCAAGCGGCTGCAGGTCGATACGATTCCGTATTATACGATCATGAGTCAAACGGTTTTCTAATCGACGGATCGGGTCGGCATCTTGATCACGGTAAGCCAATGCAACCAGCAAATGCTTGGTTGCTCTGTCGTCCAGAAGAAATTCCAGATATCGAAGAGATGCTTCGTCCGCCCATTGAAGATCGTCAAGAAATAGAACCAGGGGACAGTTCGGACGAAGGAACAACTGGATAAATCGGTTCATGATCAGATGAAACCGTTCCTGGGCTTCCACGGGCGGCAGCGGTTGAACAGGCGGCTGTTGGCCTATCAGCAGTTCCAGCTCGGGAACCCGTTCAATCAGAATTTTCCCGTAATCCTCAACCGCTTGAAGAATCCGCAGTTTCCATACTTCGGCCTGCAGTTTGCCCTGAGTCAGCAGTTGACGAATCAGTTTACGGATCACCTGAATCCAAATATCGTAAGGCTGAGCCGTCTGATGGGTGCCGAACTTGCCCCTGATGAAGAAATAGTCCATAGATGCAGCCTGTTCCAGAGCTTCCATGAGAAAAGAAGTTTTTCCTATCCCCTCCGTACCGCTAACGCCAACCAGCACAACAGACCCGTTAGCCGCCCTCCGCACGGCATCCTGCAGCATCTTGCAGCTCGGCTTGCCGTCCGTAGAATTGGGCCGATTCCACCCATCGTTCCGGTATATCCCGGCTTCCAAGTCGGAATGGTTCCACCTCGCCTGTAACCTGAAGCCGATTGAAACACTCCTCAAGGTCCGTTTGAATACCGAATGCGCTGACATACCTATCGTCGGGCATCTTCTCCATGCATTTCTGTATAATATCGGACACTATTTTGGGGATGGAGGGGAATTTGCGGTGCAGAAGCTCAGGGGTGCCGGCAAGATGGCGGTATACCGTATTTACAGGGTCGATATGTTCAAAGGGTAAAGTACCGGACAACCACTCGTATAATATGATCCCGAGGGAATAAAAATCGGATCGGTAATCCGGCGTCATTCCCGTTCTGCGTGTCTGTTCGGGCGATATATAAGGAAGAAACGCATCCGGCCGGCTTAAGGAAGACAACGGGCTTTTGCCCGCTTCGGTTGAACACATACGGATATCGATCAGCTTCGCTTCATAGGTGCGGGGATTGACCATCAGATGAGAGGGCGTGATCTCGTTCAGCGTCATATTCTCTCGATGAATCCGAATAAGACAATCAGTTATGGCAACAGCCATGCGCAGAAGATCCGGAAGTTCCGGAACGTCAGAATATGCCCGCAGCAGCTGTTCCAATGTAACCCCGGCCATCTCTTTCAGGAGAAGAACCGGCCGATCTGCGATCATCTCCAAACTGTACGCTTCCAAGGCTCCACGGCCATCCAGCTTCTTCAATACGTCATACTCGTATCGAAAAGCAGCCACCATGGCCGATTCCGGACCTGCATCGCGCGTTGTCTTGGCTAAGACGCGCAAACCGTCGATAGAACGCGAAAGTCTAAAGAGTTGAATGTCTCCATTAGTATGGATTACGTCCAATGTTTGATATCCTGGCATTTCAAACATAAAGTTCCACTCCCTGATTATATGTAACAGCGTATTTAATGATCGCAGGCTAATTAAGGCTATTATAGCATTCGTCATTGCCGTGCTATATCAATCGTAAAAAGCTTGCGGCATTTCTTTTCTTCTGATATGCAGTAGGCTCGGTTCCGTTCGACAGAACGAATGGGGAAAACAGACCTTCCCCTTCGGTGGTCTGTTCTCATGGCTTGCCGTATGTATTGACGATGTGAAACATCTGCAACAAGCACTGCCTATTCATGACGATCGTCGTTGTTGTACCGAACATATTTAATATAATAGAAGGGCAGCTCGACAAATAGTGAGTGGTGTCATTAAATTGTCATATGACATCGATCAGATTTTAGGTAATGACAGGGGTTTGCCAAATCGCGGTGACGGTTGATGAGGGTAACCTGGGTAGGGGACTTCGGGTTCGGTCTTGATTTCAGGGTTCTCCAAGTTGAATTTATGAATGTCAATCCCTAGCTGAATACAAACGTCTTCTATTTTCAGATTAATGGACATACATCACCTCATGAACGGATATGACCTTACTTCACAGAGCATCTGAAATCATGTTTCGTATCCAAGCCAGGATGTGATTTACCTCATAAATATAACGCATGGCCCGTGCGACCAACAGTGTGTGTTGTCATGAATATTGTCATATGACAATCATCTCGAATTGGTGGAATAGGAAATAAAATGAAAAAGAGCACGCCGATTTGCGTCCTCTTCTCCAATCATTCACAAGACGCCATCATCGCTGACAGCGAATCAAAGCTATTTGCTCAACACGGCCGCCGCCTCCGTCAGCATCATTCCGCTCAGCTGCACGCTCAGTTGAACGGGAAGAGTCGGCAGAGCGTCCCAGGCAGGGCCGCATAAACCAGCATCCTCAAGCATTCCCTTCTCCCACAGCGTTTCCGCGTTACGCTGGACCATTCGGCGTACGGCGTCCTCTTCGGGCGCCTCTTCAAGCAGCACCAGCAGATAACGGATGAGGATGCCTTTAAACAGACCCGTGTCGTCAATGCCCTCATCGGGCAGAAGCCGGGTTTTTGGATCGCACAGCTCCAGCATGCACGCGTCAGCGGTCCGTTTAGCGTCATCGAGATAGGACTTATCCCCCGTACAACGGTATAATTCCACTCCGGCACCGAGGAACACGCCCTGGCAATACGTGAACTTCCAATCGTAATCGATCTCACCGTCGCCGAGCCGGTTCATGCCATCCCACACAAACCCGGTCGATGGATCGACAAGCTGGCTTTTGTTCCATTCATAAATGCGCTTTGCCCAGATCAAATCCTCTTCGTTCCGCTCCAAAAGATACAGCCTCGCCGCCAAAATGGCGGCAGGCGCGTTAGCCGGCGTGTTTTTGTAATCCAGCTGATCCTTCTTCCACGCCATGCCGCCCCCGCAGTGATCGTTCCAAGCGGTCTTGATGTCTTCCCACAGCGTAAGCGCCTGCTCCTTATACCACTCGCTACCGGTAGCCTGATGCGCACGCAGCAGCGCGAGTGCCGTCCACTCCATGTCATCGTAGTAATTGTGGGTGAACGTATGGCCGTTGTACTTGTACAGGCTTCGGCTGAATGCTTCCATTCGGTCGGCATACACCGGTTTTCCCGTGCGCTTATAAGCGTCAACCAGCACATCCAGCACATGCGCCTGCCACCAATAATAGAAATTCTCGCCTGCCGCGGCATGTTCCCGCGGAAACCATTGATCCATAATGCCGCTGTCCGGGTTTCCGTAATTTCGGTACATGGCCTCCTGCAGCAGGTCCGCTCTCTCATCCCAGTTCGTCGCAGAATGCCGACCATCGCTCCCCCCGGCCTGCCCTGCGGATTCCAGCACGGCCGCACATTCAAGCAGCATCACGGCGCTCAGCTGCGAGCTGAGCTGAACGATAGCCTCAGACGTTCGGCGGCTCTTCCAATCGGTCCCGAACAACGCGCCATCTGCAGTCTTTCCCTGTTCCCAGAGCACATTGGCGTTCCGGCTCAGCCACCCTGCAGCTTCTGTTGCTTCAGGCCACACCTTGATAGCTTCCGTTACATAACGGATCAGGATCCCTTTGAACAATCCGGCATCGCCTCCGCCTTCGTCCGGGAGGATGCCTTCCGCCGAATCCGCCAGCTCTACGCGCATCGCTTGAAAGGTCCGCTTGGAGTCTTCAAGGTACGCCGAATCACCCGTAACCCGAAATAGCTCGACCGCTGCTCCGATAAATACGCCTTGGCAATACGTGAATTTCCAATCTTTATCGATGGCCCCGTCCCCGGTACGGTTCATTCCGTCCCAGACAAAACCCGTGGCAGGATCCACGAGGGCATTTTTCTGCCATGCGTAGATTTTCCGAGCCCATTCCAGGTCAGCCGGGTTGCCTAAAGCCCGATACAGCCGTGCCGCCAAAATAACCGCAGGCGCATTTGCCGGGGTATTCTTATAACCGAGCTGCTCCTTGTGCCAAGCAATTCCCCCGCCTTGAACATCGTTCCAGCCGGTTTGAATATCCTCCCAGAGCGTCAGCGCCGCTTGCTTGTACTTCTCCAGCCCCGTCGCCTCATAGGCGCGCAGCCATGCCAGCGCCATCCATTCCATGTCATCGTACAGCTCATTCGGCCATGCGCCCTCATTCCGGCGGAGCACTCCCTCATACAGCTGCTCCAGCCGCTCCGCATACAACGGATCCGCCGTGCGAACATAACCGTCCACCAGCACATCCGCCGCATGCGCCATCCACCAATAATGGAAAATCGTGTTGCACGCCCCGTCCGGGCACGGCGTTTCTATATTGTACATACGGATCGAATCATTCCAGAAATGACGTTCCAGCGCGCGCTGCGCCTCATCGGCCCTTTTGGTCCATATACCGGACACCGTTATCATTGTCGAAATCACTCCTGACATCTCAATATGCAAGTTTTTTGTCCATGCGTCACCCATATCCAGCTTCCAGCCCGCTAGCCTTTGATCCCGCTAAATGCGATGCCCTGAATGAAGTACCGCTGCAGAGCCAGGAACAGGACAAGGATCGGCAAAATAGCCACCAGTGCCCCGGCCATCATCGGGCCGTAATCCGTCTGGAAATTGAACGAGAACGCCTGGAGCCCCATCTGGATCGTCGCCTTGTTCGGATCGTTCAGCACGATCATCGGCCACAGGAAGCTGTTCCAGCCCGCCTGAAACGTGAAGATGCTCAGGGTTGCCAGCGCCGGCTTGGTCAGAGGCAAATAGATGCGCCAAAAAATTTTGAATTCGCCGCAGCCCTCAATCCGCGCCATCTCCATCATGTCGGAGGGGAGCGTCAGGAAGAACTGCCGCATGAAAAACACCGCAAACGTGCCGGAAGCTCCCGGAAGAATGATCCCCCAAAAGGAATTCATCAGCCCCATGCCCCCGCTTCCGAACAGGTCGTTGCCTCCCATCAGCGGTATATGGCGCAGCACGTACACGCTCGGGATCATCGTGACGATGCCCGGGACCATCATCGCGGCCAGCAGCACGCGGAAGAGTCCCGAGTTGCCTTTGAACTTCAGCTTGGCAAAAGCATAGCCGCTGAGCGAACCGAAGAACAGGTTGAGCAGCACGCCGGTAATGGCCAGAAAGAATGAATTCCAGAAATAAAGGCCGAAGGGTACGGTTGTGAACGCCTTTTTATAGTGCTCCAGCGTGATGTCCGTAGGGAACCATTTGATCGGCATCGAGAACATATCCTCATCCGGCTTAAAAGAGGTCATCACGCTCCAGTAGAACGGGAGAAACATGACGATGGCGATCAGAATGGCACCGATATAGAAGACGCTCGCGGTAAGGATTCGCTGCCGCTTGGCCTGACTCTCAATTGCTCTCATCTCTTGTCTTCCTCCTCTAAGCCCCGATTACACAATCGATTCTTCCGATTTATTGATCTTCATGCTGATCAGCGAGAAGACCAGAATCGCCATCGCCAGCACGAAGGCCTGCGATGATGCATACCCCATCTGCAGCTGGTTAAAGCCCTGCTGATAAATGAGATAAACCGGCGTTTTCGTTGCATTGGCGGGTCCGCCCTGCGTAAGCACGAATGCCTGATCAAACAGCTGCAGCGCGCCGATAATCGACATCGTGCTGACAAGGAATGTGGTCGGCCGCAGCTGCGGCCAGGTAATGTAACGCAGGCAATCGAATTTGCTGGCACCGTCCAGACGAGCGGACTCGTACAGATAATCCGGCACGCCCTGAAGTCCGGCCAGGTAAATGATCATATTGGAGCCTACGCTCTGCCACAGCGTCATCATAATAATCGACAGCATGGCGGTATCGGTCTGGGACACCCAGGCCGGGCCCGTGATCCCGAACAGCGACAGGATCCCGTTAACGAGCCCGTATTCGGGATGCAGCATCCAGATCCAGACGGTGGCCGCCGCGACCGCCGACGTCAAGGTCGGAAGATAGTAAAACGTCCGCAGCGCCTTGACTCCCCTCGCCGCCCGGTTCAGCAGGATCGCCAGCAGAAGGGAGATCAGTACGTTGAGCGGCACGAACACCACCGCATAGATCATCACGTTAACGAAGGTTTTCCAGTACAAATCATCGCCGAACAGTCGCCTGTAATTGTCCATGCCGACCCAGTCGTTCGAGCTGAGCACGTCATAATTGGTAAAACTCAGGTATAGCGCCATTCCAACCGGGATCACCATGAATACCGCAAATAACAGCATCGTCGGCATAATGAACAGGTAGCCCATCCTGGCCTGGTGTTTGCCGAGCCTCGTGACGGAAGCAGGCTTGGCGCTGACTGGCTTTGTGGCGGAAATCATCCTCATGCTCCTTTCTGTAGCTCCTAGAATCCCCGATGCGTTAACGGGCAACGGCATTTTCCTTCAGCTGCTTATCGCCCTGCTCCTGGCTGAGCCGGAGGGTCTCTTCGGCGCTCTGCTTGTTCTGCATGAACAGCTCCAGATTCGGAATGACGGCGTTCTCCTCCATGACGGAGTAACCCGGATGCGTCGGCCGTGTTTTGGCAAATTCAAGCGTTTCCATAAACGGTATCCATTTCGGATCGTCCGCGAAGAACGGATCTTCAAAGGCAGGCTTGAAGCCCGGCATATTCAGGCTCGTTTTGGCCCATAACACGGCATTGTCCTTGTTGGCCGTCCACCATTTGATAAACTCCCAAGCCTCCTCCGGATGCTTCGAGCCTTGCGGAATGACAAGCCCAAAGCCGCCCATAACGCTTCCCTTATCGCCGTTCGGTCCGGCCGGTGGCGGCACGATGCCATACTCCAGGTCTTTGCCGTATTTATCATAGGTGCTCAGCATCCACGGGCCGGTGTAGAGCATGGCGACTTTTCCGGTTACAAACGCATCCGTTCCTTCGCCCAAGCCGTCCTCGAAACCGATCTTGTACACCTTATCCTCATTCAACAAACGTCCCCAGAAGTCCAATACCGCTTTGCCCTTCTCGTTGTTCACGTTCATCGTGTTCTCCGGGGTCAGCATCGTTCCGCCCGCCTGCTGCAAATACATGTTGAACAGTCCGGGATCGCCCATCGACAACCCCGCCGTTTCGAGCTTGGTTCCGTTCCACTTGGTCGTGGCTTTGGCTGCCGCCTCAAGCTCATCCCAGGTCGTTGGCGGCTCAAGCCCGGCTTCCTCCAGCATTTTCTTGTTGTAGAACAGGGCCCGCGCATCCACCGTCAACGGCAATCCGTACAGCTTGTCTTCATAGGTAAGCTCCTTCAGAGCCTCTTCGTAAAAATCCCCCTTGTTGACGCCGTCGCGCTCCAGGTATTCGTCCACGGGATGAAGCACGTTCTTAGGTGCATAGAGCGCGGTCCGCCACCGGTCCCAGAACACGACATCCGGCGTCCCCCCGTTCGTGGCCGCTGTCAGAAACTTCGTCACCACGTCCTGCTGCAGGGCATATTTCACCTCGATTTTATCTTGGGATTTATTAAAAGCATCCACCATCGTTTGGATCTGTTCCTGCCCTTCTCCGCCCCAGTCTCCCCAGAAGGTCAGCACCGTTTTGCCGCCGCTGGCTTCTCCGCCGGAGGAGCCGCCGCTGCCCCCTGAGCAGCCCGCCAGAAGCCCAATCACAACTATCATCGACCATACGATCTTCCACTGCTTCTTCATTCGTTAACCCTCCCTTATGAATTCCAAGCTCGGTTCGCCGCTTCATCCCGCTGCTAGCTTTACCGTTTAACCGCGATACCGGAGCACAACAGCACCAGTTCGCAAAACATCATATTGGCCCATGAAAACCAAGGCCGGGTATATTCCTGCGGCCGATCCACATGGAACCCTTCATGCATGAGCCCGGTTCCTCCGTCCGTTGCCAGCAGCAGTTCAAGGAGGCGCTGCCGCTCGGCTTCATCCTGTTCGGTCATCCCTTGCATCGCAAGCGCAATATGCCATATGTATTGATCGGGCGTATGCGGACTGCCGATGCCGGATGCAGCGGTCCCGGAGAAGTAGTACGGGTTCCGCTCACTCAAGATAAACCTCCGCGTATTCGCGTATATCGGATCTTCCGCATTTCGGTATCCCAAGTACGGAATGGACAGCAGGCTGGGCACATTCGCGTCGTCCATCAGGTTAACCGAACCCAATCCATCCACCTCGTATGCATAGATAGGGCCGCATTCCAGATGCTCCACAATGCCGTACCGCTGTATGCCGGCTTCGATCTGTGCCGCTAGCCCCTCCGCCGCCGCTGCCAGCTCGCGATCCTTCAGAATCTCCTCGGCAATCTCCGTCACATACCCCAGCACAACGACCGCAAACATGTTCGACGGAACCAGGTAACCGTAGGCGCAAGCATCGTCGCTCGGCCTGAAGCCGGACCAGGTCATGCCGGTATATGCTGTCTCCGCTCCTTTTCCGCCACGGACCAGCGTATCCGACGGAGGGCAGTTGCTCCGCTCGAAGGTGTAAGCCGATTTCTGTTCATGGTGCTGCTCTGTCGTCCACAACTCGATAATCTGCCGCACGCCTGCCCGAAAGGTCTCGTCAAAATGGCCGGTTCTTCCGGAGTTTTTCCACAGCAGGTAGCTGAGCTGGATCGGATAACACAGCGAATCGATCTCGTATTTGCGTTCCCAAATCCACGGGCTCATCTCGGTTGCATCATCCTGATGTCCCATCCCGTTCGCAGACTCATTGAACGCGTTGGCATACGGATCCCGCAGAATATAGTCAAACTGGCGTCTGACCACGCCCTGGATCATGTCGCCGATCTCGCGGTCCTCTCCAAGCACCAGGAAGGGCCTGACCTGCGCAGCCGAATCGCGCAACCACATGGCAGGAATATCCCCGGTTATGACAAACGTCGTGCCGTCCTCCATTCGCTTCAAGGTGGTATTCCAGGTATTGGCTAGGCATCTCTCGAACATGTCAGCCGTTCGTTTCGGCTGCTTCGCCCGAACCATGTCCGATATCCGCCTAATGGCCTCCGGCAGTTCAGTTATGGATTGCACGTGATGTTCCCCTTTCGCTTGATGGAATTATGAAACCGTTATCACGAATCAGTATATTGTTATCTAGTTAATATGTCAATATATAAAATAAATTAAATGTTATATTAGGCGTTGGGTAAACGTCGACACAAAACCAACGCTGCTCCTCACCGGATTAAGAACAAAAAAACCATGCGCTCACAGGTTCGTGAGCGCATGGTTTGCATTCGTGCAAGGGTAAGTGAAAACATTACAAACATTCCGTATTCACGTTTCCTGTTTGTAAGGTTCAACCTCCAAGGTTTTCGTTATCGAATTCGAATTTCCCTTTGGTCGGTCAGGGAATTACCAATGCGCCGGTCACTTTCCAGCACACCATGCATCGAAGGCTGCGCCAGCTGCGCAGACGTTTGAACAAGTTTCTGCTATTCCTTGACGGGACCGGTAGATGCGCCAACCACCAATTCCGCAGGCAATCTCTTCTCGACCGCAACCGCGTCGTGGTTCATGATGCCCAGCACCGTCTCGATCGCCAGCCTTCCCATCTCTTCCTCGTTCTGTCGCATATGGGTAAACAAGTATCCCTCACCGATATTTAATTGCGGACTGTCGAAGCATATGATCGATACATCCTCCGGGACCCGCAAACCGAGACGTTCAGCTGCAACCTTAGCAAGCAATGCAATATTGTACTCAATCGCAAAAAAAGCGGTAATCGACGGATGATCCTGCAAATGCTGCATGATCCGCTGTATTTCCCGTTCAATATTGCTTTCGTAGAAAGCATTGGGCAGCGTGGCCGTTACGTCACTGATCCAGATTTCCTTGTCAAACGCGATGCCCCGGGCGGCATGAGCCTGAACGAATCCTTCAATCCGCTCTTCGACCGCCGTCGTATCCCTCGGCGGAGGAGACAGCAGGCAAATATGGCGGTGACCCAAATCGAATAAATGCTCCACCGCCTGCACGGCTGCCCCAAGATTATCCGTGCTGATGGAAGCCGCAGCGACCCCCTTCAGCTTGCGGTCAATCAGGACGAGCGGGAAGCGGGCAATGACCATTTTCAATATTTCGGCATTAAAATATTCACCCTGCGCGGGAAATACGATAAGACCGTTCACGCCGAGATTGCGCAGCTTCTGGATGGACAATTCCTCATTATCCTGGTCCCCGAACGTTCTGCGCAGGACCAGAAAGCAGTCATTCTCCCTGGAATACTGCTCCATGCTGTAGATCAGCCGCGTTCCGTAGCTTGAAGAAAAATCCGTGATGACCAGGCCGATCATTTTCTCCCGGCCGGCCGTTCCCGTTTCTGCGCTCTCTGAGGAGATGGATTCCCTGTGTACCACAGGCTCATCCGGATCGGCTACGAACGATCCCTTGCCCGGCTTGCGCACGATCACGCCTTCTGCCGCCAGCAGATCCAAGGCTTTCTTGCTCGTGATTCGGCTAACTCCGTACTCATCCGCAAGTTCCTTCTCTGATGGAACTTTATCTCCAATCCGAAACATATGGGTTGAGATCTTTCGCTTCATCTCGTTAAAAATCTGTTCATACATCGGCTTCGTGGAAGCTGCATCTTTCAAATTGATATCCCTCCAACGGTACTCCAAAACCTGCTAATTTATATAACAATATAACATGATATATTTAAATTGTCCATGTTGAACGATGATCGCTCACAGATTCATCACATCCCCTATTTGCTTGAAACAGCACCATACAAACTCATAACTTGAACAATGCATGATCAACCCGACCATTGCCCATTCTATAATCCATATACTTAAATTTTTGCGGGGGAGGAAGATTCGTTGGAGCGTTTTGACCCGGAACTCGTCTTTTTTGAGCCGGATGCGTTGGAGTATCCGCTTGGAAAGAAGCTGCAAGCATGGTTTGAGGAATTAGGCACACCCATCAAAATGACCACCTCCCATAATCGGGTAACCGGCATTCCGGGGGAGACCGAAACCGAAAAATACCGGAACGCCAAACGCACCCTAGTCGTTGGGATTAGGAAGACCTTGGATTTCGACACGTCCAAGCCTTCTGCGGAGTATGCCATCCCGCTGACGACGGGATGTGCAGGACATTGTCATTACTGCTACCTGCAAACCACCATGAGCTCGAAGCCTTATGTCCGGATTTATGTCAACCTGGATGAAATTTTGGACCGAGCGAAGCAATACATCGCTGAGCGGTCGCCCGAAATCACCCGGTTCGAGGCCGCTTGTACCGGCGATCCCGTATCTCTGGAGCATTTGACCGGGGCACTGGCCTATTACATTGAATTTATGGCTAAGCAGGACCATGGCCGACTGCGATTCGTGACGAAATTCGCCAACATCGATTCCCTGCTGAATATCGATCACGGCGGCCATACCAGGGTACGCTTCTCCATCAATTCCGATTATGTGATCCGTTATTTCGAGCCGGGTACCTCTTCCTTCGAAGAACGCATTGAAGCCGCGGGGAAAATTGCCGAAGCCGGATATCCGTTAGGTTTCATCATTGCCCCGATCGTCAAATATGACGGATGGCAGGAAGGATACTGGCATTTATTGGAGAAGCTCCATGAGCGATTGAGCCATGTGGAGGTTAAGGATCTGACGTTTGAGCTCATTCAGCACCGGTTTACCAAAACGGCCAAAAACACCATTTTGAAACGGTACCCCAAAACCAAGCTGGACATGGATGAGGAGGACCGGCAGTTAAAGTGGGGAAGGTATGGAAAATTCAAGTATGTCTATAAGGCCGAAACCGTCGAGGAGTTTCAGCAGCTGTTCGAAAAGGGAATCCAAGAATATTTCCCGCGCGCGGAAATTGCCTATTTTGTCTAAAATACCCGGGAACGCCAGTCATTTGATGTACCCAAAAGCAACAAATAACGGACACTCCCGGTGCCCGTTATTCTTATGAACCATATGCATTCGTATCCGCTCTTTCATCGAAGGGCCGCGAACTCTTCGGCCTTGTGATCTTGGTCGTACATCCAGACCTCAATCTCATGGATATCCATCGGCTTTCCGTAATAGTAACCCTGCATGACATGACACCCGAGCCCCGTCAAAAAGTCGATATGCTCCTTATTCTCCACGCCTTCGGCGATCACGTCCAGATTCAGCTTTTCCGCCATAAGAACGACGGCGTTGACGATGGCGCGCTTGCTGGGCGTGTCCAAATCATTGGTGAACTGGCGGTCCAGCTTCAGGGCATCAATCGGAATCCGGTCCAAGAGCCCAATCGAGGAATAGCCGGTTCCGAAATCATCCATGGAGACCTTAACCCCTAAGGATCGGATACTCCCAAGCTGCCGGATGATATCGTTCACATCGTGCAGCACCATGGACTCCGTAATCTCCAGCTCTAACAACCGGGGCTCCAAATCCGCCTTATGCAGCACGTTTTGAATCAGCTCCAGCAGATTGTCGCCATGAAATAAACGGACCGATAGATTCACCGAGACGGGCTGGACAACCCTGCTATCCTGCCACACCCTGCACTGCTTGCATGCTTCTTCAAGCGTCCAGCGGGTCATCGGAATAATCAGCCCCGTCTCTTCCGCAATCGGAATGAATTCCTGAGGGGAAATCACGCCGAGGCGGGGATGCTTCCAGCGGAGCAGCGCCTCGAATCCGACCAAGCGGTCGCTTTGCACATTCCATTTCGGCTGATACACGATGAAGAACTCCTTCATCTCCAGCGCTCTTTGCAGGTCCTTCTCCAATTCCATCTTGCGAACCTCTTGAAGACCCATCTCCTCGTCATAAAGGCATTGCTGATTCTTGCCTAGCCCCTTCGCTTTATACATCGCGGTGTCGGCATTCTTCAGCAGCGTCGTACGATCCGAGCTATGGACGGAACCGATGCTGATGCCGATGCTAACCGTCACATACAGCTCGTTGCCGTCGATATGGTACACCTTTTTAATTTGTTGGAGTATATCATCGGCTAAGCGCTGGGCATAATTCGGGTCGCTTTGCTTCAAAATAACCAGAAATTCGTCCCCCCCGATCCGGAACACCTGTTGGCCGCTTCGAATGAATTGACGCAGCCGCTTGCCCACTTCCTGGACCAGCAAATCCCCGACATTATGACCCAGCGTATCGTTGATGGCCTTAAATTGGTCCAGATCCAGAAACAGGATCGTAATCTTATCCGTTTCGGCATTCGTCCTGAAGAACCGGTTCATCTCATTGCGGTTGGGCAATCCCGTGATCGTATCCTGGTAGGCCAGCTTTTCCAGCACATGCCGGTCAAAGAACATCGCGCCCCAGGAAATCAACAGAATAGCAAAAATCGCGACCGTCACGCAGTACAAAAGGAAGAAATCCACAGACTGCGGCTGATGCGTCATCATGCCGGCATGCGCTTCAAAGCGCGCCGCCTTCATCCCTGTATAATGCATCCCGCACACGGCGAATCCCATGACAACCGCCGAGCCCCACTTGAGAAAGCTGGACTTGGAATGGTTGCGAAAACGAAGAAACAATAATAAGGCCGCATAGGAGGCCGCCAGCGCAATGACGGCGGACAATATCCAAAAGACGGGATCGTAACGAATGTCGGCGTGTACGACCATGGCTTCCATTCCCATGTAATGCATCGTCACGATGCCGCTTCCCATAACGAAACCGCCAATGGCGATTTTGGACCAGTTAATATCCTTGGGCATGGTGATATAAAACGCGATGAATGAGGAAATCACGCTGGCCAGCATCGACATGATGGTCAGAAAGGCATCGTACTTCACGTTCATATTCATGTGCATCGCCAGCATGCCGACAAAATGCATGGACCAAATGCCGCTTCCCATGACCATGGCTCCCCCGAATAGCCAAAAAAACTTGGATTTGCCGTTCGCGTCCGAAATTTTGGACGTAATATTCAAAGCCGAGTATGAAGCAAGTATAGCGATCGCAATTGAAAGCCCAACAATATACAAGTTATAATTGCCGTCCATCTGAGCTGTGCACACTCCTTTTGTGAGTAATCCTTAGGTCCTATGAAATTCATACGTTACCCGAGAGACAAACGTTTCTATTAATTCAAGGATGGCTCTCCCTGCATACCCAAAATGATAATTCTTATGGTTACGGCCCGCCCGGCCCTGAGTCTTCTACTTATTATATCTTTAGTAACTATTCAATTTCTCGACAAACTCCGTTTTGGCCGAAACTTTCGGAACCTGCATGAGTCCAAAGGACTATATATTCCACAATATTCCTGCCTTTCCTTCTAACCGATTAAAAATAATGGAACGCAGAACGGGCATTTCAGCCGGATGGATATCGTGAAAAACAAAAAAAACTGCCGACTCATTCCCTCAGGTCAGCAGCTTTTATCATGACTTCATGGAGCACTTACCTTCGTTTCTCCATTCATATACTTCTCGCCCCACTCACAGATTTGATCCAGGATGGGCTGCAGTTGAAACGCCCAATTCGCTCAGCTCGTAAACGACCTTCGGCGGCACTTGATTAAAGACCGTTCGCGTAATAATCCCATCCTCCTCCAGCTCCCGAAGGGTCTGGGTTAACATTTTCTGCGTAATATCCGGCATCTCTTTCTTAATTTCACTCGTACGCTTGGGCCCATAACTAAGGTGGCACAGCACAACGATCTTCCACTTGCCGCCGATCACCTCCATGGTGGCTTCGGACGGAATATGGTATTGCCGATCGCGATTCATAAGATCCTCTCACCTCCCGGACGTAAAAATACTGCGACTATGAAGGGCACTTTAGGGTGCTAATAGCACCTTTAGGTACCTATAGAACAAATAAGTGCGTACTTCCTTCCAGCCATTATATGATACATAATCCCCTTATACCAGTACTGCAAGAAAACAAAGCACATTCAACACATTATAGAAGAAAGCGAAGGTGATTCATGATGAAAGTACTGACCGTTGTCACTCATCCTAGAGTGAACTCCTTTACATTTGCTGTCACGGAGCGATTTGTGCAGGGGCTTCAAGATGCCGGACATGAGACGGAGGTTCTGGATCTTCACCGCATCGGTTTCGATCCGGTTCTGTGGGAGGCGGACGAACCCGATTGGTCTGATGCCGGCAAGGTATTCTCCGCTGAGGTTGAAAACGAGATCGCGCGAATGAAACAGCACGACGCACTGGCCTATATTTTCCCGGTATGGTGGTACGGGGTTCCGGCCATGCTGAAGGGATATATCGACCGTGTCTGGAATCACGGCTTCGCATATGGCGGCGGTTCCAAGCTCCATCACAAGAAGGCGTTATGGATCGCATTGGCAGGAGCGTCGGAGGACCATTTTGCCAAGCGGAGCTATGATACGATGCTGTCCCATTCCCTCAACGTCGGCATGGCCAACTATTCCGGAATCGAAAATTCCCGAGTGGAATTCTTCTATGATACGTTAGAGGGCAGGCCGGAGCACATGGAGAGCCTGCTGGAGCGGGCATATCAACTGGGGCTGCATTATGCGGGCTCGGGAGTACATGTGAAGTGAAGGCTCCCTAGTGGAGTTAGATCTTTGTTCATACAATAATAATAAATCGGCCTCGCTCTTGAGGCCGATTTTTATGTAACCGCCTTCGGATCGCTCGCTTTCATGTCATTGATACGTCAATATGGAACGGCGAAATCCAGGTTGGCCTCAACTCGACCGTTGGTCATTACTTGCTCGGAACATCCATTGCCCCAACCCAAATTTGAAACATTTTAGTCATTTTTACCGTACATATAATCAATGGAAAAATAACGGAACAGGAGGAGTGCCGTCGATGATGCCCCAAGGCCCGTCTTTTGGCGGAGGTTTTGATTTTATGTTTACGCTGGTTCCCATTCTGATCGGGATTGTATTCGTCATTGTGATCGTGGGCTTCATCTCCAATGGCGCTCGTTATGTTAAGAACGCCAAGTCCCCGCGCACTTCCGAGTTTGCCCGGGTCGTCTCCAAACGCATGGATGTCCGCCATCATACCAATCACCACAACAACGATAACGGAATGATGCACGCCAACCATTCATCCCGTACGTATTATTACATCACCCTCGAATTTGATAATGGAGAACGAAAAGAGTATCTTGACGTCAAGAATCTGTACGGTCTTGTCGTGGAGGGAGATACCGGCTATGCCGCCATCCAGGGCGACTGGATCGTCGCGTTTGAGCGGAATTTGCAGCCGCAGTCGTGACCGGACGCGTTTACAATATAAAAATGAAGAAGCATCACGTCTCCGTATTTTATTCGTACGGTCCCTTAAGAACAGAAGAGCCTTAGTCCGCGGTGAAACCCGGACTAAGGCTCTTCTTGTTGAATCGACTTGAATGGTTAATATTTCATCTAATCCTTTACGCATTGCTGCTCGTTTCGATAGGCTCATTCACTTCGATCAGTTCAACGACGGCCTCGCTTTTCAGCGTATTGCCGATCGTGCATGCACGCTCTACGACGGATTTCAGCTTCTCCTTGTAGGCAGGCTCCAGCGTTGGCGGCAGCGAGACAAGGACGTTGAAATGCGAGAACTTATTGCTTTTATCCTCTGCTTTTACCGATGACACTTCGATATGAATGGAAGACTTATCATATTCCACGCCGTCGTAAGCCATTATTTTTTGGAGCGAGATGGATACGCACAGCGCCAGGGACGCTTCCAACAGCTCTCTCGGAGACAAGCCGCCCTCCAAATTCGGGCCGTGGTTTCCTGCAATCTGAAACCCGGCCTCATTGAATATCCGATCCTGGCCTTCTACGATTTGTAACGTTGTCATGGTCCTTCTCTCCTTTTGGTTGGGGGTGCGATCTTATCTGTTCTAGTCAACAAGATGACAGGCGACCTTATGGCCCGGCCGCACTTCTCTTACAGCCGGTATGTCTGTTCTGCATACATCGGTTGCATAGGGACAGCGCGTGTGGAAAACACAGCCGCTCGGCGGCGATATCGGGGACGGGATTTCCCCCGCAACATGATCCGTTCCTTTAATCGGCTGCGGTTAAAATCCGGTACGGCCGAGAACAGCGCCTTCGTATAGGGATGCAACGGCTCATGGAACAAATCGTCCGTCAAAGCCTCTTCCATTATCTTTCCGAGATACATAATGCCGATCCGATCCGAAATATACCGAACCACGCTGATATCATGCGTTATAAATAATAGCGTTAGTTTCATTTCGCGCTGCAGGCGCTTGAGCATGTTCAGAATTTGCGACTGGATGGATACGTCCAGGGCGGAGACCGGCTCGTCGCACACGATGATTTTCGGATTCATGATAAGCGCGCGCGCCAAGCCCAGCCGCTGGCGTTGACCGCCCGAGAATTCATGGGGAAAGCGAAAGGCATGCTCCGGCTGCAGGCCGACGGTTTTCAGGATGCGGAACACGGTTTCCTGACGCTCCGCCTTGTCCCCCATTTTATGAATGATCAAGGGCTCCTCCAGCATCCGGCCGATTCGTTTCCTCGGATTGAGCGAAGAGAACGGATCTTGAAAAACAAGCTGCACGTCCTTGCGGAAATTCCGCATTTCCTCCCTCGTCATGGCCGCCAATTCCCGATCCCGATACAGGACCTGCCCTTGGCTTGCCGGCGTTAATCCGAGGATGGTGCGTCCCGTGGTGCTTTTGCCGGAGCCTGATTCGCCGACCAGGCCGTAGGTTTCTCCCTCGTTCAATTGCAGGGAAACGTCCGTGACCGCGTTGACGTATGCTTTGGCGCCCCCTAATTTGCCGAATGATCCGTACACCGGAAACTGCTTGTGAAGGGAGCTTACCTTTAAAATCGAACGATCAGCTGCTTGTTCCAACGGTTGTCTCCCTCCCTTCCTGCTTGTTTAGGGCCTCATAATGCCAGCACTTTACTCGATGGTCCGTTTGGGCCGTTTGCATCGGCGGCTCGGAGGTACGGCACAGCTCGTCGGCATAAGGACACCGCGTTGAGAAGCCGCAGCCCTGCGGAATATCCGTCAGGGACGGCACCGTTCCCTCAATGACGTAAAGCTCATCGTCCCTGTCCCCTTCCAGCTTGGGGATGGATTGGATCAGCCCTTGGGTATAAGGATGCAGCGGCGTTTGGAACAGCTGTTCCGTGGGAGCTTCCTCCACGATCTGTCCCAAGTACATCACCTTCACGCCCGTGCAAATTTCCGAGACCACGCCCAGATCATGCGTAATGAACAGCACGCCCATGCCCATTTTGCGGTTCAAGTCGGCGATCAATTCCAGGATCTGGGCCTGAATCGTCACATCGAGCGCGGTTGTCGGCTCATCCGCGATCAACAGGTTCGGCTCGCAGGAGAGCGCCATGGCAATCATCGCCCGCTGCTGCATCCCCCCCGACAGCTGATGGGGATATTCGTTAACCCTGATTTCGGGCGAAGGAATGCCCGTCATCCGCAAAATCTCGATGGCTTGCTGATGGGCTTCCTTCTTGGATTTCTTCTGATGGAGGCGAATGGCTTCTCCGATTTGGTTTCCAATCGTATAGACAGGGCTCAGGGAGGTTAGCGGGTCCTGAAATATCATGGATATTCGATCACCCCGGATCGCCCGTAATTTAGAATGCGGGAGGGACAGCAGGTTCTGATTCTCGAATACGACCTCACCCTCGTACTCGATCGCATCCGTATGATCCAGCAATCTCATGATGGATTGGGACATCACGCTTTTTCCGCTGCCGGACTCTCCGACGATACCGATGATGTCGCCAGTATTCATGGAAAAGCTCACTCCGTTCACCGCCGTCACTCTTCCGCGCTCGGTATGAAAATGCGTTTTAAGATTTTTCACTTCCAATAGAGGCTCTTTATTCATGGAAACACCTCCAGCCTTATATTCATCGCTTTCTAAACTTTTGCTTCACGCGGGGGTCCAGCAAATCGCGCAGCCCGTCTCCCAGCAAATTCAGGCTAAGAACGGACAGGACGAGCGTGGCCCCGGGAAATACGACCATCCACCATGCCTTGTAAATTACAAGCTTGCTTGCCTGCAAAATGTTCCCCCAGCTGGCTTCAGGCGCAGGAATGCCCGCACCGAGAAAGCTGAGCGCGGCCTCCGAGATAATCGCCTCGGCAAATACGAAAGTTGCTTGTACCAGTAGTGGAGACAGCGTGTTAGGCACGATGTGCTGCCATATAATGCGCGTGGAGCCGGCCCCCTGGACATGCATGGCCTCGATGTAGGTTTGCTCACGCACTACCAGTGCTGCCGAGCGGACGACTCGGGCAATATTCGGCGTGAACACGATCGTCAGCGCAATGATAACGTTCAAGGCGGATGCGCCGAGCGCGGCCATTAAGGCAATGGCGAGCAGGATTCCCGGAATCGCAATCAACCCGTCGCAAATGCGCATGAGAATATGATCCAACGTCTTATAATACGTTGCATAGACGCCGATCACGAGTCCCAGAGCGGAGGACAGCAGCGCAACCGCCAGTCCGACGCTAATCGATACCCTGGCACCGTAGAGTAGCCTCGTTAGCAAATCCCGTCCGAATTCGTCGGTACCAAGCCAATGCTCGGCCCCTGGCGGAGTTAAACGGTCCACAACCTTCATGTCGTACGGACCGTAGTTCGTGAAGAGCGGTCCGATCAGCGCCAGAATCACCAATACCACAAAGATAGTCGCTCCAATCAATAGCCCGTAGTTGGACTTCAGGCGGCGATATCCTAAGGCTCGCTGCTCTTTTTTCAGCTTTTTGCTGACTTGAGCGACATATTCCTTTTCCTGAACTGTAGCCATCCCGTTACACCTCTTTTATTTGCGATCCAATCGAACGCGCGGATCAACCGCGCCGTATAGCAAGTCGATGATCAAGTTGATGGTGACGTACATCAGCGTGACGACGAGCACCACCCCTTGGATCACCACAAAGTCCCTTCTGGCAATGGAATTCAAGATCAATTGACCCAGACCGGGAATGTTGAATATGGCCTCCACGACCACCGCTCCCGTCACCAACGTGCCGAAGGTTTGTCCAATGACGGTCAGAATGGGCAGAAACGCGCTCCGAAACGCATGTTTGAACAGCACCTTCATTTCATGCAGGCCTTTGGATCTGGCTGTCTTGATGAAATTCAAATTCAGCACTTCCAGCATGGACGAACGGGTCATCCGCGTAATCAGGGCCGCCTGTATGGTTCCAAGGGAAATGCCGGGAAGAATCAGATACTTCATATGTTCCCATAGCCCGCTGCTCAGCGGTTCATATCCAGCGACCGGCAGCCACTGCAGCTTGACGCCCACGAACAGCATAAGGAATAGTCCCAGCAAGAAACTGGGCAAGGCCATGCCCAGCAAGGATATCCCCATCAATGTATAATCGGCGATGGACCCTCGCTTGTAAGCGGCGATAATCCCGAAGGGAATCGCGAGCAGGATCGCGATGACCTGTGCCAGAATGGCCAGCGATAGCGTGGGGGTAATATGCTCCGCAATGGCTTCGCTGACCGGCTGATTCATGAAAATCGAATCCCCCAGATCCCCCTTGAACACGTTGGCTACCCAGCTCGTATATTGTTCGAGTATCGGGCGGTCCAGTCCAAGGTCCTGATTCAGCTGCTCTATTTCCTCCTGCGACGCCTCCATTCCCAAGATGGCCGCCGCCGGATTCCCTGGCGTTATGTGGATGATCAGAAATATAGCGATGGTGACAACGGCCAGTACGGGAATCAGCGACAAAAGTCTTTTCGTAATATAAGCCAGCACGGCAAATCCCTCATTTGTACATGGTCTATGAATCCAATTTCAAAAAAGGAAGGTGTTATCGAAGTTACTCCGGTAACTTGTAACACCCTCCTTACACGCTTACTTCGCTACTTTGGCATTCCAAACCACCGGAGCTTCGAACAGCTCGAAACCTTCAAGCTTCTTCGTTGTGGCGACGACGCCATTATAATGGCCGATTACGGTGGAGGAAGCGAATTCGTACAGGAAGCCCTGCAGCTTCTCCCATTCCTGCTTGGCGGCTTCCGGCGTGGCTGCGCCGCGAATATCAATCAGTGCCTGCTTGACCGTTTCATTCTCGAGTCCGGCCCAATCCGGATTAACGGCCAGCAGCTGCGGCGGGGTAAGCTGATAGCCCGTGCTGGCAACAAAGATATCCCACTTGGAACGGTCGTTCTTCGTTTCCAGGAACGTCGGGAAATCGAAGTTCTCCACTTTTACGTTCATGCCGATCTGACGAAGCTGCTCCTGGATGACCAAGGTAGCCGTGTACATCTCGTTATAATCCTTGGTCGTCAGCAGCGTGATTTCTTCGCCGTTATACCCGGCTTCTTGCAGCAGCTGCTTGGCCTTCTCCGGATTGGACTGGTTGTAATACTCCGCTCCGGCTTCGGTCGACCATTGGACTTGATTCGTATTCAGGTAACCCGGCGCTAAAGAGTACAAATCCGGCTTGGCGAAGCTCGCCAACATGATCTCCTCATTATTGAACGCGGCGAGAATGGCCTGGCGAATCTTCACGTCCTTTAACAATCCCTCGCTGGTATTGAAAAATGCCGTCAGGGCACCGCCAGGGAACGAGAGCAGGTTGATGTTGTTGTCGGCAGCCAGCTCATCATAGCTTTCGATCGGAATGCTGTCCGCCACATCGTACTGGCCGGTCTTCACGCCTGCAATGCGCGTGGAGTGGTCCGTGACGAAATGGAAGTACAGGTCTTTGGCGGGAGCTTCTTTTCGACCGTCAAATCCGCTTGGCTCCGCATCCGACACCTGCTGATAATCGTCGTTTCGCACCAAATGGATGTACTGATCCTGCTTCCATTCCTGGAATTTATAAGGTCCTGTACCGATGTACTCCTTGATTCCGTCAGCCGGCGCTGCGTCCACGATCTCTTTCGGCATGATGGAAGGGAACTGCGCTTGCGATGCAATAAGAATCAACACGTCCGACGTAGGCGACTCTACGGTCAGCTTCACGGTATACGCATCGACGGCTTCGAATTTGGCATTCGTCAGCAGCACCTTCGCCCGGGACGAAGTCACCAGCCAGCGGTTCATCGAGGCTACAACATCCTCGGACGTCATCTCTTTCCCGTTGTGGAACTTCACGCCTTGGCGAAGAGCGAACGTATACGTTAAACCATCCTCGCTTCGTTCAACCGACTCTGCCAGAGCCGGTACGGGTTCATAGTTTGCATTCAGCGTGTAGAGCTGTTCGAAGATATTGCCGGCCGTATCCAGTGCAACCGCCGATACCGTCAAGGCCGTATCCAGCGTTGGCGGCTGAGCCGTAAGCGCGATGTTCAGCTCGTCTTTGTACTCTTGTTGTTCGGCTTGCTTCTCGCTTCCTTTGTCTTCGGCTGCGCCCTCTGCCGCCGGATCGGAGCCGTTGCCGCATGCCGCGATCAACAGCATCAGCATGATCGACGATAAGAGTAAACCTAACTTTCTGGCTTTCATTGTAATCCCCCCATGTAGTAGACATATGCATACGAAATGTAATGCATCATGCTCTGTCAAAAACTCGTAAAACGAACGCCCCCCATAAATCTAAGTTATCTGGTAGGTTTAATAAGCTATGCACATACTAATAGATTCGCTATGGGCTGTCAATGCAATAATTGATCGTACTAGAATTAATTTCCTATTGGTGAAAATTAATAGATCTGAGTTGCAAGGACTTCGTTCCTCCCCATCGCCTTAACCGCCGCAGCCAGCCTTCCCCCCGAAATATAAAAAAGCCCTGGTCCGTCTTTTGAAGTGCCCCCCTTAGAATAGACATTGGAAAACCCCCTTGGTTATTCCGATAAATTCTAAGGGGTGCATTTTTTATGGCAAAGAAAGGTCAAAAGTATAAATCATATTCAGATGAAGTGAAAAAAGAGGCGATTCGCCTTCATGTTGAGGAAAAGTGGACATATAGGCGAATTACCGAGCACTTTGAGATTCAAGATAAAGATCGTGTAAAAAAGTGGATGCGAAAGTATCGGGAATTAGGTGAGTTTGGATTATTGGATCAGCGAGGAAGACGAGAAGAATATTTGGATCAAGATCGCTATGTCCAAAAGCTAAAAAGGGAGAATGAAATGCTAAAAAAGTGCTTGGAAATCTGGATGAAGGAGGTAAGAAAGAAAGCTTCGCCATGATCGAACAAGCAGCAAAATCAGGGCAAGTAGCTGAACTGTGCCAGTTCATTGGTGTTTCTAGAAGTGGCTATTACGCCTATTTAAAGCGTAAAGAGAACGACCGGGATGCCGAAGACAAACGGCTGATCCGCAGAGTATACAAACGCTACGAAGGAAAGTATGGTTACCGACAAATCCAACTGTTCCTGTGGCAGGATCACGGTGTGTGGATGAATCACAAAAAGGTGCTACGTCTCATGCAAGAACTTGGGCTCCAAGCTAGCATTCGCAAGAAGCGCCAATTCAACATGGTATACAAGGCCGCGGAGCGTGTGGCGGAGAATCTGCTTAAGCGTAACTTTACGGCGGAGAGACCAAACCAAAAATGGGTAACGGATATAACCCAATACCGGGTGGGTGAGCGTTGGCTGTATCTCTCGGCGGTAAAAGACTTATTCAACAACGAGATTGTGGCCTACCAGCTCAGCGAGCGTAACGACAATGAATTGGTTCTGCAGACGTTCGCCAAAGCGTTTGCTAAGCAAAAAGACGTGACCGGATTGGTCGTTCACAGCGACCAAGGGTTCCAGTACACGTCTCATGCCTATCACGACATGCTGCCAAAGGTTAGCGCCCAAATCAGCATGTCTCGCCGGGGCAATTGCCTAGACAACGCCTCCATGGAGAGCTTCTTCTCGCATCTCAAAACGGAAGGGCTCTATCCTTATGATATCCGAAATCTAGCGGAGGCACAAAGCCGAATTGAGAAATACATACGATTTTATA
Source organism: Paenibacillus sp. BR1-192 (assembly GCF_029542445.1). NCBI lineage: Bacteria > Bacillati > Bacillota > Bacilli > Caryophanales > Paenibacillaceae > Paenibacillus > Paenibacillus sp. BR1-192. The sequence continues at coordinate 373,645 of NZ_CP120718.1, read as the reverse complement.
ATCGAAGACGACCACAGCGCAAATTAAATAAACTGACGCCGGTAGAGTACCGACGCCAGTTTACAGCCTAGGTGTTTTTTCAATGTCCACTAAATGGGGTCTTGACCACTTTCGCACCAAGGCTCTTTATTAAAGTGGCAGATCGCTTTGCAAAATCTTTTCCCTGCGTCCTTTCATATACCACTGTCCCCAGGGATGAAGTTTGTCGAAATTTCCGCGGCAGGCATGGAACAGCTTCATATACCGCCCCATTTCTCTTAGCTTTATGAAATAGGGGATTTCCCGAAGCCACTCCTCCTCCAGGCGATGCTCCAGACGGTAACCTTCCAGGAAAGGGATTAGGAACTTACCTCTGTCCGGATCGGCCCCCCTCGGTCAAACCCGAGAAGAAAGCGGCGACCGCTATATCATCCACGAACCAGGAATAACGGCTCGCATCGAAATCAATCAGGCACAACGCATCCCCCTGGACAAAAAAATTGCCGTAATGAAAATCGGCATGGATTAATCCATAAGTCTCCCTAGAAACCGGGAGCTTCGATATATACTGGCACAAGGCTTGATAACGAAAGGCAATTCCCTTCTCAGACGGCGGTAAGTCGAGATGTCGAACCTTCTCTGCCTCGTACGACCAATTCGGCCGTCTCGTGAAGGGGTCCTGATGGATATACTCTTGGGTGATACGATGCATGCCTCCCATGAATCGGCCCATTCGCCTGTATAAATCCTCGCCGGCTTCGTTCTCCCCAACCGGACGCCCCTTGGCTTCCTCGTAACAGACCGCCGTATATTCACGATCCTCCATCCGGATTCGCTCCGCAAGGTTCCCGGCTGCCGAATGGAGCGGCTTCGAAACGCAAATGCCCTTACTCCCAAGAAACTCTACCCACTGCACCTCGCCGGCAATCTTCGCATAGGGTTTGTGGGATTCGTCGATCAAGCGCACATACACGGTCTCCTCGTCCCTTCGATAAGAACGGACAAGGCTGTGTTCGGAAAAATGAGTCTGGAGTCTATCCCGCTCCAAAAGTCCGAACCTGCTTGCAGCTGCGGCCATAAGCTCGTTCCGTCGTTCCAATTGCAGCGCCTCCCTTCAAGCCGGATGATATTGAAATCAATGATGAATGATTCTGCAAATATGTAAGCCGCTCCTGCATGCAAAGCCCGGCCCTCATGTATATTCCATTGAAATAACGCCATCAAACAGCCGTCCTTGTGCGGGCCGCTTTCTCCCCCGATGTATACGCTCTTGTTGTCGTCAAAAGGGCGGGAGGATATAATACGGATAAAATAAAATCGTCATGCAAGAAAGAGGGCCTTATTATGAATCCCGAAACCCGAAACGCCCGAACCCAACTCATCATCGAAGCAGCCGAGCGCGTATTTACACATAAAGGCATTGAAAAAGCCACCATGCAGGATATAGCCACCGAGGCTGCCATGGGCGTAGCCACCGTTTTTCGTTTTTTTCCCCGCAAAGAGAAACTCGTCGTTGCCGTTGCCACGAAAATGCTGGAAACCGTTCTCGAGACCTTCCGCTCCGTCGCGGAACAGCCGATTTCCTGTATGGAGAAGCTGGAGCTGCTGTTCGACCACTTTATTTCCCTGCTGGAGCAGCAGACCAGCTCGAACGTGAAGCTGCTCGAGAACTTCGAGAGTTATGCGGCTCAGTTTACAGAGCCTCTCGAAGACATTGAGCTGTTTAACGCCGTCTACCGGGATATATCCCAGGTATTCTCGACCATCGTGGAGCAGGGCATCGAGGATGGATCGGTTCAAGCCGACCTTCCGATTGCCGAGACGCTGACCACCATCGTGAATACATTCGGCATTTTTGCCAGAAAGCTGTCCCTCCAGAAAAACATTCTGGTGGTCGAGCCGGACCTCGCGCCGGAGAAGCAGCTGGCGATTCTCAAGCACATTCTGCTTAATTATTTGCGGGCATAAGGGGCTTGGATCCAAATAAAAAGAGTGCGCAGCATCACGACTGCACACTCTTTTCTTGTTGGTATCCCTGGCTACTCCTACAGGCCCAGCTTCTGCCCCCGCTCCAAGCGCTGAATCTGCTGCTCGCCCGTGACCGCCAGCTCGCTGAACTGATGGATCGTCTCGCGCATCCGCGGGAGAGCCTCCTGCTTGTAAGTGCTGATGGAATCAAGCGCTGACAGCACGTCCGTGAACGCTTGCTTCAAGGTATCAACGGAAATGCTCGTTTCCAGCGACTGCTTGTGGATCGCCGCACCTTGATCCTTCAGCATTTTGGAGGTGGCGCTGATCAGGTTGTTGGTGGTTTCGTTCAGCAGCTCGATTTTCTTCAGGACAATCTTCTGGTTGTACAGGGCACTTGCCACCGTGACCGATATTTTCAGCGCCGTTACCGTTACGTTTCTCGCTCGATCCACACCACGGATTAACTCCTTGTTGTTCCGAATGACGACTTCAATCGCCATTATTCCCTGCTGGTTCACGACCAGCATCTGCTGCAGGTCCATCACGCGCTGGCGCAGCGGGAACAGCACCTCTTCGGTAATAAACCGGATTTTATCCTCCGACTCCTGCCGTATTTTGGCCGCCTCGACCTGGGATTCGATCTCTGCATCCATGAGCATGCCCAGCTGAATTTCCTTTTGCAGCTTTTTGGTGAGCTCGCGGAGGGTTTGCTGTTCAATCTCCAGCGTGGTGTTGTCGTTCTTTAATACGGTTTTTCCTTTATCCAGAGAAATGATGATGTCCGAAATGACGGCATCCGCCTTTTGGAACTTGGCAAAATATCGGCGCAGCGGATTAAACACCATGCCCAGCAGCCCGCTCTTCGCAAAATCGACGACGCTCGGATCCAGATCCTTCAGCTGCAGCTGCAGCTCCGTTAACCCTTTGGCCACTTGACCGCCTTCGTCCCCGGTTTTCGATAATCTCCCCACCTGAACCTGCAGGAGCGCGTTCTTCTCCGAGGATGATCTCATCGTGCTGATGCCAAAGCTTTCAATGGATTGCAGCACCTGTCTTCGCTTCTCGAGCGATTCAATATCCAGCTCCATGATGGCCTGCACATTGTTAGCCGCCAGCTCCTTCAGCTGCGTGACTTCTTCCGGCTCAGGCTTCACCTGCTCCTCGATCGCCGTCTTGATCTCCTCAGGACTTATGACTTCCATCGTAAATGACAATATAACCCCTCCTACAAGTTTCTGATAAACCAGGTTCACATCGTTATGAAAAATTGCTACATCTGCACATTCAGCAGCTGGCCGATTTTGTATACGACATCATCGGTATCGGCGTTGATGCTGGCAGCTTCATTGATGCTGGAAATGCTTTGGAGCGCCTGAATGTCGGCATTATAGCCAATCGTATACACCGGGATTTTGAAGGCTTGGATCAGTCCGCGGATATCGTCTAGGGAATGCCCGACATTCGTCTCCCCGTCACTCAGCACAAAAATCAGGGGTTTCACGTCCGGATTCGCCGCCATCTCGTCCTGCAGCATCTTCATCGCCACGACGATGCCGTCAAAGGTCGCGGTATTCCCGCTGGCCTCGAGGCTGTTGATCGCACCGACAAACATCGACTGCTGATTCAAATCGTACTTGCCGATCGGAAGGTTGATCGTAACGTCCGTGGAATACGATACAAAGCCGATGCTGTTGTCCCGGCCCAGATATTTCTGTCCCGTCAACAGCGATTCCTTGAGACGGTTTAACGGCTCGCCGTCCATGCTCCCCGATACGTCCGCCACGAACACGGCCGCTACCGGCTTGTTGCCGTCCTTCTTCTCCTTCCACAGCTTCTGGGCGGACGGCAGCAGGCTGCTGTCAACGACCTCTAGCTCGGATTGGTAATCGTTAAGACCGTTGAACCCTTTTTTGTCGGCCATCTGCTGGTATTTGTCCTGCTCAACAAATTCCGCGAATTTCTTGATGATGTCCAGCTTCTCCTTCGGCAATTTCCCGAGCGCGTACAAAGGGCTGTCGTGCCTTACGCCAAACGGGGTAAAGACGTAACCGCTTTTCATATCCGCCGCGTTGACAAAGGTCTGATACTCCAGGACAAAGGCATCCAGCATGCCGGACTTCGCCGCATCGCGCATCTGGATCGTGGTGGAAGCCGTGAAAGGAACGTTCGCTTGGAATTTCTCGAAGCCCTGTACCGCCTTCTCGCCCAGTATGTCGTTGCTGTCGAACGTTTCAAGGGCCGTGATCAGGAAGTTGAGTCCCGTGGAGCTGGCAAAAGGATCCGTGTACCCCATCGCCAATTCATTATTCGCTATCGCATCCGTCAGCGTCTTGACGTTCAAGGAGCCGTACTTCTCTACCAGCTCGTCGTATTTGGCTTTTCGGGTGACGACGCCGGTGACGTTCCCCGTCAGGCGCTTGGATACAAGCTCGGCTTTGACGCCGTATTCCTTGACCATCTCCCCCCACAGCTCATTGGAAGGCGTAAAAGCGTCCGGCACGTACTTCCCGGATGTTATGTAATCGGTTGCGGTTCCCGAAGCGATATTGCGGATCTTCACGGATACCGGCTTGCCGTTCACTACCGGCTTGGATTGGTTGAATTCCTCTGCCACTTCGTTCAGCCATCCGTCAATGCCCGGTCCCGCCTTCTCCGGCGAGGAGAAAATCTCCACGTACAAGTCCGTCGTATTCTCGACCGAGATCGGGAACTTCGATATATCGGGCAGGGAATCCGCGACGGCCACCGGGTCCAGATCGACTTGGCCTTTGATGGGATCGGCTGTCGTGACAGTTATATCCTTGTAGATTTTGTTGATCTTTTTAGCCGCGCCTTCCGAATCGACCTCGGCTTGGCTTTTGCCCAGATTGGAGGTTAACGTGATCCCCGCGTACACTAGAACAAACACGACCACTGCGATGGCCACTAATACGACAAAGGCACTACCCTTGCTTCGCATAATCATCTCCCTCTCTTATTGCTTGTATAATTTGGTTTGCTTGATTAACGCATCGATTTCCTTCATGCACGGCATATCCTCCACATCCCGGTAATCGGTGCTGCCGAGCAAAGAGATCTCCAGCAGCAGCTTATCAAGCTTGAGCATGATTTCCTCGTTCGCCTCCAGATAACCGGTCACGTAAGCCAAATACTCTTGGTATAACGCCGTTTTTTTCTGCGCCACCTTGCTGGACAGCTGGGAGGCTTTCGGCTGATCCGCCATGCGGGCGAAATCGGATGCGGCGAAGACGCCAAGCTTGTTCAGTATCCCTCGGATATTGAGGTAGAACAGCTTCTCGACTTCATCGATGACCCCCATGAATTTCTTGTAACTGAGCTCCGTTGGCTGAAAACGCTGACCCAGAACGCCCAGCAGCGCGTTTCTCTTCTTCTCGATTCGCTCCAATTGGTCCAGGGCAAGAGCGATATCATTCTTCAGCACTTTCACGTTGCGGTAATGGTGAAGCGCCTCTATGTAATCCTCGCGGGTCTGAATCGTTTGGATCGGTTTTGCAGCCGGAGACTTGAACAACAAAACATAACTTCCATAAAAGAGTGCAAGAACACTGACCACCCATACGGTGATGACCAGTGCAGACTGGAAAGCGTTATCGCCGCCGACTTGGAAGCCGAGCAGCCCGGGCGAAACCAGGACAATATTCACGATCGCGATAACCGCCATTAGCAGGAGCAGCTTCGCGGACTTCGAGCCATTCAAGAATTAACACCTCCCCTGCTCCTATAGAGCGATGACTGATTCGACCTATAACCGCTTATAAAACATCCGTAAAAACATAGGTAATTGAAGGATATAACACATACTACGTCTCAATTCGAAGTTAGATGCATTTTCCTCTCCAGGCAGCCCTGCCGATATCCAATCCATTCATTTCTTTATCGGATTTTCCCTTGGATAACATAATGCGGGCATGGCCGTCCCGAGTTAAGAAAGCCATGGCGAATACGCAGAGAACGGCGGCAAAACAGAGGGGCCAAGCCGAGGCAAGCAAGTTCATAGAGGTAGGGCTACTATATCAAAATTACATAAATAATCCAATGGTTCTGCGACAAAAGACATAAAAAAAGTCCTTCAGGGCGTGCCTGAACGACTTCTATTATAGATGTTTGCCGGCGGGGATTATAAACCTTCAAGCTTTGCCTCTTGGCAGCTTATCCGCATATCGGGCCCGCAGCTCGCCCAAGTAATCCAGCTTGCCGAGCACCTTCTCTTTATTCAGCATGCCCATGCTCAGGATGAGCTGCTCGATCAGCAGCAATGGCGTCACCATGGAATGAAATTCGCCCATATCCCCCCGACTGACAAAAAAGGAGATCTGTGCCGGCGTTCCATACCGGAACTCCTCCCGGTCCGTGATCATGATCGCTTCATTCCGGACACGTCTTACGCAGTCCAGGATGACCTCCGTTTCCGGGAGCATCCGAGTAAAGCTGAAGATCAGCACGACGTCTTCTCTCTCCACATGCGCGAGCGATTCCAGCAGTTCATGACCGCTGCCGGCCATGATTCGCACCGACATGCCAAACCGGGATAAACGATACGATAACAGCTCGCCCAGCGAGAGGGACGGACCAGGCGCATGCACATACACGCGTCTTGCCGAGGCCATGAGACGGGCTGCCTCCTCCAGCTCGTCCGGGCGGTTCTTCTCCATCGTGTCTTGCAGATGATGCTTCGCCTGTTCCAGCATTTTCGCGGGCAGACTGGACGCGTCCAGCCGGGATATCGTTTTTTCCAGCTTTACGGCAGGCGTCGTATCCGAGGATTCCCGCAGCTTCAGCTTGAACGCCTTGGCATTCTCGTGCCCGACGGCACGCCAAAACCGGGAAACGGTCGCAATGCTGGTGCCAAGCCTGTCGGCGATTTCCTGCTCGGTCATGAACAGCATCTCCTCGGGATTACGTTCGATAAAATCGGCGATTTTGAGCTGGCTCGGCGACAGCCCGGATGTATCGGGAAACCAATTCTTCAATGATGCTACACTCCTTCTGCAATGAAATCATCGTAATTGAGCATGAGTTCATCATACGCTGTGATTGTTATGTAAATTTTATTTCATGATTATATTTTTGTAAAAAATATTACAATGCGTTGACATAGTACTCCGTTCATTTTAATAATCGCCTCCTATACTGATAGCAAATCCCATTCCCAAGGAGGCTTCTCTCTAATGGCAAGCAATTCACGGGTCTATACCCTGACCTCTTCGCAGAAAATGATGATTTTCGTGCTGTCCATGTCGCTGTACGGCCTGTCCAACATGTTCACCGAGCTCATTCCCGCGTTTCGCCTGGGTCCGATCGAGCTTTCGGTCGAATATTTCGCGTTCATTCCCCTAACCCTCTGCATGCTGTTTCATCCTTTTTATGCTGCTGTAGGGGCTGCGCTCGGCGAGGTTATCTTCGGTGAACTGATGCTCGGGCAATTCGGCGGTCTCGGAGAGCTGGAGAAGTTTCTTACCTTTTCCTTCGCCATGTACGTTGCCGGCCGTCTGGTCAAAAACCCCCTCAGCCGCGCTCAGGTCGGCATCGCTGCCATGTCGGGCGTCATCATCCACCAGCTGTGCAGCTCTCTGGTGGATATCGGCAAGGTCTGGATCGGCGTCGAGGAATTCGAAGCCGTGCCCGGGCTTGCACAAAGCGTGGTCCTTGTCGAAGGCATCGGTTTCCTGAACGATGTGCTGTTCTCCGGCATTCTGTTCGCTCTTCTGCCTACATTATATCTGGTTCCAAGATTGTATGGAAAAATCGAGCCGCTGCTCGGCATCAAACCCCGCCAGAAGCTTACCCAATACGAAGCCGCCGGCATCGTCTCGCCCAAGCTGGTCCTGGCTGGAATCGTTTTGGCACTGATTGCCTTCGGAGCGGAATCCCTTTCGGAAACGGACTGGAACCTCGGCGAGTGGGACAGCGGATTTGCAGACCGGTTCGGCATCGGCGCGATCTGGATCAGCATCGGTGCAGCCGCCATCGTGGCCGTTGCCGTACTGGCTTTCATGCGGGCCAGAAGAAACCGCGGCCTTCAGGAAGAGAAAATGCCGGAGAACCCGCCTTATGCCTAATCCGTTCGTTCATGACCATCTGGCCATCCGAATCGCAGGCGTCACCTTTGCCTATCCCGGTTCGGAGCAGCCTGTGCTGAAGGAAGTCTCCCTTCATATTCGCCGCGGCAGCTTTACGGCGATCATCGGAGGGAACGGCTGCGGCAAATCCACGCTCTGCAAGCTGTTCAACGGATTGATTCCCCACTATTATTCAGGCGATTTCACCGGTACCGTCGAAATCTGCGGGGTTTCCGCCGAGAATCGGACAGTCTCCGAGCTATCGCGCATGGTGGGGTATGTCTATCAGGATTTTGATAACCAGCTGGTCCGCCCCACCGTCATGGATGAAGCCCATTTCGCTCCGCTCAATTACGGGCTTCCGGACTACCGGGCCATGGGCGCCAGGGCACTCGATATGTGCGGATTAACCCATCTGAAGGACCGCTATATATGGGAACTGAGCGGGGGGCAGAAGCATCTGCTCGCCTTGGCGGGAGCCCTCTCGCTGGAACCGGACATTCTCGTGGTGGATGAGCCGGTATCCCAGCTCGATCCCCAGCACGCCAGGCAAGTGTATGATGTGCTCCGCCAATTGAATCAGGTTCATGGAAAGACCGTTATCGTGATTGAGCATCATGCGGAGTTTATTGCCGACTACTGCGAGGAAGTGTGCCTGATGGAGCAAGGGAAGGTGCTGTGGCAGCGCCCGGTCATTGAAGCGCTGAACAGCCTTGAAGATCTGGAGCGGCTGGGCATCCAGCCGCCCCTGGTGACCAAAGCCGCGGTACAGCTTTCTGCGATTCTGCTGAAGGGCGACCTGGCCCCCGGCAGTCCGCAGGATGGACACTCGATAACGGTCGGCTCCGGCTCTCATTCTATGGGATTGTCAGGATATCAGCTGAAGCAGCCTTACCCTATTACCGCTGAGGAAGCAGAAGCCTATTTTGGAAAGCTTCTGCACAGACACGCGGATACCCCGTCGCTGCTTGATCATCCACCAACCGACGCAAGAGCTGATGATGCTTCATCTGCTGACTCAACCGCGAAGGACCCGGATTCCGACCAGCACCGCATCCAGCAGGGCGATGAATCAGAACGGCAAGGGGAGCATGGCGCGCTGGTGGAGTTCCACCATACCGTACTTCGATACCGAACGATTCATAAAACGGAGCACGAGGTGCTCCGAGGCATTGATCTTCGCCTGTATGAAGGCGAACGCATCGCGCTTGTCGGCAACAACGGCGCGGGCAAATCGTCGCTTCTGAAGCTGATCGCCGGCATCGCCAAGCCTTCCGGCGGCTCTGTCTCAATCATGGGCAGGAATACAAAGGATGTATCGATGGAGCAAATATCCGCTAACGTGGCTTACGTCTTCCAGAATCCCGAGGATATGTTCATTGAAGACAATGTGTATCAAGAAGTGGCCTACGGCTTGAAGAGCCGCCGTTACCCGGGAGCCGAGGATCGGGTTCATCGCATGCTGACCCATTTCCGGCTTCAGCCTCTCCAGGAACGGGATGCCCGTCTCCTCAGCGGTGGTCAGCAGCGCCGCGTATCCCTGGCTATTGGAGCTGCCATGTCGCCCCAGCTGATTCTGCTGGATGAGCCGACGGCCAATCTGGACATGTCCACTCGCGAAGAGCTTTTGGATACGCTGCAGGAGCTGGAGGACCATGTCCGCACCGTTGTCATCGCCACCCATGATATGCAGCTGGTTCACGAATGGGCGACCAGAGTGATCGTCTTGAATCAAGGCGTCGTGGCCGGCGACGGCACCGTCTCCGAGATTTTCGCCGATTCGGAGCTTATTTCCCGGGCCGGGCTCGCACCGACCCAGATGATGGATTTATCTATAAGGCTGGGCGTCGTGCCCGCAACCAGCTCGCCGGAAGATTTTGCCCGCCATATGTACGGCATTCTGAGCGGAAAGGAGATTCACTGCCATGCAGCTAGTCCGCAACTGGTTTAACAAGATTTCGATTGAACGGATTCAGCTCGAGTTGATGAATACCGCCTACGGGAGCGGCCATGCCGCCCTTTCCCGGCTCGATCCCCGATGCATGCTGATCTGGTACCTGTTCTTTGCCATAGCGCCCTGGTTTATTTCAAGCATGACCGTGCTGGCCGGATTGTTTCTCATGATGGTGGTCACCACCATTCTGTCGCGGGTTACACCGTTTATTATCGTCGTACTTTGCTTGGGCCTGATCGGCCAGGTCGGCTGGCTGTTTGTGGTGTCCCTCTTTTTCGGCGGGGACGTCAGCTCGGCGCTTCCGCTGCTGAAACTCACTTTAAAGCTGTCGGTTGTATCGCTTGCGAGCATTACGGTGTTCTCCGGCATGGATCCCGAGAAAATCAGCGACGGCCTGCTTGCGCTCGGCATGCCTGCCGCCTTCTCGTTCAGCTTGTCGTACGGCTATCGGATACTCCCCGTATTGTTCGAAGAATTTCGCCATGTGCTGCTTTCTTACCGGCTTCGGGGAAAAGCGCCGGAACATCCCGGTTTTCTCTACTGGCGGCTCGCGTCCTATTACATGAAGCTGCTGATGCTATCCTTTTTCCCTTTGATGCTGGCCACCGCCAAACGTTCCCGCACGACGGTAGAAGCGCTGGAGACCCGCGGGTTCTCCTACGGCATGAAGAATCCGGCTGCCAAGAAGCTGAAGCTGTCCCACCTGACCCTGTCGGCGCGGGATGTGGTGTTCCTGATCGGAACGGCAGCATATACCGCATTATTGTTCTGGTTCGGCTAACCTTAAAATTACTGACTTCGACAAGGAGTGTTCGAATATGAAAATTGATCTCCATACCCACGCCAAATTGTCCAAAGCGTCCGATTTCTCTAAAAATTATTATGAGGAGATGATCCGGGAGGCGCTGGACAACGGACTTGATGCACTCGCTTTGACCGAGCATTTTAACACGCGCCATTTTGACGAGGTGTACCGGCAGCTTGACTGCATGTTTCCCTATAATGGCGAATACTACGATGCAGGCGGATTGAAGATCTTTCCGGGGATGGAAGTGGACATCCGGGAAACCGGACACATTCTGCTGATCGGCCGAAAGGAGTTCATTCTGGAAACCCGCCGTCGCCTGGACGGGTATACGGAGAAGGGCGCCTTCATCCCTTTCGATGATCTGATGGACTTGGCCGAAGCCTTCCCGCTGCTCAAGATCGGAGCCCATCCGTTCCGGGAGAGCACGCCGCTCCACCATCTCACGCGCAGCCAGTTGAGCCGCCTGGACGCCTTCGATCTCAATGCCAAGGATATGTACCAATACGGCAGCGAAGCCAATCAAGATCAGGTTCAACGTTTCGCCGCCGATCTCGGCAAACCTGTTACGGCGGGAAGCGATACGCATCAATGCCTCCAATTCGGAAGCGTCTATAACGAGCTGCAAATGCCTTGCGAATCCGCCGCCGAGCTCAAGGATGCCATTATGCAAGGCGCTTACCAGCTTCATGTCTCGGACAGCCTGCCTGTTAAGGTCAAAGCATCCGTCATGCTGAAAAAGCTCATGAAGGAGATCATCCGGCTCCAGTCCCCCTCAGCCGTCATCTAGCTAGTGAAACGTGAACTACGCCAAAGTTCGATAGGCCCCCCCCGCCGTGTATTCATTTACATTCATGTACGAAAAAAGAAGCCTGGTCATGTATCCATGTCCAGGCTCCTTGCGTTTCCGAAAGATTGTTTCATTGCGACTCGATCCCATGTCATTCCCGTCCGAACCGGCTCTCTAACCCCATTCCAGCGTTGCACGAATCGGCGGGATGGGCGGAATTACTTGCAGTCGATCCAACAGATTCAGCATGGCTTGCGCGCTTTCCGCACGGGTGGTCTTGGCTTGAGGCGTAAACATGCCATTGGCATGCCCCTTCATCAAGCCAAGGGCCAAGGCTTCATTCACCTCTTGGTGTGCCCATGAAGAAATTTGCTGCTTATCTTTCAGGTCCGGTGCTTCCTCTAAAGAGGAAGCGTCCCCCTTGGTCTGGTAAGCACGATAAAGCATCACGGCCAGCTCCTCGCGGGTGATGGCCGCGTTCGGCGCGAACGTCTCCTTGCCTCTGCCGTTCACCAGCCCGTGCTGGGAAGCCGCCGCAACCGCGGAAGCATACCATGCATCGCCGTCCACATCCGTGAAGGTCGTGTCTTGGGTGCTTTCAAGGCCCAGGGCACGAACGAGCATCGCGGCGAACTGCGCGCGCGTCAGCGGCTGATGCGGACTGAATTTCGTATCGCTGGTCCCATTCACAATATGCTTGGCTGTCAACTCTTTTACCGCTTGCTCCGCCCAATGGCCGGCAAGGTCGGCAAACGATTTGTCGTATTCCAGCACGGCATAGTAGCTCAATTGACTGACTTCAGCCGTCAGCTGCCCGTTTACCGGCTTGCCGCCGGCATATTTCAATGGTCCCCATTCCGAAATGCCGTAGATGCCGGCCAGCTCGCCGTGAATGGCGCTGTCGACGGGAAAGGCAATCGTTACAGGTGCTATGAAATGCTCCAGCTTATATGCCTTGCCGTCTTTCGTACGGACGTTAAGATCTAATTCGTACATCTTGCTGCCCTGCTTCAGTTTGGCCTTCCCGGCAGCAGCTGCTTTGGCTACGAGAGAGGCGGCTGTCTGCGACCCAACCTCCTTCAGCTTAAACGAGATGACCGCATCCTTAGCCTGCTCGGCCGATACGAGCTGGCGCAGCGCTTTGAGCAGCGCCGACGGAAGCTGTACCGTCACGCCGTCCTGCTTCAGCTCCAGCGGCTTCGCCCCCAGAATATCCCCTGCCGTCAGCGGCAGGAGAACTTCGATATCCTCGGCACCGAGCTGAATCGTCACTTTCTCTTGCCCGCCGCGCAGCGATTCTTCGTTAACGATCCGCTGACCCTGATTTGGTTTCGTTCCCGGATCGGTAGGCGGATTGCCGCCTGCTCCTCCGCTTCCGTTTCCACTGCCGGGGTTGCTGCCGTTGCCGCCGCCTTCAGTTGGCACTGCAGCCAGAATGACGGTACCGCCATCCGACATGGCAGGGAGCCTTAGCGTCACTTTCTGATCGGCCGTTACGTTATACACGCTGCCGCCGTACAAGTCCTTCGCCTTGCTGCCTGCCTTAAACGGCACAGACAGGACGACTTCTTTCGGTTCGTTCTTCACATGAATCGCGGTAACGATATGCTCTCCGTTATACTGCTTGTCGAATGCGATATAACCATCGGCATTCGAAGCCGCAATGGATGTGCGCGTTCCTTTTGAAAATACTTTCGAGTTTGCCGCTCGAATGTTCAAGAGCTTCTGGTAATGCGTGAGCAGCTTCTTCTCGGTCTCCAGTTGGTCCCATGGCATATCGCCGCGGTTCTCGGAAAATTCGCCGTTTTCCATTTTACCGGCATTCTTACCGGAGCGCCCAAGCTCTTCGCCATAATAGATGACCGGCTGGCCTTTGGATGTAATTTGCAGCGCTGCGGCCGCCATCAGCTTTGCCTTGTCGCCATCCACGTAGTGGGACAGGAAGCCATCCTCGTCATGACTGCTCAGGAATTGCCCCATCATTCGGGTGTTATCCAGCTTCGATTCGCGGTCAGCCAGGTAGGCCTCAACCGATTCCACGCTGCCGTTCACGAATTCCTTGGCCTTTCCTTTGAAACCGAAGTCCAGCAAGCTGTCCATCTGGCCGCTCTGAAGCGTTCCGCCATCGCTGTCAACCGTGGCTCCGAAATATTCGCCAATCATTTTGAAGCTCGGATCGAGGTGGGTCAGCGCATTTTTGAACGCCTTCCATGTCGTTTCATCCACGTGCTTCACCGTATCCACGCGGAAGTAGTCGATCGTGTCCCCGCGGTCGGTTTTGGCACGCTCCAGCCAGCCTGCCTGCCAATCGATGATCTGCTGGCGAACAGCCGGATTCTCCGTTATGAAATCAGGAAGCCCCGCTAATTCGCCTTTGATCGGGTCCGTATCGGCCGACAGACCGTCTGTACGGAGCATATCTTTGAACCGGTCCTTATCTTCCTGCGTGATACCGGGCGCACTGTCTCCCGGCTTCAGGCCATATCCCGTATGGTTGACCACGACGTCCACCATAATTTTGATGCCCCGGTCATGCGCCTTATCGATAAGCTCCTTAAAAGTATCCAGATCGCCCAAATGTTCATCGATCTTCGTAAAATCTTTGGCCCAATAGCCGTGATACGCATATTGCTTGCCGCCGAAGCCTGCACCCTGATTGAAATCAATGTTATCCACAATCGGCGTGATCCACAGCGTATTCACGCCCAGATCCTCGATGTAATCGAGTTTATCGATCAGTCCTCTGAAATCCCCGCCATGATAGGCTTCCGGGTGATCCTTGTCAACATTTGCATTATTGGAAGCATCCCCATCCATGAAACGGTCGGTCAGCACAAAATAAATGCGCGCCTCGTCCCAATCGAAATCGAGTTTGCCGCCTGCGATTCTTGGCTTCACCGTTACCGCGGCTTCGCCGGTATGCCTATTGCCGTATTGGTCGACTAGCGTGATTCCAATTTTCTTGCTGCCGGCCGTGACCGTATCCTTTACGGCAATGCTGTGCTCCAGCAGCTCGGTATCAACCTTCGCTCGGGCCGGTCCTCCCAGTTCCGTCAGGTCGACGAACGCCTCCTTGTAAGCAACGGGCTCCGAAGAGGTTACATTCAATTTTAGCACCGCATTTTCATCATAAGAGATGGAACCAGGGGTTACCTTCGCCCCGATGGTCACGGTCGGATCGCGGTAAACCACCTGCGACTTTCCGTTCACCGTGTTTTTCGGATCGGTGACCTCCTTCGTGGTTCCGTTATGATTGACGATGAACGTGTATTCGTACGTTCCGGGAGCAACGCCCTTAAGCGTATAACTGAACCATTCCTTGTCAGGAACGTAGACCATCGTTTCCAGCTTCCCGTTAATCTTCACTTTCACGTCAGAGATGCTATCCATCCGGCCGTCCCTGAACAATTGATCGTCCCGATAATGGAACGTAATGTTACCGCCTTCAAGCGTCGGCCCCGTAATGCTCGGCAAAATCTCCAGCTCATGTACCATGCTGGTCACATTCACCTTCGTGAAGGCCTCGCCTGGCTGAAGCGGAATGATTCGGTCATCCGGGATATCCTGCTTGGCCGTATCCCAATTCGTTCCTTTGCGCAGAACGAAACCAACGCCTGTTGTTTCGGGTGCCACCTCAATCTGTACGGTAGCCACGCCATTCTCTATCTTTTCAAACTTAATCTCACCGTTTGTTACCCCCGTATTCCAAACCCATAAATTCCAATCCGCATAATCCTGATCCGGCCGAATGTAGTTAAGCTGCACATACCGTTTATTGTCCACTTCATCGGCTGTAACGGTTACGGTAATCTCTTTCTGGAACCCCCGATAGGAAACGGTTATGACCGCCGTTCCTTCCGCGACTCCCTTCACCACGCCTGCGGCCGTTACCGAAGCCACCTGCGGGTTGCTGGATGCATAGGTTGCTTGTTTCGTTACGGCTCGTTTGCTGCCGTCCTCGTATTCAGCGTATACCGCGGTTTGATGCGTCTTACCGGTCTGCAAAGAGTAACTTTCTTGATCTACCGATATCGCGCGGAGTACGGCCGCCGCGGCGTCCGTCTTGATCACAACGGCCGTCAGAGGCTCAAGCGTGATCGAGCCGGTGGTTAACGTGAAGCCGGACTTCGCTTTGACGCCGGTCGTGCCGGCTTCATCGTTATCGACCACCACCGTGCCGGAGCTCAGATCCTCGTTAAGCGTCAACGTTCTCGACACGTTATCCGCATTAACGAACACATAATAATGGCCGGTTCCGTCCGTCGCTTTATTCTTATATGCAATGACCAGATCCTGCGCCTTTACTTCGGGAATCTGCAGCAGCGTTACGTTTGAATTCACCATCGACTGATCGCCAAGGCGGAAAGCGTCGGACGATTTTCTTAACTCGATCAGTCCGGTCGTATATTCCCGCGTCTTGTTATTCTCCGGATATTTGGCTTCATCCGTCGCTTTCTCCCAATCGAACATGTTGATGGCATCGGAGGAGTCGTAGGAATCATGGATGAAATAACCGAAGCGGTTTCCTGCCTCATCCTCTAATTCATGGTATTTCTGCTCGGGAACCCCTGGGCCCAGCCATTGCTTGGTCCGCCCGTACTCCTGTCCTGCATGGAGGAACGCCGTTCCTTGAGAGGTCAAGGTGAGCAGGTTGCCCAGGCGAATGCGCTTATGGATCTCGAGATCATTCGCTGCTATCGACGGGTCCTTTTTGATGGACTGCGCAATAATGTCGTACAGCGGCAGATTGTCATGGGCTTCGATGTATTGAACCATGTCACCCGGATCGTCTTCCTTCGTGTTGCTCGGCTGCGCCTTGATATTGTTGAAAATGGTTTGGATATCGCGCGCGCCGCCCGTAATGAATCGAGGCTCGCCTTCATTGCCGAAGCCGGATTTCAGCTCGTTGCGGAACTCATCGGAGAAAACGCCGACGTCGTCCGTTTTATCCATCCAATTCTGGTCCGCGCCCTTGCCTGCCAGGGAGGGATCCGACAAATGACCGCGGAACGTGACCCAGCCTTCGCCGATAAACAGCGCTTTCGGGTTGATGGCTGCAGCGGCATCATAGGCGTTCTGCACGGCTTCATAGGTGGCGTCGCCCATCATGTCCCAGCGCATGCCGTCGATTTTGTATTCGTCGAACCAGTATTTCACGGAGTCCACCATCAGCTTCTCGGCCATCTTGTGGTTGGTCGCCAGATTGTTGCCGAAGCCGCCGATGAAATTGCCGTTGGCATCCTGGAATGCATAATAGTTCGGCACGATATCATTCAAGAAATCGGCCTTGGCCATATGGGTGTAGACCACGTCCAATACGACGCCCATGTCCGCCTCGTGAATGGCGTTGATCATCGCCTTCAATTCTTTGATGCGAAGCTCGGGATCCGTCGGATCCTCGGAGTAAGCACCGTCAGGGGAGAAATAGCTGTGCGGGTCATACCCCCAGTTGTACTCATTGTCTTTGGCCGAATAATCCAGCTCCCTGTTTTTCATGGCCGCTTCGTCACCGTAATACCAAGCCATCACGGGCAGCAGCTGAACATGGGTGACGCCCAGGGACTTGATGTATTCGAGCTTCTCTTTGAACGCGTCGTAGGATCCCCAAGTCGCGTTATGCAGGTCATTCTCAATCGTCGGATCCGACGTGAAATCCCGGACGTGAATCTCCCAGATGATGGCGTCTTCCCGCTGCTCGTAGCCCGGAATGTCCGCAAAATCCAAGCCGGCGGGATCCGTTTGACTCAAATCGACGATCGCGGCTTTGCCGACGGCATCGCCGTCCGGTCCAACTTCGCCCTTGGTGTTCACTCTGAATTGCGCCATGGATTTGGCATATGGATCCAGCACGGTTTTCGTCACGCCGTTGTTGGTCACTTCGTATTGATAATAATATCCTCTAAAATCTTGGATACCGAGGTCTCCCGGTTTCAATTGAACCGACCATACCCCTTTATCACCCTTTTGGAGAGCGGCATTGCCGATAAACTGCGTGGCATCATCCTTGCTGTACACATTTGCGGTGACGTCGGTCGCCGTCGGTGCCCACAGCTTAAGCTCGACTCCTCCAGCCTGATAAGTCGCCCCGAGGTCATCGCCGTCGTAAGCGTACATCTCATCCAGCATTCTCCAGCCGGTGGAGGCAGATACGGTTTTTCCGGCGTAAGTTACGCTTAGCGGTATTTGATCCAGCTGAAATGTTGCCGACACTTCGATGGTCGTGTTTCCGGTAATCTTCACGTTTTGAATGGCAACCGGATGGCCGTCCTTATCCTTAATCAGCAGGTCATTCTTCAGCGTATCCGCTTCCAAACCATCGGTCATGGTAAATCCGAGCTGGAGCTTTCCTGGAGCCAATACTTCAGCCGAGACCAACCCGGTAGGCACTTCCCCATACGGGGATGTGTAGACGGTGTTGTCGCCTTCTTGAATGAATAGATGCTGGTATCGATCCACCAGGGAGAAGCCCTTGTCGCCCCCGTCTTTGCCGGCGTCTCCTTTGGCCGGATCGAGCACGAGGAAGTTAATCTTCTGGGCTCCCGGCTTCATTGGAATGTCCACATAAGCGCCATATCGGTCGGTTTGGCCTGAAGGGAACATGGTAGCCCCCGTCGGCCAGTCTTTCGAAGGCGCAGCGACATCGTCGCCCCATAACCATAAACCGTACGGATCATAGTTCTGATCCTGCCGTTGATAGTGGATACGCACGGTATCCGCCGGCAGGTCAACAGGCTCAAAGCTGTATACCGTATCGGAGCCTTCCTTGAGCCATACTTCGTTCATGTCCGGCGAGGCTAGGGTGAATTTCTTGTCGCCGCCGTCTTTATTGCCGCTGATGCGATCGACAACGACGATGCCGACTTTTTGGGCGCCGTCCTTGAGCGGAATGTCGACGAAGGCCCCGTAGGCGTCCTGCTGTCCGCCAGGGAATGGCGTTGCGCCTGCCGGCCAATTGGCGGACGGAGATGCAACGTCATCGAATATCCACAGTCCGACGCTGCCGTAATTCGCGTCAGCCCGGTTGTAATGGACGCGCAGATGGTTAGCCGGCACCGGCGTTCCCGGATCGGCGGGTACCGTGAAATGAGCGGCAACGCCGTGATTGGCCGCATCGTAGCTGAACGTAACCTTAACGTCCTGCGGCAGCTGAAGCGACTCCCGATTAGCGGGGTGAACCGGACTTGCCGCATCGCTGCCCAAAGCGATTTGGTACTCATGATCCCCTTCGTACACGTCGGCCGTCACCGTGTATACATGGTCATAATCGGAATCCTGCATGATTAATCTCGCATCCGCAGGCGACCAGTCGGCCGCTTCGCCGATGCCCGATTGGAAGCTGCCGATCACTCGGGGAAGCTGATCCGCCTCGATCGGAGCGTAGTATGTAGAATCCGCGATCCGGTGCGTCCCATGATTGTAATAAAAGGTAACCTGGGAATCTTGAGCGAGCGTTATGAGGATGTTGCCATCCTTGTTTGCTCCGCTGGGATTGGAATAATGGGCGGAGCCGTAATTCTCGTCCCACTTGCCGTCGATCGCGATCTTGTATTCGTACGATCCCGCGGGCAAGCTGCCGGTGAACCTGTATTCTCCGTTACCCATATCGTTCATGGTTGTCGCGGCGGCAGCCGGATCCCAATCCGCGCTATGGCCTAATTCGGATTGTAGAGTCCCCACCAGCGTAACCTGGCTTGGCGCGCTATTGGCATCGGCCGTTGATGGCGGAATGCCGAGCATGGAGAAAATCAGCGAAACAATCATGATGATGGACCAGGTTCGTTTGCTTGAAACCGTCATTCTCATGAAACAAATAGCCTCCTTCTGTTCTTGGATTAGGTACAGCTGATACGATGTTGATGCCAATCACTGCGCAAACGCTTGCATAAACAGGTTTGAGCTTCCATCAAGTAAAGTACGACAATTACTGACAAGAGTTAGAGAATATGTTCGAAATATAGAATGAAACAAATATAGATGAAAGCAATTACAATGGAAACGTTTGCATCATTTATTGTAGTATCGAGTCTCCTTCTCGTCAACCACATTTTGACCTGTTTTCATCATGAATTTTGCGGCTCAAGCGGGTTTTCTCCAGCAGCATCTAGCTCTAACAAATAAAGGGAATCCGTCATCCAGATGACGGATTCCCCTACTAAGGTTTACGTGTATGGTATGGCCGTTGCCTGTAAATAGGGCTTGGAATTGCTGAAGCTGGTCGGCCGCAAGCACAACGCTGCCTAATAGCGAACCGTTAACTCATAACGTCCGGACAGCAGCTCAAGTTCAATCATGCTATCATCCAGTTCGCAGCGGACGATGCCATCCGGCATGCAGCTAGAAGCTGCTCCTCCCCATATCTCTACGCCATCGATCAGGAGACCGGTAATGGGGCGGGTGCTCGGTGATGCCAGTGCAGCGGTAGCGCTCATCGTGCAGGGCAGCTCAAGCTGCATCCGAATGCCGGATTCGCTGACCCGCTCCCAGCGCACAGCGATCTTGCCTCTTAGGGTGGAAACGGAAGCCTCGGCAAAGTCCAGATCCGGCGCGAAAAAGGGGCGAATTCGTGCCGTCGCGAATCCGGGAGCTCCACTCTGAATCCCGCAGACATACTCCTGCAGCAAGCGGGCGGGATAACCGTTCCATGCATGGCAATGGGACTCGATATCATCCCAGCCTTCCCACATGGTCTCGGCTCCTTGTGCAATCATGTAGCCCCACCCCGGATAATCCGGTTTACTCAGCAAATGGTAGGCCTGATCCTGCAATCCCTCCTCGAACAAAAGACGGAGCAGCGGGAGCGACAATACCGTCTTGCTCTCCCACGGTTTGCCTGCCACGGCCTTCAATGCAGCCTCCCGGTCCTTCTGCGGCAGCAGCCCTGCATATAATGCCAACGCATTAACGCCTTGGTGGGTGGCAGTCGATCCCGAGCTGTCATGCAGCAGCTTGCCGGAACCATCGTGCAGCCCATTCAGGACGCTGACTTGCAGCTTCTGGGCATGGGCAGCATACGCTGCACTGTCATCTGCCCGGTTCAGCAAGGCAGCGGCTTCGGACAGAATCCGCAACGCCTGCCATGCCTTGATCTGCTGCACGGTCAGATGTTCGCCTTCATGCTCAACCGTTGGGTAGGGCCAATCGCTAATATGCCATCCGCGGCCAACCGGAATCAGGCCTGTTGCCGGCGATATCAGCGATAGATAACCCTCGATCATGACCCGGAGCGGTTCATAATATCGCGAGAGCAGCTCCGTATCTCCGCTAAACTGGTAAAGCTTCCACAGCAAGGTCGCATAATGCAGGTCCCATTCCGGGATTTGAATGAAAAAGTCTGGATGCTCGTAGTTCGATGGGAACACAAAAGGGAAGGAGCCGTCTTCCAATTGGCCGTCCGCAAAGTCCTGCAGCGTCTTATCCAGCACCGGATAGGCATCGAAGTTATAGAGCAGCGTCTCGGCTTGGAGATCGGTATCCGCGAGATACTGCGCCTGTTCCCGATGCGGGCAATCGACCACTTGGCCCAGCACATTATTGCGCTGCGTCTGCAGGCAAACGTCGTACAGCTTGTTTAAGAAGTCAGACGAACACCGAAAATGCCCCGTACGTGCCATGGCCGTACCCGCTGAGCAAATTCGCAGCTGGCCTTCCTCAATCGGTTGCGGATAGCCGGTAACCTCCACATAACGAAAGGCTTTAAAGCTGAAATCCGGCTGCCAATATTCGATCCCCCCGCGTCCATGCATCGTATACAGGTCGTAATAATGATGCGAAGTCTCGTTGCACACTTGATGAACGACCCGCCCGCTGCCATCGAGCGTTTCGGCATACCGCAGCCGTACCGTGACGCCTGCCATACCGGGCAAGGCCAATTGCGGCCAGCCCGATATGATTTTGCCAGCGTCGAATACCTGAATGAGCCCCTCCTCCCCGTTTACGAACGACGGCGCCGCTGCCACGGATGGAATGATGGTCTCCAGCTCTTCCGCCTCGGGGAGCTGCTGCCAATGGAGTGACCATTGCTGTGCGGATGGATGAGCAAGAACAACCGAACTGCAGCATTCCTCTCCAACATCGGGCTGCAGCCAGTTGGGTTCCAGAAGAGCCGCATCATAGTCCTCTATGGACGATAAGCGGCGGTTCTGCTGATAAGGAGACCCGATGCGATGCGGAATCTGCCTTAAGGCCTGCCATGTCAGATCCGATACAACCAGCTGCTCCGTCCCGTCCTCATGCTCCACGTGCAGCTGGAGCAGCATTCCCGGGACGCCGTTCACGTAGTTCTGGCCGCTTCCGCCCAAATAATGAGCGGCAACGCCGATGCAGTTGGAACCGGTCGACAAGAGGGAGTCCACATCATAAGCCAAATAATATTTGCGGTGAGGCACCCCCGTCGGTGTGGGTGAACCATAGCCTCCAACCCGTTGTCCGTTAACGAACAATTGGAATACATGGTGGGCGGATACGAATATTTTGGCCCGCGCAACGGCTCCCCGGAGATCAAAGGATTTGCGGAAATAGGCAAAATCATTAAGCTTCATCTCCTCGGACCGCCATATCCATTCGGCACTCCAATCGCCGGGAAACAAGCCCGTATCCCAATATGCCGGTACGCTTTCGCTTTCCTTACCCTGATGGTCCCAGACCGTAACCCGCCACCAGTAACGCGTATTGCTCTGCAGCGGCGGACCATCATACAGAAGGCTTAGGCTTTGGCCACTCCGCCTGCCGCTGTCCCACACCAAATCTTCGTCGTCCCTGTTAGAGAGACCCTCCGCGGAAAGGGACACCCACACCCTCACCCTGTAAGCCGCGCACGCCTCTCCGCGCCGATCGCTCTCCAGCAGCCAGGAAAAACGGGGAGAAGACACATCCAGCCCCAATGGATTCTCCAGACCATGCACAAGCGGTTTTTGTATCGTAAGCACGCTGCTTCTCCCCTTCCAGACTGTCTATCGGGCGTTAGAATCCATCCATTATGGATTCGATTGATCATGCGGCACGTTCACCTCGGTCACGGCCGCGGTTTCATTGCCGGCTTGATCCGTGACCGTATAAGTGATCGTGTAGATCCTGCCGGAGCCTGCACCCGATCTTGCCGCGCGCAAGCTGAACGAGGTATCCATCGTGCCCAGCTCCGCACCCTGAATATCCTCCGCTTGCAGCTCCTCATTACTTGTAATGGAGGACAGCACGACGGAACCGATATCCGAGCCCGAATCGCTGGCGTCAACGGAAGCCGTGACCTGGACCAGCTTCTGGTTAGGCGGCCACAACTTAACCGGATCCGCCGTTACGGTCGCCACGGGCGCGGTCTGGTCGATCTTCAAGGTCAACGACTTGATGGAACCCGGTTCCCCGGCTGGACTCATCGTCCGATAGTCCAGCCCATGAATCCCGTCCGTATCCATGATGATTTCGGAACCGTACGTCTGCCATTCTCCGTCATTCACGCGATACTGAATGCCGTAGCCGTCCGGCATGCCATTCGCTGCGCCGAGCTTCACGGTTACCGGGCTTCGGTACCAGCCGTCGTTGCCATCCGGCTGCTCCGGCGTCAAAGCGGCGGTAAGCTCTGCCGCCTCCATGCCGTCGGCCAAACCGATGCCGTCCACATGGAAATATCCTCCTTGCCAATGCACCCGGCTTGCCGGCACAAGCCCGATTTTAATTTTGGTGATCCGGTCCTTAAAGGCCCAATCCCCTAAGTTAACCGCCAGATTGCTCCACTGTTTCGGCGGAACATTCGCCTCTGCTTCCAGCACATGCTGATCGCTGTACACCTTTACCCGAACGGTATAGGATTCGGCCGCAGGCCCGTTCGAAGGATTGATGCCAAAGAACAGGTAGGGTTTGCCCTCGGCATTCAGCGGCTCGTCGAACCGCTTGGCGATGCCTTTGCTGTCGCCCAGCTGCTCTCTGGTCATCACCGTAGCTTTGAGCGTTTGACTGCCGGTCCAGGTGACGGAAGCATCGGTTTCGACGCCGGATACATACTCTGCATGGGTCCAGCCCTCATCGCCGTTCTCAAAATCAAACAGCATTTCCGCGCCCTCCAGCTGTTCCGGAGGAATGACAGTTGCTTGCCCCGTATCCGGTATCTCCCGCCGAGCAAGCATGCCGGCATCGAAGGATGGCGCGATATCCTGCCAGTCGGCGATGCCGATGATCGGCTTCGCGAATTCCGTCACCTCCAGCGAACGTTCCGTGTCGATATACTTAAAGACATCATACACCAGCTTGTGCTCCGCAGGGATGCTGGCGCCCCTGCTCGTATCCGGATCATGCGTCCACAATCCGAGATTCAAGCCGTACTCTTCGGCATGGTCCACATGCCGGTGCAGAATGAAGGAGTCGATGCCGTCCAGGAAGTCCGTAATGTAATAGGCGTACGCATAGGCTGCCGCCTGCAGCTGCTGGCCTTCCGACGAATTGTCGCCGCTGTGGAAGCCCTGCTCCGACAGGATAATCCGGCGCGCCTCATCGCCGTACATGAACTTCGGCTGCTTCATGTAATCAACGAGGACGTGCAGGTTTTTAAACGTAATTTTCGGCGTATCGAACTGCTCGAGCGACTGCGGCGCAACCCAAGCTCTCGGATCGAACAGGTTTTCCGGGTAAGGATGATAAGCGATATGCCACGGAATGTCGCCCGCTGCGGCGATCTCCGCCTGAAGCGTATCGATGATCGATCGGCCGTCGAACGAGCCGATCTGCGTGGACGGCAGCTGCTGATCCCAGTTATGCGTCAGCGAAATATACACTCTGGCGTTGCTGTAAAAGCTTTTTACGACGGTATTCGTTATTCTCACGGTCCGGGCATAGTCCTGAACGAATTCCCTGACCGTTTTATCGTTGCCCATATTGTACCAGGTCTCCCCGGCGTCCACCTCGTTGCCAACGATGTAATTGACGGCTCTGCCGTATTTCTCGTCCTCGCGCGAGTAGCGCTCCGCCAGGAAAGCGGTGATGGCTTTATAATACTTCGTCCCTAGCTCATCCGTCGTGTTAAATGCATAGACGATGCCTTCCGTGGCATCCGGATGGAGCAAATACCGGTTAGGCGTGGTATCGTCCATACCCCCCTTATACATGAGGAGGATCAGGGATACCGTCACTCCGTTATCGGACAAACTCTTGATGGAATTATCCCGCTCCTCGATCCAATCCTTCTTGAAGTAGAAGGTCTCCCCTTCGTAGGAATATTCGAACGTATTGGCCGGATTGACGGCCCCGTTCATGTACAGGGCGTTATTGTAATCCACGTTCAGTGCGGCATGGCTGATGCCGAGGTCCTCCGCATCGCCGACCATCTGCACCTGCAGCCCCTTCTTGTTCTTCGCCACTGGGAACGGATACGTATTCGGCGCAAGTATCTCGGGATTGCTTACGTATTTGGCGCGGTCCAGGAGCTCCAGCGATCCGTCCGGAAGCATGGCCGCGACCGCAAATTTGGATTGCAGGCGGGTGCGTCCCTCTTCTCCTGCCAGATCCAGCTCAAACATAAATCGTTCTTGAATCCCATGTTCGGCAATCGGCTCTCGATTCGCCAGATCCCTTTCGGATTCATAGGGCTGCAGCTCAAACAATTGGAGCTCTCCGCCTTCATAAAGCTCCGCTTCCCCGGGCTTTAATGCGCCCTCGATCACGATCCGATCCCGGGAGGCCGTGATCTCATGCCTCGTAAGCTCCCCGGGGAAAACCTCGATCGGTGCCAGCTGTTTGAATCGGATCTGATCGATGCCGACCTCTCCCGTGCTTGCCCCTCCGTCGCTCAAGAACGTCAACCGGAACTGCTTCAGGCTGCCGCTCCACTCCGGATGCAGCGACAGATTAAATTCCTGTTCAACGGATTGGCTGTTATTCGCTTCGATGTCGAACACCTCCGACTTCGCTTCATCCCAATCGGGGCTTTCCTCCGTAATCCATTCGACCTTCACTTTGTTGAATGGCGACTCGTTCCTCCATTTGACGCTTAATGTATTGTAATGATCGATATCCTGGATGATCACCGGAGATTGCAATACGGGAGCGGCACCCGCCGGTGTCAATCGGAGCTCTCCGCCGGCTGCGTCCACCTCGGCGCCTTGGGCGGTAAACCCTTCCGTTTCCCCGTCCACGTTAAAATCCATGCCGATGGCGTTCGATCCGCTGAGATAATCGATCTGGTAATTGCCGCCCCAGAATTCGTATCCCGGATCGCCCGGCTTCAGTCCGCCGTGATCGAAGTTGAGCATGAACGCGAATTCGATCTTGGTGACGTGGTCCCGCTGGGCCCAATCCTTGACGGGCACCGCCACTTTACTCCAGCTGTTCGGATTGATTTGGGCAATGCTCTCATAGGAATCTTCGCCGCTGAACAGGGTAACCTTGATCAGATAGTCCTCCGTCTGCCACCCGTAGCAGTTGGCCGCAAACGTCAGATAGTTCACGCCCGACAAGTCGAGCGGCTGATCGAAATCCCTGGATACCGTTCTCCATTCATAAGCCTTGACTTCATCCGACCATACCTCGAGCACATGGCTTCCCTCATATGGAGAATTCGGGCCGTTGGCATAACGGTCGGCGTAGGTGACTTTTTCCGCCCCCGCTCCGCTGGTCCATTTTCCCGGCTGGTTTACCGCATCGGGCTCGTTAAAATCGTCAATGACAATCGAAGGCGTGTAACCCGTCACGTTCAGCACATGGGGTGATGCCTTTAAATCCGGATCATACGTGCCCGCAAACGCGATCCCGGCGGGATACGCTTGCAGGGTGAGCGCCAGCAGGACGGAATACAGCAGCAGCCTTTTAAACCCCTTCAACTTCATTACGCTTGTTCCTCCTCAAAATGGATTCTGTTGATATGATTACCGCAGTTCGACGCCATTCACCCCCTTTCCAAACCCCTATTCGCTCGTCTCCAAGCCGATCGCCTTAATCTCTGATTCTAAGCACAAGCTCCGTCCCGTCGATCGCTTTCACGGTAATTCCCTCCGGAATCGTGAGCTCGTATTTCAGCTTCCCTCCCTTCCCTCTCTTCCAGCTTGCTTCCATCATGCCAAAGCGCGTCGGCACAGCGCCTTCCGCCCAATCGAGATCACCGGCATGCGGAGCAAGATATACCTCCTGATCGCCGAGTCTGCTTAAATCAAGGCCCAACACGGATTGCGTCAAAATATAACTCGGCGATGCGCCCCAGCCGTGACTAAAGCTCACGGGAATATGATCAACTAAATAAGTTGGCGTATTGCCTTGATAAGCGCTCGGCACGGTACAGGCCGGCGTTGACGGATCATACGTCTCCCACCAGGTCGTCGCTCCCCGGTCCAGCATGCCGCCCCAATAGCTTCTTATGATTTCCAGGGCGCGGTCTACGCGTCCTTTGCTCATCAGCGTCTCCAGAACCACATGATAGAAAAAAGCGCCTCTTAACGGCGGCAGCTTTCCGCCGTCGTACCATTCGTCCAGGAAGCGGTCCTCTTCCGCCGGGTCCATCAGGCCGGACCATATCGCCGCAAAGTTGGTCTGAGCCGTGATCTGCTTCGATAATCCGTCCGATCCGATGCAATCCGCAAACACGATCTCGCCAGGGGGCCGCATCTGCTCCCTTATGGCAGCGCGAAGCCGGACCGCCTGGTCGTTCCACTGCCCTGCCAGTTCACCGTGTCCAACCTCTTGCGCCAGCTCCGCCGCCAACCCGAGCGCCTTGTAATAGAAGCAGGAGACGGCCGTCACCCGATCGCGCCGGTCGATGTAATCGGCCCAGTCGATAAAGCACCACCAGCCAGGCCGGTCGGCGCCGGCAAACAGGCCATCCCGATCCTCCTGCAGCGCGAACCACGCCATCAACCGCGTAATGGCCGGCCAGATTTCTTCCAGGAAACCGCGGTCCTTCGTATACAGCCAGTGGGAATGCACGCCGAACAACCAATGCGCGCAGAAATCGGGCAGCAGAAACGAGTTTCGTTCCGGGCCGGTACCGGGTATGGAGCCGTCGTCGTTCTGAATCCGCGCCCCTTGCAAGAGACATTTGCGCAGCAGCCGATCGTCTCCGAACGCATGGTAGATGACTTTGCCCATGACCACGGCATCGGCTACCCAGAGCGCCTCCTCGCGCAGCGGACAATCCTCCAGATGGTCCTGGCTGTTCACCAGCGTCGTATACGCCCCGACCTCCCAAATCCGGTTCAGACGCTCATCGCTGCAGCGAAAAAAGCCGGATTCGTCAAACGGATAGTGGACGGATTCGACGCCGAAGCGCGATATCGTCAGCGCGGCCGGCGTCGCCTGTGCCGTAACCTGAAGGAAACGGAAAGCCCGGCGGCCAAAGGGCTTCAACCGATTTCGCCCCTTGCGCAGGATGAAAGTGTCATACAACTGCAGCTCCAGCGATTCTCCGTACGACAGCTGGATCACGCCGCCCTCGGGTGCGTCCAGCTCCAGCTCGGGATACCCCACGATTTCGCTAGCAAAGTCATACACAACACCCGGCAGCGAGCCGGGCATACTGGCATCAAGCGTCCAGTCCGTTGTACCTGCCGCTAACCCGCCTGGATCTCTTTCTTTTCCCGCTGAGTCCTCTGGCAAGCCAATAACTTCTTGACTCGAAGGGGCATGCTCCGGCGTACCGAACGCTTCCGTGCTGCCTAAGCGATTCCGCAGCATGCCGGACTCCCCCAGGCTGACGCCGAAATTGGTCTCGGTCCGCACGATCGCGGCCGGACTGACCCATTCCCTGTGCAGCGGAGGAATCTCCCGCGGAAGCAGTCGCGGCCATGGCGAATCCGGATCCAATGCTTTGGCGATAACCACCGCCCCGCTCCAGGAGGAATCGTCGTAAGCGGATTCCTCCCATCCGTCCTCCTGCTCCGCGAGATAAATTTCGCGGAATCCGTTCCACTGATGCTGGCGCGACACCCGGGCCATCCATCTTGGCGATCGCCGGACCTTCCAATCCGCATCCGTGGCGGCCACGCAGAACACTCCGTTCCCCTGCTCGATCTCAAGCTCGGCAATCAATCCCCCCGGCCCTTGCATCTGGCCTGTCACGATATCGGTCGAACCGAAATTGTAGGCGACGATGGCCAGCACATTCCTACCTTTCGCCAGCAGCGGGGTCACATCGATCTCGTCGTAATATTTCCACTGCTGGTCGGCAGGTGAAGGCCCCCTCCCGACCACGGTACCATTGACATAGAGCAAGTACTCCTGGTTGGCTGACACGTACAATCGGCCCGCCATCGGCGCTTCCTGCAAGTCAAAACTCCTTCTCGCTTCCAGATACACGTTGGCCGTATTCGGGGGGAAATCTCCCCAGATCCAGCTCGCTTGCCAGTGCTCTTTCATCATGCCCTCCCTGCCAGCTCGGCTTCCCCGATGCGAGCTGATTTGATCATGCGGCCATGCTCCAGCTTCCATTCCACCTTAATCAAGCCCCTGGGACTTGGAATCACGCCCCGTGCGGCCGTGAGCCCTCCGATCGCATGAGGCTCGAAAGCGATGCGGGCATATCCGGGCTCAAGCGCGCGAATCCCCAGGACATACCTGGCAATCCAGACCACCGGCGTGCTCGACCAGCTGTGGCACAGACTCATCCGATAGGAATCGTACGCGGTATACGTGGTCAGGGCATGGTGAATATCGCTGCTCGGCGTCAGCCTGATCCCCTCCCAGAACGTGGTTGCTCCCGCATCCAGCATCGTTCCCCAGACCGTAGCGATAACCGCCCACGCCCGTTCGTGCATGCCGTACTCCGAGTAGCATTCCGCCAGCCAGTAGGCGGACAATGGCGTGAGCGGGTCCCTCAGCCGATAGTCGAGGAGAAATCTGCGTGCGCTGTCTTCTCCCACGTACCCGCTCTTAATGCCGATGACCGAGGTGAGCAGCGCGTATGACGGCCCGATGAACTGCTCCTCCTTAAGCTCCGCTTGCGGTTCATCCCAATGGAGCCCAAGCTCCGGCATGTAATCCGCCAGCTGTTTCATTTGGCTCTTCGCCATGCCGTAAATCGCGTTCAGGCACGCCCACGATTCAGACGCCCCCATGGGCGACCATTCGATAAAGGAATGTGCCTCTCTGGCATCCGGCATGAAAATCCCGCTGCACGGATCCGCATTCGCCTTCACCCAAGCGATATGCCGCTGCAGATCCTCACGGATTTCCCATACGAATTCGCGGTCTCCCGTCTCGAAGTAGTAATCCCATATGCTGCTGAGCCACCACAGCGTATAGGAGGGGAGATTGTTCATCCAATAGCCGTAAGGGGTCCGGCCCAGCTCCCGGAGCGACCGCTTCAAAACCGAATAATCGTCCCAGAGCGAGTATTCGGTTTTGGCGGCCAGGTAAATATCGTAAGCCCAATTCAGGCGATCCCGCTTGATGCCGTCCCACAATCCGATTTGATGGCAGACCCGGCTGGTATGCACCGACACGTCATAGATGCGCTGTAGAAGGTTGTTGTCCGTCTGCAGCTGCCCCGCCTGGTTCAGCGCTGCACCGGCAGCCTCCAATCGGAGCTCGAGATGGAATGTTCCTCCATCGTCCCCGCTTACGTAAATTTGCACGTACCGCATGCCCTGGGGATTCGTTGCCGACAGGCTCCCCGGCGGAATCGCCAACCACTCGGTCATGCATCCGTCATAATGCCGCAGCTCTTGCAAGGATTCAGCGCCATTCCACAGCAAACCGATCTCGGAATCGCCGTGGTTGGTCACCTGCATCCGAACATTGAGCTCATGGGGCAATTCCAGCAGCAGCTTCGGCATCCGGCTCAAATCCAGCCCTTTCTGCTGAGTCCTGCGTTCCTTCCATTCGCCCTGCTTCAGAAGATGATAAAAAATATGCCGTTCATTCCGGGACTCCACTTTGCCTAGGATGATTCGCCCTCCGGCCGTTCCATTCAGCTGAATTACACCATCTATGCCGCTGACCGCTTCCACTCCGGCTGCGGACATGACTCTTATGCCTTGAACAGGCTCGACCACGATATCGCCGTATCCTCCGGCAATAAACCAAGGAGGCGCATGATCCAGGTCTCCGAAGGGCTCCTCGCCCCAAACGCATACCACCTCTGCCGGACCGTCCCCGGCCTCCCAGGTATCATCCGTTGCCAGCCATAAGCCTTCGCTTCCGCTCAAGTAGGCGATGCATCCCACCGAGCGGTCATGCAGATGCATATTGATGGGATGCATCGGCATCGGCTCCGTATTTCGGAGCTCGATTCGGAGCGTATAGGCTCCAGGCTCCAAACTGCCGGGGAGCCCCTCTACCGGATAAAATGCGGACGTATGCCTGGCATGCTCCGGGAAATGGCCGATCACGTCATCGTTCAGCCTGATCTCGGCTTCTCCCGTACAGGCGATTCTCATCTCAAGCTGCTCAACCGCGGCATGCAGGACAAAGGTTTTTTCCAGTACGACATGCCGCCGGCCCTCACGTTCCCTGTGCCAGATCCAGCTGGGTATCTTCTCCGCTTGCCTGTGTATATTCATCCATCTCTCTCCATTTGGTCCGTCGTTTTATATTTTTAAAGCCCCTTGCGTAACGCCTTGAATGTAATACTTCATCCCGAAGCTGAACAGCAGCACCAGCGGAATCGCCGAAATGATGTACGCCGCGAATTCCACGCCCATGTTGGAGATGCCGAACTGGTTCGTGAATTGCGTAAGCCCGACGCCAATCATCTGGATGCTGTTCGATTTAATGGTCAAAAGCGGCCAGATGTAATCGTTATAGATCCCGACGGACTGCATGATCATCAAGGTCATGAGGACGGGAACGGACAGAGGCAGCACCATTCTCGTGAACACCACGAACTCTCCCGCACCGTCGATTTTGGCGGCATCAAACAGCTCGTTGGAAATGCCCGCCATGAAGCTCCTGCACAGAAAGGTGCCGAAAATCTGTCCGCCCGCGGCCGCGCTGATAATGATGACCCACGGCGTATTCACCAGCCCCAGATTCGCATACAGCACATAAGAAGGGATCAGCGTCATGACGCCCGGTATCATCATGATGGCCAGCATCAGCATGAACAGCACCTCCTTGCCGAGAAAGTCCTTCTTGGCAAAGGTATAGCCCGCAACGGCGGACAGGGCCACGACCAGCGTGCCGCCCACCGCCGCATAGAACACCGTATTCAAGGTATACCGCCAGATCGCCGCGAAGGCTTCCGCATAATTCGCGGTCTGCGCCGGGATGGGCAGCGTCCAGATGCCTCCCAGAATCTGCGCGTTATTTTTGAAGGATGAAATCAAGGTGAAAGCGATGGGGGCGAGGGTCAACGCAACAAAAACGATAAGCAGCACATAAAGCGCCGACTGCTGAACGAGTCTAGCCTTAGCATTCATGCCGTTTCCCTCC
Organism: Paenibacillus sp. BR1-192; assembly: GCF_029542445.1. Classification (NCBI taxonomy): domain Bacteria; kingdom Bacillati; phylum Bacillota; class Bacilli; order Caryophanales; family Paenibacillaceae; genus Paenibacillus; species Paenibacillus sp. BR1-192. The sequence goes on along the minus strand of NZ_CP120718.1, from coordinate 341,726 downwards.
TAATCCGTATTGGTTTTGATGAATTTCATATTGATGACCGTAATCACCATGATGATGGCAAACATGCTGACGCCAAGCGCCGACGCATAGCCCAGGTCATTGAATTTCGTTGCGGCAAAATACATCTGCAGCGCCGGCACGTAGGTCGAATCGGCAGGCCCCCCGCCGGTCACGATCAGGATGGAGCCGAAGTCCTGAATGATGCCGATCAGCGCGAGCACGATCAGCAGCTTGAATTGCCCTGCCAGCAGCGGCAGGTGAATCGCCCGGATAATGCGGAAGGATTTGGCGCCGTCGATTCTCGCCGCTTCGATCACTTCTTCCGGAATGGCAATCAGCCCCGAGTACATCACCAGCAGCTGCAGGATGCCGACAAACGGAAAGCCCATCATAATGATGGCCCACAGCGCCGTATTCGGGTCCCCCAGCCAAGGATGGCTTAGAGAGCCGAGTCCGATCATGCGCAGCAGCTGGTTCACAAGGCCGATGTTCGGATCGTACATGTCCTGCCAGACCAACAGCATGCCAACGGATGGGATGACCATGGAAATGACGAAAAACGTGCGAAATACATACTGGGACCTTTTGCTTCTCAGATGATAGATCAGCTCCGCCACGATCAGCGGCGGAATGAGAGCCTTGAACAATCCGGTGACGATGAGGATGAGCAGATTGCCCACGCCTTTGGTGACGTACGGATCGTTCGCCATTCGCCTGAAATTGTCCAGCCCGATAAACTCGCTTCTGGCCCCGGGATTCCAGTCGTACAAAGAATGAATCAAGCCGGAGAACGCCGGGATATACAGGAATATAATAATGAGCGTAAAGCTGGGGAGCAGCATGGCATACGCCAGTTTGCTCTTCCACAACCGGTGAAGAATGTAAGGTTTTTTGCGCCATAACCAGAAAAATAACAGGGCCGTCAACAGAACGAATACGATCACGGCCGCTACCTGTACCACGGTTTTGACCATCGCCGCCTGTTTGCCTTGCTCCAGCACGGCCCCGACTTCATATTGGAAGACGGCTCCTTTGTCCGAGCCTGCGAAGAGCCGCGTGCCGTCTTTGCTGAACCGGATTTGCTGGCCGGCTCCGGCCTCCTTCGTGCTCCACAACAAATCGCCGTCTTGATTGGCCACGTAATAATTGCCCGAGTAATCCGCTACCCCGATAAACTCCCCGTCATGGGTGACATGAACGGAGGTCACTTTATCCTTGGTCAACAATTCGCCAAGCCTGCTGCCCTCCGCCGAATAGAGGACCGCTTTATTGCTGGACGTTCCGACCACCATCGTTCCGTTATCCGCAACGGAAGCATGAAGAATGTCGCCCTCCAGCGGCGTCTGGAATTGCAGCTCGCCGGCAGGATTGAACAAATAGGCATACTGGTTCGCGGCTCCGGCTGCCAGCCATTGCCCGTTCGGGGATACCGCGGCGCTCTTCACCGCGATGCCGATCGAAATTTCACGCAGCGTCTGTCCTTGTTCGTCCAGGACATGCACCAAACTTTCGTTATGCAGCGTCACGATAGCCAGCTTGCCGTCGGGCGTTGCCGACAGATTCTTGATCATTTTCTTAAAATCCCGCTTCCACAGCTCCTTGCCGTCAGCACTCAGCATATAAAGATGCCGGTCATCGGAAGTGACGAGCATGCGGCCGTCATTCAGGAGGGCGACACCGGTCACGACGTTGTTTGCCATGAATTCGAATCGCTGGGTGCCGTCGCGCTGAAGAAGAATGGCACTCGCGTTCTGCGTACCGACCGCCACCAGCTCGCCGTCTTCCGATATGGACAAGGCTTTGATCGTAAGGCCCTGCTCCATCGTCCAGATCGGCTCAGAGGCATGGATCGGCTGGGCAAATAGAAATAGCAGCAGCGAAGCCAGCAGGCAGGAATATATGGTTCTCATCACCTTCGTGTTCACACTCCCTTCCATGCCAAGTGAACCCGCAGGACTTCACCGATGAAGGCGAAGTCCTGCGCCTTACAGCCGTTTACAGCCTTCTAATGCTACTGTCTGACAGGCGGCTGACGCTCCGGATTCTCGATATCGGAGAGTTCTTTTTTGCGTTCCTTGAGCATGGCTTCGAATTTGGCGTCAATATCCGCCTGGTACTGCTTCAGCAGCTGATCCACATCGATTTCATCGTTGAAGTATTTGGAGATCAGGCCGATATAGCTCTGCACGGACGGCTGATAGTCATGGAGACCGCGGGCCAACACGTTGCCCGGGCTGTTCAGCCCTTCCGTATTCCCGATCGCGTCAAACGATTCGAACGTCTTCTTCATTTCTTCCGGCAGCTCGATGTCGTTAAGCAGCGGCGCGCCGTTCAAGGAGGCGTCTTTGGAATTCTGGATAGCTTCCAGGTACACTTTATATCCTTCCGGGCTGGTCAAATACATCATGAAATCCACGTTCAGGGCCGTTTGCTCCGCATTCTTCTTCACGAAGCCGTAGAAGCCGGTGTAGATGTGAATCGTTCTCGCCGGAGCCTGGACCAGCTCCCCTTCCATGGAAGGCATGTTGAAGAATCCGAAGTCGAAGGATTTCACGCCGCCGCTCTCTCCCGTTTTTTCCGCATCGGCAAAATCCTTGGGAAGCTGCCAATAGGAGGACGGAAGCGCGACCATGGTTGCGGCCTTGCCTGTCAGGAAGAGCTTGTAGGCCTGCTCCTCGGACATGCCCATGAAACCGTCCGGGGCATAACCGAACAAGGTTTTCAGATTTGTCATGACTTCGCGCCACGCCGGATTGCCCTCGACTTTATACGGGCCGACTTTGTTTTTGATCGCCTGGTACATTCGCAGCTCGTTCGTCGATACTTTGGAACGGGAATCGTTGTACGGGTCGCTCAGGTCGAACTTCCAGTTATCGTCGATGTTTGGCATGTACGTATAATCTTCCGGCTTTGATTTGATCAGCTCCACGTAATCGCGGAAGTACTGGTCCGGATAAATGCGCATGAGCCAGCCCGCCTGACCGCTCCACAGGGAGAGCGCGTTGCCGCCGATCGTGAACGGGATATAACCCGCCGCCTTTAGTTTGTCGTAGGTCGCGATGAGTTCATCGAACGTTTTAGGGGTATCGGTAATCCCCGCTTTCTCGAACATCTCTTTGTTGTACATCCAGAGGATTTGAACCGATTCAAAGTTAAGCGCTTGCAAAGTTTGTAGGTTAGGGTCATCCAGATTAACGCCCATGCCGTCCAGGTTGAAGCTTTCCTTCCAGAGCTTTCCGGTGTAGGGGTTCTCCGTCTCCAGCCAAGGCTTGAAGTCCACGAATTTCTGGTCTTCGTTCAGGTCGCTGTTTTCATTCGTGTTCACAAAATCGGCCTCCGGCTCTCCGGCGGCAAACTGAGCCTGCAGCCATTCGCGGTAACCCTCGGCCGGCTTGATATCCACGACGACCTTCACGTCCGGATGCTTAGCCATGTAAGCGTCGGCTACCTTGCCCCAAACCTCGGCTGAGGCACCGCGCAAGGATATTTGGAGCGTGCCGCTTTTAGGTTTTTCCGTATCTTCTCCGGCTGGTTCGGCTGGTGTTTTGTTATCCGTTGGGGTAGGCTGTTCGGATGGTGACGGGCTGGCGGTATTGGGTCCGCTGCTGGTACAGCCCGCTGCGATGATGATCATTAGTGAGGAAATCAAAATGAGGCTTACGATTTTTCTAAAATGGATCATGACGTTCACTCCCCTAAGCGTTTAATGAATTCGCTTACATTTATGTGAAGTCTTAGATGTCTAAATTGGACCCGCATCACTCCCTTCAAGGTTAACAGGGTGCAAAAACGTTTTTGCACCCTTCAAAAAAAGAATCGTCCAACGAAAATATCCGTTTTCAGGTCGATTCTCTTTCAATGACGGTACACGGCAAAACGATCGTCTGAATATCGTCAAAACGAATTTCGCCGTCAATCAGCTGCATTAACAGCTTCGCTGCTTCCAGGCCCATCTGCCGCATCGGCAGCTCGATCGATGTAATGGATGGCCGGGCCAACTGGGACACGGCCGTGTTATCGAATCCGATCACCGCCAGGTCCTCCGGCACCTTGTAACCCAGCTCCTGAGCCTTCTCGACGACGCGGGAAGCGATCACGTCGCGTCCGGCGATGATGGCGGTAGGACGCTCGACTCTGTTCAGCAGCTTCTCCGTTTCCGTATACCCGCTGTCTTCTTCGAAGGAACCGATCTCCACCAGCCGCTCATCGAACCCGTCGCCTAATTCCTCCATGGCCTGGCGGTAGCCGTTATACCGGTCCAGCGAGGCATCCACTTCCAGCGAGCATGGGGTGATGAGCGCAATCCGGCGATGACCCTTGCCGATCAGATATTTAACGGCTTCATAGGCGCCTTGCTCGTTATCCGCATTGACGCTGTGACACACCCCGGGCATGGTCGGCCTCCCGAGCAGGACAAAAGGAAACCGGTTCTTGATCAGCTCCCCATACGGCTGGTTAATGGCCGCCCCCATCAGGATCAGCCCATCCGCCGATTGCTTGCGGTAGACGTCCAGCAGGTGATCCGCCAATTTATTCGTACTCGGCTTCTGAAAGGACAGCAGCAAATCGTAATTGTTGTCTCCCGTCGCCTCCCCAAGTCCCTTGACGACGTCGAGGAGAATGGTATTCTCCAAACCGTCCACCGTATCCTCGACCACCAGGCCGATGTTGTTCGTCTTCTTCGTAACCAATCCGCGCGCGGATTGGTTCGGCCGGTAATTCAGCTTCTCGATTGCATCGAATATCCGCTTCTTGGTCGCTTCCGCTACATGCGCGGAGCCATTGACCGCAAACGACACGGTACAAACCGCTACGCCGGCCTCACGGGCGACGTCTTTTATGGTTGCTGCCATCATGATCATCCTTATCCAAAATTATAGGAAAGCATTTGGTTAGACTATAAATGCAGAACTGTAAAACCGCAGAGTTCCAACCACTTATGTAAACGCTATCAGGTATTAGCCGATTACGGCGTTATCGCGTTGAAGAAAGAATCGCCGAATGACGCAACGATTGATGTTCTCGTGATGCAAAACGTTTTTGCAAAAACGATTTGTATATAAAATACACCGGGTTATCGGCAGTGTCAATCCTGTTTTTTGTTCTTATTTTATCTATTTCGTAAATGAATAGCTCGTCAACGAACCGCTGTACGTTTGATATAGGTCCGTGATAACTCCTCTAACTTTGCAAACAAAGGATTGATTTCCAGCGGCGATTCCCCTAACATTAAACATTATAATGATATAATGTTTAATGTTCGCAAAATCATGGATGCAGGGGGATTTCATATGAAATTTCATTTCGAGGGCGCTGTTACGGATGTCATGCCAGGCATTGAGCTGCTGCTGGATGAGCTTGGCGTCGAACTTTTGGAAAACGGCATCCCCGTTGAGGTAGCCTTGTCCGATGGCGATCTGGAGGTCGGCAGGGACCGAGATCGCGCCTATATTCGTTACGGACGAAAACATCAATTTTTTCGGGGACTCGGCTTGCTGGTTCAACATAGCCGCCAAAGCGATTCGTTCCACCTTCACGAACGCCAGCAATTTGACCAAATCGGCCCGATGTTCGACCTGTCCCGCAACGCCGTGCTGACCGTGGACAGCTTTAAGCTCATGCTGAATAAAATGGCCCTGATGGGCATGAACAGCGTGATGCTGTACATGGAGGACACCTACCAGATCGAAGGCGAGCCGTATTTCGGTTATATGCGCGGTCGCTACACGCAGGCGGAGCTGAAAGAGATGGACGATTATGCCGATCAATTCGGGATCGAGGCTTTTCCAAGCATCCAAACCTTGGCGCACCTGGAGGAGTTTCTGAAGTGGGAGCCCATCAAGCATTACCGCGATACGAAGGGTGCCTTGCTCGTTGGCAGCGAGCAGACCGATTCCCTGATTGAACGGATGATCGAGGCTGCCAGCGCTCCGTTCCGCAGCAACAAGATTCATATCGGGATGGACGAAGCGGAGGAGCTCGGACGTGGTAAATATTTGGATCACAACGGTTATGTGAGCCGTTTCGACATTATGATCGCCCATCTGGACAAAGTCCTGGCTGCCGTCCGCAAGCGCGGCCTGAAGCCGATGATGTGGAGCGACATGTTCCTGAAGCTCGCTGCCGGCGGAGGCGGCGATGCGGCGTATTACGACAAGGACACCTCGATCCCGGAGGATATGGCCCGCCGCATCCCGAAGGATGTGGACATGGTGTACTGGGATTACACCCACATGGAGCCGGCAGACTATGAGAAGCTGATCGCCAATCACCGCCCGCTGGGCTGCAACCTCGTGTTTGCCGGAGCCGTCTGGATCTTTAACACATTCGGCGTCAACTACGGGTTGTCCCTGAACGCATCGAATGTTGCGCTTCAAGTGTGCAAGCAGGAAGGAATCCGCGAGGTATACGCCACGATGTGGGGCGACGACGGCAACGAAGGAAATCCGTTCGCGGCGCTGCTCGGTCTGCAGCTTTATGCCGAGCATGCCTACTCGGAACAGGAGCCTTCCCTGGCTCAGTTGGCGGAACGGGTGAAATTCTGTACGGGCATCGACATGGAGGCGTTCCTCCTGCTGAAGGATCTGGACGAGATTCCCGGCCAGGAGCCGAACAACGCCAAGCAGAGCAACCCGTCGAAATTTTTGCTGTACCAGGATGTGCTCCTCGGGATGTTCGACAAACAGATCGAAGGCCTGGACCTCTCGAACCACTATGCCGAGCTGGAGCAAAACCTGCGCGCGAAGCGCGATAGCACAGCCGAACTGGACTATCTGTTCGAGATGCCGGAGAAGCTGAGCGCCGTCCTCAAACGCAAGAGCGAAATCGGCATTCTGCTGAAGCAAGCCTATGATGCCAAGGACGTCGATACCTTAAGGCATATGGCCAAGAACGTGCTCCCTGCCATCTCCAAAGCCGTGCAAGAGCTGCGCATTGCCCACCGTACGCAGTGGCATCGGATGTTCAAACCCTTCGGCTGGGAGGTCATCGACATCCGCTATGGCGGCGTCATCACCCGCCTGGACACCGCATCGTTCCGCATTCTGGACTACGTGGAGGGACGGACGGCACGTATCGAGGAGCTTGAGCAGGAACGGCTGGTGTTCAGCACAACCAACCGCGACAACCACAAGGGCGTCGGCTGGTGCAGCCATTATTACCGCATGGCTTCGCCGAACGTGTTCTACCATGTCCTGAATCCTTTTTAAGGGTTCCGGCTGTCGGATTCTGCTGATGCCCTGTCATCAACACCTAATAAAAAGCCCCGGTTGCCGGGGCTTTTTTTGCATTTATCGCTGAGGCTTAGGCGATATGCTCTATTCACGCTCAGGATCCGTGCCGCTGCACTTCCTCATACCAGTCTCGCACATCCCGGCTAAGCCGTTCCACGATCTCCGGGTAACGGTCCGCCAGGTTGGAGCGCTCCCCGGGATCCCTGGACAGATCGGACAAGTGAATCTGATCCGGAACCACGCGGTCAAAATCGAGTTTTCCGTTCAGCACCAGCTTCCAATCCCCTTCCCGGACAGCCAGTTGGCCTTGATACTCCCAGAACAATTGCTTATGCGGCGACGGCTCGCGCATTTGCAGCATTTCCTTCAGGCTGCTTCCATCCAGCGGTATGCCTTTAAGCGGTCCTGCCGCCGGATCGACGCCGGCCAGATCCAAAAAGGTCGGTGCGATGTCCATCATAGCCGCCACTTCATCTCGCACTTGTCCGCCTTCCCATCCGTTCGGCCAGCTCAATATGGCAGGTTCGCGGATTCCGCCTTCGAACAGGCTTGCTTTATGCCCCCGGAAAATCCCCGCGCTTCCCCCGTAATACACGTCCTCCGTCCCATCCAGCCAGTTCCGGCTCTCGGAGGACGGTCCGTTATCGCTGGAGAAGAAAATGACCGTATCCTCGTAACAGCCGGCTTCCTTCAGCGCCTTTACGATCTCCCCGACGCCATCGTCCACCGCGGCAATCATGGCGGCCATGACCTGCCGATCCCAAGGCAAATGCGCAAACCGGTCCATGTATTCCTGCGGCGCATGCATCGGATAATGCGGCGCGTTGTACGATGCAAACAAGAAGAACGGAGCCTCCTGCTCCTGCTCCCGCGACCGCTGAATGAAATCAACCGATCGTTCCGTGATCAGCTCGGTCATGTACCGGCCGTTCTCCCAAACCTCCGTTTCGTTTTCCCATAGATCATGCAGGGGGTTGACGCCATGGGCTTGGCCCCAGTAAAAAATGTGCGAGTAAAAATCGACGCAGCCTGCCTTGAATCCGAAAAACTCATCAAATCCATGCGCATTCGGGCTGGTTTCCTCGGACAAGCCCAAATGCCATTTTCCATACAGCGCCGTCCTGTACCCGGCAGGCTTGAGCGCCTTGGCCAACGTCACCTCGTCCGCAGGCAGTCCATGCGAGCCGCGCTTCGCCCCCAGAATCTCGCCGACTCCCGCTCGGGCCGGGTACTTGCCCGTCAATAATGAAGCTCGTGACGGAGAGCAGACCGGGGAATTCGAATACCAATTCGTAAAACGAATGCCTTCGTCAGCCAACCCGTCCAGATGCGGGGTTTTCACGGTGTCCGAACCGTAGCATCCAAGATCTCCATACCCTAAGTCATCGCAATAAATCACGATAAAATTCGGTTGTTTCATATCTCCATTCACCTCTACTATGCTCGACTTGTTCCTCATCATCGTACCTTTTGGCGGACGAATACGGAATGCTCCAGCCTTGCAATCGTTATACAATATGTTGCATCATAGCAATAACAAAAGAAATGATCGCTATAGGTGGAAGGAGGACACATGAGTTTAACAGTGAATCAGCGGCCATCCCGAGAAGAATACTTTAACAACCCGGCTCACTTTGAGACACAACTGGGATTATGGATATTCAAATCCGGATCCCACCCCTTTTTCACCGAAAAAGTCGGTCCCCGGTCCGTCGAATTTTATAGTATACATTTCGTTGCCAGCGGCAAGGTGCGGTTCGGATGGGACGGCAGCAGCATCTCCCTCTCGGAAGGCGATCTTTTCTGCCTTTTCCCCGGCTCGGTCTATACGTATGTCAAGGACTGCGACGAGCCGTCCACCATGATCACCTGGACGGCCTTTATGGGCGAGTTGATGCCGTCCATATTGAAGCATGTCGATTTATGTCCGGAACGGCCCTATCGTCAAAATGCCTTCAGGGACGATGCCTTGGCTGTCATCAAGGACATTCAGCGATTGCTCCGGCAGCCCCAGCAGGACCATAGCCTTCAGCTGATGTCGCTGGGATTCCAGTTGATCCACAGCATCGATCCCAACCGGGACCAGCACCTTCCCGCTGCTTCGGCTGCTTCGGACTGGCTCGAGTCCGTCCCCGGATATATGGGGCTTCATTGCACGGAGAACCTATCCGTGGAGGAGCTTGCCGCCTGGGCCGGCGTGCATCGCAGTCACTTCACCCGCGCGTTTACCCGCCGATACGGCATCTCTCCGTCCCGCTACATGCAGCAGTTGATCATGGAGAAAGCGACCCGCCTGTTATCCGCCGAGGGAACCAGCATCACGCAGACCGCTTTATCCCTGGGCTATTCGGATTTGTTTACGTTCTCCCGCGCCTTTACCCGGTATTTCGGAATGACGCCAAGCGCATTCGTGAAAGCGAACCGCCCATCATCGAGAACAAGCGAATAACAAGGAACCGCCCTACGATAAAAGATAAAGGGAACACCATTATCGATCCTACAGCAACGAAAAGAGGCCATCCGATTAGGGATAGCCTCTAGTCTTTTTACATACCTATTTTTCGTGGCTACAAACGGTAGGAACCTATTCCTCCATCAGCTTCCACAGCGTGGTGAATGCTGCACCTTCCAATTGAAAGAACACAGGCGCATTGGCATATCGCACATATTGGCCGCCTTTGAACAGTCTTAACTGGACTTCCGTCCCGTCCTGCAGCTGGATATACAGAAATTTCTGCTCGCTAGGCCCGGTCTCGTAGATCCCTTGCTCAAACAAAGGTTCGGCCGCGATCGGCTTCGCTTCATATAAAGCTTCAACGAAGGCTTGCACCTCCGCATCGGCGGAAAGCTCGCGCAATTTGTTCTCGCCCATGTTCCAGCTGTCGAAATCCTGCCATTTGACCGAAGTCATGTTCCCCATCAGATTCAGCTTGCCGATAATATCCTCGCCCTTGGCCACCGTAATCCCGTTTAGATGCTCATACAATTCGGCGTAGACTTCCCCGTCGTGCTCCATGTAGGACATAATTCTAAAATCGGCGTCGTATCCCTTAACCGTAAAGATGTCCATTTCGCCGATCGTCGAGGCAAGCTCCGTGTAATCATCGGAGGAGCTCCACTCCGTAATCCCCGACTTCGACCGTCCGAGCTTGTCGCCCCGCAGCTGCTTGGCAATTTCCGGCGTGATTTGCGTACCGGTTTGGGTGTAGATATTGCCCTGGTATACAACCAAACCGATCATGTCGGCTTTGACGTTGCTCTCGCCCGGAAGCTCGATTTTCGGAATGGTTACCGGATCGTGACCAACCTTCGCGGTCGGCGGGGTATTCGACCCAGTCCCTTGTTGAACCACCGGGATATCGCTGACCGCTGGCTCGTTCTCAAGATTCAATACCAGCGAAGTCACTACCACCAGCCCCAGCATAATGGCCGCGGTGACGCCGGCGACCCCCAGTCGGCTCATTCTTGTCGTTTGACGCTGATTTTGTTTCATTCCTTTCATAATCCGCTCCTCCATTCCTTTATCAGGTTCGATTCGATCTATCAATGATTTGTAGTCACTCCGATTCATCAATCGTCCTCTCCTTCCAAGTCCATGCGCAGCAGCTTCCTGCCGCGCTGAAGACGCATCTTGACCGCAGACTCATTAATCTGCAAAATCCCGGCGATTTCCTTAACGGAATAATCCTCGTAATAAAACAGATGGATGACCGACTTATACTTGAACGGCAAACTCATGACGTTATCCATCAGCGTCCGTTCCGACGGTTCGACAAAATAATCGTTCATATGCTCCATTTTGGTTACCCGCTTGCGCCACAGGCTCCCTTGCATGTTCTTGCAGTGGTTCGTAATCACCCGGATGAGCCAAGCTTTCTTATGCTCCTGATCCCTGAAGTCGGGCGCTTTATATATCAGTTTAATGAACGTCTCCTGAATGGCTTCTTCGACATCCTGTTTATTCCCAAGGTACACCATCGCTATTTTAAAAAGCATATCGCCATATAATTCATAGGTTTCCGTAATATCTCCGCCCGGCCGGAGCGAATCGATCTGCATCGCCTTTAGACCTCCTTTTACCCTTAACACAGTTATGGACGCGGATCGGTCACATTTTGTTTTTAAGTTTTTTGGATTAAAAAAGAGGGTGTCCCAAAAGCTCTTAGATCTCGTGTGCCCCTCTTTCTGTTAGGAGACGCTCCGTGTACGAATCGTTTACGAAAGAAGCGGTGCAACGAAAGTAAAAAACAAGAAAATGGCGGTGCAAGGATCGCCTCCTTAGCACCGCCATTTCTATTTCCCATTTTGTTGATCAATGGAGTGTTCTTTAGCAGATTTGCTGGTGGACTCCCCCTTCTCGTTTATAACCGAGAGGCTTACCCATTATGCATCCAGCCGCTATAGAACCTGTTTATTTTACGTACGTCAAATCCTGCATCAAACGATGGAGCACAGCGGCGCTTTCGCCGCGGGTGGCATTCGATTTAGGATGGAAGCGCTGCTTCGGATCTCCGTTCAGAATATCAAGTGCCTCCAATTCATACACCGCCACCTGAGACCAAGCACCGATCGCGGACGCATCGGCAAAATGAGCTTTTGCCGCGTCGACGGGGTTATATCCGGCATACTCCAGCGCGTTGTAGGCCATCACGGCCATCTCTTCGCGCGTGATCGTCCGATTCGGCTTAAAGGTGCCGTCCGTGTAGCCGTTAATGATATCGGCATCGACTGCTGCCTGGATCGCTCCCGCGTACCAGTCGGATGAAGCCACGTCCTGGAAGCTGCCTGACGCAGCGTCTGCAGAAAGTCCCAATGCCCGGACGACAAGCGCTGCGAACTCGGCCCGAGTGACTGGAGCGTTCGGAACAAAGGTCTGCTCCGTGCGCCCGGTTACGATCATTTTGGCCGCAAGCGATTCAACCTCACCCTTCGACCAATGCGACGCGATGTCCTGGAACGTTACCGGGTTCTGCAACACCAGATACGTGCTGTTCGTGCGGCTATAGATATCGATACGTTGGCCGTTCACCTTGAATGGTACTGGCGTGTATTCGCCGTTTCCATCCACTCGAACAACCGCAATGTCCGTCAACGCATGCGATTTGTCGACATTCAGGGACCGTTTCACATACGTTTGGAACGAATCCAGCGTGAAAGTCTTGCCATTGCCGGACTTCACCGTCACGGTGTGGCTCACGGCTTGCAGCGCTTTATATCCTTTGGACGCCGCTGATTTAAGGGCATCCGCATCGACAGCAAGCTGAATGACCAATTGAAGGCTGTTCATGTCCGAGCCGGCTTGGGCTGCCAGCGCTTGAAGATTGATCTCCGTCTTCGGAAGTTCATAGCTTCCGTAAGGCGTAGCTACCACCAGCACCTGCGCGCTTGTCTGATCAAGCCACGCACGCAGCGCTTCATTCTCGATGGTAACGGATGAAGAAGAGATGGACTGCGTGCTTGTTACCTCTACGGTAACTTTTCCGCCAACAGGCTGTTTTAGGGCTTCCTTCATGGCCACTCCGGTCACGCTGCCTGCCGCCGCGCCGTTCTCCACCTTCACCGGCACCTTAATCTTGCCTGGCTCCGCCGGCGGCGTCGTGCCAGGGTTGGAAGGATTCACGGGAGGCGTCGTCGGAGTTCCAGGCGTGCCCGGATTTCCAGGGTTGCCCGGCCCAGGCTCTCCCGGACCACCCGGAAGCGGCGCTCCCTTCAAGTCCGTAATCCGTCCTTCCACGGCGGAGGTCTTGGCCGTGATGGTGCCTACCTTTTTCACATAGTTCGAGAACACCTCATAGTCAGGCTTATAAAGCAGGTTCACGCGCCCTTCCAGATAAGCCTTCTCGAGCGAAGCATAGAAATCGCCGCCCTTAGCGGTAAATGCGTTCGTCGCTACCTCATACGATTTATTCATGTCGATCGGCTCGTATCCGTTCTTGCCTTTCACCTCGATGCGCAGGACGCGTGATCCAACCGGCTTGGTCGAATCATAATAGAACCTCATGCCCGCGATATGCGGAAAGCGCCCGTCCTGAGCAGGGGTTTTGGAGACCCCGTTCTCCATGGCTTCTTTAATCTCGGCGCCCGTTAACGTGATCGTGACGAGATCATTGTTAAACGGAAGCACCGTCATGACGTCACCCATCGTGATTTTGCCTGCTTCAATGGATTCGCGGATGCCGCCGCCGTTCTGCAGGGCGATGACCGCATTCGTGCCGGCGGCTTGCGCCGCATCCAGCATGCCATCGGCAATCAGATTGCCGAGATTCGTTTCCTTCGTGCGGACATCGGCGCGGACGCCGTTCAGCTTCACTTCTGTCGTGCCAACCTCCGTTTGTTTCAATTCCTCCACGCCCGGCTTATATTTGGTGTTCAGAATTTGCAAAGCTTCGGGATCCGGCTGAATTACATACTGCTCATTGCTATCTTTCTCGTCAACGGAAATGAGGCTGCTGTTCCACTCTTGCAGAACACCCTCGTCATCAAATACGACCTCAAGCTGGCCTAAGAATTGACCTTTTTCACCTGTCTGCACGATCAGCTTCGGTTCGCTGTCCGTACGGTCCACGACCGCCTGATCCAGCTTGGTATGACTGTGACCGCCCACGATGATGTCGATGCCCTCGACTTCCTTCGCAAGGTTGACATCCACGTCATAACCGAGGTGCGACAGTACGACGATTTTGTTGATACCTTCCTTCCTCAGCATCGCTACGGTGTCTTTTGCCTTTTGCACCGCATCCTCAAAAGTTACGTCTCCAGGCGAAGCGATGTTCGCCGTGTCTTCGGTTGTCAGTCCGATGAGGCCAACCTGCTCCCCATCTACCTCCATGATGATGGCCGGATAGATGGTTGCATCCTTGGCATCCCGGGTCACTTCATTTTTGAATTTCTGGGTCAATAAAGCATCGGCCGAAAAATTCACGTTCGAGGAAACAAACGGGAATTCCGCATGCTCGATGAAATCGTTCAGCACCTCGGATCCTTTATCGAACTCATGGTTACCGAAGGTCATGGCATCATATTGAACCAAATTCATGAACTCCAGATCGGCAAGTCCCAAATATTGATTAAAATACAGCGTGCCTGAGAATACGTCTCCCGCATCCACGAGCAGTGGATTGACCGCATTCGCTCTGGCTTCCTTGATTGCCGTAACCCGGCGCGCAATATTATCCGGCGAGCTTACGGTGTCCAGATTGGCATGCGTGTCATTGGTATGCAAAATCGTCAGCGGGAAGCCGTCCACGGCTTCTTCCTTCAGGTCGATCTGGGCGACGACCGGATCATGATCCGATACGCGGCCCTTGGAGGCCGGGAAATCGGCGTTCAGATGCACGATATCGACTTGCGTAGAACGGGTCAGGTTCTTGCTGACCAGAATATGATCCAGCACCTGCGAGTTTCCGTCATACGTGTACGTGTACTGCTCCATGAGCGGAAGCGTCTCGATCAGGTTGTCTAATTCGTTGCCCTTTAAAATGTTCGCCGTCTCGGTAAATTGGAAATCATTCAAATCCCCCAGCACGACGACGTTCGCATCAGGATTAGCGGACACCACGTCTTTCACGAATCCGTTCACGACCGCTGCGATCTGATGGCGCTGGGTTTCGCTGGAGAGAACCGGCGGCTGGGTATTGCCGAATGGCCCTTGATCTCCGGATTTCGAGTTAAAATGATTCGCGATGACGATCACTTTTTCCCCTTGGAATTCGAACTGTGCTGCCAGCGGCTTGCGCGATGCGTTGAATGCCGCATTCTGCGGATCAATCCGGCCCGGATTCAGGGTTAACTGATCCTTCGCCGCATCATACGCCACGGATTCCGTCGGGGATCCCTTCTTGCCCTGAACGCTGTCCGATAACTGGACGCGATCCGCGTTGTAGAGGAAACCGACCCGAATGTTGGCTCCCGGCGCCCCCCCGTCGTTATTATTCTCTGGTTCAATGTCGGTAAAGCTGTAAGTTGGTCCGCCGGCTGCCTTGATGGCGTTAATCAAGGTCTGGTAGCTTTGATCGGCCGCGGTGGTTCCGTTGTTCTGCTCTCCGTTGTTATCCTGTACTTCCACGAGACCGATAATATCCGGAGACTTGATGTTGTTAACGATCGATTCCGCCAGCTTGTTGATTTTGGCGGAGCTTACGCCCGGGTAGAAATTTTCAATATTATACGTCGCTACTCTGAGGTGTTCCGCATTCACGTCAATTGTAGATACCTCTTGCTTAAAAGAGCTGCTTTGGATTGCAGGCAAGCTGTCTTTGGCAGGGATCACCTTGAAGTTCCCGCCGTTATACCCGATCACGCCGATCACATCATCGGCAAACGTATCGCCCGTGCTCACTTCCTGACCCGGATTGCCGTAAGCAATCAAAAGACGCTGCGGGTTGAAATTGCCGTTCTCTTTCAGAACCAGCCCGCCCGCCGGCGTAATGACATCGGCGACATCATTTTCGACCCGGGTCGCAATGTTGTAGGTTCCGCTGCTTGTCCAATAGGGACTAATGATCGTTGGCTGCGGAAGTCTGACCAACATGCCCTCCAGCGACTCGTAGAAGTCGATGGCATCCTCCTCCGGATCGAACGTGGTCATGCCGTCATTATCGATAATGGCAGCCGGAATCGGACGTCCGCCTTTGCCTAATAGAACAGGGTCCGGCAGCTGCTGTGCCTGATCGAGCTTCTTGAACGATTGCAGCTCGATTTGAGTGGAAGTCAGGTTGCTGGAGCTTCCCTCGTTATACTCGGCCACTTTACCGGCTACGCTTACCAGATCTCCGATTTGAGGACGGTTTGGATCCGTGGAATACACGAAAATGGCATCCGAGGTATTCGGATTGGAATCCGGCTTCGGATCCTGGATATAGAATCCCTTAATGCTGCCGTTAGAGAACGTATAACCGTACTGGGTTACAACGCCTTCAATATCGGTTACCGTCTGTCCGTTATACGGCGAAACATGGTCCTCGCCTTGGATATCCGCGATGCGCGGCTGCTGAGTAGCCTTGTAAGCAAATTCGTATACCTTGCTCACATCGGCACCCGAGACGACGATCGCTTTGATGGTTGTGTCACGGTCAATCTGAATCGGTGCGCTGTACAGCGTGCTTGCTGTCGTAGGAACCGATCCATCAAGCGTATAATAGATGCTTGCGCCTTGCGTAGGGCTGGACAGCGTCACCGTTCCCCCGGTAATGATCGGTCCGGCACCCGGACTTGCGATTACGGAGAACATCTCTTCGATTAAGGCATCCTCGCCTAACGGAATCAGCTCATAGATGTTTCCGAACTGCTTCACCACGCCCGTGATGCGGCTGAAGGTTTTCACCGTCTTCAGCTTGGACAAGCCGGAATAGATGATGAATTCATGCCCGCCTTGCTCGGCTGTGTATTCCCCAGGTCTATTCTCGGACTTGATGGTGACATCATTCAGGGAGACTAGTCTTGCCTCATAGTTCTCCCCTGCAGCTGAAGATAGATCAGCTCCGGTAATTGGGAGAGCCTGCGGCACTCCGACTTGGTTCCCCGTTACGTCGTGCGGCAGCAAGGCGTGCGGTTTGATCTCCTGAAGATTGTTGTAAATCTCCATCACGCCGGCCACGCTCACCCGGTCGCCAACGCTGGCATTAAGCGGGTAATCATAGAGCACGATACCTGCCGTATCGTCTTGAATATAGGTCTCTCTCCCTTCGATATGCGTAATGATACCTTCCGTCCAAACATGCTCGCCTTTCGCCTTGCTGCGGGCATCAGCGACGGACGTTTGCGTTAAAATATCGTATTGGAACGAGGAGACCGGCCCATCCGGCTGGTCATCTTGGGCTGCATAGGCATGCACCCGCGTAGGCTCGTTAAGGATGATCGGGCCGGTGACGAGTTGGAATCCGGACCCGTTCCCGCCGGACAAATATACATCCGCATAAACGGAAGCGCCTACTGTAGGCGGATTCAGCGTAATCTCCGTTCCGGCTGGCCAGGCATTAGGCTCCGGATTGGCCGTTACCGCTCCCAGGCCCGAGCCAGGCGTGACCGGCGTAACGGGACTCGCACTGTTCCGGGGATCGGGCGTCGTAACGGTAAAATCGGCCGCATTGTTATCCGTGTCGCGGCCGCGGTCATTTTGACCAACGGTCAATTCCTTGCGGATCGCTGCCGTGCTGTTGGATAGAGCTGCGGTCGGGCTCGTTTCATACTCTGAAGCGGACCCATAGCCAATGAGGTCGATGCGATCGCCAGCGGCGTTCACCAGATCTACTTTGCCATTGGAGCCGCTAAGGTTCAATGCTCCTGCAGCATCAGCTGTCGGCAAAGAAGCACCTACCGAGCCGCTACTCTGCTGTTGGATTAAGTAATAAGCATAAGGTTCTATGGTACCAGTTAAAGAGGTCGTGCCGTTAAAAGTGCCTGATGCGCTTGCATAACGTACCTTCCAGCCTGTAAGGTCGACCGGACTGCTGGTCGGATTGAACAATTCGATAAAATCATGAGTAAAAGATGCCCCGCTATTCCCGCCGCCACCGTACACTTGGCTGATCACAACCTGGTCATGTCGGGGAGAAGCCTCCGCCACCTTCACGGGACTAAAAGGAACGATGATACTCAGAAGCATCACGATAACCAAAAGCACACTTAACGGCCTTTGGCACCTATATAATCGAATGCGCATTCAGGTGTTCACTCCTCTATTCTATTAAATCTTCTTACCTTATTTACTATATATACCAGATATGTTTTGGGAGTTCTAACCTAAAGTATGCTGGATGTAAAAAAAACCTCCGATAGACCTAAACCCAAAGCTGGATAGGCATATCAGAGGTTCTATTTGTCTTACATCGACTTGCGCAATGCGTTACCGTTTACCTGAATCGAACGGCTCCCCTACCGCTTTCGGCGCATTCGAGGATTTGGAGAAAATCACGAGCGCGATCAGCGTGACGATATAAGGGAAGATCTTGAGAATGACCGGCGGGATTACCGCCAAGGACGGAATGACTTGGGATACGTTGGCTACCGTCGTGGCAAATCCGAAGAACAAGGTCGCCAGCAGGATGCCGAGCGGCTTCCATTGTCCGAAGATGAGGGATGCCAGGGCCAGGAACCCCAGTCCCGCAACGTTCCCCGTAAATTCGCCGGAATACGTCAACAGAATGACAGCCCCACCGAGTCCGGAAAAAGCACCCGAGATCATGACGCCCACATACCGCATGGACTGCACCTTAATACCGGCTGCTTCAGCCGCGTGCGGATGCTCACCGCAGGACCGGAGCCGCAGACCGAAAGGTGTTCTGTACAATATGAGCGCGCTTAGCACTAATACTAATAGAACAAGCCAGGTTGTTGCATAGGTTTTGGTAAAAAACAAATCCCCAATAACCGGTATCTTGGAGAGCAGAGGCACATCAAACGGCGCAAAACCATTCGTGATCGTAATCTTGCCGCTGCCCGTAATGTTACGGGCAAGGAAAATCGTCAAGGCACCCGCAATCATGTTGATCGCCGTACCGCTTATGATCTGATTGGCACTGAGGTTAATGCTGGCAAATGCATGCAGTAGCGAGAATAGCGCGCTCGCTGCCGCCGCGGCCAAAAGCCCTACCCATAATACCCACGATTGGCCAGGCCATTGGGCCTGCATTTTGAAAATGACAAAGGCGCCGATGAAAGAACCGACAATCATTAAGCCGTCAAGGCCGATATTGACGACCCCGCTTCGTTCACTGAACAGTGCGCCTAACGCAGTAATCAAAAGCGGGATCGTGTAAGCGATGGCATACGGAAAAATCTGTTCAATCGTTGTCCACATATGTCCTTACTCCCCCTGCTTTTTATTTGCCGCGCGACGCAGCTTCAATTTACGGTACAGACGCTCGATCAAAATGCTGGTTGCCGCAAAATAGATAATGATGGCGATAATCGAATCGGCGATTTCCGGCGGAATCTCCGTCATAGCATTCATAAAACCTCTGCCCGAGTAGAGAATCCCGAAGAACAGGGCCGACACCAAAACACCGATAGGTGCGTTGATTCCAAGCAGGGCTACGGCAATGCCGTCAAAGCCTTGGCTCGGCAGCACGCCGATCTGCATGCTGGAGGCATTCCCCGCATACTGTGCAACACCCGCGAGGCCCGCGAGGCCGCCGGAGATGAACATGGACAGCACGATGCTGCGTTTAACGGCGATCCCCGCATATTCGGAAGCGTGCCGGTTGAATCCAACCGCTTTCAATTCGTATCCGAGCGTTGTTTTGTTAATAAGGAAAGCGACGACCAGAACGGCGATCACCGCGATAAAAAAGCCCAGATTGACATAAGAACCTTGGAACATATCGGTGAGCCACTGCTGATGCAGCATGGCTTCCGGCGGAAGCTGGCGCGATTCCGTCTCGAGGCTCGCCCCTTTGAAGTAACCCGGAATGACATAATAAACGGTCCAGTAGGCCGTCCAGTTCATCATGATCGTGGACACGACCTCATGCACGTTATATTTAGCCTTCAAGAAACCGGGAACCACCGCCCATAGTGCGCCGCCGATGAACCCGACCAGCACCATGACCAACAGGAGCAGGGCCCGCGGCAGATCAAGTGAAAGGCCGACAGCCGTTGCGCAGAACCCGCCGATCAGCATTTGGCCCGCAGCACCGATATTGAACAGCCCGGTACGGAAGGCAAAAGCCACGGACAAACCGGTCAAAATAAGCGGAGTCGCCGTCGCCAGCGTATTACCGATCCGCTCGGGATTTTTAAGCCCGCCTTGGAGGAGATACTTATATCCTTCTACCGGATTATGCCCGGTCAGCGCCATAAGCAGTGCCCCCGCGATGAGTCCGAACAGGACGGCAAGCAACGATTTTACGCTGTTATTCATGTGGTGCCTCCTCTTTTTGATACCCGGCCATCATCAGTCCGAGCTCTTTTTCGTTCGTTTCGGAGGTTTTTACGATTCCTACCAGTTCACCGTTATTGATAACGGCAATGCGGTCCGACAGATTCAGCACTTCATCAAGCTCCAGGGAAACCAGCAGAACGGCTTTCCCCTTGTCCCGCTGCTCGATCAGACGACGGTGAATATATTCAATCGAGCCTACGTCAAGGCCCCGGGTCGGCTGAACGGCAATAAGCAGATCCGGATCGCGCTCTACCTCGCGGCCGATGATTGCTTTTTGCTGGTTACCGCCGGACATCGAACGCACGATCGACCGGCCGCCCGTTCCGGAACGCACATCAAAGCTCTGAATGATATGCTCCGCATGCTTGCGGATCGCTGCCGGCTGCAGCAGCCCGTTCTTGGAATACGGTGGGCGGTTATACACCTCAAGGATCAAATTCTCTTCAATCGTATAATCCAGCACGAGGCCCCTCTTCTGGCGGTCCTCCGGAATGTGGCCGATTCCGCTCTCATTACGCTGACGGACAGATAGACCGTTGAGCGTTTTTCCATTCAAGCTCACCGTTCCGCTCTCCGCTTGACGCAAGCCGGTAATGGCTTCTATCAGTTCCGATTGACCATTACCGTCCACGCCGGCAATGCCCACGATCTCACCGGCATGCAGATCCAAGCTAAATCCTTTGAGTGCTTCGACTTTTTTACTGTTTTTTACCGTAAGTGACTGGATCTGAAGAACGGCTTTGCCAGGGTTACTCTCCTGCTTATCCACCTTAAAGGAAACGCTGCGGCCTACCATCATTTCGGCCATCGCTTCGCGGCTCGTATCGGCTACGTCAACGGTGCCGATTGTTTTCCCCCGGCGAATGACGGTGCAGCGGTCCGCAACCGCTTTAATTTCTTTCAATTTATGCGTGATCAGAATGATGGATTTGCCTTCGTTGACCAGGTTCTTCATAATGCCCTGTAAATCTTCGATTTCCTGAGGGGTCAGCACCGCCGTGGGCTCGTCAAATATGAGTACTTCCGCATCACGGTACAGCATTTTGAGAATTTCCACGCGCTGCTGCATCCCTACCGAGATATCCTCGATTTTGGCATAGGGGTCTACGTTGAGCCCGTATCGTTTGGACAGCTCCTCGACCCGCTTGGCTGCGGATCTCACGTCTAAACCAAAGTAATACTTGCGCGTCTCGCTGCCGAGAATAATATTCTCGGTCACGGTAAACGGCTCGACTAATTTAAAATGCTGATGGACCATCCCGATTCCGAGTTTGTTCGCGACGTTCGGATTCGAAATCCGCACGTCCTTGCCGTTGACTTTGATCACGCCACGGTCAGGCTGGTACATGCCAAACAGGATGCTCATCAGGGTCGACTTCCCGGCACCGTTCTCGCCGAGCAGCGCGTGAATCTCGCCCTTCTTTAGTTGAATCGTGATATCGTCATTGGCCACGATCCCCGGAAATTCCTTGCGGATGCCCACCATCTCGACAACATAGTCCATGGTTTTGGGTCCTCTCCTTCTTTTTTGTTGGATATCTTCCTGTTCATCATTAACCGCTAAAAAACGCGGATCGACTCACTTCCAAACAGCCAGAACGCAGTTCGATAGAGATCATTCTACATTCAATATCAGGGTGCAATCGCTTGCGCCAGTGATACGGTCTGATACCTAAAATAGCCCCACAAAGTGGAGCCTATGCTTCGATGCTTGTTGCAAATACTTTGCGGGGGCCCCAAAACATATACATGCGATTACAGAATTGCTTACGCTTCGCTGAAATAATACCTTAAAAAAAGACGGAGGGAATCCGTCTTTTTTCATGCGGTATCGCTGCTTTTCAAGTAAGCCTATCCACGCTCCGCAGATAATCTTAGTGTCTTGAATTATTTAATCAATTCGCCTTGCTCTGCGGCTACTTTAATTTCGCCGGCTTTAATCTTCCCAAACACTTCGTCTACTTGCTTCAGAACGTCCTCGCTCAAGTTCGGGTTATTCTCAGGAAGTCCGACGCCATCATTGGTCGCATCCAGAGTAAGCGTCTGTCCGCCCGGGAATTTGCCTTCTATTTCAGCTTTGATCATATCGTAAGCCGCATGGTCGATTTTCTTGACAGCCGAAGTCAGGACAACCGACTTGTCGCCTTCGTAAACGCCGTCTTGATACTGGTCAACGTCGACGCCGACGATCCAAACTTCGGATCCCTGCTGCACACGAGTCTTCGCTTCGTTAATAGCTCCGACGCCAACGCCGCCTGCTGCTGCAAAAATAACATTTACGCCGCGGTCATACATCTGTGCCGCCAATTGGCTGCCTGCTGCAGTGTCGTCAAAGGTTCCTTGGTATACAACGTTTTCTTTGTTAATCACCAGTTTCGTACCGAGATTCTCGTTAGCATAAGCTACACCCTGCTGAAAGCCCCAGTTGAACTTCTGTACAGGCGGAATTTCCATGCCGCCGATAAAGCCTGCTTGTCCATCCTTCACATGAAGCGCTGTCGCTACGCCAGCCAGGAAGCCGGACTCCTGCTCTGCGAAGAAGATGGATACGGTATTTTCCTTAACGACTGGATCGGCGTCAGCTGTAGGGCGTGGTGATCCATCGATAATAACGAATTTAGCGTCTGTGTACTTTTCCTGTGCTTTAAACACAGCTGTCTCGAATTTGAAGCCTGGCGTTACGATGAATTTAAATCCGGCATCGTAAAGGTTTACAATTTCCTTCGAATAGTCAGCCTCTGTCTGTCCAGCTGGCTTCAGGTATTTATGCTCCATTTTGAAGTCCTCGTTCGCCTTCACGATACCTTCGTATGTGCCTTGGTTAAACGACTTGTCATCGATGGTTCCCGCATCCGTAACCATCCCTACCTTGAAGTTTGCCTTAGGTGCGTCGCCGCCTGCGCCGCCGCTTGGCTCTGACGCCGGTTTGTCGCCGCAGCCTGCCAGCATTGTGACAGATAACGCCAAACTGATTAAAGATATGACCCCTTTTTTCATTAAGGATAACCCTCCTAGGTATATATGCCCGAATACTAGATTCGCGCTATTTACAATATATTAATAAAAGTGACCCTTTTCAACATAAATTTGGGTGAATCTGTCAAACTGCATCTGTGCCGCGGTGAAACGTTTAAGACATGTTTTATTCCAATTCTAGTAGAGATAGGGAGAGATAATTTTCGCATCGTTGATTTGACGGTTTTTATAGATAACACGGGGATTACAGGCGGTGTGATACGAAGCGTGGACAGGGATTCAGACCCTTTGATTTGGTAAAAAATAAATACGCTTTACGAAAAGAAAGCACCTCGGCAAGGTGCTTATAAACATGCTGTTCATTCAATGAATGGCTGTGAATGATTATTCACTTGCGACGGATTTTCATCATGCGGTTATATGTAATGAATGCGGCAATAATCATCGCGATAAAACCCAGATTGCTCGCCGACTCCGGCGACATGCCAAACACGCCCGCCAAACTCGTAACCAAGTTATTCGTAAGCAGCGCCACCGCAATCAGCATGACCGGACGCCACACGCTGTACCTTTTCATCCTCGCAACACCCCCAGGCAGTTTCGAAACCATTCAAACACAAACCACTTAAGTCGCTTAGCTTCATCTATTAGATGCATTATACCATGAATAAGTATGCGTTTACATTAATCTTAACCTGCGCAGTGTGAATTTTTCGGATAGCCCGCAATTTCTTCATTGATGAGACGGTTCATAAACATCGTGATGCGCCACATATTTTCCATGCGGTCATCAAGACCGATTCAAAAATAAAAGCCATGGACGCAGCGTGGAAATCACGCTGCGTCCATGGCTTTTTTACGAAACATAAATTAATTATCATGCATTATGCCCCGACAGAAATTATCACGGAATGCCCTCATCCTAAATCAACAGCATGGAAATCAGGCCGCATGCCATCGGAATCTGAGCTCGTGCTGGAATAACTCGTCAGTCCTTTTTATTGTACTCGAATGAAATCTTAACGGGAGCCGACATTCCTTCCATAGAGAGATAGGCGTCGCAGGTTCCCTTTAAATTGCCGGTAAGCTTGATCGTGAATTGGAAACTTCCCGTTTCCGTACTGGTCGTCTGGCCTTCGTACCGAACTTTCCCTTTCGAATCGAGTATTTTCAAATTCACTTGGGACTGGCTGCCGTTCACGACCAGACCGTCGATCGTCAATTTCTTCGCAGCGGCATCCACCATGGCTCTTGCGCCGTCGATTGTAGTGCCACCCCCCGCATGGCCGTCAACGCCGAGAACTTCGATTTCATCAAGGAAGACCCAGACGTTGACCGGGAATTCCACTTTAACGTAGCGGGCAGACACTTTATCGGCTCCCGATTCCCCCGGCACACCGTCTGTTATCCCGCTCCAACCCACCAACTCGGCCGAGGCAGCATCCTGTGCCGGTGGCGGAGTAACGGTTGCCAGCGTGCTCCAGGACTCGCCGTCAGATGAAACGGAAAAAGTGACGTTCTGAGGGAAATAGATGCCGGGTCCTTGATCCTGAAGAAAATGGGCTCTAATGGCCCCGATCGATTTGTTGCCGCCCAAATCAAACGTGATGGTGCGGCTTCGTTCGTCAGGGTAGTCGCTTCCCGCATGGGCCTGCCACTGCTCGGTGCGGTAATCCGCCCCGCCGAATCGGCCGTCCGTAAGTTCGTTCCCGGAATCGGGATAGTTGCTGTTAGGCTGCTGTGAAATTGTATAGCTTTGGCCAAGAACCAGATTGCTGAGTCCCCCTTCGTCAGACCAGGTATGAATGAGAACTCGGGCGTAGGAATCAAGCACCGTTGCGGCCGGGACCGAAATCAACCCTTGCGCTTGGACGGCCGGGTCGTGAATGTGCGCGAGAAAATCCTGCATATACGTCACGGCTTCCTTCGGCTTGTTATCGTCCAGAAGAAGTTTGATGGTCTGCAATCGATACGTCAAATCATTACCAAAAGCCGGCTTGATTTCGTTCGATGCGACATAACGCTGTACAACCTCCGCCATCGTCTCCGGCGCCGGGCTGCTATCGATGGCGTACGTTCCGTTCAAATACTGGTACAGCCAGTCATACATTAAACGCAAACTTGGATCCTTGCTTACCCCTAAGTTGTATACTGCATTATTACCTTGATAGTGAGCTCTGAAGCCATTTTGCATCAGACCGGATCTAACGCCGCTGTCCAAGTATTCGACAAAACGCTGACGAAGTACGGGATCTGTCAGCATTCCGTCATCAAATTCAACTTCGTTCCCCATTCCGTATCGCTTTGCAGTATCCGTAGCATCGTCCAGACGGTCGGAATCCATTCCGCCGAAGAAATAGTTAGGCTGAAGCGCCGCGGCATCGAACCCTACGTCTTTCCACATAAACATTTTGTAAGCATAGGAGTGTGGAATCCAGAAAACCTTCATGTTCATGGCGTGCACTTTATCCGACACCATGCGAGCTATGTCCGGTCCCGATTCGGATATGTCGATTTGTTCCGGCATCCAGTACATGCCGACAAGCTCAAGATTCGAGTAGTTGGCAGCCTGCCATCTTTGCCGGGTCTGGTCCAGCCACCACTGCACCGCTTTTCCTCTGTTTTCAGACGCTTTTTCTTTGCCTACGACGGAGTCGTTGAAATTCAAGGAGCCGCTGCCGTCAATGTCGCCAAAATTGGTTAAGGATTCCCCTGGATTCGGAATCATTAACACAACCTTGACTTGATGATCGGGCTGTTTCAGCTTGGCCCCAACTTCCTTGGCAGCCTCATTCAACTGCTGCATATCGCCCGTAGCTGCAAATGTTTTATCCAAATACCATTTCCAATCGTCCAGGTTCGTTTGTCCCTGACCGAAATCGCGGCCGGCAGGCGAAGCAATCCCGAGATATAGAACGCCGTCATAGAGCCAATCGACCGGCTCGCCGTCTTTATTTACATAACTGATATTTGGGATAATCCGTTCCTTGTTCCAATCGCCCAAACCATTCGCATATTGTCCGTTATAAAACAGATTCAGATTCCGGATCCCGGCCGTAGCTTCCCCCGGCTCCAAAAAACGAGGCTGCTCGGCAGGAACCTTTACCGCCCCTTCAATCTTGCCGTCCATACCCATAATTTCGATTTCGTCAATATATTCCCGCTGTGTAGGATGCATATAAAAGGTCACCTTCACATAACGGGCATAAGCCAGCTTGCCATCCGTATTCCCGCCCTTGATTCCATCCCGGCTGCCATCCCATTCAAAGGTCTCCTGTCTGGGCGGTCCTTCTCCCCACAGAAGCTGCGTAGCGTTATGGGAAAGCAGCCCCCAATTTTCCTTATCGTCGGAGACATACATCGATACCGACAGCGGCACGAGAATCGAATTCGTAGGAAAATCTTGAAAGAAATTAGCCGTGATCTTTCCAATTGACTTTTCCTCACCGAGATCGAACACAACTTCGCGAGCCTTTCCGCGCAGATGTCCTACCCATGCCGGGTCGTTCATATCCAATGCGCCGTATTTTCCGTCCGTAAGCTTGTATCCGTCATCGGGATGCGAAGCTTCCGGAGCTTCAGACCATTCATACGGAAGACCTGCCGCGAGATTGCGGAATTGCGTCTCCTGCACAGCCGAAGATACTGCCGCTTGATTTTCGCCTATTGCTTGTGGTACCTGTTCCGCTGCCGGTTCACCAGCATCCGTCAATTGATCTAGATCGACCTGTGGATTACCCGAATCATTCCCTGCTTCCATCTGGTCTGCACCTGCCGCCTGCAGGACAGTCACATCCGGATCAAGCGATTTCGCCTGAACCGCTGAGAGCGGAGTCAGTAGTAATACGGCTGCCATTAATCCTGATAACCATTTTTTATTCAAATTCATCAAGGCCAGCTCCTTTTCTTTATTCTCGAGTACAGAAATATCAAAAACTTTAAACCCTTATTTCTGTTCCGGGTGAACGCTAGATTTTAATCCCCCTTTCCCGAATTCCGCCATAAGCAAGCAGCAAAGCGTATAAGATCGGCTTCCTCCGGAAAGAGGAAGCCGTTACCGCCGCGTCCAGTGCCGCCAGCGGGGCGAAGTTTCCAGTGGCAACGGCAGTAGTACAGCGCAGCCAAACACTCCGCACTTCAAGCGATCTGAGGCGTGGATAGGCAGTGGATAAGCAAACTTCGGTTTATCCGTGTTCAAGTGATTCTGTTTTATTCCGCCTTCGCCGCCAGAAACTCGTCAATTTGCTTTTGCAGCTCCTGCTGAATCTTGTGGAGGGCGGGACCGGCTTCCGCTTCGAATTTCTTCAATGTGTCCTCCGGATCAATAACCCCGTTAAACAACGCCGTGTAGTATTGCCCGTCGACTGTATTGTACTGGCTAACTTCGTTCTGCACCGGAGTACTGTCAAATTCGAAGCCGGCCAAAATGTCGGTGGTGAACATGTCGGCATCGCGAAGCACGGCATCCATTTCATCATTCTGCGGATCGCCGCCTACAACACTGCGCTCATCGACCGGATTCCATAGCCAAACATAGCCGAATGCAGAATAGCCGGATGTATCCAGGTTTTTCATTTTGTCTTCTCCTACCGCTTCCCAGTGCTTTCCTTCGATTCCATAAGAGAGCAGGTCGTAGTTTTCCTTCTCATTCGCCCAGTTCAGGAACATAATCGCCCGCTCCTTGTTCTTGCTCACCTTCGGAACAGCGAGGAAATTCCACTGTTTAAAATTGGTCAAATTCGCGCCTTTTTCCGGGTTAAAGAAGGTGACCGTTTCCAGCTCGCCTCCCGGTACGTTGTTCTTGAACGTGTTCTTGAGGGAATCGCCGATGCCGAACGCGCCGTTTGTGACGATTGCTACTTTGCCTGCCGAAATCGGCTGGTGAAAATCTTTTGTCGTCAAAATGTCCTTGAAGATCAGTCCGTCTTTAAACCATTTGTGGGTGTTCGCCAGCCACGTTCCGATCGGCTCCCGATCCTCCAGCAAATTGTAAACTTTGCCGTCATTGTTCTTGTAGTAGAGCATCAGGCTGTTGCCCAGGGCGTGGGTCGGTCTGACATGGGTTTCGTAATCGTTCAGCGCATGGTGAGCGACAAATGAATAAGTGGCGGAGCCTGCGCTCATCGGGATAATGCCTTTCTCTTGCTCCTTTACCTTGTATGCGAAAGCGATCAATTCTTCATATGTCTTGATCGGCGGTACGCCCAGCTTCTCGCGAATGTCTTTACGCACCATGTACGAATTGCCGGACATGTAGCTGACGCCGAGCGGAACGGCCATAATTTTGCCGCCGTATTTGTTGTAGTCCCACATTTGCTGCGGCCGTTTCTCCAGCACCGTTTGGCCGTACTGGGCCAACAGGTCATCCAGCGGTTCATAGAATCCGTTTGCAATCATCTGATTGATGTGCAGCCATGGCGCATCGAAGATGAGATCGATGTTTTCGCCGGAAGCAAGCGTTACCTGTGTCTTTTGCGCCAGATCGGACCAGGGTACGAAGACGACGTCGAGTTTGACGTTGATCGTATCCTTCATCCGCTTTTCTGCCTCGGCGATGACCAAATCCATATCCGACGGCCGATCGCCGGGAATCATGATTTTCAGCGTCACCTCTTCAAGTTTGGCGTCATCGCCGGCGCTGTCTCCGGTTTGACCCGACGGTCCGGGCATCTTCCCTTCCCCTTCGTTCTTGCCCGAACAACCCGCAATCGCGACGAGCGCGATCAATAACACAAGCGCGATGGACAATAATCTTTTCATGGTTCCTTCCCCCTGAATCAATAATAGAGAAAATAGGCGGATGAGCCGGTTCATAAACAGCAGCGATTGAAAGCTCGAACCGGCCAAACGCCCCTCACGTTTGCCGCTCTATCCTTTTACCGAACCAAGCGTCAAACCTTTTATAAAGAAGCGCTGGATGAAGGGATAGACGAACACGATCGGGCCGATGGTAACGCAGACGATCGCCAGCTGCATGCCATAGGTCGGCACGACGACGTTGTACTGCGTCTGGCTCCCGCTCACATAAGCCATAACATTCAAATTGGACATAAGCTGGCGGATCATCATCTGCAGCGGCAGCATTTTGTGATTGTCGATAAACAGCAATGACAAGTACCAGTCGTTCCAATATTGCAGCGCGTAAAACAGGCTCACCGTGGCGATAACAGGCAGCGAAATCGGCCAGATGATGCGAAAGAAAATATAGAGATCATTGGCGCCGTCCACAGTCGCAGCTTCATTCAATTCATACGGCAGCGTCCGGTAGTAAGAGACAAGAATGAAGGCATAGAACGGATTCAGCAGATAGGGCAAAATGAGCGCCCACACCGAGTCTTTCAGCTGCAGCCAGTTGGCGATCAGCATGTAAAAGCCGACAAGTCCTGCGCCGAACAGCATCGTCAGGAAGGTTAGAAACGATAAAATATTGCGGTACTTCACTTTCCGGTGGCTCAGCGTGTACGCATAAGCGGCTGTCAAGAGTACGCCCAGCGCCGTGCCGGCGATCGTCACGATAATCGTAATGCCGTAGCTTAGAAACACCTGCTTGCCGGAAAGCAAAAATTTGTACGCATGGAGGCTGAATTTGCTCGGCAGCAACTGGTACCCCGCCGTCTGCAGAAGCGATTCGTCGGCGAACGAGTTGATGAACACAATCCAGAACGGAATGAAGCAAAACAGCGCAAAAGCGCCCAGCACCGCGTACATCAAAACAAGAAACAACCGTTCTCTCACTTCGATCACACCTTAACTGGTTGGGACTGAAGCAAAGGGCCGGTTCGGAGCTGGAGAAACGCAAGTGGTCGCCTTTGTTCCCGAATCGTATCCGCTTAACGAGCTTACACGATCATAACGATTCGGGGACAACAGCGATCGGAAGCCCAAGTCCGGCCTCATGCCAACTCGCCCAACCTTCCTTTTAGAATAGTCTTGAATCCGCGTCCACCTTGCGCGCGATCGCATTGAAGATCAGAATCGTGACAAGCCCCATGCAGGACTGGTACACGACAACGGCAGCGGACATGCTGAAGTTCCCCAGCTGCCTCAGCGCACGAAACGCATACGTATCGATGACATCTGTCGTTGGAAAGAGTATGCCGTTATCTCCGATGATCGCGTAAATCATGCCGAAATCGCCGTAGAAAATACGGCCAATGCCAAGCAGCGCCAATATCATCACGGTCGGCCGCATCAACGGCAGCGTTATGTAGAGCATCTGCTGCATCCGGCTCGCGCCTTCTATTCGGGCGCTCTCGTAATATTCCGAGGAGATGCCCGTAATGACGGCCAAAAAAATAATGGAATTATAGCCGGCAATCTTCCAGGCGCTAATGACGGTTAAGATATACGGCCATACGCCAGGCGTCAAATACCAGTCCACTCCTTCGTAGCCAAGAGCGGCAAGCGCGCGGTTAATCAGCCCCTCGGATGTGCTGAATAGCGTCAACGTCATCATGCTGACGACAAGCCAAGAAATGAAATACGGTAAAAAAATAAACGATTGCGTGATTCGCTTGAACAGCCTGTTACGGATTTCGTTCAGAAAGATAGCCAGCACGACCGCGCTGCCGAGACCGGTTACGAGAAACAGTGCATTCAGGAAAACGGTATTCAGCGTCACCCGCAGCCAGTCTTTCCCATTGAAGAAAAACTCGAAGTTTTTAAATCCGACCCATTCGCTCCCCCATATTCCATCGGATAGTCGGTAATCCTGGAAGGCGAGCAGATGCCCGGCCATGGGCATATAAGCAAATACGACCAGAAACGCAATGCCAGGCAGCGCCAGCAAGTACAAATACCGGTTCCGCGACAGCTCGCGCACAAACGACCCGCCGAACCTTCTACGTCGCTCCAAAGAGCGTCCCTCCTTTCTTGTTCGGCTTGCAGGATTCGAACGGAGCCATCGTAGCATTCACGGCTGCTGCTGCCTAGTTCTCATTGGCCGGATTCGGTTCTCGCGCGGCCGATTCGCGAGCGTTCGACCGGTTGTTATTGGTCTGGCCGGTTCTCAATCGCCCGCTGACCTTTCTAATTCACAGAGTTCCCGGCTATCTGCCGCGTCCGCTCCATCCGCTCGCCCGCCTTGCTGTCGCGGTATTGGCTCGGCGTCATGCCGGTGGCTTTTTTAAATGCGGTGAAAAAGTGGCTTTTCGTCTGAAAACCGGACTGCTCTGCAATTTCGGTGATCTGCATGCTGGTCTGCTCCAGCAGCTCCTTAACCTTCCCGAGCCGCTCGTTCAAAATGAAATTCGATAGAGGCATGCCGTAATGTTCGTGAAACAGCTGCCGGACGTATTTGGCCGACAAAGCGATATGGTCAGCGATATCGTCTACCGACAGCATCGGGTCATGGGTATGGTAGCGGACGTACTCGATGATTTCCCCAATCAGCTTTTCCTTGCGATTGAATCCCTTTTGGTCGCTAAGCTGCCGGATCATCCGCCCGGTCTCTTCCTTCAGCCATTCGCGGACCTCGGTAAGCGTGGCGAACTGCCTCAAATGGCGCTCAATCCCTTCAACGCTCTGGATAGACATCACTTTGCTGAACGACTTGACGATCGCAAACAGAAGCAGCTTCAGTTGGAATTGGCACTCGGTATATTTCATCGTCTGCAGGCGCGTAAACACCTCGTCCAGCATGGCCAGCACCTTCTCCTCTTTGCCGCTTCGAATCGTCTGGATCAAGCTTTCATGCACGGCGGAGTCGATCGGCGCCTGTAAATCGGCATACCGTTCAAAGTCTTGTTCGACGTAGATTTTGTCATCACCGCTGACAAACTTGAATAATGTCAGTTCGTTCATGTCGTCGTATACTTTGCGTAAATCGTCATGTACGCGCCGCGCTTCGCTTTCGGCGATCGTCACGTCCAGCTTTACGTAACGGCTGACTTGACGGCTAAGCTCCTTGAGCTCTTGGGTCAACTCGGGATCAGGGAGGGAACTGGCCGTGCCAACCAGCACGACCAGATGGTCGGTCCCAAAATCGACCACCTCGATCGGCCGTTCTGATGTGCCGAGCAGCTCCTCTGCGATATTGCCGATTGCATACTTGAGCAGCTTGCGAGAGAAGAAATCATACCGCTCGGATATCTCGTAATAGGAATCGATCTTGATAACAGCCAACCGAAGCCACCCATAGTCAAGCAGGCACGATTCGCGCGCAATCGCCGCTCTGGCGCCGTCGCTCAGCCTGCCCTGCAGCAGCCATTGCCGCAAATATTCGGTCTTGATCAGCGGATAATGATCGCGAAGCATAACGACGCCCTGCTCGATAACGCCGTAATCGTTCTCCCCCTTCACGCCCAGCTTCCGCTGCAGTTGATCCGCCAGCCGGCGGAATGGCCCGACGAAACGGCGCGAATTCCAATAGGCGACCAGGAGCAGCGCCACGAGCAGCAGGAGCGAGCAGACGATGATGACTGTTTTGAACGCCCCGGCCTTTTCGCGGAATTGCTTCATTTCAGTGACAGATATAATGGTCCACTCCGGCGATCCCATCCGCGCATAGTTGACGAATGCTTTTCCTCCGGCGCTGTTCATCTCGAATGATCCCCGCTTCTGCCCCGTCTGGATGTTATCGATGGTCTCCTCGAGCCGACCATCCCCTTCGCCCAGAATCAATCTTCCTCGATCATCCACGATCGAAAGCAGCGTATCCGCCCTCTCGTCGCCTGAGATCAAATGCTTCTGCAGCTCCTTCTTGTCGAACAGGACGACAAGATACCCGTCCCGGTTTTTCTGCACATGTGTCGAAGGAAGCTGAAGCGCCAAATACGATTGGTTTCCTATCCGGTGATCAAAATAGCGGAGAAAATTCCCGGGAGTGCGCTCGATCCGCTGCAGCATCGCCTGATCGGCAAATTCCTCGAACGAAAGTAATCCAGCTTTGGCGTCGATCACCTCACGTTTGCGGATGCTGAATAAGTAAGCGGTTTCAATATAAGGCTCATGAGATAAATATTTAGATAACACCCCCATCGTGCTGGCATTTTGCAGCAGATTGTCGGCTGAAGCATACATCCAGTTTTGCACGGAATGATCCTCGTACATGGTCAGGCTGTACCATTTCAGCTTGGCCAGGATGTACTCGACCCGCTCCGCCATTTCGTCGATGCGGTCCTGATTAAACGTTCCCATCTGCGAGTATGCGAAATGGGAAAACCGGTTGGCCAGAAACAACGAGAACGGTATGATGGTCATTGCAAAAAAGATGCCGCTAATCACAAATATGCGCCAGGATGTCGATCTGAACATAGTATCCCCCTGTCCCCCTTCGTCTTTCGGAGTTCTCTTATGACCGATATGTCCTATCATAATGTACCCCTTTTCCATTTGCCTAGTTCTCATTTGTCCGTCAAGTTCTATTTCTCCGGATTCGCGCTGCAGCACCCACCTTCCTGCCCTTGGAGACTGTTCTTCATTCCAGTTGTGAGCCACTTCCCTCTGCGGAAAGGTAGCAACATAACTCAGCTACGGCGTTCATAGCAAAAAAGCCCCTCACTTCATAAGTGAGGGGGGCTGTCGTGAGTTAAATTCACTTTTAATAGAAGAAATAACGCAGTTCGCATCGTTTTAACCGTGACATCAAAACCTTTAGGTCCATCTCAAGGTTGTGCATTTATTCGTGCTGTTGGCTTTCATTCAACCCAGCTTATGACCACAATTCGGACAGAAGTTCGCCCCTTCGTTCTTCGCGCCGCAGTTCGGGCAGAAATTGGGCTTCTTGTTTCCTTCGGAAGAGGACGAGGCTGCTTGGGCGGATTGCTCCTTCGCGGCCGGAGATTGCTGGCTTTGATTCGGATTGTGTTGGCCCTGGCTCTGATTCATATTTTTCATCATTTCATTGGCCATGTTCATCCCCATCATCATACCTGCCATATCCGAAGCCGCACCGCCGCCTTTCACCTTGCCGGACGCGATCCCGTCCGTCATGCTGACCTGCTGGTACTTTTGCAGATTGCCGATCATTTCATGGGAGGCCGTCTTCGTGATCATGTCCTGAATTTCCTTCGGATAATTGAAGCTCATCACCTGGAAGCCGGTAATCGTCATCCCGTTGTCCATCACTTCCATGTCGAGGTCTTCCCGAATTCCTCTGGCGATGTCGGAAGCGTTCGCCTGCAGATTGAACATGTCCTTGCCTTCGCGGCTGATCCACTTCATCAACAATTGATCGAGCACCGAACTGATCCGGATTTTCACGTCCTCCACAAGGTAGCTTTCTTTGATCCCGGCAATCCTGTCGATCAGCGTTACGTAATCGTTCACTTTAAAATTAAACGTGCCGTTGGCACGGATCGGCATGCCGCCCGGCAGCTGCGGCGTCGGGATCAGAACCGGATTCTGCGTACCCCAACGAACGGTGAATTCCTTGGTGTTCACGAACAGCACTTCCACGCGCATGCCGCTGTTAAAGCCGAATTTAAATCCCTTTAGGGTAGAAAGGAACGGGATGATATCCGAATCGATATTATATACGCCTTCATCCTCGAAAATCCCTTCGATTTTGCCGTTATTGATGAATATCGCATCCTGACCGGAGCGAATGACCAGCTTGCTTCCTTTTTTGATCTCCCGATTGCGCCATTTCCAGAAAATCATGTCATCTCTAAACTCTTCCCATTCCACTACGTTGGAGAATTGGTTCTTGAAAAATCCCATTGATGCCTCATCCCTTCCCATTAAAATTTCCCGCTGCTGCTGCTGTGCGAATGGCCGCCGCCGGTGACGCCGCCTCCGCCTCCGCCGCCCGAGCCGCTGCTCGTGTTGCGCTCTATTTTCCGCTTTGTCACGGTCGTTCTGATATATCGGTCCTGCTGATTCAAGACCCCCGATGTGCTGGCATCCTCATAGGTTCGGCTGTTGACCGTCACGCGCCCGCCGGAGCGGTAAGCCATGATGCCCACGGCAATCGCGCCGATGGCAGCGGCAGCTCCCACCTGAAACCAGAGATTAAATATAATATTATCCGGATTCACGTCCGGCTCAAAGCCCATGTACCGATGGGCGGTTTTGATGTATTTTTCAAAAGCCTGCTTGTAATTGCCGCTCGACAAATCTGGTGTGATCTTGTTTTGTATCTTTAACAGCCTACCGGAGTCGAGATACTTTTCGGCCTTATAATAACCTTCCAAATGCACATCGCGGGTATCCAATACGATGGTCAAAATGACGGTATTGCCGTGCCGCCTGTCATACCCAGGTGCGTATTCATCGTAAAAGTTTTCCGTCCATGCCTCAACTTCATCATTTTCTACACGGTTAGCAGTTAGGATCATAAAATCCGTCTCGCGTTCGGCGCCGTACTCATTCGCCATCGCATTCAGCTCATTCCGTTCTTCCGGACTAAGCAGATTGGCTTCATCAAAGATCAAAGGCTTATCATCCGCGGCTTTGACGATCCCGGAGGGCGCTATCAAATATACCGTTAGTAAAAATAAGACCGTCCATAACGCATATCGTCTTCTCACAGAAACCCTCCTCCCATTGCCCAGGAGATCAGCTTCAAGGATAGCAAGGAGACGCCCGAAATGCCCGCGAACCACCCGGCCACCTTCGCTTTGCTGATCGGCGGCTTGCCGACCACCTTGCCCGTCTGGCCGTTCATCGCAAACGTATACTCCGATTTGTTGTAATCATAGTGCACCATCCATACCGGAAGCAGAACGTAATCCGCCTGTTTTTTGGTGGTATCGATCCGTTTGTTGGTATAACTCACGGTCGTATATCCTGAGACCGCCGACGAAATATACGAATCAATGAAGGAGCTGATCTTTTCCTTAGCGCGCGGAAGAAGCTGCTCGTCGTCATGGCTGTATTTTTCCGCTATGTACCCGGCCAGATAAGGCGTCTTGAATTCCTTCAGCTGCTGATAGGGGAAAGGCTCCAGCTTATCCATCAGCTCATCGTTCATTTTCTCGGAAGCATCGATCGGCACCTTCACATAATTCAAGCGAATCTTCCGGTAGATGTCGAAATGCTCGGTCTCTGTGTACTGGTAATCTCCTTGCGTGTAAGTTCTCACCTTGGTGCCTTGGCCATGAACCTCAACCCGATTATGCAGCTCATACAGCCAGAAGGGGACGTAGATCCCGGTGATGCCCTTGATCCGGTCCGCTGTCATAAATCCGCTTGGCGTCAACAGGCCGTTCCGGCACCATTTCTTGAACGCCTTCATCGCCTCTTCCTTCGTAATCGAAAAAGGGATGACCTTCACCGGAGCCAGCTCGCCGCTCAAGCGGTCGCTGAGCACGACGGCCGATCCGCAGAAGCTGCAGGTCGTTGCGCTGGTCTCCGGCTCGGTCACGATCACGGCTCCACAGCTATTGCAATGGTACTCCTTTACCTCATCTTCCGCGAACACCTGCTTCTTCAGCGGGTCGGGGATTTCCTCGATGTTGTCTTTTCTTCCGCAGCTGGGGCAAGACAACATTCCCGTATCGCCGTCAAAAACCATGCCGCTGCCGCAGTTCGGACATTTGTATTCAATTACCGGCATTTGCTCACCTCGATAACAATGAAATGGTTACTCCTTCTTGTTCAGCTTTTCTTTGATCGCTTCCAGTTCATCCTCGGCATTAGGAGGTGCGGTCGGGGCAACTCCGTCCTTGCCCATGTTCTTCTCCAACTCCGCGATCAAATCGTCCAGGTCATCTTCCTTCGCTCCTGCGCGCAGCTCAGCCAGGGCCTCCGCTTCATCCAAAGCACGGTTCGCTTTCTCCTCCATGGTATGGAATGCCGCGT
This sequence comes from Paenibacillus sp. BR1-192, assembly GCF_029542445.1. Classification (NCBI taxonomy): domain Bacteria; kingdom Bacillati; phylum Bacillota; class Bacilli; order Caryophanales; family Paenibacillaceae; genus Paenibacillus; species Paenibacillus sp. BR1-192. Next base: position 304,895 of record NZ_CP120718.1, on the reverse strand, counting down.
TGGCACCGCCCAAGGAGGATCGGCCGGCATTCAGCTCCTGCTGGGTTTTCGCAGCGGCCATCTTCCCTTTCAGCTCCGCATATCGAGCTTCCAGCTGGCTCATATCCGATACCAGCTTATCCTGCAATTGCTTCATCCTGACGGCGTTTGCGGAAGCCGATTCGTGGGCTGCCTGCAGGTCGCTTAGCTTCTCGGCCTGCGCCGCTTTTCGCTCCAGGAACTTCAGGGCATCGCCTTCATTCCCCGCTTCCACGGCCTTCTCCGCATATCGCTGCAGCTTCTGGATTTCGGCGCTGCACTCATCCAGTGCCCGCTTCGCTCTCCGCTCATCCGAGAGCACGGAAGCGGTCTCCGCCTTCACCTTACCCAGATCGCCGTTCAAGCTCCGCATATAGGTATCGATCGTTTTCTCCGGATCTTCCGTCCGTTCCAATAACGAATTCACATTCACCCTCATAATATCCTTAAACCTCGATAAGATTCCCATCATGTGCGTCCCCCTCGAAAAGTTTACATTTAACTTATAATACCCTATATACTCCCGATAGGTTTCATTTGCCGAAATTCATTGGCATATATGTAAATTTATGACTAAGGGAACAAAAAAAAATAACCCCCGACCTTTTGGATCGGAGGGCATGTTTATTAGATTTCATCCCGGATCTGGATGCGTTTCTTACCAGGGTCAGACTTTTTTGGTATTTCAAGCTTAAGGACTCCATCCTTCAGGGAAGCGTCGATTTGGTCCTCGGCTATGCTCTGAACGTAAAATCTGCGCACATACTCGCCGTAACGGCGCTCCTTGCGGACGATGTGCTGGTTCGTATCCTCCACGCTCTGATCTTCCTTGCGCACGGCTTTGATCGTTAAGTAAGGGTCAGCGTAGCTGATTTCGATGTCTTCCTTGCGAAAACCGGGCAGCTCCGCCTCAACCAGATAAGCGTGCTCCGTCTCCTTGACGTCCGTCTTAAACGACATCATCGAACCCTTGAACGGCGCGAATACATCATCAGGAAAAGCGTCGTTAAAGGCATCATGAAATGACTTCATCAGTTGTCCGAAGGCATCCTCTCTGCGCTTGCCGAATGGCATCAATTCAAACATCATGAATTCCCCTTTCTTTGACCTTATTTGACCTTGCGCTTTTATTATATGCCCGGAACGTTTAAATGCCAAAACCGATGATGCAGGAATTTGCGCTAAAATAGCTCGTTATCGGCCGGTTTGACAACAGAATTTGTTTGGATCTTTAAATTTGACCTTTTTTGACCTTTAAGGTGATTGGTTTAAAAATTCCACCGATCGACTGGAGGCATGAAATAAAAAGGAGCGCCCTTAGGGCACTCTCTTCTCTTATATATTCATATGGAAAATCGATACTGATCGGAGAGCGCGAGGCTCTGTTTTTATTGCTTTTCCATAATTTGATCGATTTCACTTTTCAACAAAAGGTATCGATGCACGCTTCGCATGATCGGAACCTTAGTCAGCTTATTCCGGTCGACATAGATCTTCATTTGATCTTTGGACAGACCTAACAAATGACCTGCCTCAGAAACGGTTAATACCTCCTTGTTACTTGTAGCATTAAACGTTTTTTTCACCTTTAGATTCCAATCTTCGAATGCCTGCATGAAATCTCAACCTTTCTTGTACGCAACGAACGAGGGCAGAATGGTGATGGGACTGTGAGAACTGCCCTACGACTTCGCGTCCTTGCGCTGATTCTTGCGGTAAAGCTTGATTTGCTGATCCGACGAAACGAGAATCGGCAGGATTTTATTGCTGCTGACCATGGACGACGCGCACTGTGAACAAACGGGAACTTCCTTGAACGAGAAGTTGTCTCGGATCCAACCGTTACACCCTTCCTTCGTACAAGACCAGATGGCGGTCATCTCCTCCGGCAGATTTTCCAGTGGTTTATTCCAAGAATAAGACAATGCATTTCCCCCTCAGCTACATTTTTTAACGCTTTCGTACCTTAAACCAGCAAGCCTACCCTTTATAAGAAAAATGTCTATCGACGTACTCTCTAAGAAAACAGACGCGATTAGCGGTAGTTTTTCTTGCGATATCAGGCAGCAGATCCTCCGAAATTCATACTTTCTGATATCTTAAAAAAAATCCCCAAACGATACGTTTGGGGATCCTTTCACGTCTACAGTTTTACAACGTTCTCGGCTTGCTGTCCGCGGTTGCCTTGGACTACGTTAAATTCAACGCGTTGTCCTTCGTCAAGCGACTTGAAGCCATCGCCAGTGATTGCACTGAAGTGTACGAATACGTCTTCGCCGCCTTCAACCTCGATGAAACCAAATCCTTTTTCTGCGTTAAACCATTTCACTGTTCCTGTTTGCATAGAAACACCTCCTAAATTTATATGATTTTCTCATTTTTGGTTAAAAAACAAAAAATTCACATATTGCACAAGGTTCATAATCAAAATAATAACCCTCTGCAATATGTGAATCTCAGGTCAAAATCCCAATAAATTTATTATACCTCAACAGATCTGGAATAGCAAACGACATATTTTAGGTAGCAATAACATACGTAAGACGTATTTGAAGCGATGCGATCACGACAAACGGAGATGTTGATGAGGAGGTCTTGCATCGCGTATCTTTCCTGCTGTCCAATCAAAAAACAGCCATTTCCCGGTAGAATACCGAGAAATGGCTGTGGATTGCTGCTAACAATATGTCTTGCGATACCAAGACTATTAATTTAACGATCCAAACAAAGGTTTACATCTGAGTACCTGTCTGATAACTGAGCAGCTGCCGAAAAGTGCCTTTGTGGTCCTGGGACAGCTGCTGATAGCCTCCCTGCTGGATAACCCGCCCCTGCTCCATCACAATGACCTGATCCGCATGGCGAATGGTGGACAATCGGTGTGCGATCACGATGATCGTCATGCTTCCTTTCAGTTGTTCCAACGCTTCCTGTATCCGCTGCTCGTTCTCACTGTCGAGTGCGCTTGTCGCTTCGTCCAACACAAGAATCGAAGGCTTCTTCAAGATAGCTCTGGCGAGCACGATCCGCTGACGTTCTCCTCCCGACAAGCGGATGCCGCGGTCACCAATGACGGTATCAAGGCCCAGTGGAAGTCTGTGCACAAATTCATCGGAAGCTGAAAACCTCAGCGCTTCCCACAGCTCATTATCCGAGGCTTCGGGAGCGACCAGCTTCAGGTTATCCCGGATGCTCTCATTGAAGAGAAAAGGATCCTGCGCCACATATCCGATGCCCCTTCGGAGCGACATAAGCTGACGTTCATCCTCTATGGACACGCCGTCCACCAGAACTTGCCCGCTCTCCGGTTGGATCAGCCCCATGAGAAGATCGATTAGGGTGCTCTTGCCCGCACCTGATTTGCCGACGATGGCCGTCATGCGATTGGCAGGAATATGTAGGTCGATATTTCGCAGAGCATAGACGGGGGAAGAGGTATCGTACCGGTAGTCCACATGACTACAATCGATTCCATGCTGCAGCTGAAGTCGCTGGGCGTCTGTCATCGGAATCGATCCGGCGATCTCCCTGTCTGCCTCGTATTCGGTTTGCAGCTCGCGTATGGCCCGGAAGGCAGGGAAATTCGATACGAGCTGCTCGGTGCTCGATTGAATACTGATAAATCTTGGCCACAAACGTGAAAAGATAAGAACGATCATCAGCAGCTGCTCAGCAGGCGTTCGCAGCACTTCCAGCGCCAAATACACAAATCCCGCAACCAGCAATACGGACGAGAGCCGATAAATCAGCTGGGACAAAGAATTGATTCTGCCAAATTGGATGAAGTTATGCTCCATTTTCCGTGACAACCGATCAAACCAGTCCATATGAACCGGTTCGAGCCGGTTGCTCTTGATATCCTTGATACCGTTGAAATGTTCGCTGATGCCCGCAAAATAATATTTCGACAGCTCCGTCGTCTGCTCGCCGATCCGCTTCGATCGCTGAATAAATCGGCGTCCAAACAGGGCAAGGAGCCCGCCGCTCAACAGAACGATGAGCGTCAGCATCGGGGCCAGCCATAGGGCAAGGCCGATCTGAATCATCGTGAACAAAAAAGACGAAACCATCTGCAGGAATAGAAATGTGCCCTGATTCACGCGTCCGAGTTCATTCGTCATGACATGGTTGAAATCCGACTTGCGGTGGCGCAGGAAGAACTCCCATTTGGCATGTAGCAACCCTTGATACGTTTCCATGCGCAGTTTGCGAATGTATCGCTGCAGTATTTTTGCATTTAACAGGTTCTGGCTGCGCTGCAGCAAGGCCTGCCCGCCCACAATCACAACATAGAGGGTCAGCACCATCGGCAGATTGAGTTGCAATGACCATGAACCCGCAAGGTCCATCAAGGTTGAGACGAGCGGCACCCCGCTCAAATCGGTCTCGAATACGCCAATGACACCGAGAAGCGGGACGATCAGATAGATGCCGATACCATCTAGGACACTAATAACCAGGATCATGCACATATTGAGGTAGAGTTTAACCCCGGCCATCCCATGCATTTTACGGATAAAATAAAAGAGATCCTTCAATGTAAAAACTCCTTATCGGATGACCGCTTCAAGTTCAAGTCTCCGGCCCCCATATCCTTACCGAATATCCCGACGACGGCATACCTTTCGTGCCCCTCTTTCCCCGTTACAATATAAGAGCCGCAGCGGAGCCAGGCATGGGCCACCATCATTCCTTTGTCGTCCCGTCCGCTTCCCAGATAAAGCGTGCTCGGAATCCCTCTTCGCTCCAGCATCTTCATCGCCGCGACGGCTTTAACCAGGCACTGGCTTTCCCACCATGTGACGCGGCTCATGGTATGTACGGCTCTTGAGATTTGGCGGACAAGTGAAAGCTCCTGCTCCGTATAACCCGCATACGGTGTCTCCTTCATATGTTCTCCCAGAGACGGAGATACCTTTTGAAAAGGGAACAGCTTGAACACTCTTCCCCAGGCCAGATACAAGTAAGCTTCTGCCAACATAAGTTTCATGCTAACAGGATAAGCCATGAATCGGCGTGCTTTCCGGTAAAGGCTCATTGCTATTTATCCACCTGGACAAGGCCTTCCGCGGCTAACTGCTTAAGAAACAATCGTACCTGCTGCTCACAGAGCTCCGGTTCGATCTCATACTCCAATATCAATTGATCTACCATATTGGAGATCGTCGCAGGAGACGAAATAAGCTCCCATATCCGCCCGCCAATCCGGCCCAGATTATAATACTTGCCGTTTTCGATGCTCAGCATCACCTTCTCGCCATCCATATCACTGACCAGAAATCCTTCGGATTGGACGACAAGAGCGTCTGTCGTGATTAATTCAGTACTCATGGATAGAACCCCTTTTTTGCAATGATAAAAGCGATTAAATCGATGGTTGTTTCAATCGCCGCCAGAACCAAAGAAATGGCCGAAGCGGCAAATATAGAAAATGCAGTGATTTGGGCAATGGCAGAACTGAGGCATCCCGCGAATTAGGCAGAAACTTATTCAATATATATAGGGATTTCTGTTTTCCCGTCATTAACGAGAAAAGATAGCGGTTATAGTGCCATGCCACGCTTTTCTCCGGCACCGGGTTCAATTTCACGATTCTTTTAATATAGTAAAGCGCGGTTTCCGCAAGGCGATGAGCTTTCGAGTTCATAGTCAATACAGTCAAGTCGTGCGGTATGTCGACCGAGAACAGCCGCGATAAGAGAATAAATGCTTGCCCTGCATATTGCTGTCCCCCGGATCGCTCAAAGTGAACCCTCATATCACCGCTGTTTATCATAGGGAGCAGCTTTGCTATATCCATCAGCCAACGCAGCCGGAACCAGCCATGCCGGGCACCATGGTCGGCCAGATAGCTTAGCAAATCTTCATTCCCCAGATAATGATAGATCTGATGGGACAGCATCACATCATTCCGGCGTTCCCACAACGAATCAAAGGAAAATGACTTGTCATAATGAGGATTTAATCGCCAGTGAACTTCGATTTGTGCCGAGTGCTGCTTATGTTCATAGGACAAGTGGTGGCTTGTTTTTTTCCAATTTTCCAAGATACGTTCATCCTGCGATTCGTACCCCAGCTGTAACAAAACCCGTTCAACCTTCTCCACATCATCCGCGTCAACCAAGATATCCAAATCCTTCGAAGTCCTATGTGCCAAGTCCCCATAAAGCTGCGTAGCCAGTATAGGTCCCTTAAGCAGAAGTGTACGTACCCCGCTATCCTTGAGCACTCCACAAATCTGACTCATTTCCCTGCTTAAATGCAGCATTTTCATGACGTTGTTATGATAATGCTGCTGGAGGGACGCCATAATTTCGGGAGGAATTAGTGTTGCATCCATCCTTTTAAGTCGCAAATATATAAGCGGATAAACACGATGGTGGATCGCAAGTTTCATGAACATTTTCCAATCAAAATCCGATACATCTTGCTTCATGAGTAATTCATCGTTAGCGTTATTTCGGAGAAGATAGAGTAAAAAAGACAGTTCCTTTGAGATATCGTTCAGGTCCAGCTTTACAGAATCTTGAATATTCAAGGTATTCACCCCAAAAAAATTGATCATAGCAAAAGTGCCGGCACTTGCTCTCTCACGCCTTTATTCATGCCTGGCCGACCAATCGAGTAATAGACAAGCTTCGTTTGTGCCAATTGTTCTTCATCATACATATTGCGGCCATCGATCAGATAAGGTGATTTCAACCAAGACTCGATATCAGATAACGAAACCTCTTGAAATTCGTTCCATTCCGTTAGAATACAAAGAGCATCCGCTTGCCAAACCGCTTCCCGGGCATTGGGGCAGTAAATAATCCCGCCCATATCATAATTTCTCCTGAAATTATCAGAGGCGACTGGATCATAAGCCTTCACCTTTGCCCCTCGTGCCAATAGTTCCGTTATAATCTCATGTGCCGGCGAATCACGCACATCGTCGGTTTCAGGTTTAAAAGCCAAGCCCCAGATTCCAACCGTTCTACCCGTTAGATCACCCATCAAGGAGACCAACTTATGGATAATGTTGAAGCGTTGGTCTCGGTTGACTTCTACGACGGCCTTCAAAAGCTTGAAGTCATAATCCATTTGTCCGGCGATTTGAATGAGAGCCTGTGTGTCTTTAGGAAAGCAAGAGCCGCCATATCCAATACCCGCTTTCAAAAAAGAGGAGCCAATGCGCTTGTCATAACCCATACCATAGGCTACTTTCGTCACATCGGCTCCAACTCGCTCACAGATATTCGCAATTTCATTGATAAAGGAAATCTTTGTAGCAAGAAAAGCATTAGAGGCATATTTAATCATTTCAGCGCTGCGAACGTCTGTTATGATCATATTTTCCGTCAAAGGTTTGTGCAATTTAATAAGCTGCTCCTCTGCTCTCTTGCTGTCCGTTCCAATAATGATACGGTCAGGATTCATGGTGTCTGAAACCGCCGTGCCTTCCCGCAAGAACTCAGGTACGGAAGCAATATCAAAGTTTTCATGCGTGTACTGCGCAATGATTTCTCTGATTTTTTCATTCGTTCCTACCGGGACGGTGCTCTTCGTTACAATAATCTTATAGCCGTTCATCGCCTGCCCGATCTCTTTGGCCGCTGTCTCGATATAACTCAGATTAGCTTGCCCATTAGGCATGGATGGGGTACCTACAGCAATGATAACAATGTCTGATTGCTTCACCGAAGCAGTCATATCGGTGGTAAAATTTAAATTGCCTGCTTCCATATTAACGGCTAGTAATGACTGAAGGCCAGGCTCGTAAATGGGGACCTCTCCACGCTGAAGCTGTTCAATCTTAGCCTCTATTTTATCTACGCAGATGACCTCGTTCCCAAGCTCGGCGAAGCATATCCCTGAGACTAAACCAACATAACCGGTACCAATGACCGTAATTTTCACTTTTTTTCACTCCTCTTAGAGCGGATTTCATAAATTCCACCTACTAATTCAAAACACTTACCTTGATTTCGTCCCAATTCATCGCCAGTCTTACAATATCGTCCTCAATCAATTCACTGCCTGTTTGTACCTCAATGATTTCGATATCCGTGATCGCGCGCAAACTATGTCTTGCTTCAGCCGAAATGACGATGACATCCCCCTTTTCGATCATGCGAAGGTTACCGTCCAATATCATTTCGCCATGACCAGAAATCACTGTCCATACCTCGCTGCGCAGCAAATGATATTGATAACTGAGATTCTTGCCCTCTAAGATGCATATCCGTTTAGTTAATACTTCATTACCGTTTGGATATTTCGTGTAATCCAGCACGCGATATCGCCCCCAGCGGCGCTCTTCATACATAGGTCGTTGATCTCCGAATTGGAGCACTTCTTTTATCCGCATACTGGCGCTTTTCTCAGAAACCAGAATACCATCCGGACTAGCGGCAACAATCAAATTAGGCGCACCTATCACCGTTATAGGAATATCCAGTTCATTTATGACATGGGTATTGGAGGAATCGTCGGTTAGTGTCCCTTTTCCAATCAAAGTAGTATTAATTTCTTCGGTCAACGCATCCCAGGTGCCCAGATCTTTCCACATTCCTGCATAAGGCATAACAACAATGTCCTTGGCTTTCTCAACCACAGCGTAATCAAAGCTTGTTTTTTCGATGCGTCGATATTGATGAAGCAGTTCATCGTATTGAATAGGAAGCGAGTGTTCAATTAAGTAATGAATGAGAAATTCAAGCCGGAAAGCAAACACGCCACAGTTCCAAAGCGCCTTCTGCTCTAGCAGCTGAAGTGCATGCTTTGCTTTAGGCTTCTCTACAAAATGGCTTACCTTGTAGAACTCCGTACCATCCTCTAAAATGGATGCCGATTGAGGGACAATATAACCAAATTTCGTAGATGGATGATCAGGCGAAACCCCCATCAGCCCTAGATCAGCCTTTGTTTCCAGCATTAATGCTTCTAATGCCTTCACCTTCTCGAAGAAATGATCCTCGACGAACGGATCTACCGGAAGTACGACGACAACCTCATTTAGACCGATACCTTTAACGGAATACAAATAACCAGCCGATAAAGCGATAGCCGGAAAAGTATCTCTCCGTTCCGGTTCAACGATAATTTCCACTTCATAACCAAGCTGATTTTGGAGCAGCTCAACCTGTGATTTTCCGGTTGCCACAACCGCGGATTGTTGAAGGTCCATTTGTCCTAACTGACTCCATACTCTCTGAACCATCGACTGGCGACGTCCTGACTCCCCGTCCAATATTTTCAGAAACTGCTTGGAACGTGTCTCATTGGATAACGGCCATAATCGGTTGCCGCTGCCCCCAGACAATAGAACAATGTGCATGATTAATAGCTCCCTTCAACTTCCATAAGCTTAGCGTTAATCTCTCTTGCTCTAATCAGGCCGTCGATGCTGGACTGCAGCCGTTTCACGAATACATCCTCGCTAAATTTCTCAGCATGCTGCCGAATCGACTCCGGATTCCATTCATATAAATCAAAGCGTCTAATCGTTTCGGAGAGCGACTCTATCGATTGTTCGTTAAAAAACAGTCCTGTCTTCTCCGCTACAACCGTGTCCAAAGCTCCACCTTCACGGTAAGCAATAATTGGACGGCCGCATGCATTCACTTCGAGTGGTGTAATCCCGAAATCCTCAATTCCCGGAAAGATGAGCGCTTGGCAATGCTGCATGTATCGGACAACTTCTTCGTCGCTTTTTCTGCCGAGAAAAGTGACGGTATCACCCGCTAACTGCTCAAGCCTCTGTCGATCCGGTCCATCCCCAACTACAAGCAACCGTTTGCCCAGTCGGGTGCAGGCCTCTACGGCCAGGTCAATTCTTTTGTAAGATACGAGTCTGGAGACGATCAGGAAATAATCTTCCGGCTTCTCTTCATCGATGCTAAATCGGCTAATTTCTACAGGAGGAAATATAATGGACGCATTTAATCCATACCATTGCCTGATCCTTTGTTTCACAATGCTGGAGTTGGCAATAAGGTAGTCCACCTGCTTGGAATTGTTTTTATCCCATGCCTGAAGAGGGTAGGTGAACCATTTGGCAACCCGCTTCACAAGATTGGGCACTTGCACACTGTCCATATAGGCTTCAAAATTCCAGGCAAAGCGCATGGGAGCATGGCAATAACAAACGTGCACACTCTGACTTCCCTTCCGCACGCCTTTAGCATAAGCGCTGCTGGAGCTTAGAATCAGATCGTAATCTTTCACGTTCATGGATCGAACCGCGAAAGGATACAGCCAGAAGAAGAGTTTGAATTTGCCCAATATCCCAGGTATGCGCTGCATCCAGGTGGTATGAATCACAGCGTCTTTCAATTCGGGCAGCAGTTTATTCTGATCGACGATCGTCGTATAAATCGGAGCATCGGGAAACATTTTGTGGAATACAGCCACAACCCGTTCGGCGCCTCCCATCTGATTGAGATAATCATGTACGATAGCCACTTTCAAATTCCGCATTATACAATCTCCTTCGCCTGCTGGCGTTCTTTAAACTCGACGCCGGGTCTCGCCAAGAGCTCTTTATAAATCTGCTGAACTTTATGAGATGTCTGCTTAATGGAGAACATCTCCCTTGCCCTTTCCTGTCCATTTTGACTAAATAAAGACCATATGGCCTGATCATCCAGTACCTGACGGATATAGAGTGCGAGTTCATCTATATTTCCGATTTCATACATGAAGCCGCTCATCCCATGTTCAATAATCTCAGGGACACCGCCTCCTCTGGTTCCCACAACAGGAACCCCTTGTGACATGGCTTCAATAATGACTCTCCCGAAAGGTTCATGATCTGAACATAATAAAAGGAGATCTGCAGCACAGCAGATCTCCAATACATCTTCCCGAAACCCGGTAAATATAACTTTGTCTTCAAGATTAAAAGCTTTAACCATCTCTTTCAATCTTTCCAGATAACGTTCGTTCTCTGGTCTGAACTTGGCTTCCCCGACGATCCATAAAACGACATTCCGTTCTTCATGAATAAGACCGGCAAATGCTTCTATGGCATCTTCTTGCCTTTTCCAGGGAGCAATTTGACCGATAATGGCCAGCACTCGCGCTTCCTGGGGAGTTTGTAATTCCGAACGGATACGGTCATTAATCCTTTCTCTTTCTTCATTATGAAAACTCTTTAGCTCTACACCGTTATGAACAAGGCGACACTGCCCAGCTACGAAAGGATGATCCATACTTTGTAAAACAGATTCTGAGATACAGATCAGTGCTTTAGCTGTACTCCCTCCAAGCCTTTTTATTAGATTGCCAATAAAGCCTTGGGGAGGCATGTCTCGAATATGCCATACAACAGGCACTCGATGGTACCATCTGAATAGTCCAGCCATAATACCTGCTCGTATGGAATTCGCATGGATGAGATCCACTTGGCTTTTTTTCATGAGAAGAGCAAGCTTCCATCCTGCCCACAGCATCCCCATCATATAGACAACAAGCAAAAATGGATTTCTGGTCATTCTCGCCCGATAACTGGGTAGAGCAACAACCTCGATTCCTTGATTGCGAGCCTTCTGCAGCAGCTCCCCTTCGGGAGCGAATATAATCGGATGTGCCTCCGTTACATATTTTGCAGTTAACAAGAGACTGATCTCCGCACCACTTACCGTGCTTGTATGGTTATAAAAGGCGATTTTCATGTTCTGAACACCTTTCTTTTGTCGACTTCTTCGGTAAATACTTCGGTTACCGATTCTGCCACACGACTCCAAGTATACCGATTCAATACATGATCCCTGCACGCTTCCCGTGAAGGAAGGAATGAGTCTTTATTCAGAACATCGATGATTTTCTTGCTTATCGAATCAGCAGTACCGTCTTTAAACATCAAATCATCCGAAATCTGATGCAGGATTTCCTTCGTTCCCCCATATGGAGTTCCCAGTACCGGCGTACCACAAGCGAGAGACTCCACGGTAATCAGACCGAATCCCTCCAACGTCAGTGTCGGCACTAAACTGATATCAGCAGCTTGATAGTACTGAACGAGTTCTTCATTTGAAATTCTGCCAAGCAGTTTCACATTGGGAGACAGTCCAAGACGAAGAATCAAGTCTTCATACTCCGCCCGCATCGGTCCGTCTCCACCGATGAACAGTCGGACCTCAGGGAATACTCGGACCACATCCACCATGGCATGGATCAGTCGGTCAATCCCCATTCTGCGAACTAATCTCCTGATACAGAAGAGTAAAGGTTGATAGGAGGAGATGCCTAATTGCAGTCTCAGTTCATTACGATCTGGGTGCGGACGGAAGCGGTTATGATCCACTGCACCGGGTATGATATGTATTTTCCGCTCATCTACGCCGTAGGTTTCGGTCAATACATCACGGAAATATTCACTGAGCACGATGAAACCGTCGGAACGGCGGTAGGTTAATTGTTCGACTTGCTTTTTGAGCCAAAACTTGGTTTCTTTGATGGCGTTCGTTGCCGTCTTCGTCTGTTGTACCTCTGTTTCCAACGCCCAAGGGCCGTGGAAATGTGTCACGATTGGTATATGAGGGGGGATTGCTCTCCTACTAACCATCGTAGTATAAAAAGCAAAATGAGGATTGAACACATCCGGTTGAAAAGATCTCACCGCTTGATGTGTATGCTTCTTAACCAATCGCATTCGAGGCAGATAATGATTGGCTTCGCTATCATGTGTAACATTTTTAATGTTAAGATCCGTTGTTAAACGGGATCCCTTTGGTGCTACGATAAAGCCCAGTTCAGAATGTCCATGCTCTTTCATAGCGTTAGCGTAATCGGCAAAATAACGGTTCAGCCCTCCGTACTGGATATCGATCCAGCCCATTCCAGTGGACAGCACATTCATGATTATCTCTCTTTTCTCCTAGGATTTAACTAATGAGTACTCCTTCGTAGATCTTTAATGTATCTTTCGCTACTCTCTCTACAGAATAATACTCCAGACCTGTCATTGCTCTCTTGCGATATTGGTTTCTCATTTCGGAATCCTGAATCATTGTCATGATGGCTTCTGCCAATTTATCTGGTGATTTGGGTGGCACCAGCATACCTGATTCACCAAAATCAAGAGCTTCTGGAATTCCATCAACATTCGTTGCGACAATGGCGCAGCCTGCTTCCCGGGCTTCGATTAATACTAGGCCGAACGATTCTTTATGCGAAGGCAATACAAAAATATCAGCAGCCCTCATGTAATTTTGTGGATTGGATTTAAATCCCAAGAAGTGGATATTATTTCTCGCAATAGATTGTTTAGCTTTCAATTCAAACTTCGATCTGTCCGGGCCATCTCCTAAAAGATATAGATTTGCCTCAGGATATCCAGAAGAAACGATTTCGAAAGCTTCAAGCAAATCATTTATTCCTTTCCGTTCGTAAAGACCAGCTACAGTTACAATAGATAGCCCGTCGAGTAATACCTCTTCGGCTGCTTCCTTTCGGGAACTTCCGACAGTTCCGTTTAGTACGATGTGCAGTTTCTGCTCCTGAACACCACGGTTCAACATCGCTGTCGCAACCGCCTGGCTTACTGCTATTACCGAATCACCAACCTTCATAATATCCGCACTCTTCTGAAATTCATTGTGAATATGGGTCACAATTTTATAATTTCGGAACCCCCTTGCGACACGTGATAGCAATGCTCCAGTCATCATATGTGCATGGATAATATCTGGCTTAAGTTGTTTGACTACTTTTCGGAAATTAAAAAAGGCCTGCATCATCTGTGCCGGCCTTCTAGTCTGATTCAGTTTATAGTGTTGAATACTATTCTTTTGCAGCAGATCTACATACTTCCCGCCTTCCGATGCAACCGCCACATTATGACCTAATTTAGCCTGCTCACAAGCTAAGTCAATCATGACATTGACGATTCCGTTACCCGACTGTTTGACATGATTGGCTATATGGAGAATATTCAATCCATCACCTCGTTCAGTACTCAATATTATAAATTATTCATATTCCGAATGTATTGACGAGAAATCTGAATAGTATTGAATGCATCCTTCAACCCTCTGAAGCCATTTGCTTTCAATTTACTTAATATTACATGGCAGCTTGCAAACAAAATAAAAGTGTATGCTTTTAGATTAGCTTTCTCTGTTTTCTTGTATCGTTTATATGTTACATAAATGCGGGAAGCTTCTTTAACAGGCTTGTAATAATCTCGGTTTTGAATAGATGGGTAATGATTATTCACTGCTTCTTTACAAAGGACTATTTTAAATCCACAACCCGTGGCTCGAGTAGTTAAATCCACTTCATCATACCCGTATATTAATTGTTCGTCGAATCTTATTACATTAAATAATGCCCTTGGAAATATAGTGCTATTTATTACAATAGTCATTAATTCCTCATCATTGTACGGCTTCTGTTGAAAACCTAAAAATGTTTGCTCTTTGGGATACACATGTTCCCCGTTATTAAATTCAATTCCACTGATAATAAGATTTTGATTATGCATGTCGTGGGATAGCGCTCCAGTGATGCTTTCAATAAAATTTTCCCTCATTATTACATCGTCATCCATAAACATTACGTAAGTCCCCGTGGCTTGGTTCAGCGAATTGTTCCGATTAGCGCACAAGCCTTTTCTCGGTCCTTGAACATAGATAACATCTGGAAAATCTACAAGGATATCTTTTGTTCTTGAATCTGTGCTATCGTCCGAAACAATTATTTCATGCACTGGGTACGATGATTTCTGTATTGATTGAATCGCCTTTACAAGTTCCTCCGGCCGGTTGCGAGTACATATACATACGGAAATTTGAATTTTCATTTAACACCCCAAAAATTCTCTGATATCATCCCTTGCTTGCGGTTGCTTTATTTAATCTTTTGTTCCAGAGATTAACCCACGATGCATAAATACCTTTCGCATCTTTCCAAGTTGGTATCATCTCTAACACTGAAATACTATATATACGCCTCTTATACTCATTATAGAAAATAATACATCTTACAACGCTAGATAAAGTCGTTGCAATTGCTGCTCCTTCCAGCTGCCAACGGCTCAAAAATACAAAAAGAAATACAGCAGTGAAAACCAGAACGATAATCTCTGCTTTTGTATTAATAAATGTCATTCCTGCACCGTTCAAGGCATTCCTAAACGTATTCGAAATACTATTAAACATAACACTCGGTAATATAATTAATGCTGGAATAATAGCGGCTCTGAATTCTTGACCATAGACGATCGGGATAGCTAGAGGAAGAAGTGATGCTAATGCAAATGAGCATATACCAATTACAAAAGCTGTTTTTCGAATGATCTCCACGACTCGCAAATGAACTTTGTTTTTTTCCTCTGCTGTTAACATAGGCTGTGCTGTTATGCCTATAGTCGAAGTTATAGTATTTAGAGGGCTAACTGAACTTTGTGCGGTTGAATATAAACCAAGTGACGCAGAAGACAAGAATACAGATATAGTCATTTGGCTTGAGTTATTAGATGCTAACCCGGCCACACTGCCCCCATGTGATTTAGCCCCATACTTAAAAGCTTGCCACATGAGTGGCCAGTCTACTTTACCACCGATATACTTCAAATTTATCATCTTAAATACATTTACAAGAAATAAACAACTTGACGTAATGAATGATGTATACAGGGCCGTTTGGGCAGTAAGAATATCTAAAAAAAATAAAACTAACATAATTAATGTTGTGAATCCTGGAATCAACATACGAATAATATTGGAGTAACCGAACTTCTCTTCACTCGCTAAAGTCGCCATAAGAATATCGGCAAATCCAGCAAAAACAATTCCTATAAAATATATTCTTGCGGCTATTATCACTCCAGTATCGTATCCATCAGTAACTAAAGGAACAATAATTGTCTCCGCAACTACAATTGCAATTATACAAGTAAGTAATGTATAGACCAGGAAAGTTCTAAATATGTCGTTCTTTTGACCATTGTGTTGCTTCATGAAGTACAATACTGCTTGATAAACTCCAAAGCTCAACGCCCAGTAAAGAAGATTTGACCACATTGTTATTGAAATGAATTGTCCTCTGCCTTCAGCACCCATCCCACGAGATAATATGACGCCCGACAACAAATTAACACACATTATAACCAGTTGACTCGAAAAGGTTTGCATAAAATTCCGAGTCCATTTATCTCTCCTAGCTAACACTTTTCCCATCCTGAAAGCTCCTAGTCAAGGCCTTTTTATTGTTTTTATATTTTGAAATTTCATAAAGCTTTATCTCTCTGAGAAACTCATAAAACATCCAAAAGAAAGCCACACTAATACCTGCTATGCCCTTGGTTATCAGGCCGCGAATAAATAATACATATACTAATTTCGCTGGCGGCCTCAAAAATAATCTAAATAAATTAAATCGTTTATTATTAATGTAATCCTTCTCCGCTTCTAAATCTGTATATTTATTAAAGCGTTGAACATGATCATTAATGCTTCTAAAACCATGATGCCACAGGATCCCTTCTAGGGCAGTCACCTCATTTGCCTCTACATCTGGACCTTCATGAACCAATACATCTTTGATTCTAACTTCACTTTTTTTGTAAAGCCTTACTAAATACTCGCCGTTCCCCATCCATTTTCCTAGGAAATCGCCTATTCGATATACAGAATAAGCTTTGACATCACCTTCATTAGTACTCTTCCATTTTAATAATGAAGTTTGCAGCCCTTCATCAATTTCTTCATCTGAATCTATAAAGAATATCCAATTATTCTCAGCCACATTAGCTCCAAAATTACGCTGCTTTGCATAACCGGGCCATGGATTACAGAATACTTTACATCCTAGATCCTTTGCGATCGTTATCGTATTATCAGTACTGCCTCCGTCAATTACTACTATTTCATCAGCAATTTTTATTGAAGAATTTATTGCATTTCTTATCTTATCTTCTTCATTTTGAGCAATAATTACGACAGAGATTTTAATTGTTGATATTGACATTCTCTGAAATCACACCTCGCTTATTGAGCATATTGGAGTTTTTCCAAGTTCTCCAGCCATTCCTCCGTCCTTTTATACTGGAGTTAAATTTTAAAATAGCAAGCTTTTTCTCCTTCGAATAGAATCGAACAAGTTGAGCCACTCCCCATGAGGATCTTGTACCAATTAATACAGCCCATACTAAGAAAAACACCCTTACGTTTTTGGAAAGGTGCTCTAGCAAAACAAGCGTTTCGTTATGAACGGCATTACAGTTCGCATCATAATTAAAACTTTGATTCCTCTTATCTTCATCATGGCGTTCCGCTAAATAATGATTCAATGCTACATTTGGATCATAAATCAATTTCCAACCCGCTCTTTTTACTTCTAAACAGAAAGCCATATCGTTATGAACTTGTGCACCGTTACCCATAAGCCTTTCGTCAAATCTGATGTTCTTTATTGCATTTGCTCGAAAGCTCATGTTGACACCCTTTAATAAATCAACTTCTCTAAATGTTCCGTGACCGAGATGATGGTTACCAATAACTCTTCCAAACCATTGAATCTTGCCCACTGTATCCCTTTTTCCAGTTTCTAATACAAAGTTATTGTGAAGCCAATCCTTTCCACCTACTCCACCTACTCGGGCATCTCGAATAAAATGTTCCTCAACATTTTTCAACCAATCTGGCCATGGAGCGCCATCATCATCCGTTATTGAAATAATATCGCCGGTCGCTTGTTCAATACCTTGATTTAAAGCATGCACTTGCCCCGGTATATTAACAATAATGGTGTTATAGACACCATAAATATATTCGAAGTTTTCCAGAAATAGTTGTGTTTCTCTATCGATATCTCTAACCACCACAATGATTTCATCTGCTTTTCTAATCTGATCATTTAGAGATCTTAAACAACGTTTAAGATCTTCAACCCTTCTATAGGTTGGAATAATTACACTTATTCTCAATTAATGAGTCCTCCTTAACTCAGTTTTCCTGTGCAACTTGGTGGTTGAAATAAATGTAAGTCCTATAATAAGCCAAAGTAAAACTCCTGCAATACCTGGAATAATGTTGCTGCCTGTTAATAGAAACAAGATTGCTACAATAATTGCAAAAGACAATGAAGAAAATTCTTTTTCAATTCGACTTAACTTAAAAAAGTAAACCGCCAAATAAAACAAGGTCGCTATCAATGCTAAGCCTAAGGGTAGGCCGAATGTATAGAATATGTTTAAAAAACCATTATCAAAGGAAGTAACCGCATCAGAATTGTTGCTAATTTTTGATGAAATCCCAGTACTTCCCAATCCCCTCCCGATTGGGTTTTCCTTAATACTAGAAAGGACGTTGCTTGCGAAGCTAATTCGTTCATTAAAGGAATGATCGTCTTCTAATGAACTTAATGTTGAGACACGTGAAGTTATACTCGAAGCTCCAGGTAATAGCGGGAGTAAAAATTGGTAAGCCAAGCCAATGACTGCAAGAACAGTGATTAACATCATTTTATTTTTCAATTGCGATCGAAATAAGTAGGCTAAAATGATAACGATATATGCAATCCAACCACTACGAACCAGAGTAAGGAGTAATGCAAAGCCAACTAACATCGTTCCTATTAAACCAAACGCTCTCCATCTAGAATTAACTGTCATTATAGCTAACGTAATCCCAAGAAATACCCCTGTTGGTCCAGGAGAGTTTATTGTTGAAAACAACCGAAAGTTTTGTGGCTCGGGTGCCCCTATAGATTTCATTCCTGCGTTTAGCATCCAAAATTGATCCCACTCAGGAAGAATGAGGTATTGATATATTCCGTATACCGATACAAATACTCCTATAAAAGATATGCTTCGTAACCATCTATAGCGCACATCAATATTTAAATTACAAACACTTATATAAATGAAAATAAGAAAAGGAACAGCATAGTTTAGTAATTCAAACAAGGATGACATACCGTATCTTGGGAATCCGATGATAAACCCATAGGCCAGTGTTACCCCCATAATAATAGCTATAATTTTAACTCTTTTATTTATCGATCCAATATTTTTTATAATTGGAATCAAAAGGGTTAAACTGACACAATGGGGAAGAATCGAAATAATTGAAACCTCACTATAAGTGCGAAACAACCAATCGATAATCCGCCTAACCTCTGGACTCAGTGCCCAAACCAGAACTATAAAAGGCAATAACTGATTTTGTCTATAGATACTAAGATAAAGCGAAATTAAAATCATAAAGAGCAGAATTGTGAACTGCAGCAGATTCATATGTAATGAACTAACCGAACATAAAATCCCAATTATTAACCCTAAAATTATAGCTCCTGAGAGTGTTATGAAGATCGGGATAATCTTTCTCAAACTGGAGTTCAGGGTATTTATTCTGTTTACCTTCTCCACTTTACGTTTTCTCCCCTTTTATCATGCAAGTATGATTTAGTATGCTGAATTCGGGAGTATCATTATTTTTACTGTTCTAAGCATGACCTTTATATCAAGCCATAAACTTCTTTGCTCAATATACTCCAAATCTAATTTCAACATTTCGTCGAAGTTTAAGTTATTACGGCCACTTACCTGCCACAATCCAGTGCAACCCGGTGTAACCTGCAGCCGTAGCTTATCGTAGTTACTGTATTCCGCAACTTCTCTTGGTAAAGGCGGTCTTGGTCCTACAAGCGACATCTCTCCGCGAATAACATTCCATAGCTGGGGCAATTCATCAAAACTCGTCTTTCGAATAAATTTACCAATCCTTGTGATCCGAGGATCATCTTTCATCTTAAACATTGCTCCTCTGATCTCGTTTTGATCAAGCAACTTCTCTAGAAGTTCTTCAGCATTTGAAACCATAGAGCGAAACTTATACATCCGGAATGGTTTTTCGTTCTTACCGATGCGTGTCTGATAAAAAAAAATAGACCCTTTCGGGTCCTCCAGCTTAATTAGAATAGCTACAATTAGAAAGAAAGGTGCTAACACAAGAAGACCAACGAGTGCGCAGATGATATCAATTGTTCGTTTAATCATAAGATACACCAATTTAGATTTTTCATCAGGAGCAGACTTAGTATAAATAGTATTTTTATCAAGAACAGCTTCTACGTCATTTCGTTGCGGTGTGAGAGACACTTAACCTTCACCTCATTAGCGATTAATTTTACCCAGATGCTCTCTTTCTAGAATGGTTTCCAACCCTTGTAGAAGAGGCATTCGAAGTTCCTTATTCTGCAATGCGAAATCAAGTGTAGTCATAATAAATCCCAGTTTCTCGCCTACATCATAACGAATTCCTTCGAATTCATATGCATATACACCATGGTTCTCATTCAGTTTCTGTATAGCATCCGTCAGTTGAATCTCACCACCAGCACCTTCCTCCTGGTGTTCCAAATATGTAAATATCTCAGGAGTCAAAATGTATCTTCCCATAATGGCTAATCTAGATGGAGCATTACCTACAGGTGGTTTCTCCATAAGATATTCCACTTCATACATTCGTCCTGATTTATTCAATGGAGCTATTATGCCATAACGAGATGTTTGGTCATAAGGGACAACTTGAACACCAATTATTGATTTTTGTAATTGTTCGAATTGATCCGCTAGTTGCCCGATGCAAGGTGTCTGGGATTGCACAATATCATCCCCAAGAAGAACAGCGAATGGTTCGTTTCCAATAAAGTTTCGGGCACACCATACTGCATGGCCTAGTCCCTTCGCTTCCTTCTGGCGTATATAGTGAATATCTACATTAGAAGATCGCCGAACTTCGTCAAGTAAATCAAACTTTCCTTTGCTGAACAAATTGTTTTCCAACTCAAATGCATGATCAAAATGATCTTCAATTGAGCGCTTGCCTTTCCCAGTAACAATAATAATATCCTCAATGCCTGATGCCACCGCTTCTTCAACAATATATTGAATAGTTGGCTTATCCACAATTGGAAGCATCTCTTTTGGCATCGCTTTAGTTGCGGGTAAAAAACGAGTCCCCAAACCCGCTGCAGGGATAATTGCTTTTTTTACTTTTTTCATCCTTCTCTCACTACCCATCCTTTTTTTTTCTTTAGTACTGTTTTGTGATGATAGAAAACCCAGCTATGTGCTATTTCACCCGAAAAAACACATAGCTCGATTTCCCAAATAAGGGCATTCAACCCATCCTCACATCACACCCTCGACAATAATGTCTAAGGTCATAAGACCCACAGCGTGACCGAGTGTCTACAGTGAAAAAGGTGCAGTAGACATTACCTTTACCCTCGCTTTATTTGTGCAGCTTGAGATCTGATAACCCGTCTATCATTGGTTAAGGATCATCTAGCTTCCTTATTAAGCACAACACCCAGCATTTGAGCATTCACATGATCCAACTGTTCTTTAGCTTTCTTTAGATGATCTTTCTTCACCTTACCTGAAGCAACCACCATAATTACGCCATCACACAAAGCGCTAACAATAACACTGTCTGTTACAGCAAGCACCGATGGTGTATCGATGAGAATAACATCATATTGTTCCTTTAAATCCTTCAGTAATTCCTTCATCACTGAAGAATCTATAAGGTCAGAAGGATTGGAAGGTATTGGCCCGGAAGTCAACAGTGAAAGATGGCTAATAGTCGTTTCCTGAATCGTATCTTGCATATTAGTGAGTCCGGTCAACAGTGTACTTAAGCCTTGGTGATTAGGCATGGAGAAAACACGGTGAAGCGAAGGTTTACGCAGATCCGCATCAATTAGAATCACCTTTTTGCCTTCTTGTGCGTAAGTGATTGCTAGATTGCTGATCGTTGTAGTTTTGCCTTCTCCTGATTGAGAAGATGTGACCACTATCGCCTTCGATTCCTGATCCTTTAACGAGAAATGAATCTTAGTGCGAAGCAGCCGATACACTTCTGATATAGGCGATTTAGGACTCGTGTATGCTATAAGGCTGCTATCATTGATTGATCGTCGCATATGGACTCTCACCGACTTTCGTTTTTACTTTAGACTTCATTCTTGCCGATTTCTTCAGGTCACTTTTCGAGATCGTACCCACAACGGCCAGAACCGGAACATCCAACGTTTCAGAAACTTGAACTTCTGTTTTTAAGGTGTCATCTAAATAATCGAGGATAAATACAAGTCCGGTAGCCAGCATGAGCGAAACAACGAAACTTATTAACAAGTTCATAATGGGGTTTACATTAATTGGTACAGGGGATGCTGTCATGTCAGCCTCACTCAAGATCGTGATGTTGTCAACATTCATAATGTGAGGGATTTGCTCCTTGAACACTGTGGAAACCGCATTTACAATTTCGGCAGCTCTGGCATAGGATGTATCCTCATAGATCAGATTCATAACTTGTGAATTGTTAGCTGATGTGACAGATATCTTCGCTGACAATTGCCACGCATTCAGACCTAGATCAGGATAATCCTCTACTACCTTATTCATAATGGCAGAAGACTTTATGATCTCCTTATATGAGTTAATTAGAAAGATACTCGTCTGGATCGTGCTTGCATTGAGACTAGCCCCTCCATCCCCCGAAGACTGGTTTACTATAAGCTTTGCATTTGCTGCGTATATCGGCGTTGTGAAGTAGAAGCTTTTCACTCCAGTCGCTACAATCGAAATAATTACTATTGTCGCTATCAACCACCATTTCTTCTGAACAATTCTAAAAATTTGTTTAAGTTCCATTTCGCTTTGTAACCTCCTGCTTAAAATCTGGGATAGTATTGAAGTGTATATTTAGATTCAAATATGTATCATTTAAGATCAGTGCTACGATTTGTATAGTTCATATTCCATAATCTACGATACATTTTGTATCATGTCAAGGCAATATTTTATATTCCTCCTTGTTATTGTGACATTTTGTATCATTGGGAAAATGGACTCATTTCCTAAAATCGCTTACATTCTTGTTCTAGTCACAAAGTTCTGTATTGACAAAAAATCGGAATCATTGATATTGAAGTATCAATGATTCCGATTTTTTGCTGGTAACTATAAATAAATACTGATCGATCAAATTACTGGTGTGATATTCAAATTGCCATTGAGAATTGATAATTGATATCTACTGCCTGTAGCTGTATCTGTTAATATTATTCCATTTCCTGATCCACCGATCTCCAAAGTACTTGTCATAAAACTATGGGAATATGGTGAATAGGAGCCAATGTGATCCCATGTCACCATCACTCCTGTAATGTAGGTATCACCTACTCTTGGTATAAACCCTATATTGAATTCATACAACAGACCCGTTTTACTTGCTAACTCTCTCCCCCGAATATGTTTCCAGCCTCTCGTTGTCCACGTTATCGCATCATTAAAAATATACTCTGCATCTTGCGCTATAATATTTCCCATCGATTTAAACATCGATGAACTTTCATATTCCGTCTCCAGAATGAAATATTGCATCGCCAAGTTTCTATTTGCATCCCCTTGATATGGTAAACTCTGCGCATTAAATTTAATTCTAATACTCGGTGAATTGACCCCATCCGGCGACACCTTTAATATAACTGGATTACTTCCAATAACCTGCTTCATCTCATTTGTGATGGGTATTGGGACTTGACTTGCAGTCACGAGACTTAATATTCCCCCATTCAGTATCGACCAATTCGATAGTACTTCTGGGTTTCTTAGTAAGTTCGGTGATGAAACCGGCATAAGCGTTCTATGTTCTCTTTCCTGCATGCGAGCCTGTAAATCCATGGATTTGTATAATGGTGAGACTTTCCTACGAATAACCGTATCTGCAATCGTTAATCCAGACAAATCCGGCTCTTTATCACCGGTTAAAGTCTCTATAAACGCAGTTCCGACCGCACCCTCAGCATTTGATTTCCTCAATCTACCTAAACTATCATTAAATGATGTAGTGCCTGTAATGGTTCCAAACCATACCGCAAATTGCTGCTTCTCATTTGGATTTTTCAATTCATCTGGAAGTGGGTACTCCCAATTAGAGGAGTTCGAGGAATACTTAGGTGCGGACCATGTAAAACCGAAACCGAATATCCTCAAGTTAGATGTGGTTGATTTGGTCAATAGTTTAATTGCTGCTTCTCCACATTGTTCGAACGGTGCATTTGTGTATATACCGCCTAACCCCATAACTGAAGAGGCTTTGTTATAATCATCAAGCCCGCTATCAATGCACTGATAAATTGCATAAGGTGAATATCCAAGATGTGTTCTATGAAGAGTAGCATCAAAGCCCCCACGATGGCCTGCTGTTAATATAGTGCCGAGCATAATCCCGCAAAACGCTCCAGATATACCACCACCTTGGTAAAAGTAATCAACAGAATTTATACGACAATAAACACCAATTAATCCGTTCCAAGAACAATCATATGAGGATACATGCCCATGGGTACTGTTAAGCAACTGCCCTACCTTTACACCGGAGGTTATAATATTCCTAAATATTGGTGTTGCGGTACCCGCCACTTCGATTGCGACAGTCCCCTTAGAAAACATATCGTATAAGCTTTCTTCAAATAGTTGCTTGTTAACCCAAGTGGAGAGTCTTCTAGAACTATATTGTACGATTCCGTAAACCCCAAAATCTTCGAACACAGCTTTTATCCCAGCGTTTCGGATTCTAATACAAGGGAGCAAATCTGTTGTAGTGTCGAGGGGATCCCAGATGATTCTAGTGCCCATTTGTCCACTATCCACATAAGAGCCAATCCCATAAATCCCGCGACTATTGTTCTCGATAGTTTGTCTGATTCGATAATCACCTGCAAGGACAAACAGCTTGTAACGCATATCGCACATTGCCATCGCTGCCTGGAATGCCGTTGTGTCATCGGTCTTACCATCACCAACAGCTCCGAACCATTTGACATTGATTCCGCGGCTCTTCATTTCCTCATCTAACAATTCGAAGTTGAAACTTAGGTCTTCAAGTAACAACTTATCGTTTGGAGACCATTTACTCATCTTCATGTAATTCGTATGATCGTTGGCCATTTTGATCTCCTCCATGCCTGTTTTCATTCAACCGTCATTTATTTTAACTTGAAATATGTCTACAGCTGCTATAGTATACATCCTTGATTAGATACATTATGTATCGGGGACCATACTGGTTCCTGAATTTTAAAACAATCTACCTATATAAGTGAGGCATTATCAAAAAGGGGCTGTCCTATGCGTATCGTTCTCACGGTTATCTGGGCAATTGTCCTATTTATATTCACTTGCTCCGTTAACTTCAATCTTTTAGTCCAATATCACATTATTGATTTCCAGCTCAATCCAAGTCCTGATTGGTTGGAACTGGTCAAGCTGGATTTCCAATGGTATAGCCATGACTGGATTCTTCGAAAAATAGGCCATCTTATCGGTTTTTTCATTCTTGCCTTGCTCGCATCGAATTTTGGTAAATATAAATCCGCATTTTACTTGTCTGTCATCTACGCTGCATTAACAGAAATCCTCCAGCTCTTCTTCTTTCGAGGTGGCCGCATCTATGATGTGATGAACGACTCCTTCGGCATTCTCCTGGCTTATCTTTGCTGTCTCATCCTGTTCCGTAAAAGCTCAAGGAAGAAACGAAACTTCAATCTTGTTATTTCAACCAATTCCAATCATGTAACACATGAAGAAAAAAAATATTGATACATATTGTATCGTGTTATATAATGACTTCGATACATTAAGTATCAAGTATTAGTGATTGGTTTCGGTCTAATTGGAGGAACGTCTTATGAGTGCTATCGCCGGTATTTATCGTTTTAATGGGGAGACGGTCCAGTCGGGGCACGGCGGACTATTAATGGAGGCATTGAGGCAATATCCGGCCAACCAAAGCATGGTATGGATCCAGAATAACATTATCCTGGGTTGTCATGCACAGTGGATAACAGAGCAATCCGTCCAAGAACGGTTACCTTCCTTTGATTCGAACCGGGGGCTTGCCATAACAGCTGACGCCATAATCGACAATCGAGATGAATTAATGGATCAATTGCAAGTACCTTATCACCTGAGGCCTCATATGACAGACAGTGAAGTTCTGCTCCTTGCTTATGAGAAATGGTCCGATCGTATGCCGGAACGGTTGGTCGGAGACTTTGCTTTCATCATTTGGGACGAGAGAAAGCAGCTTCTTTTTGGAGCTAGGGACTTCTCAGGCGCTAGGACACTCTATTACCATCGCGATGAACAGCAGATTTGTTTTTGTACGGCTATTAATCCCTTATTTTCATTACCCTTTATACATAAAGAGATCAATGAAACATGGCTGGCTGAGTTTCTGGCCATTCATGGCGTTTTTGAACCTCCGGATGTATCCACTACGATTTATAAGGACATCCATCAACTGCCGCCATCTCATAAAATCATCATCCAGAATGATAAAGTATCGGTTAGTCGATACCATAGCCTCTTGAATGTCATTCCTTTGCAATTGGCATCATCAGAAGAGTATGAGGAGGCTTTCCGGGAAGTATTCAACAAAGCCGTAACCGCACGACTTCGGCGAACGAAACGAAATGTCGGAGCTCATCTTAGCGGAGGATTGGATTCAGGTTCGGTGGTTAGTTTTGCCGCAAGAGCTTTGCACAACGAGAACCGTACGCTCCAAACCTTCAGTTACGTGCCAGAAGCCGGATTTGTGGATTGGACGCCGAAACACAGACTTGCAGACGAGAGACCTCTCATTAAGCAAACAGTGCAGTTCGTGGGGAACATTAACGACCACTATTTGGACTTCTCCGGAAGAAGTGCCTTCACGGAAATCGATGATTGGCTTGATATTCTGGAGTCACCCTATAAGTTTTTTGATAATTCGTTCTGGCTTCGAGGCATTTACGAACAGGCCGAACAACGGGATATCGGCATTCTGCTTAATGGCGCTAGAGGAAATTACAGCATCTCTTGGGGGCCTGCGATCGAATATTACACCAAACTTCTGAAAAACCTGAAGTGGCTTCAGCTAACTCAAGAAATCAAACGATATAGCAGGAACGTTGGAGTAAGTCGCAAACGGCTATATTCCATTGTCAGCCGTAAGGCCATCCCGGCATTGAAACAGCGCAGCACTTCAATCGCTTCCTGTGAATTCCCGCAATTAATCAATTCAGATTATGCCAAGCGAGTGGGTATTTATGAGAAGCTCAACGACCTTACCTTTACTGGAATCGGCTCAACGGACGATCTCCCAGACGACCCCTTGGAAGCGAGAAGAGTGCATTACGAAAGAGTCAACATGTGGAGCGCAACCGGCACAAGTAATTGCAAACTCTCTCTTCGCTACTCTCTGTGGAGCCATGATCCCTCCAATGATCTAAGGGTCATTCGTTTCTGCCTAGCAACACCAATGGAACAATTCGTTCAGAACGGGATGGACCGTGCTTTAATCCGCCGTTCCACAAAGGGCTGGCTTCCTGATTCTATTCGTCTTAATCATCGAACGAGAGGGATCCAAGCGGCGGATTCCATCCACCGCATGCTAAATGACTGGCCTCTGTTTATAAATGAAGTGGAGCATGTCTACCGAGATTCCCGAATGCAGCAGATCATTAACATGCCTGTCATACACGACGCCTTAGCCGAAGCCCGTCAGGGAATTAGCCCGAATCAAGCGTATAATCCTTCGATCAAATTGCTCATGCGCAGCCTCATTCTGTACCGATTTCTCCAAAAAAAACTTCTGAAAGGAGGTGAAGTCCAATGAAAAAGGAATGGAGTGTGCCTGCTTTGGAGATTCTTGACATCAAAATGACCATGGCCGGTCCTGGTAGTGCAATTCCGGACGGTGTACAACCGGATCCGGATGAAATGGTTCACACCAGCTAACATAAAGCTCTTATACTTGAAAGTGCAGCCCTTATACGCCTTATTGGGTATACGGGCTATCTTTTTTATTCGCATATTAATCATTGGAGTGAGGACCATGCTTCAAACGTTTAAACGAACCGCATATAAGGCCTTCGGATTTTCGATTTACAGCGAGATTCCTCTTCCTGAGTTACAGCCCGCCCCACTACCTAATGATGTCGCCGATATTGTCATTCGTTATGCTGACTTGAGTGATACATGGCTTGAGAAGTCTGATTCTTCGCATAGAACACTGGTATGCCGAGAAGATATGGTCATGTTCAGAGTCCCTGATCTTGCTGTTTTTGCAATAGAAGAGGGAAAGACCATCCTTGTCTCACCCGAACCAGGCGCCGTTCATGACAAAATGCGATTATACATACTCGGATCTTGTATGGGAGCCATTTTATTGCAGCGTCAAATACTCCCCCTGCACGGGAGTGCAGTCGTCATTAATGGTAAGGCTTATGCATTTGTCGGCCTTTCCGGGCACGGCAAGTCAACGCTGGCCTCCGCCTTTTTGCAACGAGGATACCAGCTGTTAACGGATGATGTAATCGCGGTTACGTTGGATCACCGGAATGTTCCCTATGTGACGTCAGCTTATCCCCAACAGAAGCTTTGGCAGGAAAGCTTGGAGGTCTTTGGCATGAATTCCGATCGATTCCGTCCCTTATTTGACCGCGAAACCAAGTATGCCATTCCCGTGACCACCCACTTTTCTGATGGAACTCTCCCCCTAGCCGGTATCTTTGAGCTTATCAAGTGCGACTGCAGTCATGTCGAGATGCGTTCCGTTGAAAAATTAGAACGGCTCCCGCTTCTATATCGCCATACCTACCGAAATTTACTCCTCGCCGATAGCGGTTTAACCAAGTGGCATTTTGACTTTACTTCGCGCATGGCAGGCAATGTCGACGTATACCAGTTGCAACGTCCTCAACATCAATTGACGGTTCATCAACTAACGGAGATGGTACTAACTGCAATCGCAAAATGATAAGAGTAAAAGGCGATGAATTCTCGTCTTTTACTCTCTTTTACTTATACAGGTACCTTTAATCCCCATAAGTATGTTCATGAATAAACAAAACCCGCTCTCTGAACGGGTTTTAAAGTAATCCATGAAGGCGGATTCGTCGTCTCCCCTTTCCGAAGACGGCAAAAAAATGGCACGGTCTCATCACGATTCATTCCTCTGGCGGAAGGCTTTCAACGGCTGTGAAAAATACGTCCAGCAGCTCTTTGTCAAATGTTTGTTTGACGTAATCCGAGATTCGTCCCAGCTCTTCCTCGCCGTTATATTCCAAGCATGCACGCCCTTCACACCATAGTACCGTACAGTGAAATCGTTGTTTCACGTGCTCGATAACATAATCTTGCTCCACGCAATCACGAAACGTTGCGGCCAAGCGTCCGCGCCCTTTCATCTTTTTATGTTTATACATCATTCTTATTATTCAAATTTCAAATATAATTTCGAGGACATTTGTCACACATGTTGGCATGGAGCGGAGCAGCAGGAGAATCATATATGATGATTTCCGGTAAGTGGAAAAAGGAGCATCCAAAGATCATAGATCTGCCGGATGCCCCTGTGTTCTAGATCTAAACTCGTTTCAATTCAATCCACTCGATCTGCAAGCCCGGCTTGACGAAGTCCAGCTTCATCTCGTAATAACCGGCTTCCAGTTCCACTTTGACAAGCTTCTGCCGAATCCATCTGCCGTCGGTACCATTCGTTTGAATCGTGGTTACCGGCTGATCGTTCAGCGTGACGTTGCAGGCGCTTTGGGCCAGTTCCGATTCCGGCGACATGATGCGCACAATGATCCGGTACTCGCCGGACTGCTCCACCTTCACATAAGTCGATCCCGCTGCAGCCGGCTTCACTTGCGTGCTCTCCGATAAGGCTTGGGCTGGTACCGACCCAAGGGAAGGATCGGCTTTAAATGAACCCACGGCTTCCTCGATCACCTGCTTTCTGGAGAAGACCGGCGCATGCATCAGGAATTGGCAGATGTTCATGGCGCTGCGCTGCAGCTCTCCGCGGGTCAGCGTGCCATTTTCCAAGGATGCCAGCGTGTTGTCTTCCCAGGCGTTGATTTCCGCTCCGTAGTTCATGACCACCATGTATAAATCGTTTTGGGCACGGACCATCCAGTTCGTGTTTTTCCGATCGGCCGGGCCTCCGTTTACCACGTCGTTCATAATGGCCCACCAATCCGTCATGACGATGCCCTGGAATCCCCACTCTCCGCGCAGAATCGTGGTGTTCAGATCATAATTGGATGCCGCCCAGTGCCCATTGATCGGGTTATACGAGGTCATGATGGAGTTCGCCCCGCCTTGCTTCACCGCGATTTCAAAGCCTTTCAGATAAATTTCCCGAAGGGCCCGTTCGGATACGACGGCGTCGACTTTGCTCCGATGCTTCTCCTGGTTATTGCATGCAAAATGCTTCAGCGTGGCGCTGGAGCCGCCCTTCATAATCCCGCGCGTGCACGCCGCAGCAAAGGCGCCGGAGATGAGCGGATCTTCCGAGAAATACTCGAAATTGCGACCGTTCAGCGGGCTGCGCCGAATGTTCAGACCTGGGCCCAGCAACGCATCGATGTTGTAGCTGAGCAGCTCCCGGCCTTCCATCACATAGAGCTCTTCGACCAGCTCCGTATTCCACGTTGCTGCAAGCAGGGTGCCAATCGCCACCTGCGTTGCCTGCTGCCCGCTGTCCATCCGAATACCGGACGGTCCATCCGCGGTGCAAGCCACCGGAATGCCGTAGTCGAGCAAACGGTCGCTCACGCCGCCAAAAGCCGATGCCGTCCCCGCCGTAACCAGCGGACTGCTCATCCCTTCCCCTCTGACGATGACCGCCAGATCTTGATCGCTAAGCTGGGCGATGAAAGCCTCCATGCTGACTTTCTCCTCATGGACGTCCCTTAAGGTATAGCCTCGATTGCCCGTTTGCTCCAAGGTCGGCGGCAGGTTTTGGTGAATGCGCTCTTCCATGGCAATCGTGCGCTTCGGCACCTCCGCAAAAGTAAGCTCGTACGAGCCGTCCTCCCTGCGATCGCCCGGCTTCATTCGCGTGAAGCTCTCCGTTGGCGCCATGGCTTCCTGGAGCTGCTCGACAACTTGCAGCGTTTCTACAACATAACCTTCTTGACCATCCAAGCCGATAGGCTGCACATTTCTCACGCTGGTTCCCGCGTACAGACGGTACGTTCCGGCCTCCAATACATAGGCTGAACGGTGGCCCGTCACGCCTGCATCGTCATAGGAGGCCATGGCATGAACCGGGAACTGGAGCGTTAGCTGCTGCGATTCCCCCGGCTGGAGCTCCTGCGTCTTCCCGAAACCGGCCAGAACTTTGGCAGGCTGGCCCAGCCATCCTTGCGGTGCTTCATAATAAACTTGCACAACCTCTTTACCTGCATAGGCGGTCCCGATATTAGTCACCTTCACGCCGATCTCAACGGTTGGCGCTCCCTCTCTGACCGCAAGTTTGGCTTCTTGCGGCTCGATTCGGAACTGCGTATAGGACAATCCAAACCCGAATTCATACTGGACGGCTGCGGGTCGAAACGTTTCGAAAAAACGGTAGCCCACATAAATATCCTCTTGATACAGGTTCCTAAGCTCATTGCCATAATTGCGGGTCGATGGATAATCCTCGATGGAATAAGCAATCGTATCCGTCAGTTTGCCGCTGGGCGTCACCTCGCCCGCCAATACGTCTGCAATGGCGTTGCCGCCCTCCATGCCGCCGTGCCAAGCATAAATGACCGAAGAAATCGGATGCCCATAACCTTCATCGAGCAGCCAGCTCATATCGATAATGTTGGACACATTCAGCACCACAACGGTTTGCTCGAAGTGCTTGGTTACCTGCTGCAGCATGGCTTTTTCTTCGGACGTTAACTGGTAGCTGCCCGGCTCATTGGCGTTGTCCTGATCTTCTCCGGCCGTCCGTCCGATGACAACGATCGCCTTGTCGGATGCGCGTCTTGCCGCGGAGACCAGTTCATCGGTCAAAGGCATTTCCTTCTGATGCCACGGCTCAGCCGCCCAGCCGCCCCCGCCGTTATCGAAAGGATTCTGCTCGATCCACTGCTCATAAACGGCAGCCAATTCTTCATTGACGGCGATGCCCTTCTTATCCCGAAGACCGCCCAGCAGATTCGTTGTATGGGAAACATGAACGCTGCCTCCAGACCCCGTACCGCTGCGGTAATAATGGATCTGCGTCCTGCCAAAAACGGAAACGGTTTCGTTCGGCTGCAGGGGCAGAGCCTGTCCTTCATTCTTTAACAGTACGGCACCTTCGGCGGCGACTTTTCGGCTGAACTCCGCAAAGCCTTCCAAAGGAGCTCCCACTCTCTGTGTATTCAATATGTTCCCTCCTGTTTGTTTCTCCAAATCACCAAGCCATATGAAGAAAGATTGTAAATGCCTGACGAATTCCAACAATAGGTATTAGGCATCTATGTACTATCATAGTAACAAATTCCGTAGGGGAATACAGTGCAATGTTCGCAGGATGCGATGAAGTTGGCTATAATAATGTAAACATCGATATTCCGCGATCACGGGATATGCGATTGGATGATTTTGAATGAAAGCAGGATCAGTTATGCGTATACGTGTCCATATGATCGCTCCTTATGAAGCGATGGTTCCCATCATACAAGAGTGCATTCCTCTGTTTCCCCAGTTAGACATACAATACGCCGTCGGCGACTTGCAAAAAGGGGCCGAGCTGGCAGCTTCGGCTCAAAACAACGGAGCCGAGGTGATTATCAGCCGCGGCGGAACGGCCCAGCTGATTAAAGCCGCGGTATCGATCCCCGTCATTGACGTCCACCTGTCCGGATACGACATGATCCGTTCCTTGACGCTGGCGAGCCAGTTTAACGGAAAAACCGCCATTGTCGGCTTTTCCAATATCACATCGGGCGCCCAATCGATTATTGATTTAATGGATCTGCCTTTAAAAGTGTATACCATACACAGCTCCGAAGATGTTGCACGGTTATTGCTGGAGCTGAAAGCTGCCGGATACCGGCAGGTAGTCGGGGATGTCATCACCGTCCATACGGCCGAGGCTTACGGGTTAAAGGGACTCCTCATCCATTCCGGCAAGGAATCCATCATGCGAGCCCTGGACGATGCCCAGCTCATCTACCGCTACCTGAGCAACAACCATACCGTCTCGGCCATTCTGAACGATCTGGTTGCCAAAGAGCACCCCAATCTCGTGATTTTTAACGATCAGAATGAAATCGTATATGAGCAATTGGCCGATTTTGAGCACAGCCCTTTGACGGATAACCATATCTATCTGATCAATACTAATGTGGAATTCCACAAATCCCAAGTGCAGAATGTTTTTACGATGGACGATTACCAGCTTTCCGTCACAGCCTATGAAACCTCATTGGAGAACAGAAGCTATAAAGTATACTCCTTGGAAAAAGGGCGGCCCTATGAATTTGCGCAGTCAGGCATCAAAGCCTACGCTGAATCATTAGCAGAGCCGATAATTGCCGAATCCGCTGCCATGCGCACCACGTTGGCTAGCATCCAAGCTCTGTATCAACATCATGAGCCCATCCATCTGCTTGGCCGGGAAGATACGGGCAAGTCCTTCATCGTGAAGTATATTCATCAATTGTACTCGGACGGCGGTTTGCTGCTCCAGATCGATCTAGCCCAAGTTTCCCCGGATCAGTTAGGAACCCTTCCGCTGACCAAAGCCAGGACCGTGGAATTCATCCATGTGGAAGAATGCATACAGGATCCGAATTTGATAGCCTTTGTGGAGACCTGCCTAAATAGGCGGATTGGCGTATTCATACTTAGCGATCGGGCGATTGACCTACACGAAACCCCGAACATGAGCCTGAATACGATCATCATGCCTTCGCTTTCGGACCGTTTGGAGGATCTGCCTTCGCTTATTCAGCTCTTTTTAAGCCGATACCATCAAAAATACGGGACGGCGGCGGTCAAAATAAAGGAAGAGGCCTTGCAGCTGATAAGGCAGAATGCTTCGCACATGACGATCGGCCAATTAAAGCAGCTCATTAAACAGGCTGCGATGAACGAAACGGACTATGTGATTTCAGCCGATACGCTAGCACGCTTGCTCGATCATCAGCCTCCAGCCTCAACCCCTATTCCGTTGAAAGGGACTCTGAAGGAGATCGAGAAAGACATTATTCAATACGTACTCCACGAGGAAAAGAATAACCAATCTAGAGCAGCCGAACGATTAGGGATTAATCGGGCCACGCTTTGGCGTAAACTTAAAGAATAAATTTAAGTTTACGCTTTTTTTTCATCTTTAGTGTTGCAATTTTAAACAATTTATTAGATTTATCATATTTACAGAAATTATATGTTGCTAAAATAAACAATTTGAACTAGTATAATTACTGCAAGCGCTTCAATAAAACGATTACACAAGGAGCTAACATTATGAAAATTAAAGCGACATTAGATCGTATCCCTGGCGGTATGATGGTTGTTCCCCTCCTCATCGGAGCGTGCATCAATACATTCGCACCAAACGCTTTGCGGATCGGCGGGTTTACGGAAGCCTTATTCGTGAACAGCTCGAGTACGCTCATCGCTCTTTTCTTATTGATTGCCGGCACGCAGATCACGTTCAAAACGGCGGGTTCGTCGGTGGGAAAAGGCGTCACGCTGCTTGTGTTTAAGTGGACGATCGGCGCGCTATTAGGCTTGGTCGCCATCCTGTTTGCGGATTCCAACGGATTATTCCTGGGCCTTGCCCCTCTGGCCATTATCGCGGCCATGACGAATTCAAACGGCGGACTGTATATTGCGTTAGCCGGACAATACGGAAAAGAGGATGACAAAGCAGCCTATCCTTTCCTGGCATTAAGCGACGGACCGTTCTTGACGATGGTCGCGCTCTCGATCTTCGGTGCCATGGGTTTTGCCAACGGCATGTTCTCGGCGATGTCTTTAGTTGCCGTACTGCTTCCGCTGCTCGTCGGCGTCGTCATCGGGAACCTGGACCGGAATATGGCAGAATGGCTGCATAAAGGCAGTGACAAGCTGGTTCCGTTCTTTGCCTTCTCGCTCGGTATGGGCATCAATTTCTCATCCATCATTCAAGGCGGACTGAGCGGTATTCTGCTTGGCGTGCTGACGGTCCTGCTCACGGGCGGTATTGGTTTTCTTCTGTTCAAGGCGATCGGCTGGAATCCGATTGTCGGTGCTTCCGAGGGCTCCACAGCGGGTAATGCGGTAGGCACGCCGGCTGCGATCGTCGCCGCGAATGCTTCCTTCGCGCCGATTGCCGAAATCGCGACCGTGCAAATCGCCGCGAGCGTCGTGACGACCGCCATACTGCTGCCTGTCTTTATTGGATTCCTGTCCAAGCGACTGGAGAAATCAGGCGGCGTCGAAAAATACAACAACCCTGCAGCATAGTTTTCTCAAGGAGGAGGTAACTGCATCAACAACTCTTGACTGAAGTCACGAGCTTGTAACTGCCCGGAAGTGAGAACGGCCGTTAGACCTCCTTCCTTTGGATGGCGTTACATGAGGCAGGTTGACTGCTGCCCAACTAAGTAGGTATACCTACTTAGCCACTTCAGCGATGTACTTGATTCCAAGTCGCTGAAGATTCATCGCAGCGATCCGATCATCATTAGATTGGTAGCCGCAAGCCATGCAACAAAAACGGTGCTTCTTCTTGTCCCGATTCGCTTTGTTTTTACGATCACACTTCGGGCAAGTCTGTGACGTATACCTAGGGTCGACTGCAACCACTCTCGCTCCGCGTAGCGCTGCCTTGTATTCGATCATCTTCCTTAGTTGAAGAAATGACCACGATACGTTCTCATAGCGATACTGAACTCTCACGCGTTCTGTAGCCGTGCGAATACCAGTTAAATCTTCAACCACAAATAAGGTGAATGGATCATACTGACTCACGAGTGCCTTTGAGATGCGATGGTTCACATCGGTCATCCAGCGGTTTTCTCGTTCACCGATCCGCTTCAGTTTCCTGCGGGCAGAAGGTGTGCCGACTTGCTGCAATGTTTTGCGCAGATGCTTATACTGGGACCGTTTATCTTTGATCGGTCTGCCGGGGTAGAATACGGTCTTCCCTGCTATGTCATAGGTGGTTGCTACAAAGTTAATGCCCAAATCAATACCGACAACTTGATGGATCGAGGGTAGAGTAACTCTATCCACTTCCTTCGTCACTGGAATGTGCAGATACCACTTCCCGCGTCTATTCACCAACTTAGCCGTGCCAAAGATCCATGTACCATCAAAATAGATCTCCATCCCTTGCATGACAAAGGGCACCTTGATGCGACCTTCTAAGGTGTTGATAGAGAATATTTGCTTACTTAGTGAATAGTCGCGGTTCCAAACCAGGTCATATTCAGGTTTCTTGAAGTGAATTTGCGTCCAAGGATGTCCATTGCTGACTATAGACTGATACCGAGCAGCCACGGTCTTCAAGACAGACTGGGCCATCTGAGAGCGAAGGCTAAAGGCCTCGCGCAAATCGCGATATAGAAGCTTATGCAGACAAATCACGGAACGTTTCTTTGTCTCATAGACATGCTGTGAGACAAAGTTGCACGCTTGGCGGTAAGCATGCAAGGTTTGAAGCATCCGCTCTGATTGCTCGGGAGTCGGAGTAAGCTTTATTTTCACCGTAACTGTAACCTTTGCCTTTTCCATCAAAAAAAACACCACGATTCGCTGGAATAAGGGAAATAAGGACGGAGTTCAAAAATATCCTTATTTCAATTATACCAAACATTTGTTCCTATTTAAAGCAGCAGACCAAGGCTTTATCCACTATATTGAAGGGAGGAAGTAAGGGAACTATGATCTTTCGTAAGATGATAGAGCAAGTCAATTCCTCTCACGACTGAAGTCACGAGTGTCCTTTACGCAAGGCATGAAATTAGCCATCATTGCAGATGATTTGACTGGCGCCAATGACAGCGGGGTCCAACTCGCTCGTCATGGCCTTAAAACAAGCGTTCTGTTCGATATGGACAAAGACAACATTCGTCATTACGATGCCGTTGTTTTCGATACGGACAGCCGTTCCATAACACCCGAAGAAGCTTATCAGCGAGTAAACCGGGCCGCTCGATTTTTAACGGATGCCGGGTTTGATACGATTTTCAAAAAAATGGACTCCACCATGCGCGGCAATATCGGGACCGAAATTGATGCGCTGTATGATGTGGCGAAGCCGGACTTTATGATGATCGCTCCGGGTTATCCCAAGAACAATCGAACCATTCTTAACGCTACCCATTACTTGAATGGAGTACCGTTAGCCGAAACCGAGATTGCCCATGATCCCAAAACGCCTGTCACCCACTCCTATCTTCCCGACTTGCTGAAGCTGCAAACCAAGTATGCCGTCGGCGAGATCTCAGTCCGTGATCTGGAGGCTGGAGCAGGCCGCATTGAAGGCAAATTAAAAGAGTTTCAAGAACATAACATACCGTATGTGCTGATCGATTCCACGGAAGAAGCTCATCTGGAGTTCATCCTGCACATCACCGGGCAGCTCCCATACAAGTTCGCATGGGCCGGCTCTGCAGGCATCGCCAATTATCTGCCGGCCCATTATCATATTTCGTCCAAACCGAGGGAGCTTGCTATCGCGCAGAATCAGGGACCCATCCTTACCGTGGTCGGCAGCGTGAACAAGAACTCCCGTGCCCAGCTGAAGCTTTTGCTTGAGCATACCGACGTGGTCCCCGTGCAATTCGTGTCTTATAAGGCTGTGTCCGATTCGGCGGAGCGCACGGAAGAAATGGATCGCGTCTATCAAGAAGTCAAGCTGCACGCATTGGAAGGCAAAGATATCGTGATCTATTCCACGGCGGAGTCTTCCGATATCGAACAGGCCCGTGCCGTAGGCGAAGCCCGCGGGCTCAATCACACCGAGGTCAGTAACGAGATTGTCCGCGCGATGGGAGAAATCTGTGCCCAACTGCTGGAGCAGGGTTATTTCAAGGGCGTATCCATGACAGGCGGAGACACGGCCAAACAAATCTGCATGCAATGGAGCATTAGCGGCTTCGAATTGCTGGACGAGCTGGAGATCGGCGTGCCGATCTCGAAATTCTTGGGGATCGACGATCTGTATGTGGTCACCAAGGCAGGCGGATTCGGCAAGCCGGACGTATTTATCCACGCGATTCAAACGATAAAAGGAGGTAATCCAGCATGAAACCGACGGTTGGAATTACGATGGGCGATGCGGCAGGCATCGGACCCGAAATCATTATGAAGGCCTTATCCCATCAGGAGATGTACGATAACTGCAACCCGCTCGTGATCGGCGACGCCAAAATATTGGAACGCGTGCTGCCGATTATCGGCTCAAGCCTGAAGGTGAACGCCATTCAAGAGCCCGCCGAGGCAAAATACGAGTTCGGCACCGTGGACGTTATCGATCTGGACCTCGTGCCGGCTGACCTTTCATTCGGCGAAGTATCAGCAATTGCGGGAGATGCCGCCTTTCAGTTTCTGGCAAGAGCCATCGATCTGGCGAAGCAGCGGAAGATCCATTCCATCTGCACGGCTCCGCTGAACAAGGAAGCTCTGCATCAAGGCGGACATATGTACCCGGGTCACACCGAAATTTTGGCTGATCTCACGGATACCAAAGACTTCTCGATGATGCTGACGACGCCGAACCTACGGGTCATTCACCTGACGACGCATATGGGATTGATCGAGGCCATTCAGAGCATCAACCCGGAAAGAACGTATACCGTCGTCAAACTGGCCCACGATACCTTGAAGAAGGCCGGTTTCGACAATCCAAGAGTCGCGGTCTGCGGAATCAACCCGCATGCGGGCGAGAACGGATTGTTCGGCAACGGCGAAGAAGAAGAAAAGCTGCTTCCGGGCATCAAACGCGCCCAGCAGGAAGGCATTAATGTAGTCGGCCCCCTCCCTGCGGATACGTTATTCTTCAGAGCCGGCCGAGGCGATTTCGATATCGTCGTGGCCTGCTACCATGACCAGGGACACGCGCCGATCAAGGTCATGGGCATCGAAGAGGGCGTGAACATTACGGTCGGACTGAAAGGCGGCATCATCCGCACCTCGGTCGACCATGGCACCGCCTTCGATATTGCAGGGAAGAACATCGCCGATGACAAGAGTATGCTCGCTGCGATTCGTTCTGCCATTGAGCTTGCCCCGAAAGATCAAATGTAATTTTGTGACGATCGAAGATGTCATATGTAGAAGACCCGGCTTCCGCCGGGTCTTTTTTTCTATGCCTGGAGAGAACAAGTCCAGCCCCTCGTTCAAGCCAAAGCGTGTAGTTACGAATAGGTGCATGACCGCCAGCACATAATAAACATCACAATCGATTCCAGTAAATAAGGAGGACCTTTCCATTGAGCACGAACCAACCGGACAAGAACCTGATCAACACGGTGGAACAATTGGCAGAGACACCCGTGAACAGCCATGAGGCCCAGCAACAGCAGCAAGCCCGCAATGATCGCCGTAAACAGGCTCTGCATGACAGCGACGGCAAATACAAGGAGAATGAGTCCAAGAACTATCACTAGAGATATAAACTCGTAAAAAAGCGACCGATTACGGTCGCTTTTCTAATATTTTCCCATCCGATAGTTAACCTAAAAATGCAATAGAACGCTTTACTTTTCTTGCAAATGCAATGGGATCATCGACGGACTCCCAGTGCACATACATCAGGCGGGGATTTTCAAACAACCAGTGATTGTGGACGGCCGTTACTTTAATCCCGTTCTTGCGAAGATTCGACAGCAATCGATTCACTTGGCCTTGGAAGAGAGCCGTTTCTCCCAAACAAAGCGCGCGACCGGAACTGTCCAGCGATTCAAACGAGAAGAGTTGGTAACGGATCAAAGGAGAAGTGGTACGTCTACCTAAGATAGATGCGTTTACTCTTCTATTTCTGGAGACAAAGCAAACCGGGCCTTTTGTAATTTCATGCTCCGTTCCGCCTAAAATACTTGAGAATTGGTCACATAATCTTCTAAAGCGAGGACTTGCTTGCACTTCCGCCATACGTAATCATCCTCTCATGAAATGATAGAAATATGAGCGATATGACTCAACCGCATTAACCCAAGAATGCAATGGATTCTTTTGTTTTTCTGGCAAACGCAACCGGATTGTCGATCGATTCCCAATGCATATACATTAAACGAGGCTGTTCTTTTAGCCAGTGATTATGGAGCGCCGTTACTTTAATCCCCCGTTTGCGGAGATTCGACATCAATCGATTCACCTGGTTTTGATGCACGGCAGTCTCACCCAAACAAAGCGCGCGGCCCGACTGATCAAGCGATTCAAACGAAAACATTTGCATTTGAACCAAAGGGGAACGCGTTCTTCTTCCCAAAATCGTCTCTCTTAAGTTCGTCATCCGCGTGACAAAACAAACCGGACCTTCTTCAATTTCCGATTCGCCGCCTAGGATTCTTCCAAATTGGTTGCAAAGCCGTTTGAATTGCGGGCTCACTCTAACCTGTTCAGCCATGATAAGTCCTCCTTTAATCGTATTCTAGGTATCATATGACCGACGGAGAACATAGTATTGGACCAATCACTTATTTATAAGAATAAAAAGATATTAATATATCTGCATCTATATCCAACTCTAAAACTTAAAGGCGACGGCCTTATGATGCTGTCGTCTTCAAATTATATATACGTCGTTTCGCAGTACCAAAATGTATATCCAACGGCAAAAGACCACCTTAAAAAGGTGGTCTTTAAAGTATGCGTGGAGGCGAACCGTGACTATTTACAGCCACATTTCGCTGACGCCCCTATTCCTTCCAATCTTCAATTCCTGTCTCAAGCTGCTCAAACCCATGCGGAATCGAAGCTTCCATGATGTCTGAATAGTAGTCGTGGTTTTCCGGAACATCGGTCAACTTCGGTTCAACCTTGATATCCCAAGGTTTACGATCCAGCAGTTGGTTCAGGATTCGAACAACCTCTAATCTCGTAATCGGCTGATTCGGATGGAAGGTCTCCTCCGTGAAATCGAACAGCACACCTTGCTCCTGAGCCGTTGCAATCGCTTTTTCAGCCCAGTGTCCAGCTACGTCCGTGTATGTGCTCTCCTGGACAGCGTCCCATTTATACAAATTCATGAGAATCTGTGCAAATTCCGCCCGCGTGATCTGTTTCTTCGGTTTGAATGTATTGTCGCCGAAACCGACCATCCATTTATTGTTGGTTGCGGTCGTAATCGCGTTCGTTGCCCAATGTTTCGCACTCACATCCGAATACGATACTTTCTTCGAGCTCGCTGCGGATGTATACAAACGGGACAGGATCGCAGCCATTTCGGACCGGACAATGCCACGATCCGCTTGGAACGTGCCGTCAGGATATCCGACCATGTATGCGCGATGATCGCCTGCGGCTTTCACTTTCGGCTCCTGGGAGAAGCTGAATTTCACGATCGTGTCGCCGACGTGGATGACTCCGTCCTTAATATAGCTGTCAGCGCCAAAGCGCTCTTCACGCTTATCGGTACGGCTGTCAAAAACAACGTATCCGTTCTTCTCGCCCAAGAAGTAGTAATCGCCATTGGCGTAAACCATCCAGCCATATTGACCGCTGTCTGAGCTCATTTGCGGGTTATGGTTCTTGTTGGGTGCAAAATCCGGAAGCTCAGGCAAATGGACAAGCGTTCCCGGCACTCTGCCTTTGGAACGATTCAGCTCCGTATCTGCCCAATACAATTGCATCTTCACGCCTGCAACTGGCTGTTCCGTCACCTTATCGAGAATCGTGCCATATGGATCGACTAGATCAACCGATAACTTGGCATTTCCATTGCTATCGACGCTCAGCTTGCCGGCAGGACCAGCCAGCTTCTCCCCGTTAGGCGCGATCACGTTCAGCGACAACGTATATTCGCCAGGTACAACTTTCGGAAGCGTAAAGCTGCCGTCCTGGTTCATTGCGATATTCGGCAGATTCAATTCTTGACCGTTTGCCGATATTATTTTCCCCGATACTTTCAGGCTGTCTCCGACGAGCTTTGTAATTTTGTCCTGAACGACTTTGCCCCCGTTGGCTTGATCGGAAACAACAACGTCCGTTTTCATAGTAGGTGCAGGCTGCTGTACAACGTTTGTATTCCCTGCAGGCGGATCTTCAGCCGGTACCGCAGGCGCGTTTGGCTTGATGCTAACCACATTGGACAAACCTGCATGTGGACCTGATTCGACATTTAGTCGGAAATAGTAGGTTTCGCGGCTCGATAAACCGGCTACGATTGCACTCGTTGATCCGGCATCCAGCGTCTCCAACGGGCTGACCGGCGTAAAGGTGGCGCCGTCCGTAGATTTTTCCACAATGATGTTCGTTGCCCCCGTTAAAGCAGGGAAATTCAATGTCACTTGTCCGACGCCCGCAACGGCCGACAACGTGGTGATCGGTTCCGAAGGGGAAGCCTGGACCACATTGGACAAGCCAGCATATGGACCCGATTTGACTTTCAATCGGAATTGATAGGTCTCGCCGTTCGTCAATCCGGTTACGGTTGCACTTGTAGAAGCAGCATCTAATGTCTCCAACGGGCTAACCGCAGTAAACGTGGTGCCGTCCGCAGATTGTTCAACCACAATGCTCGTTGCCCCTGTTAATGCCGGGAAAGTCAATGTCACTTGCCCATTGCCTGCATCTGCCGATAACGTGGTTAACGATTTCGACGGCGAGGCTTGGACTACGTTGGATACGCCGTCATATAGTCCGGATTCGACGTTCAGTCGGAAATAGTAGGTTTCACCGTTCGTTAATCCGGTTACGGTTGCGCTTGTTGAAGACGCATCCAGCGTTTCCGATGGTCTTACCTGCGTGAAGTTGGTACCGTCGGTAGACTGTTCAACCACGATGTTTGTTGCACCGGTTAAAGCAGGGAATTTCAATGTCGCTTGCCCATTGCCCGCAACAGCGCTCAATGTGCTTAAGGGAGCCGGATCTGCGGCAAGAACATAGACGGTAAACGTCTTCTCGCTTGTCAGCCCGTCTTTGGTGATGGTTGCCGTCAAGGTCACGTAAGTTCCCGACTGGTTCGTAACCGGTCTCGTCACGGTTCCATCAGGTGCGATGACCGACGGCTGGTCGGAGGACCAGGTAGTAGTGACGTCATCGTCTTGCTTGAATGTTAGATTGTTTTTCACCGAATTTTTCATGTCGCCGGGATGATACTCGACATCGGTTTTGTCCTCTGCCGTTTCAATGGCTTGAATGGCTTCTTTATAATCGGAAACCAGTTGATCCGCGATCCGATTCGCAATTTCTTGAATGATGTCGTCGGTTGATTTGTCGGAATCGACATGCAGTCCGCCTTCGTTCAAACCGCGGATAAAATCATCGTTGGTGCCCGTATAAGTCGACTCCGTTACGCCGATATACTGTGTGCCTTTGTTATTGAACGCTTCCGTCAGCTTGGATTGATTCGATCCCTGATCCAAATCCCCGCGAGGGTCATCGTTAATGTTCACGACATAGCGCAGCGGCGACGTCCCCCACAGGATATTATCGACCGCTACATCCAACGGCTTGCTCGAAGTTGAATATAATTTCATATTGTCGAATGAAAAAATCGAAATGATCTCGCAGCCATGGCCTATATGGCTGACGATCGGACCAAATTCATCTCCGTAAACGTCCGGAAGGACTAGATTACGAATGATCTGGTCGCCATTATCCCACATGCTCAGCGTCGTATCCGTTACCACGATTTTAATGCTGTGGTGGGAGGATGCCCCTTTCGGAAAACTTCCGATGGAGGTAACGCCTGACATGGAACTCAAAGGACTCCACGTTTCATTGTGCAGAGCGGATGCGTCTACGCCATCGATCTTATATACATTGATGGCACCTTGAACATATAAAATCGCATACCCGCTTAATTTCCCGCTGACGTCGATTTGGGTATTAAATAGAAAACCGCCGCCTTCCATGCTGTGGTAATCCACTTTGGATTCATCCATGTCGAAGGTAATGATCTTCTTGCCTGAAGGGCTTCCCTGCGTCAGCATGAAATCCTTATACGCGGGCGAGGTATAACCATAGAAGGTTAACGTGTTGCCGCCGTTGGAAGCTTGAACGTGATTGTAATCGGCAGTTTCAACCGCCGGGGGAATCGCATAGCCAAATTGGTCTATATACCAGCTGTCATATCCGGCATGCACATACGTCGTATCCGTTACCGTTGTCCGGTCTGCGCTCGCGTCCATGATGGACACATATTTAGGATTTACGCCTTGTGCGCTCAACCGGGCTTTAATTGCATCATTCAACTGGCTCTCAAAATCACTGGAATCATAGATGCTCGTTCCGGCATTATAGTAAACCTCTGCTACCGGCGAGAGCGCATATGCCATTGGCATATTCGTAACAATTAACAGCGTTGCCACGATCATTGAAATTATCTTTTTCTTCAACTATTTCACCCATCCTGTAAGTTAGTAACCGTATGACATCCAACAACGACCCTTGACCCCTTGTCCCATTCAGATATAAATTTGTGCGGATAACTCCCTCCAACGAAGCAGATTGTAAAAATTGTTAATTTTAACATATCAG
Organism: Paenibacillus sp. BR1-192; assembly: GCF_029542445.1. Classification (NCBI taxonomy): domain Bacteria; kingdom Bacillati; phylum Bacillota; class Bacilli; order Caryophanales; family Paenibacillaceae; genus Paenibacillus; species Paenibacillus sp. BR1-192. The sequence goes on along the minus strand of NZ_CP120718.1, from coordinate 260,416 downwards.
AAGCATCTCTCAAAAATCTCTCAAATTTCGACTATTATCGACAGGTAGATTTTTGAGAGATCTTTGCCATATGATAGAGTCCATAAGGGTGTGACTATACATGAAAAAGTGGATGGGTTATCTGGGTGCAATTTGCGCCTTAATCGCCATTCTCTATATGATTTTCAGCGACCGGGACACGGGTGCCGTCCATATCAAAGCCGTAGACGGCGTGCTTGACTTGCGAGAGCTCAAGGATTCGCCGTTTGTATCGCTAGCCGGCGATTGGAAATTCACCGCCGAATCTTTTGTCGACCCGGCCGACTTTTCAAGCGAAACCGATTATCTTTCAGTACCCGGTCCCTGGGCATCGAATGTCGAGTGGGGATCCTATCAGTTAATCGTCTACCTGCCGGACCACTGGACCGATGAGATCGGTCTCCGTGTTCGGAATATCTGGTCTGCCCATACCATCTATATTGATGGCGTACCCCTATCGAAAATAGGGACCGTGGCAGCAACCAAACATGCGACAACCCCGGACAATCCTGCCTATGAAGCGTATTTTAAACCGGAGGGCCGGCAGCTGCTGATTACCATTCATGCCTCCAATTTCTATAACACGAGAGGCGGCATCGTCCTGCCGATCGATTTCGGCGACGCCGAGCAGATGAAGGAAGACGTACAGCGGGATCTTTCCTTGGAATGGACGGCTACCTTATGTTTGCTGATGTTCAGCATGTTCCATATCACGATCTACATGCTGCGAACGAAGGACGAGGCCTTCTTGTACAGCGGTCTGCACTTTCTGCTATTGGCATGGGTCATCGTGCTGCGAGGAGAGCGGCTGTTCATTCGGGAATTTCCGTCATTTCCCTTTGAGCTCTATTTTCGCCTGCAGGACAGCTTGACCTTCTTGGCCTCCACCTTGCTGATTGTCTTTATCGTCAAAATGATTCCTTCCATCATGAGCCGAAAGACGATGTATCTGCTGTTTCTGCCGATCCTGGCCTACGCGTTCTTCAATGCGGTTCTTCCGGCCAGAACCATGTCGATTACGCAGTATCCGCTCTTTTATTACAACGATGGACTAATCCTAGGCATTATTATTCGCATCTTCTATCTGACGATGAAGAAGCGAATTAACATCCGTAAGAATGAAGCCGTCATTCTCATGTCGATGCTTCTGTTTCTAGCCGTATTCGCGATAAGCGCTTCATCGGACAGCTTATTCTTCACCGGGCGCAACTATATGAACCGAATCGGGCTGGTCGGGTTTGTCATGACGATGAATGTTTTTCTGGGCATACGCCTGATGAACCGGGCCGAGGAATCGGAGAAGCTGAGCACCAGGCTGCAGAAGGCTAACGATGCGAAGGATGCCTTCTTGAAGGTCACGACGCAGGACCTGCAGAGGCCTCTGCACGATGCCGTTCATCTGGTGGGGTCCATCAACCGGGAGCCCCGTCGCGAGAAGCAAGGCGAGCAATTGTACTTGGCTGAACAGCTGATGGGGAACATGGTGTATTTATTGAGGGATCTGCATGATTTCACCCGCATTCGGTTTGATGATTACGCGATCCAGCTCAAGTCCACCAATGTTCGGATGGTCATGCTCCATGTCATTCAGCTGATGCAGTTTACCTTCACGAAGAAGAAGATCGCAATCAACGAACAGATTCCGAAGCAGCTTTACGTATGGGCGGATGAGCAGCGCCTGACGCAGGTATTCATCCGGATCATGACCGAGATCTCTCACGACACTGCAGATGATCAGCTGACCATTGAGGCCGTACAGGTGGGCACGGAAGTCCTGCTTCGAGTGAGGTCAACCGGCGAATCCATGGCAGCGAATCGGGAACGCCCGCATTCTTCGGGGCTTATGATGACGGAGGAACTCGTCCAACAGATGAACGGAAGCATCGCATATGAACGCCTGCAACGCGGCATTCGCTTTACGGTTACCCTGGCTTTCAGCGAATGTAAAGAGCCGGTTAACGCTGCGGAGCATGAATACGCTCTAGAGTCTGCGGCGCACGCAGAAAATCGGACGTTAGGAACGCTCCTGATTGTGGATGATGACGTGATGCATGCGGAAGTCATGAGGGATATGCTGGGGGATGCTTACAAGGTACGAATCGCTTATTCGGCTCAAGAAGCGCTTGACTACTACAGGAATCATCCGGAAATCGCGATGATGATCATGGATGACATCATTCCAGGCGACATGGATAGTCTGGAATTGCTTCGGCAAATCCGGGCGCAGGCATCCTTAATGGATCTGCCGATCTTGATGATGATTTCTTCCGAATATCCCAGACATGTTGAAATGATTTTTGCAGCCGGCGCCAATGATTATTTGGTGAAGCCTTTTTCCAAAGAGACCTTGATGGCCCGCTTGAACGCTGCGGAACAAACGAAGCAATCGATGCTGAAGGCGATTGAGTATGAAATGGCCTTTCTGCAGACCCAAATTAAACCGCATTTTCTATACAACGCGCTTAGCAACATCATTGCCTTTTGTTATACGGACGGGGAGCGTGCTGCCTATCTTCTAACGATGCTCAGTTCTTTCCTGCGTTATATCTTTGAAACGAGCCGGGATGGACAATTCTCCACCCTGCAAAAGGAGCTGGAAATTATCGAGGCCTATGTCGAGGTGGAAAAAGCCAGATTCGGCGAACGATTAACCTTCGCTTATGACATCGATCCGTCCATTGCCGCGGAGCATGTTCGGATTCCTAGCCTGCTCCTGCAGCCTTTAGTCGAGAATGCGATACGCCACGGCCTATTCGACAAGGAAGGTCCGGGACATGTCCAGGTCACCATTTCCCTGCACGCATCCCGTCTGAACATACGCGTCACCGATGATGGCGTTGGCATGTCGGCCGCGCAGTGCGCTCAGTTGATGGGGGGAACGGCCGCCAATGCCGGAATCGGGTTCACGAATGTACGCCGGCGCGTACATGATCTTACCCAAGGAAGCCTGGAGCTTCACTCGTCGCCGGGCAACGGAACAACCATTCAAATAACGATTCCCGTGAAGGAGGGACAAGGGTAATGTGGAAGATCATTATCGTGGAGGATGAGAAACCGATTCTGGGCCTGCATGCCCGTTTGCTTGAAACGCACGGCCCGTTTCAGGTTGTAGGCTGCTACGAATCGCCGTTCGATGCGCTGCAGGAAATACCGAAGCTGGATATGGACGCACTCGTGCTCGACATTGAAATGCCGAGAATGACGGGACTTCAGCTGGCTCAGAACTTGGTGGAGAACGGGATCGACGTGCCTGTGATCTTCACGACCGCTCACCAGCAATATGCCGTGCAAGCCTTTCGCGTGCAAGCCCTGGATTATCTCTTAAAACCGATGACCATCAATATGGTGAAGCAGCTGGATGAACGCCTTCAGAAGTATTACGGCCAGAGACCAAAGCAGGCCCAGAAGAAGGAACTCGACGTCCAGTTATATGGGGAAGCTTCCGTTATGAAAGGCGAGCAGCTTGTCAAATGGCCAACCCGCATCACGGAGGAGCTGTTTTACTATTTGCTGCTGCATGAGAATAAATTGTGCCCGAAGTGGAGAATCCTCGATGATCTCTGGACGAACGTGGAGGAAAAACGTGCGCTTTCCAATATGTACAATACGATTTACCGGATGCGTCAGCTGTTTATGGAGCTCGATATTCCCATCGTCATCGAACGAGTGAATGATGGTTATATCATGAATGCGAACAACAGCATCGTCATGAAGCCGAAAGAAAGGCCGGAGGCCCTTCTATTGGAATCGAAAGGATATCTGTGGGCCTACGCTTTCGAATCGGGCCGTTAGAAAAGCAAGAGTCCATCCTTAATAGTAAACGAAACCCACATCCTCATGCGGATGTGGGTTTTTGTTTAGATACTACCGCTTGCGGAATGCAGAGGTTTCGCTAATGCCCTCTCCTTCCGCTTACAAGTTCGGAATCTGCCAATCCACTTCCTGAAGCCCCATACTGCGTAGAAATTCGTTAGCGCGAGAAAACGGCTTGCTGCCAAAAAAGCCTCGAGGCGCAGACAACGGACTCGGATGCGGCGAACGAATCAGTTTATGCTGCCGGTTCGTAATGAGCTCCGCCTTCTTCTGGGCGTGGCTTCCCCATAACAGGAACACGACAGGTTCATTTTTCCGGTTGATCGTCTCAATAACCTTATCCGTAAAGCTTTCCCATCCCCTGTTTTTATGAGAATTCGCTTCATGGGCCCTTACGGTGAGCACCGTATTTAGAAGCAGTACCCCCTGCTTCGCCCATGTTATCAGATGGCCGTTATTGGGAATGAAGCAGCCCAGATCATCCTGAAGCTCCTTGTACATATTTTGCAAGGAAGGAGGCGTGCTGACGCCCTCTTTGACAGAGAAGCTTAGGCCGTGGGCCTGACCCGGTCCATGATAAGGATCCTGGCCCAAAATGACCACCCTGGTGTCGGCCAGCGGCGTATAGTGCAGCGCGTTAAAAATATCGTATTTATCGGGAAAAATGGTCTTCGTCCGATATTCCTCTATAAGAAATTCCCGCAGCTGTAAGTAGTATGGCTTCGTGAACTCCTGCTCTAAATATGTCGCCCAGTCATTCTTCAATATCGCCATTTCGGGTTCTTTCCTCCTGCCATGGTCATAAGAAATAAGATATAACTAGATTATAGCATACGGATTATTTCCGGTATTTTCCTGACACCTAACCCTCACGAAGACGCAAAAAAGCGACCGACTGCACGGGTCGCTTTTTCACCATTGATTCCCCTAAGTCAAGTCATGATGACCGGCTCAATCTTGCCGTTGCCGATCCGCATTCGATCTATGCATAACTGGCGATGGCCCGGCTCGGTGTCCCCAATGATTCGGCGGTGGTACACGATAAGCCATTCATCTTTCTCCTGCAAATGCAAGTAGCCATGGTGGCCGGGTCCTTCGGCAATCGGCTCCTGCCGCTCCAGAATCGTGCCTTCATTCTTGAATGGACCGAGCGGGCTGTCGCTTACGCCATAGGCTACGCGATAGGTTCCATTCGTCCATCCGCCCATGGACCACATCAGATAATAAAGTCCGTCCTTCTTAATCATACAAGGACCTTCCACGTATCCCTCCGGCGTAATGGAACGGAAAATTTCATTGCCGTCGTCGGCCAATGGAACGAATCCCGTCATCTCTTCATTCATCCGCGCAACGTTGCAATGCCCCCATCCGCCATAATACAGATAGATCGTTCCATCTTCGTCCTTGAATAGATGCGCATCGATCGGCTGTGCCTGATGAATGAACTTATCCACGAGCGGCTTCCCTAAGTAGCCTCTGTACGGCCCCTCCGGACGGTCCGCAACGGCAATCTCCAGGCCGCCGGTTTCCTCGTCCGATTGGATATCGTTCGATGCAAACACGAGATAATATTTCCCTTGGTGCTCGATATGGGTCGGTGCCCAAACCGCCCTCCATATCCATGGGAAATCCGCCATTTCGATAATGCCTTCGTGTTTCTCCCAATGGATCAGATCGTCGGAACTGAATGCGTCCAAATTCATCTGCATCGTATATTCCGTGAAGGACCGCGTTGCATAAATCCAGTGCTTTCCCTCATACGTTCTGGCTTCGGGATCTGCATACCAGCCGGGTATGATCGGATTGTTGATGTTCAATGGTAGACACTCCTTTCCTGTGCTGGCAATGTCGAGTTCGAGCGAGAGGGCATCGTCCCCGACCAATGGCGCTCGATTGAGCGATAGCCTCGTTCTACCATTGCTTCTACAACGGATAGCCAATCTCCTCCCGCGTGAAATCCTTGTAACTCGTTGAACTACCCCCGGAATCGTTCTCAATATCCCCGGGAATATTCCGGGCTTTCTTTGAGATGGACGATATCATGGCCGGTTGGATTTTGGAAGGCACGAAGCCCGAAGGTCGGCGCAACGGCAAAGATATGGTCAAAGATATCCGCTTGAATCGATTCATACACGCCCCAGTTGGTATCATTGCTGAACGCATAGATTTCCAAGGGCAGTCCGTTATCTCCCGGCGCTAACTGCCTGACAATCAGCGTCATATCCTTATGGATTTTCGGATGATTCCGCAGGTATTGATGGATATATTCCCTAAACACGCCCACATTCGTAAGCTGTCTGCCGTTCACGTTGCTTTCCGTATTGATCTGATTCTCGATGTTGTATGCGTTAATCTCATGTAGTCTTGTCGTGACATAATCGGTAAGGTAGTGTATCTTCTGAAATTCCTCGATCATTTCCTTGGTGCAAAAACAGATGCTGCTCGTATCGACATAGAAGCTTCGCTTAATTCTTCGGCCGCCGGATACCTGCATGCCTCTCCAGTTCTTGAACGAGTCCGAGATGAGGGCATAGCTGGGAATCATCGTGATCGTTTTATCGAAATTCATCACTTTTACCGTATTCAACGTAATGTCGATGACGTCGCCGTCCGCATTGTATTTCGGCATTTCAATCCAATCGCCGACGCGCACCATATCATTCGATGATAATTGAACGCCTGCCACCAAGCCCAGTATGGAGTCCTTGAACACCAGCATAAGAACGGCCGATAGAGCACCAAGCCCGCTGAGAATGATCAACGGATTCTGCCCGATGAGGTTCGAGATCACTACAATGCCTCCGATGATGAACAGAACGATTTTCACCACCTGAATGTATCCCTTAATCGGTCGGATCTTGGAAACTTCAAATGAACGATAAATGTCATCAAAAGCATTAAGCAGCGCATTCAACACCGTGATGGTGACGATAATCATGTACGTCATGGCCGCTTTTTCAATCAGAATTTGGTACGCCGGAAAGATGGACGCCGAAAAATAAATAATGATTGCCGGCACAAGATGCGACAGCTTGTGGAACACTTTTTTCTCCACGATGATATTGTCCCATGTGTACCGATTGTTGTTGACGATATGAATAATCGTCTTCAGCACGATTTTTTTGGTAATAAAATTGGCCAGTATGGAGACCACCGCGATAAAAACGACCATGATCATATTCGAGAGATATCCAATGGTTTGTTCGCTCATGCCATATCCGTCTAGTTGATTTTTGATAAAGTCCATTGTTTCCTCCTGACGCAGTTTAAGATTAGCCTATTATTATAGAGGAGATTCTAGTACTGCGCAAAGTTCAGAATCAGACATCGCTGGGTTGATTTGGAAGATGCTTGGTGTAAGACGGTCTGTTTGAAAAACAAAAAAAGAGCACCGAAAGGATGCTCTCTTGGTCTGATTCGATCAGATCTATTTCGTTTTCTTTCCGTTACGGCTGATCAACCCTCGCAGGCGCTTCATGACAGACTGAATTTCGGTATCGGTCAACAAATAATACGTATTCACAGTCCAGATCTCTCTGTTGTTCAAGTGAAAAATCAGCACAGGAAATTTCGGAAGCAGCCACTTCCGAATGGAAGGGCCGCTATAGCTGACACTTGTAATCTCCGTCCAGGCCATGGTCCGCGTTCCATCTGAAATGGAATTTTGATCGTAGATCAACAGCTGCGTGTCTGATTTCAGCGCCTTTGGCAAGCTGACATATAGATAACCTCCAAAAAACGGAATCCCTATTATGGCTGATGTGATACAAAAAAACTTACGAATAAAGGAAGTATCCATAATAAAGGCCGCGTACAGCAGAAACAGGCAGGCCAGCACAAACAATAAACTACCAAGTGCTTTGCCCCATGCCACGGATTTTCGATAAGATATCCCGTTCATGATTTAGCGCCTTTCTAAAATGATTTGAACAGTCCTTTAATCCAGCTAACTCCACTTTCGACTGCTTAAGCTGTGCCGTGGTGATACCTCTATTGTATCAAAGAGCCGTTTCTTTTTGTTTGGCTAGATGAAAAAGAGGCCTTGTCTCCGTCATTTACGATGACTTTTGAGACAGCCCCTTTTAGTATGTATGATGGCGAAGCGTGGCTGTTAGAAACCACAGTTCGCCGGATCGCATTTTGACTAAATTGAACATACGAAACTTACGGTGAGAGGATCCGCTTTTGACCGGTGAGCTCCTGGATCGGCTTAATGTTTTGAGTGAATTCCAGCGTGCCTAAGTAGTTTCCTTCTTCATCCCTTACGGCAAAATAACGAATGTAGACAAATTTATCTTTAACCGGGATCCAGAAATCTTCTGCATCTTTGACACCTGCTTTGAAATCAGCGAGCAGCTGATTGACGACATGAACGCTTTGCGGAGGATGGCAGTTCTGAACACTTCGGCCGATCACCGCTTTGGTACGAACGAAGATTCGTTCTTTGCCCTGTGAAAAATATCGAACGATATCATGTTCATCAATAAAGGTTAGGTCGACCGGTAAATGATTTAAGATGGATTCCATCTGTTTGACCGATAAAATGCCTGTACTCATCCGGATGTAACCTTCTTGCAGCGGAGAAGACCCCAATCCCTGATCTGCGCCAGGTTCAGCTGCCCTTTCAGGAATCCATGGTTGATCCGGCGCAACCAAGCAATAACCGACTTCTTCGCTTTGGGCAGCAATTTGAAGCCATTCATCTTCCGTCAACTTCTCCAGAGCCATTGGCAATAAAATATGTTCCTCTTTATAGATCATTTCTGTTACTTCATTTAAGACGCGTTTGGCAAGGTCCACTACGCTCTGCGCATTGCCCTCAAAATCAGTGAGTTTGGCTTTCACTTCTTTTATTCCCATTCGGATACCGTCATCGACTGCCCACATGACCTTGGTCGGTCCATAAATTCCGTATTTCTCGAGAAAAGGAAAGATCAAATTCTCTTTGCGGCTGTAGTGTTTGTCTACATCATAGAGGAGACTGAAATCCTCCAGCAATTTGAGGCGATTGGCCTCCCCTTGATCCTTCAGAAATTGATCCAGATGCAGCGCGATTGTGAAATTTGCCAGTCGATCGATTTCTTGGTTCTCCCTCTTAAACGTAAACACAGGATGTCCCGGCTGCTCTTCAGGTTGATGAGCTCTGTGAATGTCTTGGATGGAACCTTTGAATACCGCAGCATGCACGCTGCACAGTCGTTGTACTTCGGTTACAGGTATTCCTTCCTCCTGCATCAGTACTTGTTCCAGTTCCGAAATTTCATCAACCGATATTTCGCCTACAGCTTGATTAAATTTTGACTTCACTTCCTCCACGCTTTTTCCATGGTGCAGCTCTTTAATGATTTCCTTGAGCAAATGGATACGGGCCGTTCGATGAGCAGAAATTCCTTCCTCACGGTTATTAATGAGTTCACTCATGTTCATCACCTCTGTTTTGTTTCAATATATAAAGATGAAGTTCGATTCTATTTACATCTCTAAACTAGCATCCTCATGCTCCACGGCTTGTGATTAAAAGCACAAAGAGAATGAAAATTCATTGAACAACGAAAGGTGACCCGTCTTCTTCGAAAAATTTTTTGTCCGCTTGACGAAATGTCCCGCACGACTGACGCGAAGCTCGCTCAGCCATAAATATGCAGCAACCCTTGTTTCCGAATTGTATTGAGCTGGCACACAAAAAGCGACCGGTCACGGTCGCTTTTTAATTGAATGTATGGAGGGTAGTCACCCTATATTGAAAAATCCGGAACACAGGTGATGGCGATTACATAGATTTTCTAGACAATTCGTAACTTCTGAATCATCAAACACTCTTGGAATTCTTCGTCTGAATCAACGGCTAGCCCGCGTCTCTTCACACAATCGCCCCTTGGGCGTGCAGCATCTCCCTGAGCTGCGATGTATCGACTTCCGCCGCAGTGATTCCCGCCTTGCAGGCCAGGGCCGCCGCCGTGCCCGCCGCTTCTCCCGTAGCCATGCAGCTTGGCGTCAAGCGCGTGGTCGCCAGTGCTTCATGCGTGGTGGAAATGCAGCGCCCTGCCGCGAGCAGATTTACTGGCCCTCGGGCCACCAGGCAGCGGTAAGGAATGCTGTAGGAACCGTCATTCTCGATGGTAGCCTCCATGATCCCTTTGCCTGACGGATCATGTAAGTCAACCGGATAACCGCTCCTCGCAATGCCGTCCTCAAAATGTCGTCCCGTCACCACGTCCTCCATCGTTAACCGATACAGACCGTCGATTCGGCGCGACTCCCTAATTCCGATCTGGGGGGCAACCGAAGAAATGGAGGCCTCGGCAAATCCGGGCACCCGCGATTTCAAAAATTCCGCCATCATCAGCACCTGCTTGCGCCCTTCCTCCTCCGCCAAAGTCAGTTCCTCGACATCGGTCGCGCTTAAGCCTTGTACCCGCGTACAGTTAATCAGCACCTCATCCTTCTCCGGTCCGATAAACAACAGAACCTGATCGCGGTTGATCGGGACCTCGGCAGCCTTCCACTCCCTATAAAAGCCGGAAACCCCCGTGAGCGGAATACGCTCCATCTCTAGTTCGGCAAACGGCGTCTTGTGATAAAAGTTGTCGCGATCAGCAAGCATCGCCTTCCGAATCGCGTCCACGTCAACACCCCGCATACGGAATTTCATCGTCATCGGCTGCGACAGCCCGTCGCTTTCGCGCCCCTGAAGCGTCGGCGCTCCCGCCAGATAAGCGACATCCGCATCCCCGGACGCATCGACGAACATCTTCCCGTCCACCTTGATTCGCCCCGATTTTCCAGTAAGGGTCACGGACTGGATGTATTGGCCTTCACGTCCGACTTCGTCAACGAAGCTGTGTGAGACGAGCTTCACCCCCGCTTCGCGCAGCATTTCGACGGCAAGCACCTTATAAATCTCTGGATGGTACGGCGTCAGCGTATGCACGAAACCGACGGTATCGCGAAGATGGCCGGGCGAGCCCCCGCGCTCCATCAGGCGCTCCACAATTTCCTGTGCAATGCCGCCGATGACCCGTTCCCCTTGCTGCGTATGAAACGTCATCCAAGGATAAACTCCGGCAGCCGTAGACATCCCGCCGACAAATCCGTACCGTTCAATCAAGATGACGCTTGCCCCCTGCCTGCCGGCAGCAATGGCGGCGGCAATGCCCGCCGGCCCTGCACCTATAACTACCACGTCCGCCTCCATGATCCTTGTCCTGCTGTCCATCTCTTTTCACTCCTCCTTTTAAGCGTTATTTACCCTATTCCTTGAGACCCGTCATGGATACCCCTTCGACAAACTGCTTCTGCGCAAAGAAAAACACAATGAGCAGTGGTAATGTCGCCATAACCGAAGCGCTCATCAGCAAATGCCAGGATGTTCCCGACTCGTCGGTAAACAGCGATAATCCCAGCGGCAAGGTCATCAGCTTACGGTCATTAATAAAGATCAGCGGATCAAAAAAATCGTTCCAGCTCGTCAAAAACGTGAAAATGATCAGCGTGGCGATCGCGGGTTTTGCTAACGGCAACATGATTGTGGAATAAATCCGCAGCCGCGAGCAGCCGTCGATCATCGCTGCCTCCTCCAGTTCCTTCGGAATCCCCAGAAAAAATTGCCGCATCACAAACACCCCGAACACACCGCCAGCGCCGAATATAGGCAAAATAATCAGCGGTAAATGCGTATTGATCCAACCCAGCTCACGCATAAACAGAAACATCGGAATGGCAATGACCTCGTTCGGAATCATCATCGTGCTCAGCAGCAGCAGAAACACCAGGCTTCTCCCCCAAAAAGGAATTCGTGCGAACGAATACCCCGCCATGGAAGAGAAAAGCACGGTGCCCACGGTAACCAGAAGGGCGATATATACGCTGTTGCCATAAAACAGATGGAACGGGATCGTCTCCAGCACTTCCGCATAATTCGCCCATCGTATCGGCGACGGAATCAGCTGCGGCGGAAAAACAAACACATCAGCCGGCTGTTTGAGCGATGTAGAGACCATCCACACGAACGGGGTCATCATGACCACCGAAACGGCAAGCAGCAGCAGATAATGGAACAGGTTCCCGCCTGCCGGGTTGCCCCTTTTAGCAAATAGACTAGCTTTCATTCAGAACCCACCTTTTTCTCATCTGCCATTGTGCCAGCGTAAGCAGCAGGGTGATGACAAACAGCACATAAGCCAGCGCAGAAGCATATCCGAACTCGAACAGCTTAAAGGCTCGTTCCCAGATGTTGTAGACGAGCACCTTGGTGCTTCCAGAAGGCCCCCCTTGCGTCATCACGTAAATTTGTCCGAACACCTTCAGCGAGCCGATAATGGTCATCATCACGGTCAAAAAAATCGTCGGCGTGATCATGGGTACGGTAATTCGGAAAAAAATCCGCATTCTGCCTGCGCCATCGATCCTGGCCGCCTCGTAGAGCTGCGCCGGAACCTGCTGCAGCGCCGCAATGAACAACACCATATTCAAACCGACATTTTTCAGGAGACTGGTCACGATAACAACGGGCATGGCAAGCCGGGTATCGTACAGCCAGGCCGGTCCGGTAATGCCGGTCATACGCAGCAGCTGGTTAATGAACCCGGAATCCGTGGCAAACATATACTTCCAGACAATCGACCAGACCACCAGCGAGGTCATAACCGGAATAAAGATCAATGTCCGGAAAAAGCCGGCTCCGCGAATATTTTTTGATAACGGGATGGCAAGCAGCAATGCCAAAATAATGTTCAGCGGAACAAGTCCGGCGGCAAAATAAAGCGTATTGCCCAGCACGCGCCAAAATTCTGCGTCCCCCGCAATCGTGCGGTAGTTCTCGAATCCGATGAGCTTGGCCTCACCCAGCAGCGGCCAATCCGTAAAACTCATATAAAGCGCCATCATGAGCGGGACAAGCAGCAGCAGAACGAACCCCAGCACCATCGGCAGCACGAACAGCCAGCCCGCCAAATGGTCTCCGCGGTTTAAGGGCCTGTTCTTCCTTGCCTTCCTACGGAATGGACGGCCGGGCCCTTCAGATTTTATCGTTTCAAGTGTGGTCATGTCGCTTTCCTCCTTGTGGGGCACCTCTACAGACGATCGATTGCATTCCGTAAAGCGGCAACCTCCCTAAGGATGCCTTCCGCTTCATTGCCCGTGACCACCGCTCCGACCAACAGCACCTTGACGCCGCTATCGGCCAGGGCCGGGATATCCTCCGGGCCGATTTTACGCTGCGTTGGCACAATGACCGGCAAACCGCCGTGTGCCGCCAGCCAGCGGTAATGAAGCAGATCGGCAAGGGTAAGCCTGGTACCATATTCATGGCCGGGAACGATGGAAGCCTCAAGCGCGCTGATGCCGAAGGTCCGGCCTCCTTCCACGACGCCCCGGTCGAACTCGCTATCGATTGCAAACGTTCTTGCCAGTCCCGGGGCCTGCAGCAGAGAAGCAGGATGATGAAAGGCATAAATCGAGTAGAAATCGACGCCAAGCTCAGGGAGCCGGTTGATTTCCTCCGCGTTTACCTCTTCGACCGAGCCTCCGGGCACAATTCCAAGGGGGCCGTTAAAGCGGGAGCGAATGTCCTTGAAAATGTCGGCATAGCTGTCCAGCGTGCCGAAGCGATTGCCGCTGGCCCGGTGCCCTACGTTGATATGGACTTTCAAACCGTCGGCGCCCGAAGCCAAGGCTGCCTCTGCAAGCTTGATGTCATTGGCCGGGAGGCTGACGAACAGCTGCAGCCCCGGCGCTTCGTTTAATGCTTTATCCAAACGATTCATGCCCGTTCCTCCTAACGTAACTGCCTCTATTTGCTCAACAGAGCATCGACCTTGCTTTTTACCTCATCCTGAATTTTCTGCGGTTCGCCCTGCCCGGCAAATAACTCGTCAAAGCCCGTCAAAATCTCCGTGTCGATGTTTTGCCAACGGATATGTCCCGGCTGCACGACCGCTTTAGGCATCTCGTCGATGACCGCCTGCTTGATGTGCCCGGCGTCCGGATTGCCCTCCACGCTCAGGAACTCATCCGAGTTCAGCACCGATTGGCGCGGCGGCACAAAGAAGGCCGACGTTTTCTGCACACCCTCTTTGCCGGCAAGGAATTTCAGCAGTTCCTTGGCTTCCTCCGGATGTTTTCCCTCTTTAAATAACACGTAACCCGCCTGACCCATCATCGGAACGCTGCCTTTCGAGCCCGATGGCATTGGCGCAATGCTCCATTTGAAATTTTGGATCTCCCTGGCTTTGGATACAAAGCTATAGTTGTCGAAAATCATGCCGATTTGCCCGGATTCAAAATTAACCTGCTCTCCCGCCTTCGGGTGCGAGCCTTCCGTAAACATCATGCGCTTCAGCATGTCCAAGGTTTCAACCCCGTATTGATCATTCCAAGTGTATTCCGTCATCTCTGGATTAAATGGTCCGCTCCCGTTTGACCAAGAATACGAAGCGAGAATAATCCATGTCTTCCAGTCGCGAAAAAAGTTAGCCCCGTAAACGTTCGATGAAGCAGCGCTCGTCTTGATCGTTTTTGCGGCTTCTTCGAACGTTTCCCACGTCCATTCGCCTTTTTCCGCGAGCTCGTTCGGCGTACTCAAGCCCGCTTGCTTGAACAAATCTTCATTGTAGAACACCACGCTGGGCGGAGTGGAAAACGGCAGTCCGTATAGCTTGTCGTCCTGGCGAAACAGTTCAAGCGTCGAAGGTATAATGTCATCGATGTCAAAAGCATCATCCTGAACGATATCCGTGACATCGGCCAGAATGTCGTTGGCCATAAATTGCGGTACCATCCGCTCTGATACCCAGGCAATGTCGGGCAGCTCCTGGCCTGCCGCCAGTACGGACATTTTTTGCTGATAGTCCGCAAACGGGATCGTGTCAATTTGCACCTCAATATTCGGATGCTCCTGTGTGAAAGCGTCGGTCAGCCCTTTGTACAGCTCAAGCTGCGCCGGGTTTCCCCATGTCGCGAATTTGAGCAGTACCTTCTCGCCACTGGCTTCGCCTGGCGTATCATTCGGCTGTTCTTTCCCGGCGCAGCCCATGAGCCCCACACCAAGTGTTAATGCCAATAAACCGGTCAACCATTTTTTCATATACCGCTTCCCCCTCTGCATTGTTCAAGTTAAGGTTGTGATGAGGTTAATTATATTTACATATGGTCATATAAAAAATCACTAAACGTTCAGAAAAGGTACGATTTTTTTAGGTCATTTCCGTTTTAGCCCATAAAAAAGAACTACATAACATAATTTGTTATGTAGTATTACATACTGTATTGCTCCCGGTAGGTTCCCGGCGTCATTCCGATATGCTGTTTAAATACCAGCATAAAATGCTTCGGACTTTGATATCCCGATAAACGGGCGATATCGTAAACCTTCAGGTTCGTCGTCTCCAGCAGCTTGCAGGCTCGCCGGATGCGCGTTTCGGCGATATAATCGGACAAATTGCCGCCCCCTTCCTGCTTAAAGAGCTGGCTTAGATAGGAAGGATTTAAATGCACCATCTCCGCTAACGTCTGCAGACGCAAATCACCGTCGGGGTTTTCAGCGATATACGCTTTCAGCTTCCGGATCATCCTGCGCCCCTCGCTGGATGGCGGCCCCCCGTCCGCCTCGCTATGCGGCTCAGTCCCATCCGCATATCGATTTGAAGAATTCAAGGTTAGCCGAATCTTGTCCAAGGCAACCGTGAAATCCTTACGGTCTATGGGCTTCAGCAGGTAATCGGCGATCCCGAATTGCAGCGCTTTTTTGGCGTATACAAAATCTCCATAACCGCTAATAATGACAATCGGCATCTCATGGCCGGCGGTCCGCAGCTTTTCCACCATCTGAAGCCCGTCCATCTCTCGCATTCGAATATCCGTAATGAGCACATCCACCACATTGCGTTCCAGATAAGTCAGCGCTTCCTTGCCGTGAGTGGCTTCGTATACGACCTCAAAATCAGGAGCCACACGGCCGATCAAATCGCGGATGCCTTTACGGATAATGTCCTCGTCTTCCACCAACATGAGCTTGATCATGGATGACCTCCTACTTTTCTTGTTTCGCGAACGGCAGCGTCACGGTAAAAGCCGCACCTTGTCCCAAGCTTCCATCGATTTCGAAGTCGCAGTCCCGGCCGTAAATCAACCGCAACCGCTGTTTAATATTTTTCAGCGCAACTCCATGACCACGTAATGGCATCGCCGGCGTTTTTGCTGCCACATCATCCCCGGCCTCTTCCAATGAGGCTTGCAAAGCCGCCAATTCATCCTCCGACAAGCCCCGCCCGTCATCCCGAATGGTCAACAGCACTTCATCCTCAAATCGCGCCACCGTAACGTATACCGTGCCCCCTTGCTCGCGGTCTCCAATCCCGTGCATTATCGCATTTTCAATGAGCGGCTGGAGCAGCAGCTTCGGGACCAGGCAATCGTCCAACCCTTCTTCGATATCGAACATAGCCTGCAACCTGGAACCATGGCGCATCTTTTGGATGCGAATATACGACTCCGCCGTCTCAAGCTCCTCGCCAAGCCGGATGAGGCTTCGGTCCTGCTCCACTGCGCTGCGGATCAGTCGTCCCAAAGCCGTGGCCATTTCCGAGACGTCCTCATTATTGCGCTGCCGGGCAAGCATGCTGATCGACTCCAGTGTATTATATATAAAATGGGGTTGGATCTGGCTTTGCAGCGCGGCTAGCTCCGCCTCTCTTTCCCTCATGCCGAGCACGTATACTTCATGGACGAGCCGGTCGATTTCCTCTACCATCCGGTTGAAGCCGGAACCAAGCCGACCGATTTCATCCTCAGTTACCGGCACGCTCTGCTTGAAATCGCCGAGCTCCACGAGTCGCATTTTTCGTACCAGCGTCCCGAGAGGTTGGGTCAGCCGATAAGAGAAGTAGATGGCTAAGGCCCCGGCCATAACGAGACATATCAGGCCGGCTAGAAGCGTAAAGTTGCGAAGTTCCTTGGTCTCCACAAGCAGGGATGCGACCGGAATATAGCTGACGATATTAATATCGGAATATCGGGAATAGTTGGAGACAACCAAATACTTGCTGCCCTCCATATGCAGAATCTCGCTGGCCGTTTCCGAACGCCCTGAAAGGCCGAGAATCCGATCCGAAAGCAGCTTGGACGCCTCCGTATCCCCATCTGCGGTCGCCGTGTAGAAAAGTTCTTCCCGGCTATTCTGCACGACAATGCCGCCGTTCTCTTCCAGCTTGACATTTTCGACAAGCTGCTTGAACAAAGTCTGCTTCAAATCGATTTTGACTAACCCGAGCGTCCGGTTGGTATTGGGCTCACGGATCAGCCGGGCTACGGAAAAATAGCTTTGATTGCCGTCCAGATAGTAAGAAGGCCGATGCGGCGGAAGCAGCACCCAAGCTCCTCTCGCTTCTACCACTCCAGGGTACCAGGGCTGCCGCTCCATGTCCGAATAGGCAGCGATTGCGCTAGGAGCCAGGCTCGAGAAGGTGTAACCGCTTCCGGCGAAAATCTGGATACTGTCAATCTCTGGCCTGTCGAAGGTCATGCTGGCAATATAAAGCTGCATTTTGGAGCGTTCTTCCACCGTAGGCTGCTGATGTAGACTATCCTCCTCTCTGTACTTGCGCAAGATCGACAATACCCCCGAATCGTATAAAGGCATCAACGTCAATCTCTGCATCTCCATCAGGGTCCTGTCCAAATTCCGGTTGATTTGGTCCACCAATTGAGCGGTATAATCGGAGGTTCTTCGTTCAACGGAGTTGGAGAAACCCACGTAGGTCGCCACGCCCTGCAGGCTGAGCGGAATCGAAATGAGCAGCAGGAAGATCAGCAAAATTTTAGCACGAAGACTCCAGGACTTAAGCGGTTTGAACCTGAAAGACACGCTGGCCACCCCCTTCCGCCAGTCCCGTTTATTTTCACTTCATTGTACAGGAACATAGTGGGGATGACTATGGGATACGAAATCGAATTCCGAAGTTGACTACAGTTAGACTGTGAAATCGATCTCATATTTGTTATAACGATTGAGGATTTTACGGTAGATATGGTTAATCATAAATATCAGTTTCCCGACTTAGCAGCTACCATTCGGAAGCATGGTGTCCCAATAACCAAATCAACAGATAAAATATAAAAAGCGACCGAATCACGGTCGCTTTTTATATTCGTATGAGAGACGCGCGGGAGCACAAACCCTGCCCTGCTCTACTCCAACTCCATATAAAAGAGATTCGTCGTATGATCTTTTGTAATCGTATGCGCTCCTGGAGCAAGTGGCACACTGACCATACCATTCGTCATGGGATAACTCGTTCCATCAATCTTGATCTTGGTTCCGTCTGCCGAATTAAACACTAATGTTAATGTAGCGGTTTCCGTAGAGGTAAAGGTAATGCGGGTTGAACTCTCGATTTTCAAACATTGGGTTAGCGTTAAGCCGTTATACGCCGCAGTTCCCTTGGTTGTGGAGAGATTCCCTACAATATTAAAGAAATCGCTTGCCAATCCGGACGTTGTAAAGTTGTGAACTTGTTCTCCGGTGGACGGCTCTGGTTCTGGTTCCGGCTCCGCCCCGGTTGAATTCCCGCCTACGGATACAAGCCCGCTGGTGTAGCTGCTTATTTTAGCCATTAAAGCTGTATTGAGGGCATAGGATGTGTCGTCAACGGCATCATTGAATTCCCAGGTGAAGTCCCCGTTATTCAGACGTCCGGCTTGTGCGGTAACAATCTGTTCCACATCGCTCACGTTATCGATGTCGGCGCTATTTACTCCCGTATCGACGCTTGTATCGAAATTATTATAAGCCGTTCCTCCCACTAACGCTCTGTAAGAGCTTGGTACGGTTTCATTTCTTGATGAAGCCAAGTATGCATCGAATGAAGTTGCATTTGCCGGAGCTGTCCCGGTATTGGAGTTTGCATAAATCAGACTGTCTGCATCTACGATCCGATTGTTATAGGCCTTAATCACGCCTCCGTCTTCGCCCGAAAATGTCCCTTCCCCTAAAGCATCCGTGCCTTGCAAGGAACTCAACATCGGGTATTTGGCATGTCTAAAGTAATTGGATTCCACAAAGGCCGAAGCTCCCGTTGTTACGCCAACCCCATATTTTGAGACTCCGTCATAGAAGTTATTATAGATGTGAACCGATGCCAATCGGATTCGCGGATGGCGGGAGTCCGAGTGATCAAACCAGTTATGGTGGAAGGTGACAAAGAATTCCTCCGATTCACTCAAACCGACCAAAGCAGCCTTGCCGGAATCCCAGTAGTGATTGTAAGAGAGGGTAATATAGGTTGATCCTTTTTTCAGGTCTGTTGAACCATCGCCCTTGGCCTGGTCGGCATCTCCTCCTGCGGTTCCATAAAATAGATCGTTATTATGCACCCAAACGTTGACGTTTCCTGTATCCATGGAAATTCCATCATCAGGAAACAACATGAGCCCGAGGTTTCTTACTTCCACATTCCCTACGTATCTAAGGAGCAATCCCCACCCATAAGCATAAGCGTCGTCTCCAATCCCTTCGATCGTCATATTCATTTCCGAGTAATCGTTTTTGCCTTTTACTTGAAGGTAGCCGCTGCTATTCAGCTGTCCACTCATGTCGTCATCGGTAACTTTTCCAATAAACCGGATCGCAAGAGGGGTTGTATCATAGCCTTTTTGTCTTAGCGTCAAAATCTCGCCGATCCCCACGCCCGTTTGAACCCCGCCTGAGCTATTGATTTTCACATCAAGGGTTACGGTTCGGGCCGTCTCGGAGGTCACATAAACAACTTGTGCACCATCTTTAAGCGTACCGTCATCATTGTAGGCACCCGAGCCAGTCCCGTATGGCGAGTCTGAGGAAAAAGCAAATCCGGATCGATCATGCGGCGCTACGGACAGGTTATTCGAAACGACACTTACCGTTGAACCGTCCGACAGCCTGGCTTCAACCTTCATCACATAATTTCCTGCTGCAAGTCCAACGGCATCTGCTCTCCAATAGGAAGGGTATTGCCGGATCAGCTCATTATCCATTTGTTGATAGCTGGAATCCGGCGCATTGGCGTGTTTCACGTAGACATTGTATCCCTCCGCATTACTCACGGGTGACCATTCTATATACGCCGTTTCATTCCAGCCCCCGCCGCCGATTATCGAAAGGCCGCCAGCATGGACCGTTGTCTTATTCACCCATCCTCCCGCTATGAGAGCTAGCGCCAGAGAAAACAACAATACCATGCCGGTTACCTTTGCAACGCTGTTCTTCATTTCATCTCCTCCTTTTTTTATTCACTTGTACTTTGTAATCGCTTGCAATAAATTAGAGCTTTCTTATCAGCCTCCTCGCTTTATGGACCCTGTCTGTCAAACAATGTCCTTGTTTAAAATCAACAAATTTTGGAATTCCACCCACAGCTTATCAGCTGCGGAAACAGTTCCGAAACAATCATTTTGTTATAACCTGCGCATTCCGCGATATTCTGAGTTAATGATTATAGGTCGGGGAAATGACACTTCCTCTTGGACAACATCCATCCGGGATGGTCGTGAACGGCTGAAAGCTGCAGATACAAGGCGTAGATCGGGCTATATTTCAGGCTTAAACCGGACGCAAAAACGAAAAAGCGACCGGTTAAGGTCGCTTTGGGGAGATCTTCTAAAGCTCTCTATGGGCTGGCTGCATCATCCCTTGAGTGGGGTGATCCTCTTGGTACTCGTAATATTGCGACTGAACGGGCGCATGGATTTGGGCTTCCATCGGCGGCACTGACGGCTGCTGATAGGGCTCATCCACATACATGATTCTGCGCAGAATTTGCATAAGCCCATTCACAACGCGCAGCGCGACCCAGAACAGGATAAGGCCTACACCTACGTACAGCAGGTATTGCTGATTATAGGTCCAATCGATATGAAAATAACTGAACAAGCTATTCTCCAAAATATCAAGCTGCAGTTCATTCATCAAAATGATATGCACGACCGGAAGAGCAATCAATCCGAGTCCCAGTGAAATCACCGTTACCATAATAACAAAGAATACGATGCCGGTAACAAATCTTAGTAATACGAGCAGCAGGTTTCGAATAAAGAGCGCTCCGTCAAATCCGCTCACCATTCGTTTCAACCAATTCTGCCCAGCTTCAGACTGGTGATTGTAGGTATACGATACAGTAGGATTAGGTAAACCCAAAATTTGCCTAATCATGCTTTGTTCAAAAATCACAATCCCATTCAACAGCTTAGCTACTCCAAAAAACAGCGGTATTCCGATAAATATCGGAGTCAAACCGATGGATAAGGTAAGTCCCGTTATCGCAACTGTAAAATAAATAATCCCTAACGGGAGAGATAGCAATAAATAGAGAATCGTTGCATAGGTTTTCGGATTAAAAAGCACCCAATTCACCTTGCCTGCCCGCGACATTGCAGTCGCTTCTGTTGCCTTCATATTCAAACACCCCTTATGGCTTCATAAGTCACGCTCCAAGTTTATAAATCCATTATATCCGCGTTATTTGGCTGACATAACCGTCTTAGGGGGTATCTGAACCTAGACCTTAGACTAGGAATGGGCCTGGCTCTGGTGAATTTATTGAAGCGAAGACACTATGACCAACTCGCCGAACGACATTTAAACACCGTATAGGCTATAGTGAAAAATCGGTAACGCCCTTCTTATAGGCATACTTCAGAGTATAGGTTTCTTCTTCTTTTCCATAGGGCATGGTAGCCATTTTTATGCGAGTATAATCAAGCCGACTCTCTTTTATCACTCTTTTTACCAAGGCTATACCCTGTTCTTCCTCCGTAACAACACAAAATATATTAAGCGCATACTTCTTCGGGTCGGACATGCATGTCCCCATATCAAAGCCGTCGACATGGCCCAAATCAGCATCCGCTAGAGATAATTCTAAATATTCCATTACTTTTTCTCTTAACCAGTGGTCGCGTTGGCTGCCTTTTGCACTTTTCAGAGGATACTGTATCACTAACCAGAATTTTTCGCTCATTCCAATTCACCAGCCAATCTTCAGTTAATGTGGACATTTCGGGTTATTATACCACAAATGGAAAAGTCACCAACCCTAACACACGGATTGATGACTTTTGTCATTGAACCTAGATTTAGCTAATATACTCTGCGGCAAGTAACGGGTGTAGGAACCGCATTTTATCACTCATCGCTCGTTAAAAAGTATATAGAATTTATCAATTAAAATTCCTTCGTGACCCCTAGTACTTTCCCTTGAATATTTTTTAAGGGAACAGGCCCAAAATGACGGCTATCCACACTTCTTTCCCAATTATCACCTAAGACAAATATATGTTCTTTAGGAATTTTAATTTTAACCATACTCTGATTAAAAAAATCATTTTCTTCCTGAGTTAATTTAAAGTTTGAGTCACTTTCTTTTTGTTTATCAATGTATTCCTGCTCAGTTAGACCGTATTTTGCTGCCACACCGTAAAAACCATCAAGTTTTTTGTCATTGACATAAACTACTCCCTTTTTTATTTCCACACTATCTCCCTCACTTGCGATAAGTCTAGAAATATAATGATCAGCTAATTTAAAATCAGGGTTATCTTTAAATCCCTCGAACTCTGGAGGTATAAAATAAACAATATCGCCCGGCTTCATGATCATACGGTCAATTTCCGAGTCAATTACTAACGCACCATCTTCAGTATAGTGATATTCTGATCGTTGCCGGCTCATATTGTCAATTTTATAGTCAACTGTTTTTAATACCTTCGGTTTTTCTGAATTGTTTATGCTCTCCATGGATGTCTTATCTGTAGAACATCCCGACATTAGAAAAATCAAAATAATACCAAGAATCCACTTTCTTCTCATCACAGCACCTCCTGTTGTAGTAATCCCGATCAAATTATAATATGCACTCACGCTTTATTTACAATTTTTATGATTAAAAATCAATAAATTACATGAATAATCTTCATATCATATTATTTAACGTTTCGGATTTCTTGTTAGTTATTGTTTTTTTTATTTTGTAGTTAATTTATAAAGGGGGGGATTTTGTAAGCTGGAAACTGTACTTATTAAACTTAGTTCCAATAATGGGAAGGCAAGATCCTAAACTTAAAAAAGACGAATAAATTATAGAATTATTCCCTAATTAGAAAGAATTTTTATTAATCGACTCTGGATAAAATTCATTTCCTCAATTAAAACAAGAACCTATATGGGAAAAACAAAAACCAACTTATGTTTGTCAAGCACCCGGGCTTGGATAATTTAAAGTTTGCTGGTATAGTTATTTACAGAACAGCAAAGAACCCCTCCGTTGTCGCGGAGAGTTGGCGGATAAATGTGGAATTACCTATGGTAAGGCTCACCTTTCTTTAGGATCGCATAGATGTGATGAAGTAGCTTGTTGGCGCAAGCAATCACCGCGGCCTTGTAAGGCTGCCTTCTTTCTTTTTCTTGTCGTAATAGTTTCAACTTGGAGCATTCACTTCGTCTGAGACTGAATTGTACGGATAAAAACAAGGCTCTCCTCAAACGCTTAGAGCCCCTCTTGGTAATTCGGTTGCTGGATGATGTAAATTTCTCTGAAACACCCCCGGATCCATTCCGGCATAGGCCACACCAGCTGCTTCGGGTTCTCAAACTGCTGAATGTCTCCAAGTTCCGCCACGAGCGTAGCTGCCAGCTTCTCCCCAACTCCTGAGATCGTTCGAAACAAGGAGTCGAGCATTAAATGAGATAACTGGTAACTCACCGTTATCCTACTTAGATCATTCCACCTCATAACACCAGAGAGCTTAGAAGCTCCCTAGGCTGCATCATCCCTTGAGTGGGGTGATCCGCTTACCTCCATACCTCAGAGTTCTCCTCAATCCAACCATCCCTTGCTACGTGCGATATCGATTGCCTCGATCCGTGTATTCGCCCCGAGCTTCCCAATCGCCTCTGACATATAGTTCCGTACCGTTCCATAGGATAGAAACAGCTGTGCTCCAATATCTTGAAGAACTAAGCCTTGGGCAGCCAACTTCATGACTTCACGCTCCCTGGGTGATAATGGACATGGATCATCCCATACCGCGAGCGACAATTCTGAATTGATGACACGTTTCCCATCATAGACCCGACGAATCGCATCAGCCAGTTCCTCGCTGCCCGTATCTTTAAGAAGATATCCATAAACTCCTGCCTGCATAGCCCGCTGGAAATATCCAGGACGCGCGAATGTCGTCAAGATGATGACACGACAAGCTGACTTATTTTTTTGAATTAATTCCGCAATATCTAACCCCGTTTTCAGCGGCATCTCAATATCCAGAACAGCTACATCGGGTTCATATTGCTGAATCATGGACATCACTTCTTCCCCATTTTCAGCTTGACCGACGACTTCAATATCATCTTCTAACGAGAGTAACGTTGCCAGTGCTCCCCTTAATAACTTTTGATCTTCTGCCAAAACAATACGAATCATCTAAGCACTACCTACCTTTTCATTTCGTATTACCCTAGGTATATGTAAGGTGACTTCCGTCCCCTTGCCTGGGGACGAAGACAGCGACATACGACCATCGATCATAACCAACCGCTGCCGTAAACCGGCGAGGCCATTACTGCTAGTATAGAATTGATCCATATCTGCCCCAATACCGTCATCACTTACGGATACACGAACTTCCCCTTCCTGAATGTCGAGAAGAACGCTGCAACTTGTTGCTCGGCTATGACGAACGACATTTGTAATCGTCTCGCGAAAACACATCGCCAAGATCGTCTCCTGCAAGGGTGTTAACGGAAGCGGATTGTTCACTAAAGCGTCTTCCGTCCCTACATTAGAAGGTCTTGGATCTGAAATCGATTGATATTGAAATAAAAGCGGTATGCCCGCAGCTGAACATAACGATACAGCATGCTTATATTCGTCAGCGAGATATGTAACTTTCATCTCCGTAACCAATTCTCGCATTTGTTTCAAGGCTGCGCGTGCCGTTTCTCGTATTTCACGAGCCTCTGCTATCGCTCTCTCGGGTTGGCGATTGACCAATTTCTCAACGACCTCCCCTTTTAGTGCGATTAATGACAGCGTATGCCCCAATGTATCATGTAATTCACGTGCGATCCGCTGGCGCTCCTCCTGCTGTGCCATTCGTTCAGCAGTTTCTGCCCGCAGCCGCGCAGACTTCTGTTGAAATCGGGTCGAAGTTCGAATAATATACGGCAGAATACAGATGCCAAACATAGGCACCAGCCCTATCCATACTAGGCTGCCCATCCGATCCAAGTAAGGAACGGCGATAAATCCCATAGCTACAGTGAACACGATCGTTATAGAGAGTAATATCGGCAGCTTTTGTTTGCTCAGCGGAGCAGCTATCATAAAACCCATAAACGTATACATAGGGTGAAATACAGCTGCTAAAATTAAAAGTATACCCACCTGAACGATCAATATTGGCGTGGCCCACTTTAAATAAAAGTAGGATTGTCGAAATAATAGAACGAATATGCCTAACAGAACAAAGCCAAGCCACTGTATACTTGATGGCTCATAGAGTAGAAAGTACATGGGTATCATTACATTTGTTAACAAAATATAAGGAGCGACTCCTTCCGATTTTGGAAAGAGACGCCACTTTTCTCTATTCAATTAGACCGCATCCCGTCGATTATATATATAGATTGATAGTAGCATAAAGAGGAGACCGCATCCTGTCAAAATTATGAAATCGATACTTGCTGGATTTTTTCCAGCGATCATATTCCATGCCCCATTGGCATATCGGTGAGATGGAAGCCATTCCCCGACCGAGCCCATCCAACTTGGCAAAGTACTAAGCGGCATCCAAAGCCCCCCCACAATGGCAAGCCCCATCTGTAACACATTTCCGATGGCAACGGAAGTATTCGCGTTTTTAAGCGTTCCTAACAAGGCACCAAGCGCCAGAAAAGATATGCTCCCAATCCATAACCATAATCCGCATAAAATCCATTGCCCGGCTGTCAATTGTATATCATGAACAAGGCCAGCAGATAAAAATATAACTACAATGACGATCAAGTGAACAGCCATTTGCGATACGATTTTGCTGCCAATCCAGACGGCAGGAGATAGTGGAGTTAGCTTCAACAAGCGTACCCACCCGTCTTGATGCTCGAACGATAGACGGATACCGAATTGAGATACCGCTGTACCAATCAAACTGAATGCAGTCATTGACATCAATGAAAAGACACCCCAAGTTGTTGATTGAATCGATTGATCTACCCCATTCATACTTGCAAATAAAAAGTAGAAAGCAAGCGGCATCGCAATGGAGAAGAGTAAGAAGAATGGACTACGGATAATTCGTATACTTTCTGCTTTGGTCTGGGCAACAAACATATGTAACATGGCTATTTTCCTCCTAAAAATGTTTATTATCGTATAATTGTTTGTTTATTTGAGCCTGTAAGACTTCGGAATGTATCTTCTAAACTGGCGGATTGTATATCAATATCGGAAATTCCCCATTCAGACTGCATCAGTGTAAATAACAATACATCGGTCTCTTGGGCATAAAGGCGAATCCGCTCGCCGTTGCATTCCGCCTTTTCTACACCAGGCAATGTGAGCCATTCCTGCTGGGCTGGCGCGTTCGCCGCTCGAAATGAAACGGTTCTAAGTGCTGTTTGAGCTTTTAAACGTTCTGGAGTACCTTCCGCAACAACCTGTCCACTGGCGATGACTGCGATGTGATCTGCGACAGCATCAGCTTCATCTAAATGATGTGTAGTCAAAAGCACCGTACGTCCGTCACTTGCCAGTGCTTGGATGGTGTCCCAAAAGCGGCCACGAGCCTCGATATCCATTCCGACGGTTGGTTCATCAAGCAGGAGAAGCTCTGGATTTCCCGCCAAACTCTGAGCGAAGGCTAATCTACGGCGTTGTCCTCCAGACAGGGAGGATGCGCGTCGTTTCTGATCCGCATGGAGACCCGAAATGTCTAACAATCGCTCTAGCGACATCGGATTACGATAATAACTGCGGAACAATTTAAGCACTTCTTTCACCGTAAGTCCATCTGCTGCTTTAACATCCTGCAAAAGAGCTCCAACACGTTGCCGCAATTCTTTTGTGCCGGACGGCATCCCCAAGACCCTGACTTCTCCTGATGTTGGCTTGACCATTCCGAGTATCATGGAAATGGTTGTTGTCTTGCCTGCCCCATTCGGTCCGAGCAATGCTGTTATTTGACCTTTTTCAAATGATAGATTCATATGATCAACGGCGCAGTAATCGCCGAATTTCTTTACTAGATTTATACATTCAATCGCCTTTGTCATTTTGTCCTAACCTCCGCTAATTTCTTCTTTCGTTACTTGATGTCCTCATTATATTGAAAAAGCGCGATATTCAATTAGTGTGGGTTGTCACAAGCCGGTTATGACAAATGTCAGAAAAAAGAAAGCAAAAAAAAGAAGGACCTCTAGGCCCTTCTTCAGCATAACTGCATTTAACGCTCTTTGAGTGAGGTGTCTTGCTTTGCAAAACTTATAGCTAAGGATTTTACACTTTTAATCGAACACAGAAAAATCCACAACCTCTGAAGTGACCCCATGAATGATTCAACGGACAATGCGGGTGTACAGGCTATCAGGTGTTCGGAAGGCGCGACATTAGTAGCTACAGTTTCTGGTTCAACGCCATTTGGGAAGATGGATAAGGGCATTAAACTAGGCACTCTAAATTCGGAAACACCTAATTGTCCGCCAGCGTCGAAAATTGCCTGTTTTGGGGATCGGAGCGACAGACTATTTCACAAAACCCCTTAGACATATGTACGCACATTAACATCGACTGCGTTTAGACTAATTTAAAAAAGTATCAAACTTTTTCTATTCGATGGTGTTTATCTATATAGCAGCAACATTCACACCCATGGAAATGAAGATTTATATAATCCAATTTGAAGGTTGAAAATCATTTTCAAGGCTTAGTCACTTCAATTTCGTCATCATCGTTAAGATCTGGTGAACTGTAGAAAAAATACATCTTCCCATCAATTTTCGCTGTTAAATTAGGTACCTGTTCTTTATTTTTTATTCGAATGCTGAATGAGTTTTCATCTCCTAATATAACAACACCACCCCAAACTGGAATGTGCTCTAAATGGTTATCTTTGTACGTTGGATAGGAAGCTTTTATGATTTCTATGTCTGAAGACTCTATTTTTTGCTGATAAGCGTGATTATATAGGGACCATAAGTTCCAACCTTTTTTCTGAAGAGTAATAATCCCTTTAATTTTACCGTTCTTTTCATATAAGTAATGGTGAAATTGATAGTCCTCTTTTGATATTAACATAACTTCTTTGCTCGATATTCCATTTTTCCAAAGTATCCCTTCGGGAGTAAATGTTCTAAAGAAATATACAGCTAATAATACTAAAACTACAGTAATTGACACGAAAGTAATAATCATTTTTTTTTATACCTTTTCATAGTTGGCGAAGCACCTCCAGTAATGAAATCTGCTATAAGATTCTCCTATTATATCTAAGCCTTTACTCAAGTGTCCCTTTTTTCATTTGACGATGTCTGTATTTAGCTAGAAAGATACGCCAGCAAAGCTTCATAAGATTTGGAACAGAGTGTGCGTTTTCTTTGAGATAGGACAATGCAGAACGGTTTCCTCGTTTCGTATTGCATTCGCTGCATGAAGCGATCAGGTTTTGCGGAAGATCCGAGCCGCCTTTGCTTGAGGGGATAATATGGTCCACTGTCGTGGCGTGTCGTCCGCACCACAAACAAGTGTGATGATCTCGTTTCAGTGCAGCTTTTCGATAGTTCCGAAATAAGAACGGATTATAAAGCAATTGGATCGTCTGCTCATCAATCCAGACAGCTCGCGATCGCTCAACTTCCCGCCAAGCCCGATGGGGTAAACATGGTGTTAGT
The DNA here is from genome assembly GCF_029542445.1 of Paenibacillus sp. BR1-192. Lineage (NCBI taxonomy): Bacteria > Bacillati > Bacillota > Bacilli > Caryophanales > Paenibacillaceae > Paenibacillus > Paenibacillus sp. BR1-192. Next base: position 231,672 of record NZ_CP120718.1, on the reverse strand, counting down.
TGTTGCCCATCCATATTGAGTACCGTTATCAATGGTTCCTCTCCATCATGACTATGATTCATCGATTTCACTCCATCTGTACGACATGTTCTAACCTATAGTATTAATATAAAACAAAAACACCATCCTCATGCGGATGGTGTTCATTATGATGGAACCGAGGGGAGTCGAACCCCTGTCCGAAGATAACGACAGCACAAGCTTCTATGGGTGTGGTGACAGATTTGATGTCACCTGAAAGTATTGCGAAGCAATGCTAGCATCGTATGCGATACTCGAACTCCCTGTCACCGGATTCCCTTCAGGTCACTGATTGTCTTCTTCAGCTAGCCTCAAGCGGAGACTAGACAGCGTATCCCACTAAAGTTGAGCCCTCATTTCCTGGTACACGGCGATACAGAGCGAGAGCACACGTGCAAGGTTATTAAGCTAATTGCCATACCACCCCAAAACGCACTACCAACTATGATCCCTAATAACATTCGCAGACCAAGCAGGTATATTCTCTATGCAATATATCAGCTTACTTTCTGCGATTTCAGCAACAATCGTTGGTTGGTTTGTGTTATCTATAATAAAAACCTGATCTGCAATGGCTAGTGCAGGCTTTAAATTTTGCAATGACTGACCGTATCGAAAACGAATATCCTCTTCAGCAATCCAATGTCCACCCTGCTCGACACGAGAGGCCACACGGTCAATATGCATTTGCACATCTTGAAGTCCAATATAGTACATGACGATGTCATAACCGCTTTCCTTAGCAATTTGCATATGCTTTAGAACAAATGTACCTGATAGTGTAGTTTCAATTGCAAAATGCTCCTGTCTTTTTATCAACGATCTGATTCTTTTGACCGCTTCTCTTCCCGCCGAAAGATCGACACTTCTTGGATCATCTGGTTTTAGTTCACGGGCAATCTGATCAGGGTCAACCAACTCGCCTAACCATGCTCTCATCTGCATACTGAGCGTGCTTTTTCCCGCCCCATTTGTTCCTGCAAAAACCGTCATAACTGGTTTTAGTTTATTCATGATATTCGAACTCATGTCGATTTCCGGTTGCATCATAAATGATTTCGAACTTATTACCGTTAGCATCCTCACGTACTCGTTTATTATTCTTGATATAGTAAATGGATGCCCCTGACTCTCTGGCTTGCTTGCGTGCATGTTGATTCGCTTTTTTCAGAATTTCTTGGAGCTGCTCTCGATTGGCAACCATCCTGAGTCCCCTCCAGTTTTCTAATTACGCTTATTATATCATAAACAGAAGAGCCACCAACCAGATCACTGGCTGATGGCTCTATCATTGTTATGTATGGAGGCGAGGGGAGTCGAACCCCTGTCCGAAGATAACGACAACACAAGCTTCTACGGGTGTAGTGACAGATTTGATGTCACCCTAGGAACTCCCTGTCACCGGATTCCCTTCAGGTCAGCCTGATTGTCTTCTTCAGCTAGCCCCAGGCGGAGACTAGACAGCGTATCCCACTAAAGTTGAGCCCTCATCCCGGTACATGGGCGATACAGAGCGAGAGCACGCTCACAGGTTATTAAGCTGCGAAAGCGTAGTTGTTTTGTTGTTTGCCGTTTAATTGGCTTTAGCGTTGATGAAGTGGACGCGTCCCCACTACCCGCTACTCATGCCCGAACTATCCCCGTCGAATCCAAAAACGCCCCCTTAAGTTGGAGAAATGCCGGTGCTTCGCACCTTAGCGTTCCTGCCAAAAAGGGCTATCGGATTAAATCAAAGAATATTCAGCCATAGCAGTCGATTGATGCCACACACTCTTTCCCTCCAAGAAAGAAGAATGCGCCAACTGTATGCCGATTGTCAAAGATCTTATTGATCTCTTACATCACTTAGTATATCACATTCGACATCAAAATGATATATACAATGCAGGTAACACAGCTAAAAGCTGCCATCCCACAACGTTCATTACACATGATGCCGATTTCTTAAGCGACATGCCACGAATAGCCGTAATTACCTTGCAATCTTCTGCTTCTCGCGCAGTGCACGCTGGATATCGCGTTGTGCATCCTTCTTAGCAGCATCGGCGCGCTTGTCGTACTGACGCTTACCTTTACCGAGGCCCAGCAACAACTTCGCATAGCCGTTACGGATGTAGATCTTCAGCGGTACGATCGCGTAGCCTTCCTGCTTGGACAGGCCCAGCAGCTTGCGGATCTGCTCCTTGTGCAGCAGCAGCTTCCGTGTACGCGTAGGGTCCGTCGGATTGTTGCGGTTCCCTTGCTCGAACGGGCTGATATGCATATTATGGATATGAATTTCGCCATTCCTGATGGTTGCGAATGCATCTCCGATGTTGGCACGGCCGTTCCGTATGGATTTGATCTCCGTTCCGGTCAGCACCATCCCGGCTTCATACGTATCCTCGATGAAATAATCATGGGAAGCTTTTTTGTTCTGGGCCAGAACCTTCCCGTCACTTTTCTTACCCATGGTCTCACCCCTTGTCATCAACAATGATAATGGAAAAAGGACTTCCGGCAGACCGCCAACATGCAATCTCACCAGAAGTCCATTGTATCAAACGTCAGCCTCCAAAAGCAAGGCGGGGCAAGCGACTCCCTCGATGGATCAAGAGAGGATTCTTACTTTTTCTTCTTGCGGACAAAAGCGGCCGTGCCGTTTCCGCCCTTGCTCTTCCGTTTGCGGCCACCCCCGCCGGAGTTGCCTCCAGCGTTACCGCCGCCCGGCGTTGGACCTTCGCCGATGAAAATGCCGCTGCCCGACGTCTTCTTCCGTCGGCCCTTCCCGCCAGCGCCGCCGGAGCGCGCGTTGCGGTCAAAGCCAAGAGCGCCGCCGCTGGCGGAGCTGTAGCCGCCTTTGCCGGAGCCAAAAGCGAAGCTCGCCGGCTGCTGCTCGCCAGCGCCAGCACCAGCGCCCGCTCCAGCTGGCGCCTCGCCGCCGCGCTTGCCGCGGCCGCCCTGGCCGCCGGCGCTGTCATTGCGGCGCCCGCCTGGCGCGCCGCCTTCAGCCGCGCCGCGTTTACCGCCGCGGCCCTTGCCCCCGCGGCCTCCGCCGTCGCGGGCACCGAACCCGCGGCCGCCATTGCCGCCGCGGTCGCCCTCGCCACGCCCTTGGCGGCGCGGCTTCATGTCCACCATCTCAAAATCGATGGTGTGCTCATCCATGTTCACGTTCGCCACGCGAACCTTCACATCGTCGCCGATGCGGTATACCTTCGACGTACGCTCCCCGATGAGAGCCATATGGCCTTCATCGAAATGGTAATAATCGTCGGTCATCGCGCTGAGGCGGATCAAGCCTTCAACGGTGTTCTCCAGCTCGATGAACATGCCGAAGCTGGTGACGCTGCTGATAATGCCTTCGAATTCTTCGCCGACCTTATCCAGCATGAACTCGGCTTTCTTGAGCGCTTCCGTATCACGCTCCGCATCCACGGCTACGCGCTCGCGTTCCGAGGATTGCTGCGCAATGTCGGCCATCCGGCCGGCCAGCTGCTCATGACGGCTCTCATTCAGCGCCCCGCCGCTCTCCAGCACTTCCCGGATGACCCGGTGAATGACCAGATCGGGATACCGCCGAATCGGGGACGTGAAGTGAGAATAGTATTCCGCGGCAAGGCCGAAGTGACCCGTGCTCTCCGCATCGTATTTCGCCTGCTTCATCGAACGGAGCATCATCGTGCTGAGGACGGTCTGCTCCTTCGTGCCCTGAATGTCGTCCAGCAGGCTCTGCAGTGCCCGCGGATGGATCGCGTTCCCACGCCCTTTGACGTGATAGCCGAAATTGGCCGCGAAGGCCATGAAGTTCTGCAGCTTCTCCTGATCCGGATCCTCGTGGATCCGATAAATGAAGGGAACCTTCATCCAGTGGAAATGCTCCGCCACCGTTTCGTTGGCCGCGAGCATGAACTCCTCGATGATCTGCTCCGCGATGGAGCGTTCTCTTTTGACGATGTCCACCGGTTTGCCGTTTTCGTCCACGATGACCTTCGACTCCACGAAGTCAAAATCCACCGCGCCCCGGCGCATCCGGCGGTTCCGCAGCTTCAGGGCCAGCTCGCGCATCAGGCGGAAATCCTCCACGAGATCGCCGTAGCGCTCGATCAGCTCCGGATCCTCATCCACCAAAATTTTGCGCACATTGTTGTACGTCATCCGTTCTTTCGTGCGGATTACACTGGTGAAGATATCATGCTTCACGACCTTCATCTGCTCATTGAATTCCATCTCGCAGGACATCGTCAGACGATCCACCTGCGGATTCAAGCTGCATATGCCGTTGGACAAGCGATGAGGAAGCATCGGAATGACCCGATCCACCAAATACACGCTGCAGCCGCGGTTATACGCTTCCTTGTCCAGCTCGGACCGATCGCGCACGTAATAGCTGACGTCGGCAATATGAACGCCCAGACGGTAATTCCCGTTTGGCAGACGCTCCACGTTCACCGCATCATCCAGGTCCTTGGCGTCTTCGCCGTCAATCGTCACGATGTTCAGACCGCGCAGATCGCGGCGGCCCTGCTGCACGATCTCTTCTTCCGTAATGGCATCGGGCGCTGCGTCCGCTTCGGCCAGCACTTCTTCCGGAAAGCCCTCCGGCAGCTGATGCTTGCGGATAATGGACAGGATGTCGACGCCCGGATCATCCTTATGCCCCAGAATCTCCACGATTTCGCCTTCTGCCGCAGCTCTTCCTTCCGGATAGCTCACCAGCTTTACAACGACCTTCACGCCGTCAACGGCGCCATTGATCGCATGCTTCGGAATAAAAATATCCCGGTTAATCCGTTTGTCGTCCGGCAGCACGAAGCCATAGGCTTCATGGTTCTGGAACACGCCCACCACCTGGGTAACGGCGCGCGTCACGATGCGGACCACTTCGCCTTCCATTTTGCCGCCGTCGCTGCTTTTGGAGCTGATCCGAACCAGCACGGTATCTCCATTCATCGCACTCTTCAGGTCATTGGCATGAATGTACACGTCCGGATGCTCGCGGTCATCGGGAATCAGAAAAGCAAAACCCTTCGCGTGGGCCTGCAGCCGTCCGCGCAGCAAAGACATCCGTTCCGGCACGCCATAGCGCTCGGTGCTCGTCAGAATGATTTTTCCGGATTGCTCAAGTTCATTCAGCAGCTTCAGGAACTCCCTGAATTCATGGGCATCCTCAATCGCAAAATGCTGCTCCAGCTCCTGGTACGTCATCGGTTTGTATGCAGTTTCCCGCATAAAGTTCAGTAATGTTTCTTCAGTTATCATGTTATCACCTCGGGAACCTGCAATTTCATCGTTCCTCTATCCATTCTTTACCTTTATATACTCATACCCTAGTATACACGAATTTAATCCCCGGTATCCTTCCGAACACCGCCCTTACCTATGTAATCCGAAATTCAGGCAATAAAAAACCCCCGCTCTTCCAAGAGTGAAAAAGCGAGGGTAACGCAATTGTTATTTCAACATGGCAACAACGATGGCCAAAATCATAAATCCTGCTGCAAGACCTACCGTTGTACGCTGCAGTACGAGATCCATACCGCGAGCCTTCGTTTTACCAAAAAGATGTTCCGCACCGCCGGAGATGGCACCGGCAAGACCTGCGCTTTTCCCTTTTTGGAGAAGAACGACAGTAATCAACCCGATGGAGAAAATAACGAGCAATACTTCAAAAAATACAACCATGACTTCCACCTCCTACGTATGTAAACATCTAAATTTATGATCTTAAGAGACATTCTAGATTCTACATGAAAAACAGCATTCTTATTGTACCACAGCTTTAGTGGCCTGACAAGAAGTGCGGAGAACAATCCCGACAGAAAATCTTGATCGGCCAGCCGGTTGGAAGTCGCCTAACATCGTCGATTGGCGGCATGGACAGACGCTTCATATCCTGCCACACCATGATTCGCTCGCCAACAATTAAATGGCCTGCCCCCTGCTGAGATGACAGACCATCCATTTATCGGCAGCAGAAAGCTGCTTTTATTTCACTCGGAACGACCCTGTGCTGATCGCGACAAGCTCGCCCTTATCGTTCGTTATCCTGCATTCCGTCGTGACCGAACGGTGCGTCTGATGCACGATGCTTGCCGTAACCGTAAGGGTTCCGGCCCTGGCCGGCATGACAAAATGCACGTTCAGATTGCTTGTCACCGTCGATTCGCCGGGACGCTCCAGCATGACGGCAATGCCCATGGCGTTATCCATCAGTGAGGAGAGTACGCCGCCATGCACGATGCCCATCATATTCATATGATGAGGCTGCGCATCCAGCGTGACAACAACCGCCTCCGGGCTGGCTGACGCAAGCTTGCAGCCGAGATATCCCCAGAAGGTGGGCTCTGCCGCTTTGGTCATGGCCTCGATGTACGCCTCCCGGTCGAATCCCGGCTGTTCGGCCTTCGCGTCGGGGTTGACATTGGTATGATTCAATCAGGCCGCCTCCTTTTTTCTTCTGACGTTGTTAGATACTGTATCCATTCCAGCGGGATAACATGAATCGTTGGTCGTACCTGCACGGCTGTTCTTTCGCTTCAGCCCGTTCTACCTTCCTCTTCCTCCTCCAGCAGCTTGCGGCGCAGCACCTTGCCTACCATCGTCTTCGGCAGCGAATCGCGGAACACGTACTCGCGCGGCACTTTATAGGCCGCCAACTGGCTGCGGCAGAACTTCTCAAGACCCGAAGGGTCCGGAGACGCGCCGTCCTTCAGCACGATATACGCTCTTACGGTTTCGCCGCGATAATCGTCCTTCGTTCCGACCACGACGGCTTCCTTCACGGACGGATGCTCATACAGCACTTCCTCGATCTCCCGAGGATAAATATTGAAACCGCTTGCAATGATCATGTCTTTCTTGCGGTCAATGATCGTAAAATACCCCTCTTCGTCCATCGTGGCCATGTCGCCCGTGAACAGCCAGCCGTTGCGCAGCGTGTCGAACGTGTCCTCCGGCCGGTTCCAATAGCCCATCATCACCTGCGGACCCTTCACGATCAGCTCGCCCGGCTCGCCGACCGGCATTTCTTCGCCCGTCTCCGGATCCACGACCTTCGCGTCCGTATCCGGAACGGGGACGCCGATGGTGCCGATCTTCCGCCTTCCCCATATCGGATTCACATGAGTAACCGGGGACGCTTCGGTCAGGCCGTAGCCTTCGATCAGCCGCCCTTTGGTCAGCTCCTCGAACTTATCCTGCACCTCGACCGGAAGCCCGGCAGAGCCGCTGACGCAGGCGTTGATCGAAGAGAGGTCGTATTCCCTGATCTTGGGATGATTAATCAGTGCGATATACATGGTCGGCGCGCCCGGGAAGAGCGTCGGCTTCATTTTTTTGATCAGGTTCAGAATCATCGTCACTTCGAATTTCGGTACCAATATCAGCATGCCCGCACGGTAGATCGCCTGGTTCAGCAGCACGGTCAGACCGAACACGTGAAAGCACGGCAGAACGGCTAAATACCGCTCCTTCCCGTCCTCCACCTGAAAGCACCAGTTCGCGGACTGTACGGTGTTGGCGATCAGATTCATATGCGTCAGCATGACGCCTTTGGGTACGCCGGTCGTGCCGCCTGTATACTGGAGCAGGGCCAAATCCTTCTCCGCTTTCACGGATTCGCAGACGGGATCATTCGGCGCGCCCGCTAGCAGCTTTTTGAAGGCATGGACGCGGCTTCCATAGTCGACGACCGGAAGAGGGCCTTCCTTCTTGGCTTTAATCGGGTAGAGAAGATTCTTGGGGAACGGCAGATAATCCGCCACGGACGTGACGATCATATGCTCCAGTTCCGTCTCCTCGATGACTTTTTCAACGCGGGATACGAACATATCCATCGTAATGATGATCTTGGCACCGGAATCCTTCATCTGATGCGCAATTTCCCGCTCCATATAGAGCGGGTTGGTCATGACGGCCACGGCTCCGGCGAGCAGCACGCCATAATAGGAGATAACGACCTGCGGGCAGTTGGGCAGCATGATCGCTACCCGGTCGCCCTTCTTGATCCCTTTGCTGCGGAGCGCGTTCGCCATCCGGTAGGACGCATCCAGCAGACTTCTGTAGTTGATCGTCTTTCCCATGAAATACAGGGCCGGACGATTCGGAAACTTCTGCGCCGATGTTACGAGAAATAATGCCAAATTCTGTTTCGGATAATCAAAAGCGGGGGCTACTTCGGGCGGATAAAACGGCAGCCAAGGCTTTGTATCCATACAAAACCAACCCTTTCCTAAGGAATGCTCCTTCTTTCCTACTCCAAGAAAAATCTCTCTCTTTTGCGGTTACTTACGCATCGTATTGGCGTTGACGCGTATTACACCGTGTACCGCTCGTTCTTGACCACGCGGGCTGCGATGCTGCGCTTGAGGGCCACCGTATCGACCGGCGTGCAGCGCGTCAGCTTCTTAAGCACCGACAGCTGCATCCGCAGCATGTCGCCGGTTTCCACCGAAGCCAGCGTTTCTTTGGCGAGCGCTTCAATGCGCTGGAACGCCTCGTAAGCAAACACCTGCGTCATCTCGATCATGCTGGCTGCTTTTTCCTCGGAGGTGCGTTCGATTTGCTTGCGGGTACGCAGCAGCGCACTCTCCAGGGCATAAATATCAATCATCATATCCGCCAGGTTGGACAAGGCCTCCTGCTCCTTCTCCAGCTTCGTGCCGAACTTCTGAACGGCCAGACCACCGGCAAGGAGGAAAATCTTCTTACTCATGTCCAGGAAATGCGCCTCCTGTTCCAGCGTTCCTTCAAAGGTTTGGCCCGGTACCAGCTGGAGCAGCTCCCCTTGCAGGCCTTGCGCTTTTTGCAGGAGCGCGATTTCGCCTTTCATTGCCTTCTTCACGAGCGTGCCCGGAATGAGGAGCCGGTTGATCTCGTTCGTGCCTTCGAAGATGCGGTTGATGCGGGAGTCCCGATAGATGCGTTCCACTTTATACTCTTGGATGTACCCATAGCCCCCGTGAATCTGCACCGCCTCGTCTGCCACGTTATCCAGTCCTTCGGAACAGAACACCTTGTTGATCGAGCATTCGATGGCATAGTCGGAGATCGCGGCCGCCGAGTGGATGCCTGCATCTTCGCTGTTGTAATCGATGTCCTGCATCGCTTCGTCCAGCAGTCCTGCCGTACGGTACACCATGCTCTCCATCACGAAAGCGGTGATGTTCATGTCGGCGAGCTTTTTGCGCATGAGCGGGAACTGCGAGATCGGCGTATCGAACTGTTTGCGGGTGTTAGCATATTTCGCGCTCAGCTCGATCGATTCCTTCGCTGCACCGACGGTGCCGGCTGCCAATTTGTACCTGCCGATGTTCAGGATGTTGAAGGCGATCCGGTGACCCTTGCCGATCTCGCCGAGCAGGTTCTCCTTCGGTACCTTCACGTCTTCGAAGAAGAGCGGACGCGTCGACGAGCCCTTGATGCCCATCTTCTTCTCCTCCGGCCCGAGCGTGAAGCCCTCCATCTCCTTCTCAACGATGAACGCGGTGAAGTGCTCTCCGTCAATCTTGGCGTAGACGATAAAGATATCCGCAAATCCAGCGTTAGTTATATATAGCTTCGATCCGTTCAAAATATAATACTCCCCGTCGTCGGACAGGCGTGCCGTCGTTTTGGCGCCCAGCGCATCCGAGCCGGAGGTCGGCTCCGTCAAGCAATAAGCCGCGATTTTCGCGCCGGTCGAAAGATCCGGCAGGTACTTCTGTTTCTGCTCGGTCGTGCCGAAGAACACGATCGGCAGCGTACCGATGCCCACATGAGCCCCGAAGGAAAGCGCAAAAGACGATCCCTTCGCCAAGTTTTCGTTAATAATCGTGGAGCTGACTTTATCCAATCCGATTCCGCCGAACGGCTCCGGCACATCGGCTCCGAGCAGGCCCAGCTCGCCTGCTTTGCGAAGCAGGTCTACCGTCATCTCGTAATTCAGCTTCTCCAGCTCTTCATCGTGCGGCACCACTTCGCCGTCGATAAAATCGCGCACCGTCTCGCCGATCATGCGATGCTCTTCCGTAAAATCCTCCGGTGTCAGGATCCGCTGCACGTCCGGATTGTCGATGACAAAGCTGCCGCCTTTGATTTTCGGTTCTTTGGTTTGGTTATCGCTCATGATTGGTTTCCCCTTTCGGAATGTGGAATAAGGTGGAGTGCAATGGTGGCCTTGGTGTTACTAGGTTGCGAACTTGCTGGTTGATCATAGATGGTGTATGTGTTACTGCGGCGCAATATTGGCGCTCCGCGTGCGGATTGTACTTCCGATCGCTGTTGAGTTTGGATTTCCGGGAATGAATTGATCCATAGTAGAAATCCAAACTCAAAGGCGACCGCTCCCGCTTCTCCAGTACAACTCCGCCCTCTCCGCTGGGTTGGCGCAAACTTGTTAATCCCCTAAGTTCAAACGCCTGCGACCGGCTATCCATGCACTCCCCTGTGGTTGGAGTGAGTGGTGCGGTGTCCGGTCCGGGTACGGAACGGACACAGGTACATCGTGCGCACTGCTCCCCATTATCATTGCACTACACCTGTGGTTGGAGTGAGTGGTGCCGTGTCCGGTCGTGTACGGAGCGGACACGGGTACATCGTGCGCACTGCTCCCCGTGCGCACGATGCGTGGTCCGGGGCATGCTTGGATTGGTCGTCGACCCTGGTGATCTTGGCTGGCCACATTTCCCTCCTTGGGACTTGTTCCAGCTCTCCCCCAGTCAAGAAGGAGGCTGCTTCCCTGGGCCTGACAACTGACAGGATTGGTTTTTATTTCAATAACGAACGAGTTACGACTCCTTCGGAAGAGGCAATTACGCCCCAGCGGCGTGCACCTCGAACACTCCCGCTGCGCCCATTCCGCCACCGATGCACATGCTCACGACGCCGTAGCCGCCGCCGCGGCGGGCGAGCTCGGAGACGAGGCTGACGGTCAGCTTGGCGCCGGTGCAGCCGAGCGGATGGCCGAGTGCAATGGCGCCGCCGTTGACGTTGACCTTGCTCTCGTCAATCCCCAGCGCGCGGATGATGTGGAGGCATTGCGAAGCGAACGCTTCGTTAATCTCGAACACATCCACCTGATCCAGCTCGATGCCCGCCATGCGCAGCGCCTTCGGGATCGCTTCGACGGGGCCGACGCCCATAATCTCCGGCTCCACGCCGGCCAGAGCAAACGATTTGAAGGTAGCCAGCGGGGTAAGGCCCAGCTCCTCGGCTTTCTCGCGGCTCATGACGGCTACCGCCGCCGCGCCGTCGCTCGTCTGCGACGCGTTGCCCGCGGTAACCGAGCCGCCGAGGGCAAAGGCCGGCTTCAGTCTGGCCAGCACATCCGGTGTTGTGTCCGGCCGAACTCCTTCATCCGTATCGATGGCTAAGGTTTTGCTGCGCACTTTGCCCTGCTCATCGGCAGCAGCCAGCGTTACGTTCACCGGTACGATCTCGTCCCGGAACTTGCCTTCGGAGATAGCGGCTGCGGCCTTGCGATGGCTGCTGGCCGCGAAGGCATCCTGCGCCTCGCGGGTGATGCCGAAGCGGCGTGCTACCTCCTCCGCCGTATGGCCCATGCCGATGTAAACCTCCGACATCTCTTCGACGATCGTCGGATGCGGTGCCGGCTTGAAGCCGGTCATCGGCACATGGCTCATGCTCTCGACGCCGCCGGCGACGATGACCTCGGCATGGCCGAGCATAATGCGTTCCGCAGCAAAAGCGATCGCCTGAAGTCCGGACGAACAGAAGCGATTGACGGTCAAGGCCGGCACCGTGACCGGATAACCCGCATACAAGGAAATAATCCGCGCAACGTTAAGGCCCTGCTCGCCTTCTGGCATCGCGCAGCCGAGGATAATGTCCTCGACGTCCTCCTTTTTCAGGCCCGGCGCACGCTCAATGACGGCTTCCAGTACGGCTTTGCCGAGATCCTCTACGCGCGTCTGGGCAAAACTGCCCTTCTTCGCCTTCCCCACCGGGGTGCGAGCAAGGGATACTATGACTGCTTCTCTCATGCCATTCACCTCATCAACTAGAAATGGTTGGATCCAATACCGATATGATTGCTGGCCTTTCATCGGCCTTGAAATGAGTACGTAACGGGTGGAACTGATTAAAGAGCCGCCATCACCCAAACATCCAGCAGTGCGGACAGTTTGCCGCATGTACCGTATGCACGTTTGATTTGGCAAATCGCACGTTGCGGACGATAGCTGATCTGTTAGCTGTGAAGCTTTAAGGACTATACCAACATTATCGTTCGTCATGTCCTGATTGCTTTTCAAGATGCCGCAGGCAAGGAGAGACCGGAAGGCAAGACGCTCAAAATTGCCAAGGAAGTACAGTCCAAGCTGAATCGCCTTAATTCCGCAGCGGCTTGCCTTTTGCCAGCATATGCTGCATGCGCTGCTGGGTCTTGGCCTCCCCGAGCAGGCTGAGGAACGCTTCTCGCTCCAGGTCGAGCAGATGCTGCTCGCTCACGACCGTTCCCGCAGGGACGTCGCCGCCCGTCAGGATATGCGCCAGCTTCTTCGCGATCAACAGATCGTGATCGCTGATATAGCCGCTTCGCTTCATGTCGATCGCGCCCATTTGGAGCACGGCCCGGCCATCGCGGCCGACAACGCGGGCTTTGCCCGGCTGCGGCGGGACATAACCCGCCCGGTCCATCGCTAACACGGCCTGCTTCGCTTCATGGATCCGGTAATCCTGATTCATGACCACCGTATCCCCGCTGCGTCCATACCCCATGCGGATGGCTTCATGTCCGCTGGTCGATGCCTTGGCCATCGCCACCATCTCGAAGATTTTGTTGATCTCCGGCTGGAGGTCGCTGTCCTTGTCGGGATGGCGGTTGCTGGTCATCAGCGCCAGCTCTTTGCAGCCGCCGCCTGCCGGTATCAGACCGACCCCCGTCTCCACCAGGCCGAAATAGGTCTCCGCCGAGAAGATGATCCGGTCCGCCGGCAGACACGCCTCCACGCCGCCGCCCAGCGTCATCCGGTGAGGCGCGGCCACAACCGGCTTCTCCAGCCCCTTCAGCTTCATCATGCTGCCCTGGAACAGACGGATGATGTCATCCACCTCATCCCAGTCGCCGCTCTGCGCTTCCATCAGCATGAGCATCAGGTTGGCGCCGACGCAGAAGTTCCGGCCTTCGTTCGCCAGCACCAGTCCGCGGTAATTGGCCCTGACCTCTTCCACGCTCTGCTGAATCATGACCAGAATATCGGCGCCGATCGCGTTGTTCGGCGAAGTGAATTCAAGGCACGCAACGCCATCCCCAATATCAATCAGATTCGCCCCCGTATTTGAGCGGATGATCCGGTTTTGCGATTTGAGCGCTTGCAGCGAGATCAGCTCAGGCTGAACCTCAACGCCTTTATACTCGCCTTTGAAATAATGGAACACCTCGCCGTCCTTCTCTTGATAGAAGGACTTGTTGCCTGCGGCAACCCACTCCTTCACCCACGCCGGGACGGTCACGCCCTCTGCTTCCATGCGCTGCACGGATTCCGGCAGTCCGATCAGATCCCAGGTCTCGAAGGGACCGAGCTCCCAGTTGAAGCCCCATTTCATCGCGTTGTCGATGTCCTGGATGGAATCGGCGATCTCTCCCAGCTTGCCGGCCGCATAGACGAGCACTTGCTTCAATACATTCCAGGCCAGCTCCGAGTAACGATCCTGCGTTCCCAGGAAAGCCTTGATCTTCCGCTTGGCTCCCTTTACCGCTTTGGCGGCTTCGATGGAAGCGGAGCTCACTTTGGCGCTCGGATTGTACTCCATCGTGGACAGATTGAGCGATAGGATTTTGCTGCCTTGATCGCCTTTTACTTTTTTATAGAAGCCCTGGCCGCCCTTTTCCCCGGTCCAGCCGCGAGCGACAAGCTCATTCATGACGTCAGGCACCGTGAACACGTCTTTCTCCTCGCCGTCCGGTACGGAGTCGTACACGTTTCTGGCCACATGGACAAACGTATCGATTCCTACCAGATCCAGCGTGCGGAAGGTGGCGCTCTTTGGACGTCCCAGAACGGGACCCGTGGCCGTATCTACTTCCTCCACGGTATAGCTGTTTTTCACCATCTCCTGCAGCGTGACCAGAAGTCCGTAGGTGCCGATCCGGTTCGAGATGAAATTCGGCGTGTCCTTCGCAAGCACAACCCCTTTCCCAAGGCGCTTCGTGCAAAATTCAACCATGAACTTCGTAATGTCCGGATCGGTATCAAAGCCCGGAATAATCTCCAGCAGCTTCATATGACGCGGCGGATTGAAGAAATGCGTCCCCAGGAAGTGGCTGCGGAATTCCTCGCTGCAGTCTTCGACCATCGCATTGACGGAAATGCCCGAGGTGTTCGTGCTGACGATCGATCCTTCCTTACGCACGCCTTCAATCTGCTTGAAAATGCTCTTTTTGATTTCCAGGCGTTCCGTAACCACCTCGATGATCCAGTCCACATCCTTCAGCAGGCTTAGATGGTCCTCGGTGTTTCCCGGCGTGATCAGGCCCGCAAAATCAGCGCTGTAGAGCGGAGCGGTGCTTGATTTAGGCAGAGCCGCAATCGCTTTGGCGGCAAGCCTGTTTCGTACCTTCGGATGATCCAGCGTCAGGCCGGCCTTCTCCTCCTCGGCGGTCAAAGAATTCGGAACGATGTCGAGCAGCAGGCAGGGAATGCCTGCGTTGGCAAGATGGGCGGCGATCCCCGATCCCATGACGCCTGAGCCGATCACGGCGGCTTTAGTGATGTTTCGACTTGCGACCCCGGAACCGCTGACGGCTTCTTTGGTAATGGTATTACTCATTGCACAACGACCTCCTGTTCATGGATTTCGGATAGACCGAATACGGATAACTCCAGAATTTCCGCAATATCTCGCGTTTTCACGCTTTCTTCCACTTCCTTCAGCTTCGTGCCGTCCTCCAGCATCGTCAGGCAGAACGGACAGGCGGAGCTGATCATCGTCGGAGATACGGCTAGCGCCTGCTCGGTACGCGCCAGATTCACGCGCTTGCCTGCGTCCTCCTCCATCCACATCTGACCGCCGCCGGCGCCGCAGCACATCCCGTTCTCGCGATTCCGCTCCATCTCCAGCAGCTCGACGCCGGGAATGGCGCGAAGTACGCTGCGCGGCTGATCGTATACGTCGTTATACCGTCCCAGGTAGCAGGAGTCATGATAGGTGATTTTCTCCTGAACCTGATACTTGGGCTTAAGACGCCCTTCCTTCACCAGTTGATCCAGCAGCTCCGTATGGTGGACGACCTCAGCCTCCAGTCCAAATTCCGGATATTCGTTCTTGAAAATATTGAAGGTATGCGGGCAAGCCGTGACGATTCGTTTCACATCGTATTTCTGAAACGTCTCGATGTTCTCCATGCACAGCTGCTGGAACAGAAATTCATTGCCCATCCGGCGCGGAGTGTCGCCCGAGTTCTTCTCCTCGTTGCCGAGAATGGCGAAGTTGACGCCCGCTTCATTCATGAGCCGGACGAAGGCCCGGGTGATCTTGCGGCTGCGATTGTCGTAGGAACCCATGGAACCGACAAAGAACAGAATGTCGAAGTCCGGATTTTCCTTCACGGTCGGGATCTTCAGATCCAATGTCCCTTCCGGGTCAACCTCCTTCACCCACTTGCTCCGGTCCGCGCGGCTGATTCCCCAAGGGTTGCCTTGTCGTTCGATGTTTTGCATGGCTCGCTGGCCTTCCTGCGGCACGCTGCCCTCCATCAGAACGAGATGTCGCCGGAGATCCACGATTTTGTCGACATGCTCATTTGCGACCGGACACTGATCCTCGCAGTTGCGGCAGGTCGTGCACGCCCAAATCTCTTCCTCGGTCATGACGCCGCCGATCAATTGAATATCCTTCGGGTCTACGCCCTCGACTTGGTGCCAGGAACGCTTCTGCACATCCATCGTCGGTCCGATGTCGGTGATGCCCTCGCCCTTCCAGCCGACAAGCGCCAAATCCGTTGCGCCCATGGAGTGGACGCCCGGCGACCCAAACACGGAGGCAGGCATCCAAGCCGATTTGGAGGTGAGCGCAGCACCTTTTTCCGTGAGATGATCCCTCAGCTTCACGATCATGTGCATCGGCGACAGCAGCTTGCCCGTGTTCGAGGCCGGGCACACGTTGGTGCATCGTCCGCATTCAACGCAGGCATATAAATCCAGCATCTGCTTCTGCGTGAAGTCCTCGATTTTGCCTACCCCGAACTCCTCGGCTTCTTCATCCTCCAAGTCAAGCTTGCTGAGCTTGCCCGGGGGATCCGTGCGACGAACCAGAATGTTGATCGGCGCCGTAATGAGGTGAAAATGCTTCGATTGCGGCACATAAATAAGGAAAGACAGCAGAATCAACAGGTGAAGCCACCAGAATACGTAATAACACACCGTTACAGCCACCGGCGGCATCCAGGCAAACGCGGCCGCGATACTCGAGGAGATCGGTGCCATGGCCGACCACGCCAGATCTTCCATGAGCCGTTCAAAGGCCATCGTCAGCAGCACCGAAGCCATCAGCGTGGTGATGAAAAACACGACAATGCTTGGCTTCCAGCCTCGCTTGAGCCGTTTCAGCTTCTCGCCATAGCGGCGATATGCCGCATAACCGATGGCCAGCAGAATCAGCGCAACCGTAATCTCCTGCATGAGGATGAAGCCCGCATGGCCCGGAATCGGCAAGCTGTGACCCGACAGCCCTTTCCAGATGATATCGAGCGCCCCGAACTGCAAAATGATAAATCCGTAAAACACGATAAAGTGCATGATGCCGCTCTTGCGGTCCTTAAACAGCTTGCTCTGTCCGAACACCTGGATGGCGAACTGGCTCAGGCGCTCCTTCAGATCCTTCTTCAGATTCGCCGGCTTGCCCAAACGGATATACAGGTAACGGCGATACACCACGGTGGCGAACATGTACACTGCCCAGCCCGTGATCAAGACAAAGAGCAGCGCGTTGATTAATGTTGGAATCATCCCTCTCAGCCCCTTGCGTTAAAAGATCCTTCTTCCACACCCTTCATTTCGTCTCTGCAGCGTCCAATTCTACAGCTCCTGTCACTCCTTCCAAAACCGGCTCGTCATTGTGTCAAGATTGGGACAATATATGAAGCGCTTTCATTATAGAGACAAAAATAAGACCTCCACATCGTGCCGTGCCGACCACTCTAAACCGAACATCATGACTGCTAGCTGCATCTCTTCATCTGTACAACGCTACATCCTATTTGTGTACTTGCCTTTCGGATACCCAGCTATTCGTTTCTTCCGGTTAAACTGCCGTCTATTGCTCTGATATGAACGCCTTATTCTGCTGCTCTTCCAGGTCTGCTTCATTCATTTTACGCGTCATCGATAACCCATCGTTGACAATGACATGAACGTATTTTATGATGGATACAAGAAATGAATGAGTATTCATTCATAATTTTAACTGTATTCTAACACCGGGGTGAGCATATGACAAGTAAAAAAAATGAAAAATACCACCTGATCCTCCAGGGCGCCCTGAAAGTTTTTGCCGAAAACGGCTATCACCGGTCCCAGGTATCCAAGATCGCCAAGGCTGCCGGCGTGGCCGACGGCACCATCTATCTGTACTTTAAGAGGAAGGAGGATATCCTGATCCGCCTGTTCCAAGAAAAGCTTGGGGAGCTGGTCGGCAAATTCCACGAAAGCGTGGAAGGAACCACGGACGCCGTGGAAGCGCTACGGACGGTGTGCAGCATCCATTTCTCGGAGCTGGAGAGCAATCCCGAACTTGCATATGTCACGCAGATTGAGCTGCGGCAGAGCGATTTGGAGCTGCGCAAGGAAATCGGCAGCGCGCTCAAGCCATATATCGTACTGATCGAGAATATCCTGGAACAGGGCATCCAAGAACAGAAATTCCGTTCCGATCTGAACGTCAAGCTGGTCCGCAACCTGATTTTTGGCGCGATGGACGAAGCGGTAACCTCTTGGCTGATCTCCGGCCGTAAATATTCGTTGTCCGATCAAGCGGATGAGACGCTAAGCTTTTTTCTGAGCGGTGTTTCCGGCGGACAATAAGTCCTGCTGATATTCATATTGAAGGGAGAGTTTAACCGATGAAGATTGTCGTATTGCTTAAACAGACCTTTGACACGGAGGAAAAAATCACGATTGAGAACGGATCGATTGCCGAGGATGGGGTGAAATTCGTCATCAATCCGTATGACGAATATGCGGTAGAGGAAGCCGTGAAGCTTCGGGATGACCACGGCGGCAGCGTGACGCTCCTGTCCGTCGGACCCGACCGTACGGCAGAAGCCCTCCGGACCGCCCTTGCGATGGGGGCGGACGATGCGGTGCTGATCTCCGACGAACGGATTCCGGACGATGAATATGCGGTATCGAAGGTGCTGCATGCGTATTTGTCGAAGGAAAGCCCGGATCTGATCCTCGGCGGCAACTTCTCCGTGGACCGCGGCTCGGGCCAAGTGGCCATCCGCCTGGCACAGCTTCTCGGCATTTCGCACACCGGCTCCATTACCAAGCTTACGCTGAACGGGACCACCGCTGAAGTGCACCGGGATGCGGAAGGCGATCTGGAAGTGCTTGAAGTCCAGCTGCCGGCCATCTTCACCGCACAGCAGGGATTGAACGAACCCCGTTATCCGTCGCTGCCGGGCATCATGAAGGCCAAGAAGAAGCCTTTTCAGACGCTGAGCCTGGATGATCTCGGGTTATCCGAACCCGATATTCAGCCGGCAACGAAGCAAAGCGAGTTGTCCTTGCCGCCGGAGCGAAGCGCCGGGCGTATTCTGAAGGGGGAGCCTGCCGAAGTGGCGCATGAGCTGGTATCCTTGCTGCGGACGCAGTCGAAAGTGATTTAATAAAAGGACAAATTGAACCTGTGAATTCCTTCGATTCTCATTGTTGAATGCGGTTACATGACAGCGGCAGCGCCCCTGCCATCGTGCCTTATGTATTCTGATTGTATGGTTTACGGGATGTCCGTCATGCACGCTTTTCGCTTAATGCGTCTTGGAAATCGGGGCAGCAGCGATTGTAGGAATGACCCGAATTCGCTTTGGACGCTCAGGCTGGCCGACATCGTATAACTCTCTTTACTTTCAAGCCCAAATGGATCTTAGGAGGTTATGATATGAGCAAAACGATATTAGTGTATGCCGAGAACCGGGATGGGAAGCTGCGTCAGGTTGCTCTCGAGACGCTTGGCGCTGCCCGTTTAATTGCGGAAGATGGCGACAGCATCCGTATTCTGGTTGCGGGCTCCAACATTACGGAGGCCGTATCGGCCCTGAACGGCTATGGTGCCGATACCATCTATACCGTCGAGCATGAGGATCTGGAGAGCTATAATCCCGAAGCTTATATGGCCGCCATCGAAGCGGTAATCCGTCAGGCACAGCCCGATGCCGTCCTCTTCGGACATACGGCCATCGGCCGCGACTTGGCACCGCTGGTGGCCGCTTCCTTGAATGCCGGACAGATTTCCGACGTCACCGCCATTGACAACGAAGGCGGAGAAGCGGTATTCACGCGTCCGCTCTATGCGGGTAAAGCCTTTGAGAAACGCGTCTTTCAGAACGGACCGTGGGTGGTCACGGTTCGACCGAACAATATTCCCGCCGCGGAAACCATCGAAGGCGCCAGCGCCGGCATTGAGGACATCGCTTACCCGGCTCCTTCCCTCCGCTCCGTGATAAAGGACGTTGTCCGCAAAACCACGGGAAAAATCGACCTATCGGAAGCCAAAATCGTCATCTCCGGCGGGCGCGGCGTGAAGAGCGCGGACGGCTTTAAGCCGCTGGAGGAGCTCGCCGACCTGCTCGGCGGGGCGGTCGGCGCATCGCGCGGCGCCTGCGATGCCGGCTACTGCGATTACGCGCTCCAGATCGGGCAGACCGGCAAAGTCGTCACGCCCGAGATCTATATTGCCTGCGGCATCAGCGGCGCGATCCAGCATTTGGCGGGTATGAGCCAATCCCGGGTCATCATTGCCATCAATAAGGACCCGGAGGCGCCCATCTTTAAAGTTGCCGATTACGGCATCGTCGGCGATCTGTTCGATCTCGTCCCGCTGCTGACGCAGGAATTCCGGAAGGTGTTGGTATCCTAGGATTTCATAACGATTTATCATATTCAAAAAAAGGCTGCTCCAAAAGGTCTGGGAACCTGGAGCAGCCTTTTACTCATAAGTTTTGCGCCTGCAGCATCCTTCGCCTATGAAGCATTCCGAAGGACTACCACAACTGAATGGGAACAGGCACTAGCCTGTCCCCTTTAAGAACCAAACCGTTTCAACAGCTTCTGCTGATGGGCCGTAAACGCTTCTTCCAGCGAAATATCATAGAGATCCGCCAGCAGCGAAATGTTGCCAAGCACGTCGCCGATCTCCTCGACCAGATCCTGCTTGAGCCGTTCCCTCGACTGAACCTCCTCATCGGGGCGGTCCCTGCCGATCTCATAAGCGCGTACGGCGCGCGCCGTTTCCCCTGCTTCCTCCATCAAAAATCCAACCCGGATAAAGGGACCGTACCCGGCCCAGCCTCTTTCACCGTAGAACTGTTTAATCCATTGCTGCGCTTCGTTCATATCCATGACGTGTGTTACCTCCGCGATTTCTTGGGATGACTGCATCCTTCTTTTTACACAATCCGAGATTAAATCCATGATAAAACGAACATGCATGCCATAAAATAAAAAGGTGCCATGTCGGCGCCGAAAGGATATGCCGAGCATTCCATGACATAAATCACTATATATAGTATAATTACTCGAATGAAATATCAACATCTGGGTAAGGAGTGTACAAATTGAAATCCATATGCGTATTTGCAGGATCGAACATGGGCGAGCATCCGGACTATAAAGCAAAAGCGGCCGAACTTGGCAGGCATATTGCCCACAACCAATACAAATTAGTGTACGGCGGCTCCAACATCGGATTGATGGGTGAAGTAGCCAACGCCGTATTGCAAAATGGCGGCGAAGTGATCGGGGTCATGCCGAGAGGGCTGTTCAAGGGGGAAATCGTACATACCGAGCTGACCCAGCTCATTGAAGTAGCCGACATGCATGAACGCAAAGCGACGATGGGCAAGCTGGCCGACGGGTTTATCGCCATGCCGGGCGGTTTTGGAACCTATGAGGAATTGTTCGAGGTGCTGTGCTGGTCGCAAATCGGCATTCATCAGAAGCCGATCGGGCTGCTCAGTATCCGCGATTATTTCGAACCGTTCATGAAGCTGATTCAGTACAGCATTACCGAGGGCTTCTCCAACTCCTCTCACTTGAACCTGATCAACATGTCCGATGATCCGCTCAAGCTGTTAGAGCTCATGGACAGCTACACGCCTCCGACGCTGGACCTGAAGTGGAAGGACCTGGATTAAGGGTGCCTTGAAGGGGCTTGAGGGGCTTGAGGGAAATAGCGCTCTCTAAAGAAAAATCCTTGGGTACAAGAATATGTTGCAGGCATTATGACGCATCGGCGTGGCCTGCCGCATTTCAAAAATGCACCGGAATCCCGGTGCATTTTTATTTTTTCCCATAGAGATAGAGGCGATATTATACAAACCCGCCGTTCACCCGCAGCGTTTGACCCGTGATCCATTTCGACTCTTCGCTGGCCAGGAACAGCACGACACCTGCAATATCATCCGGTTCCCCCAGACGTCCGAAGGCATTCATTTTGACAATCCCCGCAATCTGTTCCCCCGATTTGCCAACGGTAAATAGCTCCGTATTAACCGGCCCGGGCGCCACTGCGTTAATCGTGATCCCTTTGGGCCCGAATTCCTTGGCCAGCTGACGCGTAAACTGCTCCACAGCTCCCTTCGTCCCTGCATACACGCTGTAAGTCGGGAACATCTGCCCAGCGACCGACGTCGAGAAATTGATAATGCGACCGCCCGAATTCATATGGTGAAAAGCCTGCTGGATCGCAAAATAAGTCCCCTTCACGTTAATCGCAAACTGCTGATCGAAATCCTCCTCCGTCATGGCCGCAATCGGCTTGGTGGTCATGATGCCGGCATTGTTCACGAGGATATCGATTCCGCCATAGGCTTCGATCGTTTCACGAAACAGCCGTTCGACCTCCGCTACCTGACTAATATCGGCTTGAATGGCTCGTGCTTCGCCGCCGCCCTGCTTAATGAGGCCCACCACTTCCTCGGCTTTAGCCGGACTGCTTGCATAGTTTACGACAACCTTGGCTCCGTTCTCCGCAAGTCTCTCTGCAATTTCACGCCCGATGCCTCTCGATGCTCCCGTTACGATTGCTACCTTGCCCGATAAGCCCTTTGTCATGATAAAACCTCCCGCATATGAATTGAGATACACGATTATTGCCCCAGATCGATGTTCTGATTTGCAACTTCTTATTATTAGTAATTTGATTATATGTCGCCCAATAACAAATTACAAGTGACAGATTTATAATTTTGTCATTCGTAAACGAACCAAAACAAAAAAGACGCTATCCCATGCGAGTATCGCCAAGAATAGCATCTTTTTTACATAAGGAATGATCTCTTCATGCTAGCTCCCAAAGTGCCCTGCCGCATTCTGATGACGGCGGTTGGCCGTATCCCTATTCCCGCTAACCGTTCATCGAAATCCCGGCCAACAATAACGTCCACACCGACTCAAAGGCGGCTTCGATCCCATCCGAAGTCCATTGATAGGCATGGGCCGGATGGTGAAACAAGGAGGTGGCCATGAAAAAAGCCTTCGCCGCCGACTCCGGCCGGCCTGGCTTGAATTCACCGGCTCGCATCCCTTGATCCATGATCTGGGCGATCTGCCCGATTAACAAATTCACATGCGTATCAATGATCTTGACGGCTTCCAGCGTCACGGACGCGTACATGGCAAACATCTCGGGATCCTCGAGAACGTAAGTCCGCTTGGCCCGGATCAGGGTATCCGTCCATAACCGCAAGCGATCGGTGGCACTGCCGTCCGTCCCGTCTGCAATGGTCTGTAATGGATCCGCGATCCGCTGCAGCCACCGCTCCGTGACGGCTTCTCTGAGAGCGGCCTTGCTGGGAAAATGCCGATAGAGCGAGCCGTGGCTCACCTGCAGCGCTTTGGCCACATCGACAACCGAAGTTTTGTCTGGGCCATAACGCCGAAGCGTCTGCTCAGCCGCATCTAATATAGCTTCTTTCGTTAGTGGTTGGTCATGTGCCATAGGTTCATGGGCATCGGGGTTTACGTTAACACCCGACCGCCCACCATCACGCCCCCTCTCTGTTGAACACATTATAGCAAACAACTTCATCATATCAATATTGAGTTTTTGTCATTTGTCCTTCCCACCATGAATACCATTCTCCGTGCTCCTGTAGGATTGAAGTATACATGGGATCAATGAATACGACAGATCCTGCTGCTCTGGCTACAATCACCATCCCCAGAAAAAAAGGAAGCCGGCACATTGGTATTATCCCCTTTTAGTAGACAAGAGAAAAAAGACATCTGTTAAGATGGACTTAATCTTGCCTAACGAAGGGGATTTTTTCATGGCTAAAAAAGGACAAACTTACCAACGGTACTCCTTGGAATTAAAATTGGAGGCGGCCCGGCTGGTCAACGAAGAACATATGAGTATTCGTGAAGTAGCAAAACGTTTAGGTATTCAAAATAAATCTCAAGTACAAGTATGGGCGGCGAAAACGAAACGTGGAATGAGCCTAGAACCTGCCACATCCAAACGGGGACGCCCCAGAACGAAGTTTTCCAGTATGGAAGAAGAGATGGCATACTTGCGAGCGGAGATTGAATATTTAAAAAAGCAGTATCCAAATCTACACAAGGAGTGACGAGTAAAGCAGCTAGATTTCAGATCATAGAGGACTTGCGAGTACGCCATCGTCTTGTTTGGCTCTTGAAGTTAGCCGCGGTTTCCCGTTCAGGCTATTACAAGTGGAGAAAGAGCTTGCAAGCGGCAAAAGAACGTAGACAAAAGCAGCATGAATTGGAATCCCATCTGCTTGCCATCCATCGCATTCATCCCTACTTTGGTTATCTTCGAATGACGGTAGCTTTACGGAGGGAAGGCATTAGGGTCAACCACAAGAAGGTGTACCGATTAATGAAACAATTAGGAATCTGTTCTGTCATTCGGAAGAAGCGTCGATTCTTTGGAAAACAAGCTTCCGTGGTGAATCCGAATCGGCTTCAACGCCAGTTTAAAGCGGATACGCCACGAACTAAACTGGTCACAGATATTACCTATATTCGTGCTGGAGAACAATTTGTGTACCTGTCTGTGATTCAGGATTTATACAATAACGAGATTGTAGCTTGGCATTTATCGGAACGAAATGACCTCGCTTTGGTTCATGAAACGCTGGATAGACTCCGTCAGCACGTGGATGTGAGTGGGGTAATCCTACACTCGGATCAAGGATTTCAATACACGTCAAAACCATTTAACCGTAAACTGAAACAACTCGGCATGCTAGGCAGTCACTCTAGGCGAGGGAATTGCCTGGACAATGCCTGTATCGAGTCTTTCTTCTCTCATTTGAAGAGCGAGAAAATATACTTGAATGAGGCAGCAAACAAAGCTGAGGTTGAACAGCAAGTGAGTGAATACATTTTGTTCTATAACCAGAACCGATTCCAGAAAAAATTAAACGACCGTTCCCCGGTAGAATACCGGGAAACGGCCGCAGCTTAAATCTTGTCTTTTTTGTACTGTCTACTTGCCAGGGTTATGACCAGGTTTGCGGCTTTTTTCTATTTTTGTTAGAGATCAGAAAGTATAAACATTTAGAGCTTTGGCTCTGATCTCGCAAGACAACGCTCCGTTCCGGTATACGGACTGCCTTCCGGGGATATCGATCGATGTTTTTATTAATGCGGCAGGCTATTTAATACTCGCCATTTCGCCTTACATCCTGTACCGGCTTCCTAAAGAGGGAAGCCTCTTTGCGTGTAGTTCTTGCATGACTGTCGCTGTGTTCCCGAAATCGTGCGGGAAAGTACGTTACGCTTATTCTTTTGTCAGACCGAACACGTAAGACTCCAGGAAAGACTTGAGCTGAGTGAAGGATTCCGGTCTTGCGCTGTATTTATATCGTTCATTCGGCATTTTGAAGTGCATGCGCAAAAGGCCCGCGGTTTTAAGCAAGGAAAGGTGGTAGTGCAGGTTACTCTTGGAAAGTCCGGTTTTCTGCTGCAGCTCCGTAAACGTGACGGGGCCGTCAGCGAGAATGTGCAGCAGCACGAGCCTCTTCTCGTCAGCCAATCCCTTGGTCATGCGCAGCAGCTGGTTGGTCGGCGTATCCTCGTCCTGCTGCTCATCGTCTACGGCATAACTGATAATGAGCTGTTGATTGCCCACTTCGTCAATCCGGTTTAACGGCTTGATGTGATAAGTAGGGATGAGAAGAATGGCGCTATATTCGTCTTCAAGATCGAGCACGATCCCGTTCGTTGCCTCATCGATCAGATCAATACAGGAAAGCTCCCGGCTCCGCTGCTCCATGCGGGCAGCGGAACGCCCCAGCAGGTCGTGAATCTCAGGCAAGATCGTATAGGCCCGGTGCCACTCCGTCATGATCTCAAGGCTCTGATCCCGGAATGTTTTCAGCCCCATCGGAAATCCGCCTTCTAGATAAGGCGCTAGGATTTCGTACAATTGCCCTTCTCCTAAATCGGCAAACCAGGCAAGAAAACGCTCGATGTTGTCTTTTTTCGGGCTGTCTACGATAACCAGGTGCAGATAAGCAACGATCTCGCACAGGTCCAGCTCTTCCAGCTTATCCGTAAAAGACGCGGGCAGATTCTTCTGAATTTCCTTCCTCCATTTATTCCCTAGATCATGCATTTGGTTTTTATTATCTGCATATGTGAACAAGCTGGTTACCAGCTCGTGAACAGGCGAATAGTCAACTCTGATATGAGTCATGATCATCCTCTCCTCCAAGCACTCATTATTCCATTTTTATGATACCACATCCCAAGGAAAATAAATATTGAACTTTTTATTAGTTCATATATAATTGAACTTAAATATTTAGTTCGAAAAAATATGAACTAACGAGCGAGGGAAGAGGAGTGACTAGATATGACCAATTGGTTCGTTGTGGAATCTCTCATCAAGCAGCAGCAGGCGGAGTTGGATCGAGAGGCCGGAGAGGCCTGGAAATATACACATGATCGGGTACGTTTGTTGGCACGCTTCTTCCCAACGAAGAGAAGGCAATTTCAGCCGGTCAAGAAAAGAGTTCGAAATTTGAACTAACGGGCACAAGGAAGAACCGATCCATATCCATCTACGGGAAAAAAGGAGTTGAAATGAATGGATCTTTTGGCTGAGAATCGTTTAAGCGAGTGCGCCGTACAGGTGCCTGAATCGATAATGTACAGCGAAGAAAACCATGACGAGCTGTTGTCTGCCGTGCTTAGGCTGCCCGAAACCTTAAGACAACCGATGTATTTGTACTATTACGAGGATTTCAACACCTTGGAAATTGCGGAGGTGCTGCAGATTGAGCCCGAAAATGTCCGGAACCGCATGAGCAGAGCCCGCAAGAAGCTTAAAATGATGCTGGGCAAGAAGCTGGGAGCGATACGGGACGGCCGGGAAAGAGCAAGAAAAGCTGCGCATTCGTCCCCTTGACTTCTTCCGTGAAATTCGAGTATGATTTCCAGTAACTTGAATAACGCGAGACAAAAGCAATGAAGAGAAAGAGTACCTTGGCAGCGTCTTTGAACAGAGAGCCCCGGCAGGTGAAAAGGGGTAAAGAAGGAGCCTCGGGAATATGGCCTCTGAGCTGTGCACCGAAACCCTGCTTGGGGTTGTAGGCTGTGCCGGAACCCGCACCCGTTACCGTGCTAGGGTATACACGCGATATATTGGCGTCGTACCCGAAGAGGTGAATGCCGCAAGGCATGAATGAAATTGGGTGGTACCACGTGAGCCGTAAGCTCTCGTCCCTTTGGGATGAGGGCTTTTTTTGTTGTCCATAAAAAAGGAGGATGAACGACATGACGAACATTTTTATCGGCGGTGCCTGGCCTTATGCCAACGGATCTTTACATTTGGGGCGGCTTGCCAGTCTCCTGCCCGGCGACGTGTTGGCGCGTTATTTCCGCGCGAAGGGCGATCGCGTCCTGTACGTATCCGGCAGCGATTGCCACGGCACGCCGGTGGCGGTGCAAGCGATTCAAGAGGGCGTGACGCCGGGGGATATTGCCGATCGGTACCATGCGGAGTTTGCGGAGTGCTTTGCACAGCTGGGTTTCTCTTACGATTTATACACGCGAACCGATCAGGCGTTTCACCATGGCGTGGTACAGGAGCTGTTCCTGAAGCTGCTGGACAACGGCCATCTGTACCGTAAAACCGTGCTGCAAACGTATTGCGAAACCGATCGGCGGTTTCTGCCGGATCGTTATGTGGAAGGAGATTGCCCCGTATGCGGGAGCAGGGCCCGCGGGGATCAATGCGATGCCTGTTCCACGATGCTTGATCCGTCCGATCTGACGAACAGGACCTGCAAAATTTGCGGGAACCCGCCGGTGGAGCGGCCCACCGAGCATTTTTATGTATCGTTGTCGCATTTCCAAGCTGAGCTGGCGGATGATTTGAGCAACGCCCAAGGCTGGCGGGATAATGCCGTGCACATGACCCGAAGATACTTGGAGGAAGGACTTCAGGATCGGGCGGCTACGCGGGATCTGACCTGGGGCGTGGACGTCCCGGTTCCGGGCTTCGAGGATAAGAAAATCTATGTTTGGATCGAAGCGGTCAGCGGCTACTTGTCCGCTAGCAAGCAGTGGGCCGCGGAGACGGGCGGCGATTGGGAGCCCTTTTGGCGCAAGGGGCCGGGCGAGGTGATCGCCTACTATGTTCATGGAAAGGACAATATCCCGTTTCATACGTTGATCTGGCCTGCGCTTCTTAAGGGAGCCGGGGATTTGCATCAACCGGATCGGATCATTTCTTGCGAATACATGACACTGGAAGGGAAGAAATTCTCGACCAGTCGCAATTGGGCCATATGGGTGCCGGATTTGTTAAGCCGGTATCAGCCGGACTCGGTTCGTTATTTCCTCCTTGCGAACGGTCCCGAGAAGCGGGATGCGGATTTCTCCTGGAGGGAGTTCATTCACAGCCATAACGGCGAGCTGCTTGGCGCGTTCGGGAATTTGGTCAATCGAACCTTGGTGTTTGCGAACAAATCGTTTGACGGGAAAGTGCCTGAGGGCAGCATATTCGATGAGTGGCAGGGCCGGGTGGAGGTATTGTACCAGCAGGCCGGGGCGCTTATTGAGGAGGGGCGACTGAAAGAAGCGTTGGAGTTGATTTTCAGCGTGGTACGCCAGGCGAACAAATATTTCGATGAACAGAAGCCGTGGATTCAGGTCAAGGAGGATCGAGCCGCCTGCGGGACCACGCTGTACACTTGCATTCTGATTATGGCCAATCTGGCAAACCTGCTGCAGCCGTTCATTCCGTTCTCTTGCGATAAGATGCGAGACTTTCTCTCGCTGGGGCCGCCTGCGTGGAAGTGGTGCCACGTTCCGGCCGGCAGGCCGATTCATGGGGTGGAGCTGTTGTTTGAGCGCATCGATCCAAGCCGGATTGAGGAGGAGAGCCGTCGGCTGGGGGAGCTGTCCCTTTAATGGGGGAACTCTCCGCTGCCCATCCAGCGGGTCAGATCCAGCAGGAGGGTGGGAGCTATCGTGGTCATGATGCGATTCGTGTTCGTGTCTGAGCCCTGCGATGTGTGTAGAGATCAAGGGGTCTAGGGATCGAGAGTCGGGGAGTCAGGAAGGAAAGTATCAAGAGTCGAGGAACGAGGAAGCAGAGTATCAAGGGCCGAGGATAGACGGAACAAAGTAAAGAGTTGAGAGTCGAGGATCGAGAAGTAAAGTAACAAGAGTCGGGGATCAAGGAAACAAAGTATCGAGAGTCGGGGATCGAGGGAGCAAAGGAACAAAGTATCAAGAGGCGAGGATCGATGAAGCAGAGTATCACGTCGGGAATCGATGGAGCAAAGTATCAAGGTCGGGAATCGATGGAGCAAAGTAACAAGAGCGTGAGGATCGAGGAATCGGAGTATCAAGGGTCGGATCGATGGAACACAGTATCAAGAGTCTAGGAACAATGGAACAGAGTAGTAGGGGGATTTTGGCAATGGGCGAAAACTGATGAAGCAACGTCGCGTGAGTGATGGAGGTTTGCGGTTTGGATGGGTCTGGATTTGTGACGTTTGGAGGACAATGGTTCCGTTATTTCTATGTTTTTAGCCATATTGCAGCGATTTGAGGACAGGAGATCCGCTATATTCAAAATTTACTGGGATTCAACCGTGTAAAAGCTGAATTAGCGGATCCTATGTCCGCATTGGCCCAAAGGAGACCTGAATATCAGTAAATAGCGGAACCAGTGTCCGCATGGACTCAAAAAGGAACGAAAATCAGCAAATGGCGGATCCATATCCGCTTATTGGCCCAAAAGAGGCCCGAATATCAGCAAATAGCGGAACCAGTGTCCGCATGGACTCAAAAAGGAACGAAAATCAGTAAATAGCGGAACCAGTGTCCGCATGGACTCAAAAAGGAACGAAAATCAGCGAATGGCGGGTCCATACCCGCATATTGGCCCAAGAGAGGCCCGAATATCAGTAAATAGCGGAACCAGTGTCCGCATCCGACCCCAAAAGAGCGACTTTGAGCGAGTAGAGCATCGGACAATGCGCCTTTGAAGCTTTATGAAGCGAGAGTGCGCCGCTTGAAGCACCGGTAAATACAAAGGGAGCCCAACGGAAATGCCGCGGGCTCCCCTTCATTCAAGCTTTTACAAGATCAGCGATCCGTTTCGTGAATCCAATCCGTCAAGACGGCGTTAAAAAGCTCAGGCTCCTCGAACATCGGATTATGGCCGCTTTGCTCAAAAACGACCTTTCTCACGTTTGCTTGCGAGCCGTTTACGGCATCCCATAGCGATACGGGGCCGACCAAATAGTCGTACCGTCCAAGACCGATGAAGACGGGGATATCGACCTCTTCCAGGCAATCGATCAGATTCAGCCGCGCGAAGGCTTCTCCCCATAAATGATCCAAGACGGGCATGCTGGTGAAGACCCCATCCCACATCCAAGCCGCATCAAAGGCATAATCATAAAAGCTGTGGGCTCCCATCCGAATGCACATATGAGCAAACCGCCGTTCAGGCTCCCTTCGGATATCCTCCTCCAGCAGAGCGATATCCGCTTCGAACTGCCGTTTCCGCTCAGGGCTTGCCGTCTCATTGAAAAAAGCGATGCTCTGCTGCCGCCGCTCCGGACTATTGGAGGGGCCCGTATTCAGCAGGATCACCTTGCTGACGCGTTCCGGAAAGGTTCGGGCATACGCCAGCGCCATAAAGGCGTGTCCTGAATGCCCCAATATGATAAAATCCTCCAGTCCCAGCGCTTGTCTTGCCCTTTCGATATCATCCAGAACCTTATTCAGCGTATAGTCTTCCGGTTCCAGTGTCCGAGGAGACTCCACAAAGCCTCGATGGTCCAGGAAAATCAATTGAAATGACGTATAAAGCTGCTCCGAAAACAAGCGGGGGTAGTAAACGCTGCTTCCCACCACCAATATGGGCTTGCCGTTTCCGCGAATGGAAACATTCAATGCAAAACCTTCGCTCATTACCGTATCTCGCGTATTCATGTGTATCGTCCTCGTTTCGTTTTATATTTTAATCGCATCAGCCCCTTTCTGTTCGGATTCCATTACATTCTCCATAGAACGTTCCAGCATTCTATATCACCTCGATTAGCGTTCGTTCAAGCTCAGTATAGCATAGGAGCGCAGGCACTCGGTGTACCGGATATCAGGCATTCATACATCGTGCGAAACTACTCCCTGTGCGCACGGCACGTGGCCGGGATATGCTTGGAATGCCTGTCGACCCAATATGCTGCTGCTGCAAAAAAAGCAAAGTATACAAATTAGGACCGCTTCGAAAATCCACTTTATTCAGCGGTGTTCCGAATGGTCAGGGCAAGTGCAGGATAATCCGCGGCAATCGCGTCCTTGCGCTCGAGGATGCGGTCAAATTCAAAGGCCGAGCTGAACAATTCCGGCTCGGGCTTGAACGTCACGCTGGTTCCCGTCTCTTGAGTCAAACCAACCGTCAAAAGACCCGTCTGCGGTATGCCGTGCCGGTATTCCTGCCGGTATATGTTCCCGTCACGCCGAATTTCCACGGACAGCTGCTTGGAAAGGGCGTTGACCACGGCAATGCTGATGCCTTTTTCCGCGCCGGGAACCAGAAAGTGCGCGCTGTTGTTGAAGCGGTGGACATCGGTCAGAATCGACTGCACAACGGGGACATCGGAATTCGGGAGGGCCTGCACCGGAATGCCTCTTCCGTTGTCGGTTACCGTCACGCTGCCATCCTCATGCAGGAAAATGCCGATCTGATCGCCATACCCGCTCGTATGCTCCAAAATCGAATTTTCCACCACGGCCCAAAGCAGCTGATGAATATCAAAGCCATGCGAGGGCCCGAAGTACATCCCTGCATTGTTGCGGGTTTCCGACATCTCCAGGTAATCGCTGGCATCGAGCAGATCGCCGGCAGCGGACAACAGCAGCAGGAACGGCAGGCTTCGATGCTGGGGAAGAGCGTAGCGGCCCCCCTGCTCCTGGACGAGCAGGTCTGCGCCGAGCAGCGCCTTGAGATGATGATACAGCTGACCCGTCGTCCCCATGTTCAACCGTTCCACCAACTCGGATCCCGATAGCGGCTCCGCCATGACGGTCTTCAAAATATCCAGGCGCTGCTTGTTGCCCAGGGCAGCGAGGATTTTGGCCGCCTTCTCGGTATTCATGTCCAGCAATTGATTCAATCGGCGTTGCTGTGGCTCCCAGCGGATGTTTTGTCCGTTCAGGTGCACCTGCCCGGAGTAGAAGACAGAGCCGTCTTCGGGATGGGGTTCATTTATGGTGGGCGCTGTTGCGATTTCTTGGCGGTATGGATTTGATGCGGATGCAGGTTTTCGTTCCATAAGAGCTTGATAAACAAGCTGCTGCAGCTCCGCCATTTGATTCTTTAAGACATCCATCTCTTGGATCAGGTCACGTGTCATGGGGAATCATCAACCTCGCTTTAGTTTGTTATATCATTACGTAATTATTATATTACGTAATAACATAATTGTACACCCATTATAAGGAGATCGTTGTCTGAAAAAGCGGCTTGTTTGTCTATAGTTGTTTTTTCTCTGTTGTTGGCATTCCGATCGCCTTACAATGAACGCAAAGGCTGGTGACATTCATTTGAGCGAAAGAATCATTCGTAGTTTTGGGCAGGGCGACATGCCTCTGCTAGGCGAGTTATATCAGGCGGTATCCGCCGAGAATGCGCTGTTCTGGTGGGTGGGTGACCGGGAGAATTGGGAAAACGTGTTCTGCGCTATCGAAGACGGGAAGATGGTAGCTAAGGGTCAGGTCGGGATCATAAACGTGATTCCGCCGGGATGTGCCCCGAACTGCAGGCATCATATTTACGTGAATCTCAAGGCGGTTCCGCATCGTGAGCGGGATTTCGACCTTTTGGACGAATTGTATCAGGTCCTGTATGAACGGGCGGTTGTCTTAATGAGGACTTTGCCGAAGACGTACGAGACGTATTTGTGCGTGGGCAATTATGTCCATGAGAGCGCAAATAATGCTTTTTTTACGGAGAAGAAGGGGTTTCAGCCGCTGGAGAACCTTTATGCCATGAAACGATCGTTGGAGGAGCCTATTCCTGCCTTGCCGTTAGATGATCGCTATCAAAATCGATTGTGGAGGATCGAGTCTGCTGAAGAGGAAGTGGAGTATCTAAAGCTCGAAGCTGAAATTTGGCCGGAAGCGCCGCTGGGTCTCGAACGATTACGGGAATATAAGGCGCATTCCAACTGGATCGCCATGAATGTTCTGGAAGGGGATACGATCGTCGGCAGTACCATGGCATGGCAGGAGGAGGGGGATGGCGTGATTGAAGATGTGTTTGTGCGGGAACCGTGGAGACGGCGGGGGATCGCCAAATATCTGCTTTGCCGTGCCATGTCTTATCTTCAGGCGCATGGGTCCGCCACGGTCAAGCTGCAAGTAAAGGCAGCCAATGATACGGCGTTGTCACTTTATCAGTCGGTCGGCTTTGCCAAAGACCAAGAGGAGCACCGGTTTTACCTGCCGCTGGAGCAGGAAGTCCGCTAATACAAAGCCCACGCCAGGAACGAATCCTGGCGTGGGCTTTTTTATATGAAAATAGGAGTTATGAGGTTGGTTCTTCGCCGCCGGATACATTCGGATTGGCATCCAGAATGCCTGCCGTGACATCCCACAGCTTCGGCAGGAAACGGAGGGTCTCTTCGGCCCGCTGGAGCAGGTCATCGGTGGACGTTATGCCGAGATCAGCCAGAATCGCATCGAAAGCGGGTACATACTCCTCCTGAAATTCAGGAGTCCCGTCAACCTCCAAGATGTTGTGGCAGCGGGCGAAGGTGGCCACCATCCAGAAGACGGCTTCCCGATGGCTTCCGTTTAGGATCAGCTCGCGGCTGCCGTCAATGGCAATCGGTCTTGCTTCCGGCGTAATGTCACTGCTGAAGAAGAAGGGCGTCTTGGCAATCGCAGCAGCGGCGTCGAAGGTGCGGGCCAGTCCGTTGAGATGATTCATGGCTTGCTCGGCAGACATGTCTTTACAGCCCAGCAAACGTAACAGCTCCTCGTAGACCTCCTCTTGGTTATATTCCTTCAGCACGTCGCGAACTGCCGCATAGCGGAGTCTGACCGTGGGGTTGCGAAGCGCGGCGACCAGAAGCATATGGGTGGTTACGCCGGTAGGAAACAGCCACGAGGTCACCTGGCGATGCCAAGGAGCGGAAGGATCTATGGATTGGAGGCCGTTCAAGATACGTTCGCGCACGTTCTCACAGCGGCGGGTGACCCAGATCCGGTCGGCAAAATGCCGCGAGACGTCCGTCTGCAGCTTGCGCAGCTGCCCGGTCGGGTCGGACATTAGGGTGTCTACGCGGAAGCTGCCGGCCAGATGGTAAGACGTTAATACTTGCTCGGGCGAAGCAAGGTCCTGCCAGGACAGATAGGTGACCTCGATCAAGGCGTCCTGGTAGATAAACTTCCCCGGTTTCAGCGGGGGCTTCGGATCCGCGGTGACTACAACGACGTCAATGTCTGATGACGGAGCCATCTGGGCATCGTCCGGCTTGCCGACCGTGGAGCCGCTGAAATAGGCACCCATGAATCCAGGCTCCCTGCTGGCATGCTGCAAGACCCAATCCGTTGCGGCTGCTCGTGCTGATCCAACGTTCATAATCAGATTCCTCCTCTACCTGCATGGTGTCGCAGAACATAACAAAAATATCCTGATTTTCATTCCTTCATCATTATATGGACTTCCCTCCTAATGTACAACCGCTTACAAAGAGGGCTTGGTCCGTCATCCACATAATAAAGAGATGGAGATGCATGTAAAGAGAAGATTAATTCTTATGGATGCAGGATACTGGAAAAGGCTCGATACATATAAGCTAGCACCGGTCTCCGCCAGTGTGAAATAAAAAAACGGACGTTCCCATACTCGCTGTCATTCGGCGATCGGTAATGTCCGTTTTTGTTGTGATTCTCTATTCTATTCATCTGCAATCACAAGCGTTGTATTGGTTTTCTTGAAAGTTGGAATAAAGCTGGGATGGACGTTCGCATCCGTCACGATGGTATCGATTCTGTCGAGCGGAGCGATGGAAATGGTAACGTCTTTGCCAAACTTGGTGCTGTCCGCCATGACAATCACCTCTTTGGACAGCTCGATCATTTTTTTGCGCGTGATGGCTTCTTCCAGGTTGTAGTCGGAGATGCCTTTTTCGATGGTAATGCCGCTGCAGCAGATAAACGCCTTCAGCACATTCAGCTCATGAAAGTTGAAGATGTATTCATACGCGACGACGGATTGCTCCTCCCGCCGGATTTTGCCGCCGATCATAATCAGTTCCACGTCGCTGTCCATCAGTTCGATCGCAACCGGAAGTGAATTCGTAACCACCGTCAGCTTCTTCTTATGCTTCACGTATTTGGCGATTTGGTACGTGGTCGAGCCGCTGTCGATGTAGATGCAGTCGCCGTCATGAACGAATTCGCTGCATTTGTGGGCGATCCGGTCCTTTTCTTCCAGCTGGCTGACCATGCGCTCATCCATGGAGGATTCGCCGAACCGGGACTCCACGAGCTTCACCCCGCCATAGATCTTCTCAATCCGCCCTTGCTTGGTCAGGGTGTTCAAATCCCGTCGCAGCGTATCCACGGAGACGTTCAGCTCATCCGTAAGCTCCGTGATCTTCAGTACTTTTCGAATCGTAAGCAGCTCAAGTATTTTCTTTTGCCTCTCCAATGGAAACATTCGCTCACCCATTCAATCCGCATTAGTGGTTGATGCCTGTATTCATGTCTAGTTTACCGATTCGCACGGCCATGTTCAATACAATTACCTACATTATTCATAAGTTAGGCATCTGTTAAGGATGAATATGGTCAATAGTTAGTATTGATTTATGAATGATATATGCATAATTTATTTACATTTAACAGTTCCCATGATTCTTATTTACATATGGTTTCTATACTGAGGATGTGTTAAGGAGGTGAGCCGTTTGCTGAAGCTAGAGCATATTTGCAAACAATTCGACGATAAAGTGGTTTTGGATGACATCAACGTAGAAATCGGCACCGGCGAGATTGTATCGCTGCTCGGTCCGAGCGGGAGCGGGAAGACCACATTGCTGAATATTATTTTGGGACTCACCCGAATGGATCAGGGAAAAATCGTGTTCCAGGGTCAAGATCTGAGCAACGTACCGATGAAGAAGCGGGGATTTAATATCGTGTTTCAGGACTATGCCTTATTCCCGAACTTGAATGCCTATGACAATATCGTATACGGCCTGCGCAATAAGAAGGGAACCGTGAGCGAACAAGAGGTCCGGGAATATATCGATTTTCTGGAGCTCCAGCCCCACTTGGACAAGCGGATCGGCGAACTGTCAGGGGGACAGAAGCAGAGGGTGGCCCTGGCCAGAACGCTGGTCACGAAACCGAAAATCCTGCTGCTCGATGAGCCGCTCAGCGCGCTGGACGGCGTGATCAAGGAATCGATCAAGCAGCGGATCCAGTCGATCGCCAGGGAATTCAAGCTGACCACGATCATTGTGACGCATGACCCGGAAGAGGCGCTGACGCTCTCGGACAAAATCCTGATCATCCATCAGGGACAGATTGCCCAATTCGGCACGCCTCAGGAGATTGTCCATCATCCGAGCAATGATTTTGTGAAGCAATTCATTATCAAGCAGCTGCATATCAAAAGGCAGAACATCTACAACCTGTTCGGTGAACAGTATGCGTAGCGCGAAGCC
Organism: Paenibacillus sp. BR1-192; assembly: GCF_029542445.1. Lineage (NCBI taxonomy): Bacteria > Bacillati > Bacillota > Bacilli > Caryophanales > Paenibacillaceae > Paenibacillus > Paenibacillus sp. BR1-192. The sequence goes on along the minus strand of NZ_CP120718.1, from coordinate 195,272 downwards.
GGAAATGCGGGTTATCTTTACCGTTATCCTGTTATTGTTCGCCGTGTTTCTGTTCCTGCCGCTGCTCATATTGCTGATCCGGTCCTTCGGATCCGATCAGGGATTTACCCTTGGACACTATGCATCCATAGGGGCGAATCGGGAATTCGTCGCGGCGATCGGCAACAGCGTGAAGGTATCGGGCGTAACGGCCGTGATCACGACCGTTCTGGGGTTCATACTCGCGTATTCCATTCATTGCACCAAAATATACCGGCCCGTCAAAGGCCTGCTGAAAACCGTCATCATGGTCCCCATGCTGCTTCCGACCATTACCTATGGGTTCGCCATCATGTATTCGTTCGGTAACCAGGGCTTGATCACCCGGCTTGCCGGGCGCAATCTGTTCGATATCTACGGATGGAACGGGCTGCTCATCGGCTACGTCATTTACACGCTGCCGCCGGTATTCCTGCTGATTCATAACGCGTTTAAGTACATTGATAAAAAATTCATCATCGTATCCAAGTTAATGGGTGACGGCACGATGAGAAGTTTCATGAATACGATTTTGCGTCCCCTTGCGGGAGCCCTTGGCGGGGCCTTTGTGCTGTCCTTTATCTTAAGCTTTACGGATTTTGGCATTCCGGCTTCCGTCGGCGGTACCTATCCGGTCGTGGCGACGCAGCTGTACCAGGTGATGCTGGGTTCCATTCCGGACTTCAATCAAGGCGCTGTCATTGCGGTGATGATGCTGATTCCGGCCGTGTTCGGCATCTGGCTGCTGAATTATCTGGAAAAGTGGAATTTCCACTATGACAAGCTGTCGGATATCGAGCTGCCGCGGCAGCGCGTTCGGGATATCGCCTTCGGCGTGATGTCGTCGGCCATTGTGACGGGCATGCTGTCCATTTTTGCGGTGATGTTCATCGCTCCTTGGTTGAGCAGTTACCCCTATGACATGACCTTCACGTTCCAGCATGTGCGGGATGTGATTCAATCGAGCGACTTGACGGGGGTATATCGCAATTCGCTCTGGGTCGCCTTCTTGACGGCGCTGTTCGGTACCTTGATGGCGTACTTATCCGCGCTGCTCAATGTGAGAACATCGTTAAAAGCCCGGTCCGCGGTAGACATCGTATCCATGATAACCAATACGGTGCCCGGCATGGTGCTGGGGATATCCTACCTGCTCTTCTTTAACGGGAGCAGCCTGAAGGGGACCTTTGTCATTCTCGTTCTGTGCAACATCGTTCATTTTTTTACGACGCCGTACCTGATGGCCAAGAACTCCCTGTCCAAGATGAATCCCTCCTGGGAAACCACGGGAGAACTGCTGGGGGACAGCTGGTTCAAGACCGTGTACCGGGTGATCCTGCCGAACTCGGCCTCAACCGTCATCGAGATGTTCAGCTACTATTTCATCAACGCCATGGTGACGATCAGCGGCATCATTTTTCTCGTATCGGCGCAGACGTCGCTCGTCGCCAGCAAAATCAAAGAGCTGCAGCATTTCGCCAAGTTTAATGAGATCTTCGTGCTGTCGATGCTGATCTTCTTCACGAATCTGATCATCAAGATGGTGTGCGACGCATGGCAGAGGAGAACGGCGCAGCGCTAAAGCTGCCCTATTACGTGCTTGTCCGCTATGTTGCCGGATATGTGGTTGAAAAACATACACCCGGCAGAGACGACGTGTCGTACTGGGGACGCGAATGCGTTCGCCTTTGTCTGCGGATTTCTAGATCGGAGGTACGATACGGTATCGCAGCGGACATCAAGCACTGAGCCTATTTTAATGCCAATAAAAACATTCAAGGAGTGAGTTAATCATGATGAAGACGCTGAAGGGAATGCTGCTGTCATTGATCGCAGTCAGTATGGTGTTTGCTTTGGCCGCTTGCGGCAGCGGCAGCGCGGGGGAAGCGAAGAAGGTAGTCATCTACACCAATGGGGATGAAGAAGCCGTTGCGGCAATGGAGACCTCGTTGAAGAATGCCGGATATGAAGGACAGTATCTTGTCCAATCCCTGGGCACCTCCGAACTTGGGGGCAAATTGATGGCGGAGGGGAACAAAATCGAGGCGGATCTCGTCACCATGAGCTCCTACTTCATCGAAAGCTCGCAGAGCAAGCATTCGATGTTTAAGGATCTGGCCTTTGACGCAGGCGCTACCGATTCTTATCCGGCATATTACACGCCGATTCTGGCGAATACCGGCTCCATCTTCGTGAATACGGAAGTGCTGAAGGATAAAGGATTGCCGATGCCCACCTCCATCACCGACCTGACCAAACCGGAATTCAGCGGACTCGTATCGATTCCGAACATCATGGATTCTTCCACCGGCTGGCTGCTCGTTCAGGCCATTATTACGCAATACGGCGAAGATGCGGGACGTAAGGTGCTTCATGACCTGATCGCCAACGTGGGACCGCATCTGGAGAGCTCGGGCTCCGGTCCGATCAAGAAAGTGCAGGCTGGCGAAGTGGCGGCCGGGTTTGGCCTTCGCCATCAGGCGGTAGCGGCTAAAGCCACCGGTGCACCGATTGACTACGTGGATCCGGTCGAAGGAAACTTCTCGCTGACCGAATCGGTTGCGGTCGTGGACAAGAAGAATGCAACGACGGATCTGGCGATGAAGATGGCCGAGACCATCGTAAAGGATGCCCGCAAAGATCTGATTGCGAACTACCCGGTGGCCCTGTACGAAGGGGAGACCGTCGATGAAGTCAACAAACCTGCATACTCGATGACCTTCGAGAAGCCGCTGACCGTGGAGCTGCTGGAAGAGCATCAGCAATTCTTCAACGGATCCAAAGAATAAGCCGACTTAGGAGCGATGCGACATGAAAACCTACAAGCTTTTGACACCGGGACCTTTGACCACAACCAAGGCGGTAAAAGAGGAAATGCTCTTTGACCGCTGCACGTGGGATGATGAATACAAATCGATTACGCAAAAAATCAGATCGCAGCTCTTGGCACTGGCCGGAGCGGATCCAGAGCTGTATACCGCCGTGCTGATGCAGGGAAGCGGCACGTTTGCCGTCGAAGCCGTCATGACGTCCGCCATTTCGAAAGACGATAAGGTGCTGATCGTAACGAACGGCGCCTACGGCGAGCGGATCGTGAAGATGGCGGAGTACATCGGACAGAATTACGCGGAGTACAAGGTGAATTACGATGAACATCCAAGCGAGGATGAGCTGCGGGCCATACTCCATGAGGATTTGCGGATTACGCATATCGCGATGGTTCATTGCGAGACGACCACCGGCATTCTGAACCCGCTGGAGATGATCTCGAAGCTGTCCAGGGAATATGGAAAAACCCTCATCATTGATGCGATGAGCAGCTTTGGCGGCATGGAGATCGATGTTCAGGGGCTCGGCATCGATTACCTGATCAGCAGCGCGAATAAATGCATTCAAGGCGTTCCGGGGTTTGGCTTCGTGATCGCCAAGCTGGAGAAGCTTGCGGCCTGCGAAGGGATTGCGCGCAGCTTGTCGCTCGACCTGTACGACCAATGGAAGGGCATGGACAAGGACGGCAAATGGCGTTATACCTCGCCGACCCATGTCGTGGCGGCTTTCTCCAAAGCGTTGGATGAGCTGAATGAAGAAGGCGGCGTCCCTGCCAGGTTCAACCGTTACCGGAATAACAATCGCCTGCTGCGGGAGAGATTGGGGCAGATCGGCATCCAGGCTTATATCACCGAGGACAAACAATCCCCGATCATCACCACGTTTTTATTCCCGAACGAAGGGTTCAACTTTGAGCATTTTTACGCTTATATTAAAGAAAGAGGTTATGTGATCTACCCGGGTAAGCTGACCGACGTGGATACCTTCCGCATCGGGAATATCGGGGAGATCTATGAACAGGATATCGAGCAATTATGTACGATTATTGAAGAATATATGGGGGTGACGGCACAATGAACCGAATCGAAGGCGTTATATTGGACTGGGCTGGAACGGCCGTGGATTTTGGATGTTTTGCGCCCGTGAACGTGTTTGTCGATATTTTCAAGAATGCGGGTATTGAGGTAACGATGGAGGAAGCGAGAGCACCAATGGGGATGCTGAAGATCGACCATATTCGTGCCATGCTGTCTATGCCGAGAGTGTCTGCGCTATGGGAGACGAAGTACGGCAGAGCTTTCGGTGAGCAGGATGTAGAACGGCTGTATGCGGAATTCGAGCCGGCCTTGATGGTCTCCTTATCCGAGTACACGGACCCGATTCCGGGTGTCATTGAGGCGGTTGAAGCGCTGAAGGCGCAAGGCTTGAAAATCGGTTCCACGACCGGTTATACGAGCGGCATGATGGAGGTCGTGGTTGCCAATGCGCGGCAAAAGGGGTACAGCCCGGATGTTTATTTCACGCCGGATGACACGCACTCCCAAGGAAGACCTTACCCCTACATGATCTACCGGAACATGGAGTTTCTTGGATTATCGGCTTCATGGAAAGTCATTAAGGTCGGCGATACCGTCTCCGACGTGAAAGAAGGCGTGAACGCAGGCGTGTGGTCGGTTGGCGTTGCTATCGGCAGCTCCGAAATGGGCTTGGGCTTGGAAGAGTTTCATGCCCTGTCAGAGTCGGACCGGGAAGCCGCGATCTCGAAAACCGAAGAGACGTTTATCCGTAACGGGGCGGATTTTGCGATCCGGACGATGAGCGAGCTGCCGCAGTTGATCGAGAGCATTAACGGCATGCTGGCTGAGGGAAAAAGACCGGGCATTCAGCGCTAGGATGGTATTTAATGAAGAAACCGCGAATGATATTCTTCGCGCATAAGCTCTGTCTCGGTTTCTACTTTGCTTTTTTGTTGGCTTCCTTCATTGAGAGGGTGCTCACTTTAAACCTCAATAAAACAGATCCGGCAGAATTGCCGGGTCTGTTTTAGATTGAGTTAAGTTTCTAACGCGAATCGCTAACAATGAATGAGGTAGCATTTAGATTTCTTCTTTATTCTTACGATCCCCAAGTGTTTTTGCCGAATGATCTGCTAGCAATTTCTTTATATCTATCAATTCGTTCTTGAGACTATCCATTTCCGATTTCAACCCTGAATTTGAAATAGCATTACTAACAATCAGGTAAATTAGTAAGTAATTTGCTGCTAAAATAATGATAAAAAAAATGAGTTCTTGTACTCCAACAACCATGAAGAATCCATCCTTTCAACAATGGAACTAAAAACCTTTTAATTTATTTACTCATTCCAAAAACAATGTTTGTTTACAGAATATTCTAATTATAGCATGATTCTGAATCTAAACAGGAACATGTAGTTGATCTCTGAGGGAAACCAGGTCAAGTGGTCTCATATCATGCATCCAACATTTATGTTCTAAACCTGAGTTCGCTCAAAGGGTATAGCTCACCAACATGGGCTTAATTGTGACCGCAAAGCTGATCAGGGGTATATTCACCTCACCGAAAAAGAGCAGTCCGCATGGACTGCTCTTCTTTCAATTTATTGCACATACGTGCCGATAAACTCCTTCACTTCCCGGTCATACCCTTGTGGATCGAACTGGCGTGCCAGGCCGTGGCCTGCATCGGGGACGATGAACAGCTTCTTTTGCTCCGGACCGTTCTCGTACAGCTCATACACCATCTCGGTAGGGACGAACAGATCCCCGCCGCCGTGTATGAACAGCGTCGGCGTCTTGGATTTCTTCACCTGCTCCAGCGCGGAGGCCTCGCCGAAGGAGTATCCGGCCCGGATTTTGGTGAGCAGGCTCGTGGATTGAACCAGCGGGAAGGATGGAAGCTTATACATGCGCTTCAGCTGATAGGTCAGCTCATCCGTGACCGAGGTATACCCGCAGTCCTCGACAATGGCTTTTACCTGGGGCGGAAGCTCTTCGCCGCTGGTCATCATCACCGTTGCCCCGCCCATGGACACGCCGTGCAGGACAATCTGGGCGTCTTTCCCTGTATGCCGGATGACACGTTCAATCCATCTGAGATAATCCATCCGCTCCGGCCAGCCGAAGCCGATGTAATCGCCTTCGCTCTTTCCATGGCCACGCGCGTCGGGAAGCAGGACGTTGTAGCCCAGGTCCTCATGGTACATTTGGGCGAATCCGCTCATCTGCTCCGAATGGCCGGAGTATCCGTGCGCGATCATGACGGTTTTATCCGTAGGCACTTCGGCAGGTAAATAGTACGCATGCAGTTTCAAGCCGTCGTCTGAGGTAAGACTCCATTCCTCGAAGCTTTGCTTGGCCCACCAATCCTTGCTGTCCGCAAAGGGATTGTCGATATTCGAGTTGGCTTCCAGGTCCGGGTTGCCGTTCAGGAAGGCCTTGTCGGCCCGGGCAATAGCGACGTTATAAAAGTAGAAGCTGGCTGAAATTATAATGGTTGCTAGTAAAGCGATAATAGCTGCAGACATGGTCATAATCCTTTTTTTCTTAATGATGTATATCCTCCCGTCGGTGTTGATCGTATGCGCCGAAGGCATGCCGAGAGGAAGGGATGTGCCGAATCGATAGCTTCCTTCCACCTATCATATCGTACGTAACTTGATTCATCCATATGGCAGACAACATTCGTTTCGGATGGCGTTACATCAATCTTATCGGATGGGAGAACCTAATCCATAAGAGCTGTGGCAGGAGGTGCGAAGAGAGGAACATGAACAAATGCTTTATCAGCCTGATCCTTGCCGTCGTCACGATTTTCGGCTTGCCGCTGCCGTCCCATGCCGAGGTGACCGATTATACATCACCGAAAAAGGATAGTGCCCAGCTGCAGTATCAAGATATACTGATGCTGTTTCTGCTTCCCCATATCGATGAAGTGGTCGATCGGCATTATAGCCATACGTTGAAGGAGCTTCCGGTTGTCTATCCCTACTTCGTGGACGTGATTCAAGTGAAGAGAGTGAACGGATTCCGCGGCTTTCATTTCGTCATCACGCTGGAGGCGCGCCCGGTGGTCGGCCCCCATATCCCGGTGGGTAAGGACCGCCTTGTCTTTGAGGTCGCTCCGACGATTCCCGGCGGTATGGTGAAGCTGGTAGAATACAAGCATCTGGAGACGTATGAGCTCCCTACGCATTGGCAAGACATCGTGAAGTAACGGGGGCTGGGCTGTTCAATGTAAAAAAACAAGCAAACGCGGTGTTCGCGTTTGCTTGTTTGGCATGCAGGATAGAGTGCACTTATCAGGTGTAACAACTATCAGCTGCTCTAGGGGAACCCTATCGGCTCTCATAAACCGGTCGATCCGGCCCGGGTTCAGCTTGGCTCCAGCCGATGCCGAGCAGGACAACGATGGCGATGAAAGCAGCCGGCAGCACCCATTTCCAAGAATGCGCGAGCATTCGGACTGCCGGGGACATCAGGGCCAGTATCAGTCCGATCAGCACAACGCTGAACAGATGAATCCCCGGCGGGAGCAGGAGGAATACGATGTGAAAGACCGACGTGAACATCAGAACAGGGATAAGCGACGTTCCCAACACGACGGCCGGATGGGTTAAGGTTTCGCGCGGGTCCCGGGTAAATGCCGCCCACGTCAGAGCCGCGAAATGAACCAGCAGCGGTATCGCGAATAAATAACTTGCGCCCGGCAGAAGCCAGGTCGAGCCGATGAGCAGCAGCAGGAACAGGAGTGCGCCGCTAAGCAGCATCTCCACTTCATTTGCTTTTCGCACCACCCAGCGGGTAAGCGCGACATGAGCGATGAGGGTCACCAGCACAAAGCTGATGCTGTACAGAAGCGAATCGTAGGTTGCGCCTGTAGGCTGCGTCATTTTGCCTGCCCACAACGCATCGATGAGCGTCCACAAGCCATAGCTGAGCGCGGTTGAGAGCACGACGGCCAGAATCGGAGTTCCGAGCCCGATCAGGCTTCCCTTAACGGTAAGCAGGGAGAAGCGGGCAAACAACCAAGCAAAAGCCAGCCATAGCGCTGCGATCGCCACAGTGATCGGAATCGCCCATTGCGCAGGGTAATGAACCAGCAGGCCAAACAGATTGAAATAGATGCGGTCGCCTGTGGAGGTCAGGTCAGCCAAGTCCAGATTGCCAAAATGCTTTGCCATGGCGAGCGCATTCTCGCCTTGATGCTGCATGGTCTCAAGGGAGACATTCTCCGTGTTGTCCATCGGGGTATGGTAAGCTGCCCACCCGTCGCCATAGGCAAAGTTCAGCCCCGGGAGGCCATGCTCCAGCGCCACCGTCAGATCGGTATCGTTCGGCAGTTGTTTGTAGAGATCCACCAAGAGGGAGTTGCTGACAGGATTGGATACGGCCCGGGCATATTCTTCAATGATCCGTCCATTGCTGTCGCTGGTCTGGAACATGAAGGACGAACCCTTCGATCCCCGGGCTTCAAAATTCGCAATCATGCCGATCTCACGGTGCGCCGGGTCCTGAAAGAACACCTCGGCACCGAGCAGGCCTCTTTCCTCCCCGTCTGTCAGTAGGAGCCAGATGTCATTTTGCGGCGGAGGTCCGGCCTGGATCGCTCTTGCCGTCTCCAGCAAGGAAGCTACGCTGACCGAAGCATCATTCGCCCCGGGGCCGGTAGGGACCGAGTCATAGTGCGACATCAGAAGGAGCGGTTTCCCCGATCCGGTTCCTTTAATGACGCCAAGAATGTTCGTAAGCTGCACGTCGGCGTCGACGTACTTGGTTGTCAGACGGTCATTAAACTCCTGAACCTCCGGGTTCAAGCCGAGCTGCTTCATCTGTTCCACCAAATAAGCCCGGACTTCCGCATTGGCAGGGGACCCCATCGGGTGGGGCTCTTGGGCAATCCGTTCGACATGTGCCATGGCGCGTTCCGCCGAGAACTCGGTTGCGGGTGCATCGATCTTTCTGGCTTCCGGCGGCTTCTCGAACCACAGCATGAGGGAGATAAAGAGTATGACGGCCAGGATGGTTGTAAGCGGCAGCCAATAAGGAGGTCTGCGGTCCGGCGGTCTGCTCAATTGAATTTGCATGATCAATACTCACTTCCTTTTAGGATCATTCAGGGTCATTCGCGGTGTGATCTTTCATCATATGTAAGAAATAGGCCCTTACACAGCGTAGTTCCAGAATATGACATGTGTCAATATAAGATTGAGAACGATGGCTCCCTAACTAACAAAAGAGCCTCCATCAGAATGGAAGCTCCTTTAATTTATATTCAATATTCATCTGTTCATACCATGCGTTTAGTCCGGTCCAGAGCTGCTCGCAGAGTTCATAGACATGATCGATTTGGAGAAGCTGTCCACGCATGACCAACTGTGCCAGCTCGTCATAACCGGAAGGTCGGGATGGGAGGGTAAGGGATTCCTCCAACGTCCGGGCCCTAGTATGATAAAAGGTTCGGTTGGCAAGCCCAATCAGCTTGGCCGTCTGCCAGGTCAGGTCCTTAGCGCCAAGCGGGAGATAGTTAAGGTTCCCGGACTGGACGTTGTTTCGGATTTTGCCCATCGTTTCGTAGGGCTCCCAAATCATGAATTCCCGCATCGTTTCTTTGATCGCCTCGTCCGAAACTTCAAGGGGCAGCTTCCGAATCTCGGCGAGCAGGTTCCCCGGATCGTAGATTTCCTGCAGGTGTACATAGGCGCCGGCTTTAATTGCCCAGGAGTCATCCACTGACGCGGCAGCCTTGAAGATGTCCTGTTTCTGTTTCATTCCGATTTCGATTTTGAATGGGGGATATATGAATTCGTATCCGGGCAGGGAGACTCCGTCCTGCGTAACAACCCGAAGCTCAATGTCCGAGTAAGGGCCATCCATTCCTTGCGCAATCGAACCGTACAGGCCGATGGCCAGAATGTCATCGCCGTGCAAGTGAAGCAGCCGGTCTTTGATGTGATGAATGATGTTCATTTTCTCTTCTCTGGTCGTAGCCGCAGGATAAGATAGCATAAGGAAATCCCCTCCGAAGAAAGTTAGTTATCTATATTATAGTATAAATAGAACGGGTGCATTAGGGGGTGACGGGTTTTTGAAGTTTAAGAGCGTTCTAACCGGGTTCGTCTTGGCGACGGTGATTGGTTGTTCTGGATTAAGCAAGATAGCTGTGCCTGAGGATCTGCTGGCGGAAGAAGATGAATTACGAATTCATTATTTCTACGAGGATGCAAATGCCGCGAAAGGGCCGAATGGGCAGACGCATGTTGCATGGTGGAGTGAAGAGGTCCGTATGTCCGATGCCGATCGAGAGGTTTTGCAGGCTACCATGCTCCATAATGTAAGGGACGAGACCGGCAGGCAAAGGGCGGATGCTATAGGACTAGCCAGATTTCCGATTATTGTATTGGTGAATGATAAGGAAATCGTCTTGAAAACAGATGACTTAGATGATGTTATAGATTTTCTTAAAAAGAACAGGCAGGGATCATAATATTCCAATTCCCTTACCCCATATTATGGTAGTATATCCTTGCGGAGTGTGCAGGAGCTGCCGCATCCGCAGCCAATCTATAGCTGAGGTGAGAAGAGATGAGTAAAGCTGAGCAGAGTAGAGGTAAGACCAAGCAGGAATTGGACCGGGTTGTATTCATTGGCCGCACGTTTGAAGAGTACGCGCACATGTTTGATTTGAAGATGCCGGAGCTCGCCGGTAAAAGGGTGCTGGATTGCCCTTCCGGCGCGTGTTCGTTCACCGCTCACGGTTCGAAGCAGGGTCTCGATATAACGGCCAGCGATATTGCTTATGATCACAAACCGGATGATCTGGAGGCCAAGGGACTGCAGGATATCGGGCATGCCATGGAAACGATGGAGCAGGCAAAAAGCAATTATGTCTGGGATTATTACGGGGATGTGGAGGGGCTCCGCCGGCATCGCGAGCAAGCGCTCCGCGATTGCGTTAGGGATATGCGGGAGTTTCCGGATCGCTATGTCGCTGCGGTACTGCCGGGACTGCCTTTTGATAACGAACAGTTTCATTTGGTGCTGTCCGCCCATTTTCTGTTCATGTACAGCGACCGATTGGACTATGACTTTCATGTCCAGACGGTTCGGGAGCTGCTGCGAGCGGCCTCGGAAGAGGTGCGCATCTTCCCGTTGACCGATTTATCGGGGAGCCGCTACGTCCATTTGGACCGTCTGATTCATGAGCTGGAGGCAGAAGGCTTGCGGGTAGCGGAAGTTAAAGTACCCTATGAGTTTATGAAGAACGGCAATTCGCTGCTAAGCATTCGCAAGATATAGAAGCTTGAGAAGGCAAGAAGCGAGGAAGCCGGCAATGTGGTCATAACCCTGGCAAGTAGACAGTACAAAAAAGACAAGATTTAAGCTGCGGCCGTTTCCCGGTATTCTACCGGGGAACGGTCGTTTAATTTTTTCTGGAATCGGTTCTGGTTATAGAACAAAATGTATTCACTCACTTGCTGTTCAACCTCAGCTTTGTTTGCTGCCTCATTCAAGTATATTTTCTCGCTCTTCAAATGAGAGAAGAAAGACTCGATACAGGCATTGTCCAGGCAATTCCCTCGCCTAGAGTGACTGCCTAGCATGCCGAGTTGTTTCAGTTTACGGTTAAATGGTTTTGACGTGTATTGAAATCCTTGATCCGAGTGTAGGATTACCCCACTCACATCCACGTGCTGACGGAGTCTATCCAGCGTTTCATGAACCAAAGCGAGGTCATTTCGTTCCGATAAATGCCAAGCTACAATCTCGTTATTGTATAAATCCTGAATCACAGACAGGTACACAAATTGTTCTCCAGCACGAATATAGGTAATATCTGTGACCAGTTTAGTTCGTGGCGTATCCGCTTTAAACTGGCGTTGAAGCCGATTCGGATTCACCACGGAAGCTTGTTTTCCAAAGAATCGACGCTTCTTCCGAATGACAGAACAGATTCCTAATTGTTTCATTAATCGGTACACCTTCTTGTGGTTGACCCTAATGCCTTCCCTCCGTAAAGCTACCGTCATTCGAAGATAACCAAAGTAGGGATGAATGCGATGGATGGCAAGCAGATGGGATTCCAATTCATGCTGCTTTTGTCTACGTTCTTTTGCCGCTTGCAAGCTCTTTCTCCACTTGTAATAGCCTGAACGGGAAACCGCGGCTAACTTCAAGAGCCAAACAAGACGATGGCGTACTCGCAAGTCCTCTATGATCTGAAATCTAGCTGCTTTACTCGTCACTCCTTGTGTAGATTTGGATACTGCTTTTTTAAATATTCAATCTCCGCTCGCAAGTATGCCATCTCTTCTTCCATACTGGAAAACTTCGTTCTGGGGCGTCCCCGTTTGGATGTGGCAGGTTCTAGGCTCATTCCACGTTTCGTTTTCGCCGCCCATACTTGTACTTGAGATTTATTTTGAATACCTAAACGTTTTGCTACTTCACGAATACTCATATGTTCTTCGTTGACCAGCCGGGCCGCCTCCAATTTTAATTCCAAGGAGTACCGTTGGTAAGTTTGTCCTTTTTTAGCCATGAAAAAATCCCCTTCGTTAGGCAAGATTAAGTCCATCTTAACAGATGTCTTTTTTCTCTTGTCTACTAAAAGGGGATAATACCAACCATCGTTCCAGGCTTTTTTTATCATTCAGTTATAGAGGTCGCAGCTTTCAATCAGTTGCTGTTATAGAAGCCCCGCCTCCAATCAGTTGCTCTCCAACTTGACTGTCAGCGCGCTCTTGGCCGGCATTTCCAGCTGCAACGCCTCTTCCCCGCGCAGCTGGATCGCCACGCTCTCCGGAGCCTCGCTGTCGTTGAACAACACGACGGCAATCGAGCCGTCCGTGTTCTTGAAGGCTACCGAACGGATGAACTCATGGCTGGTAGATGCCACACGCCGCGCTTTGGGACGGATCACCTTGCTAAAGTGCGCCAGCGCGTAGTAGTCCAGCGTATAGGTAAGCTCCTTCGTCTGCTGATTCACCGTCACGATGCCGCGGCAGGTGCTTTTGCCAAAGCCCGGCACGGTAGGTCCGTTCTTCTCGTCCAGTGCCATATTCCACAGCACGTAAGATTTACTGTGATTGCGGAGAATCTCGATTCCGGTCCGCATCACATTGGAGAAGGCTTGCTCAAACGGCGGAATCCACTCCCCGCCCGATCCTTCCGTAAAATGAACCTCTTTCCCCGGGAATGCCTCGAAGACTTCCGATTGGGCCGACGGCTTGCCGCCGTACCAGTGCCAGGCAACCCCATCCACCGCGTCGGCCGCTTGCTCAAATACGGTCAGCGGGTAGTCCGGCTTGTCCCAGTTATGGTCATAACAGAGAATCTTCGTACCGATGCCGTTCTTTACGAATTGCGGCTTCAGATGGTTCTTGATGAAATCGCTCTGCGCCTCGGGCAGCATGATCATGCCGGGGTAATGTCCCGGCGAGTATAATGCCTCGTTCTGCGGCGTGACGGCATAAATCGGCAGCCCGTTGGCTTCATACCCCTGGATGTAACGCACAAAGTAATCAGCATATACCGAATAGTATTCCGGCTTCAGCTCTCCGCCGATCATCGACCCGCTCGTCTTCATCCAGCCGGGCGGGCTCCACGGGGAACCCATCAGCTTGACATCCGGGTTCAAGCGGAGCGCTTCCTTCAGGAGAGGAATGATATCTTTCTCGTCATGCGCAATGGAGAACTGGTCCAGCTCTACATCCGTCTGGCCCTCAGGCATATCATTGTAGCTGTAGAAGTCACGCGCGTAATCCGATGCTCCCATCGGCTGGCGGAGTACGGATAACCCGATCCCTTCGTTTGGATCGAACAGCTGCGTCATGAGCTCGGAACGCTGCTTCGTCTCCAGCACCTGATGGATCAAATAAGCAGCGGAGTCCGTGAAGGACGCGCCGAAGCCGTCCATCTCCTGAAACGTCTGCTCCTCATCGATGACAACCTTATGCTTCGCTGCACCCGTAGTTACGGGCGTGAGCTGCGCCTTGTCTTTCTTCACGAATAATTCTTCTTCACCGTTTGATTGGTAGATGGTGATGTTCAGCATGTTGTTTCCCTCCAGGTTTCTTGTGTCTTCCTACCCATGGCCTACCGAAGATAACTTGGAAAGAGCCCCTCTCCTGTCAAGAAAGGGGCCCCTCCATCCATTAACGCAAACTTATTTCAGCCCCAGCTTCTCTTTGTTCGCCTTCATCTTCTCGTTGCGGACTTCGACGATTTTATCCCAGTTGTTATCGTCCAGGAACTTTTTATAATCGTTCAAGAGGCTATCGAAGGTTGCGTCGTCCTTCGAGCGAATCATGCTGACGAGCGTGGAGTTCCATTTCGTATTGATGGCCGTCAGGGAGCGCGCTTCCGGCGTGCCCTGATCCGGGTTGATATTCTCCAAAATAAAGTGCGGCGTCAGCTTGCCTTTGCCCCATTCCTGCATTTGCTTGATCGCATCCGGGAAAGCATCCCCGCTCAGCGCCTTGTGGCGGTCATGTCCGAAGAACATGAATTCACCCATGCGGTAGTCCTTCTTGAACGTATCCGGATTGTTCATCTGAAGCTCCTTCACGTCTGGCAGGAATTCCACCGTTCCGTCTGCGTTCACTTGGTAAGTCTCGCCTTCGATGCCATAGTTCATCAGCATTTGTCCTTCTTCGCTTAACAGGTACGTGAAGAGCTGAATGGATTTGGCAGGGTCTGCGTTCTCTTTCGTGATAAAGCTGATCATCCAGCCCGTGATACCGGATTGGTTCAAAGTCGGCGCATGTCCGACCGTGCTTTGCGGTCCGTCAATTGCGATGTACTCTTTGCCTTTGTTGTTGCTGTAGAAGCTCTGCAGGTTTCCGCCCTGCTGCGGCGTGCCGTCCAGCATGATCGTTGCGTATTTGCCCGCCTTCACCTTCTCTTCAAAAGCCGTTCCGTCATCGGCAAAGCTGTCATCGCTAATCGCGCCGTCACGGTATACGGTATTGAACGCCTTCACCCAAGTCAGATAATCTTCATCCAGGTTCCGGTTATAGAAGCCGCCGTTCTCGTCTTCCAGCGGCACGCCGATGAAATCCTGCAGCACGTCGCCGAGCGAGCCCGTTCCTTCGCCGATGGAGTTGAAGCCCAGTGGAATCAGGGCAGGGAATTGCTTCTTGATATCCGCGAGAGCAGCCTGGAATTCCTCAGGCGTTCCCATCGCAGGCTTGCCGATAGCCTCGTACACGTCCTTGCGGATGATAAATGCCGTTTTGGCAGGAATGTTGCCGCTGTCATAGTCTTCCTGCGTATTGGAATAGTTCGGGTATCCGTACGTTTTGCCGTCCTTCAATTGGAACCAGTTGAGGGTATCCTGCGCCGCTACCTTATTGAAATAAGGGTCATATTTCTCGGCCAGATCGTTCAGCGGCAGCGCCCATGTAGCCGCTTTTTGTACGACCGGGGAGTTCGAGTCAAACGTCGTGATCAAATCCGGCATATCCCCGCCGGCAAAAAACGTATTCAATTTGGTATCGTCACCCGTAATGAATTTGATATTGATATTCAGGTCTTCCTTGATCTTCTTGGTGACAACGTCCTTGCCGAAATCCGTGTTCCACCAGTCCGCATTCACGTACCAAGTCAGCTCGGTGGTCTCTTCTTTTTTGTCCAGCTGCCAAGCCGGCTTTTCCGGATCCGGCGTATACCGGTCCTCGATCGAAACCCAATTCTCCTTCTTGGAGCCGGAGCCCCCCGATCCGCCGCAGCCGCTCACAACCAGCACAACGGCCATCATTGCCGTAAGCAGCGTAAGTCCTCTCTTACCCATAGCCTTGTTCATTAACATCCTGTAACCCTCCCTTTAAATAAAAGCGCTTTCTCAATAAACCCTTGTCTTTACAGGCTTGCTTCTGTTCCACTCCCTTAAAGAGCTGCGGCTTCGCTACTCTTTAACAGCTCCGAGCATCATGCCGGAGATAAAATATCTCTGTAATATTGGATACATCACAACAATCGGCAGCGTCGTCACGACAATTGTTGCTAGTTGGACCCCTTTGGTCGTCGTCTGAATCGCGACCGAACCGATATTTTGCATCGATTGGGTCTGGGACTGCACAATAATCTCATACAGCATCATCTGTAACGGATACAGCGACTGATCCGTGATATACAATTTGGTGGTCATAAAATCGTTCCACTGCCCGACTCCGTTAAAGAGGGCAATTGTGGCCATAGCCGGCATGGAAAGCGGAATGAAGATGCTCAGGAATATTCTCCAGTCGCCCCCGCCGTCGATCTTTGCCGACTCTTCCAGCGAATCCGGCACGTTGCGGAAGAAGTTCATCAGAATGATAACGTCGTAAAAGCTTAACAGAGCCGGGATGATATAAACCCAGAAGCTGTTTAGCAGCCCCAAGTCTTTGATCAACAAGTACGTCGGAATCATGCCGCCCGAGAAAAACATGGTGACAACGCCCATCGCCACGTAAAACTTGCGGCCGCGGACGTATTTTTTACTCAAGCCGTAACCCACCATGGCACAGAAGAACACGTGCGTGATGACCCCGATCACGGTTTTCGCCACCGAGATGAAGAAAGCATTCCATATGTTGGCATCCCTGAACACGGCCTGATAATTCTCAAGGGAGAACTCGGTAGGCCAGAAGATGAACCCGCCCTCGGCAAGGGACCTGCCCGAGCTGAAGGATGAGACGACGACGTTCCATAACGGAACGACGATGATGATCGTAAACGTAACCAGTAAAATGATGTTGATCGTATCAAAGATCCGGCTGTCGAGATCTCCTTTTGCTGCTTTGAAATTCACCGTTATACCCCCTTCTGCATGACCTATAGAACGGATTGATTATCGTTTAATTTACTGGTCACCTTATTCGCCGTAACGAGCAGAATGACGGAGATGATGGATACGCCCAAACCAACCGCTGTGGCATAGGAGAAATCTCCCTGCGTCATACCCATCCGGTACACGTACGAGTTAATGACTTCGGCCTTTTCACGGTTCTGCGAATTCATGAGCACCAAGGTTTGATCCAGATTCGATCCCAATAAACCGCTTACAGTTAGGATCAAATTCAAGCTGATAATCATCTTCATGTTCGGCAGGGTGATGTTCCAGATTTGTCTCAAGCGGCTGGCCCCGTCGATTCTTGCGGCCTCGTAGTAGGTAGGATCGATCTTGGCCATGATCGCCAGGTACAGAATCGTTCCCCAGCCGGCCTCTTTCCAAATATCCGACAGCGTTGCAATCCACCAATACTTGCTTGGATCAAGCAAAATGTTTTGCGGCTGCGAGATCAGCCCCAGAGCAAGCAATATTTCGTTGAACAAGCCGGATGTCGAGAACCAAGTAATGAGCATGCCGCCCAATACGATCCAGGACAAGAAGTGGGGCAGGTACGAGACAGTTTGGACGAATTTTTTGAAGCGCCCCATGCCAACCTCGTAAATCATAATGGCCAGAATAATCGGAATGACAAAGCCGATCGCCAATTTCAAGAAGCTGATGCCCAGCGTGTTGACGACGGAGTCCCAGAAATACTTGTCCGACATAATGATCTTGAAATTGTCCAGGCCAACCCACGGCGCGGAATCCAGCGTATCGATAACGGTGTAATTTTTAAACGCAATCGTCAAACCGTAAATCGGTATGTAGCAGAAGATGAACATGAAGATGACGCCGGGAATGATCATCGATTGAAGCTCCCATTGCCGCTTGTAATCAATAAAAAATTCCTTGATCCTCTGCCCCATCGGCTTCTTCCCGGTGGGCTGAACCGCTCCCGTGCCGGTTGACTGAACTGCAGCTGTTTTGCTCACCTGCTTAACCCCCTTTGATCAAAAACGCTTCATAATAAAAACGTTTTTATTTTTCGCCAAAAAAACCCCGAATTTATAAAACCATTTTAAAAAAACCGTTTGATGCGATCCTTCCCTTCGGTTAAACCGGTTCATTCCGATTCATCTTCACGTGACTGGAGCCGCGAACGACCAGTTCTCCCGGCAGCTTCTGAATCTTGCCCTTCTCTTTCTTCTGAATCATGCGCACCAGATGATCCACGACCAGAATTCCCTGTCTGGCAATCTGGTTGCGAACGGTCGATAGAGGCGGCGTAAAATACTGTGCGATATCGATATCATCGAAGCCCACGACGCTGACGTCTTGCGGAACCTCGTATCCTTGGGACTTCAGGGCCCGGATGCAGCCGATGGCGCTCACGTCGTTACCGGCGAGAAAAGCATCCGGCACTTTGCCTGGGTGTAAGTGAAGAAACGATTTGACGGCGTTATAGGAACCCTCTTCCTCGAAATAGCCTTGCAGTATGTAGTCTCCGTCGATCGGGAACTGGCACTCCCGGAGCGCAGCCAGATACCCTTCCTTCCGCTGCACGCTGTCAAACATCGTATCTACGCCGGAGATGTAGGCAATCTTCTTATGCCCCAGGCTGATCAGGTACTTGGTTGCTTCATAACCGGCTACATAAGAGTCGAATATGATGCTGCCCATCGTCTCGTTCTGAACCTCGCGATCCAGGAAAACGGCCTTGATCTTATCCTTCTCCATGGCAGCAATGTCTTTGTCGTCGATCTTCAGCTCTTCGAAGATAATGACGCCGTCCACCCGGCCGCCCATAATATTGCTCATGATCACCTGCTTATCCTTCGTAACAAACACGTTCAAACCATAACCCAGACGGTCACATTCCCGTGACATCGACTCCACCAATGTGTAGAAGTAAGGCCCTGACACGCTTGTTGTAAAGAAGCCCAGCATCTTGGTCTTGCCCGACTTCAACAGCTTTCCGTTCAGGTTAGGTACGTAATTGAGCCGCTCCGCCACCTTCAGCACATGGGATTTGGTCTCCGGGTTCAATACATCTACGTCATTCAATGCATTCGAAACCGTAGAAATGGAGACTCCGGCTTCTCTTGCCACATCCTTGATCGTTACTTTACCCATATAACCATTCCATTTCCTTTGCGATAAAAACGTTTTTATGTTCATAAGTTACCACATATGTGAGGTGAACACAATGCTTTTTTGGAAGGGGTTACAAATATTTTTTTCAGTTATGCTCCACAACCCTTGGAGGGATAATATGAAAAAAGGCAGGCACTCTTCAAATCGTACCCTTCATCGGTACCACTCTTCAAAGTGTGCCTGCAGAAATTGAATCTCTTTTTCGTAATGGGCCACATGTCCCTCATCGATCATGTTCTGGTAAGCCTTGTTGCCTTGTGCCGCACCGGTTGTAAGTGTATCGCATAATGCCTTGAGGCGTCTTATAGTCCATTCTTTCAAGTTGGGAGGCGGTGATATGCCATAGGATTTAAAGAACAGCGATATTCTGTGCGTGCGATCCGCAGCATGCAATTCCGATCGATAAGGTATCGATGTCCCTGTCGTGTAATCTATTGCAAAGCTTGCCAGCGGGACTGAGGTGTACAGCATATAAACTATGTCCCAGATACGCGGACCTGGCGCAGCCAAATCAAAATCGATTAGTGCAACCGGCACTTCGTCTTGAAAAACGATATTGTATGGCGCGGCATCATTATGACAGATCACTTCATCGTCCCATTCCCCCGAAGCCTGAGAGGTATGTGCAGACTCCATTTGGATTGAAGTTGCTGTAAAGCCTTGTACGGCGTCATGATATCGCCGTAACAACGCTGCACTCTGGATAAGGGCATGGTTCGACCATATATAGGGTTTAAAATCAGGATATTGGTTTCCCGGCACCTCGCCAGGAATGTAGGACAAGATCTCCCGACCGACATGATCAATGCCTATGAACTTAGGGGCGCCTTCAAAACCCTGCTTATCCAAGTGTCGAAGCAAGTCATGCACGAAGGAACTCCATTTCGTAGTACGGTGAACGTTATTTCCGATACGTACGACTTCGTTAACATTCCCACCGGGAAGTATTTCTTCCTTGTCACCCATCCGCAGCTCCCCTTCCCGCTGCTCCACATGCCAGCCCCAGCGCCTCGGCCAGTCCCTCCAGATCCAGTCCGTCGGCGGCAAAAGCGGTGCGAACGAGCTTCGGCGGGACGAACTCGTCATATTTGCCGAGATACGGCGCTTCGTCGGGATCGAGAAGCGCGCCGGCGTCCTCGCAGTCCGCCAACTCCTGCTTAATTTCCTCCATCAGCGTCTCGTTATCGACCTTGCCCGCGACCACCATGTAATACGGCTCCATCGGCACGATAGAACGGAGAGCAAGCCGCTCCGACAGATTATGCTTCAGCAACCGCTCCAACGTGCGAAATTGCTTGCTGCCTGCCCAAGGCAGAATGAACAGGGAGTCGCCGCCCGCCGGTATGACCACCTGTTTCAGCAGTCCGCTCTCCCGAGCAAGTCGGCGGGCCCGCTCTAGGCGATTCACCGCACCCGGCGCCAGGTACGGATAGATGGCGCTGTCAGCGAGCACCTCCCGCATCTTCTGCACCACGCGGGTATGCACATCGCCGCCTGCGCCAAGCCATAACGTATCGACCTTGCCCTTGGCCGACTTCACGTACAGGGCCTTGTGCTTCGTGTCGACTTCCTCTACCTTCCACAGCTTGCCTGCCAGCGAGAAGCAGTAGCCCGGCGGCGGCACGGTCGTAATCGATCCGATTTCTTCCGACCCGTTATAGACGACATGCTCTTCATCGTCCTTAAACACCGCATAGAAGCGGTAGTTGTTCACGATTTTCTCCCCGCCAAGGCCGATGATCAAGCTGCCTTCCTCCGTACGCTGGATGTGGTCCGTCTGGAGCAAATACTGCAGGAACTCCTTGTATTCCTCCGGCTCGATGCCGCGGAAGGCCGGGAGCGTGAGCACCGCTCGCGCCAGATCCGGCGGCTCGGCCTCGCCCATGCTCTTGAGCGTGCTCATCGTCTGATGATAAAGCACGCCAACCGGTTTCTTCCGCAGGGCCAGCGGTTCGACCCATTTCTCCCGAATATACAGCTCAATGACGGCAATGGCCCGGAGCAGCATCCACGGCATGCGCGCGGGCAGCATGGCCTCCTCGTCCTCGTCCTCCGGACAGAGGAACATCATCTCGGAGGCCTGATCCCCCCGCCGGCCGGAGCGGCCCAGCCGCTGAACGAAGCTGGAGCAGCTGTACGGCGCGCCCAGCTGGATGACCCGCTCCAGCTCGCCGAGATCGATGCCGAGCTCCAGCGTCAGGGTGGCCGCCGCAACCGCCGGCCCCGGACCTTCGCGGAGCGCGGCCTCGGCTTCCTCGCGCAGCATGGCGGAGATGCTTCCATGATGCACATGGAAGACATCCCGCTGCTCGCGCTTGGCCGCAATCCGCCGCAGCTCGAGCGTGGTCAGCTCGGCATCCGAACGGCTGTTGGTGAAGACCAGCGCTTTTTTCAGGTGGGTGTTGTCGTATACGAAATCATAGTAGGCCTTACGCGCAAGCTCCAGCTGCTCCGCCTGCTTCTCGTCCCGGGCATCCGGGAAGGAGAAATGCTCCACCGACAGCCGCAGCTTCCGCCCCCTTGCGGCGAAACGACCTCGACTGCGTGCTTCGTGCCTGCGCCCAGCCAGCCGGCTGCGGTTTCGTAATCGCTGAGCGTCGCCGACAGCCCGATGCGGCGAGGGGAGCAGGCAGCCATCCGCTCGATCCGGGTCAGCTGGCTCAGCACCTGAATGCCCCGGTCGGCTCCCATGAAAGCATGCACCTCGTCAATGATGACATACCGCAAATCCTGGAACAGCGCCGGAATGGCGTTCGGACGATTCATGAGCAGCCCTTCAAGCGATTCCGGCGTAATCTGCAGCACGCCCGACGGCTTCTGCATCAGCTTCGTTTTCTCGGCTTGGGACACATCGCCGTGCCAATGCCATACCGGCACCTGGCCTTCCTTCAGCAGATCGGTGATGCGTTCGAATTGGTCGTTGATCAGCGCCTTAAGCGGCCCGATATACAGGATCCCGACCGAGCTCGAAGGCACGTTGTACAGCTCCGTCAGCGCCGGGAAGAATGCGGCTTCGGTCTTGCCCGATGCCGTGCCGGAAGCGATCAGCAGATGATTGGGCGTATCGAACAGGACGCGGCAGGCTTCCACCTGCGCCTCGCGAAGGGCGTCCCATCTTTTTTTATAGATAAACTCCTGAATGAACGGGGCCAGTCTGGAAAACGGGTTCACGCTCATAGCTCAAACTCCGCCAGCAGATCGTCCAGATCGTCCGAAGGAGCATCGCTTTGCCCTTTGCCCTGCGGCTGCGCTGCGGCCCTCTCGCCTAGCAGCTCTTCAAACGCGGCCTCCGGATGCTGATGCAGCGTATGCAGCAGATCCATGAAATCCCGCACCACCTCGCGGGTGGTTAGCAGCTCCTCAGCTCCCAGCCTGTTCACGGCCGTCTGCATGAACGCGATCAGCTGCTCGTCCGTCAACTGCGCTTCGTACTTGAAATGCAGGGCATGGATGTCGCGCAGCTTTTGCAGGAGGATGAGAATCTCCTCATACGACAGCATGTCCAGCTTCAGGATAGGCGACGTGTAGGTTCTCAGCGAACTGCTGCCGTAGCGTCCGTCGATCAGGCGGGAGCGCAGCGCGTCATAACTGAACAGTCCCCGGCGCTCATCCTCGACAAACTGCGGCGTTCCGCCCATATAGATGCCCAGATGCTCCGCTTTGCCCTGCATCGTGTCGTTGAACATGGTCAGCAGCTTCTCGTAGTTGCTCTGGCGGGACACGCTGTTGGTGATTTTGTAGAGGTTAACCCCTTCGTCAATGAACAGCAGCAATCCCTTATACCCGATGGCCGCCGTAAATTCGGACCACAGCTTCATGTAATCGTACCAATTGTCGTCATCGATAATGACCCCGACGCCAAGGTCCTTGCGGGCCTCCGTCTTCGTCGGGACTTCCCCGCGGAGCCAGCGCAGCGCAGCTCCCTTACGGTCATCGTCGCCAAGCTTATAGCCGTTCCAGTAAGCAGCGAGGACCTTCGCAAAATCAAAACCGTGCACCAGATTCTGCATACCGTTCGTCACGGCATAAATCTGCGTTTCCACCTTATCGTTCAGCGCAGGGTCATCCGGGCGCAGGCCTGTCTCCTGCATGATGTCCTGCTGGATCGCGGCGATCCATTTTTGCAAAATGGCCTCCAGCGCGCCTCCGTCCGGACGCGTTCTCGTGGACAGATGGGTCATCAGCTCGCGGTATGTGGCAAGCCCTTGCCCTTTCGTGCCCACAAGCCGCCGCTCCGGCGACAGATCCGCATCCGCCACCACAAAATCGCGATCCATCGCGTAGTTGCGGATGATCTGGAGCAGGAAGCTTTTTCCGCTTCCGTAGCGGCCGGTAATCAGCCGAAATGCGGCGCCGCCCTCGGCGATATTATCCATGTCGCGCAGGATCGACTCCACCTCCGGCTTGCGGCCGACGGCGATGAACTCCAGCCCCACCCGCGGCACGACCCCTGCCGTCAAAGAGTTCACGAGGGCGGTCGTGAGCCGCTTCGGTATTTTCAGTTCCGTCATGGTTCCACCTCTTTCAAGCATCTTACAGTCTTAACGATTCCAATCGATGTCAATCCGTCCGGTTATACGGACTTCAATGTTTCCAGCATATCTATATAGTCATCCGCAATGGACTCCCCATCGATCAGCAGATCGCCGACGGTATCCATCGCGGCCTCGTTGATCTCATCAAGCAGCAGCGCCGGCATGGAGCCGGCCTGCTCCGCAATCCGCTGCAGCTGTGTTCGGTTCGATCCGGACTTGAGGGCGTGCAGAACCTCCAAGTGTATAAGGTTAAGACGCTCTCCGAGCTCCTGCCAATCCTCATCCAGTCCGTCCGTATTCCAAACCACCGCACCCTCAGATGATTTACCAGCCGCCGGGACGGATGGTTCCTTACTCTCGGGTGCAGCGAGCGCTGTTCCTTCATCCTCCGAAGCAGCGATTGCCTTTTCTTCCTTCTCGGTCACAACGAGCGCTTCTTGCTCCTTAGCTTCATTCCGGGCTTCCTCTGGAACTGGCGTCTCTTCATAAATAACCGCATCAAAATCCATCACTGCCTGGAACACTTCCGGGTTCTTCGCCGCGGATTTTGGAGAGGAATGCCCCTTTGAAGACGCACCCGTTCTCCTGATAGTTGCTGCATGTCCCCCATAGCCCGAAGAGGTCCCCGCATCCGTTACAATTTCCGCTGCAGATCGGCTGTTCTCCGCTTCAACCTCCAGCTGCCCGGCTTCCTCCGTAAGCAGCATGTCGCGGACCTGGTCCGATTCCCGCTGCAAGCGGCGCAGCTTCCCCGTATCGATCTGAACCTCAGGCAGGCTCTGCTTGCGCTCGGCCTCCATCTGCTCCTGAATCTCTTTTTTCAGATAACGGGTGATGATCTCTTCCACTTCGGGTTCTACCGCTTCCGCTCCGCGCAGCCGTCCCTTGAAGCCCCTCAATTCCCGCAGCTTATTCTCGGTCAAGCGGACCAGCCCGGTTATATAGGAGCGCAAAGGAGCGTGCTCGCTTAAGGACACCACCGTCAGCACGACGGTTCGGCCGTATAACCCGTGATCGTACACCGCGCTGCGGAATAAATGCCGTTTCACCTGCCGGGGCCGCGGCTGAAAGCGGTCGATAAGACGCTGCCCCTTCATTTTGGCCCAATAGCTGTCCACGAGCGCAATCACCTTCGGAGCGTACCCTTCCAGGTCCTTGCGTCCCTTCTCCTGGTAAAAACGGCTCTTCTCCACGTCATAATCCAGCAAATCGAGCAGCAGCTCCCACGTCAGCTCCACCGGCTGGAGGGAGAACCGGCGCTTCCATTCCTTCTCCTTCAGCTCAGCGGATAAGACGCGCGGAAAACGCTGGTACGTCTCCCGGATCGGCATATCCAGGCCATGCACGATCATAAAATCATATAACCACTCCCGCAGATACGTATCCAGCTTGGCATAACGCTTGCGGTAGGCCGTCCACGCTTGCTCCATCAATGCATAGCCCTGCAGGGGATCGCTCCAGCCCACGCCATGGATCAGCTCGTAAAAATAGACAAAAAGATAGGAAAGGTCCGTATCCGGGTACCGCCCGGACCTTACTTCCTCCCGCCAGTAAAAATACCATTTGAACTGGTCGCTGGCCATCTGGTCGTAGGTCGGCCAATAGCTTTTGAAGGCTACGAAAGGGGCCTCATCCTCCACATGCCATGCGAGTTCCCTCGCCTTCTGCACGAATTGCTGTTCCTTGGTCACATAGCGGAAGTCCTCGCCCCAATTCATGTCCAGCGGCTGCTGCGGCTTCACAATCAGGGAATTCTTCGCTTGCTCGTTAGGATTAACGATCTCCTGTTCCTGACGATCCGGCCGCTTGTCCGGCAGTGGAATATCCTGCTCATCACCGGCCAGCTCGAATTCGGCAAAGCGAATCCCTTGGTCGGTCACGTGCGTAGTATGTCTTATCGAATCTATGTGATTGTCGTTGTTAGGCTTATCGTTTTTCATCGAACATGAACCTCCGTCACAACTTCAATTATACCATTTAACCTATGGGCGCCACCTGAGTTTTCACATGTTTCTCATCTGTATTATAATGGACGAAATGATAGTCTAGCGAATGACTTTATGCTGAAAGGACCTTCGAATGAATAAATGGCTGAAAGCATTGTTATTTCTGGCCGGCGCGGCTTTTCTGACGAGGCTGATCCCCTTCTCTTCCTGGTTCCGTATTCTGGATACGATGATCCATGAGCTGGGGCATGCCGCCATGACCCTTCTCATGTCGGGCCGGGTGCTCAGCATCGAGCTGAATCCCGATCACAGCGGCGTCACCTATTCCATGCTGGCTTCCGGCGGGTGGAGTCCGATCGTAGTCTCGCTTGCAGGCTATACGTCGGCATCCCTGTTCGCCATTCTGATGTTCTACGGCTATGCCAAGAAAAAACAGGCTACCGGCCTGATCACCATTACCGTGCTAGCCCTCATCATGATCATCTTCTTCGTTCGCGCCGGTTACGGATTATGGTGGCTTATCATATTTATGATCGTAAATCTGATCTTCTATTTCCTCGGCGATAAGGTCCGCAATTTCTATTATCTGCTGCTCGCCTTTCTCGTGCTGGAAGAATCCGTGGTCGGTCCGCTGACCCTCTTGACCATGGCGCTGACCCAGCCCAAGCAAGCGGGCGACGCGTCCAACCTGGCCAACATGACCGTGCTCCCGGCGTTCGCCTGGGCGCTGCTGTTCCTGCTGTTCTCCCTATGGTGCGCCAAGGTGGCGCTGCAGCTGTTCTGGAAGAAGCGGTGACGAATCGTAGATTGCTTTATATTTAATATAAAAGACCATTCCATGATGGAAATGGTCTTTTTTTCGTTCCAATATTTTCTTTGACTCTATCAATATTCCAAAATATAATAACATAGTCCTAGTATTTTAATCTCATATTAGGTATTTAGCAATGATTGAAGAGGGTTTTAAGAACTATATTCATATAAAATCTTACCAGGAGGCTACTAGAATGCACATCACGAAAGCACTAAAGAAACCCGTCTTTGTCATGATCATGCTCATCTTCTCGCTGTCCATCATGACGACGGCATGGGCCGCACAACCGAATGCGGACGATCTTCAAGGACATTGGGCGGAAACCCGGCTGCGCAGCTGGTCCGATCAGGGTCTGCTTCAGGGCTACAACGGGAAATTTAACCCCGATCGTCCTGTAACGCGGGCCGAATTGGTAACGCTGATCAACCGTTCTTTTGAAGTATCCGAACCAAGCAGCATCTCGTTTAAGGACTTGGAAACTTCTCATTGGGCTTATGACCAAATCGCCAGAGCCGTGAAAGCAGGCTACATCGATGGATATAACGACAATACGGTTCGCCCAGACCATACGGTTACCCGCGAAGAGGCCGCCGTCATGGTGGCCAAATTGACGGAGCTTGTCTCCGCCGAAACCGTGCCTGCAACCGATTTTAAGGACGACTCCTCCATTTCCAAGTGGAGTAAACCGGCGGTTTCCGCCTTGGCTGAGAAAGCCGTTATCACCGGCAACGCCAAAGGGAACTTTAATCCGCAGGGCAAACTTACTCGCGCGGAGGCCGTTACCCTGCTCGATAAATCACTGGAGTACAAGGTTCCGACGGATATTACATACGTTAAGGCTGGAACTTACGGACCGACTGCCGGCGTCGAAACGATCAAAGGGAATGTCATCGTAGCCGCGCCGGGCGTTACCCTTCAAAATGTGGTGATCGAAGGGAATCTTACGCTGACCGAGGCCGTCGGAGAGGGTGATGCCTTCTTCAAAAAAGTAAACGTCAAAGGTACCACGACCATTCAAGGCGGCGGAGCCAACTCGGTCCACTTCGAGGACTCTGTATTGGTACGCGTATCCGTTGACAAGCAAACCGGCACCGTGCGTGTCGTTGTCGTCGGAGAATCCGCGATTCAGCATGTGGTTGTCCATTCTCCGGTCAAACTTGAGGAATCCAGCGTGACCGACAGCGGGTTCGCCAATGTGGAAATCGCGAAGAACATGCCTCAAGGCTCGGAGGTTCAGCTTGTCGGCCAATTCGAGGATGTTCGCGTGCTTTCATCGGACATCAAAGTCAGCATCCCTAGCGGGTCCGTTAAGCAGTTGAACGTGGAAGAAGGAGCAAAAAATACGGAGATCAACGTCAATGCCAATGCTTCGGTCATGGATCTCGTTCTGAACGCCGTTGCCAAACTGCTTGGTCAAGGCACCATCGCCAATGCAACGGTTAACGCGGATGCCGCCGGCTCTACATTCCAGAAGCGCCCTGGCGCGGTTGCCGGCGATGCGGCAAACACAATAACAGCACCGCCCGCAAGCGGCAGCACCACGGGCAGCGGCAATAACAGCGGCAACAACAGCAACAACAATGGCGGCGGTGTGGTGGATGGCGGCTCCGGCGGAAACGACGGCGGCAATAATGGGAGCAACCCGGGACCAGGCAACGGTGGCGGAAACGGCGGAGAACCCGTTCCTTGCACAGGAACGGCAGACCAGTGCAGAGACGCCCGCCTGGTGGATCTCACCGTATCCGGCTTCACCATGAACCAATTGGATGCGAACGAGTACACTACGGGAGTCACCGGCTTTAGTCCGGACGCGTTCGAATACAGCATCGTGACGGACCGCAGTATGACTCAGCCCGTACCGGCTACGGTATCGGTCACGAAAGCGACTTACCACAAGGTAGACTATACCGTCTGGGAGGATGGAGCCAATACCTTGGCTTCCGGGACGATCACCGACGAGAATCCTGCATTCAACCTGGAGATCAAAGGCATGAAGGATGTACGGGTTCGCTTGACCGTCACGAGCGGAGACGGAATCGGCAAGAAGGTCTACGAAATTTTCATTCAATACCCAAGAACGATCCAAGAGGGTCTAAAGATTGGTTCCCACAAGGGGACGCACAGCAACAACGGAGTGCTGGTAGGGGAAAAGATGTACTACAACCTCATTAAAGGCAATGTAGGCGGAGTCAAGCTCGGGGATCTGTATACGGTTCTCTTATACGAGCCGAACGCCTCCTCGCCGTTCCTGACCTGCCAATATACCAGCTGCAACCTGCCGGACGACAAATTTACTATGAATACCACAGGTACCTGGAAAGTAGAGATCCTTCGCGACGGGACGCTTGTTGGAACCGGCGAGTATCAATACGACTTCACGACGGCTCCTGTGCTGACCAACGACATCGGATTGCGCGCTTCTGCCGTTACCAAGCAAGAATTGATCGATTTCTTCTTGAGTGGAGGAAACTTCACCACGCCGTTTAAGTATGGCTATCTCGTCTACGCGGACATGTCCAAGCTGCGCGCCGAGTTTCCGGCAGCCAAATTCTTCGTGGAAGGGTCGTATGATATGCACATGCCGACCTCCTCGCTCCCTTCGGGATTGAGCATTGACGAATTGAAGGGCAATTTGCAGCCGTACGGGTACCAATCTTACCAAATGAGCAGCTTGCGCCCGATTCCATCCGGTTCGGGAGAGTTACAGCTCACCGGGGGATACTACCACCAATCCGACTATGATAATGAAAAAATAGTCAACGATAAAGTCGTGTACCTAAGTCTATACGATGAAAATCGCAACATCATCGGTCAATACGTCACCATCCTGGAGTTCGACCAGGACCATGTTGCTGACGGGTTTACGCCGTCTGAAACCTGGCAGCCGACTCCGTAAGTAGGAGTTAACTAAAGAGGAGCATCGTTGTAGCGACGCTACAACGATGCTCCTTTGCTGTTCCCTGGGTCGGTCCATGGGCCGGTCGCATTTGATCGCCTCCCATATTCCTCACCACTAAACTCAAGGCTGCCATTCATCAACCTTTCTTATATCACCGGCACCGTACCAGCAAATCGATCGGATAACGGCCTGCATTCCGACCATACAAACTGATGCCGCCCTCCTCGGTGCGCAGCTCCAGACGGAAGCTCCGCTTGCGGTCCAGCTCTGCCGCGAGTCTGCCCGGCACCTGCGCCTGGCACAGATAGCCGTACGAACCGGCCTCTTCCAGAAGGTTATGAACCGGCTGATAGTGCCACGACAGCACGCCCCGGCTGTCGGCAGGGTCATCCGCGAGCACGGCCTCGCCGATTTTGACATCGTCCACCCACACCGATACACGGGATTCATGCAGCTCTTCATCCGTCATATAATAGGTGCTTGGATTATATTCCACGTCCGCCGACGCCCCGTGCATAAAGTCGATTCCGTGAGCGCGATGCCGCGCGCCCTCGATATTTCTTGCCAATAAGCGCTTCGCGCCTGCCTCGAAAACAATGTCGATATCGCGGATCAGCGGCTGTTCCTCACGGTCCGGCAGCTGCACGTCATAGACGAACCGCCCTTCACCGCCGCCGTTTACTTTGGAGCCTAGAAGCGCCTCCCACATGTAGGCAAAGCTTTGCTCACGGAACGAGTTGACGGGAATGCTTAAGGTAGTGACATCCGCTCCATCGTTCCCTTGTTCCTCTGCACCACGCACATCAAACGTGGTAAAGTTACGCGTTACGACGACGCCTCCTGCATTCAGGAGACGAACACCGAGGATCGCGACCGCATCGGTCTCCGGCATGCGAAGCTGCAGTTCGGTCAGCGGCGCCACGCCGTAGCCGTCCCATGCCACTTCCAGGGTTCCTTGATCCGCCACGACCTTCGTGCCAAGCCGGTCATAGGATAATTCCCAGGCAACGGTCAGCTTCTGCCCGTGATATTGATCCGAATAACTGGAACGCAGCAGCGGTATGGTCTTCTCAGCCCCTTGGTCCAGCGTCTGGCACGGCGGTGCGTCGATCACGATAAAGTCCGGCGTGTGCAGATCGGCGATTGTCATGCCTGGCACAAAATCCTCGTACCCGAATTTTTTGTCCGTCCCATCCAGCCGATAATAGCCGTTGAACTCGTTCGTGACGTCGCGGAATTCCGTGAACACGAAGCCGCACAGCTTATCATGGCGGCGGAATTCGTTGAGCATGTAACGATAGTGCCATGCGAGATCGCTGTCCCCGGCTCCCCCGTCGATTCCCCACACATTTCCGCATTCGCTGTTCATGAGCGGAGCATCGCCTTGCTGGTTGCCGCCGATGTAGTTATGCTCCGATCCAGGATACGTCTTCTGTACAATTTCCTCGATATGATTACGCAGCGGTTCATAACCGTTGATATAAAAATGCCAAGTGTTGATATCTGTCTCCACATGATCATAATTGCATGGCGAATTGTCCTCCACGATCCGGGTAGGGTCAACACTCTTGGCCCAGCGGTACTTCTCCCGCACCCACTCCTGCGTCTCCGGGAGATAATAATGTTGCTGTCCTTCGCCGCCTGTCAGGCCGGCAGCCTCGCTATCCGTGCGAAGCCCCCAAGTTTCGTTAAACATAACCCACGAAAAAATCGACGGATGATTCCGGTCCCGTTCAATCACTTCCAGCGCCTCGCGCTCATAGGCGGAACGCGCCGTCTCGTCCGGGTTGCCCCAGAAGCACGGCATATCCTCCATCACCAGAATCCCGAGTTTATCCGCCCAATACAGCTTGCGGGGCTCCTCCGGCTTAATATGAATCCGCACGAAGTTCAGCCCGAGCCGTTTCATCAGGTAAATCTCGTCCCGCATCTCCGTATCCGTCGGGTAAGTGAAGAATCCCGTCTGATGGTAAGACTGGTCCAGCGTTCCGTTTAAATAAACCGGCTTCCCGTT
This sequence comes from Paenibacillus sp. BR1-192, assembly GCF_029542445.1. NCBI lineage: Bacteria > Bacillati > Bacillota > Bacilli > Caryophanales > Paenibacillaceae > Paenibacillus > Paenibacillus sp. BR1-192. The sequence continues at coordinate 164,230 of NZ_CP120718.1, read as the reverse complement.
CAACGTAATCCAGCGGTAATCCCGGCCGTCGAACTTCGCCGTCCCGATCTCGCGTATCCCAAAATAAGTATGAACGACATCCTCGCCGGCGGAACCCGCCAGGCGCAGCTCCCCCTCGTATAAATGCGGGGTTTCGGGACTCCAAAGCTGCGGATCGTCGACCTGGAACACCGTTATCCGTTCATTCGCGCCTTCTTGCAGCTCCCACTCCGTCTGATGGGTGATCGAGCCCCCAGCGAACGAGAGCCCAAGTGTCACGGTGCCTGCTTCCTGCGCCTGGATTTTAGACTTCAATTCGATGCGGCCGTCCATGGAAGTCGTAAAGGTTGCTTGCTCCAAGTAGGTTTGCGGCCGGGCCTCCAGCCAAACCGGCTGCCAAATCCCTCTGATCTCGCCGTACCCCTGTTTCCCGCGGGCTTGGTAGTTATGGTCGTAATCCTCGGCACGAACCACGAGAATATTGTCTTGTTCCGTATTCCAAACGGTTGTCACCTCAAACTCGAAGGTTCCGTATCCGCCTTGATGCGAGCCCACATGCTTGCCGTTGACCCATACGTCGCACAAATAATCCACGGCGCCGAATCGCAGGAAGATCCGCGATGGCTTCTCGGCCGGCTCCCATCTCACGGACCGGCGATACCAGCCAACTCCCTTCTCGTCTCGTGCAATGCCGGATAAGGGACTGACCCACGAGAACGGCACCGTGATCTCCGAATCAAAAAGACCGGCGTCTCCCCCTTGCAACCGTTTCGAGCCCGCGCCGCCTTGCTCCAAAGCGCCGCCGGTCTCGAGCGTGAACGACCACCGCCCGTTCAAATTCAGCCAGTCTTTTCGTTCAAAATCCGGTCTCGGATACTCGGGACGTGGAATGTCCGTACCGATGGGCGCTGCCACAGAAATCTTCATGAAGCGAACACAACCTTTCCTTGTTCTGAATTTGCCCCTATTCTAGCACCTATATATAATTATTGCAATGTACATTATATTTTTACAATATAACAAATTTATTGTACACTTGGAGTCACTATAACGCTTCAGAAAAGGAAGGGAATTATGAACGAATCGAAGCTGGAAACCAACCGTTATCCGGCATCGCGGATCGTGGAAGTCGCCAAAGCCTTATCCAGCGATGTCCGGGTCCGCATCCTTGAAGCGCTCGGCGATAAACCGATGAGCGTCGGTCAGTTGGCGGAGGCGCTGGGGATTGCCCAGCCTACGGTGTCCATTAATGTCCAAATGCTGGAGCAAGCCGAGCTGATCGTCTCTTCGCAAGGTGCGAATCGGGAAAAAATCTGCGCCGTCACCTGCCGCTCCATTCTTCTCGAGCTGCCCTCGAAGCCGGGAGAAGGGCTGCAGCGCACGGAAGAAATCCACATGCCGATCGGCATGTTTTCCCACTGCTTCATCGAGCCTACGTGCGGCATGGCGGCTCGGGACGGCTCGCTGATCGGATCGCCTGACGATCCGCGCGCCTTTTACATGCCGGAACGAACGGAGGCTGCGCTCCTCTGGTTCTCGGGGGCGGGATACATCGAATATTATTTTGCGAACCCCATGCCCCCTGGTGCGGCCCTCGATGAACTGCGCATCCGCGCGGAACTAAGCTCCGAGGCGCCTTCCTTCCAGCAGGAATGGCCGTCCGACATCACCGTCAGCATCAACGACCTACCTGTAGGTACTTGGAGAAGCCCCGGTGATTTTGGCGACCGCAAAGGGAAGCTCACCCCGGATAAATGGAGGAGCGGCAGCGAGTACGGCATGCTGACGGAATGGCGCGTGACGAAACAAGGCAGCCAGGTCGACGGCCATGCATCCAGTGCCACGACCATCGATTCGCTGGACCTTGCTTTTAACCGGCCGATCCGCGTCCGCTTTGAGGTGAAAAAAGACGCGGAATATCCAAACGGACTGAATCTATACGGTTCGGGCTTCGGTGATCATCCGCAGGATATCATCCTGTCGTTTGTGCGGTACACGGAAGCCTGATCCTTATACGCCACGACGAACGGAACGATCGTCAGCTTGGCCACCCCCGGCAGTCCAGGGGCGATGGTACGCAAAAAGGCTATTCCATGTCACCCCTTGGCGACGATGGAATAGCCTCTTTCGCTATTACAATCCTAACGGTTTATTTCTTCTTCAGTTTATTGGATTTCCCCATTAAATATAACAGATACGGTGCTCCCAGGAGCGCGGTAACGATACCCGAAGGCAGCTCCTTCGGAATGATGACCACCCTGCCGATCCAGTCTGCCCCGGCCAGCAGAATTCCGCCGAGCAGCGCCGCAATCACCATCGATTGCCGGTGACGGGCACCGACCAGCATTCTGGCGGCATGCGGCGCAAGCAGTCCGATAAAGCCGACCGAGCCGACGTTCGCGGCAGCGATGGAAGCCAGCAGTACCGCAATGATGGCGACATACATCCGGGTATTCCGCACATTCAGTCCAAGTCCGGTGGAGCTTTCTTCGTTAAACGTCAGCAGATCCACCTTCCGTCCGAGCCATGCCGCCAAAGGCAGCAGGATGAGGATCGCCGGAACAATCCGCTGCACCTCCGTCCAGCCCCGGTTATAGGTACTCCCCGCCATCCAGGATAAAGCGGGCGCAACGTCGACCTTCGCATAGACAATCATCAAATTGATGATGGCCGAACCCAGCGCGGCGACGGCAATGCCGACCAGCGTAAGAATTGTCGGGTGAAGCCCTCTCTTCCAGGACACTGCGTATACCAAAGCCGCAGCAGCCATTCCCCCGATCACCGCGCCGACCGGTACCCAGCCGGCCGACAATTGCGGGAAGCCTACCATCAGGAGCAGCGCCCCGGCTCCGGCCCCGCTGGTTACCCCGATCACCTGAGGATCTCCCAGCGGGTTGCGTACCGCATTCTGCAGCAGGCTGCCGCTGACGGCCAGCGCTATGCCGGACAAGCCGGCCGTGAGCAGCCTTGGCAGGCGGAAGTCCAGCAGAATTTGGCGATACATCTCCTCGCCGCCTCCGGTAAGCACGGCCATCACTTCCGTAAAGGGGATGCGCAAGCTGCCGCTCACCAGACTGAACACCCAGACGAGCACCAGCAGCACGCTGAACAGTGCAACCAGGACCGGATACGGAATCCGGCGCAGGCTTGTGCCCGCCATCATCGATCCCCCCGAGGCTCCGCGTCCCCCGATCAACGAGCGGGATACCCGAAGCGCAAGCCAGATCAGGCAAGGGGCACCGATCATGGCCGTAATGGCTCCGACCGGGAGTTCCCCGTAGGCGTTCACGAACATCCTGGCCACCGTGTCGGCCCCGACAAGCAGAGCAGAGCCCCATAACGCGGCCAGCGGAATTAACCCTGCATGCCGGACTACGCCGGACAAGCGGACCAAATGGGGAGCAATCAACCCGATAAAGCCGATCGGACCGACTACGCTCACGGTCACGCAGGCCAGCACGATAGCTGCCCCCATGGCAAGCAAGCGGGTGGTACCGACCTTTTGGCCGAGGGAGCGCGCCGATTCCTCATTGAGCGTGAGGATGTCCCATTGGCGTACCGCCATGCATAACACGACTAACCCGCCGATGATCCACGGCCATGAAAAAGCTACGCCATCCCAATCGTTCTGGATCAGCGAGCCAGAACCCCATAGTAAAATGCCCTGTGTTGTCTGCTGATTCAACAGCAGCAGCGCGCTCGTGACGGACGATAGGACCAGGGTTACGATCATGCCGGACAATGCAATCCGCAAGGGAGAGCCGTGCGTCCTGCCAGCCAGCGCATAGACGGCTACAGCCGCCAGCGTTCCGCCTGCCACTGCCAGTGGAAGGGCATATTGGTGCAGCAATCCCGGCCAGAAGATCATCCCGGCCACGACAGCCAAATAAGCGCCCGCATTCACGCCAAGCGTCGTTTCCGAGGCAAGCGGATTGCGCGTTACGGTTTGCATGAGCACGCCGGACACCGCCAAGGCCGCACCCGCCAGCAGGCCCATGACCGTTCGCGGAAGGCGCACGCTGCGGATCAGGTGGTGATCTGCAATATCCTGCGGAGACACCAGCGCCTGCACAACCGTTTTGACCGATATATCCGCAAGCCCTTGCGTTAAGCTGATAAACATAAGAAATAGCAGTGCCGCAAGGCCTCCAGCCAGCATCCATAACGGCTTCCAGCCCCTACCTGAGGCAACAGGCGGGGCCGGATGGATGCTCACCGGCGTGGAGCCTTGAGCCGGTTTCTCGCCGAAACTCATTGCGTGAGCAGGTCAGCTGTCTTTTGAGCCATGGTCTGGGCAGACAACGGGCCGCCGTAAGGCCACATGTCACCGCCAAGTGCATACACGCGGTCTTCTTTAACAAAGTTCAGGCCTTTCCAAACCGGATTGTCCTTCAATTGATTCTCGATAACGTTATCACTGTCCTGGATAATGTGCAGGAAATTCGCGTCCTGAAGAGCCGGCAGCGCCTCGACGTCCGCAGTGGTGAATCCGTAGACCTCAAATTGACCCGGCTTATGGGCGTTGGTCAGCCCGATGTGCTCAAGAATTTTTACGGCGAGGGAATTATCCGTCGATATTCGGAATACCGCCGCATTCTGGTTGCTGTAACCCATCGCCAGCGCAAACGGTTTTTCCGTCATGCCCGCAGCTTCAAGCTTGGCTTTGGCATCGGCATAGGTTTGATCCAAATCGCCAAGCACTTTTGCGGCTTCGTCTTTTTTATCAAGCACGTCAGCAATCGTATTAAAGGTATTGATCATTTCTTCATACTGATCCCCTTGTCCCTCAGCCGGATAAGGATCAAACACCAATGTTGGCGCAATGCTGTTGTACGTTTCAAAACCGGCTTCAAGATTGGATTTCAAACCGATGATCAGGTCCGGCTTCAACGAAGCGATAAGCTCCAGATTCGGCTCTTGACGAGTGCCGACATCGGTTACGTCCGAACCGATCTCCACCGGAATGTTCACCCACTGTTTCATCCCTTCGATGTCTGCAATGCCGACAGGCTGAACACCCAGCGCAAGAACATCTTCTGCATAAAGCCATTCCAGCGCCACCACGCGCTTCGGAACACCCGTAATTTTCGTTTCGCCCATCGCGTGCTTGATGGTTCGGGTTTCCGGCGCGGCCTCGGTTTTATCCCCGCCTTGGGCGGCCCCTTGATCCGAATTCTGCGCTGCTGTGGAGCCGCTTCCTTCATTGGATGCCGCCCCCCGCCGCAGCCGGCTAAAACCACAGCAAATATCAATACAATAAATACAAGACCCTTCATACTCCGCATTGAATTTCTCCCCCTATACCCTCTATGTATTGTAGATATTGTTTATTAATAATAATTATTGAGAACAATTATCATTAAATACTCAGCACAATGATAATCATTCTCATTGATAATGTCAATAGATTTATGAAGATAATCTGAACCCTTCATGAATCGTTTACTTTTCGCCATGAAGATCGGATTAACTCTTTACAGCCAAGTCATTCTGTAACATAATCTTACTGATTGTTTTATGCACGCTTAATCTCAGCCATCGACTCATCCACGGAAGTCCGTGGCTCTTTTGACAAATAACCGAAAAAGTGAGGGATTTCCATGCGTGACAACCCCCCTGCAGCTGCGGCCGAGAGCGACTTTCCCGTTAAAGCCGGCAATCCGGCACGGCGAGCCCTGATCGTTGCCGGCTATCATCGGCTTGCCGATCTTACCCGGGCGACGGAGAAAGAGCTGCTTGCGCTTCACGGAGTTGGTCCAAAGGCGATCGGAGTATTGCGCGCCGCTTTGGCCGAGAAGGGTCTGGCTTCAAAGAATAAAAAAAAGAGTGAATACATAAGGTACCTACATAGGATGGATTCCCTAAGCCGCAAAAAGGTTCAGGGATCCATCACGTTTATGTTTGCTCCAATACGTCAAACCTTACCGAAGGAGAACATTCACAAAAAACATATTTACATTTCTATAAAAATAGATATAATGAGCTTATGGATACCTTACAAACCATCAAAGCACTATCAAACGAGTCCCGGTTCAAAATCCTGGAGTGGCTGAAGCACCCGGAAGAACATTTTGATCCGCAGGAGCACATGCCTTCCAAATGTGATTTTCATGGCGGTATCTGCGTGGGCTCCATTTCAGAAAAAACAGGACTCGCTCAGTCGGTCGTTTCTGGCTACCTCGTAAAATTGCAAAAGGCTGGTCTACTGGAATCCCATCGAGCGGGCCAGTGGACATATTACAGACGTAATGAGGAGGGCATTAAGCGTTTTATCGAACAACTCAAGGAAGAGCTTTAGGCTTAAAAAGCAAATCAACCTGAAGATTAAGCTTAAAAGCTCTTTCTTTTTATCATATATATCTATTTTTATGAAAATACAGAAAAGCATATTAAACATATTGGAGGATTCCATACATGAGCAACCAAAATCAAAGTATCCGATCCACCGCATCCCTATTCGAGCCCTATACCATCGGTAACCTTACCCTGCCTTCCCGCGTGGTGATGGCTCCCATGACCCGAGGCTTCTCCCCGAATGGCGTTCCGGGCCCGGATGTGGCCGCTTACTACCGCCGGCGTGCGGAGAACGGCGTCGGATTGATCATTACCGAAGGAACGCTGATTAACCACCCGGCGGCTACCGATAACCCTAATATACCTAATTTCCATGGAGAGGCCGCATTGAACGGCTGGGCCGAGGTGGTCCGTCAGGTCCATGAAGCCGGCGGTAAGATCATGCCGCAAATTTGGCACATCGGCATGACAAGACCGCTAGGTGCCGAGCCTAACCCGGAAGCACTTCCGATCGGGCCATCCGGACTTGACCTGGACGGCAACGTCGTCACGAAACCCATGACCAAGGATGAAATCGAGCAGGTGATTCAAGCTTATGCCGATGCAGCCGCGAATGCCAAACGCCTTGGCTTTGACGGCGTAGAAATCCATGGTGCCCACGGTTACCTGATCGACCAATTCCTCTGGGAAAGAACGAACCGGCGTACCGATGAATACGGAGGCGACATGCTGAAGCGTGCCCGCTTTGCGATCGAAGTCGTAAAGGCAGTCCGTCAAGCGGTGGGTCCTGACTTCCCTGTTGCCATCCGTCTATCCCAATGGAAGACGACCCAATATGAAGCCAAGCTGGCAGATACGCCTGAAAAGCTAGGGCAGTTGTTAACCGCGCTGTCAGACGCTGGCGTCGACATATTCCACTGCTCGACCCGCCGCTTCTGGGAGCCTGAATTTGAAGGCTCTGACCTGAACTTTGCCGGATGGGCCAAGAAGCTGACTGGAAAAACGGTCATCACCGTCGGTTCCGTCGGTCTCGATGAAGTATTCACCAGCCTCTTCACCCAAGGTAAGGGTGCCGGCCAAAGAGACCTCGAAGAGCTGCTGAATCGTCTTGAGGAAAATGAATTTGACCTGGTTGCCGTCGGCCGTGCTCTGCTGGCGGATCCGCAATGGGCTGCCAAGGTTCGAGACGGGCGTTTCGACGAGCTTGCCCCTTTCACGCCGGAATCCTTGCAAACCCTGGTTTAATGCGATTTCAGCTCCCCAGCCCCCTTGGGACCTGAGCGCCGCATTAGATCTTCAAATACAAAACCGGAAGCAGACTGCTTCCGGTTTTTTTGCCGTATGCTGTTCATGGCTATTCGTCATGCAAAGCGGCTTGACGTTTGTAATGATCCTCGATGACCATGCAAGCCATCGCTTCGATCACGGGTACGACACGGGGACAGATGCAGGGATCGTGCCTGCCGATCGTCGTTATCTCCCGTTCATTACCCTCCACATCGACTGTCCGTTGGGGGATCGAAATGGAGGAAGTCGGCTTGACGACGACTCGGAACACGATGTCCGCCCCGGTGCTGATCCCGCCGATGATCCCGCCGGCATGGTTCGTCCGAAATCCCTCCGCGTCCATCTGGTCGTTATGTTCGCTTCCCCGCATGGAGGCGGCTTGGAAGCCCGTCCCGAATTCGATGCCCTTAATCGCTCCCACGGACAACATCGCCTTCGCCAGCTCAGCGTCAAGCTTGTCGAATACGGGCTCCCCCAGTCCTGGGGCAATACCGCTAATTCGACATTCGACGATCCCCCCGCAGCTGTCGCCCTCTTCGGCCAGTCGTTCTATCCTCTCGATCATGCGAACGGCCGCTTCAGGATCACATGCCCGTACAGCATTGCGTTCGATGGCATCGACGTCGAATTGCTCGCATCGGATGCCACCGATCTCAGTCGTATAGGCCAGGATCGAGACCCCCCGACGTTCCAGAAGCTTGCGCGCCACGGCACCGGCAGCCACTCGCGCAGCCGTCTCCCTTCCCGAAGCTCTTCCGCTTCCTCGATAGTCGCGTATCCCGTATTTTTTCTCATAAGTGAAATCCGCGTGCCCGGGCCGATAGGCCGATTTGATGGTGTCGTATGCCGACGGGCGCATGTCGGTGTTGTTCAGCATGATGCACAGTGGCGTGCCCGTGGTTTTCCCCTCGAATAGCCCGGATACAATGCGGATCTTATCGTATTCCTTGCGGGGAGTCGTAACGGAGGATTGCCCCGGCCTTCTGCGATCCATCTGAATCTGGATGTAGGCCTCATCCAGCTCAACGCCAGGCGTGACGCCCTCCAAAATGACGCCGACTGCTTCTCCGTGCGATTCCCCGAACGTAGTCATTTTCAATCGTTCTCCAAACGTGCTTCCTGCCATGTCCCTACCTCCCGAATACTTTCGATTCCTTTTCATTTAGTTTAAGGGTATAGTTGAAATAAATGAAATCGTAATATCGTAGAGATGCCATAGAGAGGATTGATGACAAATGATCACCAACACCGAATGGTATCGGGTGTTTCTTCATGCCGCCGAGACGTCCAATTTGACGAAAGCCGCTCAAAACCTCCATATGACGCAGCCTTCTGTGAGTTATGCCATCAAACAGCTGGAAGAAGCGCTCGGCGTGGGCCTGTTCGACCGATTATCCAAGGGCGTCCGCCTGACGCAAGAAGGCCAAGCCCTGTATCAGCATGTCCGGCAAGCCTTTGACGAACTCGATTCAGGCGAGCGCCGCTTGAAGAAGCTGAAGCAGTTCGGCGAAGGCAGGCTGAGGATCGGCGCGAACGGGGCTATCGTTAAGGACTTTCTCCTCTCCTTGCTCGACCGATTCCATGCCCGCTATCCCGACATCCGCATCCAGCTGTCACAGGAGCGAACCAGCAGCATCGTGGAGCGCTTAAAGAAAGGCTCGTTGGATCTCGGCTTTGTTCACCTTCCCGTATCGGACGAGGAAATCCATATCATCGACTCCCGTACTTCGCCTTATTGCGCCGTGGTTGGAACGGCCTTCGCAGATTGGGCTCGCAGGCCTCTACGGACGGAAGAATTGACGGAGCTTCCCCTCTTGTTGTTATCCCCTGGCAGCTCGACCCGATCCTTCATCGAAGGGTGGTTCCGATCGCAAGGGGTGGAAGTGGAGGCCGACTTCGAGTTGAACAGCCTGGACATGTTAGCGGAATTTGCCGAGCGCGGTTATGGAACAGCCTTCTTGCCGCGGGCCTTTGTCTCGCCCCGCATCGCGGAGGGTTCCTTGCTGGAGCTTCGAACAGATACTCGGTTACCGGATCGATATATCGGCGTCTCCGTTCGGAAGCACCAGTCGCCATCGCTGGCGGCAGGAGCATTTTTGGAGATGCTGCAGCAGAACTGACGATCTTCCGCCGACATTCCCAACTGAACAAGGCAGCCGGATGAACGGCTGCCTTTGCTTCGTTTGTATTGACTACGGTTTAGCAGATATAAGCTTGTCTGCTCATCAAATCCTATCCAGGCAGGCTAAGCACCTGTTGAATACACACAAGAGCTGTTAGCTTTGAAAAACTAACCGTAAGCCCTCACTTCAATAACCTCGGCATAATCAGAGCCGTTCGTGCGCTCCACCACCAATCGAAGCGCCGCGCATGGAACGGGCTCCTCCAAACGGTGGACAGTTCTCCGGCGGCGGTTCAACGCCTCCGAGGCAAGGGTGATCCACTTCCCTTCCGAATCCAGCGCTTCTAGTCTGTAGGCACGGACCAGCTCAGGGATGATGTCGAACGGCGTACGATGATGATGCAGATTGATCAGATCCTCGTTGACATCATCGTTGAAGATCAGGTGAATCTCGCGGACCGACTGCACTTCCTTCCACTCCAGCTTCAACCAAGGCGTCTCCCCGTCTGCGATTCGCTCCGATACCCACATATGCGGACCGCCGTAAGGACGCTTGTATCCATCAATGACATGCTCCGGTTGATACGCCCTTGAACCGATCGCCGACCGCAGGCAGAACAGCTTGCGGACCAGCCCCTTCATGCTCCACTCCACCACCGGCTGGCTGTCATCATGGTCTTCCAACTCCTTGGAGACGCGGGCTGGCGCCCCCCGTTCGAAGGCAAGCAGCCCGCTCATCGGCTTAGACGACAAATACAGCGTCAGATCCGGATTTTTGCGCACGATGATAAAGGCGTTCTGCGGCTCCGCCGGCTGCCAATCCAGCTGGACGGGGACCCACTGTCCCTGCCCCGGCATGATCCGGACGGAGGTGCGAAATTCTAACGCGGCCGGCACGTAATTCTCCGGACGTCCCGTGCTCCAAACCTCCACCATCATGTCGGTCTCCTGCTCCGCATCCACCAGCCATGCCACCTCGCCCGCCAGCCCCGGATCGGCCGGCATCAGCACGGCGATGTCCCGCTCCAGCGGGTAAGGCGCCTCCGCCTCCTCGATCGCGATCCTGGACAGGTGGGACGATGCGCTGACCTTGGCGCTTCGGGCCAGATCCAGCGGATCGCGGTTTGCAACCCCGAGCACGGAGGCATCCTGCTTCAGCAGCGTCTGCCCAAGCTCCCCGCTCCGGCTGCGGGACAGCTCGCCCGGGGAGAGGCCGTGCTGGACGCACAGCGCTGCAGCCGTGCCGGCCGCTTCGCCCAGGACGGCGCAGGTCGCCATCACCCGCGTGGTGCCGAAGGCCCCGTGGGTGGCGCTGATGTTGCGCCCGGCGAACAACAGGTTGGCCACGTTCGCCGAGTACAGGCTGCGGAACGGTATATGGTAATTCCCGTCCGCATGCATATGCTTCGAGCCGCTCTCTTCGGCGTACATGCCCTGCGGCGGATGCAGATCGATCGACCAGCCGCCGAAGGCCACCCGGTCCTCGAACGGCTCTTGGGCCATAATATCGTTTTGCGTGAGCACATAGTCGCCGACAAACCGGCGGTATTCCCGCTTGCCCGGCTGGGCACCGACCCACTCTAGCGTCATATTGGCGGCATCGAATTTGCCGGAATTTTTGATATAGTCCCATATGCCATATATGACTGACCACAGCTCATCGCGGATGCGCTCATTGTCATGCACGGTGTCGAGCTCGCCGCCCCATTCGATCCACCAGTAATGGCAGCCCGAGTCGCCGCTGCGGATGACCCGTTTGATCGGGATCGGCGTCTGCGTAATATCCTTGGCAAAGACGGGCGGCACGAAATTTACCGGATGTCCGGCATCCTTCGTGTAGAACAGCAGCGTGCTGCCGAGTGTCACATCGTCCGCCGTCTCCGGCGCCCACTCTTCCCCGTATTCATCGCGCGCTTCCCGTCCGAGCCGGTATTTCGCTCCCGCCAGGAATCCGACCAGCCCGTCCCCCGTGCAATCCAGGAACACGGGACTCTCAAACCGGATGCGCCGCTCCGAGCCCATCATCCAACCGGTAACCGAACGGATCTGCCGCGCGTCAGAATCTCCGTCCGCTTCTACCTCATGCACGTCCGTATTCAAGAACAGGGTGATGTTCGGCTCGGCCCGCACGGTCTCCAGCACGATCAAATCCCATAGATACGGGTTGCCGTCCGGATTCCGGTACTGGTTCTCCACGAACATCTCGCCCATAATGCCGGTTTCCCGGGCATAGCGGTTGATCCCGTGGGCCGTCGCGCCGCATACCCATACGCGCACCTCGCTGCTGGAGTTGCCGCCCAGAACCGGGCGGTTCTGCACGAGCGCTACCTTTTGTCCGAGCCTCGCGGCCGCCACCGCCGCGCAGACCCCTGCCAAACCGCCGCCAATCACCGTTATGTCGCTTACTTCCGTTTCGTTTCTCATGCTCTTTCTCCTTTCATTTTCGTCCAGCTCATCTGTGGACATGGATTATGGGCTATCCTTTTACAGCCGAGCTCGCCACGCCCTGAATGATATATTTCTGACCGATCAGGAACACGAGAATCATCGGAATGATACCTGCGGTCGCCGCCGCCATCATGCCGTTATAATCCACCGTATTTTCGAGGATGAAATTTTGCAGCCCCAGCGGAACGGTATACAGATCCTGATCGATCAAGAATACCAAGGCGTTCTCGTAATCGTTCCAGTGCCAGGAGAAATCGATAATGGCCAGCGTGGCCAGCGAGGGTTTCGCCATCGGCAGAATGATCCGGGAAAAAATGCGGAAATGTCCTGCTCCGTCGATAAAGGCAGCTTCCGAAATTTCATGCGGTACGGAGAGGAAGAACTGCCGCATCATGAACACCCCGAATATCGTGAATACGCCCGGCAATATCAGAGCCCAATGCGTGTTGTAAATGCCGACCCAGTCGAACATGATGAACTTCGGCACAAACAGGACCTGAGGAGGGACCATCATCATCGACAAATAGATCATGAACATGGCATTCCGTCCCTTGAACTCGATCCGGGCAAAACCGTAAGCGGCTAAAGCGGACAGCAATACCGCGCCGACGGTGCTGATCAAGGCGACTTTAAGCGAGTTGAGGTAGTAGTGGCCAAAGCTGTTCGCTCCGGTCCACACTTTCACATGATGATCCCACATGAATTGGGCGGGAATCCACTTAATCGGGTACTGGAATACTTCCGCCGGCATCTTGAACGAGGTGCTGATCATCCAGAGGAAAGGAACGATCATAACCACGCTGAAGAACAGCATAATGAACGTGACGATTATTTTGGTGTATAAGGCTTTGGTCATTGTCCTTCCTCCTTAATAGTGAACCCAGCGCTTCTGGCCGATCCATTGAATGACGGTGAAGATCATGATGATCAAGAACAGCGCCCAGGAGATCGCGGATGCATAACCCATTTCGTAGTAGCGGAAGGCATTCTGGTATATGAACAGGGATAACACGGTGGTGCTGTTGCCCGGGCCCCCTTGCGTAATGGCTTGAATGATCCCGAACTGCTTGATGGTCATAATGAGACCGGTAATAAGCAGCAGGAAGGTCGTGGGGCTGACGAGCGGCCACAGGATGCTGCGAACCGTTTGCCAGGCGCGGGCCCCGTCGATTTTGGCAGCCTCCAGCAGCTCCGTTGAGACCTCCTGCAGCGCGGCCAGGTAGATGATCATGTTATAACCGAGCATGAACCAGATCCAGATGATGTCGATGGCATACATGGACGAATCCATGGTGGACAGCCATCCCGGGGGATTGGTTATCCCGAACGACTTGAGGATTCCGTTGATCGGGCCGTTATTCGGATGGAACAGCAGCATCCATACGAAAGCCACGGCGACGCCGCTGGTGATGTAAGGCATGAAATATAAGGCGCGGAGCAGCTTTTTTAAATACACCGAGCGGTTCAGAACCACGGCGACGATGAAAGCCAGTCCGATCGATATAGGAACGGATAACAGAAAGAACAGCGTATTTTTGATCGAAATGTAGAAGACCTCGTCGCCCAGCATTTTTTGAATGTTGGCCAGGCCCACGAACTTCGTGTCCGAGCTCATAAATTTGTAGTCCGTAAACATGAGATAGAACGAATACAAGGCTGGCACAATAAAAAACAGCATCACGCCGACCATGTTTGGCCCTATAAACAGATAGCCGAGATACTGTTGCCGTTTCATCCAGGATGTTTTCACATAGCCCCACTCCTCTTGGTCTTTTTCATCTCAAGCATAGCAGTCGGGACCAAGCGGGGATAAGGAACAAAACCTTTGAATTTATGCTACAGAAGTATGCAATTGCAGGGGTGTGAATTTCAACGTCTCCGTAGATTTGTTCTATGGCTGACGAGAAAAAAGCGGCAATCAACTCCCCAGCCCGGATCATGCCGAGATAGGCAGTGTCGAAGCCGAACAAAAAGGGGACCTCCGCCCGAAGCGATAGTCCCCTTCTATTGGAGCCGACAGCTCCTTATTTGCCTTCTTTTAAAAACGTATTGTGCCGGTTCACCATGGCCTCCAGCGTTTGATCGAGCGATTGGGCGTTAAGGAAATACTTCTCATACTCCTGAGCCCGCATATCCATCACCTCTTGCGGCAAGCTCCTAACGTACGTAGGCGTTTTGTCTTCGAACAAGACGTGCATCAAGGAATCCAGGTCATACGTGTCTTTCTTATCACCGAGCAGGTTGTTTAACGCCTCATCCTGATCGGCGTCCTTCGAAGCCGGCAATCTTCCGCCCGCAGCCATAGGAGCCATGCCTCCGTCCGCATACCACTTCAGGAATTCCCAAGCTTCCGCTTGTTTTTTGGATTTGGCATTAATGGAGATGTAATCACCGAGTCCGCCCCTTGTCACGTAGCTGTCCGCACTGTCCGTTAATCTCGGCACTTGGGCGAACGCGATGGTGAAGTCGCGCGGAAAATCCGTAAAGTTATTCGAGCTTCGCAGCAGCCAAGCCCCGATATTCAGCATAGGCACTTCCCCGCTCAGGAACACTTGCTCCACCGGCATTTTGGAAGTCAGCTGCTCTCCGAGCGGCGGCGTGGTCTTGTCCTCCTTCATCATGACGTTCAGGGTTTCCAGCCATTTTTTGACCAGCGGGTGGTCCAGATTCGAAGTTCCGTCCGCCTTGGTGTACCCCTCTTGCGATAACACCGAATCAATCGGATCGACGAACGGCTCCATATTTTGAATAAATCCGTAGTTATTGCCGACTTTGAGCTTCTTGGCATATTCGCGCAGTTCATCCCACGTCCAGTCCTTCGGAACGGGCAGGCCGGCCGCATCAAGGGCATCCTTGTTCAGCGCGACGAAGAAGGCGCTTTTCGTGGTCGGCATCCCGTAATACTTCCCGTTGATTTTCCAGCCTTCGGCGTCGGGCCCCATTTTCTCGTCGATATTGTAATCGTCGAATTGGCTCAGATCCAAGGCCAAATTGGACTCCACCCGTTTGGACGTTTGAGAAAGCGTGTAATTCACGAACAGGTCGACATCCTGCCCTGTAATCATGGCTGTATCGAGCTTCAGGTTCCCGTCATCGTCATTGACGTAGCGGACATACTCGACTTGAATATCGGGATGCTCGGCATTCCACGCGTCGATGACCTCTTGCGGTCCGGCCTCCGGCGGTACGCCGCCCCACATGGTTAGTTTGACCGGATCGCCTGATGAAGGCGCTTTCGAATTGTCCGTTCCTTGTCCCTCATTCGCGGATGACGCTGTTTTGCCGCCGCAGCCTGCAAGAAGACCCATTAGCAATACGCCGATGAGAAGCATCGCCCATCCTTTTTTATTTCTCACATTAGAGACCTCCCCGAGAATCATATTGGTGTGATGCCCTCTCATCGTAGCAGGGAACGGGAGCCGCTTTTAAGCTACATATCCATTCAGATAATGGAACAAAACGATGGAATTCCTGTTTCGGCGAATCCTATGCCCTGCATGGAATCGTTCTATTTAGCGTCTTTGTTGTGTTGTCTGTATTTGCTCGGCGTGAAGCCGGTCAACCGCTTGAATATCTTTATAAAATAATTGTCGTTCACGAACCCCACCCGAAGGCCGATCTCGTGAACAGGGAGGTCGGTTTGAAGCAAATACGCGATGGCTTTATCCACCCGGACCTGGTGCAAATAATGAATCAAGGTGCGTCCGGTCTTTTTTTGAAGAGCGCGCTGACGTAATTCTCGCCCATCATCACGTAGCCCGACATCGATTTTACCGTAATGTCCTGCTCGTAGTGCTTATGGATGTACTGCAATATTTTCTGTACTTCCGGGTGCGACGTGATTTCCTCGGGGGAGGCATGATGCGCCGGTTGTGGCGGCACCGTCTCCGTGGACGCGACCGGAATCGAAACAGGTTGGCTTGGGTTCGGGCTCGGGTTACTCTTGGTCAGCTCGGCATTCATTTTGTGCAGCGTCTCCCTCAGCGTATTCACGCTCATCGACAGCTTCAGGATATAGTTGGATGCCCCGTATTCCATCGCTTGCCGGACATACTCGAATTCACTCATGCAGGTCAGCATCACGAACTTTGAGGCATACCCTTCTTCCCGGGTTCTGCGGAGGAGCTCCACGCCGTCCATCTCCGGCATCACGATATCGGTCAGCACGAGATCGGGCGGATTGCTCCGGATCATCTCCAGCGCTTCGGCGCCGTTGCCTGCCTCTCCCACCACCTTGAATCCAAGCTCCTCCCACGCGATGATCTCCCGCACGGACTCTCGCACAAACACCTCATCCTCCACCAGCAGCACCTTCCACATAGGTCTCTCCTCCTCGCAGCTTTCAATCCGGTTCCAAGCCTACATAGGCCAGAGGCGAATAATCTGCCCGTTATGATGAAATCAAGTGATCGTTCTGATAAGGCGTTGAGATTAACAGCGGGATAGAAAATCGAATTCGCGTTCCCCGCTCCGAAGAAATAATCTCCATGCTGCCCTCTTCCTTAAATAGCAGCCGCAGCAGCTCTTGCACATTGTTGAGACCGATGCCCGGACGTTTACGCATTCCGCCCGCCTGCCGGGACTGCTCCATGCCGACGCCGTTGTCCTTGATCTCCACCGCCAATCGATTCGGTCCCTCCCGGGTAACCGTAATTTCAATGAGACCCTCCTGCTCCGGCAGCGGCCCGATTCCGTGTAGGATGGCATTCTCCACGAGCGGCTGCAGGCAGAGCTTGGGCACAAGCGCATAGAGGATGTCCTCATCATACGCAAAGGTCACGTCAAAACGGTGATTATAACGCACCTGCTGAATATGGACGTAAGCCTGCACCAGCTCGATTTCATCCTTCAGGTGCACCAGATCCTTCTCCGTATTCAGGCTCGCCTCCAGCAGCTTGCCGAGTGACAGGGTGATATTCGTGATATCCTCATTCCCGTGGCGAATGGCACTCCACTTGACCGTATTTAGCGTATTGAGCAGAAAATGCGGGTTCATCTGAGCCAGAAGCATATGAAAATGCACCGCTTCCTTCTGCCTTTCCTCGGCCTTCAATCGCTGAATCAGCATATCCATGTCGTTGAGCATGGAATTGAACGTCTGCGTCAGCTCCAGAATCTCGCCCCGGAACTTGTGCTCCGGCAGACGGATCTTCAGATTGTTGCGGACAACCGCCTTCATCTTATTCTGCAAATGGGATAACGGCCGGGTAATCGTGGCGGCAATAATGAAGGTCATGATGAGGAAAGCGCCGGTCAGCAGGAAAAAGGTCATGAAATATTGGCGCTTCAGCTCCTCGATCTCGTTAAAGAGCACCGTCAGCGGAATCCGGTTCACGATATACCAATCCAGCGATTCCACGTAAATGTAATTCACCAGGGTGTTGGAGGTTTTATCGATAAAATACTTCTGCCTGGGCTCGGCCGCAATCCTGGCTTTCACCTCGCCGGTCAGACTGCTGTTCAAGATCGATTGGGATACGTTCTCGCCAGCGCTCGTAATCAAGAAATACTCCTGCCGCAGCGTCGACTGCTTCAATACCGATTGAAACCAGAAGGAGTAGTCGATGCTGATCCGGGCCATGCCGTACGGCTTGTTGCGGGGAGTTTCCATGTAAGCGTACAGCGACAGCAGGTAAGGACTCGTCGAGATATCCCGCAGCACGTAGTTCGCATCGCTGGAAACCCAATGATACGACACGCCATCCATCTGTTCCCTATCAAAGCCAGGGTTGTCCCGCAGTTTCCTGTAATCGAGGGCCTCCCTGGGAGAATAAGAAGTGTAAGCGTTGCCATGAAAGTCGAGAATCGTGAAGTAGACTGACGGATTATATAGGAAAAAGCTGTTGTTCAAATTTTTGAACTTTTCCTCCATCAGGTTTTTGTTCTCGAGTCCCTGCCGCTGCCCGGGATGGGTCAGCACGGAGGCCACCGTCGAATCTTGCTCCAGAAATATCAGCGTTTTGAAGGCTACGCTCAACTGATCCTCCAGCGTTCGATACATCTGCTCCAGCTGGCTGTGGCTCTGCTGGCTGATTTTCTCCTGGACCAAGGTCTCGATCCGCTGGTAGTTGTACAAATTCAAAATGCCGAAAGGAAGCAGTATGACCAGAACGAACGCGGCAAACAGACGGTATTTCAGCTTGTGTGGAAACAGGGATCGTATTCGGTTCAGCACCCTCCCGCACTCTCCTTTTCGCTCGCTTGTTCTTCAATTATATCAGCACCGGTTCGCTTGAGAATGACAATGCCTGAAATTGCATGGATATGTGCGGTCGATGCCGGGGGCAGGCGCAGTGGATGTGTAGATTTGTTCTATTTTTATCAGACAAAAAAGACCAAACTCTCCGAGAGAGCTTGGTCCTCATCGATTGCATCAACGCATTTCGTGCTCAAGCGCGTTAACGATCGCGCCCGCTAACGTCGAGGTCAGCCACTCCCGATCATGCGTGTTGCATTTGATATCGGATTTAAGGACTTACTTTTCCATCAGCATTTCAAAGCAATTTAACAGCAGCACATACGTCTGCTCAAAGGTGAGCTCCCCTTTCGGGTTAAACTGATTCTTGGCCATGCCGTTCATTAAAGAGAGGTTTATCGCTTGGTATACTTGTTCCTTCGCCCATGGCGAGATGCTGCTGTCGTCCGCGAACCGAGAAGCCGAAACGGATCCGGTTGATGCCGCTCTGCCTTTCAATTCATTCGTCTTGGCATACACCTGAAGGATCAGCGCGGCAGCCTGTTCTCTGGTGATGGTCGCTCGCGGCGAGAAGGATTGCGGCGATGTGCCGTTGATGATACCGTTTTGGTTTGCCCACGTCACGGTCCAATCATCGACGTCCTTAAACGGGGTCTTAACGCCGGTGACGTCCATATAAAGATCCTGTCCCAGCATGGTCTCGATCATATGTACCGCCATCTCCGTAAACTCCACTCTGGTAATCGGCTGCTGGTAGGATCGGTCAAACGGCCAGCCGATAATGCCATTCGCTTTTGCCTTCATGTAATCCGCTTGAGCCCAGTTACTCACTTTGCCATCAGCCGGACCGTCATTCACGTTAACGTGGACCCGGCTTCTTGACTCCAGATAATCATTGACAGAGATCCATGTCGATCCCTTGCCTACGGCTTTGACCTTGCCGTTTGCATCAATCTCCACGATCCGGTTATCTCCGCTTTTGAACGTATTGCCGCTGGTCTGCAGTCCGTCGGTGAGGCCCATTTGAAGGGTTTCCCCCTTTTGAAGCTGAATATCGTAGCGGGCCAACAAACCAGGCATCATTTTGAAAAACGTCGTGGTGAACTCAACCTGTGCCGCGCTTCCGGAAGCGCTATATAGACCCGTGATCTGAACGGTGAAGGCATCATCCGGCGCAAAATCGCCTATGCCGTCAGGCCTAAAAATGACGGCAAAAGGCACGCCGTAATAGCTGGTCTGCACATTGAAATATTTGCCCGATTTATCGTTGTCGCTTTTGTCAAAGCTCCACTCTTTCCCGTCCCTGACACGGGTCAATTTCACTTGAATCTGATCCGTTCTTGTCCGGTCATACTTTTGCGGGTTCAGCGACACCGACCATGGATCGTTTGTCTTAAAAACCTCTTCCGGAAAATATCCTGCAGACGGCCAGGCGATGTAATCATACTGAACTTCGGAAGCCGGGCGGCCCTTGTCCATCGAGTACATCGACGCATAGGCAACGTTGTTGGCGGTATGTACCATACCGAACATGGTCTGTTTCATCTCCGGATTGATGATCCACCGGCGGTGTCCGACGCGATCGATATTCGTAGCCCCGCTATCCGCCATATAACCAAGGACATTGTCATAAAAGGTCGGGCTGCCCCCGTAAAGGTTGCTTGTCCTCGCTCCTTCCTTCGCTGAAGCGTACAGCGAATCGTCCATGCCGGCCGGCATGGTTGGATAATGGCTCAGCTTTTGATGCAGAGCGTTTACAAGCGCTGCCGCCTGCTGCTGCCCTGCAAGCGAAGGGTTGGCCGTCACGTCATCGGGCAGGCCGGATAGGTACCTTACAAAGTTGACGGCGCGAATGCCGTCCTCGATATATTCCGGTTTTATCGTCCCTGCCTTATAGGGTACGGCGACGCTTGGCGATTCCATGTAAATTCGTTCAGGCCCCATGTAGGATGTGCCGGTATCCATGGGTTTGTACTGCTGCCATTTATTCAGGATATCCTGCTTCGTTCGATCTCCCGTCAGCTGCTGAACGTCAGCTGCATGGGCATCGGGGGCCGATAAGACTGCTGCGATCAGCATAGCCGCAGGCAGAATCAGCCATTTTCTCGATCGTTGGAGTGATCGTTTCATAGATTCAAGCCACCTTACTTCTAGTATTTTTCCTATAACTTCCGTCTTCATCATTATAACGGCAAATATAGGAAACTTGAACTATAAAAAGATAGGCTTGTAGATCTAATAGAGTATTTCGGTCGTCGCACAGCTTATTTCATTTCAGCTTCCCGATTTTAACAGCAACCGGAGCCGATATACGCACCGCCCCACAGCTCCCTATCAAGTGTGCAGCCCTAACGCCCCGGCTCCTCAAATAAATGCAAAAAAAGCCCAGCTCCCTCAAAAGCAGGAGCCGGGCTTTCTCTTATTTCAATTATTTTTGCTTCAGGTTGTAGAACGACTTCAAGCCGTTGTATTGAGCAAGCTCGCCCAATTGGTCTTCGATGCGAAGCAATTGGTTGTATTTCGCCACACGGTCGGTACGGGAAGGAGCACCCGTTTTGATTTGGCCTGCGTTAGTAGCCACTGCGATATCAGCAATCGTGCTGTCCTCGGACTCACCGGAACGGTGGGAGATGACAGCCGTGTATCCTGCGCGTTTTGCCATTTCGATCGCATCGAAAGTTTCAGTCAATGTACCGATTTGGTTTACTTTGATCAGGATGGAGTTACCGATACCCTCGTTGATGCCTTTTTCCAGACGCTCCGTGTTCGTAACGAACAGGTCGTCACCCACGAGTTGAATTTTGTTGCCCAATTTCTCGGTGAGCAATTTCCAACCTTCCCAATCGTCCTCGGAGCATCCGTCTTCGATGGTTACGATCGGGTATTTGTCTACCCAAGAAGCGAGCAGGTCAACGAATTCTGCCGGCGTGAAGGATTTGCCTTCGCCTTCCAGAACATACTTGCCATCTTTGAAGAACTCGGTGGAAGCAACGTCCATACCCAGCAATACATCTTCGCCTGGCTTGTAGCCGGCTTTTTCGATCGCTTCGATGATGGAAGACAGTGCATCTTCGTTGGACGTGAAGTTAGGAGCGAAGCCGCCTTCGTCACCAACCGCCGTGTTCAGGCCTTTGCCCTTCAGAACGGATTTCAGGTTGTGGAAGATTTCAGCGCCCATGCGAAGAGCTTCTTTGAAGCTAGGTGCGCCAACAGGCAATACCATGAATTCTTGTACGTCAACGTTGTTGTCCGCGTGAGCGCCACCGTTCACGATGTTCATCATAGGTACTGGAAGTTGTTTGGCGTTGAATCCGCCAAGGTATACATACAGCGGAAGATCCAAAGCATCAGCAGCAGCGCGAGCTACAGCCATGGATACGGCCAAGATGGCGTTCGCACCCAATTTGCCTTTGTTTGGCGTACCGTCCAAAGCGATCATCAGCTTGTCGATGCCGAGCTGGTCCAGAGCGTCCATGCCGATCACTTCAGGAGCGATGATTTCGTTCACGTTCTCAACGGCTTTCAGAACGCCTTTGCCCAGGTAACGGGATTTGTCGTCGTCGCGAAGCTCAACCGCTTCGTGAACGCCAGTGGAAGCACCGGATGGAACGATAGCGCGACCGATTGCACCGGATTCCAGGTATACTTCAACCTCTACGGTTGGATTGCCGCGGGAGTCAAGGACTTCGCGTGCATATACATCAGAAATAATAGTCATGTGTATAGTCTCCTTTGAAATGTTATGTTTATGTTCCATTATGAACTACTTATTTACGTGCTGCAATCATGGAGGTTCCCGTCATCTCGTCAGGCTTCGGCAGCCCCATCAGATCAAGAATCGTTGGCGCGATGTCGGCCAGAATACCGCCTTCACGCAGCGTTACGTTCTCATCCGTTACGATGAACGGAACCGGGTTCGTGGTATGCGCGGTGAATGGACGGCCATTCTCATCGAATACCATGTCCGCATTTCCGTGGTCAGCCGTAATGATAACCACGCCGCCTTTGGCAAGAACGGCATTCACCACTTTGCCAACGCACTCGTCGGTGGTTTCTACCGCTTTAACGGTAGGCTCCAGCATACCGGAGTGACCTACCATGTCCGGGTTCGCGAAGTTCAAGATGATCGCGTCATGCTTATCCGCTTCGATTTCTCTCACGCAAGCATCCGCCACCTCATAGGCGCTCATCTCCGGCTTCAGATCGTACGTCGCCACTTTCGGCGAGTTGATCAATACGCGCGTTTCGCCTGGAAGCTCAACATCGCGTCCGCCGCTGAAGAAGAACGTCACGTGCGGGTACTTCTCCGTTTCCGCAATGCGAAGCTGCTTCTTGTTGTGCTGAACCAACACTTCGCCCAGCGTGTTGTCCAGATCCTTCGGCTTGTAGGCGACGAAGCCTTCCACCGTCTCGCTGAACAGCGTCAAGCAGACAAAATGCAAGCTTTGCGGGAACTTCGGTCCGCGATCGAAACCACGGAAATCTTTGTTCGTGAACACTTGGGACAGCTGGATCGCACGGTCAGGGCGGTAGTTCAGGAAGATGACGGAATCTCCGCTCTCCACCAGACTTACCGGTTCTCCCGCGCCATTTACCATGACGGTCGGCTCTACGAATTCATCATAAACCGATTTCTCGTAGGATTCGGTGATGGCTTTCAGCGGATCCGTATATTTAGGGCCTTCGCCGTACACCATCGCACGGTAAGCCTTCTCGACGCGGTCCCAACGCTTGTCGCGGTCCATTGCGTAGTAACGACCGGAAAGCGTAGCGATTTGGCCAACGCCCACTTCCTCAATCTTCGCAATCAGATCCTTAACGAACTGCTTGCCGCTGTCCGGTGCCACGTCGCGTCCATCCATGAAACCATGGATGTATACGTCATGGAAATCTTCCTTCTTGCAAAGATCCAGCATCGCAAACATGTGCTCAATGTGACTGTGAACGCCACCGTCGGATACCAGCCCGTACAGATGCAGCTTCTTGTTGTTGTTCTTGGCAGCGCGAACGGCTTCCACCAGCGTTTCGTTCTCGAAGAATTCTCCTTCGCGAATCGACTTCGTGATGCGGGTCAAATCCTGATACACGATCCGGCCTGCGCCGATGTTCAAGTGACCCACTTCGGAGTTCCCCATTTGACCTTCCGGCAAGCCTACGGCTTCGCCGCAAGCGGTCAACGTGGTGTTCGGATATTGCTTCAAATACCGGTCGTAGTTAGGCTTGTTCGCTTGAGCGACCGCATTGCCCACCTCGGTGTTGCGAAGCCCGAAACCGTCCATGATGATCAGAGCTACGGGTTTTGGAGCAGACATTTACTTCGCCCCCTCAACGAGTGCGATGTAGGAAGCAGGTTGTAGACTTGCACCACCAACGAGCGCGCCGTCGATGTCGCTTTGTCCCATATACTCCGCTACATTTTCAGGCTTCACGCTGCCGCCGTATTGAATGCGGACTTGGTCTGCAACGGTTTCGCCGTACAGACCTTTAACGAGTTCGCGAATATAGGCGATGACTTCGTTCGCATCCTCTGCCGTGGAGGATTTGCCCGTTCCGATTGCCCAGATTGGCTCGTAAGCAATAACGACATGAACCGCTTGATCAGCAGGAACACCTGCGAACGCTGCTTCCGTTTGTACTTTGCACACGTCTTTGGTTTGGCCGGCTTCGCGTTCTTCCAGCTTCTCGCCAACGCATACGATCGGAAGAAGACCATGACGGAATGCCGCATGTACCTTCTTGTTCACGATCTCATCGGTTTCAGCAAAATACTGGCGGCGCTCGGAATGTCCAATAATGACGTAGTCCACGCCCAGGTCTTTCAGCATCAAGCCGCTGATTTCACCCGTAAAGGCGCCATTGTCTTCGAAATGAAGATTTTGTGCACCGATTTTGATGTTCGTGCCCTTTGCCGCTTCAACCAATGCAGGAAGATTGGTAAACGGCGCGCAGATCACGCTTTCCACGCCTTCTACTTCCGCTTTGCCCTTCACATCTTCAATAAATGAAGTTGCTTCCGGAACAGTTTTGAACATTTTCCAGTTACCAGCTATGATAGGTGTTCTCACACGATTCACTCCTTTATTCCCCCGAAGATTCTCCAGGGTCCAAACTTCATCCACTTGCTATCCAATGCAGTTCCTCATTCTATTTATCGTTCAGTGCCACAACACCAGGAAGTGCTTTGCCTTCCATGAACTCAAGAGATGCGCCGCCGCCTGTCGAGATGTGATCCATCTTGTCGGCAAGGCCGAATTTCTCCGCTGCTGCAGCCGAGTCGCCGCCGCCGATAATCGTGTAAGCTTCCGTTTCCGCACAGGCCTGTGCCACTTCACGAGTACCGTTGCTGAACGGAGCGATTTCGAATACACCCATAGGACCGTTCCACACGACAAGTTTGGAGTTCTTGATCACTTCTGCATACTTGGCACGAGTCTTAGGACCGATGTCAACGCCTTCCCAATCGGCTGGGATGCCGTCGATATCAACGACCTTGGTATTGGCGTCTGCGCTGAATTCGTCCGTAACGACGATATCTTCCGGCAGGTAGAAGTTTTTGCCCAGCTCTTTGGCTTTTTCGATGAAACCGAGTGCCACATCAAGCTTCTCTTTATCAAGCAGAGATTGACCGATTTCATGGCCTTGAGCTTTGAAGAACGTGTAAGCAAGTCCACCGCCGATGATGACATTGTCAGCAAGCGTAAGCAGGTTGTCGATCACGTCGATTTTGTCCTTAACCTTCGATCCACCGATGATGGCGGTAAAAGGACGGTCCGGATTCGAAAGGGCTTTGCCGAGAACGGACAGCTCTTTCTCCATCAACAATCCCGATACGGCCGGAAGATGATGAGCAATCCCCTCTGTCGAAGCGTGCGCGCGGTGAGCAGCACCAAACGCGTCGTTCACGAACAGATCGGCCAGCTCAGCGAATTGCTTCGCAAGTTCCGGATCATTCTTCTCTTCACCAGGGTAAAAACGAACATTTTCAAGTACGAGCACATCGCCGTTTTGCAGCTTCTCGACTTGAGCTTTAACGGCTTCTCCTACCGCTTCATCCGCTTTGGCTACCGGTTTGCCGAGCAGTTCCGACAGACGCTGACTCGCCGGAGTCAGGCGCAAAGATTCTACGACCTCTCCTTTGGGACGACCCATGTGGCTGGCCAGGATGACTTTCGCTCCTTGCTCCACCAGATACTTAATCGTCGGCAAAGTCTCGCGAATACGAGTGTCGTCTGTAATTTTACCATCTTCGAGCGGTACATTGAAATCGACGCGGACAAACACCCGTTTGCCGCTTACTTCTACATCACGTACACTTTTCTTGTTCATCTCCACGTTCCTCCTAAGAAAACTATTCTCCTCACCGACAGCATGCAGTTGCTCTCGTATCTCTCTCTATCGTCTAACCAGCGCCCGGATTCTTATCTATTCTTCCCAGTGCTCTGGCATGAAAACAAGGAAAAACCATGAACCAAAGAGGAGACCCGTGAACGGAACTCCTCTTCGATTGAATGGCTAGATCAATTACAGACCTTTGCTTGCGATGTAAGCAGCGAGGTCAACGACACGGTTGGAGTAGCCCCACTCGTTGTCATACCAAGAAACAACTTTCACCATGTTGTCGCCAACTACCATAGTGGAGAGCGAATCGATAGTGGAAGAAGCTGGATCGCCATTGTAGTCGCTGGATACAAGCGGCTCTTCGGAGTAGTTCAAGATGCCTTTCAGCGGGCCTTCAGCAGCTGCTTTCAGAGCTCCGTTTACATCTTCAAGGGTTACGTTTTGGGACAGCTCAACTACGAGGTCCGTTACGGAAACGTTCTTCGTAGGTACACGCATTGCCATACCGTTCAATTTGCCTTTCAATTGTGGCAGAACGAGGCTAACCGCTTTAGCAGCACCTGTTGTGGATGGAATGATGTTTTCGGCAGCTGCACGAGCACGACGCAGGTCTTTGTGCGGAAGATCAAGCACTTGCTGGTCATTCGTGTAGGAGTGAACCGTAGTCATCATGCCTTTAACGATACCGAACTTCTCGTCAAGAACTTTAGCAAAAGGAGCCAAGCAGTTTGTTGTACAAGAAGCGTTGGAGATTACAGTATGGTTAGCTGCATCGTATTTGTCTTCGTTAACGCCCATAACGATGGTGATATCTTCGTCAGTAGCTGGAGCGGAGATGATAACTTTCTTAGCGCCGCCTTTCAAGTGAGCGGAAGCTTTGTCTTTCGCTGTGAAAATACCAGTGGATTCTACAACGATTTCAACGCCGTACTCAGCCCAAGGCAATGCTTCAGGGTTACGCTCAGCGAATACTTTCACTTCGCGGCCGTTTACAACGAGTGCGCCTTCTTTAGCTTCAACAGTTGCATTCAGTCTGCCGTGAGTGGTGTCATATTTCAAAAGGTGTGCCAGCGTTTTTACGTCCGTCAAATCGTTGATTGCCACGATTTCAACTTCGCTGTTGTTCAGCGCAGCGCGGAATACGTTACGTCCAATACGTCCAAAACCGTTAATACCTACTTTAACCATGAGTAGTTCCCTCCATATTTGTAAAATTTATATATTCAAGATTGGCCGTTAAGCCAATCAAGACAACAAAAAATGAAAAATCTGTTGTACGCCCGCGGACTCAGATGCCGGCGTCAATTTCCTTCTCGACTTCCAATGCTGCGGCTTCATCCGTAACGAGAATGTCCTCGTGTCCGAATTTCAGCACCGCGTGAATCGCTTTGCCCTTGCCTTGCCCTCCAGCAATGCCGATGATGGTCTCCGTCCGCATAATATCCTCAAGCCGGAGTCCAAGGGTAAGCATTTTGTGGACAACTTCGCCATCTTCACTGAAATAATAGCCGAAGGATTCCGCGATCGCGCCATCTGCCTGTAAGTTCCGGATAGAGCCTTCATCCAGCTTCCGCCGTCTGGCCATCTCCATGGCATCCCCGATGCCGTGAATAATGACGCGGCTGCGCCTGATCACATCCACGATCTCCTGGATGTGCTGATCCTGAACCAACGATTGATAAGCATCCTCGCTGAGCAGATCCGGAACATGAAGCAATCGGTACTCAGCCCCAACGCGCTTAGCCATTTTGGAAGCGATGGTGTTCGCTTGAATCTCCATGCTCTCCCCGAGGCCGCCACGCGCCGGCACAAACCAAGTGCTTGTCAACGGTTCGCCGCCAGGCAAAGAGGACATCTGCTCTGCCACTTCGGCGAGCGTGGAGCCGCCTGTTACGGCAATCGTATCTCCATCCTGGACAAAGTTAAGCAGCGTTCTTGCTCCGGCCCGGCCAAGCTCACGTTTGACTTCCGGAGATGACTCGCTGTCACCGGGAATAATGACCACTTTACGAAGCCCGTAAGCCTGACGAATCTTCTCTTCCAGTTCAACCAGTCCGAACAACTCATTCATGACCGGTTCCAACTCCTCCAGCAAGCATATCCCTGAGCCGCTGATCCGCATGCCGAGCGTTTCAATCTCGATCAGCCCTTGCGCTTTCAGAAGATCAGTCTCTGCTCTGAGAACACGCTCGGTCATCGATAACGATGAAGCCAGTGTTCTTCGGCCAACAATTCCGGACAACTTGATCTGATGAAGGATGGTATACCTTCGTTTAAGAGTGTCCATCAGATCCGGCAGAAGTTGCTCTTGTATTTCTAATAGGTTACGCATGCATTCCACTCCTGCAAACTTCGTCTCGGCTCTCCTACCTGGTCGTAAAATGTCCCAGTTAAACTTTTTAAGTCCCACCCTTATTCTAACCAATAATCATGCCGGTTGCAAGTGTCCGAAAGTATATTTCTCTACCCCAGGCATTCTTATACATTATGGCCAACTACCGGCTCGTCTATATAATAGGAACAAAGTTTTGTCCGCTATTGTATTTTTGAAATAGATGCGGTATAATCAACTTCGTTGCTGATTTTTGTGCGCCCGTGGTCCAATGGATATGACGTAGGCCTCCGGAGCCTGAGATCGAGGTTCGATTCCTCGCGGGCGCGCCATTATAACATTTATTCTCTATACTGATTACCCTATAGTGCCCATAACGGCTCTTTTTTTTACTCAATAGTTTGACTTTCTTTGACTTTTTGATTTAAATTGTTTATCATGTGGGTAATACGGTAACAGTATTTATATGAGGTACTTAAGAGGAGGTTTTCCACGTGAGTTTTATACCTATGGTCGTTGAACAAAGCAACCGCGGTGAGCGGGCGTACGACATCTATTCCAGATTGCTGAAAGACCGCATTATCTTCCTCGGCTCCGACGTAAATGACGTGGTCGCCAATTCCATCATTGCCCAAATGCTGTTCTTGTCGGCTGAGGATCCCGAGAAGGATATTCATCTTTACATCAACAGCCCTGGCGGTTCCATTACCGCAGGTATGGCGATATTCGATACGATGCAGTTCATCAAGCCGGACGTCTCGACGATCTGTGTCGGCATGGCTGCTTCCATGGGCGCATTCCTGCTTAACGCAGGCGCCAAAGGCAAACGCTACGGTCTCCCTAACAGCGAGATCATGATTCACCAGCCGCTCGGCGGCGCACAAGGTCAAGCCACGGATATTGAAATCCGTGCCCGCCGCATTCTCAAAATGCGCGACAAGCTGAACCGCATCCTGTCCGAACGCACCGGCCAACCGCTGGAGCGCATCGAGAAGGACACGGATCGCGACTACTTCATGACGGCTGACGAAGCCAAAGAGTATGGCCTGATCGATCAAGTACTGGAAAACACACCGCCGCAAGGTTTATAAAAGAAATGAAGTAAAGGGCAGGCGCCGTTATCCGGTGCCTGCCTTTTCTTATCCTCTGGATTCATCGAAAACTTCGAATACTAAATAGTGAGAGTATCCCCTTCGGTCGCTGTTGAAATCGGGAAACATGAATGATTAAATAAGGAGGTTTCCCGATTCCAAAGGCGAACGCGTTGCTCCTCCAAGGATACTCTCACTTCGGTACGATTTTTTCAATAAAACATAAAGACGGTAAGGCCATCCCCCTCCTAAAAGGCCTGTCTTAACTTGAGGGGAGGGGAAAAAGGGTACGCCTATGGTGAGATACACAAAAAATCCCCTTGATCATAGGGCGCAGGAGTATATGCTCCACGCTCAATTGATCAGGGGATTTATCGCAACGGGTTTCAGCACAGTGTTACATCAGGACAGCATCATGTATCTAAACAAGCTATAGTATGAAATTTAGTGATTACAGTTTACACAAACCGCCTATGATATACTCTTACTTCCACTCTTTCAGCTTCAGCTCAAACTCAGGAAATCCATAGGCATAGGCGGTGTATTCATAAAGCTGGAAGTACAGCACCGCCGCGTTATCCTTCACATAGAAGTCGGCATCGGCAGGCACTCCCTCAAAACCGCCGAGGTAACCTCCCTCTTTCTTCATCTTGCTCAGCACAAGGTTGTTCAGCTTCTGCTTGTTCTTGCCCTGCATGTTGATGAAATCGCCCAGCTTCATTTGCTTGCCGTCCTTCAAGGAGAACGTGAAGCTTTTACGGAAGGTCATGCCATGGGCACCGCCGGTGTACGAATAATCATACGCCGTAATGCTCAGGATGTCGTTCTGGTTGTAATGGACCACGAAGTCACCGCTGAATTCGTAAGGGAAACTGGATTCCGACGGCGGGAATTCCTCGGCGTTTCCTTCCGCGCCGGTGATTACGCCGGACGCATTTTCTTTCAACACTTTGTTGATTTCGGCTTGGACCTCCGCATTATCGAGTCCGCTGATTACAGGATAGTTCACAACAGCGTCTACGCCCTGAATATTCTTCTTGAGCGCAACCGATTTAATGGTAATGTCATTCAGCTTCTTCTGTGTCATGCTCAGTGTTTTCAAGGAAGGATTCCATTGTCCCTGAACGCCCATGTATTCGCTGATCGTTTTGAACGGCAGATACAGACGTCCATTGATGATCTGTCCGCCAGGCTCGCCGGCATACGAACCGTTCACCAGAATGCCGATTTCGCTTGCAGCATACACGGCGGCGCTCAGCTTGTTATAGCCGTTACCCAGTGTATACGTGCGTTTTTTGGAATCATATTTAAGAGGCATCCCCAGACCATCCCGCAAAGCTGTCGCTGGCACATAAGTTACCCCATGCAGCACTAGACCTTTTTGTGACAAGGTTTTGCCGTTCCATTTCAGTACAACTTCATTTTTCGACGTTTTTTGGCTGGCGGAAACGGGTGCCTTAGCGGCGCTTGCATCGATGACCTGTCCGCTCAAACCAAGACTACCAAGCAGGACACTAGTTGCAATTAATGATGCACATACACGAAATTTAGGATTCATATCAGAATTCCACCTTTGTTAAATTAAGTTTCCGTTAGTTGTTAATCTATTACCCTTAATCATTATAAGGAAAGCTTTCAATGTATTGGTAACAAAGTGAATGACAATTTTGACTCCATGCCATAGGACCTATACATTCTCATGATTCTTTCCGGACGAACGCCGCTGCGCTAAGAAACACACCGAACAAGAGAGCACTTGAACCGGCAAGCAGCAGTAGTTCACTGCCTTGGACAACGTAAGCAAGAAGAATCAAACCGATGCCAACGAGTGCACTGTGAATGCTCGTCAGCAGCAGATGCAGCGCGCTTTTCCTGAAAAAATTCAGAAAAAAAACAGCAGCGATGCCTGCAACAATCAAAGCAATAAACCCCATGCTCGTCAGATCACTCAAGCTGCTTCTTCCTTTCTGGGATACCCCATTTATAAAAAACGGGCCTAAACCGTATACAACCTCCTTATATATAACAACGAAAAGGATCCTGAAGTTGTGGTGGAATTCCTGAAAATCGGCCAATTCTTCCCACTTTGGGACTAATGTCTCATTCTGCTCTGCAAAAAAAAGAGCCCATCCCCTTTAGGGGACAGGCTTCCTTTATTACAAAAAGATGAAGAACTGAAGCTTATACTAACGGCCGCTCTTCAGTTCGGTCCATAAACGATCATAGACGGAGAGCGAGTCACCGACATTATCGAGCCACTCGGTACGGCCCAGCTCCTCTTCCGTCAGGTTGATCATCGTATTGGCGCGGTATTCCTCGCTATGGAATTCCATCGCTTTCGTGTTCGGATTGCTGTATCCGATAAATTCATAGTTTTTGGCGCTGACTTCAGGCTCCATCATGAAGTTGATGAATTTCTCGGCCAGCTCCTTATTCTTCGCGCCTTTTGGAATCGCGTAGTTGTCCGAGAATATGGTCGCTCCTTCTTCAGGCACCACATACGCTACATCCGGATTCTCCGCCGCGATGAACGCCGCGTCTCCGGACCAAACCGTGGCAATCCAGCCTTCCTCCTGAATCATCTTCTGCTTAATATTGTCCGTATCAAACGCAAGGACATTGGGCAGCAGTGTCTTCAGCTCATCGGATGCAGCCGTGATTTCCGCCTCATCCGTGCTGCTGTTGGATTTCCCTTGCTTTTTCAGCGCCATGCCGATCATTTCCCGGTTGTCGTCCAGAAGCAGGACTTTGCCCTTGTATTCCGGATTCCAGAGGTCTTCCCAGCTGTTGATTTCGTCCTTCACATACTTCTTGTTATATGCAATTCCCGTTACGCCGGACGTGTAAACGATCGAATATTTATTGCCCGGGTCATAAGACGGATCTTTGAAAGTATCCGTAATATTGACGAAGTTCGGGATATTATTCATGTCAAGCGGCTCAAGCAGCTCCGATTCAATCATCGTTTTGACCATATAATCGGACGGCTGAATGAGGTCATAACCGCTGCCGCCAGCCTTGATCTTAGCCAGCAGGTCTTCATTGTTCGCGTAGTTGTCGTAGGTTACCTTCACGTCGAACTTCTCCTCAAAGTCCTTCAGCACCTCGGGATCGAAGTTATCCGCCCAGCTGTAAATATGAAGCGTCTCCTTATCCGAGCCGCAGCCGGCCAGCAGTCCTACAGACAATACCGCAACCATGCCTGCCGTCAGCAGGCGGGTCCATCTTGATTTTTTCAATTCAATATCTCCTCTCTTTCCACTTGCATGTTTTAATTTTATTTCGAAAAAAGCGTTTCTATCGCTTAGATCGGTAATGTTTTGTGTTTCTTCTGCCCATTGCCGCGGTTAAGAATATATTGGGCTAACAGGATCAGCGTGATGCTGACCAGTATGAGCAGCGTACACAGCGCGTTGATCTCTGGCGAGATGCCGCGCTTCACCTGAGCGTATATATAGATCGGCAGCGTTGTTGAGCTTGGGCCGGCGACGAAAAAGCTGACCATAAAATCGTCCAGCGACAGCGTGAAAGCAATCAATGCGCCGGAGATAATGCCCGGTGCAATCTGCGGCAGCGTGACGTGCCGGAACGTTTGCCAAGGCGTGGCGCCCAAATCCTGGGCAGCCTCGTCCAGCTGTTTGCCCATCCCCGACAGTCGGGCCGTTACCACGACATAGACGTACGACAGGCTGAACGTAATATGGGCGATGATCACCGTTGCCTTGCCAAGCGGCATGTTCAGTTGACTGAACAGCACCAGCAGCGACAGCCCCATAATAATATCCGGGATGATGACCGGCAGATACAGCAGGCCATTCATGCCGCTGCGGCCTTTACGCCCCAAATTCCGAAGCGAGAGCGCCGCTGCAGTCCCGAGCAGGGTGGAAACGATCGTCGAGATGACGGCCACCGTCAAACTGTTCATCAGCGCTTCCATCACGTGCCGATTCTGGAATAGCGACACATACCAATCCATCGTAAAGCCTTCCCAATTGCCGCTAAGCCGCGTATCGTTAAAGGAATAGATGATAATCATGACGATGGGTACATAGATGAAAGCCATCATAAGGAAAGAGTGAACCCCGAGCAGCGGGTGATTCTTCTTTTTCACTTATCTCCCCTCCCCTACGCGTTGATGGCGGGCTTGCATCGCCCGGTTAAAGAGCAGGATCAGCACCAAGGACGTAATCACAAAAATAACCGATAACGCCGCTCCAAAGGGCCAGTTGCGCGCACCCAGGAACTGCTGCTGAATGATATTGCTGATCATGGAGGACTTGGCGCCCCCCAATATATCCGTGACGACAAACATCCCGGAAGTCGATACGTAGACCAGAACCGCACCCGTCATGATGCCGGACTTGCTCTGAGGCAAGGTAATATGCCGAAATGCCTTCCATCTGGAAGCGCCCAGATCGCTGGCCGCATCCAGCAGACGTTTGTCCATCTGCTCCAAGGCCACGTAAATCGGCAGCACCATGAACGGAATGAAGTTATACACCATCCCGAGCAGTACGGCGCCGTACGTATACAGCATCTGAATCGGCTCGTCGATCCATCCAACCCACATCAGCAGGCTGTTTACCACGCCTTGCGTCCGGAGCAGCAGAACCCACGCATAGGTTCGGATCAAAAAGTTGATCCAGAACGGAACCGTGATCAGAATCAATCCCCAGGTTTGGATACGCGGGGAAGCGTTGGCTATATAATAGGCCAAAGGATAGCTGACTAACAAGCAGATCACCGTAGTCAGCAGCGACAGTACCAAGGTATCCCAGTAGATGCCCAAATATAATGGATCAAAAAAAGTCTTGTATCCTTCCAGACTGAAGGAAAACACGACATTCCCGAGCGAATCCCGCGAGAGAAAGGAAATGCCGACCACGATCAGCATCGGAACGATTAGGAACAGGGATAACCACAGCAGCACCGGAGTCAACAGGAACCTTGATTTCCTCATGGCCCGATGATCACCTCATCCTTGGCGTTCCAGTTCACCCCAACCCGTTCGCCAACCTCCCACGGATGGTCATCCGAGATATCCAGGGCAATCGTGACCTTCATCGGCTCATCGTCCAATTGGACCAGCAGCTTATGAACGCTGCCGAGGTACTGCACATCCTCAATCACGCCGCTCTTCTTGGCACCCGATTCCCGCTGGGGAATGAGTTTCTCCGGCCGTACGGCAAAAAGCCCCTCAGGCGAGGAGAAGACGTTATTCTCCCCTACAAACGTGGCGGCAAACAGCGTTTGCGGTCTCGCATAGATCTCGCGCGGCGTGCCGATTTGCTCTACCCGTCCATGGTTCATGATGACGATCCGGTCGGATAGCATCATGGCTTCCTCTTGGTCGTGCGTTACATATACAAACGTGATTCCGAGCGTCCGCTGCAAATGCTTGAGCTCGGACTGCAGGTTCTTCCGCAGCTGCAAATCCAGTGCGCCGAGCGGTTCATCCAGCAGCAGCACCTTCGGCTTGTTGGCGATGGCGCGTGCAATGGCCACGCGCTGCTGCTGTCCGCCGGACAACTGGTGCGGGAAGCGTTCCCGCAAGGCGGTCAGCTGCGTCATCGCAACAGCCTCGTCCACGCGCTCCTTGATGAGCTGGCGCGGCATTTTTTTCATTTTCAGTCCAAAAGCGATATTGTCTTCTACGGTCATATGCGGAAACAGAGCATAGTGTTGGAATACCAAATTCAAATCCCGCTTGTTCGCAGGCATATCCGTCACATTCTGACCCGCCAGCCATACCTGTCCTTCGGTCGGCTGCTCGAATCCTGCTATCATTCGGAGAATCGTCGTTTTGCCGCAGCCGCTGGGGCCCAGCAAAGTCAGGAATTCCCCTTCTTTAATGGAGAGCGACAGCGGATGCACGACCGCTTGTCCCTGAAAATGCTTCTCGATCTGGACAAGTTCAATCACATGCATCAACCCCTTCTTCAAAATGTGACCTGTTCGTTTCCATGTGTACATCCTATTACCAGTATGCACAAAAACGTTCTCCACTAAGAAGAAACGGTCCTACTGCCTGTTATGCTCAGGTTGGCAGAATCCGTTTCTTAAGGGTGGAGGCGGTTAGAAGTCTCTACTAAGAAAAAAAAGCCATATCCATGGGTATGGCTTTAAACGTTAGATCAAAGTTCAGTTTTTCGCATATTCACTATACCTCGTTTTCCCCCTATACACAACACTTTTCTGTGTATTTCGACAGGGGAAGGGCCGGATATGGCACCGGATAATGGTATTTCATTTTTTAACAGACATGCGAAAAAACCGTTCGCCCGATAAAGACCGGAATGAACGGTTTTTTCGCATGCTGCGTCGATTAAAGCGACTACTTCAACTGGTATTGCACGTACAGCTGTGTCGTGATTTTGATCTCGCCCGGCTTCACGGATGTGTTTGCTCCAGCGTCCGCTGCCGTGGACTGAGCCTCCATCGCCATTTTTTCGAGGCCATAGATGGTATCTACGCCAACGGAACCTTCCACAATGTTCAGTACGATACCGAGTTGACGCTTGGACGCCTTCGCCATCGCTTGTGCCTTCAGGTCCGCGTTCGCCATCGCCTTATCAATCACTTGCGCTTCGAATGCATCGCGGTTCTCAACCGAGAAACGGGCGTTGCCGATGGAATTGGCGCCGGCATCGGATGCTGCATCGAGCAGGTCCCCGACTTTGCTCAGATCGCGAAGCGTAACTTCCAGGGAATGATAGGCGGTGTAATTTTTCACTTTACGTCCATTCTCATCGGAGTACGTATAGTTCGGTTGTACATAGAACTGCTCGGTTTTGATATCCTTGTCGTCGATCTTCCAGGTTTCTTTCAACAGCTTCGTAATCTTATCCATTTTCAGCGCATTGCTCTTCTGTGCGGATTTTGCGGTTTCCGCATATGATTCTGCCCCGATGGAAAGATAAACGATATCTGGCTTCACCGAGATCTCGCCTTTACCAAGTACGGTAAGAAGGTTTTGCTGTGCTGCCTCCGCCGCGTGCACCTCGGTTGCTCCGCTCAACCCGACCCAAGCCGTGCTGCCAGTCAGCAGTGCGCCTGCAATCATGATAGAACCTACTTGTTTGACCCATCTTTTCATCTTTGTCAGCCTCCTTCGATATTGGCATCGCTGCCATGCTTGCCTTACCCTTCTAACGTGAGGGCATTGGTAAATGTTGCATCCGAATCGGAGCGTTTTGATATTTTTCTTGTAATAAATTTTTTACGCCCAATTCATTGGTATTTCTAGGCATGATTGGCTATTTAGCCAAATAAGATACCGAATGAAGCCGGAAGCTGCTGTTTAACATGGAAGCCTTAATGGGTAACTAACTTACACGGTGTTAAGAACAGGAGGTCATTATGAAATCATTGCGTGTATTCTACGTGTTCATGTCACTGCTGCTCCTCACGGCCGTTGGCGTTCCCTATGGATCGGTAAGCGCGGCGGGAGAGCCAGCCTCCGGCAAAACCTATCAGATCGGAACGGACGTTACGTTCGCCCCGTTTGAATTCCAGGATGCGAGCGGCAAATTTGTCGGCATCGATATGGATCTGCTGGATGCGATCGCGAAAGACCAGAACTTCAAATACGAGATCAAGCCGCTCGGCTTCAATGCGGCGGTTCAGGCGCTGGAAGCCAATCAGGTGGACGGCGTCATCGCGGGCATGAGTATCACGGATGAACGGAAGCAGAAATTCGATTTTTCCGATCCCTATTTTGATTCGGGCGTTGTCATGGCCATCCGCCAGGACCAGGAATCCATCAAATCCTATGAGGATTTAAGGGGGAAAAAGGTTGCTGTCAAAACCGGTACGGAGGGTTACAGCTTCGCGGAATCCATATCCTCCAAGTACGGCTTCACCATCGTGCCTTTTGACGATTCGGCCCAAATGTATGACGATGTCAAAACCGGCAATTCCGTTGCCTGCTTTGACGATTTTCCCGTACTCGCTTATGGAGTGGAACAGAACAACGGTCTGAAGATCGTTACGGAGATGGAGCCCGGCGCCTCCTACGGATTCGCCGTCAGCAAGGGACGGAACCAGGAGCTTCTGCAGAAGTTCAACGCTGGTTTGGTGAATCTGAAAGCAAGTGGAGAGTACGATCGCATTAAGGAAAAATATATCGGGGAGAATGCCGTAAGCGCACCGAGTCAAAGCCGCTGGGGACTAATCGTGGAGTCGCTGCCTTCCCTGCTGAAGGGCCTTGGCAATACGCTGCTGCTGACCATCGTGTCGCTGTTTTTTGCGTTTTTCCTAGGGCTGATCTTCGGTTTCATGAAGGTCGGTCGCAATCGATGGCTCCGGGGCATCGCCACCGTATTCGTGGACATCTTCCGCGGCATTCCGCTGCTGGTGCTTGCCTTCTTCATCTACTTCGGCATTCCGCAGGCGTTCGGCTTCACGATGTCGCCGATCGTCGCAGCGGTCCTGACGCTGAGCTTGAATGCCGGCGCTTATGTCACGGAGATTATTCGCGGCGGCATTCAATCCATTGACCCCGGACAGCTGGAGGCGGCCCGCTCGCTCGGACTGCCATACCGCAAAGCCATGATGAAAATCATCATTCCGCAGGCGATCAAAGTCATGATTCCGACCTTTATTAACCAGCTGGTGATCACGCTGAAGGATACGTCCATCCTGTCGGTGATCGGTCTGGTCGAGCTGACCCAATCCGGGAAGATCATCATTGCGAGAACGTTCGCCTCGTTTGATATCTGGCTCGTGGTGGCCATCATGTATCTGGTCGTGATCACGATTCTGACGAAAATTTCGGACCGTCTGGAAAGGAAGGTGCGTCATGGATAAAATCCGCATAGAAGGACTGAAGAAGAGCTTTGGCACGAACGAGGTGCTGAAGGGAATCGATATGCAAGTCCAGGAAGGCGAGGTTGTCTGCGTGATCGGGCCATCGGGCTCGGGCAAAAGCACCTTTCTGCGCTGCATCAACCGGCTGGAGGAAATTTCGGCTGGCAGGGTCTTTGTCCATGATCAGGATATCAATGACCCTAAAACGAACATCAATAAGGCGCGCGAGAACATCGGCATGGTGTTCCAGCATTTTAATCTCTTTCCGCACTTCAACGTGCTGAAGAACATTACCTTCGCCCCGGTCGAGCTGGGCAAGCAAAACGCCGCCGAGGCACGTGCCACGGCGCTGAAGCTGCTGGACCGAGTAGGCCTCTCCGATAAGGCGGAGGCTTTCCCGAGCCAGCTGTCCGGCGGCCAGAAGCAGCGCGTGGCGATTGCCCGGGCTTTGGCGATGAATCCCGACATCATGCTGTTCGACGAGCCGACCTCGGCGCTGGACCCGGAGATGGTCGGCGAGGTGCTCGGCGTCATGAAGGACCTGGCGCGCGAGGGCATGACGATGATGATCGTTACGCATGAGATGGGGTTTGCCCGCGAGGTTGCGGACCGGGTCATCTTCATGGACGGCGGGTATATCGTAGAGGAAGGTCCGCCGGAAGAGGTGTTCGGCAGCCCGAAGCATGAGCGGACCATCAGCTTTCTGGAGAAGGTGCTGTAACGGTGCTGCTGAACCAGCTTCACCGATCTGTTACCGTGCGGCTGCATACACCGTGCCTACTACACCTGTGCGCACGGTGAGTGGCCTCGGGGTGTGCTTGGATGGTTGTCGACAGTTCAAAGCTGCAACCTATGGTCCGGCTGGCCCGTTAGAGTGAACCAACCGGTTATTGTACGGCTATGGAATGACATCAGCCTATAATCGTACGGTTATGGAATGGCATCTGCATATTATCGTACGGCTATGAGGCATCTGCATGATATCGTACGGCTATGGAATGACATCTGCCTATAATCGTACGGTTATGGTATGGCATCTGCATGATATCTCGTACGACTATGGTTGGCATCTGCTTGTTATCGTACGGCTATGGAATGATATCTGTATGTTATCGTGTGGCTATGGCATCTGCATCTTATCATTTAGAGCCCACTTCGATAGTTATACGATGGCTGCATGCTGCTTTAGAGCAGCTAACGGACCGAGAGGACCTTATTCGAGGGAAAATAGGGACTTTTCGAAAATTACCGGACCGAGGATCCGTTATTCCTTCAAAAAAGCGGCATTTGCCGATACAAATTCTTGAATAACGGATCTAGTGTCCGCTATTTCCAAATATGGCCATGATTTTGGCAAATAAGGTCTATGGTGTCCGATAAATCCCCAAGATTGCCAGGAAAAGCTTATATTGCTCTCGTATCATCCCTGTAATGCCTTGAATCACTTGTTGCTGGAGTTGCTGGGTTTCTTGAGTTGGTTGACTTACTTGTAATGTCTAAACTACTTGTATTACTGGTTTGGCTTATATCGCTTGTTTCTTATATTGCGTATAATGCTTGTATTGCTTGTACTGCTTGTACTGCTTGTATTGCTTGTACTGCTTGTATTGCGTGTACTCCTATGCTTGAATCACTTGCATTGCTTGGATCATTTGCATACTTACCTTTTTTTTGTATTGCTTGCATTGATTGCTTTTGGTAATGCTTGACTTCCTGTATTCCTATTAATGTTTGAATTGCTCATATGCTCATATGACTTGTATTGCTACTGCTTGTACGAACGTGCTGCTATCTGCTCGGTTTTAGCTAATCACATACTCTCCCCGTCAACGGAAAGCTTGTACATATCGCATCGCGTATAACTCCATAAGGAGTAAGGACGACAAGTCCTTACTCCTTATTTATGGCTATGACCCGCCCCCTACTAAAAGTGCCTGGAAGCCAGCCATGTTCCCACGCAGTGACCACCTTTGCTCAGAAAAGACAAAACACTCCGCCCCATGTGCCCTCCCCAGTTCCTGAAGGAGAGCCCGCAACCATCACCGATTTCTTGGGTGGTTATCCAGCTCCGGCTGCCTCAAACTTTATAACTCCAAACACCAAGCCGCACACGATCACTGCTTTGTATCGCCGGAACTCTTGTATGGCACCACCACGGTAAATGCCGATCCCTTCCCCGGCTCCGATTGGACCGTTATTCTCCCTTGGTGGATATCCACGATCCGCTTCACGATCGACAACCCAAGCCCGCTGCCGCCAGCCGCGCGATTACGCGATTTGTCCGCTTTGTAGAAGCGCTCGAAGATATGCAGCTGATCCGAGTCCGACATCCCGACCCCCGTATCGGTCATGGTAACCTCGGCTCCGTCTTCCCCTGCTTTCAGCACAATGGTGATCATGCCGTCCTCGGGCGTGAACTTGATGCTGTTGTGCAGCAAGTTGGTCCACACTTGACTCAGCAGATCCTCCGTCGCCTCAATCTCGACCTCGGCGAGATCCAGATCCACCTGAATCCGTTTCGCCAGCCACTGCGGCTCATGCGCCAACACGACGGCGCGCAGCTGCCCGTCGAGCCGGTAACGGGCCCTTTCGAAGGCAGGCTGATCGCCTTCCAGAGATGATAGCTTCAACAGATTGTCACTCAGCTGCGACAAACGGCGGCCCTCTCCCTCGATGATCTCCAGGTAACGGGCTCTCTTCTCCTCGGTGAGACGCGGATTTCGGAGCGCCCTTGCAAAACCCCGAATCGAAGTGAGCGGGGATTGGATTTCATGGGACACGTTGGAGATGAAATCCTGCCGCATCGTCTCCATGCGCCCCAGCTCGCCGGCCATGTCGTTAATGCCGGAAGCAATCATCCTGAACTCCCCGCGCCATTGGTGTTCATCCATCTTCACACTGAAATCCCCCTGGGAGATCCGGCGCATAGCATCCGTAATGGAATTCAGCATGGCCATTTGCCGGTGCTTGAAGAACATCCCCACGACCAGCATGCACAGGAAGAAAATGATGACGCCGACAAACAAGTCGATCAGCTGGACGGCATAATCCCATGGCGGCGTTCCCGTCCAGTTGTAAAGAAACCGCGTCACGTAGGTCGCCGCCGTCCATGACGCTCCCAAGACCGCGAAGATTAGGATGGTCTGAATCGTCTCCCGAACGATTTTCCACAAGATTTTGAGCGGTCTCCTCATCAGCTCTCACCTGCCTCCAGGCGATACCCCAGGCCGCGAACCGTTCGAATCCTGAACCGGTACTTCTCCTCCGGGAACCGTTCCCGCAAGCGATTCACGTGAACGTCCAGCGTGCGTTCGTTCCCTTCAAAGTCATACCCCCATATATCCTCGATCAGCCGGTCGCGCGTCAACGTGCTCCCCGGATAACTGGCCAGTTTGAAGAGCAGCTCAAACTCCTTTAACGGCAAGGTAAAAACCGCATCGCCGGCTTTGGCCTCATAAGTTTTACGGTTCATCTGCAGGTTACCGATCGTGACCGTCTGCGATGCGGCTACCTGATATCGCTTCAGCAGCGCTTTGACGCGTACGACAAGCTCCGCGGGCTCAAAAGGCTTCACGAGATAATCGTCCGTGCCCAGCTCAAAACCCTTCACGATCTGTCTCGTCTCCCCTTTTGCCGTCAGCATCAACACCGGAATGCCGGTATTCCTCCGAATCTCCCGACAGAGCTCCCATCCGTCCATATTGGGCATCATGATATCCATCACGACCAGATCGACCGAAACTTGCTCCATCACGGACAGGGCCTCGACGCCATCCGAGGCCTCCATCACCTCTTCCAGCCCCGCCTCCTCCAGGAACACCTTGATAAGTTCGCGGATGTTCGGATCGTCGTCCACAACCAATATTTTTGCCATGATGGCCCCCCTTCCTTCTATGGCTCTACAAGCTGCTTTTAAGCCTCGATTGCCTCATTCATCTGCAGCTGCTGAACGGCAAACTCCCTGTACATATCATGCTGCCCGATCAATTCATCATGCGTTCCCCGGCCGGTCACCGTTCCTTTTTCTATAAATATGATCTGATCGGCCCCCACCACCGTGGATAACCGGTGCGCGATAATGATCGTCGTCCGTCCAGCCATGAGGTTCTTGAGCGCCTTCTGCACCTCGATCTCGGAACGGCTGTCCAGACTGGAGGTGGCTTCGTCCAGCATCAGGATCTTGGGATCCCGCAGCAGAGCCCTGGCGATGGCAATCCGCTGCCGCTGTCCGCCCGAGAGCTTCACGCCCCGTTCGCCCACATCCGTATCAAAGCCGCTTGGCAGTTCATCAATAAATCCATCAGCATACGCCATTTCTGCCGCTCTTCGAAGCTCAGCGTCACTCACTTCGCGGTCCATTCCGTAACATAAGTTGTCGCGTATGGTTCCGGCAATCATCGGACTTTCCTGCGATACATAGCCGATCAATCCGCGCCAGGAGCGTAAGGAGAAGGTATCTATGGGCGTCTTGCCCAAGCGGATCTGTCCCTTCTGCGGCAGGTAGAAGCGCTCCAGCATGGAGAACAGCGTCGTTTTCCCTCCGCCGCTCGGCCCGACCACGGCCGTGACCGTCCCCGGCTCCATCTGAAAGCTGATATCATGCAGCACAAGCTCATCGGGCTTATACCCGAACGAAAGGTTCTCGATCGACACCCGCTGGTTGGCATCCGCCACCTCGTCACCGGCCGTAATGGATTCTTCGTCTGCATCCAGGGTTTCCAATATTCGCTCCGTCGCTCCCTTCGCCTTCTGCAGCTGGGTAAAAAACGTCGTTAACTGCGTCATCGGCATGACGATCTGAATCAGGTACAGGATGAACGCAACCAGCTCTCCCGCGGTCAGCGCTCCGGTGGATACCTGCAATCCGCCATACCCGATCACCACCACCAGCAGCATCATCAGCACAAAAGACATCAGCGGTGCGATCCAGGCAGAGACTACGCCTTCCTTGATACCGAAATTCAGCAGGTTGGTGATGCCTTTGTTCCCGTTCTCATACTCTCTATTCTCCGCATTAGAGGCTTTAACCAGCCGAATCTCCGACAGCACCTGGCTGATATTCGCCGTAAACGACGCCGTCTCGTCCTGCATGCCCAGCGATATTTTGTACATCTTCCTGCCGAGCGGGACAAGGATCAGCGCCGCTATCGGAATGACGATAAACATCGTCAGCGTCATTTTCCAGTTTAGATAAAGGAGCACCCCAATGGAACCCACAATGGAGATGATCCCGCTGAAGAATCCGGCCACATGGTCTGATATGAGGCTTTTGATCACTCCTGTATCATTCGTCATCCGGCTGACCGATTCCCCCGAACGGTTATGATCGAAATAGCGGATCGGCAGCACAAGCAGCTTTTTCCACAGCCGCTCCCTCAGGGCAGCCACCATCTTTTGTCCCGTATAGCTTAACAGAAAAATCGAGACCCCGGCAGCAATCGTCTGCACCACAAACGCGATGCCGAGCCCAATGATATGGGACCGATTCATATCCGTCAGCGAGAAGCCATCCACCAGGCTCTTCGTAAACATCGGTATGACAAGCCCGACCAAGGTTGAGATCACATTCAGCAGGATCGCCCCGATCAGCAGCAGCATCGGCGGTTTCGTTTCCTTCAATAACCGGAAGAACGCCTGAGAACCTGCCTTCTTGCTCCCGGCCTGTTCTTCGCGCTTGATTTCCTGTATAGCAGTACCCGTTGGACTCATTGTACTCCCTTCCCTTCCCATCCCTTTATATTGTCTGTAAGAAGAGAATATATCAGCAAGTTAAACTGAAGTTAAACGATGGCTTACGATTCGGAAAACAACGCAAAATAACCCCACCAAGTGGAGCTTATGCTTCGATGCTTATTCCCAATGCTTTGCGGCGACTCCAAAAACGGATTTAAAAAAGGACGGATGTCTCCGCCCC
This sequence comes from Paenibacillus sp. BR1-192, assembly GCF_029542445.1. Taxonomy (NCBI): domain Bacteria; kingdom Bacillati; phylum Bacillota; class Bacilli; order Caryophanales; family Paenibacillaceae; genus Paenibacillus; species Paenibacillus sp. BR1-192. The sequence goes on along the minus strand of NZ_CP120718.1, from coordinate 120,421 downwards.
TTCTCTTCAATCATGTTCTTATGTACGCGACAAGCGAGCGAGAACCCCAAGGCAGCGCCTGATAGCAAAAAAAGCCTTGCTGTAACAAGACTTTTCTTAAACTTGAATCACGGTTACCCTATTGGTTCTCGAGTTCCTCTTTGCTCACCAAGTTCACGAGTGAAGTAACCGCTTGCTCAGCGTCAGCTCCCTCAGCACTAATGTAAACTTCCGTTCCTGAGCTGATCGCAAGGCTCATAATTCCCATGATACTTTTGGCATTTACTTTTTTATCATCTTTTTCAACAAAAATTTCAGATGAGTATTTATTCGCTTCCTGAACGAACAGCGCGGCCGGTCTAGCGTGAAGACCCGTCTTTAACCGAACGACTACCGGGTGCTTTGTCATGAAAATTACCCCCTATCTAATAAATCTGCTGCATTGAAAGCGCGATTGACATTTTATAATATTATACCATTTTACCATACAGGACACTAGAAGAAAAAATCTTAAGCATTCCGAATCTTTTCGGCCAATTCATCGATTTTGCGCAGACGGTGATTGACGCCTGATTTACTGACGGTTCCTTTGAGCAATTCGCCGACTTCCTTCAGGTTCATATCCGGATGAGCCAGCCGAATCTCTGCCACTTCCCGCAGTTTATCGGGCAAATTCTCAAGACCCACTTCCTTTTGGAGCAGCTTGATGTTCTCAATCTGACGGACGGCCGCGCCGATCGTTTTGTTCAGGTTGGCGGTCTCGCAGTTTACGATCCGGTTCACCGAATTGCGCATGTCCCGCATAATCCGGACATCCTCAAACTTGAACAAGGCCTGATGGGCACCGATCAAATTGAGGAATTCGATGATTTTTTCGCCTTCCTTGATGTAGAAGATGAAGCCCTTCTTCCGCTCGATGCAGCGTGCGTTCAGATGAAATTCATTCGCCAGGTCCACCAGGGACTGGCAATGCTCCTCATACATCGAGGCAATTTCCAGATGGTACGAAGACCCCTCCGGGTTGTTCACGGATCCGCCTGCCATGAAGGCACCTCGCAGATAAGCCCGCTTACAGCAATTTTTGCGAACGATCTGCTCGTCGATGCGCGATTGAAACAGAAAGCCTTCGGAGACGATGCGAAGCTCTTTCAGGATCTCCTGAACTTGGGCGGGAATACGAACGATATATACGTTATTCTTCTTCAAACGCATTTTTTTACGCACCAAAAGTTCGGTATGCGCCTGGAAATGCTTCTTAATTAAGGAATAAATACGTCTTGCAATCGCGGCATTTTCCGTCGAAATATCCAGGATTACCTTTTTGTTCGAAAGCTGAACAGAGCCGTTCATCCGAATGAGCGCGGACAGTTCGGCTTTTTCACAGCAGCTCTGGCTTTCGATCATCGTCAGTTCTTTCTTCGTCTGTGCCGCAAAGGACAAGGTACTCACCCCTTTCGTGTAATCCAATCCTGTACCAGCTGAAAAATATGATTGCTCAGCTTGTCAGCATCATGCCTTAAGTATGTTCTAAATAGCACAAGCTTATCGGCAATAAGTTTATATCCTCGGCTGGTCACCTCATCGCGGTCCAGCAGCACGGGCTTCGCGCCCTTCTGTGCATACTTGTCCTGAACCTGAGGCGGAATCTCACCATCATTAACAATAACATAATCGAACAGATGAAGACCAATATGGTCGTAAACGGCCTGCAAATGATCGCTCACCGTATAATTATCGGTTTCTCCCGGCTGCGTCATCACGTTGCACACAAACATTTTGATCGCTTCGGACGAGACAATGGCTTCGGCAAGCTTGGGAACCAGCAAATTGGGCAAAATACTGGTGTACAGGCTGCCCGGACCGATCAGAATCGCATCGGCCTGTTGAATCGCTTCCAGCGCTTCCGGCAGCGGTTCCACATGTTCCGGCTCCAGGAAGATCCGCTTGATGCGGCGCCCGGCCTCCGGGATTTTGGATTCGCCGGTCACAATCGTGCCGTCCTCCATCTCCGCATGCAGAATGACAGCTTCGCCCGCTGCGGGCAGCACCTGTCCGCGAACAACAAAAACCCGGCTCATCTCCTTGACTGCCGTGACAAAATCACCGTGCAAATCCGTCATGGCAGCCAGGATCAAATTGCCGAGGCTGTGCCCGGCCAGTCCCGAGCCATTCTTGAAACGGTATTTCAATATATCGGATAACAGCGGCTCCACATCCGCGAGTGCTGTCAGTACATTACGAATATCTCCCGGAGGCGGCATCTGCAACTCGCTACGCAGTATGCCGGAGCTACCCCCGTCATCCGCAACGGTGACGATGGCCGTAATATCGAGAGGCTTTTCTTTGAGTCCCCGCAGCATGACGGACAGCCCGGTTCCTCCACCCATCACGACGATGCGGGGGCGCTTTCTAGCTTGCACAGCCACATTTATCACTTCCCTTAATTAATGCCGATCCCGCTCAGAGTCGCGGTGGCTCACCGATACCGTCTCCGTTTCGCTGACGCCCAGCATTTTGCCGAGATACTCGGCAATCGCTACGGAACGATGCTTCCCGCCGGTACAGCCAATGCCGATGATCACCTGACTCTTGCCTTCCTTGCGGTACTGCGGGATCAAGAAATGCAGCATATCGAGCAGTTTGGTCAGAAAAGCTTGCGTCTCCGGCCATTTCATGACGTACTCGTAAACATCGCTGTTTTGGCCGGTATTGGGCCGCAGATGCTCCACATAATGCGGATTGGGCAGAAAACGCACATCAAACACCAGATCGGCGTCAATCGGAATGCCGTACTTGAATCCAAAAGACGTAATGTTGACCGATAACGTGCTGCTCTCCAAATGCGTGAAGCGTGAGATGATCTTCTCCTTCAACCGCACAGGCTTCATGTTGCTGGTATCTATGACCTGGGTGGCCGAATTTTTCAGTTCATCCAGCATTTTGCGCTCCAATCGGATACCGTCGAGCGGCATGCCTTCCGGAGCGAGCGGATGGCGGCGACGGCTTTCCTTGTAACGCTGAACAAGCACGGAGTCCGTGGCATCCAGGAACAGAATCTCGCAGTGGATGGTGAAGTGGTCCTTGATGTAATTCAGCGACTCCGATAAAGCGGTGAAGAATTCGCGGCCACGCAGGTCGATGACCAATGCAACCTTGCCGATCTTACCTTTCGATTGATCGATCAGCTCCGCGAATTTCGGAATGAGCACCGGGGGCAGGTTATCGACGCAAAAGAATCCAAGATCCTCCAGACTTTGTACGGCCAAGGTCTTACCTGCTCCCGACATCCCGGTGATGATGATCAGGGTGGCCATGGATGATGTGTTGCTGCCGCGGTCGGCTGCTTCCAGCATCAGCTTTCCCTCCCTTATAAGTTTAGATCAGACGATGTATGGTGAATAATACTACGAACGCAAGTGCAAACCGGCTGCGCCAACAACGCCGGCGTCGTTGCCAAGCTCAGCTGGAACGATCCGTACGCCGCGCTGAAGCGGTTCCGGCGTCAGTTTAGCAAATACGGCACGAACTTCATTAAACAGAATGTCCCCGGCTTTGGAAACGCCGCCGCCGATGATAAACGCTTCGGGATTTAACACGGCAGCTACGGCTGCCATGGATTTGCCGAGGTAATAGGCTGCGCGATTCACGATGCGAATAGCGACTTCATCGCCCGCTTTCGCAGCATCAAACACTTCCTTCGCCGCAATGCTCTCCACATGCGCAAGGGAAGTCCGGTCGCCGCGCTCAACGGCATCCTTCGCCATGCGGATAATGCCGGTTGCCGATGAAACCGTCTCCAGACAGCCCATTTCGCCGCATCCGCATTGAATGGCTTCCAGATCAGGCACGACCGAGATGTGCCCAAGCTCGCCGGCCATGCCGCCAAAGCCTTGATAAATTTTGCCGTTTACGATAATGCCGCCGCCCACGCCGGTTCCGAGCGTGTAGCATACGCAGTTCTCAACGCCGCGTCCTGCGCCGCTCCAAGCCTCACCCAGGGCAGCCACATTGGCGTCGTTGTCTATTTTGACGGGCTTGCCGAGACGCTCTTCAAGCAGTGCGCGAATCGGTACATCTTTAAATCCTACATTCGGTGCCAGAATGATGATGCCTTCACGTATATTCGTAAACCCGGCGAAACCAGCTCCCACACCAGCAAGTTGATCCCAGCTGTATGGCGATTCTTCCACAATGTGACGCACATATTTCTCAATGTTGTCGATAACCGTGTCAACGCCTTTGGCTGTTTCCGTCGGCCCTTCGTACTTCTGCAGAAGATGCCCTTCTTCGTTACATATTCCAACTTTAATAGCTGTTCCGCCAAGATCGACACCGACGTAGATGTTCTCAGACATGTTTCAAGCCACCTTTTTCCTTCTATATTATAGATTGCTCCTACTGTACCCACTATAATTGAAGGCACTCCTGCGGTCAAGAGAAGACAACCGGACGTGAAACTCGAACCAGCCCTTTAAATTCGCATGTGTAAACGCATACACACACATTCGAAATCGCCCCTGTTTGTTCATAATCTTGCTTCCCCAACTCCCCCCGATAAATCCAACATGACAAAAGTCACTCCGAAGTGATGACATCCTTTACTAACGGCAACTCCTTCGCTTTCGTATGATGAGAACAGATCATTTCGATTACGGAGGAGCGATTCCATGACAAACCCAATCCATGAACCTATTGCAGAGCTGCGGCAGGTAACCAAGATGTTCGGGAGCAAAAAAGCCGTCAACCAAGTGTCGTTTACGATAGAAAAAGGATCCATCACAGCCATTCTCGGTCCTAACGGGGCCGGCAAATCAACAGCCATCTCCATGATGCTGGGCCTTAAAGACGCCAGCGAAGGCAAGGTTCTCCTGTTCGGCCAAAGCCCGAAGGACTTGAAGGTCAGAGAGAAGATCGGCGCCATGCTTCAAGAAGTCAGCGTCATGGACGGGCTTCGCACACGCGAGATCATCAACCTCATTCGCGGCTATTATCCGAATCCGCTGTCGCTTGACGACATCGCCCTGCTAAGCGGGCTCACACCCGAAGAGCTTAACAAATGGGCCGTTAAAATGTCCGGCGGCCAGAAACGCAAACTCAGCTTTGCGCTGGCGATTGCAGGCAACCCCGAGCTGTTATTCTTCGACGAGCCGACGGTCGGCCTGGATACCTCGGCACGCCGGTTATTCTGGCAGACGGTGCGCAAGCTGGCCGATCAGGGAAAAACCATCCTGTTCACCACGCACTACCTGCAAGAGGCGGACGATATGGCAGACCGCATACTGCTGTTCCATCAGGGTCAGGTGGCTGCAGACGGCACGCCGGAAGCGATCAAAGCCAAGCTGACCCGAAGGTCGGTCTCCTTTATCGTGGATGCAGACCACCGGCAGGTCAAGGAGCTGCTGCGTGAAGTACCCGGCGTCACCGATGTGTTTGAGAACAATGGCCGTTTGAACGCCGTCACGGATGATACGGACACGGCGCTGGCTGCCTTGTTCCGGGCCGGGCTCGCCGTACGCGACGTTCGCATCGATCAAGGAAGTCTGGATGAAGCATTTGACCTATTAACGATGGATCAAGGGGAGGCCGTATAATCATGACAACCTGGAAACTGATTACCTTACAATGCAGAATGGAATTGCTTCGGATGGTACGCAATCCGTATTATATTTTCTGGTCGCTGGCGATGCCGATCCTGTTCTATTTCATTTTTACCCGCGTCGTGAATACGGGGGCGGACGATGCCGGACAATGGCAGGCGCATTATCTCATGTCGATGGCATCCTTCAGCGTCATGGGGACCGCCATCATGTCCCTCGGCATACGACTCGTTCAGGAACGAGTACAGGGCTGGGCCGTATACATGCGTGTAACGCCGCTTCCCGGCAGCGTGTACTTCTTCGGCAAAATGTTTGTGCAGACGGTTATGCATCTGCTCTGCATCATCGTGATTTTCGTAGCCGGCTACCTGATTAACGGCGTCTCCCTCACCTTCGGACAGTGGCTGCTCAGCGGACTGTGGATTCTGATCGCATCCGTTCCGTTTCTTGCCATCGGCACCCTGATCGGCTCCATGAAACGGGTCGATACGGCAAGCGGCGTCAGCAACGGCATCTACTTGGGACTGGCCGTTACGGGCGGGATGTGGTTCCCGATCGAAGCGATGCCTTCCATCATGCAGGCCATCGGCAAGTGGATGCCTTCCTACCATTTCGGCGGAGGCGCCTGGTCGATCGTGCGCGGAGAAGCGCCGGGCCTGGACAATTTCATGGTTTTGGCAGGATATTTGGTCGTATTTATGTTACTATCCACCTATATTCGGAAAAAACAACAAGCCGATTAAGGAGATAGGATGATGGCTTCATGAAAAAATTGAAAGAGGCAAAATCCGCGGGGTTCGAGGTGTTTCCAACGCAGCTGGGGTTTTTCCCCTATTTATGGCTCATTTATATGTCCCTTCCCGTGATCAACATGCTGCGCGAGGAAGGCTGGAAGATGGGGATCGGCTTTGCGCTGATCGGCTTGTTTCTTGTCACCTACCGCCAGCTCTACTTCGCCGCGGGTACCCCTCGTTTCTTTGTGTGGCTGGGCATTCAGATGTCCATCATTTTCATTCTCTGCATGTGGTATCACCCGACCTACATGTACATGGGCTTTTTTACGGCCAATTTCATCGGCTGGTATACCGACCGGCGCAAATTCACGATATCCCTTGTGCTGTTTGGCATCATCGAGACGATTCCTTTAATCAAGAACGCGAGCATGCTGGGAAAGGATCTGCTCTTTATGATTCCTTTCTTTCTCATCATGCTGTTTTCGCCCTTCGGCATCCGCTCGCTGAACCGGCGACAGGAGTTGGAGAGGGAGCTCGCCGAGGCTAACGAGCAAATCCGCAATCTGATTAAAGGCGAAGAGCGGATGCGTATTGCCAGGGATCTTCACGACACCTTGGGTCATACCCTGTCTCTCATCACGTTGAAGAGCCAGCTTGTGGAGAAGCTGGCGGCTAAGGACCCCGTGAAGGCCCAACTGGAGGCCCGGGAGATCCAGAATACCTCGCGGGCCGCGCTTCGCCAAGTGCGTGAACTGGTATCCGACATGCGGACCGCCACCCTGCCCGAGGAATTATTGGAGGCCCAGATCATTCTGGAGAGCGCCGATATCCAGCTGGTCTCCACCGGTGATCCCAAGCTGGAGGGCATATCCGACTTGGCCCACAACATTCTGAGCCTCTGCTTGCGGGAAGCCGTGACCAACGTGGTGAAGCACAGCCAGGCAAGCCAGTGCCGAATCGACATCGAGTCGCTGGATAATGAATGGCGGCTGTTGGTGGCGGACAACGGAATCGGCCTTAAGGGCAAAGATGATCGGGCATCCAGTACCGACAGCAATGGCTTGAAGGGGATGGCGGAACGACTGTCCCTCATCGGGGGCACCGTTGAGGCCGTCTCCGGGCCGCAAGGCACGAAATTGAGCATTCGCGTTCCGATCATCATCAAGAACCGGAAGGAGGACACCACCCATGAGCATCAAAGTGCTGATAGCCGAGGACCAGCGAATGCTGCGCGGCGCTCTGGCTTCCTTGCTTGATTTTGAAGACGATATCGATGTGATCGGTCAAGCCGGCGACGGCGAGGAAGCCCTATCGCAGATTGCCATCCATCAACCGGATGTTTGCTTGCTGGATATCGAAATGCCTGTGCGCAGCGGCCTCGAGGTGGCGGAGGAAGTAAAGCGGCGCGGGTATGCCAGCCGGGTTATCATCCTGACTACGTTCGCCAGGCCCGGTTATTTCGAGCGGGCCGTACAGGCCGGCGTCCAGGGCTACCTGCTCAAGGACGAGCCCAGCGAACGGCTGGCGGAAGCCATCCGGAGAGTGATGGATGGGCGCCGGGAAGTTTCCCCTGAACTCGTATTCGGGACGTTGTCCGGTGCGGGTGCCAACCCGCTTACCGAACGCGAACGGGAAGTGCTGCGGCTGGCCGCAGACGGAAACAGCTCCAATGATATCGCAGCGAAGCTGCACTTGTCCTACGGAACGGTCCGCAACTATATGTCCGAGATTCTAAGAAAGCTGAATGCCAAGAACCGGATCGAGGCCATCTCGTTGGCGGAAGAGAAGGGATGGATATAGGCCGGCAGCCCCTGGAGGCCTTTACGAGGCGCGGGCGGTATGGCTTAATACGGTTTGTAAACGACCGTCCCATAGAGAAACAGCCCCGGGCGTGTTCATTGCCCGGGGCTGTTTTTATCACGGTATCAATTGAATAAAGCTTCCTCTATGGTTTGCATCATTTCAAAAGCGCCGTCGCTGGCATTGGATGCTACGACCAACGTATGCCCGGTGTCCGGATAATACGCGGATCGGAAATTCACGCCAGGGTCGTAGCCCATGACATGATATTTGTACACATTTCCATTCTTCTCGGTGATCCAGACGCCAAGCCCATATTTCAGGTCACTGTCCGGGTCGTGCGAATGGGCAGCCAGCAACTGCTCCGTCATCGATGCCGAGAGCAGCGTATTGGACAAGAGCCCTCTCCATAGCTTTGCCATGTCCGGCGCCGTCACATACGCCCCGCCATCGGCATAACCCTGAATCGGAATGGCATACTGATTCGTTCTCCACGTACCGTCCTCCTCATCGATATACCCGTAAGCCGTATTCGCAGGCAGGCGATCCAGCGGGAAATATCCCGAATCGTTCATGCCGCAAGGCTCAAAAACAAACTGCTGGACATAATCCCGAAACGACAGGCCGGCATGCTGTTCAACGATCAGGCCAAGCAACACAAATCCTGCATTGTTATAGTGGAATCTCTCGCCGGGTTGAAATTTCATGGGCTCATTCTGGAACAAAGGGAGAAAGTCCCTTCCACTCCGGAGCGTATACATCGGCACGGCCTTCCACAAATCCTCAAAGTCGTCCATGACCTCTTCATCAAAGTAATCCGGAACGCCTGAGGTGTGGCTCAGTAGATGAAACACCGTAATCTCCGGGCTAACATGCGGCAGGCGAATATCCAGACACTCGCTCAGCTTGCTGTCCAGCGACAGCTTGCCTTGTTCAATAAGCTGACAAACCGCAATCCCGGTGAACAGCTTGCAGCCTGAAGCGATGCCGAACCTGGTGTCCGCTTGATTCGGGATGCGGTCGGCCCGATTGGAATAGCCGAAGGCGGCATTCCATATGATGTTGCGATTTTGATCCGTTAAGAGCACCGTTCCCGAAAAATGGCTGTTGGCAGCCCATTCCTCCATTTTATGTATCATCTGTTGATCCCATCCTTTATTTAGGATAGGCATATTTTAACATGAATGAGTAAAGGGGATCCCGGTACAAGACCAGTTTAACGAAAAAATACCCCGAATTCCGGAATTGCGTTCCGCCCATCAGAGGGAACTCCGCTCATGTCTGCGCTGCTCCAACTGCGTAACCGTGAGGCTGAAACGTTCCGGATCCACCGGCTTCAATAAATAATGGCGGGCGCCCCACTCCGGCGAATCCGCGGCTTCGGCCGTCACATAGACGATATGAACGTCAGGCTCAAGCAGTACCAGTCTTTCGCCTGCTTCCAGCCCGGTCATTCCAGGCATATCGATGTCCAAAAATACAACATCCGCCTTGCAGGATCGCCATTGCTCTATTGCATCCTGAGCCCGAGTGAACATGCCTGCCACCTGCAGGCGCCCATCACGTTCAATGAGCCGCTGCATATGCATCAGCGCCGGATTCTCATCATCAATCACGATGGCTTTCATGTCGTCAATCCCTCCCCCTATTCGTTGTTCGTCACATCACGGACGAGAAGAAGGCACCTCAAAGCTTACGGAAGTACCGTTTCCGGGCCGACTCTCGATTTGAAGGCCTTTGCCGTACAGCGTAAGCAATCGGGCGTGTATGTTTCGAAGCCCCACGCCACCATCCGAATCGGACGCGGCGGAGAGCAAGGCGTTAACCTTCTCCTCGCTCATGCCGACGCCGTTATCCGAAACGGAAATGGTAATGTGCTCTTCGCGTTCATGAATGGAAATATGGACCGTTCCCCCGGATATCCGCTTCGTAATCCCATGCCGCACCGCGTTTTCCACGATCGGCTGTATACTGAGCGGCGGTACCAAGGCATCTAATGGCGCATGAACATCATATTCAACGGTTAAACGATCCTCGAACCGCGCCTGTTCCAGGAACAAGTAAGACTGCAATAAGGCCATTTCCTTCTGCAGCGGGCCAAGCTGGTCGCGGTTCTGGAAGTCGAAGCTGCCACGCAGATAATGGCTCAGCTCGATCAGCAGCCGCGTCGCTTTGTCCGGATCCGTATACAGCACGGCCAGAATGGTATTCAACGCGTTCGACATGAAGTGCGGCTTGATCTGGGCTTGGAGGAAAGCCATCTCCGCCGAAATGGTCTGCCGAACGGACCGTCGGAGCTCCAGCAGATTCCGGACCCTCGCTCGCAGCTCATCGGCTTCCACCGGCTTTCTCAGGAAATCGTTCGCCCCCGCCTGCAGGCCTGTTCGAACATCGTCGGGCAAGCTTCGGGCTGTCAGCATGAGCATGGGCAGCTCGAAGAGCGTGAATTGCTGCCGGACCGTCATGCACAGCTGCAATCCGGACATCCCCGGCATCATCCAGTCCGTGATGACCAAATCGATCCCTTGCCCCGACCGGATGTGCTCAAGTGCCCGGGCTCCGTTGCCTGCGGTAATCAAATGGTAATTTTCCGCCGATAGCAGGCTGCGAAGCACCTGCAGATTAACCGGATCATCGTCAACCAGCAGCACGGTAGACCCCTTCGAATGCTGCCTAGGCTCATCCTGCTCGGGAACGCGTTCCTTTGCCGCGGCGACCAGGACTTCCCCCGTTCCTCCGAAGCCGGCCCATGTTGCCTGCGGGGGGATTTGCGTAGACGGCAGCATAAAGTGAAAGGCTGAACCCGCACCGGGCATAGACTCGGCCCAAATTTCCCCTCCGCCCAGCTCTACCAGTTTCTTCGTAATGCTCAGTCCGATGCCCGTGCCGCTATATTCCCGATCGGATGCATATCCGATCTGATCGTAGGATTTGAACACATCGACCAGCCGCTCCGGTGAGATGCCGATCCCCGTATCCGTCACCGATATCCGCACATGGCCGTTCAGCGCATGCGCGGTGACCTGTACCGTCCCCGTCTCCGTGAATTTCACTGCATTCCCAAGCAGGTTATACAGAATTTGCCGCAATCGATCCTCATCGGTATCCAGCCATGGCAGATTGTCCGGCCATTCCTGCTTCAGGGAAAGCGGTTTGCCCGCGGCAAGGTGCGTCACCACTTCGAGCACGGATTGGGTGACGGCTTTCAGGTCGACCGGCTGCCGCTTAAGCACAATCTCCCCATTTTTCAATTTGCTAAAATCGAGAATATCATTCACGAGCGTGGATAACCGCTTGCCGGTGGACACAATCATGGACAACTCCCTGGACTGTCGATCGCTCACGGAGCCTGAGCTTCCGTCCATCAGGGACTGGGCAATATTCACGATGCCATGCAGAGGGGTTCGAAGTTCATGCGATGTATTCGCCATAAATTCGTCCTTCAAACCATCCAAGGTCAGCAGTCTTCGGGAAAGCTGGTCTACGTCGGTAAACGCCCTGGAGAAGCGCTGAGCAAGCAGCATCGCCTGCGTTACCACAAACAGCAGCATCTCAAGCGGAACGATGGCCAGGCTGTTGTAAACTCCCATTAAGCTGAGTACATGGACGGCAATCACCACCATAATGCTCAGAATGCCGATCACCATAAATTCCGTATCCGCAGACCTTCGCCAAATTCCCCTTCCCATCACGAACGTGATATATCCAATGATAAATACCGAGAACATATAAATGACCGGCTCCATTTTCGAGAAGACAACCGTGGGCAATGCAAGCCCGATTCCAACGGCTATCATCGTTGCCGCATTGCTTAAACGCAGGGCCCATCGGTGAACAAGGCCATGAACGGCTTCCGCTATATACCGCAGCAAAAAATAATACACGAAGGCGGAAAAAACCAGCTGAATCCGGATGAACCATTCATATGAAAGATCGGGCCATACCGAAGACAACAGCTTCTGGCCGTGCGTAGCCACGTAGATCATCGAGGACAGACAGAAGAGCCCCAGATACAGGAGCGCTTTCTCGTTCCGCTGCATTCGATACAGCAGCAAAAAGTACATAGCAGGAATCAGGAAGCCCGCGAGGGTCATCAGATCGACAAACACGGCGGTTTCACGGCTCTTCATCACCGCTTTCATATCCCCGAATATCAGTGGTGAATAGATGCCGCCTGAAGAATAGATAAAGTTGGTCACCTGGACCAGGATTTCAACTTCCTTCCCGCTTATCTGGGCATAACCGACGTAGGGAATATTGTTCGGTGTGCTCCCCGCTTCCGACATGCCGGGGGAGCCGCTGGCCCCGATCTCCTGACCGTTCATAAAGATCCGGTTAGCCGTCCGTATGTTGCCGGTATGAAGGCCGTAAATGCCTTCCTCCGCCTTTAATCGAACAACCAGCCTAAACGTTCCGACACCCTCTGGCCCGGACTCGCCGTTCTCCGTAACGTAACGGTTCCACTTGCCGGGTATCGATACGACGCTTGTGGGAGACGGCTTCTTCTCATTCGGTGTTCCTTGTCCAAAGCTCTCCGGGGTTAACAGCTGTCCCCGATAGAACTCCCACTCCCCGTTGAGCGGGACCCCGCCTTCCTTCGAAAAGTCCCACGCTGTTAAATCAAGTCTTCCTTGGAAAGCTTCAGGACTTACATTCGGGGTCACGATAAACCGAACGATAAACCATATGGGCAAGAGTATAACCAGTGCCAACCCCGCAAACATCACGCGCCGTTTTTTGTTCATGACTGACCTACTTCTCTATATAAATGTTAGGATTCTGCCAACATAGAGCTGCAAAGCTACCCCAAATATCGGCATTTGGAATCAAGATTGAAGAATCCCCTATAAACTATTCTCTGCAAGCATGAAAAAAACCCTCCTGCCAACCGTGGCGAATTCATCATTTATGAATCCGATTCACGGCTTGCTAGAAGGGCTGACTTATACAATTTACATATTGGACTAATATTTCGCCCACATGGTCAGCAGAATTACCGGGACCGCAAAAATAAGCAAACCGACCCCGATCATCGCGGCGACCTGCAGCATAAATGCTTGTTTGGATGGACCGGACGGCTGCGGTATTCCGCATTGAACGCAACGATTGGAGGCAGCATATACCTTACCGCCGCAGCTGACACAAATCCCATGATTCCTCATGATTAACGCTCCTTTGCTTGTTAAAACAACATCGACATCAAGACATTTCTATATCGGTTAACATGCTGTGATGAATCGAAGCCCGGCCGACCGCCATTAAAAAGCAATCATGGATGCCGGATTTTTATTTGTGAATATTATCACATAAATATGATCACAAGTAAAGACATGAATCGTTTATGATCCATGTTATCGGAACCTCCCCCTTCTGCTGATAAAATCAAAACCTGGAACCGGCACAAAACCAGGAAGCCTGCGGCTCCCTGGTGTATGCTTCTTTCCTGAAATCTAATCCGGACCACCCTGCGGGGAGGGGGGTTATTTGTTCTTGGCATGCAATACCAAGTTTCCTACTCCACCAATCGCAAACAACAAGGAAACGATTCCGAATCCCCATTGCCATGAGCTTCGATCCGTTATGAAAACAACCACCAAGAACGCTATCGCGGCCAAAAAATTAAGCAGTGCCACGATCAAAAATTCTTTTTTCTTCATTGTTCATCCTCTACATTCCTACAGAATCAAGTCTGTCCAGTCTACGTGCCGCTGTCGTGATCATATCATATTTTGGGCTGCGAAGTATGATTGCTTATTCAGGCTACCGTATAAAAGTTATCGTCTGCTCGGTCCACGGCGCACCATCAAAAGCCTTCGCCACTCCCTGAGCAACAATCTCCGCCTTCAGCACGTATTTCCACTTCACCGTAGCCGACCATGCTCCTTCGAACAGAAACGGACTCAATCTGATCTCATGTTCGCTGGCCCAGGCCGCCAAGACCCTTTCCCCATCGATCGTCATATCGAAGCCCTCTTTGAACCATGGATGCTCCTGATCCTTGGAAACACCCGGCGCGTTCATGTTCACATAGAGCGAGATGTCGTCGCACAGCCGCAGCAGGCCAAACTGCCTGTGAATCACGGCTTCGCCCGGAAACGAATAATGATCACGCAGCCGTTTTTGCCGATCCAGCTCGTCATGATAGAATTCCACCAGCGGCGCTTCGGTGGCGTTTTTCATAAATGACGCGAAATGAAGGCTGCAGAGATACCCTGCATACGGACTCATCGCTTCGATCTCATCTACGCCCTTGGTATACATCAGCATCTTTGGCATGACCGGATAATCGATAAAAGTGAACGGAGTCCGGCTTGCATCATTCCAGATCGGCGTATCATCCATCCGAAGCCAGGCGCGGTCATGCTCGGTTATAGCCAGCAGCACTTCTTCCTTAACCGTCTCATCCATAAACAGCTCTCTCCGAAAGCCCCGGGCCACATCGCCGGAGAAGCGGCCATGGTCGTCCTGGGTCGTCATAACAAAAGCATCTTCCGTCTCGCGAATGATCATCCGATCATCTCCCTTCGATTCGTCCTTACCCCAGATAAGCCTTTCGTTTCATCACGGCAATGATATCTCTGGACTGGCCTTGATGCACGCTCGTATCGAAACACGAGATCAATTCCCAGCCGTCAATCCCGTAGCTGTTCAGTAAATCTTCGAATTCTTCTTCGTTCACTTTCCCCCCAAGGAATCCTCCGGTTTTGTATTTCAGCGTTTTGTATTCCCATTGATCCATAGTCGGCATCCCCCGTTATCCCATTGATTTTGACAACAAACCTCGAGACCTTCCAACCTGCAGACATCCATCAGTTCGTATCCCCGACATAGCAAACCGCTGAGCGTCCCGCTTTATCCATCAGCGGCTTGACCAGCGAGCGGGGATATATTCGTATCCCATCCAATGAAGACAAATCGATCCATTCCACGCCCACCTGGTATTCATCCGGGTTATGTCCTTGAAACAGATCCCCCTCATCCGCCAAACGGCATTCAAAATAAAACTCCACTTGGTGCACGTCGGAATCCCATTCCGCGAACTCGTGGTTGGACCCTATGTATTCACGGACATGCAGCAGATCTTGAACTTCCACCCTGCGCCCGATTTCCTCCAGGCACTCCCTAACCACGGCTTGCACCAAGGTTTCGCCCTTCTCTTGCCCGCCGCCAGGGAACAGATAGAAGTCCCCCCATTGGTCTACATTCTTCGTTAAAAGGATTTGGTGATCTCGGACAATCATCGCTTTGGCCGAGTTTCGAATCGGTTTCATGGGCAATCTCCTTATCGTAACGTTTCTTTCTATTTTCTATTGTAGCAAAAATAAATCCTCTATAGGCGAACCCACTGTCTGCATATTGGTACAAACCGATAACAAGCCGGTATACCATGAGCATGCTCAAAGAATACCGGCTTGTTTTGCGCTGGAAGCATAACTCTCGGTCCGGCTCTTTTTGCTAGCGCCTGTATGAGCCATCCTTCCGCTTCTTTAATACGATGACCGCCACGCACCCAACGATCAACAGGATCAGCCCTGCGGCAATCCAATCCTTGATGACCATCCACGAAACACGGGCACCCCCATACTCGCCCTCATAATGAGCCATGAGATAGCCGGCCTGCGTCTCAACCGCTATGGCGGTTTCGGGGGCGATTCCCTGGACCGCATAGTATTTCGTACCCTTCGGGTACACATTGGAGAAGTTACCGCTGTAGGTCCCTTCCCGATCCGTATGGTAGGTGACCTTTCCCACCACGTCTCCAAGCGCAGACGCTTCCACGGGATTTTCCGACATGACATAGATCTTCCCGTCGTTCACGACAAACGAATAAGCCCATGAGGCAAGCGCAGCGGGCGATGAACACATGACCAACAACAGAAGCGTAATCAGCGATATTTTCATATACCTTTCCGTGCGAAGAAAATTCGGCATGGTCCACCTCGGATATCAGAGTCATGTACCTTCGTTCGTAACGGGAGGCTATTTCACCTGCTTGCTCCTGCCATCGACGATCAGTTCGATGCCCGGCTCGTTCGTTCCGCCGGACATACTGTAGGAAGGGTCCGGCTGATCCAAGAAACCGTCAAAGGTTTCGCGAATCTCTATCCGGCCTCGCGGCCGAACCGTAACCACCTTAGGCTCGAAATCAATCGTCCTTCCGCCAATATCAAGGCTTAGCGGGCGTACCGTTACCTGCCGCTCGGTGCCGTAACTGTAAATTTGAATCTGACAGCGTGCCAGAATAGCCTCGTTCTCTGTACGATAATCGCATTTGCTGTCTTTTTTGGTATAGGCGACGCTGGATATTCCGCTCGAATTGAAATTCGCCACAAACATGATGGACTCCGACACGAATGGAAAAACGACGATCCATGCGACACAGCCGATCATTACCCGGCTCAAAATCTTCGGATAAAGCGGGCGATAAATGCTCGTTACCCGCAGAATGCCGATCGTCAATAAGATAAGACCTGCAATAACGGGCAGATGAAGACCATAGTTGCCTTGCTTAGTCCATGGAGAGATCCCTGCCCAGCGGAACAGATCATCCCCGAACGAATAGCCCAGATGCTGATTGGAAATGAAGAGCAAACCCAGGATGATGGCAGAAATGGAGAGGATTTTGCCTTTCAGTTGTATCTCCTCCTCGACGAATCCATTTTCCACATTATAACAAATAAGAAGACCCGTGGTAACCTGCTTTAATCCGCTTTATCCACGGGTTTATTCTCTACGATAGCGAGCCTTGTTCCACTCTTGGCCTCATGCAGCAGCTTCCGGTCGCGATGAATGAGACATAACAGCACGTGAAGGAACACAACTGCGTCCAGCAGCAATATCCCCAGCGCGTACATCGCAAGCAGGACATTAGAACCGGTAACATTAACCGTAATGAACAAGGCATGGAACCCGCCCCATACCACATAGAGCAGGCCGTTGCGGACAATCACTTCCTTCAGCTTCAGATGTTCGCCCGCTCCGCGGATCTGGACCCGGACGACCCATTTCCCCAGCGTCTGCCCCTGCATCATATAAGGCAGCACGATATAATATAAAATCACGGCAAAGAAGTATGCACCCCTCACGTTTATTACGGTCAGCACGCCAATGATCGGCAGTATGACCGCTGCATCAATGCCAAAAGCAATGGCCCGGCGCGTATAACTGACCCGCTTCTGCGACAGATCCACCTTCTCATCCAGACGATCCAGGCGGGGCAGGTGATTTTTCATCCAATCGGCCAGCACGAGGCCCATCATTCCGCCCAGGGTATTCATCAGCAGATCGTCCACGTCAAACAATCGGTACGGGTGATCATAGAAGCCGTAAATGCCGGTCACCTGGGTTACCTCAAAGAACAACGACAAGCCGAACGAGGCCGCCAGACACGCAACCCAGGACGCTCTCGCATAATAACGAAGGAACATGCCGAACGGCACCACGAGTAAGACGTTAAACACGACCTGCAAGAAGGCTCTCTCCTTCAACAAATGCGTGTAAGTCGATGGCACGCCCCATACCACTTTGGTCTCCTTTAAGATGTCCTGTATGAAATTCAGCGGCATCCACTGCATAACCGAGGCCACATCCATCGGAGCATTATGGCGCGAGGCAGGCAAAGGAAGGAGCACAAGATACACTGCGTTCATCATGTACAGCAGGAATAAATACAGCAGAAATCCCCGGAATTTATTAAAATAACCATATTTGCGATACTGCACGATCAGAAAGGGAACTGCGCACAGCAAAGCCGCTATGGGAAAGGTTAAAAATGCATAGGATATCGGAAATAGATAGGCTTCCAGCATGCTCTCGTTCACTCCCTCCGTGATGTTCTACTTCTTATAAAGTACAGGACCAAGTTTAAATGGCGGGGATCCCTTCGTTTAAAATGCGTTTAAAAAACGCATAACCGCTTCAAGGCCGACATGCCTGTCAGCCTCGCGCGTCGCAAACCGAATAACCCACACCATCAGTGTGGGCAGGTCACCATATACAAGACGCATGGATTCAATGTCATCGGAATAACATGGTCGTTATTCCCGCCTTACGCGTTTATGTTGGCGGGAGTCGGCCCCAGCCCTGCTTCCATGAAGTCCCGTTATTCCTTCCGTTTGCCGACGGCTTTTCCAAAGCTAATCTTTCGCGGAAGTCCCAGCTTGAATTCTTCACGGTGCCCATTCCACTCTATCTGGATCGTTAGATCCTTGTTCGGGTTCATCATATCGAGCAGATGCGCCAAATCCAGCGCACCCTTGGTCTCCTTCATGGCAGCATGGTCGGTCCCCACGACGATTCCGCCTTCCTGGAAGCGGCCCGTCATGTCCTCCAGCCGATAGTTAATCTGCCCATGTTCCAGAGGCTCCTTCCCCGAGTACTGAAGCTTCAGCCTTCCGCCAAGCGCATCCTGAAACACGGTAAGCTTCGCATTGATCCTATCCTGATGGGAAACGACATAAGTCGCTTTCCAAGACTCACCCTTACCTATCAAGGTCATGGTTTTATTTCGATTCACGGGACACCCCTCCTCACGCGGAACGACCAGCTATCTCGATTAGGCTTATATACATGATAACGAGCAAAAGAATGAAATGGTTTTTCAACTTTTCAAATAATGGAGGATTGTTGGTGGTCATCATCGACTCGGACCGGATCTGCCGCGCTCCGTCCGATACTCCATAATCCAGCAGTCCCGCAGCTCTCCTTCATGCCGTTCATGCTTCTCCAGCAGCCTGACCTTCCGAAAGCCGCACTTCTCGTAACAAGCGATGGCCCGTTCATTCCAAGCCTGCGGGTCCATCACGATTCGGTCGGCCTGCCTCTGAAACACGAGGTAATCCACCATGGAAGTCATAA
Source organism: Paenibacillus sp. BR1-192 (assembly GCF_029542445.1). Classification (NCBI taxonomy): domain Bacteria; kingdom Bacillati; phylum Bacillota; class Bacilli; order Caryophanales; family Paenibacillaceae; genus Paenibacillus; species Paenibacillus sp. BR1-192. The sequence continues at coordinate 101,454 of NZ_CP120718.1, read as the reverse complement.
GCTTCGTACCGATGCCTCGATTCCAATAATCCGGCTCCCCGATGAATTGATCCGTGGCGAATGTTCTGCCGACCGCATCGTTCCCGTCATACCCATACTCGCCTAACGTATCTTCATCGAGAAGATAGAACTGGATATACCCGATCGGTTTCCCCTCATATTCGATAATGCAGCGAGTCTCATCATCATCCACATAGAAATGCTCCCGCACCCGCTCCACGTCGTGAGGATTGTCCCGTCCCTCGTAATACTGCAGCACATCCGGATTGGACAGCCAAGAAGCTAAGGACGATTCATCTTTCTCCTCCAGCTCGCGAACCGTAATCGGCCCTGCCTCATATACCAGCATCGTTATTCCTCCATCCTTCTTATGGGATCATCCCATTGTTCGTTTCAGATTACATCCGCAACCATCGTAATAGAGGTTCCGCACATGCCTGCCTCCTGGAATCCGAAACGCTCATACAATTTCATAGCTGCGGCATTGTCCGGAGCGACGCTTAACGATACCTTTTGAATCCCCCGCTCCTTCATCCCTCTGAACAATTCCTTCATCAGGGCGGTTCCTAGCCCTTGCCCGCGGGATTCGGGAATCAGCGCCATGCCCAGCTCCGGGATGTCATCGCTCACGTAACCGAACCCTTTGTTCCCTTCATCAAAATACCGGATTGTAATTGAGCCTGACGGCTTGCCAGCTGCATTCACGGCAATGTAGCCCAGATCGCCCGCGCGCCCCCAGTCCTCCACGTATTTTTTCATGAACGGCTCCTCAAGAATATCCCGGCTAAAAGGCTCCCCTCCCTCGGGCACATACAGGGACTCGTACAGCATCTCCCGCAAAAAGGGTGCGTCCTCCCGGCCTGCGACTCGAATATGATATGAATTCATGTACATCTCCCTTTCCGCCTAGATCATCTCTGTCAGCGCCGTCCGTAACGCGAGTCTTTCCGCAGCCAAATCGGACCGTCCCGAAATGATCTAGAATCATCTCCATCGTTCCTCCATACCGACCCATCCAATCGTTCGGCCTCAATTGCAATCGAATAAAAAGACGTCCCCATCGGAACGCCTTCGGATCTGTACTCTATGAATTGGCGATTCACCGGTCTAATCCTGCCCTATCAGCCGGTATTTTTTCGTTTAAACTATTTTGGATCCCTGTTTGTCAGAATGGAACTCCCTCGAAGTACACCACTTCGGCCAGCCGAATATGCAGTGCTTTGTTATCCCCGATCGTCAGTTGGACATGGTCGACCACCACCCCGGATAAAACCCCCTCTACTTTCCCCGCGGTGGTCATGATGACCACCTTGGCCCCTTTATGCCGGAGCAGATGGTCAGTAAATACCGGTTCAACCAACGCTGCGTAGTTCACCGGCTGCGGGATTGCCGGCGTTCGGGGCGCGTAATACGGCGGTATGGGCTGGGGCGGAGGATAGGCAGGGTACCCCGTTGCATAACCTGCAGACGGCGCCGGATAACCGGCTGCGTTGACATGGTTGTTCAATGTCAGACCTCCCTTGCGATTTGAACCCTACACCTTTATGTATGACCGGAAAGGGTCGCCTATGTTATCCCTCTCATATTTGTATAAAAAAGCAAGGATGGCTTTGATCTCCATCGCCGCCCGTTACGCCTTCTGAGCAATCAACTTACTCATCGCATGCCGGTGCGGTATACCCGATGAGTTGCAATCAAAAATGACCTCCGGGCAGCTGTGAATCAGCCAATCGTGATAATGCATCATAAGCTCTCCGGACTTCCAGTCATAAGCATACGGCTCATCCTCGGGAGGAGGCGCAATGAACGGCTTCTGCACGAATACATTCAGGCAGTGGAATCCCTCTGCCGAGGTAAATTTTTTGTAATTGGCAAAAATCTCCTCGCGATACTCGGGTCGGATATAATGCAGCACGCCGCTGGAATACAGCACGTCAAACTCCGAATCCAGACGGTAATCCGATATGTCCGCCTTGAATACGTTCACGTGTACCCCGATGTGATCGGCCAATCGCTTCGTTTTCTCGATCCCCGCATCCGAAACGTCGAATGCCGTGACCTCATACCCGTTGCGGGCAAAAAACACGGCATCCTTCCCTTCCCCGCACCCGATATCCAGCAGCCTTACTCTTTTTGTCGGCGGGATCATTTCAAGCACCTGATAACAGGCTGCGTTCGGTTCCGTGCCCCAATAGTACTCCGGCGTTTTGTACTCTTCTTCATAGATGCTGATCGGCTTGCCCGTCGAAGAATAACCAAACAGCTTATCGATGCTGACGTCCAGCAGCCGGGACAGCTCCGGAAGCAGCGCGATATCGGGCATGGTCTGCCCGGTCTCCCATTTGGATACCGCCTGGAACGTAACGCCCAGCTTATGCGCCAATCCTTCCTGGGTAAGTCTTCGTTCTTTACGGTAACGATTAATATTTTTGGCCAACATGTCTCTCATATGGATCACGCTCCTATATAACCACATTGTAGGGACGTTGCGCGGGGCATACAATAACCTGGTCATTGAATCCCGGAAGAATTCAACCGCCCGTTGAAATCATCCAATTCCAGGAACTTGGCGATGCAGGCGTGGTACAATAAACCTGTTTGTAACACCACTATCGAAATCATAAGGGAGAACGCTCGTGAACATTAGAAAGCTGAATACTCATGAAGAAACGCCCCCTATGGACCTGCTCCTTCTTGCGGATCCATCGATAAGGCTTGTCAAAGAATACGTAAACCGCGGTCACTGCTATGTCGCTGAAGAAAGCTCACAACCCATCGGGGTCTATGTCCTGCTGCCCACCAGACCCGATACCATCGAGCTGGTGAACGTTGCCGTAAGCGAGAATCTGCACGGCCGGGGCTATGGCAAACAGCTCGTGAATCATGCCGTTGATCAGGCCCGGGAGCTCGGATATGCCACGATTGAAGTAGGAACAGGAAGTACCGGGGTGGCACAGCTGGCGCTGTACCAGAAATGCGGATTTCGAATGACAGGCATCGACCGGGACTTTTTTGTCCGTCATTATGATGAAGAAATTTACGAGAACGGCATGCGGCTCCGGGACATGGTGCGGATGTCCTTAGATTTGTAAGGTGATTCGGGTTGTGCTATGCACCGTTCCTCCATTCGGTGAATAGGCTATCGCATATTGATTTTTGGAGGAGAACCTATTGAGCATGAGTCACAATCCGAGACATCTCGCTTGGCACGAAACACTGGAGATTCATGAATTAACTGCCTTTCAGGCGAATCACTTGATGGCGTTCAAGATGTCAGTGCATGATATCAAAGACCCGGAGCTCCATGGACTGTATATGGAAGCGATTCAAGGGGTTGAACAGAACCTGAAGGAGCTTCTGCCTTATTATTCGGAAGCGCCCACGGGAACCCGCAGTCTCTCCGGTCCCGATCTGACGGCGTATTACGCAGGTCATCTGCTGGGGTTTGCCAAAACCTCGGTCCGAAGCTACGCCATTGCCATTACCGAGGCAGCAACTCCAAGCGTAAGAGAAACACTTCAGAAGCAGTTGAACAAAGCCATTGAACTGCACGGAAAAATCTTCTACTTCATGTATGCGCGCGGCCTGTATCCGTCTTACAATTTGAAGCAGCTGCTGGAGAATGACGTGAAAAATGCGAACAAAGCGCTGAGCTTGTAACTCAGCAAAAAAAGCCCCTGGCTAAACAGGTACGGATTTTACGAGATGTTCTCTCGCAAACCCGTCCGCCGTATAGCTCTGGGGCTTCTTCTTTCCAATAGATAATCCCTTAGGCAAGGAATTACTTATTCAGCGTCTCGCTCCAATCATGGACCATGTGGCCCTCGAGATATTTCTCGCAATCCATAGCGGCCATACAGCCTGTTCCTTGCAGCCGTGATGGCTTGGCGATAACGCGTATCCTGAACGTCGCCGCAGGCGAATACGCCCGGGATGTTCGTCTCGGTCGTTCCTGGTTTAACCAGGATGTAGCCGGTCGGATCGGTTGTGATCTGATTGCCGAGGAAGCCCGTGTTCGGCGTATGTCCGATGGCCACGAACACGCCTTCTGCTTCGATCAATTCTTCCTCGCCCGTTTCGTTGTTGCGGACCTTCAGCCCTTTAACTCCGGTTTCGCTGGTTACCACCTCAACCGGCGTGCGGTCCAAAGCCCACTGGATCTTCTCGTTCTCGCGCGCGCGATCCTGCATGATCTTAGATGCACGCAGCTCGGTGCGGCGGTTCACCACCGTTACGCTGGAAGCGAAACGCGTCAGGAAGCTGGCCTCCTCCATTGCGGAGTCGCCGCCGCCGATGACAATGATTTTTTTCCCGCGGAAGAAGAACCCGTCGCATGTGGCGCATGTACTTACGCCCCGTCCAACGTTCTCCTGCTCTCCCGGAATTCCGAGATACTTCGCGGAAGCTCCCGTCGAGATAATCACGGACTCGGCCAGAAGCTCGCCCATACCCTCGACATTCACCTTGAACGGACGCTCGGAGAAATCAACGGACTCGACCCAGGCACTCTTGAACTCTGCACCGAAGCGTTCCGCTTGTTGACGCATATTATCCATCAGCTCGGGACCCATGATGCCCTGCGGGAATCCAGGGAAGTTCTCGACCTCCGTCGTTGTCGTCAGCTGGCCTCCCGGTTGCATTCCTTCGATCACGAGCGGCTTCAGGTTTGCGCGTGCCAAGTAGATGGCTGCCGTCAATCCGGCAGGTCCTGTTCCGATTACGATTGATTTGTACATAGAATACGGCCTCCTTTAAGGTGTCGATTTCTGTTGCATGCTATTATCCTATTCAGGACTTACGGAATCTTCATGTACCATCATGTACCAAGGTCTCCTAAGTATCCGAATATGGGCTCTTACTTAAATGTTTTCCGTAAATGGCCGGAAACTATCATCCGGTTGTGCTTTCGTTTCACATACGCTATCCATTTGACGTGCATAACGGCTCACGGTGGATGGGGAAATCCCGTAACGGACAGCCACCTGTTCATAAGTCAGGGTACGTCCGCGCTTCTTGGCCGTCAGATATTCCAATGCCGCTGCCCAGCCCTCGACATTCCGAATGTTCGGAATATCCGGGTACAGCCGGCTCAGGAATTCGGACCAGAGATTCTCCATCTCTTTTTTCCAAAAGGCGTCAACCCGCATGTCCATGGTTTGCTCGGCCTTCTCCAGCACCGCCTTCCAGGAAGGCAGCCAATCCGGCAGCACCTCGCGGGTCTTGCCCCCGGATAAATCGCGATCGTCGCGACGCTCCTTCAACCGATTGCTTGCGGCCTCCATCTGCTGGAGCACCAGGCGGGCGGCATCCTTCAGCTCCGCGTCCTCTCCCGGTTCCTTGCAGGAACGATTGCAGCGCATGCTGCACCTCTTCATCGGCGATCAATTCCAGCGTCCGGATCACCTGCAGCTTGGTCTGGGGATCGCCATGCCGGAGCGCCCAGAAGAACGATGAACGAATCAGCGGATTCTGCTTCGCTTCCTCCGTCAGTTTATCGCCGTCATGCTCCCAGCGTTTGAACTGCTCTTCGAACGGAAGGTGATAGTGGTAACTCACTTTCATCTGATCGGTACCGGTTTCTTTACGCTTTTGCAGCTGGGCCAAATAGAAATCCGGAATCACCGAATCTCCGTCCAGCTTCAGCGCCTGCCGCCAATATTTCTCGGCCTTGTCGTAATAACCGCTGTTGCAGGCCGCAACGGCCGTATAATGATACAGGCTTGGATCTCCGTTAAACTCATCCTCTTTCAGCAATCGGCGAAAATGACCGTAGGCAATTTCGTGCTGCCCCAATATGCCCATCGTCGTAGCAAGCTTAAACACATGCTCCAGATGAAACGGAACCGTTACCGTTAGCATGTCCATCAATCGGTCGCGCTGCTCCTGATTTCCCTCATGCTGAAAGAAGATGGCCAGATTGCATAAACCGTGCAGATTGCCCGGCTCCTGATCCAGCACCTCGCCAATGGTGCGCTTCGCGGTATCGAAACGTCCCATATAGTAGTAAGCCAGGGCCAAATTGTTGCGCGCAGCCAGAAAATCCGGATTATCCTTGACGATTTCCTCTAACAGCTTGACCGCTTGGGCGAATTTCCCTTCCTCCAGCAGTGCCCGGGCATGCTCATGTTCGACCACGCCTTCGCGGCTCTTGATCCGGTTCAGCTTGGCAGGACGATTCAACTCGTAATGGAGCAGCTCCATCATTTCCTCGGCCTCATCCAGAAATTGACCGTTAGGATCTTCCTCCAGATAGGTGACAAGCGCTTCTTCCGCCTTCTCAAACTGTTCCATATTGGCATAATTGTTCGCCATATAGAAATAGCATTCCGTCATCAACGGGTCAACCTGCTCCAGAATATGAGCCAGCACATCGTTGGAAGCTTTATAATCTCCCGTCTCTGATAATATACCCGCCATATTGCAATGATTCACCGGATTATCGGGTTCATATTCAACAGCTTTGCGAAAATATTTCAGAGCCTTGTCATATTGGTAACGATCTAGCGAACGAACCGCGCGATCGAAGAAGAAATTTGCATTCATTTCGATAGATATAACATTGTGGGGGTCACTGGACCCATATGGATGACCATTCACGAAAAGCAAGGCACCTCCTTTAACTTGCTCCTCTATCCACAACAGTATAACACAAGTTACGACGTCATTTGCAGAAAAAAAGACACCAGTTTACACACCGGCGTCTTTGAATAAAGTGGCGATCGATCCGCCCTCGATGATAATGTGAGTGGCCTGGGCCAGCATAGGCGCAACAGACAGCACCTTTAACCGCATCTTGCAGTGATGGTCCGGGAGCACGATGGAGTCCGTGACCACGATCTCCTCGATATGAGCATGGTCGAGACGGTCAAGTGCTTCACCGGAGAACAGGCCATGGGTCGCGCACACAATGGCATCATTGGCCCCCCGTTCCTTTAAGCTTTCCACCACCTGCACGATGGTGGTTCCCGTGTCAATCAAGTCTTCGATAATAATCGGCGTGCGTCCCGCCACGTCCCCAATGACATGGGTTATAACCGCTTCGTTATGGGCAGGACGCTGCTTGACCATCATGGCAAACGGCGATCCTAGGCGGCTCGAAAGCTTCTCGGCCGTCTTCGCCCGTCCGGCATCGGGAGAAACGATAACCGGATTCTCGATATTCTTGGACTTCAGATACTCCGTAATCAAATCCAGCGCGGTCAGATGATCCACCGGTATATTGAAGAACCCCTGGATGGCAGGTGCATGCAGATCAATGGTTATCACGCGGTTGGCACCGGCTGTGGTCAGCACGTCGGCTACCATTTTGGCCGATATCGGCTCTCGCGGCGCGGCCTTTCGTTCCTGTCTGGCATAACCGTAATACGGAACAATGATGTTGATCGTTCTGGCGGAAGCACGCTTGGCGGCATCGATCATCACGAGCAGCTCTACGAACATTTCGTTGATAGGGTGAGAAAAGGACTGCAGCAGAAAAACGTCGCAATTGCGGATGCTTTCTTCATAGTGGACATAAACCTCGCCGCTTTGAAAGCGGGAAATCTTGATCTTTCCCAATTCAACGCCCAACTGCTGGCTGATGCTGGCGGCAAGCGCCGGATTGGAAGTTCCGGCGAACAATCGTAATGAACGATACATGAGGACCTCCTGACGAGAGTGGTTAGTAGTCGGCCGATGCAACGATGGATTGAAAGCGTTATCGTCAAATCAGGCCGTTCCCGCCTCCGCAACCCGTCGAGGGTAGTCTGGAGGGGAAAACAGCCGTCTGCAATGAACCTGTTTGCAATTAGTGCTTGTCTTTATTATACATCGTTTCCTTCCACATTCCAAAGCACCATCTCCCGCTTCCGGTTACGGAAGGTCGCAAGCTCCCGAACGCCAAGCTCCGACAACAGTGCCCGGGCCTGATCCAGATGCTCGCCAAGCTTCATGGGCTGATGAGCATCCGACCCTAAAGTCAACGGAATGCCCTGCTTGATCGCTTCCTCCAGCATTCGCCGGCTTGGAAACATCTCCTCGCAGGCCTTCGATAAACCGGATGCGTTCAGCTCCATCGCCTTCCCGCTCCGGGCCACGGCCGCAAGCGCTGCTTGCTCCAATGCGATCACGTCCGGCTTCTGTTCGGGGCCCGGCCCATAACCGAACCGCTTGATCACGTCCAGATGTCCCATGATATCGTAGAAGCCGGTTGCGGCAGCCTTCTGCACCGCATCATAATATTGTCGATAGACTTCAAGTGGATCCTTGCCCTCCCAGCCCTGGGTCTGGCGGTAATCCGTGATGTCCCATTCGCCAAGAAAATGAACCGATCCGATGACATAATCCCACGGATAGTCCTTCACGATCCGCTCGATCTGTTCTTCATAGCCCTCGATATAATCGCCTTCGAGTCCGATCCGAATGTCAATCTGCCCTCTGTAGCGCTCCTTCAGCTGCAGGCATTCTTCCACGTAACGCGGCAGCTCGTCCATCGGCATGGCCATCTCCGGATAGTATGCCTCCGGATTCACGTGTATCAAAGGCATATGGTCCGATAAACCCAGTTGATCCATCCCGAGTTCGATGGCGCGCCGTACATACTCCTCCAGCTGCCCTTCGGCATGTCCGCACCGGGCATGATGGGTATGGTAATCAATATGCATCGGTAAGCCTCCTAATCGCGGCGCGGCCGTTCATGCCGGCGGCTCAGCTCATCCATGATCTCATCCAGCGGGAGCTTCCGCTCCTGAAGGAGTACCAGCAGGTGATAGATCAGATCGCTGACTTCAAGCTTCAGCTCGGCGTTGTCTTTATTTTTGGCGGCGATGATCGTTTCGGAAGCTTCTTCGCCCACCTTCTTAAGGATTTTGTCCACGCCTTTATCGAACAGGTAGGTCGTATAGGCCCCTTCCGGCCGTTCCACTTCACGCTGGGCAATGACCTCTTCCAGCTCGGCAAGTACCGCGAAGCGCTCGCCGGACGCAGCCGTCCCCTCGCTCGCAGGCTCGCTCTCCTGCCCTTGAACGGTAATCTCATTGTGGAAGCAGGTCGTTTGTCCGGTATGACAGGCAGGTCCATTCGGATTCACCTGCAGCAAGAGGGTGTCTCCGTCGCAATCGTATGTCATCGATACCACGCTCTGTACATTTCCGGAAGTTGCCCCCTTATGCCACAGCTCTTCGCGCGAACGGCTCCAGAACCAAGTCTCGCCGCTCTCCAGCGTCAATCGCAGCGATTCCCGGTTCATATAAGCCATCATCAGCACCTGCTTGCTCTCTGCATCCTGTACAATCGCCGGCACCAGGCCCGCGCCATCCCAACGGATATGCTCGCTGACCTGCTCCAGGGATAAATCTTTCAACATATCTTCGCTCACCGTATATCCACTCCTTTTTGGCTAAGCTGCAACTTGAGATGAGGGATCGAGATCTCTTTATAGTGGAAAATCGTGGCGGCAAGACCCGCATCCGCCTTGCCCTGAGTGAATACGTCATAGAAGTGATCCTCTTTGCCGGCGCCGCCGGACGCAATGACCGGGATCTGAACGGTCGAGGCGACGGCCGATGTCAGCGGCAGATCGAAGCCGTCCTTCGTTCCGTCCGCATCCATGCTGGTCAACAGAATCTCGCCCGCACCCAGGCTTTCCGCCTGCTTCACCCAATCAAGCGCCTTGATGCCGGAAGGCGTACGTCCGCCGTGCGTGTACACTTCCCATTCTCCCCACGCATCGTTGTACTTGGCGTCGATCGCCACGACGATGCATTGGGACCCGAATTTGCGCGCCCCGGCCGAGATGAGCTCCGGTTGCTTGACCGCCGCCGTATTCATTCCGATTTTATCCGCGCCCGCCCGCAGAATCCGCTTCATGTCCTCCACGGACGAAATGCCTCCGCCCACGGTAAAAGGAATGGCGATTTCCCCTGCCGTTCTCCGAACGACTTCTTCCATCGTCGCCCTGCCTTCGACCGAAGCCGATATATCCAAAAAGACAAGCTCATCTGCGCCTTCCCGGTCGTAGAGCGCCGCCAATTCCACGGGATCGCCCGCATCGCGGAGATTCACAAAGTTTACGCCCTTCACCACCCGGCCGTCTTTCACGTCCAGGCAAGGTATGATCCGTTTTGCCAGCATGCCTTTCCCCTCTTCCCCTATATGAACTCTATCGATCCATGATGATTCGAACAGACACTGGTTCAAATCCTCATTGGATTCGCGTAATAGCCTCTTTCAGATCAATATTGCCTGTATACAGCGCCTTGCCCACGATCGCTCCGCCTACACCGTCCCCGCTGTGCGCGCTGAGCGCCAGCAGATCGTCCAGCTTCGTCACGCCGCCCGAAGCGATGACCGAGCGGCCGCTGGCTTTGGCCAGCGAGACAATCGCCTCTACGTTTGGTCCTTGCATCATCCCGTCGCGGGAAATGTCGGTGAAGATGAAGGTTTCCGCTCCTTTGGCCGCTAATTCTTTTGCCAACACCTCGGCTTGAACCTCCGACGTTTCCAGCCAGCCTCTCGTTGCGACGTATCCGTTGCGCGCGTCGATGCCGATGGCCACCTTATCCCCGTATTTGCCCAGCACCTCTTCCGTAAAGACGCGGTCTTCGATCGCTGCCGTGCCGATGATAACCCGGCTGACGCCGAGCGACAGCAGCCGCTCCACATCCGCCAGCGTGCGCAGGCCTCCGCCTACTTGAACCGGAACCTGGACGCTGGATGCAATCTTCCCGATAATGTCGTCGTTCACCGGCTGACCTGCCTTCGCGCCGTCCAAATCCACGAGATGAATAAATGTGCCGCCCTGCTCTTCCCACGATTTGGCTACCTCGAGCGGATTGTCATTGTACACCGTTTCTTGATTATAATCGCCTTGGACCAGCCTGACGCATTTGCCGCCGCGAATATCGATTGCCGGATATATGATAAAAGAGGACATCCCCATTCCCACTTTCCAATTGGTCTATTCGTTCGTCTTACGTTAAAGCCAAAAAATTGCGAAGCAGGCTCATCCCAAGCTCCCCGCTCTTCTCGGGATGGAACTGCATGCCGTACACCGAACCGCGGCCCACGATGGCCGTCACTGGCTGGCCGTAATCGGTAACCGCCAGCAAATCAGCCTGAACCTCAGGAAGAACATGATACGAGTGGACAAAATACACATGACCTTCCTCAAGTCCCGCAAACAGCGGGTGCTCCCGCTTCTCGAACTGCAATGAATTCCAGCCCATATGCGGCACCTTGTAGTCCCCACCCGCAAACCGCACAACCGATCCGGGCAGGATATCCAGCCCTTCATACTTGCCATGCTCCTCGCTCCGGCTGAACAGGAGCTGCATGCCGAGGCAGATCCCCAGCAGCGGTTTTCCCGACTCCGCTGCTTCCTTCATGACCGAGTCCAGCGAGGCTTCGCGGAGCTGCTCCATGGCATCTCCGAATGCGCCGACTCCGGGCAGAATGATGCCATCCGCCGCCAGAAGCTCCTCCCGCTCCCCCGTAACGAGCGGCTGATACCCAAGCCGCTCTACCGCTTTGCTCACGCTGTGCAGATTGCCCATGCCGTAATCCACGATTGCAATGGCCATCGTTTAGAGCACTCCCTTCGTGGACGGTACGCCGGTCACCCGCGGATCCACGGTGGTCGCCTCATCCAATGCACGGCCGAGCGCCTTAAACACCGCTTCAATCATATGATGGGTATTGTGTCCGTAATGAACGATGACATGCAGCGTGATCCGGGCTTCCAGCGCCAATTTCCACAGAAATTCATGGACAAGCTCGGTATGAAAAGAGCCTACCTGCTGCGAAGGATACTCCGCCCGGTATTCAAAATGCGGGCGGTTGCTGATATCCACGATAACTTGAGCAAGCGCCTCATCCATCGGGACAAACACGCTGGCATAACGTTTGATGCCTTTTTTATCGCCCAGCGCTTCGCGGAACGTCTGCCCTAAGCAGATCCCGATATCCTCCACCGTGTGGTGGTCATCGATCTCGATATCGCCCTTTGCCTTGACGCGAAGATCAAACTGGCCATGCTTCGTGAACAAATCAAGCATATGATTCAGAAACGGCACATCGGTCTCCAATTCCGAAATCCCGGTCCCATCGACATTGAAATCCAGGGCAATGTCGGTCTCATTGGTTTTGCGGCTCACGCCGGCTGATCTTGCTGCTGCATCCAAACTGCTCACGTGGATTGCCTCCTCTATACGGAATATTTATGATGAACAAATGATGCCTGTTCTGGTCTGATTTCTTATCGTTCTTGTTCAAGCCGGATTTCGATCGCCCGGGCATGGCCCTCAAGCCCCTCGCGCCGGGCCAGCTCCATGATCTGTTCGCCGTCGCGCAGCAGCGCTTCTTTACTGTAGTAGATCAAGCTCGATTTCTTAATGAAATCGTCCAGATCCACTGGCGATGCGAACCGTGCCGTCCCATTCGTCGGAATGATATGGTTCGGTCCTGCAAAATAATCGCCTACCGGCTCCGAGCTATACGGTCCCAGGAAGATCGCGCCTGCGTTCTCGATCTGGCCCACGATCGCCATCGGCTCCTCCGTCACGATTTCCAGATGCTCCGGCGCTAAACGGTTAATGACTTCGATCCCTTCCCGAAGGGATTCCGTGACGATAACCGCACCATAGCTGTCCACGGAAGCGCGGGCGATGTCCCGCCGCGGCAGCAGCTCAAGCTGCCGCTCTACTTCGGCGGCAACGGCCTCGCCCAGCTTTCGGGAAGGCGTCACGAGAATGGCCGATGCCATCTCGTCATGCTCAGCTTGGGAAAGCAGATCCGCTGCAATATACGAAGCATCTGCATGTTCATCGGCCAATACCGCAATCTCGCTTGGACCGGCCAGGCTGTCAATATTGACTGCCCCGTACACTTCACGTTTGGCCAGGGCAACGTAAATATTGCCGGGCCCGCAAATCTTATCCACGGGGGAAATGGTGTCCGTGCCGTAGGCCAATGCCGCAATGGCTTGTGCTCCTCCTACGCGGTAGATTTCCGTAACGCCTGCCTCCGCTGCAGCCACCAGAATATAGGGATTGATTCCGTCCTTCCCGCCGGTTGCCGGGGGAGTGACCATGACGATTTCGGGCACGCCTGCCACTTGGGCCGGGATCACGTTCATCAGCACGGATGAAGGATAGGCTGCCTTTCCACCGGGCACATAGACACCGACGCGTTTCAACGGACGAATGATTTGTCCCAAGATGCTGCCGTCCGGCTGTAGATCCATCCAGGAATTCCGCTTCTGCTTCACATGAAATGCGCGAATGTTGTCTGCCGCGGCTTGTATCGCCTTCACGAACGAAGGCTCCACATGATCATAAGCTGCCTTGAGCTCCTCATCTGTTACGCGAAGCTGACCTGCGGTCAGACGGACACGGTCCAATTGTTCGGTATGCCGCAGCAAGGCGACATCTCCTTCGGACCGAATATCCCGCACAATCGCCTTCACGACTTCATTCTGCTCTGGTGTGCCGTAATCATTTTCCCGTTTCAGCTCAAAGTCCCGTGCTGACACTACCTTCATCTTAATCTCCCCCAATCCCGCTCCATCATGTTACATGCATAGCGTTTCTTAATGAATGAAGGATGATCCATTCGATCATCCATGCTCATCCAGTTGGTGCCTTATTTCTTAGCGCTAAATATTCGCTCCCTCAGACATAATGACCGTTTGCAGCCGATCGCACAATGCCTGAATTTCATCATTCTTCATCCGATAACTGACGCGATTGGCAATCAGGCGGCTTGTAATTTCAAAGATGCTGGTCATCTCTACAAGTCCGTTCTCTTTAAGCGTTTGGCCTGTTTCCACCATATCCACGATCCGGTCTGCCAAGCCGATGAGCGGTGCAAGCTCGATGGAACCGTTCAGTTTAACCACTTCAACCTGCTGGCCCTGCTCACGGAAATACTGTGAAGCCACGTTCGGATATTTGGTGGCAACCCGCTGCCTGATGCCCGGCTTCCAGTCCGGCAAGCCGATGACCGACATCCTGCACCGCGCAATGCCGAGATCAAGCAGCTCATAGACGTCCTTGTTCTCTTCCATCAGCACGTCCTTGCCGACGATACCGATATCCGCCACGCCGTATTCCACATAAGTCGGCACATCCACCGGCTTCGCCAGGATAAATTCCATTCCTGCCTCCGGCAAGGGAATGACCAGCTTGCGCGTCTCATCCACGTCGAGGGGTATCGGAAGTCCGGCTGAACGGAACAGCGCGGATGCTTTTTTATATATGCGCCCTTTGGGCATCGCTACTTTCAACGTTTCCGCCACGTTCGAATCCTCCTGACCTTAAACTTATATGATAATCGTATAGATCCGCTTCCTATCGAAGGGTAATGACCTCTCGGTATCCTCTATTGAGCAGACTGCCGGACACAACGGGTACCTCGGCATCTCGGGCATTAGCCGAATCCGGTATGATCGAAGTGATGACGGAATGTCCCTGCGCCCGAAGTTCTGAGGCTCTAGCCAGTCCTTCCTTTCGATGGGAAGCCGTGTACCGGATCAGAATGGGCAATTCCTCGACAATCTCCTCTCCTTGCACCCCATCGAGAATGCGATTGGTCTTGAGTGCAAATCCTGTTGCCGGAACGGCACGGCCAAACTGCCGAAGCAGCTTGTCGTAACGACCGCCGCTTGCGACGGGAGAGCCCAGCTCCGCAGCGTAACCCTCGAACGTCATTCCCGTGTAATAGGAGAAGTCTCCGAGCATCGTCAAGTCAAACAGAACATGTCTGGAGACGTCGTAAGCCTCAAGCACTTCCCATACCTTGCTCAGATGCTCGATAGAAGCTCTCGCGAGTTCATTGCTGCTAATCTCGAGAGCTTGCCCGGCAATCTCCCTGCCTCCACGCAGCTTCAGGATTCCCTCCAGCTGGTCCTGCTGTACCTCCGTCAGGCTCAGGCTGGCAATGGTGTTGCGGTATCCGACGTAGTCGCGGTTCAGCAAATCCTGCTTCAGGCTCTCCTGATCCTCCGTCCGATCCGGCAGCACTTCTTGAAGCAGGCCATTCAGATAACCCATATGACCCATCGCGATTTTGAATTTCTCCACGCCTGCCGCCTTCAGAGATTCGATGGCCAGCGCAATCACTTCGGCATCGGCTTCCGGCGTATCATCGCCCACAAGCTCGACGCCGGTCTGGAAGAATTCCGCTTCCCGCCCCGCTTCCTCCTCAATGGCGCGAAATACATTGGCATGGTAAGACAAACGCACCGGAAGCGGCTCATCCTTCAGCAGCGAGGACATGACCCGCGCTATGGGAGCGGTCAGATCGGAACGCAGCACCATCGTCGTTCCGCGTTTATTCAATAGTTTAAACAGCTTCTGGTCCGACGTAGAGCTTGCCACGCCTACCGTATCGTAATATTCCATCGTTGGTGTCATAATCTGCCGGTAACCCCAGCGGTCCATGCATGCAAGCACTTCGCGTTCAATCCGACGCAGCTTGGTGACCGCATGAGGAAGATAATCACGAACACCTGCCGGTTTCTCGAAGCCTTTCGGTTTAGACATGACGCTCCACCTCAAATTCAGTAAAAGTCTTTAATATGGTAAAGTGGTACCTTGCTAATAAATTAAAGGATATTGGCTATATTACCATGAATCCTGCCTGATCGTCAATGCATACGCATGCGTTCTGCTATGTATCGTTCTCTGTCGTTACCCGCCTTACGCATCAATAGATCCGTCTAACTTCTGGGTATAATTGTAACACAAGAACGGACCAGCGTGGCTTGCTTGTCTAATTGGCTGAACCCCTGCATGGATCCGGATGGCGCCAATAAAAAAACCGCCCGGCAGCCCGGACGGCTTTGCTTCATGATGAAGGATAAGAAGTTTTAACATTAGGCCTGATGTTCCTATAGATCGACCGATTTCTTGCTGTCGCCCGTAACGGTGTCTTTTCTCTGCGATGGTGTCGCAGGTGCTTTCGAGGATGGCTTCAATGATCGAGGAACGCTGCCCAGCAGCATCCACGACCCTGGAATCCACCGGAACACCGTCTGCACCACTAACGCACTGACGATCAATGCCGTTACCATCCCCCCGTATATCCAGATCAGATAATCATCGGTTACCGGATTCAGCTTCGGATCGAATTCCCGATACAGGAACAGCCAGAGCGGGTGCACGAGATAGATCGCGAAAGACAGCTCGCCAATCCGCGTCAGCACTTTCACGATGAGTTTCCAGCCGCTGCTATACAGCCAGCTCGCCAGCTGCATCAGCACTATCGCGGAGAACACGGTGTGCAGATTCCACAACAACTCGTACAATAGGGAATCATATTTGGCGCCATGCAATCTCTGATTGTACCAAATCTGCACATGCGTCAGCGCCATCGCGAGCCAGCCGGCCCATAAAACGATCGTGCCTGCTCTTTGACCAGAGGTTTGCTTTTTCCATGATGACGTCAGCCAGCCCTTGAATTTATCGTAATTCATCGCCAGATAAGCGCCCAGCATATAGTAGGCTAAATACGAAATGGCCAAGCTGCCTTTAAACGTGTACTGCAGCTCGTATTTGTTCCAGATGATGAAACCCCATTGCAGCAGGAATCCGATCGGCACCGCCCACCTTACGAGAAACCGTGAGGATTTGAACAGCTTGAGGAAGATCGGAAACAGAATATAGAACTGCAAACTGATAAATACAAAGTATAAGTGCGTATAATTCTGCCCTCGAGCCAAGCGTTCAAAGAATAGCGGCATCTGTGCCCATAGATCAAACGAACTGTTCAGCATCCCGTTCTGATACATCCGCACAAAGAAGTAGATGATCGAGAACAACACGTACGGCAGCAAAATGTACAAGAGCCGCCGTTTGTAGAAGTTTTTGATCAAGTCCTTGGTCAGCGTCCGGTCCGCATAGTTATAGAACAGCACAAAGCTGCTTAGGAATATAAAAGAGGGCGTACCGTATTTAAAGAAAATATTCAAAAAATTAATAATATAATAGAATCGCGAATCAATCGCATCCACCGTTGCAAATGAAGTCGCATGAACGTGAAGCACGCCCAGGATGGCCAGCGCACGATAGATATCGAGCTGCGGCAGCCTTTCCTTTTTGTTCAGCGTTGCACCCATGTCAGGCGTCGCCTCCTTGTTTTCGAGTTTGTTGATAGAGTCAATGTATGCGAATGGACGGGCAAAAAAGTCCCTCAAGGCCATCATACCCCGGGGACTATTGTTCGCTTTGTGTCAGGTTATCCTTTACTCATTCTACAACAATTCAGCAAGCTTGAGAACCTGACTTGTCACATTACCTCAAATTGACTCGCTTTCCGTCGATGTCCTCTTCAGCTCTCGCAATGGATTCCCGCCTACAAAAACACCTGGTGCCACATCCTTATGTACGACAGATCCGGCAGCAACGACCGCGCCGTCTCCGATCGTTACGCCAGGCAAAATCGTGGTATTCGCGCCGATGAGCACGTTCTCCCCGATCCGCACTTCACCCAAACGATATTCCTTTATTAAATACTCGTGAGCCAGAATGGTCGTGTTGTAGCCGATGACCGAATTCTCGCCGATGGTTATTTTCTCCGGAAAAAACACATCCACCATGACCATCAATCCAAACGCGGTATGCTTCCCCACTTTCATCCCGAGCATATGGCGATAGATCCAATTCTTCATAGGCAGGATAGGACAATACCGGGCGATCTGGATAAAAATGAAGTTCTTGACGCCCTTGAACGGGCTCACGGTGCGGTAGATTTGCCATAACGCGTTGGGGCCTTCTACAGGATAACGGGTAATCTTTCTGGCCATGCTGCCAAAACTCCTATTCCTCTTGAAGTCCTACGATTTCATACAGATCTCTCATATCCTTCAATATAAAATCCGGCCCGTACTCCATCAGCTTTTGCTCACCCTTGAGGGACCAAGCTACAGCGGCGGCCTTCACGCCCGCCGCCTTGGCAGACTGAATGTCCACTGGACTGTCTCCGATCATCAAAGTGGTGGCCGGATTGGCCCCCAGCTGCTCAATCGCCGTCAGAACGGGCTCCGGATGCGGTTTCGGATGCTCCACGTCGTTTACCGTAACAATCGCCGACATGAAGCGCTCCAGATCGTACTTCTCCAGCGTCATCATGGTGGAAGGACGGATCTTCGTGGTTACGATCCCGAGCGAAAGCCCGTGACGATGAAGGCGCTCCACGACTTCGTTCACATGCGGGAATGGTTTGACCATGTCATCATGATGGATCGTGTTGAAAGAGCGATAGGCTTTGATAAGCGGACTGACATCCTCGACGCCCCCTGAGAAAGCCTGCAGCTGCTGTTCCAGCGTGGTTCCCATATGCGGAATGATCTGCTCTCTGGTCAACGGTCCCGGGGCCTGCGCCTCGAAAACATGCATAAACGATGAGATAATCAATTCATTCGTGTCGATAATGGTGCCGTCCAAATCAAACAGTACGGTTTCGATCATGCTGCAACTACTCCTTTTTGTCCTCCGTATCCGGTTTTATTGTCGGAGTGTCTTCTTCTGCCCGTGGTGAGGATTTGACTTCTGTCTCCTCTGCTTGGGTAACAACGTCTTTATCCGCCATTTCCTCCGGTTCTGCGGCCAGTTTATGCTGTTTAGCAGGAGCCGGCGCAGAAGACTTGACGGTTTTGTTCGTTTGAAGATCGGCTTCCGGCGTTGGACCTGCTCCCGACTTCGTCGACACGATCGGGTCCAAATAACGCACATTGGCGCGGCCCGTCACACGGCGCACTATGATCAGCACGATGCCTCCAATGACGATCAACACGGACAGCAGCTGGGAGATTCGAATGTTGCCATAAGCCGGATCCAGGTGGCCCAGTTCAAAGCCCATCCAAGTCATCGGTGCCCATAACGTATTGTTAATGAAATCGGCAAGTCCTGTGGCCCCTTGGAAAGCCAAGCTGTCCGTCCGCACCGCTTCAATAAAGAACCGGCCGATGGAATACCAGATGAAGTACCCGATGAAGAGTTCGCCTGCCCGCAGAAATTTCTGTCTGCGAATGATAAGCAGTATGACGATACCCAACAGGTTCCACAGCGATTCATATAAGAAGGTAGGGTGATGGAATACGCCCTGTACGTTCATTTGATTCACGATAAAATCAGGCAAATGCAGCTCTCCGCGCAAGAAAGACTCGCTGACAGGACCGCCATAGGCTTCCTGGTTAACGAAGTTCCCCCATCGTCCAATGATCTGGCCGGCCAACAGGGACGGCGCACAGATATCGGCAATCCGCCAGAAGTTGTAGCCTTTTCGGCGAACATAGATCAACGCACAGATAATGGCGCCGATCAGGGCGCCGAATATCGCAATCCCGCCATTCCATATTTTGAACACATCCAGGAAGTTATCCTTATAGTCTTCCCATTTAAAAGCTACATAATAAATACGAGCACCGATAATAGCGGAAGGAACCCCAAGCAAGAGCAAATCCATGAAAAATTCCTGCGGAATGCCAAAACGCTTCCCTTCGCGAATGGCCAGCAGCAGACCTGCCAAGGCACCCAGGCCCAAAATCAAGCCATACCAATGAACACGCAGCGATCCGATGGAGAACGCCACCGGATCGATGAGCAATGTTTGCATCACTTATAACCCTCCCTAGTCCTAGTCCAAATCGTCCATATCTTCAGCAATCGTTGCCGTCAGCTTGTTCGTAAACTGCAGTGCAGCATTCAGTCCCATTTGCTTCAATCTGTAGTTCATAGCTGCCACTTCAATAATAACCGCAAGGTTACGTCCTGGACGAACCGGAATGGTGACCAGAGGGATATCCGTCTCTATAATTCGTGTTGTCTCTTCATCTAATCCCAGACGATCATACTGTTTATCCTGCTGCCAGGCCTCCAATCGAACAACAAGCGTAATCCGTTTATTATTCCGAACGGCGCCAGCACCGAATAATGTCATAACGTTAATAATACCGACCCCGCGAATCTCCAGCAGATGGCGAATCAGCTCAGGCGCTGTTCCATGCAGCTGAAAATCCGACGTCTGGCGGATCTCCACCGCGTCGTCAGCGATTAAGCGGTGTCCGCGTTTGACGAGCTCCAGAGCCGTTTCGCTTTTCCCGATACCGCTCGAGCCCGTGATCAGCATCCCCACGCCATATACATCGCACAATACCCCGTGGATGGTCGTCGTTGGCGCAAGTCTGCGTTCCAGGAAACTCGTGAATCGGCTTGTCAGGATGGTCGTCGCCATGCTGCTGCGCAGCACGGGCAAACCTCTTTCATTGCCGAGCTCCACCAGCTCTTCCGGCACTTCCAGGGAACGCGTAACCACGATGCAAGGCGTTTCTTCCGTACACAGGCTGCGCATGCGTTCTTTCCGCTCTTCCGGCTTCAGCATTCCGAAGAAAGCCAGCTCCGTGCGCCCCATAAGCTGAACCCGTTCCCGCGGATGATATTCAAAATAACCGGCCATTTCCAATCCCGGGCGATTCAGATCGTCCGTTGTAATCTGACGTTTCAAGCCTTCCTCACCTGCGATGACCTCCAGCTGAAACTGCTGGACCAGCTCGGATACCTTCACTTTCTTGGCCATGGTCTTACCCCTCTTCTTCCATTGTATGTTGACATCACAACGCAACCGGCATGCTGCACGGTTCGTTTTGGATGATATATTTCATGATCGGTTACTTTACTAATTAAATAGGACGTCACAAGCCTTGCCGGCGGTCGGTCATGCTTCATGGAATACGCCCCAACAACCCATACGTTCAATGCTTATGTATGCCTTGCTTTGTGCTTATCTTATCGAAAAAAGCCAATGAATGCAATTCTAACCGGCTATCCGATAGCAGGACATTGGACTTATCCAGGAGTGAAGCTACGCTGCTATGGCATACTGCGACTAAAAAACAGATGTTCTATTACTAAAGATAACTCTCTTTCTATATCGACAATTGGTTGTCTGCTTTACACACTTTTACTAGGACCACTTCTACCGTCTGCTAGAATTGCCTGAACCCTTCGGATAAGGGCAGAAACTGCCTAGTTTTATGTCTTTTTCTCCTAAAAAAACCGCCCCTTGAGGGGCGGTTTTCAAGAGATCTCGATTGCTGAAGATTAATCTTCGAGCAATACGTTCAATTCAGACTCTTTATCAAAGATATGAACTTTGTTCATGTCGAGTGCCAATTTCACATTGTCGCCTTCGCGAGTAGTCGAACGTCCGTCTACACGGCCGATAACTGTGTCGGTGCCCAAGCCGCTGAGGTACAAGAGCATTTCGTGACCAAGGTTCTCGGTTACGTCCACTTTCGCTGTGAAGATTGTGTTCGGGGAAGCTTCCAGGAATACTGGCTCTTCATGAATATCTTCCGGACGAACACCCATGATTACTTCTTTGCCAATCATGGATTTATTTTTGAGCAATTGTGCCTTACCGCCTGGAACTTGAACGTTCAAGCCCTGGGAAGTGAAGTATACGCCACCGTTTTGCTCGGACAATTTACCGTTGATGAAGTTCATGGTTGGGGAACCAATGAAACCAGCAACGAACAGGTTGTTCGGATTGTTGTACAGCTGCTCTGGAGAATCCGCTTGTTGAATGATGCCATCCTGCATAACAACGATACGGTCACCCATCGTCATAGCTTCTGTTTGGTCATGCGTTACATAGATACAAGTGGTTTCAAGACGCTTCACCAGCTTAGTAATTTCAGCACGCATCTGACCGCGGAGTTTCGCATCCAAGTTGGAAAGCGGCTCATCCATCAAGAAGACTTGTGGATCACGGACAATCGCACGGCCCAAGGCGACACGCTGACGCTGACCACCGGAAAGAGCTTTCGGTTTACGCTCGAGCAAATGCTCGATATCCAGGATTTTCGCTGCTTCACGTACACGCTTATCGATTTCGTCTTTCTTCACTTTACGGAGTTTCAAACCGAATGCCATGTTCTGATATACGTTCATATGCGGATACAAGGCGTAGGATTGGAATACCATCGCGATGTCACGATCTTTAGGTGCTACATCGTTAACAACGCGGTCGCCAATGTAAAGTTTACCCTCGGAAATTTCCTCAAGACCTGCGATCATACGAAGTGTCGTAGACTTACCGCAACCGGAAGGACCTACCAATACCAAGAATTCTTTATCTTTAATATCCAAATTAACGTCAATTACAGTTGCTTTATCCGCACCTGCATACTTTTTGTAAATATGCTCTAAGCGTACACCAGCCATGTGCATTTGCCCCCTCATATGAATGTTATGAAATCGAATACAATTAATTTATAATCTTATATTACCCCATAGGCACCTGACTTGCTATACACAATCTGCACAAAAAACCTATTTCCTTTTCGTCACTTTATACAATAGAAGCGTTATTTTCACCAATACCGCGTCACTGAAGCTGCGAACGTCAAGCCCCGTCTCCTGTTTGATCTTATCCAGTCGGTACAGCAGCGTATTTCGGTGAATATACAGGTGTTTGGCCGTCTCGCTCACATTGCAGTCCAATTCAAAAAAAGACTCCAGCGTCGACAAAGTCTCACTGTCCTCGAATAAGTCGGTATGTCCGGCAGCGTACTCCCGCAGGAATTGATTCCGTTGATACTCAGGAATGCTGTAGACCAGACGTTCCAGATGAAGACCGGTCGACAGATGAATATGCTCCTTGACCTGAAAAGTACGCCCAATGGTCATGGTCTCTCGCAGCATGCCAACCGTCTGCGGCAAAGCATGAAGCGCATTGACTGCCGGGATCGCCGAAATATGAAAATCGCCCACCCATTCCGTTGAAATGAGCTCGTACAGCCCCATACAGAATAAGGACAGCAAATCCTGATCGGCTTCCGAGGATGCTTCCTCTTTATCATCCGTCGTTATGCCACCCAACAGCTCTTGATTGGCAAGGATAATCCATTCCTTATCCAGCAGCGGCACAAGAACGATATCCCCGTCAAAATAACTGCGCAACAACCGCAGCAGCGCTTTATAACTTGGCGTGGGAGCATGCTCGCTCTCATGAATGAGTAGAAAGGGGACCATTTCCTCCGTCAAGCTTGTCCGAATCAGCATCTCATCCGGCAGTTCAGCAAGCAGCTCGCCGGCTTGAAGGCGCTCTTTCAACCAACCGCCCAACTGCTGGGCGCGCCGTTCTTCTTCAACCTTGGCTGCATTCTTTGACATCGCACCTGAAGGCGCTTCCTGAAGGTTCGCCAATAAAAGAGCGACAAGCCCAATCTCCGACTCCGTCAAAGCATTGGAATCCGCCACGAGTACTCGGCTCAGATCCTGTTGATTAACGGGAAACCAAATCTCACCAAGCTCCTTATGCACATAAGCACCATCAACCATTCGTGTTGTGTTTGAGCTTACTTTTTCTCCATGGCGATTTGAACTTGCAGCACTTTCTTCTCGACCTAACCGGTCACCGTATCGCGAAGTGATCGCCATCGATTCCGTGAGCCATAGCGATTCCTGCTCATTCAATGTTTTTAAGCCGAGTGAGGTACCCAAGGTCTGCTCCAGTTTCTGAACGATATGCTCCATCTCCACCATTGATGACTCCACCACTTTATCGTTTTTTCTTATTTTAGCATATCATCCTGCACAAACGACAATTCCTTCTCTTTAAGTCCGTGTGCCTTAGGAAATAGTTCAGTAAAACAACACAAAAAGAGCCGTCAACAACGTTGACGACCCTTTCGGATGAGCCATGAAGGACTCGAACCTTCGACACCCTGATTAAAAGTCAGGTGCTCTACCAACTGAGCTAATGGCTCTTATTACTGGTGGAGGATGATGGATTCGAACCACCGAACTCGGACGAGAACAGATTTACAGTCTGCTGCGTTTGGCCACTTCGCTAATCCTCCAAAATATAAAGGTGGCTCGGGACGGAATCGAACCGCCGACACGAGGATTTTCAGTCCTCTGCTCTACCGACTGAGCTACCGAGCCAAACATGAATAACATTAAAATAAAGTGCGGAGTGCAACACTTCCCACTTTAATCTGTGGAAAACCGACCATTTTTATTCCTTAGGAGTAATAATGGCGGAACTGACGGAATACTCTCTCTTCGTTCCAGACTGCGAAGTCTGTGCTAACGAGGATATGCTCCGACGAACCCGGTTATGGATTCTCATCCCTGAAGCTTGTAAATAATGGCGGAACTGACGGGATTCGAACCCGCGATCTCCTGCGTGACAGGCAGGCATGTTAGGCCTCTACACCACAGTTCCGCATTATTAAAGATGGTGCCGGCGAGAGGACTTGAACCCCCAACCTACTGATTACAAGTCAGTTGCTCTACCAATTGAGCTACACCGGCATGGCAAGGTAATAAAAATATACATGGTGGAGGCTGAGGGGATCGAACCCCCGACCCTCTGCTTGTAAGGCAGATGCTCTCCCAGCTGAGCTAAGCCTCCAGGTATGTATGGTAGCGGCGGAGGGGATCGAACCCCCGACCTCACGGGTATGAACCGTACGCTCTAGCCAGCTGAGCTACACCGCCATATAAACCTTATTGCATCCAAGTTATTCAAATGGCGGAGAGAGAGGGATTCGAACCCTCGCACCGCTTACGCAGTCTAACCCCTTAGCAGAGGGTCCCCTTATAGCCACTTGGGTATCTCTCCATCATAACTTGTATGCAGTTACAGAGATTGATTCCCTGAAAACTAGATACGAAACGATATTTGCAGCACATTGAAATATATTTGGATAAGCCCTCGACCGATTAGTATTGGTCAGCTCCATGCATTGCTGCACTTCCACCTCCAACCTATCTACCTCGTCGTCTTCAAGGGGTCTTACTAATTGGGAAATCTCATCTTGAGGGGGGCTTCACGCTTAGATGCTTTCAGCGCTTATCCCGTCCGTACGTAGCTACCCAGCCATGCTCCTGGCGGAACAACTGGTGCACCAGCGGTACGTCCATCCCGGTCCTCTCGTACTAAGGACAGCTCCTCTCAAATTTCCTACGCCCACGACAGATAGGGACCGAACTGTCTCACGACGTTCTGAACCCAGCTCGCGTACCGCTTTAATGGGCGAACAGCCCAACCCTTGGGACCTACTTCAGCCCCAGGATGCGATGAGCCGACATCGAGGTGCCAAACCTCCCCGTCGATGTGGACTCTTGGGGGAGATAAGCCTGTTATCCCCAGGGTAGCTTTTATCCGTTGAGCGATGGCCCTTCCATGCGGTACCACCGGATCACTAAGCCCGACTTTCGTCCCTGCTCGACTTGTAGGTCTCGCAGTCAAGCTCCCTTATGCCTTTGCACTCTTCGAATGATTTCCAACCATTCTGAGGGAACCTTGGGGCGCCTCCGTTACTCTTTAGGAGGCGACCGCCCCAGTCAAACTGCCCGCCTGACACTGTCCCCGTACCGGATTACGGTACCAGGTTAGAACCTAGATACGATCAGGGTGGTATCCCAACGTCGCCTCCACACAAGCTGGCGCTCATGCTTCAAAGGCTCCCACCTATCCTGTACAGATCGTACCCAAATCCAATATCAAGCTGCAGTAAAGCTCCATGGGGTCTTTCCGTCTTGTCGCGGGTAACCTGCATCTTCACAGGTATTAAAATTTCACCGGATCTCTCGTTGAGACAGCGCCCAAGTCGTTACGCCATTCGTGCGGGTCAGAATTTACCTGACAAGGAATTTCGCTACCTTAGGACCGTTATAGTTACGGCCGCCGTTTACTGGGGCTTCGGTTCACAGCTTCGGATTGCCCCTAACCGCTCCCCTTAACCTTCCAGCACCGGGCAGGCGTCAGCCCGTATACTTCGCCTTACGGCTTCGCACAGACCTGTGTTTTTGCTAAACAGTCGCTTGGGCCTTTTCACTGCGGCCCCCTCGGGCTATTCACCCTACCGAGGCACCCCTTCTCCCGAAGTTACGGGGTCATTTTGCCGAGTTCCTTAACGAGAGTTCTTCCGCGCGCCTTAGAATTCTCTTCTCGCCTACCTGTGTCGGTTTGCGGTACGGGCACCTTCCCCTGACTAGAGGCTTTTCTTGGCAGTGTGAGATCATGACCTTCGCTACTGTAATTTTCACTCCCCATCACAGCCCAGCCTTATCGATGTGCGGATTTGCCTACACATCAGCCTCACTGCTTGGACGGACATCCATCAGTCCGCGTCACTACCCTCCTGCGTCACCCCATCGTTCATAACGGTTTACGGTGGTACAGGAATTTCAACCTGTTGTCCTTCGATTACGCCTTTCGGCCTCACCTTAGGTCCCGACTTACCCTGAGCGGACGAGCCTTCCTCAGGAAACCTTGGGCTTTCGGCGGATCAGATTCTCACTGATCTTTTCGTTACTCATACCGGCATTCTCACTTGTATGCTGTCCAGCGCTCCTTACGGTACACCTTCAACCTACATACAACGCTCCCCTACCCCTGATGCATACGCATCAAGCCATAGCTTCGGTGGTGTGTTTAGCCCCGTTACATTTTCGGCGCAGAGTC
>NZ_CP120718.1:2500-70000 GCF_029542445.1 Paenibacillus sp. BR1-192 | reverse complement strand
AACGCAGATGATCGAAGCATCCCGAGTCTTGTCCTGACATACCCGGCATGGATCCGTATCCGTGATGTTGCAGCAGACGGAGCAGTAGTGCAGATTCCTTTTGACACTGACTAGCGCTTTGGCAAAATCAATAACGTCATCTTCCTTCATGTTCAGAACATGAAAAGCCAGGCGGGCGGCCGTTTTCGGCCCCACACCCGGCAGTCGCGTAAAGGCATCGATGAGCTTCGCGATCGGTTCAGGATAGTACAAATGTAACTACTCCTTCTAGGTTAGTTTAGAACAAGCCCGGGATTTTCATGCCGCCTGTGAATTTGCCCATATCGGCGTTCGCAATTTCTTCAGCCTTGGCAAGTGCATCGTTAACCGCAGTCAGCACCAGATCCTGCAGCATTTCCACATCATCCGGGTCAACCGCCTCAGGCTTGATGTTGATGGACAAAATTTGTTTATGGCCATTCGCTTCTACGGTAACCACGCCGCCGCCGGAAGTTCCTTCAACGGTTTTTGTAGCAAGCTCTTCCTGCGCCTTCAGCATTTGCTCCTGCATCTTTTTCACTTGCTTCATCATTTGGTTCATATTATTCATGATTCATCTCTCCTTATAATTAGGGTGCACGTAGGGACGCGCTAGTCTTTTATGACAACGAGGTCTTCTCCAAACAGCTGGATCGCCTCATCAATCCATGGTTTTTCTCCACCGGCATCAGCTTCTTCATGTTCCAGCTTAAGCTCTTCCGCCTGAGGCTTGCCTACTCCTTCTACCGCATCATTCCAGTCGCGAAGCATCATGGTCACCAGATGGTACGGCTTGCCGAGCATAGACTCAAGAACCCCTTCAATCACCTGTTTGTTGGCAGGTTTCTCCGTGGTTTCGCGGTGGATGTTGTTTTTGAAAGCGACAAGCACCTTGTCTTCCCATACGGATACGGGCTCACCATCCATCAGCCATGCGTGAACCGTTACCTTCTCCTCTTTCACGTTCTGCAGAATTTGGGCCCACTGCCGATGTACAGCGGTATAATCCTCTCCGGTCCGGGAGGATACATACTGATCCATATGCTGCGGAATCTTGGCCGTTGAAGCTGCTTTCGGTGCAGGTGTACGGGCAGACTTGGCCGGTTCGCGTTGATTCGATGCAGGAACACCGTTTTGAATCAGACGCTCCAGCTTTTTCTCAAGTGCGGCTACATGCTGCTTCAACTGAGCCAATTCTCCCGCATCGGCGGTAGAATGGACAGCTGCGGCCCCGCCGCCGGATTGGGTAATGCCGGAAAGCTTGAGCAGTGCCACCTCAAACAGGGTTTGCGGCTGCGAGGCATATTTCATCTCACTCTGATAACGGTTGAGCGTATCAATCATTTGAAACAGCTCATCCCGGCTGAAGGCATTTGCCATCTCCTGAAACTCGGCCGGGTTCAAAACCCGATCGGTCAGCTTGTCGGCATCGGGAACCATCTTGATCATAAGCAAATCGCGGAAATAGTACAGGAGATTCTCCATGCATTTATCTGCGCTTTTTCCCTCCTGCATAAATTGCTCCACGATCTGCAGGACCAGTCCGGCATCCCCCTGTTTCACGGCGCCGGCCAGACGGCCAAACTGCTCTGAGGCAATGCCTCCCGTCATGTCCATGACCTGCCGGTAAGATACGGTACCTCCAGTGAAGGAAGCGATCTGATCCAGAATGCTCAAAGCATCCCGCATACCGCCATCCGATAGACGCGCAATATACTGCAGCGCTTCATGCTCAGCCGTTATGCCTTCTTCCCCGCAGATCTGCTCCAGACGTCCGGTTTGTTCCTCCAGGGACACCCTACAGAAGTCAAACCGCTGACAGCGTGAAATAATCGTTGCCGGAAGCCTGTGCGGCTCTGTTGTCGCTAGTATAAACATCACGTGTGCCGGCGGCTCCTCCAGCGTTTTCAGCAAGGCATTGAACGCTTCCGTCGTCAGCATGTGTACTTCGTCAATAATATAAACCTTGCGCCGCACTTCGGTCGGTGCGTATTTGACTTTCTCCCGCAAATCACGAATCTCCTCGACGCCGCGGTTGGATGCCGCATCGATCTCCTGGACATCCATGACGGCTCCGGACGTTATGCGCCGGCAGGCCTCGCATGCATTGCAGGGTTCCTCAGCCGGACCATGCTCGCAGTTCACGGCTTTGGCCAAAATTTTAGCGGCACTGGTCTTGCCTGTACCCCGTGGACCGCTGAACAGGTAGGCATGGGAAACCCGCTGCTCGCGAATGGCATTCTGCAGGGTCTGGATAATATGCTGCTGGCCCACCATGTCGCCGAACGACTGTGGTCGCCAAGCTCGATATAACGCGATATGTTCCACTATGCTTTACCCTCTTTCAACTTCCACTTCGCGAAGATTAGGAAATCCAAGGCTCACACCAAAGCCCAATCCTCACGTGCTTTACAAGTTATATTCATGGTCAATCCCAGCCTAAACGGCATGAGTCAACGGTTATATTATACTACATTCTATACTACTTTCCCCTGCCTTAGCAAAACGTTTACTTGGAAAACTTTATCCAAAGTTCACGTGAAGCATTCGCTCCAATTTAGAATCCCGCCTCGACAAAAAACACCCTTGCCAAAGGCAAAGGTGTTATGTGCAGATATGTATACCGTGCACCTGTTATTGATCATTGCGATCCGAGCGGCAATCCTGAGCAGCAACTCGGGCTAGGCACTCCTCCGGCACAAAAGCGGTCTTGCTTATGGCTGCTTCCTTCCGGACCTGACCAGGTTCACAAGTGCTCATTGCGGAGGACCCAACCGTCAACGTTGAGCGCAGGGACCAGCCTCACATCGACAACACCTCTAACAGGAATTCAACCTCGCTACAGCGGATTGCGAGTTACAGGGCACCGCTACCTCCCCGTCTAGCACGGCGAACTTTAGTATATCGCATGGCTACCAAAAAAGCAACCGACGGAAGAAGTTGCATACTCCAACGGCCCTGAAGACAGACAAAAACCCTTCGGCCACAAGGGCGAAGGGTTTGTTTATTAGATACCGTATTTCTTCTTGAATCTATCAACACGACCGCCAGCATCCAGGAATTTCTGTTTACCTGTGAAGAACGGATGACAGTTCGAGCAAATCTCTACACGAAGATCGGGTTTCACAGAACCTGTTTCAAACGTATTACCGCAAGCACAAGTAACTGTAGTAACGTGATATTTCGGTTGAATATCTTGTTTCATTGTAGCTTTCACCTCTTTCCGCCCTGAGCCTCATGCGGACCCAGAGTTATATGGACACATAAAAGGAGTATAGCACGAGCATATTGAATGCGCAATAGTCCATACACAAATCATCAGACAAGTCCGCAATTGGAACTATACCCTATTTTTAGCACATTCGAGTCCGTGCTAGTTAAATAATCGAAGGCCGCTTTTTCGGTCTCGCCTGTCCAGCAGGGGGCACATGCGTATAGGAGCCGATCACCACATCCGGCAGCTCCTCCTTCATGATCTCGATTGCCTGCTTCATTCCGAGAATCTCGCCTTGCGCAGGCGGAATGAGGCCAAGATAGCTCTCAGGGTCAATATTCAGATTGCGAAGCTGAATCAATTTGAGTCCCGTTCGCCGGGCAAACTCGATCATGGCTTCCAGCTCTTCCTCGCGGTCGGTCACGCCCGGAAAGATCAAATAGTTAATGGATGTGTATACGCCCTGATCCGTTGCGTAACGAAGAGATTTCTCCACATTGGCGAGCGTGTAGCCTCTTGGCTTGTAGTATGCGTTATAATGGGCATCCAATGCACTGATCGTGCTGACTCTCATCAGATCAAGACCCGCATCCACGATACCGCGGATAAAATCGGTCAGTCCCGCATTGGTGTTAATATTGATGTAACCCATGTCGGTCTGTGCCCGGACTTCTCGCATGGCCTCTATAATGATCTTCGCCTGGGTGGAGGGTTCGCCCTCACAGCCTTGGCCAAAGCTGATGATCGACTCCGGGGTCTTCAGATGCTCCAGCATGACCTGCACCAGCTCATCCACTCTCGGACGGAAGTTCATGCGCGTCTGCGGGGAGACAAAGCCGCTGTCATCCGGCTGTTCCGAAATGCAACCGAAGCAGCCCGCATTGCAGGAGTAAGACACGGGAACCGCGCCTTCCCAGCGATTCAGGAAGGTGTTGGACGCCGTCAGGCATTCGTATCCCAGCGCACAGTTAGACAGATGTTCGTAGAGCCGGTTTTCCGGATACTTCTCCTTCAGCGTCTTAACCCCAAGCTCAAGGTCGTCCAGATCACAATTCACAGGATTCCATTTCTCGGGATCGTCGGACAAACGCGCCGTCGTATAGAAAGCGCCATCCTTCCATACGACCGCCGAGTAACCAAACAGCGGCAGCTTATACTCCTTGTCCGACTTCACGTACCCCGGCAGGCAGAGCCGGGTGTAGCCTTGCGGCAGAAGCGCTCCGACAGCCGTATACCCGTCCTCAAGCGGCATCATGTCACCGGTCTCCGGATCCATTCCGATCGCTCGGGTACTCGGCAGTCCGACCAGCGTAGCTCCCTCCGGCAAAGGTATCAATTCATCTTCCAATATCTCGACGATCATATCTCCGCTGCGGGCCAGCCCGAACAGCTCGGAATGATCGTATACATTCCCTTGTTCATCTGCATAAACCAAATACATGTTGATCTCCTATTCTCCGGTTGATTCAGGGCTTAGCTCTGAGGGGCCGTCGCCGCAGATGCACGCGATGGACGTCTGGCTGTCTGGCCCTGAGTCCCGGTTCCGCCGCCGTTGTTGGCATTCACGTCAAATGATGCCAAGAACTCCGCGTTATTCTTGCTATCACGCATTTTTTTAAGGAAGCCTTCCACAAAATCGGCAGAGTCGTTCATATTTTTGCGGATCGCCCAAATGGTATCCAGTTCATCCTTGTTCAGCAGCACCTCTTCGCGCCGGGTACCGGAGCGACGAATATCGATCGCCGGGAAAATACGGCGTTCCGCGAAGCGGCGGTCCAAGTGCAGCTCCATGTTGCCTGTGCCTTTAAATTCCTCATAAATGATATCATCCATCCGCGATCCGGTTTCAACCAAGGCTGTCGCCAGGATCGTCAAACTTCCGCCTTCCTCCACGTTACGAGCCGATCCGAAGAAACGTTTCGGACGATGGAATGCCGCAGGATCAATACCGCCGCTCAGCGTTCGGCCGGACGGAGGAATGACCAGGTTGTACGCACGAGCCAGACGGGTGATGCTGTCCAGCAAGATAACCACGTCCTTCTTATGCTCCACCAGCCGCAAGGCGCGCGACAATACCAGTTCCGCCACTTTGATATGGTTCTCCGGAAGCTCGTCAAAAGTAGAAGCAACCACCTCACCCTTAACGGAACGCTGCATATCCGTCACTTCTTCAGGCCGTTCATCGATGAGTAAAACAAACAGTTCAATCTCTGGATTGTTGGTTGAGATGCTGTTGGCGATTTCTTTCAAGAGGAGCGTTTTCCCTGCTTTTGGCGGTGCCACGATCAAACCGCGTTGTCCTAAACCTACGGGTGCAAGCAGATCCATAATTCGGGTTGACAACTGATTAGGGGATGTTTCAAGAACAAGCTTTTCTTGCGGATATAGAGGAGTCAAGGCTGGGAAGTGTAGTCGTTCCGCTGCGACGGCAGGATTCTCGCCATTCACGGCGTTGACCTGCAGCAGTCCGAAGTAACGTTCGTTCTCTTTCGG
This sequence comes from Paenibacillus sp. BR1-192, assembly GCF_029542445.1. Classification (NCBI taxonomy): domain Bacteria; kingdom Bacillati; phylum Bacillota; class Bacilli; order Caryophanales; family Paenibacillaceae; genus Paenibacillus; species Paenibacillus sp. BR1-192. The sequence continues at coordinate 64,275 of NZ_CP120718.1, read as the reverse complement.
CGTCCGGCATTTGCCAGAAACCAAATCTCCGGTCCGTAAATCGAATTTGCGGATCTGGGAGGCCGAAATGTAGATATCCTCCGTGCTCGGCAAATAGTTGATCGGTCTCAGAAAACCGTATCCTTCCGGCAAAATCTCGAGTACGCCCTCCATGAACATCAAGCCGCTCTGTTCGGCCTGCGCCCGGAGAATGGCAAATATCAATTCTTTTTTCTTCAACTGGCCATAATAAGGAATCTGATACTTCTTGGCCAGCTTATACAGATCCGTCAGCTTCATGCCTTCCAAATCGGCTATTTGTAAATCCATTCAATAACCACCTATTCAATTATTTGTTTCTGTCGCAGCAGTTCCCTGCTGTCATGTAGTCTATTAGTCTATGAGAGCTTTACTAGGAGCATTACCCAAATCAGAGGGAGATATGCAGTTTCCACCACACATTTCCCTCATTTTGGTAAAAAAATCACTCTTCTTCGGTCTCACGCCACACGTCGGCACCCAGCTCTCGCAGATTGGAAACGAGATGGTCGTAGCCGCGGTCGATGAATTCCACGCCGCTTACCTCCGTTATCCCTTCAGGCACCGTCAGTCCCGCAATGACAAGGGCCGCACCCGCCCGCAGATCGGTCGCTTTGACCTTGGCTGCGTTCAGCGGGCCGCCTTCGATGATGGCAGAGCGTCCCTCCACGCGAATTTTGGCCCCCATGCGAACGAGCTCCGGAACATGTTTAAATCGGTTGCTATATACAAAATCACTAAGGACGCTGACGCCTTCCGCTTGCGTAAGGAGGCTGGTCATCGGTGACTGCAAATCCGTTGCAAATCCAGGATATATAAGCGCCTTCACATCCACATGCTGATACCGGGCTTTACCGATCACGCGGATGCTTTCGTCCAGCTCTTCGATGCCCACACCCATCTCGATCAGCTTGGCCGTGAGGGCCTCAAGATGTTTCGGGATGACGTTGTCAATCAGAACATCGCCGCGCGTAGCTGCGGCAGCAATCATATATGTACCGGCCTGAATCCGGTCTGGAATAATGGAATGTCGGCAGCCATGCATCTCGGTCACGCCCTCGATCCGGATGGTTTCCGTTCCGGCGCCCTTAATGACAGCTCCCATGGAATTCAAAAGTGTTGCAACATCTATAATTTCAGGCTCTTTCGCCGCGTTTTCGATAATTGTGGAGCCTTTGGCCTTGGCAGCCGCCAGCATAATGTTAATCGTTGCACCTACGCTGCTTACATCGAGGTAGATCTTCGCGCCCCGCAGCTCTTTGGCATGCAGGTGAATCGAGCCGTGTTCGTTGGTCACGGTCGCGCCAAGCGCTTCAAAGCCCTTGATGTGCTGGTCGATGGGACGAGGTTCAAAATTACAGCCGCCCGGCAGGCCGATCACGGCTTCTTTAAATCTTCCAAGCATGGCGCCCATCATATAGTAGGACGCGCGCAGTTTCTTGACGGGTCCGTTAGGCATCGGAATGGATTTGATATCAGAAGGGTCAATTCTCATCTGATTGCCTTCCCATGAAACTTGCCCGCCTAATTCCTCAAGGATCTCAGCATAAACAGCCACATCGCTGAGAAGCGGCAAATTATCAAGTACGACTTCCGATTCCGCCAGGATTGCGGCGGGAATTAACGCAATAGCACTGTTCTTGGCACCGCTGATTGTTACAGCACCTCGCAGTGGGCGTCCACCGCTGATCATCAATTTTTCCATAAGCTTTCGGTTCCCCCTACATCACTTCGCAGCCGGAAATGGTTCTGATGCCCGTCATACAAGAAAAACGTCGTATCGACGTTCCTAAAGGATGACAGACGCAATAAGCGTTCGTTTTCGTAGCGATTATCCGGTTGTGAAGCCTCACAATCCGCTTGCGCTTTTTGATAACTTAATAAATGAAATGGAAAAACACCGGCTATGCGGTGTGCTTTCCATTTCATTGTATGCAGCATAAGACAGCCTAAAATATCTTAGGTGATTCCTATCGTCATGTTGCGGCCACGAAGGCTACAAGCGACTTTTGTGCGTTACGGGTGATTAAGCTTGATTGTTGGAACCAAACTCACGGATTTTGCCGACAACGGTTTCCTTGATTGCCTCGCGGCCTGGTTTCAGGAATGTGCGCGGATCGTAAGCTTCCGGTTTAGCGGCAAGCACTTCACGAACAACTTTGGTGAACGAGATTTGGTTCTCGGTGTTAACGTTGATTTTGGAAGTACCCAAGGAGATAGCTTTCTTGATGTCATGCGTCGGGATGCCCGTACCGCCATGAAGCACCAATGGAAGTTTCACAGCATCGCGAATCTCTTCCATCTCTTTAAACCCAAGGTTTGGTTCGCCTTTGTAAGGACCATGGACAGAACCAAGCGCAGGCGCCAATGTGTCGATGCCTGTCTCGTTCACGATGCGCACGCAGTCGTCAAGCTTCGCGTACATTACGTCGCCGATAACGTCATCCTCTTGTCCGCCGACCATGCCGACTTCGGCTTCAACGGAAACGCCTTTGGCGTGAGCATACTCAACCACTTGTTTCGTTGTTGCAATATTCGTCTCAATCGGGCTGTGGGAATCATCGATCATAACCGAAGTGAACCCTGCATCGATTGCTTCTTTACATTTCTCAACACTTGAACCGTGGTCAAGGTGAATGGCAACAGGAACTGTAACTTTCAGGTCCTCCATCAAACCTTTTACCATGTGTACAACGGTGCTGAATCCACCCATGTAACGAGCTGCGCCTTCGGAAACACCAAGAATTACCGGCGATTTCTCTTGCTCAGCCGCTTCAAGAATTGCATATGTCCACTCCAGGTTGTTGATGTTGTATTGACCAACAGCATATTTACCTTCGAGTGCTTTGTTCAGCATGTCTGTCATTGATACTAATGGCATGGTTTCATCCTCCTATAGATGCTTAGTTTGTCTATGGTTTTTAGCCGATATAACATACGGACTTATTATACCACATCGCGTCATAAATACTAAACAAGCATTTCCTAAATTGCTGCGAAGGAACTCACATTCTGGCAAAAAAAAAGAATTCCGCCCCTTGAGCAGAATTCATCATTCAACCGATGTTGTTCGCGGTCCCTTTCAGCTGCATGTTGACGGCTTGCCGCATCTCGTCGATGTCGAAGGGTTTGGTAAAATGCATCAGCGCTCCAAGATCGGTTGCTTCCTTGATCATGTCAAGCTCTCCATAGGCTGTCATCATGATCACCTTAATGTCCGGATTCATCTGTTTAATATGCTTCAAAATCTCAAGCCCGTCCATTCCAGGAATTTTCATATCCAGCAGCACCAAATCCGGGGCATGCATCTTCACGATTTCAAGGGCAGCCTTGCCGTTCGCCGCTTGGAACGTCTCATATCCTTCACTGCTGAACACTTCCACAAGCAGGATGCGGATCCCATTCTGGTCATCCACAATCAGCACTTTGTGTTTGCTTTGTTTGCTCATCCTTCCAACCTCCCGATACTTAAATCGTACAATGAGTATATGCAAACTCGAAAGTTCCTAACTTTCCCATAAACCGGCCATTATTTGTATTCGCCTGTAGATGTCGAATTCCTTCCTGTCCTAAAAAAACTAAGAAAAAAAGATCGCGAATTGGCTGCATCCGAAATCGACAGCGCTGGACAGGGATTCCGGTCCTCAGCTCCACCCTTCACGCAGCGACAAAAGAATTTGCACGCAAAAAAAGAGCCTCTTCAAAAAGAGGCTCTTCCCAATTATGCCTGATGCTGGATCGAGGCTTTTACAAACTCACGGAACAATGGCTGCGGACGGTTCGGACGGGAAGTGAATTCCGGATGGAATTGCACGGCGAGGAACCAAGGATGTCCTGGCAGCTCCACGATCTCGACCAGGCGTCCGTCCGGTGAAGTACCGGAAATACGCAGGCCCGCTTTCTCGATATCTTCGCGGTATTGGTTGTTGAACTCGTACCGGTGACGATGTCTTTCGTAAACCAGCTCGTCCTGGTAGCAGGACTCCGCAAGCGATCCCGGAACCAGCTTGCACGGATACAGGCCAAGGCGCATCGTTCCGCCAAGATCCTCGATATCCTTCTGCTCCGGAAGCAGGTCGATAACCGGATATTCGGTAGCCGGATCAATTTCGGAGCTGTTCGCGCCGCTCAGACCTAAGATCGAACGGGCATATTCGATGACGGACACTTGCATGCCAAGGCAAATACCGAAGAATGGAATGTTGCGCTCGCGGGCATAACGGATCGCGCTGATCTTGCCTTCGATACCCCGGTCTCCAAATCCACCAGGTACCAGAATACCGCCGATGCCGTTCAACGTCTCTTCCACATTGTCCGCCGTAATTTCCTCGGCGTTCACCCAGCGGATCTTCACGTCGGCATTGGCATCGAAGCCGGCATGGGACAGGGATTCCACTACGCTGAGGTAGGCGTCATGAAGCGCGACATACTTGCCGACAATCGCAATCTCAACGGTCTTCTCCAGCTTGGAGACGCGCTCCACCAGATCTTCCCACTCGCTCATATCCGGCGCAGGAGTCGTCAGCTTCAGATGATTGACAACAATTTCGTCCAGGCCTTCATCGCGCAGATTCAGCGGCACCTCATACAGGGAGGACGCGTCGCGGCATTCTACGACCGCGTTAGGGTCGATATCGCAGAAGAGCGCGATTTTGGCTTTCATCTCGGTTGAAAGCTCATGCTCCGTACGGCACACGATGACATTCGGCTGAATGCCGATGCTGCGGAGTTCTTTTACGCTGTGCTGCGTCGGCTTCGTTTTCACTTCACCGGCTGCCTTAATATATGGAATGAGGGTTACATGAATATACATCACGTTCTCACGGCCAACATCGCTCTTGATTTGGCGGATGGCCTCCAGGAAAGGAAGGCTTTCGATATCGCCGACCGTTCCGCCGATTTCGGTAATGACCACATCCGAACCCGCTTCACGGCCCGCACGGAATACGCGCTCCTTGATCTCGTTCGTAATATGAGGAATAACCTGCACGGTGCCGCCCAAATATTCCCCCCGGCGTTCCTTGCTAATAACAGAAGAGTATACTTTTCCTGTTGTCACATTGCTGTTCTTCGACAGGTTAATATCGATGAAGCGCTCATAGTGTCCCAGGTCCAGGTCGGTTTCCGCACCGTCGTCAGTAACGAACACTTCGCCATGCTGGTAAGGACTCATGGTGCCCGGATCTATATTAATGTACGGATCGAATTTCTGAATCGTTACCTTGAGCCCTCTGTTCTTAAGCAATCTGCCGAGCGAAGCGGCGGTAATTCCCTTACCTAGAGATGACACGACTCCGCCTGTTACAAAAATATACTTTGTCACTGTTAAAAACCCTCCTATATAATCTCCATAACTTCAGGCGACATATGATGTTTATCCTAACCCGTTTTCCCCTGATTCATCAGAGGGACCAACAAAAACATCGCTCGCTTCCAATAATGGTGAGCGAGCTGACCTCCGACCTATTACAAACCGCATATATTGACGCTAAAATGATCCCCATCGGGCTGCCGGTACGGCATAACGTTATGAGGCTTCAGGGCGAGCGATTCCAATACATCTTCTTACTCTGCATATCTGAATCTTGGTCTTGCTATATTGGCCCGGAAGCTAGCGTCGTTTACACTTTCCGAGCCTTAAAAACAAAAAAAGTGACCCCGAATAAATAACGGGGCACTTTTATATTAAACATATTTAATCCACAATCATAAGCCCAAGCAATAGTTTACTCTGTGCCTTGTCTGCTTGTCAAGAGAAGAACCAACCTCAAAATTCCCCAATCGGCCGACATCGTAAAACAGAGTCATAAACCATGCGGACTGGCTTAAATTCCGAGCGGAATGACAGATTAATCTCTGTCGTCTTCCTCGAATTCTTCCTCTTCCTGATCTTCTTCCTCGGAATCCGCATCTTCGTCATCCAATTCGTCATCATCCAGAACAACGTCCTCATCTACATCATCGTCAGCATCGTCATCATCCGGGAAGAGATCGTCGTGATCATCGTCTTCATCGTCGATGCTGTCGAAATCCTCTTCGGCATCGTCACCGCTATAGGTATCCTCTTCATCCGTGAAGTCATCGTCATCGTCGTCTTCATCATTGATGATCCGCGGACGTTTGGCGTTCGCAATCGGATCTTCGGACTTCTCCAGCGGATACCAGCGCTTTAGTCCCCACAGATTCGTACCTACACATGCGAAACGTCCGTCTATATTGATCTCGGTATATAACTGGGCAATCGTTTCGTTAATTTCCTGTTCCGTAAAGCCGCGAAGCTTGGCCACCTCATTCATCAGGTCACGGTAATAATACGGCGTATTCGCCGCCTTCAGAACCATAAAAGCCAGGTCAACCATCGGGATTTCCTGAATCTTCTCCGGATCGATCTTTAAATTGAGCGGATTACTCACTAACGCACACTTCCTCTCACACAATCTTCACGTTATACCCTCAACATATCCATTATCAAAACTAAGTAAAACCTATTTGGAAATAAAAATCAAGTTTTTATGCTCCATTACCCATCAGATACCAAATGGAAAAAGACGGAGACGATTCTCTCCGCCTTCTGACTGTACCCGCCCCTAGGATCGACTCCTTACGGGATAGATAAGAGAACCTTGATATTCTCTCCATGTATCTTATGTTAGCCCTGCTGCTTTGACACGGTAAACAGGGCCTATTTCCCGGAAAAAGGGCAACATCCCATTCGGGCACTCTCCCCGGCTCATACAATACTGAAGCAACGGTTCATCGAGAAGGGAGATTGCCACACATGGATTACACCCGGATCATGCAATCACTACTTGCAGAGACGAACCCTATGCGGAACGTCCGGGAAATGAACCGGCGGATCCTCACGTTTCATGACCCTCAGCTGTACCAGAAATGCATCCGCGAATGGAACCGGCTCGCAGGGAAAAGGCGTTTCCCGAGTTCGGTCAGCCGCTCGCCGCTTACTCGCACCATCATCGCTCCAGCTCCCCAAACCGCGAAGTTAGAAGCGGAGTTTCGGAACGAACTGATGGTTGAAGAGGATGAACAGGTTCATATCCACGCCATACAGGGGACAATAGGAACGCTAACCGGGATCCCATGGGGTATCAAGCAAATCAAAGCCCCTCAAGCCTGGTCTACCTCGACAGGACACCGCGTGAAGATTGCCGTTATCGACACAGGGGTGGATTTCGGTCACCCGGATCTGAAGTATTCGCTGACCCGAGGGGTCAACCTCGTCCATCGCAACATCCCGCCTTATGACGACAATGGGCATGGAACGCATATCTCGGGCACCATCGCTGCCGCGAACAGCACCCAAGGTATGATCGGCGTTGCTCCCAAATCTGTCGTGTATCCGGTCAAAGCCTTTGATCACAACGGCTCCGCCTTCGTGTCGGATATCATTCTGGCCATCGACTGGTGCGTGCGGGCCGAGATCGATATCATCAATATGAGTTTCGGCATGCAGACCCGAAGCCGAACGCTGCTGGATATCGTAAGCAAGGCCAGCCAAGAAGGCGTCCTCATTGTGGCCTCTTCCGGCAATGACGGCAAACGCCGTACCGCGGACTATCCTGCCCGTTATCCCCAAACGATATCCGTCGGAGCTACCGACCGCAGCCGGAGAATCCCCGGCTTCAGCAACCGCGGGCAATTTGTCGATATTTATGCGCCCGGAGATAAAATCGTGTCAGCCTGGCTGCAGGGAAAATACCACGAAATGAGCGGCACTTCCATGGCTACTTCACACGTCAGCGGAGCAATCGCCCTGCTGCTTGCCCAGAAGCCTGACTTGAAAAAAACAGCTACGATCAAGGCCCTGCTGCGGCGCACCTCCTCCCCCCTTAAGCTCAAAAAAGGATACAGCGCCTCCGATGGAGAGGTAAATGCCTTGAAATTTTTGCGCGAGGGCATGAAATTATAAATTCGGTTCATCAGCAATGGCAAACGCCATTTCGTTCACGCATTAAAAAACAGCCGTCTTTCCAAAGAAAGACGGCTGTTATGGCAGTATGAAAGGGACGCCCCTTCTTACATGCGTTCCGGCGCCGATACGCCCATCAGGCGAAGCACGTTGGCAATGACCGTGCGGACGGCTCCCAGCAAAGCAAGGCGGGCCTGCGTTTGATTCGCGTCTTCCGTAATGACGCGTTCGGCTCTGTAGTAGCTGTGGAACAAGGAGGCCAGTTCATATACATACCGGATAAGCCGGTGCGGTGCATAGTTCTCCGCAGCAAGCGACACTTCCTGCGGGAGTTCTCCCAATTTGCGCAAAATGTCGTATTCATGCTCGGCGGTAAGAACGCTAAGGTTCACGTCGGCAAGCGGCAGGAGGCTAACGCCTTGCTCCTCCGCTTGGCGGAATACGCTGCAAATGCGTGCGTGCGCATACTGTACGTAGAAGACCGGGTTCTCGTTGGATGTGGACACCGCCAGATCCATGTCGAAATCCAAATGCGAATCCATGCTGCGCATGGTGAAGAAATAGCGGATCGCGTCCACGCCGACCTCATCCATCAAATCTTCCATCGTGACCGCTTTACCGGTACGCTTGGACATCTTCACCTTCTCGCCGTCCTGGAACAGGCTGACCATCTGGGCGATCAATACGATGAGTTTGTCCGGGTCATTGCCGAGCGCCTCCATGGCAGCCTTCATGCGCGGAACGTAACCATGGTGGTCGGCTCCCCAAATATTCAGGATCTTGTCATAGCCGCGCTCGTATTTATTGCGGTGGTACGCAATATCCGGCGTCAGGTAGGTATACGTTCCGTCATTCTTGACGAGGACGCGGTCTTTGTCATCCCCATAATCGGTGGTGCGGAGCCAGGTTGCCCCATCCTTCTCGTAAGCTTCGCCCTTGGCTTTCAGTTCTTCCAGGGATTTCTCCACCAGTCCATCCTCATACAGGGACGTTTCGCTAAACCACTCGTCAAAATGGACGCGGAATCGATTCAAATCGCGTTTGATTTTACCAAGTTCCTTCTCAAGCCCGAATTGACGCAGGAATGCCGTTCTCTCGCCAGGATCCATCGATAGCAAGGAATCGCCTTTCTCGGCTACGAGCTCTTTGGCAAACCCTTTGATATCCTCGCCATGGTATCCGTCTTCAGGCATTTCGGCATCCTGGCCGAGCTCCTGCAAATAGCGGGCTTCGAGGGATTTAACCAGGTTCACGACTTGGTTGCCTGCATCATTGATGTAGTATTCGCGCGTAACTTCGTATCCAGCAAAATCAAGCACATTGCACAGGGCATCGCCTACCGCCGCTCCGCGGGCATGTCCAAGATGCAGGCTTCCGGTGGGATTGGCGCTGACAAACTCCATCTGGACCTTTTGCCCTTCGCCCGTAGCGATCCGCCCGTAGTTATCGCCCTGCTCTTGTACCAATGCCACGATCGGATAGAGATACCCCTTGTCCAAGGTAAAGTTAATAAACCCGGGCCCGGCGATCTCCGCTTTCTCAATGGAAGCCTTCGCCGTATCCAAATGTTCCAGGATAGCTTCGGCGATTTGCCGCGGGTTCTTCTTGGCAATCCGCGTCAGCTGCATCGCTACGTTCGTGGCCAAGTCGCCGTGCGACTTATCCTTCGGAACTTCCAGCGTAATGGCGGGCAGCTCCTCGCGGGACACCAGTCCGGCAGCTACGGCAGCGTCTCCTACCGCCTCTGCAACCAGCCCGTTAATGTGATCTAATGGATTCATAGTCATGATTCATGTGCCTCCTGAATAGTCAAACTGATCGAAAAGTGTCCCGAAAACTCGTCAAACACATATAAATCATACGCCCAAGCCGCTCGTCCGGTCACGCCCTCTAGCGCTAGCTCCAGACGCTGGGTGTGCGTAGACAGATTAAATGAAGTGAACGGGGAGCGATAATATCCAGGCAATTGCAGTCCCAGCTTAAACGCCTGCTCGGACTCCACCTCGCCATGACGGATCAGCTTCAGCTCGTCCTCCGTCAGTTTGAGCATGGCCCGGGTTTCCCCTTGATGCGGTCCAAGCGCCGGCTCCGTATAGCGCACATACAGCACCTTCCCCTTGATAAACGCCTCTGCGGGAAGCTCCTGTATCGTATTCTCTCCTTCGTGAAGGCTCTGAAGACGGATGTTCACTTGTTTTCGGTCGTTCATGTACGTTCCTCTTTTCCTTACCTATTGTATTACTATATCCAGTATAGCCTTGCAATTCAAATGAGGATTTTAGCAAAAGTAAAGAAACATGTCTTTCGTCGTATTTTCGGAGAGGTTGGAGCGCATCCTTAATTCCCATATTTTTCGGCCCATTGCTCACGCCATTCCCCGAAACTGTTACCCGTGATTTCCTCCAAGGTCTTTCCATCAATGGAATAAGGAGCTCCGGCTAAATCGTTCCGATCAGGGAACGAGGTTCCCCCGATGACCTTCCCCTCCGACATCATCACGAACAAGGCCGTATTCGTATTATACATGCGGTCAAGCGGATGCCCGGAAACCTTGAAGCGATAGGTGACAATTTCTTTTCCGTAATAGTTTGCCGGATCTTGGCTCTGTACACTCCATGTCTGAATATAGGGGATTGCGCCGTTACCAGGTGCGAGAAGAGATTTCTCAAGCGTATAAGTAATCGGTTTACTGGAGTGGCTTACAATCTTATAGCCCAGCGATTTCACGTAAGAGGCCGCTATCTTCTGTTCTTCGGACATGGGTTTGCCGAAATGAACGCTTAGTTGCATGAATGAATATAGGATTACGATGCTTAAACCAATACCTGCCCATAACCAAATACGATTTCTCTTCATAAGCAGCCTCCCCATTACGTCGACCTGGCCTTTCATAGGATTAGAATACCAAAAAATTGAAATCAATGGGCGGTCAAGAAAAAGAATAGGCCTGATTCAAGAAGAATCAGGCATGATCCATACTATAGGTTACAGCGGAAGCAAGGATACCTTCTCCCGCGCGTCCAGCTTGGCCACCATGTCGTTCCAGGCTTGCGGTTTCTCGGGCAGCACCGAATAGTATCGTCTCAAGAAGTTGGCAATCAGCTCCGCGGGCAATTCATCAACGGCATCGTCGCCCGGCATGAAGCAAAAATCAAGCCCGCTCACCGCTTCGCCATCATTGTTCCAGGACGGATGCACATAGTCGATATCCGTGCGTTTGTAACCCAGATGCGACAGGACTTCGCGGCGAACGAACGGATCCATCGGCTTCACGCCGCCGAATGCATGGTCCTGCACCCGATATGGATCGTAAATCTCGGCAAACATGCCGAACAGCTCTTTGCCGTTTGCTGCCGCCAATTGATTCAGATCCTTCAAGCGATGTTGTGCCAGGAATCGGCCGATGCCGAGCCCTTCACGCCCGATAATGGTAAAATCGGTCATCGCCACGTTCCAGTCCTCGTAATAGCGGTATTCCGTCGTACCCACCACTTCGTCCTCATGCAGGGCAACAAATACCCGAATGCCCGGGTCTTCGAGCGGCTCTTTCCATAAGCTGAATTCCAGCACCTCTTCCGGAGGGAACACTTCCTTCATGAGATCGTGCATTTTGCGAAACAAAGGATCGTCGATGCTCGTAATGCGAATATATTCCATTAAATTAAAAGCCTCCTTATATATGTAATGAAAATATCTTTATATTATGAAGATATTCGAAGCCGTGAAATCATCGTTCATTCTAAACCACTTCACCCTCGGAATGGATTCTTCCATTCCATCAAGGCCCCGTAATTGCAGGACTCCTCATCCTCCAAATACTCTGCCGCTACCCCGACGGGCGTCCGGCCGCACCGGAGCAGGAAGGTAATTACGGGGTCCTTGAGATCCCCCTGACAACGGCATCCAAATATTCTACGGCCGACATTTCGTGCGCATGCCGATGATAGCCGGGCATCCGTCCGCCGCCAAGCAGCCGGTCCAGTCCCCTTTCGACGGTCACGTGATACAGCGACTGAATCAGCCATTTGCCGAGCCCAAGCTTGCGAAAGCGCGGCCTGACGCAAATGTCGGCGATGTATAGGGTATTTCCGTCCGGCTGATGCGTGCGGATGTATCCGTTATCCGTGGCCTCCGCCCAGGAGTGGGCAGGCTCCATCGGATCGTACTCCACAATGAGCGAGGTGATGGACCCCGCGAGCATGCCGTCCACTTCAACGCATAGGGCGCCCTCGGGAAACAAGGTGACATGCTGCATCAGCTGTTCCTTGTTCCACCATTGCTCCGGAGGATACGGAGGCGGGAACGTCTCGGATTGAATGGCGATCAGCTCGTCGAAGTCCGCTTCCGTGTAGCCTCGAATAACAACCGGCACCGGCCGGACGTCGTCGAATACATAAAACTGTTGATAAAACCGGGCCATTTCCTCTACACCGCCTTTTCCCATTTTATCAAACCATGATAAAAAGACTTACTCCCAATCCGGATACAAATCCGTACGCCGGTCACGCCATGTCGTGACGGAGCCCTTCTCGCGCACTTGATATAATAAATCCAGATCGAGATCGGCGGTAATGATCATGTCGTTGTTCAGCTCTCCCTCGGCCAGCAGGCCCTTCGGCGGGAACGGAATATCGTTCGGCGTAATGATGGCAGCCTGCCCGAAGTTGGCACCCATCAGATCCACGGTAGGCAGCGATCCAACCGTGCCGGTCAGCACCACATAGATTTGATTCTCGATGGCGCGGGCATGGCTGGTATAACGCACGCGGTGGAATCCGTGACGATCATCGGTGCAGGACGGACAGAAAATGACGTCGGCCCCTTTGGCCTTGGCCATGCGCACGATCTCGGGAAATTCGATGTCATAGCAGGTGAGCATCGCGATGGTGCCTTTTTCGGTCTCGAATACTTCGAGCCCTTCGCCGGCCCCCATGTTCCAGCCGGTTATCTCCGAAGGCGTAATATGAATCTTCGCCTGTTCCGCAATGCGGCCGTCCGGATAGAACAGATGCGCCACATTGTACAGCTTCCCTTCCCGGCGAATGACGTGGGTCCCGCCAATGATATGCATGTTATATTGCTTCGCAAAGCCCTGGAACAGCTCGCGGTAACGGTCTGTGAAATCCGGAAGGTCATTGATCGTTAACGCCTGGCCCTGATCGTCCCCGATGGACATCAGCTGCGTCGTGAAGAATTCCGGAAACAGCACAAAATCGGCTTCGAATTCCTCCGCCGTTCGGATATAATGCTCCGATTGACGGGCAAAATCGTCAAAGGATTGAATCGTGTGCAGATGATATTGCACGGCAGAAACGCGAAATTTCATGCTTCTCCTCCTTATGCATGGTTAGATGCTTTCATTATATCGGATTCCGGGCTTAGAGAACATGGGAACATCAAGTCGCCGTCAATGGGAAACCATAATCTTTAAACGCGTCCCTTAAGGTATACGGTTATCATCGACGGTACCTATGCCAAAGAATGCTCGAATTATGAAAAAATACTCGCCATTCATACCCACGCTTAACAATTCTCCTGTATACTGTCGTATGTAAGCCTCTTGTCTATACGATCAATCCCGGCCCTTACAAGCATACACACGAGCCCGTTTTGACTTTAGGGCTTTCAGCTTGCCAAACTATAATGTGAGGTGTTCTGTTCACAATGATAACTCGTTCGATGGATTGGCTTCAGCAACATGACCACCTTATCTTCCGCTGGTTAAACCGCAAGATCAGCAACAAAATGGTGGATTCGATGCTCTCGCTGGTCACCCATATGGGGGGTGCTATCTTTACCATTGTGCTGACACTTTCGATAGCGTTTTTTGCACCGGAGCCGTGGGATACGATGGGATGGCAGAGCTTTATCGCACTGTCCCTCAGCTTCCTGATTACGGCTCTCATCAAAAAGAAACTGCGGCGCATCCGGCCATACCAGGCATTGGAAAAAGTGAGGTTTGAAAAGAAGCCGATGAAGGACCATTCGTTTCCTTCCGGACACTCGACGGCCATATTTTCCATCGTCACGCCATTTCTGTTCGTTACGCCCTGGCTGTCGGTGCTCTTGATCCTGCTAGCGCTTACGGTCAGTCTGTCACGCATTTATCTCGGCTTTCATTATCCTTCGGATTGTCTGGCCGGCTGTTTCGTCGGCACCGCTTCGGCACTACTGATCGTGCTTAGTTAAATAACCAGGCATCCTCGCGCAGTTCTCGCAACTGATGATGGGGGCCTGGTTTTTTTGCCCTTCATCATCTGTAGATATCTCACCTAACAACAATTAAACGCCCTTCCTGTATATGCTCCTATCATAAACCCACAAAAAACATGAAAAAAAATTCGAACCATTCCCGCTGGTAAATCGTACTAACTTATACATTCATAATAAGGAGGTATTTGTTCATTGAAGAAAAGATTATCACGAATGCTGGTAGCCCTGCTCGCGGTTACGATGATCCTTCCAGCCGGAGCCATGGCAGCAGATAACAGCCAGACTGCCGTTGCAGGAGGGGGTCTTGAGAAGATCGCCGCAGAGAAAGCCAAGCTGCTTACCGAGACGTATGGAACGACAAGCGTCCAATATGCCCTGATCGACAACGGCAAGATTACCGTGTCCGGGCAAGCGGGCGTCAATGATATCGAAGGAAAGATCCCGTTGACCGAAGATACGATGTATGGGATCGGCTCCACGAGCAAAGTGTTCACTGCCGCCGCGGTCATGAAATTGGTGGATGACGGGAAGATCAACCTGGATGCGCCTCTCGTTCAGTACATACCCGAATTCACGATGAAAGACGAACGCTACAAAAAAATCACGCCGCGCATGCTGCTTAACCATTCCTCCGGCCTGCAGGGCTCAAGCCTGAACAACGCGTTCTTGTTCGAAGATAATGACCCGCATGCACATGACACGCTGCTGAAGCAGTTGTCCACTCAAAACCTCAAAGCAGATCCGGGAGCATTTTCCGTGTATTGCAATGACGGATTCACGCTGGCCGAGATTCTCGTGGAAAAAGTGAGCGGCAAGGATTTTACCGCATTCATTCATGAACATTTTACCGAGCCGTTAAACATGGACCACACCAAGACATCCCAAGACACATTGGATTTAAACCAAATGGCAGGCCTCTATTATCCGGCTTATCAAGGACAGCTGCCTAACGAGACCATCAATGTCATCGGAACCGGCGGCATCTACTCCACGGCCGAAGACCTGGTGCAGTTTGCGCAGATCTTCACCGGGGAAGCCGAGGGAATCCTCTCAGCTGCGTCTGTAAAAGCCATGGAGCAGGAAGAGTATAAAAAAGGCCTGTGGCCAGAAGATGCCGATAACTCGGTAGATTATGGACTTGGCTGGGACAGCGTGAGACTGTTCCCGTTTACCCAATATGACATGAAAGCCGTGACTAAAGGCGGCGACACCATTCTATACCACGCTTCGCTCGTTGTGCTTCCGGAGCAGAACATGGCAGCTGCCGTACTATCTTCCGGCGGTTCGGGCATGACCAACCAAATGCTGGCAAACGAAATTTTGCTGAATGCACTCAAGGAAAAAGGCACCATCAAGGAATTCAAGCCGGAAAAATCGTTCGGCAAACCGGTCCAAGCGGATATGCCTGACAGCTTGGCTGAATTCGCCGGTTACTATGGCGTGACGAATCAGCAGATGAAAGTCGACATCAAGAACGGCGAACTGTCCATTACCGTACCGATGGTGCCGGACTATCCTGCCGAGAAATATGTATACACCGCGGACGGAACGTTTGTCAGCGCGGATGGCAGCATCAAGGTCAGCTTCGTTAAGGAAAAGAATGACCGTATCTACCTATGGGTAAGACAATATATTTCGATTCCTGGATTGGGACAGACGGCCTTGTCGCAATATTCGGCCGAAAAAATGGAAGCGAACCCGCTGTCCAAAGAGACCGCTGCCGCATGGGCGAAGCGGGAAGGCGAAACGTTCTATCCATTGAACGAGAAATACACATCGCTCATGTACTTCATTATGAGACCGACGGTAGAGATTAACAGCAAGAGCGGTCTAGAAGGATATCTGATCGAGAAGAAAATTATCGATCCGGATACCGCAGTAAGCCAGCATCAGATTCCGACTATGGGCGGCCGGGATACGTCCGAATTCCGCTTCTATAAGGAAAAAGGCATAGAGTATCTCGAGGGCGCTGGATCCCTGTTTATCAGCGGCAAGCATGTGAAGCCATTGTATAAAGGGAAAAAATCCACCGTTACCCTGCAAGCCGACGGCTATGCCAAGTGGTATACCGTACCTGAAGCAGCTGCAGGCAAAACCATGACGGTAACCCTGCCGGCAGAAGGCGCATTCGCCGTATATGACGAGAAGGGCACGGTCGTTAACTACACCGTGGTCAGCGGCTCCAACGAAGTTAAGCTCCCGGCTAACGGAGCTGTGGTATTCGCCGGTGCCCCTGGCTCCGCATTCGGCATCACCCTGAAATAACACAAAAGCAAGCAACCCGATTAGCCGCTCGGCTTAAGTTGGGTTGCTTGCTTTTTCACTGTTAAAGGGACCTTGTGAGGTACGCTGCCTGTCCGCTATCACTCCGTAAAAACCGCGAGATTATCAAGTGTAGAACGGAGGCCTGCTTCGTGATCTTCCTGCCGTATGCCCTCAGGAACGTCCTCGCAAACAACCGCCACCTCAGTGCCTTCCGCAAGTGCTGTCAACGTCCATGTCATTCTCATCTGGCCCCCGTAAGCGGGGTCTTCCGACTCGAATTCAAAACACTGCACGATTTTCTTGTTTGGCACCAACGCCAGGAATTTACCTTGGACGATATCCGTGCCTGCCGATGATTTGCCGAGGTTCGCGTGGTCCGTTCCAATATAGGTGAGCACCATTCGATAAGTCCCGCCTTCACGGGCATCAAAGGTATCAATCTGACCTGACATCCCCTCTGGCGGAAGCCACGACACCCAAGCCTTGGGGTCAGTGAATGCCTGATAAATGGTTTGGGGCGAAGCCTTAATCATCCTCGCGGCAGAGTCAATTCTCTTCTTCCTGGACGAATCTTCCATGTTATTAGCCTCCTTATTTCAAATCCGAATCAAGCTTCCTTAAGCTTATAACATATGACTACCAATCATTTCTTCTCAATTGCTCAAAGTTGAAAAAGCAAGCCTTCCCCGATAGCCGTAGGCTTAGGCAGGGAGGGCTTGCTTTTTTCTTTCATCGCCGAGGGGCAAAGCCTCGGCTGATCATGTATAGGTGCTGGCCCGCGAGCGACCCGTCAGGGATTTGCCCGAGAGGGCCGCGTTCACGCGAAAAAGCAAGCCGACACCGATAGCCGTTAGGCTTAGGTGGGGGAGGCTTGCTTTTTTCTTCAACAGCCGAGGAGCGAAGCCTCGGCTATAAGCCCACTGGGCTAGCCCATGAGCGAACCCGCAGGGAAGCTCTCGAGAGGGCCGCGCTCACGCGCACAAAAGGCCATGAGGTCGTCCCCGCAGGGGAGTCCGAGCAGTGGCCGGGCACAAGCACCAGCCCCGCTCATATCCTCATACCTACCCCGAACACCAATGGTTCCGGGTGTCCAGAGGGCAGCGCCCTTGGGGCCCTCCCTGGCAGGGAGGGTTTGGGTGGGTGGACTATTTTACGAATCCCAGCAGCATCTCGCGAATCAGCTTCGCAGCCACGATCTGGGTCTGCTCGGTCGGATCGTAGATCGGCGCCACTTCCACGAGATCGCAGCCAACAACGTTCACATCGGAGTTTGCAATCAGATGTACGGCTTCCAGCAGCTCTTTCGACGTGATGCCGCCGGCTTCCGCCGTACCGGTGCCCGGTGCGGCAGACGGATCCAGCACGTCGATGTCGATGGTCACGTAGACCGGACGGTTGCCCATGGAAGGCAATGCCTCCTTCAGCGGAGCGGCTACCTCAAACGGGTAGAAATTGATGTTCTCGCGTCCGTACTGGAACTCCTCGCGGGAGCCGGAACGGATGCCGAACTGATAAATGTTCTTGCCGCCCATAATGCCCGCCGCCTTGCGGACCGGCGTGGAGTGGGACAACGGCTCTCCCTCGTAATGCTCGCGCAGGTCGGCATGGGCATCGATATGGATCAGAATGAGATCAGGATACTTCTCATACACCTTCTGAATAATCGGCCACGATACGAGGTGTTCTCCGCCGAGTCCAATCGGGAACTTCCCGTCGTCCAGCAGCTTGCCCACATAATCGCCGATCACTTCAAGACTGCGGCCGGCATTGCCGAAAGGCAGCATCAGATCGCCTGCATCGAAATAAGTGATATCTTCAATGCTCTTATCCAAGTACGGGCTGTACTCCTCCAAGCCAACGGATGCTTGGCGGATACGGGCCGGGCCGAAACGGGAGCCGGGACGGTAGCTAACCGTGAAGTCCATCGGTATACCGTAGATGACGGCCTTGGATCCTTCATAATCCTCGGAGCTCAGAATAAACACGTTGCCGGAATAACCTTGGTCCAGTTTCATCAGTTTATGCGCGCCTCCTTATTTCACCAAGTCTTCTACGAATTTCGGCAGCACGAAGGCGGCTTTATGCAGACGAGGCGAATAATACTTCGTATCCATCTCATCAATCGTGGACTCGTCCACTTCAAGCGGATCGTATGTTTTGCTGCCCATCGTAAAGGTCCACAGACCGCTTGGGTAGGTTGGAATGTTCGCTCCATAGACACGCACGATCGGGAAGATTTCCTTCACGTCTTTGTTGACCTGCTGAATCAGATCCGCTTTGAACCACGGATTGTCCGTTTGCGCCACGAAAATACCGTCTTCCTTCAGCGCCTCATAGATCCCTTGATAGAATCCGCGCTCAAACAACGGAGCAGCCGGGCCTACAGGCTCGGTGGAGTCCACCATGATGACATCGTATTCGTTCTTATGCTCGATAATGTGCATATATCCATCGTTAACCAGCACTTCAACCTTCGGATCGTCCAGCTTGCCGGCGATCTCAGGCAAGTACTGCTTCGAATATTCGATAACTTTTCCATCAATTTCAACGAGTACGGCCTTCTCTACGCCCGGATGCTTGATCACTTCGCGAATGACGCCTCCGTCTCCTCCGCCGACGACAAGAACCTTCTTCGGATTTGGATGCGTGTTCAGCGCGGGGTGAGCGACCATCTCATGATAGACGAATTCATCCTTAATCGTAGTCATAACCATACCGTCCAGCACGAGCATGCGCCCGAATTCCTCGGTATCGATCATATCCAATTGTTGAAACTCCGTCTTCTCATGTACAAAGGTCTCCCGGATTTTAGCCGTAATGCCAAAAGTCGGGGTTTGCTTCTCTGTGTACCATAATTCCATCGTCACTACCTTCTTTCCGCTAGAATAATGTTCAGCCGTCCAGATCCAAGCCGTAAAACTTTATTCGGGGCAGATGCCTTTAGCTTACAGTTTCACACTTTTCCTATTGTACCAAACAAATTAGATTATATTAAATCAAGCCCAAATTGCAACCAAAAGTTCCGGTACATGCGAAAGGAAGCAAAAACATCGTCCTTTCCGATGAATATCCTGACCGCTGCAGCCCCATACTGTATAGAAAAAGAAGGCAGCCAAGGAGAATTTGAGCACATCTCCATTTTTGGCGGCACAAGGGCCTTGACTCTACAAAAGGACTGGAAGGAGAACATCTGATGCCGGGGCAAAAAAATCACCCAAGCGCAAACGTCGTTTCGTCCGGCTTGCTACATTTCTGTTCGTACTCCTTGGCATTTCCATCATCGCCGGCGGCATTCTGCTCGCCTATTTATTTATAACGCCGCTGCCGGTCGCGGAAACATCCCGCTACTCCCGTCTGCTCGACAGCCAGGGAGATTTGATCGCCACATTCTCAAGCACGGGACATACATCCGAGCAGGTGAACCTGGCCAACATATCCCCCCTCCTGGTTCAGGCCACCTTGGCGGTGGAGGACCGAAAATTCTATGATCATCCCGGGTTCGATATGAAGGGCATGGCCAGGGCCGTATTGGTCAACCTGCAGCATATGGATCGCAAACAGGGAGCGAGCACGTTAACCCAGCAGCTTGCACGAAACTTATACCTATCTCATGAAAAGACGTGGACACGAAAACTCAAGGAGGCCAAATTCACCGCCCAGCTTGAGATGAAATATACGAAAGATCAAATTCTCGAAATGTACCTGAACGAAATTTATTACGGTCACGGCGCTTACGGCATCGAGTCGGCGTCGCTGCTGTATTTCGGCAAATCGGCAAAAAACCTGACCTTGGCCGAAAGCGCAATGCTGGCCGGCATTCCGAAGGGGCCCACGTATTACTCGCCCTACAATCATATGGACAACGCGGTCAAAAGACAGCAGATCGTCCTGAATGCCATGGCGGAGACCGGATTCATCACGGAGGCCGAGGCGGATAAAGCCGCTTCGGCCAAGCTTGCCCTGCTCCCGCAGGACCGGCAGGAGAATAAAGTAATTGCCTCCTACTTCCGGGACTATGTCCGGGGTCTCGTCACCAAGCAGTTGAACATCACGGACCAGCAGCTCGAACAGGGCGGCTTGAACATCTATACAACCCTGGATCCTCGGGCCCAGAAAGCAGCCGAAGAGGCCGTATCCGAGGGCATGGACAGCAAGAGCGAGCTGGAGACGGCGCTCGTATCCATCGATCCGCGAAACGGCCACATCAAAGCTATGGTCGGCGGTAAGAATTACCGCGAGAATCAATACAACCACGCGTTGGCCAGAACCAGGCAGCCCGGCTCCTCATTTAAGCCGATTATGTATTTAACGGCCATTGCATCCAAGGAAATGACAAGCACCAGCGTGTTCAACAGCCAGCCTACCCTGTTTCATTACGATAACAATCGAAAAACGTACCAGCCCAGCAACTTCGGCGATAAATATTTAGGCGAAATCCCCATGCGGGAAGCCATTGCCGCCTCGGATAACATCTATGCCGTGAATACCATCATGAAAATCGGCCCGGATAAAGTCGCCGACATGGCGAAAAAGATGGGCATCACGAGTCCGCTGGAGCCTGTCCCTTCGCTGGCCCTGGGCACCTCGCCCGTCAGCCCGCTGGAGATGGCCTCCGCTTACGCCGTCATGGCTAACAGCGGCAAGCGGGTCTCCCCTGTCGCGGTGCTGAGCATCACCGACGCGGCCGGACGCAGTTTGTATACGGCTCCGGAAGAGGAAGGCGAACAAGTGGTCGAGCCTTCCGCAGCTTACGTGATGACGCGCATGATGGAGGGGGTATTCGAGACCGGCGGAACGGGTAACCGCGTCTCCACCCTGATGAAACGGCCGGTGGCCGGGAAGACGGGCACGACCGACACCGACGCCTGGCTCGTCGGATATACCCCGGAGCTGTCGACGGCGGTATGGGTCGGGTATGACAAAGGACGGGAGATCAGCAAAGTCGACGGACGGCGCGCAGCGCCGATTTTTGCGCAGTATACGGAGAAGGCACTGGAGAACGTGCCGCCCAAGATTTTTCCGATCCCGGATGAAGTCGTCAGCGCATATGTGGATCCGAAGACGGGCAAGCTTGCAGGCGTCGGCTGTCCGGACAAAACGCTGGAGGTTTTCGTCAAAGGGACGGAGCCCACGGAGTATTGCGACGAACATGAGGGCGGGGAGCCCGCCAAGAAGGCTAACCCTTGCAGATGCTGCCGAGAAACAGGAGGAACGTTCCTGGTGGAAGGATTTCAAACGATGGTGGGTCGAATAAACGGATAGCCCGTCACGTCAAAAAACAGCAGGCTCTTTTCCGGGCGTTCCCGATTAAGAGCCTGCTGTTTTTCTCTTTTTCACGATTCTTTATGTAGATGGCTTCTTATAAAATGCTCATATATTCGATCATGGAGCTGCCCAGAAGCACGATGACGAGCATGACTGCAATGTAGACCAGCAGGATCGCATACAGCGGATCCAGGCCGCCGGCCACTCTTCTCTTGTAGCCGGTCATGACGCATAACGGCACGGTCATCACGGTGCTGATGAACGCTAGAAGGATGATCACCTTGGATATATCGCCATTAAGAAACAGGAACAACAAACTGATTGCATACAACACAAGGTATAGCGGCAGCAATGTGCCGAATCTGGCCATGACTTCTTTCAGCTTCGCAGCCGGATTAAATGACAGCTTGACAGCAGCGAAGGTAAAGACGTTCAGCAAAAACAAGAAAATCGCGATCCAGACAATAGGCTTCAGGACTAGATCTACAAACGCCCCCTCCGGGAGTCCTTGCAGTTCATGATGAAGCGCTGCGTACAGCGCGAGCGGAAGGAGCACAATATAGAGCAGCATGGATACGATCGCGTTTAGGAACTGGCTGTTGTCCGTTACGGCAGCTGCGCTGAAGGGATGCCTTAGCCCCTTCAGGAAATGGTCCCCATAGAGCTGCCCATACAATTTTAAGCTGGTCCAATAAGGGTTCGGCCCCTCTTCCTCTTCGGCATGCTGGCGGCCTGCTGTAGGAAATGAAATATCCGGCGGAGTATACACCGGCAGAGCAGCTTCTCCTTGGCGCACATGAGAAATCTCCCTATTTATGCTTCCGCCTCGCCTGGCGACGCCGTAAATTTCCGACGCAGCAGCTTGCTCCTTCATGGCCGCAAAGACGGGGGAATCCTCGATAATCAGCCTGGCCCCGCATTTCTTGCAATATTTCCCATCTCCCGTTTCATATCGACATATCGGACAAGTCATACTCCGGCCTCCCCTGTTTATACACATCCGCAAATCGAAGGATAGGTATTAGATAATGTACACATTCGAGTCGAAACGATGGCCCGTACAGGATATGATGCAGCGCTTGAGGCGCCTGGGCCGCAGATACTCTTCCTGTGCGAATTTCACATCTTTTTGCTAATAGTATAAGTTGGCGTGAAATGAAATGGAAGGATTTTCTGGGCGGCCGCTGCGCCTAACGCTGGAATTGGTTCATATGATAGGACTTGCCGGATCATAACCTGCGCTGTGAAAAGCTTGTGAACAATCAAATATTCGTTTGAATATCATGTGTAAATCGGGTATATTATGACTAACAATCAAATCAACGTTTGAATATATAGAATAAAGAGCACTAATTGCTCCTATTTCAAGGAGGTTGATCTTATGAATGTCCGAACAATGAGAGAGGACGTGGCTCTGGAGCTGTGTGAAACGGAATGTCCTTCAACCGAGAGGGTTGCTTTGTTAAAAGAAACGGTTTCGGACGATGATATGCTCGGCATGGCCGAGATCTTCAAGGCGCTGGCCGACCCGACGCGGGTCAAGGTAGCCTATATGCTGGACCGCGGCGGCGAGTTATGCGTTTGCGACGTGGCTGAAGTTCTCGGAAGCTCCACCGCAACAGCCTCCCATCATTTGCGTACGCTGAAGAACAAGAATATCGCCAAATCGCGCAAGGCGGGCAAGAATGTATACTATTCGCTAAAAGACGACCATATCCGGACTTTGCTTCATATGACGCTGGAGCACCAGAAGGAGAGGGTGTAGATGAGCACGGACAACCATCAGCAATCCAAAACATCTCCTGAAGCAGGTGGCAGCAAACTTGTTGAATACAAGGTCCAGGGCCTCTCGTGCCCGAACTGCACCCGTGAAATGCAGGAGGAGATCCAGAAGCTCGACCATGGAGGCGACGCCCGGCTGAGTTATAACAGCGGAAAGCTGACCCTTTCCCCCCAGGTGAACCTAAACCGGGTAGAAACCATTTTGAAAAGTGATGGAGCCCGAATCGTTTACGCTCCCCAAACAGCCCATTCGGCTGCCGGCGCTGATGTTCGGCCCGCCTCTTCGCCGCACGCTCATGGTCCGTCAGATGAACACGACCACGGACAAAGCCATGGACATGAACACAGCCATGGCAGCGAACGAAAAATGAAGTGGCTGCTATCCATCTCGGCTGCGTTTTATCTGCTGACTTTTCTATTAGAAGGGAAAGCCGCCGAGTCGGTTGTGATCGCATTATATGCTGGTGCCATGATATTGAGCGGGTATACGACGTTTTTGCGCGGACTGCGTAACCTGACCCGCTTCAAATTCAATATGGATACCCTGATGACCGTTGCGCTCGTAGGTGCCGTCATCATCGGGGAGTGGCGGGAAGCCACGCTCGTTGCCATTCTGTTCGGCCTCAATGAGCTGCTGGAAGGCTACGGCATGAACCGTGCCCGCCAATCCATGGAAGCGCTGCTGGCCGCAGCGCCGAAGGAAGCCGAGCTTTGGGTAGACGGCCAAACCAAACGCGTGCCGATCGAAAGCCTCTCTCCCGGAGACGTTGTCCGGGTAAGACCTGGCGAGAAAATTCCTTCGGACGGAGCCATAACCCAGGGAACCGGCGCGGTGAACGAAGCTGCCATAACCGGAGAATCGGTGCCTGTTACGAAACGGGAGGGCGACGCCGTATTTGGCGGCAGCGTAAGTACCGACGGCGTGCTCTATATCGCCATATCGAAGGCTTATCAGGATTCCTCCCTGGCCAAGATCATGCATCTTGTGCAGGAGGCGCAGGACAGCAAGACGCCGACGGAGCTATTCATCGATAAATTTGCTAAATACTATACGCCAGCCATTATGATCATCGCATTGGCTGTTGCGCTGATTCCTCCGTTGCTGCTGAATCAGCCCTGGATGACCTGGGTCTACCAGGGGCTGTCCATTCTCATTGTCGGGTGTCCTTGCTCGCTCGTGCTCTCTTCCCCGATAGCGCTGGTTAGCGGGATGACCCGCGCGGCACGCAACGGCATTCTAATTAAAGGCGGAGTCCATCTGGAGCAGCTCGGACGCCTGGAAGCCGTCGCTTTCGACAAGACGGGAACCCTGACCAAGGGCGAGCCGGCCGTCTACGCGGAAACCGTATATGATGAAGATAAATTTTATGCCGTGGTAGGCGCGCTGGAGCAGTCCTCTCTCCATCCGTTGGCCAAAGCCGTCATGAAACATCTGGAGATCAAGCAGCCGCAATGCATGTTTAATGAACCTCGACAGATAACGGTGCTGCCGGGTGAAGGCATTCGGGCTGAAATCGGAGGGAAGCTGTTCTGGGTGGGCAGCGAGGAAGTGCTGAAGCATGTGAACGGCCCTCAAGATCATATCCGTGCCGTTGAGGATGACATTCGGAGAATGAAGGCCCAGGGGTACACGATCGTTGCCGCCGTAAGCGAGGAGCGCGTATTAGGTCAATTCGGTCTTGCCGATGAGATCAGGCCGGAGACCGCAGCCGTTGTCCGCAAGCTTCACGAGGCTGGAATCGCGGATACGGTGATGCTGACGGGCGACCATGAGCAGTCGGCGCAGGCGATAGCGAAACAATCCGGCGTATCGCGGGTGTTCGCAAGCCTGCTGCCGGAACAGAAGGTCGCCAAAATCAAGGAGCTTAGCTCCCGCAAAAAGACCGGCATGGTCGGCGATGGCATTAACGACGCCCCTGCATTGGCCGCTGCCGATCTGGGCATCGCAATGGGAAAAGGAACGGACAGCGCCATCGAAACCGCCGACATCGTATTGATGCAGGATCACCTTGGTAAGCTGCCCGGGGCCATCAAGACGGCAAGACGAGTCAACCGGATTATTAAATGGAACATCGGACTTTCCTTGTCGCTGAAGGCCATCGCTCTGCTGCTAACGATTCCGGGCTGGCTGACCCTATGGATCGCGATCATATCGGACATGGGGGCCACCATTATCGTTACCCTGTTGGGTCTCACCATTCTGCTTGGCAAGGATCAGGAACTGCAATCAGGACATTGACATAAACCGGAGCTGCGTCCCTTCTGGGCAGCTCCGGTTTTTTAGGTTCGGACGCTCCCTCTCCCCTCAGCTTTGCTTCATCGCATATATCATTTTTTACATGATTTTTTTGATTTGATGAAACATTTCCCATTATTTAGTCGTTTATATAGGCGGGAGTGAAAACCAGAAGGAGGAAAGACATGAAATCCGTACAGATTATCAAACTAGCAGGTACCGCATCCATAGCATTGTCTTTAATGCTTACATCCTCATCGCTCGTAACCATTCCTGCCCATGCGGCAGCGGCCTCCACATCGCAGAGCAAGGCAGCCTGGAGCACGCTCGATGTGAAGCATAAACCTTATACGAATAAAGGCGTCGTGTTCATTCCGCTGAAGGAAGTTTCCGAACAGCTGCAGCTGCAGCTGACGATCCCTGGAAAGAACGAGCTGTACATTAACAGCCCGACCCAGTCTGTTCGCGTGATTATTGGAAATTCGCGCGCCGTCAATGCCAAGGGTACCGCTCTGAAGCTTGAGGCGGCTCCGGTTGTGAAGAAAGGCGTGACTTATGTTCCCGCCAGCCTGATTACCAAAGGTTTCGGCATTCAGTTGAAGTACGACAGCAAATCCGGACTTCGAACCACCTTTGATTCCTGGTCCCAATACGCTTATGCCTCCAAGGCCAATATGCTGTTCTGGGTAAATCGCGAGACCGGTATGCTGTCCATGGGGAAAGCCGGAACGACGCCAACGAAAGTCGGCATTCTCCCGATCGAGGATATCGATCAAGTGGGCTTGAACGCACATCGCATCAACAGCAATACCTATGTCGTCGACTTGTCCAATTATTACGGGGAACCCCATATCCATGAAGGAAGATATCGGGTGCTCATTCAGGACATGAAAATTCTGAAGCTTTCCAAAACGAATCACACCAATTTTGCCGGGATCAACTACCGTCCGGACCAACTCAGCTACAAAGGCAAAGTTGCCATGATGAATGGCAGTACGCTAGAGCTGGTTCATCCGATGGGCAAAACGGTAAAAACCTACGATCTGGCCGCCCTCACCGGTGTTGACGATCATTTTATTGTGGAAGCAATCGAACAGGACTTCCTGCTCGTCCGTCCTTATACGAAGGCAACCCTGTATATTGTTGAACCGACAGGCAAGTCCGCAGAACTTATCTATCCCGATCTTTTGGACGAGGAGAGCATCAAGGCTATTGAGGAGATGCCGCCAAACGAAGTGGGTTTCATCGGAGACGGCCTTGCGTATGACGGATATGCCGGCGGCAAGCTGAAGCTTCAATACGAAAATCCGTTTCTTGATATAAAGAAAAAGCTGACCTACGCCCTTCCATTCTAACCGTAACAATCACAAAAAAGACCGGCGGATTCATTCACGAATCCTACCGGTCTTTCCTATGTCCGCATCTAGAAAAATGCTTATTTATGGTATCATTCCGCTGTTTGAAGAGCTTCTCTAAACTCCTCCGGCGAGGCATTCCACCATTCCTCGTTACGGGAGATCAGCAGTTCGCGCAGCGCTTTCTTCTCCACGTCGCCAAGCCCATCCAGAATAATCTTGCGCTTCATCGCCGCATCCATTTTATTCACATGGTCGGCGAGGATTTTCCAGCCGCGCCGGGCTTCATGGTCGATCCACATTTCGCACGCGGTCATGCCTGCATAATGCTGTCCTTCCGCGGTACGGTCTACAGCTACCCACACGATCCACACCTGGCGTCCGTTGGGCACTTCATCCCGGTTCATGCTGAAACGGATGCCCTTCTCCACCTTGCTCTTTGCATGCATGGCTCCAATATCCACTCGCGCCTCGCCATTGTCGATGATGACAGGCGACAAACTGTTCAGATCGATGGAGCCGGATCCAAACCCCTTATGCTTACTCTTGCTATTGATAATATTCAACGCAATGGGTTTCTTCGCACCCTGCTTCTGATCTTCGTTCTCCACTGCTGCCGACCTCCTATATCAGAGCCGATTCTCACGTATCAGCCGCTTAATTGATAACCATGTCCCAATAATTTTATTTTAACTAATAATCCCCCAAAAGCAAACATATACATGCACTAGATGCTTGTCAACGGGAGGTTGTTCGATATGGTCCCACCACGTGCCAAAGTCTTTCTATCATCCCTGCTTGCCCTTGGTTTGCTTGCAGGATCGATGCCGATATTTCTGAATCCAGGGTCCTCAGCGTCTGTCCTTGCCCCAAATGCGGGCAAGCCCTCTGCCTCTGCCGTGGAGAAGGCCCCGCTCTCACCGCCTAAGGTGCAGCCTGATACTCCCGCTCCGGCCCTAAGCGACCGGCTGGTGGAATATCACATGGATGTTCGGTACGAGCCTGAGGAGAACAAGCTTAAGGGCAAGCAGACACTCACTTGGACTCACCCAGGCAAAAAAAGCGTAAACGAGCTGTACTTTCATCTGTATCCCAATGCCTTTGCTTCCGATGAAACGACCTTTATGAAGGAATCGGGCGGCAGGCTTCGTTCCGACCCCATGCCGGACGACGGGTACGGCTCCATGACCATTACCAATGTGAAAACGACGGAAGGACTGGCCCTTACCCATCCCCTTCAATTCGTCCAACCCGATGACGGGAACATCAAGGATCACAGCCTTGTCAAACTAAGATTGCCCAAACCCATCAAGGGCGGGGAGAGCATCACCATTCACATGGAATTTGAAGTCGAGCTTCCCAAAATATTCGCGCGCATGGGTACCACCGAGAATTTTATTATGGCTGGCCAATGGTTTCCTAAAGTATCGGTCTATGAACCGGCCGGACTTCGCGGAAGAGCCGAGGAAGGATGGAATCTTCATCAATACCACGGCAACTCCGAGTTCTACTCCAACTTCGGCATTTACAGCGTTCGCATCCGGGTGCCCGAGAATTACATTGTCGCCGCGACCGGATTCCCGACCAAGCCTGCCCAAAAGTCGAACGGGGAAAAAATCTATCAATTCTATGCCGATGATGTGCATGATTTTGCCTGGTCGGCCTCGCCCAACTTTGTCACGGCCGAGGAGGCCTTCTCGGCACCGGGCGTGCCGGGCGTCCGCATCAAGCTGTATCTCGATCCGGCCCATAAAGACCTGAAGGACCGTTACTTTGATGCCGCCAAGTCGGCACTGGCTTCGTTTGGTAAATGGTACGGAACCTATCCTTATTCCACGTTGTCCATCGTCGTCCCGCCGGAGTCGGGCAACGGTGCAGGCGGCATGGAATACCCGACGCTGGTCACGGCCTTCGGGGCCAAGAACGATTCGCCGGGTTATGAGCTCGAACGGACCGTCATTCACGAGATCGCCCACCAATATTTTTACGGAATGATCGCAAGCAACGAATTTGAGGAAGCATGGCTGGACGAGGCCTTTGCAACCTATGCAGAAGAAAGAGTGATGGAGAAGGAATACGGCATTACCTCCAACACCGCTGCTCAAGGAGCATCGATTACCTCCCCTGCCCCGCTGAAGATGGAGTCCTGGAAATACAGCTCACACGAGAACTACGCGCTGAATGTTTACACGAGAGGCAAGCTGGTGCTGCAAGGCATTGAACGGCAGGTCGGTCCACAGATGATGGGGAAAATCATGCATACCTATGCCCAGAAATACCGTTTCAAACACCCAACCACGTCTGATTTTCAGAAAGTCGTCGAGCAAGTAAGCAAAACCTCCTGGCAATCGTATTTTGACCAATATGTATATGGAAGCCAAATGGCCGACGTCGCCATCGAAGTGATCAAAACCAAAAATAAAGGCACGTCAGACCATCCGCGGTATGAATCCACGGTCAAGATTACGAGCAAGGACGGAGATATAACCGATGTGCCTATCGTGTTCGCCTTTGAAGACGGCAAAACGGTGGAGCGAACCTGGAGCGGCAAGGACGGAAAAGTTACGTACACCCTGGAATACAGCACCCCGCTCGCCTGGGCCATGGTTGATCCGAAATACTCCATCGTTCTGGAGAATAGACACATCAATAACTATATGAAGGCAGGAATGGATCCGAAGGTGGTCACACGCTGGAATCTCAGTATTACCAAGCTTGTGGAGACGTTGTTCGGCAGCCTGTCATGGTGAGGGGGGAGCACATGAAAAGTTATGCAGGCCAAGGGTGGATCAGTGTTAAAGACCAATTATACGTCTCCATTCTGCTGTTCTTGTACCGCATGCTGTGGGGATATTGCCTGTACCGGCTTGTAAAATCGGCAGTCGTCCCCCTGCTGATGCGGTATCCGGATTCTGCCCCTAACGAGCTTAGTCGCCTGTTATTCTTCTACGAGGGCGAGATGAGTCTATCGTTAAGCGGCACGGTCCATACCTATGGTTGGCTTCTGGCCGCTCTGCTCCTGATCCGGATGGTATGTACCCCGCTCATTCGGGCAGGCATCTTCTATAACCTCCACCAGGAGGCCAAGGGCGAGCGCGGATTATTCTTCTTCACCGGCATGCAGAAGCTATGGAAGCCCGTTACGGTGTTTTATCTGATCGAACTTGTTCTTACCTTTGTGCCCGGATACTGGATTCTGCCCAAAATCCTTCCGATCTTTCTGAACGGGATCCATGAGCCGGTTCTGCTGCTTCATGCGCTGCCTCATGCAGCCGGCTGGTTTCTGTACGCCTATCTGATTCGCCTGTTATTGCTCTATATGCAATTCGGCCGTACGGACAATTCCGGCATGATCAGCTCCATTCTTGCGCTCTTCCGCCGACTGGGCACGGCTGTGCTGTTATCCCTTACCATTGGCGGATCGGCCTGCGTCATTCTTTTGCTCCTGAGCTCGGCATCGCTCTTCTGGGCGGGATTGATCGGCTTGATTATTCAGCAAGCCTCTTATTTTCTGAATGGACTCTTCCAAATTTGGGTAATTTCCGCTCAATACCATTTGTGGCGGGATTCTTCCTCGCAGCATGCCTAATCGTTACATTTCGTTACCATCTTATGATAAACAAGCTCGTAAATATGCTGTAATCGGAAGCGACACATTTCTCTCTCGGACTTGATTTTACAAAGAATAGAAGCTCATTTTTCCTCAATATTACATTTTCCGATGGCCAAATTACAAAAAAACCTGATCCCGCATGATGGGGACAGGTTTTTTTGTATAAAAATGAGCTTTCCTCATTTGCCAAATTGTTAATACTCTGCTAAAATAACGAATATGTTAGTAACAACTTTGTCATCTTTACTGTAACTTTTTGCTGGAACTATGTAATTTCGTTAAGCATGTTGGAACGTCAGACGTCTATGAATGGGTTCATCAACATTTTAAGGAGCCGAATTCCCATGATTGGGAAGCGGGGGATCCGTTTTGGGTGAATTGATCTCGCAAGAGAGGGATCATAGGGGACCTTCAACCGAACCCTTAAGCTAACCTCGCAGGCAATGGAAGGAGCTTTTTGTTTTGAAAAAGAAGTTAACGGCCATTTCTCTAGGCCTGGCCCTCGCACTCACATTAGGGACCGGAAGCGCTTTCGCCGATTCCAAATTAAATACTGCAATCAAACCAGCCATTGGTGTCTCTTATAAAACAGGTGGAACCACAACGAATGGTTTTGACTGCTCCGGATTCACCAGCTATATCTACAAGAAACTTGGTCTAAGCCTGCCGCGCACGTCTGGAGCTCAATACAAAGTCGGTACGGCCGTAGCCAAGAGCAAGCTGAAAGCTGGCGATCTCGTGTTCTTCAACACATCCGGCAGAGGTGTATCTCATGTGGGTATTTATGTTGGGGGCGGAAAATTCGCTCATTCCTCATCCTCGCGCGGTGTCATCATCAGTCCGCTGAGCCAGAGCTATTACGCCAATCGATACGTAGGTGCTAAGCGAGTCATGAGTCAGTCTACGTACAAGTCTGTAGCTGTGAACTACAATTAATTATTGGAACTTCATTGATTTATCCTTTACAAGAAGCCCTGGGCGTATGAGATTGTGCCGATCTCATCCAGCGGCTTTTTCTTTTGTCTGCTCTGTGTATACCTTTATAACGTTTGGGACAACGAAAAAGTTCCCACTTTTCGAGAAAAAAAGAAAATTATTATGCAAATTCTCTTCGCTTCCCCAAGTCATTGCATCTTCTACACTTTATATACCCTCCTCTCCCTTCATTAAACACCCTAATGGAAAAATATTGATTTTATTTTCTGAGGACTACTACGAGCAGCGATACGTAGGTGCCGAGCGCAACATAAGCAATGATTAGTATGAAAAGTCGACCGGAGAATCCTCCTAAGCTTCGATGTCTTATCCTCGTCCTGCCCATACATATCCGTTTGCCCGTCAAAGGAGACCTACTTCTCTTGGACGGGCTTTTTGAATGCGGCTAGAATGTTTGAGAAATGGGGTATAATTTAATTTGTAATTATGACAGGGGGACTTTGCCAATGGATGCAGCACCGATTTCATTTCATACGGTGGTCATGCGTGAAGAGCACGCGAAAGAAATATGCGCCTGGACCTATCCTCCTCCCTATAACATTTACGGTTTTCTTCCCTGGGAGCAGATGAAGGGGCTTGAGATCGAGTTTGGGGATCCGGACATCCGCCGGGAACAGTACATTTCGATTTTGGATGAACGGAAGACGCTATGGGGATTTGCCCAGCTGTTTCCGATGCATGAGGTTACGCGGATCGGGCTGGGCATGCGGCCTGATTGGTGCGGGCGGGGAATGGGTAAACGGTTTATGCAGACGATTGTCCGGGAAGCGAGGCGGAGGCGGCCTGCCGATGAGATCGACCTGGAGGTAATGACCTGGAATGAGCGCGCGATCCGTGCATACGAAAAGGCGGGCTTTCATATCACCGATACGTACGAGCGCCTTACACCGACGGGAAACGCCCTTTTCCACTGCATGGTGTATGAGCCTCCGGCAAATGAGGAATAGTAATCTTTGTCTATATGAAAAAGCACAATTTTGTGTACTTTTTATGAAGGCGCGCGGTATAGTTGCTTTTTTTGTCACAACTGGCTATGCTGTCTATGGATGTTGGTTTATAATGGAGACAAGTGCAAAAGTGCAGTATACATAGAAGGGACGATATGACGATGCAAAAATGGATCATGAGCGGATTGTTCTTCGTCGCATGTGCGTTGGCTATTGCGCTGATGTTTACGCTCCCAGGCAAGGAACAGGTAGCTCAGGAAGAGAAGCCGACTATGCCGGAAGTGACTCTGGATGCTGCCGCAGCCGAAGCCACACTGAAAGCAAGCTGCATCAGCTGTCATGGTGACCAACTTCAAGGCGGCGCTGGACCGGCTTTGAATCAAGTAGGCGGACACATGGATGCGGACGCGATCTTCAACGTTGTAACCAAAGGCCGTAAGGGTATGCCTTCCTTTAAGGATCAACTTAAGCCTGACGAAATCGCAAACATCGCGCTGTACCTTGCTGAGAAAAAGTAAATCAGCTTATACGCAAAACACGCTTGAACCTGGAGAACCTCCCGGCGCAAGCGTGTTTTTACATATTGGGGAGCTATGACCGGATGGATCCGTCTCCCGTCTATTGTCCCGATTTGCCGTCCTTGGAACGGCTTTTCTCGTAGGCCTCGTTAAACTGCTGCGCTTCCTTAATATCCACAGCCGTAATGCCGCCGTCGTCCCAGGAAGTGAGACGCAGCGTAACGACTTTATAATCTATGGTGATATAGGGGTGATGTCCGAAAGCTTCCGAAATAGCTGCCACTTCATCAACAAAAGCGATTCCCTTCATGAAGGAGGAGAAGGTATACTTCCTGACGATCCATCTCCCTTGTTCAAATTCCCAACCCTCAAGCTTTTCCAGATGAGCCTCTACTTCTTGCTGCGTATAAAGCATCTTTTATCTTCCTCCCCGAAAAAAACCTATCGTAAAGCCGACTGACACGTGTATGGGCTTCTGTCATCTATTCTATTCTGCCCTGTTTCCGTTGATAACTGGAGTGATTACACAAGAGCCACAAAGGCCAACTCTTCTTCACCGATCAAAATATGTATTCGATGGTTATTCTGGTCAT
Organism: Paenibacillus sp. BR1-192; assembly: GCF_029542445.1. Classification (NCBI taxonomy): domain Bacteria; kingdom Bacillati; phylum Bacillota; class Bacilli; order Caryophanales; family Paenibacillaceae; genus Paenibacillus; species Paenibacillus sp. BR1-192. The sequence goes on along the minus strand of NZ_CP120718.1, from coordinate 30,547 downwards.
GCATGACCACGCCGCTGCCGACGCTAATCACTGGCTCCGTGCCCAGCGCATAGAACAAATCCTCTGCCAGCGCCTCATGAACCTCATTCCGCTCGGCTTCGCCCAGATTGCCCCAATCCTCCGCTTCCATTTCGAAGAAAACGTAGCTGTCGGAAATTCGCCCGACGGCTTCGGTCAATTCCGCGAGGATTTCGCCGTAATCCCTTCCGTGCTTCACACCCATCTCAATCACTCCTTTCCTTACCGTACTAAGCTTCGTTTCCCTTCCTTCCATTATACCGGAAATTACAACTAAAAAAAAAAGCCCGACCTGACGATAAATAGGATAACGCCCCACAAAAGGGGCCTGGTTCTCCATGAGAGCCGTTCTGACGAATGGATTCGTTATTTTATTTCTCACGGATGAGGTGTGGTATGGAAATTTCAACAATTATAGGCTTAATCATCGGTATCGTCGCGGTACTGGTGGGCATGATTCTTAAAGGTGCCTCCCTTCTCGCTTTGTATAACCCGGCAGCCTATCTAATCATTCTTGGCGGTACGGCAGCAACTTTATTCATCGGATTTCCGTTATCCGAGCTGAAAAAGATTCCGAAGCTGGTCAAAATGACCTTCGTGAAACAGAATCTGATGGACAAGACGGACATGATCAAGCTGTTCATGGAATGGGCTTCGATTACACGCCGTGAAGGTCTGCTGGCTCTGGAAACCAAAGTCGATGAGATCGATGACAGCTTCCTGCGTAACGGAATGCGCATGATTATCGACGGCAACGACCAGGAATTCGTACGCGATGTATTGATGGAAGATATCAACGCCACGGAAGAGCGCCATCGTTCCGGCTCGCTGATCTTCTCCCAGGCAGGTATGTATGCACCTTCCCTCGGGGTACTCGGAGCCGTTATCGGTTTGATCGCTGCACTATCCCATATGGAAGACATGGGCGAGCTTGCCCATGCCATCGGGGCTGCGTTTATCGCTACCCTGCTCGGTATCTTCACCGGTTATGTCATCTGTCACCCGATTGCGAACAAACTCAAGCGCCTATCCAAGCGCGAGGTTGAAATCCGGCTGATGATGGTGGAAGGCTTGCTGTCCATTCAATCCGGTGTATCCACCATTGCAATCAATCAGAAGCTCTCCGTGTTCCTGACACCGTCCGAACGGGCTGAGCTCAGCGAGAGGGAGGCTGGTGCTAGTGAGCAAAAAGACTAGACACGAGCCGCACGAGGAGCATGCCGACGAATCCTGGCTTCTTCCGTACGCTGACCTGCTGACACTGCTTCTGGCCCTGTTCCTGGTGCTGTATGCCATGAGCGCGACGGATGCACGCAAATTTCAAGAAATGAGCGAAGCCTTCAGCGTTGCTCTTACCGGCGGAACCGGCGTGCTGGATTACAGCAAGACCGAGCCCAGCGACACCCCGCCGAATATTAACGATCATAAAGCGACAACCCCTTCCGTTCCTGCAACAACGCCCGACCAACGGCGTGCCGAGTTGATGCGTCAGGAACAAGAGGATCTGGAGAAGCTGAAGAAACAGCTCGATAATTATATTAAAAATAACGGTTTAACCTCAGAGCTCAGCACCAAGTTAAACCACTCCCAGCTGGTCATTACGATCCGGGATAATGCCCTGTTCCCGTCCGGCGAAGCCGTGGTGAAGCCGGAGGCCCGTAAACTGGCCAAGGCCATATCGCAAATGCTTCACAAATTCCCGGATTATGAGATCATTGTTTCCGGTCATACGGATAATGTGCCGATTTCCAACAGCAAATATCCGTCCAACTGGGATTTAAGCTCGGATCGGGCATTGCAGTTCATGAAGATTCTGCTCACCAACTCGGAACTGGACCCTAAACGGTTCATGCCGATCGGTTATGGAGAATACCATCCGATCGCCGATAACAACACCGCTGTTGGACGAGCGAAGAACCGTCGGGTTGAGGTATCCATTATACGTAAATACCAGGATAGCGCAACGTTTACCAGCGTTAATGAATAACCGGTATAATGAACGGTCTAACCGACTATAACACACCCTAAACAACCGATGCATCTGGCCTCCAGATCTCATCGGTTGTTTTCTTTTTTACACAAGGGTTTCACAAACCCGGTACACCATAATTGCTACTCGAGCTTATAGTTCAGCAGCCGGCCAAGCTCTTCCTTCTCTTTGTCATTGAGATCGCGCCATGAGCCGATACGTTGGCTGCCAAGTCGAATATTCATAATCCGGATTCGCTGCAGCTTTCGAACCTCATAACCAAAAGCGCTGCACATTCTGCGGATTTGCCGATTTTTCCCCTCCGTCAGAATGATTCGAAATACGCGTTCGGACATTCGCGTGACCTCACAGGGGAGCGTCATCTCCCCCAAAATTTTGACGCCGCCGGCCATTCCGCGAAGGAAGGATTCCGTTACCGGACGGTCCACCGTCACAATATATTCTTTCTCATGTTTTCCTTCGGAGCGAAGGATCTTATTGACGATATCTCCGTCATTCGTTAACAGGATCAGGCCTTCGGAGTCCTTATCCAATCGTCCAATGGGAAAAACCCGTTCGTTATGGCCTACGAAGTCTACAATATTGCCCTTAATATGCGACTCGGTGGTGCTCGTAATCCCGACCGGCTTATTAAGAGCAATATATACATGCTTCTTCTTGTCCTGAAGCGGCTTTCCCTGGATCCGCACATCGTCGCCTTCCTCGGCCTGGCTGCCCAAGACCGCAACCACCCCGTTAATGGTGACCTTCCCGCTCTCCACCAGCTTGTCCGCTTCACGACGCGAGCAATATCCCGTTTCGCTGATAAATTTATTGATTCTCAAAGATGCCATCCCCTTATCTGTAACTACTTCATGTTCAGCATTCGATTGTTTTCTGCGGTACCGCAGGCAGGACAATACTTACCCTCGTGCCTACGCCAACTTCACTCTCGATTTCCATCGTCCCCCGGTGGCCCTGAATAATGCGCTGGCTTACCATCAACCCGAGTCCTGTGCCCGTTTCCTTATTCGTAATAAACGGTTCGCCAAGATGCGGCATCATGTCTTCCGGAATGCCTTGACCTTCATCCCGAATATCGATCTGTATCTGTTCGGCCTGCGGGCGTGTAAGCCTAATCCATATATTGCCGCCTTCCGGCATGGCTTCAATGGCATTCTTGAGCAGATTTATGAACACCTGTTTGAGCTGGTTCTCTTCGCAATGCACAAAGGTCGGTTCTTCAATAAAATCCAATTTGAACTCGATGCCGTACAGATGCGCCTGGCTGTCAAGGAAGGAGATGACATCCCCCATAATGACGCCCACGTCCCTCTCCTGGAAATTAATCGCCTGAGGCTTGGCTAATATCAGAAATTCACTGACGATCAGATTGATTCGATCCAGCTCGGACAGCATCAGGTCGATATGATCGGGATTCGCTTTGTGAGTCTGCTGTTGAAGCTGCAAAAATCCTCGGAGGGTCGTAAGCGGATTCCGGATTTCATGCGCAACCCCGGCAGCCAGCTGCCCCACGGTATTGAGCTTCTCCGAACGCCGCAGGAGCTCCTCGATCCGATTGCGTTCCGTCACATCGCGGGATACGCTAATCATGGAGGTAACCTCGCCGTTCTCGTCCCGCACAAGCGAGGTGCTGATGCTCACTTCAATCGTGCTTCCATCCTTGCGCAGACGGACCGTCTCCACCGGCGGAAGCCGCTCACCAGCCCGCAAACGACGGATGCGTTCCTTCTCCTCTTCCTCTTTGGCCGGAGGCACAAGCGCAAGCTTCCGCCCGACCACTTCGTGCGCCTTCCAGCCGTATAATTGCTCAAACGCTTTATTCACGCTGATCACGCGTTCATAAGTGTCTGTTGTATGAATGGCATCGGCCGTCTGATTGATAACGGACTCTAAATATTCTTTAACGGACTGGTTCTCATCCACCATCTGCTTCAACTGGCTCGTGTAGGTACCCAGATTGCGGGTCATGGCATTGATGCGGCCTGCAAGCTGCCCCAGCTCGTCCCGGCTGCTAACCTCAAGTCTACGATCGAAGTGACCATCCGATACATCGTTTACGGTGCCCAGGATGGCCTGAATCGGCTTCGTAAAATAACCCGCTACAATGTAACTGCCAAAAATCACGATTTCGAGCAAAACCAGTGAAATAGCCACCAGACTGATCATCTGCTCCCTCATCACGGAAGAGATGGCTTCATAATCCATGACGACGCTGATCACGCTGGTCGGTTTATTTTCGGACAGGATGGGAATGAAGCTTTTTAACACCTTCTTATTATTGATGGTGCTGACAAACACCACATTGTCGCTGGTAGATACGGCCCTCTGCACAGCTTCCGTATCTTGATCCAGGCTCCCATAATTGTAGGTGCCGAACGTGATCGGTCGATTGCGGAGCTTGTGGTGAACATCGTCCGTTCCATCCTCTCTCATATATTCATTGCCAAACGTTTCGGGGTTGATGCCCGTCACTTCCAATATCCGCGGATTCGATTTCAAAGTCTCCTCCACCACGGTGTTCGGGCTTGTGATCTTCACAAAATCCTTGATATTCGAATTCCGGATGTAGGGATCGATAATATAATTCCGCTTGCCATCATAATAGTATCCCCATTTATCAATGAACTCCGGATTGGATGTGGAGAACTCGAACGGTCCGGACCAGAAATGCTCGGACCGCTGCCCCTCCGTAACGGACACGACTTTGCCATGCTGGAACAATTCCAGAAATGCGGTATGCTAATACCCCCAGTTTTTTGTGGAAAGGCCGATTTCGTCTTGGGAGGAGGAACGGGCAACAACGATATCATCGTTGGTTCGAACCAGCAGCGAAATGTGGGTCACACCGATCTCTTTACTTAATTCGGCCAATTGCTGATTGGTTATATTGTTAATATCGGGATCTAAGGCCTTTGCCGCATTAACTGCTGCTACCTTCAGCATATCCCCGAAAATGTTATCCACATACGCAGAGCTAAAGCCGGTTTGCTGAACCGTAATGGCGATTTGCGTGGCGGCCATTACCATTTTGGTTTCACTATCCTGCTGCAGGTTTTCCTGGGTCGTGTAATAATTCAGCGTAATGTTAAGCAGAAGGATAAATAATACCGATATGGACATGATCATCGATAATTTCGTCTTAATCGACAAGTGGCATCTTCACCTTTCTGCTGTCACATCGACGACTTGTGAATATATACCCTCATGATACCTTGATCACGAACGTTTGAAAAGACAAGCCGTATTGCGGCTGACGGGTTTTTTCCGCAATCGCATTGCTATTGAATTAGGGAATCCTTAAAATATAAGAGGCTAATCCCGATAAATAAAACGACGTATCCACAGATTGCGCACAAATACACAACTTATCTGGGGATAATGTGTATAACTTTGTGTATAATTTTTTACTTATCCACAATTCTGTCCACATCATGTTAACAAACGAATAAATGTTCGTTGAACATTGGGTATAAATACAGGGTTTTAGCAGGCAGCGAAAGGAGACTTTAGATTGATATCACATTCAATAGACCCACTGGCTGTGGATAACGAAAATCATGAACGCTGGATGCGAGAAGCCATCGCGGAAGCCCGGAAGGCCGAAGAGCTCGGTGAAGTTCCTATTGGTGCTGTCATCGTACGGGGCGATGACATTATTGGCCGTGGATATAATCTGCGTGAAACGACTTACGATGGGACGGCTCATGCCGAGATGGTAGCGATCCGGGAGGCCAGCCGGCATCTTGGAGCCTGGCGGCTGCTCGACTGTCGATTATACGTGACGCTGGAGCCTTGTCCCATGTGTGCAGGTGCCATCGTTCAGTCCCGGGTTCCGCAGCTCATCTACGGCACAAGCGATCCCAAGGCAGGCTGTGCGGGCACACTGATGAATCTGCTTCAAGAGCCGCGCTTTAATCATCGGACGCACGTGGTGGACGGCGTGCTGCAGGAAGAATGCGCATCGTTGCTGACTCAGTTCTTTCGGCGTTTACGCGGGAAAATATGATTTGATGTACCGAAAGAGGAATGAACACAGAAAACCCGGCCGTCATGGCCGGGTTTTCTTGTCTGCGATGAATAAAATTAGTAAGTGCTCATTTGGCTCATGGATTCCTCAAATTGCTCCATCGTGATGACGTCAGCGTCTTTTGGAATACCGATTTTGAACTCTTGTTTCGCGTTGATGTTGTTGTATTGGGTGCTACCCTTCACAGCCAACTTCACGTTCTCATTCGTTTCTGGATCATTGAAATCAACGTTCAACACAACATCTTGGTACGCAGGGAAATCTTTTTTATCGATAGCCGTGTTGATGTTAAATGTATTGATTTTCAGGTATTTCTGCATTTCTTCCAAGCCCGCTTTGAATTCGTCTTGGTTGACGTTGGACACTTCAGCTTTGGCAGCATCGATGTCTTCTTGGGTCAGACCCAGCAATTCGCGGTACTCGTCTTTAGCTGCAATATCAACAACCTTAGGTGCAACCTTGTTTACCATAATATCCAATGCTTCATTCAGGTTATCATTGGTTACAAAGAATTGTACCACTTGTTTAGCGTCAACACCTTCTGGAAGGCCGGCATCTTTAACATTGATCTCTTTGAAGTATTTCGCTTGGTCATATTCGCTCAGCACAGCTTCAAGGATTTCGTTAACGAATTTTTGGGACTTCTCGGTATCCAGGGTTTCTGGGTTAAATGTTTCGCCGGATTGCTCAGCAAGCTCTTTCATGTCCATCACGAGGAACTTGCCAACAACGTCTTCCGGGAACGGCAGCATAGGAATGCTTGGCACTTTAACGTAGATTTTCTCTTTCGTCATCACCATATCAATGTTGAAGGACATCGCCATGTCACCCTTCAAATTGATGCCCATGTTCATTTCGGTTTGCATTGGCTCAGCCTGGTAGATCCCGTCCAGTGTAACCTCCGCATTCTTCAGCATCGTCATCGCCTGTGTTACGCTTGGATCGCCTTCAACTGCAGGTATGTTAACTTGAAGGTCTTCAATGACAAATTTGCTCTTCATTTCGTAGGATGTCATCTTCATCGCGTTCGTAGCAGCATTGGTCATTGCCGCCTTAGGCTCTTCTTTTTTCGCGCAGCCGGAAAGCACAACTGTCACCGTGAGCAGCAGTGTCAGCATGATAGCTGCAAACTTCTTGTTCATTAAAATTTCTCTCCCCTCTAACAGTCAAAAAAATAACAGACCTTCTAATCATAAACCATTTAACCAAAATGAGAAACACTTTCTGGAATATTTGCTGAAATTTTATTTCCTTTCTTTTTCCATCCATCTTAATTTCAAACTTCTTAACATGCGAATAAGGTGGGGCCCCAAAATATTACACTTGAACACTAATACGGAAGTTGGAAGCAAAAGGTTTCAAATCGAAAAAAAGAACTTCCTGTCGAATGTCAGGAAGTTCTCTCGATTCTTGATTTTTGGCGCCTTCTTATTTTGCTCCTAAAGGCTGTTAGCCCTCCGAATTATAATGGCCATCCTGCTTGCGGATCTTCGCTCTGTGCGAGCCTGACAGCGGCTCCTGGCCGCCCCGGTCATGGTCCTTCCGCTGCCTCGGTTGTTCCTGTGCTTCAGGCACTGGAATCGACTTTGGTTTACTCATCTGATAGCCCTCCATTTCATGGATCACAGCGTTTGTTCTACGCAAACGGCCTTGATGCTTCGGTCTGAAAGGAGCATCACAGCTTTCACATTCATTCATGGAACTTAGTGATGCGTGATTTGCTGCAGCGTTTGAGCACACTCATGAATATGACGCGTATAATCGCCCACCATGCCTTGTATGTTCTCATTGCGCTCATCCGTCGTCGCGCCATCACGCTCTACATCGATCAGAGCGACCTTCACTTCCCGGGAATCCACATAGGTGCATTGAAAATCAAACGAATACTCCTGACGACCTGCTGCGCCAATGTGAATGCGGATGGCGTTCGGATCTCCTTCGTCTGCTGCCACTTCTGCACGATCCCCCGGTTTGAGTATGGTCGGCAGCCTTTCCTGCCAAGCATTGACCAGCGTCGATTGATCGACATTCAGTTCTGAGTTCATGTTCACACCTCCCCTTCTCTATAAATTGCGATAACAGGCGCTGTTTTATACAGCAGGTCCCCCAAGCATAAAGTGCTTAGATCTGAACCTTCTATGCATTTCTCCTCTGGTAAAAAAGGCATAAAGACCATAAAAAAACCGTTCCCCTAAGGAAACGGCTTGCATTTGTATATGTATGGCGGAGAGGATGGGATTCGAACCCATGTGGAGTTGCCCCCTAACGGTTTTCAAGACCGCCCCTCGTTATAAAAACCCGCCATCCTTTATGCTGTCTGACTTTATGGCACTTTATTGTTGAACCGCTATAGCGGTCTGAGTTAAAACGTTGAATTTGGTACGTGACCGTTAGATACATCCTATTATTTTCACACGTATGAGTCAATCCATAGAAGCAAAAAATAATTTTTATCCGTCACCATCTCGATAAATTTCGAGTTGGTTGGCTTCGACTTGCCGATGTTGATTCATTGAGTCATTAACGTAGGAACGTGTCAAACGCTTTATTTATCACGGGTTTTGCCATGTTTACGGCTCGTTTTAGGTGATAAAAATATCTTCGTGACTAAACCAAAATCCAAATGTTTATTGGCTTTCCAAAGTAGAATTTATGGACAAAATTGTCCTTACAAAAAAATGAATCAATTTAGTGAATCATATCAATATCAAATCCCTTAATATCATTATGTTAACGATTCAATTATATACTGCGAGAGATAACCCACGTTTTTCAACTTGTCTCTATTTTTTAATAATAATGACTTCAATTCAAAAGTATCATTAAAACCCTCACCGATAACTCTTATTATCTTTTCAATATCCCTTTCATAAATGCCTAAATCTTTAAGCATTCTTTTGGATTTGGATTCTGTAAAATATAGATAGTCTATGTTTTGCTTTACTTTCAAATCAAGCATAGCAATTATCTTTTCATCTTCTTTTTCACATTTCATGAAATACATAATTATTAGCAATTTAGAATAAAAGTCATACTCGATATAACTTGATTTTATTCGAAGAGTTGTAGTAATAATGTGGTCTATATTATCGGATTTCGAATGCTTATGTGTATCATTTATTATTTTCTTTATTTTCAGCCTATTCTTGTTTAACAATTGATTAATTATATTGCAAACTAGCTTATTAGTTTTACCCTCAAAAATATAGTAGAGTATTCTTATTAGGTAAATACGTCCTCTTTGATTATTCTCAAATAATGTGGTTAACTCATGAAAGAGTTCTCTCATTTTCATCTTGTAGTTATTATATAGTGCAAGAATGCTTCTAAATCTAAATTTAACACCAATATTCTCCTTGTATTCTTCGTGCGTGATGCCTAATTTCATTAAAAATTGTTTATATTCGTTCTCATCTTCGATATTATCAGTTTGAATATTAATGTCTTCACTATTTTCAGTTAATTCAAACTCAATATCTTTAATAGCGTCGTCCTTTTTAAACACCGGGTCTTCTGGTGTTTTTATATAATGTGCAATTCCTAAGAAATGTTCAAATAATCTCCCTGACCTACCAACTAGATTATAAAAATCAAACGCATCAAAGTTTATACCTTGTTCCTTATTACCACTCCTTGAAGGTTTTGATATAATTATATGTTTAGCTGACGTATTAACACCTTCAAGTAGCGTTGATGTACAAAGTAATCTATTAAACTGAGAATTTTCTTGATTATTATCATATAAATCCAATTGAAATATTCTTATACCCAGTGGTAATTGACCATTATGTATTAAAAATCCTTTCTCCATTGCTTTGACGAGATACCATTCTTCATGTATTTCATCTTTCAACCAATCAATAAACTCATTAATATAATTATTTGTTGGTATGATATCTTGGAAGTTAGATAAAGACTTCTTTACGAAGGAATAAATCTGAGATACAGTCGGGAAATATATCATTATTTTATCTTCAATTGATAATTTGTTGAGTATTTCTATTACTTTTGGAAGTCGTTCCTTTTCGTTTATAACCTCATATGTTTTTACTTCATTTACAACTGGTGAAAAACTACTATTTATAAAGACTGGTTTTTTCTCCAAAGCATTGACGTTAGTAATACCCCCAATAAACGGTGCAAGCAACAGGTGCTTTTGAGCCTTTTTCACTAAATGGAAATATGCCATATTTAATACCAACACTCTGTCATCCTGTTCATTTCGCTTTAACTTATAAACCTCATCAATAACCAGAAAATCAATCTCTTTTATCAATGAGTAACTTGCATTTTCGATAGCCCTGTCATGTGTAAGTACGAATAGGTTATTTTCTTCATCAAAATTGTACTCAGAATCTTCGTTAATAGATAAATAAACATTATAGTCACTAAATACATTTTGGTATTTACGTATTATTTTTTTGTTATACTCATCAACTAATGCCAAAGTAGGAACAATTAATACTACATTTTGTGGCTTGAATCTAGCTATATATTCAAATACTACGAAGGTTTTACCAAAGCTTGTTGGAGCACTAAAAATAACCCCTTCATTTTTTTTTAAGTTATCAAGGATATTAACTTGCTCTGGATGCAAAGAAATCCTTTCATCTAAATGAGATAACGCAAAAGAATTGTAGATAATAGAATCAAAAGAATAGTTTCTTGAATACATAGTGAGCCCCAGTGTAAATAACTTATCTGAGATTTGAATTATTTTTTCAGTTTTATTTTCAGATTTTTCGATTTCCAATATTACGTTATCTCTTATTGACTGAAGCATTATAAACCTCCATCTTTTTACGAATAACGCTTGTGATGTAATTCATAAACACTTTCTTATTAATCATAGGTAGCGAAATCACATAATACTTAGTATCAAGATTAAAATATTTTTTTCGCTTTATTTTTCTCTCCAAAGAATCTAATATCTCTTCGTGGTTTAGTTCCGTACCATGTGCAATAAATATAGGAACCCCTATATTTTTTATTTTGGTGCTATTAATAAAATCATCAAAGGTCAAACAAACTTCTGTCTGCCCTGGGAAGACATCTTCAAGTCCATTTAATTTAAGATGGTTGTTAGTTAAAACCAGCATGTACTCTTCTCTTATTTCTTTCTCGTAATTTAGTAATGACTTGTTAACCATTGCAATGCCATTTGCGATTTTATTTGTAACTTTAGACTCACCGAATAATATAGTCTCTTCTTTTTTATTCAAGAACAGTACATCAATCCCATGTATACTCATGTTTTTATCCGTTGTGAGCTTCACTTTTGGAATAATGCAGTTAAAATCAAAATAATCAGACAAAAATATGTGGAATATATACTCACCTATCCTGCCGATTTTGCTAGTACGAATTACTCTCTTTCCATTTTCTTCTCCTATCTCATCAAACTCTTCACTTACGACTGCTTCTATTTCTTCATCAAACTCAAAGCTATCCATGTTTTCTTCATCTATAAAGTTATTCAATTCCCGATATAATGTAATAAAATTTCTTAGAGTTGGCTCGAAATTAACTGCACTCTTATTAGTCGCATATCTTATAAGGTTGTCTTCGCTTAGTAAAAAATCACATAACCCTTCTAAGAACTTCTTATCATCCGTAATATCAATGTGAAAGAAACTATAGTTATCCGCAATATTATGAACGTTAAATGAGTTATATGATTTGGTAACTATTTTGGGAGATACCTTCTTCATTCATTTACCTCACCTTTGTCTATAGTATATTAGTAGTATCTTACCACATCCTACCACATAGGACATATCACGATTGGATATTTAGTTTTCAAGTAATCTTGTCGATTCTCTTTTCATATTCTTTAATAATTTTATAGAACGTATTCTTTTTAAGCCCCAACAATTTAATAAACTGCACTGCTGTTATCTCTTTGCTTTGCCACTTGGGATAATTAGATTCAAGTATCGCCTTTTGTTCTTTGCTCAATGTATCAATATTCATTTGCGGTCTGCCTAAATGCTTACCCTTTGCCTTAGCTACTGCTATCCCTTCTGCTTGCCGCTGACTAATATTCTCACGCTCACGTTCTGCGACGAATGAAAGCACCTGTAAAACCAAATCGCTTACGAACGTTCCTAGCGTGTCCTTATGCTGTGTAGTATCAAGCAAAGGCATATCAAGCACTTTTATATCCGCTTTAATCTCTTGGGTAATATGTTCCCATTCCTTCTTGATTTCCTTGCCGTTACGTCCAAAGCGGTCGATTGACTTAATGTATAACAAATCCCCTTGACGCAGACATTGCTTCAATGCCTGATATTGAGGACGGTTGAAATCCTTACCACTTTCTTTATCAAAAAATATATCTCGTTCATGTACTCCATGCTGTTTCATCTCATGTAGCTGTCTGTCAGGATTCTGGTCTTTTGCAGAAACTCTTATGTAGGCAAATGTTTTAGCTGTCATTTATAGCATCCCTCTTTTATATGTGATGCTATAATTATATCAAAAATGTTTATAAATTAACATAAACATTTATAAACGTTTATAAATTTACTTTAATATCTTTACAAACGCAAATAGTCGTGATGATTAAATGTTTGTAAAGGTATACGTTTGTAAACACATTGACTGCAACATTATATTGTCCAGTGCTTGACGGTGAACTCGTCCTAATTATGACGGTAAATCTGTCCAGCAGGGGGTACTTTACAGTCTGGAATGCGCCAATGCTCATTGGAGCGGGGCGAACACTTCAATTCACGAACCCTACATATAAATTCCTCGATACGAAAAGCCCTTTTAAACCCTTGACAGTAACATTTTCACTTGAAATGACAATAGAAACCAAGTTCTCATAGAAAATCATTATCGCAGTCCACGTTTACAATCAAACACTTCTGATACTTTCTTCTCCAACATTTGCTTTTCTTCATTTTCCAGATATGACAATGTAGTTTTATACTTCTCTTTGTAGACACCGCTTTCCAAATCCTGTTCTCTAGCACTTAAAAGGTATTTCTGCTTGTTAGTCACCTTTCCTTCGATTCGTTTGCTTTCACATAGGTAAAAATAGAATACTTTCTCAAAATTCTTTGCTACTCTTCTCTTGATTCTAATATACAAATCCATCACCTCTGGATTTAATTTTTGGAACACAAAACAGCCATAGAACATAGTCCCATGGCATGCAAATTAACTTATTTGCTAAAGACCTCATCTAGGTCTGGTAATTCGGCTTCATCATTTATGTTGTACTCATTAACAGGAGCAGATTTTATAATCTCACCTGTCTTTTGATTAATAATCAACCCATTAACTTCTTTTTCATTTGCCCAGCCAACTTCTGATTCGTATTGCTTCGCTGAAATTTTCCGTTGTTTGGGAATGACATTAAATTGTATCATGCTCGTAGCAAATTCATTAGGTTCCTTAACACCATAGGTATTTGTTTTCGTCTCCTTATCATCTGGTTTATCTAAACAGAATGGTTTATGGTCACTTGTAATCATATTACGCCTCTCTAGATTTTCAAGTTGTTTCTTTACTTCATCTATTGATAGCCCAGTTAATTGAGCCATTTCTTTTTGAGAACAATTATAAGCATTTTGAAATTTATCTGTCATACACTTCAAGAAACAATACAAATAGAAACCCTCTACACCCAATTCCGCATTGGTCATACAATAGATAAAAATATCAATGTCAATCAAGTGGGTGTTATCAATTTGATAGAAAGTCCCATTATAATAGCAATCTAACTCTGCCCACTCTTCTCTCCAATGAGCCTTTACTGGCATCGCCACTTTCCAGTTTTTGTTGTTACCATATAACTCTGGATATTCACTTTCATATATGAACTGAACCTCTTTATACTTCCCTTCATCGTCATACCAATAGCGAGAAGGTTTATCTGTTTCTTTGCGAATATAACCCAGTTTTACCAATAGACCCGTTTTATTCTTAGTTAGATACGTGTATTGTTCAGATTTCGAGGGAAAACCAAGAATTTGTTTAATTGTTCCTTCATTTATACTGGTTTCCACACCTGTTTTATCATTGTAATAGCGATATTGGGCATATCTCCATTGGTAGTTTGCAAGATAATAATAAGCATAAGCAAATGCAATATGCGTGGAAGTTTTGCCTGCCATTTCCTCTGTTGAAAAAGCTTCCACAAAATCCTTAAAAATCTCATTGGGCATATATATCTCATGATGTTTTTCACTTACACCAAGTAATTTTGCCATTTCTGACTTAGTAAAGTAAGCTTTTCGTATTCTCGCCATTTCACCATCTCCTGTCTATTAATCCCATACGCATGATTATCCACTAAATGACTAGACCTTAAAACTATCAATACTCGCTTGTAAATCCCCACTTCTTGCAAACAACCAGAATCTATTTCCACTCTTCTCATGAGTTGCGGAGCAAATGTAACTAAATCCGCTCCTCTTTAAATGCGCCATCATTTTAGCGTTGTAACAAAAGAAATAACCCTTCTCTACTCGCATTAAATATTCCCCCTCCAAACTTTTTGCCCTTACTATTCTAATAGCGTTTAAACCAATGATTGTTCTAGTGTTTCGGCTACGTTTCAATACCAACGAAACCTATTCATTTTTTAAAATCCGTCCAACTACACTCTTATTTAATAGTATTAATATACAGTTTAGAATACAATTCTTTATTAATATATAAGAGTGTATTATTATATAAGAGTGGCATAGAACGGATTTTATAATATTAACACCAGGGCAATCAATCTACAGCGGTCATGGTTTGTGTCCAATTGAGGTCACTCAATTGAATCTGAGTTTTATTGAAACTTAAAGGAGCGGGACTATGAATAAAAATAATGATAATCGCCATATCAATATTCCTGAGTCCATTGAAGGCAAAAGCATAGAGGAATTATGGGAACTCCTGTTAGGGAAGGAAGGCTTAGAGGAACGGAAAGCAAAGTATGACGCGCGAAAACTAAAGCCAGATTACGGTGAAGACGAACTTAACCTATATGAATGCCCGATGTGCGGTTCTGATGATGTACCGAACGTTAACATTGACGTTGACCTAAAGTCGAAAAACGACAGAATCAAGAGCATCAAAGTGCGCGGCGGTAAGTGTTCTGGATGCGGTGAGACATTTTACGATTCCAAGGTTACAGACCTAATCCTAAAGATAAGTAAGCTGATTGATGATATTTAAGCTATTCCTTCAAGAAAAATAAACCAGAGGTGGCAGTTATCCACTTCTGGTTTATTTCCATTCATCCTATCAACTTTTTTTTCTGTGCTTCAAACTCATCACCGCTGATTATCCCTTCATCCTTTAACTGGACAAGTTTTCTAAGTTCATCAGCAACGGACACATTACTTTGAGAACTATTACTACCCGTTGAAGTCTCTTTTCGCTTGTCCTCCTCGTCGGCTTGTCTAATTAAAACGCCGATTAATTGATGGCAATGATATGCTGTGTTGTAGCCATCTTTATATTCCTGACTGTCCTTTGCATATGCGGAAAATTCCGAATCCAAAAATTCAATCTTATGTATTGGGTTTGCAGTATCATTGACAATTACATTTAACTCAATCTTTTTCACTTTTTCTTGGCTAGTCGTTGAACCAGAAAGTCCTCCAATCAATGCCCCTACGCCACCAGCAAGTAAACCGCCTAACAATGCTCCTCCTATTTGACTGCCCCTGTTCGTTGACGTAACACTAATCCCATCAGTCAGAATCTCCGATTTTAAAATGTCACGATAGCTATACACTTTATCTTTGTATGAATTAAGGGAAACGAATGAGATTTGCTTGTTCGTCTCGTCGATTGATAATGTAACATCTCCATTTGCTGAGGTGTATCTTTGTGACGATTTGTAATTGGGAATACGCTTTAACCTATCATCCGTTTCATGCCGCTTCTGTACCATTTTCTCTTCTTCAAGTTCTTTATGCTTCTTATAGCAGTACCACGAACCAATTCCAAATCCAATTAATAGAACCCACGATACAATCGGATAGTCACCACCGCCACCAATTGCAATGAAAAACATGATAAAAGCAAGGATTGCAAATATGCCGCCAAATCCAAGATACATTTGTATACCCCCAAATCCAAAGTATGTTTTAACACTTGCTCACCTTTTCGCAAGCGTCGAGATAATCATTCATCAAATCGGTTTCCTTTTTTAGCTGATTTATCTCCTTATCAAGCTGTTTAATTCTTGCCTTTCGTTTATCGCTATCTGATTCACAGCCTGTTCCCAGTAGAATCAAGCAAATACAAGAAAAGCCGATTATGTAGTTCTTTATTCTCATCTGGATGCACCTCCTAGTTGTAAAGTCATATACCAAATATACTATCGCATATATACGATACTTTCAATGAAACTTCTGATATAGGATTATGTGAAAGTCTGTACTCCTTCCATACGCTTGAATGGAAGGGAAGTGATTAGAATGTCTTCTGATTTTTTAAAACTCGTTGGAGAACGTATCAGAACGTTACGCAAAGAAAAAAGCTACACCCAAGAGTCTTTATCGGAAAAAAGTGGCATTCACGTTACATATATTTCAGATATTGAACGCGGCGAACGAAATATCTCAATGGAAACTCTGGAAAAAGTGATTATCGCTTTGGAAGTGAATCCAGTCGAGGTATTCAGAATCGAGGGAATTGAAGGTATTGAGGAGCGGGCTAATAGACAAGAACTAATTGAAGCACTTAACTCGTTATTGTCGGGAAGAAAGACTGAGGAAGTAAAACTTGTACTCCGTCTTGCTAAGGATGTGCTGGGTACATATGATAAGCTGAAATAACAACTCACCCATTCGCAATGAAGTCGAATGGGTGATGTTGTAATAACATTATTGTTATATCGTTTGGGTCATTAACTATTCACTCTGACCAATCCTGTTTGATAAAATCGTTTTCGCAAGCCGTAAATCCAACAGTTCGGAGCGACAAGTGATTTCTGCTGAATGTAGCGTTGTCAAAACTTCCTCAATAGTCGGCAAATTAAGAACGCTAGCACCTCTCTTATGAACTAACATCAACAATTCTGAAATCATTTCTTGGTATGTTTTTAGCTTGAAACACAATTCATCCTCTCTGCATACGAGTTGTTCGTATTTCTCGAAGTCCTCGCTCATATTACACCCTCCTGATGAAAGGAAGAAGCTAACAATAACTCTCTCTGCTCTCAAATGCTCAATTTCAGCTCGTATAGCTTGTTTGCGTTCTGGACAAGTGTCTCTTCCAACATGTTCCAAGGCAAGCTTAGAATGCGCCCTAGCGAGTTCTAGGAGCCTTTGGGCAGTAATGTCATCCTCCATAGCCAACCATACAGTTCGTGTGGTTACCATTACTCATTTTCCTCCGTTCATGAACTTCTCATATTGCTCACGAACATCGGCGACATCTTGATTAACGTAACGGTTGACCATTTCCATTGAGGAATGTCCTAGCAATCTACGTAATGAAAACGGGTCCCCTGTTGCCTTTATATAACGAGTTGCGAACGTATGTCGGAAAGTGTGGGGGCTAATGCGAACGCCTGTAATTTTAGCTTTCTTACCAATGAAACTGATACATCTGGTAGCCCAATTCTTATCTAAGGGTTGCCCAAATTCGTTAAGAAACAAGTTTGGAGCTTGTGCGTTAATTTCATGCCACGCAAGGTAAATAAACAATAGCTCTTGTGTCCTCGCCCCAAAATATACCATCCGCGATTTTCTGGTTTTAGCTGATTCTGCCCTAACAGATGCGGAGCGATTTTGCAGATCAACTTCCTCTACAAAAATTCTCATGCACTCCCCAATACGCACCCCTGTATCAAGAAGGAATGACATTAACAGGGCATCACGTAGTCCAGTAAAAGTAGTCAAGTCACAGCAGTTAAACAATTTCCGTTCTTGTGTCTTTGAAATTACTTGGAAATCTTCCTCTGGCACTTTTAGTAATTCTACATTATCGAATGGAGATTCCTTAATGATTCTTTCGCTAATTGCCCAATTGAACATTGCCTTAACTGTTCTTAATCTAATGTTAATTGTTGAGGGCTTCAACTTCTGTACCGTCAACATATGGGAAATCCATGAACGAATTACATCACGATTCGGTACAAAGTTATCCAGACCGTTGTACTCTAATGCCAAGAATTGACGAAACCAGTTCATGTGCTTCCTGTAGTCCTCTAAGGTGCGCTCTGCTGCCCCAGCCGCCTGCCTTGCGGTATAGTAACGGTTAAATAGCTTGTCCAGTGTCAACGTCTCAGGACGAGGCTTCTCGGCTTCTTGATGTGCGGAGCGGGGCGTTTCTAAGACCGAAGGAGTCAGGCGGTCTAAAAGCCGCTGAGGTATGTCTAAATTGTTCTTTCTTTGCCCTCGTTTCTGTGGTATTTTACTTGTTCTTGCATTCATATTTCTGTACCTCCCGTTAGATTTTCATCTAACGGTCACGAACACAAAAAAACGCACTAGACCGCTGTTCAACAGTCAAGTGCGTTTCTGTCATAATTGCCGCAAATCCTTCTGCGACAACGAATGTATATGTATGGCGGAGAGGATGGGATTCGAACCCATGTGGAGTTGCCCCCTAACGGTTTTCAAGACCGCCCCGTTATGACCGCTTCGGTACCTCTCCATGTGGAAATGATCACTGCAAATGAATCACGTGCAAAAATCATTATACCACAAGTCAACCTATGTTATCAACTTATTTCTTAGGTTCGATGATGCTAACATTCCCCATGTAAGGGCGAAGCACTTCCGGAATGACAACGGAACCGTCGGCCTGCTGATAATTCTCCAGAATGGCTGCAACCGTACGCCCTACCGCGAGCCCGGAACCATTCAAGGTGTGAACAAACTCCGGCTTGCTCTTCGGCTCCGGACGGAAACGAATATTGGCACGGCGTGCCTGGAAATCTCCAATATTCGAGCAGGAAGAGATTTCACGGTATACGCCGCTCTCCGGAAGCCATACTTCCAGATCATAGGTTTTCATGGAGCCGAAGCCCATATCCCCGGTACATAGCGTCATGACGCGATAAGGGAGATTCAACAGCTGGAGCACTCGCTCCGCATCCGCCGTCATTTTCTCGAGCTCATCAAACGATGTTTCCGGATGCACAATCTTCACCATTTCGACCTTATTGAACTGATGCTGACGAATAAGTCCCCGAGTGTCGCGTCCTGCGGCACCGGCTTCCGAACGGAAACAGGAGCTGTATGCGACGTAATATTTAGGCAGATCCTCGCTATTTAGGATTTCCTCACGATGGTAGTTCGTTACAGGAACCTCAGCCGTTGGGATCAGGTAATAGTCCGTATCGCTAATTTTGAATAAATCCTCTTCGAATTTAGGCAGTTGTCCCGTTCCGTACAAGCTGTCCCGGTTGACGATATATGGAGGCAGCATTTCCTCATAGCCGTGTTTGTCGCTGTGCAGATCCATCATGAAACTGATTAAGGCACGCTCAAGCCGTGCACCCAGACCTTTGTAGAACGTAAATCGGGAACCCGTAACCTTCGCGCCTGCTTCAAAGTCCAAAATACTCAGGTTCTGGGCAATCTCCCAGTGAGCCTTAGGTTCGAAATCAAAAGCTTTAGGCTCCGCCCAGCGGCGAATTTCCACGTTCTCCTCCTCCGAGGCGCCGATCGGCACACTTTCGTGGGGAATATTCGGAATCGCCAAAGTAAGCTCGGATATGCTGGCTTCCAGCTCACGAACTTCCTCATCCATTGCTTTAATCTGGTCTGACACTTGGCGCATCTCCAGAATCAGCTCATCTGCATTTTCGCGATTTTTCTTCAGCTTGGCTACTTCAGCCGACACGGTGTTGCGGCGATTCTTCAAACTTTCGCTTTCCTGCAGCAATTCCCGGCGCCGGGCGTCAAGCTTAGGAAAATCCGCAATCAAATCGAGCGATTTGCCTCGATTCTTCAGCGCTTCTTCAACACGACTGTACTCGCTGCGCAATATTTTTACGTCTAACACGGGAAACCCTCCTAAAGTAAAACATCCATCAAGTATATCGAAGCAGCTGCCCTACCTGTTGATAAAAAGCCTTGGGACAAGGCTGCATTATACGTTGTTACATACGATACATCTTATTGCATTTCAGCGAAAAAGACAACTTGACTCCCACATACTGCCAAAGAGTCAAGATGTCTTCTACTGAAACTATTACGTTACGCCTGTGGCGCCGTCGCTCGGGAACGAACCATCTCCACAAAATATTGATGGAGCCGGTAATCGTCTGTCAGCTCCGGATGATAGGAAGCCGCAAGCAGATGGCTTTGTCTGGCTGTAACGATCTCATCCTTATACGTGGACAGAACCTCAACGCCCGGTCCCACTTCCAGAATAAGCGGAGCGCGGATGAAGAACGGCTCGCACCGTTTCATCGATGCCCTTCACAGGCAAATCAGTCTCGAAACTTTCACGCTGTCGTCCGAACGCGTTCCGCGCCACCGTGATGTCCATCAGCTTCAAATGCGCTTCTTCGTCGCCTTGAATTCGCTCGGCCAGCACGATCAGTCCGGCACAGGTTCCGAATATCGGTTTGCCTTGGGCTGAAAACTGACGAATCGCATCCATAAAATCATACTTGCGCATCAGCTTGCCAATCGTCGTGCTCTCACCGCCAGGGATAATCAAGCCGTCAATGTCGTCCAGCTGCTCGACCTTCTTGATGGGCACCCCTTTGGCGCCAGCAAGCGTAATGCTTCGAATATGCTCTGCAACGGCACCCTGAAGTGCCAGTACGCCGACCTTCATGTTACCCCTTCTCTCTTACCAGCCGCGATCCTGCATGCGCTCAGCCGGACTAAGCTTGGATATCTCGATGCCTTTCATTGGAGCACCCAGGTTCTTGGATACTTCAGCAATCAATTTATAATCATCATAATGCGTTGTCGCTTCCACGATCGCACGAGCAAATTTCTCAGGGTTATCGGATTTGAAAATACCGGATCCTACAAAAACGCCGTCAGCGCCCAGATGCATCATCAATGCGGCATCCGCAGGGGTGGCCACGCCACCGGCGGCAAAGTTAACGACAGGCAGCTTGCCCGTCTCGTGAACGCCTTTCAGGAGGTCATAGGAAACACCGAGGTTTTTGGCTTCGGCATACAGTTCGTCCTTCGACATGTTGCGAACCTTGCGAATTTGGCTGTTGATCAAACGCATATGGCGAACTGCTTCCACGATATTGCCGGTTCCCGGCTCGCCCTTCGTGCGGATCATGGATGCACCCTCGCCGATGCGACGCAACGCCTCACCGATATCTTTCGCGCCGCATACGAACGGTACGGTGAAATCCCATTTGTCGATGTGGAACACTTCATCCGCAGGCGTCAGCACTTCACTCTCATCGAGGTAATCCACGCCGAGAGATTCAAGCACTTTCGCTTCAACGTAATGACCGATACGAGCTTTGGCCATAACTGGAATGGATACGACCTTCATGACTTCCTCAACGATGGTTGGGTCAGCCATACGTGCTACTCCCCCAGCAGCGCGAATATCGGAAGGAACTCGCTCCAGCGCCATAACTGCCGTAGCACCGGCAGCTTCAGCGATTTTCGCTTGTTCCGCATTCATGACGTCCATAATGACGCCGCCTTTTTGCATTTCCGCCATACCTCTTTTTACAGTAGATGTTCCTGTTTCCATGTCCCCTAGCCTCCCGATTATATGTTGTATCTCATCGCCATTTAGAGCATTCCCTGGCGATATGGTCTGTACCCGTATGGTGCATACTTGCAATGAATCTAACTTGATATTTTACCGCATCAAAATCAAATACACAACCCATTTACTCGGAATTTATCGGGTCCTTAGAAAAGATTTTTGATGGAATCAAACAAATCAGCGAAAAAGTCACCGATCGCACGGAGGAACAGCTTGAACCAGCCGGCCTTCTCTACTTCGTCTGCCGTGATAAGATTCACCGTTTCGGTCTGGGTTTCCTTCATGCCTTCGATTTTGTATGAGTAGGTTGCCGTACCCACCTTCGTATCCTTGGCGACAGGCGCCGTCACGCTGGAAGAATCCAGTTTGGCTTCAAAGGTAATGTTCTTTCCGCTAGAACCTTTAGGCACAACAAATGTGAGGGCTTTATCGGTCACCAGCCCAGCTTCCTTACCTTTGCCCTTCTTCACTTCGACGGTTTCAAATCCTTGCACGGTTGCTCCGGCTGCTTGGACTTCCTTCACTTCGAAGTTGTCAAAGCCGTAATCCAGGACTTTTTTGGTTTCCTTAAAGCGAGCCCCTTCGGATTTCGTTCCCATAACCACGCTGATCAAACGCATGCCGTCACGCTCAGCGGTACCGGCAAAGCAATAACCCGCCGCATTGGTATGACCGGTTTTCAAACCGTCCAAACCTTCGTAAGCATAGGCCTTGAAGTTCGTAATGCTTTTGTTGGCCTCCAGCATCCAGTTGTAGTTGATGATCGGACTCGTATCGCGCGGCCGGAATTTATGCGATTGAATGGCCGTAAATCTCGCAAAGTCAGGATGATCCTCAACGATATACTTGGCAAGTAATGCAGTATCCATTGCCGACATTACGGTTTCTTTATCTTCTGCAGGACGGTATTTCTCAGGCATATCTGCACGGCTAAGGCCTGTCGAATTAATGAAGAAAGCGGTCTTCAATCCCATCTTTTTCGCCGTATCGTTCATCATGGTAACAAACTCTGCTTCGGAACCAGCAATATGTTCAGCCAATGCTACCGTTGCATCATTCGCCGAGCCGACAGCCATTGCTATGTAGAGCTCTTCCACTGTATGTTGGTCGCCTTCAGCTAAAAATATCCGTGAGCCCACGGTTTTTTCAGCATTTTCCCCTACCGTGACTACGTCATCCCAAGCTAACTCGCCTTGTTTTACCTTCTCTGCCACGATATATTCCGTCATCATCTTCGTCATGCTTGCCGGCGGCAATGCTTCATCCGCATTTATGGATAACAGCACCTGGCCCGTAGATGGCTCGATCAAGACGGCAGAGCTCACTTCCAAGCCCAGCTGATCGACCGATGGCACTTTGTCCGGCTTCGCATTATTCGTCGCAGCCTTGTCCGTTGCCGCTTTGTCTTCCGTAGCTTTGGTTGTATCCGCTGTAGCCAGCATATTAGGCGCAGCGAGCGAAACCGCAGGCGCAGCAGAGAAACATAATATATTAAAGAGCATCAAGGATGCCAGCGTTCTTTGAATTCGTTGTCGCTTATTCTTCTTTATAGACTTGTCTATCAATGGAATTACTCCCCTCTAATTCTCAATAAGTCATTAACTTGTTCTATTCTATCATAGGGGGTATCAAAAAAAGACAAGCTAGATGAATTTCATCCAGCTTGTCCAGGAAATAAATGACATATACTGTGTATCCTTATTCTTTTCCGTGAATTACAAGGAATAGTTAGGCGCTTCTTTGGTGATTTGAATATCATGCGGATGGCTCTCGCGGAGACCAGCCCCGGAAATGCGGATAAATTGGGTATCATTCCGCAGCTCCTCCAGGTTTTGCGTTCCGCAATACCCCATGCCGGAACGCAATCCACCGATCAACTGATGGATGGTATCTGCCAATGGCCCTTTATAAGCTACACGGCCCTCGATGCCTTCCGGTACCAATTTCTTGTCATCGTCTTGGAAATAACGGTCTTTACTGCCTTGTTTCATGGCAGCAAGGGAACCCATGCCCCGATAAGCCTTGAAACGGCGTCCTTGGTAGATCTCGGCTTCGCCTGGGCTTTCTTCCGTCCCTGCAAACATGCTGCCCAGCATAACGGCACTAGCGCCGGCTGCGATGGCTTTTGTAATTTCCCCGGAGTATTTGATACCGCCATCTGCGATAATCGGCACGCCGTACTCTTTAGCAACCGTTGCGCAGTCATAAATGGCTGTGATTTGCGGTACGCCAATCCCGGCAATAACGCGGGTCGTACAGATGGATCCAGGACCGATTCCCACTTTAACGACGGATGCGCCGGCTTCGATAAGCTCTCGCGTACCTTCGCCTGTAGCCACATTACCGGCGATAATGGTCAGATCGGGATACAATTCGCGCAGTTTGCGTACGGAATCAATAATATTGATGTGATGCCCGTGAGCGGAGTCAACGGTTATGACGTCTACACCGGCTTTCACAAGCGCTTCTGCTCTTTCGAAGGTATCTTTGGAGATTCCGATCGCTGCACCTACAAGCAGGCGGCCCTGAGCGTCCTTCGCTGCTCTAGGGAACTGAATCGCTTTCTCAATGTCTTTAATCGTGATAAGTCCTTTAAGAACATTATCCTCGTCCACCAAAGGCAGCTTCTCGATTTTATGCTTCTGCAGAATCATTTCGGCATCCTGAAGGGTCGTTCCAACCGGAGCGGTAACCAGGTTCTCGCTGGTCATCACTTCACTGATAACCGTATTGTAATCATGAACAAAACGAAGATCACGATTCGTCAAAATCCCGATCAGCTTATTGTTCTCATCCACGATCGGAACCCCGGAAATCCGGAATTTGCCCATGAGTTTCTCAGCGTCGGATACAAGATGATCGGCATGAAGCGAGAATGGATTGGTGATGACTCCGCTTTCCGAGCGCTTCACCCGATCTACTTCTTCCGCCTGTTGTTCAACCGTCATATTTTTATGAATAATGCCGATTCCGCCTTCTCTAGCAATGGCAATTGCCAAAGGAGCTTCCGTAACGGTGTCCATACCTGCACTGATGAGCGGGATGTTCAATTTCACGTGCTCGCTCAATTTGGTGCTAACATCCACTTCTTTTGGAAGTACCTCGGATTTTCTAGGAACCAACAATACATCGTCAAAAGTGAAGCCTTCCTTGCTAAACTTATCTTCCCACACCTGGGTTATTCCTCCTTTTTGTCGTCTTCCTGCGGACTACAACTACTGTCAGAGCTGGACCGGACGGCATTTTCAAGTATTTTCAGAAATATATTATTGCCATCTTAGCAAAGGGCCCATAGGCTGTCAAGGATTGAATTGACCCATTTCCTGAAGTTCGCAAGTATCCATCCAGCGCGTTGTCCTGTCTCTTTGGAGTGGACAAATGGACAGCTTTCTTCTATTAAATGGAGACTTATCCACGTTTAAGATTGACCTGCCATATTGCATCCCTTTAGGCATTATCACGGAGACGATGCATGACTGTCGTTTAGTATCACCCAAGCCGGCTCGAGATAGTCCAGAATTCAGAAATCCACGTCACGGCATATAGGAAAAGACCGCTATCGATTACTCGATAACGGTCTTTATGGTTGTTCGCTTGGCGACGTCCTACTCTCCCGGGACCCTTCGGTCCAAGTACCATCGGCGCTGGAAGGCTTAACGGTCGTGTTCGGTATGGGAACGCGTGGAACCCTTCCGCCATCGCCACCAAACGGTTCAGATGCTTGATCACCTGAAAACTAGATACGAAACGATTTGCAGCACATTAGAATCCGTAGCATTCACCCGATGTGGTATCGGGGTCCCCGAAAAGTATTCGGCATCTGCTTCAAAGCTTTGCTTCACTTTTTGGGGTGTTTTTTGGATAAGCCCTCGACCGATTAGTATTGGTCAGCTCCATGCATTGCTGCACTTCCACCTCCAACCTATCTACCTCGTCGTCTTCAAGGGGTCTTACATACTGGGAAATCTCATCTTGAGGGGGGCTTCACGCTTAGATGCTTTCAGCGCTTATCCCGTCCGTACGTAGCTACCCAGCCATGCTCCTGGCGGAACAACTGGTGCACCAGCGGTACGTCCATCCCGGTCCTCTCGTACTAAGGACAGCTCCTCTCAAATTTCCTACGCCCACGACAGATAGGGACCGAACTGTCTCACGACGTTCTGAACCCAGCTCGCGTACCGCTTTAATGGGCGAACAGCCCAACCCTTGGGACCTACTTCAGCCCCAGGATGCGATGAGCCGACATCGAGGTGCCAAACCTCCCCGTCGATGTGGACTCTTGGGGGAGATAAGCCTGTTATCCCCAGGGTAGCTTTTATCCGTTGAGCGATGGCCCTTCCATGCGGTACCACCGGATCACTAAGCCCGACTTTCGTCCCTGCTCGACTTGTAGGTCTCGCAGTCAAGCTCCCTTATGCCTTTGCACTCTTCGAATGATTTCCAACCATTCTGAGGGAACCTTGGGGCGCCTCCGTTACTCTTTAGGAGGCGACCGCCCCAGTCAAACTGCCCGCCTGACACTGTCCCCGTACCGGATCACGGTACTAGGTTAGAACCTAGATACGATCAGGGTGGTATCCCAACGTCGCCTCCACACAAGCTGGCGCTCATGCTTCTAAGGCTCCCACCTATCCTGTACAGATCGTACCCAAATCCAATATCAAGCTGCAGTAAAGCTCCATGGGGTCTTTCCGTCTTGTCGCGGGTAACCTGCATCTTCACAGGTATTAAAATTTCACCGGATCTCTCGTTGAGACAGCGCCCAAGTCGTTACGCCATTCGTGCGGGTCAGAATTTACCTGACAAGGAATTTCGCTACCTTAGGACCGTTATAGTTACGGCCGCCGTTTACTGGGGCTTCGGTTCACAGCTTCGGATTGCTCCTAACCGCTCCCCTTAACCTTCCAGCACCGGGCAGGCGTCAGCCCGTATACTTCGCCTTACGGCTTCGCACAGACCTGTGTTTTTGCTAAACAGTCGCTTGGGCCTTTTCACTGCGGCCCCCTCGGGCTATTCACCCTACCGAGGCACCCCTTCTCCCGAAGTTACGGGGTCATTTTGCCGAGTTCCTTAACGAGAGTTCTTCCGCGCGCCTTAGAATTCTCTTCTCGCCTACCTGTGTCGGTTTGCGGTACGGGCACCTTCACCTGACTAGAGGCTTTTCTTGGCAGTGTGAGATCATGACCTTCGCTACTATAATTTTCACTCCCCATCACAGCCCAGCCTTACGATGTGCGGATTTGCCTACACATCAGCCTCACTGCTTGGACGGACATCCATCAGTCCGCGTCACTACCCTCCTGCGTCACCCCATCGTTCATAACGGTTTACGGTGGTACAGGAATTTCAACCTGTTGTCCTTCGATTACGCCTTTCGGCCTCACCTTAGGTCCCGACTTACCCTGAGCGGACGAGCCTTCCTCAGGAAACCTTGGGCTTTCGGCGGATCAGATTCTCACTGATCTTTTCGTTACTCATACCGGCATTCTCACTTGTATGCTGTCCAGCGCTCCTTACGGTACACCTTCAACCTACATACAACGCTCCCCTACCCCTGAATCGACTTCACTCCGCCTTCGAAGCGTGTTTATCCCCTGAGAACATTTGGTCATTCTTGATTTCATCTCAAGCCTGACAAAAATGTTTCTCTCAGTCTCACTACCTCAAAGAAGCAGTGAAGTCGATTCAAGCCATAGCTTCGGTGGTGTGTTTAGCCCCGTTACATTTTCGGCGCAGAGTCACTCGACCAGTGAGCTATTACGCACTCTTTAAATGGTGGCTGCTTCTAAGCCAACATCCTGGTTGTCTGTGCAACTCCACATCCTTTCCCACTTAACACACACTTGGGGACCTTAGCTGATGGTCTGGGCTGTTTCCCTTTTGACAATGGATCTTAGCACTCACTGTCTGACTCCCGGATATAAGTCTATGGCATTCGGAGTTTGACTGAGCTTGGTAACCCTTGCGGGCCCCGCACCCAATCAGTGCTCTACCTCCACGACTCTTCATTCCGAGGCTAGCCCTAAAGCTATTTCGGGGAGAACCAGCTATCTCCGAGTTCGATTGGAATTTCTCCGCTACCCCCACCTCATCCCCGCATTTTTCAACATACGTGGGTTCGGGCCTCCAGTGCGTGTTACCGCACCTTCACCCTGGACAGGGGTAGATCACACGGTTTCGGGTCTACGCCCACATACTAAGTCGCCCTATTCAGACTCGCTTTCGCTGCGGCTACGGCTTCTCGCCTTAACCTTGCATGGGAACGTAACTCGCCGGTTCATTCTACAAAAGGCACGCCATCACCCATAGATCGGGCTCTGACTTCTTGTAAGCACAC